>NZ_CP071793.1:5965000-11786365 GCF_017498545.1 Sulfidibacter corallicola | reverse complement strand
GACGATCGACGGCTCTTGGCGTCCCTCCGAAACCTTGCGGCGTTTCACCCTTTTGCGGTGCTCCTTGAGGCTTTCGGTGCTGGCAGGATCCTGCTTTTCAGCATCGAGATCCTTGGTGGATGTGGTCAAAACAATTCCTCAAATTGATGAGCGCAATCGATTACGAGGCGAGATTGTCGGCTTGGGCACTTCCTTACGGTGCATGTTTCGAAAAGGTAGGTTATCGTAAAGCCTAGCCTATGGATGCAGAAAACTGAACCCTTTATTCTATAAGAATCTTGCCGAGTGTGAGCGATGAAACCATGACGTGGAGATGGTTTTTTCGTGAAAATTCGACCGATCTCGATGAAAAAAGCGGTCAAATCGACCTAGATAACGCGATGGTTTGGCCGGCACTTTCGCTAATCGCGACTTCAAACCCGGTGACGGCGTTGCCCAGTCGATGGAGTTGAGCGGCCACCGCGTCGGCAAAGAGTCTGGTCAGGTGTTCGCAGCTCGCGTTGTCGCAGGCCAGCAGCACCACATCCTCGCGGGGAAAGCTATAAAACTTGCGGTGTTTCGGGGTCGTGACCACCACCTCGAGTTGGGCGTCGCGCTCCGTGACCTCGATCCAGGGGCTGACCGAGGGGATCAGCACCCGTTCGTCCCAGGCATCGCACAGTTCCTTGACGAGCGCTTTCGCGTCGTGAAATGAAAACATCAGCCCCAGTTCGGCGGCCGTGCCTTCGAACGTTACCGTCACATTGTAGTTGTGGCCGTGGAGCCGTTCCAGGCTGCCATCCTCGAACAGGGTGAAGTGGGCGGCGGAAAACTTTTGGCGATCTTTGGCGAAGGTCGCGCGGAATTCACTCATGGGGCTTCCGTCGGTTTCCGATAACCGGTGCGGTAGATCGCCCGGCCTTCCTTTTTGTACTTGGCCTCGAAGTTGGTGAGGTCTTCCTCTTTGCCCGGGGGTTCGGGCAGGCGCTCGCTGGGAATCAGGTATTCCTGGTGCTGCAGCACTTCTTGGATGTGTTCCCAATAGCCGGCGTGATCGGTGGCGATCAGGAGGTGCCCGCCCGGTACCAGGGCGCGGAAGGTTTCCTTCATGAAGGTGGGGTCGAACAGGCGTCGCTTGTGGTGGCGCTTTTTGGGCCAAGGGTCCGGGAAGTAGACGTGAATCGCGGCCAGGCTGGCGTCCGGAATGTATTCTTCCATGAACGAGAACGCCTCACCACAAATCAGGCGAACGTTGGCCAGCGGTCTTTTCTCCACGCGTTCGCGTGCCTTGTTCAGGTACTTGCGGCGAATTTCGATGCCGATGAAATTGCTTTCGGGAAAGTGCATGCCCGCGTGGGTGATGAACAGTCCTTTGCCAATGCCGATTTCCAGCTCGACGGGATGGTCGTTCCCGAAAACTTCCTGAAAATCCAAAGGCGCCTTGTGATCTTCCGGCACCAATTCTCGACTGACCCGCTGGTCTTTTGGAATGAACGCTTCTTCCACGCTGACGTACTCCCTGCTTCCGTTGAAAAGTTCGCGACTGGGCCCCGTTTTCGGGGACGCGCCCGACAAATGCCACAGCATACAGCACCCACTCCCAAAAGGGAAGCCCGACCCCTTGGTGGCCGGGACACGGGCGTCGATAGGTCCCGGCGCCTGTGGCTGGAAAACGGGAGTGTGGAAAAAAGTTGTTGGAAAAATATTTTTGGATTGTGGTAGGGTTTCTCCACCAAACCTTTCCAATCTGAAGCGGGCTGCTCCTCCAACACTCGAATTGGAGGAGTCACATGGTCAGTCGTATTTGTTGTGGTGCGCCCCTGGGTGTGCGTGCCGTGCCGATCGTGGTCGAAACGGATGTGCGGCCCAACCTGCTCAAGGTCAGCATCGTGGGCCTGCCCGACACGGCGATGCGCGAGTCCAAGGACCGCCTGATCCCCGCCATTACCAACAGCGGGTTCGCCCTGGTTCGCGACGATATCGTCATCAACCTGTCCCCCGCGGATTTGCGCAAGGAGGGGGCGGCGTTCGATCTGCCGATGGCGGTCGGCATCTTGTGTGCGAAGGGGATCGTGCCCGAGAGCCGCACCCGGGATTATTGGTTTCTGGGTGAATTGGCGTTGGATGGGCATCTGCGCCCCGTTCGTTCGGTGCTGGCGATCGCCGAATGTGCGCGCGAGCAGGGTGCCGCCGGGATTTTCGTGCCGCGCGGCAATGGCGGTGAAGCGGCCCTGATCGCCGGGCTGGCGGTCTACGAAGTGGCCCACCTGGCCGAGCTGTGCCGCGCCTTGCGGTCCCGCGAGGAGATCGAGCCGTTCCGTCCGCCCCCCGAGGAGGATGGCCGGGACGAATCCGCCGTCCCCGATTTTGCCGAGGTCAAGGGGCAGGCCGGCGCCAAGCGCGTCATGGAAATCGCCGCGGCGGGGCACCACAACGTGCTCATGTTTGGCCCGCCCGGATCCGGCAAGTCCATGTTGGGGAAGCGGTTACCTGGAGTGATGCCCGCGCTGAACGAGCGCGAATCGATCGAAGTCACTCGAATTCTGAGCTGCTCCGGGCATCTGAAGAATCAACCGGTTCCGGTGCGGCGACGACCGTTTCGTGCACCGCACCACACGGCGTCCGCGGCGGCGATGGTGGGTGGCGGCAGTCATCCTCGGCCGGGCGAAGTGACCCTGGCCCACAAGGGGGTGCTGTTTCTGGACGAGTTCCCCGAGTTCCCGCGCATCGTGTTGGAGGTCCTGCGCCAACCCCTGGAAGACGGTTGGGTGACCATCAGTCGCGCCGTGCAACAGGTGACGTTTCCCGCCGATGTGTTGCTGGTCGCGGCCATGAACCCCTGCCCCTGTGGCTGGCGGGGGGACCCGCGGCGCCGGTGCCGCTGTTCTCTCGAGCGCATCCAGCAATACCGGGGTCGCATTTCCGGACCGCTCCTGGACCGCATCGATCTCCAGGTGGAGGTGCCGGCCGTCCCGATATCCCGCATTCGCAAGTTGCCCCCGGCCGAGCCGAGTCGCGTCATTGGCGAACGGGTGAACCAGGCGCGAGCACGTCAATACGGGCGCTTCCGTGGGGGGTTGACCACCAATGCGAGCATGTCCGCCAAGGAACTGGAGGAGCACTGTCGGTTGCCCGACGCCCTCTCGGAAATGCTGGAGCACCATGTGGAACGGCTTGGTTTTACGACGCGCGTTCACGCCAAGGTGCTGCGCATCGCCCGCACCATCGCCGATTTGGATGGCCGCGACGCCATTTGCCGTGAGGATCTGCTGGAGGCATTGAGTTACCGACAACTGGATCGACCGATCGAGTCGGGAACCCTGCAAGAGGCGGAGGTGGGCTCATGAGGACCTTTCACGGCATTTACCAGGACGGTGTGGTCACCTTTTGCCTGCATTTACCGGACGTGGTGGGACCGGTCGCGGTGATCGTCGTCTTTCCAGGCCCCGAGGACGAGCCCGAACCCGAGGTCCTGGCCTGGGATTGGGAGGAATTCGAGGAAAACCCTTTTTGAGACCGAACGCCACGCGTGGGGAGGGCATGACCATGTTGACCTATCACGAAACGAGTAATTTTCGCTGCCTCAAGCTCTGCTTGCGGTGTGAGCCGGAGCTCGAGATCTTTCTCCGGCACCTGGTGTCCCAGCGCGGGTTGGGCCGCGAGTTGGCGCGATCGGGCGGGGTGCGCGTGTATCGCGTCCAGGCGAGCGCCAGACAGGAGCCGGTCGAGTTTCTGTTCCTCGGGCCCTTCTTCGACCGCGTCGTCTACCTGTTGGCCTGTTACCGCGGCAGCTCGTGCGAAGCGCCGAGCGCGGCCCAGGAAAAGGTCCTGCGCAAGCTGGTGCACACCGTGATCAAGATCGTCGAATTGGAGGAACTCGATGCAAGATGAACTGTACCTGATGTTGGTGGCCTCGTTGGAGGAGATCATCGACGATTGGTTGGATGAAGATTTGGAACCGGTGATTCCGCTCAACGGCCCCTGGCGGTATCCGGGCGCCTGCATGGCGCGGCCCAGCTCGCGGGTCCCGCCGCCGGAGGCGAAGCCGATTCGGCTCACGGCGGTAAAGGTGGGGGGTTGAGGGGGGAGCTCGTCGGTTTTGGGTTTTGGACTCGGGGAATTTTGTTACCACCGAGTCGCCGCCCAGGCCGGGGGCCCGGGTTTCAGGTGGGTAACTAATCGAAGCGAATCGTTTGGGAGTTCCCGCATTTGTGAGAGGGGCGTCGTTGCAGTAAGTTGGCCCGCCGGGCCGACATTTTTCGACGAACTCCCCGCACATCCGCCTTTTTAGGTTTTTATCTTTACCTCGAGCTTTACAGAGTTTGTTACATAAGAGGTCACGGAGGCCACGGAGTTGAGGAAAGGCGTGTTGCTTCGGAGGTAGTGCCTGCCGAACACAGGCCTCGTTGGAGGGAGTGGAGGGGGTTCTGCGCATTTGGGCCCTCTCCACAGACCCAAGATCGGAAATATCTTTTCGGTTTGATTCAATAGGTTGGTTATGAATGGGTTGGGGGAGGTTTGGAAGAATCAGGTGTGGAGGGTTGGTTTTTTTGCGGGAGTTATTGTTTATGGAAAACATGAGAATTTGGCCCAAGTCCCCTTGGGTCTTCTCATCAATTTCAACACGGTATTACTAAAACAAGGCATAAGCCGTCTCATCCGATAGAGGCTTTAAACTCCGCGCCCTCAGTCACTGAAAACACGGGATAAGTCGTCATCAATCGATGAAGGGGGTCCGAAAACTCCGTGCCCTCCGTGAACTCAGTGGTAAAAATAAACCCCCCCCCAAAACAACGACCCCGCCCGCTATGAGAAAAACTCAACGAACAAGGACGATCTTCCCGAAATGGGCACTCTCCTCCATCATGCGGTGCGCCTGCGCCGCCGCCGCCATCGGGATTTCGGCATGTACCAACGGACACAACGTCCCCGCCACCAACAGGTCCCACCAGCGATCCTCGAAGCGGTTCTTGATCGCGATCTTGTCCGCCAGCGGCAGGGACCGCATGACCGACCCCTTGATCGTGAGCTGACGGCGCAACACCAAGCCCAAATCCAGTTCGGCCTTACGACCGCCCAGCAGACCCACCACGACCAGCCGGCCGCGACGGCGCAGGAGCCCGAGATTGTCGGCGAGGTACCGGGCACCCACGAAATCCAGGACGACGTCCACGCCCTTGCATCTGGCCGCAATCTCTTCCGCGAAGGATTGGGTTTTGTAGTTGATCGCCATCGCGACGCCGAGCGCCTCGCAACGGGCCACTTTCTCCGGACTACCGGTGGTCGTATAGGTCGCCACGCCCAGGTGCACGGCCATTTGGATCGCCGTGGAACCGACCCCGCTGCCGCCTGCGTGAATCAGGGCGGTTTCACCCGGTTGCAACCCGCCCAACTCGATCAGGTTCTCGTTGGCCGTCATGAACACTTCCGGCACGGCGGCGGCCTGCGCGAAAGACCAGGTGTCCGGTATGGGGAATGCCAGCCCGGCATCCAAACGGCATCGCTCCGCATAACCTCCGCCCGCGACCAGACCACAGACCCGATCACCCACGGCGAAGCCGCGCACTTCCGCGCCCAGATCCACTACGACGCCCGCGATTTCGAGACCCAGGACTTCCGATTCCCCGGGTGGCGGCGGGTACAAACCGCTTCGTTGCAGGATGTCCGCGCGATTGACACCGGCCGCCCGGACGTCCACCAGAAGCTCGGTGGGACCGAACTCGGGCAGGGCTCTGTCTTCCCAGGACAGGACCTCCGTTCCGCCGAAACCTTGGTGGATCACGGCTTTCATGGATCACCGCCTTTCGCGAGAATGCGCCGTTCGATTCAACGTGGGTCGTTCGAGAATGACCGCATCTTAGCCCGGTCTCGAGATGCCCGCAACCAATCGGTCACGCTCCTTTTACACGAGTCGGCTAAAATAATGTGACCGAGACTTGCGCCATGGTGGCGCGGCCTCGGTGCCGCTCCGCCGCCGATTCCGATGTACCGCACGGTCTCTTGTCGTTAAACCACCACCCTCGATCAGCGTAGGATTCAGGGAACGCCGCGGTATCGGGTTCACCGCAACGGGCTCTCCGCGAATGACTTTTTCGCCGTTCACGATTTGAAATCCAGAGCCCTCCCAAAGTAAGGAGTGATCCATGAGCCAGGAACCACAGGGGGAGACGACGACGCGCCTGACCTTGCGCGAGGCCTACCAACGGATGTTCGCGTTGGCGCGACCGGAGTGGCGCATCCTCGTGAGTGCCACGCTCTTCCTCATCGTGGGCAGCGGCATGGGCCTGCTGTATCCCCAGGTGATTCGCGGCATGGTCGACGACGCGCTCGCCTCGGGATTGACCGCGGTCAACCGCGCGGTCCTCATCCTGGCCGTCATCTTCATGGTGCAGGCGATCGCGGTCGGCTTGCGCCACTACTTGTTCACCATTGCCGGGTACCGCATCGTCACCAAGCTACAGAGTGATACCTACCGCCGAATCGTGTCACAGGAAGTGGGGTTCTTCGACAAGCGCCGCACCGGCGAGCTCATGAGCCGTCTGGCCTCCGACACCACCGTCCTGCAGAACACCGTCAGCGTCAACATATCCATGGCCTTGCGCGGTTTGGCCAGTGCCATCGGCGGCATCGCCCTGTTGGCCTGGACCTCCCCCCGCCTGACCCTGATCATGTTGTTGGCGGTGCCGCCGGTCTCCATCGGCGGGGTCTGGATCGGTCGGAAAATTCGGTTCCTGTCCAAGGCGGTACAGGACGCCCTGGCCAAAGCCGGCGAAGTGGCCGAAGAAACCCTCTCCGGGATTCGCACCGTTCGTGCGTTCGGCCGCGAGGCGACCGAAGCCGAACGCTACGAGCAGGGCGTTCACCGTGCCTATGTGGCGATGCGCCGCCGGACGGGCTCGATGGCGCTGTTTCACGGCGTCTTGTCTTTCGCCGCCTACGGCATCACCGCGCTCATGCTGTGGTACGGTGCGCGCATGGTGGATGCCGGCGATATCACCGTCGGCGAACTGACCTCCTTCCTACTCTATACCTTGATCGTGGCCGTGTCGCTCGCCTCGCTCGCCAGCCTGTGGGCCGATTTCATGAGGGCCACCGGTTCGGCGGATCGCATTTTCGAAATCCTCGATCGCGAGCCGGAGATTCCCTTGACGGACGGTACGACCCTCGAGCGGGTCGACGGCCACATCCGCCTGGAACAGGTGACCTTTCGGTATCCCACCCGTCCGGACGTGTCCGCCCTGCGCCAGATCACCCTGGAGATTCGACCGGGCGAGATCGTGGCCCTGGTGGGTCCCTCCGGCAGCGGCAAATCCACCCTGGCTGCGCTTCTTCCGCGTTTCTACGATGCCCAGGAGGGACGCATCTATCTGGATGGACACAATTTGACCACGCTATCACCCACCTGGCTGCGCGGCCGCATCGGTTCGGTCCCGCAGGAACCGATCCTCTTCTCCCGTTCCATTGCCGAGAACATCGCCTACGGGAGCGAGACCGATGACCCGGCCGCCATCGAGGCCGCGGCGCGGGTCGCCAACGCCCACGACTTCATTCTCCATTTTCCCGAAGGGTACCAAACCGAGGTCGGCGAACGCGGGGTCCGCCTGAGCGGCGGGCAGAAACAGCGCATCGCGATCGCCCGCGCCGTGTTGAAAGATCCCGAGATCCTGATCCTCGACGAAGCGACCAGCGCCCTGGATGCCGAGAGCGAGTTTCTTGTCAAACAGGCCCTGGAACGTCTGATGAAGGGCCGCACGACGCTGATCATCGCCCATCGCCTTTCGACGGTTCGCGACGCGGATCGCGTGGTGGTGTTGGACGGCGGGCGATTGGCCGAGATGGGTTCCCACGAGGCATTGATGATGCGTCCCAACGGGGTGTACCGAAAGCTTGTTGAGCGTCAGTTCCTGGCCAGTTGAGTTGGTGGAGGCTGGGTTTTTAGGAATTTTTACCACAAAGTCGCCGCCCAGGCCGGGGGCCGGATTGCCGGACCACCGGGTTTCAGGTGGGTAACTAATCGAAGCGAATCGTTTGGGAGTTCCCGCATTTGTGAGAGGGGCGTCGTTGCAGTAAGTGCCGGGCCCACCCAGGGCGCCGGGCCGACATTTTTCGACGAACTCCCCGCACATCCGCCTTTTTAGGTTTTTATCCTTATCTTCGAGCTTTACATAGTTTGTTACATATAGAGTCCACGGAGGGGCCGGAGGGGGGCGCTTTCGGTATTGGAGGGCGCGAACTCCGATTGGTGGTGCAGGCATTGGGATGTCCGGAGGAGAGGGATGGAACCAAACAGGTGCTTTTCTCTTCCTGGTTTCCGAATTTCCTGGCTTCCTGATTTGTTTTGCCGAGGTGCACGCCTGCACCCGCTTCAGAAATCCCAATCTTTCGACTGCAAAAGGGTGCGGGTCCTGACTCCGAGCAATAAAATCTGGAATGCAGGAATCAAGGAAACCCGAAAAAACGAAAAAACCAAACTTGGGGTGTCGGTTGTTCTAGTCAGTGTCCATCCTGAAACAGGGTTTTTTGAAAGGATTCCTCTGGATCGACCGGATTTCCAATGTAAGCCGCTTTCAGCGGCCAGGTGCCAAGTGTCAGCTAATTGCCTGTGAATAAATATCTTGTTGAAGCCTGGCGCCGTGCCCATCCAGCCAACCCATGTTGGGAGTCGCGATCTATGCGTTTCTGGATGGGCATTCGTCAACTGATTTTTTGACTATCTTTTTAATGTTGCGGAGTGATCGCTTGCACCTGCATCAGGTGTTCCCAAGGTTCCACGGAGTCTCCGCCCAGGCCGGGGGCCGGATTGCCGGACCACCGGGTTTCAGGTGGGTAACTAATCGAAGCGAATTGCTTGGAGTTCCCACAATTGTGAGAGGGGCGTCGTGCACGGTAGGTTGGCCCGCTGGGCCGACATTTATTGACGAACTCCCCGCGCATCCGTCTGTTTAGGTTTTTATCTTTATCTTCAAACTTAACAGAGTTTGTTACATAAGAGCCGCGAACCAGCGGGCAAACCCGCTCGATTTCGAGAAAGACACAGCACACCTGGTTTCTGGCGAAGGGCCATGGATCGTTCATCCGAAAAATTTAGCAGGAACGCATGAACATCGGAAACCAGGAAAGGATCGGCATTTGGTGTCACATCATGGTCCTGCTTTTCCTGGTTTCGATCATTCCTGCCTTCCTGATCAAGATTTGACGACGGCAAGACGCAGCTCAGGTTGAATACACCACTTTGTTTCAAGAGAGCGACGATCAAGGGGTGTGGGTCCTGACGCCAATCCGACAATCAACCCTCCAAAACCAATAAAACCGAAGATGATAAAAGGACCGATCTAGCTGTTTCCTTGTAACGTACTCCGAGGTAAGCCGGTTGGAACCTCCGTCGGACGTTCGTCCGTTCTTCCTCCGCGAACTCCGCGACCTCGGTGGTAAAAATTCCTGAAGGACTCCACCCCGAAGAACCCGCAACGTTACCAAGGAACCCACCAACCTCCGCCTTACGAGAGGGCCACTTCCTCCCGCGCCACTTCTTGCTTTTTCATAAAGTGGTCGTGGTTGATCACCGTCCAGTGGACGATCTCCAAAGAACCGTCCATCTGTTCCACCAGGGCCGAGCAGCTTTCCACCCAATCGCCGTCGTTACAGTACAAGATGCCGTCGATATCGCGGATCTCCGGATGGTGGATGTGGCCGCAAACCACACCGTCCACACCGCGGCGCCGCGCCTCGTCGGCGACCGCTTCCTCGAACTTGCCGATGTACTCCACCGCGTTCTTGACCTTGTGCTTCAAGTAGGCACTGAGGGACCAATAGGAGAGCCCCAGCCAGGCGCGGATCTTGTTGAAGAGCGTGTTCAGGTAGAGCGCGGTTTGGTAGGCGTGGTCGCCCAACAACGCCAACCATTTGGCGAATTTGATGACCGCGTCGAACTCGTCGCCGTGCAGCACCAGCAGACGGCGTCCGTCCGCCGTTTCGTGAATGAACTGCTTCTCGACCGCGACCTCGCCGAAGCTGAGCCCGGTGTATTCCCGTGCAAACTCGTCGTGGTTGCCCGGTACGTAGATGACCTTGGTGCCCTTGCGGGCTTTGCGCAGGATTTTCTGGACCACGTCGTTGTGGGTCTGGTGCCAGTACCAACTCTTGCTCAATTTCCAACCGTCGATGATGTCGCCGACCAGGTAGAGCGTCTCCGATTCGTTCCAGCGCAGAAAATCCAGCAGGAATTCCGCTTTGCAACCACTGGTTCCCAAATGCACATCGGAGATCCAAATGGTTCGGTACTGCTTCTTGGCGCGTTCCGCCGGTTCTGTGGGCATGTCCGACTCGGGGTATCCAGGTTCGCGGTTCAGTTCCGAGTCGGCGGTCAAAATTGCTGCATCGGACGCTTTGAAGGAAACCAATCGCTGTATTGGAGTCGTCAGGGAACGCATGGCCTCAACTCTCTTAAAGTATTGAGAGAAAGTGAGTTGGTAGAGAAGAATCACTTTCCCTTATACCGCCCAAGCTTAAGAGAGCCTTGTTAGCCTCGGGTGAGCGCGCTGTCAGAACTCGATGAACCGGAAGGGTTTTTTGCTTTGGAAATGTTGGTTTCTCGTGAAACTAACCGTGGATAGGTAAAAATTTTCCAGCGGAAACCGAGCCGGCTGCGAAACCTGCCCGATCGGCACTCGAACGGTCGGGCGCACTGTTCGTGGGTTTCGGTTGTATTGGGAACAACTGGTTACCGATCAACAGCTTGCATGATAGGGAACCAAATAGTTGCATTTTTTGATTGACATGCAACCATATGGTTGCCTATCTTGAAGCCATGGACAAGGTTTTCAAAGCGCTCGCTGATCCTCAGCGCCGTCTCCTGCTCGATCGACTCTTCGAATGCGACGGTTTGAGCCTCAAGGATTTGGTCGAGGGATTGGATATTTCCCGTCAGGCGGTTGCCAAGCATCTCCACTTGTTGGAAGACGCGGGCCTGGTCGTCATTCATTGGCAGGGCCGGGTCAAGCTGCACTATCTCAATCCCATTCCCATTCGGCAGATTCACGACCGATGGATATCCAAATTTTCGGTACCGAGGGTCCAGGCCTTGGTAGACCTTGCCCGCGATTTGGAACAATCAGGAAAAAAAGGAGATGAGCCATGACCCAGAAGCCGGAGCACGTTTACAGCATCTTCATTCAAGCCGATCCCGAACGCATCTGGGATGCACTCACCATGGGAGAATTCACGCGCCAGTATTTTCATGAGACCCGGATTCAATCGACCTGGGAAATCGGGTCCCCGGTCACCTATGAAAACGAAGATGGATCCCTCGCAGTCAGCGGCGAAGTGATGGAGGTGGATCGCCCGCGCCGCCTGGTGTTTTCCTGGCAGTTTCAGTACGATCCGGAGCTGGCCGCCGAGCCTCATTCGCGGGTGAGCTTCGATATCGAACCCAAGGGAGAGGTCTGTCTTCTCAAGATCGTGCACGACCAATTCATTCCCGAGAGCAAGACCCTGCAACACATTCAGGGCGGTTGGGAAGCGATCATGTGTGCCCTGAAAACGTTCTTGGAAACCGGCACCGCCATGCCGATTCCGCCCAAGGGAACCTGAGGTTCTTCAGCGGCCAGGCCGGCAATCGATAGGGTGGAAGCGGTGCAGGTCTTCGTAACGGAAACGCCATTCCGGGGTGATCAGGGCACCGGACGACCGTGCGGGGTACCACGCGGACTCGCGGTTGCCGGGGTTCTTCAGGATGTGAAAATCCTGAGCCGGCATGTAGCTCTGGCCGATCAGAAACCGGCGTTCCCCGTTTTGGTTCTGCACCACATCCAGAACCAAGACCGCATGGCCGGGATAACCACCTTGAATGAAAACATCACCGGGCAATACCTCGGCCGGGTTCTCCACGCGTTTCAGTTCGCGAACCAGGGAGGCCGAACCGGCATAGGTGAACACGATGTCCAAGTACTTGCGAAAGTTGGCGTGACTGTCGTCGGTCGAACGCCCTGGTCGCCATACGACTTTGTTCCCGTTCACTTGGGGCCGCATGCCGCTGCGCCAATCCGTCCACCTGGCGGGGTCGCCACTGGTGAAATTGAATCGAATCGCGTCCTGACAGCCGGTGGCGAACAGGTACTCTGCCCGGAGCCGCATGACCGCATCGGCACACTGCTGTAAATCTCTCCGGCCCGTATCGATGTCCACGACCGCCACATGCACGCCCTGTTCGGGCTTCCGATGACCGCTGTGGAGGTGAACGGCGGTTCCCTCGGGTCGCAGCGGCAGGTTTCGCAACCAGTCCGCGAAGCCGTGGTTCGCGCCGGGAAGGCGATCGTATCCGGCCGGTGGCGAAAAGCGTTCGGCGAGCCGTTCGGCGGGCCGCTCACCGGGCACTTGGCGCAGCCAGGGATAGTTGGATGCCGGCGGTGGTGCCATCCACCAACTCGATGCGATGAAGAAACAACAAACGACGGGTGTGATCATGTCTTGTCCTGGTCGGCCCTTGACCGGTTTCGGCCAGGGGTCTTTTTTTCCTGGTGATCGAGGTTGCGTTTCGACGAGGGGCCGCGCGTCGAATCAGTGGGAGTGCGCCTCCTGGCCCGTGTCGACCATGGCGCCGGCAATCAGGCCACCGAAGAAGGTGCGGGCGCCGCGCCGCCAGAGGGAGAACAGGTAAAGGCCCACCAAAAGAACCAGCGACACGATTTGGTACCAGGCCCAGTGGTGTTCGTGGCCGGCCACGGTGAGGGGTGCGAAGTCGGGAAGTACGGCATTGGTAAGGAAACCCAACGCAACTGTAATGGTTAAGGTGACCAATCCAAAAAGAAAGGCCGCTTTTTTTCCGTGGAGCTGGCGCAGCACGCCGAACGTGGTCACGTTGGTGGCCGGGCCCGTCAGAAGAAAGGCCAGGGCCGCGCCGGGAGAGACGCCGTTCATCAGAAAGACGGCGATCAACGGGGTGGCCCCCGCCGCGCAGACATAAACGGGCATGCCCAGCAGGGCGAAGATCGGAATCTCCAAACCGTCTGGAAGCCCGGAAAGCATGCCGTTGCTCAGGAGTGGGTTGGCCACGGCCGCGATCAGGAGGCCCACCAGGATCCAAGGCCCGGTGTGATCCACCAAGTCGCATAGCCCTTCTTTCAGGCCGCCGCGCAGCTTCTCCATCATGGTGGGCGCGGGCTGGTGGTCACTCCCGTTGCAGCAGGATTTTTTTGGTGCGGGTGGGTCGAGCACCGGTGCCATGCGCCCGACCACGACACCCACCACGAGGGCGACGAGGGCCGCCGCGAGCACCCGGGTCAGGGTCATTTCGCCACCCAACAACGGCAGGGAGAGCAGTACCGCATCCAACCCCAATTCGGGCGTGGCGATCAGGAACGCCATGGCAGCCGTGGGCGGGGCGCCCTTGCGAATGAGTGTGTGGTACAGGGGAACCACACCGCAAGAACAGACCGGTAGGGGCAGGCCCACCAACATGCCTCGCATGGACTGGCCGAGGGACCTGCCTTTCTTGATCCACTTCACGTAGGAATCGGGCATGAATGCGGAAACGATGCCTGCCAGAACATAGGCGAGCAACAGTGCGGGCGCGCTCTCCCGGGCCAAATCGACGAAGGTGTGGGCCATGTCACCGAGCCAGGCCGATTCGGTATGGGTCAGGTGATCGGCCAACAGGTAAATCAAAAACAGGCAGCCGAGCAGGTTGCCCGTACCCTCGAACCAACGATTGGGATGCGGCTGGCCGCAGTCGGCTCCGCGCGCATGGGGTCGATGGAAGACCACGTGGAGTAGGGTGCCGCCCACAAAGGCCTGAAACAGGGCCATGCCACCGGTGGAAAAGGTGGCCAAAACCTGGGGAGCCAGGTAGAAACCACCCAAACTGCCCAGCGCGATGGTGCCCAGGGTGGCTGCGGCGAAGCGCGCACCGTAACTGGGACGGACGAACCACCACACCGTCAACCCGATGGGGAAGCTGTGAAGCAGAATGCCCCAGGCCAGTAGGGGGCCGCCGGGATGATGACCGTTGCCGTGGTCCCCGGCCGAAGTGAGGGTGGCGCCGTCGGCCATGGCGCGGAGCAGCAAACCGCCAATGGCCAAAATCAGGGTGATCAGGTGGGTCTGCCGTTCGTATCGGTGAAAAAATCGCTCGGAAAGGGTGGGGAGCAGGGCGCCGCCGGCCAGGAAGAGCAGCGCGGGCCAACCGCCGTGAATCAGGGATTCGGGCAGGGTGACGGCCAGAACCAATCCGCCGATGGCCACGAAGATGAAACCATCGATGAGGTGGAGCCCATGGTGCCGGCCGGATAGCATTCGGTACACGAGTGGCCCGGCGAGGAGAGAGATCAGGCTGGCGAGCAGTAGAAACACGAAGGTGCTCCCTGAGAAATGTGAAGTGGGGCCGAGCCCGGATGGCAGGGCGGAATCGCCGTGAGAAAGGACTGCGTGAGCGGTTCCCGACAGGTCCTTCATTATCGCCATATCCAGAAACCGTGAAAAGGGGAGAGGTGCCATGGCAAAATACCAGTTTTAAGCCGGACACTTTAATAGATGTTGAAATATGAAATCATGATCGGCTGCCGTTGTCAATTTCTCCGTGCTCCGACACGCGCCGCATGACATTTCCGCGGAGCTCGCTTGTCGATGGGGAGTGGACGGGCTCCGCGGTCGTTGGAAAACGATGGATTGGGATGTCGCCCCCATCACCTCGCGCTTAAAAACCTTTGAATTTCGCGGCTTTGTGATTTATCTTGGTTGTAGGCATTTTCAAAACATCACTAGCCCCATTTTTTCAATCCCTGTCTCTGTTCACGAATTGAAGAGATGTTCCTCTTCGCTTGCCTGCAACCTGTAGGGGGTTGTCGCATGAACGAATTCTGAGTGCCTTTTCGACATAGCCCGGTAAATCCCCCACATCTCATTCTTTCAGCATACTCGGGTTCCTGCCCCGTCGTTGGTGGGCCTCGCACCTCAGCGTACGGCCCACCACGGCCCAGGAACCGTTCGGATGCGACCCACAAAAAAAGCGGCGCCCCATTTTAAGAGCGCCGGGATTGAGATGAAAAAAGGTTGGCTTCGATCAGGGGAATCACGGGCCTGTACGCATCTTACAAGTCTTTCACGGTTTGTGTGTCGGCGCAGGTCGCGGTATGGCGGTGGGCCGCGCCCCATCGAGAAGCCGGGTAGGACGATCTGGCGCGAATGGTCATTGGGGAAAAGGGTTGACAGTCGCTGGACCCATGATTTAGGTTTGGTTGACTTTGATACTTAGTCTCATTATTAGAAGTATGTATTTTGAGGATCTTCTGATGACTTTTTCTCTTTACGCCGACGCTTCCAGGCGTGCCCGCCTGACGGCACATGCCGCCCTTTTCGTTCGTCTCGTCCTCGTCGTTCTTCTTGGTTTCACGCTTGCCTGCAGTGATTCCGACGACGATGACAACTCAAACCCGACGCCTACCACTCCGAACTTGGACAATCTCAAGGCCGATATCGCCGAGAACTACGCGACCTTGGTGCATACTTCCTACCTGGATTCGCTCCAGCTCGCTTCCGCCATGCAAACGACCATTGTGGCGTTCGTGAACAATCCCAATGCGGAAACCCACGCCGCGGCCAAGGAAGCCTGGCTCGCCGCACGTGTACCCTACGGCCAGACGGAATCCTACCGCTTCTACGACGGCCCGATCGACGATGCAAACGGGCCCGAGGGCGCGCTCAACGCCTGGCCCCTCGACGAAAACTACATCGACTACGTCACCGGTTTTCCCGATACCGGCATCGTCAACGATCCCGTGAATTTTCCCGAATTGACCAAGGAGCTGTTGCGCGACCTCAACGAGAAAGACGGTGAGGCCAACATCTCCACCGGCTTCCACGCCATCGAATTCCTTCTTTGGGGCCAGGACGGCTTCGTGGACGGTCCCGGTCAGCGCAGCCACGTCGACTTCGTTCTCGAGGACGCCGCCGCCTCCAACCAGGATCGCCGCGGCCAATACCTGTTGCTCGTGACCGAAATGCTGATCGAAGACCTGCAGTTCCTGGTCGGCGCCTGGGCGCCCGACCAGTCCGGCAACTACCGCGAGACCTTCGTGGCTGATGGTGACGAGGCGTTGCGCAGCATGTTGTTGGGCATCGGCAGTCTTTCCGGGGCGGAACTGGCCGGCGAACGCATGGCAGTCGCACTGGACACCCGCGAACAGGAAGACGAGCATAGCTGCTTCAGCGACAACACCCACATCGACATCATCATGAATGCGCTGGGCATCAAGAACGTGTACCTGGGTCGCTTCGAAACGACGTCGGGCGTCGTGCACGACGGACCCGGTCTCGACGAGTTGATGAGCTTCGTCGACGATACCCTCAATCAAGAAATGTTGGCTCAATTGGATACCGTCGAGACTGCGTGTGCGGCGATTCCGGTGCCCTTCGACCAGGCGATCCGCACTGAATCCGGCCGTCCGATCGTGCAGGTTGCCGTGGACGAGCTTCGTGCGCAAACCACCCTCATCGTATCCATCGCGGAAGCATTGGATATCACTCTGAACTTGGAAGAATAGGCGGTAGACATGGAGCGAGGATATTCCTGGGCGCGGTATTGGCCGTGCCTGCTACTGCTGTGCGCACTTGCCTGTAGTTCGAGCGGAGATGACGGGGACACCACAACCCCACCCACGGTGGATCCCCGTTTTACCGCGCCCGAGGCAGGCGAAGAATTGAGTGGAGGCGGAACCACCGTCTTCGAAACCAGCCCCAACGCATTCGGTCTCTCGGCGCGCAATATGAGCGCCGAACGCCGCACCGACTTCCTGGTGGGCAATTCGTTTTTCGAACAAAACTGGGTCATCGCACCCGCTTCCACGGAGGCCAGGGACGGATTGGGTCCGCTTTTCAACGCGCGTTCCTGTTCGTCCTGTCACCTTCGTGACGGTCGGGGACGTCCACCGGAAAACCCGGGCGACGCTCTCGTCTCGATGCTGTTCCGGTTGAGCGTTCCAGGGGAAGACGCCAACGGCGGTCCTCTCGGGGATCCGATCTATGGAACCCAGCTCAACGGCGCCTCGATTCCGGGCGTGGCCCCGGAGGGCTTCGGTGAAGTCCAGTACGAGGAAATCTCCGGAACCTACTCGGATGGCGAAACCTACAGCCTGAGACGGCCGACCTATTCCATCAGCGATCCCGCCTACGGGTCGTTTCGCGAAGATCTGCTGATCTCCCCGCGGGTGGCGCCGGCGATGATCGGTTTGGGCCTGCTGGAGTTCATCCCGGCCGATACGATATTGGCGGCCGCCGATCCCGATGACGCGAACGGCGATGGGATCTCGGGCAAAGCCAATTTTGTGTGGGACGTCGAAGCGGGAGAAACGGTCTTGGGTCGATTCGGTTGGAAATCGAATCAACCGGACATTCGCCAGCAAACGGCCGGCGCCTTCCTGGGCGACATCGGCATCACTTCCTCCCTCTTCCCGACGGAAAACTGTTCCGACGCCCAACAGGATTGCGTGGCCGCACCCAATGGCGGCGAGCCCGAACTCAGTGCGAATACGCTGGACAAGGTGGTTTTCTATTCGCGGACCCTGGCCGTGCCCGCACGGCGCGACGTCGGTGCCGCCAACGTCTTGAACGGCAAGCGAATGTTCTACGAATCCGGCTGTACCGACTGCCATACCCCGAAGTACACCACCGCGACCCTCGAAGATTTCCCCGAACTCTCGGAGCAACTCATTTGGCCCTATACCGATCTGCTGCTCCACGACATGGGTGAAGGACTCGCCGATGGGCGACCGGACTTTCTGGCCAACGGCTCCGAATGGCGCACCCCGCCGCTTTGGGGCATCGGCCTGAACGAAACGGTATCGGGCCACGACAACCTGCTGCACGACGGCCGCGCTCGTGGCTTCGCCGAAGCCATCCTGTGGCACGGCGGCGAGGCGGAAGCGGCCAAAGAGGCGTTTCGCACGATGCCGAAAAGCGATCGTGACGATTTGATCGCCTTTTTGAGATCACTGTGACGCTACGGGATCGCCTCGCGATCCTCGATGCGTGTGCGTGACCCATCGGAAAACCAAGGCGGGCCTCTCCTGGTCCGCCGTTTTCAGCGCGCCCTGGGAAACCGGTTATCGTAGCGCGCTTGGAAGAGCTGACTTGAGGATATATGTCATGATACGAGCGATCAGAACCACGCTTTTTGTCGCATCTCTTTCGGCCTTGGCCGCACTTGTGAGTTGCGGGGGCGGGGGAGGCGGTGGAGGTGACACCGGCGGCGGTACGACGCCTGACCCCACCTTCGACTTCAACGGTTTCTTGAGTCAAACCGGTGACCAGATGATTCAGGGGTTCGATACCTTTGCCGCCGAATGCGGCGACCTGCAAACCGCGGCCGAGGCGTTTCGCGATCAACCCGACGATGTGCGGCTCCAGGAGCTGCGCGACGCATGGTTGGCAGCCTCTCGAGCGTGGAATACGACCGAGACCTACCAATTCGGTCCGGTATCCGATGAGCGTTGGGACAACCAGGCCTATTTCTGGCCGACGCGGCCGAACAGTGTAGAGTCGGTCGTGGCCGGATCCGACGTGCTGGATGCCGATCACATGGTCCAATTGGGCACCGCTTCCAAAGGGTTGCCGGCGATGGAATACCTGCTGTTCGAAGCGGGTTCCGTGGAAGACACTCTGGCTCGGTTGCGCGACGGTACCGATGCGGCCCGGCGGCGCGACTACCTGGTGGGCATCGCCGTCGATTTGAACCGAGTGGCCGCCCAGATCCAACTGATCTACGCGCCCGAAGGCCAGGACTACCTGGAGGCCTGGGAAACCGCCCGCACCGGTAACGACACCTTCCCTTCGTTCCAGTCGGCACTGTCGGTGCTGGTCAATCAGGTGGTCTTTCGCATCGAGGACGTTCGCAACACCAAAATCGGCAAGCCGTTGGGTGACGACACCGGTGGTGAACCGCGTCCTGAAACCGTCGAAGCGCCCTACAGCCACACCTCACTGGTGCTGATGCGGGCCAACCTGGAATCCTCGCGTGCCGTGATTTTCGGGCGTTTGGGTGGACAGGACGGCTTGGGCTTGGACGATTACCTGACGTTCCTCAATTCAAATCTCGGGTCCTCGATCGATTCGCAATACGACGACATCTTTGCCGCGATCGACGCCATCGAGGCCGAGGGGTTGACGCTGACCCAGGCGGTCACCGAGCGCTCCGAATTGGTGGACGCGCTTTCCGAACGAGTTCGCGAACTGATCGTCCTGACCAAAACCGACATGGCCGGGGTCATGGGGGTGACCATCACCTTCAACGACAACGACGGCGATTGAGGAGCTCGGCGGGATGAAGGGCGTGCGCGAACGATTGATGCAGCCGGTCGATGCGGCGTCGCTTGGCGTTTTTCGCATCTGCTTCGGTTTGATGATGGCCGGCGGCTCACTTCGTTTTCTGCTGAAAGGCTGGGTCGACGAGCTTTACGTGGTTCCCGAATACCATTTCACCTATTTCGGATTCGAATGGGTTCGGGTCCTGCCGTCGTTCTGGATGCACGCCCTGTTCATCGCCCTGATCGTTCTGGGCCTGATGGTGGCCGCGGGTCTTTTTTACCGGGCCGCCATCGTTTCCTTTTTCGTGATCTTCACCTACGTGGAATTGATCGATAAGACCAACTACCTGAATCATTACTACTTTATCAGCCTGATCGCCTTTTTGATGATCTGGTTGCCCGCCGGACGGGTCTGGTCGCTCGACGCCCTCCGGCGCCCCGATCGGGCCGTCGATCAGGTGCCGGCCTGGTGCATGTGGTGCCTTCGACTCCAGATGGGCGTGCTCTATTTCTTCGCGGGCTTGGCCAAGGTCAACCCCGACTGGCTGTTCCAGGCCGAGCCGCTCGGCACCTGGTTGCGGGCCAATGCAGGTTTGCAGGGCATCGGCTCGCTGCTGGGGCATTCCTTCACCGCCTATTTCATGAGCTGGAGCGGCATGATCTACGATCTCACCATTCCGTTCTGGCTCCTTTGGTCGCGGTCGCGGCCCTTCGCCTATGCGACCGTCATTTTTTTCCATTTCACCACAGCGATGTTGTTCTACATCGGGATGTTCCCCTGGGTCATGATGGTGTGCACCCTGCTGTTCTTCCCGCCGGACTGGCCACGCCCGTGGGTGAAGCGCTTCGCGACCTGGTTCGGTTCGCGGCGTTTGGCCGAGGCGACAGGTTCGCCTGGGAATAGGCTTGCCCGGATCACCTTCCCGAATGCGGTCATCTGGGGCATGGGTCTGTTCTTCCTGGTGCAGTTGGTGTTGCCGATGCGGTACCTGCTCTATCCGGGCAACGTATTGTGGCACGAACAGGGTTTTCGGTTTTCGTGGCGCGTCATGTTGGTGGAGAAAACCGGTCATGCCGAGTTTCGCGTCGTCGATCGTCGGGACGGGAGGCAGTGGCGGGTGGATCCCGCGGCGTTTCTCACCTTGCAGCAGCGGAAGATGATGAGCACCCAGCCGGACATGATCCTTGAATTCGCCCATTTCCTGGGGGATCACTACGCGATGCGGGGTTGTGCCGAACCGGCCGTGTTCGCCGATGTGTGGGTGTCCTGGAACGGAAGGCGCGCCCGGCGGTTGATCGACCCCGAGGTCGACCTGTTCCGCGAGCGCGAATCCCTGCTTCCCAAGCATTGGATCCTGCCCGAACCGGAATCGGCCGCTCGGGTTCGCTCACTGACCAGGCAGTGAAAAGGAGCGCGGAGGAAATCCAGCGCGCCATGGGTGAGGTTTGTCTAGTACCTATCCAGAAACAGCGGTTTTTTGAAAGGGCTCCCCTGAATCGGTCGGTTCTCAATGCCAACTGGTATCAAGAGTCAGGCATCAGGTGTCAGCTAATCACCTATGAACAATGATCCCGCTGAGGCCTGATCGCGTGCCCATCCAGTCAAACCACCTTGGGAGTGGTCACCCATCCGTTTTTGGATGGGCACGATCTATTAATAATGTATGGAAGGTCGTCGGGACCTTTCCGGAAAAAACGGGTACGCTGCCTTGGAGATCCCGGCCAATTGCGAATTGGGGTCGGACATCGGGTCTCGCGTGCCTAGGATACCGACGTTGCCGAGACCCGATACCTGAAATCTGAATGCGTGCCCATCCAGCGATGCCACCTCGGATGACAGGTGTTCGCCAGGTGCTGGATGGGCACCAATCTAGATGGCCGACTCTTCCACTTTGTGGATCGTCTTGGTGTTCGAGGGATTCTTTTCGAAGCTGAAAACCAGTTCGCCTTCGGCGAAGTCGATCACGGCCGTGCCGCCTTCGGTGAGCGCTCCGAAAAGGAGCTCGGAGGCCAGTCGCTGCTTGATGTCCTGGTCGATCACCCGGCTCAGGGGCCGCGCGCCGAATGCCTTGTCGTAGCCTTTCTCGGCCAGGTGTGCCCGGGCCGGCGGCGTGAGGCGGAGCTGGACGCTCTTGTCCAGGAGCTGGTGATCCAATTCGTCGATGAACTTGTCGACCACCTTTTCCATGATTTCCTTGGACAGGTGATTGAAGTGGATGGTGCCGTCGAGGCGGTTGCGGAACTCCGGGGTGAACAACTTTTCCAGGGCCTGTTTGCCCTTGGATTTGGCGCCCGAGGTGCTGTCGCCGAAGCCGATGCTGCCCGAGGCCATGTCGCTCGCGCCCGCGTTGCTGGTCATGATGATGATGGCGTTGCGGAAATCGGCCTTCTTGCCGTTGTGGTCGGTCAGGCTGGCGTGGTCCATCACCTGGAGCAGGATGTTGAAAATGTCGGGATGGGCCTTTTCGATTTCGTCCAGCAGGATTACCGAGTACGGCGATTTGTTGACCGCATCGGTCAGCAGGCCTGCCTGGTCGAAACCCACGTAGCCCGGAGGAGCCCCGATCAGCCGCGACACCGAGTGTTTCTCCATGTACTCGCTCATGTCGAAGCGCACGAAATTGACGGCGAGAATGTGGGCGAGCTGTTTGGCCACTTCCGTCTTGCCCACCCCGGTGGGGCCGGCGAACAGGAAGCTGCCCACCGGTTTGTCACCGGTTCGCAGGCCGGAACGGCTCATGATGATGGCCTTGCTCAAGGCGAGGATCGCCTGGTCCTGGCCGAACACCACCAATTTCAGGTCGCGTTCCAGGTTGGAAAGACGCTCCCCTTCGGTGGTCGACACGGTCTTGGGCGGGATCTTGGCCATGGAGGCGATGATTTCTTCCACATCCGCCGTTTCGATCAGCGTCTTGCGCTCTTCGACCGGGTGGAGCTGTTGCGCGGCCCCGACTTCGTCGATGACGTCGATCGCCTTGTCGGGCAGGTGGCGGTGGTTGATGTGTTTGGCGGCCAGGTCGGCGGCCGATTTGAGGGCCTCGTTGGCGTATTTGACGCTGTGGTGTTTCTCGTATTTCGGCTTGAGGCCCAGCAGGATCTGATAGGTTTCGCCGGCGGAGGGTTCGTTGATGTCGATCTTTTGGAACCGCCGTGCGAGCGCGCGATCCTTTTCGAAACTGGCGCGGTAATCCTCGTGCGTCGTCGAGCCGATGCACTTCAGTTCCCCGCTGGCCAAAGCCGGTTTGAGGATGTTGGACGCGTCCATGCTGCCGCCACTGGTGGCGCCGGCACCCACGATGGTATGGATCTCGTCGATGAACAGGATGGCGTGGGGCACTTCCTGGAGGGCTTTGACCACGCCTTTCAGGCGGGCCTCGAACTCACCCCGGAACTTGGTGTTGGCCAGCAGGGCACCCATGTCGAGGGCGAAGATGCGCGCGTCCTTCAGGACTTCGGGCACCTCGGCCTTCTGGATCATGAGGGCCAATCCTTCCGCCAGCGCCGTTTTACCTACGCCGGGATCGCCGATGTAGAGTGGATTGTTCTTCTTGCGGCGGCACAGCACCTGAATCGTGCGGCGAACTTCTTTTTCGCGACCAATCAGCGGATCGATCTTGCCTTCCTCGGCCTGTGCGACCAGGTCGACCGTGAAGGCCTCGAGCGGGTTCTTGCCTCCCTCGGCGCCGCGGGCGGCTTCACCCACTTCCTCGATTTCGTAGTGGTGATCGCCTTCCACTTTCGAAATGCCGTGGGAGATGTAGTTGATGACGTCGAAGCGGCTGATACCCTGCTTTTCGATCAGGTACACCGAGTAGGAGTCTTTTTCACGAAACATGCTGACCAGGACGTTGCCGCTGTCCATTTCGGTGCGGCCCGAGGATTGGACGTGCAGGGCCGCGCGTTGCAGCACCCGCTGGATCGCCAGGGTCTGACGGGGGTCGATATCCACCGAGTCCGGTAGTTGCTCGACCTGGTTGAGCAGGTAATCTTCCAGGTCGCTGCGCAATTGCTCCACGTTGCCGCCGCACTTGACGACGATGTCCTTGGCTTTGGCGGTCTGAAGGAGCGCGTAGAGCAGGTGTTCTAGGGTGAAGAACTCGTGGTTCCGACGTTTGGCGTCGTTGTAGGCGTGATGGATCGCCTGTTCCAAGTCTTTACTGATCATGGGTGTACCTCACTCTTCTTCGAGAACGCAACGCAATGGGTATTCATTCTGGCGGGCCGCTTCCGTAACCATCGCTACTTTCATTTCGGCGACTTCGAAGGAAAAGACACCGGCAACACCGCTTCCGGTTGTATGGACGGACATCATGAGATTGTGTGCCTCGGTGGGCGTTTTATGGAATATGGATTCGAGGACATAGACCACGAACTCCATGGAGGTGTAATCGTCATTCAAGAGGATGACCTTGTATTTTTTAGGCACCTTGGCCTTGGTCTCCTCTTTGGTAATGACCTCAACGTTTTCGTCGAACTTAGCCATAAACGGTTGTCACGCTCCTCGTGCATTCAGTTTTCTCACCAATTTATATCACGTCCAGGCCCTGGGCAAAGTGAGGTGGTTGGCGAAGGAGGCTACCCGAATCGGCGGTCCTGGACGAACGGAAAGAAGGCGAGGGTCGTTCTCCGGGATGCCGTGACGCGCCGGGGCGGGGATCGAGGCGATTCGAACCCGTGGCGTGTCGATGGATTGCGGCCTGCCGGCTTACATCCCGCCTTGGGTTCCGTCTTTCGGGGCACGAGACCGACGCCCCGTAACCACCTGGGTGCAATCTCCGGGTCCTCCGCGACCTCGGTGGTAGAAAAAAACCTTCACCGAAAAACCATGTTCGACTGCGGCGGGTTCCTCCGCTTTTTGGAGTTAATCGTTGTCGCCTGGCCTGAAGACCACTAGAATAACCGAGTTTGCGAGGTGTTCGGTTCCCTTTCGATCCGATCCGGTTGGGTGACTCGTACCCGATCTGGTATCGGGTTTGCGCTTTTGGCGCCCGGACGAGACGCGGTGCGTCGTTTTCGCGACATCTTTTTTTCGATCTTTGCAAAATCATGTTAGGTGATCTTGTCAGGGTCGTGCTAGTATGGTCGGGTTGTGGAAAGACCAACGGCCTTTTTGGGGCCTCTCGCGATACGCCGTTATTTTTTTGAGAGGAAGCAAACCGATTTGAATACTTGCTGATCCCCGATTTCCACACCGCGTTTTTTTTGTTTTTGAAGAACACGAATACCAAGAATTTTGTTTGTTAGTGACTCAAGGAGCATCAATGGCTAAAAAGTCAAAAATTGCCAGAAACCTCCACCGCATGAAGATGGTGGAAAAATACCGTGAGCGTCGCAAAGAGTTGCTCAAGATCATGAACGATCCCGAGACTCCCGACGCCGAGCGCGAAGAAGCCGCTCGCAAGTTCAACAACATTCCTCGGGATGCCAGCCCCACACGCGTTCGCGTGCGCTGTGAGATTACCGGTCGCCCTCGTGGTAACTACCGCAAGTATCGCCTTTCTCGTAACAAGTTCCGCGAGCTCTCTCTCGCCGGTTTGTTGCCCGGTGTGACCAAGTCCAGTTGGTAAGTCTCGTTGGAATGGAGCGTCGCCGAGATTCGCGACGCTGAATCCGAGCCGATTCAGATTTCGGCCTCAAGTGATTCATGGATAACTATCGAAAGAGGAAAACAGCATGAGAGTTGTGAATTCCATTAAAACCGTGAAGAACCGCCATAAAGATTGCAAAGTGGTTCGTCGCCGTGGGGTTACGTTCGTCATCAACAAGACCAACCCCAAATTCAAAGCGCGTCAGGGCAAGCCTGGTAAGAAGAAGTTTTACTAAGTCGCGCTGTTTCACGGTCAGATTGAAAAAGGCGTCGCTCCTCGTGAGCGGCGCTTTTTTTATTTGGGCTTTGCGGTGATGTTTGGTAGATACCGCCCTGTGTGTGAAAGAGGGGTGGCTCTGAGGAGTTGTGCGGTCGGGAGTTGGTCGTTTTGGTTGTGAGCCCTGTGAGTGGATGGCGGACTTGTGATAGTGGGTTTCGCTGGGCCCATAAACGACAAAAGCCACCCGAAGGTGGCTTGTTGTGTGTCGTTTTTTTATGAAGGGAAGATGGTGGAGCCAAGGGGACTTGAACCCCTGACCTTTGCACTGCCAGTGCAACGCTCTCCCAACTGAGCTATGGCCCCATCAAGCGACGGGCGTTAGAATACTGTATTCATTCTGATTGCACAAGAAAAAAATCGAAAAAAAACGAGAATCTCCTAAGTGCCCTGAATCGATCTGGTTAGTGCTGATCCCAAAACGGGAATGCGCCGCTTTCGGGTCAATTGACCGGCCCGTTGGGCCGAGCTGAGACCGGTCGTTGGGCTGGGACGGGTGGCTTGGGAGCTGCGGAAGCCCGGCGCATGGTCAGAGCCAGGTTTTGGCGATCTTTGCGGCCTTGCTGTCGGGGTAGCGCTCGATGACGCGGCGGTAGTCTTCGCGGGCTTCGTCCAGTTGCCCCAGCCGTTCGCGCGCCTTGCCCAGTTTGAGGAGGGCATCGGGAACCTTGTGGGACTTGGGATGTCGTTCCAGGACCTTTTGGAAAGCCAGGATCGCCTGATTGTAATTGCCGCGATCGTATTCGATTTCGCCGAGCCAATACAGGGCGTTTGGCGCGAGTTTGTGGTCGGCGTGGTTCTTGGCGATGTTTTGGTAGATCGCCTTGGCCTCGTTGAAGCGGCGGGCCTCGTAGTGCTTGTAGGCTTCCTGGTACTTGGCGTCGATATCGAAAATGCCCATTTCGACCAGGGGTGCCCGGTCGATCTCGTTCGAGCTCTCGATTGTCGAGGAATCCGATGCGTGCGTCCCGCTGGAAGAGGGCGCCGTCTCCGCGTCGGTGGGCAGGTCTTCGCTGTACACGCGGGGTTCCGGTTGGAACCGAGGCTCGTCATTCACGGAGGTGGCGGACGCTGCGGGCGTGTGATCGGGCACCTTGTCCGACGTATCCTCGAGCGATGCGTTCAGTCGCTTCAGTTCGGCCAGCGTGCGTTGGGTTTCGACGAGCTGTCGTTCGAGGACCTCGACCCGGTCCTGCATGGCCTCGAGTGATGGATCGGTCTGCGGTTCCTTGACGCAGGCGGTGGACATCGCGAGTAGGGCCAAAAGGCACCTTGCGACGCGACTCTTGCCCGCGGACCCGGTTCGGTCGCCGCGGATATGGAGAAGAGGTTGGTACGTCATGACTCATGTACTCCGTAACCCGAGGGGAACGGATACGCGATACCTGGGTTACCGGTTTTAGACTTCGGGTTTGAGATGCGGGATTTTCAGGTCCTTGATGCGTTTGGACAGGGTGTTGCGATGCATGCCCAGAGCCTTTGCCGAGAGCCCGATGTTGCCGTTGTGGCGTTTCAGGATTTCCCTGATATAGGTTGATTCGAGCTCCTTCTTTGCGAATTGGAGATCGATATCGTTATTGATGAGTTCGGCAACAAGTTCGGATAATTTATGATGCAAAATGTCACTCGCGATCAGAGAAACCGCTTCTGGCAGACCCTGAGGAAGAGGGGGCTAAGGCTGGAGCCCGGGGCCGCGGCACAGCAAAGGATAAGGTCCCGGAAGGAGGGCCAGAGGCAGAATCGAAGTCATGGGCTGTCTTGACAAAGCCTAAATCTAAAATAGCACTTTTGCTTTTTTGCCAACAAGGGAAGAAACGAACGAACTCAGAGTTTCAGTTATAACCTGCTTGGCATAAGAGTGTTGTGGATGGACGGGCATCTGGCTGGGTGCTTTTGCGGGAACCGGGTGTCATGCAATGTCCACATCCCCGGGCCCGCTTCGGCGGACACCGAAAGGGTCCCGGTCGCGGCCTGTTCCGCACCTGACCGTTCTGGATTGGCGAATCGACTCTTGCGACCTGCCGCCTGAAATCATATGCTTTCCTTGGTCTCCTGAAATCTAGCCGCCCATTATCAACCTTCATGAGTCCCAGCGTTTTTTCCCCTAGTCGAAACTCCCCCGTTTTGCGATGGGACATGCGTTTTACGCGCCTGGGAACCTTCTTTTCCGAACAAGTTTGTCAGTGAATTGAGGAGCTAACATGGCTGAGCACAAGCCTTTTAAATGGAAACGGAAAACCAAGATCGTATGCACCATGGGCCCTGCAGTGAACAATCGCGAAAAAATGCGTGAGTTGATGCTTGCCGGAATGGACCTGGCCCGCGTCAATTGTTCCCACGGTGAGCCGGAAACCCGTACCGAATTGGTGCGCCTGATTCGCGAGGTTTCCGCGGAAGTCGGCATCATGGTTCCCATCATGTTCGACCTCCAGGGGCCCAAGATTCGTTTGGGTCGCCTGGAACGCGACATTCCCCTTGTGCGTGGCCAAAAGCTGGTTATTTCCAGCGGGGATCAGATCGGGAGCGAGGAAGAGCTGTTCACCACTTACGAGTATTTCGCCCAGGACGTCAATCCTGGCGAGATGGTCTTGATCGACGACGGCAAGATCGGCCTGCGGGTGACCGCTGTCGAGGGCCCCCGCGTTTTTGCAGAGGTGGTCGTGCCCGGCGTGTTGAAGCAACGCAAGGGCATCAACCTTCCGGATACCAAGATCACGGCGCCGTCCCTCAGTGAAAAGGATCTCCAGGATCTGCGTCAGGCCGTTTCCGAGGGCGTGGATTTCGTGGCGGTTTCGTTCGTGCGCCACGCCGAGGACATGGTTCAGGTGCGTCGCGAGGCCGATGCGGCCGGCAAGCACAACCTGCACTTCATTTCCAAGATCGAGCGCCCCGAAGCGCTGGAACACCTGATTCCCATCATCAATCACTCCGACGGGGTCATGGTCGCCCGCGGTGACTTGGGTGTCGAAATCGGCTCCGAGCGCGTGCCGTTGTTACAAAAGGAAATCATCATGCGGGCCAACCTGGCCGGCAAATTCGTGATTACGGCCACCCAGATGCTGGAGTCCATGATCGAGTTGCCGGTGCCCACCCGGGCCGAGGCTTCCGACGTGGCCAACGCGATTCTGGATGGAACCGACGCCTGCATGCTTTCCGCCGAAACCGCCGCGGGCGAATACCCCATCGAAGCGGTTCGGATGATGGCCAAAATCGCCCAGGAGGCCGAAGGCCATGCGATCTACCGCTACCAGTCGCCGTCTTTGCCCAAGGGCAGCATCCACCACATCCCCGATGGCGTCAGCACGGCCGCTTTCCACACTGCATCCCTGATGGGCGCCCGCCTGCTGGTGGCGTTCACCAATTCGGGCAGTTCGGCCCTGAAGCTGTCCAAGCGTCATCCCGATACCCTGATCGTCGGCGCCACCATTCACGAACACATCGCGCGGCGTTTGCGCGCCTACTGGGGCGTCATCCCCCTGCTGATCAGCGAACCGGCCTCGATCGAGGAAATGTTCCAGGAAGTACAGCAGGCGATCTTCGAAAAGGATTTGGTACGTGAGGGCGATATCGCCATTTTGACCGCGGGACACCCGCTGTGGACCTCGGGCAGTACCAACCTGCTCAAAGTCATGGAGATCACGGCGGTCAACGAGTCGTGACCGACCGGGATGCGCGGGATCGCGGCTGCGGCCGTGATTTCGCGTTCTGGTTGATGCCGGGTGCGCGCTGGTCGGCGCCCCTTGCGAAAACGATCGATGCCCTGGCGGTTCGGCACGGCGCTCGAGCCGCCGGCTCGTTCGCGCCGCACATCACCCTGTACGGCGGCAAGACGGACGATCCGACCGAGGCGGTCGCATGGACCGACGAACTGGCGAAGGGCCGGCATCCGTTGCCGCTCAACGTGTCGGGCATCGACGCGAGGGAATCCTATTTCCAGACACTCTTTCTGGATTTCGCCATCACTCCTTCGTTGACGGCGATGTTTCACGAGGTCGTCGCGGCATTGGGCAACCCCAAAAACTACGAACTTCGCCCTCATCTCAGCCTGCTCTACGCCGATATGTCCCTCGCGCAAAAGCGGCGGGAGGTGGATCGCCTGATGCGCTCCGATGTGGCGGCCTATGTGGGAACCGACCTGGTGTTCGATCGCCTGGCCCTGGTGGCGCCGAACGATGCGGGCTTGGGCTGGCGGAACCTGTCTTCGTGGCGTGTGTTGGCTTCGGCGGACCTGGCCTGAGCGACGGGCCGAAATCTCATCGGTTGCGGTTGTGGCACGGTGTGGGCCCATGGGTTGCCCGGGCCCGGAAGACCGGGGTAACGTGTGAAGCTCCGAACACGCCACCCCGGACCCGTGGTTCATTCCGGCGTGTAGGCCGCCGCATCCTTCTGAAACTGCTCCTGGAGCTTTTTCAGTTTCTTCTTGCCCAGGGGACCAAGGGCTTGGATCGCCTGCATCATGCGGTTGCGGGACACGTCGCTGCCCACGATCTCCAATACTTCGAACATCGGCGGGGCCACCGTCTTGCCGGTGACCGCGACGCGTACGGCGTGGGTTGCCTGACGTAGGTTCCAACCATGGATCTGGGCGACCTTGACGATCGCGGCTTCGAGCGCTTCTTTTTGGAAGTCCACCACTTTCTCCAGTTCCCAAACCAGCTTTTGCAGAAAGTCCCGGGTGTCTTCGGGTTCCTTGCCCTTGGGAGCCAGGAGCGCCTTGTCGTACGCCAGGTCGGAGTAGAAAAAGAAATCGCAGTGCTTCATGAAGTCACCCAGCTTGTGGATGCGCTTGGACATCACGGGAATCAGGCGGCGCAGAAAATCATCGTTGAAGCGCCATTCCTTCAAGTGCGTCAGGATCTCGTCCTCGGAAAGCGTGGCGACGTGTTTCTGGTTCAACCAGTTCAGCTTGTCCAGGGTGAAGATCGGGCCACCGAGGCTCATGCGCTGAATGTCGAAGGACGCCACCATCTCGTCCAGCGAAAAGACTTCCGCACCGTCGGGCTGGCTGTAGGCCATGGTGCCCAAAAAGTTGAGCAAGGCCTTGGGGAGGATGCCCAGGTCGCGGTAATAGAGGATGGAAGTGGGATTTTTGCGTTTCGAGAGTTTCGAACCGTCTTCGTTGCGCAGCAGCGGTAGGTGGATCACCTGGGGCGCCTGCCAGCCGAAGTATTCGTAGAGCAGGATGTGTTTGGGCAGGCTGGGTAGCCATTCCTCGCCGCGAATGACATGGGTGATGCCCATCAGGTGGTCGTCCACGACATTGGCCAGGTGGTAGGTTGGGAAACCGTCGGATTTCATGAGGACCTGGTGGTCGATCAGGCGGTATTCGAATTCGACCTCGCCGCGCAGGGGATCCTGAACGGTGCAGACACCATCGTCCGGGATCCGCATGCGCACGGTGTACGGAAGGTTTTCCGCCTCTCGGGCCGCGATCTCGGCGGGTTCCAGACGGCCGCAGAGCCCGTCGTAACCGATGTGTGCGCCGGCCGCGCGTTGCTCTTCGCGCAGGGCTTCCAGACGCTGGGGCGTGCAAAAGCATTTGTAGGCGTGCCCGGCATCCAGCAGACGGGTCAGGTGTTCCCGATAGATCTCGGTGCGCTCGCTCTGGCGGTAAGGGCCGTGGGGACCACCCACATCGGGTCCTTCGTCCCAGCTCAGTCCGGTCCATCGCAACGCGTTGAGGATCATTTCCTCATAAACCGGTTTCGAGCGGCTTTGGTCGGTGTCCTCGATACGCAGGACAAATTGACCCCCGCGCGATTTTGCGAAGCAATAATTGTAGAGCGCGATATAGGCGGTGCCCACGTGCGGGGATCCGGTGGGCGAGGGCGCAATGCGGACGCGCGTAACTTCTTGAGATTGAGTGGCGGACATGTAACGAGCCTCCTTGGGTTTGCCCGCGAGGCGGCCGAAAAGGACCGAATGGGATCCGGTGAAAGAGGGGCCGCCTCGAGGAATCATCGGCTTGGGACTGCAGGTCGCGATTGTCATTCACCGGGTGAGCGGGTTAGGATGGCGTTAGCAGTCGCGCGACGAACCGGCAAATTATACCCAAATTGACCGATTCTTGGCGGTACACTCGCACAATCTTCTGAGCTGCAACGCATCGTGAAAATGCTCGATCCGGTGGCGGCCCCGTACTTTCCAAGTACGCCCCTGAAGGCCGGACCCGCACATTTCGCGACGCGTTTCACTTCGGCATTTTGCACGGGGTTGGGCCTTCCGATTGCATCTAACTGAATCGCACACTTTGGGTTATGGCCTTCGGGTGGAGAACCGCCAGAACCACGGGGGGCCGGTGTGGGGGTCGCGTGGACGGCACTGGCCAGAGAGGAGAATAGGGAACGCTAGGAAGCAAAAAGAAGAAGAAAAACCGATCAAAAGACTAAAAAATGTTAAAGCTTACTGGGCAATTTTCCGTAGATTGAGGTAAGGGAAGCGAAAGAATCCATAAGAACGGGTAAATGACGACATAAAAGCGTGAAAAATTGAAGCTGTGTGAAAGAAAGGCGCTTTTTAAAAATACGGAAGCCCTTGAAGCCCGGTATTTCCTGCGACAACAAGACGATCCGTGCAAGACTTTGGCAATCTCAATAATTAAGGTATAGTAGTCCCATCACCTTTTATTTCTCAACCGGGGGATGGCCGAATGCGACCTGACTGTGGTCGAAGTGTCGCTAGCCGTGAGGAGGCAAAGAAATGCCAAGGATGATCTTTATCAGGCCCGCCGAGACGGATTACTTTCTTCGAGAGCAGTTACTCGGCCGTCATGACGCCGACCTCAACGAAAACGGACGTTTCCAAGCAGAACAGCTCGCCCATTCCCTGGACGCCTATCATCTTTCCTTCCTTGCCCTCAGCCCCCTGCGCCGCGCCATTTCCACCGCGCTGCCGCTCGCCGAAGTTCACGATCTCTCGCCCCATCCGGTGGCCGGCTTTCACGCCCTCGATTTCGGCGATTGGGAAGAACACCGCATCCCCTACATCCGCCACGAGGATCGCATGCGGTACGAAACCTGGTTGACGGATCCCGATTTTCCCGCGCCCGGCGGCGAGTCGTTGCGCGAGGTTTACGCGCGGGCCTACCCGGAATTGGTCAACATCGTCCAGCAGACCCGTCAAGGGGAAACCATCGCCCTGTTGCTGCAGGATGCGGTCATGCGGGTCCTGTGTTGCGGGGCCCTGGATCTGCCGCTCGAAGCGGCCAAACGCTTTTCCATGGATCACGGCGGTTATGCGGTGTTCGAGCGCATCTACCCGAAGGGTCCCTACCAGTTGATCGCCTGGAACCAAACCCATCACCTGGCTACCGGCGCGATTGCCGGCATGGGTGCCGACGAAACGATCGAGATTTGAACCGACCGGAATCCGGGCTGGAGAACCCTGTCTGTTTGTCGCTTCGGAACCAGGGTGAACGGTCGTCCTGTTATTCTCCGGTCGTGATTCCCTCCATTTTTTGACGACTCCCGGTCACACCTCGGTGGTATAGTGCGCGGAATGTTCGGTGTCGTGCCGATCATCACCGCCCCGTGACCGAGGACCAGCCATGAAGCGACCCACCCAAAAGGAATTCCTGCGACTCGCCGTTCCCAACGTCTTGACCAACTTGACGGTTCCCTTGGCGGGTCTCATCGACATGGCGCTCCTGGGGCACCTGGAAGACGTATCGCCCCTGGCCGGGGTGGCTCTTGCCAGCCTCATCTTCGATTACACCTACTGGACCCTGGGCTTTCTGCGCATGGGTACCACCGGCCTCACCGCCAACGCCTACGGTGCCCGCGATCGCGAGGCTTCGGCCGGCGTCTTCGTGCGTTCCGCCTTCATCGCCCTGCTCATCGGGCTGGCGATCCTGGTGTTGCAGAAGCCTCTCGGTGATTTGAGCTTCCTCATGTTGAGCGGCGAGGCGGCGGTGGAGCACCAGGGCCGCCTCTATTTCGACATGCGGATCTGGGCGGCGCCCGCGACCCTGGGCGGTTACGTCATCGTCGGCTGGATGCTGGGCATGCAGCGCGCCCGGGCCGCCTTGTTGTATTCCACCGTCCTGAACGGCCTGAACATCGTGATGGACTACATCTTCATCTACAAATGGGGCATGGGCGCGGCCGGTGCCGGCTTGGCCACCATGGTCGCCTCCTACGGCGCCCTGCTCGTGGGCCTGGGCCTCATGTTGCGCTTCTGGGAAGATCACCCCAAACCGCGACTGTCGTGGCTCGCTGAGCGCGACAAGCTCATGGAACTGATGCAGCTCCAGCGGGATATCTTCATTCGTACCCTTTGCATGATCACTACCTTCTTCCTGTTCACCAACCTTTCGGCCACCTTCGGTCAGGTAGTGCTGGCGGCCAATACGATTCTCTTCCGCGTACTGAACACCGCGGCCTACTTCATCGACGGTTTCGCCTACGCGCTGGAGAGCCTGGCCGGCCGGTTCCAGGGTTCCAATGATCCGCGCGGCGTTCGCCGGTCACTGCTGCTCTCGCTCTACTGGAACATCGGGGTCGTGGTGGTGTTCATCCAACTGTTCTGGTTCGCCGATCGGGAGATCCTTTCCTGGCTGACCCACCATGTGCCGGTCATCGAAGCCGCGCAGCGCTACATGCCCTACGTGAGCCTGTGCCTGCTCATGTCCGGCTTCGCCTATATCTACGACGGTTTCTTCATCGGCCTGACACGCGGCCGCATCCTGCGCAATTCGATGCTCGTCTCGATCGCCGGTTTTGCACCCTTCGCGCTCTACAGTTACCTGACGCAGAACCAGGAGGCGCTGTGGTGGGGCATGACCGCCTTCATGGGGCTGCGGGCCCTGACGCTGGCCCTGGCTTCGCGGCCCTACATGAGTGCCGGACTAGAACCCGCTCGATCCTGACGATTTGCATCACACTTTCCACTGAAAACACCATCGCGAACCTGGTGATCGTGATTCATTTTACAAGCGTTTCCTTTTTCGAACCAAAGGTTACATTTTGTTGGTGATGGCTCCCAAACCGTCATACAATAAATGCTGTTGATCAGGAGGCGATAGTATGTATCGATCGGTTTTGGTGTTTTGCGCAATTTTGTTGACGTCACCGGCTTGGGCCGATGTTCTGGTTCTCAGAAATGGGAAACAATTGAAGTTCCCCGGAACCTACGAGGTCAAGGGACAGTTCGTCGTCTTTTCCAACGAGGCCGGTCAGGTGGTTCAGCTTCCCCTGAAGTTGGTCGATCTGGAAAAGTCCAAATCCGCCACCGCCGAGCTGCACGCCAAACTCGAAGCACAGGCCGAACTGGCCAAAGCACCGCCTCCCAAGAAGGAACAGAAAAAAGAGATGAGCATGGGCGAGATCGCGGCGATCATCGAATCCAACCGTGACGAGGAGAACCAGCCCAAGGACGACATCAGCATCGGTGGCGATAACCTGCGCACCTACGGCGAGAACAATCCCCGTGCGACGGGCACCGAGGCGGCGTTCGTTCCGGTCAACGACGACGAGGCCGACACCCCGGAAAAGGCCAACACCAGACGGGACGAGTTCGCGACGTCCTACCAGACCCTGAACGGCAAGTTGAATCAGGTCAACGCCCGTATCCAGAATTTGGAAGCCAACCTCAGCATTTACGAGACGCAGGCGGCTTATAACGAGGGTCCCACCGGCGGCATGTACGAAATGGCCGAGAAAACCCGCGAGGAAATCACCAAGCTGGAACAGGAGCGCGAAGGCCTTCAGAAGGAAATGAGTGCTCTGGAGCGCAATGCGCGCAAGGCCGGCGTGCGCGACCTGAAGCGTCGCAAGGTGGCGCCCCAAGAGGAAGGCCAAGAAAACAATTAATTTCCCCACGCCATTTGTGGTACTTTGGGAAGGCCAATCGAGCCTTTTTTCAGGAATTGGCGGGCCCCGGGTTGTAAACCGGGGCATTTCTCGTTGTAACAGTTGGTTTTTTTGATGATTTTGGTTCGCTATTTGTGATTTCGGAGATGCACCGCGGGTTGGAGCCCGCTGCGCCGCGCGCCACGAACGACACGATACGTAGCTTTGAGGCTTTACCTTTTGGAACGCGCGCCTTTTCCCATCGATACACCCGGATGAAGAGAGGTGCTCTTCGTCCCATGAATGTTGAATACAGACACTACCTTGTCAGAAAAGAAGACGACGCACTTTGGGTCGCGGCCGCATTCGGCCTACAGACACCAGCGGTGGACCAAGACATGAAGGACCACTCACGCGACCCCGGCGTCCGTTCGCGCGCCATTGCGCGCCATGATTGGATTAGAGAGTTATGTTATTGGATTTGAAACAACAGATTTTGACCTTTTTAGGTTCCAAGGAAGATCCCACCAAATTGAAGTCGATCCTCAAGGGATTGGGCTTGCCGGCCAGCGACCGCCAGTACGTGCGTGCCCTGCTGCGCGAAATGATGCGCGAAGGCCAGGTGGTGAAGAGCGGGTCCCTGTATTGGGTACCCGATGGTAAACGATTGGCGTTGGACATCAAACGCCGCAAATCCCGCGAGAAGGATCAGGTCGTCGGCCGCCTCCAGGTGACCTCGGCCGGGTTTGGCTTCGTGCTGGTGGAACGCGGGCGCGACTGGATGATTCCGGAAACCGGCATGGGCCACGCGATGAACGGTGACGTGGTGGTCGCGCGCCGCGTGGGAACCGAGCGCGGCGGGCGCATCACCGCGGAGATCGTGGAGATTCGCAGCTACGGCCTGCACCACCTGGTGGGCGTGTTCGAACGCTACGGCAAACAGGTTCGGTTTCGCCCGTTCAGCGATTTTCAGCTTCGTCCCGAAATGATGCGTGAATTTCCGGACGACGTGGACGACGGCATGGTCGGCAAATGGACCCGCCAGAAGGACGGTACCTTCGCGTTCGGCGAGCTGCTGGGCGCTTTGAAGGACCCGCTGGTCGACGAGCACATCGTCCTCGCCGAAAACGACATACCGGGCGAGTTCGAGCCGCGGGTCATGGACGAAGTGGCCCATTTCAATCCGGCCTTCGAATTCGAACTCGGCGATCGCACCGATTTCCGCGACGAGCTGGTCTTCACGGTCGACGGGGCCACGGCCCGCGACTTCGACGACGCACTCCATTTCAAGGAGATCGGCGCCAAGGAAGTGGAAGTCGGGGTTCACATCGCCGACGTTTCCGAATTCGTCAAACCCGGTACGGCCCTGGACACCTGGGCCAAGCAGCGCGGCAACAGTACCTACCTGCCTCACAAGGCGATTCCCATGCTGCCGCAAATCCTGTCGAACGAGCTGTGCTCGCTCAAACCGAACGTGCCGCGCTACACCCTGTCGGTGGTGGTGCGGCTCAGCCGCGAGGGAGAGGTGAAGTCCTACCGGATTCACAAGGGCTTGATCTGCAGTCGCTATCGGCTGACCTACGACAATGTCAACGCCATCGGGATCGATCGCGATCCCAACATGCGCGCCGGCTATGCGGAAGTGGTTCCCAGCCTCGACCTGGCCCTCGAGCTTTCCCGCAAAATGCGCAAACGACGCATTCGCGAAGGGGGATTCGACCTGGATCTGGCGGAAACCGTGGTCGAGGTGGACGCCTCGCAACTGATGAAAAAGGTGGTCGAGAAACACCAGACGGATGCCAATCGCATGATCGAGGCATTCATGGTGATGGCCAACGAATGCGTGGCTCGCGACATGACCGAGCGCGATATCACCATTCCCTATCGCATTCACGACGCGCCCGACGAGGATCGGCTGGCCAGGCTCGAGCGATTCCTGTCGTCACACGGTATCGCGGTACCGCACGGGCTCGAGGACGATCCCGGCCCATCCCTGAACGCGTTGCTCGAGGAGCTGCAGGGCAAGCCCAATGCCCAGGTCATGCAGACCCAGGTATTGAAGGCGATGAAAATGGCCGAGTACCTGCCGGAGAACCACGGCCACTTCGGCTTGGCCTCGGCTTGTTACTGCCACTTCACCAGCCCCATCCGCCGCTACGCGGACCTGATCGTCCACCGCCGCCTGACGGCGCTTCTGAACGCCACGTCCGCTGCGGATCTGGACGACGACATCTTCGACGACAGCGGTCTCGAGGAATCCTGCAGTCACATTTCGAATCGCGAGCGTGCCTCCGCCAAGGCCGAAAACACCTACGTGTTGCTTAAGATGCTGCGTCACCTGGAGGACCGCATCGGCGACGACATGGAAGGCGTGATCGACGACGTCAAGGAATTCGGCCTGTTCGTTCGCCTGAACGATTTTCCGGTATCCGGTCTGGTTCACGTGGAAAACCTTCCCGGCGACTATTTCGAGTTCGTGCCCGATATGCTGGCCCTGGTCGGCGCGCGCAACGGACGCGCCTTCAAGGTCGGCGACGAAGTCAAGGTCAAGCTGATGCGGGTCGATTTCCTTTCCCGCAAGATCGACATGGGGCTGGCCTTGAGTCGGATCGAGCGTTTGGAGATGGGTCCGGACGGGCATGCCGGCGGTGAATCGCGGTCGGGTCGGCCGCGTCGCACGGCCGCTTCGGGCGGCAGGGGTGGCGCGCGTCGCAGTGCGTCCGGCCGGTCGAAAGGCGAGGGCAAAAAAGCCCGCACCCCCGGGGCGCTCGCGGGCAAGGGGAAAAAGTTCAAGAAGGTCAAGAAGGGGCCCAAAAAGGGTCGCCGTCGTTGAATGCTCGGTACGCCGGCTTTTCGCCGTTCGCGAGGGGCCGGCTTACTCGTATCAAGGAATCCCCATGCGAGGTCCGCAATCCAACACTCCCAACCAACCTGACCTGATGGATTCGGCCGAGACGGCTCGTGCGAAGCCTTCCGGTTCGGCCGAGTGCCCTGTTTGTGGCGGTACGGGCGCCTATTTCGGGTGTTTCGGCGATACCTTCTATCGCGTAACGGATTACCGGGCGGACCTGTTCCGGTGCGCGACCTGCCGCTCCCATTTCATCTGGCCCCAGCCCACGCGCGAAGCGATCGCGGCCTTCTATCCCACCGGCTACTGGCGCGAACGGGAAGCGTCGCCCGGTTTGCTGACACGCGCCCAAAGCCGGTACGTCGATCTGATGCTGAACTGGGACCTGATGAGCTGGGTGCGGCGCATGAACCTGCCGGCAGGCGCCCACTACCTGGACATCGGCTGTAGTCGCGGCGATTGGCTCGCGCTGATTCGCCGAGCCGGGTTCCAGGTCGAGGGTATCGAGGCCGACCCCAGGGCTGCCGCCTATGCGCGCGACCACCACGGCATCTCGGTGTCGGAAGTCGATGTGGACGAGTGGTCGCCGGAGCCGGGCTCCTACGACGCCATCAGTTTTTTTCATCTGCTGGAACACCTTCGCAAGCCGCGCAGGCTGTTGGCGACCTGTCACGGGGCCCTTCGGCCCGGGGGCAAGATCCTCTTGCGCGTGCCCAATTTCTCCAGTTGGCAAGGTCGGCTGTTCGGCGCGCGTTGGAAGGGGTTGGAGATCCCGCGGCACCTGCTGCATTTTCATCCACGAGCACTGGCCGCGCTGGTCGAACGGGAGGGGTTCGTGGTCGAACGCCTCTCCACCTGGGCCCTGCGCGACGGTCCACCCGCCGCCGCTTCCTCGCTCTATCCCGATGGAGAGCCGACCCGGCGCGAGATTTTGGGGCGCCAGGGTGCGTTTCCGGTGTTGATCTATCTCGGCCTGACCTGGATGTTGACGCCGCTGGAGCGGCTTGCGGCCCTTTGTGGCCAGGGCTCGATGACCACCTTGATCGCGCGCCGGAAAGGGGGCGCCTAGGTGCTGTCTCTACTTGTGGATACATTGGCCTCGAGTGTCCTTGGCGCGGCATTCCGCACCTGGGGCCGAAGCCGGAATCCACGGGGCTTGCCGCCGTTCCAGGCACACCTGGCAAAAACCTTGATAGTGCCCGTCCCACGCCGCGTAACCGGCTATAATGGGCCTTTCGTCCGCTCGCGACCAGCCCATCCCCGCAGCGGCTTCGTTCCCATCTCCCCAACCGCCGGCAACCGCCATCGCCGCCGGTCCCCATCGGCCCCGTTTTCGTGGCGGCCGTTCATTCGAGTCTATTCATTGCAAAGGAACATGTATGTACAAAGGACTTTCCGTCACCGTGGTGATTCCCTGCCTCAATGAGGAGTCCGGCATCAAAGCCGTGTTGGGTGCCGCGCCCGACTGGGTCGACCAGGTGATCGTCGTCGACAACGGCAGCACCGACCGCACCGCCGACGTCGCCCGCGAACTGGGCGCCATCGTGGTCTCCGAGGACTTGCGGGGCTACGGACGCGCCTACATGCGCGGATTCAAACACGCCGAGACCGACATCATCTGTACCCTCGACGGGGACCATTCCTATCCGATTCACGACCTCGGTCGTTTGATCGACGTGTTTTTGGAATACAAGGTCGATTTCTTGAGCGCCTGCCGATTCCCGATTCTCAACCAGGAATCGATGAGTTTCAAACACTGGATCGGCAACAAGATCCTATCCTTCGTCATGGCGATCCTGTTCAAGTTCCCCATCGAGGACAGTCAGTCCGGGATGTGGGTTTTCCGGCGCCAAATACTTGAAAAGATAAATCTTACTTCGCCAGGCATGGCTTTTTCCGAAGAGATCAAGATCGAGGTCATTCGCAACCCGGACGTTCGTTTCAAGGAAGAGCACATCAAGTATTCGGCCCGCAAGGGTGAAATCAAGCTCCAGCCCTACCGCGACGGGATTCGCAACATCGCGTTCCTGTTTCGCAAGCGGTTCCTGGGCTGATTGGGTAGCGGTCACGGCGTGCGCGTCTCGGTTCTCATCGTCAATTGGAACGGCCGCGACCTGTTGCCTGGCTGTTTGGCCGCACTGGCGCGCCAGACCGTGGCGCCTCACGAGATCGTGGTGGTCGACAACGGCAGCGAGGACGGGTCCGCCGATTATTTGCGCGCATGCGATGCGCAGGGGCTCAAGACCCGATTTTTGGGCACCAATACCGGATTCTCGGGCGGCAACAACGTCGCATTCGGAATGGCCGAAGGCGACGTGGTGGCCTTGCTGAACAACGACGCCGAGCCCGATCCCGATTGGATCGCGGAGGCCTTGCCGGCCTTCGAGGATCCCGTGGTGGCGATGGTCGCCTGCAAGGTCCTGCGGGCCGAGGGCGGCACCGTCGACAAGGTCGGTCATTTGATGTACCGCGACGGTCAAAACCGGGGACGCGGTACGGGCCGGCCGGACGACGGCCGTTTCGACATGGACGAGGAGGCCCTGTGGCCCGACGGATGTGCGGGTTTCTACCGCAGGTCGGCGCTCGAGCAGACCTTGACCGACGGCCACCTGTTGGATCCGGATTTCTTTCTGTACGCCGAGGATGCCGAGCTGGGCATGCGGCTGCGTTGGGCCGGGTACCGCTGCATCTATCGCCACAAATCGATCGTCATCCACCGGCATTCGGCCGGGTTGGGCAAATTCGGCCTTCGCAAACTCTACTTTATCGAACGCAACCGGATGTGGCTGCTCGTCAAGACCTTTCCGTTGGGCTGGATTCTGGTATCGCCCTGGTTCACCCTGCTGCGCCACGGTGCCAACGCGTTGGCCGCCTTGCGGGGCAGGGGGGTGGCCGGCGGCGCGGCTCGGGCCCAATCGCCATTTGCCTTGGCCGGTTGTCTGGTACGGGCGCTTTGGGATGGATTGCGAGGGGCTCCGCGTATGTGGCGCAAGCGTTCGGGCGTGGTCAAACGAGTGTCCGATCGGGACATGAAACGGATTCTTCGGACCTATCGAATCTCGTTGTCGGAGCTGACCGGCGAAGATTGAAGGTGGTTCTCCATCGAAGCCGGCGGTGATTGCGAATTTTTACCACCGAGTCGCCGCCCAGGCCGGGGGCCCGGGTTTCAGGTGGGTAACTAATCGAAGCGAATCGTTTGGGAGTTCCCGCATTTGTGAGAGGGGCGTCGTTGCAGTAAGTTGGCCCGCCGGGCCGACATTTTTCGACGAACTCCCCGCACATCCGCCTTTTTAGGTTTTTATCTTTATCTTCGAGCTTTACAGAGTTTGTTACATAAGAGGGCACAGAGGGACGGAGAAGACTTAATCATCCTAAATTAGGAAAGAAACGCTCGGTTGGTTTCTTGGGGCAAGATGATTTTGTCTGCGAACTCAAGCATTTTCGCGGAATCGGCTCCACAATAGTGCCGGGCACTCTAAAAAATCGGGAGTACGGGATCAGAGGGTGGTTTTTTAATTCGTGTCAATCTGTGTAATTGGTGGACAAACTTGATGATCCGAATCGAGGCTTGGGTCGAATGCGTCGGCACATCGTCGAAGGCCGGTGAATCGTATTAAACAAATGGAAATAAGTGGCTTGGATCTTTGTGTTCTCAGTGTGCCCAGCGGTGAGAATAACCTTCTCCCAAAAACGGAATGGATGGCCGAATTCGGGTTCGCCTCCAGCTAAGCCCCTCTCGGATTTGACGTTAATTAATGGTACCGACAGTCGTGAAAGGGTGACACAGATCCTAACAAATGCGGTTTTTTCGACGTTTTGGCCGAGACATTCGCCGCGAAGCGTGCTAAAACGTGCCGGGCTCATCCGGAAGAACCCTCCTCGTGGGGTTCCGGGAAATCGGAAAGGTCCGGATCGAGGTGTGCCGCATGAGGCGCATCGGGCGCGAACTGCTTTTCAGTCAAGATGTTGCCCCTCCGGGTGCAAGGTTGAAGGTGATTCAGCTTTACCTCTTGATAACAGTTGTGACCCCTCCGCGGCCGGTGCTAGAATCGGATAGTCCACCAATAAAAACTCCGAGTATGCTGATCACCCCGATTTTCTGAGAATGTAGTTTCTATGAGTTTAAAAATGGAGGTCCATCACCTCATGTCTAGATTACTGTTTTCTTGTGTTCTTCTCGGTTTTTTGGTCGTGCCCGGACTCACCGCGGCAGACAATTTAGAGGACATCAACTTCCCACTCAACTCTTCCGTTGTGGTTGACGGCTTTCAGGGATTGGACCTGTTGGCCGAGGTCATGCAGAAGCACCCCAATCTGGATTTGGAAGTGGTCGGCTATACCGACGCGATTGGTTCTGCTACCTACAACAAACGCCTCAGCGAGCAACGGGCGAACGCCGTCAAGCTTTACTTGGAAGGCAAGGGCGTCAGTGCCGGAAAAATTCAAACCAGCGGCCAGGGGATCGATCGGTCCCACGACAACGACAGCCGCGAAGGGCGCTTCCAAAATCGCCGCGTCAGCCTGAACCTGTACGAGACGGTCAACGGCAGTCGCAGCAAGGTTTCCTACAAGCGTCTGCTCTACCTGTTCTTCGGTGAGAGTGGTGCCGCCACCGCCGAGGGCTCGCCGATCAATTTCGGGAAACAGGACGAAATTCTCAAAAAGCTTTCAGACCTGGAGCAAGAGGTCAAAAACCTGAAGACGAACCTGGGTATGGCGGTCGGCCCCGACGGTAACGGCGATGCCCCGATGCCGGTATCGCCCGGCGTCGGTGGGTTGCACGGCAAGTTCGGGTTTGGCGACAATTACTCCGGTGTCAGTTTCGGCATCGGCGTCGATGACGACAGCGACTTTACCGGCGTCATCGAAGGCCTGTACTTCAAGCCGGTGGGCAACCAGTTCGCCCTGCAGCTCCAAGGCGAGATCAGCCGCTTCGAGCACGAAGATCAGGGTCAGTTCGACGCCGCCTTCATCTACCAACACGGTTGGTTCAAGCTGGCCGCGGCGGGCTCCTACAAGTACGCCAGTGTGGACGGCTTCGAAACCGCTCGCATGGGTCAGGGTGCCTTGATCGCGGACATCAACTTCGACCGCGGTAAAGTCGGCCTGTTCGCGACCACCGCGTTTGCCGACGGCGACATCGTGGGTGAAGTGCCGCTGGATAACCGCGGCGCCTTCGTTCAAGAGTGGTACGTGAACGTACCGGCCCAGTTCGGCCTGAACTTCGGTTTCTCGATCACGGATCGCGTCGACTTCGGCGGCCACTTCGGTGCCATCGACGGCGAAACCAGTTCCGACCTTTCGGCGGACCTGAAGCTTGACGTCCTGGTGGGTGAAAACCTGTCCTGGTACCTGCAGGCGGAAATGAACGATTCCCACCTGATCAACGACGACAAGTACCGCTACCTGACCGGTCTGAAACTGGGTTCCTGGTCGCGCGTTCGCTACGGCACTTCCGATCGCGTCACGCCGATCGAAATTCCGCGCGTTCGCTACGAGATCCTGGGACGCGCCGTGCGCAAGGGCAATACGGCACCGGTCGCCGAGGCGGGTCCATCTCGCTCGAACGTCGCGGCCGGCAACGTTGTCCTGGACGGCTCCCAGTCATTCGACCCCGAGGCCGATGCCATCACCTATCAGTGGGTTCAGATCAGCGGTCCCAGCGTCGACATCCAGAATGCCGAACAGGCCGTCGCCAGCTTCGAGGGTGAAGCCGGTGCGACCTACGCATTTCAGTTGACCGTTCGCGACACCTTTGGCGAAACCAACTCCGACGTCGTCCGCATTCAGATGGAAGAGGCGCCGATTCCGCTGCCCTCCGTCTCCTACTTCCGCGCGACGCCCGACACCATCAACCTGGGTGGGATTTCCAACCTGTCCTGGCTGGTCAACGACGCCGACACGGTCACCATCAGCGGCCTCGGCGATGTCAGCCCCGAGGGCGTGGTCTTCCTGAGTCCCGAGACGACCACCACCTACACCTTGACCGCCACCAACGTCACCGGTTCCGTCACGGCCGATGTGACCGTCACGGTCAACCAGCCGGCTGGACCTTCGATCGGGTTCTTCACCGCGACGCCTGACGAGATCAAGGCCGGTGAGTTCACCACCCTGTCCTGGTCCACCCAGAACGCCGACACCGTCACCATTTCCGGCTTGGGTCAGGTCGCCGCCACCGGCACCGTGATTCTCACGCCGGAAGCGACCACCACCTACACCTTGGAAGCAAGTGGCAGCGGTGGTTCCGATACCGCTTCGGTGACCGTCACCGTGGGTCCGCCCAACCGTCCGCCGGTTGCCAGCGCGGGTGCCGACATCAACATCTTCAACGCCCAGACCGTGACTCTGGACGGTTCGCTCTCCAGCGATCCCGATGGCGATACCTTGAGCTATCAGTGGTTCCAGATCTCCGGACGGGCCGCCACCCTCACGGGTGCCGAGACGGCCAATCCCTCGTTCATGGCTGAAAGCGGAACCTACGTCTTCCGTCTGGTCGTGCGCGACACCTCCGGCGGCGTCGATACCGACGATGTCCGCGTCACGGTCGTGGAATTCAAGAACTGATATCGCGGCGGGTGCCGAGCGCGCCCGCCCTCAACCCATTCCGAGAAGAACCCCAAACCGTCTGGCACGGTTTGGGGATTTTTTGTTTTTGGTGGCTGATCGCGAGTCGAATTCGCAGTGCCCGCATTCTGGAGAGTGGCGCAAGGCCTGTAGGTGAGGGGGCCGCCCAGGCCAGCCTGCTCCACCAATCGAAGCTCGTCATCCAGGAGTGCCCGAATCCAGGAGGGAGTTGCCATGGCAGTAGGTTGGCCCGCTGGGCCGACTTTTCGAAGGGCGGCCGTTCGCAGGCCCAGTATCCGAAGAGCGCGACCAGGCCTGTAGGTGAGGGGGCCGCCCAGGCCAGCCTGCTCCACCAATCGAAGCTCGTCATCCAGGAGTGCCCGAATCCAGGAGAGAGTTGCCATGGCAGTAGGTTGGCCCGCTGGGCCGACTTTTCGAAGGGCGGCCGTTCGCAGGCCCAGTATCCGAAGAGCGCGACCAGGCCTGTAGGTGAGGGGGCCGCCCAGGCCAGCCTGCTCTACCAATCGAAGCTTGTCATCCAGGAGTTCCCACATCCTGGAGAGGACTGTGCTGACTTAGCCGACATTTCGAAGCGGTTTGACGACCAAGCATTTACGTCTCTTAATGGAGGGTCTTGCCTTTCCCGATTCGGGAACTTTGAACCTCGCGATTTCGGTAAAGCGCCACGATAGAGTTTTTACGCTTCGCTTATGGACGTAATTTGTTGCTGTTGCATGGGTTGCTTCGATTGGTTGAGCAGGCTGCTCAACCAACAGGCATGACGTCTCTCTTTCGATGCGGGCACTTCGGGTAATGATCGCTTCGACGTGTCGGCCCAGCGGGCCAACCTACCTGGCCTAGCGTCACTCTTCGAAATGCGGGGTCTGCCAGCATGCGCCCTTCGAAATGTCGGCCGGGCCGGCCAACCTACCGCGACGACGCCTCTCCCGGTGTTGCGGGCACTTTAGGCGGGGTCGCCCCGACGCTCTTTCGAAGCCGCTCACCTCATCGCGACCAGGGTGACCTCCGCCGTGGCGCCTCGATCGGGTCCATCGCTGGTCAGGGTCAGGGTGCCTTCCATCTCGGCCATGAAGTTGGCGCAACGGTGCAGATCGTAGCCGCTGTGATCTTTCTTGGTGGTGAACCCCTGTTGGAACAACCGCTCCCGAACCTTGGCGTCGAAACCGCACCCGCTGTCCCGCATGATGACGTGAACCCAGTCGTTCCGCTTGAACAGGTGGATCTCCAGGGATCGATCGGTCTTCGCGGTTTCGGTCATGGCTTCGATCGCGTTGTCGATCAAGGCCACGAAGACGTGGATCAATTTCAACTTCTCGCCCAAGATGTCCGGAACGTCGGCGATGCGTTTGGTGACGCGTACATCCGCCCGCTGAAGTGAACCGGCGCGCAGGATCAACACCTGTTCGATCAAGGCCTTGGCCTGGAGCCGGTCTCGAAAGGAAACCGATCCGGCTATCTGCTCCTGGGCCTTGACGATGTCGCGCAGCACGCGCACCAGGTCTTCCAGTCGATCCAGTTGCGCCAGACCCTCCGTGCGCTCCGACGTGTAGGCCTCGCCCAGGCGCGCATAATAGGCTCGCAGGCGCTGTTGTCGATCCGCCTCGGCCGCTTCGCCCTGGGCCAGGTCGTCGAGGACCTCGTCCAAAACGCGATTGGCCTTGAAGATGCCGACCATTTTGGAGTTCGCCAGGAGCTGCTTGACCAACTGGGTCGAGATGACCACCGAGTTGAGTGTATTGCCCACATCGTGAAGGACGCTGGTCGCGATGTCGGCCATGCCGGCCAGGCGCGCGCTCTCCACCAAGTCCCGCTGGGCCTTTTCCAGCTCGTGTGTGCGCTTGGCGACCAAGCGTTCCAATTTCTCGGCGCGCAGCACCAGGAAACGGGTCGCAAAGCGGTGTGCGGCCCAGATCATGGCGGCCAAGGCCAAAATGAGCAACGATTTGAACCAGCGCGTCTGCCAGACCTGTGGCGCGATCCGAAACGCCACCGAAGTCGCGTTACTCACCTGGCCCAGGTGGTTGCGGGCGCGCAGGTGGAATCGATAGGCGCCCGGCGGCAAATTGGTGTAGTCGCGGTGTTTGGCGAAGGTCCAGGGCAGCCATTCGGGATCGAATCCCTCCAGATAGAATTGGTAGGCGATTTTGTCCGAAAACGCCAAAAAATCCTGGGCGAAGGCAAACCGCAGCGCATTGCGATCCGGCGCCAATTCCAGGATTTCATCCGCTTTCGAGGTCTGCATGAACGCGATCGGTTCTCCGCTGCCCGGTGTGTGAATCGCGGCAATGCGGGCGCGAAACCGCCTGTCCCGTGTCTGCATATCCCCGTTGTAGGCCAAGACACCCTGCGGTGTCACGAACAGGACCTGGCGACCATCGTCGATCGGCACGATCGTGCTGGCGAGGGAATGGGCGAGCTCGCTTTCTCCATTCTGCGACAGGCGACGGCGGTTGGCGGGCCCCACCAGGTGGAATACCTTCTGGGATGCCTCGCTCGGCGTCCGGTCGCTGAAATCTCTTCGGGCCTGTAGCCAAACCTCGCCGTTCGGGGCGGTGACCAGGTGCTCCAGGCCGGTGTCCGGCTCCAGGAAGGCGTCGAAGACGGTCGCGCGAACCATGCGGTCCGAAGCCGGGTCGTAGCAGTAGTTTCCCTTGGTGGTCGTGACAAACAGTTCGCCATCCAGGAGAAAGACCTTGGATTGACTGTCCTCGGGAAGCCCCTGGGCCTTGCCGTAGTGTTGCATCGACAACAGGCGACCGGTCTCGTAGTCGAGCCGTACCTTGAAAGCGCCCGCGGCCATGTTGCTGATCCACAGATCTCCGTTTTTCGTTTCGACCATGAATTCGCAGTTTTGCTCGAAACCTTCCACCGCTTGCAGGTCCGACCAATCTCCATCGACGCGCCTCATCAGCTTCAGGCCGTTTCGGGCCCCCAAAACCAGCCGGTTGGCCGCCGCGGCGGGAATCAGCATGGAGAAAACCGGTGATTCGATAGCGGTCATGATCGATGCACGCTGGTTCCGAATGCGGAAGACTTCCTGTTTGGAACCGACCAGCAGATCGTCTCCGTCTGCCAGGAAACACCAGCTCGACGACTGGAAACCGGGTACCAACGTGAAGTGCCAATCGTCGGTCAGGCCCGAGTGAGGTGGGGTCCAGGGACGTGAGAGGACGCCGCGAAACGTTCCCAGGAACAGGCGATTTTTGTGAAGGGCGGCCGTAAAGGGGGTTGCCTCGATGCCCATGCGCTCGGGAAACCGGCTGATGGGGTTGTAGAGATCGACCATCGAGATCCCGTCGTTGGTGGCGACCCAAAGGTGATCGTGGCCGTCCATGCCGAGGTGGAACACGCTGTCGTCGGCGAGGCCGCGTTTCTTGTCGAGATGCAGCAGAAAGCGACCCTCGCGGTTCATGACCACCAGCCCGTTCAGGCGCGTGGCCAGTGCGAACCGATCCTCGTTCAGGCGAATTCCCTGGTAGAGGTTGTAATCCTCGAAAAACGTGGGGGCTTCGGGGTGGAACCTTTCCAACAGCTCTTTCGGGTTGGCGGCGTCGGGGCGGTAAAGCCAGGTTCCGTGGCGGTAGGTGCCCATGAAATAACGGCCCTCATCGTAGGGCAGGAACACGTGTAATCGCTTGTCCGAAAAAAAATCGCCACCCGGAACGGGTTCCAGCCCCGCCTTTCCCAGTTTCTGAAGACCGACCCCGAACTCGCGAATGTACAGGGCGCCATCCACCTTGAACGAGGTGTGGAATTGATTTTTCGGTTCGATGACGTCGAAGGTATCGGCCTCGGTGCGGTAACGGAAGAGCCCGTTGGGCGTGACGAACACCACGCCGTCTCGGGTGTCGTGAATGCCCCAGACATGCCGAAACCCGCGCGCTTTCTCGGGCAATTTCGGCACCAGGGACTCCAGCGACCAGAAGCGGTCGCGGTGGAACCGCACCCGACCCAGTTCTCCCTCGGCGCCGTAGAACAGGCGGCCCTGGGCATCGCTGGCGATGGAACGCATGATCGATCCGTTATGGGGCCGCGCCAAGCGCCAGGTGGCGCCGTCGTAACAGAGCAAGCCCCACGTATTGGCGAAGAAGAGACGCCCCTCGGGGCCGACGTGAATACTCCAGTTCTGGCCATGCCCGCCGGTGACCTCGGCCGGAAAATTCTGAATGAAGGGAACGCCGACGGGATTGAGGACGGTGAGCGCCAACCACAAAGTGACCATGTGCATGGCGGATATTCTGCCACAGGAAGGTGGGCAAGGATACGGAATAGGCGCGGTGAGCGGGGAAAAGTGTGGGGGTGTGGCGGGCAGGGTAGGGGGTGGGAGAAGCGTGGTGGGGTGTTACAGGAGGTTTGCGTAGAGGGGAGCGTGAGGGAGATCACATAAAGGGGTGGGGCGCTTGTTTTAGTAAGTTTAATGACTAAACTAAATTTCATTGCAAATTTACATATGGCCCTTGGTTCTCGTCGCTGTTTTCTCGATCTTTACATGGTTCATTCTTGCGACTGTCTTGATTTTCGTGGCCCCGCACCGCTTCTTTTGAATGCATGCTGCCGATTCTCCTCCCTTCGAAGGATCTACCACGCCCTTCGTTCACCACCTAATTTGGGCTTCCGCTCCCGCTGGAGGCCTTCCTATGAGGAGATTCAGTGTGTACTCGAAAAAATTAAGTCTCGTTTTGTCGCTCTCGTTTCTTTCGACGTTTGCCGTATGGGCCGTCGACCGCATCGATCTCGCCCAGCGCCCGGAGCTGGCCCGCGAGGCGAATCGTCACCAATCCGCTTCTCTGGCGCAGTTGCTCGACCTGCCCAAGAGCGAATCCCTGGAGTACCTGCGCAAGGTCGTCACGGTTGAGGGCCAGGCACATACCCGCTATCGCCAAACGTTCCACAGGGTCCCGGTTTGGGGCGAGCACGTGGTCGTGACCACGAAGAAGGGAACGGTTCAGCGTATGGACGGCCAGCTCCTGCGGGGTCTGGACGCCGAAGTGCGCACGCTCGTGCCGGGGCTCACCGCGGTCGAGGCCCTGGCCGCCATGAAGAAGGCCACGGTCAACCGGCATTTGGCTGCCGATTCTTGGCGCTTCGAAAACGAATCCACCGAGCTGGTCATCTACGTCGATGCCAAGGGCAAGGCCCACTTGGCCTACGAGGTCACCTTCTTCGCGGACACCCGTGGCGGTGCCAATCCCACCCGGCCGGTGTACCTGGTGGCCGCAGACGATGGCGAGGTACTGCTGGCCTACGACAACCTCAACCACGCGGACGCAATTGGGCCGGGCGGTAACGAGAAAGTCGGGCGGTACCTCTACGGCACCGACTTCGGCCCCATGGAAGTCACCCAGGCCGGCGATACATGCACGATGGAAAACGCCAAGGTCCGTACCCTGGACATGAATCACCGGACCTGGGGCGGAGACGTCTACGAATTCACCTGTCCGGAGAACACCTACAAGGAAATCAACGGCGCCTACAGCCCCTTGAACGACGCCCACTTTTTCGGAACGGTCGTGTTCGACATGTACGACCAGTGGTTCGACACCGCGCCGCTGACGTTTCAGCTCACCATGCGGGTCCACTACGGCACCAACTACCAAAACGCGTTCTGGAACGGCTCCTCGATGACCTTCGGCGACGGCGGCACGGCGTTGTACCCCTTGGTGAGCCTGGATGTTTCCGCGCATGAAGTCAGCCATGGCTTCACCCAGCAGAATTCGAATCTCATCTACCGGAACCAGAGCGGGGGCATCAACGAGGCCTTTTCCGACATGGCCGGCGAAGCGGCCGAGTACTTCATGACCGGCAGCAACGATTTCCTGATCGGTTCGGAAATCTTCAAGCAGGGTGTGGCCCTGCGTTTCATGGAGGATCCCACCCGCGACGGCCGTTCGATCGGCAGCGCCCTGGATTTCGTGCAGGGCATGGACGTGCACTACAGTAGCGGCGTCTTCAACCGGGCCTTTTTCCTCTTGGCGACCACCGACGGTTGGGACACCGAAAAGGCCTTCCGCGTGTTCGTTCGCGCCAACCAGGCCTACTGGACGCCGAGCACCAACTTCCAGCAGGGTGCCGATGCGGCCGTGAACGCGGCCAGGGACCTGGGATTCGACCTCGTGGCGGTTCGCGATGCCTTCGCCGGCGTGGACATCACCGTGGACATCGGGGGCGACGGCGGTGATGGCGGTGACGGATCCGACGACGGGTCGGATGGTGGCGACGGTTCGGACGGCTCTGACGGAAGCGACGGATCGGACGACGGTTCGGACGGCTCTGACGGGAGCGACGGATCGGACGGCGGTGACGGCTCTGATGGAAGCGACGGATCGGACGACGGATCGGACGGCGGTGACGGAAGCGACGGATCTGACGGCTCTGATGGTGGCGACGGCGGAGACGGATCGGACGATGGAACCGATGCCGGTGACGGCGGTGACGGTGGCGACGGCGAAGAGCCTCCCTGCGAAAACTGTGCGGAATACGCCGGCACCCTCACCGGCACCGGAGATTCGGTCTGGCTGCCGAACCAGCAGTACTACTACGCCAAGGCCGGCACGCACCAAATCTGGCTCCGGGGTCCGGAGGGCACCGATTTCAACATTCGTCTCTTCTACTTCGGCAGCAGCAACTGGTGGGAGGAAGTCGCTTCGGGCCAGAGCTCCGACTCCCGCGAGTACCTCGAATTCGAAGGCAAGCAGGGTTACTACCACATCACCGTCGAATCCGCCGAGGGCGGTGGCGCGTTCACGGTGTGGGCGGCATACCCGATCTGGCCTTGAACAGGTCTGGGCATCGGGGGACCAGCCTTGGGTGCCCATTCAACCGACCCTGAGTCAAAGCATGGGTCTTGGGTCCGGCCACGGAGGTGGTCGGGCCCTTTTTCGTGGTGTCCGAAGCTTCGTATTTGGGTGATTTTCCCCTTTTCAGGGTTTTCTGGAGGGCGTTGCCGATGCGCTCGATCTTTTGCGCAGAGATGATTTCCGGGTCTGTTCCCGACCGATTCTATCGGCTACAATGCAAGGCAGTTCCGCTGTTTTGAGGCCCGAGGGGTTGGGCCGGAAAAGAACGAGGCGGATCGAGGGAACCGGGGATGTGCCGCCTTGGGGATTTCTGGCGGGGCACCGGTCGAAGCATGAATTGGGGAGTTTTTCGGGGTCCGTAATCGCCGGTGGAAGGCCGGCCACAGATGCCCTTCGGTAGGGGTTGTGCCCCCGGCACGGACGGCACGTCGCAATGTGCGTCGGCATCGAATGTCGGCAGTGCCTGATCGCTGTCGGTGTGAAGGGCCCGCCAGTGGCGAACGTCCACCAGCGCCGGTCGTTTTCCGGGTCTGTCCAGGATCTCGGGATGGGAACCGAGCCGAAACATCTCTCCCAAAGCATCGATCGTTCCCAAAAACCGCGACACTCGCGGTGCTCCCGATACGAGGTATTTTTGGGGGAAGCGATGAGGGGTGAGGCTGAACAGCGTCCCGGCCGGGTTGCCATTGTACCCGGGTTGGCGTTTGTCTTGATTTTGGCGATTGCCGGTCGCTGGATGCACCAACTGCTCCCTGGCGGTTGGGGCAAGCTGTTGGGCGAAGCGGTACTGGGCATGGGGATCGGCCTGTTGATCGGCAACGCGGTGCGCCTTTCGCCACGATTCCAGCCCGGCATCCAGATGGCCTTCGGTTTGATTCTGAAAACGTCGATCGTGTTGCTGGGTGCCCGGATCTCGCTGCAACAGATCGCCGAGATCGGCTGGGGCGTGGTGCTGTTGATTCTGCTCTTGATCGGCCTGGCGATGGGGCTGACGCGCATGCTGGCCGGCGCGGCGGGGATTTCGCCGAAGTTGGGATTGCTGATCGGTGTGGGTACCGCGATTTGCGGGAACACCGCGATCACGGTCACGGCACCGGTGATCGAGGCCGCCGACGAGGAGGTCTCGTTCGCGATCGCCACCAACACCTTGTTCGGTACCTTGGCGGTGTTCGCCTACCCGTTGCTGGGTCGCCTGCTGGGGTTCACCGATCACTTTTTCGGGATTTGGGCGGGCACCGCGGTCAACGACACCTCGCAGGTGGTGGCGGCGGGCATGAGTTACAGCCTGGCCGCGGGCGAGTTGGCGACGGCGGTCAAACTGACGCGCAACGCCCTGATGGGCTTCGTGATCGTGGCGATCGGCCTGTGGTTCCACCGCGATAGTGAGGCGCCGCCCTGCCCGGGTGGGCGTTCGGGCCTGTGGCTCAAGGTCAAGCGTTCGGTGCCCTTGTTCGTGTTCGGCTTTTTGGCGATGGCGTTGTTGAACAGTTTCGGCGCCTTCGACGCGCTGAGCGAGATGACCGGACGGAACCTCATCTCGGATTTGACCGGCACGGCCAAATTCCTGATTTTGATGGCGTTGGTCGGCGTCGGTTTGAATACGCGCTTCGACAAGCTGCGATGCCTGGGGGTGTGGCCGTTGGTGATCGGGTTCGCGGCCTCGCTGACGACGGCGGTCACCAGCTTCTGCGTGCTGCGCTACGTGCTGCACGTGTGAGCCTTGGGCCCGCGGGCAGTTCCCGCATCCCCGAAAGTGTTGCCATTGCAGTAGGTTGGCCCGCTGGGCCGACATTTCGAAGGGCGCATGCTAGCAGTTCCCGCAATTCGATGAGAGGCGAGGTGCCTGTAGGTGAGGGGGCCGCCCAGGCCAGCCTGCTCCACCAATCGAAGCTCGTTGTCCAGGAGTTCCTGAATCCAGGAGAGAGTTGCCATTGCAGTAGGTTGGCCCGCTGGGCCGACATTTCGAAGGGCAGCCGTTCGCTGTTCCAGTACCTGAAGAGAGCGACCAGGCCTGTAGGTGAGGGGGCCGCCCAGGCCAGCCTGCTCCACCAATCGAAGCTCGTTGTCCAGGCGTTTCCGTAACCTGGAGAGTGCTGTCATTTCCGTTGAACCGGTCAAGGTCAGTAAGCAGGTCGGGTCGACATTTCGATACAATTCGAACCCGGAGCATACGCATATCAAAGTGGGACGTCCTGCCTTTATGAATGCAGGAACTTTGAACCCCACGACTTCGCCGGGGCGTCACAAGGGCGTTTTCTCGCTTCGCTCTCAGGCGTAATTAGTTATTTCTAAAAGAGTTGCTTCGATTGGTGGAGCAGGCCCCCTCACCTACAGGCACTTCGCCTCTCTCTCGATACGGGAACTGCTAGCATGCGCCCTTCGAAAAGTCGGCCGGGCCGGCCAACCTACCGCGACGACGTCACTCTCTCCATGCGGGGACTCCGGGTGGCATCGCTTCGATCGCGCGTCGTCGGCCTACACCGACGACGCGCATCTCCGCCACTATTTCTTGTTCGGGCGGACGACGAAGTTGATCAGTCGGCCCGGCACGAAGACTTCTTTGATGAGCGTGCAGCCGTTCAGGTGGGCCGCGACGCGGGTCAACTCGCGCGCTTTGGCCAAGGCGTCGTCCTTGCCGATCTCGGCCGGCGCTTCCAGGATGTCGCGCTTCTTGCCGTTGACCTGCACCACGATCTGAATCAGGTTCTCGCGGGCCAACTCCTCGTCGTATTGCGGCCAAGACTCCAGGCTGACGCTGCGATCGTGGCCCAGTGCGGACCACATTTCTTCGGCCGCGTGCGGCGCGAATGGCGCCATCAACTTCACCAGCGTCTCGATGACCACCCGCGGCTTGGCGTCGGCCTTGGTCAGGGTGTTCGTCAGCACCATCATCTTCGAGATCGCCGTGTTCATGCGCAATCCCTCGATGTCCTCGGTGACGCCCTTGATCGTCTGGTGCATCAGCTTTTCCAGTTCGGGTCCGCCGACACCGTCGCTCAGTCCCGGATTCAGGCCCTCGCCCTCTTCGTGCATCACCAGGCGCCACACGCGCTCGATGAACCGCCGCACGCCCTCGATGCTCTTGGTGTTCCACGGCTTCGAGGCCTCCAGCGGACCCATGAACATCTCGTACAGACGGAAGGCGTCCGCACCGAATTCGTGAATGATGTGGTCCGGGTTGGCCACGTTACCTTTGGCCTTGGACATCTTCTCGATCTGGAACTTGAGGCTGGCGCCGGTTTCCTTGTGGATCGCCTTGTTGCCGTCGAAATCCACCAGGTCGGCGTGTACGTAGCGACCCTCGTCGTCCTTGAAACTGAAGGCCGTGATCAGGCCCTGGTTGATCAGCTTCGTGAACGGTTCCTCGGTCGAGACGAAACCGGCATCGAACAGCACCTTGTGCCAGAAGCGGGCGTAGAGCAGGTGGAGTACCGCGTGCTCGGCACCGCCCACGTACAGGTCGACCGGCATCCAGTACTTTTCCCTGGCCGCGTCCCAGGCCTTTTCCGGATTGCGTGGATCGACGAAACGCAGGTAGTACCAACAGGATCCCGCCCACTGGGGCATGGTGTTGGTCTCGCGGCGCCACTTGGTTCCATCCTCTTCGAATTGGACCCAATCGGTCGCCTTGGACAGCGGCGGTTGCGGGTTTTCGGTCTTGGGCGGTTGGTAATCCTCCACCTCGGGCAGGTGCAACGGCAGCTTCTCCTCGGGCAGCGGATGGTGGTTGCCTTGCTCGTCGAACATGATCGGGAACGGCTCGCCCCAGTAGCGCTGACGGCTGAACAACCAGTCGCGCAACTTGTAGTTGATCGTCGCTTGACCCTTACCCTGGGCTTCCAGCCACGCGATCATCTTTTCCTTGGCCGCGGGCACGTCGAGCCCGTCCAGGAAGCCCGAGTTCACCACTTTCCCGTCGCCGGAATAGGCTTCCACCGTGATGTCGCCACCGCTGACGACCTCGATGATCTCGATGCCGTGTTTGGTGGCGAATTCCCAGTCACGGCTGTCGTGACCCGGGACCGCCATGATGGCGCCGGTGCCGTAGGACATCAGGACGTAATCGGCGATCCAGATCGGGATCTGCTTGTCGTTGGCGGGATTGATCGCGTAGGCGCCGATGAATACGCCCGTTTTCGACTTGTCCAGTTCGGTCCGCTCGAGGTCCGACTTGCGGGCCGCTTCCTCGCGGTAGGCTTTCACGGCTTCGCGATGATCCTCGCTGGTCAGGACGTCCACCAGCGGGTGCTCCGGCGACAGAACCATGTAGGTGGAGCCGAACAGCGTGTCCGGGCGGGTGGTGTAGACCCGGATCGTTTCTTTGCGGTCGGGCAATTCGAAGACGATGTCCGAGCCCTTGGAGCGGCCGATCCAGTTGCGCTGCATGATCTTGATCGATTCCGGCCAGTCCAGGTCTTCCAGATCTTCCAACAGACGATCGGCGTACTCGGTGATTTTCAGCATCCACTGGCGCATCGGCTTGCGGATGACCGGGTGGCCGCCACGCTCGCTGAGGCCGTTGATGACTTCTTCGTTGGCCAGAACGGTCCCCAGTTCCGGGCACCAGTTGACCGGGACCTCGGCGATATAGGCCAGGCCCTTTTTGTACAGTTGCAGGAAGATCCACTGCGTCCACTTGTAGTAATCGGGGTGGGTGGTGTTGATCTCGCGGGCCCAGTCGTAGCTGAACCCCAGCGATTTCAACTGACGCTTGAAATTGGCCACGTTGTTGGCGGTGGTGGTCGCCGGATGTGTTCCGGTTTTGATGGCGTATTGTTCTGCGGGAAGACCGAAGGCGTCCCAGCCCATGGGGTGTAGCACGTTGAACCCGTTGGCGCGTTTGTAGCGGGCCACGATGTCGGTGGCCGTATAGCCTTCCGGGTGGCCCACATGCAGGCCTGCGCCGGAGGGGTAGGGAAACATGTCCAACACATAATACTTGGGACCCTCGAGCGTTTCCGGTGTCTTGAAGGTCTGATGTGTGTCCCAATATCGTTGCCATTTGGGTTCAATCGCTAAGTGGTCGTACTTCGGCACCTTTGTTCTCCTATCTATCCCGAAACAAAACTCAAAGCTCCTATTCTAGCGGGAATGCCTGAACCTGGTAAAGCCGGCACTGCTAAATTTCGTGATCGCACCGGTTGACGCGTCTGGGCGCGGTCCAATTGACCCGCACGCGTTTTTAACCGAGTTCGAACACGACCTTGTCGGGCGTCTCGATCATAGGTTCGCGGGCACGTCCTGGACTTCCGCGCGAACCTGTTCGATCGCGGCGAGCATGGCGGACAAGGCCGCTTCGCTGTGTAGTCGATGCTGGTCGTCGACCTTGACGAAATCGCGGACCGCGGCTTCCGGAGAACGCGCCACCAGGCGCTCGATGGCCTCCAGCGGGATCACCTCGTCGCGGGTCGCGGCGATGATCACCGTGGGAATGCCGGGCGGAATCGCCAGCGAGGATACCAGGGCCAGCACCTCGGGGGTGCGGTAGGTCGCATCGTGAAAACCCACCGCCGGTGCCAGCAGCACCATGCCCGCGATGCGTCGGGGGACGTCGCGAACCATCATCAGGGCGCTCAAGCCGCCCAGGGAGGAGCCCACCACCAGCGCCGGTTCGGTCAGCTCCGCGAGCAGGATGCGGTGGCGTTCGCGCGGGTCTTTCGGCAGCGCGGGCACGCGAATCTCGGGGTAGCGTTCGCGCAGGTAGTTGGCGCGAAAGCCCTCGGGACTGCTCTCCAGCCCGTGAAAAAAATACAGCGGGTGGTGTTCGTTCATGAACGCTTGTCCAGTCGGGCCTTGATCTCTTTCAGCTCTTGATAGCGGACGGGATTGCTGTTGAGCGTTTCCACCGGAAGTTCCGCGATCCAGGTCAGTGCGCGATCGATGCGCTTGCGGTACCGCCGCTTCTTGAATTCTCGGGCCTGCTCGGCCATCCGATCCAGTGCCTTGATGCGGTGGTACAGGAACTGGAAGCGCCAGTAGGCGTCGCGCTCGCCGTTGCGGAGCTGGTTGAACTGCTGGATCAACGGTTCTTCTTCGCAAATGTCGGCGATCAGCTCGTGGGCGCCGCGGTACTCCAAACAATTGAGGTAGGCGACCACGTAGTGCGGCTTGATGTTCATGGACATCCACAGGTCGCGGTGGGAGAACAGGTCTTCCAACAGATCGGTGGCCGCGTTGCGGTCGTCGCGGTCCCAGTACAGGCGGGCCAGCCAGTAACGGGCCAGGAAGTAGGGGAATCCGTCGCGTCGGGCATCGCCGGTGGCGACTACCTTGTCCCGCAGGCCCAACTCGTTGTTCTTGCGGTACAGGTTGCGGTAGTAGACGTTGGGCATGGTGGCGATGTCGATCACGATGCGCGAAATCCCGCGGACCGTGTGGACTTCGGTATGAATCAGCTCCTCGTTCTCATAGGAGATGTAATAGGTGCCGTAGGGTAATTGTACCGTGGTGCCCGGCGTGGTCTTCATCTCGATGCCGGCCGCCTGGGAGCGAATCCAGATCGTGCCGTCCATGCGGTTCTCTTCGTCGATGACCAGGCTCAACGCCACCGGGTATTCGGTCTCCATCAGGTGGACCAGCTTGCGGTTGTCGCCGAAGGAGCGCTTGGTGCCGTTCACGCTGTAGGCGATGCCCGAGTTCTCCTCGAAGGTCGCGGACGCACTGCCGCGCTGGTCGGTGGTTTGTGTCAGTTTGTGGCCGCCGTTGTGGAACGTGACCTTGGTGCCGGAAAGGAAATTGCCGTCGCGATCGCGCACGACCACGTTGTAGTGGTAGCGTCCGGTACCGGCCTGGCGCACGATCAGCGCCTTGTTCAGGATGCGCAGCGTACCCTCGCGCGGTTCGGCGTTGGGGTTGGCGGCGATGGTCACCTTCAGGGGACCCGATCCGGAACCTTCCGCCCCTTGGTCCAGTTGGATCCAGGGCTCGGGAGATCCCGCGCTCCAGACACAATTGGCCCGGGTCGTGACCGATACCGAGAAGGTCGCGCCGGCCGCTTCCATGTCGATCAGCTCGCGGTCCAGGTCCACCGAGCAGGGCAGGCGCCCGGCCTGGATCACGACGAAACTGCTGTCGCCGACGGTGATGGTGCCCGTTCGCGAACCGGTGCCTTCGTGGGGTTCCACCACGTAGCGCACGAAGGCTTCACCGGCCGAATCGGCGGTGGCCGCGACCTGGATCCAGGACACGTCACTTCGAGCCTGCCAATCGCAATAGTCGCGGGTGGACACCCGAAAGGAGTTTTCGCCGCCGTGGCTGTCGTATTCCGCGTGGCTGGGTCGCAGCGCGTAGAAACAGGGCGTCACGCCGTTTTGGGTGACCGAAAAGATGTTTTCGCCCACCCGGATCGTGCCGGTACGGGGCGCGATGCCTCGATTCTCTTCGACCGTGAAGTGAACCCGTTCCGGGCTCAGGCCGCGCGAGTCCTCGTCGATGGTGATCCAGTCGGTCTGACTTTGGGCTTTCCAATCGCAACTGTCCTGCGTTTTGACGGCGAAGGTGCCACCGCCGCCGCCGATCCCGAACGCCGAACTCTCCGGCTTGAGGGCCAGATTGCAGCTCGGCTGGCCGCGCTGGATGATGACCAGGGCCCGGTCAGCCACGCGGATCGTGCCGATGCGCGAGCCGCCGGTCTGGTTGGCGGTCACTTCCAGGCTCACTTCGCCGTCGCCGTCACCTTCGGCCTTGCCGAGCCAGATCCAGGAAGCGTCGCTCTCGGCTTTCCAGCGGCAGCCCGGATCGGCCTTCACCAGAAGGGACAGACGCGATCCGTTGGGCAACACGTCGAAGCGCGATTGGCCCAGGCGGACCGAGCAGGTACGCGCGTCCTGGACGAGCACCAGACGGGCTGCGAATTGCGGTTCGGCCTCGCCTGCCTTGGCGATGCTCAGGACGGCGGTACGGGCGCGAGAGCCGCTGTTGGGCAATACGCGGTAGCTGAACGAGGAAGCGCCGGGAGGAACCAGCCCTTCCGCCGGAAGTTCCACCCAGTCCACGTCGCTGGTGACCTGGAGTAGGCACTTGTCTTCGTTGCGAAGCGCGATTTCGGCGCTGCCGCCCTTGGCCCGCCAACTGATCGGCGCGGTATCCAGGCTGAAATTGCAACCCGTCGAAGGCTGGGCGACACCTTCCTGGAACACCCAGAAGGAACCCATTTCCTTTTGATCGATCAGGAACTGGATGGCGCCGGCCCGCGCCGAGGCGCCCGTGTTCGGTTGAATCTTGTAACTGATGCGATCGATGTCGAACGAATCGATTTGGATCCAGTCCACCTTGCGCTCGGCCGTCCACTGGCAGTTGGTGTCGGTGGTGATGCGCAGGCTGCCGGTGGTGCCGTCGGCCGGAACGTTGGCCGAAAGCGGGTCGACCGCCAAGTCGCAGCGGGCGCCTTCCTGGAAAACCGAGAAGGTGCGCAGGATGCGGCCCTCGCCCTTGAAACTGATCGCGGCGCTGCGGGCGCTGCCGCTGGTGTTGGCGGTGATCTCGTAGGTCAGTTCGTTTTCTTGCGGTTGTTGGAGTTCGATCCACTCCGAATCGCTCACTTCCGCCGTCCAGGCGCAATCACCCTCGGCGGTCACCTTTAGGGATCCGTTCCCGGCCTCGGCCTGGTGTACGGCGCTGGGCGCGCTCAGATCGAGGCGACAGGGTTGCGGTGATGCGGCTGCCTCGGACGTTTCCGGCTGCCGGTTTTGCTGGCAGGCACCGATCGACGTCAAAACCAGGCAAAGGGAAATAAAGTACGCGGAACGAATGGTGCGATTCGGGTGAATTGCCACTATGACCTCGCTTTTCAGGGCGGTTTTGTCCCAATTGCGCGCGTCGCGATACGATAATCAATACTCGAACATACTGAATTGAGGACAGATAACCATTTTATTGGCGATAAAGTAACGGCTCGGCGGGCATGAAAAATATAGCGGAGAAGACCTGGCGCCGACTTCGAGCTGAATACAGAATCATAAGAAGGAGAGGGTGTCGGGGTCAATGGGGAGCGCGCGAGATTCTCGCGAATTTTCGCTTAGGCGGGTGCCGAGCCCCATGCCGGAAAGGGGAACATCACCAGTCCGAGGCGGCGAACTCGCCCTCGTGGATTTCTTTCGGGAAGCGGTTCCGCTTCTCCCGAATCACCGGTGACATGAGCGGTTCCCCGTCGAGGGAGGGGAACGGGGCGGTCGCGCTCGTCCCCTCCGGTGGGCGGCGTGACGTGAGAACGGACCCGTATCCGATTCGTTTCCGAGAACCGCTGCGGGCGGTCACCGCAAAGCGGGGAAATGAGTCGGTGGCGTATCGCAAACGGATCGCGGCACACCGGGGAGTTGGCTGGATTTATCCCGCATCTCATTCTTTTTTAACTTGACTTCCTTTTCGCCCTCGACTTGAATGAGAACCATCTCAGTGCGGAGTGTTTCCGAACATGCTGTTGGCAGCTCAACACCATCATCACCATGTGCATCATAGCTACCCCCAAGGGAGGAAGATGCCCGTGTGATGGCGTCGCGCTGCTCGCAAAACGCGCACGACGATTGACCCAAAGCCCCGCTGGTATCCTTCCGGAACCAGCGGGGCTTTTTCTTTTTGGCCTCTTTGGTTCCCGAGTCCGGCAGGGCGCCTTCCCGACCTCAACCCATCACCCCCCAACCCCGGTCTCATTCCGGTTTCCCCCATCCGAGACCCCCACGACGAGGAGAACGTCCCATGAAGCTCAAGTTAGTCATTCCCAAAGGGCGCCAATTCAAGAAGATTTCCGAGTTGCTGACCGACAGTGGCATCCACCTCCAGGGTAACGAACGCAACTATCGACCGGGATGCAACGATCCCCAACTGGAAATCAAGATGTTGAAGAGCCAGAACATTCCCCCATTACTGGCCCTGGGTCAACACGATTGCGGCTTCGCCGGCGCCGATTGGATCGCCGAGCAGAGGTCCGAGGTGGAGGATTTGCTGGATCTGGGTTTCGACCCGGTACGCATCGTCGCCAGCATTCCCGAAGATTGGGACTGGGACCAGGTGCGGGCGCGCAAGATCATCGCGGTATCGGAGTATCGCCAGTTGTGCAGCTCCTACCTCGAGAAACAGGGCATCGATTTCACCTTCGTTCGGGCCTTTGGCGCCACGGAAGTGTTCCCCCCCGAGGATGCCGACCTGGTGGTCGACAACACCAGCACCGGCACGACCCTCAAGGAGAATCGCCTCAAGATCGTGGATACGCTGCTCACCTCGACCACCCGTTTCGTGGCCGATCCGCGCGCACTGGACGATCCCGCCAAGCGTGACAAGATCGAACACATGGTGCTGGTGTTCCGCAGCGTGCTGGAAGGGCGGCGCCGGGTACTTTTGGAGATGAACTGCGAGGAAGATCGCTTGGAAGAGCTGGTCGCCGCCCTGCCGGCCATGAAATCGCCTACCGTGTCCAAGCTCTACCGCCAGTCGGGGTTCGCGGTGAAAGCGGCGGTGCTCAAGGATCAGGTGCGTGACCTGCTGCCGAAACTGCGCAAGGCCGGCGCCACCGACATTCTGGAAACCCCGGTTCGGAAGGTGATCCCGTGAGTGACGCTTCTTCACCAAGGCCCCAGGCGCCCGCCATCATGCCTTTGGCGCCCTCGTCTCCCTCGTTTCGTGCCGCCGACCTGCCCGGCCGGAAATTGGACCAGAACGAACGCAGCGAGCGCGTGCCCCACTGGTTGCGGGCCGCCCTGAACGCATTGCCCGATCCGGATCTGTGGCGCTATCCCGACCGCCGCGCGCTGGAAGCGGATTTGGCGGATTTCTACGGGCTACGCGAGGATCAGGTCCTGGTCTCGAACGGCGGCGACGAGGCGATTCAGTACCTGTTCGCCGATTTGCCCGCCGACACGCCGATCATCGCGCCGCTGCCCACCTTCGGGTTTTACCTGGAGCAATGCGATGTCTGGCCGGTGCGGCCGGTCACCCTGCCCGTTCGCGACGACCTGACCCTGGACATCGAGGCCGCCTTCGATGCGGTCGCCGCCAATCCCGGTGGGATCTTCATCCTGATTCGGCCCAACAACCCGACCGGGGAGTCCATTCCGCGCGAAACGGCGCAACGATTGATCGCCTGGTGTGGCCAGCACGACACCCGCGTCCTGCTGGACGAAGCCTACGCCGAATTCGCTTCCGACAACCTGTTGGACCTGCTGGCCGACAACCCCCACCTGATCATCCTGCGCACTTTTTCCAAGGCTTACGGTCTGGCGGGCCTGCGCCTCGGCTACCTGCTCGCCGACGGCGAGCTGCTCAACCGGCTACGTCGCCGGGTGATGCCCTACAACGTCAGCTCGGTCAGCCTCCACCTGGGTCGCGAGGCGCTCAAGCCCCAGGCCCAGAAAGAAATCACCGATTACTGCGAAAAGGTCGTCGCCAATCGGCGCCGTCTGTTCACGCTGCTGAGCGGTTGGGGCATTCGCGTCCTGCCCAGCGAGTCCAACTTCCTGATGCTCGACCTGGGTGATCGGCGCGCCAACTTCATCGGTAAGGTGATGGCGATGCAGGGCTTCGCGGTACGGACCTTCAAACGTCCGGGCATCACGGGTTGTGTGCGGTTCTCGGTTCCGGTGGAGACCGCGGCGCTCGAAGCCGCCCTGACCCTGGCCTTCAAGCCGGAGCTGCTCTGCCTCGACGTGGACGGCACCCTGATCGACGTCCGTGCCAGCTTCGACGAAACGGTGCTTCGAACGGTCTTCCACTTTTGCGGTTTGCGGCCGGATCGCGACGAGATTCTGGCTCTTCGCGCCGCCGGCGGGTTCAACGACGATCACGTGCTCTCCCGTGAGCTGATCCGACGTCACGGCGCCGACGTGCCGTTGGAACAGGTCAAGGCGGTCTTCGAGACCCTGTACTTTGGCGATGGCACGACGCCGGGCACGGTCACGCGCGAAACGCCACTCATCGATGCCAGGTTGCTGGACCGGATGCGCAAGGAGTTCCGCATCGCGCTGGTCACCGGCCGCAACCGTCGCGAAATGGCACCCGGCATCGATTTGTTGGGTCTCGACGCGGGCACGCCCTGCTACACGGTCGACGACGTGACCCATCCCAAACCCGATCCCGAGGGCATCCGCGCCGCTTCCGAGGTCACCGGTTGCCGCCGTGTCTGGATGGTTGGCGACAATCTGGACGACATCCGCGCCGCGGTCGCCGCGGGTGCCGTGCCAATCGGAGTCGGTGAGAACCGCGAAGCGCTGGAAAAGGCGGGCGCCTGCGCCTTCTTCGACCATATCGACCAGATCGAGGAGTTACTATGACGGATCCTTCAACGCCGGCACCGGCGGTGCCTTTCGCGGTGGAGAAGCACCGCCGCACCAAAGAGACCGACATTCGGTTGAAGCTGAACGTGGACGGGACCCAGCGGGTTCGGGTCGCAACCGGGCACGGTTTCTTCGATCACATGCTGCACCAGTTGGCCTATCACGCCGGGTGGAACATGGAACTGACCGCCGAGGGCGATCTGCACATCGACGATCACCACCTGGTGGAAGACACGGCGCTGGTCCTCGGCGCGGCCCTGCAGGAGACCTGGCGCGCACGGGGCGACATGCACCGCTACGGGCAACGCCTGTTGCCGATGGACGAAACCCTGGTCATGTGTGCCCTCGACCTGTGCGGTCGGCCCTACTGCCGCACCGAACTTGGCTTGACCCGCGAGTCGGTCGGCAAGCTGAGCACGGAGATGGTACCCCACTTCTATCACTCCCTCGCCATGTCCGGCGCCCTGACGCTTCACCTGCGGCGGGTCTGCGGCGAAAACCATCATCACATCATCGAAGCCTCGTTCAAGGCCCTGGCCTACGCGTTCCGCGAGGCCCTGTCGCCTTCCGGGCGACCCGGTGCCAGTACCAAGGGGGTCTTATGACGTCACCAGAAGGTCAACGCGGGACCATCGGTGTCCTGCATCCCGATTCCGGCAACATCACCTCGATCTGCGATGCGCTCGCGCGCCTGGATCGTCCCTACCGGCTCATGCGCGAGCCCGATATGGACGGCATCGATCAACTGCTGCTACCCGGGCAGGGCCGATTCGGCGCGGTCATGCGCTTTCTCCACCGCCACGGCTGGGTGGAGGTACTGCGCGATTGGGTTGCCGCCGACAGACCCCTGCTGGGGATCTGCGTGGGCATGCAGGTGCTCTTCGCCTCCAGCGAGGAAGACGAGGATCCCGGGCTCGGCATCTTCCCGGGTCGGGTCGAACTGCTGCGTGCACCCAAACGCCCGATGATGGGGTGGGTGCCGATCACGTGGCGCCAAGGGGACCTGCCACCCGGAACCGCCTACTTCGTCAACAGTTTCGTCGTGCACGAGAGCGAGCACGCCATCGCCACCGTGACCTACGGTGCGCCCTTCGCCGCCGCCGTCGCGCGCGGCAACACCATCGCCTTCCAGTTTCATCCCGAGAAATCGGGCGCCTGGGGAAAGGAGTTGTTGGCCACATGTCTGATTTAACGTCCCAGCCCGGCAGTGACGCCACGAACGCCGTGACGGCGTCCGGCGATCTGCTCAAACGCATCATTCCCTGTCTGGACGTCGACCGCGGTCGCGTCGTCAAGGGCATCAATTTCCAGAACCTGCGCGACATGGGCGATCCCGTGGAACTTGCCGTGCGCTACGAAGCGGAAGGCGCCGACGAACTGGTCTTCCTCGACATTTCGGCCTCGGCCGAATCGCGACCGACCGCGCTGAAAATGGTGCGCAACGTGTCGCGCGCGCTTTCGATTCCCTACACCGTCGGTGGTGGCTTGCGCACGATGGACGACATCTACCGCTTCCTGGAAGCCGGCGCCGACAAGGTTGCGCTCAACACGACCGCCGTGAAGAATCCCGATCTGGTCGACGAGGCGAGCCGCCAATTCGGGGCTCAGTGCATCGTCGTCGCGATCGATATCAAGCGCCGCGAGGACGGGTCCTACGGGGTCTTCACCCATGGCGGACGTAACGCCACGGGACTCGAAGCCCGCACCTGGGCGCGGGAATTGGCGGATCGCGGTGCCGGTGAGCTGTTGCTCACCAGCATGGACCGCGACGGCACCGGTATCGGTTTCGACATGGAGATCACCGGCGCGCTGGGCCGCTCCCTGCCCGTACCGGTGATCGCGTCCGGCGGCGCCAAGACACCCGAGCACCTGCGGTTGGCCTTCGCCGGCGGTGCCGATGCCGTGCTGGCCGCGACCATGTTCCACTCGGGCGACTATCGCATCGACGACACCAAACGGTTCCTGGCCGAGGCCGGCATTCCGGTTCGCCTGTCATGAGGTCGCACGCCGGTCGGGGAGGCGAGGACCGCTTCCCCCATTCCCGGCACACCCCCCAACCCACGAATTCAAGTCAGCCCCCGATTGAGAGGTACCTCCATGCTCATCCCAAGTATCGATTTGTTTGACGGAAAAGCCGTCCAATGGCGTCAGGGCCGCGACCCGGTGCTCGAACGCGAAGATGTCTTCGAATTGCTCGATTCCTTCAGTCTCTACGGCGAGGTGGCCGTCATCGACCTCAACGCCGCCACCGGTAAAGGCAACAACCAGGCCCTGATCAAAGAAATGTTGAAACGGTACCGGTGCCGGGTCGGTGGTGGCATCCGCGACCTGGAAACGGCCCGCACCTACCTGAAAGCCGGCGCCGACCGCATCATCATCGGCACCGCGGCCCGTGAAGACTGGGTTCGCAAACTGCCGCGCGAATCCCTGATTTTTGCGGTGGACTCCAAGGGCGACCGGCTTCTGCGCGACGGCTGGCGCGAGGAGACCGGTGAAAAGACCGAGGATCAGTTGGTGACCCTGGCGCCGAACTGCTCGGAGTTCCTGTACACCCAGGTGGAGCGGGAAGGCATGATGCAGGGACTCGATCGCGAGCGGGTGCGTCGCATCGTGGAGCGCAGTCCCGTGCCGGTGACGATCGCCGGCGGGATCACCACACTCGACGACATCGGTTTTCTCCAGGAGCTGGGTGTCGGCGGTCAGATCGGCATGGCGCTCTACACCGGCGAACTCTCCTTGGAAGACTGCATGCTGCGCCGGGTGAATTTCACCAAGGCGCCCCTGGTCCCCACGGTGGTGCAGGACGCGGATCGCGGCGACGTGCTGATGGTCGCCTACAGCACCGAGGCCTCGCTGCGGACCGCGCTGCAGGAACGGCGCGGCATCTATTGGAGCCGGTCGCGGCGCGAGCTTTGGCGCAAGGGTGAAACCAGCGGCAACACGCAGGAGTTGTGTCGCGTGGACGTGGATTGCGACGGCGATACCCTGTTGTTCCTGGTCCGCCAGAAAGGTGCTGCCGCCTGTCACCTGGACCGCTGGAGCTGTTTCCCGCGGGTGCGCCGCCAATGGGGGCTGCGGCAGTTGGACGGCACCCTGGCCGATCGTCGTGCGGCGATGCCCGAGGGCTCCTACACCGCCAAACTGTTCGCGGATTCGGCGTTGCAGGCCGAAAAGCTTCGCGAGGAAACCGAGGAGTTGATCGAGGCCGAATCGTTCGAGGACGTGCGCTGGGAAGCTGCCGACCTGCTGTACTTCACCCTGGTTTCGGCCCGCGCACGCGGCGTCGGGCTGGACGACATCATCGCCGAATTGAGGAGCCGCCATGGAAATTCTTGAATGTAGCGAATGGCGTCGCCCGGCTCAAACGACGGGCGACGAAGTGTTGGAACGGGTTCGGGCCATGTTGGCCGAGGTCGCCGCCGAGGGCGATGATGCCCTGATCCGGCTCAGCCGCGACATCGACGGGTTCGAACCGCGCCTGATCGAGCTGAAACCCTGGGCCAGTTACCCGATTTCGGAGGAAACCAAAGCGCATCTGCGGGTGGCCGCCGAACGCATCAGGGCCTTTGCGAAAATGCAGCGCGACATGTACGGCGACCAATCCCGCGAAGATCGCCACGGCCGATTCGGCCAGGTGGTGCGACCCCTGCCGAGCATGGCCGCCTACATTCCCGGCGGCCGGTTTCCGCTGGTGTCCACGGCCCTGATGACCCTGATCCCCGCGCGTGTCGCCGGCGTTCCGATTCGGCTGGCCTGCTCGCCCGCCGACGACCCGGCGATTCTGGCCGCCGCCAGCCTGGGCGGCGCCACCGCTTTTCTGCACATGGGTGGCGCCCAGGCCGTCGCCGCGCTGGCCTACGGCTCGCGTTGGCACGAGGCCGTCGACATGATCGTGGGGCCGGGCAACGCCTACGTCAATGCCGCCAAGGCCCTGGTCCAGGGCCGCGTCAAGATCGACACCCTCGCCGGTCCGAGCGAGATCCTGGTGCTTTGTGACGACAGCACCGACCCGCATTGGCTGGCGCTGGACGTGCTGGCTCAGGCGGAACACGACCCGATGGCGCTTTCGGTTTTGGCCACGACCGATCGCGCGCTGCTCGCGGCGATCGAGGCCCGTGTGCGCGAAGAGTTGGCGGCCCACCCGGACAAGGATGCCGGCGTCATTCAGTTGGTCCATTGCGCCTCGGTCGACGAGATGATCGACCTGTCGAATCGCATGGCTCCCGAACACCTTCACCTGGCTTGCGATCCCGGTCTGGTGGACATCGAGCGTTTGGCTCATTTCGGTTCGCTGTTCATCGGGCGCCACAGTGCGGTGGCCCTCGGCGATTACTGCACCGGTCCCAACCACACCTTGCCCACTTTGGCCGTGGCCCGGCGCAAGGGCGGTCTGTCGGTGGGGGACTTCCTCAAGGTCCTGACCTTTCAAGAGGTGGACCCCAAGTCGTTCGGCGAGCTCGCCAAGACCGGGATTCATCTGGCCGAGTTGGAGGGACTCGCGTTCCACCGGCGCAGTCTGGAAATTCGGCTGTAGACGCAGAGAACGGGATCCATCCAGCGCCGGGGAAGCCGCCGAAAGGCAGTCCGGGTCCGCTGGATGGGTTTCTTTCCAGATGTCGGGTCTCGGAGTTCGGCCCCGCGATCGCCCGCCGATCTGCGAGGCCATCCCCGGCAGGGTCGAATCCGGCGTGCGCGCTCCAATAACTCCTTTGGAATGAACCACGGGTTTGCTAAGATTTCCGCGTCGAGCCCTACTGATGCGATCTCGTTGGACTGAACGACTTGTGGACCTTTCCTACGCGTACCCACCTTTTGGGTGCGGCCTCTATATGATGTGGTGAACGTTTGCCGAATTCGTTTTACCAAAAGAAGCAATTGCTGGCCCAAAGGGACGATATCCTCGAGGATATCGGGTTGACCATTTTCATGGGCGGCGACCTTCCCGGCGAATTTCGCAACCTACCGCGCGAATTCTCCAGCATGGAGATCCTGGTCAACCAACTGCGCGATCGCTATCGGGTGCTCAAGGAAGAGCGCGACCGGGTCCATCTCGACTACTCCGAATTCGTCAACCAACTGGCCAAGATCGAGAGCGAGTTTCGCAAGAAAATCGCGCCCCTGGAGCACGACCGCGACGAGCTGAGCCTGAAGATTCAAGTCGCCAAGGACCAGGCCGCCGACGCTCCGAAACGGGGTCGGCAGAATCAGGAAGTGGCGTCCTGGGAGACCCAGGCCGGCGAGTTGGGTGGGCGCATCGCCCAACTCGAGAAGAAAAGAAACGAGGAAATCGAGGCGGTCAAAGAGCAGACCGACCCGCTGGATCTGCGACTCCAAAAACTGGATCAGGGGATTCGCAAAATCCAGGAGGAAGAGGAGCACCTGAGTTTTGCCGGCAAGAAGCGGCTCCAGGATCTCGGTTACAATTTCTATCACGCCCGCCGCGACGAATTTTTTTACGGCGACAAATACACCAAGCTGGACGAACTGCGCGAGGACCTCAGCCACAGTGTCCGCCAATCGACGTCCGACTACGAATTCAACGGCGAGGCACCGGTCAAACGCCGCAACTACGCCTACATGCTGTTGATTTTGGCGGTGTTGTTCGGGGTCTACCTGTTTCGAACCCAGTACCATCAGGCGCAGGTGCCGCTGGCCGGCCTGGCCGCGGAGTTCCTGGCCGCCGACAAGGGGTATCGTCTGTACGCCGACATGGAGAAGGTGCCCCGGTACCTCCACGAACACGCGCCCTCCCTGGTGGATCTTCCCGGTGGCGAGGTCTTCCGCGACCTTTCCAGGGAGGATTTACAGGAGTTCGTGATCGCTCGCGACGAACAGGATCGCCTGCTCTTTTGCGGGCTCCAGTTCGTGCGTCCGCCCACGCGGTTCGGGACCCGAATGGCCCAGCTCGGATGGGAGTACGCGCCGACGGCCAAGGGTTGGCTGGCCATGACCGATGGGGAGTGGGTCTGGCTGGGTCTCAACGATCGCGGCTTTTTGGTGTTGCCCGTCGATCACCTGGCCCGTTTCGAAGAACAGGCGTTCTCCAGCAATGCCGATTGGTTTCGATTGCAGGCCAGGTTCGAGCCGTACGACAGCAACGCCACGCTGCTGCAGGGTTACGGGCGTTTCGACCTCGTATTTCGCGAGGACCGATTCCAAATCGACCTGCGGGCCGTGGACCGCTTGCTCGATTCCGATGCCCGCCAGCGCCGGATCCAACTGCTCGAAGAACACCAGGAGGGTCCGCCGCTTCAGTTCTCCATGAGTGAAGACAGCCTGCGGGTCGTCGGGCCGCGATCGCTGTTCCCGGTACGGCTGTTTCAGGAACCCACCAAGCTGCGCGATTTCCTGGCCGAAATGATCGGCGACTGGGAGGCCTCGGTCGCCAAGTCCAAATTGCTGGACATCGCCCCCTCAGAGGCCACTCATCCCGTTTACCCACAGGGGCATCAGTGGATTCGGGTGTTTTCGCGAAACCGTTTGGGTCTGGTGTTGTTGGACGAGTTCCGCATCGGTGGGTCCGTTTCCGGTCTGGCCTTTCGCGAGCGTTCGGGCAGCCTATTGGTCGCCGACGAGGGCGCGCGTCTGATTCGCGAGTTTCGGTTCGATGGGCATCATTTGACCCATACGCGTTCGCGCGATTTGAGTCGTCACCCCTTGTTGGAAAAGCCTTTCAACCCCAGTGCTTTGAAAATCGATCCCTCCGGTCGGTTCGCGATCGCCCTGGAACACCTGCCCGCCGATCCCAAGACCCCGCGAATGGTGTTGCTGGACCTGGACGATTTGAATCTCGTGACCGTCGAGAAAATGCCGACCAACGTGCGGAACGGGCTCTGTTCCGTTTGGGATACCGAAGGTTCCACGCTGTTCGTGGGTGTAACCGGGTTGCCGCGAAGGGACGGCTCCGCGCTCGGGGTGCTCGCCTACCGCCGACAGGGCGAGGTGCTCAACCTGTTGCGTTTCATCGATGTGCCCGTTTCCGATCGCAAGTGGATTCAGATTACCGCCCTGGCCTATCGCGAGTCCCACAACACCTTGTTGATGCGGCGCGAACCCTCCGACGAGCTGGTTCGCTACCGTGTCGACCGCGCCATCGGGGCCAACACCCAGTGGCTCTCCTTGAGCGAGAATGGCGATCCCAAGCGCCGCATTCTGGACCTGTGGAGCCGGGGCACGCTACAGCTCAACCGGAATCAGGATCTTGCGGTCATCGCGACCTTCCCGAGCCAGGCCAAGACCGACCTGTTCCTCGTCGACCTGGGCGAGGGCGAGATGACCGTTCTGGATCGAACCGAAGTGGCGATGGACCTGCGCTCGATCCTGCCGGTGCCCATGACCGATCGATTTTGGTTCAGTGCGCCGAAATCCCGTTTGATCGGGGCTCTCGATGTGGGTGGGCGCGGGATCCTGGTCGAGACGGTGCAGGCGTTCGAAGATTTTCAGCCGACCTTGATGGCCAGCGATCCCTGGGGTGACTATCTGTTCGTCGTCGGCTCGATGGAGCCCTGAGCCGGGCTTCTCGTGGCGCCCGCCTCGAAACGTACCTGCTCGGGGTACCCGAATGCCGAGAGATTCGTCGTGCAGGGCCGGTAAGGCCAGGTAGGTTCAGCAGGGGCGGTAAGCCCGCCGGCTGAACTTTTCGAAGCGATCCATGTGTTGAGTTCCCGCATGCTGTGAGGGGCGGCGCGGCTGTAGGATAGTCTGTTGTGTGTCAACCCTAAAATTGGGGGAGGAATGCGGAAATCTTGTCAGGTTTTGCACATCTTTTCCGCAGACGCACACTTTTGAAAATCCTCCTGGTACGGAACTCCTGTTTTTAGAATTGCCCGCATGAGCACCAACAATTTGCGCATGACCGCCACGACAGCGGCCTTTTTCGACTTTCCTTTGCGTATCAACCGCTCGTAGAATGTTTTCATTTGTTCGTTAAAACGGCAGGCTGTCAGCGCAGGCATGTAAAGCCCCGCTCGCAGTACCGCTGAGCCTTTGCGACTTATAATCGTCGTTTTTTTCACCGAGGTCCCCGATTCGAACTTTGACGGGTTTAACCCTGCAAATGCACCGACTTGGCGGCTTCGCGCAAATCTTCGGAGATCTCCCATTTCAGCGATGACCATTACAGCAGTGAGGAAACCGATCCCTTTTATCGTGCATAACAAGTCCACATCCTTCTTGAGTTTTGGGGTCCGGTTGAGAAGCTTTTTGATTTCCTTCTCGACCCGATCGATATGGTCTTGTAGCTCCTTGAGATGTTTTTTTCGAATCTTCTGAACCGCTTCGATTTGCAGCGGCTGACCTGCCCGATTCCCCTCGGCTACCTGGAGTTCGACATACTCCTGCCTGCATCGCCACAAGTCCTTGAGAATCTGATAGGTCCGACTCGGAATCGTTTGAATTTTAGGTTTGCGTTCTTGACCGAAAAGGGCAAGCAATCGAGCATCCACCCGATCGGTTTTATTTCGAAGACCTCGGCTTTTTGCGTAAGCGGCCGTGAGCGAGGGGGTGATCATACAGATGGATGGCCCCTTGTTCATCGACAGCCACAAACGTAATTCCTCGGCGTATCTTCCACAGTCCTCCATCACGACCCAGACATGCTCTTTGAAAGGTTCGGGAAACCCAAGAGCCTCATCAAGCCAGGTCAAGGCATCTTCTGCCCCTGTGAGAGTCCTTGGGAATTTACGAGCGGGAATGCGGTGAAATGGGATGTCTTTCTCGAATGGGACGCCTTTCTCGGTGGAAACATAAGCGATATCGAAGGTGTTTTTGCTAACGTCAATGCCGGTCCAGGCGGTTAGGGTCTTGGTCATGAAGAGCCTCCACAATGCCGAAGAGGTGAAGGACGGTACACACCGCAAAAGCCAAACCTGCAAAAACACGGACTTGAAGAATCCCAGATAGTCTGCGGTTTTCAACGGTGTGGAAAGGGTGAGATGAGCAAAATCCTACAGACGAGCTACCCACCAGGGCGCTCAGGTTGGTCGAAGGCTTCATCTCACCCGGCGACTCTGGTCGGCCGGCCGGAGTCGCCTAACCGTCTACCTAAAAAGTTTTCCACAAGATTCACAGTTTCCACAAAAAGAAAAAAAGAAGCAAAAAAAGAAAAAGGCTACGGCTGTGACGAACTGAATATTAACCATAGAGCTTGAACTCTATGGTACAGGTTGGCCGGCCCGGCCGACACGTCGGAGCGATCATTACCCGAAGTACCCGCATCGAGAGAGAGGCTGGGGGCCTGTAGGTGAGGGGGGCCGCCCAGGCCAGCCTGCTCCACCAATCGAAGCTCGTTATCCAGGAGTTCCCGCATCCTGGAGAGGGCTGCTATTGCCGTTGAATCGGTCAAGGTCAGTAAGCAGGTCGGGCCGACATTTCGATACAATTCGAATCCGGAGCATTCGCATCTCAGAGAGGGATACCTTGTCTTTATTAATACAGGGACTTTGAACTCAACGATTTCGTTGGGGCGTCTCGACGGGAAAATCTGCGCTTCGCTCTTGGACGTAATCGGTTGTTGCTACGGGAGTTGCTTCGATGGGTGGAGCAGGCTGGCCTGGGCGGCCCCCTCGCCTACAGGCTTGGTCGCTCTCTTCAGATACTGGAACTGCGCACGGCCGCCCTTCGAAATGTCGGCCGGGCCGGCCAACCTACTGCAATGGCAACACTCATCGGGATGCGGGAACTGCCTGCATGCGCCCTTCGAAACGTCGGCAGGGGCGGTAAGCCGGCCTGGGGCTCAGGCTTCCACTTGGGTTTTGCGGTACTCGGGCTTCACGTCCAGCAGGCGGTACAGCCCTTCCCGAATATCCTTGCGCACCACTTCGATATCCTTGTGGATGCGTCCGTAAATCATCAACCCGTGAATGTGGTAGTGGATCAGGCGGCCCAATTGCTCGGGATCGCCGTCACTGGCCAACACGCCCGCCGCCTGGAGGTTGCGAACCAGGGCCGTGTCGTATCTGTTGGCTCGCTCGGCCATGTCGATCGCGACCTGACGCACTTTCTCTTCGCCGGAACCAATCTGACATCCCGGTGTGAAAAAGGGGCAGGCGGGCACGGGATTGTCGTCTTCGGCGAATTTGGGTTCGGGTTTGAGGATCAGGTCGATCAAGCGTTCCAGTTGGTCCAAGGGCTCGTGGATGGGGGAGAGGACGCTGTCGAAATCGGTGCGCAAATCCTCCCAGTAGGTGCGGGACGCCTCCACGTAGAGGTCCGCCTTGGTTTCGAAGTGGTGGTAAAAGCTACCCTTGGTCACCCCGGCCTGTTTGCAGATTTCGGCGACGCCGACGGCGGCATAGTTGCTGTTGAAAATGAGGCGCATGGCGGTATCGAGCAGTTTCTTTCGGGTTTCAGCGGCGTTGCGCATGGCGTCCTCCTCGGCGTTCGATTGATTTTTAAAATACAAACCGGTCGGTACAATTGCAAGGTGAAAAAGATCGCGATCCACAAAATTCACGTTTGTAAACCTGTGAAAGCAGCAAAATGTCGACCGGTTTCTTTTGAAGGAATCGACTGACTGGTCATTTTTTAATTTTATATAACTCGTTTTAAATCAGTAAAATTACTCAATAAATCAACGGGGATACCTGTTTTTGATTTGACACATACCGACCGGTTTGTTTATATTGCCTCCACCAACTTCGGGCGTCGTCGCATACCGAACTCCCGCTTCGCTTCACGACCGCCTTTCACATCTAAGGAGACCGCACATGTTGACTCTGGTTCGCACCGCTCGTCGCAAGCCGCTCACCTTCAGCTTTACCTTCCTTTTGTTTCTCGCCGCCACCGCGGCTTCCATCGTCTTCAGTGCCCGCGCCGATGAGTCCCCCGAGGCGCCCGCCCCGGCACCCCCGCCGCCCCAGGTTCAAGTGGAAACCATCGAGCCTCAAAAGATCCGCATCTGGCACGACTTTTCCGGTCGTCTCGCCGCCGTCGATTTCGTCGAGATCCGCCCCCGCGTCGGCGGCACCATCACCCAGGTGCTTTTCGAGGAAGGCTCCATCGTGGCCAAGGGCGATGGCCTTTTCGTGATCGATCCTCGACCCTATCAAGCCGAACTGGACATGGCGATCGCCGAATTGGAATCGGCCAAGTCCCGGGCCCATCTCGCCAAGGACGAATTGAGCCGCCTCGAGGGGCTGCTCGCCAAAAAAGCGGTGTCCAAGAGCATTTACGAGGCCGCCCAGAACGATCACAAGGTGGCCGTCGCCGCGATTCACGGCGCCGAAGCCAGCATTCAGCGCGCCCGTCTCAACCTGGAGTACGCCCACATCCACGCTCCGGTATCCGGTCGCATCAGCCGTGCGGAAATCACCCAGGGCAACGTGATCGAGGCCGGTCCCAACGCGCCGGTTCTGGCGACCGTGGTGTCCAACGACTCGATCTACGCCGAATTCGACGTCTCCGAACAGGCCTACCTGAAACTCGCGCGCAGCAATCGCCAGGAAACCTTGCCGGTGCGGCTCACCCTCGGCGAGGACAACGAGACCTTTTACCGCGGTGAGCTGGTGGCCTTCGACAACCGCATCGACACGCGCTCCGGCACCATTCGCGCCCGGGCCCTGTTCGCCAATGCCGACGGCCTCCTGGTCCCCGGCATGTATGCCGGTGTCCGCGTCGGCGAAGCGACCGAAGAGGAAGTGCTCCTGGTGGACGATCGCGCGGTGGGCACCAATCAGGACCAGAAATTCGTGATGGTCGTCGACCCGAACGGCTTGGTCACCTACCGCGAGGTACGGCTCGGTCGTTTCATCGACGGGCGGCGCCTGGTGCTGGACGGCCTGAAATCCGGTGACCGCGTCATGGTGAACAGCCTGCAACGGGTTCGCCCGGGCATGACCGTGGAACCTCTCGAAATCGAGTCGTCCGATACCGGCGAGCTGGCCGCAAACTGAGTCGGCCGAGCTAGTCAAGGAGTACCGTCATGAATTTTTCCAAGGTCTTCGTCGACCGACCGATTTTCGCAGGAGTCCTTTCGACGCTGGTCTTCCTCGCCGGATTGGTCGCCATGTTCCAACTGCCGATTTCCGAGTACCCGGAAGTCACACCGCCCTCGATCGTCGTCAACGCCTCGTTTCCGGGAGCGAACCCGCAAGTCATCGCCGAAACCGTCGCCACCCCGCTGGAGGAGCAAATCAACGGGGTCGAGAACATGCTCTACATGAGCTCCCAGTCCACCGCGGACGGTCGACTCACGCTGACGGTGACCTTCGCGATCGGCACCGATCCCGACCTGGCCCAGCAGCTCGTGCAGAACCGGGTCAGTCAGGCGTTGCCGCGCCTGCCCGAGGTCACGCGCCGGCTGGGCGTCACCACGGTCAAGAGCTCGCCGGACCTGACGATGGTCGTTCACCTCCATTCGCCCAACGGCCGCTACGACATGCTCTACCTGCGCAACTACGCGATTCTGAACATTCGCGACGAGTTGGCGCGCATCAAGGGCATCGGTCAGGTGCAGATTTTCGGTGCGGGCGACTACGCCATGCGCATTTGGCTCAATCCGGAAAAGATCGCCGAGCGCAACCTGACCGCCGGGGATGTGGTCGCCGCGTTGCGCGAACAGAACATTCAGGTCGCCGCCGGCATGATCGGTGGCGCCCCCTACGGCGACAACATCGACTTTCAACTTCCCGTGAACGCGGCCGGTCGTCTGGAGACGCCCGAAGCGTTCGAGGACATCATCATCCGCACCGACGAGCAAGGCAAGATCACCTATCTGAAGGACGTGGCCAGCGTGGACATGGGCGCTTCGGAATACGCGCTGCGCTCCTTGCTGGACAACAAAAACGCGGTGGCCCTGCCGATTTTCGCTTCGCCGGGCGCCAATGCGCTGGACATCTCCGACAACGTGCGCGCCACCATGCAGGAGCTCAGCGGGAACTTTCCCGATGGTGTGGATTTCAGCGTGGTCTACGACCCGACCATCTTCGTGCGCGACTCGATCAAGTCGGTGCTGCGCGTGTTGTTGGAAGCGCTCCTGCTGGTCGTGATCGTGATCATTCTGTTCCTCCAGCGTTGGCGAGTGGCGATCATTCCCTTGCTGGCGGTGCCGGTCTCGATCGTGGGTACCTTTTCCTTCATGTACCTGTTCGGGTTCTCGATCAACGTGCTGACCCTGTTCGGCCTGATCCTGGCGATCGGGATCGTGGTCGACGACGCGATCATCGTGGTGGAGAACGTGGAGCGCAACATCTCCAACGGACTGCCGCCGCGTGAAGCGACCCTCAAGGCCATGCGCGAGGTGACCGGCCCGGTCATCGCCACGACGCTGGTCTTGGTCGCGGTGTTCGTGCCGATCGCGTTCATCAGCGGCTTGACCGGCCAGTTCTACCGCCAGTTCGCGCTGACCATCGCCATCTCCACCGTCATCTCCTCGTTCAACTCCCTGACCCTCAGCCCGGCCTTGTCGCGCTACCTGGTCAAACCCGCCGGTGAAGAAAAGGACTGGTTGTCGCGGGTGATGAACACCCTGTTCGGTTGGTTTTTCCGCTGGTTCAACCGCTTTTTCGACCGTCGTTCGGAAAATTACGGACGCAGCGTCGGCGGCGTTCTCAAACACCGCGGCGTGGGCATGTTGGTCTACGTGATCCTGCTGGGCGCGACGTCCTTCATGTTCCGCACGGTTCCGACCGGCTTCATCCCGACCCAGGACAAGCAGTACCTGGTCAGCTTCGCGCAGTTGCCCGACGGGGCCACGCTCGATCGGACCGAGGACGTGATTCGGGAAATGACCGAAATCGCGATGAACACGCCGGGTGTCGAGAGCGCGGTGGCTTTCCCGGGCCTGTCGATCAACGGGTTCACCAACAGCTCCAGTGCGGGCATCGTGTTCGTCTCGCTGAAGGACTTCTCCGAGCGCAAGGATCCGGCGCTGTCGGGTTTCGCGATCACCCAGACCCTGCAGCAGCAGTACAACGCCATCGAGGAGGGCTTCATCGCCATCTTCCCGCCGCCGCCCGTCCAGGGCCTGGGTACCATCGGTGGTTTCAAACTGCAGATCCAGGATCGCACCGACCAGGGCGACGAGGCCTTGAACGCGGTCTTGGGCCAAGTCATGGCCAAGGCCTACCAAACGCCGGAGCTGGCGGGCGTGTTCTCCAGCTACCAGATCAACGTGCCGCAGATCTACGCCGATCTGGATCGCACCAAGGCCAAGAAACTGGGTCTGAACATCAACGAGATCTTCGAGACCATGCAAATCAACCTGGGCTCGCTCTACGTCAACGATTTCAACCGCTTCGGGCGGACCTACCAGGTCATCGCCCAGGCCGAGAAAGAGTTTCGCGATCAACCCGAAGACATCCTCAACCTCAAGGTCCGCAACCGCCAAAACGAAATGGTGCCGCTGGGTTCGGTGATCTCGGTGAGCGAGACGTTCGGTCCCGCCACGGCGACCCGCTACAACGGGTTCCGGGCCGCCGACCTCAACGGCAACGCCGCGCCGGGTTACTCCTCGGGTGAGGCGCAGGCCGCCATTTCCCGGATCCTCGACGAAACCCTGCCGCCCGGCTATCGCTACGAGTGGACCGAACTCACGTATCAACAGGTGCTTGCCGGTGATTCGACCATCTACATCATTCCGCTGGTGTTGCTGCTGGTGTTCCTGGTCCTCGCGGCCCAGTACGAAAGTCTCTCGCTGCCGATGGCGATCGTGCTGATCGTACCCATGAGCATGTTGTCGGCCCTGTTGGGTGTGCACCTGACCGGCGGCGACAACAACGTCTTCACCCAAATCAGCCTGTTCGTGCTGATGGGGCTCGCGACGAAGAACGCCATCCTGATCGTGGAGTTCGCCCGCGAGCTGGAACGCGAGGGGCGCGACGTCATCAAGGCGGCCATCGAGGCCAGCCGACTTCGCCTGCGGCCGATCCTCATGACCTCGTTCTCTTTCATCATGGGTGTGTTCCCGATGACCGTGTCCACCGGTGCCGGTTCGGAAATGCGCAACGACATGGGGATCACGGTGTTCGCCGGCATGCTCGGCGTGACGATCTTCGGGTTGATGTTGACGCCGGTGTTCTACGTGCTCGTGCGGCACTTGGAAATGCGCCTGTTCCGCAAAAACCGCCCGGCCGCCACGCCCAGCGATGGCGGCAACCTGCCGAACGAAGCCCTGGAGGTGCTGTCATGAATCGTCGTATGGCATGGGTCACGATTGTGTTCACCCTGTTCCTGTCGGCCTGTTCCGTCGGTCGAAAGTACGTCGAACCGGATGTGCAAAATTTCGACACCGGGACCTTCGGTGAAGTCGAACGCCAGGAGGATTCGGCGGCTCGAGCGTTTCGAACCGCCGAACCGGTTGCCGCCTGGTGGCACCAGTTCGACGATCCGCAACTCGCGGACCTGGTGGACACCGCCCTGGCCCACAACCACGACGTGCGGGCCGCGCTCGCCAACTTGCGCGAGGCTCGGGCGTTGCTCCGCAGTCGCAAGCTGGACCGGCTGCCGACGGTGGAATCGCAGGCGAGCGGCTCGCGCCAACAGGTGAGCGCCGATTCGGGGACGGGCACCCTGCCCGATCGCAATTGGGAAACCTACGCGGTGGGCTTGGACGCGATCTGGGAAGCCGATCTGTTCGGCCGTGTGTCGCAGCGAATCGCTTCCGCCTCGGCCAGCCTGGACATTCGCGAGGCCGACCTGCACGGCGTCTACGTGAGTGTCGCCGCCGAAACCGCGAGCACCTACATCGAGTATCGCGGCTTGCAGTACCGCCTGCAGGTGGCCCAGCGCAACGCCGACAACCAGGAGCAGACCTACCGCCTGACGGTGGACCTGGCCGACGCGGGTCGCAGCGATCAGTTGAACGTGGCCCGGGCCCAGACCCAGCTCGAGCTGACCCGCTCGACCATTCCGTTGCTCGAAGCCCAGCGCGATGCGGTGCTGCACCGCCTGGGCGTGTTGACCGGGGCCCTGCCCACGGCGCTGTTCGCCCGGCTGCAGGAGGTCAAGGCGCTGCCGTCCTTGCCGGATGCGGTCGATGTCGGCGACCCCCTGGGGCTGCTGACGCGGCGCCCGGACATCCGCAGGGCCGAGCGCGAACTGGCGTTGGCCACCGCTCAATACAACCTCCAGGTGGCCGAACTCTACCCCGAGGTGAGGGTGAGCGGCAGCATCGGGTTTTCGGCGACCGCGTTCGACAACTTGGGCTCCTCCGGGACCTCCGTCTACAGCTTCGGGCCGAGCATTCGCTGGGCCGCGTTCAACCTGGGTCGAGTGCGGCGCGGGATCGAGGCCGCGGATGCCCGGACGGACGCGAGTCTGGCGTCGTTCGAGAAGACGGTGCTGTTGGCGCTGGAAGAAGTCGAAACGTCGCTGGTGGATTTCAACAAACGCGAGCAGAGCCGGGCCAAGCTGTTGTTGGCCGCGCGGGCCGGCGCCCAGGCTTCCGAGTACGCGAAGCTCCGGTTCAACGCCGGCATCGACAACTTCCTGGACGTGCTCGATGCCGAGCGGACCCTGCTGGACGCCCAGGAGCGACTGGCTCGCAGCGAAACCGAGGTGGCGCTGAGCCTGGTCGGCATCTACAAGGCGTTGGGCGGTGGTTGGCAGGCCCCGGTGATCCAAGCCAACGCGGGACTATAATCCTCGGGAAGCGGGCAGGGGATGCGCTCGGCGCATCCCCTTGCTCTCGCGGAGTTGACGTCACCTTCGAGGAGCCCTTCGCGGAGCCGCCCCTTCAGGGCTGGAGTTCGGGTTCTTCGAACAACCAGGGTTGCGGGGTCGTTCCGACCCCTTACCGGATCGCCGGACCGCCTTCGCTGTAATGTGTGACCCTTACAGGGTCCCTGCTGGTGGCGCGCCTTCGGCACGCGTTTTAAATAAATGGTGGTCCAAAGTGACGTCCGCTCGCACCTTCAGCGCGAGCCGGGACAGGCCCAACCCAACCTTGCGGTATGTTGGGGTGGGCATCATCGCGGTTAACCGAATGTTCGATGGCTCACCGTTCGCGGCCAATCCTGAAAGGATGGCCGGCCGTATGTTTGGACCACCATAGATAAAAACGTGGACCGCAGGTCCACCACCAGCGGGCGTCCTGAAGGGACGACACAGTACAGCGAAGGCGGTCCGGCGATCCGGTGAGGGGCCGGAGGCGCCGTAACCCTGGTTGTCGGGGGTTCCCGAGCACCAGCCCCAACGGGGCGGAACTATGCGGTCCCTCGCGGAGTTCCCGTCACCTTCGAGGAGCCCTTCGCAGAGCCGCTTCACCGAACACAGCGAGCGACCAGAGTGCCGCACGGGACCGTGACCCGCGCCGCAGAGCGGCTCGGGCGCGGTTCCGTGCGGTTCTTCCTTTGGCGGTTCCTCGATTCAGGGTTCCGGATAGAGGTCCTGCCACCATTCGGGCTGTTCCTTCAAATGCTTGTCGAACCAGGCCAGGATGGTGTTCCACCACACCAGGCGGTTGTCGAATCCGAGGATGTGGTGGTCTTCGCCGTCCACTTCGATCAACTCCACTTCCTTGTCCAGCATCTTCAGGGCCGTGTACATGACGTGGCTCTGTGCCGGCGGGACGTTGGTGTCCACGTTGCCGTGCAGCAGCAACAGCGGCGTGTTCACCTTGTCCGCCGCGAATACCGGACTCTGCTGGGTGTAGAGTTCGGCGTTGTTCCAGGGGAAGCTGTTGCGGCTGGCGACACCGCTGTAGAGGTAACCCCACCAACCGTGGCCCCAGTACTCGGTCAGGGAACTGATCCCGGCGTGGGAAATGGCGGCACTGAACATGTCGGTGCGGGTCGTGAGGTACATGGTCATGAAGCCGCCGTAGGATGCGCCGGCGATGCCCACGTGGTCCGCATCCGCGAAGCTGTGTGCCGCGAGGAAGGCCTTGGCTCCGGCGATGATGTCCTCGGCGGTACCCTTACCCCAGGCGTTGACGTGGCGGGCGGAAAACTCCTGGCCGTAGCCCGTCGCGCCCGAGGGCTGCAGTACGTAGACCACGTACCCCTGGGCGGCCCAGTGATTGAACGGGTAGCGCCCGCCGAAGGAGCGGCCCACTGGAACCGTGCCGCCGTAGTAGTACACGATCAGCGGGTAGGTGTGGGACGCGTCGAAACCGGGCGGCGTGTAATAGCGACCGTCGATCTCGGTGCCGTCTTCCGTCTTGAAACGCCAGGGTTTGATGTCGCCCCACACGATCTGGCCATAGGATTCGCGACCGGGATCGAAGACCTCGGCCGGGCGACGTCCGTCGAGCCCGCCGACCAGGACCTTTTGCGGCGTCTTGGAGGAAGTTCCGGCCCATACCACCACCGGGCGTTTGCCGGTCGCCACGTCGACGAGCGTGATCTCCTCGACGCCGCTTTCCATGGGGGCGATGGTTTTGCTGCTTTTCTTCCAGTGGAACAGGCTGGTTTTCTCGCCGTCGACGGCGGTCAGCACCAGGTCGCCGTTCCCCGCCACGCGGACCTTGTCCACCTGGGGATCGAAATCTTTGGTGAGTGGCGTGACCTCGGTACCGGCATTGGCGATCAGGTAGAGCTGGGTGTCGTAGTTGTTGGGCGTCATGCCGTCGGGAACCGCGGCGCCGAGACCGTCGAAGGCCAGGGGACCGGCGGCGACGATCACGTCCTTGCCGGAGAACCAGGCGCCGTCGAAGGTGGTCAGATTGGCCACGACGCGTTCCTCACCACCACCGAGCGGCTTGATGCGCAGCTCGGCGCGGAAGTGGTTGGGCTCCGAGTGGTCTTGGTAGACGACCGAATAGAGCAGGTTCTCGGCATCCAGGCCGTGGAAGGACGCGTCCTGCTCGGCGCCGGTCAAGGGCTCCGGCCAGCCACTATCCAAATCCATCAGAACGAGCTGTTTGCGACTGCGGAAATAACTCCAGCGATCGTTGGGTCCCTGGTAGCGCTTCATGTTGTCTTTGCGTTTCTCGGGCCGGGTGGTGATCTCCAGCAGCAATCGCCGCTGATCCGGGTGCCAGTGGATGTCGGTCACGTTTCCGGCATCGGGCCAGATGATTCGGGATGCACCCGACCCGACGGTCTCCAGGATCAGTTGCTTTTGTTCCACGTAGGCCAGACGGTCGCCCTTTTGGTTCCAGGCCAAGGCGGATGGCGTATCGCCGCGCCAGCGACGTTGCACCGCTCCGCTGCCCAGGGAGCGGATTTCCACGCTTCGGTGCCACTTTCCGTGAAGCGCGTCCCACTCGCGGATCTGAAGCATCACGCGTTTGCCGTCCGGCGAAACGAGCAGGTCCTGAACGATGGGGGAAGCGTAGGTGCGGGCCCCGGTGAGCCGTCGTTCGGGTCGGGTATGGACCGCGACGGAGCCGCCTGCCGAGGGGGTCGTCACGGACAGGCTGAGGGAGCCGGGGTTCTCGACGGCGGAAAGGTCTCCTTCACCGCGAACCACCAACATCAAGAGCCGGTGCGAACCCGTGGTCAGGCTGAGGCTCATCGATTTTTCCTTCTCGCCCGAAACGGCGAGGGTGGCGCCATCCAAATAGGCGAACACCTTGTCCGGCCATCGAAATGTCAAGGTGCCCTTGGTAAAGCGGTTGGCTTCCAGGTTGAGCGACACCAGAAGCGCGCCTCGCTCACCGGTGGGAAACCAATCTGCGCCGCCGCCCAGGTCGATTTCGCGCCAGGAAAGGGACTTGCCGGCCAGGCGCGTTTTGTCGCCGGCTTTGGGGAGCGGTTCGCGATTCGAACGCGCAATCAGATTCTTGCGAAAGATGTCTCCCTGCTTGCCCGAGGTCCAAGCGGCATCTTTCGAAAAGGTGACCGGACCCAGCGCCAAGGCGCGCGCGACCGGTGTATCCTCGGATTGTTTCGATTCCTCGGCGAGGGACCACATCGTCCCGCCCACGCCGAAAACCATGAGCCAAAGCATTAACCCTATCGTGGGGAGCCGTCTTGAGCGGAACGGCTCCGCCGGCGTTTCCTCGCCACGCCCACCATTCATGTAAACCTCCATGGCAGCCTCATCCCGAGCAGGGATGTCCTCGTCATTGCGCTCGTTCCTCGAACCCAGGGCGTGCGCCCCGAAATAAGGAGGCCCGCGTGAGATGATGGGTTACGTCCATCGACTTGGGTTGGAACAAGTTCTCGATCTCATAACAAATAAGCCTCGTTATTGTAACGCGAAAAAAGCGCCTGCGCACGGTCATACCCGGTCATGCCGGACCCCGGAAAGGCCTTCGGCAAATGGTCGAACGCACGTCGGGCCGATGCGGGCGGAACCGCGCCCCGCTTCCAATTGAGCATTGAGCGACCACCCGTTCAGGGCTAGAATGAGCCCTTACACCCGGAGACTCGGTGATCCCGCCGCCCATCCGGGTCATCGGCGAAACTCGAGTGCCGTGCGGCTTCGGAGATGCGACGCTTCCCGCCCCGGATGATGGATGACCTGGCCGGAAGCGTTTCGGGTGACGGCGTGAAACCGCAACGCTGGTTTTGGGGTACACCTACCCCAGCAATGCACTGCATCCGGCCCTGATGAGCCGAATCAAACGAAGAAGGCATCTTTACATATGATGGAAATGCTCCAAAAAGGCGGCTGGCTGATGGTGCCGATCGGGATCTGCCTGATCCTGACCCTGGCCATCACCATCGAGCGCCTGGTCAATCTGCGCTTTTCCCGGTATCTCGATACCGAACTCATGGAAAAAATCCGTGGTTACCTGGGCCGCGGCGAATTCGAGGGCGCGCTTCAGGTCTGTCGCTCCAAAAACATCATGTTCAACCGCTTGATGGAAACCGCCATCAACTACCGCGAACTGGAAGCCGCCGAGTTGCGCCAGCTCCTGGAAGATCAATCTCGCCAGGAGGCGGATGTCCTGGAGCGCTTCCTCACGATTCTGCGCACCATCGCCACCATCGCCCCGCTGCTGGGCCTGCTGGGCACCGTGGCCGGGATGATCAAGGTCTTCCAGACCCTGAACGTCGCCGGCATGAGCCAGGCCCACAACCTGTCCGGCGGCATCTCCGAGGCGCTGATCACCACCGCGGCCGGAATGTCCGTGGCCATCCCCACCATCGTCCTGCACAGTTACTTCGAACGCCGAGCGACCATCATCATGCTGAGGATGGAAAAGCGGATCATCGAATTGCTGCTGTTGCTCAGGAGTCACGATGCTGTTTCGTCCTGATCGCAAGAAGAACTCGATCCTGGTCGACCTCTCGCCGCTGATCGACGTGGTCTTCCTCCTGTTGATCTTCTTCATGGTATCCACGCGCTTCAAGGACGATCACGGTTTGGATTTGGATCTACCCCAGAGCGAGAGTCGCCAGAGCGGGCAGTCGGAGAACCTGTCGATCCTGATCGACGGCACGTCCAACATCGTCATCGACGGCGATACGGTGGCGTACGAGTCGTTGGTGGAGACGGTCGAGCAGAAATTGACCGATTACGAGAATAAAATGGTCGTGCTGCGCGTGGATAAATCAGTGGAGCACGGACTGGTGATCTCGGTCATGGATTCCGCCAAAAAGGCTGGTGCCACCGGACTGACCTTCGCTACCGTAGGCAAACGCTCCGGATCATCGCCTCGTTGACCGCCATCTGACGCGCTTCGAGCCTCGTGCACCATCACCCCGGCCGTGTCGCGACCGGGATCGCCGAAAGGTGCCGAATCGATCCGCTACCTTTGGGGTCACGGTGTAAGATTTCGAGACGGCCACCTTCCTCGCTGGCATCTCCAGTGGACCCGGGCGGGTGCCGATCGATCCTTGTGGTGAGGCTGGAGTCGCTGCCGAGATTCATGTTCATCAACGCCATCTTGCCGCGGAGTGGGGCCATGTTTTTTTCGATTCGTTTTCGTATCCGTGCCACGTGGGGCCGCCCGTCGCGGCGATTCGGCGTGCCGTTCCCCTATGTGACTGTCGGTTTGCTGCTCCTTTCGGGATGGACCGGAACGGCCGTGGCCGGCCCGCACCAGCAGTACGAAGATTGGCGCGCCCAGGACGTCCAGTGGATTCGCGCCGGCATCGGCAAACCCCAGGACCACCACCGCCTGAAAAGCAAGGGCACCCTGCTGGTCCTGGACGGCGACCGCGTGGTGCAGACCATCAAACCCGGCGATTCGTTTTTCGTGGTCAGCTCGCGTCAGCGCAAGGGGGCCGCGCGCTATTGGGTTCAGGTCAAGACGGGTCCCCACCGGGAAAAACTCGAGGCGATGGCGGAGACGCTGGCCCGCAACCATCCGGAAATGGCCTTCAAGGTCGTCAAGCTCAAGAAGGATCACGCCTTGCGCGGCGGCCCCTTCCTGGCCAAGAAAGAGGCCGAACAGGTGCGCCGCTCGATGGTCAACCTGGGCTTCAAGGACGCCTACCTGATTCACGCCAAGACCCGCTATCCCTTTCAATGGGTCAACCGCCATTTCGACAAGCTCGATCTTCGCGCGCAGGAGGTCGGTTTGGTGAATCCCAATCCCGAGCAACCGATCCACCTGGACGGGGTCGGCTACCGCGGCATCCTCCGCCTGCGCATCGTGAATGGAAAGATCAAGATCATCAACGTTCTTCCGATGGAAACCTACCTGCGCGGGGTGGTGCCCACCGAGTTGGGGCCCAATGCGTTTCCCGAACTCGAGGCGCTGAAGGCCCAGGCCGTGGCGGCCCGAACCTATGCGCTCAAAAACCTGCGCCGTTTCGAGAAATACGGCTACGACATTTGCGATACGCCCGCCTGCCAGGCCTACGAAGGCACCAAGAACGAACATCCCCTGAGTGATCAGGCCGTCGCGGAAACGGCCGGCCTGGTGCTCTATCACGGCGACACCCTGATCGATGCCCTGTACACCTCCACCTGCGGCGGCATGACGGACGACGTGACCCACGTGTTTCCTGGACGAAACGAACCTTATTTGAAAAGCAAATCCAGTTATTTGGCCCAATTTCAGGCATGGCAGTTGCCGCTGCGGCCCGCACCCGGAATTCGCACGTCGCTGGGGGAGGACCTCACTGTGCGCGCCTATCTCTATGGGGTGCGCGACCTACCCGAGCGGGATGGCCCGCTCGACGCCAAGACCCTGAAGGCGATCACGGGCGATCTCGCCTGGATCATGGGCGATGTGCCCCCGCTTCCCAAGTCCTCGAATGGGCTGAGTCATCGCGCGTTCTGGGAATTCGTGGCCGACTACCCCTTGATCGTGGCGGTCGAAAAGCATCAGTTCCAGGATGCCGATTTCGTGCGGCCCTTGAGCGATCTCGACCTGCCTTCGTCGCTACAGCCGCTCGCCGCCTTCTTGTTGCGCTACGAGTTGGTCGACGGCGACGCCCTGAACCGCATCGCCGACGATTCGCCGATCACGGTACGGGAAGCGCTGACGGCCTTGATGACCCTGGCCGTTCGGTTCGGTCCGGAGCCGGAATGGAAACGCTATAAGATCCGGGCGCTGGACAACAACGTGCTCACCCTGCAGCGGGGCAGCAAACAGCGGACGCTGAACCTGGGGGGCATCAAGCACTACCTCACCGAGCGCGGCGATAAGCTGAGCTTTCGCGAGCAGCCACGCATGGAGGAGTTGGATCGCGTCTATTTGCTGGACGGCCCTTTTTCCCGCGATATGATCCGCATCCAAGAAAATTTCAAAGTGGCTTCGGTCGACCGCTTCAGCGCCTACGACGTCTGGATGGAAAAAAAATCGGTTTCCGAACTCGAACGGCGCGCCCGTCGCTACGTGCGCGGCATTCGCGGCATACGCGACGTAAAGGTGTTGCGGCGCTCGGACACGGGTCGGGTCACCGAATTGGAGTACATCACGGATGCGGGGAACTTCCGCGTCAAGGGCTTGAACATTCGTTGGTCGCTGGGGGTACGCGAGAACCTGATCGACCTGATTCCCAGTTATCGCAAGGGACGGTTGGTGCATTTGACCGTGATCGGGCGCGGTTGGGGTCACGGCGTCGGCATGAGCCAGGTGGGTGCCTTCGGTTTGGCTGCCCAGGGATGGGCCTTCGACCGCATTCTCACGCACTACTACGACGGCGTCGCGGTCGAGCCTTTCCAGGGCAAGACCAAGGCCGATCCCAACGCCCAGCCGGTGCCGGCCAACCAGCCCTGACCCGATAATTCTCGAAACCGCCGTTTCGGATCGCTCACTATTTAAATGAACCCCAGTTGCACGTCGGGGAAGAGGTTTGCGAGCCATTCCGGCCGTTCGTAGCTCGAGCGATCGTTCCCGGATGTGGTGGACGACGTTTGATCTTCGGTTTCGGGTTCTCCCTCGAATCGTTCGTCCTGACGTGCGATTTTTTCGAACAGGAGGTTGAGCGGCTCGGATAGGTTGGGGATGTCTTCTTCGGTCGTGTTCAACAGGTTTTCCACTTCGCGTCTGAGGCTCGAATCGCCCTCGCAGGCTCGATCCAAAAACGCCGCGCGGGCTTCTCGCGGCATGTCCAATGCCTCTCCCAAGATTGCGTCGATACGTCGCCACCGTCTCCGTTCCTCGCTCATTCGCGTCCTCCCGATTCGGTCGTCGACGGTGGGGCCAGGCCTTCTCTTGGCGGTTCGATCCGGTTCAACCGGAGTCATGGGAACGGCCCCCCATCCGAGTCTTGGGTTGCACGGCGGAATCAACCACGGAAAAGGGCCAGAACGAAGGCGTCTTTGATGGACAAAGGGTGACGCGGGGCACGCATCACCCGGTTGCCGACGTCGACGTGGCCCTTCCGCGGTCACACGGGATCCTGTACCGCCACTTTTTGCAACACGGTAGCGAAAGCCTCGAGGATTCGATCGATTCCTTCGCGGGTGCTGAAGGCACCCAGCGTCAAGCGCAGGGTGCTGCGCGCCTGTTCCTCGGAAAATCCCATGGCCGTGAGCACGTGTGAGGGAGCGGCGTTGGTGGCGGCCGAGCCGGACGATACCGAAACCCCGTGTCCGTTCAGCGCCTGCAACAGGTCCATCGCCCTGCGCCCGGGAAAGGTCACGCTGATGGTGTTGGCGAGGCGCGGCGCGTTACCGTTGATGCGAAGATCGGGAGCAAGGCGCCTTAGTCCGTCGATCATCTGTTCGCGCAAGTCCTCGATGTGTTCCTTGCTGCCGTAGATTCCCGCTTTCATCAAGGCGAACGATTTGGCGAGGGCCACCACGCCCTCCACGTTGACCGTGCCGCCGCGCCATCCCGCCTGCTGTCCGCAGCCCTGGATCAGGGGTTGAATCGGCAGGCCCTCGCGGACGTAGAGAATGCCGGTCCCCTTGGGTGCGTACATTTTGTGGGCACTCAGGCTCAGCAGGTCACAGGGGATGTCGTTGACGTCGATCGGCATCTTGCCCAGCGCGGCGACCGCATCCACGTGGAAGGGGATGCGCCGGGCTCGGCAGAAGTGCGCCACTTCGGCTACCGGCTGAATGGTGCCGGTCTCGTTGTTGGCCAGCATGACCGAGACCAGGCAGGTATTGGCTTGAAAGAGATGGTCCAATTGGCCGGGATCGATGCGGCCCTGTTCGTCCACTTGAAGGTAGGAAACCGACCAGCCATCCTCCACCAGAAATTCCGCCGACTTGAGCACCGATCGATGCTCCACGGCGGTCGTGATCAGGTGGCCGCCACGGCCGTATTGGCGGGCGATGCCGGTGAGTGCCCAATTGTTCGATTCGGTGCCGCCGGAAGTGATCCAGATTTCTTCCGGCTTGGCACCGATCGCGAGGGCGATTTCGGCTTTGGCGGTGTCGAGAATGCGGCGGGCGCGGCGTCCTTCGTGGTGGGCGGCCGCGGTGTTGCCGTAGGACCCGGCAACGAAAGCAGTGAAGGTATCCAGGACCTCTGGATGCACGGGTGTGGATCCGTTGTAGTCCAGATAGAGTTCGAGCGACATACTTACTCCCCCCAAACGGCCCTGCTCGGTGCGGGTGAGGGATCGCGACAGAGACACTTTCCCCCACACGGCGAACCGAGGCCGTGATTCCGTGTACGCTGTGATGACCCGACGGACAGAGTCGGCCGGGCTATGTCGGTGACGATTCGGTTGTGTTGGCGTGACATTCACGCACGGTCGCTTTTTTGGTCAAAGGACCGAGAGGCTCGGTATCGGCAGACAAATGCCCCGGACAACGGCAGGAGCTGGATCGCGGAGCCCCCAATGCCCGTTGATCCCTACCGTGGACAAGTGCATTTGCAAGAGAACGGGCTTACCCGAAAGATTCGTCGTGCCTGCCGAAAACCGGTGTGGCCGATGCGAGATCGATAAGGTGAAACCCTCACTCCTTACTTATCACATCCTCATGTCAAAAACGAACCGAGATTTTGTAAAAAGTATCATTTTCTCAGGTGCTTCAGTGAAGCAGTGCTCATTTTGAATCGAGTCGCCTACATCGCATTCGTTCGGGCAAAGTGCTTTCACCGCCTAAAACGCGACCTCGCAGAGGTTGTCCTGCATCTGCATGAGCGTCAATACCGACGTGACGTTCGGTACCGGCCAGGCGGCGACCTGTCCCCACCAGGCGGCTTCCGTCACGCAGGCCTGGGTCAGCACGATGGTGTCCGAAGCCTGCACCGTGCTGCCGTTGCCCCGTCGCAGCTCGGCGTCCACCTCGCGTACGCCGTTCACGGCATTGAGGATCCAGTTCACATCGGTGCTGAACGGTTCCCAGTCCGACCAGGTCCCGCCATCGTTGCGGAACCGCATTTCGGTGAATTCGCCACTGCCGTACACGTACAGTTCGACCGCGGTCAATTCGGTTTCGTAGGCTTCGCGATTGATCACGACGGGATAGGTCGATCCGTTGCGACCGAAGTTCTGGGTCCAGTAGTGAAAGAAGGGGCCGCTGGTGCCGTCGGCGCTGCAGTTCCCGTCGGAATCGAGACGGACGTTGTTGCCGTCGCCGGTCTGAAACGCGTAACCCACGCCGATCTCGCGATAGGTTTCGCTCAAGATGTTGTTGCGGTGGCCCTGGCTGTTCATCCAGCCGTTCATGACCGAGGCCGGGGTCTGCTGCCCGGCCGCGATGTTTTCACCCCAGGCGTTCCAGGTGTAGCCGGCCTGGGTCATGCGCTGGCCGGCGCTGGTGCCGGTGTCCAAATCGCAATGGGCGAAGAAGTCCCGCGTGGCCATGTTGACGCTGTGGGTCTCGGAGCTCTGGTCCAGGATCGCGTTGTGTTTGAGCGGCGGTCGCTGCCCGTTGGTCCATCGCTCCTGATTCACGATTTCCACGACCTGCTCTTCGAAGCTGGGCCCGTCGCCGCGTTCCAGCGAGGTTTGTTCGGCAGGACTGGGGTGGTGCATCGCCGCCTCCTCGGGACCTTGGCCGAAGAGACCACAGGTGCCGAGCGCCAGAGCGAAGAGCAGTGGGCGTAGAGACGTCGAGCTGGGGGGAATTTCACGTTGGCGAAAATAGTGGAGATGCGAGAACTTGGCGCTCATGGAAACCTCGCTGTTTGGGAATGGGGCCATGCTTCCGGGATGGCCGGGAACGTGACCGGCAGAATTGGAAAATGTATGGAAATATGCCCTATGACTTGAATTATCCCAAATCGCTTTCCAGAGCAACAGGGGACGCGTCACCAAGTGGCCGAAACACCCCGGGGTCGGGGGGCATTCAAACAGGTGGATTTCTCCCGTCGGGTGGGTTGCGTGTAGACCCTGGATGTGGGTCTATAAGCCGTAAAACCTCTTGGTTTGCGGGGGTTTTGACGGAAAAGTATTGGTAATCTCATCGAAAATTCACAATGCCTGATGCAACTCTATCGCTCTAACGAAAAGCTAACAAATGCCTCATTTTCACACCATATTACGTCATTAGCCTAACGGCGCCGGTACGAAGATTTCCCAAATGGGATTTGCTTAAAACCTGAGGATGGAAAATGACACTCCAAAGCAAGATTTTCTCTGCTTTATTCATATTGTTCTTGGCAGGCGGCATGGGCCTGGCTCAAGACACCGGAACCGTTAACGGAACCGTTTACAATAAAGACGATGGCTCGACCTTGCCGACCGCATCGGTTCGCATCGTCGGCTCCGACAAAGTGGTTTTTACCGACGTCAATGGCTTTTACAATTTAAGAGGCGTGCCTGCAGGCACTTATGAAATGATTGCCGAATTTGCCGGTTTCAGCGACATGACGATCGAAGGTGTCGAGGTCAAGGCCGGACAGATCACCACCGTCAACTTCGAATTGGGAGGCGAATCCCTCCAGGAAACCATCAAAGTCGTCTACGAAGTCGCCGAAAACAACGAACTGGGCATCATCAACAAGCGCAAGAAGTCGCCCAACGTGACCGACGGCATCAGTGCCGAAGAGATCAGTCGCGCCGGCGGCGGCAATGCGGCGGAAGCCGTCAAGAAGATTCCCGGTGCCTCCGTCGTGGGTGGCAAACACGTGTACATTCGCGGTCTCGGCGATCGCTACACGAGCACCCACCTCAACGGCATCGAGATGCCGACGCCCGATCCGGACGTCAAGTCGTTTCAGGCCGACCTGCTGCCCGCCAACATTCTCGACAACGTCGTGACCCTGAAGACCTTCACGCCCAACAAGCCCGGTAACTTCTCCGGCGGGATCATCGACGTGGGCACCAAGGCCTATCCGCCCGGCCGTACGCTGAAAATCAACTACGGCACCAACTACATCGAAGGCTCCACCTTCAACGACGACTACCTCAATTACGGCACCAGCGGCACCGACTGGATCGGTAGCGACAACGGGCTGCGGGAGCTTCCGAGCATCGTCAACAACGGCGACATCGAGATCCCCACCCTGATCGAAGCGCGCCGCGACGAGGAAAAGGCCCAACTGCTCGACGAGATTTCCAAGGCTTTCGAGCCGGTCATGTCGCCAGGGACCAGCAAGGCGCCGATCAACCAGAGCTTCGGGGTGTCCATGGGCGACCAGATCGAGTTGTCCGGCATCAACCGCCTCGGCTACATGGCCAGCCTTTCCTACAACCGCAAGCGCACCTACTACGACGACTGGGAGCGCGCGCGTTGGAAGTTGACCGAAGCGGCAGCCTCGGCCAACACCCTGAACAACCAGAGCACCTTCGACAGCGAACAGGGCAAGGACAAGGTCAACTGGGGTGGTTTGGTGACCCTGAACTACCTGGCCGGCACCAACCACGAGTTGGGCGCCACCTTCGTCTACACCCAGGGCGGCGAGTCGACCTCCGAATATTACGTGGGTCAATGGCCGGAACAGTTCTCCACCGACAACGCCTTTCTGGAGTCGCGCTTCCTCAAATATTCCGAGCGCAACCTGACCTCCAGCCAGCTTCGCGGCGAGCACTACTTCCCCAACTTCCTGGATGCCAAGGTGAAGTGGACCGGCGCGGTGTCCACCACCGATCTGGACGAACCCGATACCCGGATCTTCACCTCGAACTTCTCGCGCCGTACCCTCAACGGCGAGGAAGTGTTGATCTACAGCATCACCCGCTCGATCTACAACAACCCCGCCCGCTACTGGCGCGAACTCCAGGAAGACGGTAGCAACTTCAACCTGGACGTCGACATTCCCCTCAATTTGTGGAACGGCCAGCGCGGCACCTTCTCCTTCGGTTACGCCTACGACAAGAAAGATCGCGATTTCACCGAATTGCGGTTCGAGTACCAGTCGGACGCCAACGTGCGCTACCAGGGCGATCCCGAGACGTTCTTCAGCCCTGATAACGTCGGGGTGATCGGCTTCGACGCCGATCGGGGCCGGTACACGTTCGGCAACGTCATTCAGTTGGCGCCCGACTCTCGCGGTGGCAACTACAGCGGCGACCAGGAAGTGACCGCGGCCTACGTCATGGCTCAGGTGCCCATCAACGACAACCTGCGCGTGATCACCGGTGCCCGTCTGGAACAGACCGACATGTTCGTGACCAACGAAGCGGAGGACGGCCAGTTGGACGAAGACGACGTGTTGCCTTCGCTGCACTTCATCTACAAGCTTTCCGACGACCAGAACCTGCGCATCTCCTACGGCCGCACCCTGGCGCGACCCACCTTCCGCGAAAAGGCGCCCTACTCCAGCTTCGACTTCCTCGCGGACGGTATCTTCGCCGGTAACCCGGACCTGAAGCGCACCCTCATCGACAACTTCGACATGCGTTGGGAGTACTTCCTCAACAGCGGTCAGCTCTACGCGATCAGCGGGTTCTACAAAGAGTTCCAGGATCCCATCGAGAAGGCCTACAACGTCGCCTTTTCCTCCGAATTCGGGGAAAAGACCTTCATCAACGTCGAAGAGGCCACGGTCTACGGTGTCGAGTTGGAAGCGCGCAAGGTCGTGACCCCGCTCAGCGCCACGAACCGGGTCAGCGTCGGCGGCAACGTTTCGCTGATCAAATCGATCGTCGACATTCCGGCCGACGAACTGGCACTGCTGCGCAACTTCGATCCCGATGCGGACGATACCCGTGAATTGCAGGGGCAGTCACCCTACCTGGTGAACCTCAGCGTCAACTACGACAACCTCAATACCAACACCTCGGCGTCCATCTACTACAACGTATTCGGCGAACGTCTGGACCAGGTCGGTGTTGGTGCCGCACCCGATGCCAAAGAACAACCGCGTAGCTTGGTCGACCTGATTTTTTCTCAGGACCTGGGGCGTGGGCTCCAGCTCAAGTTCAGTGCCAAGAACCTCATGGATGATCCGATCGAGATCGTCCAGGAATTCAAGGGCCAGGACTTCATTCAATCGCGCTACAAAGTCGGTCGGTCTTATTCGCTCAGCTTGAGCTTCAAGCCTTTCTAAGACCCGACTTCGATTCGGTCGGCTCATCCCGGGATGGGCCGGCCCCCGTTCCCTGTTTTCGAGCCCGGGCATCGCCCATCGGATGTGCCATCGCCAGCATGGCTTGTTCTCGGATCGCGCTCCTGGCGATCGCGGTCAGCGAGAAGAAGTCCTGCCACCGGCTCGTCTCGATCTCGTAAATTTCGTTTTTTCTCCCCTTTAACTTTTTCCCAATTTTTCAAATTGAATGATTTCGTCGATGCCGGTTCCGGCTTCTCCCATGTCCATTTCCCACGTCGCCTTGGGAAAAACGCAGTCCCTTTATGTACTCATTTCACATTCCTTAAGGAGAGTTTCATGTCACCCAAGTTAGCCTACTGGTTATGGCTATTCGTGTTACCCATTTCGGCCTTTGCCCAGGAGACGATCAACGACGCCTCCATCAATGCAGGCGAAACCGTAACCCTGGAATCGGGCAACACCTACATGCTCGACGGTTATGTGTTCGTAGAAGAAGGCGCCACCCTGGTGATCGAACCGGGCGTGATCATTAAAGCTCTGCCTGAAAATGAAATCACCACCGGTAACAACGCCAGTGCCCTGATCGTCGCGCGTGGCGGCAAGATCCAGGCCGAGGGGACTGCCCAAAACCCCATCATCTTCACCGCCAAGGCCGACGACGTGAACGACCCCAACGACTTGGGTCCCACCGATCGCGGCCTCTGGGGCGGCATCATTCTGTTGGGTCGCGCTTCCACCAACCGCGGCCGTGAGGGACAGATCGAAGGGATTCCCACCGACGAAGCGCGCGGTGCCTACGGTGTGGCCGATGCAGCCGACGCCAACGATGCCGACGACTCCGGTGTCATGCGCTACGTGTCCATCCGTCACGGCGGGGCCGTGTTGGGTACCGGCGACGAGATCAACGGTCTGACCTTCGGTGCCGTGGGTTCTTCCACCGTGATCGAGCACATCGAAGTCTATTCCAACCTGGACGATGGTTTCGAGTGGTTCGGTGGTACGGTCAACACCAAGTGGCTGGTCGCCGCGTTCTGCGGTGACGACGGCTTCGACTACGACGAAGGCTGGCGCGGCAACAACCAGTACTGGTTCGCCATTCAGTCTTCCGACTCCGCCGGCCGTGTGGGCGAGCACGACGGTGGTACCGTTCAAGAGACCGCCGAGCCGTTCTCCACTCCCAACATCTACAACGCCACCTACATCGGTCCGGGCACCGGCGCCTTCCCGCAGGGTGACGGTTCCGAAGCCATCATCTTCCGCGACAACGCGGGTGGTACCTACGGCAACAGCATCATCTCCATGTACAACGGTGCCAACGGCGGCAACGCCGTGACCGTCGAGGACATCGAAGGCGCCGACAGCCGCGAGCGCCTGGAGCAGGGCGACCTGGTCCTGACCAACAACCTGTGGTGGATGATCGCCGCCGGCGACACCCTGGAAGATTCCGTACCCCAGGACTTTCTCCGCACCCACCTCGCCGACAACAACAACGCGTTCGGCGATCCCGGTTACGGTTCCGTGAGCCGCACCAACGACGGCGGTCTCGACCCCCGTCCCAGCAACGCCGCCGCCACCAGCGGTGCCGTGGCGCCTCCCAGCGACTCCTTTTTCACCGCCACCGACTACAAGGGTGCCTTCGCGCCCAGCGCCGACCTGTGGACCAACGGCTGGACCGCGCTGTCCGACAACGGCCACACCCCCGCCGGCGAAACCGTCACCATCACCGACGCGTTCATCAACGCCGGTGAGAACCGCACCCTGAGCGCCGGTACCGAGTACCTGCTCGACGGTTTCGTCTTCGTCGAGGAAGGCGCCACCCTGACCATCGAACCCGGTACCGTCATCAAAGCCCTGCAAACCCCGACCAGCAGCGACGACAACACGTCCGCGTTGATCGTGGCTCGCGGTGGTCAGCTTATCGCCAACGGTACCGCCCAAAACCCGATCGTGTTCACTTCCAACCTGGACGACATCAGCAACCCCACCGACCTGGGTCCCACCGACCGCGGCCTCTGGGGCGGCATCATCCTGTTGGGTCGCGCTTCCACCAACCGTGGCCGTGAAGGTCAAATCGAAGGGATTCCCACCGACGAGGCGCGCGGCGCCTACGGTGTGGCCGATGCCGCCGACGCCAACGATGCCGACAACTCCGGCAGCCTGCGCTACGTGTCCATCCGTCACGCCGGTTCCGTATTGGGTACCGGTGACGAAATCAACGGTCTGACCATGGGTGCCGTCGGTTCCGGGACCACCATCGAGTACGTCGAAGTCTACGCCAACCTGGATGACGGCTTCGAGTGGTTTGGCGGCACCGTCAACACCAAGTACCTGATCGCCGCGTTCTGCGGTGACGACGGCTTCGACTACGACGAAGGCTGGCGCGGCAAGAACCAGTTCTGGTTCGCCGTTCAGTCCGCCGATTCCGCTGGTCGTGTCGGTGAGCACGACGGTGGTACCGTTCAGGAAACCGCCGAGCCGTTCTCTCGCCCCTACATCGTCAACGCAACCTACATCGGCCCCGGCGTGAACGCCTTCCCCTCCGGTGACGGTTCCGAAGCCATCATCTTCCGCGACAACGCGGGCGGCATCTACATGAGCTCCATCATCACCGACTACAACGGTGCCAACGGCGGCAACGCCGTGAGCGTCGAAGACATCGAGGGTGCCGACAGCCGCGAACGCCTGGAAGGTGGCGATCTGGCGCTGCAGAACAACCTGTGGTGGGGCTTCGCCGCGGGCAACACCGTGGAAACCGCCGTACCCCAGGACTTCCTCCGCACCCACTTGACCGACAACAGCAACAGCTTCGCCGATCCCCAGTTGGGCGGCATCAGCCGTACTCAGGACGAAGGCCTGAACCCGCGTCCTTCCGCTGGCGGTCCGGCCGCTTCCGGTGCGACCCAGCCCGACGACACCTTCTTCACCACCGTTTCCTACCGCGGTGCCTTCAGCCCCTCCGGCGCGCTCTGGACCGACGGTTGGACCGCTCTGGACGTCAACGACCACACTGGCGCCGGCGGTAACACCGGTGTCACCACCGACCGCTGGGTGGGTCACGTCACCCGCCTGAACGCCGGTTTCCAAACCAACCTGCACATGTACAACACTGGTTCGGCCGATGCTTCGATGACCTTGCATCCCTATGCCCTGGACGGTTCCGCATTGACGCCGCGCACCGCGAACGTACCTGCCGGTGAAATCGTCGTGAGTTCCAACAACGACCTTTTCGGTGAAGACGTCAGCCATTTCTTCATCGAGGGTTCCGAAGCCGTGACCGTCACCGCCTCCTACCGTGCCGACGTGGACGCCGCAGCGACCGCCGAACTCAACGAGAGCAGCGCCGCCTACACCAAATTCAGCTTCTACGCCGCGGACTGGAACCTGGTCTTCGACGGCCTGGCCCTGATCAACGTCGGCCCGCAGCCCGCCACTGTCACCGTGACGCAGCGCGACGCGATGGGCAACGAACTGGCCTCCGCGACGATCGTCGACGGCCTGGCCTCCGGCGCCAAGCAGCTCTACACCTTCACCGCACAAAACCTGTCCGACAACCCCGGCTCCCTGATCGAGGTCACCAGCACCCAGCCCGCCTCCGTCGTGCTGCTGCGCGGTACCTACCCGGGTGTGTCGCCCGCCTTCCTGTACGTCACCGTACCGGTAACCGCGGAATAATCTCCTAGGACCTTTTTTCATCCTCCTAAGGGGAGCCCTCGGGTTTCCCTTAGTACCTTTCCGGCGCCCTCATGCGGGCGCCTTTTTTTGTGTAAGCTGTTGTAAATTAATCTATTGTAGATTTGGCGATTTAGTTGTCCGACATATTTCCGACATCAGGGCGGATTACCGAAGTTTTATAAATAGCGGCGTGGTTTTTACGTTTTTCTCGGCGCGTGCGATAGAACTGCCGATCCTGAGCCCTGGATGGAGGTTGTCCTTTGGAGTGGGGATGGCGAATGCTGCGCTGCACTTGTATGAGTTGGTGAGATTGGATTGGGCCTTTATTTGGCCAGTTGAAGATGACTGCCGGAAACGGTCAAATGTTCGATACAGGATTCCAGTGGATCGCCCCGGTCATCCGAATTTGATACAGTATCCAGAGTGCTGAACAGGGTCCAGTAGACGATATTCGAAGTCTGGGAGATGGGCTGTAATGTTGCGAGGCGCGCCAAGAGGAAAAAGTTGGTATGAAGAGCATGGTTTTTTCCACTTGGGTACTACGAAAAGGGCTGAATCAGCCAGGTAAGGAAAGAGAGCTCATCCCCTGGTACAGTGCTGAAGGGCAGGAGCTCATCGAGCAGGCGAGGGCATTGGGGTGGCAGCCGGAGTCACCGGATAAGGAGCCACAAAAGGTTTCTCCAATCAAACAGCAGCCGGAAAGCTGGAGGAATTAGGAGTTGCCTGCATCTTTTCCGTATCGCCGAATCATCGCCATCATCCAGTTTTTAAAAATGCTCCTCTCGTTTTCCTTTGCCGAAAAGAGCCGTACCCATCCTATTGGCGACCAGCCATACAGTTGTGAAACCTGGCTGGCTTCAAATCCCTCTTGCACGCCTCCCACAAAGAGATTGAGCATGGGAACCTCATAGCGTTTCATAATGATGTGGCGGGAGGGATTCAGATCGGGAGAAATAGAAAAGCCTTGTCGTTCGGACTCCGCAAGCACTCTGCTCAGATCATTTTCATCCGGAAAAAGCTCCTGTATTTCTGGACTTAATCCGTATTCTTGGGCAGAGGTATCGATACGGTAGTCTGCTGCCAGCTCCCCCAGGAGTTCCATTTGCCCGGTGAAGGCCTCCGGATATGATCGCTGGATAGCCCGAGCGCCAAAAATACACCCGGATCCCACCCAGACACAAAGCCCCAGAAGGAGGACGGAGAAGAAGACCTTCCTCTTGGTGGTCCTGGCGAACGTGTCTCTCAATTGGAGTGCTCTCATTGCACTTTACTTTGAGGAACGGGTTTGGGCGGCTCGAACTGATCTTCATTGAACAGTCTCAGGCGTTCGGCATCTTTCTCGGAAAAGTATTCTCTGTTCTCGCCTTTGGTTACTTCTTGCCCGACTTGAACGTTATCCATCACCGTTCCCGGTTCCTAGTACCAATAAGTGGGCCCTAAGGCATCGCCGGAGTGCCCGGGCAAAAATTCATGCCCCGTTTCATGGGTGACTACATTGATCAGCCAGTTCACAAACTTTTCTTTGGAAAGCCCAATCCCCGCTTCACGAGGGGCGATCACGACCTTTCTGGAGTAACTTTCCGATTTCCGGCCTTCCCAGTCAAATACAATCAGAGCGCGGGCATAGGGTTTGTCCGGTCCGGTTTGCTTATGGAGGTCATACGATCCGATGCTTCCGTATTTCAATGGGACAATTTCAAAGGGATCCCAAGATTCCTTGATGCGGACGTGAACATCGACACCGGCTTGTTGGTACACCTGAAGAACCCCCTCTATGACCGAGTATTCGGAGATCCCTCGTTTGGCAAACGCTTTTTTATCCTCGTCATTGAGGATGAACACCAGCTCGATCAATTTTCCCGTGGGATCGGTGGCCTTCAACGGGGAATTTGCCACATAGCTATAGGGATTGTGCAGTTCTCTTTCGGGATCCACGGAGATGAACCGTCCAAAAGAGGGATATCCCACCGAGAATAGAATGCACAGGACAAATCCGTTTTTTACCAACGCGTGCCCACCAGGGAAAATCAATGTTGGAATTATATCTCGAAATAGCGTCAATGTGTTTGGAAAAAGACTGCTTTAAGTGGTCTTGATTGGCTGTAATCCCTCTCACCGCTATCTGGTGTGAGTTGTTTGAACTCAGAATGCTGAGGAGCGGGGCAATCGAGTCATTTTCGGTGCAATCCCCCACTCGTGGTAATGCTCGCCTTAATGACGAAACCTCGAGAGGCCGCAGCGCGGAACTCTGCCCGCGGGAATCAGATGGCTGCGTTTTTGGGGAAGCATGTTAGCAGTGGTGACCATGAAAGGGCAGGTAAATCTGTGTCGGCGGTAGTTTGAAATGTTATTGGGGTTGTGTGACTTTCGGGAATTATGGACGTTCTTAAAAACTGATATGCAAGGCCTTGGGATAACGCTATACTTCGCGCCAAAATATTCTCCGAGAAATTCTGATCGGAGCTCCAAAAAAGGCTATTGCCATATACACATCCATATGGCTAATCAGGTTGTTGATGGGTAGGGCAGTGTATGATTGTCGAAAAAGAATGGAAGTGCGAATTCCCGAATTGGGGACTCATCGGCATACTCACTGCCGATCACATTGAATCCCGGGTGCAGGACTATCCCTTCGAGCCGGTGAGGTCGCCAGGCCATTATGAGATATGCAAAGAATTCCGCGGCGGCCATGATGTCTTCATCACTCTTGAAGGAAGACCGGAGGTCTATCAAGTCCTCCACATCGAGTCCCACAAAATCCGCATCGCCCCCGTGTCCGAAACCGAACTCATCAAAAACCCCAACATCGACTTCTTCTCCAAGTTGGAGCAGTATTTCGAGAATACAGAACCCCGAGACCGACTCCAGCAACTCAAAGCCTTGGTCGAAGACCCTCGCCTCCAGCGTCGGTATCAAAATTCGGAATCGGCGATAGTAGGCGGCGAAGAGGGTGCGCGAGTAGGCCAGCACCAAGGCGGCACACTGCAGGGTTTGGATGCGGCCATCGATGAGGACTCGGTGGAGCGAGGTGTCGAACTGCATTTCCTCGCCGGGCTGGAAGGTATACACCCCTTTGCAAGCGGGCGGGTTACGTAGGTGAACCTCGCGAAGAAACCGCGTCAGAGTGCTGTAGGCGACCCGAACTCCGTGTTCCTGTTCGAGGATTTCGTGCACGCGCGTCCCGTTGCCGCGACAGCGCTGGAAGATTTCGTGGATCAGCTCGCTGTGGCGATGGAGTCGACTCGTGGCCGGAGGCGGGGTCTCCTCCGCTCGGCGACGGATCAGGCGTCGAATCGCATTGCGCGAGACACCCGTCTGACGGCTGATCTCCCGCAGCGGCGTGCCCTGCTGATGAAGTTTCTTGATCTGTTCCCGAATGGGTTCTGACAACATCGTGCTGTCTCCTTTCCAATTGTTTCTGCAATGCCTCCCACTCCCGCGTCACCTTCGCGACGTCGCTCATCGCGGCGGCCCAACCCGTCTCGTCCAGGCCCTGGCACAGACTCGGCAGTTGCCGGCGCAAGCCGCGAAGTCCATTCGCCAGGCGGCGACAGGTCGTTCGCCACTTTCCCTCGGGCCCTTCCGCGAGCTGACGGCCTTCACCAGCCAGCTCGCGTTCTCGCTTGGCTTCAATCCACAGTCGCGGCTGGTCAACCAGACGTTGGCGCACCACTTGATTGGCGCCCCGGTAGGCCTCGAACCAATCACGCCACTCGCGGCTGCTGAGCCCGTTCTTGGCCGCCGCTTCGATGACCTGGCGCGCATGCGCCGGGTTGGCGCGAGTCAACGGCGCCATCACCCGAACGGCGACCCAGGGAGAAAGCCGTCCCTGCATCACCGCCGTGCGGCCTTCCTCGGGCACTTCCGAGACCAACCGCAACCGACTCCGCACCCAGCTCTGACTGCGGCCGGATTGCTGCGCGATCGCTTCAGCCGTCATGCCCCGTTCTTCGTGGAGATAGCGCAGGGTCAGGCCTTCTTCGAGTGCGTCCCAGCAACGGCCGCCCATCCGTGCCAGCAGGGTCAGGAGACCCTGAGTCGGGTCTCCCGGCCAGATTTCGCACTGCACCGTGTCACGACGCAGCTTGTCGCGTGCCGCCAACCGACGATAGCCGTCCAACAGCACCAGTTGGCCGTCGGCGCCTCGAGCCACCGAGACCGGTACAAGTTGGCCTCGGCGATCGAGATCGCGAGCAAGTGCATCGATGGCGGCACCATCGAAGATTCGGTGATGGCCGAAGGGTCGTTGGAGTTGATGGACTTCCAATGCGCGGTGAAGGGGTTTGGTGGCAGTCATGCGTCCCAGCCTAAACGGTGCGGCGGAGGATGGGCACGAGTCCTCATTGACACCGGCGTGTTGCTGGTCGATCAACATTCGGTAATAGCGTTGAATTCATGCAGTCACGCATCCTCATTGACCGCTGCCATACCGCTCACGTGGATCCGTATAAGATGTTCACTTTCAGCAGGTTGGCATCTCGACACGTCCTCATTGACGCGCATTCTGTCGCCCTGCCGTCCCAGAACCTGAATATTCACAGTGAGTTGCTGTGTTGACGCGTCCTCATTGCGATCGCGATGAGACGGTCGGCCTGCTTGGGTTGGTTTACGCGGCTTGGGGACTGGTGCAAACTTCGCCGGAGGGCGCTTCCGGGGTGGGCGGCGGCGCCAGTAGTCGGGGTTTCGAGCCCGCCACGACAAATTGACGGGCGCTTTTGGCGACCTGGACTCGGTAACCCACTTCGGGTTCGCGTCCCCCTTTCTCAATCCACGCAATCGACGGATCGACCACTCTGAGAACCCGTTCGGCAGTCCCGACTTTTTCTTGCTCGATCACCCGACGACACGTCGTGTGAATCAACGAATCGAGCTGGGACACATCTTCGGTCATCCGCGCTTGCCATTCCATCCAACGCTGATAGCCCCGGCTGCCAGGCCGGTGGCCGTGCTCCCAGGTGGCAAGGTGGTCAAGGATCCCGCCCATCTCTTGGGACAGGTACTCGGCCGCATCGATCATGAGCCCGTAGTGGTGTTGGCGAACCACCTTCGCGCCCTTACCCGAAGCCAAGGCAATCGATCGGCGGGCTGCTTCGATGTCTTCGCACCGGACGCCGATTCGTGATGCCATCGAAGTAGCGACGTTCTCCAGGATCGGCTGGCAGAGGCCTCGGTGAAGGCGCCGGGCGATCTTGGCGATCAGCTCGGAATCGGCAGGCCAGGCCGTGTTGCCCCGAACGGCAGTGCTATCGAGGGTGACCTCGGCGAAGTCATCGAGGTTCCGAGATCGAATCGTTGTGACGATCCGGTCCAAAACCAAAACCAGCGTGGCCTGACTGACGAGGTTGACGTTGTGCGTGATGGTCGATCCCGCCGGGCATGACCGCCCCTGCTGCCAGAAATAGCGCGCAACGGTGCGGGATTCGGCAAAGAAACCCCGGGCCGAAACGGATTTCACGCCATCGAGATAATACCGGCAGACCAAGCAGAACAGGACGTCTTGGGGGGACATTCGGCGTCGCCCGATGCCCAGCTTCAGTTCGCTGGGAGTCATGGCCTCGACGGAATTGGGATCGTCGAGCCCGGAAAGATGTGGGGTTCCAGCACAAGCGCGACGGTGATTGAGGCGCGCTTGTTTCAAGACCAGTGCATGGCGGTCGAGGTCAGCTTCGAGCCGTTCGAGGATCTCCGGGAAAGAATGGAGAAGATTGAGGAGTTCGTCAATCACGTAGGCGAAGTCGGAATCGGGAAAGGAGATCAATTCGAGTTGATGTGGGAAGGGAGTCATAGGGTCCATGAGAGATAGCAACCTGCGAACATTGATGTTGACCCGAAGAGAATACCTTATCCCGCGATGCTTCTCTCGGAAATACACTCGCATTCGAACATTTAAGAAAATGACGAAATACGTTCACGGGAAGACGCCAGCCTTTCCGGCTGGCGTCTAGCTTGGAGAAACTGAATAATGATATGTATATTCCGAGTGATGATATATACCTACTCTTAATGTGTCAAAGTTGAGAATAATAACGTCCCCTCCGTCAAAAAAACATCTTTTCCTTTTACTTAGATAGTATTCAAAAAAAGTACCTATCTGATTTGCATCAGTTGCATAAGGTGAACCACCCGAAGAAAAACACGAATCGTTTACAAGGTATATCAATCCACTTGGGAAGATTTTGCTAAAGTGCTTTCTGAATAACTGATTATCTGTGTCGTTGTTTATTGAAGTGGGGATTAATGGTGAGCAAGTGAAATTTTCGGACTTGAGTATTTCGTCTAACCGATCTGGAGTGAAGAAAAAAGAATTCTCTGCTTTTTTTGAAAACGAAGGAATCACCGTGTCAATCTGTTTATACAGATCGCTCCAAGTAACTTGCATCATTACCTCACTTTTTCTGGTGGTAACCCGTCCATTCTCCACCAGAATGCTTGCAAGTTCTTCGGCACTCTGTTGCTCGGGTTGATTTATAGCATTGCGACGCTTGGGGAACAGGCATAGCCAACGGCGCGCGATATCTTGTCCGGAGCAGGTTGTGGCAAGGTCGGGGCGATTTCGCAAGATAACATGTAGATGGTTGCCCATAAACGCGTAACTACACACATCGATTAATAAAATGTCGGTGAGGTCGATCAAACGGTGGCGGAGCCATTGCTTTCGATATTCGTAGTTTCGGTCGGTATGAGTATCTCTGCCACACAAAAAGGCTCGACGAACGCACTGGGAGATGCAGTGGTAGATTCCCTCGACGCCATCTTTCACAATGCTCGAACGGGCTTTTGTCATGGTGCACCCCCGATGTAAATGGATTCCTCCTTTTCAGCCTATATCGCTCGGGGGACAGCCCTTGCTGGTGGGGTGGTTTTTAAAAAAAATGTACTTGAGTATTTTTTTCTTGGTTTTTTGGTTGGGGGGGTGTTCCTGTTTTTTTGGTTTTTCTCTTGTGTGGCAAAATACGTAAAGTTCAAAGATGAAGACGAAAACATAAAGAGGCGGATGTGCGGGGAGTTCGTCGAAAAATGTCGGCCCGGCGCCCTGGGCGGGCCACAGATATGAAATACGTCCGTTTCGGGGATGGTCTCCTGATTGCTGGTAACACAATTGTTTTAAGTAAGTTGTGCTATGTAAAGAAGACCGGTGAGTGCTGATTTGATCTTGGTAAATCCAAAGGATTAGACTGGATTTGTCGGACATGAGTCGGACAGAGAAAAGCGCTTTTCTCCTTTTTGCAATCTGAAGACAAAAGGAGAAGTTCTCATGAAAACCAAAGCAATCAGATTCAACAAAACCAATCTTTCCAGCTTTATGCGTGATTTTGGCAATGGGGAAACTTTTGATTCGAGCGTGAAGGACACCGAAGTGTCGGGTCTCAAGTTCCGGGTTGGGTTGAAGCGATCAGTGTTTCAATTCGAGAAACGGATATCCGGACGCAAAGGCTCTCCGGTTACCTTGACGATCGGTGCCTTTCCGGCTGTTTCGATCGAAGAAGCCAGACAAGAAGCCCGGAGACTCGCCAACCTCTGTGAGCGGGGCATTGACCCGAGAGAAGAAAAAAAACAACGTCAAGCGGCCAAAGCATCGCAACGCATCATGCTCAAGGATGCTGTTGATGAGTTCTTTGCAATCAAAGAAAAGAAAAAACTAGCTCCCATGACCCTCAAGAAGTATCGCAACGTCATCACCCACCAGTTTGCTCCCAACTGGATGAGTCGAGATATCCGTTCGATCACTCCCGAGATGATCGAAGCCCAGTTTTACCTCGTACAGGAAACGGCTCGTGAGCGTTGTTTTGAGATGCTCAAGGTCTTTGGCAATATCTGGACGACCTGTGCGCCGATCTTCAAAGACTCCAATGAAAAAAGATTGCTCGGAACCAGTCCCATTCCCGAAGTGCGGGAATTACTCGACGGCGTTCAAAAAAACCGTCCAAACCGTCCCGTCATTCCCTCGCATCTGTTGGGAAAATTTGTGGTGACGCTGGAACGACTCCGAGACGGTTTTCTTTCGGTTGACGCAAACAACGAGACCAATACCCTCATCGAGTGTCCCGCCATCGGCGTCATCACCAAGGATGACATCACCGCCAGTGGCATGACCACCAGTGACATCACCAATGATGTGGTGAGAAACCACGCTACTTACCCAACGCACGTGTGATCTCCTCTTGTTGTCGCTGTTTTGTGCCTTTCGTTTTTCTGAGGCTCGATACCTCAAGTGGGAATACGTTGATTTGGAACAAGGATTGATTCGTCTGCCGGGAACCATCCCAGACCAAGAGAATCGGTCACCGGAAGCGTTCAGAGGGACCAAGAACGGATGTGACCACATCGTGCCGTTGAGTTCCTATCCACTCGACTTGCTCAAGCGGCTTCATCAAAACCGCACCTCAACCAATCCGTATGTCCTCCCCGGCGTTCATCACGCAAACAAACCGATCTCCCGAACCAAACAGTTGTTTCCGGTGATTGCTGATCTGGTTGGTTCTCCCTTCTCACCCCATGCCACCAGAAGAACCTTTGCCAGCATTGCCAATGAAGTGGGACTGGGCTTTTTGAAAGTCAAGAGACTCCTCAATCACCACTTTGAAGGGGGTGTGACCGGTGGCTACATTTCCCCCAACTTCAACCCCACCAAAGAGCGGGTTCACTTCCAAAAGGTGTGTGACTTTATCCTTGAACGGCGAGCCGAATACCTTGGAGCAATCAAACGGGAATCTGTCACCTTTGACAAGACCAAGGCATTGCGGAAATTGCAGCGATACGCTTTGGAGTTGGGACTTGAGCCAGTGGAAGCCCTGCACATGCTCACTTCCCAATCAGAGCGTATTGGGGAGGTGGCGTGATGAGTGAGCCCATCAGACGTGCGGCCGGACTTCCGGAGATTGTGGTCATACCTTTCGGACTGGGGTACACGTGGACGATCCGACAGTTTGGACAGGTAGTGGCGCATGATTTCAATCGACACACCATGGAATACGCTACGCCGGAAGCGGCACGAAAGGCAGCACTTCCCAAGTTTATGAACGTGCTTGGTGCGGTGTTGGTCAAGAGTTATGAGGAACAATTGCGGGAAGGAGTTGTTGAATACATTTCTTCATCATACATGTGAGTCGCAAGCTCGAAGCTGAAGTGAGAGAGGGGGCAGCCTCACCATTGAGGCGCTTCCATCGATCTCGATTGAGGAAGCTCAATAAATCCATGGATTTTTTTCAACGATGGCTCCCGACGGCTAGATGAGCCCACACTCAGTTTCTGCTTTTTCACCAATTCATTCTTTCAGGATTCGCATTGACCACTTCGCAAGTTTGCATCAGAATGAGCTAGTCTAGGAGTTTTTCATGTCTGATGAATTTCCTATCCATGAGTCAGAGATAGACTCATTCGACCCGGCGCCCAAGCGTTACGATCTCCACGATCTTTACCTGGACCCCAACAACTACCGCCTGATCAACCACCCCGATTTTACTGAAGTTCAAGAAGCAGACATCCAAAATGGGGATGTTCAACGACGAACAGCTAAGCTGCTCTGCGGCCCCAAAAACCAGCACATTCAAGACCTGCTTAACAGCTTCAAGAAAAACGGCTATCTTCCTGTCGATCAAATTCAAATTCGAAGATTGCCCAGCGACGGATTTGTCATTGTTGAAGGCAACCGACGTATCGCCGCTCTAAAGCATTTGGAAACCGAACGAAAGGAAAAAGGGATTGAGTTGGGCGAACTCAATCCTGAGATCTTCCAGAATGTGCCAGTCGTCATCTACGAAGACAGCAACGAGCTTCATCATTTGACTTTAATGGCCTTGAAACATATCAGTGGTAATAAAAAATGGGCGGAGTGGAACCAAGCAAAGCTGCTAGAGAAACTTTCGAATGAATATCAACTTGACGAAGAGGAAATCTGCAGCCGCATCGGTATCAGTAAAGTGGAACTTCGGCGCAGTTTAAGAGCTCTATCCCTTTGCGCCCAGTACCGCGACTCGGATTATGGTGATCAATTTCAGGAATCATTGTTTTCCATCTTTCGCGAAGCTGTCCGCCTCCAAAAGTTGAAAGAGTGGCTCGAATGGGATGATAGAACTTACAAAGCGAACAATGAGGAGCACCGCAACCTGCTGTTCTCGCTAATGTCACAGGAGCCGGATGAGACGACCGATGACGAAGGTCGTGCGAGCTATGCAGACCATTACCTAGAACCCGCCATTACCAAACGGGACGACCTTCGTACTCTATCCGAACTGCTGGATGACGACAGGGCAATGGACAAAATCATTCACTCTAGGGACTTGAATGCCGCTTACCGTGCCAGCAACCTGGTCTTCAGAGAGCGTCAAAAGGCCTCCCTTGAAGAAGTTTCCAGAGCAATTGAGACTCTTTCCCAATTGAATGTGGCGGGTGATCATGTGCCCGAGCTGGAACAGAATCTCGGCCGATTACAGTCAATCGTGGAGCGAACGCGAGCGACTGATACAACAGGTGTCGAGCAACGTGCCGTCTTTCATGACCGAATTGACAGACATTTTTCGAAGATTAAGGTCATAGCTTATAAGCGTCTACAGGGATTGTCGCTGGAAAAGCTTTCGCGTATCAATCTAGTTGCCGGACTGAACAACACTGGAAAAACGACACTACTGGAGGCCATTTATTTGCTGTGCCGCCAGAATGATTTCAGCGGGTTGTTGGAAACCCAGCGACGGCGTGGAAAAATCCCGGAGGACAAGCTCGACGCCGAATGGTTCGCCGAAAATTTGCCCGACGAAATCTGCGTTTCAGGTGTTTACGACAACACAAAATGCTCGGTGGAAGTTCGGAATTATTTGGAGGAAAACAGCGAAATCGACAGGGCTCATTACCTTAAAAGCATTGAGATAACTACTAATTTCGGTGGTAGGAATCAGGAATCTGTTACACGGATGTTTAAGGGGCGAAAACGGGAAACGCGAGCCGATGGTATCAAGCTTCTGTGCGCCTCCATTTTTAGCAGTCCTTTTTTTCTCAATGAACCTCATCGCTACATGGGCTTCTATCACAAAAGTGTGCAGTCCAAGTCCCTGCCAATGATCCTAAAATTTATTGAGGAGAAGGTTGTGCCGACACTCACCGATGTGCGGTTGGTGGATGAATGGCAACGATTCCTGGTCACCGACAGCCAATTCGAAAGTACCCTCGACCTTACCGAGTATGGAGAAGGTTTGCAGCGCATCTTTTTCATTTCGCTCTTGTTCGCTTCGGCGAGAAACGGTGTGGTTTTAATCGACGAATTCGAGAACGCCATCCACGCAAATTTGATCACAGGCTTCGCAGGGTTCATTGCCGAGCTTTCCCTACTCTTCAATGTCCAGGTATTTTTAACCACCCACAGCAAAGAGTGTATCGATGCCTTTGTTAAAAATCTACCAGAAAGCACTGGTTTTTCGGCTTGCGCCCTCGTCGAAAAAGCGGTAAGAATCGAAGCCTGCGAGTTCAGTGGAGAGAGGTTCCGCCGCCTAGTGGAGGCGGGTGATGTAGACCTGCGGAGGGCTCGCTGATGGTGGACCAGAATCCCCGACATGTGACGGGCCTTTTCATTTTCTGCGAGGGCCCTCACGATGTGGCCTTCGTCCGCCAAGTTCTTAAATACTGCTTCGGAGTCACTCGGGCAAAAGGCGCGAATGGAAAAGATCCTACCTTTAGTGAGTTTCCGGCACCACTCGACAAGCTCTTCAAAACCAGTATGGAAAAACATGCCATGGGAGACCTTTCGCTGGACATGGCCCACAAATTTTTTCTCCCTGACAGGTTGCTGCGTAAAAATGATTGTTACATTTTGTTGTTCAATTCAGGCGGAAAAAACAAAACCGAAATTATCAAAGGGTTTTTGAAGGATTTTCTAGTCTTACATCCAGATGCGGCTACTTTTGCGAGTGGGGCCGGTGAGATTCTTGGTGAAGTTCACTATTTGTTTACCTATGATGCTGATCACTTACCCGCAACCGATACAGTGCGAACTATGAGCCAGGCTTTGGCCAATATTGAAGATATCGAGGATACCCTGTGGTCCCTGGAAACGATGACATTGCAAGAACAACAACATGGTACCTTCAAAGACAACAAGGGATTCTATATTTGGGCGAACAATCAGGATCGTGGAAGCTTGGAGGATCTTGTCTCACCCATGTTCAGGGAGAGTAAAGACGAACTTTACACCAAAGCCGAAACGATCATTGATGACATGTTTTCCTGGGAGACCGACAATGAAAAAGAGAAAGAAGCCTTCTCTGCAGCTTGCAAACGGAAAAAAGCAATTTTGACTACCATGGGTCAAAAAAAGAAACCAGGCGGATCGTTGAATGTGATCATCGATCAAGCTGGATTACTCAATAAAACGGCATTTCAAAATTCTGCACCAGTCAGCGCTTTTGTAGACTTCCTGAATGCATTTACCAAATGGCCTGTGAATAGCCAAGGCAACCAATAAATGTCGGCCGGGTAATTGCGTCAGATTCAACCAACAGCTCGAAAGAGACGTTAAGTAGAGTATTTATCAGGCATTTGTGTTGGCAGGCTTTTGTGCTGGGTTTTTGACTCTTCCCTCAATTTGACTGATTTTTCAGGATTATTCCCCCGACCTAACGAGACTTGAGGCGAGACCGCGAATTGCCAGGGTGGAAAACTAGTCGGGTCTTTCCGGCACTGCTTGGCGAGAGCGCCACTCTATACGGAAACGGAGATCATTTGGTTGAAGCTTTTCGATGATCAAGGCCATGAGTACCAACACCTCATTCACCATCACCAAAAGTGCGGGAGAGCCATCAATTGGAGCGAAAAACATAAGGTATGAAGAGAACCCCTGGGGAAACGGAAACCCTCATTCTATGGCCCGATCACAAATGGTTTTCCCACGTTCTTCATGCCGTTGATGTGGATTGAAATGTATCCGGGCGCCGCTGAAGCACCTGTGGGTGCTGCACAGTGTTACCGGTCTCACGATCTTTGGTCATCCCCCGTTACTTTAGTTTAGGATCGCAAGGCGCAGGTTCACTTGTGTTGATGTAGAGCAGGTCCCGGACATCGATAAAACCATCGCCATTAACATCATCAGAATTGGGAGAACGCCAACTGAGGATGAGAAAATGAAGATCCCTAAGAGTATTGCAACCATCTCCATCTAGATCGAGATATAGAGCATTCAGGGCAACCAGAATCGTGGTTTGCTCAGTCACCGTTTCCGTTTTATCACTGGCGGATAGGCCGTAAGTCGTAGTTACCTTGGGGGGTGGATCGAGTTCGAAAGGATTCAGACTAGATGTGTCTCCGGTTGTCAGGTTTTGCCAAGTGAACGTCACAGGACCTTGGGCACACTCTGCAAATGCCTGTAACACGGGGGGATCCAGACCTCGTGCCCCCGGTGAGCTTATGCGGATTCTCAGAGGGCCGCCTACGGTCATCGTTGCCTGAACGGAAGTTTCCTGGCCACAAGGATTGGTTACTACACAGTAATATGAGCCTTCATCTCCCAGAGAGACCTCATCGATGGAGAGACATGAGGCCTGGGCGCCGGGTATGGGGCTATCGTTGTGGTACCACTGGTATTGGAAAGGGTCGGCGCCGTTCACCCCGATGCACCAAACCAGATCTTCACCGGGACAAATGATCTGACCCGTGGGCTGCTCTGTAATTGTTACGGGTTCGACCACTGTCAGAGACGTCGGAGAGGAAATCATGCTTCCATGCGGATTAGTCACGACGCAATCGTAGGTGCCGGCATCGAAGGATTCGATCCCACCCAGAATCAATTCCCGACCATCCGCGGCGTTAATAGGCAGTCCGTTCTTTCTCCATTGATAAGAAAGAGGCGCTGAGCCGCGGGCAGTCACTTGGAAAATAACCATTTGAGATTCGCAAGCAGTCGTATCAGACGGACTTTGCAAAATCAATGGGGGTTCTTTTGCGCTGATTTCCAAGGACAGGCTCTTTTGGTCTTTGGAGTGATCGACATCTGTGACCTGGACTTCAAATAAAAATGATCCGGCCACTACGGGATTACCTGAAATTATACCTGAGTCGGGGTTCAATCCCAACCCGGGGGGCAGAGTTCCCTCAATGACGGCCCATTGGAGAGGAGGGTTGCCTCCACTGGCAGAAAGTGTCGATTTATAAGTGGCTTGGGTCGTGCCTTCCGGCAGTGTCGCGGTGATGATGCTTGGCGAATTTTCCGAAGGCTGAGCAAGAAGACTGGAAAACAAACCTTTGCCGGCGGTGGCCGCATAGATGGGACGGGTTCCCACCTGTGTTCGTTCACTCGGATGCCCGGGTCTGGATAGTCGGCTGACCAGTGGCTCGGTCAATCCCTCCTGAAAGGATCTCCACCCTTTGCCCAAACCACCGAGTCGATGAACACCTCCCGCTACTTCGGAATACAGGGATGCCAACAGGTCTCCGTTCAACGGGTCGAAAGACAATGAAGTCACAGGAACCCCTGCCGGCAGCCCGTGATCGAGCTCATGCCAGTGCTCACCGTCATTATCGGTATAGAACACACCGGAAATACCTGCAATCCAGAGACGGTTATGTAAAGCCGGATCGACCATGATATCCAGAACCCACCGATCATGTGAGCCATGACCTGACACACCATTCCAGGAAAGACCCTTATTATCAGACCAGGCGATCCCATCTCCTCCGATCATACTGACCCAGATACGATTTCCATAGGCTTTCTCCTGTAGCTCTACACCTGTGAGCCTGAGGGTAGGGAGCCCTGAACTCGATGTTGTATAGGTCTGCCCTCCATCGTTGGAGTAAATGAACCCATCGGTAAGGGAAACCAGATAGATGCGCCTGGGTTTCGTACCCCTGTCTATGGCGATATCGGCAATCTGTGGGGTTGTCAAAGTAGTCGGCGACCACGAAGCCGCCAAGTCATCAGAAATAAAAAGACCCTTATCGGTTCCCGCGTAGACGGTCTGGTTGTCCTCCGTGTCGATCAGCAAGGCATTTATATAATGGTTCAACAGACCATTGCTGCTGGGGAGAAACGTCTTTCCTCCATCCACGGATAGTTGCACGCCATAGCCTCGCGTTCCGATCAGTAAGGTATCTTCCAAAGCAGCGGAAACATTCACCAGATCCGATACAGTGCCGAAGTCGATGAGCTTTTCCCAGGTCTGACCATCATCGGTAGATCTGAATGCCCCTTCTTGATGGGTTGCCGCATAATAGGTACCGCTCCGGGTCGGATGACTGATCAGGGAGCTGATGCTCTGGTGGTCGAGTATGGTGGCAAGAGTAGACCAGCTGCGACCGGCATCTTCGCTTAATATGAGCCCGCCAGGTTCGGTAAATCCCGTATTACCGCCTCTGCCTACCAGACCAGCCATGGCCCGGGTCGGATCGTTCGGGCTCACCACCAGACTTTTGATGCGAGAGGCCGTACCGTGATGCCATTCGTCGATTATGGGATCGTAGGCCATGACTCCCGTCAGGCCTCCCACATAAATATAGTGTGGCGCAGAGTCCGAGATCTCCAGGGTGTAAGAGAAATGCGGCCCCAGTGATTTCAGGAACGACCACTGTTGTCCTCTGTCTTCGGTAACATATAACCCATCTTGCCCCAGGGTATAAAAGGTCCCGGGTCTGGCTCGGGAAAAACGAGAGATACCTTCGCCCGAATGAAACAGGAGTGACTGATAAGGGTCCGGCGGCACGTCGATATCCGGGATTTCATTCCAGGTTTCCCCCATATCTTCGGAGACCCACAGGCCACCGATCTCATAGACGGCAGGGTTGCCGGGATACACCCAGACCAGACGTGCAATGATGCTGGAATCGTTTGGGTCAATAGCAAAATCGACGACCTGTCCATAACGGCCATTATTGACGACATTGCGGTTGCCGAATTCGAGATTTGGCCTGAACCACTCGAGACCTCGGTTCTTCGAAACCCAGAATCCATTGGGATTCTTCAACACATACACATTGGGATCTGTTTCCAGAATCACGGGAAGCGTGTTGATGAAACCGGAGCCGTAATTGTAATTCTGGAACCCGGTTTGCGAGGAAACCCATTTCTTTCCGTCGGTTCTTGTCAGATAGATGCCTTTGTCCACGGAGGAGACAAAGAGGGAATCAGGATCCGATCTGTCAATAGCCATTCCGTTGAGCTGTACATCCAACAAGCCTCCATTCTTTGATTTCCAGGACAGGCCACCATCCTCTGTCTTCAAAATACCCTGACTTTCTACATAAACGTAAAAAGACAGGGGTTCGAGAGGGTGAAAATCGAGAATCGAGGGTATGTCGTTGATCCCCGGAATCATTACTTCGGTCCATGTGGCGCCGCCGTCGTTGCTGGAAAACATCCCCTCATCGGTGGTTGCAACAAATCGCTCACCGAATTTTTTGCAGAGGTAAATATCCTGGACGTAGGGGATCGATATAATCTGCCAGGTAGAACCGTGATCCAGACTTCGAAAGAGAACATTGTTATAGTATGGCCAGACCGGAAAGGCCAACACATCGGCGGGGTCGTTCCTGGAAACTGTTACCTCCAGTGGAAGCGGTAGCGGTGTCTGCAGCATTTGCCAACTGTTGCCGTGATCGGCCGAATAAAATAACCGGCCCCTATAAGTCTGATTGCTGCCGGGACCGTCACAATCGCCCTGGCATCTGCCTCTGAAGGATACATAGATATGGTCCGGGTTCGGGTCGAATATGCTTATGTTTCCTTCCCGGGTGGATGGGTCGATCTCAAGATTGAAATCGATAGGCTCGGTCCGGTGCCAGATATCTGTATCAAGTTCGGAATAAATTACCTCATAGGGATCCGAAAACGGTGGATTGGAGCATATTAGGGAATCGCCGAGCACAAACGTACGGCCGTCGGAGGTTCTGGTGAGGTCCATGAGCTTTCCCCCGGTAGCTACATTACAAAAAGACCAGACTCCAAAAGATCCACGCTCCAGGTCGAGCCTGATCAGGTTTCGCATGGACAGATACAGAGGGCTTATTATCCAGGCATAGGCTCCACTTCCCCAGATATCGCCCACAGATGCCGTCATATAACTGACCGCCTGCCATGAATCTCCATCGTCCCAGCTCTCCTTGATATATCCCATCAGTGATTTCCGGTAATAGGTCAAGAGGTGCTCCTGGTTTGTGGGATCGAAGCTCATTCCCGAGATCTGGAGATACTGGTTCCCCAAGCTGTACCAATCCGGATCTCCGGGCTCGAAGACATCGAGAGTAAAGCTGTGAAGATCACCAGCACCATCCATATCCGTCACCCCCAGTGTCATGGCAAACAAACCGGTTTCGATGGGAATGCCCTCGATCGAGCCGTCATCTTTCAATGTCAAACCAGGGGGAAGCTTGCCTCCCTGCAACGACCAGGTCAAAGGGGCGGCCCCTCCTCTCGCTTCCAATCGGCCGGAGTAATAGCGATTCAGACGTCCATCTCCGAGATGTCGGGATACGATTTCGGGCTGTTCCAACACGTGTACTTTCAGTTGAAAGGGTCGTTCTTCACTGAGAGGTGGGGTGGCCTTGTCGGTAACGCGCACCACGAAATCATAAGTACCGGGCTGAACACACATCCCAGAGATCAGCCCCCCGGTGCCCAAGGTGAGTCCTGGAGGCAATGTGCCCTCAATTAAAGACCAGCGATACGGCGCGCTGCCGCCCAAAGCTCTCAGACTCTGTCGGTATTGGCTGCCTTCTGCGGTCGTTGGCAGGGAAACTGTTTCGATAAAAAGGCCAGACGGCAGAGGAATGGCAGGATCCAACGCCAGATCCGTGCTTACCTTGCCATATCCCCAACGCCCATTGGGCAGGCTCCCAGTCTGCTTGTCGGCCAGAGCTGTATGTCGCAACATATTGCGAATCTGAATCGAATCCAGATCACCCGAACGAGACAGGAGACGGGCCGCCAATCCTGTCACCACGGGTGCAGCAAACGAAGTGCCTTCGGAGACGGCATAAAAGGCCTGCCCCAAAGGCGCTGTCAGCAATGCCTGCGGATCTTCCAGGTTGTGATTGCGATACATGGAAAAGGGCGAACTCAGTGGCATCGCCCGACTGCTCACGGCTCCCAGAACCAGCTCGCCAGGTGCGGTGATATCGGGCTTGATTCGACCGTCACGAGTTGGACCTGGAGATGAAAAAGAGGAAATGCTTCCGGGAACAGCATACTGGTCGACTCGGGAACGCCCGTTAATGTCTATCCACTGGGTCACAAACCGGGTGCCGGGATCATGATGTGCATGGCTACCCACAGCAATACCGTTGAACGCCCCCGCCGGCTTGCCTATCAAAAAGGAATTGTCGGCGGGCGCGACGAAACGGGGAAAGCCGCCACCCACCATCGAAGATTCACTCAACCAACCGTGATACAGGCCTTCCTCTCCTATGCGGCTGCCTTGCACTCTGATATGCCAATGGCCGGCAGCTGGAGTCACGTCATCCTGCTCGCTGATCATGATGACCGCCTGACGCGCACCTCCGTTGGCGCCCATGGTCGACATGAAAATGTGGCCGGCTTCGGTGGTCTGGCTGATATGGGCGAAAGCACCTACTTGAAGGCTGATCTCTTCGTCTGGAGCAGTGAGCAAAATTTCCAGCGCATCGTTGGCCTCGTAGACCAAATGAATCACCACCAGATCATTGCCTTCTCCCGGCATCGGTTCGGTGTACGGGGGAATATGCAGCACGTGCTCGTTTGACAAGCCGTTGAATGCCTTATCAACGATGTGCCTGAAACGATCGCCTTTGTTCTGGGAAGCATTGCCGGCGGCGATCACTACCGCTTTGCCCGGTTTGCCAACACCTGTAAGCGCATCGACGGCCGCTTCCTCGGGGGCGCTGCCGTCGTGATTGCCGAATATCGTTCCCAATGAGAGATTGATCACATAGGGTTGGCCTCCCGCCGCTTCATCGATAAAAGCCATGCCGTTGATCACATCTATGGAATGGAAATCCAGTGTTCCCTCCACTCGGGTTGCCTTGACCACGATCAGATCTGCACCTGGGGCCAGACCGGGCAAGAGGGGATTGCTGCCGGCGGCTATGGACAAACCATGAGTACCGTGTCCCGTGGTATCAACGGATGGAAAATCTTCTGTGTTGCTCAGCGCCTGATCGATCTGGGCTCTGGAAAAAAGGGTCCCACCAAATGGTCCGTTCCCATCCAGAATGCCATCACCATCCGTATCGCCGGGCAGAGAAAGGTCGAGGATGTAGATAATTCGGGTCGAGCCGTCTTCATTGCGAAAATCTCTGTGAGTGATGTCCACTCCCGTATCGAGGTAGGCCACAATTACACCGGCACCCACATCCATGTCCAGCGGTGCCCCGCCAACAAGAGGTGCTTTCTCCGATTCCAGTCTGCTCTGCACGTGGATCTGCTGATTTCCAGGGCTCATTACCCGACTCATTCGTGCGTTGTCCAATCCTTCGAGGGCAATCAGGTGTGACAGCCTGCCTGCGGCGATGGTCCCCGTATGCACAGAGCCGATACGGGCCTGGGCATGGAAACCGCTAAGAGCCAGACGAGCCGGGTCACCGTGGTAATCCAGGACAACCGGTAGCACGGCATCACCGGAGACGCTGAAAGCTGGCGGATAGCCTGTGAGGGCTGCTACCCTGTGTCTGACCCAATTCTGCCTGCCTCTTGTCTTACTTTTCTCAGGCAGCAATGTGTACCGATGGATTATGCGAAGCGCCGGGCCCAATTTCCGGCTACAGGTGATTTCATCGGCTGCCAAGCCCCAGCCGACCAGTAGAATCAGGAGGAAATAGTTGTAGCTCATTGATTACCTCACCTTTGACAGGGTGCTTTAGCTGACATTGATGTAGAGCAGGTCAGGTCTGTCCATAAACACCGTTCCGTCACATCGTCGGTTATCGGCTTGAGCCATCGCTGTGCTGCCAGGTAGAGATCTTCAGCGATGGTACAACCGTCGCCATTGAAATCGCGGACAAGCGGACAAGGATTGGCCATGAAATTGAAATACCTACCCTCATCACCTGCGGGCCCCAGCTGATGATGAGGGTTACTGGGCTCGGCAGCAGCGAGTGAGATAGCCAACAGGGTCACCTCAAGCCGCACTGATATATAATGAAAACCTATTTGCCGCATACGTATCGCTCTCCCGCCTCTTCGTCTCCCGGCAGCAACACCGCCACCCAGTTCGGTGCGGCGTCCGGACCGTTTAGGGATTCTTCAATGCTCTGCAACAACTGTTGCTCACGAACCTCGTTTTTCAGCAAGTCGTAACGCAGCCGTGCAAAGGCCAGCACGTCGGCGGCATGTTCACCGCGGTCCAGGTCATGCAGCAGGCGGGCATAGCGCAACAGGTTGTCGGCGAAGAAAAGAGTGTCAGGCTCGTGTAAACAGCCGCTCTCGAGACCCAGGCGGTAGAAATGGGCCGCACGGGAAAGTCTTTTGCGTGCGAGAGCCTTTTCCCCTCGAGCAATTAAGGCAACAGACTCGTTGTGATAGAGATACCCCATGCCCGCCTGGGCAATACCCACATAGAGAGGGGTGCCCAGCCTCTTGTATGAACCTATTGCTGCTGTATACATGGCCTCGGCCAGATCGAAGGCATTCAGCTCGAGATAGGTTCCCGCGGTATTCAGGTAGAGGTGAGCCAGCAACCCCTTGGCCGAAAGCTGTTTGGCCAGTTCGATGGCCTTGTTGCTCGCCCGTTGGGTGCCATCCAGGTCGCGGAGAATGCTGTGAGTGAGCGCAATATTGGATAATTGCTCGATACGGCCCCTCGGATTGCCGATATCATGGAAAAGTGCTTCGGCCTGCTGAAAGGCGGCAAGGGCACTGAAGTGATCGTTGTTGTAACCCAGGCCAACGCCTTTGATGGATTTGACCTTGGCCAGAGCATTTGTGTCGCCTATGTCCTGGTAAATCTGGGCTGCCAGGTCACAATGCTGCTGCCAGGACTGATCCTGTGCCCCTCCACCCATGACCCTGGCGGCACATAACAAGAGTTCAACCCTAGCGCGGAAGGGCGCCGTGTTCAACCCTCCGACGCTCCCATCATCCAGATCGCGTAGAATAAGTGAAGCCGTGCGCTCCTGTTCCTCGAAAGCCCCCATTCGTCCGTGAGCCAGTGCTCTCTCCAGCGCCAACCGGATCCTCAGAACGGTGGAAAAATTACGATCATGGCTCTTGATTGCATCGAGCGTCGCCAACGCCTTATCGGGCATGCCTCCGCCCAATTGGGCCCGGACCAGAGAAAGACCGTGATCTCCATCCGGGCGGTCGTTGTGAACAGATGTTTGCCAGAGCACCGTGTAATAGTCCACCGCCTTTTCCCATTGAAGGGTGGTTTCCAGGAAACGCCCCTGCAGGCTCACCCAAACCCCGTTGAGCTGCTTCTGATCGAGCGCCTTGGACAACATAAAGCCCTTCTCGGCGAAATCCGCGGCTTCTTCCGCAAAGCCCAGAGCTGAGCAAGCCTGAGACAAACCGAGGAAACCCAGAGCAAATTTGGGATCGCTGTCTACCGCCTTCTGATAATGAGCCCGTGCCTGAAAAGGTTTGAATTCCCGGAGTGCTCGTGAGCCCAAAGCATAGAATCGCTTGGCCTCGTGATTGGAGAAAGCACTTAGCACCTGTACCTGCTGTTCTGCCGACACCGGTGGCAGCCCCAATTCTTTGCGAACCAGAGCATCCGTTTCCACGACGAGCTTATCGATATGATCCATATGCTCTGTGGGCACACTGACGGTATACCGGCTGTGATAGGCGGCGGTTTTGGTTTCACGCAGGCAAAAGCTGAGAAAGAGCTCACCGCTTGTCGAGCGCTGATAGTTGCCGTAGAGCACAAGTTCAGCACACAGGGTTTCCCTGATGCGGTCCAGGTCAAAGACATCCAGATCATCTTTCCGCAATTGGGTGAGGTCGTGTTTCTCATATAGGGCCGTATCTTCTCGGGAGACGGTTTTGAACCTTCCCGCAGCGCCCAATTGAATGGGCAGCATGCTCAACAGGGAGTCACCGATCCAATCACGGTCCTCGTCTCCAGTGAGATTCTGGAAACCCAGCAGCGCGACGGGAATGGGTCCGCTGAAATCGCCCCACGAGGATGTTTGTTCTACCTCACGGCAGTGCTCGTCGAGACTCAAATCGATATCAATGGGCACATTGGGGCGAAATGGCAGCGTGCGAAAGAGCTCACGAGAACAATCATTGACCAGAATTCCCAACCGCAGCTGCTCTCTCAAGCCGCGAACCGCAGTGAAAGAGAAGCGACCGCCATCCCGTTTTTCTAGCATCTGTTGATCCAGGGATTCTGCTTCCAGAATACGGATAAGGGCCCGGGTGGGCGGCGTTCCCGAAACCGTGATGTGACCCACGATATCCACCGGCGGCAGCGTAGGTCGTCTGCGCAGTTGCTCAGGCTGCAACATGATCTTACCGGACTCGGGTAACACCACGGTCTGGGGATAGTATCCCAGGATTTCGATGGTAAGCATCACGGGACCAGATATGTTCACCTGATCGAAGCGAAAATGACCGTGATGATGAGGTTCGAGGCTGCGGGAATTATCCAATCGATCAACACCGATCAGGGCAACTGTTACATATTCGGCGGGATCATCGCCCAGAAAGATAGAACCCTTGACATCCCGCAATGATGGGAGTTTTGAGAGCGGGTCGACTCCCTCCTCTTTAGTTTCCACCTGATACCACATACCCCAGAGAGCAACGACAATACCGAGCACGGCGATCGCAGTTTCCAAAATACGGCGCCTGTCGGGCTTCCAGCCGAACGGTCGGGATCGCCTAGAGTTTTCGGGCTGCTTCGCTTGGGGCCACGAGCCCGTACCCACGAAACAATAATCCGACCGGTCATGGCCGCTGAGTGCTTTCTCCAATGCCCGAACGAATGTCTTGCCGTTCTCGAAACGTGAAACTGGTTTTGGATGCAGGGCACGCAGGAAGAAATCATCGATGCCGTCATCGTACGTCCTGGGTGCGGCGGCATGTGCATGGGGGGTCAGTGCTTTCGTATCAGGCACCAATTGGGGGCGCATTCCCCATAACAGCTCATGGGCAAGAATCCCCAGCGCATAGAGATCTGCACGACCGTCCAGAGTATTTCCCAATAATTGCTCGGGGCTGGAGTATTCTACAGTCCCCATATAGACGGGTTGGTCGGACACGTGGGTGACAGCGCTGTGACCCCCTCGCGCGACGCCGAAGTCGATGATTTTTACCTTCAGATCACCTTGCACCATGATATTGGCAGGCTTCAGATCACCGTGAACAATACCTTGCCTGTGGGCATAATCCAATGCGTCAGCGATCTGGGTCAGAATCCGAAGCGCCAGCTCCCTGTCCAGGGCACTTTCCCGCGCCAACTTTTGCTTCAGGGTTTCTCCACGAATGTATTCCATGCAGACGTAAACCTGGTCTTTCTCATCTCCTGCATCATGGATAGTGACGATGTTCTCGTGATTCAGGCTTGCAGCCAGCTTGACTTCTTTGAGAAAGAGCTTTTTGTTCAAGTCACCTGCCTCTTTCAGCACCTTGACCGCAACCTCACGGTTGGAAACAGGATCGCGGGCCAGGAACACCTCGCCCATTCCACCTGTACCCAACGGCCTGATAATGGAATATCTGCCACATTGATGATTCATGATTCCTCCACTCGGGTATTTATACTTTCAGGGGAAAAACACGAGTGGAAAGGATCAGCATGGGGTGTTTTTTGTCTCCTCTCGGCTTGATTTTTCAGAGAAAGCGTCCTTATCATTTTTTCAAGATCAGATGAAAACCGGAGGGAGGGGCAACATGAGCAGATCGCCATCCTCCATTACGAAGCTCCTGAGTCGCTGGCAAGAAAACGAGCCAGGCGCCTTCGAAGACCTGATTGATCAGGTTTATGCCGAACTTCGCGCGATTGCCCATAACGTGATGTCATTGGAAAAGAACAAACCTTTCCAGACCACCGGATTGGTGCATGAGATTTATGCGGACTTGGGGACAAAGAGCGGAATTGACTGGCAAGATCGCAATCACTTCTTCAAGATCGCCTCCATTGCCATGCGGCGTGCCCTCATTCACGAGGCCAGGCGAGGAAAAGCTTTAAAACGCGATGCAGACCTGGTGTCGGCCGATGAGACGTTGCTTTTTTCGGGCTGCGGCACTGCCGAGGATTGGCTGCTCTTCGACAGCCTGCTACGCGAGTTGGAGCTCCAGGATACCTGCATGGCTAAGATTGTTCAGCTCAAGGTCTTCTGCGGTTATACCAACCAGGAGACAGCCGATAGTCTGGGTATTTCCATCGCCACGGTAAAACGCAGGTGGTCATTTGCCAAGGCTTGGATCTACAAGCGCTCTCTGGAGCCCGATTCGTGAGCGGGGATAAACAATGGCTGCTTCTTCAGGAATGGTTTGCTCATGCAGAATCCTTGGAGGGAGAGGATCGAGAGGCATTCCTGAAACAATCCAGGCTCGAGGACCCCGACCTGGCCAGGGAGCTGGCAACCATGTTGGATCAGAGCAGTGGGTCGGCTGAATACTGGCGAAATATGATGGACCCGATTCACAGTACGGTGGTCAACACCGTCTTCGAAAGAGGTCCCCGCTCCGAACCGGAGGAAGCGGGCACAAAAACCCCCACGCCGGCGAGAATAGGTGCTTTTCAGATCATTGAAGAGCTGGGATCCGGCGGCATGGGCGTGGTCTATCTGGCCCATCAGACCGAACCCATGGAGCGGGATGTTGCCCTCAAAGTGGTTCGCGAGATCCCGGGCAACGCTTCATTGGTAGATCGTTTCGAGCTGGAATACAAGATGTTGGCCATCATGAGCCATCCCAATATCGCCCAGATCTACCATGCCGGCGTCAGCGAGGACGGCCGCCCCTATTTTGCCATGGAGCATATCGACGGAATGCCTATTACTGTTTTCTGTGATCACCACCGCTTCACAATCGAGCAACGGGTGGCTCTCTTTCGCGGCGTTTGTGATGGCTTGTTACACGCCCATCAAAAAGGGATCATTCATCGGGACCTCAAACCGTCCAATGTGTTGGTCACTTTTCACGGCAGTAAGGCGGTCCCCAAGATCATCGATTTCGGCATTGCCAGGCAAATCGATTGGTCGCGCCACCAGTGGGCGGCCGATCCGGTTTCTCACTTCGGTTGTATGACCTACATGAGCCCGGAGGGTTTGAACAGTGGGGAAGACCACGATGCCCGCACCGATATCTATTCATTGGGTGCCATACTCATCGAGCTGTTGACAGGCCATCCCATCATCGACCCGAAACAGCGGGAGAAAGCGGGACTCGAGAAAGAAATCGAGACTTTCCACCGCTCCAGGCTATCGTCAGCAGTACAGCTCCTGGATGAAATCACCGACCTGACTGAGGTGGCTCACAACAGAGGCACTACGCCCGGAGCCCTGAAACGAGCGGTACGGGAAGACTTGACATGGATCGCCGCAAAGGCTTTGGCCGAAAAGAAAAAGGATCGTTATGCGTCAGTCTCGGAGCTCGATGGCGATTTGGAACGCCATGAATGCGCCTGTCCTGTCCACGCCGCCCCTGGTAAACCCTGGTACATATTTCGCAAATTTCTGGCACGCCATTTTTTTATCGTGTCCATGACCCTCATTTTCGGGCTCTTGATTCTTGTTGGGTTTGTAACAGTGACCCAAATGTGGTCGAACGCGGAAACAGCACGCCGAGAAACCGGGTTGGCTCTGAACAGGGTCAAGGCGAGTAAGCAGTTTCTGATGGACTATCTGGCCGCACCTGATCCCGACCTAGAGCACCGGGATGCAGAGCAACGCTTCGACGATATGGAACAGTTGCTTGCCGGCTCCATACCCGCTCACCAACCCATGGATGCCGCTCATCACTTGATTCTAGGTCGGGTCGCCTATGGCTGGGGGCTCTACAATCGCGCGCTGAACCATCTGGAGCAGGCTGACCGGATGGCGGCTAGAAGCGTCTATCCCAGCCCGGAGGAACGACTCGAGATCACTGACTACCTCGCCAGGACCTTGAGACGTCTGGGCCGTTTAGAACGGGCCGAGGTACTCTTCGACAGGCTCCTGTCAAAAAGGATCGCCCATAATGGCGAGCACGACCCTCTAATGTTGAGAATCCGGAACGAGCTGATCTCTACCCTGGTGAGCATGGAGCGTTTCGAGGAAGCTGAACCCATGGCGCGGCACCTGCTGACAGTCCAACAGCAGGTTCTGGGCAATCGACATCAGGATACCGCCGGAACCATGGTGGGCCTCTCCAATGCTCTGGTCGGCCTGCACCGTTTTTCGGAGGCCGAGGCGTTGCTTGAGGAAGCCATCGAGGCATTGACATCCTCTCTAGGTTCCACTCATCCCCGTACTCTGGTTGCCCAGAATAACCTGGCCAACAGTCTGGCTGGTCGCGGTGCATATGCAGAGAGCGAACGCTGGTATCGAAAGGTTTTGGAAACACGAAGAGCCGTGCTCTACAAAAACCATCCCCATACTTTGAGCACCATGCACGGCCTCGCGCGGGTTCTCTACCTCAGCGGTCGTCCGGTTGAGGCCGACCGGCTGGCTTCCAAGGTGCTGGAAACACGCCGCGAGACACTCGGGCCCCATCACAAACAAACCCTGGCCACCATGAACAACTTAGCGGTTCTATACAACAGCCTTGAATATTTCGAACGTGCCGAAGAGATGTTCCGGCAGATCATCGGTGTATATGAGAGCAGGGGCATTCCTACCCATCCCCAAAGTCTGCGTGCCTACAACAACCTGGGTGACCTGATGGTGAGATCGGGGAGGAGCACCGCGGCCATTCCCTTGTTGCAACACACCCTCTTGCTCAAGGAACAGAGCTTGGGTATTTCTGCGCGCTCCACACTGGATACGCTGTGTACTCTGGGGGAAGCTTATCAGCAGGCGGGTCGTCCGGAACAGGCAGAAGCACTCTTTCGGCAGACCGTGATGTATGCAGAGGACTATTTAGACGCCGGCGACCAACGCACCCACCTGTACCGCGTCTACCTGGCGCGTTGCTTCATCTTCCTTGGACGGAGAAACGAGGCCGCTGAGCTCCTATCCATCTCTGAGGCTCATTTCAGGTCATCCGGATTGCCGGAGCCCGAATGGCTATGCCGGGCATGGGAAAAATTACAGGGGAGCCAGTACACCGAACCGTAAATTCGCAAAGGGGATTTTGGCCATTTTTCGCGTCGGATTGCTCATCCCTTAACATATCAACAATTATGTGTGGTCTTCGCGCTTTGGCGTCACGAAAAATGTCTCAAAATCCTCTTTGGCGAACTATGACTCGGTGTGCTGGATAGTAAGCTTCCTGTTTGTAAGGTTTTATAGGTTATTCGAGTTTTTTTTCGGAAAATGCGGACCGAAAATTCGAGGCATGCGCATTTCTGGTGCGCCCGGATGCCGGGCCTATTTCGCGGCGGATGCCTTTATGCCGAATCGGGTCCTGATCGACGACCAGGCAGGTCGTCCGAAACCATTGCGCCCAGAGACAGCAAGGGGGATTCCCGCTCTAAACGGAGTTCATGCCATGCTTTGTTCATCATCGAATTGCCTCATTTATTGCCTGATTCTGATCCTGCTTCTTTCAAACTCGTCCTGGAACGTCGCCACCTCGGCACACCTTGAGAACAAGGAAGAAAAAACACTGGGAATCCACTACACTGGCGAGCACCCCGACAAATGTCGGTGCTGCCGGGATAGCAGAAAGAGAAAAGTTCGAGACGCAAAGCGTCCTTCCATATGTGGCTGCTTCCTGAGCGAAGACCGCATCAGCGAAACCGATGGTTCGGCGGATGATCCGGATGGAAATGGAGGTAACCATCAGGGCTGACCCCGGTTGATTCACTTGATCCAATCCCTCCGGACCCGGTTCCGGGGGGATTAATTCACGAGAAGGGCTTTCAGGAAGAGCTTGCACTTGTTCCATTCACGCACGACCCGGGTTGGCGACATTTCGAGGATCGAGGCAATTTCCACCTTGGAATACCCCAGGTATTTGAGCTGGGCCAGCACCCCCATGCCGGGCATCGCTTCATCCAGGCGTTCCAACGCCTGTTCCAGCCATAACCGGTCCACATCTGAGAAGGAGGGATCATGGTCCATCGCATCATTTTCTTCTGTCGGAGGCACGGTTTTGATACGTGCTCTTTGCCGACGGGCCTTGTCGATCACAATTCGCCGCATCCCTTTGTAAGCGAAGCTCCTGAAAGCCTTCGAGTCATAGGGCTGGAGCTGGTTGGTCGCTGAGAGACGCAGAAAGTATTCCTGAACCAATGATTGGGTTTGCATGAAGTCATGCATGCCGTCCCCGGCCAAGCAGGCTTTGGCAACCTCTTCCAGCTGAGGGTGGAACAGCTCGATCAATTTAGAGAATGCCTGATCATCTCCACCTTGAAAGGCTCGCAGCAGGTGGGTTATGGTTCCAGTTTTTTCATTCATAGGAGATAACATACTCCTCCTACCCCTTTTGGCTCATCAAAGTGTCGAGAATAATAAAATCACCATTCTTGAAAAATCAAGTTTAAAAAAAATAAATAACAGTTGATCCTCTGGTGTTGCCTTTTTCCCCTATAAGTACAAAAGCCATTAATGGAGGATTCATGAGGTTTGACAGATGCTCGATTGAGATACGCCCTGCTCGCGGGAAAGAAGGGGAGCCTGACGTATGTGGTGTCTGAACATAGGGATCTATTTGTTTGCACTGGGAAGAAAACCTCTGAGTCTGCCGCTGGTCTGGATGTTGATCACAATGCCCGCCACCTGCATGGCTTTCACGGAAACCTCCTACGTCTACCGGCTTGGCCCGGCCCTCCGGGTCCTCTACCGGCTGGAAGATACGAACAAGGGGATTTCGGAAAAAAAAGCTGCCGAGAATTGGCAGCGGGCCTGGTCCACCGTCGCGGGGCTCACCGGTAACGTTGGTCGAATCAATGCTTTAAAGAAGCCTTCCGAGACCTATCTGCCTGTATTGATCGATTTCCACGGTGACAGAGCGCGATTGGCGCAATCGGGTTTCAAAATCCAGACAGGGATTGGATCCATTTACAGCGGAACCATTTCGTTGGATCGCCTTCATGACTTAGCCGCTTTGGAGGGCTTGGATCAGGCCCGCATGAGCCAGTTGATGAAAGCGATTTGGCGACCGGTAAATCATCCCGGTCCCGCCGTCCCCTATCCGACGCGTGCTGAAAAAAACAATATCCCCATGGACGCGGGAGCAGGCACAATTGTGGGTTACCTGGACACAGGGGTCGATATTTTCCACCGCGATTTTCGAAAAGCCGACGGCACAACCCGTATTCTATACATCCTGGACCTGTCCCTACCAGGAGACACGGATGGCGATGGCTTGCTGGACGGCCCCGGTCCTTTTGGTGGCACCTTGTTCACTCGAGCCCAAATCAACGATGCCCTGGCCAACAGCAGCGATTTTCCCTCTATCGACACCACCGGGCATGGAACTCACGGACTCTCCATTGCGGCGGGCAGCACCCCGGAGATGCCGGGCATGGCGCCGGGCGCCGATTTGATTGTGGTTAAGGGAACCCGCCATGCGGGCACGCTCGACTTTGAGTCCTCCGACATCATCAACGGCCTGGCCTTTATCGACGAGATGGCGGGAACCCACCCCTATGTCATCAATCTTTCATTGGGCACCATGTTCAGTGGCCATGACGGTAGAGCCCTCGAAGAAAGGGCCATCGATGCCCTGGTCGGAGAGGGTAAGCCCGGGAAGGCCGTGGTCATCGCCGCGGGCAATGCCTCCGACAATCACGGCACCCGGTTCCGCCATTTTCAGGGTAAGGCCTATACTGGTCAGTGGAACGAGCATATTCTTCACGTTCCCGAGTATTCATTTCCCCAGCCGGGCACGGGTAACGATCTGGTTGTGGTTCAAATCCTCTTCGACAGCAATGACCAACTCAGCCTTCGCATTACTGCACCTGATGGTAAGACTCAAGTCAGCATCGGCGGCTTCGAACATGTCAGCCGTGATACCCCGTTCGGCCGGATTTTCCTGTCCACCATGGGGCGCAACTCTGGAGGCGGAGAGGCGATCATCATGATTCACGACGACCTTTACAATGCACCGGCGGCAGGGGATTGGCGGCTGGAAGTTCATGGGGCACGAATAAACGCGGGTGGCCATTACCATGGATGGTTGAGTGATTTCTCCCTCGTCGGCGGCCTGGACCCTTATCTCACCGGGGCGGCGGATAATCATTATCTGATCGGTAAACCGGCTACCGCTTACAACGGGATCGCGGTTGGGAGCTTTGCCGAGCACATCGACAGCACCCGCTTTCGCACAGCTTGGACCGATATTAATGGGACGGACCAGGCGGATACCTCGGCGTTCATCGGCGACATCTCCGAGTTTTCTTCACCGGGTAAAACCAGAGATGGTCGCTTCAAACCGGATACAACGGCGCCGGGAGAGCTTGTGATAGGGGCTGTCAGCAGGGCCGCGTTTCCCGGGACCTCCCCACACTCAATTTACCTTCATCACAAGCTGGACCACTCGGAGGCACTGATCATCTCATCTACATCGGAGGGCAACTACGGGGTACTAGAGGGGACATCGTTTGCGGCTCCTGTGGTTACTGGGCTAGTTGCCCGCTTACTTTCCAGAGATCCTGGCTTGGATGCCATTCAAGCTCGTAATATGGTGATTCAATCCTCTTGGCAAGACGATTTTACGGATTTTGTCCCCAACCCTGAATGGGGTTTCGGAAAGGTGGACTTAACTCTGGGATTGAATGATATTCTACACCATAATATCCGTATTGAGACCGTTGCTCTCGCCCACGCTCGGATGGATGATGAGTATAGTCACTCTCTTGTGGCATCTGGTGGAACAAAGCCATATACATGGTCTATCCTTGATGGAGAGCTACCACCAGGTTTTGAGCTGAGTCATGGTTTGATTACCGGCAATGGTGAAAAAGAAGGAAACTGGAGCTTCACAATAATGGTCCAGGATGGAAGCCCAAAACCCCAAATTCACTCAAAAGAGCTAACGCTTCAGGTAATTGCTTACACAAACCCAACTATCATCAGTGATCATATAAAAGTTACTCAGAAAGGAAGGCGATTCCGTCAAACGTTATTGGCTAAAGGGGGTGTACCACCTTATTCTTGGCACTTATGGTCCGGAATTCTCCCAGAAGGAATCGATCTGAGACCGGATGGTACATTGATCGGTTATACCAAAGAAGAGGGCGAATTTTCCTTTACCATAGAAATTCTCGATAAAAATGAGATGGCCTTTCGAAAAAGTTACAATTTGAATGTAATTGGTGAAAATCAAGGTGCCTGGCGTTTCGAGGGCACCTCATATCCAGAATTAAGGGAATTGGTTATCGATCCCAGTGACCCTTTGCACATGCTGGCCCTACTACATAGTTATGAGACTTGGACAAAGGAAACATGGGATGGCGGCGAAACATGGGATACCATTGGTTATGACTTAGAAGCGAACCTAGCTATTTCTCCTGCTGACGGATCCATTTGGGCTTCCAGAGACTGGCGTGTTCCAGCGTATTTTAATCGTATCGAAAATCGATGGGAGGACTGGTACTTTTGTGATGATTACGATTACCGAACCCGAGCAGGAGCACTCGAGTTTTCTACAGATGGGCGTCTTTTTGCATTTTTTTGGCGGTTGCAATGCCGCGACCAAAAGGTTGTTCTAGACAATACAGTTGCTACCATTGACATAAGCGGGATAGTATCACAAGGAGAGAAGCTTCCATACCCATCCGCCGTCGGTGGATTTCGTCAGAATATGAGTTTGTATCGCGCTGATCCTGAGCATATGTATTTATCTGCATATGTCTATGGCTCCTGTATCCCATCTTGTCCTGATAATTCAATTAGTGTCTATAGTCAAGATGGAGGGCACACGTGGGACAATATACCTGTTGAAAATATATACGAAGAAATTGAAATATCTCAGACTGATCCGGGTGATATAATAAAATATGAAAAATACCTTTCCGAATCTAATAAACTCATGAAAAGCACAGATTACGGCCAAACTTGGGCGGATTTGTATATTCCAGACGTTTATAGCATTTCCTCCATTGTGCGAGACGACGATTCCGCATCACGCATGATGGCAAGTACAAGTAAGGGTATTTTATTAAGCAAAGATGGCGGGATTTCATGGAGAAATATAACGACCGAAAATGTTCGAAGGTCACCCCGAGACCCAGTATTCGATGGACCGGGCCTGAACAGGGTTTTCATATGGTCAAGGCATTATGGACTCCTGCAGAGTGACGATGATGGGGCGAATTGGCAGCAAAAGAACTCAGGGCTACTATCCATGCCATTAAGTGGAATTGCTATCAATGAAAACAACCCAAAAGAATTGCTTATTCCTAGTCGAGATGTTTTTTTAACAAGGTCTTCTGGTAACACATGGGTTAGAACTGACAGAAGGGGATCCGATCCTTATTTTAATACCCTTCCTGAAATTGCTTTTTCGGAGCCTAATAGATATTATTACGTATATTATGATGGCGTATGGCGTTCAGATAACCGGGGTATTACTTGGTATCAACCCAATCCTTGTTTTGGCAACGGCCTGAACAACAAAGCGGCAAGACTCGTTGATTTTGCAGTGGATCCGTTTGACGAAAACCGATTGGTTTCTCTTGATGAAGATGGCTTTTCTTGGATTTCTATTGATGGAGGAGTGAGGTGGGAACAGATGATGAGTCCTTGCCGGCCCTGTTCTTACTCACAGCTCAGTTTGTCAGAATCATCTTTGATTTTTTCAAAAGTTAAGCAAGGGAAACTTTTAGCAAGTTTTGATAGAGCCTTATATAAAACAGATGATTATGGAAGGAATTGGGAACTCATAAAAACCCTTTCCTGGCCAGGTTATCCGGACTTCGCGATCGAAGCATCTGGTATCGATCCGGAATTCATCTATGCAGCAGGTCCGAATAGAATTCACTCTTATAATCCTTATACGGATTTATGGCATGATTTTTTCTTAAGTGCCCGAGCCCTCAGTGTGGCCATAGACCCTTCAAACCCCTTGGTCGCCTATGTTGGTTGTGATAATGGAGGTGGTGTGTATAAAACCGAGAGTGCGGGTGAAAGCTGGTTTAGGATAGATAACGGCGTTTTTGATAACCAGGACATCAATGGTTTGGTGCATCATCCAACCGATTCAGGTATTCTATATGCCAGCTCCAACAGGGAAGGTGTCTATCGCACAATAGATGGCGGTGATACATGGGATAATCTCAGGCAGTTTAGCTCGGTTGCCGACCAGATCAATATTTCAACGAGAGCGCTAGGCAATACCGAAACGATCTATGTTGGCACACAAGGTTTTGGGGTGCAGGTGTCATCGGATAGTGGGCAAAGCTTCGAGCCAAGGGTCGCGGGGCTCGATAACTTTTATGTCAATGCATTACAACTGGACCCGGACAACCCGAATACACTGTATGCCGGAACCGAAGACGGCCTTTATATCACCAATGATCAAGGCTTGACCTGGTTGCCGACCAGCCTGACCCGGGCTCCAATATCCGATATTGCCATCGATCGGGGCACCAAGCCACGAAGGATTTACCTGGTTTCGCTTACGGACGGCCTCTTCATTTCCGAGGATGGCGGCTTGAGCTTTGTATCTTCGAACCAGGGCCTCTCATCACAAATACTGACAGCGCTGGAGATCCAAAGCAACGGTGGCAGAACTCGTATTTGGGTGGGAATGCACGGAGGGGATGGCGTGGCTTGGTCAGATAATGGTGGGGTCGATTGGTTTTCGGGGGCGGGAAATGGGTTTACGGACCATCGGGTGAACGACCTCATTGTAGATCCAGTTCTTGTCGGAAGGATCTGGATCGCTGGTTCCAGCGGTGTATATTACAGCGATGATTTGGGAGATCACTGGACACCGCATAACGCCGGTTTGCCGGCAGGCGTGCCCGCAACGTCCTTGTCCTTTGATCCTCAATCGGGAGCGCTGCTGGCCAGCTTTTCTTCCGAAGTTGCCGGTGGTGTTTTTCGAGGGGGTAATCAGCATGGTGCCTGGCAGCCTTACAGTGGTGGACTGACCTCGCTCAAGGTAACCCACATCTCCCGTGAGACGGAAGGGGCATTGCGTTCCCCGGATAGCCCCCTCTTAGTCCACACCTCTACCGCGGGAGGCGGACTATTTGCAACTGTGCTCGACCCGCCCGAGGGGGAGGCGCCCAATATCCTTACGGCCACATTGCCAAGGGGGTCGAATCGGGAGACATATCACGCAGCCCTTGTTGCCGACGGTGGTGTGCATCCTCATGTCTGGTCCCTCGTAGAAAGATCACTACCTCCAGGGTTGGGGTTGTCTCCTGAGACAGGGGAGATTTCCGGTCTTCCGGTACAGCCAGGCTTCTATTCCTTTGACATTCAGGTAACCAGCGCCAACAAAATCAGCCACCGAAAAACATTCTCTATCGAAATAGCTGACGAGGACCCTCCTCAACTTTTGCAGGGGCCCGGTGACGCTTCCGCTTGTCTCAAAGGTGAGGCCTCTTTTTTTGTCTTTGCACGTGCCTCGGGAGATCTTGCCTACCAATGGCGTAAAGACGGCTTCGAGATTCAAGGTGCAAGGAACCCGAGCTACACCATTTCGTCAGTTGTATCGAGCGATTCCGGTAGTTACGATTGTTTGGTCAGCAACCAATTCGGATCGCTCACTTCCAATTCGGCAAGACTCACCGTGAGTGAGCCGATTTCGATTGTCACTCATCCAGTAGAGCTGACGGCCTGTACTGAAGAATCAGCATGTTTCAGCGTGACTACCGGTAGCAATGATGTGTTGACATATCAATGGCAGCTCAATGGCCATGATATAGGTGGCGCCAATGAGCCCAATTTTTGTATCGACTCCGTGACAACAAACGATTCAGGTGCATATCGTTGTATTGTTTCCAATCCATGCTTTGCCTCCATATCCAACCCTGCAGGCTTGACTGTACACGAGCCGATTGACATTGTCTCCCAACCAGTGGGCCAAGCAGCATGTCTCGGCGATCAAGTCAACATCAATGTCGTCGTAACCGGCACTGAGCCGATGAGTTACTTTTGGCAGAAGGACGGTATCGATATTCCGGATGCCACTGGTCCGAGCCTGGTCCTGGATGTGGGAAATCAATCTGATGCTGGAGAATACCGTTGTATCGTCACCAACCCATGTGGCGCCTTTTCCTCCAATTCAGTAATGCTGACTGTCAATGAGCCGGTAACCCTGACTCTGCAGCCCCGTGATATTATTATCTGTCCTGGAGAAGACCTCACATGGTGTGTCGCGGCAAGTGGCAGCGAGCCTCTTTTCTATCAATGGTACAAGAACGGAAGTCCTGTTGCTTTAACCCCCTGCATATCTTTCAGGCCCGTGGCTGTGAGTGACGAGGAGGTGTATGTTTGTGAGGTTTCCAACGTTTGCGGCAGCAGAACATCGACCCCGGTAACCCTGACCGCGGATGGTCCTCTGGCCGCCATGATCCAATCTCCCGGCGCTCTGGGCCTTGATCCCCCCCTACTGGAAGCCCGGATTTCCTGTTCCCGTCCACCGTTTAGCCTTACATGGGAGAATAATATGACCGGTGCGATCACCAGCCAAAACCCTCTTCTGTTGGATCCCCTGCCCGAGGCGACCACGAGCTTCAACCTGACCGTTAGCGATGAAACGGAAACAGTGTCTATACAAACAACCATCCTGGTTGCTCTCGATCCCCTTTATCGAGATGTTAATGGGGACGGCTGTAATACCTTGACAGATCTCTATCTACTTATCCAAGACTGGCTCTATGCCATCCCCAATGACCCCAACGGCGACGGGTTTATAGATGTGCGTGACTTGCTCTATGTTAACGTAAGCGACCCTGAGTATTGTAACCCGTAGAGCGAACCAGATTTCGGTTGTCAATCAAGGGCAAAATTGGTTTTTTTAAAAACTTTGGTTTTAATATACTTAAATATAAAATAACCTCCTCGCCCGCAACCTGAACCGAATCGCCGGTCACTTCATCGCGAATCATTTTCTCCAGACGATTCAGATCGAACAGCCCGTAGTGATGGGCTTACCTCAGAGCTCCGTAAAAAACGTCCTCGGAATAGGTGCGCACAAGGTGTAGTAGGCGTTCCATCGCATGAACACCACGCCCAGGCACGCGCGGCTTCGCTTGGTCGAGGTAGGTGTCGAGAAGCGGATCACGACCGCGAAGCAGAGCCTCCTAAGCTGAAGCCCCATGGAGCTCTCCGCTCCAGAGACGCCTCCCGCTGCGATCCGCTGATCGCGCTTCTCACAGATCTGATGCGTTGCGACGAACTCGCTGCGGAAGTAGACCTTCAACTCGTTGAAGTAGTGGTGTACCTCTAGACGCTTACCCTCCAACCGATCAGGGACGGAGTAGCGGTTGCGTTTTACATGGACGTAGCCGGTCGTATCGGCAACGCGAAACAATGACTCGTATACCAGTGGGCACACCTTTGGTAGCGCAAGGAGAAAGGGTTTCTCCATCAGATAGGCGGACTTCGGAAACATCTCGATCGATCGCTTGACTTTGTCGTTGGCCATCTGGTTACACCAATCGGAAGCCGAGGCGTTAAGGTCATCCAAGGACGAAAAAGTGCTCCCAGCCAGGAGGTTGTTTTCCAGATAGTGGAATGGTCGCTCGACACGTCCCTTGCGTTCGGGATGGTTGATGCGATGGGCCGCGAATGTAACGCCGTACCCCCGCGCAAAGCCCGCCATTTCGGACGAAATCTGCGCATTGGCACAGCTCCCGGCGGCTAGGACGACCGAAGTGTTGTCGATGAGACAGGTTTTTGCGGTGCCATTGAGGTAGTGAAACGCATCGGCGAGGAAGCATTTGGCTTCGAACCGCCGGAATTGTCGATAGTAGGCGGCGAAGAGCATGCGTGAGTGGGCGAGCACCAATGCCGCGCATTGCTGGGTGTTGAATTGCAGGGGCCAACGTACTACCCTACCTCGACACCAAAGGCCAAAAACGCTACAAGCGACCGGAGAAGCCCTTCAAGACCGTGAAGGATGCACGCAATTGGCTGGAAGAGAAGCGGGTCGAATCGCGCAAGGGAGTCGAGGCCGCTGAATCAGCAGATTCCACCTTGGCGCAGATCATGAGGATCGCCCAACCCAAAAAGGAAATACTCCATACGTGGAACCGAGTTCAGCGGTGATGGCGGACCATTAACGAATATTTTGGATCGACGCGAAAGGTCCGCACCATCAAGGATCGCGACATCATCGCCTATCAGGCATGGTTGCTGACAAGACCCAACGGCCAGAGGTCGCAGTGTTCACGTTGATTGGTAAACGCTATGGGAAGCTGGAAGCCGCGGCAGTTACGAATCCGCAACACGGTTTCTCGGACATAGTCTTTCGGGTTGACCCCGAACATCGCGCACAAAACGCAAATGGTGCACGGAATCGCTGTCACACGCGCACCTTCTTTCGAACGGTTGAGCATGAAGTTCTTTCTACCCAGTACGATCTGGCGTAGGGCGTTTTCGGCGGGATTGTTGTGTTCTCCCTGCCAAGGGGAATGGTTTCAGTGGGTTCGAATCCCACCTGGGTAATTGACGCTCCACCCGGAAGCACTTCGAAGCAATTCAGGATGCACACGTAAGCTGTAGTCTCGTGGGCTGCCATCCCTTGAAAAACGGAACCCCGCCGGTCTGGGTGGAGCTTAGCGCAGTACTCGACTCGTAAAGAGCAACCACTAGACAGCATTTTTCCTTTCACGGGTGAAGGATTCGGACGCCGACCCACCCTTGGTGTTGCATCTTCTACCCCAAAGGGGTGTCCAAGGGCGGGACGGCGACCGCATTGTACCTGACTGACGGGCAACCCAGTCAGGTCTTTGAATGAACATACTCGGAATGTGGAGGTTCCGCCGGTCAGGTCAATTGGCTATACGATTGCGGGGATGCAGACCGGTGTTTTGTTCACAGATGCCGTCGGGAGAGGTTCCTCAGAAGGCTTTGTGTGATTGGGAGTGCCGGGCTCCACTTTGCGCAAGGAGGCTTTCCATCGACTACCCTTCCAGCCGCGTGCAGGTTGTTGTCCCTTTCGCCGAATTACCCCATCTCCTTCATCAGGGAAGCCGTGGTTTTTGGAAAACCGAGCAAGAGAATGCCGGACTTTGACGCGTTGGGATCGACCTTCTTTTGAGCCTGGTTCCTTGAGGAGGACACCTTTTTCATAACCCCAATCGATGATGGAGGCGGGGGTGTAGACTACGTCGTCCTCAAGGGCTTCGATAAAGGGGCGATATTTCATCGGCCTCCCGATGACGCGTCGCTGTTGTTTGGGATCCTGCAGCTCAGATTGCGGCTGATCATCGGCTGTTTGATGGGCGTCAGGAGACGGCAACCCAAAAGGGCTTTCGCCGTGATGTGACGACGCTAAAGGCAAGGCGTTGGTACATAAAGTTTTATCCATGAGTGAGTGCTCCTTTTTTGAGTGGTGCAAGATTTTGCATAAACTCACGGTAATTTGGATTACCGTGATCCCACCTCTGGAGTTCTTGACCGCACCATATGCCCTCACAACGCCCCACGCAAATTCAGCTTGATGCCCTCCTCGAGTCTTTTCTGTCAACGAAACGAAGCCCCGAAACGATACGGGCTTACCGGCGGGAGGTTGTGGGATTCCTCGATCGAATCAAGGCATCCCAGGACTTGCTGCCTCTTTCAAGCCAAGGCCGATCCATCCTTGATTTTCCGTTTTCAGTACTTTGCGACACAGTGTCAGCATACGTGGCGGCCAGCAAGAAGACGGATCCCGCCACAGGGCGTCTCACCAACCCGCGCTCAGTCAACCGCCGACTGTATGCACTCTCCTCCTTCTTCCAATTTCTCCAAAAAGCCCATGGGTTATCCAGGAACCCCGTCGAAGTTCTTGATCCGGCTCCTATGCCACGAAAAAGCTCCACCAAAAGCCCGAGCGCCGACCAGATCAGCATCCTACTCACTTTTTTATCCGGATACCGAACCCAGGGATGGAGAGAACTTCGAAACACGACTCTGCTGTGCTGTTGCTTTCTGTTGGCCCTTCGTCGAAGTGAAGCTGTCAATCTTCGCTGGTCGAACATCGATTTCCATTCCAAAACCCTGCGGCTCACTCAAAAGGGTGGAACCGAGAAACACCTGCCGATACCACCGATCCTTCATAGTCTATTGATCGATCTGAAGGTTGCCACTCATCTCCGCCTAAACCGTAGCGGGTTGAAGGAGGGCTCGCATTCCGTTCCAGAGCCGGTTTTTATCAGTCTTCGACAACCTGCCGGTCGTCCCTTGTCGGCATCTTCCGCTTACGGAATTGTCCAAACCATCACGAAGAAGGCGCTGCCCGGCAGTTGCTTTAGCCCGCATGCGTTCAGAAAAGCTTTCGTCGAGCTGGCCTTGACCCGCGGAAATGATCTTGTTTCGATTGCCAATGCAACCGGGCATTCGACAATCGAAATGGTCAAATATTACGACACCCGCGATTACCTCAAACACAACGCCATTCACGACGTTGGTGAAATCGTAGAGTGGTGAGGGTGATGGAATCGAGAAAACCGGGGACGCCTTGAAGAATAGATGTTGTCGAATCATCAGGCAATGGTTGACGCGATATTTTGAACAGGATTACAATCTTGTGACGGTAATCCAAATTATCAAGAATGATTGAATTTCGCGCAAGTATTCGTTTTAAATCGCGCGCAAACGTTTTGCATCTAGAGCAACAAGGTCGATCCCGTGGCAAGAAATCGGCAACATTAATGCCGGCCTACTCTGAAACCTCGACGAGCTGGGTCTTGTTTCCCGCCTTCCCTTTCGTTCAGGCCGAAAGATTCTCGGGCCGACTTGCTTTTTCCTCGCGTGGTTTCGATAATTACCATTATAGCAACCACTTACGTGTTGATTGTACCAAGTCCTTTAGAGTCAGTCAAAAACAAGCCCTTTCCATTTATGTCGTCTTCGGCTTGCTGTCACTTTGCCCGTCCTTGATGACACGCCACCATAGCAATCGCACTGTCCTGCTGGTAATCCCGAGGATCGTAGTAGCCGATCATTTTCAGGTCCGCCCAGCCCCCATCGTGCGCGATCTTGACCGGATCGACGCCAAGGTCAAGAGCTATACCTACAAACGAGCATCGAAATGAGTGGGGGGTGATGTGCTTGTAAGGCAAGACTTCGCAGGCAACCTTTGTCACCATCTTGAAGATGTACGCTGGCGAGAGCGGGTGATAGCGTTTTGTTTTGGGATGCCGCCGGACACCGTGGAAGACATAGGGACAATCGCAGGGATATCGCTGGCGGAATTCGGAAAGCCCAGCCCAGTCCTCGTTCACCAAAGGCTTTAGCCGTGGTTCTCCACCCTTTTGAACCACTTCGAAAAAGCCTTGTCTCGGATGGAAGTCCGACCATTGCAGCGAAACCAATTCACTGCGTCGGAGAGCGTAGTGGAACAGGAACAAAACGACCAGGTAATCCCGTGCGGAACTCTCGGTCTTCCGATCGTCGCGGATGTGTTGAAGGTGGTCGAGGATTGTTCGCACCTCGGAAGCATTCAGCCCCTGGGTGCTGCTCTTTCGGCGGGTTGGTAGCAATCTGAAGATTCGCACCGGATTCCGCGGGTACCGATGCCAGTCCACCAAGTATCCGAAGAAGGAAGATAGGGCGTTGCGCTTGCGGTTCCAGGTCTGGGGGTTGAGCACCCGGCCGGTGTGCTCATCGATCTTCCGAACGCCAGCTAAGAAGGCTCCGACCTGATCTGACATGCGAGACGCCGAAATCCGGCAAAAGTCTGGATATGCCAGCATTCCCCATCCGAACTTGGCCAAAAATGCAGTGATGTCGCCTCTGTAGGCGGCGCGGGTGTTCGGTGATCGTTTGGTGGCAAGGAAGCGCTCAAGTAGCGTCGTCATAGTCGCTCTGGTCCTTCTTTCTCCGATGGATTCCCCCGGGAAGAGCTTGGATTGGCCAGTTCCTGGTCAGGTCATGGTTGGTTTCCATAATGGTAATTCTGGTAACCAATATACCAGACAAAGCTTTTATATCAAGGCACTTGACTTTTTCTTGTTTTTGCTCACGTTGGAGGTTGCCATGCGTTACCAAATCGAGAGACTTGCATTTTTCGGTGGATCGGTAAAATACAGGGTCAAGAAGACTAAAAACAAACTCACTTTATCCATAACACGCTCCACCATGAAAACCATCAATCTCATCGCCACCGAGGAGGCGCAAACCGAGCTGGGTATCCCGCCAACCGAATCCACCGGCCAGCTCGCCGAAACCATTGATGCCTTTCGGCAGGAGACGACGACACTTTTGGACGATTTGGCGAACGACGTGCAAGACCGTGCGCGAAAGATCAAGTCAGCCACAGACAAGGTCGCCGTGGGTATAGGAGTGGTCGCCACCTCATTTGTGCCCTCATTGGCTGCGAATCCCGAAAATCGAGATTTAGACGATCACGCCGACCAAAAGCGCAACGAACTCAAGGCGAACACCGCCGACGCTGACCGAGCGTTTGCTGAAATAGTAGGAAAAGACTTTGAAGCGGAAGCATTCGTGAGTGGTCTGAACGGATTGCAGGGCATCGTCTCCAACGAAACCATCCGTGCCTACTCCGAGAGGTACATGGCAGCCCTCAAGCACAGCCCGGAAGCAGTGCGACAGCTCAACATTCGTTTCCACAACGTCGACAAGGTCGGCGGTTTCGATCATCCCGGTTCACTTATTGAAAAAGGGCTTGAGAAAGCCCAACCGGTCGCGATGCGCACAGTGTTGGGTCTTCCAGAGGGTCAAGAAGTAACCCGTGATAACATTCCCAAGGTTTTTCAGGCGCTCACAATCAGTTCCAAGAAATACTATCTTCTCCTCATTGAAGCCGGAAAGTTCAAGCTCGACAATGGTCAGGTCGACATGGAGACAATCCAAAAAGACCTCGACGCGAGCAAGGAATTGTTCAAGCGCTGGTTTGATACCCTCAAACGCATGGACAAGTCCGGCGATCTTCCCCGCCTCATCGACGGACTCAACCACCTCTGCTCCTACGTCGACGCGAACCAACAGGCAATCAACCCCTACATCGCCCGCAAAATCTGCACGCAGTACGCCTCCGTCCTCTTTACGCTTTCCAGAATCGCACAATCTGATGAACTCATTCTTGCGTACCGAGCCGATAGTGCCGCCACGCTCATGATCGGACTCGGAGAGTCGCCCTATGCCGACCGAGCCAGCGAAATCACGATCGACGGACGTATTTGGAAACTCGCTCCGTGGAACCAGGCATATTTTGATCGCGTGTTTGGAGTCGCGCTCACCGACACTGAGAAACAAACACTCGCCAGCCTCAACGATACTTTCTTTGAAGGCTTCATAGACCATAGGATTGGGAACATTGAAAATGATTATTCGTTGGGGGTTTACGCAAAGGTAAATCCGGTGAGTGCGGCTGGAGCGGAAGCGGTCACCCTACTTGCTCAACTGGTTCAAGGTAAGCCAGGAGTTACTCGCGACCAAGTTCAGCAAGCACTCCAAAAATATCAGAAAATGGCTCGAGATATGGAAGCGAATATGTCCGACCCAGAACGAGAACACGAAGCGTATATCATGCATCTTGATGAATATCGAAGGCTCATGGAGGTTGCCAACCTTACCAATTTCCAAATCGCTTCTCGGTAGCCCACCAAGGCGTATCCGCACATAGCTCCCTCTGGTGGCGGGAGCTATGTTTATGTCCATTTTTTGCAATCTGTGCCACTTTGTGGCACACTGGCTTCAAGTTCACGATTAATCCAATACTATCGAACGATATCCAATAACCGTAACAGTTATGAGTGTAGAGTTTTGAGGCGCATCCGGCGGCGGACGCGACGACATCGAAGGTGGATTGCCACTCGACCCCGAGTCAGCCCGAGATGAGCAAGAATCGCCAGAACAAAGAAAGCAACGAGAAGAGCGCGAGCAAGCAGCACAAAACGCGCTTGCCGATTCGCGCACCGAGATGAAAAAGCAACTTGCCAAAGAACCAATAGCTCGACAGCAAGACCAACGCGAAGCGTCCAAACTCCTCGAAGATTTGGATTTTGGACGCGACCTGCGTTTGGATGATGATGCCGACGATCAGCCGAGCGGTCTCTCGACCGACGACCTGACCGGCTGGGCGGGTGCACCGGTTTCGTTGGATGCACCTGTGGAGAACGAAAACACCGCACCCACGCTTGATGAAGCCACACTGACAAGACTCCGCGAAGCGTTGGCTACTACGGGACAATTGGAAGCCTTTGACCGGCTTTGGGCTGACCCTCAAGTGGGTGAGGAGTTTCAGGCTCGCCTTGTTGCGAAACGTATGGAAATTGAACTGCAACAAAAACGTTCACTGACAGCAAAAGACGTCACGGAGGTTTTTTCCGACTTTTCAGAAACCGAGGGGGATCAAGCGAAGATGAAAGAAAGGTCCTTCAAACTTGAAAAAACCGAAACATTCAACGAGTGACTTGAAGCGATCTACGACGCGTTGGGCGGGAAGGAACAAGCACAAGCCCTGCTTGCCGAGAAGCTCGCGACCTTGCCGAAAGAACAACAGGCCTACATCAAACGGTTGCCCGAGACACGGCAAGATATTCTTTTGATTGGGTTGTTTGGCAGTGCGCTCGCTGGCAATGTTGCCCCTGAAAAGAAACCCCAATATGAAGCGGCATTGGATGCCATGCAAGCACTTTCTCAAAAGGAAGTGGAAGACTTCACGCAGTCTTTTTCAGATGCCGAGAACCGAGAAAAAGTGGAAAAAGCGACAAATATGTTTCTCGGACGAGAGGGGTTTGCGGTGACCGGTGATGAACAAGAAAATCTCGTTATTGCGGGCAAGGGGAAAAATGAGATCGCTGAGATTGGTCGCGATAGCGATGGAAACCCGGAGTTGCGCTACACGGCGTTTGGCTTCAAGGTCGATCTTTCTGAATCGAGCGATATGATCGCCTACAATATGAAATCTCACGAACGCTATGCGGAAGATATGACCCGGCTTTGGTTGACACCATTTACTTCAGAGTCTATTCATAAATGGCCGAGCGAGCTGGCACAATTTCCGGAGATCCATGGTGGTCGCGAAATTGATTATGGAGATTATCACCCGAAAAATAGTATTGCACTCGTGCGCTATTTGGAGGCCGCATTGGATATGAAGCTCTTGAAAGAAAACGCTCGCCAGTATCGCGAATTTGATGATGACGGTCAGCCAATCGATCAGCTATACCTTTTGCGTGCCTTAAAGCAATCTGGCTTTCTTGTGACCAGGGGTGGAAAATTTGATCTCGACTTTTCAAAAATGCATTTTGCAATCGAGTACAGAAAGAAAGAGCAAGCCAATCCTGGGAAAGTCCACCCAACGGGACATGCCAAGGGGACTTCCCAAAGCCAGTAATGCCCTCTGAAATCGTCTAAATATCACATTACACTCATCCTATGCTTGCAGGCATTCTTCGTTTTGTGTCTTTTGGTTGCATCGGTTTTCTGCTTTTGCCGTTCAATATCTCGCAGGCATCCGAAGACTGTGAGTTCAGCGCGGAGAGAAGCGTGAAGGAATTGCTTGAAGGGTGCAGGCCGGAAGGCTCGATCGGAAGAGAGATCGAAGACTACAGCCTGACCAGTGTCGGCGAAACCTCCCTTCGAGCCCGCCTGACCAAGGTCGTCAACAACCTCATCACGCTCGGCGCTATACTCTCCATTGGAAACATTGTGTTTTGTGGCATGATTTTTGTGGTTTACGGTGGAGATGAAGAAAGAACGAAACAAGCTCGAAGGGTGATTCTGTGGTCAATACTCGGATTTATCGGTATGATTACCGCGTACCCTATCGTGAATGCGGTTATTAACTTTGTGTTTTCAGTTGGATCCGGATCATAGGTATTCAGTCGCCGACCCTCTCCACCGACACCATTTCCCCAGACAAATCAGCTTCAAAAAGACCGCCAAACGTGCCCGGTGGTCTTTTTGGTCGTGGGTTCTTGTTTGATCGCATCCGGAAAGTACAATGGCCGACTATGCCTGTAGCGGCTTGTCTTTGCGGCAATGCTTGACAATCAGGCGGAAATCCATATAAAGCCATCTTTACAGTTAATCAATGCCGTATGTCAAACAATACCCTCGAATCCACCGGTCATGTCCCAACACCGCCCCACAGGTCGCGCACACACCAGCTCATTAACGGTGTCAAAAACCTGGTCGGTGCGGCTGTCTTAACCGTCGCTCCCATCGCCACTGCCTCCGGAACAAAGATCGGCGATCTCCCCACCCCCGGCGAAATAATAGACTATTGGTCTACAAACGAACATACCCACGGAGGATGACCGGACTTAAACAATGATGGGTATACCAATAGTCTCGACCTTTCCCAGGCCATCAATGAAAATGCGCCCGTGGCACATTTTGACCCATTTGATACCAATATAAATGGAAAACCATTCATTACCGGTGTTTTTGATAATACCCTTACGATTGACCCAACCAATGCCCGGGTCGTGGCAACCCTCAATGGCGATACCGAAAACCCACTACCGGTCAATGTCCAGTTTCCCAGTGGCAATGCGTTTGAAATCCTCGTAGGGTTGATGCTTACAGAGGGCGACACACTGGAGGTGGTCATTTTCGATGGCGTGGTTGGCGACGGAGGCATCGACAACTTTCCGGCGCGTTTTACTCATACCGTGCCCAACGAAAACAACACACCTCCTGTCGGAGCCGATGCCACGTTTAATGGTGGTGGTGCGACGATTGTTACGAAAGATATGTCAGAATTTGTTTCGGACGCTGAAGACCCTGATTCAGCGCTTATTCTTAAGACCGAAGAAAACCCAACATGGGGGACGGTGACATGGAATGGCACAGAGTTTACTGCAGAAGTCACCGAGCTTATTGCTGGAGATGTGAGCTTTGAATATAGTATAGAGGATTCGGAAGGTGCTACAAGTCCGCGATATCAAATAATCTTAAACAATGTCGCCTGACCATTCTAGGAATTAATTTCTTAGTACAGACAGCCTGTTTATCATGTCGTTCCACTGATAGTCAAACTGTCCGTTTTGATGCCGAGAACCGATTGCAAAACCATCTTCATTCACGGTGTTGAGGATGCGAAATTGTATACTTTCCTCAATATTAGGTCACTCTAGTCATCCGGTAACTTGACCAAAAGAGTTTACATAATAAGTGATGTAATATATTTCGTGATCAATCAATCTTTCGGTTGGAGCGACTAGATCACACGAAGTGGCGTTAAAGGTGGCGTTATCACATCAATAAAAATCATTGCTAATATTCTGAATTGAGACGAATCGTATTAAATTTGTTTTCGTAGTAAAATCTTGAGACACTAACCCCTTATTCCTCTCTCCCTGATCCCACAAATAGTGCGTGGTATCGCGTTTCAGTGCTGAACCGCGCACGGCGATCTCAAAGCCATACTCATCGCCGAGTGTGTCGCTGTCGATTTGGTAGTAGAGTCCGTCTTGTTCTGCCTCGTTGTCATTGTCGATGAAAATACCACGTTGTCCGGTTGGCGTTATCAGAAAAGAAGTATCCACATCAAACGAAAAATTGCGCTCATGAAGTCGAGCAATGCTTTCGGGAGTAAATGGCTGACAAGTCTGATTTGCAAACGGTCATGCCTCCACGGTGGTTGCGGCAATTGTCGGTACGCAGGTGTTCGGTGCTCCCTGCGCAATTCCTGCCTGGTCATACTCGGCAATGCCCGGGGCTTCAACAGCCGTGGCCGTTCCCTCTCGATCGTACAAATACACGTCTCCGGGGTCATCAAATGGTGCGTGCCAGACAGCATACTTACTAATACAGCCGAAGGTTAAAAAGTGTTCATCACCCGGTGACCAGCAAGCCCCGACCCCCATATTGGGTAATAGGGTTTCTCGCAGTGTATGACGGACGTGGTCGTAGCGTTCGCCGACTCATGGTAAAGAGATTGAAATTTTCCCACTACATTCAGCGGAAACATCGTAGTTACACAGGCGGTAATAGGCCGTAATAGCATATGGAAAATCATCACTTTGCAGGAGTGGCAAAAGCGTATCGGCAAAGATGTTGGTCGTAATTGTATAGCGCAATTTATTCGGGTCAATCGCAATACTGACAATATCGTTTTGATGCGCCGCCGGGTTGATGCCATAGGCTTCTAAGATGTTCGCGTCAAGGGTAAGCAGCCCATGCAATCGAGGAATAATTTCGAGTGTGGTAGCCCCCAAGTTTTCCCCCTCGACTACCAGTGTATTAAAGTCCGGACGAGCAAGGCTTGTTAAGATTGGCTTGGTTCCACTGTTGAAACGAAGACCTTGAGAAAGCTGTCGGTGCATGTGTTCTTGTTGATCTTCATCCATGAGGTCACCCGAAACATCTGGTATTGGGTTGCTTGGGTTATTGTCGTCGATCTCTAAGATAATTGGGTCGGCACCCTCATCGACTCGGATAAGGCTGTTTCCGTTTTCATCGAGTTCGATCTGTACTCCATTTTGTGTATTGGCCTGATTTGGCGCAATCGGAGTTCCTTCATCGGTGGCAATTTGCAAGGCACCGGCCTGTAAGTAGATGTCGGTGTACGCCTCCTCCTCTGCGCCATAAGTCGCACGCAGCCCGAAGACAGTGCCCCTGACGGCCGCTGAGGCCGAATCGGTCTTGATGCGAAAGTTGCTCCCGTCTGCGTACTCCGGAGCCTTGACCCACACCTCGCCAACCGCGAGCTTGAGTATTACATCGGTGATCCCGCCCTTATCGGAGGCCTTGAGCAGTTCGAAATCGACCTCGGTGTCCGAGTAGTCATTGCCCAACGTCAGTTCGGAGCCATCAGATAGGTAAATGATGGCGCGGCCTTCGATGAGAACGGTGACCTTGTCGCCTTGCACGAGCACCACACTGGACGGGTCGCCCAGCTCCTGATCGTTTAGGTAAACGATACCGTCAATCGGTCAAAATCTCCCCGTAACCCGGCGATCGTAGGGGTCGTAGGGGAGAAAATCGGGACTGCCATCATCAACAAAATGTGGACTGTTGAAATCTTTAATAAGTGAGGTGAGTAATTCACCCGAAAAGTTCCCGGTAATATACGATATATATTCACCTTGCCGGTTGATGATGGTGCCGAAATCGAAGTGTGGTTTTTCTCCATATTGTTTTCCGTAAGCGTATAAATGTTTTGTATACGGATCAAATATTGGCATCGCCAAGAAGGTCTTGGGAAATGTGGACGACCCGACGTATCCGCTGATACCGAGCGCATCCGTGTAGGAGTGGGTGTAATTTCCATTATGGTCAAACTTGCGTGTGTTTCCGTCTGGGTCGGGAATCGTGTCGTTAATCTCATAGTGGCTGTTGACGACGGTAATGAGATGATCGAGGTCGGCAACTCTACGGGAGTTGAGCTGTGTCGCCTGATAATTCCCAAGAGCGGTAATCACGAGTGCTGAGAGAACGGCCAATACAATGATGACGATCAACACTTCCACCAGCGAGAATCACTTTGCTTGCTTCCTCATGGCATCCGTTTTATGGATATTTGGCAATTATTTTATTCCTGAAGCCAAATGAGTCAAACAGAGGGAAAAAGGAATCGCCCTCAACTAACACTGTCCTTGGCTCCTTAAAGGCAATAAGTGGTGTCGGAGCAGGGCGGCGAACCAAACCTAATCGAAACTAGTATTAAAAGTGGGATTTTCTTAAAGATAAGGTTGAAAATCATATCAAAATGAGTAATGTTTCGATACTTATTTCTGCCCACAACGCCTAAAGGCTAGTGGTCATACCCTGTTTTCAATCTTTGGCTTTGTGAAGCCAAAATCAATGATTTTCCGCGACAGTCTGCCTTTTAAGCCGGTGGTCGTGGGTTCGAATCCCGCCTGGCCCACCAATAAGCCAAGAACCGACGATTCAAAAAAGGGTTACGACTACAAGCCTGAAGGCAGGTGGTCGTAACCTTTTTTCTATGGAAAACAATATTTCCGGATACTTAGTCCAATATTTGGAGTATCACAGGACGTTTAAAAAAAGCGTCAAAGCGACACTCGTCTGGCACAAAGAGTGTATCAATCGATTCATTACTACCATACAGATAACCGACGTTCGATCCGTAACTCCAGCGGATGCCCAGGATTTTATTTATCACCTTAACGAGCACGGCAATCGAACGGAATCTATTCGCACAAAAGCACGCAGCCTCAAAGCCTTTTTCAACTGGCTCAAGAAACGAAAAGTGATTGAGATAAATCCATTCCTTGATTTGGAGTTTCCCGGCAAGGACGAGCCTCGGATCAAGTTCATGATGGAAAGTGAAGTACAAGAATTCTTTGGAAACCTGCGTCGGTGTACTCTTTTCTATTCCGACTTTGAGAAAACCCGCGCGATCGCGATTTACTCACTCGCATATGGCCTTGGTTTGCGCCTTTGAGAAATCAAAAGGCTTAAACTCGAAGAAATTGATTTTCAAAAGAAGCTCATTCGCATTACCAGACAGAAAAACAAGGGGATTTCGCTTCTGCCATTTTCCTCGCGAGTTGCCTTTGACTTGGAACAATACCTTCGCGTAAAGGACAAAATGTGATTGGACTCCTACTATCTCATTGTGTCTCGTTGGTGAAATCCTTTGAGCGATGTACGCTATCATTTGCTGACCAAATTCATCAAAGAAACCATCTATCCCCACTTCAAAGGGTATCACTCTCTTCGTCATTCCAACGCTACCTCATTGCTTCGCAGAGGCGTTGACATCAATCTGATTTCCAAGCTCCTGCGTCACAGCTCCACCAAGGTCACCGAGATGTACGCCAAGCTCATCCCCGAAGACCTCCGGCAGACCGTTGACGTGCTTGACTACTAGCTCCGTTCCCGGTCTGACCAAGCAGGTGTGCATCGTGACATTTCGCCGAATTGAAAGAGCACAACATTTTCTTGTTAGTTCCTCGTTTTTTGCATAGAAACCCGTCCTGAGTGTCGTTGATTTTTCTTGCATGCAAATAACGCAACCATTTCTTTTTGCTGACTTGATACAAACTGCTTAGCGATGTGTTTAACCTTGATTGTCTCCCGATTTTACTATGTCTAAACTTTCCGATATAATGTGCCTCATGTTTCGCAAGAAGGTCAGGGCGGACAGGCTAGGTGACTTCCGTTCTGGCTGCCTAAAAAGGCGCATAATCCACTAACGGAGGTGATTTCGGTGGAGATATTCCTCGACTTCAGTGTGCCACCGGCAATCACTGCAACAGTGATCGGCAGCTTGATTATGGCGTGCGGCTACATAGGAGCAAGCGCGCTCACATCCCAAAGCACCATTCAAGCCGCTCAAATCAGGAGTAGAAACGAAAAATGACCACTCCCAATCGGGAAGCGGTCATTATTTGAAATAAAACCTGTGACTTCAAACCGGATGGGGGTTGTTGCAGCAACCTCCATTCTTTAATACGACGTCGTATATAGTCGCACGATCCATGAAACTCTTCAAGTTAAACGTGCAAGGCACAGTAGCACCGAGAGATCAACTACTAACGCCCCTGCCAGCCCCTCGATCTGTTTCAATCTGCTACGGCTCCTGCACCAAAGCCACCTCTTGCCATTCGACCACCTCGGTGACTCCCAAACGCCCGATCAAGCGAGGCTCGTAAGTGTCCTTGATCGTGCTGGGTGTACGCCTGAATCATCTTGACATCCGAGTGATTGAGGAGTCCTTGAATCTCGTACTGATTGAGTCCGGCAAGGTAGCACTGCTGGGCGAAGTACTTCCGGAGCATGTGCGGATGGACTCGTCGTCACAGCTTTTGAGAAAGTTGCCCAAATTGCCGTCGAATGGTTTTGTCTCCCAGGGCAATGCTCGGATGTTTCCCGAATAACAAAAAATCATCTTCGGACTCTTCAAATGCCCCCAGCTTCAAATAGACTCGGGCATACTCACGACGAAACGCCAGCAATCTCTGCAACAGACTTTCCAGTCTTCCATCAATCGGGAAATAGTAATACGTGTTGTTCTTGGGGTCATCGAGCTTCATGATCCCTCGTCCCCAGTCAATGTCTCTAAGTCGCACTTGTCGTGCCGACGTGATCCGGGCCCCCGTCAATGCCAAAAAGTCGATCAAGTAGACGAACCGTCTAGCAAGCCAAGTGTTGGAAGAGACAGTCTTCGCCGCAGCCTTGATCTCGACGAACTCCTCAAGAGTCGGGATGACCGGTGGTGTTCGCTCTTGTCGAGGGTAGGGCACATCTCGGGAGGGACTCTCCGTCACAAACTGCTCACACTCCAGCCACCTTCCAAATCGGCGGAAGGTCTTCAAGTGGTTTCGAATGGTGTTCGTCCGATTGCCCGCCGTTCTCCGCTCCATCAAAAAGCGTTTGATATTGCGTTTGTGAAAATCAGCTAAATCGGTCATTCCGAAATGCTGAAACTGCCGGAAGTTCCCTCGGTGCATCGCCAACGTCGCCGGTTTCGCCCCCTCAAACTCCAAATCGGCAAGAAACTGCACAAACAAATCAGCAAGCCCAAGACTCGATCAGTTGCAAACATTCATACAATCAAACAGTTAGGAAATATGATCGTCCAACAACCCCACCTTTCTCCCATCCCCCGTGTACCAGCTTCCCACCGGGTCACTCAACACCTCCGAAGCCATTCCAAACAGGAAGTAATCACGCCACACCTTTGGCACCATTTCCACAAACCGGTGCATGACGGTTTTCGCGAGTCCCACCTCTTCAAACAAGTACAACACCCGATACGATTGGTGAAGTCCGTACTTCTCCGGGAGGTGTCCGAGGCTCATCAACTCCATGTGTCTGACGATCTGGTCGAGGTTGCGACCAGCGTCACGTCCTCTCGCCACTTCAAGCGTGAAGAGGTGGAGGACTTCATTGCGTGGTCATCGGCGATCGGCCATCACGAAATTGACATCCGGAATGACCTTGCGTTTGCGATCGATGAGGACACGGGTTTTAGCGGCCAGTCGTGACCGGATGGGGTCATGGGTACGATTAGCGCCCGTCACGTCGAAGTACCGATCAAACACAGGCAACGAGAGGGGCTGGTGTCGGCTGCGATGACCTTGCTCTTGTCCCAAAGGGTCATTTTTCTTCCGAATCCATTTCACAAGTGCGATATGGAAGTCCACTGTGAGTTTGCGATGGAAGAAGTCACGATCGAATCCTCGAGTGCTTTTTGGATAAAGAGAGAGCTTGACCTCGTTCCCCATTTCGACTTCAAGCCAGGATGCGCCCCTTTCTGCGAGACAGTAGAAGGTTTCTCGTCGGGGAACTCCGTCAAAGCGTATGGCTCGAATGAGCTTGCGTCGCTCAAGATCATTCAGCAATGCGTTAAGACTGCGAGCGCTGCGAGACACGCCCAGTCGTTGGAACTGCGTGTTGGTCAAATACATGAAGACTGCTAGTTTCTCAAGTATCTGCGTTTGAAGAGGCGTGAGGTGTTTTCGGTCGGCGGAGACTGGTCTCTTCGATCGTTGAGATTGAGGTTTGGCGGCAACCGAAGTCGGTTGCGTATGACTGAGTGTGTTCATAAACGGAAAGATTACTGGCTAAATGGGTCGTTTACGGATGGTGATTGGTCCTGACCTGAACGCTTGAGGTACCGCGGTGCAGGCGGCAGCCGAGCCAGCCACCGTTTTTCCGGAAGCGATTTAGGACGTCGACGTTTTGGGCTTCGACCTCTGACTTTCCTTCGGTGTGACCAGGATCGCTGTCCTTCGGGAAAGCTCGACCGGAACCCTCCTTCACTGTCTTTGTCCGGCGCCCGATAGTGACGCTCAAGCTGTTCGGTCACGACCTGCTCCCACCGTCACTGCGACACCGATTGGCGATGGCCGAGCGAACGCCGAGGCAAGGTGATTCGGACATTGCGACCCCCGACATGCGCCAGGAAACTACCGGGGAGCAAATCGGGAAACTCGTCAGGAGGAAGTTGGAAGTGGGTACTTAGACTGGCTCGGTTGGTGCGCGCTCGGCCGTCCAGGACCTTTACGCCGGAGTTGGTGAGTACTGCCTCCCGAAGGTGGCGGTCCATGCCCTGTCCCACGAATTGCTGGGCCAGCGTCAAATGCAGCCCGAATTTGCGTGTTTCGGTGAGGATCGTTTGCAGGTCCTCAGAAATCACGGTGTGGCATTCGTCGATGAAGAGGTGGATGGGCACACGAGCGGATCGGGGTTGTCGGTGACGGGAAAATGCCGCGCCGGCGATCATGGCGACAAGGAATCGCCCCAAAGCCTGACCGGTTTGACCACCTACTTTGCCCTTCGCGAGGTTGACGACGATCTTTTTTCCGGAATTGAGCGCGTCAAAGAGGTTGATCGTGCTTTTGCCGGAAGCCAACAAACGCGTACACCATTCCGAGTTCAGGAGGTGTTGGCATTTGGTGGCGACCGAATGACGGGTCGCAGCATAGCCGTCTGCGCAAAAGAGTTCCCGGAAGAACCGACGATGCGCTTTGGGACCCTTTTGGCTTCCCCATTCAACGAGGTCCTCGTTGGTGTGATTGAGCATGAACCGCTGGAGATCGAACAGGGTCGATCCCGGGCGCTCCACCAGCACACGAAGGCATGGATGGAGCAAGGTCGTCATTTGGAGTGAGAGCGACTGATTGCCGTCGCCGAGCATTGCTGTAAACGCGTGGGCAAGCAGCTGAGCATAGACATCGGCGGTATCGGCGGCGAGGCCGGGAAGGTTGAAGGGGTTGATGCAAAAATGCAAATCGGTATGGCGATCATTACTCCCCTGGATGGACTCCGTCAGTGTCGGGTCGAGGATGATCACATCATCTCGGCCACCAACCCGGCGATGGCGAGTCACTTCTCTCGCCAGGTCCCCATGCGGATCAATGAGCACCAGAGACGATTGACGGTCGACCAGGCGCTCGAGAATGAGGTATTTGAGGAGTTCGGATTTTCCGGCTCACGATTCGCCGACGAGGTAGGTGTGTTTGGTTCGCTCTTTCGCCGGCACCAGGCGGCCGAACCACTTTCGCGCCAAGACATCTCCCAGGTGACCGAAACGATCAAGTCTGGAGAGGTTGGCGTGCGGTATTGCCCCGGAAGGGCTTTGCTTTCGCTGCACGATAATTGCGTTAGAAAATAGGAGACACTGTGTTGGAGAGTTGCCCTTCATCGATTGCCTTTTGTGAACATCTTCGACAAACGCTGGTCTTCGGTGTCGAAGTTGAGGAGATACCTTCCATCGAGCATTCGGTAGGGCCTACCATCGGTTGTACCATCCAAAGAATCGACGAATGCGATTCAGACCTTCAGGACGGCGTCTTCCGCGATACAACCCTTTTCGGTGTTTGGTTGTTTCCCCATCAACCGATTCAGGTTTGCAAGGACATCGTGCAGGGCTGCCTTCGCATGCGACAGGATTAGAAACCGGCCTTCGTTATTCATTTTCCATCACCCATTTCAGGCGGGAAGCTAGCCACCGGATGACCGGCACCGTAACGGCGTTACCGAGGGCTTTGTACCGGCGAGTATTCGATACGGGAACCACTTGGCCGTGAACATCTTGCCCCAATCGAGTCCAGTGATCCGGAAACCCTTGTAGGCGCTCCCACTCGAGAGGGGTCAATTCACGGATTTGATCTCGGTACCAGACTCCACTGCGATCACTGGTGGTAAGGGTAAATATTGGATCGCCTGGTTGGCGAAACCGACGCCTGTTAAAGGACAAATTTCGGGTTTTTGGAGCACGCACTGGAATGACAAGGTTTTGGGGCTTTTCCTGATTAGTGGCTCCAATATCAGACCGACGGTCAAAAAGCCCTTTTGGGGTTTCATCCAGAGCTTGGCAAGAACGCGTGACATTCGTTAATTTCAACCCTGACGATCACGGGACTTGAATTCTTGCATGAGAGCGTCTCGCCGCTGCGGGGTCAAAAAATACCGACTGTTTGGTTGGTCTTCCAAGATGCCCGACCAGGAAGACTCGCTCACGGGATTGCGGAACCTCGAAATCTTGACTGTCGAGTACCTTCCATTCCACGCAATACCCCAATGCCAAAAGGGTCTCCAAGATCGTTTGGAACGTTTTTCCTCGATCATGGAAGACAAGGCTCTTCACATTTTCAAGCAGCAGCCATCGAGGCTTTTTGGCCTTAATGACTCGGGCCAAGTGGAAGAAGACCTGTCCTCTCGGATCCCGGAATCCTTTGCGGTGTCCGTAGTTTGAAAAGCTTTGACAGGGAAACCCGCCGCATAAGAGTTCGAAGTCAGGCAGGCTCGTGAGGTCGAGTGTTGTGATGTCTCCATGGTTGTGATGGGCGAAATGGTAATGGTAGATGGAAGCGGCGAATCGATCGATTTCCGAGTGGCCGACACACTGCCAGTGACTGGGGAACCCGGCCTCAAAGCCGCCGATTCAGGAAAACGCGGAAAAATATCGGAGAACCCTGGATTGATGCGTACTGAGGGCTCTGTTTGGCAACGTCCTGCCGGGAAAGCAGCAGGTCGGCAATCAGGTTCTGGCAATATCCCTGGTGGCAGATTGGGGCATGCGGTTGGATGATGCGACCGATCATAAGGTCATTTGGGCGGTGGATATGGATGTCGTCATAAGAATGGGGTCAGGAAATAAAGTGATGACGGGAGCGGGGTTGTCTGAGAAACATTTCGAAATCTGGCAACATGATGGACCCTAAGACGCATCAAATGTTCGTTCGTATTCACTGACTTCTTCGTCCTCAAGGAAACGCTCGAAGATGAACAGGGAGCCGGCTATCTCATATTCGAGAACATCTGCATGTACCCGTTCATTTTCGAGATTGCGGTAATGGTAAATGGTGCCCCCATCACGGAGATGGGTTTCTCCATAGTGTCGAGCCCACCCATGAGGGTTGTGCTCAACAAAGTGTTCGAGGTCGAAGTCATGGGTACGGACACCTTCTTCCAATTCGTTGAGACATTCCCGAACCCGTCTTTCAGCCAATTGCACCACGGTCATGGTTGCGAGGGTTCTCACGTATCTTCGGAGGTCAGGGAGACTGGTTGACCCAATGGTGCCGTCGAAATAGTTGAGGACGGCATCCAACTGTTCGGACATACTCAGGTCTTCAACGAGACGATCTCTGGCGAACGTGTCGCTGACTGATTCTTTGAGCTTCGCCCATGAGAGGACGCATTGATTGGCAAACTTCCACCACACCTCTTCGGTGATGACCTCCACGTGTGAGGCGACCGCCTGTTTGAGCCCGAGTGGCAACTGTTGGTACCAATCACAAGCTTGGTCAAGGGTTGTTCCCGCTTGGCTTGCGACGACATCTTGAAGCTGTCGGCTGTCGGGGTTGCCGGGCAACGATACTTCCGATGAGGGATGATCGAGTGATTGAGAGGGTTTCGGAGATAAGAGGACTTCTTGTTGGGGCATAGAAAAAGAGAAAGAAGATAAAAGTAACTGGAAGCATTGATCTTGGAAGACGGGAGTACTTGCAGAGCTGCGAACTAGCTTGCGTCAAATTGACGCGCTTGGTTGCCTACGTCTCAATCATCGATTGCCTTCTCGAAGTACAGCGTCGCTGATTCAAAACGATACTCGTACACATCAACATGAATGGCCTCTCCCTCAATGTTTCGGTAGTGGAAAATAGCGCAGTGTTCATTTGGATACGATTCGTCAAAGTGTCGTGCCCATTCATAGGAATTGGAGTCGGTGAGGTCATCAATGGTGAGATCGTGCTCCTCGGCGAAATCTTCCAGTTCGTTGATGAAGGTGTGCGCTCGCTCTTGAGCGAGTCGTGCCACTGTTCTTGCTGCTGAAGATTCAATCGTGCCTCGAATGTGAGCAAGCGGTACCTCTCATGGCAGATCATCATCGCAGTGTGTCTCTACTGCCGACAGGCGATCTTCCAGTGACAGAGCGATTACCAGCGTGTCATCCCAGTACGTTGAAGAAACAATCTCGTGCAGATCGCTCCATGAGGCAACACCATTGGTTTTTACGTTGTAGGAGAAGTCCTCCAAAATCCGATCGAGGTGAGTGCAAATGGCACTCCTCAAAGCCGGAGGCATCCACTTCTGGTGTTGCTCCGGTGCCGGAACAAGGCGACTGGTCGCCTCCAATACCGAATCCGAGAGCGTCTTGGTCAAGGCCTGAGAGGACGAATCGTGCTTATGGTCGAGGCCCATTTCGTGGTATTCATCCGGCGTTGAGGACAACATATTCTTGGTCATAGAAAACGGGGTTATTTGTAAGCTCCTCTGGTGTACCGATCTGCCAATACATTTGCAATCACATAAAAAATGTGTTCTCGAAAGTGCATAATTTCCGGGCCGGTCAAGTCAAGGCATGGGCGTTTCGAGAGTAGCCTTTTGCCGGCCGAATTTGATCCCGCCGGAAAGGTACAAGCAAATAAACACCCAATACGGCAGTCGTTTTGGGCGGCAATAGGGATCAAGACGCTCGGGAGCTAAATCCTATCCAAATTCAGCCAGCGATCATTCTCTGGCATGAGATAGTGGCCAGGCGTGGAGAGCACACGATCATAGGCTTTCGTCAGGGTCACCAACTGGCGAGTACTTCGGATGTGGGTTTCAGTAATGGCGCGCTCTGTTTCTGTGAATGCCAGTTCGTCAAAAATGGCTTGCATGGTGTCGGCCCGAACCCATGGAAGGCGATCTCCGGCTTCCAGCCGCTTGAGGGTCATCTCGGAGCATCTGAATCGCTTTGAGAGCTGGGAAATCGAAAGGGTTTTTGCCGTACGTTTGAGGCGAATGAAGGTTCACAATACCGATTGCGTCGGTGAGCTCCACTGCTTCATTCGCTCTTGAAAGTACCGATCACGCTCCAATCCGAAAAATCGGTACAATGTATCGAGTGTTTGGGTACGAACTTTGTTGCGTCGATTGCTAATGATATTGGTAATGGTTCGTGTTCAAACTCCGGTCTCCTGAGAGAGGCGGGACAAAGTGCTTTCCGAAAGGTATCGGTGCATAGACTCGATCAAAAGAGGCTTGGTCATCAATAGCATTCAGGGGCTAAAGGAAACGATGCGAGCAGGCGATATTCGTTTCGATATCCCCGAATGATGGCATAGGAAATCAACTCATAACAAAGACCAAAATGGTATCATACCTACAAAAACAAAATCACCTTGGTTGGTAAAATGACACCTGAATACTGTCCGTTTTAGGGTTATAAAGTAGATACTCTTCTGTCGACCCGTCAAGTCGACAGATGCTTCATGAATATGATCAACCCGATTGAATCGGCTATCCAAAAATTTCACACACTAGGCTTTCTAGAAACGTTTTCTAGAAAGAATGAAGTTCCTAGAAAAATCTCAATCTTGCGCCCCAAAAGAGGGGCTGGCTAATTGCCGCTCCATCGAGAATCCGAGATCGGCTTAAGTCGACGACCATCCTTGATCACCGCAGCACCACCAGAGGCTAGAAATCAAAGTGATGCCTTTCCAAAACACAGGGCAACACAACCACCTGACGGTATAGTGACCATTTCCTGATCAATGGTGTATTTGATGATTTGGTGACCGGAAGCGTTCTTCCAAAACGTCCAATCTCAATAACAATCTCGAAAGCAGTAGCCCTCGGGAATATTGGCAATTGGAAAACTTTCTATTTGCAATCGTAACAGGCGTGACACTTCTTTTTTTGGATAGCCATGCCGGCTGGCATTAAAGATAAGCAGTTTGTCAAGAAATGTTGCTTCGTCCCAAACCATGTTCAGAAGATCCATCATGGTGAATCCATACCCGTCTGGGTGCATGTTACCGTTGAATATGGTTGATTTTAAAACATGCGAATTCAAGACAAGATACGCTGTTCATCGGTTCATATTGTGTAAAATTATATTATATAATAATCGTGAAACTTTAACCTGCTATAGCTCATCGGACCTGTACAGATGTTCCCAACCAAAAGCTGAGATCAGGTCAGGGGTAATGTCATACCTCCAATCTTGACCAGATGACGTTCTTCAGATCCAGATACCGTAATCATTGAACAAGTAGGGTATATTGGCCATATCAAGATGGGACCGAATCCAAGAGTCATATTCATCGAAAGCGAGCCATTGAAAAATTTCCTCTTCTACAGATTTTCATTCATTTCCTCACAGATTGTAAATGTCGCCCCATGAAAAAAATCAAATATGCAACAGATCGTTTACTAGGGAGGTTTGCTCCCTGAGTCGGTCAGAGAAGTCGTTTAAAGTAGGTTTCATAGTTTACAAATTTAGCCAGTATAAAAAAGCCTAGTAGCAATTTTGGAATCATTGCCCCAAAAGAGGGGCGAACTAAAATTGCCTCCATCGGAGATCAGCAAGAGGCTCGAGCTGACGACCATTTTGGATCACGGTGGTACCACCGGAAGCGAGGAATCTATAGCAAGCCTTGCCGCAATCCAGAACAGCACAGCCGCCGGCAGGAATCGTAACCACAGCACCATCTATGGTTCGGATGGTGCTCACTTGAGCAGACGCGTTTTTCCAGAATGTCCAATCGGAGAAATACCGAACACAATAGTTTCGTTCGGTCATGTAAATCCAACGATTCAAGGGCAGTGGTTGTACCGCAAGCGTACTCACTTCGTCCTTAGGGTAGCAATGTCGGCAGCTATTGAAGATCAGGAGTTTGCGACGAAGTGAGGCTTCGTCTGTAACCATGGTCAAAAAATCCATCATAATACATCAAAATCCACTCGGAGACATGTCTCCATTGAATTCGGTTGATTCTAAAATTTGTGAATCAAGAATAAGATATACTGTTCATCGGGTCATGATTGGTTGATAAGAAAGTAAATATTCATCATCAACCGCGGGTTTATACCCCCGGTTGTGATGATGAGTCAGCTTGATTTCCATTTTGAGCTTCAGGCTCCTTGCGATATTTCTTTCTCAAGTCGTGCGTCTCTTTGATCCTCATAAGACCATGACGGTACGCATCTTTGAGAGCCGTTCGTCCGGCAGGAGTGATTGATTTTATTTTTATCTTGTCCTTGTGAGCACTGGTCTCGTAGTGTCGATCCTCAAGTCGCAAAAAGACACTATCCAGTTCGTAGAGATAGCGACCCACGCCAAACTGAACAGCCGCGCGCTTGAGGGCGCTTGAGAACGCCCCTTTGAGGGGTTCAGTCTCGGTAAAGGGAGCGCCGTCTTCCCGAAACGCGTGTCGATCCGGATTTGTAGGGTCTATGGCCGTTAGGCGGCACCGCAAACCATTGCTGCATTCGGCAAACGCGGTCGACCATCCGAGTGGTCAAAACACCTGGTCCAAGCGATGCATGATCACGCGAGATGCGACATAGGGCACCATGCGTGCCCAGCTTCCATTCTTGGCAATCGATTGTGTTCGCCATTCTATCTCTTCGAAATGGAATGGTTTCTGGAGTTCGGAAAAAATATTAGATATCATAGTAAAACTAATAATTATATAAAAAATAGTTGAAATGAGATTATCTATAGCATCATACATCTTCCTTTTATCTGTCGTTGAATCACAGAAATGGGCGCCTGTTTGAAATATTTGTCGCGATCGATCAACAGCTCTCGATGATCGCGGCATGCCTCCAAATCTTCCAGTGCAAATGAACCCCACTCGACCTCGATGCCGTCCACAAGTCCAAAGAACACCTCGGCTTCTTCATCGAATGAAATGGGATACCAGCTCCAACGGTTAAACGGAGTAAAGAACCTACACACCACGATGGGATCGTCCACGTCTTCTTGACGCCCCAATCTCCTGAAATCCTTCAGGATTTTTTTGGTCATTAGCTTTTTCATAGCGAAAAAGTAAAAAGGTAAAACGTCTTGAGTGAATCTCTCTCAAGACAGCCACCAAACACCGAGAGCGAAGCGGCAATGCGCGCAGTGTCAGAGAGGACCAAGGCAGAATAGCGTTGGTTTGCGCGTCCTGCGGAAAAACGACCGTTCATCATCTGGCTACCCAATTAAGAATCCGCAGCTGACGCGCTCCAGCGATCTGTGCCGACTCCTCTTGACACCAGCGATGCGAGGTACAATTGGTGGGTATTGAGAGAGAAACACAGGTTCCGACGGGCAAATACGATCGGAAGAGATGGGCTCGGACAACGAGCCCCCAAAGAAGGGGGAGCCCGTCTGGCGTCAACCCATACCGTCGTCTAGATTTGTTGAGTTCGCTGCCGGTATCGCAAAAAAAGGGGCTAAAGGCCCCCTTCTGTTTGTTGGTCCCCTGACATGAGTCGATGTTTGGCCTTTTGAAAATAGCCTGCATCAAGCTCGATTCCCACATAGCGGCGTTCCAGTTTCGCGGCAGCATGCGCGGTACTTCCCGAACCCATAAAGGGATCGAGAACAACTTGCCCTGGGCGGGAATATGCTCTAATCAGCGGGGTGAGCGATTCCAGCGGCTTCTGGGTCGGATGCAGCTTGTTGCCGGTGTAGCGCCACGGTTGAACGTCCGAGATCAATTCCTCCGGCTTCGCTGGGGAGCCCTTCGCCAGCAAATACGCCGATTCGTGACAATACCGTACGAACTTGCCGCCGGAAGCGTACTTTTTAGAGAAAACAAAGTGACCCACCGGGGTGAATCCGCACGCACGCCAGATCGGCAAGAACACATCAATCTTGTTCCAGCCATAAAAGCTGATGCAATACCGATTCGGTTTGAGTACTCGGGCAACTTCCTTGAAAGCAGGCTTCACCCAAGCGCTGTCACGATCATTGGCGATGGATCGTCCCGTTCGATCGCGATAGTTGACCAGGTAGGGAGGATCGGTAAGCACAAGGTCGATCGAATCATCCGGAAACTTCTTGAGAACCTCGATGCAATCTCCATTGTAGATTGCCCCATTTTGGTTGATAGAGTAAGCCATAGTTGATAAGTGAAAAATTAAAAGAGACCCGAAGGTCTCCTATTGAACCTGAATATCGATCGCGACCATCCAGCCTTTTCGTATCTCCTGAAAGGAGATGTCTATAAGGCGCCTTTCTTTCCTCCCATCGAGGATAAAATAGTGGCACAAGGGTACCGTAGTTGGAGTCACCGAAGCTCTTGTCGCGTCACCCTTCTGGCATCATCCTCATATCCTATATGTACGGACGTGTTGCGCTTGTGGGGATTGTCTCATTGTCCGCCAATTTTTTCCCAACGGTTTTGGTAAAAATCGGTCAGCCAGTAGGGCATATCATGATCACGAGTATTGATTGCATATTCTTGATATCAAGGATTCAATACGCCGGTCCACATTCCGCCTACCGTTAATCACCTGGCCTTACCATACTTCCATAAGCAATAATCGTCAGATAGTATGTGGAGACCCATAAAGGCAACCGTTCGAGCCGTGAAGGAGCAGTCCGCTTCAGTATAAGCAAAGCAGAGTCGATGCTCCACTTGATCAGAAAATGGTAACATAAGCATGTTGGTAAAGAATAATAGGTCTAATTATCACAATTAGACGCTTACCAAACACCGAGAGCGAAGCGGCAATGCGCGCAGTGTCAAAGAGGACCAAGGCAGAATAGCGTTGGCTTGCGCGTCCTGCGGAAAACGACCGTTCATCACCTGGCGACCCAATTAAGAATCCGCAGCTGACGCGCTCCACCGATCTGTGCCGACTCCTCTTGACACCAGCGATGCGAGGTATACTGGGAAGCGTTGAGTGTGATACCTCACTTCCGAATGGCGCAGAGCTTAACCGATTTTCATACCTGGTCGGGCTTGAAAATACACGAAAAAGAAATAAAATAGAACTCATCCAGGTTTGTTTCTCTGAAGGTGTTTTATAACTGAATTAATTATGCATACTATTGAATACATATGGAACTTGATCGATTGAGAAGTAATCTGTGATGTCATAGATTCTTCTGGTAAAGTAGTATATACCGAAGTTTTTGTGTCGGATTGGGAACATAAAGATGACATCGAATGGACTCTCCTGTCAGCTGCTTACAGTAAAGGATTTGAAGTGACTTCAATCAAAGGTTTTTCTTAATATTCCCCACTTTGATCAAGAAGGCTTAATATTTTCAAGCGAACCATTGATAAAATCTGAGAAAAGATATCTATCGTTTACTTGTAAAAGTGCGGGAGGCCTCAGAATGACCCTCGTGCTTTAGAAAAAACCAGAGATAGAAAATCAAGAACATTTAATTGAAAATGGCAAAAAATCACCACGAGGAATCCCCAAATAAATCAAAACAATGATCAATGCTTTTGTTTTATTTACGAAGTAACACAACTTGCCCGTAAAAAGACTCCAGCCGAATCCTTTCCAATAATCCAAAAAGGCAAATGTTTTTTATTGTCCAAAATAATAAGCATGGGTAACGACCTCGAAACCATAAGGTAATTGTGGTACCGCCATCGAGCTACCTCGATAAGCCAGCCTATGTGAACCAGTCGGACTTCTTCAGGAAGGTCTTGGCCCTCCTCAGTTGATAGAAAATTGACGTATTCTTTCGTGAAATCGGCGACGGGCTTCAAAATTTCGAAGCTCAACCACCCCGGCCTGTCGACCGCCATTTCGTGATCCCGTAAATATCCCGAAATGTGTTCCTTGGCTCGGTCGACGGAAAGGTTGAAAATTTCTCGATTGGGGCGATGCCGGTACTCGGAGAGCAGGTCATGTACTTCTCGCTCAACCAGGCGACTGTCCCATACAGGCCAGGCTCCTTCTACTGAAAACGGATCTTTGACGTCGGGACGACTTGATTCTTCTTTGGCGCGATCCTCAGGCCTTCGGCCGCGTGCGTGGACCTCGCCAATCTCTACGGAGTCGGGATACGCTGGGTTGGAGAGCACATAAATCCACTGGACGTCTTCATAACGGGTGTCAAGGATCGATTCGAACATTACTCACCTCTGGTAATTCGGCTGTGGCTAGTGAGTCCCATCAGACACAGGATCTTGCCAGGTGTGAAGGACACCATCGCAGGCAGGACTATACCTAGCCGGATTGTCGATCAAGATGCTCGAAAGGTCTTTGAGAGGGTTTATCAATTTGGCGAAAATGGATCATATTTAGGGCCATTCTGACTGCTAGAGAGCAAGGGACCACTCGACCGCGGTGGATCGAGTCGTAAAAACTTTCGCCCTCCCCCCCCTCCCTGGGCAAAAACGGCAGCCACTCCAGGACATGAATATTTCTTGAAATTCAAATCCCAAAGCAAGGTGATTAAGATAACCTCTGCGCCTTTGAGATCTGCTTTACTTTTTCGGAGCTCAAGTTTATTATGTAAGCTAACGCATTCGTCAAGGAGATTGCTTTGAGGGAGCGGTATTTCAACATTTTCAAAGATCAGGATGCTTGGATCGCAGAAATAGATGAAGTTGGCACTCCGCCAGCATATGTTACCGCAATAGGGAGAAGCAGGAAAAACCCATTATATCTTTAGCAAGTGGCTCTAGGCTAAGTAAAGATGATGTAGGTTTTGTATTATCCAAACTTTCATTTAGATAATAATACAATGCTTATGCATGTGTTACTGTGTATCCACGGAGTATAGCATTTTAATTTCATACAAATTGTTGCCTGAATTTGTCGCTAAGCAATCCGAATTAACATCTGAGTTTTTTCTCTTTGGAATGCATGATAACTAATGCTATTTAACATATTGCTTACGATTTTAAAGTTTTAAGATGCGATGTTCCTTTTATCTTCGTCTGCATGCGACGCCCTTGGGTTTTCATTTTACATAGTTCTGTCGTCTGTTTGGAAAATTCTTTTAATACACTAAAATTAATCAAGGAAATTTACTTAGCCCTGATAACTGATAATTTGTTTCTAGGTTTGTAGGGGATATCAAAATACTAATTTAATTAAAACACCTTATAAGGCTAACGCTTCAACTACAATTACCAACTCTCTAATCACGGAGAAACTATGGCTCAATCTCCAGAACTTTCTGGTGGCGAAGGTTTTACGTTTGAAGGTAACGTCGCCGCTTTTTACCTCACTGCTCTACTCGCTGAGGCGAGTGCACCGGGTATAAAGGATCGAGTAGTTGCCAATGTATCTGTGCAACAGCGTGATTTTGGTGAGCAACTTGATGATATAATAGTCGACTTTAAAGATACCAACCATAATAACGCGCGACTCAGTCTTCAAGTCAAGCGTTCGCTCATAATTAGTAAAGCAAAAACCAATACTGACTTTCGTGAAATTATCCGCGATAGTTGGGCGACATTTCGAAAAGCCGATTTTTGCAAATATGTCGACCGATATGGAGCCGTTGTTGGTACGGTGACCCCCGCAAAAGAGCGAGCAATGAACACCCTTTGTGGATGGGCTCGCGAAAGCTTGACAACGAAACATTTCGAAGACCGTTTTGCTAAAGACGGTAATTCCAATAAAGACATCCGGACTGCTAAAAGCGATATAACTTCCCTTCTTAACGAAATGAGTGAGGTGGTGTGTACCCAGGAAGATGTTCACCAATTTCTTGCCCACTTTGTACTCATCTCTTTTCCCGTTCATTCAGAAGGAGTTGTAAATACTTCTGAAGCAATAAATCATATTCGGAATTGCCTTGATCCCAATCAATCCCAGAAGGCACCCTTGGTCTGGTCCAAAATGGTTCAGTTAGCTCGGGAATCAGCGGGAAAAGCGGTCAATTTGACCGGGCTCGACTGGTATGCTTAATTGAGCCGATTGCACGCCTCCGTGGCGCACCTTCCTTCCAACAAGACCTAAGTAAACTGTCAGAACTCGCAAGATGCTATGCGAATCTTATCCCCGATGATGTTGGTGGGACAAAACTAGACCGAAAGTCGCTTTTTGAGAAGTTAGATACCTCCCTCACCAAGGCCCGCGTTATCCAGATTCGTGGTCTACCAGGAAGCGGAAAATCAGTAGTAATGAAGCGAGCTGTGCAGCGTGCCTTGAAGTCAGGACCCGTTCTCTTTCTGAAGGCCGAGCAACTAGAAGGCAATAGCTGGATCAGTTTCGCCACAACACAGGGGCTTTCAGGCGTGCCTGTGGAACACTTTCTTGTGGAGGTCGGTGCTGTAGGAACTCCCCTGCTGTTTATCGATGCGATAGACCGCGTACAGAAGGCTCACCAACCCATCGTTCTTGACTTGATTCGCGCGATACTTGAGTCCCCACTTCTGATAAATTGGCGAATCGTTTTCTCTCTTCGAGACAGTGAGATTGGATGTCTGAAAATTTGGCTAGGCCATATACTCACCAAGGGAATCTCGGTCGAGACGCTTCGAGTTGACCAGTTGAACGATGATGAAGCCAAGGAATTGGCAAAAGCAAAACCACATTTGAGGCCACTATTGTTCGGATCGCCACAGGTTCAAAGAATTGTCCGTCGACCTTTTTTTGCAAAGGTACTCAATCAAAGCCATTTGGCTGATCCAGAAGTACCAACAATTTCCCCTCAATCGGAACTCGATTTAATTGAGAACTGGTGGCTCAGAGGAGGGTACGACGAGACTGGCCAGAATGCGATTGAACGGCAGTGTCAACTTCTTGAGCTCGCTTCCACTTGTTCACAAAACTTGAGTAAACCAATACATCTAAGCCAATTATCCTCAGTTGCACGTATTGATGAATTAAGAGCAGACGGCATACTTCAAAGTGTTCGAAATGGTATATCTGTTCGCTTTGCCCACGATATTTTTTTTGAGTGGACTTTTTTCTATGTTCTCGCAGACAGGGGCTCAGATTGGATCAGTGAAATCAAAAACGCTGGTGAGCCTCCAGTTGTTGGACGCGTCGTTGAACTTGTTTCTCAGTGGGAGTATGTAAACGGGAGCGATTGGGAAACACATTTGGCTGGAGTTCAAGATGCCAATCTAAGATCACAGTGGCTTCGTGCATGGCTATTTGGCCCACTTGGAAATGCAAAATTTGAAGCTAAAGAAACACTGTTTCAAAAGGTTGTTTTTGCTGATAATTTTCGAATCTTGGAGAAATTGCTAGTTTGGTTTCAGGCAGAGAAAACTTCACCAAATCCCCACATTCAGATTTTCGATCTTGCCCTGGAAAACCACCCTTGGTTCGCCGAATATCTCGGATGGCCCTCCGATTTCTGGGCATGGCGTCGCCTCATTGATTTCCTTTTACGTCATATTTCCGACATCTCATCAAAGCTTTACCCGAACATTTTGACAATTTTTGAGGTTTGGGAGAATGCTCTTTCCGGTACTCCGAATTCGACATCCAGGGCTTTTCTAAGGCAATGTGCCGATTGGCTAAGCGATCTTGAGTCCAGAAACTCACACGATGTACTTGAGCAGAGTTCGGGCATTTTTGCGGAAGTTCCCGATACTTGCATCTTTCAAAAATCTTTGGTGCAGCTTCTTTTGCGATCCTCTCTCGCTGAACCGACATCTGCTGCCGACTACCTCCGGCGAGTTATATCATCAAACCGCATTGACGACGATACATTTAGAACTATCATTACTTTCTCTCCCATCCTCGCGCAGACGTTGCCAAAGCTAGTTGTGGAGCTTTCCCTTGCTTACCTCCGCCAGGAACTTCCGGATGAGAGACAAGCCCGTAAAGATCAACGGCATCGTGCAAACCTGGCTTGGCGCGAGGCGGTTCTTGCCAAACCGGAGTCCGAGCGAACCCCTCAAGAACGAATGATTCTTGAAAACGGAATGCCACTTGGTGTCGACGTATCCAGTTTTTGGGACAACAAGGGTCACTCAATCCGCGAAAGCTTTAAATGCTTCGTTCCTCAATCGGCGCTTCGGGAGCCCTTTTTTTCGCTTTTCCAGTCATCGCCAGACCAGGCGTTACGACTCCTTACAGAACTGTGCAATCACGCGATTGATGCATGGAGACAACAACATCGATATTCTCGAGATAGTTTCGGTACCCCCATACCGCTAGAACTAACCTTTCCCTGGGGGGTTCAAACGTTTTGGGGTACTGATCGTGAATACCTTTGGTTCCGATCAACTTGTGCGCCCCAAGCTTTAGGTTGTGGTTTTATGGCGCTTGAGGAATGGTGTTTTGCCGAACTTAAGCAGGGAAAGCCCGTAGATGAGTTGATTCAGAAAATACTTGATGGGAACAAGTGTGTGGCCATCTTGGGTGTTGCGTCGATGCTTGCTCTTCATACTGAGCGAGTCTCCGAAGTAACGTTTCCGCTCGTCACTTCACAGCGTCTGCTCGGTGCAGATCAAAACCGACGCATCCAGGAAATGTCGATTTCTCCTTCCAACCTTATAGGCTTCGAGCCTCCGGCGGATATGGCACACTTTAAGGCCATCCAAACAGCCAATTCCAGAAAAGTTCGCCAAATTGACCTTTCCTGGTTGGTGTCATTATTTATCTTTTCGAATCAGCCAATTGGTGACCGCACCAGAAAGGCACTTTTGGATTTTAAAAATTTTTTGCCGTATCAATACGAAGAACATCGTACCAATCAGGAAAAGAAGAGCCACCTCACTGCTCAAGCTAACAGATTTTCTGAATTAGCAGACCCCCAAAATTACCAGGTTTCCCATCCGGAAGGATGCTCGGGCCCGGTCTCCTTGATTCATGTCAGCCCCTCTGCAGCTGAACCTGAGATCGTTGCCAAAATAGACGCGGTGTCAAAAGAGCTGATCCAAATCAAGCTTTGCCTCTGGGCGATGGACTCTTTTAAAGAGAAGATCCTAGGCGACACATTCAAGATGCCAGATGCAATTGCCTTGGCTAGAGAAATCGATGTCCATAATTTGTTCGAGGAGAAAGCAAACGAAATCGATGAAGAATTCTTGGGTGTGTGTCGGGGGGCGGTCGCCTCTATCGGAGCTATGGTGCTTCACTTTCGGGTAGGTCGATCCCAAGGAGAATTAGAATGGGCTCGCGATGTAATAATGCGTGCGATTCGGTTGCCTGAAAAGATCGGCCCTAGATGGATGCCAAATTCTCCAACCTCATGGCACCATGCGATTTATGTAGCACGTGGTATTTCAGCCGAAATTCAGGAAGAAACAGCTCTCAGTGACGCAGGGCGGCACCTTCTTGGGCTGATTGCCCATCCACTTGAGATCGTCTCAACTGTTGCCCTCGAAGAAACTTGCAGACTTTGGGAAAAGGATCCCAAACTGACTTGGTCCGCCTTATTCTTGGCGTTATCCCTCTGTCACATTCAGAAACGACCATACGATCAGGTCCGCGGCCATAATGAGCCACTTCACTCGCCAAATGAGGTGCAAGTCTTGTTTCACACAGCGCTTGATTTCTACGTGAATGGAAGCGAGTGGCCATCGCTTCCATTGCCACCGCCGGCCTGGGTAAAGGTTGATTCAAGGAAGAAAAATGAGCAACAAGATAACAATGGGCACCCTAGCGCCATAGACTCAATGAATATAACTGGGGAATGGAGAGATTCTGACACCCGTTGGCACAGGACCCATGCTGCTAGAATTCTCCGTCACATTCCCTTTGAATCCATTTTGAAGAGCAAAGCAAAAAACTCCATTTTGGATTTTCTTTCAGGTATTCTCGATTGGACAATACGGAAAAAATCTCCTCCCTGGATGGAACCCGGCTTGCAAAACGTTCTATCACCTCGGTCTTTTGAGTGGGAGAATACACTCAGCGCGAATCTCGGGTATGTGGCGGGATTTCTCCCGTTCGACGATTTGAGTGCGCGTTTTTTAGAGCCGATTTTGAAGCTTAGGGATGATGATTGCTGGGATCTCCTGTCGCAATTTTTGAGCAACTACGTTTGTTGCTTTCTTTATGATTCGCCGGTAGTTCCTCCCGACTTGGTCCTCACCCTTCAGCACTGCCTTGAACGAATACTTCAAGCTCCATATTTTAAGCATGATGCGCACCAGGGAGGTCAATTCTTTGGTTCTCATTTACGCGACCTGACGTATACCTTAATGTTTGTTTCTGTACCACACAGTGACCATGCCGTCCGTTATGTCAATGGTGACTGGTCCGAAATTGATCGAATCCTTCCGATTATTGATCGTTTAGTACGTGCTGGCGGATTTGCTCTCCCCGTTATGGACTCATTCTTAACGCTTTGTGAACGAGCAAGAGAACGCTATCCGGCCAATATCTTTGCGGATCAAGTTCTCTCCATAATAGACAAAAATCCCGTGAACTCTGTCGAGCATGACACGGTTGTCCTGGCGCGAATTGCAGAACTGGTACAGCACTTTGTGCATCGTGATGCTCCGATGGAATTGAATTTGGCTCAAAAGTATCTGAGCATTCTTGACATACTTGTTGACATGGGTGACCGACGGAGCGCGGCACTCCAACTGAGTGAAGCATTTCGCGAAGTTCGACGACCCTCCTAAATCATGGCCTAGAGTCGGGGGTCGATTTCGTTTCTTTTGCCCGGATTAGGAGAATCTTTGGTTCCCGGAAACTCTGATTTTTCCGGCTCTCCCAAAAAACGCTCCCGTTTCCTGCCAACTTATGAGAATATACAAGGGCGTGAAGTGGTCTATTTAAGGTCTTGAGCCCGTTTTTTAGGGTTATTTTTCCAGCACGCGGCAATAAGAAAACGCATACAAGTCCTCTGTGAGCTCCTGAGCTCCGGGACGCCCCATCTCTTTGGAGGTTCTCTTGGTACCATTGTGTTCCATCCGCACCTTACTGGTGTTGTTCTGCACCTTGACAGTCGGAGCATTCCCGCTCCAATCTTTCGCCCAATCTTCCGGAAAACAGGCTAATGAGCTTCCCTGTGCCACCTGTACCGGCGGGAATGTCCTGCTTGGTCAGTCCGCAACGCTCTCGGTCGATGCGGCGACAGGTGCGTTTTCCGTCCCGATTGACCTCCAAGAGTACGTTACCTATCTTCCCCCCTCGCTCAGTGATCCGGGCCGCGTGATTTTGGGTAAACCCACCATTGACCACGTCTCCGCGAGACGAGGTCGTCGATGGTAAGGTAGCGGAACTGGACGCGGCGATCGTGTTCTCTTAGATGAGGTCGCAGTGTTCACGTTGATTGGCAAACGCTATGGGAAGCTGGAAGCCGCGGCAATTGCGAATCCGCAACACCGTTTCTCGGATATAGTCTTTCGGGTTGACCCCGCACATCGCGCACGAAACGCAAATGGTGTACAGAATCGCTGTCACACGCGCACCCTCTTTCGAGGGGTTGAACATGAAGTTCTTTCTACCCAGTACGATCTGGCGTAGGGCGTTTTCGGCGGGATTGTTGTCCAGTGGCAGCTCCGGGTCATCCAGGAACGCCGTCAACCCTTTCCAGTTGTCGTTCATATAGGCCAGGGCCTGGCCCATTTTAGATTTCGGCAGGCAGGTCTGACTTTTTCGCCACGCATCGATGGCCTTGATGATGGGTTCGCAAAGACGGCGACGTTGCTTGGCCGTCTGAAGTGCTCCGGCGCGAAACCCTCGATCCAGGCGGTATAGATCGGCAACCAGATCCAAGAAGACCTCGACAGCCGGGTAGTATTCGCGGATGTCATAAAAGCGCCGGCGGGTGTGCGCCCAGCACTGCACGCGTAGGAGTTCGTTTTCTGAAACCAACGCGTTGTACCCCGCATAATCATCGGCGACCAGAGCCCCGGCGGCACCGCCCATGACGCGCCGTGGTACCTCGCCGGAGCGCGTGTCCTCGATCGTGAAAAACGCGTGGTTCTGATTGCGGAACAGCCAGACGTATTGGGTCTTGTTGTCGACCCCTTCGATGATCCGCCATCGCGTTTCGTCTGCATGCCTCAAGAATCCTGACTCGATGTCGCGACGAATCGCCTCATAGACGTCGCTCAACACGTCGGCGACATGCCGCGACTGGTTCCACATGGTACTGGTCGCTATGGCGAACCCATCGCGGGCAAAAGCCCGAGCGAGTCGCTCGAACGGCATGTGATCATGATATTTGCGGACGCAGATCTCGGCGGCAAGGTCGATTCCGTATTGACCCTTGTCGACCAGGGTGGTGCGGCCCGGTGCGGTGAGGATGGTGCCGCAAGGCCCGCTGTATTTCCAGCGGCGCACTCGGCGAACGATGAACTGAGCGGGTTTGTAATCGAGCTGATAGGTCACTTCGGCCTGACCCATGGGCTTCAAGGGTTGCGCACATCCGCAAGGGCAAGGGCTGTCGGCAGGTGCCTCTGCGGGAAGGTCGCAAGGGCTGCTGGACAGCGTGTAATCTTCGGTTTCGACAGGGAGCTCGTCGCTGTGTTTACGGCGACCTGAATTTGGGGGCTTTTTGCGCGACCTTTTGGAGGGCGACTTAGCTTTGGGCGAAGAGTCGGCACTATCGGAATGGGGATGGGGCTCGGCGGAACGGCCGTACAGCTTATCCTTCAGGATTTCGTTCTCATGTTCCCGCGCCACCAACCACTCGGCGACCTCTTCCAGAAGACCGGTTTCCCCGTCGTAGCCGGTGGCCTTGGCCAACTTCTTTTGCAGGCGAACCACCTCGGATTCGAGGCTGCGCACCACTTTCTTGGCGAGTTCGGGTTGTTTGGCGACAAAGTCGAGAACGTTCTCTTTGATCATAAGGCAATACTACCGCATGATCGAATTCATTAAAATAGGTAAATCATGCAATATCCATTAATTCACATTTTTTCTATATCTCAAACTCCGGAGGCGTCAATGGCAACTTCCCTTTGAGTTCTGCTCCCTCGATTAACAATCTCAACTCCATCGTCGAGAGTCGCTGCGGCTGATCGGGATCCCAAAGATTCGTGAACTGTCCCGTTTCCAGACGCTTGTAGAGAAGACACAGCCCGGTTCCATCCCAGTAGAGCGCCTTCACGCGATCGCGCCGTTTGTTCATGAACACAAAGACATGGCCACCCAGAGGATCGTTGCCGATCACGTGGCGGCACAGGGCGGCGAGCCCGTCGTGGCTTTTTCTCATGTCGGTGGGTTGGTTATAGACGTGGACGTCGACACGGCTATCCCAGACCATGGCCGTTTTCCAGCATGCGAATGAGCCGCGCGATCTGCTTCAACGGCATGGTGCGTTCGACGTGAACCACGGTGCCGCGCCGAGTACGGATGCTCAGGTGGCTTTCACGGTTCTTTTCCGGTTTCGGCTCATGTTCCAGGGGAAGCGCCACTTTGATAAACCCTGGCTCTGTTGTCTTCGGAACCAAACGTAATTTTCCCATCTTGCCCTCCGATCATTTTCATATCGAAGGGTACCCAGACTGCGCCAGCCACACGACCTGTGGTCAATGGTGGGCTTACAATTAATCTGCACCCTTCCTATGTGCATTTTGGCCAAGAATTCCGCCAGAAATATTGACTATTTCCTCTTCAACGCTCTAAATCCGGCTCATCATGTCCCAAATCTCGGTGTTTTTGATCGTCGCCTAGGTGTTGTTGCGGACCAAGCTGTAGCATCGGCTCTTTATCAAAATGAAAAATCCGCTTCGAATCCGGCCACACCTCACGAAGCTTTGCATGATTGTCAGGAACCGATTCTAGAATGCGCGTCTCGCCACTTTTTATTAAAGCGGGAGCCTCCTTTTTAAATTGCTCCTCAGTCATGCCGCGCACCTGCCTTGCAATTCCGGTAAGCTGTTCGGAAATCACGGATCTAAAGGTAATGTCCATCCCCACCATGCGCCCTTCCACGGTTTTTGGCGTCAGCCGCGAGCCGTCCGGCCGCCGGTTTTCACACAAACGGTCAAAGGAAGCCATGTCTACTTCGCCCTTAAGCCCAAGCGTGTCGGCCAGGTGGCCAAACCACTGCCCCACCATTTCCTGGTCGTAGTAATCTGCCCCTCGGTAATACCTCTTGGCCGAATCTGCACTATAACAGGGCGTAAAATTCACCGTCATACCCGTCCCCACTCGCTTTTAGCGCACACAGCAAAGCATGCGCTAACTTCGCTGAATAAAGCCCTTAAGCCCAATCAGCACGATTCAGGATGAATAGTGACGAAACAAACCGTACAAAACGAGGCTGAGGGCGAACTCTGGCCGCCCTGCAAAACAGCTTGGCCGTTTGGCGAAAAGCCGATGGCCGGAACGCGAAATCAGGTGAGAATCTAGACAAACAAACAGCATATTCGCGACAGATTATCCAAACATAGTTTTCTGGATAAGAAACTTTATAGGCCAGAACTGGCTTAGGTTTAGAGATTACCTTGTTAAGAAAACGAACCATTTCTGTCTGCCGCAATGTGTAAGCTTTATTCTAGACCGTCAGTGCCGAACGTGAGAAAATATGGATTCACCCCAACCTGACGCCGAACTGCCCGATGGCCTGACGTCAGGCTGGAGTACCCATTAATCTTGGATATACCGATGCCAAAAATATACTTAGTTATTGTAGTTTTCTCTCTGGCCGGAACTGTCTTTATGTCGGTTTTGAGCTTTACTCGAAGCAGAAACCTCAAGCTCTTGAGCTTGAATCTATTCATCATATTGCTTGCTGCGGCCTGTGTATGGCGACTTTTTGGCCGTTCCCAACCTGTTTCGAAAGGTGAGGAAGATTTAGGGTATGTAGTGGCCTTATATATTTGTATGTTGCTTGGCATGTTCTCCAGTTTTGTTTTTCAGCGTTTCCAAAAGTCAAAAAAGAAACGACCTGCATTTGATTGGTCCAGTTTTCTTTCACCGATATTCGTTTCCCCTCTTGTATTCATTCCCCTATTAGGCGCATTACAAAACGCCAATATCGATTTGGCCAATCTAGATGCTGCCCGTTTGATGGTTTTTTTTGTCGCATTTGAGAATGGATTTTTATGGAAAGAATTTTTCGAAAAACGAACCAAACAGAAAAGAGATAAAAATGATTAAAATGTGGCTAATAATTTTTACACCTGTATTGCTCTATGGACAAGATGTCAAAACAGAGAAAATGGATTATGGCGTTGTTCGCTACTATCGTGAGGGCGAATCGAAGCCTTGGTTTTTCCGACAAATTGAGTCAGCGTACAATGTCGCTGTAGGGAAACACCTTCCCTTTAAAAGAAGTATTGGCTTCTTAGTAGGCGTTAGTATATATCAAAATATCTCACCACAATTACCATCTGTAAATAATGATCTTGAGCAAATGAAGGAATTCTTACTTAAAGAAGGTGGATTTGATGAACTATTTATTGTAAAGGATGAATACGTCAATCGAGATCTGTTGGAGAGATATTTTAAAGATGTATTACCTAAATACTTAAAAGAAGGTGATCGCCTCCTTTTTTATTTTTCCGGACATGGAGCTGACGATGCAGGTCATACTGGCTATATGCAGTTTAGTGGAGCAAAGAAAGGTCAATTTTGGGGTTCCCAGGTACTAGAACTTAAAAGCATTTATGCTTGGAGCAAAAATCTAAAAAAGGCTAGTCATCAACTTTTAATCTTTGATTGCTGTGCTTCTGGACTTGCAATTTCAGCTAAATCTGGATCTGAGGACTGTAAAAGTGCAGTATTGGGGGCCTTAAGCGGAAAAACTAGCCGTGCAATTATGACAGCTGGGACTGCCAATCAAAAAACGTATGTGCTCAGGGATAGAGGAGAACGCGGATATAGTATTTTTACCAGAGCTTTTTTAAACTCCTTTCGCAATTTGCCTAAACCATCTAATCAATGTACAATGCTTTCAACTTACGAAATATTTGGGTACATACAAAAACAAGTTGCGAATTTTTCAGTAAACAATGATCGACGTGTTACACCCAAACTCTGGGCTGATCCGCAATATGAAGGTGCATTTATCTTCACCCGGCCTGAAGATAAGAACCTCACACTCTCTCTTGATGAAGCGGAGGCGCTCGGCATTATCTCTAAATCAGACCATCCATTGATCTCAACAGCACAAATATCTATTTATAAGGAAGGTATAGGTATCACCTACCCTGATGATGGTAAGTTTATCAATTTTTTAGATGAAAATCTTGGATCTGTTATTCGAATTTTATCTGTTCTAGATATGAGTCTTTCTTCTGAAGAAAGTTTCAAGGTAGCTGAATCTTTTGGAATAGATAATTTTCGAGACAATCCTGGGATTCAAATCCCAATTGATACGTATATAGATGACGGTGTTGAGAAATATTTGAAATTTAATTTTCTGAATGGAAGAAAGCTTCCCCTTTCTGGTGGAGGCACCGGGGTTGTTCAATTTCCGATTGTAGGCTATTTTATGGCAACAAAAACCCACCACGGTGGGCCTGGTATTGTTTACCACATCAATGAAATAAATCCTTTAGCAAACTCTAAGGAAAGTATTTCATTTGATCAGCACAAGGAAATATCTAAGTTAGATAGCAAAAATCGACGTATATGGAGCAATCCCCCTCATTTCCTTTTCATCGAATCTCTACCAGCCTTTAGACAAACTGCTTACAAAGAAGCTCATAAGGGATGGGACACGGGCGTTACCGCAAAAATGAATCAAGCAAATCATGATCTGATAAATTTTCTAGAGTATTCTTGGTTGCGTCTTGCGGAATTTTATCCAGAAAACCATTTTGGCGAAGAAGGCGCTGAATCATATATTTCCAGTTTTATAAAAAGCAGATTCAATTATCACTGGAAAAAATTCGAAGTGGGAGTAAATGGTGGAACGATAATCGGAACTATGGTGGGTGGTGATGTAATCAGCGATATGGAAGAGATGATTTTAGACTCAGTTTTCGCGATTTCAATGAACCTTGAAAAAAAAGAATTTGACTTTCTCCAATGGAAAGGGCGGTGGCAGGAAGATCACAGTAAGAAAAAATAGAGATCTATTGTGCGAAGCAAGAAATAACGCTGTCAAACCAGGTACACCTTATTCTTACACTTTAAGAAGAATACAGCCACCGGCCATATCGTGATCTTGTTCAGCAAACGGTCGCGAACCGGGAGGATCGTGGTCAGTTACGCACCACCATCTTGTTATCTAGTCTTACATGGAGTATACATGAATGACAAATCGACACCATTGAGTAAGCCGAAAGCCAAAAGTGAAGTAGGCATTAATGAGCACTATCGAGATTGGCCCGACATAAATACATGTACTTGTGAGAGTGTGTGCAAAAAATTCGATGTATGCTCTAATGTCACGAGTTTTACACCTACCCCTTCTTTAACCATACCTTGCCGTGCAGTTGTCCGAATTGCGGCCACCATTCCAGGTTCTCGGTGTTTCCTAATCACCACCAAGCCCCTTTTTCTTTTAAACCTAAAGATTGGGCACTGTTAGCCAGCATTGAAGCCTTTGAGATCCGCGAAACACGAGTGGACACCAAACAGCATATTTGTCAAAAAGTGGCCAATCTTGCTTATGCCTGCGGCACTGAAGTGCCTTACAGCCGAAATTCTCTTTGAAACTCTAAAACCACCTGAAGAATACGAGAAAGCCCACTATCTCTATTTGTGTGCTTGTTTGTGGCCTGCACTGTCTAAAACGGCATCAAAAGAGGCACTTCACGCGCTTAATTACGCACTGATCGAAGCCATACACTTAAACCAACGTACTGCTAAAGAGGAGGGGCTAGCATGATGCACATCAACGTTATCGCCATTACCGGCAAAACCTACCCCGCCCGGCGCGCATTAAAACGTGCTGTCGGGGGGCCACGCTTCACCCATTTTGAGAAAGAGCCGGAACCCACCTGGTATGTCCCAATTGAAAAGCTTGAGGCTATCAGCGAAGTGGTGGAACAATACGGGTTGGATGCGGAACAAACCACCCTCACGGTGGAAGAGAACCCATTCCGCGAGCTTGAGCGCGAAGAGATTCGCCAACGCCGAGCAGAGAACAACACACGCAAGGCCGAACGCTTAGAATCGCGCGCCGCATCCAAACGCGGCAAGGCCTCTAACTTGTGCCCATCCGGAAAGGGAAGACTCATCACTTCGGAGATGGTTCACCTGGATGGGCACGCCTTCAGGTTTCAGGCGTCAGGTATCAGCAAGACACTTGTTTACAGGTAATTAGTTGAGACCTGACACCTGGCTGCTGATACCAGTTCGCAATGAGCAGGGGGCTAAATCAGAGGACCTATTTTGAAAAACCCCTGTTTCAGGATGGGCACTAACTTAGAGAACCACGCAAGAACCGGCAGCAATAACCACGACTATGCCTTTTGGACTCAGCCGGCCATGACCCACACTAGCCGCGGCCGAGCATTTGAGAACCACCGAAATCGCGTTCGCGCCAAGATGGACCAAGCCGCAGAACACCGGCAAGAGGCCGCTGCACTCGAAAGCCGCGCCCAGAGTCTTCGCCAAACTCCGCGCGTCAAGGGTGATGCCGAGCGCGAATATCAAGCCCTTCGCATTGAGCGAGACAACACCATTTCAGTCGGTTCCCCGGTACTTCGCCACGGTTGGGCGGTTGGCAAAGGCTACGTGGTGAAAGTGAATAAAAAAAGCTATACCACCGAGTGGGAAGACGGCAGCACCCACGCCGTTGATAAAATCTACGTGCAATACGACCCCAGCCGCCAACCGCGCGAGGCTTCTAAACCCTACCCCTTTAAAAAGGTGATGTGGTGGCCATTGTTCCATTTGGCAATCACCGCACCATCGGCCACATTTTGCGCGTCAATCGAAACAGCGTCAGCTACCGCCATTGGTGCAAATACCAGGATGACTGGAACACTGACAAGGCCGCACGCAACACTGTTGACGCTTTCCTAAACGAACCCGGGTTTTGCTCGGTACAGGACCCTGGGTCCGTCTGCTGAGCAGGGTGCTCAAAACCTGACCCGGCATCGGCGCAGTCAGGTCGAACATATGAAAATGCCAGCTTACCGAAACCCGGGAGCTCAGGCATGGCCAAACAAAGGTGTCGTGGATGTCGATGCTACTTCCGTCGACGTCCCCAAAACGCCAATCAACGCTTCTGCAGCAAGCCAGAATGTCAGCGTCAACGCAAATCCTTGTGGCAGAAGGAAAAACGCAAGTCAGATCCTGACTACCGGGCCAATGATCGCGAAAGTCAACGCGTGTGGCGGGCTCGAAACCCCGACTACTGGCGCCGCCGCCCACCCCGGAAGCGCCCTCCGGCGAAGTTTGCACCAGTCCCCAAGCCGCGTAAACCAACCCAAGCAGGCCGACCATCTCATCGCGATCGCAATGAGGACGCGTCAACACAGCAACTCACTGTGAATATTCAGGTTCTGGGACAGCAGGGCGACAGAATGCGCGTCAATGAGGACGTGTCGAGATGCCAACCTGCTGAAAGTGAACATCTTATACGGATCCACGTGAGCGGTATGGCAGCGGTCAATGAGGATGCGTGACTGCATGAATTCACCGCTATTACCGGATGTTGATCGACCAGCAACACGCCGGTGTCAATGAGGACTCGTGCCCATCCTCCGCCGCACCGTTTAGGCTGGGACGCATGACTGCCACCAAACCCCTTCACCGCGCATTGGAAGTCCATCAACTCCAACGACCCTTCGGCCATCACCGAATCTTCGATGGTGCCGCCATCGATGCACTTGCTCGCGATCTCGATCGCCGAGGCCAACTTGTACCGGTCTCGGTGGCTCGAGGCGCCGACGGCCAACTGGTGCTGTTGGACGGCTACCGTCGGTTGGCGGCACTCGACAAGCTGCGTCGTGACACGGTGCAGTGCGAAATCTGGCCGGGAGACCCGACTCAGGGTCTCCTGACCCTGCTGGCACGGATGGGCGGCCGTTGCTGGGACGCACTCGAAGAAGGCCTGACCCTGCGCTATCTCCACGAAGAACGGGGCATGACGGCTGAAGCGATCGCGCAGCAATCCGGCCGCAGTCAGAGTTGGGTGCGGAGTCGGTTGCGGTTGGTCTCGGAGGTGCCCGAGGAAGGCCGCACGGCGGTGATGCAGGGACGGCTTTCTCCCTGGGTCGCCGTTCGGGTGATGGCGCCGTTGGCCCGAGCCCATCCAGCGCATGCTCGCCAAGTCATTGAAGCGACGGCCAAGCATGGGCTCAGTAGCCGCGAGTGGCGTGATTGGTTCGATGCCTACCAAGGAGCCAATCAGGTGGTGCGACAGCGTTTGGTCGACCAGCCGCGACTGTGGATCGAAGCCAAGCGAGAACACGCGCTGGCTCGTAAAAGTCGCGAACTCGCCGAGGGACCCGAGGGCAAGTGGCGGACAACCTGTCGCCGTCTCACAAGTGGACTTCGGAGTCTGCGTCAGCAGCTTCCGATTCTGTGCCAGGGTCTGGATGACGCGGGTTGGGCCGCCGTGATGCGCGATGTCGCGAAGGTGACGCGGGAATGGGAGGCATTGCAGAAACAACTGGAAAGGAGACAGCACGATGTTGTCAAAGTTGTCACAACCCATTCAGGAACAGATCAAGAAACTGCACCAACAGGCCACGCCATTACGAGAAATCAGCCGGCAGACGGGTGTCTCGCGCAATGCGATTCGGCGCCTGATCCGGCGCCAGAAGGAAGAGGCGCCACCTCCGGCCACGAGTCGACTCCACCGCCACAGCGAGCTGATCCACGAAATCTTCTTGCGCTGTCGCGGCAACGGGACACGTGTCCACGAAATCCTCGAACAGGAACACGGGATTCGGGTCGCCTACAGCACCCTGACGCGGTTTCTCCGCGAGGTTCACCTGCGTAACCCGCCGATTTGCAAAGGGGTGTATACCTTCCAGCCTGGCGAGGAGATGCAGTTCGACACCTCGCCTCACCGAGTCCTCATCGATGGCCGCACCCAAACCCTGCAGTGTGCCGCCTTGGTCCTGGCCTACTCGCGCACGCTCTTCGCCGCCTACTATCGCCGATTTCGACGATTCGAGGCCAAATGCCTCCTGGCCAATGCGTTTCGCGATCTGGACGGTGCCGCGCGCACCTGTCTCATCGACAACACCTCGGTCGTCCTGGCCGCCGGCAGCGGCGCCAACGCGCAGATTTCGCCTGAAATGGCGGGCTTCGCCCGCGCCTACGGAGTCGCCTTCGCGGCCCATCGCATCAACCATCCCGAGCGCAAGGGGCGCGTCGAGAGGCCATTCCGTTACCTGGAAACCAACTTCCTGGCAGGACGTGCGTTTGCGTCGTTGCAGGACCTCAACGCCTCGGTTCGGGACTGGTGCGATCAGGTCGCCAATCGCAAGGTCAAACGGGTGCTCGGCATGTCCCCGCAGGCGGCCTACCTCATGGAGAAGCCCGCGCTTCGCGAGCTTCCGAAAGTATGCCCGCCGGTTTACGAGTCGCTGTTTCGGATGGTCGACACGACCGGTTACATTCACGTGGAGCGCAACCGCTATTCCGTGCCCGAACGGTTGGTGGGCAAGCGGTTGGAGGTGCACCGCACCCTCTCCGAACTGAAGGTGTATTTTCGCGGGGCGTTGGTCGCCGAACACGGTCTCTGCGAGAAGCGCGACCAGCGCATCACCTTGGACGCCCATCGCCAGCGACGCTTTCTCCGGGAATCGCGCCAAGGGACCTCGGCCCAGGAGGATCTTTTACGCGGTTGCAACCCACTCCTCGACACTTACCTCGACCGCTTGAAGACACGCGTGCCCGGCCGCGGCGTCCACGCCATGAAGCGCTTGTTGCATCTGGTTCGAACCTATCCCGAAGAGGCCTTCTTCACCGCCCTCCAGCACGCCCACCATTACGGGCTCTTCGATCTGCATCGATTGGAGAAGTTGGTTCTCGACGAAGTCGCCGGGGATTAATTTCAGCTTGCGGGCGAGGAGGATTTTCAATGAGGTTGAAGCTCAAGACGATCTTGGAAGATCTCAAGTTCCGGGGCATGGCTGCGGTATTGGATCGCGAACTCGACCGCGCCCAGGTCGAGGGCCTTCCCCTGGAGGATGTGCTGTACCAGTTGCTGTGCGAAGAGTCCCGCGCTCGCGCCGAGCGGGCCATGGCTTACCGAACACGCCAGGCCAAGCTGCCCCGGGACTGGGCGCTGGAGAGTTTCCCGTTTGACCTGCAGCCTGGGGTCGATCGCGCGCGCATCTATTCATTGGCGACCCTGGATTTCCTCAAACGGGCGCAGAACGTCGTATTCATCGGCACGCCGGGAACGGGCAAGACCGGTCTGGCGATTGGGTTGGCGCGCAAAGCGTTGCTCGACGGTTATCGGGTCCGTTTTTACAACGCCCAGGACATGCTCGACGATTTGTTCGCTTCTCTGGCGGACCGAAGTACCTCGCGGGTTTTGAAGTCGATGGCTTCCTACGACCTCTTGGTGATCGACGAGTTGGGTTATCTCTCGCTCAAGCCCGAACAGGTCAATGCCTTCTTCAAGTTGACCGAGATGCGTTACGGCAACAAGGCCACGATCATCACTACCAATCTCGATTACGAGAAGTGGTATCAGTTATTCAATCGCAAGCCCTTGGTAGATGCCTTGTTGGATCGACTCCGCCACCATTGCATCACGATCAAAATGAATGGGCCGTCGCTGCGAACCCCTCAGCATCCCCACCCAATCGAGGCGGCGGAAGCGGGAGGCGCTCATGACTGATCGTTCCAAGCCGGGACCCTCTGAACCGATTTGGATCATCTGGAACCTCCTCGAACAGTTGGAGGAAATCCACCGTTTGATCTGGGCGTTGTACGAGGAGCCGTTGATGGAACTGATGAACCTCCCCGAAGACCCAACTCAATTCACCGAATAATCCTCACGACAACACGATGAGAAACACAGGCCCCCACCATTGGGGGTCTTTTTTTATGCCCAGAGCCCGACTTCGAGTCAACTCAGCATGCGACATGTGCGCATCGCCCGGGTCTCGTTCTCCGGGTCAAAGGTGGGTTCGTTGCCGATAGCGTCAACAACACCCTTAAACCAGCCACGGATGAAGAACTCAACGCTTTTGAGGCCATGAAAAAGCTACATGACCCACTCGCCCCCATTGATTGGTTAGCCAAATTCCGAAAGGCAACTGAAAAAGGGTGCGCTGTGCAACATAAAAAGCAACGGCTGGACGTATTTTCTATGAGTTGGGTCATTCAGGTTTTCGACTCCCTTTCTTCCAAAAAGCAAAAGGCATTCCTGGAACAAACCAAAAACGACCCCGCCTTAATGATCGCAACCGCCTGGAAACTCCACAGCAAGGCGAAAGAGGGCAAAGCATGATTCGCCCACGCAAAATTCAGCTCATTCACACCCAGCTACGCGCCACACAAAACGGCGCCACCCTGAACTATCTCATTTTGGAATCGGACCAGGCCGCCAAAACACACATGGCCACAACCCAGTGTGGCGGATACCGCCGAGGTAACCGCGTTTATCCGTTCAACTGGGACCCCCGCACTATCCAGCTTCTAGAGACACAGGAGGCAAACAGCGTGTTCAGCGAAATCACTATTCAAAACCGAACCTATCTCACCTCGCCGCTGCTCTGCCTTGGGGAGTTCTCAGGCGGAATCCGCGAGGCGGCGAACATTCGCTTTTTGGAACGCTTAGGTTTTCTTAACCCGCCTGCCAAAAATGACAACGACCCACGATTAAAAATCTATTGGCATCCCTTTGAGGAACGCGGGGATAGGATCGGCCAACACAATCCAGACAGCGACATACGAAAACCGCTTTTTAAAGCCTATTGGGGTCAAAACACCGTCCAGGTGTTCATCGAACAAGGGTTAGCCGAGACACATGGGCTTTATTGCCTCCATGACTCTCCGGTCTTTGACGACTCTCTTCTAGCCGAAATTGCAGGTGAATGGGAACGGGAAGATTTCCAATGGATAAGTGAAGCAATTGAACGCCACCTTGAACATATCAATCCCAACCTTGCTAAAGGTTGGGCAGCCAAAACCGATTCGGCTGCTTTCCATCTTTACGCGCAAGCCAAGGAACACACTGGCCTAACCTATGATGCAACTCAAACGGAACGTGGTTTTTGCAACACTGAAATAGACCAGCTAGCCAACCAAATCGCCTTGTCCCTCACCTAAAACTCAGCGAAAACCAGAGAAGGCGCGGCCGGGAATTCCCCCAGCCGCGCTTTTTTCATTTTCTTTGACGGAAAATCACAGGCTTTTGCACATATGAATACATGTGGAACCCGGTTCAACCTGCCGCAATGTGGTCAACTACCTACCGTTGTTAACCTGGTTCCACCGCTTCCTTTCCCAATGGCTAACACCAGCGCCGCATATGCAGCACCGGCACTATCAGTTCACATGCTCCCCACCGCCATCGGCAACAGTTCCACGCGTTCACGTTCCCAGTTGGCGAGCTTCACCACTTCAGCTTGGCCAGGCAAACATAACTCGCTTTGATGCTCGGCAAGCCATTCGTTGCGCAATTCAACCAGTCCATTGGAAACCGCCTCAAATTCATCACGCAACGCGCCGGGTTTAAAGCGCTGGAGCATAAAATAGCTGCGCTCGTTTACCGATTGTCCCCTAGCTGAATGATTCAGCATTTTTTGCACAACAGGGAATGAAATACCCACACCCACCTGTGCATAACAACAAAAGGTACGCCGGTGAGCATGAGTTGAAAATGGATAGCCCAAAATGGTGCTTTCAATCTCACGGCTTAAATGCGATTGCAACACAATGTGCGGGCTTTTGCCCCCCCCAACAGGCGGAAACACCATAGGGCTTACCACCGGCGATCTCATGCGCGCTTCTAAAAGCAATTCCTTGGTATGAGGAGTGAGGTACACCATGTGTGGACGCTTGGTTTTGCTGTGTTCAGCGGTGATGGTTACCACGCCCGATTGAAGGTTCACACAATCCCAAGTCAGGGTTGCCGCTTCATGAAAACGAAGCCCGGTAAAGAGGCAAAGCAAATAAGCGCGGTAATGGCTAAGTGCGGATTTTCGCCGCGAGTTTTTAATCCAAAACTCTAAAAAGGCCACATACTTACCCAAATCTTCGAAGCACACCACCGCGCCTTCTTTGGGTTCGTATTTCCAGGCATCACCTAAAATAAATTTCATTTGGTTTTAAGGGCTTTGGGGCAACATCGGCACGCCATAACGCAGATGGACATTCCGGTTAAGCTCCCAAATCCCATTGAATAGCCTCATTGCGCTTCTAAGACTCGTCATGTCTGATGATTCCAAAACAGCTTGAGCCATCATGTTCGCCGTTACCTGTTCCAAGTCGAGTTTCGCCCACCTTGAAAGGTGATTATTAAATAGATGGCGGTACACAGTCAGCGTGGAGTTGCGAAGCACCTGCTTTTTGATGTCGTAGAATTTTTGCCACGCGTCCAGCACCGTAAACCCCACCATGTTCTTATTTTCTTCACGTGGGTCCCTGCCCTGATCGCATTGCGCCGCCAGCGCGCGCGCGTTCTTGCGAGCCTGATCCACCCCCATATATGCAAGGTTACCGACAAAGAACGTGACAGGGTTCTTTTGACCTTTGATGCGTTTTTGCAGGTAGAAACAGGATTTTTGTTTTCCGATCTTGCAGAAAAGGCCAGGCGTAGCCGCATCACTCACCCGGACAAAGCTCTTGCCCGGCGGCAGTGTTGCTTATTGAAGACATCGTGTTGTAAATTTCATGGAAAACCCCCAGAAGATTGGGGGAAGCGCTTCCCAACGCCGGGCATGCTGTCATACACTCGGCTTACATCCTCACGATATATGGTGATTAATCATGAGTAAAGCCACCCCCTCTTTACCGTCTTTACATAACCTAAAAATCTGGTTTTAAGAGAGTTTGGTCCATAGCAACGATTGTTGATTAATCAGGACAAATGGTTCTCAGGATATTTCCGTAATCCCGAGATTTCTTGCTCTTGTGCCATTCGTACCAAGCCGCCGTTTAGCGAACTTCGTAATGCAAGATATTGCTTTTGGGTCGTTTATTCGGCTCGACCTCTGCGTATCGGCCCATATTGGAGGTGGCAGCCTCCCATAGCCCTTTCGCCTTCCCTTGCTTCCAATGCCGTTCCGGCAACCGCAGATTGAAAATATCCAGTGCACAATGGGCTGATACAGCAGCCTCATCGAATCGATCCTGAGCCAGTTCAATCTGAGCCAACATCATCAGCGCATCACCTGTCCATGGATGATCCGTCCCAAAAGTTGCCGAAAATAGATCGAGGGCCTCTCTCGCACGATTTTCCGCTTGTTGGAGATCTCCCCGGGCCAAGGAGACCAAGGCCAAGTGTTCGACCATTCGGGCAATCTTATAATGCCGGGATGGTAACTTGGCGCGCGCCATCATCAGCGCCTCAGAAATGAGCAATTCGGCCTGTAGTAACTGTCTTCGCTTGAATGCCACCTGTCCCAAGCCCCAAATACTGAAGGCAACGTCCACATGCTGGCGTTCAAACACCTCAAGGCGGCTTTCTAGAAGCGAGTCGTAGATTCTTTCCGCTTCTTCGATCCGATCATTTTCCAGATAATACTTGGCCAAAGCCGCATCAAATTTCCAGGTAGAGGTGGGCTTTTGCTTGAATCCTGGCGCAAAAAACTTCAAGCATTTTTGCAGGCTCTCGCCAGCCAGATCCAACTGGCCGAGGTCATGTTCGAGAAGTCCTTTGGTATTCAAGCAACAGCCCCAAAATACCCGCGGTTCGCCCTGCAGATGCCTCCAATCTCCTCCCGTCAATTCATCAACGATGATCCGAGCTTCCTCCAACACCTCAAGGCCCTTTTCGTATTCAGCGTTGAAACGATGACTCAATGCCAATTTGTTGAGGCTCAGTAATTGATCGGGATGCACGCTGTTCCAAATTTCCTTTCGAAGGTTCAACCCCTCGGTAATGACCGACTCCGCTTCCTGGTATCTGCCGGCTCGCATTAAATAGATCCCAAGGTTGTCAAGGGCCGTGGCAAAACCAGGTGTTTCCTTGCCTCTATGGAACTTCCGGAACATTTCAACGGCTTTTTGTTCAGAGGTAACAGCCTCTTCCAAGTGTCCACTCAAATAATGCAGGGCGGCCAAAGTGTGGTAGGTGAGTGCCAGTTTCGGATTGGCCTTGTACAGCCGTTCCCGAATGGTGATTGCTTTTTGGAGGTGTCGCCTGGCGAGAGGAAGTCCCCCAGGTTCTGAACCATACAAAATGGCGAGACTGTTGTGACAATTGGCTATGTCGTCTTCATTTTTTTTCGGGTGACACTCAAAAATTTGCAGTGCTTTCCAATATAGGGCTTCCGCTTCTTCCGTCCGGCCCAACTCTCTCATGAGCCCGGCAAGATTGCTCATATTAGTTCCCACCTGCGGAGCATCGAGTCCCCAGTGAGCCTGTTTTATTTCCAAGGCTTCTCGGTAGCACTTTTCTGCCTCCTCAAATCGACCCATTTCGTGATAGGCCAGACCCAGATTGTCAAGGGAGGTGCCTGCAAAGGCATGCTCTTTTCCCAATCGCGCACGCCGACTGCTGAGTGTTTTCAGGAACAACGAGAGTGCTCTCTCATGAACACCCATCCTCAGGAATACGAGGCCAATGGTTTCCTGGAGAATTTCCTTCACCTCGGGTTGCGCCTGAAAACGGCGCTCGATATCACTTGCGCCCCTTTCCACAATGTCAAGCGCGGTGAGATTCGGTAATTCCCCTCTCTCAGGATCCGACACCTCAAAAAGGTCTATCAGAAAATCCACCGTCGCCTCGGCGCGATCACGTTCAAGCCTGGTCTGCTTTTGTTCCTTTGTGACCGCGAAGTATCGGACCGTGGGAATTGCGACCGCCAGAAGGAGCATCGCCGCGGCGACAAAAACCCGCCATCGGCAGCGGCGAACGAACTTGCGGGCCACGTATGTCCATGTGTTGGAGTGCGCGAAGACAGGTTCTTCTCGGAGGAATCGTGCAATGTCCTCACGAAGTTCCCTGACTTCTTGATAGCGATCGTCCGGCTTCTCCCGAGTGGCTTTGGTCGCAATCGCATCAAGTTCGACGGGAATATGGGGCTCGCGTCGCTGAAACAGTTGCCGACGTTCAGGGAATGGTCGTAGCTCGCTCGGTTTGGGGAAACCGGCCGCAGGGTTTGTGGGTTTGGCGTCATCGGTGGTATCCATCCGCGCGGTTCTCGGGTTCACGCCCACCAGTAACTCGTAAAGCAGGAGGCCAAGCGAAAAGATGTCAGCACGAACATTCAGCGGCTCTCGGTTGAGGGCTTCCGGACTGGCGTAGGCCGGTGTTCCAACAAACTGGCCGGTATGGGTGAGACGCTGCGGCCTTTGGTGTTCCGACATAACCGAGTCAGGCTCTTCCCGATCCAGGAATTTGGCAATACCGAAATCGACGAGTTTCACGTGCGAGTCGGACACCTGGACGAGGACGTTGTCCGGCTTGATGTCCCGATGGATGATCAAGTTTTGGTGGGCATGCGCCACCCCATCACAAACCCGAAGGAAGAGAGCAAGGCGGCTGCCCACATCCAGGTTCCGTTCCCGACAAAATTCGGTGATCGGCTGGCCTTCCACATATTCCATGACCACGTAGGGAATTCCCTCGTGTTGACCCAGCCTATAAAAATGAGCAATGTTTTCATGGTTCATGCGCGCCAGGGCCTGGTATTCGCGCTGGAATCGTGGTTGCCCCCAACTGCCCACAAGGGAAGGGGTGATCATTTTCACCGCGACCGTTCGTGCGGGCTCCAGCTCCTCACCCAGATAAACTACCCCCATGCCGCCATGTCCGAGCTTTTTGAGCACCCGAATATCCCCAAAAATCGCTCCGGGTATAAGCTCGTTCCCAATTTCTGAATCCGCCAAGGCTTGAGCCAGTTCCCAACGGCAGTGCAGCTGGCGAATGGCCTGCTCCTTCAAGCTGACATTTCCAAAAAACCTTTCCTCAAGATAGGCCACGGCGGAAGTTTGGTCCATTCCCTCAGCGTGGTCAACCGCGGCCATCACTTGGCGCTCTCTCGCGATGGTGGAATCAGACAACATGGTTCGGCACCTCCGCGAGTTTGGTTCGAAGCCAAGTCATGGCCTTTTTGAGACGCGCCTGGGCGGTAGCGGTTCCGCATCCAACCAAAGAGGCGATTTCTCTGAATGAATGGTTTTGAAGTCGTAGGTCAACCACCCGATAGAGGTCGGCATCGACCCGCTTCAGATCCCCCAGAGCCTCTTTGATCGCCAGATAATCGAGGTCGAAGCATGTCTCTGTTCCTCCATTGAACTGTTCCCATTCCTCGAGGGAGAGCCGATTCCCTTCGGGTCTCTTCGCCTGCTTTCGCCGGTAGTTGAGGATGATGCGCAGCATGGCGACCTGGACAAGGCCGAAAAATTCACGGGTATTTGACCAGGATTCCTTAAACTTGTCCTTTTTTAGCAATTGTAGATAGAACTCAGCCACGATGCTGGTTGGGCTGATGGTTCTCGCCGAATAGGTTCCCTTCCAGAAATTGCGGTGCAGATGACCAGCTTGTTTTTTGAGGTCGAAATAAACGGCGTCGAAGAGCGCATCCAGTGCACCCGGCTTACCCATGCGCCATGCCTCAAGTAGTCCCAATAGCTTCCCTTCATTCACGAGCTGCCTCCACGTATTCGCTTCATTCGGATGGAAGGACTTTGAGGGCCGGGTAGTTTTTTTGGCTTTCAGCCGTACATTTCACCCTTTTCGGGTGTGTAGGCAAGTAGCTACTTAACGTTAAACGTTCAAACATCTTCTAAATTGATTACTCTGTCTTTTAAACTAAAAACGGATAAATTTGAATTTTCCAAAACATCATTAATCATCAACAGGATATTATGTGACATAAAGCACACTTTTTCGCTAGCAGTCAATCGATCCATTGGACCTGATCAGTTTGGTCGACCCGCCTACCCAATCAACACCGAGACAACGAGCTTTTATCAGAACATTTTCGAGGCATGCACTGGCCCGGTCCATCCACAGCCGACATAGGTGCGTGCGGCCGGTTCAAGGAGCGGTCGCATGAAACAACTGACTTCTAATTCAACAGAAGACTTCCTTCGTAATCTCGAAGGGCTGTCCCCATCCAATCCTGACCGGCCATCCAAAGCAACCGGGTTCCCGATTCAAGATGATGTGTATATCGAAGACGTTGTGGATGCAGTCGTGTCGGGCGCCCTCTCAACAAGTGAAGGGCTGGCGCGGGTGGAGAGCCAGCACCGTCGGATAATCGCTAACCAACAAGAACCGGACGTTATTCGCTGGCAAGGGGAAAGATCTCGGCTCGCGAACCAGAAAACCCTCACCGAAGACAAAATCCGACACGTCCAATCGCTCATCAATCAGAATCCGGAAACCATCGATCGCGTTGTTGAACGAGCCACCTACAACTGGGATGCTCTTTCGCGCGCCCAGTTCCTTTTCAACGTGCTGGTATTTTGCGTGTTACAAGCCTATGGAATCACCAATGTCTCGCTGTTCCTAAGGGCGAATAATCTCGCGTACATGGACGATAACCTCACCGCCATTTTCGGTTCTTTGGTGTACGGCTTGGCGATGGTTCTAAGTTCCTTTGCGATCAAGGCCTTGCACGGACATCTTAAAACCACCAAAGCCAAAAGCCAGTTGCTCGCAGCCCTGTTCGGGGGCTTTTTCCTCCTGTTTATTCCCTTTGTGTTCTGTTTTGTCTGGGCAAACATGGCTGACACTTCCGCTTCCGGACTATTTGATGACCCGGGTTCGGGGATGTTCCTCCCGCGGCTGACGCTGTCGCTACAAATACTGTGGGAGTGGCTCCTCTCCGGAATCCTTTGGTTGTCTATGGATTCACTCTGGCACTCACGTGGCCGGCACCACCAAACGGTTATTCACGTTCGCAATCCTCATCGAGCAGGTTTGGAACGCGAACGTGATGGCTTGGAGGAGGAGCACATCGCGATAGAAGCCAAGCTTACCCAGATCGACCGGTATCTCTCAACGCAAGCTCGCTCGGCAGACACCTTTGTATCCCAAGCAGTCGCCGACTTCTGCCGGCGACTCACACAAGCCGCCAACGCACAGAAAAACAACCTGTTGAAAGATCTGAATAAGGAGTGAATCATGAGCACCTTGGTATTGATGGCTTTAACCTTCGTCTCTTTTGGGAACGAAAAAACCGACCTCGTTGAGCTTTCACTCGCTCCACCGGTTGATGCGCGAGCCGTCGAGCGACTGGTGGGTCACTGGCTGTTTGAGACATTTACAACCGGAGACGTTCTCATCATTACTGAGGGGCTGAGCCGCAACCGGGTCGCCACCTTCGTAATTGATGAACAGGTCGGGGCGAAGTCTCCCGCTTTGCGCCGGAAGATGATCCCTGCCAAGTACCGCGCAGAGTTCTCCAGCTTGGGAAGATTCCTGCGGGCGCTCGCTGCTGAGCAATCTGAATCATACCAAGCCCCCCACCTTCTGCGATCGCTCGATGCTCTTTCGACGCGACGGGCAGAATTCCCCGGCAAAAACATTCACTTCGTTTTTGTGGGCTTTCCGCTGGTACTCGACCCCAACCCCGTCTTCTCCATGGCTCCGTGCCGCTATCCGAATGATGCCCACCTGTCGGACCAAGAATCCATCTACCAAGTGAAAAATCGCGCCGGAACACTTGCCGGAGTCACCGTCCACATCATCTCCACCGAACGGGTTTTCTGTGAATATGCGATCGATACCCATCTTGCGGGTGTCAATCGCTTTTGGGGACTGTTTGTTGCCGCTTGTGGCGGCAAATTTGTCGGGGTCAAGAACAACCTCGATCACCTATCTCGCTTGAAATCTGCGTACTACCCGGCCGTCACCTTTGAGGTCGATACCAGCGTCGACAAAATGGATTCGATCGTGATGGAAACGCCGGCAATGGCCGAGGAAGCGACCCGACAGCAAGAAGCCCTGTGGCAGCCGGTCACAGAGAATCCACCTCCGCCATCACCGAGTGGGCAGCCGCAGCCGGTGGAAATCGGTATTGCCTGGTCCTCAACCGGTTCGGTAGACCTCGACATATATGTGACCCACAGCGATGACGACGGCGAGCTGAGCTTCCGCAATCGGGCCACGCAAGCGGGTACCTTTCACCGCGACCTGGTCTCTCCTCCGGGACGTTTTGGGGAACGCGGGTTTGAGACAGTGTCCTACCACAGTCCCATGACCATTGAAGGGTTTCAGCCGATCGCCATCAACCATTTTGCGGGCCCAACTTCTGATCCGATCCAAGCCGAGATCCGCATTCGTTTTGGCTCCACAATCTACTTTAGATCTTTTTCACTTCCGCCAGGATCTGGGAGTGGTGCGAGAGGAAGGAACACACCCGATCATTCCGCGTGGGTAACGATTGATCCTGCCGCAATCGTCGGACGCAATGTTCGTTGATGCGTCCTGGTGCTTCGGGCCAATTCCTTCCGGGACCGTTCCGATCACCCCGCTAAACTCCAGGGAGGAGTCATGTTAACGGATGTGTTGGCTGTCTACGCCTTCTTCTTCATTCTCGGCTACGTCGGCGGACTCCTTTGGAGGGTATTGCGATTCACCCTCCTTCGTCTCTGTTTTTTGTTTGTGTTCGTGCTCCCCTTCCTACAAAAGCTGGAGACCGGCGAGATGCCGACGGGATGGTGGATGCTCGCAACTGCAGCGGGCGTAATCTGGGCCCTCCGGGACATGCTGATGGCATTGTCGTACGGGACGGAGGATCGATGGTTCGAGTTGCGGGAGCAGACCGGGGGGATGGGAGCTGTCCTTCAATGTTTGATCCGCGCTTGTTGGTGGCCGGTGGCATGGATTGGGATGGCCCTTGTCGGGTTTCGGCGCTTCGTGGTTTCGATTGCTCGAGCAATCTGGAGATTCTTTGCGTCGATAATCACCATCACCGATGGGAAGACCCAGACCCCCCATGCTCCCGCCTTTGGCCAGGCACAATACAATCCCGGCTCCGGCCATTCTGAGCAGTCTCAGGAAGATTCGCCATTTGAGAACACCACTTCCCGGACTGGTCGGGACAACCGAGTCCACAAAGATGACCCCTATCAGATTTTGGGCGTATCACTGGACGCCACACCGGACGAAATCAAACGCGCCTACAAGCGCCGCGCCGGGCACTGTCATCCAGATCGCGTCAGCCACCTTTCCCCTCGGCTACAGGCCGCAGCTGCCGAAGAGTTTCGCCGCCTATCAGTGGCCTACAGTCAAGCGCTTCAATCGAGCGGATTTCGCCATTAATTGCTGGCTTCGGAACAAGGAGGAAGTATGTCCGACGATCATTCAGCCAATGCGAAAGAGAGGATACGCGACGCTTTGTATGATCTGAACCACACCATCGGAGAAGAAATTCAGGGACTGCTCTCCCTGCTCGTTACCGGTCCAACTCCAAAACAAAAAAAGCCCTGGTTCTGGTGCAAGCACAGGCCGCAATGCAAAGACCGAAACAAAACGAAAGGCGAACGAGCCGGAAAACAAGAGCGGAGCAAAGGTAAGGGCTCCACCAAGTCAGAACCGCAATTCTTCCCGCGGGATCCGGCGCGTCCGCGAGAGAGGATAACCTTTTTTCAATATGACAGCGGGCCGGATCGTGAACCAGAACGCTAACCCAGAACCACGCCTTCTCATGTCCCAAAACCCATCGGACTCAAGGAGATAAGGAAGGACGCCGTGAACGAACAACGCCGCGCATATATGGCCGGGTATCGTCGCCGATACCGACGCCTCAACAAGCAGGTCAACGTCGTGTTCGCCCGTGGTGAATTCACGAACCTCGCGCGGGCAGCCAAGCAGCGCAAGATGTCGATTTCTGAGTTCATTCGTACGGCTGCGGCCAAAGAAATGGCACATCGTCGGGAGACTCCTCCAGAAGTGGTGGCAGAGTGGGTCCGTCTCAATACCGCTGTTCGGGAGGTTGTCAACGCCATTCGGGAGATAGCGCAACACGCTCCGCAGGTGGCCTACGTCGTCGATGACGGCCGGGTATTTGCCCTTCTCAAGAATCTGATGGACGAACTGCGAGCGCTGGCGGAGAAGCCCTCATGATCATTCACTCAATGTCCCGCAAGACCGCTTCATTCGGAGAGCTCATCACGTACATCGATCGGGGTGCGTCCTCCTCTCGTCAAAAGCCCTATATGTATGTATGGAACCTGTTCGGGAGCGATCACGCGGCGATGACCGTGGAATTCGAGGAAAATTCGCGCCTGGTCAAGCGTCGTCGCAATGGCAACCGGCTCTACCACGAAGTGGTCAGCCTGCGGGTAAGCAACGCCATCCCCTTGGAGCAGCAATACCGGATGTTGCATGACCTGGTCGGCGATTACATACGCATGCGCGCCCCCGGCTGCCTGGTGTATGGTCGTCTCCATACTGAACACCAGTTTGACCCGGACAATCCACACATCCATTTTCATTTGGTCGTCAGCGCCAATGAGGTTGGAAAGTCCCGGCGGCACTGGCTGTCTCGCAAGGACTTCGGTCAGATACAGCGTTCGATGGAAGCCTATGTGTTGCAACGGTATCCGGAGCTGGACCAACCTGCGATTTTCACCAAGCCAGGAGTTGGAAAGAATCGGGCAAGGGGGCGCATAAAACACCATGCCCGTCAATACGAGCGTCGAACTGGACGCAAGTCCCGGAAGCGCCTCGTCCAGGAGGTCGTCCTCGAGGCTTTGGAGGTGGCTGGCTCTCGAGAACAACTTGACGCCGCCCTTTCGCAAGAAGGGTTCGCTTTGTATCACAGGCGCAAGCACACCGGCGTGCGCTGTCTCGAAGATGGCCGCAAGTACACCTTTGGGACCTTGGAAGTCGAAGCGGCGTTTGCCAAAAGACAGGAATTTTGGCGAAACGGGCCGTCAGCAGACAGTGATCGATCCAACCCCGGTTCGTCCGACATCAAAGAATTCGGCAACTTAACAGGCTCCGATACCAGCCTGCAGGGAGGCTCCATGCGCGATCGTTTTCGATCCAACCAAAATCGGGATCTCTCCAAGGACCTCCAATCCAAGCTCGAAAAGCAGCGGTGGGAGGAGCTTTGCGCCATGCGTGACCGGCAGAAGCAACGGAAAAAGGAACTGGAGAAAGAACAAGATCGCTTTTTTGACCTCGAACGATAACCCCACAAGAAGGAGGGCTAGATGACCGACCAACTCAACAATTTTCGTTTCGATCGCATGGAAACCGGCACCGCTCCCATCCGAGAACCCGTGCGTGTCAACGACCCGATTGCCCAGTACGAAGAGCGGTTGCGGTCTTGGAGAGAAGAGCTCAGCCAAACTCTCCAAACACACCATGCACGATCCGTCGATCACCTACGGGCATTGGATCGTCGCATGCGTGAATGCTCCCGTGGACACGAGGACTCCCTTGAGCCGGATCGGTAATAGGTGCGATCCATGAACGAGCATCAGTTTTGGGTTCGATTCGAAAAGGCTCTGGAAGACCAACAGGAACCGGATGGTCGCTTCGACGTAGCGGACGCCCACATGCAATCACAAAGAGAAAGGGAGAAGCGCATGAATACCAAAGACCCCGAAAACGAATACTATCGCGATCCGGAAGTATACGATACCCATGATCCTCAGGCCGAAGCCGTATACCGTGTCTCGGGAAGCCGTTATTCCCCGAACCGCTGGCTGGATCGCTTCGAAGACCTCTCTGATCTGGATTCTGATCCAAAGCCCTGGTGCGGAGCGAGTGCAACTAAACCCAGACAAGCCAAAATCGAAAAGCCCATACGCGACCCCCGGATGCAACGACGCAAAACGCGCGACTCTCCGGATTATCTCCGGGAATGGGATCCCACTCCCTAGCCTTCAGTAAAGCACGTCCACCTTTGCCCGGAGAAGCTATTGAAGAGGGTCGACCAGCCTCTAAGAATCGCCAACTCATTGGTCCACAATGGTGTTGGATGTGCCCTCTCATGCCGGTCGGCCGCTCCAATCCTTCCCGGTAGAGGAACAGAAGAAGGAGCAAAAGATGCTTTGGAATGCGGTGAAAAGTGCCGCGAAGTTCGGGGTGGGATACGTCTTGACGAATCGTAAGGGCGGAAAGCTTCTCAGGCCCTGGCAGGCGCGCCATCTTTTATCCCACAGGCACAGAGGACTTGTGGTGGATGGGTACAAGCTGCGACTGAGCGAAAAATCCTGCTTCAATCACTGTGCATTGATCGCTGGAACCGGGTGGGGCAAGACAACTTCTTTTGTCATCCCGAACCTGTATCGGTTAGCTCGATCCCTTTGCAGCCTCGTAGTAACCGACCCCAAGGGGGAGATTCACGCCCTGATTGGTGGGTACCTGCGTCAACGTGGATTCCACGTGGTGGTATTGAATCCCGCCAATGTGGATGCAAGCGACCGCTACAACCCCTTCGCGCATATCCGTTCCAGTCGAGACCTCAACCGAATGGCTGCCGTCATCATGGGCTGGAAGGACAGCTCAAGAGAAGAAGAAAAATTCTGGATAGCCGGCGCAGTGGAGATATTCTCCATTTTGGCCGAAGCCCTGATCCGGAGGGGATCGAGATGCTCAGGGCTTCACAACGTCTATCGGCTGTTGTTGAACTTTGGGGGTGACGGACGCCCCCTTGATTCGTTCATGGTTAGGACCTGCAACCAAGGTAACCGCGAGGATCACCTGTTCAACCGGTATCTCGGGTTCGTGGAGGGAAACGCTCGCAGTATCCAGACCTTTGTAACCGTTGCCGGCAACGCACTTCGAGGGATGGCCGATGTCGATTTCGCCCGGCTGCTTGGAAGCAACGACGTTGATTTCCGAACGTTGCGAACCGAGAAAACCGCTGTGTTTTTGTGCATCCCTCCAAACTCGAGTGAGTATCAACTTATGGTGGACTTGTTTGTGAGCCAACTTTTTGACGCTCTGATGCAACGTCTGCCAAGCAAAAAAGAATTGAACGTGTACTGTTTCCTCGATGAATTCGGGAATATGAGCTTGCCCAACTTCGGATCGACCCTCACGACCATTAGGGCCTATCGCGTGTCGATATCGATTCTCTTGCAGTCGCTCTCTCAGCTTGAGGACCGCTACGGAGCTTCCCAAGCCAAAACAATCCTACAGGGCGGCATCGGTACCAAGATTTTTGGAACAGCCGAGGCAGAGACGGCCGATTATGTTGAACGCATCATCGGCAGGCGCCGAGGGGAGGCCTTCTGGCGTAGCCCTTTGGATCCGGTCTACGAAGTACCACTACTGAGTGCTGCGGAAGTTCGCGCCCTGGACGAACGGAAAGCGTTACTCGTGGCTCGAAATTCCCCGCCGGTATTACTGGAAACAACCCCTTGGTACGAGCAGCCGGAATGTGTCCGCCGCCTGAAACGGGCGACCCGCCGGGAGAAACGTTTTGTGCGTGAACGTCGGCCGGAACAGCCTATGTATTGGGTCAACGTCAACGAAGAGCGAACAAAAGGCCACAAGACCAAAATGAAGTCGTCTGAGTGATGCCTCCCGATTCCCCCGTTCCAAGTCGAAGTGTTGGTGACTTCCCGCAGTGGTCAACGTGGCACCGGTTTAATCCTGGGACCGCCTCTATTTCAGGCGCCCGACAGTTCTAGATCTGGGGACTTTCAAATACCAACACCACAAGTGATTGGCCTAAATCGATCCCAGCTGACTGAACCCAAACCACCATTCCCCGATTCGAACCGCCGCTCTGCAAGGTTTACTTTCCTGCAACCACAAATGTCGCTGAAGAAGGAGCCGGAAAAATGAAAATAGAAACAAATTACGTCCTCAAGAACATCATGGTCAATGCCATCCTCAAAGCCCGCATCCTCTCCACCCCGGAAGAACTCGATGCACTCATCGACACCACTCTTGAACAATTCCAAAGAGCCAACACCAGCCAAGACGAACTATTGACCGAGAGGCAAGTATCAAAGCGCTGGCCGTTCCTCGATGTCCGCAAGCTGCGCAACATGCGTTATCTCGAAAGGGGGCCGACGTACTACAAATTTGGTGGAGGCCGCAACGGACGCATTTTCTACAAACCCTCCGATATCGAGAAGTGGATTGCCGAACATGAGCAGTTGGAGCCCATGCTCAAGCGCGAGTTGCAAACGAAAGTCAACCACTCTCTCGCTCAGGTTCGTCCCTAATCCCCAACAGTTCCAACATTCCATCGTCTTTTATCAAAAGCTCCCCCAGAGGGGGCTTTTTCTTTTTTTTTGAGGGCAAAGGCCAAAAAATTGACCCAGCCACCAAAACCAACTCCCTTTGTAAAAACCAGCCTGTCTTTTGTAAAAGCTTGGTAACGCACTGTTCTGTCGGAAATAGGGCGGAAAGTGAAACGGAGAGAATGGCAAGCTGATCAAATCAAGTGGTTTAGACCTGAGAACTCAAGCCCTGGGCGGGCCCGGCATCTACTGCGACGATGCCCCTCGCGTAAATGCGGGAACTCCCAAGCGATTCGCTTCGATTAGCTACCCACTTGAAACCTAGGCCCCCGGCCTGAGTAACGACTCCGTTTTCCAAAGCTCGGAAGACGAGTGCAGGCCCGCTTCTCCCGATTTCCGGTCCACGCAATCTGGTATGCTTGGCGCACGTCTGCTTCGGTTTTTCGCCGCTTTGCGGTGGCGGGAGGGTGTTCGGTGTATCTTCCCACCCTGTTGTTTTTTGTCGGCCTGCTGCCAGGAGCGGCTGTCGAACCCCATGTCGACATGGCCTACGACCAACTCGGTCGGCTTTTCTTCACGATCGGGGACTCCTCCGGCCACGCCGTTCTGTACTACCTGGATGCCACCCGGCAGGCCCACCGGCTTCCCCTGAAAACCAAGGCGGAGCGCATCGTGTTCGGCCATGATCCGGACGGCGTCCTGTACGGTGCCGAGACCCGCGACTACCGTCGATGGGGCGAGTATGAAGTGTTGATTTGGCGCGTCGACCGAGGCGATGCCGCGCCGGTGCTCGAGACGGTTTGGCCCACCTGGCGGCGTTTGGGTCCCTTCGAATGGTTTGCGGTCGACCGAGAAAAGCGTTTCTTCCTGAGTTTCGGATCGGTCATCATGCGGGGGGAACCCGGCAAGACGATGGAAGTATTTGCCGGCGATCGCGGTGGCGGCCCTCTCGCGGCAAAGGCTCCGGCGACGCGCGACGGCAAGGGCAAGCAGGCCCGCATCGGGAAGGTCGCCGGAATGTCCTGGGACGGCAAGGGCTCGCTTCACTTTTTGGACGGGGATCGCCTTCGCCTTTTGAAAGCCGACGGTGGCGTACGCACGCTTCCCTGGCGGATCGAGGATTCCCCGCGCGGAAACCTGCGCGACTTGACCTGGGACGGCAAAATGGGGTTTTTTGCGTTCGCAGGCGCAGAACCGCGCTTGATGCGATGGAATCCGGGCGAGTCGCTGCCCGTTTCGACACCGAAAGGCTGGCGGCCCGCGGCCGTTGCGTCCCGCGGCAAAACGTTGGTCGTTTTCGAACGCCATATCGCCAACCCGACGCAGTTTCGCATTGTGCGGGTGCGTGGAGACAAGCGGACCCTGCTGTTTTCCAAACGGTGAGGTCGAGACCTCCGGGGGCTGTGGTAAACCGGGTGGCGACGGCGCAAAAAGGACGGCAGGAGATCTTTAGGATCGTTCGCGACCCCCGCCGTCCGCTTCAGCGTTTCATGCGTGCCGGGTTCAGTACGCTTCCCAGAACAACTTGGCGGATGCGCAGCCCAACAGTTCACTCACGCGCGTCTTCATCGGCTTGCGACCGAACTGGTCCACCGTGGGTCGATAAAAATTGCGGGTGATGGGATCCTTGTCGTAGAAGACGATATGGTCCTTTGGGTTGTTGATCGGGAAATGCTTGTCGTCGTGCAGCTTTTCCACCGGAACCGCAAAGTAGCGTGGCCGCATCGCCACGTTTCCTTCGGAAGTGAACTGGTCGCGGATGAACACGTCCTTGTTCACCCGCTCTCCCTGCAACACCTCGTAGACCTTGTAGTGATCCAAACGATGGGGGAACTCACTGCCCGGCTCGATCTTCTCGGTGGGTACCAACAACCAAAACGATTCGCCGATCGTCAGGTCGAAGGTCCCGAACTTGTTTTGCACCACTACGCGCCGCTTGGGCTCGGGATCCCCCATGGGATCGAAGTGGTACCAGCTCAAGTGGGCGAACTTGTCGTTGATCGGGTCGCCGTTCACTTCGGCGGGATTACAGAATCTGTAGAACTCATACACGTATACCGGTTGCCAGTCGTGGTCGAATTGACCGAACAACTCGACTCTGGCGCCCACCCTTTGGGGATCGACCTGGTAACACAGGTACTCGTCCAACTGAAAGGGTTGGGCCCAAACAGGACCGACATTCAGGAAGAACAGAACGGAGAACATGACTTGGAGCATGGTCTTCATTTGCGTTACTCCTTGTGCAAAAAACACCTATATGGTTTGACATTGATTCTTAAGTGCCGGCTCGCCAACGCCGGGCGACAACCGCCTGCGTCGCGACTCCGGTTTTCGGCATTCTGAAACGATACGAAAGGTGTTCGTGGGAAAGGACGAATCCAAAATTTGAAGGAGCGCAGCCAACTGGAAAGTAGTGGTTGCGAATTTCCTTGATAGCTTAAATTTTGATAATTTTACATTGGTTCGTCATTGTGTGAGTGGGTTGATTTCGAGGAAGGTTTTGAATTTTCCTGTTTAATTCTTCCCCTGCCCATAAAAAAGGGACACCCATCGAGGATAATCCACGGGTGTCCCTGTATTTGCTGTCGTTATTCGGCTCTGGCCGAGCTTCTTCTTGTGCGGCGGTCTAACTGGTGTTCATCCAGAAACAGGATTTTTCGGGAATGGTATCTCTGAATCGGCTGGGTTGCCAACACCAACTGGTATCAGCACTCAGGTATCAGGTGTCAGCACATCACCGATGAACAGGTATCTTGCCGAGACCTGATGCCTGATCGCGTGCCTATCCAGCCGGACCGCTTGGGTTGTAAATTGGATTTCGTTTCAGGACGGGCACCAACTGATGGATGGCTCCGTTTCGATCATTTCCGCTTCCAATCCGCGAATCCCTCGTGGAAGTCCCACGCGGCCGCGGTAATTCGCCAGGCACCGTTGATTTTGGCCAACATGCACACGTCGTAGAAGTCGTCGGCCACGGCGTGCACCACGGCAATCGCCTTGTCCTGGTAGACGATGTTCAACTCGCGCACCGACCGGCCTTTGGCCCAGGCCTCGTTTTCCGCAGCAAAGGCGATCAACCACTGAGCGTTGAGAATGTCCAGTGTTTCCGTTTGGCTGGATTTGCGTAACGGTTTTACGCGGTATTTGAACAAGTTGGGGTGCAGTGCCCGCTTCACACGTTCCGGGTTCGAGGTGAATTGGCCCTCCTGGTAGTCGCGTACGGCGGCCAGAATCGCGGCCTTGTCTGCGGCGGCCACGTCTGTGATGGCCTTTAAATCGGGTTTGCCGTCGGAGTCGCCGGCAAGCGCCGCCCAACTACACATGTTCCACATCGCGAACGCGAACAATAAACCGAGTCGTATCTTCAAGACGGTTCCTCCCTGTCTGGTAGTGGATTCATCGAGGACCTGGTGGGGTTCGGGACGCAAGGGCATTATCGCTTTTTTTTCGCACATCGTCCCGCTCACCCGCGGGGTGCAGGATCCGGCGATATCCGCCCCATCCTCGTGGATTTCCGGTGATAAAGAAGGAAAACGTTGCCGTTGCGGGGTTTGTTCTGAAAAGGTAGCGGTCGTGCCGAAAACCAGAACTCGTTTGCCATGACTTTGGTTTCGGGGTAGGGCTCGCCTCGACGCTTCGTTTCAGACGGCCGCCAATTCCCGTTCCGAACGGGCTCGAGCCTCGGCCGGGATCTCGTTGTCGATCGACACCAACACGCTTCCCCGGTGTTCGCCGTTGTCGATGTAGCGGCTGGCTTCGGCGGTTCGTTCCAGGGGGAAAATCTTGTCGATGATCGGCACGAGGGCGCCGCCGGCCATCAGGTCGCGGATGGAATCGAGTACCTCCGGGCTTTCCGAGCCCAGGCCACAAATGACCCTTTTTCCACCAGAGCCGGACGTTCGGTACATTTGCCATAGGTGCCGGAGGCCGAACATCGCGAGGATGTGGATGCCGCTAGGTGTCAACGAATCTTTGAACTTGGCGAAGGGGGTGAGGTCCGCCATGTCGAAAATGATGTCGTACCTTTTGCCGTTCCGGGTGAAATCCTCTTGGGTATAGTCGATCACCTCGTCCGCTCCCAGCGCCCGAACCATGTCCATCTTGGCCGTGCTGCACACGCCGGTCACTTCGGCGCCGAAATGTTTGGCCAGCAACACCGCCGGCCGACCCAACCCGCCCGAGGCCCCGTTGATCAGCACTTTGTGTCCCGGCTTGATGTTGGCTTTCTGCATGAAGCACAGGGAGGTGCCGACGTGGATGGGACCGATGGCCGCCGCGTTCTCGGGGCTCACGTTGTCGGGTTTGTGGGTGATCATGCCGTGTTCGGGCATGGCCACCCATTCCGCAAAAGCACCGAATTGCATGCCGGTAAAGCCGAACACTTCGTCGCCGATCTGGAAGCGGCTGACGCGCTCGCCGACATCGACCACCTGCCCGCTGAACTCGCCGCCGAGAATGGCCTGTTTGGGTTTGACGATGCCCATCATCATGCGCGCGGGCACTCGCATGAGCGGCCAGGGAGTCTTGCCGCTGCGGGCTTTCGAGTCGCCGGTACTGATGTGGGTCACGTGGACCTTGATCAAGACCTCGTCGGCCTTGGGGCTGGGGCGGGGGACCTCTCTCAATTCGAGCACGTCGGAGGATCCGAATTTTTCACGAACAATCGCTTTCATGATACCGAGCCTTTCCGCATTGATTCCATGTCTTGCCCAATGCGCCTGGCAATCTTTGGCAACCTTTGACGATCTGTTGCAGGTTGAAGGGTTTCAACTGTCCGCTTCGAACGAGAAGACCTCCTGAAGCGGTCGGTCGAAGGCGTTGGCGATCAAGAAGGCCAACTCCAGGGAGGGCGAATATTTGGCGTTCTCGATGGCGACGATGGTTTGCCGCGTGACGCCGACCTGTTCGGCCAATTGTTTCTGCGTTATCTCGTCGTGTTCGAAGCGCAGTTTACGGATGTTGTTGCGGATTCTGCATTTGGCCATCTCAGTACCCTCGACGGTATAGGATCAGTTTGGCGATGTAGCCCGCGATCATGCCCATGAACATCGAGGTGATGATGAGCAGGAACACCATGTGGGGTTCCCAAATCTCGATGGCCAGGATGCCCATCGCAGCCAGGAAACCGAAACTGAAGGTCGTGGAACTGACCTGCATGCTCTTGAGGGCGATGAGCTGTTCGCGCTCGTCGGTAAGGATGGTTTCGGTCTCTCTCGTCACCGCGGTGTGGATGACGGAGAGGACGACCTGCACCACCACGGTGACCGCGATGGTCGTCACCATCAACACAAAGGAACTCTTGCCCACGAGACTGCTTGCTTCGGGGCCCACGAGGCGACCTTCCTGGTGCATGCCGAACACGTAGAGGGCGTAGAACGCGAACACGATCAGGGCGCTCGCGAGTGAAGCCACGACGCTTTTTTCTTGGTAGGACATGTCCATCTCCTCGTGTCTGAATGTCTGTACACGAAGTCGTGTCTGTTGGACATAAAGTATGGCATGTTTGACTTTTGGTCAAATATTTTTTACACGCCATGGAAGCAAGGGGCCATCAAGACACAGGTCGAAATGAATTCAAGTGGTTGAGGATAAACACCTTGCGTCATCTGGGCGAAGTGATAGGGGACTTTCAATCATGGAGACCGATCGAGAACTGCCCACACTTGGGGAAAGCTGGCATTGGTGGGTGTCCCCAATAGCTGGTATTGGTGGGTGTCCCCAATAGCTGCTCCCCAATCGCTGGTTGTGGATGTCCCCAGGCACTCCCCATTACTTCGAGTGCCGGTTCGAGACCGGCAACTTGCTTGGCCTCACGGAGTTTGGAGTGTTCTTGTCGCCGCTCGGTGAATGCATCTCCGGTTGAAAAGGTGGGCGCCGGAAAGGAGAACGGATCCCAGCACGGTAAGGGACGTTTCGACGGGTGTCCCGAAATGCTCGAAATGTTCGGCCAAAACGGTGGGTGTCCCGGAATGCCCCATCCCGAAGCGCTCGGCCAACGCCCCCAGAACCAGGAGAACCGTGCCGAGGGCGCCCCACACCACGACGGCGATCCTGCCGTGGTGCCTGAGACCACGCCACAAGGCGACGAGGGCGATCGGCACGATGACGACCAGGAAACCGGTGTGGACTCGCTCGTCGTGAATCTCCGGCAAGGCGGGCATCGCAAGGAGAAGGGGGAGCAGCGGCAGCAAGAGGCAATGGACCAGGCAGAGTGTCGAAAGTCCCACGCCAAGCACGTCCAGGGCTGGGTGCGGGCTTTTTGTCGCGCAGCAGGTGGGGTGGTCTTCTCCCGAGGTGCATTGGTTGGAAGGGCGTCGCATGTTGTTTCCACCACCTTGTGGACCGGTTGGGCGCGTCGCTGCGGCTGTGTGGCTCCCAAAGTAAGGGGACCTGGACCATGGAGCGGATGGCCAGGTCCCAAAATGGAAGAGCCGTTTCATGAAAACGATATAGCATTATCATTTTTGTGTCAAACCCCAAGCAAATTTGCATCTTGGCTCACTCCGCCAACGTTTTGACCTGCTGCCCACCCGACGCCGGGTCGTTTGATCGCTTCCTGGAAAGTCGGGTTCGAACCGCGTGAAAAAACCCTTACACTATGGATCAGTTCCCGATTTGAAAACCATCGCATTGCAACGGGCACCGAAACGGGTTCTGGTGCCTTGCCCGGTGATCGACCAAACGGAGGAGGCTCTTTTTGAACACCTCGCAGAGCAGGCCGGCCAAGGCCGCGGATGTCAAAGGTATGGATTCTCACGAAAACTCGTTTTCCTCGGTCATGTTGATGCCGCACCCCCGCCTGGCCGACCTGGTGGATTCCTACTGGGTGTTGCGAGGCCAGGCCGATCCAACCGTCGGCCAGGCCAGCATGTATCCCCTGGGTTATCCCATGATCGAGTTCAACCTGGGTGATCGATGGATCAAGAACGCCTCCGGTGGCGCCCCTGCCGGGGCCATCGACAGCAACATCATGACCATGAGCCCCCGACCGCTTTCCATCAGACCCCTGGGCCGGATTCACACGGCCTTGGCGCGGCTCCATCCCCTGGCGCTTTACAAACTCATGGGCACCGAGGTAGGGGTGTCCCCGGTCCTGGAGGCCGAAGCGGTGTTTGGCCGATGCTTTCGGGAGACTCTGGAGCAACTGGACTCGAGTGCGCAGCCGGCTCGAATCAAACAAGTGCTCGATCGGTTTTTTCTGAATGCGTTCACCCGTTCGCGACTGGTCATCGACCGGCGCATTCAGTACCTGTTGGGGCAAATCATCACCCATCGTGGAACCCTCTCGCTGCGGGATGCCGCCGGAGAACTGGGCCTCAGTCAAAAGCGGATCGAGCAGTTGTTCGGCCAGCACGTGGGTCTCTCACCCAAGGCCTTTGCAGGCATCGCTCGGTTTCAGTACGTGCTCGCCGCCTATCGCCCGGAGGTGGACCTGACCACGCTCGGTCAGATCGCCGGGTTTTACGACCAATCCCATTTCATTCGCCACTTCAAGAAGCTGGCCCACTGCCCGCCCCGGACCTTTTTCGCCCAAAAGTTCGGGCCGACGCATCGGATTTCGAATTTGTACAATTTTTCTCGGTGACGGACGGGTAGGCTGGATGTCGATGCGGCGTTTCGGCGCATCCAGATCATCCTGAATCGAGAGGTATGGAATGGCGAACCAGTTGATGCCCTATTTGATTTTTCCGGGAACCTGCAAGGAGGCCCTGACCTTCTATTGTGACTGCTTGGGCGGAGAAATTGCCTTTTTGCAGACCGTTGGCGAATCTCCGCTGAAGGTGGACAATGCTTGGAGTCATCGCGTGTTTCATTCCGAGTTCCGCGTAGGTGAGGTCCGTTTTCGCGCTTCCGACAATATGCCGAACCAGGAATTGGTCCACGGCACGAACTTCGCCCTGTTCGTGACCTTCGCGGAAAAAGAGCGACAGGTTTCGGCGTTCGAGAAGCTGGTCGAAGGCGGCAATGTGATCATGCCGCTGGAAGGCAATTTCGGCATGTTGTGCGATCGTTACCAAATTCAATGGATGTTGGTGCACGATACCGAGTCCTGACCGGCTGCCGTGTTCGGGCGGCCGGCCGCTCGCCGTCTCGTCATGGAATGTGGGATTCCGGAAGGAAGGGGAGCCAGGAAATGGGAAAGAGCCTTTTTTCACCACGGCGCTCGATTCCGAACCTGGCTCCGGGTTCCTTGGGTCAGGCACAGGTCGGGCCGGGGATTTGGAGAACCGAATCCAGGGTCGTCAAGCCGATTCGCTTTCCGCTGACGATCAAGATCAGTTTTTGCCCGAAGAAGCGCGACTTCTGTTGGAGGAGTGCCGCTACCGACAGCGCGGCCGCGCCTTCGACCAGCAACTGATGGTGCTTCAAGAGCAGGAACATCGCGCGCCCGATCTCGGTCTCACTGACCAAAATGAAGTCGTCCACGTACCTGCGGCACAGATCGAAGGTCACGGATCCCGATTCGATACCGCCCGCGGTTCCATCGGAAAGGGTCGGTTCGTGGTCGACGTCCACGAGCCTGCCGGCTTCGATGGAGGCCGCCATGGCGGCGGAGTGCTTGGGCTGGCATCCGATGACTGACAAGTTGTGGTGTGGCTTGAGGTACGCCGCCAAACCCGAAATCAGGCCGCCGCCGCCAACCGGTGCCAGCACGACATCGAAGGTGCCTGCCTGCCGCTCCAGTTCCGGCCCGATGGTTCCCTGGCCGGCAATGATCCGGGGGTCGTTATAGGGCGGGACGTAGGTCCGATGATGACGGCGTGCGTATTGTCGGGCCTCGGATTCGGCCTCGGTCACGTTGTCGCCACCGATATGCAGGTCCATGCCCTGTTCGCGGAGTTCGTCGACCTTGGAGGGTTCCGTGTTCTGCGGTAGAAAAACCGTACCCCGCTCGCCGAAAGTTTCCAGAAAGCGGGCCAGGGCGGCACCGTGGTTTCCCGTGGAGGCACAGACCACTCCGCGGCGCCGATCCTTCTCGCGCAGAGAGAGCAGGAAATTGGCCACCCCCCGGTATTTGAAGGAACCGCTGACCTGTTGATTCTCGAGCTTGAGGTAAATCTCGGCGCCCGTCGTTCGGCTCAGAAACGGTGCGTATTCCAGCGCCGTTTCGCGAATATGGGGGCCGATGCGACGTTCGGCGGCGAGGATGTCCCCCACCAGGTCCAAGCGGGTCTCAGTCATGACGCACCCCTTCGCGTTCGCGCAACCTTCGGTAGGCGAGCTTCGCGATTTGGATGTCCTGAACGGCGACGCCGGTCAAATCTGCCACCGTAATCGCTCGAGGCGAGGGTCGTCCCGGTTGGGATCCCAACAGCAGATCGCCCAGTTCGACACAATCATCCAGGCACACGCAACCGGTTCGCAAACCGTGGGCGATCTCGCCACGCGTGATGCACTGGGAAAGGCGATCTCCTGCGACGAGGTCGGCCCGGGCCAGGACTTCGGGGGCGAGTTCCCGTTTTCCGGGCGTATCCGCGCCGACGGCGGTGATGTGGGTGCCGGGCTTGAGCTGATCCGCATAGATCAGGGGTGCGTGGGAGGGGGTGGTGGTGACGATCAGATCGGATTGGGTCGCGACTTCCGCGGTCGTATCCGCGATCTCGACCCGAAAGCCCATCGGCTCCAGGTCGTGCCGATAGGCGGCCGCCTTGGCCGGATCGCGACCCCACACCAGCACCTCGCGGCAGGTCGTCACTTCCGCCAGCATTCGCAATTGCAAGCGGGCCTGGGTTCCCGTGCCGAGCACGCCAATGCGATCCACTCGCTTGGGAGCCAGCAGTTTGGCCGCGACCGCGCCGGCCGCTGCGGTTCGTAGGTCGGTCAGGAATCCCTCGTCGTTCAGCACCGCCGCCAACTGACCGGTTTCGCGCCGAAACAGCAGCATCAGACCCGAACTCGAGGGCAAGCCCCGCTGTGGGTTTTCATAAAAACCCGAGGCGACCTTCACCAGGTAGAAGTCGTCCCCACGCAGGTAGCCATACTTGATGTGGACTTCGCCCGGTGGACGATCGAACACCATTTCGCCCACCGGTGGTATGACGGCTTCGCCACGCGACATGGCGCGGAAGCCGGCCTCGATTGCGGCAACGACATCGGCTCCCGACAAGGCCGCCTCGATCTGGTCCCGTTGGTAGACGTGCATCAGGGGACCTCCTCTTTCAGGGAGGCCAGAACCCGTTCGAAGCGGTCCAAACCTTCGAGCAGGTAATCCGGTTCGGAGCCGATCCCGATCCTCACCCAGTGGTCCATGCCGAAACAATCGCCGGCCACGATCAGGGTGCTGGTCTCTCGCTTGACCCGTTCCACTAGGTCCGTCGAGTTGATGGCGAGGTCGTAATGGAGAAACGCCATGCCGCCGGCGCTGGGTGGCCGGAACCGGAACAGGCCGTTTTGGGCCTCCGCCCAGCGCTGCAGGTGGTCCAGGTTCTCTACCAGCATCCGGCGATTGCGGGTCAGGATCCGGTCACGGCGTGCGGGTTCCAAGGCGAGATTCGCCACATAGTTGCTCACCGCAGTGGTGGCGATGGTGGTGTAGTCGCGGCAGGCCCAGGCGGCCTCGATCTGAGGCTGTGGTCCCACCAGCCAACCGATGCGCAGCCCCGGCAAGGCATAGGCCTTCGAAAGGCCACCGCACACCATGGCCTTCTCGTAGGTGCCGAAAATGGACGGTGTTTCGGGTCCCTCGAGCTCCGCGCCGCGATAGATTTCGTCCGCGTACAGCCAGGCGCCCACCGAGTCGGCCAGGGTCACGAGCCTCTCCCGTGCTTCCTGGCTGAGCACCGAACCCGTGGGGTTGTTGGGGTTGCAGACCGCGATCATCTTCGTTTTCGGTGTGATCATGCGGGCCAGCTCGTCCAGGTCCGGTTGCCAACCCAGTGATTCCTTCAGGTAGAAGGGTTTCACTTCGACGCCGAGCGACCGAGCCAAGCCCCAGATCTGCATGTAGTTGGGCAGCATCAACACCAGCTCGTCGCCTGGCTCCAGCAAGCTCCAGATCGCCACGAAATTGGCTTCGATGGACCCGTTGGTCACCAGCACCCGGTCTCGATGGCAGTCCGGGTACAGACGACTGATGGACTCCCGCAGGGGAATGGAGCCGTTGGTTTGGCCATAGCCCTGATGAAGGTCGAGCAGCTCCGCACATTCCGATTCGTTCAGGAGTTCTCTCAATCGGAAGGGATGAATGCCCGTTTCCGTCAGGTTGTAGGCGACGCGGTTTTCCCAAAGTGATTGACGTCGTTCCAGTTGAAAGGTCTCTAAGTGCATCCGAATACCCCTGGTCCGACAGGGGTCGGGCAACAAACGCGGTGGAAGGCACTGCGACACATACCCGACCACTGTCCGGTGGAATTTTTAGGGTATGCAGCGCGCTGGAAAATCAGTGGCCTGCAAGAAGCCATGTGGCGTCCCGATTTTCTTCCCTAAAGATGGACACCACAAGGGGCGATCGACGCCAACCTTCCTCTGTATGTGACGGTGACAAACAGTCTCCGTCAACCAGAATACGGGGGTGGGATTCGAAAGGCAAGGATTTTTCCCAGTCGCCGCTCGGGAGCCGGAAGTGACCCGATGTGCAATTGGATTTCTATGTAAGTGTCATGTTTTAAAAAAGTTTTATTTCGAATGGTGGTCGCGGGTTCAATGGGGGATCGGGCATGAAACCTTCACGACGGGTGGCGACCCAACAAATAGCGGAACACCAACAGGTGGCCCCCGAAGGCGGCCTGAACCAGGAAAGTCGGTAACCAGATATAGGGGAAGAAGGCGACCAGGGTATTGGCCGGTTCGTTGTGAAACATGCGGATCGGCAGCGGCGCCGAAAGCACCGCGATCGTGACGATATTGACCAGCAGCGCCAACCCGACCAGGTTCCAGAGCCAGAGCGCGGCCTTGGGCATCGGTCCGGTGCGATACTTCAGGAACAACCCCAGTGCGAACAGGCCACTGAGGACGTCGAAGTTGTAACCCTCGAAGGTCATTTGAACCGGAATCCGGCCATCCAGGTGGAGGAGATAGAGCACGATTTCCACGGGAACCCGAAAGGCCTGAAGGCCCACGACCCAAGGGACCAGATGCAGCAATCTGGCGCCCCACGGAGAGAACACCAAGCAGGCGGTCGCCAGTGAACTGCCCGCGAGAACCAGGGGCAACGAGGGCAGACCCGTCTCGAAGCGGCCGACCAGACCACTGGCTCCCAATGCGCCGCCGGCCAAAAGCCAAAGGCACAGAGCCCAGGTCTGGGGACGGCGCCACCAGGGCCGAGTCTGGTGACTTCCGAACGCCAGGACGAACAGAATCGCGACAACGGCGACAATCGAGACAAACAAAACGGTGGTTCCCAAAAAGAGCTCGCTCGCGTGATCGGCCATAACATCCTCCTGTTTATTAATTGTGACTAGTTACTATTAAAAAATAAAGTAAAATGTCCATTGCTCGTCAACGGGTGCGGTTCTGAACGGCCTGGACGCTCGATGCCCGTTTGGTGTTTTAATGGAGAGCGCACGGTATTCATTTTTAAAGTGAGGTGGCGATGCCTGCCAACAAAAGGACCTATGCTCAGTTTTGCGGCATCGCGCGGGCCCTGGATGTGGTGGGGGAGCGTTGGACGCTATTGATCGTGCGCGACCTTTTTCTCGGTCCGCGTCGGTTCAAAGACCTGATGACCGGTTTGCCTGGCATTACGACGAATCTCCTCGCCAAGCGTTTGAAGGACATGGCGGCCTCCGGCCTGATTCGAAGAACCCGCCTGCCGCCGCCCGCGGGCAGCATGGTCTACGAACTCACGCCGCGCGGCGCCGAACTGAAAGACGTCTTGATGGCTCTGGGCCGCTGGGGTTGGCCCCTGATGGATGCGCCGGGCCCCGAGGACCGTACCGACGTGGGCTGGGCACTGGTCGCCCTGCACCGCCGTTTCACCGGAACCGTCGGCGCCTGGACCCTGGAGATCCGAGCCGAAGACAGCCTGCACCAGGTACACGCCAAAGATGGGGACCTGACCGTGCGGTCCGGCACTTATTGGGAACCCGACCTCGTTCTCGTGGGGACTCTGCCGTCGGTGGCGGCACTCTTCCATCGGGGCGTCCCACTCGAACGGCTGGAAGCGCAGGGCCTCCGCCTCGAAGGTTCACCCGAGCTGCGGGCCAAGGTGTTCCAGGCCTTCGGCATCTCCGAAGGGACCGGCATCGCGCTCGAGGAATGAGGACACCCATCATCCTCGCAGGCGAATGGTGGGTGCTTCGATCGCGGATCTCGTGGGTGTCCCGGATTGGGCACCCCGATTTGGCATGGGTCAAAGGCGAATCGTGACTGTCCCGTGCTCGTACCCGTGCTCGTAAGCCCTTGGCTCAGGTACCCTCGGAAGAAGCGAGATGGCGCGCCAGCCAACGGCGCGCGATCTGCCACTCGCGGCTCAGTGTCGATTTGGAAACGCCGCGCATCTCCGCGATCTCGTCCAGGTTCATCCCCAGGAAAAAACGCATTTCGATGAGGCGGACCTGGTTCGGATCGACGTCCTCGAGCTGGGCCAGGGCCTGCTCGATCGCCAAGCAGGTGGCAGGGTCGAGGCGGGTGATCTCCGGAACCGGGGGCGCCGCTTCGATGGGGACGGGCGTCTCCCCCTTGCCCCGCTTGTCGGTGAGCTTGGCGCGCGCGTGGTCGATCAGGATCCGGCGCATGATTTGTCCCGCAAATTGGACGAAGTGGGTCCGGTTTTGAAAGGTCATGTCGCGAGTGGCCTGAAGGCGAAGGTAGGCCTCGTTGATCAGCGCCGTGGGCTGCAGCGTGTGGTCCTTCTTCTCGGCCAGAAACAGGCGCTGGGCCATGCGGTGAAGGTGGTCGAAAAGGTGGGGCATGGCACGGGAAAAGGCGTCGCGGTCCCCATCCCGCCAAGCCGCCAACAGCCGCGTAATGGCTTCGTCACCGGGTTGTTCGTGGGTCATGCCTTTCACCTCTCGCGGCAATCTGGGCCAAAACGGCGCCCTGCCAGGAATCACGGTCCTTCTCCTATTGTAGTGTGTTGCCGGAAGGGCGGGCGCATCATTGTTCCAAACTCGGTTTCCTTGTGAGATGGAAATGGATCGTCAAGTGCGTCAACGGCTGGAAGGGCCCGCTTTGGGAGGGCCGGGGAACCCACCCATCCGCCGAAGGAAGGTCCGGGCCCTGTCGAACTGGCCCGTCTTTTCGAGCATGCCCACGTAGGCCCGACGCATGCGCCAAAGGTTGTCACCCGTCGCTTTGCCGGCATCCCGCCTTTCCTGCTGATACTTGATCGCATTCCTCAACATAAACCCGGCCTGGTCATAACGACCCCGCTCCAAATCGAAAAGGCTGAATAGGTACTGACTATCCACTAATTGATGGGTCGTGAGTTTTCCCGAATCGAAAATGTCCTCCAAGAGCCGATGGGCATCTTCGAATTCACCCCTTTCGGTCCATGCCCAGGCCAACCCGATTCTCACGTCTTTCCGGGCGCGTTCTACTACCGCGCTACGGTCGGACAATCCGTCGAAAATCGCCAGGGACCGCGAGAGTGGATCGATGGCTACCTGAAACTGGTGTCGCCGTCGCAGACTCAATCCCCAAGTACCCAGATACATCGCATGGGAGAGGTCGTCATCCGTATCCTCCAGTTCGTGCGCCAACAGGGCGCAGTGATAGAGCATTTGGGACGACGACCATCTTTGCAACTCCGCCAACTCCCGGCCATAATCATAGAGCCCACGGATCATTTCTCTCGAACTGCGATCCGGCGAACCCGAGCCTTCCCAATAGAGTCGCCTCGCCGATGCCAGGTCTCCCGAGGCCAGGTAGCTTTCCAGAAGCTGGTACTTCGTCATGCCGAACATTCCCCTGAAGCAGGTGGGAAAAAGCAGACAATAGCAGGTTTTGTTCGGCGGCACGCCAAGTTTGTGCAACGTCTCGAATTGCTCGATCGCGAGCGTGTGTTCACCCCTTCGTTGGTGGAGTTCGCCCTTCAAAGCCAGAAATTCGCGTCGGATATGCGGATGCCGAACCATGGGATCGGAGGCGGCCAAATCCGAAAGGACGTCTTCCGCACCAGCGAGATCACCCTGATCGAGGAGGAACACCACTCCTTGCAACTTCATCACGATGCGCTCTTTCGGTTCGACTCGCGGCAACCACGTTTCGATGGTTTTCAGGGCGGTGGCAAACCGACCCATTCGCCTGTAAGTGTTGAATAGATCCTTGAAGGACTGGTGCGTCAACATATTGTGAATCAAGCCATCCAGTTCCAATAAGCGTTCCAGGGTCTCTGCATGGAAATCCAAATCGCCGCGGTGTTTGTAGATGGATGCGAGTTGCCGCAAAGCCCCCCGATAGGCGACGCGCGTGCGCTTGTCGGCGGTGGCCGGGTCGACGGCGATGCGGTGCAGGGTGCGGATTGCCTTGTCGACGTCACCATCGGCGTACTGGCCGATCGCCAAATCAATTAAATCGTAGATGGGTTCGAGGGAGGGTGCCTCTCCGGGAGACCCATCCAAAGCCCGCGGATCGGGGAGGTTGTCGAGCCACTGTTGCACGCTATGAGGCGTGGTACCCGCGAGTTCGGCCGCTCTCCGGATCGAACGGGCCAAGGCATCGGGCCCCTTGTCGGCCCGCACCGTAATGCGAAGGGCCTGCACCAGCACCATTTCGCCCGACTCCTGGAGCCCCAATCCAAAATAACCCTTGGCGACACTCTCCAACATGGCGGCCTTGGTCGTCGGATCCAGGTCGGATCGCTGCATCAGGGAAAGGGAAGCGCGATCGAGCAGGGTCTCGGCATCGATGACCGCTTCGTCTTTGTCGCGGTGTTCGGCGGAAAAAATGCCTTCCATAAAGGTTCGGATCGCTTCGGAGCGATCCCTTGCCATGCGGATCTGGCGGTTTTGAATGGCGAGCCCCACCGCCGAGCCGACGACCAATACGAGCATCAGGGCGGCGGTCAGCACGCTTTTCCGGTGCCGCCGCATCAGGAGACGGCTGCGGTAGAGCAAGGTGCTGGTGCGGGCGGCGACCGGTTTCCCTTCCAAGGTGCGGCGAAGGTCCTCGGCCAGTTGTTGAACCGATGGGTAGCGGTCCTGTGCATGCTCGCGCAGGGCTTTGAGGACGATGTAGTCCAGCTCGTTGACCAGGTCGCGTGGGGCCCAAGATTTGACCAGGTCCTCGTGCTGTTGGTTGTGGTCCAGCGTTTTACTGGGTCGATCCGGCATGTGATAGGTTTCGAATGAGGTTTCGGACCAACCGGTATCGGGCATCGATCCGGTCAGGATCTGGTAGAGCACCACGCCCAGCGAATAGATGTCACAGGCGGTGGTCAGGCCACCCCTGCGGTATTGCTCCGGAGCCGCGTAGCCAGGAGTCAGGGGCATGCCTTGTCCCGTGCGGGTCAGCGTTTGCCCGGCCTCGCGGTCTTGAAGCAGGGCGATGCCGAAATCGAGCAGTTTGGGAATGCCTTGTGCGGTGACCAGAATATTGCCGGGCTTGATATCGCGGTGAACCACGAGGTGGCTGTGGGCGAAATGGACCGCTTCGCAAATGCCAATGAAGAGGCTGAGAACCTCGTTCAATTCGAGTTGCTTGACGTCGCAGAAACGGTGCAGCGGAAGACCCTCGATGTACTCCATCACCAGGTAAGGAAGGCCCATCGGCGTCGTCCCGCCCTCGTAGAAGGCGGCGATATGCGGATGATCGAGGTCCGCCAGGATCTGGCGCTCGTTTCGGAAGCGGCGCACGACCACGTCGGAGGCCAGGCTGGGCCGCAACACCTTGATCGCCACCTCCCTGGCGAACTCGCCGTCGTTGCGGGTTGCCAGAAATACGGTTCCCATGCCACCGCTCCCCAGCTCGCGCTCGATGCGGTAGGGACCCAATTCGTTGCCCGGGGAGAGTAGGCTCGCTCGCTGGGCGAACGAGGCGATCGGCTCTTCGAACCGATCCAGCTCGTCGTCGGGCACGTCGAGCAGCGCGCGAACTTCGGCAACCACCTCGGGAGCCAAATCGGGATCGTCGAGGATGGCTTCACGCTCGTCGGGATCGAGGTTCAGAACCCTGTCCAGTAACGCTTTCACCTTTGGCCATTCAGGGTCGTTCAATGTTTGCCTCCCACCGGGGTTCTGCGTAGCGGCGCTCACATCGGGCGGTACCGCCTCATTTTAAATGGCGAGCATTCCGAAAAACACATGTCAGGCCGGCGCGACCGCTCGGAAATCGCCGACGGGCAACCAATGGAAATTTTTTAGGCGGTTGCCGCAAGCCAATCCTAAAGCTTGAACTTGTAGCCCAACCGGTGAACCGTGATCAGGTGGTTTGGTTTTTCGGGGTTGGGTTCGATCTTTTTGCGCAGGTTGGCCATATGGGTGTCGACCGTCCGGGTCACGGCGGCGCCCTCGTACTCCCAGACCTCCTGCAAAAATTCCCTGCGGGAAATGACCTTGCCCAGGTTTTTGGCGAAATGGGCGAGAATCAGGAACTCGCGCGGCGTCAGGGCCAATGGCTGACCCGATTTCCAGGCGGAATGGTCCTCGAAATCCACCTCGACATCGCCGAAATGCAGGCGTTCCTGTCGATCCGGATGTTGGTTCAGGAACCCGTTGCGACGCCAAATCGCTTCCATGCGCGCCACCAACTCGGCCATGCTGAAGGGTTTGGTCACGTAGTCGTCGGCCCCGATCTTCAAGCCCAGGACGCGGTCGATCTCCGTGCCGCGGGCGGACAGCATGATGATGGGTACGGTGTTGCCCTCGGCACGCAGGGCCTGGCACACGTCGAGGCCACTCTTTCGGGGCAGCATGATGTCGAGCACCACCAGGTCCGGGTTCCCGGTGCGCGCCATGGCCAATCCCGTTTCGCCGTCGGGTGCGTGCAAAACTTCAAACCCCTCGAAAGCCAGGCCGTCCTTCAACCCCAGGATCAAGGCCGGATCGTCTTCAACCAACAGCACCCGTTTTTTCGGCTCTGCACCCACGCTCTTTCCCCCCGAAGGGCAGGTAGATCTCAAAACAACTGCCCACACCTTCTTCACACGTCAGTGCAATCCTACCACCGTGGCCCTCGGCGATGTGCTTGGTGATGGCCAGCCCCAATCCACTCCCGCGTACCTGGTGGACGGCGCCGGTATGCACCCGGTGAAATCGATCGAAAACCCGTTCCCGCTCGTGAACGGGAATACCGCCGGACTGGTCCTTGACCCACACGGAGGCCCGAGTCTCCTCGAGCCGTACCCCGACCTCGATGGTTTGGGTTGCCGGTCCGTATTTTATCGCGTTATCCAGAAGGTTGAACAATGCCTGGCCGATCGCGCCCCGGTCCAGGGGAAGTGCCGGCACCTGTTCGGGAAAAGTTCGTGCGAAGCGGATACCAGCCAAATCCGGCCGTTGCTCGAAGCCCTGTACGATCGCCTCCGCCAGGCCGACCAGGTCCGTTTCCTCCAGGACGTACTGCTTCTGGCCCGATTCGATCTTTGAAAAGTCGAGAATGTTTTCGATGAGACCACCCAATCGACGCGTTTCCTGTTCGATGACGGTGCCGTACTCCACGACCTTCTCCATCGAGCCAATTTTTCCATCGCGCATCAGTTCACTGAACACCCGGATCGACGCGATGGGGGTGCGCAACTCGTGGGATACGTTGGAGACGAAATCGGATTTCATATCGGATAGTTGCCGGTAGTTGACCGCCGTTCTCATACTGAACAACACGCCCAGGGCCAGAATGATGGCCAATGCCAACGAAACCAATCCGTTGGCCATGACGGTGGTCTCTGCCAGGCCTGAAGTTCGCCCACCGTTTCGGTGAATGGCCACGCGCCAGTCCTGAAACACCCAGGAAAAAGGCCTCACCACCTTGTCTTCCGACTCGATCGCTCCGATCGTTTCCGTCTCCAGCCGCCGTACATCCGTGCCGTCGAGGACCTCCGCCCGCATACCGCGTCCGGGGAAGGTCGCGTTCAGGGTGTCGGGCACGATGTCGGCCAGGAAGCGGCCGAAATAATCGTCGTCCAGCACCATGCCCGCCAGGCCGATCACCTCGCCGTTCTCGTCGGGGATCAGGTGCATGATGATCGGCTGATTGGGAAGATAGTGGCTGGTCACCAGGCCTTCCGGTGCCCCATCCAGCTTCTTCTGATGCCAGGCCCACCAGTGAATTCCCGCCAGGTTCACCTTTTTGTAGTAGCTGTCGGGCACCTGAGCCGCCCAGTCTCCGGTCTGGGGGTCGAACAGGTAGGTCTCCCGGTCGCGGTCTCCCACGAAACTCATGTGGAACAGGTAGCTGACCGGCGCCAGCTTTTCGCGCGGGATGCTTCGGTAATGGAGGAGGATGGGCGCCAAGTCGCCGGTCAATAAATCGGCGGGAACCTGTACCAAGCCCGCTGCCAAGAGCCGGTAGTGGTTTTCTGTTTTCTCCGCGACGATGTCCAGGTAGTGACTCATGTTGGCCCGCTCCGCTTCCCGGTTGACCGTTTCCATGTGCGTCAACCAGCGGTACTGCATGAGGAGAAGGACCGCCAGGGGCAGGCAAAAGAGGCCGGTAGCCAACCACACCACCGTTCTGGGGGATTGCCGGTCAGCCATCTTTTTTATTCGATTCGCCAGCGTCGCCATATCCTTCACCTTGCCATCGACCCTGACAGCGGGCCGTCACCCAATCATCCTCCTTCTTTACAAATCTTGACAACTCTTTGTCATCGTTTGACCCGCGCTCCACCGATTTGACCGAAGAATCCTGTACCTTTTCCTTCGTTCGCGAGCATTCCCAAACTCGCTCACCAGCCCAATTCAAGGAAGGAACATGTTGAAAAACGGAACCAAGATCTTGCTCACCCTCTCACTGAGTGTCGCAGCCGCGGTGTCGGCATTCGGAGGTGGGTCCCTCGCGGACATCGCCAACGGCGCTCATCGATCCGAGGAACACAAGGCGCGCAACGGCGCCCGTCATCCAGTGGAAACCCTCCAATTCTTCGGGATCGAGGCGGACATGAAGGTCGTCGAGATCCATCCTGGCAACAAGGCCTGGTACACGGAAGTGCTCGCGCCCTACCTCCAGGAAAAGGGGACCTATGTGGCCATGGGCCATCCCCGAGATTCCCAAAACGAGCACATCCAGAACGGCCACGAGGTGTTCGACAAAAAACTGGCTTCCAATCCCATCTACAGCAAGGTCCGCACGGCCGAGATCCGGAACGCCAAGGCGGAAGGGATCGAGCCCGGTTCGGCGGACATGGTCCTGACCTTCCGCAACGTTCACAACTTCATCACCCACGACCGCAATCCGGACGGCATGTTCAAGATGTTCCACGACCTGCTCAAGCCGGGCGGAATTCTTGGCGTGGTCCAGCACCGGGATTCCGCCGAAACCGTAACGGGCCCCCTGGGCGAACGGGGCTACCTCACCGAAGACGTGGTCGTCGCCTTGGCCGAGAAGGCCGGTTTCAAGCTCGTGGCCAAGTCCGAAATCAACGCGAACCCCAAGGACACCAAGGATCACCCCTACGGCGTTTGGACCCTGCCGCCCACCCTTTATCACGAAGGTGAGAACGCCGACCCAGCCAAGTGGATCGCGATCGGAGAGAGCGACCGCATGACGCTCAAGTTCATCAAGTCCGGCAAGGGTTCCTGAGTCCTCGGAGTACCGTTCCCATCCCGAGCAACGGTGACTTCGGCTTTTTACCACGGAGGTCGCGGAGGCCGCGGAGTCAAACAGGGCTTGTTGTAAACATTTCGAATTTAGGTGTTTGTGCCTTGGTTTGGCTCTGGGCCTTCTCCCGCATCGGTACTGGAAATCATCCCGGGAGCTCGTGCTTTTGGTTTTTGGACGGCTATATTTTTTCTTTGATTCATTGATGTGGTGCCAGTGTCATTAGGAATAGGATTTTTGGTGCGTGCCAAGGTGGATTCCAACGCGTATCAAGCGCAATCAGGCTGGTAAAAGTTCCGTCCACATTCTCTGCAGACCTCCCAGTAACACCTGCACGTTGTATCCTATCCAGGGAGGCAAGGTCATCTTCGACATACTATTCTATCTCTGTGATCTCCGTGGAATCTATATGTAACAAACTCTGTAAAGTTCGAAGATAAAGATAAAAACCTAAAAAGGCGGATGTGCGGGGAGTTCGTCGAAAAATGTCGGCCCGGCGCCCTGGGTGGGCCCGGCACTTACTGCAACGACGCCCCTCTCACAAATGCGGGAACTCCCAAACGATTCGCTTCGATTAGTTACCCACCTGAAACCCGGTGGTCCGGCAATCCGGCCCCCGGCCTGGGCAACGACTTTGTGGTAAAAAACTGACAAATGAATTGCCCTGCGGCTACGAAGAAACCTCCTCCGCAGCGGGCTCACGCGTGTATTCCGTCAGCTTGTCGATGATGTAACTGCTTTCGTCCAGAAACTGCCGGCCCAGCTCGCCGTACCACGCCGACACGTTCTTGAAATAATCGATGAAGGCGTCCTTGTCGCCCCGCTCCACCAATTCGACCATTTCACCCAAGTGGTTGTGGTAGTGACGGAGCTGCTGTTTCCCCACCTCGGAGGAGAAAATGATTTCGGCGTACAGGTGCGGATCCTGGGCGAACAACCGTCCGACCATGCCCATTTCAAGCCGGTAGATCGGCGAGCTGAAGGCCATCATGCGGTCCAGGTCGGCGTTTTCCTCGAACAGGTGCACGCCGTAGGCGAACGATGCGAAGTGTCGAGCCACCTGGACGAAGGCCATCATGCGGTCGTGCTCGTCGGCGCTGGCCTTGATCATCTTGGCGCCCAAGCCGCGCAGGGTCTCCAGGAACCACGCGAAGGCGTGCGGCCGGCGCCCGCCGCAATCGACGATCAATTGGCCCTGCAACCGTTTGGTGGTGGGCCCGAACATGGGGTGCAGGCCCAGGACGGGGCCCGCGTGGACCTCCCGCATCTTGCGAATCGGCTTGACCTTGATACTGGTGACATCCGCCAGTAACTGGTCTCGCCCCAGTTTTCCCGCAAGCTGTTCGATACCTTCCATCACGTGTTCGATCGGCACGCTCAAGAGCACCAGATCCACGTCGGCCAGCAACGGTTCCCAGCGGTGCCAATCGTCCTTGTCCAGCACCCGTACCTCGTGACCCGCCGCTTCCAATTCGCGACGAAACAAGCGCCCCATGCCGCCGGCGCCACCGATGATGGTGATGACTTTCGGCTGCGCCGACGAAGCCGTATCCGATTCCATGTTCGACCTCCCGTCCCTTACGTCGAGATCCTACCCGGCAGTTTTGGCGAAAGTACCACGGCCGCGGAAGGAGATGTGTTACCAAACGAGCACCATTTCCCCTGGTTCGAGGTCCAACGAGCCGACTTTATCGGTTCCGTCCGCACCATCGATATGACCCGCATCATACTGGCGGGCCGCGATCGAGCTCGACCGGAACAGCATTTTCGATGAAGCTCGGGCCCATTGCTGCATTCATAACGGTTTTAAATGAAGCGGTTTGTGGATTTTGTGCGGTTTTTTGAAAAAAATGCTCAGGGTTTCGAACAAGTGTTTCGTACAAATGTTCGAAACAAGCGTTCGAGATGCCTCGACGCCCCTACCCTCGAGAAGGAGCTCCCATGGTCCCCGCCAAGAAATCGGAACTGACCCGCGCCAAAATCATCGACGCCGCCGGTCGCTTGTTTGCCGAACGCGGCTTCAAGGGCGTCACCGTCCGCGACATCGCGAAGCACGCGGACACCCACCTCAGCGCCCTGAACTACCATTTCCAATCGAAAGACATGTTGTACCGCGAGGTCCTCGCCTTTGCCGCCGAGGGCGCCTCCATTTCGGAATCCGATCAACGCGACCTGAGACGGCTGAAGCCCCGTCAGGCCCTGTTCATCATGATCAAGGAAAGCCTGCGCGAGTATCGCGACGATGCCGTGGACACCTGGCAGAACGCCCTGCTGAACCGGGCCGCCTGGGAAGGCAGCGAAGCCTTCGACGAAGTGGTCGAGCGGTACTACAGGCCGGATGCGGCCTTCGCTTCGGAAATCGTGGCCGCCGCCACCGATCAGCCGGTAGGCAGTGAATACGTCGGTTTCGCCGTCTTCACCATGGTCGCGCTCCTGGAAACCTTCGGCCTCTACGGGCACCTGACCGAGGCCACGCTGCCCGGCTTCAACCAAGCCTTCGCGAAAAAAGACAAGCTGGCCAAGCACATCACCACCCTGGTTCTGGCCGCCGCCAATCCCTCGCTGGAGGCCTGAGCATGGCGATATTGGAATCCTTCCTTCGATGGACCACCCGCCACCTGGGAAGGTTCACCGGCCTGGCGCTCGCCCTGGCGGTGTGTGGCTGTGCCGCCCATAGGGAAGCAGATCTGGAACTTCCCCCCGAGGTGCGCACCGAATTGCCCCAAACCTGGCGCGAACCCGCCGGCGATTTGCCGGTCAGCGACGCCTTGCTCGATCTGATCGATGACGAGAGACTCGCTGCCCTGGTCGAAGAGGCACTGGCCAACAATCCCAATCTCGCGGCCACCGCGCTGCGGTTGGAGGCCTCTGGGTTGCTGGCCCGAGTCACCCGTGCCCGCCACCTGCCGCGTGTCGACGCAGGCTTCGAGGCGACCCGCGACAATCGAAGCCTCGATCCGGAGACGGGCGGCACCCGCACCGCCAACTCCTTGCGCCCCGCGCTTTCGTTCTCCTGGGAACTGGATCTGTGGGGCCGACTCGCCGATGAACGTCGGGCCGCCGACACCGGTTACCAGGCTCAGGAAGCGGATTGGCTCGCCCTTCGCGACGCCCTTGCCGCGCGCATCATTCAAGCCTGGGTGACCGTGGTTGCCGAGCGTCGCGCCGTCGCGGTTCAGGAACGTCGCCTGGCCCTGCTCGCGGAGGTCGAGGACATGTGGCGGGCGCGCTACCGCAACGGACTCGCCAGTTACGACGAGTTGGCCACGGCCAAGACCCAGACGGCATTGGCCCAATCGGACCGGGATGCGCAACAGAACGCGGTGCGCCAAAGCGAACGTCGCTTGGAGGTGTTGCTGGGTCGTGTGCCCCGAACCGAGATCCCCGGCGCCACCGAACTCCCCGAGATCGGCGCCACCGGTTTGGATGTTCCCGCGACGGTCCTGCTTCACCGGCCCGACATCCGTGCCGCGTTGGCTCGATTGGCGTCGGCGCGCGCCACCGCCTCGGCGGCCGACAAGGCCCGTTACCCGCAATTGCGGCTGTCGGGTCAGGTGTTTCGCGAGGCAGCCCGGCTGGACGGCCTCGGTTCGGCCTCCACGGGTTGGAACCTGTTGGGCTCGTTGTTCCAACCGTTGTTCGACGGTGGCGCCCTGGCCCTGAACGCCCGAGCGGAAGCCAACCTCGCCGACGCGGCCCTGATGGATCTCTACGAGCACGTGCTGCGCGCGCTCGAGGAAGTCGAGAACGCCTTGGACCGCGAGCGGACCTTGACCGCCCAAATCGAATCGCTGGATACGGCGCTCGGCGAGGCACATCGCAGCAGTGCCTTTTTCGAGAAAAGGTATCGCGAGGGCTTGGACAGCCTGCAAAGCCTGCTGATCGCTCGGGAGCAGGAAATCAGCGTGCGTTTGCAGTGGGAGAACCTGCAGGCCACGCGTCTGGTCAACCGAATCGACCTGGCCCTGGCCGCTGGTCTGGGCACCGAAACACGACCTTGGGTAGGAGTGACACCGTGAATGATACGCTGAAGCAACCCGCGCCCCACAAGCCGCGCAATAAAAAGAAGACATGGCTGGTTTTTTTGGGCTCCGCCCTGATATCCCTCTTGGTGCTCGGGTTCGTGTTCCAGGAAGGCGAGAAGGCCGCGCCCGACGAACGCACCGATCGGGCGGGCACCGGCATGCCGGTCACCGTTCGGACCGTATCGCCGAACCGGCATCCGGCACTGATCACGGCGTTGGGTGAAGTCACGCCCCTGTGGCAGACCGCGCTGAAGAGCCAGGTGAACGGTCGGGTGATCGAACTTTCGTCCAAACTACTGCCAGGAAACGAGGTTCGCCAGGGCGAGGCTCTGGTGCAACTGGAGGACAGCGCCTACCGCCAGCAATTGAACGAGGCGCGCGGTCGCCTGGCCATGGCGCGGGTCCAGCTCTTGCGCGAGGAGCGCGAGGCGTCCGAGGCCCGCGCGAACTGGAAGCGATCGGGTATCGAGGGCGAACCCGAATCGGACCTGGTGTTGCGGGTGCCCCAGGTGGAAGCGGCCAGGGCCGAGGTCGCCTCGGCCGAGTCGGCCGTCGAGCACGCCCGCACCCAGTTGGAACAGACCACCATCCTCGCGCCCTACGACGGGTTGATCGTCGAACGGTTCGTCAATCCCGGCGCCTCGCTGTTCGCCGGTGACGAGGTCGCCCACCTCGTCGGGTTGGACGCGGCCGAGGTTGCGGTTCAACTGGATGCGGAACAATGGTCACTGTTGCCGCGGCCGCTCGAGTCGGCCACCATCGAACTGGTCGACCCGGAGCGAGATCTGCGGTGGCGCGCCTCGGCCGTGCGCGACAGTCGTCGGTTGGGAAGCGCCACGCGTTTGCGCACGCTGTACCTGCGGGTGGAACGCCCGCTCGCTCAATCGCCGCCGTTGTTGCCCGGGACCTTCGTTCGGGCCGAGATCACCGGCAAATCACTGGAAAACGTGTTGTTGGTACCCGAAGGCGCTTTGACCAAACAGGGTTTGATCTGGTACGTGGACGGTCAGGATCGGCTGCGCGCCTGGCTGGCCAAGGCTCTTTTCTGGGGCGAGGGTTCGGTCTACGTCGCACCGCCCCAGGAAGCGGCCAACGGCTTGCGGATCGCGATCGCGCCCCACGCCGGGTTCACCCGGGGCTTGGCCGTCCAGCCGCGGCAGGGGGAGTGATCGATGCACGCTTTGACGGTTTGGTTTACCCGCAATCCGGTCGCCGCCAACTTGCTCACGATCCTGGCCCTGGTGGCCGCGGTCTTCACGATTCAGACGATGCGTATCGAAGGTTTTCCGGCGCTGCCGCCCAGCTCCGTCACCGTGACCACGATCTATCCGGGCGCGGCCGTGGAGCAGGTCGATCGCGGGCTCACCCGCAAGATGGTGAAAGCCCTGGAGGGCATGCCGGGATTGAAAAAGACAGCCTCGTTTTCCGAAGAAGGCGTCGCCACCGTGTGGGCGCGAAAGGAGAGTGGCTTCGACATGGACCGCTTCCAAAACGAGATTCGGACCCGCATCGATGCCATCGCCACCCTGCCCCAGGGGGCCGAACGGCCGATTGTCAGTCGGGACGAGTTCAATGTGGAAGCCCTGTTGGTGCAGGTCTACGGCCAGGTGGATACCGATACCCTGCAGAAGGTCGCCCGCCAGGTGCGGGACGAACTGCAGGCCCATCCCAAGATTACCAAAATGACGACTTTCGGTCTGCGGGCCTACGAGGTGCGGATCGAGGTGGACGACGACAAACTGAGATCCCACGGCCTATCCCTGACGGACGTCACCCAGGCGATCCACAACGCCTCCTTGGACTACCGAACCGGATCGATCGAAAGCGAGGCCGGCAAGGTGACCGTACGCGCCGACCAGAAGGCCCTGCACTACGCGGATTTCGCCGCGATTCCGGTGCGAAACGCCGCCGACGGGAGCAGTGTGACGATCGCCGACTTGGCGGCCATCATCGATGGTTTCACGACCGAACCGGTGTACTCGCGGTTCCAGGGCGATCCGGCGGTCGGCATGCAGGTCTTTACGAGCAAGAAGGGCCACCTCATCGAGGTCAGCGAAGCGGCCCACGAGGTGATGGCGCGGCTGCGTCCCCAGATGCCGGAAGGGGTTCAGATCGATATCTGGGGCGAATACAGCATTTACATGAAAGATCGGCTTTCCCTGTTGGCTACCAACGCCTGGCAGGGCCTGTTGATCGTGTTCGTGCTGCTGGCCCTGTTCCTCGAAGTGCGGCTGGCCTTTTGGGTGGCCATGGGGATTCCCATTTCGATCGCCGGTGCGCTCGTGGTCATGGGCGATCGCGTGTTGGGTTATTCGCTCAACGACATCACGACCTTCGGCATGATCATCGTCCTGGGTATCTTGGTCGACGACGCCATCGTGGTCGGTGAAAGCGTCTTCGAGGAGCGCGGAACCAATCCGGACCCCGAGGCCGGCACCATCGCCGGGGTGCATCGGGTCTCCACGGCGACCGTGTTCGGCTGCTTCACCACCATTTCGGCATTCGCGCCGTTGCTTCTGATCGACAGCGACATCGGGAAAATCTTCGCCAGTTTCTCGGTGGTCGTGATCGTGTCGTTGCTGGCATCGTTGGTGGAAAGTAAGCTGATCCTGCCCGCCCACCTGGCCGCGGTTCGGTTCGACCGCCGACCGACGTTCATCCTGGCACGCTGGTGGGGCCGGTTACAGAAGCTGGCCGCGCGTGGCCTTCAAGCGATCAACCGGCGACTCTATCAACCGCTGCTGGGCAAGGCTTTGCGGCATCGCTACAGTGCGCTTCTGCTGTTCCTGACACTGGCTGTGGCGGGCCTGGGTGCGATGGGCAGGGGATGGGTGCGGACGGTGTTCTTCCCCGAGGTACCCGGCCAAATCATTTCGGTATCCCTCAAGATGGAAGGGTCGAGCCCGCTCCACTTGACGACGGCCCATATCGAAACGATCGAAAAGGCCGCGGAAGCTCTGAATCGCGAGGTGCTTGACGCGGGGAAGAGCGAACGTCCACCCATCGCCCGCATCATGACCGCGTTGACCGGACCCTTCGATGCCGAGATCTTCGCCGAGCTGCAGCCCGAGGCGCACCGTCAACTGGGTACGATGGAGACCCTCAATCGTTGGCGCGAGCGCGTCGGTCGCCTGGAGGGGGTCGAAGAGTTGACCTTCAGCGGCTCCTTCGAGACCGGCGGCGGGTTCGTCGTGGAGTTGGAGGCGCGCGAGGAGCAGATCCTGAAGCAGGCGGTATCGGAATTTTGCAAGCGCCTGGAAACGCGCGGCGGTGTGAACGACGTGCGCCACGATTTGGACAGTGGGTCGCCCAACATCCGGCTGCGGCTCAAACCGGAAGCGCGCCATTTGGGGCTGACCACGGCCGATCTCGCCGCCCAGATCGGCGATGCCTTCGGCGGCTACGAGGTCCAGCGGATCCAGCGCGGTGCCGAGGAGGTCAAGATCATGGTCCAATTCGGCGAGCAACGACGGCGCAATATGCGCGACATCCTCGATACGCGGGTGCGCACCGCGACGGGGGAGTGGGTGCCGTTGCCGCTGGTGGCGAGCCTGGAAACCGGGTACGTACCGTCCTCGATCAACCGCCAAAACGGCCGTCGGGTGGTGCAGGTGCGGGCGGCGTTGGATAAGAGCCGTATCAGTGCGGGCGAAGCCTTCGCGTGGATTCAGGCGGAGGTCGCGCCGGAGTTGGTCCGTGCCTATCCCGATCTGTCGATTCGCGGTGCGGGCGAGCTGGAGGAGATGGGTGAGATGCGCGGCGGCTTGAAACGGGCGCTGGTCTTCATCCTGATCCTGATCTACGTGCTTCTGGCGATCCCGCTCAAATCCTACGTCAAGCCGTTGGTCATCATGGCGGTGATCCCCTTCGGCTTCATCGGTGCCGTCATCGGGCACTGGTTCCACGGTGCGCCATTGAGTGTATTGTCATTCTTCGGCATGCTGGCCGTCACGGGCGTGGTCGTCAACGACAGCCTGGTGTTGCTGACGCGTTTCAGGGAGATCCGCGAGCGCGGGGTGCCGCTCCGGCAGGCGCTGATCGAAGCCGGCCGCAGCCGGTTCCGGGCGATTTTCCTCACCACGGTGACGACCTCGTGCGGCTTGCTGCCGTTGTTGTCGGAGACCTCCGAGCAGGCGCAGTACCTGATCCCCGCGGCGATCTCCTTGGCCTGGGGCGAAATTTTCGCCACGCCGATCACCCTGATGATCGTGCCCATTCTGGTCCATGTGGGCCACGATGTGGGCAGTTGGTTTCGGACTTCGGAGGAGGAACCCGCGGTCGAGGCATCCCCCGAGGAGGCGACCCTCGCGACCTGAGATCGCGAGCACGGCAACGTGGCTTCGGGGTAGGCGATGGTCGGAAAGGCTCGGGCGAAGAGCCCGAGCCTCGATCGGAGGTCCAGCGGATCGGGACGATCCAGCGCGACCCGGAGCATTTCCTGTCGAGGGCGATGTCCCCAATGGACGGACGGTGTTGTCGGGTAACCCATGTGTGGATGGACGGTGCCGGTGGGTAACCCCTGTGTGGATGGACGGTGCCGGTGGGTAACCTATGTGTGGATGGCCGCGAACGGTGAGCCATCGAACATTCGGTTGACCGCGATGATGCCCATCCCAGGATACCGCAATGTTGGGATGGGCCTGTCCCGGCTCGCGCTGAAGGTGCGAGCGGACGTCAGTTTGGACCACCATTTATAAAAAACGCGTGCCGAAGGCGCGCCACCAGCAGGGACCCTGAAAGGGTCACACATTACAGCGAAGGGTTAAGGAGGCAACGCCGACGCAACCCTGGTTGCCTGGGGTTCCCGCATCCAGCCCTGAAGGGGCGGCTCCGCGAAGGGCTCCTCGAAGGTGACGTCAACTCCGCGAGGGACCGCATAGCGGCTCTGCGAAGGGCTCCACGAAGGTGACGGGAACTCCGCGAGAGACCGCATAGTTCCGCCCCGTTGGGGCTGGTGCTCGGGAACCCCCGACAACCAGGGTTGCGTCGCCTCCGGCTCCTTAACCCTTCGCTGTACTGTGTCGTCCCTTCAGGACGCCCGCTGGTGGCGTGCCTACGGCCCGCGTTTTTATGTATGGTGGTCCAAACATACGGCCGGCCATCCTTTCAGGATTGGCCGCGAACGGTGAACCATCGAACATTCGGTTAACCGCGATGATGCCCATCCCAGCATACCGCAATGTTGGGATGGGCCTGTCCCGGCTCGCACCTTCAACGCGAGCCGGGACAGGTTTCCTCCGGGCATGACGGCGACCCCCACGAATCGCGGGATCGTTTTTGCGCGAAGAAAGTTGGGTGTCCCGATCTCCAGCGTTCATTCCTCCAGGTGGAATTTCGGTGCCGTGCCCCGAACCCGCCAACGGCGATCGGCAAGGGTGCTCAGCAATCGTGCGTCGTGGGACACCAGGACAAGGGCGCATTCCGTTTCGGACAGCGCTTGGCTCAGGCAGTTCACCGAAGGCAGATCGAGGTGGTTGGTGGGTTCGTCCAATACCAGCAGGGAGGGCTGTTGCAACAAACCCGTCGCGAGCATGAGTTTGCGGGTTTCTCCCGGGCTCGGTAAGTGAGAGACGAGCAGCCGTTTTGGATCGGAACCCAATCGGCTGACCAACTGCATCAATCGGCCGCGCGCCGGTCCGGACAGCGCCTTGATCTCCTTCAGCAAGGCGATCCCCTGCTCTTTGGTGACCTCCTGGGGCAAATAGAACAGGCCTTTTCCGGCCGGTAACTTTCCCAGGAGAAAGCGAAGAAACGTACTTTTTCCCGACCCGTTGGGTCCGCTGATGCCCACGCGTTCGCCGCGATGAAGGACCAGGGCCGGGAAGGTGAGTGCGCCGGACATTTCTTTGTCGTCGCCAAAGACCAGGTTCCCCGGTTCGATGGCCAGAATCTGTCGGTTGCCGCGATGCCCATCGAATCGAATTCCCAGGGACACTTCCTTCTTGGGTTGCAGATCGCCTTCGCGGGCCGCCAACCGGTGAACCCGAGTCTCCAGGCGCTTTTGGAGGCGTGCGGGTACGGTGTCCTTGCCGGTCAGGCGGGCCAGGTTGATTTTGGCGCGCGTATCGCGGTCGTTTCTGTGCACGTTGCGCTTCGACAGACGGGACGAGGATCGGGCGACCGCTTCTCGCGCCTTGTGCGCTTCTCGTTCCAGACGCCGCCGCTCTTTTCGCGTTCGCTCGTAGCACCGCCTTTGCGCCAAGGCTTCTCGTTCGACCTCCAGCGTGCTCTCGCTGTAATTGCCCACTCGTTTGTCGATGCGGCCTTGATCCAGAAACACGGTATGGAGGCACAGCCGGTCGAGGAGATCGCGATCGTGACTCACCAACAAACCGATGCCCCTGAACCCGGCCAAGGCCTTGAATATCAACTGTTGGGCGTGTTCGTCGAGGTGATTGGTCGGTTCGTCGACCGCCAGCAAATCCGGTTCTACCCAAAGGGCTACCGCCAATTGCGCCCGTTTGCGTTCTCCGTGGCTCAGGGTATGCCAGCGTTGGTCCCAATCGTAACCAATGGCCAGCGCGTCCATATAGCGATAGGCGTTTTGGGATGCCAGAAACGCTGAAAAGTGTTCCGGCGCCGCATCGGTCCGTTGAGGGCAGTACTGGTGATGCGCGGGCGCGGTGATCACTCCTGTTTGGGGGCGCAACCTGTTGCAGGCCAATTGTAGCAAGGTCGTCTTGCCTCCGCCGTTGGCTCCGACGAACCCGGTCCAACCGGGCGTCAACTGCAGGTTGATATCAAGCAATACTTCTTTTGATGTACGCGGATAGGTGAACGAAACCTTATTGAACACGAGTTGCAAACCTTGTCCCTTGCCCATGGCCAACCTCCTGATTTTCTTGTGGATACAACGTGAGTGGCATGGTTCTTAAACATGGTCGAAACCTCCGTTCGGTAGTGCCGGCCGATTAGGCAGGCGTCATGGTTTCCCGCAATCGGGAAGGGTCGCCGAAAACGAAAACCGTTTCATTGTGATGGCCCGCGGAGAAAGCGGGCGAAGGGGATCCGCAATAAAGCCTGACGGCGAATTAGTTGTGTGCGGAAATCAACATGGCTGAAGCCTCAAAAAAAGTCGGGCGTTTTTCCCCTGTCCTACGGATGCTAGGGCTCGGGTTTCGTTTTGTCAAGCGTGACGGGAGGTGACGGATGACGGGGACACCCATCATTCGCGAACCCGTTCTCGGGCGAAGCGTGTTGGGTGTGCTGTTTTCGCGAACGAATCTCGTCCAGCTACATCGATGTGGCGTCCTACCCGGAAATGCCGACGCGGAACGAGGGCGCTTATGAACTTCTACCGGAAAACATGGGACTCCGCCGAGATCCTGAACGCCATCACCTGGGTCGTCTGTTGTGGCTGGATCGTCATCAGCCTTTTCCATTCGGTGCGCGGTCCCGTGTTCTGTTGTATCGACGCCTCCGATCGCATACAGATCCACGCAATCAGAGATATCAAGACGCTAACCCAAAGTGCGTTGCTGTTCTGGGTCGACCACGGTCGTTTTCCCCATTCGTTGCTGGATTTGGCCGAAGATCCTGGCGACGTGACGGATTGGACACCTTACATCGAAGCCGAGACACTCACCGATCCCTGGGGCAATCCCTACGTGTACTACATGACCGGAGAGGAAGACACTGCATTCGAGGTGTGGTCGCTCGGCGCCGATGGTCGCTTCGGTGGCGAGGGCGAAGCTGCCGATTTGGCTCTGGAAAAGTGATTCGATTCGAGGTGACGGATGACGGGGATGACGGGGACACCCATCATTCGCCGGATGATGGCCGACTGGTACAAATTGAGACTGGCCAATTCATGGTGATGCTCGAATAGGATGTGCGGCGTTCCCGGGCCATCCATGCAGGATTGGCCGCGAACGCCGCACAATCGAGCCTTCGGTTGACCACGATGGCACCCATCCCGACATACCGAAAGGTTGGGATGGATCTGCCCCGGCTCGCGCTGAAGGTGCGAGCGGACGTCAGTTTGGACCACCATTTATTTAAAACGCGTGCCGAAGGCGCGCCACCAGCAGGGACCCTGTAAGGGTCACACAGAACAGCGAAGGGTAAGGGGTCGGAACGACCCCGCAACCCTGATTGTCCGAAGAGCCCGAACTCCAGCCCTGAAGGGGCGGCTCCGCGAAGGGCTCCTCGAAGGTGACGTCAACTCCGCGAGGGACCGCATAGTTCTGCCCCGTTGGGGCTGGGGTTCGGGAACCCCCGACAACCAGGGTTGCGTCGCCTCCGGCTCCTTAACCCTTCGCTGAATTGTGTCGTCCCTTCAGGACGCCCGCTGGTGGTGGACCTGCGGTCCACGTTTATATGTATGGTGGTCCAAGGCTACGGTTGGCCATCCTTTCAGGATTGGCCGCGAACGGTGAACCATCGAACATTCGGTTGACCGCGATGATGCCCATCCCGACATACCGAAAGGTTGGGATGGATCTGCCCCGGCTCGCGCTGAAGGTGCGAGCGGACGTCAGTTTGGACCACCATTTATTTAAAACGCGTGCCGAAGGCGCGCCACCAGCAGGGACCCTGTAAGGGTCACACAGAACAGCGAAGGGTAAGGGGTCGGAACGACCCCGCAACCCTGGTTGTCCGAAGAGCCCGAACTCCAGCCCTGAAGGGGCGGCTCTGCGAAGGGCTCCTCGAAGGTGACGTCAACTCCGCGAGGGACCGCATAGTTCCGCCCCGTTGGGGCTGGGGTTCGGGAACCCCCGACAACCAGGGTTGCGTCGCCTCCGGCTCCTTAACCGGATCGCCGGACCGCCTTCGCTGTACTGTTTCACCCCTCCGGGGTGCCCGCTGGTGGCGGACCTGCGGTCCGCGTTTTTATAAAGTGATGGCCCAAGCATACGGTTGGCCATCCTTTCAGGATTGGCCGCGAACGCCGCACAATCGAGCCTTCGGTTGACCACGATGGCACCCATCCCGACATACCGAAAGGTTGGGATGGATCTGCCCCGGCTCGCATCTTCAGCGCGACCCGGAGCAGGCTCCGTCCAAAGTGACGTCAGGAAAAACGGACGTCAGGAAAAACGGGGACACCCAACGTCCGTGGTATCGCCCTGGGGCGAAGCACGCTGGGTGCCCTGTTTTGCGGCCTAGGCCGCCTGCTCCACCTCTTCGACCTGGGTGTGGGCGGTGCCGAAAACCGCGTAGAGCACCGGTAACACCACCAGGGTCGCGACCGTCGAGGTCACGATGCCGCCGATGACCACCGTGGCCAGGGGCTTCTGGATCTCGGCACCGACGCCGGTGTTCAACACCATCGGCACGAAACCCAGGGCGGCGACCAACGAGGTCATCAACACCGGGCGCAGGCGCGTCTCAGCCGCTTCCCGAATGGCTTGCAGGGGTTGGTGACCGCGATCGAGCAATTGCCGAACGCGCGAGACCAGGACCATGTCCCCCAGCACCGCGACGCCGGAAAGCGCGATGAAGCCGATGCCGGCCGAGATGGATAGGGGCATGCCGGCCAGCCACAAGGCCCCGACGCCGCCGACGGCCCCGAACGGCACGCCGGTGAAGACCCGCACGGCATCGGCCATGCGCCCGTAGGTCAGGTACAGCAACGAGAAGACGAGCAGCAACGAGATCGGCACGACCAGGGTCAGGCGTTCGCGCGCCCGCTCCAGGTGCTCGAACTGGCCGCCCAGGGTCGTGAAGTACCCTGGCGGCAGGTCGATCCGATGATCGAGGACCGCGCGCACGTCGGCGACGAATCCGCCCACGTCGCGGCCTCGCACGTTGGCCTGGACCACCAGGCGCCGCTTGGCCCACTCACGCTGAATGGTGGAGGGTCCCTCGACCACGCCGATACAGGCCACCCGGGACAGCGGAATCAGGGTGCCGTTCTCGGTCCGGATCGTCAACCCACCGATGGCCTCCGCCGATGTGGCACTGTCGCGCCCCAGTCGCACCACCAGGTCGAAGCGGCGCTGTCCCTCGATCACCTCGCCCACCTTGCGGCGGCCCAGGGCCTCGACGGTTTCCAGGATTTCTCCGACCGGCAGACCGTAGCGACCCGCCGCTTCGCGATCCACGTCGACCGTCAACATCGCCTGGCCGGTGACCTGTTCGAGGGTCACGTCGGCCGCGCCCGGAATCTCGGAGACCAGCCGGCGAATCCGATCACCCTGGGCTTGGAGCACGTCGAAATCGTCGCCGAAGAGTTCGATGCCCACGTCGGCGCGAATGCCGGCGATCATTTCGTTGACCCGCATCTCGATGGGCTGGGTGAACACGCTGCGCATGCCCGGCATCCCGTAGAGCGAGGCGGCCATGGCATCCACCAGTTCGTCCTGGGTCGTCCCGCGCCGCCAGGCCTCCCGCGGAGTGAGGGTGATGAACACGTCCGAGACTTCGAGGCCCATCGGATCGGTGGCGACTTCCGCGGTCCCGGTCCGAGTCCAGATGTGGGCGATCTCGTCGGGATACGCCTCCAGCAACAACCGCTCGATCTGGGTGCCGTACCGAACCGATTCCTCGAGCGACACACCCGCCATGCGAATGGTGTTGATGACGATCGATTGTTCGCGCAGGCGCGGCACGAACTCGGTACCCAATCGCATGGCCGGAATGGCCGCGCCGAATACCGCCGCCGCGGCCAGGAACAGCACCAACTTGCGGTGGTTCAGCGCCCATTCCAGCACGGAGCGGTATTTCCGTTCGAGTCGGCGAATGGGACGGCGATGGCGCGCTCCGGAACCGCGTTTCAGGACGTAGCTCGCGAGCACCGGCATCAGCGTCATCGACAGGATCATCGAGCCGACGAGGGCGAAGATGACGGTGAGCGCCATCGGTCGGAACAGCTTGCCCTCCACGCCTTCGAGGGTCAGGATCGGCAGGTAGACGATCGCGATGATCAGCTCGCCGAACAGCGTCGGTTTGCGTACCTCGATGGCGGCCTCGCGCACGATGTCGCGCACGCTGCGGCCGCTGGTATCCTCGCTCAGGCGTCGCGATGCGTTCTCGACCATGATGACCGAGCTGTCGACCACCAGACCGAAATCGATGGCGCCCAGGCTCATCAGGCTTCCCACGATGCCGAATTGAAGCATGGCGTTGAAGGCGAACAGCATCGAGAGGGGAATGGCGAGTGCCACGATCAGGCCCGCCCGGAAGTGGCCAAGGAACATGAAGAGGACGGCGATGACCAGTAAGGCGCCTTCCATCAGGTTCTTGCGAACGGTCTGCAACACCTGGGTGACCAGGTCGTCGCGGCTGTAGACGGCCTCGATGTCCACTTCCTCCGGTAGGCTTCGACGTACCTGTTCCAGGCGCGCCTCCAGAAGCCGGGTGACTTCGCGGCTGTTTTCGCCCATCAACATGAACCCGAGGCCCAAGACCGCCTCGCCGCGGCCTTCGGCCGTGACGGCACCGCGCCGAATTTCGTGACCCTCGCGGACCTCGGCGACATCGCGCAAGTGGATCGGCGTGCCTTCGACTTGGGCCAGCACCATCGATTCCAGGTCGGTGATGCCGGTCGCCAGGCCGCGGCCCTGCACGAGCTGGGCCTCACCGGCCACGTCGATCACCCCGCCGCCGGCGTTGCGGTTACCCTGCGCGACGACCCCTGCCACGTCGTCCAGGGTCAGGCCGTGTTTGATCAGGCGGAACGGATCGACGACGACGTGGTACTGCTTTTCGTAGCCGCCCCAGGTATTGATCTCCGCGACACCGGGAACCTGAACCATCTGGGGCCTGACGACCCAGTGGTGCAGGGTCCGCAGCTCCTGGGCCGACAGCGTCTCGCTGCGAACCAGATACTGGAAGACCTCGCCGAGACCGGTGGCGACCGGGCCGAGCGCGGGGCGCTCGACGCCCTCGGGCAACTGGGCCGTGGAGATCCGTTCGCTGACGACCTGGCGCGCCAGGTAGATGTCGGTATCGTCGTCGAAAATCGCGGTGACCTGCGAGTAACCGAATTTCGAGATCGATCGGACGTTTTCGAGGCCCGGCAGGCCGGCGATGACTTGTTCGATGGGGAAGGTGATTTGGCGCTCCACCTCGAGCGGCGAGAGTGCCGGTGCGGTGGTGTTGACTTGGACCTGGACCGGTGTGGTGTCCGGAAAGGCATCGAAGGGCAGTTGGCGGAAGCTCGCCAGCCCGATGAGGGCCACGAGTGCGGTTCCGAGCAAGACGATGGGACGGTATTGAAGGCACAGATCGATAAGGCGGGTCAGCATCAGGGATCCTCCTGTGCCGAGGTACGCGGTTCGACCTCACAACAACCGGCGCCGATGCTGCCCGGCATGATTTCCGTCCGCAGCAGGACCGCCCCGGTGGTCACCACCGCGTCGCCCTCGGTCAAGCGGCCCTTGACGTGGACGCGGTTGCCGCCGCCGTGGCGGGTGACGATGCGCGGCTCGTACACCCCGGGTTGGCTGCGCACGAAAACGACCTCCGAATCGCCGACGCGTTGCACGGCATCGCGCGGCACCTCGAAGCCCGAGCCTCGACCGATGGCGATTCTGGCCGTGACGAATTGGTTGGCCTTTAGGCGACCCTCGGGATTGGGGACGTCGGCGCGGACCGCGACCGTCCGGGTACGCGGGTCGACTTCCGAGGAGATCCAGGATATCTCGCCTTGAATGAAGGTGCCTTCTTCACCGGGCAGGGTCACGGAGACCACGTCTCCTCTGCCCAGTTGGGCCGCCTGGTGATCGGGAACGTCGCAGGTGACCCACATCGAGGAGGTATCGACGATGGTCCCCAGGGAATGCTCTTCGGTCGCGAGCTGCCCGAGCACGGCCGGACGCCGGACCAGCGTTCCGCCGATCGGTGCGCGCAACTGGTATCGACCGCTGGTGTTATCGGAGGAAGCGCCCGCCATGCGGAGGGATTCCTCGGCCGCGGCCAAGTCTGCGGTGGCCGAAGCGAACTCGCTCTCGGCCGTCTCGAGTTCCCAATCCGCGGACACCTTGCGCTGGTTCAGGGCGCGTTCCCGCTTCAGCTCGGCGCGGGCGAGGCGCACGCGTTCCTGCGCGCTTCGCAGATGGGCCTGCATTTCGCTGACTCGGGTACTGGCCAGTTCGAACAGCGGGTCGCCCTGTGCCACATGGGCGCCGAGTTCGACGGTCACCTCGCGAACGATGCCGGGAATGATCGCGCGGATATCGGCCGTGCGGTCGCTGTCAAAGGCGATTCGGGCCGGAACCTCCAGGCTTTGGACGGCTTGTCCTGGCGCGATGTGAACGGTTTCGATGCCCGCGGACTTCTCGATGCCCGGGTGGTTGAAGCGGACGATGCGCGATTCGATTTGGGCCGCCTGGACCTCGGGTGACAGTGCGCCCGGGTTACAGGTGGGGCAGACGGACTCGGGCAATTGGTGTTCGGGGCACCAGTCGCCGGAAGCCTTGAACTGCGGGATGAGTTCGGGATTGCAGAGGGTGCACATGGATTCGGGCACGGCGTGGCCGGCACACCAGTCGGCGACCTGTGCGGCCGCACCGCCGGTCGTTGGCGCGGGGTTACAGGGTGGGCAGACGGACTCGGGGAGGCCGTGGCCCGCGCACCAATCGCCGGAAGCCTTGAACTGCGGGATGAGTTCGGGATTGCAGATGGTGCACATGGATTCGGGGACTTCGTGACCGGCGCACCAGTCGGCGGGCGGCGCTGGGGCATCGGCGGATGGCGTGGGGTTACAGGGTGGGCAGACGGACTCGGGGAGGCCGTGGCCCGCACACCAATCGCCGGAAGCCTTGAACTGCGGGATGAGTTCGGGATTGCAGATGGTGCACATGGATTCGGGGACTTCGTGACCGGCGCACCAGTCGGCGGGCGGCGCTGGGGCATCGGCGGATGGCGTGGGGTTACAGGGTGGGCAGACGGACTCGGGGAGGCCGTGGCCCGCGCACCAATCGCCGGAAGCCTTGAATTGCGGGATGAGTTCGGGATTGCAGATGGTGCATTTGGATTCGGGGACTTCGTGCCCGGCGCACCAGTCGGAGCCCCCGGCAGTTTGGGCGGTGGCGCATACATATGCCGCGCCGATGCCCACCTGTGGTGGGTGCGTGATCTGGCCGTATCCCGTCGAGAACCATAAAACGCAGATCATGGCGACCGCGAACCGGCCGTGCGCGCCCTTGTGGGTCGCCATGTGATTTGTCGCCCGATCAACCAACTCGTTCGAAAATGTGGGGGCCGGTTTTTCCTGTTGCCGTACGCACAGCGCGGCCCACTTGCAGAAAATCATCGAGAATACTCCCTTCTCGGCGTGGTGGCCTCGAGCCGAACCCGCCGATTCAAACCTTTTTCGATTTCCGAGGTTTAGGTGAGGGAGCGTGGTGGGCGGAATATCCCGTTACAGGCGCCGTGGGGCGCGCACACTTTCTTTTCCAATGGGGGCAGGGCCCCGGCCTGGCCGGTCAGCGGCTGGACGGCTTCAGGCATGACCGCCGCGATGAATCCAGGGCAACACTTGCAATCGGGACAACCGTCGGGGCAATCGTCCTCGCAAGGTGCGTCCTTGCCGCAATCACCGTCCGTTTGGGCCGCGAGAGGGCCACAATCATGGGTGTCGCCTGCGACATCGTGGTCCGTCGGCTCGGCGTCGCATGGGCAGGTCACGCCGCAGGCATCGACGCTTGTATCGGTGATACTCGGGCTCATAGGTTGCAGACCGGTCGACATCACGAGCAACACCAGCAAGGTCAACATGGCAGCCGCATCGCCGAATATGTGACGGGACCAGTTCATCGACAGCTTCCTATCAAGGTTTCGCACGGTTTCCACCGAGACGCGCTTCTCCAGCCTACCACGGATTTGGGAGATCCACCCCATGCCGGCCTGTGATTTCCGCGAGAAGCGAAGGATTCGGTACGGGTGGCGCATCCATGACGGTCCAAAGGTTGGGAGTTGTAACCAAAAATCACGGTGTTCATGAAATCCATCGTGATGGGTTCGAAAACTGTCTCGTCCATATCATGTTTGCCAATGTTGTTAGAACAATTGCCGATTTTCCATATGGGGCTTGGAAACAGAATCTTTTCCTCCAGATCGACCCTCCCCACCCCTGGGTAGCGGACTCGTTTTCGGATGATGGTCCGCGCAAAGAGGTTTTTGGTTTGGAGATTCTGGCGATGACCATCTTCCTGGCCCGATCCCTGATCCGCTCTGCCATCCTCGCGATTTGCTCGCGCTGGAGCTGCCTGCTGCTCGCCGGGCTGGGTCGGGCTCGCTCCTTTGTGACGGGCTTCACGATCCTGAGGATTCCGGGAAGGTGATTCGGAAGCTCGTGCCTTTTCCCGCTTCACTCGTCACGCTGATCTGGCCGCCCATCAGCTCGGTCAAGTTCTTGACGATGGTCAGCCCAAGGCCCGTGCCGCCGGTTTCGGAGCTGCGCGAGCTGTCCACGCGGTAGAAGCGTTCGAAAATGTGCGCCAAGTGTTCGGTTGGAATCCCCTTGCCGCTGTCGGCGATGGTCACCACCGCACCTGCTTCATCTCGTGACGTGGTCACCGTGATCGTCCCGCCGGCAGGGGTATGGGCGATGGCGTTGCGCAGCAGGTTTCCGAGGATCTGGCGCAGCCGCTCGGGATCGGCACGGACCTTCGCAGCCTCGCCTCGTTGGCGCACGAGGGACAGCTCTGCCTGGCCAATCAACGAGGCGAATCCCTTACAGGCCCCGTCGATCACTTTGTCGAAATCCAGGGTTTCGGGGTGAAGGGCCAGCGTGCCGGCTTCCGCCAGGCTCAGGTCCTGGAGTTCTTCGACCAGCCGGCTCTGGGACAAGACTTCTTCCAGGATGGACTCGATGGTGGCCGCGTCGGCGGTCATCAATCCGTCGCGAATCGCTTCCAATTCGCAGCGAATATTGGTGACCGGCGTGCGCAATTCGTGGGCGACATCGCACACCATCTGCTTGCGCAGGTTCTCCTGTCGGGCCAGCTCGCCCGCCATCGCGTTGAAGGCCGCCGCCAGTTCGGCGACCTCGTCGTCGCCCTCGATGTCGACCCGCTGCGAGAGGTCGCCCGCAGCGATTTCGCGAACCGCGAGGGTCAGGTGCTCGATCGGTCGCAGCAGGCGCCGCGAGAGCCGGTACAGGACGAAGAGCGCCAGCAATCCGATCGCCACGATCGAGATCGACTGCCAGGTGTTGACCTTTTTCATCATGCGCCTTGCCGGATGTTCCGGGAGCATCGAGTCGGGCAGGCTGCCGTCGGTGAGCCCGCGATTGGGGAAGAGGTACAGGTACCCGAGCGCCGCCCCGGCCTCATTGCGAAACACGCGGAAGGGACCGCGAATTTTGATCGTCGTCGGCGCGTCCTCGGATTCGGGATTGCGAAAGTGAAGCGAGCCGTCGGGGGTGAGGGTGGGTCCGGCATCGGCCAGCTCGGCGGGATAGGTACCGTGAACCTGTTTTTCGCCGTCGAAGACCACGCCGTGATAGTCGGTCTCTCGCAAGAGACCACTTAAGGTTTCGGCTACGGTCTCGGGGGAAGCGCCTCCTTCCAGGGCCGTCACCAAATGGTCCAAAACCGAGAGGGGCAACTGGGGAGCCTGACCTTCATCCACCTGCAAAAAAACGGCTTTGGCCACTTGATAGCGGACGTTCAGGTAGGAGACCAATCCGGTGGTCGCCAGGGACACGATCACCACCGCGCCAAGCGCCAGAAAGATGCGCAACCGCAGGCTAGCCAAGTGGTTCTCCCAGTTTGTAACCCATGCCGAAAACGGTGAGGATGAAGGTCGGGTGCCTGCGGTCCGGCTCGATTTTCGCCCGCAGGTTCTTGATGTGGACATCCACGGTGCGCGGTGTCCCGTGATGATCCACCCCGAACAGCGCGTCAATCAGGTTCTCGCGTGCCAGTACCCGTTGGGGTCCCGCTTCGAGGAACAGGGTCAGCAAATCGAGCTCCGTCGGGGTCAGCGGGACCGGGCGACCGTCGATCGTCACTTGACGGGCGGCCGGGTCCAGCCGAAGGGGGCCATGGATCATGACCTTATTGGATGCACGCGTTCCTGCACGGCGCAGCACCGCCCGCACCCTGGCCACCAACTCTCTGGGACTGAAGGGTTTGGAGACGTAGTCGTCGGCGCCGAGGTCGAGGCCGTCGATGCGTTCTCCCTCCTGGGTCCGGGCGGTCACCATGATGATGGGTGTCCCCGCATTGGCACGTGATTCCGCTTTGTTGGGTGTCCCCAAAGAAGCAAGGGGGTGATCGGCGGATGTCTCGGTGTTGCCTCCGGGGTTGCCGCGAACGCGCCGGCAAATCTCGTGGCCGTCGACACCGGGCAGCATGAGATCGAGGCAGATCAAGTCGTATTCGATTCGGTCGAGCAGGTCCAAGGCCTGCCGTCCATCGCGGACGATCGTCGCATCGAAACCCGCGTGGTTGAAATACAGACGCATCGTGTGGGCTGTCTTGATTTCGTCCTCGACGATCAGTATCCGGGGTCTTCGCACCTGTCGATACCTCGTTTTTCGAATGAAGGCCCGCGTCCGACGGGCGGTTTCGGATCCTGTTCCCCGGTGGGCACCTCGAACGGCGTTCCGGGCGCCGCATCAAGTGGTCCTCCGAAGCATGAGCTCGATCTACCCGGCTCCTGTTTCGTCAACCGGCATTCCTGCTCGCTCCAATCCGGAACCCAGGTCCGGAACGGGGGCCACCCGTTCCGGATCCCGTCTCGTTACATCTTGGTCAAGGATTGAAGCACATCGGTCAGGGCCTCGTCAGCCTTTACAAATCGGTCGGGCGCGATTCCGGTGGCCTCCCAGGCCTTTTTGGTCTTGGGTTGGTAGGTGCGGCCGATCGACACCGAGAATTTGATGTGGAAGGGTACGTCGAAAAAGGTGTTGAGGTAGCCGGCACCCGCGGTGGTTTCCCCGACCAGCGTGGCGCGGCCCGTGTTTTTGAGCGGGAAGACCAAATGTTCCCCGGCCGATGCGCACTTCGGCCCGGTCAACACATACACGGGCTTGGTATACGGGGGCATGCCGATTCGGTCGGGGTCGGCCCAGACCTCGATCGGCTCCGCGGCAAAGGGCGTCTCGCTGGTCAGGAGATGCGTTCGCTCCGTGAACAGGTGGTGGAAGAGCTGGTTGGGCGCTTCCGCGGAGCCGCCCCGGCACTGGCGCATATCGAGGATCAGCGCGTCCGTTTCGGCCATTTCGGCCATGGCGTCGTCGATGGCACGAGCCGCGGCCGCGCCTTGGGGAAAGAGGGAAAAGGCCAGAATGCCGATGTTGCCGTCGAGGATTTCCTTGCGGCTGATCCAGGAGGATGCCGCCGATCCGGGGCCACCCATGCGGCGCCTTTTCTTTTTGGGGCTCAGGTCGGGCATGGCGCCGCGCTGTAGGAGCCGCAGGTGCTTGTCGTGCGCCACGGCCATCAGGTCCGCATTGATGCGATCCACCAACGCCTTCACGTCGACGATTTTGGCGTATTCCTGCTTGTTGCGGTCCAGCATCGCCAGAATCTCGGGCATCTTTTCTTTGACCACGTAGTGCTCCTTCAAGACATCCTCGATGCGCCGGACCAGGTCTCGATCGGCGGGGTCGCGTACTTTCCTCGTGTATTCGCCGACGTCCCCACTGGCATCGGTTGCGGTCATCGCCACCACCCGATCGCTGTCATCGCGTTGGAACGCGTAGGCGAGCCCCGGCATGCCTGCCACCCGAAAGCGGTCGTCGCCATCGGCGATCAGGTCCAACGTCATATGGGCGACCGCGACTTTCAGCCGATTGCCCACCACCTTCAGGGAGACCATGCCGTAGTCGCCCTCGTAGGCCTTCAGTTTCGCGTCCTCCAGGTGGCGGTGCAGCAGGTCCGTGAGGTCGCGGAACAGATGGCTGGCGGCATGGGGATCCTGGTTGGCGATGACCACCGCGACGACGTCGAGCTCGGGGAACGCGTAACATGCGGCGTTGACGCCAGGACCTCCGCCGTTGTGACCGAAACGGTTGTGGTGGGTGCCGAAGCCGTAGCCGTACACGAGGCCGTGGGGATGGCGGACTTTGGGTGAGGTGAGCTTGGTGACGAGTTTCGCGCCTACCAGTTTGCCCGTGGTCAGGGCGCGCATGAACCGGAACATGTCCCTGGCGGAGGCGTACCCGCCACCGGCCGAGCTTCCCGGCGAGCGAACGCGTTGATTGGGACCCAGTTCGCCGCGTGAACCGTCGCGTCGCATGGTGGTGTAGCCGACCACCCCGGCTGCGCCATCGTGGGGATCGGGCTGTCCCTTGGCGGGGTAAAACCCGCTGCGGGTCATGCCGGCCGGCCGGAAAATGTGGCGTGCCAGGTAGTCCCTGTAGGAGAGGCCCGAGACCTTTTCGATGATGGCGCCCAACACGATGAACCCGCTGTTGCTGTACTGCATTCGCGTGCCTGGCTCGAACTGCAACGGGTCTTTTTCGAACAGGGAGAGGAAATCGGTGGCGGTGGCCAGCTCGTCCTTGCGCCGCACATAGTCGGGCTTGTCGAAATAGCCGCCGAGCCCCGCGGTGTGGGTCAGCAGGTGGTGAAGGGTGACCTGCTCCGCGACTTGGCGATTGGCATAATGGGGCAGGTGCTGGCCGACCTTATCTTCGAAGGATAGCTTGCCCGCCTCGACCAGTTGGGCGATGGCCACGGCGGTGAACATCTTGTTCATCGACCCGATGCCCAAGGGCGTATCGGCGGTGTTGGCGAGGCCGGTTTCGCGGTTGGCCAGGCCCTTGCCCTTGCGGTAGAGGAGTTTGTCGCCGTGGGCGACGAGGACCGCGCCGGAAAAGGCGTCCGATTGGTGGTGTTTGGCGACCAGTGCATCGATTTCCTCGGCGAGGTCGCCGGCGAGCAGGTGCCACGAGATCAAGGGAAGCAGGAAAAAGGCAGCGAACAACTGAGGCTTCATATGGAAGGCTCCTATCAAAAATTCGAGATCGCGTCCGGCATGCGGGCTGATATCGAGATCTCTGATGGATCATGCGCATCCAGTTATGAAGATCCTGTAAAGACCGTTTGGTGGAGGGGGGTTCTTTTTGTGTTTTGTGTTTTGTGTTTTGTGTTTTGTGTTTTGTGTTTTGTGTTTTGTGTTTTGTTTTGCTGTTTTTTTACCACAGAGTGCACGGAGAACACTAAGTTGAGAAGCGGAGGTTTATCCTTCTTTTAGTCATGGTGTTTAATGACAGTTGTTGATCTTCTGAGTTTGATTGATGAGTGTTTGAAATAATTTTAAAGTATGTAAATTGATTTTACTTGAGTGTTTGAGGAGGATTTCTATCGCAGAGGATGCAGGTAACGAAGAGTGGCGAAAAAATTAGCTATATTTTTTGAATTTAATATGAAATTACGTATTTGATTGATGTGAAAATATATGTTTAATTTTATTATGTTTTCGATATTGGAAATATTGAGTTTGTGAGTGGATAGATTGAATAGATATATTATGGTTCTTATTTTGTATTTATTAAATGGGTGATTTATGGTGAATGATTATGAAAACTCTGCATTCTTTGTAGTAGAAAATGAGGTGTTTTTTAATGATAATGTGCGTGTTCTTCCTCGGTGTCCTCTGTGCACTTTGTGGTAAAAAAAGAAACTAAAATACGGAAACCCCGGGGGACCTGGTCGACAGGGACTGCCCCGGGGCGGTTGGGGATCCTATCTACATTTGCCGTCCGCACCGGCCAGGAACTCGTTGCGGATCTGGGTTGCCGAAAGCGCGCGCTTGTACAGGGTCACTTCGTCGAGGTTGCCCTTGAAGTAACTGCCCGCACCGTCGCGTTGCCCGATGCGGAGTGCATCCGAGGTGTTCAAGCTCCCCTGGCGGTTGGTCGGGTTGAAGGTGTAGACCAGGTTGCCGTCGACGTACATCCGACCACCCCTGGTGTTGTTGCGGTCGACGGTGACGGCCACGTGGCGCCAGGCGTTGTTGGCCACGATCGGGATCGACGTGCTGGTGTAGTTGTAGTGGCCGCGCGGGTTGTCGGCCATCTGAAGCAGCAGGCGCTTGCCGTACACCATGAACAGGTAGCCGCGGTTGTCGGCCGAATTGCGCTTGGTCAAGATGATGGCGTGGTTTTGCGTGGTCCGGATCCAGGCCGTGATGGTGAAGTCGCCCGTGCCCAGGTTGATGGCCGAGCGGTTGGGCACCGAGACGTAGTCGTTGCTTCCGTCGAACTTGTAGGCGCGTCCGACGCGACCCGAGGAGAAGCTGGCGCCGCGACGGTTGCCGTGGCTGCTGCCGGCGATGTCGCGGGCGGTCGAGCCGGAGGATTCGTCGAAGGGCCACCAGGCCGCGATGCCGCTGGGGGCGTCGACGCAATTGCCGATGGCCGCCATCAGATCCATGCGCCGTTTGCCCGAATCGCCGGCGACGACGACCCCGGTGCTGCGGAAACGGTTGATGATGCCCGTTCGGTTGCCGAACAGGGACCGATCGGTGTTGAAGTATTGGGCCAACATGCCGGCTGCGGCCGGACAGGCCGAGGAGGTGCCGCCGAGGGGCGCGGTGCCGCCGCCGCAGCGGGCACAGATGACTTCCTCCGAGGGCGCGTACAGGTCCAACGCCGCGGAGGTGTTGGAATAACAGGTCCGCTCGTTGACGCGGCGGCTGGAATCGTTGCAGTTGGCGGGCGGGAACGGTGTATAGCGCGCGTTGTTGGCGTCCCAGGTGGCGCCGATCGAGATCACGTTGGAGGAGCAGGCCGGTGACGCGATGGCGTTGGTCCAACCGTTGTTGCCGGAGGCGGCCAGGACCACGATGCCGTTGCGCAGGGCCACGCCGGCCGAGGTGTGGATGACGCCGCTGTTGCAGGTACCCGTATAGCGGCCGCCGCCCAGCGACATGCTGATCACGCGAATACGGGCGCCGCCATTGACGCCGTTGCGGTTGGAGACGCACCAATCGATGGCGTTGGCGATCACCGAGTCGTAGGCGTTGGGGAACACGACCAGAGCGTAGATATCGGCGTTGGGCGCGTAGCGGTGCACGATCGAGGCGGTGCCGGTCCCGTGGTAACACCGGCTCATGTCGCGGGAGTGGATGGGCGAGCTGTCGGAGAAATTGCGGCCGCCGGCCACGACGCTGTTCGGTAGCCTGGTGCTGCCGCCCAGTTCGGGGTGGAGCAGGTCGAATTGGGTGTCGATGACCGCGACGCCGATGCCGTTGCCGCGGAATCCGGCATTGGCGGCCCGGGTCGAACCGGTGATGTTGCGACCCTGGACGGTGAACAACTCGTTGAGACGGTCGATCGTGATTTTTTGGACTTCGTCGAAGGCCGCGATTTCTTCCAGGACATCGGCATCGGCGACGGTTGCCGCGAAGGCGTATTGGTAGGTGAGCAGCAGTTCCACCTGAAAGACGGACGGTCCATCGTCATCGGGCCGTTCCATGAGACCCGCGGTCTGCAGTTCTTCCAGGAACAGCGATTGGGTGGTGTAGACTTCGTCGGCCAATGACGCCAGGGCGAGGTCGTCCTCGTGTTCCAGCAATTCGGGGGTCGGTTTGCCACTGGGGTCGAGGTGGACGATGACCCGCACGCCTTTCTCTTCCGTGTCGCCGTAGGTCTGCATGGCGGAAAAGTCATGGGAAAAGGCGTCGTAGACTTCCTTCTCGATTTTTGTCGAGCCGGCGATCGAGAACGCGCCGAGAACGAGACAAAGCAAGGAACACCATTTGGTCCACGCTTGAAACATTGGTTTTCTCCTCGAAAAAATAAATAAGCGGGTTGGATGTAACCCGATCCGAACCCGAGCAAGGTCCGGGAGGCTCCTCTCCGGCCTCACTCCCTGCTAAGGAAGTCATGGGGAAAAGCGGCCAATATTTTTTCGAGAAAAATTCAAAGTGCTTGATTTAATGATGGTTGCACCTGGAGCTGTCCACTAAAAACACGAAAAAACACGAAAACGATACTCCCGATCTCGATCTCCAAGTCATCAGAGGCGTTTCTCGGGAACCGGGAGAGAACCGTCCACGAATCACACCGATTGACACGGATAGACGGAACCCATGGATGGCACATCGAACGGAATGATTGTGTTCGTATTCGTGTGGATCCGTGTGATTCGTGGGCGAGTCGTCAAATGCCGCGTGTGACACGTGGCCACCCAGGAACCGAACTCGTTGGCATTATAGGGAACCTATCTAGCTTTCAGCTCTAACGTGCTGATAAACAACAGAATGTGTTCCTGAGACTCATCGAAGAGGCGTCCGATTCACTGAGCAGGGAATGTGGGGCGTATCGTTTTCGTGTTTTTTCGTGTTTTTAGTGGACAATGGCTCTGGCCCCGTTCGCGGACAGGTGGCTGCTAGACCGCCTTTTTCAGCTCGCGAACCAACCAGCACTGGGTCGTTTGCCACTCGCGCCGAGCCGTCCGCGGCGAGATCTCCAGAACCTCCGCGATCTCCTCCATCTTCAATCCCAGGAAAAAGCGCAGCTCCGTGATTCGGTGCTTTCTGGGATCCATGGTCGCCAATTGGTTCAGCGCCCGATCCAGGGCGAGCAGGACTTCCGGTTCCAACATGCGTTGGCCGAGGTGCACCGCATCGTCGAAGGTCTGGTGGGCCTTGCTGCCGCCGCGTTTGAGCGATTGCTTCATGCGCGCGTACTTGATCGTAATCTGGCGCATGATCAATCTGGCGCACCGGAAGAAGTGCACCCGATTCTCGAAAACCAGGTCGTGGCGGCCATGGAGCATTTCGTAGACCTCGTGCACCAAGGCGGTCGGTTGGATGGAGAGATTGCGGGCCTCGTGGCGCAGGTACTGGCGCGCCATGGAACGCAACTCGTTGTAAACCAAGACGATAATTTCATTTAATGCCTGCTGGTTACTGGACGACCAGCGGCGCAGGAGAGCGGTGATCTCCAGGGACACCGCCCCTGGGGTGACCACGTCACCCGAACATTCATGGCCCATAAATGACATCCTTTGCTCGAGGGGGGTAGAGTGGAAGGTTGGGCGCGTTTTGAAACTGGCGGAGGAAATGAGGGGGGATTAAGGTTGCTCGGTGGGGATCCGAGATAGCGTTCGATTTTGCTGATCAATTAACTTGGTATGTTTAGGTTTCGTAAAGATCGTATTTTCTAAAATGACGTATTTTCTCATTGGAGCTTCGGGAGGTCCAGCCTGGATTTCTGAGAAATGCGGGCGCCCGAGCTGCGGACGATCTCGAGTTACCGGTCTTGGGCTTTTTCGGGAGCAGATGATCTTGCCCAGCCCGATCCCCAAACTGACCGTTGCCGCTCGCAGGAGAGGGGGATCAGTCGTCACGAAGTATTATTTTAAAATTGAGATTGAATTTCAATATTCTCATTGCTATGATTCGCGCCGATGACGCATAGCTTTGCCCGGGTACGAATGTCGACAATTATTCCGCTGTCTGTCTTGAAGGGTGAACACGATGAGATTCCATTATTTCGTTCTGATACTGATCTGTTGGATGGGTGCGGGTCTGCTGGCCCAAACCGAAACCAAGAAAAACGCCGAGGCTCCCGATGCCGAGCCGACCATCGAAGAGAACATCCAGGTCTGGGCCACCGAGGTCCGTTCCTCTTCCGTGAAGCTGGACGACGAGGCCATGGCCATCAAGCAACCCGACCATATCAGCGACCTGCTGCGCACCATTCCCGGCATCGACGTCGGTGGTGCCCATTCGCTCAACCAGCGCATCACGATCCGCAGCCTCGGCGATCGCGATCTGCGAATCAGTATCGATGGAGCCAGCCAAAATTCCTACATGTACCACCACATGGGGAACCTGCAAATCCACGCCGACATTCTGAAGTCCGTCGACATCGAAGTGGGCACGGGGTCGGTCATCAACGGTGGTCTCGGCGGTTCGGTGCGCATGGAGACCAAGGATCCCAAGGATCTGCTGGCCCCCGGGCAGAAATCCGGTGCGCGTCTCCAGGCCAGCTACGGCGACAATGCCTCAACCGGGTACACCGCCACGGGTTTCGCCAGGCTGAATGATCGCATCGACGTCCTGGCTTATTACAACTTTGTGGATCGCGACAATTTCTCGGTCGGCGGCGACCAGATCAAAGATTTTTCGGGCAATGAAATTCCCGGGACCGATGGCGAGGTGCGGGGACTCGAAGGCGAGCTGGGCGATGCGCTCTTTAAGCTGGGTTGGGACCTCGGCGGCGACCAGCGCCTCGAAATGGGCTACGAAAACTACAAGGACGAGGGCGACTACAGTTACAGACCCGACATGGGTCTGGCCACCGACCTGGCGATCGCCGAGAACCTGGGATTGCCGCTGGTGTATCCCACCGAATTCACCCGCGATACCTTGACCCTGAATTACGAGGTCGTGGTCGGTTCGGGGACGCGCCTCGAAGCCACGGCCTACCAGAACACCAGTGAGCTGTTCCGCGACGAGTCCGGGGTCGCCGCGGTGTTCGGCGGCGAATCGCTGATCGAAGGCGAAGCCGAGAATTTCGGGTTCGAATTCACCGGCCGCACCGTGATCGAAAGCGGCGTAAACCATACCCTTACCTACGGGGTCAACCGCAACCAATACGACACCGCCTTCACCACCGATTCGGTCGAAGCCTCCAGCGAGGACGCCGTCAATACGGCCGTGTTCATCGAGGATCGCATCGAATGGGAAGGCGGGCTGGCCTTGGTGCCCGGGGTCCGCTTCGATCATGTGGACGTGGATTCCGCGGTGGTGTCCGATACCTTCAGCGGCGCCTCGGCGGGCTTGGCGTTCGAACACCAGGTCAACGATCACGTCTTCTGGCGGATCGGCAGCACCCAGTTGTACAAGGCGCCGGAAATCGGCGAAGTCTTCGTTGGCGCCGGCCTGTACGATTCGCCGAACCCCGGAATCGAAGAGGAAACGGGCCTGAACACGGAGATCGGCTTCGTCTACAACGCGCCGCTGTTCGGTGCGGAGCGTTTCTCGCTCGGGCTCACCATGTTTCGAACCGACATCGACGACTACATCTACGACTACGCGCCCAATCCCGAGGTGCGGTATTGGCGCGACAACGTGGGCGATATGCAGATCGATGGCGGCGAAGCCTATGTGGGTTACGAAGCGGGTGGCTTGCGCGCGTTTCTGACTTACGCCACCGCCGACAGCGAGTTGTCCGCCCTCGACATCTACGGTGATTTGGATGGCGCCCGACTCGACCGGACCCAGGGCGATACCTTCAGTCTGGTGATCGACTACCAGTTGCCCCAAACGCGGCTCCACCTGCATTGGGACAGCCTGGTGGCCGGCGACGTGGATGCCGGCCTGGATCTGGATGGTGCGACCCGCGACAATGCGAAAGACAGCTTTTCGGTGCACAACGTCTCGGCGCGTTGGATGCCGCGCCGCCTCGAGGGCCTGTCGCTGACCCTGGGCGTGGACAACCTCTTCGACGAGTTCTACGCCTCGCACTCGTCGCGAACGGGGCTGTCCTTCCACCCGCGTTTCGGTGAACTGTACCTGCTCGACTACGAGCCGGGGCGGAACATCAAGGCGACCCTGGCGTTCCAATTTTAATCGATGACCGGGACTCGTCCAAAGCAGGCCACGAGGATGTCGGATCTGCCGCGTCCTCGTGGCGCTCGGAAGACCAGTACCTTTTGGGGCTGGACCAAGTCCGCGCAAGGGCGCCGCTTGTTCACGGCCTGTCGCTGGATTCACGTGTACATCTCGACGGTCATGTTCAGCCTGCTGCTCTTCTTCTGTGTCACCGGCCTCCTGCTCAACCACCTATCCTGGTTCGACAGCAAGGGGGCCCATCGCCTGGAGCGGCACGAGTTGCCCGCCGCGTTGCGCCAGGCGGTTCGGGATACCGAGAACCCGCCGCTCGGTCGAGTCGAGCGGATGATCGAAGAAGTGACCGGCTTGAAGAACCCGCGCAAGGTGAACTTGGACGTACAGCTCGGCGAGTGGACCTTCGACTATCCGCTGCCCGCCGGGTACGCCTTCATCACCATCTTCCTGGAGGACGGCGTGATGGAGGCGGAGTTCCAGGAAGGGACCCTGGTGGGTGTGCTCAACGACCTGCACAAGGGTCGTCACACCGGTGCCCAGTGGTCTTGGGTCATCGACCTCTCGGCAATCCTAATCGGCCTGTCCGCGCTGACGGGCCTGGTCATTTTGTTACAGCAAGCCAAGTGGCGGCTATCGGGTTTGGTGTTGGTCGTCGCCGGTACGGTATCGCCCTGGCTCATCTACATTTTATGGGTGCCTTCCGCCTCGTGAGGGAGGCGCACGGTTGAGGAGGGTTCAGATCATGAACTCATGTCTACTGCTGCTGGTGCTGCTGGGCAGCCCGGCTCCCGCGGCCGAAGGGGTACGCGTCGAAATTGTCATTCCGCAACTGGATGCTCGACCCTATCACCGGCCCTACGTGGCCATCTGGCTGGAAACCACGGAACGAAAAGGGGTCCACACCCTGGCCGTCTGGCACGAGCAGGACGAATGGTTGAAGGATATGCGTCAGTGGTGGCGCAAGCTGGGACGTAGCAAGGAGCCGCCCTACGACGCCGTTTCCGGTGCGACCCGCAAACCCGGTTCCTATCGCGTGCTCTGGAATGGGTTGGATGCCGAGGGCCGGCCGCTGCCCGCGGGCGAGTATTACCTGAACGTCGAGGCGGCCAGAGAAGAAGGGGGCCGCGACTTTCTGCGCCAGAAAGTGGTCCTGGGCGGCGACAAACCCCAGCACTATACCTTGACCGGTCGTGGCGAAATCGGCGAGGTCCACATCGAGATCGACGGAGGTAAATGAAATGAACGTGACCATCATCCGAGTCCTGATTCTCTCGAGCCTGATTCCCGCCGTGAGCGGAGCCCTGGCCCACGACCGTTACATCGTACCCACCCATACGGTGCTGTCCGGGGAAAGCAGCCAAAGCGTCAGTGTGATCTCCAGCATCTCCAACGACGTCTTTCATCCCGATCGACCCTTCGGCGACAATGGTAAAGGCGCGGTTCCTCCCAGTTTGAAAGGCTACTTCGCGCGTTTGCAGTCCGTGGTCATCAATCCCGACGGCAGCGTATCGAAGGACTTCGATTGGCAGGCCTTCTCCCGCTTGTCGGTCGGCGATCTCAAACTGGAATCCTCCGGCACCTACCGGATCAGCGTGATCCACCCCGAGTTCCCGATGACGACCTTTCAAAAGGCCGACGGATCGCGGGGTCGTGTGTTCGGCCCGGACGCGACCCTTCCCGAGGGCGCGACCGATGTGGTGCGCCGGACGACGGCTTCACGTGTGGAAACCTTCGTCACACTCAACGAACCCAACAGGGCCGCCATGAAGCCCACGGGCAAAGGCTTGGAGCTCGGTGGCAAGGGACATCCCAACGACCTGTTCGTCAACGAAACGGGCGACTTCCAGTTGTTCTACGACGGCAAACCCCTGGATCAGAGCGCGGAAATCGTGGTGGTCCGCAGTGGGACACGCCACCGCAACGAGCGAAAAGCCATGGAGTTGAAAACCGACGAGCAGGGAGGTTTCCAGCTATCCTTCACTGAAGCGGGTTTCTACCTATTCCAGGCGGCGTTGACGCTCCCCGGTAAACCCGAGTCCGGTATCGACAAGCATCACTACAGTTTGTTCGTGACCTTGGAAGTCTTCCCTGAATGAAGCCCGTTGTAACGACCGAACGAGGTCCCACCCCTGGGCAGGCCACGGCACGGGACATTCCCATCGAAAACGCCTCGATCATCGAATCGAGGCGTTTTTCTTTGGGGCTCGTTGCAAAAATGCATGTTTCCCAGGGGTTTTCGAAATTGTCCTTGCAAAAGTATGGTCTCCAAATCTAGGTCGTGATCTGGCAGAATATAGCAATCGGATCTGTTTCGAGCCGTATCATCGTGGGCGAAAAGCCGCTTGGCCAGATCCTGGATTTATGTTCCGTATGTCGACTTGACTCGGTCTCATTTCGTGAATGAGTCATTTTGCGCGATGAATCGAAGCGAGTCGTTAATTTTTTTGTGTCACCAATTGTGATTTTGGTGCTTATTTTTGTTGTGCAAAATTTGGATCGAGCCAGGTCTGGAGTATCCATCGATCTCAATGGAGAGGTGTGCCCATGGAGAAGCGAAGTACGGTCAGTCAATGGTTCGACGAAGTCGAGCTGCGCATTTTCGGTTGGATGGAAAAGAGTGGGATGCTCGCCCTGCGGATCGCCTTGGGCATCGTGTTCATTTGGTTCGGGGTTCTCAAGCCCTTTGGCCTGAGCCCCGCCGATCAGTTGGTTCGCGACGTCACTTATTGGTCACCCATCCCGCATTTCGTGTTTGTGCTGGGGATTTGGGAAATCGCCATCGGCCTCTGTTTTTTATACAAACCCCTGTTGCGCTTGGGATTGCTGTTGTTGTTCCTGCACATGCCTGGCACGGCCCTGCCGTTTTTGCTCTTGCCGGAGCGTTGCTGGCAGGTGTTTCCCTACGCGCTCACGCTGGAGGGTCAGTACATCGTCAAGAATTTGGTGTTGGTCGCGGCCGCGCTCGTCATCGGTGGCAGGATTCGCCATCGGATGAAGGGCTTCATTCCCTTCGCCTCCGACGAGTTCATGACCCTGTTGAACTATGGGTCCTGGTGTCACGCGGACCCCGGGGAGGTCCTCGTCGAGCGGGGTGAAGATCCCGAGTATCTCTACTTTATTTTTGGGGGGCGGGCCGAGGTCAAAGTGGACGACGAGGTGGTGGCCATGCTGGCGCCTCATCAGTTCGTGGGGGAAATGAGTTTCCTGACCAAGGAGCCCGCCAGTGCCACGGTCGTCGCTTCCGATCCGCTGCGTCTGATTCGGTGGTCGCGGACCAAGTTGTCGACCCTGTTGAGCGAGCAGCCCAAACTGCTGTTGGCGCTACAGGCGACCATCAGTCTCGACTTGTTGGCCAAGCTGCGCAGCAACGAGCCCCACGAGACCACCACCAAAGGTGGGGAGGCGATGGGCCAGGCCGACTTGAACGGCTTGAACTCGTTGGGTTGAGTTTTGGGTGTGGGTGTGCATCCTGGATCGATGAGGCGAATTCGAAGCTCTAGTGATGTTTTATCTATTTTGAATTAAGAGTGATAAGTCTTTCTTGGTATATTCTTGCGGGTTGTGGCCTTTGCCCTTGGTACGTTGATCTGTTTCATCCTTTGATCATGGGTGGCGAATCCTGTACATATCACTCAATTAGGAGCTTATGCCATGGAAAACCAAAAATCATCCATCATTTTCGACGAGGAGCGGGCCTCGAACTACGAGAAGCGGTTCGCCAAGATGGCGCCCATCCGCGAAGCACTCGATTTCCTCATTCGCATGGTCCTGTCCGATCTTCCCGCCGATGCCCGGATCCTGGTGATCGGTGCGGGTACCGGCCTCGAGTTGTTGGAATTGGCGCGTGCGAATCCGGGCTGGCACTTCACCGCGGTGGAACCGGCGGTCCCCATGCTGACCATTTGTCGCAAGCGTGCGGAGGAATTGGGTGTCGCATCCCGTTGCACCTTCCACGAGGGATTCCTGGATACCTTGCCGGAAACCGAGGCTTTCGATGCGGCGACCTGCGTGTTGGTCTCGCATTTCATGATGGACGTGGCGGAGCGGCGTGGCCTGTTCCGGCAAATTGCGGCGCGGCTTCGTCCGGGAGGTCGTTTGGTGAACGGCGATTTGGCGTCGGACAAGGCCGATCCGACCTACCAGAGCCTTTGGGCCTCGTGGGCGCGGGCTTTGAAGCATTGCGAGATGAACGAGGAAGAGGTCGAGACGTATCGCGTGAATCTGGATAGGGCCGTCGCGGTGCTGCCGCCCGAGGAAGTGGCCGCGATCATCGCTTCGGCGGGCTTCGATGCGCCGGTGCGCTTCTATCAGGCCGGGCTGATCTACGCCTGGTTCGCGAACTTGGCCTGAGTCCACAAAAAACGCGGAAACTGTCTTTGCGGGGGCGGGGGTGTCCTGCCTTCGCGGGTCCTTTCTGTCCACTAAAAACACGAAAAAACACGAAAAACCCCAAAACAATGAGGAGAACCCGTTTGGATAGCCGCCTTCCTCGCCACAAATCGTCTGAGGATCCACCGAGTGGAAGCCAATATTGGAACGTTGGGGAAAAAGCGCCCCCTTTGTCTTTGTGACTAAAAATATGGTTTTATTGTTGTCTTTTTGATTTTTGTGTGCCAGAAATGTGTCGTTGCGATTTGGAGGAAGCAATGACACGGAAAGAAACCTACTTTGCTGCGGTTGGCGATGTCCACGGTAGTCACCAGCGAATGGTCGATTTAGTGACCCGTTGGCAATCCTCTTCCGGCGTGGACCTCGACTTTATTCTTCAGGTGGGAGATTTCGAGCCCCATCGCCATGACGGGGATGTGGCTACCATGTCGGCTCCTGCGAAGTACAAGACCTTGGGTGATTTTCATCTGTTTCATCGGGAGCAAAGACGGTTTCCGTGGCCTATCTATTTCATCGGGGGCAATCACGAGCCTCACGGATTTCTCGAACCGTTGGCAGACGGGGGAGAAGTGGCACCGAATTGCCGCTACCTCGGCAGAGCGGGATCGGTGACACTTGGTCACGGTCTTCGTATCGCCGGTTTGTCCGGAATCTACCAGGAGCGGACCTGGCCGGAGGGCCGACCTTCGATCGACAAGATCGGTCATCGATCACTCAAGGACTTTATTGGATTCGGAGCCAAGGACGTCGATTCCGTTCTTGATCACGATCCGGTCGATGTTCTTCTGTTGCACGATTGGCCCCATGGTCTCGTGTGTCCCCAAGACTACGAACAATTTCGCGGTCAGTATCGCGTGGTCGAGCCCGAGGATATCGGGAACGAACCGGCGCGCGAACTGGTGGATCTCTTGAAGCCGAAGCTCGTGCTCTGTGGACATATGCACCGTAGATATCGCGCCACACTTCACCATTCCAGCGGTGATGAAACCAGCGTTGCCTGTCTGGCCAGTGTTCATCAGGGATGGCCCTCTTTAGCCGTGTTCAAGGTATCTGGCGACCGCATCGAAGAATTGCCCGACACAGCCGGCCCCTGATCAATTGGGAATGGGCGTTCCAGTCGGTACCAACGGGATCGGTTCCTTCAGGCGGTGGATCGCGATCGACATGTTCTGTTTGTCCACGAATCACACCGATTGACACGAATAGACAGGACCCCTGAGCGACACACGACGGGTATTCTGAAAGGAGATCGAGCTTAAAATTATGAATATCAGATGCCTATGAGGGTTAATTTGTCATTTTGAACCATCTGGTCTTGTGTTCGATTGCGGGAAACCAACGCAAACGGCCTCGCACGAAATGACGGTGTTCGTATTCGTGTGAATCTGTGTGATCCGTGGACAAGTCCTCAAATGTCGGGTGTGCCGCGTCGCCACACAGGAAGCGAACCCCCCATCGAAGAAGCGATTGGCTCACCGAGCAGGCAATGTCACAAAAGTCGTTTTCGTGTCCTTTCGTGTTTTTCGTGGACAGAGAAGGCCCAACGGGGTCGGTTCCTCCAGGTGGTGGATCGTGACCGACATGTTCTGTTTGTCCACGAATCACACCGATTGACACGAATAGACAGGACCCCTGAGCGACACACGACAGGTATTCTGAAAAGAGATCGAACTTAAGGTTATGATTATCAAATGCTTATGAAGGTTGATTTGTCATTTTGAACCATCTGGTCTTGTGTTCGATTGCGGGAAACCAACGCAAGCGGCCTCCAGCGGAGCGACGGTGTTCGTATTCGTGTGGATCTGTGTGATCCGTGGACAAGTCCTCAAATGTCGGGTGTGCCGCGTCGCCACACAGGAAGCGAGCCCCCATCGAAGAAGCGATTGGCTTACCGTGCAGGCAATGTTGCCTCCGAGATATGGGTTGGATTGATGGCCACGGACGATTCGATCGGGACCCGTGCCAAGTCATCGATCGGGTTTTTTCCAAAAAAGTGACAAAATGGTGGTTCTCGGTTGACATTCGAGAAATTCGCATTAAGATTTCGAATGAACGTTCAATCTTGGGAGATCACATGAGCCCTGTCGAAGACAAACGAGAAGCGATCCTGGCCGCCACCCTGCGCCTGATCGCCCGTCACGGGTTTCACGGGACCGCCATGTCCAAGGTCGCCAAGGAGGCCGGGGTCAGTGCCGGCATCATTTACCACTACTTCAAAAACAAGGACGAACTTATCATCGAGTTGTACCGCGTCGTCAAACGCGGGTTCGCCGATGCGCTCTTCGTCGCGATCGACCCCGGCAAACCCCTGAGCGTACAGATCCGCGAGCTGTGCGCCCTCTGCTTTCGCTACAGCCTGCAGCACCCCAGGGAAGTGACCTTTCTGGAGCAGTTTACCAACTCTCCCTACAACGAGCCCGCGATTCGCGACGAGGTCGAGCGCTATTTCGAACCGCTCCTCGATTGTTTCGAACGCGCCAAAAAAGAAATGATCATCAAGGATTTGCCGCCGCCCGTCATCGGAACCCTGACCGTCGACGTGGCCAGCTCCCTGGCCCGAAAACAGGCCTCCGGCGTCCTGGAGCTCGACGATCCCCTGATCGATCGGGTGGTCGACGCCCTTTGGGAAGCGATCCGCCGCTAGGCGTTTCTCCCAGCCCGTCCAGCACCCCACTCGAAACCGCCAAAGACGACCCGAATCGACCATGGCGACGTCCCCTGTGCGTGGGGCGTGCGCCGTGATCAGCCTTTTTTTTGAGTAACAATCGAATGAACGTTCAATCAAGAGCATCGCATTTTCCCACCCCATCACCCTTGACCGACTCACCTGTCATCCGTCACCTATCTGGAGGCCAAGACCATGACATCATCGCCGCACGAAAGAAACCTCCGCGGTAGGCTCCTTTCGCTGCTCACCCTGCTCTTTCTCGCCGGTTGCGTCACCGTTGGGCCCGACTACAAGAAACCGGAACTGGAATTGGCGCCACAATGGCACCACACCGAAGATCCGGCGCTGCTGCCCCAGGCCGAATTGGTTCAAGCGTGGTGGGTCCTGTTCGAGGATCCCCTGCTCGACCGCCTGGTGGCCGAAGCCGCCCAGAACAACCGGGACCTGCTCACCGCCGTCGCCCGTGTCGCCGAAACGAGGGCCCTGCTCGGTTTCGCGCGGGGCGAACGACTTCCCGCCGCTGAAGGCGGGGCCGAGGTGCAGCGCATCCGCACCAGCGAGAACAGCGGCGCCGACCTGGGCGTGGAGACGCTCTATGCCCATGCACTCACCGCCAGTTGGGAAATCGACCTGTTCGGTCGTATCCGCCGATCGGTGGAGGCCGCCCACGCGGAGTATCAGGCCACCGAGGAAGAGCGCACCGATGTGATGATCACGCTCTTTTCCACCGTCTCGCTCACTTACCTGGACATCCGTACGAACCAGGCCCGGTTGGCCGCGGCCCAAGCCAATATCGAAGCGCAAAAGGCGTTGCTCGATCTGGTGCAGGTCCGGGTGGACCACGGTTTGGCCACCCACCTCGACCTGGCCCAGGCCCAGCGACTGTTGGCCCACGCCCAGGCCCAGGTTCCTCCGCTGCGTTTGGCGGTTTCTCAGGGGGTCAACAACCTGGCCGTACTTTTGGGGCGCCAGCCCGGTGCGCTTTCGCAAGAGATCCTGAATCCGCGGCCGATCCCGCTGCCGCCGCCCAAAGTGACCCTCGGGGTCCCCGCCGATCTCCTGCGCCAGCGCCCCGACATCCGGCGGGCCGAGCGCATGCTGGCCGCCCAAACCGCGCGGATCGGCGTGGCCAAAGCCGCGCTCTATCCCAGTTTCTCGCTGGTCGGTTCGTTCGGGAATGAATCGTTCGACGCCTCGAACCTGTTGGATGCCGGCAGTCGTACCCTTTCGTTCGGCCCCTCGCTGCGTTGGAACATTTTCTCGGGGGGCCGCATCCGCAACCAAATCAAGGCGCGAGACGCGCTCACCCAGCAGGCCCTTTTCACCTACGAGCAATCCGTTTTGAACGGGCTCCGCGAGGTGGAGAACGCCCTCGAGGCCTACACCGAGGGCCGCATCCGACTCGGCGCCCTGGAGCGTTCCGTCACCGCGGCGCAGGAGTCGGTGCGCCTGGCCACCGACCTCTACACCCAGGGCCTGATCGATTTTCAACCGATTCTGGATGCCCGGCGCGATCAATTGGATTTCGAGAACCAGCTCGCCGCGGCCCGTGGCGATTGCGCCGCCAACTTCGTGCGGCTCTACGCCGCCCTGGGCGGTGGCTGGGATCCCAACCAAACCACCCATACCGCGAACCAGGGCGCCTCGCACCCATAACCGGCATCGAACCACACGAGAGGTTGAACATCATGAAGCGACTATTTGAAAGACCTCGGGCATTGTTCCCCATTTTGGCCGCCGTCACGGCCCTGCTCGTCGGATGTGCGGGGGAAGCCCCGGCCACACCCGCGGCGCCCCCTCCACCGGCGGTCACCGTTCAAAAGCCCCATCAGAAAACCATCACCCATTACAAACACTTCACGGGAATGACCGAAGCCTTGGAATCCGTGACGGTTCGCGCGCGGGTGGAAGGCATCGTCGAACGAAAGCACTTCGTCCCGGGCAGCCTGGTTCGCAAGGGCGATCTCTTGTACAGCTTGGATGCCGAACCCTTCGAGGCCCGATTGGACGAAGCCAAGGCGACCCTCGCGATTCGTAAGGCGGAGCTGGACCTGGCCGAGGCCACCGGACGACGCCGACGCGAAGCCTTCAAGGACAAGGCGGTCAGCGAAGTGGCGGTGATCGAGGCCGACGCCGATATCGCCATCGCCAGGGCCGCGGTCGTGTCCGCCGAAGCCGCCCTGAAGCGGGCGACACTGGACCTTTCCTATACCCGAATCACCGCGCCGATCGATGGCCGCATCGGGCGAACGCTGGTGGACCCGGGCAACCTGGTGGGCGCCGGGGAGCGAACCGCCCTCACCACCATTGTGGGCGCCGATCCGCTCTACGTCTACTTCACCATCAACGAACGCGACCTGTTGGAAATGGAGCGGTTCAATACCGAAGCCGGGGGCGAGGGGCAGGGAACGCCGGTCGAACTCGGGCTCGCGGGCGGCAGTGACTACCCCTTCGAGGGTTCCATCCATTTCGTGGATACCCGCGTGGATCCCGAGACGGGAACCCTTCGCATTCGCGCCATCTTCGCCAACCCCGATCACCGTTTGTTGCCAGGCCTGTTCGCCCGGGTACGGGTGCCCGTGGGCGCTCCGACCGCGGCGCTGCTGGTCCCGGAAACCGCAGTGAATCGAGACCAGCAGGGCGATTTCCTGCTGGTCCTGGGTGAAGACGATCTGGTGCGGTACCGACCCGTGGCGACGGGGCCGCTGGTAGACGACCTCCGCGTCATTTCCGGTGGCATCGAAGCGGGTGACCGCGTGATCGTCAACGGTCTTCAAAAAGCGCGCCCCGGTACACCGGTCACGCCCACCGAGAAGCCGTCCCAAATGGCGAATGCGGCAGAAAACAGCCAGCCGCCGGCATAGGAGGTCCCATGTTCAGTCGCATTTTCATCGAGCGGCCCATCCTCGCGATCGTGGTGTCGGTCGTGATCGTCATGGCGGGCCTGGTCACGTTGCAGTCGTTGCCCGTGGCCCAGTACCCGGAAATCGCACCGCCGCGAGTCCAGGTTCGGGCAGTCTATCCAGGCGCAGGTGCGGGCGTGTTGGCCGACACGGTGGCCCAGGTCATCGAAGAGCAGGTCAACGGCGTGGAGAACATGCTGTACATGTCCAGCACCAGCACTAACAACGGTGAATACACCCTCTCGGTCACCTTCGAAGCGGGTACCGACATCGATCTGGCCCAAGTCCTGGTGCAGAACCGCGTAGGCCAGGTGGAGTCCCAGTTGCCTCCGGAAGTGCAGCGCATGGGGATCACGGTCAGCAAGCAGGCCAGCAGCATCCTGTTGTTCGTGTCGCTGATCTCGCCCGACGACCGCTACGACGCCCTCTATTTGGGCAACTACACCAGCCTGCACATCAAGGATCAGCTCACCCGCATCGAAGGGGTGGGTTCGGTCGTGGCCTACGGTTCCAGCGATTACAGCATGCGGATTTGGATCGACCCCGATCGTTTGAAGGCGCGGCGGCTCACCAGCAGCGACGTGATCGCCGCCCTGCGCGAGCAGAACGTGCAGGTAGCCGCGGGCCAGATCGGCCAGATGCCGGGCACAGGCGGCCAGCCGTTCCAGTTCGCGGTCAACGTGACCGGCCGGCTGGAGGAAGTGGCGCAATTCGAACAGATCATCGTCAAGAACCTGCCGGGCGGAGGCATGATCCGTCTGGCGGACGTGGCCCGGGTGGAACTGGGTGCCCAGAACTACGACATGGTCAGCCAAACCAACGGCCAGGACGCTTCGGCCATCGGAATCTACCTCCAACCGGGCGCCAACGCCCTGGCCGTGGCCCAGCGCGTCAAGGACCGCATGGCCACGCTTGCCGAGAATTTTCCACCCGGTGTGGCCTACACCATTCCGTTCGATGCCACCACCTTCGTGGAAGTCTCCATCGCCGAAGTCGTCGATACCCTGTCCATCACCGTCCTGTTGGTCGTGTTCGTCATCCTGCTCTTCCTGCAGAACTGGCGGGCCAGCCTGATTCCCGTCGCGACCATTCCGGTCTCCATCTTCGGCACCCTGGCCGTGATGTACTGGCTCGATGTGAGCATCAACATGCTGTCCCTGTTCGGGCTCGTGTTGGCGATCGGGATCGTGGTCGACGATGCGATCGTCGTCGTCGAGAACGTGACCAGGCACCTGGACGAATCCGACACGACGGGCAAGGACGCCACGATCCGGACCATGAAGGAGGTGACCGGGCCGGTCATCGCCACCACGTTGGTGCTGCTCTCGGTCTTCGTGCCCACGGCCTTCATGGGGGGCACCACAGGTCAGCTCTACCGCCAGTTCGCGCTAGCCATCGCTTCCGCGACGGTGTTTTCCACCATCAACGCGCTCACGCTGAGCCCGGCCCTGGCCGCCATCCTGCTGCGACCCTCTCGCGGAAAACGGCCCAACCTGTTCGCGCGCGCCTTCAACCGCTTCTTCGACCGGGTCCAAAAGGCATACGGCGTCATGGTCGGCGGTTTGATTCGGCGAACCCTGGTCATGTCCCTGTTCTTCGGTGGTCTCAGTCTCGCGGCGCTCTGGGGTTTCATCGAGCTTCCCAAAGGATTCGTGCCCAACGAAGATCAGGGTTGGGCCCTGATCGCGGTGCAACTGCCCGACGCCGCCTCGCTCGATCGCACCAAACAGGTGGCCAAGGACATCGAGGCCAGGCTCGAACAGATGCCTGGTGTCGAGAACTACGTCTCCATACCCGGGTTGTCGGTGCTGGACATGTCCACCGCCTCCAACACCGCGGTGGTGTGGGTCGTGTTCGATCCCTGGGAAGAGCGGCTGCCCGCGGGTCTTTCCGTGGACGCGATGGTGGGCCAGCTCTGGGGTGCGGTCGCCGGCATCCAGGAAGCCATGGTCTTCGCCTTCCCGCCGCCGCCCGTGCTTGGTGCCGGCTTGGCCGGCGGTTTCACGCTTCAGGTGCAGGATCGCGCCAACCTGGGTCTGGACCGGTTGCAGGAAGAGACCTTCAAGCTGATGATGGCGGCCAACGGTCACGCGGATCTGCAGCGCGTGTTCACGACCTTCCGGGCCAATGTGCCCCAGTTGCGGGCCGAGGTGGATCGCACCCAGACCAAGGCGCTCGGGGTGCCCCTTTCGGACGTATTCGAAACCTTGCAAGCCAACCTCGGCTCGGTCTACGTCAACGACTTCAGCAAATTCGGCAAGAACTACCAGGTTCGCGTCCAGGCGGATGCCGATTTCCGATCGCATCCCGACGACATCGCCCGCCTGGAAGTGCGCAACGAAAACGGCGCCATGGTGCCGCTTGGTTCGGTGATCGACGTGTCACACGGTGTCGGTCCGCAAACCATCACCCGGTACAACCTCTATCCCTCCGCACAATTGAACGGCCAGGGGGCGGCCGGCATCAGTTCCGGCGAGGCCATGGCCCTGATCGAGAACCTGGCCGACACCTCGTTGCCCCACGGCATGGGTTACGAGTGGACCGACATGTCCTTCCAGGAGAAGGCGGCGCAGGGCAAGACCGCGATCGTGCTGATTCTGGCGGTGATTTTCGTGTACCTCGTGCTGGCCGCCCAGTACGAGAGCTGGACCCTGCCGCTCTCGGTCATCCTGACCGTGCCGCTCGCCATGCTGGGAACCGTGATCGCGGTGGCGATTCGCGGCATGGACATCAACGTCTACACCCAGATCGGCCTGGTCCTCCTGGTGGCGCTCGCCTGCAAGACCGCCATCCTCATCACGGAATTCGCCAAGGCCGCCCGCGACGAGGGCCACGGCATTCTCGAGGCGGCGCGCGAGGCGGCACGCCTCAGATTCCGGCCCATCCTGATGACGGCCACCACCTTCATTCTCGGCATGGTGCCCCTGGTCGTGGCCAGCGGCGCCGGTGCCAACAGCCGCCAGGCGCTGGGGACCGCCGTGTTCAGCGGCATGCTTTCCGCCACCCTGCTGCTGGTCCTCTTCGTGCCCGCAATGTACGTGCTGATCCAACGGGTCAGCGAATCCGTGTGGCATCGGTTCGGGGGACTGCGAGGTCAGGCCCACCCCGAACCCCAACCCGTCGAAGTGATCGCGAAATGAACCGTGTCCACCGTCCCGCCAATCGTCCAACCTCTCGGAGTACCCAACACACATGGAAAGGAGTGAGATCATGAAATGGAACCAAGCGCAGATTCCCGATCAGAAAGGCCGCATCGCCATCGTCACGGGTTCGAACACCGGTATCGGTTTCGAAACGGCTCGGGCTCTCGCGGCCAAAGGCGCCGATGTCATTCTGGCCTGCCGCAACCGCGAGAAGGCAGCTGCCGCCATGCAACGAATCGAAGCGGACAAGCCCGCCGGGATCGTGACAGTCAAACAGCTCGACCTGTCCGACCTGGCTTCGATCCACGCGTTCGTCAATGCCTTCAAGGCCGAACACGATCACCTCGACCTGCTGATCAACAATGCCGGCGTCATGGTGCCGCCCCAACGCCAGGAAACCAGCGACGGTTTCGAACTGCAATTCGGCGTCAACCATCTGGGCCATTTCGCCCTGACCGGCCTTTTGTTGGATTCGCTCGGGAAGCGACCCGGCGCGCGCGTCGTGACCGTGTCCAGCCTGGCCCACAAGTTCGGTCGCATGGATTTCGAGGATCCCAACTGGGTGAAGCGCAAGTACGCCAAGTGGGAATCCTACGGGCAGAGCAAGCTCGCCAATCTGCTGTTCCATTTCCAGTTGGATCACATGTTGAAAGCCGATCGCAGCGACGTCAAGGCGGTGGCCGCTCACCCCGGTTGGACCCAGACCGACCTTCAGCGCCACACCAGCCTGTCGAACATGCTCAGCCCCCTTTTCGGCATGAAGCCCTGGCAGGGCGCCTTGCCGACGTTGCGGGCGGCGGTCGATCCGGGCGTCGAAGGCGGCGAGTACTTCGGTCCCGCCAGTTGCTTCGAATTGCGGGGTTACCCCGTTCCGGTGGACACCACCTCCGCGGCGAGAAAAACGGAAGACATGCGGAAGCTGTGGAACCTGAGTGAACGTTTCACCAAGGTTCGCTTCCACTGACCCTCTCTTGAAACAAAGTGGTGCATTCAACCTGAGCTGGCTCTTGCCGTCGTCACATCTTGATCAGGAAGGCAGGAATGAACGAAACCAGGAAAAACAGGACCATGATGTGTACCAATTCCGGTCCTTTCCTGCTTTCCGATGTTCATGGGTTCCTGCTTTATTTTTCGGATGAACGACCCATGGCCCTTCGCCAGAAACCAGGTGTGCTGTTTCTTTCTCGAAATCGAGCGGGTATGCCCGCTGGTGCGTGGCTCTTATGAAACGAACTCTGTAAAATTCGAAGGTAAAGATAAAAGCCTAAAAAGGCGGATGTTCGGGGTGTTCGTCAAAAAATGTCGGCCCAGCGGGCATACCGCCCGTGACCAACCTACCAGGCACGACGCCCTACTCACAAATGCGGGAACTCCCTGGCTATTCGCTTCGATTAGTTACCTACTTGAAACCCAGGCCCTCGGCCTGGGCGGCGACTCCGTGGTAAAAGTACCGAAGGCACACCCTCGCGAGACACGCGGAAAGTGGCGAACACCTCCACCGCCTCCCGTTTCGGGATAGAATCGAGTATCCCTCCCGGAGGCATGTCCATGCGCCCGATGCTGATCCTCCTGCTGCTCTCCGCCTCGCTTCAAGCCGGAAAGCAAACCGCCAAACTCTTCGAAGCGGTGACACGGGGTGACGGGAAAGCCGCCATCGCGCTCCTACAGGCCGGCGCCGATCCCAACGGCGTCCACGACCGGGAAACCATCTTGAATCACGCGGTCGCGTTCGGTGACGAAGATTTGGTTGGTTCCCTGCTCGAGAAGGGAGCTCGAATCGAAGGGTCCGGGGAATACGACAACGCCATGGCTCGCGCCATCAGCCTGGGCCGGGTCCACATGTTGCGCCAATTCATCCAGGCGAGCGAACGCCTCGATTTCGAAGACCGACATGGTCGCACCCCGCTCCTCTTGGCCGTACGTCGGGAGCAAATCGTCATGACCCGAATGTTGTTGGCCGCCGGTGCCGATCCCGACCATCGCGACCACGGCGGCAACACGGCCCTACATGTGGCCGTGCTGTATGGCCACACCCGTCTGGTGCCGCTCCTCCTCGAGAGCGGGGCATCGCTTGTGGTGCGGAACCAAAAAAAGCACACGCCTCGCGAGTTGGCCGCCTTTCTCAATCATGCGGAAATGATCGCCTGCCTGGATGGAAAAGCTCCAGCACCTGTCGAGAAAACCATTTTCGACCTCGCGGCCGATGGTGATCTCGAAGCCCTTCGTCGTCACGATGGAGCCCTCGATTCGCGCGACGAGGGTGGGCGAACCGCCCTAATCGAAGCGGCTTGGGCCCGGCGACTCCAAGTGGCTCGCTTTCTTCTGGATCGCGGCGTCGACCCCGATGCCCACGACCGCTGGGGCAGCACGGCCCTGACGAAAGCGCTGTGGCGCCGCGATGGTGGCATGGTCCACCTGTTACTGCGAAAGGGAGCCACCTGCATCAAACATCTCGAGGGGCGCCATGTGCCCGTGGGCGACACCGCCAGGGATCTCGACGCGCTCGTCGCCCTGCTCGAGGCCCAACCGAACCCGGAGACGCCGACGCGCGCCGATCGGGACCTGGTTCAATATCCCGTTTTTCTTTCCCGGCCCAAACCCGTTCTGTCCCCCGATCAGATCGTCCGATTCGGGTACATCATCGTCGAGGCCGAATTTCATCCCGATGGCGCGGTTACCGATATTTCCGTTCTCCGCACCTTTGCCGGTCCCGAAGAGGGACTCGAGTTCGCCTGCATCGAAAGCATCAAAAAGGCTCGCTTCAAACCGGGAACCATCAACGGCAAGCCCGCACCCGTACGGATGACCCTCAAAATCGATTTCCATCCCTGGTAACCCCCTGCGGGGAGATGCGTCGATCGGGTCGACCCAGCCTCGACCCCCTAAAACCGAAGCCCCAATTCGGAACGAAACTCGCGCGTTCGCTGGTCGGCGTCCGCCGAAGTGGCTTCGCCGAACGTGTCGCCGTAGTCCCAGGTGCTGCCGTTTTCCGGGGTGTCCTCGAGGACACCGTGTTGTCGCGTTTCTGGGCATTCGATTGGTGGAAAAACCGCACGGGCGTTCGAGTAGGGAAGGGGGCGCCCGAGAACGCCACCCGGGGTTGGCTCCGGGAAAGCCTCACGGTCAGGATGGCGGTGGTGCAGGGCATTAAAAACACCGACTTCCCCGACGGGGAAGGGTAAAATCATCGATATCGATTTGGTTCCCATCGATCGAGACAACGAGGCATGCGCGTGGTTCGAACCGACACACCGAATTTGGCCGACCCATCCTCCCGTCCATCTCGTGGTTCGTGCAACGTACGAGAGCTCGATGGCATCCTGTCAGCTTGCCGCGCCTCTTCGCGCCGGGGTCCCTGCCCGTGAACGCCAACCGCTCCATCTCGATCCTGCTTTGCGCGGTCGCCTGGTCCCTGCCTTTCCTCGGCCCATCCCTGCAGGCCCAAACCCGACCCGGTCTGGTTTCCTTCAAGCGATTGGCCATTCCGGACGATGTCCCGGTTCACCTCGTCTCCCAAATGATTCAAGACCGGCGTGGGCTACTGTGGCTGGGGACCCAGGACGGGTTGGTGCGCTACGACGGTTATCGTTTCAAAGTGTATCGCTCTCGTCGCAACGACCCCCATTCCCTGGGCGGATCCTATATCCGTGCCCTTTGTCTGGCCGGGGACGGGCGGTTGTGGATCGGGAGTTTCGGTGGCGGCGCTTCGGTGTTCGACCCCCGAACCGACCGGTTCAGACGCTACCAATACCAACCCCAGGGCGGTGGCGGTCTTTCCCACAACCGCGTCGAGGGCATTGCCGAAACGCCCACCGGTCATATATGGCTGGCCACCCACGCCGGGCTGGATCGTCTCGATTTGGATCGCGACCAAATCGACCATTTCGCCCACGACCCGACCGATCCCGACAGCCTGGCCGACGATCGAGTGCGTGGGTTGTTGGTGGATCGCTCGGGCCGGTTGTGGATCGGTACGCGCGACGGGCTGCAGCGATGGCGGCCCGAGACCGCCGATTTCGAGCGGGTGGCCTCGGATCCCGCGGTGCCGGACTCCCTGGCCGGGCAGTATGTCGTCGTGATTTTCGAGGATTCGCGCGGCAGGATCTGGATTGGCACCAATGAGCAAGGCGCCGCCATGTACGATCCGGCCACCCGGCGCTTCCATCGATTTCCCCACGATCCATCGTCGCCGAACGGCGTCAATCACTACTTCGTCTACTCCGTGGTGGAGTCCCGCAAGGGCGAAATATGGATCGCGACCTTTGGCGGCGGCATCGATGTGTTGGATCCCGATACGCTGGAAGTCATCGATCGCCTGCGCAGTGATCCCAGCGATCCCGCGACCATCGGAAACGACCGCATCGGCGCGCTCATCGTCGATCACTCCGGATTGGTTTGGGTCGGGTCTTGGGGCGGTGGGATCGCGTTCCACGATCCCACCACGCGGCCCTTCGTCAAACTGCGTCACAGTCTTCTCAACCCCATCGGGCCCACCCACCCTTCGATCGTGCGAACCCTGGCCCTCGAGGACGGAACCCTGTGGCTGGGAACCAACGGCAACGGTATCGACGTGATGGATCGCGAACGGCGTCTGGTCGATGAATACCGTGCCGACGCCGAAGACCCCGAAGCGCTCGGCGACGGCTCGATCACCTGCATGATCGAGGCGACGGACGGTACCCGCTGGGTGGCGACCCTCAACGGCATGTTGCACCGCATGGCGTCCGGCGAGGCGCGGTTCCGGCGGTTCGACCAGAACGACGGGCTACCGTGGGGCCCCATTCGCACCATGGTCTTCGACGGCGAGGGACATCTATGGGTCGGCGCCTCGGAGGGCATGGCCCGCATCGATCCCGAGACCTACGAGATGGTCCGGTATGCACACCGGTCCGACGATCCGCGCTCGCTTTCGGGCCAGGCCGTGGAATCGCTCGTGTTCGATCGGGTGGGCCTGCTCTGGGCCGGAACGGAAAACGGATTGAACGCCTTCGACCCAACCGAAGGCACCGCTCGGCGGATTTTTCACGACGAACAGCGCCCGGACAGCCTGCCGGGCAATTGGGTACCCGACCTGCTCATCGATCGCGAGGATCGGCTGTGGGTGGCGACCCAGGCGGGTGCGGCCGTTCTCGAACGATGGGATGGGCAGCGTGCCTCGTTCTCGATGGTTCACGACCTCGTGGGGATCGAACCGCGCCCGGTCCACACGCTGATCGAAGACGACGAGGGCTTCATCTGGCTGGGCCCGCGGCTTCGGGTGAATCCCCGCGATTGGACCCACCAAACCTTCGGGCCCGCCGAGGGGAACGACTTTCACAGTTTTTTCATCGCCAGCCGCAGCAAGACGCCCGACGGCAACCTGTTGTTCGGCTCTCCGCAGGGCGTGCTGCTGGTCGATCCGCGGCGTCTCGAGACCTGGTCGTTCCAGCCACCCCTGATCATCAACGACATTCATGCCGGTGGCCGGGACGAGCGGGGCGCCATCGAGCGGGGCTCGCTGCAAATCGGGCCCGGGCGCAAAACGGTGCGATTCGAGTTTTCGGCACTCGACTTCAGTGCGCCGTGGAAACTGCAGTATCGCTATCGGTTGGAGGGATTTGACGATGACTGGCTGCAGGCGGACGCCAGCCAGCGATCGGTTTCCTACACCTCGTTGCCGCCCGGTTCCTATCAACTGCGCGTGCAGGGCACCAACCGCGCGGGATCGTGGAGCATCCGCGAAGCCGGCATTTCGCTCGTCGTGGTCCCGGCCTTCTATCAGACCACCGCATTTCGGATCGGATTGGTGTTGCTCCTCGCATGTTTGGCGTACTGTGGCTTTCGACTTCGAGTCCAGCAACTGGAAGCACGTAGTCGCTTCCTCGAATCCGTGGTCGCGCTGCGAACGTCGGAACTCAACATCGCCAATCGGGAACTGGCCGATAAAAACGAGAAGATCACCGCGGGCATTCGCTACGCTCAAAAGATCCAACACGCGATTCTGCCCCATGCGGAGGATATGGCCCACTACCCGGGCGCCCATTTCGTGATCTTTCGACCCAAGGATTTGGTTTCGGGCGATTTCTATTGGATTTGGGAGACGGGTCCCCATTTGTTCGTCGCGGTGGTCGACTGCACCGGGCACGGGGTGCCGGGCGCCTTCATGTCGATGATCGGGTACCAGTTGCTCAACAAGATCGTTGGCGAAAAGGCGGTCGTCGAACCCGCCAAAATCTTGGAATTGTTGAACATCGGTGTTCGGGAGAGCCTGCATCAAAACCAGCGCGATACCACGCGCGACGGCATGGAGCTGTGCCTGTGTCGGTTCGAAAAGGGCAGCGACCGAGTGTTGTTCGCCGGAGCCGGACTGCCGCTTTTCCTGGTCCGACCCGCGTTTGGGGACGCCGCGAAGGGCAGCGTCCAAAAAGTCAGGGGCGATCGCCACGGCATCGGCGGCAGGCAGAAGGAGAACGTGCGCACCTACCGGCAGGTAGAGCTGGTGTTGCGGCAGGGCGATTTGTTGGTGCTCGCCAGCGATGGTTTTGCCGATCAATGCGATGCGGCGGGCAAGAAGTTCGGGTCGCGGCGATTGAAACAGTTGCTTGAGGAAGTGGCCTGCCTGTCGACCGAGGAGATCGAGGAACGAATCGGTGCGGCGCTCGAGCAACACATGGGCGACAGCGAGCAGCGGGACGACATCACCATGGTCGGCCTGCGCTTCTGAGCATGTTCACACGGAAGCCTCGATCGGGCGGCCTCCGAGGCCTTCGTTTTCTCATTTGAAACGAATCCGCTTGGAGTGCCCGAATGATCAGAGATTCGTCGCGCCAGGTAGGTTCAGCAAGGGCGGTAAGCCCGCTGGTTGAACATTTCGAAGTGATCCATGCGAGGGGTTCCCGCAGGCTTTGAGGGTCGGCATTGCAGTAGGTTGGGCAGGGCCGGTAAGGCCGCTGGCCCGACACTTCGAAGCGATCAAGGCATCGAAAGATCGAATCGCAACAGAGCGGAGCAGGTAAGTCGGGCCTCCAGATCTCTCGATGGCGCAAAATAGTTCTTCTCAGTCGCTTCGATTAGTTCTCCACCTGTGACCCAGTAGCCGGTGTGCCGGATCGCCGGCAATCCGGCCCCGGCCTGAGCTACGACTTTATGGTCAAGAAAATGTGCGTCTCTGAATCTACGCTGTGGTGTATAAATTTATCCGGTGGCATAATTTCGATGTTTGTGTGTTTTACCAGGCGGTTTCTCTGAAACACCTCGCCGATCCCTTCTTGATTTTGGCGTTGAAAAATTGAGATGATGGGCAAATCCAAGGAAAAGGAAAATTGTCACTTCGCTCTCTTCGCGCGGGCGAGGGAAAAAGTACGGTGTTTCCACGTTTCGAAATGGGTCAGGTTCGTCGAAGGAGGGCTTCATGACCGGAAAGGGAATGACCGGTTGGACGCGGCGCCAGTTTTTGACGCGAGTGGGGCAGGCGGGTGGTGCCGCCGCGCTGTACGAAACCATGGTCGCGATGGGGCTGATCCACAAACCGGCGGCCTGGGACGGCCCGCCGAAAATGGAGCGCGGCTCCGGGGTCGGCAAGTCGGTCGTGATCCTGGGCGCGGGCATCGGTGGGCTGACCGCCGCGTACCTGCTTTCCCAATACGGGTACCGATGCCACATTTTGGAGGCCGACCATCGCGCCGGTGGCCGCAATCACACGGCGCGTCGCGGCAGCACCATCGTCGAGCGGAGCAAGGAGCACGGCACCACGTACCAGCACTGCCGCTTCGACAGCGGGTTGTACATGAATCTGGGCCCGGGCCGATTGCCCTACCATCACCGGCGTGTGCTGGGCTATTGCCAGGAGCTGGATGTGGTCCTGCAGCCCTACGTCATGAACACCACGGGCAACCTGTTTCAGACCAGTCGCGGCGCCCTGAACCGACCTTTTCCGTACCGCCGCATGCAGCACGATACGCGCGGCTATATCGCCGAGCTGCTCGCCAAGGCCGTCAACAAGGGTGCGCTGGACCGCGAAATGTCGGGTGAGGATCGCGAAAAATTGCTCGGGCTGTTGCGGACCTTCGGGCCCTTGGGCAAAAAACACAACACCTGCGAAGACCAGAGCGACTATCACTACGAGGGCTCGACCCGCGTCGGCTGCGGGCCGGACCCGCAGGGCACGCCCACGCCCAACGTGTTCTACAATTGCGACATCCCCGCCAAGATGCCGTTCCGCGCCCTGCTCGATTCCAATTTCTGGAACACCAGTTTCTACGATCCCTTCGAGTTCGAGTGGCAGCCGACCCTGTTCCAGCCGGTGGGTGGCATGGACATGATCGTCGAAGGGTTTCTGCGGAAAGTGGGGCACCTGATCACCTACAACGCGCCGGTGACGGATATCGACGTCAGTGACGAGGGCGTGACGGTGGCCTACCGGATTGGCCAGCGCGAGGACACCCTTCGGGCCGACTACTGCGTGAGCAACATCCCCTGTCCGGTGCTCAAGGACATCGACAACAACTTCCGGGAGGACTTCGCCAAGGCCGTGGCGCGCACCACCTTCGACGCGTCCTGCAAGGTCGGCTGGCAGTGCAACACCCGATTTTGGGAGGGGCACGATTACCAGATCTACGGCGGGATCAGTTGGACGGACGACATCATCGAGCAGATCTGGTACCCCTCGAACGACTACTTCTCCAAGAAGGGGACCCTGACCGGGGCCTACATCCACGACGGCATTTGCCCGGACGCGCCGAGGAACGCCACCGAGTTCGGCAAATGGGATTTGGCCAAGCGCCTGCGGGTCGCCAAGGAGGGCGGGGCCCGGCTGCATCGCGAGTTCGAGGACAACTCGATCGTACCCACCGAACTGGGCCTGTCCATCGCCTGGCAGAACGTACCCTACCTGGCCGGCGCCTGGCCCAGTTGGGGCGAGGGCCAGCACGACGACGCCGACTACCGCCGGCTGCTCCTGCCCGACCGGCGTTTCTACGTGGTCGGCGATCAGGCCTCCACCCTGCCGGGCTGGCAGGAGGGCTCGATGATGTCGGCGGAGCACGTCGTCGAGCTGATCGGCGGCCTGAAACCGGCGATCGTGCCGGAGGACTGCACGGCCCCCAACACCTTCAAGATCACCCGCGGCCACGGGTGAGTCCGAGGGCGTGGGCCTGGCTGTAAGGTGATGTCGTGGTTTGGCAGCGACCGTAGGTGCGCACTTGACCGAAACGCGCACTGTAAGTGACCGTTTTCTGCATTCGTGATGGAGGGAATCGTAGGTTCCCGATCCAATAGATTCCGAATCACTGGCTACATTTTCATTCTTCGTTCAGTGACCACCCCAAGCCGGACGCCAGTCAGAATGACCGGCGTTTTCCTGCGAGTGTTCTTCTGCGTTTTTTTAAGGGTCGGAACAAAGCGAACGGGTTCGATACCCTGATTTCGGTTCACAAAGGGTACCTCGCCACGTCCATAGTTGTGAATATTCCATCCTTCACGACATGCTGGGCTGAGAAATACTTGGGCATATGACAGAGTGATGCCGTATGTCATTAGACCATTCACTTACAATCACCCATTCCAAACGTTTGACAATCGAGCGCCTCTCGAAGGGCGGCCGTCAGATCCCTGCCTTGGCTTCCGCAAAATGTGTTTTTCTACAACACACAACACGATTTCCCAGGAGAGAACTCAATGTCTATACTTCAAAATTTTCAGGCTTTCTTTCACGATATCGTACGAAATCGCTACATTTATGAAGTTTATTACCAGAGCAACGATGGAAGCTGGAATTCCTTGACCCTGTTCAATTGGGGCATGTTCCCCATCATGTTTGGCAATGAGTCGGTTACGAATCTTCAGCACTATCCTGCCACGAACAAGGTCATCTTTGAATTCGGCCAAAACCAGCAGGGAAAGGGAACGATCTTTTTCCATAAAAACAAAAACGAATTCACTGGTGACTTTTTTAATCGATTTGACAGTTCGGTTCGCCAAATTCGCGGATGCAAACATGAAGTCAGCCGGGGTCAGGCCTGTCCGGGGAATGGAAGGTCGATGAGATGGGGAGCTCCGTCGTTACCTGGAAATGAGCTGAAAGGATTTCGTCAGAGTTTTAGTCCTGCCTATAGTGTGGCGGGAATGGAAAGAACGCCCAGCAGCCCAGATGAGATCAATAGTAATAGGAAATATCTGGATGAAATTGACGACATCACTTCTTGGGTTGATAGGGAAAACTCGATTACCTACTGGAATATGGACGAAAAAGCGGACGAAGCACAGTTGTTTGCCGAAAAGTATTATATCGACAACCTGAAAGCCACCTTGAAGAAGCTATGGGACGAGGATGACCCGGATTATGCCTACTCCACTGATGGCGTGGGTGTAAAGCCTCCAGAAGTGGATACTTCAGATTGGTTGGAATCTTTTGGTATGGAACCGGCCAACCCAACTCTTGCGTATGGAGAACCGAGGAAGGGTGGAGATCCAAAAAAGAACCAAAATGTATATTATGCACCCCCCGGAGGTGGAACCCCGGAGACCCGAACGGACCTTTGTAACAGGGTTCGGGAGATAAGAGACAACTTCGCGAGAGACCATTACAACAAGGCTGCCCAACTTTTTTTGGCCCAAGGGCTCGCGGCAGATTCAAACCTGTTGGACACAACCCGGACTTGGGACATGTGCAAAGTTAATTTCCAATTCTCCGAACTGCAAGAGGCGGAAGTTTTTGATAGTATGTTCAATAAATTGTACCGAATCGCCTATCTATATTCAGGGAGCAGTCTTCAGGGAGATGCCGCCGGCTACAATCTAAGGAAGTTTTTGCCCGCAAATAATGCGGATGTGAAAGACAGGGTGGAACCAAGGAATACTAGCCGTGATTGGGGAGAGCTCTACTTCGATTACTGTCTTAGTACCGAAAAAATTCAAGATTTCGTAAATCGCATGAAAATCCTGCCCGGTGAAAGCATTCAGGATCCACTGAATCCCATGGCGGAAATCATGGAAAAAACGGCGAAGCTCGAAATCTTGTTGACGAATCGGGTTGAGGGTGTTTCTGCACAGGAGCTGCAAACAAGGATGGAGGCGGCATTGCTTCAAGCTCAAGCGAGAAATGTCCAGACCAGCTTCTTTACCAGAGATGACGGCCCAAACTGGAATGCCACGTTGGCCATGGATTTCATGAGCGAAACGCTGGAGCAATTAAAGAACATCGACACCACCGACATCTCGGAACAATACCCTGAGCAAAACGCAAGGGAGATCGTAGAGCAAATCGAAGCTTGGTGCCGTTTGCACGGGGGCGTTCGTCAAGTAGCGAAAGTCATCTACGATACACTCATCAGCGGAGATCTCTCGGAAAAGGCACTCTTGAACGAGATGGTGGTGGAGGCGGTGGAGCATGCTCTCGATGCGTCCCCCATGAATTCACCTCAGTCGGATACCTATCCATGTTCCGCGGTCGGCAATCTCAGGCACCCTCAAACGGACAACCCGATGTATTCGACCGCCCCGGCCAGGGATGCCTGGGGCGAAGGTGGCGGCGTGGCACAGGTCGTCCTCTACGCGTTTGCGTTGACCAAGTACACTATGGAAGTCAACGATAGTAAAAATAACTTGGTATCGGACATCGGGTTCACAAATAACACGATTTACTCCGGGGTGACCGTCCTGGAGGCATTTTTGGCCAAGCCCTTTTCCAAGTGGCTCAGTAAAGCGCCCAATACGGCGCTGCCACCCCGATTGACGACCATGGCCACCAGGTTTGCTTCATGGCTCGATGAGGGAGCCAGTGGCAGCTCGTCTGCCCTCAGAATATTCGGCAACAGCGCCAACCAATTTGCGGCACGGGTCGCGGTCGTAACCGGTGTCGTCGCCCTTGGCCTTTCGTGTTACCAGCTTTACGACGCGGTTAAAGCCGGTTCCGCGAAGGACATCGTCATGGCCTCGGTCAACACCGCCCTCTCGGCGGCCGGGATCGTTGCGGGAATCGCAGCTATCGCCAGTTTTGCCTGGGCAGGACCCTTGGCCTTCGGTGTCGCCGTCGTCGGGGCCATCGTGGCGATTATTGATTTGCTCATCTACCTGTATTGGCCGCAACCGCCATCGGCGCTCGAGAGATTCGACGAAGCCTTCATGAAAAGAGAAGGCTATCGGCACAAATTATTCAGTATCTCTTTTACCGCTAGGGATAATGAACTGCGTTTATTCCAAGACAACACAAAGGAGATGAAAACAGGAGAGCTTGGAAGGCCTGCATCTAAACCCAACCTAATTCAAGTGGAGGGTTCTTTGCAAAACTTAAATCGAAGGTTCGAATGCTATAGCGGAAGCCAACCCTACAATGTTCACCTTCGGTCGATACCGGGAGAAGGCCTAGAACCAGGAAAGTTCAAAGTAAGTTATACCGACCTGGATTACTTGGTGGATAACCGAGGGCGATCCATACCTCTCGATATCATTCTGGATATAACCGCAACGAGAATGCCACCACCCAGTCAAGGTTCGGAACCTGGCGAGTTGGTAAAAATCATATTAATCAAAGAATCCGATGGCAATTACTTTTGTCATTTTTTTGACAACGTCGTCTGTTCTACCAGTATCATGTTGGATCCTTTTCCGTCGAGTTTTAAACCGAATTTTTCCGGAATAGCGGCTGCGGGTATGGATAGCCAAATATTATATCTCGCTTATCATGATCAAGACAGCGAAACCTATTGGATCTATCGCGGTACTTTCGACAAAGACTTTAAAAGCAATGGGAAAATTAACTTTCAAAGGAAAATGGTCATTCCTGGCGCGATAGAAGACATTAAGGCCATCAGATGCGAGAAAACCGATGCCAGGCTGAATGTCGACATACTGTTCATTCTCACACAAAACACACTGTACAAGATCAATATTTCAAAAGACAACTACACGCCCCAGGAAGGTCATGCCTTCTGTGAACCGGGATACAGGGTCGTTGCACAAAGAAAGGATCGAAATTTCGATTCGATGGTCATATGTAACGAATCGGGAAGTTACCTCAATGAGGACTTTCGAAAACTGATCTATGTTTCCAACTCGGAAATAGGTGCTAATCTTGCTGAAAACCAGAAGCAAAAATATATCACCGCGTACGCAGATTACAGGATTTGGGAACGAGTATATTCCCAAGACTATTCTTATAAGCAAAGTGAGTCTCACTTCCTACAAGGTATGGATATCGCCTACGGAACGGAGGGAACGATCCTGTATTCACATGCAAGCGCGACCATGTACGATTCCGGAGAATATGACGAACAAAATTACAGCGGCATTGAATGAATGCCATACCCTTTAGATGGGGGAGCCCCGGTCTGGGGGCTCTCCACAGACGAACCCAGGGCATGACCGCCTGCTTCGTTCCGCATCCAGCCGTTCCTAGATTTCGGCGCGCTTCGGTGGCGATGGGAAAAGGCCATCTTGGTTGGGTTTGCGTCAGCACCATGTAACCGGGCATCGGAAAGGCATTCGGTGCCATGGATCTGTCGGCCTCGGCGGCATCGAAGCCGGCAGGGCGTTTGAAAGAAAAAAATGAGCAAGGTGATATTTGTGTTAATTTGAAATTAAAATAAAAGTACGGTTTTGTCCCGGGGAAACATTGGGTGTTGTTCTGAGAAAATCTAAAGTTTTCCAGAACGAAGCATCTGCGTGTGCTCGTCGCAAGGGGGTAGGTTATGAAGCTTTTCACCATCGGTGACAGCATTTCCCAAGGGTTCATGTCGGCGGCCGCGGCGCGGACCGATCTGTGTTACTCCACCCTGATCGCGCGGTGCCTGGGCCTCCAACCCGGGCGGGATTACCTGTTCCCACGCTGGGAGCTGGGGGGCCACCCCGCCAATGTCGAACTGCTCTTGCGGCGCCTTCAGAAGCTGTACGGCGGCGATATTTTTGGGCCCATTGAATGGCCGATGGCCATCACCACCGCGATGCTCTTTCTCGACAAGGTGGAAGACCACTTCGAACGGGGCGAGGGTGCCATCGACAAGCATCATCCGACCTGGACACCCGACCTCCGAGTGCGCCAGGATCCCTGGTTTCACAACGTGGCGTCGCGCGGCATGACCGTGGCCGATGCCTTCAAGCTCACCCCCGCCGTGGCTCGTTCCCGGATGAACAAACCACTCGAGGACAACGTCTTCGGAATCACCCAGTTCAGCTTCGATCGAACGGCCCATGCGGTGTTGAATCCCTCGGGCGACGACGCCTTCCGGGATCACTCCCCGATCGGGTGGCTGCGGCGGCACGCTCGCGACAGGTCGGTGGGCGGCGTCGAAAATCTCGTCCTCTGGCTGGGTGCCAACAATGCGCTCGCGACGCTCCTCGAAATGGAGATCCGCAGCACCGAGGGCTGCGACGATGTGGACCAGCGGTTTCTGCGCTATGCCGACTTCAACCTCTGGACGGCGGCCCACTTCGAGGAGGAGTACCGGATCCTGATCGACCACGTCGTCGACGCGATGCGGGCCAATGTCTATCCCGACTGGCACGTCTTCGTGGGTGACGTGCCGGCGGTCACCGTCGCGCCCCTGGCTCGAGGTGTCGGCGAACGGATCGAGGCGCCCGATCCATTCGGGGTCCTGACCCCTGGCGGAGGCCCAGGAACACCTCGCACGGCATCGTATTGGCAGTACTACACCTATGTCGTGTTCAAGAATATCGACGAACCGGATCCCAGCCTCAGCCTGGACTTCGAGGAGGTGTACCGCATCGACAAGACGATCGCCCAGTACAACCAAATCATCCGTACCGTGCTGCAAGAGGCCAATACACGGCTGGGGCAGAACCGGTTCGTGGCCGTCGAAACCAACAAAACCCTGCTGGAGATGGCCTTCCGGCGCAACAACCGGCGACCGGCATCCTTGCCAGGACCGTTGGAGGGGCTCGTTCCCAAACCCGATACCCGCTACTACCACACGACGCGGAAGGGCCATCAGATCGAAGGCGGCCTCTTCAGCTTGGACGGCGTGCATCCCTCGGCCATCGGTCAGGGGATCATCGCCCACGTGTTCATCGAGGCCATGAAGGCGGCGGGCGTCGCGGTTCCCCACTCTCTGGACTGGGACGCCATCATCGCCTCGGACACGCTGCGCACCCAGCCGATTCGGTTGATGCACGAACTCTACGACAATTCACGCCTGGCTCATTTGGTTCTGTCCTGTATCCGCCAATGAGCCTGCGGGGGTGTGTCGGGCTGGGTGGCCTCCACATCTACACCGGCGACGCCTCACTTTGGTTCCGGGAAAGGCAGGGAATCTTCCCTGCCTCCGCGGCCTCTCCTGAAACAAAGTGGTGTATTCAACCTGAGCTGGGTCTTGCCGTCGTCTAATCTTGATCAGGAAGGCAAGAATAATGGAAACCAGGAAAAGCTGGACCATGATGTGACACCAACGCCGATCCTTTCCTGGTTTCCGATGTTCATGGGTTCCTGCTTGATTTTTTGAATGAACGACCCATGGCCCTTCGCGAGAATCCAGGTGGTCTGTTTCTTTCTCGAAATCGAGCTGGGTATGCCCGCTTGTTCGCGGCTCTTATGTAACGAACTATGTAAAGCTTGAAGATAAAGCTAAAAACCTAAGAGGGTGGATATTCGGGGAGTTCGTCGAAAAATGTCGGCCCGGCGCCCTGGGCGGGCCCGGCACCTACTGCAACGACGCCCCTCTCACAAATGCGGGAACTCCCAAACGATTCGCTTCGATTAGTTACCCACCTGAAACCCGGTGGTCCGGCAATCCGGCCCCCGGCCTGGGCGGCGACTCGGTGGTGAAAAAATCCTCCGCGCCCTCTCATTTTCCGGGAGCCGCCTCCGCGCCGCCAACCGTCTTCGCCTTCAGCGAGTACCGCTTGATCTCGCCGTCGTTCCGCACGAAGACCGACCCGTTGGCGAAAGCCGGATGGACCCACACCACATTGCGGTTGTAGGTACGCGTCGTCGGCTCGATCAGGTGGGTCCGGTCGATCTCGCGGTAACCGTCCCTGCTGAGCTTGGCCGAAATCAGGTCGCCGCGCTCGTTGAAGATGTAGTAGTGATCATGGTTCTTCACCAAAAAGGCAGTGGCGTATTTGGCGGGTCGGGCCCCGGTCGTCGGTTCCAGGGTCGACCACAACAGCTCGCCGGTTTCCATCTCGATGGCGATCAAATAACCTCGGGTATCGACCCCGTAAACCACACCCCGATCCACCACAGGCGTGCTGTTTCCCGTGCTTAGCGACCGCCCGTCGTGTGCCTGCCAGGCGATTTGGGGCGTCACCTCGGTTCCCTTCCATTTGAAAAGGGTGGGGACCGTACCGATCCCACTCACGAACAAGCCGTCGCCCCATTTCTGGGGGGCGGTCAGGGACATGCCGGCGTTCGCCTTCAAGGGAATCGACCAGAGCACCCGACCGCTTTCCGGCTCGAGGCCGTTGATCGATTCGGGGTGCCAGACCAGCAACTGTTGTTTCCCGGCGTGCGATACGAGCGTCGGTGGGCAATATCCCGGCTCCGATGCGGAAAGGGCCCGCCAACGCTCGTGGCCGGTCTTCTTGTCCAATGCGACCACCGTACTGCCGTCGCCCCCGGCTAGCGTGATCAGGAGGTCGTCGACGATCAGGAGGTGACTGGAAAAGCCCCAGAACGGGATCTCCGTTTGAAAGGCGCGAGGCAGATCCAGCGACCACAGAAGCTCGCCCGTCTTCACCTGGAGTGCGGCCACATGCCCGTTGGTGCCCAGGGCGTAAACGCGATCACCGTCGACCGTCGGCGTCGTGCGCGGTCCCGAGGCGTAGGAAACCTGGACGGACACGGGGTATTCGTAAACCCAGAGCTGGCGACCGGTGGCTTCGTCGAAGGCCAGGATCCGCTCGCGTCCGGTGACCTTGTCGCGGGCCGAGGCGTTGTTGGTCAGGGTGCCCGATCCCTTGACGAAATCGGTGACGAACACGCGGCCGTCGGCCACTGCCGGGCCGGCGAACCCCAGTCCGATGGGCATCTGCCACACGGTTTCCAACCCGGATTTCGGGAACCTGGTCATGACCTGCTCTTCCTGCCAGGTGCCGTCGCGTCGCTGCCCCATCCATTGGGGCCAGTCTTCCGACCTGGCCGGCGGCATCCACATGAGGAAACACATCATCAGGACAGTCCATCTCGTCAAGGTGGCACTCCTTCGCATACAGAGCCGTTTCCAGATGGCTCCTTTTCGATGGGCTCGGGTCTCGCTGGTCAGGATCTTCCCCGTCATGGCGTCGGTCGATCCCGGTCACTCGGCGCACTCGGTGCGGACGAGGCCGCTTTGGCTGGCTCGGCACCCGCTTGCCGTGTTTCACAGCAACTACCTTGGGCCTGGGTCGAACCGCACCCGGCTTTTTTGGCGGAACCGCAACTACCAGACTTGCCGGTGTCGCCGCACCCACCTGCAGCTTGGTTTTCCGGCCGATGCAGCCATTCGTGATCGGCGACCGCGAGCATGCCCGATGCGAAGACCGCCGCTTCCCATCGATCGGGCGTGGTCAGGGTCGGCTCGGCGATTCGGTTCGCCTGGTTCGGATCGGCGGACAGTCGTTTCAACCAACTCGAAAGTGCAACCCCGTTCAGGAAAAGTACCGATTCCGCGGCTCGACCATCGCTGGTTTCCGGGAGGTCGACGATTTCGAGCCGGACCTGAAAGGCACGATCTCGCAGGTTGGTGCGAAGGCGATCGATGCCCCGCTGGACACTGGCATCGATCGCCGCCAAATCCTGTTGGGCTGGGGCGGGTCGTTTCCAGCGAACTTTGATCTCGGCCGGGGGAAGGGGGTCGGGCGTCGCACGACAACTGGATTTGGAAGCGGTCGTCTTCGAGGGGGGCGCCGCCCCACAGGTGCCGGCCGGAGGAGTGGTACACAGCAGGGTCATGAGTGCGATCTGAATCAGGGTCAAGAGATACCTCCACAGAACTGACATAAGGGTGATATTAGAAAGACGAGGAACGGACGAATGGATGCAAAAAAGACGGGAGTTCGCTGTTGTCGATCGCCTAACTTTCTGAGAAGGAATATGTTGTGTCTGGCTTGCTCGTAGGCTTGTTTGGGCGAGGGTCGTCGGTGAAGGCGCATGGGGAAACGCGCAGGGGAAGCCGCTTGGACGCTTTGTGGCAGGGCTGGACGCAAAACCTATAGGTCTCGCGTCCAGCTCGAATGGTTTCGCAGGGCTACTGGGTCATGAAGGTCGAAACGATCTCAACAACAGTCTCTCGTGGCACACTGATCGTCCGAGATACCCGAGCATTCATTCCCTTTACCCAGATAGGTTCGATCCGACAGGTAAAAGCGCGTGAACACATCGACGAAGTCTTCCGGTACCGATTTTTCCGCAAGCCCTGTTTGAAGCAAATGCCGCTGCCATTCCTTCGTTTTGGGATAAGCCTGCAAAAAGTCGAAGCAGGCGTGTTTTTCGATGATGTGGGCTCGATGCAGCAGGGGCAGCCAGGCGAGATCGACCTTGCTGAGGTCTTTGCCTTTGAAGAAAGGCCCGTCGCCGAGCACCTTTTCCACTTTGGCAAATGCTTTGCCCAGTTTGGCCGCTCGTTCTTCCAGCGTCGCTTTGTCCCCGCTTCGCTGAGCACTGCATTGGACCAGGTAGTGTTTGCTGGCCTGATAGCTCCATGCCCGGTCCAGGGCTTTGTCTTCGTTGCTCACCCGGTCTTCGATGGGTCCGAATTCATCGTCCAGATATTCGACGATGGCGTCGGATTCGAACAAGGGCGTTCCGGCTTCGGTAATCAACACGGGAACCTGCCCCGTGGGAGAAATGTCGAGAAACCATTGAGGTTTCTCCTCGAGGCTGATGTACGACACTTCGTATGGGATTCTTCTGGCTTCCAAGGTTCCGATGACTCGCTGGACAAAAGGGCAAATTTTCAGGCTGACAATTTTGATCATGTTCGTCCTCCGGTGTTTGGATGTCGTGTTCTTACCGAAAGACGGGAACCCTGCCGGCTGGACGCAAAAATCGCTACGTTTCGACCAATCCTTGGAAATACCCTTGGCGCGCACACGCCTGAAGCAAGTAGCCGAGCTCCTACACGAAGGGTTCCCGCGCCGCACCTTTTCCCCATTGCCGAGGGGACTTGCCGAAGTGGCGTTTGAACTCGCGGCTGAACTGAGACGCACTGCCATAGCCCACGCTTTCGGCGGCCTGGCTGATCGGCATTCCTTGGGCGATGTGCATGGCCGCTTCGCTCAATCGGAGCAATTTGATGAATTGCAGGGGGGAGTGGGTGGTGGCCTCCCTGAAGCGGCGATCGAACACCGCACGACTCATCCCGGCGTGCTCGGCCAGGTCGTCGATCGACAGCGGCTCTTCCAAGTTGTTCCGCAAGTAACTCAGTGCGCGCGAGAGGTTGTGTGACGTTCCGAAGGAATGGCGAATCATGGGCCCCGCCTTACCCTGAATCACCGCGAAAAAGAGCTCTCGCAAGCGGCCGGGACCCAGGAGACGCACCGAAAGCGGATCGTCGAGCAATTGGAGGAGACGTAGAAGCGCCGTGACAAAAGCTTCGCTCCATGCCGCCACGACCAGTCCCGGAATGGTTTCGGCAGCCTTGGGATTTGGCAATGGTCTGGCGCCGGCTTCGTACTCGATCAACATCTCGGCCATGGCCCGTGTCTCGAGACTGATCAGCAGACCCAGGACCGGTTTTTCCGGGGTTGCGTGGGGCACTTCGCCCTCCACCGGGAGGGGCATGGTCGCGCACATGTAGTGTTCGTGGTCGTAAGTGAATGCCGCGTCGCCCAGATAGGCGCGCTTGCTGCCTTGCACGATGATGCACAGGGATGGGCTGTAGACGCCGGCAAGGCGCTCCACCGGCTTGCACAATCTGAAGAGTTGAACCCCGTCGAAGGGGGTGTCGTGTACACCCTCGGAGGATGCATGGCGGGCGACCAGTTCTTGAACTCTCGTTTGTTCCATGGCCATCAAAATACCCTGTTTTTGATCAATCGCCATCGATGAAATTGGATTAGGCAAGTATTCGAGGGGTTCCCGCCTATTTTGGTCTCGACGCAGCCTGTACCATGCAACCTGAGAAAACGGCTCGGATCGGCGCATCCATCGGGACTCCTGCCCGGTGGGAGCCTGAGCGATGGGGAAGGCCCGAATCAGGCGAGCCTCCGCCGGAGCCGAAGCTTTCAACACAAGCGTTAGGAGTTGCCCATATGACGAATCCCATCAACGCCACTGCCATCGAAGCGGGTAAGAATGCGATTACTTTCACAAGCCAAGGCTGCCAGTTGGCCGCTCATCTCTATACACCCGAAGGATTCGATGAGACGGGAAGTTACCCGACCGTGATTTTCTCTCCGCCGTTCAATCAGGTGAAGGAACAGACCGGTGCCGTGTACGGCCGCCACCTAGCCGAATTGGGTTATGTCTCGCTGGTCTTCGACCACCTCGGATACGGTGACAGCGAAGGGGACATTCGCAACTACGAACACGCGTTCACCAAAATGGAGAGCATCCGCGATGGCGTCAGCTTTCTCGGCACGCTTCCTTTCGTGGATCGCGGGAAACTCTTCGGTTTGGGTGTCTGTGCCTCCGGGGGGTATATGGCGCTGGTTGCGACGACCGACAAGCGCTTGAAGGCCATCGCCACGGTTTCGGGCATGATGAGCAACAAAGCCAGTTTTTTCCAGACCATGAATCGAGAGACCGTCACCGCGGTGATCGCGGCCGCCAATGCGGGCCGGCAGAAGACCTACGAGACCGGGGAGATCGAATACATGGATGGCCTGGGCTACGAGACCGAAGACGTGTCCCAGTTACCGAAGGACTCCGCCCGGTACGAGGGATATGAATTCTACATGACCGAGCGAGCCGGAAAGCAGACCTATTCGAATTATTCCCACTTGGTTCCGACCTTCATGCAGGAAGGTACCATGTTGGCCGATGCCCAGACGTATGCACCCTATCTCTACACACCCTACATCGGCATCTATGCGGAAAAGGCGCTCCAGGATACGGGCCCGCTCACGGTTGCCTTCCACGCGGCGGCCAGCGAACCCAAGGAACTGGTCGAAATTCCCGGGGCCAGCCACGTCTCGCTCTACGATGTCGACGCCGATGTGCGCCGTGCCGTGGAGGCCATGGACCAGTTTTTCAAGAAACATGCGTAAGCCGTCGTGGTGGCGTGGGGGTCCACTCGGCACGGGATGACCGGGGGGCCACCCGGAAGCGAACCCGGGCTGAACGACCCCCGAACGAGAAGATGGCATGCCCGCGGCCGGGGATCCGCGGGCATGCCACCGATTGGGGAACCACAAAGGTCAGGGACTGACGCGGGTCGGGCTGCAGTTCTCGTGATGGGCTTCGACGATGTGCTCCACCACGTTCGGGTCCGCCAGGGTCGTGAGATTGCCCAGTTTTTCGTATTCGTGCTCCGCGATTTTACGCAGGATTCGGCGCATGATCTTGCCGCTGCGGGTCTTGGGCAGGCCCGACACGATCAACACCTCGTCCGGCCGGGCGATCTTGCTGATGTCGCGCGTGACCTGCTCGCGCACGCTGAACGACACGACGTCGTGATCGCTGCTCTCGGCATCGGCCTGCAAAACCACGTAGGCGAAGATGCCGGTGCCCTTGATGGCGTGGGGGAAGCCGACCACCGCCGATTCGGCGACCAGCTCGGCGCTGTTGATGCTGGCCTCGATTTCCGCGGTGCCCAGTCGGTGACCGGAGACGTTCAGCACGTCGTCCACCCGACCCGTGATCCAGTAGTTGCCGTGCTCGTCGCGACGGCAGCCGTCACCGGTGAAGTAGTAGCCCGGGTAGGTGGAGAAATAGGTGTGCAGGTAGCGCTCGTGATCGCCCCAAATGGTGCGTGCCATGGAGGGCCACGGCTTGGCGATGCACAAGTGACCCGTGACGTCGTTGCCGTCCAGGCGCTCGCCGTGCTCGTTCACTAGAATCGGTTCCACGCCGAAGAAGGGCAGGGTCGCCGAGCCGGGCTTGACGGGGTTGGCCCCCACGATCGGCGTGATCATCATGCCGCCCGTTTCGGTCTGCCACCAGGTATCCACGATCGAACAACGACCGCCGCCCACTTTGTCGTAGTACCACTGCCAGGCCTCCGGGTTGATCGGTTCGCCCACCGTGCCCAGCACCCGCAGGCTGGACAGGTCGCGGCCTTCCAACCATTGATCGCCCTTGGCGGCCAGGGCGCGGATCGCCGTCGGTGCGGTGTAGAAGATGTTGACGCCGTGGCGCTCGACGATGTCCCAGTAGCGATCGGGGTTGGGGAACATCGGGGTCGATTCGAACATGATGGTCGTCGCCCCGTTGGCCAACGGACCGTAGATGATGTAGCTGTGGCCCGTGATCCAACCGATGTCCGCCGCGCAGAAGTAGATGTCGTTTTCGCGGTAGCCGAACACCGTTTCGTGGGTGTAGCTGGCGTAGGTCAGGTAGCCGCCGCTGGTGTGCAGCACGCCCTTCGGCTTGCCCGTGGAACCGGAGGTGTAGAGGATGAACAGCGGATCCTCGGCGTGCATCCACTCGGCGGGACAGTAGGCCCGCTGGGCTTTCATGGCCTCGTGCAACCAGTGATCGCGACCCTCCACCATGGGCGTGTCGGCCTCGGTGCGGCGCACCACCAGGACGCTGTCCAGCTTGGCCAGGCCTTCGCAGGCCCGGTCGCAGATCTGCTTGAGCGGCAGGACCCGTCCGCCGCGCAGCCCTTCGTTGGCTGTCACGATCACCCGGGCGCCGCAGTCCAGAATGCGGTCGCGCAGCGAATCGGCGGAGAAGCCGGCGAACACCACCGAGTGAATGGCGCCGATGCGGCAACAGGCCAACATGGTGTAGGCCAGCTCGGGCACCATCGGCAGGTAGATGCAGACCCGGTCACCCTTGCGCACGCCGTGGGCCAGCAGCACGTTCGCCATGCGGCACACTTCCCGGTGCAACTGCTTGTAACTGATGTGCTGCGTGTCGGCGGGATTGTCGGCCTCCCAGATGATGGCGGTCTTTTCGGCCCGTGTCTTCAAATGGCGATCGAGGCAGTTGAAGGACACGTTCAGTCGGCCTCCGGAAAACCAGTTGACCGAGCCGTCGGTGAAGTCGCCCTCGCGAACGGTGTGGTACGGATGAAACCAGGTCAGCCGCTGGGCGACCCGATCCCAGAAGGCGTTGGGATCTCGCTGGGCGGCCTCGTAGGTCTGTTGGTATTCGCGCATGCCGTGGATGCGGCCCTGACCTTCCTTGGCCGGGAAGATGTCGATGGTCATGATGTTCCCCTTGAATCAAAAGATGTAAGCCACGCTCAAAGTGAAGCGCTGGCTGTCGATGTTGGTGCGATCGCGCTGCTCGGTATCGATGTGCAGCACTTCGATGCCGTAACTGAATTGCTTGCTCAACTTGCGTTGGTAGTTGGCGAAGATCACCTGGTTTTCCACGAAGGGGGCGGTGGCGATGATGCCGCCAACGCCGTCGCTGAGATCCTCCTCGTCGGGATGGTCCAGACCCACACCCAGGTTGAAGTGGTTGCGGTCGCCCATGGGCAGGTGCACCGAGACGAAGCCGCCGCTGGAGCGGATGGTATCCGCCATGACGGGGTTGTAATCCAAGCCGTAGCGGATGAACTCGCGACCGTGACCGGCGCCGTGCCACAGCTCGCCCTTGATGGAGGCCTTGCCGCCCAATCCCGTCTTGAACTCGAGAACCGTCAGGAAGGGATCGTACTCGATGCCGTTCACTTCCACCGAGCGATAGCCGGCGCCCACGGCGACCAGGTGGCCGTCGGACTGCCAGGCCAGGCGGCCGATCATCCAGGGCCATTTCTCCTGGCTCTCCTGGTCGTTGGAGATACGGTGTTTCATCAACGAGCCCAGCCATTGGAACTTGCCCGACTGTTTGCGCACGGTGAGTTGGGGCACCCGCCACCAGAGGTTGCCGCCCCAGGCGAGAATGCCGAAATCCACCATGCCGGGGTTCTGTTGGCCCAGCGGAATCCAATCCTGACCGAGCCGAAAGGAAAGGTCGTTTTTCTCCAGCTTCACGTAGCCCAGCCGCAGGCGCGGGGTGAGGTTGTTGCCGGCGTTGTCGCCGTAGAAATCGGCTTCGGCCACCAAACCCGCGTGCCAACCGTCGAACACGGAGTGGGTTTTGAAGCCGAGGCGCGTGTCGCGCGGGTTGAAGTTCACCTCGTCGGAGGCTTCGCCCGTGACGTAGGTGGCGAAATCCGTATTGCCGCGAATGTCCTCGGTATCCAGGTGGGTGTTCATGATCACCCGCCCCCAGAAACCCATCTCGACGGAGCTGGAAATGCGGATTCGGTGTTCGTTCACATCATTATCTTGTGGCCCTGCCACGGCGCTCGCCACCAGGCATAGCGCCGCCATCAGCACGCGGGCACAACGCTGCTGTCTCATAGTATCCCCCCTATGTACATGCAGATCTCGTGGTTCTCGTTTGGATCGGTGGCTTTCGCGCTTCGCGAGTGCGGGCTGCGGGGCGAGGGTGCCGGGCGATGGTCGCACCCGGCGGTGGAACCCTCCGAGGGCCGGCCGTCCGAGAGCGGCCGTCCGAAAGCGGCCCTCCGGAAGCGGCCCTCCGCAACCTCTCGGGTATCAACCCGGCAGGCGAATGCGCGCCACCATCTCTTGGACATCCCGCGGTGGCGGGGGCGTGAACAGACTGACCGCGATCGAGACCACGAAGTTGACGATCATGCCCAGGGTGCCGATGCCTTCGGGCGAAATGCCGAACCACCAGTGTGCCGCGTTGTTGGTTTCGGGGAACAGGAACTTGAAGTAGACGATGTAGGAGGTCGTGAACAGGAGACCCGTGATCATGCCGGCCACGGCGCCTTCGCGGTTCACCCGTTTGCTGAAGATGCCCAGAATGATGGCGGGGAAGAAGCTCGAGGCCGCCAGCCCGAAGGCGATGGCTACCGTCGCCGCCACGTAGTCGGGCGGATTCACACCGAAGTAACCGGCCAGAATCACGGCGCCGCCGGCGGCGATGCGGGCGAAGCCCAATTCGCGCCGTTCCGAAAGATCGGGGTAAAAGCTCTTCTTGAGCAGATCGTGGGCGAATGCGGTGGAGATCACCAGCAGCAGCCCGGCCGCGGTCGAAAGCGCGGCGGCCAGACCGCCGGCGGCCACGAGGGCGATGATCCACGACGGCAGGTCGGCGATTTCGGGATTGGCCAACACCATGATGTCGCGGTCGATGTCCAGTTCGTTGACGGCACCGTTGCCGCTGTAGGTGATCATGCCGTCGCCGTTCTTGTCCGTGAAGCGGATCAGCTTGGTGTCCTCCCAGCGGGCGAACCACTGGGGCACGTCGGCGTAGGCCCGTTCGGGAATGGTGCGCAACAGGTTGGTGCGGGCGAACGCGGCCACCGCCGGTGCGGTGGTGTACAGAATGGCGATGAACAGCAGGGCCCAGAAGGCCGAGACGCGCGCGCCCGATACCTTGGGCACCGTGTAGAACCGCACGATCACGTGGGGCAGTCCGGCCGTGCCCACCATCAGCGCGGCGGTGATGAAGAAGACGTCGATCGTGCTCTTGCTGCCCCCGGTAAAGGTGGCGAAGCCGAAGTCCCTGTTCAGTTGATCGAGCACATCCAGCAGGTAGGCCCCGGAGCCGTCGTTGAGCGTGTCGCCGAAGCCCAACTGGGGGATCGGGTTGCCCGTGATCATGATGGAGATGAAGATCGCCGGAACCATGTAGGCGAAAATCAACACGCAGTATTGGGCTACCTGGGTGTAGGTGATCCCTTTCATGCCGCCGAGCACCGCGTAGAAAAACACGATCAGCATGCCGATGACCACGCCCGTGTTGATCTCGACATTCAGAAAGCGCGAGAAGACGATGCCGACCCCGCGCATCTGGCCGGCGACATAGGTGAAGGACACGAAGAGTGCGCAGAGTACCGCCACGATCCGCGCCACGCGCGAGTAATAGCGGTCGCCCACGAAATCGGGCACCGTGAATTTGCCGAACTTGCGCAGGTAGGGCGCCAACAACAGCGCCAGCAGCACGTATCCGCCGGTCCAGCCCATCAGGTAGACGGAGCCGTCGTACCCGACGAACGAAATGATGCCGGCCATGGAGATGAACGAGGCGGCACTCATCCAATCGGCGGCGGTGGCCATGCCGTTGAAGATGGGGTTGATTTCGCCGCCCGCGACGTAGAATTCGCCGGTGCTGCGGGCCCGTGACCAGATGGCCAGGCCGATGTAAACCGCAAAACTGAGTCCTACGATCAGGAAGGTCCAGGTCTGAACGCTCATGAATCGGCCTCCTCTGCCCGGTATTGGGCGTCGAGCCGGTTCATGAGTCCCACATACACGAGAATCAGGACGACGAACGTATAGATGGAGCCCTGCTGGGCGAACCAGAAGCCCAGTTGGAACCCGCCAATTCTGATTTGGTTGAGTTGCTCGACCCATAAGATGCCGCAGCCGAACGACACCAGAAACCACACGCTGAGTATGGCGGTCAGATATTTTAAATTGGTGTGCCAATAGCGTTTGCCATCACCATGCATTGGAGTCCCCCCTCGATTGGCCCACCGCAGGTGAAGTCCATCCGAGGTGTGACCAAATCCATATTTTTTTCGATCGATGAAATCGCGATCGAACGAGGGTGCAGGCTCGGTGCCAGGATTTGGAACGTTCTTAAAGGTTTAGATTCAAAAAAGTTGATGTTGGTTTGGCGATGGCGACCACCGATCCCGTTTCGTTTCGTAACAAAGGCGCATTACGAAAAGAAACACGGTGACACGAGCCGCCGGATCTGATCTTTCCGACTTTCCATCCCGATCGGCGGTGATTTCGGATTTTTACCACTGAGGTCACAGAGGAAACGGAGTGAAGTTGCTTTATTTTTTTAGTTTATGTATCTGATCTTTCCGGTGTGTTCTTCCTGGAAACCACGCATCCTGGCTTATCTTTGGCTGAAAGAAATTTGCCCACGAATCACACGTATTGACACGAATTCAGATATCACTCCCGGATCCTGCGCATTTCATTTCTAATCGATGGTGGGATATGTTTCTTCTCGGCTATGTTGTGCCTGTCTCCGCGGCCTCTGGGAACTCTGTGGTAAAAAAAGACTTACGCATGAACACCCCTGCACCTACCGCTCAGTGGTTTGGCAAGACCTTGGCGCGCCTCGGGCTAGCGCAGCAGGCCCCATTTGCGTCGTTTCTCCCAAAGGGTCTTGCGCGTGATGCCCAGCATTTTTGCGAGTTCGGTCTCGGAAAGACGGTCCTGGTGTTCCAAGATGACTTTTTTGGTGTAGGCCTCGATGGAGAGCGCGCCGCGATCCTGGGCATCGATCGGGTTCATCCCCGCTCGCAACGCCGTGGGCAGGTCCGATTCTTCGATCTCCTCGCCTTGGCTGATCAGCGCACAGCGTTCCACGACGTTCTGCAACTCGCGAATGTTGCCAGGCCAACCGTGCGCTTGTAGTTTGGCGAGCGCTTCGGCCGACATGGTCTTGCCGGATTCGTGTCGCGCGAGATAGTGGGCCACCAACGCCGGAATGTCTTCGCGGCGGTCGCGCAGGGGTGGGATCGACATCGTAAATAGGTTGATGCGGTAATACAGATCCTGGCGGAAAGTGCCGGCCGCGATGGCCTGGGTCAAGTCCTTGTTCGTCGCCGAAATCACGCGGATGTCGACCTTGCGCCCGCGTGTCCCGCCCAGGGGGCGCACCTCGCCGTCCTCCAGCACCTTGAGCAGCTTGACCTGCATGGCGAGCGGCATGTCACCGATTTCATCCAGAAAGAGGGTGCCGCCGTCGGCAGCCACGAACAAGCCCGTTTTGTCGGAGACGGCGCCCGTGAAGGCGCCCTTGACGTGACCGAACATTTCGCTTTCGATCAAATGCTCCGGCACGGCGCCGCAATTGATCGCCATGAAGGGTTTGGTCGCACGGGCCGAAGCGGCGTGGATGGCGCGGGCCAAAAAGCCCTTGCCCGTGCCGGTTTCACCCAGCAACAACAGGTTGGAAGAGGCCGAGCGCGCCACCATGCGCAGTTCGGCGGCCATGTGGCGCAGGCCCCCGTCGATGCCGATCATGCCGTCGAAACCGTCCGGTGTTGGGGCGTCCGACCGGTTGTCGGCGGTACCGGCGAGCGCCGTCCGCACCAGCCGGCGCAGGGCGTCGTGTTTCACGGGTTTGAGCAGGTAATCGTAGGCTCCGGCGCGCAGGGCCCCGATCGCGCTGTCGAGCGCGCCGTAGGCGGTCGTGATGATAAAGATGGCGTCGGCATCCATCGCGCGAATGCGGGCCAACATCTCGATGCCGTCCATGCCTGGCAGATTGATGTCGGAAATGATCAGGTGATAGCGGGTGGCACGGCACAAAGCCAGGCCTTCCTCCGCCGTGGCGGCACTGTCCACCTGATAGCCCTCGCGCCGTAACACCCGCTGTAGCGATTGGCGCAGGGTATCTTCGTCTTCGACAATCAGGATGGTCGGGCTCATCATTCAATCCAGCTCATCTGCCGCGAGGGGCAGGCGTATCTCGAAGCAGGCGCCGCCGCCGGGGGCTCGGGTCAGCACGATACTGCCGTTGTGGTCTTTGACGATGCTATCACAGATGGAAAGACCCAAACCGGTCCCGGCTCGAGGTCCCTTGGTCGAGAAAAAGGGTTCGAAGATGTGTTCGGCATCGTCGGGGCTGACTCCGGCGCCGGTATCGCTGAAGCTCAGGCCCACCTGGCCCTCTTCCAGCCAGGTGCGGATGGTGAGCGTGCCGCCGTCGGGCATGGCGTCGCGGGCGTTGAGCATCAGGTTCAGGCAGAGCTGCTGCAGGCGGTCGCCGTTCAGCGGGATGGGTGGCAACGAGGCGAAGGACGTCTCGATGCGAATGGCTTTGAAGCTCTTGTCGTAGGCCACCAATTGCAGTGCCATGTCGACGGCGTTCTGCAGCAGTCCCATCTGTTTGCGCTCGGGCTGGAGGCGGGCGAAATCGCCCAATCCTTTCAGGATGCGGGAGATGCGATCGATGTGGTGGTCCACGGTTTCCAGCGAGGATGTGGTGAACGCCGAATTGGGTTCGTCCATCATCTCCTGAACCAGCGAGGAGATGGAAGCCAGTGGATTGTTGATCTCGTGGGAGAGCCCGGCGGCCAGCCGGCCGATCGAGGCGTGTTTGGCCCCGGCCAGTAGCTGTTGTTCCATGCGGTGGCGTTCGCTGACGTCTTCGAGAATCAACACGAAGCCCCGCTCGGAGCCGGTCAGGGCGGCCACGTGCGCGGTAAATTGGGGGCCATGCTTCCGCGAGGTGCGGCATTCGTGATCGCCGACTTGAATCTGTGGTGCCAGCGGGTTGGGCTCCAGCATGCCCAGCACCCGGGCCGCGGGTTGGCCGAGCGCTTCGTCGGCGGGGATGCGAAAGAAGCCGGTCATCGCCTGGTTCCAGTAGCGAATCATGCCGAGTTCGTCGACGGTGCCGACGCCTTGGGGCAAGCTTTCGATGATGTTCTCGCGAAAGGCTTTGAGTCCCGCCAGTTGGCGGTTCACCACGGCGAGATCCTGGCGCGACAGCCGCAGGGTCTGGGACATGTCGGTGATTTCTTCCAATAGCGATTGGCGTTCCATGTCCGTGTAGGAGTCGCGGTGCTCGAACACCATGTTGGCGATGGACGAACCCAAACTGGCCGAAAGGGCGCGTTTGGCCTCCTCGCGCAGGTGGTGTAGCTGCGCGCCGTCCAGTTGACCTTCCTTCCATTGGTGGCTCTCGAGGTAGCCGTCCACCACCTCCGCCGCGGCCGGTTTGCCCAGGTACCGTCCCAGCGTGCGGCGAATGCGCGTCGCGTTCATGCCCGCGGGCATGACGCGCGGGATGTAGGACGCCACGAACCGCAGCGCCTGGCGTTGCTCCGTTTCCGATTGGCGGGTGAGGAGGGACACCGAAAAGTAGAGCCCGATGTTGAAACTGAGCTGCCAGAAGAGTGCGTGGGTCCAGCGGTCGAGGCCATCGAACCCGAACAGGGCGTGGGGGTTCCAAATCGGATGCTCGAGCAGGGGCGCCATCCAGGCGAGCCCGTCGAACCAGCCGCCTTCCGCCAAAAGCGGCAGGACCAGGGTATACACCCAAACCGCGAAACCGGCGATCACGCCGCAGAGCGCGCCGTTGCGGTTGCCGCCCTTCCAGAACAGGCCACCCAGGGCGATGGGCGCGAAGATGCACACCGCCTCGAAACTCATGAGGCCCAAGTCGACCAACGAGCGGCTTTCACCCGCCACCATGGCGAACAGGTAACCGGCCATCACCGCGCCGACGATCACCAGGCGCTTGAGCCAGGTGAGCAGCCCGGGAATGCGGCGGACCCGCTGGAAATTGAAGAGGAAGGGCGAGATGATGCTGTTCATGAACATGTTGGCGATGGCCAGTGATTCGACGATGATCATGCCGGAGGCGGCGGCGAATCCGCCGATGAACACCAGCAGGGCCAGCCAGGATTGCCCCGCGGCGGTGGGCAGGGTGAGCACGTAGGTTTCGGGGTGGCTGTCGGCGCCTTGGGTGATCAGGCCCGCCAGCGCCACTGGCAGGACGAACACGTTGAGCAGCAATAGGTAGGCGGGGAAAAGCCACATGGCGGTACGCAGGTGGCGAATGTCGTGGTTTTCCACCACGGCCATGTGAAATTGTCGGGGCAGAAACACGATCGCCACGCTGGCCAACAGCAGGTTGGTGTGCCAATTGATCGGATCGAAAGATGCCGGAAAGTTCAAGGCCGCCGTTTTGGCTTCCAGGTCGTCCACCGAGGGCAGCACCATCCACACCACGTATAGGCCGACGGCCAGAAAGGCGGCGAGCTTGACCACCGCTTCGATCGCGACCACCAGGGTGAGTCCTTCGTGTTTCTCCGAGACGTCGTGGCCCTGAACGCCGTAATTCGCCGCGAATAGCGCGATCAAGCCCACCAACACCAGCCCGGCCCAGTGCGAGGTCGACCCGGTCAGCAACGAAAAGGTGGTGAGAATGGCCTTGATCTGCAGGCCCAGGTAGGGACTGATGCCGACGGCGGCGACCAGGGTCACGATCGCCGAGAGGGCGAGCGAATGGCCGTAGCGGACGCCGATGAAGTCGGCGATGGTGGTGATGCGCTGTTCCCTCGCGATGGTGATCAGCTTGCGCAAGACCACCCACCAGAGCACGGCGGAAAGGGTGGGGCCGAGGTAGATGGTGAGGTAGAGCAGGCCGTGCTGGGTGGCCTGGCCGACCGAGCCGTAGAAGGTCCAGGAGGTGCAGTAAACGGCCAGCGACAGCGTGTACACGTAGGGATTGGCCACCAGGGAGCGGCCGCCCTTGCCGAGGCGCTCTGCGTAGGAGGCGATGGCGAACAGCAGGCCCAGGTAGGCGGCGGTGATCAGCAGCAGGGTCGAGGTGTGGAACATGGGGCTACCGACCTTGGAGATAGGCCAACAACCCGATCATCGCGATCAAAAAGGCCCAGGCCGCATAGAAATATTTGGCGAGAACCGGCTCGAAAATATTGATGGCGGGGTAACTGAACATCATTAGGCCAAGGAGGAAGAGGCAAATAAAAGCGTCTTTGCGGTTCATGAGCCAAGTATAGCGTCAATTCGGGCGGGCAGGGTCAGTTCGCCACGAAAGTCCGATGCGCCACGGTCTGCATCCACTGAATGTATTGACTCGCGGGCCAGCCGCAATCCTGGGTCAGTTGCTCCCAGTTTCGCACGGACAACAGGGTCCAGAGCATGTCCGTGGCCCGCTCGGCCGTCCATTGCGGGGCCAGGTCGCCGTCGGCGGCGAGTGCCTCGATGGCGGCGCGGCAGCCGTCCCGCATGGCCTGCATGCGTTCGCGCCAGGCGGTTGCGGCGGCTTCGTCCGTGTCCTGGGCCAGAAGGAGGGCCTTGGCGACCGGGTAGATCTCGGGGATGTAGTTGCCCCAGAACTCGATGTAGCGGGCGAGGCGGTCCGCGCCGGTGGTGGCGGCACGCGACGGTTCCAGGCGGTGCTCCAGGTTCAGTTGTCGATCCAGGTGTCTGGTCGTGGCTTCCAAGAGTTCCGCGCGTGACGTGAAGTGAAGATAAACCGCCTGCCGAGAGATGTTTGCAGCTTTGGCGATGTCGCCCATTCGGACGCCCTTGCCGCCACGATCGGCCATCAGGCGGACGGAGGCATCGAGAATTCGGGTTCGCGTATTTGCATCGTGACTTGACATGGTGTCAAGGTTGCCATATGTTTGACATCGTGTCAATTGACACTGTGTCAAGTTGCAAAAAGGAGTGAAGCATGAACGTTTTCATCATCGGCGCTACCGGCACCATCGGCCGGCAATTGGTCAACCAGGCACTGAACAAGGGGCATTCGGTCACCGCATTCGTGCGGAACCCTTCAAAGTTGGATATGGAGCACGTCAGGTTGCGCATCGTTGCCGGCGATGTCATGGACCCGGCCTCGCTCGAGCGGGCATTGCCGGGGCATGACGCAGTTCTCGTCGCCCTGGGTGCGGGCGCCAAGGGGCAGGTTCGCGCGACCGGCACGAGCCACGTCGTCGCGGCGATGAAGCGTCTCGGTATCGGGCGGCTCGTGTGCCTGTCGAGCCTCGGGGTGGGCGACAGCCGCGCCAATCTGAACTTCTTCTGGAAGTACCTCATGTTCGGATTGTTGCTGCGAAAGGCCTATGCCGACCACGTCGCCCAGGAACGGCTCATCGTCGAGAGTGGGCTCGAATGGACGATCGTCCGGCCTGGTGCTTTCACCGATGGCGATCTGACGGGCCACTATCGCCACGGCTTTTCCCCTTCGGCTCAAAACCTGGCTCTCAAGGTATCCCGCGCCGATGTCGCGCACTTCATGCTCCACCAACTCGATTCGAACAAGTACGTGGGGATGACCCCCGCCATGTCCTACTGAGGATCAGGGGCGGGCCTCGCGTCCGTGGGGATTGCGGTCGGCTGCCTGCTCGCTTGATCGCGGAGCCAGTCGATCACGGCCTTTACCGCGAGGCGCGGGGTCACGCCTTCCGGCAGGGCGATCCAGTAGGCGTTGGGTAGATGCAACCGAAGCTCGTCGAAGGGCTGAACCAATGTCTGCGCGGCAATCTCGTCCGCGGCCAATCTGGCACGGGCCAGGGCCACGCCCAATCCCTGGACCGCCGCCCGCAAAACCAGATCCGACGAGGTGAATCGCGGGCCGCGTTGCAGGTCGACGCCGTCCATCGCGACGATCGATCGCCACGATTCCCAGGTCGTGCTCGGATCGCGGTCGTGGAGCAGCGGCAGGTTCGCGAAGGCCTCGGCCGATTGGGGGTGACCCTTTTCCTCCCATAGCGTTTTCGACATGACCGGGACCAGCCAATCGTCCATCAACGGCGTGCAGTCTAGCGATGGCCAGGGTCCGCGGCCCATGCGGATGCAGAAGTCCGCGCCTTGCTCGCTGGGATCCACTGGTCGCTGGTCGGTCACGATCGAGAGCTCGATGCCCGGAAACTGCGCTTCGAAATCTGGCAATCTGGGCAGCAGCCAACGAATCGCGAAGGAGGGCACGGTGGAGACGGTCACCGCGTTGGCCGGCTTCGATTCGCGCAGGCCGGCCACGGTCTGCGCCAGTTCGCGCAAGCCCTCGAGTGACGCCCGACCCAGGCTCTCGCCCTCTGGCGTGAAGGCGATCACGCGGTGCGACGGCCCTTTCACCAGCAAGGGGCGACCCAGCCAGGATTCCAGTTCGCGAACGTGGCGGCTCACCGAGGAGTGAGTCACCTGGAGGTAGCGGGCGGCGGGTCGGATGCCGCCCAATTCGTAGACCGCGGCAAAGGCACGAATCGCATTGAGAGGTAAATCACGCATGGTCTAAATATTAGACCAAAAATGACGTTTTTGAGACCAGAAATTCCATTGAGCGCTTGCTAACCTGAGGGTGCCGAAATCGAAGCATGAGGAGGGCACCGCAGAAATGTTGATGGAAGGTTATCTGGCCGTGGCGGGCTTTGTGACGGTCGCCGCGGTGACGCCGGGCCCGAACAACCTGATTTTGTTGGGCGCCTCCGCCGAGGGCGGGTTTCGTGCGGCGCTGGCGCCCATGGGCGGGGTGCTCGCGGGAACGCTTGGGCTCCTGGTCCTCTCGGACATCGGGCTCGGTTACCTGCTGGTATCGCGGCCATGGCTGCAACGCCTGCTTTCGGTGGCCGGCAGTTCCTACCTGCTATTGCTCGGGCTGAAGATGATCGGCGCGGCCCTTGTGGCGCGGGCCGAGGCGAGCGGGTCGCCGAAGCGGGTTTTGCCGCGCACCGCCCTCGGCGTGGCCTTGTTTCAGTGGCTCAACCCCAAAAGTTGGATCGCGGTGCTGACCGCCACGGCCGCGACCGCCGGAGGCGAGCCGTCCCGTGACCCGGATTGGCGGTTGTACGCGCTGTTTTTGGTGATTCCACTCGCGGCAATGACGGTTTGGGTGCTGGCCGGCTCCGCCATCCACGGGCAATTGGCGCAGGAGCATCGAAGGCGATGGTTCGATGCGACGATGGGGATCTTGTTGGTCCTTTCGGCGTTCCTGCTCTTGATTTAAAATTCAGATTACGTTTATGTAACAAGCTTGAAGATATGTGGTTGTGAGTGCCTGTCCCCATGCAGCCCATGCTTCGACCTTGGATTGGTCTTGCCATCTACGAAAAAGATCAGGAAAACAGGAATCTTGGAAACCAGGATAAGCATTGGGCGAAGGTGCAGCCAAAAGCGCGGGCCTTCCTGGCTTCCGATCTTCCTGGATTCCTGATTCAATATCAGGGTGAAAAACCCATGTCCCTGCGCGAGAAACCAGGTATGGCGTTTCCTTCTAGATGTTTGTGGGTGCCTGTCCCCATGCCCCATGCAGGCCATCCCCCATGCAGCCCATGCTTCGACCTTGGTTTGGTCTTGCCGTCCCCGAAAAAGATCAGGAAAACAGGAATCTTGGAAACCAGGATAAGCATTGAGCGAAGGTGCAGCCAAAAGCGCGGCCCTTCCTGGCTTCCGATCTTCCTGGATTCCTGATTCAATATCAGGGTGAAAAACCCATGTCCCTGCGCGAGAAACCAGGTATGGCGTTTCCTTCTAGATGTTTGTGGGTGCCTGTCCCCATGCACTACCATGCAGGTCGCCCGTTGGTTGCCCATGCAGCCTAAGCTTCGACCTTGGATTGGTCTTGCCGTCATCGAAAAAAATCAGGAAAACAGGAATCTTGGAAACCAGGATAAGCATTGGGCGAAGGTGCAGTCTAAAGCGCGGGCCTTCCTGGCTTCCGATCTTCCAGGGTTCCTGATTGGATTTCAGGGTGAAAAACCCATGTCCCTGCGCGAGAAACCAGGTATGGCGTTTCCTTCTAGGTGATTATGGGTACCTGTCCCCGAGTTGCCCGAGTTGGCCAAGATCGGTAACTTGGAAAATTTGGTCCAATCGGCTTATCGGGTATTGCACAGCCGGGTCCCGTAGCAGGTTGCCGCAATTGGGACAAGAGCCGTCACCTGGGTTTGCGCGGTAGCGACACTCCTCGCACTCGACGGTCTTGCAGATATCGCAGAGTTCAAATTGAAAACTGCAAAGACGGTCACCACATTGGTTACAAACCCGTTTGAGATCTTCCACCCATACCTCCGGCGAGCCGTCTTTATCTCAATTATACCTCGAGATGATGATGGGTGCCTGTTCCTATACTGAGCGGTAGGTGCTGCGGGCGGGCCTGATTGGTGCCCGCTCCTGAATCAGCTTTGGTCGGGTCTGTAGAGCAGCCGGGCCAGGGAGGCATCTTCGGGGAGCGCCACCTGGAAATGCCGCTGGAGGAGGTCGCGGTACGCCGATTCGGTTTCGATGGGTTCGACGTGCCGGCCGTCCGCCGTGGACCGAATGAACCGGCCATTGGAGATGGTCGACCTGCCGTCGGGTGTGGCGATCGAGCAAACCGATTTGTGGCTGAAGCTCGACTCGGGGTTCGTCTGTTGGTAAAGGCACATCTCGTGGTAGGCCTCGATGTCGTGGCCCTGGAGGGTGAACAGGTACTGGTGTTGCCAGGTTTCCCCGGGTTTCCGCTGTTGCATGACCCACGCGTCGCCATCTTGTTGGATGCGGTAACCGACACCCAGCGGCTCCCGCGTTTCGGTGGCCAGGGGGAGGGGCTCGCGAAACGAATCGCCGAAACCCACGTCGGCGATCACCGATTGCCCATCCAGCGCCACGGAAAGGGTCATGTGGTCGAAGTGCCTGCCGTAGGCGCCGTTCTGGTAGACCTGGGCCGACAGCATGCGGACTTCGAAACCCAAAGCCGCGAGCAGGCGCGAGAACAGGTAGTTCAGCTCGTAGCAGAATCCGCCGCGACGCCGGTATACGATCTTGTCGAAGAGCGCTTCGAGTGACAGGTCGATCGGGGTGCCCAGGGGAATGTCGAGGTTCTCGAAGGGGACGCGGTACATGTGGGCGAGGTGAAGTTGTCGCAGGATTTCCCCGTTCGGTGTGCGATCACCGACGAATCCGATGCGATCTAAATATGCGTCTATCTGATGTGGATCCAGCATGGTTCTCTCCTGAGTTCGTGCGTGGTTCACGACTTGAACGAGGCTAGCGGCCGCGGCAACCCAAGCGGCGTTTCTGCAATCGAACGAATTCGCCGAATCCTAACACGGCTCCCAAACCGTGTCGTTCGGAACCAAACACGGTCAAAATTACTTTGTGAGGGATATTGGCGGTTACAGCGTTTTTTGTGGCTAAGACGATGTCTTCCATGCGACAGACTTTTCCTGGACGCGAATGATGTTCCCATGATTCGGAGACTCGGCGCAGCAAGAACAGTCTCGGAAGGATCCTCGAGTGGCCTCGTCAGGACTGGTCAGATCACCACATCGGTTTGGGTGCCCACGGGTTGCGATGTGGAGTTCAGTGCTGCGCTCGGGCCAAAATCAATACGAGCACCATCCTCTGGATCCATCCTGAGGATTGAAAAAACTTTAATAAACTAAAATCATATATTCTACATGGTTACTTTTAAGTTGTTTAATTTAGAAAAAATATGAATTCATGATTTATCAACAAATTTGATTTTAATCCGTAGGCTACAAGACAATCTGGCTCAACCTGGATTCACCCTCGGCGTGAACAACAAACTCGTGGTGCGCCTATCTGGTTGCATCTAGTGGTGCGCCTATCTGGTTGCATCTAAATGTATTACTCGTTCTGTACTCAAAGGTGGTTAGAATGTTCTTTCCCAGTCTCCGTTCGTTTTCGATTCGATGTCTCATCGGTCAGCTTCTTCTGCTTTTTCCACTCTGCACGGCCATCGCCCAATCCTCCGGTCTCCCTTTCACCAATGCGACCCAACAGCTCCCCTTGATTCCGGATCTGTTCGGCAATCCGGTGCCGGCCTTCAGCCCGATTCCCATGGCGGTCGTCGATATGAACCAGGACGATTTGGACGACATCATTCGCCTGCACGACGGCAGGAAATTGACGATCACGCGCCAAACCAAAAACGGGTTTTCTTCGGATCAAACCACGGTGACGCTTTCCTTCTTTCCGTGGGCCATCGCGGTGGCGGATGTGGACAGCGACGGTCTCATGGACATCTACGTGGGTGGCAACGGCAACGAGGTGGCGTTGCTCCTGGGCAGTGAAAACTGGGATCCCCAGTTGCCCCACATTCAGGCCAATCCCAGCACCGGTAGCTTTTTCTCGCAGGGCGCCAACTTCGTCGATATCGACGGCGACGGGGTGCTCGATCTCTTCGCCTGTGGCGATACCACCGAAAACCTCACGTGGAAGGGACAGATCGGCGGCATCCCCACCAGTCAGGACCTGATACCTCAATCCAATCCCGGAACCTCGCTTTCGGTACTCGGCGGCAACTACGGTTCCGTGTGGACCGATATCGACGATGACGGCGATCTGGACATGCACCTCGCCAAATGCAAGGCCGGCGCGTCGTCCGGGGACATTCGGCGGACCAACATGATGCTGGTACAACAGGCACCGGGCTCCTATCTGAACCTGGGCATCACCTATCGCCTGGACGACAATTCCCAGTCTTGGGCCCTGGATTTCGGTGACATCGACAACGACGGGATCCTGGAAGCGATCGTGCTCAACCACACGGGAGATGGTTCCAATCCGATCGCCTCGCTGTTGGTGCGCAACGACCAGAACAGGTACGTGCGGGTGTTGTCGACCGTCAGCAAGCTCAGCTACCTCGACAACGGTGCCCAAGTCGCCATGCGCGACTTCGACAACGACGGCCTGTTGGATGTGGTGATCGCCGGCAACAGCAGCGAGTTTTTCCGCAACATCGGCAATCGCCAATTCGAAAGAGTGGGCCATTTCGACTTTGGCGACGGCTTGAACATGGCCACCTTCGCCATCGGCGACCTGAACGACGACGGATTTCTGGACATCTACGGCGGCTATGTGGATTTCGTCACGGGCGGCGGCATTTCCAACAGTGCCGACCCGGATCGGCCCGACCAGCTCTGGTTGAACAACTACAACAACGGCAACAAGTACCTGAAGGTGCGCCTGAAGGGAAAGAACGGCAATCGCCAGGCCGTCGGCGCACGTGTTTCGCTGACGAGTACCCAAGCGACCAAGGGTGAAGCGAACGCCTTCGAGGGCGAAAGCGGCACGGCCGTCACCCAAATGCGCGAAGTGCGGGCCGGCGAAAGCTACGGCATCGCCAACAGCTTCGATCAGCACTTCGGTTTGGGTGCCGCGCCTTCGGACATCGGCGTGGCGGTTCGCTGGCCGAAAGTGGGCGCCAACCCACCCACCACCTTCGCCCTGGGCAACGTGGCCCCCAACCAAACGATTCAAATCACGCAGGATGTGAAACCCGACCTTCATGTCGCCGACAGTTCGCTGGGTCTTTCCCCCTCGGCTCCGGGCCCGGGTGACAGCGCGTCGCTCTCCTTCACGGTCCGCAACCTGACCGCCACCCATGCGGGCTCGCAGTGGACGCGGGCCTACCTCTCGAGCGACGCCGTCTATCAGGCCGGGGATCCCCAGATCGGTTCCAGCCTGGTGGGCAACGTGTCCGCGAGCGGGAGCCTTGCCGCGGCACTCACGGTCACCATCCCCGGCGATACCGATCCGGGCGATTACTTCATCCTGCTTCGCACCGATGTCCTGGGAGAGATCGACGAAGCCAACGAAAACAACAATACCGCGGCGTTGGCCGTGGCGATCGGAAACCTACAGGCCGACCTGGTGGTGCGGAACGCCTCGGTATCTCCGACGACGCTGACGGCCGGCAGTTCGTTGACCGCCACCGCCGATGTGGTCAACGAGGGCGGTGCGGCCGCCGGTAGTTCGACCCTGGGCTATTACCTGTCCACCGACCAGATTTGGGATCAAGCCGACCAGCAACTGGCCACCGATTCCGTATCGTCCCTGGCCGTCGATGGGTCGAGCCACGAAAGTGCCCTGCTCGGCATCCCCTCGGGCATCACCGGACCGCGCTATATCCTGTTTCGCGCCGACATGCACGATCAGGTTTCGGAAGGACCGGGCGAAGACAACAACGTCGTCGCCCGTCCGATCACGGTCTTGGCCGACACCACCGACCTTCCCGATCTGGTCGTGTCCTTCGCCTCGGGTTCTCCTTCCACGATCCTCGCCGGGGAACGGATCTACACCCACAGCAGGGTCGAGAACCAGGGAACGCTGTACTCCGGCAATTCGGTCATGGGCATCTACTATTCCCAGGACGCCACCTGGGATGCCGCCGACACCCTTCTCCACGCGCGCACCGTGGGCGGGCTGCATCCCGGCGACACCTCCTACGATCCCGAATACGTCACCATCTCCGGCGGTACCCCGGGCACCCGGTACCTGTTGTTCGTGGCCGACATCCATAACCAACGGGTCGAGTCCAACGAGGGCAACAACGTCACGTCGGTCGCCTTCACCCTGATCGATCCCGCCGGCCTTCCGGACCTGGTGACCCGGAACGGGCGGGTCAGCCACGGTTCGGTCAAGCCGGGCGACTGGTTCTGGTCCTACGTCCGTGTATCCAACCAGGGCGTGTCGTCCAGCCATGCCGCCAGTACCTTCACCAAGGTATGGCTCTCCACCGACAGCACGTTGAACCCTTCCGTCGACACCAGCTTGACCTCCATCAGGACCGACCCGATCACCGGCAACCAATATCACGACCTGTCGCAGTTGACCCGGTTGCCCGCCGCGACCACGCCAGGCAACTACTACCTGATCTTCGAAGCCAACGCCACGGGAAGCATCGACGAAACCAATCACGACAACAACACAAGCGCAATCTCGATCACGGTGCTGCAGCCCACCAACTTCCCGGACTACATCGTGGAGAACGCCTCGCTCGACGCGTCCAGCGTGCAGGCCGGCGGCAGTGTCGACACGTCCTGCCGCCTGCGTAACGTGGGAACCGGCACCACCACGCCATCCAAGTTCAAGTACTTCCTATCCGACGACGCATCCTACAGCGCCGGCGATGTCCTCTTGCGCACCGTGAACGTAGGTGATATCGGATTTCCTCCCACGTACGGGTATCCGGTGACGATCCCGGCAGGAACGCCGTCGGGCACTCGATACATCCTCTTCTTCACCGACGCGGACAACGACATCATCGAGAACGATGAAAACAACAACGTCGAGGCGATCGCCATCACCGTCAACTAGGGTCCATCCAAAAACGAGGGAGTTACAACTCCGAAGGTGGTTCGGCTGGATGGGCACGGTATCAGGTCTCAGGCGTCGGGTTTCATCAAGGTTATTGTTCAGAGTTGATTAGCTGACACCTGACACCTGACACCTGACACCTGACACCTGACACCTGACACCTGACACCTGACACCTGACACCTGACACCTGGCTGCCGATGCCCCCTTGCATTGAGAACCTGCCGGTTCCGAGGAACCATCTCAAAAAAACCGCCGCTTTCGGATGGGGACCAACCAACGTTCGATCGACCTTCCGCTTGTGGCGAGATTCCCGCGAGGGGATGGCTTCATGCAACCCGTCGACCCGCGATCTTTTCGAATGAGAGATCGCGGGTCTTTTCGATTCAGTTTTCGGATCGGGACGCAAAAAATGCGCAGGCCCACACGCTCAGAAAGGTGGATGGGTCCGGGTGGCCGGACCCGAGGTGAGCCTTGCAGGAGTTGCTGCGGCAAAGCAGCCGTTGACGCAGTGGCTCGGAGGTTTGCCGCGTTCCCGCATCGAATCAGCGCCGGCTCCCGCCTACCGCGGTGGTCGAGAAGCGATCGCGCCAATGGAAGTGCCACCGCTGCAACACGGGCGATTCGGTGGTGAAGGCCGATCGCACCGCTTCCGGCGACGAAACGCTCGCCAACCGAGATTCCATCAGCGTCGCGAAGGCCAACACCCGATGCAGGACCTGCTGCTCCAGGTAGCGCATGCGGATCAGGTTGCGCACGCGGTCGTCGGCCGGATTGCAGGCGGCCGCTTCGATTTCCTTTTTGCGGCTCGAGGTCAAGGCGCGGGGGAAGCGGGCGAGCGCCTCGCGGCACAATGCGGAGAGGAGGCTGAACGCGGTGGCTTCACCGGCGAGGTCGCGCGGGTTTCCGTGGGAGATGCGCGCCTCTGTCGCCAAGGCGTTCCCGGTCACGCTTCGGATGGCGGTCAACACCTTGTCGATACCTTGGTAATTCGTGAAGGAAAGCGTGAACTTGGGGCCGCCGCGAATGCGCAGGAAGGCCGCCTTTTCCCAGCGAGCGGGATCGTTGGCATCGAGGTGCATCTCGACCTTCGCTTCCACGTCGAGTTTGGAAGGGGACAAGGACCCGAATCGCACGAAAAATTCTTGTTGGGTTTCCGCGTCGTTCGCGAGCACGACCTGACTGCCTGCGGACAAGGTCCCGTCGGCGCGGATCTCGATGCAATCGGATGCTTCGGTGTAGTGCCAGTAGGCGGTTGCGGCGCGGCCGGAGTGGTTCATGTTCATCAGCGGTGCGATGGCGACCGCGTGTTCGTCGTACCGAGAGGGGAGATGGAAGCAGCGCGTGTCGACCGCGGTCATGGCCCATTGGAACCGGGAAAGCGAGTGGCGTGCGAAGGAGGGCACGGCGCGACACAGTTTGCGGTACTCTTCGCGGATGAGGGTCTTGCGATCGAGAATCGCCTGCAGCGTGCGGGAGCCCTGCAGGACCTCCAGGAAATGATCTTCGAAATAGATGGGCACCTGATCGAAGGTTCCGGGCAGCGCCTGGAGGAACGGACCCCAAAAGGAGAAGGGGTTTTCCAGCTCGCTGAGCATGAAGGCCGCCAAAAGCGTTTGCTCCGATTGCAATCGGACGCCGGACTTGCGAATGTGCACCCCGATGTGGGACTCGCGCGCCAGGTCCGAGCACATGACCAGCTTGCGCGGAAGGGTCAGTAGCCGCTCGTCGGTTTTGGTTTCGTGGCGGCACACGAGATCCTGTTCGCCGGATTCCCGTTGTCTCGAGCCCATTTTGGCGAACTGTGCGCCGTTGGTGAGCAGCCAATCTTGTAAGGAGCGAATCGCATCGAAAGAAGAACAAACCATGGCAGACATCTAGACCTCCAAAAATGAAGCGCGACCCATGGGTGCAGTTTTCCCCCCATCCGGAAAAGTGGCGTTCCCTCTTTTCCGGAGATGAACTCCCGGGCTGTCCTCCTACAGGTGCGCTCCGGGACGATGTAGTGGCTTCCGTTGTACGTCGCGCCACGATCGATGTCGGGGGGCGTTTCCATCCTGCTGTTGACCAGCCGCCCTCATCAGGTAGTAACCGGAAATATCAAACAAACCTGCACTTTTTTTTCGATTTTTTTGATGTTTTTTATAAGTCTTTTGCTTTGAGCATGATGGAGTCCTTTTTTTATGCGGGAACAATAGCTACGGACATCGGTCTCGGCTCGAATCGGTGGCTCGACGCTGGGTACGCCCCTCCTAATTCCCCGAATCGCGTCAGCGATGTGACGAGGCGCTCGTGCCGGATTCCCGGGACGAGCGCCCATTGGCGATCAGTACGACAGGTGAGGCAGGTACCAACCCGTTCGGCGACTCTTGCTTCTCAGGCAGGATTCCAGTTTTCGTTGCAGGTCCTCGCCTTCCGCACCCAGAAGCCGGACGGTCCGCTGGGTGCGTCGTTCGTAGTCGGTGCGGCTCGCGGCGAAGGTGTATCGATAGAGGGCCGGTAGGCCCGCGCCCGACGTCTTGGCGTACACGGCGTAATGAAGTGGAGCCTTCTCGCGGGAAGCCAATCCGGCCAGGGCGGTGAGGTGCCGTCCGGCCTCCTCGATGCGCGCGTGTTTCAGGTACAGGATGTCCACGACCACGAAAGCCTGGATTTTGGGACCCTCGGCCGGGTGGCCGAATGCCGGTCGCCGCGCCAATAGATAGAGATCCTGGGATGCGATGGTTTCGCGGTAGACCTTCGCGTTTTCCGCGAGGAGCCCGGCATCGATCTCGTCGGCTACGGCCGCCCAGTGGGCTTCCGACGACTTCGAGAACTCGGCGCTCCGTTGCGGGTTGAAGGCCGGATAGTGGCCGTCGTCCATGCGAAAGAAGTGAAAGCTCTCGCGATATCCGGCGGGAACGGCCGCCTGTTTGAATCGTGCCAGGGCTTGTGCATGGGCCTGACCCATTCCGGGTGTGATGGCGTCGTCATAGACTTGGAGATAGGGCTGGGCAAAAGGTATCTCCTGGGCCCAAATCCATGGCGCCCACACCAGCAAGACGATGACCGTTCTCATCGTTCCGCCTGTTCGGGCGCGAAGAAGATCTTTTCCGCGATTCTCCAGCCATCCTCGACCTTCAACAATAATAGGTAGTCGGTGTACCTGCGTCCCCGCATGACGATCTCCACCTTGGCCATGCAGGCATTGCCCGTAATGTCCGCCGAAACCAGACGGCCCTTGCGGTCGTGGGCGACGCCTTCCTTGAAATAACTCAGGTACTGCTGCAGGGTGCGGCGCTTGGGCTTGCCCTCCGCCACGAACTGCAGGCCCGCCGTGGCGAGGAAGGCCCGTTCAATTTGGGCCGGTCTCCCTTGCGAGGTACCTTCCAAATAGTCCTGGATGCAGCGCTCCACCCCCGCGGCGTCGAAGCCGACCTCGGCGCGCGGCGCGCCACCGGTTTCGCCACTCGTTTGGCCCAAGGCCAACAACAAACACATCAAATAGGTTCCCATGAATGTCTCCTTCCTGATTCTTCGAGCCGGCACTTCGAGGCTCGAAATACGAGTCCGATAGCGACACCCTCGCTTCGGGTAGGCCTGGTTCGGGACCTCACGTTCGCTCGAATTTCCCCGGTCGCGGTGTTGCGATCGGCGGTGCCGTCTCTGGTCGGGAAAACTCTACGCGACTCGATCGCGCCCGCTTCTCCGAAAGACATCCGGAAAAGGTCCGTTGTGTAGGTGTTTTGAAAGAAACAGGTTGTGTGGCGGGGTCCGAGGGCGGGTCGACCGCTTCGGCTGACCGTGACCACTGAGTCGCCGCCCAGGCTGGGGACCGGATTGCCGGACCAAACCGGCCGTGTCCGCCCAGGGCGCTGGGCCGACATTTATTGACGAACCCCCCGAACATCCGCCTTTTTAGGCTTTTAACTTTATCTTCAAGTTTTACCAAATTTGTTGCATACGAGCTGCGCACCGGCAGGCAAACCCGCCCGATATCGAGAAAGAAGCACGATATCTGGTTTCTGGCGAAGGGCCATGGGTCGTTCATCCGAAATATTTGGCGGGAAACCAGGAACATCGGAAAGCGGGAAAGGACCGGTATATCGGGTCACATCATGGTCCTGCTTTTCCTGGTTTCCATCATTCCTGCTTTCCTGATCAAGATGTGACGACGGCAAGACCCAGCTCAGGTTGAATACACTATTTCGTTTCAAGAGAGTGTGGCCCTGTTTTCGCGGTGTGGGACAGGTCGACCCACCCGTCGGCACCCGATGGCGAATGCTGATAGAATGTGCTCATCCGCAACGACCGTTGATCGCGACGCATGGCCCGAACGGATGGATCGCCCGGCATCGAGGGGCCACGGCCAGGGGAATCAGGATGGACACGACTACGGAATCCTTGCCGTCAGAACCCTTTTGGGTGGGCGACTGGTACGTCGACCCCGCCACCAATGGCCTGCAGAAAGACGAGCAGATGCGCCGGCTCGAGCCGCGCCTGATGCTCCTGCTCCGTCTTTTCGCGTCCCAACCGGGAAAGGTGTGGTCCCGTCAAGCGTTGCGCGAATGTCTGTGGCCCGATACCCACGTCTCGCGCGACGCCATCACCCGTGTGATTTCGGATTTGCGCAAAGTGCTGGGCGACGATCCGCGCAATCCCCGATTCATCACCACGATCCCGAAAAAAGGGTACCTGTTCGTCGGGGAAGTGAAACCGGTGGGGTCAGGCCGGCCAACCGCCGAGCGACCGATGGCGGAGGCCGAAACGGTCGCTCCCGTTTCGCCGACCGTGGCGGAAGCACCCTCGCGGTTCCCGACGGCTTGGGTCCTGACCGCCGTGTTGCTGGGGCTCGTCGTCGCCGTGGGGATCTTTGTCAGGTCGTCCAGGGCCGCCGATCCGCCGCGGTTCCGTCCTCCCAGCGATACCTTCCTGACGAACGATCCGGGGGTCGAGTCCCAGCCGGCCGTGTCTCCGGACGGTAGCCGCATCGCCTTCGTCAAACGCGTCGCGTCTTGGGATCAGATTTTTATGGTGGATGCCAACGGGCTGTCCGAGATTCAACTTACCAGGGAGCCACGACACCACCGCCATCCGGCCTGGTCACCGGACGGCACCACCCTGGCCATGTATCGCACCAAGGGCGATGAACACGACCTGGCCACCATTCCGGCACTGGGAGGACAGGCGGTTTCCCTTTTGTCGGGGCGGGAAATCTCCGATCTGGACTGGTCGCCCACGGGCGATACGCTCTATTTCTCGGAGGCTCACCCGACCCATGGCACCTTCGGACTCAAGAGTTTCCACATGACGAGCAGAGGTACCCGGACCCTGACCGAGCCGGGTCCGGACGTACGGGGCGACTTCCTGCCGAGAGTCTCGCCCGACGGGACCAGCCTGGCTTTTGCGCGGGTTCACCCTTCCGGCCACCGCGATCTGCATACCCTCGATCTGCGCGGCAGCCAGATCGCCACCATTCCGGCGCACGACCTGTTCGCGGTGGGATTGGACTGGCAAAGCGACCGGCATTTGGTCGTTTCCAGCTTCCGGCACGGGACCTACGGGTTGTGGTTGATCGATATTCGCGACGGCCGCGAAACCTGGATCCCCACGCGCGGGGAACGAAGTTACGCGCCTTCCATCTCTCGGGACGGGCACTGCCTGGCCTACGAGAAGGTGAATTACGAGAAAAATATCTGGCTGGTGCGGCCCGACCAGCCGGAGGCCTCCCACCATTCCCTGATCAACTCGGGATACTGGGATTGCGAGGCCTTCTTCTCACCCGACGGCTCGCGGCTCGCCTTCACCTCCAGCCGCAGCGGAGCGCTCGAGCTCTGGGTCTGTGACGCGGAGGGCGCCGACCCTCGGCAACTGACCCATTGGCACCGGGAATTCATCACGCGGCCGCGCTGGTCGCCCGATGGATCGCGAATCGCCATTTCGGCCCTGGAAAAGGGGCAATCGAAGATCTATTTGGTGGAACCGGACAGCGGCGCCGTCACCGATACGGGCGAGCGGGGATTGGTGTGTAGCTGGTCTCCCGACGGCGAGGCGCTCTATTTTTCCGCAGTCTCCGATGGCGTCCACGAGATTCGCAGATGGTCGTCGAACGGTGGCTCTGCTGTGCCCTTTGTTGGGGATCACGCTTTCTACGGAGAGGAATCCGTCGATGGCGCCTGGTTTTTCTTCACGCGGCGCGATCGGGACGGGATCTGGCGCCGCCCCCTGGTGGGCGGCCGCGAGGTGCGCGTCGTCTCGGGCATTCCGCCACGCCACCTGGACAACTGGGGGCTGTCACGGGACCGCCTGTTTTTCGCGGCGACTCGAGAGGGCGAGACCGTGGCCGCCAGCGTGAACTTCGCGGGAGAGGAATTGCGAGAGTACGGGGTGCTGCCCCGGATGGCGTCACCCAGCCTCTCCGTCTCCCGCGACGGCAAACGCCTGCTCTACGCCCGAGTCGCGCGCTTCGAAGTGGACCTGATGTTGATCAGGAACCCGGTCTCCGGTTTTTGAAGGGATCGATCCGGTTCCCTCCAACCGAAATGTGTCGGGGCCCGACCCGGGTTCACAAGGCGCCTTTGCGTTTCACGACCAGGGGGCCGAGGGTGTCGTCCCGGGCCTGAATCACCAGGTAATGGTCCTTGCCCATCGATCTCGACAGCCGTTTCAGGGATTCCTCGAAGAGCGAATCGCCGCCCTCGCGACCCAGCTCCCGAAGCGCCCGCCCCTCGAGGATGCGCACCAGCAGGCGCGATTGATGGGATTCCGGAAGGCTGACGGCCAGGTTCTCCTCGGCCAAGGACAGGTCCTGCAGCACGTCCTCGTATCGGTTCTGAACCCACTTCAACTGGGCAAACTCCAGGTAGGCCTCGCCGACGCGGGGATTGGGTCGACCGAACAGTTTCCGATAATCATCGATCACTTGGGTGTACAACGCTTCCGCGGTCTCATGGTCTTCCTGCAACGCTTTCACACGGGCTTGAAGCGATCGCAGGCGAAGGTGGATTTTGGCATCTCCGGAGCCCTGCTCCAACGTCATGCTCCGTTCCAGCAACGATTCGGCTGCGGCTACCTGTCCCTGGACCAGGTGGAGTTCGACCAAGTCACTGTTCGCCCAAAGCAGGTTGGCGTGGCCTGGGTCCAAATGGCTTTCGCCCATCTCGATGGCGCGGCGAATGACGGTTTCGGCCTGCTCCAGCAACCCCAGGGACGCGTAGCATTGGCCGAGAAGGGTCGTGCACCGCACGTTTTTCGGATGCCCCGGTTTGAGGGACGCGGCATAATTTGCCTCGGCACGCTTCAGCAGGTCCAGGGCTTCGTCGTAGTCACCCAGAAACATCTTGATCTGACCGAGTTTCCATTGGGCGAACCCGATCGAGGGTGCGCCCGGGTCGTAGATGGCCTCGCGCATGGCCAGACTCTGTTGGAACAGATCGAGCGCCGCCGGATAGTCGCCCTTTTCCCTCAGCAGCGATGCCAAATTGCTGATGCCGATCGCCAGTTCCGGATGTTGCTCGCCGTACGTCGCCTTCCAGATGCGCAATGCCTGGCGAAGTGCGGTCTCGGCCTCCGCGTAGTTGCCCATTCGCTGGAGGATGATGGCGAGATTGTTCTGGCTCTGGGCGATTTTCCAATGATCGTCGCCGTAATATTTGCGGCGGATGGCAAGCGCCTCGCGCTGTTTCTCCAGGGCGCCCCGCAAATCCGACATGGAGTACAGCAAATCTCCCAGATTGTTGAGAATGATCCCGATTTTCGGGTGATCTTCCCCAAAAATTTCGCGGGAGATCGTCAGGGCTTCGGTGTACAGCTCCTGTGCTTCGTCGAGGTTGCCGAGGTCTTTCAAGGCCGCGGCGAGGTTGTTCATGTCGTTGACGGCCTGGGAGTGTTTCTTGCCGTAGAGTTGGACGTGAAGTCCCAGGGCCTGGCGGTGCAGCAGGATCGAGCCTTTCAAGTCGTCCTTGGCGTTGTACGCCACCGCCAAGTTGTTGAGGCACATCGCGACTTTGGGGTGAACCTCGCCGAACACTTCGAGATAGACCGTCATGGCTTGGCGGTAGAAGGATTCGGCCTCGTCGTACTTCGCCTGGCGGAAGTTGGACACACCCATGACGTTGAGCCCCTGGGCATACAGGCTGTGTTGCTTGTCGAAAAGGGTTTCGGTCAGGGCCATCCCCATCCGGTACGTTTCTTCGGCTTCGGAATACTGCTCCAGATCGAGAAGCAGGTTGCCGCGCTTGTAGTAATACTCGATATAGGCCGGATGCCGTTCGTCGAACAACTGCTGGAACATGTGTTCCGCGGCGTCGAGCTGCTCCGTGGCTCGCTCGAAATTGAGGCGGTCCAGTTCGAGTTGGGCCAGGTTCAGAAGGTTCCAGGCGATCGAGGAATGGACCTCCCCGAACTCTTGCCGCTGCATGACCAACAACCGTTCCAATTCCGCGATCGCCTCGTCGGGGTAGCCCATTTCCCATTTCAACAGGGACTGCATTTTCAACAGATCGAGTCGCCGCCCGGGCTTCAACAGATCCGCCAGGTCCTTTGCTTTGTCGAATGCGTCCCAGGCACGGCGGTACTGCCCGATATGGAATAGCTGGCTGCCCTCGAGGAACCATCGATGGGCCTGTATCCAAGCGGGGACCGGTTCGGGAAACCGCGAGACCGTTTTTTCGAGTCGCTGAATCGAATCCTGGTAATCGCCTCGACTCATGAGCGACGCGATGATGTCGAACTCGATGGAAAACGCCTTTTCGGAGTCGGGTGGCACTTTCTCCAGCGCCTGTTCCAACAGGTCGATCGACACCTGGTCCTGGCCCAGGGCGCGGTAGACCAGGCCCATCGACTGAAGCAGGCGCGTCTGCACCGCGGGCTCATCCGAGAGCGAGCGCGGCAGTTGCCGGCGACCGTTCTCCATGATTTCCAGGGCGGTGATGTCGCGAACCCGCGTTCGGTCCGGGTCGATTTGCTCGAACAGGGAAATCAGGAATTCGGTGACCCGTTCCGAGGTCTGTTTTTCCCGTTCCACCGCCATGCGTTGTTGCTGCAGGTTGATCGTGAAGAGCGACAGGGCCAGGAAGGAAAGTGTCGCAAAGCCGAGGGCGAGACGGTTGCGCATCGCGAATTTGCGGAACCGGTACAAGCTGGTCATGGGGCGTGCCTGAATCGGCAGGCCTTTCAAGTACAGCACGATGTCCGTGCCCAGGGCCTCCACACTCTGATATCTGTCTCGCGTATCTCGGGCCAGCGCCTTGAGCGCGATGCGGTCCAAGTCACCGCTCGTGAACTTCGACCAGGCGTTCTTTTGGGGCTGCTCGGCGAAACCCACGCGGCTGGGTCGCTCGATGTTCGCCTGGTTGATCGTGCGCGTGATCACGCTCATGCTCGTGCCCGCGATGTCATAGGGCCGTTTTCCCGTCAGCAGCTCGTAAAACACGACGCCCAGACTGTAGACGTCCGATACCGCCGTGAGCCGCATCCCGTTGGTTTGCTCCGGCGAGGCGTAATTCGGGGTCATCATCTTGTCGACGAGCATGGTTTGATTGCCCTGGCCCCCGGTATCGGGGTCGAGCCACACCGCGATCCCGAAATCCAGCAGCTTGGGTTGGCCGTTCGCCATGACCATGATGTTGCTCGGTTTGATGTCGCTGTGGATGACCAGGTTTTGGTGGGCGTGGCTCAAGGCGGCGCAGATCTTCAGAAACAGCTTGAGCCGCGTGCGCAAATCCAGCGAGTTCCGTTCGAGGTAGACGTCCAGGTTCTGCCCCTCGACGTACTCCATCGCCATCCAGGGTTGGCCGGTGGGCAAGACCCCGGCATCGATCAGGTGGGCGATGTTGGGGTGCTTCAAACTCGCGAGAATGTTGCACTCGCGGCGGAAGCGTTTCACCGCCTTGGGACTGACGATGTTCAGGACCTTGAGCGCGACCTTGAAATCCAGGTCATCGGTTCGGGTCGCCAAGTAGACGAAACCCGAACCCCCCTCTCCCAGCTTCTTTTCCAGGCGAAAGGGACCGCATTGGTCGCCCTCCTTGAGCAGCGACACATTTGCGAGGTTTTCGGTGGGAGGTTGGGTCAGGACATCGCACTTCATCACCATATCGTTCAGGTGGTGCGCCACGCGCGGATGTTCCTTGCCGGCCAGTTCCATTACCATTTCCACGAGAGCCCGCTGGTTACCGCCCTTCAGCGTGGCCAGGATCCCTCGCGCTCGTCTTTTCGCATCCAACTCGCTCAATTCACTGCCCTTAGAACGTTCTGCCATCTACAAGCTCCAAAAATGCTGGCACATTTTAGTGAAATGAAAAAAAGAGAAAATTAATCAAAAATATCTTTGGTTTCTTCCGGCAAGCCTGAATGATGTAATGCGATTTATTTTTCACAATTATGGGGCTATTTAACAGCCACGTCAAAAAACTCAACGCGCGCTCTTTCAAAAAAGATGGGGTCGTCTAAATCGCGTGGTTTCGCCGTGGCGTGGTGCGGTATGAAAAAATGTGCCTTCTATCGGTAGATGGAGGCGGGAAACCAAAGCGTGGGATTTGTCGTTGGGGTGTTTTTGAAGCCAATAAATCGGACCCAAAAAATGGAGTGCCCTACCAGAATAATTTTCATCGCGTGGGTCGCGAGATCTTTCACGGGAAGGGCAACGGTGGTTCCAGGTCGATGGCCCGTTGGAGGCCTCGGTCGGTTCCTTCGCTTTGGTCGGTGTCGGTGGCACATCGCAGACCTCGATTTTTAAAAGAATGATGAGCGCTAACAGAAAATGCCCATCGAATCGATAATACTCGAAAATGCGAGAATTATCGATTCGATGGGCATGATAACGAAATTCGGTGGCTTGTGGTCGAAAACGTTACCCAGACCATGGTTTTTGTGACATTCGTAAGGGGTCCGGGTGCGGAAGGCCCGGACCCCGTTGGGTTACGCGATCGTCAGCGATCCGCCCGCGAGGCGGCGAACGGGTTGTTGTTTCGGTAGATGTCGCTGTGCGGATGGGTGGGTTGGGGAACGAGGGTCTCCCGCTGCGGCGCGGATTGGAATCGGCCGGCCGCGGGATCGTAGACCCTTCCGTCGATGATGTAGACGCCCAGCAGGGGTTCGAAGCGGTGGCCCCTGAAACGATAGGGATTCTCGGTTTCGCCTTCGGCGCGGGTCGGGTCACCCCAGGGATCGTAGCGGTAGACATCGGTGACGGTCCCCGTTTCGTCGGTCAACGCCAAGGTGTCGCCCAGGTCGTCGTGGTGATGGAAGCGACTGGAGGTTTCGTTTTGCACGCTGAGCAGCGCGTCGTCGGACAACGTGTAACGAAGCCGAGGCAAGCCGTTTTCGTCCAATTCCGCCAGCACCCGAGGAACGTCTCGGTTGCCGTCGATGACGTACCGGGTCACCTGGCCGTCCAGTGAGCGGTAATTGCAGACGCCGTCGACGTTGTACCCGAACTCCAGGACACCCTCGGGCGTGGTGGCCATGACCAGACGGTGGTCCATGTCGTAGCCGAATTCGAGATGGCGGCCGTCGACGAGTGCCGAAATCACGTTGCCGGCCTGGTCGTAGCTGTACTCCCGATCGCCGGCGCGCAGCAAGCGCCCGTTGTCGTCGTACTCGTAATGGATGGCACGCTCGTGATCGAAGCGTTCCACCCGGTTCCCCACTTCATCGTAGCCGTAGGAAACGGCCCGGGACTGCCCGGTGTTCGGGTCGAAACGATGTTCTTCGACGAGTTGGTAGGTCTCGTCGTAACCGAATTCGGACTGCGCGCCCTCGCTGTCGGACACCATGATGCGGTTGCCCATGGGGTCGTACAGGTAGGAAGTCGCCTGGATCATGGCGCCGCCCGCACCCTGGGTTCGAACCTCGAGGACTCTTCCCATCTCGTCGTAGTCGAAGTGGGTGGATGTATCGTTCGGGCGAACGATGGCGATGCGATTGCCGAGCGAGTCGTATTCGATGCGGGTTACGCCGGTCCATTGATCGTCCACCTCGGTCAAGCGGAAGTGATGATCGTAACCGTAGTTGATGGCGTGGTTTGCGGTTTCGATGCGGGTGACCTTGCCGGAAGACCACTCGTAATGGTAGCTCACCCAACTGCCGTCCGGGTGTTCCACCAACTCCAGGCGATCTTCGCCGTTGTAGTGGTAGATCGTGGCGCCGTGGCGATTGTAAACTGCGGTGCGCAGACCTTCCAGGTCGTACTCGTAGGATTCGTGGCCGTCGGGGAGCTGGCGCTCGATCAGGCGGTCGAAGGCGTCGTAGTGGTAGTGAAACGACTGACCGTTGAAGTCGTGCTTCTCGCCCAAGTTGCCGTTGGGATCGTAGCTGTAGGTTTCCTGCTCGCCCATCGGCAGGGTGGTTCGGATCATCCGGCCGGCGTGATCGTAGCCGCGAGCGGTTCGGCGACCAAGCGGATCCACCTCTGCGATCTGGTTACCCATCGCATCGTATTCGAAGTGGGTGTAGTGACCCCGGGCGTCCATCACGCCGATGCGGTTGCCGTTGGGATCGTAGTGGTAGCCGGTCGCGTTGTTCAGGGCGTCTTCGGCGCGAATGACGCGATCCAATTCGTCGTAATCCCAGGTGAACCGTGCGCCCGCTTGCTCCCTTTGGATCAACCGGTTCTTGGAATCGTAAGCGAACAGGATTTCGGGCTGGTGACCGTACCTCGCGCTGGTGACGTTGCCGCGCAGGTCGTACTGGTACTGTTCGAAGTAGTCGTACCCGATGTGAATGCCCCGGGGTTTTCCGGTGAGGGTGTAGTCTTCGAAGTGGCGCGAACGACCGTCGCGATCCATTTCCCTGATGACGTTGCCAGCCTCGTCGTATTCGCGTTCCTCCACGGTACCGTCGGGATAGGAAGTGCGCGTGAGACGTTGGTGGGCGTCGTATTCGAAGGTGGTCTCGCGACCCTTGGCATCCATTTGAGAGATGCGGTTGCCGTTGAGATCGAACGAGGCGGTGAGTGCGATACCGTCCGGTCGGATGCGTTCCATCGGGTTGTTCATTTCGTCGTAGCGATATTCGGTGCGGTTTCCGTTGCCGTCGATACGGGTGGTCACCCGGCCGGCCTCGTCGTATTCGGTGTGGGTGCTCGCGCCGGTGGGATCGGATTCGCGGATGATCCGGCCCAGGACATCGTATTCGGTTTCCCAACGCCAGTGCATTTGCGATCCGAATTCGTCGAAAACCTGCTTCGACGTCGTCAGTACGCGCCCCATTTCGTCGTGGGAGAACCAGGTTTCGTTGCCGTTGGCGTCGATTTCCCCTATCACGAAGCCGAAGTGGTTTCTCTCGACCACCGTGCTGTGTCCCAGCGGATCGGTGGTGATCGTGCGCATGCCCTCCGGGCCTGGCTGATGTTCGAACGTGGTGGTGTGACCCATGGCGTCGGTCACCGCCGCCAGGCGACCCACCGAATCGTAGGCATAGGATTCGATTTCGCCCTGACTGTCCCGCACGGCGTGCAGCCGGTTGGTCGAATCGTAGTCATAGGTGGTCGTGTTACCTTCGGCATCGGTGACGGTGTGCAGATTGCCCTGCAGGTCGTAGATCCAGGTCGTCGTGGCTTCCAGGTGGGTGCCGACCGCGACCGTTCGGGCCATCAGCCGCTGGGCATGATCGTAACCGTAGTGGGTTTCGATGCCGTTGGGATCGACCTCGCGGATCGGGTTCCCGAAGGTGTCGAACATCACCTCGCGCATGTTGCCGACGAAATCGGTTTCGGTGCGCCGCGCGGCGCCGGGCTGGGCGAAATCGTAGCCGTACTGCACCGAAGCGATACCTGGCTCGATTCGAGAGTTCAGCAGACCCTCGGGGTCGTATTCGAGATGGGCGATCAGGTTACCCACGGGGCCGGTGATTTCGATGAGGCGATGCATCTCGTCGTAACCGAAGAGGGTGGGGTTTCCGGTCGCGTCGTAGACGGCCTGCAGATGGCCCTCGGCGTCGTATTCGTAGTGGGTCGGATTGCCCATGGGGTCGAACAGCGTCGTGATCCGCCCTTGTTCGTCCCGCTCGAAACGGATGTCCAAACCGGCGGTGTGGGAGATGCCGTCGTTTCGGTATTCGATGCCGTTGCCGAGCTCGTCCGAGCTGTCCACGATACCCTCGTTCAAAACGATCTCGTGGTGGATGCGTTCCGGCGTGGAGAGAACGAACCGTTGCGGATCGTACAGGTTGCCGTTCGGGGTGACGACGACGTACCGCGGATTCTCGCCGAATACTCGGCGCAGACGGAGTTGTGGGTGGTCGGGATCGATCAGGGTCCCGCGCGTGCCCTGCATGGCCACGAAGCGACCGGTCAATTCAACCGGCACCGAAACCGTTTGGCAGGGGTTGTCGAGGACGAAGGCGAAGCGACCGGTTTCGCCGTCGGGGTAGACGATGTGGATATAGTGGGGAGCCAGTTCTTCGATACAGAACCGGGTGGTACCGCCGACCGAGGTTTTGGTCACGTTCCAGGCTCCGCCCATGGTCGTGGTGTCCTGAACCACGAGATCCGGCAGGCGCCAACCGCGACCGAAGTCGCCGGAACAGGCGTCGCCAGCGTGGTAGGTGCGCGTGACCCCGAGCGGCAGGCCTGGCGTGGGGATGGAGAGTTCCTCGAAGGATCTGTGATAGCTGCCCAGGTCCAGCCGGCCGTAGACCCGGTAGTGATGATCCAGGGTCGTCGTTTCTCCCTCGAGATCGGTCGCGGTCAAGCGAACGGTATAGAGCCCGTTGGGCAGGAGATGGGTGGGCAGCAAACCCGCGTAGGATCGTTCGATCGGACCGGTACCGGCCTCGATCTGCTGCCAGCAATCCCGTCCTTTGAGGGTGTAGCTCAGGCTCCAGGAAACCAGGTTTTCGTCTTGGACGGAGATGAGGAATTCCGCCGGTTCGGTGAATTCCGCGAAGTTTACCGGGGCCTCGATCGCGACCTCGGGCGCCTGATTGGACGCCTCGACGTGGATCGTCCATTGGCTGGGCGAATCGCCCTCACGTTGGCTGCGAACATAGGGATTCAGATCCGGATCGCCGGTGTAACTCGGGACGTCGCCCCCGAGATCGATGACGAGGTCCTGCTCGATCAGGATGTTCCCGTTCGCGCAGTTTTGACAGGTGGGAGGACTTTGTGCGACGAGCGCGGGATGGAAGGCGAGGTGCAGAAAAATCAATGAGCATAGAGAAAATGAACGTTTTCTCATGTGGCTGAACGCTCCTTTATTACCTAAATGAATGAGATGAACACGAAAGACGGAGAAACCCGCCCGCACGCGGGCAGACCGGTTCCCTGTCCCGGAACTTTAAGAGAGGGCATGAAAGTGCCGGGAGTTGGGGAGGCCGATTTTGGGTATGCGTGGCGAGTGGGGTAAATCCGGTTGGGGGAGAATGGGTTGGATCCGCCTCGATCGGGGGAGAATTGAGTGACGGATGGTTCCCGGTTATTCGGGGATTGGGTTGCACGGGCCTGCGGTGACGGTTCGCCCGGAAGCGATCCGGAAGACACCACTCGATCCACGCGATGGGAATGGTGGTTGGGGGCTCGCGACCGCGCACCGGGTGCCTGCCCGAATTGTGTAAATAGTTATAATCGAGGCGTATAGAATTGGTAAACCCGAAAACAACCTCATCAAAACAAGGATCCTCGGGTCGTGGTGCGACGTCGATTTTGGCGGAGAGAATGCTTTTGTAGGTCCTTTTTTGTCGATGTGGCAGTTTTGTTACTACAGAGTCGCCGCCCAGGCCGGGGCCGGAATGCCGGTGGTCGGTATGCCGAACCACCGGCACACCGGCCATCGGGTTTCAAGTGGGTAACTAATCGAAGCGAATCGCTGGGAGTTCCCGCATTCACGAGAGGGGCGTCGTTGCAGTAAGTTGGCCCGCCGGGCCGACATTTTTCGACGAACTCCCCGCACATCCGCCTTTTTAGGTTTTTGTCCTTATCTTCGAACTTTACAGAGTTTGTTACATAAGAGCCGCGCACCAGCGGGAAAACCCGCTCGATTTCGAGAAAGAAACAACCCGAAGCGAGCCAGCTCGGGGAACCCGCCTGTGCGCAAGCGACGTAAAGTCTGTAGGTTGAGCACGGCCGGTATGGCAGCATCGAAGTGACCTGACATGGATAGAAACCGATCATCGAGAGATCTAGAGACCCGGCTTATCTGCTTCGCTCTTTTCCCGCTCGATCTTGCGTAGCATTGGCGCTTCGAAGTGTCGGCCGGGCCGGCCAACTTACCGCCGTGCCGACTCTCAAAGCCTGCGGGAACTCCTCACATGGATCACTTCGAATAGTACATCCGGCGGATGTACCTACCGGGCACGACGAATCTCTCGGCATTCGGGGACTCCGAGCGGATTCGTTTCAAGAGAGTTCACGGAGGTCGCGCAGAAAGACTCGGCGGGTTGAACAGGCGAAGTGTGCTTAGGCAGGGAGGTTCACGGAGTTCGGTATCTTCTTCTGAAGCGCCTGCCTGCGACGAAGGCGGCCACGCACACGAGGATCAGGGTGACCGGCTCGGTCAGGTATTTCACGAACCACATGGCGCCCATGTCCCACACGCCCTTCAGGTGCTCCTGCCAAAAACCGGTATGCGGTTGTGGCTTTTGGGGAGAGACGAGGATGACGGACATGACGTTCTCCCGCAGAAAGGGATGGACCGGTTCCAGATAGGGCTGGGGCTTCAGGGAGTCGGCGATGACGAAGTTGCGCGCCTGGTATCCTGCCAACACGACCCAGTGAAGGTTGCCGTTCTCCTTGCGTTTGATCAGGGCGAGCGCGTGATGTTCGTTCAGGTGCGCCTTGATGCGGTCCTCGTGGTAGGTCTGGTTCAGCCGAACGACTTCCGGCGCGAATCCGTCCTGCTTCAACACGCGCAGGAAATCGGGCTGAATGGTGCCCTTGGTTTCCTCGTCGAACGGGAGCAGCGGGATGTCGGTGCCCAATCGTTCGCGGAGACGCGCTTTCTGCGGATCCAATCCATAACTGCGGTACAGGGCGCTCATCGCCAGGCGTCCGCAGGAGTGACCGTCTTTCTGTTCGAGAGGTACGACCGAGTGGGGTTTTTGTCTCGGTACCTGTTCCTCCGGCGCGGGATCGGTCTCTCCAGCCACCGCCAAAAGCCCGAACACCCAGATCAGGGCCAGGGAAACGAGGGTGTGCCGCCACATGGGTGCGGGCTGCCAAAACGAACCGTTCAAGATGCCCCCTTTCGAAAAAGACCGAGTGTCTCCATCTCCCGGCGAGTCCGTCACTTGTTTCGAGATGGATTCCAATCTTGCAATATAACCCGCACACGAAACCAGCGAAAGCTGGAAGGGGGATTTGGTATGCTTGTTCCCAGCAATCGTTCGGGCAAGGAGGATTCGGGTGGCGCACCCCTTGGATAAAATCACCATCGAAGGGTTCAAGTCCATTCGCGCATTGAAGGATTTTGAACTCTGCAGCCTCAATGTGCTGATTGGCGGCAATGGTGCGGGCAAGAGCAATTTCCTCGAGATGTTTCGATTGCTGCGCGCGATGGTGGATCAAAATCTCTCTCGTTATGTGCTCGGTGGAGGTGGCGCCTACGATTTCCTGTTCAATGGACCCAAGCTGACTTCCGCGATCTCGGCTCATTTCGTTTTCGGTCCGAACGAGTATCGCTTTCAATTGGAACCGACAGCCCAAGAGAAGTTGCTGATTACGCTCGAGGAACAAAAGTACCATTTAGGTGGTTGGCAAACCATTGGTAAGAATGACTTTGAAAGCCATTTAAGTATCGTGAAAAACCGGACTGGCTTGTCCGCGAGGCGTGGTGTTGGTCACTATGTCCATGAGTCAGTCTCCAGTTGGACTTTCTACCATTTCCACGATACCGGCAAAAATGCAGCCATGCGGCGCTCCGAAATTGTCGAAGATCACCGCCACTTCAGAGCCGACGCCGGCAACATCGCGCCTTTCCTGCTCGCTTTGAAAAACACATCGCCGCGACAGTATCGCGACATCGTCGACAGCGTGCGCCTCGTGACCCCGTTTTTCGATGATTTCGTTCTGGAGTCCACGTCCATGGGAGAGAAAACGGTCGTGAAGCTCGCCTGGCGGCAAGTGGGTTCCGATTACCCGATGCAGCCCTATCACTTTTCCGACGGCACCATCCGGTTCATCTGCCTGGCCACGGCGCTTTTGCAGCCCCATCCGCCTTCCACGATTCTGATCGACGAACCCGAGCTGGGTCTGCATCCCTACGCCATCGAGATCCTGGCCGAAATGATTCGCTCCACGGCAAAGCGCACCCAGGTGATCGTGTCGACGCAATCGCCCACCTTGGTGGACTGTTTCGATCCCGAGCACATCGTGGTGGTCAACCGGGAGAAAGGTGCCTCCACCTTCGCGCGTCTGAAACCCGAAGCGTTGGTTTCGTGGCTGGATGACTACTCGCTCGGCGATTTGTGGCGCAAAAACGTCGTGGAGGGAGGTCCCGTCCGTGAACCCTGTTGAAGTGTACCTGTTGGTGGAGGGACAAACCGAACGGACTTTCGCTCGCGAATCCCTTGCGCCTGCATTGGCTTCCCAGGGCGTGTATCTTCATCCGACGTTGGTCGGTACTCCTGGCCACAAAGGTGGCGATGTGCGTTTCGAGCGCGCCAGAAAGGACATCGCTCGCCTGCTCAAACAACGAAACGACACCTTTGTGACGACCATGTTGGATTTCTTCCGCATCGATCCCAAGTGGCCGGGCAGGGAACGCATCTCGGATCTGGCCAAAGCCGGAACCAAGCTCGATCCGGGGCGGAAAGCCGAGATCATCGAAGCCGAGACTCGCGCGGTGCTGGAGGATTCGCTACCTCGCTACGGTGTAGGCCGTCGGTTCATTCCCTATTTCGCGATGCACGAGTTCGAAGCCTTGCTTTTCAGTGATCCGGCGATCCTGTCCGAGATCACCGAAATCGATGAGCGAAAAATCCGGAAAGCCCTGTCCCAGTTTGAAACACCCGAACATATCAACGAGGCCAAGGGCCCGTCGAAGTACCTGATGGCGTGGTTGCCCGGATACAAGAAGGTCGCGATGGGAAACCGAATCGCCGCAGCGATCGGCATGGCCACCATGCGCGACCGATGCCCACACTTTCACGCCTGGTTGCTTCGCTTGGCCTCGTTGCCTCGATCGCCCCAGGGTTGATCGATTGCTCCGATGACCTAGTCGGCTGGCATGCGCATGCCGTTGTCGTCCCAGTTGCGGTCGATCAGGATGTGGTAGGGGTCGATGCCCACCCAGTCCGGCCGCCGATCCACCTCGATCTCCAGAGTGCGGTCCGCCTCCGTCAGCAGATGGCGCACGTGGTAGATGGCTGCGTCGGGCTCAGCGCGGTCGCCCGCGAACAGGCCGATCTCCACCGGTAGGAGAAAGTGGGGTCGCGCCATCTCGCGGCCCTCGCTGTCCGCATCCAGCACCCGGTTCTCCATTTCGATTCGAACCCGGAACCGACCGGAATCCAGCTTTTGGCAGGATGCCCCGCTCACCTTGACGTCATAGAGCACGATGCGTTCGAAGGTGTCGGTAAACCAATCCTGTAATTCAGCCGGCGTCTCGGCACGCAGGTAACCCAGCAGATCCTCTGTCGTGGGGTAGGGCGCTTCGCGAAACCCGAATCGGTCGTGGAACTTCCGCAGCGCCCGGTTGACCGCCGCTTCGCCGATGTAGGCCTGCAGGCCGTACAAGGCCATGCTGCCCTTACCGTAGTGGATGTAGCTCTGGTCGTAGGTCTTGGAAAGGGGGCGCTCGCCAACCGTCTCGCCACCTCGCCCGCGCAGGTAACGGTCCAACTCATATCTCAGGTATCGCGGCATCACCCCCCTGCCGAAGGTCTCCTGCGTGACCATCCAGGCCGAGTATTCCGCCAGGCTTTCCACGATCGTGGGGGCACCCGCCACATCGGCACTCATGACCTGGTGACCCCACCACTGATGGGCAATTTCGTGGGCCGTCACGAAGAAGGTGAAGTTCAGGTCGTCGGGATCCCGCTGATCGGTCGTGAACCCGAACCGCTCGGAGTAGGGCACCGTGTTCGCGAATGCCTGGGCGAACACCTGGTAGCCGGGGAACTCGACGATGCGCATCTGACGATAGGGGTAAGGTGCGAAGTGCTCGCTGAAGTAGGCCAGTGACCGTTTCATCGCGTCCATCAGGATCGGGTTGTTTCTGCCGTGGCCATGATGGTGATAGATCTCCAGATCGACCTCTTCCCAACGGCCTCGTTGGATTTGGTAATCGGCCGAAAGAAAAGCGAGCAGGTCGAGAATGGGCGCCTCCGACCGGTACTGGAAATAGTTCCGATCGCCCTCCTGCCACCGCTTCACCAGGCGTCCCGGTGCAATGGCGATCTGGCCCGCCTCCGTACCGATGACGGCCTCGAAGCGGACCCGTTGGAAGCGCACGCCGCTCAACCCGCCGAAGTCCCGGGCGCCGGGATCCTCGATGTCCGGAATCGGCTTGGCGGGCGGTAGGCCGTGCTCGCGACGCACTTTGGGATCTTCGAGTTCGAAGATTCGTTGATAGCCGGGCAAGGGCATGATCTCGCGGTTCAGGAGGAAGGTGCCGTTGTGGACCAGGCGCCGTGAACTGCCGTCGTTGACGAAGCCACGCGTATCCCAACGCAACGCGAATTCGAGATCTCGAATCTCTCCTGGCTGCATGGGTTCGTCGAACCTATGAATGACATAGCCATGGGTTGGGTCGGCGTGGCGCTGCTCCGCCCCGGAAACCACGAGTTTGGTCATCTCGAGGTCCGGATTGCGCGGCAGGCTCAGGTGAATCGAGTCGATCGGTTCCGCGCCCTGGTGTTCCAGCCGGTAGCGACCGCTGACCTCCAGATCGCGCGCCGCGGGGTAGAGATCCACCTTGACCTCGACCGACGTCACCCGCGGCTGGATCAGGTTCGCGTATTGGGCGTAGCGCTTTTCGTATTCGGCGTCCAGTGCCTGCCGCTCCCGGGTCGTTTGATAGTCGTTCAAGATGTAAACGTTGTACCCGATAAATGCCGCGGTGGCGAGAAAGGCCGTTCCCGCCGCGGTGAACAGCACGCGCAGCGGGGTGCCTGGCTTCCGGTGGAGCCGGCCGATGAATCGGCGCCTGTCCTCCGTGCCCCGCATCCAGAGCAGATGGACCAGCCCCATCAGCAGAACCGCTCCCAACGACCAGAGCAGGACGAACCACAGGCGGGCCTCCAGAAAGTGACCGAACCCATTCAGGTCGGAGTAGGGTGCCCGCGGCAGGGTCAAACGCAGGAGGTGGTGGCGGAAGTCCAGACCGTCCATGATGTTTTGACCCACGACGTAGAGCAGCATCAGGAACATGCCCAGGAAGCGATGGTTGCCGACCACCTGAAGAAAGATCGCGAGGGCGCACAGCAGGTAGAAGGGCGCCCCGTAATTTCCCAGCAGCCCGCCCAGGTAGAGCCCCCACTCCACGTCCGGGTAGCCGCTCGCATATTGATAGGTCACCGCCGTCAGCCCGCAGACCGACAGCATGGTCGCGACCATGGCCAGGAGTGCCGTCAGCTTGGCGATCGGCATGACCCAATTCGGGTAGGGCAGTGCGTCGGTGATTTCCGCCACGCGATGGTGCCGCTCGCGGAACACCATCTCGGCGCCGTAATAGATCACGACGAGAAGCAACGGAACGGACAGGACACCGCGGATCGAGTCCAGCATGTTGGCCGTGGTGGGGTACAGCGGTGCGCCGCGCGCGCCGGTCATGAACGCCGTGGTCGCCAGGAGCAGAGTCAGCACGGCCATGCCGAGGATGAACCAAAAGGCCAGGCTCTTGAAGGTGGCTGCCATTTCCAGTCTGGTTTGGGACATCCACTGGTGCACTTCCGTCGCGTTCTCGAAGCGCGGGCGTTGCCCCTTCGCGAGATGCGTCGAGGGAACTGGGTCATCGCCGGAGTCCGCCACCGTCCGCGTGCCGCGACCCACCGGCGGCAGGTTGCCGAAAGGCGCGAAGCGGTAGGCCAGGAACAGGCAGCCTGTCGAGAAACCAAGCCAAATCAGGCGGTTGAGGGCCAAAGGGCCGGAAAGGCTGGGCGCCAGGGTCGCGGCTTCGAAGGCCGTCCAATAGCGGGTTTGGGCCGCGAGGGCCACCGTCCCGAACGGATCCGCCAGAGCCGTCAGCGTCAGGTGTTTCGGGTCGTTGCCGAGGGCCATGACGGTGAACAGCATCAAGAGGCCGAGTGCCGCGACGTAGCCCATCCACCGATTGCGGGTCAGGGTGGTGAGACAGAAGAAAAAGGCGCACATGATCCAAAGGTTGGGAATCGCCATGACACCGATACCGAAGAGGTAGGCGAAGCCGTAAGCTGCCGAACGGGGACCTTCCATATCGACGAACGTCAACCCGAGCCACACGGCGAGTATCGCACCGCCATAGGCGAGAACCGTGCAGGTGAAGGCACCCCAAAAGCGGCCCAGGAGATAGGCGCCTCTGCCCACCCGGGTCGTGAAAAACAGCTCGGCGGCCTGGAGGTCGAAGTCGCGTAGGACGGGGCTCGCGGCCAGGGCCGTGGCGAGCAGGACGGCGATGACGCTGAAGGTCCCCAGGGCCTGTACCACGGCCAGGGGAGCGTCGGCCTGCAGGCCTGGCGTCATGCCGATCAGCACCGCGTTCTCGTCGCTCGAGACCAGGAAAGCCAGGAAGAACAGAATGCCGAACGCGATGTACATCAGCGGTTGCCGCGATTGGAATTTCACTTCGAACAGGAACACGTGAGCGAACATCGACAAAACCTCCAAGGTGTGGGTTGCCGGTACTTGGCGAACGGGGCCTGAGACCCGGTCCGTCGTGCCGGGCGGCTGGGAGAGCAGCCACGATTCCGTTTCCGGACGGGCGCTAGCTGGCCTGGAGACCGTGGCGGCGCAGGGTTTCGAAGTAGGCGTCCTCCAACCGCGGTTCCACGGACTCGAAGTCCTCGCCCGGTTTCGTCTCGGCGCGGACCCATATCCAGGTATGGCCGCCGCTCAGCTTGGTGGCGATCGGCGTCCAGTGTCTTTCTTGTTCCGCGAGTTCTTCGATCGTGGCCCGTTTGCGCCATAACAGACCGCGCAGTTCCCCAACCGTGCGTTGAGGACTGTCCAGTCGAAGAATGCGACCGCCGCCCATGATCGCCATTCGGGAACACAAATTGGCCACGTCGTCCACGATGTGTGTCGATAACAGGACCACCGCCTGTTCCCCAAGTCGGGCGAGCAGCCGATTGAACCGGTTGCGCTCGCTGGGATCCAAACCCGCCGTCGGTTCGTCCACGATGATCAAGGCCGGATTCCCCAGCAAGGCCTGGGCGATGCCGAACCGACGTTTCATGCCCCCGGAAAAACTGGCCACGGGCTTTTTTCGCACCTCGTACAGGTTGGTCTGCTCGAGACGGGCCGCGACCTCGGCCTTGCGTGCGCGCCGGTCGGTCAAACCCTTCAGGATCGCGAAATGGTCCAGCATCGCCTGGGCCGACATGCGGGGATAGACGCCGAACTCCTGAGGCAGGTAGCCGAGGACGCGGCGAACGGCCGGCCGATCGGCCACGATATCGGTGTCGTCGAAGTGGATCGATCCCGAGTCGGGTGCCTGAAGGCCTGCGATGGTGCGCATCAGCGATGATTTGCCGGCTCCATTGGGGCCCAGCAACCCAAACAGGCCTTGCCCGATTTCCAGGTTCACGTCGTCGATGGCGCGCACCCCATTGGCGTAGGTTTTCGAGAGATTCCGAATGGACAACATGGTTCCTCCTGTCCGTTTCGACCGGGAAGTGGTGTGGTTTGTGTTTTTTTTGATTTGCAAGCTGTTGTGTTTAAAGTGCTTGTGTTGGATATGCGGATCCGGGAGTCTGGACGCACCGCGAGCGAACCGGGGACGGACCTCGATCATGCGGGGTGGGGATGAAGGGTGGCCTTCGGGATCGCGCTACCCGGATTTGGGGCAAGCGAATCCCTGCCGACGCCTCGGGATCGGTTCTCTCGCGCCAGTTGCCCGTGGGGCCGGCGTTTATCTGTCTCGTCTTTGGAAAGTGGGGCGCCTTGCTCGAACGGCCCTGGCGATCCCCTCGCAAGGAGCGATCGGGCTTCGCGGCATCAACCCTCGGGAAGGGGCGAACCGGTGCGGTAGGCGCTATGGGTTGTGGGTCTGGTAGTAGCTGGGGATGTTAGAGATCTTCGTGGTACCGGCAGGCCCTGATGGCCACGACGATCATGAGCAGGCCTGGCACGAGGCCGAGCCAATAAGCGGGTTGGAGCAGGAACGCCTGCAGTTCCTGCCAATGGATGACGTGGTAATCGAGGTTGGTCTGGTCCAGTTCGATGGGGAATCCCACCATGCCGTTGGGGATTTTGAGCACCATCGGAACCGGCCCGCCCCAGGCCCGGACTTGGAGCAGTCGGAGGAATTCGATACTTCTCGAAAGCATGCCCTCGAGCAGGGCCAGCACCAACAAGGGGCCGAACACGTAGAGTTGCGGAGACTTGCGGGCGTGGGCCGAGGCGAGCAGGAGGTAGCCGAACAGGGGCAGGTACCATCCCATCTGCAACAGGTAACCCAATCCCAGCCTCAACCACACCGAGAAGGGATTGCCGGGCAGCAGCACGGTATCCCAAACCGGAACCCCCGACCGCCACGCCATGATCGCCAACAACATCAACAGCAGCAGGTGGATGACGACGATGGTCGACCACATGATGGCGGGCCCCACCAGGCTGGCCGAAACCACCTTGGCCGCCACGCTGCGGGTGTCCGAAATGGGAAGGGACTTCCAAAACAACAGCGATCGGTCGCGGCGATCGCGGTACAGGCTGTTCGACAGATACACCAGGAGCGCAATGAACCAGCCGATGTGAAAGGGAATCGAGACGCCGAACAACAAGCGTTCCATCGTGTCGCGGCGGGTGGCGGCGTCTTGGCCGGCGAGGAACTCGGGGAGCTGGGCGAAGTTTTCCTGTGGACCTGCATCGATCAACGCCTCCACCAGCCGGTAGGGGGTCCACAGGCTCAACATGGCGAGGGTGAACAGGATGCCGGCGATCAAGAGCGGTGTGAAGAGCAGGGGACCCCGGTACTGGTAATACTCCCGTTTGAGCAGGGCGACGAAGGATTTCACGCGGCGTCCTCCTTCATCAACGCGAGGTAGAGGTCGACGATGCCCGGCGTGTGCAGCTCGCCCAAGCGGCCCAGGACATCACGCTCCACCCCTTTGTACAGAAACAACTTGCGACCGAACACCTCGCGTTCGCCGATGGGACCCAGATCGCGGCCGGCTTGGGCGCGATCCTTGGGCACCATCAGTTCGCAGTACTCGTCGGCGACCGATGCCATCGAGGTGTTCAGCACCAGCTTGCCGTCCTTCAGGAACAGCAGATGGGTCAGCAGCGTCTCGATTTCCTCGACCTGGTGGGTCGTCACGATGATGGTGCGTTCGCGGTCGTGGTAGTCCTGAATCAGGTGGTCGTAGAATTTCTTGCGATAGAGGATGTCGAGCCCGAGGGTCGGCTCGTCCAGAATCAACAAGGGCGCGTCGATGGCCATGACCAGGGCCAGGTAGAGCTGGGTGATCATGCCTTTCGAGAGGTGCGCCACCTTTTTGTTCATGGGAATCCGGGTTTGATCCAGATACGACCGGGCGCGGTCCATATCGAACAAGGGGTGGATGTCGCGTACGAGTTCGAGAGCCTGGCCGGCCTTCAGCCAACGGGGCAACACCGATACGTCGGCGATGAAGCAGATCTGCCGGCTCAGGTCGTGGCGTTGCCGCCTGGGATCGAGACCGAGCACCTCCAGTTCGCCTTCGAACCGGCAAAGACCCAGCAGGGCCTTGAGCAGGGTGGTCTTGCCGGCGCCGTTCGGTCCGATCAGGCCGACGATGGCGCCTTTCTCGATGTTCAGGTCCACGCCGTCAAGGACGCGGAGTGAGCCGTAGTGTTTGTGGAGCCCGCGGGCGCTGACGATCGCGGTCATGACGGTGTGTCCCCCTTTGGTTGGCCGACGGATTCGAGGAGTTCCGCGGGATCCAGGCCCAGTTGCCGGATGCGCGACACGATGGCGGGCCACTCCTCGGTCAGAAACTTGGCGCGTTCGGCCGCAAGCAGTTGCCGGTGTGCTCCCTCGGCGACGAACATGCCGCGCCCGCGTCGTTTTTCCACCAGTCCGGTTTCGACGAGGAGTTGGAAGGCTTTGGATACGGTGATCGGGTTGAGCCGGAAATCCGCGGCGACGGTGCGCACGGAAGGGAGGGCTTCGCCTTCGGCCACCGCGCCGGAAAGAATGAGCGCAATCATGTGATCCCTTAGCTGGATGTAGATCGGAATGTTGTCGTTCCAGGAGATGTGCATGGATGGGCCTGTGGGGTTCCGGTTGCTTAGTGTTTAGGTGTTGTACTCAAGTATAACACCACTACGGGAGAGATGTTCTTTTTGTTGCTCGGCCTCGGAACCTCCGTTGAAACAGTCGGTCCGAAACCCTGGGGCATCTCGACCCGAGCCAGAACGACAAATGCCCATCCCGATCGGCGGCGACTCGGGAAGCGACACCTGATGGCTTTTTTTGTGCAGGACCCTTTGGTCCACTCGTGGCACGAACCGTTGCGTGGGGAATCTCGCGTCGGGATTGGCGCAGGGACAGCGGTGAACGCGGGCAGCGGGCAACGAACCGAAACCGGGCCGCGTCGGCTGGGCCAGATCAGCTCTGAGTGGTCTCACCCATTTGCTCATCCAATCGCTTCAAATGGCGCCAACGCCGCTCTCGGTGAAAAGCGAACACCGCGACCAACAGGCCAAACCCCAGAATACCCAGGTTGAACAGGGACGTAACGACCAAGCGATAGATCGATCGCTTATAGAGGGATTGGCCAGGCGTCTTCGGGTTATAGAGAACGGTGATCGGGTCCCCCTTTTTCAAGGGCTCGTCCCCGAGTCCCGGGTAATACTGAAGGTTGCCCCTGTAGCCGGTGTACAGGTTTCCTTCCACCGCATATTGGTATTGAAGGTCTTGGTAATGGCGGTCCACCTGCCGTTGTTGTTCATATTTTCGTGTGGAATGGGTTCGCACCTCGAGAACCGTCGCTTGGGCCGAGGACCAAAACAAGGACTGCAACGAGGTCTTCAGCCGTGCCGATTTGTCCAAGAGCACGTAACCCGAGAAACCGCAACAGAGTAGCGCCAGGGCGAGGGCACCCATGAACCGCTTGAATCTGGTGCGCCGGTCCATGGTCAACACTTCCTTGACTTCGCGAATGATCGCATGTCGTGCGGATGCATTCGGTTCCTCACCCAGGTCCCGAAGCATTTGCGCCACAACCTTCCAGGCGGTTTCCAAATCCGAGCCGCGGACGCGGTGGTAGAGCAAGAGAGCATGGGCCATGTCGCTCGAGGCGAGGGCATCGATCATTTTGTCTGCGAGGTCCGGGGGTACTTCATCGACCATAGGCGCCTCATTTCCGATTTGGATCGCACAGAGACGTTCTTGAAGCTTTTCACAGTTCGTGACGGGTATCGGTGCAGACAACTTGGAGATTTTAGACATTTGAAAGCAAGTTTTTTTGCAGATATCCAAGTGATCGTCCCAGTCCTGGATCCTCGTTTGAAGTAAATCCGCTCGGGGTACCCGAATGCCGAGAGATTCGTCATGCCAGGTAGGGGCATCAGGGGCGGTAAGCCCGCCGGATGAACTTGTCGAAGTAATCCATGCGAGGAGTTCCCGCATGCTTTGAGGGTCGAGATTGTAGTAGGTTGGCCGGCCCGGCCGACACTTCGAAGGGCGCATGCTAGCAGTTCCCGCATCGAGAGAGAGGCGAAGTGCCTGTAGGTGGAGCAGCCTGCTCCACCAATCGAAGCTCGTCATCCAGGAGTTCCTGAATCCAGGAGAGAGTTGCCATTGCAGTAGGTTGGCCGGCCCGGCCGACACTTCGAAGCAGCCCATGCTTCGCAAGATCAAGTGGTAATAGAGCGAAGCGGATAAGTCGGGCCTCTAGATCTCCCGATGATCGATTTCGATCTGTGCTCGGTCGCTTCGATTGGTGGAGCAAGCTGCTCCACCCAAAGGCCTGGCGCCCCTCTCGCGATGCGGGGACTTTGAACTTGGCGGCTTCGGATCGGGGTCGCGAGGGAGATATCGGGCTCCGCTTTTTGGCTCAATTGATTGTCGTTGCTTGAGTTGCTTCGATTGGTTCACCAAGCTGGTGAACTTACAGGCCTGGCGCCCCTCTCGCGATGCGGGGACTTTGAACTTTGCGACTTCGGATCGGGGTCGCGAGGGAGATGATCGGCTTCGCTCTTTGGCGCAATTGATTGCTGTTGCTTGGGTCGCTTCGAAACGTCGGCCCAGCGGGCCAACCTACTGGCCTGGTTTCTCCCTCGGCATGCGGGAACAACGAGGATGGGTGCTTTGGGGTGAGCGTTTAGGGAAAGGATCGGCAAGGCTCTTTGGGATGGCGCTTCATCGAGGGTTACGTCGCTTCGAAAGTCGGCCCAGCGGGCCAACCTACAGGCCTTGCGCCTCTCTCGTGAATGCGGGAACTCCCAAGCGATTCGCTTCGATTGTCACCCCACCTCAAAACCCAGTGGTCGGAATACCGATGGTCTGGCACACCGGCGCGCGGCAATCCGGCCCTTGGCCTGAGCCGCGACTCTGCGGTGAAAAAAATGCCTGCTTGGAAACCGAGTCGGCCCGCGCGCGCAAGCGCCATCTCGGGTATACTTGCCTGCACGAATTGGATTTGGTGGAGCGCGGGAACCGCCTATGCCCGACCTGGACATCAAGCGGCTGCAGGCCTTTGGAAGAGATCCCATCGATGTGCACGTCGGTGCGGGCGAGTGCCTCTGCGTGGTGGGCCCCTCCGGTTCCGGGAAATCGCTGCTTCTGCGGGCCATCGCCGACCTGGACCCGAATCGAGGCGACGTGTTTCTCGACGGCCGATCCCGCAACGAAATGAGTGCGCCCACCTGGCGGCGTCTGGTTGGCTTTCTTCCCACCGAAAGCCGTTGGTGGTTCGAAACCGTGGGCGAGCACTTCGACGAACGCCGCGCGGACGACTTGGCCGACTTGGGTTTCGCAGAGGATGTGTGGGACTGGCAGATCCATCGCCTGTCCACCGGCGAACGACAACGCCTGGCGTTGTTGCGCCTCATGGCCCACCGGCCCAAGGCGTTGCTGTTGGACGAACCCACGGCCAGCCTGGACGAGGACAACAAGCGACGGGTCGAAACGGTGATTGCGCGCTATCGAAAAGACCTGGGCGCGCCTGTCTTGTGGGTGAGCCACGAGCCGGCCCAGATCGAACGGGTATCCAATCGCCGATTCCACATCGAAACACGGCCGGCGGAGGCGGAATCATGAGTGTCATCGCCCTGACCCCGTTGGACTTGGCCATCGCGGCCTCGTTGGTCCTGGTGTTGGCCTTGATCAGTTGGCGCACGCGGCTGGGCATCGGCCGGCAACTCGTGATCGGTGCCCTTCGCACCGCGGTCCAGCTCTCCCTGTTGGGTCTGGTCCTGAAGTTCATTTTCGACAACGAAGCCTGGTGGTGGACCACCTTGGTGGCCTCGATCATGTTGCTGGCGGCGGGCAGGGAAGTGATGGCGCGCCAAAAACGCCCCCTGCGCGGTTGGTGGGGCTTCGGCGTGGGCACCACCTCGATGATGGTTTCCTCGTTCGGTGTCACTTTTTTGGGGCTGCGCACCATGATCGGCGTCGAGCCCTGGTACGACCCGCAGTACGCCATTCCGCTGCTGGGCATGCTGCTGGGCAACACCATGACCGGCGTCGCCCTGGGGGTGGATCGCCTGCTTCAATCGGTGATCCGCGAAAAGGAAACCATCGAGCAGCGGCTGTTGTTGGGTCAGGATCGCACGGAGGCGCTGTTGGCCCTTTCGCGGGAAGCCATTCGCGCCGGCCTGATCCCCATCGTCAACGCGATGGCCGCGGCGGGATTGGTGAGCCTGCCCGGCATGATGACGGGTCAGATCCTGGCGGGCAGCCCACCGACCGAGGCGGTGAAGTACCAAATCCTGATCATGTTCCTGATCGCGGCGGGAACCGGCCTGGGCGTGATTTGTTCGGTGCGCCTGACGGCCCGTCGCCTGTTCGACGAACGGCACCGCCTGCGGCTGGATCGCTTGGCCGGGTGAGTTCGTTACCCGCACCACCTCCGCCCATTACTTGTAATCGTTCACCAGTTGCCCGTTCGAGGATTTTTCGAATTGCGGCAATTCGTCCTGGATCTCGTAGAAATCCGATTTCTCGCCCACGAAGATGTGGCCCATGGTTTTCAGCCCGGTCGGGCCGTCGAGGGTGCCGGCGATGATGCCGGTCGCGTCGAGGTGAAACGGCTCCCAGAACAGGCCGGAACCACACTCGCGACAAAAGCCGCGCCGCGCGACGTCGGAAGTCTTGTACCAGGCGAGCCCCTCGCGCTTGGTGATGGTGATGTTGACTTTACGCGCCTTGGTGTGTGGGCCGAAGTTGCCGTGTTGGCGCTGGCACATGCTGCAATGGCAGTTGACCACGTCGCGTAGGGGGCCTTTGACCTGGTATCGCACGGAGCCGCACAGGCAGCCGCCGAGGGTGATCTTGTTCTCGTCTGACATGTTCGACCTCACTCGTCGATTGGGATAGGACCGCGAAAAAAGCAGGAGCCCAGTATACCACTCCTCGCAAAACCACCCGCTTGCAGGAGGTTAGCCTCCCCTTCGTGAGCACGACGTTCAAACCCGAAGTGTTGATGATCGGGACCGGTTATCTTTGGCATGGTTGGGACTCGGAAACCGACTCGAACTTATCGGCACTCGGCTCAACTCATCGGTCCGCATGATGATGGCTGTTTCGTCGCCGCGCCTCAGTGGAATCCTGTGGGTCAATCCCAACGACCATATAGCTGAAAACCGGCCCAGTAGTAGGGGGACGACCAATCGCCACTGGATCTCAGTGCCAACTGGGCTCGGCGCAGCGCCGCTGCCGGTGCCAACTGTCGTTGGAACACGCCTTCGTAAAAGTGTGTCATCAGATGGGCGGTACCTTCATCCGAGACACGCCAGAGGCTTGCAACCACTCGCGGGGTGCCTGAAACCATGAAACCGCGAGCCAGACTCAGCGCTCCCTCGCCCCGGATTTCGGCACCTCGCGCTGTCTCGCATGCACTGAGTACGACCAATCCCGCGTTCAATTCCAACCCATAGATTTCGTGGAGATTCAGTAGGCCGTTCACTGCCTTTCCTTCCTCGTTCCAAGTACTTAACCATAAGCCGGATCGTTCGGGACGGGCACTGTCGGAGGTGGCATGCGTGGCAAAATGCAGAATCCGATGATCGCGGCCGAACCCGCGCAACAGGGGAAGCCGGGCCGCAGAGGGGCCAAGGCGGATGACCGTTCGTCCAGGTCCTACGATGCGTTGGATATTCATCGCTTCGGTTCTGGAGAACGGCAAGGGGACCAGCTCCGTCTGTGCCGGAGACCGCCATGGATCGGCGGAAGCATCGGTAAGCCGCGCCGATGGTTGACCCGTAGGCGGGGATGGTGGAGGCGTGCTCTTTCGTTCGTTGGTTGGAGTGTAGGTGGGATTCGCGAAGACCGCGACGGTTGCCGTTTCCGTTGTTTCGAAGACGGGGACTTGGGGCAGTAGGGCGAGCGTTTGGATCGAAGGTGTTTGAATCAGCTCGAAACGGTCGATCATCCACGTTTCGTCGGTGCCCGGGTTACATCCTCGAGGTAGGGGGAGCGCTGCGAACGCGACGCCCAGCAGGCCTGGATCGAGTACGAGAATCAAGCGGTGTTTGGTCAGATATGGGGAAAGATCTCCGAAGAGGGCTTCGCTCAAATTCCGGGCCGCGATTTCGATGGACTGTGCGTTGATCACGTGGTGTTTTGCCCGGTAGGAGGTGGTTCGAATCATTCCCACAAGGGCTGCGCGGGCAGGGAGTTCGACGCTGATCAGTGTCTCTCGATCGAGGATCCAGGCGTAGCCCCGATCGTCTCCCAGCCAAAAGTAGATGAGCAAATCTTCCTCGCCCAAAAGGGACGTTCGGACGGTGTCCAGCCAAGCCGCCGCCTCGGCGGTCCGGGATTCAAGAAGCTTCGCTACCGCACTTTCGGGCCCTCCTGGTGAGCTTGCCGGGCTGTCGAGCGCCTTCGAGAGTCGGCTCCCCGCCGAATCTTCGAGAGACGCGGCCATGAACGGTTCTGTCACATGCGGTTCCGCGATAGGGTTCGCCTTTGAAGATCCCGCTGCATCGCGCTTGCCTGAAGTGGTGTCGCGATTGGATTCGGTATAGGGAAAGTCTCGGATTTCCTTTGTTTTTCGAAGCGAGTCGGCCAAGGAGCGGGCGCGGGCTGCCTCTGTGGCTGCGAGCGCGAGGCCGTCGAAGCCCTCTGTAGGTCGTTGGCGATGCAGGTCGAGAAAAAGGTCGATGCGCAATTGGTAGGCCCTCATCTTGGTTGCGAGGTACTCGGCCCGCATGTCGCCGTGCGGGACTTTTACGCGTTGGTGCTCGCTCAGGTCGATGGCTTGGTTAACCTGCGTCAGCGCGGAGGCCGGGTCCTGACGTGAACGCGCCAGCGATGCGAGCCCCACCAATGTCTCGATTTCCAAAGCCACGTCGCCCACCTTCCGGGCGCGATGCAGGGTGTCTTTGAATCGGTCGTCGGCGTCGGGGTTACCCAAGAGCGCAGCCGTGCGGGCGAGACTGTAGTGGGAATAGGCCGCGCTACGATGATCTTGCATGGATTCGCGCAGCTCCAGAGCTCGGTTGAAGTATCGTTCCGATGCTCGAAGCCGGTTTTGTTCGAAATGGACCACCCCGATGTTGTGAAGGGAAAAGGCGCGATCGCGAATCGCGCCGCTTTTGGAAAGCGCACGCCGGTGCAGGTCGAGCGCGGCCTCGGGATCGCCCTGAAGACGGCGTGTCCAACCGAGGTTGTTGAGTGTCTGGGCTTCGCCGCTCGGGTTGTCCAGCTTTGGCCAAATGGCCAGCGCCATCTCGAGGAAACTCGAAGCTCGATCCAATTCGTTCAGGTAATTGAGCACAACCCCGATGTTGTTGGCCACAAAGGCTTTTCCCCACAGGGCTTCTTCTTCCTGGTAGTGATCGAGGACCTCGTATGCCTTCCGGTATTGTTCCAGGGCGGCGGCGGGTTGGTCCAATTGATCCCAAGCGCCGCCCATGCAATTCCAGGTGAAGGCTGTTTCCATGGGCTTTTCCGCTTCCTGCCAGAGGGGCAGGGCACGCAGAAAGTAGGGATAAGCCTGTTTGGGAAGGCCCTTCCCGAGTTGTACCAATCCCAGATTGTTCAAGGTTTGGGCGCGCTCGAATGCATCCCCCTCGCGTTCCCGGATACTCAATGCGGTGCTCAGCCAGGCCTCCGCCTCGTCGTAGTCGTCCAATTCAAACCAGGCCAGTCCCCCCGCGTTTCGGGCTCGGGCCTCCCCGAGTTCGTCGCCGGATTGCGCATACAGTTCCGCCGCGCAATCATACTGTTCCACCGAACGCCTCAGCCACGCGGGCGTACCGCGCTTCCGTGCCTTCTCCGCCTGCTTCCAATACCACTCGGCCACATGGTGATCGGTAGGTCCCAAAGGCGGGGGTTCCGGCGGAGGAGGGAGCGCCTCTGCCTCCAGCTTGGGGGAGGTGGCCTCCCTGGCGCCCGTGGGGGCGGGCATGGAACGACATCCGATCGAGTACCCTAGAATCACTCCCAGGGCAAGGCGAAGGGTGAGCGTGGTCATCGAGGGAACCAGGCTGGGCATGGCGGAACGACCGGTGGGTTTCGAAGCGAACGGCATGGCTTTTCCGAGCGTTGGATGCTGGAGGGTGGATGGTTCCAACATACGAAGACGCGTGATCGATTTCAAGAGCAAGTCGGATGGATGCCGTTTCCCGTTTCGGAGGCATGACGAGCGGCAACGCCGGGGTTCGCACCTCGACCATCCAAGGATAAGGTCCCAGTTCGCGACACTTCTTTGTATCGCAGGTTCGTTTGGAACCGAGGACACAGAGGCGCCTTCACTGGGACCGTATGGGATCGTGCCCACCCAGAATCGCTCTATTTAGGTCAAGGGCCGGGGGTTGGATATAAAAGTTTGTCGATTCGTTTGATCAGTGCTTCCGAAGCTTTTTTGGTTTGTGTGATGTATGCCCGTTTGTAATGTTCCCATCCACTCCTTATGGCTTCATCCGCGACGACGATCAAGTCCTCGACATTGGGTAATCTTCCATCTTTCCACCAGTATTCCCAATACCACAGGACAATGGCACCCAGCAGACATTCGTCCAGCACTTCCAGATGGAAATCGACCCTCAGATTATGCTCGTCGAGGAGTGAACCTGCTTGGCCTGGCTCCAGAAAATAGATCCACCAGGTGCGAATATGGGTTTCCGCCACGAGCGGGAGTAGGTGGTAAATGGTGAGCTGGCCAAACCTCAAATAGTTGGCGAGATTGTGAGGCGGCGGATCGGGCAGGGCTTCCTCGAGAGGGGTTCGCTGGATGGATGAGGCAATCGCGTGGACGGATATCAGGCGCTGGGTTTCCCAGGGAGCGAGCCAGGTCGCAAGATTGGTATAGTACCCTCTTATTTTTTTGATGTTGGCGAATGCTTGTTCTTCCTCGCGGGTCAGGTTCTCTTTCTTTTGAGCTTCTCCCAGACGGTGCCAATCGGGCCAACCTCTCAAATTGAGGTTGGTCCAGTGGTGAAACGAAGAATCCACCGCGATCCGCCCAACCGGGTCTAGAGCCAGAAAGCCGTTGTAGGCGCCCACCGCGCCAAATTCCGAAGGGGGTCGATCGCCCTGTGTTTGGTCTTCTTGGAAGTTTCGATCCACCAACAGTTTGGTGCTCCGATTGAACGTGGACCCCACGATTTCCCAAGGTAGTCTCGGCGGTTCTTGAGGCAATGACGTGGATGAATCTCTGGCGGCATAGGGAAATTCGTTGACAAAGGGCCCGATGCCCGGACCCTTTTTAGCACCTATGTCTTCCAGCGCTTCTTTGGTGCATTCCAGGACCTCGCCTTCGTGAGGGTGATCCGGCAATGCGTTGACCTCGTTCAGGGGCCAAGGCATCGAAAGAATGGGATGGGGCAGTGCATATCTGCGGAAGAGGAGGGGGTCGACAATCTGTTGTTCGTGAAGGGGATGCGTGAGTTGGTAGTCGTAGTAATACCGCACGTTCAGCGAAAGGGGGATTTCATCCGACTGGTGTTCCGGAAACAACGGGTCGGGAGGGGTTCGGGGATGTACGGTATTGTTTCGATGAGTGGTGGTATTTGGAAGAGGATCCTTCGAAAAGTGCAGCATGCGCCGCACGCGGGGAAGCCGACCACAGAGCGCATTGCCCAGGAGGCCGTGATCCGCCGTGGCGAAGACCCCGTATCCTGCATCCATGAAACTTCGCAGGATGTCCACTTCGTGCGGCTGGAGGGGGTCGGTATCGGCCAGTGTCCCGAAAAACCAGATTTGATCGAATTTGAACCTGACCTCGTTTCGGTTTCGGCCCTTTGTACAAATCGTATCGCGCTCGAATCTGAACGGTGAGTTATCGTGCTCTTTGATGCGCTTACAGATGCTGCTGTTGCGAATATCTTTGCCCAAGATGTTCTTCAGTTTCAACGTCTTCGATTTTTGACGGTGTGCACAGGTGATGTAGAATTTGACCCACCATTGTGGATTGAACAGGAGTGCGTGCAACATTTTGGATAGACCCCAAGGCGAGTTGTCGAATTGAAGTTTGCCATCGACGATCACCAACAACCGAATCCTGATGGGTGGGAATGGATAGGTTTCGCAGGATTCCAGTCCGAAATAGGCGTGGTTCTCCCGGATGAGCTCGGGGAATGGCGTTTTTGGCGAATAGGGTGTGGGAGGTGTGGCTTTGAGCGGGCTTATGGATTGGAAATACTTCGCGGTGTACCCATTCATGTCAGGTCCCCTGATTTCCGGCGCCATATGTGCCGGTCCCACCGGTCATTTTTTTTTGGATCGCGAGGAATTCATTGATAAAGTCCGCGCCACTTTTGCTACCTTTATTTAGTTCATCGAAGGCCTTGTTGAAGTCATTAAAGGGAACAAGGTCCTTGGCATCACGAGACTTTTCTAATAAGGGACGAAAATCCATCCAGTATCCGTAAAGCGTGACGGGCCTCAAATAATCTTGGTCGACACGAAAGCCCACGAGTACAAACTCGTCGCCTTGGGACAAGCCAATGAAGAGATTTTTTGATCCCTGCCCTGTATGTGCAACATGGGGATGAAACGTGAAGGGTGTCGCATTTGGAAATAGAATCGATTCGGGATAGGGGCCGGTTGGACTGGGTTTTCCAATGACGCAGTTGGGAGGGCTGGCATAGATTTGCGTGATATGGGCTGAGTCGATTTCCCATGGTGCATGGACACTGGTGAATTCAATAACGCCTGGATGATCTGTGGTATACCATGAGGTATTCGATCGCATCACAGATTGGGGATGGTCTGTTTCTTCGTTTTTTTTATCCTGCGGTTCGGCACAATTTCCTTCCGACTGGGCCATTTCGATTCCTCCCGTTCGGTCGCCACCGGTTGATTCAAGAGAGTTTCAGCCCTCCTGCCGCGCAGGTGGTTTGCGAGGCATGATCGGAAATTGGTATTCGAGGGCGAAGGGGGATTCGTCCGTCCGAGCGAGAACACCGGGTTGAGTGGATCCGATGATCACGATGCGGGAGATTCCTGCATGGAGGAACCAGGCAGGAAAAGCTCTAACGCTTTTTTTGCATTCAATAAAGACAGTTTGTGTAATGTCTCTTCTGCCTCTTGAGGCTTAATCCATTTTTTGAAAAAATCGCAAATGGGATCTAAGTGTTCCTCGAAAGACATTCCGAGATTTCGCGCTCCTGATATCGAAAATTATCATGTGCTTGGAAATGGTAATATTTTACATTGATCGCTTAAATTTATAAAAGTGATTTTTGAGAGATGAGGCAATGTTGTTTTATAAAAAATCCGTATTTTGTCTGGTGTTGGTCACCACCCATCATCAGATGAGAATATCGAGATTTGAGCTCAAGGTAGGAATGTCTTTTATAGTGTGAAAAAGACACATAGTTTGAGGTATTAATCCACATGTAAGACGGAGAGGGTTCTAGTGAAAAGGATCTCAATCAAAAGTGAAAGAGACGGCTAGAAACAATGTGCCTTTGCTTTCGAAGAAGGGAACCTGTGGATAGTTGGACACCAGCCTCAGCCGCGTCCAACCATCCATACTGCGAGCAAAAGTATCTCAAAACCAACAGCGACAGCGAGAGTGGTTGAAAATTAAGACACTTACGGTGAGTGCAATTAACTCCTTTCCCTCTGTGAACTCTCTTGAAACAAAGTGGTGTATTCAACCTGAGCTGGGTCTTGCCGTCGTCAAATCTTGATCAGGAAGGCAGGAATGATCGAAACCAGGAAAAGCAGGACCATGATGTGACACCAAATGCCGATCCTTTCCTGGTTTCCGATGTTCATGCGTTCCTGCTAAATTTTTTGGATGAACGACCCATGGCCCTTCGCCAGAAACCAGGTGTGCTGTTTCTTTCTCGAAATCGAGCGGGTTTGCCCGCTGGTTCGCGGCTCTTATGTAACAAACTCTGTAAAGCTCGAAGATAAAGATAAAAACCTAAAAAGGCGGATGTGCGGGGAGTTCGTCGAAAAATGTCGGCCCGGCGGGCCAACTTACTGCAACGACGCCCCTCTCACAAATGCGGGAACTCCCAAACGATTCGCTTCGATTAGTTACCCACCTGAAACCCGGTGGTCCGGCAATCCGGCCCCCGGCCTGGGCGGCGACTCCGTGGTAAAAATCCGCAGTCACTGCCGCGACGCACCTGGCGCGAAACGCGGAGGCATGGTCAGCGGAACCGCTCTTCCAAGAGATCTGCCACATGGTCCAGGTTGCCGTTGTCCTCCAGCAGCATGGTGAAATGGTTGCCTGGCAGTTTCAGGTGGCGGAATTCGCCCTCGCAGAACCCTTTCCACTTCTCCATCTCGGTCGCGACCGGGTTGTCGCGGGCCTCGATCGCGAGCAGGTCGCCCGCGATCGAGCCCAGGGTCGTGCGGCCGCTGATGGCGTCGAAGCAGAGCGCCAGGCATTCGGCCAGATCTTCGCGATCCTCGAAGTTCCAGGTCGCCAGCCATTGCTCCATTTCGTAGTTGCGGTCGTCTCCGAATCGCTTGCGACCGTCCAGGACCAGGCCGTCCATCAGCACCACGTTGACGGGGTGCCCGTGGATCTCCAGCTCCTTGGCGATCTGAAAGGCCAGGTTGCAACCCAGCGAGTACCCGACCAAGTACACCGGACCGCTTCGGTGGCGCTTCATGATGCCGTGGAAGATGGATTGGGTCATGGTCTCCAGGGTCCAGGCGTCGCGGGAGGAGGGGTAGAACATGCCGACTCCGTTGAAGCGACCGCTCAACCGTTGGGCCAACCCTTTGAAAATGAGCGGCTGACCCATGCCTGGCGGAATGAAGTAAATATCCGGCAGGTTGGGGTGGTCTTCGCTGAGCATCAGCCATTCGGCCTGATCGCCGCGCGACTGGAGCGCCCGCACCAGGCCGGAAACCGTGGGATGGTTGAAGAACACGGCCAGCGGAATCTTGAGATCCAGCTCCTCCTGCATGCGGTGCAGGACGCGGACAGCCTTGAGCGAGTGGCCGCCGATCTCGAAGAAATTGTGGTGGGGTTCGATGTGGGCTTGGTTCAATTCGCGACACCAAATGCGCAGAATGGATGCGGCGAGCGTGGCGTCGGACGCCGTCAACTCGGACGGCTCCTCCGGAACGGCCTCCTGATGGCGCCGTCCTACCTGCGTGTCGTCGAGGATGTGCAGGTTCCCGAATACGTCCACGCGCCCCCGGTCTCCGGTGCGAAACCAGTGCCCTCGTGGCCGGTGGGGCAGCCGAACGAACCGATCGCGTGTTTCCTCTTCGTCCAAGTAGCCGGGACCCAGGCTTGCGCCGCCGACGAAGACCTCACCGGCAATGCCCGTCGCAGTCGGCCTGCCCTCTTGGTCCAGAATCAATATCTCGTTGCCGGCTAACGGTTTACCTGCCGGGATTTGATGGTATGGGCGGTCGAGTGTGAGCGTGGTGGTCATGACGGTCGCTTCCGACGGTCCCCAGGCGTGGACCAGTTGCAGCGCGGGACACGCCTCACGCACCGATGCGACGTACTCCGGCTCGAGCCGGTCGCCTCCCGTGATCAGTTTGCGCAGGGGGGCCGGTGCGGCGGGATTCCCGGCGACCAGATCGTGGAAGACCGGGGTCAGCAGCAGTGCCACGGTCACCTGTCGATCGCGCCAGATCCTGGCCAAGTCGGCGCCGTTCGCCAGCACGTCTTGCGGGGCGATCACCGCCGTGGCGCCGTTGAGCAGGCTGCCGAACAGCTCGAACAGGTGGACTTCCTCGAAAGGCTGATGGACCAGGAGCACGCGGTCGTCTTGCGCAAGGGCCAAATCGCCCTGGTCCGTCACCAGGTTCAGGATGCCCTTTTGATCGATGGCGATGTCGCGACGTGAGGCGTGGTGAACGAGCGCCACCGGGTTCGCGGGTGCGGCAACTCGATCGGGACGCAGTGGCAGGCTCCTTCGATCGTGGCGTTCCTTGAGGCGGGGGAACACCTGGTCCCGAGATTCACGGTCGACTTCCAGGAAGATGTCGAAGCGATAGCGCGTCAACTCGTTGTCGAAATCACAGGGCCGCTTGTCGCCGATCTCGATGGCGCGAATGGCCGGAAGGTCGTGGGCCAGGTCGGCGAGCATGGCATGGCACAGGAAGAGCTCGTTGGACCAATCGATCTTGGTCTTGGCTTTTGGCGAATAGGCCAGGTGGGCGCGCAGGGAGACGATCATTTCCTGTTTGCGGGCCAGATCCATCACGTCGCCGAGAAAGATGCGACCGGTCGGCCCGAGCTTGTGGACGCATTTGGCCAACACCTCGCGCAGGTAGTTGTAACCCGGGAAGCACTGAATGACGCTATTGATGACGATCAGGTCGAAACCCTCCTCGTCCAGCATGTCCACGTCCACGGCCTCCAGGCAAGCCAAGCGGACGTGGTCCCAACCCGCGTCTTCGACACGCGCACGGGCGTGGGCCAGGACGCGTGGCGAAAGATCAAGGCCCACGTAGCGGCCGACCAACGGGGCCACGCGAACCATGGTAATCCCCGAAGCGCAGCCGATTTCCAGCACGCGCGTGTCGGGTGTCAGGTAGGGTCGAAGCTTGTCCAGCGCGTTGTCGCCGTATTCGTCCATGACGGTGCGGCTGAAGGGTTTGCCCGTGTAACTGTCCTGCCAGCCACCCGCGTCGATGTCGTCGGCGGCCGAGGTGCCCACGTAGTCCCAGAGCGTGACGTCGCCCAATTCACCGGGCTGTTCCACGAGCGCGTGGCCGTCGCCTTCGATGTTGAACAGGTGCTGCAGGTTGGGGAAGTGCCACAACAGTTCCTCGGCTTGGTGCTGATGGGCGAAATCGGTCACCAGCACGCGTACGCCGGCGTCTTCGACCAGCCGCTTCACGTGGCGGTGGAGCAAGCCCGGGTTGAGCGGCACGTAGGTGGCGCCGGCCTTGAGGATGCCCAGCAGGAGCCAGCCCAATTCGGGGCCGGTCTCCACCATGACCACGACGCGGCGATGTGCGCCGAGCTTCGGCGCCAACCACGCGGCGAAGCGGTCGGAAAGGGTGTCCGTCTCCTCGTAGGTCAAGTGGGACAGGCCGTCGGTGAGGGCGCATTTCCGTGGCTGTCGCCGTGCGATTCGAGAGAAACGGGCCGCAATGTCTTCCTGGATGGCGATCGGCTCGGATGCCTCCAGCGCGAATCGGTCCCGCTCGCGCAGCAGGGCGTCGATATCTGCCGACGTGTCCTGGCAGCTCGTGTATTTGGAAAGGGTCGTGAAAAAGTGAACGAGCAGGTCCACGGTGCGCTCTTCGAACACCCGGCTGTCGTACTCCAAACCGAACTGGAGCTGGTGCTCGTGCTCGAACGCGAAGAGCGTCAGGTCGAATTTGGAGGTGCCGTGGTCGAAGGCCTGGTTGAACATCGAGTGAACTTCGGTGCTCGGTCCGAACAAGCCCTGTGGATTGAGGATGGAATGGTGGCTGCGGTCCTCGGCGCCGAACCGTTGGTAGCCGAACACCGCGTTGATCAGGTGGACCGAATTGGCGTCGCGGGTGGGATTGAGTTTTTCCACCAGGCGGTCGAACGGGTAGAGCCCGTGCTCGAGGCCTTCGAACACCGAATCCGAAATCCGGGCCAGCATGTGACCGAAATCGTGGGTGTCCTCGAAATCGACCGGCAGGACCAGCATGTTGACGAAAAAGCCCAGCAACCCGGTCAGATCGGGGTGACGGCGATTGGCGTCGGCGTAACCGAGGTTGAATTTGGTTTGGTTGCTGAAGCGCGCCAAGGCGAGGGCCCAGAGCGCGAGCACCGCGTTGGGCAGGGTCGTGCGACCGGTGGCGGCCAGGCTGCGCAGGCGTGCCGTCTGGGCCTTGTCGAGCGAGAACGAGAGGTAGGCGCCCTGGAAGTGGTGATCACCCGGTGGCCGGTCGTACGGCAGCGCGACCGGGCCCGCGTGATCGCGCAGCTTGGCCATCCAGTGGTGTTCCATGTCGGTGAAATCGAACCGCCGTTCCCAGGTCGCGAAGTCTTTGTAACCGATCCGGTTGTGGCTCAATTCGAGCGGCGTGCCCTCCTGGTGGTGCAGGTAGAGCAGGCGCTGCTCGTCCATGGTGACTTCGATCGACCAACCGTCGCTGATGATGTGATGCAGATGGAGCATCAACGCCCATGCCCGGTCGCCCGTGCGGAAGAGCAGAACCTTCCACAGGGGACCGTTCTCCAGGTCGAAGCGGGTTCCCGCTTCTCGTTCGAAGCGGCGGCTGGCTTCGGCCTCCGGCTGGTATTTGTGACGCAGATCCTCGGCGACAAAGGGGAGCGGGAAAGCCTCGTCCGGCAGAATCTGCTGGATGGGATGGCCGTTGTCGGCGCGGAAGACCGTGCGCAGGCTCTCGTGGCGTCGGCGCAGGTCCGCCCAGGTCCTGCGCAGCGCTTCGGGGTTGAGATCGCCCGCGATGCGATAGGTGAGCGGCATGTTGTAGGCGCGGGAGCCCTCGTCCGAAAGGCTGAGGAACCACAGGCGTCGCTGGGCGTGGGAGAGCGGGTAGCTGTCGGCGGGATCGGCGATGGGAATCGGCTCGTAATGGAGTTCCGGGTGCTCCGCCAACGCGCGATGATCGACCTTGCCGTTGGGTGTCAGCGGAAAACGGTCCAGGTAGATGAACTTGGCGGGGATCATCCAGGTCGGCAGGCGCTCGCCGAGAAACGCCGCCGGGTCGGGGTTCATGGCCTGGTCCCCGGCGATCACGAACGCGGCCAGTTCCTTGCCCGCCGCGCCCTGGACCGACAGCACGTACGCCGACTGGACCGCCGGGTGCCGTTCCAAGTGGTGTCCGATTTCCTGGGGTTCGATGCGGTGTCCGCGGATTTTGACCTGAGCGTCGGTGCGACCCTTGATGACCAGGTCGCCCGCCTCGCTCCAGGCGGCCAGGTCGCCGGTGCGGTACAGTCGCCCGCCTGGCTGGAACGGGTTGGGTATGAATTGGGTGGCGGTGAGGTCCGGCCGGTTCAGGTAGCCGAGGGCAAGGCCGTCGCCGCCGAGGTACAGCTCTCCGGTGACCCCAGGCGGTAGCGGTTCGAGAGCCTCGCCCAGGACATAGGCGGTACTGTTGACCAGCGGCTTGCCGACGGGAATCGTTTCCGCGCTTTCCGCGATGTGTTCGATCGGGAAAAGGGTCGCCAGGGTCGCCGTTTCGGTGGGGCCGTACAGGTGGACGATGCGGGTTTCCCCCGCTGCCGCGGCGATGGCGGCCAGGGCCCGCTGAATGTGGTCGGGTGAGCACATTTCACCGCCGAACTGCACGTGCCGCAACAGCGGGAACAAACCGGGACGAAGGTCGACCAGCGCGTTGAAATAGGCGGTCGTGAAGAAGGCCGACGCGATGCGTTCGCGCCGGATGACCGATTCCAGCAGTTCCGGTTGAAGCAGTTCTTCCTTGGGAAGGATGTAGGTGCGCGCGCCGCGGAGCAGGGGCGCGAACATTTCGAAGCAGGAGACGTCGAACACGAAATTGCCCGACTGGAGCAGCGTGTCGCCGGGGCTCAACACGACGAGGCGTCGATCCTCGACCATGCGCATGATGCCGGCGTGGGTGAGCAGCGCCCCCTTGGGACGGCCCGTAGAGCCGGAGGTGTACAGCACGGTCGCGGGCGAGAGCGGCAGCCGGGGCCGCGCGGAAAACGAGGCGTCGCCCTGAAGTTCGTCGTTGGGAAAGGCCCGCCAGGTCACCGCATCGGCGACGGACGGCGCGAAGCTCGGGTCGTGCAGGATCAGCTCGATCCCGCAGTCTTCGACGATGTGCTGCAGTCGGGCGCTGGGGAAGGCGGCACTCATCGGAACGTAGGTGGCGCCGGCCGCAAGCACGGCCAGCACGGCGGTGGTACAGGCCACGCTCGGATCGGCCAAGATCCCGACCCGGTCGTCGGGTTCGATACCGTGCGCGACCACGAGCGTTTCGGCAAGTGCCAGTGCTTGTCGGTGAACCTGGCCGAAGGTCCACTGCCGGTCCTTGTTCGCGAGAGCCGGCGCGCCCGGGATTCGGGTGGCCATCGCGGCGAAGGCCTCGAACAGGGACGGGTGTCGATTGGTGTGGGCGGTGTCGTTGATCGTTTCCACCAAAAAGGACCGCTCCGCTTGCGTGAGGGTCCGGTTCGCATCCGAATTCGTTCGGGCCTCGATCGCGGCCGCCAATTGGCGCACCGTGCCGTGGCGAAAGATGTCACTCACGGAGACCTTGGTATTGGCGAGGCGGCTGACTCCGGCCGCGAGGTACATGGCAGCCAGCGAGTTGCCGCCGACTTCGGTGAAGTTGGCGGTGGTCGCCACAGTTCCGAGTTTGAAACGCTGCTTCCAGAGGGCCAGGATTTGAGATTCCAGCTCCGTGGCGGGTGTGTCTTTCGAGTCGGGTTCCCGTGCCGGTTCGACCTGAGATGCCAAAGCCCTGCGGTCGACCTTGCCGTTGGCGGTGTGGGGAAGACGCTCGAGGATCGCGAGGCGTTCCGGAATCATGTACGGCAGCATGTATTCGGTCAGGTCCGCGCGGATCGCGCCTTTGTCGGTGTTTCGCGACACGACGAACGCCGCCAGAAACTGGCCGCCCATCGGGTCCGGAAGAGCCAGCACCGCCGTCTCGCGGATGTCCGGATGTTTCAGGAGCATCGTCTCCACGTCTTCCAGTTCGATGCGGTGGCCCCGGATCTTGACCTGGTTGTCGATGCGCCCCAGAATGTCCAGCGATCCGTCGGGCAGGCGCCGGCCCAGGTCACCGGTGCGGTACAGGCGCTCTCCGGCGTGGAAGGGATGGGGCACGAAACGTCCGGCCGTGAGACCGGGTCGGTTCAGGTAACCTCGGGCCAACCCCGGCCCACCGATCAAAATCTCTCCGGTGGCCCCGTCCGGAAGGGCCCTGAGTTTTCGGTCCATGATCCAAATGTCGTCCGTGGGCAGCTCTTGGCCGATGGGGATCCGCGAGCTGGTTTCCTCCGGATCGATCAGGTGGGCGGTGCAGAAGACCGAACACTCGGCGGGACCGTAGCCGTTGTAGATCCGGGTGTCGCGAGCCGCGGCGGCAGCTTGGCGGAACAGACCCGGATTGGCCGGTTCGCCGCCCACGATCAGGCCGTTCAACGGCTCGAGGCAGTTGGGTGACTCGCGGACCACATGGTGAAAAAGCGCCGTGGGTAGCAGCATGTGGCTGATTCGTTGGGTGGCCAGGGCGCGTGCGAAGAGATCCGATTGAAAGAGGAGGCGGCGCGGAATGTCGCTGATGGTACCGCCCGAAAGCAGGGTTCCCCAAATCTCGAAATTACTCAAATCGAACGACAAGTTCCCCATGCGGCCAAGGCGCATCTTGGGTGACAGGTAGCCGGTGTCCCGGCAGACGTCCACCAGTCTCAACATGCCCCGAGCCGGGAGTGCGATCGGTTTGGGCGTGCCGGTCGTGCCCGATGTGAAGATGATGTTGGTCAGCGAGAGGTCCGGGCGGATCGGGGGAACGAAGTCCTCGCGGGGTGGGGGCAGTTCGGTGAGGCGGCGCACTTCGGTGTCCAAACCCTGAACCCCTTCCGGTTGGCCATCCTGGGTAAGGACCAGTCGAATGTCGGCCAAGGCGCACATCTGGGCCAATCGTTCGCGGGGGTACTCGGGATCCAGCGGTACGTAGACGCCGCCGGCCCGGACAACGGCGAGGGCCGCCGTGATGAAATCGATGGAGGCCGGCATGGCGAGGCCGATTCGGGCTTCCGGTTCGATCTTTGGCGCCAATTGACTCGCCATCCGATGGGACGCCCGCGCCAACTCCCGGTAGGTGCGCGTCTCCATCCCGAACTCCAGGGCGAGGTGATCGGGCTGTGACCGAACGATCTTCGAGAAGCGTTCTTCGATGGTACCCCAGCTCCGGTCTTCCGCCGGTGGGGCCGCTGCGGCCGTTTCTGCGGTGGGTTTGGCCAGCAGCGGCACCTGATCCGCAGGCAGATCCTGCATGTCGCAAATGCGAACGATCTGGTCCATGATCTGGTCGAGCATCGATTCGTTCTGGGCGGCCTCGATCACGTCGGTTCGGGTCTCCAGCGTCATCAGCGAATCCTGCTCTCCTCTGGTTTGAAACACGGTTAAAACCGCGGCTTCGCCTTGACGATGGCGTTGTTCCAGGGCCGGACTGCCGTGGCCCTTGTAGGGCAGGTACGACAGTCCCAGGGAACGAAGACATTTGCCGATTTCGCCGGACCGGGTGTGGTGATGCATCGGGAATCGCCGATGGGCGGTGCATTCCCTAACCCGATCTTGAAGGTGGCGCACGAAATCCCAAAATGAACCGGTGAATCGCGTCTCGATGGGGACCGGAAGCACTTTGAGGAACAATCCCATCGTTTCTAAATCGTCACGGTTGTCGCGATTGAGGACGGGCACCGTGACCAGAAACGATTCGCGATCGAAGTAGCGCCCATGGAACAAAGCCAGGACAGCCAGAAAAAACGGAAAGGCCGTGGCGCCTTCGGCACGACAACGCTTGAAGATTTGCGCGCGTTGGGTGGGATTCAATCTGCGGATCGAGCGGTAACTTTCGAACTCGTCGGGCGGTGTCGCCATGAGTGGTGCCGGTGGATGGGCGAGGGTACGCTCCCAAAATTCCCGATCTCGTGTCTCGTCCGCAGACTTTGAATAGCGAGCCTCTTTTTCGAGGAAGTTGCGATAGGAGCGGTGTTTCACCAGCTTCGTGTCGGGGTTGGGTGCCTCGGCTGTCGCAAGCTGGAAAACCTTGTCGAGAAATCCCAAATAGCACCAGCCATCGCCAAAGACGTGATGGCCGACCAGGGCGATCCTGGATCGAGTCGACGACATGCGAAACAGGAAAAAGGTGAATTTTGGATCATCCAAGGGAAAGGATCGACTCGTGGCTTCCGACAAGATGGTTTCCGCCACTTTTTCCGGGTCGACTTCCCCGCTCAATTCCTTGTAGATCGCGATGGGTTCGATGTTGGGATCGAACCGCTGAAAGACTTCGCCATCCTCTTCGTGGATGGACATCCTCCATCCGTCTTGGGTTTCCCAAGCCATGTGGACCGCACGACGCCAGGCAGATTCCTCGATTGCCGTATTCAAGTCGATCCTGGCAGGACAGAGGCGCTGGACAGATTCTGGCGAGCGCTGTTGGTCGATCCACATTCCCAACTGGGTACCGGACAAAGGGAAGTCGTTCCGCATGAAAGCTCCTCGGATTCAATCTATTAGGTATTAGCTAGATTCATCGCGATTCGCGGTCATTTTTTATTCCCGAGGGGATCGAGGTGCCCGAAGCGGGACACCGGCCAAATGGCTGGATTGGTTCGTGTCCGTCCCGAAACAGGGTTTTGATGAACATGCTCCTGCGAACCGGGATGGTTACCAGCACCAACCGGTATCGGCAGCCAGGTATCAGGTGTCAGCTAATCGCCTATGAACACGTATCTTGCTGATACCTGATACCTGATACCTGATACCCGATCGCGCGCCCATCCAGCCGAGTCGCCTGGATTGTGGAAATGATTTCGTTGCTGAATGGGCACTCGTTACCCAGGTTCCATGGCGAGGGCGGGCCGGACCTTCTGCACTCATATGGTTTCGCAACGGGGGTTCTTCGAACGCAACCGATCGAGATTGGCGACGATGAGAATGAATCTCATGCAAGTGTCTGAAGGAAAGGGGCTTTGACGTGTTCGTCATTCAATATCTCCCCGAAACCTCCCCTTTTTCTCCATAGTTCTTCCACGATCTTGGGATAGTTTCTTTTACAACGAGGACGACCCCTCCGCCACGCCCGAAGACAGCGGGCTTTTCCCCCTGGCGTACGTCCCAACTCCATTCATCCGACGCGCCCGAAGACATTGGGTTTTTCCCCTGGCGTGCGTCCCAAATCAACCCATCGGTTTTGCCGAGGCGTCTGCGATGTCACCGTCGCCTCCGGCCGGGGATCCTATTGCCATGCATGTGGCCATGCCGCGCCATGCAACCGACGAAGTGCCAACGGACGATTGAAGAAACAGGAGCAATGTCACTATGTCTACCCGTTCAGTTTTTAGCTCACAACAGTCTCAGTTACAGAGAACGACCTCTACCACCCATTTGGGCAAAACCAATCCCCTGGGTTTGAAAGCCAGCCAGCGCGGGCGATCCATGTCGATGCCCGATCTGACCAAATCCGGTCACGTGGCCTCCAGCACGCCGGCCACCGAAGTGAGCCTGGGCGCCAAGAAGGATCTCAACAACAAGCGTGTGCAAATCCTGCAGCTCCAGGTGCAAATTGCGAAAGGGCAACAGTTGCCGAATTCCAAGGGCAGTGTCGACCGAAAGGCCAGGGCAGCGTTCGAAGCCTTCGCCCTGGCTCACCAGCAAAACCTGTCCGACAACCGCAAGGGCACGGCCCACGTCTACACCTTGCCCGAATTCTTTTGGAGCAAGTACGGCGACGCCTTCGATCAGGAGTTGCACGACTACACCCTGGCCCAGATTCAGGAGTATGCCTCCAATCCCGAATTCGAGAATGCCGTGTTCGTGCTCGGCACCATGGTCACTGCCAAACGTCCCGAAAGCCTCGTTCAATTTGATGCGGACGATGTAGGCACGATCAGCGACCAGTTGGAAGTGGATCTCCGGGATGCGTTCCAGGAGGCCATCTCCACCCAGGACGAGAGCTATACCAAACCCACCCGTGAGCGGGTGCTCCTCGCCACTGTCGGGGACATGCTGAACGCGGAGATGAAAAAGCACGACCTGAAGCCGGATGCCTCGCTCGAGGAGATCAAGGAATCCGACATGAATCGCGGCGAAGCCATCCAAAGCATCACGGCACGTGTCAAAACGATGAATCGACACGTGGATGCCATGAAGTCGCTTTTCGCCATTCACCCCACCAAGTTCCCCAATGACGAACAAATCGCACAGTTCAACGAATATGTGACCAACAGCCAGTGGGGCGAAGCCAAGGCGATGTTGGCCGAACTGATGGCGCCGTTCAAGTCGCCGAGAGAGACAAGCCGCTACATGAAGTCCGGCATGATGCGGAAGATCAACGCCTTTTTTCAGTCCCAGGAAGATGCCGCGGCGGCCAAGGCCCTCATGAAAGATTTCAAAACCCATTTTCAGCCCAAGATTCTCTCACCCACCGAACGCCGCAATATCATTCAGGACAAAAAACATATCAAGCGGTCCGACCAAATTCAGGATCCGGCCCAATTCAAAAAGTGGTACTCCGTCAAAAGCGACAGCTCCATGTACAAGTCCTTCGAAAACAAGGCGGTTGTGATCGAGGGCGGTACCGATGGCCAGATGAAGTTCGTCAACAAGGTATACCCCTCCGATATCGACAGCCCGCATTACGACGAGGTCGCCTACTCCGTGCGCTCGGACGACGGCAACGATGTGAACTCCAGCTTCCGCCATGAATCGTTCCAATCGCACGTGAGCAAGGTCCATCCCCAGAACACGGTGAAGCAGGTGCAAACCAAGTCCAGAAGTGCGGGGATCGATGCGGCTTCCTTCATGTTCGAATCGCCCAAAACCGGCTTGAAGTTGGGCGTGGCCATTTGCCGCGACTATTCGAGCCGCGCCTACCAACACATCGCCGACGAATCGCTCAAAGGCCAAATCGATCACCTTCAGATCGTTTCGGCCGGTGTGGATGAACTTGACGACAAAAAAGGCATGGCCAAGTCTTCCGTCGCCCTCAATGACGGTTTGAGCCAGTTGCCGCGTGCCAAGTCGTTTGTGGAGGACTCTCCCTTCCGACAGGACGATGGGGTGACCCACATCATCAAGTACGATGACAGCGACAAATCCTTCAGCATCGAAGCCAACATGAAGAAGTCCATGTTCCAAAGCCGGCCGATCGACTTTACCAGGGACTTTGCGATGGACGTCAGCCCGCCGCTTCACTTGCAGGACGGCGACGATTCCTCGGTGGAATCCTTCGAAACTTTCGGCGTCAACTCGGGCATCAATCCGTTGCTCCACCAGAACGTCAGCGATGCCCGCAACACCCTGGAGGTCTTGTACGACCAGATCGATCAGGCGAACCATTTCATGAAATTGATCGAGGCCGAGGAGCAAAAAGGTGGCGCCGCCGACTATTCGGCGATCTACGCCGCGATCAATCAGGACCCCTTCATTTCCGACAGTACCCATCTCGAGGCGGATACCACGCCCAAGGACGCCAAATTCGCGCTCAACCAGTTCATATCCGGCGTGAAGAAAAACGTGGCCAAAACGGAAAAGATCCTCTCCGACGGCCTGGCCTTCCTCGACCAGATCAACGTTGAGCGTTTGCGGCATCAGCATTACTGATCCGGGGGATCCCGAAATAGGGTGAGCCGAAAAAGGTAGTTTCTTCATCCCGGTCAGCGGAGACTACGATTTTTCACCACGGAGTCGCCGCCCGGGCCGGTGGCCGGTGTGCCGATGGTCGGTATGCCGAACCACCGGCACACCGGCCACCGGGTTTCAAGTGGGTAACTAATCGAAGCGAACCACTAGGGAGTTCCCGCATTCACGAGAGGGGCGCAAGGCCTGTAGGTTGGCCCGCTGGGCCGACTTTCGAAGCGACGTAACCCTCGATGAAGCGCCATCCCAAAGAGCCTTGCCGATCCTTTCCCTAAACGCTCACCCCAAAGCACCCATCCTCGTTGTTCCCGCATGCCGAGGGAGAAACCAGGCCAGTAGGTTGGCCCGCTGGGCCGACGCTTCGAAGCAATCCAAGCAACAGCAATCAATTGCGCCAAAGAGCGAAGCCGATCATTTCCCTCGCGACCCCGATCAAAAGCCGCAAAGTCCGAAGTCCCCGCATCGCGAGAGGGGCGCCAGGCCTGTAGGTTCACCAGCTTGGTGAACCAATCGAAGCAACTCAAGCAACGACAATCAATTGAGCCAAAGAGCGGAGCCCGATATCTCCCTCGCGCCCCCAATCGAAAGCCGTGAAATCCCAAGTTTCCGCATCGCGAGAGGGGCGTAAGGCCATTGGGTGGAGCAGCTTGCTCCATCAATCGAAGCGACCGAGCACAGATCGAAATCGATCATCGGGAGATCTAGAGGCCCGACTTATCCGCTTCGCTCTATTACCACTTGATCTTGCGAAGCATGGGCTGCTTCGAAGTGTCGGCCGGGCCGGCCAACCTACTGCAATGGCAACTCTCTCCTGGATTCAGGAACTCCTGGATGACGAGCTTCGATTGGTGGAGCAGGCTGCTCCACCTACAGGCACTTCGCCTCTCTCTCGATGCGGGAACTGCTAGCATGCGCCCTTCGAAAAGTCGGCCGGGCCGGCCAACCTACTACAATCTCGACCCTCAAAGAATGCGGGTACTCCGAGCGGATTCGTTTCAAGCCAGGGCACAGGAGAAACGGAGTTGAATCGGGCCGGATCGCCGCCCGACAAAAATGTGGTGAGGCGAGGCGATCGAAAAAGGGTTGTCGTTTCACGATAACAGTGTTATTTATTTTTGCGGGAGGTTTCTCTGTGGCGCTGACCAAGCAAAAAGATCCCGCCGCCTTTCGCCGGACCATTCTGCGCAAGGCGGCCGAATTGATTCGCGAGCAGGGCGTGCACGGCCTGTCGATGCGCAAGTTGTCCCATGCGCTGGGCGCCTCGACCATGGTCCTCTACACCCATTTTCGCAACAAGCAGGACCTCCTCAACGAGCTGTACCTGGAAGGTTTCGATCGATTGCGCCGGCATCTGGAAGAGGTGCCCGAGGGTGAAGATCCCCTGGCCTACGTGGTCGAGTTGGGTCGGGCCTATCGGCGCGCCGCGCTGGCCAATCCCGATGCCTACGAGTTGATGCAGAGCCGTACCCTGCAGGGGTTTTCCCTGCCCAAGGAAAGCCTCGAAAAATCTGCCCTGAGTTTTCGCGTTCTGGAAGGTGCCGTGCGCCAATGTATGGATCGCGGTCTGATCGCCCCCGGCTGCAGTCGCGAGGTGGCGCAAATGTTGTGGGGCTCGATTCACGGTTTGATCAGCCTGCAACTGGCGGGGCATTTCGTATCCGAAGAAGCGGCGACCGCACGCTTCGAAATGGTCCTCAAAACCCTGGAATTCGGCTTGATGGCCGGCGCGCATGCGCGAGAAGTGGAGGAATGAGCGATGCCGATTGGAGAACGTTACGCGATCGAGAAATGCGAGGCCCGCTACGATGTCATCGTGATTGGATCCGGGATGGGCGGTTTGGCCGCCGCGTCCCTGTTGTCCAAGGCGGGTAAGAAGGTCCTGGTTCTGGAGCGCCACTACACGGCGGGCGGGTTCACCCATACCTACAAGCGGAAGGGCTACGAGTGGGACGTGGGTGTGCACTACATCGGCGAGGTGCTGAAGGAAAAGAGCCTGGTACGCCGGATGTTCGACTACCTGACGGAAGACCAGCTCGATTGGGCGCCGATGGGCGAAGTGTACGACCGCATGATTTGCGGAGACACCCAGTTCGATTTTCGCAGCGGCTACCGCGAGCTGCGCGCCGACCTGATCGCGCGATTCCCGGAGGAGGAGCAAGGCATCCGCCGTTATTTTCAGATGATTCGGGAAGTCAAGAACGCCACGCCGCTGACGGTGGCGAAGCCCATGATGCCGCTGTGGCTGAGGCCGGCACTGTGGCCGGTCTCGGTGATGGGCTCGCCCAATCACGCCGAGAAAACCACCGGCGAAGTGCTGAAGGAGCTCGTCAAGAACGAAGAGTTGCGCGCGATTTTGGCGACGCAATGGGGCGATTGCGGCCTGCCACCCGAGCAATCCAGCTTCTTCATTCACGCGATGATCGCGGGTCATTACGCCAATGGCGCGGGTTACCCGGTCGGTGGCTCCTCGCGGATCGCCGAGACGATCGAGCCGATCGTCAAGCGCGCGGGCGGCCGAATCCTGGTGCGTGCCGAGGTCGCCCGGATCCTGGTCAAACACGGTTCGGCCTACGGTGTCCGCATGGCCAACGGCGATCGGATCTTGGCCGACAAGGTCATCAGTACGGTCGGGGTGCCCAACACCTACCGGCACCTGCTCGACGACCACCATCGCAACCGCTACGGGATTCCGAACAAGCTGGACCAGGTGAAGGCGGACGGCGGTCACCTGTGCCTGTACGTGGGCCTGAAGCAGTCCGCGGAAGCGTTGAACCTGCCGAAGACCAATCTCTGGATCTTCCCCAGCCTTGACCACGACGCCAACGTCGCGCGCTACAAGGAAGACGCGAAGTCGCCGTTCCCCCTGGTCTACATTTCCTTCCCCTCGGCCAAGGATCCCGACTGGCAGCGCCGGTTCCCCGGAAAGAGCACCATCGAATTGGTGACCCTGGCCCCCTACGACTGGTTCGAGGCCTGGTCCGACAAGCCCTGGCTGCGGCGCGGCGACGAATACGAGGCCCTGAAGGCCGATTTTTCCGAACGGTTGTTGGCCCACCTCTACGAGCGGGTACCCCAGGTGAAGGGCGCGGTGGACTATTTCGAACTGTCCACGCCGTTGAGCACCCAGCACTTTTGCAACTATGCCCGTGGTGAAATCTATGGATTGGACCACGTGCCCCAGCGCTTCGCCCAAAAGTGGTTGCGGCCCAAGACCCCGATCGCGAACCTGTACCTGGGCGGTCAGGACGTCTTTGTCGCGGGTGTCGTGGGCGCCATGACCGGCGGCTTGATGGCCGGGGCCACGGTGTTGGGACCGGCGGTGTTGGGCCTGTTGCCCAAGCGACTGGGAACCCTGCCCAGCTTGCTGCGCCTGTTCGCCTAGGCCTCGAGATCGATCGGTTTGTAATGTCGAACCCATCCAGAGGGTTGCGGTTTTTTTGAAGAGTTCTTCGGAATCGGCGTGGTCCCAAATGCGATTCGGTTTCGGCTGTCAGGTTCAGCGAATCGGCTGTAAGCAAACGCTTTGTCGTTGCCTGATATCGTTGCCTGGCACCTGATGCCGTTTCGGTGAACCAAATCAATTGCGATCATTCTGGATGGGTACGAGGTTTTTTTGGTGGGGAACGCTCGCGCTCATGGGTTCCGCTGCGCTGGTTCGGCATGCTTGTGATGGCAGATGGGGAAATCGCTCAAACCATGTTCGGCCGTGAACCCTACAGGTCCTTACAAAATCAATCAAACAATGCGACAGCTTTTGTGGCGGTTGATTCATAGGATGTATGGGAATACCGTTCCCCCGGTGGCCGGCCATGGGGGCTCCTGGTATACGGATTTCGGTACGAATGGAAAGTGTCGTAGCCATCATCCGGCCGACCCGTTCGCAGTGAATACGAAATGCGGTTTCGATCGGGATGCCGCGTGAAGAGATCGTCTGTTTCGGTTTTCGCGACAGATGGTGACGGCGGCGATTCGGCCAGCACCCTCAACATCGGGCAAACCACCCTCAGGAGCATGATTATGAAACCCTCGTTACGCTCGCACACCGGGCCTTCGCGATCGAGCGCCGTTTCCGACGTTCAGGCAATCGGTCGAGATCAAGGAAAAAAAGGCATATCGAGCCAAAAGCCGTCAACCATGAGCAAAGCCCTGGCGAAAGCCCGGACGGAAGCCAAAACCAGGGCTGGCGCAAAGGGCACCCGAGGCCATGCGGGCGCTTCCTGGCAGAGCGGGGTTCCTACCAGGAAACCTAACTCCGGCACCCAGCGGGATCGTACTATCGACAGCTTCAAAAACATCTCGATGCAAGAGATCGGACATTCTCCGAACCTCGGACCGGGCAACCGAACAACGGTAAAGCTGACCCATGATGTCCGCAACGCTCTGAAAGCCATTGCCAGAGAAACGAGTATCAGGGAAATGGCCAAAGAAAAGGCCGATCACAAGATGGACCGGCACCCAAGTGCCCAACTCGCCAAATTGACCCAGGAAACCAAGTATTTAATCAATGATGGGAAAGTCAGTCAATTTGACGAGAAGACCCTGCTCGAGGCTCTTGGCAATAGTTTCAAAGCCACGATACTGGGAGCCAAGGCAGGAAACGAAAATGATATCGCGGCCCTGATAACGGCATTGGAGGCCAAAAGGGATCAGGCGGCTAACGATTTGCCCAATAATGCCAGGATGAAAATAACCGGAAACGAAAAAGGAAAGCTCCAAAAGCGAGCCAAAAACAAAATGTTCCTTCGGACCCGGAAAAAAATTAAAAAACGGAGCCAGGAAAAGACCGAGGCCCTGATGGAGAATATGCTGGGTCGTACCAAATTGACGAAGGATGATGGGTCGTCCGCCATCGATTTGGCTGCCCTGAACACGTCGCAAAAAAATCCCGTCATCGGTTTCCGTCGGGCGGTCCAAAACCCGGAGGCCACGCTCCAAGAGAGATTGAAGTCCAACCAATCGTGAGCCCACCCCGTCGATCCCCGGGGGTCCAGGGCCGCAAACGCCCAACCATGGACTCGTAACGGATCGCGTTTTCCTGCGATCGAGCAAAAAAACAACGCACATCCTTGCTTTTACCAAAAACGGGGTAGGTCCCCACTACTTCCAGAAGGGGATGTAGGAGACGCGGCGCGAATCTTCCCCTTCGATCGCTTCCTCTTCTTCGGCTTTCGAAGGCAAGGCCACCTTGGTGATCTTCAACAGGTGCTGCCCCGAGGGCAGTGATTCCACCGGCACGTACGTCAGGATGCCCTTCACGTTTGACGGGGCATGGCTGGTGAACAGGAATTCGGGCTGGATCGCGCGACCGTTCAGTTCGATGGCGTAGAAGCCCGCCAGGCAATCGAGGGCGGCGCGTCTCGAGGCCTCGTCGCCGACACTGTCCTCGAAGGCCAGCACGATGCCGTCGGCCCGGAAGCCCACCACATCGGGACAAATCTCGGCGACGCGCGGATTGTCGACCCTCGGCCGAAACGGGATGAACAGGCGGACAAAGGGATCCCGGATCATGTCGCTCTGGATGGTCGGTTTTTGGAAATAGGCGTTCGGCGGCCGAAGCGAGTCGTAGTGCATCGGGTCCATGCCGGTTTCGAGTGCAGGTTCCGGGAAGTACACGAAACTGTTCAGACCGATGTCTCCGCGCATGAAGAATAAGTTGAGCAGAATGACCGCCACCACGCCCGTCATGATCACCGTCTGCACCACATTGATCACCCGTTTGCGGAAGCTGGAAAGGAAGGTGAGCATGATCGGCGAAAGGAGAAACCCCAACAACGCGTAATGGGTGAATCCGTAGAGGCGATAGCCCCGTTGCAGGGTGGCGGGGTGTTGGGACGCCCAGCCGGGATCCTTTTTCATGCCGCGACAAAGCCAAAGCGCCAAGGAACGGGGCAGCAACACGCCCGCGAGCGCCACGAAAAAAACGACGGTAAACAGGTTTGCGACGTGGAGATCGGGGAACACGAACGAGATGAGCAAGGAGATGGGAAGCGCAACCAGGAAAAGAAGCAGGCCGATACTGAAAAAGATAATGATGATGGAAAACAAAATGGAGAAAAGCGAGCTGCAAATGCGGTCGACCCGCGCCGTCAGGGACGGAATACCGATGCCGATGGATTGGAAAAAGCTTCGTTCCAGCGGCTGCACCTCGATTCGTTGCCAGTCGATGCCGCCTTTGAATGCGGAAGACAGCCCAATCAGGCCAACCCAGAAGCCGCGCAACAGAAAGTGCAGGAAAAACGTGAAGATGATGGGGTACAGGACCAGTTGGGCCATGTAGATGGCCATCCAGGGGATGACGAAGACCTCCCTGGAGAGATGGGCCAACATTTTGGCCAGCAGTGAGTCCAACAATCCGGGAACTTGGAACAGGGCGACGATCAGGGCCCCGGAAATCACCAGTTCCAATTCCCAGGAACGCCATTTCGCTTCGAGTTGGGGATCCTCTGCAGGCATGGAGTCAGTCATACGAATCGGTCTCCGCTCACTTGGGCTTTCGGTGCCCGGCATCCCTGCCGAGCCGGCCGACCGTTGCATCCCCGCTGTCGTCGCGTGCGGCCTTCACGAGGAAGCCGGCAAAGGGTCGAGAGGAAAGCCGCAGCGATGATGGGGAATGGTGCCGAACTATTCTATTACCGAAAACGGCGTAGCCGGAAACGAAGGGGGCCATCCGCCCCTGATATGTACCGAGGGCACCCCTACCGTCTCAAGAACCGCAGCTTCCCAAAGGACGAGGCGGGCAATCACGTGTGCTCCATTCGCCGCGAGCTTTCTCAGACAAACGGTAGCACCCTTGATGGTAGGTCCAGCCACAACGCTTTAGTCCTGGGGAAAGAAATCACAGCCAGAGGGTTTCGGGGATCTCGTGCAACAGTGTGGGGATATCTCGCCCATTGGCGACGTGCAGACAAGAGCCTCCTACTAAAACCGGGCTCATCGGGAGAGGAGGCCGGTGCCGATAACCCACATGAAAATTGCCCTCTTCAAGGAGTTTAGCCAGACGGTTGTCGAGCCCCGTTTCCCAATTGAATCGGGCTACCTGCATGCTCTTGATCGCCCATTGAGACTCAGCACCGGGTTTGGCGAAGCAGCACGACTGATCAATCAACTCGTGATCATCATGACGAATCGTCGTGGGAGCTTACTGGATTATTGGGTGTCAAAAACAAAAAAAGGCTGAATCCAGAAATGGTCGGGGTTTTAGCAGGGAATTCGGAGCGGATGGTGAGGGCATTCGGAATAGGATCGAAATCGAATAGAGCATGGGCAAACTGAAGATCAAATGAATAGTCTGAAGAAAATCAAGCGCGACATGTACGGTAGAGCGAAAATTGATTTGGTGCAAATTTGTGTACTGTCCTGCATTTGACCGTCGCACGGAGCACGAGATTCGGCAGGTCGAGGCCTACCAGAGAACTTTCCGCAGAAGAACCATGCCTGGGAGCATTTACCGAAATTGTGGGAGATTCAGTTTTCTTTTGTCATAAACAGATGGACTGGCCGTCTAGTGCCGATGCTTGCCAGATCTCGACCCGTTCAGTGGTGCCGTGTTCCTTTTCGAAACCGGACCCTTTCGGCCTTGAATATTTGGGTGTACACGGAACTGGATTTTGGCTGTGCTAAATGCGTTTTTCGTGCTGGAAACTGAAGTAGTAGCCGTTGAAGGCTGTGGCCAGGTTTTGGCTCGAGATCTCCGCTGGTTGCTCCATCACGGCGATCCCCAGTTAACCGCCAATGCGTCGAAACGTGGGGTTCAGTGGCCGAGTGTTTCGAACTTAACGGAGACCGGCACCAGGGGAGCCAGTCCTCGGGCGCTGTTGCGATGGCATCGTGGTTCTCGACCAAGTTGGTCGTGTAGGAGATGGAGCCGCGACCGACGGCCACGCAGCAACCGGCCTTGGTCATAAGGATCCCGGCCTGTTGGGCACGGGTTTCGTTGTGGAAGAGCCTCGAATTTTTGCGAATGGTGGCGACACACTTGAGCGCCTACTCAACTGCGTTGGAATCCAGCGGCACACCGGGGATCAAAAAACGATACAACAGCTCCGCATGCTTGATGATGTAGGTCGCGGCCTTGTCCAAGCCGCTGGCGGGCTCCACCCTCCTGTCCGACAAGAGTTTGGTCAGGTAGGTGAACATAGCGTTCATCGGTGCCGCGTTGTGGGTCTGGTGGTGCAGACGCGTCTGATCGTCCATGCTTTGAAGGCGGGCCTCTTCCTCGGCGCGCTATGCCTTGGCGATCCAAGCGAAGATCTTGCTGCAGGGGCTCGCAAAGCGGTTGGCCACGTCTTCGACCTGGCCACGCGCATGTTGGAGGCAATAGACTACGAGCGTGTCGCAAGAATGGGCGGTGTTGACAGCCGCCGTATCACTCATTTGTATCCACCTCGGCAAATCGGGGGACGTAGCGCCAAGAGTTCTTTTAGGTTTTCGCCGGCGTGAAGCGTTCCTCCGTGATTGATATGGATTTCCCGTTCACAAGTACGGGCGATGATCTCGGTGGTATGGGCGCCGTAGCGTTCCTGCCTGTGATGAATTTTGTGGTGACGAATCACCGTCTGAATTCGAGCCGAAGTGACGTCAATCATTAAATCCTCTTTGGCGGCCTCGGCGTAGAGTACGTTGAGGACGAATTCGGCAGCCACGGCGCGATCGGCGATTAAATCCGATTGGGTGGCATCGGAAGCGGGATTCCGTGCTCGTGCTTCGGTTTTTTGGGACGAAAGGAGGGAAAACCGTACAAGTGACGAAGCATGGAGAGGTCGCCTTGACGGAGGCGTCGTGGGTTTCCCGCCGCGCGTCTTCGGGCCAGGCAGGGGCGAAGACCATGCCGCACGTGCTGCAAGTCAGCGGAAAGCCGCGATAGATCGTGAGAGTGGTGAGGGAGTTGTCGCTGAGATTCAACCGCATCAGGGGACGGCCGGGCTTGTACCGATGGAGCCGACCTCCCTTCTCGCCCACGAACTCCAGACAGGGATCACTGAGGGCGAGGCCGTCGGGGGTGATGTCGGCCTGGGGGTAACCCCTAAAGTCCTTCGCGGCATAATTTCCGTGTCCCTTGGGCACTGGTGATTTTGGGGGGGCGGACGGCCCTGAGCGTCATCTTTTCCCTGATCCTACGAGAAATCGGGGTCTGTCTCCGCTTCTTCGCCGAACAAGAGGGTCTAAAGTCTTTTCATCGTGAGCCGTTGCTGCACCAGCGGCTATTTGTGCGCCAACCACCCGAGTGTGCACGCGTATATCAGGAGGTATTCGGCTTTATCGAGTTCCAGGCCCGCTTCGACGTTGTCGCGAAGAGCGGTGATCCGTGCCGTCCGCTCGGACCTCACCAGAGGGCCTATCACCAAACTTGTAAATGTTCAGGTGTTTTTTCATCGGGGGGACAGACAAGTCGGGGCACTAAACACTCACCACATCATCAATACCCGTATCCTTCAAAGTGTCTTTAAACAAACCTGAGTCCGAAGCCAGATCCCGAAGCTGTGAGGCTTCGTTCTCAGGTAATTGTTCCACGGATCTTAATTTTCTTTCGAGCGCTCGTGTGCGAACACCTGTTTCGTCAATGGTGTTGCTTGCTGTTTGGAGTTGTCTTTTAACTTTTAGTAGAGTGTTATCAAATTTTTTGAACTCGGTTTTTACAGCCGCTAAGACTCTCCATACCTCCGAAGCTCGTTTTTGTATTGCTAGGGTTTGAAAACCTAATCGCAGGCTGTTCAGTATTGCAATCAATGTAGTGGGGCCAGCAATCACTATACGATATTCCTGTTGAAGTTTTTCCACAAGATTCGGCTGGCGAAGAATTTCTGAATTGAGACCCTCTGTTGCTAAGAACATTATGGCGAAATCAGTGGTGTCGGGTGGGTTTATGTATTTCGAGTGAATATCTTTGGCTGAATTTTCAATTGTTCGAACTAAGGATTTGGTTGCCTCTTGGACTATTTCCAGGGAGCCGTTTTCAGCGGCCTCCTGTAAACGAAGGTAATCTTCTTGTGGGAATTTTGAATCAATGGGAAGCCATAACTGATTTTCCGGATCGTCAGTGGGGCCGGGTAATTTGATAGCGAATTCGACTCTTTCTGACGAGTGCTGCTTGATGCATACATTCTTTTCATATTGCTCTGGAGTGAGAACTTGTTCCAATATTGTTCCTAGCTGAATTTCAGCCCATGTTCCTCGGGCTTTAACGTTTGTAAGAACTCGTTTTAAGTCACCAACTCCAGTAGCCAAATTTTGCATCTCACCTAGGCCCTGGTGAACGGCCTCCAATCTATCACTAACCATTTTAAAAGATTCACCTAAGCGTTTGTTGAGGTTGTCTTGTAGTTTTTCGTTGACAGTTTTTCGCATTTCTTCTAGTTTTTTCTCATTGCCATCTTGAAGATTTCTGACGCGGTCATCTAGCGTCTTTCGAACACGTTCGAGATCAGCCTGGAGACTTTCTGAAAGTGCCTTGATTTGATTTGTCATTCCTTCTAAGCGAATATGTTGATTTTTTACTATCTGATCCGACATCTTTAAAAATGCATCATTGTTTTGATTTAGACTTGTTGATATCTCTTGACGAATTTCGCTCAGTTTGGCTTTGTTAGTATTCTGAACTTCTTTAATCTGAATCTCCACAGTGTTTGTTATTTGATCCATTGAGGTTTTACTTGTGTTTGTGTTATCTTTTAATTGATTTAGTGTAATTTCGAATAAATCTTTCAGGTTGCTCAGTATTCGGTTTTCTGATATTGATGCAGAGTTCGTGATTAAATCTATTGTCCTTGATACCTCTTCTCGAAGTTCTTTTCCAGTGGTGCGAGACTCTTCTCTGCCGGAGCGAAGTTCGCTGTGTATTATTTTCTCAATATTTTGATGCATTTTTGATGTGAGAAAATGCAAAATGATTAAAAGAATAAATATCGATATGGTTCCGAATAGAGTGATGTATAATAGTGCTTCGCTCATTTTTTTCTCCTGACTTTCGACTTGATAATGGCTGTAAAGAGTTGGCTAATTCAGAATCAGTATGGTTCCGGCGCGCACAACAACCTTCTGATTCTTAATGCGAAAATCAAGGAGAAGGTGACTCATTGTTTTTTCGATGCGTGGCAGCGGTTTTGTCTGGCTGGACTTTTTCAGGATTCTCGCCGGATCCAAACTCGTGAATTGGCGGGGTTGATTGACGATTTCCGCCACGGTTCTCATGCACGAGGTATTTCTGAAGTTGAATGTCTCCTGAGACCAGATGTTCCGCGACAAGGGGCATTTTCTGGCGATCGCCTCGCTGGCGATGCGTCAGGTGATTGTCAAGTTCCTTAGCCAGAAATCGGCCAAACGCGAACACTTTTCGGTCACCCATCGACGATGTTCCGTGGCTCTCCTGAACAAAATGGTGCTTTTCACCCTGCTCGGTTTTACCGTCGTCGAAAAGAAATAAGGAATCCCGGAACTTCGAAGGCCAGGATAAGCACTGCCGGCTTGTGTTGTCTAGGCCCTGCTTTTTTCTGGCTTCGAGCCTTTCCGGCATTCCCGAATCATTTTTCCGGCGAATGACCCACGGCCTTTCGCTGAAACCAAGTGTAGTGTTGCTTTCTTGAAATCAGGCGACAGGGTGGCTGAGGAGATTAAATCTCCCTAAGCCGGGAAGAAACCCTTGATCGATTTCTTGGAACAGGGCCATTTTGCCCACGAGTTACACGACTGGACACGACTCAAAGCATGTCCACGGAATGGTCCCCGCATTACTGCCGGTCTTTCAAAAAATCAGGAAAGAGGGTCCGAGGATGCTTTTTAAAATTCGTGTCAATCGGTGTGATTCGGAGTCCGGGTAACACCCGGCGATTCAAGTCAACTGAGAGGTGTTGACCATGAAATTGCTTGTTCGACATGTAACTGCGGCGCTTTCTTGACCTTGTAACGGAAGTGTCGGTCCGTGGGGGAGATCCTCCATGGGCGAAAGAGCGCAAGCTTTGGACAGTGAACCCTTGAGCTGCAGCGAAAGCGAACCTGGTTCGGCCCTGTTGCACAATCCCGGACGGTCAACCTCCCTAATATGGTGAAACCTGTCATCGAGCGGGAAGCAACAAGCAGATGCACCATTCGAGTCCGGCGGGGTGAGAGAGGGCGGCGCAAGGGGAAAGAATCGTCGAGGTCCCCTGGGAGAGCCCACTGGGTGTTGGATCGGTAGAGGTATAGTGGACCCGGCTTCGTCCTGGTCTGTCGCATGAGTTTTCTGTTGTGTCTCGAAGTGTCTCGTAATGTCTCTGTATGTGTCTCGGAAATTGTCTCGCGTGAGACGTGCCGAATAAGGGAGCCAAATGAGTGAAAAGGACTGAAGTGTTTGTAAATGAAAGGTTTGGGATGGGTGCGTTGGAGTTGGTATTCTCGTTGCTCTACCACGGAGCAACGGGTCGCCCCGACCGAATCGACCGACAAGTGAGGGATACCATGAAAAAGGACCACATCGTACTGATCGCCGATGATGACCGTTTCCTCCGCGAGCTGATCGCCACCGAACTGAAGCTCGCCGGTTTTTCCGTCCTCCAGGCCTGCAGTGGCAAAGAAGCACTCAAAGTTTTTCGCAAATCCGCCTTGAAGCCCGCCGTCGTCATTTTGGACCTGTGCATGCACAACGACGGCATCGCCACCTGCCAGACCTTCAAAAGCGATCCTTTCATGGAAGGGGATCGTCCCAAAATCATTCTCTGGTCGGCCTCCCAGAAAGAGAAGTTCTTCGAGATGGCACGGCGGGTCGGCGCCGACACGGTCCTGAGAAAGCCGGTTCAGGTGAAGGAATTGAAGCAGGCCATCCTGGAATTGACCCGCGGACAAAGCGCCCAGCCGGATCCAATCGCCCAGAACGAAGCGCAGAAGGCAACGGCTCCCGAAGAACTCGTCGAAAAACCCGTGCGCCGGGTCGTGAGCGATCGGCAATTCGAAACGGATCCGGTCGAGCAGGACATCGCGCTCCTGTTCAAACTGCCTCAGCGCCGCAGCGAAGCGATCGATCCGGCCTCGATGGTCCTGTTCCAAAGCATCCGGGAAATCATCGAACACCATCATGGCAGCGAATGCAAAGTCCGAATGATCGACGCCAACCAGATCCTGGTTCGCTGGAAGGATCGATTCACGTCTCCGGAGGCCGCCGAACGCAAGGCACGGCAAACCTGCTATCGCATCGACGGACTCTTGGCCGGTGTCAAGTTGCGCTGCGAAGGGGAGAAGACCCAATTCAGCGGGATCAGCAAGGAAGCGCTGACGCGGCTGCTGGGCCGACCCGCCGTAGACGGTATCCTGGAGTACCTGCGCGGTTTGTTGGGCTTGCTGTCGGTGGGGCAGCAGGGACTGATTTCGACGGTCTTTCCCTATCGCGGCGACTTTTCCCCAGAACGGCGGGAAAAAGTATCGGGCATGGCCGTGGCCTGAAGGGACGCGGAGCCCCAGCGGACGAGGTCGGCCAGGACGGTTCGGCCCCGTGGTTTCTTTCTTCGCGGTGTGGTGTTTCGCGCCGTTCCGGTCACCCTTCGCCGATGTGAAAAGAGCGCCTTGCACGGTGGCTCGATCTCGGTTGGGTTCGCGCCTTGATTCTGATTTTTCGAAAATACTAAATGCTTGGATTATTTAAAGATTTGGAGGTGCCGAGCCTCGAGATTCGTTGCGCCTGATCGGGTTTCAGGAGTCAACTATTTCCAAAACCCTGCCGAAGAGATGCCAAACCCTGCAAGGGTATGGAGCTTATGGAACCTTTACCGCAATTGCTGATCGTCGACGACGAGCCCATCAACATCCAAATGTTGAGTGCGGCACTCAAGGACAGCTACCGGATCAGATTTGCGACCCGCGCGGAACAAGCCCTCGATTTGGCCTGCCGCTTCGTGCCCGACCTGATTCTCCTGGACGTGATCATGCCCGGCAAATCGGGTTACGACCTGTGTCGCGAACTCAAATCCACCCCCGGACTGGCCAACGTGCCGGTCATTTTCGTGACCGGCCGCACCGGCCGCGAAGACGAGGCCCACGGATTGGCGGTGGGGGGCGCCGACTACCTCTTCAAACCGGTTCACCCCAAGATCGTGAAGGCCCGGGTCGACAACCACATTATGCTGAAGCGGTACCGGGAGCGGCTCGAACTGCTGGCGATGCAGGATGCCCTCACGGAAGTGGGCAACCACCGGCGCTTCGAGATGACGCTGGAGCAGGAATGGTCCCGGTTGAAGCGGACCGGACGCCCCCTGACGCTATTGATTCTGGATGTGGATCATTTTCGGCACTACAATGAAACTTACGGACTCCCCGAGGGCGATCGTTGTCTGCAAGGCATTGCGCGCGAACTGCGGCAGTGTATGCGCAGGCCCCTGGATCTCGTCTGCCGCATCGGTGGCGCATCCTTCGCCTGTCTGCTGCCCGAGACCGAAAGGCACGGTGCGGCGGTGGTGGCCGAAGGCATTCGCGAAATGATCGCGGGCCTCGAGATGCCTCACCAGGGATCGCCCATCGGACCGTTCGTGACGCTGTCTATCGGTGTCGCGGTCGCCGAACAGGTGGTCGGTCTCGAAGCGACCGGTTTGATCGGTGCCGCGGACGAAAGTTTGTACCAGGCCAAGACGGAGGGACGCAATCGCGTCGGCGACCTTCGTATCTTGAATGAGGCCGAACCCGTGCCAGTCCCGCCATCTCCACAAAAGGCAGAGATTCATGAGAGCGACGCAATTTGACCACCCCATGAACGAAGTTCTGGACGCGGCCGGTATCGGACGCTGGGAGGTGACGGCGGACGGCCGGGTTACCTGGAACGATGCCATGTTGCCGTTGCACGGCGCCTGCGGGGTGCCCGATTGTCTGGAACAGTGGCAGGCACTCCTCGCGGACGGATGCGTGCTGGACTTCCTTTCCGAACCGCCTGCCGGGGCTTCGTCCCGTCCGATTCGGGTGCGTTGCCATCCGCGCTGTTGCGCGGAGTGGTGTTTCGACATCACGGCGACCTATCGCGTCGTTGACGAGCCGGGCGAATCCGGCGTCTGGTCGGGAGTGGCGACGCCGCGGCCCAAGATGGAAGCGCCGATGAGCGCCGAGGTCTACGAACAGATTCTCAATATGGTCGGAGTCGGTGTGACGGTGGCACCGGCCGAAGCGCCGATGCATCTCTCCTACGTCAACCGGGCCTTCAAGGAGATGGTCGGGTACGACCACGACGAATTGCACGGTAGGGACTGCACGTTCCTGCACGGCGAAGAAACCAATCGCGAGGCTGTGGAGACCGTGATCGGGGCCATCCAGGACGGCAAACACTGCAAGGTCGTGCTCAAGAACTACCGCAAGGACGGAAGCTCGTTTTTCAACGAACTCCACGTGCGGCCGCTGCGCGATCCCAACGGCGCCATTTCCCACTTCGCGGCCTTCCAGCGAGACGTGACCCTCGAAAAGAACCTGGAATTCGAGCGGCTCCGCAGCGAGCGGCTGTTCCGGGAGGTGTTCGACAAGGCGGCGATCGGGATCGTCATCGTCGGCCCCGAACGTCGTCCGCTGCACGTCAATCCCGAAATGTGTCGCATTCTGGGGCGCGATGCGGAGGTGATCAAGAAGACGAAATTCGAGGAGGTCACCCATCCCGAGGACATCGTGGCCGATGTGACCCTCTTCCAGGAATTGCTGAACGGCGAGCGGAATTTCTACCAGATGGACAAGCGCTATATCCGGCCCGACGGAAGCGTGGTCTGGGGCCACTTGATGGTTTCCCTGGTGGAAATTCAAACCGAACTGGGCAATCACTACCTGCCGCTGGCCATGGTCGAAGACATCACCGAGACCAAGCGTTTCGTCGAGGAACAAAAGCACGCGGAACGGCGCCTCCAGGAGATCTCCACGCGCCTGAGCCTTGCCATTCAACCCGCCCATATCGGGATCTGGGATTACAACCTGATCGACAAATCGCTGGTATGGGACGATCGCATGTACGAGCTGTACGGGGTCGACCGGGCCGATTTCTCGGGCGCCATCGATGCCTGGGAGAAAGCGGTCTATGCCGACGACCTACAAGCCGCCCAAGCCGAGGTGGCGACCGCCATCGCCGGAGAGCGGGTCTTCGACACGGAGTTCCGGGTGCTGCTGCCCTCGGGCGAAATCCGTCATATCAAGGCGGATGCGATGGTGCTGAAGGACGAAGACGGCAATCCCAACCGCATGATCGGAACCAATTACGACATTACCCCGCGCAAGAGCACCGAAAAGAAATTGAAATACCGCAATGCGTTGTTGAAGGCCCAGCAAGAGGCGTCGCCGGCGGGGATCCTGATCGTTCACCACGAAAACGGGACCCAACTCTGCGAATGGAATCCGCGCTTCTTCGACATTTGGAACCTGGACGAAGAGGACATGGATCCCACCCAGCCCCGTGCGGTGCTCGCCGCCATGACCGCCGAAGTCGCCGAATCCGATTTGTTCGAAGGCTTTTCCGCGCTGGGCGATCATTCCGTCTTGGCCCGCGAAGTGCACCTGAAGGCGGGTCGTTTCATCGAAATGTACGCCCAACCCATTCGCGATCAGGACGATCAGCGATGGGGCTACGTGTGGTTCTTCTTCGATATCACGAAGCGCAAGGAGGACGAGGTCACGCTGCGCCGCGCCTTGGACGAAAGCAGCCGCTTGTTGCGCCTCATGGAGGGCCGTGAAGCGCGCATTCTCGACCTCAAGGAACGGGTCAACCTGCTCACCGATCGCCTGGGCGAGCCCAAACCCTATTCGGTCACCGGCTCGATGGCCGACAAGGTGGACGAAGGATCCACCGCCGATTTCAGCGAATTGTTGGCTCTTGAGTCCGGTGTCGATGAATCCGAGGGTTCGGGCACACCGGACTTCGACCGGGACAGCACCCCGATTCACCTCACCGCCCTCTCCATCGCGGAAGACCTGGAGCTCCAGAAACGCCGCGCCGATCAACTGGCGCGCAAGGCCGAAAGGGCCAGCCGGGCCAAGAGCGTCTTCCTGGCGAACATGAGCCACGAGATCCGGACGCCCCTGAACGCGGTCATCGGGATCGCGGATTTGCTGCTGGACACCGACTTGAGCAATTCCCAGATCAACCTGCTCAACAAACTCAACATTTCGGCCAAGACCCTGCTGGGCATCATCAGCGACATTCTGGATTTCTCGAAAATCGAGGCCAACCAGATCGAAATCGAAGAGGTGCCTTTCGATCTGTTGGAAATCATCGACAACCTGGCCGAAATGATGTCGACCCGTGCCGAGGAAAAGAACATCGACGTCGTCTTCGACCTGAAGCACGACCTGTCGCGTTTCCTGACGGGCGACCCGCTGCGATTGAGCCAGATCCTCATCAACCTGATGGGCAACGCCATCAAGTTCACCGATATGGGGATCGTCATCTTGCGCATCGAAGAGGAAAGGGTCGACCGAACCCACTCCATGTTTCTGTTCGAAGTCATCGATACGGGCATCGGTATGTCCAAGTCGCAAACCGAAAAATTGTTCCAGCCGTTCACCCAGGCCGACGCCTCCACCACGCGCCGATTCGGCGGAACGGGACTGGGTCTCTCGATTTGCAAGAGCCTGACGGAAAAGATGGGCGGCGTGCTCGAGGTGGAGAGCGAGCGGGGCAAGGGCAGCACCTTCCGGTTTCGCATTCCCTTGGAATTGCGCTCGGAGAAGACCCTCTGCGATTTGGACGCCTTGGAATTGGAGCCGCTCGAAGTGTTGGTGGTCGAGGACAACCAGGTCTCCCGCGAGATCCTGGTTCGCATGATGCGCCACTTGAGGTTGGGATGCCTCGAGGCCAAGGGCGGGTCGGAGGCCTTGCGAATCGCCAGGAGCTACGCCGAAGAAGGTCGCCGTCTCGATTTTGTCCTGCTGGATTGGCAACTACCCGATATCGACGGGCTCCAGGTCTTTCACGAGCTCCACGACATGTCGTGGAAGGCCGACCCGCCCAGCATCGTGATGATCACCGCCAACGGGCGCCAGAACCTGTTGCGCGAACTTCACGATTTGCGGCTCCAGGAGATCCTGGTCAAACCGGTGACGCCCATGAGCCTGATCAAAACGTTCCTGGGCGAGGGCGAGGCGGTGGATCCCGGTGCCCTTCGCGACACCACACTCGATCGACCCCTGAACGGCACCCAACTCCTGCTCGTCGAGGACGTCCAGATCAACCGCGAGGTGGCGACGGCCTTGCTCAGCCGCGCCGGCGCCCAGGTGGATATCGCGGTCAACGGGGTCGATGCGGTGCACAAGCTGGTGGATCTGCCCAACCGCTACGATGCGGTCTTGATGGACGTGCACATGCCCGAGATGGACGGCTACCAGGCCACGCGAATCATCAAGGAAAAGTTGGGGAACCGCTGTGTACCGGTGATCGCCCTGACGGCCAAGGCCTTCAACGAAGACCGCAAGCTCGCGTTGGCCGCCGGCATGGACGACTATCTCACCAAACCGATCCAGATCGATCTGGTGATCGATATGTTGACCCGCTGGATTCCGAAATTGAACGAGGCCGGGGCGCGTGGCTCGGCCATCGAGGCCGGCCCTGACACGCCTGCGATTGGCGCGGCCCGGGTGGCGGACTTTCAGCCGGTACTCGAAAGTGTGGGGCACGATCGGGATTTCCTGGTGGCTCAGTTGAACCTGTTTCTGACTTCCTATCGCGATGGACTGGACCGGATGCGGGACTTGATCGAAGCGGAGCGGTACCAGGCCGCCGCCGACCTGGCCCACGCGATCAAGGGCGCCGCGGCGAATCTCGGCGCCAAGGCGGTCTTGGACAGCTTCGGCATGCTCGAGCAATCCCTGCGCGGGGAAAGCCCCGACGAGGCGCACATGACCGCGTCCGGACGCGACCTCGCCAAGTTCGTCGAGGCCGCCGATGGATTTGTCTCGGCCCACCGCGGCGACCCTTCGCGCCGCGAAAGCCGGGTCGCTCGGCCGGGACCGGCCCTCGAACCCGGTGAAGCTCAGAGGCTGTTTCACGCCTTGTTCGAGGCTCTCGACCAATGCGACATGAACGCCGCCGATCACTGGCGAGCCTTGAAACCCACGGTCCTCGAGAACGCCGATCCCCAACTGGTCCGCGACATTCAGGTCTGCATGGACGGGCTGAATTTCGAAGGGGCCCGGAAATTCTTGGAGAAGGTTCGGCCGAAGCGAGGAGAGGGGACCTGAGCCGGGAGGATCGAAGGCCATCCCGGCTCGCGGTGACTGCGGATGTTCACCGCTGGGCACACCCACTTTAGGGGCCTGGTGATAAACCGCTGGATCAATGCGGTTTTTGCATCGTGGGCTGTCGGTGACCCGTGCCGGGGTGTCGGTCCGAGTTCGTGAAGTTCCTCTTCGTTTAGTTAGGTGTATGTGAAGCGAGCTTGAGGAGAATATTGTAATTGCTCGAAAATGAGTGATCGGTTACTGAAAGGGAACCATCTATCAATAAGATAATTTGTGGATTTTAGCTAAAATTGAAAAATAAGGAAGGGAAATATTATAGGCGATATTGCTAAATCGAACCGAGTCCCCTAATATTGGTACCAGATCTCCTTGAAATACATTTTCTTGTGGTGTTTATTCGTTGGTCCTTGCCTGAGTTTTCCTCGGCCCGATTCCGTGCGCGGGGTGGTTCATGAGTGAGAAGGATGGGTCCGTCGTGTCGACGCAGGAGTCGTCCGGCGAGCCAATCGGGCACGAAGTGCCCCAAAATCTGCGCCTCGATCCCTTGGCGGAGTTCCCTGCTTCGTTCCTGGAACTGTTCGCCGAGGCCCTGGTGATTTTTGGTCCCGACGGCAAGGTGTGTCTCGCCAATCGATTGGGCGAACGCCTGATGGCCGGGCGGCCTTCTCTCGAGCGACAGGCACGCCTGGATGTGCATCCCATCGCCACCCGTTGCGAGGGCGTCGATTCGGATTGGGTTCTGTGTGAATGGCGGGAACCCTGGATTCGCCAGGACCTGGTCCCCGTATGGGGCGACCCTTGGACCCACTTGGCGGTGTGCCGGCGCGAGTCCGCCCTTCGCTGGATCGCGTTCGTTCGCGCGCGCTTGGCGCCCCAATCCACGGGTGAAGGCGGGGACGTGGAGATCTGGCGTGATCGGGCGCGCAGAGCCGAGCGACGGTTGATCCAGGTTCAAAAGGAAAAGGAGGAGTTCGCCTATCTCGCCGCCCACGATCTCAACGAGCCCTTGCGCAAGATCGTCAGCTACCTGGAACTGTTGGTCGGCCGCTGGGGCCCCAACCTGGACGACGATTCCCGGGGGTTTCTGGAGATCGTTTCCAATGGCGTCGAGCGCCTTCAAACGATGATCCGCGACTTGCGCGCCTATTCGCGGCTCGGATTCTCGCAAATCGTACCGAACACCGACCTCAACGAGACGCTGTCCCGGGCATTGGCCGAGCTGGAGACCGAAATCCACCGATCGGGTGCCGTTCTGGACACCGAACCCCTGCCGGTGGCGCCCTGCGACGGGGATCATATGGGCCGTGTTTTTTTCCTGCTGCTCGACAACGCGCTCAAGTTTGTCGCGGATCGCAAACCCGCCATTTCGATCCGCGCGGGGGAGAAAGGCGATTGCTGGCGGATCGCCATCTCCGATAACGGGATTGGCCTCGGATCCTCGTGCCACGAGCGCATCTTCAAACCTTTCAAACGATTACACGATCGGTACAAGTACCCCGGCAACGGAATGGGGTTGGCCATATGCAAAAAAATCGTCGAACAGCACGGCGGGCGAATCGGTGTGGAATCCACCCTGGGACAAGGGGCGACCTTTTGGTTCACCCTCCCCAAATCCGTATCTGCCGCGAGCCAGGATCGGGAGCCGTCTTGAGGGGGCTTCCGCCTGACCCGTCGGGACCGGTGGTCCCATCGGATGGCTATCCACGCCACCGTCACGACCCACCGCGTCAACCTGCGTCGACGGCGTCGCCGAGCGGTGATGCCTCGCGCCCGAAACCCGCCGATGGCCATTCGAGCGGCTGCCCCGCCCGGATGGGGGCCCATCACGCCGGTTCGGCACCCCATCCGACCGGCTGGCCGTGTCCGAGCGCCCGCGGCGGTCCGAAGGTGCGCGGGGTCGGTTCCCGCCTTGGAGAGAGCCGTGAACGCTACAGGTGAATCTGGGAGTGTGATCCACCAAATGGCCGATGAAATCAAGGTGCTCATGGTCGAGGACGACCCCGAGGATGCCCACCTCATTCGAACGTACCTCGAAAAATCGCGAAGCAGTTACTACTGGGGTCGCCTCGAACTGTTTTGGGTGACCCGACTCGACGAAGCGCTCTCCGAGTTGGCGCAGGGTGAATTCCAGCTCATTCTCTTGGATTTGAACCTGCCCGACGGCGAAGGGATCGCCAACATCGAGATGGTGCGCCAACACGCGCATCAAGCGGCGCTGATCGTGTTGACCGGCTTCGACGAAGAGCCCGTCGCGCTGGATGCCATGCGCCATGGCGCCCAGGATTTCCTCATCAAGGGCGAGATCAACGAGCGCAATCTGTATCGCGTCTTTTTCCAGGGCATCGAGCGCCATCGGCTGGTGACCCGCCTCAACGAACAACTGGCCCAACACGGGCAGGCCTTGAAGGAGCTGGCGCGCAGTGAAGAGCTGTTCCGCCTGATCACGGAGACCATTCGCGAGGTGTTCTGGATCAGTTCCCCCGACGGCCAGGAAATGCACTACTGCAGTCAGCGCTACGAGGAGACCTGGGGCCGTCCCGTGTCCGAGTTGCTGCAACTCCCCATGACCTGGATGGAGTGCGTGGTGGAGCAGGATCGGCCGGCCGTGGAAAAGGCAATGAGCAATCTGGCGGGCGGCGGATACGACGTGGAGTACCGTATTCGGCGTCCGGACGGCGAGGTGAGCTGGATTCGCGATCGCGGCTTCCCCTCGCGATCCGAAACCGGCGAGGTGGAGCGCATCGTGGGCCTCGCCGAAGACATCACCGACATCAAGCGTTCACAGGAAGAAGTGCTCAAATCGCGTCACTTCTTTCACGACGTGCTGGACTCGTTGACGGCACCGATCGGCGTGCTCGACCGCCACGGCAAGCTGGAGGCGGTCAACCGTGCCTGGAACCGGTTGCGCCTCTATTCGCCGCTGGTGGGTTCCCACATCGAAGTCGGCTGTCATTACCTGGAGACCTGTCGCCAATCCTTCGAAAAGAACCCCGACTCGCTGATCGGGGTGGCCTTGGAAAAGGTGCTCCGGAGCATCGAGGGCGTGCTGGACGGCTCCCAGGAAGGGGACTTGATTCAATACGGGCTCGGCGCCCCTCCGGCGGACGCCTGGTTCCAATTGAAGATCACCCGGGCCTCTTCGGGGCGCGTCATCCTGGCCCACGAGGCGATTACCGATCAAAAGCGTGCCGAAATCGAGCTGCGCCGCTCGCTGGTGGAAAAGGACGCCCTGCTGCGCGAGGTTCACCACCGGGTCAAGAACAACCTGCAGATCATCGCCAGCCTGTTGTTCCTGCAGTCCAAGCACATTCAACACCCCGAGACGATTCAAACGTTGCTGGAGAGCCAGAACCGCATCCGGTCGATGGCCATGATCCACGAAATGCTCTATCGCGCCACATCGTTCTCGCAAATCGACTTTTGCCAGTACGTGCGCCAGTTGGTGGGCGTCCTGGTGCATCTCTACCATCGCGAACGGATTCCCATCGAAGTGCCCCACAGCCTGGTCAACCTCACGGTGGAAAAGGCGGTGCCCTGTGGTCTGGTCGTCAACGAGTTGGTCACCAACGCCCTCAAACACGCCTTTCCCGATGGTCGCCAGGGTCGGATTCTGGTGCGGCTCGAAGAGTTCGAGACGTCGTACCGCATCGAAGTCGAGGACGAGGGCATCGGGATCCGCGAGGACATCCTCGAGCAGGATATCCAGAGTCTCGGCCTGAAACTCGTCGACGTCCTGGTCAAGCAACTTCACGGAACCTGGGAGTTCGTTCCTGCCGAGGGGACCTTCGTCCGCATCGAATTTCCGAAGTAGGGATCGAAATGGAGAGTTACGGGATGGCCGATATATTGATCGTCGAGGATGAAGCGATCACCGCGATGGATTTGGAACACCGGCTCATGAACATGGGTCACCGCATCGTGGGGATCTGCACCCGGGGCGAAGACGCCATTTACTCCGCTCAGAAGGAACGGCCCCACCTGATCCTGATGGACATCCATCTCAAAGGCGACATCGACGGCATTCAGGCCGCCCGTGAAATTCGCATGGAGCAGGCGACCGCGATCGTGTTCCTGACGGCCTACTGCGATGCGGAAACGCTGGACAAGGCCAAGCAGGTAGAGCCCCACGGCTACGTGATCAAGCCCTATTACGACGAGGCCCTGCGTTCCAACATCGAGGTCGCGCTCTACCGCAACGACATCGAGCGGCGATTGAAGCAGCACGAGGCGCTGCTGTCGACCGTGCTGCAGAACATCGGCGACGGCGTCATCGCGGTCGATGGCGAGTTGCGGGTGCAGTTCCTCAACCGCGAGGCCCAGAACTTCCTGGGAGAGGACGCGCTCCACAAACCACTGCGGGAGGTCTTTCGGCTGGACGGCGTGGTCGAGGAGGAATGGCAGGCCCACATCGGCGCCGTGCTCAGCGGTCGCGAAAGTGCGGCCTTTGCCGACGAGCTGTTTCTGGTGAGCGAAGGCGGGCGGGCCATGCCGGTCCAAATCGTGCTGTCCCCGATCGCCGGTGGCGAGGAGAACGAAGTGGCCCTGATCGTCACCTACCGGAACCTCTCGCGCGAGCGCGAGCTCTCGATGAGGTTGGAACACGAGTCGACCCACGACCACGTGACCGGGATTTACAATCGCGAGGGGTTCGTACGTGAGGTGTTCCAACGGCTGGACAGCGATCCGGACTGCGCCCTGCTGTTCATGGACCTGGACAAGTTCAAGATCATCAACGAGGTACATGGCCATTCGGCCGGCGACGACCTGCTGCGTCAACTGGCCGCCATCCTGCGTCGCGCCCTGCGACCCACGGACCTGGTCTGCCGCTTCAGCGGCGATCAGTTCGGTGTCTTCCTGCCGAGCTGCGCTGAGGAGGAGGCCTTCTCGATCGCCGAGCGGCTGCGCGAGACGATACAATACCGCGAATTTTTTTGGGAACAGACCGCCTATCGCGTCACCGCCAGCTTGGGTCTGGCGATGGTCAACGGGTCCGAGCGCTCGTTGGAACACTGGATGATTCGCGCCGACGAAGCCTGCCACCTGGCCAAGGAGCAGGGCGGCAATCGGGTCATCACCGCGGATCGCTCCAAAACCGACTACCAGGACTATCACGGCCGGTTGCGTTGGTATTTTCGCTGTCTGGAGGCCCTGCGCGACGACCGGATCGCCCTCTATCGCCAGGACATCGTGCCGCTCAACGCCGGCGACACACCCCACTGCGAGATCCTGGTGCGCTTGATCGAGGGCGAGCACGTCTACACGCCGGGCCAGTTCCTGCCGGCCGCCGAGCTGTTCGGCCTGATGACCGACATCGACCTGAAAGTCCTGCACCTGGCTTTGCCCCTGATTCGGGAGGAGCTTTCCCGCGGCGAAGGTCCGCCGGCCATGGTCTATTCGATCAATCTTTCGGGGACCAGCCTGAGTGACAACGCGGTTTTGGAGGCCATTCCCAACCTGGTTCGCGAGCACGACCTGCCCTTCGGGTCGCTGTGCTTCGAAATCACCGAAACCGCGGCGATCAGCAACCTGTCGCGCGTGTTGGGGCTGATTCGCGAATGCCGGGAACTGGGCTGTTTCTTTGCGTTGGACGATTTCGGCAGCGGCCTCAGCTCGTTCGCCTACCTGAAGTCCCTGCCGGTGGACTATCTGAAGATCGACGGTATGTTTGTCAAAAATCTCTGTGAAGACCGTGGCAACCTCTCGTTCGTGCAGGCCATGAATCAGGTCAGTCACGCATTGGGCCTCAAGACGGTAGCCGAATTCGTCGAGGACCGAGCGACCCTGGAGCGCCTCCGCGACATCGGTGTGGATTTCGCCCAGGGTTACTACTTCGGCAAGCCCAGGCCCTTTTCATCTCGGTTTCCACGGCGCAAGGGGGAGCATCATGGGTAGGATACTGATCGTTGAAGACGAAGGGGTGACCGCGCTGGCCTTGAGCCGCGTGCTCGCCGATCTAGGACACGAGGTCGTGGGGTCGGCCGCCAGTGGCGAGGATGCCCTGGCCCTGGCGCGCAAACACCGGCCGGATTTGGTGGTGATGGACCTCCAGATCGAAGGGACGATGGATGGCATCGAGGTCGCCCAGATCCTGATCGACCAGATGGACATTCCCTCCATCTACCTCACCGCCTATTCGGACACCGCCTCCCTGGAACGCGCGCGCCAGACGCGGCCACTGGGGTACCTGGTCAAACCCTTCGACATCCCCACGCTCAAGACGTCGATCGAAGTGGGGTTCGTCAAACACAAACATTACGCCGAACTCTACGAGCGCGAGCAATGGTTCACGCGAACCCTGCGCATGGTTCACGACGGCGTCATCACCACCGACCTGGCGGGCAAGGTCCAATACATCAATCTCGCGGCGGAGCAGCTCACCGAGTGGCCCAGTGAAGAGGCGGTGGGTACCGATGTGGACGAGGTCTTCGTGCAGTCCTCCGGCGCGTCCGGCAGCGGCGAGCAGCCCGAGACGATCCACACCATCAACTCCAGCTTCGAATACCTGATCACCCGTTCCGGTTACGAAGTTCCCATCGAATCCAGCATGGTTCCCATTCGGGGAAAAAACCAGCGACTCCTGGGCATGGCGATCGTGTTCCGGGAGACCCGCGAGAAATGAGGCTTCCATGGCAAAAGAGCGCATGCACCGAGGTGAGGTCCGCATCCTGGTGATGGACCAGTCCAACGTCTATTCGCGCATTTTGAACACCTGTCTCGGCAAGCTCGGTTATCCGCCGGAGAATGCGTCCTACGTGCACGATTCCGAAGAGCTGTACATCATGCTGACGCGCAACATCTTCGATCTGCTCATCTTCGTGGGTGCGCACTCGGCTCCCGAGGACCCGCTGGACATCGTTCGCGAAATCCGATCGCGGGCCTACGAACGCCAGCTCCCGATTCTGCTGATTTCCGACGCCTCCGAACAGCGTCGGGTCATGGAAGCCATTCAATCCGGCGTCAGCGGCTACCTGATCAAGCCGATCAACATCAAGATCCTGGAAACCCACATCCGCGACGTGTTGGAACTGGAGCCCGCCAAGCGGGAACGCATCGGCGATTTCCTGCTCAAGAAGAAGCTCATCCGTCGCGACCAACTGGACCTGGCCCTGAAATTCCAAACCTCCTATTGCGAAGGCATGACCTATGCCCACATGGCGTTGGTCCTGGACTACATCAAGATGAAGGATCTGGTCACCATGACCGAGTTCTTCCAATTCGAAAACGACCGGTTCCTGGATGTCTGCCGGTCCTGGAGCATGCTGGACGACGAGGAAATCGGTCACCTGGAATCGCTCAACAAGAAGTTCACCCTGCGCGTCGGGGACTTGCTGGTCATCATGGGCGCCATTCGGCGCGAGGTGCTCGAAAGCGCCCTGAACGATCACTGGGAGCCCCAATTCGAACACGATCCGCCCAGCAGCAAGGAACTGATTCGCGCGGTCGAAGGCGGCGACGTCACCCGCGTCACGAATCTCATCGGCGAGGGGTTCGACCCCAAGGTCCGCCTGCCCAACGGCACCACGACCTTGATGATCGCCGCGGGCAAGGGCAATTGCGTGATGTGTCGGATGTTGCTCAGTCACGGGATCCCGATCGATGCCCGCAACAACGATCTCTGGACGGCCCTGAGTTACGCCGTCTACAACGGTCATCGCGACGTGGTGCGGCTGCTGCTCGAAGCGGGCGCCGACGTCAACGAAAACGACCGCTGGGGGCGTTCGGTCTTCGACCTGGCCACCGAGCGGAACTTCCTTCCCGTGTTGCGACTGCTGAACCACTACCGACCCTGAAGCTCGGGCACCCCGGTCCGAGGAGGATCGACACCACGATGGCGAATAGGAGGGCTTGCCCATGACCGACCTCGAGAAGCCTTCGTTCACGCGAGGCCCACTCCCGCGAATTCCAGCCATACTGGTCCTGGTACTGGGCCTGGCCACCATGATCGGGTTGATGTTCCGAGTGCCCGCGTTTACCGGGATTCTGCCGCACTTCGCGCCCATGGAGTTCAATACCGGCTTGTGCATGGCGCTGATCGCCCTCGCGACCCTCGCCAAGGATTCGCCTCGCCTGGGGCGGTTTCTGGCGTTCACGGTACTGTTGCTCAGCGGCGTCACCTTGATTCAATATCCGTTGGCTCTCAACTTCGGCATCGATCGATGGTTTCTGAACCTCGCCAGCGCCCCGGGCGGTGCCCATCCGGGCCGCATGACGCCCCTTTCCGCACTCTGCTTCATGCTGCTCTCCTTCGCCCTCTGGTTGGGTTCGGAACGCAGTTGGCGCCAGCACCAACGAACCCTGCTGCTCGATCAGAAGGTGCGTCGTAGCCGCGAGAACCTGTCTTCCATGCGACGGGAACTGGGCATCGAGCGTGAAAAGAGCCACCTCGGCGCATCCGCCCTGGGATTCGGCCTGCTCGTGTGGAAATACCGCAGCTCACCCTATCTCGAACTCGACGGTGCCTTGCGGCAGTTGCTCGGGGTGGAGGGCGAGACGGGCTCGCGTTCCCTCGAAGATTTTCTCACCTTGATCGACCCCGAGGACCGGCGCGATTTCGCCGCGAAGACGAACCCCGATTCTCTGGACGGTCAGGTGAGTTTCAAGGGCGACTTCCGTCTCGCGGGTACCGCCGGTGCGCCGCGCTGGATCGCCTACCAGTGCAGGGTGTTCGACCGCGACAAGACCGAGGAAATTCGCCTGTGCGGCGTGTTCTGGGACGCCACCCTGGAAAAGAAGCGCACGCTCCAGTTGGCGCGGCAATCCGAGCACCTTCAGCAGCAGAAGGCCTTCATCCGGGAGGTGTTCGACTCGACGCCGACCCATATGGTCGTGGTGGACGAAAACCTGAACGCGGTGATGACCAACCACGCGTTTCTCCGCTTTGCCGAAATCAACGGGTTCCCCGAGGATTTCTCCTGGCAGACGACGCCCATGCACGCCTGGGTATCCGAATTCTATCGCACCCCCGGAGCGGACGGACTCCAGCGCGTGCTCGATGCCGTCACCCAGGTCCAGTCCGGGTTGGCGGCCGATTTCGGGGAGATCGTCGCCTGTACCGTCGGCGACGAGCCCGTCTGGCTCCACGTGCACGTGGTGCCGTTGCGCTCCGAGGCGCGCCGTGTGATCCTGTTTCACCTCGACGTCACCGACAGTGTCCTGGCGGAGCGCCGCGCCCGCATCGCTCAGGCCCGTTTCGACGCCCTGTTCCGTTCCATGGACGAAGGTGTGGTCGTCTTCGATCTGGCCGATGGCCGCATCCAGGAATGCAACTCCGCCTTTCGCGCCAAGTTGGGCTACGAGAAGGGCGAGCTGGAGGGACGCAACATCTGGGAGCTGACGCCCACCGGATGGCACCCGCTCGAACGCGTGATTCTCGTGGGGCCCTTGATGGAGCGCGGTTCGACCGGCGAGTACGAAAAGGAGTTCTACTGCAGCGACGGGTCTCGCCTGCCGGTCGCCATCTCGCTTTGGCTTCCCTCCAGCGGCAACGCACCGGGCAAGACCGCCTGGGCCTTGGTGCGCGACCTGAGCGCGCGCAAGTCCGAGGAGCGCAAGCGCCAGAAATTGGTCGACGATCTGGAGCGGTCAAACCGCGATTTGAACCATTTCGCCTACATCGCCTCCCACGATCTCCAGGAACCGCTGCGCAAGGTTCAGGCGTTCGCGAGTCTCTTGGAAGCGGAGCTGGGGACCGCTCTGGAGATCGGCGAGGCACGCCACTTCATGGACCGCATCCTCGCCGCCACCGGCCACATGCGCGAGCTGATCTCCGACTTGTTGACCTTCGCACGGGTGGATCACGGCGAATTCGTGGCCAAGCAAATTTTTCTGGAACCGATTTTGGAACGCGCTTGGAAGGACGTGGGTCAGGAGGGGATTCCCCTGGACACGATCGACTGTGACCGGACCATGTTCGGCCACGAAGTGATGCTGTTCCGGTTGTTTCAAAACCTCTTCAGCAACTGCGTCAAGTATCGGAATATGGACCGCGACCTCGAGGTGAAAGTGACCGCGACCGTCGTGGACGAGGGCCTGCACATCGCCGTCGCCGACAACGGTATCGGATTCGACGCCGAGTACGCCGACAAAATTTTTCAACCCTTCCAACGATTGAAGATGCGCAAGGACGTGGTCGGCACGGGCATCGGCCTCGCCATTTGCCGCAAGATCGTCGAGCGGCACGGGGGACGCATCGCGGCCACCGGCGTCTTGGGGGAGGGCTGCACCATGCACCTATTCTTTCCAAACGAAAAGGAGCCTCATCATGGCCGTGATCACCGAACGCAAGATAAACGTCACGTTCTTAATGGCTGACGATGATCGCGACGATCGCGATCTCACGCTGAGAGCCTTTCAGAAGGCGCGCATTCGCAACGACCTACGCTTCGTCGAAGATGGCGTGGAGTTGCTCGATTACCTGCGTCGCCGCGGACTTTACGCCGACCCCAGGGATTCGCCCCGACCCCACCTGATTCTGTTGGACCTGAACATGCCGCGCAAGGATGGACGCGAGGCACTCGCGGAGATCAAGGCGGACCCCGAGCTGCGGCGGATCCCGGTGGTGGTGCTCACCACCTCCGAAGAAGAGGCGGACATTCTCAAGAGCTATGATTTGGGTGCCAATTCGTTCATTTCCAAGCCAGTGTCTTTCGACAGCTTGATGCGTCTGCTGCAGGACCTGGATCACTACTGGCTGGAGATCGTCACCACCACCGCCCCGTCGTCGCGGTGACGTGCCAGCCCTCGAACCCGGACGATCGAACGAACCCGCCAGTTCGAACTACGCGAAAAAAAGCGGTGGCCGCCCCGCTTGCGCGAACTGCGACCACCGCACGCCGATGGGTTATCGTTGTTTCGCCAGGCGCCGGTTTTGCCGTTCGTGAATCGCCTCGAAGACTTCGCGCGGGGGGACCCATTCCTCGATCCCCTCGGACGGTGCGTGCTTGAGCTTCGACAGATCCGCCCCGTCGGTGACGTCGGACGGTTTACGCGCCCAGCGCACCCGATTCCCGGGATTGATGACGAATTTGCCGTTTTGGTAATTCAGGTAGTGGTAGTACAGGTACAGGTTGCCCCAGTCGTCGTGGTCTTCCAGCACCTCGTAGCTGCTCGAATAGTTCACGTCCATGGTTCCCGGGGTTTCCGAGACCTCGCCGTCGCAATTCAAGTCCAGACCCTCCATGACCGCGGCCTCGACCAGGTCGACCTCGTCGATCGGTTTCTGGTCACCGTCCGAATAGGTGATGTGAAATTCTGTCGGATCGCCGAACAACCCTTTGATCAGGTTGCCCCAGCGGTAGTTGTCGGGTCGGCGGGCCTGCAGTTCGTTGCGACAGGCGCGATAGCCGGCATTGCCTCGGTCCATTTGATAGCGGTCCAACACCATCTCGCGCAGGCTGATGTCTTCGTAATTCCGCGGCACGCCCTGGAGCTGGTACAGGTAATTCATGCTGCTCAGGTAGTTGGGTTTGTAGTTGTCGTAGAACGACGCCTCCGGATCGCCGGCGTGGCTGAAGCCGAGCACGTGGCCCAGCTCGTGGAAGATCGTCGAGGCGTGGGCGTTGATCAGCATGTTGCGGTTTTCGGGGGTGTCGTCGTCCATGCGCCAGCCAGGGCCGCCCATGGAGAGGTAGAACCAGTAATCGAAAGTGTCCGGGGCCTGACCCGAGGAGCCGCGGCTCGATCCACCCTGCGAGTTGGCCACCAGCAGGTAGTAGAAGATCCGCTGGCGTTCCGGATTGTTTTCGAAATATTGGGGCATGAAGTCTTCGCGCATTCCGGGGACCGGGATTTCGCGGCCGTTGAAGTAGTCGGTCCAGCGAGCCAGGTGCACGTACTCTTCGAACGGGACCGCCTGACCGGCGCCGAGGTCGTGGTCGGCGGGGTCGATTCCCGGGCTTTGGTCGTACAGGTCGCCGATATCGAAATGCACCGCATAGCCCCGCTCGGCGAACAGCTTGGTCACGATGTCCAGCGACTCGCGCAGCGGCTCGGTGCCGTGATCCTGCAGCGGGTTGCCGTCCGCGTCTTCCATCACGTTGCCGTAGTAATCGCGAAGCACGTGTTTCTCCATGTAGTCCACTTCGATGAAGATGTCCGGGCGATCGGGGCGTGCCCCCCAATCGTAGAGCGGCATGCCGTAAAAGGTGCGGCCGGGTTGCTCGGCGCAGTCGGGAATGCCGTCTTCGTCCCGGTCGATGTGGATGTCGGCGCAGGCCGGTTGAACCGGGTTGGGCACGATGGGATTGGCCAGCGTCAGGTCGAAGCGCTTGTAGGCCTCCAACCCGTTGCCGCGGATGTGGACGGTGAAGTAGTCCTCGTCGGTGTGCCGGGGGCCCAGGTGGTGGTAGAAGTAGGTGAAGTATTGGTCGTAGCCCGGTCCCATGTCGATCGGGTCGTAGCTGAACCCGATGTGACCGTACCGCGGCTCGCGGCACACGGTGATTTCGAAATCGGCGTCGATGTCGCCGATGATGCGGATCCAGGCGCTATAGTTGTTCTCGCTCACCTGGCCGGTTCCCAGCATCTCGACACTCAATTGGGACTCGTCGTCGGGTCCGCATTCGCCCCCTTCCCAGGTGACCACCAGGTTCACGTCGCCGAAGTCGCTGAATCCCGAAAGCAGCACGTGGTAACGCGCCTTCTCCGGCGTCTCCACCGTGCACCGTTCCTCGTTGCCTTCCTCGAAAGGCCGGCAGTCCCAGGTGAACTTGGTGGGTTGGCGGGTGGCGCGCACGTACATGTCCACGTCGCCGTGGCCACCGCTCATGGTGAACTGCAGGTTCTCGGCACGGTAGGGCACATCCACGTAAAAGCGCAGCTCTTCGCCGGCTCGGCCTCTCAGGCCGGCCGTCGTCACGGCGTTGGCCAACGGCTGGCCGGGCGCCACTTCGTGGTCGGCCACCAGAGTCACGTCGGCGAAGGCGCTGATCCCCACGATCATGATTTGATATAGCGTTCCCGGCTTGGTCTCCAACGCGCAGGCCCGCTCGGTGCCTTCACCCACCGATCGGCAATCCCATGCGTCGAGGGTGGGCATGTCGCCTTCGCGGACGTACAGCGCGGTTTCACCGCTGCCGCCGCTTAGGCTGATGGAAAGGTCGCTGGCATCTTCGGACGTCACGATGTAGAAACGCAGGACTTGGTCGGCGGCGCCATGCAGGCCGCCCAGGGGGACATGGTTCTGAAGTTCGATCGCACCCTTGTGACGGGGGTTGCGATCCCGTGTCGCGGCGTCGCCGATCCGCGTCGAAGCAGGCGCCGCGAAGGATGGGGTGGCGAGAATCAAAGCGATCACGATCGATGAAAGGCAAACATACCTTTGCATGAAATCTCCTCGGTGGAAACATGCGAACGAGGTGGGTGGGACCCTCATTCTGTAGAGGGATCGGGTCACTTCCTCGTTGGGTTCTGTGCTCCGGGCACACCGTGGCCTTGTCCCGATTCGGCCGGATGTCCCAGGGGATCGAGGCGAATCGGGATGGCGCGAGGGCGGGTGTGCGGAGAACGAAGGCCTGGTTGAGGGCGGAAGAAACCACACCGATCTCGAGGCCCGGTAAGGGAGGCCCGGTAAGGGAGGCCCGGTAAGGGAGGTTCGGTGGTCCCGAGATCCGATTTCCCGTGCCGCCGATCTCGATGCGATGAGCGGTCGCGAAAGGATGGGATCGACGCGGGTGTGGTGGAAAGGCTCCAAGGGCGGAAAAGAAAGATGCGACGCAAGCGAGGTCGACCACGGGCTCTGCGAGAACATGGTGTGCCGACGTGGATCCGAACGCGTCGAGGGCGAGAGGGCAGATGAATCACTTTTTTGGGATGCGACTGATATATTAGTCAGCTCTCGATTGTAAAACAAGAGTTAACTTGCTTCTCGCCTTACTTTTTCCTTTCGGTGACGCTCGGCCCCGATCCGCCACCCATTGCGATGTCCGACGCTGGCGAGGTTTTGGGATGGGAGAAAATTTTTGTCTTTAAAAAATAATTGCAATTCTAAAGTAAAAAATAAACAGGGAGGTATTGCGTTTGTGTGCGTAAAAAACATAGGACACTCGAGATCGATTTGGTGTCATCACTTCCTAGGTCTTTGTTTCCTTTCTCGATAGTGATCTCGAGTCCCACATCTGGCTATACCATGCTTCCCACGTTTTGCGCGCGATGCCGTGTCCGAGGGCCGGTGCCGTCGGATCTCCTGTGTCGAGATTCCGTGTCGGTGCCGTCCAGGTGGTCGAACGATGCCTGCTCGACTGCGATGCGACATCCGAATCGGCGTGAGGGGCGCGGTGTGTGCTGCCTGCCGGATGATGAAAATGCGCCTTTAACTTATTTGAATCCAGGAGTTTTTCCTATGATCTGTTCTTTGTTCCACGTGAAGAGTCATCTGAATCGATCCCTGTTGCCCCTCGTCGGATTGCTGATCGCATCGATCGGGCTTCCCGCCTTGGCGCAGCCCGGATTCGACAGCTACCACTTCGACAGTCCTCTGCAACACTATACCGGCGACGTCGACGCCCTATACAACGCCGATCCCAAGGCCTTTTATGCCACCTATCTACCGAAATTGACCATTCCCCTGCGGCGCGACGATTATTTCGGCGTCTGGAATTACCGCAACCACAACGATTCCTGGCCCTGGTCGGGTGACCATTTCATTCCCTACGACAACGATTCCGACAAGCGCACCTATCGGTTCAGCAGCGGCTCCGGTCACGACGCCACCGACTGGCTGGTGAGCTTCCGAAACTGGGGTGCCAACGAAGTGATCAATCCGTTTCCCAACGGCGCGGTCGTCAAGGTGACCAGCGCTCACGATTCGGGCCCCGATGTGCCCGACACCTGGAGCTTGGGGAACACCCTGGAGCTGACCTGCTATCTCGACGGCGATGCGACAAACTCCAATTTCAACAACCGGTTCCGTATTTCCTTCGCGCACCTGAAGCAGCATTCGATCGTGGTCAGCGTCGGCGATTTCGTCGTGCCGGGCCAAGTGCTGGCTCAGGTAGGCAACAGCGGGGCCACCTCGCTGGACGTGACCCACATCCACACGCGTTACCACTACAAGGGCAAGCGCCTGGATCCCTTCAACGGCTATTGGAACAAGGACCTGAGCGAGCCGCTACTGTTCGATCAGGGCTGGGTGGAGTCCAAGACCAACTTCGTCTACCGCGAAAACCTCAAGCACCTGACCCTGAACGACGCTTTCTATGTGGAAATGCCCAACCAAAGTTGGAACACCTACACCTTCAAGGCGTTCCACGAGATCGAGCACATCCGGATCGGCGACGGCAACGGCGGCATCGAGCCTGGCTTGGACATCCTCGACAATCCCAACCTCAGCAATCTGCGCCGCAGCACCTACACCTTCACGGACAACGACGGAAGCAATTGGACGGTACACGAGGTGCGCTTCCGTTGGTATCAGGACGCCCATGCGTCGGTACTCAACAAAGAGATCGAATTCCTGATCGAGACCCCCAACGGCGACTTGAGCAACCGCGTTTTCGTGAAGGTCGTCGACTGATCGTCTCCGTGAGCTGACCCTCGAAACGCGAACGGTGCCCATCCAGGAAGCCCGCTCCCGAAGCCGGGGATCCTACCTTTCTGGATGGGCACATCCTATAGGATGTTCTTGCCGTCGAATACATCGATCTCCAGGCCACGGGGATCCACATCGTCCAGGCACCCGAGATTGATGCGGTATTTGCCAGGTTCGTAGATCGAATCGTGAAAGGGATAGATACCACAGTGTCGGCAGAAGTAATGATTCACATCCTTGTCGTTCCAATGATAGACGGACAGGTCGTCTTTGCCTCGTAGAAGCCGAAAGTCTTTGGGGTCGACATAGTGCTTCGACATAATGGCGTTCTTGCGAATGCAAATGGAACAGGTACACTGGAGGCCGGCGGTGATTTCGGGCAAACGAACCTCGAAGGCGATCTTGCCGCAATGGCAACTGCCTTCGTAGGTGGTCTTTTCGGTGGTCAAAATATATACCTCACTTCATAGTTGGTTCTCTGCAGTTCGGTCCACGAAAAACACGAACGTCAAAATCCGGAGATTCTGGTGTGTATTGGGAAGTGTTTTTTTGGAGCTAAGTTCACGAAAAGTACGAACATCCAAAATCTAAAATGTTGATGTGAATTTGAGGGAACCACTCCTCCTGTGGTTCATCTTCGGCTAAAAAAATCTGTCCACGGATCACACCGATTGACACGAATAAAAAAACCATCCTCAAATCCCGAATTCCCGATTTTTTGAAGGACCGGCGGTACTGCGACCATTTCGGCTCACCTCCAGCGAGGAGGCTGTCCACGAATAACACGATTCACACGACTGGCGCAATCGGGGCCTCTGGCGAGTCGGGACAGGCATGTGCGAAGGAGGCGAACGCGGTTTTTCGTGCATTTTCGTGTATTTAGTGGACAAAATAGGGCCTACTTCGCGCCTTGGCGAGGTTCGTGGATTGGCGGAAAAGGAGACATACCGAATGTTGGAAATTGCGGGAATCGATCACCTCGTCTTGAGAACCACCAAGCTCGAGGCCATGTTGGGTTTTTATTGCGGCGTGTTGGGTTGCGCGGTCGAGCGCAAGACTTCACCCGAGACTGGCCTGGTTCAGCTTCGCGCCGGCAACGCGCTGATCGATCTGGTCGCCGTGGACAGTCGTCTGGGTCGCTTGGGTGGCGGCCCTCCGTCCGCGTCGGAAAACAACCTCGATCACTTTTGCCTTCAACTCAAACCGATCGAGGAAGCGGCGCTCCGGGCCCACCTGATCTCCCACGGGATCGAGGTCGGCGAGTTTGCGGAGCGTTACGGGGCTCAAGGAAACGGCAGATCGGTCTATCTCAAGGATCCCGAGGGCAACGTCGTGGAGTTGAGATCGCAAATCGAAGCGGCTTCCTGAGCGTGTTCGGCCCGGTTCTCGTGGGCTTCCGTTCGTCGTGAATCGGGTCGGTTCGCGGTGACCTTTGCCGCGGTTTCGTGACCAAGGGTCGCACCCGTTTGGAAATAGCTCCTGTTTTTGAGATTGGCACCAACGCGCGAGCCGAATTTTGGGATGGTTTTTTGCTGTCGCCGACCGCCTTTTTCACGCTCTGGCCATGGTGCTCTGTATCAGATGCGAATGAAGATGCGGCGACGGTAGAGCAGCCAGGCAATCGCCCAAAACAAGACGACGTGGCCAAGGGCGAAAAGCAAGGAGCCGTTTAGCGGTCCCGCCAGCGGTAGGAACAGTGTCTCGTACAGCCATTGATACCCGTTGACCGACTGACCTTCGCTTCCCGTCAAACGAACCAAATGGATGTACACCAAAATCCACAGAATCGACAACACGTAGGAAAACAAGGAGTTCATCCCGAATACGTTGGGAATGATCGTCCAACGCGAGTAACTGCGAAAGTCGATGCACCAAATCAAGGTCGCCAAGGTCAGCCAGGCCCAGCCAGCGGTGAAGATCACGTAAGAACTGGTCCAAAGGTGTTTGTTAATCGGGAAGACAAAATCCCATGCGTAACCGCTGACGACGCCGACCACACCGGCGGCAATCATGCGCCGCAACAGGATCGGGTCCCTACCGTGTTGGTGAATCGCCCTACCGGTGAGGTAGCCCAGCACGACCGAAACCACCGCCGGCAGCGAACTGAGCAGACCCTCCGGATCGAAGGCGATCCCCGTTCCTCGATAGAGATGGTTCGCACCGAAGAGTGCCAGATCCATACGGCGAACCAGGTTCGTTTCCAGGTCGTAGGGCCGATCGCCGCCGAAGGACGTCAACAGTGCCCAGTACCCCAGCAGCAGCACCGCCGAGACGGTTGCCAACCGACGCGGGCGAAGACCCAAGCACAGAAACGCGGCCAATCCGTAGCAGATGCCGATACGCTGTAGCACGCCGAAGTACCGAAAGTTGTCGTAATCGCGGTAGAAGGGAAAAGCATTGAGAAGAAGCCCTAGGCCGAAGATGATTCCCGCTCGACGCAAGATCCTCAAAACCATTGGCTTGTCGAGGCCAGCGGAATGTTTCCGGAACGAGAACCACATGGCGGTTCCGGTAATGAAAAGAAAAAACGGAAACACCAGATCGGTGGGCGTGCAGCCGTGCCAGGACGCGTGTCGTAACGGCGAATAGACGTGGGACCAGGAACCCGGGGTGTTGACGAGAATCATCGCGGCGATGGTCATGCCGCGGAAAGCGTCGAGGGCGACAAATCGGTCTGAAGGTGCCGGCATATTTCCTCCTCGAGCGCGTGGACCCGTTTCAGTCCGGCGTCGACCGACGATCACCGGACACCATCAAGTAGGAATTACCCGAGGATGATAGCCAATATCTTGGAATTTGTAAATTAATTGAACAAATAAAGAGCCATGGACCATCCGTAATTGTTTTTGTGGGCTTGCAACGACTTCGCCCTGAAAACTATCTTGTGCGGCCGAGGAGCGAAGCAGGCCCCCGCTTGCCGAGGACCAGTTGATCGATGAAGGCGCGCTCGAAGTCGCTGCCGCGGAAGCCATGGGGACGGGTCCCTCGCTGTTCAACTACTGGTGGCCGGACACCCTGGGTCGCTCGGCGACCTGCGAGCTTCGCGGAAGCATGGGGCACTTGTACCGACGCGTATTCACCACCTACAACGAGTGGGGCTTCATCGCGTCCTACACCCGAAACGACCGGTTGTTCCCTTCCGCGACGGAGGTTCGTCACGGCTACACCGAGCTGGGCCAGTTGCAGTCGTTCGCCGTCGGGAACGCGTCGATCACCTACGGCTACGACCTGGTCGGGAACCTCACCAACCGAACCGCGCTGAGTTATCACACCGGGAATGCGACGTTGGCCGTGGGTGCCCATGCAGCCGGGTACAGCCAGGGGAACCCGTTTCACCGAGATGGTGGCTACACCTACGACGTGCAAGGCCGGTTGACGGACACACCGAACCATCAGGTCCAGTACAACCGAGCCGGCCAGGTTTCCCGGATCACGGCGAGTCGGCGCGTCAACGGGAACCGTTCGGGATCGGGTGAGCAATTCTTCCTGTATGACGCCTTCGGCCAACGCGTTGCCGCCGTCCGCGAGGACACCGAAAGCGTGACGTACTCGATCCGTCACGCAGACGGCCGGATCATCACCGAGGAAGACTTCGCCCTTGGAACGAACGACGCGCTGAAGCAACGGCGCCAGTACATCACCTTGCAGGGCAAGGCCATCTATCTCGAAAAAGAGGACTTCGAGAGCGGCCAGCCCGTGCGCAAGGAAAAGACCCACTTCTTCCGCGACCGATTGGGCAACCCGGTCGTGACCTGGGATGGAGAAACCAATGAGGCCATGACCTCCGCCTACGAACCCTACGGGCAACCGTTCATCGCCGAAGCCCGTCACAAGGGCGCACACGGCTTCACGGGCCACGACGAAGATCCGAACGGGCTGATCTACATGAAAGCCCGGTTCTACGACCCGGTGGCCGGCTGCTTCACCCAGCCGGATCCGGGCCGTGATTTCAATCCATACCAGCCAAACAGTTACAACCTGTACAGCTACACCCACCAAAACCCGGCGAACGCGGTGGACCCGGACGGCCAAGCCCTGGAAACCGTATGGGACGTGGCCAACATCGGCATCGGGGTGGCCTCGTTCGTCCACAATGCCCGCGAGGGCAACTGGCTCGACGCCACGATCGATGCCGGCGGTGTGGTGGTCGACACCTTGGCGGCAGCGGTTCCAGTCGTGCCTGGCGGCGCGGGAACGGCGATCAAGGTGTCGCGGGCCGGGAAGATGGTGGTCAATGCCGCGACAAAGGCCGACAAGGCAAATGACCTTCGCAAAGCGGCCAATACATTGGATAATGCGGGGGATACAGCCAAAGCCCTGGACAAGGTCGATGATGCGGCTGGCGCTGCGAAAAGAGCAGGTTCCGCTGGTGGCAATAGAGCTGGCAAGAGGCACACAAAAGGTGCAATTCATGAAGCTAAGAAACGAAACGCAGCTAAAAATAATGGAACGGTGAAATGTGAAAATTGCGGCGTTGAAACCACGCCCGCTACCCGAAGAACAAAAGGCAGTACAGTCAACCCAAGGGAAGGACAAGGTGACCATATTTTCCCTCGCTCCAAAGGTGGTAACGGAGCGACTATAGAGGATCAATCCAATATTGATATAAAGTGCGCTGGTTGCAACAACACAAAATCCGATAAGATCACTCAGTAGGCCTTAATGAAAAGGAGTATAGATGGAATATGTGAAAATACGTTTCCCTCTTGAAGCCCACGAGGAAGGTTTTCCCCCGATCGCTGTAGAAATGTTGAATGCCCAATTAGTCAATGAGGGAGTCGCTAAGATTGACAACACTCCTTTTTTTGTTGAGAGCATTGCGATAGGGGATATCGTTCTTTGCAAGCCTGCAGGGAGCGAAGGCGTTTACGACTTCGAAAGAGTTGTAGAGCATGGTAACAGTAAGTCTGTGTCGATCATTTTTATCGACGAAAGCTGCAAGGAAGATCTTTACCAATACTTTAAAGTACATAATTGTTACTGTGAGTATGGAGAATTTGGTGCTTTCAATATGCTTGCAGTGTCCATTCCTGCATCCGTCGAATATCCGAAAATATCCAAACACCTCGAGAAACTAGAAGCCGTTACTAAAATTAGCTTTGCTGAGCTATGTCTCTGATCCGGGAATCGATCCCTGGAATCTTTTAATGAGACTTCCGGTGAAAACCCTACGACCATGTCCCTGACTCGTTAGACCTAGTGTCCATCCAGAAACGGAAAGATCTTGACGCCTAACATGGGTTGGCTGGATGGGCAAGGTCTCAGGTTTCGGTGCCAGGTTTCAGCAAGATACTAATTTACTAGGTGTTTAGCTGATACCTGGCCGCTGAAAACAGCTTGCATTGGCAACCAGCTCGATCTAGAGGAACCCTTTCAAAAAACCCTGTTTCCAGAGGGTCACTGGACCTGGTGAAAACTGAAAAAGGAGGCCAGTTAGCTTCCTTTTTTTATCGTTTTTGGTCGTTGCCTTAGATAACGCATCCAGCGCTTCGCGGGCCTCGACGGCTAGCAGACTCAGACCCAAGTCCTGGAGCGAGTTGGTCGCCGCCAGAGCTTCGCCCGGCAGTATGGCTCGCTACATGCGATGAACAGCGGTTGGGCGGCCTCGTGGGCGGATCGGTCGGTCGTCCACCAGGCCTAGCCCTCCAGGCTCCGCAACAGCTCGGGGAGCGTTTTTTCGCGCCGACAGGGGGACAGGGCTTCCTCGAAGAGAGGGCCCGCTGCCGCGGTCTCGCGCTGCTCCACCATGCCCCACGTGCCCCAAGGCCGTGGGGCTTTTTTTTTGCGTCTTAACCTCGCTTTTACCTTCGGGGTTTTAAGGTACGTCTCATAAGGGGCTTCAGCGCCTGCGGCCCGGTCATTCCGGTTCCTCGCCTCAAGCGGTTCCCCCACTTCCTCCACCCTGGAGACGATCCCTATGAAATGGTTATCCTGTTTCGCCGCGCTTTTTTTGTTGGGCTGTGGCGGGCTTTCCAAGAAGGTCGATGCCCACCACCCCGACGTGGCGCTGCCCCAGGCCTGGCAGACGGTGCAAGATCCCGAAGTCGAGGCTGCCGCCGATCTGACGATCGACGACCTGGTCCCTCTCGAATCCTATCGATCCCTCATCCGCCGTGCGCTCGACGAGAATCCCGATCTCCAATTGACGGCGCTCCAGATCCGCGAAGCCGACCTGCTGGTGCGCGATCGCCGCGGTGCCCGCCTCCCCGAGATCGGGCTGACCGTCGACGGCCGCCGCGATAAATCGGCACAAGCGCCCGACGACCCCTTCACCACGGTTTCCGGTGGGTTCAACCTCTCCTGGGAATTGGATGTCTGGGGCCGTCTGGCCGACGCCGAGGCCGCCGCCCGCTTGGATCGCGAAGCGGCGCGGGCCACGTACCAGGCCGCCCGTCGCTCTCTGGCCGCACGGGTGGTCCAGCGCGCGCTCGACATCTTGAACGTGCGCCGCGTGATCGCCATCGAACGCCAACGTCTCGAGGTTTTGGAAACCAACGAAGAGATCGTCACCGCGCGCTATCGGGCCGGCCGCGGGGAGCTGGCCGACCTGGAAACCGCCCGCAGGGACAGTCGCAACGCGCGAGCCGCCTTGGCTGCGTTGGAAGAGGACGCCAACCAGGCCCATCGCGCGTTACGCGTGCTGCTGGGTGATTTGGACATGTCGCATGTGGACATCCCCGACACGGTGCCGGACGTGCCCCGAGTGCCCGCCGGCATGCCGGCCCAATCGCTGGCGCAACGGCCCGACCTGGCCGCCGCCCTGACTCGGATCCGGGCCGAGGATCGCCGCGCCGAAGCGGCCCACAAGGCGCTTTTACCGGCTTTTCGGATCGGCGCCAACTGGGACCGATCCGGCGGCAGCCCCAGCGACATGCTCGAGGGTAGCCCGCTCTGGTCACTGCTGGGCAACCTCACCGCACCCCTCTTTCAGGGCGGTCGCCTGCGCGCCAATGCGCAACTGGCCGAGTTGGCCGCCGAGCGCGCCTACTGGTCCTATCGCAACAGCCTCCTGACCTCGGTCTTGGAGGTGGAAACCGCGCTGAGCCGCGAACGCGCCTTCGCCCGACAGATCCCCGAATTGGAAGCGGCCCTGACACACGCCACAGCCAGCCGGCGCCACTTCGAAGAACGCTACCGGGAGGGCCTTGGCGACATCCTCGACCTGCTGGCCGTCCAACAAACCGAATTCGACCTGAACGTGAGACTGAACCAAACCCGCATCGATCGCCTCGGCAACCGCATCGATCTGGCCCTGGCACTTGGACTTGGAGTATCGGAATGAAACAACCCAATCAAATCGAACCGCCCGTAGAAACATCGCCACCCGCTCCCCAAACGCCGAACCCGCCGGCATCCACGGCAAAATCCGGCGGCGTGCTCCGCGGAGTCGGCATCACGCTGTTGGCGTTCGGCTTACTGTTCGGCACCGTGGCGGGCGTCGTCGTCGCCACCAACAACCGGCCTGATGAATTGACGGAAGAGGAACGCCCGACCCTTCCCGAAGTGGCGGTCGTGGTGGCCTCCGAATCCCAGGTGCAGACCCGCGTCACCGGTTACGGTGAGGTACGCGCCCAGTTCGAGATCTCGCTCGCGGCCGAGGTGGAAGGCCAGATCGTCGATCTCGGCTCTTCCTTCGCCACCGGTTCGCTGGTGGACAAGGGCGCCCTGCTGGTGCAGGTGGACGAGTCGCGTTACCTCGAGCGCCTGGCCCTGGCGCGATCGGCGGTGGCCCAGGCGCGGGTCGTCCTGCTTCAGGAGGAACGCGAGGCCGCCCAGGCGCGACGGGAATGGGAGCGCGCCAAATTGAGCGGCACCCCGGATTCGCCGTTGCTGCTGCACGAGCCCCAGCTCGCTTCGGCCCGGGCCGAGCTGGCGGCCGCCGAAGCGCGTCTGATCAGCGCCCAGCTCGATGTGGAACGGACCCACATCAAGGCGCCGTTCAACGCGGTCGTGTTGCGCCGCCACGTGTCGCCGGGCACCTACCTCCAGCCAGGCACCGTGGTGGCCGATCTGATCGATCGCGACCGCGTGGAGATTCGCGTGCCGCTGAGTCCCGATCAGTGGGCGCTCCTGCCCGAGGCGGACCTGCTCGGCGCCGACAGGACGCCGCTGACCCTGACGGCCCACGACGGGCGTGCCACCTGGCGCGGCTACGTCCTGCGGGTGGAACGTCACGTGGAAAGTGCGAGCCGTCAACGGGCCCTGATCGCCGCCGTCGATCAACCCCTGTCGCTGGCGAATCCCTTGTTGCCCGGTACCTTCGTCACCGCCGAGATCGACGGGAAACGTCTCGACCGGGTTATCTCGATTCCCGCGAGCGCCATGACCCGCCGCGGCGAAGTCTGGTACGTGACGCCCGATCGGCGCCTGGCCAGCTATCCCGTTTCGCCCCTGTTCGAACGCGACGGCCAGTTGGTGGTGCCGCCGCCCACGCGCGACGCCGAGATCGAGATCCTGGTGCAGCCGCTACAGGCCTATGCGCCCGGCATGAAGGTGATGACCTTCGAAGAGCGCGAGATCGGGGCCGAGGTCGATCCCGCCGAGGAGGTCCGCCATGACCGCGCCGAGTAACCCCGGCAACGGCCTGATCGCCTGGTTCGCGAACAACCCGGTCGCCGCCAACCTGTTGATGGTGGGCATCATCGTCTTCGGGATCACCACCGGAATGGGCCTGCGCAAGGAAGGGTTTCCACCTCTGGAGCCCAAAAACGTGAACATCACGGTGCCGTTCATCAGTGGTTCGCCCAAGCAGGCCGAAGAGGGCATCGCCATCAAGATCGAGGAATCGCTGCAGGGCCTGACCGGGATCAAGAAGATCACCACCACCTCGGACGGCAACGGCGTGACGGTGCAGATCGAACGGGAACTTGATCAGGATTTGACGGAACTGCTCAACGACGTGAAAACCGCCGTCGATTCGATTCCCAACCTTCCCGTTCGCGCCGAAAACCCCATCATCAGCGAAGAGAAGTGGGAAGAACACGCCATTTGGGTGCAGATCTACGGGGACGCCGATCGCCACACCATGCAGCGCCTGGCGCGCCGCGTGCGCGAGGACCTGTTGCGGCTCGACACGGTGGACAAGGTCAAGTTCGGTGGTTGGCGCGATCCGGAAATCGCGATCGAAGTCGACGAAGCGCGCCTGCAGGCCTATGGGTTGACCCTCGCCGACATTTCGCAGGCGGTGGCCGGTGAATCGCTCACCGAACTGAGCGGCGAGCTACGCGACGAACAGGGAACGGTCATCCTCAAAGCGGATCGCCAAAGTTACCAGTACCGCGACTTCGTCGATCTGGTGGTCGCCACCCGAACCGACGGCAGTCGGCTCCACTTGGGCCAGGTCGCCGAGATTCACGACGAATTCGCCGAGAGCCCGCGCGCCTGGATGCGCTTTCAGGGGCAACCCTCGATCGGCCTTCAGGTCGTCATGGGCGAACGCAGCGATGTGACCCAGATCGTCGAAGAGGTCGACGAACTCGTCGCCGAGTGGCAGGCCAACCCCAGTGTGCCCGAAGGCGTGGCGATCTCGACCTGGTTCGATACCAGCCACCACATGCGTGAGCGCTTGGCCACCATGTTCGACAACGGGTTGACCGGAATCTTCCTGGTCATGCTGGTTTTGGCGCTGTTCCTCAACCTGCGCGTCGCCTTCTGGGCCGCCATGGGCCTGCCGATCTGCTTCGCGGGAACCGTGATGTTGATGGGACAGGGATTCATGGACCTTTCCCTCAACGACCTGACGACCTTCGGCTTCATCATCGCGCTGGGGATCGTGGTCGACGATGCGGTCGTGGTCGGCGAGAGCGTGTACACCATGCGCCAGCAACACGGCGACTCGATGAAAAGCACCATCCGCGGTGTACACCGCGTGGCCGTGCCCACCCTGTTCGGCGTCCTGACCACCGTGGCCGCATTCTACCCGCTGACCCTGATCGAAGGGCAGATGGGCCAGATCTTCAGCCAGTTCGCGATGATCGTGGTGGTCTGTCTCCTGTTCTCGATCGTGGAATCCAAGTTGATCCTGCCGGCCCACCTGGCCCACGTCCAGACCCACGGCCTGCCGCCCGCCCGCGGGCTCGGCGCCCTCTGGGCCAAGATCCAAACGGCGGTCGGAAACGGCCTGGGCTGGTTCCGCGAACGGATGTACCTGCCCACTCTGGGGGTGGCGCTGCGATACCGCTACGCATCCGTGCTGCTCTTCTCCTGTCTCTTCGTGCTCGCGATCGGGCTGGTCACCACCGGCCGCGTGCGCAGCATCTTTTTCCCGCAGATCGCCGGTGACGTGATCACCGTGACCATGACGCTGGAAGAAGATGCCGGTTACGGATTGACCGAGCGCCACGCACGCCTGATCGAGGAGCGTGCACTGCAGCTCAATCGCGAACTGGTCGAAAGCCATGGACTGGACAAGCCGGTGATCACCTCGCTCCAGACGCACATGGTCGACGATCACACCGCCTACCTGGTCGCCGAATTGAGCGATAGGGAAGAACGGCCGCTCGGTACCTTGGCGGTCAGCGAGCGTTGGGAACAGGCGATCGGCACACCGGAAGGCATTCGCTCCCTCAAGTTCAGCAGTGAATGGGAAGGGGAGGAGGACTTGCGGGTCGAAATCCTCGCCGAGGACCAGGCCCAATTGAAACAGGTTGGCGCCGAGCTGGTGGCGGAGTTGAAAAAGTTCGTGGGTGTGGAAAACGTCCAGCACAACCTGCGCGACAGCCAACCGCGCATTCAACTGACCCTGACCGAGGAGGGCCGGACCCGCGGCCTGGATACGGCCGCGCTCGCCGCGCAAATCCAGCAGGCCTATTTCGGTTACGAGGTCCAGCGGGTGCAGCGCGGCAAGGACGAGGTCAAGGTGCGTGTCCGGTATCCCGCCGACCGACGCAGCGATCCCAGCGATCTGGCCGACATGCGGGTGCGTACGCCCGACGGGGATGTGGTGCCGCTTTCGGTGGTGGCCGAACTCAATTCCGGGTACGACGTTTCCGAGATCCAACGCCTCGACGGCCAACGGGCCGCGATCATCACCGCCGACGTGGACAAGGGCGTGATCGCCCCCGCGCAGGTGGTCGATCAACTCACCGTGGAACAGTTCCCCAAACTTCGCGCCGCCCACCCCGGTATCTTCATCCGATTGGCGGGCGAGGCCCAGGAAGATGCCGAAACCACCGCGTCGATGATGAAGATGTTCATGCTCTCGCTGCTGCTGATCTACGTGCTGTTGGCCGTTCCGCTGAAGTCCTACGTGCAGCCGGTCATCATCATGGCCGTCATCCCCTTCGGATTGGTGGGCGCTATCGCGGGCCACTGGATCAACGGCCTGGCCCTGACGCTGCTCTCCAGCTTCGGCTTCCTCGCCCTGTGCGGCGTGGTGGTCAACGACAGCCTGATCCTGGTGGCGGCCTACAACGAGTACCGTGCCGAGGGGTTGACCCTGAAGGACGCGCTCAGGGCTGCCGGTACGCGGCGCCTGCGGGCCATCCTGTTGACCTCGCTGACCACGTTCGCGGGCCTGTTCCCGCTGCTCCAGGAAACCTCGGAACAGGCGCAGTACCTGATTCCCGTGGCGACCTCGCTTTCCTACGGTGTCATGTTCGCCACCTTCATCACCCTGATTCTGGTACCGGTTTTGGTTCACATCTGGGAGGATGTGGTAGCGCTGGCGGCGCGGTTCAAGCCGGCGGCGGAACCGATGATCGAACCGGAGGTGGCCTGAGATGACCCTGATGGTGTTGTTGGTGGAAGACGATCTGGACCTGGCCGCGACGATCCACGACTTCCTTGATTTGGAAGGTATCTCCTGCGATCACGCCTCCAATGGCCTGGCCGGGTTGAACCTGGCTCGTGCCGGGCGCTACGACGTGTTGCTGCTGGACATCATGCTGCCGCGCATGGACGGTTTGGCCGTCTGCACGGCGTTGCGTGAAGCCGGCGTCGACACGCCGGTCCTGATGCTCACCGCCCGCGACACCGTCGCCGACAAGGTGGCCGGCTTTCGGGCCGGCACCGACGACTACCTCGTCAAACCGTTCGCCCTGGAGGAGCTGGTCGTGCGCGTGCAGGCCCTGGCGCGGCGCCGTAGCGGCCAGGTTCGCCGCTTGCGGGTGGCCGACCTCGAGATCGACATCGATCAGCGCCGGGTCTGGCGAGACGGTCGCGAGTTGCAGGTTTCGCCCACGGGCTGGATCCTGCTTGAGACCCTCATGCGCCAGAGCCCGCGCGTGGTCAGCCGCCACCAGTTGGCTCAAGCCGTCTGGGGCGACGATCCGCCCGACAGCAACGCGCTCAAGGTGCACGTTCACCATTTGCGTCAGGCGGTCGATCGCGGTTTCGATCGGCCGCTTATCGAGACCGTGCCGGGTCACGGGTTCGTGGTTCGCGGAGGGCGGACGTGAAGAAGCTCAGCCTCGGACTGGTCGTGATCCTGACCCTGCTGGTGACCGCGATGTCGATGGTGATCGGCTACACGTTCATGATTCGCTGGTATTTCGAAAAGGGCTTCGAGCGCAACACGGCGGACCAGTTCGAACTGGAAGCCATTCTCTACGAACGTGCGCTGCGCGAGGATCCCGACGCCCGCTTGCCGTTCATGCGAACCTATCAAGTCTACGTGGGTGAGGAAACCTTGCCCGACGCGATCCTGGCGCGTTTTCCGGTCGAGAAGCATCGCGCGGCACACCTGCTGACCGACGCCGAGCATGATTTCACCGTGTTCGACGATATCGGCAAGGAGTTCGCCTTTCATTGCCTGTACCCCTATGACCTGTTCGACGGGCGGCGCCTCTATTTTTATCTCAAGTACACCCACAAGGAATTGACACCGGCCGCCGAGCAGCAGTTCCTGCGCATTTGGAACCTGGTTTGGCGGGCGGCCCTGGTGTTCTTGTTGTTCGTGGCGGCGATCGCCTATTTGCTGGTTCGGCAATTGCGGCGTCCGATCGGTGACATGGCCGCCTGGGCCGAAGGGTTGACCATGGAGAACCTGGCCCGACCGCGGCCGAGCTTCACCTACAAGGAGTTGGAATTGGTGGCCGCCAAACTGCACGGGGCCTTCCAACGCATCACCGAGGTCCTGCAGCGCGAGCAGCATTTCCTGCGTTTCGCGAGCCACGAGCTGCGTACCCCGATCGCCGTGATCCGCAACAATGTGGAACTCATCCACCGCCGCATCGAGGGCAACCACCCCCTCGAATCGCCGATGGCGCGGATCGATCGTTCGGCGAAGACCATGGCCCAAATGACCGAGACCCTGCTCTGGTTGAGCCGGGAGGAGGACACGACGCCTCAGGCAGAGCCGGTCGCGCTGGATCGACTGGTCGCCAGTCTCATCGAGGAGTACCGCTACCTGCTCGAGGGAAAATCCGTGGTGGTGGAAACCAACCTGGAACCCCTGTGCGTCGAAACCGCCGAGAGCCCCTGCCGGATTGCGGTAAGCAATCTGTTGCGCAATGCCTTCCAATACACGTCGGAAGGAACGGTGAGCGTGGTGGTCGACGCCTCGGGCGTGTTCATTCGCAATCGGAACGTGCACGATGAAGTGATCGATCACGGTGGCGCCTGTTACGGGTTCGGCATGGGGCTGACCCTGGTGGAAAAGATTTCGAACAAGATGGGCTGGCAGTACGAAAACCGCGAGATCGACGGCGGCCGGGAGGTCACCCTCCGCGGCTGGTGAGATGGTCTTGGATTGGCCGTTTCCGGGTAGATGGGAGAATACAAAGCCACCGGGTGGCTGAAGATGCAAAATCTCGCTGATCGCGGAAGGCCCGTTCGGTTGGACGCTGGGAAGAGAACCATGCCTACGAATTTGCCGAATGAGAACTTCTTATACCTGACTGTCCCGCAGTACCCTGGTTTCTTGTCTTCCCGAAAGCCTTCGCTGGGGCAAAGGATCCTCACTGTCGGAGTGCGTGGCAAGGTGTTTTGTGCGTAATATGTTTGTTTTGAATGATTTGTGTTTAATGGTGGTCTCCCTTGAATCATCGGGCGCTGGAAAAATCTGGCGTGTCGAATCCGAAGACGGTTCCTGAATTCGTGTCAATCTGTGTGATCCGTGGACAGAGTTTGCATTGAAAAAATCCGGATCGGGGTTCTCGCTTACCTGGCAGTGCCTTAGCGTTCTGCATGACGTGCGATCGCGCGGTCGATGGTTTCCCTGATTCGGCGCGTGGGTGACTTTCGCTACATAAACGTTCCTTGCAACATAGGCGATCTGTCTCCCCGTTTTGTCGGTGTGCCCCGCTTTCGTCAGTGGCACCGTGCTCGCCTCACACTCAGGATTTCGAGGTTCGCTATGCGCTTTTGGCCGTTGGTCCCGTTGTGTCTATCGCTCTGTCTGGGTTGGTCGTTGGCTTCCGAGCCGGTTCAGGAAAACCTTCGCGTCGTATTTCGAGACGTCCGCGTTCACGTGACCGATCGCGATGGCAAGCCCATCAAGGGCCTCTCGGCCGAAGACTTCAAGGTCGTGGAGGACGGCAAGGGCCATCGCGTGGCCTTTTTCGAGGAGGTCGACCTCAACGTCACCCAGCCCACCGGTACCGTCTACCACGACGACGGCTTGGTGGAGGATAAGGATCCGGATGCACCCAAACAGGAAGGGCTGACCGGCGAGCGCATCATGGTCCTCGTGATCGACAGCTCCAACATGACGGTCGATGTGTTTCCCGAATTCATCAAGGTGGTTCACGACTTCATCGACAACGCGGTCAAGCCGGGCGATTTCGTCAAGGTGGTTCAATTGGAGGACGGGCTGATGCCGCTCTCGCGCTTCACCACCGAAAAAAGCCGCATGCACGAGGCCGTCGATCGCGCCCAACACAAAGGCGCGCTCTATCATAAACTGGCTCAGGTGGAAGACCAGGTCATCGGCGAATACTCCCGCTATCTGTCGCCCAACAACGCGCGGCTCTCGCTGGTCATGGATGAGGGGGGACGCGGCGTCGCCGAAGAACGCTCCAAAATCAACACCGACCAGGGTCGGCGCCTCCAACACCTGGAGTACACGGTGCGCCAGAAGCACGTGGTCAAGAGCAAGTACTTTCAAACCTACGTCAACGGCCTCGAACACCTGGCCCACGTGCTTCGCCCCATGAGCGGCAACAAGTCGATTTACCTGTTCACCGGCGGCCAGTACGTTCTGTCCACCAGCCTGATCGATCCCACCAAGCCACTGGCCGAAACGCTCAGCGACAGCCTGAACGCCGCCAATACGACCCTGTACTCGCTGATCTACATACCCCAGCGGGCCATCGGCCAATCGGTTCGCGAGAGCCAGTCGATTCGTGTCGAAGGCTTGACGAACCCCTTGCGCAAGTTGGGATCCAAGTTCCAACCGATCGAGGGAACCGTGCTCGAAGATACCCAGGCGCTGACCTCCGGACCGTTCCACACGTCCGAGAACACCGGCGGCATCATGGTGGCGGCCCACGCGCTGGGTGGCTTCGCGAAGGCGTCGCAAAAGTTCCAGGAACGCGTGAATCACTATTACCGGCTCGGATACACCGTGGAAGTGCCGAAAAAGACGACGCGGGTCAAGGTGTCGTTGGCGGGAGGACGGTCCGGTGCCAAGCTCACTTACGGCGATCGGTTCCGCCCGCTGAAGTCCTATCTCGAAATGAACCACCATGAACGCGCCGTCGACTTCGAATCGTCGATCCTCTTCAGCCAGAGCAGGCGCAACGACCTGAACGCCGAGATCGGCTACGTGGGTTTCCCCAAACCGGAGGGACCGGGTGCGCTGGTACCGATATTCCTTCAACTGCCGGTGGATCGAGTGCCCGAAAACGGGTTCGAGTTGGGATTCGTCACGCTGAACGAACGACGCGAGCGCGTGGACCTGGTGACCTCGGTGGTCAAACCCAAGGTGCAGGGCAAGCAGGTGCTCTTCTACGATGTGTTGCTGCCGCCGGAAATGCCGCGATTCGTGCGGGCCAAGATCATCGATCTGGACAACGGGCAGGAGAGTATTCTGGAAATGCCCTGCAGTTCGCCGGATTCTTCCGGAGAATCGCTTCACATCAGCCAAATGGTGTTTTACGGTGCCCCGGATTCGGAGATGGTGCCGCTGAACCACATCCGCTTCGCCAATCTTCCCGAGGATCAGCGTCAGGCGCAAGCGGGGCAACGCAAGATGATGGACCCGCTGGCCATGGAAAAGTACCTGTTCAAGCCGGCGATGACGTCGGTGCTGCCGCGCGCCAATGAATACTATCTGTTTTTCCAATTGCGGCATTTGAACGAACCGGTCCAGAACTACCAGGTGAATTACCAGGTGATGCGCGGCGGGGAACCCGTGGAAGTCCAGTTCCAGGTGACGGACGCCTACCAACCCCAGACATTGGGCAATGCCTACCATTTCGTCGGCACCTTGGCGGGCCCGCAACTCACGCCGGGCGCCTACGAATTGACACTGACCGTCTCGGGCAGCGAACAGTCGAGCCAGGCCAGCCTGAAGCGTTCCTTCACCATCGGCGATTGAGCCGAAGCACGCCTATCATCCTCCGCTATTGGGGACTTGCGCCGGCGAGTCACCTGTCGTGGAGCGAAAGGTATGGGACTAATCGTGCGGTAGTTTGCGGTTTTGCCAGGGGTAGATAATCTTCGGGCAAAGCAGGTACGTGGAAAAATTCGTGTACAAGCGAAAGATTTGACGCTATACTTCGCGCCAAAATACCCTCAGAGTATTTCTGAGTGTAGGCTTCGAAAAACAATTATTTTAGCGCGAAAGGTAATGCTTTATGATGGGGAACGTTTTTTGCCCGACGTGTCCTTGTCCTATGGGTTCCGGCCGCTTCGCAGATCGGCGGCCGTAAATGACCAAACCATTTCTCTACAGCATGGTGATCAAGTCCCTGGACGACGACCGCCTTTATTCGGCTCACGGCATCATTTTGGCGGCCAGGGAAAATGGTACGCTCGAACAATTTGCCCAAAAGACCGCTGAACCGGAGGAAGAGGCCGCGAGACTGTTGAAGATCAACTTGCAGTCACGTTTGTCCAAATCACCGCTCAAGGAATTGAAAGTTCGTTTCGAGGCGGAGGGGGGCCGGCTGAAGACCGGGCTCACCGGGCGCCAATGGAAGATTCATACGCTGGGGGAAGAGGCGCTCGAGCTCCCCGGAGATTGTCCCGTGGGAGACCGTCTTCAGGAGTGGCAGGAACAGTCCGGTCACACCCGGCAGGGGATCGCAGACATCCTGACTCAGGGTGACGCGGCCTCCAAGCGCCTGGTCCACTTGCAGAAGTCTCACGATCAATTGGAGACCCAGCGACAACACCTCGTTTCCGAACTCCAAAGCCTGCGCCACGATTTGGAGAGCCGGCATTGTCTCGTGCCGGACGGCATGACGGCGGTCGTGACCAAAGACGAGGTGTTGGCACGCTGGTTGGGGGCGCGCAACGCGAACCCGGCCGAAGGGGCGGATACGCGTCGTTTCGCGATACCGCGCCTGCGCTTCTCCCGCAAGCTGATGTTCGCCTTCGTCGTGGCCCTGGTGGTTAGCGCCGCCACCATCGTCGAGAAGTCTTCGTTTCACATTCGCAAGGAAAAGGGAGCCGAACATGCGCTCGAGTTTTTGATCGGTCTAGGCGATCTCTCCGAGAAACAGCAATTCGAACGGGCCGCGCTGGAAATGGAAACCGGCAACGTCAAGGTTGCCCGCCAGATGGCCGAGGAACTGATGGTTTCCGATACGCCGACCGTCGCGGCGGCTTCGCTCGATCTACTGGCCACCATACATCGGCAAAGCGGTGACATCGAGGCTGCCCGCGAGTACCTCGATCAGGCCCTCGGAATCTACCGATCCGACGATGCCTTTCGCTCCCGACTCGTTTTGGCGCTCGTTCACAGGGCGCATCACGAGCGTTCGTTGGAGCCCCTCGCCGAGGCGGAAAGCCTGTTGCGGGAAGACGACCCTGAGTATTGGTACTTGCATGCCGAAATAGTCAAAACGCGTATGATGCTGACCGAGAGTTACGAAGAAGCCATCGAATTGGCCCTGATCGGCATCGAGGCCGCCAAGAAGAACAACAACAGCGAGCAATTGGGTTGGTTCTATCGCGAATTGGCCTTATATGAAATCTATTTGGGCCACGAAGGAAAATTACATTATTTGGAAGCTCAGAAATACGCGAGTAAAACCAAGAATCTAAATTTGTATTATTTTTCCTTGATTCCGCAAGGGATGTTGGCCAAGCGCAACGGTGACGAAACGGAATACGATTGGATCGTCAATACCCTGAAAAAGCGCCTGAAAGAAAACCCCGATCCTGCTTTACAAAGAAACCTTACGTATCTGACCAGTTGGGAGCCATAATATGCCAGGACCTGGGAATGGGGACTATCCCGACCCCATCAAACCCCTTGCCGCCTCTACCCCGGTTTCTCCTCCCCGCCTACCCACCGAGCCCGTGGCTCCGGAAATCAACCGGTTGGAAGTGGAAGATGTGGTGGAGATTTCCACCTCCGTCGAGATCTCCTCCACGCCGACCATTCCTTCCCAGGATGAGTCGGGTGGCTTGGACGTGACCGCGGGTCGATACTTGGATCTCACCGGATAAATGGCCGGGGCGACTCGGTGCGAATCGCGGAAGCAGGTGCGGAGCGGATCTCCAATCCTGCTTTTTTTGCGTTTGCTCCTGCCAACACTTGAAACAAGATCTTGTTTGTTTCAAGTTGTTTAAGTCTGAAATGAAGCAGATATACCTGTGTTGCGCATGGCCAAAACAAGAGTTTTATTTAAGGAAAAGGTTGAGTAAAAATCGGGGTGACCGGTGGTTATCAACAGCGCCACCGGTTGTCTCCCCGCTCGTTTTCTTCCAGAGTTCGGCGAGCAGGGATCTGTCCTGATCGTTGCTTTGTATCGCTGCTGACCGCGGAATCGGAATCAGGAACCAGCCACCTTCCACCAGACCAGGGTGATTTCGCGGAATATGCCGGCCTCAGAGCAATCTGTTCTTGCACAGGGCTCTCCGTCGCGGAGAGCCTTGTACCTAAATTGAGCGATTCTTGGCGGCGCCATCGCACAATCTGTTGGGCTGCAACGTATCGTGGCGATGCTCGACGTACTTTCCAAGTACGCCTCCGGAATGCCGGACAACGCTCGCCCCAACACGTTTCGCTCCAACATCTTGCACGATAGCATCCACCCGAATCGCACACTTTGGGTTGTATCCCTCGAACCGACCGGTGCACTGGCCGCCCGAATCCCCACACCCGATTCCTTTTGTGCGGTGGGTTGCTCGGCGGGGTGTCCCGGAGAAATACGCTCTGGAGAACAACATGAAACACCATGCCCGCCACCGGAGCCTGGGCTTGCCCCTGCTCGTTCAACACCTGTTCCGTGTGTCGCCCGTCGTGCCCCGACAACGGATCCGGATGACGGGCGCGACCCATCGGGGGTTGGTGCGACGCTGTAACGAAGACCGGTACCTGCTCGACGAGGATCGGCAGGCCTTTTTCCTCTTCGATGGCGCCGGCGGTCATGGCGGGGGCGATGTCGCGGCCGATCTGGCCAAAGGTGCGACCGAGTCCTGTCTGGCGCGGTTTTTCTCCGGTCGGGGCGTCGGAGCCAGGCCTGCCGGGAAGCAGAACGGCGGGGAACCGTCTCCGCCCCATCCGTCTCACATCCTGCGAAATGTGGCCGCGTTGTGCGATGCGGCGGTGACCGCCGCCCAACAGGAGCAGGACGGCTTCGAACTGATGTGCACCACGCTGGTCGGTGGCTTCGTGGAAAACGAGGTACTGCACCTCGTCAACGTGGGCGATTCCCGCGCCTATCTCTTCCGCCAGGACCTGTTGCGCCAATTGACGACGGATCACACCCCGCGCGGTTATCCCCTCAAATTCGAGATCCCGGCCAAGACACTGGACTATTTCGGCGAACGTCTGCTGGATCGCCTGTTTCAGGCCATCGGCATGGGCGCGGCCAATTTGGATCCCGCGATTCAGGAGCTGCCGCTGGAGACCGGCGACCTGGTTTTGTTCTGCAGCGACGGTCTCAGCGATTTCGTGGCGGCGGAGACGATCTGTCGCACGCTGGCCGCCCATCGAAACGACTGGCAGGGCCTGTCGGAAAAGCTCATCTCCCTGGCCCTGGATACCGGCGGCAAGGACAATGTCACCGTGGGTTTGATGTGGGTCGAATGATCCCGGGCCTCGCGCATTTGATGGGGCAAGAGTTCCCCCCAAAGCCGAGGCGAGGATGGGGTTGGGTAGTTCCCAGCACTCACGAATGCTGATTGGCTCGTGGATGTCGGCTGTTGATTTCGGAGCCGATCAGAGGCTTTGAAAGGGAACTCTTACCAAGTACTATCGGATCGTGGCGCGAGAACTTTTCACCCGTTTCGCATTTATGGGTGGTAGCGCGGACCCGAACATGGCCCTTCGATCGGCGGGGCTTTTTTCTGCCGCGGACGTGGAGCCCTTTCGGTTTGGGTTTCGAACGGTCCTTTACATACTCTGGACGCGGTGCCCATACGAGCCGAGCCCGAGGTCGAACGACCGACGTGTTTCGTCCAATGGGACCGAACCATACATGCAGAAACCAAAAAAATACTGTACATAAATCTCGTTTTTTCATGGATCGTCCAGGGACCATGGATTACGGGACATGTGATCGAGTTACAGAAAAAAAGTAAGTCACGAAGTATTAAAAACCAGGGATGCAGGCATGTCGGGCGCGCATCGAACCGAGGTTTCCGGCTTCACGGTGCCCGATCCGAGCCCTGCAATCAAAGGAGATACGCGTGTGGGGCGATTCGTCGGTTCACCTATGGATTTTTTTCATATTCGGCAGTGCGTGACAAGGCTCATGACTGCCCCGAAAGGACTGATTTTTCGATGGTTCCTGCGCTTGTATCGTGTTATCTTACTCAGTGAACAGCCAATAATTCCGGCCTTTAACGTTCCATCGTCAGAACACACCACAAGGCCGGAATTTTCCCCTTCCTCCCCCTCGCGCCACCACGGCGCGACGCACTTGCTCGGCCCGTACTCATTTGTGGTAGGCTGTGGGGCGCAAGGCGCTTACGCTTTGGGAGGTACTTTTGACGCAAATCAAGGAACCGGCATCTCGCGGCGCCTACCGCTTGATCGATGCCGGCGACGAACAGAAGTTGGAAATGGTGGGACCCTATAAAGTGGTTCGCCAGGCCGCCCAGGCCTTCTGGCCGCGTAAGCTCGACGCGCGAGAATGGCAGCGCGACGTCAACGGCGTCCATGTCCGCACGCAAAAAGGCGGCGGATTCTGGAAGTTCGAACAACGCCCGCCCGAATCGTGGATCGTCGATTGGCGCGGCTTCCGCTTCAAGGCCAAGCTCACCGATTTCGGCCATATCGGCCTCTTTCCCGAGCAGGGCGCGACCAATTTCGAATGGTTGCGTCGCCATGCCGCAGATCCTTCCTTGCACGTCATCAATCTGTTCGGGTACACCGGCGGCAGCTCGCTCGCCGCCGCGGCGGCCGGTGCCCAGGTCACCCACGTCGATGCCAGCAAGGGTGTCGTCACCTGGGCGCGCGAGAACTTCGAGTTGAATGGACTGGGCGACCACCCCGTGCGCTGGATCGTGGAGGACGTGGTCAAGTACTTGGAGCGCGAAGTGCGTCGCGGCAATCGGTACCAGGGATTCATCTTGGATCCGCCCACCTACGGGCGTGGCCCCAAGGGCCAGATTTGGCGCATCGAAAAAGATCTCCCCATCCTGCTGGATCTCATCGAGAAACTGGCCGATCCGTTCGCGTTCATCCTCCTGAGTTGCCACACGCCGGGGTTCACGGCCTGCAGCCTGAAGAACATTCTCCACATGGCGTTCGACCTGCCCTTGGCCCAAATCGAGGCCGGCGAGATGACCGTCGGTATCGAGAACAGCGAGCTCGTGCTGCCGAGCGGCACCTATGCCCGTTGGGCGGTCTGACCCGAAGGGGGGATGGGAGACCACGCGCGATGGCGTGGCCCGAATTCAACCGAAAATCAGGTGGTAGCCGACCAGCATGATCGCGATGTCCACCAGGGCGTGGCTCAGGTAGCCGGGCCAGATCGAGCGGAACCGATCGTAGGTCCACGACCAGATCACGCCGCCCACGAAGACGCCGACGGCGCACAGCGCGGTGACGGTGAGATTGAACTGGGCCTTGAGCGCCCAGATGTGGTGGAGGGTGAAGAAGAAGGCCGAAGCGAACACGGCGGCCTTGGCTCCCCAGAGCCGTTCGCTCTTTTTGAAAACGAACCAACGCCAGACGTACTCTTCCAAAACGGCGTTGATCAGCGACAGGTAGGCGGCCAGGCCGATGTACCGCAAGGGGTCGGCGATACCGTTGGTTTGCGCGGCCGAGCGCACCTGGGACACGTCGATCAACTGGTGACCCAGCAACAGGTAGACGGCGATGATGGCGGATCCGATGAGCAGGCCGGAGTAGAGGCCGAAGGCGAAGCCGCCCTTGGGCGGTGACCACGAGAAGCGGGCGCGATCGACGAAGGCGGTCCACAGGAGAGGCAGCGCGAGGATCCAGAGCTTGGAAAAGAAGTACAGGCCCTGGCCGAGCGGGGTGCCGCGGGTCTCGGGCATCCACATGCCGAACGCGACGCCGAGGCTCGGGGCCGGTACCAACAAAAGAAGCGCCAGGGCGGCCTGGCGTTTCGAGGGACCTTTCGGTGAATGGGAGTTGCGATTTTGAGAGAACTCGGGGTTGGTCACCAAAGAATATCCTCGCGATATGGAATGGGCTCATGGCCGGGGAGGTGCGATCCTTCCGCCCGCCGCGGGCGCACCCCGTGCTGACGAAAACCTCTCACCGCAATGTAACCCGTTCAGGCGTGCACGGCCTTTGTCCGGGGCCACAAAAAGTGTAACAAAGCCGCGCCGACCAGGGTTCCGGTCATGGAGATCAAGGGATTCCACGGCCAGGAAAAAGTATAGATGGGTTCCCAGAGGTGATCGGGCAACACCGGGATCTTGGAAAAGGGCAACAGGCAGAGCATGCCGATGATGGCGCCGCCGAACACCGCCCGGGGCCGCGCCTTGGGGGCGAAGAACGCCAGCAGGAAAATGCCGAGCAGGGGGCCCGTGAACAGGCTGGTGAAGAACAGCGCCTTGGTCAGCAGGGAGGCTTCGCCCAACACGCACACGAAGGCGGCCAAGGTGCCCAAAACGCCCCAAACCAGGACCCAGATGCGGGCCTGCTGCAGGTGGTCGCCCCGGGCCGGGTCGGCCCTCAGGAAATCGGTCACCGTGGTATTGGAAAGCGCGGTGATGGCCGAGTCCAGTGAGCTCATCGCCGCGGCAAAAATCGCCGCGACCATCAAGCCCGTGATGCCGGAGGGCATGATGTTCAACAGGAAAAAGGGGAACACGTCGTTGCGGCCCAGTCCCTCGGGTAGGGCCTGGACCTGGACCGACTGGAAATAGACGAACAGGCCGGCGCCCACCCAGTAGAACAGCAGGCCCACCAACAGGCCCAGGAACAGCGAGAGGACCGAGGAGTAATTGGCCTCGCGGATGTCCTTACAGGCCATGTAGCGCTGGACGAACTGCTGATCGCATCCGCGAATCGCCAGGTCGAAGGCGATGTAGGCCACCCCCGCCGAGAGAAAGGTGCGCGCGTTCGAGGGATCCAGGGAGCCGTCGAACCAGGTCGTCTTGCCGGCCTCCGCGGCCAACCGCCCCATCTCGCCCCAGCCGCCCACGGCCGAAGCGACCGTCCAGAGCGTCAGCAGGCCGCCGCCGAACAACACGAAGAACTGCATGACATCGGTCCAGACCACCGCCCGGAGTCCGCCGAAGTAGGTGTAGACGATGGCCAGCACCGACGTGACGCAAATCGCCAGGTAGATACTGACATTCAGGAGCTGGGAGAGGACCAGGGACGGGCCGTACAACAGCATGCCGGTCCGCAGGATCAGGTGGGCCGAGTAGAAGACGGCCGCCAACAGGCGCACCGGCCGCGAAAAGCGCTGTTCGAGGACCTCGTAGGCCGAAGTCACCCCCAACCTCTGGAAACGCGGAATGAACCACCAGCCCACCAGCACGATCGCCACGAGCCCGCCGAAGTTGCACATCAGCAGGGTCATGTTGGTGCCGTAGGTGTCGGCGGGATTGCCGAGAAAGGTCGTGGCACTCACCGACGTGGCGATCAGGGAAATGCCGATCGCCCACCAGGGCATGCGGCCACCGCCGAACATGAAATCGTGAAAACCCTTGTTTTGCCTGGAAAAGAAAATGCCGAGACCGGAAATGACCACCAGGTAGGCCACCAAGGTGAAGGTATCGAGAGCGGTGAACATCGTGAACATGGCTCCGTGGGGGAAGGATGGGATCCAGGGACGGCCGAGGCGGCGCGATGTTGGGGGAGGGGGGTGGGCGCCTCGGTTTCCTACAGGGTGCGCTTGGCGTGGCGGGGAGCGGCCGCACGTGGCGGCAATGCGCTGAAAGTGGCTCATTTGTAACACGGAACGCGCGGACTGGGGGGCGCCCAATCGCCGGCCGGTCGAAATGTTCGCCGGTCGAGTGTGTCAGGACGAATGTCTCGTCGGGTGTCACCCCGAGTGTCATCTGACGGAAGAAGGTGGTCGGGAAAAATAGCGAGAGGCGCGGAAGCCCGCACTTTAGCGGGATTTATGTCGATTCACGAGCCTAACTGGTTGGTGTGATGTGCTTTAATGAGGGGACTTCGGGTGCGTGACGTTCCTGGTCCGTTCCGCGTTTCTTTTTTGGACCCGAATCCGTGCAGATCCCACACTTCCTTGTCCCGCACTTTAGGTATAATCGGGATCGTTTTGAGCAATCCAACGAGGTATTCGGTGGCACCTTATCGCGTTCTTCCGCGCAGCGAACACGAAATTTCCCGGAAAAATATATCGCAACCGGCGCTGAAGGTGCTCTATCGGTTGAAGTCCAAAGGATACATGGCTTTTTTGGTGGGCGGCGCCCTGCGCGACCTGATGCGCGATACCCAGCCCCGCGATTACGACGTGGTCACCAATGCCAGTATCGAGCAGATTCGCCTCATTTTTCGCAACAGCAAGACCATCGGCAAGCGGTTCCCCATCGTGCATACCTACTTCGCGGGCGATGTCATCGAGATCTCCTCGCTGAAGAGCGACGACGCCGAAGACGTGGGCGAGAGTCAACGGGAGCTGCTTGTGGCCGACGCCAATTTGCGCGATTTCACGATCAACGCCATTTACTACGACATCCGCACCTTCGAGGTCATCGACCCGCTCGGGGCGATCAAGCATTTGGAAGAAAAGGTGCTCGTGCCCATCGGCGATCCCTACGAGCGTTTTCGCGAAGATCCGGTGCGCATGATTCGCGCCGTGAAGCTCTCCGAGCGCCACGGTTTTACGATCGAACCCGAGCTGGAGCGCATCATCCACGAGCTGGGCGATACGATGCTCGAAATCGGGCCTGGCCGCAAGTACGAGGAATTGACCCGCATCCTGTTGAGCGATTACGCCGTCGAGGTGGTGACCCGTCTGCGGAATTTGGGGGTGTTCCGTTTCCTGTGGCCGGCGGGTGAATCGCTGTTGGCCGAGCGGGGTCCCGCCATCCTCGAGCAGGCCCGCATTCCGGTGCCGGTTCATTATTCGCGCGGCAGTTTTTCCAAAGAAACCCATATGAAGCTGTGGCTGGGCCTCTTCATGTTGTCGGGCCATCAGCCGGGTACCTCGGGAAAGTACGAACGGGCCGTGTTGGACGACTTTCTCGACCCGCTGGGCATGCCGTTCCGCAACCCGGTCGTCGATTGCCTGGTGTGTCTGGGGCAGTTGATGGCCCAGAAAGGCGCATTCGGCGGAATGCCGCTCAACGGCGAGGTCAGCAACCTGGTGGAATTCTACGTCGGCTATTTCGATCCCAAGCTGAGCCACCAATTGGAGCAGTTCCACAAGCATCACGCCAGTGCCAAGAAGGGGCGCTCCCGTCGTCCCGGCGAGAAGGGCAAGCCCAGTGGCGGCAAGCGGCCGCGAGGTCGACGCCGCCGACGGCGCCGCCCGGCGAAGTGAAGGTTGCGCTCGGTCGTGGCGTAGGTTTCCAGCGCGGTCAACCGTGACTTCGGATTTTTACCACAGAGTCGCCGCCCAGGCCGGGGGCCGGATTGCCGGGCCACCGGGTTTCAGGTGGGTAACTAATCGAAGCGAATCGCATAGGTGTGCCCGCATCTACGAAAGGGGCGTCGTGCCCGGTAGGTGCGCCGGCCCGGCGCACATTTTGAAGCCGACTTAGGATCGCACCGACCCTCGAAAATAGGTTGGAACTCCTCGCCTGGATTACTTCGACTAGTTCATCCGGCGGATGAACCTACCTGGCACGACGAATTTCTCCGCATTCGGGCGCTCCAAACGCAGCTTGTTCCAACAGATATTTTTAGCGTTACCTTCGAGCTTTACAGAGTTTGTTACATAATGAGGTCACGGAGGAAACGAGGGGGGCGCTGTAGCTTGTTTAGAACATGGTGCTTTGGTCAGTTTTTTGGGGTTCAGTGTGTCCTTCCGCGACTTCGCGGTTGGATGGGTTCTTTTTATGGGGTTCCCATCGATGATGGCACCACTTTCACACGCACATCATGCCCCGATTTTCTCCGTAACCGTCATGGTTTCTGCCCATCCGAAAAAGGAAACAAAACAGCTAACGAAGCAGCTCGGTTGGATGGGCGGGGTGTGAGGCGTCAGTAAAATAATACATCGCTGCCGATGCCGGGTTGCAGTGGCGTCCTAGCCGATTCAGAGTCACGATTTTCAATAAACCGCTGTTTTCGGATGGTTGCTGTTTAATGTGTTATTCCTAGTGGCTCAAAGGATAGGGCCGAGTTGCTTGGGACCCTCGTTGCTCCTGTTCTCTCTCCGTGAACTCCGCGGACTCCGTGGTGGAAAAAAAAGCCCCACAATCACGCCCAACCCCGGTGGGACTGGTAACCCTTCTCAAAATGAGAAATCGTTACGTCGATCATCGACTTACGCGTTATGGTTTCTATGATCGTCCGATAGAGGAGATTTCGCGATCAACCGGAGTTGTCTATGAAATTTTATCTGCCATTATTGTTGGCTTTTCTCGCCACGTCGGCCTCCATCGCTTCCGAGGACCTGGTCTGGATTACCTTGGACCGTTCCGAGGCGCACGCCATTCAATCCGCACTCAAGCGGTCCTACAAGGTCGACCTCGTCATCGATGCCACCAAGAACAGCCCCATCGCCGCCGCCCGCATCGCGCGCAAGGACCTGGCCGCGCTCACAAGCCTGATGCACCGCGATTACGGCCGTTGCAGCGGCTACCTGGTCCACAAGACCCGCGAGGAGGCGCTGGCCATGAGACCGCGCCTCGAACAGATCAAAAACACGCCACGCAAAAAAATGAATTACACCATCGACAACGGCGAGGTGGCCCGCGCTCTGGCCGATACCACCGTCGAAGATTCCATCACCGATGTCATCGAATCGCTCTCCGCTTTTCCCAACCGGCTGTATTACCACGAGCAAGGCGTGGCGGCCGCCCATTGGCTGCGTGATCACTGGACTTCGCTGCTGGGAGATCGCGAGGACGTGACCATCCAATTGTTCACCCACGATTTCGAGCAGCCTTCGGTGATTCTCTCCATTCAGGGCACGCGTTTTCCCGATGAAGTGGTGGTGGTCGGTGGTCATTTGGACTCCACCTCTCGCGATACGGCAGCACCGGGTGCCGACGACGACGCTTCGGGGATCGCGACCCTGACCGAAGTCATTCGCACCATCGCCGAAACCGATTTCCGGCCCGAGCGCAGCCTGCGTTTCATGGGCTACGCCGGTGAGGAGTTCGGTCTGCTGGGGTCTCGCGACATCGCCGAATCCTACCGCGAGGCCAACGTCGATGTCGTCGGTGTGCTTCAACTGGACATGACCAACTACCACGGTTCGGACAAGGACATCTGGTTCCTGACCGACTACACCGACGACGACCTGACCCAGTTCCTGGGGCAATTGGTGGATACCTATTTGACCGACCTGACCTGGGACACCACGGTCTGCGGCTACGGTTGCAGCGACCACGCCGCCTGGACCGGTGAGAACTACCCCGCGGCGATGCCGTTCGAGGCGCGTTTCGGCCAGCACAACTTCAACCTGCACACCGAGAACGACACCTTGGCCCAGAGCGGCGGTCGATCGCTGCACGCCCACAAGTTCGCGCGGGTCGCCGCCGTATTCGTGGCCGAGGTGGCCAAGGGCGGATTCGGCGCACCGGTTGTCACGGTCAACCGTGCCACCGTCGATATCCTGACCATGGGTCGCTTGCTCTCGGGCATGGGACCGTGCCCGCCGGCGCAGGATTGTTCCCGCGACATGGACGGCGATCGTGACGTGGATCTCGACGATTTTCGCCACCTGCTCAATCAATGGGAGAACCAGGGCTGTTTCGGGTTCGTCGAAGGACCCGTCTGCCTCGACTGATTCCCCGGGCCGCCGTGCAGGAAACAGCGGCGGTCCCCCGCGATCTCTCCTGAAACAAAGTCGCTCGGGGTTCCCGAATGCCGAGAGATTCGTCGTGCAGGGCCGGTAAGGCCAGGTAAGGGCATCAGGGGCGGTAAGCCCGCCGGCTGAGCTCGCCGAAGTGATCCATGCCCGGAGTTTCCGCATTCTTTGAGGATCGGTGGGCTATAGGAGGTTGGGCACGGTCGGTAAAGCCGCTGGCCCGAGCGGTCCTCTCCACCTACAGGCACCTCGACTCCCTCTCAATGCGGGAACTGCCTACCGAACCCCTCCGATGTGTTGGCTAGCCTGGTCGGACGGAAGCATGCAGTTCCCGTATTTTCGTAAGTGGTTCCAGGCCTGTAGGTGGAGAGGGCCGCTCAGGCCAGCCTGCTCAACCATTCGAAGCGACCTTCTTTCGCCGCGACGCCAGAATCGAGGGGGTTGGGTTCTTCGTTTAGGCTTGCTCGCTTTAGTGGGTCGCTACGCCCTTTTGCTCGATTTCAGCTCGGAACTGCCATCGCTTCGATTGGTGGAGCAAGCTGCTCCACCTACAGGTCTTGCGTCGCTTTCACAATGCGGGAACCTTGGACCCTACGGCTTTCGATGGGGGTCGTGCGGGATAAGGGCGGCTTCGCTCTTTGGCGCAATTGATTGCTGTTGCTTGGGTTGCTTCGACGCGTCGGCCCGGCGGGCCAACCTACTGGCCTGGTTTCTCTCTCGGCATGCGGGAACAACGCGGATGGGTGCTTTGGGGTGGGCGTTTAGGGTAAGGATGGGCACGGCTCTTTGGGATGGCGCTTCATCGAGGGTTACGTCGCTTCGAAAGTCGGCCCGGCGGGCCAACCTACAGGCCTTACGTCGCTTTCACGATGCGGGAACCTTGGACCTTACGGCTTTGGATGGGGGTCGTGCGGGAAAAGGGCGGCTTCGCTCTTTGGCGCAATTGATTGCTGTTGCTTGGGTTGCTTCGACGCGTCGGCCCGGCGGGCCAACCTACTGGCCTTACGCCCCTCTCGAGATGCGGGGACTTTGGGATTGGTCACTTCGAAGAGTCGGACCGGCGGGCTTGGCGCCTCCGGGTAACGTTCCGCGACGACGCCTCTCTCACAAATGTGGGTTCACCCATCTGGCTCCGGGTCCTCCGCGACCTCGGTGGTGGAAAAACTCCACGACCTTCAACCCATGCCGGGCCTGTGAGCCCGATGCCACCGCTTACGTCGCCGGTTCCGGCTCGCTTTCCACCAGTTGCGGTAGCGTCATGACCTTCAGCTCGTGGCCCGTCGCTTCGATGAACCGGGCCAGATCCGCGCGCGGAATCACCAGGGTACTGGTATTGATCAACGGATGGCAACCCAGTGCCGAAGCTTGCCACAAATCCGTGTCGACGATGATTTGGACCGCGTTCTCCTTGTCGTTGAAGAGACCGAGCACCGTCACCGAACCCGGTTCCAGGTCCAAATATTTTTTCAGGCGGTCGCTGGAGGCGAGGCTGAGGCTCGAGGTGCCCAGTTGCTTCGACAGTGCCTTGAGATCGACGTTCTTATCGGAACCCACCACCACGAGGAAGTGGTGTCGCCCCTTTTTATCTTTGACGAACAGGTTCTTCGTTTCGGCCCCGTCGAAATCCGGCACCAGCTCTCTGGCTTCTTCGCAGGTGAAGACCGGTGGGTGATCCAGGCGAAGGTAGCCGATCTGGTGCTCGTTCAGGAAATCGAAAAGATTCATGGTGCGTCTCCACAGGTGGATGGTCACGTGCCGACAGGGGCCCCGTTTTCGCGCAAAGCTGTATTCTAACCCATCATTCGTCCAACGGTCGGATCCTGGACGAAAAAGTAAGGCAAAATGTGATGCAGCGTGAAAGCGGTGCCGGCACCCGTCAGCCGCGCAGCCAGGTCATGTGGAGCAGCAGGAAGACGCCGACCCAGGTCCCGCCGTGCAGGGCTTTGAATACCAGGGTGCCGCCGAAGGCTCGAAGCGGCAGGCATCCCTCGCGGGTGATCAACAAAATGAGCCACGCGCAGAAATACAGGGCGCCGCCGGCAGCCGCGGCGACCAAGGGCCCGAGTCCCACCAGGAAGCAGGCGATCGAGGTCGCCAGGGAAAGCGGCAGAAAAAGCAGGTTGAAGCCCAGCAATGGACCGTAGTCGACGAACTCGGAGACGATCTTCATGCTGATCCACAGGAGGAAGGCGCTGAAGAACAGGTCGAAAAGCAGCCAGGCGGCCAGTGCCGCCAGGGTGATTTTGCTGGCGCCGATCAGGTTTTCGAGCGTGATGCGACCCTGGCTGTATTGGTGGAGGTCGGCGCGGAGATGCTGCAGTTGATGCTGATTGCCGGCGATCCCCTTGGCGGTCAGGTTGTGTTCCACCGGTTTGGACCAGATCGGCGGCGCCTCCTCGTTTACCAAGGCGGTGGTGTACCAGTCGATCTGCGAGCGGTCCAATTCGATGAGGACATCGCCCTGAAGCGAGAAGCCGAAAAGACCGCGATCGGTCTGCTTGGGTTTGGTTTTGGCGTGATAGGTTTGGCCGCTGACGGTGATGATTTGGTATTGAGCGAGGGCGGCCGTGGAACTGCAAACGAGGATACTTGCGCCGATGAGGATGAGAGGGTGTATGCGCTGGAACACGTTCCGAATCTCCTTGTGGTCTTGTGAACGAAAAATGGGCGCCGCGACGCATGCGATCCACGAGTCGGCGACGACGGGGGCTCGGAACGAGATGGCCCGCCGCGCGTGCATGCGGTTTATTGCGTTTCGAAACAGGATCGCGCCTGTCGAAAGATGACCGGCCGGCTGAACCACCAAACGAGGAAGCATCTGAATGCGATGGCCTGGGTGCCGGAACCGAGATCGGGCGAGGGAGGCCCGGTAAGGGAGGACCGGTAAGGGAGGCCGGGTACGGAGATCGCGGCACCGCCATCTTATGCCTTGGCCGGGCGGGGGCGCAAGACCGGTTGGCCCTGTCGTGGCGCGCGTCACGCAATCCATGCCGATCCCGGGAATCGCGCCGTCGGAACGGCCGCCGAAAGGGCGTGTCGATCGCCATCGACGAGGGGGCGTGGCGGCGTTTCGAACGGGATGCGACGGAGGTGCGAACAGGTGCGGACTTTTGCCCGAAGCTCGTGCTAAAGTGGCCCCAATTGCGAGCGGCCACATTGCCTGACCGGAGCTTCGAGGGGAGATCGACCCACCATTCCGCGCTTCGTCCATCGTCCCGGAGAGGACGCTGAGATGACCGCAGCACGGGTGGTGTCGCGGGGGGAGGCCGGTTAGAATGAGGGCACTCCCAAACCACGACGAAACCCGGCGTGTCCGCGGGCACGTCCCGGTCAACGAAGGATGGCAAACATGAATTCGCTTCGCGAAAGCTTGCTCCAGACTTATTTGAAAGGCCTCGAGGGTCAGGCTCCCAATCCGGCCGCCACCGCCTTCTACGCTTCACTGGATCATGTTCAGACGGTTTCCCCTACGGTCGCACAGACCATCGTGCGTGAGTATCGCGATCAGCGTACCAACTTGAAATTGATTGCCAGCGAGAACTTCTGTTCCTTGGCGACCCAACTTGCCCATGGGAACCTCTTCACGGATAAATATGCCGAGGGTTACACCGGCCACCGATTCTACGCGGGATGCGACAACGTCGATACCGTCGAGGCCGAGGCCTCTCGGTTGGCCTGCGAGTTGTTCGATGCCGAACACGCTTTTGTCCAGCCGCACTCCGGTGCCGACGCCAACATGGTTGCCTTCCTCGCCATTCTGCTCGGCAAGGTCCAGACACCGGAATTGGAGAAACTGGGTGCCAAGTCGGCCATGGCGCTCTCCGAAGAGGATTGGCGCCGCGTTCGCGCGTCCATGCAGGACCATCGACTCATGGCGCTGGACCTCTACTCCGGCGGTCACCTGACCCACGGCTACCGCCTCAACGTTTCCGGATTCCTGTTCGAGGCACATTCCTACTCCGTCGATCCCCAGAGCGGCGAATTGAATCTCGACGAAATCGCCAAACAGGTGCGCGAGGTCAAACCGCTGATCCTGCTGGCCGGCTACAGCGCCTATCCCCGCAAGATCAACTTCGCCAAGATGCGCGAAATCGCCGACGAGGTGGGCGCGGTCTTCATGGTCGACATGGCCCACTTCGCCGGTCTGGTGGCCGGCAAGGTGTTCACCGGCGACTACGATCCCGTGGCCTGGGCCCACATCGCCACGTCGACGACCCACAAGACCCTGCGCGGGCCCCGTGGTGGTATCGTCCTTTGCAAAAACGAGTTCGCCGAATTCGTGGACAAAGGGTGTCCGTTGGTGCTCGGCGGTCCGCTGTCTCACGTGATGGCGGCCAAGGCGATCGCCTTCCGGGAAGCCCTGAAGCCCGAGTTCCGCGAGTACGCCGCCAACGTGGTCACCAACGCCCAGGCGCTGGCCGAAACCTGCCAGTCCGAGGGCATGCCCGTTCTGACCGGCGGCACCGACAACCACCTGCTGTTGATCGATGTCGCCAAGGGTTTCGGGATCAACGGCCGTCAGGCCGAAACGGCGCTGCGCTCCTGCGGCATCACCCTCAATCGCAACACCATTCCCTTCGATCCCAACGGACCCTGGTACACCAGCGGGCTGCGGCTCGGCACGCCGGCGACCACCACCTTGGGCATGGGCCCCGAGGAAATGAAGGAAATTGCCGCAATCATCAAATTGGTTCTCGGCAACACCACGCCGGCCATCAAGACGAAGGGCAAGGCCAAGGGCGAGAAGAGTCAGGTCAAATTCGTGCTTGCCGAAGACGTCGTTCAACAGGCGCGTCAGCGGGTTCTGGACCTGCTGGGCCGCTTCCCGCTCTATCCCGAATTGGATTTGGGCATGCTCTCGCAACACTACGAGATCGATTGATCGCACCGGGTGGGGGTGGGCGCTTTCGGGCCTCACTCCTGCACGGCCGCGACCCCGGGCGTCACACGTGAAGTCCCTGCTTTCGGGCGTTTCGGTCCTTTTGCCGTCGGCCCGCTTGCCTCGCGCGTCTCGGAGAACCACATTGTATGGAAGGGAAGCCCGCGGGCTTCCCCCACATGCCACAAGCAGTTTCACAAGAAAAGTGAGAGACGCACAGTTTTACGTCTTGACGCCCCTTTAGGGCGATCATCCACAGCCCGGTATGAGGAAACTCATCACCGGGCCTTTTTTGTATGTGCCGCTCACCCGGTCGAACGGGGATGGACGACCCCGTGGTGTGGTCCCTGTCGTCTCGTGCTATGCTGGCTCCATCAACCTGCTTTTACATCGTGGGGATCGAGCTGGCCGGTGCCGTTCCGTGCGGGCCTCGATCCCGGAGAGCCCCCTGACGGGCGCATTCTTCGCATCGTGGACCCGGGTCCGTCGTGCCGGGATTCGGTGGCTTTTTCGGCTCCGAGTGCCCCGGGTTCCAGGACACCTGAATCGGGTCGTGGAAATAAAAGCGGGTTCGAAGTGTTACCAACCCCGTACTGCTGACCCCTCCAATCAAACATTTAGAACAAGGAGAAAAATTGTGCTGGTGCAAGTTGTCACGCTGTTCGTAGCGGGCCTCGGCATTTATGCTGCGATCGGCATTTTGTTCGCCTTCTATTTCGTGAGCCTCGGGTGCGGAAAGTTGGATCCGATGGCGAAGCAGGGAACCATCGGCTTTCGCATCCTGATTTTTCCCGCTTCCGCCGCGCTTTGGCCCCTGTTGGCGCTGCGCCTGGCCCGTGGCCGGCAAACCCCGCCGATCGAGCGCAATGCCCATCGCGACGCGGCCGGAGGTGGCGCATGATTCGCGCACTTCGAAAACGACACGGCGTCATGGTGGCCCTGTTGGCGGTTGCGACGGCGTTGGTATGCCTGGTCGGCCTTCTCGGCCGGCGCCCCATTCCCCATCAGGCGTTTCCCGAGCCGCTCCAGATCCCCTTGGCCGATTGGCAACATCAGCTCTGGTTGGGTCAGCCCATCGGTGGCGATGTTCAAGTGATTCCCCGCCTCCTCTCTGCCGACAGCTCCGCCGCGACCGTGGCCCTGGAACTGTCGCCGAACAGTCCCACGCTCGCGCCGGATGTACTGGTCTACTGGCATCCCGGCAGCGGCACCGATGTCAAACGGGCGCTGCTTCTGGGCAGTCTGGGCGGCCTCGAGACGCGGCGATTCGCACTGCCGTCGCGGGCCCAAACCGAAGCGGGCACCTTGATTCTCTTCAGCCTGGCCCACGGCGATGCGTTGGCCAGTGCCGTACTCCCCAATCCTGCGGACCTTCGGGGAGGGGCGCCATGAGTTTGAATTACCAGGCCGTCGGATGGAATCGCCAGAAAAAGATCTACGACCGCACCATGGTGCTGGGCGTCCTGCTCTATCTGGGGCTGTTCATCGGCATCACGGCCACCACCAACCCCACTGCCACCGCCGAGACCCTCATGATTCGCGGCTTCGGCACCGCCGCGTTGTTGTTGCTGCACATCATTCTCGCGATCGGGCCCCTGGCTCGCCTGAATCCGATGTTCCTGCCGCTGCTGTACAACCGCCGCCACATGGGCGTGACCATGTTCGTGTTGGCCCTGGCCCACGCCGTCCTGGCGATGATTCAGTTCCATGCCGGTGGCGATCAGTTTCCCCTGATCAGCCTCTTCACCAGCAACGGCGATTACAGCAGCGTCAGCCAGTTCCCGTTCCAGCCCCTGGGTTTCTTCGCCCTGGCGATTCTCTTCTTCATGGCCGCCACCAGTCACGACTTCTGGTTGGCCAACCTCACGGCGCCCACCTGGAAACGTCTGCACATGATGGTCTACGTGGCCTACTTCCTCCTGATCGGCCACGTCGTGCTCGGCGTTCTTCAGGCCGAGTCGTCCCCGTTCCTGGCCGGTGTGCTGGGGCTTGGCGCGGCCGTCGTCTGGGGTCTCCACCTGACCTCGGCCTGGCTGGAGAAGGCCGATGACGAGGAAGGAAACGGCGAAGGTTTCGTGGATGTCTGTGCGGTCGAGGACATTCCCGAGAAACGCGCACGAATCGTCTGCCTTTCCGGTGAGCGTGTCGCGGTGTTCAAGTACGACGGCAAGGTATCCGCCATTTCCAACGTGTGCCGGCACCAAAACGGACCCCTGGGCGAGGGCAAGGTCGTCGACGGCTGTGTCACCTGTCCCTGGCACGGCTACCAATACCGGCCTCACGACGGCGCCTCGCCACCGCCCTTCACCGAAAAGGTGCCCACCTTCCGGGTCAAGGTCAGTGAGGGACGCGTGCTGGTCGATCCGCGGCCGCTGGCGCCCGGCACCGCCGTCGAGCCCGCCGTCATCGCCGAAAACGCGGCAGAGGAGCTGTCATCATGAGTGAACCCGAAAGGGACGATTTCTACGTGGGCTACTTCGACCAGGCCCCCTCGGTCGTGGGTGCCTTCGTCAAGGGTAAGGTGTTGCTGTTGTTGGTTCTGGTCGCGGGCGTGGCGGCACTCCTGGCCCTGGCACAGGGCACCTTCGCCCCGGCGGTATTCGAGTTCGGCAACGTGCGGGACTTCGAAGGCGTCATCGCCACCAAACCCTATCCCATGTTGCGGGTGTCCCGCCCCGGCGAATCGCCGGGAGAAGCGCCCACCTGGTCCCGCTACTTCCTGGTGGACCCCTTCAAATTCGGAGCCGACGAACGCGTCGCGAATTTGGATGGCAAACGCGTTCGCCTCTCGGGCACGCTGGTCTATCGCGACGACCAGACGATGATCGAAATCGATGCTTCCAAAGACATCGAGGTTCTGGGCGAGGCGGCAGGCGGCGGTGCGGGGCTTTCCTTCGGCACCGTGACGCTGGTGGGCGAGATCGTCGACAGCAAGTGCTTTCTCGGCGTCATGAATCCCGGCGAGTTGAAGCCGCACAAGGCTTGCGCCGTGCGCTGCGTCAGTGGAGGCATTCCGCCGGTGTTGGTGGTCCGCGACGGCCAGGGGGCGGCCCGTTATTTCATGTTGGCCGATACGAACGGGGGCCAGGTGAACGACCGGGTTCTGGACCTGATCGCCGAACCGGTGCGGATCCAGGGTGAAATGGTTCGCATGGACAACCTCTGGGTGTTGAAGGCCGATCCCGCGACCTACCAACTCGTGAAGTGAAGACGCGCACCGGGATCCGCCATATAGCCATGACGGGTCCCGGTTTCATTACGAGCCACGAACAAGCGGGACCTGCACCCGGCTCGACATCACGTATGAAACAACCCGAAGCGAGCCGATTCGAAGCGCCCGTATGTGCGTAAGAGACGTAACGTCTGTAGGTTGGCCCGCCGGGCCGACTTTCGAAGCGACGTAACCTTCGATGAAGGGCCATCCCAAAGAGCTGTGCCCATCCCTACCCTAAACGCCCACCCCAAAGCACCCATCCTCGTTGTTCCCGCATGCCAAGGGAGAAACCAGGCGAGTAGGTTGGCCCGCCGGGCCGACTTTCGAAGCAGCCCAGGCTTCGCAAGATCCAGTGGTAAAAGAGCGAAGCAGAAAAGTCGGACCTCTTAAACTCTCGATGATCGATTTGGATCTTGGCCAAGTCCCTTCAATTGGTTGGGCGTGCCTGACGCCCCTCTCACGATGGACAGCGTTTCGATTTTACTACTTCGATGGGCGCGACGAGGAAAAGAATCGGCTTCGCTCTTTGGCGTAACTCTCTTCCGTTACATACGTTGCTTCGAAAAGTCGGCCGGGCCGGCTTACCGCCCCTGCCATACTGGCCGTGACCAACCTACCGCCGCGCCGAACCTCAAAGCCTGTGGGAACTCTGATCATGGGTCGCTTCGGCATTCGGGCACTGCGAGACGGTGCGGTGTTTGTCCGGGAGATCCGGTCGCCGGCGTCTCAGGAGGATTCCGGCGCGTTGACCACCACCTTGATGCTGCGGGAGCTGTCCGAGGCTACCGAGAAGGCGTCCTCGATGTCTTCGAGGTCGAACTGGTGGGTGATCATCTCTTCGACCATGATGTTGGTCAATTCGGGTTGGTTTTCCATGATCGCGAGGGCTCGGCGGAAATCGCCGCAACGCGAGCTGTGGACCTGAATGCCGCGTTCCCAGATGGCGTGGGCGAGTGGTGACGGGTCGCGCTCACGGGCTCCGGGGTCCACGAGCAGGATGGCGCCGCGCGGGCGAACCAAGGAAAACTCCTCGTCGGGGATTGGACGAATGACGCGGTCCGCCTCGGCCAGGTTGGTGACCAGCGCGAGATCGAAACGCGGCACCGGCGAATCCTTGGGAAACAAATGCCCGTCTTCGGGCTGGTTTTTCAGGCGTTGGAGCGCGTGTTCGAAGGTGAGCCGGTGAAATACCCGCTGGCCGCCGGTGCGGGCGGTTTGGGTCATTTCCTCTTCCAGGATATGGTCCGGCACGGACGGCGACACGAACACGTTGTGGTTGGCGCGCGGCGCGTCCACGTCGCGTTCGACCGGCCAGGTGAAGCCCAGGTGGTGGTAGTTGCCGGGCAGCAGGGCCAGTTCGTCGACGACCAGGTCGGTCAGGTGCCGGAGGCCCAGAACCGGCATGCCGTTGGTGGATTTCAGGTGGACGACGCGCCGAGCCAGCTTGAGCGCCGTTTCGAATCCTTCCGGTTTGCCGGTCGTGTCGAACACGATGTCGAACGAGTTGGCCAGAGAGGCGGAGGAATGGGTACGTAGGTCGACGGTATCGTCGGCGCCCATGCGCGAACTCAGCGCGAGCAGGGCGTCGTGGCGGGCGAGGGCGGTAATGTGGAAATCCAGATTCTGGCGGGTGCGGAACCCGCGTAACGCGGCCAGAAGCAGCATGCCGAGCCGGCGGGGCCCCAGCACGGCGACGCGATCGCCGGACTTGGGCCAGGTGGCCTCCACGCCTTGAAGCGCGGCGGCGAAGGGCTCCGTGAGGGCGGCGGCCAGGGAGGGAATGGTTTCCGAAACCGGAATGATGGCTTGGGTGGGAGCCAACAGCCAGGGCGCGAACCCTCCAGGCAGGCGATTGATGCCGAGGGTGATGCGGTCCGGGCAATGGGTGGACAACCCTTCGCGACAGAAGGGGCAGTGCGCCGTGCCGCGGTTGCGGGCCGCGTGGGAGGCGTTGATCTCGACCACCACGCGGCGGCCCTCGCGCAGGCCGGTCACTTCGTGGCCGATCACCTGGGGCAGGGGGTAGGGAAGAAAACGGCGAGCCAGGTCGGTGGAGCAGACGCCGCAGCGCTCCACATCCACCACCTCGTAGCCGGGGCCCAGGGTCTCGATGAGGGTGCCGTCTCTGAAAATGTGCCAACCCTCGGTTTCATTGCCGTGAAATCGGTAGTGTGCGCGATGGAAGGTGCCGTCGGCGTAATAGTCGGGGGCGTCGAAGGAAAGGTCCTGTTGGTTCATGGCGGGGCTCCGGTGGTAAGGGATCCTCTGGGAAAGTATGAGATGCTACGAAAAAATATAGTCCCTTATTGTCTCATGAACCAAGAATCTCCCAAAACCCAATCGCGCCAGACGGGTCGCGAGGGTTGTGTCGCACTGGGTTGCGCGCGCCGAACTTCGAGCCCTCCCGTTGATCCGGTGAGTGTGCAATTTTGCCAACGCTCGTATTTGCAAAGGGTTTGGGAGCCAGAAAGGTGGCGTGCCGATCTTCCGAGATCGAGATGGGGCAGGGCGGCCGGGACTAGCGGTTCGGCTGCTTGGCGAGGTGAAGATAACGACCCAGTTCCAGGATACGGGATAACAGGCTGATCGGGGTGTTGGCGAATTGAACCCGGTCCGGATGTTTCAAGACGAGTCGTTGCTGGGAATGTCCCGCGAACGCCTTCTTGTCGCTGAGTTCGATGTAGGCGTCGATCCAGTCCTCATCCAACCGGTCGAACACGACGAGGTCGAAATGCGGCTCGCCGTAGTGTTTCACGACCTCCGACTTGCTTTTCGGAGGGGTGTCGAGGGCGCGTCGTGCCTTGACCTGTTTGAAACCCAAACCGAGGTAGCGGTCTTCGAGCGCGCCCGTGTCTTCCTGGCCGAGCACCAATATCTTGGTGTCCTGAATGATTTTGCTGTCGATGGCGGACAATTCCACCTGGCGTTTCAGCGGAAGCAAGTCCAGTTGAATCGCATCGTCGAGGGCTTGGTTCAGGCGTTTGTCGATGCCGTCCCTGATTGTCAGCCATAAGGCCAAGATCCCCCCGACACTGGTTCCTAGGAACAAAAGGAGGATTGTTCGGGTTTGAGAAACGCGTGCCTCCAATTGTGCGATTTTTTGATCCAGATCGAGCTGTTTGCCGTCGGTTCGAGCCCAGGTTCGGTTGAAACTGTCGCGTTCTTCCTCGATGAGGGCCCGCAGGTGCCGCTCCACCCGATTCAGGTCGCCCACGCGGGCCTGGGTGTGCGGCGGTCTGGTGATGGTTGGTTCCCGAAAAGCCGGTGTTTGAAACGACAAGGTCAGCAGGCATAGTGCCGTGAGCGTGTTCATGGTGACGATCTCCTGGACGATTGGCGGATTGCGGCGAAGGGCGGGAAATGAGCGTGCACCATCGCGTCTCTGGCCTGCAGTACACGCTCGTCTTTGGTTGAGCCGACAAGCTGGGTTGCGCGGAGCCGGTTCAGTCGGTGAATGAGCCGCTGGATAATGTCCCAGGTTGTTTGGTTCCACCGGTGTTGGGATCCTCGGATTTGTCTCCGTGATGGCCCGCTTCGGTTTCAGACTGTTTCTCGGCATGCTCCGTGGGTACGAAGTTCCCTGTCAGGGTCCCATTGGGTTTGGGGTTGCCCGTGTTGGTGGGTTCCGTTCGTGCCGATGCCGCGCGGCCTGTCGGCGAGTCCTTCGAGTCACGGATTGAATCGTCCACCCGTGTATCCCCATCGGTATCGAAATTCGGTCGTTCGGTCATGTGTCCCTCCCGCGAGTCTTTTTCTATCGAGAGCGTGTCGCTCTGAATGAGAAAAGGCCGGAACGCGGGGAAGGTTCGCGGTGGGATGGAAAATGTTCAATCTTCTTCGATCGATGACCCATATCGCACGTCAAGGGGTGCCGGATTCCCGCTCAACTCGAAGGCCGCCCAATCGGAAGGGGCCTCGTTTTCCGGTTGGCTTCGGAGCGTCAACTGCGCCTGTCGCAGGGCTTGGTCCGCCGGTAGGCCCTCCTCGATGAATGCTTGGTAAAACTCGGTCATGAGAAGCTGCGACGTGCGGTCTCTAACCTTCCACAAACTGGCCAGCACCCTGTCCGCACCCGCGCCCAACATACACTCGTCCAAACCTCGCGATCCCTCTCCCTGGGAGACACCGCCGAGGCCGGTACTACAGGCACTCAGGGCGACCAAGTCGGCGTTCAACCGTAGATCGGCGACATTGTGCAAATGCCAGTTTTTTTCTGGCAGGTCGCGGCCACTGGGATCGACGTGGGCCAGGCTCAATCCGGTGAAGGCGGCCCCCTGGGCGTCGAAGAATCCGTCCGTCAACCCTTGGTCGATTTCGATGCCGTGGGTGGCGAAATGAAGGATTCGATAATGGCTCAAGTCCAATGATTTCAGTTGGGTCAGATTGGCCTCTGCTTGTTGGTAGCGATCCGTGAGACCGGAATCGAACAGGGCGCAAATCTGCGCCGCCTCGGCTTCCGCATGGGCGAGGTTTTTGAAACGAGCTCGATCTTCCGAGCGATGCTGCCCGCGAATCGGGGCTTGCCCTGTTCGGGATCTTTGGTGTGCTGCCGACTTGGATGAGGCGCGGTACAGCGGGTCGGCGAACATCAACAGGTCACAGGGCGCCATTTGGCGGCGTTCGGACCAGCGGCGGAGCTGGACGCCGAACCGGGCGGAAGGCAACATGGTGAGCGCGGCTGTTACGACCAAGGGATCCTCGCCGCCCGGTGGGATCAGGCTGGCGAAGGGCAGGTGGTTCAGTTGATCGTCGCGCACCACCAAAATCCGTCGATTCGCGAGGCGATCCGCAACCGGCCCAAGCAGGAATTGCCCCAGGATCCGGGCGTTTTCCTGGTATTCCGGATCGTCGCTGGGAAGGTCGGTAAGGTATTTGTTCAAGGCGTCGAAGATCCGTTCGCGCGGCTCCAAGCGGTGCATCTGCAGGCCTTGGCCATCCAACGCCCAGAGATAACTGTGTTTCTCGCCCAGGTGATAGACGAGCAAAAGGCCGTCTCCCGATGGCAACAGGGATTGCATGTCGGCGAGTTCGATCGCATCGGTCCAAAAATCCGAAATCTGCCCCAGCTCGACTCCGGCGGCACGCAACTGACTTTTTTCGCGCAGGAGGTGACTCAACCGACGGTGACGCGCTGTCTGTTGGTGTTCATCTTCGTCACCTTGCCGCAGCTCCGTTTTCAGCGCGTCGATCTCGTGGGACAGCGCACCCAATTCACGGCGGAGGTGCTCGGGGAATCGATGCGCTTCGATGCGGCGCTTCAAGTCGAGACTGAGGTATTGGGCCTGAAAGGTTTCGAACACCTTCAGGGCCTCTTCGTGGAACCCTCGCGCCGGATCGAGCTGATGGAACCGATAGAGCAGATCGAGATACAGGTCCAAGTAATGACCGCGAGCGCTCATGAAACTGAGTGCCATGTCGGTGGCGGTGAGCTTGTGGCGCAGCTCTCGAAGCAGGTCGACGCTCTCTTCGGCTCGTTGCATGGCCGACTCGTGATTGCCCTGCATTTCCAGGGCCTGGGCGTGCAGGAAGAGGATTTCACACAGGTTCAAGCCCTCTCCGGCCTGTCGATAGTGCGCTTCGGCTTCGGTGAGCGCTTCCAAAGCCTCCTCGGTTCGCTGCTGGTCCCGCAGATAGAGCCTGGCCAGGTTCGAGAGAACCGCGGCTCGACCCAGGGTATTCAAGCCTCCTCGTTCCAAGGCCGTGAGGTACGCTGCTTCACTTTTTTTCGCGCCCCCGTTCTGTACCCACATGGTGCCCAAGCGGTCGTGGAGGCGGGCTGCCCTGACGTGTTCGTTCATGGTGGTCAGCGCTTCGATGACCTCGCGAAGCTGAGGGATCGATTCCGAGGTGCGCCCGTCGACGTAGTGCGTCCAGGCGATTTCGCTCTTCGTCAGTTGGGCGTTGCGGGCATGTCCCAAACGATGCCATAGCTCGAACGCCTTGTCGAAATGGCGTCGAGCTTCCTCGGTGCGCGCGAGCATGGTGAGCAGGATACCGAGTTCGTCGTGCTGGGTGGCCTGGGCCGCCCAATCGTCCACGCCCACCAAGCCGCTGAGGGCGGAACGCATGGCGATTTCCGCCTGCTGCATCTCACCGCGCTTCAAGAGCTCGAATCCCTTGCGGGTACGGATGCGGCCGACCAGCGCGGGATCGTCGCTTTGCCGCGCCAATTGCTGGGCCTGCTCGATCGCCGAGCGGCTTTCTCCGTGCCTCCCCAGGTTCCTGGCGATTCTGGCTTGGCGATGGGCGTTGTAGGCCGCCGGTGCGAGGAGGCCGGCCGCGGCATAAAACTCCGAGGCTCTGTTTGCGGAGATCCGAGCGCGCTCGTTTTGGTGGGTCAGACCGTCCAATCGGGAGCGTGTCTCCCAATAGAGCGCCTGCAATCGGAGCGACAGTTCGGGGAGTTTCGATTCCAAGCGCTCCATTTCTTTCAGTGATGGGGGAGCTGACTCCTTTTGCTCATCCAGGGCGATGTGGCGGGCCTTGGCCACCACCTCGAAAACCCTGGCGGCGAGGCGATGACGCTCGTCGGGAGCTGGGTGCCGTTCGATCCGCAGGCGGTAACCACCGGTGTCGTTCGCCTGGGACAGGCCTTCGATTTCCAGGAAGTGGGCGCCCGTGGTCGCGGCCTTGACGCATAGCCATTCGGTGTCCATGGGACCGAACCAGCCGTCCATCGAGATTTCGGTGTTTCCGCCATGCCATGTCGCCGAGACATCGGCGCGAACCTGCTCGATCTCCAGGGCGACGACCTCATCCGCCTTGAGTTCGATGCGGAAGCGATGTACTTTTCCCGGTTGAATCTGAACGATCTCGCCAAGGTGATCCGAAAGCTGACGTGAAGCGCCGGTATCGGAACAACTGGTGGCAAAAAGAAACAGGGAAATGACGCAAACATAGTATGTGGCACGAAACCTCAAGGAATAACCTCGAAAAGTGATTGAGTCTTTTCGGCTATTCTATCTCAAAGTACTAAGGTTTGTTGCTCGATGTATTATTTTGATGTGACTCCGTTTATCTGTGACCCCTCGTGGCAAAGTGGTGTATTCAAGCTCAGATGGGTCTTGCCGTCGTCAAATCAATATCAAGAAGCCAGGAAATATCGAAGTCAGGAAACGCATGGCTCTTCGTCAGAAACCGGGATGGTGTTTCTTTCCCGAAATCGAGCGGGTATGCCCGCTGGTTTGTGGCTTCCTCGAAACAAATCCGCCCGGAGTTCCCGAATGCCGAGAGATTCGTGGTGCCAGGTAGGTTCAGCCGCTGGCTGAACTTGTCGAAGTGAACCAGGCTCAGAGTTCCCGTTTTCTTTGAGAGTCGGCACCGCAATAGGTTGGGCGCAGCCGGTAGGACCGCTGGCCCGACTTGTCGAAGCGATCCACGCTTCGCAGATACGAAACGCCAAAAAGCGAAGCACCAATAGAAGCGGGAGCTTCGGAATGTGCGACCAGCGGTCGCACCTACCTGGCACGACGACCCTCTGCGAATACCGGGCTCTCCGAATCGGCTCGCTTCGTGTTGTTTCTTATTCAAAATCGAGCTGGGCACCGCCTCGCTGGTTCGTGGCTCTAATGCAACTCCGAACTCACCGCTCATCAGGATGGAAAACTATCCCTTGGGCGCGCGTCTATTTTAATTGTAAATGGCTTTAATAACCGTGGTTTAGGTGTCCCAGCCGAGGTGGGAGCTCTGTCGGAGTGCCCCTTTTTCGAATGGATCGTTCAGGGATCGATGGTGAATGTCAGCTCGGCGATGCGTTTCTCTTCATCGCCGTCCCCAAGCAGGAGCACGTGATAGGCGTCCGGGCGTAGTTCGCCTTGGTCCAGCATAAACCTGAATCTGCGATCTGGTGGTCTCGGAAAGCCTTTTTTGAAAACGACCTGTCGGCCCGCTTCGGTGCGAATCACCACGGTGAAGGTTTCCGCCTCCTTCCAATCGCGGATGTATCGCTCGAGAAGAATGACGTCGTATCCTTCGGGGATCGTCTCGATGCCGCCTCCGCGGGTTCCATCATCGACATCCACGAGGCCGATTCGGTAGGGCACGGTCGCCGACGTTTCCCGTTGGAGGATCGGGCCGAGCATGATGCCGAGGACCAGCGCCGCGGCGGTGGACAGCATCGGCAGACCCCAACGAAACAGTGGCCGGGTTTTTGGCGTCGTTTGGGCGGGCGTCGGCTGCGGTTGACTGGCCGGGGGGAGCTTCTCCAGGAAATCCGGCTTGTCGTCGAGGCTCATGTCGATTTCGAAATCGAGCGGCTTGTGAAGCTGGACCAGGGTGTCGGCGCAAGCCTGGCAGAAGGTGAGGTGCTCGCGGAGTTCCGCCGCGGCGGTTTCGTCGAGTTCGTCCAGCGTGTAGTCCAGCAAGGTTTCCATGCTCGGGTGGTTCTTGCAGGATTTTTCGCGTTCGGCCGCGCGTTGGCGCAAATGGGCGGCCAGCGTGGTGTCATCTTTCCTCACGATCTACTCCTTGGTTGCGCCTCGTCGGAAACACCTGTGGTTCGCTTCTTTTTGCCGGTGAAACCATGTGACTCGGCCCATTGCCTGAGACCGACCCGGACCTTGTTGATGCGGGACTTGACGGTACCGACCGGAATGTTCATCAAGGCTGCCACCTTCTTGAGATCATAATCATGAATGGTGTGCATTTCAAAGGTCCGTCGTAGAGGCTCGGGGAGTTTCTCGAGATATTCCAGCGTTTTACGTAGCTGTTGGCGGGTCAGGACCATGTGTTCGGGATCCGGGTCCCGGTCGATGTCGGGCCCCGTCTCCAGGGCATCGATGGGAACGACCGGCGCTTTCCGTTTCAGGCGCGTCACGTCGCGAACATAGTTGCGGTACACGTTCTTTGCGATGGCAAAGAGCCAGGCATTGGGCTGATCGGAAGGATTGAATTTGTGCCAGTTCTTGTTGGCGTTGTTGAGGGTTTTACTGGCGAGGTCTTCGGCAAGCGGGAAATCCTGGACCTTGTGATAGAAGTAGTCCCGGAAACGTGGGAAAAAGGACGTGTAGATGTGCTCTGGAATAGAGGTAGTTTTATCCAAAACGGATTCTCCAGCAGATAATTTTGGATTTTCAGTGATCCTTTATCAATACCTGCGAAATTCGAGTGTGAAACGTATCGATAGGTGCTGTTGAAAATGAAATGATAGCTGAAAAAATAAATTGCTTTTCCGCCGAGGTGGGGTGTTTGGCCGACGGGCCCCCGTGAATGCCGTTCGCCACATGGCCAAGCACCCCGTCGGGATCAGGATTCGAGTGCGCCGTGTTTTCTCAAAATGCTCTTGATGAGATTGATGCGGGGTTTGAGATTCTTGGATACCTTGCGGCCCCACTTGCCTTGTCGCTCATAGAAAAGTTTGGCGACCTGCACGATGACGAGCTCACCGTCGGGGTTGTAGTTCTCGATGTTTTCGAGCCAGGTCTTCACGACCGCATTGGGATCTTCGGCTGCATCGATGTCGGCCTCGAACTTCCGCTTCAACTCCTGGGGATCCACCGATCTCTCCTGGATCCGGCGTTGTTCCTCCAGGTACGTGTCGCGGTTTCTTTTCCAGCCGTCCGGGTCGTTGCGACTGAAAATGTCCTTGTCGCGGGTTCCGTCGAACGCGGCATATGGCGGCAGGGTGTGACGCCACGGTTGTTGGTCGTTGGGCGCCCTGAGCTGATAGTGGTGGGGCAAGGCCAGGTAATCCAGGCATCTTTTCCGGGCCGATTCCGGATCGGCCATGGCCAACAATTGAACCAACTGTTCGCTGTCCTCCCAACGATGTTCGGTTTTGGCTCGGTCGGTGAATCGCACCGCTTCTTGGTAGGCCGCATTCATGAGTTCGGTGAATCGGGCCACGCAGCTTTCCAGGTCGGGAACCGTGCCGTCGAGTCGGTTCGAAACCAGGCCGGATCGATCCTCTTCGTCCAGGTGCAGGGAAACCTGTCCCAGACCATAGGGTTTCCCCATGCCGAGCCCATGGCGGAGATTGTTTCGTCCGCCCCAGGTCATGGCCCAGACCAACGCGCCCAATTCGAAGGGACGAAGATTGTGAAATCGAACGTTTCCTCGGAAACGGGCGTGAGGTTTCATTGGGAACAGTTGGTTCTCGACCTTGGTGTTGTCACCGTCGCCCACGCCGTGGTCGATCTCCAGGGTGCCGATCCGATTTCGGGCGGGGTACCGTTTCCAGCCGCGAATCTCGCTCTCGGAATCCATGTAGGTCATGTATCGTGCCGCTTCCCTGCCGGGAAGTCGGCCCCTATCATCGACCTCGCCCTGGGCCACATACGAGGGGAAGTAGCTCGGTTTGGGGCCATTCAAAATGGTCGTCAATGGCGCATCCATGTCGGGTTTCGATTCGTGGCGCATCATCGAGAAGCTGACACGACCCCGCAGCCCCAGGGATTCGTCGCGCTCGTTGATGTTGCCGAACATGGATTCGGCGAGGTCCAACGGCGCCGATAGGCGGTGTGCCGGATTCGTGTGATCCACGGTTTCACCGATCGAGAATCGGTAGGAAAGGCGGAACATCATGGCCAAGCCCATCGCGGTAATGTGCCGATCGTCGTGGCTGTCCACCAGGTAGAAAACCGGAATGCCGGGTTCTTTGGTCAACTGCTTCGACCAGAGTTTCTTCCAATCCTTGGAGTCCTCGTGAATGCTCAGAAACGACGCGATGACCCGATCCGGTACCGTCTTGGTGGGGCCGGGCTCGTAAAAAACGAATTCAAGATACTTGCGTTTGGGCCTGTCGTTGTCTGCGGGTTGGCCCGTGAAAACGAGGCGACCCGATGTGTCGTATTCTTTTCCCTTGCCCAAGGACACCGTTTCCTCGGGAGGCGTGACGCTTTTACTTCGCCGGCCTTGAATGGGTGGATTGATCTTGAAATCGACTTCGAGGTTGTCGCCCCATCGGTCGTATTTCTCCCATGCAAACTGTTTCTTCTTGATGCGGTCGGGGTAATCCACATCCAGGTTTTGGCGGTCTGCGTAACTGATCAATTCATTGTGGTTGACTCGCTTGAATTTGCAGGGTGTCAGCTCCCACAGAAACGCATCTCCCTTCTGAACCGCCCTGAGATAACCGGCCCTGCAAAGAGGTTTGGTGCCCTGGGAGAAGTGGTCCCGATAGATGGTCTTGGCGGGAGGCGTCAAATCCCGGATGCTGAGCCACTGGTCGTCCACCAGGCGCATCTTGCCGAAACTCGCGATTTCGATCACGTTGCGAATCATGCCCTTGATCGAGGTGCCCGGGATCGCCGGCTCGCCGTCGGGCCCCTTGAAGAAGTGGACTTCGCCCCGTTCGCCGTCGGGCGCCTTCTTTTGCTCCCCGCCTACCAGGAGCGGCGTGTGGTTCGTCAACGTATACGACAACGTGCCGCTGATCCCGTCACTGAAAGGGAAATTGGTGCTGATGCGATCGCTCTGCGGCGGCTCGAAAATCCAGGAAGACAGGGGCACGAAGTTATAGGGGGCGTGCAGGCGCTCGGGTAGGGGCTTGTCTTCTTTTTTGGAGCGGTAGCCCGCGTTCCTGTGGGTGCCTGGCCTTGATCCCCCCTGCCCGTGACGCGAGTTCGGTCCGGAACCGGGGCCGTTTTCCTGGAATCTGTTTCTTTTCATCTTGCTCCACCTCTGTCCTCATTGCTTCTAAAGAATCCAACGTGTCGATTCGGGAGGGACGGCGACGGCGTTTTCCATCCGCTCTGGTCGCGGTAGGAATGGCCTCGCCGCGTATCCCTCGCTTCCGGCCGATGTCAAGCCACGGGCGTCGTCTCCATCTTCCTGGAAGCGCCCTCTCGGTGCTTGCGGGCTCGAAAACCCGTGAACCGCGTAGCCGTGATGAGATAGCCGCGTTCGGAAACCGGTTGCCAATAGCGCAGATAGGCGAGATTTTTGGCGAAACCACCGTGCCTTTGGCCGAGGTGTACGACCTCCTCGGCCAAATAATCCGAACCTTCGCCCTCCGTGACGGTCAGGCAGTGCCAGCCGACGCCTTCGCCTGGCAGGATGTGAATCGAGGTTTGGTCGTTCAGTGCCAGTTCGCCGAAGCGGATCGGACCGGTCGGGTCGGAGCAGGCGTCCGCGATGCCGGCCGCATCGGTGAATGCGTAGACCTCCGATTCGCGGCAGATCCAACCTTCGAGGTCGGGATAAGCCGCGGCTCGATCGCTAATTAGGTTCCGAAGCGATCCTGCATCCGAGATCTGGGAAGCCTGTACGGTCAAGGTACACAGGTGATAGGGGGCCCCGGTGGAGAGCAGGGGCTTGGGTGACTCGGTCCTACCTGCAGATGCAGGGGTTCCGGTTTTCGCCGCAATCGTTTGATCCCCGTGGATCAGTTGCAACAAACGCTCAGGATTCATGGTGTCCTCCTTGTGGTTCTCCGTTGACCCAAGTACCGCCGTCCTCCCAAATCACCCGGCCGCGAAAGTAGCCGTGACCGCGGTTCCCGCCTGCGCCCAGGGCCAAACGTTCTTCGGCGAGGTCGACCAAGGCCCGGTTAAACGCCTGGCGGACCTCCCTGGGCCGCAACGCGGGATCGTCGGGTTGGAGCACGCGCATCGCAAGCCGGATGGGCTCGACTGCTCTTACCGGACCCTTCTTTTTCGATCCCTGCCTGGCAGGGCCCTCGGAACCAGGAGGTGACAGGGTGGCCACTTCCTCGCCGAACAGGACGTGACGGCGTACGCCGCCGGTAAAGCGGTCGATGCTGTTGTGGCGAAGCAGCAGGGGAGTCACCCGATCCTTCGAGAGGTGCTTGTCTTCGATCAGCACCAGGCCCGGACGTGTCCATCCGTCCGGTTCCGGATCGGACTCGTCGCTCGTGGCGACAGCCTCTCGGTTCTCGAGGGGAGCGCTGCCGAAAAGTGCGAATACCGCGGGATTGTGGCGGGTTTGATACGCCGCCGGGACCGCCTTGGGGGAATCCGCTCGCGCGAGCCCCAGCGCTTCGCGGGGATCACTTGCATAGGTAGTCAGGGGATCGGAGGCGCAGTCGGCGTAGATGCCGCGGAGAGCGTGGTAGTGGTAGGCCGTGCGATGCCTCAGGGCGCCCTTGACCGAGCTGGCGGGTATGAGGCAATAGGTCTCGCCGATGGACCCGGATCCCTCGTGCCAGGAAACCATCGTCTCCCGTATCGGTTTCATCTTCGCGTCGTTGTCCCAGTTCGGGTTGATCGCTGCCGATCCACCGCCGAAAAGGAAGGTGTCCACCGGCGTCAACTCGAGTTCGACACCGATGCCGTCGGTTTGGGAAGCCATGACCTCTTCATGCGAGGCATGGGCAGCCTCGGCCGAATCGGCGTCCACCGAAACCAGACCGGTTGTGTCTGCCAACGAAGGGCTCAGCGCCGCGAAGTCGTCGAAATCTCGGGGTGACGTCATGTCGAACATGCGTTGGTGGCGCCGCACCACCTTCAGTGCGCCCAGTCCGCGACGGGTGGCACCGCCGAGGCGAAACCCGGGTGACTCCAAAAGGTGGAGCAGCGCTCGCCAGTGCGGGTCCTCGGACCGGTCGCTCCACATCGATATTTCGATGCTGAAGCGATGGCCTTTCGTGAGGCTGGCACGTTGGAACTTGGCCGAATTGGCGGCGACGCCACGGTGATCGATGGCCACGTGATCGCGAAGGATCGGTGCCGCCTGGAGTGCGTCGCGCAGTAATGGGTCCTCGAACAGCCTCCTTCGATCGTCACTCAGAAGCAGCCCTTCCACAGGTCGATCGTGGCTGTCGTGAATGCAGCCCCAGGATACGGCCACTCGCGAATGGAGCTCTTGTTCACCCGTGCCGCCGAACAGGAAGGTGGTGGCGTCTTCCGTGTCGGAGACCGGTACCTGCGCTTGCTCGCCTTCGGTGATCTCCGTATCGACCGGAGCCAACCCCGATGATGCGAGCCGGCGCCGAAATGCGTGACGCAGGACGCCTGCGAAGGAAGAGCCGGGAATGGCGGGCAGGCCGTTGGCATCGCGGACCAGGTCGTTGTCGAACGGGCCCGGATCTCCTTGGCCGATCGAGAGGGGCGCCTCGGTTTGTAGAACCAAGCGGGCAAGGTACAGAAAGTGGCAAGCCAGTCGGTCGGTGGGTGGATCGGTGATGTCTCGGCTGCGGTGCTTATCCATGGTCGATCTCCTTTTCCGAGGTTAGGGGACATGTGGCTGTCAGTTCCATGGAGGCCGCGATGGTCTGACCTTCGCGAGCCAGAATTTCCAGCTCGAGAAAGGGTGGCTCCTCACAACTGGCGATGCAGTGTGCCAACCATTCCGCGAAGGAAAGCGACACCATCTGCCGGTCGCGCTCGAGGAGGAACACCAAACCCCAATCCGCGTCCTCGAAGTCGCAGATTGCCGATGGGCGGTCTTGCCGACGGTCGTGGTGCCGGTTGTCAGCGCGTTTTTCGAGCGGTTTACCGCAGAGGCGTTCCACGAGGGCTTCCTTCCATTGGGTGCCCGCCATGTCTTTCCGGTCCGGCAGGATCGCGTCGCCCAACAAGAGTCCTTTCGCCATTGCACGTACGCGGTTCCATTGGCTGGGAGATGGGCCCATGCGCTTGCCTGGCGTCGCGCCGTAGCGGACCCGAGCCGATTCGTAGCAGTGGTGCAGTTCGTCGCGCCATGCAAGGGCTCGAACCATGGCGCGACGTTCGCGGTCCTGATCCGATTCCTGTTGTCGCAACCAGCGCAGCAGCGGGTGGCAGCTTTTGGGATGCTCTCGTTCGACAGGCAAATCGAGTCGCGCCGTCGGCTCCAGCCTGGTGTCGGCCGAAAATCGTGGCCGAGAGTCGAATAGCAGGCTCGGATTGACGCGCACGTCTCCCAGGCCCTGCTGCCGCATGCCGCCGATTCCGCGGGCGAGTCGATCGAGCTGCTCCTGCTCCGCGGATCGATCCAAGCGGAAAACCAACACACTGCCGGCTTCCACCAAATGGCGCTCGAGTTCGAAGCGGCGGTACTTGGCATTGAATCTCACGTCCGTGCGAAAGCGCCGGAAACATCGGGATGGATCCAATCGCCCGGAAGGCAACCCCCAACGAGACGGATCGATCGCATCCGCCGGCAAACCGCGCTCGTCCACGAGCCAGGCCGGCGAAAGCAACCACAGGCACAGCTCATGGCTCGCGTTCCACCGGTCGTCGCGGCTGGGTTGCGCTGGGGCGTCGATTTCGCGGATCATGACCTTTCCCATCTCGGCCGAACGAGAGCCGCCCAAGCGCTTCCGGCCCATGAGCGACCTGGCCAGCTCGTCGAGCAAGGCTCCCGGATCCTGGCCTTCGATCGCCTCGTCGATCGTCAGGTCGAAGGCGAATCGCTGTCCCTTGCAGAGTGATTCCATCGAAAAAAGCGCGCTGTCCTTGGCTCGGCCCAGGCTTGGATTGATGGCTGTCTTCAAACTGGGCTGGGTTCGCGGCTGGATCGCCTCGCCGGCATCCGTCACGTATCCTTCCTTGATTTGACGCGGTTGCGAGAGCTTTTGGGGTGGGCAATGCGCCGCCGAGCATGCAGCCAGGTTGACCAGGTGATCGGCCTCGAAATGGTCTCCCGTTTTTGCCGCCTTGCCTTTGTCGTGGTGCCAGGAGTGGGGCACCGGAAAGGCGACGCGTCCCTGGCCGTCCAGGGGCAGTGCGTTCCCGAACCGAACCTGTCCCGAGTGGAACAGGGCCCAGGTTTTCGGGTCCCGCTCTTGGCCGTATATGGAGGCTGCCGCCACTCCGAGAAACAGCGAACCGGGCAGGTAGTCCAGACAGGAGTGCGTCTGCTGAACCGTTCCACCGTGGTTTTTGATGACCGTATCCGACTCCAAGAGAACTTCGAAATGGCGCTTGATCATGGCGACACCTCCGATGCGGGCCGCACGAGATCGGGATGTTCCAACCGGACCCGAACCCGGCCCAGCCCTCGGCTGCGAGACATGCCCAGCCCGCGAATCAGCGAAAGTGCCCGTTCGAGGTCGGACGGCCAGCAGTCACCCAGGCTCGATGCCGTGCCGGGAATCGGGAAAAAGATCGGCGCGCGCAAGGTGAGCGGGACCACCACTTCGGTTCCGCGCAGGCTCTTGTCTTTGGCGTGCCCCGTGCGTGCATCGATGCTGGTGGCGTGGATGTGCCGATAGAGATGGGCGGCCAGGTGTGCGGCTTCGCGGGTGGCCAGGACGGCGGTGATTTCCTTTGGCAAGACCGCATCGTCGAAGCCCAACAGGCCCGGCTCCGTTTCGTAGCGGGTCCGCCCGGTAGTTTCGGTACTCGTCCCGAACCAGCGATCGGTGGTTCCCCGATCCAAGCGACCCCAATGTTCCGCGCGCAGGCAGGCATCTCGAACCAGGCCCTTGACGGTGCGACCGGGTACGTAGGGTAGGTCGTGGGCGTCGCGCTTTGCGAGATTGTCGAGCACGAAGCCGCCCGATGCCGCGCCTCCGGTATGCCAATAGGAGGAAATCTCGAAGCGAAGGGCGGGTTCCGCCGCGGCAGGGCCGCGGTCTACAGGGATGGTCGGGCTCATGTGTCACCTCCAAATCGGCAACCCACCGCTTGCAGGGTTTCGTAGTCCCCCAGCGGTGTGGCATCCTCGCGAAAGAGTATCTGGCAGAGCGGTTCTCGAAGGGGTTGCGCGGACGGGGACCGCTCGCTCGTTTGGGTGCTGAGGGATGGCTCGTCGGGTGAGGACGAGGGCTTGGTTCGCGGATGGTTCAATGCGTGTTCCGGCGTGTTTGGGCGCTCGGTTGGATTCGCTTTTTCGTAGAGCCGATCCAGAAGGCGTTTCAACCGGACGAGGGTCTTGGCGTCGTGGGGCAAGGAGGCATCTCGATCTTCGATGTTCTCTCGCCATCGTCGGCAACCCCGCTCCAAGTGTTCCGCACTCATGCTCGGCAGGCGCAACAGTTCCCGAATCGCACTGCGGCTGGTGCCGCCGAGGACTTCGGCGAACTCTTGAAAGTCACTCCATTTCGGAATCGAATGTGGCCGGTTCAGGGAAGGAAGGTCGGAAGAGATGGCAAAGGGTTGCAGACTGGTGGTGAAACGGCCCTGGGTCAGTTCCCGCTCGCGCATGGTTTGGTAATCCGGAAGGTGGCTGCTGCGGATACGATGGAACGCGAGACATGAAGGGCCGGGCAAACGATCATCGTCCGTCTCGGTCTCGACCGAATCTCGGGAACGGATCTTGGCCATGCGGCACAGCTCTTCGGCGACCGCGTAGCTCGGTCCGAAGGGCATGGTCCCTTTCACGAAGGCGATCCCCGCACAGGCCGTCATCGCCTCCGGCAACACCTGGCCGAACTTGTGTTGCATGGAAGGTTCGGCGAATGCCGCGCCCGTCTCGCGCTCGAACGCCTTTAGGAAGACCTCCGTAAACGCCAGGGCGTGGACGGCAGGCAGGACAACGGTGACATCGTCACCGCCAAGGACGAGTGGGCGGAGGGGAATGATGTAGTTGCCCTGCGCGTCGGTGCGGCAATCCTTGGTGGGAATGGCGTGAATGGCGGTACGGACCGCGCGTCGGGTCGCATCGCCGATCTCCCTGGAAAATTGCAGCATGGCCCTCGCGAAGGTCTTTGGCTCTTCTGCCGCGACTTCGACCACTTTGCCCACCAGCTTGCCGAGGTTGTTGCCATCGGCGTGAAGGATCGCCACGTAACTGCGCGCTTCGTCGCCGCTCAGAAGGGAGGGCTGCCCGTCGCCGTGGCTTTCCTGGGGCAGAAAGTGAAGCGGCCAGACATACTTCTCGGCGCCGTGTTGGGGTGCCAACTTCTTCAGCAAGGCAAAGGGGCTTTCGGTTTGGGTATTCCCGTGCTTTTGGCCGCCCAGGAGTTTGGAGACCAGTTCGCGCTTTGCCTGGGTGACTTCGTCCAGGTACTCGTGCGATTGGTCTCGGTAGTTTTCGTGACGAACGGCCACCCGTCCACTGCGGGGTGCCCGCTCCGCGAAGGGTGCGGCCGCGGGGGCGAGTGGGCGCGGGCGATTGCGGTCCTGTCCGAGGGAGGCGGTCAGTTTCGCGTTCGCCTCCTTCAGGGTGTCGGCCCTGGCGATCGCCTGGGTGAAACTAAGGCCAGGGGCTACTTTTTGAACCAAAAAACTCCAGTAGTCGCGCAGGTCCTCTACCGGCCTTTCCGATTGCCAGATGATGCGGAACACACCGCCCGCGCGGCGAATGAAGGCGAGATCCTCACCGGGGTGCAGGTCGAGGTGGGTGAGGGCTTGATCGAGGTAGCGTCCGGTCAGGCTCTCTACCTGTTCCGAACCGCCGATCATGTCGCGCAATCGACCGCCCTCCAGGATGTAGTCCTGGATCGATCGCGCTTCGAAGGCGTACAGCGTGCAAGACATGGGGGCTCCTTTTCTCGGGAAGCGACGTGAACGATGGCTGTTTGAAAAAGAAAAAACCGCGGCGCGCTGGGGGTTCGCACTTTTTTTCAAAAAAGTGGAACCCTGCACGCCGGCGGTGCCCGTCACCCGCCGAGAAGGGCCGTCGGGTGGTAGCTGCCTCCCTCGAATTCATAGAGTTGGATCAAGCCTGCGGCCCGCAGGTGGACCCCCAGGAAAAAGGCGAAGGCGGCCGGACCGGCCAGGAACAGGTGGATTTTTTCGGCTTGAAGCCGGTCGCGTTCGCGGCGAACGATCTTGGCGATCGCGCGCACCAGATCGAGCGCTTCGCGGCCGCCGTCCAGCGCGGCGCGGTCGGGATCCAATCGAGGTCGGAATTGCAGCCAGTTTCCGATGTGGGTTCCGGCCCGTTCGTCGATGTGGGCCTTGACCGAACCCTCGATCGGCGTCGAAATGGCGATCGACACCGCCAGATCTCCACCGGGCCCCAGGTCGGCGATGTGGGTGGGTTCGATATCCACCGGGGTGGGTTCGCCCTTGTCCGACCAGAGCTCGACCTTCCCCGTCTTTTGGTTGGCTTGAGCCACCGACAGGTGCCAGGTGTTGGGTGGGCCGAATTGATGTCCCAGGGTCATCCAGGCCGATTGAATCGCGTCACCCTTGACCTTGATGTGCTTGGGCTTTTCGAGGTGCGTGAAGGCTCGTTTGATACGCGGCAGGATATCCCGGCCCCAGGAATCGGCATATTTGGGAAGGCGGCCTTTCACGTCTTCGCCGGGGAAGAGATCACCCAGGTCGATGACGACGGCCTCGGGGTCGAACTTTTGATCGCGTTCGACGCGCGCCCGGCTGTTGTAGGTGTTCAGGAGGACCTGCTGGCTGCCGGGGGGCGAGAAGATTTGCGTGCTGTCGCCACGCACGTACAGGACCGGTGTGATCCACTCGACACTGTTGGGCCGCATTTGGTAGATCGCGAGCCGGCCGTCGTTGACCGCCTGATCCAGGGTCCGTTCGTCGCGAACCAGGCTTTGGAAAAACGCTTTGCAAAACGCCTCGGCGGCGTCGATTTTGACCACGAATTGCATGGCCAGCACGGCCACGTCGAGATTCGGGTTCATCACGAGCGCCTGAGCCAGGCCATTGAACGGATTGTTGCCCTCTTCGGCACGACTGGATTGGCAGGCGACCAAGTTGATGAGTCGCAGGGAGTCGATGTCCCTGATGGAACGCGAGAAGGCCACCGCACTCATCGGCTTGGCTCGTCCCGATGCGTCTTCGAAACAAAGGATCCATTCGTTGGCGGGACGGCCGCCATGGCCGACGAAATGGAGCACGTGCGGTCGAAAGGACTTAAGCCTCTCGAAGACTTTCGCCGGGGTCACACCCCGATCGATGATTTCCAGCTCGAGTCCTGCGATCGGCTCGAGGACCTTCCTCATCGACGCCACGAAGCTATCACGGTGTGTCTTCCCGCAATTGGTCGGTTCGGGCAACACGGCCAGGATTTTCAGTGGGCTGGGGAAGGGAATGGGGCGGACGGGTTTGTCGGCGTCCAAGTGGCGGACGATCGAGAAACGCTTACCAATACCCATGGGATCGATTTTGCCGGGTTCCAGCATCAGCTCCCAGGGGAGTTCCGATACCGCCTGCATATCCTGGGAACGGACATCCATCCGCAATTGAAGCCGCAAAACCTCTTCCCCGCGCGGAAAACTGAGTAGGTATTGGTCGCGAACTTTGCTCTGAAACAGGGCATTGAAGAGGGCGTGACCCACCGCTTCGGGGGTCAGGTCGGTTTTGGGAGCGTCACCTGCGTTTCCAAATCCGGGCATTTTCCGTTCTTTCAGAAACGGAATCAAATCGGCCAGGGAAAAGGGGAGTTCCATCCTGCCGGAGCTCTGTCCGGCCGGCGAGTCGAGAATCAGAACGTCACAAACGCCGTCTTCGGGCGGTTGGATTTTGATCGCGAAATTTTGCAATCCTTGAAGCTGCTTGGCATCGCTTGAAACGACGGACATGACACCACCTCTCTGGTTTTGGTCGGGCGCCCGGGATCGGTGATCTCGGTCGCCATACAGGCCAAAAAACCGGAGAGCTGGACGGGTTCATTTTTTGTCGAGGATGCCGGAGGGACTTCGCGACTGTTTCCGCCGGTTCCCGGTTCCGCTAATTGAACACCGTTTGCCCTTGCTTGGGTTTGTAGGGTTTCTTGCCGTCGACCGATATCGGTTCGCAAATGCTGAGCTTTTCCTTGACGGTCTTCACCCGGATGCGGCCCTTCTCGGTGAGGTCCAGGTCCAGGAGCTCGCCGGTGTCCGGGTCGCGAATCTCCTCCGAATAGCCGACCTTCAGGATCTGACCCTCGCTGACCCCTTCGCGCGTGCCGCGGTTGATCATGATGCGGCCGCTGTCGGCTCGAATGACCTTGCCTGTCCAAATCACGTTGTCCAATTGTCCGGCCAGGAAGCCCAGCACGTTGTCGCAGGCCTTGGCGATCACCTTGCCCGACGGTGTTTTGCGGAAGGCGTCCACGTCGCCGTAAAAACCCCACTTGCTGTAGGAAAGCTTGACGCCCTTGTTCTTGACCTTTTCCTCGAAGCGGTGCGACGCGATTTCCTGGCCCGTGGTGGCGTCCACGAAGGACACCGTGCCGCCGATGATCGAGGTGCCGCCCTTGAAGCGCAGGCCGATGCCGCGATAACTGGCCGAGGAACCGCGGCCCTCGGTGCCGTCGTCGAAGGAATCGATGGTTCCGGTCACGATCAGTTGGGCCGGGGTCATGAACCCGGTTTTGGGGCCCTTGTCGCCCGAGGCGGCGCGGCCCGATTGGGCGAAGTCCTGCTCGTCCATGCTCGCCTTGCGGGCGTCGGTGCCGGCGATGACGATGAAGTTGCCCGATTTGTTGAGCTCTTCCGACAGCACCGCTTCCCATGCTTCACCCAAGTCCCATTGCGCACTCCAGCCCGCGCGATTCTCGAACTTGAGAACCTGGACGGTATATCGCAACCCGCCTTGCGCCAGAAGCGGATGGGCCGCGCCCATCAAAAAGCAGACGGCGGCGATCGTGCGAACGGGGAGTCGGTGCATCACGCTGTTCATGAAGTCCTCCTGTAACCTGGGTGACGATGGCGGGTCGATGGTTCCATCATAACGGAGCGAGGCAGGGAGGGCAATCCGCCCGTTTCACCATCCCCACCGGCCGGGTTCGCACCTGCACCCGTTGTGATGAAAACGTGGGAATGTCTGGAAATACAGCGATTGCTGGAGAGGTGTGCGGTCGCGGGAGACTGGCGGTCATCGCACCCAGGGGTACAGCAACCGGCGCGGCAGGCTTTCGGGGAAGCGATCCAAATCGTCGAAGCCCAATTCATCCGGTTGCTCGGCCGCGGGGCGGTAGGCGGTGCCGAACAGCCAATCCCAGATGCTGAAGACGATCGCGAAGTTCTTGCCGTGGCCGCCGTGGGGAATGACGTCGTGGTGCCAGATGTGGAAGCGCGGCGAGTTGAAGATGTACCCCAGCGGACCGTAGGTCCAATTCAGGTTGGCGTGGTTCAGGTGGCCGATCAGGGTGGCGATCACGGCAATGGTCAGGATGACGCCGCCATCAACGCCCAGCACGACCAGCGGGAAGTAACTCAGCGAGCGGTACACCACGATTTCCATCCAGTGGAAGCGGAAGTTGCCGATCCAATCCATCTCCACGATCGAGTGGTGCAGCTTGTGGAATTGCCACAGCCAGGGGACTCGGTGCAACAGGTTGTGGATGCTGTACTCCAGCAGGTCCTTGAGCAGGAAGAAGACGACGAACTGAACCCAGAGCGGCGTGTCCGCCAGGAGGTTCCAGCTACGCGGACCGCTGACGAGCGGCAAGTTCAGCGTGCGTTCCAGCCACATCGTGAGCCAACCGGCCGCCATGGCCAACATCATTCCGGCGTAGTGGCCGTTGAAGATCAGGAAGAACAGGTCCTGGACGATCCCGCGCCGTGCCGGGCTCTGCTCCCGGCGCCACGGGAAGAGGCGCTCCAACGCCGCCACCGCCAGCGAAACCACCACGAGCCAAAAAAAGTAGCCGCGTGGGTCCGAAACCACGTGCCACAGATTCCATTGCGACCACACGAGCGCCTCCTCGTCATCCGCGTCATTCCATTGCGGGGTCGGTGGCGTGCACCATCTTCACCGCCCCGGGGAGTTCCATTCTTCCAGAAATCGGGAATCCTTCCCAGGTCCCTCGTCCTTGGACGTTCCCATACATAACAAAACCCACGTGGATTTGTTCCACGTGGGTTTCTTGGGTGAGGACGGCGGCGCCGCGATTCGATTAGAACTGAATGCGAACCACGAGCACCACGCGACGGTTCTTGGCCCGTCCCCCTGCGCTGTCATTTTCGGCAATCGGCTTGTCGGGACCGTAGCTCACCGTGTTCATCAGGTGCAGCGGGATGTCGTGTTTCTTGTAGAGGTATTCACGCACCGACTCCGCGCGGTCCTGGCCGAGCTTCATGTTGTAGTCCTTGGTACCACGGCTGTCGGTGTGGCCCTGGATCTCGATGTGGACCAGCTTGTTCTGGCGAATCAGCAGGTCTGCGAATTTATCCAGCTCGCCGCGAGCGGCATCGGTCAATTCGAATTTGTCGCTGCGGAAGTTCGCTTCGGCTTCCGAAAGTGTTTTCTGGAAGCGGAGCTGACCGAATTGCGCGATCATCTGCTGGTTCTCTTCGACCATTTTCGAAATGTTCTCGTTGGTCTCTTCCAAGCCTTCGATCTGCAAGTTCATTTCTTTGGCCATGTCGCGGATTTCCGTCTGGGTCTCTTCGACTTGGCGTTTGATGTCCTCGATCTGGCGCTGGGTGCGCACTTCCGAGGCTTCGATCTCCTGGTCCACGAACTTTTTCGTTGCACAATTCAGCGACAACAGACACAACACGAGGGTTATCGCGATCAATCTCATTTAATTTCCTCCAACAATTTCGGGCATCGAGCCCACGTAACCTCGGCGAAAACGAACCTGGTGATCGCCACGACGGTCCACGACGACATCCAGTCGGCGGCGTGGATCGCCGGATTTTTTCTCCACGGTGATGGAAAGCATATATTGGGGCCGCATCTTCTCCGTGAGGAGTGCCGAGATTTGCGGTAACTGACGCGCATCCTTGGCGATAATCAGCTCACCGCCAGTGATTGTTGTAATTTCCTGCAAAGTTTTCAAGCCAAGATCTTCACGATCCTCGGATCCGCTCGGCACGAACCCGTCGGCGATGCCCACGATGAACACCGGCACATCGATGATGCGCAACACCTTGAGCAACTGCTCTTCGGTCAGCCGGCTCTGGTTGTCGTTGCCGTCGGTGAACAGCAACAACGCGCGATTGGTCAGGCCGTCCTTGCTGAAATAGGCCTGACTGGAGCTCAGGGCGTCGAAAAGCGCGGTTTTTCCGTACCCCTTCAGCTTGTTCTTGTTCATGTGCCAGTGGCTCTTGTGCTCCTGGTCGGCGATGGCCAACACCTCGGAATCGGAGAAAATGATGACCTTCCAGAGATCGTCGCGCTGGTGCTGATCTAACAGGTAGTCGATCGTCTGAACCGATCCCAGCAGTTTGTGGCCGATCTCCATGCTCCCCGACATGTCCAGCAAATACACGACTTCCATCGGACGATCGTAGGCGGGCGCGCATCCCTCGATGACCACTTGCCGATCGTCGACGATCAGGCGAAAGTCGTCCGCCGTCAAACCGCCCACCGGGCGGCCGCGCTTGTCGGCGACCCACACGGGGATCTGGATCAGGCTGAACTGAAAACTTTGGCTACCGGTGAGCGGCTCCTGGGGATCGGGGCCGGTAATCTGCCCGCACAAAACGGGAAAAAAACCACAGACCAGCATCGTGCTGGCGAGGTTGGCGAGCAGCCTCACGTTCGGCATGGAATTCCCTCAAATTAAGCCGTTCATTGCCAACGCAGTATGCACCAGTATGAGCTGTCGATCAAGGTCTAGCCACAACTTTGTGAGCACAACTACGCTTCGTGGCGGGGATCTCCCGCGCTTTCAGGACCAATCCCAACGCACCACATTCGCCTTCCGTTCGCGGCGTTCGGGCGCGATGGGTGCCGGGCGGCGGGCGCACCGGGTCGAAGGACGGACTTTCGAGACGGAACAGGCCCCGGAGATCTCGGGCAGCGACGGTTTCATGGTGAAACCGCGGGACGAAGGCGCCATGTGCCGCGAGAGAAGAATCAGCGCCAGGATCGATTGCAAGAGCAGCCCCACCTGTCTATACCAAGAACCGAATGCCCGGTGACCCCTCCGTTTCGTCCGTTCCAGGATGTTCACTCACAAGATTCGCCATCCTGGGGATGCGCTTCCTCGTATTCGCAGATCAAACCGTGAATGGTCAGCGCCTTGGTTTGAAATTCGTACTGATGAATGTCGTCGTTTCGCCATAGCTGACACAAACGCTGCAGACGCCCGAACAGATATCCTTCCTCGAATTCTTCGCGTTCGATTCGGGCCGCTTCGTCCTGGGATTCGTCCAGTCCTCGGCGCGCCAGCGCTTCCTTGATGTCTTGCATCACCTCGCGGCGATAGAGTGCGTCCATGGGGACTCCTTTTCATCGACTTCATCGATCTGTCGACGAGCTGAGCCGTTCTCCCTGAGGAGATTGGCGGATGGGGAAAGCTCTCGGGGGTTTGCCGCGACTATAAAATGAAAAAGGGCCCTTGAGAAGGGCCCTTTTGTAAATTTTGACAAATGCTGGAAAGCCAGAATGTCATATGTGCCGGCCGAGGTAGCTCAGGCGACGGCGGTAATCACCTGTTCCATGACATCCTGCCGCTCTTGCGGGAAATGGGTGCCGGCGGCCTCCAGCTTGGCACGAAACCAGTGGGGTGCCCGGTTGGGCGAATAATAGGCGGTGAAGCCGCAATCGAAACATTCGAATTTGACGTGGGGTTTGGGCTTGTGGTCACAACACTTGGGAGACATAACCTTACCTTCGGATACGACGAAATCGGTCTGGACCTGGGTAGTCCAAGAAATTTTGAAATTTCCGGGATGAAAGCAGCGATTCTCCACGGGAGCCCCCTGATACGGTAAATGGTCCGGGTTCGAACGACCCACACTGCATAGCTTATTGATACTCAGTCTCAGGTTCAAGCTAAAAATGCACCTTCACGTTAAAAACCGCGGGAGGTGCTTTCCGGCTCCGACGGACCCGGGACCGCGCCATCACCCGGTGGAATCCCCGAGTTCACTGGATATGTGCCACTTGGCCCCGTTTCCATGGATGGATCTTTGATCCTGACCAAAATAACGGGTGTCGTGCTTTTGGGTTGGGAATACCAATCGAGCTTCATTCATTTAATAGTGGATGGCAGGAGTGGTGGCTTTTCGGCTCGAGGTGGGGTGAAAAAGAACGGGGCGGGCGGTGGAATCGATTGCCGCCTCTTTTGAAGGATGTCCATCTCTTTTGCGCCGCCTCCCGTTTCCTCGAAAACCGGCGTGAATCGGCGGTCGCCATCGAAAAGAAAATATCACGCCCAATAATTTGAAATATCGGTTTTTTCAAGGCGTGGTCGCGATTGGCTGGCCACCAGTAACCGTTTGGTTTTCATGCGGTTGATGAGGTGTTTTTGTGAATTTGACACGAACCTGGTGAGCGACTTTCCCGATCGGCCGCGGCCCCTGCTGGAGGCCCACTTTCCGAATGGTCATTCAAAAACGCGAATCTCATTGACCTTTGGTTCAAGAATGGTTAGCCTCCGACCATCCGGACCACGAATTTTGACGGAAGGAGGAAGCGGTATGCCCCACAAAGCACATCCGCGCGATATCGATCCGGAGGAAACTCGAGAATGGGTCGAGTCCCTGGAAGCGGTACTCGACCAAGAGGGGCCCGAACGGGCTCATTTCCTTTTGGAGACTTTGATCGACAAGGCAAGGCGTCGGGGGGCCCATTTGCCTTACAAAGCCACCACGGCTTACGTGAATACCATTCCACCGCATATGGAGGAGAAACTTCCGGGGGATGCGGCGATGGAGAAGCGGATTCGCGACATCATCCGCTGGAACGCCATGGCCATCGTGGTGCGCGCCAATCGCGCGGAAGACGGGCTGGGGGGCCACATAGCGAGCTTCGCTTCTTCCGCTACCTTGTATGACGTCGGCATGAACTACTTCTTCAACGCCCGCAACGAGAGCCACGGCGGCGACCTGGTGATGATCCAGGGTCACTCCTCGCCAGGGATTTACGCGCGGGCCTTCATGGAAGGACGGCTGACCGAAGAACACCTGCTGCGTTTTCGCCGGGAAGTCCAGAAGGGCGGGCTGTCGTCCTATCCGCACCCCTGGCTCATGCCTGGCTTTTGGCAGTTCCCCACGGTATCGATGGGGCTCGGACCGATCATGGCCATCTACCAGGCGCGGTTCATGAAATACATGCAAAACCGCGGGATCGTCCAAACCCAGGGCCGCAAGGTCTGGGCCTTCATGGGCGACGGCGAGATGGACGAGCCGGAGAGCCTGGGCGCCATTTCGCTGGCCGGTCGCGAACGACTCGACAACCTGGTCTTCGTCGTCAACTGCAACCTGCAGCGGCTCGACGGCCCGGTGCGTGGCAACTCGTCGATCGTTCAGGAACTGGAAGGCAATTTCCGCGGTGCGGGCTGGAACGTGATCAAGGTGCTGTGGGGTTCCAACTGGGACCCGCTGTTCGCCCAGGATCACAAGGGCTTGCTGGCGCGCCGCATGGAAGAGGCGGTCGACGGCGAGTATCAGGCCTACCGCGCCTCGGGCGACGGGGCCTTCGTGCGCGAACACTTTTTCGGCAAGTATCCCGAACTCAAGGAAATGGTCGCACGCATGAGCGACGACGAGATCTGGGCCCTCACGCGTGGCGGCCACGACCCGTACAAGGTCTTCGCGGCCTATGCCGCCGCGATGCAGAACACGGGGCGGCCCACGGTGATCCTGGCCAAAACGGTCAAGGGCTACGGCATGGGTGAAGCCGGCGAAGGCCAGAACATCAGCCACCAGCAGAAGAAAATGGGCGAGCGCGCCCTGCGGCACTACCGCGACCGCTTCAGCATTCCCATTTCGGACGAGGAAATCGAATCGGCACCGTTCTACAAACCCGCCGAAGACAGCCCGGAACTGAAATACATGCAGGCCCGGCGCGAGGCGTTGGGTGGACCTTTCCCCGCCCGCACGGTGGATGCCGCGCCGCTCGAGATTCCCGAGTTGGCCAGCTTCAAGGCCTTGCTGGACGGCAGCGGCAAGCGCGAGATCTCCACGACGATGGCCTTCGTTCGTTTCCTGACCGTGCTGACCCGCGACAAAAATCTCAAGGATCACCTGGTTCCCATCATTCCCGACGAGGCACGGACCTTCGGGATGGAGGGCATGTTCCGCCAATTGGGGATCTACTCCTCGGTGGGTCAGCTCTACGAACCGGTCGATGCCGGTCAGATCGCACCCTACCGCGAGGCGAAGGACGGTCAGATCCTCGAAGAAGGTATCAACGAGGCCGGCGCGCTGAGTTCCTGGATCGCCGCGGGCACCTCCTACGCCAACCACGGCGTGCAGATGATTCCCTTCTACATCTTCTACTCGATGTTCGGGTTCCAGCGCGTGGGTGACCTGATCTGGGCCGCCGGCGACATGCAGGCGCGCGGCTTCCTGATCGGCGGGACCTCGGGTCGCACGACGCTCAACGGCGAGGGGCTCCAGCACCAGGACGGACACAGTCACTTGATGTCCAGCACCGTGCCCAACTGCGTGTCCTACGATCCCACCTACGCCTACGAGCTGGCGGTCATTCTCCAAGACGGCATGCGGCGCATGTACGCCGAACAGGAGAGCGTGTTCTACTACGTGACCACCATGAACGAGAACTATTTCCACCCGGCCATGCCCGAAGGCGTGGAAGAGGGGATTCGACGCGGGATCTACTGCCTGCGCCGTGCGCCCGCCGGTGACAAACGGGTCGCCCTGCTGGGTTGCGGCACCATCCTGCGCGAGTCGGAGCGGGCCGCCGAAATCCTGGCCGAGGAGTATGGCATCATGGCCGACGTCTACAGCGTGACCAGCTTTACCGAGCTGCGTCGCGACGGCCTCGCCGTCGAGCGCTGGAACCGATTGCATCCCAAGGACGAACCCAAACAGGCCTACATCAGCCAGATGTTCGCCGACTTCGATGGCCCGATCGTGGCGGCCACCGACTACATGAAATCCTATTCCGACCAGATCCGGCCCTTCTTGAAACAACCCTACGTGACATTGGGTACCGACGGCTTCGGTCGCTCCGACACCCGGGCTGCCCTGCGTGCCTTCTTCGAAGTCGATTACCGTCACGTCGTGGTGGCCGCCCTGACCGTCCTGGCCGATCGTGGCCAGTTCGAGCGCGAGGGTGTGGCCGAGGCGATCGCCAAGTTCGAAATCGATCCGGAAGCGCCCGATCCCCAGGTTTCCTGACGGATCGGTCCCCTTCCACAGGTGTGCGCGACAAGAGCAAGAGCAGGAGGATTTCGTGTCTAATCTGGAAGAAGTGAAGGTTCCGGATATCGGTGATTTTGACAACGTGGATGTGGTCGAGGTGCTGGTGGCCGTGGGCGACCGTGTCGCGGCCGAGGATCCGCTGATTACCCTGGAGACCGACAAGGCCTCGATGGAAGTGCCCGCGCCGCACGACGGTGTGATCAAAGAGGTACGGGTTTCGGTGGGTGATTTGGTGAGCGAGGGCAGCGTCATCGCGACGCTCGAACCCGGCGAAGGCGGTGCCGTGGCCGCGGAAGCCCAGGCGATGGCGCCGGACGAGGCCGTGCCCGCTCCCGCGGAAACGGAAGCGGCGGCACCTCCGCCTCCGGCCGCGCCGGCCGAAGCGCCCAAGGCGCCGGCCGCACCGGCGGCGAGCGAGGCCGCCTCGGGCCAGTCCGAGCGCGACGCCTTTAGCGCCAATCCCGGTGCCCGGCCTTACGCCAGCCCGGCGATCCGCAAGTTCGCCCGCGAGTTGGGCGTGGACCTGACCCAGGTGTCGGGCAGCGGGCGCAAGGGACGCATCGTCAAGGAAGACGTGCAGAAGTACGTGAAACGCCGGCTCCAGGCGCCCGCCGCCGCGGCCGGTGGCGGAGCCCTGCCCGAGATGCCGGCCATCGATTTCAGCAAGTTCGGCGAGACCGAAACCGTCGTGCTCAGCCGCATCCGCAAGGTGAGCGCGGCCAACCTGCACCGTAGCTGGCTGCACGTCCCGCACGTCACCCAGCACGAGGACGCCGACATCACCGAAATGGAAGCCTTCCGCAAGGCCAACGGCGAGGAGGCCAAGAAACGCGGCTTCAAGCTGACCCCGATCGCCTTCATCATGAAGGCCGTCGTGGCGGCGCTCAAGGAGTATCCCGACTTCAACAGTTCGCTGAGCCCCGACGGTGAGAGCCTGATCCGCAAAATGTACCATCACCTCGGGATTGCCGTGGATACGCCCAACGGCCTGGTGGTGCCCGTCATTCGTGACGTGGACCGCAAGAGCATCTACGAATTGGCCGGCGAGTTGGTGGAAACCAGCCTCCGCATGCGTGACGGCAAGATCAAGCCTGCCGACCTGCAGGGCGCCTGCTTCACCATTTCCAGCCTCGGCGGCATCGGTGGGACCTCGTTCACGCCGATCGTCAACGCGCCGGAAGTCGCCATTTTGGGTGTCTCCAAATCCAGTTGGAAGCCCGTGTACGAGAACGGGGCCTTCGTGCCGCGTCTCATGCTGCCGCTTTCCCTTTCCTACGACCACCGCGTGATCGACGGCGCCGCCGCCGCGCGCTTCACCAGCTTCCTCGCATACATGCTGGGCGACCTGCGTCGCCTGTTGCTGTGACGCGAGAACGCGCGGAACGCGAAGGAGGATTCGATGAGTGACAAGATCGAAGTGCGCGTGCCCGAGCTGGGCGATTTCAAAGACGTGGATGTGGTCGAAATCTTGGTGGCCGTGGGTGATCGCGTCGCCGAGGGCGATTCGCTGATCGCGCTGGAAACCGACAAGGCGTCGATGGAAGTACCGGCCCCGACCGACGGGACCCTGGTCTCCTTGTCCGTGGAAGCCGGCGGCACGGTGAACGAGGGCGATGTCATCGCGATCATGGAGGCCGGCGCCGCGACCGACGCGGGCGCCAAACCCCAGGTCGCCGAGTCGGCCCCGGCCCCGAAACCTGCTCCCGCCGAGCCTGCTCCGGCACTTGGCCGGAACGAGACGGCCCAAGCCGAGCCGATCGCGGCGCCGGAGGGAACCTTCGACTGCGATCTCCTGGTCCTGGGTTCCGGGCCGGGCGGCTATACCGCCGCGTTTCGCGGTGCCGACCTGGGCCTGAAAACGGTGTTGGTCGAGCGCGACGCGAGCCTCGGCGGCGTTTGCCTGAACGTGGGTTGCATCCCGTCCAAGGCCTTGCTGCACAGCGCCAAGGTCATCGACGAGGCCGCCCACATGAGCCGGCACGGCATCGTGTTCGGCAAGCCCGAAATCCAATTGGACAAGTTGCGCGCCTGGAAGGACGGCGTCGTCGGCAAACTCACCGGCGGCATTCGCCAGTTGGCCAAGAGCCGCAAGGTGGACGTGGTGCACGGGACCGGGTCCTTCGTGGGCCCCCACGAGATGCAGGTCAGCCACGAAGGCGACGTGCGCACGATCAGCTTCCGCTACGCCGTGATCGCGGCCGGTTCGCGACCGGTACAAATCCCCGGCTTCCCCTACGACGATCCGCGCTTGATGGATTCCACCGGGGCGCTGGAATTGGCCGACATTCCCGAGCGGTTGCTGGTCATCGGCGGCGGCATCATCGGTTTGGAGATGGCCACCGTCTACGAGGCGTTGGGGACCAAGGTCACCGTGGTCGAATTGCTCGACCGGTTGATGATGGGCGCCGACCGCGACATGGTGCGGCCCTTCCAGAAGCGAATGGCGGCGCGGTTCGAGAACATCTACCTCGAGTCCAAGGTGACGGCGATCGAAGCCGAGGAAGCGGGTCTTCGCGTCCGCTTCGAAGGGGAGAAGGCGCCCTCGGAGGACTTGTTCGACCGCGTCCTGCTGTCGGTGGGCCGCGCGCCCAACGGCAAGCTGATCGGTGCGGCGCACGCCGGCGTGGCCGTGGACGAGCGCGGCTTCATCGCCGTCGACAACCAGCAGCGCACGAACGTGCCGCACATCTTCGCGATCGGGGATATCGTCGGGCAGCCGATGCTGGCCCACAAGGCGACCCACGAGGGCAAGGTGGCCGCGGAAGTCGCCGCGGGCCACAAGAGCTTCTTCGACGCCCGGGTGATCCCGAGCGTGGCCTACACCGATCCGGAAGTGGCCTGGGTCGGCGTGACCGAGGAACAGGCCAAGGCGCAGGGCCTCAATTACGGCAAGGGCACCTTCCCGTGGGCGGCCAGCGGTCGATCGTTGGCCCTGGGCCGCGACGAGGGCGTCACCAAGCTCCTGTTCGACAAGGACACGGGCCGCGTGATCGGTGCGGCCGCGGTGGGCACCAACGCCGGCGAGATCATCGCCGAGGCGGGCCTGGCCATCGAGATGGGTTGCGATGCCGAGGATATCGGCCTCACGGTGCACGCGCACCCGACCTTGAGCGAGACGGTCGCCTTCGCCGCCGAAGCGTTCGAGGGCACCATCACGGACCTGTACATTCCCCGCAAAAAGAAAAAGTGAGCCCGAACCGGGGCGGTGAACCCGCCGCCCCGGTTCCCGGCAGCTTCGGATCACCGGGCCATGGGCGAGATGGGCTCATACCCGTGACGTCCTGTTAAAAAGTCTGTCCACGGATCACGGGTTCCCGATTTTATAAGGACGGGCGGTACTCCGGCGACCATTACGTGGAAAAATTCTGATTCGTGTCCTTTGGTGTTCTTAGTGGACAGGGACTGCGGCGGGGACAGCCACGCATAAGCGCTTATAATTCTTGACATTTATACCCTTTTTCACCGCTGTGGTAGCCCGTTCTCCGACATGCTCAAGTGGATGCATATTCGTGTTCATCCGTTTGATTCGTGGGCAGTGACTTCCCGGTTTCCGAGAACCACCTCCGATGACCTGCAGATCGGGGCCGGGAGTATCTTTTTCGTGTCTTTTCGTGATTTTAGTGGACAAAATGGTTCTCTCTTGAAACGTCTCAACCGCCGGGCGAGCCGGCCAGAGCCTGTTGCCGCAGCCGCTCGAATTCCTGAATGCGGACCCAGGCATTGTGGATGGATACACTTTTTCCGCAATACTTCTGGAGATTTCGGTGACTCTCCCGCAGCATGGGTTCCGCCTCCTCGAAACGGCCTTCCGCCGCCAGGCACGAACCCAGAATGCTCAGGGCGATCGCCGTTTCGGCATTGTCGTCGGAGTACTTCTTTCGATAGGCGAAGACCGCCTCTTGCAACAGGGACCTCGCCTGTTTCAGGTCTCCCTTGCCCAAATAGAGTTCTCCCAATCTCACCCGCGCCCGGGCGATGAAGTGGTGATCGTCGGGGAACGTATTGAGCGCGATGCCCAGCGCCTTTCGAAAGAAGGCTTCGGCCTTTTCCCTGTCGCCGCGTTTGTAGTGAATCGTGCCGAGATGAATATGGGCCGAAACGATGCGACGCCGGGTGGCAGGCTCGTTGTTTTTCATCGCTTCCAGGGCTTCGTACAAAATGCGTTCGGCTTCGGCGAGTTGACCCGTGGCAAGCAGGGAGCTGCCCAATCCCGTCAAGCCGCTGACCACCAGGACATGGCTTTCCATGTACATTTTACGGCTTCCTTCCACGAGCTGGCGAAACAGGTCGATGGCCTTGTCGTATTCGCCGACACCGGCGTATTCGTTGGCCAAATTGTGGGTGATCCCGAGGGTGTGGGCATTCAAGGGGCCTTCGACTTCTCGGCAGATGTTCAGGGCTCGCGAGTAGGCATCGATCGCCTCGGCGCTTTTGCGTTGATAGCCGTAGATGACCGCCAATTGGCTCAAACCCACCATGGTTTTCGGGTGATTTTCGCCCAGCACCCGAACGCCGATGTCGTGGACCTCGACAAAAATGTCCTCGGCCAAATCGAATTTGCCCAGGGAGCAATACAGCGTCCCAATCCCATTTTTGATCACCATGGTTCGTTCGCTGTCGACGCCATGGCTTGCGATCGAGTGGGTCTCGGCTTCCTCGAAGCAGGTCAACGCTTGCTCATACGCCATGTCGTTCAGATGAAGGGCACCCATCAAATAGGCCGCCTGGGTCACCGCCTCACCGTCCAGTGGCCGTTCTAGACGGCGGGCCGCCAACGCGGCCGCAGCCAAGGGCTTCGCTTCTCGCGTCAGACCGAGCCCATGGTAGGCCGCTCCCAAGGCGTATTGCAAATCGGCGCGTATCTGGGGCTGATCCACGAGCCCGTGTTCGATGTTTTGGGCCCCTCGTTCCAATAAATCCTTGGCCGTCATGGAGGGACCCAACTTCGGATCGTTCACATCGAAGATGTCGACCAGGTACCGAAGGGTACTTTCGGCTTTGTCGCGTTCCCGTTCCGATTGATGCTTGAGGTGCAATGCGTAGAAGGAGAATCCGATCAACAACCCGCAAAAGAACGCCGCCGCCGTGATGGTCCAGCGGTTTCGCACTGAAAACTTCCTCAAGCGGTACACATAACTCGTGGCGTGGGCATGCACAGGTAAGCATTGTAGGTATCGCCGAATATCCGCTTCGAAAACCTCGACCGATCCGTAGCGGTATCGCGAATCGTAGGCCAGGGCCTTGAAGAGGAGGTTGTCCAGATCGGCACCCAGTCTTTGGCCCGATCGCGCGCCGGTCCATCTCTGCCGCAGCCATCGGCCCTTTTCTCGTGATGGCTCGCCGCTTCGGCGATCATGCTGTCTTTGGGCCGCTTCGCTGACCGGATCGGGCCGGCCCTCGGCGATGCGCTCCTCGGCCACCAAGGGGTTTTGGCTTGCGTAGTGGTAGGGCCGGGTTCCTGCCAGAAGTTCGTATAAGATGACGCCCAGTGAAAACACGTCGGTACGGGTGTCCAATCGTTCGCCACGCAGTTGCTCGGGGCTCGCGTAGTCGATGGTCAGCATGCTCTTGCCCTTGGCGGTAGCGGCTTGGGGCGCCATGCTGACGGGGTCCAACAAACCCGCGATTCCGAAATCCAGCAGCTTGGGGTTGCCATCGGCGGTCACCAGAATGTTGGCCGGCTTCAGGTCCCGATGGACCACTAAATTTTGGTGGGCATAGCTCACCACGCGGCAAACCTTCATGAAAAGCTCGAGCCGCTCTTTCGTCGAGAGATCGTGATGCGCCGCATAGTGATCGATGGGTTTTCCGTGGATGTACTCCATGACGAAAAAGGGCAGGCCGGTATCGGTTTGTCCCACATCGTAGAGATGGGCGATATACGGGTGCTTCAAGCGCGCGAGGATTTGTTGTTCCTGATAGAACCGGCGAAGGATGTCCTCCGTATCCATGCCCCGCTTGAGGATCTTGATCGCTACCTTCTTGTAGGTGTCGTCAGCGCGGGTCGCGAGAAAGACACGGCCCATGCCGCCTCGGCCCAGTTCGCGCTCCACTTGATACGCCCCGATTCGCGTGATGGTACCCGAGTCATCATCGGCACCGGGTGTGGCGGGACCCCTTTCGACGACTTGGGGATCCCAAGTGATGGCCGGCTCCTCGGCGAAGCGTTCCAAAAATCACCCCCTTCGGTCAGAAATGCGCGAAGCCGCTCGGCGTCCCAACGGGAAACCGGATGAGACGTCAGCGATGGAGAGTGGGAGTGGTAGAGGCAGCCATGTTTCGATTTGATTTACTAAATATATCTGAAAAAGAAACTTAGCGAATGTAGTGTTGCATCGTAAAAAGTATCTGTAAATTAAACTTACATATGTTGGCAAATTTACGAAAAACACAAGGACTGGCGATCATTTTAAGCACTCGATGCACCATTTTCAAGGGTGTTTTACCTCCCAGTGCGCTCGGTCAGCGGGCTGGCCGTATCCGTTTCCTTTCGATTGGGGCTCGTTGCGCAGGTGATGGCGTCCTTGCCCATGGATCGGGTGGCGTCGCCTTTGTGGCGATCCCCACCCGATTTCTCGAACGGCGGCTGCCTGGCGCCTATTGCCGAGCAGGGGTCAAGAGAGGTTTCGGTTGAACCCGTTGATTACGCGGGCGGCGCCCTCCATCAGGAAGGTGGCCAGGTCGTCCACGTGGCGCCGACGCCAATCCTCCAAGGGGGTGCCCTTGACCACCTGGTTGAAGGCCCCCATCGCCGGGCCGCAGTGGATCTGGAAATCGAGTTTTTGCGAGAGATCGCCTGCCATCGCCAGGCGCGTGGTGTGGATGAAGTACCACTTGAACACCATCGCCATTTTCTGCTTGGGGTTGCGCTCGGCCTTGGCCAGCTCGGCCGGACGCCGCTCCGCCAAGTAGGCCCGCGTCTCCGCCCACACTTCCTCGAAGGTTCGTCGGAAGTACTTGGTCTCGATCATTTCTCGAGTTTTGGGGTCCAGGTCGTGCAGGCCGGCGTGGCGCTGGTAGAGCTCGTAGAGTTTGTTCGCTCGCGCCGGAAAGAACAGGCCGCGCTTGACCACCTGCACCTTGGCGCCCACTTCGAACAGGTCGCCGGCGGGCGCGTAACCGGTGTCCTGCACGCCGATGCCCGCCAGGAGCTCCTTGACGTGCTCGGAGGCGCCCGACTCCGGCGCACACTGGTTGATGGAGCCGGTGACGATGTAGTCGGCCCCCAACAGGAACGCCGCAGCGGCCGAGCTGGGCGAACCGATCCCGCCTGCCGCGCCGATGCGCACCGGCTCGCGGTAGCGGCGCTCGCTCTGGATCTGGTCGCGCAGCGCGATCATGGCCGGCATCAAGGTGTAGGGATTGCCGCGATCGGTGTGCCCGCCCGAGTCGGCCTCCACCGTCACATCGCAGGCGACCGGCAGCGCGCGGGCCGCCGCCGCTTCGGTCTCCGTCAGCAGGCCCCGTTGTGTGAGTTTGGCGAGCACCCGATCGGGCGCCGGCTGCATGAAGGGACCGGCCACCTCGGGCCGCGACACCTTGGCGATCAGGCGGTTCGGCACGCGAAACCCGCCCTGGGCCGTGCGTTCGGCACCCTTGAAGCGGAAAAGTACCAATCCGGGCGTGACCTGCATGAACGCCGAGGCCTCCACGACCGGCACCCCTTGCCGCGTGTACATGTGCGCCAATTGGATTTCGGCCTCGCTGTCTTCGTAGTTGGCCAGCATGTTCATGCCGAAGACCGCGCCCGGCGGAATCTGGCCCTTGATCCAGGCTATATCGCGTTCCACCCGGGCCAAGTCCAGACCGCCGGTGCCGAGGAACGCCAGCAAGCCCGCCTTCGCCATGCGGGCGACCAGCTCCTTGGAGGCGATACCCTTGTACATCGAGCCGGCCATGTAGGCGTACCTCACCCCGTAGGCGCGGCGGAAGCCGGCACTGCCCAAGGAGGCCGGGCCCACCTCGGGTGGGTGCATGGCGCCTGGGCTCGGATCGGCCGGTTGCCCTTGGGGTACCTCGGCCTTTTGGGGCGCTTCGCGACGCGGCGGGACGACGGTTTCATTTGGGGAGCGCGCCCCGGATACGAGCGCTTCCCCGGCCCTGTCGGGAGCTCGATCGCCGGTCGCGATGAGCTCCTGGCGATGCTCGACCGCTGTGTGACCCAAACCGGCACGGGCCTGCGCCGTGGGCCACTGCTTCGACGTTGACATCCCGGACTCCGGCGCTACCGGCGAGCGCCGATCCGATCCCCAGCCGTTCGGTTGCGGTGCCACGGTGCGGGAGCCGAATCGCGGTGACCCGGCCTCGGGCGGCGTAACCGTGAAATCGGGAGTGGCAGCGGGAGGCCGGCGCTCCCCAGACAGGATGGATGCGGGCGCGTCGTTTCGCGCCTGTGCCGGTGCGGCCGGTGCGGCGGGCTCCTCACGGGCGAGGTCCAGCGGCTCCGCTTCCTGCTGGATGCGCGTGAACAGATTCGTCAGGACGCGACCCGCACCGAGCTCGGTCACGTCCGCGACGCCCTTGGCCATCAGGTAGCGCATGCTCTCCGTCCAATGTACCGAGGCCCGGATCTGCTTGGCGAGATTGCTGTAGATATCGGCCCCGTAGGGCCGACCCGTGACGTTCGCGATGACGGGAATACGCGGCTTGCGGAACTGCCAGCCCTTCAGGAAATCGGCGAAGGCTTCGGCCGCCTCGACCATGTAGCGCGAATGGAAGGCCGCGCTGACCTTCAGCAACAGGGCCCGGCGCGCACCGGCCGCCTCGAACGGCGCGATCAGCCGCTCCAAGGTGGACACCGGCCCCGAGATGACGGTTTGGGAGGGCGCGTTGTAGTTGGCGATGTCCACGTCGCTCACCCCTTCCCGGGCGAGCACCGCCTCCAACTGGGCCAAAGGCAGGCCGACCACCGCCGCCATGCCGCCTTCGCGCGCCGCGCTCATCAGCTCGCCGCGCTTGCGAACCAGGCGCAGGCCCGTTTCGAAGTCGAAGACGTCCGCGGCCAGGAGCGCGTTGTATTCGCCGAGGCTGTGACCCGCCAGAAAATCGGGCTTGGGCCCGCCCTCGCGACGGCTGCCGTACCAACTCAGGGCGTTGACCACGTAGAGTGCCGGCTGGGTGAATCGGGTCTGGCCCAGCCGATCCTGGGGATCCTCCAAGCACAGCTTGCGCACCGACCAACCGAGCACCTCGTCGGCTTTTTCCAGCAAGGCGGGGAAGGCATCGAACCACTTGGCGCCCATGCCGCGTTCTTGGGATCCCTGTCCGGGGAAAAGGGTAGCACTGACCATCTCATTCTCCTCTTTGGCGTGTGGGTTTCGCGTGACCACCTGCGGGTCTCCGGGGTCTCCGGGGTCGTCGGTGCCGACGGGGTTTGGCGATTCGGGCCCGATTGCGGGTCGCCGGCTTCTCGTGGGTTTGGATCGGGTGGTTCATGAGCCGAGCCGCTTCGCGCCGCGTTGGGCGAGCAGGTCCCCGGCCTTGAGGTCGCCGCTTTTCAGCCTTGCCAGCACGTCGCCCAAACCGTTCGTGTCGGTCGCGTCCAGCGGAGACGCGGGCGGCGTTGTCGCGACGGAGGAGGGCTCCGTGAGCGGTTTCGGTTGGGGCTGGCGTGACCCGATGTGCCGCGCCAACTGGCGCAGGTTCGGGTAGTTGAACAGGTCGGTGGACTCCAGCGCGATGCCCAACTTGGTGCCGATCCGCTCCACCACCTTGACGGCCATGATCGAGTCGACCCCGATGTCCTGATAGGGCGTCGTCGGCGCGATCCGCGCGGGTGGCAATTCGAGAACCTCGGCCACGATCGCGCGCAGCGACCCCAGAAGATCGCCGTTCGGCGTTCCCGGGGAAGCGTTCCCGGCCGGTTCTGCCGGCAGGGTGTCCTCGTTCCGAGGCGTTTGGGCGTCCACGGTCTCGTGCATATCGATGCCCGCAGCCGGGGTGACCGCCTCGAAGGTGCGCCGTGCGACCACCACGTGCTGAACCGCTTCCTCGGCCGGCTCGTCGGGTCTCCCAAAGGCCTCCACTCGCTCGAAGCCGGAGGCGGCGAACAGCGAGGACCACTCGCGCAGGCCCAGCAGTGGCGAATCGGGCAGCCGCAGCGCTTCGTCCTCGTACAGCCACCAGCCGTCCAGCAGCCCGAAGGTCAGGGTGCCGAAATCCTGGACGCGGGTCAGCTCGTTGACCAGCATCCAAGCGCCTGGCGCCAGGATTTCGCCGATGTGGCTCAGCGTGCGTCGCATGTCGCGCGTGGCGTGCAGTGCGTTGGTGGCGAAGGCGATGTGGAACCGGCCCCTGGGAAGATCTTGCGCGACCGGATCCTTTTCGACGTCGAACAGGTGTGGAACCATGAACGGGTAGTCCGGCACGAAGCGTTCCTTGGCGTGTTGCAGGAAGCCCAGCGACAGATCGGTGTAGTAGTAGACGACGCGGTCGGCCCAGGGGCGAAGCGCTTCGAGCACGAAGGCACTGCTGCCGCCGGTCCCCGCCCCGGCTTCGAGAATCCAGACCTTCTCGCCTGGCGGCAGGCGGTTCAGCGTGGCTTCGGTCATGGCCGCTACGCCCGACGCCAACAGGCGGTTGTAGAAGTCCATGATGCGGTTGCCGCGGTAGATGCCCTCGACCAGACCCAAATCACCTTTGGGAAACAGCACGTCGGTGGCCTGGACCCGACCGTCGATCACTCGGGGCAGGTGGGCCACGCAGGTTTCCAACAGGGTCACGTAGGGCTGCAAATCCGGGTAGCGTTCCCCGAACGCTCGGCGCATCTCGGGCAGGCGCGTCCGCCCCGTCTCGATTTGATCCCAGCGCGCTTGCGACGGCGCGGTAATCCACTGATCCGTCGTGGTCACGAAATCGGCGTCCGCCAGCAGGTGCAGCACCGCGCGAAACAGGCGATCGTATTTCTCCAGGACGCCCCATTCGGCTGCCATTTCCGCCTGCGATGCGCGTTGATCCGGCGCCGTGAACCGGTTCGCCGCGCGCAGCGCATCCCACAGCAGCAGGCGCCCCAGCTCGCGGAATGCCTGCGTGCCGCCGGCATCGAAGGAGGCGCTCTCGGCGCGTCCCGTGGCGCGCATGGCCGCCACGATTCGATCCCAGTCCTCGTCCTGGCCGTGTTCCGTCGCGATGGCCGGTGTCGGCGCGGTGCTGCCCGCGCTCGCGCCGAATCGGACCCGATCCTCGAGCCAGAAGGAATCGCGCTCGAAGGGGTAGGTGGGCAACCCGAGGCGCTTACCGGGACCGGCGGGGTATAGCCGCGTCCAGTCGATGTCCACGCCGCGTTGGAAGAGATCGGCCAGGGTGGTCAGGTGTCGCTCGGCGAGGTGGGCGGTGACGACCTGGTTCGAATGGGTGCCGGCCGCGAGGGCTTCGAGTGTCGGTTCGACCTGGGCTGCCAGCAGATCGAGGGTCGTGGCACTCAGTTCTTCCGCCTGCCCCAGGTCGCCGTGGGTCAGGGATGCGTTCATGGCGGTCCTCAGCGATGCCGCGTCCGCAGCGACCCACGCGTGGCGAATCGGCATGACAGCGCGACCGAGGGCGAGGGTGGCACTCAAATGACTCGGCTCGGTGTGGGGATTCGTTTCGAGCCAGGCGAGCAGGTCGCGTGCGCGTCGCTCCAGCGACCATGCGGACTTGGCCGAAAGCACGAACAGATGAGGACCCAATCGGGTGGGGGGCTGGACCGGTTCGCCACTCGGGCCCTCTTCCAGGACCAAGTGACAGTTGGTCCCCGAAAAGCCGAACGAGCTCACCGCCGCGCGCCGTGGCCGCGGGCCCGCGGGCCAGGGTGTGAGGCGATCGCACACGCGGAACGGGGTTCGTTCGAATTGGATGTGTGGATTCTCTCGCTCGAAGTGGAGCGAGGGCGGCAACTGCTCGTGTTGCAGGGCCAGCAGTACCTTGACCACACCCGCGATGCCCGCCGCCGCAAGCGTATGGCCCAGGTTGGTCTTGACCGAGCCGATCGGGCAGGGCCGGTCGTGTCCGGTGCCGAACGCTTCCGTCAGCGCCTGAACCTCGATGGGGTCGCCCAGCCGGGTGCCGGTTCCGTGGGCTTCCACGTAATCGATCGTCGCCGGGTCGATGCCGCCCTCGGCGTAGACCCGACGCAGCAGTTCGGCCTGCGAAGGCGCGCTCGGCGCGGTGATGCCGTTGGTGCGGCCGTCCTGGTTGACGGCCGAAGCCCGTACCACGCCGTAAATGCGATGGCCATCGGCGACGGCGGCCGACAGCGGCTCGAGCAGGAGGGCGGCGACACCCTCCCCGGGCACGAATCCGTCGGCGCCCTGGTCGAAAGTGCGGCAGCGCGCGGTGGGCGAGGCCATGCCGCTGTCCTCGAAGAACAGGAACATGTCGGGTGAGGTCATCAGGGCCGAAACGCCGGCGACCACCGCGCTGTGACACTCGCCGCGGCGCAGGGCCTGCGCCGCCAGGTGGATGGCCACCAGGGAGGACGAGCAGGCCGTGTCCACGGCCAGGTTGGGACCGCGCAGGTCGAGCAGGTAGGAGATGCGACCGGACAGTGCCGCGATCGAGTTGCCGATGGCGCCCAGGCTGTTCTCGATCCCGTGCAGGTAGCTGTTGCCCGAGGCACCGACGTACACGCCCACCTGGCGGTCGGCGAGACGCGTCACGTCCAGGCCCGCGTCTTCGAAGACCCGCCAGACCTCTTCGAGGCAGATCCGCTGCTGCGGATCCATGTAGCGTGCTTCCAGGGGCGAAATGCCGAAGAACAGCGGATCGAAGTGGTCGAGGTCGGGGATGAAGGCGCCTTGGTAGTCGTTGGCCGTATGGGACCAGCGCTTCGCGGGCAGCGATCCGATGGCGTGACGTCCCTCGCGCAGCATGGCCCAGAGCGCCGTGCAATCGTCGCGGTCGGCGAAGCGGGCCGACATGCCCACGATTGCGATCGGCTCGTCGCGCATTGGCGCCGCGACCGTTTCCGAGGCACCGGCAGCCCGTTGCGCGACTGGCGGCGCCGTCTCCCGGACGGAGGGCGGGGTTTGCGCGGTGTCGTGCCTTGGCGGGGACTGCGGCGCCTCCTCCTTCGGTCCATGGGCGGCCAGATGCGTGGCCAGTTGCTCCAGGTTCCCGTAGTTGAAGAGGTCCGTGGTTCGCAGCGATACGCCGAACTCCGTCTCGATCACCTGGGCCAGCTCTACCGCGATCAGCGAATCGACCCCCAGCTCCTGGAATGGACGATCGGCCCCGATCCGCGCTTCGTCGACCTTGAGGGTCCCGGCCAACAGGTGGCGCAGGCGCCGTTTGGTGAGGCGCAGGATGTGAGCTACCTGGTCGGCATCGCCAGTCGCTGGTGGCGGTCCGATCGAGATCGAAGCCGGGGCCGCCAATGTGGCCGTTTCTTTCTGCGTTTGTGCTATCACAGCGGGGAGCGCAGGGGCCGCTTCCGGTTGATCGGTTGCCTCGGGGCGGAGCGGGCCCGCCTTGGCCACCACCACCGCTTGGCGCCAAGCCGATTCCGGGCGTTCGGGCAGTCCGCCGATGCTCGGTTCCAGGTAGCCCGCGGCCGTGAGGGCGAGGCGCCAGCGCTGCGGATCCAGCAGCGGTGTATGGGGCAGCCGCAGGCCGCTGTCGCGAGACTGCCACCACCCGTCCAGCAGGCCGAAGGTGAGCGTGTTGAAATGGGTCGCGGCAACCACCTCGTAGAGGATCAGCCACCCGCCTGGCCGCAGCAGGCGGGCCAGCCGGGTCAAGGAGGCGTGAACGTCGGCCGTGGCGTGCACCACGTTGGCGGCCAGCACCACGTCGAAGCTGGCTGGCACCAAGCCCTGGGCCACGGGATCGCGCTCCAGATCGAATTCGGCGAACGACATGAAGTCGCGATCGGCGAAGCGTTCGTGGCCGAGCCGCGTGAATCCGGCGCTTACATCGGTGTAGAGGTAGCGCAGCGGTCCCTTGCCCTCGACGGCCGAAACCACGGCTCGCGTGGTACCCCCCGTGCCTGCGCCCACTTCGAGGATGCGCGGCACCGAGCCCGGCGCCGCTTGCCGTTGGGCGGCGAGAAACCGTTCGATGGTCTCGGCACAGAGGCTGTTGTGGAAATCGGCGTGGGCGTTGCCCTTGTAGATCGCCTCCACCAGGTGCGCCGATCCGCCCGGGAACAGCGTTTCGGTGGCCGGAAGCGCACCGGAGAGGATGCGATCCAGGTCGGCGACACCGGCCTCCAGCAACGCCAGGTGGGGTTCCATGGCGGGGACCGCCGCGGCGAAGCGATCGCGTTCACCCTGCCAATCGTCGATCCGGGACAACAGGTCCGGTTCCGCCACCGCCGGCAGCACGCACCAGCCGTCGTCTTCGCGGGCAATCCAGCCGCGATCGGCCAGAATGTCCAACAGCGCCCCCAGTAATGGCACCATTTTGGGAGCCAGGTGCCAGTGTTGGGCCAGGTGCTCCTCCGTGACCCGCTCGCCCACGCGGTCGGCGAAGCCCATCTCGCGGATCTTGACCAGGAGGCGCAGGGCACAGAACGCCTCCAGGCGATCGGCCTCCGCTTCCGCCGGAACTGGGAGCCGGTCGGCCGTGGCGGCCACGGCACGCGACAGGACTTCGGCCGGATGAACGGCGAAGTGCGGCGCCGTGGGAGCGGTTGTCCGATCCGCAAGGGACATGGACAGGGATTCTTCCGCCAGAAGTGGCGCCACCGCTTCGTTCGCGCGGATCACCATGGCGTGGGGCAACCCGGCGGCGACGATCGCTTCCAGGGTGCGAATCGCCTCCTCCGTGGTGATCGGGAGAACCCCCGCCGCGGCCAGCCGTTTGCGGTATTGGGGCGTGGCCACGATGCCGACCTCGCCCCAAAAACCCCAGTCGACGATGTGCACCGGAATGTCGTATTGGCGAGCCGCCGCCTCGGCGAAGGCGTCCTTGAAGGTGCAGCCGGCGCTGTAATTGGCCTGGCCGCGGTTGCCGGTCCAGGCGTTGAAGGAGGAGAAGAACATCGCGAAGTCCAACTGGTCGTTCTCGGCCGCCCGGAGTAAATGGAGTGAACCCAGCGTTTTCGGCACCAGCGCCTTGCGGAATCGATCGCGATCGAGGGCTTCGATCAGACCGTCGTCCATGGCGATGGCCGAGTGAATCACGCCGTGGATGGCCCCGAAGGTGCGGCGGCAACGGTCGAAGGCGGCGTTGGTTTCGGCTTCGTCGGTGATGTCGGCACGGCAGTAGAGCACCTCGCCGCCGGCGGATCGCACCGCCGCCATGCGCTCGCGTAGGTCGTCGTCCTCCTCGCGGCGACCCAGCCAGCAGAGCCGGGCCTCGACCGTGCGCGCCAGGTGCAGGCTGAGCGCGTAGCCGATACCCCCGGCGCCGCCCGCGATCACGAAAGTGCCCCCGTGCCGCCAGGGCGGGCGGTCGGGAACGCGCAGCCCCGCCACCCTGGCCGCGCGGCGGATCCACCGCGTCCCGTCGCGAAGGGCGACTTCCAGCGGGAGCGCGCCTGGCTCGTCGGCGATTGTGGCGGCCAGATCGCCGCGGTGCCGATCGCGGGCATCCACGTCGAGCAGGGCCACCCGCGCTTTGGTGAACTCGCGGCCCAGGCACTTGGCCCAGCCCAGCAGGGCGGCGTAGCCCGGATGAATGCGCCCGCCATCCGGCGCCGTGGCGTTTTGGGTGATCAGCGTGAAGGAGAAGGCGTGGTTCCAGGCGCGGGGCGCCATGGCACGGAATAGGGATTGAGCGGCCAGGACACCGGACGCCTCGGCCTGTTGGAGCGCTGCGATCGGGTTCGACGCCGCCAGGGGATTCGAGGCCCCCGCGAACCAGAACACCCGAGCGGGCAACGGCACTTCGGCGGCCCAGGCGTTACAGGCGGCTTCGTCCGCCACGGGAGCCATGCGCTCGTCGCCGACCGGCTCGCCGTCGAGCACCATCGAGATCAGGGTTCGACCGGGATCGCCGGCGCTGAAATGGTTCGCCAGTCCCCGTGCCAGGTCGCGGGCTTCGGCCGGGTAACACAACCAGATGTCGCCCTGATCGAAGCGATCCGCGTGAGCGGACCCAGAGGCGTTGGCCTTGGCCGGCGCGCGCGTCCAGCGCGGCACCATCGCCAGGTCGTCGGGGATGACTGCCGGATCCGGAAAGGGATCTTCGTCGAAGACCCAGTGACTGTCGCGTTCGAAGTCGTAGCCGGGCAAGTGATAGGCGCCATAGGAACGTCCGCGATAAAGCCGATGCCATTCCGGTTGGGCGCCCGCTCGGTAGAGCTCGGCGGCCCGTTCGAGCCAGGCCCGCTCGTAGCCTGTCGCCAAGCGGTCCAGCACGTCGTTCAGCTCGCGATCGCGCTCCGGGTCGGCGGCCGGGCCGGTCGCGGCGCCCTCCATCGGGAAGGCCCGCAAGGCGGCGTGAAGCTCGTCGTGATCGGATGCGATGATGGCTGCCCTCTGGGCCAAGTCCGAGCGGCCGAAATTGAGGGTGAATGCCAAACGCCAGAGATCCACCGACGGGTTGGATTCAAGCCAGGTCGCGATCGCCGCAATTCGCGCTCCAAGGGCCCGCTCGGTTTGCGCGGAAAAAGTGAACAGGTAGGCTCGATGGTCGGGTGACGGTGCGGGGGCAGTCGGAGGTGGCTCGCTCAGCACCACGTGACAATTGGTCCCCGAAAAACCGAAGGAACTGAGTGCCGCACGCAGAGGCTTGCCGGACGGTTCCCGCCAGGGCCGTGCCTCGGTGTTCACGAAAAAGGGTGATGCCTTGAAATCGATGTATCGATTGGGTTTATGGAAGTGCAGCGACGGTGGAAGGGTGCGGTGCCGCAGCGCCATGACGACCTTGATCAAGCCCGCGATACCGGCTGCCATCGCCAAGTGCCCGATATTGGTCTTGACCGACCCGATCGCGCAACGTTGGCGCTCGTCATCGCCGGCTTCCCGGAAGGCACGAGTCAAGGCATCGATCTCGATCGGATCGCCCAGGGACGTACCGGTGCCGTGGGTTTCGATGTAGGAGAGATCGGCAGGGCTGATTCCGGCCTTGCGCCAGGCGGTCAGCTCCAATTCCGTTTGGGAGAGTGAACTGGGGGCGGTAATGCCGTTGGTGCGCCCGTCCTGGTTGACCGCGGTCGCATCGATCACGGCGTGGATCGGGTCGCCGTCGGCCAGCGCCGTCGCCAGCGGCTTGAGCAACACGGCGCCGACCCCCTCGCCCGGCACGAAGCCGTTGGCCTCGTCGTCGAACGCCTTGCAGCGCCCGTCGGGCGAGAGCATTTCCGAGCGTGCCGAGAGCAGGTGAAACTGGGCCGAGTTCATCAGGAAGACGCCACCGGCCAGGGCCAGCTTGCACTCCCCGGCGACCAGGCTGCGGCAAGCCAGATGGAGTGCCACCAACGAGGACGAACAAGCGGTGTCCACCGCGATCGAGGGTCCCTTGAGGTTCAGGAAATAGGCGATCCGGGCCGCCAGGATCGAGGCCGCGTTGCCGATGAAGGTCTGCGCTTCCGGGGCCAGACCCGCGTCGGCCATGCGTTGCAGGTAGTCGCCCGACCCCGCGCCGACGAACACGCCGCAGGACGAGGTCGCCAGGCGCGCATCGCTGTAGGCCGCGTCTTCCAAGGCCTGCCAACAGGTCTCCAGGAAGAGCCGCTGCTGCGGATCGGCCAATTCGGCTTCGCGGCCCGACATGTTGAAGAACAGCGGGTCGAATTGATCCACCCGCTCCAGGAATCCGCCCCACTTGCAATAGGTCTTGCCGGGTTGACCGGGCTTCGGGTCGAAGACCTCGGCCACGTTCCAGCGGTGGCGCGGCACGTCCCTCACGCTGTCGCGGCCCGAAACCAGGTTCTCCCAGAACCGGTGGATGTCGTCGGCGTCGGGAAACCGGCCGGCGAGCCCGATGATCGCGATTTTTTCCGAGCGAACAGGGTTGGTCGATTCCGGGGAGCGCCCGAAGTCGTTGGCCGTGATCGAGACGGGTCGCGATACGACGGGTCGCGGTGCGACGGTGACGACCACCTTGCCGATGTTGGCCCGCCGCTGCAGGAAGCGATACGCCTCGTGAACCCGCTCGAAGGGAAAGCGCTTGGCGATGGTGGCCCGCACCTGGCCCGATGTCACCAGCCGCACCATCTCGCCAAAACCCTCGCGCAGCAATTCGGGTCGCTTGAGACCCAGGCGTCGCAGGTCGATGGAGATCAGGCTCTGGTTTTCCACCAGGTGCGACAGGTCCAGCGGCCGGCTGCTCTTGAGGCCGGTCATCGCGATTTCCACGTAGCGGCCCTCGGGCGCCAGCAGGTTCAAGCCCTTTTGGATCGCGTCGCCCGCCAAGGTGTTCAGCACCACGTCGACCCCTTGGCCCGCGGTCAGCCGCGCCACTTCCGTCGCGAAGTCGGTTCGCTCGTAGTCGATCGCGTGGGCCACGCCCAGATTCCGCAGGTAATCCGCCTTGGCCGGCGACCCCACCGTCCCGATCACCGTGGCGCCGCGAAGGTGCGCCAACTGGACCGCCATCAGGCCGGTTCCGCCGGCCGCGGTCTGGATCAGGATCCGTTCGCCCGAGCGCAGGCCGGCGCGCTCCAGCGCGTACCAGGCGGTCAGGAACACGACCGGCAGGGCGCAGGCCTCGGCGAAGTCCAGCTTGTCCGGTTTGGGCACCACGTGGGAGGCGTTCGCGACCACCTCCTCCGCGTGACCGCCCATGTTCGAGCCCATCAGCGCGATCACCGCGTCACCCGGTCGGCACTCGGTCACGCGATCGCCGCAGGCCAGCACCGTTCCGGCCACTTCGAAGCCCGGTGTGAAGGGGTAGTCGGGCATGGTGGGATAGAGCCCGCGCACGCAGAGCCAGTCGCCGAAATTCAGCGAGAAGGCGCGCACCGCGATGCGCACCTGATCGGGGCCGAGCGATGACGGCTCGGCGGCGCGGACCTGGACATCGTCGATGTCCCCCGGCTTTTCGATGATCAGGGCGCGCGGGGCGTCGGTGCCGGAAGGAACCATCGGCTCCGAATCGGCCTGACGGAGAAGGGCCAACCCCTCCTCGGGGCTGAGTTCACCCGCTTGAATGCGGGCCAGGATGCGTTTGCGTGGTTCGCTCATCATTTCCTCTCGGTGGTGCAGATACGGTCATTCGGACGTGGGTTCGGGATCAGGGCGCAGTCAGCTCGGCCAGCAGGGTGTCGGCCTGGTGAAGGTCGATGTCTCCCGCGGCGAGGGCACTCAGCACCGCGTGCTCGTCGTTCAGCGCCGGTGCCGGGGAACGGGGGACGACGGGCCCGTTGCCGCTCGTGGGTGCCGTCGGCGTCGCCGCTCGAAGCGCCGGTTGATCGGCGAGGTGCTCGGCCAGGCGGCTGACGTCGTTGTAGTCGAAGAGCAGGGTGGGGCGCAGGTTGAGCTGCCAGTACCGGTTGATGCGGGTGATCAGGTCGACGGCGACGATGGAGTCGACGCCATACTCGCTGAACGGCCTGTCGTGGCGAATCTCGGCCGGCGTGCAGCCGAGCACCTCGGCGGCGATCGCGCAGAGCTGGTCGGCGATGTCGTGTCGACGCGAGCCGCCCGGCGCCTCGTGATCGCCGAACGCGGTCGCGGCGTGGACCGGCGCTTGGGCCGCGGCGATTGGCGGCGGGGTGTCTGCCCCGAGGCGTACGGGCTGGGTGGGGACCGAAGCCCGGTTCACTTGCGGCAGCTCCGCAAGATAGGCCGCCAGGCTGTTCACGTGGTTGTAGTCGAAGAGCAGGGTGGGGCGCAGGTTGAGCTGCCAGTGTTGGTTGATGCGGGTGATCAGGTCGACGGCGACGATGGAGTCGACGCCGTACTCGCTGAACGGTCGCGCCCGTTGCAGCTCCTCGCGGCCGCAGCCGAGCACGTCGCACAACAGGGGGATCAAGGTTTCGGCGATGGACTCCGATTTGGCCTGTCTGGAGAGGAGTGCCTGCGCCAGTGCCTGCGCCGGTTCCACTTTGGTTGGCTGGGTCTCGGGCGCATTTTCCTGCGATTCGGCGCCTTGGGGCGGGGTGACAGGGTTCGCGACCACGCCGTCCGAGCGGCTGATCAAAATCGCCTGCTCCAGCCGGTCCGGAGCCAAACCGGGCAGCCCGGTCACCGAGAACCCCGTGAACCCCGACTGGCCCAGGCACTGGCGCCAGTGGTCCGGTGACAGTGCGGGCGACAAGGGCACGCGCCGTTCGGGATCGGTGAACTTCCACCAGCCGTCGAGCAAGCCGAAGGTCGCGTTGGAGAAGGCCCTCCGCGAGGAGATCTCGTTGAGCACCAACAGCCCGTCGCGCTTGAGCAGCGATTTGACGGCATCGAGCGAAGCCCGAATGTCGGGGGTGGCGTGAACCACGTTGGCCGCCAGCACGAGATCGAAACCGCCCCGCGTCAGGCCCTGGCTTTCGGGTTCGCGTTCGAGGTCGTAGGTCCGGAACTGGACGAAGGGATAGTTGCCGAAGCGCCGTTTGCCGTACTGGACGAAGCCGGGGCTGACGTCGGTGTAGAGGTAGGTGATCGGTTGGTTCAGGCGCGCCAGGGCTTCGAGCACCGAAGCGCTGGTGCCGCCCGTGCCGGAACCCACTTCCAAGATCGCGAGCGGGCGGCCCTCGGCGGCTTCGACCGCGGCCGTCACCGCTTCGCATACCGCGCGGTTGTGGAAGTCGGCGATTGCGTTGCCCTTGTAGATGCCTTCGACCAGCTCCATCGACGCGCCGGGGAACACGACGTCGGTGGCGACGATGCGTCCCGTCAGGACGTCGGTCAGGCTGCGCAGGCAGGCTTCCAGGAGACCCACGTGGGCCGCGACCTCGGGATGCTCTGCGGCGATGCGGCGCAGGGTGTCGGACGTACCCGCCCCGGGGTTTTCGGTGAAGGTTCCACGATCGTCACGCCAGGTGACCCAACCGAAGCGGGCCATGTCGGCCAACCAGGCCTGGAGCCAGCGACCGTACTTGGGCAGGATCCCCAGTCGATCGGCCAGTTGGTGGCGTGCGAACGGTTCGCCCGCGGCCGGCAGGCCCAACGGTGCCAGATGGGCTTGGATCGCCGGGGCCACCGCGCGTTCCAACCGATCCGTGCCGGCCGTCGACAGGCGCGGTTGGACCTCCTGCCAGCCGCGCAGCCGCCGGGCGACGACGTCGAAGGCGATCGGGGTTGTCTCGCGCCCCCAGGCGCGCGCGGCGACCTCGCGCAGGGTCAGGCACACCTGGCCGCGATCGTCGGTCAGGCGGACGTCGTAGCGCAACAGGCCGCGCTCTTCGTCTTGCGCGATCTTCTCCACCACGGCCCAGGCTCGATCGGGGATCGGGGCGTGGAAGCGGACCTCGCCGACGGAGAACGGCACCATGAGCGGGGGCTGGCGGCCCGAATCCCAACAGAGACCGAGCGCGGTTTGCAGCGCGCCGTCGAGCATGCCGGGCAGCAGGGCCTCTTCGGGGAGGTCGGCCCGACCGCGGGTGGTTAGCTGGGCGACGGCCTGGCCGTCGCCCACGTGGAGTCGCTCGATCGTGCGGAAATGGCGACCGTAGTCGAGGCCCAGGCGGTCGAAGGTGGCGTAGAGCTCGTCCGGCGAAGCCGCGTTCGGGCAACGCGCGGTGAGCGCTTTCAGGTCGAGCGGCGGCTCGGCGGGCGCGGGCTCGCCCGTGACCTCACCGCGGGCGGCGGTGCGATGGTCGCCCAGCACCAATTGCCAATCCAACACCTGTGATCCCGCAGCGCTCAGGTGGAGCTGTGCCCGATCCACCGATTGGGGATCCAGGGCCTCGGCCGTCAGGGGGTGCAACCAGACCAGGTTTCGCAGGGTTCCCAACCGACGGGCCGGCGACAGATTCGAGAGCGCCTGGCGCAGGATTTCGAAGGTGGCCACACCGGGCAGGATCGCGGCGTCGCGAATGCGGTGCTCGGCCAAGAGGGGATGGGTCGCTTTGGCGGTGATCGGGAACGTCTGGCCCGCTTCCAGCGTGGCCAGAGGCGGGCCCACCAAGGGGTGCCGTCGTGGCTCGACCGGCTTGGACCAGCCGCTGGGTGTGATGTCCAACCAGCAGCGCCGCCTGTCGAAGGTGTAGTTGGGAAGGTCGATCCATTCGCCACGACATCCGAAACGATCCCAGTCGATGGCAGCGCCCTGGCAGAAGGCCTTGGCCGCTTGCTCCGGCGTGGTGCAGGCATCGCGGGCGTCGGTGCGTGCCTGCTCCACGTTGCCGCGCCAATGATTCGCGGCCGTCTCGCCTGTGCTCATTCGATCGAGGAAGTCATGCAGTTGATGCCGATCGGAGATCACCGCGGCGGCACGCTCCGCCATCGGCTCGCGATGTCGCAGGGTCCAACTCAAATCGGCGAGGTCGCAATCGTCGCGGTCCAGGCGCGTTCGCAACGCCCGCGCCATCGCCGTCAAGGCCGTCGGCGTGCGGGCCGAGAGCGCCACGAGATGACGGCCGTCGCGCGGCCGCTGACGCATCGGCTCGCGGGACGGCGGTTCCTGGATGATGATGTGGGCGTTGGCGCCGCCGGCACCGAACGAACTGAGTGCCGCGATTCGGGGCCGGCCGTCCGACTGCCAAGGCGCCGTCTCCCGTTGCAGCCGGAAGGGGATCGCGTCCCAATCGATGTGGGGATTGGGCCGGTCCACGTGCAGCGTCGGCACCAACTGGCGGTGGCGCATCTGAAGCAGCACCTTGGTCAGGCTGGCGATGCCGGCGGCCGGCTCCAGGTGGCCGATGTTGGATTTGACCGAACCCATCGCAGGAGGCTTTTCCAGCGGCCCGAACGCCCGCGTCAGGCCCGCGATCTCGATCGGATCGCCCAGGGCGGTACCGGTTCCGTGGGCCTCCACGTAAGAGACCTCGCGGGGCTCGATGCCCGCGTCTTCGATGGCGGCGCGAATCAGGTCGGCCTGGGCTTTGGGGTTGGGCACCGTGTAGCCGGTGGCGCGGCCGCCGTGGTTGAGCGAAACGCCGCGAATGACGCCCAGGATCGGGTCCCCGTCGGCGAGGGCGTCGGACATGCGTTTGAGCAGCACCGAGCCGAAGCCTTCGCCCGGCACGTACCCGTCGCCGCCTTCGCCGAAACCGCGGCAGCGGCCGTCGCTGGAGAAGAAGCCGCCCTTGGCCAGCAGCACGTAGCGGTAGGGATGCGAAATCAGGCTGACGCCGCCGGCCAGCGCCATGTAGACCTGGCCGGCACGTAGGGCCGAAATCGCCAGGCCGATGGCGGTGATCGAACCCGAGCACATGGTGTCCAGGCAGATGCTGGGCCCGTTCAGGTTGAAGAAGTAGGAGGTGCGGTTGGCGAAGCTGGCGAACATGGAGTTGGCGAACGAGGTTTGGCCGCGAAGTGCCGACTCCAGGCCCAGCAACATGTACTCCGGGTACATGGTCGCCATGTAGACACCGACCTTGCCGCGAACCGGCGCCTCCTGCAGGCGGGCCCGGGTGTAGCCGGCATTCTCGAACACGCGCCAGGACGTCTCCAGGGCCATCCGTTCCTGGGGATCCATCAGGGTCGCCTCGCGCGGGGCGATGTTGAAGAACAGGGGATCGAATTGGGTGATGTCGTCCATGAAGCCGCCCCATTTGCAGGAGCGGCGGTTGGCCAGGATGCCGTCGAACTCGGCCGAGGGCCAGCGATCGGCGGGGATCTCGCGAATGCAGTCCTTGCCCGCGCGCAGGTTGTCCCAAAAGGAATCGAGACTGTCGGCCTGCGGGTAGCGGCCGTCCACGGCGATGATCGCGATGTCGCGGTCCAGGCGATCCTCCGCGGTGCGGGACGTCCCATGGTGGGCGCTTGGGATTTCGACGGGACGATTCGCATCGCGGCAACGCACGGGATACCAGGTCGTGTCGGTCAGCTCGCCCGAGCCGGCCTCCGGTTCGGAGTCCAGGTTCGGGTCGTCTTGCGAACGTGCAGGTCGAGAGGCCCCGAGCGCGGCTTCTTCGCCGTCGTTGCCGCCACCGAAATGGGTCGCCAGTTCGGTGGGGAACTCGGCACAAAGGCTCTCGATCATCGAGATCGCATCGCCGTGCTCGAAGAACAGGGTCTTGGAGACGGAGCCCAGAACATCTTCCATCGTGGCGGTGATGTTCATCGCCATGATCGAGTCCATGCCGAGCTCGTCGAGGGGGGCGTGGGGATCGATCGAGGCGGGATCCAGTTTGGTTTCCCGCGCCAGCAGGCCACGCATCCAGTCCCAGACCCGGCCCTGCAAAGCCCTCGGTGAGGTGCTCATGGCGGCGGGCCGGGTGTCGCCGAAGTGATCCCGAAACGCGTCGCGATGGTGTTCGGCCAAAGCGGCCCCTATCTCCTCCAAGCAGCCGTACTCGAAGAACAGCGTCTTGGGCAAGGGGCCCGCGATCTCTTCCAGGCGCTCGGTAATTTGCATGGCGTTGATCGAATCGAGGCCGAAGCTGTCCATGTCCTCCTGGGGGTCGACCTGGTCCGGGTTCAGGCCCACTTGCGCGGCCACGAGCGCGACGAGCAGCCGCGTCACCCGTGACGGAAAGTCGGCAAGCGCATCCGATTCGGGTCCTGGTGCGGCCGGTGCGGTGCCACGATCGTTCGATACCGGTCGCTTCGCGGAAGTGACACCATCCAGCGGCAGCCCTTGGCGGCCCAGGTAGTCTCTAAGGCGTTCGCGGTCGCGGCTGCAGAGGGAGACCACCGTGTCCGCGGGTTGGCTCAGCGCCTGGCGCACCTGGGCCATGCCGGCCGCGTCATCCAACGGTGCCAGCCCCGCGTTGGCGCTCATCGCGGTCCAGGCCTCCTCGGGCACCTGCATGCCGCCGTGGCGCCAGAGCGGCCAGGCGATGGAGACGCAGCGGCCGGGTGCGCCGGATCCGTTGCGCCAGGTCGCGAAGCTGTCGAGGAAGCGGTTGGCCGTGGCGTAGTCGGCCTGGCCGAGGTTGCCGAGGACCGAGGTCGCCGCCGAGTACAGGACGAAGGCCCGCAGCGGGTCCTCGCGGGTGGCGGCATCCAGCACCAGCGTGCCGGTTACCTTGGGATCCAACACCTCGGCCATCTCCTCGCTGGACTTGCGCAGGATCAGGGCGTCGCGGATCACCCCGGCCGTGTGGTGAATGGCGTGGATCGGGCCGAATGCCGTCCGGGCCTGGTCCAGGGCGTCGCGGGTCGCGAAGGTGTCGCGAAGGTCGGCTTGCAGGTACTGGATCCGTCCGTCCCTGGCCTGGATGTCCGCCAGTTCGTCGCGATGTTCCGGACGCGGGGCGGAGCGACCCAGCAGGGTCACCGCTGCGCCCCACTCGAGCGCGAGATGACGACCGAGGATTCGGCCGATGCCGCCTCCGCCGCCGGTGACCAGGTAGTGCTCCTGCGCGGACCAGGCGAACGAATCGGTGTCGGCCTCGACCGGCACCAGGCGCCGTCCGGACCAGCGGTGGTCCGTGCCAAGGCGGAGTTCTCGTTCCGCATCGGCGGGGAGAGCCAGGAGTGCCTCCATGTCCGCACAGACCCGTTGCAGATCGGATTCCGTGGCCGAATCGAGGCCGACCACGCGCGCCTCCCACTCGGGCTTCTCGCGGAAAAGGGTGCGGTAGAACCCCGCCAGCGATTCGGCGATCGGTGGCTCGGTCGAGGTGCGGTCTTCCGCGTGGAGATACAGCACGCGAGTGCGGCGCATGTGCGGAACCCGCCACAACAGTTTGTACAGGTGGACGCGATGGTCGAGCGCGAGCCTCAATCGTTCGGCCGCATCGGTGGCGGTCTTTCCGTGGCCTACCGGCAGGTTGGCGTCGATTAGGGCGCGCGGCCGATCGACGTGGTTCGCGAGGTGTTCGGCCAACCGGCGACGGTGCTCGGCATCGCTTGGGTCGAAGGTGATCGCGTCTCGACCGGCGCGGAACGCCGAACCGGGCGTCAGGCACAGCACGGGTTCGGATCGCGCAGCCCGTAGGTGATCGGCGAAGGTGCCGTCGCCATCCTGGAACACGATGATCGGCCCAGCCCGGTGTCCATCGGTTCCGGGCAGGTCGATGGCTTGGAACCGGGAGCCGAGCAGCAGGTTGGCGACCGCCGGCGTCGTCGAGATGGGTTGTGTTTCCTGACGCAGGCGGCGCACGGCGAAGGCCTGGAAGTGGGCGCGGACCTCGCCCTGTTCATCGGCCAGGAACAGTTCGAAACGCTTCGAGGCGGCCCCGTCGCGGCTGGGGTGCGCGACCGCCAGGGCCACGGCGCGGTCCGGCAGAGGCCCCCACTGGCGGAACGCGCCGATGGCGAACGGGATCCAAACGGCGTCGGGCTCGGCGGCCATGGACGCGCCCATGAGGGGCAGTACCGTCTGGAAGGCGCCGTCGAGCAAGGCGGGATGGGCCGCGTACTGGTGATCGTCGCGGCGCGATTCGGGTAGCGCCAGGTTGGCCAGGGCACGCCGGTCGTCCCAGGCCAGACGTTCGACGACTCGAAAACTCGATCCGTAGTCGATACCGGTGGCCGCGAATCGGCGGTAGACGGTGTCGCGATCCCAAGTCTCGCGGAGTTCGTTCTTCAGGGCGTGCAGGTCGATCGGTTCCGGCGGCGTGCTTCGCTCCAGCCGGCACTGGGCCTGGGTGTGAACGCCGTCGTCCGTGACGATCTCGGCAGCCAGGCGATCGGACTGGCCCTCGACCTCCGCCAGGCGGCAGTCGATGTCCAGGGTCGAACCATCGACAGCGACCGGCATGGTGAAGGCCAGGTTCGCGAGCGTGATCGAGCGGTTGTCGGCCGCCTCGAATCGTCGGCGTGCGGCTTCGAGAATCAGGTGGATCTGAAAGACCCCTGGCAGAAGGGGGCGGCCGTCGATGACGTGGTCGGCGAGGTACCAGGCGTCGCTTTCGAGTCGCCGCGCCGTGGGTTGCGCGGTACCGGTCAGGGCCTCGGTCCGTTCGGGCGCGGGGTAGGGGAACAGCCAGTGGCGTTCTCGTTGGAACGCGTAGCCGGGGAGGTGGATCCGGCGGTGCCGGGCCAACGGGTACAGGGCCGAGAAGTCCAACGCCTCGCCCTCGATGTGGGCCTGGGCCAATCGGGTGAGCAGGGCATGCCAGGCGCGTGGCACCCGCCGCGCGGTTTCGGCCTGGTCCAACAGTGCCGAGATGGAGGTCGAGCCCTTGGCGTTGGCTCGGGCGCGACCGGCAAACGTTTCGCCGGGGACCGCGCCCGCGCGCCCAAAGTCGTCCAGTATCTCGGCGAGGCGGTCGCGACCCTGGGCCACGAAGGCCAACCGGGTGCGGAAATGGGTGCGACCGCAGGCCAGCGTGAAGGCCGCGTCGGCGAGACAGGCGGTTTGGCCATCGCGCGCCAACCAAGTTCGGAAGGCCGCCACGTTGTCCTCCAGCGCCTTCTCGTTGCGCCCGCTGAACAGCCAGAGCAAGGGACCGTCTTCGCGGGATTCGGTGGTCAGCGGTGGCGCCTGCCCCACGATGACCTGGCAGTTGGTGCCGCTTGCCCCGAAAGCACTGACCGCCGCGAAGCGACGGCCCGGTTTGAACGGCATGACCCGTTCGGCCACGAAAAACGGCGACTGGGCCAGGCGCAGTTGCGGGTTCTCGTGACGGAAGTGAAGCGACGGGGGGATCTGGTCGCGGGCGACGGCCAGCGCCGCCTTGAGCAGGCCCGCGGCGCCGGCGGCCAGCAGGGTGTGACCCAGGTTGGTCTTGATCGAACCGATCGGGACCCGCGCATCGGCCGCCCCGCGCTCCCGGAACACCCGGGTCAGGGCCTCGATTTCGATCGGGTCGCCCAGGCTGGTGCCCGTGCCGTGGCACTCCATCAGGCCCAGTTGGCTCGGCTCGATGCCGGCGCGGTCGTAGGTATCGTGACCCAACCGAATTTGCGAGAGCGTGTTGGGTGCGGTGATGCCGTTGGTCTTGCCGTCCTGATTGACCGCACTGCCCTCGATGACCGCATAGATCGCGTCGTGATCGGCGAGCGCCTGGTCGAGAGGCTTGAGCAGCACCAGACCCAGACCCTCACCCATCACGATGCCGTCGGCTTCGGCATCGAAGGTGGCGCAGCGGCCTCGGGGCGAGAGCATCTGGGCCTTGCTCAGGGTGATGAAGAGTTCGGGCTCGATCAGCAGGGTGATGCCGCCGGCGAGCGCCATGTCGCACTCGCCGTTGCGGATGGCCTGACAGGCCTGGTGCACGGCGACCAGCGACGAAGAGCACTCGGTGTCGACCATCATGCTGGGTCCCTTGAGGTTGAGGAGGTAGGACAGGCGCGCGGGGATGACCGAAAGCATGCGGCTGGCCAGCGGTTGGGTACCTTGGCGGGCGGGCTGGTAGAAGTCCAGGTAGCGGGTCGATTTGGCGCCGACGAAGAGCCCGAGCGCGCTGCCCGTCAACGCGTGGGGATCGTATCCGGCGTCCTCCAGGGCGTGCCAGGCACCTTCGAGGAACAGGCGCTGCTGCGGGTCCATGATCTCCGCTTCGGTCGCCGAGATGTTGAAGAACCCCGGGTCGAAGCGATCGATGTCCTCCAGAAAGGAGCCCCACCGGCTGATGGTGGTGTTGGGATGGTCGGGGTCGGGATGGTACCAGTCCTCGGCCCGCCAGCGGTGTTCCGGAATCTCGCTCACGGCGTCGACCCCGTTCAGGAGGTTGCGCCAGAAGCGATCGAGATCGGGCGCACCGGGAAAGCGCGCCGACATGCCGATCACCGCGATGGGCGAAGCCGAACGCGGCCCGGCGTCATCGCGGTGTGCAGCCGAGCCGATGTCCTCCGCCGATTGCCGCCCGTGTGGACCGGCGACGTCCGCATCCTGCCTGCGCGTGGCGGTCTCCGAGGTCGGACCTTTCCGCGCCGGGGTGGGCTCGGCCGCCAATTCGCCGAGTCTGCGGCGCGCCTCCTCCATGGAGATCTGCTTGCGGGCGACCAAATCGAAAATGTCCTTTCTGGATGTGTTCACGTGAACTCCTCGTCGATCCCGTGGGGCGAGATGGTGGTGGTTGATCGGCTCGGGCGGTGTGGTGCGCTTCGCGTTTGCCGTGCGGCGATGTGTGTCCGCCGCACGGGTTGGTTTCGGTGGAAAGAGATCGGGGGCGCGCCCGTCGGCGTGTCCCCACGGGACACCCTCTTCAGCTTTCACAGCTCGAGAGCAGCGCGTCGGCCATTTCGGGCGTCAGCGCGCCGGTGGCCAGGCCCTCCAGCACCCGTTCGAGGGTGACCGGTTCCTCCGCGTCGAAGGGCGTCTCGAGTGGGACCGACGCCATGTCGCGCGGCGCTGCCGTCGTTTCGGCGGAGCCGGGCTCCCGAGCCGCGCGCAGGAAGGGCGTGATGGTGTCGCGGTACTCGGCGATCAGGTGATCGCAGAGCGAGGCCACATCCGGATAGTCGAAGATCAGGGTGTTGCGCAGATCCAGGCCCAGGCGGCGGTTGAGGTCGTCGATCATGGAGATCCCGATGACCGAATCCACCCCGTATTCCGAGAAGGCCGCCTCGTCCTCGATCCGGTCGACCGGCAGCTCGACGCTGGCCGCCACGGCCTCGCGCGTCACCTCGCGGATGCGTGCATCGAGGTCGAATGGTCGCGCCGCCCGGGACGTCGGGCCGGCTTCGGCATCGACCACGCGCTTGGCTTCCGGAGTGGCCGCCCGGGAGATCACCAGGGGCACGCGCGCGCTCGGGTTCGGTGCTTTCGTTTCGGTCGGTGCGGACCCTGCGACGGCCGGACGACCGGTCGCGGTCGGCACTTCGGCGTGATCGGGTGCGGCCACCAACCCGTCGCTGTACCCGGCCACGATCGCTTGCCGGCTGCGCGCCAACGGGACGCCCGGCTCGCCGATCGCGAAGGGCGCATCGAAGCCGCAGCGGCTCAGGAAACAGAGCCAGCGTGGTGGGTCCAGGAGCGGCGCGTGCGGGATTCGCCAGGCGTCCTCGAAGGCCCACCATCCACGGGTCAGCCCGAAGGTGACGGTGGAGAAATCGATCAGCGAGGTGACCTCGTTGAGCAGCAGGCAGCCGCCGCGCTTGAGCAGGCCCTTGAGGTTGCGGGTCACGGTTTCGAGGTCGGCGACGGCGTGAATCACGTTGGCGCCGACCAGGATGTCGTAGCTGCCGAGCTCGAAGCCCTGGGCCTTGGCCTCGCGTTCGATGTCGAAAGTGCGGAAGTCGACGAAGGCGTGTGGATAGTGGCGCCGGCCGTGCTGGAGGAAGGCGGGCGAGACGTCGGTGTAGTCGTAGTGCAGGTAGGGACCGAACTCTTCCAGGGCACGGAACAGGAAGGCCGAAGTGCCGCCGGTACCCGCACCGAACTCGAGGATGCGCACCTTGGTGCCGGCATCGGATTGGCGCAGGCACTCGATGACCGCGGAGCGAATGCCCACCGCGGCCAGATCGTTGAAGTAGTCGATCCGGCGGTTGCCCTTGTAGATGCCTTGAACGGCTTCCATGGAGCCGTTGGGGAACAGGACCGTGGCGGCGTCGCGTTGGCCGCGCAGCACGGGCCAGAGGGCCTCGAGGCAGGCGGCGGTCAGGTCGAAGTAGGGTTTGAAACCCGGGAAGCGGGATTCGCCCTCTTGGCGCTGCCGCTCCAGCGCTTCGGCGTCCGTGCCCGCCGGTGCCGTCGCCAGGCGCCAACCGGATCCGATCGCCTCGACCTCGCCGCCACGCGTCAGCATGTCCATGATCGCGGCCAGCAGGCGGCGGTAGCGCGGGATCACCCCGCCGTGCAGAACCAGGCCGTCGAGATCGACCGGATCCGTGCCGGGGGCCAGCAGGTCGGCCTCGTGGAACGCGGCCAACACCGATCGGCGGACCCAGGCGTCGAGCAGTTCGAAGGCACGCGATTCTTCGTGGTCGGCCGGGGCGTCGGCGCGGAACCGTTCCATGGCGCGCCGGGCGGGTTCCACCGGGAGCGGCGTGACGCCGCTGGTGGCCCGCGTCGGCTGGGTCGGATCGACACCCAAGTCCTGTAACATGCGCGCACCGGCCTTGAGCGCCATGACCCGCCGCACGCCGCCGGAGAGTTGGCGCGACACGACGGTCATGCCCTCGCGCGAGCCGATACTGCCGATCCCCTTGCGGGCGTAGACCTGTTTGACCTGGTGATCGGCGACGATGCCCACATCGCCCCAGTAACCCCAGTTCACGGTGAAGGTGGGCACCCCGGTCCGGTGTTCGAAGTACTGGGCGAAGCTGTCTTCGAAGGCACTGGCGGCGGCGTAGTTGCCCTGGCCGGGATCGCCGACGAAAGTCTTGGCCGAAGAGTAGAAGACGAGAAAGTCGGGATCGAAGCGGTCGAGCGCGTGGGCCAGCGCCAGGCTTCCCTGGACCTTGGGTGCCAGGGCCGCGCGGAAATCCGACTCGTCGATCTTGGCGAGCGTCTGGTCGCGCAGCACGATGGCGGAATGGAAGACCCCGTGCAGCTTGCCGAAGGTCAGGCTCACCTGTTCGGCGACACCCTCGGTGCCCGGCCGGGTGGCGATGTCCGCCGAGACGTAGATCGCCTCGCCGCCCCATTCGCGCAGGGTGCGCAGGCGCGCTTCGATTTGGCCGTCGGCGGCCGAGCGACCCACCAGCACCAGGCGCGCGGCGTATTTGCGCGCCAGGAACCCGGCCGTTTCGTAGCCGATCCCCCGTGCGCCACCCACGATCAGGTAGACCCCGTTCGGCCGGAAGGGGACTTCGCCGCTCATGGACAGCCGCAGGGGCACGAACGCTCGGGCGAAGGCGATGCCGTGGCGCACCAGGCGCTCGGCGCCGGTCTGGCGACCGGGATCGGTGACCACCATGTCCATCGCCGCGGCCGCGTCCCATTCGGGTTCGGTCGGATCGAAGTCGAGCACGCCGAGTCGCAGTCGCGGGTATTCGCAGGCGATCGACTTGCTCAGGCCGTGGAGGGCAGCCGAGATCGGCGAGACCGGCTCGCCGGCCAGCGATTCGGCGCCGTTGGTCACGACCTTGAAGGCGATTGCCGATTTGAGGAAGCCGCGTCGGTCGGCCGCCTTGATCAGGCGAACCAGCAGCAGGCAAAGCGTAGCCGCATCGTCCGCCATGGCCTCGTCGTGCACGTCGTAACGCGAGGTGTCGTGCAGGCCCAGGAAGTAGATGCCCGCCAAGTTGTCGATGTCGTCGAAGATCGTGACGAAGGCATCGGGCGCCTGGCTGTCGAACACCCAGTGATCGGGTGCTTCCAGCCGGGTGGCCTGGCCCGGTGTGCAGGTGATCACCCGGGCGCCGCGATGACGCTCGCGCAAGTGGTCGCGGCACGCCGTCGCGCGGTTGCCGGCCTCCACGACTAGGTAGGTACCCAGTCGTTGCGGCACGTCACCCGCGGTCGGTGTCGGCGGCAGGGCCCGCCATTGGGGCAGGTAGGTGAAGTCGGGCATGGCCGGGTCGGCCTGGCCGGTCAGGGTCACCTCGCGATAGCGGCTCAGCGGGCGATCTTCCCCATCGCAGATGTCGATTTGGACCCGGAGCACGTCGCGGCGCCGCTCGACGATCCGCAGGTGGACGCTGCCCGTGTCGCCCGTGGGCGCGAAGGTGTCGATGCCCGCGAGCGACGTGGGGAAGCACAGCTTGGCGTGCCCGCCGGGAAGCAGTTGGCAGATCGACAACGCGGCGTGGACCAACCGCAGGCGAGCGGTCGCGTTGCGGCCGCCTCCTTCGCCGAACGCGAAGGCGAAGGCCAACCCGCGCGGGCCCAGGTGGACCCGGCGGAAGCAGGTGTAGTAATCCGAGAGCGACTGGCCGAGCTGGGCCAGCCGGGTGCGGCAGGCGTCCACGTCGAGCGCGGTTTCCTCGGTCATGGCCACCGCGGGCGTGACCGGCTCGGACCCTCCGGTAGGCCGACGCCGCTCCAGCGTGCCCGAGCTGTAGGTTTCCTCGCCGCGCAGTTCGAAGGCGAGTTGATCCGAGCCCTCGCGCGACAGCGCCAGTTCCAGTTCGCACCCCTTTTCGGGGATCGCCGAGGTGAAGCAGGCTGCCGCCCCCACCTGCCAGGACGTTTCGGGTTCGGCCTCGGCAGCGGCTGCCAGCGCCATGTCCAGTTGGGCGGCGAACGGCAGGTAGCAGGTGTCCTCCACCAGGTTGTCGCGCACCAGCGGATCGCCCGGCTCCATCTTGCGTGCGAAGACGACCCGGGGATCGAAGGTGGGCAGGTGACGGTCCAGCAGCGGGCCCAGCCGCGGTGCGCCGGGATCCTCCGTACCGCGCAGCCAGTAGCGTTCGCGGGCGAAGGGGTAACTGGGCAGCGAGATCCGGCGCGCGCCACCGGGCGGGTAGAAGCGCGACCAGTCCAGGGCGATGCCGTCCACCCAGAAGCGCGCGATCTTGGACCATTTCCCGGCCTGAACCAACATACCGAGGTAGGCCTGGTCCTCGTCGTCCTCGCCGAACATCTGTCGCGCGCCGTTCCCGTTGGCGAGGTGGCCCACATGTAGATCCTTGTGCTCGCGGTCTTCGAGGAAGTGGGCCAGTCCGGTCTTGAAACCATTCAGGTCGGCGGCATACAGCGCCAGGCGGTGCGTCATCGCGGTGCGCCCGGTTTGCAGCGTGAAGCACAGGTCGCGCTGCCAGGCGGCCTCGGGGCGGCCCTCCCGCTCCAGGTAGCTCAGGATTCGTTGGGCATGGGCGCGCAGGCGCGGAGCGTCGCGGGCCGAGAGCACCAACACCCGATGGGGCGTGGTGGGGTCCACCGGTGCCACGGGGGGCGCGTCCTCGTGGGATTCGAGGATCACGTGGGCGTTGAAGCCGCCGGCGCCGAACGAGCTGACGCCGGCCCGCAGGGCGCCGTCCTCTCGGGCCTCCCACGGGCGGCAGGACTGGACCAGTTCGAAGGGCGTGCGATCGAAGTCAATGAAGGAGTTGGGGGGGTCGGCGTGGAGCGTCGGTACCAGGGTCCGGTGGCGCAACTGCAGCAGGACCTTGGTGACCGCGGCGACCCCGGCCGCCGACTCCAGGTGCCCGATGTTGGATTTCAGCGAGCCCAAGGCGCAGTGCTCGCTGCCGCCGGCGCGCTCGAAGGCTTGGGTCAGGCCCTCCACTTCGACCGGGTCGCCCAGCAGGGTGCCCGTACCGTGTGCCTCGACGTAGCCGATGTCGGCCGCTTTCAGCCGGGCGTCCGACAGGGCCGCGTCGATCAGGTCGGCCTGGGCGCCGGGATTGGGTACCGTGAAGCCGTTGGTGCGTCCGCCGTGGTTGACGGCCGAGCCGCGCAATACGGCGTAGATCTGATCGCCGTCGGCAACCGCTTCCGAAAGTGGTCGCAACAGCAACATGCCCGCGCCCTCGCCTGGCACGAAGCCATTGGCGCCCTTGCCGAAAGCGCGGCAGCGGTCGTCGCGCGACAACATCGTCATGTGGCACAGGAAGGCGTACTTGGCCGGGTGCAGGTAGAGGTTGACGCCCCCCACCAGCGCCGAGCGGCATTCGCCGCGGCGCAGGCTGGCCGCCGCGAAGTGGATCGCCGCCAGCGAGGAGGAACAGGCGGTGTCCACCGGCACGCTGGGCCCGTTGAAATCCAACTGGAACGAGATGCGGTTGGCGACGCTCCAGGAAAAGCTCTGCGACATCTCGCCGCCGCGGGCCCAGGACTCGACCCCCAGCCACTGGTAGGTGCTGCCGGTGACGCCCACGAAGACACCCACGTTCCCACCCGTGCCGGGCGCCTCGCGCAGGTCGGTCGGCGTGTGGCCGGCATCCTCGATCGCCGACCAGGCCAACTCCAACATCAACCGTTCCTGGGGATCGAGGGTGTGCGCTTCCTTGGGGCTGATCCCGAAGAACAGGGGATCGAAGGCGGCCGCGTCGTCGATGAAGCCACCCCACTTGCTGTACATCCGGCCGCCGCGCGATTGGGTTTCCTCGGGGGCGAACCAGGGGTGGTAGTCCCAACGATCGGGTGGGATTTCCCCGATGCAGGAGGTGCCGTCGACCAGGTTCCGCCAGAACTGGTCCAGATCCTCGGCCTTGGGATAACGCCCGCTGACGCCGACGATCGCGATCGGCTCCGCGTCACCGGAGCGCCGGTCGCGCAGGATTGCCGGTGCACCCTGAACCGGTGCGGTCGTGTCCGCGGCGGGGGTCGGAACCTCGCGGTTGGGGATCGGCGTCGGCTGGAAGATCTCGGTCGCCAGCACCTGGGGCAGGCGATCGGCGCATTCCTTCGCGAGGTAGGCGCCCAGTTCGGCGATGGTGCGGTACTGGAACAGCAGTGTGTTGGGAATGCTGCCGAAATCGCGGGTCAACCGTTCCTGGACCTCGATCACGATCAGCGAATCCACACCGTAGTCGGCAAACGCCTCGTCGGCGCCGACCTTGTCGAAGTCGAATCGCAGGGCCTGACCGAAGATGTCGCGCAGGTAATCGGCCAGGGCCGACTGGACGCGCTGGTTCCGGTCCTCGCCGGTCGCCGCGCTCGGCGCCGAGATGGCGGGCGCCACCTCGGCGTGCGGCGTCGTCGTGGCCCGACCCAGCAGCGAAGCGTCGGGCTTCTCCATGTCACGCGCCGCCTTGAACAGTTTGGTTTCGATGCGGCCGTCCGAAGCGGCCACCAACACGTGCTGGATCCAACCGTCGTCGCCCTGCTCGCCGATCGGCAGCCACACCGGATGGAAACCCAGGCTCTCCAGCAGGGCGCGCCAGCGGGGCACGTCCAACAGGGGCGAATTGGGCAGGCGTCGGCCCTGGTCCTCGTAGAGCCACCAGCCCTCGGTGAGTCCGAACGTCAGGGTCGCGAAGTCCTGCACGGCGGTGATCTCGTTGAGGACCAGCAAGCCGCCGGGCCGCAGCAGCGATTTGAGGCGGGCCAAGGTGTCGCGCACGTTGCGCGTGGCGTGCACCACGTTCGAACCGAAGATGAAATCGAACTGGCCCGGGGTGAAGCCCTGGCGGGCCAGATCCTGCTCCAGGTTCAGCACCTCGAAGGCAATGTTCGGGTAGCGCGAACCGAAGCGTTGCCGGCCGTAGTTGATGAAGGCGTGCGAAATGTCGGTGTAGTGGTAGGCCACCTCGATCTGGTTCTTGATCAGGGCCTCGAAGACGTAGACCGAGGTGCCGCCGGTGCCCGCACCCACCTCCAGTACTACCGGTTTCTCCAGTTTGCGCTCGTGCAGGTGGGAGAACGAGACCAACGTCTGGGCCACCAGTCGGTTGAAGAAGTCGGCGTTGGGGTTGTCGCGGTAGATCGGCTGGACGAGGTCCATCTTTCCGTTGGGGAACAGGACTTCGGCGAACGGCTTCTGGCCGCGGATCACTTCCCGCATTTGGGACAGCGACCGTTCCACCAGGCTGACGAAGCCCTCGTAGACCGGAAACGCTTCCAGGAAGCGCTGTTTCTCGCGGTCCACCCGATCGCGTTCGGCCAACACGGCGCTGATCGCATCGCTGACGCGCAGGTGTAGCCCGTCGGCGATCAACCAGCCGCTGCGCTCGAGGATGCCCAACATGGCGCGGAACAGGCGGTGGAAGCGCTCCATGATGCCCAGGCGACTGATTTCACGGTCGATCTGGACCTGGCTGCCGGGTTGGAAGGCGATGCCCCAGGTTTCCATCCGATAGAGCAGCAGGCGCGCGCACAGGTTCTGGAGTTCGGGGAACACGCCGCTGATTTCGCCCTGACGCTCGAACTGATCGCGCATGGCGTGGACGATGTGGTGGTGCCAATCGCGCGGTAGACGCGGCAGCGGATTGGCGAGCTGGGTGGCGTGGGCGCTGTTCTCGAAGCCGCGTTCGGCGAAGTGGCGTGGCGTGGCCTTGAGCGGCACCACCTGTTCGGCGAACCCGGCCAAAATCGTGGCGCAGGCCGTCTCGCCTTCGTCGTCGACGAACGGCAGGAAGCCGGCCTTGAGGTGGCGATCCTGGAAGTGCACGGCCAGTCCGGTGTCCTTCCACAGTCCCCAGTTGATGACCTTGGTGGGGGTGTGCATGGTGCGGCGCAGGTAGAGGCCCAGGGCGTCGATGAAGGCGTTGGCCGCGCCGTAGGAGCCGCCGCCCTGAACGGGGAACAAGCCGGCGATCGAAGAAAAGAAGACCAGGAAATCGAGCGATTCGTCGCGGGCGATCTGCGCCAGGATGGTGGCGCCCAACATTTTGGGGCGAAGGCTTTCGAGGCTGCGTTCCAGGTCCGCCTCGCGGTGCAGCGCGCTGTAGGGCGTGTCGGCCGAGTGGAAGATGCCGTCGATGCCGCCCCACTCCTGCTTCAGGTCCGTGACCAGGGCTGCCATGGCTTCGGCATCGCAGATGTCCAGCGCGCGATAGTGCATGCCCTCGGGGATCGGCCGGTCCAGGCTCGGACGACGGCCGACCAGGCAGACCTTGGCGTCGTAGCGGCGGTGCAGCTCGCTGCCGATGCGCAGGCCGATGCCGCCCGAGCCGCCCAGGATCAGGTAGCGCCCGTTGCGGCGCAGCACCGGGTGGACCTGTGAGACCTGGAGCGCCAACTGCTGGAAAGTGCGGCGAAAGCGCATGCCGCCGCGCAGCAGGATCGGGCCGCTTTCCACCGAGAACGTTTCGGCGGCGACGTGCACCGCCTGATCGGGCCAGGATGCCTCGTCGTTGGGGTCCAGGTCCACGGCGCTCAGGTTCCAGTCCTGGTATTCGATCGGCAGGCTGGAGCACATGCCCACCAGCGCGGCGCCGATGGGGTTGTGGGGTGGGTGGGAAGTGGTCAGCGAATAGGCCCCGGCCGAAATCAGCGTCAGACGTGGCGGTGCGATCTTGGCGGCCCGGGCGACACGACCTAGGGATTGGCACAACAGCATGAGGCCGCCGGTGAGCGTCTGCGCTCGCTGGGCCATCGTCGGCCAGTCGCCCTGCCATTTGGCCAGGGTCGCTTCCGGCGCGAAATAGACGGCTCCCGGTCCCTGTGGCAACCCGTCGACGAAGCGGTCCCAAAATAAGGGATCGAGCGGATCCCGATCGTCCAGTTCGAGATGGATCGCCTCGGAGTCGGCGTGGCTGTCGATCAGCGCCTGACCAAGTCGATGATCGCGGGCGAGCCCGACGATCGCGATCCAGCGAAAACTGCCGACGTCCTCGCGCAGCGCCAACGGTACCCAAACCGGCTGGAAGTAGCGGGTTTCAGCCGACTCCCCGGTTTCGTTACGCGGTACCGGATTCGGGGTCGTCGAAGCGCTGGGCGGCGCTGCCTGGGTCACCGGGTTTTGTCTCGGCTCTGCCACCGAGGCCGGTGAGATGGTCTTGTGGGCTTCCGCCGCCATCGGCTCTGCCAACTCGGGATAGAGCGCGATCAGGCTGTCGTGGCAGCGATCGAGCAGGTGGTCGATGAAGGCGCGGGGCGATTCGCTGGGGTACGGTGGCCCCAGTTCCAAACGAAAGTGACGCTTGATCGACGCGGCGACGTGATCCAGGGCTCGGGCGTCGTAGCCCTGGGCGGCGAAGGAAGCCTCCGGGTCGAGCGAGCCCGCCTCGTCCGGTCCCGCTTGGCTCAGCAGCGGCAGCAGGTCGCGCTCCAGGCGTTCCCTCAGGACGGCGTCGTCCACGTGGTGACCCTTGTCCACCGGCCAGAACGCGTGGCGGTCGAAGGCGTAGATCGGCAGCGGCACCTTGCGATAGGAGTGGTCGGGATAGATGTGTTGCCAGCGGATGGGCGCGCCCTGAAGTGCCAGTTCCAGCAGCGAAGCCAGGAACGAGTGATCGCCCAAGGCGCTGAAGTGCACGCCGGGCAGGTTGCCATCGGCGTCCGAAGCACCGATCGTCAACATGCGGTGTTCGGTGCAGAGTTCCGTCAGGATCTCACCGAGGGCCAGGCCCGCCAACGCGTCCTTCCACTCCTGCAGGTTGGGCAGTTCGTCCAGGCGCGACTCGCGGTCGCCCAGCCAGCGGTAGTCGAAATCGGGGTCCAGGCGGTCCTGCCTGCGGTTGACCGCTTCGGCCAAGGCCTCCAGATCCACCGGTTTGTGTAACAACCAGGCGATCAGTTCCTCGCGAGGCATCACTTCGCGGGCCACCAGGTTGACCAGCTCGGTGAAGCGCGTGTCGCCCACGTGGACCAGGTCGCTCAGGTTCCACTTGAGGTTGACCTGGTGCAGGCTGGTGGAGATCGCGATGGTGGCCAGCAGTCGGGGGCCGTCGTGATGGGTGTCTTCGGCCAGGTCGGGCTGGCGGATCAGGTCGAAGAGGTCGAGCTGGTAGCGCTCGGTCAGGTTCGCCCAGCCACGGAGGAACTTGAGGAAGGAGAACTGGTTCTTGATCAGCAGGCTGGCCTTGTCCAGGAAGGTGCGCACCTCGCGCGGCGTCACCACCAGGTCGCGGCGCAGGTGTTCCAGCGATGCGGCGGTGATGTGATAGCGGCGGAAACGGCGCTTGTGGACCGGGTCGTAGAGGGGGATGCTCGGGCGGGACAGGCGTACCTGGTCGGCGGTCCGCTCGCCGCGCAGCAGGGCCAGGGCTTGGCGCGGTTCCAACACGCCGGCGGCGCAACAGGCCTGGTAGACCTGGTCCGAACCGGCGACCACGAGCGAGGGGGTCACACCCAGTTGGGTCAACATGTCGAAGCGGGCGATCGCCACGCAGAAGCGGAACGAGGCCTTGTCCGCATCGGGCCAGACCGGGACCCGTATCGCGTCGTGCCAATCCCACGAAAGCCCGTGCTCGGGCCGGGCCAGGTTCGTCAGCAACGCGTCCAGGGCCTCGCGGAACAGCGACTCCCGCGCGTACAGCGTTTTCAGGTCGGTCCAGCCGTTGAGGCAGCATTCGGAAAAGGCCGCCACCAAAGGCGCGGTGGCGGGCCTGTGCATCTCGGTCTCGGGCCGTTGCAACCATTGGCGCAGCTCGTTCTTGTTGGCGACCAGGGTCCCGGCACGCACGGGAAAGTCGCCGCGCGAGCGCGCCACGGTACGGCAGATGTCGGAGAAGTCCAGCTCTTCGAAGGCCTCGCTTGCGCTGAAGGCGCGCCAGCGGGCGAGGGTCGCGTGCAAGGCGCGCTTGGACTTGGCGCTGAGCAGGAACAGGTGCTCGCCGGGTTCGGGGCTGCGGTCGGGCGTGCGGTGATCTTCGAACGAGGCCAGCACCGCGTGGGCGTTGGAGCCGCCGAAACCGAAGGCGCTGATCCCCGCCAGCAGGGGTTTGTCCGCCGCGCGCGGTTGCCAGGCGTGGGGTTCGGTGACCGGCACGAAGGGCGAGCGCGCGAAGTCGATCATGGGGTTGATCGTGTCCAGGTTCAGCGTCGGGGCCATTTGGCGGTGGCGCATCATGAGCAGGATCTTGATCAGGCCGGCCAGGCCGGCGCAGGCCTCCAGATGGCCGACGTTGGTCTTGGCCGAACCGATCCCGCAGAAGCCGCGCTCGTCGGTGTCCGGCGCGAACACTTGGCTGAGGGCCTCGATTTCGATGGGATCGCCGAGCGAGGTCCCGGTGCCGTGGGCTTCGAGGTAGGACAGCTCGGACGGCGCGATGCCGGCGTTCTCGTAGGCGGCCAGGATCACGTTGCGCTGGGCGTCGACGCGCGGCGCCGAAATCGTGTGGGATGTGCCGACGTGGTTGACCGCCGAGCCCTTGAGCACGCCGTAGATCACGTTGCCGTCGGCGATCGCCTGTTCCAGCGGCTGCAACAGGACCACGCCCACGCCTTCGCCCGGCACGAAGCCGTTGGCGTCCTTGTCGAAGGTCTTGCACTGGCCGTCGGGACTGAGGATGCGCTGTTTGGAGTAGGCCAGGAATTTCCAGAGGTAGTTGGTGATGCTGACACCGGCGGCCAGGGCGTAACGGCACTCACCGCGCTCCAGGCTCAGCTTGGCGTGGTGGAGGGCGTAGAGCGAGGAGGCGCAGGCGCCGTCCATCGAAAGCGAGGCGCCGCTGAAATTGAAGGTGTAGGAGATGCGGTTGGAGGCGATCGAGCCGTAGTGGCCCAGGGCGGCATAGGCGTCGATGGCCTCCTCGCGGGAGGAGATGCGGCCGTGGTACCCGTTGGTGATGACGCCGACCGAGACCGAGGTCGGCACCTCTTGGAGATGGGCGAGCGGGATGCCCGAATCCTCGATGCAGTGCCAGGTCTCTTCCAGCAACAGGCGCTGCTGGGGCTCCATGTTCATCGCCTCCCGTGGCGAGATGTGGAAGAACTGGTTGTCGAAGCGGTTGTGGTCGACCACCAGGCCCGACCATTTGCCCGCACTCTTGTTGGGCTCGTTGACGTCCGGCGAATAGTAGCGGGTCGTGTCCCAGCGGTCCGGAGGGATTTCCTCGATCGCGTTCACCCCGTCGCGCAGGTTCTTCCAGTAGCCGCCCCAGTCGGAACAGCCCGGAAAACGACAGGCCATGCCCACGATGGCGATGTCCATCGACTGGCGCGTTGGGTGGGGCGTTTCGCCCTCGCTGGTTCGGTCCGACGGCGAACCGGTGCCGGGTTCCTTGTCTCGATCGATCGATGCCATTGCAATCCTCCAAATGCCGGATGCCTCCGGCGCTGCCGATCACGCCCCCTTGCGGCCATGGGTGCCGGTGTTCGAGGTCGGCGGGCGGCGGCTCGGTCTCGTTCGGTCCCTGGGACGGCCGGGCTCAGGGGATGTCGAGCTCGGCCAGCAGTGCCCCCCATTTCGGTGAGCCCGTCTTGGGCGCGGTGTCTGTTCGGTAGGGCGGTTCCGGCAGGATCGGGGCCCGTGCCGGTTTTCGGCGCGGCAGGAAGCCGCCGAGTCTCAGGTCGGATACCGCCTCGGCGACGACAGCGACCAAGCGATCGATATCCTCGGGCCGGTGGGCGGTGGAAAGGAAGTTGTTGCCGATTTCGCTGATCATGATGCCCTTGTCGCGCAGGGTGTAGACGAACAGGCTCTGGTCGATCGGGCTGAGCGGACCGTTGGGCTCGAAGCGGAACAGCGAAGCGAAGTACTGGACCATCATGGGCACTTCCTCGGCGATGAAGAAGGCGTTGAGGCGGCGGGCCATTTCGGCGCAGGTTCGGTTGAGTGCGTGCTGCAGCTCGGGACCGGCCTGCCGTAAGTGGCTCAGGACGGCTTCGACGGCCGCCATGCCGAGGGTGTTCTGGGAGTGGGTGCCGGCGAAGAAGGTGCGTTCCACGGCGGGGAAGCTGTCGTCGCCGTACCGCCAAGTCCCCCCGTCGATGCCGTCCAGGTAGCGTGCCCTGCCGCCGATGGCGCCCTGGCCGATGCCGCCGCCCAGGACCTTGCCGTAGGTGCACAGGTCGGCCCGCACACCGAACCAGGCTTGGGCCCCGCCCGGATGGGTGCGGAACCCGGTGATCATTTCGTCGAAGATCAGGGCCACGTCGGCGGCTTCGGTGAGGCGCCGCAATTCGCGCAGAAAGGGGCCGGGGTGCTGGTGCAGGCCGCGCGACTGCATCGGCTCCACGAGCACGGCGGCCAGGCTGTCGCGGTGGCGGTCGATCCAGGCCAGCGAGGCCGGCGTGTTGTAGTCCAGCACCACCACGTCGCGCACCATGCCTGGCGGGATCGCCGGGGAGATCGGCTTGGTCAGCAGACGACCGTCCTCGATCATGCCGTAGGCCAGCACGCCGTCGGCGTGGCCGTGGTAGGAGTTGGCGAAGATCACGATTTGGTGGCGGCCGGTGGCGTGGCGCGCCAGCCGGACCGCCGTCATGACGGCCTCGGTGCCCGACTGGGTGAAGACGGCGCGCTCGTGTCCGGTCAGTTCGCAAAGCAGTTCGGCCGCTCGGGCCGCCGAGGGCGGCCGCATGCCCAGCGCCAGGCCGTTGGCGATGCGGCCGCGCATCGCCTCCACCAGAAACGGCGCCCGGTGCCCGAACAGGTTGCAGCCGAAGTCCATGGCGATGTCGAGGTACTCGTTGCCGTCCACGTCGCGCAGGGCGGCGCCCTCGGCTTCGTCCAACTCCAGCGGAAAGCAGAGTTCCTTGAGCGTGGGGTGGAAGAAGGCGATGGCTCGCTGGTCGGCATACCGGGCGCGGAACTTCTGGGCGTTGGCGCGCGAGGTGGGATTCTTGCCGCGGTAGTGTTCCGTGAAGGCGGCCAGGTACTCGCGCTTGCGATCCGAGAGCTTGGCACCGGCGCGCTGGGCCTGGATCAGGTCGGCGTTCATCGGCTTGAAGGGGCCGTAGGTCTTGACCCTGGTCGGTGCTTCGCGCGGTTCGGCCGATGGTCGGGGCACGCCGTCGTAGCGGGCCGTGATGACGTGTTGCAGCGAGGCGACGGCACTGCGCTCGCCGCGGCCGAAACAGGCCACTTCGGCGAAGCCGTTCTCGCGCAAACTCCGCGTCCAGGCGTCCCGGTCGAGCAGGGGCGAGTGGGGGATGCGTCGCTCGCCGTCCTCGAAGAGCCACCAGCCGTCGAGCAGCCCGAAGGTCAGGGTGCCGAAATGCTGGATGTGGGTGGGCTCGTTGATCATGGCGATGCCGCCGGGCGTCATCATCGCGGCCAGGTGCCGCAACGTGCGGCCGATATGGGGCGTGGCGTGCAGCACGTTGGTGGCGAAGGCCAGGTCGCAGGTGCCCGGTGGGATCTCGCCGGCATCGGGCGCCCGCGCGACGTCGAACAGTTGCGGTTCGACGAACGGGTAGTGCGGTTGAAAATGGGTCCGGGCATGGTTCAGGAACTTGACCGAGATATCGGTGTACCAGTACACCAGCCGATCCGACCACGGTTTCAGCGCTTCCAGCACGAAGGCGCTGCTGCCGCCCGTGCCGGCACCGATTTCGAGGATTCGGATCTTCTCCGATTTCGGTCGGCGCTCGGTCAGGTCGGCCACCGTCGCGGCGATGCCGCACGCCAGGAGCCGGTTGTAGTAATCGCTGTTGCGGTTGCCGCGGTAGACCCCTTCGACCAGGTGCAGCGAACCCTCGGGGAACAGGACGTCCGTGGCCGCGACCGAGCCGTCCAAGACCCCGGGCAGGTGGGCGATACAGGTCTCCAGCAACTCCAGGTTGGTAGCCAGGTCCGGATAGGCCGCCAGCCAGGTTCGTTTCGCCGCGTCCAGGCGAGCCAGCTCCGCGTCGAGACGGCCTGTCCGGACTGGGTCCGGCGGCACCACTCGGGTCCCCGTCGACTGCACCACGTCGAACCCTTCCAGGATCGTCAGCAGTGCCTGGAAGAGCCGATCGTATTTGGGGATTACGCGCCACTGGTGGGCCAGTTCGTCCCGTTCCACGGCGACGGCGTCGCGAACGAAGCTCGTGCCCCGAAACGTGCGCCAAAGCAGGGGGCGCCCCAGCGTTTCGAAACCGTGGCCGCCGTCGTTTTCCAGGGCCGCGCCCTCGCGGGCCGCCGTGTCGTGCATCGCTGCCGCCATATGCGTCCAGGCGGTCGCAGCCTCGCCGTGTTCGTCGGGGACCGACGTGTTCCTATCCATACCTTGACCTCCCTCATTCGTGGCGAGCGGCTCCCGCACCGCCCGCGATCCGCGTTTCGTGGCTCACACGCGCTCGCGAAACGCGACGCCGACGCCGAACTTGGCCATCTCGTCCATGAAATCCATGGGATCGACCAGCTTCACCAGGCCGCCGGCACCGCGGAACCCGATGCGGCCCTTCAGCAGCCAGTCGGCCGCGATCGCGGGCACGATGCCGACCACCCAATAGCCGCGGTTGCGGGGCAGGACGATGCGGTATTCCAGTTCCTTGTGGCGGCCCGCTTTCTTGCCCTTGACGATCACGTAGAGGAAGGTGTCGGTGTCCAGGTGCTCGTAGGCCTGGTTGCGCTCCACGATCTTGCGGTACATGTAGTCCACGCCATCGTCGCTGCCCGGTTTGAACCGGTACTTGGTCCAGAGCGAGGACAGGATGATGCTGAAGTCGTACCAGCCCCAGCTCGCGACCGTCGTGTAGCGGTTGCCCAGGTGGGCCAGCAGCGGTTGGTACATCAGCGCCCAGCGCAGCCTGCTGACTTCCTCGAAATAGACCTTCTTGAAACCGTTGAACAGGTTGGCCTGCTTGTACTTGCCGTCCTTGAGAAAGCCGAAGTACATCGAGAGCGCGCCCTCGTGGAAACCCCAGACGATGTCGCGCAGGCTGCCTTTGCCGTTCCAGGGCGACTTGTCGCCGAAGAACACTTCCAGGCTGTCCAGTTCGTCAAGCTCCTTGGATGCCTGGATGTCGGCGTACTGGGCGATGATGTCGTCGAGGCCGGGGTGCAGGCCGGTGCCGTAGATGCACGCGAGGTCTTTTTGCTTCAGCTCTTCCTCGCGCTCGGCCATTTGCTTGTCGAGCACTTCCATGATGCCGACGTCGATGAAGTGGCTGCCGGCGTCCACGGCCGCCTGGGCGATGCGGTCCTCGATCGAGCTCGAGGGTCCGGCGGTGTTGATCACCAGCTTGGCGGAGCCGCAGAAGGCGGCCAGCGAGTTGGGGTCGTACAGGTCCAGATGGGTGACCGCGGCGTCGATGCGCTCGCGGTTCATGACGTCGCGGCCTTTCGCCGGCGAGCGGCCGCCGACCACGACCCTGTGGCCCTGTTCTTCCAGATATCTGGCCGTGTGAATTCCGACTTCACCGTAGCCGCCGACAATGGCGACGTCGTAATGGCGTGACACGAGGTACCTCCTGAAATGTGACGATGGAAATGGGGATTTGCGTTCGGGTTGGGCGGACTCGGCGCCGCGCGGGCCTCAGACCAGGGTGGCTTTCACGTGTTCGATCACCTTGGTCACGTGGGGTTGGTGCATGAGGGCGAAGTGGTCGCAGGGAACTTCGACCACATCCACTTCGCCGGGGACCACGCGCCGCCAGTGATCCACGTGGTCGAGCCGCGGCGTCGCAATCGGGATCCGGGACTTGGAGTCGGCGGAGATGTAGCCCTCGGCGCAGAAGAAGAAACTGGTGCGGTTGACGAAGTCCAGGGGCTGCGGATCGTAGTCGGTCAGGGCATGGGCGAGGGCCCGACCCACCTCCAGGTTGCGTTCGATCCAGGCACGCGTCTCTTCGAGGGTGCGCGGGGCGTTGGTGTGGTCCACCAGGTGGTGGGCGACAAGGTCGATGCGGGCGTCGCGGTCGAGGGCTTCGAGCCGCGGGTAGGAGACGATCTCTTCGGCACCGGCCAGGCCCGCGAAGACATTGGCGAGCGCCGTCAGTTGCACGGCCTCCAGGTCGAGGTTCTCCAGCAGTTTGACCGTGGCATCCTCGTAGTAGTCCGAACCGCGCATGAAGGTGTCGCCGATGAAGATGCGGCCCACCTCCTCGTTGCGGGCCTGGAGTTGGCGCACCATTTCGAGCACCACGATGCCCCCGCCCGAGTAGCCGCCCAGGTGGTAGGGTCCCTGGGGCTGCACCTCGCGAATCGCGTCCAGGTAACAGGCCGCCATCTCGGCTACGGAGCCGTGCGGCTCCTGGCCTTCGAGGCCCCTGGGTTCCAGCCCGAAAATCGGGAAGTCCGGGCCCAGGCCGTGGGCCACGCCGATCAGCCAGGACACGTCGCCGATGGCGCCGTGCACCCAGAAGGTCGCGGGCCGATTGCCGCCGCTCTGGATGGCGACCAACGGCGACCAGGCGCGGGGCGCCGTGCGTTCGCCGTTCAGGCCGCGACGAATCGGCTCGGCGTGGTCGCTCCAGAGCGCTTGGGCCAAGTCGCGCAGGCAGTGGTGCTCCAGGAGCAGGCTCATCGGGATCGCGGGGCCGAAGCGCTGCTGGAGTTCCTTCATGAAGGCCATGCCGGTGAGCGAATCGACCCCGAAGCGGCGCAGGTCGGCCTCGTCGGTCAATTCGTCCGGTTCCAGGTGGAGGACGCCGGCCAAGGTGTGGCGCAGGCAGTGGATCAAGGGATCGCCGTCGGTGTGCCGCGCGTCCGAGGGTTCCGCACTCTCGGCCTCGATGGGTTGGGCCCGTTCCGTGGCCGGCATCGGTGGTGCCAGTCGATCGAGCAGGTCGTCGGGGTTCAGTTCACCGGTGGCGACGGCCTCCAGCCATGCGGCCAGTTGGTCGCGATCATGGGCGGGACCCCTCCGACGAGCGCCGGTGCGCGGCAGGAACGGGCAGAAACGCGTTTCGAAGGGATAGGTGGGCAGGCGAAGCAGTCGGGGACGCCGGTTGTCGTAGAGCGCCAGCCAGGGGATCGTCGCGCCGTCGACCCACAGCGCCGCAACCTTGGCCAGAAAGCCGCCGCGAAACAGTTCGGCCACGTAGGTGCGGCAGGCGGGCGTGTCGCCGATCATGGCGGCCTTGGGACGACCGTCGGGGATCGTGCCGGACCAGCATTTGGGTGGCCGGACCTCGCCTCCCATCCAGGTCTCCAGTTTGCCCGTCAGCTCGGAAGTGCTTCGCGCCAGGCACGCCAGCCTGGCCGGCATGGCTTCCCGGCCCAGTTGCAGGGTGGCGCACAGAGCGGTCGGGTCCACTTCCGGGCGACGTTTCAGGAACGCCAGCATGCTCGCCACCTGGTTCCGCAGCAGGCTTTCGTTTCTCGCCGAGAAGACCGCCAGTCGGGGACCATCCTGGGTCGGGCTCGACGTTTCCGGTGGTGCTTGCTCGACGACCAGGTGCACGTTGGTGCCGCCCCAGGAGTAGGAGTGCAGACCGGCGCGACGCGGGATCGGGGTGCCGGCCGCATCGGTGGGTGACCAGTCGCGCGCCTCGCGCTCGATTCTGAAGGGCGAGTCGTCCAGGTCCACGTGGGGATTGGGTTCGGCGTAGCCGATCTGGGGCGGCAGCGTGCGGGCCTGCATGCAAAGCAGGATCTTGATCAGGCCCGCGATGCCCGAGGCCGGGTCCAGGTTGCCGATGTTGGGCGTCAGGCTTCCCAGCACGCAATGGCCGGGGTCGGTGGGGGCGCGGTAGGCGCGCATCAGGCCCGACATCTCGGCCGCGTCCACCAGCTCGCCGCCGACGCCGTGGGCTTCGACGAAGGTGACCGTGCCCGGATCGATACCGGCCCGGGCCAAGGCGGTAGTGGCGGCCGACCTCATGCGTTCCGGGTTGGGCGCGGTCAGGGAACTGACGCGCCCGCCGTGGTTGGCCGCGCTGCCGCGAATCACCCCGAGGATCGGGTCGCGGTCGGCGATGGCCCGAGCGAGCGGTTTCAGCAGGACCAGGCCGCCGCCTTCACCGATCACCCAGCCCTCCGCCTCGCGATCGAAGGCACGAGTGCAACCCTTGGGCGACAGCATGCCGGCAGCCACGCCCTCGATGGTGTTGGTGGGGCTGTAGATCAGGGAGACGCCACCGGCCAGGGCCGTCTCGGCCTCGCCACTCTGAAGCGCGCGAATCGCGCGATGGACCGCGACCAGCGAGCCGCAGCAGGCCGAGTCGGTGATTTCACTCGGGCCGTGCCAGTCGAAATGATAGCTGATGCGGTTGGCCACCATGGTCGGGCCCGTCGAGGTGCCGAAAAACGGGTCCGCGGGGTCCAGATACTCCGAGAACTCGTTGTTCTCGATGCCCACGAACACCGCCGTGTGCCAACTGCGCGTTTCCGAGGGGGGATAGCCGGCCGACTCCAGTGCCTCCCAGGCCCACTTCAGCGTCAGCCTTTGGCGCGGGTCCATGGTTTCGGCTTCACGCGGCGAAATGCCGAAGTGGCGGGCGTCGAAGGTCTCGGCGTAGGGAATTACACCGGCCCGCAGGCCCGCGGCCTTCTCTGAGAACGCGGGCCTGCCCAGGTGGCGCCAGCGCGCTTCCGGCAGGGGCGAAAGGCTCTCGCGCCCCGCCAGGAGGTTCTCCCAGAGTTCGTCGGGGTTGGCCGCCCCCGAAAACGAACCGGCCATGCCGATGACCGCGATCGGGGGATTTTGCTCGGTCGGGTTGGAGGGAAGCGCGACGGTGTGGTCGGTGGTCGGCTCCGACGACGACGCACCCGTTGGGGTCTCCGGCTGGGCTTTCGATGTGGGAGATACCGCCGTTTCGAACTGGAGTTCGGGACCGTAGTAAGCGAGCAGGGCCTCGCCGTATTCCTTGGAGAGCGTCGCCAAGATCTTGAGGGCCGTGTTGCTGGTGAAGAAGAAGGTCGGCGCGATCTTGACGTTCAGGGCGTGACCCAGCTTGGCCGCGAACTCGCCGGCCATGATCGAGTCCATGCCCAGGTCGGTCAGGTCCTCGTCGAGATCGAGGTCGGCCGGCGCGATGTGGAGCACCTCTTCGATGAGAACGGCCAGGTCGGTCAGAAGCGCTTCGCGTAGGGCTTCCTCGGTAGAGTTTGCCGGACCTTTCGACGTTTCGGCTGAGGTGGAAATGGGTGCGGTGATCGAATCGGACGGGAGGAGATCCGCGGCCATCGGAACCGGGGCGGTTGCCGGTGCAGCGGGAGACGGGTCACCGATCTCGTAGTGGCCGCGCAAGGCCGATCCGAAGTCGGTGATCAAGGTGGTGATGATTTTTTGCGCGGTGTTGCTCGAGAAGAAAAGCGTCGGCGCGATTTTGACGCCGAAGGCGTGGCTCAATTTGGCGGCGAGTTCGCCGGCCATGATCGAATCCATGCCCAGGTCGGTCAGGTCCTGGTCCAAATCGAGGTCTTCCCGCGGCACGTGCAGAATGTCTTGAAGGGTAAGGGTGAGGTCGGCTTCCAGCAGCTCGCGCAGGTCTTCACCCTGCCTCGGTGGAGCGGGTCTCGGTGCCGTGGTGGAGGCTGCGGCCGCTGCCGGAAAAGCCTGGGCCGGCGTGTTGAGTTCGGCGACGGGGGGTGCGGTTTCCTTGGAGGCGAAGCCCGGCGCCGCGTGTACCGGTTCGGTCGTGTCCGCCACCAGCGGTTCGGGCGTCAAGGTCAGTGCCTGGCGCAATTCGCCGAGGAACAGCACCCACTCGGGGTTCTCTTCGGTCTCGTGCAGCGGGTGCAGCTCGGTCCAACCGAGTGCGCCCAGGCTGTCCCGCCAGCGATCGGGATCGAGGCCGAAACGCGTGCCGAAGGCGCCCAGGAGCGTGAGCGCCCAGGGATGCGTCGCACTGGGCGCCAGGAACAGGGCCACCGTGCCCGAACGCACCCAACGCATCGCTTCGGTCATGCGCAGGCGATGGGCGTCGATGTCGAACCCTCCGGCAAGGGCCACCAAATCGAACGGCTCCCGGGGTTCGGCCGACATCCGCCCGAGGGGATCCAGCTCGATGAACCGGGCGCGATCGTAACCAGGATGGGCTGCCCCGGCGCCCTGGACACGCAGGGCCGTCAGCCGCGACGGATCGGCTGCCTCGCCCAGGAGGTGGGCCAGGTGCGAGCCCGGACTTGCCAGGAGACCGTCCAACAGATGGGCCTCGGGACCGGCTTTTCGATGAAGGAGGCGCAGCGTTTTGTTCAATCGGGCTTCGAGCGGGCTGGGCACGGCCAGGGCCTCGCCGAGAGCGGCGGCGACCGCGGCGGGCGCCGCCTCGAAAAGCTGCTCGGCCGGTAGCTCATCGCGCAGTACCGCCACCAGGTTTGCGCAAAAACGGGGAATCAGGTTCGTCCAGATCCCGGCGGGCAGTTCCACCTGGGCCGGGAGTGCATCGGCGGACAATCCCTCGCGCCGCAGGTCGACCAGCATGCCTTTCAGCCACGCACGGTGGATCGGCGCGACCTCCATGCGTGACACGCCCGTCTCGGGATCCCGAATGGCCGCGTCCAACAGCTCGGGCGCCCAGCCGCGGCCGAGTGCCGCCAGCAGGTTCTGGCGCAGGTGGTGCGTGGACGAGCGTGGATCCGAGGAATCGGGTGAATGGGGTGATTCGGAAAGTTGCATCGGTGGCTCCTTGAATGAGACGGGAAAATGGGGCCGCGGGGGCCGCTCAGACCGAGGACGTTTCGAGGGCGGATGACGGGGTTCCAGCCGCGAAGGCCCCCGCCACGGGCGGTTCCGGTGGGGTTGGTTCCGCGACCGGCTCGCGCGGGGCCAGATAGCCGCCGAGTCGCAGGTCGCGCACGGTTTCCACGACCGCGGCCTCGATGCGCGTCAGGTGGTCGGATCTGTGGGCGGTGGAGAGGAAGTTGTTACCGATTTCGCTGATCATGATGCCCTTGTCGCGCAGGGCGTAGACGAACAGGCTTTGATCGATGGGGTTCAGGGCGCCGTTGGGCTCGAAGCGGAAGAGCGAGCCGAAGTAACGGACCAGCATGGGCACTCGCTCTTCGAGGAAGTGGCGGTTGAGGCGCTCGGCCAGGCCCGCGGTCGCCTGGTTGAGGCCCCACTGCAACGCCGGGCCCTCGCGATCGAGGTGCGCGAGGACCGCTTCGACGGCGGCCATGCCCAGGGTGTTTTGCGAGTGCGTACCGGCGAAGAAGGTGCGTTCCACGCTCGGGAAACTGTCGTCGCCGAACTGCCATGGGCCACCGTCGATGCCGTCCAGGAAGCGGGCCGAGCCGCCGATGGCGCCCTGGCCGATGCCGCCGCCCAGGACCTTGCCGTAGGTGCACAGATCGGCCCGTACCCCGAACCAGGCCTGGGCCCCGCCGGGATGGATGCGGAAGCCGGTGATCATTTCGTCGAAGATCAGAGCGCAGCCGACATCGCGGGTGAGGGTGCGCAGCTCGCGCAGAAAGTTGCCCGGGCGTTGTTGCAGCCCGCGCGATTGCATTGGTTCCACCAGGACGGCGGCCAGCCGGGGGCCGTGCTCCGCGATCCAGGCCAGAGAGGCTTCCTGGTTGTAGTCCAGGACCACGACGTCCTCGACCATCGAAGGTGGAATCGCCTCGGAAATCGGACGCGTGACCGCCTCGTCACCTTCGCCCAGCCCATAGGCCAGCACGCCGTCAGCGTGGCCGTGGTAGGAGTGGCTGAAAAGCACGATTTGATGGCGCTCGGTGACGTGGCGGGCCAGGCGGATCGCGGTCATCACCGCCTCGGTGCCCGACTGGGTGAAGACGGCGCGCTCGTGGCCGGTGAGTTTGCACAGCAGTTCGGCTGCCCGGGCGGCGGCTGGTGGCCGCAGGCCCAAGGCGAGGCCCCGGGTCACTTGGCGGTCCATGCCGGCAACCAGGAAGGGCGCGCCGTGCCCGAACAGATTGCAGCCGAAGTCCATGGCGATGTCGATGTACCTGTTGCCGTCGACGTCCCAGATCTCGGCGCCCTCGGCTCGGTCCAACACCAACGGGAAGCAAAGCTCCTTGAGCGTGGGGTGAAAGAAGGCGATGGCCCGCTGGTCGGCGTAGCGCGCGCGGAACGGCTGGGCCAAGCCCTTCGAGGTGGCGTTCTTGCGGCAATAGTGCTCGGTGAAGCGGGTGAGGAAGGCCCGCTTGCGATCCGACAGATCGGCTGCCGCCTTTTGGCTCCGGATGGAGGCCTCGTTCATGGGGCGGAAGGGACCGAAGTTGCGCGTCGGTGGGCTGTCGGCGGCGGTGGAATGGGCCTCGCCGGTGACCGGTTCCGGCGCGTTCTCCACCGTTGAAGCGTTCGAGGTCGAGATCTTCGCCGGTTTGCTGGCGGTGGGACCCTCGCCGGCCCAGTGGCGCTTCCGTTCGAACTGGGTGCCTGGCATGTGGATACGCCGCCCCCGTTCGGTAAGGGCCGTCCAGTCGACGTCGCTGCCGGCGCAGAAGGCCTCGGCCGCGGAGGTCAGGTCGTTTGGTTGGGCCGCGAACGACCTCGGTTCGTCGCGCGAGGCGCGCGCTCCGCTGTACCAGAGATGGGGATGGGCTGCATCCGGTGCGGCGAGGAAGGCCGCGATGGTCCGTGCCAAGCTCTCTTTGTCGGGCGCCAGGATGGCGAGGCGGACGCGCATCGGCTCACGCGCGAGGCGCAGGGTGTGGGCCATGTCGGCGGCGAGGACGGCACAACCCGGTTCGCACGCCATCCAACGCCGCACCTGTCGCAGCAGGTCCCCGAGGGCCGTCGCATTGCGGGCCGAAAAGACGAAGAGTTCGTCGCCGGGCGCCGCGGTTGGGATCGGCCGGTATTCCTCGTAGGATTCCAGGGCCACGTGGGCGTTGGCGCCGCCGAAGCCGAAGGAGCTGACACCGGCGCGCAGCACGGACTGGTTGCGGTCGGGTACTTCCGAGGGATGCCATGGGCGCGGTTTGTCGAGAATGAAGAAGGGTGAGTCGTCGATGCGGATGTTGGGATTGAGGCGGTGGTAGTGAATCGTGGCGGGAAGGCGGCGATCGCGCATCGCCAGCAGGATCTTGATGAAGCCGGCGATGCCGGCCGCGCCTTCCAGGTGGCCGATGTTGGATTTGATCGAGGAGAGGCCGCAGGTTCCTCGGGGGAGGGGCGTGCCTTGGTCCTCGGCCAATTGCGCGAAGGCCTTTTTGAGGCCGTTGATCTCGATCGGGTCGCCCAATTGGGTGCCGGTGCCGTGGACCTCGATGTGGCCGATCGTCTCTGGGGCGAATCGGGCCTGGCGGTAGGCTTCCACCAACAGGTCGGCCTGGGCGTTGGGGTTGGGCGCCGTGAGCGACTTGGCGTGCCCGCCGTGGTTGATGGCCGAGCCGCGAATGACGGCGTAGATCGGATCGCCGTCTCGCTGGGCCCGATCCAGGGGCTTGAGGACCACCACGCCCGCGCCCTCGCCGCGAACGTAGCCGTCGGCCGCGGCGTCGAAGGTCTTGCACTTGCCGTCGCGGGCCAGCATGTTGCCCGACTTGCTGAAGGCGATGAAGGCCGAGGGGCTGAGCAGGGCGTTGACGCCGCCGGCCAGGGCCGTGGTCGATTCGCCGGTTTGCAGGGAGCGCACGGCGCGGTGAATCGCCACCAGCGAACTGGAGCAGGCGGTGTCGACCGGCTCGCTGGGCCCCTTCAGGTTGAGCAGGTAGGAGATCCGGTTCGGCAGCAGGCAGTGGGCGTTGCCGGTAGGGGCGTGGGCGTCCACGCCGAGGCCCTGCTCGGCCAGGATTTCCGAGTAGTCGTTGGCGGTGATGCCCACGAACACGCCGGTGCGGCTGTGGGCCAGGTCGCGGGGCGCGATGCCGGCGTCCTCCAGCGCGCGCCAGGACAGTTCCAGGAAGATGCGGTGCTGGGGGTCCATCAGCGCGGCTTCGCGGGGCGATATCTTGAAGAACGCCGCGTCGAACTTGTCGATGTCGTCGATGAATCCGCCCCAGCGCGAGTGCAGCTTTTCGTCTTCCAGTTGGGCGTCGCCGAAGTAGGCGCGCCAATCGAAGCGGTCGCGCGGGATTTCGTCGACCAGGAAATCGCCTGCGAGAATCTTCTGCCACCAACGCTCCAGGTCGTTGTCGCCCGGGAAGATCGCGCTCATGCCGATGACCGCGATCGGGCGATCCAAGTCGACCCCATGGTGGTCGCCGGTGGACTTTTGCGGCGGGGATGGAAGGACGCGACCGGGCGGCTCGGGTGCGACGGTTCCCGATTGAGTGGGTGGGGTCTCGGAGGCCTCTTTCGGGTTGGTTGCGGCCATCGACGCGACCTCTGCCCAAACCCGCGCGACCACGTTGTCCAGGTGGGTTTCTTCCATTAATAAAGAAGGAGCGAGATCGAGGTTCCAGCGGTCGTTGACGCTGGCGGTCCAGGCGCTGCCGATCGTGAGGTCGAGGGCCAGGTCGCTCAATTCGGCGGCTGAATGCAGATCGCCGAGGGAAAGTCCGGTGGCTTCTCCGAGCATGGCCAGCAGGTGGTTGCGGAAGTCACCGGGGACTTCGGTGCTCGATCGCGGGCTGTGCTCCTGAATCGATCGAGACGCTTCCCGGGCGGTGGGGAGATCTGTAGGTTCTCGCGGGGGGATGTCCACTGAACCCGGTTCTCGTTCTGGGACCGAACCCGTTGTACGCGAGCCAAGGTCGTCATCGACCCGAGGGTGGCCGGTTGCTTCGCCCAGGCGGTCGGCGAGGAAGGCCGCCAGTGCCGCAATGGTCTCGTACTCGAAAAAGTCGGCGGGGGTCAGGTCGAGCTGCCAACGATCGTTGAGTCGATTGGCCAGGTCGGTCAAGGCCACCGAGTCGAAGCCGTAGTCGCTGAGGTCGCTGTGGTTGTCGATGTCTTCCGGCGGAATCTTCATCAGCCTGCCGATCTCGGTGACGAGCACGCCCGCGATCTCCTCGCCGAGACCTTCCTGCGCGACGGCCGAAGCGGCACTCCGTTCCTGGGTGTGATCGTCGATCGGTGGGCGATCTTCCGCGGATGTGGGGGGCTCGGCATGGGAGGGCATGGCTACTGCCGGTCCCAATTCATCGTGGAGGAAGCCCGCGAATTGGGCCAGGGTCTCGTACTCGAAGAAGGTCGCCGGCGTCAGGTCGCTGCCGTAGCGGTCGTTGATGCGGTTGGCGAGGTCGGTCAAGACGACCGAGTCCATGCCGAATTCGGAGAGGTCGCCGTGGGGATCGAGATCCTCGAGCGGAATCTTGGTGAGACGGCTGACCATGGCCACCAACTCGGTTTGGAGATTCGCCAGGCTCAGGCCCTCACCGCCCGGACTCGCCGATGGGCCCGAGCGGTGGCGAAGATCGGCGGTTTCGCCGTGATTCGCCGCGACCGATGCGTCAGGGGCTGCATTTTCTGCGGCTGTTTGGCCCTCACGCCAGAATTCGGGAAATCCGCCCTGCACGACCAGCCGCGTCGCTTCGCCCAAGAACGGTTGGAGGGCGTCTCGACGACGGGATCGAGCGGCGGGTGGCATCGACACCACCGCCTCGGCCGTCGTGTCGCCGCGCAGGATGTCGGCCAGCCGGGGGCCCATGCGCGCCAGCAGGCGAAGTGGGCCGCCCAGGTGGGGATATTTGTTGTAGAGTAGATGCGAATGCATGACCAGCCGATCCGGGTCGCCGAGACCCCCATCTCTTGCCAAGGACTTTGGCCTATCCTCCGCCGCCTGGTCCCTTGGCCGGCGTCCCGGATCGGACTGGTCACACAACTTTTGGAGCGCCGCAAACCAGCGCTCGTGCTCCGCCGCCACCCTTGCGGCGGCAACGATATTCGTTTCCGATGATTCGCTGCCCTCGTGGCTCGCTGCCAGCCGTGTCAGGGCGAGCGCGGCCCAGGCTCGCGCCAGATCGTCGAGCGCGGCCGATGCCGGATCGTCGCCTCCATCCCGACCCGCTTCGCCGGGATGCGCGCCCAGCGCCGCCGCGATGCGGGTGACGTCACCGCAGAAGAGCCCCAAGTGGGCGTGGTCGCTGGACAGCGCCAGACGCAGGGCCGCCAACCCGTCCTCCGTTTCCAGCGGGCGCATGCCGGCGGCCTGCTCCATGGTCGCGATGGTGCGCTCGGGGAGGCGCATGCCGCCGTGGCGCCAGAAAGGCCAGGAAATCGCGACCGTGGTACCGCGGCAGGTGCCGGACGCGGCCTGGAGATTGCGCCAATGGGCGAATTCGTCCATGAAGCGGTTGGCCGCGGCGTAATCGGTTTGGCCCGGATTGGCGATCATCGTGCCCGAGGATGAGAAAAGCGCGAGGAAGTCGAGCGGCGCGTCGGCCACGGCGCGATGCAGGGCGAGCGTGCCTTCGACTTTTGGCGCCAGGACCGCCTGAAAGTCGGCGTCGCTCTTTTTCGCGAGGTAGGCGTCGCGGGTGACGCCGGCGCAGTGGAAGACGCCTTGGATTTCCCCGAATGCGGCTCGGGCCTCGGAGAGGGCACGGGCGACCTCGGCCCCGTTGGTCATGTCGGCGGCGCAGAAACGCCAAGATCCGTTGGCGCGGGCCGATTCGTCGAACCAAGAGGTGGTCTCCGCGCTGGGTTGGTTGCGGCCGACGACCGCGACCCGCGCCTCGAATTCGCTCAGCAGGTGGCCGACCAGCGCGCGACCGATGCCGCCGGTCCCGCCGGTGACCAGGTAGGTGCCTCCGCGGCGCAGGCGCTCCGGAGTCCAGGTTGCCATGGTTTCGCGAGAGATCTGGTGAAGGTAGGTGACTTCGCGGCGGCCGTCCAGATAGCGAACCTCGGAGGCGTCGTCGCCGGCTTGGGGCAATTCGCGGATCAAGCGGGCGAGGTCCGCTCCTTGGGACGCGGTCGCGGTTGCCAGACGAACCAATCGGTAGTGGAAACGCGGCATTTCGGCGGTCAGGCAGCGCAGGAAGCCGTCGGCGGCCGCCAACACGGGCGTTTCGGCGGAGATCGCCACGACACACGACAACTCGCGCGGCTTCAGCCTGCGCAACCCGCGGAACAGGTGGAACAACCGGTTCAGGAATGGCGCCACCGCTTCCGGTTCGGCATCATGCGGCGCTTGGATCACCACCTGAATCCGTGTCCGGTTGGCCAGCCCGTAGGGTTTCAGGTCCTCTTCGATCGACTCCGCCCGATCGAGATCGATCGCGGCGGTGAGGCGCGCATCGCTGGGCTTCGATGCGGCCGGCCCAATCCAGACGAGCGGTGCTTCGGCAGGGGAATTCGGTGCGGGTGCGGTTCGCCAAGAGCGGCAGAAAAAGGCCAGATCGGGGTTGATGTCCTGGCCGGCGCGCGTCGATTGGGCGGTGATCCGGCGGATGCCGTAACCCTCGAACCGCGCCAAGAGTGTGCCGCTGGGATCGAACACGTCGATGTCGAAGCGCTTGATGTCGCTGCGCACGGGGACTGGGTAAAGGCGGGCCTTGAGTTCCGGGGTCAAGGGCGCGAAGCAGGTCAATCGTTCCAAGGCGAAAGGCAGGTAGAGTCCCTCGTCCTCGTTCGTTGCGGTACCGTCGTCCAGCAGGACGGCGGCCAGTTGCAGCAGGCCGTCGGCCAAGCCCGGGTGCAGTTCGAAGGCACCGAAATCGCCGGCCGCCGCACTGGGCAGGCGCAAATCGGCCCAGACTTCGTCGTTGCCACGAAGGAAGCGGCGCACGGTATGGAAGGTCTCGCCGCGTACCATGCCGGCCTCGGCTAGGGTCGCGTAGAATGCTTCGCCCGAGGTCCAGGCTTCCGCATCGCCGGCCGGAGGACGGTAGGGGCGGTTCGGTTTGTCCGAATCCCGGGTCAGGCGGCCCTGGGCGTGGATCATCGATCGACCGCCTTTGGAGGAGACCAGGCGGTAATCGAGTCCTTCGGGGTGTCGGTCCAGTTCGATTTCCAGTTCTACCGGATCGAGCCCCACTTGAAGTGGGCTGACCCAGGTGTGGCGGCGTACGGCATTCAGTTTCGCGGAGGGGGCCACGACCCGGGCGGCCTGGATCGCCATTTCGAGGTAGGCCACGCCGGGGAAGATCCGGGTGCCGTTCATGCGGTGATCGCTCAGGTAGAAGGCGTTGCGATCCAGATGCTTCGTGAAGCGGATCGCGTTCAGGTCGGAGCGGTTTTCATCCAGCAGGCTGCCCGGTTTCGGAGCTGCGTCGCGGATCTGTGTCGATTGGCCCGTGATCCAGTAGGAACGGCGGTGAAAGGGGTAGGTGGGCAGGGCCACCCGGCGAAACCGGCCCGCCGGATACAGGCGGGACCAGTCCAGTTCGGCGCCGGCCGCGTAGGCGCGGGCGACCTCGCCCATCAACCTCGCCGCCCGGTCTCCGTCGGCCAGTTCCGCTTCCAAGGAGGCGGCCTCCCATGGGATCAGTGGGTCTTCCGCGGGTTCCGTCGGTCCCTGGGCCGATCGCCAAAGTCGGGCCTCGTCCCCGTCGAGCGTGGTGTTCAGGCCGGCCAGCAGATCGGCCCGGTCCCGCGCGATCAGGGCCCAGCGGTGGCGGAAATGGGAGCGCCCGACGCCGGCGGTAAAGCAGATGTCGGCGATTTCCAGGTCGGGGTGGCGTTCCAGATGGTCCAGGAGCTGGCGGGCTCGCTCGGCCACCAGCTCCGGACGTTTGGCCGAGAGCGGCAGCAGCCACGCCGCTCGTTTGGGGCGATCGGCGTGGTCGGGAGCGGGCGGTTCTTCAATCACCATGTGACAGTTGGTGCCGCTCGCGCCGAACGAGCTGATCGCCGCGCGACGCGGCATTCCCGGCTGGGGCTGCCAAGGTTTCGATTCGCGAATCACGTAAAACGGGCTTTCGGAAAATTGGAAATGTCGGGTTTCGCGATCGACGTGCAGCGTCGGGAACATGCGCCGGCAGCGCAGGGCCATCACGACCTTGAGAAGCGAGGCGATGCCGGCCGCGGTCTGGGCGTGCCCGATATTCGACTTGACCGAGCCGATAGCGCAAAACTGGTTTTTGTCGGTAAATTGGCGGAAGGCGTTGTGCAGCGCGCGCAGCTCGATCGGGTCGCCCAGCGGCGTGCCGGTCCCGTGGGCTTCCACGTATTGGATGGTTTCCGGATCGACCCCGCACTGGCGGTAGACCTGGCCTTCGAGCTCGGTTTGGGAAGGGCCGCAGGGCGCCGCGATGCCGTTGGTGGTGCCGTCCTGATTGATGTGCGAAGCCCTGATGACCGCGTCGATGCGGTCGCCGTCCGCGAGGGCCCGGTCCAGGCGTTTCAACACCACCGCGCCGACCCCTTCCGCGAGCACCATGCCGTCGGCCCCGTCGTCGAAGGCGCGGCATCGCCCGGTGGGAGAGAGCATGCCGTTCTTGCTGAGCATCAGGTACAGGCTTTCGGTGTGGATCAGGCAGACCCCGCCGGCGATCATCATGTCGTTCTCGCCGGCGATCAGGCTCTTGCAGGCCAGGTGGGTGGCCACCAGCGATGAGGAACAGGCGGTGTCCAGGGTTAGCGCCGAGCCTTTGAGGTCCAGGAAATAGCAGATGCGGCTGGGCAACAGGCTGGGCGTGTTGCCGAAAAAGGTGTCCGAGGTGATTTCCACCCCGTATTGCTCCCACTTGCGGCCGAAATCGCCGCCGGCCGCGCCCACGAACACGCCGCAGCGTCGGCCCGCCAGGTCGCGATCGCTGTAGCCCGCGTCTTCCAGCGCCGACCACACCGTCTCCAGGAAGAGGCGCTGTTGCGGGTCCATGATCTCCGCTTCCTTGGGCGCGATGCGGAAGAAGAGCGGATCGAACTGGTCGATGTGCTCCAGGAAACCGCCCCACTTGGCGTAGGTTCGATTGGGTGCATCGGGGTTGGGATCATAGTAACGTGCCAGGGGCCAGCGGTCTCCGGGTACCTCGCCGATCGCATCGACGCCGCGATTCAGGTTGGCGGCGAATCGATCCAGGTCCGGGGCTCCGGGGAACCGTCCCGACATGCCGATGATCGCGATGTCGCCGACGGAGGCATCGCGGGCCGCGGCCGAAGCCGCCGCCGCTTCCAATCGTTCCAGTTCGGCGATCCATTCGAGACCGCGATCGAGGGACAGGTGTCCCCGCTCGATCTGGTCGACGAGGTGCCGACGGAGATAGTCCATGCTCATACTGGCTCCTGTGCCATGGGCAGGTGTGGGGTGGTTTTGTTGAGTTTTTTGAAATGGAAAATTTTTTAAATTAAAGAATTAACGTGCGTTCATTGATTATTTGAAAATGGATATAGCGATCCCCGCCGCTCGCGATTTGGGGAGCGATAGAAAGGAAGGCCGGGTGTGATGGTGATTTATGAGCATAAAAGATCGGCGTTGATGGCGTGGCGGTTCGTCGCGTCACCGATCATGGGGTTTTGAAAGGGGATAGGTGAATCAGGCGCGGGCGTCGGCTCGCGGGCCATGGCCCCGCGTGATGGATCGGGGCGAACGTTAGAACGAGTATTTCACCTCCAGGAACAGGCCTTCGGAGAAGCGCCCGAATTCCGACTCGGTGGGTCCGTGGGATCGGTAGAGGCCCAAGCGCAGCACCGCGACCTGACTGACATCCCAGTCGAAGTTGGCGAAGGCGAAATGGGAGTCGCGATCCCAGTCTTGGAAGAAGCTCAGGGATCCCAGGACCAAGGGGTGGAATTCGTAGCTCACGAGAAAGGCGGAATGGAGTCGGGCGCGCAGGATGCTTTCGCCGCGGGCGAAGTCGCTTTCGGGGTCGGGATCGATGGCGAACTGACCGGCCTCGCGCAGGCCGTTGCGGTTGAAGCTGGTCTCGAGGGTCAGGTCCAGCTTGGTGCCGAAGCGGCGGCTCATGCCGGCCGCGGTTCGCAAGGTGTTGCGTCGGTCGGGCTCCTCGCGCCACATGCCTTCCTGGTAGAGGGTGGCGCCGAACAGGTCGCCGGCCATGTCCCAGAGCAGAAAGGTGCGGTCGTCGTTGCGGCCAAGACCGAGCGTGTAGTCGAAGCCGGTGGGAACGGCGTGTACTGTGCCCAGTTGGATGCCGGACCCTTCCTCGGCCGCGACCGCCAGGAATTCGGTCTCGATCGTCGGGTTGACGGTGTAGGTCCAGCGCGCGGCGTCGGCCCCTGGCTTGTAGGTGGTGCTGAGTGCATAGGTGGAAATGGGCATGAAGATATCGGCCGGATTGAGCAGGCGGCCGTTGCCGAAGCCGATCGCCTGGCGGCCGAGGCGCAACCGATGGCGGTCGCCGTTGTAGACGACTTGGAGCCGGTCGAGCTGCTGCTGGATCAGGTATTCGTGTTTGCGTTCGATATCCCGGTTGAAATCGTCCAGGCGCAGGAAGCGGGGGCTCGGCACGCTGGCCAGCTCGTCCTGGTACTGGCTGTAGAGTTCTACGCCGGCGTGCCACTGCCAGCGCTCGCTCAGGTCGCCCTCCAGGCGCAGGCGCAGGCGGGTGCTGACGGCGGTATGGCCATAGGGATCGGGCACTTCGTCCACATAGGAACCGAAGCTCTCCCATTGGCCGCTCAGCCACAGGCCGTCGCCACTCCACAAGCAGGTCAGCAGCAGGAGCGTCATACGAGGACCTCCGCCGCCTCTTCCTCCAGCTTGCCGTCGCAGATGCGGATCATGCGCGACGACCGCTTCATGATGCGCGGGTCGTGGGTGGAAAAGACGAAGGTGGTGCCCTGCTCGCGATTGATGCGTTCCATCATGTCGATCAGGGCGATCGCGGTTTTGGAGTCGAGGTTGGCGGTCGGTTCGTCGGCCAGGATCAGGGCCGGCCGCGACGCGATCGCCCGCGCCACCGCGACCCGCTGTTGCTGGCCACCGGAAAGCTCCTGCGGGAACCGGTCTTCCTTGCCTTCCAGCTCCACCTCGGCCAGCACCTCGAGCGCGCGCTGCCGTCTGCTCGCGGTGTCCTGGCCCTGCAGCATCATCACGTATTCCACGTTCTCCGCGACGGTCAGCACCGGGATCAGGTTGTAGGCCTGAAAGATGAAGCCGATGTGGTCGCGCCGGATGCGGGCGCGTTCGGTTCGGGAAAGACCCTCGATGTCGCGTCCCTCCAGGCGGATGCGGCCGTCGGTGGGTTCGTCGAGCATGCCCAACAGGTTCAACAAGGTCGATTTGCCGGAGCCCGAGGGACCGGCGATCGCCAGGAACTCGCCGGCTTCCACCTGCATCGTGACCCCATCGACCGCTTTGACACAGCCGCCCTTGGTTTCGTAATGGCGTTTGACGTCGATCGTTTTGGCTACGATTTCTCGTTGCATGGTTCACCTCTCACATGGATGCCTGCAGGATCTCGACGGGATCCATGCGACGCAGTCGGTTGACGGACCAGTAGCTGATCAGCGGTGTCAGTACCCAGAAGGTCAGGGCCTGACCGAAGGAAAAGGCCAGATCGGTGCGCGGGTAGAGCGGTTCGTCCAAGGCGAAGCCCATGACCTCGACACCGGTGAGGGTGATGCCGGTTTGGGCGCAGGCCAAGGTGATCAGCAGGCCCAGGACCAAGCCGGCCACGGAACCCAGGCCGCCGAGCAGGAAGTACTCGCTGACGATGCCGCCCACCAGTTGGCGGTCGGAGGTGCCCAGCGCCATCAGGATGCCGAATTCGCGGTGGCGTTCCATCAGCGACATGTTCATGGTGTTGGCGATGCTGAGGGCGACGAGCAGGAAGACGACCACGAAGGAGAACCAGAGGTAGCCGGATTGGAGGTTGTAGGCTTGGGCCATGCCGGGGATCAGTTCCTGCCAGGTGCTGAAGACCAGGTCGTCGCGGGGCAGGCTCGGCGTGGTGGGCGGGACTTCGCCCGTCGTGTGCCAGGTGAGCGCCACTTCGTGGGCCGCGTTCTGGAGGCCGGCCAGTTTCTCCGCGGTCGGGAGCGTGACGATCACGCTCCCTTCGTCGACCTTCGGGTTCTGGGTCCACAGGATACCGTGCACCCGCAGCAACACGCTGTTGAGGTCGCCGGTGCGGAGGTCGGCGACGGTGACGACCAGCTTCGAATCGACACCGATCTCCAGTTTTTCGGCCAGGCGCTTGCCGATCAGGGCGCCGCCGTCGTCCGTCAGGTACCGGCCCTGCCAGATGCGGTCCTTCCAGGAGGTGACCATCGCTTCCCGTTCTGGGTCCACGCCCATGAGCCGGACCGATTGCGAGCGGTCGCCCATCGCGGCCAGGGCCGGCGCGTAGATGCGGGCGCTTGCGCCTTTGACCTGGGGTTGCCGTTCGAGGGCCGAGATCAACGCATCGCGGTCGCGCAAGAAGCGCTCGGGGTCTTGGGTTCGCCGGTATTCGGCGAGATGGACCTGGGCCTGGCCCACCAGGGAGGAGGTCGCGACGCGAATGATGCGGTCCCACATGCCGCTCATCAGGTTGCCGAAGAAGATCAGCATGGCGAGCGTCAGGACGAGTGCCGACAACGTCAGCAGGGTGCGTCGCGGGCGGCGCCATAAATTGCGCCATGCCAGGCGGAACGTCATTTGGTCCGTCATGCCGAGGCCCCCCGAATCGCGTCGACCGGCGAGAGGCGGGTCGCTTTGTAGGCGGGCACCAGTCCCGCGAGGATGCCGCTCACGGCGATCGCCAGGGGGTAGATCAGGGCCGATGTCAGGCTGTTGCGGGCGGAGAGATGGTCGAGCACCATGCCGCCGTAGGTGAAGGACTCGTCGCCCAAGGGAATGCCGGATGCGCCGATCAGGAGGTTGAGCCCCATGCCGACCAGGGTGCCGGCCAGGACGCCGATCACCGCGAGCCAGCTCACTTCCGCGAGGGTGAAGGCGATGATGTGGCCGGGCGTGGTTCCGATCGCTTGAAGTACGCCGATCTCTCGGATCCGCTCGAGGATGGCCATCATCATCGTGTTGCTGCAGCCCAACAGGACCACGAGCAGGATGATCATCACGAAGAGCGAGAGGCCTTCGCGGTCGGCGGCGATGGCGCGATCCAGTTCCGGCATCAATTCCTGCCAGGGCATGACCGACAGGGCGCCGTCCTGTATGGGCAGGTTCACGCCGCCGGCGAGGGATCGACGTGCCGCCATGCGGCCCACCAGGCGATGGACCCGCGTGCCCAGTTCCAGGAACTCGCCGGCGATCGCGATCGGGGTGCAGGCGATCGTGCGATCCAATTCGTCGTTTCCGCTGTCCAGAATGCCGACGACCTCGAACCAATCGGCGGCGGTCGAACCGTCGGCGGCGGCCGTGATCACCGCGAGCCGTTCACCGAGGCCGGCATCCAGTCGTTTCGCCAAGCCCGAGCCGAGCACGATCGGCGCGATCTCCGTATCGTCCCAACTGGTGCCTGGCTTCCACCAAGCGCCTTCGCTCAGTTGTTTCTCGAAACTGGTCACCCGGAATTCGCGGTGGAGATCGATACCCAGGAGGGAGCCGCCCACCGTGGCGTTGTCGCGGGACAGCAAGGCCGCCGATTCGATGCGCGGTGCCAGCGCGGCGATGCCCGCGACCTCGGCGCGCAGTGCCTCGGCCGCCGCATCGGGATCGTCGATCGTTTTGAAAAGCGAGGGTTTTTTGTCGTAGTTCTCCGCCAGGACCTGAAAATCACCGACCCAGGTGCGGGTCGCCAAGCGGATCATGTCGTCGTAGGTGCCGTCGGCAACGCCCAGCGAGACCACCACGAACATGGTGCCGAAAAAGAACATGCTTCCGGTCAACATACTTCGGCCGCGGCGGCGCCTCAGGTTGCGCCACCCGACCAAAAGAGCCGTGTACCACATACCTAGATTCCTTTGCGCAACTTGCCCGTCGTAAAAAATGTTTCCTTCAGGTCCACGTCGAATTTCAGTTCGCGGTATTCCAGGCGTGTGGACTGGCCGTCCTTCTTGATGGGGTCCATCGTCAGGGTCGTGGGAATCAGGCGCCCGTCCACTTCTTTCACATCGCTGTAAGTCAGGACGCGTACCTTTTCTTCCTTTTCGTCGAAGTACGACTGCGTCGTGGGTAGGCCGTTGGTCTCGTCGAAGACCACTTCGATGCGTGACCAGGTCACCGCCACGTTTTCCTTGGGGCGGTAGATGACCGTGACCCTGCCCGGCTCGGCCTGACCGAGGCGTGCGTCGAAGTCTTCGGACCAACTGGAGTCGCGGACGATGTCGTCATTGGTGAAGTCGCCGCCCATCCACGAACTCATCATCATCGAAGGCGGAATGCGGACCAGCTTGTCGATCTTGCGCAGGTAGTTCCACATTTCGTTGCCGCGCTTCAAGCTGCCGTTGCCGCGTTCCTTTCGCGGAGATCGAAGGCGGACCAGGGTGTGGTCGAGGCCCAGGGTCCACATGTCCATCTGTAGTGTTCGCTCGTAGTGGGGCGTCACGATGGTCATCACCAGGGTGCCCTGGGTGCTCTTGCCGCGATAGAGGTTGTCGAGAACCTGACCGTAGTGGTCGAGGGAAGGTTCGGTGGGAGAGGGGAAAAGGGCCAGGAACGAGACCAGGAAGATCGAATAGGTGATCATATGAGCTCCGGGAAAAAATCGAAAATCAAAAAAATAACGAAGGAGGTCAAGAGAGAATGAGCACAGATTCAGATCGAGGACGATTGACGGCCATTCGGGCTAATTTTTGTGTGCCTGGGACTGAGGAGCCCGACTTAGGTGGAAATAAACCGTAAGAAAGGCGCGATGTCAAACAAAAATGACGTGATGTTTTATATTTTCCTGAAATGCGTTGTTTGCATAGATAGCTCAAAAATGGGAGTCCCATATGTATATGATTTTTGATATTTGTTTGGGGAATAGGTGTAAATGCAGCGAGTTTTGTGACTTTCGAGACGAAAAATCAATTTTTTACGGAATTTTGACAAAAAATATATAAGTGACAACCTCTGTCGGGCTCTTTTTTGGGGCGTGCAACTCGTTTGGTTTCGTGTATTTTTTACACGCGAGAAATGATGCTCGGAACTTGAGCATGACTTGCTAACACGATGAAAACGAGAAAGAAGCGAGGCGAACTCGAATTCCGTTCGAAACCGGTTGGGCGATGGGCCGATCGGCACACACCTGTTTTGTTTGTGGCACGCGAGCCGAATTGGTTTCGTTCGGAATTCGTTTTTTGGATAATTTAAGTTAAATTGCTAAAATTGGAAAAAATGCCGTCAATGAAATTGAACTACTGTTCACGTAACTTGTTCTGTTTTTCGAAATAGGAATTACCTTTCCGAGTTTCCTGAATCGGGCGTCCTGGTACAGAGTCGCCGCCCAGGCCGGGGGCCGGAATGCCGGACCACGGAATGCCGGTGGTCGGTATGCCGAACCACCGGCACACCGGCCACCGGGTTTCAGGTGGGTAACTAATCGAAGCGAATCGTTTGGGAGTTCCCGCATTTGTGAGAGGGGCGACGTTGCAGTAGGTGCCGGGCCATACCGGCCGTACCCGCCCAGGGCGCCGGGCCGACATTTTTCGACGAACTCCCCGCACATCCGCCTTTTTTTGTTTTTATCTTTACCTTCGAATGTTACAGGGTTTGCTGCATAAGAGCCGCGCACCAGCGGGCACACCCAACTCGATTTCGAGAAAGAAACACTATATCTGGATTCTGGCGAAGGGCCATGGGTCGTTCATCCGAAGAATTTAGCAGGAACCGAGGAACATCGGAAACCAGGAAAGAATCCGCATTTGGTGTCACATCATGGTCCTGCTTTTCCTGGTTTCCATCATTCCTACCTTCCTGATCCAGATTTGACGACGGCAAGACCCAGCTCAGGTTGAATACACCACTTTGTTTCAAGAGGAGAAGCGTTCGATCCTGTACCGGACGTCAGGGCGCACTTCGACTTCCTGGCCTGTTCATCCGGATTCGTGTTTGGTTCGCTCCTGGTGGGACTTGGGCGAGGGTTGCGGGACGGTGTCGTTGTCGAGGCGGATTTCAGCGGGCGGCTTTGATCTCGTCCCAAATCTTCACGTACTTTTCGTTGTCCTTGCCCAGGTCCTCGATGAATTCGGCACGTGCCAGGACCTCTTCCGGTGGAAAAATCGCCGGGTTCTGGCGGAGCTCGGCCGGGAGTAGCGGGTAACTGCCCGTGTTGGGGCACAGGAACCGCACGGTTTGGGTATTTTTGGCCGCCACTTCCGGTGTGTGCAGGAAATTAATGAACCTGTGGGCCAGCTTGGGTGCCTTGGCCTTCGACGCGATGACCAGCAGATCGCAGGTCAGCGGGAACCCTTCCTTGGGGAGGAAGAAGGTCACGTCCGGATTTTCTACCTGGACCTGCAGCACATCGCCGCTGTAGCCGTGCACCAACTGGAACTCGGCCGAGGCCAGACCGTGGTGGTATTGCGCGTTTTCGAACTTGGCCAGATGGCGTTTCCAGCCGATGACCGTGTCGCGGGCCTGGGCCAAGGCCGTGTCGTCCAAACTGTTGAGGCTGTGGCCGTTGAGTTTCAGTGCGGCGCCGATGGTCTCGCGCGGGTCGTCGAGCAGGGTCATGACCCCTTTCAGGTCCTGGCGCGCGAACACGTTCCACGAGGGTGCCAGGTCACCCACCATGCTGCGCAGGTAACCGACTCCGGTGTAGCTCATCATGTAGGGCACGCTGTGCTTCATCTCGTGATCCGGCAGGAGCTTGCGATAATTGGGGTCGATGTGTTCCCGGTGGGGGATGGCCGAGGGGTCCAGTGGCTGCACCAGGTTTTCCTTTACCAGGAGTGGAAGGATATAGCTGGAGGGGACCAGCACGTCGTAGCCACCGCCGCCGGCCTTCAGCTTGGCGTACATCGCCTCGTTGGAATCGAAGTAGTCCAGCACGACCCGGCATTGGTTTTCCCGTTCGAAACGCGTGACCAGGTCGCCGTCCAGGTAGTCGGACCAGATATAGACGTGGAGCACGTCGGGCTCGCCGTTCGCAGGAGCTTCGGATGGGGTGGTGGCGGTGCCGGAATCGGGTGGGGGCGCAGAGGTGCCGCATCCCAGCACGATCAGCGAAAGCAGCAACGCGGTGAGCTGCGCCAAACGTCGTGCACGGGAGGGAGGTGACGGAATAGGCTGGATCATGTTCGGGGTACCTCTTTGGTAAAGCGTTGTGCCACGGCGATCACGGCTGCGGTGAAGACGATCAGCAGGGTGGAGAGCGCGTTGATGAGTGGGGGAGATCCGTGTTTGATCATACTGTAGATGCGCAGGGGTAAGGTGGTCGAACCGGGTCCGCTCACGAAAAAAGTGATCACGAAATCGTCCATCGAGAGCGTGAAGGCCAGCAGCCCGCCGGAGACCATCGCGGGCACCAATCGAGGAAGCAGGACCAGGCGGGCCGCCTGCCACGGTGTCGCCCCCAGGTCGCGGGCCGCTTCGATGCTGGTGAAGTCGAAGGTCTGCAGGCGGCCAAGCACGACCATGCACACGTAACTCACGCAAAAGCTGGTGTGTGCGGCGACGATGGTGAGGACGCCGAGGGGTACCTGGAGAAGCACGAAGAACAGCAACAGGCTGATGCCCATCAAGATATCGGGCACCGCCAGCGGCAGGTACAGCAGCGAGAAATGGAGGCCGCGCAGACGGTAGCGGGCCCGGTGCAGGGCCAGGGCGCCGCTGACCCCCAAGATCAGGGAGAGCAGGGTCGCCGCGAGTCCGATGGCCACGCTGTAACCCAAGGCTCGCCAAATTTCGTCGTCGCGGAACAAACGTTCGTACCATTTGAACGAAAAGCCCAGCCAGCGACCGCCGTAGCGCGAGGCGTTGAACGAGTAGGCGATGAGCACCGCGACCGGCAAGTGCAGAAAGAGCAGTACCAGCCAGGTCGTGGTCGCGGTCCAGGAGAAGCGCTTGATCACCGGGCGCCTCCCGCCGGTTCGTTCGGTTCGGATGCGGGGTTCGAGGGTCCCTTCGGGTCGGTGCCTTTGCGCGTCCAGGCCATGCGTGCCCACATCGGCAGCAGCACGACCAGCATCAGGCAGGAGCCCAGGGCCGCCGCCAGCGGCAGGTTTCGGTCGATGAAGGCGCGTTGGGCGATTTTGTTGCCGATCATTTCGGCGTGGACGCCGCCGACCAGTTCGGGAATGACGTAGGAGCCCAGGGCGGGGACGAACACCATCAGCACGGCCACGCCGATGCCGTGCGCCACGTTGGGAAGGAACACGCGCACGAAGGCGGTGAGGGCGTTGGCGCCCAGGTCGCGGGCCGCATCGAGCAAGCCGAAATCGAAGCGATCGGCGGCGGCGTAAAGCGGCAGGATGGCGAAGGGCAGGTAGGTGTAGACCAGGACCAGCAGGACGGCACCGGGATTGTAGAGTAGCGGTTGGTTGGGCGCGATGAGGCTGGTGGCGTCGAGCAATTGCTTGAGCAGGCCCTGGGGGTGCAGCAGCGTTTTCCAGGCGAAGACCCGAACGAGGAAGTTCGTCCAGGAGGGGAGGATCACGGCGATCAGCAGCAGGCGCCGGCGTCGCGGCGCGCACCTGGCCAGATAATAGGCCACCGGCAGGGCGAGGGTGATGCAGATCGCGGTGGTGGCCGAGCTCAGCCAGAGGGTGCGCCAGGCGATCGCGAGGTAGATCGGGTCCCACAGCATGTGCCAGGCCGCGAGCGACCAGCCCTCGCCGAAGCCACCGGTCACCGTCGCCGGTTTGAAGGACAGTCCCAAAATGATGAAGGTGGGCGCGGCAAAAAAGACCGTGAGCCAGGCGAGTGAGGGCAGGGCCAGCCAGCCTTGGCGATTCGTGGGGCTCACGGGGTGGCCCCTTCGTTGGGGGGCGGTGTGGTGTGGGGCGCGTTGGGCAGCGGGCGACAGTGTCGGTGATCGAACGTCAGCCAGAGGTCGTCACCGATCGACGGGAGGAAGCGCGCCTCGCCTGGACCACCGTGGTGTTGCAGGGCGATCCAGTCGCGATCGGCCGCCGCCACCACGAATTGGGTGTGGGTGCCCAGGTAGATCGCGTCGCGCACCGTTCCGAGTAATGCTTCGCGGCCTGGCTCGGCCGGGGGTTCCGCGGTGCACAGTGTCAGGTGTTCGGGTCGCAGGCACAGCGTGGCTGCCGTGCCGGTGGTCATCCAGGGTTCCGTTTGGTGAATGGGGATGCGCGGTCCGGCCTCGGTGGCGAGGTGGAGACCCGAATCTCCGGCGTTCAGGACTCCGTTCAGCAGGTTGGCGTCACCGATGAAGGCGGCCACGCATCGGTTGGCTGGTCGGTCGTAGATCTCGCGTGGGGTGCCCGATTGGAGGATGCGGCCATCCGCCATGACGGCCACGCGGTGGCTGATGCTCATGGCTTCGGTCTGGTCGTGGGTGACGAACACGAAGGTGACGCCGATTTCGCGTTGGAGTCGTTCCAGTTCCAGGAGCATGCGGCGGCGGAGTTGCAGGTCGAGGGCGGCGAAGGGTTCGTCCAGTAGGAGGATGCGGGGCTTGAGGATCAGCGCGCGAGCCAGGGCGACCCGTTGTTTTTGGCCGCCGCTGAGGGTGTCCGGCTTGTGATCGGCGTGGCTTTCCAGTTGGACCAGGTGCAGCAGGCGATCTGTTTCGTCGGCGATGCGTGCTTTGGTCCATCCGGCCAGGCGCGGGCCGAAGGCGATGTTGCGGCGAACATTCAGGTGGGGGAAGAGTGCGTAGTTCTGGAAGATCGTGTTGAGGGCGCGTCGGTTGGGCGGGAGCTCGGTGATGTCCTCATCGGCGAGGAGGATGCGTCCCGCGTCCGGGCTTTCGAATCCGGCGGCCATGCGCAGGAGGGTGGTTTTGCCGCAGCCGCTCGGGCCCAGGAGCGAAAAGATCTCGCCGTGGCCGATGGTGAGGGAGACGCGGTCAACTGCGGCGCGTGGCCCGAAGCGCTTGGTCACGGATTGAAATTGCAGCATGGGGGCTCCAACGGGTAAGAGCGGGTGCTCACCTGGCGAGGGTGGGAATCGGGTGTGTCGCACAATTTGAAGAAGGCTCACATCATAGCCAAACCGCCGCGCCCTGACAACCGTGCCTCGGGGGCCGGGCTGTCGGACGCCCCCGCGGTACGAAGATCTCAACCATGCCTCGGGGAGACAGGCTGTCGGACGCCCCCGTGGCACGAAGATCGGTGTGCGACATGGGAGCCCCGTCGATGCAAGCGGTGCCGCCACCGCTGATTGATGCGTTGGTTGCTTGTGATGTGGTTCCAACAAAACAGGTTGTGTGTGCCTGTCCCCACATTTGCGTCAGACGACAAAACAGGTTGTGTGTGCCTGTCCCCGCATTTCCCCCGCATTTGCGTCAGACGATGCAAGCGGTGCCGCCACCGCTGATTGACAGGTTGTGTGTGCCTGTCCCCGCATTTGCGTCAAACGATGCAAGCGGTGCCGCCACCGCTGATTGATGCGTTGGTTGCTTGTGATGTGGTTCCAACAAAACAGGTTGTGTGTGCCTGTCCCCGCATTTGCGTCAGACGATGCAAGCGGTGCCGCCACCGCTGATTGATGCGTTGGTTGCTTGTGATGTGGTTCCAATAAAACAGGTTGTGTGTGCCTGTCCCCCATCCGGCCTTGTGTGCCTGTCCCCGCTCCGGCTCCAGCTTATCAGCCTCTGGCCTAATGCTTCCCAGCTCATTCGACCTCGAATGACGTGGGGTGGGAGAGGGACGTCGAGCCCATTAGGGGCGACTCCCCCGCCTTTGCGTCAGACGATGCAAGCGGCGTTGGTTGCTTGTGATGTGGTTCCAACAAAACAGGTTGTGTGTGCCTGTCCCCGCATTTGCGTCAGACGATGCAAGCGGTGCCGCCACCGCTGATTGACAGGTTGTGTGTGCCTGTCCCCGCATTTGTGTCAGACGATGCAAGCGGGGTTGTATGTGCCTGTCCCCCCGCATTTGCCCGCAATTGCGTCAGACGATGCAAGCGGCGTTGGTTGCTTGTGATGTGGTTCCAACAAAACAGGTTGTGTGTGCTTGTCCCCACATTTCCCACATTTGCCCGCATTTGCGTCAGGGTTGTGTGTGCCTGTCCCCCCGCATTCCTCATAGGTGAGGGTCTCCGAAGGTTGTGTGTGCCTGTCCCCGCATTTCCCTGTCCCCGCATTTGCGTCAGACGATGCAAGCGGGGTTGTGTGTGCCTGTCCCCCCGCATTTGCCCGCAATTGCGTCAGACGATGCAAGCGGCGTTGGTTGCTTGTGAAGGTTGTGTGTGCCTGTCCCCGCATTTGCGTCAGACGATGCAAGCGGTGCCGCCACCGCTGATTGATGCGTTGGTTGCTTGTGATGTGGTTCCAACAAAACAGGTTGTGTGTGCCTGTCCCCACATTTGCCCACATTTGCCCGCATTTGCGTCAGGGTTGTGAGTGCCTGTCCCCCCGCATTCCTCATAGGTGAGGGTCTCCGAAAAGAGTCATGTTCAAACCTACCAAAAACTCCCAGGCTCGAAGGCAATCAAAAAGCTGGGAACGGTTCCAACTAGTTTCGCGGTTCGAAAGGTAAACGGTGGCTGGGTACAAAGTAATTCAAATGAAGCGTTTGTGTGTGCCTGCCCCCGCTCCGGCTCCTGTCCCCGCTCCGGCTCCAGCTTATCAGCCTCTGGCCTAATGCCTCCCTGCTCATTCGACCTCGAATGACGTGGGGTGGGAGAGGGACGTCGAGCCCATTAGGGGCGACTGGGGGCGTCGTGGAAGGCCAATCGGAGCCAAGTGCCACCTCGTTTGACCCAGACGTTGGTGAAGCGGATATCCACTTCGAACGGCTTGCCTTGTCGTGTTCCTGCGCTTTGAATGCGTCCGACAATCACGGCCGTGTCGCCCTTGACGACGATTTGAATTTCGTCGGTGTCGTAGCGATCGATCTTCAACTGTCCGGCATCGAGCCATTGCCGCCGTTGGCGGTTCCAATTCATCCACGCCTTTTTATCCAGTGGCTTGCCTCCATTGTTGATATGCAGGTATTCGTCGGCCAGCATGGCGTCCAGGCGATGAAGATCCACATTGCGGTAAGCATTGGAGAACGCCTCGAATCGAACACGCACACTTTCGATATCATCATTTGGTGCCTTCTCGGAGAGAGTCATCGTGGCAAGGAGCAATAGGCAAAGCATGGCATTCCTCGGCGTCGTCTAGATTGGGAGCGATGGGATCCGGCCTCAGCCTACTACACCTTGGCCGAATGAAATTCGATTTTTGCACCGCTATCGGCGAAACCCGATTTCCCAATCGCCAAATCGCTGTCATCCAATAAACGCTAAGTAGGTAAGGGTAAGTGGGGGACAGGTAAACGTAAGCGTCTAAAAAATAAATGGCTGGGATGTAAAGGCGTCATCAGGCCATTTGATTGCTACGAATTATCCCTGGGCTTTCCCAATGAGGAAGAATGGCAGAGAAGGTCGTGTGCGTTGGTTCCCAACGAATGATGCATGTCCTTCCCTCTGATCTCTTTTAGGTACTTGACGCCTTAGGACAAATGTCCTAAAGTTCTGAATTAGGACGTCTGTCCTAGTTTGAATCACTAGGACAAGAGGACCTGATGTTCTCGAATCGTTGTTTCGCCTTTGAAATGCTGTTCTTGGCCTGGCGTCCTGAAGTAGGTCGTTGCCGGGCAAGCTCGTCATTGAGCGAGGTCGATCCCCCCAAATTCCAGTGGACAGTCGAAGCTAAGCGAACCAAGGATCCTGTTCTGGATGCTGTCCATACCTGAACGAAAGGCGCTTTTTATGAGTCACAAGAAAACACGAGAGCACATAGTTGAGGCTGCAGACACGCTTTTCTACGAACGGGGTTTTGAGCATACTTCGTTTTCGGACATTGCCAAAAACGTGAAAATTTCGCGCGGTAATTTTTACTATCACTTTAAAACCAAAGATGACATTCTGGATGCAGTCATCAACGTGCGTTTGACCAAAACCCGGAGCATGTTGGCACAGTGGGAAATCGAAGGTGACCATCCTGCAGATCGCATCCGGAGCTTTATTCATATTTTGATTGCGAACGGTGAAAAAATCAAACGCTACGGCTGTCCGGTTGGAACATTGTGCTCTGAACTCGCGAAACTGGATCACCCTTCGCAATCAGATGCAAACAGGTTGTTTACGTTGTTTCGAACTTGGCTGTGCAGGCAATTCGGGTTGCTGGGTCGTGAGGAGGATGCAGACGACCTGGCCATGCATCTTCTTGCCCGCAGTCAGGGTGTGGCTACATTGGCGAACGCCTTTAACGATGAAAAATTCATCCAACAAGAAGTAAAGCAGATGTGCGACTGGTTGAAGGCGTACACCGAACACGTCGTGCCTAATGAACACAGTGATCAGGAAACGGGTTAACACTTGCTTTATGACAAAAGTCAAGCGATAGACCCGGTTTGTTAACTTTAGTAATGGAGGAAGAGATGTCTATGTTTATCGTACTGTTGAAATTTTCCGATAACAAAAATCAAGCTCCTCGATTTATGGCAGGCCATAAGGCGTGGATCAAGGAAGGTATGGACGATGGGGTGTTTTTGCTGATCGGTAGCCTTCAGCCCAATTTGGGAGGCGGGATTGTGGCATATGGAACTTCGTTACCGGATCTTCATGACCGGGTGAATACCGATCCATTTGTGCAGAATGATGTCGTAAGTGCGGAGATTATCGAGTTCACCCCATCGAAAGTTGATGATCGGCTGACGTTTCTTCTCGGATGACTGGTTATTTAGTGATAGTAATAAAAGGAGGTCATGGATGGGTATGACCATTTCCGGTCCCGATGGGAGATCACGTTGCCGTTGGTGTGGCGCCGCGCCTGAGTTTCTCGGCTATCACGATACCGAATGGGGGTTTCCGGTCGTCGATGATCATCGCCTATTCGAAAAGTTGAGTTTGGAGGGTTTCCAATCCGGATTGAGCTGGCGCACCATTCTCGCCAAACGCGAAAACTTTCGCAAGGCATTCAGCAATTTCGATTTCGACAAGATTGCACGTTTCACTCAGCGTGACTTGGCGGGCCTGCTCGAGGATAAAGGTATCGTGCGCCATCGCGGCAAGATCGAGGCGGTCATCAACAACGCTCAGCGAGCACAGGAGCTCGTCGAACGGGAAGGTTCGCTCGCCGCCTTCATCTGGCGTTACGAACCCGATCCGAAGCAGCTCGCGAAACCACAGGCCGTGTCGACCTCCGCGGAATCGGTTGCCTTGTCGAAGGATCTGAAAAAGCAAGGTTGGAAATTCGTCGGGCCGACCACGGTTTATGCCTTCATGCAGGCGATGGGACTCATCAACGATCATGTCGAGGACTGTGCGATTAGGGCCGAAGTCGAAGTTGCACGTCAGGCATTCAAATCCAAACGTGGTCGACACTTTTCTTAATCGCGGCAGGTCACAGGATGGCCCCATTCGAAAAGGAGCAATTGCTGGGGTTGTAGGAATTACCGAAACGATTTATTCAGGCGGGCCACGGCCTGTAGGAAAGTCAAACCTACCGACCCCTAGGGTGCTTCGGACCCGAGTGATCAATGATCAGGAACCTCATCGATCAAATCTCGCGTACTTGCTTTTCGCGCATGGTCCGAAGCATCAGGGAAAACCGAACCATTTCATCACAGAAACGAACGAGTCGTTGCAGTATGTCTTGAGCCACTAGAGCTGGGATGCCGTCCGCGCGGATCTCGAAATCGTCCCGATCGGTGCAGACTTGGGTGGGAATTGCCACACTCTGCACGCTGCGCGCAATAAGGCGTAGCTGATCGACAGCTTGGCTGGTGCGATGACCTCCATGGCTCGCCAAGCCGCAAGCCTTAAACGCCAATTGACGGCTGGAGAGATGATCGAGTGCATTTTTCAAAACACCTGAAAATGAGTTGTGGTAGATCGGTGAGGCCAATACAAGACCGTCGCATCTTGCCGCGGTTTCTACCAACTCTTGCACTATGTCGGCTTGGAAAGAGCCCGATGGTTTCAAAAAACTTGGATCCGCAATTGGAAGCGGCTTGTCATGGAGGCACCAATGAATGGCCATTTGTCCGGCGTCTTCGAGACAGGCTGCGATGGATTGAGTCAGGGACCGGGTGTATGAACCGCCTCTGACACTACCGCTCATTAAGAGAATGGAAACAGAATCAGACAATTCGAACCCCCAACCTAGATGCTGATCGAATAAATCTTACATCGTGGTAGGAGACAGGTAAAATCAATCCCTACCTAAATGGGTTGCAGAGAGATTACCATTAATTTTGTCAATGGTTTACGCATGCCTGTCCCCCGCCAATCCACCGATCATGTCCTGCCCAATCATGCCTCCCTTCACGATTACCTGTATCTCCATATCCCAATACTGGCTGAATAGGATATGCGTGCGGGCGTTCAAACTGGAGCGCGATGATCGCCTATTAAATGGAATATTCCTCCTTTAGTGCTTGACAAACCATCGACGTTTCGCTGAGATCGGTTGTGTCAGGCCTCGACTCACTGGAGTCGAGATATGAAACTCGTTGGTTCATACTTTTTTGAGATTTCGTTTTCCTTTATTGACTGGTTCAACAGATGGCCTTTTTGGCTAGAGTTCCACTCTTTTCGACGGTGGCATTTTAGGATCAGACAAAAACCACGAAATCCCTCACAATATAGCTTTGCTTGGTCGTTCCAGCTATGTCTGCGCTGGTCAAAATCTCCGTCTGATTGTGATCATGAATGTTTGGCTCGCGACGATGACATTGATCTCGGCGTCCTCCAAAAGTTGGTGTGGCTCAATGGATCTGTAGGCGCTGCCATCTTTGGTGGCGGCACCTACTGGGAAAGATCGCATGGGATTTCCTTAGAAACAATTATCGCTCGAACCCAAATGGCAAGTTCGACTTTGGGTGGAAGGCCCCGCACCGGTGGATTTGGGGGCTACCATGAGTAGAAGACCCCGAATCAAATTCGACCTGCCCGTCGCCCATTACCACGTAATGACACGCACTGCCCAGCAAGCTTTTTATCTGAGCGATACATATGTGAAGGGCTTCAAGGGCCAATGCCGAGACATCATTGAATCCATGGCGGATATTTTCTATGTAAAAATCCTGGCTTGGGTTCTGATGGACAATCACTACCACTTGTGTCTCGAGGTTCGTCACCCGCCTCTGGACACCAGGGACCTTCAAGCCCGCTACGAACGTCTCCAGAAGTTACTGGCGACAAAACGCCCTTGGCGAGAGACGTATGCAGAGAAATGCTACGAGCGGTTCACGGACCTCTCGAGATTCATGGCCGAAATTAATGCTCGGATGGCCAGAGCCTTCAACAAAGCGAATGACACCAGCGGGCATATGTGGGGCGGGCGATTCAAGAGCAAGGTCATCGAAAATGAACAAAGCTTGATGAGGGTGATGGCCTATATCGAGCAAAACCCTGTGCGAGCTGGACTTTGCGAACGTCCTTCCGACTATGAATGGTGTTCGGCGGGGCAGTACAGGCGCCTCCAAGATGCCAACCGTGCCGTTTCCCCTCCCGAGGTGGGCTTCTTACGCCAAATTGACCAGGAGGATCGGGCACGAAGTTACGTCGCCTGGATGGATCACCAAGCGATGCGAATCCTGCATCCCGAAAAACAAGTCCCTTCCGGCCAAACCGGAATCGCGGCTCATTGTTTGAACGAGGAAGCATTGACCGAATGGCGCGAGGATTTCGCGGCCAAACGGCCGGTGGATTGGCGCAGCCAAGCCTATGGATCGGACGCTTTTCACCAACAGATTCGACAAGCCGTGGAGTTGCGTCAGTTGATATTGGGACGCACCAACCACGAGTCTTCCGCTAGAAAGCGTTCGCGCTCTAAGGGTCCACCAAAAACTAAAGGGTCTCGCCGAGATCAGGGCGATGCGGCCAGAGAGAAGTGACACCGTTATTGACCATCATTCGCTCCAATGGTGCAAGTTAGACGTGTATCCGAGAGGGGGGACAGGTTTATGTAAGCTGTTCAGGTGGTTAGGTTTGTTTGTACCTTATTTAAGTGAGCCTGTCCCCATTAGTGCTGGTCTGTCCAGAAAACCTGGGGAAGTTCAGCGCTCCTGGGGACCACTCAGGTGCCCCTTGGATCAGCGATGTGGAGGCGGTAACTGTCGACCGAACCATCTGCTGTGTTGAGAAACGGGGGAGATTGAAAATCGAAAAGATAAGTTGTTTTATTTGAAATGATAACGTGGGTCTGTCCCCCTGTCCGCACTGTGGGAGGACCCCTGCATCACCCCATCAGCAGATTGGCAATCGCCCACAGCTCGCCCCAGAGCTGAGGATCGTTCGCGACCGTCGCGCCGTCGGGGTTGGCTTTCGAGGCCCAATCGCTCGGGTCAAAGTTCGGATCCGGGCGTTCGTACAACGGTTCGATGCGACCGGCGCCCCCGTTTTGCAGCATGTCATCCACCACTTCGTACGCTTCGACCCCGTCGCGCAGACGGGCGAAGCTTGGCTGGGTCATGTTGCCCTCCGTCGCGGCCAAACCCAGACGGCTGGCCATGAGACGACGCCGGAACTCGGCGATCGCCGGGCAGTGTCCGCGCTCGTAGACGGTGTCCGTCAGGACCAAGTCGCTGCTGGCGTCGAAACTCAGACCTCGCCGCCGCAGTGTCGACGAACCGATCAGCGCCCAGACGTCGTCCACCACGACGGTGGTCGTGTCCAGGCGCACGGGACGACCGGGAAACCCAATGGGATGGAAGGCCCGCACCCGCCCAGCCGTTAGGCTCAGCAGGCGATTGGCACGGTCGGCCAACTCGTATTGAATGAAATCGGGAACCGATTCGGGGTAGTCGGGAAACCGAGGGATACAGATCACCACACGCAGGGTCGGCACCTGCATCACGCGGTTGGCGATGACGTTCAGCAAATCGTCGCTCGCAGGCGCGCCATTGCTGTCCAGGCGCGTGCTGCACAATCCAGGAGACTCGATATAAATGAACCGCCGCGCATGGTTGATCCCTTTGGTCAGCGCCCACTCGGTGTCGCGCCGACCGTAAACCGCCGACACCAGCCGCCGCTCCAACTCGGCGTACACTCGGTCCCGCGCCGTGGTCTGGTTGGTCACCAGCCCGGGATTGGTGATGTTGGTGTTGATCGTGTTGAGCACGTCGTTGAGCTGCCCGCTCAGGAGCTGAACGGGAATGTTCTGGCCCTCGACGGTCACCGTCTTGGTGTCCAGTGTGGTGGTGATCCAATTGAAGAGATTGGCCATCCGGTTGGATGCCGTCCAGCCGGCCCGTGCGGTCGCAAAGGCGTTCATATCATCCTTGAGATAAAAGAGGTTTGGCATTTCAACCAACGGCGCGGTGTTCTGGAGCACGGCCCCTGCGAAGGTGCCTGTCCCCACCGCCGGCGGGTTCCACGTGTCCGGCAGGATGTTGACCAGACTGAGCGGCATGTACTGGGACCGCCGCAGCGCCAGACGAGCCAGATCATAGGCCAACCGCCCGCCCTGAGCGCCCACGCCGGCACTCTGATGCTCCAGCCCCCAACGACTGCCCGGTGCGCCCAGACGGGATTGACCCGTGACCGCCCGCGTGTCCAACCGCCCACCGCTGATCACGCCCGCGTTGAAGGTGGACACGACCAGATCGCGACACGCCATCGTCGGCAGGCGGGTGTGTTCTCGCGGCGTAATCCCGTCCGCACCGGTCTCGACTCCCACCAGGTTGTTGAGGAGATCCACCAGATTGGCGGGCCCCGCGATCGGCGAATCGATGAACGCGTTCGGCCGCCGGTCGATGATCTCGGAACGGGACGTGCCACGGAACATGTTGACGCCAGGGGGGTTGTTTGCGAAGACGTTACCCGCGGCGGGTGCCGGCAACGCGGTATCGTTGACCGTGCTTGCGCTGTTGATGGTGAGATCGATGTTGCCGTAGAGCCGCTTGACCAGGGGCCCGGTCGGCGTCGCGACCTGGTCACTCACCACCATCATGTCGAAGCGCAAAATGGCCGAGGTCGGAATCGGCTTTTGGGGCACGCTTCGCAGCAAACCGAAGGGATCGAAGAGGATCAACGTCACGGTACCGCCACCCGGCGGCACGATCGCTCCGTCGCCGTCGCCCCGGGCCTCGCGCTCGTCGTCCACGAACCGGCGCGGATAGACCCGCACGGCCACATCCCCTGGCAGGCCTGCGATGGTGAGGGCGATGTTGGGCGTCGTAACCGGCGTGGCCGTCGTGTCCACGATGTACTGAGCCGTGAAGGTCAGCCCGTTGACCAGCCCCGGATTCAATTGCTGCGGACCCGTGCCGCCCGATGACAAGGCGGGCCAGAGTGTGTTGGCCCCTGCGCCGGTGGGCACGGTGAACTGGGTCGGTTGAATCGACTGGGCCACGATCTGACTTTGATTCGGTGCGGCAGGGATCTGGTCGCCCGCCGCGGCCAGAACCTCGTTGCCGTTAGCCAGCAGGTTGAGCGTTTCGTTCATGCGCACTTGCGGTGGTTGTTCCAGCGCGACGCCATTGGCGCTGGCGAATCCGGTCGGCGGCGTACCCAGCAGGAAGCTGTCCATGTCGATCACCCGCAGGCTGAAGAAATCGCGGTACATGGCCAGCGCGAAGGTGGCTGGATCCGCGATGGTGCCCACCAGTGCCCCGCGCTGGTCCTGCCACTGGGGTACCGCGAACGCGGCCCCAAGCGCCCCGCCGTGGGCCGATCCGAACACCACCCTGTTCGACAGGTTCCCTTGGCGGTTGATCGTGGAAGGCACGTTGGTAACCTGGTAGATGCCCGCCGTGGCGTTGACCGCCGTCAACCCCGAGAAATTCGTCGCCGCATCCGTGACGGGCGTGCCCGCGTGATCGCAAAGCCGCACCCTCGTGGTGATCGGCCCTCCGTTCAGGACACCGCTCGCACTGCGAGCCACAGCGGTGACCCCGTTGCCGGCAGTCGCATCCGCCGCGATCTGGGGCAACCACATCAAGCTGGGATAGTGAAGCACGAGAATACTGAGTACGGACAACATCGCCGCCGGATCGATCGGCATGCCATCGATATCGTAGACCCGCATCTCGCGAAAATGACCCAGCTCGTCGCCCGTGTTGACGTTGCCGCTCAACAACTTGCCGGTGTTGTGGTTCATGTCGTCGGTCGCATAGAAAAGGTAGTACGGGACGGGCCGCACCGGTACGCCGCGACCGGGCGCCGGCGGCAAGGCCCCTTCGATGGAGGTGTAGAGCCGGCACAGGCGCAGATAGGCCTGGGGAAACACCGTGTGCAGAATGCCGGTGCCGCTCTCCGGTTGACCGTCGGCCCGGATCAGGCGCACGTCCAACTGTTTGGCGGGATCGTTGGCGGCGGGATCGATCTCTTGAACGAATCCCGGCAACAGCGCGGCCCAAAGTGCCGGTGTCCCGTCGGCAAAGTGAGGCTGTCCGGTCGTGGCCCCGATCGTCATCGGCGGTGCGCCGGGCGGATCGTCCACGACGATCGCCCCGGGCGCCGTGCCGTTGTCCGGTGCCCAAAACGGCGACCAACAGATCCGCGACATGCTCATGCCGAAGGCATCGATGCCTACCTTCCCGACCACATTTCCGATGACCGTCATAACTTCACTCCCTCGTATACGTTGGCTTTCCGTTCACCGTGGGTTCACCCCGGCGCTTGAACCAGGACCTGCTCGATCTCGCGCTCGGTCGATCGACCCAGCGGATCGGTGATCCTCAAGATGCGCGTCAAGACCTTGGGCTGGCCGTCCGGGGGTTTTGGGTCGAAGGTTTCGACGAACAGCCGGTACTGCATGGGAAACGCGTTCGTCGGACTCCGGTAAAACAGCGCGAAGGGCCCGTCGCTTTTCAGTTTGTTGTAGATCTTTTTGCGGAGGAACCCGTGCAAGTGGTTCGGCAGCAGATTGGATTGCCGATCCAAGGTGCAGGTATGGGTGTGGTAAATGCGTTCACGCCGGGTCTTTTGACCTTCCAGGACCAGGTTGAACACCTCGATCGTCGCCGGTCCCAGCGGCGGCAACCCGGCGGGCACGTCGGATGTGAATCCGTAGATGTTGAATCGATTCGATTTGTGGGCATAGACGGAGTTCTGCAGGTTCAGCAGGGGCGGACCCTCCGGATGTGGGGTGATCTCGCCGCCTTGCGATGCCTGGGACTCTCCCGACAGATGGCCTTCGAAGAGATCGGGAATCCCGAGTGCCGTGATCCGGTAATAGTAGGGATACCAACTCGTCGCTAGCGGATCGACCAGGGTCTTGCAGGCCACCGCCGGCTCACCGCGCATGACCACCACCTGCTCGTCACCCCAGCCCGCGTTCTCGTCGTAGATCGGTGCACCCATCAATCCGGTATGGACCGTCAAGCCTTCGCGCCGGCAGCGGAACACCCGGAACCCGAGCGGATCCGGTTTGTCCCCCGGAATCGCGACGACCTTGACCCCGTTGGCGTGCTTGCGCAACAGCAGTCCTGGCCGACCCGGTTTGACGACCTTGGGAATGCCCACCGCGAAAACCGAGCGCGAGCGACGTGACTCCACATTGGTCGCGCTCACCGCCGAGACCCGGTAGAGGTGCAGGATATCCGAACTGGAGGTGACCTCGGCCTCGAACTCGGTCTGCGGAATGGGCGTGTCGTTGATTCGCGTGAAGACACGAATCGCATCTTCGTCCTGATTGTCGTAGGCATTCGCCACGATGTTCTTGCAGGCTTCCGCGCGACTGTCGATGGTGGCGGGCGGCGCCTGGTTGGCGGCCTCAAGCAGTGCGGTCTCCGAACTGTACCAGACCATGTAACCCACCGCGTTGGATGCCGGCGGCCAGGTCAGCTTGACGCGGCCCTTGCCGGTCGCGTCCGGTGGCGTGGTCCAGGTCACGTCGGGGAGATTGAAGGACAGGGCCGGCGGCTTGGGATCCTGGGCGTATACCGTGGCCGGTCCGACCGGGTCACTGGGCTCGAACGGCCGAATCTTCTCGTAGCCGACCGCATACACCGCGTAGCCCAGTTTCTTGACCGTGGCGGTGAACGCGAACCGCACGTTGGAAACCGTCAACCGGTAGACACGCACGTCCGCATTCGGATCCTGATCCAATGCCTCGAGGAAGGCCACTTGGGCCGGTGGACCCGACTGCTTGAAGGGGTTCTGGTTCACATCGAAGGTGATCACGATCGGTGCCGCGTTGGTCGTCTTGTCGAGCGCGAAGAAGTTCGGCGGCGTGGTACCGGGCGTGGTGCCGTCGGCCGCGAAGAACTTCCCGGAGAACCGAATGCGACGGGGACTGCGGTCCGACCAGTCCCAGGCGAAATCGATGACGAGATCGCCCGTTTCATCGGTCGGATCGTAGGGCACGAAGGTCACCTGCTTGATGCCGGGCCCTTTCACGTCGGGCGCCTGGGCGATGAAGGCCACATCGCTCCAGTCACTCCACCGACCGAATACGTCGGTCCCGATCACATGATAGGTGGTCTGCTTCTGGCCGGTGATCGGCTGGGCGGCCAGCTTGTCCAAATAATGCGTTTTCTTGCCGCCGTTGAACAGGGCGCGCTGGGCGATGAACGGCTGGTAACCGCCACCCGATCGGGGCAGGTTCAGCATCTCTGGATCTTGACCCGCACGTGCCGCGGCGATGCCCCAACCTTGGATCAGCTCCGGCCGGTCCCAGCTCAGTTTGCGAGCCTGCATGAAGGGGAGATCGGGCTGGACCGGACGGTCCTGGTGCTGGATCGCGACCTCCAGGTTCAGGGCGTCCTCCGGCTCGCCGCGGAACTCGGCAATGGCGGCCAGATCCATCTCGCGCGGCTCCGGATCCTTGTCGGGGCCGGTCGGTGCCAGATAGTGAATGTAATAGCTCACCATGTAATCGAAGGGCACATCGAACCGACCTGGCGGGTAGGTGAACCACCGAGGGAACTCGCGCGTCGGCCGGCCACCCATCCCGGATTCGGGTGGGAAATCGATGGTGCCGTAGCCCAATCCGGTGGCGGCCAGGCTGTCCGTGGCCGCATTCATCAACGTCGTCGAAACCACGGGCAACGCGAGTTTGTTTTCGCGGGTATCGGTGGCGGGTTGGCCCACCTGGTTGATGCCGCGCAGCACTTTGTCCAGCACGAAATCCTTCTGCTGATTGTGGTACACGTAATCGTCGGTCTCGTTCAGGCACGCCGTGACCGCGTGAAGAATCGACTCTCCGCTATGCAGACCGTCGCGAAGGTTTTGGAGGTAGACCGCCGAGTCGGGCGCTTTCCACGCCGGCGAACTGGCCACGCCGGGAATGGGTGGGCAGTCTAGCTGCATCAGGGCCGCGATGTCCAACCGTTGCGTGGCGGCATGGAGACCGTCGGTCAGGCTGCCCGCGTAACCTTGCGGCTCGGCATGGTAGGCCGGCGCGGCGATGTCGTCGTCCGCGTAGGGGAAACCCACGAATTGCACGGGCTCGTCCCAGTCGGGCAGATTGATCATGACGTTCTGATCGATTGCGTGAATTCGCTCGACGGTGCAGTTTCCCGAAAACTTGATGCTGCACATCCCGTGGGTTCGGAACCGTCCCCATCCCGAGGACAACATGCGGATCTTCTGTCCGGCGATCGGGTAGAACGTATCGTCCTGAACCACCACGTCCACGTGGGCGAACGAAAAGTTGACCTTGAAGACGACGTCGAACATCGGCTTGTCGAATTCGATCGTGCGGGTACCGTTGAAGCTGATCGGTGTCGTGAGGATCGGCTCGCCGTGGTTGCTCAAGTCGTCGTAGCGCCGTTGGCGCCGGAACACGCGGAACGGCCGTCGACAAAAGCCGTACAGCGGCTTCGTGACCCAACGCAGGGCGATCGGCACCCCGCCGGTATCCCCGCCCGGGAAAAAGCGGTCGATCACTTTGTGATGGCGGCCCTGTTCGTATGCGTCGATCAGGGGACAGGAATGCATCATCATGATGCGGGGCCAATAGGTTCTCATGAAAACCTCCCAACGCCGGTGCGGCCGGAATACGAATCGGGAATCCAAATCTGATGGGACATCGCGATGGACCCGGTCTCAGATAAAGGCATCTTCGTCCTCCTGATCCCAAGGCGGATCGAGCGGTAACGGTACGCGATAAAGCGTGGCCACCTGGCTGGTGATGTTCTGGTAGATGGGGCTGCCGTGACGCCGAACCTGAATCTCGGCCACCACCGGCTGGTTGGCCTCCTGGGGCCAGACCGCCGGGTTGGTGGTGTCGAAGATCACCAGGGTCCGGGTGCCGCCGTTGGCGTACAGGAAGCGCGCGACCATGTTGTCCGGGTGGTCCAGTTCGAGATCCGCGACCGTCTTCACCTTGACGACCTTGAAGTTGGGATCGCTGGCCACCAGTTGTCCGCTGACGACCGCGTCCTTGACGACCTCCAGCTTCGGTTCCTGCCGTTCCCGCCAGACCGGTTCCAGCGTTTCGATCAGCACTGCGTGGGGTCGGAAGCCGCTGCCGTGTGGTACCCAATACAGAACCAGCCGGTTGCGGGAGGGGGCGTCCAGAGCGTCTTCGCCGGCGTTCATCAACGCCTCCGTCAACGTCTCGTCCGCGACGGCTCCCGAGCCGCCGAGGCTGATGTTCGCTGTCAACTGGCGATGGTTCAGTTGGGTGGTAGCCACGTCTGCGGCCAGTTCGTCGAGATCGGCGTAACGCGAGGTGCGGAACCGCCTGCGGAAGAAGGGGACCTCCGCGTCTCCGGAGACCGGCTGGCCGGGTGGGACCTGGGCCGCGGCCGGAGGTGGTTCCAGCGCCATCGGCAGATTGGGATCGTCGGGCTCCGGCAGGATGTCGAAGGTGTAATCCATCAACGGCTTCAGTTCCGCCGCGATCTTCAGGTAGGTCTGGGTCGTGTCGGCGCCGTCGGTGGAAATACAGGGCAGGACCTCGGCCAGTTCGCCCAGAGTCTCGGCGTACGGCGAAGCGAATGCACCCTCCTGATCGCCCGAGAGCGGTGCGATGTCGTTGGGGCCACCGTCCGTGGCCAGCATCTCGATCGGTTGGTTGGCGAGGTCGAACAGTGGGGGCATCACCGACTTGCCGTCGGCACCCTTGACCACGTATTTCAGCTTGACGTTGTAGGCCTTGAACAGCGGCAGCGCGGTCTGGTCGTTAAACGCGATGACGATCGGGTCGCCGTAGAAATGCCAGGCCTCGTTGTGGAAGGGCGCAGTGCCCAAAACGTGTGAATCCAGGTGGTAGGGCGCCTTGTCCTGGGTTTTGAAGTGGAAGAACTTGCTAAAATCCTTTTCCTGCTGGTTGTCGTCGCCCAGGTAAGCCTTGTAGGCCACTTCCAGGGCGTACTCGCAGTTGGGTCGCAACAGCATCACGTCGTCGCCCTCTTCCAGGAACTCCGTCACCACCTTCTGCTTGTCGACCTGCTTGTCCGAGGTGAACTGGCTCTGCATCTCCTCTTCCAGGGTGTAGGTCTCCACGTCGCCCAGCAGCAGGGTGTAGGGCTGATTGAAGAAGGCCCGGTGGGGAAGAACGCGCAATTCCAGCGTCACGCACGCCTCTTTCGGTTCCAGTTCCACGAAGAGCTGTTCCAGTTGGATGTACTCCGGTTCGCCGTGGGAGAGGTACTGCTCGACGGGGATCACATCTTCGTCCCAGGGCAGCGTGGGTTCGGACCAGGTCGCGGGCAGATCGGAGAGGGTCAGGACGTGTTGGGCGACCTGGGTCAAGGGGATCGTGACGATCGGATTCTTTTGCGCATCCAGTTGGCGGATCTCGAACATGCCCTTGCGCCAGAAGCGGCTTGCGGCCAGGCGCAACCGTACCTGACGACAGGAGCCCGTATGAATGCGAATCCAAGTCCGGTCCAGCAGGCGATCGAGTTGTTCCTGGTAGTCCGATGGCGGCTCGAAGTCGATGCTGGTCGTTTTGTGCTTCAGGATTCGCGGAATGTGGAGGGCGCGGAAGCAGGGCGTTTCCACGTTTTCCTCGCCCAACACCATGGCCGGCGCCAGGAAGGGATCGCCCAGTTCTCGGGCGATGTCGATCAGCTTCTTCTCGTCGTCGCTGAACTCGGGTTCTTCGATGGTGATCTTCAAATTGGGACCGGATTCCCGCAGCGTTCCGGGCGGATCCGGCAGCGCTTTGCCGGTCAGGTGCCAACCGTGGCCGGAGGTCCCCAGCGGCACCTTACAGAAGGTCCAGAGCACGCGGGTCGGCTGGGCGACGATATCGCAGATGCGCGACCAGGTGCGGGTCACGTTGGTGGTCAATTCGGTGGATCGTTCCAGCGCGTAGGAGGCCGTGGTCGGGATTCGGGTGCCGAGGGCCAGGTCGATCTTGGCGTTGCCGTTTTCGTTGCCGCCGTCGTGGTCCAGGCGCCAGACCGAGGGGGGCGTCTCGTCGAAGACCGCCGGCTGCCAGGATTCGCCGGGTGGCTTGACGTGCAGTTCCAGCTTGGTGAGGCGGAAACGGTAGCGCTTCTCGCCGCGGATCACCAGGCCCGTCGCGTCGGACATGCCCGGTGCGATCTTGATCGCCTCGGTGAAAGTGGTCACCGGAGCGTCGTCGTGACTCCAGTTCTCGCTGGAAGCGCCCACCAGCGGTGAGGCCGTCATTTGAAGCACGGGGATGGCGTTGATGGGTACCTCGATCAATTGCCCGGTGAACGTGCCCAGTGCATTGCCCGCCAGCGCGTCACCCAGGCTGCCGTCGATGGGGCGATCGCCTTGGCCGGACGCGATCACCGGCGCGTAGCTCTGCAGGAAGGCGTTGGTAACCATGTCCGGCAGGTCCTCGACTGCGCCGGGGTCGCCCAGTGTCACCGAGACGCAGCCTTCGATCTCGAAGAAAAAGAAGTCTACCTTGCCGCAGACTTCGCCCTCGGCGTAGACCGGCGGCAGGCGCATGAACAGTTCGGCCGAGACTTCGATGCTGATGATCCACAGCACCAGTTCGCCGCGGAACATGAATAGGCCGGCCATGAAGAAGGGGGAAAAGGCCACGCCCACGTCGAAGCGAACCGAGACCTCCAGGTACAGGCCCCAGTCCTTGCTGCCGAAGATCAGCGACACCGCGACCCCGCCCGCGACCGACAGGCCGCCCAAGTCGTGGTCGTAACCCGCGGGCCAGTCCTGGATGCCGTTGCCGGCGATCATGAAGTAACCCGAGCCGCGCACGATCCCCAGGATCGTGGCCGAGGCCGGCGATAGGTGGGTCCCGATGTAGAGGTGCCAGTCGGAAGCGTCCTTCAAGTTGAAGAACAGCTCGACGGGGATGGTGATCCGCAGCAGCTCGTCGGCGCCGAAGTCGAGCAGGACACCGATGGTGATGCGGCCCAGGTTGAAATCCAGGTCCAGGATGCCCAACAGGCCCATGTTCAGTTCGGTCGTTTCGCTCATCTCGGGCAACATGTCGAGCAGGCGCATCTTGACGCAGATCAAAATGCGCGGTCCGGGCAGTTCCAGCATGAACATGCCCTGGAGATTGTCCAGATAGCCACCGTCCAGCGTGCCCAGAATGACGCCGATCCCAAAGCTCCAGCGGTCGGCTTCCGGCGCCCAAAGGTCCTGGCCGTTGCCGTCGACGATCTTGGTGGGATCGCCGTCGGCGCGGATCAGCCAGCCCAGTGCCGGGCCCACCGGATCCTGGGGTTGGGGCGCCTGCTCGATGCGCTTGAAGTGCATCGCGAACAGGCCGCTGAAACCGTAGATGCCCAGGCCGGTCGCGCCCAACACGATGGGCGAGGGGAATTGGACCGTCAACGTTGCCAGCACGGCGGTGAGATCGTCGAACCGCTCCACCCGAAGTGCCGCCGCGATGCGCACCTTGATCGGTACCAGGGTCACGTCCAGCGCGCCGGCGAAGCCGTTGTCGCCGATGTGCAGGTGTCCGCTGCCCTGGAGGGTGGCCGGCAGGTCGACCTTGACGCCTGCGGGCAGAATGGTCGGCACGCCGAGTGGGCTGATGGGCCATTTGACCTTGAAGCGATCGATGGTGATCACGCCCAGGTCCAGGTTGACCGCCAGTTCGAACTCGAGGGTGAGTGGGTTGTAGCGGGCGATGCGGGCCGCGGCCACGCGGATCAGGTCGCCCAGCGGACCGGGCGGGCTCAGCAGCGAGGGATCGCCCAAATCGATTTCGTAACCCTTCGAGGGATCGAAGATCGGCTGGAACACCGTTTCGTCGTTGGTGTCGATGGCGGTGTGCATGTTGAAGCCCACCGATTTGTAACGCACGCGAAGGGGCTTGGTGGTGGACACGATGCCCAGCAGGTCCAGGTGGAATTCGACCGCGTAGTCGAAGAGCAGGGCCAGGTCCGACTGCTGGGCGTTGCCTTGCTGGGGCACGTACTGGCGGGCCTTGAGTTCGCCGCCGTAGAGCAGGATACGCAGCACCTTGACCACGCCCAGCGCCCCGATCGCCGCGGGCACGCCCCAGCTCACCGCCATCGCGCCCCAATCGGCCGGGTCGTCGCTGCCGGAGGCGCCGGTGACCTCCGAAAGGATCGGGCCCAGGATCATCATGGACCCCAACGTGTTGTAGGTCGTGTTGGAACCGTCGACACTGCTGAGCGGCGGCACGATGCCGTCGGTATCACCCTGGGCGGCGTGCAGTTGCAGGTTCTCCGTCAAGAAGCGGGTGGCCGTGTCGAAACCCACCGAGAGCAGGAACTCCACCGCGCCGTCGTCCGGGTTCTGGCGAAGCGCCTGCATGTTGGGGTCGATCCCGTTGCGCATGGATCGCTCCATGGCCGTTTCGAAATTGACCTCACCCGAGACTTCCACCAGGGTGAGCACGTTGCGTTCGATGCGAATCCGCAGACTGACGCGACGGAAGAAGTCCGGCTTCTTCCGGGCCGGCGGGAAGGGCGGCGGAGGTGGTAGCACGGGAATCTGGGGGACCACGTCCTCGCCTCGGGTGAGCGTGCCGGTGATTTGGGCCGGGTTCACCTGAGCCGCGACCAGGCCTTCCAAGACCGCGACCCGGTCGTAGACATTGCGATAGCGCTCCTGGCCCTTGATGGAGCCAGGCGGATAGTCGCGGGGATCGGTCTCCACCTTGCCCGGGTCGTCACCGTGGATGATGTCGCCTTTCTGCGCTTTTTCTTGGCCGAAGACCACGTCTTTCAGCTCCAAGTCGCTGGCGGTTTCCGGATTCGCCACGCGGTTGTCGATGACCACCTCGGCCTCGCCGGGGCCGTATTCGCCGTTTTGAACCCGGGCATTGTAATCGTCGATGACCGCATAGGCCGTCTTCAGGCGCCGGATCGCCAGCCGCTTGTTGTAATCCACCACGTCCGCGTCATCGTGCCGTTCGTAGCTGGCGTAGGCCGTGACCTGGATGTGTTTCTCGTTGCCTGGCCCCACTTTGAGCCGGTGCTTGAGCCAGGCGTGCACGGCCTTGGTGCCGACCAGGGCGTCGCTGTCGCTCGGGTTTGCCGGACCGATGCCGCGGGCGGGCTCGGGCACTTCCGATTTCAGGTACTCCGGGTCCCGTTTATGGGGTGCGTGCTCGAAATTGGTGACGTAGTCCTGCTTGATCCCTTCCCACTCGGTGCCATGTGGCCGATCGTAGAGGAAGCGCAGATCGAAATACTCCGTCAAGTCCTGGGAGGATGCGGCCTGGTTCAGGTTCACCGTTACCTGGAAGTTGGCGTTCTTCGGTGTGGTGATGGTGAAGTCGTTGCCGGCCAGGGTCCGTGTTTCGGTGTTGTTGTTCGTGAGGTCCAGGACCTCGACCGTGCCGCCCTCGGTCAACGGGTTGTTCAACGAGGTGATGTGGAACATCTCCACGTAGCCGCGCGAGCCCACGTGGTCGACCCGGTGTACGGGATCGTTGGATGTCTGGGTCCAGACCGCGGTGGCTGGTCGGGTTGCGCCGGGAATGACCTGACTGCCGGGTTTGGTCAGCACCAGTTCGATTTTGCGGTAGACCGTCTGCGCGCCGTTGGGGTGATCGTCCGAAAGGCTGATCTCCAACAAGCCCGACGGAGGCAGGCCTGGCGGCAGTTGCATCCGCTGTAGGGTGGTGTTCCAGGAGCTGTTGAGGTCGATCGTGTTGCCGTCGGCGATGTATTTGAAATCCGGTGTGAACTCCGGAATCCCACCGGTGATGGAGAGCTGGACGTGGGCGTTGTCGGGCACGACCGCGTTGCCCGCCACCACCTGGGACTTGGTTTCCGAGGCCTGGCCGCTGGGGTACCCGATGGGCGTGGCGCCGTGGAAAAACAGCACGTCGAAGCGGAAATCCAGTTCGTTGCCCAGTAGGTGGACGAAGGCTTCCAGCGACACCTCGCCGTCGAACGAGATCAGCACGTCGTTGACGCCAATCGTGAAGGCGAAGTCCTTGCCTTCGTCGGCGTAATAGACCCGCACGTTTTCGATGTACAGCCCGGTCCAGGCCTCGTCGGTGCCGAAGTGGGCGAGGATTTCGGGCGGGGTCGCATCCTGGCTGAGGTCCAGAATCACTTGGCCGATGCCGAACCCGAAGCGGCCGCTTTCGTGAACCGCGATTTCCGGCTCCATGCGGATCAGTTCGCCCATGGCCGGGTCGGCGGGGCCGTCGAATCCCGCGTGGCCCCACGACTTCAGCCGGATGTCGGGAGGGCCCGTGCTCAAGTCGGGGCCCTGCTCGTATTCGATGATCATCTTGGGCAGGATGAAGCGCACTTTCTGGGCGGGATGGCTGTTGTCGGCGACCAGACGATGGTCTTCGAATTTCCCGGGCAGCCACGATTCGCCGAGCTCGAAGCTCAGGGTACTGACCATCAGCTCCAACCGGAAACCATGGCTATAGGCGTCGGTGGTGTTGGGAGCCGCGGCCGCCTGCCCACCCATGACCTGCATCAATTGGGTCAGGTTCACCGCGATGTCGGTGTCTTCGAGGCCGATGCCGCCCGCATTGGTGTTCAGCCAGGTCATCGCCGTCTGAAAATCGTTGGAGGCCGGGTTCCGCGGGACCGTCAGGCGAAAGGCCAGTTCTGAATCCTCGGCTTCGATCAGGGCGCCCCCGGGTGCGCGGTAACTCAACTTCGGCAAATTGCCCAGTTCGCCGCCGAAGGACATGGTCCCCGAGTAGACGATCGTAGTGTCGTCGAAGGCGGTGTGTAGCGTGTCGACGCCCAGCACCGACAGGTAGCGATCCACTTCTTCGATAAACGTAAAGCCGAGCAGAAATTGGGGAGTCAACAACTCGTAGATGCCGAGTCTGGTGGCCATGCGGAACCTCCCGCCAGATAATGGATCGATCACGCGGCCTCGAGCCCGCACGGCTCATGGGATTGCGTCTGCGAAGCAGGCACGTTACGAGCAATGCGGGTTGAAGAGGGGAAAGGCCTTCACCAGGTAGGTGGCTGTGATGCACATCGCGTTTTGGAAAAAGTTGTATGACGAGAAAAGTGTTGGTGCGCCCGAGAGAAAAGTCGCACAGGTAAGTACCTGGCGGTTCCCGAACCCAACCGATGGGGCGTACGTTCCCGACTGGTTCGAAGGGAGATGGGATGGTTGCGCGAGAGGCTGGTAGGGCAGGCACAGTGCTGCCGACGGTAAGGCCGAAGAAGGGCATTCAGCTCTTGCCTTGCGATCGCGATCTCTCGAAAGGTCGAGTTTTTAAGTGAGCAATGTAAATCAAAATTTTCTTATCTGAGCTTATAGCTTTTTGGGTTGATTTTTTCAAGTTCGAAAATTATCGAAAAACCGTGGGCCAACGTAGGAATCCGGCAGAGGACGAACCAGCACCGATCCAGAAACAGCGACGGATGGAAAGAGACCCTTGGAATCGCTAGGATCCCCAATGCCGTCAGGAGTAACTATCTCCCAACAAGGTTTGAGATAATTGGCTGGAGATAAATGTGTTGTGGGTGCCTGTCCCCAGTGTTGTGGGTGCCTGTCCCCAACGAGCGCGAATGTTGTTGGGGACAGGCACCAAGAGCCCGAAGCGATGCGAATGTTTGTCCTCAAAAGCCCGATAAAGGGCCCACCGCTTGTGAATGTTAGCTAATGTGCTTGGGATAAAAGTGTTGTGGGCGCCTGTCCCCAACAACACCCCCAACACCCAACAACACCCCCAACAACACCAATTCACAAGGGTATGCCGCTCGCGTGCCCCCTGAATTACGAAAGTCGGGCTAGTCCGTAAACGTGCCCATCCAGGTGAACGAACGTGACCAAACCTATCAATCCGTTTCGATGTGTTGGCTAATGTGCTTGGGATAAAGCTGTTGTGGGTGCCTGTCCCCAACCACCTTGGGATAAAGCTGTTGTGGGTGCCTGTCCCCAGCAAGATAAAGCTGGTGTGGGTGCCTGTCCCCAGCAACACTCCCCTGTCCCCAGCAACACTCCCGCCTGTCTCCAACAACCCCGCCCAACACCCAAAAAGCCGTGGCCCTAGTCCGTAAACGTGCCCATCCAAGTGAACGAACGTGGCCAAGCTTATCGATCCGTTTCGACGTGTTAACTAATAGGCTGGGGATAAAGCTGTTGTGGGTGCCTGTCCCCAACCAAGGCCCCAACCAAGGCCCTGAAATGGCGAGTCGCCACATGGGGATCTGATTCCATCTCAAACCGTGAATCGGAATAAAATATCGTGCTCGCTGGGCGTCTCCTCGGCGCGCGGGAGATCCGCCAGCACAGCGCGCCAAAAGGCGAGCGCGGGTTGGTTGTGCCTCAAGACCGCGAGCTCCCAACTTCCTGGCCGATCTTCCCAGATTGCTCGGGCTGCCTTGCATCCGATTCCCGTTCGCCGGGCTCGACGCAGCACAAAAAATTCGCAAATTTTGTAATCGATCGCTTCATGCTTGAATGGAAAATGGTGGTGGCCTACCATCGAGAAACCCACGAAGTGACCGTCGACCCGGATCAAGTCCACCAAAACGGGGTGGGCGGGGTTCGTCCAGTAGTCCAGATAATTCGGCTGCCAAACGCCGGAAGCGTCCAAGCGGTAATCGCCACCGTACTCGCTCAAATCATGGAGGTACAGCGGATAGGCCCCCCGCAACCAGGCTTCGTTTTCACGGTCCAATGACACGCGTTCAATGTGTCTCACGGATGAACTCCTACTGGGGTCGAGTGTGGGGAAACCCCGGATCGCCTGGGAAGGCAGTCACCATATTGTGTGGGTTTTTTCGATGAAGAACCAGAAGGCAACAAGCGAAAAGTCGAACGACGGATCGTGCGGTAATCTGGCGCTCCGACGTGCCCGGGAGGTCGATGCGGACCGAAGGGTTGAGAGGTGACTGTCGCACTGGGCGTTCAAGTCTGGAAAACGGGTGCCCCAGGTATTCAGTCGATGGTGATCGAGGCCAGTATCTGGATATTCTCTACCTTGTCCTCGAAGGTGAAGGCTGGGCCCGCTGTGCCGACATCCTCTCTTTTGCGCATTTCTCCGGATTCCATGACATTGCGGCTTTCTTTCAAAGTGGCCCAGCGAAAGGCCCTGAGTTTCAGCGATGTTTCGGCACTCCGCGTATCCCGCCAGCGCACCGCATAAGGTCGAAGGGTCCAATCTCCCTTCCTGGGTTCGGGAATCCGCAGGAAGAGCCACCGATGGTCGGGAGAACCCAAGTCTGTGGATGTCCACAACTGCGGTTTTCCCGCACTATCGTGCAGGTCCATGAAGGGCGAATTCTCGAACACATGGGCGAAAACTCCCGTAGGTGTTCTGATTTCGACACCCAGCTCTACGTTCCCCTCGGTTTGGAAGGCTGCAAACAGGAATCTATGTGGATCCATGGCACTTGGCGGATCTTTGATTAAAGAGAAAATAACCGCCAAGATCACCGTCGCGCCCAATGCGCACGACAACACATCCAGAAACGCCAAACCCAGGGTGCCCTTGCCGCGCTTCATGGCAACGCCTCCATCGACCAACCGCCATCCATGGTGAAGACGAATCGAAAGCCGGTTCCGCTCCTTTGAGCGACAGCCTTTCGGCCAGGCTGCAGTTCCTCGAGCTCCGCCCGAATTGTCTGGTCGTGATGAACCTCGAACGAACAGGAACCGGCGGTGCTGGGGTCGTCGATCCAGATCAGATATGCCCCCGATCGATGTTCCATTCGCCCGATGTGAAATTGGCCGGTTGCCGCTTCGGGTTGCCACGTACCGGCCTCGTCGGCCTTCAATTTCAGTTGCCACAAATGAGGCATTTTACGGGGATCGCTCTCCCCCTGGCCCACTGCCACACGCATTTCTGCCTCCGAGAGATCGGGGGCGGGCTGATTCCGACCCGGCCTGGGTATGCCCTGATGCTGAAAGGTGGAAAAAATGAGAAAGAGTAGGATCATCGCACCCAGGGCGCACGACAACATATCGAGAAAAGCCAGACCGATGCCCTCCTTCTGGTTCACGTGGTGCCTCCGTGCCCATTGATTTCCGCGAAGATGCCCGCGTGTTCCAGTTCATCTGGCAAATCCGTGAGGAATTTGGATTCCTTGGCCCGCAAGGCAAAAATGAGCGCTGTGAGCGGTAGACCGCAAATCAGGGCAACCAAGGTCGTATCGAACGCGACACCGAGCAATGAGGTGACTGCGCTGATGGCACCCGCCTGTTCCACTGCGTTGGTGGCGCGTACGACCTTGTCGGCATCTCCCAGTGCGGCCCCGATCCCCAGCACCGTGCCGATGAAACCCAATGAGGGCATACCCCAGACGATGTAGTCGATCAGCGTATATTCCGTTTTCTCGATGCGCTCTTCCAATTGGCGCAACCAGGCGTGCATTTTGAGCCGTTTGGCTTCGTCTTGTGCATGGGTTTTGTCGGCGAATTCGGCTCGCATTCGGCGCCACATTTGGAGGGCCAACAGGCCCCAGCCCTGTGTCCCTTCGGCGGTTTTCCGGTTGTTCCAATAACATTTCCACGTTTTTTCCTGATTGAGCAGATCAAGCCGCATGCGCAGCATGACCAGCCCGGCGAAAAACAAGGTCAGGGTCAGCAACTGAATGAAGCCAAAAACCATTTGCAATACCCGATAGAATGGCGTCATGAGGTCCGCCATGCGATCCAGGTGGGCTGACAACAGCTTCTCGAAGGCGGGACCCGATCCCTCTGCCATGGCGCCGTTGAGATAATGGTGCCAGTGGGCCTTTTGGGGCTTCGCCTCTTCCAGAAAGCTGCCCAAGCGCTTGAGAATGTCCCGGCCTCGGGGAGCGGGCAGGTCCCAAGCGAACAAGGGGACCTCGAATTGACGACGCACCAGTTTGTCGAGATACCTCGCTTCGCCGTCGTCCGCGAGGGCGCCTATTTGGGGCGCGCCTTGTCTTTCATCGCTTTTCAACACCCACATGGCGGCCACGAATCCGTCCAACGCGTTGGGGTTTTGGGTCAATGCGGCAAACATGGCATCCAGACCGGGATCCGGAGTGACCAGTTTGAGGTCGTTCGTATCGAAGCAATAGGTCGTACGGAACCGGGTGAACAGACGCGGATCCTTCGAGAGGCCTTTGGGGTCGGTGTTTGGCTGACCTTCGCGTTGGTTCAACACCTCGGCATATTTTTGCCAATAGGCTCGAAAATCACCGTCGTTGAGCCGTGCGCGTTGCCGGTGAAGCGCACCGAGGTCGTATCCCATTTCGCGTTCCAATAGAGCGGCACTCACGTTGTTCGCGTTGGAGGCCAAGTAGTAGGACGCCAGCTTGGCGATGCCAAGTCGGGTTCCCCAAAGGAACAGGCACGCCGTCAGGAACCCTGCGAGCAACGCCTTGCGGTTGGCGTAAGGAAACAGGCTCAATCGCGGCTCATCGTAGTTGAGATATGGGCCCATGGGCTGACGGGGAAACCAACGATTGACCGAGAACCATAGAAATAAGGACACGACGGCGAACCACAGGAACACCGCCGGCAACAGCATAAAGACGCTCATTTCTTCATCTCCTTCGCTCCCTGTACCAAGGGTCCCAGGGGATCTCCTCGAAAATCATGTGTGTCGTCCTGCCATCGACCGGAAAGTAGCAGGGCGCCATAGCCCGCAGTGGTCGGAATGTCGTGGGAAGCGCCCATGAGAGATTGGTGTCGGTAGGCCGACCAGTGTTGGTCCAGGTATGTTTTGTCAGCCCAGTGGAACCGCGGATATTCCCGTCCCAGGGTCAAGAATTCATCGCCGAATCCGAGCCATGCTTCGCCCCCGGAGCACGCGAGCCGCATGGGCATCTCTTCGACCGCTCGTCGGTAGCGAAAACCCAGGTGGAGGGGCGTCGCATGACGCGGCATTTCGGCCAGCATGTGTTCCAGTAGCGCGGTTTGCGGGGTGGATTGCTGACGGAACACCCGATCCCAGGTTTGATCTTCGGCGCGGTCGTGCCATCGCCAGGTTCCGCCTGTCAGGTTGCCCGTGTCGTGGAGTAGGAAGAGGTTGCCGGTATCGGCTCCAGCCGCACGTTCCAGCAACAGGCCCACCTCGTTTTTTTGGCTCAGCAGAAGCATCGCCGGGCCGGGCGGCACGGCGTCGATGTATGTCAACGGAACGTCGGTCAACCCGTCGAGAAAGGCGCAGTCTTGCCCGCCGAGGGTGAATGCTTCGAGGGCTTGATGTCCCAACAGCGCGAAGGAGACCAAGAGAAGGTCGCCGTCCGAACGGGGCACCAGCACATAGAATGCGGATTTGGTGAACACGAAGAAAAACGTGCCGCAGGATTTGAATTCCGGCAGTTGTCCTTGATGGTGGAAATAGCCGATATACCAGGCCAATTCGGCCTTCAGGTGCGGCCCCAGGTCGTTTCGATTTGCAAGCAGCCGATCGAAGTGCCTGGTAATGTTCCTGGTTCGGGCGTCCTGGGCACCCAGCGTGGCGCCGCGCAGCATCGCCAGGGTTTGATGGTTCCAGGTCAGGATGGCCAGGTGATGACCCTCGTGATCGCGGTGATTGACGATCTCCAGGGTGTCGTCCTCGGGCGCGTGGCTGTAGGGTTTGGCACCACAGGTCCAACCTGTTGGTTGCCAGCGGCCGCCGTTCCGGAAAAGTAGATGGAGGGTGCCGTGTTTGTCGCGAATCAGTCCGTACCGGTCTTGGACCTTGTAATACCCCCCGATGTCCGCGATCGCATCGCCACCGTGATGGCCGAGCGCGCCGAAAAGTGCCCCGGCCTGGCCGTTTCTGGGTTTTTTCACGGGAACATGGACGGTTCTGTAAAACCAACTCAACGGTTTGAAAATCCGTTTCTTGCGGGGTTCGCGGACCACTTTCCAGCCCGGGATCCAGGCCTGTGGGGTGTTGTGGTAGACCGGCTGTGCCTCTTCCGCGGACTTCGCACCGCCGGTTTCCTCGGTATCGGCTCCAGAACCCGATTTTCCGTCGTCCTCCTTGGCCTTGTCGGCGAGCTTGACCCTGGATGACGACAGGTCGATGCCCAAATCCAAGCGAATGTCCAGGAGGTCTCTCAGGAAGGCTTCGATGTCGAAATGCTTCAGCGACGGCACCACGATGTGTGCCTCGAGCGGATAACCCAAGACATTCGCTTGGGCACCGATGCTACATTCCCGTTCATTGACACCGATGACCCAGGTGATGCTCGGACCGAAGCGGTCGTCCGTGGTTTTCAGGGTGAAGCGAGGATTCTCGAAATCTTCGTCGTAGTCGACTTCGATCCGATTTCGGTCCAACCATGGCAGGCCGATGCCTGCCTCGACCTTGCCGCTACCGTCTTTTTGGAGTTTGAGCCGTGCGTCGGCCAACGTCACACCCAAAACGTCACCGGTCAACTTGGCGAATACCGTCGGCTCGCCCGCGGCCGGGGAATTCTTCAACAGGATCTCACCCTCGAGTTCCAGCAAATCCATCATCAGGTCGCTGTCCAACCGAATATGCGCCGTTTTTTCGTGAATGTTCAGGCGGACCTTGACGTTGGCCGCCCGGAAACGGAACAGGAACAAATCACCCGTGAAGGACCACTCGGGATCGTCCAGGCCAAAGGTTCCGGCCAAAGTGACCATGATTTTTTCACTGGTTTCGGCACCAGGCTCCAGGGAAAGCGACGCTTCCAGGTACATCTTGCGAGTTTTTGGGTCGAATCGGATGAACACATCGCCGAGCGACAGATCGTCGCCCAACTCTTCCGAATCCAACCAGCCGGGCATGTGCAAGGTAATCTGTTCCTCGAAATGGAGGCCCTTTTCGTCGAGGTAGAAACTCAAATCCAAGTGGGCGACCGCTCCTGGCAACTTGGCCTGGACGGTTGCTCGGAAATTCAATCGGAACCCCCCGTCCAAGCGGAATCCGGGGTCGGCCAAAGCTTCCGCCTGAATATCGAGGCCTTGAAGAATTGGATGATCCAAGATGGATCGGCTGGCTTTCCGATCGATGCGCCCGTCGAGCGCCACGGAGATCGAGCCGTCCGAACAGCTTTCGAGCACGATGTGCACTCGATACCCGGCGAGTTTCAGCACGCCGGCCAACCGTATGGCGGCCGGATCTTCGGGGCAGCCTTCCGGTTCTTCAGGGCGTATCGATTCGAAAGGACCGATGGTCGGCAGTTCGCGATTGCGTTCCAGCTCACGTTTCAGGGCCCGACGCAATGCCGTGCCGAGGGATCGGATGAGCACGCCCGGGTCCAGCGCCGCGGGACTCAAGGCCAGCCGGATCGAGAGCGGCATGCCCAGCGCAGGCTGGAGCCAGGTCAGATCGATCAGAAGGGTGTCGTCGACCGCCGTCACCTGGTCGATGGACAGGCCCGGTAACAATTGTGCCAACCGATCGATGACCATGTCGTCAAGGGTCGGAGCCGTGACCAAGTCCGACCATTGGGGGACCACCTGCGCCCTTCCCTGGTCGAGGTTCAAGCCAAGTCCACGGTGTACCTCGAAAGGACTGCCGAAGACCGTGCCCTCGGAATCTGCGGCGCGCAAGGTCAAACCCGTGGCCTCGGCGAAATGATAGGTGACCGGCAGGCTCGTGCCGAAAAGGGACACTTCGGTTGGAAGGCTCTGGCGATGCTGCTCGCTGAGTTCTGCCCAAGGTGTGCCGTTTTTCAGTTCGGCCAGTGCTGCGAGTGCGGGTGCCAGGTTGGGATCATTGAGCCCAGTCAGCCACGTCGGCAGGCGCGTTCTCAGGTCGTCGTGGATGCGTTGCCAAAGCTCCCGTTCTCGATCCCGGGCACAGGTCAACGAACCATTCAGCGTTGTGGGGCTTTCGGTCGCCAAATCCGTCAAAGGGAGCACCAAATCCCGTCCGTCGCAACGCATTGGGGTGCCGTCGTAGTTCAGGGACAGGGCCCTGATGTCGAGCCCACACGTAATGCGGGGTCGGCCGTGCTCCAGCAACAGGGCCTTCGCTTCGAAGGATTCCCCGGTTGGATGGGATTGAGCCAAACCACGCCACCGGTCTCGCAAACGCAGGTCCATTTGCCGGGCGGTCCGGCGCCATTCCGTGACGACGCCATGGATGGTGCGGCATCGGTCCAGGAAACCCGTCGGAAGGCCCCGAACTCCCTGCGCTTCCAGCGAACCGGTCCAAACCAACCCTGCACGCTGAGGCTCGCTCGCGGTCTCCAGATATGGCGCCAGCACGGTCGGTTGAAGCGTGACACCCAGGTTCAGATGCCCCCGATCGTCAATCCCCGGGATTCGCGTGCGGAGGTCGATCGCCTCTCGTGAGACCGGATCTACCAGCGCATGGCGTGCGCGGTCTTGGCTTTCTATCGCGCGAAGGGCCTGAACCGTCGACGCCCGCCATTGGTGCCACCACGTTTCCTGCACGCGAATCAGGCGGTCCGTGTAGAAGGCGGCGACCTCGACCATCGAGTCGGAATCGGGATTCGGAGATATCCTCGAGCGGAAGATCGGATATCCTGGCCCCGGGCGCATCGTCGACAATGCGACATAGACCCATCGCTCGGCCATGAGGTCCATCGCCACTAGATCGGAGTCTTCCCAATAACGATGATCTTTCTCGACATGACCCTTCATGGCCGATGGTTCGGTCACCATTGGCAGGAGTCGTTCTTCGAATTGTTCGCGGGTGATGCCCGTGTCTTCGTAACGAAGCAGCGCGGCCCGGTATTCGGGCGAAACTTTCGTGCGCTCGCCGATGGGACCCCAAAAGGAAATGGGCAGAGCGGTGCGTCTCAGGGTTGTGGGAGAAATCTCGGCAAGCACATCGGTGATGCGTTGAATGGCCTGGTCCCTTGCGCTCGCGTGGAGAGGTTCCTCGAAAATGCTCATGTGTTCCGATAATCGATCCACGAAGTCGGTGGCGCGTCGCGCCGCCGTGGCGCGGAGATCTCGCCTCGACTGCCGAGCGCGGTGATGATGCGTGCGGTATGATTGGCGCGCCGCCGATCCCTTTGCCGAGACCAAGACAATCGTTTTCACCTCGGTTTCGCTTACGGCGATTTCCAACTCTCGCAGCCGATCTCCTTCGAGCGCGAAGGTCCGACGTGCGATCAAAGGCAAGCCCCCGAGCAGGGTGGATTGACAGACTCGAACCTTGAAGGGTTCTTTTCCCCCGAGATAAACGATCGATTCAATGTTTGCCGCGCTCAGACCACCGATCTCGTGGCGAGGAGAGAATCTATCCATGCGCCCCGCGTCGAATGCCTGATTCAGTTCGGCCACCAATTCGGCCGAAAGCGTTTGGGTTTTGCGGGTCAAGGCCGTTTCCAGGTTACCCGCTTGATGGGTGAGGTTCACCTGGATCGTTCGGTGAATCTCCTGGCTGAGGGCGGGAAGTGCCATGGTCAAATCGAGCGAAAGTTGTTGGTCTTCCAGGTGAAGTTGGGCCGAAATCGCTTGCAGGTAACTGGGAACCCCAAGATTTTGAAGAAACCTGTTCAGGGTAGCCAGGTCCACGTCCAAATCACCCGTGCTTGGATCGAGAGGCGAGATCTCGTAGTGTGGTTGATTCGCCCGTCTTTCGACCCCGGTTTCAACCCCGAAAAGACGAATTCCCGTTGGTAGGTCCCTGAAGTACCGCTGGCTTTCGGTTTCCTTGGTAGGGCGGATGCGCTCGCGCCAAACCAGCCGCACATGGTTGTCTCGGAAGGGCTCCAGTCCGTTGGGCGCCGGCTGCAGGCGAACCCATTGCGGATCGACCAAGCCGCCGGCCGGCACTCGGTTGAAAAAGGAGGCGGGCACCAAATGAGCGGTGATGCCGGTGACCCCTTTGGAACCCATGATCGGGACCCTGCGTCGGGCTGTCGTCAGTTGATAGAGATCGTTCGCTTTCGAGGCGGGCCGGCCCAGGCGTGCGAAACTGGCGTGGACATCCGCGCTCGGTGTGAGCTTCGAGGCGCTCAATTGTTGAAACCGGCGATCGAACCCCGTGCGGATATCGGCCAGGATGGGATCGAGCTGCTTCGCCAGGTTCGCGATCGTGCCCAGGCGACGCCTGTCGGATTCGAGCGGTTGGATGAGATCTCGCACCTGTTGCCGAAGCATCAAATCCGCAAACAGCAGAGGCCGGCCCAGGATACGCCATGAATCGTTCAGGCACGCCAGGTTTTGGGTGAGGATCCGCTGGGCCCGGGACAGCAGGATTTGGCAAGATCCCAATGCCTGCTCGGCTGGGGTGTGTGCACCGAAATGCTTCCGGATCGATTGCTGATTTCTCTCGAAGCGTGCTTCCCTGGCTTGGAAAGCCGCCACCAATCGACGATGGGGTCGCTCGATGCCCAGCCAGGACACCGCATCGGGCGACAATTGGGCGAGGATGCGTGCGCGAGCCACTTGCCTTGTCGCGTTTTGGTCCTGCCGTTCGCCTTCCTCGATTACCTTCAGGAAAAACGCTTCCAACATGGCGTGACCGGGTTGTTCTTCGTCGATGGCCAGTGTTTCGAGAAGGCCAAAATCGTAGGGTACGACGAGTTTGCGAAAGAGCGCCAAGGCTTCCCTGCCCGCGGCGTCGGGGTAGAGATGTTCGAGGCGCCATTCGAGCCGAGCCTGGTTGGAATTCAAGTTAAGGTATTGGGCACGCAATCGCTTGTCGTCAATCTCCAGCGGCCCGCAGGCTCGGGCGAGAGACCGGGCCAATCGAACTTTGCGGGTCGCGTCCAAAGCGGGGGTAGGTGTTTGCCGCTCCGGTTCCAAGTGCTCCATTTGGCCATAGATCCGCGTGATTTCGCGGGCAAGGGCCGGAGATATTTCCTGGCGCGGCTTCGGTTCCCGAAGGGTCCACCAGCCGATGATGGCGCCCGAAACCAAAAGAGATAAACCCAGTATCGATTTCCCTTTCATGGCACACTCTCCGATCCAATGGGTTGAGATGGTTGGACTTAACTGCGTTGCAGGATTCTGGGCAATCGGATGGGGGGTCTCTACCTCGCGACAGGGCACAGCGAGGGCGATCGGTTCGGGGAACCGTCATCATCGAGCTGCTTGAAACTGGCTCGGGTTCAGTCGGCCCAAGCCACCTTGACGTCAGCGGTAAAAAGCAAACCCGAAGGCTGGAAGGCTACGGGATCGAATCGTGTTTGGACGGTGTATTTCTTTTCAATGTTCGCGTCACCGATCTTGAAGGCGAGGCGACCTTGCTCGTGCAGGACCTTGGGAATGTGCACTTTTTGGTAGGTACCCCGCGGGAGCGTTACCGGTAGGTCGAGGGTCAACTGGCCCAACTGGCCGAGACCCGCGCTGGCGGTGACGGGAATGGTCTGGTCTCCACGGGTCGTGACGTGAAAGGCAAAGTGGTCACCATCTCCTTCCGCGGGCTCCAAAAAGGCCGTCGGCGCTGAATTGGTGCCGAAATCGACGCCTACCGAGGGTTTCCCCAAAATGGTTTTGGCCTTCAAGTGCATCTTCCCTTTCAATTGGAACGGGAGCTTCAGCCGCCACCCGTCTGTTTGAATCGTCGATTCCGGACGACCCAACACCAGGGACATCTTCAAGCGTTTTACATCCACTCTCCTTATGCCCAGATCTCTGCTCTCCAAAATGGGGCAATCGCAACTGGTCATCTGGAAGTGGGCCGTGCGGTTCTCTTCGGGTTTTGCGGCCAGGCGATCGAGTACTTTTTGGATCGATCGAGACGATATCCAGATGCCGATGTCGCTTGTCCCGAAGGACCAGTGTTTCAGCTTGGGGCTCAACTCCTGTTTCAGAGCGGCCAAGCGCTCGCGTTTGAGAACCACATCGGCGCCCAATTCCCCGCTCAGGGGCAAACAGGTCAGCAAGAGAATGCCGGTCGAGATCATGGCTCTCGCGGTCAGGATGTTCATGGTTCCTCCAAATTCAAATCGAGAAAGAGATGAAGGCCGTCCGGCAGAAAAAACCATTGGCGCAGCGACCATCGTGCCGGTTGACTAAGTGCCGGAAGCGTCAGGTCCCCGTGAATGCGGCCACGCTCCACTTCGAAACTCAGGGGCTTTTTCTCGCCATCGACAGAGAGTGTCGTCTGCCAGTCCAGCGGAATTTCGTAGTTCAGGTCGATGGTCGCCAGTTCGTGGTGGTTCAGGGCAAGTAGTTTTCCCGCCAACCACTTGAGCTCTAATTTAAAGATGGACCACCTGGCCCTTGGGACAATCTCATGGATTTCGATTTTCAGTTCGGCGGTTTCGCCTCCTGGATTCGCATGGATGTGCAATTGGGTCCGCACCGCCGCATCGACCTGCAGCGAGCTGCCTTCTTTGGTTACCTGGGCTTCCGCAACCACACTCGGAGCGTACTGGTCGAAGTCCACTTCCAGGTGTTTCCATGTCAACACCAATCCTTCGGTTTTGGGTAGTGCGACCTTGGTTTCCTTCGTACCTGCCAAAATGTCGTTGATGACATCGCGAGAAAAGAAGAGATGAAGATCACTGGCTTTGCGCGGATCTGGGTGGCGCACCAAAAAATCCGCCAGTTTGTACAGCCTGTCTTCCTGCTTTTTCAACTGGCGCCATTCCAGTCGCTCAATCTCATTTTCAGTATCTCCGGACAAAGCCCATGTCAGAGCGACCAGCGCGATTATGGTTAGGATGATGGCAAACTTTTTCATATATTATCCTCTTCTTGGAGTGGCCAACTTGACGAATAGCCAGCCCAAAAGACTTAAATTCACAAGGACGATCGCCGCAAAAGCGTAGGTTCCCCAAATGGGGAAGTAGGTCACTCGGTATTCGCCGTAAACGTAGTCGTGAGAACTGCCGAGTCCATCCCAAATCGAATCGCCCTTCATGATGACCACACTTGGGATAAAGTGGTCCAGGCGCTGATAAGTGAGCCTAACGAAGCAATGCGGCCGACTCGCTTTTTTGGGTTGAGGTCCGCGGAGCAAAATCTTGATGTCTTCCAAGTCCTGCTGTAACGCCATGGTGGGATTGACGCCTAATTCCTCTTTGACACCACAATCCGTGGGATAGTAATAAGCCGTACCGCCGAGGTACTTGCTGAAAAAAACGGCTTGAAGATACCCGGGAATCAAAAAAAACAATAACACGGCAAATGCCTGATACCAACGGGTAATCAACGAGGCGTAATCCCAAACGACACCCCAAAACTCCGGCAGTCGGGAGTACCAATATGTGCCTCGGCTATAACGAACGTGATAGTGTGTCAAGAGCAGGAACACGGTAAAGATCGGCGAGAAAAGAATGAATCCATAAATACTGGCAGAGTAACCCGTTTTCTCGATGGTGGGCAGTCCCAGTGCCACGCCCTGCATACGGCCCCATATCGTCACCGAGAGGTACAGGACGGCTAGTGCGGTCAAGGTCCAGGTCTTTTTGAAAAACGACCAGTTGATGAACGGGAAGATCCGCAAGTCGGCGCGCGAAAAAAGCAAGACCTTGCCCCAGGCGAGCGAACGCCTGTTTTGGGCGACACATGTTTTCCGGGCGCTGGTCAGGCATTGGCTGGGGGCTGCGCCGCCCTCGAGCCTCTCGTAGAAGGTGTCGAAAAAAGCCGTTGCCTGTCTGGCGTCGATTTGGTGGGACATTCCGATCACATTGGGAAATCCCGCGAGGATCAGGGCCGAGGCGGTGCCCGCGTAGTACAGGGGATTCCCGGTTTCTTCCCCGTCGATCGGGTTTGGAGTGGTGTCGCGCCCATCCACTTCGTCATCGAGGGAATCGTCGGGATCGGATTCGGGCACAGGCGGTTGATCGCCGCCGTAACAAGAGCACAACACCACCATTCGTAAGTTGCCGGGCTCGGGATGGTTGTCCGCGATCAAACGGGCCAGGTCGTGACCCTTCACTATGTCCTCTGTGAACTTCTTATCCTGCTTCTCGCCATCCGTATCGCTGCCAGAGCCTGCCCTATCGACCTCTTTATCCTCGGCTTCGACGCCGAGAACAATTCCCTCGCTGGTGCCGTGGGCCAGGATATGCAGCACACCCACATCCTTGGCCTTGGTGCGGAGCACCTCTGCCAGTTTGCGACGGGTCATGTCAGTTGCTTTGATGACATTCTTGGCGCCGACGGCCGTCTCGATCGCGTTCAGGTGTTGCTGGTCCGGGATCGGAGAAAAGGATCCAACCACCTTCGGCGCCGCGACCGCCAAAACTTTCGTTTTCGGTTTTTCCTCACATTTCATCCGCGTGGATCGCGGGACGGTCAAATAGCGAGTGACGCTCCAGCCCTCCTTGGTGGCCAGGAATTCATTGGCATTGGGGTCGTAGAGAAACTCCCACGGCAGCCGGCGCAGTTCGTCGTAACCTTCGGCCTTGGGGTTCAGTTTGATGGTCAGCGTGAGTCCCTTGTCGCCGTACTTGTTGCGGGTGCGTTCGAAGAGCAGCGCCAAACGGCCGTGAAACAACGCGTTGAAGAGCTGGCTGCCAAAGAACCAGGAATGGGCCGCTTCGGACTCAAAGAACTCGATCTCGCGGCGGTTCAATCGATCGAGGATTCTGCTCAAATCGAATTTGGGAAAGAGAAACAGTTCGTTTTCTTCACCTTCCGTCGAAGCACCGAACACGTCGCATCGGCCCTTCCGCAGCGGGCCGAAATGGATGGTCAATTGACGTTCTTCCATGGAGTTCCTCCTCAACTGGTGCTGCGTCGCTTCAGGCTGAACGCGGGATCGCCCAGCAACAGAAAGTTCCGGGAATCGTTGATCGCGTGCCACAGATTCACCAGTTGTTGGTCGTCCCTGGGAAACGCATGGGGTCCAAAGATCCGTTCCTTGAGCTGCTGCTCCCGATACTGGATGTCCTTGAGCGCAAAGTTTAGGTTGAATCCGTTCAATGCCGAGCCGACCGGTTCCCCCTCGAGTACCCGTCGAAAACAATCGCGGTACAGCGCCGTTTGGGGTCGCTGTTTCAGGTCGGTGAACGACCAGAAGTAGGCGCAATCCACGTGGGCGACCACCCCGGCACAGCCGTTCTCCAAGGCGAGCAGGCGGGAAGGGAGCGAGGCGAGAAAGGGGTGGGGGGCCAGGGGTTCACCCGTTCGTTCCGGAGAGGTGGGGAAATTGTCGAACTGGGGACAGCCCCCGCTGAAACAACCGAACATGAAGACCAGCAGTCCGTTGCATTGGGCATCGTCGGCAATGTGATCCGCAGACAGGTAGTGAGACTCCGCTAGGGGCTGCCCCTTGGCCAATTCGGGACCTGGCCAATCGCCGCAGAGCAAAGCGCCCTGGTAATCTCTCAGGTTCGGGTGATCCGCCCGGCAGACCAGACCATGGGAGGCGGTGAAAAGGACCTCCGGGGTGGTGGCCCCACCCAGCATGTCCAGAAGTTCCTGTTTATTGGGAGGCAATTTGGCGCAGAAACGTGCTTTATCACCCAGTTCGGAGGCCAGGTCCAGCGCCAGGTCGTCGATCAAGATTTGACGCGAAAGCTTCGTGCATGGATCGCCCACGTGTTTGGGTCCCCAAAACCGCATGCGGGGTTTCTCCGTGTCGCGGGCCTCGGCCCGCAGCAGGTTTGCGGTATAGCGCTGGTAGGATTGGGGATCGTCGAACCACAACCGACCCACGGAATGCGGGAGTGCCAGGTTGTATTGGAATGCGAAGGGAATGGTCGTGGGATCACCGACGATCAACAAGTGGAAGGGAATTCGTTTCGGGTCCACGATGACGGTGGAACCTTTGTACCGCTCCAGGAATTCGAAAGACGTTTCACCGGGGCGGTAGGTCAGTTCCCGATAAAGGCCGTCCGCCTGAGCTTCTCGCACCTGCAGTAACTCACGCACGAGAGGTCGCAAGCGATCGGCTTGATGTTCCGGAAAAATCACGCCCCAGCCGGCTCGAGCCAAATCCTGGGGATCGACACCCGCTATGGCGGGAAGGGGTTGGCCATCAACGCCTTCGCGAACGTTCTTGGTGATGTCCGGATCGCCCGTTTCGGGATTTTTTCTGCGCAAATACTTGGCGAGGCACCGGACATGTTGCCGGTGGAAATAATCGCCGTCTTCGATTTTGATGCCGTTCAAAGGAATGGTGATCGTCACGATGGGGCTCCTCTGATACTCGAAACATGGTTTGGTCGGCGTGTGCGGCTGGTCTCCGCCAGCACCTGCATGGCGTTGGCGGAACACGGCAGGTGGCTGGCCCAAGCGAATAAGGCTGCGGCGAGCTGGCGTGGTTTTTTGAGAACGAGGGGAAGGCGAGGCGGTGTGGGTGATTCTCTGGAGGAGATCGCGTTGCCGAGTGCCTCCCGCCGATGCTGGCAGCGATGGTCAATCTTATGGACCGACGCCGAAGCGGAAACCAGGGCGCTGGTCTCCGCTTCGGCGCCGTCTTGGGACGGTGTCGCCAATGCTACGAGGCAGGAAATCAGTGACGTACGTGGGCGTGACTCAGTCGCCTACGTTTGATCCGATTTCCCTTTTACTTCCAGCTCTTGTTTGAACTTTTGATCCTTGGGTTCGACGGGGCCGGGGTCTTTTTTGACCGGCATGTCGACCTGTTCCTTGAAAAATTTGGGCTTGGGTTCGACGGGGCCGGGATCTTCTTTGACCGGCATGTCGACCTGTTCCTTGAAATTGTCCGGTTTGGGATCGACGGGACCAGGGTCACTCATGTGAATCCTCCATGGGGAAAATTGGATGCTGGGGTTACCATCTGTATGGAGGGAACACGTTATCTTTGAGATTGTTCATGAGAGTGTGAAAATTTTTTCTCCCAGTCACCGCAGAAAAAGAAGCCTGCCCAAAAAGAGGGTTTTTTCCGAAAAGGGCCCTGGGCCATGTGACGTTGGGCCTGACGCAGTGCTTCTTCGATCGTCAAACCTTTTTGATACAGACCGTTGTAAAAGACTTTCATGAGTTGGGCGGTGGCCTTGTCATTGACGTTCCACGTACTCGCCACCACGGCACCGGCGCCTGCTTCCAAAAAGCTCCGCGCGAAGCCCACCACCCCTTCGCCCTGGTAATAGCGTCCTTGGGCCGAGCGACAGGCGCTCAAAACGACCAAGTCCGCCGACAACTTCTGTCGTCGAATGTCCGTCGCGTTGATAAAGCCGTCGATTTCTCCGCCGATGGGGTTGCGTTGGCTGAGTACGATGCCGGATCTCGCCGGATCCAGCGGGTCGGAAACGCCGTGGGTCGCCAGGTGGATCACGTCGAATGCCGTCAAGTCCAGCTTCAGTAATTGTTTACGGGTTGCTTCGAAGCCGCCGTATCCACGAAAGTATCGGGACGCCACCAGCGTTTGCAAATGCTTCAATTCCTGTTCGGAAGCTTCCAGTCGCACAAACCCGGAAGGGGACACCTTGTTCCGCCGAACATGTTCCAAGCGTTTGTCTTCCGAATCGAAGACAGGATCCGCAAAAACCAGAACCTTGCGCAACGGCATGCTTTGGGGACGGGGCCTGCCTCGAGTCCGGAGATGGACCAGATACGATGCCGAGGGCAAAACGACGATGGGATGGCGTTCGATCAAGAATGCCTGTCCGTGCGTGGTGGGATCTTTCCGTGGGTAGGGCGGTGGCAGCGCCGCAAATGGGAAATCGAACAAACCCCCGTCGGGGAAAATCAACAGCCGTCGTTCGCTGTCGGCCGCGGTGACATCCATGAACAGCAATTCGCTCAATCGAGTGCCCCAGTACTGGCGGCGTCCCTGATGAAGGGAGCTGGGGGTCTCGATGGCGCTCCTGAATGCCGCGAGCATGGTTTCGATTTGGTGACGCGGCGGCAAGGGACGCAGGGTCAAGCCATCCCTGGTCAATTTCCAGGCATAACCCTGCTCCTCCCCGAGCAGGAAGAAGTAACCGATATTGTCTTCGCCTATGACCAATTCCCGGATTTTTGCCAGGGGAGCGGTTTCGAAGGCCTCCCTTCGTTCTTCGGGAATGGTGGGCGCCTCACCCACTGGGGGTCTCCCGGCTTGCGATCCTCGTTGCCCCGGTCGGGTTTCCCCGTCGAAGCGGCGCGGTCGCTGCGCCAACCGCGCCAGCAGGCCGCGAGCGCGGACACGCTCCAAAAAAAGCAGTGCCGCCATGTCGTGACCGCCTTCCGGTTCGGCTCGGTGAAGTTCGAAAAAGAGGTGGAAACAGTGCTCGACGAACTCGAAACCGGCTTGGAAGACGGCATATCCTGGAGGACGAGCGCCCGAACGCGCCCTCAGGCGTTCCATCTGGAACACCGAATCCTTGGCCGCCTCCAAGGCCTGGTGAAAAAGGCCTTCTTTTTCATAGGTTTGGGAAAGGCGCCACAACAGGGAGGCGCGGGTTTCCAGCGCAACCCCATCGGGCAGTAGATTCAAGCCTTCCAAGCAACTGCTCCGGGCCTGATCGGGTTTGCCCCATGCCAAATACAGTCCCGCGAGATTGGCATGGATGACGGCGTGCGGGACGGGGGCGCTCGTTGCCGCCTTCAATCCTTCCCGTGCTTTTTCATAGGCTTGAAGCGCCTCTCGGTAACGCTCCATGTGGGTCAGGACGGTTCCCTGGCGATCCCAAACCCCATTGAACCACGCCTCCCAACCATGCTTTTGGGCGATTTGCCAAACGTCGCCAAGCATCGCGTGCGCTTTTTCATAGTTTTTGCGGCGAAAGGCGAGCCATCCCACTTCCGATAGAATGGTTTGCTCGTATTTGATCAGGTTCAGGTTTCGATAGGTCTCTGCTGCGGAGCGATAATCGGTTTCCGCCTGATCCAATTCCCCGACGATCGTGTGAATGAACCCTTCCTCGAAACGGCAACTCGCCGCCCTTCGCGGCATGTCCAGTTCCTTTCTGAGGTCTCGTGCCTCTTGCAAGTGAGCGAGTGCATCCGCAAAATAACCCAACTCTTTTTCGCAGACCGCCATTTCCGCGAGCACGCGCGAACGTAGGCCGCGGCAATGAGGGGGCGTCGCGATGCCCAGGCTGTGTGCCCAGTGCCATCGAGCCCGGTACCAATCGCCTTGCCGTCGCGCCGCTTGACCGATCATGAAACCGCATACCAGCGCCGCGGCCGGTTCATCCAGGTGTTCGAATACCCGTTGTGCCGCAAGCCAGGCACCCCGATGGTCGCCCGTGCCGGACCGATCCCTGGATGCCTCTTCGAAAGCCAAAAGAGCGTTCTTCTCATGTTCACTCGGCATTCGGAGGAGGCGGGCATGGAAGACAAAAGAAGCTTCGGCATCGCGATCTTTGGCTCGAACCGTTACCTGCACGGGTCCATCGCGTTCCAGTTCTCTAGAGAACATGACCAAACCGAGCGGTTGCGTTTGGGTGCCGACCGCAAGGGTTTCGCGATCGGCAAAGGTGATGTTCACTTCAATGAAACCCGACTCCGCCGCGACATAGCCCCACAAGTGTTGGCCGGCCTCCCCCTCCAAGACGTAGTCGTGGCTCCTTTTGTTTGGATCGAGACGCCCGAACCGGGGCCTCGATGGTACTGGGTCCTGCGATGACCGTACTGTTTCCTGTTGTGCTATAAGAGGAGGTGGGGAAATGATATTTATCGATAGTGAAATTAGCAGTGAATGGAAAACAAGAATCGTATGAGGCATCAGTGCGATTTTATAATTTCGAAAGTATAGTTGGTTATGGTTTGGTAGTCGTTGGTTTCATTTGTGCCCTGCAATTCCAAGGTATATACACCTTTGTCGAGAGACATGGACGGTAAAATTACTATCCCGGTCATCGTGGTGAAACGAACGGGATCTATGGTCATGGTTTCTTCGCGATGAGATGGCTTGATGAGGGCTCGAAATCGATCGAAGGGCACTTCCTGATCCAGTATGATTTCCAGGATCAAGTAATGCTCCGGATTTCCGGAGGGGATGGGATTTGACGAGGGACTGGTGCGAACGGGAGGTAATAGAGTCAGAATTTGAGGGTCTCCGGAAGGTCGAGTGGGCAATTCGGGAGAGTTGCCCGATGAATCGAACCACTGCCAAGCCACCCAGGAGAGTGCTACCAGCAAAACGGCCGCCCAACCGTAGGCGACGGCGGGGTGGTTGAAAAAAAGAGATCTTTTGGTTGGCTCCGTGGCTCCTGTCGTTTTTTCGCGTTCGGCTTTCAGTACTTCTGCTCCTCTCTCGGAGGCTGCGTAGGCGACCAATCGATCCCAGGCCGCATCGACTCCAGGGGACGGGGATCCTTCCGGCGAAAGGTTTTGGTCGGGCTCTTCCTTCAAGGACAAGATGACGTCGCCACAAGATTTACATGCTTCCAAGTGCCTCAAAACAAGTTCCCTTTCTCGAGGCGAGCAGCGGCCTTCAGCGAAGACCTGCAACAATTCCATCTCGGGATGCAGGTCCGGGTTCGTTTGCTGCGTTTCCGCCATTCGGCCGAGCAAGTCGTCAAAAGACGCATTCATACGGGTTCCTCTTGGTTGACATCCTCTTCCCAGTATTGCCGGATTTTTTTGCGAGCCTGATTGATTTGGGATTTGACCGTATCGATTTTGACATCAAGTATGGCCGCAATTTCACGGTATTTTCGATCATGGAAAAAATACATGACGAAACACAGTCTCATTTTTCTGGGTAACTGTTCTGTCGCTCGTTGTAATCTCCTGATATCCTCTTTATTTACAATGAATTGGTGTGGGCTGGTGATCCCGGAGGGGACAACGGATAGGTTGTGTGGCTCCCCGACGGCTTCTGGTTCAAGCGTGAGGTTCCCGTTTCGCCTCCGAGCGGTGGCGTTTTCAGGCGTGAGGTTCCCGCTTCGCTTTTGAGCGGTAGCGTTCCTGATCCAATTTTTCCGAGTATTGTCGACGATGGTGAAGATCCAGGCCCGAGTGGGCTTTTGGACTTTTCCGCTTCTGATGGCGACGAATGCCTTGAGAAAAGCCTCCTGGAGGATCTCTTCCGCATCGCTTTTGTTGAGGTTGCGGCTTCTCAAAAAGAGCAGAATCCTTTCGTAGTCGCTGAGGAATAATGCTCTGATATCTGCATCTCGGGCCAAATGGTACGATTCATTCTCATCTCGAGTCATTACCATGACACCATGGAGGGCTTTTCGGGGAGATTCTATGAGCTACATCCTATCCGAAAAAATGCAGGCAAAAAAGCCTTGAATTATCTTTTTTTCCTGAAGGCCTTGATGGAAAAAAAATCGAAAATGGTGCCGGCCCGATAGGTTGTTTTCCATTCAGGCGTGGCGGTGGCGAATCACCGGGAAAGGGCTGCCCATTTGCGCATGGCCAGCCTGGAAGTACCGCCGCCGATCAGGGCGTTGAGCAGCATCAGCAGCGGGATCGCGAACCGAGGCGAGAAGTGGTAGACCGTGGCCAGTTGGAGCGCCAGCAACCCCATGGCGCCGACCACCAGGGCCATCACGACGGGGGTGGTGGGGCCTTCCTCGTGGAGCATGGCCGTCAGGCCGCTTCCCAGCTCGCGGGCCGGGTTCATATCGAGACTGGAACCGAACACGAACCAGACCGAAAGGCCAAGCACGATCAGGAATGCCTGAACCCATGCCGTCGACAAGACGGACCACGGCAGGGAGCCACTGGCGCCGATACCGGCTGCGGTGAGCACCGAGAACACCAGAAACCCCAGCAGGTACACCCTGAGTTTGGCCAACAGGATACCTCTCGGGGAAAGCGGCGCGGTGAGCAGGTACGGCAGTCGGTTGGCCTCGCTGCCGACGGGGTTGGCCGCGCCGTCGACCATCAGGAAAAAAGCCAGGCCGACAATTACGGCGCACGCTGCCCAGCCTTGCGAAAAGCCGAAAGCGTGCAGGCGCGCCTCCAACCAGGGATAGGCCAGGATCGCAGGCGTGCAGAGGAGCAGGCGAATGCCGTTGAACCAACGGCGGGACCGGCACAGGATCGCCCGCATCAGAAAGGCGCCGGATGGGTTTCGCATCCGAAGCACCGGTGCGAGCATGCGGGTCATGCGGGAGGATGCGGGACTCGAAGTGGCCTGTGCCTGTTCGAGGAATACCCGGTGGTACCTGTCGCCCAGGGCCCGCCCGCCCGGACCCCAGGCGAGCCATGCGGCCATCCAAGACAGAGGCAGGCAAAGCAGGACCAGGCCATTGCTGGTATCGATCATAAAGTCTTCGCCGGGAATGCTCAGTCTCAGGACGATCACCAGGGACGCGACGGCAATGCCCAGCGCCAGCGATCGCGGTTTGCGCCAGGTGCCCCCGAGAACCGCCAGCCGCAGGGCGACACCCAGGTAGGCGCCGCAGGCCAGGATGGCCGGCAGGCATGCCAACCACAGCCATCCCAGCCGGCCCGCCGCGCGAATCAAGGCCCACCCGATCACCGCGGCGAACAGGATCCAGAGGTGAAGCGATTCCACGAAGAGGCAGGCCGCCAGGCCGCGCAGGCGGGTTGCCGGCCGCAAGGGAAGTGTCGTCAGTAGGGCGGCCTCACCGGTGAATCCGCGCAGGCCCGTGTTCAGGTAGAAGATGCCCACTGCGGCCATGACGCAATAGCCCGTGAGAAACGCGATCCGCTCCATCATCGAGCCGTTGTTTCCCCAATCGAGGGCCTGTGGCACGAGGTTCGTTTCGGCCAGGTAGACGGCCAGCGCCGTCGCGGCGAAAACCGCCACCAATCCTGCGCCAATCCAGGGGTGGCGCCCCATGGACTTGATGTGAAAACGGAGCGTGGTCGCGGCGGTCATGAGGTCACCTCGCGGTCCGACTCCGTCAGGGAAAAGAAGAGCCGTTCCAGGTTGCCGTAGGACTCGGCCAGGGAGGTGACCGCCTCCTCCGCGATCAGGTGACCCTTGTGGAGGATGCCGACGCGGTCGCAAAACGACTCCGCCGTGGCCAAATCGTGGGTTGACAGGAGAATCGCCGCACCCTCGCGGCGCCATGCACACAGCATGCGCTTCAATTGCTGGGCGGCCCGCGGATCGAGGCCGTTGAAGGGTTCGTCGAGAATCAGGACGCGCGGTTCGTGGAGCAGCGCACCGGCAAGCGACAACTTGCGCTTCATCCCGAACGAGTACTTTTGACAGGATCGATGTTGCTGCTCCGCCAGATCCAACCGGGTGAGCAGGCCGTCGATGCGTTGTTCGGACGAGTCCCATGGGAGACCGCGCATCTGAGCCAGAAACTGGAGATGTTCGCGACCCGATAACCGGCCGTAGAAGGCCGCCTGATCTGGCACGTAGCCGAACGTCGCTTTGCCCTCGAGCGGCTCGGCCCACAGGTCGATGCCCGCGAGGTGAACCGTTCCGGCCTGCGGCTCGAGCAGGCCCGTCATCATTTTGATGGTGGTGGTCTTTCCGGCGCCGTTGCATCCCAGGAGGCCGTAGATCTCGCCCGCCCGCACGGTCAGGGTCAAGTTGTCCACAGCGGTGAAGTCGCCGAACCTGCGCGTCAAGTCGCGCAACGCCAGCACGGCCTCGGCTTCGCCATCGGGGCGGGGCGATCCCTCGATCCTTTCGAGCGCCCGTGCCGGCTCGCGAGGATCGGCGAGGTCGGCGGTCGAGGCCGGCTGGGGTCGTTCCTCTCGGCGATCCTGCACCGATGTCGGTTCTTCGCGTTCGTCGGTGTCGGGACGGGAGCCCTCCGGCTTCACATCGAGGGCTGCCAGCAGTTCGGGCCAATTGTCCGCATTGAACAAAAGCGTATCGGTGGTGGCCTTGCGCCCGAGGCCCAGCCCAAACGTCAGGGGCGTTTTCAATTTGAGCAGGAGCTGCCCGCTTTCGGAGAAACAAACCTTCAGTTGGCCCTCCTCCTCGTCCCAATTGCAGGCGAACGGCTCGAAACCGTGGAGCATGTAGCGCGTGGGCTGAAGCGATGCGATGGCCTCGCGTGGAATCCGAAAGGATCGGAACCCGTAGCGGAGCAACAGGCCGTCGCGATCCACGCGGTGCCGCGAGAACAACGGTGACGGAAGCAGGATGGCCGGGAACGCCGCGAACAGGATCAGGAAGGCGGTGACGGCCATGCCTTCCCAGGGCGCGTCCACGAAGATACGGAACAAAAGGGTGAGCATGGTGGCCTCGATGACGGCCAGGGCGATGAACAACACGAGCATCGGTAAGTAGTTGCGCTTGTCGGCGGTGTAACTGAATTCTCGATCCAATGTCATGCGGACCTCTCCTGTGGACCTGAGTGAATCAGGTTGGTCGCGCGCGAACCGGTGGCATGCCCGGCTCGCGCGAGTCGCGTTTTGGATGGGTTGGGGATCATCGGTGCGCGTTAACGGGTCGCGAACAAAGGGGGATTTGTGGGTCGGTGGTGGCCTCGATGGCGACCGGGCGGTGGGGCCATCGATCGGGATGGGACATCAGGAACTGGGTGGTTTCTCTATGTTCTGGGACAGTTCGTTCAATACTGCCAATATTTCGTTGTGCGATCCGGGCAGGACCCTGGCGATCAGTTCCTGGAACACCGATTCCAGCTCGGGTTCCGCCGCACTCGTGTCGGGCAGCCCCAATTCGGCACGTATGCCCTGGATTTTTTCGGCCAGATCCTGCATGTCGATCGCATCCGGGGAACCGTGCAACATGCCGAGAAAAGATTCGAGAATCGGTCCCAGCCGCGCCGCCGTTTCGGGATTCGCCAATATCTGTTGCAGGCTTTGTTCGAACTGGGCCTCCGGGTTCCCCGGCCATTGAAAGCCCTTCAGCAAATCGAACATTTTTCGGTCCAGGGCGAGCATCTCGTCGAGCATGGCCGGATCCATATCGGGCAGCGACGTGCGCAGCCGTTCGCGCAACGCCTCCTCGTGTGGCAGGGGATCGGCGAATTCGCTGAAGGGATCGCCCTCTTCCGCCAGAAGGGTATCGATGCGCGCCACCTGATCTTGCAGATCGGAAATCTGGCCGGTGAGCTCCTTGCGCAGGGTGGACAGGGCGGCCCGCATGGTATGTACCTGATCGGTCTGTTTGAGAATCGCTCGGACCTGGGCGAGCGACATGCCCAACCCTTTCAGTTTGATGACCTTGTGGAGTTGGAGCAGATCTTGGGGCAAAAAGTAGCGGTACCCGTTTTCCCCTTCACGGCGATCGGGCAGCAGGCCCTCTTGCTGGTAGTGACGCACCGTTTTGGTGGAAATACCCAACAACGATGCAACCTGGCCAATCTTCAATCGGTGACTCATGGATTCGCTCCTTGACCCTTACCCTAAACCTTGCCCTTGGGGTAAGGTCAAAAGATTTTTTGCCTTGGCGGGTTTTCTTTGTCCGAAATGATAGGGAGTGCGGGGAAATGGCCGAAGTGCAGTTTATAATGAGGCATCCCTACTCCTAAAAATTCGTTGTCTCCGGAGGCCGCCGTGTGGTTTCACCGTCTTCTGCTGCTCTCCACGCTGTGTCTTGGCGCTTGGGGAAAAGACCTGCCGCTTCCTCTCGTCTACACCGAACCCGACACCCTCGAAAGCGATCTGACCTACCGCATTGCGCTGATCAATCCGAACGCGTCCGACCGTCTCGTGCAATACTCGATCACGGACGCGTCGAGCGCCTTGTTAGGCGAAGGGCTCACCAACCTTCCGGCACAGGGTCAGGCCGTAGTCGACCTGAACGCACTGGTTTCCGAGGGGCAATTGCCGCAAATGGCCAAAGTCTCGATCGCCGATGAATCAGTGTATCCCATTCTGTTGGTGGGGGATGCTGCCGGTGAGCGTTTGGCCGCCGTCTGGCCAGCCGATCGTCGCGAATCGGACACACTGCTGGCGACCCACGTGGCCACGGATCGCGGAACCTTCTTCACGGGATTCGCCGCCAAATCGGATCGCGTCACGCCACTGACCTGGCAGGATGGATCGCGGACCATCGGCACGGTTGCCGAGGGCGGGGTCGCGCGTTGGGAGCTGGGGTCGCTGTACGGGACCGAAACCGCTCCGGCCGTGCTTCACCGCATCACGGCCGACCGCGCCGACAGCTTGCTGGAAGGGGTCCAATCGTTCGGCACCTGGGACGGCACCCGGCGATACGCCTTGTTGCCGCTGGCCTTCACCACCAACCGCCGTTTGGTCTTTCCGCACATCGCCGCGGACACCGCCAACTTCTGGACCGGCATCGTCATCGGCAACCCCAACGGACAAACCGTCGCCGCCGACATCCGCTTTTTCGCCACGGACGGTACCCTGCTCCAGAGCCAGCGGATCGACATCGCCGCCGATGCACGTCAGGTGATCCTGTTCGACGGCGTTTCGGACAACGCCGAAGGCACGCCGGCGCTTCCCGAGGCCTTGCCCGACGGCGTCGCCTGGATCGACGTCGCGAGCGAGGACCCGCTCGCCGGATTCGAACTGTTCGGCAGCCCTGCCGATTTCATGGAGGCGGTGCGGGCCTCGGGCTCGCCTTGGCGATCGGCCTTACTGCCCTACCTTCACAAGGAAGATCAATCCTGGATGGGCATCGCCTTGGTCAACGCCGTGGCCTTGCCGGCCCAGGTGACCGCGACGCTGCGCGATGCAGGCGGCCAATCCGTGGCGATCCACGATGTCGAACTGGCCGCTCACGAGAAGACCGTGGCGATCCTGAGCGATTGGTTTTCGGCCGAGGATTGGGAACGGGGTGCATCGCTCTCACTCGAATCCAGTGGCGGCGAGGGCCTGTTCGGCATGACCCTGTTCGGCGATTTGGGTGAGACGCGCAAAACGATGGCCGGCTACGAGCCGGTGCCCGTCGAGGGCGTCACGCCAGGCGCCACCCGGGGGTTGGCCGGCCTGCCGCGTCTCGGCGCCAACTTTCCCACGTTCAATGCTTCCGGCTCGGTGACGGTACCCGGTCAGGACAATCTGCAACGTGAAATGATGTGGTGGAGTGCCGGTCATCCCAATCGCATCGTCACGCGGCAGATGCAGAATCGCGACGTGTTCTTCGAGGCCTGGGACGGTAGTGATTCAACCGTGACGGCCAACCGCGAGCGCTGGCTCGACAACGACGAGCGGTTCGGGGTCATGCCGACGCTGGTGGGACAACACGGGGTCAGTTGGACCGGTCCCGAATCCGGCGAGGAAACCCCGATCGATTTCACCAACGAAGGCGAAGAGGCGCAGATGATCGCCTACGTCAACGAGGTCCTGGCCGCCTTTCCCCACCTGCGCTACTTCGAGGCGTTCAACGAGGTCATGGCCGAGTTCGGCAGTGCCTCGACACCCGAGCCCAAGCGTGCCAATTTCGCGGCCATCCTCCGGACCATCGCCGAAACGGCCAAGGCCGCCAATCCCGATCTCACCCTAAGTTTCCCCCACCTGCTGGGCACGATCCCGGAACAGGTATCCGGCGGAACCCAAGCCCTGGTCGATTTCTCGCGGGACTATGCCGACACGGCCGCGCTGTACGACGTCTACGGGCTCCACTTCTACGGCCCGTGGCAGGAGTTCAACGACGTGTTGCGCGCCTCGTTCATCGACGCCATGGACCGCGGCGACCTCCCTCGCAAACCCTGGGTGCTCAGCGAGACGGGCATCAGCAACCTGGATGCGCCGGACACGGTGACGGCCCTCAACGAGATCGAGGGGAGCGCGGCGCGTCAGGCGGCCTACGTGGTCAAGATGCCGACGATGGCCTACGCCCTGGGCGCCGACATCGTGTTGCTCCATTCGGTGCAGAGCGGCTCGCGATCGGGGAATTGGGCGGGCTACGGCCTGATCGGCCCGAATGGCGAGCGAACCTTGGCGAGCTGTGCCTTCCGGTTCTTCGCGGAGCGCACGGCGCACTTCACCGCCGTGGAACCCCTATCCGAGACCAACCCGCTGTGGCTGTACCGCTACGTCGACGGTGCCGGCGAAGGCCAGGACGTCTACATCTGCTGGAGTTCGGACGGGGCATCACAGCGATTGACCCTAAACCTGCCCGATCTGGCGGGGCAAACCGTCTCGATCACCCAAATGGTGCCGATGACCTGTCCTGGCACGGCGGGCGACGAGGCCGCGTTCAACCGCGACGCGTGGTTCTCCGCGCGCCAGGCGGAGGTGAGCGGCGAGGGCGCGTTGAACGTCGACCTGGGCGAGACGCCCCTGCTGATCCAAGCCGAGTGAGTCGCCGAGAAGGCAACGTCACCCCAAAAAGCGAGGAGGGCTCTCCGGAGAGGCGGGACCGCTTCTGCGTAAACTTTTTTAAACCACAGAGTCGCCGCCCAGGCCGGGGGCCGGAATGCCGATGGTCGGAATGCCGAACCACCGGCACACCGGCCACCGGGTTTCAAGTGGGTAACTAATCGAAGCGAATCGTTTGGGAGTTCCCGCATTTGTGAGAGGGGCGTCGTTGCAGTAAGTGCCGGGCCGACATTTTTCGACGAACTCCCCGCACATCCACCTTTTTAGGTTTTTATCTTTATCTTCGAGCTTTACAGAGTTTGTTACATAAGAGTCACGCACCAGCGGGAATACCCGCTCGATTTCGAGAAAGAAACAACGCGATGCGAGCCGACTCGGAGAGCCCGTACGTGCAATAGAGGTGTAAAGCCTGTAGGTTGAGCACGGCCGGTATGGCAGCTTGCTCAACCAATCGAAGCGACTTGGTAGAAATATTTTGCGCCATCGAGAGATCGGAGGCACGACTTATCTGCTTCGCTCTTTTACGACTCGATCTTTCGAAGCGCGGATCGCTTCGATGTGTCGGGCCAGCGGCCCAACCTACCTGGCACGACGAATCTCTAGGCATTCGGGCACTCCGAGCAACTTTGTTTCAAGAGAGTTCACAGAGAGCACGAGGGATGGAAGGCAAGGGCTTGATGGGCCTTCTCTAGTTTCCTAATGATGCGGGTAAGGACCCTCCTGGTGCGTACTGGATTTTTTTAACTAAAGTAATTGTATTTAATAATTCACTTGAATGCGCCTCATCGGAAATGTCCTCTACCTCCCTGAACTCCATGCACTCAATGGTAAAAAAAATCCTCCGAATCCAACCGCCCGGCCACGCTCTCCGTGAACTCCGCGGACTCGGTGGTAAAAATAACCCTCCGAATCCAACACCCCGCCCACGAAAAACACCCACCTCCCTCAATGGGAGACCGGTGCATCCGCCCGCGCCAGGGGGATCACCAACTGGAACACCGCCCCCTTGTCCGGTCCGTCGCTCTGGGCGTGGAGCCGCCCGCCCATGTCCTTGATCGCGCAGGCGCAATAGTGGAGCCCCAACCCGCCGGCATCGGACCAGGTGGTGTACCCCTGTGTGAAGATCCGCGACAGGTGCTCCTCGGCGATGCCGATGCCGTTGTCGCGTACCTCGATGCACAGGTCCTCGTCGCCCAGCGGGCTGAGCTGCACCCGCACGGTCAGGTCGAGGCACCGCTTCCGTTCGACCGAACTCAGCGCACGGCAACCGTTTCGCACCAGGTGCACCAGGACCTGGCGAATCTTGGTCGATTGGACGTTCACGACCTTTTCCCCGCCGCCGTGGCGCCGCAGCTCGATATCGTGGGTCCGAAACGCCCTCTCGCAATCGGTCTCCACCTGGTTCATCAACTCGTCCAACGAGATGTTCGCGTACAGAACCGTTTTCGAGGTGTGGCGCTCCTGTTCGCGCACGATTATCGAAACTTGGTGGATGCCCGTCCGGATCTCGCCGGCCTCGCGCGCCAAATCCTGGTGGAGCCGGTGGGTCTTCTCGGCGATCAAGGCCAGGCCCTGGGTCAAAAAGGCGCCGCGCTTGCTCTCGAAAAAGGAGACCAGGTCGCGCTCGTGCTCCTTCAACAGGTCGGCCGTCTGTTCCAGGAACGGCACCGTTCGCGAGTTATTCAGGTGCTCGATCAGGATGTTGACCGAGGTCGTCAAATGGTTCAGGGTATTGCCCATCGTGTGCAGCACGTTGGTCGCGACCTCCGACATGCCGCTGCGGTGCGCCATTTCCACCAAGTTCTTCTGGTGACGTCGAAGCTCGGTATTCTTTTGCTCCAGGTCCCGGGTCCGCGAGGCGACCTCCCGTTCGAGAACCTTGTTCATGTCCTTGAGCCGCAGGTGGGTTTCCACGCGCAACACCAACTCTTCCTTGCTGATCGGTTTGGTGACGAAATCGTTGGCGCCCACGGCAAACCCCTGGCCGATCTCGGTATCGCCGCTGAGGGCGGTCACCAGCACGACCGGCAGGTCGTGGGGCGGGTGGGTCTCGCGGATCTTTTGACACACCTCGTACCCGTTCATGCCGGGCATCATGACGTCCAGCAGCACCAAATCGAATTCGCTGCGACTGATCCGTCGCAACGCATCCAATCCGCCATCGGCTTCCTTGACGTGAAACCCGCGCGGAACCAATAGGTTACTCAGGACCCGCCGGTTCACGTCGTCATCGTCCACGATCAGGATGCAGGTTCCCGCAAAGGGGGCATCCAGGTCCTGGAGGTCGATCGGCGGTTCGGCGATGGGGATATGGAACCGGGGGTTGGTGGTGTCTTCCAGGAACACCTTGACCCGCCGTCGACTGGAGGTTTCCTGGCTCGCCTGGGTCTGTGCCTTTTGGAGGGTGAAGCTGAAACGCGAGCCCACGCTCAGCTTGGAATGAACGTAGATCTCGCCGCCGTGGAGTTCGACCAATTGGCGGGTGATGGCCAGGCCGAGACCGGTGCCCGTGGTGGAAGGCGACTGGGTGGCGTCGAGTTGTTCGAACGATTCGAAGATACGCGAGATCTTCTCGGGTTGGATGCCGGCTCCGGTGTCGCTGATACTGATCGCCACCTGATCGCCCTCGCACACCGCGCTGGCCCGAATTTCACCCGCCTTGGTGAACTTGACCGCATTGCCCACCAGATTGTGGATGATCTGGATCAGGCGGTTCTCGTCGGCGGAAACGAGGGGCAGATCGGTCGGAATGTCGTTGTACAGCGTGATCGGGCGGCCCGCCAGGAGCGGACGCGACAGGCGGAACACCATGTTCACGATGGGTCGCAGCGCCACCGGCTGCAGCGAAAGTTTCAGATGGGTATTCCTTAGCTTGGAGAAGTCCAGGATGTCGTTGACCAGGGCGGCCAGGCGCTTACCGGACGAGACCACCATCTCCAGGTTCTCGGCCACCGCGGGATCGATCGGCGCGATATCGCCCTCGATGATCGATTCGGACAGCCCGATGATCCCGTTCAGCGGGGTGCGCAGCTCGTGGCTGATGTTGGCCAAAAACTCGTCCTTGAGCTTGTCCACCTGGCGAAGGCGCTGGTTCAGCTCGCGTTCCGCGGCCAACTTGCGGCGCTGGGCATGCAACAGCCAACCGATGACCAGGATCGCCGTGACCAGGTAGGCGAGATAGGCCCAAACCGTCTTGTAGGGCGGGGGCCGAATCGTCACCTGGATCGGCGCCACGTCCTCGGACCAGACGCCGTCCTTGTTGGCCGTGCGTAGGTGGAACCGATAGGTGCCGGGATCCAACTTCGTGTAGGTCGCGAACCGCTTGCGCGCATCCGTCTGGACCCATTCTCGATCGAACCCCTCCAGCTTGTAGCTGTAGCGGTTGCGCTGGGGATCCGCGAAATGCAGACCCGTGAAGCCGAACCCGAAGACGTAGTCGCGGTGGGTCAGCGTGAGATGGGAGCCGAAGTCCAGGTGGCGGATCAACGGCGTCGGCCGGTCGGGGCTGCTGAGCGGAACCGGTTGGTTGAACAGCAGGAATTCGCTCACGGCGGTCCGCGGAGGGGTCTGGTTTTTGGAAATGTCATTGGGGTGAAAGGAAGTCAAACCTTCGAAGGAACCGAAATAGATTTGGTCGTCGAAGGTCCAGCCCGAGTTGATGACGTAACTGACCAGGGCGCCCTCGGTGCCGCCGTAATTTTTGAATCGCCGCATGGCGGGATCGTAGACCGTGATGCCGGCGGTGGTACTGATCCAGAGTCTGCCGGTCTCGTCCTCGATGATGGCGCCGACGGCGTTGGCGCCCAGGCCGTCGCGGGAACTGAAGCGCCGAAATCCGTCGTTCTCGGGCGAGGCGCCCGCGGGCAGCATGTTCAATCCGCCGCCCTGGGTCCCGATCCATAAATTTTCCTTCCGGTCGCGGAACAGGTGGGTAACCGAATTGTGGCTCAAGGAACGCTTGTCGGCCATGCGGTTGGTGAACGAGGACGCCGATCCGGTTTTGGGATCGACGCGGTGTAGCCCCACATCGCTGCCGAACCAAATGGTGCCGTCGCGATCTTTTAGGGAGCAGAACATTTCGTTGGGTCTCACCTGCTCTTCGCCCGCCGGACCCATCGGCACCGCTTCGAGTATCCTGTTTTCAGGGTTGGTTCGGTACACGCCGCGATTGGTACCCAACCACAGGGTGTCATCCTCGGCGGGCACGATGAACAGCACGTCGATCGTGCCCACGTGCCGCACCTCCTCGGGGGTCGGGCGGTAGGGTTCGATGTCGTGGGTGATGGGGTCCACCTTGATCAAGGAGCCGTAGACGCCGACCCACAGGTCCCCCTTGTGGGAGACCAGGGAGCCCACGAACGGATCCCTCTTTCGCTCCGGTCGCAGCCTGATGCGCTTGAAGCGGTCGGCCGCCTGGTCGTACAGGCACAGACCGCGCGACGTACCGACCCACAGCCGGGCGGATGCGTCGGACAGCAAACGGTAGACGTTGTCGGCGGGAAGTTTGTGGGGATCGGCGGGGTCGGCGCGGTAGCTGACAAACGAGTCGTCGGCCGAATCGTAACGCGAGAGACCCGTTCTGGTGGCCATCCACAGTTGGCCCTCGCGGTCCCGGCACATATCGTTGACGAGGCTTCCGGTCAGGCTGCCGGGATCCTTGGGGTCGTTGCGGTAATTGTGGAATTGCAGCGATTCCGAGGTGAACCTGTTGAGGCCGTTGTACCAGGTGCCCGCCCAGAGTGTGCCGCTTCGGTCCTGGAGCAGGCTTTGAATGACATGGTGGCTGAGACCCACCCCATCGCCCTGGCTCTTGCCGAAATTCAGGAATCGGTTGCGGCCGGGATCGTACAGGCCGAGCCCCTTGTCGGTTCCCGCCCACAGGGTCCCGTCCGGGTTTCGCCACAGGGCGCCTACACCGTCGTTTGGCAGGGAATGGGGATCTTCGGGATCGTGGTGCCACGACTCGTAGCTCTCCGTCAAGGGATCGTACCGAATCAGGCCGTCGGAACCGGTTCCGAGCCACAGAAATCCCTGGCGATCGCCGACGATCGCGTAGACCGAGAACTGCCACACCCGGTCCCCGCGTGTCAGCGTGATGCGGGTGAAGCGATCTTCATCGGGGAGATATCGGTAGAGGCCACTGCCTGCGCCGAACCACAGGCGGTCCTGGCTGTCTTGGTACATGGTGCGCACTTTGTTGCCGGCGAGGCCTCCGGATGAGGCTTCGTCGCGGTAGTTGCGGAATCCCGAACCATCGGGCAGCAGGCGAGAGATGCCGGCACCGTCGCTGCCGACCCAAATCCTGCCTTGATTGTCGCCCGCCACCAGAAGCAGCCTGTTCGATATCAGACTGGCCGGATCGCGCGGATCGTGGCGATAGGTGATGTATCGCTCGGTGACCGGATCCATCCGGCAAAGACCCGAGTATTTCGTCGCCAGCCACAGGTACCCTTCTCGGTCCTCGTAGATTCGATAGACGTAGCTGTCCGGTAAGGAATCGGACCGGTTGGGATCGTGGCGGTAGACCTTGAAGTGATATCCGTCGTAGCGGTTCAGCCCGTCCTGGGTGGCGAACCACAGGTACCCGAAACGATCCTGGGCCATGTGGTGGATCGTGGGGTGCGAGAGGCCCTGGTTGGTGCCGACATGCTCGAACCGCAGGTAGCGATCCTGGGCGAAATGGGGGAAGAACGCCGCGGTCGACAAAAGGAGACCGAATTGAAACAAGCGTCTCGTGAATGCGTGCCGTGGGAAGGGCAATCTGAGGGCAGGACGATCGGCATGCATTCAGGACTCCGCAAACAAGGCCACGAGGATGGTTCAATGATTCTATCGGTCCCCCTGGCGATCAAGACAAATTTCCAATCACCCGTCACTTTTTCGGCCCGAATGTCAATGGCTGCGAACGGTTGCGGGGCCCGGAAAATCTCCTTGGCGGCGTTGGGAAACGGAAGGGGGCGAGTGGGTACCGTCGCGGAAATCGATGCCGCCCCATTCTGCAAGAGAACGCAGCGTGGATTTCGGACGCAAGAGCCTTGCACGTCAACCCTTTCGGTGAGAATTGTGTGGATCCCTTGCTCCGTCGGCGAAAACTCGGGAGAATAAGGTACTTGTCTCTCCTGCCCATTGTGCCGCACGTGGCAACTCACCGGCTCTTTCGTGCCGAACCTATTTGAAACATGTATTTTTGGGGGAATCGATGATCCTGATTTTGTGGCTCGCCCTTTTGGCGCAAGCGCCAGAAGCGCCCTCACCCGAGCAGCGTGATGCCGTCGAGCGCCTGTTGCGCGCCGCGACCGACGGCGACCTGGAAACCGTCAAACAGCTCGTGGCGTCGGGCGTCGATATCGAGTCCGGCAACCGGTACGGCATGACGCCGTTCTATTTGGCAGCCCGTCGCGGGCACCTGGACATCGTCGAGTACCTCGTCGGCAAGGGTGCCAAGATCGACGTGACCGACACGCTCTACCATGCCGATGTGCTGACCGCGTTGTTGCTCGAAACCAGAGAGCACCCACACATGGTGGGGTACCTGCGCGGCAAGGGCATCGCCCTCACCTTGGGGTCGATGTCCGACATGGTGAAATTGAATCACCACGCCACCTTGAAGGCACTTCTGGCCCACGAGGTTCCCGAGCTGGAAGTGGTGCTTCAAGCCGCGGCGGGTCAGGGCCATCTCGAGATGGTGCGCGTGGTTCTGGATTCGGGGAAACTGAAGCCGGAGGCCTTGGTTCCCGCGCTGGCCAACGCGCATTTCCAGGGGCACCGTGAAATCGCGGCTCTGTTGAAAAAGGCCGGCGCGCCCGACCCCAAACCGGTGACACCGGCGCCGAAGGCGTTGGCCGCCTGTGCCGGGTCGTTCTATACCAAACGTGGGACTTTGGTTCGATTCGAGGTTCGCGAAGGACGGCTGTTCTATTATCCACCCGGGGAAAAGCGGAAGCCACTGCGACCTTTGAGCGAACGCCGATTCGTCAATCCCGAGGGGTTGGGTTCGTTCTTCACCTTTTCGGATGAGGCCCAGCCCGGCGAAGTGGTACTCAAAACATCGGATTACGAGGTCACCCTGACCCGTGGTGAAGATGCCGCAGAAACCTCGAGCGATTCCCGGAAGGAAGTCGCCAAGGGAGAGGTGGCAGTCGCCGTTTCGAAGGAATCCACCACCCAGTCCGCCACTTCTTCCAAGGTCGCCAAACCCGGCAACTGGCCGCAGTTCCGCGGACCCGGCGCCCGAGGGGTCGCCGACGGCCAGAACGTGCCCACCGAGTGGGGCGAGGACCGCAACATCGCCTGGAAGGTGCGGATTCCGGGACTGGCGCACGCTTCCCCGGTCGTGTGGGGCGACACGGTCTACGTCGCCACGGCCGTGAACGAGAAAAAGGATCCCCTGTTGCGTGTCGGCCTGTTCGGCGACGTGGCGTCCATCGGCGATCTGGGCCCGCAGCAGTGGGTGGTCATGGCACTCGACAAGCACAGCGGCGAACTCGAGTGGTCCAAGGTGGCCACGGCCGGCAAACCCAAGAACGATCGCCACTCCAAGTCCACGCACGCCAATTCGACCCCGGTGGTGGACGACAAGCACTTGGTGGTGCTGTTCGGCTCCGAAGGGTTGTTCTGTTTCGATCACGACGGCAACGTCAAGTGGCGGACGGGACTCGGTTTGCTGGAGGGTGGCTGGTTCTTCGACGAGAAGGTCGAATGGGGTCACGGATCGTCACCGGTTCTCTACAAGGACACCGTGATCGTTCAATGCGACCGATCGCGCGATTCGTTTCTGGCGGCCTACCGCCTTTCGGACGGCAGTTTGGCCTGGAAGGTCGACCGCGACGAAATCCCCTCATGGGGCTCGCCGACCGTGGTTCGAGGCCCTGGCGGTGACGAGTTGGTCACCAACGGCACCGTGGCCGTGCGCGGCTACGATCCCGCGAATGGTTCGCTGCGCTGGTGGCTCGAGGGCAACTCCGAAATCGCGGTGCCCACACCCTTCGTCCATGGCGAGCACATCGTGGTCACCAACGGCTACCGCCCCATCCAGCCGATTTTCATCATCAAGCCCGGTCGGCGTGGCGACCTTTCGCTCGGTGAAGATCAAACCTCGAACGACCACGTCGTGTGGAGCAAGCGTAACGGCGGCCCCTACCTGCCGACGCCGGTCGCCTACGAGGACCACCTGTATGTGGTCGACAACCGCGGCACCCTGAGTTGTTACGCGATGGCCGATGGAACCCGTGTATACCGCAAGCGCCTGGGCCCCGGGGTGGCGTTCACGGCTTCGGCGTTGGCCGCCGACGGGCGCCTGTACCTTTTCAGCGAATACGGACAGACATTCGTCATCCAAACCGGTAAGGAGTACAAGCTGCTCGCCAAAAACGAGTTGAACGATCACGTGCTGGCCACGCCGGCCATGTCGGACGGCTACCTGTTCATTCGGGGGCAACGGCACCTGACCGCGGTGGGCAAACCTCGGTAAGGCACGCTCTCCGGATCCTCGAAACCCGACCGTAAAAGCGCCCACCTCTCGACAACTCATGAGTTTCCAGCCCGTCGGCCCGGCGGGCTGGAAACCCCTGCTCGGCCCTCGATGTCGAAGCGGCGTTCATCGAAACACTCGCATTCTCGAAATGGTTGCCATTGCAGCGGGTTGGGTTGGGGCGGCGGGCCTGCCCGTCGGGCTCGTCGATGCCAACCGATTGGCGTTGATGACCTGGGTTCGAGGGCGGAGCTTTCCCTTTCGCCCTGGCCGCCTTCTCGGAGTGTGTGCGGTCGAAGAGCCCGAATGCCGAAAGAGCCGCTGGGCCAGGTAGGTCGATCGGCCCGATCGACGCGCCGAAGTGAGCCGGGTCGCGCCTGGAATCCGAGTCGAAGAGCGGAGCGGCCATTGTCCCAACCGAAAAACAAGAGCGGGAGGATTTCGCCGGTAATCCATTCAACCTTTGGCGAGATCGGTGGTGTAGGCCACCAGGCCTGCGGTGGCCTTGCGGAACATGGACCCCAATTGTAGCCGCATGATCGGCTGGAAAGGGATCATCCAGGGCTGCGGCCGGCAGGCCACCGTGTACAGAAACCGGCAGCGGTCGGGTCCCAGCGAATGGAGCTGGTAATCTTCGGCGAAGGCTCGCGCCATCGGTAACGTGTGCCCCGTGAAGTAGAAGGAAAACCGGTGGCCTTGTTCCCAGATGAAGAAATACTCGAAGACGGTGAGGGTGGCCAGGCGCACGGTTCGCGTCGTGCCCACCCCAAAGGGTTTTGGCGTGGTCCAAGTGACCTTTCGGATGTCCTTGAACCAACGCGGCCAGGCCTCGCCGTCTTCGAGAATCGCGAAGACGCGCTCGGCCGCCATGGGCAGCTCGGCTTCGTTGACGAAACGCAGGGGCGCCTCTTCCAGGAAGGCGGTATCGACGGGCTGGCACTCGAACTTCATGAACGACTCCTGACCGGGCGGGGATCGGAGCATCCCGGTTGGGGTGGGACAGGTGCGCGAAGGCATGGATGGGGAAGAGTCACGCCCATGATAACCCGCTCGAGCACCTGTTCCAATCGCTCATCGCGCCTTCAACCCGCGTGATTTCCGGTTCCAGGCGATGCCCAGCCCGCCGAGCAGTGCCGCGAACACCATCAAGGCCCAGGTTTGCAGGGTCGGCACGACCCCGATAATGGTGAACTCCACCGTTTGCACCGGGTTTTGGTCATAGCCGCTGCCCGTGGCGATGTGGTCGACGAAACACCGGGCGCCCACGCCGCCGAGTGCGCGGACTTCCACGGTTTGGGGCTCACTCCACAGCGGTGGGCCGGCACCGTCGGGGTTGAACGTGAGCACACTTGGCGTCACCTGGCAGTTATCGTCGGATTCGAGGGTCACCGTGACCGGTGATGCCGGTGCCGCCGACAAGAAAACCTGATACCTCGTGGGCAGGCCATCTACGGTAAGTACCTGACTCTCCACGGAGATACCGAGCCCGGGCACATCGTTGTCCTCGATGGTGACATCGACCCCGGCGATGGGAAGATCGGTGGGATAGTCGGGATCGCCCGCGGGCGCTTCGATCCGGTGCACCAGTTCCTCGAAGTGGGGATTGGGCTCGACCAGTCCGTCGTCGACCGCGCGAAGCGTGACCGTTTGGGGCGTTTGATCGGTGCGGGTGAAGGTCTGGGCGGAGGCGAAGTCGGCGCCGTCGAGGCTGATTTCCACCTGATCGCCCGCCTCGATCGAAATGGTCACCGGCGCCGTGGGCACGGTATCCAACGCGACGGTGTAGCTGTCGTTGGTGCCGGCCTCATCGACCTCGGTCGACCCATCCGATTCGATGACGGTGACGCCCGCGCTGTCATTGTCGAGAATCTGGGCCGACACCGAGGCGATCGCCAGTGTCGTGGGGTAGTTGCCGTCTAGCACCGGACCGATGATGGTGTGGTCGATGGTGCCCAGATGCGGCTTCGCCTCGTCCTGTTCGTCGTCGATCGCTCGGACTGTGATGGTCGTGGGCGTCACGTCCGTCAGGGGCACCGTCACCGATGGGGCGAAGTCCGTACCGTTCAGGCTGAGTTCGAGCTGGTCGTCCGCCGTGGCGGTCAGCGCGACCGGATCCGTGGGGATGGTGTCCAAAGCGAGGGTGTAGGTGTCGGTGGTGCCGGCCTCCGTCACGTCGGTCGAACCGCCCGACTGGGTGACGGTGACCCCGGCGACGTCGTTGTCGGCAATGGAAACCGCGACGGGATCGATCGACGTGGTCAGCGGATAGTTGGGGTCCGCCACCGCGCCGGTCACCGCGTGGGTCAGGGTTCCGGGATGGGGGTCGAGTTCGATGATCAGGTCGTCTACGGCCCGGACGGTGATGGTTTGGGGGGTCTGGTCCCCACGGGTGAAGGTCTGGGTGGCGGCGAACTGAGTCCCGTCGAGGCTGATCTCGGTTTGGGTATCGGCACTGACGGTGAGTTCCACGGGACCGGTGGGAAGGGAGTCGAGCTGAATCGTGTAGCTGTCTTGGGTGCCGTCCTCGGTGACGGCGGTGCTGCCGGCCGATTCGACGACCGTCACGCCGGCGGTGTCGTCGTCGGTAATGGCGGCGACCACGTCGGTGATCGAGAGCGTGGCCGGGTAGTTGGGATCGGTGCCGCCGGTCACGGCTTGGGTGATGAGCCCGGTATGGGGAGACAGCTCGTCGATCGAGTCGTCGACCGCGCGGACCGTTACCGTTTGGGGGCTGGTGTCGGTGCGGGAGAAGACCTGCGAGGCCCCGAAGCTGACGCCGTCGAGGCTGACCTCGGTTTGGGCGTCCGCGGTGACGGTGAGTTCCACCGGCGCGCTCGGCACGGTCGTGAGGGCGAGGGTGTAGCTGTCGGTGGCACCGCCCTCGGCGATGTCGGTGGACTTGCCGGATTCGACCACGGCCACCCCGGCGGCGTCGTTGTCGGTGATTTGCGGCGCTACGGAACCGATGGGCAAGGTGGTGGGGTAATTGGCGTCGGCGACTGCGCCGGTGATGGCATGACCGATGGAACCGGGGTGAGGGCTGGTCTCGTCGACGAGATCGTCGATGGCGCGCACGGTCACGGTTTGTGGTGTCGTGTCAGCACGCGTGAACGTCTGTGATGCGGCGAAATTGACGCCGTCGATGCTGACTTCGGTCTGGGTTCCCGCGGTAACCGTGATTTCCACCGGCCCGGTGGGCAGGGTGTCGAGGGCGAGGCTGTAGGTATCCGTGGCACCATCTTCGGTGACATCGGTGGAGCCCCCGGATTCCGTGACGGTGACTCCTGCCACGTCGTTGTCGGTGATGGTGGCGGTCAGGGGATCGACGACGGTGGTCGTCGGGTAGTTGGGATCGACGACCGCACCCGTGACGGCGTGGGTCAGAAGCCCGGTGTGGGGATTCGCCTCGATATCGAGATCGTCGATGGCGCGGACGGTCACGGTTTGGGCGCTGGTGTCGCTGCGGGAAAAGCTCTGGGAGCCGGCGAAGTTGACACCGTCGATGCTGACTTCGATTTGGGTGTCGGCAGTGACGGTGATCTCCACGGCTCCCGTGGGCATCGAGTCCAACTGAAGGGTGTAAGTGTCGGTGGCCCCGCCTTCCGCGACCGAGGTGTCTCCCCCCGAGGCTGTTACCGTGACTCCTGCGGTGTCGTCGTCGGTGATGACAGCGGTGACGTCGGCGATCACCAGGGTTGTCGGGTAGTTGGGATCGGCGACCGCGCCGGTGACCGCGTGGGAAAGGATGCCGTTGTGGGGCGATGCCTCGTCGACGAGATCGTCGATGGCGCGGACGGTGACGGTTTGGGAAGTGGTATCACTGCGGCTGAAGTTCTGGGAAGCGGCGAAGTTGACGCCGTCGAGGCTGACCTCGGTCTGTGCGTCGGCGGTGACGGTGATCTGGACGGCGCCGGAGGGAACGGTGGTGAGTGCGAGGGTGTAGGTATCGGTGGCGCCGCCCTCGGCGATGTCGGTGGTGCCGCCGGATTGGACGATGGCGACTCCAGCGGTGTCGTTATCGGTAATGGCGGCATTGACGGGGTTGATGGAGAGGTTGGTGGGATAGTTTGCGTCGGGGCTGGCGGTGATGGCGTGCGACAGGGTGCCGGTGTGGGGGGAGCTTTCGATGACCAAATCGTCGATGGCGCGGACGGTGACGGTTTGGGTCGTGGTATCGCTGCGGCTGAAGTTCTGGGAAGCGCCGAAGTTGACGCCATCGAGGCTGACCTCGGTCTGCGCGTCGGCGGTGACGGTGATCTGGACGGCGCCGGTGGGAACGGTGGCGAGTGCGAGGGTATAGGTGTCGGTGGCACCGCCCTCGGCGATGTCGGTGGTGCCGCCGGATTGGACGGTGGCGACTCCAGCGGTGTCGTTGTCGGTGATGGCGGCGTTGACGGGGTTGATGGAGAGGTTGGTGGGGTAGTTTGCGTCGGGGCTGGCGGTGATGGCGTGAGAGAGGGTGCCGGTGTGGGGGGAGCTTTCGATGACCAAATCGTCGATGGCGCGGACGGTGACGGTTTGGGAAGTGGTATCGCTGCGGCTGAAGTTCTGGGAAGCGCCGAAGTTGACGCCGTCGAGGCTGACCTCGGTCTGCGCGTCGGCGGTGACGGTGATCTGGACGGCGCCGGAGGGAACGGTGGCGAGTGCGAGGGTGTAGGTATCGGTGGCGCCGCCCTCGGCGATATCCGTGGTGCCGCCGGATTGGACGACGGCGACTGCTGCGGTGTCGTTATCGGTGATGGCGGCGTTGACGGGGTTGATGGAGAGGTTGGTGGGGTAGTTTGCGTCGGGGCTGGCGGTGATGGCGTGAGAAAGAGTACCGGTGTGGGGAGAGCTTTCGATGACCAAATCGTCGATGGCGCGGACGGTGACGGTTTGGGTCGTGGTATCGCTGCGGCTGAAGTTCTGGGAAGCGGCGAAGTTGACGCCGTCGAGGCTGACCTCGGTCTGCGCGTCGGCGGTGACGGTGATCTGGACGGCGCCGGAGGGAACGGTGGCGAGTGCGAGGGTATAGGTGTCGGTGGCGCCGCCCTCGGCGATGTCGGTGGTGCCGCCGGATTGGACGACGGCGACTCCAGCGGTGTCGTTGTCGGTGATGGCGGCGTTGACGGGGTTGATGGAGAGGTTGGTGGGATAGTTTGCGTCGGGGCTGGAGGTGATGGCGTGCGACAGGGTGCCGGTGTGGGGGGAGCTTTCGATGACCAAATCGTCGATGGCGCGGACGGTGACGGTTTGGGAAGTGGTATCGCTGCGGTTGAAGTTCTGGGAAGCGGCGAAGTTGACGCCGTCGAGGCTGACCTCGGTCTGTGCGTCGGCGGTAACGGTGATCTGGACGGCGCCGGAGGGAACGGTGGCGAGTGCGAGGGTGTAGGTGTCGGTGGCACCGCCCTCGGCGATGTCGGTGGTGCCGCCGGATTGGAGGACGGCGACTGCTGCGGTGTCGTTATCGGTGATGGCGGCGTTGACGGGGTTGATGGAGAGGTTGGTGGGATAGTTTGCGTCGGGGCTGGCGGTGATGGCGTGAGAGAGGGTGCCGGTGTGGGGGGAGCTTTCGATGACCAAATCGTCGATGGCGCGGACGGTGACGGTTTGGGAAGTGGTATCGCTGCGGCTGAAGTTCTGGGAAGCGGCGAAGTTGACGCCGTCGAGGCTGACCTCGGTCTGTGCGTCGGCGGTGACGGTGATCTGGACGGCGCCGGAGGGAACGGTGGCGAGTGCGAGGGTGTAGGTGTCGGTGGCGCCGCCCTCGGCGATGTCGGTGGTACCGCCGGATTGGACGACGGCGACTCCAGCGGTGTCGTTGTCGGTGACGTTGACCGTGACCGAATCGATGGTGAGACCGATCGGGTAGTCGGCGGCGTCGCCCGTGTTGGTGATCGCTTGGGTGATCGTACCGGTGTGGGTTGCGGCTTCATCGACCATGTCGTCCACGGCACGGACCGTAATCGTTTGCGTCGTCGTATCCGAGCGGGAAAAGACTTGGGAAGAGGCGAAGTCGGTCCCGTTCAGGCTGACCTCGGTTTGGCTGTCGGCGGTGACCGTGATCTCCACCGCGCCGGCGGGCACGCTGTCCAACTGAATCGTGTAGGTGTCGGTGGCGCCGCCCTCGACGACATCGGTTGTTCCGGTTTCGACGACCGAGACGCCGGCACTGGCGAGTGTCAGCGTGGCAGTGGCCAGGTTGCTGGCTTCGTCGTTGTCCACCTGGACCGTGATGGTTCGGTTGGTGAGGGTGGGGCTGCCGAGGGCGTTGTCGTAGCGAATCGCCTCGATCGCCGCCTCGTAGGCGCTCGTGGTGGCGTTGCCCGAGAGAAAGAGCACGCCGGTTCCCGAATTGTACGGAGTGATCACGATACCGGCGGCGATTGCGGCGGTGTTGCCTGCACTGGTCAGGGCCAGGCTTTCGCTTGCGCCGTCCGGGCGGGTGGTGAGGGTGATCGTCGCGTTGCGGATCTGCGGGTCCGTGCTGCCGCCGATCGCCGTGTCGGTGTCGGCGATGGCGACGCCACCGCCTCCTGGCGTGAAACTTCCCGTGAAATTGTTGCCGGTGGCGCCGGAGCTGTTGTTGGCGTCCAGGTCGAGGGTCGGGTCATCCTGGTTGACCTCGACGGCACCGATGTCGTCCGTTCCGATAGGGCGTGCCACGCCGCGCTGGTCCACCGTCAGTGTCGTATTGCCCGCGCTGATGACCGAGCTGCCGCCATTGGGGACCCGAGTCTGGGCGGTGAATCCGTTGTTCGACGCGCCGACCCGCAAACCGTTGGGGGCCAAGGCTGCCAGATTGGCGCCGGTCCCGGTGATGTCCGAGGCCTGGTTGGCCCATCCCGTCAGGTTCAGCACGGTCCCGTTGATCAGGTTGTTGCCCTGCGAGGTGCCGGTCACGCCGCCGAACGAGCGAATCTGCGGTTCCGAATTGCCGTCCAGGATGGAGTTCCGCATCTGGAACGTGCCGATCGGATTGCCGGCGAACAGGTAGACACTGCCGTGGCTGGTGCCGGCGTCCATGCCGGTGGTCGTGTTGTTGGTGACCGTATTGCTGTCGAAGGTGACCACCGAGTTGACAAAGCCGACGGCACCACCGGATTCGGCGGTGTTGTTGTGGAAGGTGTTGTTGTTCACGGTCACCTGGTTCGTGATGGGACCACCCGAGGTGGTGCCCGCGCCCCAGATTTCGATCGCGCCGCCGGCCGCCGTGGCCGAGTTGCCGCTGAACGTGTTGCCCGTGATCACGGACGTCACGAAATCGCTGGGGTCGCCACCCCGAATGGAAAGTGCACCTCCTCCGGTGAAGAAGGCACCGTTGATGGCGCGGTTGTTGATGAACTGTGAATCGTGCACGTTGAGAAACGCGGTTTGGGACCCGCCCGAACCGACGGGAAACGGGGTGCACAAGATGGCGCCACCGCCGGGTCCGCTATTGGCGAAGCCGTCCTCGAAGTGGCATCTTCTGACCGTCATCGTGTCGTTGTTGAGGCCGAGCCAGATATGACCGCCGCCGCCCGCGTTCTGGACCCCGCCGCCGTTCATCTGATTGCCGATGAAGGTCGAATCGTCGATGGTGTAGGAGACGCTCGAAGCCGAGACGTCGTCGAAAATCCCGATTGCGCCGCCGCCGCTGGCGGAACCATCGGAGATATTGTTCAAAAAGACGCAATCCGAAACGACCAGGCCACCGAAGTTCACGTAGATGGCGCCGGAAAAATCCGCACGGTTGTTTTCGAAATTGACCCGCCGTACCGTCACCACGGGTGAGCCGTTGGCGCCGTCGACCGTGATGGCGCCGCCGGTGCTGAGTGGGTTGAACAAATCCGTCTGGTTGCTGCTGCCGTTGACGAGGTTCAGGTCCGTGATCTCCACGTCGCCGTTGTTGTTGACGCGGAAGATGGTCCTGGCCGAGCCGCCACTGATCGTGATTTCCCGCGTCGCGGCATTGCCGTCGGTATTGCCGTTGATCGACACGGGACCGTTGATCACCAGCGTAGCGCTGGGGGTGATGGTGCCGTTGAGCCCGGCTTGAAAGGAGATGGTGTCGGCGCCTGCGTTGTTGTTGGCGCTGGTGACCGCCGCGGTCAGGCTGCCGCCGCCGGAGGCGTTGAGGTTGGTGACTTCGAAATTGGCCGCGAAAAGGGGAGGGACGGCGCAGAGCAGAGAGACGGCGAGGGGCAACAACCCTCGGAAAACGGGGAGTTTGTTCAGCATGGTCAGGTCCTATGGGTCGGAAAGGGCGCCCCGTGGAAAAACCGAACGGCGATTAGGAGCGGACACACCGACTCTAATTTGAAGCGTGCACGATGGTGTGGTGAAAGCGATGCCCTATGGAAGTGGAGCCATATACAGGAGAGATCAAAATTATCTGAGCAATTTTTTGCCAACCTAGCATTTTTTGGGAGGGGGGACAAGCCGGGGATTTGGAGGTGGGGTCCGGGTCGGGTAGGTGGGGAGGTGCTTGGGGATTGGGTTGGTGTTTTTTCACCACGGAGTCCACGGAGTTCGCGGAGAATGACAAAGATCTTCTAATTCAGACCCTTCGATCATAGATGAATTACTTGGAGTTTTTGAGTTTGTACTGTTAGTATTGATTGGGATTTGTTTTATTGGGTGGATAATATTGATGTTTGATACTGGCTATTGATTTTCATTGTGAAATAGCTAAGGAGACAAGGTCTCTCTGGTAATGGTAGAAGCACCTGTTTGGCATCTCGGGGCAGAGCAGTATTGCCCACGACTCGAAGCATTTCCATGGTGTTGGAGGTTGGGTCCAAGTCGGGTAGGTGAGGTGATACTTGGGAATTGGGTTGTCTTTTTCTCACCACAGAGTCGCCGCCCAGGCCGGGGGCCGGATTGCCGGACCACCGGGTTTCAGGTGGGTAACTAATCGAAGCGAATCGTTTGGGAGTTCCCGCATTTGTGAGAGGGGCGTCGTTGCAGTAAGTTGGCCCGCCGGGCCGACATTTTTCGACGAACTCCCTGCACATCCGCCTTTTTAGGTTTTTATCTTTATCTTCGAGCTTTACATAGTTTGTTACATATAGAGTCCACGGAGTTCGCGGAGAGAGATAGAACTAATTCCAATCATGCCCTTCGATCATAGATAGTGTGTTTGGAGTTCTAGAGTTTTCAATATTAACAAAAAATGAAATATATTTTCTAAGTTTATTTGAAAAAATCGGCATTGTTGATGCTTGACATTGGGCGATGACTATTTATCGAAATAACTATAGAGACATGGTCACCCTAGCAATGGTAGAAATGCCTGATTGGTTTCTAGGAACAGGAGGCCTTTGTCCGCGAGTCGACCCAATTCGCACAAATCAAAGCCTTTATGTGGGATTGTCCCCGCAATTCCAACTCGCACAAATCAAAGACTTTATGTGGGACTGTCCCCGCAATCCCCGCAATCCGCCAGGGAGCTGTCCTGGCGAAACCACCGGTAATTCTTAAATTCGTGTCAATCCGTGTGATTCGTGGACAGACTTTTAGCCAAAGATGAGCCAGAAAGGAAAAGAATGGTCACCGAAAGATCGAAGTTCGATAGACTTCAACATAAACATGAATTGGATGTTGAATGAATCCGTGGTTCCAAATGGCCCAGGCAGCAAGAGCGGGAGCAATGAGCACCTTTTGGAACTACCTCTGGACATATACACGAGCCTTGAGTTAGTAAATGGAAAAAACTAATCAAACATATGTTAAATAATATATACGTATATTGATATTTTCACGTTGTAGATGAATGGAATTGATTGGTTTCGATGTGTTTTGATGCTTAAATTCTTATCAAAAAATATTGAATTGAGTGCGAGTGTACAAATGAAGAAAAACGCTCCCGTGAGCCGCCTCAAAATATCTCCGAGAACTCTGTGATCTCTGTGGTAAAAAAAGAATCTCCAAACCACAAATAAAATCACCGATCACTCGCACCAATTCCCTCCACCAACTCGTAGGTCCAAGGCGAATCCAACACCTCGATACGCACCGTTCGGCGCGGCACGGTTTGGGTGATGAAGAACGCCTGTCTGGCGACATGTCCGTTGACCTCCACCCGCCACAGGGGGATGCCTCGGGCGATGTCCTTGTTCGTCACCCGACTGACGGCGATCTGGACGTCGTAGGTTTTGCCGCCCAATGAATCGAACATCGTCAGCGCGTAGCTCGCCCCATCTTTGAAGTCGAACGCCGGCAGCATGGCGAAAAGACCCACACGGGAGAACACGTTTGCCGCAAGCGCGTCGTCGAGGTGTTTCGTGTCCGACGCGGCGCCCAACTGGATGGTACCCGTCAGGTTACCGTCGATTCGGGCCAATTCGACGTCCACCTTCTTCTCCCCGAAATGTCCGCCGGCCCGGATGGTGTCGATCGCCAGACTCCGGTGGTCCAGGGTCACTACCAGCTCCTCCTCGATGCGGAACTTCGGGACGCGGGTCAGGTCGCGAACGACGACCTTGCCGTCCTTTTTCACGATGGATAGGTCCATGGTGCCCGATCGCTCCCCTTTGAAAAACTGCACGAAGTGCGCGTTGCCCATGACCATGCGCTGCAAATCTAAATCGCCCGGCGCGATCACCGCGGGCTCGTCGCCGGCGGCGATCGCCGCGAGGATGGCGAACCAGAGTCCGACAAAAGCATCCAATGTCACGTGGACCTCCTCATAATCTGAAGCTCGAAGATGCGGGGTGTCATTGCAACAAACGATCGTGGCGTGCGGATCCCTGCAACCTTCCGATGAGCCACTGCCTGTTTCGTGGCTCGGGATTTCAATGGAAGGCCTGTCACACAACGGGTTCGAGCTTGGGGTGACGAGGCCGGGCCACCAAAATCAACGAAACGCCTTGACCGTCACGTTACCGCCCACTGGCCCCTCCTCAAAGGTTGACACGTGCTCGGTTGAAGACCAACGCGCGTTCACCGCGAACTCCGTGCGCTCGGTGGTTTTGCAGCTCCTCGGGCTTCGGGACCCGACCACTCCGCATCCCCTTTTCACCACCTGATGCCAGCGAAGCCGGGCATGGGTCTTGACCCATGGTCGTGATGGACCGAACCTCCGTGGCACTCGTTCGATCGAGCGCCATTTTTCGGTCGTTGCATCTATCTCGCGCTTCTCCGTCTCCGGTGAAGGTGAAAAAGGGAGTTCCTAAATGATGGCTTCACCTCAACATGTTTTTCTGTTCTGTGCTTCGCTGGTCGGCCTGGCCCTGATCGTCGTGACACCGCCTTCCCAGGTGCCCGACGAGCCCAACCACTTCCAGCGAGCCTATCAGGTCTCCACCGGTCAACTGCTGCCCGAGACCGTCGATCGGCGGGTTGGCGGTGTCCTTCCCCACTCGATCCTGATGACCCCCGCTCGCTTCCTGATTGGCCGCGACGAAAAAGTGACCGCCGCACTCTTCCGCGCCGAGTGGGCCCGTGCGCTCGAACCCGAACGCAGCCAATTCGTCGACTTTCCCGGATCGGCCCTCTACAGCCCGGTTCCCTACCTACCGCACGCCGCCGGCATCGCGCTGGGTCGCATGGTCGGGTTCGGCCCATTGGCGCTGTTCTACACCGCCCGCCTCTTCAATTTCCTGACGTGGCTGACGCTGGTGTACCTCGCCATTCGCTTGGCGCCCACCGCCAAATGGTTGATGTGCCTGTTGGGCCTGGTGCCGATGCACCTGTTCGTGGTGGCCTCCAACAGCGCCGACGCGGTCACCAACGGCCTGGCCTTTCTGAGTGTCGCCTGGTTCATGCGCCTGGCTTGGGCCGACCGCCCACTTCGCCATTGGCGCGACCTCGGAATGGGCCTCCTGCTCGTGATCCTGCTGTCGCTCTGCAAGGGTGCGTTCGGGCCCATCGCCGGTCTGGTGTTGCTGATTCCCCCGCAACGACTGGGCCTCGCCTGGTGGGCGAGGGTGCTTCTCGCCTTGGGGTTCCTGGTGACCAGCGTCGCCGCGTTTTGGCTGTGGTCCGAACAGGTGCGGCCCATGCACCTGGGCTACGAGCAATACAATCCCAAATACCGCGCGCATCTGCCCCTCAATCGCGGTGTCGATACCGAGCGACAAATGGTCGGCGTGATCAAAAATCCTGTGGGCTACCTGAAAATCGTTGCCGTCTCGCTCTACAATGACAGACACCCGCTGTCGCGCCAGTTTTACGGCAACCTGGGTTGGCTCGAGTTACAGATTCCTCCGACCTACCTTTACGCCTACGTCGCCCTGCTGGTGTGGGTCGCCGCCGTGGAACCCAATCGCGTGGTTCCCACACGCCAGGGGCGATGCCTACTGGCGGGTGCGGGCCTCGCCGTCATCGTGGCCATCGCCTTCCTGATGTACTGTGCCTGGGTTCCCCTCGGCGGAACGGCGATCAGCGGCTGGCAGGGTCGCTACTTCATGCCCGCGGCGCTGTTGCTCTGGTGTGCCGCCCCCGCCCGGATCGCGGACCCGCGCGATCGATGGCACCGTCGCCTGGCAATACTCGTGGTGTTGATGGTGTGCCTCAACTGGATCGAGGGGTTCCGTCTGCTCGTTGAACGGTACTATCTCGGCTGAGCCCCAATCGTGATGACGGAAGGCCCCGTGGCGGGTGGTCTTCGGTACCGAATCGCGGGCCACGTCGATGGGAGAGCCCGTCGGGGGCCGATCGGCCTCGATCCTCAGTCGATCAGCGAGATGGCGGTCTCCACGACGTCTTGGATATATTGCGGATCGGGGTTCAGCTTGGTCCGGATGAACAAGCCTTGAACGACGCAGCACAGCGTATGCGCCAGGGCGCGGCAATTGACCGATTTGGGAAGTTCCCCCGCGTCCTTGGCACGCTTGAGCGTGCCGCCGATTTCCGATTCGGCGAACTTGAAGTGATCCTGCAGGGCCACGGTGACGTCGGCTTCCGAAGCGCCCAGCTCGGCCACGGTATTGCCCACCAGGCAGCCCGGATAGCGCGGATCCAAGGCCATTTGGCCGGCGAAGCGCAGTAGGTTCTTCACGTTTTCCAGCGGTGAGCCCGGTGCCTGGAGGATCTCCGTCATTTGCGCCATTTGCATGGAGTCGTAGCGATCGATGACTTCCAGAAACAGGCGCTTCTTGTCACCGAATGCCGAGTACAGACTCTGCCTGGCGATGCCCATTTGTTCCAACAAGTCGGTCATGCCCGAGCCTTGATAGCCGTGGGCGTAGAAGTGGGTGAGGGCCTTGTCCAACGCCTCGTCTCGATCGAACCCCTTGGGTCTTCCTCTGCCCATGTGTCTCCTTGACTCCGAAAACTCGAAATGCTTGTCGTCCATTGTAACCCACCTCGTGTGATCGGCAATCGCCGTCGGCGACGCCTCACCAGTACCAGCCCGCCTCCAGGCGGAAATGGTCGTCGTCGCGGAAGGCATGGAGCGGGTCTTCCGCCTCGGTTCCCGTGAAGGCCCGGTATTCCAACGAGAGGGTCAAATGGTCGGTGATGCGTCGTTGTCCCTCGACGTTGACGAAGTTCCCCCCGCCCGAGCCGTCGATGACCACGCCGGCCAGCAGTTCGGTGCTCCAGGTATCGTTGAGGGCCAGACGGGTGCCGACGAAGACGTCGTCATCGAACGGGTTGGTGGCGTCCTCGCCACGCTCGTCGTAGAGGTATTCTCCCAGCAGGCCGATATCGATTCCGGTCCCGCGCAGGTCGAAGAAGGTGTATTCGAAGCCGCCGACCGCGGCCAGGAAATCCCGATCGCCGAAATCCCGGCGATAGGTGCTCTCCCATTTCAGTAACCAGGAGCCGAAGGTGCCCTGAACGTCCAACCCCAGTTGGTCGATCACGGGGTAGAACGGCGCCAGGACGGTCTCACCCGCGGCGTTGCGATCCGGCTGCAGCAGGGGCTCGCGCGAGGTTCCCGAAAAATAGGAGGCGCCGAAGTCCCAGGCTCCCACCGTATGCCCGTAGCGCAGGGCCCAGTCGAGCCGCTCCTCTTCCGCGCCCGATTCGTAGCGGGCCAGGTCGTCGTCCACGATGATTGGCGTGCGCAGCCGCCCGTCATGGCCGGGGAAGGAGCGTTCGCGGAAGCCCGTGAGTAGGAAGATTTCCGCGGTTCCCCAAGATTCGATCCAGGCGAAGTTGATCATGGGCTGACCCAGTTTTTCTTCCCCGTCCAGGTTCTCCACCAGGTCGGTCTGGTTGATGATGTCCACCAGGTGCACCGACTCGGCCACGCCCCAGAACACTTTGCGCACACCCAACCGGAGTTCCCAGCGGTCGGCCGCCTTCAGCCAGGTCAGCTCGCGGATGTCCAGGTGCGACCGTTCCGAATCTTCGTGGTCGTAGCGCCAAAAGGGTTCGAAGGTGAACGATTGACGACCGCCGTCCCACTCCACGTAATACTCCGGCTGGACGGTGAAGGAGACGACGTGGCTTTCCTGGCGCTCGCTCTGGCCGTTTTGGGCGAACCCGAAGTTCTCCAGGGTCGCCTGGCCGGACCATTCCCCGGGCCGGGCGACCCCACCCGCGGCGAGCAGGAACCACAGGGCCCCCATGAGGGCGATTCTCGTGGTCGACATCGCTTCAGCGTGCCCGTTTCAACGCGTTGCGATCGAAGTTGCGATCGCTGAGACCGGTGCGGAAATCGTATTTCTTCCACCGCAACTCGGTACTTTTGCCCGTCTGGTGGTTCTGCATGAACATGCGGTCGGCGCGCCAGTACTTGCCCAGGTATTGCTGGTAGCCCTCGTAGGTGAGCGTTTTCAGTAGGGCGTCTTTGCGGTCGTAGAACTCGATTTTGTAGATCCGGTACTCCTTTTGGTCGTACCACACCAGTTGCCGCGTGTAGCCGGATTTGGGGTCGACCGGACGGCGCTCCAGCTTGAAGGCCTCGATCCCGTTCAGGTTCTCGGTTCCCAGGAAGCGGTACCTGTATTTGTCCACTTCTTGGGAGGTGAGGTCCTCGTAGGCGAATTCGCTGCCCATGAACGGGCCCGACTTGTTGCCGGAAGAGATGCGTTTGACCCGTTTCAGCGAGGGCAGGTAGAGCCATTGGTCGTCCGGACCCTGACGGTGGGTGAACGCCAGGAAGGCGGTGCCCTTGACGTCGCGGGGATTGTCGAACAGCACCAGCAGTTTGTCGCCGTCGTTTTCCTGTTCCAGGGTGCGGTTGCGCAGGATGCGCGTGCTCGATTTGCCTTGCCGGTTGGTGAGGATCATCTCCATGTCGGCCGTGAAATCGCCGAACCCCAGATCGCGCGTGTCCGCTTCACGCGCGATCTCCAGGCCGCGCCGCGCCTCCGGGGTCAGGGCGAAGGCCATCGTGGCGGCCATCAGCCCACTGAGAATCCAAAACACTTTCATGGGAACACTCCTTAGATTCGCGTTCAAAAGTCGCGGCGGTGCGATGCCGCCAAAGATCTCGCCGTTTGCGGCGGGGTCGTCACTTCGCGGCCCCACCGCGGTCCGATTTCGGTTGAGTGGATCAGGACACGGGTACCGCCGGTTGGGTCGGCAACCCGGCCAGTGCTTCCTGTTTGGGTGCGAGACTCAGCAACAGCGCCGGCAGCATGAGGAAATCGGTGATCAGCGCCAGCGCCAGGGTCATGGCCGTCAATTTGCCCATGCCCTCGTTCATGTCGAAGTTGGACATCATCATGATCATGAAGCCCAAGATCAAGACCAGGGTCGTCACGGTCATGGCCCGACCGACGGTCGAAAACGCGTAGCGAATCGCGGCCTCCGTATCGAGTCCCTTTTCACGACGGGCCCGCACGTATTTGCTGAGGAAATGCACCGTGTCGTCAACCACCACGCCGATGCTCAGCGCCGAAACGACGGTCAATCCGAAATTGATCTGCCCATCCATGAGTGCCCACAAGCCGAAGGCCGCGATCGAAGGCACCAGGTTGGGGATGAGACTGATCAGTCCGTATTTCAGGCTGCGAAGCGCGAAGATCAGGGTGAAGGTGATCATCAGGAAGGCCAGCAGCGTCCCTTGGAACATGCCGATGCTGTTGCGTACCGTCAGGTAGGAAAACATGACCGGCGGGCCCGAACCCGCCACGTGCATGTAGGTGGGGGCATGGGTTTTCAGCCAGTCCTCGCCCTGTTCGGTCAGGCCGCGCATGCGGTCGGTGGCCACGTCCTCGAGCGTGACCACCATGCGGGTGGCCGATTTGTCCACGTTGATCCGGTTGTTCAGGTCGAGCCCGTAGGGCAGCGACATTTCGTAGAGCAGCAAGTATTGGGCGGACATCTCCCGGCTCTCGGGAATGCGGTAGTAGCCGGGGTCGTCGCCGTGCATGTTTTTGTTGAGTCGTTTCATGGTGTCGCTCAGCACGTCCACGTGCAGCACGTTCTCCTGGCTGCGGTACCACTGGGCGAATTGGTCGATGGTATTCAGGAACTCGGGTTCCGAAATGGCACCGGGCGAGCCGGCGGGTAGGGAGAACTCGATCTGGTAGATGCCGGTCAGGTTGGTCGTGGCGAAATCGGTGTCGCGGCGGAAGTCGAGCGCCTCGTCGAAGTAGTGAATGAACTGGTCGTTGAGCATGTTGGTGGGTACCAGCGCGGCCAGGCCCGCGACCAGGAGGGCCGATAGCGCGAGGACCGGTTTGCGCCGCGCGATGATGAAGTCGGCCAACCGATCCATGCCGGTCGCGGTCGTCTCGGCTGGCTTGACCCGCAGCGGCAGCACCGCCGCCAGTGCCGGCAGCAGCGTGACCGAGAGGACGAAAGCGGCAGTGACGCCGATGGTGGTGATGTTGCCCAGGTCGTTCAGCGAGGTGACTTCGGCGAAGTTGAGGCTCGAGAAGCCGATCACGGTCGTGAGGCTGGTGAGGAAGACCGGCTGCATGTTCAGCCGCAGGCTCTCTACGATGGCCTCGTGTTTGCCGCGTCCGCGTCGCATCTCCTGGATCAGGGTCACCAGGATGTGGATACTGTCGGCCACGGCGAGGGTCATGACCAGCGTGGGAGCGATGGCCGAGGGTGGGCTCAGGGGGATGCCGATCCACGCGGTGGCGCCCATCGTCACCATCACCGACATCGCGATGACCAAAAGCGTGGCCACCGTGCCGCTCACCGAACGCAGCAGTAAGGCCATCATCACCGCGATGACCAGGTACATCAGGGGTACCAGGGTTGTCATGTCGTGGGTGGAGGCCTCTTCGAACGCGTTGTTGAGCATCACGAAGCCGGTGAGGAAAAAATCGAGATCGGGGTACTGCGTGCGCATGTCCTCCACCAGTTTCCTGGCGTGGGCCACTGCGGGACGCTGCTCTCCGGTTTCCTTACCCGGCAATTCCAGGGTGACGTTGACCCCGGTGACCGCCGTATCCTCGGGGATCAATCGATTGCGCAGCAACGGTTCGGCCAGTGCGACCCGACGCGCGTGCGCGACGGTCTCGGACGAGAGTCCCGCACTGTCCGTGACCAGATCCTCCACGATCAGGTCGTCGGCCTCGGCATAGGTGTGCTGGAAATTGGTGATGGAATCGACCCGGGTGGAAAAGGGGATCTGCCAGGCCTGGCGGGTCAGTTCCTCGATGGCGGGCAGCGCGTCTTTGGAAAAAACCTGGCCGTCTTTGGGCGCCACCACGAACAGGATGTTGTCGTTCTTGTTGTAGGTGTCCTGTAACTCGTTGAACGCCAGGAGTTGGGGGTCGTCATCCTTGAAGAAGTAGCGGTAGTCGTCGTTGATGACCAGGAACCGAGCCTGGGAAGCGATGAAACCGACGAGCGCGAAACAGGCGATCAAGACGGGCCAGCGGTATTTGATCAGGCCGCGGGCATAACGGGCGATACCCGTATCGGGCACGGGGGTAGGCACGGGGGTAGGCACGGGAGTAGGCACGGGGGCGGGAGCCATGGAATCCTCCGGGCGATATATTTTGGGACTGATCAGTCTTGAAACAAAATCAAGATACGTTTAACGGAACGATCAGTCAATAAAAAAGTGCAAAAAAATACCTGGGGCGCGCGTGACGTCTGGAGTGGGATTGCGGTCGTAGGTTGCTTAATCTGTTCAAATTATAGAGATTATACGTCTGGTTGAGCCCCGGGAGATCTTTTTTATTCTGGACTCTTCATTCTTGAAATTTAACCTTTTGGTTGAATGAGTTCTCGAAACCCACCGCACTGGCATGGGAGGCGAGACTATTTGCAACCGCGGAGCCACGCACCAGCGGGCATACCCGCTCGATTTCGAGAAAGAAACACCCTACCTGGTTTCTGGCGAAGAGCCATGGGTCATTCATTCAAAAAAATAAGCAGGAATTCGTGAAGATCGGAAACCGGGAAAGGATCGGCATTGGTGACATATTATGGTCCTGGCTTTTCTGGCTTCGATCATTCCAGCCTTCCTGATCAAGATTTGGCGACGGCAAGACCCAGCTCAGGTTGATTGCACCACTTTGTTTCAAAAGGGTTCACTGCGTTTTGGAGACAGGTACGAAGTGGTTGGGGGGGGAGCCCTTCTGAAAAAAACCTAAATGCGTATTTCTGTTCGACTTTGGTGTGAGCCAGGGTTCCCTGGATGTCATTTGGTAGGGCGTTTGAATCGAAGAGTTTGATATCCATAGCCCTTGCTGGGGAAGTAACCGATTTTTGGAATGCCTTCATGTACGGGATCCGCGGAGGGTTTCCGGGTTCGTGTCAATCTGGGTAAAGCTTGGACCAACTCCTAATAACCAAGGGTGAGCCTGAGGCGTGGTCTCTTGGATGCCCGAAAAGGAAACGGAGAAGTTCTTGCGGCATGCACCACCACTCGATCTCCCTCCAAAACTCGAACCCATGCTGGTCAGGCAATCGAATCTCCAACGACCTGTGTTTGTATTCTCTCCGTGAACTCCGCGACCTCTTTGGTAAAAAAGTCCTTCATTTTCAACACCATAGTCAACCGGTGCTCGCCATCCTCAACACCTCCAGGTAGCCGGAAGCGACCGGCGATTCGGTCAGTGCGCCGCGTTGCTTCAGCATGCGGTGCATTTTGGGAAGGCGGTAATGGGGCACGGTCATCAAGAGGTGATGCTCCAGATGGTAATTCACGTGGTGGGGGGCCACGGTGCATCGCGCCAACAGGTTCGCGTAGGTCGTGCGCGTATTCTCGAACGGATTCGTGGAGGAGCTGGTGCAGGCGTGTTCGGCGATGGCGCGCACGCGCATGAACAGGCTGTAGGTGGTCAGCCAGGCCGCCACCCACAACAGGTACAGCCAGCCGTGGCCGGCGAGGAACAGTATCGCGAACAGGATGCCGTTGGTCAGCAGAACCGGGCCTGCCTGACGGAATCCGTGAGAGAGGACCTGACCTATGGAGCGACCCCTTTGGTCGATGGCCACGGCGTTGACCGAAGCCGTGTAGGTGACGAACCCGAAATCCATCATCAACAGGCCCACGATGCGCTTGAGCCCGGTCAAACCCACCAGGTCGCGCAACAGCTTGCGGTACAGCGATGCGCGGGAGACGGGGAAGGGGGCCACCAGGCCCAGGTCCGTGTCTTTGTCCGTGTTGGTGTGGGCGTGATGGGCCAGGTGGTGGGTGCGGTACGCCCGCATGTGGTTCCAGGTGGGCGCGGCACACAGCCATTCACCGGCGAACTCGTTGAGGAACCGCGAGCGAAACAGGGAGCGATGCGAGGTTTCGTGCATCAAGATCGCCAATCCCAGTTGCCGGCCGCCCAGCAAGACGATCGCGACCAGCCAGGTGAGTGGGTGTGGAAAGGCCGCCGCCATCCAGAAGGTCGCGGCGATCAGACCCCAGGAGACCGCCAGCGAAGCCAGGCCCTCCCAATCCGTGGGGGTGACCAGGTCGCGAATTTCCTCGCGTGTCAAAACATCGGTTACGCGTGTTGCCGTGTGCGCCACGTGTGCCTCCCGCTGTCGGTCGGGTGGGTGGTTCCGCCGGAAACCCGAAAGGGTGGAAAAAGAAAGTCGCGTGAAGTTCCTGGGTGATATTATGAATACCAGTTCAACTTTTTGTCAACGATGCGCGATGTCGATGGGTTCTTGTCAGGTGGACGCGTTTTTTCTAAGAGGCTATGTTTTGCATTGAGGATCTATTTTTCGTGAAGGGGTGTTGCTATGATGTCGCCAGCCCCGTTTTGGAGTATTCCATGACCGAATTGACCGAGATCCCCCTCGGGGGCCCGGAATATTTCGCCGATCCCTATCCCTTTTACGCCCAGTTGCGCGAGCACCACCCCATTTGCCGTCATCCGATGGTCAAGGGTGTGGTGGTCAGTCGCTATGCCGACATCGATGCGATTCTCAAGGATTCTCGATTTTCCGCGGGGCGGTTGAAACCCTTGTTCGCACGGCTTCCCGAAGATTTACAGTATCGCTTCCGGCCTTTGTTCGATGCCCTGGCCCTGTGGATTCTGTTGCTCGATCCACCGGAGCACACCTCGCGGCGCCAATTGATCGCCAAGGCATTCACGCCGCGCCTGATCAAGGCGATGCGGCCTCGGATTCGGGCCTTGGTGGACGAATTGTTGGATGACGCGATCGCGCGTGGGCACCTGGATCTCATTGGCGATTTGGCCTACCCGCTGCCTGCGATCGTGATCGCCGAAATGATGGGCGCCCTGCGTGCCGATCGCGACCGCATCAAGCGGTGGAGCGACGATTTGGCGGCCTTTTTGGGCATGCCGCACCTCGATGTGGCGCGTGTGGCCCGCGCCCAGGAAAGCCTGGTGGCCTTGACCGACTACTTTCGCCCGTTGATGCAGGCTCGACGGGAAGCCGTTGCGCGGGGAACCTACGACCCAGGGTCGGGCGATTTGATGGGCGAGTTGGTGATGGCCCAGGAGGCGGGTGCCGCGCTCTCCGACGAGACCCTGTTGGCGACCTGTGTCATGCTCGTTTTTGCCGGGCACGAAACCACGACCCATTTGATCGCCAACGGCATGCGCGCCCTGCTGATGCACCCGGCGGAGCGTGATCGGCTCTTGGCGCGGCCCGAGTTGATGGAGAGCGCGGTGGAAGAGATGCTGCGTTTCGATTCGCCGATTCAGCGACTTTCGCGCACCTGCACGGAGGACCTCGAATTCCGGGGCCATTCGATCCGCAAGGGCGAGCGGGTGTTCCTGCTGATCGGCTCGGCCAATCGCGATGCCGCCCAATTTCCCGAGCCGGATCGTTTCGACGTGGGGCGCCGTGACAACCGCCATCTTTCGTTCGGCTCGGGCATGCACTATTGCGTCGGTGCGGCGCTCGGCCGGTTGGAGGCGCAAGTCGCCTTCGGGGCCTTGTTCGATCGGCTACCCGGGTTGGCATTGACGGGCCAGCCGTTGTCGTGGCAGGACAACGTGGGGTTACGGGCGATGAAGGAGCTGCCGCTTTCCTTCGTCCACGAACGGCATCGCGTCTAGTCCACGAACGTCACCCTGTTTGGTCCACTAAAAACACGAAAAAACACGAAAGAGCAACTCTCGGCATAGCCTGCCCAGTGTACGGTCGCCTTTCGATGGGTGTCAGGAGCCCGTTCCTTTTCGTGAACCGTAAAGCGTTGAATTTGAGTGTGTTGTGGGTGACTGTCCCCCCAAACCCCCCTTGAGTTCAGACCCTTCTCAGAGTATCTGTCGTGTGCCCCCATGGGTCCTGTTTATTCGTGTCAGTCCGTGTGATTCGTGGACAAAAAACATAGGTCGTTCGCGGTCCACCGCGGGAAGGAACCGACTCTGCAGGGATCTGCTCGTTCGTGTCTTTTCGTGTCTTTCCTGGACAAAAACACGAAAGGGCAACTCCCAGCATAGCCTGCCCAGTGATACGGCCGCTTTGCGATGGGTGTCAGAAGCCCGTTCCCTTTCGTGAGCCATAAAGTGTTGGATTTGAGTGTGTTGTGGGTGACTGTCCCCCCATCTGTGGGTGACGGTCCCGCCAATCTTCAACACCCATCATGCAACCACGCGGACAATCGCGCTGGAAACCGTCACTCCAATGGACAAGGACCGAACCCAGCAAAGCAGGCATGGCTACGGTAAGGATCAAGCCCATCCGGTTTCAGAACTCGTCGGTTTCCAGCGCGACTCAATCGGGCTAAACTGCCGGATTACTGTTTGGAGATGACACCGCACGTCGTATTGGGAACGCGGTTGACCTCGCTGAAAGCATTGGGGTTTTCCTCGAATTCAATTTTTGCCCTAAGGGGAAAACCGGCCCCGGGGTTAACGTAGTAACCGGTGTCAAAATGACCGGTATTGGGTACGGTCCAAGTAGACCATATTTGCGATTTCGGACCCGGTGCATAGAGAGTGATTTTGACCATGGTTTGCGGTGCCAAATTGGAAGACCAGGCAAAGTTGAGACTACTACCGTTCGGTGCACAGGTATTCAGGTAATGAGACAAGGATAGGTATGGCGAGGTACTGGAAATACGGGCAAACAGGTGACTGATAACCGCGCGTTTTTCCATCGTCATATGGTTTACTGGTACATAACGGCTCATGTAGTCCGTCTGCAGGTGATACATCACCACACCATCCGTAAAGCCGTAGGCCATGCGGGCAACATCCTGCAAATAATACAGCGAAGTATTGCCAGCGCCATTTTGGGCGGGGTAACCGGTGGCATACAACAAAGTATAAATTTTCGTACTACCGATTGATTGCGAAAAAGACGAGTTGAGATTGGAAATCTGACGAGGGAAATCGTTGATTCGGTCGTCCCTGAGACCGAGCAACCAGCCACCATTACTGTCATAAAGGACCGGATAAACTACACCATCGAAGGACGTTCGCACTACACCCGTTGTATCGGTGTAGCGATATTTTGCCAATTCGGTAGGATTGAGCAAAAAGTTGTGTTCACTGTTGGTTGGACGATGATAAGCGGTAATTAATAGTTCAAGTCCACCCTCGCGAAGCGTCGTATGGAGTTCGGCCATCGAATTCGGGTTGAAATAGTGGGCAAAATTTTCAACGCGCGCAACGTCAAAATCATCAAATCCCATTCCAACCAAATTCGAATGACCGAGATTACGAAGGTTCACGAGTTCATCGGCCCAAGTTTCAAAATCCCAACCGAACGGTGCGACCGAATATGCGGTGACAAAATAGGCGTATACCTGAACGCCAGGCGCTTCGGTCGCGAGCTTTGTCAAAAAGGAATCGAACTGATTCCAGTGGGCGTTCGTGGCACCGCTGAAAAAGTAGAAATAGGTATTAGCATGACTTTCTTTAATCCGCTTAATCAGACAATCCAAATCCAATCCATATGGGTCGCCGCCATTGGGGCAACCGGCAAACTCCACGTCCGTTTGCCCATTCCCCCCATTTTGTGTGCCATTGCCGTAATACATGCCGCGATAAACGCCTTTCATTTTTGACTGCGCCATCATTTGCGAGGCACCAACTCCGCAAAACAAACTCAAAACCATCAGTACTTGAAAAAATCGCTCCATCATAAACGAACTCCTTTGCAATTTTTGCCAATCGCCATCGAGAAAGAATGAAATCCAGCAGGGTAGGAAAACAAACATCAGAAAAGCCCTGTTGGCGCTTTTCAAACGAACGCCTCTCCCCACACATCAAAGAAAGTCCCAAACACGACTAAAAGCCGCCAAAAACGGTGTTTTTTTTAAAGAACTCGATTTAATATGGATTTTTAATATATGTGGTTTGCATCTAGTAGTTTAGGTTTTGTTTATAGAGTGTTGTGGGTAACTGTTCCCCAATCCGACCCCAGGGCAGGCTTCCGTGATCTACCAACGTCGAAGGGTTCCAGCAGGGAAGGATGTGCGAAGCTGAGAGGGCTTTTTCTCGTTTTTGTCCACTAAATCCACGAAAATACACGAAAAACCCTTCGTGACGCTCGCGTTCCCTGGCCGGCAGGTCGGTTGGTGGGAGCTGATGAACAACTCTCAGGTTGCTATGTCTAACACACTGGTAAATAACAAGGTGTATGCTTGAGAATTGATCGTGGAAGCGCGCGGTTCACTGGGCGGGCAATGTCGGGAGTATCCATTTCGTGTTTTTTCGTGTTTTTCGTGGACAGAAAAGATCCAACGGGGTCGGTTCCTCCAGGCGGTGGATCGCGATCGACAGTTTCTGTTTGTCCACGAATCACCCGGATTGACATGAATGGACAGGACCATGCGTGGCACACGGCTGGTGCCTTGAGAAACCTAGATCTTAAGATTAACAATACCAATTTCTTATGAAAATTTGTCTGTCATTTTGAGTCATATGGATTTGTGTTCGGTTCGGGGAAAACGCAATAGGCCTCGAATGGAAAGACTGTGTTCCTATTCGTGTAGATCGGTGTGATTCGTGGACAAGTCATCAAATGCCACGGGTGACGCGTCGCCGCACAGGAACCGAACCCGTCGGTCTTTTGGGCAACGTTTTGGTTCCGGGAGTCCATTATAGACGGCGATCGCCTCACTGGGCAGGCCATGGTGGGCACCGCCTTTTCGGGTATTTTCGTGATTTTAGTGGACGTCTAGGGCCATTCGTGTTTTCGTGGAACGGTTCTCCCCACTCGATTCCCATCGCCCTGAGATTCATCGGAGGTCGCGCCATGAGCAAAGTGAAAAGCCACTACGATCAACATTTGGGCCCAATTTACAGTTGGATGACCGGCGGTGTTCCCGCCGCCATCGAGCGCGCCCGCGAGGAACTCGCCACGCTCGGCGTCGTCGCCGTCCGTGATCGCCGCGCCGTGGATTTGGGCTGCGGCTTCGGCCCCCATGCCGTCGCCCTCGCCGACCTGGGCTATCGGGTGATCGCCGTCGATAGCTGTCCCGCGCTGCTTCAGGAGTTGGAAGCGGCTCGCGACAACCGCCCGATCGAAACCGTTCTGAGCGATGCCGCCGATTTCCCCGCGGCCTGCCCCGCGCCAGTAGACCTCGTGCTGTGCATGGGCGATACCTTGACCCATCTGGCCACGCCGGAGGCCGTCGAAAAGCTGTTCGGCGACATCAAATCCTGCCTGGCGCCTGGCGGACGGTTCATCGCCACCTTCCGTGACTACTGTACCGCCCCACTTCAGGGAACCAGCCGCTTCATTCCCGTTCGCAGTGACGACCACCGCATTCTGACGGCCTTTCTGGAGTATGGCGAGCAACACGTCATGGTTCACGACATCCTGCAGCAGCGGGGCCCTTCCGGTTGGGAGACCTCGGTCAGTGCCTACCCGAAACTACGTCTGGACCCGTCTCTCCTGGCTGCACGGCTGACGGAGATGGGCATGCCGGCCGAGGCGGGCGCCGCCGCGCGGGGCATGGTCCTGCTCTCTGCCCGATTGGGCGAATGACAAAGCGGTTTTCGAACCGCGGTGCCTGAACTCATCGCTCGGTTCGGACCCCGCTCGACATGCCCGAATCGGTCGGGCACCCCAACGCTCGCCTGATGACGACGCCTCGGCGCGGTGGGTCGAGACGGGCCTACCCCAACCGACTACGTTGCCGAGAGAGAGTCCAACAGCCGAGCCGAGTTGGCACGGGCGGCCTCGCGATACGTATCGGCCAGGTCCAGGGGACCCATCGATTCCTGGTTGAAGTAGATCGAGATGATGCCGTAGGCCACCGCCCAGCAGCGCTTGGCGTCGGCGTTCGGGTAGGCCTGGCCGAGGAGCGCGCCGAGTTTCACGACGAAGCCTTCCAGCCAGGTCGAGATCCATTCCTTGATTTGCGGGTAACGGCCCGCCGCCGCGATCAATTGCTCCATGACTAACAAATCCGCGGTCTCGGTCTGGGCCGTCTCGGGGAAGAACATGTCGAGCAGGGCGGTCTCGGGATCCGATGCCGGCAGCCATGAAAACAGCTCGTCCACCTGTTGGGCGTAGCGGGTGACCGCACGACGCGCCAACATATGGATCATCTCCTCGCGATTGCCCAGGTAATGCCGCACCAAACCGCGCCGGAAGCCGACCTCCGCCGCCACCTTCTCCAGCGAGGTGCCATCCAGGCCGTGGGTGACGATGCAGCGCTCGAAGGCGTCCAGAATCATGGTGGTTCGTTCTTCACTCAGGTTCTTGCGTCCCATCAGGTCGTCGCTCCCTCAGTGGATCCGTCGTAGCGGTCGGCTCCGGATGATAGCACGGAGATGCAGCCGGGAACGGAGGCACTTTTTTAGATTGTCTTACTTGACAATTTATGTGTTTGAATTTAGTTTGTCGAGAGTGACAATTTTAAGGAGGCATCCATGCCCGTCCGGCTCTTCCTGCATCTCCTGGCCCCCGCGCTCCGGGCACTGCCCGCCGATGCCGGCACGTCTCAACCATCCCAACTTCGCATGTAATGGAGGCAACCATGTCCGTCCGACGCATTCTGCATCTCCTGATTCTCACGCCCCTGGTCCTGCCCGCCGCTTTGGCCGCTCCCCAACCACCCCAAACGCAAAAACGACCCGAGCTCGCGCCCTTCTACGGATACCGAGTCACCGATGTGGACGGCAAGCTCCACCGTATGGGCATCGTCGACAAAGTGGTTCCCATGGTCGTGGCGTTTGTCGATGCGGCCTGCCCGATTTCCAATCGAACCGTGCCCGACCTCAACCAGCTCGCCAAGTTGGCCGAACAAAAGGGATTCGCCTTCTATGGCGTGATCTCCGATCCCACGCTGACCCACGAACAGGCCCGTGCCTACCGCGACCGTTTCGAGCTACGTTTTCCCCTGATTCTGGACACGCTGGGCGATATCGGCCTGCGCCTGCAGCCGAGGGCCGTGCCCGAGGTGTTCCTGATCGATTCGACCGGCGGCGTCGTCTACCGCGGCAAGGTCGACAACCGTTTCGCGGCCGTCGGCAAGAAAAGGACCTTGGTGACCGAGTTCTACCTGCGGGACGCCATCGAAGCCCTGGCCGCGGGACGGCGCCCGGCTTCGGCCGACACCACTCCGGTCGGGTGCCTGTTCGCGTCCTGGAAGCAGGCCCCCTCTCATGTGACCTATCTCCGTCACATCGAGCCCCTGATGCGGGCCAATTGTGTGGAGTGCCATCGCGAGGGCGGCATCGCGCCGTTTTCCCTGGATTCCTTCGATCAGGCGAAGCGGAGCGCCGAAATGGCGGCCTACGTGGCCGGCGCCGGAATCATGCCGCCCTGGCGGCCCCACGCCGACATCGGCAAATTCCGCGATCGGCGCGTCCTGAGCGCGCGACAAATCGAGGTGCTCAAGAAGTGGGTGACCCAGGAGACGCCGTTGGGCGAGGCAGCCGATCGCCTTCCGCAACCCGAGTCCGAGGATTCCGGTTGGCGATTGGGCGAACCGGATCTGGAACTCCAGATGCGCGAACCCTACGAGCTTCCGGCCCAGGGCCAGGATATCTATCGGTACTTCGTGCTGCCCTCGGGCATGTTGCAGAAGCGAGACCTGGTGGCGATCGACTTTGCGCCCGGCGATCCGACGGTGGTCCACCACGCCAACTTTTTCATGGACTACTACGGCAAGGCGCGTCAGGAAGACGAGAAAGACGAGGAACCCGGGTTTTCCGTCTTCGGTGGCGGTAGTTTCATGGAGTACGACGGGGCCGCGGCGATCGGCGGTTGGGCACCGGGCGCCGATCCCTACCGGCTCCCCGAAGGCCTGGGCATCGAGCTCTATCCGGGCGGCGATCTGGTCATCGAAATCCACTACCATCTGAGCGGGCGCCGAACGTCCGACCAAAGCACCATCGCGCTGTACTTCGCCGACCAACCGGTGGACCGGTACATCAGCGGCCTGGTGATCGGGACCCAGGAATTGCAAATCCCGGCCGGAGAGGGCCAATACTGTCGTCAGATCCATATGGAAGTGACGCGCTCGATGACCCTGATCGACATCATGCCGCACATGCACTACCTGGGGAAACGGGCCCAACTCAACGCGACGCTGCCGGACGGGACCGTCATACCCCTGATCTACGTCGACGAATGGGACCTGAACTGGCAGAATATCTATGTATATCTCCAACCGATTCATCTTCCCGCGGGTACCCGCCTCGACGGCTGGTTCACTTTCGACAACAGCGAGCAAAATCCTGCGAACCCGAGCCGGCCGCCCAAGCCGGTCGCCTGGGGTTGGGCTTCGGATGACGAGATGGCCGAGTTCTACCTGACGATCATTCCCGACGATCCGAAGGACCTCGGCTCCCTACTCGAAACTTCGCGTGCATCCTGGCTACGGGCCGCCGGCTGTACCGAGCCGCCGCCCGACGCGGCCTCCATGATTCAGGCCGCCCAGCCCGTGATTCGCTGAGCAAGGAGGATCCTTGGAACACAGACGCATGCCGGAAAAATGGCGAACCATCTTCGGTCTGGTGATGATCTATGCGGCGGTGATCGCGAACTGGGACTGGATGTGGGGCGTCTTGTACCTCTATTGGATCCTCCCCGACCTCGCCCTCCGCCGCACCCACTTCATCGAGGAAATCGATGCGGACCGACATCCCTTGTTGTTTTGGTTCCTGGTGATCACCCTGCTGGCCTTGAGTTCCTTCATGCTGGCCGAACCGCTTTTGGCGAAGGTATTCGGGAGTGTTTCGTGATTCATTTGCCCAAATCAGCCTACACCTCGTGCGATTGGTACGACCGCGAAATGCGAACCCTATTTTCAAATACTTGGCAATTCTGTGGTTTTGTGGAAGACCTGGCCGATCCGGGCGACTGGCTGACCGTTCAGGTGGGGCGCCACAATCTGCTGGTGGTCAAGGGCCGGGATCATCGGCTGCGTGCCTTCCACAACCTGTGTCGTCACCGCGGGACCCAGCTCTTGCGGGCCACGGGGAAGTCGGAAAAGGCCATCACTTGTCCCTACCACCGGTGGACCTATTCGTTGAACGGCGAGCTTCTGAGTGTGCCGGAACGCCAGCGGGAATTCCCCGATTTGGATTTGAAAAAGTTCTGTCTGCATCGGGCCTCGGTCGAAACTTGGCTGGGGATGATCTGGGTACATCCGAAACCCGATGCACCGGGCTTGATGCATTGGCTGCGGGACGTGCCCGACCACATCGGACCCCATCGCCCCGAAGAGTTGGTGCCGTACCCGGAAGGCGCCACCGATCACGAGATCGCCGCCAATTGGAAAATCGTGGTGGAGAACTACATCGACGGTTACCATCTCGCCCATCTCCATGCCGACACGCTGAACATGTACTGGCACGCGCGCCAGGAAAGCCGTTTCATCGGTCCCCATTTCGTGTTCTACGAACCCCTGTCGCCCGAATACGAGGCCAATCTGGAGAAGATGGCGCCCATGCCCCTGATCGATCACTTCACACCCGAGAAGCCGGTGGGTGCCTATGTGCCGATGCTGTTCCCCAACCTGGGCATCGCGGCCAACGAAACCATGTGGTCCATCTTCCACGTGATACCCCTCGCCCCGGACCGAACCCGCGTCGTGACGCGGACTCGGGTGATGCCCGTCTCGGAGCTCGCCTTTTACCGGCAATATCTCAAGTCGGCCCAGTACTATCCGAGCTCGGAGACTTCCGGGGACGACCCTCTGGCCAGCGGTAATTTCATCGACGAGGACATCTACGCCTGCGAACAGCAGCAAAAGTCGCTCGCATCGCCGTTGTTCTCGGTGGGTGCCACCGCGAAGAACCTGGAGGCCGCGGTGGTTCAATTCCAGGAGCACGTTCACGCCCATGTCACGGCGGTACCCTCTGCAGCGACGGAGGTGTAGGTCATGGCTGGAAAGGTCGATTTCGAACTGGAAGTGTGTCGCCTTGCGCGCACGACGCCGGACACCCTGACCATCACCTTTGCGCTGCCACCGAGCTGCCGCGCCGCGTTCGACTATCGCGCCGGCCAGTTCCTCACGATCGAGGTGGAGATCGAGGGCACCACCTATCGCCGTGCCTATTCGCTTCACGGTTCGCCGGCATTGGCCGATCCGCTGCAAATCACGGTGAAACGGGTTCTCGGCGGCCGGGTGTCGTGTTGGCTTCACGAGCGATTGCGCGAGGGCGATCGCCTGAGGGTGGTGCCGCCGCGCGGTCGGTTCTGCCCGGATATCGATCCCATGCACGCGCGGACCTACCTGTGTTTTGCCGCCGGTAGCGGCATCACGCCCGTGTTTTCGATTCTGAAGACGGTCCTGACCTTGGAGCGGCACAGTGTGGTCTTCCTGTTCTATGGATGTCGCGACGAATCCAACGTCCTGTTCGAGGCGGAGCTGCAGGAGTGGGCGGCGCGTCACCCCCAGCGCTTCACCTTGATCACGACCCTCAGTCGGCCCAAATCCACCGGCATGTTCTCCTGGCTGAAGGGAGCGGAGCCCTGGAAGGGCCTGGTGGGTCGCATCGACGGGAACCGGGTTCGCGAGTGGATCACGGCCTATCCGCCGCCCTTGCAGACCGTGCGCTACTTGATTTGCGGGCCGGGGACTATGATCGACGAGGTGCGCGCGACCCTTCTCTCGCTCGATGTTCCGGACCGCGACATTCTCTTCGAACGATACGGTGCGGCACCCGACGGTGCGGCACCCGATGGTGTGGTACCCGAGGGTGCGGCCGGAGGCGGGTCTAAAGAGGCGACGGTTACCGCTCGGTTGCGTGCGGACCTGGCGTGTGGCGAAGCGGCGGAGGTGACCGTCGCGCCGGGAACCACCTTGCTGCGGGCCTTGTTGGACGCGGGTTACGAGGTGCCCTACTCTTGCGAGGCGGGTGTGTGCGGGACCTGCAAGGCCCGGTTGGTATCGGGTCGGGCGGAGATGAAGCGATCGATGGCGTTGAGCGAAAAGGAGCGCGAAGCCGGTGCCATCCTGACCTGCCAAGGCGTGGCAGCGAGCGAGCACATCCGAATCAAGTATTGAGAGTTTCTGGGAGGGACGTCTCCATAGATGCAGGGTCGTTAATATGTGTTTTTTTTCTACCACAGAGTTCGCAGAGTTCACCGAGACAGAGATGGAGTAGATTAATATGTTTAGTATTGAATCGCGCTGAAGAGTAATGTGAAAATTTTGAAAATACCCTGATTCGTTTTCAATTTTAACGAAAAGGTTTTTGGGTAGTGATTTGGGTTGAATATTTTGGGTTTAAAAAAATAGAGAATGATCATTTATAAAAATCATGATAAGTATGGTTTGAAAATAGTTTTAATTTCAGTTTAACCCGTGCGACTTTTTGGTAGTTTCTTATTATCAAAGGTGAGCAAGAATGGAGTGGTTACTTGGAAGTGGACGGGGAGCGTGCTCTCGTGACACACCGTGGTGCTTTCGACCCGGGATCGGTCTTGCCGTCGTCGAAAAGAAATCGGGAACTCCGAAAATTCAGAAGCCAGAGCAAGCATTGACACGGCCTGCAGCCAAGAACGGTTCTACCTCCGGCGCAAAACCAGGGCGGTTCTCCTCCGATCCTTCTTCAGGAAGATGCCTGGCGCCTGGGCCGGCCTCTGCGATCTCCGTGTGCTCTTATGTAACAAACTCTGTAAAGCTCGAAGATAAAGATAAAAACCTAAAAAGGCGGATGTGCAGGGAGTTCGTCGAAAAATGTCGGCCCGGCGGGCCAACTTACTGCAACGACGCCCCTCTCACAAATGCGGGAACTCCCAAACGATTCGCTTCGATTAGTTACCCACCTGAAACCCGGGTCCCGGCCTGGGCGGCGACTTTGTGGTAACAAAAATTCCCTCCCTCAAACCCATCCCGGACCCACGACAACCCTCCAACCCAACCGAATAGACCTTGCCCCCAAGACCTTGGCGCGAGAGAATAGTCGAGAACACTCCCGCAATTGAATACCCTCCTTTCCTTCAGGCCGCGGCCGAACGCCGTTCTTCCGTGCTTGGGGAATGGTCGTCATTTCGCGTCCCTGTGTCCCGGATTCGATCTCTTCCCATGGCGTCGTCCGTGGTTGACATCCACCGGATCACACGCCGGCGTGAACCTGGCCACCGCTTCGTAGGCAGTGAGTTCTCATGGAGCAATTGTCTCAAAAACCCGATGTCGAAGAGCTGCTGACCCTCTTCTCCCAAATCGAGCCCTTCTCCCACTTGGAACCGGAGGCGCTCCAGGCACTGGCCCAATCCTCCGGTTGGAAGTTTCTGCCGAGCGGCGCGCAGCTCTGCGACTACGATGCACCGGGAGATCGCATGTTCGTGGTGGTGAGCGGGCGCCTGAGGGCCTTCAAGCCGACGCCTCGAGGCGAGCGCGTCATCGGCGAGATCGGCATGGGCGAATGCGTCGGTGAAATGTCGCTCCTGACCGGCGAAACCCGTTCGGCCAAGGTCTGTGCCATCCGGGACTCCGGCCTGGCCGTCATCACCCGAGAAGATTTCGACCAGTGGATCCTGCGTTATCCGAAAACCATGCTGGCGCTGGCCAGTACCATCATTCGCCGCCTGGACCGGGCCCAGACCCACGGCTCGGCGCCCAACCACCCCGTCAATTTCGCCGTGATTCCCTTCGGTTCCATCTCCTCCCGATTCTCCGAGCGCCTGGCCAAAGCCATGAACCACCGCGACAAGGCGATGTTCCTCTCTTCCGACCGAATCGCCAGTCTACGCGGCGGAGATTTCGATCCCCACGATCAGAGGGCCTACGACTACGCCCTGCTGAAGTGGCTGAGCATGCGTGAACAGGATCAGGACTACCTGGTCTACCAGTGCGAGCCAGGATGTCGGTTGTGGACCGACCTGTGCTTGCGCCAGGCAGACTGCATCCTGCTTGTCGGCATGCTGGGCGAAAACCTGCCCAACCTGCCCGAATACCTGGAACGCTGGGTTTCCGCGCCCGACGGACCCCGCATCGAACTCGTCTTGTGCCAGGAGGGGGACGAGCCGCCAACGGGTACCCGAACCTGGTTGCAGCGCTTCCCTCACGCCTTCCACCACCATCTGCGCATCGGCAACGATTCGGACATGGGGCGCCTGGTGCGGTTGCTGACCCACCGCGCGACCGGCCTCGTGTTAGGCGGCGGCGGTGCCCGCTGCTTCGCCCATATCGGGGTGCTGCGCGCCTTCGATGAGCTGGGGATCCCCATCGACCTGATTGGCGGGACCAGCATGGGGGCCATGATCGGCGCGCAGTTCGCCATGGGGTGGGACACGGAAACCATGATCCGCGAGAACCGCCGCGCCTTCGTGGAGTCCGGTTCGGTCCTCGACTACACCATGCCGCTTTTCGCCCTGCTTGCCGGCCGCCGATTCAAGAAGATGGGCCTGGACATGTTCGGGAACCGTTTGATCGAGGATCTACCCATTCGCTTTTTCTGCATGACGACCGATCTCACCCATGCCGAGGCCATCGCGCACTTCGACGGCCCCATCGAGAATCGCCTGCGGGCCAGTACCGCCGTTCCTGGCTTGCTTCCGCCTATCTTTTTGAGAAACAAGACGTTGGTCGATGGTGGTGTACTCAACAACCTCCCCGTCGACGTCATGCTGGGCCTGGGGCGGGGTCCGATCTTCGCCGTCGACGTCAGCCCGACCGAGGACGTCTCGCTTCAGGCGTCCAATTCCGAGTTTCCCTCACCATGGCCGGTTTTCTGGCGTCGCATCAATCCCTTCGCCAAGAATCCCGACCTACCCAGCATCCTCACGATTCTGCTGCGATCCGTGTCCCTGTCCAGCGTCACCGGCATCGATCGGGTCAAGAACCAACTGACCGGGTACCTGCGACCGCCCATCGACGGCATTTCCCTGCTCGATTGGCGGGTGCTGGATCGCGCGGTGGAATTGGGCTACAGCTACGCCCGGACCAAGCTCGAAGAAGGCCTCTCCAAGGGGTCGCCGGGTTCCGGGTGAACGGGCGGGGCGTGGGCGGGCGGCGACAGGGATTCGGTCGATCTGCCGGGTTCTGGAGTCGGCCGTTTTTCCGTTCGATAACTCCGTGGCTTCCCTTATCGGAGCCGAAAATCCTGCCGATCAAATCCCATAAAGTCCCAAATCTAGAATTGAGGTGCAAGCATGTACAATGCGTTGGCGTTGCTCAACGAGCTGGAACAAAGTGACATCGATTGGTTTTTGAACACGGGGGTCGAGGAACAGGTCATTTCCGGCAAGGTCTTGATCACCGAAGGCCAGCCCAGCGAGCACGTTTTTTTGGTGCTCGAAGGCTTGTTGAGTGCCACGCTCTCGATTCTCGAGGGACGCAAGATCGGCGATATCGGCCCGGGCGAACTGGTGGGCGAGTACTCCTTTCTTTCGGGCGAAACGCCCTCGGCCACCGTGGCCGCGGCGGAAAATTCCCTCATTCTGGCGATTGCCAAGGATGACCTGGATCGCAAGCTCGAGGAGGATACCGGGTTTGCCGCACGCCTCTATCGCGGATTCGCGTTGCTCAGCCTCAAACGAGTGCGGTCCCAGCAGTGGAAATTGGCCAACATGTTCCAAGACAAGGCCCAACAGGAACCCGCCAAGCTCGATATGTGGGACAAAATCGACGCCTATGCCAATCAGTTCAAGGAACTGCTGCAGGAGGCCGAGCGCGAGTCCCTCAAGAACAACGACGAAATTCCCGAGAACATCGCCACCGACATTCGCAAGGGTTTTCGCCAATTCAGCTTGATGATCAACCAAACGCTGGGCGAGGAGGCCCAGATCAACGAGCACGTCAAAACCGAAATCGGGCGCCGGCTTCAGCGCGAGTTTCTGCCCTACATGCTGTTGACGCGTATAGGCGAGCGCATCTACTCCAAGCCGCGCGGGTATGCCGGCGACTTTTTGACCATCGAGATGATCTACCGGGATGCGGAAGAGGGCGTCGGCCGAATCGGGCCCTTGCTGGACCGCTGTTTCCTGGACGAGCCGCCGGCCATCGCGGTGAAGAATCGCCGGGGCCTTCTGGTGGAGGAGATTCGGTCCGTCATGACCGAGAGCCAGGACGAGACCGCGCACATCACCAGCATGGCATCGGGGCCCGCCGCCGAAATCTTCGATGTGTTCGCCATGCTTCCTTCACCTGGACAGCTTCAAGCGACCCTGATCGACATCGATCTGCAGGCCCTGGCCTTCGTCTCCGACAAGGCCGATCAGCGCAAGCTGAAGCGCCAAATCAAGCTGGTCAACGGCAACCTGGTCTACCTGGCCACCGGCCGCCAGGAACTCAAGCTACCACCCCAGGATTTGGTCTACAGTATCGGCCTGATCGACTATTTCAGCGACAAGTTCGTGATCTCGCTGCTCGATTACGTGCACGGCCTGCTCAAACCGGGCGGCAAGGTCATTCTCGGAAACTTCCACCCGCGCAACACGGGCAAGGCGCTGATGGATCACATCCTGGAGTGGCAACTGATCCACCGCACCGAGGAGGACATGGACCGCTTGTACCGCAGTTCCGCCTTCGGCACGCCCTGCTCGCGGATTCGCTTCGAGGATCAGGGCATCAACCTTTTCGCCGAGTGCATCAAACAATAGGTGGCGCCCATCCAGAAAGGGAAAGAACGTCACCGCCAAGCGGGTTCGTCTGGATAGGTGCGATATCGGGTGACGGGCGCTTGCAAGTCAACCATCGCCAGGTGGTGTCCAAGCCCGTGGCTTCATTTGAGAAGCGCGCCCTCCCGGGGATGTGCCGTGCCCGTTTCCCGGAGGAGGGATCGGGCGCGGCAGCAGTTCCGATCAGTGACCGGCGTAATAGGATACGATGCCCGGATGAGCCTTGATGCGGTCGTTGTGGGCGACCAGTCGGGGCGCGTAGTTGTCGGCCAGATCCTCGGGCACGTAATCCAACCTGCCGGATCTGATGGTGCGGACCCAGACGAAGACCTTCAGGTCGGCGACCGTCAGGCGATCCTCGGCGAAGTATTCGCCCCCGCGAATGACGAGCATCTCCTGAATCCGTTCCAGGTACAGGCGGATGGGACCTTCACACAAGCGTTCCCGCACCGCCCGTTTCTCTGCGTCGTCCTGGGTGCCGAAGGTGGACACCACCTGGGTGGAGATATCCTCGACCGCGTCCATGACCTCGTCGCATCGCGCCGCCGGGAGTGGGTCCTTCGGATAGAGACCGGTCAATTTCCCCACGTAGCGGCAAATGGTGTTGGATTGACTGATGACCTCGCCGTCGATCTCGAGGATCGGGACCGCGTGAAACGGCATCTCTTCGCGCAGGTCGGCCCAGGATGACACGGGGATGCGGCGATCCTCGAACGGAACGCCGCCAAGGGAGAGCGCGAGACGCGGGGCCTCTCCTCGACCTCCGTGGAAATCGAAGTAGGTCAGTTTCAATTCAGGCATGGGTTTCTCCTTCGAGTGGTAATGCATGCTTGGAGGGAGATGCGACGTTCGACCGCACGCCGGGCAGGGCGCCGATGGCGATGCAGGCGACGGCGATGGCGTTCAGTAGCGCGGGGATCGACGTCAGCCAGCCGGCCAGGACCAGCACGGTGCCGGTGGCGATCCAGGTCGCCCGCCAGGGACGCCGTGCACGCAAGGAACCGCGTACGAGGTACAGTGCCGAAACGATCAGGAGCAGACTCAGGCAGATGCGTAGGCCGGTAAGCAGGGTGGCGCTCATGCCGAGCGCCGCCAGGAAGGTGGCGTAGGCGGCCAGGCAGGCCGGGCACTTGGGCAGCAACGCGAAGAGCAGGGCGGATGCGACCGAAATGCGCGAACCCGCTTTCGGTGCGCAGCGCGCACAAGCGTTTCCGTGGCGTGACATCGTGACCCCCTTTGGGGCGCCCTTCCGGAGGCACGGCGATCCCCGCTTCCGGGAAACGTGCTCGGGAAGGGCGGCTCTTGGGGTTCCGTGGTGAGGACATGCGCGCGGCGAGGTCGCGTTGGCCGGCGAAAGGTACCTGAACCCACTCGTGATCATCCAATGGCTGGGATCGCTGGAAACGGGCGCAAACCGTCGTTTCCGAATCCGGGTCGGTCAGTGGCACACCTTGGCGTTCGCGTCGGGTGCATTCGCGTATTTGTCGCGATGGCGTATCCACTCCATGGGGTAGGACAGGCCTGCTTCGTTACGGCCTTGGGGGACCACGTCGAGCAGGCGATAGGCGCCGATGAACGAGTCGAGACCGCGGGCATAGGTTGAATAGGTGTGGTAGATCCGGCCGTCCTCGTCTTTGGCGAACACGCTCAAGCCAGGCAGTTCCGTGTTCGCTTCCGAGGTATTGGGTCGGTAGTTGTATTGGTAGTCACCGGAAGCGACCTTCGCCTCGGTGGCCGTGACCTGATAGTCCCCATTGAAATCGGTGCCGAAGGACGACACCCAGTTCACCTGCCAACCCATGCGCCGTTGGAAGGCCGTCAACTTGGCCATGGGTGCCCGTGAAACCAGGGCCAGGGCGACTCCGCGATCGGCCATGTGCACGGCCGAGGGCGCCACGTGGTCCATCAGGAACGAACAGGATTTACAGCCTTCCTCCCAGTCCGGACCGAACATGAAGTGGTAGACGATGAGTTGGTTTTTCGAGCCGAACAGGTCGTTCAGCGTGACCGGCCCGTTCGGCCCTTCGAAGCGGTAATCCTTGTCGACCGGTTCCCAGGGCAGCTCGCGAACCTGTCGCGTCAGTTGGTCGCGCAGCCGAACGAATTCTTTTTCCTTTGCCAGGAGCTCTTTACGCGCCGTGATCCATGCTTCGTGGCTCACGATCGGGTTTCGGGTGGTCATGTGGCCTCCTTTCTTGTGCCATCCGCAAACAGCGGTTTCTTGAAATGGTTCCTCGGAACCGACAGGTTCTCGATGCAAACGGGTATCAGCAGTCAGGTATCAGCTCATTACCCTGTGAACAATGATCTTGCCGATACCTGACACCTGAGACCCGATCCCGTGCCCATCCAGCCGAACCACTTTGGGCGTGGCATTCCTTTCGTTTCTGGATGGGCGCGTTCTAGCCAACCAATGTGGTGATGTCGGTGTGATGCGTGAAGGGAATCGTGTCGACCGGTCAAGCGACCTGGCCGTTGCCGGAAGGGTTCCTGGGAGTCGGAACCCTGCGAAAGCAGCGCTCTTCGGTGCTGCCGCCCTCGGCGACCAGTTTGAGCAGCGGGAAGGCATGCACGACCCAGCCTTGACCGAAATTTTCGGCGGCTTTTTCGTTGGGGAGATCGTAATGGCGCAAGGTGAGATGGGTGCCGCCGTCCGTTGCCCGCAGGGTGATTTCCACCGTGGACTCGCCGCCGGCCAGGCCTTCGATGCCGCCCCAGGTGAAGACCACCTTGCGATTGGGCACCGTTTCCACGAATTCGCCGGTGACCATCAGGTCTTCGTGGGCGCCGACCCGGAAGCGACCGCCGGGACGACCTTCCATTTCGGTAATGGTGCCGAACCACTGGGACGCCTTGTCCTGTTCGGTCAGGTAGGGGTAGACGGTTTCGGGGCTGGCTTCGATAAAGATCTCTCGCGTGATTTCGGTGCTCATTTCTTCTCTCTTTCCGCTTGTTCGGTCAGTTCTTTCAGTTTGTCCAGACGCGGTGCCCAGAAGCTCTCCAGAAATTTTTGGATGTCCCGAAAGCCTTCGGAGCGAATGCGATAAAAGCGCCGGGTGCCTTCTCGTCGCTCTCGGATCAACTCGTTTTCTTTGAGGACGCGCAGGTGTTGCGAAATGGCCGGTCGCGACATGGAGAAGTGCCCGGCGATTTCGCCGGCGGGCAACTCTCGATCTCGAACCAGTTCCAAAATCGCGAAGCGCGTGGGGTCGCTGATGGCTTGAATCTTCTGTAACATGCCACTTATTTAAGTTTGTTCTTTCGTAAGTGTCAACTTAAATTACAAAAAAGATTACAATCCGTTGAATTGAAACGCCTTGGTGTGACCACTCGAAGTGCCCGCAGACCGAGAGAGGCGAGGTTCATCGGCCCGGGCGATCCTGCCACACCCATCGAAGCGACGTCAGCCTCTACGGATGGCTGGGCCAAGAGGCGAAGTCGAGTGTTCCGCAGAAGGGATGCTCATCGAAGCGGCGGGGCATCGGTGTTCCCGCATCTCTAGAGAGGCGTGGTGCCTGTAGGTGGAGAGGGCCGCTCAGGCCAGCCTGCTCCACCAATCGAAGCGACCTAGCATGGATAAAAAACGATCATCGAGAGATCTAGAGGCTCGACTTATCTGCTTCGCTCTTTTACCGCTCGACCTTGCGAGGCATGGGCTGCTTCGAGGTGTCGGCCGGGCCGGCCAACCTACAGCCGCGCCGACTCTCAAAGCATGCGGGAACTCCTCGCATGGATCACTTCATGCGGGTACTGCGGTCGTGAGTCGCTTCGGGTGGGTGTCCCCAGATAACCGCTTATCCGATTACATTCCCGAAAGCAGGCGGCGGCGCAGCTCCGGCCAGGTGAGCCGTTTTTCGTTCGTGGCATGTCCATCGACCCCACGGTAGACCAGCACCGGCGTGCCCATGATGCCCTGGCGATCCGGTGCGATGATGTAGGCGCCTTCGTCGGCCTTCAGCCAGGGGCGTGGCGCCGTGCCCATCTCGGCGATGGGCGTTTGTGGTTCGAAATATTCGAAGAAAATGTGGGTCACCGAGCCGTGGGGGGACGGCTCCTCCAGGTAAATCACCAAATCGCCGACCGCGCAGAAATGTTTGCGGGTGCCGTCGCGGTGCACCACCTGGCCGCGCGGCGCCGGCTGCTCGCGCACGACCATGCCACAGGCGGCGCATTCGGCGGGACCGATCGCCTCGGCCGAGGCCTCGACGGTGGCCGCCGTGGATTCGGCGACCGTACAGCCCAACAATGTGGCCAGCAGGACGCCGCTCAAAAGCACGGTTGCGATGTGTGAAACGCGAATCATTCGGCCCTCCCTCGAAACAACAACAAGCCACTCGCGATGATCGGCAGCAGGATCCACAGGCCCCAAACCACCCAGGTCAGCAGCGGGACCGGAATCTCGGTGAGGCCCAGACCCTCCATCAATCCGCTGCCGCCGAAATAGGTCATCATGCGCACGCGGAACAGCCCCGCGGGGTTCAACAGCACCAGGTAGGCGATCACCTCGCTCGAGACGGCCCCGTCGGTGACGACCATCAGGCCCAACAAGCCCAGATCGTAGAAGAACACGAACAGGAACCACACCGTGATCGCGAGGCTGGCCGCCGTGATCTGGCGCTTGGCGATCACCGAGAGCAGCATGCCCACCGAAAGGAAGCCGGCGCCCATCATCAACGTATCCAACAACAGGCGGGGCACGATCGACCAGCCGCGCCCCATCGAGAAGAACACGGTGCCGCCCAGGCCGACGACCAGGGCACACGCCAGCACCATGAAGCGACCCGTGAATTTGGCGAAGACCAAACCGCCCGGCCCGATCGGCAGCGACAGCAGCAAACCCAGGGTGTTGCGTTCACGCTCGCCGACGATGGCGTCGTGTCCCAGGGTGAGCGCCACCAAGGGCACGAACAGGGCGGCCAGGGTCACCAGGCTCGGCCCGATCAGCAGGGTCGATTGGGAACTGAGCCCGCTTCCATACAGGGTCACCCCGCAGGCCAGCAGGGCGAACAGGCCGCTGATCACCAGGACCCAGCGATCGCGTATCCGCTCCAACCACTCGTTGAGCATCAAGGCATTGGCTACCCGTAACATCATCCCGCCTTCTTCAATAATGAATCGTAGACCAGGTCCAATCCGGGTTCTTCCACCCGAATGCGTTTCACCGCGGCTGCGTTGCGGTTGCGGATGTCCATCAGGCTCAGCAGGTCGTCCGGCTCGATTTCCACCGAGAGATGATTGTCGCGATGGTCGAGGCAGATGACCTGGCCCCAGTTGTGGACGTCGTCCACGAAGATCGGGGCCTCCTCGCTCGCGGCGTCCAATTGGAATTTGACCCGAATCGGTAACCGGGTCATGAATCGCAATTCCTCGGGCGTGCCCAAGGCGCAGAGCTGGCCCTGCTTCAGCAGGCAGATTCGGGAGACGCGCTGTTCCATGAGCGTCAGGTCGTGGCTAGACAACAACACGAAACGGTCCTTTTCACGCCACTCGCGCAGGATGTCCCAAAGCACGGTCAGCCCTTCCTGGTCCAGGCCGCCCGTGGGTTCGTCGAGAATCAGGAATTCGGGATCGGCCAAAATCGCGATGCCCAATCCGAGCCGTTGGCGCATGCCGCGCGAATAGCCGCGGACCTTGCGGGTGGCGGCCTCCGACAAACCGATTCGATCGAGCACGACCTCGATGCGCTGTTTGGGAACGCCTCGGGCCCGTGCGAAAAAGGCCAACACCTGGCGGCCACTGAGGTTTTCGGCGAAGGCGACCGCTTCCGGCAGGTAGCCCAACCGTTCCTTCCAGGCATTGGTAACCCCGGCCGGTTTGCCGTCCACGACCAGGCGCCCCCGGGCTGGCCGCACCAGGCCCAGCAACACCCGGATCACGGTGGACTTGCCCGCACCGTTGGGGCCGGCGAGCATGGTGATCCCGCCCTTCTCGATGGGGAAACCCACATCGTCGAGGGCCCTCACCGCGCGATAGTCCACGGTCAGGTGGTCCAGTTCAATGGTTTCCATGGTCGGTTTCCTCCAATAGCGGCGCGCGATCGATCAGGGTCGGCACTTGAAAGAGGGGTAACTTCTGCTCCAGGTGGGTCAACAGCTCCAGTGCCGGGCTTCGCAACAACAGGTTCGCTGCCGGATAGCGGTGCACCAAATGGCTGGAAAAGCTGTTGATGCGGTAGGGACGGTCGCCCAGGCCGTCGCCGTCCATGTCCCAACCCAGGTAGTCGTCCCAGTAATTGCCGGCGTCCTCCTCGCCCCAGGCCAGGTCGGCGGTCCCCACGTAGAAGACCTGTTTGGCATTGCCGCGAAACACATTGCCGGTGACCCGATTGCGTAGGCTGCCCGCCCAAATCTTGACACCGACCTGGTTCTCCTCCAACCGGTTTTCGCGAATGGTGTTGTCGGTGCTGGAGTAGAAGAACATGCCCTGTCCGTTCTCCCGCAACAGGTTGTGGCGGATTTGGCAATACTGGGCATCGCGGAACAACAACCCGTCGCGTTGATTGCCGATCGCCTGGTTTTTCTCGACGACCAGGTTGCGGCTCTGCATCAGGGCGAAGCCGATCACGTTGTCGATACTTTGGTTGCGGGTCACGCGGTTGTCGTAGGAGTACATGTAGTGAATGCCGTAGCGCAGTTTTTCGGTGCGGTTGTTCTCGATCAGGCTGTGCTCGGTGGCGGAGACGTAGATACCGTCGCGGCCGCCCACCACCCAGTTCTTGCGAATGATCAGGCCCGTGGCGTCGAAGAGGTGGATGCCGTTGCCGCGATTGGATGGATGGCCCGTGCGACTGCCGAAGATGTGGTTGCCCACGATCTCGGCTCCCTCGGTCTGGTGGATCCAGATACCGAAGGCCGGCGCGTGGATTTCGTTGTGGCGCAAGATCGCTTTGGTGGCCGTGGGCGCCACGTAGATGCCGCAGTCGGGCCCGTCCAGGTCGTTGCCGCCGTCGCGAATGACGAGACCTTCGACGGTGACGTTCGGTGCCTCGATGCGCAGGACGGTGCCGCGACCGGTGCCCTTCACCACGGCACCCGGCTCGCCTTGGAGCACGATGGCGGTGCGGACCACCAGGGGACCGTGCCAATCACCGGCGGGGATCACCACGGTGTCGCCGTCGTTGGCCATGGTCAGGGCGTCGGCCGGAGTCGGCGCATCGGTGCCCACCACGATTCGGGCGGGGCCCGCCAGTGCCGAGCCCCCGAACCAAAGCAGCAAGGCGAGTGGAAAGGTCTGCCACACGTTACACCTCGAAAGCCTGCTGTTGGAGTTTCTCCAGTTTTTCCCGATCCTGGGCGCTCATGCACGGCTTGCCCTGGATCTTGGCGATACCCACGAGGGGCGGGCACACCGCTTCGTCGTGGAAGTTGGCTTCGCATTCCATACAGTTCAGGCACTCGCGCGCATCGATGGTGCCGTTCGGTCGAATCGCCCTGGGTTCGCATCCCTTGGTGCAGATCTTACAACTGCTGCAGAAGCTCCGTCGTCGCGGGGGAGAGGTCCGAAACGAACTCAAGATAGCCAAGCCCCCGCCCAGCGGGCACAGGTAACGGCAAAACGGACGGAACATGAACAGGGCCGCGACCAGTAGGACCAACCACCAGATCAGGTAGCCGGCCTGACGCTGCCAGGGAATGACGAAGAAGGTCGTCTTGAAGGGTTCCACCTCGGCCGCGCGTTCGCCGGCCTCGGGCGAGTAGAGGAAGATGGCGATCAGCACCAGCAGAATGCCATAGCGCAAGTAGCGCAGCTTGTGGTGCACCGCGTCCGAGAATTCGAAGGGTTTGACACCCAGTTTTTGGCCCAGTTTGAACAGCAGTTCGTTGAGGGCGCCATAGGGGCAGACCCAACCGCAGAAGAGGCCGCGACCCCAGATCAGGGACGCCACCAGGATCCAGACCCAGGACAGGAACAGCAACGGTTCACTGAGAAACAGGCCCCATTCCCAATCCCCGGCGAGACTGCCGACGAAGGTCAGGATTTGCGTGACCGAGGGTTGGGCGTGAATCGCCAGACCCAGTCCGAAGAAGGCGATCACCAGGAACAGGGCGTGGATTCGTTCCAGGCGCCGCATGGAGGCGGTCAGCCAGGGGCGACGCAGAAACAGCCACGTCAGGGCCGCGAGGTACAGGCTCAGGAACGCGATGCCCTCCGCCTTGTTCTTCCAGGCCTGAACCCAGATGCCCCATTCGAACGGCCGATCTTCCACTTGGTAGATCGAATCGGGCAGCCGAAAGGCGCCCTTGAACTCGACGAAGTCGCGGCTGAATCCGCCCTTGCCGTCGTATTGGCTGCCAAGGTACACCAACTCGAAGGCTTCTCCCGGGTCCAGCTTACCGTCGCGTGTGATGAACACGGCGCCTTCCTTGAAGGTCGGAGCGTCCGGCGCCGCCACGTGGGAGAGGTTGAAATAGTCGCGGTCGCGAAAGAACATCGAGCTCAGGCCCTGTTGCAGGCGAACCCGGTCGAACAGGCCGCCGCGCACGAAGCCGGATCCCTTGAACGAGCTGGTTCCCCGGCCCAGCACCACCAACAGGTGCTCGTCCGGGGCCAGCTTCTTCATCAGGTAGCGGTAGTCGCCTTCGGCCATCAGCGCCTTGCCCACCTGGGGCGCATCGGCGATGGTGAACCACAGGTCCATGAAGGGTTCCGCCGCCGGGGGCGCCCCCATGTCGGCTTGCGAGACGGTCAGTCTGCCGAACACACCGGCGCGCTCCATGTCGCGCCAGGTAAGCACTCGGTCTTCGGACACGAAGGTGCCGGGCAGGCGGGTTCGGCCCTCGATGATGCCCACGGCCGCGCCAAGAGCCCGTGCCGAATCGAGAATGGTTCGGTTCTGGGCCAGCGCGGTCACCGTGGCTCCCGAAATGCCGTCGACCTGGGCTGCCTCCGGGTCACCGGTCCGGCCCACCACGACCTTGGTCGTGGCGTGTTTGCCGCGGTAGAAGTCCGTGAATTGGTGGAGTTCCTCCTCGGGGATCCCCACCAACAGGATCGGTTCGTTGTGACGCACGATTCGCGCGCCGGTGATGATGCCGTTCGGATCCAGGCCGACCAGGGTTTCCAGGGGTTTGCCCGAGTAACCCTTCAGGTCGGTGACATCCGTCGACAGGATCACCCAGCCCACCGGCTCTCCCGAGGCATCCAGGCCACGGCAGTAGCGGGTGCCGGTAATCGGCTCGAACGTCGCCGCCGCAGGTAGGACGGCGCGACATTGATCGGGAAAGGCCATGGGGCCGACGGGGTCCGGCACATCGGCGGGTGTGCCGAAACCCAGCGTCACGGCCCACATGGCCGCGAGGACGAATCCGGTCATCGGGTCTTATCCTTCCACCAGCATGCGGCCGCGCATCTCGAGGTGCAGGGCGTGGCAGAACCATGGGCAGTAGTACCAGTAGACACCGGCCTTGTCGGCGGTGAAGGTGTAGCTTTGCGTGTCTTGGGGATTCACGATGAAGTTCACGTCGTGGTTGCTCATGCAGAACCCGTGGGACAAATCCTCCACGTTGTCCAGGTTGGTCAGGATGACCTGGACCCTGTCGCCCTTCTTGACCGTGAACTTTTTCAGGAAGAAGGCAGGCGCGACCGAGGTCATGTACACGCGCACGAAATTCTTGCCCTTGCGGATCATCTTGTTGGTGGTCAGCAGGTCGACACCGTCTTCCTTGGCCCATGCTTCGTATATCGCGAAGCGCGCGTCCTTGCGGTCCTGGACCTTCAGCGGGTGGATCAGATCCTTGCGGACGACCACGCAATCGTGGGGTTCGGAGTAGGTGGGGCCGTCGTGCACGAGGTGCATGCGTTCGCCCGAGATGTCCACCAACTGGTCGTTTTCCGGGTGCAGCATGCCCACGTTGAGGAATCGGTCCTTGGAGAACTTGCACAGTGCGATCAGCCACTTGCCGTCGGCTTCCTTGGTTTCGCTCATGCTGGCGTTGGTATGGCCGACCTGGTAGTGGACGTCCAGTTTCTGGACGATGGGATTGACCGAGGCGTCACTGTACTGGGCGATCGCCTTTTGGATGTTCCATTTCGTGATGACCGAGTCGATGAAGATCGACGTGTAGGCATTGCCTCTGTCGTCGAAGCAGGTGTGCAGGGGGCCCAGGCCCACTTCGGGTTCGGCCACGACGCAGTCGCGTGGTTGGATCTTGCCGGCGAAGGCATCGGCCAGCTTGTTGATATCCACCACCGTGACGGTCGGGGACAGTTTGCCCGAGGCCACGGCGTAGTTGCCGGTGGGATCGATGTTGACGCCGTGGGGGCTCTTGGGCACCGGGACGCGCAGCACGTAGGCCGAGTTCTCGCCGCGGGCGTCGACCACCGGCACGTCCGAATCACCGACCTTGATGGTGTTGCCGGCTTGAACCGCCTTCTCGATTTCCGGGATGTTGAACACGTAGAGACGGTCCCGATCGGCGGCCATCATGCCTTCCAGGGTATCGGCACCCTCGGAGTTGTAACAGGTGGCGAAAGAGTAGAGGCCCTTGTAATCGGTGGCGGCCAGGTCCATGTTGCCTTCGACCATGACCTGCCACTTGACCTCCATGGTTTCGCCGTCGATGGCGGTGTGCATGGCCGCGTAGTTCGCGGGCGTGTCCAGATCGCGGCCGTCGTTGACCTGGGGCGTGCGGAACTCGCTGTTGCACATGACGTAGCCGGTTTTGTGGCGTTGCGGGAAGATGCCGTGGGTGCCCTGGGAGTTGGGGATGTCGACGATCTTGTCCACTTCCATGGTGGCGATGCGGACGCGGGCCAGGCGGGCGCCCGCCTTGTCGTTCACGTAGACGTAGCGGCCGTCGTAGGTGCCGTTCTCGTAGGACAGGTGGACGTGGTGCGTGTCGCCCGACATTCTGTTCCCCAGCAGGTCCTTCGAGAAATCGGTGCCGCCCCAGCCGGTCGCCGAGTCTCGGTTGAATACCGGGATCCGTTTCAATTCACGCATGGAGGGGACCCCGAGGATGCGGATCTCCCCGGATTGACCGCCGCTCCAAAAGCCGTAGTAATCGTCAAGTTGGCCGGGCTTCACTTCGTGTTTGTTGTGGGTGGCCGGGGCGGGTGCCGGCGGGGTGAAGCCTTCATGTGGGGTGCCTTGCTGGTTGGTGGAGCAAGCGCCCAGCGCGGCCGCGCCAATCATGGCGGCGGATCCCTTCAGGAAGGTGCGCCGCCCCTGGTCGGCGAGTTCATCGGTTTGATCTTTCTGGTGGTGACGTTCTGCCATGACGGTCTCCTCTCGAAATAGGAAAGTGCCCGCATAGCCTAGAAAGAAAAGGGAGCCGGGGTGCATGACCGGGGTCATATAGACCTGGCATCCGCGAAGTTCCACCAACGGGGTCCACGGAAATCACGCGATGGTTGGGGAGGGTGGGAGAGCACTGTCCACTAAAAACACGAAAAAACACGAAAACCAACTGAACGGTGATCACGGACTTGGGTGCTTATTCCGGAGCAGGGTTAAAAAAACTACTTGTAGGCAAAACCCTCTACCGGAGCCCGTGCCTTTGCAGGAGCGTGGCAAAGATTCGGTGTCGAGGTGGCAATATCAGGCGACATAATTTTTTATGCCTATGGGCAGCTCGTGCGCTTGCGCCCATCCCGGATCTCGGTCCAAAAAATGCCCTCTGAATCACCGGGTTCTCGGCTGGGATGCGTGTTTAATCTAACTAGTTTTAAATAAACAGTTTGTTGGAGCCTGTCCCCCAGGATCCCCTTGAGACCTGTCCCCCAGGACCCCAGGACCCCCCAGGACCCCCCCGAAGCCTGTGTCTGTACCTGTGCCTGTGCAGGAGTGTAGAAAAGACTCGGTGTCGAGGGGGCAATATCAGGCGACATTATTTTTTTATGCCTATGGGCAGCTCGTGCGCTTGCGCCCATCCCGGATCTCGGTCCAAAAAATGCCCTCTGAATCGCTGGAATTCTGGGTTTGGGGTGCATGTTTTATCTAACTAACTTTAAATAATCAGCTTGTTGAAGCCTGTTCCCTGGGATCCCCCCGGAGCCCGTGCCTTTGCAGGAGCGTGGAAAAGATTCGGTGTCGAGGTGGCAATATCAGGCGAAATAATTTTTATGCCTTTGGGCAGCTCATGCGCTTGTGCCCATCCCGGATCTCGGTCCAAAAAATGTCCTCTGAATCGCTGGAATTCTGAGTTTGGGGTGCGTGTTTTATCTAACTAGCTTTAAATAATCAGCTTGTTGAAGCCTGTCCCCCAGGACTGCCCCAAGACTACCAGGACTGTCCCCCCAGGAATGTCCTCCCGGGAATGTCTCAGGACTGAAACCGGGCTCATCCCCGGTTTGGCGTACATGTTCAATCTAACTAGTTTTAAATAAGTAGTTTGTTGGAGCCTGTCCCCCAGGACCCCCCCGTTGGAGCCCGTCCCCCAGGACCCTCCCCAGGACCTCCGGAGTAGGACTGAAACCGGGCTCATCCAATCAGGCTGCTTCGATAGCTGCAATGTTCTGTTCTGGATGGGTAACCAGTTCCCATCCGAAACAGGGTTTTGAAACCGTTTCCCGGGATTGGTCAGGTATTCCATGCTGACCGGTACGATCAGTCAGTTGTCAGGATTTAATTAATTTGCTGGTGATAAATATCTTAATGGGAGTCGCTGCTGTGGCCATACAGGTGATTTGACTTGGCGGTTGCGACCAATCCGTTTCTGGGTGGGAATGAACTAGAAGACCAGCCGTTCGACGGTGGCCTTTGGGTAACACCCGAAATTGACCAGCAAACCGAGTCCGAGGCCGGTCGCTCTCAGGTAGTTCAGCACCTGGGCTCGATGCTCACCGGTGATTTCTCCCAATGCCTTGAGCTCGACCACGATGGTGTCGTAGCAAATCAGATCGGGTCTGTAGGTTTGTCGAAGAGGCAACCCCTTGTAGGACAAAGCCAAGGCCGGCTGTGACTGGAAGGGAATGCCGCGTCTGCTCAGCTCCCGTTCCAGGCATTCCTGATACACGGCCTCCAGGAAGCCATAGCCCATCTCGCGATAGACCTCGAAAATCGCTCCCTGGATGGCGAAACACGCATCTTTAAAGCGCAATCCACTCATAAAAATGTCTTTCTAGGAAAAATAACCAAAAAATAATCTTGAGATCGAAATTGTTCAATTGATAAATAACCAAACTATAAAATTTCCCTGAAGAACGCTCGCAACCAAAAGCTGCCAACGCTCAAAGACAAAGAGCTTTTAAGCCCTGTCACTCAACCGAGCCATGTTTGGCCAAGGAATTCTCTTTGCAGAAGGGTTTTCGTGCTTTTTCGTGTTTTTAGTGGACAAAAAGGGACGTCACCTGGGAGAAATCAACAAAGCTGGGTTGGTGGATGGTTTTGTTGGTCTTGTGCTATATTTGTAAAAACACCAATTTTCAGAAAATCAACATTGTTCGTGGAGGAGCTATGTCGTCTGGTTGCGCGCGCGTCTTCGATCACGTCCTGATCATCATGTTCGAGAATCAGTACCGCAGTTATGTCATGGAAAACCACTACATGCGTCGGCTCGCCGCGCAGGGCATCGAGATGGCCAACTACTTCGGCTGCATGCATCCCTCCCAAACCAATTACATCGCCTCCGTGGCGGCCGAGCTGTGCAACATGACCAACGACGAGCCGCCGCCCTCCCTGCTCACCCAGCGAACCATCGTGGACCTGATCGAGGCCTCGCCCGAGGACCTGCAGTGGAAGGCCTATATGGACAGCTACAATCCGGGCAATACACCCTGGTCCCCGGAGCTGGTGCCGAAGGATCAGTATCCCTACGTCATCAAGCACGACCCGTTCACCTCTTTCGAAAACATCGTTCGCGACGAACGACGCTGGCAGCGGATCCAGACCGAGGCGGATTTCTGGTCCGACCTGCTCAACGGGACCTTTCCCAACTACGCCTGGTTCACGCCGAACATGTGGAACGACGGCCACTACCTGGACGGCACCCAGAAGTCTCCACCGGAACGGGCACCGCTACTCGTGGACCAGCTCGCGACCTGGTTGGAGGGTTTCTTCGCCAAGCTGCGGTTCCCCGGACCGGATTCACACCTTCCGCCCAACACGTTGGTGGTGGTGACCTTCGACGAAGCCGATTTCGAGGCCAAGTACGATGCCGGCAAGAAGTACACCTATGACGGACCGAACCAGATCTATACCGTCCTGCTGGGCGATCACCTGAAGCCCGGCAGGGTCGATCAGGGTTACAACCACTACAGCCTGATCAAGACCATCGAGCGCAATTTCCAGCTCGGCGACTTGGGCAAGAACGACACCCATGCCAACTGTTTTCGGTTCCTGTGGCGCGAGTCCTTCGAATGGAAAATTCCCCAAGCCACGCCGCTCTCGGCCCCGTCGGGACTTGCCGCGGCCAGTTTCGCGGAGACCCTTCAGGTCATCGAAAGCGGAGACCGGGGCGCGCTGACGACGCGCGTCTACGCCGGCGGAACCTGGCTGGAGGCCCGACCCCTCCCGTTTTCGGGGTTCGAACCCGTTGCCCGAGCCGCGGGAGACCGCCTCGTGCTGGTGGTCAAGGAGGAGAACGGCTCCCTGGCCTGGAGCCACTACGGTCTTCAGACCAATTGGTCCGACAAACAGGTGCTGGTCCCGCAATCGGTGTCCCGGTTCGCCCTCACCGGTTGGGACGGCGGCAACCTGATGCTGGCCTACGTGGATCCAAACGACCGCATCTACAGCCGGCGGTACGCCAAGGGCTGCTGGGAGGATCCGGTCGACGTGGGCTTCACCACGGACGGCGCGGTCGCGTTGGCCACCCTCGGCGCGACCCTGCTGCTCGTCTTTCAAAAGCCAGGAGGTTGCGGAGAGATGCAGGTGGTCTCCTACAACACGGCCGACTACAACGTGGTCACCTATCCCGAGGGGAGCCCGTACAGCGGCCCCTACGACAACACGGTCAAGGATGCCTGGGCCAAGAGCGCCTATCCCGTGGCGCATTTCGCGCATGGCCCCAACGCCACCACCCCGGGGGAGAACGAGCCACTGTTGCGCCCCTATCTGGGCAACGGCCCTCTGGCCGCGGCCACGCTGGACGGCGTCATCCATTTGGTGCACCCGGGACGTCACAACAGCCAACTGCTGACCGCGGCCTACAGCTTGAGCGGGATCATGACACCGGCGCTGCCCATTTCGTACCAGGCTACCGAAGAAACGACCACGAGCAACGGTTACGGCACCTTGGCCGAAGCCGGCTGGTCCAAGCAGGCGACGGTCGTCGGCGCCTATGCGGACGACCTTCTGGTGATGGCGACTCACGAAGACGTGATCTATACCTTCCACGGCGGTGGCGCGCGCGGCGCGGTTCAGCTCACCACGGGGCGGTACCGGCGAACCGAACACCCCTGAGCCGGGCGAGGGGAAGAAAGGGTGGGGCAAGCCGCCCTGCCTGTAGTCATCTATGATGCGAACGCTGCTCGCGCCCTACCTGCGCAGGGTCGGATGTTTTTGTTCTTTCTTGGGTGTCGAAAAAATCGGTGCATCTAAAAAAGAGGGCGCCCTGTTATAATTGGGCTCTTTCCTCCATTTCCAAAATCCAGCATGCCGACGCTTCGCCGGCGATGAGGAGTGATGCCGTGACCAAATGGATGGTCCTGTTTCTCTGTGGGTTCGCCCCGCTTTGGGCTGCTACCGTGACTGGAAGAGTCGCGGATAGCGACGGTCAACCGCTCGCCAACGTCTCTCTGGTGCTTTATGAAACCCAGTTCCTGTGCACCGCGGGATTCGCTTTCTCGAACGAAAGCGGCAACTACGAAATCGAGAACGTGCCAGACGGTAACTACTACCTGTTCTATGCCGGTGAGGAAGTGCTGAGCCGGTACGTCGGCAATACCGGTGATCGCGATCTGGCGACGGCCGCCGTGATCGCGGTTTCGGGAACGACGCAATTCAATGTCACGGCGCGGCGCGGCGCGAGTCTCAGCGGTCGGGTCTCGCTGGCAGGTGGCTCTTTTGCCAATGCGGGCCTGGTGGTGGTCGATCCCGTGACCCGTCTGCGCATCTTCAACCTGTTTTCTTCCAACGATGGCGACGGTTCCTCATTCGGGTCGGACGGCACCTATCGGGTCGCCAATCTGGAAGCCGGCTGTTACCTGATCGGACTGGCATACGACCCCAACGACTTGGACGACCAGAGTCCCAAAGCCTACTACCGCGACTCGCTGACGCCGCAGAATGCCACGCTGGTATCGCTTTCCGAAGGGCAGGCGCGCACCGGACTGGATTTCGGCCTCGATGTGGCCAACCTCGGCACACTCCAAGTGCAGATCAACGGCAGCCTGGCCGGGACCAGTCCCTTCCTTTCGATGGTCGATCAAGACGACAACTTTTTCGACAGTTCGGCCAGCGAGTCGGGCACGACCAACGTCCTGCTGCCGCCCGGAACCTACCGGCTGGCCGTGACTTTCGGCACCACCTATCTGAGTTCGGTCACCGATCGAACCTACACGATCACGGCCGGCGGGACGACCACGGCCACCATCACGCCGCAGACGGGCAACGTCATTCGCGGGACGATCACCGATCAGTCCAGTACCTTCGGCCTGACCGGGGAAGTGCAGTTGCTCGGTGGTGAAGGTTTCGGCGAGTTCGAGTCGATGTCGTTCACGCCGACCCCGGGGGGCAGCACGGCCTTCGAGTTCAGCGGCATCCCGGACGGCAGTTACGTCGTGCGGGTCACGCCTTCCGACAGCCTGCTCGTCTTCGGACTCGGCGCCTTTTCGCGTCAGTACTTCCCCGGGGCCGATTCGGCGGGCGCGGCTCAGGTCATCAACCTCAACGGCGGCCAGACGGTGTCCAACGTGGATTTCACCCTCGCGCCCGGGGGGACCTTGAGCGGCGCGCTGGTCTCCGGCGGACAGCCGATCGGCGGCACCCTGGTCCTGGTCACGGCCGTGGAAGACCAAACGGGTGAAATCTATCGCGGCAATTACAATGTCCTGACCGGATCGTATTCGGTGGCCGGGTTGCCGGCAGGGTCCTACCTCATTGCCGTCAATCCCGAAATCACGGAGGAGCAGTCCTACGACGCCGTCTCTGAAATCGTGCTCAACACCAGCCTGGCCGGATGTCAGAACCTGTCCACCTCGTATCACCCCAACAGCGCCACGGCCAGTGGGGCTACCCGCGTCCCGCTGAGCGCCGCCGGTTCGGTCTCCAATCTGAATATCGAGGTCCGCGGGGGTGGCGGCATCGCCGGGTCGATTCAGAGCGCCGCCTGTGACTGCCCCGTCCAAAATACCTTTGTCGCGGCATTCCAAGGCGAACGGTTGGTCTCGGCCACGGTCGGATTCGGCGGGCAGTTCCAAATCGGTGGCCTCGCCTTCGGAAGTTACACCCTCAAGGCCGCTTCCTTCCGTTTTCCTTTCGACTTCGATACCGATATCAACGAGTTGGAGCGCCTGACCTTTGTGGAGCTGTTCAACCAAGTCGCGGAAACCTATCCCAACACGGTCAATGTGACCACCGGCCAGTTTGCCACGGTGAACGATTGGTGTGCCGACTTCGAGGCGGTCGGCACCGATGGCGGTGACGGCGGTGACGGTGGGGACGGCGGCGATGGCGGTGACGGTGGGGACGACGCATTCCGATTGTTGTACTCTTGGATATCCAACAACGATCTGTTCGAAAGTGTCCTGATCGCCAATAACCCGGCCGACGAAGCGGTCGAGGTCAGCTTGAAGGCCTTGCGTTCGGACGGAACCACGCAAACCGTGACGCGGACCATTCCCGGACGCGGGTTCTTGCGTGAGTCGGCGGCCCAACTGTTTCCCGAGCTCGGTCCGGGTCCGGGGTATACGGTGCTGTTGCGCTCTCCCAGCGAGGACGTGCGCGGGCGATGGGTGACCAACAACCTGCAGAGCACCAGCGGTTCGGGCCAGAGTCCGTCTCAGGGCGTGGCGGTTTCGATTCCCCCCGACGGCCAGGCCGAAGACGAAACGATAGGACGCGAGCTCGTGTTCGGTTTCCTTCCCTCGACGGATGGCTTCATTTCCGCACCGGTTGTCGTCAACGTCGGTTCGGCGGCGACCGACATCACCTTGACCTTCTACGACGAAGCCGGGACCCAGATCGGCATGGAGGTGGTCGCCGGGGCGGCGCCCTTCTCGCCTGTGGCTCGGGTCGCCAGCGACGTGATCACCACGGTGCGCGACGCCTACATGATCGCCTCTTCGCCGGACCAGCCGTTGACGGGTGTCAACTTCGTCTTCAACGATGCACGCGAGTCGGCGATCGGCAATGCCAGAGCCGTGGATCTGGCCGGCGCGGACAGCGGCAGCCGCAACCTGCTCTATCCCTGGGTCTCCAACAACGTCGGCCTGTTCGAGAGCGTGGTCGTCGCATCCAACATCGGTGACCAGGCGGTGACCGTCAGTCTCACGGCGCGTCGAGAAAACGGAGAGACGCAAACGGTGCAGGAGACCATTCCCGCCAAGGGTTTCCTGAAGAAGGAAGCCGGCGCCCTGTTCGGCCAATTGGGAACCGGGCCGGGCTACTCGGTGGAACTGACGGCGTCCAGCAGCAAGGTGAACGGTCTTTGGGTGACCTTCAATACCGCGGTCGGCAAATCCCCCAGTCAGGGGGTGGCCGTGGACCTGGAAAACGAGACCTCGCTGAAGGGCGAAGAGATCCTGTTCGGGTTCCTGCCCGTCAGCAACGGGTTCATCTCCGCCCCGGTGGTCGTGAACCTCAACGACGTCTCGACCAACGTGATCCTCTACTTCTACGATCAGGCCGGGAACCTCCTGTTGCGCGACACCACGACGTTGCAGGGTCTGGCCACCAAACTTCCCTTCGCGCGCTCGGCCAACGATCTGCTGACCAGCAGCGATCAGGACGTCTACTTGGTGGCCCAGTCTGCCGATGGGGCGGATCTGACGGGCGTGGTATTCGTCTTCAACGGTGCCCAGGAACCGGCGATCGGCAACGTGACGGGGATCGAATTCGTCCCCGAACCTTGACTTCGATTCAGGTGGGTAGGGCCTTTTCTGTCCACGAAAAACACGAAAGGACACGAAAAGGCAATGCCCACCATGGCCTGCCCAGTGAGGCGATCGCTCATGGGAAGGCCTTGGAGATTCAATTTCTTGTTTCTCGGTAGGTTAAACCGGGAAGTCGGAGAAATGGTTCCGGGGTGGTTCAAGGTACTTTCGTGTGTATTCGTGCCTTTGGTGGGCTCAATGCTTGCGCCCACCACCGCCGCCGCCACCGCCGCGGGGACCGCCGCCCTTCGGAGCGCCGCCACCCAACTGGCCACCACCGAGCTGCCCACCGTTCTTTTGGGGGGTGTTGCCCATGGGATTGAAGTTCTTCTGGCGGTCCATGTTCTTCGAGGCATCGCCGGACTTGTTGCCCTTTCCGGGTTGGCCCTTGCCGTCTCGTGGCCCGCGATCGCCGCCACGCGATCCCTGGTCCCGGTTGTTGTTGGAGGCCTGGTTGCCACCGCCGCCACCGTTACCGCCGTTTCCGCCCTGGGCCTGGTTGTTGGGCTGAGGGGGCGGTGGGGCGCCACCGTCCGGACCTGGCGGGGGCGGTGCGCCGCCGCCCGGCGGGGGCTGGGTCGTCAGTTCCGCCGGTAACGGGACGCCGTTCGGATCGCCGAGAGCGGCCGCGTAATTGTTGATTCGGTTCAGGATCGCCTCGTCTTCACCGGCCAGCAATTGGTTGCGGATGTCCCGGGGCATGATTCGCTCGGAGGCGACATCCGCGGCGTTCTGGCAGCAGTACACTTGAATTTTCGAGAGGGCGCCGGCGACCTCGGCACTTTCGATGCCGTAGGCCGATGTCAGCACCTGAACACTCATCTGCTGCATTTCGACAGCTTTGTCGTTGTGACCCACTTCGAAGTGGAGGGCCGCCATGTTGGCCAAGGTCTCCGCGACCGAGGGGTCTTTGTCGCCCAGGATGCCGCGCTGCATGGTCAGCGACTGCTTGAACAGGTTCCAAGCCGTCTTGTACTGACCTTGGCGGCGGGAGAGCATCGCCATCTTGCTGAGAATGCCCGCGATTTTGATGTGGTTGTCGCCGAAAAGCTGGCGCCGCATGCTCAGCGCTTGGCCGTAGTACATTTCCGATTCCTGGAAGCGTCCCTGGAGGTAGCGCAGGTAGCCCATGTTGGAGAGGCTGGTGGCCGTTTCCTCGTCGTTCGGCGCTTCCACGCTTTGACGCAATTCCAAGCTCTTGAACAGCAGGGGGTCGGCCGCGTCATAACGACCGCGAGAGAGATAGACCACACCGGTCAGGTTCATCAGGCGCGCCTGGATCTGCTGAACCTCGGTGGTTTCCGCGCTGCCGATGGCCGAACTTTTGGCGAGAATCCGGTTCACCGAGACCGGTGACGTACCCGCTTCCTGGAACAGCGAATCCATGATCTTGACCATTTGGCGAGAAGAACCCAGTTCCTGTTCCGCCAGCAGCTTCTGGCGTTCCGCTTCCTTGCGGGCGGCCATCGCCTCTTCCATCGCTTGCTTGGCCCGTTCGCGTTCCTCGGCGGCCTTGCGACGCAGTTCCGCTTCGGCTTGGCGAGCCTCTTCGGCCGCGGCCTGTTCGGCTTCCGCCTCGGCGCGGGCCTTTTGTGCTTCCGCCCATGCCAACCGCGCTCGATCCCGTTCCTCTTTCAGCGCCTTGCGTTCTTCTTCGTGTTCTTGCTCGGCGAGCTCTTTTTCCTGCTCGGCACGTGCCTTTTCAGCCGAGGCCTCGCGGGCCTGTTGGCGTTCTCGCTCGGCCTTGGCCGCCAGCAGTCGCGCTTCCGCTTTGGCCTGCTCCGCCTCCTCGCGCTGTTGTTGTTCCGCCTGCTTCGTGGCGGCGAGTTCCCATTCTCGGTAGTTGACGTAGGTATAGAAGCCCACGAGCAACACGGCGAACACCGAGGCGGCGGTGATCCACCAGCGATGGCGCCGGGCGAATTTACCGGCGCGGTAGCTCCAGGCGGTGCCACGAGCCTTGACGGGGAAGCCGGCCAGGTAGCGTTGCAGGTCGTCGGACAGGACGTTCAGTGATTGGTAGCGGTGTTCGGGTTCCTTGCGCAGCGCCTTCAGGACGATGGAGTCCAAATCGCCGGCGAGCAGGCGTTCCCGCTGTTTCGTGTCCTCGCTCCAGGTGGTGGAATCGAAGCGGATCGTGCCTTTCTTTTCCAGCTCGCGAATTCTCACACTCGGTTTGACCGGATCGGTATAGCAGATTTTGCTTTGGATCTCGCCGATCGAGCGATTTTCGAAAGAATAAGGGGGCGCGTCGGTCAGTAACTCGTAAAGCAACACACCCAGCGCGTACAGATCGGTTTTCTCGTCGGGTGTTTGGCCCATGACCTGTTCCGGGCTGGCGTATTCGGGCGTCATGATGAAGTCGCCGGGCTGGGTGAGGCGCTCTTCGTGGGGCGTATCCAAGATCTTGGCGATGCCGAAGTCCAGGAGGATCGGTTCGCCATCGTCCGTGACCATGATGTTGCTGGGTTTCAGGTCGCGGTGGATTACGCCGTTGCGGTGGGTGAATTCCACCGCGCGGCATACTTTGATGAACAATTCCAGACGTTTGCGAATGGTGAGTCGCTGATTGCGGCAATAACTGTCGATCGGTTCGCCTTCCACGTACTCCATGACCAGGTAGGGCAGGCCCTCTTCGGTGGTGCCACCGTCGATCAGGGTCGCGATGTTGGCGTGCTGCAGATCGGCGAGGATGCGTCGCTCGTGGAGGAAGCGTTGAATGATTTTTTCCGAACCGCGTTCCTGGCGGATTAGTTTGACCGCCACCTTCATTTTGAAGCCTTCGTCGTCGCGAATCGCCAAATAGACGGTACCCATGCCGCCTCGACCCAGTTCGCGTTCGAGTCGATAGGGGCCGACCATCTTACCGCGATACCCTTCGGGGTCTTCGTCTGTGCGGCGAGGTCGTCTGGGTTCCGGTTCTTGGCCCGATGGGCTTTGGGGTGCAGTGCCTTTCAGGGTGGTCTCCGTATCGTCAGAGCCGGCTTGTTCGCCTTTCCGTTCACGCCAGTGTGGTTCTACCTTCAAGCCCAGGTCATCGAGGACCTTCATTCGGGCATTCGAGTATTTGATCGACTCGGCCATAGTTCACCTCGAGTGGCGCCGCCTGAGTGGCTGGATGCGGAACGCCGACTCCTGAACCCAATATCTCCGCCAAAATTGGAGAAAAAGTGGAGAAAGGGTGACGAGGTGAAAGGGAGTTCCATTTTCGAGAAGTAAAAGGAGAAAATGTGACGCGGATCACGGTTTGCCGAGCGAATAACTGTGTGCAAAAAAGGACCGAGGATATCGAAAGGGGCATGAGGCAAACGGATTCGAGTCATGAGCTGATGGAACCCTCCGGGACAGGACAGCTCCCATTATATAGGAAAAAACCCAACCGTCGGATTCCAATGATGAGAAGTCCAGTCATCGCAACGGGTTGAGGTGCAGTCGAAACGCACTTACCGTCTGTCGCTCCGGTCCCGGACTTCCCTTGTCGTCGTGGATCCACGGTGATATGGCGCGAGCTCCGGCCTTTCGAGCGTCGCTGGCGTCGATGGACCACCTGCTTTCGGCAGTGAACAAAACCAGAAAGGCCCACCGGTGGTGAACGCGGTGGGCCTCTGGGAACGTTGATGTCGAATGTGGCGGGTTACTGGACGCAATCCACCGTGAAAGAGATCCGGGCGTCGCCGTTCGATGTCAGCGCCCGATGCTCGTCACGGCTTTCTCCCGCGTAGCGCGTGAAGGCGATGCTGACCATGAAGTCGTCACTGCCTCAGCCGTCCGAGTCGTAGACTTCGATCACGATCTCGCTGCCTTCCGGTTTGGCGATGAACAGGCTGTTGGTTTCCTCGTCGTAACTGGTGACCTTGGCTCGGTCGCGCCCCATCCGCACCGGATAGGCGCGCCCAACCGAGACGTTGTCCCGTTTCCAAAGCCGCTCGTCCTAGTATCTGCGACCGTCCACACCATTGTTGGCTTTTGTTGAGAACGTTCTTTTTTAGGTTCCCACGGGATCGGTCGAGGCCCGGCGGGATGGATCTCCTGACGAGAAAGGGGCGGGTCCCCCCGAGCGACGGCGCACACGCGCGTGCCGTGCCCGGCGAAGATCCGCCCCGAGCCCTGGAGGAAGGACAGTCTATCGATTCAGGGACAAATCGGAGGCAGCTCGTCGGCCAAGGCGGTGTAGTCCAAGACATCCACGTTGCCGCTGCCGTCATGGTCCGCGAACACGAAGTTGGGTGCCCCCGTTCGCAGCCAATCCGACAGGGCGCCGCGGAAGTCGTCCATATCGATGCCCGAGTCGTCCGGCGGATCGCAGGCGATGGCGTCGCCACCGATTTGTACCAGGTGGTTGGACGCGGCCTTGAACCCGGTGCTGTCCTCCACGAAGAGGTTGATGTGCAGGATGGTGCCCGGTGTGACCGTCTCCAGCACGGTCGGGTCGAAGTCGAACTGTTGCGTTTCACCGCCCTGCAGTACGTCCAAGTCGTAGAAAACCCGTTCGGGAACCTCACAGGTGGTCGAGATGCAGTCGCCGCCGGTCTGGCTCTCGGCAATCGACGCGAGCTGCGGAGGGTATTCGATCCAAGCCAAGACCCCGCTGCGGTTGAAGGCGGTGGTGTTGGTGACCGAGAAGGACAGGCTCAGGAGGTCGCCCGGATCCACGCGATCCGGAACCGCGTCGAGGGTCAACTGGAGCGGCGCCACCTCGCCCACGCGGGTCACGGCACGCGCACGGACCTGGGAAAAGGGGTCGGTGGCTTCGCCGACACTGACGCTGGCTTCCAACAAGGTGCCGAGCGGCAGGTCCGGCGCCACCGCCACGGTCACCAGATGGGCACTTGTATCGCCTGGATCCAGGTCGCAACTCTGCCAAGTCACTTGGTTACAACCCATGGCGCCGTTCACCGCTTCCACCAGTTCGGTGCCATCCGGAAGATCGAATTCGATCGAGCCACCGGCCAACGGATCCGCGTTTTGGAAGCTGCCGAATCGGAGTTGATAGGTCAGCATGGTGCCGGCCTGCACCGGATCACCCATGCTCACCAGACCGATGTCCAGGGCTCGATCACTCTTGACCGCCACGTTGGCGCCGGTTCGGCGCAGGTCGCCGCTGGTGTCGCCCACTTCCGCATCCAGGGTCAGAACCGTGCCATCCAGGGTGCCGTCGGCGATTTGGGGCGGCAGCGAGAACACGACGCCTTCGCCGGCGGGTAGGGTGCCGATGTCGAACAGGGCCCGTTCCCGAGTCTCGCAACTGGTGCTGGCACAGTCGCCCGCGAAGTGATTTTCGGAGAGCGATGCCAGGTGGTCGGGCCAGGTCAGGCTGGCGACGAGGCCGCTACGATCGAAGGCGCCGGTATTGGTGACGGTCAGTAGGACGTCGGCGTATTCGTTGGGTGCCAGGGGATCCGGGCTGGCGGTCAAGCGTAGTTCCAAGGGCAGCACCGGTTCCACGCGCGTGAGGGTTTCGTGACGGAGTTGTGGCGGCACGGAATTGGGACCACTGAGCTCGGCTTGGGCCCAGAGTTGCGAGCCGAGGGTCACCTCGTCGTTCACTTCGACGGTCGCTCGAACCTCGGCCGAGTCGCCCGGGTTCATGGTGCCCGGGGTCCAGGTCACGCGGCCCTCGTTGAATCGGCCGCCGTGCGATGCGGAAACGAACTGGGTACCCTCGGGGATCGCGAGCGTCAGCGTGTTGCCGGCGACGCCATTTCCGCTGGAGAGCAGGCCGTAGGTCACCGTGTAAGTGATCCGATCGCCGGGGGCTGCCGGATCGCGATCGGCGACCAGGGCCATTTCGAGCGTGCGTCGTTGGTCCACCCGGAGCGAGGTGGCGCTTTCCCGTTGGACGCCCGTGCTGTCGACGAGTTCGGCTTCGAAGGTCGTGACGGTGCCGTTCAGGGCGGTGTCCACGATTCGCATGGGCACCGAGTAGGTGAAGCCTTTTCCTGCGGGCAGGGTTCCGACCGAAAAGGTGGCGCGCTCGCGGGTTTCGCAGGTCGTGCTGTGGCAATCGCCGTCGAACAGAGATTCCGATAGCGAGGCGATGTGGTCCGGCACTTCCAGGGTGACGGTGATCCCGGTTCGCTCGCGGTCGTCGTTGTTGGTCACGGTGATTTCCAGATCCATGGTTTCGCCGCGACGAATCGGGTCGGGACTGGCCACGATGCCCAGCGCCAGCGGGAAACGCTCTCGCACCCGCGAGGCCGTCTCGATGCGGACCTCGTTGTGATCGCCGTCCCCGTTGACCAATTCGGCGACCGCCATCAGGCTTTGCCCCGCCGGCGTGCCCTGATCGACCTGCACGAGGACATCCAATTGGCCGCTGCTGCCCAGGTTCAGGTTACCCAAATCGAAGCTGACCCTGTTTCCGTCCAGGGTCGCACCCTCGGGGGTCGACAACACCGAGACCTCCGGCGGCGGGTACAGCGTGAGGACCGTGTCCGGGGAACCGGCGCTGGTTTCCAGGATTCCGTAGGTCAGGGAATAGGTGAACACTTCGCCAGGCTGGACGGGGTCGCGATCCTCGACGAGCGCCAGTTCGAGCACCCTGTCGTTTTGGACGCGAATCGCCGCACCGGTCTCCATTTGAACCCCGTTGTTGGCGTGGAGCTCGACCTCGAACAGCGTCACGGAGCCATCGTCCGTGTCCGAGTCCACTCGGGCCGGAATCGAGAACTGGACCCCTTCACCCGCGGCCAATTCACCGATGGCGAAGATCGCCCGCTCGCGGGTCTCGCAGGTCGTGCTGTGGCAATCGCCGTCGAACAGGGACTCCGCCAGGGAGGCGAAGTGGGACGGAATCTCCAACACCAGGGAGACCCCGCTCACGGCGGTATCGCCGGTGTTGGTGGCGGTCAGTTCCAAATCCAGGGTTTCGCCCGGACGCACGGGATCGGGGCTCGCGGTTACGACCACCTGCAGTGGTGTCGCGGCCGCAACGCGGGTATCCGCGGTGTACGTGACGGCACCGCCGCCGCCGTCCTCCAGCGAGGCCCGCGCGGTCAGGATCGTGCCCAGTCCCTGGCCCTCGTCGATTTGAAGCCTCACCAGGCGTTCGCCGCTCTGGCCCGGGTTAAGGTTCCCCAACTGCCAGGTCACGTGACCCACCGTCTGTTGCCCGCCGTCCGCCGAGAGCACCTGGGTGCCCTCCGGAATCTCGAAATCCAGGACGACCCCGGCGGCCCCGAGGCTCGTGTCCACGAGGCCGTAGGTCAGGGTGTAGTCGATGGTCCCGCCCGGAGCCACCGGGTCCCGGTTTTCGGTCAGGGCCAATTCGAGGAATCGGTCAGCCACGTTCAGGGTCGCCGTGGCGGTCGCCTGAACGGTTTCGTCGTCCAGGACTTCGGCTTCCAAGGTGATCTGGGTGCCGTCGGCACTGTCCGCCGCACGCATCGGCACAGAGAAGGTGATGCCCTCACCCGCCGGCAAAGAGCTGATTTGAAACGACATTTGCTCACCTGGTTCGCAAGTGGTGCTGGGGCAGTCGCCGTCGATCAAGCTTTCCGAGATGGATTCGAGCCCCTGCGGATGATCGAACACGAGCGTGAGATCCTGACGGTCGAACGCACCGCCGTTCACCACGGTGAACTCCAAGTCCAGCATTTCCCCGACCCGTGCCGGGCTGGGTGAAACCGAAATGGCCAAATCCACCTGGGCGAGCAGGCCGAACGAGCCGAAGCCGACCCATACACATATAATGAAGATCAGATTTCTAGTGAATACGCGTGTCATGAACATAGCCTCCCGGGCTCTTCGAAGATGGGAATGGGCGGCGTCGGGCGTGTGAGACCGCGTCCGGACGCCGCCTGCGAGCGCAGCCGAATCCTTTGCGCTTACCCTCCTCTGCGGAAAAGCGGGTTCTGTCACGTCAAGAAAATCCCATTTCTTCACGGCGCCGGTCGGGCCGATACCGCGACCGATCGACGTCTCGGACTTTTTTCAGCATCCGATCTTGTGGAAATATTGCATTTGCAGTCGCTTTCGCCTCGCTGATGCGGGGTGGTCGCTTCGTGCTATGATGCGCTCAATCCCCTCATGACGCCCTACATCACCGTTAGGATCAGGTCCGCAATATCGGGAACAGCACATGACCGGCGAAGCCACTCCAGATCTCGATCACCTTTTCAGCATGACCTACGAGCACCTTCGGCGCCTGGCCGCCAACGTCAAAAAGGGGGACGCCGGCCAGACCCTCAACCCCACGGCCCTGGTGAACGAGGTCTATGCCCGCTTGGCCGGTACGTTGGAGAAATCGCCTGAGTCGGTGCTGCACTTCAAGCGCATGGCTGCGCGCGCGATGCGCCAGATCTTGGTGGATGCGGCCCGTCACCGCTCGGCCCAGAAGCGGGGTGGCGACCAGCCGATTCTGAGTTTCAGCGATCGGGAGAGCGGCGGATGGGATCGCTCTTTCGCCGGCGCCGACGACCTGCTGGCGCTGGACCAGGCGCTCGTTCGCCTGAACAGTTTGGATCCCCAGCAAGGCAAGGTGGTCGAGTTTCATTTCTTCGGCGGGTTTACCATTGCCGAGACCGCCGACATGCTGGGGACGTCGCGCTCCACGGTGGACCGCCAATGGCGTGCCGCGCGGGCCTGGCTGACCTTTCAACTGGGACAGGGGCCATGAACGAGAAGGGCACGCTGGATGCGGCGGCCTGGGCGCGGATTCAATCGCTGTTCCACGAAGCCCTATCGCTTCCGGAAGACGAGCGTGCCGCGTTTCTGGAGCGTCTGACCGAGGAGGCCCCCCTGGTACTCGCCAATTTGCGCGGCATGTTGGCGGTCGATGCCGGCGAGGCGTCGGTCATGGATCGCGGCCTTGCCGCAGCCGCCGGTTCGGTACTCGAGGGCACGGCGCCGCGCATCGCACAATTCGGGCCCTATCGCACCGAATCGATATTGGGTCGGGGCGGCATGGGCGTCGTCTATCGGGCGGTGCGCCGCGATCCCGATGCCCGCGTGGCCATCAAGGTCCTGCGGGACCCCTTTCTCTCGCCGGCTCGCCAAGAGCGGTTTCAGCGGGAGCAACAAATCCTGACCCGTCTGAATCATCCCGCGATCGCGCGGCTCTACGAAGCCAACACCCTGGAGGACGGCACGCCGTATTTCGTGATGGAATTGGTCGAGGGCACGACCCTCGTCGATCACTGCCGCGCGACCGGGGCCGATCTGTACGAGCGTCTCGACCTGTTCCGCCAAGTGTGCCGCGGCGTGCTGGAAGCCCATCGCCACGCGGTGATCCATCGCGACCTGAAGCCCTCCAACATCATGGTGACGCGTGAGGAGGCCTCGGGAACCGCGCGGATCAAGCTGCTCGATTTCGGGATCGCCAAGGAGTTGCGCGATCCCACCACCGACGTGACCCAAACCGAGGCCGAACTGCGCTTGATGACACCGGCCTACGCGTCGCCCGAACAGATTCGCGGAGAGCAGATCGGCGTGGCCACCGATGTCTACTCGCTGGGCGTCATTCTCTACGAATTGTTGACGGGTCGGATGCCGTTCGATCTGTCCCGGCTCTCGCCCGGCCAGGCCGAGGCCTGCCTGCTGACGGCCGAACCCGAAAAGCCTTCGATTCGGGCGCTGCGAGGCGAGGAAGGTGGATTGAAGCCGGTCCTGGTGCCTGGGAACCAGGATTGGCAGGACCTGGACGCGATCTGCCTGACGGCGATGCATCGGGACCTGAAGCGCCGTTACGCCTCGGTCGAGGTGTTGCTCCAGGATTTGGATCGGTTTTTCCAGCACGAGCCGCTGATGGCGCGGCCCGATTCGACGTCCTACCGGCTCGGGAAATTTTTGAAGCGGCACACCCGCGACGTGGTGGCCGTCGCGCTGGTCGCGATTGTCCTGGCCGGCTTGACCGCTTTCTACACCTGGCGGCTTCGTCTCGCCCGCGATGCCGCATTGGCAGAGGCGCACAAATCCGCACGCATCCACCGCTTCATGCTGGATCTTTTCGAGGATGGCGAAGGCGCCGGACCGGAGCGCAGCCTGACCGTCGCCGAACTGATGGATCGGAGCGTGGCCAAGGCCGATGCCTTCGATGCCGATCCCGAGATTCAATCGTCGCTCTACCAGACTCTGGGCGAGATCTACCGGTCCCTGGGAAAGCTCGAACAGGCCGAACAACTGATCGCGCGCACGCTTGCGATGCGCAAGGCCCGATTGGGTGTGGATCATCCCGATACCGCCTCCAGCTTGACCAGTCTGGGACTGTTGCGGCAGGCCCAGGACAAACCGGGCGAGGCCGAAGACCTGACCCGTCAGGCTCTGGAGGTTTTGCGTCGTCATTTTTCCAAGGATCACCCGCGCGTGGCCGAGGGCATGTCCGCACTGGGGTTCGTGCTCGCCGACGCGCGCAAGTTCGAAGAGGCGATTGGGTTGTTGGAAGGCGCGGTGGCCGTTTTGGCGCGCAAGGGGGAGAGGCCGGTGTATGCGCTGGCACTCGAACGATTGGCCAACGCTCGGGCGCTCAACGGGGAGTACGCCCTGTCCGAAGCCATCAACGAACGGCTGCTGGCACTCAACGAGTCGTTGTTCACCACGAAGCACCCCAATTACGCCGATACCCTGATCAACCAAGCTTGGAACCATCGCATGCAGGGGCATTTCGACAAGGCCGAACGGCTCTATCGGCAAGCCCTCGAAATCAACCTTCACTACCACGGCGACCAGCATCTGGTCACCGCTTCCAACCGGGCACTGCTCGGCGGGGTCCTGGAACACCTTAAAAAATATGACGAGGCCACGCTACATCTGGGGAAGGCGCTGGCCATCCGCAAGCGGCTACTGGGCCCCCATCACTCGCGCGTCGCGGTGACGCTCAACGGCCTGGCCAATGTGGCGCTCAACCGCGGTGATTACGCCACCGCCGAGGCCATGTACAAGGAGACCCTGGTCGTGTATCGCGGAGCCGAACGGCCCCGACCCGATTGGATCGGCACCGGCCTGTCGAACCTCGGCTCGCTGTACTACCGCCAGGGCAAGTACGGGCTGGCGGAGCGACATGCCCGCGAAGCCCTGGCCTCCTACGCGAAAGTGCTGCCACCGGATCACTTGGAAATCGCCATCGTGCGCACCAAGTTGGGGGTGTTTCTGATGCACCAGGCCTGTTACGTCGAAGCTCGGCGCGAGCTGATCCATGCTTACGAAACCCTTGCGGGGAAACCGGATCCCAACGCGTTCTGGCTCGCATTTGCCGGTTCTTCGCTCGACGATGTCCTTGCGGTGCTCGAGGTGGCCGAGTCCCAATGAGGTGCGACCCCGAGGATCGCGGCCCGGTCGGTCGCGACCGATGCCGAGATCTCGGGATGCATCCGGGGTTCGACTCTCGACGGAATAGCTCACTTGCTTCGCGACGAAACCTCGTGAGAAACGTGGGTTAGCGCACCAGCGACGGCGATGCGCCGTAGGCCTTGGCTTCGTCCTTCGAGGCAAAGGGGGGCCGAGCGGGGTCGTAACTTTTCTTCGGGGCGTAGTCGCTGATCGCCACCTTGCCGCCCGACAAATTGCGGCCCAGGAGCCGATTGACCTCGTTCATCCAGGTCTTCTCGACCTTGACCTTGCTGGCATCCACCGTTTTCACCTCGCCCAGGGAAAGGGGAATGCCCGGTGCGATCGAGACGTTGTCTTCGGCTTCGTCCACCGCCGGGACATCCTCGATGGCGTCCACCGGAATCGGCTGTTTGCGGCCGCCCGCGGAGACGATCATGGCGACGGCTTCGGGCTCGCTTTGGCCGTGCAGCATGCCGTTGCCCACGAAATTGTTGTTGTTGATGGTCAGTGCCGGCATTTGCAGGTTGAGCGCCAGGATGGCGCCGCCGAAGTTGGCGTAGAACAGGTTGTTCGTGATCTTGATTTCCTGTGCGGCGCTCTTGTTGCCGATCTCCAGTGCGGCGGGGTTGCCGGTATTGGGATCGGGATTGTAGGCCCAATTCAACAGGAACGAACAGTGATCCACTTCCACCAGCGCGGGCTTGTTGCGAAAGTGAGCCGATTCCAACTTCAAGGGAATCACGCAGTTCAGGAATATAGAGTTGTGGAAGCGGACGACGGCCTTGGGGCTCGCGGCTCGGATCAAGGGTTCCATCACGCGATGGGCCGCGTTGAGGAACACACTGTTGCGAAACTCGAGATGATCGGTCTCGAAGTAGTTGAACTTGATGAAGACATGGGTGGAAGAGGTGCCCTTCAAGAGGCTGTTGGTTTTTGCGTCGTAACGGTTGGAGGCGGTCGTGTCCCAGACCAGGCCGTCCACGACGAGGCCCTTCAGCTTGGAGTTGCGGGCAAAGGTCCAGAGTGGTGCGCTGCGGTCGGCGATCGTCTCGATGGTGGACGGCGTTCCAAACGGATCGCGTTTCGCGAACTGCGCGTCGTAGCCGCCGATCAGCGTGAGCGTCCCGGCGGGGTTGTTGAACTGGGGCAGTTGGTAGGCCCCCGAGCCCAAATCCCCTTTGAACGCGCCCGCGGCCACCTTGAGCGTCACCTGGTTTTTGCCGCCGTTCAGGTCCGCGGCGGCCTTGGCCAACCCTTTGGTCAGACTTTTCACCCATTTGGCGCCTGCGGTTGCGGCGGCGGCCTTGCCGGCCTCCTTGTCCCCGCCGACAAAATAAACCTTCTCACCGGCGAAACCGGCGAGGCCGGTACAGGCCAGGCAGACCATCCAACACAGGGTTTTCCCAACGAACGATGCAAGGAGAAAACGCACGACACCCTCCTCGATGCTTCTTGATTTGAGTTGTACAGGTACGATGCCTCTATCCTACACCCGGGTCCGTGGGTTGGGGGAGGGATTTTTTTTACCACAGAGTCGCCGCCCAGGCCGGGGGCCGGATTGTCGGACCACCGGGTTTCAAGTGGGTAACTAATCGAAGCGAATCGTTTGGGAGTTCCCGCATTTGTGAGAGGGGCGTCGTCGCGGTAGGTTGGCCCGCCGGGCCGACTTTTGACCAATGCTCCAAATCGGGATTTCTGCCCTATGTTCGAGCTTTACAGGTTTTGTCACATAAGAGGCCACGAAGAACACGGAGTCGGTCATTTTTGAGGCTGGCCGCTCATCCTTTGTTTTTTTGTTTTGGTTAGAGGGAGGGATTTTTTTTACCACAGAGGCCACGAAGAACACGGAGTTGATAACTTACTAAAGTTGATCGCTTGTTCTCTGCTGTTTTACTACACGTAAATTGGTTTTCGGAGAATGAGTTTATGAATATACGGACCCTTTGTAATTTATTATTCTTGAAAGTGGTTGAGTTATTTTTTGTTGAATGTGTGTTGGGTGTGAAGTTTTGCAGTGGTGAACTTGTTTTTTGGTTTGGTGAAAATGTATGCTTCTGTAATAATGGAGTCGAATTTGACTGATGATTTTTTTAGATTTGTAAAATATGTATTGGTGAATGATTTTTTTATGTTTTTGGTAGGTGATTTTTCTATTAGATTAGTAAAAATGTTATAAGTGTGTGGTTTCAACTTGAGATGTATTGTGTGGAACTATATAGCTTTAGGGTTGTGAAAAACAGTGTGCTCTCCGTGAACTCTGCGACCTCTGTGGTAAAAAACAAAACCCCCCTAAACCGTTCGCCATAGATGTACTCCACTCCTCCACAGGTAGCTTTAGGATTGTGAAAAACAGTGTGCTCTCCGTGAACTCTGCGACCTCTGTGGTAAAAAAAACTAAAAACCACCCCAAGCCGACCGCCGTTGGGTGTAGGTTCAAAGTAAAAACGGGGGTCACCATGGACTGGATTCGCGCGATAGAACACGATCGGCTTTCGGCGGGGAAACCCAAGGTCATCCGCCACGGCCCCTTGCAAATTGCCGTGCTCCGCTTGGGAGAGCGCGTCTTCGCCTTCGCCAATCGCTGTCCCCACGAGGGCTATCCGCTGGCCGACGGCCATGCCGATGAAAACTGCGTGCTCACCTGTCACTGGCACAATTGGAAGTTCAACCTGCACGACGGGAACAATCTCTACGACGGGGACAACCTGAGGACCTTCCCGACCAAAACGGAATCGGACTGGATCTGGATCGACGTCGCTCCCCGACCCAAAGACGAGGTTCAGGCCGAACTGCTCGGGAACCTCGAGGGTGCCTTCCGCGATCGCGATTTCGGGCGCATGACCCGTCTCCTCGCACGCTTTCACTTCGAAGAACTGGGTTTGGACGAACCGATTCGCGCGGCCATCGGGTGGAGTTGGGATCGGTTCGAATACGGTATGACGCATGCCCTGGGCGCCATTCCTTCCTGGCTGGAACTCGCGGATCAGGCCGGTGAGGACACGGATCGCAAGATCGCCTATGTCAGCGAAATCATCGACCATCTCGCCGACGACAGCCTGCGCCAACCCGCCTTCACCTACACGGAAGAACGCGTGCCCTGGAACGAAACGGACTTTTGCCGAGCCGTGGGTCGCGAGGACGAGAACGCGGCGGTGGCCACCCTCAACGAGGCACTCGATCGCGGTCTCGGCTGGTCGGCCTTGATGCCGGTGTTCGCACGAGCCGCCCTGTCCCATTACATGGGGTTCGGACACGCCCTGATCTACACCCATGCGGTCGGCGGTATCGTCGAGCGCCTCGGCGAATCGGTGCTGCCCCATGTGGCGCGGCCGCTCGCGCGCTACCTGTGTTTTGCCGTGCGCGAGGATCGGGTGCCCGATTTTCGTCGCTACGCTCATTATTTGGAACTGGTTCCGCCTTCGGTCGCGAAAGCCTCGCCCGACGCGTTGGTCATGCCCTTCGCCCTACGCACCAACCCGGCCATGTCCTGGACGGTCGAGTCCCTGGCCGAGCACCCGCCCGAGGCGGTATTCCGTGCGTTGGTTCATCAGGCCGCCAACAACATGTTGGCCTTCGATACCCAGCTCCATTTCTCGTGGCGGGTGCCCGTTCGTCAAAATGTGTCGTGGCTCGACTTCACCCACTCATTGACCTTTGCCGAAGCCCTGGTGGCCCACGCTCGGCGGCAGCCCGAACTGTGGCCCGCCGGCCTGCTTCAGCTCGCGTGTTTCGTCGGTCGCAACCAGGCGTTCCTCGCGGATACCGAGACACCGCCCGCCGTGGATTCCGTGGATGCGGAACAAGCGTGGCAAGCCTGCAGTACCGAGCTGGCCGACCACGGGCTGGGCCTGCCGATCCTTTCCTGCCACCTCGGCAAGACCGCGGTGGCTTGCCGACGCATGGCGCCGCTGTTGGGAGAGGACACCCAACGGCGTCTGTTCGCGGCGCTGCGCCGCTTCTTCGAGGCGCCGATCAAACAGAAACACGTGCGGCGCACCGTTCACCAGGCCTTGGACCTGGTGGGGCGGGATTACCGTGACTGAACATCCGCCGAACCGCGCCGGAAAGACCGGGCGTGACCCGGTTCTTCCGGCGATTTCAACTGTGGGGACTATCGGTCGTGGCACCCGTTCGGCGGGTGCGTTCAGGCGATGATTCGCGGGGTCAGGGGAACTGCCACAAGACCAGATGGTCCCGATCCTTGACGAGGACCTTGTCCTTGAAAAACACGGGCTGGGCCCAGATCGGTGAATCCGCCAGCTTGTAGTCTTTCAAGGGCGTGTAGTTGTCGCCGACGGCCTTGAACAGATGCAACCGAGCATGAGTCGTCACGCCGGCGATTTGGGGCCCGAAGGATACCAGGGCCGCGTTCATGCCCATGCGGCCGTCACTCAACCACTGGGTCTCGCCCGTTCGGGCGTCCATCGCGAAAAATTGACCCTTGCTCTTGTGGGACAGGCCGTACAGGGTTCCATCGATCAATACCGGCGTACTCATGTACATCACCACGTCCTTGTTTCGCCACTTGACGTTCACCTGCCAGGCGCCGTCGTGCGGCCGAACCTGCAATGCCGTGGTCTCGCGTTCCACACCGGAAACGATCACCGTGTCGCCGAAGACCACGGGAGAGACGATGTTCTCGCGCCAGTTCGACTGGAACGCGTGTTGCCAAAGCAACGCGCCCGTCTTCGGGTTCAGGCCCGCAACCTGGTTTTGCGTCAGCGTGACCAATTGAGGCGTTCCGTGCAGTTTCGCGAGGATCGGGGAGGCGTAGCCCGGAATGTCGCCGCGCCACTGCCATACCTGTTTACCGGTTTTGCCGTGGTAGGCGGTCAGGAGACCTTGCGTCTCGTTGCCGACGTGTACGATGATCAGGTCCTCGAACGCGATCGGCGATACCGAGTTCCCGCAAAAGTAGTGACGTTGGTCGTTGAGCACGCCGTCAAAGGCCTTGTGCCACAGAATGTTACCGGTCTTTGCCTCGAAGCAGAACACCTGGCCGGTGATGCCCACCGTGTAGAGTCGGCCCTGCTGCCAAAGGGGCGTGGAAAAGGGGCCTTTGCCGAATTTCAAGGCGTAGCTGTTCTCCTTGAAGTCGATCTCGTAGGCATGGGACCAGACTTCTTTGCCCGTGGTCAAATCCACGCAGAGCACGCGCTCCTTCTCGCCGCTCGAGGTGATTAGAAAGGCACGATCGCCCGCCGTCACCGGTGATCCGTAGCCCTGGCCCACCGGAACGGACCACTGTTTTCGCAGCGCCTCGGGCCATTTCGTCGGGACCTGGAACCCCGGGGCCGTTCCGTCGCGTGCGGGACCGCGCCATTGCGGCCAATCGGCCGTGCCCGCCATCAGGGCAGACGAACACCAGATCATCCAAACCAGCATGCGCATGTGTTTCCTCCCAAATGCTCGTCTCCAAAAAAACCCCTCCCAACGTCGTGGTGGGCCTGGCGGGATGAGCACGAAATGGTATTTCGAGCGTCGGGAAACGGAACGATTCGAGCCCGCCTGTCTCGTGGACTTCCAGCTCTGAAGAGGAAACTTCACGGGAATTGCGGGCGAGGGACATCTTGCGAAAACCGTCCGCACCAGCTCTTTTATTCAATGCCTAATAGTGTAGATTCTCACAGGATATTCGGTCGAGGTCACCCGTGAGTTGCAGAAAGATTCGTTGGTTCCCTTTCCGACTTGTATCGAAATGGCGGTCTCATTGCGGTGGCGGGACAAAATCGAGGGCCTCGGCATTGCCGATGGACGGTTCCCCGTCCTGATTGAAGATGAAGCTCACGCCCGTCAAGGGCTGGCTCTCGCTGTGGGCGATCATGGCGATGTTTTCGGACCGGTTGGGGACCAGGTCTTGCGAGATGGCGGCAAAAGGTCTGAACGGCTCCAGGCCGCGAATCGTCTGGTCGTCAGTCGTGATCAGCTCACCGTTTTTGGCATAGAAATACAGCGTCACGTCGGTGGGTGCGTCACCCACGTTGACCACGACCGATCCGGCGAAGAAGTCGGGCTGCAGCGGGAGGAAGCCGAATTGAAGGCTCTGTCCCACTCGGGCGTTGGGTGGCAGCGGCTTGGTGATCAGGTTGGGGATTTGGACGGCAACACCTTGGGATGGAGAGCTTTGGGAAGGTGTTCGCAGGTTGTTGGTCACCCACCGTCCCAAGAGGCCAGGAGTGGAACTGGTCGTCAGTACCGAGTATCCCGAGCCGCCGCTCAGCTCGGGGAACAAATCGTTGGCCGCTTCTTCCAGAAACCCGTTCGGGGGAATGGTGCGGGTCACGGTTTGGGTTTGCCCATCGCCGCGATTCGCTTCCAGAGTCACATCGGCCTCGATGCAATTGTTGTTGTTCAAGGTGATCACGCTGTTGAAGCTGTCGTTGTCCGAAACCCAAGGGTACAGCAAACCATCGGTGTCGGCGCTGGTGAGGAAGTAATCCGTGCCGAAAGATGTCTCTTGAAGTTCGTTTCGATAGGATTTCACCACGCCGGTGACCGTATCGGTGACGTTGAGGCTGTAGATGGCGCCGGTGAACGAGGTGAAACTCAACCAGAAATGACCATTGATGGGTCGCCCGTCGGTAATGGTCACGTAGACGTTGAAATCGGACTGGTCCAGGAACCAGAAGGCACCGGACTTTTCCTTGGCCACACCCACGGTTCCCTTGCCCGACCGATTGTCGGGGATCTCGAAGTCGATGTCGACGGTGAAGCGGCCCTCGTGCAAGGTCAGCGTTTCCTCCTTGCGGACCCACCGCTCGATTGTGCTTGGGTCATCGGCCTGCTTTGCGGGGCAGGTGGAAAAAGCGTTGGTATCCTGAATCGGCGCAAATGGTTTGCCGAGAGGATTCGTGTACTCTTTGGCTTCGCCGCTTTGGGTGTCGGTCACCGTGAGCGTGAAGGCGACGTTCGTCAGGCCACCGGCAAAGACCCAGAAATTGTCGTTGAACTGGCAGCCGTCGAAGACGCGGACCACCGCCTCGATTTTTTCGGGATCGTCGAAAAAGAAGTAGCCCGTTTCGTCGAACCCGGTTTCATCGCGCAGGGAGACGCCTTGCGCCTGGCGTGGCTCTTCGTTCCGGGAACCCTGCCATTCGAGGCGCGCTTCGAAGCGGCCGTCGCGCAGGATCAGGCAGGTGTCGTCCTCGCTCTGGAGCTGGGCGGCGACATCCGCGGAAGGGGTCGTTTCGGTGGGACCGAGCCAAAAGAAAACGAAACCGAAAAGTACAGCGATCATGAAGAACCTCCGCGAAGTGGCCGGTGGGCGCGCCGCGATCGGTCGCAGCGCGTGCCGAGCCTGGCAATCGGTGGTGGTTGGCTTTTGAAGAAAGCGGATCGGAAGTGTTGGTATGCTGTTCGGCAGATTGAACCAGCGAGGTTAGCATCTGGCTCGAAACGGGCGGAGCTTCTGTCCACGAAAGCTGCGGACAAGCAGGGGAGCGACCGACGCTGTCCACTAAAACCACGAAAAAACACGAAAAGGAAACTTCCAGCATGGCCTGCCCAGTGATCGGATCGCCATCATCGATGGGTTCCCGGAACGCATTCTGGTGTTTATCAGTCTGTTGGCTCCCAGAATAAGAACATTGCCTGAAAGGTCGAATGGTTTGGTTCCTGTGGGGCGCGCGTCGCATGCGGTATTTGAAAAATTGTCCACGAATCACACGGACCCACACGAATGCGCATACAGTCATTCCATTCGAGGCCCATTACGTCATTCCCGGAACCGAACACAAACCCACATGACTCAAAATGACAAAGTATTCATAAGTAATTGATATTTTTTATCTTAAATTCGATACCCTCTCGAGGCACCTGTCGTGCGCCATGCATGGTTCCTGTCCATTCGTGTCAATCCGGGTGATTCGTGGACAAACAGAAAATGTCGATCGCGAGCCACCGCGGGGAGGAACCGATCCCGTTGGGTCTTCTCTTTGCCGTGTCTTTTCGTTGTTCTAGAGAAGGTCTACGAAAAACACGACAGGCCGCTTTTTCGTCCTGGATGGACGCGGACGATTGTTGAGCAAAAGCAGCCTGGTAGTGTGTGATTTATGGTTTGCGGTATTTTTGGATATATTGTTTGAAATTCCATGTTTTTAATTTCTCGAGCGTCGCTTTGACTCCGTTGAGAAAGAGATGAATTTTTTCATCTGACGTGATGTCGAAATCAGTAGTTTTAATGGGATATTTTTTCCCGTTAAGATCCACCCAATTGCTGAGGCGAATGATGCGTGCCTCGGCGCCAGGATGATTGTCGATGTATGCTTTATCACCATACACCTGCATGGTTTGGTGCATGGCCATCACCAACTCGGCTAAATTGTCGATCTCGTTGTCCTTTCGACTGTAGTTATTTGTGGCGCCTTTGGTCTCGTCGATCAACAGTCCGAACGTCGGGCATTTGGGTCTCACGTTTCCTTTGGTGTCGTACAGGGAAAGGGGGAAATTTGAGACGACACCGCCATCTACGAAGGTAATGTTCGTATCCGATTTCCAATTCGAAGCTCTCGTGTGGAAATCTTCCAGTGTGAACGGCTCGAAAAAGATGGGTATCGACATGGTTGCCCGTACCAGGTCGCTTACGTGGATGCCATCGGGATTTTTGAAGTACATATGCAAATCCCTGGGGAATACGGCTTTTCTTTGTTTGGAAATATCGGCTACGATGAGTTGAAATTCACAAATTAAATCTTGCTTGATTTGAACCGTATCCGGTAACACATCAATGTGCGCTTTTAGTTGTTTTTCCAGCTCTTGGCATGTGAAGTGTTGGTGCTTGTTCAATTCAAAGAGAATATCCGAAATTTTTTCTCTAAAAGACTCGCCAGGATTGATACCAAGGCTGCCGAAAAGATCATTGATGTTTCTAGTGAGGGCCAGTGCTCGTTTGCCGCGTTTGAAGAACCTTCCGAAGAAGTTACCGCTATCCACGTTGAGAGAGTTGAGCAAGGCCCGTGCATCGCTGCCGCCATCGACAAATTCATAGAAGTCCAAGCTGGTCAAATGTTTGATGACGGCATCGGATTTCACCTCAAGGGCATGATTGCCGGCGGCTGCGAGTAGAATCGCGTTGATGGCCCCGGCTGAGGTGCCCGCCACCTTGCGAAAGCGAAAGCCGAGTCGCTCCAGCGCATAAACGCTACCTGCGGTGGCGATCCCTTTGACCCCGCCGCCTTCCATCACCAAATCAATGAACCCGAGTTTTTCTCCGTTGTATTCGACCACCAGATCGGTGGCATCGGCGATTTTGAAATTTTGCTTGAAGGCTGTGATCTCTGGTTCTGCTTTCGAGATTAAATCTTCTGGTTTCAACGACATGGTTGTCTCCCTACTTTTAAGATATCCATTGGAGCCAGTTGTCCTCTCGAGTTTTGATGCGATGTAGTATTCGTAAGTCGATTAGGACTAATCGTCAAGTTGTGAGACGTGTTTTTTCGTGAGGGTGTGAATTTTTGGGGTTTGGGCGAGAGCCGGGCGCACCAATTCCCTTCTGGTAATTTAAGGAGTGGCAGTAATCTAATCAAAGTATGCCTATCTACCTTTCAAGTGTTGGTTCCCGAAATTGTTTCATGCCGATTGCCTCTGGTTCTTTCAATCGTAGTTTTGATTCTGGTTATTGATCGAAGCCGGCAGACCAAACCGATCCATCTCAGGAATACTATTCGAAACTGGCTACGTCGGCGATTAATTGGATCGCTTTCGAAACTTCCCGATGAATCATGTTCGCTTGAAGCTGGAGGACGGCGCCAACCTTGGTGCGTTGCGGAGCCGGGGATCCTGTCAGGAATTGCTTTCGACGGCCGTAACCTTTTTCTGACGATTTTGGCCTGGTTTTTGGCGGTAGTGAGAGTAAGGCTATTTATATCAGTGGTTTGAAGATTGGATTGTAATGTGCCTCTTGGGAATGTCGCGACTTGGGAGAGGTCCGCCACTTGGACCGAGCGCCTTCCCCTCGCTCCCAACTTCAAATTTCACCGAAAAGGAAAAAGACCCGTATGAATCGCTTTTATTGGCTACCTGTGATGATGCTCCTCGCTTGGCCATTGTGCGGCCAAGACCACCGCACCTTCCTTCCTCACTTCACGAATCGAGCAGGCGTTTGGGAAACCCATGTCAGTCTTCACAATCCGACGTTGACCGCGCGCAACCTCCGCATTCTGGCCTACGACCACGAAGGTCGGCCAGGCGGCGACGTCTCGCTGGCGCTGGCCGCTTCCGCGACACACGCGGTCTCGATCACCGAACTGTTTTCCGGCGAGAATCCCGAACGTGGCTGGCTCGAGATCCGATCCGATTCTCCCCAAATCACGGGGCTGGTATGCTTCACCTCGATCTCTGGCGGTGGCGCCACCAGCTTGCCGCTCATCTTGGAAGGCCAGCGACACCTGGTCTTTCCCGGTTTGGATCATCGCCCGAATTGGCACCACGGATTCGCGATTACCAATCTGACTGATGAACCCAACCCCCTCGTTTTGGAAGCCCTGAACGCGGCTGGCGAACGTGTCGCGGTCGAGACACTAACCTTGGCCGCGCACGCCAAACAGGTCACCATGGTGGCGGACTTTTTCGAGGCGCCCCCGGAACAGGTTGCGGTGGTGCGCGTCAGTGCGGCTGCCGAGATTGGCGGCATCGCCCTTTCCTTCAGTGGCAGTAACCAGCAGATCGTGGCCGTGCCGGCCAAGTCGTGGCAGCCCGGAGAGGGTAACGAGGCGGTGGGAGAAGCGCTGCAGGCCCTGATCGACGGGGTGCTTCGCGAAAACGAAATGATTCCCGGCCTGACTCTCCGAGTGGAATCGCCTTCTTCGGGACTGTCATGGCACGGCGCGTCGGGCCTCGTCGATCCCCTTCAGGACGCGCCGCTCAGTGCCCAGCATCCGTTTCGCCTCGCCAGTGTCACCAAGACCGTCGTGGCCTCGCTGGCGTTGCTGCTGGCGGAGGAAGACCTGTTGGACATCGATCGACCGGCGGCGGATTACCTGCCCGCGGGGAAACTCGACGGCCTGCTCGTCATCGAGGGTCAGGACTACAGCGATCGGATCACCGTCAAGCAGTTGCTCAACCACAGCAGTGGTCTTCCTTATGCGGCCTTCGACATCGACAACGATGGCAACGATGTGGGCGACCTCTTCGAGCGGGTGTTCGCCCAGCCCGAGGAGCTGTGGACGTTTGACAAGCTGTTGGCCTATGTGAAAGAAAACGGCTCGGCGGTCGGCTTGCCAGGGGCGGGTTACCACTATTCCAATTTCGGATACGTGTTGCTTGGCGCGGTGCTGGAGGGGGCTGGCGGCGAATCACTCCACCGCATGCTGCGCGAGCGGATCTTCGACGAACTGGGCATGGAAAACACCTGGCTGGAGTTCGCCGAACCGGGGCGGAGTGCCTTGCCGGTTGCCCATTGCCTGATCGGCGAAACCGACTTTACCGGTCACCACTCGTGGTCGATTGCCGGTGCCGGTGGCAACCTGATCAGTACCACGAATGATCTGGCCTTGTTCATGAAGGCGCTGAACAACGGCGGTCTCTTTCAGGACTCCGAATCGATGGATATGATGACCACCTACATCGATGCCGGTGAAGACGGTTACTACGGATTGGGCCTCAACCTGTTCGCCGTCGGCAACGGATTGACCTTGCTGGGCCACGACGGCTTCACCGGGTCGTTCATGATCTACTGGTTGGAGCGGGACCTGTACGTGATCGGGACCAGTAACCAGGTCGCCTACGAATACTGGGACCTGATGGCACTGGTGTTCGAGAAGCTGGGTTACCTCTGAAGGCTGGGGCCGCCATGGCGGCCCCAACTCTTTTCGAAAAACACGAGCAAGCTGGATAAAAGATGGCCCAAACCCTCGGTAACGCGGGTTGGGCCCACCATCATCTGGGCGAGTCCCGAGCGGCGATCGAACACTTCCAGCGCGTCTTGGCGCTTCCGAAATCCCTTCACGAGAAACGAGGCCCTCGGACGACCTTTTTCCATTGGAGTGGGGGCCAGGTCTACCGAGCCGGCGAGCATTCGGTCGAGACCGGGGTGACCTGTCGCGATGCGATCTCCCTGGCCGATCGGTGTCTTTCGATCGGGCGGGTGACCAGTGCGCAAATCCGCGAGGCCCAAGCAGACGTGAAGGTGCAGTTTCGGGCCCAGGCCCCGAACGGACAGCAACGACGGCACCGGAGAGAAGCGCCCACGGGCCCGATGCCCAAATCGGCGCGAACGGTGATCTCTCGCCTGTTTCACCGTTTCGGTCGGTTATTTTTTTCGAGACCCGAAGCCGATTGACCTTTTTTCGATCATTTCCTAAATCATGGGTTCGCGCGAATTTAGATGGAAATTATTTGTGTATTTCACCTCGTTTGTATTGAAATAGCGCTGAGATCGCTTGCGGCATTGATGTATTTGGCTGTGGCGAGCTTCGATACGTGCCTTTCTCATTCCTTCGTTTTTATCGATGAGGTCACGTCTTTTTCTTTTTTTGATCGCCTTGAACTCACAATTCCGTTTCTCTTCATCCAATCTTAAGGATGGATGTGCAGGATGAATTTGTGACGGCGCAAAAACATGCGAGATGGAGAATGTGTTATGAATTCAGCTAATGGCCTGCACAGGATAACTGTATCCGGATGTCGGCCCCTGACCTCTGTGCGCCCCCGACAAGGGCGGAACGGCAACCTCGTCGAGGCTGTCCGGCAGCGGGGGAGGGGGGTGGATCGTTGACCGAACCGACCTCTCCCGACCTTCGTTCGTTCAATGCCTTTTTCGACCACATTTACGTATTGACGCTGGATCGCGCGATCCAGCGCCAAACAGAAATCGCCCGAGTGCTGAAAGGGTTCGATTGGCACTTTTTCCGAGGCGTCGACAAATTCGATTTGGACGTCGACGCACTGATTCGGGATGGCCTTTACGACGACAAGCGGCACCGCCACACCAAGCGAACCTCGCGTCCCATGAGCCTCGGCGAAATCGCCTGCGCCATGTCTCACCGCGCGATCTATCAGGACGCCATCGACAACGGCTACCGGCGCATCCTGATTTTCGAGGACGACGTGGCGCCGGACATCGCCAACCTTGCGGCGTTTTCGGAGACGGTGGGCCAATTGCCCGACGATTGGGAACTGCTGATGCTGGGCTATTACAGCGAGAAGTACCCCACCGCGAAGACCCGCTTTCAGGAACAGGTCTACCTGACCTACCACAAGTTGGGCCTGTTCAATTGGCACAAGGTGAATCGCAGGTTCCTGGAACGGCTGTTGATGCGGCCTTACAGTTCGGAACTGTACGAGATCGGCAAACTGGTGGGCGGACACGCCTACGCCATGACCCAGTCGGCCTGCCGCAAGTTCGTGGATTTCCAGACGCCGATTTTTCTCCAGGCCGACCGGGTATTCAACTACTACCAGGCGGTCGCAGACCTGAAGGCCTTTGCCGTGAAACGGAAGATGTTTCATCCTTCCGACATGGCCGAACAATCGCTGATCGGGTACCCCAACAGCTTTGTCAAAGCCCAGAAACTCCTGGCCGGTCTCTTCCTTCCCTGGGGGCGATCCGAGCCCGGCGAGGTGAATCTGGTTTCGTCATCGGGTGAGAGTTTTCCCAACGAATCCCAGTGAGGAACCCCGCCGAGATCTCTCGGCGGGATTCCGCGGTTCGCGGTCGAGGCATCGCCTTGGCGTTCCCGTCGGGGTTCCCGGCCTGAGCGGTGGCCCTGCGGATCCCGGTTGTTCGATATATGTGTCGTTCCATCCTGCCCAAATGGGTTCCGTTGCTGAGTCGGCGAGGATTTATCGCTATAATGGCGGCGTTACCCGAATTCGATCGTTCTCCCCTTCACAAGACCGACAAGCCCCGGACCCGAAATCGGTTTGCGCCCAGAGCACGTGCCCCCAGGTCGAGTTCTTGGATGCTCCCGGACCACTCCCTCGGGACGAAAAGCTGTCCCGGTCCGTGCCGCCCGCTTTCGGCGCCACAGTTTCAACATCTTCCATTGGAGTATCCATGACCGCGATACCACCCCTGCTACCGCGGATCGCGCACGGCGATCAGGCGGCGGTGAAGCTCTGCATCGAGCGCTACGGCGGGTTGATCTGGTCCCTGGCCAGGCGGCTCTGTCCTGCCGATGCCGAGGATGCCGTTCAAGAGATCTTCATCGATATCTGGAAAAACGCGAACCGCTTCGACCCGGAAAAATCCTCCGAGAAAACCTTCGTGGCCATGATCGCCCGGCGACGACTCATCGATCGAGTGCGTCACGCGGGCCGGCGACCGGAGCAGGTCGGTCTGGCGGATACGCCGGAGCTCAGCCGACCTCCCGGTATGGAGGAGGCCACCGATGTGGCGATCGCCTCCCGCGCCATCAACGAAATGAATCCGGACCAGCGCCGCATTTTGTGGTTGTCGTTGCACGCCGGCATGAGTCACGCCGAAATCGCCGAAGTGACGGGCACCGCACTCGGCACCGTGAAGTCGCATATTCGTCGCGGTCTCGTCACCATCCGGGAGAAGCTGAGCATGATGGGCAAGGAAACGGAAAGGAGGGTTGCACGATGACTGGAACGAACCCTCAATACTTACAGGAACTCATTGCCGACCAGGCAACGGGCGATCTCGATCGTGCCGGACGCATCGCGTTCGAAGGCTTGCTGACCCAGCAGGGCAGTGGCGAGGCCGAGGCGGCCGAGCTGGCCGTCGCCGCCGCCATGCTGTGCTTCGAAGACGAAACAGCGGCCGAACTGCCGAACGAGCTGCGCGATGCACTGGTTGCCGATGCGGACCTCTTCTTCGGTCAGGCCACCGACGAGCGTCCGGCCGCGCCACCGAGAGATGCGACGGAACCGGCTTCCGTCACGCCATTTCCCGGCCCCGAAGAGCGCGAGCGGCGTCGTGGCCTTTCGCCGATGGTGGCCGTGACCGGATGGCTGGTCGCCGCGGTGCTGGCGGCCATCGCCTTTCTGCCGGAGGACCGAACCACGGAGCCGGTGGTGACGCCGGAACCCACAACCGAGCAAATCGTAGCGACCTCTCGCGAAGACCTACTGCGTTCGCGGCCGTCCCTGACGCCATTGCCCTGGAGTGCCACCGAAGACGACGCGGCCAAGGGAGCCAGTGGCGACGTGGTGTGGTCGGCCGACGATCAGACGGGCTTCATGCGGATTCGTGGGTTGGCCGCCAACGATCCCAGCCAAGTTCAATACCAACTGTGGATCTTCGACAAGGATCGGGACGAGCGCTATCCCATCGACGGCGGAGTCTTCGACGTGCCCGCCGGTCAGGATGAAGTGATCATTCCGATCCGGGCACCGCTGGACGTGCTCGATCCACAACTCTATGCGATCACCGTCGAACGTCCCGGCGGCGTTGTGGTTTCCGCGCGCGAGCGCATCGTGCTGGTAGCCAAGCCCAGCAGCGGTTGATCGATACCCGACATGGCCCGGGTCGAACTTCGCGGTACGACTCGGGCTATCGGGCCTGGCTTCCTTCCTGCGGGAGCGAATCCGATTGGCGTGCCCGAATGCCGAGAGATGCGCCATGCCCGGCAGGTTGGGTCGCTGGCCCGACATTTCGAAATGGTCCAGGCTTCGCATTATAGAGTGATAAAAGAGCGAAGCAGATTGGTACAGCCAGTGGCCTTTCCGGTTCGACCCAAACTGGCGTGGCACAACGGCCGTGCCACACCGGCCGTGCCACACCGGCCCTGCACGCAACACATTTCGAAATCTCTGTTTCTATCGATGTTTCGCTCTTTGGCGTTTCGTATCTGCGCAGCCTTGATCGCTTCGATGAGGAGGGGGCGTCGGCACGGTGACCATCCATGCACGGTTCGAAATCACCATTCGGTCGAACATCCCGTGAAGGGTGCGGATGAGCCTAACGGTGACGGTTTTCGAGCGGGGAACGGCCGTTGGTGCCACCTTTCAAAACGGCGGTCAAATCATCGATATCGATGGGCTTCGTGAGGTAGTCGTCCATGCCGGCTTCCAGGCAGGCCTCGCGGTCCTTTTGCATGGCGTTCGCCGTTAGCGCGACGATTCGGGGTTGATGCGCCTGTTCTCCAAGCGCCCTGATTTCGCGCGTGGCCTGGAGGCCGTCCATCTTTGGCATCTGGATATCCATCAACACCAAGTCGTAACGACGTTTTTGCATGGCTTCCAGCGCTTCCAATCCGTTGCCGGCCCAGTCTGCCCGGTAACCCATTCGTTCGAGCAGGGCGGTCGTCAGTTTCCGGTTGATGGCGTTGTCTTCCACCAGCAAAATGTCCAATGGGAAACGTTCACCCAGCGTGTTGTCAAACCGGGAAGCCGGAGCCGTTCGTTCCTCGTGAATCACGCTCGTACCACGCAACGCTTCGCACAGTGCCTGGCGGTATTGGGCCGGCTTGACGGGTTTACCGACCGTCCCCGAGAAAAGATCGTTTTCGATGCCCTCTCTTTGCCGGAGCAGGGGAGTCAATCGGAGAAGAGCGATCTCTGGTCGCCGGTTTTTGATGTCCTCGGCCAACCGCAAGGGATCGGTTGCCGACAACTGTATATCCAAGAGCACGATATCGGGATTTTCCCGTTCGATACACGCGAACGCCCCTTCCTGCGAGGCAGCCTGACCGACCCGCATTCCCCAGTCGCGGGCTAGGCGGGTCAACAGTTCGCGATTGAGGTCGTGGTGTTCGATGACCAGGAGGCGCTTTTCCTCGAAAAGGCCCGCTGTTTCTTCCCGACGATCCGCGGTTTGTCCGGGAACAGTGCGTCCTCGAATGCTGAAGGAAAAAACCGATCCCTCCCCCTCCTCGCTACGAACCCACATCTCACCGCCCATCTTTTCACTCAAGAGCTTGCTGATGGTGAGCCCCAAACCCGTGCCCTCGTATTTTCGGGCATTGGTGGCATCCGCTTGGCTGAATGGTTTGAACAAGTTGGGGAGGTAACTTTTCGGAATGCCGATCCCCGTATCCCGGATCGAAAATTCCAAATGGCAAAAACGGTTCAACTCGCCTGGACCCCCCTCGGGTTCGAGTTCCGCCCTGATTTGCGGCGCTTTGTCGCGCCGCGCCGCCATGGTCAAGACGACCTCGCCTTTTTCGGTGAATTTCACGGCATTGCTCAACAGATTGACCAAGACTTGCCGCAATCGGGCGCTATCACCGATCAACCGTTGCGGCATCATCGATTCGGGATGGAAGACGAATTCCAGATCCTTTTTGGTCGCTTCGGGGGTGACCACATCCAATGCACCTTCCACACACTCCAACAGATTGAAGGGCTTTTCTTCCAAGACCAGCTTATTCGCCTCGATCTTCGAAAAGTCCAGAATCTCATTGATCAGGTGGAGCAGGGAGATCCCGCTCTCCCGCGCGATCTCCGCGTACTCTTGTTGTGCGGGATCCAGTTCGGTGGCTAGCAGCAGCTCGTTCATACCGATCACCGCATTCATGGGGGTGCGGATTTCGTGGCTCATGTTGGCGAGAAACCGGCTCTTTGCCTGGTTGGCCGCCTCCGCCGCCTCCTTGGCCTCGGCCAATTGGTTGGTCCGTTGCGCGACTTTCCGTTCCAGGGTTCGTCGCATCAGCGCGGCCATTTTTTTCTTTCGATGGACCAGGTGAGCGGCCATGAGGAGCATCCCACACAGAGCCGACACGTAGAGGCCGTAAGCCCACCACGTTCGCCAAGGGGGAGGCGACACGGTCAATCTGAGGGAGGTACCCTCTTCGTTCCACAACCCATCCTTATTGCTGGCCTTCACCCTGAATAGGTAAGTGCCCGGATCCAGGTCGGTGAAGGTGGCAAAACGCTTATGGGCACCGGTATGGACCCAGTCTTCACTGAAACCTTCCAACTTGTAGGCGTATTGGTTTCTTTCCGGGCCAGCGTAGTGAAGAGCTGCGAATTCGAAGGAAATCAAATCGTCGCGGTAGGAAAGCTCCAACTCGCGGGTTTCCTGGATCGGCTTGGCCAAGGGCGAACGCGCCGCCGTTCTTCGAAGCGGGACGGACCGATTGAAGAGGAGAAAATCCGTAATTACCACGGGGGGCGGGAACGGATCCTCGCCCTTCACCCGTTCCGGGAAAAAGCTGGTCAAGCCGTTGGTGCCGCCAAAAAACATCTCACCGGAGGGGTTTCGGTAACATGACCCGGAGTAGAATTCATATCCTTGCAGGCCATCCTGGGGTAGATAGGTCTTGAATTTGTTCGTGGTGGTGTCGAGCCGGGCGAGGCCCCTGGTGGTACTCACCCATAATCCGTCGTGGTCATCGCCGAGGATCCCGTAGATCACATTGGAAGGAAGGCCGTCCTTTTTCCAAAAGATTTCGAACCGCTCGGATGCGCGATCCAGCTTGTTGAGCCCATTGTCCGTGCCGATCCAGAGAGCGCCACCGTTTTCGTCGCGAGCCTCGTGAAACACGTTGACCCGGGAGTTGCTGAAACTATGGGGATCACCGGCCTCGGGCCGAAACACGTCGAAGTGTTCGGTTTCCCGGTTGAATCGGTTCAGGCCGCCGCCCCAGGTGCCGACCCAGAGTACGCCGTCTCGGTCCTCGTAGATCGCGTTCACGATGTCGCGGCTCAGGCTCGCCGGGTTGCCTGGTTCGTGTCGGTAGCTCCGGAAGTGCTTTCGGTCGGGATCGAGCCGATTGAGTCCGCCCTCGTTGGTCCCGATCCACAGTGTTTCCGAACGATCTTCGTAGAGAAACCAGATCTCGTTGTGACTCAAGCTTTGGGGATCGGCAGGATCATGACGATAAATCACGAAAGTGTCCGAGTCGGGATCGAGCCGATTGAGGCCATCGTCGGTGCCGACCCACAGCGTGCCGCTCTTGTCTTCGAGCACACCCCAGACCTGGTCGTGGCTCAGGCTGGAGGGATTGCCAGGCTCGTGGCGGTAGTGCTTTACGGTTCGGTTGGTTCGGTCGATCCGGTTCAGGCCACCGGATGTCCCGGCCCAGAGCACTCCTTTTCGGTCCTCCCAAATGTGCATGACATGGTTTTGGGAAAGACTGTCGAGATCGGTCGGGTCGTGGCGGTAGTGTTTGAAGCGCTCGCGCGCCAGATCGAGCCGGTTCACGCCGCCGCCGGTTCCGAACCAAAGCACGCCCGTCCGGTCTTCGTAGATGTGGTATATCGTGTTGTGGCTCAACCCGTGTGGCGTGCTCGGGTGATGCCGATAGTGAACGAATTCGCCGGTTTCGGGATCGAAGCGATCCAATCCGTCGTTGGTCCCGATCCAAAGGTGCCTGGATCGGTCTTCATGGATCCACCGGATCCAATCGTTACCGATACTGCCCGGGTCGCCCGGATCCCGGCGGTAATGGAGAAAGCCGGCTTCCGGTGAGTCGGGATCGAACTTGTTCAATCCGTCACCGGTCGCGATCCAAAGATGGCCGTCTCGATCCTGGTGGATCGAATAAACCATGTCGTGGCTCAAGCTGCGGGGGTTGCCGGGATCGTGCCGGTAGGTCACGTAACGACCGCGAGGGGAGTCGCCCGATGCATCGCCCGGATGGGACTGATCCGGCTCGAAGTGGCGTAACCCGCTTGGCGTCGCGATCCAGAGCGCTTTCCGATTGCTGCGATCCGTAAGGATGCATAGAATTTTGTTCAGGCCCGAGAAGTGTGGGATGACCGCGTCATCGACGTACCGATCGAAGTGGCCATGTGCCCGATCGAACCGATGCAACCCGTTGCCCGTACCGATCCAAAGCGCGCCCTCGGGATCCTCTGCAAGGGAATAGATGGAGTCGTCGCTCAAGCTTCGGTGGTCGGTCGGGTCATGAAAATATCGCCGAAATTGTTCGGTCTCTGGATCGAATCGATTCAACCCGTGGTTGGTGCCGATCCAAAGCGCGCCCTCCCGGTCTTCGTGAATGGTGCGGATATTGTCATCCGTGAGGGAGGCGGGATCTAACGGGTCGTTGGTAAATACCTTGATTTTATAACCATCGTAGCGGTTCAGGCCACTCTCCGTGCCAAACCACATGAATCCTTTGGTGTCTTGAAAAATATGAATGACGAAGGTCTGGGAGAGGCCCTCCTCATCGCCGATCCGGTCGAACCGCAGGTACTCGCCCTGGCCGAAAAGGTCGAACGGCGAGGCCAACGCCGGTAGCATCGCCAAACACAGGATCCAATCGCGAATTCTCTGAGAGTTGACCGAGCCGTCGCCGGGGAAAATCATGAACCCACCCGTAATATGGTGAATAAATCCTGAGTCGCGATGGTGTCATTCCCATCCAATTTACGTCATTTCCAAGCAGGAACTCTAGAACTCCTGTCGACAGGGCAAGTGTGATTCTAAAGGCCGGTGTGCCGGTCTCGGCATCGTCCATTCCCCCGGGGAGAAGGGGGCGTTGGATTCATCTGGGGGGATGCGGCACCGGGCATCAAGGCTCCCCTGGGTTTGGGTGTCCCGAACGGCTGTCGCGGGAGTGCGGTATCGAGAATCCTGTGGAGGCCACCCGCCGCATGGCTGGGTGGCCCGCCGCTCAGTCGCCCCGGTCCATACACGACGTCTGGATACCGGCGGCGTGCCGGTCACCCGTCTGCACTTTCCACAGTCCGGCGTAGACGCCGTCGCGGTCCAGCAACGCTTGGTGTGTGCCCTGCTCTACCAGGCGGCCGCGCTCGAGGACCAGGATGCGGTCCGCGTTGCGCACGGTGGACAGGCGGTGGGCGATGACGACCGTCGTTCGGTCGTGTGCGACCCGCTCCAAGCTGCGTTGGATCGCGGCCTCGGTCTCGTTGTCGACCGCCGAGGTAGCCTCGTCGAGGATCAGGATCGGCGGGTTTTTGAGAATGGCCCGGGCGATTGAAAGCCGTTGGCGCTGGCCGCCGGACAGACGTTGGCCCCGTTCGCCCACCATGGTGTCGTAGCCCTGGGCAAGCTCGCTGATGAACTCGTGGGCCTCGGCCATGCGGGCCGCGGCCTCGATGGCTTCGTCGGTGGCGTCGAAGGTGCCGTAGGCGATGTTGTCGCGAACCGTGCCGCCGAACAGGAACACGTCCTGGCTTACCAGGCCGACCGCATGGCGCAACTCCTTCAATTGGACCTCGCGCAAGTCCCTGCCTTCCACCCGAATCGTGCCGGCACTGGGATCGTAGAACCGCAGCATCAGCTTGACCAGGGTCGACTTGCCCGAGCCGGTGGCGCCCACGACCCCGATCGTCTGGCCGGCGGCGATCGTGAAGTCGAGGTCGTGGAGCACGCGCTGCCCGTCGAGGTACTCGAAGCGCACCTTCTGGAATTCGATGGTGCCGCCACCGTGGTGGATGTTCAGGGGCTGTCCGCCGGATTGAATGCCGATCGGGGTGTCCAGCAGGTCCATGATGCGTTTGGTGGAAGCCATGGCGCGCTGGTAGAGATCCACCGTTTCGGCCAGGCCGGTCAAAGGCCACAGCAGTCGTTGGGTCAAAAACACCAGGACGCTGTAGATGCCCACGTCCAGGTGCCCGTCGAGGGTCAGCTTGCCGCCGAGGAACAGGGTCGCCGTGAATCCCATCAGGATCACCATGCGGATGACGGGGACGAACGCCGAACTGGTTCGGATGGCGGCGGCGTTGGCGGTTTTGTAGGCGTTGGATTCGGTTTCGAGCTGGCGGACCTCGAAGGATTCGGCCACGTAGCTCTTCACCGTGGCGATGCCGCCGAGACTGTTGGCCAGCCGGCCGCTGAGTTGCGAGACGCGTTCGCGTACGTCGGCGTAGAGCGGGGCCAGGCGGTGCTGAAAACGGAAGGCGCCGTAGACGACCAGCGGCATCGGCAGCATGGCGAGTACCGCGATCAGGGGCGATGCGGCAAAGAAGATGGCGCCGATGACGATGACCGTCGTGGTGACCTGAATCAGTTCGTTGGCGCCGCCGTCCAGGAACCGCTCCAACTGGTTCACGTCGTCGTTGAGCACGGCCATGATCTGGCCGGTGTGGTTGCGCTCGAAGTAGGCCATCTCCAATTCCTGGAGATGCTTCCAGGCATCCATGCGGGTCGCGTGTTGCAATTCCTGGCTCAGGTTGCGCCACATGACCTTGTACGCGTATTCGAAGGCCGATTCCAAACCCCAGATCAGGATGGTGAGGATCGTCAGCAGCAGGAGCTGGGCATCGAGGGAGACCACGCCGATCGAGGCGAACCAGGACTGTTCGCGTTGGACCACGATGTCGACGGCGGCCCCGATCAGGAGCGGCGGTGCCAGGTCGAATACCTTGTTGAGGATCGAACACAGGGAGGCGAGTTGGATGCGGCGACGCCAGGGGGTGGCATAGCCGAGCAGTCGGTAGAGGGGACTGGCGGGTGAAGCGGTCACGGAACCTCCGATCGTCAAACGGACTCGAGAGGCCATCTTACACGAAATGTGCGATTTCGCCGCGATTGGTGTGGTGCCCGAGAGGTGGGGGCGCGCTCAGGTTCGGCGGAAGACCAGCCAGGCGGCTTTCAGGAAGAGCACCGTGCCCAGTGGCCAAAAGTTGGGTGCACCGACGAACACCACGGTGCCCGACAACAGGCAGAACCCGGCGAACAGGGTGCCGCGTGCACCGGCGAGGGGTGCGTCCTCGCGGGTCTGGGTCGCGTGTTCCATGAAGCGCAGGGTCTGGGTGATCAGCAGGGGCGCCTTGACCAGGGCGTCGACCACTTCGGGGGCGCCGCGCAAACTCTCCTTCAGCAGGCGTACCGGGTGGAACTGGCCGATGAAGATTTTGCTGATCTCTTTCTTGGATACCTCGGCCACGTCGAATCCGGGCATCAGCAGGTTGCCGACGCCTTCGAACGTGATCAGCGCCTTGACCATCAGCACCATTTCCATCGGGAAGTACATGCGGTATTTGCCGCCCATGTTGACCGATTCCATGATCAATTGGGCCAGGGAGAAGTCCTGGAAGTTGGAAGCTCGCTGCCAACGCCGCGAAATGTCCTCGACCGCGCGTTGAAACTCGCGGGGTTTTCCGTTGTGGGCCGGCTGGGCCACGGAGGTCAGGTAGCGGGCCGCGTTTTCCGCGTCGCCCGTGACGAGGCAGTAATAATAGTAGAGCATGGTGCGGCGCAGGTTGTCTTCGAAGCGACCCACCATCCCCAGGTCGATGAAGCCGCACAGGTGCCCCTTGAGGATCAGTAGGTTGCCGGGATGCAGATCCGCGTGGAAGAACCCGTCTTTGTACAGCATGCGGATGATGGCCGCCGCACCCATTTCGATCAGGTGGTAGCGATCGCGTTCGGGAAGTTCGCGGGCTGCCGCCGAGTCGGGCTTGACGCCGTCGAAGAACTCCATGCACAGCACGCTTTCACAACTGTACTCGCGGTAGATTCTGGGGAAGCGCACGTCGGGCAGGTCGCGAAAGTTGGCGGCGAAGGTCTCGGCGTTGTTGGCCTCCAGGCGCAGGTCGACCTCGCGCAGGGTGTAGTCCGTGAATTCGTTGAGCACTTTCTTGGGTTGGAATTGGGGCAGGATGATCTGGAGGAACGAGCCCAGGAAGGCGATCAGGGTGGCGTCGGTCTTCAGCGTCTTTTTGATGCCTGGCTTGACGACCTTGAGAATGACTTCCTCACCGCGCACCGTTCGCGCTTTGTGGGTTTGCGCGATCGAGGCCGAACCAAGGGTACGGGGCGAGATCCAGACGAACATGTCCTCGCTTTTGCGACCCAGTCCTTCTTCGATCAACTCGCGATAGCGCTCGAAGGAAACCGCCGGCAGCCGATCCAACAGGTTTTTCAGCTCGTCCGTGATCGAGCGGGGCAGGATGTCTTCGCGCAGGCTGAGCACCTGGCCCAGTTTGACGTAGGTCGGTCCCAGCAGTTCCAGGCGTCGGCGGAGCTGGACCGGGAAGGGCAGCGTGGTGATCTTCTTGTTCAGAAAGGGGTAGCCACACCAGTAGATCAGGCGAATGACCCAGAACAGGCAACCCTTGCGTTCGTTTTTCTTACCCATTCGGACAAAGGCCGCGAATCCGCCGAACAGCAGGCCCAGCAGGTGGTGGTGCGTGGTGAGGAACCGGCGCAGCAGCCCGGGAACCGCCTTCTCTTCGAGCAGTTCGAATGGTTCGTCGTCTGGAGATTCCGGTGGGTGCCCGGCACTGTCCACCGAATCGGGGCCCTGCATAGGCCATCCTTGATCACAAAATCGAATGGGGAAAACGAAAAGGGCACCGAGCTCGCCTGTGCGCCCGGTGCCCCCCTATTATATAGCTGAAGTTTTGGTTTAACCGGCTGAATTCAAATGGCGGATCGGCGCGGTTCCGTAACGCCGCGCCGGTTCGCCTCAGCCGGATCGATCAACGATTGCGGCCGTATGTCTCGTGCGAAGACACCCAATCCAGGGACGAAATGGCCGAACCGAGCGAGATTTCGCCGGCGAGCGTGACCGCCGCGATGATCTCCGCCAGTTTTTTGACCTTGCCGCGGCCGAAGCAATCCATCGACTCGAGGCACTCGCGCTGGGTCGGCAAACCGGTGCCGCCGCCGTAGGTCGCCACGATCAACGAGGGAATCGTGATGGAGATGTAGAGGTCCTTTTCGGCGGTCAGTTCCGAGTAGATGATGGCGGCCGAGCTTTCCGCTACGTTGGCGACGTCCTGCCCGGTGGCGATGAACATCGCGGTGATGCCGTTCGGCGAGTGGGCGCCGTTGTTGTTGGCGCCGGAGAGCATGGCACCCACGTTGGAGATGTTCGAGTGGTAATAGAGCCCTTCCGGATCGACGCGCATCTGCTGGATCAGTACCTCGCGCTTGACGACCGCTTCGGCGATGACGCGTTTGCCGCGCGTGCGCATGATGTTGACCTGGGAGTGTTTCTTGTCCGTGGCCAGGTTGGACTCGAGGTAGAACTTCTTGATGTTCGTGGCGTGATCCAGAATCCAGGAGCAGGCGGCGAAGGTAGCGCGACCGACCATGTTCTGTCCGGCGGCGTCACCGGTTTCGTAGTTGAAACGCAGGTAGGCGAACTTGCCGGCGAGGTAGGTGTCGATGTACTGCAGCTTGGCGACGCGCGAGGTGGATTCGGCGGCTTCCGTAATCGGCTCGATGTTTTCGTCCACCCAGATCTTGAATTCGCGGGCGGCTCGGGCATCTTCGAAGATGAACACCGGCGCGCGCTGCATGCAGTCCGCGGCGACGGTACACTTGACGCCGCCGGAGAGGTTCAGCACCTTGATGCCGCGATTGTAGGACGCCACCAGGGTGCCTTCCGTCGTGGCCAGGGGCACCACGAACTCGCCCTGGGCGTGCTCGCCGTTGATTTTGATCGGGCCGGCGAACCCGATGGGGATCTGGGCCACACCCGTGAAGTTCTCGATATTGCCGCGCAGGAGTTCGGGGTCGAAGCTGTATTGCGATACGTGTTCCAGCGTGCCGTTTCCGAATTCTTCGATGAACTTGCGCCGTTCGGCGATCGCTTTGGGAGCGTAGTCATTTTCCTTGTCGTAGGGAACCGTCACGCGATCCAGGGGACGGTCGGCGATGCTGTCTTCGACCGCGAAGGACAGGGCGCCGTAAGAGGACTCGAAATTCAGGCTGATCTTGTGTTTGCCCGTGGCAACCTTCAGCCCCCCCATCCGAACGTGCAGCACTTTGCGGATGGGAAAATCGATCGGGTTGTCTCTGGTGACCTTGGGGGCCATGATTCGCGTGGAATCTTCGAGCTGAATGGTGATCGTTTCCAGATCGATTGCCTGACCATCGATCTTGACTTCGATCAGTTTGTACAGAACGGCGTCTGCCAAACGATTCTTGATGCTGAAACGGCATCCTTCCGCGTCATTTCTCAGAGAGGCAAAGGTATACATCCTCTTGAGGAGCATTGAAGGTATTTTCATGACGAAACACTCCTAAATTCGATCGCATACAGCTCCAAACGGCAGAGCTGGAAGGGACTTTCACGGTTTGATGTGTGAATTCTAAGACCCAGAGCATAGCCCGATGTGGAGCGGATGTCAATTTTAGTGAGTGCCGAGAAATGGAGTGTTCGAAATAAAAAACGAGGACGCGGAAGAGACGGAAAACCGGGTGTAGACTGTAAGTCCCGTCAGTACCGATGTTGTGTGGGTTATCCCGATTTTTTCGAAGCCCGCAAGTGTATGAATGAATACTCATTTCTCCTTGCAGGGTGACGGCCTGGACACGGGTTCTTGATCCCGCATGGGGATCCATGGCCTTTCCGAACCACCCGAGCCGTTCTTCCCCGATGCGTTCAGGTCTGGCCTTCCTCGTACTGGAACACGTCCTCGATGGTGGTGCCGAACAGGCGCGCGATGCGGAAGGCGAGCGGCAAACTGGGGTCGTACTTTCCCTTTTCGATGGCGTTGACGGTCTGGCGCGAGACGTCGAGGTGCTGCGCCAGGTGAGCCTGGGTCCAGTCCCGTTCCGCGCGGAGAATTTTGAGGCGGTTCTTCATGCGTACCGCCGATAGCCCAGGAGTACGCCCGCGACGTAGGTTGCGGCGATCAGGATGACGAACACCGAGATGCCGGTTTCGAGCATGATGCCGGCGCGCACGAGCAGGGAGTAGGCGACGCTACCGACCAGGGCCACGCCCACGGCGAGGGCCAGGGCATCCAGCTCGATCTTGCGGCGCAGCTCGTCGGTTTCGCGGAGGTAGCGGCGGTAGGCGAACATCATCGCGATGCCGAGGGCGGTGGTGACGGCGATAGCGGTGATCGCGAGGGCGGAAGACGACAGCCATTGGAATTTGATGCCGTAAAGGGACAACAGCCAGGAGGCGACCCAGGCGAGTCCCCAGCCGTTCAAGCGGAATTTGTTGTGGCGATCGCGTTGGGGACTTTGGCAATAGGAATCGGTCGCGGGGCCGGGTTGTTTCATGTGTTGAATCTCCTTGATAAAAAGTAAAGCAAGCTTGACTCTGTTAAGTGTAAGGTCTCGTTGTCGAAATGTCAACCAGGCTTTACATTTAATGCTCTACCCAACCAGCCGGGCGGCCTCGGATGTACCGGTGTGGCGGATTCCCGATGGCGATCTTTTTTGATATCCAACAGAACATTTCATGCGCGCGAAACGCGGTCTTCGCCGTTGCCTATGCTCCGCCCTGGCGGTGATCCGTGACCGCGACACCATCTTCAATTCATTTCAGCAAGGGATATTCATGACTTGTTTTCAATTGTTCTTAGTGTCGGCCTGTTTCAGTTTGCTTTCGTTTTTCTGTGTTTCCGCCGAAGCCGCGACGCGATCCTTCGCCGAGATTCACGAAGACCTGCTCGATCGCTCGCGCGAGGCGAGGAACATGTCGATCGCCCATCGCGGTCATTGGCGAGCCTTTCCCTAGAACTCGATTCCCGCGATCGAGAACGCCATCGCGCTCGGTGTGGACATCGTCGAGGTCGGCCTCAAGAAAACCAGCGATGGTCACCTGGTGCTGATGCACGATTACCAGGTCAACCGCACCACGGATGGGGAAAGAACGGTTGGTTCCAAAACCCTGGCCGAGGTGCGCGCCCTTCGCTTGAAGGAGGGGCTGGTGGTGCTTCCGCCGGCATTACCGACTACCGCGTGCCGACCTTGGAAGAGGCGCTGGAGGCGGTGCGGGGTCGTGCGTTGCTGTACCCGGACAAGTCGTGGAGCTATCGCGACCAGGTGTACGACCTGTTGGTGGCTCACGACATGGTGGATCACTGCCTGTTCAAGAGCGACGCATCGGTTAGCCAGGTCGCGGCGTTCGTAGAAGGTAAAGAGCCACGTCCACTGTACATGCATCGCGTGGGCGGCGGGAACTTGGATTCCGTGCCGGACATGCTCGATCAGGTAGCGTCCGAAGTGATCATCCTCGCGTTCTCGAGCGAGACCAGTTTCGTCGTCGACCCTGCTGTGTTGGACTCGATCCGCGGGAGAAGCCGGTTGTGGGTCAGCACACTGTGGTCGAGTATCTGCGGCGGGCGGACAGACCATCGTTCCATGCAGGGTCCGGATTCCGGCTGGGGGTGGCACCTGGACAAGGGCTTCAACATGATTCAAACCGATCGGCCGCGAGAGTTGGTGGCGTACCTCGATGAGCGCGACGCGCTGGATCCGGTGACCCTGGTGGTCGAGGCCGAAGATTGCCTGCACGGCGGTGAGGGCTTCGCCTACCACGACGTGGACGCGGTCAATCGCGGGGGCGATTACCGTCCCGGCGAGGGGGTGGACATTAAGGCCACGGGCGAGCCTGGCGGTTTCGGGCTGGCCTGGATTCGGTACCCCGAGTGGGTTCGCTACGCGGTGACTTTTCCGCGTGAGGGTTACTACCGCATCACGGCCGAGGTGGCCTCGCCCTACAAGCCCGCCGGCCGCTTCCATCTCGAGTTCGAGGGGGCGGGCGACACCGAGGTGGTGGAGGTACCCAAGACGGGCAGCCATTCCCGTTACACCTCTTTCGAGGTGGCGTCGAGCTTCTACTTCGAGCGGGGCACCTACGTCATGACCTTCGCGGTCGATGAGGCACCGCGCAACAACTTCAACGTAGATCGCTTCGTGTTCGAATCGGAGTGATTTAGGGTGATTCATCCGGGGGCGTCCTGTCGCCGGATGAATATCTCTTAGGAATTCCAATATGGAGGTTCCATTTTCAAGAGAAAGTATCTTACTCTTAAAGATTTTGATTCAAACGTTTTGATTGATTGTTACACCTGCGTCGAGTTGGCTGATTTCAAATTCGACCCATCATGCCCGGGTTGAGGTAAAGGCCGCGACAAAAAGCTGCCATCTTTGTCGAGAGTATCCTGGTACAGGTTTTGGATCATGCCCATAACTGTTGTTCATTAAGCCTATTGGAGGCGCAGCCCCTCACGGCCAGGGCGACGAAGAGCTTCGAAGATAGAGAAGAAATTGGATCTGAGACCGAATTCTTTTTTCCAGTCAATCAGTTGTTGATGGTATTCAGACCACAGCGGGTGTTTGGGGAGGAAGGGACCACGCTCTCGATTGCCGGTATTGACAATCCAAACCGATCCAGCCTTCTCTGCTTTCCAGTCGGGATCCACAGCTGCGATGCTTTTAGCCGCTAGTTCGTCCATTCCTTCCCAATGAGGTTGGGCCAAGTCGATAGCCGCTTTTCTATCGTTGGCGAGGTGAGCCAAGTCGATTGCCAAACGCCAGTCCAAGATTGGATGATGACGAATATTGTCGTAGCCGCGTAGGCAATCATAGCAGGAGCCCTTGCACTGGGACGCGTGGCCGCCACTTCTTCCCGATATTGCTAGGCCGGAACCGACCAACAGAGTTTGGTATTGCTCTTTGCCGGGTTGTAATGGCTCGATCAAAGCTTCGTGTAGGTGGCGATGGAGGTGGGGACAATAGCCCGCCCCGTTTTCCAGAGTATCCGCCAATCCGATTTCTCCGGTCATGATACCCTGATGCTTGATGGCTCGGTAATTGGCGGTAATTTCGGAAGGGTCCACATCCAGGAATTTACCGGCAACCCGACAAATGAGATCGCCCCAAGACTGGAATGCTGCGTGTGCGGCGAGTGTTGACTTCGGACCCACTAAGGTCAGATCCAAGGTCTTGGGAATTCGATGGAAATGCAACAACAGTGTATCAGTTGAATGAACAGCGGCCAGCCGAAGTGCAGTTCCTTCGTCTTTTTCCGGGATCTGGTCGCGCCAAATGCTTTGCGGGGTCAAGAAATCGACAGCCACCCAGATGTTTTGTTTCTTCAGAGTTTTGAACTTGAATTCCAGAGAGGTATCTAAGCTGGTGACAACAGCCTGACCTTCTTCCGAACGAATATTTAGGTTTTGGATCCTATCTGGCAACAATTCTGAACAAGAGTTGCCTGAGATGCGCAATTCAGCTGATCCAGGAAAAAAATCAAGTTTGGCATCATAATCGAGCTGAGTCCCCGGCTCCGAAACGAACCCGGCGGGCTGAATTGATTTTGCTTGGATTAACTGCGCATAGTTGCAATTAGGACAAAAACCAAATGGCGGTTCAAGGGATTTCCTATTGGGTTCGACTTTGAAGCCATATGGTAGTTGAGAGGTTTCGGTAATGAAAACATATCTGCAAGCGGGACAATCTGATAGGAGTTGAATTAATCCGGGGACGCCACCTTTTTCGCATATCCCTCTAAAACTGCGTTCGTAGGCCGCCAGGCCTACCGCCGTGTATACCGCTTTGTCCTTGACCAGCTGGCGGCCCGGAGCGAACTCGACGATTGCCATTTCCATGGGGCGATCAATGGCGTGTTGGTCAAGCGAACTTACAGGCCTGTTTGTGTAAAGGCGTCGGGTACGTGTGGGAAACCCAAACATAGGAAGAATACCGGCATTGGCCAGCCGCTCGCTGAGCTGTTCCTGGGGATAGCGATTGTCATCATCTGCCACTCTGTCGATATCCGCTAGGAGATTCGCGAGAATATCTTCCAGGATGGTGTCCCTATCGATGCTGGGTTCGGGGTAGGGTGCCAACGCTGTGAAGATTTGTTCCATTTCCGAACGCTGATTTTTAAGGTAGTACTCTACGATCTCCCGAAAGTGGGATCGCCAATGATTGGCATTCCCAAAAGATCCATGAGGTGGTTCGAAATAACCGATACTTTTCGAAAAGCCAGCATCACGAGAAGCTTGAAACAGAATTTCCTTGACCAAGACTCGCCGCAATATTTGGTGGCGCTTCATGTCCAAATAGGGGGATCGTGGCTTCATTGCCGTCATATTGCGAGGTTGAGCGTAATGGAACTCGTCATGAGTGCGTCCTCTCGCCACTACTAGAGCGAGGGAGTATGCACTGCCGCGCCGGCCGGCGCGGCCTACTCGTTGTTGGTAATTGAAGCGCCTGGGCGGCATGTTGGCTAGATGCACTCCCTTTAGGCCGCCAATATCGACGCCGGCTTCCATGGTTGTGGTAACACTCAGCAAGTCAATATCGAAGACCTGGCTTGGCTCATGTCGATCATTCAGTGAAAGATTCTGGAACCAACGTTGGCGATCGAGAGTGTCGGCTTTGTCGGTCTGGCCAGTGAGTTCTTCGCAGTGAAGGCGAAAGGGGTTTTGTTGCGCATACGCCAGATAGCGGTAGTAATCGTCCTGCTCGGCAAGCAGATTGCCGAGCTTCTGACCCTGCTCCGGCAGCATTTGAAGGCAATTGCTGCACCAGGCCAAATCGCGAACCAAGTGTAAAGTGTGACAATTGGCGCAAAGCCATGTCTGTTGGTTCGGCACGGCCGGTATCAGAAAAAGGTTCTGCGGTTTGAGCAAGATTTCGCGGTTGTCAATCAGGCCATGGGTTGCCATGAAGCTACGCAGGGTGTCGGCCAGATTCACCAGGCCATTTTCCTTTTCCAGACTTCGGATGATGTGTTTGACACGCTTGGGAAAGGCTTCGCGGAGAAATCCAGTTTGGGGGTATTTCTCTATTGTCGAAAACAGAATCCTCCTGTGTTCTCCCAAAATGCGAATAGCGAGATCGATCAAACCTCTCCATTTCACAATTTCTAGCCCGGAGGGATTGAACATTTGCAGGAGTTGTGGGTCGATGGTTACCCGGCCAAGGCCCAACATCTCCCAGGAACGTCTTTTTTGGTCGAATAGGGTTTTGACGCATTCTTCCAAAAGGGTTTTGGAAATATTATCGGACAAGATTTTTTGCTGTGGTGTCAGATCGTCCCGTTTATGCACACTATCGACTTCAAACTGGTAAAGCTCCCACCATTTGTGCTCGGCGAAACTAGATTTGGGTCCCCCCGGACAAATGCCCAACGCCAGCAATTTGCTTCCCACCATTTGGGAAATGGGCCCCATCGCGAAGGGTCCTTGGCTTTTGGATATCAGCTCTTTGGCGTTTCGCTCTTCTTTCGAGCCCGGTTCCAGCATCTCTTCAAAATAATCTCGCAAAAGAAGAGCATTGTTGGGATTGTGTCGTTGGTAGTTGCGATAATGTTGCTTTTCTTGTGTGTTCAATGCTCTAGGGCCGAGTTCAAAGTATTTGAGGAATGCATCGAATTCACTGGTGACCTGATCGAGGCTACGGACAAGAAAGTGCCTCACCAAATCCCAGGCGTGAAACTGTTCCAAGCCAGCCGAGAGCTTGGCCGCTTCTTGGCGGCTGTCAGTGAAAGTAATGAGTTTGCGGTTTTCGCCCCAATGGCGCAGGAGTTCATCGGCCAATATTTGGTTGAGACGTTGCGCCGGTGTAAAGTGGAAGCCAATCGGTGAAGGATCCTGTTGCCAAGGGCGATCTTTTTGAAGGCGAGGTGGTATCCATTGCTCCTCACAGTTGGGGCAACAGGCTGGAAACGCTGATGGCGGGGCAACGTTCCCGTCTGGATCGGGCTTGTTGATCTCGTCAATTTGGAAAGCCCATCCTGATTGCCAATCTAGATTAGGTCCGTTTTTGAGTCCTATTTCCAGTGCTCCGTTGCGGGGAAGCAGGCTCGAGCGCTCCCAAGAGTGTTTTCTACTCCTGCGTTTCCACGTTTTTTTATGCGGTGGCTTTTGACTGGGCCAAAACACGGCGTAACTGGCATAAGCCCGCTGGAATCCACTTAGGGGTTGGGCTCTCTCGTAATTGGGTTGATCGTGGACTAGTTTGTAACTCCTTTCCAGGCAAGGATCTGCTTGCTCGCCCTCCTGATATTTGTATCCGCCCAGGAAAACTTCGCCACAACTACGACAGGTCAGGACATCTAATACTCGGGAGCCACAGCCACAGACCATTCGTGGCTTGGTATACAGTTTGCCGAAGGGGCGTTGACCCTGCAGGGGATCAACCACCAGATCGCAGTTCGGGTTGGTGCAGGCCCACAACCCATTGAGGCTCCGAAAAAACAAATGAAAGCGCAGGGGCATCAGATTGGTTTGAAATTTGTCTTTGTCGTCTTTGCTTAGGAGCAGGCTGTTTACAAAGCCCTCGGCGGCCAGGAGGGCATCGTTTAGCTTCAAGGGACCAAACAGCTTGGCGGCAATATTTTCCAGGGTTGTAGGACCTTTTTGACAAAGCTGGAGGAAATGTTGTGGCACTTTCCAATGGCGGATGGCGGTTGCCATGTTCTCGATTTTTGAGTCGGCATCTCGACTGTTTTGACTCACCCGTTTCAAAAACTCGTTAACAGTTTGTGACCCCTCCGAAACAGCTGCAAGGCTTTGAAAGGCTAGAGCCTGTTGCCGTGTGAAAGGCTGGGGTGTTCCCGAAAAGGTGGTGGCTTCATCGCCGATCAAGCAGACTTTTTGGACAAAGGCTTCGCGATCGGTAGCATCCAGGCCCAGAGCAAACATTTCATTGATATACTGGCGGCACTCTAAATCGCTTTCCACCAAGGAGGCACTAGATGCCAAAATTCGGATCTGGGGAGAATTGGGCTGCAATCCCAGTCGATGAAGCAATAGCCTAAGGAGGTAAGCGACTTCGCTTCCCGGTGTTCCGCGATGCATATGTAACTCGTCGATTACCAGATGGAACAGCCGGCTACGATCACCGGCCAACCAGTCGCGGGTTTTGGCGATAATGCTATCGGCTTCGATCGCGCGCATCAGCATGATGTTGAGCATGCTGTGGTTGGTGATTAAAAGATCGGGGGGCCTATCTTGCATATCCCAACGGCTGAAAAGTTCTGCACTGCCTGGATCCAGGTCGCAAGAACGCAACGATAACGCCTCGAATCTGTAGAGATCTTTATCTTTGAATGCCGATAACTTTTGGCGGTCTGTCTGTTCCTTTTTGCGCGCTTTTCTCAATTCGCTCTTTTTAGTCTCCGACCGGTCACCCGAAACTGGGGTTTGCCCGATGTAACGCCCGAAACGAATGCGAAAGTTGGGCTCCATATGGAAGTCTAACCAATGACGAACTGCCTGAGTATTTAATGCTTTGCGCAGGCGTACCATCTGATCTTCGGCCAATGCATTCAAGGGGTATAGAAACAGGGCGCGTACAGCTGGTTGGTGTCTTTCCTTCCGAAGATCTTCGCCGCGTTTCTCAGCAAGGAGATGCTGAAGGATTGGCAAAAACAGGCATTCGGTTTTGCCCGAACCGGTGCCGGTAGTGACCACCATGTGCTTTTTTTCTTCCACAACCGCTTTCAGAGCACGGACTTGGTGGGGAAACAATGCTCTGGGTTGGCCACTTTCATTCCAAAACAAGCCTTGCCGTGTCAAACCATCCAGGTCACGATACAGTGAACCCATTTCCGTCAGTGTAGTATCGCCCTGGTATTTTTTTATAGGCTCCATCATGGGAGGCTGTGCCAACACCCCCGTCTCTGCCAGCAGGGTATGTCGTTCACGCTCCAACAGAGGATGGCGCAAAGGAAATGACGATTTTAGGTATTTGAGGTATATGTTTTTTAGATCTCTGGCGATTTGAATAGGGCTGTCTATCATTATTGTTCCTCTAATTCGACTTCTAGAATGCGGGCGACCTCTTGGGCTGTGGAGCGCGTGACGGATTCGAATTCGTAGTAGTGTTCGTTTTCACCAAACTTCGAAAAACGAGGCGGTTGACCACTACTGAACCTGAGTAGTCGGTCCAAGAGTATGGGGATTTTCAATGGCTCGTGGCGGGAAATGAAACAGGTGCTTGAAGCGGATGCGAAGCGAACCCGTATGCGCCCCTCACGCTGCAAAAAGTAACAGGCGCCCAAATTGCGATGTTCATCGTGCCGGAGGTAGCGCCACTGGAAGGGTTTGCCGATAGTTTCCAAACCCAGGAATTGTTGAAAGCCCTCCCGGAATAGCCCGGATGAGCGAGGAATCTCTTTTTCAAGAGGTATCCAGGTCGGGCGGAATCTGTTGCGAACCTCCAAAATCTCCCAATGGTTCGACGATCGTGGAAGATTTTGGTCGGGCAGTTTATCCAAGCCAGCGGTGATGGAGGGTAACCTTTTAATCCAGTGGCAGGTTGGATTGTGCGGAAAGCCTTGACACACACCCGTTTTTATCCAGGCAGCGCAGTGCTCAGGGGATTCCTGGACCTTGAAATCATCTCCCCACTTGTTTCGGAAGGCGGATGTTTGGCCTGGATCTCTCGCTCCAACCAAGAGAAAGCGTGGCGCTCCATCTGCACTCGGATGCTCGAGTCTGACCCAGGTTGGGTTTGTAACTTGCCAGCGAATCCCGTCGGTTTCCACATGACCCCATCGGTACAGTTCGCCCATGAAAGTGATCAACCAGTAGCGTTTACTATGGTTCTGACCCAATTTACCGTTACTACGAGCCAAATAGAGGCAGGCTTCTTCAGCTTGACTATGAGAGACCGAAACCCGTTCACTTACCCAGAATAACAACATCATCCAAGGGTTAAATTGCGGTCGCATGGAAGCTTAAACCCCCTCATTTTTAGAGCCTTGCGTCTTAAGTTTTCAATAGTGGGGTTATCACCACTCTGGTTTAGCCGGCACAGACAAGCCCATAGGCGTTCCGTTTCGGTACGGGCTCGATGCAGGAGGTCGACTGGCTCAAACAGTACCTCTCGCCAATCGATTGGAGATACCGATGCGCGGTTTGTCCAACCCAACCAGGTGCTTGCCGAAACCCAGGGTTGTGGGCCTTTGGGTAGAGGTTTCAAGGTAGTGCCGAATGCCCTTTCGGGGATCTGAGCCATATAGGCTTTGACCGGTTCGGAAAAAGGCAGTGCGGCTTGGTCTTTTGCTGGGATAACGATAATCCGTAAATTTGCTGGCCAGTGGGCATAGTCCAGTTTAGGCAAACCCGGCAGAAGGTCACTGGCCAGGTCCATCAAGGGACGAGCCCAGCATTCCGGCAGGGAACGATTAAAGTCCTGAAATACGAGAAAGAAAAGCCGATCTTCGTGATTGACCAAACCCTGGAAAAACGGGCCCAAACGGGCTTGCCAAGCATCTTCAAAGCAAAGCCAATCTGGCGGAACAGTGACAATCTCTAAATGAGAGGCGGGACCGATGGCTTGAGCATACGCCTTTATCCATGCTAGCGAGCCGAGACAGGTAAAACGGCAGTTGAGAATTGCGGCGTGCAGCGATTGAGCCTGGGATTGCTTTACGCCTGGCCAACAGGCTGCGAAATTATCAAATAGCATTCGATTCACGAATTCTTTCTCATCGACGCAGGAATCGTCGGTGGAAGGGTTGAAGGGAGATGGATGCCAACCTGTCGTGGTAGGTGTGAGTGGGTTTTCTCTAATCTCCGATCCCTGGCAAATGAGAAAAGCTTGGAAATCTTGAAAAAGGCGTTTTTTGGCTGCTTGCCAATGATCTCGACTCTCGTGTTGGAGTTCTGCTAGGGCGTGCAGGTCCTCCTGTCGATCCTGGATTTGGCGTTCAATTATTTCTCTCATTTCTTGAGCTTTGCGACAGGCCTGTTCCAGTTGCTGAAGTTTCTTCCTTTGGTTGTGTTGTTCCTTCTGGATTTGGGCCTCTAACACTGTTTTATCTGCTTCCATTTGCTCCTTGAGTTTCTCTAAATAGGAATTTTGGTTGGATTTTGCTTCGTCCCGAACAACCTTCTCTTGTCTCGCGAGAAATTGCTGGCGCCAAGCTTGTACCTGTGGCGTTTGCAGCAACTCCTCAATCAGTTTTTGTTCTTGCACGAGGTATGTGAAAAGGTTTTTAAAATCGTTCCAACGTTGTTGCCATAGTGCCTGTTCTGTAACGTTGTTGCGCTCCAGCTCCATTCTCAATGCATCACGCCAGTCGGGAATCTGCTGGTCCAATACCTGGAGTGCCTGCGATAATCCTGCTCTTTTGAATCGGAGAATTATCCACCTCCCTTTTTCTGCGGGAGAGTCCAGGTCTAAAATGGAGCCGAGCTTTTGGCTAGGCTCTTCAGGAAAAAAAGGAATGGAGAAGTAGGTCGACTTGACTGATTGGAGTGAGATATTTCTTAAAGGAAAAACAAATGGTCGACAAGGGGTCTTGGCCTTCCATTTGCCATCGGCGATGAGGAAGGGTCCTGCGAGTGATTGCTCACCTGAATGGGTACATGCCACATAAATTTTACTGTTGTTGGGGATCCCGTTCCTACAGACAAAGTCTTGAAGAATCTCGTGGAGTTCATCGCGGACTAGTGCATTCTCGAATGATTCGAGTATGAAGGCACCCTGGCGGCTAATTTGAGGTTCCCAGTTTACCAATTTAACTTGGAAAGAATCCTGGTTTTCCTTGAGTTTTCGGGGGATAGGTTCAATTTCAAATTGAACGAGAGAGTGAAGGCTAAAATGATTTAGATTTACTTTGGGCAAAAAGACGGATTTTGTCTCACCTACCTCCTTTGTCACTTCGTAAGTATCGAGGATCGCCCACTCTGTGTCCCGGGTTTGTTTTTTTGCGAGCACATCGATTTGCGCATATTGATCCCAGGTCTTCCAAATGTGACCGAAATAGATGGGGGATGTTGTCATCGAAGTTCCTTTTTCATAGGTAGAAAGCGGCGGGATCCTATTTGATCTAGCCAGCTGAGCAAGGGAGAAATGGGTGTGCCCAATGGAGACATGAGTAAGCATGATTTTTTGCCACGAAGGAGCAAAGCTTTTTGGATCCAATGCATCGAATCTGTATTTTGTGGAGTAGGATGGTTAGTGATCGGTCCGCTATTGGTGAGCGGCTTGGCTTGGGGATATCGTCCACCGTGGATCGCTGATGGATTGGGTACTTGTCCTACAGTGTTGGGCTCTGGCCAGGCTCCTTCTCTAAATGACCAACCGATGAGGGTCTCATTGCTGGGAGTGATTTGTGTGGTACGAATGCGGACCTCTTGTCTGTGTCCCAAGTGCTCAACATAATGACACCCCGTTTCTTGCCAGATAGGTAGCCTACCTGTTTCCAATTGATTGGATGAAAAGATGTGACCATCTATGGTGAGCTGAGCACCAATGCCTATAGGTTTCTGACAAATTCGTGGACCGGCTCCTTGCATCCAGACCCCTGGCTCTAAACGCAATCCTCCCTTGCAACTGAAGGCCTTGCGATACCGAAGGACCTGTCTCCAGTTTGTTGGAAGGCTTTCAAGGGTGGGTGGGAGTTGGACCACGAGGCCAGACCATCTTCTTGGCCAACCTTGCAGTTCGATTTGGTTGATGCCGCTGCCAAAGATATGAATGAGTTGTGCATTTGGTGGGAGAGAAAGCCACCCCATCAGGTAAGCCGAAGGAACCAACACCAAAACCAGACTGTCGGGATAGGCATAGCTGCGAGAGATGAACCGCCCAGTATTGGCGCTCCAGGGTAGAATCAGAAAAGCACAATCTCGATGGCAGGGCTCAAATGCTTGTTCAAGATAGATATTGAGGTTCTTCCAACCCGTTTCACCCTCATTTTTTCCGGAAGGGCCTGCGTCGAAAAACCACTGACCGTATCGAAAAAAGCGCAACCAAATTGAGTGCCGAAATTTCGCCTGTTTTCGCGGTACGAGATCTTGACAGGTTCCGGAGGGATGACTGGTGGCCCACTCAATACCGAAATCTAGGATTTGTTTGACAACGATACTTCTTAATTGATTATGTTTGAGTATTTGTTGTAAGTGTTTTGAAAATAAATTATGAGAGCGTTTTGATATTATGATGAGAGTAGAATCTATTTGACGGAACGCACGTTGCCTATTTTCTAGATTGATCTTATGTTTATCCAAAAAAGTAGGTATCGCTTCTAGGTCTGTTTCCCTGAGAAAGGTGTGGGTCAGGGGCCTAGCGATATGCTTATGGCCACGACACACCGGTGGCAATTTGCCTACACGCCCTTTCTGAGAATTAAGCCAGTGCTCCAAGTTTTGCCATAGATTCTGGTGAATGACAGGGTTCAATCCAACAGTCATATAACCCTTTTTAGGGTCTTCGAGAATCTCTTTTAATCTTATCCAATAGGCTCTTGCCGATTTCTTTTCATCAGCCTTCATGTGGAAAGCAGCCAATATCTGTAAACACGCAAGAGCCAATCCTTCTGGAGGTTCTGGGGGGAAAGATTGATTAGTATCCCAACCTTTCTCCGAGATTCGAGCTCTCATAGCTCTTAGAAAGGATCGATACCCTCGTTCCTCACCTTGAGGGATTTCATTCTGTGTATGTAGTCGATACAACCTTTCTAAGAGTGAGGGAGAAATGGTGAGATAAACGGAACGCCCTGCTTGTTTTTCCTGGAAAAAGTGCTGTGTGAGCAAACGATTCCACCAAGAATAGGAATGTTCGGTGTCGTTTCTAAGGTTCGTTTGTGGAGATATATGAATATCAGACATAATCCAGAGTCATCTCGTTGTTTTATGGTGTGAGTGAGGTTTGTTGGCTCGCTGTGCAGAGTTTACAAAATGGGTGTTTTTTCTTTGGGGGGTGTGTTGGTGTATGGCGTGGCTTCTTGAGGTGTTCTTCACACCTGGCCCGGATGAGGTTGACAAAGAGGGTTACCATGTCCGGCGAGTGCCCCTTCCTTTGAATTGGAACTCACTTGGCGAGGATGTCCCCCTATTACTGAATGCGAAATTCGAAGAGGTCTTGACTCTAAAAAATAGACCTTGAGTTCCAAAAAGTAAAAGCGAACTCCCTCAATGGCCCCCCGTTCAATCTGAAACTGACGAAAGGACCTATTTAAGCTCATCCATTTGTATCTGAGAACTGTATCGCTACTTTTTTGGAGACTTGGCTCGAAGATCGGTTTTTCGGTGATTCGCTGGGTTAATCATAGTCTCGCTTCTTTCAGTTCAGATCGGTGAAATTTAGGTTCCGACACCCTTGATGGTGTTCGTGAAATCTATGTTTTGTTCTTCGTGCTCGACCGAACCTAGGTGAGTGCGGTGCAATTCGACTTAACTACCATGGCTTCCTGGTGAAACGCTTTTATTTATTAATATAATAAAACCAAATTGTTGAGGAGTAAGTTAATGTTGTTGCTCACTTGCTTTCCGCATTTTTTTAAGATGGTCACTCGAAAGTCATGTCTTCAAGGCGAAAACGATAGACACAATTGGTACTTCTTCGGTCGCAAGGGATTGAAGACCTGGGCACATAGGCGCCTGGACGACTACAAACTTATGTTTCGTAAAGAAAATCATACTTTGGAATCGTCGTCGACATATTCGGCAACACCAAAGACAACTCATCGGGTAGTGGTCGCTTGAGGCGAGTGTGTATTGGTAGACCCATATGAAGGACGCCCGAAGAGAGCCTTCCAGACTGAATTACAAACTTGTGACTGGGGAAGCTCGGGACAGTGAAACTGCCAAGAGGTATATTTGATTCAAACGACTATCAAGCTACTCGTTGTCTGGCTCAAGCTCCCGCTGGAACCCAGGCATTAGAGAGACATTATGCCTCCGCCCGCCTCACTCCGAAGCGAGATCGCCCCAACTGCGGCGCCACTTCCAGCTCAGGGTGACCAGAAACTCGTCGGCGTGCTCCCAGACGCCTCCGCGCAGGAATTGGTTGTCGGCGTACTCCACCGTCATCAACAGTCCGGGGTAGAGCAATGCGTTCAAGCCGAAGTCGAACTTCTTCCAATCCCACCAGGTCGTGGGCGCGGGGTAGAGGGAGCCGATCCCGGTGAAATCGTTGTCGATCTCCGAATAGCGCGCGGCCGGCTTGATCCAAGGCAGGATCGGCTTGCCGCCGATCGAGCCGATCAGCGGTAACTCGAAGGAATAAGACGCCTCGATCTCGTAGCCGTCGCGCGGTAACTCGGCCATTTCCTGGTCCACGTACTGGCCGAAGAAGGTGAACTGGTTCAGGTACAGCCAGAGGTTCGCGCCGTATTCGGATTTCTTGCGGCCGGAGATGGGAAGGCCGCCGCTCAAGCTGGCATCCAACTCGACCACTCCGTCCAACAAGTCCAGGTCGCCGCCGTAGAACGAACCGGTCATGTTCACCGAGTCGCGCAGGTCGCGGTTGTATCCGAAAACCATGAAGTGAACGACCTTGTCGCCCACCTCGTCGCCGAATCGGGCGCCGACGGCGAATCCGGTTTCCGCCTCTTCGAAATCGAGATCCTCAAGCTCCGCGTCGTAGAAAATCGGGAAACCGCTCTGGAGTTCGGGTTCGGGGTTGTCCCGAATGTCGGGATCGCGGTCCTCGGTTCCGTTGTCACCGGCCAGCGTGTTCACATCGCGAAAAAAGACCGGGTTGCCGACCATGTAGCTGGCGCGCACGTAGAAATGGCGGCCGAAATGGGCGCCGAGCTCCAGGCCTGCATCCTCGAACCGGTTGAATGCCGTGCTGAGCAAGCCGTAGCTCTCCAGGTTGCGGTCGTCCTGGCGCTCGAATTTTCCGAATTTCCCCAGTTTGGCGTACCAACTCGTACCTTCCGGCAGGACGTCGTCCGGCGGCTCCTGGCCGTAGCGCAGCCAGGCCTCGTCCAGGTCGATTTGGGTGTCCTCCGAGGTGGGGTTGCGATCGTATTTGTCGATGGTATCCAGTTTCAAGCGCACCGCGAGATTCGGGTTGACCTGCTGGAACCAGCTCAGCGTGATTCGCGAGACCTCGCCGTGTTCGCCCGGGTCGACCGTCTCCACCGTGCCGCGCTCGGCGCCCGGCGGGAGAAAGTTGCCAGGAAAGGGAAACGGAATCGGGAAGACGGCTTCTTCGCTGTCCCGAAAATTGAGTTTGGTCTCGATGAAGAATTCACCGCCCGACTGGGCCTGAACGGGCGAGCCAACCATCAGGAGTGCCATTAAGAGCATCCACGGCATTCTGACGCGATGAGACGAACACATACATCCTCCGACCTGTTGACGAATCGAGCTGTACTGAGGGGATCGATCTCATTATAGAGCAGGAACCTATCAGGAATACCCCTTGGATTTGGGCGGAACTCGAGCGATCGGTTATCGCCGACCGAGGGGGTCTGGCCGAAGTGGTTCCGGGCTTTGGGAAGGGTGTCATCTCAAAAATGTTGAACATGTTCAAAAAACGCTTGTCCAGGATCTACCCTTGGACTATATTGAACATGTTCAAAAAAATAAGATGTTTTTTACGAGTGGATTGAACGTGTTCGCTCTGGAGGTGGCCTATGGTTTCGTCTGCACCCGCTCCCGCATTGCCCGACGGTTTGGATGCTCCCGTACTCAATCCTGCTTCGAGTCCGAGCACGGTCCCGGACCTGCGGCCGCCCGCCCACGTTAGGGCTTTGAAGGTTGTCCGGCGACCGCATCGAGCCGGCGCCCCTATCGGCCCCGAGCTCAAATCTGGAGAAGCATTCGGCGACGAGGCGAAGGCCTTTGACGAGGCCACCGGATTCCACGGGGAACGGGACGATTTCCTCGAGTCCCTTCGATCCTTCTATACCGAGGCGACACGCGATTACCGGGCCTGGAGTGCGGGGTACAACATGCACTTCGGCTGGTATGCCGCGGGAATGAATCCGTTCCGCCGGGAATCCATGTTGGAGCGCATGAACGGCGAGGTCCTGGCTCGGGTTGGCGTGACCGGCGGACGGGTGGCGGATCTGGGGTGTGGGCTGGGCGCCACCGCGCGGTTCGCGGCCCGTGCATCGGCCGATCTGCGGATCACGGGACTCACGATCGTGCCCTGGCAGGTTCGCGAAGCACAGCGCATGACCCGTGAGGCCGGCCTCGCCGACCGGGTTCGGTTCCGTTGCACCGATTACACGGCCAGCGGCTTGCGGGACGCCGGTTTCGACGGCGCCTATGCCTTGGAAAGCGCCTGCCACGCTTCGGGGCGCGACAAGGCGGACTTTTTAGCCGAGGCCTACCGCCTGTTGAAGCCTGGCGGTCGCCTGGTCGTCTTCGACGGCATGCTCAAACGGGCGCCGCGCTCGGCGTTTCTGAAATGGTGCCTGCGAGGATGTCACCGCCGCTGGGCGCTGGAGACATTCGCGGTGAAAGACGCTTTTCTCGAACGCATGGCCGCGACCGGGTTCGAGATCATCCAAGTCGAGGACCTATCCTGGCGCGTGGCGCCCTCGGCGCTTCACATTCCCGCGGTGACGGCGCGGTTCCTGGCCCAAATGGCCGTCGAGCGGCTGCGTCATGGCAAGCGTGCCGCGCTCTCGAAGGAGCGTTGGGGCAACGCCCTGGCGCCGACCTTGGGTCTGATCCTGGGTATGTCGCGCCACCTGTTCGGGTACTATGCCGTGACGGCAGTCAAGCGATAGCGCGGAATGTTTCCCCCCAAAAACCGGGTGTTGTGAGGGGGGAGCTGATGGAACGATGCGGTTATGCGGGCGGCGGGGCGGTCTCTTGGAACTCGGCGATGCCCTGTACCCTGGCCAGGAATCCGCAGAGCTCGTTGTACCGGCCGTAGTCGAAACGGTTGCGGTAGGTCGCCCAGGCAAGCAGGCAGGCCACGCGCCACTGTGCGTCGCTGGGTCGCCCTTCGAAGCCGAAGTCCGATCGATTCAGGGCCTCGAGACAGGTGGTGATGCGGGACTTCTGGCGCGCCACATACGCGGATCGTTCCTCCGTGATGCCGTCCTTTTCCAGGAGGACTACGTTGATCGCGGTGTCCAGGGCGGTGTTGGCCAGGGCGTAGAGTTCCGTTTCGCCGGGTGTGGCCAGGAAGGACTTGTCCGCTTTGGACCGCACGTGGTGCAGAATGGCGGAAGAATCGGTGAAAAAGAGCTCGCCGTCGCGTAGAAAGGGCACCCGTTTGGTGGGAGAATTCGCGGCGCTTTGGCTGTAATCGGTAGGTTCGAATTCGAAAGGAACCTGGTTTTCCATGAGGGCGATGCGGCAATGGCGGACAAAGGGAGATGTGTAGCTGCCGTACAATTTCATCTGGAGACTCCTGGAAATGCGGTGGTTGTCGATTCAACCCAATCTAGCACCGCGCGGTTGCCAGGCCAAGCCATTTCCAGGCAAGGGCGGGGTCCTGCCCGGCGGATCGCCCAAAAGCCTCCGATGGTGGTCCAAGACAGGACCTCGGCTGGCGTGTGTCCGGAGGGGAACTCGGTTTTTGCCACATCTTTTTTGATCCGTTTGGGCTCCGTTCCACGCGTCTAGATGGCGTGAGCGGGGTCTTGGCTCGTCCGCGTCGACGCTTGAACCGCGAACTGGGGATGTGCTAAACAAGCCCTTTGGTTCGTCCCTTCGACGGGCGTCGCGACACCTGGGAATCCGAGGTGGCCGCATCGAATGCGGCGATTGATCGAGGGGGTGTCGACGCGATGCCGGTTTCGGTTCACAAAGTGTCCGTCCGGCGCGATTCGGTCTTTTGGGAGAGCCCGAGATACCGGCTGTTTTTCGCGATGGCTCGTTCGATGTGGACGGATGTTCCGAATGCTATCTCCGAGCCGGCCGTGCATGTACAGGTCAAAGTTATGGGTCGAAGTTGCGGGTGACGGTGGCACTCGAGAAGTGATGAAACGATCGCCGATCGCCTGGAAAGATTTAGAGGAGGATCTCTATTGCGCTTGTTATGCTGTTTTCTTGCCGCATGCTCGAGTCTGGTTGCGTTTGCGGCCGAGGGTGATGCGCGCCTCTTGCGTTTTCCCGATATCTACAAGGATAAAATCGTGTTTGTCTCCGCCGGAGACCTCTACGTGGTGCCCAGTGCGGGTGGTGTCGCACGTCGTTTGACGTCTCACGAGGGACGGGAGCTCTTCCCCAAATTTTCACCGGACGGAAGCATGATCGCCTTCAGTGCCGAATACAACGGCACGCGGCAAGTTTACGTCATGCCCAGCGAAGGCGGGGTCCCGCGCCAACTAACCTTTTATAATGATGTCGGTCCCATGCCGCCGCGCGGCGGTTTCGACAACCAGGTGATGGATTGGTCGCCGGACGGCAAGCACATTCTGTTTCGTGCCAATCGACTGCCTTGGGGCGTACGCATGGGCCGGTTCTACACGGTTCCGGTGGACGGCGGATTGGAGCAACCGCTGGCGATTCCCGAATCCGGCGGCGGCATGTTCTCACCGGACGGTACCAAGATCGTCTATACGCCTATCTCGCGTGAATGGCGAACCTGGAAGCGGACCCACGGCGGTCGCGCCCAAGACGTCTGGGTCTACGATCTCGAGCGCGACGAGGCGACTCGAGTCACCGATCATCCCCTGACCGACAATCTTCCGATGTGGGTCGGCAAATCGCTGTTCTTCACCTCCGATCGCGAGTACACGCTGAACCTGTTTCGCTGCGATCCCGACGGCGGCAATCTGACCAAGGTCACCAACCACGGCGAGTGGGACGTCCTGTGGCCCAGCGCCGGCCCCACCCAGATCGTCTACGAGAACGCGGGCGGGCTGCGGGTGTTCGATTCGGTGTCCGGTAACGACCGCGAGGTCTCGGTTCAAATCGTCGGTGCTTTCGAACAGACCTTGGCCTACCGCGCCAATGTCAGTGAGTTCATCGACGGTTTCGAAGTTTCTCCCAGCGGGAAACGCGCCGTGTTCACCGCCCGCGGCGATGTATTCACGGTCCCGGTGGAGCACGGTCCGACCCGTAACCTGAGCCGTACCTCGGGTGTGCGCGAGCGCAACCCGGTTTGGTCGCCCGACGGCAAGTGGATCGCCTACCTCAGCGACCGCGAAGGCGAATACGAGCTGTTCGTGCGTCCCGCCAAGGGCGGTGAGGAGCGTCGCATCACGACCGGCCTGCCGATGTGGCCCATGGCGCCCACCTGGTCGCCGGACAGCGAGAAGCTGGCCGTTTCCAGCAAAGATCGCAAACTGTACATCGTGCATGTGGCCGACGGCAAAATGGTCGAAGTGGCCAAGGGTCGTTACGGCGATCTGTTGGACCACGCCTGGTCGCCGGACAGCGAATGGTTGGTGTACACCCAGGTGGCCGAAAACCAGTTCGGCGTGATTTGGGGCTTCCACCTGGAGCCGGGTGAACATCACCAGTTGACCAGCGAACACATCAACAACTTCAATCCGGCCTTCTCGCCGGACGGCAATTACCTCTACTTCCTTTCGAACCGCGACTACAACCTGACCTTCAGCGGTTACGAATTCTCCTACATGTACACGAGACCCACGCGGATCTACGCGGCGACGCTCAACGACAGCGTGGCACGTCCCTTCGCCCCCAAGAGCGACGAAGAGGAGGCCAAAGCCGCGGAGCCTCCCAAAGAGGAAGATGACAGCGCCGCGAAAGACCGCAAGAAGGGTAAGAAAAAGGGTCGCAAGAAGGCCGAAAAAGCAGCCGAATCCGAGTCCGAGAAACCGGGCCTGCAGGTGGATGGTTTCGAGTCGCGCGTATTCGTGTTGGATGTGGGCTCCGGCAATTATGGTGCGCTGAGCGCCAACAAGGCGGGCGTGTTCTTCCTCGAACGCAACCAGGGTGGACCGGCCACGCTGCGGCACTTCGACATGGCCAAGCGCAAGACGGAGACCGTGCTCGAAAACGTGTTCGGATACCGTCTTTCGGCCAAGGGTGATTCGTTGATCTACCGTTCGGGCAACAACTACGGCATCGTCAAGGCCCAGCCGAAGCAGAAGCCCAAGTCGTTGAACCTGAGCAAGATGGAAGTGAAGATCGAACCCAGGGCCGAGTGGCGCCAGATCTATCACGACGCCTACCTGCTGATGCGCGACTGGTTCTACGATCCCGACATGCACGGCTACGACTGGAAAGCCCTGTGGGATCGCTACCGACCGCTGGTGGACCACGTCAAGACCCGCTCCGAGTTGGATTTCATCCTGGGCGAACTGGGTGGCGAACTCAACGCCGGTCACTACTATGTGAATTCCGGTGACGAGCCGCGAGTGGAACGCGATAACAGCGGCCTGCTGGGCGCCGAAATGGAAGCGGATGCCTCCGGTTTCTACAAGGTTCGCGAGATCCTGCCCGGCGAGAACTGGCACCAAAACTTCCGTTCGCCGCTTCGCGACGTGGGCGTGAACGTGTCGGAGGGTGAATTCATCCTGGCTGTCGACGGCGTGAATGTGCGGACCGACACCAACTTCTACGCCACGTTGGAGGGCAAGGGCGACCAGGAGGTCACGCTCACCGTCAACGACAAGCCCAGCACCGAGGGCGCGCGCGAGGTCGTCGTGCGCACCATCACCCGCGAGACCAATCTTCGCTACCTGAAGTGGGTCCGCGAGCGTCAGGCCAAGGTCGACGAACTCAGTGGCGGGCGCATCGGCTACATCCACGTGCCGAACACCGCGTTCGAGGGCAACCGCGAACTGTTCAAACACTTCTACGCCCAAATGCACAAGGACGCGCTGGTCCTGGATGACCGGTACAACGGTGGCGGTTTCATTCCCTTCCACATGATCGAACTGCTCGGTCGCCCGGTGCTCAGTTACTGGGCGCAGCGCGACATCGAGCCGTTCCGGTCGCCGGGCTACGCGCACGTGGGGCCCAAGGCGGTCTTGACCAACGGGTACTCCAGCTCCGGCGGCGACGCGTTCCCCTATTACATGCGCAAGCAGGGCCTCGCCAAGCTCTACGGCACCCGCACCTGGGGTGGGCTCATCGGGCTGCAGGGCAACCCGGCCTTCCTAGACGGCGGTTCGCTTTCCATTCCCGTCTTCCGTTTCGTGGATCCGGACACCGGCCAGTGGGCGGTCGAGAACGAGGGCGTGTCGCCCGACGTGGAAGTCGTCGATCGTCCCGACCTGATCGCCAAGGGCCAGGATCCCACTCTGGAAGCCGCTGTCGAGGCATTGTTGAAGGAGTTGGAAAAGAATCCACCCAAGAAAATCCAAATGCCCGATCCGCCGAACGAATCCAAGCGACCACCGCGTCGATAAACACCGATTCCAAACGCGAAGGGGGCCGAATGGGCCCCCTTTTTTCGTTTGTAACGGAGGACACGGACCTGGCCGCGGGACAGCGTGGTTTCGCCTTCGAAAGGGGCTGGATCCCTACGTACTCCTTTGATGGGAGAGGTATAGGTTAAACCGTAATTTAATGAACATTGCAAATTTATTGAATTTACTAAAAAAAGTTCATTTTCTTGTTGATCGGCCTCGTTGCCGGATGTAATATGCGAATACAAGCTCTTGCTTTTTTCACACAACCCTTTGTACTACCGGCCACGCGCGGGTTTCGTTATCCGTGAAAGCGAACGCTGTAAGCGTTTTGTTGGCCGGTATTTTTTTGTCTTTTTTTCCCAGAAGCCTGTATTTTTGACGGGGTTAGATCCTGCCATCATTCGATCTGTGATTTTACTTCCAATTTGAAATTGGGGGCTTCCCCTTCAGTGGCCAGACCACTAATATGGTTTAGGGAATCTCTTTTTTGAGATTTCACTAATCTTGTCGCAGGTGATTGAATGAGTGCTCCGGAACCCCTTAAGGTAGATTTGACCGAGGCAGCTCGCGAGGGGATCGATCTCTGCAAGCGCGGGCACTGGGATGAGGGGCTACTATGCCTGAACCAGGCGCTCAAGGCAGATCGACAGTCTTTGCCCGGCACGGCCTATTCGTATTTGGGATATGCGATGGCCTTGCGTGAGAACAAGCTTTGGGAAGGTCTCAATTTAGCCCAGTTGGGCGTGGAAGTCGGTTATTTTGACGCGGATAACTATTACAATCTGGCTCGCATCTACCTCATGCGCGACAATCGTCGCCAGGCTGTTTTGGCCGTAGAGGAAGGGTTGAAAGTAGAGTCCGAACATCGTGGTTTGTTGCAGCTCCAGGCGCGACTCGGCAAACGGTCCAAGCCTATCTTTCCGTTTCTCAGCCGGGACCATGTGCTCAACATGCTTTTCGGGCGTATTCGCCACACCGTCAAATCCAGCCGTGAAAAAGCCAAGACGAAAACTAAGAAAAAGGCACAGCCCGTTAAAAAGAAAGAGGTTCCAAACCTTTTTGACCTCTAGTTCGCCCTGTCTCCTACGGGCAGCCATGCTCTACCCCGGCGTTGGTGCTTTTCCTTCGAGATCTTTTTTCGATGTGCGGTAAGGGTGATGAGGTCATCCATCACCCGCGTTGTTTCGCACACGGTTTCTTATCCCGCTAGGCCTTCATCCTGCCGCTCGAGTCCACGTGATCGTATTCGGATCGACCGACAGCGGCAACTTTCCTTCGGCGTGATTGGGTCGTCCACCACCGCGTGCGCCTAGTTCGCGTCCGGCTTCTCGAAACCACTTTCCGCAATCGAAAGCGGCGTTCGAACCTCGCGAGAGGATCACGCGCCAGTCGGAATCCGCATTCTCGCGACTGAAGATCGCCGCAAGCACGTCTTCGCGGCGAATCAGGCTGTTGGCCAGCTTTCGCGCGCTGTCTACATCGCTTTCGCGAACGACCACGATCGGGGTCCATTCGGAAGCCGTAGGCTGGTGGGACGCAAGGAGTTCGGCGGCTTCGCGTTCCGCATTTCGAGCCCGCAGGCGGCCGAGTTCCTGTTGGTACGTCCGCATGGTTTCCCGCTGACCCGTCAGGTTTTCCGCCAGTTCGGCCGGTGTACAACCCTGGACGGCCGCGGCTTGGCGGGCCTGACGTTCCAATTCGCGAAAATACTCGAGCGTTCTGCGCCCGCACAGGAAGTTCACCCGGGTCATGCCTTTGATTCGTTCGGTGCTCACCACGTGCACCGCGCCGACCTGACCCGTTCGCGCGCAATGGGTTCCGCCGCACGGTGTGACATCGAAACCTTCGATTTCGAGGATCCGAACGTCCTCGCTGACCTTCGGTGCACGGCGCAGGTTCATCCGGGCCAACTCTTCGGCGTTGGGGTAGATGGGACGCACGACTCGATCTTCCAGGACGAGGTCGTTGACGTGCGCGACGACCCGCTCGATCGTTGATTCGTCCAGTTTCGGGCTGTTCAGGTCGACCGTGCTGATGCGCGAACCGAGTCGTGCCGAGACCGTTTCCAGCCCGGCCAGGGTGAAAAACGCGGCCGAAAGCATGTGTTGGCCCGTGTGTTGGCTCATCATGTCGCGCCGATGTGATGCGTCGACCTGGCCCTCGATCTCGGCCTGAAGCCAATCTTGCGGCTCGGCATCGTCGATCAGGTGGAGGATCCTGCCGCGATCGTCGATCTGGACGTCGTTGACGGCCAGGGACCTTCCTTCGATTCGCAAATGCCCGCGGTCACCCAGCTGGCCGCCGCCCTCGGGATAAAACGCCGTCCGGTTCAGAATGACCGCCGGTCGATCGCGATAGTGAACGACCTCGAGTACCGTCGCTTGGAAGGTCAACAGCGGCTGGCCGTCCCCAGGGGCGTCAAGGTAGAGTTTTTCTGTCGTCACGATCAGCTCCAAGTCCTTGGTAATGAATTATTTGACGGCGTTTGGCTTGGCAGTCTTCGCTCCGGGTAACGCCAAAAGAGGTCCTAGAAGTTCCACAACAACGGGTTGTCGTCGAGATGGTCCGTCACCGTTCTGCCGATGCGATCGACCTCCGCCCAGTCACCGTCCGACAGGACGTGCATACCGGCTGCGGCCGTTTCGCGGATTTGTTCCGCACGCCGGGCGCCGGCGATGGCGAACATGCCCGGTTTCGTCGTAATCCATGCGAGTGCCAGTTGCGCCATGGTCATGCCGCAGGCCTTGGCGATCGGACGTAATTCGGCCAGGGCCGCTTGGACCCGGGTCCAGTGAGGCTCCTGGAACAATCGGTTTTTGGCGCGGTGGTCGCCTGGCTCGAAGTGGATTTCGCCGGCGAACCGGTCGGCGAGAATACCCTGGGCGAGGGAGGAGTAGGCCAACACGCTTTGGTCCTGCTCGCGGCAGTAGGGCAGGGTTTCCGCCTCGACCGCCCGCCAGAACAGCGAGTAGGGCGGCTGAAGGCTGTCGATGCGGCCGTAGCGGGACGCTTCCGCGATTTGTTCCGCGTTGAAGTTCGAAACGCCGATCGCCCGGATCTTGCCCTGCTGCACCAGTTCGCACAGCGCCCGCATGGTCTCCTCCGGCGGGACTTCCTCGCCGCCCCAAGTGCCCGGGGGCCAGTGGATTTGGTAAAGGTCCAGGTAATCGGTGCCCAGGTTCTTGAGCGAGCGGTGGCAGGCCTCGAACACCTGGTCGTAGCGCAGGTGGTTGGAGAACACCTTGGAGAGAATCACGATCTGGTGGCGGTGATTGCCCAGGGCCTTGCCGATGATCTGTTCGGAATGTCCCTCCCCGTATACCTCGGCGGTATCGAAGGTGGTGATGCCGCTGTCGAAGGCCGCCTGGAGCGCCTGGATGGAGTCGCGATCCTCGATTCCGGACCACATCCGTTTACCTGCCTGCCAGGTGCCCATGATGATTTTCGAGAGGTCGATGTCGGTTCGACCGAGTTTTTCGTAGCGCATGCTCCACTCCTTTCGGCCAAGGGCGTAGGCCATCCACCGAGCGATTCCTCGCCGAATCGAGCTCTTGGCGGCTCTAGTGGTCTGACCTGTTGATGCGTCTCGCCAGGACTATTGTTTCCAGGTGCCCTCGAAGGTCACGAACGCGATCGGCAGGATGGACTGGTGGCCGCACAGCTTCATCATCGCTTCGAGCGGTGCGCCCAAAAGGCCCAGGTCACCGAGGCCGATGGCCACCGTTTGTTTGGTGCGCGCGTGAATGGTGTTGTCGGATGTGCGGAACAGGATCATGGGAAAACTGACTTTCGGCTTCAGGCCGCGGTAATGGATGGTGGCCTCGAAGGTCGTTTCGGCGGTGTCGCCCGCCTTTTTGGGGAGCTGATCGGCCGGAAAGGCGCCCTTCAGCACGAAACGGGGATGTTTGGCCACTTCGAACAGGGAATTCTTGATGCTGATATCGCGTGGGACGAGATCGGTGTCGAGTGTGTCGAGATCGACGATGACCTCGAAGGCGTTCCCTTTCGCCCCGCCAGAAACTTGAAAGGTGCCGCCGACGGCCGCATTGTTGTTCTTCACGCTGTAGAAAAAGACCTTGCCGCCATCCAGTGTCCATTCACCGGCAAGGGCGGGGGCGGCGAGACAAAAAAGCGCGGTAGCGAAACACAAACTCAACCTATTCATGATGACTCCTCAAGACATTGACTAATTCGAAAGACTTCAAAATCAAGGGTATAGATGAACCTCATCGATTGAAGCGATCGGGCTTGGTGCTTTTGCCGTCCAGTGTTTCACGAGATGAACAAAAGTGCAAACGAGAATCCGGCCGGCCCGTGGGGAATTGCGGAAGGCGTTCGGGGCCGGAGGATTGGTGGCCATGGCGGTGGAAACCGCTGCCCAGGACGGGTTCGGCGAAGATTGCGGGTCGAATGCAGTTCCATTCGGTGGTAGAATGACGCGGTGCGGCGACCCCCTGTGGTGCCGGAACGCGCCGGTGGTTTTGGGTATGTCGCGTTCTGGGCCTTCCCAGCGAATCGGGATTATGCTTGAATATTCGTTTCGGGTCGGTCCATTCTGATAAAAGGTGAATGTCGCTTCAATATCCCGAGCGTCCTACGCCGCCCACCCTTTCGCCCATCCCCACCTTTCGTGCTTGTGTTTCTCGAGCCATCCCTCGAGAACCATCCAACCTTTTATGAAGAACACGGATAGCGAGTTGTAATGAAGTACTCTCGAGTCTTTATGGATTCCATTAAATATGTGTTGCCGCCCGTGGTGGTCTCCTCCCGCGAGCTGGAAGCGCGGCTGCGCCCGCTCTACAAGAACTTGCACATCAGTATGGGTCAACTGGAAGCGTTGACTGGTGTCGTGGAGCGACGCTGGTGGAACGAATCCGATTCCATTACGGAACGCGCCACCGAAGCCGCCAGACGCGCGCTCGACGCGGCCGGTCTCGACAGCCGCGACCTGGGCGCCCTCGTCTACACCGGTGTGTGCCGCGAGCAATTCGAGCCGGCCACCGCCTGTGCGATCGCGGCGGGGATCGGGGTTTCCGAGGAAACCAACGTTTTCGACATCTCCAATGCCTGCCTGGGCGCGCTGAACGGTATTTTGGACGTGGCCAACCGCATCGAGCTGGGCCAGATTCGGGCCGGTTTGGTGGTTTCCTGCGAAAGTGCCCGCGAAATCAACGAGATCATGATCCAGCGCATGCTCGAGGATCAGGACATGGAGAATTTCAAACTGTCGCTGGCCACCTTGACCGGTGGCTCCGGAGCCGTCGCCATTCTCCTGACCGACGGCAGCTTCTCCGATCGGCCGCGCCGGCGCCTGCTGGGCGGCGTGACCATGACCGAGCCGCGCTATCACAGCCTTTGCCGCTGGGGCCTGGAGCAATTGGGCGCCGACCGTTTTCGTCCGGTCATGGCCACCGACTCCGTCGCGGTCCTGAAGTACGGGGTCGAACTGGGCCTCAAGACCTGGCGCGCCTTCATGCGTCGCCTCGATTGGACCGTGGACCTGGTGGACAAGGTCGTGTGTCACCAGGTCGGCTCGGAACACCAGAACACCATTCTCAAATTTTTGGGTATTCCCAACAACAAAGACTACGTGACATACCCTTTTCTGGGCAACATCGGGACCGTATCCGTGCCGATCACCGCTGCCATCGCCGAAGAACGCGACTTCCTGGAAGAAGGAGACCGGGTGGGTTTTCTGGGGATCGGTTCCGGTTTGAATTGCACCATGCTCGGATTCCAGTGGTAGGATGATCGGCGCCCCGGCGCCATCCCGACCGACAAGGAAAGGTACAGATGCTACCCGATCGCGAACTCTATCCATTCGAAAGTCATTTCCTGTTGCGGAATGATCTGAAGTACCACTACCTCGACGAGGGCCGCGGTGAAACCGTGGTCATGGTGCACGGCAATCCGACCTGGTCGTTTTATTGGCGCAATCTCGCCCTCGCCCTGCGCAGCCAGTATCGCGTCATCGTGCCGGATCACATGGGCTGCGGGCTCTCCGACAAACCGGACGATACCCATTACCGCTACACCCTGGACCAGCGGGTCGACGACCTGGAAGCCCTGCTGGAGCATCTGGGCCTGCGCGAGAACATCACCCTCGTGCTGCACGATTGGGGCGGCATGATCGGCATGGCCTATGCCACGCGCCACCCGGAGCGAATCAAGCGCCTGGTCGTGATGAACACGGCGGCATTTCTGCTACCGCCGGCCAAAAAATTCCCCCTCGCCTTGTGGCTCGTCCGCAACACCGCCCTCGGCAGCTTTCTGGTGCGCGGTTTCAACGCCTTCAGCTTCGGCGCCAGTGTGATCGGCACCAAGCGCGCCAAACTCGGCGCCAAGGTTCGCAAGGCCTATCGCGCCCCTTACGATACCTGGAGCAACCGCATCGCGACCCTGCGTTTCGTGCAGGACATCCCCCTGAAAGAGGGTGATCCGGCCTGGACCACCTGCCACGGGGTGCAGGAGAACCTCCAACAATTCAAAAACATCCCGCTGTTGATCTGCTGGGGTGAAAAGGATTTCGTGTTCTCGGTGGAATTCCTCGAGGAGTGGATTCGGCGTTTCCCCGACGCCCAGGTGCACCGCTGGTCGGATGGCGGCCACTACATTCTCGAAGATGCGGCCGATGAGATCACCCAACTCGTGAAGGACTTTTTGCGGGAGCATCCGCTCGAGGTGGCCGCGTGAACGACGCATTCGTCAATATTGCCGCGCACTTGCCGGCAATGGGGGAGCGTCAACCGCACACTCTGGGTGTGGTTTTTCCGGAAGGTCGCGATGCCGCCGGGCGCGTCGCCTACACCCATTTGACCTACCGCCAATTGAACCGCGAGAGCGATCGGCTGGCGCTCGCGCTGACCGAATACGGGATCGGCCGCGGCATGCGCACCGTGTTGATGGTGAAACCCTGTCTCGAGTTTTTCGCACTGACGTTCACCTTGTTCAAAATGGGCGCCGTACCGGTGTTCGTCGACCCTGGCATGGGCCTCAAGAGTTTGAAGACGTGTCTCGAGGAAGCCGAACCCGAGGCCTTCATCGGCATTCCCAAGGCGCACATCGCGCGCTTGCTCCTGCGCTGGCCGCGTTTCCAGAAGCTGGTGACCGTGGGTTCGAAAAAGGGATGGGGTGGCGCGACACTCGCCGATTTGCGGGCGCGGATCGGCCCGGACGACGTCTTTTCCATGGCTCGGACGGCGGCCGACGATTTGGCCGCGATTCTATTCACCAGCGGCAGCACGGGCCCGCCCAAGGGCGCCGTTTACACCCACGGAACCTTCGATGCCCAGGTTCGGCTCTTGAAAAATACCTACGACATCCAGCCAGGCGAAGTGGACTTGGCGACGTTTCCCTTGTTCGCCCTGTTCGCACCGGCGCTGGGCATGACCGCCATCGTGCCCGACATGGATGCGACCCGCCCCGCCGAGGTGGACCCCACCAAGATAATCGAGGCCATCGAGAACTTCGGCGTGACCAACATGTTCGGTTCGCCGGCACTGCTGAATACGGTGGGCCGCTTCGGTGCAGCGAAGGGCATTCAATGCGGCTCGCTCAAGCGGATCATCAGCGCGGGTGCACCGGTCAGCGCCGAAATCCTGCGGCGTTTTTCGCAAATGCTGCCCGACCACGCCCAGATCTTCACGCCCTATGGCGCCACCGAATCGCTGCCGGTCTGCAATATCGGGTCGAAGGAAATTCTCGGCGGAACGGCGGAAGCCACGGCACAGGGCAAGGGCGTCTGCGTGGGCCGGCCGGTGGAGGAAATGGAAGTACGGATCATGCGCATTTCCGATGAACCGGTCGCGGAATGGCATCCCGATCTGGAGGTCGCTTCCGGCGAAATCGGTGAAGTCGTGGTTCGCGGCCCGGTCGTCACGCGAAAGTACTTCAACCGCGATCAAGCCACCAAACTCCACAAAATGGTGGACGGTGACGACATCATTCGCCACCGCATGGGCGATCTGGGCTACTTCGACGGCAAGGGCCGATTGTGGTTCTGTGGCCGCAAGGCCCATCGCGTCCACACCGAATCGGGCACCTTGTACACGGTACCGGTCGAGGGGGTCTTCAACGCCCATCCCGATGTCTTCCGCACCGCCCTGGTGGGCAAGGCGGGGGAGGGCAACGTGCAAACGCCGGTATTGTGCGTGGAACTGGAGAAGGGGTCGGTATCCCGGAACCGGGACAAGATCGTCGCCGAATTGCTGGAACTCGGATCGCGACACGAACACACGCGCACCATTCGCGACATTCGCTTCATTTCGGCCTTTCCGGTGGATATCCGTCACAACGCCAAGATCTTTCGAGAGAAGCTCGCGCTTCAGGTCGCCGGTTGATCGCGCCACCTGACGAACACCTCGAAATGGGTTTCGATGTGGGTACCTCCTCGGACCAGGGGACTTGGGCTTTTCGGGTGGGTTCGGAATGGCCGCGTCGGCGATCGGGTTGGCCTCGATGGGAGGGCTCGGCGCACACGTCCGTGCCTTGCGATTCGGCCTGAATTGGTGCATCATGAGAAGTTGTCCTCGGACGCCGTCGCCCCTCCGACCTTGGCGATGATCTTTGTATGAATTATTGGGAAATAGAAGGTTATGGCTGAGACTGGGTTTGACCCATCCATGAAGAAACGCAAGCGCGACAAGGAAAAACCCGACATCGCCGTAAAAGGCCTGCCTCACAATGACGAGGCCGAACGCGTCTTGCTCGGCGTCATGCTGCTGGAAAGCGACAACATCGCCCAGGTCCTCGATAACCTGAAGGTCGAAGACTTCTACCGACGCAGCCACTTTCTCATTTTTCAGGCGATGGTGATCCTCTTCGAAAAAAACGCCGAGGTGGATCCGATTCTCGTCTCCGACGAACTGATCAACCGCGGCGAACTGGACGAGGCCGGCGGTTACGAATACCTGGACGAACTCACCCAGGGCATCCCGCGCACCACCAACATCGAGTACTACGCCCAGATCGTCAAAGAAAAATCGATGCTGCGCAAACTCGCGCACCTGGGCCAGAAGATCACCGAAGCCGCCATCGATGGTGAAATGACCGCGGTCGATGCGATCGGGGTCGCCGAGAACTCCCTCTACGAAATGCGCGAGGGTGAAGTCGATACGGGCTTCCGCGATTTCGGGGCCCTGCTCACCGAAACCTACGAGACGATGCGCGAACGCGCCGCGCTGGAAGGCGAACTGGTCGGCCTGCGGACCGGCTTCCTCGATTGGGACCGCATGACCGCGGGTCTCCAGAAGGGCGATTTGATCATCGTCGCCGCCCGACCCGCCATGGGTAAGACCTCCTTCGTCTTGAACGTGGCGCTCAACGCCGCCGTCAAGGGCAATGCACGAGTTGCCCTGTTTTCGCTCGAAATGCCTGGCACTCAATTGGTTATGCGTTTGATTGGCAGTGAGGCGCGCGTCAGTATCTCCAGTCTGCGTACCGGCAAACTCCAGGAAGACGAGTGGAGCCGGGTCGCCCATGCCGTGGCCGAGTTGAGCAGCGCCAAGATCTACATCGAGGACAGCGGCGAATCGACCGTCGCCCAGATGCGGGCCCAGCTCAAGCGCGTCGTCGCCGAGGAAGGCATCGACCTGGTGGTCATCGACTACCTCCAGTTGATGTCCGGATCGACCCTGCAGCAGCAACAGAGTCGCGTTCAGGAGGTTTCGGCGATTTCCCGCGGACTCAAGGTCATGGCCAAGGAAATCGATGCGCCCGTCATCGCCCTTTCCCAGCTTTCCCGTGCCGCCGAGCAGCGGTCCGATCACCGGCCCCAGCTCTCCGATCTGCGTGAATCCGGTTCGATCGAGCAGGACGCCGACATGGTGTGCTTCCTTTACCGCGAGGATTATTACAAGGAGAAGGAAGCGGTCAAGGACGACGACGAAGAAGAGCAGGAATTCGGGATCGCCGAATTGATCATCGCCAAACACCGCAACGGTTCGACCGGTGCCGTCAACCTGGCTTTTTTCAAAAAATACACGAAGTTCGAAAACTACAGCGAAGAAATGGAATTCGCTTGAGCGGATTCGGCGATCTCATTCGCCTTGCAGGGTGACGGTCAGACGGCGGCTTCCGCCGTGGTTGCGATGCTCGCACAGGTAAAGCCCCTGCCAAGTACCCAGGTTCAGCTTGCCGGCGCTGATCGGAATGGTGACCGAGGCCCCCAGGATGGAGCTCTTCAAATGGGCGGGCATGTCGTCGGGCCCCTCGCAGGTGTGCAGATAGTGGGGTGCGTTCTCCGGTATCAGCACATTGAAATGGGATTCCATGTCGCGACGCACGTCGGGATCGGCGTTCTCGTTGAGGGTCAGCGACGCCGAGGTGTGCCTGATGAAAAAGTGGGCCAGACCGACCTGGAATTGCGCCAATTCGGGCAACTGCCGAAGCACTTCCCGGGTGATCAAGTGGAATCCGCGAGATCTTGCCTCGAGCCGCAGCTCCTTTTGGAACCAAGCCATGATGTACCGCCTCAGACGATCCCGCGCGGCGGTCCATGCGGCACGCGGGTTCGATGTTGGAGGCCAGCATAACGCGATAGGCGTGCGACTCGCAATCTTCGACGCGGCTGGGCGGCCGCGCATCCTCCGCCTGAAACCAGGTGTGGCGTTTTTTCTCGAAATCGAGCTGGGTATGCCCGCTGACTTGGAGCTCTCTTGAAAAAACTGCATCGGAGTGCCCGAATATCGAGAGATTCGTCGTGCAGGCCGTGCCCTACCGGCCGTGCCTTACCTGCTGCAGCAACCCTCCTTTCGGAAATGCGGGAACGCCAATTAGGAAAAAAGTCTGTCCACGAATCACACCGATTGACACGGATTTATAAACCGTCCTCCGATCTCGTTTTCCAGATTTTTTGAAGGTCCGGCAGTAATTCGGCAACCGTTCCGTGGAAATGCTTTGATTCGTTTCTGACCTGAGAACCCAGTGATCGGAATACCGGTTGCCGTTGTGTCGGACCATCGGCATACCGTGGTTCGGCAATCCGGCCTTCGGCCCGAGCAGCGGCTAAGTGGTGAAGGAGCCGATCAGGACGCGGCGATTTCTTTCAAGGCCTGAATTTGCTCCTGGTCGAGGGTGCTCAGGGTGATCAAGCCTTCCATGGTGCCTTTTCGGATGCTCTCCCGTTCCCAAATGCCGGCTTTGAACAGCTTCTCGGTGTCCTGGGGAGAGATGAGCGGACACTGCTGTAAATCGAGTAGAAACTCGCGTACCCGTTTTCCTTCCGCTTCGGCTCGGGGACCGCCGAGCTCCTTGCCCAGGTCCAGCACCTCGCCCTTTTGGCCGGGGCGGAATACCTGGCGGGTCGTCCCGCGACGCGTGGTCAGGTGGCGATCCATGGACTCGGCCGTGGCGCGGCGTTCCGCGTCGCTTTCCACGGCCAGGTGGTAGTTCAGGCTACCCTTGAGTGCCGCCAGGATGTAGGCGCGCTTACAACGATCGATGTTGCGGAGCAGCCCGCAGATCGGCAATAGCGTTTCACCCGAGATCGCGGCCTTGAGTTCCTTGAGTTCGGCGGGGAGTCCCATCTCGCTGAGGCTGGGATTGTAGGCACCGGCATCGGTCTTGGCTGCCTCATCATCGTCGAGCATAATGTTGTCAAACGCACTGTCGAGATCATCCAAGAATCCCACCGTAATCCCCCTAGATTGCAAGGTCTTCCGCCACCGCAGTTCTTCTGTTGGTTATCTTAAATGCAAAGGCAACCTTTTCCAAATATTTAAAGAGGGAAACGAGGGCGGGGTCAAGTGGTCCCGATCACGTCCTGGATTCGCGGGTGAAGCACCTCGATGTTCCGGGACGGTGTGCACGGATTCTCGACCCAGGAATGGCGCGCCCTTCGCCGGGATCGACGGTCGAATATCCGGGAAATTGGCGCATACGAAAATTGGCGTTTTGTGACCTTTCCAAGGCTCCGTGCGGCAGGCCCCGCGTGGGTTCGCCACCGACCTCGGGCGCTAAGTACCACTGCTTTTTCGAGCTGAATGGATAGTATCCACGAGATTCGTTTTGTATCGACTCTCCACGGCAAGTCTATTTACGGAAATGGGCGCCGCACTCACGCCTGTTCGCGGCGGCGCTTTTGCGGATATTCCATAGCCAATCTAATTCGTGTCGCCTATAATGCTTTCAATCGTGGTGGTGGCGAGAGTCTTTCTTGTGTGTTCCTGGTTTGCTCTTACATATAAGTTTTCTTTGGGTGATTTCGCATCGCGGATCATTTCTTTTTGGGCAAAGAGGGACGGAGTAATTGTATATGTTGTGGTTTTCTTTGTTTTTGGCCCTGGTTGGCCCCGTATCGGAGGTCAGGCTCGACAACAAAGGTCGTTACCTAGGTCCGCTCGGTTCCTCGATGGTTTATCTCAACCACGATGGAACGTACATGGCCGCAACGAGTTATCAACTGTGGCATTGGGATGGCCAGGGTCGGATCATCAACGTGATCGGCGAGAAGGGCGAGGGGCCCGGTGAGTTCCGACACGTGGGTGAAGTCCTGTGGACCGGCAATCATTATTGGATCGTCGATGGTCAACTGTTACGGTCGAGTGTCTTCGACGAAGAAGGGAAGTACCTTTCTCGCAGTGATGTCTTTTTTCGTCAGTTCGTTCCCGTCGAAAACCGAATGTTCGTGTTGGATCTGTCCCGGTTTCGCATGTTCGAGCGGGTCTATCCTCCGAGTTTGCGGGAAATCGAGTATCAGATCACCGAGAGCGGTGACCTGAACGTCAACAAGACCGACCTCTTTTTTCGCAAGATGACCCCGGCTCAGGCCGATTTTCGGGGGAACTTCAAGTTGCTGTGGGTCGTTCGGGACCGGGATCGCCTGTTGATCATGGATCAACTCGAGCCCAAGATGCAGATTTACGACCCCGCGACCATCGAACGGGAACACAACGTTTCCGACGAGGATGCGTTCGAGCCCAGCTTCATTCCCGTCCAGCTCTCTCGTTTCGTCAAGGCCAAGGGCAGTATGCCGCGGACGCGCAGCCACCGCGACTACGTGCATTGGTGGTACGCCTGGTCGCGAATCAACTATTTCGGGCGTTTGGGCAAGGATCTGGTGGTGTGTTACAGCATTCCCATCGAAGGTGATCCGGAAAGTGAAAAGCAGGTCGTCCAACGCGTCGGTTTCGATGGCCGTGCCATCGGCAAGCCGCTGATTTTGGATGGCTTGATGATGGGTGTCGTCGATGAGCGGGTTTACGTGTTCTACGAGGACGAAGACCGCGAAGACTTCACCTACTTTGTGCGGGCCTTCTCCTTGTAGCCATCGCCGGGGCGAGCCGATCGCCTTTTCTCCGAATTAAGCTTCGGGAAAAGACGACGGCGCGCCGAGGCGTTCCTTTCGACGTTCGACCTCGCGGGTTCGAAACGGTGTTCGTACCCTCGTGGCGGGGGGCATTCAATCACGGCAATTGCACGATCGCGAAAAAGAAGTTTTGACTGTCTGGGCCCGTAGACGGGCTGCGGAAGGGGCGACGACGGCCGCCCCCTTTCGATCGGTGCAATTGAGGATTGGATATGAAGGGGAAACGGATGCTTTCGTTTCCCACCAGGAAATACACGCTTTTCACGAAAGAGGGTGTGTGCCGACCTTTCGCGATGGGGGTATATCCTACGGCAGGGAAGGATCTCCCTGTACGTCAAAAAGGAATCTGGCGATCGCGAGCGGGAAACATGGTACCGAGCGCGCATCCGTAGCGCCTTGGGAGTCAGAGTTCTGTAAGTTGTGGGCCATGACCGCAACTCCTGGGCAACTGGTGATTCAGATTTTGATGACCGTAGATCGTCCTTGGAAACTGGTTAGCTTGGGGCGTCTGGGTGACTTAGTGATTTACCACCGGTTGCGAGATTGGAAGCGATCGCCGCCGCGGCCGCCGCCACGGTTTTCTTTGGCTTCATCCACCTTGATGGTGCGGCCGTCGAGTTCGGTGCCGTTCATGGACTCGATGGCGTTTTGGCCTTCGTCACGGTTGCGGAACGTGACAAAACCAAAGCCTCGAGATCGGCCCGTCTCGCGGTCGGTGACGACGCGGACGTAGTCGATTTCCCCGAAACGTTCGAACGCCTGACGAAGACCTTCATCAGTGGTATTCCAGCTCAAGCTGCCTACAAAAATCTTCATTTTTATTTTCTCCTGATCATTGTGAGATGACCCACAACCAAAATGAATCATAACACGGAACCTGTGTAGTAACAGTTAATTCGCGTGATTGGGCAACTTTTTTTGAAGGAATCTTTGGGTTGGGCAAATTGGTGTCTTTTTGGCTTTCTTTGGCGTTTCAGCAGAGCGGTGCCTACCGTATTTCGGGGGCTGGAAGTTCGCGCTTTTTCTGCAGGGAAACGACTACCTGAAGCCTTCGTCGAACCGACCCGGAAATGGTTCGGGTCTTCCAGGCCGACGAGAGGATTTTGGGATTCAGGTTTCTTCCGGTCGATCCGAAATTTCGCGGTTGATCACGGGTCGCGCGTACATCTCCAGCACGAATGGTTCGAGGGCCCTGCCTTCGGGTAGTTCCTTCAGCTTCCTCTCCAAGCGTTCGCGGAACTCGGCCTCGTAGCCGGTGGTGTAGTGGTCCGCATAGGTGGTTTGTCCGCGCAGCAGGTCGGCGGCCAGGTAGTTCGACGGCCAAAGGTGGTAGGCGCCCATGATTCGTCGGTCCATTTCCGCCGTGACGCGATGGACCAGCTCGTTGCGTTTGCAATCGTCGCGAAGGCAGGGGTGGTCGGTTTCCAACGGCTCGGAAAAATGGAGGTGAACCCGGCCCTTGTCGCCGAAGATACCCAGCGCCATACTTTCCTGATCCTCGGCTTCGGTTTTTTGGTACTGTCCGTCTCGCTGGCGCAAAAAACGCTCGCGCGCCTTGAGGGCATCGCAGGGGTCCCACTCGTAAGCAATCGATAGGCCGACTAACCGGAGTGATCCCAGATGCTTGTGCCAGGATTCCCGAGCCGCCAACGCCAGCATTTTCACGACACCCGTTTGAGTGCGATCGTCGCCGTCCTTGGCGCGTCCTTCCTGTTGGGCGATCCAAAAATTGCCCTTTTGGGACCGGACCAGGTCGGCCACGTAACGCGACAGCGTTTTGGACGCCTTCAGCAGTTCTCGTTGGCTCAGGCCGCGCTTAACCGAAACACTTTTGTTCAGCTTGAACAGGTGAACCAGCCAGGGTCGATCGAGCAGATTGTCGCCGATGGCGATATGGGGCGTGGGGATCTTGTTTCGGTGTAGGGTGAGACACATGAACCCCGGATCCAGTACGATGTCGCGGTGGTTGGAAACGAACACGTAGGTTTGGTCGGCGTCCAACCGTTCCAGGCCGCTGACCGTGACCCCCGCGGTGAAATGCTGTTCGATCCAGGCCATGGCGGGCGCCATGACCTTGGTTTGGAAGGTCTCGATGTCCGAGATCCTGCGCATGCGTCGCATGAATGCGCGCGGATGGCGTTGCGGGACCAGGGTTCGGGCCAGTTCGGAAAATTCCGGTGCCTTCGCGAGGGCCGCGATGGCGGTCGTGATTTCCTCGCCCTCGTAGGGTCTGATATCTGAAAAGTCGAAATCCAAAGGGGACGCTCCCGGTTCGAATGATGAAATTGTCTCACCCCAGGTCGAAGCCTGTTTTCGATCGATGGGGTTTTCAGGTGATCCTGAAGCCTATCGAAAGCGGTCTGGGTTGTAAATGGCGGATATCGCGCCTGTGCCGGAACTTGTTCCATTCGCGGAAACCTCGGTCCGGGGCGGCATGGCGGGGGATCGATCGGTTCGAGAACGAAATGGAAAGAGGCGAATCGAAGGTCTGGGAACGATGTGTCTCATTCTAGCGGAAACGGGACCTGCGTGGCCCGGGATCTCGGTCAATCCTTGGTGAGGATTCCCGGCCGAGGTGGTCGGCACGATTCTGCAAATAAAAAAGGGGATTTCGGAAGGGTATCCGAAATCCCCGAAGTGGCTCAGGGCAGAACCAAGTGGAGGGTTGAACTGTTCGAGGGAAGAGGGCCCGGCCGGAGCCGGGCGCGGGAGGTGGGGTTTAGTTGTACTGGTTCAGGAAGGCGTCGCTGAGGAGGATGCGGAACTGACCGCTGCGATCTCCACCGCGTTTGGCTCTGCGACCGAAGCCACGACCCCGACGGCGGCGGGACTCTCCGTCTTCGGCGGATTGGTCGCGCTCGGGGCGGTTGGCGATGAAGAAGTCGCGCATGGCGGCGGTCTGTGCATCCGTCAACAGGTCATCGAGGCCTTGAGAGGCTTCGCGGATCTCGCCTTTCATGTCTCGGCCGGCCTGACGAACGGCGTCGCGCAATGCCTTGAGTTGCTCCTTCTGGGCATCGCTCAGCTCGGCACCCGCTTCCAGTTGGGCGCGAATGTCCGCCGCGGCGGTGTTCAAGGCTTCGCGGGCGGCCTCGATGGTCGGCTCGTGTGCGGCTTTGATGGCGTCTACATCGGCTCGGACCGCTCTCAGGCTGGTGACCTGCTCGTCGCTCAGGTCGAGGATGCCGGCCAGTTCGGCGGCCTTTTGATCCATGATGTGTTGGTGGATGTAGACCAGGTCTTCATTGATTTGTTCGGCGTGTTTGAAGCCGGGGCCGGGAAAGGGGCCGCGGGCCAAAACGGTGAGGGAAGAGCAGAGAACCAACAGGGCTACCAGTGTTTTAAAGTAGGGTGCTTTCATGACATGCCTCCAAAAAAGTCGTTTCGTACTTGCTCGAGAGAGAAGAGATCGACACGTTTCGTGCGTCCTTTGCACTAGTAGACACTGACTTCGCCATAGGGCCGGTGCGCTTTACAAAGTGTTACAGCGGCGAATTTCGGTGGCCATGACGTGGCGCAAACCCTTGAAAGTAGAGGGATTAGGTGCAAACGACAGGTGCCCGGCGCGGTCTTTTCGAAGACAGGAAATCGCCAGCGGCGCGGCGAGGTTGGAAAGTCGAGGCGAATGCGCGGCGCCGGCGGGCTTCCCTGTGGATCGAGGCGGGTTCGGGTGGTGCGGGGGTCGCGAGCGCCCGAGTGGGCCTCAAAGATCTGAGGGCGTTGATTCGCTCGCAACCTGGCTGCCGGAGCCTGAATTCACGCTCAGCCTGAGGCCCGAATCGGCGACCCGGAATCGGCCCGTTTCGGGTTGGACATATATATGGTATTGATGCTGGCTCCCCTGTCGGTAAGCTGCTATCATGGGCGGTCGATAAACGGCTTGGATTCGGCCATTTCTTTATGAAAATTTTCACCCGCGCAAAGGAAGCTCTGCTTCTTTCCGACACCAGCCCCAAGGTTACCGCTCTTTCGATGGCCGTTGGGGTCGCCCTCGCATTCAGCCCCTTTCCCGGTTTGCAGTTTATTTTCGCGATCGTGCTCACGCATTGGCTTCGGCTAAACTCCATGGTCGTGATCGTCGGCATTCTGGTTCACAACCCTTGGACCTTCTTTCCCATTCACCTGAGCGGGATCGTGGTCGGCGATCTGGTGTTGTACCGCAAGATGCAGAGTATGGACGCCTTCCGTGAATTTCCATGGCACGAACTCGGTCTGCGAACCACGTTCAGTAGCGAGTTCTGGCAGGAAAACGGCTCCTTGTTTCTCAGTTTCCTGCTCCCTTTTTTCTGGGGGCACATGATTCTGGCCGCCCTCATGGCGGTGTTGTCCTATTACTTGACGCTCAAGTTTTTAAAGCGAAATCCCACTTTCGACGACGAAAACGGTAAGGTGGAATCTACATCATGAGTCCTGCATGGGTTACTTTGGACGACCTGCCCATTTATGAAGAAGATCTCTTCCTGGAGGCCGGAATCGAGCTGGTGCCGCTCGCCAAGGCCCTGGTTCAATGCAATCACACGCGTTTCACCCGTTTCCCGCACAGCAAGGGAATCGCGCGAATCGTCAACTTGCTCGAGTGGGAGGCACACGCCTATCACGAGTTTCTCGACGGCGACGGCATTTTTGCCGATCAGGTCGTGCACGTGGCCATCCATCAGGCCGTCGACAAGATGACCGGCGGACGTCATCCCGAGAACATGTTGCTGGCGGAAGCCCTGGCCAGCAGCTCCGATGTGTATTTGATCGGTTTGCTCAGTCGCGCCGGCTGCGAGACCGATTTCATGGCGGAAACCCTTGAAAGCCTGGGTAGTTATTTCGAAATGTATGGAGAGGGTGAATCCCAATTGGCCGCATTTTTGGAGCGGGTGCTGGCTCGGCCTTTCGAAACCATGGTGGCGGTAGCGGACTACCTGTACGAGTTCTGTATGCCGCTCCTCTATCCTGATTCGGTCTCCGAGATGGCCGCGCAGTTGCGTGAGTTGGAGAGCCAGCCGTTCTATCCGCTGATTCATCACTACAACACGACCAACTGGGTTTTGACGATTCGCGGCACCTACCCGCAGTGGTACCCGGATTCCGGCGGCACGGCCGAGGTCCGCAAACAATTGTGTGGTGACGAGGCCCATTTTCTGGCCGCGTTTCGCGAGTTGGTACTGGATCTTCGCGCCTGACGAGGGACGCCCGAGCGATCTCGGTTCGATTCATCGGGATTGGGGAAGTCATGGGTTTCCGAGGACGAACCGGTTTGTGGTTTCCCACGTATCTGGCCGGCTCTCATCGGGCCAGTCGACGTAGCGCCGAATCTCCGTGATTCCATTCGACCTGCCAGGGTTGTCAGGCTTCTCTATTTGTACTAGGTTAGTGCCCATCCAGGAACGAGATGTTCCGGTCGTCCTTCGGGCTTGGGCCGAATACCCGCACATCGGTACCGCGCTCGATGCCGGTATTTCGGTTCCAACCGCCGTTCTTTTCGGATGGACGCGGCGTGAACTTCCTGGCGCTGTCTGCATGGCTCGCGTTCGACGCGTCCATGCGGTTCTCTTTTCCTGCATGGCGTACGGCGAAGGGCCGATCGGTCTCGAATTCGCCGGTGATGCACTACCGTACCAGCCCGATTTGGGTTGAGTAACCGCAATGATTTCTTCCACATGAGGTGAGCCATGGCAGGCTTGATCGAACGTTACCGCGAGTTTTTACCCGTTACCGACCAGACCCCGGTCATTTCCCTCGAAGAAGGCAATACGCCACTGATTCCCGCGCCTCGCTTGTCCCAGGCCGTCGGAGCGGACGTGTATCTAAAGTATGAAGGAGCCAACCCGACGGGATCCTTCAAGGACCGCGGGATGACCATGGCGGTGTCCAAGGCCGCCGAACACGGCGCCAAAGCCGTCATCTGCGCTTCCACCGGCAACACGTCGGCATCCGCCGCGGCCTACGCGGCCCGTGCCGGCATGCAGTGCATCGTCCTGATCCCCGAAGGCAAGGTCGCCTTGGGTAAATTGGCCCAGGTCGCCTTGTCCGGCGCTTCCATCGTGCAGATCGAGGGCAACTTCGACCAGTGCCTCGACATGGTGCGGTACCTCTCCGAACATTATCCTGTCGAGCTGGTCAATTCGGTGAATCCGTTCCGTATCGACGGCCAGAAGACGGGCGCCTTCGAAATCGTCGATGCGCTGGGCAATCCGCCCACCTATCAGGCGATGCCGGTAGGCAATGCCGGCAACATCACCGCCTACTGGGCCGGTTACAAACTGTATCGCGACGTGGGTAAAACCGGCGCGTTGCCCACGATGTTGGGTTTTCAGGCTGCCGGTGCCGCACCGATCGTGCACGGGGCGCCGGTGACGCATCCCGAAACCGTGGCGACGGCGATCCGCATCGGCAACCCCGCGAGCTGGAAGCAGGCTGAAGTGGCGCGCGATGAATCCGGCGGCACCATTCAGGCCGTCACCGACGAGGAAATCCTCGAAGCCTACCGCTTCCTTTCTTCCAAGGAAGGTGTGTTCTGCGAGCCGGCTTCGGCGGCAGGCGTCGCCGGCATTTTGCGGTTGGGTAAGGAAGGTTTTTTCAAGGCGAGCGATTCGATCGTCTGCATTTTGACCGGCAACGGTCTCAAAGATCCCCAGACGGCCATGCGGTTTTCTGAGGAGATCGCCGTCATGGCGCCCGATGGACGGGCGCTGGCGGAACATTTGAGCCTGCAGCCGGTGGGGTGAGTCGATGGAAAATTTTCGCGTTTCCGCGCCGGCTACTTCCGGCAATCTGGGGCCGGGCTTCGACGAGCTCGGCCTGGCCTACGACCTGCGCCTGGAAGTGGTCGCCAAACGCGCCAAACATTTCGAAGCCCAAACGGTGGGGGAGGGCGCCGAAGACCTTCCCACCGATGGCAGCAACCTGATCCTCGCCAGCTATCGCGAGATGTGCAGCGCCTTGAACGTGTCCGCACCGCCGCTGTCGATCGAGGTACGCAACCCGATCCCGATCTGCGGCGGGCTGGGCAGTAGTGCCACGGCGCTGGTGTGCGGCATGGCGCTCGCCTATCGGGTACACGGGCGCGAGGTCGACCGCGAGTCGATCTTTCAGCGTGCGGCCGCGGCGGAGGGCCATCCCGACAATGTGGCGCCCTCCGTTTTTGGCGGGTTGAACCGTTGCGGCGGCCAGGCCTGGCATTTCACTTCCGCTCGCGTGCCGATCCACCCGGCGATTCGGGTGCTGTTGGTGACCCCCGACGCCAGGGCCGATACCGCCACCATGCGCGAGGCGCTGCCTTGTGCCTGGCCGGAGGAAGATCGGCACGCCAACATGGCCCTCACCGAAAATCTGGTGAAGGGCCTGGCCGAAGGCCAACCCGAGGGGCTGGTCTGTTCGCAGCAGGATCGCCTGCACCAACCCTATCGGTTTCCGTTGCAGCCCAAATCCGAACGCATCTTCAAGTACCTGTGTGACCACCCCCATATTGCCGGATCCTTCCTGAGCGGCTCGGGGCCCACGGTGGCCGGCTGGGTTTTGGACAAGCCCGACCTGACCGCCGAGACCTTTCGCGGTTCGATCGAGGGGCTCGTCGGACCGGTTCGGATCTGGATGGTGTCGGTCGACCACGAGGGACTTCTGGTGGGCACGGGCTGAACGTTTGGTCGGGGGTTGTCCCGGACACTTCGAGCGCCCGAACATCACGGTTTCCGGTGCCGCGGGGGCGGACTCGCACCTCGCGGCGCGCGGTGCTAAAATGCCCCTTTCATCCGGGGACCACGGGATTCCGATTGATAGGAGCGGGCTTTGCGCGTACTTGCCATCAGTGATCTACACCTCGATTTCAAAGACAACATGGACGCGTTGCGCAAGATGCCGGCCTTTCCCCAGGATTGGCTGATCACCTGTGGCGACCTCTGCACCAGCGAGGCCCACCTGCGCACGACGCTGGACATTTTGGTGCCGCGTTTCAAACGCGTCTTCTGGGTGCCGGGCAATCACGAACTCTGGTCGAGCGCACCGGTCGCGGGCGGCCCCCTCTTGCGCGGCATGGCGAAATACCGGCACCTGGTGGACGTCTGCCGCGAGTACGATGTCCTCACGCCCGAAGATCCCTACGTCACCTGGACCGGGCCGGGCGGGCCCTGCCGAATCGTGCCGCTCTTCCTCGGCTACGACTACAGCTTTCGCCCCGAACACGTGGCCTTCGAGGACGCTGTGGCCTGGGCCATGGAAGACGGCGTGCTCTGCTCCGACGAGAAATTGATCAATCCGGAGCCCTACGAATCCATGCCGGCCTGGTGTCGTGCGCGCCTCGGATACAGTCTCGATCGGTTGGAGGCGATTGCGGACGGCACGCCCACGGTGTTGATCAATCACTTCCCGTTGCGCCGCGACCTGGTCCGCCTACGCCGCATTCCTCGGTTCACCATCTGGTGCGGCACCCGCGAAACGGAAACGTTCCACCTGGCCTATGAAGCCAAGGTCGTGGTCAGCGGCCATTTACACATGAGGGCCACCGATTACCGCGATCACGTGCGATTCGAGGAGGTTTCCCTGGGGTATCCGCGGGATTGGCTGCGCGATCGAGGCGTGGCCGCTTATTTGCGCGAAATTTTGCCGGGTCCCACCGATCCGCCGCCGAAAGACGCGGGGCCGATCTGGCGTTTTCGCTGAGCGTCTTCCTCGATCGGCTTCACGGTTGCAGCAAATTGGCCCGAGTGAATGGGGTGAAACCCGAAGCCGGCACACGCGAGCCCTACCGGGCGAATGTGGCGCGCTCGCGTGCAGGTCGCCTCAGGGTTGGCGCTCCCAGTAATCGTGGTGTTCGGCGTCGCGGACGTCCCATTCCTTTTCGGCATAGGCGTCGTCGTCGACGTCGAGCAACAGCCATGACAGGAACTTGGCCACGAACTCCGGTTGTTGAAGCTGGTTGTGTTCCTTCAAATCCAGGAACCGCTGCAAGGTGGGAAACACGTCCCGATCCGCGGTGCGCACCACGTCCTGCATCGGCGTATCCACCACACCGGGACGAACGCTGCCGACCCGGATGCCCTGATCGCGAATTTCCTTGTCCAGGCAACGCCAGATCATGTTGAGGGCCGCTTTGCTGGTGCAGTAGGCGCCCCAGCCGTGATAGGCGTTGTGGCCGGCACCGGACGACACGTGCAGAATGCGCGAGCCTCGCGTCATGCGCGGCAGAAGCGCCTGGGACAGGAACATCGGGCCGTCCAGGTTGACCGCCATGTGGTATCGCCAATCTTCGAGACGTACGTCTTTGAGCAGTGCCACCGGCTCCAGGACGGCGGCGTTGTGCACCAACATCGCGAGGGTTCGATCCGCGGGAAACGCATCTACCACGGCACGGCGTCCCTCCTCGCTGCCCACATCGGCGGCGACAACGTGAATGTGCTCCGGATCGGCGGCTCGAGTCTTCTCGAGTGGCTCCATTCGGCGCCCCACACCGAGGACGTGGATTCCCAGCTTGGACAGGGACCAGGTGAGCGACTGGCCGATGCCGCTACCGGCGCCCGTCACGATTGCCCAATGCTTCAAACGAAAAGCGCGATCATTTCCCATGACACCTATCCTCAACATGAAATGGATGAAAGGAGTTCCAAGCGGAAGCTTGGCGGGGTCGTCCTGAAAGAGGTGAGAGGTCCGAGAAAACGTGCAGGACGACCGTATCGGAGATCAGTCGTTCCTCGGGGTTCTATTTTAGCCCGAGCCAAGGAGAAAAGAAAAAGCGGATCTCGATTTTCAGACATGAATAGGCAAGGCGTTGAATGAGAACGCTTTAAGGATGCCAGTCAAACCTGGACGCGGCGGGGACCCGGCCGGTGATCGAGTCCAGGACGGGTGAGTCGGTTCGCCCGACCGACGTGGTTTTCCGTGTCACGTGTGGGCCGGCTCGTGAAGTTGCGGGAATCCCGCAGAAACCAAATTGGAAGCGATTAGGATTTTAGACGAGTGTAAGACGCTGATTGTGGTCGCGAGAGGGCGGGGTGAGACTTCCATCAAGGCCTTGATCTGAATTCGGAAAATAGACTATTGCCAACAATCCGAGTTTTTCTAACAAATAAAAAGTGGTATTATTTATGGAAACAAAAACAGCTTGCCGAAAAAGCGGCATGGCATGAGCACTTAAGGAATACATTGTTGGGTAAAGTAAGCGAAAGCACGGAATGCGCCTGATTGCATGACCAAACTCTAGTTAAGCCAACCCTGCGGTTTGATGTGTGGATAGCCACCATGCCTCCCTTCGGCGGGCGTTTTTCAAATCCGTTTTCCAAGTGCACCCAGTGCCGCCTCACGGCCATTTGCTCCAGGTAAATCATGGACACAAAGGAGGAGCCGAATGCGTATTGACCTCGAGCTGACCGAGAAACAGCGAGAACTGGTGAAGATGGCGGAAGACCTGGCGCAGGTCTTTTCCGTGAACGCTTCCGAATACGATCGTGAAAACCAGGTGCCCATCGGCAATTTTCGCTTGTTTCGCCAATCCCCACTTTTGACGCTCTCGATTCCGGAGCGGCTGGGCGGCCTTGGTGGCGCCCTGGTGGATTGGACTCTGGTGGCCGAGGCCTTTGGCCGTGGATGCACCGCGACCGCGCTCGCCTGTCACATGCACGTGGCCGGCATCGGGCTCCTGATGGACAGCCCCAATACGGTTCCCGATCGGCGCAAATGGATCGCCGACGTGGTGGTCAACCAGCAACGGATCATCAGCGTGGGCATTTCCGAACCCAACACGCTCGGCATGATCAGCAGTACCTTCACGCCCGAGTTCTCGGCGCGCCGGGTGGAGGGCGGTTATCTCCTTTCGGGTGAAAAGAGTTTCGTCACCAACATCGAGGGCAGCGACATGGTGTTCATCTACACCAAACTCGTGAACGGGCCGGCCCCGTTCGGCGGCATTTTGTTGCCCACCGACAACGAGGGCATTCAGGTGGAGCGATGGTGGGACACCATGGGCATGCGCGCCACCCAGAGCCAAAAACTGATTTGCGAAGATGTCTTCGTTTCCGAGGACTATCTGGTGCAGACTTCGGAACAGTTCCTGGCCGATTTTTTCGCGTCCAAGTGGCTGGGCGGCGCCAACGCCGTCTATCTGGGCTTGTTGAGCGCGCTCTACGACGCGGCCCGCGAACTGTTGTGCCACAAAGTGCCGAAAGGCTATTCCCAACCGGTGGCTTTTCACCCCGACATCCGCCGTCGTGTCGCCGAGATGTCGATGGAAGTGGATACGGCCCGGCTGTTCACCTACCGGGCGGCCTGGTACTGTGACCACAACGATTCGGGTCCCGAGGCCATCGAGCACCTGCTCAAGGCCAAGTACGCGGTGGGAGAAGGGGTGCGCCGAACCGCGAACCACGTGGTCAACGCCTGTGGCATGCGGGGCATGTTCAAATCCGAACCCCTGGAGCGCATGATTCGCGACGCCTGGACCGCGCCCGTCTTCCCGCTCAGCAGCGACGGGTGTGCTTCGATGCTGGGCCTGTTGGCCATGGAGCTCAATCCGGAAGAGGCGGTGGACCCTCTGGCCTGAGAGGGCCTCGTTCAGGGCGACCCACCTTTGCAGGAGCCGCCTCCGACTATCGGGGGCTCGATCGGGCTCGATGCCTGGTGCCCCATGGGCGCCCATCCGGAAACAGGATTTTTTTGAAAGGGTTGCCCTGGTTCGACCGGGTTCCCAATGCGGGTCGCTATCGACATCCAGGTATCAGGCGTCAGCTAACTATCTGTGAACAAGTGCCTTGTTGAAACCTGACACCTGATACCGTGCCCGTCCAGCTTTTCCACTCTGGGCGTCGCAAATATGCCGTATCTGGATGGGCGCTGACTAATGCGTCGCGGCCGGTCTCGGCGCCTTGGTCTCGTGTGGCTGCTCCGTCTCCGCGTGGGCTCGGTGCAGACCCAACCGTTCTTCGATTCGTTTGACGAGGGACGGCACGTCCAAACCGGCCATGGCCAGCGCTTCCACCCGTTGTCCGTGGTCGATGAACCGGTCTTCGATCGCCAGGATTTCGAGCTTGGTGGTTTCGTAACCTTTGGCGTTGGCGTGTTCCAGCACGGCCGAGCCGAATCCGCCGGCGCGGTTGTGGTCTTCGAGCGTGAAGATGACCGGTTGGCGGTCGAACTCGCGGCCCAAGACGGAGTCGTCGAGGGGCTTGGCGAAGCGCGCGTTGACGACGGCGAGATCGATACCGTAGCGGCTGTAGATTTCCGTGGCCACGTCCAGCGCCAGATACACCATGACGCCATAGGCCAGAATGCAGCCGTGGTTCCCGTCGCGCAACTGTTCCGACTGACCGATCTTGAAACTCATGGTCGGCAGCTCGGCGTTTTCGAGCGGTGTGCGCGTGCGCGGGAAGCGAATCGCGGTGGGGCCGTCGTGGTTCATCGCCAAGCGCATCATCTGGCGCAGCTCGCTGCCGTCGCGCGGGGCCATGACCACCATGTTCGGGAACATTCGGCAGTAGGTGATGTCGAAGACGCCGTTGTGGGTGGCGCCGTCGGGGCCGACCACGCCGGCTCGATCGAGACAGAACATGACCGGGGTGTCGATCAGGGCGACTTCCTGGAAGATTTGGTCGATCGCACGCTGCATGAAGGTGGAGTACACGGCGCAGATGGGTTTCTGTCCCACGAGGGCCAGGCCCTGGGCCATGCCGACCGCGTGCTGTTCGGCCATGCCCACGTCGTAGCAGCGATCGGGAAACTGTTCCTTGAACTTGACCAGGCCGGTGCCTTCCAGCATGGCGGCGGTAATCGCGCATACGGTGGGGTCGTCCTCGGCCATTTTGATGGCCTCGTCGACGAACACTTCGGTAAAGGAAGGGCCGCCTTGGCAGCTATATTCGTTGGGTAGATGGGCCGTGATCTTTTTACTGGGTTTGCCGGCGTGGTACGCCAGCCGGTCCTGCTTGTAGGAGTAACCCTTGCCCTTGGTGGTGATGCAGTGCAGGACGACGGGGCGGTTGAACGATTTGCAGTCTTCCAGCGCTTCCAGCAGCGTCGGCAGGTCGTGTCCGTCGATGGGGCCGTAATAGAAGTAACCCAAGGCTTCGAACAACACGCCCGGCGCGATCACCGGAACCAACCCGTGGATGCCGGACTTGACGCGGTCGACGACGTCATAGGCCAACTTGCCTACGAACGGCGAGGCGCTTTCCATGACTTTGGTCAGGCGTTTGAAATTGCCTTTGGCCGTGCGGTAGATGGTGCCCGAACGAACCTTCGAGAAGTACTTCATGAAGGCGCCGACCGAAGGGCCGATGCCGTGTTCGTTGTCGTTCAGCACGATGATCAGCGGGAGATCGTCGAAGACGCCCGCATAGTTGAGCGCTTCGAGGGCCGAGCCTTCCTGCAGACCGGCATCGCCCAGCATGGCCACGACCTTGCGCCCGTCGTTGATGCCCGCGTTCTTGAGGCCCACCGCCATGCCGACCGCGGTATTCAGGCTGGTGCCGCCGTGGCCGGTCTTGACGCGATCGTACGGCGATTCCTTGGGATCGGGGAATCCGGAGAGGCCGTTCTTCTGGCGGATCGAACCCATTTGGTCGCGACGGCCCGTGAGTATTTTGTGAGGGTAGCACTGATGGCCTACATCCATGATCAGGTGATCGCGCTCCTTGAATTCGAACAGGTAGTGAAGCGCGATGGTCAATTCGACGACACCCATTCCAGAGCCGATATGGCCGCCGGTGACATTGGTGAAATTCTTGATGAAGTTCCGAATTTCTTCCGCCAGTTGGGGCAATTGTTCCCGCGAAAGGGTTTTTAAATCCTGGGGATCGTCGATCTGGTTTAGGAGCTCGATCATGTAGGCAACACCTGTCAGCGAAATTTCGCCAAAGTCTCCTATTATTACCATTACTTGGCACTTGCCGCAACCAGGCATGGACTTCGACGAGGCTTGGCCCCCAGTGCCGGGGGTCGATCCATTTATAGACTGGGCGCGTTTCGAAGGGTGGAAGTGCCGCAGCGTTCCACGTAGAGTTGCGCGGCCCGATCCGCGGGGTTGATCCGACAAATCCTCGAAAACAAGTCATGTGCGCGATGGTATCGACCCTCGCGAAAGAGGTGGATGGCTTCTTGAAATTCTGACAGGGTTTTCCGCTTCAGGGAGGCGACGGGCTCCGGATCCGCGTCGAAGGCCTCGTAGATCGTCACCGGTTCGTTCTTGCCCTTGACGACCAGGCGATCCAGGAGGCGGAGCTGGTAATGATGGGGATCCTTCAATTGGGCGTGGGTCTTGCCGGTAATCAGGCAGCCCGAATCGAAGATTTTGGTGGCGCTCTCGATGCGCGAGGCCAGGTTGACCGATTGGCTGATCACGGTGTGATCCATGCGGTTCTCGCCGCCCACGGTGCCCAGCATCAAACTGCCCGTATGCAGGCCGATGCCGATGCGGATCGGCGGGTACCCCGCCCGGGCACGGCCCTCGTTGTAGGGGGTCAAGATGCGCAGCATGTGCAGCGCCGCGCTGAGGGCGGCATCGGCGGAGTTGGGGAAGAGCGCCATGATGGCGTCGCCGATGTACTTGTCGATGAACCCGCCGTGCTCGCCGATGATGGGTTCCATGCGGCCGAGGTAGGAATTGATGAAGCGGAAGTTCTCGCGCGGTGTCATCAATTCGGAAAGCTGGGTGAAGTCGCGAATGTCGCTGAACAGCACTGTCATTTCCCGTTCGATCTGGTCGCCCAGCTTGACTTGGGTGATGCTTTCCTTGTGCAGGAACGCCAGGAATTGATGGGGCACGAAGCGGCTGTAGGCGGTGATCAGGCGTTGCAGTTTTTGATTGGTGAGCTCCAGTTCGCGGATGTCCTTGAAACTGCGCAAGGCGACCAGGACCGTATTGAAAAGCTTCTGCGCGGTCAGTTCCGTCTTGGTCTTGTAATCGTTGATGTCGAATTCCTGGATGATCTGGGTTTCGGGCGCATAGCCTGGCTGTCCGGTGCGGAGCACGAGCCGCATGTGTTTGTTCCCCAGGTCTTCGCGAATGTGCCGCACGAGCCAGAGGCCCGCATCTTCGCGCTCCATCACCACATCGATCAGCGCCACCGCGATGTCGTCGCGAACGCCGAGGATTTCGGCGGCTTGGGCGGCGCTGTAGGCATTCACGAATTGGAGCCCGCGATCCGAGAACCGCGTTCCGGAAAGGGCCAAACGGGTGACCTGGTGAACGTCGGGTTCGTCGTCCACGATGAGGATCGTCCACGGCGCCGCCTGTTCTTCCTCCGGCTCATCGTTTTCCTCCACAAAAGAGAGGCTGTCGTTCATGGCGTCGTCCGGGATTTCCGGTTTGTCCTCGAAAGGATATGGCGCATGAAGCGAATCGGCCATGGAGGTGTGCTCCGTGGAGTGGCGGTGACCGGGATGGAGCGACGGCGAAACGGTGACTCGCGAATCACCGAGAGTGAGTGATGTAGAAAATCCCTTCGTTTGGAGGAAGACGAAACGGAAAAGAAGTAGCCGTGGTGCATTAAATCCTGGTTTGATTTGTTATAGCACAATCGTGGATGGTTTCCCAGTTGAACAAAAATTCGAACAACTGGATGATAGGCGGCTAAGTAATTTTTGGCGAGCCGGTTTGAGCATTTCGGTCACCGGGTTTTTCGGCGTTTCACCGGCGTTTGGTGGACCGATCGTTTCCTTCGGGGATGCGGTTTTTGGTTGCGCAATCGAGCGGGATGCTTGGTGCATGGCCCGGAAGAGGTCTGAGGGGCAAGGGAATTTCACGACCCTGGTCACCCAGATCGCGGATGTCGCATCGGATCTGTCTCTCCCAAGCACTCGCCAAAGTATATGGACCCTGCAACCCACACTTAAAAAAGGCGGCGGCCGCCACCATGGCAACCGCCGCCCCTGAGCGCTTACGCGTCGTCAGGACTTGGCCTGTGCATCACTCGCGCACATAGGTGAACATGTAGCCATGGTTCTTTTGGGACTGGTTGGCGGCGCTGAGGTGGTCCGGTGTCTGGATCGAGGACACCGACGAGTCGTCCCGATGTTCCCAACTGCCGCTGTTGGGGTTGACCGTCAAGGCCGTGTAGTGACCCGAACTCAGGGTCGCCCCCTCGTGGTTCACCACCGCCTTCAGGTTGTACCACTGACCGTTGATCTTCAGCCGGTTGGGCGCGTCCACCTCGTGCTCGTCCTTCCGGATGCCGTCGCCACGACGAAGGGTGAAGGTCACGGCCGGCGGATTGCCCTGAACCGTGATCGTCCGGGCGGCCCGGCCTTGAATGACGTTGCCTTGGTGTACCGCGCGCACGTCGTCGATCTGCTCGGTATTTTGGAACGAGTCAATGGCGTCCTGCAGCGTGTCGATGTCGCCAAGATGGTTCACGATCGGCAGCTCGACGATCGGATCCATCTGATGCTGGGTCATCGAACCGTGAACCAGGCTGGTGTGGTCGTGGACGTCGAGGTCGGCTCGGATCTGCGCGTTGTGAAGGTTGCCACTGAAATCGGTGACGATCTGCTGGTTGAGGGACATGGCGTTGGTGGGATCGAACAGCGGAATCAGCTTTCGGAAGATGACCTCGTTGGGATCCTGCTGGGCGCTGCGTGCCGTCAGGCCGCTGCGCAGCGCCGCCAGGGACGGGGCCGGCAAGAGGTGGTAGTGATCCATATCGGCCAGGAGGTCGTTGATGGTCGCACGATCCACCGCGCGTCCGGCCCGCACGTCTTCCATGACGTTCCAGATCTTGGGGCCGATCGTTTGCACGGCCGCCCACGCGGTGGGTCGACCCACGTAGTTGGCCTGGTTGTAGTTCACGGGGTTGAACAGTTGGCGATAGGGCTCGACCACCGACAACATGTTCAGGCCGGCAGCCAGGTAACAACTGTTGCCCGTGTTGCTGATGCCCTTTTGGGAAACGGAGCTGGTGCGGTCCAGGGACAAGCTCTTGCCTTTGAACTTGATCCCCGAGCTGTAGAAGCTGCTGGAGAACGTCTTCGAAGTGTCCTTGGCGATTTGGAGGTTCACGAACTCCTGTTCCCGTTTGGGCAGCGTGGCGATCCGGTCCAGGGTTGGTTTGCTCAGCTTGCCGTTCTTTTTCATTTCCTCGCGGCCCGCGTCCACCACGCTGTTCATTTCGGTGGAAAACAGGCGGATCATCTTGTCGAAGGTTTCGCGGGCAGCCTTGCCGTCCAACTTCGAGACCGAGGTGCCGAACTCGACGGCCAATTGGTTCCATTGTTTGGTACTGCCCGTCCCGGTCATGAACTGCTGGCGAGCCTCGATCTTCTCACCGATGTCGTTCAGCGCGAAGTTGAGCTGATCCTTCAGGTCGGCCTTGGATCGCTGTACCGCCTTGTTCAGGGTCGCGATGACCTTGACCAGGGATTCGGGTGGATCGGATTTGGGCAAAAGTGCCGTGAGGGCATCGCGGTAGTCGGCCAACTCCATTTGGTAGAGGGGCATGACCGTCTTGAGGTGACTCATTTTTCCGACTTTGAGGTGGTAGTCGCTCAGGATCTGGCCAGCCCGATCCTTCAAGGGGCCCAACAGGCGACGCGCGTCGGACGTGACGCCGACCTTGTCGCCAAAAGCCTCGCCGATCGCTTCGGTGAGTTCCGAGAGCGCTTCCCGTATTTGGAAGCGCTGTTCGAGAATCATCTGATTCTCCGTGGACAGCGCCAGCTCCTGGGGCCATGCACGGCCTACGATCGGAAGGTCGTCGTCCTTGGAAAAATCGATGAGCGGCGCTTCGGTGGGAAGTTCGTCGATCTCGTGTTCGCGAAGCGCGTCGAAGTTGTCGCTGATCTCCTGGGAAATCCGGGCCTGGGTCGCCCAGGGACCCACGAAATCGTTGATGAAGTCCTCCCGGGAAACGCCCTTGGGTTGGTGCTTCGAACAGAAATTGTCGACGATCGCCTGACGGGTTTTTTGATTCGGCATGTCCACGTCTTCGGGCAGAAAATCCTCGTTGCCCGTGTGGAACGCATAAATCGACAGCAACTCGTCGGCGCGATCCTTATAGCTGGCCTTCTCGATGAAGCCCACCTCGCGCAGGCTCGCCTCCAACTTGGTGATGGCCTTTTCCCCGACGCCCTGGCTGCGCAGGTGTTGGGAGTTCGGCGGGTTTTTTCCTCCGGAGGTGGCCCAAGGCTGCAGGAACTTCTCGAGGTCCTTTTCGGTGGCACCCGAGGGAAGGAACTTGTTCAGCAGGTCCTTGCGTTTCTTGGTCAGGTACTTGCCCGCCGGCAGGCGCTCGCCCTTTTCCAAGACGCTCGTGTCGTTGGACAAAATCGCGTAGAGCTTGCGCGCGTCGGAAGAGGGGACTTCCTCGGTGAAGATGTCGATACCCGGGATGTTGGCATCGGGAACGCCCAGCTTCATGCGCAGATCCGAAACCGGCACCACTTCACCCCAATTTTGCGGTTGTTTCTCGATGGAACCGTCGGTGTAGGTCTTGAGCGATCCCGGCAGGGCGTATTGGCGCATGAGCTCCAGCGATCGCGGGTTGACGATGCCATACTGATTGGCTTCGTAGTGTTTGTCCACGCTCATGTCCTTGCCGGTTCCACTGGAATTGTGTTCCGTGATGGCGTCCGCCGAGATTTGGTTGGCAACGCTCAACGGCAGGAGGAAGGAACGGATCAACGGCTGGTTCTGGTCTCCCTTGATATCGCCCGACCGGCTGTAGTTCTCCAACCATTTCACCTGGCGTTGGGGGCGTCCCATGCTGACCCACAAGGTACTTTCGTCCTGGTTCTTGTTGCCGGTGTGGATCAGGATCCTGCCGTCCTCGTCCTGACCGAAATCTTTGTAGCCGGGTTTGGAGGCGGTCAGGGCGTCGCTGTAAACCGACATGTAGACCGGTGTGTAGGGCGTGTCCCCGATCATCACGATTTCCGCGATGCCGCGGTTCATGACGTGTTCGTCGTTCGCCCCGGTCTTGCTGGGCCCCAGGTATCCCCAGCCGGGCGCGCCTACCTGGCGATCGTGCCGGTCGATCGCGTCGTGTGCGTGTTCGCGAACGTGTTTCGGAATGTAGAACGGGAGACCGTTGACCATCTCGCGCAGGTCGTTGAGGATCTTTTGCCGGCCCGGACCCTCGAAAGGCTGTACCATTTTGTTGATCTGGTTTTCCAGGCGTCGCTGGAAGCCCTTGTCTTTCAGGTAGGCCACCTTGTCACGAGGGGCGGTGCCCAACATCCCGCGGAACTCTTTTTTCAAGGGACTCACGTAGGCCCTGTCGGCTTCCTTGATGACCTGTTTGATGGTCGCCGAGGTCAGGGGTTGGCTTCGGTTCTCGTTCAGGTGATATCTGCCGATCAGGCGTTTCGCCAATTTGGTGCCGTAGTCCTTCTTGAGGGCCGCGACGAAATCGGCACGAACCGCGCGGTTCTGGGCCCTCATTTCGCTTTGGACGCCCTTGTTGTTGTACCAACTCAGGGCATACTGTTGCCAAGTTCCGCCGGGTCGGGAAGCCAGGTTGCCGCTCTCGTTGACGATTCGGGCGGAATTGGTGTTCATGACTTTTCTGAATGCATTGACGTTCAATGTCATCTTTTCGCTCCTTTGATGGAAGTGGTGGCCTGCGGGTCAGGCCATGAATTTCGGATGGAACATGACCGATTGCTCGGGCGTCTCGAGTGGACGCGGTTCCGGAGCGGCCGGCTGTTCTTCGGGTTCGTCGGAAAGTCTCGGCTCCCAATGGGTGGCCACGTCCATGAACCGTTCGAGGAACTGGCTGAAGAGTTGGCCGTCCAACTCCGCGAGGGGCGCCTTGGCGGTCAGCACCACCTGTTCGTGCTGCCGATCCCAGGCGAAGGCCATGTCGAGGGTGTCGGGGAACAGGTTTTCGGCCAGCAGTTCGGTGAACATCTCGGCGCGACGTTCCGGGTCGACCGAGCCCAAGGCACTCGAAACGGCCACGTCTGCGCCGCCCTCGCGAACCCCGATGTGCAGCACGAAGGTATCGTCGAGGCCGATGGTGCAGATGCCGTCTTCATCGCAGGCCAACTCGGGAATGCCGACCATGGTTCCGAACTCGCCGAGGAGTTCGTTGAAACGCTTTTTTATATCCATGTTCTACTCCAAATGATGGGGCCTCCGTGCCATCGAAGGTCACGCGTCTTCACGGAGGCCGTGGATTTTTTCGTTGTGAAACACACCGACACACTTCGGGCTTGGTGTGGGGAAACACCCAACGCGAGAACCCTGTTCAAGTCGCCGCATTTCAATAAAGTGAGTATTGGTGCCGAAGGAATCGGTCACCCTGTTCACTACGTCGATATCAATGATGGATGCGAACCGTGGTACACCGTTTTTCGGGGAAAGGATGATAAGTGTCAGTATGTCTGAGTATGTTCGTTCCATACCGGGAAGCCTGACACACCGAAGTGATTCACTCGCGAAGCGTTCACGAATGACAGGTCGCTCATCATTGTTTCGAGAATATCTACGGCAAGATTGTGGAGAAAACGTGGAGATTTATTAGATCTAGGAAAAAATATGGAGAAAAGTTAATTTACGTATCCAGATACGTGATTCTTTTCACAGTTTGGTCGGCTGTCTAGATTTCGGAACGGTCGCCTCTTCCAGTGCTTGGCGAACCTTAGTAACTCGTCTCTCGAACGGTCTGCGTTTCTCCCTGAGTGGGTCGATTGAACGAAAGGCCCGGTCTTGACGGTCGATCGGAGGCTCGGCCGCGGGCTTTTGTGACTTTTTTGGCAATGTGCGTCAAAATCGGGAAAATACGTTGACAGACGTGTCAATCTCTGGCGGAATAGCGGGTGGCATTTTCATTTACCTATTTTTTACATTTTTCAAACTCTTTCTCTTGAAAGGGAAGTGGTTTTATTGTCTTGACCTGAATTATTGCTCTCTGTGTGGGTTTCTTTCCTGATTTGTAAGATTTACGAGGAGAGAAAAATGCTCACCAAATGTAAAGCCCTGGTTCTTGTCCTGACCTTTGCCGTAACCTGCATGGCCGGTTCACCGGACGTCATGTTGCAGGGATTCCATTGGACCTCGCACACCGCCAATTGGTGGACTGTCCTCGACGATCTCAGCGATCAAATGAAGGCCGACGGGTATTCGCTCATCTGGTTGCCGCCCTCCTCCGACGCGGCTTCCAACGAGGGGTACCTGCCGCGCGAACTTCAGAATTTCAACTCGCAGTACGGCTCCGCGGGCCAGTTGCAGGATTTGCTGAATGTCCTCAACGGCAAGGGGATCGGCCCCATCGCGGATATCGTCGTCAACCACCGGGTCGGCTGCACCGATTTTGCCGATTTCTGTAATCCTGCCTGGCCCACCTGGTACGTGACCGCGGATGACGAGTGGCCCGGATGCCCCGTCGGCTGTAAGAGCGGGAACCACGATTCCGGCGAACGCTACGACGCCGCGCGTGATTTGGACCACCACCTGCCGCAGCTCCAAGACGATATCGTGAGTTGGCTGAACCAGCTCAAGAGTATGGGCTACAAGGGTTGGCGCTACGATCTGGTGAAGGGATTCGCACCCTGGGCGGTCCAGCTCTACAACAATCGCACCGGACCTGCGATCTCCATCGGTGAGTTTTTCGACGGCGATGCCGGGGCGGTCGAGAACTGGGTCAATCAGGCGGGCAACAGCACCGCGTTCGACTTTCCGCTGCGGTTCATCCTGATCGATGCCTTCCACAACAATAATTACGGTGCCCTGCAATCGGCCGGACTGATCGGTCGGCAGCCGGCCAAAGCGGTGACCTTCCTCGAAAACCACGATACGGAGGAGCAGCGCGGCGGCGCCTACGTCCAGTCGTTTCCGCGCCATCACCTGGAAGCGGGTTACGCCTACATCCTCACCCACCCGGGTGTGCCCTGTGTCTTTTGGACCCACGCGTACCCCTGGGGTGGCTTCCCCGACGTTTCGGATAAAATCCGCGAGCTGATCGCGATTCGCAAAAGCCAGGGGATTCATGCCACCAGTTCCGTCAGCGTGCGGGCCGCGGACGGCAGTAAATATGCGGCGATCGTCGACGGTTCCGTGGCCGTCAAGGTCGGCTGGGGCGACTGGAGCCCCTCCGGTGATTGGAGCCTGGCCAGTTCCGGAACCAACTACGCCGTGTGGGTCGCCGGCGGTGGCGACGGCGGCGATGGTGGTGATGGCGGCGACGGTGGCGATGCCACGACCACGATTCGCGTCCATTACGATACCGGTTGGGGAAATTCGATCAGCGTGCGCGGCAATGTGGCGCCGCTGAGTTGGCAATCCGGGCAGGCTGCCACCTGGACCACCGGCAACGTCTGGGTCTGGCAGACCGACGCCATTCCGGCCGGCCAGGGGTTCGAATTCAAATCGCTGATCAACGACGCTACCTGGGAAACGGGAGGCAACCACCAAGGGAGCGGCGGGCAAACGATCGACATTTACCCGAACTTCTAGATGGTGCCCATCCAGGTATGGATCGATTGTTCCAGAGCGAGCGATTCGACTGGATGGGCATGATGTCAGGTATCGGGTGTCGGCGGTTCCCATGCCGCAGGCAACGGGCCGAGCCCGATACCTCCTCCGTGATATCCCTTACAGGCCGTGGACCGGGGTTGCGTAACGGGTGGTCTGCGCCTCCGAAAGGAAACCGTGATGAGGTCGGGGTCGCGTCGTTCCTGCGTGGCTTCGATCTTCCCTGGACGATCCGCGGGTCCTTGCGTTTACGGTTCGAGAATCCTTGGTAGAATGCCTGGTCGAATGTTTTCATGAAGGGACGACCAAGATGCATATCAGCAGTCAATTTGATGGCGGCAACATTCGCTGTCTCGCCGCCGAGGATCCGAGCGACATTCGCCTCGAGATCGTCAAGGACAACCAATCCGATTTCTATCAGTGGTTCTTTTTTCGCCTGACCGGCGCCAAGGATCGGGAGTGCGTGATGCGCATTCAGAATGCCGGTGGCGCGGCCTATCCCGGAGGCTTCAAGGATTACCGGGCAGTGGCTTCCTACGATCGGGAAAGCTGGTTTCGCATCGAAACCGAATTCGACGGCAAGGAGCTCACGCTGCGGCACAAGCCGTTGGCCAACAGTTTGTACTTCGCCTATTTCGCGCCCTACAGCGTGGAACGGCACATGGACCTGATCGCGGATACGCTGGCGGCGCCGAGCGTGGACGTCATGCGGCTCGGGCAGACCCTCGACGGCCAAGACCTGGATCTGCTCCGCATTGGGGAGCCGGAAGGTGACAAGCTGAAGTGCTGGATCATCGGCAGGCAGCATCCGGGCGAAACCATGGCCGAGTGGTGGATGGAAGGGTTCCTCGACAAACTGCTGGACGAGGACGAACCGGTCAGCCGCGAGCTGCTCAAACGGGCCGTCTTCTACGTGGTGCCCAACATGAACCCGGACGGAAGCCGGCGCGGCCACCTGCGCACGAACGCGGCGGGCGCGAACCTGAACCGCGAATGGTTGAAGCCCACCATGGAGCGCAGTCCGGAAGTGTTCCTGGTTCGCCAGAAGATGCACGAAGTCGGTGTCGACTTCTTCTTGGATGTACACGGCGACGAGGCCTTGCCCTACAATTTCATCGCGGGCGCGGAAGGCATCGCCTCCTGGAGTGAGGAACGCCAAGCGTTGCAGGACGCCTACGAGGCCGCGCTGGTACTGGCCAGCCCCGATTTTCAAACCGAACACGGTTACGAACCCGATGCACCGGGCAGCGCCAACCTGGCCAAGGCCACGGATTACGTGGCGGAGACCTTTGGGTGTCTGGCGATGACGCTCGAGATGCCGTTCAAGGACACCGTCGAAACGCCCAACGAGTTGGAGGGCTGGTCACCCGAACGGTGCCGCCGCCTCGGTGCGGCCAACCTGAACGCGATCTACGCGATGCGCGAGCGGTTGACCTGATTCGCCGAAGGAGAGCCCGTTGCCGCTCGGCATCGAGTGGGAACGGGTTCGCCATCGATGCTGATCGATCGCTTGGGAGTTCCCGCATTTCCGAGAGATTCGTCAAGCCGATAGCTTCCGTATGCCGAGAGGGGCACCGTACCTGTAGATGAGGGGGCCGCCCAGGCCAGCTTGCTCCACCGATCGAAGCAATTCCCTCGAGAGTTCCCGCATGTTGAGAGGGGCGTCACCGCTGTAGGTTGGCCGGCTCGGCCGACACATCGAAGTGACTCGAGCCGGGAGCTCCCGCATGCTGAGAGGGGGACGCCCGAGTTACGCCCTTCGATGTATCGATCAAGATCGAGGCCTGGCACCCAGAAGGCGAAGCCCATCGAAGGAAATAGGCTTGAAGTACTCGTGTGTACGCAAGTGACGTAAGACCTGTAAGTGAGGGGGGCCGCCCAGGCCAGCCTGCTCAACCAGTCGGAGCAATTACAATGCGCCGCGGCGAAAAGAGCGAGAGCGTCGGAAACTCGGTTTAGGCCTGTCCGGGGGAAGGGGTCGCTTCGCTCTTTGGTGTAACTCTCTTCTGTTAAATACGTTGCTTCGAAGCGTCGGCCGAGCCGGCCAACCTACAGGCACCACCTCTCTCCAAAAATGCGGGATCTGCGGAAATATCACCTTCGAGGAAATGTGGCAGAGCCCGCATCGGCGAATTTGCCGTTCGACAGTTACCGAACGAACTGCCGGCGACTATGACCTCGATCATCCAGGGGCCCGCCCGTTCTTCTTTAAAGTTGGCCCATCACGCGACATTTGATGAGGTCGATTATGTTTCGTTCAATCGTCGCTCTCTGGATGGTTTATTCCTTCGTCGCCGGCGCCACGACGCTCTTCGCCACGCTCCCGGCAAACGCACCGAAACCCGCGGCACTGTATGCTCACCATTGCGCTTCCTGCCACGGTACGGACCGGCTGGGCGGCACCGGCCCGGCACTGATTCCCCAAAGCCTGCGCCGGCTCAAACGCGACCACGCGATCGCGGTCGTCACCAAGGGGCGCCCGGCGACGCAGATGCCCGCCTTCGAAGCGGTGCTCGACGCCGACCAAATCGAATCGCTGGTCGGGTACATGTACCGCCCGCTGTTTGGCGTGCCCAAATGGGGTGAGCGGGAAATCGCACGCAGCCGCATCGTGCACCAACCGGCGCCGCTTCCCGCCAAACCGGTCTTCGACGCGGATCTGATGAATCTCTTCATCGTGGTGGAAACCGGCGACCACCACGCAACCCTGCTGGATGGCGACACCTTCACGCCCATCCACCGCTTTCCCACCCGTTTCGCGCTGCACGGGGGTCCCAAATACACCCGCGATGGCCGCTTTGTCTTCTTTGCGTCGCGGGACGGATGGATCTCCAAGTACGACATCTACAACCTGAAAATGGTGGCCGAGGTCCGTGCGGGCATCAACACCCGCAACGCCGCAGTCTCGCCGGACGGTCGCTTCGTCGCCGTGGGTAACTACCTGCCCCACAACGTGGTGATCCTCTCGGGCGAAGACCTGCGACCCCTGCGGGTGGTGCCGGCTACCGGTTTCGACGGACGGAGCAGCCGCGTCAGTGCCGTGTACACCGCGCCGCCTCGGGACAGCTTCATCGTCGCCCTCAAGGACATCCCGGAGGTCTGGGAAATCCCGTACCGCGGTGACGACATCGCCCGCGTCGATGTGCGTCGCATCGCGGTCGAGCACTGCCTCGACGACTTTTTCTTCGACCAAAAGTACCGCCACCTGATGGGCGCCACCCGGCCCGATCCCGAGGCCGCCGAAGCGCCGGGCGGGCAAGTGGTCGACCTCGATCGAGGTGCCGTGGTCGCTTCACTGGATCTGGCGGGCATGCCCCACCTGGGCTCGGGCATCAAGTGGGACTGGAAGGGACGCCGCATTCTGGCCACGCCGAACCTGAAGACCGGCAAGGTCAGTTTCATCGACATGGACACGTGGAAGACCACCGCAGAGCTGGAAACGCTGGGCCCCGGATTCTTCATGCGCAGCCACCGGGCAAGTCGCTACGCCTGGGTCGACGTCTTTTTCGGACCCCACCGGGACAAGGTTCACGTGATCGACAAGCAAACCCTGACCATCGCCAAGACCCTGCAACCCGAGCCCGGCAAAACCGCGGCCCACGTGGAATTCACCAAGGACGGCAAGTATGCCCTGCTGAGCGTTTGGGACCTGGACGGCGCCGTCATCGTCTACGACGCGGAAACGCTGCGGGAAGTGAAGCGATTGCCCATGAAGAAGCCGTCGGGCAAGTACAACGTGTTCAACAAAACCCGTTTCGAAGAAGGGACGAGCCACTGACTCCCCGACCTGGAGCCTCGGGTTTCCCCATCGACGGAGAACAGGAGCAAACCATGAATAGCAAAGCCCTTGGAAAAGTGTTTCTGGTAGGGGCGGGGCCAGGAGATCCCGAACTTCTCACGTTGAAGGCCTACCGCCTGCTGGGCGAAGCGGACGTGGTCGTGTACGATCGGTTGGTTCATGCCTCGATCATGAACCTGATCCCCTCGCGAACTCCCCGCGTATTCGTGGGGAAATACCCCGGCCGCCATCACACGCCCCAAGCCCAGATCAACGACATCCTGGTGGAGTTGGCCCAGACCCACGGCACCGTGGTTCGGCTCAAGGGCGGCGATCCCTTCATCTTCGGCCGTGGCGGCGAAGAGGCGCTCGAGTTGGTCGCTGCCGGGATCGAGGTGGTCGTGGTTCCCGGCATCACCGCCGCCGCGGGTTGCGGCGCCTCCGTCGGCCTTCCGCTGACCCACCGAGGTTACGCCACCAGCGTTCGCTTCGTCACCGGCCATTGTCGGGCGGGGAAACCGCTGAACCTGGATTGGCCGAGCCTGGTTTCGGAAGGGACGACCCTGGTTTTTTACATGGGATTGGCCAACCTCGACGAAATACGGACGAACCTGACCCGACACGGAATGTCCGTCCGCACGCCGGTCGCCGCGGTGGAAAATGGATCCACGCCGGAGCAACGGGTCCACTTCAGTACCCTCGAAAGGGTGAAGAACGAATTGGCGGAACTGAGCTTCCGTTCGCCGACCCTACTGGTCGTGGGCGCGGTGGTTCGCGTCGCGGAACGCCTGGCCCCCCACATGGTCGCCAAACCCCTGCAGGAGGCAAGTCATGCCCACCTTGGCTAGAGTCGGCACTTTTCTGGTGTGTGCCATGGGCCTGTTCACGATGGTCGGGGCGCTTGCCGGTGGGGGCGCCGGTGGTCCCGCGGCAACCACGACCGTGGCCACAAAACACGCGCCTTCGAAAGGACAGAAGAAAAAAGCGAAGCCCACGCGAAGCCCCAGGGAACTTACCGAGTTGCTGCGTCAGGATTGCGGGTCCTGTCACGGGCTCACGATGAAGGGCGGATTGGGCCCCGCGCTGCTGCCCGACCGCATGGCGCGCTACGGCAAGGCCTCTTTGGTGGCCATCATGCGCAATGGTGTGGCCCACACCGCCATGCCCGCCTGGCGCGATGAACTCAGCGTCGCGGAGGCCGAATTCCTGGCCGAACGCCTCATCGCCGGTTTGCCCGAGCCCGAATTTCGCGAAGCCGAAGCCACCGTCGCCCCGTTGGGCCTCCGTGGCACGGGGGACCTGGGCTGCATCATCGAGCGCGCCTCGGGAACCGTCGTGATCGTGGAAACCACCACCAACAGCATCCTGGGTGAGGTGACGGGGCTGGGCGACCTGTCGCACGCGTCGATCGTGTTCTCGCGCGACCAGCGCTACGCCTACGTGTTCGGTCGCGACGGCGGCCTGACCAAGATCGACTTGTTGGGGCGCCGCATCGTGCGACGCGTGATCCAGGGAGGCAACAGCATCGGTGGCGCCATCAGTCAGGACGGGAAATGGGTCGCCGTCTCCAACTACGAACCCGGCGGCGTGCGCATCTTCGACAGCGACACGCTGGACCTGGTCGCCGACGTTCCCGCGACCGGCGGCTCGAAAACTGTCGGCCTGGTGGAAGCACCCGACCATCGGTTCGTGTGGTCGCTGTTCGACAGCGACGAAATCTGGGTCGCCCGATTTCGCGGGCCGGGCGACCTGACCATCCACAAATTCACCGAGATCGGTGCCAAACCCTACGACGCCATGATCACGCCCGATGGCCGTCACTATGTGGCGGGGCTTTTCGGCGAAGACGGCATGGCCTTGATCGATCTGTGGGATCTGGAATCGGGCGTTCGGCGCGTCGTCGACGAGCAGGGCAGAGGCGACGAGAAGCTGCCGGTCTACAAAATGCCGCACCTGGAGGGCTGGGCCATGACCAACGCCCATTCCTACCTTCCCGCGGTGGGGCGCAACCGCGTGCTCTGCCTCGACGGTACGGGGTTCAAGGTCTTCGACCGCGTCGATGTCCACGGCCGGCCGGTCTTCGTCGTGGCGGCCCCGGACGGCCGTCGCCTTTGGGTCAACTTCGCCTATCCGGACAATGGCGTGGTGCAGGTCATCGACACCCAGAGCCGCCGCGTGGTCAAGCGACTGGAACCCGGGCCAGGGGTGATGCATATGGAATTCACGCCCAAGGGTGAACGCATTTGGATCTCGGTGCGCGATGCGAACAAGGTGGAAATCTACGACGCCTATGCCATGACCAAAGTGGGGGAACTGCCCGTCACCAAGCCGAGCGGGATCTTCTTCACCCACCGCGCCGGCCAATTGGGGAAATGAGATGATCGATCCATTGCAAAAAGAACTGTTGGATCGCTTCCAGCGTGGGTTCCCGCTCAGTCCATGCCCCTTCGCGGTCATCGCGGAGGAGATGGGTCTCACCGAGGACGCGGTTCTGGCGCACTATCGCGAGCTGAAGCGGCAGGGGGCACTCTCTCGAATCGGTGCGGTCGTTCGGCCAGGTCGGACAGGCGCTTCCACACTGGCGGCCACCGCCGCGGAGGACGACGAACTGGCGAGAATCGCAGCTCGCATTTCCGAATTTCCAGGGGTCAACCACAACTACGAACGCGAGGATGCGCTCAATTTGTGGTTCGTGGTGCACGCCGCCTCGAACGATGCCCTGGAGGAAACCTTGGCGCAGATGGAACGAGCCATCGAGCGACCGATCTTCTCGTTTCCCATGGAGAAGAGTTATCACCTGGATACGGGGTTTGCCTTATGACGGAACTCACCCCGCTCGATCGGCGGCTTCTCGATGCGCTGTGTCGTGGGTTGCCTTTGGAACCAAGGCCCTACGCCGCATTGGGACGCCCGCTCGGGCTTTCCGAAGAAGCCGTGTTGACCCGCATTCAGAGCTGGTTGCGGGACGGCACCCTCAAGCGTTTCGGGGTGGTGGTGCGCCATCACGAACTGGGATGGTCGGCCAACGCGATGGTCGTGTGGCAGGTCGACCCGGATCGGTTGGATCGGCTGGCCGCCGTGCTGACCGGGTTCCCGTTCGTGACCCTGTGCTACCGCCGGCGACCGATCCCGGAACGATGGCCCTTCAACCTCTACTGCATGATTCACGGCGTCGACCGGGCCCGGGTCCTGGATCAGGTGGACCGGCTCGTCGAGGCCGCCGGATCCCTGGCCCAAAACCACCGCGTTCTCTTTTCGCGGCGGCGCTTCAAGCAGTGTGGCCCCGTGATGCGCCACGTGGAAACATCCGAGCCGATCCCCCAAAACCCCGAAGAGATCACCACTGGGCGGAACCGCCTGGCATCATGCGCCGGAGGTGAGGCGTGACTGGCAAACGGGTCCGAGAGACGTTTTCCCTGGACGACATCGATCGCCGCATCATCAATGGCCTGCAGGGTGGGTTTCCGATTTGCGCGCGACCCTTCGCGCGGGCGGCCAAGACGCTCGGCATTGGCGAACAGGAGCTGATCGAGCGCATTGGCCGGCTGGAAGAGTGGGGGATCGCCTCGCGTTTCGGCCCGCTGTACAACGCCGAAGCGATGGGCGGTGGCGTCACCCTGGCCGCGATGGCCGTTCCCGAGCTGCGCATCGCCGAGATCGCCCGACTCCTGAACGAGACGCCCGAGGTCGCTCACAACTACCTTCGCGATTTCGACCTGAACATGTGGTTCGTCGTGCTTACCGAGCGGGCCGAGGACCTGGAAGGGGTGTTGGCACGGCTGGAAGCGACGACGGGCCTGCCGATCTACCCTTTCCCGAAGGAACGGAGCTATTTCCTGGAACTCAAATTGGAAGCCTGACCCGTTGGCACGAGGAGCTTGGCATGAAGTACCCACAAAGTGAAACGAATCGATTCGGTTGGCGGCCGGACGCACGCGACCGGGCCCTGATCCGGGCGACGCAGGACGGGTTGCCGCTCGTGCCCGAGCCCTATGCGCACCTGGCCGCAACCCTGGAGATGACCGCCGAGGAGGTCATGGCCCGGCTTCGGGAACTCCTGGACCGCGGCGCCATCCGTCGGATCGGCATCATTCCCAATCACTACGCGTTGGGGTACCGGTTCAACGGGATGTCCGTTTGGGATGTGCCCGATTCGGAAGTGGACCGGTTGGGTGCGGCCGTCGGGGCCTTGCCGTTCGTGAGTCACTGTTACCGCCGGCCACGGCATCCACCCGTATGGCCCTACAACCTGTTCGCCATGGTGCACGGTCGCCGCGCGGAGGACGTGGAAGCGCAAGTGGCGCAAATCCGCGAACTGCTCGGCGACCCGGTTCGCCAACACCGCGTGCTGTTCAGCACCCGCCTCTTGAAAAAAACCGGCCTGAAGCTGGCCACACCGCCCGACTCCCTGCGGGCGGGGCCCGGGGCTTCGGCCACGACCTGAGGACACCGAGGAGTCAGCGCCCATGTTTCGCCTATCCACCTATATGTCCTTGTTGTTCGCGCCATCGCGCAGCCGGCGGCCGCCGAGCGGTCGAGCGCCCCGCGCGCCGGTGGTGATCTGGAACCTGACCCGAACCTGCAACCTGCGTTGCACCCACTGTTACGCTTTTGCGGCGAACGGTCGTTTCCCGGGGGAGTTGACCACCGCACAGGCGTTCGAGGTCGTGGACGATCTCGCGACCTTGAACCCGCCCATGGTGATCCTTTCCGGCGGGGAACCGCTGATGCGGCCCGACTTTTTCGACATCGCCGCTTACGCTTCGGATCGCGGTCTGCGGCTCACGCTTTCCAGCAACGGCTGCCTGATCGATGACGCCGCGGTCGCGCGCATCCGCGCATTGGGTTTCGCCTACGTGGGGATCAGCCTCGACGGGATCGGGGATGTGCACGACCGGTTCCGCGGCGAGCCCGGCAGCTTTGACGCCTCTCTTGCCGGCATCCGGCGGTGCATCGGTGCCGGCCTGTCCACCGGCATTCGCATGACACTCGCCCAGGAAAACGAGCATCAGCTTTCGGAAGTCCTGGCACTGGCCGAGCGGGAGGGTGCCGCCAAGTTCTATGTCTCGCACCTCAATTACGCGGGACGCGGCAGGATCCACCGCGGTAAGGACCTGGCTCACGTTCGCGCCCGGCGCACGATGGAAATTCTGTTCGAGGCCGCGGCCGACTTCGCCCTGCGCGGATCCGGGCCCCACATCGTGACCGGCAACAACGACGCCGATGGGGTCTACTTTCTGCGCTGGGTCGCACGCGAGATGCCCGAGCGGTTCGACGAAATGCGTGCCGTTTTGGAACGATGGGGCGGAAACGCTACGGGTGAGGGGGTCGCCAATATCGACAATCGCGGCGAGGTTCATCCCGACACCATGTGGTGGGACCACGGTCTCGGCAATGTCAAAACGCGCCCGTTCAGCCACATCTGGGCCCAGACCCGGGATCCCCTGATGATCGGCCTGCGCGCGAAACGGCGGCCCCTGAAAGGGCGTTGCGGATCCTGTCCCGCCCTGGCCATCTGCAACGGCAATACGCGGACGCGGGCCTTTGCCCAGTGCGGCGACCCCTGGGCCGAAGATCCCGGCTGTTACCTGACCGACGAAGAACTCGTAACCTTGAACCGTTTCGCCCCGAAGGAGGTGGCCCATGCCCTTGCTGACCGTTAATTTGCACGTCGCCGGAAAGCGTTGCCTGATTGTCGGCGGCGGCAAGATCGCCCGCCAGAAGGCCGAGCGGTTGATGGAAGCCGGTGCGGATCTGTCGGTCGTGGCACCGGAGGTCGGGTCCATGCCAAAGGGGGTGCGGATCATTCGTGGAACCGTCGAGCCCGAGGACCTGGACGGCATGTACTTGGCCATTTTCGCGACGGACGATCGCGTGCTCAATCGCAAGCTGTACCATTTGGCGCGCGGCAAGGGGGTCCTCAGCATGGCCGTGGACGACGTGGACGCGGCGGACTTCTTCGCACCGGCGGTATTGCGCCGTGGCGATCTGGAAATCGCCGTATCTACCTGCGGGAAGGGGCCGGCCTTTTCGGGCCATATCCGCGACTTGATCGGGAACCTGATCGACGAATCCTACGGTGAGGCCTTGGAATGGTTCGCCCGTTTTCGGCAGACCCGCCTGAAGGGTGTGTCGATGGCGAAACGGGCGGGGCTGTTTCGCCACTTGCTCGCGCTGGACTATATCGAGTATTTCCGGTCGGGGCGCATCGCCCAATGGGAGGCGCGCGTCGAGGCCGTGCTGGCGTCGCGGTCCGGCGAAACGGACTGATCGGGGGACTCGCTGCGAGTCGTGAGGGGGGGAGCGGAATTGCGAAGGGTTCAATTCGACATGGACGAGGTTGGTTTCTCCTCCGGTCGATCTACCACCGCGGCTTGCGGATCGCGTGGCAGTTTCACCCGAAACCGCGTGTAGCTGCCCGGCTCGGTATCGATGCGAATGTCGCCGCCGTGCTCGCTGACGATGATGTCGTAGCACAGGGCCAAACCCAGACCGGCCCCCTCGCCCGGCGGTTTGGTGGTGAAGAACGGGGTGAAAATGCGGTTGACCACCGATTCGGGAATGCCGTCGCCGTTGTCTTCGATCCACACCTCCACGCCCTCCTCGGACGGCCGGGTCACCAGGCGCAATTCGGGTGTGAACCGCTCGCCGAGGCGACGACGCTTCTGGCGCAGGGCATACAAGGCGTTGTTCATCAGGTTGAGAAAGGCCCGGCTGAGGCTTTCCGGCGTGGCGTTGATGCGCGTGACATCCGGGTCGAAGCGGGTCACGATGCTGGGATTGAATTCGAGGTCTCGACCGCGAATGCCCTGGCTGGCCAGAAAGCTGTACTCTTCGAGCAAGGCGTTGATGTTGACTTCGCGCCGCTTTCCCGAGCCACTGCGCGACAGCAGCATCATGCTGTCGATGATGCGCTCGGCGCGGCGGCCGTTGCGGGCGATGATCGCGGCATTGCGGTTCAAGTTCTCGATCGTCTCGGTCACCTCCGAATGGGTCTGTTCGCCGGTCAACGCCCGGAAACTCTCTGACAACGCCTTGGTGTCCTCCTCCAAAACCTCCGCCAGGTTGTTGATGAAATTCAGCGGATTGCGCAATTCGTGGGCGACGCCCGCCGTCATGGTGCCCAGCGACGCCATCTTCTCCTGCGTCATCAGTTGCTTTTGATTGGCCAGGATTTCGCGCGTCTTCTTTTCGAGTTCCAGGTGGTAGTGGGTCTTGGCGAGGGCCGTGACGGCGTGGTGTTGGAAGCGCGCCAGCTTCTGCACGTCCGATTGACTGAAGGCCTGCTTTTCATGAAGGTTGTCCAGCACCAGCAGGCCCTCCAGGTGACCTTCCAACTCCAGTGCCATGGCCAGCACCGAACGCGGCTGCTTGCGGGCGTTGCCGAAGGTGGCGAAGCGCTCCACGTGGCTGTTGATGAAAATGCCCTTCTCCACCTGTTCGCAACCCTCGAAAAACGACTGGCCCAGGCTTTCGCGCGTAAGGCGAATCTCCGCCACCCGTTCGAAGGGAATGGCCGCGGTGGCCGCGACCCGGAACTGTTCCTCGGCCGCGTCCCAAATCAGGAACAGGGCCTGATCGGCACTGGGGAACAATTCCATGCCCTGGTGTAGCAGGGCCGGCAGCAGGTTGCTCAGGTGGAATTCGCGATTGATTGCGATCACGATGCGGTCCAGCGTCTCCAGCTCCGCATTGCGCAGGCGCAGTTTGGCGGTGCGATCGGCCACTTGATCCTCGAGCGATTGGTTGTATTCCTCGAGGCGGCGGTTGGCTTTCAGCAAGTTCAGTTGCAGGCGGATCCGTGAGAGCAGCAGCTCTTTTTTGACCGGCTTGACCAGGTAGTCGTTGGCGCCGGCCTCGAAACCCTTGATGATGTCGGCGAGCTGGCCTTTGGCGGTCAACATCAGGACCGGCAATTCGTGGGGCGGGTAGTGGCGGCGAATGTGGTTGCAGACTTCGAAACCCGACATGTTGGGCATGAGCACGTCGAGCAGGATCAGGTCATAGGGCGCCTGTTCGGAGGCGTTCAGCGCGGCCAGGATGAGGTCCAGCGCCTCCTGGCCGTCGGCCGCCTGGTCGACCGCGAACTCGGGGCCGCTCAGGTAGTGCTGGACCATGACCCGGTTCATCTTCTCGTCGTCCACGATCAGCACGCGGAACACGGTGTCGCCGGGGAAACTGTCATCGGCCGGTTCGGTGGTGCGGCGGCTCAGGTAGTCGAACAGGTAGGTGCGCAGCAGCACGAATTCCTTCTTCACTTGATCCATCCGGTAAGGCCAGTGTTCCCTGTCGTTTTCTCGGATCGCACGAGCCAGGAGATGGACCGCGTCGCGGAACTTCTGGGCGTTGAGATTGGCGACGATGTCCTCCAGGTGGTCCGCCTCCGTGCGCAGTTGGGTCCCGGTGCCGCTCTCCAGGGCTTGTTCCAGCGAAGTCAGGTGATCCTGGACCTCGACCATGGCGATTTCCACCAGCTCCTGCTCGAGTGCCCGGTTCTTGCCGCAGACCGAGCCGATGTGCAGCAGCTCCTCCGGTCCACCGTAGGGTTTTCGCTCGTATTCGGCCAGCTTGCGCAGGGCCTCGCCTTGGGGCAGGAATTGCTCGAACAGATTGTGTAGTTGGTGTGCCGAGATCGGTTTCTCCAGCACGGCATCCATGCCGGCCGCGTAACATTCGTCGCGGATGCGGGGACGTCCGGAGAAGGTGGTGCCCACGATGGGCGTGTGCTGCAGCGGGCCTTCGCGCTCGCGGATCTTGCGCGTGGTTTCGAGGCCGTTCACCACCGGCATGTGGCAGTCGATGAGCACCAAATCGAAGGAACCGTGTTCGATTTCGGCCAGCGCGTCGTAGCCGTCGCTCACCGTATGGCACGCCACATCGGCGGCGGCGATGAGGGCGCCGATCAGTTTTTGGTTGGTGGGGCTGGGATCGGCCACCAGGATGCGGGGCTTGGCCGGCAGGGGGTGGCGCGTCGCGAGGCGATCGACGTCGCGCCATTGCAGCGCGGCCAGTTCCAGGCCCGCGCGCAGGTGGTCGGCCTTGAGCGGTTTGTTGAGGTAGGCGACGACCCCGGAGACGAGCGCCTTGGCGGTGTGCGGCCGAATCGGCCGGGTGGTGGTCATCAGCAGGGGCGTGGCCGCCGCATCCGGAGAGGTGCGAATGGAGCGCAACAATTCCAGGGACGAAACGGGCTGGCCGTCCATGTCGAGCACGGCCGCGGCATAGGGTGCGCCCTTGACCGAGGCCTCCTCGAGGCAGGAAACGACCTTGTCAGCGTCGTCGATGGCTTCCCAGTGGCAATCCCAGTAGGTCAGGTATTTCCCGAAGAACTCGCGGGAAATGTCGCGGTTGGTCAGAATCAGCAGGCGCGAACCCGTGGTTTTCGGCCAGGGTAGGGGTTCGGGCGGATAGATTTCCGAGACCACCGGGAGGGGCAGCAACACCGAAAAGGTGGCGCCTTCGCCCAGTTCGCTTTCGACCTCCAACCTGCCGCCCATCGCTTCTGTCAACCGCTTGCAGATCGCCAGGCCGAGCCCGGTTCCTCCGCGGGGCGTCGGGGTGAGCGTATCCGTGAAGGCCTGGAAATAGCGATCCAGGTCGTCGGTCTTGATGCCCGCGCCGGTATCGCGAACGCGGAAACGCAAATAGGCGGTACCCGCGCCGCGGGGGCCGATGGGTGACGGCTCGGATTCGCGGCGCATTTCGGCTTCCCGTGCCAGAACCTGGACCTCCGGATCGTTGCGGGTCAGCCGATCCAGATACACGACCACCTGGCCCCGTTCGGTGAATTTCAGGGCGTTTTCCACCAGATTCACCAGGACCTGGCGAATGCGCTGCAAATCGCCCATCACCTGGGACGGCGCCTTGGGCTCGATCACGTGCAGGAAGGTCAGGTTTTTCGCGCGGGCCGTGGGCGCCATCATGTCCCCGATTTCCTCGACCAGGGTGCGGATTTCCAGCGGACCCGGGTTCAGCTCCAGTCGTCCCGCCTCCATGGTCGAGAAATCCAACACGTCGTTGATGACCGCCTGCAGCGACTCCGCCGAGCGCCGCACGATTTCCGCGAGCTTGTGCTGTTCCCGGTTGAGATGGGCGCCCAGCAGCATTTGGTTCATTTCGATGATCGTTTGGATGGGCGTGCGGATCTCGTCGCTCATGCGCGCGAGAAAAATGCTCTTGGCGGCCGAAGCGTCCTCGGCCGCCTCCTTGGCGGCGAGCAGCTCCTGCGCGGCGATGCGATGCTCGGTGACGTCGCGGAAAATGATGATCATGCCGTACGAGGTACCTTCCGCGGCGCGGATGTGGGCCACCGATTCGTCGATGATCCGTTCGCGGCCCTTGCGATCGATCAGCACGCATTCCAAGGGTTTGAAGGCCACCAGGTTCTCCAGAAAGGCCACCGGATCGCCTTGTTTTTCGCCTTTGAGCCGGAACACCGTGTCCACTGGCTTGTCCAGTGCCTCGCTCAACTTGAACCCCGTGAGGCGTTCGGCGTGAGGGTTGATGAACGAGATTCCCCCGTTGACGGCCGTGGTGATGACCGCTTCGTCGATACTGCAAAGGACGCCGCGCAACCACTCGGTATGGCGTTGCAATTCCTCTTCGTATTCCTTTTCGCGGGAAATGTCGCGGGTCAGGCAAAGCACGCCCTGAACCCGGTGGTCGCCGTCGAAGAGGAATTGGGTCGTGAAACGGACCGGAATGATGTCGCCGGCCTTGGTCTGGAACAGTTCCTCCACCTGGGAGTCGTCGCGGCGTTTGAAAAAGCCCTGGACCTTGATCGTTTGGTGCTGCACGTAGATCGAATCGAATGCGCGGCCCAGGAGCTCTTGCTCCTCGTAGCCCAGCATGCGGCAGAAGGCGTTGTTCACGGTGCGAATGCGGCCTTCCGGAGAAATGATCGCCAGGCCGTCGTTGATGCTGCGGGCGATGTCCTCCTCGCGCGTGCGTTCCGAGCCCTGTGAGCGATCGTGAACCAGGCGATCCAATTGTCGGGTCAGCGACGAAAAGTCCCAGGAACCGGCGGAGCCGTAGCCGCCTCCGGCCGAAAGCCGGTGGACCAGGCGCCGCAGTTTCAGGAAGGGATGGAACCAGGCCGACAGGAACCAACCGAGGCAGACGAACCCCATCAGGAAGGTCGCTCGGATCAACCGTCGCAATCGCATCTCGAGGGCCGCGTCGGAGCCGGGCACTTCGGCCGGGAGATCACGCGTGGCGATTCGCATCGCGTCGGCGACCTGAAGAATGAGCATATCGCGCAGGTCGGGATCCAGCTTGGGCGCGGCGGAGGGACTGAGCGTCTGCCAGGGTGGCCCCCCCGCGGCGCGTTCCTCCGCCATCGTCCGCAGTTCGGGGTGCTTGGCCCTTCTCAAGACCGCCAACCAATGGGCGAAGGGTCGATTCACGTCCACCGGATCGCGCTCGCCCTGGGCGCGGTAGGTGTGCAGGCCGGTCAGGAGTTGGCGGCCGGCTTCGGCCAAATCCTGGCGGAATCGATGGTGGTTTTCCCTTGCCGAGAATTCTCGGCGAAGATCCATCCCGGTCCTCCCCAGATATAGGATCGAGACCGCGAACAGGACCGCCCAGAGAAGGTTCGCCCGAAAGGAGCCATCGGTGATCTTTTCTTTGAGCGCGGATGGATTGAAAGCGAACGGCAAGGTGGGCCTCCCGTTCCGTCGCCTCATCGAGGACTTTGAGATGTCAGCGGCACCCCGTGGGGTAGCATCGAGTATTCCTTGGCGATGATGTCCAGCGGATTGAAGAGGATGTCCGAATTGTTGATCGCGGTGACGATCGAGCGGGCATAGCCGTGTTTGTCGGTTCCGGATTGCGTCAGGTCGCAGGGGATCGGCTGGCCGCGAATGGTGCCGTCGGGCGTGGTGATCAGCAGGCTGCGTGGTCGTTCGGGCGAATCTCCGTTGGGTTCGAAGGCGATCGCCATCTCTCCGCTGTTGAGCATCAGCAGGGTTCCGGGCGGATAGGGTCCCAGGCACTGGCACAGGGCTCGGTAGGCATCGGGGTCGAGCTGCGTGTCCACCATGGCGCGCATGGTCAGCAGGACCGTGTGGGGGTCGATCGGTTCCTTGTAGTGATTGCGGTGGAGCATGGCGTCGTAGATGTCCAGCACCGCGGCCAGTTTGCCGAACCTCGAAATGGCGTCGCTTTTCAGGCCGCGGGGATAGCCGCTGCCGTCCAATCGTTCGTGATGGTGGCTGATGAAGGACAGGCCGGGCTCCGGTAACGAGCCGGCGCGGCGCAGATAGTCCACTCCCAATTCCACGTGGTTTTGCATGATGCGCGTCTCTTCGTCCGTCAGGGTTCCGGTCTTTTGCAGCAACTCCTGGGGAATCATGCACTTGCCGATGTCGTGAAGCAGCGCGCCCTTGCCCAGCAGGAACAGCTCCTCTTGGGACAGGTTCAGCGATCTCCCCAGAAAGAGGGCCAGAATGCAGACATTGACGCTGTGCTCGTAGGTGTAGGTATCCGCGTTGCGCAGCACGCTCAGGCACAGCATCGAATGGGGATCCCTGAACACCTGGTCGGTGAGGTTCTGGACCTGGCGATCCGTGCGGGCGTCGTCGAAGTCGAGGTGATCCTGAACGTCGCGGAACAGGGCGCTCGTTTCGGCTCCCGCCTCGGCGTGGACCTTGGCCGACTCGTGCACCTGCTGCAGGACGTCTTCGGCGGTTTCCCCCATGCCCATCGGCGTCTCCGGCGGCACGTCCAGCCCACGGGACGTGTCGATCACCACTTCGGTCACTTCATAGGCGCGGAGTTTGGTGACCGTTTCCACATTGCGAATGGGGTTGGAGAAGAACGGCAAGCGAATCCAACTGCGGTTGAGAGAGTGGACGTACATGCCGGGGCGGAGCTGATCGATCGCGATTTTTTTCTTCATGGCTCATTCAGTAGGGATCTTTGGTACACATGATCCATGCAGCCCGGTTCGGAGGGGTCGGGCCCGTCGCGCGTCATCCGCGGACCGGAGGGTCGAGCCTGTCGTGAATTGCCGTGCACCATCTTGGACATGAGAGTTGGGGACGAGGGGTGGAGGCTGTGGGCCTCGTGGATCGATCGACATGCGCCGGTGCGTGGAAATGGATGAGCCGGCGATCGATAAAAACACATAAAACCTGAATACGTTGTATGTTGATTCTTTCGGCTTGGTTCAAGTTTGACTTGAGCCCCCATGCTTACGCGGGAAGGAACAGCGACAATCGTCACAAACATTGCGCGAATGCGAGGTTGTCGATGGCGCGGTGCGAACCTTGGAAACGGGTGTGGGTATGGATCCGAAGGGGAGTGGGCACGGGGTTTTGAAAATAAGTGCCCGGTCGGAATCGAAATGAGAGGGGCTCCCCGAACGAGCATGCTGGTTGGGCTCGGGTTGACCGGTAAGTCGGGCAATTTTGGATCATTGCTGATATATTAGTTGAGTGTTAGGTGGCTGGGCAGCCGGTACGCTCCCCCTTGGCGCTCCTCGACCGTCCCGCCAGGATCGCCCCCGCCCCGCGTCTACCGGCCGCGCTTGCCTCGCCCCCATCGAGAAGATTGCCTCGTCCGCAATTTTCTGCTCATTTCCGGTCCGCCCGGGTTAGGATTCACCCATTTCCTGAATGGAGGCTCGTACGTGCTCGCTATCCTCTTCTCGCTGCTCTTGTTCCAGCCGACTCAGGCTTCTCCCAAGGCGTCCGCCGCCCAGGACGCTTTTCTCGCTTCACTGTCCGCGAAGCGGCATCTCCCCGGTTTTTTCGATCTTCACTGGGACAACGACTCCGGTGAACTTTTTCTCGCTTTGGAGGAAAAAGACCTCGAGCGGGACTTCATCATGGTTTTCGGCCTGGCCAGCGGCCTGGGCTCCAACGATGTCGGACTCGACCGCGGTCAGGTGGAGACGACCCGCCTGGTTCACTTCAAGCGCGTGGGTGGGCGCATCTTCTTGATTCAACGCAATATGCGGTACCGGGCTTTTAGCGACAATTCCCTGGAACGGCGCTCCGTGGCGGAGAGTTTCGCCACCAGCACCCTTTGGGGCGGGGACATCGCTGCGCAACGCGACGGACGCATGTGGTTTTCCCTAAACAGCTTCCTCGTGAGCGATCGGGTGGGCATCGCGCGTCGCCTCGAGCAGAAAAATCAGGGAAATTATCGTCTCGAGCCCAACCTGTCCTACGTGTACTTGCCGCGCACCAAAGCGTTCCCCAAGAACACCGAAATCGAAGTCTCCCTGACCTTTCGCGGTAAGGCCGAGGGCGATCAGGTTCGTCGGGTGGCGCCCGATCCCAACCTGATCAGTCTGCGCCAACACTTTTCGATGGTCGAGTTGCCCGAAGAGGGCTATCGGTCGCGGCCCTTTCATCCGCGATCCGGCGCGATTCCCTTCGAATTGGAAGATTATGCGGCGCCGTTGGATCAGGCGCTGGCCCAGAATTGGGTTCTGCGCCATCGCCTGGTGCGCAAAAATCCCGACGCGCCGCGCTCGGAGTTGGTGAAGCCGTTGGTTTACTACGTGGATCCCGGGGCGCCGCCACGCATCCGCGAGGCCTTGATCGAAGGGGCCTCCTGGTGGAAAGACGCCTTCGAGGCGGCCGGCATCATCGACGGTTTTCGGGTCGAGGTGTTGCCCGCCGATGTGGATCCGATGGACGTGCGCTATAACGTGATCCAGTGGGTGCACCGCTCCACCCGCGGCTGGAGCTACGGCTCCATGATTCCCGATCCGCGAACGGGCGAGATCATCAAGGGTTTCGTTACCTTGGGTTCGCTGCGCGTCCGCCAGGATCGCTTGCTTTTCGAGGGCATGCTTCCCCGCCAGGAGGATGGCACCCGCGGCGCCTGGGACCCCACCGAACTGGCGCTTGCGCGCATCCGTCAACTGGCGGCCCACGAGGTCGGCCATACGCTGGGCATCGCCCACAATTTCGCCGCCAGCGGGTTCGATCGCGCCTCGGTGATGGACTACCCGGCGCCCCTGGTCGAGTTGCGCGACGGTCGCCTCGATTTTTCCCGGGTCTACGGCGTGGGCATCGGATCCTGGGACAAGCAGGCCGTCAAATACCTGTATGCCGAATGGAAAGACGAGGCCAAGGGCCTCGAAGCGGTGCTGGCCGAATCCAAGGAGAAGGGCCTGCTCTACATCACCGACCAGAATGCCCGCGAATTGAAGAACATGCACCCGCTCGCCAACCTTTGGGACAATGGTGCCGATCCTCTGGACGAAATGGCGCGCCTGACCGAGCTGCGCGCGCACCTGCTGAAGCACTTCAGCGCGCGCAACCTTCCGGCCGGTCGACCGATTTCGGAGCTCGAGGAACTGCTGGTGCCGGTCTACCTGCACCACCGCTATCAGGTTCAAGCCTGTGTGAAAAGTGTCGGTGGTGCCTACTTCGAATACGCGATGGATGGAGATCCCGGCGCCGTGGAGGCGATGAAGCCGGTGAGCCCGGAGCGTCAGAAGCGTGCGATCGCGTTGCTGACGGCCACGCTCGAGCCGGAGTTCCTCACCTTGCCGGAACACCTGCGCCACCTGATTCCGCCGCGCCCGGATGGGTTCTACCCACACCGCGAACTGTTCCAGCGCCGTACGGGCCTGCTCTTCGATCCACTGGCCCTGGCGGAAACCTCGGTGCAGCTCACGCTCGATGCACTGTTGCACCCCGCGCGCCTGAATCGCATGATGGTCCAGGCCTCCCTCGATGCCGAGCAGCCGGGTGTGGACGCGGTGTGTGAGGCGGTACTGGCGGTCGTGGGTGCGCAGGACCGCGAGGGCCACGAAGGTGCGGTTCACCGGCAGACCCATGCCCAGATCGTGCGGGCCCTGTTGGCCACCCTTCAGGACGGGTCCCTGCGAGACGAAGTACGCGCGCGGATTCGGGCCCAGCTCACATCTCACGAGTCGGAACTCTCCTCGGAGGAAACTTCTGAGGAGGCCAACGAGGCCCGCGCAGAGGCCTACGAGATACACAACGAATGGATCGCGGCCCTCATCGAGTCGGCCCTGGACGAGGATGCACCGCTGGCACCCACCGAGCCGGTCAAGGTCCCGCCAGGCAGCCCGATCGGCAATTGATCCCCGGCACCATTCAGGAACCGCGAAACGCGATTCGGCCGTGACTTCCCGCGAGGGGCGCGGTCGGATCTTTCCTCATTCCTGGGCTCGGGCGCGGGAGATGTTCAGGACCAGGCTGGCGAGGCCGCAGATCAGGGCCACCAGGCCGGCGGTACCGAGCGTGGGCACCGACGGACCGACCAGGCCGATGTGTACCGGGGGATCGAGCGTCTCGAAACCGGGGCGAGTGGCGTCGTGCCCGGTCCCCGCCGGCGCCGGCAGGGGCGTTCCATCCGGCAGCGCCGCTTCGAGCCGCGCTTTGTGGCGAAACTCGGTTTGCGCGGATTCGCGCGTGACCGTCACGGTGATGCGAATCGTCCCCTCGGCCCGCGGGTCCAAGCGATCTCGGCCGCGCAGCAGTCGCGTATCGTCGCGACCGTCGAAACTCGGATTGACGGTGAAGTCGGCGCTCTCCGGAACGTGATCGGCCAGGACGGAGGCGCCGGGAAAATCCAATCCCAGGTCCGCATGGACCTGTAGGTTCTGTAGGGAGATGGATCCGCGGTTGCGAACGGCGTAGGTCAAGGTGACCAAAAAGGTATCGGGACCAATCTGAGAGATGTTGGCCTCTTGGACGAGCCGAGGAAGGGTTTCGGGAGAAGGCGTGTCGGGTAGGGCCGAAAGGGCGGTGGGTACCAACAGGAACAGCCAAACGAGCGCCCGTGGGACAAACCGATGGCGGGCACCTGGCCAATGCCGGAATAACATGAAGTGCTCCGTGACCACGTCGAGGGCAATGCCGGGACGCAACATAAATTGTAGGCAGGGAGAATCTCGGACATCTTAGCAGAGGGGTTCCGGTTTGGTAAGCGCCAAGGGTGGAAAATTTCGGTCCAGACAAAATGTAGTGGGGTAAATCCCGTGATCTCTGGTTTTTGCACGAGGTCCGGCACCAAACCACCGGCGCATCCACAAGGCCGGAGGTGATCCCTCCTACTTTTTCCGTTTTCCGCTTCCGCCGAGCTCCGGAACGGACGCGTGACCATCGATTGTGGTAGGATTGGTTCGATCCATCTCGGTTAGAAAAACCGTCATCAATTTGATTTTCGAACCGGTCTTTCTTGCTGCGTTTTTTCACCTTTTTCGTGTACGAACCACGAGGTGCCCTGCGTGAACGACTGGAAAAGGAACATTTGTGAATTCGACGGCAGATCGTCTTGACTTTCTTCGCGATCAAGTCCCCCTGTTTGCCTCTCTTTCCGATCGTGATCTGACTGCACTGGATGCTCACTTTCAACCCCGGTTTGTGCCCGCTGGCCAAAAGTTGCTCAAACAGGGTGAGGTAGGGCGCGAGGTGTTTGTCGTCTGGTGTGGTTTGTTCGAGGTGCTGCGCGAGGAGCAGCCGGGCAGATCCAAACGGGTCGGCTGGTCCGCTCGTGGTGATTTGATCGGCGAGGGGGCCGTGTTTACCGATCGACCCCGCTCCGCCGACGTGATCGCGCGTCGCGACTCGTTGGTCCTGGCCGTCGGGGCCGAGGCCTTTCAGGCGAGTTTCGCGCTGGATTGGCCCCGCATCCGCCAAATCATGGGTTTTATTTTGGAGCGTGCCGCCCGTCGGGAGGCGCGTCCGGGGCCCATCGTGATCGCCGCCAACTGCGCCAACCACGCCGGATTACAGGATTTGGTCTACAACGCACTCCAACACGCGCTGTTCGAGCGCGCCGAGGGGGAACTGCTGGAGATTTCCGATTTCGCCACGGCGTTCGACCCCGAGGTGCTGAATCGTCCGCTGACCGATCCGGTTTGGCGGGATGTGGCGGATTGGTTCGAAAACCAACAGGAACGGCTGCGCTACGTGTGGATGCTGAACGATCTGGAGCAGGAGGGCTGGAACAAGCTGGTACAGCGCAACGCCGATCTGGTGGTCATGTTCAATTCACCCGATCGCGATCCGACACCTGTCGCGCGGGAAGACAAGATCTTCACCACGCGATTGCGCCGGCCCGCCGAACTGGTTCTGGTCAATCCGCACGAGAGCCTGACCAGTGTGGATCGCGAAGCCTGGTCGATCCCGCGCAATATCGGTCGCGTCCACATCCTTTCGGCGCCCCACCACATCCAGGCGGGCCGCCTGATCGATCAATTGGTCAACAACCTGGTCTGGCCGGAGCGGCTGTCCGAGTTTTCCGTGTTCGATGGACTTCAACCGGAAGATCGTGCCCTGATTTACGAGGACATTCGGTGGGTCAACGTGGATGGCGGCGAGACCCTGGTGGAACAGGGCGAGCCGGCGGGCCACGTGTACCTGATCAGTACGGGCCGATTCCAGGTGACCGAGGTCCACCAAGGCGAAACGGCGGAAACGCGGTTCCTGGGTCCGGGCGATTCCTTCGGCGCCACGGACATCCTGTCCGACGGCAAATACCAGGGAACCGTGCGCGCCCTGCGCGACGGAAGCGTGGCGCGCATCCGCGCCAACCGTTTTCTGGAGCTGGCCGAACTGTTGCCGTCACTGACCCGCAACCTGGCCCGGTTGGTCGCCGGCCACGGGCGTCAGGGGCCCGAACGACGGCGGTACCACGTCACCAACATCGCCCTGTTCCCGATCAGTCGCGGCGTCGATGTGGGCCCGCTGGCCGAGCGCTTGGCGATGGCCGCCCGACCCTTCGGACCCTCGAAACACCTCGAGGCGGCAAGTATCGAGGGCTACCTGGGCGCCGGCATGTCCGCCATCGGTCGCGGAGAGGCCGGGGACAGTAACCTGCTCGAATATTTCCACCGGTTGGAAGCCAACCACACCACCATCGTGTATGCCTGCGATTCGAATGTGACCCCCTGGACGCTGCGCTGCCTGCGTCAGGCCGATCGGCTGGTGCTCGTGGCCTCTCCCGAAGACGACCCGGCCGTCGGCGAGAAGGAGCGGCGTCTGCTGCAAGACGTGCAGTCCAACAGTCACGCGCCCTGTCACCTGGCGCTGATGCATCCCGCCGAAGCGCTGGAAGGGCAAAACACCGCGGCCTGGCTCGACTCACGCGCCTACCTCGCGGGTTATCACCATTTGCGGCGCGGCAATCAGAAGGACCTGGCCGCCTTGGCCCGCAAGCTCACCAACCGCGCCATCGGTGTCGCCTTCAGCGGCGCGCCCTCCCGCGTCTTGTCGCACTTGGGAGTCTACCGCGCCATGGCCGAGCTCAACATGCCCATCGATGTGTTGGCCGGCAGCAGTTCCGGCACCGTGGCCGCGGCCATGCTCGCCACCGGGGTGACCCCCGGCGATGCGCTCAACTCCGGCCTCGAGCTCAACCATTCGCTACCGAATACCCGCTCGTTCCAGCCGCATTTGCTTTCCCTGACGTCCGGTGACGCCCTGGCCAACGCCTATCGCCGCCTGTTCGGCGACCGCCGAATCGAAGACCAGTTTCGCCACTGCGTCTTCACCGCCGTCGATATCAACCGTCATCGATTGGTGCGGCTCCAGACTGGTCCCATCTGGTTACTCGTTCGCGCCAGTTGTGCCTTGCCGGCGGTCTGGCCGCCCGTGTGGTTGGGCGACGATCTGCTGGTGGACGGCGGATCCGTCACCTACCTGCCGTTGGATGAAATTCTGGAGGCCTGCGCCGAGGGCCTCGCCGTCGCCTCCGATCCCGACAGCGAATTCGGCCTCGATCGCGAGGCGTTCCCCGATTTCTCCCGCTACGGCCACCACGTTTCCGGTTGGCGCATCCTCGCCCATCACCTGAATCCCTTCAAACGCCGCCAGCGCTACCCGATGATATCCGACGTCCTGTTCCACACCTTGTGTTTCCCCGGCCCGCAACAGCAGAACCGGCTGCGTCAATTGGCACGCGACCCGGCAGTCTACTTCCTGAGACCCGATCTCGGCCGCGAGAACCTGTTCCAGGTCAGCAACGAAACCGCTCGATCCATGGAGGGCAAGGGTCACCAGGCTGCACTCCAGGCGCTGGGCGAAGCTCCGCGTTTTTGGGAGTGAGGTTCGGAGTCCGTCCCGTGCGGAAACTTCCCCTCGATTCGGCGAATTCCCGTGCTTCCAGCGGTTGGGTGAATCTGTCATAATGCGCCTATTCACCTTGTGATGAACGAATTGCTTTTTTCGCGCCGTTTTTAATTCGGGGTCGATTTCTTTTCGAAGCCTTCGCGAACGGGACCCTGGGTGCGTCCTTTTGGCGTGACGGGGCGACGACGATCGCCGTGGTGCGAGACCAGGAGGGGACCCATGACGAATGAAACCCAAGGCTTGACCGAAACCATCGATTTGTTTGACGGCCGTACGATTTCGGTGGCGGTGAACCCCAGTTTGGCCACTTTGGTTCAACCGGTTCCCCCGGATGGAGGCCCGCTCGCTTCGGCGACGGTCAACACCGGTGATCAACGGTTCGAGGTTCTCGGCACCGCGCTCGAGACCGGGCTTCAGTTGGACTGGACCACCCTGGTGTCGTCCACGCTCACGCCTGCCGACATCTATTTGGATGACACCATGGCCCCATTCGAGAAGACACCCCTTCTCGCGAGCCTGTCCCTGGATTTCAAGGGCGACCTGAGTGCGGGCCTGTCCGTCCCCGTGGCCCAAGGGCTGGGCTCGATTTCGGCCAGCGCCAAAGCCGATGGGCTCCTGCATTACAGCCTGTATCGCCCGGTGACCGGCACGCCCACGGGGCTGGAGGTCCTCGTGGATCTGTTGCGCACGGCCCGTCTTCCGCAATTGGTGAAGCCCGACCAGTTCTTGAGAGAGCAGGTCGCCCATCAGGGCGTGTTTCGCTTCGAAGTCGATCTGGGCCTCAAGGCCGAGGCCGGCAAATCGTTTTCTTTCGAGCGCAAGGTTTTGGAAAAGCTGTTCGAGAACACGGCGTTACAGGTGGACGCCACGGCCAGTTTGAGTGCCGCGATAGGCGGATCCCTTTTCGAACGATTCCAAATTGCCGTGGGCAACATCGGCGTCGCGAATTTGCCGGGTCCGGGCTGGGTGCGCTTGCACCTGACTCGCGAGAACAAGCACGGTTTTACTTTCGGACTGAAAATCGCCCTTCAATCTCAATACAACCTGGGCAGTGTGGGCATCCAGATTCTCGAACAGGTCTTGGCGTGGCAGCCCGTGGCGCGGGTGTTCGATGCGTTGCAGCGATTCAACCAGGAGATCGATCCAGTCGCCCAGGGCAATTGGCAAGCCATTGTCGACAAGTTGGGTGTCGAGGCTGCCGACGAGTTGGAAACCTGGCTCGGTATTCCCGAACTCCTTCAATCTCAATCGGTTCAGGAAGTACTAGGCTTCACCCGCCGCATCGTGGAGACTTATCGGGGTTTGGATGCCCGGGTTCGCGATCTGTGGCAGGACGTGCTGTTCAAGGCCGATTTACAACAGGGCTCCAAGGTTCGCGAGGGGCTTCAGGCGATTGCGGCATTGAAGGACCAATCGGCCGCCCAGGTGGTCACCGAGATCACGCGCGAGCATTTTGCACCCCAGGTCCAGTTGCTGGAAGCGCTGTCGGGGGTCAGCCTCGACGAGTTGTTGACCGGCCTCGGGGAGAAGCCCATCACAGCGGTGCAACGCGCGGCGGTGCTCGCCGAGCAGTCGTTGACCTTCCTGCAATCCTTCCCCGATCAGGTACTGAATCGCTGGCAGACACTGGCGGAAAAGAGCGGACTGAATTCGGTGATCGCGTTCTTGGAGCAGAACGCCACCAGTACCGAAGCCCTGAATTCGGCGATCGACGACAAGTTGCGCGCATTGATCACGCGAATTCTGGGAAAGGCGTTCGATCAAATCGATCAGGACGATTTGAAACGACTGCAGGGATTTGCTTCGCGTCTCCAAGGTTATCTGAACCAGGTGCTCGACCTCGACCAGACGCTGAGCGCCAAGCTCCAGAAACTGAATGGCGACCTGGGCTTTTCGGCCGGTTTCGAATACGGTCGGGCGGTGCAGGAGAACGACCTGTTGATCATGGACTTCGATGCCCGGAACCACCGCATGCGCACCAATTTCCGCCATTTGCGCGACGGCGATCTGGTCGAGTTCCTCGCGGGATTGGGCGATGCCACGGTCGACCCCGACTCCGGTGATCTGCCGGCCCAGCCCTATCGCCTGATTCAGTGTGCCCTGGTCTCCAGTCGAACCTGGACGAGTTCGTTCAGTTGGGTGTTGACCCGACTGGGCAGTATTTTGGGTGAGAACGCGGTGTCGTACCGGCGCTTTCAGGAATCGGTGCGCAAGTTGGGAAGCGAGGGGCCCGAGCCGCGAACGGGCGATTACACCGGTTCGTTGTTGATTCGGATCAGCGGCAAGAACAAAGAGGAGTGGGCCGCGACCGCCGGGCTCCAGGCGCATGCCGCCGGAAGCGGCACCGATGTGACGGCGGCCTACGACAAGGTCGATTGGTCACTCTCGTTGACTTCCACGATCACCCGTTCCCTGGCGCAAAACGAGGTCGCTCCGCTGCGGCGATTGCTGACCAACTTCGGCCTGAAGGTCGCACCGGATCTGTCGTCGGTTTTGGCGGGAGACGGTACGGAGCCACGGGTCAAGGTCGGCATTCGATTGACCTACGACGTTACCGTGGTGAAGGCCTTCATGGACTGGGCTTCATCGGCGGAACCCCAACTCTGGCGGCAACTGTACCTGGCGGCCGGCGAAGCCTGGTACGGCGACGCCCTGGTGGATGAAACCATCTTTTCCAGGTTTCCGGCCTCCACCGTTTTGCCCGGAGTGGTGGCGTCCGCCGGATACCAGGACCTGTTGCCGATCCGTTCGGTACAGGAGGTGCCCACGCGGTTGACGGTCTCTTTCGAGGACCGCGAGTTTTTCCTTTCGACCCGGGCCTTCAACGGCACCTTGATCGACCTGGGCCTTCGCAGTGCTCGTGGCCCGAAGGTCCTCGCTCAATTCGGCGAGGCCTGGCAATCGCTTCCGGCAAAGCCGCTGCCGTCGCAGCTCTACGCCGCGATGGCGCAATTCTCGGATGCCGCCAAAAAGGCCGCGCCCATCGGGTGGCCCGAGCCGTTGTTTCTCCATCACTTGATTTTGATCGTCTTGGCCCGGCGCGACGATTTACGTCTCTCCGACCACATGCGCGGTGTCGCGGCGCTGCGCGTACAGCGCGGGGAAAGCTGGTCCGACCCGGTGTACTACCAGTCTCCGGGCCTAGGTGAAACGGAATCGGCGGATTCCTGAAACGGAGCCAGGGCCGGGCGTGTGCATCACCAGGGACGGAGTAGGGGAATCGCGTGTTTCAGGCCCAGGTGCCAGGGGCGGTGGCGGCCGTCGAAGATCGCCAGGATGCGGTTGAAGGCGTGGGGTGCCAGAGCCAGTTGACGCAACATCACGTTGGTGCGCACGCCGCCTCCACTGAAGAACAGTACCAAGTTGGTGAAGTCGGCGATCGAGCGGCGAATGGGTGCCATCGCCCGGTAGTAGCCCGCCGGGTCCTCCGCATAGCGCGTCGCCAATTTCGCGCACATCAGCGAAAAGGACATGCCCGCGCCGCTGATCGGGTCGAAGGTGTGTAAGGCGTCGCCAAGCAGGTGGACCTTGGGCATGGGACCTCGGTAGGTGGCGACAATCGAGCCGCGGGTCTGCCAATCCAGCCAGGTCGAGCCGGCCAGCTCGGGAAAGGCTTCGGCGAACCAGGAAGCGCACCAGGGCTGCAGGTCGGCGCCCATGACGGGAATGCGGTTGCGGCGCAGTAGCAGGGCCACCGAAAGGGAGCCTGTTCCGGTTGGGGTCAGGTACACTTCGCCGAACGGGAAAAACCGGACCGTGACCTTGTCCGGCGGAGGAGCGACCAGCCGGAATCGGGCCCCGAGGCGGTTGCCGATGCAGACTTCACGGCCGGTGGGTGCACTCCACAGCGAGAAGACGCCGTCGGCCGCAAACACGCGATCCGCATCGATGGGGTCTTGCGGTTGAATCTTGTGGCCTTCCAACAATTCGAAACGGTCGTATTCGTGGCAGGCCTGGCGCAGCATGCGGTCCAAGGTGCCGCGATCGATGCCGATGCCGCGCGCACCGTTTCGGAAGGTGCCTTCGACGCTGCGATCGCGATAGCGGTAGCGAATGCCGTCGAAGCTGCCGCCCGCTTTTTTCACCGCTTCCAGTAGCCCGAGCTCGTCGAGGAGGGTGGTCCCGAAGGGCAGCAAGCCTTCGCCGCAAACCTTGTCGATGGGGCCCTTCTGTTTCTCGGCGACCGTCACCTGGTGCCCGTCGCGGAGGAGGCGGAGTGCGAGACTGAGTCCCGCGATTCCCGCGCCGACGATCAAGTAATTCATGGTCGTAACTGCTCCCGAACGCTGAGGTGGTTCTCGTGAGAGGTTCTCTCGAGAGACCCTGTTCGTCGTTGGAAATGGAAGACCGCGATCAAATCCTGGTATTCTGCCATGAAATCGTGGACAGCTACCAAGAACCTTTTCGCCGGCTCGAGAAAATGGCAGGCTGTGGCTGTAGGATGGTGATTCGAATTTGCGTCGCCCCGGTTCGACCCGCCTTTCGCCCTAAAAATCGAAGTCGTACCCGGTGTTCATCCAGAAACAGCGGTTTTTTGTAAATGCCCGCGGGAATCGGTCGGACCCTCAATCGGAAATGGTACCCGTACTGGCTGATGTGATTTGCTTATGTGTCTTGAAATAAGCAAGTTGATTGAATTCAACGATTGGGTGTCGATACCGAGTTCATCCTGGCGAAAAAACCTGGCTGTTCCGATCTTTCCGTTTCCGGATGGGCACATACTAGGTGCCGTCCTCACATTTGCGGTAACATTCCCAATCGGCGGATTTCTCACCTGTATGACGTAAGTAGTCTCAGATCCCGAGGAATCCAGGAGGTCACGTGGCCGAGAAGATAACTTACCTGAAACGCAAGCAATGGGATGAGAGCTTCGAGGAGCCTGCCGTTCCCGAATGGGTGACGCGCCCCCTGTTGGTGGTCCCCGTCATTCTGGTGTTGAACATCGCCATCTTTCTGGGTTGGACCCTGTTCACGGGAACCGAAGCCAACGAGCGTTTCTTTGTCGAGAATTTCTTGGTCAGCAACGCCCACCTCCGTGCCGGTTACTATTGGACGGTGCTGACTTCGGTCTTTTCCCACAACATGGCATTCCACTTGTTGTTCAACATGATGGTTCTCCTGAGTTTCGGCAGTTGGTTGGAGCGCTTCCTCGGCAAGGGACGGTTCCTGATTCTCTACCTCGGCGCGGGCATGTTTTCTTCCCTGATGCACTGCGTGACCACTTGGCTGTTGATCGCGCGCGGTGACGTCCCCGCATTGGGGGCATCGGGCGCCTTGGCCGCCCTGCTGTTGGTGTTCGCCGCCATTTGGCCCCGAGAGAAAATCGTCCTGTTCGGGCTGATCCCGCTTCCGGCCGCGGTGGGGGTCGGCGCCTTCGTCGTCCTGGACTTGTGGGGCCTGTTCGCCCAGAGTCAGGGCGGTGGCCTACCCATTGGTCACGGCGCACACTTGGGGGGAACCCTTTTCGGCGCAGTCTATTACTTCACCCGAATTCGTCCGCGCCTCAAACGGCTTCGCACGTAGCGAGGGGTCCTCAATCCTTGGGGAGGGTGACGATTACCTTGGTGCCCATGTTCTTACCGGGGCTTTGGATGATCAGCTCGCCGCCCATCTCGCGCATCGCGTTGACCGACTCGTGGAGCCCGAAGCCGTGGCGCTCGGTCTTGGTGGTCCAACCGGCGTTGAACACCCTGTCCAGGTGATCCGGATCGATGCCGCAGCCGTTGTCCTCCACCGTGATCTGGTAACAGCCCTCGATGCGCTCCTCCACCGCGAAACGCATGCGCTTGATCGAGACGTCGCGGACCTCCAACGCGTCCAGGCTGTTTTTGATGATTTGCGTCAGGACGTGCAGCACTTTGATTTTGGGCACCCGAACGCGGGGGCGGACATCGAAGTTTTTGTGGATTTCCACGCCCATGTTGCCGATGCGCGAAGATTCCAAGCGCAGGGCATCCTCGATCAAGCCCGTGATCTGTACTTCCTGGTGATAGAGCGGCGTCATGGCGTACTGGTGTTGCACCGAAATAGTGTCCTTCATGTGCTCGACCCGGTCCACCAGGCGCATCGCCCCTCGCTCGATCGACCCGCGCTGCATCTCGAACAGATTGGCGAATTCGGAAAGTTCGCGGCGTGAGTTCTCCAGGATCTCGGTCTCGCGATCGCCGGGCTCGGCGTTGCCGATGGCTGATTTCACGGCCTCGTTGGCTGCGCTCATGCGGGTCAGCGATACGCCGTTCATGTCGTGGCGAATTTCCTTGACCACGTTTTTCACGTCTTCGAGCTGGTCCTTGATCTGGCGCAACACGCCCGTGGCAATTTCGAAAATACCCGCCTGGTGTGCGGTCTCCAGCAATTTCATCTTGGCCTGTTCCAACTCGAAGGTCTTGTGTTCCACCAGGTCCTGGAGCTGGTCGTTGCGGCGCCGCATCGACAGGATCCAGCGGCGTTGGGCGAACCAGGCCAGACCGCCCACGGTGGCCGTGACCAGCCCCAAAAACCACATGGTACGCCAGAAAGGTGGCGTGACACGGATCAGCACTTCCAGGCCTTCCTCGTTCCATTTCCCGTGGTTGTTGGCCGCTTTGACCTTGAAGCGATAGGTGCCTCCGGCCAAATTGCTGTAGCTGGCGAAGTTCCGATCGCCGCTGAAGATCCAATCGCTGTCGAAGCCGTCCAGCTTGTAGGCGTAGCGGTTCTTGCGTGGGGCGCTGAAATCCAGGGCCGAGAATTCGAAGGAGAGCATGTTCTGCTTGTGGCTCAGTTCGAATTGGTCCAGGTAGCTCACATCGAGCGGTGAGGTGAGGTTGCGGTCGAAGATCTTGACCGTGGTCAGCACGATCGGTGGCGGGAATTCGTTGTATTTGATGTTGATGGGGTTGAACACGTTGACCCCGTTGATGCCGCCGAAGTAGATGTAGCCGTCGTCGGCACGCAGGCCCGCGGCGCGAAAGAAATCGTTGCTCTGCAAGCCGTCCGATACGTCGAAATGGCGCGTGTTGAGATCGTCGCCGCTGGGTTCGAAGCGAAAAATGCCGATGTTGGTGCTCAGCCACAGCTCGCCCATCGGGCCCGACAGAATGCAGTAGATGGTGGCGGGAGGCAGGCCGTTTTGCGCGCCGATATTGAAAAACGCCTGGTTTTGGGGGTTGTATCGATTCAAACCGCTGTTGGTGCCGAACCACAGCGTGCCCTCGTTGTCTTCGTGAATGGCGTTGACCACATCGGCATTGATGGAACTGGGATCGCGTAAATCGTGGCGAAACCGTTGGAAATCACCGGTGCCCGGGTTGTAGCGGGCTGCCCCGGCACCGTCGGTACCAAGCCAGATCGTGCCGTCGCCGGCCTCGAATATTTCGATCACCGCCATCTGTCGTCTGCCGAGCTGGTCGGCATCCGGATAGGTCAGGCGCTCGAAACTGTCGGTCGCCAGATCGTACCGCTCAAGCCCCGCACGGGTGCCGACCCAAAGCGTGCCGCCGCGATCGGTGTGCAGGCGCAGAACCACGTCGTTGCCCAGGCTGCCGGGTTTTTCGGAATCGTGGCGGTAGTTCGCGAAGCGACCTTCACCCTCGTAGCGGTTCAGGCCGCCGCTGTAGGTCCCGGCCCAGACCCGGTCCAGCTTGTCACTGGCGAGGCTGAGCACCTGGTTTTCCGAGATACTGTCGGGGTTCTCGGGATCGTGTTCGAAGAAATCGATACGGCCGGGACCGCTGCGGTGGCGAAGCAACCCGTATTGGGTGCCGACCCAGAGGTTTCCTTCCCGATCCATATGTAGTGCCTGGATTTCCTTGGCCTCTTTTCCTCGCGATTGAAAATCGATTTTTCGGATTTTTGCCGCTTTCAGGTCCAACTTGCTGAGGCCCGATCCGAAGGTGCCGACCCACAGGATCCGGGCCCGATCCACGTAGAGCGAAATGATGTTGTTGCCGCTGATCGAATGGGAAATGTTGGGATCGCGGACGAATCGCTGAAACTGTTGGGAGCGGGCGTCGAAATGATGCAGCCCTCCGTCCTTGGTGCCGATCCAGAGCCCGGTTTCCGAATCGCTGAGCAGGGTGTTGATCCAGTCGTCACTCAGTGCGGTGGGGTCTTGGGGGCGCGCCGTGTAGCGGTTCATTTGGCCGGTGTCGGGGTTGAGGCTGTGCAGGCCGCGACTGGTGCCGATCCAGATGAGTCCCTGTGCGTCCTGGGCGAGGGCTCGCACGTTGGGGTGGTTGAGGCTGTTGGGGTCGCGGGGATCGTGGGTCCAGCGTTCGAATTGGTCGGTTTCGGCGTCGTATCGGGCCAGCCCGTTGAAGGTGCCGATCCACAGCCGACCGCGACGGTCGATGATCAGGTCGCGGACTTCGTTGTGATTGAGGCTGCGATCCTGGCCGGGCTGATGTTGATAGCGCCTGAAGACTCCCGGCTGATCCAGGTCCATGCGATTCAGCCCGTTGCGCGAACCGATCCAAAGCGTGTTTTCGTCGCGAACCAGGCTGACCAGATAATCGTAGGCGAGCGAACTGACGTCCGTGGGGCGATAGTGATACTGTGTGACGATCCGCGTGCGGAGATCGAAATGGTTCAGGCCGTGTCCGGTGGCCAACCAGATGTCCTCGTTGCGGCCGAGGCACATCGCCCGGATCTGGTTGTCGGAAAGGGAAGTGGTACTGCCCGGCTCGTGCTTGTAGATTAAAAATTCGTAGCCGTCGTAGCGGTTGAGGCCTTCCGAGGTGGCGATCCAGAGGAATCCCTGTTTGTCCTGGAGGATGTCCCAGACCGTACTTTGGGACAGGCCCTCGTCGGAACCCAAGTGCGAAAAGTAGGGGACTTTTTCCAGATCCAGAGACAGCAAATAAATCAACATCAACATGTGCATGAATAGATGCTCCGCGGGATTCGCACCACTGCGAACAGTGAGAGAGACGTGAGGACGGCTCGGTACCGCGATTACCGTGGGAATCTCTCAGTGACTCGACATCCGATTGTAATGTGAACGGCGCAGTACCCAACATCATACCAGCTCTCGCCGCGCATGATGACAAAAGAGACTCTGGTGATATGGGAATAAACGGGATCTTTGGGGGAAACGGCGCATCGACCACGGCATTCGGCCAACTCGAGAAATGAGCGGAGTTGCCTTGAAATCGGGCCTTTGTCGAAACTGGCGGCGATCTGGATTTTGACGGTCGCCACGGCCACGGAACGCGCAGCCCTTCGGGCCCGAAATGGTCGGGCCCCGAATTTCGGGACACACCACGAACGCCGCCGAATGAGATCGGTCTGCCAAACTCCCGGCGATCGGTTTGGAAATCCGTGCCGAAGGGCCTGTTCAAAAACCCTCCCGGGAGCGCGAGACGAGGCACCGGGAAGCGGAGAGGCCGGCTGGGTCTCTCCGCCTACCGGCGTGCAATCATGTGATGGATTGGGATACGTTGCCTACCGGGTTACTCCTGATCAGAAGGTGTACCCGACGCCGGCGGTGCCGACCACGTCCGAGCGCAGGCCGCCGTCGTTGAGCGGCAACAGGACGTTGGCGATCAGAACGAGGCGATCGCTGGGAGCGAAACGCACCCCGATCGAGCCGCTCAGCGTATTGTCGTTGTCGCGCTCGGGGATGTTGGAAAGCTCGACGATGCGGGTGTTGATGGCGTCACCCGAGCGATCGGTGATGGTGACCGTACCGGGCAGCAACTCGATGGTTTCCTTGTCATTGAGGTCGTACTCGCCGAGGACTTCCATCGTCCAGGCCAAGCCACCGCCGACCTCGTAGTTGAATCCCGCGAGGTATTCGAACTCGTCGCTGTCCAAATCCGCCGGACGCCGTTCGAAACTGAGGTTCAGGTGCCAACTGAAGGACTCGCGTTCTCCGGAGAAAATCTGGCTGAGGCGGATCTCGTTCTCGCCGGTGCCGAGGTAGTCGTCATCGTCACCGGTGGCCAGGCGGTATTCCAGGATGAATCCGAGGCCGAACCGATCGTTTCTGAAGGCGTTGTACTTGAAGCGAATGGTCGCGTCGCCGATGCCCGCGGCGGAGTCGGAATAGGGTACCGCGGTTTGAAGGACCGGGCGGGTGGCGTCGTCGCCGAAGTGGTGGTTGGCTTCGCCCAGGGCCGCGATCGTGAAACTGTTGACCGAGGCTACCGCCGTGCCGGTCAAGGATACGTCGATTACCGGAACCCCGATGGTGACGTCGACCCGGTCGGTGATGCCGTAGGTCGCATAGAAATTGTAGATGGTGGCGTCCACATCGATGCCCATGGTGACGTCGATGGTGTCGCTTTCGTTGGGGTTCTCACCCAGGGTGCCGTCGCCGGTGACGTCCACGTGGGGGAAGGTGAAGCGCATGTCCTCGGTGTCCAGCCCACGAAACTTGTCGAGGCTCAAATGGCTGGCGTTCATGCCCAGGTTGAAGACGCCCTTGCCCTGAGTGGTGGCCATTTCACCGAAGATCGGGCCTTCGGCCTGGCGGATCTTCTGGGGCGCGCCGCCTTCGAAGCTGAAGGTCACCCCGACCGAGGTGGCGCTGTTGGGGAACGAGGACACGTTGCTGGCGATCAGGCTGTTGAGGGATGGCGTGAGCTGGCTGGCGGCCAACATGGCGGCTTCCCGATAGTGGTTGCCGTGGGCGCCGGGGCTGAGCTGAAGTCGGTTGACCAGAATCTCGTTGAATACCGAATCGAAGGTGTTGTTCAACTGGGCATGGACCGGTAAGTTGGTCATCGATACCAGAAGGAAAGACAGAAACCCGAAATGGGTTACCGAGCGGAATGAACGATTCATGAATGGACTCCTCTAGGATAGGGATCAGGTTGTCGTCGTCGCCGGCACGCGTCAACGAACGCGCCGCCATTGATCGTTGTTTTTCTTCAGGGTGTAGTTGAACGGAAACTCGCGGCGTTCCTGTTTGCGGCTGCTCTTGTTGAAATAGATCAGCCGTAGCTGGAGTTTGACGTCGGCTTCGTTGCCGTTGAGGTCCACCTTGCGATCCAGTATTTCCAGTTCGATCTTCTCGGCCGACTGAAAAAAGGCGGACCAGTTGTCGCGTTCCTGTTTGCTGAAGTTCATGTGCTTGACCAGGGCGCCCACGTCGCGACTGACGAAAAGGTCGCGATAGGTGTCGATGAAGCGATCGATGTGCTGGTTGTCGCGGTCTTCGTCGTTGGTGGCGACGGGTTGAGAGGGAGGAGCGCTGTCAACGGCAGGTTCTATCGCGGTGGTGGCGGCCTGTTGGAACAGGATGGAGGCTTCGCGATAGGCGCCTGTCGCGGTCGAGTAATCCAAGGCCTGTTCGGCTTCGGCGGCGGCCCGGGCACGGGCCATGGCTCTTTTGAACGTGTCCAGACCGCGCTGTTCGGGACGCGTCATTTCGCGAGCCTGGTTCATGGCCAGTCGCGCGTCATCGGCCTGCTGCTTCAGCAGCAACTCCATTTCGGTGGCCGCTTCGGCATACTTGGTCAGGGCCCCGCTCAAGGCGGTCTTGGCGCGATCGTATTCGCCGCGCACGGCGGCATCCAGGCCGCGTTGTTCCAGGGCCATCGCATCGCGCCAGGCTCTCAAGCGATCGCGTTGGCTGGCGTCGCCGATGACTTCGGCCTTGGCGGCCGCCACGCGATCCGAGAGGCTGTCGACTTCCTGGGAGGCCTTGCGGCGGTTGGCATCTGCAGCCCGACCGGCCTGGCGATAGTGATTGAGGGCATTCGTCAACATATCTTTGGCCGCGCGGAAATCGCTCGGGTCCTGGCCGGCGGCGCGTTTGAGACCCTGGTTCTCCGCTTCTAGTCCATTGGCGAAGGATTCGGTGCGCGAAGCTCCTTCGATGGATCGGGCCCGTTTTTTCTGGGATTCCACCCGGGCAATCAAATCGTCCAATTCGCGACGCAGTTTCGCGACGGCCGGATCCTCCACCGGCGTAGGCGAATCCTGGGTCGGTGTTGCGCTGTTCGCGGCGGTCGACTCGGGTGTCGCGGCGTCTCTCCCGGGCGGATTTGCGGCATTCTGAGAGGGCGGTTCGTTGCCCGCACCCTCGTCGGCGGTGTCCTCCGGATTGCCGGACGGCGGTTGGGTCTGTGGACCGGGAGCGGGTGGGATGTCTTGCGAAGCATTGGAGGACGTATCTTGGATCGGTGGTTTGCTCCCCGCTTCCGGTGAGCTCTCATCCTTGTTCAACATGAAGAACAGGCCCACCGCGGCGCCGACCAACACGCCACCGCCCACCAGCACTTTGGCCACCAGGCTACCGGTGGACGTCATGTTGGTTTGGGTGCTCGAGACGCGCGAAGTCAGAGCCGCCAGTTTGGTTTGCAGCGCTTCCAGGTTTCGCTGGGCATCCTGGTTGTGGGGCTCCTTTTCCAAGACCTGTTGGTAGATGTCGAGAGCTTTCTCGAAATCGTTGCGGGCGAAGAAGCTGTCCGCCTCCAGCAACATTTCCCGCACTTCCTCGTGAACGGCGCTTTTGGCGTCGAGCGAGTCCAGTTCTTCCCGCGCCTGTTGGTGGCTGGGATCCAGCTCGAGGGCGTACTCGTACACCTGACGGGCCTTGTCGAAGCGATGCGAATCGGCCAACTCGCGTCCCCGCGCCACGACCGTCTGCACCGAGCGACCCTTCAAATCTTCCAGGTACATCTTGTCGGTGATTCGGTTGGACACCATCAGCGCCCGCACGTCGTGAAGGGCGTTGATGATGTCGCGGCAACTCTGGTAGCGCTCCGAGACGTTTTTCTTCAGGCAATTGTTGATGATCGCCTGGAGTTGGTCGGTGAATTCCCGGTCACCCTCCGGCAAGTCCAGCTTGTGCGGGTTGTAGAGCAGAATTTGGTAGGCCAGCGTCGTGGTCGAGTCGCCGGTGAACGGCTTCTTGTAACAGAGCAGTTCGTAAAACACCACGCCGAAGGAGAAGACGTCGGAGCGGGGATCCAGCTTCTTGCCGGTGATTTGCTCGGGGGACATGTAGGCTGGCGTGCCCATCACCATACCGGTTTCGGTCAAGTCGCTGGAAGCGGGCCGCGCGATGCCGAAATCCATGATTTTGACGTGGTTACCCTCGACGATGCGAATGTTGTCGGGTTTGATGTCGCGGTGGGTGATGTCGCGCTCGTGGGCGAAACTGAGACCTTCCAACATTTCCAGGGCGATGTCGATCTTTTGGAGAAGCGTCAGCGGCTCTTCACGCTGGATCATGGTCTTGAGATCGAATCCGGTGAGGTACTCAAGGACGATGTAGGGCTTGCCCTTGTATTCACCCACGTCGTAGACCACGGTGATATTGGGGTGCGAAAGCCCACCGGCCCATTTCGCTTCGCGAAAGAATCGCTCCTTGAGCTCCGCGTCGTCGCTCACCTCGTCTTTGATGATCTTGAGGGCGACGGTTCGACCGATCACCGTATCCTCGGCCTGATAGACGGTACCCATACCGCCCTTGCCCAGTTCTTTGATGATTCGGTACTTTCCTATTTGATTCATGCAGGTCTCTTTAAACAACTTGTTTGATAGAGGGATCGAGTTCGGAGAGCGGAGTCGTGAAATGTGAAATGGTTTTTGCAACAATAATAATGCACGTCCGCTCCCGTGCGAAGGTCGGTTTTCCTTTTTTCGTCCCGAAAAGGCATCTCGCGGGCCTTGAAATTCGCGGGTCCCTCGACCGCGATATCGCCGGCCTGCGGCCTCGGATCTCCGTGAATCGCAATCATGCCGGTAGCGAGCTGGTATGCCCGGCCGAACATGCCCACTATTCTAGGAGAGAACGACCGCTTCGCACGGAAAAAAAACGTGGCGGCGTTCTTGAACGAACCGGAATCCGCCCCCCGGGCGTTTTTTGGAGGCGGGGGCGATTTGGCGGCCGATTGAATAAGTGTTTCCAAAGTCGTCAGTTCTCCGAAAGGTGATTGGGAAAGCTCTGGTGGCCCTTGCGGCTCACACTTTTGGACATGATCGGCACTTTGAGAAAGAAGGTCGTGCCGCGGTTCTGTCCTTCGCTTTCGGCGCGAATGTCACCGCCCATTTCCCGCATCGTGGCACGACACGAATGCAACCCGAACCCGTGCCCGTCGGCTTTGGTCGTGAAGCCGAATTCGAACAACTTGGCCTGGTTTTCGGGTGAAATGCCACAGCCGTTGTCTTTGATGAGGATCATGTTGAACTCCGCGTCGAGCGGGGTTACCTGGACCTCGAGGCGACGTCCCTCCGCATTGGGGGGCCGCGCGGTCAGCGCATCGGCGGCATTCTTGATGAGGTTGGTCACCACGTGAACCAGCTTGACCGTTTCCAGGTTGCAGGGGGGCTGGGTCTGGTACTTGCGAATGACCTCGATGTTGCGCTTCTTCAGCGACGGCTCCTGCAGCGAGAGCGCGTTGTCGATCAATTCGGTGAGGTGCACCTGTTCCTTGCGATCGAAGCTGCTGACGTAGCTTTGTTCCATGGAAACCGCCTGGGCCATCAGGGCGATCTTGTCCAGCAGCATTTCGGTTTCCTTGTCGATGGACTCGTTCTCCCGGTGGAACTGGCGTTCCACTTTTTTCAGGAACTCGGGAATCAGGCGACCCTTGGGATCCGATTGAAGGTAGCTGGAGAGGTTGCCCTTGTGATCGGCCATCATGTTGTTCACCGCGCGGAACTGTTCCAGCTTGGAGCGCTGGATGATGGCCCGCAGTTCGGCGGCCGAAGTGGACACGGTCGTGAGAATGTTGCCGATGTTGTGCAACACGCCGGTGGTCATCTCGGCGATGCCGGCCTTGCGAACTTCCTCGGCCAGGCGTTGGTGGGCGCCGCGAATGGCGTCGGTCTGGCGGTCGGCGGTCAGGGTCAAGTTGCGCTGGTTGCGTTTGATGTCGCGCATGCGGTACTGGTGTCCCCCCACCAAAAATGCCAGCACCATCAGGCCCAGGATCAACAGGAAGCTCTCGCGTCGCCAGAATGGCGGCATGATGCGCACGCCGATGACCACGCCCTCCTCGTTCCAGACACCATCGTTGTTCGAGGCCTTGACCCGAAAACGGTAATCGCCGCCATTGAGATTGGTGTAGGAGGCGTAACGCCGCCCGGAGCTGTAGTTCCATTGCTCGTCGAAGCCCTCGAGCATGTAGGCATAGCGATTCTTGGCCGGAGCGGTGAAGTCCAGTGCCGAAAACTCGAAGGAGAAGAAGTTTTCCGAGGCGGGAATCACCAATCTGCCGTTGGTGTCCAGGCGCTCGGTCAGGGGCAACTCCAGACCGAAAATGCGAAAGCTGGTGATGGCGACGTTGGGGATGTGGGGATTGATCAACATCTCGCGCGGGAAAAAGCTGTTGTAGCCCTTGACTCCGCCGATGAAGAGCTCGCCCGACGGCGCCCGGAAGACGCTGTTCGGCAGGAATTCCTTGCCTTGCAGGCCGTCCAATTGGTCGTAGACCACCACGTTCTCGGGGGGCGTGAAGCGAAACAAACCGGCATTCGTGGTAATCCACAACTCTCCCGGGCGACCCTCTTGGATACCGTTGATCCAAAGGTTGTTCAAGCCCCCCTGGTACACGGTCTCGAAGTGCTCGGTCCAGGGATCGAAGCGTGCCAGGCCGTTGTTGGTTCCCACCCACACCTGGCCCTCGCTGTCTTGCAGCACCGCCGAAACGGAGTCGTGTTTGATGGATTTGGGGTCGTTGGGATCGTGACGGTAGCGGCGGAACTCGCCGGTACTGGGCACGAATTTGCAAAAGCCGCCGTTGGTGCCGACCCACAGCAGGCCTTCCGGTCCTGGCCGGATGGTGGAGATGCGGGTTTCCTTGGAGAAGATCCCGCCGTCGGGAAAAGGCCAATCCACGATGCGGTTGCGCTGGGCGTCGTAGGTGTGCAGTCCCGTACGGGTGCCGATCCACAGCAACCCGCCAGGATCGGTGTAAAGAGCGTTGACGACGCCGTTGGGAAGGCTGCCCAGGCGGCCGGGACGGGCCCGGAAGTGGGTGAAATCGTCCGTTTCGGGCCGATAGCGGTTGAGACCGCCGTCGTAGGTACCTACCCAGACGGTGCCGTCGGCGAAGCCCTCGATGCTCAACACGGAATTGGTGCTCAGCGAACGCGGGTTCCCCGGATCGTGGTGGTAGTGCGAGATTTGGCCCGTTCCGCGGTTGAATCGAATCAAACCGTCCAGGTTGCCCAGCCACAGGTTGTCCTCCCGATCGAGGTACATGGCGGCCACGCTTTCCTTGGTCTGGTCCTTCGTCTGTTGAACCCGGAAGCAGCGGAACTTTTGGTTTTTCAGGTCCAACCTCAGCAGGCCGGCCTTGTAGGTGCCGATCCACAGCAGGCCGCTGGGTGTCAGCCGCAGGGAGACGATGTTGTTGCTGGGCAGGCTGCCCTGGTTGGGATCGCTGGAGAAGAACTCGGCCTGACGGGATTTGGGTTGGATGAGGCTGATGCCTCCGGAACGGGTCCCCACCCACAATCGACCGGCCTCGTCGCCGGCAAGAACGTTGATCCAGTTGTCGCGGATCAGGGGGCGGTCGGTGTCTCGGGCACTGAAATTGGTGATGACTCCGGCCGCGTCCAGGCGATCGAGCCCATTGGAGGTGCCGACCCAGAGGTGACCGTCCGGCGTCGCGTGGAGGGCCCGCACTTCGGGGTGGCTCAGGCCCGCGGTGTCCTCCGTGCGCACCGGGAACCGAACGCCGGTACCTCTGGCGGGATCGTAGTGGACCAATCCTTGATCGCCGCCGACGAAGAGGGTGCCGTCCTTGCGCGGCCATAACGCGCGAACCCGGGCTTCCACCAGAGTGTCGCGCAGTAGGTCCGCATGGGAATCGGCGATGAGCGGATCGCGGAACGCCAATTCGCGGGTGTCGAAATAGCTCAGGCCGCTGTCCGTGCCGATCCAAAGCCCTCCGTCGTTGGCCTGTACCAACGTGCTGATGAAATCGCGATGGCTGTGATGGGGGTCGACCGGGTTGTGGCGAAAGCGACGGCAGGTTCCGGTCAAGGTGTCGAACAGGGCCAAACCCGCGGAAGTCCCGATCCAGAGCTGGTTCTGGCCTGCCGGCAGCAGGACCCGAATGAAATTGTCGGGCAGGGAATCTTCGCCCACCTCGCGACGGTAGACCTTGAATCCGTAGCCATCGAAACGATTCAGGCCGCTGGAGGACCCAACCCATAGAAACCCGGTTTGATCGAGGACCGTGGTCCAAACGGTTCCGTGTGACAGTCCCTGCTCGGTGGTCATGACCTCGAGCGGAAAGACTTCGATCTGTGCGGACAGGGGGATCCAACCAGTCAACGCGCAGGTGATCGCGGCCCAAAAGGCGACGATCGGACGGTTTGAGCGAAAAGCGCCGAACGGCACGGCGTCCTCCCCCACGATCGAGGTTGATTTACGGCGATGGCGCCGCATCGGCACACACGAAAACATCGCCCGGGCCCGTCGGCCCGGCGAAGCCGTCCTTCGTGACGCCAAGTATTGCAATCATAAGATGATGCCCGGCCTATCATAGCATTCCGGCTCGGCTTTGTGTGGGTGATCGACGTGTGGGTGAATGCGGGAGGCTGGGGTCGGCCCGCTCGTGATCCCGCCCGTTCCACGGGTGCGAGAGACGCTTGGTAACATCGTGACAAATTTGAGGATACCAGAGGGCTCCGATTCCCGTATGGAGGAGAGATGTCCTTCTGCGTTCTTTTTCCTTTCGTGACTGGCCAGACACTTTCTTGGACACGTTCACGCCAGTGAGTTTGTTATGATGGAAACATTGACCGTGGTATGTGCGATCGGGTTTCCTTCAGCATTCCTTGGGAGGTTTTCGTTCCTTGTCCGTTTTGATTGTTGCCATCGTGGTGGTTTTGATTTCCTCTGCGCTCTGCTCCGGTTCCGAAGCTGCCCTGTTCTCGATTCCGGTGACCCGAGTCCGCCACCTCGCTCAAAGCCAAAAGCCCGCTGCCATCGCTCTTTTGCGTATCCAAGAGAACATGAGCCGACCCATCGGCACCATCGTCATTCTCAACAATATCGCCAACATCGTCGGATCCGCGGCGGTCACCGCCATCGCCTTCGATCTATGGGGGGACCTGGGGCGCAGCATCCTTTCCGGCGTTTTGACGTTTCTGGTGATTCTCTTTTCCGAGATCATTCCCAAAACCTTGGGCGAACTCTACTGCGTGCGCATCTCCCTTTGGGTGGCGCGTCCGGTTCTCTTTTTGTCCTACCTCTTTGCCCCGATTCTCTGGTTGCTGGAACACCTGACCCAATGGATGACACCTTCCAATCCCCGACTCACCACCAACGAAGCCGAGATTCGCCTTTTGGCCAATATCGGTCAGCGCGAAGGGGTGATCGAGAAGGATGAATCGGAAATGATTCAACGGGTGTTCGAACTCAACGACAAGACCGCCCAAGACCTGATGACGCCGCGTGTCGCGATTACCTACCTGAAGGGAAGCGAGACCCTGGATTCTGTCCGGGAGCCGATTCTGAATTCGCCCCATTCGCGCATCATCGTGGTCGAGAGTGTGCCGGACGACATCACCGGGATCGTCTACAAGACCGAGCTGTTGAGCGGCATGGTCGAAGGGCGCTCCGACGAGCCCATCGCCAATTTCCAGCATCGGGTGCGTTTCGTTCCCGAGCAGATGCCGGCCGATCGCCTGCTGACCCTGTTTCAAAGTTCCCGGCAACACCTTGCCGTGGTGGTCGACGAGTTCGCCGGGGTGTCCGGAGTGGTGACGCTCGAGGACGTGCTGGAAGTCCTGACCGGTGAGATCGTCGACGAAACCGATTTGATTCCCGACCTCCAGGAACACGCCCGGCGCGATCTTCAAAATTTTCATTTGAACCAGTTGAACGCCGTCGATGCCCGTAAGGACACTCCAGAAGAATCGGATTCGGAGGTGTGCCTCCGTCAATCTTCCGAAGGGGAGCCGCCGTTGCGGGAACACGCCGAGGGAACGGATTCGCCATCGGAACAGCCCGCGGACTGATCGAGTCCGAGACACTGTGGGAACGGGGTCTCGGCTTTTCGCTTCACATGACGGTTCGGGTTCGCTGAGTGCCGCGCCACGTCGATCGGTAGAGGAACGCTATGAATACCAAGACTTTGATAGTTGCCATGGTTGAGGACGACGAAGAAATTCGCGAGAACTTGCTTGACTATTTCGAGCTGGTGGAAGACATCGATTGTGTGTTGGCAGTCGATTCCATGGAGGTTTGGAATTGGGAAAGCCGCAACCTGGCCCAGCCGGACGTGGTGCTCATGGATATCGGGTTGCCAGGGATGAACGGTATTCAGGGAACCCGGTTGTTGAAGGAACGCCATCCGGACATCGACGTGGTGATGTTGACGGTGTCGGAAGATCCCGAATCGATTTTCGAGGCGTTGTGTGCGGGTGCGAGCGGCTATTTGTTGAAGTCCACGCCCTTCGATCAGATCCGGTCGTTGTTGCTGACCATTCGTGACGGTGGCGCCCCCATGTCGCCTCGCATCGCGCTGAAGGTGGTCCAGCATTTTCACCCCAAGCGGACCCCGATCGAGAAGCCGAAATCGGTCCTGACCGGGCGCGAAAAGGAAGTGGCCCTGGCCTTGGTGGATGGGCTCAGTTACAAGCAGGTGGCCGAGCGGCTTCACATTTCGATCGGAACCGTCTATACCCACATCAAGAACATCTACAAAAAACTGCATATCAATTCCAAAGCCGAGTTGATCAAGAAGAGCTACAAGGGCGAGCTGTAACCATCGAAGTGTTCGAGCCGGGCTTCGCGTGTCCAGGCATCGGGCGAATCCTATGTCGGGTGGGGTGAGGACGGTCACGCTTTTTTCTGGACGACATTTTTCGTGGCGGATTTGTTCCGGTCGTCGCGTGCTCCCTTTCGAGATCGGGTGACGGGTTCGCTCGGGACGCCCTCCGTCCCGAAGGCAACCTCACCACCATTGGTTGTCTGGTCTAACCGATGGTGCGATCTCGATTCGATTTTGGGAGAACCTTATATGAAAGTGACCTTTTCGCGCCGTATCCTCGGTATTTTTGCGACGCTCGTCGTCTCGAGTGCGGTTTTCACCGTTCCGGTGAGCGTCTTCGCTCAAACGACAAGTCAGGTATTCTATGTGGATGGCTCCGGTACACAATGCAGCGACGGAGGCGCGGGCACACTCACCGTTCCTTTCTGTTCCATTCAGGCGGCGATCGATCGATGTATCGATCCCACCGTCCACTACACCATCAAGGTTCGGGGTGGTACCTATTACGAACCGCTCTCGATTTACGAAAAACACCACCTCACCTTGCAACCCTTCGACGAGAACGGCGAGGTCGAAAAGGTCGTCGTTTCCGCCGCGATCGAGGCCTTGACCCAACGCGGCATGGACCATTGGACCCAGGAGGGCACCTTCACGGGCGACTATTCCGGTGAACCCTACACGGTTTACAGTTTTCCCCATCAGTTCAACGTGAAGAACACGCCCGATCCCCACATCGTGACGCGCAACACCGTCAGTGTCGCGGATACAGCCGGCATCGATCGGCTGCTCTGGACCTATCCCGGCCCAACCCTGTTCAAGATGCGTCACGTCCACGATCAAAATGGCGATGGTGCCTATTTCACGCCGACCCACGTGTATCTTGGCCTGCACGATCCCAAGGGCATTCGGAACCCCAACGCACGGCCCTACTTCATATCCCAGTCCAAGTCGGTTCTTTCCATCAAGAAATCAAGCGACATCGTGATCGACGGGCTGGATCGATCACTCATGTTCAAACACGGCGCGAACTATGGGATCTACTTGTCCGAGAGCACGGACGTCACCGTCAATGCGGTTGCAGTCGTCAATTCGATCAGCGGCATCTACGTCGGCGGACCCAGCGGTTCGCCGATGATCGCCACCCGGATACGGATCACCGACAACCTGGTCACGCGGGATCATCACGCCGATTGGACTTGGGGCGACGTGAAACACTGTTACGCCACCTACATCCGCGATGTGGGTTCCTTGATCGAGGATGTCGATAAGTGCGGTTGCCTGTTCGGTCGTGATGGTCTCGAAGGAGGACCGCTTTCGAATCCGAATGCCGCCGGTGTCAAGACCATGGAGGGCCTCGGCATTGGCGTGCAACCGTATAACGGCAGTGCGGACACCGAGATCGCGTACAACGAAGTCACTGGTTTCTTCGACGGCATCAATATCGGCGGTGGTCGTGACGAGGATCCCAACGAGCGGGTGCTCGTGCATCACAACCACATTCACAACATTTTTGACGATGCTTTGGATGCGGGCGCGCGGGTCATCGATGGAGAGTTCCACTACAATCTCATTCACGATGCCTACGTGGGCTTCAGTTTGGCGCCCCACCACGATGGGCCGACCTACGTTTATGGGAACCTGCTGATGGCCGACAAAGAACAACTCTATGCCTGGGATTTCATCGATCAGTCTTCCGAACCCAAATCCAGTGTCGTCACCAAATTTCAATTATGGGGACCCTGGGATACCACCCAGGTCCGGTTCTACTACAACACCTTCTTCGCCAAGAATGAGTGGCAGACGCCCCTCTGGCTTTCCGAGGGAGTCGAAGACTTCGATTTCCGCAACAACATTTTCTATTCGAACAAGCAGATCGTCAAAGCGAGCGGGCTCGAGAGTGCGGACAACAATTACGACAGCAACCTGTTCTACTCGTCGCTGATCGGGATCGGCAACCCTCAGGGAAAATCCCTTTATCGCGATTGGAACGCATTCAACGGTGGCACCTATCTGGACCTGGCCAATGTGCCGATGCCCGCCGCATGGGAGAACAACCGTCAGGGCGATCCACAGTTCGTCGGCGGTTCGCTCGTCGATCCGCAAGCCTACTTCCAGCTTGGCATCGAAAGCGCGGGGCGTCAGGAGCTGGGATTCGTCCTGGCCGAGATCCCCGCGAGTTGGCCCGGAGCCGCGGTGTTCGAGGGCCGAACTTCCGCAGGCTGCTTCGAGTATGCGACTTCCGGATTGCGCGCTCACTTTCTGCTGGACGTCGAGCGCGAGGCTTTGCCCGTGACGGCCTCGTTCACGAATCTCTCCGAGGAAGCCCAAAGTTGGCAATGGGATTTTGGAGATGGCACCACTTCGGCTGAACTCCACCCCGTCCACACTTACAAGGCTCCCGGTGAGTACACCGTTGTCCTGACCGTTTTCAACGGTGCCCAGGCGGACCAATTCTCTCGTTCCCTCACGGTGACGCCCGCCGTCCTGTGGCGGGCGGACGATCAAATCGACAATGGATGGTGGAGCGACGCCTGGCGACGCCATCGTTCCTACCGCAATTTGCTGAAAGGCGAGTTCGTTCACGCGGGCAGCAACCGCATCCAAATTGCCTTCGATGGCCGCTCCGACACCAAAAACTATACCGTCATGGGGGCGACCATCGCCGAGCGCCAAATTGGCACCATGGATATCGTTGGCGTTCCGGTTTCGGTCACCTTCGATGGGAGCGACAGTGTGGAAATCGCGCCTGGCGAACGCGTCTTCAGTGACGAAATCGACTTTCAGATGACGGAAGGTACAGAGTATTTCGTCACTTTCCACACGAGTGGAAAGCCGTTGCGGCGGCGGACCAAATTGGACGATCCTGATACCGTTTGGATCACCAAGCAGGGAGACGATCAGTCACAGGCATCCGACTGGACCGATGTGGTCCTCGATACCAGTCTTCAGTACCTCTATGGCGTCACCGAGGTGATTTCGGTCGAGGCACCCTGACCCTCGTCGTTGAAGTCGGAAAAAGAGAGCCCCGCGGTTCCTGCTGTGGGGCCTTTTCTTGTCTTGGTGTGTTTGTGTTGCGGGAGAACGGATAAATGCCTAGTCATAGCCCGGTTTCAGCCTTCAAACTGACCTAAAAACTGCTGGGCACATTGAGTTTATGAAAAACTTGAATAGTTTTTGTGTTATTGATCACTAAATAATGTTGGGCAGGTGTTTTTACGTGATCTGTTTATTAAATTGAAGTCAGTGGTTGTTTGCGGGAGGGCGATATGACGTGTGCTCTCAAATATGTGGCCCAAGTTATTTGTCCTTCCTGCAGTCAGTTTTCGTTTGTCGGTTTGGGAAAGATTCCTCGTGTTGCCGGTATCGTCCATTGCGCGGCCTGTGGGCGTCGATTTCAAATCGACTTGGATTCAGAAAAAAATTGTCGTGTCGGGATCTATGACGGAGCCCGTGACAGCTTCGGCATCGACGGATCCCCCGACGAGAGTTACGGCCCTTACCGCATCTGCAAACCCTGTTGCGAGGGATTCAGCTACGATTTGAAGTCGCTGGGTCATTTGATTCGCTCTGGAATTGTGGATTATTACACCCCAATTCTCCCGCCCGATCGCGAAAGTTCCTTACTTGCCGGTGAGGTCCTCCAGTTACGGAAATATTTCCATTCCGAATCGGAGCCTCGAATCCTATCGGCAATCGCAGCCGGGACCGTTTGAACGCCACCGAATATTCTCCCCACAATTCCTTCTTATCCTATACCGGTCGATTCGTGATCGGCCTGATACACCAGGCATGGTTACACGGCCGTAGACTCTTTGCGCTATCGGCATGGCATTTTGGCGGAGATGCCTGTCCGACCCCCGCGCCCCCTTTTATATGAATATGGGCAATAGAGAAGCCCCAGAAAGCGCACCCTAGGGTGCGCTTTCTCATTTTAGGCATAGCATTTTCTCATGGTGGGGAATCTGGTTTCGGTGTTGCGGATTTATTCGCGTGTCCGAGAAATTTTTTTAAGAACTAAATGCTTGCCAGGTTCAAGAAAGCCAGGGGAGAATGGGGCACGATTCGTTCGGAAAGCATCACTCATTCCTTCTCCGCGCATTCCTGGATCGGGGCCGCTATCGGATAGGGGAACGGAGGCGTCATGACGGAGAATAAAATGGAATTTTCCCATGACAAGGCGTTCAAAGATCTCGTCCTGACCTTTCCCAAGCAATCGGTGCGGGCCCTGGTGCCCAGGCTCGAATCGGAATATGGGCGCTTGGAGGAAGTGGTTCAGCTTCGTCAGGAAATGCCTCGCCACATGATGCACGATCCCGGGCGCATCGTAGATTTGGCGATGCACCTCAAATTTCGCGGCGGTGGCGGGCTGATCTGCTTGATGGAGCACCAGAGCAAGAAGTCGTCGTTTTCCATCCACCGGCTGTGCCACTACGTTCTCGATCTGGATCGGATGGTGGGTGGGCTACCGGTTTTGCCTGTGGTGGTGTTTACCGACCGACCGCGATGGCGGCGCGACGTGGCGCGTCGGATTCGCCACGAGGCGATCGGGGAGACCTGGCTGGATTTTTCGTTCCTGCGGGTGAAGTTGCGTGAACAGAACGTGGACGACATTTGGGGAAGCGACAACCCTGTGTGGTATGTCCTGGCGCCGTTGTTGGATTATCCGGAGGAGGAGCGGTTGCACGTGACCGCTTTGGCCTATACTCATTTGTACAGGGTGACCGATCACGGGACCTTCATTCGATTCATGGATTTTATCGATGTCAACGCCCGGTTGAGTGAGGAAGAGAAACGAAGGGTTATGATCTTGTTCGAGGAAACGGAGGACCAAATGAGCATGACGGTACGCGAGATGCTGATGGAAAAAGGTGAGCAACGAGGCATCGAAATTGGTCTTGAGCAAGGTGAGCAAATTGGCTTCGAAAAGGGAGAACAGGTCGGGTATCAAAAAGGTGAGCAGCATGGCTACCGAGAGGGTGAGCAGCATGGCGAACGGCATGCACGACATGAACTGGTAAAAAGCATGCTGCGCGCGGGTTTGGATGAGCGGCAGGTGGCGGAAATCGCCAAAATGAGCCGTGCCGAAGTAAGCGTTATCGCGTCTCGGCCCTAAATCACGCCTCAAATGTCACCCACACCATCATTCCGAAGCTCTTGGTGACATTGGCAGGAAACTCCCTCATGCCACGACCCCGAGCGGGATCCCTGCCCAAGATTGGGAGAGTTTGTTCATCGGCGATCGCACGCCAGCTCCATTGAGTTTCGGTTCGCTTTTACCTGCCTGATCCGGACGAACGTGAACGCCCCGTTCACAACCGCTTCGCGATCTGCTCGGCCAGCATGGCCGCGTTCTCTCCGCGAAACATGCTCTGGTGATTTCCCGAGACTTCGATCACTTCGAGGCGATGACCCAGCAAGGTGCGCCACCCCAGGCTCTCGTCTTCGGCACCCGATGTCTCGCTCGCCCTGAATTGGGTCACCGCCACCTCGAGTGCCCTAGGCTGATACTGCCTGACCGCACGCATGCTGTGTCGTGTCATCTCCAGAATCGCGCGGACCCTGGTCTCACCGAAATCCGCCGGCAGGATGCCGGCCTCCGCGGCTTGTCGCAATACCCTGGCCGGCAGCTCTTCGGCCGGTATTTGGCGCAATTCTGCCAGCGAGAATCCCGGTGCCTCTTCGAAAAACGCCGCGATGATGGCCGCATCGTCGTCCTCGCCCGGTTCGGTGTTTAAATGAGTGTCGAGCAGGCCCACCCAGGCCACGCGCGCGCCGGCATCGACCAGCTTCGCCGCCGTTTCGTAGGCGACCAAGCCTCCGAAGGAAGCACCCGCCAATCGAAACTCGGTCTCGGGGAATTGTTGGAGCAGGGCTGTCGCGTAATCTTGTGCCATGGCCTCGATCGTGTCGGGCGCTTCCGGATCTCCCTTTTCCAAGCCTTTCGGTTGTACTCCGTAGACGGGTCGATCCGGCGCGAACTGACGTGCAAGGTCGAGGTACGCCAACGAATCACCGCCCGCCGGGTGGATCAAGATCAACGGCGGGTGATCGCCTATTGGCTGCAGGGCGATCAAGGGCCGATAGGGCAGGGGGTCCTGGCCGAGCCGCAGCAGTCGCGCCATGTCGGCCAGCCGACTGTTGGCGAGGATCTCCCGCAGCGGCTGGTTCTGTCGAAATCGCGATTGGATTTGTGACATCAACCGCACCGCCCTGAGCGAATTACCGCCTCGTTCGAAAAAATCGTCGTCACGACCGAGGTCGTCCCGATCCAATACCAAACGCCAGATCTCGATGAGCTCCAATTCGAAGCGGTCACGTGGCGTCGAGCGCCGGTTCTGCCTGGCATCGCAGTCTTCCAGCTCTTCCTCGAGCAGGCCCTCCGCAACCATGCGTTTCAGGGTCCGGTAGTCGGTCTTTTCGTTGGCATTCATGGGCATCGTGTCCAGGAAGAACCAATGAAGCGGCAGCATGTAGTTGGGCAGCACTTCTCCCAGGGCGCGCCGCAACGCCTCTCCCGACAGGGGCCTTCCCCGGACGCATTCCCAATCCGGGGATTGGGGGACGACGAACGCCGACAATTCAAGTTGACCGTCCGTTGCCCGGGTCGCAGCCACGGCAGCCGTATGCACTCCAGGTTGCTCGGCCAGGGCGCGCTCGATCTCGCCCATTTCCACGCGGAACCCGCGCACCTGAACCTGGCTGTCGCGCCGCCTCACGAAGATCAAATCCCCCGAAGCGTCCGCCTGGTGACGGCACAGGTCGCCGCTTCGGTAGAGTCGCGCACCCGGTTCACCGCTGAAGGGGTCCGGTACGAACGCTTCCGCCGTGGTTCGCGATTGACCCAGATAGCCGCGGGCGATGCCGTCACCGCCGATGAACAACTCGCCAATCCTGCCCGGCGCCACCGGTTCCATGTGCCGGTCGAGCAGGTAGACCCGGGCGTTGGCGATGGGGCGACCGATCGGGATGTTGGCCGGTTGGCGATGACCCGGCTTGGTTTCGAAGTACGTGGTGGCCACGGTCGCTTCCGTCGGGCCGTAACAGTTCGCCAGCGGGGCGTTCGGTACCAAATCACGGAGCGCGGCTACGGTGGTTCCCTTGAGCAGTTCACCTCCGACGAGGATGAATTCGATGTTGGGACGGAAATCGGTTCGTTGACGCCATAGCTGCATCAAGGCCTCCAATTGGGCCGGTGATCCGGTGTACATGGCGATCGGTTGGCTGGCTTCCCGATTTCCATCCATCAAATCGGCCAGATGCCCTAACGCATCGCCTTCCGACACCAAGAGCAACGTTTTTCCGGAAACCAGAACGCCGAACATCGAAGCCAGACTGGCGTCGAATGCCGGTGATGTATGGAGCGTGACGCCTTCGGCCGATTTCAGCGGATAGGCGGTGACCAGCCAGGAGATGAAATGCGTGAGGTTGCGGTGGGTAACCGCGATACCTTTGGGACGGCCGGTCGAACCGGAAGTGAACAACACGTAGGCCAGATTGGCGGGATCGATCGCCACGACCGGGTTGTGTTCGTATTCGCGACCGAACATACCCATGCCCCCGTCGACGAGCAAGGTGTCCAAACCCCGTTCGACGAAGCTCTCTCGTTGATTGCCGTTGGTGATCACCAGGTCCACATCCGCATCGCTGCAGATGCCGAGGCGCCTTGCCCTGGGCTGTGCCACATCCAGCGGAACGAAAGCCGCCCCGGCCTTCATGATGCCGAGAATGGCCACGATCAAATCGAAACCGCGGGGCAGACAGACGGCAATCCGGTGTTCCGGGCCCAAATTGCGCCCGATCAAGTGATGCGCCAGCCTGTTCGCGTGTTTGTTCAGATCCGCGTAGGTCATGGTTCCCGTGGCATGCCGCAAGGCAATCGCCTGCGGCGCGGTTTCGGCGCGATCCTCGATTTGGAGGTGGAGGGGACCGTCGTCGGTGGGGGGTCGATCGGTCTGGTTCCAAGTCACGAGCACGCGGTGGCGCTCGGATTCGGACATGGGCGGCCAGGAGCCCAGCGGGCGGTCTCCCCGATGGACGACCTCGCCCAGCAGCCACATCAGGCGATCGAGAAACAGGGGCATGGCCCCGGGCGGGAAACATTCGTCCCGCCAGCTCAAGTGGATACCGAGTCGGGGCCCTGGCACCACCATCGCGCTCAATGGGAAATTGGTTTGCTGGTGCGCCTCTACGGTTCGGATTTGCCAGCCAAGGGCTCGCTCCGGGAAGGAGCGCTCCAATGGGGTGTTCTCCATAACCAGCAGGGTCCGAAACAGCGGCGAGCCGTTGTCGACGTCACTCCAATCCCGGATATCTTTCAAACTGGCCCAGTCATAGGGGCCGCGCCGCATATGGCCATGCTGGATCTCCCCTGCCAGGTCGGCGAAGACCGCGGCGTGCGCCATGCGAACCCGTACGGGCACGGTGTTGATGAAGGGTCCGATGATGAGCCCGGCATCGGGTAAATCCGCCGGCCGGCCCGCGACCGTGGTGCCGAACACGATGTCCCGCTGGTCCAGGTAACGCGCCAAAAGAAAAGCCCAGCAGGCTTGCACGACCGCATTCAGCGTCACGCGGTGGAATTTCACCCAATCGGTCAAGGCGGTCGTCGTCGATTCTTCGAGTGTGCGGTGAAGTCTGCGGAGGGTCCCCTCTCCGTCTTTTCGGGGACCGACCATGTCGATTGCACCCGGCAGGGGATTCGGTCGGGTGAACCCGTTCAGTTCGGCGCACCAAAAGTCTCTGGCGGCTTCGCGATCGCGGCCGGCCAGCCAGTGAATGAAGGCGCGATAGGGTGGTGCGGCGGCGAGGCTTGGTTTGATCCCCGCGAGCAGCGCCGCGTGGGCGGTCAGGACCTGGCGGAACAGAATCGGCAGGCTCCAACCGTCCATGAGCAGGTGGTGGTGGCTGAACACGAAACGGAACCGGTCGTCGCTCAAGCGAAAGAGTGCGCAGCGCATCAAGGGGGCTCGAGACAGTTCGAATCCGCGGCTGCGATCTTCATCCAAGAACCTTTGGAGGCGGGCTTCCTGGTCGCTCTCGTCCATCTCGCGCCAGTCCTCCTCGCGCCAGGGGAGTTCCACCGCCGGCAGAACCACCTGGTGCGGATCGACAAGATCGCGCCATGCGAAGGCTGTGCGGGTGATGGTGTGGTGGTTGATCACCGCTTGCCAGGCCTCTTTCAGCGCGGCACCATCGAGTTCACCCACCAATTCGATAGAAGCTTGCTCGAAATAAATGGGCTGCTCCGGTTCCAGCAGGGTGTGAAACAGGAAACCTTCCTGCAGAGGGGAGAGCCGCAGCACGTCCTCGTAGTCGGGATACTGTGTTTTCAAAAGCGCCAATCGATCCGGCGTCAAATTCGCGAGAGGGAAGGGATCCCGGGCCGATCTGCGATCGACCACGGTTTCCAGGCCTTCCTGCTCGAGAAGATCCTCTTTCTGGAAGTCATGGGTGGTGGGGTCCGGCCACCCGGGGTCCGGCCTTCCGGGGTCAGGCCTTCCGGGGTCCGGCCACCCGGGGTCCGGCTCCCTGGAACCGCGACCGGAGGGTCGGTTGTCGGCCAACGTCGCCAAAGCCGCGATGGTGGGTTGGGCGAACATGTCCTTGGGCGTCAATCGAAGCCCGGCGAGATGGGCACGGGCCACGATTTGGATGCAGCGAATGGAATCACCGCCCAGCTCGAAGAAATTGTCGTGAATGCCGATTTCGGCAATCCCCAGCAAGTCACACCAGATTTCGGTCAGGCGTCGTTCGGTGGGCGTCATGGGTTCGAGCCGCTCTGCCGTTTTCGTAAGAACGGGCTCGGGATTCGGTAGTCTGGTTCGGTCCAACTTGCCGTTGGCGTGACGCGGGAGCTCTGTCACACGCGTAAACAGCGAAGGGATCCAACCGCGAGGCAGTCGCTCCTCCAAATGCTGCCGGAGTTCCCTTGACCAGGCCTCGTCGCCCGGTGCATCCTCTTCCTTCTCCGCTCGGGGTTGTACCCAGGCCAGGAGACGGTCGCGATCTTCTCCCGCCAGGCACCGTATGGCCACCGCCGCCTGACGCACACCGGGGTGGTCGCACAACGCGGTTTCGATTTCCACCGCCTCCACGCGCTGTCCGTTGATCTTAAGTTGGTCGTCCAGTCTGCCCTGATAGATCAGGGGACCTGCCACCTGTGCACCCTGACCGTCGTAACAGGGATCGCGGCGCGCCCAGTCACCGGTGCGATAGAGACGCGATCCAGGCGCTTCCGGACCCGTGAAAGGATCGGGTACGAATTTGAGCGCGGTCGCGACCGGATCGCCGAAGTAGCCTCGCGCAAGGCCCTCCCCGCCAATGCAGATCTCCCCGGGAATGCCCGGCGGCACGGGCCGCATGGCGCGATCCAGCACCAGGAGACGCAGGTGATCGATGGCGAAGCCCAGGCAGGGGGCGCACCCGCGCCGGCACAACCAGGACGATGCGTCGATGCAGGTCTCGGTGGGTCCGTAGAGATTGATCAGGTCGGCTTGGACCGTGCCGGACGCCTGGAAAAAGACCTGCTGCAGTGACGGCGTCAGCGGCTCTCCGCCACAGAAGATGCGGCGCAAACTGGTGCAACCCGCAAAGTCGGGCAGGTCGAACAGGAGCTGTGCGATGGAGGGTACCAACTGAAGAACGGTGATGCCTGCCTCGCGAACAATGTCGATCATGGCATTGAGATCGGCATGTGCCCCTGCGGGAGCCAGCACCAGTTGGGCGCCGGAAAGCAGCGGTGCCCAGAATTCCCAGACCGAGGCATCGAACGTAAACGGCGTCTTCTGGAGGACCCGATCATCCTCGGCGAGTGGGTAGGTCCGCTTCATCCAGGCCATGTGATTGCTCAGGGCGCGATGGGGGATCAGCACGCTCTTCGGTTTGCCCGTGGAACCCGAGGTGTACATCAGATAGGCACCCTGATCGGGATGGATCTCCGCCCGGTACGCGCGCGTGCGCGTGTCCAGAAAGGTGTCCGGCGCCGGCGTCAAATCCCAAACCGCTTCGTTGCCCAACGCCCGTAGTCGCGCCACCTGGCCACGTTCCGCCAGGATCAGGGCCGGCTGGGTTTCGGCACACCATTGTGCCAAGCGCGCGTCCGGATATTCGGGCTCCAGAGGCAGGCAAATCCCACCCGCGGCGGAAATCGCCAGCATGCCGACGACCATTTCGGCCGAGCGTCCACAGCAAAGGCCCACCCGCGACTCCGAATCGCGTAATTCGGCGCGAAGCTGCACGGTCAGCGCAGCGACGGCACCTTCCAACTCGGCGTAGGTCCAGGTCCGCGGCCCTTCCCGCAATGCAACCGCTCTGGGAAACCGTTCGACCGTTTGAGAAAACCATGCGGACACGTCGCGAAAGGCCGGCGAGGGCGCCGCTGGCGGTAACAAGATCGCCGCTTCCGCCGGACTCAGCAGCGAAATGCTGTCGAGCCGGTGCGCGGCCGCTTTGGGAAGCCGATCGAACAGGTGCGCGACCTGATCGTGCAATCGTTGGATTTCCGCTTTCTCGAACAGGTCCCGATCGAAGGTGATGTCGAGGCGCACCTCGTCATCGGGAACCAGCGTGATCGAGACCGGATAGTTGATGCGTTCCTTCAAGCTCACGTTCTCGATGCGCAATCCACTTTCGGGGTCCTCGTTGGTTTTGGCTTTCGGGTAACTCTCGAACGCGGAAATGATCTGGAACAAGGGCGACCCTTTGGCGACCTCGCTCCAGCTCTGAATGTCCACCAACGAGCAGAAGGCATAGCGTTCGCGGTTCAGTGCGCCCTGCTGCAGGTCGTGCAGCCAGTCTTCCACCGTTTGGGCCCCGGAAACCCGAATCCGCACCGGAACCGTGTTGATCAACGGGCCGACGATCGCCTCCGAGCCGGTCAGTGTCGGTGGCCGCGTCGCCATATTGGCGCCGAACAAGACGTCGTCGCGGCCGTGGTACCGGCTGAGGATCAGGGCCAGCACCGCTTCGTAGAAGGTGTTCAGGGTGATCTGTCGATCGCGGCAGAAAGCGCGGGCCGCCTCGATACTGTCTGCCGGCAGGGTCGAGGCCACCGAAGCGTAGCGGGCCGTCGCATCCTGTGGCAATTGCGCTTCGCGCTCCGGCATCAACGCCAACGGCCGACGGAATCCGGCAAGGTTGGCGCGCCACCAGGCTTGCGCCGCGGCGCGATCCTGTTGCTGGAGCCAAAGCACATAGGCCCGAAAGGGTGTCGAGGGCGCCAGGCTCGGCGTTTTTCCCGCGTCCAACTGGTGCCAGAGCTGGCCAACCTCGGCCATCACCCGCGCCATGCTCCAACCGTCGAGCAGCAGGTGGTGGAAACTCCAGACGAGGATACATGCGTGGGGTCCGGTACGAATCAACGTCAGCCGCATCAGAGGTGGCCGCTTGGTGTCCAGATCCTCGGCACGTTCCCGAGCCATCAACGCCTCCAAGTCGGTGCGGCGGCCCGCCTGGGATCGCTCGCGCCAATCCAACTCGGTCCATGGCAGATCCACCGCCTTGTGGACCACCTGCAACGGTTTGGGCGTTTTCTCCCAGTGAAAGGAGGTGCGCAGGATGGGGTGGCGCGCGACCAGGATCTCCCAGGCCCGCCGCAACAACTCCGGCCGCCAGGGCCCCTGCAACTCGAAGCTGTACTGCTGCAGGTAGGCTCCGGATCCGGGGGCGTAGACGGTGTGAAACAGCAAGCCTTCCTGGATCGGCGTCAGTTCGTAGATGTCCTCGATGTTCTTCTTGATCTGTTGATTCATGATTCACGTTTCCATTGTGCTTGGGGTCGTTCCCGGTGGGCGGGGGGCTTTCGATCAAAATTCCAATTGGGCGATGAACTCTTCGAGTTGGTTCTGGTCGAGGCGCGCGGCGGGGAAGTCCGATGCACTGAATCCGCCTTCGGAGGGGTCCAGGCAGTGTTCGATAAGTTTCGCGAGGTGGTCCATGTACGATCGGGCCAGGTTCTCGATGGTGACTCGATCGTGGAGATGGTGACTGTAGGTCCAACTCAGGTGAAGGCGGCCGTCCCGAATCAGCGCGTTCAGATTGAACAGGTGGGTTCGTCGGCCCTGGGCGGCGATGTCGAGCCCGGTGCTTTCTTGGGCGAGGTAGAGTTCCTGGTCCTCGTCGTTGGCTAGGCTGTCGAACTGACCCAGGTAGTTGAAGCTGATCGGAGGGGTGGGCCAGGCACGAATGGCTCGCTCGGCGGCCGCTCGTGCGGCGTCCTCCCGTTCGGGCGCGCCGGACCGATGACGCAACAGTCCCCAACCGATGCCGTGATCGGGAACCGCCCGACGCAATTCCTTGATCGCGGTCAGGACGCGACCCAGGTTCGTCGTGGCGGGGAGCTCCAACCACAAGGGATAGACAGCCGTGAACCAACCGACCGTGCGTGAGAGGTCCACTTCCGAGAGGGGCGCCTCTCGACCGTGACTCTCCAATTCCACCGGGAACGCGGGTTGGTCGCTCCATTCGCAGATGGTCAGGGCCAGGGCGCTCAACAGGAGATCCTCGATTTGCGAACGATAGGCCCGGGGTGCCCGTAATAGCAGGTCCTCGGTCGCTTCTTCGTCCAAGGATACGGCCACGCTTTCGCAGGATTCCAAGGTATTGGCACCCTCCGTCGCATTTCGATCGCGGGGAAACGGCGGAGGGGGCCGATCGGCAACTTGGTGCCACCACGCGACCTGCTCGGCGGGCAACGACCGTTGGGACCAGTCCAAAAGCATCTGGGACCATCGCTTGAAGGAGGTGGATCGCGGCGGCAGCCAGATCGGTTCACCCGCACGTTTGCGAACCGCCAGGTGGTTCAGATCGTCCACCAGGATGCGCCACGACACGCCGTCGACGATCAGGTGATGAACGATCCAGAGCAGGCGATTGCGCGGTGTCCCGGTTCGCATCAACACACAGCGGGCCAGCGGGCCCTCGCCGAGATCGAGCCGCTCCTGCCACATCGCCGCGCATGTCTCGATGTCCATTTCGTCGCAATCGACCACATCCAGCGTCAGGTTTTCGGCGTCGTCGACATGGAACTGGCGCCAGCCGTCGCCGTCGTGACGGAACCGCAGCCGAAAGGCGTCGTGGTGGGCGGCGAGGCTCGCAACCCACGCCTGCCACTGGGTCTCCGTCCATTCCGCCGGCACCGAGAGCAGCAAGGACTGGTTGAAATGATCCCGGTTGGGAAGATCCTGCTCGAAAAACCAGCGTTGGATCGGCGTCAGCGGCACCTCACCGCTGCTGGGGCCCTCGTCTTTCGCGGCACTGGTACCCCGTTCGACCAGTTCGGCCAGGGCCGCCACCGTAGGATGGGCGAACAGCTCTTTGAGTGTGAAGTGATAACCGGCCCGCACGGCCCGCGACAAGATCTGGATGCTGAGAATCGAATCGCCGCCCAGATCGAAAAAGTTCTCGTCCAGGCCCACCCGATCCCGACCCAGAACCTCGCTCCAAATGGCCGCGAGGGTTTCTTCGATGTGCATTCGTTCCGGGGTGCGTGGCTGGGAAGGTGTCTCATCCACGGATTCCGATCCCGTTTCCGAAGCCGGCTCTCCCGATGCCGAATGAACCTCGACGGGTGGTGGTGTTTCGGCCGCACGTTGGATCAGTGCCTTGCGGTCGACTTTGCCGTTGGCGGTCAACGGCAACTCGGTCAGTTCGAAGAATTGCGATGGAATCATGTATTCGGGAAGATTGGCGACCAGGTGGGCGCGCATGGATGTTTCCGCGGCCGATCCGATCACGAAGGTCACCAGGCGTGCGGGACCGTTTCTGTCCAACACGGTGAGGGCGCGCTGAACTTCCGGATGGCTCAACAGGACCGCATCGATTTCGCCGGGTTCGATGCGGAACCCGCGTAACTTTACCTGGAAATCGCGCCGACCCACGAAATCGAAACCCGACATCGGTTCGTTTGTCGGTGCGAACGGGATGCGCACCAGGTCGCCGGTTCGATACAGGCGCGCCCCTGGCGCGGTACCGAAGGGGTCCGGTACGAACGACGCCGCCGTCAGGGCCGGACGCCGGCAATAACCGCGCGCCACCTGGACGCCGCCCAGGTAGAGTTCACCCACGGAGCCGGGAGGAACCGGCATCAAATCCGCGTCGAGCACGTGGGCGGCAACGCCGGCGATCGGTCCGCCGATGGTCGGTGGTGTCTCCATCTCGCCGGGAGGGATCAGTCCCGAAGTGGACACGACCGCGTTCTCGGTGGGGCCGTAGTTGTTCACCAATCGGAAGGGTGCATCGCCCGGTGCGGTCCGACTCAGGCGATCGCCGCCGGTCAGAATCAGGCGTGGGTACTGCGACCGCGACCAGTCCAGCTCCATCAACGGCTCCAGCAGTGGCGTCGGTAGAAAGGCGATATCCAGTTTCGCCCGCTCGAACCAAGCCTGGTACCGTTCCAGTGAGTCCAGGTCATCGCCCAGGGGGAGGTGCAGTTCGCCGCCGGCGCCGAGGGTGGGCCAGATTTCCCAAATCGAGGCGTCGAAGGCCTGACTGGCGAGGTGGCTGGTGCGGACGCCGGGTTCCAGGTGAAATCGTTTGCAGTGCCAGTCCACCAGATTGGCCAGGGCGTGGTGATCGATCATCACGCCCTTCGGACGACCGGTAGAACCGGAGGTGTAGATCAAATAGGCGAGGTCTTGCGGGTCGGGGCCGGGCGGCATCGGCGCCGGAGTATCCGCCGGAGGCGCCTCGTGCAAATCGCTTCGATCGGGATCGATGACCAGAATCTCGTTCAGGCCGTATTCTTCCGCCATCGGCGCCGCGGCGATGAGAATTCTCGCGCCACAGTCCTCCAGAATGAAGCGCACCCGTTCCGCGGGCGCGTCCAGATACAGCGGTACGAAGGCGCCGCCCACCTGCATGACCGCCAATTGAGCCGCGATCCATTCAGGGGACCGCTCGAGCAGCAGCCCCACCGGTTCTTCCCGTTCGATGCCCGCCTCGATCAACCGCCGGCTCAAGGCGTCCGCGGTGCATTTCAGTTCCCAGTACGACACCCGAACGTCACCCTGAACCAAGGCCGTCGTTTCGGGCGCCTTCCCGGCCACCCGGGCGAAGCGTTCCGTGACCGGCTCCGGCCGGCCACGCTCCGTCGCGGGCACGATGGCCGAGGTCAAGCGCGCGGCGAGTGCGGCTTCGTCCATGATGCTCAGTTGCGAAGGTCGCTTGCGCGGGTGCGCCGCCAGTTCCGTGAGGACCTGTCGCAGGGCGGCAGCCAGGGCTTCGGTTTTGGCCCGAGTCAGGCACCCGGTGTCGTAGAGGAATTCGAACCACATGGCTTCGTCCGGGGAAACCAGGATGTTGAGGCCGTAGTTGGTTTTTTCCAGCATCTTGGTCTGAAGGAGCTGGACGTCGAATGGGCGCTGTTTCAGGTCGCGGTCGACGGGATAATTCTCGAAGGCGATCAGACTCTCGAACAGGTCGCGGCCCTGGCCCGTGTCGCAGGCCGCGGCGATGTCGGAAAGCGGCAGATAGGCGTACTGGTTGATGTTCATGTTGCGTGCATGTAGCGCCTGGAGACCGGTCAGGGCCGGCGCGTCCCCGCGCAAATCGACCCGAATCGGCACGCTGTTGATGAACAGCCCGATCATGTTCTCCACCCCGCCCAACTCGGCGGGGCGTCCGCTGGTCACGGCGCCGAACACTACGTCTCGATGGCCGGTATAGCGCATCAAAACCAGGGCCCAGGCATACTGGACCAGCGTGTTGATGGTGATGCGATGGTCGCGGGCGAGCTGCTTCAGTTGGGTGGTCAACTCCGTGGTGAGCCTGCGCTCGAACGCCGCGAAATCGCGCCCACGCGTCGATTCCGCGGCATGGGCGGCCAGCGGCAATGGGGTGGGTGCGGCCCATCCCGAGAGTGAGTCGCGCCAGAAAACACCGGCCTTTTCCCGGTCCTGTCGGGCCAACCAGGCGATGTAATGCTTGTAGGGACGCACCGTTTCCAGGCGTGGCGCCCGGCCCGAACGAATGGCCAGGTAACAGGTGAGCACTTCTTTGAAGATCAACGGAATGCACCATCCGTCGAGAAGCATGTGGTGATGGGTCCAAATGAGGGTGAACCGCTCCGCGCCGTGGCGAAACAGGGCGAAGCGTTGCAACGGTGCGCGGCCGAGGTCGAAACCCTGGCCGCGATCGTCTTCCAAATAGGCGGCGAGTCGTTTCTCGCGCGCCTCGCCGGACAACCGCTGCCAATCTTCCTCGTGCCAGGGAACATCCACCTGGCGACGAACCACCTGCAGCGGCTTTTTGCGCTTCTTCCACAGAAACAGCGTGCGCAGGACCGGGTGCCGGGCGACCACCATGTGCCAGGCTCGTTTGAGGGCCGTGCTTTCCAAGGGGCCGGCCAGTTCGTAGACGGCCTGCTCCACGTAGAGGCCGGCGCGGGGCTCGTAGAGGGCGTGAAACAGCATGCCGGACTGCATGGGCGATAGGGGGTAGATATCTTCTATATTGCGATCTTGTACCATAGAGAACACACCTTGATCGATGAAATGGGGGCATGGCCGGCGTCGCAGGGAGGTGGGGTGTGGGGGTGAGAAGATGGCGCCGGTGCCGGAAAGGAAGATGTCGGAAGAGCAAGTGCCGGAGTCCCGAACGGGCTTTGGGGGACGGGCTCGGCGGGCCGTTTCGAGGGCCTCAGGGCAGGGGCGGTGCCGGTTCCGATTGGGCGATCGGTATCGGTCGAAACAAGGCCGTCAGGTGGGTCATTCCTCCAGTTCGTCCAGAATTTCGTCCAATTCCGCCATGTCGAGGTCGGCCTGGGGGAAATCGGACGGAGTGAAACCGCCGGACTCGGGTGAGGTGCAGTGGGCCGTGATTGCTCTCAAGGAGGCCAGGAAATCATCGGCCAAGCGGGCGATGGTGTCGCGGCGGAACAGGTGTCGGCCATAGTGCCAGTTCACGTGAAGTTCTCGATTGTTGGTGACGATGTGCAAATCGATCAAATGGTCGCATCCCATGGCGGGGTCCTGATCGGGGCCCACCCATTCGGGAGCCGGAACGAAGGGGCTCTCACCGTCGGTCGGCTCGAACCGACCCAGATAATTGAAACCGATTTCGGGAATCTGAAGGGCCCGCAGCCGGGCATCGCCACGCAGCTCGCGCAGCAGGCCGAAGCCGAAGCCGTTGCGGGGAATGGCGCGCAGTTGTTCCTTCACCGATTTCAGCAGGTCACCCTGACGTTCGGCCCGATCGAGCGACTCGCCGGCACCGGGGTGATCGAGAAAGACGGGAAACTGGGTCGTGAACCAGCCGGCGGTGCGCGAAAGATCCACGCCGGGAAATAAATCCTCGCGACCGTGGCCCTCCAGTTCGACCCACAGCTCGGCCCGGCCGGTCCAGGCGGCGACCGTCTGCAGCAGGGCGCTCAACAGGACGTCGTTGATTCGCGTGTTGTAGGCGCGCGGGACGTCCTGAATCAGCGAGCGGGTGGTCGCCTCGTCGAGGGCGGTGTACAAGGTCAGGCGATCGCCGAAGCGATTGTTGCGGTCCGTGACCGGATAATCGGTCGGCAGGGCGGTCGGGTTCCGCTCGACGAGGTCGTGCCAATGGGCCAGCTCTGCCGAGGGAAAGGCCGAGGGTTCGTTGGCGTGGGCGGCAACCGTGCGCGACCAGTGTTGGAACGAGGTGGTTTTGGGCGGAAGCGAGATCGGCCCGTTCGTCTTGATGGCTCGGTAGACCTTTCCCGCATCCTCCATCAGGATTCGCCAGGTGACGGCGTCGACCCCGAGATGGTGGGCCACCAGGAACAAGCGGCCTGGCAGGTCGCCGCCGAAATCGAAGTGGGACGCCCGCAACAGGGGACCCTGGATCGGGTCGCACTCCCGCTGCATGAACGAGCAATGACGGCTCAATTCCTGGAGGCGGGCCTCCGGCGCCATGGCGCTCAGGTCGTGCCGGGTCAGGATCGGCTGTTGTTCCGCAGGGCCGTGTTCCAGGCGTGGCCCGCTGTCCTCGCGCACCATTCTCAAACGCAGCGCATCGTGATGGTGAATCAGCAGGCGCAGGGTCTCGGTGAAGGCGAGTGGATCGAAATCGGGTGGGACCTGCAGCAAAAGGCTCTGGTTGAAGTGGGCCAAGGTGGGCGGCGCCTGGCTGAGGAAGCGGTGCATGATCGGCGTGAGCGGCACCGATCCGGTGATCGGGCCCTGATCCGCATGGCAGGGTTCGTCCGTGCCGGCCACCATCGCCAGGTCGGCAACCGTCTGGTTTTGGAAGAGATCGCGTGGCGACAGGCGAAGGCCCGCTTGGTTCGCGCGCGACACGATTTGAATGCTGAGGATCGAATCGCCCCCCAATTCGAAGAAGTTGTCGTGAACCCCGACCTTGCTCAGACCGAGCACTTCGCTCCAGATCGAGGCCAGCAGGCGTTCGTGGCGATCGCGCGGTGCCACGAAATCCACCTGATCCGGTCGAACGCGTTCGGGCACCGGGAGTGCAGCGCGGTTGATCTTGCCGTTGGGCAGCAGCGGCATGTCGGTCAACATGACGAAGGCCGCCGGAATCATGTGATCGGGCAGGCGGCGCTCCAGGAAGCTACGCAAACGCGGCACCAGCTTTCTGCTGAATTTGTTCTGCAGCGGATCGTTGGCGTAGCTCCTCCACGGGCGGCGGGGATCGAGTACCGGCGTGTCCCAGGCGATGGGCCGTGCCGGCGCGTGGGCTCGTCGGAACATCACGTTGAAGCGACCGGGACCGCTTCGTCCGGCGATGCTGAGCTTGGCCGTGTGTTCCTCGCTGAGGGTCCAGATCCGTTCGGGATCGAAACCCCGGGCGGGCAGGTCGGCCAGTTGATCGCGCAGCGCGGCGGCCGTCGTTTTCTCGTCCAAATCGCGCATCAGGGCTACCGCGGCCAGGGCCGTGCTCACGCGACTGTTTCGCAGACCGCGAACCCGAACCAGATCCGCCTGGCGATGGGTCAACTCGCGCGCCAGGGTGGGACCGTCGCTGGACGGTTCCAGCTCGGTAATCGAGAGCGCCCCCGCGGGAACCGGGCGAATGCCCGCGTGCAACACCACATCGTAGCGAAACAGCGACATCTCGTTGTGGAAACGGCCGCGTTTCAACAGGACCTGGGTATGGTCGAGGCGTCCGATGCGGTCTCGTAACAAGAAAAACCAGGCGGGGTCCACCAACAGTTCCTCTTCCTGCAGCATCGCCTGTTGGATTCGGTACTTCAACTGGGCCAACGTATCGGTCGGTTGGGCCTTGAACAACTCCACCGAGGCGTGAAAGGCTTCCAGCAGGCCTAGGTCGCGCACGTCGCCGGCGAAGATGGCGCCACCCGTTCTCAGCACGCGGGCGGCACCTTCCATGACCCGCATCAGGTAGTCGATGTTCGGAAAATACTGGATGACCGAGTTGAGAATCACCAGGTCGAAGGAATCGGGATCCAGCCCATCGAAGCAATCGGCGGGTTGCAGACGCGTTTGAACGTGGCCCAACTCGGGGTGGTCGGCGCGAACCGTTTCCAAGTGATCCAGGGCGCCTCGCGAAAAATCGGTGGCCACGTAGACGCTGCAGGCGGGAGCCAGTCGCGAGACTAGCAGGCCGCTGCCACATCCGATTTCCAGGATGCGTTGGGCGCGGAAGCGCTTCAGGCGCTCGACGGTCCGTTCCACCCATTCGGTCATTTCCTCGGCCGCGATCGGATCGCCCGTGTAACTGCTGTTCCAGCCCACCGTGTTGAAGCGGGGATCCTGCTGGAGTTCGCTTTGCGATCCGTCCCCCGTCGAGCCTCTTGACGTCGTACTGTAGTTGTTTTGAAAGACTTCTTCCCAACGGGACAGTTGCTCGGCACCCTCGCTTCCCTGGTCCCAGGACGCGAAATCCGGAACCACGTAGCTCACCAGTCGCGATTCGCCGGGCAGAATCTCGCGCGCGACCACCGACACGTCGGCAACCGCTTCGTGGTTCGCCAGCTCCGCCTCGATTTCACCCGTCTCGATGCGGTGCCCACGGATCTTGACCTGGTGATCGACGCGGCCCAGAAACTCCAAGGGGCCGGCTGCACCCGCCGAAGGGCGGACCCGCACGCGGTCGCCGGTGCGGTACAGTCGCGCACCGCGATGGTTGCTGAAGGGATGGGGAACGAAACGGGCCGCGGTCATGCCGGCCTGCCCGTGATAGCCCCGGGCCAGCCCGGCTCCGGCGAGGTACAGCTCGCCGGGTATGCCGGGCGGCACGGGTTGCATTCGGTCGTCCAGGATCCAGGCGGCCGTGTTGTCGATCGGTGTGCCGATCAACGGCGGGCGATCGGCACGGCAGACCCAGGCGGTGGCGTCGATGCAACATTCCGTAGGGCCGTAGAGATTGATCAGGGTTGCCGAGCACACACCGTAAAAGGCGGTCTGGACATCGGGTGTCAGTGCTTCGCCGCCGCAAAAGACCCGTCGCAGCGAAGCGCAGGTCCCCAGATCGGTTTCCTGTAGGAGCAGGCGCAGCAGCGACGGTACCAATTGGAGTACCGTGACCTGGGCGCGGTCGATCAAATCCACCAGGTAGGCCGGGTCCCGATGGCCGTCGGGTGCGGCGAGAACCAGGGTCGAGCCCGCCAGCAGTGGCGCGTAGAACTCCCAAACCGAGGCGTCGAAGAAGAACGGTGTCTTCTGGAGTACCCGGTCGTCGGGGGTCAGGGGGAAGCGGCCCTGCATCCACTGCATGTGGTTGACCAGGGCCTCGTGGGTGATGACGACCCCTTTGGGGCGACCCGTCGAACCGGAAGTATAGATCGTGTAAGCCGCGGCCTCCGGTGCCGCGCGACAGGGGGGCGCCACCGTCGGTTGGCTGCGGAGCGCGCGCAGGTGGCGTTCGTCGTCGAGTACGATGACCGGGCATTTGATCGTCGATGCCGCCACGGCCGCCGCTTCGCGCGAGGTGGTATCGCAGAGCATCACGACCGGGCGACTGTCCGCGACCATGGTGCGCAGCCGCGCATCGGGATAGTCGGGCTGCAGTGGGACGTAGACGCCACCGGCCTTGAGCACCGCCAACATGGCCGTGACCATTTCCGGCGATCGCTGCAGACAGAGGCCCACCCTGGTTTCGGTGGTCACGCCGCGGCCGCGCAGCAGGTGGGCCAGGCGGTTCGCCGCCACGTCCAGGTCCAGGTAATTGATTTCTCGCGCTTCGTCCAGCAGGGCGATCCGTTCAGGGTGGCGGGCCACGCAGTCTTCGAACAGGTGGTGCAGGCAACGGCTCTGGCTGAAGGGCTTGGCGGTCAGGCCCGCGGCCGCGATCAAGGTGCGTTCCTGGTTGGCGTTGACCAACGACAGACGGTCCAACGGCGTGTCGGGCGACGCGATCGCCGAGGCCAACAGGTTGGTGAAGTAGCGCGCCATGGCGTCGATGGTCTCTTCTTCGAACAGGTCGCGGGAGTAATAGAAATCGCAGAGCAGATGATCCTCGACCTCCCAGATGTGTAGCTCCAAGTCGAAACGCACGTTTTTTGGGGCCAAGTCGAGCGCTTCCTGGTGGAGGCCCGCCATGATCTGTTGGCGGGCCCGCGGCGCGTTTTGGAGCGCCATCGTGACTTGCGTCAGTGGGTTGCGGCTCATATCCCGTTCGGGTACCATCGCGTCGACCAGGCGCTCGAACGGCAGATCCTGGTGGGCGTAGGCCTCCAACGCCGTCTCGCGGACCCGCAGCACCAGATCGCGAAAGCTGGGGTTCCCGCTCAGGTCGCAACGAAGCGCGAGCGTGTTGACGAAGAAGCCGATCAAACCCTCGATTTCGCGATAGTTGCGGTTGGCGATCGGGCTCCCCACCAGGATGTCCTCTTGGCGGCTGTAGCGGGCCAACAGGGCGCTGAACCCCGACAGCAACACCATGAACAGGCTGGCGTTGCAGGCGCCGGCGATGGCTCGCAGACCTGCCGCCTGGGAAGCGTCCAGGCCGTGACGCACCCTGCCGCCGCGGAAGCTGGGCATCGGTGGGCGAGGGAAATCGGTGGGGAGACGCAAGGGCGGCGCATCGGCCAAATGCCGCCGCCAGTAGGCGAGCAGGGGCTCCACATGCAGGTGGGCGCGTTGCCACACCGTGAAATCACCGTACTGGGTGGTGAGTTCGGGGAGCGGGCTGGGTTTGCCGCCGTGAAACGCCTGGTAGAGGCGGGTCAATTCGTCGAGAAAGATGCCCATGGACCAGCCGTCGGAAACGATGTGGTGAAGCACGAAGTAGAGCACGTTGGTTCGCGGCCCCATGCGAATCAGGCCACAGCGGAGCAGGGGGCCACCGCTCAAATCGAAGGGTTCCTCGAAGGCTTCGTCCAGCAGGCGCAGCATGGACGGGCGCCAACAGTCCTCGGTCAGGTTTTCGAGATCGTGAACCGCCAGCTCCAGTTCCCACGTCTCGGCGACCACCTGCGTGGCGCGACCGTCGACGGCGGGGAAGTGGGTGCGCAGCGACTCGTGGCGCCGAATCAGCTCGTTGAAGGCGCGCGTCAGGGACGCGGTATCCAGCTCACCGGTCAACGTCGCCGCGGCGGGCATGTTGTAGAAGGCGTGATTGGGCATCAGTTGATCGAGAAACCACAGGCGCTCCTGGGCGAACGAGAGCGGGAGTGGCAGGCTGCGATCGCGTCGCTCGATGGGTGGAAGGCGTTGGTGCGGCTTGCGGCGTTGGCTGTCGATGTGGCGAGCCAGATCCGCCAGCACCGGCAATTCGAACAGGCGGCGCACCGGCATGTCCACCTGGAAGCTGGCGCGCACCCGGGATACGACCCGGGTCGCCAATAGCGAGTGTCCGCCCAGGTCGAAAAAGTGGGCGTCGCGGCTGATCGCCCCGATTTGCAGCACGTCCGACCACGTCGTGGCCAGCAACTCCTCCGTGGGTGTACACGGCGGTTGGTAGCCGCGCGTGCTGCCGTCCTCGATGTAGGTGTTCTCGGCATCGACCCGCTCCAGCGCCGCTCGGTCGGTCTTCCCGCTGGCGGTCAGCGGCAACTGGCCGCGCAGCACGAAGTGGGCGGGAATCATGTAGTTGGGCAGTTGTGCCGCCAGGAAGGCCCTCAGCTCGTTGGTGTGCGTCTCGGTGACCACGAAGGCGATCAACGCGTTCTGCCCGGTCGCGTCGGCTCGGGTCACCACCGCGGCGGCATGGACGGCCGGGTGTTCGATCAGGACCGCTTCGATCTCGCCGCACTCCACGCGGTATCCGCGCACCTTGACCTGGTGGTCCAGGCGTCCGTGGAACTCCAGCGCGCCGGGATGGCCCTCCGAATCGGGGTGGAACCGCACCAGATCCCCGGTGCGGTACAGCCGCTCGCCGGGCCGGCCGCCGAAGGGATCGGGTCGGAAGCGATCGGCCGTCAGTCGCGGTTGGTTCAAATAACCACGAGCCAACAGGGGACCGCCGATACAAAGCTCGCCTGGCACCCCGGTCGGCAACATGTTGCCGCGCACGTCCAGCACGTGAATCGATCGCGCGCCGAGCACCCCGCCGATGGGAATGCGGCTGGGCGGCGCCGTTTCGAACCAGGTTTCCGGCACTTCGAAGGCTGTGGCGCAGATGGTGGCCTCGGTCGGGCCATAGCCGTTGACCAGGCGCGCGTGGTGCTTGAGCGGCGAATCCGCCCACAGCTCCAGGAGTTCCGGCGGCATCGCCTCTCCACCGCTTTGGACCATGCGCAAATGCGCCAGCGGCGGGCGCTCCGGGTGTTCCAGCCAGGAATCCAGCCACTGTTGCAGTAGGGCCGGCGGCAGGATCAGGTGGGTGATCCGGCGCGCTTCCAACTCCCCGGCGAACGCTTCCGGGTCCCAACGTTGCAACTCGGGCAGCACGCAGGTCGCCCCGACCAGCAGCGGCGCGGTCACTTGTTCCAGCGACATGTCGAAGCTCAGCGACGACATCTGCAGCATGCGGTCGCCGCGATGCATGCGGTCGAGGCGGTTGCGGGCCTCGAGGTGGCGCATCAAGGAGGCGTGCGTGCCCACCACCCCCTTGGGCTTGCCGGTCGATCCGGACGTGTAGATGATGTAGGCCGCGTTTTCCGGGTGGGGTGCACTCATCAGATTGCGATCGTCGGTGCCGGCCGTGGCTCCCGGTTCGCCGGGATCGTCGAGCTGGTCGAGGCAGACCAGGCGGGCGTGGTGGTGCGGCAATCGCTCGGCCAGGTGGGATTCGGTGACCATGACGCCGATCCGGGCGTCGCTCATCATCCAGGCCAGGCGCGCGGGCGGGTAGTCGGGATTCAGGGGCACGTAGACGCCACCGGCCTTGAGAATGCCCAGCAGGGCCGCGGGGAAGGACGTCGTGCGTTCCATGAAGAGACCCACCGTGGTCTCCGGCGTCACACCCAAACTGCGCAGCACGTGGGCCACCCGGTTGGCGCTGCGGTTCAACATCCCGTAGCTGATTTCGCGGGGGCCGCGCATCAGGGCCACCGCATCGGGATAGCGCGCCGCCTGGATCTCGAACCGGCGATGGGGGCAACCGCCCGGACTGTCCGTGCTCACCGAGGGGCGGCCCGCGTCGAGCAACATCTTGCGTTCGCGCGTATCGATCAGGGCCAGGTCGGTCAGAGCCCGATCGGGTCCGTTGACCGCGGCCTGAAGCAGAATCTGGAAATGACCCATCCAGCGTCGAATGGTGACCTGGTCGAAGAGTTCGGTGTTGTACTCGAAGAGCCCGTGCAGCTCCTCGCCGTTCGACTCCGGCCACATGACGAGCGACAGGTCCAACTTGCTGGTGATCGTGTCCAAATCCAGGGGGCGCACGGTCAGGCCCGGCATCTGAAGCCGTTCCCTGCGCGTATTCTGAAGCGCGAACATCACTTGAAACAAAGGGTTGTGGCTCAGGTCGCGACGGGGCTGTACCGCTTCGACGACCTTTTCGAACGGGACCTGGGCATGGTCGAATCCGTCCAAGGTCACCTCGCGCACCTGGGCCACCAGGTCGCGGAACGGTGTTCCGGTGCCGGCCCGCAGCCGCAACGGCAGCGTGTTCACGAAAAACCCGATCAAGTGCTCCAGCTCCTCCCGTTCGCGATTGGCGACCGGCACCCCGATCACCAGGTCTTCGGTGCGGCAAAGACGCATCAACAGCGTGGCGAACGTCGCCAGCAACACCATGAACAGGCTGGCCTCGCAGGATTCCGCCAAGCGGCTCAGCCGGCGCGTCAGGAGCGGCGGCAACGAGAAGGATTCCGCGCGACCGTGGAACTGAACCCGTGCCGTACGCGGCCGGTCACAAGGCAACTCCAGGACCGGCGCCGCACCCTCCAAGTGTTGGCACCAAAAGGCCAGGTGGAGGTGTTGGGTCCTGGCCAGTTTCCGCCGCTGCCAGCACGCGTAGTCGGCGAATTGGATCGGGAGTGGTGGCATGCGTGGTTTCAAATCCTGGCAGAACGCCTCGTAATAACGCGAAAAATCGCGAGTGAACACCCCGGTCGACCAGCCGTCGGTGATCATGTGGTGCATGGTGATCAGCAGCGCGTGGTTCGTCGGCCCGAAGCGCACCAGGTGGATCCGCATCAGGGGCAGACTCGCCAGGTCGAAAGGCGTGCGGGCCTGGTCCGTCGCCAGCTCGTTCAGCAGGGCCAATTGAATTTCGCCCGGTTGATGGGACCAATCGGCTTTTTCGACGACGGGCTCGGTGCGCTCACTGATGCGCATGACCGGTTTGCCGTCTTCGGCCGGAAACGAGGTGCGCAGGATTTCGTGACGTTCGATCAGCGCGCTCAAGGTGCGCCGCAACAGGCCGTAATCCAAATGACCGTCCAGCAGCAGACCGGCCTGGAGCAGGTAGGCCGTGTTTTGGGGTGTCATTTGGTCCAGGAACCACAGGCGCTCCTGCGGAAAGGAAAGGGGCAGCGGCCGACCTCGGTCCGCGAGTTCGATCGGGTCCGTCGCCGAACCCGACCGGAGGTAGTCCAGGATATGGGATTTGTTGGCGACGATGCGAGCTCGGGTATCCTCGTCCATGACCCCCTCTGGGGCGTCGTAACGAAGATTCGCACCTTCACGCCACAACTTGATGTCGCGTTCTGTCAATTCCAGCAGGAACGCTTCAATGTCCATTGCAGTGTCCAAAGCTCCGTTTTCACACATAGAGCGAGCACCTTCCTTCCGGCCTTAAGGCATCGAGATTCGGTGAGCGGGGGTGAGGTGAAGAGAGATCGACATATGGAATAAACCAAAGTTAACTGATGAAATATTGGTGAAACAGTGAAATTCCTTTCGATTTGATGTTTTTCTAGAGTAATCCTGATTCTCGTTTAGGGGAATTCTTTTCGTCTGAAGTGGAGTCGGTCTGCTGGTGGCGTTGGTGGGGACCTTTCTGTGCCGTCTCGATTTTTCGGGCGAAGGCGCGAAGAACCGGGGCCTCGAACAAGGTCCGAACCGGGAGGCGGACTCCGAAGCGTTTGCCCAACCGATTCAGTACGGTGGCGGCCAGCAGGGAATGCCCACCGATGCGGAAAAAGTGGTCGGTGGCATCGACCCGATCGATTTGGAGAATGTCGCACCAAATCTCCGCGACCGCCGTTTCGTAGGGACCCTGGGGCGCGATGTTGGTCTTTTGGCCGGGGGGGTTGCGAATCGTCTTGGCGGCCGATTCGGACAGCGTCTGGCGGTCCAACTTGCCGCTCGCGGTCAACGGCATGTGCTCGCGCTGGAGCAGGTAGGCGGGCACCATGTATTCCGGCAATCGCTCGGCAAGCCAGGTCCGCAAATCGTCGACGCGATAGGGTGCGGCGGTCAGGCCGGGCACCAGGCGCAGCCAGGCGACGAGTGAGGGAATGTTCTGGCGGTCCAGGGCCGGCACGACCGCGGCCTCGGCCACGACCGGGTGGTGCAGCAGGGCCGATTCGATTTCGGCCGGCTCGACGCGATAACCGCGGATCTTGATTTGCCGGTCGATGCGTCCCAGGAAATGAAGCCTGCCGTCCTCGCTACGGCGAACCAGGTCACCCGTGCGGTACAGGCGTGCGCCGGCTTCCTCGGAAAAGGGATCGGGCACGAAAGAAATCGCGGTCTGGCGGGGGTGACCCGCGTACCCACGAGCCAGGCCGACCCCGCCGATTACCAGCTCGCCGGCTACGTCGGGCGGCTGCCGGCGCAGTCCCTGGTCGGTCACGTGGAGCTGAACGTTGTCGATTGGGTACCCGATCGGGACCCGGTCCTCGGAGGCGCCGGGTCGGCACTTCCAGGCGCTGACGTAGATGGTGGTCTCCGTGAGGCCATAGAGATTGTAGAGCGCCGCGTTCAGGACCCGGTGGAAGCGCGACGCCAAGGCCGCCGGCAACACTTCGCCGCTGCAGATCATGCGCTGGAGCGGGAAGTCGGACCTGGGATTCAACTCCACTTGATCCAGCAGGACCGACAGCATCGAGGGCACGAAATGGGCCGTGGTGACCCGATGAGCGACGATGAGATCGGCCAGGTAATCCGGTTCGTAGTGACTCAAGGGTTTCGCGATGACCAGGGTGCTTCCGACCGTCAAGGGCCAAAAGAATTCCCCAACCGAAACGTCGAAGGTGAACGGGGTTTTCAAGAGCACTCGCTCACCGACCCGTAGCCCGAAATAATCCTGCATCCAGCGCAGGCGATTGCGGATGGCGCCATGGGTCACGACCACGCCTTCGGGTGTTCCCGTAGAGCCCGAGGTGTAGATCACATAGGCGGGCATGTCGGGATGAACCTCGTCGCGAGGCGGTTGGGCTTCCGGGGTTTCCTGCGGGTTTGGCACCCGATCCAGGGACAACATGTCGCATTCACCGGGGGGAAGGCAACGCTCGTGGGAACCCTGGGTCACGACCAAGAGGGGACGCGCGTCGCGTATCACCTGAACCAACCGCTCGTGGGGGGAATTCGGATCCAACGGCAGATAGGCCGCACCCGTTTTCAACACCGCCAATAGCGAAATCACCATCTCGAACCCGCGTTCGAGCGCGACACCCACCAAGGCTTCCGGACCGGCACCGCGCGTCCGCAGCAGCGTTGCGAGCTGGTTGGCGCGGCGATTCAGCTCGCCGTAGCTCAACTCGTGATCGCCGAAGACGAGGGCCGGTCGATCCGAATGGTTCGTCGCACGCTCGGCGACGAGTGCGTGAATCGGCCTGGGATCGGGGTCATCGAGCCGGGTCCGATGCCAGCCTTCGTGCACCTGCGCCAAAATCTCCGACGGAACCAAGGGTAACTCGGCCAGGGAGGTGTCGGGGTGGGCGAAAGCCCCTTCGAGCAGGAAGGTCCAGTAGCCCAACCAACGCGATGCGGTTTCTCGTTCGAACAAGTCGGCGTGGTATTCCAGGGCGACGTCGAGCTCGTTGCCATCGGGGATGCAGATCAGGTTGAGGTCGTACTTGGCGGTCCGTTGATCGGCGGGTAATCGGGTGATGGTCAGGTCCGGCAGCGAAAGCGGCGCGACGGGTTGGTTTTGCAGGACGATTCCGGCTTGGACGAGCGGCATGTGGCGCATGTCGCGCGGCAGGTCCAGGGCCTCGACCAGGCGCTCGAACGGCAGATCGGCGTGGCGCAGGGCGCCGGCCATCGTCGCCTGCGCCTGGCGGATCGATGCGCGAAAGCTCTCGTGGGGATCGGGATCGACCCGTGCCACCAGCGTGTTGACGAACGGGCCGATCAGCGTTTCGTGGGCGCGATCGCCGCGACCGTTGTGGGGAACTGCCAGCAATACGTCGGTCGCCCCGCACAGTCGGCGCAACAAAGCGCCCCAGCTCGCCAACAGTGCGGCGAACAAGGTGGCCCCCTCGCGGGCGGCCAAACGGGTCAGGCCTCGTGTCAAAGTCTCGGACAGTCGGGTACGTACCATGCCGCCCTCGAAGCCCCGCGGGTTCGGGTACGGCCGATCGGTCGGCAGGTCCAACAGGGTGGACGCGCCTTTCAATCGATCGCGCCAATAGGCGATCAGCCCGTCCTCGTCCGCATGGTTTCTGGGAAGTTGATGGCTCGCGAATTCCGAATAACTCAGCTTCAGCTCCGGGGGATGAGCCGCCGCCAAGCCCAGCTCGTCGCGATAGAAACCGGACCATTCCTGGAACAGCAGGTTCCCCGACCAGCCGTCGAAAGCCAGGTGGTGCACGTTGACGATCAGGACGTGATGCTTTTCCGCCGTCCGCAGAACCGTGACCCGAATGGGCGGCTGTTTCGTCAAGTCGAAAGGGTCCAGCTCGTCTTTGGCGATGGCCTCGGCCACTGCGGTCTCGTGCCGTTCCGGTGGGATTTCGCCCATGTCGTTCACGCGCCAGGTGACCTGCGGATCGGCGAGAATGCGCTGGACCTGGCGCCCTTCACGGGTGTCGAAACGAGCGCGGAGCGGCTCGTGGCGGGCGATGACCCGCAGCAGCGCGCGGTGAAGCGCAGCCGGGTCCAGCGGGCCCTGCAACGCGAACGCAAACTGGATGTGGTAAGCCGCATTCGGCCCTTCGAGCTGTTGCAGAAACAGCAGCCGGGATTGAATGGGAGTCAGTGGCGCTTCTTTGACGTGGGTTGCATCGGCAGTGCCGGCCTCTTTTACCTGGGACCCGTTCAGGTCCTTGCTCACGGCTGGGCGGTCCCGCCCGTTCGCTGCGGGTTCCGTGGTCCGCATCAACTTGGCCAGCATGGCCGAACGCTGGTCTTCGGGCAGGGCCTTGATGCGGCTCACGAGATCTTTGGGGAGGCGGTCGTGTGTCATGTGGTCTGCGAATCCTTTCCAGAGGGGCGCGGTGCATGGGACGCGCCGGCATGTTCGACCTGGGCCACCAGATCGGCAAGGGCCTCGTCATCTAGACGTGCGAGTCGGTCGGCCAGGATTTTTTCCGCCAGAGCGGAAACGGTGGGTGCTTCGAACAGGTCGGCCACATGGCAGGCGCTGCCGAGTCGTTCGTTGACGCGGAACACGATGCGCGCCGCGAGTACCGAGTCGCCACCCAAATCGAAAAAGCCGTCTTCGATGCCGACCGATTCGATGGCGAACAGCTCCTGCCATACCTCGGCGATGGCCGCTTCGATTTCGTTGCTGGGTGCTTGATAGGCGTTGTCCAGTGGTGGCCGCGGGTGAGAACCGCGCGCGGGGGCGGCCTTCACCTCGGCCAGGGTCGAGGTGGCCTCGTGTCGTTCAGCCGTGGCGCCGGCGGGCGAGGCAGACTTCGGTCGATCTCCGCCGCGCGAGAGGCTCCGGCGCACATCCAGGTTCGCCGTCGATACCACCAGGTGTGTGACTTCTCGCTGGAGGGTGCAGGCGAACGCCTTGTCGCCTTCCGATCCGTCGATCGCGTAGGCGAGCAATGCTTCCGGTCCGGTTTTGGGGGTGGGTTCCAGACGCCAACCGTCCCAGGCGACGCTGATCCAGGGCGTGGCACCCTCGCGATTGCGCTGTGACGCATAAGCGTCCAAGTAGGCGTTGGCGGCGGCGTAAACCGAGAAGCCCATGCCACCGAGCACGGTGGAGAGTGACGAGAACAGCATCACGAAATCGAGCGGCGTCGCGGCTTGTCGCGCTGCCAACAGTTCCCCCAACACCTGGGTTCCGTTCACCTTGGCGCGCCAATGGGGGGCGATGTCGTCCTCCGTCACTTCCGCGGCGTGGCGAAACGCGGCGTGGCCGGTGATGCCCGCGGCGTGAATGACGCCGTTCAGCGCGCCGAAGGTCGTTTCCACGCGGGACATCAGGTCGCCCATCTGATCGCGATCGGCGCAATCGGCCTGGGCCACCATCAAGGCGGAACAGCGGGTCTTCAGGCTCGCCAATTGTTCGGCGCGCCGCGATGGCAGCGCTTCGGGATGACGGCTCGTCAGGATCAGTCTGGCGTCGTAGATCCTGGCCAGGTGATCGGCGACGAACAGGCCCAATTCGCCGAGACCGCCCGTGATCAGGTATACCCCGCCGCGGCGGACGAGGCTCGTTGGCGTGGCTTCGCCCGTGCCCCAGGGCTGGTAGCACCGGGCCCAACGGGTTCGGCCCCGGTAGGCGATTTCCAGGGTCAGCGGCGGATCGCCCTCGGCCAGATCGAACAGTTCGGCCGCCAGTCGTTCCGCCAGTTGGTTCGGATCGAAGCGGTCCGGGTGAAGATCCACACAGCGGGTTCGCAGATGAGGCGACTCTTGCGGCATCACCCGCAGGGGACCCAGCATGGTCGCGGCGAGCGGATCCACGGGATCGTCGCCGCTCTGGTCGAGCATGCCGCGGCCCAGCGTGAGCAGGGACATGGGTCTGGGTCGCGGTCGGAGTGCGACCACGGCGGCCAGGTGGAGCAGAAACCGAAATGCCCGGTCGGACGGGGCGTCGAGCGCGGGCCAGGCGTGAATCAGCCAGGTCGGTTCGCAGCCGCGACGGTCCAAGGCATCGAACAGTTCGCGTACCTGTTCGCGATCGCAGGGGTCCAGGTGGAAGCCACCCGCGTCGGTGGTGCCGAATTCGGATGCGCGATGCACCCGGTGCACCCGTGCGCCACGCTGGACCAGGGACGTTTCGAGGCCCGCTACCAGGGGATGTCGATCTCCGAACAGGACCACATCGCCATCCAGACGCCGACTCGTGGGCGGCATCGGTGCCTGGCGCCAAGAGGGCAGGTAGAACCAATCTGCGACGTTCCGGCGTTTGGTCGGCGGCGGCGTGTCAACGCGAGCGCGACCTGATTGCGGCGCCAGGGCGACCGGCGCCGGTGGCGGCGGGTCGATCCAATAGGTACGACGCTGAAAGGGATAACCCGGCAGGTGAAGGCGCCTTCCCGAAAAAGCCGCCGCATCGGGCGCACCGCCCGCCGTCCAATCGCGAGCCACCGACTCGGCGATCGCCCAGGGATCCTTTTCGGCATGATCGTTCCCCTCGCGGAGATGCGAATCCCGGTCCGAGAAGGGGATCGGCGCCCGCAGCCGGGCCAGCGCCTCGGCCGTATTGGCGACCACGATCGCATGGCGCCGCGCAAAGTGGCGGCGGCCCATGGCAAGCGTGTAGGCCACGTCCGCGAGCGGTGTTTCGGGCGCCTGCTCCAAGTAATCCGCGAGTTGGTGTGCCTGGTGTGAAAGGGTTTCGCGGTGGGGCGCGGAGAGCAGCAGAACCTGGGGCCCGCGTCGACCTTCGAGCGACACGGGGCGTGGCGCTTCTTCCAAAACCAGGTGGACGTTGGTCCCGCCGACACCGAAGGCGCTCACGGCGGCGCGACGAGGTCGGTTGCGTTCGGGCCACGCATCCAATTCGCGGTTGACCCGCAGCTTGGCGGTTTCGAAGTCGATCCGGGGATTGGGTGTCGCGAAATGGAGGCTCGGCGGGATATCGCCGTGGTGCAACATCAACGCGGTCTTGATCAGCGAGGCCGCCCCGGAGGCCGTATCCAGGTGGCCGACATTCGTCTTCACCGAGCCGAGCGTACACCCGCGCAGGGGTTTGGCGGCAAGGCTGAAGGCGCGGGTCAGGGCCTGGATCTCGATGGGGTCGCCCAAGGCCGTTCCGGTGCCGTGGGTTTCCACGTAGTCGATGTCGGCGGCATCCACGCCGGCCAGAAGATGGGCTTCCGCGATCACCTCCGCCTGGCCCGCGACCGAGGGAGCGTAGAACCCGGCTTTGGCGGCGCCGTCGTTGTTGAGCGCCGAACCGCGGATCACCGCATAGATCGCATCACGGTCGGCCAGCGCGTCTTCCAACCGTTTCAGGACCAGCACGCCGGCGCCGCTGCTGGGCACCGTGCCGTTTGCGGCCGCATCGAAGGCGCGACATTTCCCGTCGGAAGACAGCACCCCACCGGAGTGATGGAGATAGCCTTGGTGGTGGGGGACCATGATGCGCACCCCGCCGGCGAGGGCCGCGTCGCATTGGTAATCCAGCAGGCTGCGACAGGCCATGTGGACCGCCGCCAGCGAAGTCGAACAGGAGGTGCCCACCGAGATTGCCGGCCCTTTCAGGTCCAACTTGAAGGCGGTCCGAGTGGCGAGGAACTCCGGGCCGTTTTGAATCATCATGCGGAACAGGCCGTCGTCGCGGGTCAATTCCGGATGCTGCCACAGGTTGCGCATCAGGTAGGTCGAGAATCCCGCGCCGGCGAAAACGCCGATGCGGCCCTCCGAGCGACGGGGATCCAGCGCCGCATCTTCCAGGGCGTGCCACGCACATTCGAGGAAAAGGCGGTGTTGCGGATCGGTCATCTCCGCATCACTGGGTGGGATGCCGAAGAACCCCGCGTCGAAGGCGCCCGGCTCCTCGATGCCCGCCCAAACCGGGACGTAATTCGCGGCATCGATCCGGCTTTCGGCCACCCCCGCACCCCGCAGGGTCTCGCGATCCAGGCGCCGCACACTGCAGACGCCGGCGCGCAGGTTGCGCCAGTATTGGTGCAGGTCGTCCGCTCCGGGCAAGCGACAGGACATGCCGACAATCGCGATGGACCCGATACTCGCGGGCTCGGTGGAGGTAGGGGTAGACGTCATGGGGGCTCCGTTTCTTGATCGGTTCGTCGGGACGGGTTTCGGCGACGGGCCTGCTGGGCTCGAATCTGCTGGGTCGCCCGACGGGTGACGGCCGCACGCAGGGAGGTGGTCTCCGCGTCGGGTGTCCTCTCGTCGGTGCCGGTTTGCGCGGGAAGGCGTTCCTCGATCAAGGCGGCCTGAGCGGCGATGGTCGTGGCAAGGAACAGATCGCCGGCCGAGAGCTCGACCTCGAAGGCCGCTTTCAGGGCGAATGCCAGGCGCATGAGCAGCAACGAGTTGCCACCCACTTCGAAAAAGGGATCCTCTGCTCCCAGATTATCCGGTACCGGTTCGAGCAGCGAAATCCAAATTTCCGCGATGCGGGTTTCGAGGGGACCCATCGGTGCGCGGAAGCGGTGAGAGGTGGTTTGGGCGGCACCCGCTTCCCGCGAGGCCTTCGCCGTCCGGTGGGTGGCTGAACGGGTCATCGCCGTTCGGTCGATTTTCCCGTTGGCGGTCATGGGAAATTGCGCAATGGCGACCAGGCGGTTGGGGATCAAATGGGCCGGCAGCCGTTCGTGCATGAAGGTGAAGAGTTCGCCCGTGTCGATCTCGCCCTCGGTGAGCGGTTCCACGAATGCGTGCAGCCCATGGACCTGGTGACCGTCCGAGATGGGCAGCACCAGGCTGCGACCAACGTCCGGATGGTCGTTCAATACCGCTTCGATTTCGCCCGGTTCGATGCGGAACCCGCGAACCTGAACTTGATGGTCGATGCGTCCCAGGTGAATCAGGTGACCCTCCGGAGACCACATGCCGCGATCGCCGCTGCGGTAGGCGCGCTCGTAGCCCGCGAACGGGAGGGGGACGAAGCTCCGCGCGTTGCGACTGGGACGGTTGAGATACCCGCGGCAGAGGCCGCCGCCCGCGACGAGGATCTCGCCGGGGACGCCGATGGGGCAGAGCTCCAGGGCCTCGTCGACCACGTAGATCCGTGTGTCCGGCAAGGGCTTGCCCACGTAGCCCGGTTCCTGTCCCTCGAGGATGTGCCGGGGCGACAAGGGGCCGTACGTCACGTGAATGCAGGTCTCGGTGATACCGTACATGTTGACGAGTTGGATTCGCTCGAGATCGTACCGACCCACCCAGGCGCGCAATTCGCCGGGTTCGAGCCGGTCGCCACCGAAAACCACGTAGCGCAGGTGCTGGTCCAAATCGGCGTAGGGGCGGTCCAACTCGGCGGTCATCAATCCGTGAAAGGCCGCCGGTGTCTGGCTCAGCACCGTGACGCGGTGGGCCCGGATCAGGTCCAGCAACCGGTCGGGATCGAGAACCTGATCGCGCTGGGCCAAGACGACCTGCCCGCCGTGCAGCAGGGCGCCGAAAATCTCCCAGACGCTGAAATCGAAACTGAAGTTGTGGGCACACAGCCAGACATCGGTTTCCCCGACCGAGAGGGGGAAGCGGGCGTTGCACAGCAAGCGCACCAGGTTGCGGTGGGTCAGCACACAGCCCTTGGGAGTGCCGGTGGAGCCCGAAGTGTAGATCACGTAGGCCGCGGCGTCGGAATCGTTGGTCAGGGTCGGCCCCTGGGCCGCTTCCTGGCCTTCGACCGGCAACAGATCCAGTTCGGGCCGCTGTCGTTTCAATTGTCGCGCGGTGTCTTCTTGAGCCGGGGTGAACAGCAGTAGCCGGCATTGACTGTCATCGAGCATGAACGACAGTCGATCCGGCGGATAGGTGGGGTCCAGGGGCATGTAGGCGGCCCCGGCCTCGAGTACCGCGAGCATGGCGACGACGGCGTTGGGCGAACGATCGGTCAGCAACGCGACGATCGGTTCCGCTTCGTGTGCCACGATGCGATGAATCCGGTGGGCCAACCCGTGGGCACGATGGGCCAGGGCGTCGTAACACAACGATTCGGTTCGTCCCTTCGCGTTGAGGCCGACCACCGCCGGTCGCCCCGGCTGTTCGGTCACGCGCAGCGCGAACAGGTCGACCAAGGTCTGGGTCCGTGGGTAGGTGGTGCCGGTTTCGTTGAAGTGACGCAACAGTTTTTTGCGCTCTTCGCCGGGGAGCATGGCCAGCCTGGCGATGGATTTGGTGGGATGGGCGGTGACGTCCGTCAGCAATTGCTCCAGTTGCGCACACATGGCCGCGATACGGGACTTGTGGAATAGATCGGTATCGTAATTCAACCGCAAGGTCAGGTTCGGCCCGTCCGTGAAGAAATAGAAGGTCAGGTCGAATTTGCTGGTGGTCCAGGGCAGGTCACGTTCCTCGATCTGTAAGCCCTCCAGGCTCAGGTCCTTGATTTCGGGCTCCTGGATCAGGACCATGACGTCGAATAGGGGAGAACGGGTCAGGTCGCGGGTCTCCATGAGTTCCTCGACGAGGGTGTCGAAGGGCATCGACCCGTTTGCCAGCGCATCGCCCACCCGCTCACTGGCCTGTCGCAACAGGGCCTCGAACGGGTACCGGGGCTGGATTCGCAATCGGATGGGAAGTGGGTTTACGAAGAACCCCATCACATCGGCCAGGCCGGGTTGTTCGCGCCCCGAAACCGGGCAACCGATGATCATGTCGGTTTGGTGGGACGTGCGGTGCAGCAGGGTGGCGACCAGGGCCAGCAATGCCGCGAAGGGTGTGGCTTCTTCCTGAGCCGCCCGATCCTTGAATCGTTGCCAGCTCGGCGCGTCGATGTCGTGAACGTAGGTCGCTCCGCTAAATCGGCGTTCGCGCGATCGAGGCCTGTCGGTGGGCAACTCGAGGACCGGCAGTGGTGCGACCAACTGCCGGTGCCAATAGGCGCGGGACTCCTGGATCGAATCGTCGCGAAGGTCGGCCTCAAGATCTGCAACGGCCTCCCGGTAGCTCGTTTGGACCGGGGCCAGGGGGTTTGGGTGACCCTCGCGAAACGCATTGTAGAGCGCCGACCACTCGCGAAACAGAATACGGACCGACCAGCCGTCGCAGATGATGTGGTGGAAATTGAGAAAGAGAAGGTGGTCCTCGTCGCCCGTCCGCCACAACCGGACGCGCCAAAGCGGTGGATGACCCAATTGGAATCGGTGCAGGGCTTCGCGTTCCGCGAGGGCCAGTGCCGCCGCCATCGGGTCAGCTTCGCCCCGAAGATCGCGCGTGGCGATGTCCGGTTCGAGCCGGTCGAGAATGATCTGGCCGGGTCTGTCCTCGGACTGCGTGAAGCGCGTGCGCAGTACATCGTGGCGGTTCGTCAGAACGCGGAGTGCTTCGACCAGGGCCTCGCGGTTCAGGTCACCCCTGAGTTGCAGGGCGATCGGCATGTTGTAGGCCGTGCCGACCCTGCCCAGCATCTCGAGCACCCAGAGGCGCTGCTGGGCTCGGGTCAGCGGGTGGAGCGGAGCCGTACCGAAATGGGAGTGGTCGTCCGTCGGGCAAGTCTCCCGTGCGGGAACGGTGCTGTTTGGGGGTCGTGTCCTGTCCTGCACCACGGTCGGCGAGACCTCGGTTTGCGGGGGGACGGCCACGAAACTCGGCATCGCGAAGTGCTGCCGTCGAAACGGATAGGTCGGCAGGAACACCCGTCTCCTCGGACGCGTGGCGTGGACCGCGTGCCAGTCCACTTCGAGGCCGGCGAGCCAGAGTTTGCCCAACGAGTTGAGCAGGAATTCCCGGTCCTCGATGCGGGTTTGCGGATGACGCAGCGAGGCGAGAATCGGGTGTTCGGCACCCCGTGAAGGGTGTTGCCCCGCCAACGAGGTCAGGGACCGGCCCGGGCCCACCTCCAGCAGTGCGAGGCGTGGCGCGTCGCGGAGCAGCGTCGCCAGGCCGTCGGTGAAGCGCACGGTGTGGCGCAAGTGGCGCACCCAGTACATGGGATCGCACGCCTCCTGCTCGCGAATCCAGGTGCCCGTCAAGTTGGAGATGAACGGGATTTGGGGGGCCATCATGCTCGTGGTGAGGACTTCCGCGTGGAAGGTGTCGAGGATCCGGTCCATGGTCGGCGAGTGGAAGGCGTGCGAGGTGGTCAGGCGCCGGTACCCCACATTGCGGTCGCCGAGGCGCGTGGCCAGGGCTTCGATGCCCGCCTCGGGTCCGGAGGCCACACAGCGATGCGGCCCGTTGACCGCCGCAAGGGCGAGATCACCCTCGAGGAGTGGCCCGAGTTCGTCTTCGCTGAGCTCCACCGTCAGCATGGCGCCGCGTGGCAAGGCGGCCATCAGGCGCCCGCGTAGGGCCACCAGGTTCAGGGCCTCCTCGAGATGCCAGACGCCGGCCAGACAGGCGGCGCTGTATTCGCCCAGGCTGTGGCCGATCATGCGATCGGGTTTGACGCCCCACGACTGCCATAGGTGGGCCAGCGCCATTTCCACGGAGAATAGAATCGGCTGGGTGTATTCCGTATCGTGGAGAAGATCCGCGAGGTCCGCCTGGCCCGGCCTCGGGAACAGCACTTGATGGGGATCGCGTGGCAGCGAATCGCGCAACCCCTCGAAACAGGCGTCCAGCGTGCGGGCGAAGACCGGTTCGGTCTGGTAGAGTTGCGATGCCATGCGTGGGTATTGGGCGCCCTGGCCGGGGAACAGGAAGGCTACCGGCATGGCGCGGGACGCCGTTTTGCGCAGCATCCGTTTGCGGTCGTGCTCGGAGAGCAGACCCGCCGCTTCCTCGCGGGAATAGGTCACGAGCACGGCACGGCTGGGGAGCGCGGCCCGACCGGTCTGCAGGGTGAACGCGATATCGGCCATCGTCTGATGGACTGTGCCCTCTTCGGCCGGCCGGCCCAGATGGTGGGCGAGTCGATCCAGGCTTTGGGTCAGGGTTTGGTCGTCATGGGCCGAGATCGCCAACAAGAAGGGACCGGTCTCCTCTTCGGCAGGGGTGGGCGCCGGCGCTTGTTCCAACACCAGATGGGCATTGGTGCCGCCCAGACCGAAGGCGCTCACGCCCGCGCGGCGCGGCACATCGGCCGTCACCCATTCCCAGGGATGGCGGTTCAGGAAGAAGGGACTGGCCGCAAAGGGGATGTCCGGATGGGGCCGATCGAAACCCGGCGTGATCGGAATCTGGCCTCGCTTCAGAATTTGCACCGTCTTGATCAGGCCCGCGATGCCCGCCGCCGGTCCGAGATGGCCCAAGTTGGCCTTGACCGCACCCAGGGCGCAATATCCCTGGCGTCTGCTGGTGTAGCGGAAGGCCCGCGTCAAGGCTTCGACTTCTCCGCGATCGTGGACCGGTGATCCGCTACCGTGGCATTCGACGTAGCCGATGGAGTCGGCCGAGATCTGGGCCACGGCCAGTGCTTCGGCGATGACCTCGGTTTGGGCTTGGATGTCGGGTTCGCCGCCGTTGGAGATCCGAACCCCGCTGTGATTGACCGCCGAGCCGCGAATGACCGCGAGGATGGTTTCGTTCTCCAGGCGCGCATCTTCCAGACGCTTGAGCGCGACCAGGCCCGCGCCGTCGCCGGGAACGGTGCCGTCGGCCCTGGCATCGAACGGATGACAGGCTCCTCGCGCGGAGAGGGGGCGGCCGGCACCGCTGCGGTAACCCGCTTTATCGGGGAATTGCAGGCAGATGCCGCCGGCGAGGGCCATATCGCAATCGCCGGTGAACAGGGCCTGACAAGCCAAGTGAATCGCGACCAGCGACGTGGCGCTGCCGGCTTGGATGTCCAGGCTCGGGCCGTGCAGGTTCAAAACCTGGGAAATCCGCTGAGCCAGGAGGTTCGAACCGGGTCGTGCGTTTTCGAGATGGGATGTGCCCGTATCGCCGGGAAGCTGCGGCGCCGCCGTGTTCGGTCGCCAACCCGTGTTTCGGTTCGTGCCCGCGAAGACGCCGATTCGCGTGTGCGGATGGCCCGGAGCGTGGCCCGCTCCTTCGAGTGCTTCCCAAGCCAGTTCCAAACCCAGCCGGAGTTGCGGGTCGGTGCCTGCGGCCTCGGCCTGCGCCATGTCGAACAGGGCGGCATCGAATGCGTTCGTCTCGGCCAGATAACCCTTGGCGGGCACGTACTTCGGATCGCTGGACAGCGCGGGGGCGACACCGGCCTCGCGAAGTTCCGCCTCGTCGAAGCGCCGAATCGCCTGTTCGCCCCGCGACAGGTTGTTCCAGAATCGTTCCGGATCGGAAGCGCCGGGAAAGCGGCAGGCCATGGCGACGATGGCGATTCCTTGGGGGCTTGGCTCGTTTTGGGAAGTCATGAATGGATCCTCGGGAAGGGGAGCGATGGGAGAAACCCTCGGGCGGAGAACCGGTGGGTGCGGGGCCGAAACCGCACCTCCCTGCGCGCATTCAACGGCGGCGCCCCGGCGCGGCCTGGCGAAGGTCGAGCTGGCGTTGCCGATGGGCCTGGGTTTGGGCGTGGAGCCGATGGGGTTGCAAGGGGCGCCTCGCCCGGGTTTGTCGCAAATCTTCCATCGGGGCGGATGGCGCTTGGAGGAGTTGATCGATGTAGGCTCCTTGGCGGTGAACACTGGGACGTTCGAGCAGGGCCGAAAGCGGGAACTTCAGGCTCAGGCGAAGCGAGATTCGGTGATGCAATCTGACCAGGAGCAGAGAATGGCCCCCCAAGGCGAAGAAGTTGTCGTCGACCCCCACGTTTTCCATATTCAGCAGCTCGCACCACCACTGGGTGATCAGCCGTTCGGTTTCGGTCGTCGGGGCGCGATAGGCGGTTCTCTCGATTTTGCGTGGCGGGATTTCGAAGTGTCTCGGGATATTTCGGGGTTTGGGCGTCGCTGACGCTTCCGGTTTTGAGAGTTGATCGATGAATTGGCCCTGGCTGTAGATGCTGGGGCGTTCGAACAAGGCGATCAGGGGAAAATCCCGGTCCAGGTGGCGGCACAGCCGTAAATGCAATTCGATCAACAGCAGGGAATGACCCCCCAGCGTGAAAAAGTTGTCGTGAACCGCCACCCGCTTCAAGCCCAGTAGTTCGCACCACCAATCCGCGAGTTGGCGCTCGATATCGGTGGAAGGCATCCGATTCGAGGGCGAGGGGTCGGATGTCGCGCCGGGATTGGGCAGTGCTCCGCGATCCAGTTTACCGGCCGTGTTCAGCGGGAATCGGCTCAGGGACACCAGGTGTGCCGGTAGCCATGCCTGGGGAAGGTGTTCGGAAAGCTGGTCGCGCAACCTTTGTGAGTCGAGTGGTTTCCCGTCGTGGGTTCGGTAGTAGCCCACCAATTCCAGTTCCCCGCGGTCCGGGTTCTCGCGGCCGATCACCTTCGCCTCGGCAATTTCGGGCAGTGCCGTCAAGCGGTGCTCGATTTCCACGGTCTCGATGCGGTTGCCACGGATTTTGACCTGGAAATCGTTGCGACCCAGATAGGTCACGTGGCCATCCGGCTCGAACCGTCCCAGGTCGCCGGTTCGATAGAGGCGTGCGCCGGGCGTGAAGGGGTCCGGCACAAAGGCCTGGGCCGTCAATCCCGGCCGCCCGCAATAACCCCGGCCTACCGGTATCCCGCCGATATACACCTCTCCGCCGATCCCAATCGGGCAGGGTTGGCGTCGTTTGTTCAGCACGTAGATCTTGGCACGATGAATGGGCTTTCCGATGGGCGGCGATCCCGGCCGCTGCGGGGTGCAATCGTGACTCGTGACTTCGATCGCCGCTTCGGTGGGTCCGTAGAGATTGGTCAGTCGCGTGCCGTATTTTTGCTGCAGAACCGCGCGAAACTGTTCGACCAGGTGTCGCGACAAGGCCTCTCCACTGGCAAACACCTGGCGCAATGAGGCCAGTTCGGGCCGAACCGGTGCATGGGTGACCCAGTCGAGAAAGGGACCCAACATGCTCGGCACGAAATGGACGTGACTTACCCGTTCGCGCTCCAATAGTTGGAGCACCGCGCCGGGGTCCATTTCGGCACCTTCCGGAGCGATGATGACGGTCGCGCCGACCCGTGCCCAGCCGAACAGTTCCGGGAGGGATACGTCGAAGGTGACCGGTGTTTTCAACAGGACGCGACTGTCTTCGTCGATCAGGTTCGTCGCCTGTTGCCAGGCCAATCGGTTGCGCAGGGAGCGGTGCTCGATCATGACGCCCTTGGGAGGGCCGGTGGACCCGGAGGTATAAATAATGTAGGCCAGGGTGTTGGGGGTCGGGCCCTGTTCGGGCGGATCGAGTCGTTCCGTTGCCGCGCTGTCGAGGCAGACGACCCGGCAGCGGCCTTTTGCCGCCGCTTCCGCATGCTCGCGACACGAGGGATCGGTCAAGATCAGCCGGCAACCGCTGTCTGCAAACATTTCGGCACAGCGTGCGACCGGCAGGCCGGCCAGGGCCGGGACGAAGGCGGCACCGGTTTTCCAAACGGCCAGCAGTGCCTCGGGCAAGCGCAACCCTCGCTGCATCAGAACGCCGACGCGCTGTTCCGGGCCCAACTGGAAGGTGTCGCATAGGTGGTGGGCCAGCGCGTTGGCGCGTCGATCCAGTTGGCCGTAGCTCAGCGATCGATTCTCGAAGACCAGGGCGGTACGGTCGGGATTGGCGCGGGCCCGATCTTCGATGTCGTCCAACGTGGTTCGATCCGCTCGCGGATCCCGGCCCGTGTCGTTGAACTCGGTCACGATCAGGTGGCATTCGCGTTCCGGCAGGATGGACAACGCGTTTAAGGGTTCTTCCGGTCGCGCCAATAATTGCTGGATCACGTGATCGAAGCGATTCTTGAGCAGCGCCATCTCGTTGGGTTGGAACTGGTTCAGCCGATACTCGAAGTCGACTCTCAGTGGCTCGGTACCATCGAATTCGCGCACGTGTACCGAAAGGGCCGGCCGGCTGTAGCCGTTGAAGAGTGGGTGGGTCTCCACTTCCGCGGCACCGAAACGGATGTCGTAATCGTGTTTTTGGTAGGACAGCTCCAACTCGTAGGGCAATTGGATGCCCTTTTGGATGAGGTGGCGATTGACCTCGCGGTAGGGGAAACGCTGGGCGCGGTAGACGCCTCGGAGTTCGGATTTCACGGTGTGCAGCAGTTCTTCGAAGGATTGGTTTCGATCTTGGCGAAACCAGACCTGAGAAATGCCCGCAAAGAGCCCAACCGTCTTTTTATAGGCGCGACCGGTGCGATTGAGAATCGGCAGCCCGATCAGCAGATCGTCGCGATCGGAAGCCAGGCTGAAGTAGGAAAAGAGCAGGCCCAACCAAAAATGGAAAGGGGACCCGCCGTACCCTGCCGCCAAATCCCGAACGGCTGCATAGGTGCTTGGTGCCAGGGTCCACGACACGCGCCCCGCTTCCATGTCGTGCGGGTCGCCGGAGGGGTTCGGCGCGAACAGCGGGGTGGGTTGTCGATCGAAGTAATCGAGCCAAAACGTCTTGTGCTTCTCGTATCGAGGGCTGGCGAGATAGGCCGCGTCCTCTTCGACGAACGTCTGGTAGGAAGGCGGCAACTCGGAAGCGGCCGGATCCCGATCCTCGAGAAGGTCGTTGTAGACCTCGCTCACGCGATGCACGATCAATTGGTTGGCGTATCCATCCAGGATCAGGTGGTGGTACTTCAACAACCACCAATGACAGTTCGCGGCCGTTCGGCACAGGGCGAAGTGAAAAAGCGGCCGATCGTACAGCTCGAACGGCTCTCGAAACTGCGATTCCATCCAGGAAGTGGCGCTGCGGGAAGGATCGGCCCGATCGGAAAAGTCCCTGAATGCCAAGGAGTGAGGCGCGGGTTCGGTCAGGCTCTGGTGAGGCGGACCGCTGCCCCGATGGAGGCGTATCCGAAGGGCGTCGTTTTCCGCGATGACGCGATCGATGGCACGGCTGAAGAGGTCGCGATCAATGGGACCGTCGATGCGGATGGCCATGCCGATGTTGTAGACCGGAACCGATGGATGAAGAACTTGATCGTACCAAATGGTCTGTTGGCGAGAGGAGAGCGGAACGAGACCCACGAGGGCAGACTGGTTCACGGGAACGTGCCTCCCTGGCTGCACCACCGAGTGGTGGGGAACGATTGAAAGCGAATGGCGGAGGTTCTTGGGCCGGTATGAAAAACGAGGCACCCGGCATGGATGACATGGGATGGCGGAATGAAAGAAGGGAAGCCGCGACCCGAATCCAAAGGACAATGAAGTTCAACTCGATGTAGGTCATCTAGGAGATAAGTAAGGGGTCAGGAAAAAATGAAAGGGTACAAAACCTTCTCATAGGCACCAAATTCTGTCAAGGCTCTTCAGATGGTCTCATGCGGAAATAATAAAGGGTGATTGCAAAGATCGCGAGCGCGTTCGGAAAACCCTGTGGTGGCCCTTTTTTTAATCCCGTAGATCGAGCGACCGGCATTCCAAAAAGCGAAAACCCCCTGCCTGGGATAGATACCCAGGACAGGGGGTTCGCGTGTCGTTTGGTTGACGGATTTACCAGTTGTAGTGCAGGTGCACGCGCCAATTCGCGCCCGGTTCGCTATAGCGATCCAGGGTGGTGCTCGTATTCGACCGGCCCTGAACCTGCGACCATTCCCAGTAGGTTTCGTCGGTCAGGTTGAAGATGCCGGCGTTCAGGCTCAAGCCTTGGAGAATGTTCCATCCCACGGTGAGATCCACCACGGTGGCGCCGTCGGGCAGGAACGGATCCGGTTCCGCACTGTCGGGCGTTACGAAACCATCGTCTTTTTCGGCGATGTCGGACACCATCAGGGCCGCTTGCCACACCCCGTTCGGCTCGTTGTAGTGAAGACCGGCGACCCAGCGGCGAGGCTCGATCGAAGAAAGATCCACGCCGCTGTCCTCGTCTTCGCCTTCGATGTCGGTGAAGGCGCCGCGCAGGCGAAGCTGTTGGGTCAGCATCAGGTCACCTTTGAACTCCCAGCCCGAGATGTTCACATTCTCGATGTTCTGGGGCTGGAACTGCAGAATGCCCTGGTCCGACACACCGACGAAGGCCGTGTCGTTGATGAAGTCTTCGAATTCGTTGTCGAAATAGGTGACGCGGAACATGCCGCGCTGGAACAAACCGCTCAAGCTGAATTCGGTGTTGAGACTGGACTCGGGGTCCAGGTTGGGGTTGGGCAGCGTCTGGTAACCGCTGGTGAGGTTGGTGAACCCGCTGTTGACCGAGCTGTGGGGCGGAGCGCGGAAGCCTTCGGCGACCAGGCCCGAGACCGTCAGGTTCTCCGTCAGGTCCACGTTGACACCGAGTTTGGGGGTGACGGCCCCATCGTCCAGGCCCTCGGGCGTGGAGGCGTTCTGGGTGGATTCCAGGTAGATGGTGTCGTTTTCGTCCGGTGAGAGGTCGTAGTTGTCGTAACGCAATCCCGGAACCACCTTGATTCGATCGTTCCAGAACCGGCTCTCCCATTGGAGGTAGGCACCGATTTCGGTGACGTCGCTCTTGGGGAAGTACCGCGTGGGAAAGATCAAGGTGCCGGCATAGGCGTCGGGATTGCCGCTATCCAAGTCCAAATCGCGGCGATCGCGCAATTGCTCGAAGGATTGGAAGTCGAGGCTGAGTCCGTAGGTCAGGGTGTGGCGATGGTTCCAGGTCTTGCGCAGCGTCAGGTCGCCGCTCAGGAACTCCTGGTCCATTTCCATGGTACCGGTGCGCACGATGCGGGTGGTGACGGGCCCTCTCGAGCTTTCGCGTCGCTCCACGGTCGTCTGGTCGGTTTCGCTGCGGCTGAAGGAGATCTGCCAGTGCAACGAGTCGAAGGCGGCGACATCGCTCGGCTGCCAATGCTGTTCGAGGCTGAAGCGGCCGCGTTGCTGATTGTCCTCGGCCGTGTTGTCGCTGATGGTGGTCAGGGCGCCGAAAATGTTGGAGACGCCCTGGCCGCTGAACACATCGGTGTCCATCGTGCTGTCGTAGATTTCCGCCGTCACCTTGAACTGGTTGTTGTCCGACAGGTTGCGAACCGCCTTGAGCAGGAACTGGGTGCTGTTGCCGTCCTGGTCGTTGGGCAGCGTGCGGCTGGCGTCTTCCGTATCGATATCGCCCTGGTTTTCCCGTTCCTGGGTGTCGCGCCAGGTGGCGTGGGCCATCAGTTGCCAGTTCGAAAGGTCGAATGCCGCGGTGACACCGGCCTGCACGGCCGAGAAATCGCTGTTGTAGCCGGTCTTGAAGCGGAATGCCTGATCTTTGCCGCCCGGACCCAACACGTCGACGGGATCCAGCGTGCGGAAGGCGACCACACCGCCCAACGCGTCGCTGCCGTACAGCGAGGAGCCGGCGCTCTTGACCACTTCCAGCGATTTGATCAGGTCCACGTCGATCTGGAACTGGTGGACCGAGAGCGGGCCGAACGCGAATTGCTCCGCGGTACGGACGCCATCGACCTGTGTCAACACCCGGTTGGCGCCGATGCCGCGAATGTTGAAGCCGTTGAGGCCCAGGCGGGTGGTGTCGCGGCTCACGAAGACGCCCGGTTCGTAGCGCATCAGGTCGGCGCTGTTGGTGGCGACTTGCTCGCGAACCTGCTTTTCGCTGACGACCGCGACCGTGACGGCCGTGTCCTTGATCTTGGTGGGGCCGCGTTCGGCAACCACGGTCATTTTTTCCAACAGGGTCGGGGTTTCGTTTTCGGATGCCGCGGCATCGTCTTCCGTACCGTTGGCGTTACTGTCTTGGGCGACGAGGCTGAACCCGAAAAGCAGGCACAGCAAAAATAGAGATCGAAATGAATTCATGGAACTACCTCTTAGTACGCCGCACCGGAGTCGGGTTCGCTCAGGAGGAAGGGCTCGATGGCCGCGTGGATCTGCTTACGTGCCTCGGTGGAATCGTATGAACGGGTACCGGAAAGGGTTTCGTCGAGGTCGAACAGGTGTTTCCAGAGCGACTTGTCCTCGACTTTTTTGGCCAGGTAGAGTTCCTTGCGGGAGGCGTACACTTCGTTCCAGACCTTGCGGACATCCGCCCAGTACTGCTGGTGAACGGCCCACCAGTCGTGGGCTTCGGTGAGGCGTGCGGGCAGGGTGCGCTCGTAGGTGTTGAGACCGATTTCTCGGGAAATTACCTTGTTCTCCTCGGGCGTTTCGCCCAAGGCCAGCTTGAAGTTGTCCTGCTCGTGAACCCAACCGGTTTGGGTCAGGGCATGGCGGTTGCGGGCGACGAGGATGTGGTAGTCGGAGCGTTTGGTGTACTCGCGACGGGGCAGCGGGCGGTTGGTCAGTTCGGACTCCCACTGCGAGAGGTCGCCGATGTGGACCCATTTGCCGATCGCTTCGTAGCGCGGGCTGTCGTCTACTTGGAAGACGCGTTGGGTCCAGGTGCCGCGGGCTTCCGTTTTGGAAATGTTCTTCTTTTTCCAGGTGCGGTGGCCCTCGAAGGTGAGGAGTTGGGTGTTCTCGAACTCCCAATCCTGGCGCCAGTGTTTGATGATGCCGTGATCGGTTTGCAGCACGTGTTGCAGGACGATTTTCTCGGGGCTGTCTTCGACGACGATGATGGTTTCCAAAGCGCCGGAGTCATAGGCGGGCTTGAGATCGTAGCCGATCGTGAAACCGACGGTTTCCTTGAAGTGGAAGTCGACGACGTAGGTGCCGGCCATGGCGAGAATCGCCTGGCGATCGCGCTCCTTGGGGCTGGGTTCGGGGGTATTTTTTTCGGCCGCGGAAAGGGTGGTGGCGGCAAGCAGCGTGGCGACGAGCGCCAGGCGGGAGAGTGTAACACTCATGGGAATCTCCTTGAAGCGGGTCTGACCGGGTCAGGCAAGCGGGTCGATAAGACGAAAAAATAGGGGGCTCAATACGAATTCTGTCAGATAATGAGAATCGATCTCAATATCGAAAACATTAAACGACGCTACCTCGACCCTGTCAACCCCAAAGCGAACGAACCGTGGCCGCGAGCTTCGGTTTCCTCGCGGCAGGATGGCCCCGTGTTTGGAGAGGAGGTCCTGTACCTCAGTTGGCTCTCGCCCTACCCACGGTCGTGCCGGTCACCCTGGGCATGCGGGTTCGTCGCCTGGGCGCGCCTCGGTTTATGCCCCAACCGGGGTCGGTCAATGGGTTCTGAGGCTCGACGAGTCGCGATTCAACGGATGGCGTGCATCAAAAAGAGGATTTCGTCCAGGCGTTCGCGCGTTTCGCTGGTGGTTTGGATGCGTGTCATCTGGGCTCGCTGCTCCGGGTGGGCGGCCTTGAACGCATCGAAAATGTCGGCGGTCGTGGGGCCTGGCGAGCGGTCGAACCAGGTCAACAGGAACAGGCCCAGGTGGAACTCGGCCAATGCGTTCAGGTGCTGCGCATGGGGCGAGAAATGAATCAGATCCTGGGTCAGTTGCACTGCCAGCCGGGGGCGGAGTTCCTCCAGTTCGCCGTCTTCGAACGTCGGCGGCCAGGGTTCTTCGCCGAAGAGGCGTGACTGGTCCGCGAAAAAACGGTGGAAAAAGCCGCGCCAAACCCGGCAGTGATAGGGTTTGGTCATGAGGAAAATGAATTCCGTGCGCCGCTGGTTGCCGAACACGTGGGCGTCCCAGTAGCCGCGCGGAAAGTTGCTGCCGCCCTGGAACCAGAATTTATCGTGGTTCAGCGAGCGGTTCAGGCTCTGCAGGTAGTCGAAATTCACATCGTCCACGGTCCAAAACGAGATGCCGCAGGGCGGTAGCGACAGGCCCCGGCAGTATTTGCGCAGGTTGAAGCGACGAATGGCGCGGACCTGTTTCTGGTCGACCAGCTTTTCGTACAGTTCGGCTACGTGTAACATGTGATCCCTCCCCGCTCGAGCGCCGTCGGCTATCGGCCCATTTCCAACAAGTGCTGGCAGAAACGGATGCTGCTGCGACTGCAGCGTTCCCATTCCGGGCGGTCGAATTCGGTTTCCTTCTGGCGCAACTCCTGCCACTCCAGGGGAATGACCCCGAGGGCCGGACGGAACCGTTCCGGCATGCGCGCCACCAGGTCCTCGTAGGTTTCCAGCGAAAAATAACCGCAAGCCAGGTTCACCACGCGCCAGAACGCGGTCTCGAAGTTGCGGATCTGGTTCAGGTTGCGAAACTCGCTGGAGACGAAATACTGGCAGAAGGTGAGTACCTCGTCCTCCACGTGATCCCAGCTCAAATGCTCGTCGTAGGCCAGCCAGGGCGGCAGCTCGCGTTCCTGCTGCTCCGGATCCTCGAGGATCTTGGCGGCCTGTAGCTTGTTCGTCAAATGGTTCTTGCCGTCGTCCAGAAACATGATCTGGAGAACCACCTGGTAGATGTCTTCCGAGGCAGGCACCCAGTCGTCGTGTCCGATGTGGATGTGGCAGCGGTAATCCTGGCCGCTGAACCGCTCCGTCAGGGCCGCGAGGGCGCCGTGCACCTCCAGCAGGCGAGCGGCGGGACAGGCGTCGCCGATCGCGATCAGGAATCGCAGCACCTTGAAATGGGCTTCACCGATTTCCACCGAGCGATCCATCGGCCAGCAATAGGTGAGATGGGTGTCCAGCACGCGCTCCAACTCGCCGGCGACCGAATGATTCAGGTCTTCGACCAGTTTCTCCAGATAAAAGCGGTCCATAGCGTTCCCTCCCGTGAAAAGCTGGTGGTCGAGCGGGCATGCAAATGGGGACACATCGACTAGGACGCCCCGAGTCGAACGTCCAGCTCGGAAAAGCCGACGGTCGCCTGCGCAAATGGAAAAGGGAGTATGTCCAGCTTAAAAGAAACGGCCTTGGGGTACAAGGGCTTTTGGAGGGTGCGCGCGCCGTGGATCGCGCAGGGTGGGGTGGCGGCCTCGAATGCCGCGTTGGAACGCGAGGCCGCCACCGACCAGGAGGGTTCAGCCGCCCGCCAGGGACAGCCGGAACGCGACCATCTCCTGGGCGTTGCGTACCAGCAGCACGTCGTCCACCAGTACCGGGTGATTCCAGGTCTTGCCCTCGATCGCGGGGACCCGGGAGAGTTCGGAGAACCCCTCCGGCGAAGCCTTGACCAGCGCCAACTCACCCTTTTCGGAAAGCACCAGCAACAGGCCCTGTTCGGCCAGCAGGACGAGCTGACCGTGGCCATATCGACCGCCCTTCCACTTGCGTTCGCCGTCTTTCAGATCGATGCACGCCAGAATGCGGCCGTCGAAACCGAAGGCGTGACCTTCGTGAAGGACGAAGTCGTTGAAGTAGGGCTTGAGCCGGGCCGACGTCCAACGCTCCTCGGTGGTCCAGCCCTCGGGGCCACGGGCGACCGCGATGCGCCGAATGCCGACGCCCTCGCCGGCTCCGAGCAGGATGTCGCCATCCGTCGTCAGGGCCGGTTGCACCATGCTGAAGCCGGGCCATTCGTGGGCCCACAGGACCTTGCCGTCGGTTGGGGCCACGCTGGTCGCGCCGGTGCCGCTCAGCAGCAGAATCTGTCCGACGCCGTCGATCGTCAAATGGTGTGGCGAACTGTAACCGTTGCCGCCGGCCGGGCCGGTCCAGCGCGGTTCTCCGGTGTTCAGGTCGTAGGCCGCCAGCACGCCCGCCGCGGCCACGATGACGACGTCGCCGACCACCAACGGCGAGCCCGAGAAACCCCAAAAGGGGACCTCCACTTCGGTGTCCTCGCCCGCGTTGCGCGACCAGATGACGGAACCGTCGCCGGCGTCGAGCACGTTCAGGATACCGGTCCCGCCGAACGTGTAGATGCGGTCTCCACTGATGGTCGGTGTCGCGCGGGGACCGGCGCCGGCGTTGGCTTCCCAGAAACGGGTCGTGTCGCTGTGGCGCCATTCCGGCTCACCCGTGGCCAGGTTGTAACAGGTGACCACCTCTTCTTCGCCGCGCTGCTCCTGGGTGTAGACCTGCTCACCGCGCACCGCGAAGGAGGACCAGGCCGGGCCCACTTGTCGGCGCCACAATTCTTGCGGGGGCGACGCGGACCAATCGGTGTCGATCCGCACGCTGGGGACGATGCCGTCGCGTGCCGGTCCCCGAAAGCCGGGCCAGGCGGCTTCCACGCCCGCCGTGGACCCCGGTGTCTCTGGCCGGGTTGAGGATTGGACCATCGATTCGTCGCCGAACTGGGCGAGCAGTTTTTCTTCGTCGGTCTGGGTCCAGCGCCATCGAAAATCCGCCGCGGCGTCGCCGTCGATGCCGTTGCTGCGCAGCAGGTTCCAGCCGCCGCAGGCGACCAGGACGATGGCGACCAGCGCCGCTCGCCGCGGTCCGGCGGAAAGCCCGCGCGTGGTCACCGCCCAAATCACCAAGCTGAGGGTCACGATCGGAATGGCGAAAATGAAAAACATGAGGCCCATCATGGCCGTCGCAATCGACTCGTGAATGGTGTGATAGGTCAGGGCCGTGGCGGCGATCATCAGGAGCAACCCGCTCCAACGTTCGAGATGGGGGATACGGCTGAAAAAGGCCCACCACAGGAGGATGATCGCGCCGCAGGCGAGGCTTCCGAAAATCCCGTAGGCCAGCGTGCCGGACACCACTTCCGGCATGACGAATCGTACCAGGAAGAGCAGGACCGCGGCCGCCACACCGGGCCACAGCCTGAGCGGTTTCGGTTGGTTTGGATGGACGGTTTGGGAGGCATGTCCATTGGATGTGCCATCGGGTGGAACTTGGGGAGATACACTCGGATTGGAACCCTGTTCTATGTCCATTACTGTCTCCAAATACATGAATTTCAACTGCGGTACGATTCAATTCGAGATCCGTTTAATGGAGATCACAAGGTTCGGGTGTATTTTTTTAAAAGATCGGGGAAGGGAAAACGGAACCGACTTCCGGTGCACGCAACCCATTGCATCCAGGCCTTTGTGACCCGTTTTCGCAACCGAACCAACGACGATGGGCGTGGCATGGGCCCACGCGAGCCGGGCTGAACCTGCCCGAAACGCCATTTGCGCGGTACAATAAATTTGACCAAGTGTTCAAATATAGTGGTGATTGCCGGTCAGACAGACGATCCTTCGAGGTGTTACCGTGGTAAGCCAGGATTTCCAAACCATGCAGGAAAACACAAATTCACCCGAAGGATGTCACCCGACACCCTATCGCGGCTTTTTCAACGGTTCCCACCTGTTTCAGGACATTGGGAAGAGTTGTGAAGACATCACGGGGTTTTCTTCCGATGCCTTGATCGGCAAACCGACTTACAAGGATTTGATTCATCCCGAAGATTTTTCGGAAATCGGTACCAAGGTCCACCAGAGCCTCGACCATGGGCTCCCCTACCGGTTGGTTTACCGAATTCGCACCCGCTCCGGCAAGGAAAAGTGGGTTTCCGAGCTGGGCATCGGCGCCAAACCGGAGAACGGCGAGCCGCCCCAGATCCGTGGGTTCATCAGCGACATCACCCATCTCAAGCGCGCCCACGATGCCAACCAGGCCCACAAGGAAGTCCTGGAGTTGATCACCGGCGGCGTCAACCTGAATTGTGTGTTGCGAAAATTGGTGGATACGGCAGAGGCGCTGGTTCCGGATATGTACTGCTCGGTCCTCATACTCGATCCCGAAACGAAGACCCTGCTCGAAGGTGCGGCGCCGAGCCTGCCCCAGTGGTACCGCGCCGCTGTCGACGGGCTGCCCATCGGCGAGAAGGTCGGGTCGTGCGGCGCCGCCGCCGCGACGGGAAAACGCGTGGTGGTGCCCGACATTCTCGATCACCCCAATTGGGCGTTTTTTCACGAGTTGGCCAAGAGGCTCGAACTGCGAGCCTGCTGGTCTCAGCCCATCATTACCGACAACCAGGTTCTCGGGACCTTCGCGATGTATTACCGGTACGTTTCCCAGCCCTCGCCCGGTGAGATCGACCTCATCAACTCCTATGCCCATATCGCCGGCATCGCGATTCAGCACGCCCGTTCCCTGGGTACCCTGCAGCGAACCAATCGCGACCTGGACATCAAGATCAAGCTGAAAAACAAGGAACTCCAGGAGGTTCGCGAGGAACTGATCGAAGCGGCCCACTTCGCCGGGATGGCCGAAATCGCCACCGATGTCCTTCACAATGTGGGCAACATTCTCAACACCTTCCGAATCACCTCCCAATCGGTCCTCGAAAAATTGAATCACTCGTCGTTCGGCACCCTGCATCGCGTCGCCACCTCGTTTCGCGAAGACCGCCCCAAAGCCGAGCTGCTCGAGAAAATGGGTGAAGATAAGCTGATCGATTTGATTCTGAAACTGGAGCGGGCGCTGTCCCAGGAAAAACAGGAGCTCATCGAAGACGCCCTGAAAATGCAGGCCAGCGGGGACAAGATTCTCGAAATCGTGCGTGCCCAGCAGAAATACACCGATTACACCCAGATCGAGGAATTCGCCCACCTGACGACCCTGGTCGAGGATGCGGTCACCTTCGTGGCCGGCGGGCTGGCGAAGTCCGGCATCTCGATCGAACGTTCCTATTCACCCGTTTCGCCGATCAAGATTCACAAATCGAAGTTGATCAACATCCTGGCCTGTCTGTTGACCAACGCGAAAGAGGCTCTGGAGGCCGTGACCGAGGGCGACCGAAAAATTTGGATCAAGGTGTTCATGGAGGGGACCGGCACCGTCTGTCTCACCATTCGGGATTCGGGCAGGGGCATCCGACCGGAGCATCGCGACAAGATTTTCCACCAGGGCTTCTCCACCAAATCCGAACGTCCGGGGATCTCGCTCCACATGGCGGCCAATTATATGAAGGAAATGGGTGGTCGAATCGAGGTCGAGAGCGACGGGGTGGGCAAGGGCGCCTGCTTTTGCCTGAAATTCGTGGTTTGATCGCCCCGGGCGATTTCCCCCGACGATGGGTTCGTGCGATGCGCGCCCGAGACGCTCACCCGTTTCGTCGTTTTCCGCTAGGGTGATTGGGGCAGCCAGGTTTCGTGGACGTGTAACCAAGTAACCTGGTTGGGGGCGGTCACCTGCTTTTGGAACAGGGCGCTGCTGACCCGACCGCGTTTGGTGCCCTCGCTTTCCTGCCACTCTTCGTAGGTGGCCAGCATCAGATCCGGCGAGAGCTGACGGCAGGTGACGTTGTCGATCCAAATCCGAAAACCCTTGCCGGCATGAACGCCGTGGGCCTGTTCGATGCCCTCCATCAAGCGCGGCTTCTCGGTCAGGATCCCATGGGGCGAAACGATTCGAAACTGCGGGTTCAGGGCTCGATCCAGGCGCTGAACGCTCGCCGCGTTCTTGGGGAGGACGCCGTTGAACCAATCTTGAAAGAATCGATGCAGGTCGAGAATTTCCTGGCGAACCTGGTATTCCATGGACTGTTGCTCCTCGTTTTGCGACTCGCGCGTGGGTGATCCCGGAGATCCCCAAAGGAGGAACGCTTTCGAGTCGATCTGGGTGCCCTCGAAGAATGTGGTGAGGAAGTCCTGCGCGGGCAACTGATGTGGAGATGCACTTGCCGTCTGTTTCAAGATAGGGCGTGATTGTCCGGTGAGCATGGCACAGGAGCCGATGACGAGAAACGCGAGGGCGGTACGGCAAAAATACGGAATCGAACGCATGAAAGAAGGCATCAGTGGGTTCCTGATTCGGAAAGTCCCGTGGAACGGGTCTGGAAGTGAATCCCATGGATCGCCTCGGGCTGTCCGGGGAGCGGCCGCGGTGGTTTCGTCCCGGTAGAGGCGTCTTCTTCAAGGGAAATTCACTTTCGACCGAAATGATAACAAACTTCCGTCACATTCCATCCGAGGTAACCCATGGCCCGATGGCTCGTCCTTTGGCTGGTGCTCCCTTTCCTGCGCGCCGACGTGAGCGGCGTGGTGCGCGACGCTCAGGATCAACCGATCGCGGGTGTCCTGGTGCGCGTCCAGACAACTGCCGAACCGGTCGTGACGACCGACGGCCAGGGGGCCTTCACCCTTCCCGTGACCGGGACCGGCTTGGTGACCCTGGGATTTGCCAAACCCTACGATCTCCAGGATGCGGTTCAGTACTTGACCCGAACGGTGACCGTAAACAACGGAACCACTTCGCTCGAGGTCATTCTGGAGGCGATTCCGAAGGCGATCAACGCGGGGTACTTCCCGATACGCGCCGCCTCTCCCAACGGCTGCGGCGATTGCCACGACCTCCAGATGGGCGAGTGGTCGTTGTCGCGTCATGCCGGAACGGCCGAGAATACCTGGGTCCAGGATGTGTTTGCGGCCTACAGCGCCGACCATCCCGGTGAAACGGGCTTCTGTGCGACCTGTCATGCACCGAACGCGGACGTGGCCGCGCCGGGCACTTTTTTTCTGGACGAGCTCGACATGATCGATGATTTCTTCGATCGGGCCTCGGCCAAGGAAGGGGTCAATTGCAGCGCCTGCCATCAGATGGATCACGTCAACGAATTCGTCGATGGGCTCCACCTGGTGGGTAACGCCACCATGCGGTTTCCTGCGGATGGGATTGCCGGAACCCACGAATACGTGTGGGGCCCGTTGGCGGACGTGGATTACGCCTTCATGAAAGCGGTGTATCAACCGCAATTCGCGGAAAGCCGATTTTGTGCTTCCTGCCACGAGTACAGCAATCCCAAAACCGGTGTGCCGGCCCAAACCACCTACAGCGAGTGGCTTGCCTCGACATATGGCGATCCGGAACACCCCGATTACCGCACCTGCCAGGACTGCCACATGCCGCGCAGCGATGAATCGGGTCGCCTGTGCGATCCGCCGACCGGTTTCGGTAACGGTCCCGACCGACCCGCAGGCAGCCACGCGTCCCACCAGATCGAAGCGACTACCGCGCAGGGGCTTCGCGATGCCGTCGACGTCGCGGTGGCGGTGGGTGGCAAGGACGGACACCTCTCGGTACGGGTGTCCGTGACGAACGGCGCGGCGGGTCATGCGATGCCCACCGGTATCTCGCTGCGCAACATGATTTTACGGGTGTCGGCCGAGGGCGATGGCGGTGCGATTCTGGCCCAGGTCTCGGGCTCGGTCGTGCCTTTCTACGGGTCGGACGACGACGGCCTCGACGACGATGGCGATTGGGCCGGCCTGCCGGGCAAGGGCTACGCCAAGGTGCTGGCCGACGAGAACGGAGACATGCCCGTCTTGTTCATCGAAGCACACGAGGTGGCCGAGGACACGCGGTTGGCGGCCGGCACCACGGATGTCACCGCCTACGGCTTTTCGCTGGCGACCTCCGCAGACCCCTGTGCGCTGGATGCCGAACGGGTGCGCGTGATCCTGACCTGGCGCCGTGCCTGGCGTGCGCTGGTCGAGAATATGGGCTGGACCACCGACAATCGCGGCAATCCTTGGGAAATCACGCTGTTCGACGAAACCGTGATCGTCGATCCGGGATTGGTTGCCGCGGGCATTTGGCAGGGGGCCACGGTCCCGCCGGCCTGGGATCGCGATGGCGACGGGCGCTTGACCGTGCTCGACGTCATGGCGGTAACCGCCTGTTCCCAAACGGATTGAACGCCGATGACGGCGGCTCGGGCAAGACCCCTTGACCGCTTTCCCGCAACTGCTCAGGTGACGGCGAGTTCGGTGTGTGCCTCCAGAAAGGTTTCCTTTTTACTGAAAACCTTGGCGATGTTCATCCCTTTCTTTACCGCATCCAGACTGACCTTGCCGGTGGCCAGCGCGGCACCGAGCTGCACGTAGGAGCGCAGCTTGCCGCGCATCCGGTAGCGAACTTCCAGGGCCGTCTGCCAAAGTTTGGCGTACTCTTCGTAGAATTCCTCCAGCGAAAGCCGGGTCGGCAAGACCGCATGAATGATGTCGTACATCTCCCAGTTGTGGGTGGTCACCTGATTTTTGGCGGACTCCCACAGATCGGTGCCTGGCAGTGGGGTGAGCACCGAGAAGCCACTGTTGTAGGCGCCCATCTTTTCGATCCACTGGCGAAGCCTTGCAAAATCGTCGTGGTCCCAGTTGGGATCGACGATGAAGTTGGACGTGAAGCCCACGCCCAGCTCCTTGAGGATTTCGAGCGCACGTTTGTTGTTGCTGGCCGAGTTCTTTTTGTTCACATGGGCCAAGCCGTCGTCGTCCACGGCTTCCACTCCCAGGAAAATGGACAGGTGACCGCAATCCTTCCAGGCCTCGATCAGGTCGGGCCGGCGACAGATGATATCCGTCCGGGTTTGCACCGTGAAAAATTTTTTGATACCGGCCTCTTTGATCAAACGTGCCATTTCCAGGCCGCGTCTGGCATCGAGCCAGAAGATGTCGTCCGTGATGAAGACGTTGGGCGCCTTGATTTGAGACAGCTCTTGGACCACCCGCTCCGGCGACTTCTCGCGAAACCGTTTTTGGTGGAACTTCCACACCGAACAAAAGTTACACCGGTAGGGGCAGCCTCGGGCCGTCTCCATTAAAGCCAAAGGTTTGCGGAAGTTGATGTAGTACTTGTCCGCGTAATCTTCGATCAGGTGACGAGCCGGGATCGGCAACTCGTCCAAATTTTTTCGGGTCGGGGCACAACCCGTGGCGATCATCTGGCCGTCCTTGTGAAGCACCAGGCCTGGCACCTTCTTCAAGTCCTGCCCCGACTCCATCGCGTCGACCATGGCCGGCATGATCTCTTCGCCGTCGCCGACCGCGATGGCGTCGAAACAGGCATCGTCGAACCAATTCGGTTCGCGCGAGGCGTCATGGCCCCCGACAAGGACAAAAGCGTCCGGCATCAATTCCTTGACCCGTTTCGCGATTCGGGTGGCCGGGTACCGCTCCGTGGTGAAATTGCACTGAAGACCCACGATTCGCGGTTCCCAGTCGCGGCATTTCTCCAAGCCGGCCTGCTCGCCCTCGAGGCGCAAATCGAAAATCGCGCATTGGTGGCCATCCTGTTCCAGGCTGCCGGCCACGCATTCGGCGCCCAATGGCTCGACGAAGGTCAACATTTCCAATCCGAGAATACCGCCGATCGGCGGTTTCAAAAAAGCAACACGCATAAATTTTTCTCCCTTGGTTCGCGACTCTGTTTGTAGCATTCGGAAGAAAATTGCGTCAAAGGAAAAAGGTGAAAATGTTGAAAAACTAACCCGTAGCTCACTTCTTTGTCACATCAAACGGCGGATCCGGGATAATCCCAAACGGTCTCGATTCTTGCGGATACGGCATTCTTAGGTTTGTCTTTCTATCCCGATCGGCGGCGCCTGCGGATGTTCACCCTGAAGTCGCCGCTCAGGCCGGTGGCCGGATTGCCGGTTGGCCACTGGGTTCTGAAGTGGGTAACTAATCGATGCGAGTCGCTTGGGAGTGCCCCCATTTACCAGAGGGGCTTCGTGCACGGCCAGGGCGCTGGGCCGACATTTTTTGGCGAACTCCCCGAATATCCGTCTGTTTAGGTTTATAGCTTTATCTTCGGGTTTTACACGGTCTATTGCATGAGAGCTGCGAACCAGCGGGCATACCCAGCTCGATTTCGAGAAAGAAACAGACCACCTGGTTTCTCGCGAAGGGTCATGGGCCGTTCATCGGAAAAATTTAGCAGGAACTCATGAACATCGGAAACCAGGATAGGCTCCGCATTTTGGGTTACATCATGGTCCTGCTTTTCCTGGTTTCCATCATTCCTGCATTCCTGATCAAAATTTGACGTCGGCAAGACCCAGCTCAGGTTGAATGCACCATTTTTTTCAAGAGAGCCCCGGACCAGCGGGCAATCCCAGCTCGATTTCGAGAAAGAAACAACGCGAAGCGAGCCCGCATGCTGTTCCCGGCTGCCAGAGAGGGTCGTCGTGCCAGGTAGGTGCGACCGCTGGTCGCACATTCCGAAGCCGAATGCTTCAATGTTCCCGCAATGGGCAGTGCATCTCTCTTTCAAGTCTCGAACCTGCGATGCGCGGATCGCTTCGACAAGTTCATCCGGCGGGCTTACCGCCCCTGATGAACCTACTGGACCCGACGAATCTCTCGGCATTCGGGCACTCCGAGCAAGTTCCTTTCAAGAGAGTCGTCACTCAGGGTTGTCGCGAAGTGTGGACCAAGGCTTCGATGGCGCGCCTCAGGGTGGAAGCCACCTGCTCCGCCTCTGGTGAATTGAGATCGCCGAAGCGTTGCTGGGCGCCCAGAAACGCGGTGTATTCCAATTCTGCAAGCCGATGGGCCAACTGGGGCTCCAGGCCGTTGGCCTCGAAAAGTTCCCGGATGTAGTCGATTCGGGTTTGGTCCACTTCCGCCAGAACTTGGGCGGCTCGCGGGTCCTGCTTGGCCCAGGTCCTGATGATCTGGTCGAGGCGATGGTCCAGGGAGCGTACGGTTCGATCGAGCAGGGCCAGCCGAGCCTTGGGATCGGGCGCCGTCTCCGCATGGTCGATGGCCGCCTGGGTCAGGTTGGCCTGCCAATGCGCCAACAGCGCCCCCACATAGCTTTTCATGTCGCCGAAGTGGTGGTAGAAACTGCCCTTGGTCTTGTGCATCGCGGCGCAGAGTCGGTCGAGCGTCAGCGCCGATACACCATCCTGGCTGAGTAGGTGCAGGCCCATGTCCAGCCAGTCTTTCGATCGCGTGCGTTTCAAAGGGACCTCACCAGGCGATGCCGATCGCCATACCTGCCATGATCAGACAAAGCGGCGAGTATAGCACCCGGTTCCAATGGTGATAAGCCAGTTTGCGGGTCCATGGGCGGAGCCGCGTTTCGAGATATCCCGCGATACCGCGCAACAGAAAAACCCCGCCGACCACCCAGGCGCCGGTGTTGAGCAGCCCGTGGTGACCCCAGGGGATCGCGGCGAGAAGCATCCACAGGCCGGCACCCACCAGGGCGGCGGCGACGATCAGCGTGAGACCCCGTCCCGGAAAGGGGCGCACGGGTCCATCGGCGGATTCGGGTGTGGAGGGATTCCCCACCACCAGCTCACCGAGCTCGGGTTGCGACTTGGCGGGCCAGGTGACGCCGAACGCCCAAAGCACGTGGAACAGGGCCAGGATCGAAAGGCAGAGCGTGAGCAGGAGCGCCAACCCCAGTTTGAGGGGGAGCTGGATGGGAAAGACGAGTTCCAGGCCGGCCAGGAGGGCGATGCCGCCGAGCAGCGGGCTTTGGGGCAGGGTGGTGAACGAGTGGAAGGTCACTCGGGATACCGCGAGGAAGAGGACGGCAAAAGGGAGTTGGATCGCGATGACGGCCCAGAGCAGCCAGGGCGCCGCGGGGCCCGAAAGGGTGGGGATGGACGCGGCCATCGAGAGCGCGGCGGTCATGGCCAGGACGTAGGTGACGAAATGCCAGCAGACCTCGCTGGTGGCGCGGGCAAAAGAGGAGATGGTCGCTTGTCGGACGGGGAGAAGTACGGCGCGATGGCCGACAAAGGTGTGCAGCCAAAAGGCGAAGAGGGCGAGGGTGGCGGTGAGCGCGGCGAACAGGTGCATGACGAACCTCCATAACCAAACCATACCTTATGGTATGTTTTGCGATCTTGGGTGTCAACGCTTTCTTTTCCCTACGGTCACTGCCGAATATTTCGACGAAATTCCCGGCCGAAACGAATCCCCGGTACCACCTGATGTGCCGGTTGAAATCGCGAATCGGCGATGTGCTTCGTTTTTCTTTGATCGGTTTTTTGAACGAACGCTGCGATCAAGGTCAGGGGCGCGTCGCACTGCCATTGGACCGCCCCTTGACAATGTCTGATTTCCCGCGTCGCTCGGACGTTTGCGAAATCACTTCGGAGAAATGGTATGAACACGATGCTCTCATCGCCCGATCGAAAAAAACCGACGAATGTGTCCGCCGAGAAGCGGGTCGCCAAAAGGTACGGCAGCCTGATCCCCTTTACCGTTTTTCGCAAAGGCACTTCGTTTCGCGGAATTTGCCGGAACCTCGGTGAGGCCGGCATGGCGCTTCGCTTCGAACGGAATGCGCCCCCGACGGCCAAGTACACCGTGGTCCTGGCCCTTGGACCGAAAGAACCGATCCCTTTCGAAGTGGTCGAGAAGTACCGCTATCCGGTGGAGATGGGCGATGAGCGCTATTGGGATATCGGCGTGGAGGTGGTCGATCCGGATAGCAGTTTCACCGACATCTTCGACCGTGCGGAAAAGAAAAACTTGGGCGAACAATTCTATCCCATGTCGACCGACCTCGCGCTCGATTTCGAACACCGCCAAAGATTGCACGACGAATATGGCCCCACCAACGTCGACTTGGCCAATCTGCCGGTTTACGAGGAAGCCAAAAAAAGGGTAGGTCCTTTCGAATTGTCGGAAAAGCTGGGCAACGGCACCATCGGAAGCAGTTTTCGGGCGCGCGACGACTCGAACCGGATGATTGTCCTGAAGGTGATCCACGCTTCCAACTTCCAGCAGCCCCAGGATTTTGCAGCTTGGCAAAGGTACTTGGAAAAGCTGCAAACCATGGGCGATGACTACCTCGTTCCGATTTTGGATGTGGGCACCCTTCACAATGGATCCCATCTTTACTACACCACGCCTTACTACCCCGCGAGGTCGCTGGCTCACCAGGCCGAGAAGCTGGTGAAGCGCGGTGCGGTACTGCACCACTCCTATGTCACGCGCTGGATGGAACAGATCCTCCAGGGGTTGTTGTCGCTGCACCTTCGCAACATGACGCATCTCAACCTGAAGCCGTCCAATGTCTTGGTGAACGATCAGGGTGATGCGCTGCTGTGCGACCCGATGCCGCCGAGTTCGATGCTGAGCGCCCAAATGCGGACGTCGCTCCAGACGTCGACCCGTGCCCAATTCACGTCTCCCGCAATCCTCGAGGCCCTTCAAAGTCGCGTCAAGGTTCCCCGTCATTGGGCCTACGACTGCCACGGTTTCGGCGGCTTGTACGAGTACCTGCTCACCGGGCGCGTGAAGGGAATGCGTTCAGCGGTTCTGGAACGGCCGTTCTCTGATGAAAAACGCCAAAAGGCGTTGATCGACTTTCTCGGCTTTTGCCGCGAGGCGACACCTACCCAGGAATTCAAACACGATTGGCTCGCCTTCGAGTTTTACCGCCATCTACCTGAAGACCAGGGCTGGCGAGCCCGCGCGGATCAGGCGCTACTGGGCAGCCCCGCGACGCTGTACCGCAACGCGGCCGGTGTCTTGGCCAAAGCTGGATCCGCCAACGCCAACCAGCGTCTGAGCCGCTTGGCTTCCGGTCTCGACTTGAGCGAAAAAGAAGCACGTGAGTTGGGCGAGAGCGCGGGCCTGAGTCGAATGGAAGCGGCAGGGACACCGGGCGGCCCGCAGGCGAGAGAGAAGACGGGAGCGGGCAAAGAATTAGAGTGGCTCGATTTGCGCACCAAGGATACCGGCCCCTTCGGGCAACACTGGCTGGTGGATGCCCTGGTCTATCCCTTTCGAAGCTGGATGTCCTTCTGCTTTCTGGCGTTGGCCATTCCCGTTTTGCTGGCCCCGTTTCTGCTGAGCGGTCCAAGTGCGTTGGCCGGTGGAGTCAGGAGCCTCCGTTTCAGGGGGTTGGGGTTCATGGGGCTGGTCGGGATCGCTGCGCTCGGGTTCGTATGCGCCATCGCCAAGGCGATCATCAACAACAGTGCAAATGGTGAAAAAGAGTTTTTCGAGTGGCCTTCGCTCATGGAGCTCTACGATGATTTCGTGCTGCCTTTCATTCAGGTAACGGTGACGGTCCTGGTTTGTTTGGGGCCCGCCATCCTGTACGGCTTGCTCGGGGTGAGTGTCGGTTACTTCCGGTTCGGGGAGGGCTCCGGTTTCGAGTTCACGATGCCCATGATCGTCGAGATCGGCCTGTGCTTGATGGGACTCGCCTATTTGCCCTTCGCGCTGATGAATGTGGCCGTCCACGACAGCGTGTTTTCCATGGATCCACGGCCTTTCTTTCAGGTCTTGCCTCGCTTGTTTTCGGGTTACGTGGTGATGGTGTCGATATTCGGATGCTTGAGTGTCGTGGGGCTCGGCGTGGCCTCGGCCTTGCTGCGGGACCTGAATCCCTACGTGGGGTTTCCCTTGGCTTGGGCCATTTGTTTCTATCTGATCTTCGTTCACTTGCGCAGTATCGGGCTGTTCTATTACCGCAACGAAGATCTCTTCTGGCACTATACCTGATCGCGGCTTCGATGACGCCCCCACGGTCGCTTCCCACACAACTCCGGACCCTCTGTGTGCTCTCTTGAAGCAAAGTGGTGCATTCAACCTGAGCTGGGTCTTGCCGTCTTCACAACTTGATCAGGAAGCCAGGAATGAACGAAACCAGGAAAAACAGGACCATGATGTGTACCAATTCCGGTCCTTTCCTGTCTTCCGATGTTCATGGGTTCCTGCTTAATTTTTCGGATGAATGACCCATGGCCCTTCGCCAGAAACCAGATATAGTGTTTCTTTCTCGAAATCGAGCTAGGTATGCTCGCTGGTTCGCGGATCTTATGTAACAAACTTTGTAAAGCTCGAAGATAAAGATAAAAACCTAAAAAGGCGAATGTGCGGGGAGTTCGTCGAAAAATGTCGGCCCGGCGCCCTGGGTGGGTACGGCCGGTATGGCCCGGCACTTACTGCAACGACGCCCCTCTCACAAATGCGGGAACTCCCAAACGATTCGCTTCGATTAGTTACCCACTTGAAACCCGGTGGCCGGTGTGCCGGTGGTTCGGCATTCCGACCATCGGCAATCCGTGGTCCGGCATTCCGGCCCCCGGCCTGGGCGGCGACTCTGTGGTAAAAACTGTTTCACATCAGTAAGATACGAATGTTGATCTGTGCGAACAACTCCGTCGAATCAGGAGTGACGGCTCGCCTCCACCGCCTCGATCAGGCGAACCAGGCTCTCGCCGGCGCGGACCGCGTATTCACCCAGGAAGAGACCCATGGCGGCGTGCACGGCCCGACGAGCTCGCCTCACCAATTCGGTCACATCGAGCTCTCTTTCGGGATCCCGATCTCGTTGGTAATTCCAAAACGCGAGGAAGATGCCGCCCAGGACGTACTCGTCCAAAATCGCCAGGTGCGCCAGGGCGTAACCCCGATCGTCGAGCAACGCCAGGGCCTCGGTGCGCGGCAGGAAGTGGATCCAGCTTGCACGTAGCCGGGTCTCGCCGAGGAGGGGCGCCATTCGTCGCACCACCAGCCTGCCCCAGCGCCAGGAGTCCCCGTCGTCGGTATCCGGGATCCACTCGGTCAGGGCTGGATGGGTGCGCGCGTGCCAAAGCATCAGTGCCGCCATGGCCGATTGATCCGACCACGGCGCCAACCAGGTGACGAGGTTCCGGAAGTATGCTCGAATTCGCGCCAGGACCTCGCCCTGATCGGCTGGCGCGGCATCCCCGAGGTGCCTCGTTCCGCGGTGGGGGGCGAACCCCGCGAGGTTGCCGTCGACCCAATGGTGGAAGGATGCGTCGACAGCGATACGACCCACTCCGATCTCGGTCAGGGCGCCGTTGTAGACCCCGACGACGCCGAATTCGCGGGGGCGCACGGCTTCGTGTGGTGTCTGGTCGATCAAGCGCGGGGCGGCTTGGTTGGGGGCCGCCGCGATGACCTCCCAACCGGGCCGGCGCAGTCGGCGCCCCACGGGAAATTCTTCGATGGTGGTGGGATCTCCGTCGGGGCCCGGGTGTTGGTAAGTTCCATCCAGCAGAGGGGCGTGCCGCTTTGGATCGAAGGGCACCACCTCGCCTTCGTGGGCGTGGTCCGGCAGGACCGGGGTGGCGCAGGCCGGATGACCGTCGTCGAAGATCGGGTGCACCAGGTGTGGCAGGTCCTTCATGAAGGCGAACTTGCTGGCGATGTCCGCCTCTTCCAACGGGCAGGTGAGGTGGTAGGCCCGGTAGCGGCGAACCGCAAGGCGAGCGGGCCGCGCGTCGAGCTGGCGCATTTCCGAGAAGGGGTCGAGAAAATACGTGGCCTCACCGACAGTCGAATCGTTGCGCGTCTGAAAACTGTTGGGCAATGGGTCCTTCCAGCGCTGCATGTGGCGAAGCCGAGGAAGGTCCCCGCAGAGGGCCGCGCCGATGCGGCCGTGATCGCCGCACGCGAAGAGACCGCCGCCGGCCTGCATCCAGCGCGCGAGCACACCGCGTTCCAGCGGATCGAGCGGGGGATCGCTGTCGTAACCGAAGAGCAGGACGACGCGAAAAGGGGCCAGGTGCTCGTCCGTGAAGGTGTAACCCGGTGCGTCCGGCTCCAGACCCTGCCCGCGGCGGGCCCAACACACGTCGAACCCGACCCAGCACTCGGGGTTGTCCGCAAGGGTCTGGCGCAGAGTGCCAAGTCCCAGAAAGTCGTCGTCCAGAGAAAAGGCCGCGTCCATCACCACCAAAACCCGAAGCCGGTGGCGCCCCGAAGGACAGCCGGCCTCTCCGGGGAGCCGTCGTTCATCCATGCGCGTCACGGAGTCCTCCTAGATCGCTGTGGCCCAAAGTGTGCGAGTGCGCCGCCCTAGCCGGGCGCCCGAGAATCGCTCGACTTGGGTGTGACCACCCGTCGGTTCCGGGCTGGTTGCACATGCGTTCCTGATACCTGAAACCCGATACCCGAAAGCTGAAATCAAGGCCTTCCATTCGCGGAAGGCCTTGATTTCATGTGGACTGCGTATTGGCGCCCCAGGTCCCGGTGTCGCCCCGGGGAACTTGAACCGAGCCGGCATCCCGCTCCGGGAAATGGGAGGGCAGGTCGCGGTCGGGATTGAAAGGTACCGACTGCCAATCCCCGAAAAAGGGGCCCTTCCCGATGCGGGTTCCGCGCAACCGGAAAACCTTGTCCTTGTGGCGCCGGAACACGATCAGCATCGGTTCCAGATCGATCAGCCGGACGTTGGGATCCTTGTCGTCGATCAACCCGGGCACCTGGAAACTGAAGAAACCGGCCTCGGGAATGGGGTCCAGGGTGCCTTTGAAAACGCGACCGGTGATCCCGTCCACGAAATGCATGACGGCGACCTTGTTGGTCTGGTACCAGCGGCCCGCCAGCGCATCGGTGAGGTCCACCACCTGGCCGGAACAGGGTTCTTTGGGATCGGGAACGGAGCTGGAATCATTTTCGGGTAGAGACATACTTCCTCCCTGGTTGAAACGATGAGTTTGTTGGTATTTTGGTAAGTACTCAATAATACCATGGGTGATTTGTTTTCTTCGTGTCGTGCCGGAGTTGGGGAATCCTTTTGGGGCCCGCCCGCGACGGGCCCCTGCGAGGACCGGTCAGTCGAACAGGAAGGTGGCGACCATGGGGGCGTGGTCGCTTTCGGGATACTTGCGGTCGTCGGCGAAGGCGATCGATTCGTCGTGCAGGATTTCGTTGTGGATTTCGCTGTGGGCGTGTCGGGCGAGGAGGTGCCGCGACACGAGCAGGTGGTCCAGCAAATTGGCGCGGCCCTGGTGGAACAGGGTGTGGCGGCTCGGTGCCGGCACGGCGTTTTCGCAGGGCACCATCAGCCGCATGCCGTGTTCGGGATTGCCCGTATCTTCGACCCGGCCCTGCAATGCCTGAATCGGCACCTCGTGGCTTTCGGCATTGAAATCCCCACACACCGCGATGAGCGGCGCTTCGGTATCCGCCATCAGTCGATCGAGCATCATGCGCACCTCGATGGCCTGGCCGACGCGCTTCATGGAACTGAGGAAAAACCCTTCAGCCCAGGCCGACGGCGACTTCCAGGTGAAGCGATCGATTTGCTGCCCGGCGATCGGCGTGGGGTGCTTGGATTTGAAGTGCAGGTTGAAGACGTGGAGTTCACAGCCTTGGGGGAGGGCGATGCAGGTGTGCAGGACCGGCCGTGGCCAGGGAACCGGCTCCGGTTCGGTGGGCGGGGGAATCGCCGTGACCGAACTGTAGCGCGGCGGGGGAACCAGATCGTGCAGGATTTGCGCGCGGTCCACGATCGGATACCGGCTCAGGGTCACCAGGTTGCGCACGGAGAAGGGGTGTCCATCGTTGTCCCTGGTGACGTGAAGGTGATAGTCGCCATAGACGGTTCCTTCCAGCAGCCGATGAAGGGCATCCAGGCGGCCGTCTTGGGCGTGAACCTCTTGCAGGCAAAGGACGTCGGCTCGCAGCCGTTGCAGCGTGGGCACCAGATAGGGAATGCGTTGCGCCAGGTGGCGGTCGCTGAGGTTCTCGATGTTGTAGGTGGCGATACGCAGGTTCACGAGCACACCTCCCCGACGCCGGCCGAGCCTCGGATCTCGACGTCGGCCCCGCTGTTGCGGCCGATCACGAGGGTGGAGGTCATGCCCAGGAACAGGCCGTGCTCCACCAAACCGGGGATCGCTTCCAGCGATCGAGCCAATTCGGTGGGCTCGGGCGGCTCGACGAAGGTGAGGTCCAGAATGCGATTGCCTTCATCGGTGACGAAGGGGGTTCCGTCGGGCAGGCGACGCAGGGTGACGCCGGCGCCCAGCGCACGCAACCGGAAGCTCACCACCCCGATTGCCAGGGGGATCACCTCCACGGGAAGCGGGAAGGCATGGAGCAGGCGCGGCACCGGTTTGCGCGAGTCCACGATGATGACCAGGCGCCGCGAGGCCGATGCCACGATCTTTTCGTGGAGCAACGCGCCGCCACCGCCCTTGATGAGGTCGAGTCGGGGGTCGCACTCGTCGGCCCCGTCGATGGTCAGGTCGAGGTGGGTCGCATCCGGTAGATCCCGCAGGGGGATGCCCACCGAAGCCGCCAGTTCGCGTGTCTTTCGCGAAGTCGGCACGGCCTGGATATCCAGCCCACACGCGACCCGTTCGCCCAGCGCCCGCACGGCGTAGGCGATGGTGCTGCCGGACCCCAGCCCGACCCACATCCCGTCGCTGACCATGCCCACGGCATGCAGCGCCGCCCGTTCCTTTTCTTTCTCGAAATCCGGTTTGGTCATGAACATATCCTCCTCGAGGGTGGGTGCCCATCCAGGAAACCACATTCCGTCTTTGGATGGGCACCGATTGAAGGCCCCCTGGCGGTTTTGCCGATCCAGGGGGCCGAAGCGATGCTCAATACAGGCTCAGCGCGTTCTCGGCATGGAGTCGCTCCACGAAGGCGCGGGCCGCCTCGAAGGCCTCCTGGGCCGAATCCACCACTTCGCCCACGTAGGCGTCGTCGGCGTCGGCGTCGTCCAATCCCGGGAACTTGATGCGATCGCCGTAGGCGTTGACCGTCCCGATTTCACGCAGGTGCTTCACGTAGTCGTAGAGCGGGCGCCAGAACTCGGTATGGACGAAAATCGCCTTGGTGCGACGGCGGCGCAGGTGGCCCGTTTGGATTTTGCACAGGGTCTCGAAGGCTTCCCAACTGGTGCCCAATCCGCCGGGCCAGAAGAGCACCACGTTGGCGTAATTGATGAGTGCGGCCTCGCGAATGGCGAAATCGTTACAGCGAATGCGCACGTTGGAATCGAGCGCGTGCTGGTGTTGGGGGCCCAGGGCGAAGCGCGGCTCGTTGCCGAAAATCGCGTCGATCCCCAACACGATGGCCCGTTGCGAGGCGGCACCGTTGGCCACCGCCTGCATGATGCCGGGCCCGCCGCCGGTGCAGATCGGCACGTCGCGACCGCCGAGCTCCGACTTCTGGCGTTCGGCGTAGTATGCGCCCCAGAGCTTGCCGAACTCGTGGGCCGAATCCCAGTAGTGGGCCGCCCGCATCAATTTCTCGTAGCGCACCATCTTGCGGCGACCGACCGTGATCTTGGCTTCGATCTCCCTGCGAAGCTCGGGATCTTGGGTTTGCTCCAACTCCTTGTAGAGCCGGTCCAGGTCCTCGCGCTGCCTGGCGATCCTGCCTTCGGTGACGCGATCCTGGTTGATGCTGGCCGAGCACATCACCGTGATCATGCCGGATTGGGCCTTTTTGGCCAGAATCGACTGAACCACGTGGATGTCCTCCACCAGGTGATCCTTGACGAGGGTCCGGTCGTCGGGCGTGGGTGTGTCGGTGAGGCCGTCCAACCGGAACGAGAACCCGACCCGGTCTTCCAGGCTTCCGTCACGCGCGGTCAGGACCACGTGAAAACCCTGGGCGTCGAGCCCGTGGTAGGTGGCGTGGATGGCCTCGCGGTGGGCCTGGGGCGTGACTACGAGGCTGTAGCCCGTTGCCAGCACCTCGCCCAGCGTGACCCGTGCCTCGAGGCGATGGGGGTCGCGAATCACGGTTTTCACGGTCCAACCGGCGTCGCCGCCGGGAGCCCAGGAACCGGTGGTCCCGTCGAACTGGGCCTGACCGGCCAAGTGATATCTCTGCAATTCCATGATCGACTCCTTTGTTTGATATGTCTGACTTCAATGGTGTTGCTCTTACTTCTCGATCGTGCGCACGGATCCCGTACGGCACGCGAGCTCCATGTCCACGGCGAGCGTGGGGAGGTCGGGCCGTGCCATCCGAACCGGCGTGGTACCGGGCGGCCGCGCTTTTGGGGTGATGGGAGGCGACGGGTCAGTTGGGCAGGTTCAGCTCGCGTTGCCAGCGTTCGAAGTGCGTGGCCAGGTCCGATTGACCGCGAGCCTTGGCTGCGGTCACCGCACGTGGTAGTTGGGCGAGGGCGTCCAGGCTCGAAACCAGGTTTTCGGGCCACAGATCGGCGAGCGGCAGCCCCTGGCGAACCGCCTCGGCGCGCGCCAGTTCGGCACAGGTCGCGGGAGGTTCCATGCCTCGCAATGCCCGCAGCTCCAGGTCGCGGATGGTGGCGGCACCTTGCCCTCTGGGCGCGGCGCCATCGCACGATGTGGTCGCGGCCACCTCGATCGCTTCCGTGGCCGCCGACGTGGTGGCGATCTCGGCGGAAAGCCGTTCGCGCACCAGTAAGTAGGCGTTTTCCAGCTTGGCCGGCGGCGGGCAGGCTTCGAGTGTCGCGTCCAGGAGTTGCCAGGGCGTGATTTTCCCCGCGTCTTCCAGCATGCGAATGATGGCCGCCGCATCGCGGGCGATGTGGCGCAGCACTTCCGAATCGGCGGTCGAGTGATCGTGGACCAACCGGTATTCCAGCAGGTCCCAGGGCGCTTTCGGCTCGTGGCGGATGCCGTAGTGCTCGCGCGGCATGTGGTGCACCACGAAGTTGACGCCCTTCTCGATCAGGTCCAAGGGATATTCGTCCGTGCCGATATGGTGGTCCGAAAGCCGGTGGGCGTCCATCCCGTTTTGCGTCCCGCTCTTGTTGTCGCCCCATTTGAACATCGAGGCCGAGATGTGGGCATTGTAAAAGCCCACGTTGATCAAGGCTTCGTCATCCAAGCCGAGTACGTAATCGCGATACCAGGGGTCGGCCGAGTGCAGGCGGCCCTTGAGGTGTTTGCCTAGGGCGAACTCCTCCAGGTCGTGACGCCCGGTCAGCACCTTGGGATATCCCATGGCGGCCTGGATGGTGGTCATGTCCCGCGAGTGGATCCAGGAGAGAATCATGCCGCGACGCCAACCATCGCGGTCCAGTGGCGGCGTGTCCGCACGCCCCTCTTCCGCCAAGGCCTCGGCCTCGACCATCACCGCGTCGATGCGTTCGAGCACCGATTCGGGAATCTGCGGCAATACGATCTTCCGGTCGAAATCTTCCGGGCTCATGCCCTTGGGCAGCGAGGCCAGATCGTAGCGAACCGGGAACTCGGCCGCTCCGCCGATGCCGTCGTAGTGGGGATCCACCCGTCGCTCGATGCGGTGGTAGACCCCTTTGTTGTCCGTGCCTTCGTAGAATCCGCGAAAACCTAACATAACAACTCCCTCAATCGCTCCAGATCGTGGCGCCGGGCCGCCGAACCCACCGCCGAAACCAGTTCCCGCGTGGCGTGCGTGCCGTGGGTGTGTTTCAGCATGATGTCGCCGTCACCGGCAGCCACCAGGCGTGCGGCCCGGGCCACCAGCGGATGGGTCGCGCTCGACGGCGTGACGCGACGGGTGCCGGGTTTCGCGCCGCAGGTCATCGCGTCCAGTATTTTTTGGCAGGTCTCGGCGTCGCGGTCGCGCAAGGCCGCGAACAGTTCGAGCCTGGTGGGGTTGTCGGCCTTGGCGAGAATGCCCTCGAAGTACATCCGATCCAGGCGCGCCAGGAACTTGGCCGCACGACCGAACAGGGTTCCCGCGGCCTCGTCCCGCCGAGTCAGCACCTCGCGGATGGCGGCCGGCTTCAGTTCGCCCATCAGCTTGGTGACCGGATCCCGGTAGTGCAGGCTGGTGCCGATGCCGACACCGTCGACGCCGGTCTCTACGCAGCGGGCCATGTGCTCGGGGCGCAGACCGGCCGAAATGTAGGTTTCGAGGCCGTTTTCGTGGGCTTCGTGAATCAGGGTCACGAATTCGGCATGGCTCAGTTGCTCGATGATCGGATCGCTGGGAATCTTGTTGGAGGCGCCGTCCCAGGCGACCTTGTCGAAACCGCCGCGAACCGCGATGCGAATGCCCAGCCGACCCAGCTCGAACGGGTCCTCGACCGGCTTCGTCGCGTCGCAACCCGGTTCCAGATCGTCGACGATCGGCGTGTTGATGTTGAATGCCGCCGAAAGGTACTGCCGCTCCGGGTCGCGCTGTACATTGCCGACCAGCGCGTTCATGAAGCTCACCGCCTGGCTGGCCTTCATGCGCTCGATGCCGATCTTGCAATCGGCGATACCGTTGGCGAACATCACGCTGCAGGCCGAGGCGTGGAGGTGGGCCGTTTTCAGGAGGTCGAACGCAAAGGTGCCGCTCTCGAACACCGGACGGCCGATGAAGGCCGTGACCGGGGTGCGGTTGCCCACCCAGAGCCGGACCCGCGCCGCATGGATCGGCGCCGGCAGGCGGTAGGGCTCCACCTTCTCCTTGTCCGCTTCCTTGTCCCGGTCGATGTGTTCCACATGCACGGCGACACCCGCCAGCAGCTCCTCTGCGCGCACCGTGACGTTGAGATGGCCTTCGCCGGGATCGGCGATCGAGAGGAAGGTTTGCACGGCGCGGAAGCCCGAGGTTCCCAACGACTGGTAGGCGCTCGGCACCGGTACCCCTTTTTCGATGAGTGCGTAGGCGGTGCGGATGGCGGTCACTTCGTCCGAGGTGGGATGAAGGGTGCGCGCCCGGAGACGGTCGCAGGCATGGGTGACCGCGGCCATCATGCGTTGATCGGCGGCCTGCTCGTCGAGTGCCGCGCGCAGGGCCGCGTCACCCTGGGACGGTCGTGGATCGCATTGAATGACCACGCGCTCGGCATCGGCCAGGATCCGAAAGGCGTCGGCGCCGGTGTTGACCTGATCCGGCAGGTGACGGGCTCTCGAAGCCATCAAATCGTTCATGGCGTCCACCAGAAGCAGGGCCGAACGGTCGGAATCGGCCAGCACGGCGATGATGGGTGCCAGCGTTTCTTGGACCGGGGCCAGGTGGGGATAGTCCTCGACGAGGTGCTTCAGCAGGTCGCGCACTTGGGCGACGCGTTGGGCTGTCGTCAATCGGCGCAGCAGTGGGGAAGGTTCGCGTTTGACGAATTCGTCGCCCTGCTTGGCTTCCTCGCGCAGGCGAAGATCGCGTAGAAAGTCGACCGCTTCTTCCAGAACGAGGCGCCTGAATTCGCCTCGGGTCAGCGAGCGGTGAAGGTGATCGGGGGGGTGATTCACCATGGTTCACTCCTTTCGACGGGTTTTGGGGAAACGAGGGGCAACACCGCATCACGGTTCCCGATGTGGGGGCGTGGATTTCGCCCTGTCTCCCTGGATCTTCCCGGTTCAGGAAAGCGAGGCTTAAAAAAGTGCCGACTTTTTTCGAAAAAAAATGATTTTCTGTACCCGAAGCTGGGTAGGTTGTTTACCCGGGCCTTTCTCTTCCTGTCTCGTTTGGTCTTTTCGCTATAATTGATTCACTTGTCTCAAGGACTTCTTTTGTTTTTTTCTGTTTTGCCGGAGTGCTCATGGAATCGTTGTCGCTGATGCTTCACCGTTTCTTCGAGGGGGAGACCGAAGCCGGCTTCGCCATCTTCGAGCGGTTCGAAGGGAACGTGGCCCGCTATCTTCGCGGGCGCGGCGAGGCCGATCAGGTGGGCGACCTGATTTCTTCGATTCGCCTCGCGTTCCTCGAGAAGTTGCCCCATTTGAGAGATCGCCGCCAGGTCAAGGAGTTCCTGTTTCAAATCACGCGGGACGAATTGGCGAAGCACTGGCTGCGCGGGCGTCGCTACGTGGCGTTGGCGGCCGGTGGCGACGAAATCGGCACCGAATCGCACGATGCTTCCCTTAACGTGGAGAGGCTTCGCGTTCTGCGGGAGTGCCTGGACGCGATCGAAAACCAGACGGTGCGTCAGGTGGCCGTGCGCCGCTACCGCATGGGCGAACGCCAAAAGGAGATCAGTGCCCACATGCGAATCACGATCGATCAGGTGAAAAAGTACACGCGCAAGGCGGAAATCAGCATCACCGATTGCGTGCAACGGCGAATGGGTGGCGGTACGGAGGCGCGCCGATGAACGGAACCGCGCCCGATGTGAACGAAGTCAAGCGCCTGTTGGCCAAGGGCATGGTACCGGCCGAGATCCGCGCGCGCTGGGGGTCCGAATTGGCCGCGGAGCCGCGTCGCTATCTGGACCTGTTCGACGAGGTCCGTACCGACCTCGCCGATTTACCGCTCTTGGAAAAGCTGGATTCTCTGGAAACCGATTCGCTGGAGGACATGTTCCCGGAAGAGGAAGACGACGAAGACACCGTGGCCCCGGTCGTGCCCATCCGTCCCGAGCCTGTTGACGCGGTTCGGGACGAGGCGCGATCGCCAGGCCTTCGACGGTGGGGACGGTGGCTCGCCGCCGCGGCGGTGCTGCTCGCGTTGAGCTCGCCGATCTGGTTCGGGCGGTGGTTCGGTGGAACTGACCGGGACCGGCCCGCACCGGTCGCCCAACTGGTTGCCGCACCGCAAACAACGCAACTGGCGCCCGGCGCGGTGCAGACCACCTCGCTGCGCGTCGAGCCTGGCCAGTGGGTGCGGGTCACGGCTTTGGGCCCTCCCGAGGCGTGGCGCTGCGAATGGCGTTCGAACGGGTCGCTGTTGCGCGTCTCCGACGCGGGGGTACGCGGTGAACGGCACACCGGTTGGTGGTTCGCCCAAGGAGCCACGGTGCGGATCGACTGGATTTCGGAAAGTGCGGCTCCGGTCGCGATTCAGTGGTCGGTGACAGAGGTCCGCGAGGGCATGACGGCCGAGGCGCTGGCGGACGCGGCGGGCGCGGCGGTGGACCGGGCGCTCGAGGCGCGGGCGCGCGGCGGCGCCCAAGACAAGGAAGCGGCATTGGCGGCCTATTCCGAGGCGATCGACATCTGGACGATGCTGGATCGGCCGAAGGCGTTGGCCACTTCGGAGAATGCGGCCGGCCTGGTGGCCTACCAGTCGAGTCGTTTTCCCCTGGCGGTAGAGCTGCTGACGGCGGCCTTGGCGCGGCGCGAGGAGATGGGCACACCTTTCGAGTTGGCCCAGACGCTCAACAATCTGGGGTTGGCCTACCTGGGGCTCGGTCAGCCGCGGCGGGCGGCTCCCCTGCTGCACCGCGCCCTGCCGCTCTGGGAGGAGGGTGGGCACGAACGCGAGACCGCCTTCACCCTCAACTGTCTCGGTGGCGCATTCGACCAATTGGATCAACCCGAACAGGCGCTGGATTACTACGGTCGCGCCCGTGAAATGCTTCTCCCGCGCGACGACAAGGACAGTCTCTTCGCCCGTGCCCTGGTCGCCAACAACATCGGGGTCATTCACAATTACCTGGGAGACGCCCTGCGCGCTTCCGGAGCCTTGGAGGAAGCGCTGCGCCTGTGGCGTCGTCTCGATACCGTCGACGGCGAAGCGCAGACGCTCGTCAACCTGGGATGGGCGCGGCGGCTGGCCGGCGAAACGGAAGCGGAACGCGAGCTCTATCGGCGGGCTCTGACCCTTGCGCGGGAACGGGGTTCGCTGCGCGAGGAAGCCTTCGCCCAGCACAATTTGGGCATGGCCGACTTGGAGCGAGGCCGTCTCGATCGCGCCCGCTCGGGTTTACAGGCGGCGCTCGAGTTGCGGGAACGGCAAGGCGATGCCCGCGGGGCGGCCTGGTCGCGCTTCGCCTTGGCCGAAGTGGCCGAGCGCCAGGAGGACCACCCCGCTGCCCGCCGTTTCCGGACCGAGGCCGCGCAGGCTGCGGCCCACATCGGCGACGTCAATCTCCAGGTCCAGGTGGCCACGGCCGCCGCTCAGGCGGCGCGGGGCCAGGGGCACTGGCTGGAGGCGACCGACCGCATTTCCGAGGCCGTGACCTGGCTCGAAGGCCAGCGCCAAAAGGTGAAAAACTTCGATTTCCGCGCGTCCTATCTCGCTTCGCGCATGGATACCTTTGCCACCTACATCGACATCTTGATGGACCGCCACCGTCTGGAACCCGAGGCCGGCCACGCCGCCGCGGCGCTGGAGGTGGCCGAACGGGCCCGGGCTCGGGGCTTGTTGGATCTGCTGCACGATGCGGCTGCCGATTACTGGCTGGGCCCCGATCCAGCCTTGGTGGCGCGCCGCGAGGCGTTGTTGGCCGAGCTGAACACCACCGAACGACGTTTGCGGCGGCTCGCCCAGCGTCCCGAAAAAAATCGGGAGGAAATCGAGGGCCTCGAAGGGAAACGCGCGGATTTGAAAGCGGATTACGCATCCGTCGAGCGACGCATTCGCGAATCGGGCCTGCGTTTCGAACATCCGGAAGCGTTTCAGCCCTTGAGCCTTGCCGAGATCCGCAAAGCGGCGCCGGAGCGAGGAGCCCTGGTTCAGATTTGGTCCGGTAGCGAACGCGGGTACCTGTGGACCGTGACCCGTGACGCACTCGACGTGCGCGAGCTGCCGGACCGCGCGCGCTTGGACGCGCTCGCCAAATCGGTGCTCGACGCCTGGTCCGATCCCAGCGGCGCACGGACGCCCGAAGCGGCGCAAACCCTCGCCGACCTGCTGTTCGCACCGGAGACCCTGGATGCGGCGACACGACGCTTGGCCGTCGTCGCCGATGGCGCCTTGCAGTTCGTTCCGTTGCAGGCGCTGCCGGTACCGAAGCGGTTGCGGACCTCGCCCGACGCATCGCGCATCGTGGATCGGGTCGACCTCGTGAACCTGCCGTCCTTTTCCACCCTTGCGCTTCTGCCCGAGGATTCGTGGCCCGACCGCGCGGACGACCTTTCCCTCGCCGTCTATGCCGATCCCGTCTTTTCCGCCGACGATCCGCGTTGGGGTGATGCGCCCCCCGCTTCGGCGGGCGAGCTGCAGGTCGCCGCAACCGAGCCCGCGGTTCCGAGAACGCGTGCCACCATCGCGGACCGCCTCGACCGGCAAGCCCGCCTGCCCGCGACCGCCGCCGAAGCGGCAGCCGTCGCGGCGCTTTTTCCCAAAGCCGACCGCGTCGTGCGGCTCGGGTTCGAGGCCAGGCGCGACCGCATCGTCGGCGGCGATCTGGCCAAGCGTGATTTGGTGCACCTGGCCACACACGGTGTGCTGGACGGCACCCATCCCGAGCGATCCGGACTGGTGTTGAGCCGATATGCCGAGGACGGAAGCCGGATCCCCGCGCTGCTGGGCCTTTACGACATCTACGATCTCGAGCTGCGCGCCCAACTGGTGGTGCTGAGCGCCTGCCAGACCGCCTTCGGCAAAGAGGTTCGCGGCGAGGGCGTGCTGGGGCTGACGCGCGGATTCCTGTCGGCGGGTTCGCCGCGGGTGGTGGCCTCGCTGTGGCAGGTCGAGGACCGAGCGACGGCGGTGCTGATGAGCCAGTTCTACGAGGAGCTGGCACGGGGCGACGTGACGCCCGTGACGGCGCTGCGGTCGGCACAAGCCGAGCTACGTCGCGATCCACGTTTTGCGCATCCCTTTTATTGGGCCGGGTTCCAGTACCACGGCGCCTGGTGGTGACGGCTTCGAAGGCCGCACCGCTTGCCCAAACCGATGGCGAGCCGCTCGCGATCTCCGAAGACCGAAAGAATCGAAGTGCCGGGTAGCCTTTTGGTGCAGAAGTGTTTGTGTGTGAGTATTTTTTAACCACAGAGTCGCCGCTCAGGCCGGGCCCTAGGTTTCAGGTGGGTAACTAATCGAAGCGAATCGTTTGGGAGTTCCCGCATTTGTGAGAGGGGCGTCGTTGCAGTAAGTGCCGGGCCATACCGGCCGTACCCACCCAGGGCGCCGGGCCGACATTTTTCGAAGAACTCCCCGCACATCCGCCTTTTTAGGTTTTTTTCTTTATCTTTGGGCTTTACAGAGTTTTTTGCATAAGAGCCACGCACCAGCGGGCTAACCCGCTCGATTTCGAGAATGAAACAAGGCGAAGTGAGCTAGCATGGTGGTCCCGGCTGCCTGAGAGGGTTGTCATGCCAGGTAGGTGCGACCGCTGGTCGCACATTCCAAAGCTCCTGCTTCTATTGGTGCTTCGCTCTTTGGCGTCTCGCATCTGCGGAGTGTGGATCGCTTCGAAGTGTCGGCCGGGCCGGCCAACCTACTGCCGCGCCGATCCTCAAAGCATGCGGGAACTCTGATCATGGATCGCTTCGACAAGTTCATCCGGCGGGCTTACCGCCCCTGATGAACCTACCTGGCACGACGAATCTCTCGGCATTCGGGGACTCCAAGCAAATTTGTTTCAAGAGAGTGCCCAGAGACCGCGGAGGTAGACGAAAATTAGGGACGTGAACACTCAGTTCCGCACTCGGAGAGCTCCCAGGTCTCGGTATGGTTACCGACCAGATTGAAGCCTAGAGCAGGCATTTTCGGTTCCCTCTCAAGTAACTACTTTACTCTGTGGTAAAAAAAATCAGGTTCTTCGCGATGGATCGGACAGTTTGGTACTCTCGTTACTCCGGCACTTGCCGATCGGAGTCAGTGTGGGCTCCGACCCATGCGTTCCAAGGAGATGGCGATCGATGACCTGGCTTCCAATCGGCGTGGTGCTTCTTTTGTTCGGCGGGTTTTTTCTTTACATCGTTCTCGATTTCCGGCGGCGTGGTTCGTCTCGCGACATAGCCGGGACGATCACCAAACAGCTTCAAGATGAAGGCTGGTGCAACTCGGCCCTGGAGATCACCGCGCCTAAAGGCTTCGCCGCGAAATTGTCCGTGAACCACACCACGTTTACCATCAGCCTGACATCGACCGCTTCCAAGAAGAAAACCCTCCCGTTGCGCCGAATCCAACCGGACGAACACCAAAAGCCTGGAATCGAGACGGGCGACGCCCATTTCGACCGGACCTTTCGCTTCGTTGGCGGCGACCCTTCGCTGATTGGCCTGCTGGACCTCGCGTCGCGCCGGTTCATGATCGAACATCGGGTGGACTTCCACGGCAAGGGCATTCAAGTCGAGGTGGTTCCCGAGAGCGAACTTCGGAAGCTCAAATCGGACCAGGTCTCGGCAACCTTCGAACGAGCGCTTCAATCGGCAATCGAGCTGTATGCCAAACTCAATCGCCGCGCCGATCGCTCGTTGGGCCTGGTTTCCAACGTTTTTGGAGATCCCTCCGCCGGAATACGGACAATATCTCTTCGCTGCCTTCTCGATCGGTATTCACGGGAGGAGATCGGCAAGCTCGAAATGGAGCCGCCCGAGCCGCCGCTCACCTGGCAGGCGGAACTGTTGATGATCGTTCAACGCAAACTGGCGGAACTACCGACCCTACGGCAGCGAATGATTTCTGCCGGCCCCATTCCCGGTGGCTTCTACCTCGACGTGGTCCGATCTCTGGAAATCGATCTCCGGCGCAAGCTTTGGCTGGACGCATGCGAAAACCCTCACTTGGCCGCATCTGCCATTCGGGAGCTGAAACAGATCGATGATCGCATCTGCATTCCCCACTTGGTTGCCCTGTATCACTCGGGCGCGCTGCAAATCGAGGTCCTCGAGGGCATCGGGCGAACCGAGGATGCGCGCGTCGTGGGCTTTTTGTTGGAACTCCTCGAATCGGATGTCGAGAAGAGGGCGATCGCGGCGGCCCAGGTTCTAGGCGACACCGGAAGTTGGGAAACCATCGAGGCCATGGCCGTGGTTCGCGAAAAGGTGTCGGCCGACGTCGCCAAGGCCATTACCGCTGCCATCGAAAAGGTCCGGTCGCGAGGTCAGGCCGGCGAAGCTGGATGGGTTTCCGTCGCCGGTTCGCAGGAATCCGGGGGAGAGCTTTCCCTTGCCAAGAGCGGGGAGCTTTCGATCGCGGAAGACGATGTTCATGTCCCTTCGGAACGAAATGGAGCAAAAGATTTGGATAAAAATTCGTCATAATTATGTTTTTAAGTGGTCTTTGAAGTGTCTTTTTTGGTAGTTTATTGTGGTTACATCGAAACACCCGGAGTACGGACATGCAGCAAAACCCATTCGAGCCTCCATCCGACATGACCCTGGAAGGACCCCAACTGCCCCAAGGCCTCGAGGACCGGGACGAGTCCGAGGTTCTCAAATTGTACAAGTGGTCGCGGGAGATTCGTGCTTTCGGCTTATTGTGGATCTTTGGCACTTTTTTAATGCTGACCATGATGATTTTCGGAGCACAAGAGCTCTCCCAGACTTTCGAAAATATCGTCATCGGTTCGATCTTGGTGGTGATGTCCCTTTTGTCTGTCGTCGCGGCATTTGGCGCCTATCGACGGCCGACCTGGGGCCGAAAATTTTGTATCGGCATGCTGATTCTCGGTCTATTGAACCTTGGATTGGGAACCTTGATCTGTGGTTACGGCATTTACGTGTTCGTCAAAGGCAGAGACCTTTTCGGTCCCCATCAGCTCAGCCACCAAGCGTTGTGCGCTGCCCGAAAAGTTGTGAAACAACGCAGGCGCATGCGGCGAAAGGGCCTGATCGCCTGAGGTTCGTTTTGCGGGTTTCGAGTGGGTAACTAATCGAAGCGAATCGCTTGGGAGTTCCCGCATTTACAATAGGGGCGCCGTGCCGACATTTAGTTTGGTGTCACATCATGGTCCATCTTTTCCTGGATTCGATCATTCCTGCCTTCCTGATCAAGTTGTGACGACGGCAAGACCCACCTCAGGTTGAATACACCATTTTGTTTTAAGCGAAGAACGGAGTTTCTTGAGCAAACGTCGCAGATGCCGGCCTTGCGCCTTGCAAATTTGGATGACCAGGTGGGGTAGGAGCGCTCTGAGTGAGCGTACGGTAAACCGAGAAGCTTTGGGGTTTGACGCTCGGGAGAGGCAATAAATTTGTCCACGGATCGACGCATTTCCAGGGAATGGTTGTCCCAGTGCCTACGGTCATAAAAAAATGGTGAATGGGTGGTCCGAGGGTGGTTTTGAAATTCGTATCGATCTGGGTGATGCGTGGAAAGACTTATTCGCCAAAACTGATCCCTCGAATCTTGGCTCTCTGATTGTGATGCCGAGCGAGCAAGACCCGTCTCGGCTTCGGTTCCTAGCTCGAGGAACCCTGTGGCACGGGCTTCATGATCACGTTTTCGCAGTCCAGCAAGATGCGTCCTTGGGGGATCTGTTGAAAGCGTAACTCCACCTGCCAGCCATTGAGCTGCTCGCGAATTTCCATACGATCCAGGATCGGGTAACCGCGACTCTCGCGAAAATCCAGTTGAAACACCATTTGATCGGCTTGCTTGAACACCAGCTCGTAATGACTGGGCTCCGTGGGGCAGGGCAGTTGGCCGCTGGAGCGAGGTTTCCACAAAATGTGGAACAGGATGTCTTTCTGTTCGTTGCGCCAGGAAATCTGTTTGAGGTGGCTGTCCCGGAACGCCAAATTTTGGATTTGCCTTGGGGTGTAGGTGAGCAAAAAGGACTCCTTTGGAGGTCGGCTCGAGGTCGCACCCGAACATCAGGTGGATCGAGCGAGGGCGGTGGACATGCCCGGACGCACGGGCCGCGGCGGCGGCGCGCGGAAGCGGTACCCCCTTTCTATTAGGCGCAATGTTTTCAAAAAAAACCTCTAAAAAAGAAAACGCACAAACGGTTTCGAGCTTTCCGGATTGGGTTCCGTCGATGCGGAAGCTCACTCGTGGTGGATGCGGATTGCCGGCCTATCCCGAACAAACCCATGTGGTTCGAGGTATGTGGCTGCGGTGCGTGGCACTCGTTGACGAGGGCAGGTGGATTCTCGCCCAACCCATCTCGATCTTACATGGTTTTTGTGTAGGTTCTGTCACGTTTCATGAAATCCGCGCCGGAGAAGGATTGGCGAGGGGCGACAACCATGGTCTGATGTGCCGTATCTGGACCCGTGGCAACATGTTGCCCCGTCCTTGCGTCCGGTGATTCCGGGTCGTCTTTTTTCACTCGTGGTGAGGTTTTTGTCGGGGAAAGACCTCCAGCCGCGAGTCTTCCCGGAGCCGCGGGGCCTCGAGCCCTCCTGTAGGTCCTTTGTCCAGTTAATGAGTGTTCATTCAACACCTTGGGTTGAATCCATCGATCGAAGAGGTAGCGTCACCATGAATTACATGCGCCATGTCCCAATCGAAGCAGATCATTTCTCCCTGGAACAACATTTCGCCGAGGTTTCCTCGTTGTTGGGCCACCGCGGCCCCCTATTTCGCGACACCGACATCCACTGGCTGGAGATGGCGGATTACGACAGTCGCCTGAGCCAGCACCTGAATGCCCTGTGTGCCGCTGGCGAGACGGCGATCGAATTGGCGCGCGCGGCGGTTTGGCGATTCGATCCCGGTGATCGCCGTGCCGGTGTCTGGCTCTTGACCCAAACCCGAGAAGGATGCGACCGGTTGTCCGAGTTGTTGAGCGATTGGGATCGCTTGTCGGCCATGGCGGGAGACGATCGGGTGGACGAGTTGGAGCGCAGTTGGTTCGAGGGGCTCAAGCTGGGGCGACCCGATTTTCTGGCGCCGATCCTGTGGTTGATGGTGCGGTTCGGTAACCTGGGCACCCGGCGTTGGGTTGCCGAGGTGATCGGGTACCAGCGTTTGCCGATGTCGGATCTGCTGGCCGAGCTGTTGGACGATCCTTTTGCCTTGGTCGCCGGCGAGGCGGCCTTGTCGTTGGGGAAATTGGGCGACACCGCCTTTCGCCCGCGCCTCGAGGCCCTGTTGCGCGAATTGCACCGGCGCGATGAGCGGGATGCGTGCGATTTGGTGGCGACCGGACTGAAATTGATCGGCTCCGTGTTGCCCAGTCTACATGCGCGCGGCTGCCTGCAGGTCGCCTCTTCCCTGAGCCCCGTTCAGGCCGAACTGCTCGCGATGGAAGGCCGGTACGACGACTTGGACCGGCTTTGCGAGCTGTGCCGTCGTCCCGAAATCGGGCCCGAGATGTGGGCGGTCCTGGGTGTGTTGGGGTATCCCGACGCGGTACCCTACCTGCTGAACGTCATGGAGGCCTTGCCCCAGGCGGTCGAACCCGCCCGTGAGGCACTGTGGCTGTTGACCGGTGCATCCCCTGCAGCGGGCGCATCCGGAGAAATGAGCGAGTCATCCGGTTCCTCGGTGGTTTCCCTGGATACCGAAGACTTGGAAGACGACTGGGTCGAGTCCTTGGACGAGATCGTCGACCTCGACGACATGGAAGAATCTCCCGCTTCGAGCGGGGAGCCGGCACAGGCGCCTGCGCCTGCTCCCCACGAACCGGTTGTCTGGTGGCGCGAGTGGTGGCGAGCCAATGGTCATCGATTCGAGGAAGGAAGCCGCTACCGATTGGGTCGTCCCTTTTCCGTGGAGGCGGTGGTGGCCGAGATCCAGCACCCGAACAGCAGCTTCGCCCATCGTCGACGGGCCCTGATCGAGGTGTCGCGCTTCGTGGGCATGGAGCCCGGATTGATATTCGAGCCGGACGAGCCGGTGTCGCGCCAACAGGAGCGGTTGGCCCAGCTCAAGTTACCGGAAGCTCCGCTTCCCACGACCTGAGCCGGTCCCGCCGGGTCGCGCTTTGGCGAAAGGTGTTTCCACACGATCGAAGCTTGAATTCGGCATCTTTTGGTCTAGATAACGGGGTCCACTATCTACTGGCGTGCACCCGCCGCTCACGGACGCCGCTGGCTCGTCGTGTCGAAACAAGGGCCGACCGCCAAGCGGCCGGCCCTTTTCTCAGAAGTCGTACTTGAGGCCCAAGCGACCCCAGAATCCGAACTCTTCGTATTGGATCGGTTGGTTGCGGTTCCCCTCGTACAACAGCACCGGCTCGTCGTTGAGGTTCACCAGCTCGAGGAATACCTTGAAGCGATCGTGGGTGTAACTGGCGTTCAAGTCGATCTGGAAATGCTCGTCCACCCAGATGTCCTCGTCCGCGTCGTCGCCGATTTCGCTGATGTACTCGCCGTGCAGGTTGCCCGATACGCGGACGCTCAAGCCTTCGCGCTCGTAGATCAGGGCCAGGTTGCCCAGGTTCTCCGTCTGGCCCGGCAGGATGGTGCCCTCGCGGTCCTGGAAACCCGCCTCGGAATCGGCGTAGGTGTAGTTCAAGTAGAAACCGAATCCGTTTTTGAAGGTTTTCTGGAACGCCAACTCCAACCCGGTCAACTCGGCCGCCGGACCGTTCAGCGGACGCGTCACTTCGAACTCTTCGCCGTTGAAGCTTTCGTCGGTGTTGAAGATGTAGATGTAGTCTTCGAGGTCCTTGTAGAAAAGGCCCGCGGTTAGGACGCCGCCTCCTTCGAAGTAGTGCTCCACCATGATGTCGGTGTTCCAGGCCAAGGTGATGTCCAGGTCCGGGTTGCCTTCTTCGATTTCGCTGTCCTCTTCCAGGATCAGGCGGTAGGGGACCTGGTCGTACACGTTGGCGCGCGCATAGGTCCTGGTCTGGGCGAAGCGGACCTGGGTCCGGTCGCTGACGCGGTATTTGACGTGCAGGTTCGGCAGCAGGATGTCTTCGTCGTTCTCGCCCGGTACCGCCGTGGTAGCCTGGTAGTCGCCTTCGTCGTCGAAGAGGACCTGGTATCCGGTGTATTCGGTGTCGAAGCGTTCGAAACGCAGGCCGGGTAGGATCATCCACTTTTCGCCCAGCTCCAGCGTCGCCATGAAGTAGCCCGCGTACAGGTCTTCTTCCAGTTGGTAATCGGCCGCGTCGGCTTCGTAGTCGATTTCGCTTTCGGTGGCGAAACGGTCGAGGATGTCGCGAACCTGTTCGCGGCCCTGGAAGCGGCCCATGTCGTAGCGGCCGCTCAGGAATCCGCTGCGGCTGTAGCCGCTGTCGAGGAAATCGCTCAAAACCAGATCTTCGTCGGACTCCCACTCGATCGCGTTGTTGTCGCGCGTTTTCTCTTTGGCGCGGTATTTACCGCCCACCTTGAATTGGGCCATGTGATCGCCGAACACGATCGGCCACTCGTAGGAGGCCTTCACCGTCAGGTGCTCGTCGTTGGTGAAGTTCTCTTCCTGGGTGATTTTGTCGAATTCGAAGGCCGCCAGGTCCTGGTTGGTGGGGTTGGGCTGGATGTTGTCGGGATCCAGGGGGCTGTGGGCGTAGTTCGGCGCGAAGATCACGTCTTCCTGCTTGAACTCGCTGTCCAGTCGTCCGGGTTCCGATTCCCGCGCGTAGGAGTAGTTGGCGCTGAACTGGAACAGGCCCATGTTGCCGGTGATCACCTCGCCGCGGGTTTGCAGGGTGGTGATGCTCTGGGTTTCGTAGCGATCCTTGAGTTCGCGCTCCAGCTCGCCGTCCTCGATCACGTGCTTCACGCGATGGCGGAACTCCTGGTCGTCGAACTGCGAATAGGAACCGTTGAATTCCAGCTCCACGTCGGGCGATGGGTTGTAGTCGAACGCCACGTGGGCGCCGATGCGTTCGCGGTTGACCGCGTAGTCCCGCTGCTCGAGTTCCTCGGGAAGCCCGTCGTCCCATTCCGCCTCGAAATTGTCGTTGCCTCGATCGGTCTCTTCGAAGCTGAAGGTCGTGACCAGGCCGTACTTGCCGTCCTGGAACTGCTCGCCGTACAAGAAGCTGCCGCCGGAGATCGGCTCCTCGGAAAGCTCGTTGTAACCGGCCTCGGCCGTGACGGCCATGGTGCGCTCACGCGGCGCCTTGCGCAGCCGCAGGTTGACCGATCCACCCACCGCGTCGCCGTCCATGTCGGCGGTCACGGCTTTGGTGACCTCGATCGCTTCCAGCATTTCCAGCGGAACCACGTCGAGGGCCACCGTGCGCAGGTCGCCCTCGGGAGCCGGTACCGGTTCGCCGTTGATCGAGGTCTGGTTCAGGCGCGATTCGGTGCCGCGGATCTGGACGTAGCGGCCCTCGCCCTGGTCGCGGGCGATGTTGACGCCGGGAATGCGCTGCGTGGCTTCGGCGGCGTTGGTGTCGGGGAAGGTGCCGATCTGGTCGGCGGCCACGATGTTCTTGATGTTGTTGGCGAGGCGCTGTTGGTTCAGTGCCCGCGCCTGACCTTCGGCGAGGCTGCCACGAATGACGATCTCGAGACTGGTGTTCACGAGATCGAGAGTGATGGTGCCCAGCGGGTTGAGGCCCGGCTTGACCGCGAATTCGCGTTCGACGGAATCGTAACCTGGAAATTGAAATACCAGCGTCTGTTTGCCTGTGGGGACGTTTTTGAGGGCGAAAACTCCCTGACCGTCGGTAAGGGTGGCCTGACCGGTACTCGTGACCCGAACGATCGCGTCGGCAAGGCTCTGGTTCTCCTTATTGATGATGGTTCCTTTGAGGATCCCGAGATTCTGATATCCAAACGAGAGGGAATTTGCACAAATGAAGCCCGTGATGAGAAACAAGGCTCGTAGTCCCATGGTCATGTCAAAACCTTCATAGATTAGAAGTGTGTCCGAAACGGACGTGGTCACTCGCGGCGCACGATCGCCTGGCGTGGATCGCGAGGTGGGCGGACTTCGCCGGATGGAACCGAACGGTGACGTGCCGCGGTCGGTCCCGGTGCCGAAATTCCCTGTCTCGCCGAGGACGCCCTGGTTGCCTGTGGGGCCAGGTCGACGCATCCCCTCCATCCCGTCTCTCTCCCGATGAAGTACGGGTGCCTGATCGTGGCATGCCAAAGGTTGCGCACGCCTCGAGGTCAAACCAGGGGATTGTTAACTCCGCTGAGCGAGGATTCAGTGAGTGAAGTGTTAATTTCATGTTAGCGATATTTTTGCTCTCGCCCAACACCCCTCACGCACGCCATTCAGGCCCCGTGCGCATTAAATTAATGATTTGAACCCCGCGTTTCCGATAAATTGAAAGGTTGAAAACCCTTCATTTGCCTGAATGAGCCCTTGCGACGACACGACCTACCTAAAAACGTCGCGAGCCTCCGCGGAGGCACCCTTTTGGTGAATGGCCGTCGGTGGCCGATCGTTCGCGTCACCGTACGGTTTTTGGTTATCGTTGGTCGGGAGGTTAACGCCAGACCATGAATGGAATGGATTATCGGCGGTTTTTTACGCAATCTCTGGAAATGCTCTTTATCGCGGGATTCGACGGCGTTTTTAAAGAGGTCAACCCCGCTTGGGAAGGGGTTTTGGGGTTCTCCGTCCAAGAGCTGATGGCCCGCCGCATTTTCGACATCGTCATTGCCGAGGACCGATCTCGGACCCATGACGCTTTCGCCAGTTTGCGCGAGAGCGAAACGGCGATTTGTTTGGAGACCCGCTGTCAGACGCGAAACGGCGAGCTACGCTGGCTGGCCTGGACCGTCAATTCCTTTGGGGATTCCGCCAGTGTCTATGGGGTCGCCCGCGACATCACCGATCAGAAGGAGGCCCATCAGCGGTTGGAGCGAAACCATTCGCTGCTGCGCACCCTCGGTCGCATCCAGAACCAGTACATTCAGGAGCTCGACGCCCATCTGCTGTTCGATCACCTGTTGGAATGCGTGCTGTCCCTGACGGAAAGCGAGTACGGCTTCATTGGCGAAGTGCTCGAGAAGGAGGACGGCACGCCCTACCTGAAAACCCACGCGATCACCAACATCGCCTGGGACGATGCGACCCGTGCTTTCTATCGGGAAAATGCACCCGCCGGTCTGGAGTTCTTAAACCTGGATACGCTGTTCGGCGCCGTCATTCGCAGCGGTGAAGCGCTGATCACCAACGATCCCGCGCATCATCCCAAAAGTGGCGGCATCCCGCCGGGCCATCCTCCCTTGAAGGCCTTCATGGGCGCGCCTTTTTTCGTGGGCGGCAGGTTCATCGGCATGGCGGGCATCGCCAATCGGGCCGGTGGCTACGATGCCGACCTGTTGGCGGACCTGCAACCCTTGCTGAAGACCTGTGGTCACCTGATCATCGCTTTCAAGAACGATTTGAAACGGCGCAGCGCCGAGGCCGAAGTGCGTGAAAGGAACACCCGCCTGGTGGCGATCATGGATCATGCGCCCTACGGCATTCTGACCATGGACGAGCACGGCATTCTCGAATCATGCAATCCCATCGTCCTCCAATTGTTCGGCTACCTCGCGGAGGAGCTGTGCGATGCCTCTATCTTTCTGCTGATCCCCGACCTGGCGCGGGACGAACCGTCGGACGGCACCCACGATGCGCTGAAGGAACCGTCGCTCGACATGCTGGTGGGCCACACCCTGGAAATGAACGGCCGGCGGAGCGACGGCGAGATGTTGCCCCTGGAATTGGGCGTCAGCGAGATGTGGCTGGGAGGCCGGCGCATGTACACGGTCATGCTGCGCGACATCACCGAACGGCGCAAGATGGAAAACATCAAGGACGAGCTCATCTCGGTGGTCAGCCACGAACTGCGGACGCCGCTCACCAGCATTCAGGGCGCCATCAAGATGCTGCGGGTACGCGGGCTCGAAGCCCTGGTCGGGGCGCGCACGGATACGCTGATCGATCTTGCGGAACGCAATTGCGCCCGGTTGTCCGAACTGATCAGCGACATGCTGGACATCGACACCATCGAACGGGAAAAAGAGGCGTTCCGGCTGACATCGCTCGATCTCCAGCCGATCGTGGAGGAGGCGGTCGGGTTGGTGGCACCCCTGGCCGAGCAACGCGACATCACCGTCCGGTTCGACGAGGTGCCCTCCTCGTTGGCCGCCTGGTGCGCCGCGTCCCGGCTCATTCAGGTGTTGACCAACCTGCTTTCCAATGCCATCAAGTATTCTCCCAACGGCGCCACCGTGAATGTGCGGGGCCGGCGCATCGGGGGAAAGGCGCGACTCGAGGTGGTCGACCGCGGTGAAGGCATTCCGGTCGCATTCCGTGAACATGTGTTTCAGAAATTTTCTCAGGCCGAACGTTCCTCGGTCCGCAGACGCGGTGGCACCGGTCTCGGCCTGAGCATCTGCAAGGCGATCATGGAACGCCAGAACGGCGATATCGGGTTCGTGAGCGAAGAGCGCCGCGGCACCACCTTCTGGATCGAACTGGCGGCGGCAACCACGGAGGCATGATCCACCCGCGGATACCGCCGCGACCTTCAGCCGCGATGGAAGGCCTTCATGAAGGTCATCATTTCGGGAATGTTGCTGACGCGTAACTGGCCCGACATGAACGCCATTTCGGGTGCGATCTTGCCCGACTCCATGTCGAGGAAGGTATCGGCCTCGGTTTCCACGATGCACTTGGCCTCGCCGTGCAGGCCCTCGCGCACGCTGGCCGTTCCGTCCTCCACCGAGAGGGTGAACCGGCCGCCGCCGTCACCGCCGATATCGAAGTGGATCACCGAACGCCAGGCGCCGGCTCGGTCCTCCTTGAATCGGTCGGGCAATGCGAGGAAGAGCGCGTTCAGGGTCACGGGGTCCGTCGCGACCTGGGTTTGGGCGATGGGTTGCTCAGCCGCCGCCGGGGTCTCTGCGCTCGCGGGTTTCGGTGCGGGCGGCGCTTCGTCGCCTGACTTTTTGGTCGGGGTCGCCGCGTAGGCGCTGTTGTAACGGGTATCGTCCAGCTCGATTTTCGCGATGATTTCGCGCATGATGGCCGAGGTACCGCCCGCGATGGTGCCGACGCGGGCATCGCGATAGGCGCGCGCGATCGGGTATTCTTCCATGTACCCATATCCGCCGAAACACTGCAGGCAGCGGTCGATGACGTGGTTGGCCACCTCGGTCGCCTTCAGCTTGGCCATCGAGCACTCGCGCACGGCCATCTCACCCTGATCGTAGAGCCACGCGGTGTGGTAGACCAACTGGCGCGTCGCCTCCAATTCGGTCGCCAGTTCCGCGATTTCGTGGCGGATGGTCTGGAAGCGCGCCACGGGCCGGTTGAAGGCCTTGCGGTTCTGGATGTAGTCGATGGTGCGGTCCAGACACAGTTGCGCGCCCCCTACCGAGGCGACGGCGGCCACCAGGCGCTCGAGCTGGAAGCTCTCCATGATGTAGTAGAACCCCTGGTTTTCCAAACCGATCAGGTTGGTGACCGGCACGCGCACGTCCTCGAACGACATTTCGGCCGTGTCCGAGCAATGCCAGCCGATCTTGTCCAATTTGCGGGCCCGGAACCCGGGCGTGGTGGTGTCCACGAGGATCAGGCTGATGCCCGCCGCACCGGCCTCGGGGTCGGGATTGGTGCGACAGGCGACGACCGCGAAATCCGCATAGAACCCGTTGGTGATGAACATCTTGGCGCCGTTGATCACGTAGTGGTCGCCGTCGCGGACCGCGCGGGTGCGCAGGTTGGCCACATCCGATCCCACGTCCGGCTCCGAAATGGCGATGGCGCCGATTTTTCCACCCGCGATGGCCGGTTCCAGCCAGGCCTTTTTCAATCCATCGCTGCCCGCCTTGGCCAAATGGGCGGTGGCCATGTACTCCTGGACCGAGACGGCCGCGGAGAATCCACCCATGTTCGAACGCTGCAACTCCTCCAAAAACACCACGCTGTAGAAGAAGTCGGCCTCCGAGCCACCCCAGGCTTCTTCGTGATGAATGCCCAGGTATCCCAGTTCGCCCATGCGGCGCCAAATCTCGCGGGGAACCATGCGGTCGCGTTCCCACTGATCGGCGTTGGGGGCGACCTCCTCCTCCATGAATTTGCGGACGCCGTCGCGAAATACCTCGTGTTCGATCGTAAAATACGGTGACTTCATCTTCAGTTCCTTTCCAAATTGCTGTGAATGGGTTGTTTGTGAGATAGGGCGGGTAAGGTTCGGGAGGATCTGCGGTGCCCGGTTGGGTCGCGCGTGGACGTGCCGCCACGAGGACACCCAGGCCGCGAGGCGACCGGATCGTCGTGTTTCGAGGTGAGGTGGAAGTGCGCCGAAAAACCCGAATCGGCGGTCGTGTTCAGGCGTACATGCTGTCGAACAGCGGCTTGTAACGGCGTTCGATGACCGAGTGGCGCAGCTTTTGGGTCGGTGTCAATTCGCCGGCCTGGACCGAAAAGGGGCGTTCCATGATGCGGTAGGCCCGAATCTGCATGTGGTCCGGCAGCTCGGCGTTGGCCCGCGCCACTTCCGCGCGGATCAGGGACTCGATGACCGGGTGCCGGGCCAGGACGGTCGGCGCGCAGGAGGCGACCTTCTCCCGGGTGGCCGAGAGTTGCAGCATCTTCTCGTCCAGTTCCAACAGCGCCGTCAGAAAATCGCGATTGGTCCCGTGAATGTACGCCCGTGCGATGTGGGCCTGGGCATGGAGCGCGTTTTCGATCGGGGCCGGCGCGATCTTGCAGCCGTCGGCCATGGTGATGATCGAGCGCTTGCGTTCCGTGATCCGTACCCAACCCTGGTCGTCGATTTCGCCCAGGTCGCCGGTTTTGTAGAAACCGTCCGCGGTGAAGGCCGCTTCCGTGGCCGGCGGGTTGTTCCAATACTTGGTGAACATGTTGGGCCCGCGCACTTCCAGTTCCTTGTCGGCCCCCACGCGAACCTCCACCTCGGGTAGGGGTCGACCCACCGTGCCCAGCCGATGGTGGTCGGGTGTGTTGAGCGTGCAGGGCGCCGTGGCCTCGGTGCTGCCCCAGCCTTCCAGAATCAGCACGCCCGCGGCATGGAAGAACTCGATCACGGCGGGGTTCAGTGGGCCGCTGCCGGAGATCATGAAACGCAGCCGATTGCCGAACATCGAGCGAATGCGTCGGAGGGTCAGCGCTTCGGCCAAACGGTATTGCAGCGACAGGGGCATCGGTAGCCGTTCGGGTGCCAGTCCCGACCGGCGCACCTTGCGACCCACCCGAATCGACCATTCGAACAGCGGCTTGCGCCAGATGGGCCCGCGCAGGGAGCGCAGGATCAATTCGTGGTAGATCTGTTCGAAAAAGCGCGGCACGGCCACCGCGAAGTGAGGGTTGGCGTTGCGAAAGCTGCGGATCGGGTTGCCGGGGTCCTCGGCGTAACAGATCGTGTGGCCCGCGAACAGGACCAGATAGTAGCCCGCCAACCGCTCGAAGGCATGGGCCAGCGGGAGAAAGCTCAGGGTGGTGTCCAGGCCTTGAAAGCTGCCCAGGTGGCGTTCCACCATGGCGAACGTCGCCGCGTAGTTGCCGTGGGTGAGGATGACGCCCTTCGGGGTGTCGGCCGCCCCGCCGGTGTAGACCACCGCAAGCGTCTGATCCTCCGTGGTCCGCGCCGCCAGGTCGCGAATGGTTTGCACCTCCGAGCGCGACGGCGCACTGCCCACGTAGAGCAGATTGCCCAGGGGCATGATCCAGGGTTCGCCGTAGCTTTCCTTGCCGCGAAAGACGAAAACCCGTTCCAGGAACGGCAAGTCCTCGCGAATCGCGATCACCTTCTCCAGTTGTTCCTCGTCCTCCACGAACAGGAACCTGGCTTCCAAATCTTTGAGAATGAAAGCGATCTCCGTGGAGGGCATGCTCGGGTAGATCGCCGAGGTCACGGCACCGGCCAGCAACGAACCCAAATCGGCATAGACCCAATCGGGGCACGAATTGCTGAGGATCACACTGCGGTCGCCCGGGCGCAAATCCAGCCGCATCAGCCCGGTCGCCACCGCGAAGAGAATGCTTTTGAGACCGCGGTAACTCAGGTCGTGATACTCGCCCTCGCTCTTGAAGCGAAGTGCCGGTTGTTGGTCCAGATGTTCGAAGTGTTCGAGAAGGCGCGGAATGAGAAAGGAGCAAGCGCGATCCGGCTTCCGCGAGCCGTGGGGATGTGGTTGGTCCATGTGTGGTAGGCCTGGTGAAAGGGAACACGTGGCAGGGGATGGGCACATACGATGCTCTTGTATTGTACACATTCTGGTGCTGGCTGGGGCGCATCAGTGTCATGGGCTCCCCGTTTGATGCCAGGTGCGGCGTCGAAGGAGTGCGGCGTCTGCCGGAAGGCGACCGGCCGGCGCCAAGTGCCGGCCGGTGCGGGCGTAGGCCGACCGGGATGTGTCGTGGGCATCGGGACGCCCACCGGGCCGGCCTGCGCGCCGCGACGATCATGCGAAGGTCGCTCCGGCGGACGCTTTTTCTTTCAGCGACGCGGGGGGCAGGAAACGATCGCCCCAGCGGGCCGCCAACGCTTCGGCGCGTGCCGCGAATTCGGACAGGCCGTAGTCGTTGATGAACTGCAGGGTGCCGCCCTTGAAGGGCGGGAAACCCCAACCGAAGATGCTGCCCAAGTTGGCGTCGGCCACGCTGTTCAACACCCCTTCCTCCATGCAACGCACGGTTTCGATCGCCTGGATGAACATCAGGCGCTCGATCACCTCGGCTTGGGGCAGTTGCTGCTCCGCTTGGGGGAAGTGCTTCCGCAGTTCCGGCCACAAATGTTTCGCGCCGTTTTCGGGATAGTCGTAGAATCCCGCGCCGGCCTTTTTACCCACGCGGTCGAGGCGATCCACCATGGTGTAGACCACCGCGTCGGCCGGGTGCTCCGGCGCCTCGCGACCCTCGGCCTCGAAGTCGCGTCGGGTCTGCTCGAGGATGTGGTGAATCAGCGAAAGGCTGACCTCGTCCGTCAGGGCCAGCGGGCCCACCGGCATGCCCGCGTCGAGCCCGGCCGCTTCCAGGGCCGCCGGATGCTGACCTTCGCGCAACAGGGCCATGCCCTCCTGCACGTAGGTGGAGAAGACGCGGGAGGTGTAGAAACCGCGGCTGTCGTTGACCACGATCGGGGTCTTGCGGATCTGGAGGACGAAGTCGAAGGCCTTGGCAAGGGTTTCCTGCGAGGTTTCCTCGCCCTTGATGATCTCAACCAGCGGCATCGCGGATACCGGCGAGAAGAAGTGCAGGCCGATGAAGTTGCCGGGTCGCTTGGAGGCCTTGGCCAGGCCGGTGATCGGCAGGGTGGAGGTATTGGAGGCGAAGATCGCTTGTTCGTCGATGCGGGCCTCCGCTTCCGCCGTGACCTTGGCCTTCAACTCGCGATCTTCGAAAACCGCCTCGATCACCAGATCGCAGCCCTGCAGATCCGCGGCGTGGTCGGTGGTCAGGATGCGAGCCAGCACCGCTTCCCGTTCTTCCGCGGTCATCTTGTTGCGGCGCACCCTTTTTTCCAGTTGGGCCCGGGCCACGTCCTTGCCTTTTTCGGCCTGGGACTTGGTGACGTCCTTCAAGACCACGTCGATGCCCGCGCGGGCCGCCACATCGGCGATGCCGGCGCCCATCATGCCGGCACCGAGGACGCCCACCTTGCGTACCTGTTGGCGGGCCGGTTCGGACGGACGGCTGCCGCCCTTCTTGATGCCGTTGAGCTGGTACCACAGCGCGGTGATCATGTTTTTGGCTTGCGGGCTCACGACGCAGTGGGTGAAGTAGCGCGACTCGATGCGGCACGCCGTGTCGAAATCGACCCAACTCCCCTCGTACACGCACGAGAGAATGTTCTTGGCGGCAGGGTAGTTACCACGCGATTTCTGATACAGCATGGCCGGCGCGATGGCCCACATCTGCGCGTTGTCGGGCTTCTTGGAATCGCCGCCGGGCCAACGGAACCCTTTGACGTCCCAGGGTTTGGCAGGATGGCGATTGGCTTCGATCCATGCGCGTGCGGCAGCCATCATGGCTTCGGGCGTCTCGGCGATCTCGTCCACGAGTCCCCGTTGCAACGCCGCTTCCGGATTCATCTCACGCCCTTCCAACAGCAGCGGCAACGCTTCCTTGAGGCCCAACATGCGCGGCAGCCGTTGGGTGCCGCCGCCGCCCGGCAACAAGCCCAGCTTCACTTCCGGCAGCCCGATCTTGATGCGCGGGTTGCTCAGCACGATGCGGTGGTGGCAGGCCAGGGCCAATTCCAGGCCACCGCCCAGCGCCGAGCCGTTGAGCGCCGCGACGACGGGCTTGCCCAGCGTTTCCAGGCGGCGCGCCAGGCTTTTGAACGCCTCGGCCATCTCCATGACCTGGGCGGCCTCCGTCATCGCGAAAATTTGGTCGATATCGGCACCGGCCAGGAAATCTTTTTTGGCGGAGGTCAGAATCACGCCGGCCAGCGCTTGCTCCGCTTCCAGGTCGGCGATGGCCTTGCTGAAGGGTTCCATGAGTTCACGGCCCAGCACGTTGGCCGAGCGGCCCTCCATGTCGAGGGTCAATGTCACGATCTGTCGTTCGTCTATTTCATATCGAATTGCCATATGGGTCACCTGATGATCAACTTGATAAAACCCGAACGGGTCTTGGATTGTTCTTGGCCGCCGCCTGGGGGGCGGGGGGCGCGAGGGGCTTGTGCCGCGGACCTTAGATGCGCTCGATGACCGTGGCTACGCCCATGCCGGCGCCGACGCACAGCGTGACCAAGGCGAACTGCTTGTCGCGTCGCTCCAACTCGTCCACAGCCGTGCCCAGCAGCATGGCACCGGTGGCGCCCAGCGGGTGACCCAGGGCGATGGCGCCACCGTTGACGTTGATGCGGTCCTCGTCGATGCCCAATTCCCGTTGCGCCTTGAGGACCACTGCCGCGAAGGCCTCGTTGATTTCCCAAAGATCGATGTCCCCGGCCGTCAGCCCGGCTTTGCCCAGCGCTTTTCGGCTGGCGGGTGCCGGGCCGGTCAGCATGATGGTGGGTTCGTCGCCTACCGCGGCGTAACCCCGGATTCGGGCTCGCGGCCGCAAGCCCAATTCCTCGCCGATGCGCCCGTTGCCGATCAGGGTCAGGGCCGCGCCGTCGACGATGCCCGACGAATTGCCGGCGTGGTGGACGTGTTCGATGCGCTCCAGTTGAGGGTACTTGCGGCGGGCGTGCAGATCGAACCCCATCTCGCCTGGCATTTGAAACGACGGCTTCAGCTTGGCGATCGATTCGGGGGTCGTCTCGGGACGAATGGTTTCGTCGACTTCCAAAATCGGCAGGCCGTTGAGATCGCGGACGGGAATCAGGCTGTTGTCGAAATGGCCGTTGTCGCGGGCGTGTGCCGCCTTCCGGTGGGACCGTGCCGCGAAGGCGTCGAGCTCTGCGCGGGGAAAGCCTTCCAAGGTGGCGATCAAATCGGCCGAAACCCCTTGGGGAATGAACGCCGTGTCGCCGTTAATGCGCGGGTCCAGGAACCAGGCGCCGCCATCGCTGCTCATTTTGATGCGGGACATGGATTCGACGCCGCCGGCTACGACCAAATCCTCCTGGCCGGAGCCGACCTTGGCCGCGGCCAGGTTGACCGCTTCCAGACCCGAGGCGCAGAAGCGGTTCAGCGTCTGGCCCGGTACAGCCTGGTCCCAGCCGGCGTACAACACCGCGATGCGGGCGATGTTGCCGCCCTGTTCTCCGATCGGTGTGACGCAGCCGAGCACCACGTCCTCGACTTTGGCGGTATCCAGGTTGTTTCGTTCGCGCAGTGCGCCGAACAGCGGCGTTAACAGGTCGATGGGTTTCACCTCGTGCAGGCTCCCATCTTTTTTGCCTTTTCCGCGCGGGGTGCGGACGGCGTCGTAAATGTAGGCTTCGGTCATGACATCTCCGTATGTGGCGAACGCGTGAATCCTCGCCGGGTGTCGGCGCTCGGGCGTTCGATGGAAAAGTGGGTCGTTCGATTGGGTGGGCATCCGGAAGAGTAGCCGCGAGGGCGCGTCCATCGGCTCGCGACCGGGCCGGTCGCATCGGCGGCGTCCGTGGACCGATACGATGGGTCCGCAAAGGTAATCGAGTCACCGGGTGCCCGTACGATCGGGAATCGCCATCGGTGTTCGGCCAGTTGCGGAACGCGCGCGCTGCGCGGCGTTCGGATCGAGTTACCCGAACCACGGCGGCGCGGCTCGAAGGGGTGTTCGAGGTCTTTTGAATTTATAGAATGGTATTCTAGAAGGGGTCAAGAGGTTTTCGCATTCAGCGCCAACTGCGCTAGACTGTGGCAGAGGCCCGTGGGATGGGGAAGAGACCGACAGGAGCGACCGCGGAAGGTCATGAGGCCGGCCGAACGCGGGGCGCAGGAACAGAGGGATCGGCGGGACCGATCCACGAGAGAGGAGCCGCTTTGACGTCACAACCGGTGGACAAGAAACGAGGAACGGCGGAGCGCCGTAGTGCGATATTGGCGGCGGCGAGGACGCTGTTCAGCTCGCAGGGATATGAGAAAACGACGATGCAGCAGGTCGTTCGCGAGGCGGGCACCTCGATCGGGAATTGTTACTTTTACTTTAATAATAAAGAGGCGTTGTTGCGGGCTCTGGTCGAGGAGATCACCCACGAGATCAAGGTCGATGCGGAAAAGGCCGTTGCCCGCATGGACGGCGCGGTGGTTCCGAGGCTGGCGGTCTCGCTCCACATTCTGTTCGCCAAGGTCCTGGAGAATTCGGCCATTTCCCGGCTGATCTTGCTGGGCCTGGCCCAACCGACCCTGCGCGAGGCCACGTTCGCCTATTACACCGCGGCGCTGTTGCGCTTTTTCGAAGAGCACCCCAACCTACTGCCTGAAATGGATTCGGAATTGTTGGTGGAGGCCTGGTTGGGCGGCTGTGCGGCGGTCCTGGAGGCCGCGGTGACTGGCGACATCGACCGCGATCCGCACGAGATCAGCCGTTTTCTGGTGGGTTGGAACTTGCGCGCCTCTGGGGTGGCCTCGGCTGACGTCGATGCCGGCCTGGCGGCCCTGGATCGCTTCGTGGCGGAACACGCCTGATACGGCGAAGGCGTTCGGTTTGGGTTCCGTGCGGGCGTGCCGGCAGCCTGTCCGGAGCCGCACAGGTAATATGCCCCCAAATCGTGTAGAAAACCCTGCACCTAGTGGAAGTGGTGTGCATGACCCCGTCGGGATTTGGCGGTGCAATGGCTTAATCTCATCAACCACGGAAAAAACCATGGATGGTATCTTCGAAAAGGAAGACTTTGCCCACGAATCACTCGAATTGGCACGAATGAAAGCACTTACAGGTGACTGTCCCCGCAATGCCCCGCAATCCCACCCCCCCCCGCAATCCCCACAGGGAAAGCACTTACAGGTGACTGTCCCCGCAATCCCCGCAATCCCCACAGGTGACTGTCCCCGCAATCCGCAATGCGCCTTCCGGCAATGCCTCTGGAGAAACCGGATGTGTTGGATCCAAGGGAAGTTCTAGAATTCGTGTCAATCTGTGTGATTCGTGGACAAACTTCTTTTGGCCAAGAGTGATCCGAAAAGTGACGGTTTACCCTTCCCGAGTAGGTGAGAGAATGCCAGATCGCAGCGTGCCAAAGAACGCAGAGGCAGATCCGGTCGACCTCTCTGGTTTCCTCGGTATTGGCTTCATGTTGTTTTCGAAGACAGCGAGACCGGTTTGATCTGACGGGCTCTCGGTGTTCACCTCGCGCTCTTGGGTCAGCGATCCCCGAATGGTTTCTTGAACGTTTGTGGTGCATATCGTGTCGGGACTGCGTGTTTCCTGTTTAAACTGTTGAGAACATTGTGCCTCTGAGCCTCTTCGATATGCCTTGTCCGGTTCGATTGTCGGAGCTCGGTGGATTTTCCGTTTGCGTCTCCGCGGCGATGAAACCACTTTCGGACGCACGGCGTGATTCCGACAAGGTAGAATGGACAGGTACCTTGCTACCGCCATCGCTTTTCTTGGAGCCGTATGTGACGCGACAAGCCCCTTCGACCCTCGCCACGCTCCTCGACCGCCCCGTCCTGACCCTGACGGTCGAGAGTGGACCTGATTACGGCAAGTCGATTCGATTCGATCAACCGCGCATCACGTTGGGTCGGGCCGCGCACAACGACTTCACCGTTCGCGATCTCTACGTCTCCGGAAACCACGGCGTGTTTTTGCGCTCGGAAGAGGGATTCTGGTACAAGGACCTCAACAGCAGCCACGGCACGCAATTGGAGATGGGCGGGCTCGGCTATCATCTGCACCGCGATCGCAAACAATTGACGGTGCTGCTTTCCGACCACGGGGTCCTCCGCCTGGGCGCCACCAGCATTCATTTCGAGGTGGAGCGCGTCTACCACAGCGAGCGCGAGCGGGGCGCCAGCGGCATGACCCTGACCCAGGCGACCGACGATCAGTTCATGGCCTCCTCCACGCCGCGCGACGCGTTCAGTCACCATTTCGGTGCCAAGGACAAGAGGCTGCGCGTGCTGTTCAAGCTGGCCAACCAATTGAACGGGCTCAGCCATTTGGACAAAATCCTCGAATTGGTGAGCGATGCCGCGTTTCAGGCGTTTGGCCAGGCCAACTTGTTTGCAATCAGCCTATTGCACGACGGGCGCGGGCTTCAGCCGATATTGGTGCGCACCCGCGATCTGGCGGAACAGGGCCCGCGCGAAGTGGCCATGAGCCGTTCCATGCTGGAGCGGGTCGTGCGCACCCGCGAGACGGTGCTTTTCTTCCGCGGCGAGGAAGAGGAAACCGCCGATGGCGGCGAGCTGACGGAATCGATCGTCCAGGCCAACATTTCGGCCTGCATGTGTGCGCCGTTGGTGGGCCAAAAGAACATGCTGGGCGTGATGATGGTGGACACGCGCCAGAGCAACAGTCGGTTCAACCGAAACGACCTGGACCTGTTTTGCGTGTTGGCATCGAACGTGGCGTTCGCCTTGGAGCGCGCCAAGCTGACCGAGGACATCTACCGCATGTTCGAGGGTTTCGTGGAAGCCTCGGTCGTGGCGATCGAATCGCGCGATCCGGTTACCGCCGGTCATTCGGAGCGCGTCGCGAAATACAGCCTGGCCCTGGCCGAAGCGGTGAACCAGGCGCGCAGCGGCCAATACGGTCGGCTCCGCTTTTCCTCGGCCGAATTGACCGAGCTGCGTTATGCGGCCTTGCTCCACGATTTCGGCAAGGTCGGCGTCCGCGAGGGCGTGCTGAGCAAATCCGAGCGCCTGACGCCGGAGCGCATGGCGCTGATCGAACAACGTTTCGCCTACATCCGCGGCATCTACCGCCAGAACCTGTTGGAGGATCTGGTCCGCGATGCGCTTTCCCAATGTATGCCGCCCGATCCGGAGCTATACGCGACCATCGACATGCGCGTACGCCATTTCTCGCGCCAGTTGGACGAAGATCTGGAGTTCATTCGCGAGATCAGCTCCAAATGGACGTTGACCAACGAAGACATCGTGGCGGTTCGCAAGATCGGCGGCCAACGCATCAGCCTACCGGGCGGACATCACCTTGATTTTCTGACCCCGGTCGAAGTGGAGCACTTGACGACCCGAGTGGGCAGCTTGACCGAGGACGAGTGGGAGGACATGCGGTCGCACGTGTCCCGCTCCGAGGAGTTCCTGAAGCGCATTCCCTGGAGCTGCGATTTGATCAACGTGCCCGACATCGCCGGTGCGCACCACGAGAAGTTGAACGGCAGCGGGTACCCGCGCGGTATTTCGGCGTCCGACATCCCCGCGCGGGTGCGGATCCTGACGATCGCCGACATCTTCGACGCGGTCACCTCGTGGGACCGACCCTATTGCTCGCCCTTGGACGTGGACCAGACGGTGGCGTTGCTGGAGCGACAGGGTGAGAACGGCGAGCTCGACCGCGACCTGGTCCAGCTATTCAAGATCGTCGCGTTGCCGCGGGTGCGCCACCTGGTCCCGCAGCGGTGAACCGACGGCGCCATCGAAGATCCAGCGCGGGCTTCACGCCACGTCTGTTGGCCCTTGGCGGAGCCGGGCCACGTCCGTAGGCCCTTTGCGGAGCCGCGCCTCCAGGGTTGGAGTTTGGGAACTCCGGGGAGCTTCGTAGTCCCGCCCCTCCAGGGCTGGGTTTTGGGTACTCCGGAGATCCAGGGTTACGCCGCCGTCCCGGCGCCTCACCCTTCGCTGTATTGTGTCGTCCCTTCAGGACGCCCGCTGGTGGCGTGCCTACGGCACGCATTTTTATATATGGTGGTCCAAACATACGGCCGGCCATCCCTTCAGGATTGGCCGCGAACGGTGACCATCCAAGTATTCGGTTGACCGCGGGTGATGCGCATCCCGCCATACCACAAGGCTGGGATGGGTTTGCCCCGGGTCGCGCTGTAGGTGCGACCGGACGTCGCTATGGACCACAACTTATTTAGAACGCGCACCTCTGGTGCGCCACCAGCAGGGACCCTGTAAGGGTCACACAGTACAGCGAAGGCGGTCCGGCGATCCGGTTAAGGAGCCGACGGCGACGCAACCCTGGTTGTTCGAGGTTCCCGCATCCAGCCCTGGAGGGGCGGGACTACGAAGCCCCCCTGAGTACCCGGACCCCAGCCCTGGAGGGGCGGGACTACGAAGCTGCGAAGCGCGTGAAGGGAACGAAACGGGCGGAACAAGGCCCGCCCGTGAAGATCCGTCACCCCTTGCGCTGGATGCCCACCGGGATGCGGGTCGCTCGGGCCAGTTCGCCGCGCTCCAGCACGCCCGGATCGGCCGCGACGGCCAACGCCAGATCGGTGGCGTCCTCGCCCCAAAACAACTCGCCACCCGCCACCAGCGTGGGAATGCCGTAGACACCGGCCTCGATCGCGGCTTCGGTGGAGCGGCGCAGTTGGTCCTTGACGGCCGCATCCGCGATGCGCTCGGCAGCATCGGCCATGCCCAGCTTCTCGGCCACCGCCGCGAATTCGGCGGGGTCCTCGATGTTGCGTCCCTCACCCCAAATGAATTGGAACAGGGCGTCCACCACTTCGAGCCGGTTTCCGGCCGCTACCGACAACCGCAGGGCTTTTAGGGGATTGAAGGGATGAGCCGGCGGGAAGACGAGCGGGAATCCCGCTTGCTCGGCGCGCCAGATGACGTGGCGGTAGGTGAACTCCCGCTTGCCCGGGATCTCGGCGGGCCCCAACTGGCCCCAGTGATTGAGCAAGGCGGCGAACAGAACCGGACGCGGATTCAGGTCGATGTCCGCGTGGTCTCTGCGAAGCTTGACCCACTGCATGTAGGCAAAGGGCGAAATGAAATCGAAGTACCAATCCAGTTTCGTCATGTGTGGCTCCCTCGGGCAAAACCCATGGCATGCTTCGGGGCCGAATTCGACCGTTTCCCCGATGGAAACCGTAGCCGAATTCGGCCGTCGATGTGGTTGCGAATCGAATCCCTCAGCGTCCCTTGAATTGGGGCGGACGCTTTTCGATAAAGGCGGCCAGGCCTTCTTTGGTGTCTTCGGTGGTGGCCAGAATGCCGAACAGGGCCGCTTCCAGGCGCTCGCCGTCCTCGCGCGACATTTCTACCCCCGCGGTCACCGCCTCCAGCGCGTGACGCACCGCCAAAGGTCCTTTTTTCAAAATCTTGCCGACCAGTTTGAGGGTGAAGGGAACAAGGTCTTCCGGCCGGACCACGTGGTTGACCAGGCCGATCGCGTGGGCTCGGGCGGCATCGATCATATCGCCCGTAAGCACCAACTCCATGGCGACGCCCTTGCCTACCAGACGGGGAAGGCGTTGGGTGCCGGCGTAACCCGGAATCAGGCCCAAACCCACCTCGGGCAGGCCGAACTTCGCCCGTTCCGACGCCACCCGGAAGTGACAGGCCATCGCCAATTCACAGCCGCCGCCCAGCGCGAAACCGTTGACCGCGGCCACGACCGGCTTGGGGAGCGTCTCGATTTTGTTGAAGACCCGTTGGCCGCGGGCCGAAAGCGTTTTTGCGGAAAGGGTATCCAAGGTGGCCAGTTCTTTGATATCGGCGCCCGCCACGAACGCTTTTTCGCCCGATCCGGTGAGGATGACCGCGCCGATCTCGGCGTCATCGGCCAATTCGTCCAAACACTGGTCCAGATCGCGAAAGACACGATCGTTGAGGGCATTGAGGGCCTCGGGGCGTTCGATGGTGATCAGGGCCACGCCCTCCCGCCGGTCGATGAGTAGCGTTTCCATGCGTGTAAAACTCCTTTTTGATGCAGGGTGATATTGGAATGTAAGTCAGCGATGCTCGGTCGTTCCGACGAGGTGGCGCGTTCCGGACCCCTTCGGGGGGGCGCATTCGCGGGTCCCCTCCACGAGACGAAGGTGATCGGGGTGCCCGCGCCATATCGCACACCAAGACCGCTTAGCCGGTGAATGGGTGCCCAGGCGGTTGGGTTCTTCCGGAATCGGGCGCAACGGGGTTCATCGATGAATGGCCACCGACGGCATGCCGATCGCAAATCAATTTTTCTTCAATACCGAGCTGGCAAGGGTGTAATTGATGCTTTGAATGCGACGGTCCGTCTGCAAATCGAAGGTGATGACGTTGGTTTCGCCGTAGTTGATCTTGTTCGGTACCGTCCGCTGTTGTCTCTCGATGGTCTGGCCGTCTTCGAGCTTGACGGTCATGCGCAGTTGCACGTCCGCGACGCCGGTGGGTTCGTTGACCGCCAGGGTGCACTTGATCTGGTAACCGGTGTCGGTAGAGGTAATCACTTCCTCCGAGACATATACCGGATCGTCGCTGGCGTGCGCACGCGTAATGCTTTCTTTCGGGAGCAGGCCCGGCGTCGCCTCTTCGCCTTCCGCCGCTTCTTCCTGCGGGACTTCCTCCCTGGCGATATTGTTGTCGCTACGGCTGTAATCGGGAAGCTCCGCACTGGAGGTCAGCACGATTTTCTTGGGTTCCTTGGGCTCTTCCTTCTCGGGCGGGTTCTGAGCCTCTTCGGCTGCTTGCTGCTCGGCCGCGAATGCCTCCGCCTGGCGTTGCATGGCCAGTTGACGGTTCTTGTCCAGCGTCTTGCGCTGATCGATCATCTTTGTCGGCATCGTGGTCCGACGTCCATCCAACAAGACCAGGTGGGCCAGGCGACCGTCGAACAGGGGCGGTTGCTTCACGCGCATGATCTGGTTGTTGTTGAGAACCACTACGTAGGGTTCGTCATCGGGCGTTTCGGCTGCCGCTTGGGGCATCCACAATGCCAAAAAAAGCAGACACATCGCTGTCATGATTCGCCTCTTCATTTCGAAATCGATTGCTTTGTGGGCATTATACCTAATCAACCGGGCTCGGGTGGGCGCCTTCCATCAAATTGTGGTTAGAAATATGGCGAAACCGAACGATCTGGCTCCGGAACTTCGTTCCCCTCGTGCGGCCGGGGCCGGAAACTGAACAGGAACCCCTGTGCGGGCAGTGGGTTGGCTGATGCAGCGCATGGGTTGACGTCGGGAACTTGCCTGAAACCAAGCATAACGCGCACCCTGCAACGCGAAGCGTGATTTTTGTCCGGTTGGTCGCTTTTCTCGGGCGTTTCATGCGGGTGGCGAGCCCCGATCATTCCGGGCGGCCGTCGCCCTCGAAGATGCGGCGCAACATTTCGTGGACTTCGCCGATTTTGGAACCTTTGGCGATCGCCACCATGACCGTGTCGTCGCCCGCGACCGAACCGGCCACCGCTCGCAACTTCAGTGCGTCCAAATGATAGGCGAGGGCGTTGGCGTGCCCGGGTAAGGTTTTGATGACAATGAGGTTGGGGGGAGAAAGAAAATACTTGAGATTGGGAAATGCCGGTCGGTTGGGTGCCGGCGGCCGGTAGTATCCGCCGATCTTGCGGACGCCCAACTTTCGCAGAAGGCGCGACAACACCGGTTGCGTCATGTTCAGGCCGGAATCTTTCAGGGCATCCAACAACGCCGATTGCGTGTCCAGATCTCGGTTCGCCACGAGATCGAGAATGAGTTGGTCTTCGTTCATGGGGCCATTCTCCCCCAAAGCCGAAAATGAAATCAAGTTTTTCAAAAAAGGCATTGCTATTTGAATAAAAAAGAATAAAATGCCGAATATTGTGAATATTATTCGAGTGCGATCGCGGCCAATCGGAACCGCGAATGGGTTCGACGGGAGGACAGGCAATGAAAGTGATCTTGGCGTATTCGGGTGGTTTGGATACCAGCGCTTCGGTGATTTGGTTGAAGCGTGTCAAGAAGTTCGATCAAGTGGTGGCGGTCTTGGTGGATGTGGGCCAGCGCGACGATTTCGACGCCCTGCGCGAGCGCGCCTTGATGTTGGGCGCCGACGACGTGGTGGTGGTCGATCAAAAATCCGCCATGTGCGAACAGGGGATTGCGCCGATGTTGAAGGTTGGCGCCACCTACGAGGGTTCTTACTTGTTGGGCACGGCCATCGCACGCCCCTTCATCGCGGACGCGATGGTCGAAGCCGCCTTGGAAACCGGGGCCGGTGCGATCTGTCACGGCGCCACCGGCAAGGGCAACGACTACCTGCGTTTCGAGCAGCGCATCAAGGTGCTGGCGCCGGGCATTCAGATCATTTCGCCCTGGCGTGAGTGGGCCTGCGGTGATCGCGAGCAGGCGCTGGCCTTGATCGCCGACACCGGCGTCTCGATCCCCGCCAAGTCGTTTGATTATTCGATCGACGCCAACCTGTGGCACACCTCCTACGAGGGCGGTTCCCTCGAGGATCTGAGCCAGGCCCCTCCGCCATTTTTCCGCGAAGAGATGCACAAGGAAGGCGTGGCGGAAGTGCAACTGGTTTGGGAAAAAGGATTGCCGGTAGCGCTCAACGGCCGCGACATGCCGCTCGCGGAAATGATTCCGGCGTTGAACGAATTACTCGCGCCAACCGCCTACGGCTGGCTCGATCTATTGGAGACCCGTACGAACGGACTCAAGTCGCGCGGCATCTACCACACGCCGGCGGGCACCCTGCTCTACGAGGCGCGAACCGCGCTGAGCCAATGTTGGTTAGCCAAGCCGTCCCTGGATTTTCTGGAGGGTATGGGCCAAACCTACGGCAAGTTTTTGTACGAGGGCATTTGGCAGCATCCCGTGCAGCACGCGATCGAGGCTGCCACGGATGCGCTTTTCGCCGAAACCCAGGGCACCATCGACCTGGTGGTGAAGGGCGCCAAGGCCCAGGTTTTGGCCCGCACCGCCAATCCCAATTGTTTCGCGAGCGAACTGGGCGGTTTCGGTCACATGGATTCCTGGAACGCCGCGTACAGCGAGGCGCTGGTCTTCTTCCAGCACCTCAAGTATCACTCGCTGCCGGCGGGCGTGGGCATCCGCGAGCCGGACCTGGCGGCGATCTAAACCTATGCGGAATGCGAGCCGAACGCTCGATTCCATCCTTTGTCTGGCGGGAACGGGCCGGTCGTGTGTCGCGCAAGCGGGCACGGCCGGCTCGTTCCTTTTTCGAGACCGAGCCTTCTCAATCCGGCGGTTGCCAAATGTTGGTGTCGCCCGACTCGAAGCCGTCCTCGAAGAGCAGGTGCGTGTCCCGATTCACGAAGAGCTGGTCCCAAACGACCGTGTCCGGGGTGTTCTCGGCGGTTTGCCATCGAAGCGTCAGCAGTGCCGCGACGGCGTTCTCGGGCACGGCGGCCGTAAAGCCGAACGCGACCCAGCGCGACTCCGTGTCGCCCAGGGTTTGCGGCTTCACGTGTTCGTCGATCGGCGCGCCGCTGCACCCGGCTTCCGCAAACCATTGGAGCGACACTTCGAGATTGGCCGCGCCCGAAGCGCCGCGGACCTGGACCCGACCGCCCACCTGAAGCCAGGAAGTGGCTTCCAGGGGCAGGCACTGGCTGAGTTGGAGCGTCTCTTCCGGTTCGCCGGCCTGCATCGCGGCCGAGCCGGAGGTGGCGGAGCCATCGGCATCGGTGTCGTCGCGTTGGATCGTGCCCGATGTGCCGCCGTCGATCGTCCACCCGTTCAGGGTTTCGTCGAAGTGGGGATTGTTCAGCAGGTTATCCGCCAGGGTCTTGAAGTCGCCGCGGAAATCGCCGCCGGGGCTCGAGTTACCGTCGCCGTCCAGGGCCAGTGATTCCAAATCCACGAGCCCCAGGTCGCCGCATACCAGGATTCGGTAACTCCCCGCGGGCAAGGCCATGGTCGGGTCCAGGTGAAGCGTCGCCGTCTCGCCGAATTCCGCATAGGTGACCCGCAGGATGTCGATGAGTTGATCGTCGCCGCCCAGTTGCGTGCCGCAGACCTCGGTCTGGAACTCGCCGTCGCTGCCGGACCCGATCAGCCGGTAATGCTGGGGATTGGTGACGTCCTGGTCTTCCTCGTCCCCTGGCGGGTCGGCCATGGCTTCGTTGAACTTGATGCGAAGTTGGGTGATGCTGGTGGCGACACCCTCCGCGAAAAACAGATCCGTCTGTCCCGGTGCGAACACCAGGTCCACCCGGGGCGCTCCACTCATCGGCTGGAATACACCGCCGTCCGCGACCTGTACCTGCTCGGACACCGCGAGTTGCAAAGCGGGTGTGGTCGAGGTACCGTCCGCCACCGAAATCGATTCGTTGACTGTGATTTGTGGTGCCGGCGAGACCTGAACGGTATCACCGACGGTTACGGCTTCGTTGACGGTGATCTGCGGTGCCGGTGAAACGGTGACCGTATCGGCCACGCTGACGGACTCGACGACCATCAACTGGGGAGCGAGCGTGACCGTGACCTGATCCGCCACGCCGATCTGTTCACTGACATTGATCGTGGTCGTGATGGTCGTTGGCGGCAACACGACGGTGTTCAGAGCCAGCAGGTCGTTGGCGTTGTTGGGATCGCTCGTGGCACTCTCCACCGTGGCTGTGCTGGTCACGCTGTATTGCGGGGCCAAGCCGCGATAGAAAAAGGTGTCCGTGCCTTCGATCGTATTGGCGACCATGCCCGTTTGGGGGTCGATGTCGAACAGAGCCCGCTCCGGTGTGGTCGCATGGGTGTTCACGATCAAGTGCTGGTTGCGGGTCATGATCAGGTCGAAGGGGTTTTCGAAGGTGGGCGTCCCGCCAATCGGTGTCAGGACCGATTGACCGAAGTCGCCGCCATCGACGCGGACGATGCCACTCGTCGAATCCGCGACCCAGATGTCGCCCGTACTGTCGGCCGCCACGGCCACCGGCTCCACGAGAAGGTTGCCGCTGGTCAGCAGGGTCTGTTGGGCGGAGTCCTTGTCGACGCGAACCAGGTTGGTATTGCTGTCGATGACCACGACCGAACCCTCCGCGTCGAGGGCCAGGTCCAGCGGATGCAGTAGATGACCGTTCTCGGAAAAGACGGTTTGTTGGCCGGTGGTTCCGTCGATGGCCAGGAGCCGACCCATCGAGGTCGGTCCGCGTGCCAAACCGGCGGGAAACCCGTCGGGATCGGCGACCAGGTAGCCGTTCGGCCAAGGCACGATCGCGCGTGGATTCACCAACAATCCGGCGCTGCTCAATACCGTGGGCGTGCCGGGTGTGTTCACCACGATGCGGCCGTCGATGATCGGGTCCTCACCGTTCATCAAATTCGGATCCGCCATGTCCGTGTAGATCATCACCCCTTCCGGCGTGAAGGTCAGGCCCGACGGATTCACTTCGGCATCGAGTGTTGCCACCACCACAATTTCTTCCGCTTCGGCCCCCGCTCGCAACAGCGCGGATGAGTCCATGGCGGGCGCCGCGCCGGTGAGGAACACGTCGAACTGGGTTTCCGGGGCCGTCAACGGCAGATCGAGAACCGCCTCGACCATGCGTTGTTCCTGAAACGTCACGGTTCCCAGATCCCACGACAACGTGTGGGACGGTTCGTCGTAATTGCCCGTAGGCTCGTGGCTCTGGAGCACGGTCCCCGGGGGCAGGGTGACCGTGAGGGTCACGTTGTCGGCCGGGTCGGGACCCAGATTCTCGACCGTGATCGTATAGGTCGCCTGGCCGTCGAGTACCGGTTGCGGTGGATCGATATTTTGAAACACGGCCAGATCGGCGCTTTGACCCAACGCCGCGCAGGGCACGAGGCAAAGCAGGGTCAGCGCCTGGACGGCTCGTGAAGCGGTGTTGGCCTTCACGGTATGCTCCCTGCGTTAGCTGAAGGTGAGATCGACGGTGATTTGAACGATTTGGCCGGCGGTGACCGAGACTGCGGAGCCCAAGATCTTGGAAGTGAAGACGCCGCAGGAGTCGGGACTGGCCTTGCATTGGGTGGCGTTGTTCGTGGTGCCGTTACAGACGCAGAACCAGCTTTGGACCAGGTCGATCGTCGAGGTGGTCGTCACGGTGAAGCTGCCTGCCATGCGCAGGGTCTCGAAATTGGTGCCCATCAGGGTGAGCGTCAGATTGCTCGAATCGAAGGTGATACCGGCATTGAGCCCCGTCGGGCCGATCTCGCAGTCCGGGTTGCAGGGGCCGACCCCCGACGATACCGCGTTTTGATTGGTGGCCACCACGTATCCGCCACCGGAAACCGCGTCTCCGTTGAGCAGCGAAGTGAGGGTCGCCGGGCTCGTGAGCGCGTTTTCGAAAGAAACCTCCTGCACCAGGGAGCCATCGGGATCCAGGACCCGAATCGTCCAGTGCCCGTGAACCTGTATCCCGGTGGCCGCCGACGAACCGGAGTGAACGGAATGCGCGTGCGGATCGTCTTCTGCGAAGAGGAACGGAACCAGGCTGAGAATACTGATTAAGCTGAACAAACGCAGGTACATGACTACCATCCTAATCTTAATGGGTGCCGGCGTGGCGGTTGCGGGTTCACGGTGAAGTGCGGATTTCGCTGACGAGGCCGATCAGGTAGAGAATGGAATGGCGCTCGGGCCATTGGGAGGCCGGCTCCGTCAACTCGGCCGGGTCGAGGGAAAGCAAACCGATGGTGCCTTCCGTACGCCAGGTGAAATCGTCGAAATCGGCGTGGCCGGAATAAGTACCCTGATCGCCGTCGATCAGGCCCAGCCTGCAGGATTGGATGAGGGTGGCGTCGTTGTCCAGGGCATCGAGGTCCATTTGCGATTGACCGTCGAAAAGCAGGTGCAAGGAGCCGTCGCCGGATCCGGCCTGCCAGCGTAGCTCGATCGCGTGCCAGGCGGCGGTGAGGGCCGGGCCCGATGGCGGCAGAACTTCGGCGAAAGAGCCGTTGTCGAGGCGAACCTGCCAGCCGAGGCGCAGTTGCCCGTCGATGCGGGTGACCTGAATCGCGATGTTGGCCGGTCCGTCGTTTTCGGCGGAGAACACCGTGGCCGATGTGGCTTCAGCGAGGTCGAGCCCGTCCAGGCGCAGGTAGAAGCGAACGCGCAGTCGGGAGAAGGAACTGCCGACCGCCGTGGCCACCGAGGTCTCGTCAGTGCCCGTGGTGACACGCAGTCCGAAGGATCCCCGGTGCTTGGCCTCCTCGAGCACTTCGAGCCCGCCGTGTAGCCGGCTCGGCCAAAGAAGGGTCGTCAGGAACAAAACCAGGAGCCGAGTCGATAGGGAGAAAAACCGTTGCGACATAGACCGATCTCCTTGTTTGGGAGTGGTCGGGTTGTGCCGAAAGGGCGTGGTTTCTTGGGTTCTCGGATGCTCGTCGTGAAAAGGGGCCGAAGGGGTTGCAAGGCTCGTTGGCACGGATGGACAGCGCCTTCCGAAGGTTTCGGACAGACACACCTGAGCTGTGGAAAGACAAACGTTTCGTTATGGGTTCCTTCGCAACGAAGGCGAATCAACTTGAGTTTCCATGGCCCGAGGGGCCGCATGTCGGTTGGCGGTGCCGGCATTTCAGGTAGGATACGGGGGCATTTCGCTTTCCACGGACGTTAAAGTAAAATTTTTGACATGAAAATATTGGGTTGGGCTTTCGGTAACGTGGAGGCAAAAAAAAAGACCCTTCAAAGAAGGGTCAAATGGAAGTCAAGGTCAACTGGTTGTGGCTGATCAGGGACAGGCCGTGCCTTGCCCTCGATTGAGGCTGGTCAAAATCGTGCCGTCCGGATCGGTAATCTCTACTTCGACGTTGCAGGCTCCCAAGGTGGAATTGCATAGCAAACACCACTGGCCGTCACACATCTGGCATCCTTGGGCCCAGGTGAACCCGATCACGACCGTATCGTCGGTGCCGATACTGGATGACACGTTCAGGTTCCACGTCAGGTTGACGATTTCTGGAAGGCCGTTGCCTAGAGCGACTTGACCGCCGGTTTGTGCTGAAGCCGCTTCCAACATGCCCCAGGTACCCTGGGCAAAGGCGAGCCCCTGAAAGGAGTCGTTGGTGCTGTACCAACTGTTCAACGTGTCCCTTACATCCGCCGCAGCACCGATGGCATTCATGGCCTGTGATTTTTGGCGGAAATAAGAATACATCGGGAGTGCGATGGCCGAAAGAATGGTGATAATCGCGACGACTACCATCAATTCCACTAAACTAAAACCTTTGCGTTTCACTGAAAAGCCTTTAAATCCGAGGAGTTGCTGCCGCTTATGCACGGAGCATACTTCAAATGTGGTGCCAGAATAGAGTGCCACTTGTGGCAAGTTGGTAAAATGAAAAAAAAGCGGGCCCTTCCAGTTTAAAACCAGTTGATTAGGCGTGTGGCAGCGGGTCGAGGTGGCGGCTCGGTTTTTGGGTTTGCCAAGTTTCGGTAGTGCTTTCTCAAGGGGCGGTTGGCATTTTCTCGCACCGAATCATCTTCGGGTTGACAAAAAGTGTCACTCGGCGATCTGCCGGCGGGTTCGATCAGAAGTGCTCCGAGCCCGGTGAACGAGCGGAATCGCCTTTGCGGGCGCCGTTTCCTGACCAGGTTTCCATCTATGTGCGACTGGTTCTCGCCTTAAATATTGTTCCGCGGTAACCGAAAGACAAATTTTGTCCCTATTTCTCCGGCTTCGCTCTCCACCCAGAGCTGGCCGCCCAGCTCCTTGGCGGCCAATGCGCAATAGTGCAGGCCGAAACCGCGCCCGCCTCTTTTGGTGGCTTGTTCCTGGCTGAACAGGGTGGCCTGTTCTTCCTTGGGAATACCGGCCCCGTTGTCCCTCACCTCGATCTGGATGTGGGTCGCGTCGTGGGCGGTTTGGACGCGGATTTGGCCGACGTCTTCCAGGTGGCGAATGGCGTCGATGGCGTTGAACAGCAGGTGGGTCATGATCTGCGATATTTTGTTGCGTCGACTCATGATCAGGGGCAGGTGACTCAACTGGAGCTTGAGGCTGGTTCGCCGCTGATCCACGATGTCCCGCTGCAGCGAGACCACGTGTTCCACGATGCCGTTGACATCGACCTCCTCGATGAAGTCTTCGGCGTCGGTATACTCGTTCTGGGCCTGGACGTATTCGTTGATCTTGGCGACGCCGCCACTGACGCGCCTGGCCTCCTTGTTCAATTGATCGAGGAGATCGGTCATGTGTTTGGTGGCCTGAATGATGAGGGGCGGCACCGCGTCGCCCTTCTTGGCTTCGGCCAGGAATCGAATCAGGTCGTGGCGGTGGTCTTCCATGAGATCGGCGATGCGTTTCAGGGTGCGCATCGGTTTTGGTTCGGCCAGGTATTCCTGCATCAGGGTCGTGGAGGTGGTGATGCTGTTGAGCGTGTTGCCGATGTTGTGCAGCACGCCGATGGCGATTTCCGCCATGCCCGCCTTGTGGGCCGCCTCCAGCAATTCGCGCCGGGTTTGCGACAGTTGGCGCGTCGTATTCTCCAGCGAGCGCACGTACCGCGCCTTGTTGACGGCCGAAATGGCGTGCTGGCGAAAGCGTTTCAGCTTGCCTACATCGACCATGTGGTCGAAGGCCTCGGAATCGGTGAAGTTGTCCAAGATCAGGACGCCCACCATGACATCTTCGGAAACCAGGGACATCGACAACATCGCCTGGGGCTTGGGCAGGTTCGTCAACTTTTCCCAGCCGGGCAGTTGCGGCGCGTGACGCACCAACCAGACACCGTCCTCCTTCTCTTCGCCGCTGCTGTAGCGCGCCCACAGCTCTTCCTCGCTGAAGACCACCGATTCCAGGTCGCCGGGATCGTAGCCGTAGGTCGCCGCGATCTTGTAGAGATCGCCCGTATCCTCGCGCAGGAGCAGTGCGCCCTTCTCGGCCTGGGGAAACAGGGTGAAGCCCTTTTCCAACAGGGACTCCACCAGCGTTTCGAGCATCACTTCGCGGTTGATGGCGCAAACGATCTGGTCCAGGGTTTCCAGTTCACTGTTCTTCTGGCGCAATTCCTGGTTGGTATCGCGCAACTGATCGTTTTTGAGTTTCAGTTCCTGGGTGCGTTCGGCCACCTGGCGTTCCAGGCCGCGGTGGCTTTCGAGCAGTTTGAGCTGGGTTTCCACTCTGGCGATGAGCTCGCTCTTGGAAATCGGCTTGGTGATGTAGTCGTTTCCACCCGCGGAGAATCCGCGAACGAGGTCGTTGATCCGATTCTTGGCGGTCAGGAACAGCACGGGCAGCTCCTGTGCCGTGAACCGCTGGCGCAGCACCTCGCACACTTCGTAGCCCGTCATTTGGGGCATCATCACGTCCAAGAGAATCAGATCGAACGCATGGTCGTTGGCCATGATGCGCAGCGCCTCCGGGCCACTCGAGGCCTGAACCACGTGGTAACTCTCCAGGGAGAGGTGGTTGATGAGCACCTGGCGGTTGACCGGTTCGTCGTCTACGACCAGGATGTTGAAGGTCGAACCGCGGTGGCTGTTGCGCGCCCATTCGGTCACCACCAGTTCGAGTTGATCTTCGCTCGAGGGATCGGCCACGACGGAGGAGAGGGCCTTGTCGGAGGCTTCCGCGGTCTCCTCGGAAGCGGGCAGCGTAAAGGTGAAAATGGAGCCCTCGCCCACAGTCGAGTTCACGCGAATCGTCCCGCCGTGCAATTCCACCAGTTGGCGGGTCACGGCCAGCCCGAGGCCGGTACCGCCGTAGTGGCGGCCGGTGGAGCCGTCGGCCTGCTCGAACGACTCGAAAATGCGTTCCTGTTGGATTGGGGTGATACCGATGCCGGTATCGGCCACGCTGACAGCCACGAAATCGCCCTCCGGTTCCGCGAACACGCGGATCGAGCCGCGATCCGTGAATTTGACGGCATTGCCGATCAGGTTGTGGAGGATTTGCATGACCCGGTCTTCATCGGCCAACACGAAAAGGGTTTCCGGGTCGATGCGGCTCTCCAGGATGACTTCCTTCCCGCTGATCAGCGGCTGGGACAGGTTGACCACGATATCGGCCAGGTTCGCCAGGTCGAGGGGTGTCTTGCGCAGTTCGATGGTGGCGTTGCGCAACTGTGAAAAGTCCAGCAGGTCGTTGACCAGGCTCGCCAACCGGCGCCCGCTGGAAACGATCATGTGGAGGTTGTAGGTGGTGGTCTTGGGAAGCTGGCCGGTGACGCCGTCGATGAGGGATTCGGCCAGGCCGATGATGCCGTTGAGCGGTGTACGCAGTTCGTGGCTGGTATTGGCCAGAAATTCGTCCTTCAATTTGTCCAACTGGCGCAACCGCTTGGCGACCAGGCGCTCGCGCTCGGCGATTTGGCGTTCGCGTTTGAGCTTGTTGGCCTGGAAGCGGGTGTAGGCGCCCGCCAAACCGGCCAGGAACAGGCTGTAGATCGAGTAGGCCCACCAGGTTCGCCAAGGCGGCGGGAGGAGCTTGATTTCGATGCGCACGCCGGGCTCTTCCCACTCGCCTTCGCGATTGGCCGACTTCACCTGGAAACTGTAGGTCCCCGGCGGTGGTTTGTTGTAGTTGGCGAATCGGTTCTGGGCGTCGGTTTCGATCCAGGTGTCGTCCAAGCCCTCCATTCGGTATGCGAACCGGTGCTTGGCCGGATCGCCGAAGTCCAGCGCCGTGAATCGAAACGAAAAATTGCTGCGCGAGTGAGGCAGGACCAGGGATTCGGTTTCGTAGATCGGTTTCTTCAGGGGCGATTGGTCCCACTCGGCGCGAAGTGGGACCGGGCGACTGGATAGATAGAAGTCGGTGATCATGGTTTTTGGCGGCGGGGATGCGGTTTGAACGGATCCCGGCGAAAACACCGTGAGCCCGAAGATGCCGCCGAAGTAGATTCGGTTCTTGCCGCCCATGGCGTAGGCGTCGATGAAGTAACCGGCGTCCAGCGCGCCGTCGGCTCGGTTGAAATTGAAGAAGGTGCCGCTTTCGGGGTCGAAGCGCGAAACGCCGCGAGTGGTGCTCATCCACAAGTATCCGCGCTCGTCCTCCAGGATGCCGCCGATCGCATCGGCATCCAGGCCGTCGACCGAGGTCCACGACTGGAAACGAATCTCCGACGTGTCGTCTTCCAGGACCTTGTTGATGCCGCCCCCCTGGGTGCCGATCCAGAGTTGGCCCTTGCGATCGCGAAAAAAGCAAGTGATGCGCCGGTGGCTGATCGATCCCGGTTGGTTGCGATCGGGCAGGAAAATGTCGAAATCGACCCCGCCCGGACGCCGGCGACCAAGGCCCCCGAGGGTGCCGACCCACAGGGTGCCGTCCGGTTCCTCGCGAATCGGGAACACGAGGTTGTCCGGCAGCGAACGCGGCTGATTGGGATCGTGGCGAAAGTGGGTGAAGGTCTCGGTGCTCGGATCGAAGTGGTTGAGGCCGCCGCCGTAGGTGCCGATCCAGAACCGTCCATCGCGACCCGGGTAGATCGAGCGGATGTACGGGTGACTCAAGCCGCCGGGCGTTTCGGGTTCGAACGGGTAACGCACGAAGGTTTCCGTTTCGGGTTCGAAGTGGTGGAGGCCCGAGGCCTGGGTGCCCACCCAAAGGCGACCGTCGGGATCGCGATAGAGGGCGTCGACGCGATCGGAACCGAGGCTGCCGGCGTCCGCGGGATCGTGGCGAAAGTTGCGTACCGACCGGCGATCGGCCGAAATCCGGTCGAGACCCAGGCGGCTGCCGACCCACAGGGTGCCGTCCGGATCCTCCAACACCGCCCGCACCTCGTTGGAGCTCAGGGGCGTGGGTGACGGGGATCCGTGCTTGAACGCGTGAAACTGCTCGCTGTAGGGATAGAGGCGACTGATGCCGTTGCCGTAGGTTCCCACCCAGAGTACCCCGGTGCGGTCGCGAACCAAGGCGTTGATGTCGTTGTGGCTGAGGCTGAAGGTATCCGTGGATTGGTATCGATAGGTGGTGAAGGTGCCCGAAGCCAGGTCGAAGCGGTTGAGGCCGCCGCCATAGGTGCCGATCCAGAGGACGTCCCAATTGTCGCCCGTGATGGCGTGGACCCGATCGTCGGAAAGTGAACCGGTCGCCTGGGAAAGGTGGCGGTAGTGCTTGATACGACCGCTTTGGGGGTCGAGCCGATTGAGGCCGCCGCCGTCGGTTCCGATCCAAATGAAGCCGTCGTGCTCGTACAGGCTCATCACCCGGTTGTGGCTGAGCCGGGTGGTGGTTCCCTGGCCGGAGGTGGTCGCCGAGCCGGCCGTGGCTTCGGCCGCCTGAAAATGGTCGAAACGCTTCGTCTCCGGATCCAAGCGACTCAAACCGCCGGTGGTGCCGATCCACAGGTGGCCCCTGCTGTCGCGAAGCAGGGCCCGGATCTCGTCGTGAATCGGGTGATGTTGGCTCGGCCCCGATTCGGCCGCGCGATAGTGCGTGAAAACGCCGCTCTTGACATCCAGATGATTGAGGCCCCCGCCCAGGGTGCCGACCCAGAGCCCGCCGGCACCGTCGCTGACCATGGCCTGAACCAAGCCGAAGCCCAAGCTCTCGGGATTGTCCGGGTCGTGATGGTAATCGCGAAAGCGGCCCGTTCGCGGATCGAAGCGGTTCAGGCCCAGGGAGGTGCCGATCCAGATCGCACCGTCGTCGCCGTTGGCCAGCGATCGAATGTAATTGTCGGAAAGCGAGTGGGGATCGTCGTGGCGCGTCTTGAACCAGGTGAACTGATAGCCGTCCCAGCGGTTCAAGCCGTCTTGGGTGCCGAACCACATCCAACCGAGACGGTCCTGGAGAATACAGGTCACGGTCACCTGGGAAAGCCCCTGATTGGCCGAAATGCGTTCGAACGCCAGGTTGGGCTCCTGGGCCAGGCTCGGCGAGGATCCCGCGACCACGGCCCATACCCACAACCCCAAAAGGGGGAGGATGCGGACGGGATCCGACCGCGGGGCCTCGAGGCGCGCCCGTTTCATGGGCGCCACTCGTTTTGGCGGCCTCCTGGCGGGGGGTCCCCAGCGGTGTCCCAGTCTACGTGAATGCGTTCGCCCGAAGTCCTCCGTTCACCCAACCCGATCCAGGCGCGTAGGGAGGACGTCTTCCGATGCCGATGGGCGGTGGACCGGCATCGGGCGCGCCTTGGTTCCATGCCTCGTTCAGGGTGAGGGACGCCGATGGACAAGGAAGACGTTCTCCTACACGGATCTACTGAGCGCACGAGCCCTCTGGATGTGGCGGGGTTCGGGCGGTACGTCACTTTTTCTGTTTGAACTTTCGTTTCACGGTGGCGAGGGCCAACTCAATGGCTTGTTGGGTACCGACCTTGGCGTTGTTGATGATGAGGTCGTAGAGATAGCGGTTGTCAATGGATTCCGCCAAATAGGTTTTCAAGTACTTGAAGCGTTGATTTTCGCGTTCCTGCACGCGGCTGTGAGCCGTATCGAAATCCAGTTTGTGGCGCTGGCCGTGATTGGTCGCGCGCCAGTCTTCCGGTGCGTAGAGGCGAAAGTGGATCCCATGGGGATTGTTTTGGGTGAGGACGGTGGAGCCGCCTCCGAGAAAGATGACATGTCCGCGACGCGCCAGGATTTGCATGAGTTTGGCCATGTTCTGGATGACTTTGTACTGACTCTTCTTGCCGAAAATGGCTTCCTGGACGTAACCCTGAAATTCCGAGTGCCCGTACTCTTCCAGCAACTCGAGCATTTCCTGGTTGAGTTCCTCCGGATCGGCGACCTTGAGCATGGTCTCGCGATCGAACACGTACCATGGATGCTCTTTTTCGCCCTCGTTGAGGCCGCCAACCAGGCCTTGCGCCAGACCGGCGCCGTCACAGCCGTATTCCCGCGAGATCGTGATGAACCACGGCACGAAATTACTCTTTTTGGTGAATTGCAACTTGAACTGAGCTGCAATCTGAAGATCGGCGTCTTTATTGAGCCAAGTCATACGAATCCTCCATTAACGCAATTCATGCAACTGCAGGTTTTTCTGCGACGAGACAACCCGAATTCTACGAACCGGGACAATGCGGCATGTTGGAAACCAAACGGGGTTGAGTGGCTACGAGGTGCCATGTGAATGATTTGTCTCTATCTTAACTCATGGCGTTTTTCTTTTGGGGTTAAAATTCGCGATATATGTCGCCGGTTGGCCGCGTAATAAACTGGTTTTATTCAGGCTTCTGCAGTAACCGAAATCGCGGCCACGGGGTCGGGCCGTCCATGGCCGCGCCGGCCCGCCGCCGACCCCGGCGGCACCGCCCGACACCGCACCCCTTTCTTTTTTGGGCCGGGACTGAAAGAATGGGATCAAGCGAGTTCATCGCGGAACGCGAACATGGCGGCGCCGCTGTTGCGGTGTCCGAGTGGGAGACGGTCCCAAGGCCCGGGGGCGGCCTTCTTCGAGGAGATTCGGTACCAACCGAGCGCCCGGCGACGGGGTGGTCGCGAGATCGAGGGACACCGGGGAGAAGTGTCCCTCGTGGGCCGATCGCCGCCCGTCAGGTATGCCGCGTTCGGACGTTCCGCGTGTGTTTACGGAAGGGAGGAAGACATGAGTTCGCATTCATCCAGTGCGGTCGTGGATTTGGCTACGACCCTGATCGACATCGAATCGATCTCGGGAAACGAACAGGCGATGGCCGATTTTCTGGCCGACTACCTTCGCCCGCGGGGCTGGGAGGTCCAGTACCAGCTCGTGGCCGAGGGGCGCCCCAACATCTATGCCCATCGACCCGGTTGCCGGCCGCGTTTGATCTACAATTCCCACATCGACACGGTACCGCCGTACTTTCCCGCGCGCCGCGACGAGACCACGCTCTACGGCCGTGGCGCCTGTGACACCAAGAGCCTCATCGCCGCCCAGTTGCTGGCCGGCGAGAAACTGCTGGCCGAGGGGCGCGAAGATTTCGGCTACTTGTATGTGGTGGGCGAGGAAGTCGATCACATCGGCATGATCAAAGCCAACGAATTGGGTTTGTCGCCCCAGTTCCTGATCGTCGGTGAGCCCACCGAATCCAAATTGGCCCGGCGCCAGAAGGGCATCCTCAAACTCAAACTGACGACCCAGGGCAAGGCCGCCCATTCGGGTTATCCCCACACCGGCATCAACGCGCTGGATCCCATGTTGGACCTGCTCGAGCGCATTCGCCGCCACCCTTGGCCGAGCGAGGCGCAGTTGGGCGAAACCACGGTCAACATCGGGGTGTTGCGTTCCGGACGCGCCGCCAACGTGGTCCCCGACGAGGCCTATGCCGAGGTGCTCTTCCGGGTGGTGACCCATCAGGCCGAGCTCCTGGAAGAGGTGCGGACCATGGCGGGCGACGCGGTGGAGGTATCCGTCATCGCGAGCAACGACCCCACCGAATTGAGCACCTTGGACGGTTACGAGACCAGCGTCGTCAGTTTCAACACCGACATTCCCTACCTGAAATTCGACGGTCGCGCCTTCCTGTGGGGGGCGGGTTCGATCATGGACGCCCATACGGCACGGGAGCAAATCGAGATCGCCGATTTGGAAGCGGCGGTCGACATCTACGCCGAGCTGGCCCGCACCTGCCTGGGCTGATTTCGCCCCGAAGGCGGCTCCTGCGAGCGGGCCGCCTTCTCCTAGACGCGCCCATACCGGCGCCGCCTGCCCATCGAAGCAAAAATGCCGGCAGTGCCCGCATGCGGAGAGAGGGCGGAGGTCAGTAGGTTGGCCGGCCCGGCCGACTCCTCGAAGCAACCCAAGCAACAAAAGCGAGTTACGCAAAAGAGCGAAGCAAGTGCCATGCAGTATCCCGCCCATCGAAGGGTGCCCGCCGGCAGTGCCCGCAAGCGGAGAGATGGCGGAGGTCAGTAGGTTGGCCGGCCCGGCCGATTCCTCGAAGCAACCCAAGCAACGAAACCAAGTTACGCCAAAGAGCGAAGCAAGTGCCATGCAGTATCCCGCCCATCGAAGGGTGCCCGCCGGCAGTGCCCGAATGCGGAGAGAGGGCGGAGGTCAGTAGGTTGGCCGGCCCGGCCGACTCCTCGAAGCAACCCAAGCAACGAAAGTGAGTTACGCCAAAGAGCGAAGCAAGTGCCATGCAGAATCCCGCCCATCGAAGGGTGCCCGCCGGCAGTGCCCGAATGCGGAGAGATGGCGGAGGTCAGTAGGTTGGCCGGCCCGGCCGACTCCTCGAAGCAACCCAAGCAACGAAACCAAGTTACGCCAAAGAGCGAAGCAAGTGCCATGCAGAATCCCGCCCATCGAAGGGTGCCCGCCGGCAGTGTCCACAAGCGGAGAGAGCCGCGAGGCCAGTAGGTGAGGGGGCCGCCCAGGCGAGCTTGCTCCACCAATCGAAGCAACCCAAGCCACGAAACCAGGTTACACTCGTGAGCCAAGCCCTTCCCAACGTGCCCGATGTACCTGTTTCGCTCTTTGGCGTGTCATGCCGGCGCGAGATGGGTTGTTTCGAAAGTGGATCCGGCGGATCCACCTACCTGGCACGACGCCTCTCTCGCTAGCCGGGTACTCTGGAGGGTATCACTTCGGTGGGTGGCGGGGAGGTTGGACTTCGCTCTTTGGTGTGAGCGCAGGCTGTGCCCGCATGCGGAGAGCGACGGAACAAAAAAGGGCGACCCGAGGATCGCCCTTTTCATTCGATGTCCCTAGCCCTTAAAGCGGAACGTCGCAGATGTTGCGCAGCACGATCATGTCGAGAACCGTGTGCCCGTTGTCGTTGTCGAGGTCCATGTCCGGGTTGTAACCCGACATGCCCGCCCAGTTGGGCAGCAACTCGAAAATGCCGGCGTACACGCGAACCGTCACGGTGCCCTGCGCCTGACAGCCGCCGTTGCTGATCGTGACCTGGAAGGTCGTGGTCTCGGTCACGGTCGCGACTGGCGTGGCCGAGGAGGGATCGTCCAGCAGGGCCGGGTTGTCCCAGCTATAGGTGGGGTTTTCGCCCAGGCCGCTGTGGTTGGCGGAGAGCTGGATCTCCAGACCCGCGCAGGTGATGCCCTCGTTGGCCGCGGTGGCCGTGGCCGTCGCGCTGCAGGAGGACGAGCTGCACTCGTAGCCCGAAACGTCGTTGATGGCCCAGCTATTGATGGTACCCGTGTCCTGGCCCGCGTTGTCGCTGACGAACAGGGTCCAGGTCCCGTTGGGATCTTCGCCCAGGAAGGCGCTCAGCGTTTCGGCCGGCGTCAGGGTGCCCGGGTAGTTGCCGATGATGTTTTCGGCCGTGCCGCCGGTGCGGTTGTGAAGGACGACCGCCGTGCCTTCCGGCGAGGTCAGGCGGACCAACAGATCGCCCTGGTAGGTGTGGGTCAGGTTGAGGTCGACGTTGAATTCTTCGGTCACGGTCGCTTCGACACCGCTGATCTCCAGCGTGGTCGTCACACCGTTGGAATCGTCATCGGGGATGGCGAGCGCGGGACTATCGGCTTCGGTGAAGCCTTGCGGCACACCGGTTCTGAAGCTGTAGTCGAAGGTCGCGGTCGAAGCCCCGCGTGCATCGCTTCCGTCGTTGAACGTCACCGTCAGGGTTAGGTCGATCGGATCGCCGCAGGTGAGGCTCTCACCGAGGGCGATTTGGAAGGCGGTGGCGTTGACCGCGTTGCCGCTGGTGGGCAGGTTCGGGTAGTCCGATTGGCCCACGGTGACGGTGACGCCGTCCGTGCGCGTGGTGAGCTCGGCCGAAACCGAGGTCGCTTCGCGGGTGCCTTCGTTGCCGACCTGGATCTGGAAGCTCAGGGTTTCACCGGGATCGGGCACGCCGTTGGCGCCCAGGTCGGAGGTGATTTCCCAGCTCGCCTGACCGAGAATGGCGCGCGGAATCTCCACGATGTTGTGGCGCAGGAAGTTGGTGGTGAAGACGTCGGCATGCGGGCCGTCCGGCTGCAATCGCGCCGCGGTTTGAATGGTCACGTTGCCCAAATCGCGCATGGAGGGACCGGAGGCCAAACCGAAATGCGATTCGAGGATGATTTGGTCCACTTCTTCGCGGGTGCGGCTGTGGTCGTTGATCAGGGTGATCAGCGATTGGAAGAGCGGTGTCGACCAGAGTTCGTCGGAAAGCACACCGTCGACCGTGGCGTGAGCACCGTAGCTGCGGTCGGGATTGTACTGGGCGTCCAGCACGTCCATGTCGCGACCGGGCCAGCAACTGCTGTGGCCGTCCCAAGTGAAGACCCAGGCCGGGTTGAAGACCGGACCGTTGGGCGTGCTGTAGCTGTAGGAGCCCGCCCAGTAGTCGCCGAAACCTTCGCCCATGCCGCCGGTGTCGCCGCCGGACCAGGTGCCGTTGCTGATACCCCAGTGAATGGCGTGGCCGTACTCGTGCAGGATGACGTCCGCATCCTCGTTGTCGTCCACGCAGCCGTGGCCGAAGGAAAGCGAGTTGGAGCCCGGTTGGAAGAAGGAGTTGTCATCGCCGTTGGCGCCGTCGGGATCGACGCGGATCGAGAGCTCCTGGATGCCCGTGTCACCCACGAAGCCCAGCGACTGCATGTAGCGCTGGTTCTGGTCGAGGTGGAAATAGGTCATGGCGTCGTTGAAGGCACCGTCGCCGCGGTTTGCGGTCCAGTTGCCGTCGGTGGTGGTGGAAATCGTGTTGCTGGGGCTGTCCCAGTCCTCCAGGTTGACGTAGGGACCGGTGAGTGTGTAATTGGCACCGTCCAGGGTCAGGCCCAGCAGGTTGCGCTGCATATAGGCGTCGGTGAAGGCAGCGGCGGGGCTGGTGTCCACCAGGCTGCCGTCGTTCAGGGTCGTGCGCGGGTCCGGATCGAAGACGATGGCGGTCCCGTCGGCGCGTTTGCCGGCCTTGAAGGCCTCGGCTTCGCGCTCGGCGAGATAGGCGCGGAAATTCTCGAATTCGGTCAGGCGGTCGTTGACCGGACCGTCGTAGGGCGCGGGTGCCGCGGCAGGCAGTCCCTTGCGGGTGATGCGGTCGTCTTTGATGGAGATGACCTTGCCGGTCACCGCGTCGACGCGGCTCACCCAATAGCCGTAAGGCGCGTTGACGGGAAGGTTGGTAACGTAAACGAGTTGTAAGCGATCACCCACCGGCTGATACACCAGTTTGGCTTGGGGGGGATCGAAGAGCGGCCCGTGAACCTTGAGGTTCTGCCAGGCGATTTCAAAGGCGTCGTCTTCGGAAAGGATCACCTTGGGCTGGTTTTGGTCGTAGATGACCGGGTAGGTGTTGTTGTAGACGCGGTATATTTCGTTTTCCGCGTGAGAGACGGAAACGACGATCTGGCCGCCTTCGACTTCCACGCCGTTCAGGAATTGTTGAAAGCGGTAGTGCTTGCCGAGCAGACTGGATTGCACCTTGACCAGAACCAGATCGGCCAGGTCGGATGAAAAACCGAATCGCGGGGCTTCCTGGCTGAGGTAGGTTCGGGCGAGCGCTTCGCCGACCTTGCCTCGGGGCGCCTGGAAGCTGGGGTTGATCAACAGTTTCGCGGTTTGTCGGTGGTCTTTGTGAAAGGTACTGCTGGCTTGATGGGGCGCGACCGAACCGGCCGTGGCCGTTGTGACAGTGAGAAAGGCAGCAAGCAGACAGTACACCCAACGAGACGTCAAAGGCTTGAGAAACTGAACCAAAGAGGTCCTCCTCTAGTGAAATGACATTCCACCCGCAAGAGCCATCACGCGGCATCGGGGATTCGAGCTTTGGACGCCGAAGGGCGGCCCATGGGTAGCCGGACCCGATATGGAGTAAACCCGCCTTCTCGTGTCAATCCGGTAGAAAAGGAGAGATGAAGGGAGGCTTTGGGCGGGGCCTCTATGCAACAGGTTTCCAACCAGGTACTTGACGGTATGTAAGGTGCAAGCTCTAAGCGATCGATGAAAATACCTCGGTTGACGGTACCTGTGTGTTCGAAGCAAACGGTGATGGTGGTCCTGGGGAGAATCAGCTACGACGGAGCCATGTGCATCGGCCAAAGACGTAAAATTGACGCAAGGCAGCAATCTATTGCAATTCGCCGAAGTAGTTGGCCCGATCTTAAGGCAAGGCACCCGCGAAAGTCAAAGGTAGATTAAAGGGTCGTAAAGCATCCGTTAAAACGACTTCCGTCGTATGCGCCCAAAGAACTCCGGCAAAACCCATTGTCACTCGGTCAATGGCCCGATGCTATCTGGGAAATGTGAAAAATGACACGTTATGTTTAGAACTTGTTGATTTTGCCGAGAAGTGTAGACATGTGAAACATTCAGGCTGGCAACCTGTGTTAGAATTTCCAGTTAACGACCGACACCCGGATTCTATTTTTCTCGGATCCGCTTCTTTTCCCGAGCCACGAACAAACATTTTCAGCAATTGACCGCATTCTAGGGAGCCTGCATTGAAAGTCGATTCCAACCCTATTCAGTTGCTGCGTGAGGTTTTCAAACCACTGCCCCCCACGGCCAAAGTTGGGGAGGACGGTGAGGAAGCCCAGAGCGTACTCGATTCGGTCGTCATCAGTGACCTTGCCCGTATTTTGGCCGAGCAGGAAAGCGATCGGGCCGAGCTCGAGACGGAAGAGGAAGCGCGCGCGTCGGCCTCCGAGTCCGATGAGCCCGAAGCGGGATCAGGCGTCGCCGTCGAAGCCGATGCAGAGGGGACGGAAGCCGCCGTGCTCGGTGTCGTGACGGAAGAACCTCGGCTGACCCCGCCGGAGCCGCAGGCGTCCGAGGCGGAGGAAGCGACCCCCGCCGCCATTTTGGCGGAGCCCGAACCGGTCGAAGACGAAGCCTCGCCTTCACTTTTGACGGTGTCTTTGGAATCGGATGAGACCGCCGCCGAACCGGAAAATGAAACGGCCGGCGAGGAACGCCAGCCGGCATAATTTAGTCAAGCCGTCAGGCCGCTGTCGGCCCCTTCCACGATGTGCCCCTGTCGGCCCACCTGGCTGCCTTCTGCCTGGCATACTACGAAAAAAGGGCGCTGCGCCGATGCGCAACGCCCTGTCGGGTGATGACGGAACGCTTGGGTTACGGACAAACGGTGTCTTGGGTGTTGATGTACAGGTAATCCAGGATTTCCATCAGGTTGTTCCCGTTGGGGTCGGGTCCGGTCAGGCCCCATTCGGGAAGCAGGCTGTGCAGGTCGGCCATCGTGTTGCAGCCGTCGCCGTTCGCGTCCACGTAGCGATCGTCCATCGGCACCAGTACGATGGCCCGCGCGCGGTATTCCGCCCCGCTTTGGGTGTCGCTGACCACCAGTTCCACCCAGGTCGATTCCTCGAACAGGGTGTCGAAGGTGATTTCCAGCTCGTCTTGGCCCATGGGCTGACCACTGCCGTCGATCATGTACCAGCTCCAGGTCCAACTGGGCACGTTCGGCATGATGGCCCTCAAGGTCACCGGTCGCAGGCCCTGGGCGATGGAAGCGGGCGAAATGATGGGCGGTGCGAATTCGGACTCCTCGGCGAAGGGCCCTTCGATGCGGCAAGATGCCGTGACCGTGTCGCCCGCCGTGTCGAGATTTCCGAACCAGGACGCCGCCGTGGTGAAGTTCAGCCCGTTGTCGGCCAGGTCGGCCAGGATCTGGTCCATGTGCGCTTCGAAGCGGTCGCGAATCGTGGCTTCGTCGTCGCCGTTGGTCGGCATGCTCGTTTCGAAGCTGGCCTGGTAGCGGCCGGTCCAGACCGTGAAATCCAGGATATCGACCGTGACCTCGGTTTCCAGGGTTTCTCGGATCTGGTCGGCGTTGTTCAACGGCAGGTCGGTCGGGGTTCTGCTGGTGGGCACGTCTTCGGCGAAGACCGTTTCGCCGTCGTTCAGGCCCGCGACTTGGGTGTCCAGAAAGGCGTCATAGGCCGTTTGCATGGCGCTGTCGTTGGCCATTTGGGCGTATAGCGCGTCCACCGGGCCCGGGTCGTTGGCCCGGATGCTGTTGAAGAGCTCCACCAGCAGTTCGGGGCGCTCGGCATCCATATAATTGAAGAGCAGACCGCCGTAGCGATAGAACTTCCAGCCCGTGCTGTAGGTCGCGTACACGATTTCGCTGACCGTCATGCGTTGGCTGTCGGTTCCGATGATGTCCACGTAGATGCGGCGCGGCAGAACGCCTTCGGTGCGCGTGGCACCGGCGAGGAACTCGGCCAGGCCTTCGGCGTACCAGTCCAGGCGCCCGTTCTGGTACATGGAGCCGTCGCCGAATTCGGGGACCACCACGTGGCGGCCGTCCAGGTAGTGGACATACTCGTGTCGCAGCAATTCCTCGAGGCTCAGGTAGCTGTCCTGGGGCGTACGGTCGTAGGTGAACAGGGTCGCCCAGGATTCGATGAAGATGCCGCCGTTGTCGGTGCTCAGGTTGTAGAGAAACGGCTGGAAGGTTTCGTAGTCGGCCGGACTGCCGTAGACGACCAGGGTCAGGATGGCGTTGTCGTCACCCGGGGTGGGGTCCAGGAAGGTGGTCTTGCGGAAGAACTGGGCCTCCACTTCCTGCATGGCATCGTAGAGCAGCTCTGCCTTTTCGCGCGAGATGGCGGTCTCGAAGATCAGTTTGCCGTCGTCGAACACGTAGCGATTGGGCAGGGCGAAGGCTTTGGCTTCCGCGCGCACGGTTTCCATGTCCAGTTCGGTTCCGTCGGCCAGCATGCCGTTGTAGTAGTTGTCGATGTCCTGGAGCGCGCGGAACCAGGGACCGGTGTAGCGGGTCTGGGTGTTGTAGGCGGCGCTGATCGCCTCGTGGGCGGCCGTGGCCGTGGCTTCGTCCAGCACGCTGAAGTTGCCCAGCGCGTAGATGGCGTTGTTGACGATGGACTCGGTGTTCTCGTCGTATTCGGTGTAGGTGGCGATCTCGCGGACCAGTGCCAACTGCTCGGGGGTGATGAGGTTCAGCCAGGGATTGTTGGCGCCCAGACCGTTGCCGATCGCCACCTGGCGGGACAGGGTGAAAAAGTAGTTGAAGGCCGCCGCGCGTTCGTACCAGTCCGCCGCCAAGGCCGGATTGCGATGGAACCGCTCGATCAGCACGAAAATGATGTTGGTCGCCAGGTGGGTGCCGGCGGTACTGTCGATGGTGATCGACCACTGGTAGCGCAGTTCGTTCATGGCACCGGATTCCGTGTCGAAACCGGTGGCGTTGCCCACGCCCGCCACCGATGTCGCGGCCCGCTCGGAGAGGGTGCCGCTGTAGTTCAGGTCGGTCTGGTACCACTCGTGGTAGAAGGCGATCTGCAGGAAATATAGCATTTGTTTGAGCGTGGACGCGTTGGTCACCGGATCGGTGTTCTGCTGATCCATCAAGTCCAGGACCGCCGTGATTCGGTCCCCGTCGAGAACCTGTCTCACGGTCGAGCCATAGGTCCACAACGGATAGAGGCAGCTATCGCTGGCCTCGGCGACGGCGTTGGCGAAGTCACTGCCGGATAGGGCCGCGAACTCCTCGGGGGTGCAGGGGCTGCCGCCCTTGCCGCGAGCCTGTTCGAGGTGGTGCGGCGCGGCGGGTGAGGGGAACAGCGGCCGGAGTTTCCGGGCGTCGGGTTGCTGGAGTTTGAGGGCACAGGGTGGTGCCGGTGTGGGAGAGGGCAGCGGTTGGGGACCGTCGATTTGTGAAAAAGCCAAATGAGGGAAAAGTAGAAAGACGAGCAGCAAAGTAGGGGAAGGGCTCATGTAGACGACTCCTAAGCAAAGTAGGTAGAGGCGTAATAATTAATTGATATATCAGTGGTGTTTTATTTTGCATTTCTTTTCCTTGCTTGACAATCCCTTTTTTGTTCCGCCCCGTCCCTCCACCTTTTTTCTTCCCGTCCTTCTCCCTTCCGTCGCCTCCCGCCCATCTCCTCCTTTACCCTCTCTTTACATCACTTCTGATGCGACCGCTCGCGACATCTTCCTTCCAAAATTGTTAATCCCAGTCACTTCCCTTTATCCAGCCCTGTCTCTTTGGGCCCAAATCTGTTAGGTTGTTAATAGTTTTTGAATGGTTGTCCCGCCTTTTTCCGCGCCCTTCTCTTTTTTATGGATCTCATGGCATGGATGCAGGATCTTTCGATCCCACGTTGTCGGCAGGGCGGGCGCGCCGGTTTTCCTTCAATGCCCGCGCGGCGTGCTGCCGCGTCTACGTGTCCGTCACATCCGTTCCCGGTAGGGGCTGGCCGGATGGGGCGCGTATCTGTGGATTGGATTCCGGCCTCGGTCTACATTCTTTTATGAACACTTTGGGAGGAACCATGAGCCCCATGGTTTTTGGTTTGAAGTTGCTGACGCGAACTGTTTCTCGCCGGCACTTCGTTTTATGGTCTGCATTGACCTTGATCGCGATGCCTGTATGGGCCGCTGACTCGCATTACGCTCGGGTGGACATCCATCGAATCGGGCCGGCGCGGCTGGCCCAGTTGAAACAGACGAAAGACCTGGCCTGGTGGGTGGAAATGGATGCCACGCTGGTCGTCCTGGCCGACGCCGACATCCTGGCCGACCTGGGTCGCACCCATCGGGTCGAGGTGCTGTACGACGTGCCGGTGGATCCGTCCAGTCTCTACTTTTTGAGAATGGATCATTTTCGCGAATTGGATCGCATCGACGGCTGGGTGCTGGCGCGCGGCGGCCGCTACGCCTTGTTGCAAATGAGAAGTGCCCCGCCCAAGTACCACAGTCACGGGGCCCATACCCATCGCCTGGTCTTCGAGGGTTTTCGCGCCAACGAAATCTTGGCGGCCCAGATGGAAAACCACCGGATCCCGCGCAAGCGCGGCGCCGATCCCGCCATTCAGGCCCTGGTCGATGGGGTCGACAAGCAGCGTTGGCACAACGACGTGGACACCCTGGCCGGTTTCAACCGCTATTCCTATGGAAGTGAGATTGCCCAGGCCCGCGATTGGCTCGTTTCCGAGTTTCAGAAGATCGCCGGACTCCAGGTGTCCATCGAAGAATTCCAACTGGGCGATTCGACCCTGCACAACGTCGTGGCCCGGATCGAGGGCACCACCCGTCCGAACGATTGGTACATCATCGGGGGTCATTACGACAGTACCTCCCAGAGTCCGTCCAGCGCCGCGCCCGGCGCCGAAGACAACGGGTCCGGCAGTGCCGGGGTTCTGGAGATGGCGCGGATCCTGGTGCCCGCCAGACCGCAGGGCACCGTCATTTTCATTTGTTTCTCAGGCGAGGAACAGGGATTGTGGGGGAGCCGCGACCACGTGGAGCGCCTACAGGCCGACGGCCACGCCAGTAAGATCAAGGCGATGTTGAACATGGACATGATCGGCTACACCGGGGATGCCGACCTGGACGTCCTTTTGGAAACGTCCAGCAGCGTCTCGTGGATGGTCGATATCTTTGCGGCGGCGGCCACCGACTACACGACCCTGCGGTCGGTGACCAGCTTCAATCCCTTCGGCTCCGATCACATGCCTTACCTGAACGCGGGGCTTCCGGCCCTGTTGACGATCGAAAACGATTGGGACTCCTATCCGGGCTACCACCGCACCAACGATCTTATCGACAACGTCGATTTGGACATGGGTGGCGAAACTCTCAAGATGAACGTGGCCGCCATGGCCGAAATCATCGGGATCGCGGTGGAGACGCCGCCCCAGTGGGGTGCCTACGTGGCGCATTGGAACCAGCTCGCCGGCGGCGATGTGCCGGATCAGGTGGAGGACGGCATTATCGATGTGCTGGACCTGGTCAGCTTGATCAACGGCGGGGCCTTCAACCCCTGACGCCTGCTTTTCTACCGAGGCGCGCAAGCCGAGGGTTTGCGTGCTTCGGCACTCACTTGAATTCCATGGCCACGATGGAGAGATCGTCTTCCAGAGTCGCCGATTCCGTCCAGCTAATCAGCTCGCGGTGGATCGTTTCCAGGGTTTCCCGCATCGAACATTGCCGCTTGGCCGACAGAATCTCGTGCAGGCGCTCGAAGCCGAACGATTTGCGGTTGGCGTCCCGGCAGTCGGTGATGCCGTCCGAATGGATGAAGATGCGGTCGCCAGGTGCCACGTCGAGCTCGATCGCGAAATAGGTGGCCTTCGGCAACAGGCCGATCGGGTATCCGCCCTCGCCGATCGCCTTCAGCTCGCCGTCGCTCTTGAGCAAGATCAGCGAAGGATGGCCGGCCTGAACGAATTGGACGCGGTTCTTCTCGGTGTCGATGACGCCGTAGATCATGGTGAAGTACTGCGTTCCGGTTTTGGGGCCCATGAACATGCGGTTCAGGCTCGCGGCCAGCTCGGCCGGATCCTGGAAATTCAGGAGGCGTGTCTTGACCTCCCCGCTCGACTCGGTCGGCGCCTTGCGTGCCCGCAAGGTGAGCGGATTCATGACCTTGCTGATGGTGACCGACTGCATGGCGGCCGGTACGCCGTGTCCGGCCACGTCCAGCAGGAAGAAGGCGATCTTGGTGTCGCTCAGTTCGAAGTAATTGAACATGTCGCCGGCCACGTATTCGCAGGGCACGAACAGCGACTCGAAGTGGACACCGCCCAGATGCTCCACGTCCAGTGGCAACATGGCTTGCTGCAGCTTGCCCGCGGCTTCCAGGTGGGCGCGAATCGTGGCGCCCGCCTGCTCCAATTCGAGGTTTTTCTTGCGCAGGGCCTGGATGGCCGTTTCCTTCTGGCGCTCGAACTGAATCATGCGCATGCCGGCGCGGATACGCACGTGCAGTTCCTCTTTCTTGAAGGGCTTGACGATGAAATCGTCGGCACCGGCCTCGATGCCCTCCACCAATTCGTGGCGCTCGGCCTTGCCGGTCAACAGGATGATGTAGATGTAGCGCGAGAAGGCACGCGAACGAATGGCGCGGCACAGCTCCAGGCCGTCCATCTCCGGCATCATCCAGTCGGTGATCATCAACTGAATACCTTCGCGCTCCAGGACTTCGAGCGCATCGACGCCGTTCTCGGCCGAGACGACGTCCAGGTCCCAGCGTCGCAACCGCCGTTCGAGCAGTTCGCGCATATCCTGGTCGTCGTCAACGATTAGGATTCCCTTGGGCTCTTGCGTCATCGAGCTCCTCATCGGCGTGGTCACGGTTCGTCACAGATGAACGAAGGAACCTGCGACATCTTCGAAGGAAGGCCAATTCGGTGATCGCAAACCAGTCTCGACCCCTGCTTCTCGGCGCTGACGGGGAAAGGACGAGGGGAAGGGATCGGACCTTCGTCGCGTCTCGGCCGAATCCCCAAGCGCGGTAAGCGAAACCTCGGGGATCGGGATCCGATCCTACGATCCTAGACGAAACAAGTTGAGATCTTGGTCTATCATAGTGAAAAAAGGCGACTTTTGCGAATGAAAATTTTGGTGGAAATCGGTGTCGGGTTGGCAAAAGGCGCGCAACGACGAAAGTGTCGGCTTCCCCGCGTGGCGCGCACCCCCTTCAGGAGACCCGATCGTCGGGTTTCTGCTCAGCGATAACCGCGCGCCTGGAGTTGGAACAGATAGGCGTACGTGCCCTGTTCGGCCATCAAGGATTCGTGATCGCCCAGCTCCACGATTCGGCCCGCTTCCAGCACGGCGATGGTGTCGGCCATGCGTACCGTCGAGAAGCGATGACTGATCAGGATCGCCATCCGATTGGTGGTCATTTCGTGAAAGTGCTGGAAAATCCGGGCTTCTGCCGCGGCATCCATGGCCGCCGTGGGCTCGTCGAGAACCAGGATGTCGGCGTCCTCGCGCATGAAGGCCCGGGCCAGCGCCACTTTTTGCCACTGACCGCCCGATAGCTCGCGGCCGTTCTCGAACCATCGGCCCAGTTGGGTATCGAAGCGATCGGGCAGCCGTTCGACCATGTCGTGCGCCATCCCCCGTTCGGCGGCGACGGACCAGCGGTCGCGATCCTCGAAGGCGCGCACGTCGCCGCTGCCGATGTTTTCACCGATCGACATCTGGTACCGGGCGAAATCCTGGAAGATCACGCCGATTCGGTTGCGCAACACGTCGCGGTCCCATTCCCGAATGTCGCGCCCGTCCAGCAGGATGCGTCCCGATTCGGGTTCGTAGAGGCGCGTCAGCAACTTGATGATGGTCGTCTTGCCGCTTCCGTTTTCGCCCACGAGGGCCAATTTGCGGCCGGGCTCCAGGTGAAACGAAATGTTCTGGATGGCCGGCTCGCCGGAACCGGGGTAGGTAAAGGTCACGTTTTCGAAGCGAACGCCATCCCCGGGTCGGGAACCCGTGGTCTCGATGCCGGTCCTCGCCTGCGACGGGTATTCCAGGAACTCGTAGAGATTCGAGAGGTACAGGTTGTCCTCGTACATTTGGCCGATGGCCGACATGGCGGCGCTGAACGCCGATTGGCCCTGCTTGAAGATCAACAGGTACATGGTCATGTCGCCCAGGCTGATCACACCGGTCGCCGCCTCCCAGGCGATCCATGCATAGGCGCCGTAAAAGGCCAGCGTGCTCAACAGCCCCAGGCCGTAACCCCAGAATCCACGCTTGAGGGTCAGGTTGCGATCCTCGCGATACAGACTCTCGAAAATGTGTTTGTATCGATCCAACAGCAGGGGCCCCAGATCGTAGAGTTGCACTTCCTTGGCGTAATCCTCGCGGGCCAACACCATTTCGAGGTAGGCCCGCCGCCGTGTCTCCGGGGCCCGCCAGCGAAACAGGCGGAAGGCCTCGCCGGAGAATTTGGTCTCGGCGATGAACGCCGGAATCCCGGCCGCGAACAGGACCAGCACCGCCAGGGGCGAGAATTGGATCAACAGGCCGCCGTAGGTGATCAGCGAAATGCCGTTCTGGATCAGGGAGAAGGTGCGGGTCACCAGGCTCAGCGGGCGGCTCGAGGCGTCGCGACGGGCACGCGTCATGGAGTCGTAGAACTCGCTGTCCTCGAACTGGGCCAGCTCCAGGGTCAGCGCCTTTTCCAGGATCATCACGTTCACTTTTTGGCCCAGCAGTGCCCGCAGCAGGGATTGGCACATCTCGATCCCGCGTTGGGCGCCGGCCAGCAAGGCCACGATCAATCCCTCCAGGGCCACCCAGCCCAGGAGACGCTGCAACTCGGTTTCGCTGCCGTTCTGGATCGCCAGCACCACGCTGTCCACGATCAGTTTGCCCACGTAGGCGACCGCCGCGGGCAGGATGCCCGCGGTCAGGGTCAATAGGCCCAGGGTGATCGTCAGCCCGCGACTGGTTTGCCAGACCAGGGCCAGGGCGCGGCCACTGTACTGATAGACCCCGAAAAACTGACGACGATCACCCGGCGGGGGCTTCGCGTCGCCGCCCGCGCGGTGCTTGGATTGATGGAAAACCATGTCGGGACGTTAGCGCTTCAGGAAGGTTGTGACGGTTTTGACGAACTTTTCGGTTTCCTCCACCTGGCAGAAATGGCCGCTTCGTTCGAACACCACGAATTCGGCGTTGGGCATGCGTTTGGCCATGTCCCCGATGCGCTTCGGCGGCAACAGGTCATGGGCGCCGGCCAACACGAGCGAAGGCACGTCGATTTTGGGCAGCAACGGCTCGGCGTTGAAGGCGGGACCGTCCGCGGTCAGGTTGTAGGACAGGTGGGCCCAACTGAAATCCGCACCATCGAACAATTTTTTCAGGTGCCCGTTGCCCGCCTCGCGATCGGCGAACAGGTAGGGGAACCAGACTCGCATGATGAAATCCTTGGTCCGCGCGTTCTTGGCCGTTTCGCTGGCCTTACCCTGGGCCATCTCCTGGGTGAAGGTACCGAACTGGGTCGTCAATTCCGGGTACTGTTCCACGAATTTGGCCATGTCCTCTTCCCGGTTGCGGTCGAGTCCCGAAATGAAGATTGCCTTGTCGATGACCTGCGGGTGCTCGGCCGCGTAGACCAGCAGGTTCATGGCGCCGTTGGACCAGCCCAAGAAGACCGCCTTTTCCAGGCCCAAATGGCGGCGCAGGGCTTCCAAGTCGCCGCGAACGGTCGCCATCGAGTGATCCTCCGGTTTGTGGATCGGACCCGAGGAGCCCATGCCGCGCGTATCGAAATACACCAGCGTCAGGTGTTTCTCCAGCGGACGGAACAGCTCCCGCAATCCTTGGTGGGTGATGCCCCAGGCATTGGTCATCACCATGCACACCGGGCCCTTGCCGTAGATGGCGTAATGGGTGGTGACATCGTCGTGTTCGAAGGAGAATGTCCCGTTTTGCAAGGTACCGCCTTTGGGGTGGAGAGACGCGCCGTCGGTTTTGGCGTGGCTCTTCGAGGGAGCCGACATGAGGATCAGAAGGCCGAGGCCGAACAAAGCGATTTGCTTCATGGTTTCTTCCTTTAAATATAATCGAGAGATCGTTCGAGCACGCGAACCGGGCCGGAAGGACGGGGCCAGGCGATTCTGGGGAGCGGTCGCCGATGGATCGGGGCGGGAGCCCGAACCCTTGGCCGAACCGACTTCCGCCGATCGCCTCGTGGTGACCGATTGCCGCGAGGTGCCGGATTCGAATTCGGTTGGGTTCGTCCTGGATTCGATCCCCGGCATTTTAACCCGAATGGGGACCACCGTGCCGTGAGGAGTTGTCGAAGCGGATCTCCCACCACATCAAATTTTCATATCCTTCCATCGTTTGGCCGATGACCTATTCTAGGAATGACCCAGGCCGAAGTCATTTGGAGAGACAATGTGTTGCAGCACTCCCATCGTGTGCGAATCGCGATGGATTCGATCAGGATTCTCACTGCCGTTCTTGATCTTCAACTATCTGTGACCAAAATATTTATGCTGTGTGGCTCGAATTCGGCCAACCACGATTGAGGATCGGCGACGATGATTGACATGGATGGACTTATCGAGGAATTTTCCGGGCTCACCAATAACGAGGCCTTTCTGCGGGCCTTTACGGATCGCGTTTTGTTGCTCAATCCCGATCCCGATTTCGAGGATCCCTTTTTGGGCAATACCCAGCGGCGCGACTTTCTGCCGCATCTCGTCGACATGGTGTCCTCCCTGCGGGAAGACGGCCCCACCCGTCGCATTTTCGATTTGGGCGCGGGCAAGGGCGAGATCGTCGACCTGGTTCTCGATGAACGGGCACCCATGGGTACGCGTGTTTCCATCGAGGAGCCCAACCCCAATTTGATGCAGCGCTACGTTCATCGCATCGAACGGTCCCAGCGGTTGCAGCTCGGAGAGGTGTTTCCCGGCGACGTACAGAGCATGTACCACCTCGATTTGCCGGCCGAGCAGGATTTGGTTTTGGCGATCCACATGGTCTACCACCTCACCGACTGGCGTTGTGCCAGCGCCGACCCGGCCGAGGACCTGCGCACCATGGTCGGCTTTTCCTATGGGCTGCTCCGTCCGGGGGGCCGGCTCTTTTTGGTCTACGCCGATCAGACGCGCGCACTCGCGGGCTTGGTCGGCCTGTATTTCTATCGAACGCGTTGGGCCAAGGACCCTTCGCTCGCTCGCGACCTGGCCCGCATCTATCGTGCGCGGAACTCGTTGTTGGCCGATGGCGGGATCGTGCCCGAATTGGCGATTCAGTATCCCGATCGGCCGGCCGAAATCGAGGTCCACCGCCTGCCCTCGATGTTTTACGGCAAGACCTTGGCCGATTTGGCGGCGATGTCCCTGGTCGGCGAGTTGATCGGCGCCGATGACGAACCCTTCGAGTTGGACAAGTTGGTCGCGGCCGGTGAGTTCCTCAGTCGCCACGGCGCCGAGGTGGGCCTGCGGCGGGACGACGAACCGGGCCCGCGCCAGGGGATGTGGTGCGCGGATCAGCCCCAGGTGGTGGTGATCATCACGCGAACTCGCTGATCCACCAAAAGCGTGTCCACCAAAAACTGTCCACTAAAAACACGAAAAAACACGAAAACGAAACTTCGGGCCCCGCGTTCCAGATTTTTTGAATGACCGATGGTACTGGGGGAACCCATCCACGGAACTGTATTGATTCGTGTCAATTCGTGTGATCCGTGGACAAAATGGTCCCGTCACGAGAAACCCCCGAGTGTTTCTCCCTTTTTTAGAGCGATTTAGACTTTGCAGTCCCCGTTTGTCGGGATGGGGAACCGCCTTTTGGGCTCCCGTCTAACTCGAGGATTCGTGTGGTTCCTGTGATTCCTGGACCCTTCTCGAATGCAGTGCCCTCCCGGGTTCGTGGACCCCGCATGCCCGGCGTTCAACGAAATTTCGCGAAGCGGTCTTTTTTTAATTTTTTGTTGGCCCCTTTTTTCGCGTTTTGCCGCCTTAGTGCCTGGAACGGGTTGGAAATCACCTCGACATGCTCGACAGCTCCCATCGTTCCGTTCGGCCCCGCACTCAGCCGAACGGTGCGGACGCTCCTCGCTCCCGTGAAGCCCGGGACGGAGCCGAAAGCACCATCGAACGATCCGGAGCTGCTTGGATGTTCCAGCACCGAACTCCGTGGAACGGTACTAAACCACAAGCCGGGAATATTTATTCACCGCCTGCGCTATGCGGCGACCGGCTTGTGTTTTTTTTGTCCCCTGTTAATATGCAATATTCGATTTGAGAAAATCACAAAAAAATCGAAACCTGACAAAAACGATCATCACTAACCAAGCGAAAGACGACGACAAAGCAAGAAACTGAGAAAAACCTTGAACGAAGAGCCGTCGTCGTCTCGTGCTACCTCATGCGCGAAACGTATCTCACGATTTGGATCACCATCGCTTATTGTCTATGGGCAATCGATAATGATGTATAGGCTTGGCATGTGTCTCGTATCATATAGGACTTCTATACTACACACGTGAGTGGTGGAACGCTGTTACTCGACGAAGCGACGACCATTCACCTCACCACCGCGTTACGGTTCCTTCAACGGATCGGGTGCCGAACCCATCCTCCGGCAGTGCTTATAGGCAGGCCGTCCCGATAGGGGACGGATGTCCGGGGGAGTCACAATCGTGTGCCCGGATTCGCCGTGACCGGATTATAACGAGAAACCCCGTTATCGAGCGGTGATCCGTAGGCGTGTGCCGCGATATGTCACACACTATGAGATCACCTTGAAGAACACTATCTTTAGGAGCATTTCGAATGAGAACCGTATCAACGATGGAACGCCGTTTGACCCAGATGATTTACCTATGTGCCCTGCTTTGCCTGTTCAGTGCACAAAGCCTCGTGGCCGCTGTCGTGCCCATGGATCGCGAAGAAGTGATTCAGCGTTCGGAGGCCATCTTCGTGGCGACCGTCGCCAAGAAGAACGTGCGCTGGAACGATCAAGGGAACATGATTGTCACGGACTATGTGTTCACGTCTTCCGATGTCCTTTTCGGCAATATCAAGGGTGAAGTCACCCTGACCTTCGCCGGCGGGCAGTTGGCGGAAGAGGGACAATCCGTTTCCGAGGTGCCCGAGTATTTCGTCGGAGAACGCGTCCTGTTGATGGTTGAAGACACCCGCAATCCGCTGCTGAGCCCGGTCACGGGCATGTATCAGGGCAGCTATGTGGCATCTCAAATCGAAGAGAACGGTGCCGCCTTGGTGCTCGACGGCGAGGGCCACCTGGTCGTCGAAAAAGGCGAGAAGGTCCCGTTCGACGCCTTCGTCGAGCGGGTGCGTCGCGAGATCCCCGAGGCCAAGGCCAAGCCGCTGCCCCGCCGCGAAGTCCCCGCGGACTTGGAGCACCTGGTGTTGCGTGACCTGCCGGTCCAGGCCTACGATCCCGATTCGGTCTATGAACTGACCCCCGATGCCCGCGACGCCGATCACCCCGCATCTGCCGAAGACCTGGCCGGTCCCTTGAGCCTCGGCGCCCGTCGCATCAACGGCGTCGACAGCCAGATGGGCCTCGACCAGCACGGCCGTCAGGCGGATCTGCCAACGCACGAGTGGTCCTACTCTCACCGCGCCAAGAACGTGCCCATCGTGTTCAACCCGCTGCCCTCCGGTGGCCTGATCGGTTCTCACGACCAATACCAAATGTCTTACTGGAACACCTACGCCGACATCTTCCGCGTCATGAGTTCCACCGGTTCCTGGGCATGGAAAAACAACCGTTACGACATCGCCGGTTTCGTGAACAACGCGACCATGATCAGCCAGTTCGGTTCCGGCTGGGGTTCCTCCACGCTCGCCGTCTGCTGGTTGCGCTGGGATTCTTCCGGTTTCAGCATCGAGGCCGACATCGCCATGAACCCCGCCTTCAGTTGGACCGTGAACGACTACGACACCTATAGCAACAGCAGCCTCTACAACGCCGACCGCACCCTGCTCCACGAAATCGGTCACGCCTGGGGTCTCAACCACCAGTTCAACGCCTTGTCGGTCATGAACTACGCACCGCACAAATACCGCGCCTACACCGTTCTTTCCGGTGACGACACCATGGCCGTCCGCGCCGCCTTCAGCAGCAAGTCCGTATCCCGCACCGACCTGGGCGTGGCCCTTTACTACGCCAACGGCTACCAGAACTACAGTGACTCCACCTTGAGCGCCACCTTCGTGCCCAAGGGTTCCACCGTCACCATCAGCAACTTCATGCTGGAAAACGTGGGCACCACCACCATCTCCTCGCCGCAGGTACGGTGGTACCTCGTACCCAACATCAACTCCTGGGGCAGTGCGCGCTACGTGGGCGCCACCACCCACTCGTCGCTCAGCAGCAACAGCTACTGGTTGACCTCACGGACCCTGACCATTCCCGCCTCCACGCCGACCGGTTGGTACTACATCGGCGCCTGGATCGGCATGAGCTCCGACAGCGTCGGCAACAACAACTCTAGCTGGTGCGGCCGTCGCATCTACGTTTACTGAAGCCCCCCTCACGTGCGGCGTCGCGCCAACGGCGCCGCACCCTTTTTTCCACGAAGCACTCCTTGGCTCTACCTCGAAGAAGCCCTTCGTACCGCCCCCCGAACCCTCGGGGGGCTTTTTTTGTCCACGAAAAACACGAAAAAACACGAACAGGATACGCCAGGCATTGCCTGCCCAGTGAAGAGATCGCTTATTCGATGGGTGTCAGGAGTCTGATCTGTTGTTTCTCAGTAGGTAACCTCTGAAAACCAGGAAGTTACTCCCGAGTTCGCAGGGGAGATTTTTCGTGGCTTTTCGTGTTCATAGAAGTGATTGTGCGTGCCTGTCCCCGCTATGTCCCCAACACCGACTCGAAGCCATGCCGGGTTGAAGGTCGGAACAGGGAGCATGGTTTTCGTGTTTTTTCGTGTTTTTAGTGGACAATTTAGGGGAAAAAGCGCGGTGCTGGGATTAGAATCAATCATCCACGCCCTGAAAACCTGCTCTCCCCGCGAGTGACGCCATGAAACTTTCGAGCTTCAAGTTGATCGATGCCGATCCTTCGTCCACGCCCACCGTGACCGGTCCCAAGCGGCCCTATCCCACGACCACGCTCGATCGCGCCATGGCCGACCAGGCGCGTCGAACGCCCCGCGCGGTGGCGGTTCGATGCGGCAAAAAGGTATGCACCTACGCCGACGCGGATCACAACGCCGATCGCCTGGCCGCGCTGTTGGGACGATTGGGTCTGGAACGGGGAGATCGCATCGGCGTGCTCTACGACCGAACCCTCGATCTCCCCGCCTGGCTGATCGGCATCGCCCGAGCCGGCTGTGTGTGGGTCCCTTTGGAACCGAATCTTCCCGAACCCCGCCTGGCCCACATGCTGCGCGATTCGGGCGCGCGGGCGCTGGTCTTCTCCGCCCGCCACACCCACCTCGCCAATCGGTTCCATTGGTCGTGCACCGAGCTTCGCCATTTGATCTGTCCCGAAGTGGACCGGGTACGTCTCCTCCCCGATCCACCCAGCGAGTTGGCCAAACGCGAGTTGTGGGAATTCATCGGTGCCCGCGCCGAGGACGACATTCAGGGTGGCGGCTGGACCAGCAGCTTCACCGGTGAACCCTTTTCCAAAGAAGAAATGCGCGAATACGCCGACAACGCCCACGCCAAAGTGGCGGCCCTGCTCACGCCGAACACACGCGTCCTGGAAATCGGCTGCGCTTCCGGCATTACCATGCTGCGGCTGGCGCCCGAGGTGGGCAGTTACCTGGGCATCGATTTCTCGGCCCCCATTCTCAAAAAAACCGGGGAGATGGTGCAACGAAAAAGATGGGACCACGTGCAGCTCGAATGTCTCGCCGCCGAGGAGATCGACCGGCTGGCGGACCGCGGTCCCTTCGACCTGATCGTCATCAACAGCGTCGTGCAGAGCTTTGCGGGCCTCAACACCTTTTATGCGGTGCTCGAAAAGGCCATGGCCCTGCTCACGTCAGGCGGACACGTCTTCATCGGCGATGTGATGGATCTCGATCGCAAAGAAGCCCTGGAACGCGATCTGTGTGCGGCCCAGCGAGCGGCCGGGCCGGATGCGACCATCAAGACCGATTGGTCCCAGGAACTGTTTCTCAGCCGCACGTGCCTGGAACATTTGCCCCACCTGTTCCCCGAAATCGCCCAGGTCACCTGCACCGAGAAGCGGGGCGACCTGCGCAACGAATTGACCGACTACCGTTTCGATGCGCTCCTGCGACTGGATCGGGAGACTGCCGGCGGGGCGGGGGAGGGATCTCCTCTCAAATGCCTGTGGGAACGCCGTCACCTTCTGGAGCACGATGCGGTGGGACCCTTCTGTAGCATCGACGGCTCGGCGACCCACGAGGATCCCTGTTACCTGATCTACACTTCGGGCACCACGGGACGCCAGAAGGGCGTACCCATCAGCCATCGCAACCTCATGAATTACCTGGCTTGGGCCGTGGAAACCTATTTCGACAAGCGACCGCGCGACATGGCGCTCTGCACCTCCATCGGATTCGACTTGACCATCACCTCGCTGTTCGCCCCGCTTCTGTGCGGCGGTGCCGTGGCGGTGTTTCCGGAGCGCGACCCGGGCCAGGTGCTGACGGCCGTATTCACCGAGCGGCCGGTGCCCCATTTCGTCAAGCTCACGCCCTCCCACGTGAGCCTGTTGGCCGATCTGGCCTTGCCCGCGGTGGCCGTGGAGGGATTGATCCTGGGCGGCGAGGCCCTCACACCGGCACACGTCACCTGCCTGCGCGGGTTGAACCCCGCGATGCGCATTTTCAACGAATACGGGCCCACCGAAACCACGGTCGGGTGCACCATGGCCGAGATCGGCCTGGAACCGAGGGCCCTCGAAGGCGGCTCCTTGAGTATCGGCCTTCCGATCGCCAACACCGAGGTGCTGGTGTTGGACCTGTTCGGCAATCCCGTACCGCGGGGCGTCGCGGGCGAACTGTGCATCGCCGGCGATGGGGTGGCTCGCGGGTACTGGAACGATGCCGGCAAAACCGAGGAGAAGTTCGTGCCGCATCCGCTGGCCTCCGGCCGGTGCATGTACCGCACTGGCGATCGGGCCAGGTGGTGCGACGACGGCGATCTGGTGTATCTGGGCCGGTTGGACCGACAGGTCAAGATTCGCGGGAACCGCATTGAACTGGATGAGATCGGGGCCGTGTTGCGCGAGCTGGGCCGGGTCGAGGACGCCGTGGTCCTGCTCAAATTCGATTGCGCCGGCGAGCCGCGTCTGTGCGCCTATGTGGTGGGCTCGGGCTCCCTTGACCCCGCCGACCTGCGCCGGCAATTGTCCACCCGTCTGCTGGACGTCATGGTGCCCGAACGGTTCGTCCAGGTGGACCGATTCCCTCTGAACGCCAACGGGAAAGTCGAGTTCGGCGCGTTGCCCGAACCGGTTTTTACCACCGACGGCGAGGCGACGCGGGTGGCCCCGCGGTTCCCGCTCGAACGACGGCTTCACGACATTTGGGTCGACATCCTGGGGTTCCGGGATTTTGGCGTCACCGACGATTTCTTCACCATCGGCGGGCACAGCCTGCGTGCGACGCGGCTGGTGGCCCGGCTGCGCGCCTGCTTCGAGCGACCGGTGGATCTCGCCGTGGTGTTCGAGAACCCGACCATCGCCACCCAGGCCGCGCGCATCGCCGAATTGGCGCGTGACCGCTTCTCGCAAATCCCCCGTGCGGCGCCGCGCGCCGGCTGGCCCGAAAACCACTGGCCGCTGTCGCCCGGGCAGCGGCGCCTCTGGGTGCTGTGCGCCTTGGAACGGGAGTCGGTGGCCTACAACATGCCCATGGTGCTGCGGCTGCAAGGCTCCTTGAACGAGGGAGCGCTCCAATCCGCCTTCGCGGACCTCGCCGAACGGCACGAGAGCCTGCGGACGCGGTTCGTCGCCCTCCATGGCGAACCCTGGCAGATCGTCGAGCCCTCGGTCGAGGTGCCCATCCGGTGGACCGATCTTCGCGAGGCCGAGCGGCCCGAAGACGCCGCGCGCGAGCTTCTCGCCGACGACGCGGAGACTGCCTTCGACCTCACCTGCGCACCGCTGTTGCGCGTGCACGTCGTCCGTCTCGGCGATGCGGACCATCTACTCTTCGTCAACCAGCACCATATCGTGGGTGACGGCTGGTCCACCGGCATTCTGGCTCGCGATTTCGGTCAATACTATCGCCACCACCACGCGGGTTTGGCGTCGGATCTTCCGGCGTTACCCATGCAGTACCGCGATTATGCGGTCTGGTTGGGAGAGCGACCGGACCTGTGGCGGGACCTGCGCGCCTATTGGCACCGCAAACTCGAAGGCCCGCTACCGCGACTGGATCTTCCGCTGGATTTCCCGCGCCCCGGCGTCGCCTCGTTTCGAGGTGCGACCGCCCACATCCAGCTTTCCAGACCCTTGCTGGCCGCCCTGGAAGGCTTTGCCCGCGCGCAAGGCGGCAGTCTGTTCGCGCTCCTGGTTGCGGCCGTCAAGCTGGTGTTGGGTCGGATGGCCGATCAACGCGACCTGATCGTGGGTTCGCCGGTGGCGGGGCGACCCCACCCGAATCTGGAAGATCAGGTCGGTTTTTTTGCCAACACCCTGGTCTTGCGGGACTCGTTGGACCCCGACCTCACGCTGGAGGCCTGGTTCGCCCGCGTGGCGCAGACCGTTCGCGAGGCCCTGGTTCACCAAATGATGCCGCTGGACCAGTTGATCGACGAGCTCGACCTGGCCCGGGAACCGGGGCGCCAACCGCTGTTCGACGTGATGGTGGTCCTTCAGGACAGCGACGGTGGCCGGCTCGACCTCGGCGAGCTGGCGATGGATGCGTTCCCGATCCCACGACGCACCGCCAAGTTCGATCTGCTGTTCAATTTCGCCGCGGTCGAGTCGGGCTTGATGCTGGAGCTGGAGTACGGCGCCGACCTGTTCCTGCCGTCTCGTATCGAGGATCTGCTCCAACAGGTGGAGGCTGTGTTGGCGCAATGGCCGCGTTCGGGCAAGCGCCGCATCCGAAACCTGGCCATGGTTCCGGATGCGCGGGCCCGCGCATGGACCGCGCGCGGCACGGGGCATCCGGCGCGGATCGAGGCCAACATCGTGGCGCGTTTCGAGGAACAGGCCCGGTGGAATCCGACCAGAACCGCATGGGTGGAGCCCACGGCGTCCTGGACCTACGCCGGGCTCGCCCGCGAAGTCGAGATGTTGGCCACCTGGCTACGCGATCACCGAGACGTCCGGGTGGGTCAGGTCGTGGCGGTGCGATTGCCGCGAACCGCTACCCTGCCGCTCTACCTGCTGGCCATATTGAAAGCCGGCGCCGTCTACTTCTACCTCGATCCCCAGATGCCCGAACGCCGCCAAGAACAATTGCTTCGCACTGCGGATCCGGCGCTGGTCCTGACGGACCCGGATGATACGCTCGCGCCGCAAACCAACTGGGTCGACGTGGGTCGAACACCCTGGCTGGAGGAGCAGGTCGTCCCTCGCGGCCTGCCCGTACCCGATCCGTCGGCGCCCGCCTATCTGGTGTTCACCTCCGGGTCGACCGGCGAGCCGAAGGCCGTGTGGGGAACCCATCGCTGCCTGGCCAACCTGTCCCATTGGTCGATCCGCACCTTGGGCCCGGGCCTGACCTGGGCCCAGTACGCTTCGCCCAGTTTCGATGTCTCGGTCCAGGAGATGCTGGCGGCCCTGGTCGGCGGCGGCACCCTGGTCGCGCTGTCGGACCGCGATCGCCTGGAACTCGCAACCCTGTGCCGGCGATTGAAGGTCCAGCGCATCGCCGTGCTCGCCATGCCCTATTCCGCCTTGCGGTTGTTCCTCGAGGGAGCCGGCGACGCCTTTCTGCCGGAGCTGCGCCACTTGATCACGTCGGGCGAGCAACCGCGCATGGATGCCGATCTGTGCGCCTTTCTCGCGCGGCACCCCAACCTGGCGTTCCACAACCAGTACGGCCCCTCGGAAACCCACGTGGTTTCCGCTTGGACCCTTGCGCCAGGTGACTCGACCGACGAGGCGCTGCCGCCTCTGGGCGAGCCCTTGCCCGGTTGCGGCATGTGGATCGTCGATCGATTCGGCGCGCTCTGCCCGCGAGGCGTTTCCGGCGAGCTGGTGCTGGCGGGGGACCACCTGGCCCTGGGTTACCTGAATCGACCGGGCCTGACCGCCGATCGCTTTCGACCACACCCCTTCCGGGAGGGTGAGCGCGCCTACCACACCGGCGATCGCTGCATGCTCGACTTCGACGATCGCTTTCGGTTTCTGGGTCGCATGGACGATCAGGTCAAAATTCGCGGCTACCGCGTCGAGCCCGGCGAAGTGGAGGCCGTCCTGGCTCGGGCCACCGGCACGACCCAGGTGGCCGTGGTCACGGTCGACCGCGACACCCGACCGCGGCTGGTGGCCTTCGTCGCCGGTGAATCGGATCGGGAACGTGCATTGCGGGAAGGTCTTGCGCGCGAACTACCCGATTACCTGTTGCCCGACCGAATTTGGTGTGAGCCCTCGCTGCCCCGCCTGGCTACCGGCAAACTCGATCGATGTGCGCTCACGGCGTTGGCGACCGAACGTCTGGTGTCGGTACCGGAAACGGGGAATGCCGAAGGGGGCGATGCGCCTGCGATCGACAGCCCGCTGGTCGAAGCCTTGGCCGCCATTTGGCGCGAAGTCTTGCGGGTCGAGCCCGTCGCGCCCGACGCCGATTTCTTCGCGCTGGGCGGGACGAGCCTGCTGGCGGTCAAGGTCGTCGCCCGAATCAGGGCCCAACTGGGTCTGGAAGTACCCTTGATGTTGGTGTTCCAAGCACCGACCGTCCGTGCGCTCGCCGCGGGCCTGGAAACCCTGACGCGTTACCGCACCCTGATCGGCGCAGAGCGGGTGTTGACCTTCGGCGAATCGGATGCGGCGCCGTTGTTCGCGTTGCCGCCGGTCCTGGGGTTTGGCGCCGTCTACGCCGGATTGGCGGAGGCGATGCCCGGGCGCGTGGTGCACGCCTTCGACTACATCGAGGAGGAGGACCGCCTGGAGCGCTACGCGGTGCAGATGACACGGCTGCAACCCTCGGGGCCGGTTCGCCTGCTGGGCTTTTCCGCGGGTGGTTTTCTGGCCTATGCGTTGGCCGCGCACCTGGAGAAACGAGGGCGGGACGTGGCGGATTTGATCCTGCTGGACTGTCGCCGCCCCGACCGGGAGCTGCACGACGACCCCAATGCGCTGCGCCGCCGGATCGAGGCCGATGTGGCCGATCACTTGGCGCTTTGCCGTGAGGATGCACAAGTGGCCGAGCTGATGCGCGACGCCTTCATCCGCGACACGGTGGTGCATCGCCTGCGGGGGTATCTGCGGTTTTACTACCATCGCGTGCCGCGCGAGCCGTTGGCCGCCCGAATCACCTTCATCGCCGCCGAGGACCTGCCCGAGGGCGACGGCGCCCTGGCGCTGTGGCGCGACCTGGCGGGAGCTGGCCTGCGCGTCGTCGACGGCGCGGGACCGCACTCCATGATGCTGGCCCCGCCGCACCTGTCGGAGAACGCCCGGATCGTGGAAGCCCTGCTCGATTCCCCAACGAAGTGATGTCGCCACGCAGTGCCCGCGTCCCAGGAGAGACGTGATGCCGCTATCCTCAAAGTGATTTCTCTTCGCAGTGCCAGCATCCCGAGAGAGGCGTTAAGCCTGTAGGTTGAGCTGCCAGCTCAACTAATCGAAGTAACTCAAGCAACGGGAGTGGATTGCGCCAAAGAGCGAAGCGAAGCCCTTTCCAGAACCATAAATCGAAGGAAAGAACCAAGTAACGCTTGCAGGCGAACCGAATGCGTTGCAACTACCCTCCCATCAAAGTCGACCGGCACGACGATTCTCTCGTGACATGGGAGTCACGTGCGATGGTGGAGAAAAGGCCAACGAAAGGGCTCAGCTCACAAGATAGTACGTTTATTTTCAGCTTGTTGCTTCGATTGCCCGAGCTGATGGCTCCTCCTACAGGCGCGGCATTTTTCGTGAATTCGCGGGCACCCCTTGCATGGATCATTTCGAAGTGTTCATCGGGGGGCTTAAGGCTCCTGATGATCATACTTGGCGCGACATTCCTCGTGGATTTACTGAACCACCGAGCATTCGTATTTTCTTGGTGTTCCGCTCCGCTCTTTAGCCTAAGCTTCTCATGGGACATAAGTTGCTTCGATTGGTGGAGCAAGCTGCTCCACCTACAGGCTAATCGCCCCTCTTGGGATGCTGGCACTGCAAACTTAAATCACTATCGAGGATAGCGGCATCACGTCTCTCTTGGGATGCGGGTACTGCGCAGGTTCTTGACTCCGAAATGTCGGCCGGGCCGGCCAACCTACCGCGACGACGCCTCTCTCTGCATGCGGGTACTGCCGGCATGCGCCTCTCTGTGGATGCGGGCGCCGCGGGGGAGTCTGTCACCCCAAGAACTGGAAGTCGTCGCAGCTTTGCTGGATCTGGTGCACCGTGCCGGTGGCGTCGCGCAACAGCAGGCAACCGAAGGCGTCCAATCCCACGAACGTGCCCGTGTAGTCGCGCTCCATGGCGTGGAGTCGCAGACCCTGGCCCGGCGAAAGCGCCGATCGGGACAGCCAAGCCGCGTTGAGCGCCTCGGCGTCGGTGTAGCGCGACATGACTTCGCCGAGGTGGACCTTGATCGCATCGACCACCTGGAGCGGGCTCGGCGGTTCGGGCCATTCCGACAGCGCCGCGTAGGATTTGGGCAGGTCGTCCATGGCCTGGTGATGCTTTAGGTTGACGCCCATGCCCAGCACGATCGAGGGCAGGGACCCGGACCAGCGAGACTCGCAGAGAATCCCGGCCAGTTTGCGGTTCTCGAAGAGCACGTCGTTGGGCCACTTCAGCGAAAGCGACGCCTCGGGCCGAAGCGAGGCCAACGCGTCGAAGAGCAGCACCCCGGCGAACAGGGGATAGCACCAGGTCCCGGGCGAGGGAACCGCTTCGCTGTGCAAACCGAGCGATAGGGCCAGGCCGTGATCTCGCGGCGTCAGCCATTCGCGTCCGCGACTACCGCGACCCGCCCGCTGGTCGGTCGTCCAGACCAGGCAACTCGACGCCTGGCCCAGGACCGCGAACGCGTCGTCGTTGGTGGAGGCCGTGTGATCCAGGTGAATGACGTTGTCGTGATGGATGCCGATCATGAACCCTGCTCAGCGGCGCTTGACGATTTCGTTGATTTCTTCGAGCAGTTCTTCCAGGTCGGCGCCGGTGATGTCCGAGAATTCTTCGATGGAAAAATCCATGTCCTCGTAGACCAGGTCGGCCCGCGACGAATAACTGTAGAGCAGGTCTTCCAGATCCCGGTGCTTGCGCATCAGGGTCCCTAGGTTTTCGCGCGCGCTGATTTTCTTTGCCTTCTTGAGACCTGCGTTCGCTTTGCTGGTGCCGCCGTAGATTCTGGGCTTTTTGGGCATGACATCCTCCATGGTATCGATGGTCCTGGCGACGAACATGCGACGTCGCGATCGAAACGCGGCGCATCGGCGTGTCCCGAACGGCTCGGGCTGCGCCGGCGGATGGATCGCGAAGAGTTCGGTAGCACGTGTGACGTCGACCGAGGCGATTTGTGGTCGAGACCTCGGCACCGGATCGGGCGTTCCGGCTCGCCCGGGCGGTGACGTGGCGCCACGTGCCCCGAACCATCGCGCTTCAAATCCACGGCGCATCCCATGCGCACAAATCGCTTGCTTTACATTGAATTGTCGATCAGTTCGATGGGAAAAGCAATATGCCGCGCCGTGAAGATTTCTACAAACGGGTGCGATGTTTCGAAGCATCGCGATTCGGGCATCATGCAGCACTTACTTTCCGAAATGAGGCGTTGAAGGAGCGGGCCGCCAACCTGGATTTGTCTACGATGAAACCGGGCGGTGTAGAGATACATAAAAAGCGAATCCCGGTGATTCCCGTCACACCGCGATCGTCTTCTGGTTCGTTGTTCATTTTTAACTCATTTAAAATCATTGTGTTGGGGTCCTCCTTGGCGCGCCGAGACGTTTTTTAGACGAAACCCTATTGGTTTTGATCGACTCCGATGCTAGAGTTGTCCCCGCTTTGGGGTGCGATTTTATTCTGAATGAGCCCGTATCTCAAAAAATAGGTTTTCAAAAATCTTGCATTAATTCAATTTTGTTCATTTTCGTGACTGAAGTGTTTTTAATGACTCAGTCCTTTCTTGGTTTTTAGACCCAATCCCGCGGCCTGGTTTTCCCATTTTCCTGGCATGGACCTGCCAGATCAGCCAACCCACCACGTGCTCCACACAGCTTCGCATCCGCTCCCACCGATCCTTCGGCCGTCCGAGATTCCCGCGACGGTCTGAACCTTCGTGACGCCGAGCGTCCGACATCGTTGCGCCTGGCCGCGTTCCGCCTGCGCTCGACCCGATCGGGTGTGCCTACGGTGACCGACGTCATGCGCAGTGCCGGCCCCGTCGAGGTCCGGCCATGGTGTGCCCGGATGCCTAGGGCGGTGCGTCTCCCATCCCGTTTCGGGGGCGTACCTGCCGAAAATCGAACGATCCGAAAGCGATCACCCCCATTCATTCCATCTCGAGAGGAATTCAAAGGAAGGTTTTGTCCATGATGATCTCGACATTACGTATCTCTCTATTTCTTATGCTGTTAGCGGCTCCAGCCCTGTGGGCCGAGCCCGGCGACGCCAATGGCGACGACCGGCTCGACATGCAGGACGTCAGCTTGCTGAACGACATCATTCAGGGGAATGCCAGTGCCGTCGGCGATGCCGATTGCAACGGCGACGGCTCGGTCACGGTGGCCGACATCGTGTGTGTCATCGCCGCCATCGAGCGGGGAGACGGCTACCTCCCGATCGATCCGGCCAGCATCGCCACGCCCAATGATCCCACCATCATCACGCCCTTCGCGTCTTCCGTGAGCTTTTTGTTCTCCGGTCCGCAGGCCGTGCAGACCGGCGTCGCCGAAGGTGCGCTCGATGCCCGCTACATGGCGGTCATGCGCGGGACCGTGCGCGACGCGGCCGGCAATCCATTGCCAGGCGTCGTGGTTCGCGTGCAGGGTCAGCCCGATTACGGACAGACCCGTTCGCGCGCCGACGGTGTCTTCGATCTGGTAATCAACGCCGGAGACCTTCTTTCGCTTCGTTTCGAGAAACCGGGGTACATTCCCGTCTTTCGCAAAATCAGCCCCCCCGCCAACGATTTCCAGTGGTTGGAAGACGTGGTGATGACCGCGTTCGACACGCGGGTGACGCAGATCGACCTGACTTCGGACAGCTACCAGGTCGCTCGCGGCAGCCGTGTCGAGGACAGCGACGGTCCGCGCCAGGCGACCTTGCTGTTCGCACCCCAAACCAAAGCCGAAATGGTACTGCCGGACGGAAGCACCCGGGCGCTCTCTTCGCTTTCGGTGCGGGCCACCGAGTACACCGTCGGACCCGACGGTCCCAAGGCGATGCCCGCCAACCTGCCGCCCGCCAGTGCCTACACCTACTGTGTCGAGCTGAGCGTGGACGAGGCGGTCCAACAAGACGCCAAGACGGTTCGCTTCGATCGCGACGTCACCTTCTATGTAGACAACTTCTTGGATCTGCCCACCGGGATCCTGGTGCCGGTCGGCTATTTCGACCGCGAGCGCCAGGCCTGGATCGCGATGGACAACGGCCGCATCATCGAGATCCTGAGCACCGATGCCGACAGCGGTTTGGCTCAGGTGGATCTGGACGGCAGCGGCCAGGCCGCCGATGCCGCCGCCCTGAAGGAACTGGGCATCGGCGACGAAGAGCGGCGCCACCTGGGCGAACTCTACGCCGCCGGCACCAGTGTCTGGCGTGCGCGGACCGATCACTTCACGCCGGTGGACCTCAACTACGGCCAAATGCTGCCCCCCGCGGCGGAGCCGCCCGAGGAACCGGAAGAAGAGGAAGAGGAAGAAGAGGACCCCTGTGAAAAGAGCGGGTCGATCATCGATGTGCACAACCAGAGTTTGGGTGAAGTGCTGGGTGTTTCCGGTACGCCCTATTCGCTGTACTACAAGAGCACTCGGGTGCCGGGACATCGCCTCTCCAACGAGCTCGATATTCAAGTCACCGGCACGAAGGTGCCGGACGTCCTGAAGCGGGTGCTGCTCGAGATCACCGTCGCGGGAGAAAAACACTCCTTCGAATTCCCCGCGCGCGCCAACCTGCGCCACACCTTCACCTATAAGGGTCTCGACGGATACGGCCGCAAGGTTCAGGGGAAAGTTTCGGCGACCGTCAAAATCGGGTACGTCTACGACAGCCTGCTCCAACTTCCGGCCGAAACGCCGCGCTCTTTCGGTCTGTTCGGCGACGGAAATCCCATCTCCCCCGACGCCGTGCGCAACGAGGTCACCCTGTGGCAGGAGCAGGTACGCTACGTGGGTGCTTGGGACGCACGCGCGCTGGGTCTGGGTGGCTGGTCCGTCAACGAGCACCACGTCTACGATCCCGCCTCGCGCACCCTGTACATGGGCGACGGCACCATCCGCACCACCAGCGGTGTCGGACGGATCATCGAAACCGTGGCGGGCACCGGTGGTCGCGGAATCAAGGGCGACGGCGGTAAAGCCGACGAGGCCCTGTTGGCCAATCCCCAAGACGTGGAAATCGACAACCGCGGCAACATCTACATCACGGACATGGAGAACAACCGCGTCCGCAAGGTGGACACCAACGGCAAGATCACGACCTTGATCGGCTCGGGTGACGAGCCCGGCAATAGCGGTTCCAAGGATCTGCCGGGGGATCAGGTGCAATTGAACCTGCCCTGGACCACCAAGTGGAACGACCGTGGCGGCCTGTTTGTCGCCGACACCCACAACAACCTGGTGCGTCGCTGGGACGACGGCATGGTGCGTTGGGTGGCCGGACTCAATACCAAGAGCGGGACGGGCATGAAAGCCCTGAACAGCAAAAGCCTGGTCTATGCGACCCAGGCCAAGCTCAATCGCCCGGCCGGATTCGCGATCGACAGCGAAGGGAACCTCTTCTTCGCCGACAAGTTCAACCACCAGGTCTACCGCGTCGACCGCGAAGGTGTGATTACCGTCGTGGCCGGCAACCCCGACCCGGACGGTGACGGCGTCAACCAAGGCGGCTTCGGTGGCGACGGCGGACCGGCCACCAAAGCCTATTTGAACCTGCCCACCTGTGTGGAAATCGACCGCCAGGGGAATCTGTACATCGCCGATCTGGCGAACAACCGAATCCGCAAAGTTGATCGCACCGGCCGCATCACCACGATTGCGGGCAACGGCGAACGGGGCTACACGGGCGACAACGGGCCGGCTACCGAAGCCCGCTTGGCGGGTCCGGTCGTGGTCCGCGTCGGTCGCACCGGCAACGTCTATTTCTCCGACGCCTGGAACCGGAAGATCCGCAAAATCTCGCCCCAAGGCATCATCACGACCGTGGCCGGCTACACCGGCGGTGTGCGGGATGAATCCGAAGGCGCCGCGGCCACGAGCGTGGAGCTCGGTGAGATCAACGGCTTCGGTCTGGACGAGCACGAAAACGTCTACATCGCCTGTTCTTCCCAAAACCGCGTTCGCAAGGTCTCGTTCCTGCTCCCCGATCAGCGGGCGGACGAAATCGTCATTCCCGATGTCGATGGAGAAACCTACTTCGTCTTCGACCTCTACGGTCGTCACCTGCGCACCCACGACGCGCTGACCAACCTGGTCCTGTTCCGCTTCACCTACCATGCCGACGGCACCCTGGCCAGCATCGTCGACGTAGACGACCAAGCCACCCGTTTCGACTTCGGACGTGTCGCGAACGGGGTGGTCGTCACCGGCCCCTACGGTCAGGAGACGGTGCTCACGCTCGATGCGGCGGGCTTCTTGGCCGATGTCCGCAATCCGGCCGGCAAGTCGGCGAGCATGACCTACCACGACGAAGCGAAGCTCGGCCTGCTGGCCACCTTCACCGACTACAACCGCAACACCTGGTCCTTCACTTTCGACGACCTGGGTCGCCTCACCCGCGACGAAGATCCGGAGGGCGGCTTTCAGCAACTCGACCGCGTGGAACGCGCCGACGGCTACACCGTGACCGTGACCACCGCCGAAGGCCTCGTCACGGACTACCACATGGAAGTCAAGGCCGACGGCACCGTCCGGCGCTGGGTCGACGGCATGGACTGCGACTGTCCCCAAGTGGACATCGTGAACGATCCCAATGGGTTGACCACGATCCGCCAACGCGAGGGAACCGTGATCACCAAGACGACGCAATCCAGCCCGCGCTGGGGTCGTCTGGTCGAGTTGCCCAAACAAACCAAGGTAACCACCCCTTCGGGCCTGAACAGTGTGACCACCGTCAGCGAAGAGGTGACATGGGTCGATCCGAAGCATCCCGTCGAGCTGAAGAGCCAAACGTTCACGCTCACCACCAATGGCAAGACCCACACGATGACCTACGATCACGCGTCGCGCAAGCTGACCAGCGTCGATCCCACCAGCCTGGTGACCACCACCTTCTTCGATAACCACAACGCCATTTCGCGGGTGGAACGACCGGGCCTGCTGCCGATCGAGTACAGCTACCGCGAAGACGGTCAGGTTTCCGAAATCAAACAGGGAACCCGTATCGTGGCGTTCGGGTACGACGCCAACGGCTATGTGGACAGCGTGACCGATCCGCTGAAACGGACGACCCTCTACCGCAACGACATTTTGGGTCAGGTGGAACAAACCACCCTGGCCGACGCCAACCTGGTCGCCTTCGAGTACGACGACAACGGCAACGTCACCCGAGTCGATCCGCCCGGCAGCGACGCCTTCGTGTTCAGCTACGACAAGAACAACCAACGCGAAACCGAGACGGCTCCCGACCAGGAAGGCGTGGTCACCCACCGTTTCGACAAGGACCTCCATCCCACCCACATCGTCTATCCCGACAATCGCATCCTCAACTCGGTCTACGACGACTACGGCCGGCTTTCGCGACTCGAAGCGGACGGCTTCGTCACCACTGCCCACTACGACGAAACCACCGGTCAACTGACCCGCATCACCAACTCCGACGGCCCCGAAGTGGGTTTCGCCTACGATGGCCACCTGCCCACCCAAACGACCTGGACCGGGGAAATCGCCGGATCGGTGACGATCGATTTCGACAACGATTTCAACATCGAAGGCGTGCGCATCGACGATACCGCCGAAGTTCGCGCCATCTACAACGCGCAAGGCGAGTTGACCAATTTCGGTTCGATGTCGATCGGGTACGACGAAGAGACCGGGTACCTCGGCACCACCGATCTGGGCGTGGCCGAAACCGTCTTCGACTACAACGGCTACGGTGAGCCAGACCTGTTCAGCGCCAGTGTGGGCGGTCAAATCCGTTTCCAGCAGGATGTGATCTATGACGCCCTGGGTCGCATTTCGCGGCTTACGGAAACCAAGGACGGCAGCGCGGTCGTGTACGCCTACACCTACGACACGCGCGGTCAACTGACCGACGTTCACCGCGACGACGTCCTGGTGGAGCACTACGAATACGACGATTTCGGCAACCGAACCCACGAACTGAACCAAGCCGACATCGCCAGTTACGACACGGGCGGTCGCCTGGCCAGCCATGGCGATTGGGACTACAGCTTCGGACCCAACGGAGACCTGAAAGGGAAGACCCATCGCAACAACGGCGCTCAGGTCACCTATGTGTACGACCTGCTGGGCAACCTGCGCAGCGCCACCCTTGCCGACGGCACCGAAATCGCCTACGTCATCGATGCCACCAACCGCCGGGTCGGCAAGAAAGTGAACGGCACCCTGGTTCAAGGCTTCCTCTACAAGGACTCGCTCAATCCGGTGGCCGAATTGGACGGCGACGGTGAAATCGTCAGTCTGTTCTACTACGCCACTCGGAATCACGTGCCCGACTTCATGATTCGCGGCGGCAAAACCTATCGCATCGTCAGCGACTTTCGCGGCAGTCCTCGGATGGTCATCGACATCCAATCCGGGGATCTGGTCCAGGAAATCAGCTACGACGCCTGGGGCCGCGTGCTGGCCGACAGCAATCCCGGCTTCCAACCGTTTGGATTTGCGGGCGGTCTGGTCGACGCCCACACCGGCCTGATCCGTTTCGGCGCCCGCGACTACGATCCCCAGGTGGGTCGCTGGACCGACGTCGATCCACTCGGCACCGAGGGCGGCCTCAACCGCTATCGCTACGCTCAAAACGACCCCGTCAACTTCGTCGACCCCGACGGCAACCTGCCGTTCCTCGTGATTCTGGCGGTCAAGGCCGGGGCCGAAGCGATCGCCGATGTGGTGCAGCAGCTTCTCCAAAACGGCGGAAGCTATGAGTGTATCGACTGGAACCAAGTGGCGATCTCGGCAGGGTTGGGCGCCTTGGGCCCCGGTCTGTCCAAACTCGCCAAGATGGGATGGTTCCGAAAGCTGTTCGACAAGGGCCAGAAGGGCTGCTTCGTGGCGGGCACGCTGGTGGCGACCGCGGCCGGGTTGATTCCCATCGAAGACGTCCAGGTCGGTGACCAGGTGTGGAGCTATCGCGAGCGATCCGGTGAGATCGAGCTGAACGAGGTGCTGGAACTCCACCGCCGTGAAGCCAAACGCCTGGTGGAACTGACCATCGACGGTGAATCCATCGTGACCACCGAGGAGCATCCGTTCTACGTGATCGGTCACGGTTGGAAGGGTGCCATCCATCTGGAACCCGGCGATCGCGTTCTGGATCGTGCCAAGGCAGCGGCCGTGGTCGACGCCAAATGGGTGCGCCTGACCGATGCACCGGTCTACAACTTCACCGTGGCCGGAAACCACAACTACTACGTTTCCCGTGAATTGGTACTGGTTCACAACAACGACTGCACCAAGAAATTCAAGAAGCCCAAAAAGGGTTCCGGTAAGGAAAAGGCCACCGATGCTCCGTCTTGGGTCAAGAACCACCCGGAAGGGAAACCCTACGAGGGCGAGTCGGGTACCGATTTCGCCAAACGCATGATGGACGCCCAATACGGCGAAGGGAACTGGACCCGGAAAGGTGATATGGCCAAGCAGTACAGCCAAATCAAGAAGTTCGGTGACCGGGGATTCGAATGAGGAGGAGATCATGACCGAAACCCATCCCGCAGAACAGCAGATTTGGCGATTGGCCTATCTGCATCTGGACCCCGATCGCGAGTCGCCAGAGTGGTACCTGCTCGTGAACGAGGGGCCAGTCGACCGGGTGCTTGCCCGCGATGGTCGCATCCTCGTGTTCACGGATCCCGCCGCGGCCGATCGGGTGATCGATCGATTCGGCGCCGATCTGCCGGCCGACGATCGTGACCTGGAAGAACCCTTCTTCCGCGGTCATCTGGCCCAGACGCTGTACCTGCTCACCTCGGGCGAGGCGGACGAGAGTCGGTTCATCATCGACACCGCCAACCTGTTGCTGGACCTGATCGCCACCACCGGGCGCCCGGTCCCCGAGCACCACGGCCGACGGCTCAAAGCACTGGCGGACCACTTCACCTTCGCCTCGGAACCCAAGGGCTTTTTCGCGGATTCGGGCATCGCGCCCGACGCCATCGTGGAAACCCTTCTCTGGGCCACCGGGCTGGTGATGCTGCACCTCAGCGAGGTGCGCCCATGAGCGACATCCCGCACGACAACGACAACCGGAACACCATCGATAACAGGAGAAAATTGGTGAAATCCCATTTCCGATCACTGGGGAGAACCCTGCTTTCATTCATCGTGTTTTCCATGATCGCGTTCGCCGGATCGCCGACGGAACCCGAGCGAACCGACGGCACGCGCCTCGTGCGCATCGGCGACATGTGGGTCCGCGTCCGCGGCGCGGCACCCCAAGCGGACGCCGCGTCCAAGCGCGCATCCTCCAAACGTGCCGACGACATCGTCATCTCGTTGTGGGCCAACGGCATCGTCAACTATCGCTTCGCCGACGACGTCAACGCGCTGCAACGCGATATCTTCGACGAGGCCGCCAAGGCCTGGGACGCGCTCGACAACCTCGACGTTCAGCGCATCCCCGACGAGGGCCCGAACCCGGCCAACTACATCGAGGTCCGCAACAGCCTCGACGGCAACAACTCCGCGCTGGGCATGATCGGGGGCAAGCAGGTCCTCAATCTGCAGACCTGGGAACCCGCCGTGATCCTCCACGAGTTGGGCCACGCGATCGGCATGCTGCACGAGCAGCAGCGCCCCAATCGCGACACCTACATCACCGTGAGCGAGCACAACGCGCTGCCCGACAAACGCGGCAACTTTACCCGCGTCGACGGCTTCGCGCAGCATGGCGACTACGACTTCCGCTCGATCATGCACTACCACGGTCATGCCTTCTCGCGGAACGGTCTGCCGACGATGGAGCCCAAACCGGCCTACACCGAGTTCGGCGAAGTCATGGGCCGGCTCGACACGCTGTCGGACCTGGATATCGCCGAAGTGGAAACGCGCTACCAGGGCCTCGACACACCGGTTACGGTGCCCGACGCCAACCTGCGTGCTGCCCTGCTTGAAAAGGCCGACTACGACGAGAACGGCGTGCTTACGGTGTCCGAGGCGGCCTCGCTGCGTGGAATCCTCGAGATCTCCAACCGCGACATCGCCGACCTGACCGGCATCACGGCCTGCACCTCGCTCACCGGTCTGGGTCTTTCGGGTAACCAGTTGACCGCCCTACCCGACCTCTCTCCGCTGGCCAACCTGAGTTACCTCAACCTCAACGGCAACCAGTTCACCGCCGTGCCCACCATCGATGCGAGCCTGCCCCTGGCCGTGCTGTTCATTCAGTACAACCCGCTGGCCTCCGAAAGCTGCACCCAACTCGACGCGTTTCGGGCGCGCGGGCTCAAGGTCCTGAAGTTCAATCCCCTGGCGGATCAGAGCGAGCTGGATTGCGGCAACACCGCACCGCAGGCGGCCGAACTGCAGGCGCCGGACGAACTGTTTGCGGGCGTGGCGGCCGAGTTCGGCCTCGACGCGAGCGATGGCGACAACGACCAGCTCTTCGTTCACTGGGATTTCGGTGACGACAGCGGCCCCTTCGGCGGCTTGTCGGTGCGCCACACCTACGCCGCCGCCGGTACCTACACCGTGCGCGTTCGCGTCGCCGACCGCTTCGGCGGGCTGGCCGAGCTCTCCCGCGACGTGACGGTCCAGGCCGCGCTCGATCAACCGTACCTCGTCCTGGGCCACGCCCTCGGCAGACCCGACGACTTGGTTTCGCTGCCGCTGTTCTTCGGCCACATGCAGGGTGCGGTGGCGTTGCAGTGCGACCTGGTCTTCGACGGCGCCCTGCTCTCCGGTGAACGCGTCGCCGCCGAAACCGGGTTGGCGCCGCACGAGTTCCATCTGGGCTTTCCCGAACCCGGCCGCGCGCGCCTGACCGTGTTCGACGTGGCCGACAACGACGCCCTCCAACAGGGACGGCTGGTGCACATCCCCCTGCGCGTCGCCGCAGGCACCCAGCCCGGTTCGCTGCCGGTTCGGCTGGAGAACGTGTTCATCGTTGACGCTCAGGCCGCCCATATCGCGGTCGGTGACCTGATCGCGGGCTCCGTTCAAGTGATTCGAGCCGTCAACCAGCAGCCGAAAATCTTCGATTACAACGCCACCTTGTTGACCAGCTACGAACCCTATCAAAGTGAGATCAGCGCTTTCGACCTCGATGGAGACTCCTTTCTCTATCAGTTGGTCGAGCTTCCGCAATTGGGCGACGTGACCCTCGATCCGCTGACCGGGGCCATGACCTACACACCCCATCCCGGCCAATCCGGCGCGGACACCTTCTCCTACCGCGTCTTCGACGGCCTGGTCCACTCGCGCACCGCGGTCTACACCATCGATCTCCAGCGCGGCAACGCGCCACCCGTAATCGATACCTTGACCGTGCCCGAGCAGAGCTATGTCGGCGTACCGCTGACCTTCGGGGCCGTCTTCAGCGATCCCGAAGGCGACGACCTGCACCTGCTGTGGGACTTCGGCAACGGTTCCGGCAGCAACGACGCGGCTCCGACCGTGACCTACGCCGAGCCCGGCACCTACACGGTGTGGCTCGAGATCTCCGACGGTCACACCAAAGTCCGCAAGGAAACCCAAATCGACATCCTGGCCAACGGCGCTCCGGAATTCGTCGACCTGGTCATTCCCAACCAAGGGCGCATCCACACCGATGTCACCTTCAGCGCCCAGGTCAGCGACCCCGACGGTGATCCGCTGACCGTGACCTGGGAGCTGGGCAGCGAAACCGTGCTCGAAGGCGAAACGGTCACCCACCGGTTCACCACCGCCGGCACGCGGAACCTGGTGGTCACGGTACGCGACGACAAGGGCGCCAGCGCGCAGCGCACCGGCTCGATCAACATCGTGAGCGTGGTCCCGCCGACCATTCGCTACGTGCACGTCCCGCCCACCGGCAGCGTCAACCGCCCGGTATCGTTCTGGGTCGGCGCCACCGACTACAACCGCAACATCGACCAATTCCACTGGACCTTCGGCGACGGCACCGGCGCCACCGGCTACCGCGTGTCGCACACCTACACCGAAAAGGGGACCTATCCGGTGACCCTGCGGGTCGTCGACCGCAACCGATTGGAATCGCGCTACGACGGTTCGATCGTCATCGACGACAACGCCGCGCCGGTCATCCACTTCGTCAACGGGCCGGACAGCCTGAAGACCGGAACGGCCGGTGGCTTCTCGGTCGTTGCCGAAGATCAGGACGGCGACGCCCTGACCACGACCTGGTCCATGGGCGACGGAACCCAGTTGACCGGCAGCGCGGTCAGTCACGCCTTCGCTGCCGCCGGCGACTACGTGCTGACGGTCACCGTGCGCGACGGTTCGGGCGCCGAAACGCAGGCCACCAAGCCGGTTCAGGTCGGCGACAACGGCGCCCCGGAACTTCGGGACATCCAGTTGGCCGCCGTGCGCTCGCGCAACTACGCCTTCGATTTCTCGGCTACCGCCGTCGACGCCGAAGGTGACGAGATCAGCTATCACTGGGACTTCGGCAACGGCGAAACCGCCGACACCGCCGCCGGTTCCACGCGCGCCATCGAAGTCGGCATCTTCGAGGCCGTGCTGACCTTGACCGACAGCCGCGGCGCGGTCACCCGCCACGCCCAGTTGTTGGAGATCGTCGAGAACACGGCCCCCAGCCTGGCTTGGTACGGCGTGCCCGGCCACGCCAAGGCCGATCTCGAAACCCACTTCATCGCCCAGGCCCGCGACCAGGAAGACGACGCGGTCACCTATCGCTGGAGCCACGGCGAGATGACCCGCGATCAGGCCGCGACGCCGTTCACCTTCACCGCCGAGGGCTACCAAACCGTCATCCTGCGCCTCGAAGATGCGCGCGGTGCCTGGTACGAGCGGAGCTTTTCGGTTCTGGTGGGCGATCAGGCCGCGCCGGCCGTGCGTGCCCTGACCATGCCCAGCCACGCCGTCATCGGTCAGGCTACCCGCTTCGCCGTCGAGGGTTACGATCCCGACGGGGGCGACCTCACCCTGAACTGGCGCTTCAACAACGTCGACACCAGCGACCAGGCCCAGTTCGATCACACCTTCGACAGCTTCTCAACCGTGACGGTCAACCTCCAGCTCAGCGACGATCAGGGCAACACCACCCAGATCACCGCCTACGGCCTGAGCGTGCACTTCGCACCCGACATTTACCGTTTCGAGGTGCCCGAACAGGTCAAGGTGGGCGAGGTCTTCGACGCCCAGAGTACCGCCGACGATCCCGAAAACCACCAGCTCGAGTACGTCTGGGACTTTGGTGACGGCTCGCCGCTCGTTCACCGGCAGTCCACGACCCACAGCTACGACCGCGCCGGACAGTTCCTGGTCACCCTGACCGTGACCGACCAACTCGGAGCCAGCGCCTACCGCGTCCAGCAGGTGGAGGCCTTCGACAACCTGCCGCCGCAGATCGTCGAGCTGAACGTGCCCGCCGAGGGACGCGTCGACGTCGCGCTCCAGGTTTCGGCCACGGCCGAAGACGCCGAGGGCGAGGCGATTCGCTACCTTTGGGACTTCGGCGACGGTTCGGCCCAGGTCGAGGGTAACCCCAACAGCCACGTCTACACCGCGCCAGGCACCTACGAGGTCACCTTGACCGCCGTCGACGCCCGCAACGCGGCCAGCATGCGAACCGCGACCGTCGAGGTGTTCGAGTACCCGGTCATCGCCGATCTCGATACGCCGATCATCGTCATTCGCGACGTGGCGGCCGACTTCGTGGTTGACGCCTACAACCCCAGCGGCGGCGAGCTGACCTATTCCTGGGACTTCGGCGACGGTTCGCCGGTCCAGTCCGGTACCGGTCTCGACCGCGTGACCCACACCTACACCGAATTGGGCTTGCGCCGCAGGCTCGAACTCACCGTGTCCAACGGCGTGCGTAGCACGACGGCCGCGGCCTACGTGGCTGTCCTGGGCCCCGACGCCGAACCGGTCGCCTTCGCCAGCGAGGGCTTCAAAGAGGCGCTGGTGGCGCTGTTCGACACCAACGGCGATGGCGAGATCAGCTACGGCGAGGCCGCGGCGGTCGATACGGCGATCACCCTGAACAGCATCGGCGGCAACGATATCAGCCTGCAAGGTCTGGAAGCCTTCGTGAACGCCCCGAGCTTCGACGCCTCCAACGGGCGCATCGTATCGGTCCCGCACCTGAGCCACCTGGAGCGCATGACGCGGCTGGAACTCGACAGCAACGACGTGCACACCATGAGCACGCTGCCGGTGAACCTGACGCATCTGAACCTGGCGCGCAACGAGTTGCGCCGCCTGCCTTCACTGCCCCAAACCCTGACCTGGCTGGATTGCAGCTACAACCAGCTCCTGTCCGGATTCGGCCACGGTCGTGCGCCGGTCTCGCTGACCTACCTGAACTGCAGCGAGAACTCCAGTGATACCAACGGCACGGTCTTCCGTCTGGAATTCACCGCCAACACCAACCTCGAGACCCTGATCGCCAAAAAGAACCGCATCGAGGATCGCTACTTCGCGATGCCCGAGGGGCTCGAAAGCCTGACGATCACCCACACCGGTACCCTGAAGAAGGTGCCGGCACTGCCCGACAGCATCGTCAACCTGGATCTGGGCTACTGTCCCGAGATCACGACCATCGAGCGGCTGCCGGCCAACCTGGAGGTCTTCAAGTTCGGTGGCCACAACGTCCACTTCTCCGAGTACCACCTGGCCTCGATCGGCGATGTAAGCCACGTGACCCGCTTGCCCGAGCTGGACCTGGCCAACATGAAGCTGGCCGAGGTCACCGGCCTGAACGGCATGGTCGCCCTGGAGGTTCTCGATCTGGGCGGCAACGACCTCACTGCGGTGGGCGACTTGGACGCGCTTGTCGCGCTGAAACGCCTGGACCTGGGCGGTAACGCGCTCGCCGCCGTCGGCGCCCTGCCGGCCAATCTGGAAACCCTGGATCTGGGTGACAACCAGTTGGCCGAGCACCCGCCGCTGGCGCACCTGACCGCGCTGACCTCGCTGCACCTGAGCAAGAACCAACTGACGGAAGTCGACAGCCTGGCGACGCTCACCGTGTTGACGAGCGTCGACCTGTCCCACAACCAACTGACGCGCCTGCCCACGCTGGCGCAACCCAATGCCCTGACCAACCTGGTCGTCGGGTTCAACCCCCTGGGTTCCTTGGCGGACCTGGGCGACCTGCCCGAACTGACCACCCTGGATTGCCAGAGCGCCGAGCTGACCGCACTCCCGGACTTGGGTGATCTGCCCAAGCTGGCGACGTTGATCGCACGCCACAACGAACTGACGTCGGTTCCCGACATCGCGGCCAACCCGGATCTGCAGAACCTCTACCTGGAAGGCAACCTCATGGGCCTCGACGATTGTGCGGACATCGCGGCCGCACGCGGTCGGGTTACCCAGTTCCAGGTGAATCCGTTGAAGGACGGCAGCGATCTCGAGTGTCCCAACACCGCGCCGCGCATCGTGTCCCTGAACGTACCCGCCACGGGAAGCTACGGTGCCAACGTGACCATGTCGGCCACGGTCGAGGATGACGAAAACGACCGCGTCACGCTGCATTGGGACTTCGGCAACGGCCGCCAAACCCAGGCCTACGCCGACGAGAGCGTCACGGTCGACTACCCCGAGACGGGCAGCTACACCGTGTCCGTGCGTGCGGTCGATCCGGATGGCTTGGAGGATACCGCCGAGTCGGTGATCGTCATCGGCAGCCGCGCGCCCTACGTCACGCGCTACGGCATTCCCTCGCAGGTCTTCGCCAACACCAACACGCCGTTCAGCATCGAAGCCGAGGACCCCGAGGGCGATCCGATCACCTTCACCTGGGACTTCGGCGACGGCAGCGCCACGGTGACCGGCGCCGCGGTCAACCACAGTTTCAGTGCGACCGGCACCTACACCGTGACCGTGACGCTCGACGACGGCCAGGGTGGGATTTCCACCTTCAGCCGCGATGTCGAAGTGCTGGCCCAAAACCGGTATCCCGACATCACGCGTGCCGAGATTCCCGGTGCCGCCACGGTTGGCGTCGCGGTGGACTTCCATGTCGAAGCCAGCGATCCCGACGGCGACACCATCACCTACGCTTGGGAGTTTGGTGACGGCGCCACCGCCGGCACCGCCAGCGCGAGCCACGCCTACAGCCAGCCCGGCGACTACACCGTGCGCATCGTGGTGCGCGACCAGTGGGGTTACGGGCGCAGCACGAGCGGCGTCGTGCGGGTTTCGGCGGCCAATCGCCAACCCTCGATCGATGCGGTCGAGGTTCCGACCACCGGCTTCGTCGGCGAGAACCTGGCCATGACCGCCACGGTCAGCGATCCCGACGGCGACAGCCTCACGGTCACCTGGCGTCTGGGCGACGGTACCGAACGTACCGGCACGTCGATCCAGCACAGCTACGCGACCGAGGGTTCCTACGCCATCACCATCACGGTCACCGACGGACGGGGCGGCAGTGCTACCGCGGTTCGCAACGTCAACGTCAGCGAACCCGACAACCACCAACCCGAGATCACCGCCTTGACCGTGCCTTCCAGCGCGAACACCGGTGAGGAAGTGGCCTTCTCGGTGACCGCCCAGGATCCGGACGGCGATGCGCTCAGCTACGCCTGGAACTTCGGCGACGGTTCGGCCACGCAGGCCCAGGCCAACGTCACCCATACCTTCGCCAACGCCGGCGACTACACCGTCAACGTCACGGTCAGCGACGGCAAAGGCGCCCAGGTTACCGCCGGTGGTGTCATCCACATCCAATCTGAAACGCCGGTCACCGAGCTGAGTGTGCCGATCACCGTGACCGGCCTGAGTGCCGGGAGCGACGAGGCCCTCTACTTCCGGCTGCAGGCGGCCCAGAACCTGGAACGCCTGACCTTCACGCTGTCCGGCGGAACCGGCAACGCCGACCTCTACCTCCTGGAGGGCGAGTTGCCCGCCGTGGACAACTACGACCTGGTCTCGATCGGTGGCGCCAACGACGAATCGATCGACGTGCCCGCACCGGCGGGTCGCACCTGGTACCTGATGGTGCACGGCGCGGAAGCCTTCGCGGACGCCAGCCTGACGGTCGGCGGCGATGTGGAGAACCGGCCGCCGGTGATCGGTACCGCTTCGATTCCGTCGAGCGGGCAAGTGGGCCAGACCCTGAACTTCGATGTCGATGTCGAGGATCCCGACGGCGACAATCTCGTCGTGACCTGGACCTTCGGTGACGGCGAACAAGCGACCGGCTTTGCCGTGGAACACGCCTACACCAGCGCGGGCACCTACGATGTGGGCGTCACCGTCAGCGACGGACGCGGCGGTGAGGCGAGTGCCCAGGGCCAAGTGGTCATCCAGGCGACCCAGGGCAACCAACCGCCCCAGGTCACCGGTATCGACTTCCCGGGCAGCGCCGAAAACGGCGAATCGGTGACGTTCACCGTGCATGCCACCGATCCCAACGGCGATCCGCTGAGCTACCAATGGACCTTCGGTGACGGCTCCGGCGCTTCCGGTCAAACCGTCAGCCATAGCTACGCGTCCGGCGGCGTCTACAGCGTCGAGGTGCGCGTCAGTGACGGTCGCGGTGGCACCGGCATCGGCACCTTCCAGATTCAAATCACGGAAGTGCCCCTGCTCTCCATCGGCGATACCGTCGGCGATCTGTCCGGTAACGCGGGTGCCTACCTGCTCCACAAGATCGTGGCCGGCGACGGGGTGACGGCACTTGCCGTGTCGACCTCCGGCGGTACCGGCGACATGGCGATCTTCGTCCGAGCGGGCCAGCGTCCGCAGGGCAGCGACTACGACTTCGTCTCCTGGCAGGCGGGCAACGACGAGCGGGTGGACATCACCGATCCCGCCGGCAAGACCTGGTACGTGGTCGTCTATGGGGCCGCGGCCTTCAGCGACGTGACCCTGACCGTGTCCGGCGAGGAAGCCGAGGGTGGCAACCGCACACCGACGATCGCGGGCCTGAGCCTGCCCGAAAGCGGTGAGGTCGGCGAGAGCCTGACCTTTTCCGTGCAGGCGAGCGATGCCGACGGCGATGCCCTGACCATCACTTGGGACACCGGTGACGGCGGCAGTGGCGCGGGCGCGCAGCTCACCCACGCCTTCAGCCAGCCGGGCACCTACACCGTGACCGCCACCGTCAGCGACGGCCGCGGCGGGAGCGACAGTGCCACGGGGACCGTGACCATCGCGGGTGGCGGCGCCAACGGCACGCCTTCGATCACGGGCGGCAACGTGCCGACCCAGGCGATCGCGGGCACTCCGGCCACGTTCCGGGTCACCGCCACCGACCCGGATGACGATCCGCTGACCGTGAGCTGGGACTTCGGCGACGGCGCCAGCGGCAGCGGCGCCGAAACCAGCCACAGCTACGCGGCCGCCGGATCCTACGATTGGGTCGTGACCGTGGACGACGGTCGCGGCGGCCGCATCAACTCCAACGGCACGGTGCAGGTCGTGGCCCAGAGCGGTTCCAACAACCCGCCCCAGATCACGGGCATGAGCTTTTCGCCCCAGACCGAGACGGGTGTCGCGACCCAGTTCAGTGCGACCGCCACCGATCCCGAGGGCGACGCGCTCACCTACACCTGGGTCTTCGGCGACGGTGCCACGGCGGAAGGGCAGACGGTCGACCACACCTTCACCGAGGGTGGGACCCTCGCCGTGGAAGTGCGTGTCTCGGACGGCCGTGGCGGCACGGCGACGGGTCGCTCCTCGATTCAGGTCGAGCAAATCCCGTCGATCGCACCGGACCAGACCGTGACCGGTCTCAACGCCAGCCAGAACGGCGTGATCAACTACAAGTTGGTCGTCCCGGATGGTGTCGGCGTGTTGGCGGTCAACCTGAGCGGCGGGAGCGGCGATGCCGATCTCTACGTGCGCGAGGGCGCCAAGCCGAACGGTTCCCAGTTCGACTATCGGAGCTGGAACGGCGGCAACGGCGAATCGATCGAGATTTCCGGGGCCGGCGGCAAGACCTGGTACATCCAGCTCCACGCCTACGAGGCCTTCACCGGCGTGACCCTGTCGGTGGAGAGCCCCTGATCCCTTGATCTGAACCGATCACCGCAACATCGAGCCACCGCCGTCCGCGCCAAGCGCGGGCCGCGGTGGCTTTTTTCGTGGGGTGTGCGGTGTGGGCGGTTGCGTGGTTGTGGGGTGTCCCGATTGGACGTATGGGTGGTTGTGGGGTGTCCCGTCAGGGCGTATGGGTGGTAATGGGGTGTGGGGGTGTGGGTGGTCGCGTGTGGGGGTATGGCGTCCCGATTGGGTGTCTGCCTGGATGTATGGTGTTCGCGGCCAATCCTGTAGGGATGGCCAGCCCCATGTTTGGCCCACTGTTGATAAAAACGCGCACCTCTGGTGCGCCACCAGCAGGGACCCTGTAAGGGTCACACATTTCAGCGAAGGGTTAAGGAGTCGGAACGACGACGCAACCCTGGTTGTATGGAGTCCCCGAACTCCAGCCCTGTAGGGGCGGGACTACGAAGCTCTCACGGAGTTCCCGTCACCTTCCTGGAGTCCTCCGCGGAGCCGCCCCTTCAGGGCTGGATCCGGGAACCCCAGAGAACCAGGGTTGCGTCGCCTTCGGCTCCTTAACCCTTCGCTGTATTGTGTCGTCCCTTCAGGACGCCTGCTGGTGGCGCACCAGAGGTGCGCGTTCTAAATAAGTTGTGGTCCAGGCATACGGTTGGCCATCCCTACAGGATTGGCCGCGAACGAGGGCCATCCAGGCATTCGGATTGCCGCGAACGGTGCCTGTCCAAGCATACGGTTGCGCGCGGATGACGCGCGTCCCAACATATCGCGAGAATGGGATGGGCTCGCGCCGGATCGCCCCGAACACGATGCCGGGCATCCCAGCATGATGTTGGCCGCAAACAATGACCATCCAAGCATTCGGGTTGGCCGCGAGCGGTGACCATCCAAGCATTCGGGTTGGCCGCGAGCGGTGACCATCCAAGCATTCGGGTTGGCCGCGAACGAGGACCGTCCAGGCATTGGGGTTGGCCGTGAACGGTGCCCGTGCAAGCATTGGGATTGCCGCGAAAGGTGCCCGTGCAAGCATTCGGTTGAGCGCGGATGGTGCGCATCCCAAATTAACGCCAGGCTGGGATGGGCCCGCCTCGAATCGCCCCTACAGCACGACCCGGGGCGATTCGGATCCAATGAAGCACACCCCCCTCCTCACCGCTGGGTGCGCCAGCAGGGCAGGCCCACGTCGAAGTCGGTTTGGTCCACCGTGCCGCTGCCGTCGAAGTCGTAATCCTGATCCGAGGAACCCAGGCGGTTGATGGTGCCCACCAGGTCGCGGACGTCGGTGCGGTCGTCCTGGTCGTAGAGTGCGCAGGGATCACGGGCCAGCTCGCGCCAGACGGCCGTCGCGAAGAATGTCGGCAGACCCAGCGCGGGTCGGAACCGCGCCTGCACGACGGAGCCGTCGGCCACCACCAGGCTCGTGCCCTCGGTTTGGGGCGCCAACAGGATCGTGCCGGTAAAGGTCCCGCTGTCGACGTCCGTCTCGGTGAGCTGAAGGGCCATGGGCGCGGCCGCATGGGAACTCTCGACCGTGGCCGTGACGCTTTCGACACTGCCCGAATCCTGGTTGGCGTCGGCGTAGTCGAGGCTCAGGACGGCGTGAGACATGCCGGCATAGTCGGCGCGATTCCAACGCAGCGGTCCCGCTTCGAAGACCTCCGGGGTCAGCGCCTCGGTCATCGTGCCCGTGGCGTCGCTGTCGGCCGAGAGCGTCGCTTCACCCGTTCTGCGGGCCATGAGGCGGATCGGCGCGAGCGTGAGGGCGCCGCTGAATCCCGCATGGCGCAGCAGGCCCCCGTCCACCGTGAGCGTGAGGCAGTGAGTGCCGGCGGTCAGGACGACCGGTTGGCCCTCGGCGGTGAGGAGCCGGCGCGGCGTGCCCGGTTCGGCCGGGTCCACGCCCCATACCTCGGCTTGGAGCCAATAGGAAGCTTCCGCCACGATGGTGACGTTGCAGGCTTCCAACACCAATGCGTCGATGCGTTCGTCCTCGTCGGGATCCTCGGTGGTGACCGTGAAGGTCGCGGGCGCATCGAGATGCCCCGTGGTCGCCGTCGAGGCCACGTTCAAGCCACCCGACAGGCCGTCCGATGCGGTGGCCTCGCCCGTGAGATCGAGCCGGCGCCAGAGCACGGGCGGGTCGTTGGCGTGGGGCGGGATCAGGGGCGCGAGGTCGCTGGTGTCGTCCGCGGTGATCTGCCGGGGCGTGTTCAGGCCGCGCTTGCCCTGTCGCAAGCTGCCCAGGTCGATCGCCAGGCTGAAGATGTCCCCGTCGTAGCCGTCGAAGCCGCGGTAGTAGATCACCACCGCATCCGAGTCGTCGACGCTCAGGCGGGGATGATCGATGAAGGTCTCGCTCGAAATCAGCTCGACCGGCGTGCCCCAGCTTTCGGCGGTCCCGTCGTAGTGGCTGGCGAACAGCGCTTCCTCTACGGGATCGCCGCTGCCCTCGGCGGTGGGAACCCGGCGCACGTGCCAGGCCGCGACGCCGTCGCCGTTGCTCAAGAACACCACCGAGGGTTGGGTTTCGCCGGCGCTGTTGGGTTCGGTGGAGAGGGTGAAGAGCTGGTTGAAGCCGCCGTTCCACCACGAGGCCTCGATGGCGGCGTCGCCCACGGTTTCGGGCCGGCCGTCGTGATCGCGGGAAAAGACGAGCAGGGCCACGCCGTCGGGGCGATAGGCGAGGTAGGGTTCGCGCACCGCGGACTGGCTCTGGGTCTTGGGCACCGTGACGAGAGAGCCCCAGCTTCCGCCGCTGTATTGGGCGTAGCGGAGTTGCCAATCGGTGCGGCTCTCGGTTTCGTCCGGGCCGGGACCGGCCAGGGCCGGGGTACTGTCCGGATCGGTCAGCCAGGCGGCGATGGCCTCGTTGGCGCTGGGGTGACCGGCCAAGGCCGGGGTGCCGTCGGCCATGTCGTCGTCGACGACCGCGGCCGGTGCGGTCCAGGTGGCACCGTTGTACAGCGACCAGTCGATATCCTGGCCGCCGAGGATGTCGGCGAGCACCGTTCCCGGTTGATCCGGCAGGGAAGGATCGCCGTCATTGGAGGTCCACAGGGCCAGGGCCTGGCCACCACTGCCGATGAACCGCACGATCGGGTCCATCTCCCAGTGCATTTCGGGTTCCGTGGTGATCGATTGGGCCGCGGTCCAGCCCGTGCCGTCGTTGGTTCGCCAGCGGACTTCCGGATTGGGGTCGCCCGCTTCCGCCGTGTCCTCGACCGTCACCATCAGCAGGTCACCACCCGGTCCCGCATCCACCGACCCCGTGCCGAAGAATTCCGGGATCTCCACCTTGCGTTGGATCGAGGGTACCGAGCGAGCCGAGCTGAACTCCCAGGGGCCGAATTCACCCTCGGCGAGGGTGCCGGAGAGCGCGCCCCAGAACAGGGAACCGATGACCTCGTAGGGAATCGTGAAGGATCCCTGGAACAGGCCGGAGGTCCCGCCGGCTTGGTTCCATTCGATGGTCATGCTCACGTCGGCCGTGGGATGGGCCGCGAACGCCAGTTTGGCGACCCCGAAAAACAGGGATGCGGAGAGGGTCAGGTCCACGGTGATGGTGATGCCCGGTGTGGCGCGCGCCGTCTCGATTTCCAGCGTGTCGCTGAACACCACGTTGCCGTTGATCGAGACCGTCACGGTTCCGCCCAGATCCACCGCGAGCGTGAGCGGGACACCGTAGATGATCACCGTTCGCGAGGCGCCCTTTTCGGGCAGTTCGAAATCGATGGATGCCGTCACTTCGCCGTTCCCGCCCTGAAAGGTCAACTGGTCGTCGAAGTCCAAGGCGAGCGAGGCGTCGAACGAAGCGGGGTTGCCGAAGACGGTGATGTCGAAGCCGCCCTGGGCTTCGACGGTCACGTTGCGGTCGATCTTGAAGTCCACGTTGACCGCGAACCCGCCGCCGCCGTCGTTTTCGGTACCGGCCAACAGCTCCACCACCTCGGGAATCTCGAACCCGGTCCAATCGAACGGATTCGTCGGGTCGGCGGGCAGGTTGACGTCGAGCGAATAGGTCTCCTCCGCGGCGGACCATTCCTTGGACAGCCCGGGTAGGGCGAACCACTGGGGAATCGCCAGCGCTTCCATGTCGAAGTTCTTGTTCAGGATCACCGCGCCGCCGCCGTCCTTGGCCTCCACCTGCAGCGTGGAGAGTCCCTGGGCGAGGTCGCCCATGTCGAAGGTCGTGACCCAATTGTCGCCGCTGGGCGTGCCCATCTGGGTATTGCCGTCGAGGGTGAAGTCGACGCGGTCGACGGTCGATTGCCCGTCGGTGGTGGCACTGGCGGTGAACTGATTGGGCGCCTCGATACCTGGAATGAAGGTCCCGAACAGAAAGTCTTCCGGTGCGCCGTCGTGCTGGGCGCTGACCTCCAGGCCCGCGACGAAGACGGTGAACAATTCGATGTCGAAGTCGGTAAAGGGCCCGCCGATCGCGGCCGAAATGCGGTACTCGCCCGCAACCGATGCCGGTTTCAGCACGCCTTCGGAGCGGCCGTCGGTGGCGATGGTGGTTTCCGTTTCCTCCAGTTCCAGGTCGCCGTTGGGTGGCGCTTGGAAGACGTTCCAGGTGACGAAATCGGCGGGGCAGGCGCCTGGCGTCAGGTTGCGACCGCTCACCTGAACCACCAGCGGCTCGTCCCAGGGCATGTCGGTTTCGTTGGATTGCTGGTCGCCGCTGACGATGTCGAGGTTGCCCACCGAAATGCGTCCCGCGCCGGCGGGCGTGCGGTCGAAGAGTTCGACCGCGGCGGCGCCGGTGCTCTGGCCCGTGGCGCTCGTGCTGTTGACCCTGGCGACGAACAATTCGTTGGGGCAGGCTTGATCGGTGCTTTCGAGGTCCAGCAGGATCTCGGTCGTCTGGCCGATGGCGAGCGTGACGCCGGACAGGTCGAAGGTCACGGTGGGATCGTCCGAGGTGAGCGCCTGGTTGTCGAGCAGCAGGTCGCCGCCGTCGACGCTTCCGTCGCCATTGTTGTCGCGATACAGTCGGGCCGTTTGCACGGCCGTACCTTCGCGACCCTCGCCCGAGAACGAGATTTCCACCGATTGGAAGGCCACCGATTCCGCCGAATTGTCGGAATTGGCCAGGGTGAATTGGGCGGCCCTGCCGCGACCCAGGTAGGGGATCTCACCGGTGGTGTTGGCAGGTCCTTCCGAGATCGCCACGATCGGGGCGTTGACCACCGTTTCCGGTGGATGGGTGCCTTCCTTGCTGGACCAGATCGCCACGTTGTCGGCGAAGGGGTTGTCGAGAAACCTCAGTTCCAGGCCCAAGGTGGTGTGGCCCTGGGCGATCGCGAAGGTGTACAGTTCGGTGATGTCGAAATACTCCGCGACGGCCAGGTTCGTTTCGAAATAAATCCGTTGCGAGAGGGTCTTGCCGACGGTGTCCGGTTTGGGATTGGGTTGGCCCCAGCGCACCGTGCTTTCGGACCAGGCGTCGTTGGGATCCAGCAGGGTGATGCGCAGAAACTCGATCTTGTCTTCGAAGCTGCCGGTTCCGGCGCCGGTCAGTTTGAGCAGGACCGAACAGGGGTTTTCCGGAATGTTGCCGATGTCGAACTTGAGCAGGGTTTGGCACTGGCGCCCGGTCCCGTCGTTCCATACGTTGATCGTGGGTTCGCTGCCATGATTCAGGTCGGCGGCAGTGGGATCGAAACACACGAACGAATCGTCGAGCGGCGTCAGTTCGACCGGGTTACATTGGGTCCAGGCCGGAGGTCCCGAACACAGGGCTAGCACTGCCGTCAGAGCGCAAAACATCCTTTGCCAGCGGATGCCGAGTTCCTGAAAACGCATGGACCCCTCCTCGCCGATTCGCGTGACTGGTCGTGTTTTTATGTTTGGTGAAAAAAAACGGTTTTAACAATTATATATGCTGCAAAAGCCGCGAGGGGTACATTTGCCCATTTTCAATATCTTGCGAGAGGTTCGTCGTGCCCGGAAGGTTCAGCAGGGGCGGTAAGCCGGCCGGCTAAACTCACCGAAGCGATGCATGCGAGGAATTCCCGCATGCATTGAGGGTCGGAATTGCAGTAGGTTGGCCGGCCCGGCCGACACTTCGAAGCGATCCCGTCCGGGAGTGCCCGCATGCCCAGAGCGGCGTCAGGCCCGGTAGGTTCATCGGCCCGATGAACCCTTCGAAGCGATCCACGCTTCGCAAGATCCAACGGAAAAAGAGCGAAGCAAAAAAGTCGGGCCTCCAGAGCTCCCGATGGCACGAAATATTGCTGCTAAATCGCTTCGATTGGTTGAGCAGGGCCAGTAAGGCAAGCTGCCATACCGGCCCTGCTCAACCTGCAGGCTTTACGTCTCTAACGCGCGTGCGGGCTCTCCGAGTCGGTTCACATCGCGTTGTTTCTTTCTCGAAAACGAGCTGGTCGGGCACCACACGCGACGATCTGCCTACAGGCAGGAGACCAACCGGGCCAGATCGAGGACCGACGCCTCGGACGAGGACCACTGCGGCAACAGCGGCCACAGGTCCCTCGGGTTGAAACACCCTTGCGCCAGGGTCTCGAAGGAGAATCGGACGGTCGCTCGATTGCGGTTGCCCGCGCGGTCCCTCACCGTCACGGCGAGCAGGATATCCTGGTTGCGCGGCAGGTCTTCCCACTGGCGTTCGATGACCGTGGGATCGTCGGTGACGTCGATGCCGTCGGTCGAGACGGGTTGAAGACCCGGCCCGGTGAACGGGTCGGTGTCGATCTCGATTTGCAGGCTGTCCCAATCGATGCCGCTCTCCACATCCACCAACCCGACCTTCAGGACCCCATCGAAACGAGCTTGATGGCCTGGCTTGGGTGAGGCGATGTGAACCACGGGCAACAAATTGTCGTCGGTGTAGCGATATCCCGCGTGAACCTCCCCGGGAAAGTCGACGGCGCACCCCAGGTCGATCCACCGTGCAATGGTGCGGATCTCGGCGGGGGTCGCGTTGTGGGCTGGGCCGTGCGGCTCGAAATCGAGATCGCCGGGGCGGGTGTCGTTGCTGCGTCCATCCAATCGCGAGCCCATCAATTTCCAGACGAGCAGACTCTGGCGCGACTGCATCGCACGAATGTACCGGGTCAATTGGGGGTAGCGGTAGTTGCTCCCGTTCGGCGGGGTTGGACCGAAGGTCGCGTTGGTATCCCGCACCAGGCGGAAGTAGGGATCGTCCAGCGGACCGGTGCCGTCCAGGACCAGGCTGGTGTCGCTCTGGTCGCTGTGATGGCAGCCGACGCAGCGGTTTTGGAGGATCGGCAGGATGTCGCGATGGTATTCGACGTCGATCATGCCCTTGTCTTCGACCTGGATGGCCGGCTGGTTCTGGGCGTCTCGTGTCAGCAGGGGCGTTTTCTCGATCACATCCCACAAGCCGTTGGCGATCATGGGATCGCTGTCGGCCAAGCCGTTGACGGCAAGGGGGTCGCGCCGCCACGAAGCCGTGCCGCGGTAGGGGAAGGGCTCGATGCTGTGGGCGTGGCAGCCGCCGCAATCCGTGCGCACCTCGCCCGGCACCGTCCCCCGCCAGGTCATCTCGCTGAAAAGCGTCATGCCGTTCTCGTCGATGCCCTGGAAAAAGAACGGCGTATGGGCTGGAACCTTGGCCGCGAAGGAGGTGTCGGGGTTGCCGGCTTGGTCCAGCACGACCTGTCCCTGGGCGTTGCGTTTCCGCACGGGAATTTCGGCGATGATCTTCCAGCGCTCCTGGTGGGTCGCGGCGTAGCCGTCCACGATGCTGTCCATGCGGGGATCCATCAGCAAATGACTGACGGCGTTCCAGGCATCGACGGTGGCCGGATCCCAACGGTCGATCGGCCGGCGAAAGGGTTTGGGGACCACGCCCACGATGCGCACCGCATAAATATCCTCGTCGGCAATCAGACCACTGTCCGCGCCCTGGATCAGCCAGTTGCCGGCGGCAATCTCCCGGGAACCGGACTGCTCGAAGGGGTCGCCGCCGAGCGGTGCGGATTCCCGGTTGTACAGCGAGCTGGTACCCACGATGGCGCTGGGTTCCGCCGGTTGCAAGCGCGAATCATCGGGGAGGAGGGGGTCGACGGGGTTGATGCGGTCCGGTTGAGGCTGGCCGTAGATGGACTGGTAACTGACCACGGGTCGGGGCCAGATTTCGTTGTAGGTGTCGCTGTTCAAGATGGGCACCAACTGGTTGGGATCGGTGACGAAACCGGTCTCGGCGATGTCGGCCGGAACCAGGTAGATGCCCGAACGCAGCGTTTCGATGCCGCCGCAGGCGTCGAACCAATTCACCTTTCCGGGACTGTAGGCGGTCAGCAGCGCGTTGTTCGGCGCGGCGGCCGGCATGGCGTATTTGCCCGAATCGTTGGGCGCCTCGCAATCGCCGGGATCGGTATGGGTCGTCAGGGACACCCATTCCTTTCGGTCGAAATTGCGGTACGAGGTGCCCCAGCCGTTGTAGGTGTTGGCTTGGTCTACGGGGTCGGCCGTGTATTCCACCGGGCCCACATCGATGGGGAACCGGGCCAGGATGCCGTAACCAAAATTGTTTCGCGGATAGTACTGGCCGTGAATCACGTGTCCGCTGGTCAATTGCGTGGCGAAGTGATCGACGTTCTTGTGGTGGTCGTGGGGTTCGGTGATCGCCCGCAACGCGGAACCGTCGGGATTGACGGCGAACAGGGTCGACATCGCATACAAGAACTTGCGGCCCACCGGCTCCCAGTTGGTGTAGAGAATGCGGCCGTCCTTCAGCATGAAGGGATGCAGGGCCATGCGCAGGTTGCCGTACTCGAGCTGGCGCAGGTTGGCCAGCTCGCCGCTTGTCAGTTCACCGCCGTGATCGTCGATGACGAACAGTTGGGCCACCCCCGATTCCGGCACCCAAGCCAGGTTGCGGTTGGTGCCCTGGATGAACCCGATGAGGCCGTTGCGGTTGGAAGTGAACACGATGCGTCCGTCCGGCATCGGTGCGGGACCCATGTCTCGGATGGAGAAGTAATTGCCCAGATCGTCCGTCAGTTCGTCGTTGCCCTGGTGGTTGGCGGTGCGGAACCCGTCGTCGAAGGTGAGCTGGATTTCCCCGCCCTGGCCGTCGGTCCTGATTTTGAACAGGAGGCTGGGACTGAGCACATCGGTCGCGTCGAGCATCTTGGTGTAGTAGACCCAGTTTCCGTCGAAGGACAGCATCGGGTCTTGGACGCAGCAGGTGGTGCAATCCACCAGGACCACCTCGCTGCCGTCCCGCTTCAACAAAACCAGGTCCGCACCGGGCTCGACCCGGTACATGTCTTCGCCTTGGGGCAGCTCGGGCGCCACACCGGCAGTGCGGGGCCAACGCACGTAGACGATGTCGTAATCGACGGGTAACGCTTGCGCAAAGAGGGTCATCGAAAAAAGAGTCAGCAGCATCGCGTTGCTCTCGTGAACTTGTTCAAAATCGGTTCTTTATAAAAAATACGGCCGTCCCAAATGCAAGAAAAGGATAACCATCAACAAGGTGATCCATATCGCCATCAGGGGAAATGGGCAGCAGGTGGGCCGGCCGAAATTGGGAACGGTTTCGGTTCATCGTATTATTGATGTTTGTGGCGATGTGGCCCTGTCGGTTTCGATTTACGCACAAGCCCGCAAGATCGGCACAACCCGACCACGGGCCCGCCATGGCAGGTTGGTAGACCCAAGGGGGCCAAGACCCTGCCGGCCGGTGGGAATGCCGATTCGAACCCTCGCCACCCAGGCTCGAATCGGCAAGTTCTTCCGTTGCTGTCGTTTGCCTACAGTTCGGGATGGGGGTTGATGCGGTGCGGCGTGGCCAACAGGCGGATGCGTGGACCGCGCTTGGTGACGGACGGGCCCGGCGGATCGAGCAGGTTTTGCGCGATCGTGCGGCCGTCCAGGGTGAAGATGCGAATGATGAGTTCGTTCTCGCTGATGATCACGTCGCGACCGCCGCGATCGAAGGCGAAGCCGCCGAAGCATTGGCTCATGCCGGACGCCACCGTCAGCAGGTTTTCGCCGTCCGGGCTGATCATGCGGAACACGCTGGTGCTGCCGTCGCCGGTATCACCGCGCACGAACAGGTTGCCGTCCACGTCGGCGTTCAAACCGGTGAAGGCGCCCAGTCCGTCGGGTTTGCCGGTCCCGTCGCCGGGCCAGATCAGTTCGGCCACGCCATTCGTGTCCACGCGGGCCACGTCACCGGTACGCATGCCCAGCATCAGGCGATCCTGCGCATCGGGTTTGAGGATGTCGTTGTTTTGGAACAGGGATTGGCCGCCCGCCGCGGGAATGCCCCGGCTGTAGATGGTTTCCACCCCGTTGCGGTGACGAACCAGGCTGTTGGTCGTCCCCTCCGGCAGTCCGGGGATCGGTGCGCCGCCGCTGCCCGACGAAAAGATCAGGTCGCCGTTGGACAGGATGGCGATGCCGTCCACGTCGCGGACGAGGGAAATGACGCGATTGACGCCGTTCTCGTCGCGAACGATGGTCGGATCCTGGGGATCGCTGGTGAGGATGTAGGTCTCTTCGGTGTCACGGGGCGGCAGGCACATGACCCCGTCGTTGCCGGTGGAGGCGTAGACGTTGAGGTCCGCATCCACGGTCACGATGAAGGAATTGAAGAGATTGCCGCCGGTGGCGAAGACGTAGCTCCGCACGTGGGCACGGGTTTCGGGATCGAGAATGTGTTTGGTGATGTTGCCGGACGCGAAGTTCATGGAGTAGAGGTTGCCCTGGTGATCCATGAAGATGTCCGAAGAACCCGAGAACTGGTCGGTGCTCTTGCGGGCCAGGACTTCGGCGCCCAGGCCGGGAGCGAGGGACTCGGGCAGACCCGGGTTCAGGGCCAGATCGATCCGGGTCGTCTCACCGGGCAGGACCTCGAGGTTCAGGAACCGCGAAATGAAGTCCTGCTTGGACACGCTGGCCTCGTAGAGACCGGCGCCCAGGTCAACCTGGAAGTTGCCGTCGGCATCGGTGACGGTGGAGACCCCGTTCTGGAAGCGGATCTCGGCGTCGGCCAGGGGTTGGTCGGAGAACAGGATCGTGATGGTGCCCGTCACGGTGCCCGCGCCGCGGTCGATCGTGATGACGTCCGATAGCGGCGATCCGTCCGTGGCGGTCACCCGCCAGAGGGTTTCGAAATCACCGGCTACGTAGAGGTTCCGACCGTCCGTGGTGACCGCGTTGGCGGAGGAACGCACGCCGATCAGTGCGTCGCTGTAGAGCAGCAGGCGCGCCACCTCGTCTTCCCCGATCGCGAACACCTGGCCCGTGCTCGAGTCGAATTGGTACATCAGGCCGTCGGCGAAATCGATGCGGCCCTCGTTGAGGCCCCCGATTCGGCCGGCGCGAAGGTTCAGGCTGATGTAGCTGCCGTCGGCGCGCTGCTTGATCAGCTCGCCCGTGTGGTAGGTGACGTACAGAATGCCCGCATCGTCGATGCCCAGCGCGGCCATGGCGTCCAGGCCGACACCCAACTGGGCCTCGGCGGCGATCGTATCCCACACGGGCCGGAAGAAGCCGTCGCCACGGTCCACCTCGAGCACCGTGTCCGGGAAGAGACCGCTGGGGCCGAAGTTCCCTTCCGCCACGAACATCCGCCCGTCCGGTGCGAACTCGACCCCTTTCACCGAAGGAATCACGGCGAACTTGCGGAAGATGTCGGCCTCGCGGAACCAGGCGCCCAAGATGAAGTTTTGCACCCCGAAGTACATGGTCCCATCCGCCGCGAAGCCCAACGCCTCGGTGCCGAAGTCGATGGCCTCCACCTGGAGGGTGTCGGGGTTCAGCCGCAGGATGTTGCGTTCGAACTGCCCGATGAACAGGTCGCCCGAAAGCGGGTCCAGGGCCATATCGGTGGGAATGCCCAGCCCGAGCGGCTCGGACGACGGCACGTCGTAGAGAACGGTCGCCGAGAGTCCGGGCAGGGCGACCACGTGGTCGTCCTTGGGCGATTGGGCCCAGGTGTGGATTGCCAGAAGGGTCGAGAGTGCGGCGATCGCGAGCGCCCGAATCGCCATGCCATGCGGTGTTCGATTTCTCAGAATCTCCACGACAACCCTCCTTCCACTTCGCGGCCGAACCGTTCGCCGGACGCCTTGAGCACCGTATCGAACTCGTAGTAGGCCACGTAGTCCTCGTCCAACAGGTTACGCGAGGCGGCGTAGATCTCCAGCCCCTTGAGTGCCTTGAAACTGTGGGCCAGCTTCAGGTTGACGATGGTGTAGGATTCCTGGTTCTCGCGGGTGAAGTTGGGACCCTGCGGCGACACGTCGCCCTCCTTGAATTCCTCCTCGTCGGTCTCCGCCACGTAGTGTGCATCGACCTGGATCAGGAATCCCCGGGCGTGACGCCAATGCCAACCGAGATTGACCTTGTATTCGGGCGTGAAGAAGGTTTCGCCCGAGAGGTCGTTCAGGTCGGAGGGGTCGAGCCAGATGGTGTTCGCATGCAACGAGGCGTGTTCGCTGACGACCCATACCAGGCCCAGTTGGAGGCCCAGGTTGTCCGCATCGCTGAGGTTCTGGAAGGAGGTCGTCGTGGTGAACAGGTTCTCGGAGTCGAATTCGATATCGGCCAACAGGCCGCTGTCGGGGTTGCCGATCAGGTCCTGGTACTCCTCGAAGAAGAGTTCCGCCGTGAGTTGCAGGCTCTTGCCGAGCTTGGCGGTCACGGTCAGGTCCAGGTTCTCGATGGTCTCGACTTCGAGGTTCGGGTTGCCCTCGAACCGCACCAGGTTGTTCTGGCGCGGCACGTTGAACTCGATGTTGGAGAACAGCTCGAACAGGCTCGGCGCCCGAAACGCCCGCCGGGCGGAGAGGCGGATGTTGAGGGTGTCCGACGGAAAGTACAGGACCGAGGCGGTGTATCCGATGTCCTGGTCCGTGATCGAATCGTCGTCGACCCGAATGCCCGCGCCGATCATCCAGTGATCGTTCGTCAGACGGTAGGTGAAATTGGCGAATGCCGAATGGATGTCCTTGTCGCTGTTGGCCACGAGCCCGCCGTCGTTTTCGATGGTCCGGGATTCGAGGCCGAGTACGTAGTTGAATCGTTCCTTCATCGCGTGGCCCACGTACTGGAGAGAAACATCGAACGTATCGGTGGAGCCCTCGAACAGGGTCGCTTCGTTCAGGCTCGGATAGAAGGTGTGCCCTTCGGAAGCGGTGCTCAGCACCGATTCGGTCGTGGGAAGCAGAGGCGTCTCGTATTCGAAACCGTTGAAATAGGCGGCCAGTTGCAGCATGCCGCCGGCGGTGGTTTGGTAGTCGACGGTCAGGTGGGCGTGGGTGGTTTCCACGTCCCAGTCCTCGCGGGGCAACCCCGGTTGGGGGAACAGTTCCAGCTCGCCGTCGCTGAATCCGGCCGAGAGCTTGAAGTCGAGTCCCTCCCTGGGTCCCCAATTCAGGGAGAGCGTGCCACGAGTCATGTCGAGGCTGTCGTCGTCGCCCTGAAAGTTGTAGGTAGTCGGGATGCGGATGAAGCCGGGGAAGGCCACTTCGGTTTCGTGACTTTCGGCGGTTTGCACCCCGCCCGACGCCTTGAGCCCGAACTTGCCCTTGTGATGGCGGTAGAACAGGTGGGCGTTTTGGGCACTTTCGCTGCCCGCGGCCAAGTGAAGAACCGAGGGGCGGTCGCCGTCTACGGCCTTGGTGATGATGTTGATCACGCCCGAAAACGCGTTGGCTCCGAACAGTGCGCTGGCCGGCCCGCGCACGACCTCGATGCGCTCGATGTCGTTCAGGCCGATCGGGAAGGCGTGCCAGAGCGTGACCCCGAAGAGGTCGTTGTACTCGGTGCGACCGTCGATGAGCACCAACAGTCGTCGGTTGAAGTTGATGTTCTTGCCGCGGATGGATACTTCCGTCTGCGATGTGCCGATCTCGAGCACGTCGATCTCGGCCAGGCGTGACAGCACCGCGGGAATCGAATCGAGGCCGCTTTGGGCGATGTCTTGAGCGGTGATGACCGAGATGGGAATGGGCGATTCACTGAGTTTGGAACTCGAACGGGTGGCCGAGACGATTTCCATATTGAGCAATTCTTCCAAGGTCATGTCGTCCAAGTCGTCAAATTCGAGTCCTTCCTGGGCTACGATCGACAAGAACGTCATGGTGAACAATAAGAGGGCCTTGCTCCCCTTTTCGGCAATGCTCACGAGGACCTCCGGTCACGTCGGAACTGGCCGACGAGGCTGTGTTGGTCTGATGACAGAAGGACTGGCTCGATACGCAGCAGCGGAGGAAAGGGACCAAAGACCTTGAGAATGCCGATGAAGGATGAGTTTTGTGTGGAAAGGGAGCCTTGCTCTAACTTTCGTGATGAAGCCGACAAACCTTTAATCGGGTGGGTTTTGGCTTTTTCGTGGGAATGATTGAGACGTTTTGCGGGGAACGCCTGTGTGAAGAAATGTGAGATTTGTCGAAACGAGAACCTCGTCTTTTACATTCATGCGCCACGGATTTTTTTGATTGGTTATTTTAAGTATGTGGCTTTAATGGGTTTGATCGTTATTCTTCAACTGCCGGCGGCGCCTTTCCTTGCCAGAAACCAACCGAACCTCGACTGGGGAAAATTTTTTCTCGGCCACCCGGTGCTTTTGAAAGGCCCGGCCGGCCATGGGCCGATCGGGGTTCTTTTTTCCTGCACGCAGCACGTGCCCCGTCCCCAGGAGTGATGTTGTCTGATCTAACGTGTTTGTATTCAGTGAATTGACGAAAAAACCAAAAAATCTGAAAAAAAATGTACAGGTTTTTCGGTTCGTTTCGGTTTTACCTTGACGAGGGGGAGCGATCGCCAACCGCAACCTGGTATGCCACCCCGTTCCCCTTGGACCCACATAGGCTCGCACCTGCACGCGACGGATGGCCTTCCGACGCATATTTTTTCGGTGTCAAACCAACGTCGCTGCAGCGAGACTTCGGACGCAGCCGTCCCGCCATGGCCGCATTGCGTGTTGGGGCCGGTCCGTTCAAACCCAGGCTAACCGCAGGAGTAATCTGACATGACCCATGCCGTGATGCCCGCGAAGAGAAGTGCCATGACCCGGATGCTGCATTGGTTGAAAGAGGGTGGCTGCACCTTTCCCCATTTGGCGGTGCAGCATCGGCCAGGGCAGAACCGCGGGCTCTTCTGCCGGGCCGATTTGACGGAAGGCAAGCACATGCTCATGATTCCCCGCACCTTCATGATGTGTGGCGACAAGGCCAACCAATCGTCGATCGGACGCGAAATCGCTCGATCGGGCATCTCGCTGGCGTCGCGCCAGTCGGTGCTCGCGGCCTTCATGTTGGCGGAGTCCGCACGTCCCGATTCCTTTTGGAAACCCTACTTGGACACCTTGCCGAAGAGCTTCGACGAAGTCCCGGTCTGTTTCGACGAAGATCGACTGGCTCGGTTGGCAGGGTCATTCGTGCTCGAAACCGTCCAGGCCAGAAAACGGATCCTCGAACAGGATTACGCGCAATTGAGTGCCTCCGTGTCGCGCTTCACCTTCAGCTTCGACGCGTTTGTCTGGGCGATGACCGCCATCAATACCAGGGCCTTCTCGGTTCCATCCGAGGATGACGAGGGCAAGGTGCCCGCGATGATCCCCTTGCTCGATATGGGCAACCATGCCCAATCGGCCACGTCGAAGTGGTGCTATCGATCCGAGCCGGAGGGGATGACCCTGGAAGCGACCGGGCCGCTACAGGCGGGTGAACAAGTGTATTTGTATTACGGCACCAAAACGAGGGCGAGGTTTTTTGCGGGTTATGGATTTGTCGCGGCGGACCTCGAGGAGGCGCAATCCTGGGTCAAGGTCTCCCTGTTCACCGACGATCCCCAATACGACATGAAACGAGAACTGTTCGGAGGAGAAGAAGCGTGCGGCTTTCCGCTGTCCTCCCACGAATTCGATGGCCTGAATCGGATGCTCCAAGCGGTTCATGTGATCCTGGCCGATTTGACCGACGGCCGCGATGTGAATGCCCTGTCCAACCGTGGTCCCATCGGCCTGCACCACGAACGGGTCGCGTTGCATTACGCCGGATCGCTTTGCGATCGACGACTGGCCTCGTTTCGCGAATCCTTGGAGGACCACGAACGGCGATTGGAAGACTGGGAACGATGCGGCACCGGCGATCCGAGGGATGTGCAAATCCTGCGCATGGTCGTGTCGGAGCAACGGGTGCTCCATCAAGTGAGGGACTTCTGTCGGATCTTGGAATCCGTCATCGACACGCGAATCGAAACGGGAAAAAAGCATCCTTGCCCACCGGCTCCGGCGCGCTTCGACGAAGAGACCTTTCGGGCATGGTACGCACGATGGGATTCGGAAAGGTACGATCGCTGTCTCGATGCGTTGGCCCTCGCCCATCGAGAAGAGGGCATCGCCCTGGATTGCGGGGACCTGTCTTTGAAACCGATGACACCCGCCATATGGCTTGCGATCTGTAAATTGTCGATGCCGAAGGTAAGGGGACGGAATGCGGCCAATCCCATGGAACACCTGGCTCGGCAATGCTTTTCGGATACCAAGATGCACTACATCGCGATCTACGAGGGCCGCCAGGTGATCGGCTGGTTCGCCTACGCCACGCCGAGCCGTGAGCAGCTTGACCTCGAGGGGATCTTCCTCGACAAGGCGCACTATGGTCGTGGTTACGAAGAGATCGTTTTGAGCAAGCTATGCGCAGCGATCGGACATTATGGTCCATGTGCCACCATTCGAGTCGACATCGGCCGGGATAATCCGCGAGTGATGGCGACTTACCTGCGCAAAGGATTCTGTCTGTCCAAACAACCGACCTCGGATGAATCACACTGGGCCTTCGCGTACCGACAGCCCGCGTGAGACACCCAGCTTTCATAAGAGCCACGAACCAGAGGCTCTTTCGCTCGATTTCGAAAATGAGGCAACGAGGCGACCGCCGAAATAGTAGTTTTCCCTTCCTTTCAGCTCGGGCTTTGGATTTCCACCACTGAGTGGTTGAGGAGACTAAATCTCCCTAAACAAGAGAGAAACACTTGGCTGGCTTCTTAGAACAGGACGATTTTGTCCACGAATCACACAGACCACACGAATCGAAGCATTTCCACGGAATGGTCCTCGCAGTACGTCCTTCAAAAAATCGGGAATACGGGATCCGAGTATGGTTTTCAATTCGTGTCAATCTGGGTGATTCGTGGACAGGCTCTTTTAGCCAAAGACACGCCGCAAGGGGATGGCTTCTTGTAAGAGAAAGACCGGCCCGGCAAGGGGCTTGTCACCGAGCCGGTCGTGTCTCACTCCGAAACGGGAATCGCCCTGGCGATCGAGGGCTGACGCATCTGGTTGAACACGAAGGTAATCCCGGCGATCGGTAGGCCTTCGTCGCTGACCGCCTTCACCGAACCGTGAGCCGGCAGGTCCAGATCCGGGAAGAGATCGCCGAGCAGTGCCGCGCTGGGTCGGTTGCCTTTCAACGTCCAATCGCGGCTGGCGAGTTCGGCGCCCGCCTCACCGTAGAGCGTCAGTGTGATCGGCGTTTCCAGCTCGGTTCGATCTTCACCGACCACCAGGACGAGCGCGGGGATCTGATCGCCGGGCAGGTACGCGAAGATCGCCCCGGACGCCAGCGACGCGATGGGCGGTGCCGTCGTCTGCGAGGGCGACATGCCGCCCGAAACCGCCTCCAGGTTGAAGGTGAGGAACGAAGTGTGGACCGGCATGTCCGCCGTCTCGATGAAGAGTGCGTAGCCACTGAGTTCGGGAAACAGTTCTCCGGCTTGGAAGGTGGTCACCTCGCGAGGTTCGAGGGTGACCACGCGCTCCACCTCTTCACCGGAACCCGTGATGGCGCGCAGAACCGCCTCGCCGGTCATTTCGCCCAGGTTCACGATCGCCACCCGGCTACCCCACTGGGTGTTGTTCACCACCCAGGGCACCACCGCGTGCGGGCTGAAGGTCGGGGTTTTCGGGGTGAAGGTGGCGGGATGGAGCACCAACGCGTGGCGGCCGTCGACCGCGACCATCGTGCCGGCGTCTATCGCCATCGCCTGGATGCCGGTTGGCAGTGCCGCGTCGTGGCGTGTCCAGTTCAGGGTGTCCGCGCTGGAAAAGAGGCGGCCCTGGGTGTCGGCGACCAGGAAGCCCGCATCCGAGGCCGTCAAGGATGCCGTCAGGGCTTCGCGGGAAAGGCTGCGCAATGACCAGTCGGTACCGTTTCGACTGACCAGAACCCGACCATTGGCGGTGCCGGTCACCACGCAATCGCCGTTCCGGCAAAGAGCCTGTTGCGGGGTGAAACCGGTTTCGTCCAAGTCCAGCCACAGGATCTTGGTCCAGCTTTGGCCGTCGCCACTGGTGGCTACGCCGTCGCTGCCGAACATCAGGAATCGGTCGCCGTACCAAGCGACTTCCCGTGCGGTGATCGGGGTCGCGGGCCCGCGTTGCCAATCGCCGCCACCGGTGCGGCGCCAGAGCGAACCTTCGACGTCGAGGGCCACCGAGATCGTGGCGCTCTGGGCGATCGAGCGGTAGGGCAGGGAACCGAACGCGGCGGTCTGCCACTGAAGTCCGTCGGGGGAGAGCGCGATCCAGGCATCGCCCAGATAGGCGAAATGCTGGCTGGTCCGGGTCAGTGTGGCGTCCTCCTGTGCGGGGGCGTCTTCCACGATCTGCCAGGGGCCCCCGTTCGCGGTGCGCAAGAGGCGACCCATCGCGTCCCGGGCGAGAACAACACCGTCGCCCGCCACCACCTGCTCGAATTGCCAGGATCGCGTCTGTGGCGAGGCTACCCAGTTATCGCCCTGTGCGCTCAGCCAGATCGCGCCCGATTCGGTGCTGGCGATGAATTGGCCACCAGTCCAAAACACGCTGTGCCAGTCCTCGGTCACCGCCAACGAGACGGGTGCCCAATTGAGGCCGTCGAGGCTTTTGCGCATCACGCCCTGGTCACCGACGGCAACCCACTTTCCGTCGTGTCCAGCCAGATCGCGCAGCACCTGGTCGGTGTTCGTGACGATGCCCTGCCAATCGCGACCGTCCTCACTGGTCACCAGAATGCCGTTCCGGCCGCCCAGGTAGAACCGACCGCCCTCGCTGGTCAGGAAGTCGAGAAGATCCAATCTGGGAACCGGCGGTGAGTCCGCCTCTTCCCACTGTTGGCCGTCCCGCGTGCGATAGCCCACGTTGAGTTCCAACGGGTCGGTTCCCAGGGCCAGCAGGTAGGGCTCGTCGTAGGCGAGGTAGTGGAAGGTGACGTCCTGGGGCAAGCCGCTGGAGAGGGTCCAGCTCGTGCCGTCTTCGCTGGAAGCCGGTCGGCCATCGGCGCGGGCCCACCATTTCCCGAAGGCCCAGAGCGGTTGGTCGATGTGGCCGAACGGTGTGCGGGTTTGTCGCCATTCGCGGCCATCGGTGCTCGTCCAGGTGGTGCCTTGGCTGGTTGCCAACAGCGTTTGGCCGTTGTCGGCCAGGCCTTGGAAGGGCTGGGCCTTGGTGTCCGCCAGCGACAGCCAGGTGCGACCGTCCACGCTTTCGGAGATCAAGCCCTGTTTGAACGAAAGTTCGTCCTCTTCTTCGAAGATGGCGATCAGGCGTCCGTCGCGCGAGACGATTTCGTCGATGGGCAGCGAGGTCGAGATGCGCGACCATTGCGCGGCGCAGGGGAGAGCGATCGCCAGCAGGAGCATCCAACCCGCGAGACGCCTCGAGGCGTTCGATGGTTTGGACGTGGCCGCCGACGAGGTGGTCGCGGGAGGGATTTGAGTCGATCGATCGGTGGCACGGTGGCCGTGGATGCGTGCGTTCATTCTTGTTCCTCCAGGGGGATTGCGGCCGCCATCGACGGCTGTCGGCGTTGATTGAAGACGAAGGTGGTTCCCGCGATCGGCGCACCGTTTCGGGACACTGCCCGAATCGCGTAGTGGCTCTGCGGATCGAGCGGTTCGTCCCCGAAGGCATCGATGATCGTCGCGGTCGGTTGATTGCCCACCAGGGTGATTTCTTCGGTCACCATGCGGACCCCGTCCTTCAGGTACTCCAACAGCACGGGGGTCGATGGGACGCCTTCCTGCGGGTTGACCAGCACGATCGCGGCGATGCCGTCCCCTGGCAGGTAGCCGAACAGGGCCTTGGAGGTCAGTGACTCGACTTGTTGGCCCGTGGTTTGGGATGGCGAGGAGCCGCCACTTTCGGGTTCCAGGTTGAAGGTCAGGAAGCTGGTGCGAATGCGACGGGTATCCCCAAACAGGAGCAGGCTGTACCCCGAAATGTCCGGGAACAGGTCGGCGCCCGAGATGACGGTCACCGAGTGCGGCGGGCAGGAGACCTCGGTTTCGCGGGTCTGTCCGTCGGTCGTGACCGCTCTCAGGGTCAGGTCCACCTCCTCGTCGCCCGAATTGAACAGGGACACCCGGCTCGACCACTGGGTGTTGTTGACCACCCACGGAATGACGGCGGCTGCCGTGGCGGCGGTTGCGAGCGAGGTATCGAGGTCGCCCCAGGCGATGGTGCCGTCGTCGTTACTGACGGCGATGCCGGTGTCGCCGATTGCGCCCAGCCAAATCGGGGTGAAGGGTAGGTCGGGTTTGGCAACGGCCTGCCAGGAGATGCCGTTGCGGCTCAGGTAGAGGCTCTGCCAGGTGAGGGCCAGGTAGCGATCGTCCTGGACCGCGAGTGACGTGATCTCCTGGTTGTCGAACGGATGGGTGCCTTCGGACCAGTGGTGTCCGGTGCGACTCACGACGATGCGGTTGTCGCTCAGGCCGGCGAAGCCGTTGCCGTTGGAAAGCGGCGCGAGGGGCTTCGGCTGGTGGCCGTGGAATCGGTGCCATGCGCCGTCGCGGAACACCCGCACGTGGTCGTTGTCGAGGAGGATCACCTCGTCGTTTTCGGCGAACATCACCGCCTCGGCCTTTGCGACCTGGCCGTGAACGCGCCAGGCATCGCCGGTGGAGCTGGAATAGAGGTGGCCCTCGCCGTCCAGGATCCAGAAGAGACCGGCCGCATGACAGACCCATCGCAAATCTTGTCGACCGGAGAGGGAAACGTTCTCCCAGGCCGTGCCGTCGATCGATCGGTACACCTTGGAAAAGTTGCCGACCGCCACGAAGGCCTGGCCGTTCCAGGCCACATCGTTGAAGGAAAAGGTAATGTCGGCGTTGGCCACGACCACCTGGTTCCAGTGGAGACCGTCGCGGGTGTGGGTCAGGTCCCGGTTGAGAAAGAAGAGGCGCGAGCCCGCCACCTTATGACGCAGGCCGGAGATGGGCAGACGCGGAGCCAGGCGGAGCCAGGTTGTGGCGTCCTCGCTGGTGAGCAGGCGTCCCTCGTTGTCCTCGAGCAGAAAGCGATCGCCGGCGTGCCAGATCCCCTGGAGCAGGAAGGGAGTGGCCAGTGGAAGTCCCTGCCATTGGGTGCCGTCGGTGCTGGCGAGAAGACCGCGCCACCGATTGCCGACCACGAAGCGCGCGCCGTCCCAAACCAGGTGGTGGGCATCGGTGCCCAGGTTCGTGGATGCAAACGTCCAATCCCGGTCTGCGTCGGTGGTCGCCACTTGGCCGCCCGATCCCACGGCGAGGAAACGCGCGCCGCCGCGAACCACCGACTGCCACACGGCGCGGCCTTCCTGGCCGGGGACCAGGGTCCAGCCGTTCGCGTCGTCGTAGGTGTGCAGCAACCGATCGACGATGACCGCGATTTCCTCGCCGTCGCTGGCCATGGACGCCACCTGGCCGGGTGGTTTGGGCAACGCGGTCCACTGGCGACCCGCGGTATCGGCGGTCAGGATTTGGGGTTCGGGCGTGTCGATTCGTGCGAGGAAGCGCTCACCGTCCCAAACCAGTTGAGCTGCGTTGGCGATGTCGGTCGAACCCGCCTGCCAATCGATGCCGTTTTCACTGACGAACGAACCTTCGTCGGTACTGACTACGTAGGTCTGACCGCTCCGAGCCACGGCGTGCAGGGTCTGGTTGACCGAAAAGGCGCGGTTCCACTGGAAGCCGTCGGCGCTGAACCAGATGCGGTGTTCGGGAAAAAGCCATCGGCTGATGGCGACGTATCCTTGGTCGCCGGCCGCATAGCCTTGGATTTCGCCGCCCAGGCTGTGGTGTTGCCAGCCATTTTGGGCGAAGAGCGTGGAAATCAGAAGTGCGAAGGGGAGTGCGATACGCGCGAGGCGTGCTTGGCTTGGGAGAGGCTTGGGTGTCATCGACGCGTGGTCCTTTCGTGGCTTGTTGATCGAGTGGGCATCCGCCGTCAATTCGGCATGGGGACACAGCGTCCCGCCGCGGTGGTCGCTCACTTCGAGGGGGTTTTGGGAGATGGAAATAACGAAGATACGGAAGTTGTGGCGATCTCCGGTGACAGAAACGAACCGCGCCCCGGTAAAGAGGCACCGCATTCGCGATTGTCGCCGAAAGGCCCGATCGGCAAGGCTTCGGGCCCAATCGGTGCCTGGCTGTTGTGGGGCGCCGCCTGCCCATCGACCGAACGCGCCGGTAGACGCCCTCGCCGAGTCGCCAGAAGAGCAAGCGCCGGGCCGATTTCCCTGGGCTTAGCGACCTTCTCGCCGATGCCGAGCCACCCATCGACTGGTCGGCAAGGTGACCGGGCTTGGCACATGGAAGGTGATGTGGCATATTGGCGGGGTTTTCGATCGGCGCCCCATTCGCATCCAAGGAAGGTATCATGTCCGAGACTGCACTCCTGCTCATCGACGTTCAACAAGGCTTCCACGACCCCTCGTGGGGGCAACGCAACAACCACGACGCGGAAGCGAACATGACCCGTTTGCTCGCGGCTTGGCGGGCGCGCCGATGGCCGGTGATCCACGTCAAGCACAACTCGACCGAGCCCCATTCCACGTTGCGTCCGGGCCAGCCGGGCAACGCCTTCAAACCCGAAGTCGCGCCCCTGCCGGAAGAGACCCAATTCGAGAAAACGGTCAACAGCGCCTTCATCGGGACCCGCCTGGAGCAGCATCTTCGCGATCGGGGCATCGGGCGCCTGGTCGTCGTGGGTCTGACCACCGACCACTGCGTGTCGACCACCACGCGGATGGCCGCCAACCTGGGTTTCGAGGTCACCTTGGTGGCCGACGCCACGGCCACGTTCGATCGCGTGGGTCCCGACGGCAAGCACTACACGGCCGAAGACATCCACCGGTACCACCTGATCAGCCTGAACGACGAATTCTGCCGGGTGATCGACACGGACGCCTTGCTGCGAGACGGTGCCTGACGCGCGAAACCGAACGGTCACCGATTGCCGAGACCCCCGGATGGCGACTCCGCGGTCTCGGTTTCCTCTCTTGCAACGAAAGTGGTGCATTCAACTGGAGATGGGTTTTGCCGTCGTCACATCTTGATCGGGAAGGCAGGAATGATCGAAAGCAGGAAACGCAAGACCATGATGTGTCACCAAATGCCGAACCTTTCCTGCTCTCCGATGTTCCTGGGTTCCCGCTAATTTTTTCGGATGAATGAACCGGGGCCCTTCGCCAGAAGCCAGAAATAGTGTTTCTTTCTCGAAATCGAGCCGGGTATGCCCGCAAACCCGGTGTGCCGGTGGCCGGTGTGCCTGACTATCGGCATTCCGACCACCGGCCTGGGAGGCGACTCTGCGGTGGAAAAAGTCCCGCTAGGGTGAAGCCGGGACTCGATCCCGGTGCGCTTACCAGGGGCGCAGGTCCGGGGACAACCGGAACCTACGCGCCTCGTCGGACATCAACCGAGCCTTGCTGAAGTATTGGTGCAACACGGCAGACGCATCTTCGACCAGGTCGGAGTTTTCTTCGAGGAAGGCCTGCCAGCCTTTCCGGTTCGTGCGGTCCATGCGCTTCCTGATGATGCGCACGTAAGCATCCGTCATGGTCGCGTGGTATTTGCCGGTGGCCCCCAGGCTTTCGGCGTAGGCGCGTATGCCTTCGCAAATCGCCTCGCGCGCCCGTTCGAATTCCAGACGATCCAGGTACAGCCAGGCCAACCGCAGGTGGCCGATGTGATCGAAATGAACGGGGTCCAGGGATAGGGCTTCGAATTGGGTCAGGAACTCGGTGTCGTCGATGGTGTCGATGTGGTGGGTCATGGCATCCTCCTCGGGCGTAACAGCCGCTGCCGAAGAGGCATGATGAAGTATGAAGCCGTAGACGGGTCAATCGGGAAATGTACCTGGCGGTTTTTTCGGGCGCGTCCGCTCGATCCTCGCACGCCGAATCCAGCCATCCGCATCAATCGCCAGTCCTGAAGGCCCTTCCCCTGAAGGCCGAATGCCCCAGGGCGCGCTGCCTGGCTCATACCGGAGTCCCTCGCTGGCAGGGTCCGGGCTGAGCGGCCGCCTCTCGGGGCCGATCCTGATTCCACCCTGCAAGGACGGTGATTCGGCCGCGATGTTCTCGGCCGAACCGCGGCGATTCGCCGAGTTGCGCCCGGAACGCGTCTTCCACGTTTGGGAATGAATGGCGTGTTTCGGGAATTTGTTCGTGTATTTTTGTTCAACCATTTGGCAAATTTGGCTTTTCGCACACTCAGCGCCCATATGGCTCTTTCATATGGGGATGACGGGCGGGGGAGCAGCCGAGGCCCCTTCACCCAGATGCGATTTTTTTGTGTGATCGATTGATGGGTCACATAATTGAACTTTTTTGTTTGATAACTTGACAAATGTAGCTCGCAGCGCCCAAATAAACCTGTACACCGCCCTTTTTTCTCGTGTCCCCTCTCCGTGTGGTTCTTGCGGCTCGGGCTGTTCTGCGGCTCGGTTTCGGCGGTTTCCGTGGTGGTGCGACGCGGGCGGTCGGAACCGTCCTTTGCCAACCGGTCCTTGCGAATCGGTTGGGGTTCACATCCGGGTTTGCCCGAACGGGGTCGAAACCCGAAGGTTTTCAGGCTTCTACGAGTTGAGGTGCCAAACCGCGTGCGGCGTCGGCTGGACCGGTGCATCGCGGCTCGAGATCGCTATTTCATGGAGGAGAGACATGTGCTTCGGTGACAAGGCCCTCGTACGACGGGGGTTGTGTTTGATGATGAGTTTATGGATGGTGTCGGTGACCGCGATCGCGGCCGACCCCTGCGACGCCCGCCGCTACGTGGAGGGCGATACCTACGCCACCGGTGAAATCGTTCGAAACGGCGACAGCGCCTATCAATGCGATGTGGGTGGCTGGTGTTCGATGCAGGCCGCCTGGGCCTACGAACCCGGAGCCGGGATGTACTGGGAAATGGCCTGGCACCTGGTGGGTCCCTGTTCCGATTCCAACGAACCGCCCCTCGTGTCGCTGACCGCACCCGCCGAGGGCGAGGTGTTCCGGATCGGTGAGAACGTCGTTTTCGAAGTGGACGCGGTCGATCCCGACGGCACGGTTTCGGGGGTGACCTACTACGTGGACGGGCAGGGGATTGGCGAGACCACGACCCCGCCGTTTGCGATGAGCTGGCAAAATCCGAGTCTCGGCGCACACCAGGTCGTGGCCGTGGCCCGCGATGACCGGGGGGCCGAGACCGAATCGGCAGCCGTTTCCTTTTCGGTGATCGAACCCGATGTGCTGAGCGTCCGCATCACGGAGCCAACCGCCGGCGCCCGCTTTACGATCGATAGCCCGGTGGCGGTGACGGCGGTGGTTCACGCGCCCCACGCTCCTGTCGATCGCGTCCACTTTTTGGTCGACGGTGCAGTCTTCGCCACCGATGAAACGGCGCCGTTTCGCCAGTCTTGGACGGCGATGGGCATCGGGGAGCACCTGCTTTCGGCCCGCGTCGAGGCGGGAGATGGCACCAGCGCCGAATCCGATCCGGTGGCGATCAGGGTCAGCTCCACCGACCCACCCGCCGATCCGGGCCGGGTGGTGGTCGGCTACTGGGAGACTTGGGATGCCGTGATTCACGACGCCGGGCACATTCCGCTCAACGATATTCACGAGGGCTACAATGTCTTGAACGTGGCCTTTCCCGTGATTCTGCCCGACGGTACCGCGGTCCTGGAGGACGGCATGGCGCCCGGTGAGGACCCGCCCGAGCCCGAAGAGATCGCCACGGCCCAGGCCGCCGGGCGCAAGGTGTTGCTTTCGATCGGCGGGGCCGCCGCCGGGATGAACCTGACCTCGGCCGCGGTAGTCGACCGGTTCATCGAAACCATCATCCCCATTTTGGCCGACAACGGATACGACGGCATCGACATCGACATCGAATCGGGTCTGGTGGCGGGTCCCTCGTGGAACCAGCTCTCGGCGTCGCAAGAAGGACTGTTGCGGATCATCTTGGAAGTGACCGACCATTTCGGTCCCGACTTCATGCTGACGATGGCACCCGAAACGGCCTACGTGACCGGCGGAACCATCGCCTACGGTGGGCCCTGGGGCGCCTACCTGCCGATCATCGACCGGGTTCGCGACCGGCTCGACTGGATCCAAATGCAGTATTACAACGGCGATATGTTCGGCAGAGACGGCGATTACTACCCGCCCGGCACGGTCGAAGGCATGGTGCGCCAGACCGAGGCCATGGTGGAAGGGTTCCAGGTCGCCGGTGGTCCCGTCTTTCAGGGCCTGGCCCAGGACCAGGTGGTCATCGGTCTGCCGGCCATCACCGGCGCCGGCCGCGGCTACATGACGCCCGCCAAGGTGCGACAAGGATTCGACACCCTGCACGCCCAGTATCCGGGCCTGCGCGGCCTGATGACCTGGTCGGCCAACTGGGACGCTTCCAACGGGTACGAATACGTGCGCAACCACCGGCCCTACCTCGACGGACTGGGCCCGATCCTCTCTACCCGATAGCCCTCATCCCGGTGAGGGGACCCCGAGATGGGACCTCACCGGGATCCTTCGCGGGATTGGGCCAGCCAGGCCCAGCCCGCCTCGATCGTGGCCATGGGCGAGAGCATGTGGTGGTCGAACGGCACCAACGGGCTGTTTTGTCGGAGCTTCTCCGGCCAATCGGGATTGGTCAGGGCCGCGGTACCCAGGGAAATCAGGTCGGCGTGACCTTCCGTCAGAATCCAGCGGGCCATTTCCGGATCATGGAGGCCGCCGTTGGCAATCACGGGCAGGCCGGTTCGGTGCCGAGCCAGGGCCGTCAAGCTGGTGCCGTCGGCCAGCACGGCGGCGTGACGCCAGCCCTTGCCCTCGCTGGCCAGGTGAATGTAGTCCGCGCCCGCGCGTGCGACCGCATCGAAGAGAAGACGGGCATCGTCCGCACCGCCCGGCCAGCGGTAATCGAAGTCGTTGACCTTGCCCTGGGAGAGCCGAATGCCGACGATGAAATCCGGCGAGACGACCTTCTTGACCGCTTCGATAGTTTCGGTGGCCAGCCTCACGCGCTGCTCGAGCGGGCCGCCGTATGCGTCGGATCGGTGGTTGGTGGATGCGCTCAGGAACTGGTCGATCAGATATCCATTTGCCGCGTGGATTTCCACGCCCACGAAGCCCGCCCGTTCGGCGCGAAGCGCACTGTCGGCAAATCCGTCGACGGCTTCCGCGATGTGGTCCTGGGTCATGGCTTTGGGCACCGGCCAGGGGCCACTGCCGCCGTACTCGGGCATCATGCGGCGCAGCGGCTGGATCGCCGAGGGGCCGGCGGGTTCCGGCAAGGTTTGCGACAGGGCTCCGGCGTGCATCAACTGCGCGATCATGTGGCCGCCGTGGCGATGGACCGCGTCGACCACTTTCGCCCAGCCGGCTTCTTGGGCGTCGTTCACCAGGCCTGGCTGGCGGGCATAGCCGATACTGAAACGGGTGTCGGTGTAGGTGCCTTCGCCGATGATCAACCCGAAGCCGCCGCGCGCGAAATCCGCGTAATAGGTGGCCATGTTGGAGGTGGCGACGCCATCGCCGTGCGTGCTGACGCGGCTCATGGGTGCCACGACCGCCCGATTGGGCAGCATCGTGTTTTTGAGACGGAGGGGTTCCAGTGCGGGGTGCTTCATGTGACGGTCTCCATGCGTGGTTGGGGTGCGAGGGGCGGGCAACCGGCCCTCGTCGCCAGGCAGCGCACACCGATTGACGTGCGTGCACGCGGGGGCACCGTGGCCGAAACCATCGAAAGTGCCGGCGGAATCACAGGGATCGGGGTTGATTCGTCCCGACGGCGCGGCGGTATCGAGACCCACCGGTCCTGTCGCTTCTCCGCGATGTGTATGCCCGACAGTCACCAACATACGAGGGCTGCGCCTCGGTGACCAATGATCCTTTTTCATGCGTACCTGAGCCAGATTCACCTGCGGATCGGGCGCTTACCGATCGGCGAACAGGTGGCCCGGGTGTGCCTCCCGGAAGCACTGCGCTTCCCGACAGAGCCATTCCCGAAACGCGACCAAGTGTGGTTTGCCTCGACTGGCGGTCGGGTACACCAGCACGCTGAGGTAGCCATCGAGTCCGAAGCCGAACGGACAGTGCAGCACCCCTTGCTGGAGCAGGTCGATCGCCATCAGGCTGCTGCACAGCGCGATACCGAGCCCCTCGGCGGCGGCCTGAATCGCGTGGCTCTCTTCGCTCAGGACGATGTGGCGTTGCCCCCGTGTGTCGATTGGGCCCCATTGGTCGGCGACCGCTTCCAGCCACCGGCGCCAAGTGGGATTGTCGGGACGCTTGGCGGTCCATTCGAAACTGATGAGCGTGTGATCGGCGAGGTCGCGGACGTGGCTCAGGGGGCGATCTCCCGCGAGTAGCGCCTTGGCGGCCAGTGGAAAGAAGCGATCGCGGAACAGAGGGAAGCAAATCTGATCCTCGGGTGGTCGGCGCGTGTAGCGGACGGCGCAGTCCGCCGTGCCTGGCAGATCGCTGACCGTTTCGGCCGCATGGACATTGACCGAAATGCCCGGGTGGGCTTCGTAGAATCGGGGCAGCCGAGGCAAGAGCCACCGACTGGCGAAGGCGCGGGTCGTGCTGACGGTCAGGGTCTCGTGTGGGCTTTCGGGTCGGAGTGCTGCGACTGCTTGCTCCAATTCGTCCAGGGCGTCCCGAACGCGCGGGAAGAGCCGGGCCCCCGCTTCGGTCAACGTGATGGGCCGCGGCTGGCGACGGAACAGCACGACGCCGAGTTGGTCCTCCAGTTGCCGGATCTGGTGCGAGATCGCGGTGGGGCTGACGGCCAGCTCTCCGGCCGCATTCTGGAACGATTGGTGGCGGGCAGCGGCTTCGAAGGCCCTCAGCCCGTGAAGGGGAAGATCGCGTCTCATGGCGCCATTATAAAAACAGCGAACCGTTCCTGGCGAGGGTTTCGGCCAGCCGGACCGGACCGTACCGAACGCGGAAAACCCGGCCGGGGGAGCACCGCGCCCCGAAGGCCGCCATCCGACAGGTTCTCTGCTTCCCGTTCATCGTGGTATTTCGTCGTCACGACCACTTTGCCTTTGTGTTTATCCTCTCCACGAAGCCGAAGCGCCTGCGGTGTTTCGGCCAGTTTGTAGGGGCCGTCGATGACGGGTGCCATATGCCCGGCTTCGTAGAGTTCGTTGATATAGGCCATACCCTTGTTTGGCTTCAGGGCCACGATATGATCGCTTTCACGTGTTCTCCCATATCGTCCTGCGTTTGCACATATTGGCGCGCGTTGAGCGATTGGCGGGATCTCGCCCGCAAGTGCGGCTGGTGTGGCGTCGGGCCGTCAACCTCCAGGCCGAAGCCCATCTTTCGTTTCCGCCAATCGCGAGCAGGGTCCATCCCCTGCTCAATCGGAAACGATCAACTCAGTGCTGCAATGTGGACAAGTGAGGGTGGTACGGTTTTTTTGAGGGGTACTGACGGGAAAGCACTGGTTACAGTGCTTGCAATGAATAGAATGTTTGCGACAGTAGAGGCATTGATAATTGTAGACCTGGACATCGTCCTTAATGCGTCTGTCCCTAAGTATTTTAAATATATCTAGGAATACCAAGAGGCATCCCGAAAGGGTGTTGGAACCGGTCGCAATATCCCCGAAGAGCCATCCTATTTTTCCGAGAAACATTTTTCTCCCGGCCCCTGGCCTCGAACTTAAATCGTGAACTAGCCCTGTATCTTCACAGTGAGGGCAGATCATCTGGTGAGGTCCGTCGTTTTCGATGGTTCGAACTCCTTTGGAATTTCCATTGAAGGTATCCCAGTATTATCGATGGTTTCTTGGTTGGATGAATGGTTTGGACGAGACCATGGATTATGGATGTGCAAGTCCGAAGATCGTTGTTTCAACAACCAGGAAAGGAAACGTCGCTTTTTTAGGCGAGGTCAGGGAGCTTCGGAGGCCATGAGAATTGCTCCTATCAAAGCGATTCGATCGAAGAGACCCAGCCCCTGGTGGGGATCGGGAACTTCCGAGAAAAAAATCAGAAACCCATGAAGGAAGGAACCCAGGATATGGATCAGGGAGAAGGCGTCTTGGTCTAGCTGAGTGCCGTTTTCGATTAGTCGATTCGTTTTTTTCTGGATTCCTTGCTTCATGGTTTCCTGTTGAATTGACCGAAGGTAGACAATCGCGAAAAATTTCAAGACGCTTTACGCTTTCGGATCGGCCAGCCCGGACTCTAAGAACAAAGTAGCGCATATGGGAGAAGGGGACCTTTTCGAGCTGTCATTCCATTGTCGCATTCTCGTTCCCTCGAGCATGCCGAGTGAGGGTTTCGGTCTTTTCGCAAATGAGTCACCCGTTTGAAACCATCATCTCAAAAGCCCGCGAGTGCTGCAAAAACGATGTTTCTTTTTTCTTACAGGGTCTGTTGGCCGAACTTGACACCACAGGCGCTTTTTCCGGCTGACCTTCATTCGGCTGGCTCGGTATCCGCCGGCTACTCCGCCAGTATTGTTCGCGTTCGGTAAAGGCCCTTCTGAAGGGCTTTGTGGTTAACTATCATGTATTCAGTGTGATACGCGGTTTGGGTGTGAGCTTTTTTTCCCTGCTTGGGCCAGGAGATGGGCCCGGTGGTCGCGATCGTCGTCGGTGCCGTGCTTGGCACGACAGATGCCCTTGTACCTTCCCAGGATCATTCTGGTCCTTTCGAGGATTGGGGTAATCGCAAGATGATCGACACCTGGAGAATGTCATGAATGTACTCGTCTGGTTTTGCCTATGTCTGTCCGGGCCCTGGGCCTCGGAACCCCTTTCCGGCCCGCGTGCCGTGTTGCCGGCTTGGACCCAAACGCACGATGCCGCCTTTGCCGAAATCACTTTCAAACCTGGGATGGCCATCCCCAACCGGTTCACCGCCGGCACCCGCTATGGAATCATCCGCCTGGAGGCAGGCAGTGTCGAAGACTGGCGGCAGGCCGCCTACGAACTCAAACACATGATCACCGTGCTCAAGGCTCGGGCCCCTCGTCTGCAAATCGCCCTGCAAGGGCCACCCGCTTCCCTGGATGCCGTCAACCGCTATGAAATTGCCGGCTACGTGGATGCCTATGCCGGTGACGGCGAACCCTACGTTCCCGAGGCCGACCAAACCGCATCCGTGTGGAAGCGCACGAACGGCGTCGAGGGCGAAGTGCTGGCATCGCTTCTGGATGCGCAGGCAGCGGGGGTGGCCGCGGTCATTTTCGAGGAGCCGGTGGTGAATGCCCGCTTGGCGCAGGTGTTGGGCGTGCTTCAAACCCTGCCGGCCGGGGACCTGGATGTCCAGCCTTCGGTTCAGGGGGTACCCCAACGGAATGCGCACTTCTTTTTGGATGCGGACAAAGGCGATCGATTCTTGTTCCTGCAAACCCAGAAGGGCGATCAAGGGCAACTCACGTTCGGTTTGGATGTGCCCCACACCGCGCGGCTGCTGTTCCCCGAGGACGGCTTCTACGCGTTTCAGCAACGCGGCGGCAGGGGCGAATTGCGCATCGATCCGCAAATCCCCTACTACCTGTTTGCCTTCGAGCCGAAAGAAAAACGACACCTGGAGCGGGTCACCGTGGCCCAACGTGCGAAAATCGATCCCTACGAGGTGGTTGCAGACAACCAGGTGTTTCGGAAATCGGCACTGGATGGCTTTGAATCGATGGTGGCCACCGAGGCGATTCACGTCTTCCCCCTCGCCGCCGATTCCAGCAATTTCACCTGGATCGAGCGGCTCGTGGTGCGCAAGGGCAAGCCGACGGAACACTACGACATCGACCTGCTCATCAACGGGGTTTCCTATCCGCAGAACAAACAACGCGAGGAGTACATCGTGGGGCCGGGCCGGTTCAACGCGAAAGTGCTCGATATCGATCTGGACTTGACCTACGACTACGTCTATCTGGGTGAGGACCAGGTTTCCGGAAGGGCTTGCCACAAAATCGGATTTCGCCCCAAGCAGGGCAGTCGACAGGCCAAGGGCGTGGTGTGGATCGATCGCCAAACCCATGCCCATCTGAAAATGGACGTGACCCTCCTGGACCTGAAACCCCCGTTCAGCACCTTTGAATACACGACCTGGTTCGCCTGGAAGTCCGACGACCGCCACCGCTTTTTCACGGTGGATCGCATCGAAGGCAAGGTGGTCCTGAGCATGATGGGTTTCCAGGAAACCTTTCGCGTCAAGGTGGACATGAGCGACGTTCAATTCAATCGGGAGGACGTGGAGGACATGGTCGCCGACGCCTACCGAAGCGACCTGCGCATCATCCGCGAAACCGATGACGGCCCCCGCTACATGGTCAAACCGGAGCACAAGGCGACGCGGAAACGCCGGGCCAAAACGACTTCCGTGGGGGATACCAATGCCCGCGTCATGATCGAACCGGATGCTTTCGCCTCGCAAAAAGCGCTGGTCGTGGGCGCCCACTACGATTCGAACAGTGGCGATACCTCTCCGCTCGTGTGGTTCGACTACCTGAACCAGGATTTTCTTGACCGGGAATACATCCTCTACGCGGGACCGGGCGTCGTCGCTTTTTCCAATCCCTCTTTGTTCGGGTCCAACAAGATCTTCTCCACTTATTTGGTGGCCTCTCCCGGCGATTCCGACGAAGAATACGAACGGACCGAGCCGATCAAGGAGACCGAGGTGGAGACCACCTTTGGCGGCTTGGGCTTCAGCCTGGCCTCGCCCGTGGGAAAGCACCTGACCCTCAAGGGCACCTACGAAGTGGCCTATCACAGCTTCGACAAGGCCGACGACACCCTGGACGAGTTCGTGCTGCCGGTAGACATGTGGGAGCACAAGCTGCAAGTCGACACGGATGTGCACACACGCTACTTGGCCTTCAACGCGTTCTACAGCCGCACCTGGCGCAGTGACTGGCAGGCCTGGGGATTGAACGGCCAAGAGACGGGCGAAAAAGAGTACAGCCGCATGGGCTTCAGCATGGAAGGCTCCTGGGATCTTTCCCAGGATCGGAATTTGGGTTATTCGGCTACCTGGCTTTCCGGCTCGGACCTGGATCGCTTTTCCCGGCTGGATGTCGGTGAAGCCGACATCTCGGGATTCGGCTCCATCTTCACCTTCGACCGCGCCGCGGTTGCGCATCTCGATTACGCCACCCAAATCGGAGGGGGCCTGCCGATCCACTTCGGTGTGGATGCCGGCCGCCTGTGGTTGCCGGAAACGGGCGATCGGGAAGTGGATTTGGTGGGTGCGAGCCTGGGCCTTCTCTTCAACGGGCCCTGGAAAACGGATATCGGCCTCGAGGTGGGCTACGGCGTGCATTCGTCTCGGGACCTGGGCAAGAACAGCTACACGATTTCCCTGACATTCCACCGCCGCCTGTAAGCGAACCCCACAGGAAGAAGGCGGAACGAACGGGGACACCCATCACTCGACTCGGCGGATTACGGGTGTCCTCATTTCGCTCGTGCTCGTTTCGCCCGTGCTCTTTTCGCCCGCTCATTTTGTTCAAGCGGTGTTCACATGGAAAAAGGGTGTTGACCGACAGGCCAACACCCTTCGCTCATTGCGAGTCAAGGAATCGGTTGAAAGTGCCACATCATTTCAGCCGGAACCGGATCGGCGGCGGGCAGGTTCGACACTTGGAAGGACCGACGTGGTCCATGTATGTAGGATTTACTGGTACAACTCGATTTCACCGACGCCGACGCCGACATTGTTGCTTTGGGAAGAAGCGATGAAGGCGAATTTGTAGGACTTGTAGCTGCCAGGATTGTCGACCACATAGTATTCACCGAAAGAGCCGCAGCTATTGATCGGAAAGGCGTCGCCTTGGTCGATGTCGACGGTATCGATCAGTGTCCAGCTCGTGTTGTCGTTTTTGCCGTACATGTTCCAGGTACCGGGGATATAGGCTTCCCCGTTGCAGTATGCGCGGGACATGCGGTAGTGGGTGACGACCGCGGTGGTTTGAGTATCGAACCCAATCGTGGGCGTCGCATCGGTCGTATGGGAAATCCAGGTGTTCGGGCTGTTGTTGGCGCCGATGACCCCGTCGATGATGGCCCTGGCGGGGTTCGCGTTATAGGCGGAGCTGGCCCAAACGGACTCTTGAACGGTATCGACCTTTACGCCGTTTTCCGGGGGGATTTCCACACCGGGAGCGGTATCGAGCAGAAAATCGCCTTTACCGCCCCAACTGTCATACCAGGTCCCCTGATATTGACCGCCGCCGATATATTCGCCGGCGCCGCGATAGGTGCCGTCGGCAGCATAGGTTTCGAAGGTGATCCGGCTCGCGCCGCCGACGTCCTCGGCGTCTGTCTCGATATTGCCCATGCTGAAAAAGGAAGTAGGTGCCGTTTCGTTCTCAGGGTGGAAGTAGAAATGCTTTTTATTGATCTGACCGGTGACCGATACTTCGTATTCGTTGGTGACCACGCCGTCGAGGGTGTTGTCGCTGGTAAAGTACCAGTTCAGGGTTTCGGCCATTGCCGAGTTGGCAGTAAAAGCGACCGCAATTGCGAAGAAAAACAGGGGATATCTTTTCACAGATCCAAACTCCATGGGTTGAAGGTTTTTTCGCGGCATTCACACCGCAGACACACTTTCAGTCCCTTTTGCTGGAAAAGCCCGCCAGAAAATTTTTGTTTTTTTCTGTTTTTGGGGAAATCGGGGAGCATCATTCGAATGAGAATTCCTTCTCCTCGTGGAATAAACGGGGAAAGAATGGGAATACCAGCCCTTCGCCGTGGAAGATCATAGGGGTCCTGGTGGCATCCGTTCTGGCGGCGTTCGGTTTCGAGAAGGGCGGGTGTCCGGATGTCGCCTCTTGATGCTCCAGACGAATTCGTTTCTGGGCGGCCAACGTCTGAAACGAGTGCTGCATGAAGGTCACCACCGGCTTCGGGGTGGTCGGTTCACTGGGCGAAGGCAACTGGATGCCCAGCCGGGAAAGCTCCAGCAGTTGATCGACCATGCGCTGCAACCGGTTGTCGTTGCGCTCGATCAATTCGAACTTGCACCGGCTGGCTTGGGCGCCGGTCATTTGGATCAATTCGCGGGTCGGGCCGAGAATCTCGGTCGACCCTGTCGCGTGCACGTCCGATTATTCGAAAGGAGCGTCGAATCGAGCTGTGCCAGGGGCCTCATTCCCCAATTCGGTCGCAATTATGATAGGACGAGACGTTTTTTTTCAAGAGATCGGCGCCACACTGTTCCATTCCGTTGCGCGGCGATGTCGGTTCCCCCGGCGCTTTTCGCGCCCGTCTCCGCACCGGCCCGACAACACCTGGTACCTCGGGGGCGACGCATTTGTGGCAATCGATTTATCTTGTGCGATCTTGGGTTTGGCGGTTTCTTGCCAACATCCGCCGCATCCTTGATAACGCCGATTGGCCGGTATCGCCTACATTTTGGGGAACGAAGCGGATGATGGTTTTCCGCGGGCTCCGCACTGAAGTGCCATGGCCAGGTATCGAGCCGGCCGTGATCGATTGCGATTCGGTCGGTGGGTGCGAAGCCGAGAAACCTCATTCACTCCTCTATCCAAAACCGGGCAGTTGCCCGCTTTCCGCACCAGAAGGCAGAAAGCTGGCGACCGGGACACCAGGCGGTCATGACCCTGGCGCTCCCGTCACTTCTGGATCGGTTCGAGACCACCACAGGCCGGGTCATTCCGTGCATTCGTTGGTCGAGAGCCTGAGCGCTCGGTTGGATGGGATCGCTTACTTCGGTACCGAGGCACGGTTTTCCGCCCTCGGGTTCCATCGAGCCCGATTTGGCGGTGTGGCCGGCCTCGACCAACTAAAATCTGTCTGAAAACCATTTTGAGTCCGCGTCGAACCCGTTCGACGCGGCTTTTTTTATGCCCGTGGGCGAAGTTGGCCGCGCGGAGCTGGTGACGCACGGCTCTTGCCGGCGAAGGTCACGACCATGATCAGGGTTGTGCAAAGGCAGCATCCGTAGGGACTCCGGTATCCATGACCCTTCCTGGTTTCGGTACTTCCTGAATTCCCGATTACTCTTTCGGATCCAACCCCATGCATCTACCCGTGGGGCTTTCGGCATCTTACCCGACGGGTGCCGGGCGCGCCTGTTTTCGCCTCATCCGATAGTGCAGATGCAGGCACTGGAAACCCCAGAGCGACATGGTGTGATCCGCCCGCACGATCCCTTCCCCGTCGGCATAAACGTGAATGTGTTCCCGAAAACACCGCAGGAAACGAGCCTTCACCGTGCCGTTGGCGCGATGGACCGTGAAATAAAACCCCGGATCGCCCAGGCCGGATCCTGACGACACCAGAACCAGTGAGCCGTCCGGCTTCACCTCCGGGCGGAGAACCACGATGGCGTTTCCGTTCGGCAATGGGAACACGGTTTTGACACAGGGCCCGGAGGAGTTCCTCGGCTCGACGATGGAGTAGCTGCCGACATAGGTGATTCGCCGGGATTTGACCAGGGTGCGCACCCAGGCGTTGGCTTTCAAGGTGCCGGTGGTGTGTTCCGTGACCTGTAATATTTCACTAGTCATGCCCCAACTCGTGTCGAGAGAGGAGAGCGGCAGGTTGAGTTGCTGCAAACGCCGACTGAACAGGACGGAAACCAAAAAACCGAAAGGCTTGAAAGCCAGCCGCCATTCGGACCAAACGTCCACGTCGTAATCGGCCGTGCGCTCGTAGAACTCCCGAATCGCGGGGTCGACGGCGTCGGCATCGAAAGTGGGACCCGCCAGGGCGGTGAAGCGCGAGAGCAGCCCCTTCCCCGAGGTAAAGCGCGTCACGGCAAAACCTTCGGCCGTCGCCCATTTGTCGAAAAAGTCGAGGCCGATGCCCCGAGTCCTGCCGACGGGCCCTGCCAACCAGGGATCTTCCTTCAGGTTGACGCGGCGACCCGTCACCTGAACCCACTTTTGGGTAAGCCAATCGATCAGGTACCCGCGCCGTTCACCAAGCCACATGCCTACGCTCCTGCCGGACCCCATCGGCCGCTCGAATGATACGCCCACCATTTTTGCCTGAGCACGTCCATGAACGCCATCCCCAATCGTAAGGGCGCAAAACGTCCTCAACCCGTTTCGGGCCAACTTCGGCGGGCAGGCGCAAATCCCTGTTCGGGCTACGGTCTCGGGTTGGAAACCGCCCCGGGCGGTCCGCGACGCCGGGGCGGGGGATCGTGTCCTGGCCGATCGACGTCAGTCGATGTCCAGGCTGAACGGCATGCTGGCGTAGACGCCCTTGGGATCGTTGTAGCGATCCAAGACTTGGCGCGCCTCCATCAAGGTATCCATGCCGCGTGTGACCGGGCCCACCGGCGCGACCGCCTGGCCGTCCAGGCCGAGCTGCTCCAGAATCTTGTCCTGGAGCGACTTGGGATCCTGGTACTCGATCATTTGGTAGTCTTCCACCGCGGCGCGCGACGCCGCCGAGGCGACCGCGTCCCCCAGGCCGCCCAGCTTGTCCACCAGGCCCAGCTCCTTGGCCTGCACGCCCGACCAAACCCGGCCCTGGGCGATCTCATGGACCTGTTCGCGCGCCATGCCGCGCCCGTCGGAGACCCGGTCCAGGAACCCGTCGTAGATGAAATCCACCATTTGCTGCATCACGGCCAGTTCGGCTTCGTTCTTGGGCCGGTAGATCGAGAAGATATCGGCGTGCTGGTTGGTGCGGGCGGTGTCCGCGTGGACACCGTGCTCGTTCATCAGCGATTGAATGTTGGGGAAGATCCCGAATACCCCGATCGAACCGGTGATCGTGTTGGGCTGTGCCCAGATTTCGTGGGCGCGGCTCGAGATCCAGTAGCCACCGGAGGCCGCCACCGAACCCATCGAGATCACCATGGGCTTTTCCTCCTTGATCATTTCCACTTCGCGCAGGATGATCTCGGATGCCTGGGCGCTGCCGCCGGGGCTGTTGACGCGCAGGACTACGGCCTTCACATCTTCGTCTTCGCGGGCGCGGCGCAGCAACCGGGCCACGGTATTGCCACCGGCATCCCGTTCGTTGTTGCCATCGACGATGGTCCCCTCGGCGTAGATCACCGCGATCTTGTGCGGGGCCGTCTTCAGCGATTCGGCAATGGCCTCGTGATATTCGGCGATGTCGATCTTGCCTTCGATTTTCTCGCCTTTGTCGGTGCGGGTCAGGTCGCGCAAGGCATCCAGGACCACGTCGTAATGGGCCGCTTCGTCCATCAGCTTCTGTTCCACCGCACCGTTCCCCAGGATGAAGCCTTCGCCCGCCGACAGTTCATCCAGGACGGCGGGTTCGATACCACGGGTTTCGGCCACCTCGGCTTTGCAGGTCGTAAAGAGGTCGTTCAGAAGCCGTTCGATCTGCTCGCGGTTCTCGTCGCTCATGCCCTTGCGGGTGAATGGCTCCACCGCCGATTTGTATTTGCCGACCCGGGTGACCTGAACGTCGACCCCGTATTTCTCGAAGGCTTCCCCGTAAAACAGCAGCTCGGCGGCGAACCCGTTCATTTCGAGCAGGCCGAAGGGGTTGATGTACATCTTTTTGGCCGCGCTGGCGATGTAGTAGGTGCGCTCGTTGTAATTCTCGTTGTAGGCGATGACGGGCTTGCCGGAGTCGCGGAACCGCAGCAGCGCGGCGCGAACTTCCCGCATCGTGGCCCAGCCGCTGGCGCGATTCACGGCGTTGACCCCGCCGGTGATGTAGATGCCTTTCACGCGATCGTCGGTCGCGGCATGGTCGATGGCCTCCAGGACCGTCCGCAGGGGAATCGTTTCGACGTCGCGACCCCTGATCGTGTCGCGCACCTTGGCACCGAGGTCGCCGGACTGTGGTTTGTCGCCGATGGGGGTCTGGAGATCCAGTACCAGCAATGCGTCGTCGTGTACTTCTGGGCCGCCGCCGCCCGAAGAGAGGACCGCGGCGAGCGTCAGGGCGCAGAGCGCCGCAAGGAGGGTGAGTGCCAGAAAAACGGCGAGCATCTGTTTGAAGAACTGTTTCATGAGCTACCTCGCATGTTGAACTTCATTCCCGCGTGACCTAGCCAGGAGCTGTCGGGACCTGTTGGGGCTGTGTACGCTTGACGTGGGGATGAGTTGAGTGGGACGCGACATCCGGCCGCGGCGATGACGGCACCAAATACGTGGGGGGTGCCGGATCGGCCCTCAGATGGGTGGGTGTCGAGCGATGTTTTCTTCACCCTAGCAAGGATTTGCCGAATTGACGACCGTTTCGATGGGCGAAGCCGGGGTCGGGGTGCAAGTCCCGGTCGCGCTTGAGGTTCCGTGTCGCGCGGCCTGGCGCTGGGTCAATCGGTACCAAAACCATCCTATTTTCGCGCGGACAGCGAATGATTGCGCGAAAAGGAGGGGGAGGGCGGCCCGACGGGGAGTGCGGAGGCTGTCCGTCCGGAAACCGGACGTTCTCGATATGGTCCTTCTGGATCGCCGAACCACCCATGTGAACCGGTCGCGGGTGTCGAAGGAAGGGGGTCCGTTAATTGTCGAAAAGCAAGGGTCTTGCTGGTTCCCGCGAGCCGATGTCGTGCCCGTCCGGCCAAATCGGGTCGGGAGTGGCAGCCGCACCCTGCCAGGATGGGCGCCAACTGGCCGACTTTTGCTGCGCGGGATTATCTAAACCGGTGTAAAATAAAGCGCACATCCCCCTGACAGGAGAATTTTTCCCATGACCGTTCATCGCCGGTGTCTGTTCGTGATCCTATGGTCTTTTCTTGTCGCCATGCCCGCAATTTCTCAGGAAGAGGAGACGGCTTCCGATATTCCGGAAATCACCGAGTACGTGGAAACGGTGGTCACCTCGCGGAAACGCGAAGAGAAAGTGCAAAAAGTACCGATTGCCATCACTACCTTTTCCAAAAAGGAAATCGAAGATGCAGGGATTGACACGGTTCATGATTTCGTCGGGTTGACTTCCAACATGTCCATCATCGACGCCCAAAACCCGGGTAACTATACCTTGACCGTTCGCGGCATCACCAAGGTACGCAACGGCGATGCACCGGTCGCGGTCATGATCGACGGTGTCTACCAGGCCAGCCCCAACGCCCTGACGCGCGATCTCTACGATATCGAGCGCATCGAGGTGTTGAAGGGGCCGCAGGGGGCTCTTTACGGCCGCAACGCGTTGGGCGGCGTGATCTCGATCATCACGAGGGAGCCGACCTACGAACGGGAAGGCTACGTACACGCCAACGTGGGTGACGGCGCCCAGAAGGGCCTGTCCTTCGGATTCAGCGGCCCCTTGTCCGAACGGGCTTTCTACCGCGTGTCGGGTTCCTACCAGGATCGCGACGGCTGGATCGACAGTGCCACCCTCGAGGACGAAATCGATCCCCGCCGCGACGAGAGCCTGGCCGCCAAGTTGATGTTCATACCCAATGACGCCCTGGACATCAGCATCAACCTGAGTGCCACCGACACCGAGGACGGCGGTCCCTATTACCTGTCCTTGGCCGACGATCTGGCCGACACCGAACCGGGCGACCCCTTTCCCAACCTGGTACCGCTCGGCGAACGCGAGGTTCGCGACGCCTCGATCAAAATGGACTACCAAAGCGAAGCGGGCACTTTCACCGCCGTCGTGGCCCACAGCCAGTTGGACGAGTTCTTCTCGGCCGATTTCGACTTCTCCTCGGTGAACATCTTGAAAGCGGAGGAGACCCTCGAATTCGACGCCACCAGTCTCGAGTTGCGCTTCACCTCGCCCGACGATCGGCGTTTCACCTGGATCGCCGGTGCCTTCTATCAGGACTGGGAACGCAGTGTCGACACCATCATCAGCATCGATTTCGATCAGGACACCAATTTCGACGCCCAGATCCCGCTTCTGGAAGACAACGACAACAATTCCTCGGCCGGTTTCGCCCAGTTCGCCTATGACGTACGCGACAACTTCGAGGTGGGGGTCGCCTTCCGCTACGACCGCGACGAGCGCGAGCAGACCAACGTGTCCACCGGGCTGGTGCGCTCGGACACTTTCGACGCGTTCCAGAGCAAGCTCTCCCTGACCTGGTACCCCGACGACCGCACCATGGCCTATTTTTCGGCGGCGGACGGCTTCCGCAGCGGCGGCTTCAACGCGCCCGGTACCGCGGCCTTTCCGGACCAGTACGACGAAGAGATCACCCGCACCTTCGAACTCGGTTTCAAGTTGGATCGCATGGACCGTCGGCTGGTGCTGAACGGCGCCGTCTTCTTCACCGAGTTCGAGGATCAGCAGGTCTTCGTCTTCGACGTGCCGGCCGGTCAATCGGGCATCTTCAACATCGACGAGTCCACCATTCAGGGAGCCGAGCTGGAGCTTCGCGCCAAACCGGCGGAATCGCTCGAGTTGCTTGCATCGGTAGGCCTCACCGATACGGAGATCGACAGCCTCGGTCACACGAGCCCGTTTTTCGATTTGATCGAAGGACCGGTGGAGGGGAACAAGACCCCGAACGCCCCCGAACACAGCTTCAATCTGGCCCTGCGCCACCAGTTCCCGGTCGGTGAGAACCTGAGTTTTGTCAGCCGTGTCGATTACGAGCGGTTGGGCAAGCTCTACTGGCACGTGGACAATCACGACCAGCGCAGCGCCCAAAACCTGTTGGACGCCCGCATCGGCGTGCGCGCCGAATCCTGGTCGGTGACGGCCTTCATCGAAAACGCCACCGACGAGCGCTACTTCGAAGAGTTTTTCGCGAACGAATTCACGGGTGCCGCCACCGACATCGGCTACCCCTCGCGGCCGCGCTCGTTCGGGATCGAAGCGCGCAAGCGCTTCTGAGCTTCACGGCTGGGGTCGTCGTCGCGAAAGCACGGCGGCCCTTTCGGCGGGAGGAAGCATGGACTCCCTGGATTTTGCCTGGCTGACCGCCGACCACTGGTCGGCCTTCGAGCGGCTCTTCGGGGCTCGCGGCGCTTGCGAGGGGTGTTGGTGCATGTACCACCGGCTGTTGGCGGCCGAATACAAACCCAACCGCGGTGAAAACAATCGCGCCGCGATGATGGCCCTGGTCGAACGGGGCGCCCAACCCGGCATTCTCGGTTTTCACGAAGGCCAGGCCGTGGGATGGGTGTCGGTTTCACCGCGCGAGGCCTTCCCGCGTCTGGACAAATCGCGGGTGGCGAAGCCTTTCGACGATCAGGCCGTATGGTCGGTGACCTGTTTGTTCGTGGCCAAGGAGATGCGTCGCAAGGGGGTCAGCGTGGCGTTGCTGCGCGCCGCGATCGGGTTCGTGAAGGCGCGGGGCGGTCGCATCCTCGAGGGATACCCGATCATTCCCAAAAAGGACTCGGTGCCGCCGGTCTTCGCCTTTCCCGGACTGATCTCTGCGTTCCATGCTGCGGGGTTCCGGACCTGCGCACAACGGTCGGAAACCCGGGCGCTGGTTCGCTACGATTTGGTTTGAGGGTTTCGCCAGAGCCCTACTTTCTGCCAGAGCCCTGCTTCCCATGTAGGCCGGGTATTTTTCACCGCCGAGTTCTCGCGGTCCAGGGAGCCTATGTGCGGCCCCCAAACCTTCCGTGAGCTGACCGAACCGGTCGTTATTCCGGGTTTCGACGGATTCAGGCGACAAATGGGAGTTATGTCACAAAGGGGGACTGGAGCTCGGTGGTCGCGCAAGATTTTCCGCGCAACAATGTTCTCTTTTTCATGGCGTGATCCGATCCATGCGCCACCCCGTCGTCGGCGATCGCTCGTTCGGTGACCATGCTCTCATACCGAATCCCCCCCGCCTGACGACGACCTCGACCTCGCTCCGTTTCCCGTTCGGTTCCCTTCGTTCCCCGACCTGTATCGCATAGATCGTGACACATTTCCGCGATGGAGGAATGGACTATGAACCCACACCAACTGGCGGTCTTCGCCAGAGCAGCCAGACAATCGTATCTCCCCAAATTCGACATGTTGAACCTCTACCTGGAACATGCCAAACACAGCGATTGCGGTCGCATCGCCCGAATCTACGACCTCATCAGGCAACGACACAACTTCATGGGCCTCAACCTGCACTGCAATCCCTATCTCACCTGGAACGAGTGACCGAATGCGACCGTCGGTCGAGACAGCGACTCCCTCTTGAAACTTACCCGCTTGGAGTCTCCGGATGCCAAGAGATTCGTCGTGCCCAGTAGGTACATCCGCTGGATGTACCTTTCGAAGGGACTCATGTGAGGAGTTCCCGCATGCTTCGAGGGTCGGCACTGAAGGAGGTTGGGCAGGGCCGGTAAGGCCGCTGGCCCGACACTTCGAAGCAGCCCAGGCTTCGCAGGATCAAGTGGTAAAAGAGCGAAGCAGAAAAGTCGGGCCTCTAGATCTCTCCATGATCGGTTTTGATCCATTCTAGGTCGCTTCGATTGGTGGAGCAAGCTGCTCCACCTACAGGCTTTATCTCTCTTACGCGCATGCGGGCTCAACGGCCTGACTCGCTTCGATCAGTTTCTGACCTGAAACCCAGTGGTCGGTTTGCCGGTGGCTCAGAAAGATCTAGGCTCGCAGCACGAAAGGAACGCCCACCACCCGGGTCGCTTTTAGCGGGGCTGCGCTGTGGCCTGGCGGAACGCGAAGAAAAGCTCGCGTGCGATGCGGCGACTACAGGCGCGGTAGGTCGCCAGTGCTTCCGGGGTGCCGTCCGAAACCTTGGGGTCCTGGTATTCCAAGGCAATGCGCGTCTCGGCGCCGGCCACGAACGGGCAGGATTCGTCGGCCTGGGTGCAGGTCATCACTGCGCAAAAGCCTTCGCGGGGGTTGGTGTCGGCGTCGAATCGCTTGGAGAAGAGCGTCAGGTCATGGGCACGCCCCGGAATGGTCACCGCGTAGCGCGGGTTTTCCGAATCCGTCGTGCGTTCGATGGCGACGCCCAGCGAACGCAAAGCGGCGACGGCGTTGGGGTGGAAGGCCGTGACCTCGGTCCCGCCCGAATGGGCCGTCAATTGGGGGATGCCGAAGTGGGAAGCCGCGATTTGGGCCCATACTTGCGCCATTTGGCTTCGCCGCGAGTTGTGGGTGCAAATGAAGACCAGCACCGTCGGCCGGGCGGCGGCGATGTTCCCGCGCAGGTAGGCGGCGAGGTCGGTTAACTTGGCGCGGCGGTCCGCGTCCAGGTCCAAGGGTTCGTTCGTCAGGTCGCGAATGAATCGGTCGAGTTCGAGCTGGTCCTGCATGTTTCCTCTTTGGCCTCGAGGCACAAAACGCGCCGGAGATTCCCGGCGCGTCTCGTTTTTCGATTCAAAGGGTCGCGATCGATCCGAATCTCAGAGAAGATCCTTGACGACTTCGCGCTCCTGCTTGAGTTCCTCTTGCGTCTTGGCAAGTTTTTCCTGGGCGAAGTCGTTGTGGGCCAGGCCCTGAACGATTTCGTAGGAACCGTCTTCCTTGGTGCGCAGCGGGAAGCTGAAGATCAGGCCTTCTTCCACGCCGTAGGAACCGTCGCTGGGCACGGCCGCGCTGAACCAGTTGCCGTCTTCGGTGGGGCGCGTGAAGTTCTTGACGTGGTCGAGCGCCGCGTTGGCCGCGGAGGCCGCCGAAGACTTGCCGCGGGCCGAGATGATCGCCGCACCGCGCTTCTGGACGGTGGTGATGAATTCGCCCTGCAACCATTCGTGGTCGGTGATCACGTCGGTCGCCTTCTTGCCGCCGATGGTGGCGTTGAAGAAGTCGGGGTATTGCGTGGCGGAGTGGTTGCCCCAGATGGTCATGTTGCGAACCTGGCTGATGTCCACGCCGGCCTTGGCGGCCAACTGGTAGCGAGCCCGGTTTTCGTCGAGCATGGTCATGGCGCTGAAGCGGTTGAAGGGCACGTCGCCGGCGTTTTTAGCCGCGATGAGCGCATTGGTGTTGCAGGGGTTGCCTACGACGACACAGCGCATGTCCGCGGCGCCGCGCTGCAGGGCTTTGCCTTGGCCGGTAAAGATCGGTCCGTTCTCGCTGATCAAGTCCTTGCGTTCCATGCCGGGCCCACGGGGCTTGGCGCCGACCAGGATCGCCCAGTTCACGCCGTCGAAGCCCGCCTGTGCGTCGGAATTGATTTCGATTCCGGCCAGGGTTTCGAAGGCGCAGTCTTGCAGCTCCATGGCGAGGCCTTCGAGCGCTTTGACGGCCTGGGGAATTTCCAACAGACTGAGAACCACCTTGGTATCCGGGCCGAAAAGCTCACCGGATGCGATGCGAAACACCAGGCTGTAGCCGATCTGACCACCAGCGCCGGTGACCGCAACTTTTACCGTATTGGACATGATGACTCCTGTAATTGTTAATCTCAATGGTCGATTTGGCCATCGCCGGCGCGCGATTCGGAGGAGGGGCCTCGGAGCGGAACGCGTCACCCGAGCGTGACGATGGAGCATACCGATTGTCAAACGCGCCTATTATAGATCAGCGTCGGGATTCCGTGGGGTCGCCATTTGGATCTAAATGAAAGTTCCGGGACCGGGATGGCTCGGGCGAGCGTTGCCCCCGGTTCGGGGTTGGGCTATGATGTGGCCCATGCAAAACACCCTCACAACAATCCAATTGGAGAAGGAGCGAAGATGAAGGTTGAGGTTACATCTGCTGACCTGAATACCCTGGAAGGCCGCTGTTTGCTGGTCCTGGCGAAGAAGGACGGTACCTTATTAAATGTACCCGAGTCGGTCCAGGGTCCGCTCGCGGAAATCGTAGCGCCTTTGGTCGAATCCGAAGAGTTCGGTAAATCCTTTGGCGGCAAGTACTACGCCGTCAAACCCGCCGGTCTCGCCGTCGGTCGTGTGTTGTTCTTCAACGTCGGCGAGAAGGCCGAGAAACACAACGATATCCGTCGGGCCACCGCCGCCGGCTGGAAAGCCCTGCGCGGCATGGGCCACACCGAACTGGTGATCAGCCTGGACGGCCTCGACGAGGTGCAGACCACCGCCGCACTGGAAGGCCTGTTCCTGGGCAGTTACCAGTACACCGAATTGAAATCGGAAAAAGACAAGCTTCCCAAGCAACTGGAATCACTGACCGTCCATGTCTCGGACGATTTGGGCGATCGGGTGGATCGCGTGCATGCGCTGTGTCGCGGCACCAACCGCGCCCGCGACCTGGAGCAAATGCCCGCCAACCTGTTGACCCCCACGCGCCTGGCCGATTTGGCCATGGAATGGTCCCAGACGGCCGGCTTCAAGACCACCATCCTCGAAGAGGACGAGATGCGTGACCTGGGCATGGGCTCCCTGCTCTCCGTGTCCCAGGGCAGCGACCAGCCCGGCAAGCTGATCATCATGGATTACCAGCCCGAGAGCGGCTCCGACAAGACCTTCGCGCTGGTCGGCAAGGCCGTGACCTTCGATTCCGGCGGGCTTTCCCTGAAACCCGCCAACAGCATGGCGGAAATGAAGGGCGACATGGGCGGTGGCGCCACCGTGTTCGGCATTATGTCCGTGCTCAAGGATCTGGGTTTCCCGCACCGCGTGGTGGGTCTGGTTCCCTCGGTCGAGAACATGCCCGGCAGTCGCGCCACCCGTCCCAGCGACGTGGTCACTTCGCTGTCCGGCGTCACGATCGAGATCAACAACACCGATGCCGAAGGTCGCCTGATCCTCGCCGATGCCTTGACCTACGCCGGCAATTACAAGCCGGACTACGTGATCGATTTCGCCACCTTGACCGGTGCCTGCCTGGTCGCCCTGGGTCCCAAGGTCTGCGGCGTCATGGGCAACCACCAGCCGCTGATCGACGCGATCCTGGAAGGCGGTCGCGATTCGCACGAACTCTTCTGGGAATTGCCCCTGGTCGAGGAATACAAGGAAATGCTCAAGAGCGATGTGGCCGACATCTCCAACATCAGCAAGAGTCGTTGGGGCGGTACCATTACGGCGGGCCTGTTCCTGCAGCGTTTCGCCGGCGACTACCAATGGGCTCATTGCGACATCGCCTGCAGCATTTTCGAGAAGGGTGACGAAGTTCATCCGGGCGGCGGCACCGGAATCGGTGTTCGTGCCGGTTATCTGGCGCTCACCAAAATGGCATAACCAACCGCGGCGATCATTGCCGGACGAAGCGCGAGCCGGGGGCCTTTTCCGGTTCGCGCCGTCCCGAAGGTGGTTCCGCCTTCGGGAAAACCAAACGCGCGGCTTGCATGGCGGGTCTGTTTGACAAATAATAGAAGCACATGATCGATGCTTCTTGGTTTACGGCGCAAACTTCACGTTCTCACATTTTTTGGGGAGTCTACGCCTTGTCTGTCCTGCCCTCCTTGTTATGTTTGGCGACCCTGGCCTTTTCCTCCGAAGCCGTGTCGCAATCGTACGGTCCCACCCCGACCGGTTCGGTGCCGGTGTGTGCGGCCGAATCGCCGCTACCTCTCGCCGCCCACATGATGATGGCCGGTATGGTGGCTCAGACGGTCGACGACGTCCGTTCCTTACGGGTTCTGACCCCGGGTGGTGAATATTTCAGCGGAGGCCTCATCCAGCTCGACAAGGCGCCGGAGGGCCGCGTGGTGCTGACCGGCACCCGCATGGTCATCCACGGTTTCGGCCATTTTCGAACACTGATCCTGCGCGATGGCGCACGGCTCGAAATCCTTCAGCGCGGCGACGGCATCGTGCCGACCATGACGGCCGACCGCATCGAGATCGGCGCCGGTTGCAGCGTGGCGACCGATCACCTGAAGGCCACCACGGTCCTCGTCGAAGAGGGCGGCTTCATCGAGGGCGGCACCACCCAGAGTGCGTTGCAATGGCCTTTGGGTATCCTCTGGGAGGATCCCGCCATGCCCGGCAGTTATGGTGGCGCCGGGTTGCTCATCGATCAGGACGGTCAACTCATGACCAATCCCACCCACGGATCCTATGCCTTCCCCTACATCGCGGGCGGGGGCCGCAAGGCGCTGCGCATGGAGATCCGGTATCTCACGCTGAACGGGCATCTCTACGCCTCGACCGACGATGACCACGTACCCAGCAACGGCGCCATTTGGTTGACGGTCGAGACCCTCATCGGCACGGGCCTGCTCGACGTCAGCGCCCGTGGGCTTGCCGCGCGCGAGGGACAGGGCGGCGGCCGCATCGCGGTACACTACCACACCTGGAACCAGTGGAGCGGTGCGATGCACGCCTACGGGTCGGGTGTCGCGGTGGCCCCGGCCTCGAACGACGATCCCTTGCCCGAAGAGGATTCGCACAACGTTTTGAACCCCAAGCAGACCCAATACAGCGGTGCCGGCACCATCTTCACCAAGGGTTACCATCAGCGCTTCGGCGATCTGCACATTCACGGTCCGGAGGGCGGCTCGGTCACCAATCCCGGTGAGACCCCGCTCGTTTCGCTTGGCGAGATTCAGATGACCATTGCCGACGAGAACCGCGACGAGGTGCTCGAAGTGGGCGGTGGATTGTCGCCGGGCCTGGCCGGGTTGTTCCTGGTCATCGAATTCGACGGGTACTCCGTCGAGGCGCTCATCGTCGACAACAGCCACGATCGTATTTTGTTGAATCGCAGATTGCCGGCGATTCCCGTCGGGGCCCACCTTCGCGGCAACCTGCGGCTGGACAACCTGTTCCTCAACGGCACCTCGGCCTTGCGCAGCAAGGACCAGTTGGATGTCTACGGTCGTTTGGAGTTCGGCGAACGCGCCAGCAGCCGGACCATCTTGCAGGTGCCGCGCATCAACTTGCCGGAACGGCCGGATCGCGAGAACCGTCGTTCGCCGCTGGATCGCAACGCGGGCATCATCACCGTGGCCCCGCGCGACGAGAGCTCGGGCCAATGAAACCCCAACCCCGGTGCTTTTAACCGGCTTGTCGCGCTAAGGGAATCGTGTCGTAAAAAAATAAGGAAGGCATGAAGGCAGGAAGCCTCAAAGGTCATTGGGTGTGAATGACCCTCTTGATGTTGAGTTTTGCAGTGGCAAAGTTGAGCAGCAGTCCGTGATTCAAACCGGCAGCCTTGAGGTAAGACCTGACTTGGGCAAAATGAACCGGCTCAAGCGCTTGATTTTTCCGGTGAGGTCCTCATGAGCAAGCATGTTCCTGGTTTCCTTAGCAATTTTATGACGTTGCGCAAGGTTTTACCGATGCTCGCTTCATGATCTCATGAAACCGATTCGCGCCATTCAGGTTTTAGCGGCCGGCTCATCGAATCGACATTTCCCGAAATCTCTTGCGCACGAATCGTTCGCTTGCGAGTAAGATGATGTCCACCGCGCGCGCCGCGGTCCATCTTCCGATCAGGCAGGTTCCATGAAGTCTTCACGCGCCAACAAATGGCAAAAATCCCGGCCGTCCCAGCCCGCCAAACCCGTGTTCGGCGGTCCTCGTCGCCAGCCCGGAAAGAACGAGGCCTACATCACCGGTTGGAACGGTGTGCGCGAGTGCTTGGCGTCGCCGCACGTGAAGGTGGTTCAGGCGTGGATCGATCCCCGCAAGCTCAGCCGCGAGGATTACGAGCGCATTCGTCCCTATTCGCGCCAGATCGAGGAATTGAAGGGCAAGGAAACGCCCTACGGCGAATTGAGCCAGGGGATCGGCGCGCTGGTGCGCCTGCCGGAGTGGGACGATCTGGACGACCTGTTGGACGGCCTCGAGGCCAAGGGTGTCGCGCCGCTGTTGGTGGCCCTGGATCAGGTCGAGGACCCCATGAACCTGGGCCAAATCCTGAGAACCTGCGAGGGGGCCGGGGTTCACGGGTTGCTCGTGCCGAAACACCGCGCGATCCACCTCAACCAAACCGTGGCCCAGGTGTCCCAGGGTGCGTTCGCCTGGGTGCCGCTCATCGAAGTGACCAATCTCCGCCACACTTTGGACAGTGCCAAGCAGCGCGGCTTATGGGTGATCGGCACGGCCGCGGGCGAGGGGTCGCGTCCCTGGTATCAGGTGGATTTCCGCGAGAACTCGCTGTTGGTGATGGGCGCCGAGGGCAAGGGCCTGCGCCGCCTCACGGTCGAGAGCTGCGACTTCCTGGTGGAACTGCCCATGGCCGGCCGCTTGGATTCCCTCAACGTGGGCGCCGCGACGGCTGCCGTACTCTACGAAGCCGTACGCCAGCGCCACAGCGCCACTGACTAGGACCGGGCCACCGCGGGATCCCCACCGACTCTCGATGGAACAAACCTGCCCGGAGTTCCCGAATGCCGAAAGATGCGTCGTGCCAGGTAGGTTCATCGGCCCGATGAACTAGCCGAAGTGATCCGTGCCCAGAGTTCCCGAATGCCGAAAGATGCGTCGTGCCAGGTAGGTTCATCGGCCCGATGAACTAGCCGAAGTGATCCGTGTCCAGAGTTCCCGAATGCTTTGACAGTCGGCACCGCAGTAGGTTGGCCGGCCCGGCCGACACTTCGAAGCGATCAAGGCTGCGAAAATACGAAACGCCAAAGAGCGAAGCACCAATCAAAGCAGGGCTTCGGAATGTGCGACCAGCGGTAGCATCTACCTGGCCATACCGACCGTGCCATACCGGCGGTGCCATACCGGCGGTGCCATACCGGCCGTGCCCGACGATGCCGCTCAGGCAGCCGGTACGGCCATGCGGCGTCGCTTCTTTCTCGAAATCGAGCTGGGTTGGCCGGCTGGTGCGTGGCTCTCTTAAACAAATGTGCTCGGAGTCCCCGAATGCCGAGAGAGAGTCGCCGTGCCCGACGACTCTCTTGTAAATGCGGGAAATCCCAAGTGGTTCGCTAAGATGAGTTACCCACTTGAAACCCATTGGCCGTCAGCCGCATCGCGCACAGTCCCCGTGCCTCGGCAGCCCAGAGCCAGGCTGGCTCGATCGGGGGCTTACAACGCGCCAATGCCTGCCTCCACGGAAGTCCCGGCTCTCGTTGGATCAGTTGCAGGAGGGCCCATTGCCCGGCTGAGAGGAGCGTCGTGGTCAGTCGAAATTGGGAACGGCTCAAGGCCACGCCTCGCTCGATTCCCTTCTCGATCTGCGCGTCATCCGCCGGGATCAGGTTCAAGTACTGCAGGACGCGGGGAGGCACCTGCAACAGGCGAAGTGTCGGGTTTGGAACGATCTGACTGTTCCTGGGTGCCGGTCCGGTGCACAACGCGGACCATGCATCGGTGTGCGTGCCGTATGCCGCGTCCATGTCTCCGGCAACCCGCAAGACCTCGGCTCGGACACGCTCGAACTCCGCCAGGGCCACCGCGAACCGCAGGGACACGCGACCGTCCTGTTCATCCCGGCCTTGCCCCTGGGTTTGCTGCAAAAACTTCGGGAAGTTGGCCCCAAACGATGTCAAACTGGGATTTCGCGAGGGATTTCGACGGACATAGGATGTGGCAAAGAAATCGAAAAGTGGATCTCCCATGGCCCTGCGTAGATTGGGGAAATCTTCACGCAATGTTTCCAGCAACCGCAGCAGGTACCCCTTTCGATAGATGGCCAGCCGTTGCGCAGCCTTCAAACCCGGCGAGGGCGTCACCTGCCGCGCCAGCTCGAGCTCGAGAGGGGAACCTCCCTCATCAAATCTCGCTTCGAGTGGGCCAGGGGATAAGAGATAGCGCATCATCGAGTTCTGGATTTCTGCCAGTTGCGCGGGCACCATCAGACGCCTCCTTCCATGCAAAGCGACATCGGTTCGGGGAACCCAGGAGCGCCAACCGGATTCGCCTTGCGAATTTCAGCCAGCAGATCGGCGTATTCCGGGATCGAGGCATCCCATTCCAGCAGCGTCGAAACGGGGCCGGTACGGGCCGTCACCCATCGATACAACGCCCAAACACGTGGGGGAACTGGATGATCGTGGGTATCGACGAGGTGGTCGCCGTTGTGACTGGGGCCGGCGAGATGGATCTGGACCACATGGTCGAGGGCGATTTCGCGCAGGTACACTTCCGGATCGAAGCCCAGGTTGAAGGCCGAGACATAGATGTTGTTGATGTCCAACAACAGGCCGCAGTCGGTCTGGGTGACCAAGGCGTTGAGGAAGGCCCACTCGGGAAGCGTGGACGCTCCGAAGGCCAGGTAGCTGCTGGGGTTCTCCAGAATCAAGGGACGCCCCAAAAAATCCTGCACCGCTTTGATCCGATCGGCGACATGGGCCAAGACCTCTGGGGTGTAGGGGAGGGGCAGGAGGTCGTGGCTGTTGATGCCCGCATAGCCGGTCCAACACAGGTGGTCCGATATCCAGGCGGGTTTCAGCCAGCCGGCCAGGTCCCGCAACGCATGGAGATAGTTCCAGTTCAGCGGGTCGGCCGAACCGATCGAGAGGGACACGCCGTGCATGACCATCGGCACCGAACCACGCAGGCGCTCGAGGACGTGGCGCGCGTACCCGTGATGATCGAGGAAGTTCTCCGAGATGATCTCGAAGAAGTCGATCTGCGGGCCATTTTCGAGGATCGCGGAAAAATGTGCGTGGCGCAGGCCCACGCCCAATCCCAAGTTGGGTAGTCCAAGGGCATTGTTGCGGACCATGGGACGAACTCCTTCACGAAGGGCGAGAGGTGCCGGGAATCGCCCCGGTAAGGGCGAGCCCGGCGATTGACGGAATCAGGTCGAAGGGGGAAGGGCGATGCGCAGGTTGCTTGGTGCCGGTTTGTCGCCCGGCGGCTGCCCCCGATGTTCCATGATCATGGTGAAGGCGTTCCACGCGGTGTCGTAGACGCTGTCTCCCGTTTGAAACGGGAGCGGCCCGACGAGGATCGGGTCGTCTTGGCCGTCGAAGTCATAGACCGACATGGTGCCACTGCTGGGATAGAGCTGGGAGGCGGAAATGGGAACGGCACAGCCGCCAAGCGTGCTGCACTTGTTGTCCGCCGGTGCGCTGTAGGAGGTATCGTCGTCTTGGAAGCGCCGCATCAGGGCTTGGGAAGCACCGCATTGGCCGCCACCCGAACTTGGTTGGACGAAGCCGCAACCACCTTGGGTTTTACATTGGTTGGAACCTCTACAGGAGTGGAAGGTGGCGACTTCGGGGTCGAGGGAACCCCCGTCGAGACTCAAGCCTTGGCAGGCATGCTGGAGATGGCCTGCGTCCGGTGTTGGGATCGTTTGTGTCAGGTCCGGGGCACGCCCGTAGATCGCCCAGCAGATGGAGGTGCGATCGCCCGTGCCCGCCATGGCGGGGAAGGGGAATTGGACCTGGTTGTCCTTCCAGAGCTGGTCCAGCACGGTAGTGACACCGGAAATGGCGCCCACCAGCGCCTGGCTCAGTGTCACATAACCGGTGTCATCACTGGACAACTGGTTGAATGCGGCGGCCATGGCATCGGGGCTCGGGATCAAGCCGGAGGCACCCTGAGCTTCGATCGTGTCGATCACGAAATCTTCGGCACACCAGGTCTTACCGGGCGTCCAGAGTTCCAGATCGCTTACTGTGCAGCCAAGAGAGTTGAATCGCTCGTAATGATCGCTCCCGTCGTTGCTGGTGCGCGCGGTTGCGTCTGCTGAAGGGCACGATAAGGCCCCGCTCGAATCGTAAGACGGGTAATCGGATGCCAAGGCCGTGGGCGAAGCCCGGTACATCGAGAGGACCTGGGTGTCGATGGGCTCGTCGGCGCCCAAGACCGATCCTTCGCCTTGATCGGTGATGGCGGAGATCATGTCCAATGCGCGAGCGAAGTTGCTGGCCACCCCGTCCGGCTTGAAGGCCAGGCTGGCGTTCGGATATTCCATCTGGTGGGTGCCTTCGGTTCCATTGAAAATGTCCCGTTGAATCGCGTTTTCCGAAAAGATTTTCTCGAACAACGTCTCCCCGTCGGTGTAGCTCATGCTCAGGTAGTCCCAGTAACACGCATACATCCAACCGATGGTGCCGAACATGGGCAAGTCGTCGAGTCCGCTCACGCCGTTGAAGGGAACCGTCGGGAAATATTTGGAGGGGTTTATGATTTTTTCCTTCGCCAAGTCGTGGTTTTCCTCGATGGCCAGGAACAACTGCAATTGGTCCTCGTCCAACGGGCCCAATTGAACCTTGATCTGGGCATAGGCGGTGGTGTCGGCGAGGTCGATGATATGGGGGATGACCGTGTTTTGGGGACCGTACACCTTCCAGCCCGCGTTCTGGAAATTGGTGAACACCGGAATGGCACCAATGCCGTTGGCGAGGTTCGCGGCAACCTGCAGGTGGACCATCTCCTCGATGAACACGCTGAATAGAGTGTTGTACGCCTTTTGATTGTCGGTTTGGGGCGAGGCGCTGGGCGCCAAGCCGGGCCATACGCGACCTTGATAGTAGTCGACGCCGTTGCTGTTGATTTCGTGCATGCCTTGGAGGGAATGCATGGCGACCATGTAGAGCGGAATGGTGAATAACTCCACTTCCAGCGCCGCCTGCGCGATGGCGCGGACGACGGCGGTGTCGTTTGGCACGTTTGAGAGATCGCGATTGGTGATGGGGGTCTTCAAGGTACTGAGAAACTTTTTCATGGAGTCCTCCTACGCTCTGGTAGTTTCGCGGTGGACCCTGCCGGAATGCCGACGCCTTTCGATCGGAAGTGGGGAAGCATCGGGTGGTCCGGGTCGCATCGCGAATGACCTGATTGGGTTGGGAAACGAGGTGATTCGGGCAGGCTGGGCATGAATGGAAGGAGTCTCCGCACCACCAGGCGGTGAAACGATCCCCAGTGCCTCGCCCATCGCGGTGTCTACCCTGGCGGGTGAAAACGAGTTGCTGCCAGGACCGCCGTGGACGCTCCGGACTCATCCTACGAAGAATGAGCCCGGAGTCGACGGGTCCATTAGGCCCCGTGTTCGAGGGGAGCGGATTACCTTGAATAGGAGTAGGTCGCCTGAGCGTTGGGACCCGGTGTGATCGATGCGTTGACGGTCGGCCCGGGCATTGGATAAGTGGCGGTCGCTTTATTGGTTTCGCCATCGACGAAGAAGGTGAGGGTCAACGGAATGGTGGTGCCCGCGGGGTTATACACGATTTTTCCGGCGAGATCGACGCCGTTGCCTCCGCCTTTCGCTTCGAAGGTTCCCTTTGAATTGCCGCCGATCGATTCGGGCGGTTTTTGGACCCAAACCGCATCGGAAGGGAAAATTTCGAAACCCGACAAATTGAGGGTATCGCTCATTTCGTTTTCGATGGTGCCGATGATCGAGAATTCCATGTGTCACTCCTTGATGATGCGACCCTGCAAAAGAGCCGCTGATTCAAGCGACTTCCGCGGCCGCTTGTCAAGGGAACCGAGTTTCCTGGAAAAAGAGGCCGGATTTTTTTCGACGACCCCTCCTGATCGGCGTGTGACCTCGGTTTCCACGCTGTCGACGCGGCAAGGGCGACGACCGCACCCTGAGGATTGCGGACGGACTCTGGGCCAAAAGTGCTGCGCACAAGCGAAATGACCTCACAAACCAGCTTGACGGGACTTGGCAAGCGGAATCCGAGACCGTGCCCATCCAGGCGAGTCCACTTGGAAGTTTGGAGATTTCCATATCTGGATGGGAACCGGGATGGTCTGGAGTGGTGTCGAAATGTCGGGTATCTCACACTTGAGGTCGTAAAAATGGTGGCGTAAAGTGGCGTATTCCAGGTCACAGAGATATCTGGCCCAGTTTTATATGTTCCATAAGCGCAGTGGGTTTTCGAGGTTTGGAACCTATCCATGGTCAGGGACTGCGACACCGAGCCCTTGGCCGTGAAAGTGCCGATGCAGGACCCCTTCAATCCGGACCCTTTCTTGTCTCCCCGTTTGCGTGACTTTTCAGGTCCTTGTCCGAAACCGAGCCTTCCTTCACAAAAATCCGCGATGGTCGCGTTCCGCCGCCATGAGTCGCCACGGCTGGGCCTTTAGCCGCCTGCGACGGGTGTGCCCGGCGAAGCGTGGTGCCGTCGTGCCCGACCGTCGGCCCTATTTACGCGTGCCGCGGCTACCTGTAAGGAGAGAACCATGCCCAATTGGGTGACCCACCGATGTACCGTACTTGCGGGGGATTGTCCCTTTCGCGACCAAGGAGAAGCCCTCGATTTCAACCGCATCGTACCCATGCCCGAGGAACTCAAAATCGATGAAATCCTTCCCTACCATCTGGAAGAGCGGGTGGTGAAGGCCGCATCCACCGAAGATCCCGAGGCCGCCATCGAGACCGAAAGCCTCCAGGAGGAAGAGCGGGCCATTGCCTTCCGCCTCCTGGGGAACCTGCGCCGGTTCGGTTATGCCTCTTGGTACTCCTGGTCTTGCGCCCATTGGGGCACGCAGTGGAATGCGTGTGGCACACCCTGCGAAAGGGATTCGGAATCCGTCTTCCATTTCGTCACGGCCTGGGCGACCCCCGAGCCTCTTTTTCAAGCGATCGCGACGAAGTATTCGAACCTGATTGCGATGGTCGAGTACGCCGATCAGATTTTGGGCCAAAGCGTGGGAATCTACCGGCTGGACGAAGGGAACCTGACCCATGAGGATCTAACCGGTACGGTGGAAGGACGGGACCTGGCCTACGAACTCAACCAGGTGACGCCATTTTGGTGCGCGCGCTGTGACGACCGTCGCGAGGCCATCGAAAACGACCCTTGGGCCTGCAACGTGTGCGGCGGGCAACTGGCGTGACACCGGATGTCATGGAGTAACCGCGATGGGATGGGCGTCGGGAACTTCCCTTGGAACAAATCCCTTTGAAGTTGTCGTTTGCCGAGAGATCCGCCCTGCCCGGTAGGTACATCCGCCGGATGTACCTGTCGAAGCGATTCAGCCGAGAAGTTCTCGCCTGCATTGGCGATGGGATGGGCGTCGGGAACTTCCCTTGGAACAAATCCCTTAGAAGTTCCCGTTCGCCGAGAGATTCGTCATGCCCGGTAGGTACATCCGCTGGATGTACCCGTCGAAGCGATTCAGCCGAGAAGCTCTCGCCTGCATCCGCGATGGGAAGGGCGTCGGAAACTTCCCTTGGAACAAATCCCTTAGAAGTTCCCGTTTGCCGAGAGATTCGTCATGCCCGGTAGGTACATCCAGCGGATGTACCTGTCGAAGCGATTCAGCCGAGAAGTTCTCGCCTGCATCCGCGATGGGATGGGCGTCGGGAACTTCCCATGGAACAAATCCCTTAGAAGTTCCCGTTTGCCGAGAGATTCGTCATGCCCGGTAGGTACATCCGCTGGATGTACCCGTCGAAGCGATTCAGCCGAGAAGTTCTCGCCTGCATCCGCGATGGGAAGGGCGTCGGAAACTTCCCATGGAACAAATCCCTTAGAAGTTCCCGTTTGCCGAGAGATTCGCCATGCCCGGTAGGTACATCCGCTGGATGTACCTGTCGAAGCGATTCAGCCGAGAAGTTCTCGCATGTCGCGAGGGTCGGCGAGGCTGTAGGTTGGGCCTGGCCGGTATGGCGGGCTGGTAAGGCCACCGCACCGACCTGGCCTTACCGGCCGCGTACGACGTCCCTCTTCGAATACCGGGTTCCCCGGGCCGGCTCGCTTCGGGTTGTTTTTTCCCCGAAATCGAGCGGGCTTGCCCCTTGGCCGCGCCTCTCTTGAAACGAACCTGCCCGGGGTTCCCGCTTGCCGAGCGATTCCTCGGGCCGTGCCCTACTGGCCTGGTACCTTTGGGATTCCAAACGCCACGGCCCGGCCTGGCTAGGGTCGAAGACATTCGCTTTTCGATGGCTGCCCCGCGTAGGCAGGAACGATTCCAAAAAACCACGAAACGGTTATGTGATTTACACCGAATTCGCCCAAATTCGTGTGTTTTTCGCTTGTTCGGGTTCCATATGCCTGTGCTAGGATGAAGGTCTCTTCGACGACTATCAGATTTTTATCTTGGCTTGGAACGACCCGTGAAGTTAGAACGTCAGGTCATATTGTATTTTCAGAAGGGCTCCTCGGATAAGGTCTACGAGATCGACCTGTGCGAGGTGGGCACCGACCAGTACACCGTCAACTTTCGCTATGGACGGCGTGGCGCCGACCTCCGCGACGGTTCCAAGACACCGCTGCCCGTCGACCGCGACAAGGCCCTCGCCCTCTTCGACAAGCTGGTCGCCGATAAGAAGAAAAAAGGATATGCCGAGGCCGGCGGATCGGACGCGATTCCGGAACCGGAACCCGTCGTCATCGATCAAGACCGTTTGGCCGAACTTGCGCCGCCCGATCGCGTGTTGCTCCAGCAGTTGGTCACCGCGTCGCGCCACCCGCGCCGCGTCCAGCGCGGTCTGGGCAGGCTGTTGTGGCGGGTCGGGGAGCGACGCCTGGACGGTGCGCGCGAGGTCATCGCCGAATCGCTCGGCGCCAAGAAAAACGAGGTGCTGTATGCGGCGATCTGGGCCGCGGGTCGCTGTGGACTGGACGACCTGATCCCTCGGTTGGAGACCGTCGCCGATCAGAAGCGCCGCCCCGATTGGTTGACGGGCATGGCGTGCGAGGTGATTCGCATGCTGCAGCCTCGTGAGGAGCGGGACCGCCAGGCGGCCGCGTTCGAAGCCGATTTGCCACCGACCCACCGCGAAGCCCTGGCGAATCTCGACCAGGTGTCCGGCTGGTTCCAAAAATCCTTTCCCGGCCCCGATTACCGTTCCGCCAGTCTGCTACGGGAGCTGTACATCTGGGATTTGGCGGCTTATCGACCCGCACTGCTGCGCCTCTTGCGCGAATTGCCCGTAGGCCCGCCCTACATGCCGCACTTCCGAAATATTTTCAAGGTATCGCTGCTGCGTGACGACTTCGAGGTGTTCGGCCTGCTGGCCTACCGTTTCGAGGCGGCCAAGGCCATGCACAGTAGTTACGGATACGTGACCCTTGGCTGGGATTACTTCCAGGTAAAAAAGGAAGCCCGCAAGACCCGATCCCGAGTCGGCTTCACCAGCACCACGCGCGAGTACCTGTATCGCCGCTGTTGGCGCGAACTCAAGAAGCAGGCCCGCGACAACCCCGCCGATTTCGTGCGCATGGCCACCGAATACCTGGGCCACTTCACCGACGAAGACGTGCGGCCCGCCAGGGTCTATGCTTACTATGACTATGCGACCGAGCAGGATGTGGTCACCACGAGTTCACCCTATGCCGGCCATTTCTGTTTCAGCCACCTCCTGTTCGCCAATAGCCCGCGTTTCGAGGTTTCCAGCAAAGGCCGCTGGCGGTGCCGGGCCGGCGTCGACCCCGCCGAGCCCCGACCCGAAGGACGGGAGGAGGCCTACCCCGAAATCTGGGATGCCCATCCCCAGGCCTTGATCGACCTGTTGCGGAAATCGGCGAGCGAGGAGGTGCACCACTTCGCCTGCAAGGTGCTTCAACCGCAGCGCACCTTCAGTGCCGTGGTCCCGGAACCCGATTTGGTCGCGCTCTTGGGCACCCCCTACGAAATCACCCAAAACCTGGCCTTGGCCTGGATCGAGGATCGGCTGGTACCGGATCCGTTCCCGATGGTTCTGCTGTCCAGCCTGCTTGCGGCATCCGCGCCGCGAGCCCACGACCTGGCCTGTGGCTTCATCTCCGAACACCACTCCGTCGCGCTCGACAAACCCGATTTGCTGGCTCTGCTGGCCACCCACCCCGAAACGCCGCCCCGCCGCCTGTTGAACGAACTCCTGGTCGCCCAAGTGATTTCCCTGACCCGTCAAGAAGAGCTGGGCCGGGTGTTCCTCGAAGCCGTGTTGGCGCTCGATGGGGATGTCTCGGCGGCCGTGTTGGAAGATCTGCACACGAGTCTCTCGGTGAGTCTTGCCGCCTACCTGCGTTCACTCGACTTGAACTGGATCAAGCGCTTGCTGGATCACCCCGCCGCGCCGGTTCAATGGTTCGCGGGCAAGTTGCTGCTTCAGCACGAGATACCTGCCGGAGACCTTCCGGGCGAGATCTTGGCGGCCTTGTTGCGGGCTGACGATCCGACCGTGCGCGCGACTGGCATCTCGCTGGTAGGGAACCTGCCGGTGGAGACCCTGCTCGAACGTGACGACCTGATCCTGGAGAGTGTACTTTCGCCGCATGCCGCGATCCGTCAGGCGGCCGCGCCGATCATCGAACGGGTGGCGCTGGCCCATGGCGGCTTTGCCCGGCTCATGGCCGCGACCCTGAGCCGGTACCTCCAGATGCCCGAAGAGGGAGAGGCGCAACATGCCGATCTGGCCCACGTCCTGTGTGGCCCCTTGGATCGCGGCCTCGCCGAATTGGACGAGGCCACCCTGTGGCGCCTGGTCAAGAGCCGTTATCGCCACGCGCGCGAGGTGGCGGCCCAGGTCCTGACCCGCCATTGGGACAGCACGCGGCTCAGTGTGCGCGACATGGTGACCCTGGCCCACAACGACACCCTCGCGCTGCGTGAATACGGACGAGCGGCTTTCGCCCGCCATCGCGATCGCGTGTTGGATGAGATGGACGAGGCCGTGCGGCTGCCGGATACCGATTGGGAGGACTGCCGCGAGTTTGCGTTCCGCTTCTTCCGGGAAGAGCTGCCGCCCGAGGCGTTTGCACCGGCGCACCTGGTAGCCTTGTGCGACAGTACCCGACCCGCCGTGCGGGCCTTCGGCCGCGATCTGTTGACCCGTCACTTCCAGGCTGGAGACGGGCGTGCGTTCCTGGTTCGGCTCAGCGAACATCCCTCCGCCGACATGCAGCTTCTCGCGACCAACCTCCTGCTCGAACACGCCCAGGACTCGGCCGAAGAGCTGGACCGGCTCGAGCCGTTCCTGACCACGGTGCTGCTGAGGGTCAACCGCTCGCGCATCGCCAAGACCCGGGTCTTCGCCTTCCTCGCACGTCAGGCCGAGGGCGACAAAGCCCGCGCAGAGCGGGTTCGCGACATCATCGCGCCCATTTCGCAGACGATCGCCGTCGGCGACCGCGACCAGTGCATGTCGATTCTGCTGTCCATCCGCACGCGGTTCCCGCAATTGGATTCACCGCTCGAAGTGCATGCCCCGCCCATTCGGGAGAGGAGGCCACGTGGAGTTTAATTACCGGTACAGTGGGTCCACCAGCGCCCGCAGCAGCGGTGCGGCCACCGACCTTTCGTTCGCGCCCGATACCCTGCGCGAACCCACCTATTTCGGTGGCGAACTCTCGCGATCGATCCCGTTCCGCGAGGCGATGTCCGCGCTTCACGATGTCGTCGTCTCCGACCTGCGTTTTCAACCACGCGACAAGACCGCCTATCTCGCGTGGCGTGAGGCCAAGGATCTCGAGGAAATGGCCGAGCTGACCAGGGGCCGCGGCGACCTCGAACGCCAGATGAAAGAGGTGGGCGGCCGTTTCGAAGCCGCGCGTGCCGAGCGCAACCGCCTGCTGGCGCCCTATTACAAGGCCGAACGACGTTATTTCGATTACCTCTACAAAAAGGACTACGACAAGTGGTTCGTGCTGGACCCCGTGATCACGGTCCATCCGGACGAGATCTTCTTCGAGTGTTTCAGCCAGGACGAAGCCACCTACGGCCGGCTGAGCTGCGGCTACGAGGTCTTTAAAAACATCGACGACTTCGCCTGCGGCACCACCAACATCGATTACTCGGCCAACCTCTACAACGAGTTCCAGAAGATCCGCAATTACAAGACCACGCGGTTCGACGTGGATCCTGGCGGCTTCGAGGTCACGACCGGTCGCGACGAGACCTACCGTGAGGTCAAGATCGACTTGCCCGACAGTTGGGTGCGCGGCTTCCTGCAGGTCAGTTCGGCCATGACCCTGCCCATGATCCGGCTGAACCTGACCCCGATGGACATCCACAACATGTGTTTCCTGTTGCGGCGCCATCGCGAAACCCACGGCCCGCGCAGCATCCGATTTCAGTTGAAGCCGGGCGAGCCCGTACGTGCGGTGTTCGAACCCTGGAACCACGAACTGGTGTGCGCGCGCAGCGAGTACCACGGCCGCGAGGAGACCGAGATTCGCCTGTGGGGGCGGCGCCGCCTGCTGATTCTGGAGCGCCTGATCCCGGTGGCGCGCGGCTTCACCTTCTGCCTGGTCGGGAGCGGCATGCCCTCGTTCGTGATCGCCGACCTGGGCGACATGAGCTTCATTCTGGGCATGTCGGGCTGGACCGCCAACGACTGGTCGCGCGCCGGCAACTTCGATTTGATGGCCCCGCGAGCGGAAGTCGATCACGACACGCAGCGAACGGTGTTCCAGGCCCTGCGCAAGGAGTGGCGAGGCACGGCCGACACGCTTGCCCGCGAGGTGGGCCTGGCCCGCGAGATGGTGTTGGGCTCGCTGAGCGCCTATGCCCAGGCCGGGCGGGTGATCTTCGATTTGGCCAAGAACCTCTATCGCGCGCGGGAACTGAGCCGTGAGCCGTTGCCGATGGAGCGCTTCCGGTTCGCCAACGAGCGCGAGGCCGAGGCCCGCAAACTGATCGAGGCGGGCGGCGTGACCCTGAGTTCGGCGAACCGGGATCCCGAGGGCAACCTGCACCTCGCCGCCGAGGTGGTGGACGGGCGCCACAGCTACCGCACCGAACTGATGATCGACGGCGACCAGGCGCTGCGGCGCGGGTCCTGCCAGTGCAATTTCTTCAGCCAGAACAAACTCTATCGCGGGCCCTGCCCCCACATGTTGGCGACCCGCTTGACCTTTGCCCGAGACCGAGGGGAGGCCCAGCCGTGACACGCATGCAGGTTCGGTTTCCCACCCTTGTCCCCACCCCGCTTTGCGGGTATGATGGCCACCATTACGGCGGTGATTGTCGGCTTTGCAACCCGGGTGGCGTTTCGCCATCCATGCAACCTGATCTGTCACGCATCACCGGCTCGATCTTCACTGTGCGGAACTCGCTATGTCAGTGCCAGGTCGGTTTGGATTCCCTGAACCACCTGGTCACCGACATAGCGGTTCCGCGTCGAGTTGATCGATCCGGTCTCGAGATTCTCTCGAAGGTCGACAGTCGCCGCCGCCCTCTCCACATTCGGGTCGTCGCCCCTCCCAGATCGGGGGCCAACCCATGAACAACGCGCGTCAGGAACTGTACGACCGCATTCGCGAGTCCTCCAAGAAAGAGGTCATTCTCGAGGAGATGGTCTCGCTGGGTTTCTGGAACGAGGCCGATCCCGCCTTTCAGAAGGCCCAGGGCGCCATCGAGCGAACCGGTGAGCTGGAACGCGAGATGCGCGCGCTGCACACGGAGCTGAGCCGCCTCGAGAACAAGGAAGCCATGATTCGGGCGATTCGCAAGCGCAACATGGCGCAGGCGAAGGAGCGCCGGGCGGAGACGAAGGCACGGCGGCTGGCCGCGCGCAAGGCTCGCGCCGAGAAGTGGCGCCGGGAGAAGCAACGTGACATCCTGTATCTGGGCGATGGCCATTCGCAGACCCTGCAAGACCGCGAATCCGATGCCGCGAGATTGGGCCGTACGGGCGACCTGCCGGTCCTGCACGACGCAGCCCAATTGGCGTCGGCCATGGAGATCAGCGTCGGCGAATTGCGCTGGCTGGCGTTCGGCCGCAAGGTTTCCAAGGTGGCGCACTACCAGCGGTTCTACGTGCCCAAGAAGACGGGTGGGTTGCGGCTGATCGCGGCGCCGATGCCGCGCCTCAAGGAAATGCAGCGTTGGGTACTGCGCGAGATCCTCGAAAAGGTGCCGCTGCACGAGGCCGCCACCGGGTTCCGGAACGGGATCTCGATCGTCGACAACGCCCGGCGACACGTGGGCTCCGACGTGGTCATCAACATGGACCTCAAAGACTTTTTCCCGACGTTATCGTACCGGCGCGTCAAAGGCGTCTACCGCAAGTTGGGCTATTCCGGCCAGGTCGCGACGATCCTGGCCATGCTGACCACCGAGCCCGAAATGGACCGCGTCGAAATGGACGGCACCCTTTACTGGGTGGCGCGCGGCGAGCGGCGGCTGCCCCAAGGCGCCCCGTCGAGCCCGGCGCTGACCAACATCGCCTGCCGCCGGTTGGACCGACGCTTGGCCGCCTTGGCCGAAGAGTGGGGCTACCGCTACAGCCGCTACGCCGACGACCTGACGTTTTCCGCCAACGGCGAGGCCGCGAGCCGGGCCGGCAAGATCCTGCGCGGCGCACGGTTCATCGTCGAGCAGGAAGGGTTCGTGGTGCACCCCGACAAAACCCGTGTGTTGCGGCGTGGCCGGCGGCAAGAGGTGACCGGCATCGTCGTCAACGACAAGCTGTCGGTGGACCGCAAGACGCTGCGCCGGTTCCGGGCGACCCTGCACCAGGTCGAGCGGCACGGCCCGCAGGGGCGGACCTGGGGCCACAGTCCGGACGTGATCGCGGCCCTGACCGGCTACGCGACCTTTGTGAAGATGGTCGATTCCGAGCGGGCCGAACCGTTCCTGGCCCAGCTCGAGCGCATCCGCGAGAAGTGGGGATACGAGCCGCCGGCATGGGATCCAGGGCCGATTCGAGAGCCCAGCTGGCAACGCTACCAGCCCGAGCCGGAGCCCGCCGAAAGCGATATCGCGACCGAGGCAACGGCGGAGGCTGGCGGTGCGGCTGGAAGCGAGGCCGAGGCCCGCGCACCAGGAGAAGCCGAATCGGCGGAGAACCACAAAAAACCCTGGTGGAAGTTCTGGTAGGGACAGGTTTGCGATTGGTGGCCAAGCCAGTGGTGGAACCATCGCATGCACAAAATGACCGCGAAAGGACGAAGGTACCGCCGATTGCAAGCGCGGCCATCGGAGCCAAGGTTACCTCACGCGTCGATTCGCCGGATCCCTACCTGAATTCCAGATGGTGGTAGGGACCTGGCGATATGAAAGGTAGTCGTTCAGGATCGGGATGGAAAAATGCCATCCCAGGCCATGCAGAACCGAAACGCCTGAACGGGTTGAATATTTAGATGAGACTGGCCCGAGCCCGTCGTGGACAAGGCTGCGCTGCTCATTTGCACCATATTTCCTGATGCCGGGGATTCCTTGTAGGCCATCACGCCTCCACCGCTGGTATTCTGGAAGATGGAAACGTAACTTCCGGTGGGTTTTTCTTGATCGGACAGGTCTTGTTCAGCTACCGCGATGTGATCGTGCTGCGGAAGTTGCGCTGGAACCAACGTGATGTAATTCGCGCCGACGGCGTAGCCCTGTACGGCAGGCGGCAGGCCGGGGCCGGTACCGAAGCCCATCGCAGCGCGATTGTTGAGCGGGGGCATGGCGAAGGTGGTGCGGCCGTCACCGCCGTAGATGGTGCCGATCACCGCAAATAGGGAGGTGAATTGGGCGATTTGGATCAACTGGCCGTCACAACTGAACCAACCCTCCGGAGCGAAGGTGTAGGGAAAGGTCCGAATTTCTCCGATAAAGGGCTCAGACATAAGAACCTCCTTCCATTATGAACGTGAGGGATAGGTACCCTTGAGCGAAATGATGTAGTTGATGCAGAGCGTCGCCATGTGGTTTTCGTGGGCCAGGCCGCCGCCGGTGGATCCCACGACATTGTCCGGAAAGTCTTGCAGCTTGTCGCCGGCCTGCTGCGGTTCGTAAAAGACACCGTCCACCTCAGCCAAAATGTGGCCACCGGGTAGGGTGGTGTTGGCCGTATTGGCGGAGCCCTGCATGGGATGGGTGTGCACGGGCATGGTACTTTCGACCAAGGTGACCGAAGGTTCTCCAAATCGGGCGCCTTGGCTTCGGTTGGTCAAGCCGGGTCCCTGGCCGAAACCCAGCGGAATTCTGCCGCGATAATCCGGTACACCGAAGGTGGCGCGGCCATCCCCGCCGTACATGGTGCCCAACAAGGAGAACAAAGCCTGATTGTCATTGACATTGAGCAGTTGACCATTGCAAATAGCCCAGTCGCGAGGCGCGAAATTTCCGCCGAACATGCGGATTTCCCCCAGAAAAGATTCACTCATACCCAACTCCTGTGTGGTCGCTCCATTAGGGTCTTTGCGGATAATACCCGGTCAAAGCGATGCAGAAATTCACGACGATGGACGGTTGCATATTGTTGTGTTCTTGACCGCCGCCGGCATTGCTGAGCGAGTCTCCAGCCATGGTCACCAGGTTGGCCGCGGCGGTATTGTAGGCATTCTCCCCCGAAATGGCGAGGGTTCGCGTTGAGGTGATGGCAAACTGGTCGGCCGTCTCATTGGCCGCATAAAACGCGTGTGTGTGGGCGGGCATCTGGGCTTGGGTCAGGGTCACGGTTTCGCTCCCGATTGTGTTACCGACAACGACACCTGCGGGTGGGTAGTGGTGAATTGGCGCACGACCGCGCAAATCGGGAAGTCCCATGGTCGTGCGGCCGTCGCCACCGAATTGAGTTCCGATCAGGGAATACAGGGCTTGGTTGTTGGAGATTGGCAGCAACGCGCCGTTGCAAAGCGCCCAGCCCTTGGGGGCGAAATTGAATCCGAAGGACCTGATTTCACCCAAAAAAGGTTCACCCATATTTCAACCTCCTCGATACAGGCAAGATCCCTCGTTTTAGCTCATTGGAAACGAGGACGAATCTCCCCTGCCTGACTGAATGTGCATCGGTATAAGTCAATTGGTCATTTTGTGTTTTTTGGAAAAAGCGTATGGCCAGTTTAACATGAAGCGCAAAAATCTATCCAAAACAATTGACCTAAAAGTTATTCATCCATTTTGTGAAAAATAAGTCGGTTTTGAATCTGCAGGATCCGGGTTTCGAGGGAAACCCGGCGAGCCCTCGAAATCGTCAGCAAGGGGAGTCGCCGGTGCCGGGTCCGGTCGAAGCCGCAGACCGTCCTTTGGTCACCTAGGCTCGGCGGCCAAAGGAAGGCCCGGTTTCCGCGTCAAGGGTCCGTGTTCGGTTGCCAACGTGCGGCCAGATCGCGTGCCTTTTCTCTTTGTTCGGCCGTCATCTCGCGTTCGGTCTGTTCCAGGGTTTCTTTGATGTGGACCTGCATGATGTAGCGGCCGCCTGAGAATTCACAACAAAAGAACACATCGTGTCCCGCACTGGCTTTGAAGACGTGATTGGCCCACAAATAGGCTTTGGTGAGGTCCTTGGGGACACCTTCGCCCTTGAGGTAGATGTTTGCAATTTGGAATTGCGCGACCATGGCATCACTATTTTGGTTGAAATAGCCGGCTCTTCCAACTGCGCCCACCGTGAGACCATTCGCCCATGGCCCCGATTCATTTTGGACGGCCACTTTTTTGTACCACCTGAGGGCCTCTTCGTGGTCTTGCTCGACGCCTTTGCCGAGTTCATAAGCCACACCCAACCGTAATTGGGCCCATGGAATTCCCTCTTCCGCTCTGGGTCGAATGATTTCCAATGCTTTTTGGTGTTCGTAGCGGTCCCAAAAGACGTCGGCGCTTCGTTCGCCCGGATTCGGATTCAGGCCGGCGCAACCTCCGAGTAAACACAATAGAATGAGGCTTGGAGCATGTTTCAATGGGTGATCCTTCCTTTGGAATGGCATTAGCCCGAATGCACCGAGAACCTTCGCGTTTCGAGAGGGGGCACGTTCCGATGAAGGGACTCGGGCAGCGACATCCTGAACGGCAATGGAGACTCACGAGCTGCCGTTTGTTGGATGTTTGGGCATGGTGACCGACGTCAAGACGTGGTCTTCGCCAGTTCAAGTCCCATCGAGGACCAAAACCCGCCAATTTTTTTAAAAAATCTTCATGAAGTTCTCCAGGCGGATGGTGCGCGCGTCCACGATCACCGCACGGCCGCTGATGCCGTTTGTGGTGCTGTTGCGCAAGGTCGCCACAGTGCGGAACTCGCTATGTCAGTACTAAGTCGGTTTGGATTCTCTGAACCACTGGCCTTCCCCGGTTTGCATTCTGGACTCAAGCGGATGGGGGCGGTTGCCTATCACAGTCTTTGCCCTTGCGTTCTGCAAGTCGGTACTCATTCCATGGCCTAGCTACACACTCTCCATGAATCCCTGCCTTCCGCTTACCTGTCGGAAGCGCATTTGGGGTGACCGTCCATGGCTATGACGGTTCCCATGAGCACTCCACCTGATAAGTCGTGTAGGTGGAGGTGACATTTCAACCCTCAGATGTGGATCAATAGGTTCGTGTTCCTCAACCTTCCCATCCTCAGCCTAGAGGCCCATCTCGGCGTAACGACAACGCTTTTGAAACTTAGCTCCTGGTCTCGATTATAGGGTCCCTTATACCTGGTATGAATGTTTTAAAAAAAGATTGGCGGGTTTTGGTCCTCGAAGGGACTTGAACTGGTGAAGACCGCTTGATGTCGGTCTTCATGCCCAAGTGTCCAAAAAACGGCAGTTCGTGGATCTCTTTCGCCGTTCGGGATTTCGCTGCCCGAGCCCCTTTCATCGGAAGATGGCCTTTTCCTCTCGAATTGGCTTATTCCAACAGGCGGTTGAATCCATGAAGGGTTCGACCATCCCCCCGACCCATGGGAGGCGTTGTGCATGCGGCATGCGGTTGGGAAAGTGAAGCGTAATTTTTTAGGTTTTACGATTTATTGATTTTGTCAATAAGGTATCGATCTGTTAAATTTTTGGGTCTATATGTTGGTTTTTTGATCGTGAACCATTGGTCTTGAGATGAATTTTTCGATTTTTTTCTGTTTTTTAAGCCGGTTTCGGCAGTTGAAAATTTGGGCTGTGGCCCTAGGAGTCATTTGGATATGAAGGTCCTCGTTGCGGTGTTGTGCGTGTTGATGGGTTCCCTGGGGTTGGCTCAGACCGATCACGGTTATTTTCTGGGTAACCAGGCCCGGGCGAAATCGGGAAAGAAATTGGTGGACGACCCGAGCGTCGAAGCGGTCTTCCATTCGGACGGACGCAAGCTCTCGTTTTCGAAGGAAGGTCTGGCATTCATGGGCGATCGCGCCCGCAAGACGTCCGCGACCCTTCGCCATGTAAACGGCGCCATGGTCTCACCCGAATTGGGCGCGCCTTCCGGTCACCGGGTCAACATTCTCAAGGGAAGCCCGGAACATTGGCTGACCCATCTCAGTTCCTCCAAATCCCTGACCTATGCCCGTGTTTGGCAAGGGATCGACCTGACCTACGAACCCGACCGCGACGGTCTGAAGGTGCGGTTCGAGATTGCGCCCGGCAGCGATCCGGCCCTCATCGGGCTGGCGGCCCAAGGCTTTTCCTCGAAGCGGGGGCCCACCCACGATACCGAGATCTCGCTCAGCCGCCTGCGGGCCTGGCAGCCGGCGGAGGAGGGGGCTCAAGCGCTTCCTGTCCGCTCGGCCGTCTCGGGGGAAACGCTTTCCCTTTCCGTCGACGCCCACGACCGTAATCGCCCCCTGTATATCGAGGGCACCTTGGTTTGGGGAACCTACTTGGGCGGTGGCGGAGGAGGGTCGCTGGGGTCGCTGGTCGACAAAACCATTCGCTTCTCGAATGTCGCCGTCGACAAAGACGAGAACATCTACATTGCGGGTGGTACTTCGTCGGGCAGCATGCCTCAGGGAGAAACGACGCTTCATGGCTATGCGGCAGATGCCGACATTTACGTCGCCAAGTTCTCACCCGATGGTTCTCGATTGTTGTGGTCCACTTATTTCGGCGGCACCCAATTCGAAACCGCCACCGGTTTGGAGGTTTTGCCGGACGGTGCGATTGCCTTGACCGGCCGTACCAACTCCGCGGATTTCCCCACCACCGAAGACGCTTACGATCGAATTCCCAATGGGGACAATGACGCGTTTCTCGCCATTTTGGACCCGCAAGCCAACCGAATTCGCTACGCGACGTTTTTCGGCGGCAGTTCCTGGGATGAGGCCACCGACTTGGCCGTTGCCGACGACGGCGGCATCATTCTCTATGGCCGAACCGATTCGGATGACCTGCCGACGACCGCCGGCGCCCACGATACGGTCAAGGATGAGACCGATTTCTTCGCTGCCAAGATTCATCCGGGCAGGGGGTTGATCTTCTCCACGTTCATTGGCGGTCAATCCCATGAATGGGAACCGACAACGGTTCATTTTTCTGTCAATGGCGATCTCTGGATGGCCGGACATACCTCATCCCAGGATTTCCCTCTCGCCAACGATCCGGGTCGGTCCAGTACCGCCCTTATTTTCCTTTTGCGAGCCGATGGCAGCGATCTCATGGCCGTCCATGTGTTTTCCGGGTCCTATACCGGGATTTACGATATGACCACCGGTCCGGATGGACACGTCTACGTGACGGGTTTTGCCAGTCCCGAATTCCAAACGACGCCTGGTGCCTTTCTCGAAGAGATTCCCCGCCGGGACTCCGTCTTCGTGGCCAAGGTCAAACCGGATGGCTCCGAGTTGGTTTATGCGACGGGGTTGGTCGAGAATAATTTGTCGTGGGGTTATGGATTGGCGATCGACGATCATGGACAGGCGACGGTCGTCCTCCAGGCGACAGACAACGCGACCATCCCCGTTCCCGACAGTGCCTTCGATGCCGAAGACCACGATGACCCTGAAGCCGTCGTCTGTACCCTCAATGCCGATGGTACAGACGTTTTGGCGGCGACCTATCTGGGCGGTTCGAATTGGGAAAGGCCCCTTGCTGTCGCGAGGATGGACCGTGGTGATTTGGTCGTCATCGGGATTTCCGATTCTCACGATTTTCCCACCAACCGCGACTGGGGTTTCTCTGAGCCCGCTTCGGATTACTGGTGGGTGACCCGCCTCGATTCAGCGCTCGAAACATCGCCGTTCAGTACCAAGATCGGTCTTTATCCCGAACCGGAAGCCCATGATGTCATCGTAGACGACGCCGGTGCCGTATATGTGACCGGCGAAGTCTATGCCCCCGATTTTCCGGTCAGCGAGGGAGCTTACCAACCGAATGTAGCCGGTTCCTCGGATGTGGTGATCACCAAGCTGAGCCCGGACGGTTCGCAACTGGTGTTTTCCACTTATCTCGGCGGGAGCGGCTCCGATGTACCGGCCGCCCTCAGCCTGGGGCCCGACGGCGCCCTGTATGTGACCGGGAAATCGAATTCGAATGATTTTCCCACGACCAGCGGCGCCGTGGTACCCGCCGACGGAAGAACCGGGGACGGTGTCTTTGTCGCCAAACTCAGTGGTGGAGGCTCCCATCTGGACTACGCCACGTTTCTCTCTGAATCGCGGGGCTATGCCAACGACCTGGCCGTGGACGGCTTTGGCCAGGCATACATCGCTGGTTATGCGGAAGATGCATGGCCCGTCACCGATGGTGTCCTTTCGGGTCCCTCCCAAAACAAAAGCCCTTTTCTCACGCAACTTTCGGCCGATGGTGGCACCATCCTGACCAGCACCAGTTTGGGTTTTTTCAACAGCCCCACCGTCAGTAATGGAGAAGCTACCGCGGTGGCTGTCGATGATACGGGCTCTGTCTATTTGGCCGGTAGGGCCGATCAACCCTCGGTCTTTCCGCATACGTCCACGGTGGGAGGCTCTGGCGATCCTGGCAATTTGTTTCTCTGGAAGCTGCCACCCTCCTGGCAAGCCTTGGAGTACGGCGTCATGGTGGATGCCGAACTGGATACCAAGGCATTTATGGCTTTCGATGGCAACGGTCATCTCTATTTGGCCGGAGCTACCCGAAACAGTGATTTTCGGACGCCACCTTGCCCCGACTTGAGCAGCGACTTGCATGGATTCGTCTCCAAGTTCGTCGCGGCTACCGGCCAATTCCTCTGGACGGCCTGTATCGGCGGGAACGGAGAGGATATTCCCGAAGGCATCGTGGTCACCAGAGAGAACCGGACCTTTCTCACCATGAAAACGAGTTCCTCGGATCTTGCGACCAGAGATGCATCAGGCTGGATCCACAATGGCCACGACGATGTCGTCCTCGTGGAAATGGACCGCAACTGTCAGTTGGCCTACGCGACCTATCTCGGTGGGCGCGGCGATACTCGGGTTGCGGGCATCGCGTTGACCGAGGACAACCAGTTGGTCCTGGCCGGGTCGGTAACCGGAGCCATACAGGTGACGGACGATGCCTTTCAAACGACCGCCTCGGGAATGAACAACATGTGGGTCAAGAAATTGTCACCGGCGACCTGCTCGGCTCCGCGGTTCCTGCAACCGCCGTTGGAGATGGGGGCCAGGCTCAGTGATCGAGGTCAATTGTATATACCCAGCTTTGGAAGCGAGCCCATGACCTACCAGTGGTACAAGGATGGCATTCCCATCGAGGGCGCGACAGAACCATCGCTCAGTTTTGGGGGGACCCCCGTCGAGCCTTCGGACATCGGATTCTATATGCGGGAAGACACCAATTTGTGTGGCACCACGCGAAGCCGACCATTTTATCTCCAGGTTGACGCCTTTCCTGGCCAGGTCTCGCTGATTGCAGATCCGAAGGTTCAAACCCTGGGCATTCACATGACCGGATTCTTTCAAAGGGTCGATGGGTGGCTCAGTGATTTTGGTCGATGGAATCCACCCCCTGGACTAACCGCCCAAGAGGAAGAAAAATGGCTCATCGTTCAGGACGCACCACCTGGCCGTCACCAAATCGAACTCGAGAAAAGGGTCGGGGCGGAGTGGATCACCGCCCTGGAGGTGACGCTGCTGGTTCCCTCCGAGGATGTGTTTCGCGATTTCAATGGGGATGGCATGAACAACGTCGCCGATTGGTGGATGTTGGCTCCGTTTTGGAAGGGCGATTATGCCGTGGATCCCAATAGCGATGGCGTCATCGACATTCTCGATTTCATGTACCTCGCGATCGATCCCTCCGACCAGGCGGCGCTTCTGGATCGCTGAGGTTCCTGGTTCCTCGAAACACCGCACGAAACGGGCGAGACCCAACCGGAAAAGGGTATCGCCCGTCCGTGAGATTTCGGGAAAAGGACACCTTCAACCACGAAACCCCCCGGTTTTCAAGGGGGTTCCGCGCTCGGGGCCGCGCTCTTACTGGAAGGTGCCTTCCGAGAAGCTGATCGAGAACAGGGTGCACCAGATGCTGATCGCGTTGAAGTCGTCCAGGCTCACGGACTCGGGGATCGTCAGCTCCAGCGTCTCGTTGTTGAAGACCGTGCCGCTCAGGCTGTCGCTGATGATCGGGCCGTTGACGAAATCGTTGTTCAAGCCCAGGTAGACGCGCACGTCCGGGCCGCCGCCGTTGTAGCTGAAGTTCTCCAGGCGGATGGTTCGCTCGTCCACGATCACCGCCCGGCCGCTGATGCCGTAGGTGGCGCTGTTGCGCAAGGTCGCCACCGTGCCGATGCGTGGGTCCTCCGCCGCCGTCACCGTGACCTGCACCAGGTAGCTGTCGCTCTGGCTGATGCCGTCCGAGCAGGTGACCGGCACGTCCAGCATGCCCACGAAGCCGTCCACCGGCGTGATCGTGTTGCCGTCGCGGGTGTAGTTCGTCCCGTCGGCGACCATCAATACCCAGTCCTCGGGCGCGTTGTCGGGATCCTCGATGGTGAGCTGGTCCAGGGTCAGGGTCAGGCTCGTGCCCGCCGTGATGCTCAGGTCCACCTGGCCCGTGATCGTCGGCGGCTGGTTCTCGTTCTCCACCAGGGCCGGCAGGGGTACCGCCGCGGTCGCCCAGAAGAAGCGCGCACCTTCACCGGCGGTCGAGAAACGCAGCGCCGTCAGCGCCAACGGACCCGGCGAGAACACCTCGTACCAGGTCTCCGCACGCGTGGTGAAATCGTTGAACAGGTACAGGCCCTTGGCCTTGGAGTTCAGGTTGGCGATCGTGGCACGCGCGATCTCCACACCGTCGTACCCCACCTGGCGGACCTGGATGTCGCGGTTCTGGTCGTCCATGTTGACGATCGCCAAGCCGTCCAAGGCGTCGCCCAGCGTGGCCGGGTAGATCCGCCAGCGCACCGCCTGGCGCGTGCTGGTCTCCACGTGGGCCGCGCTGTTGTTGCCCTGGGCGTCCTGATACGAGACCGTGATCTCGATGTCGGAGTCGTTGGTGACCAGGAAGTGGGAGAGCACCTCGCCGGGCGCCAGGTCTTCCGGCGTGAGGACCTGGGTCGCGCCGGCGGCCAGCGTGCGACTGGTGGGTTCCAGTGGGGTGCCGTCGGCCGTGAAGAGCATCAGGTCCAGAATCTGTTCGGTCGTGGAAGGGTTGACCAGCAGGAGTTCGGTCTTGAAATCGCCGGCACTCGGCGTGACGTGGGGCACCATTCGGGTCTGGGCCCACAAGGGCGAGGTCAGCAGGCTCAGGCACAGCCAGGTGGAGAATCGAAACATCGTCTTACCTCTTTTCGTGATCGTTGGGGTCGGTGAGAGCGTAGCAAGGCACGGTTGACGCGTGAGATGGCCGCTTGCCGGGTGCGTGGCATGGCGACGATGCAGGGTCGTTGGCGTGGGGTCGTTAGAAGGAGGCGACCAGGGCCCATTGGTTGTTGAAGCCCTCTGCCGTATTCTTGCCGTCGAGCGTGTCGGTGTAGGTGTATTCCAGGTACCAGGTCTTGTTGAGCGACAAGCCGGCCGTCAGTTCCAGCTTGGTGAGATCGAAAGCGGGGTTGATCAGGGGATTGGCCAGGGGGCTGCTGGTGTCCAGCTCGTCCACCGACCGGATCAGGTCCAACTTGGTGCGCGCGTAGAAGCGGCGATAGCTCCAACCGAGCTCGCCCAGGAAGCGCCACTCGTCGGAAGGGTCTTCGGTGCGGAAGCGGTAGCCGGCCTCCAGCCCTCCGTAAAACCCGCGGCCGAGGCTGCGCCCGTAGAGACCGCGCACCTCGTAGTCCTCCTGTCCGTTGCCCAGCGGGATGTCGTCGTCCTCATCGTAAAGGTAGGGCAGCTTGGCCGTGAAGGCGAGCGCCCAAACGTTGGGACCCTCGGTCAGTTGGTAACGCAGGCCCAGGTCGAAATCGGCGAAGTCGTCGTTGCCGAGGCTCAATTCGAGAAAGGCGTTTTTGAGCGACTGCTCGATATCTTTATAGGTGAAGCTGCCGAAGACGGCCAAGCGGTCCGTCAGCCCGTGCTCGAAATAGAGCGACAGGTTTTCGTCACGAAACTTGGCGTATTGGTCGGGAAAATCTTCGAAGGGGTCGACGCGATCGCCGGCGGCGTTGTAATTCGCGTCGCTCTTGAAGAGATTGGCGGATAGCTTCAGGTAGGTTCGGCCCCGCTCGGGGGTCCAGGCCCCGCCGAACAGCGGCGGCGCAAACGCGAGGGTCGTCAAGAGCGCACAAACGGCCAAGGTCCTTGGGGACGGCGTTCGAAGCATGTAGAGCTCCTCTCCAGGGGTTGATCAAGGGCGAATGGCAGAGCGGCGAACCGCGAGTGGCGATGGCGTCGAGTTCCGAACCCAGGTCTTCCGGACGTACCGATTCCGGGAGACACGGCCACCTCTTACTCTTCGGTTTCATTGTGTTTTCCGCCAGTCCCGTAGAGAGACAACCCGACCCACGAATCTATTTCGCCCACGGCATGTGAAATATCACAAATGACGGCATGGGCGGCGCTCGGCTCATCTCGACCCCAGTGATCCCTGTGAGGGCATCGACTGCAACCTATGGAAGCCCAGGCCGAAAGAACCGTCGCGGCCCGTTGGTGGCGGCAGGCAGCGAAGCCAATGCGCGTGGAGGCGGTGGTTGATGGAGCTCGCTCCCGGCGATGCGGAAATGACTGGGAGAGTCCGTGTTTTTGGTAGGCGGTGCCGCGAAGGACCGGTAAGGCTGGGCCGGGAAGATCCGTAGGTGAGTGGACCGCCTTGGCTGGCCCGCTCCATCCATCAAAGTGACCGATGCCGGGAGTTCCCGTAACTCCAGGGCATGGTGCCGCCAGGTAGGTGCGACCGCTGGTCGCACATTCCGAAGCGCCATGCTTCTATTGGTGCTTCGCTCTTTGGCGTTTCGTATCTCTGCAGCCTTGGGTTGTTTCGAAATGTCGGCCGGGCCGGCCAACCTACCGCGACGACGTCACTCTCGGCATGCGGGAACTTCGAGGTTACGCACTTCGAAATGTCGGCCGGGCCGGCCAACCTACCGCGACGACGTCACTCTCGGCATGCGGGAACTTCGAGGTTACTCATTTCGAAATGTCGGCCGGGCCGGCCAACCTACCGCGACGACGTCACCCTCGGCATGCGGGGACTTCGACGAGGCTCGCTCCGGTGCATGGTCGGGCGCGGCTGGCTACGACGTCCACGACAAAGGGGGCCGTGGCGATCGACGTATCCGGAACCGGCGGTGGCCCATCGTCGCCCGAGGGCCCACCGACGCGGGCCCGCTGCCGGCATCCCCCCGCGACTTTGCCCCGCAGCGCGCGCCGCGACCGGATAAGATGAAGGAAACATGTCCTGGAGGTCGAGATCCATGCACGAATTTCCCAGCGGCGAGTACGCCCATTCCGAAATCATGGCCGGCGACGTCATGGTGCACACCCTGGCCAAGCAGGCCGACGCCGTCTGGCCCCGCGAACAGTGGTGGTTCGAACGGTTGGACTCGACGGCCTACCCCAACGTCTTGGACGTGGGCTGCGGACCCGGTGAAATCACGCTGCGGTTGGCTCGGGACCTGGGCTTCTCCTCCATCACCGGCATGGATCTCGAGCCGCGCATCATCGACATCGCCAACCAGCGCGCCCGCGATGTGGACAACGTCTCTTTCACCGTCGGCGACGCCACCGCCCTGCCGTTCGAAGACAATCGGTTCGATTTGGCCGTCAATCGCCACATGCTGCAGGTGGTGCCGTCTCCGGAAAAGGTCATCCGCGAAATGGCGCGTGTCGTTCGGCCCGGCGGCCTGCTCTACTTCCTGGTCGAGGATTACGGCATGATCAACGGGGCGCCCGTAGTGCCCGACCTGTTCTGGCACCGCATCCAGCCCGGTCTCCAGAAGCGCGCTTCGGACCTGTTCGTGGGCCGCAAGTGTTATGGCCTACTCAAGTCGCTCGGATTCGAGGAGATCGGTTGCCATTACGCCAGCCCCGACACGATCAACACGCCCGCCGAGGTGTGGGAGGGGATTTTCCGATTCTGGTCGGAAGGCTACGCCGCCTTCATCAGCGAAGCCTGCGACCTGCCAGTCGAAGAAGCCAAGGCCCACTTCCAGGCCTATATCGACGACGTCCACCACCCGGAAGGGTATGTCGTCTGGCACCTGCCGGTCTTCACGGTGCGCAACCCCACCTGAATTCGGGTTTCGAAGTGAAACGGCTTTGGGCGAAATGAGCTCATCATATTCGTGCATATTCGAGAAAATGTGAATGATGGCGTCTTTTGGGTTTTGCCGTGCGCGGAAAAAACTATACTGCCAGAGATAATACCCATAATCTAACAATATGCCGTTATGCGCGCGGGGTATGGGCGCCGTAATCGAATCGGAGCGTTCGAACACATGCGCCTGGAGGAAAAGCGATGGCTTGGCAATACATGTGTTCCCAGTGATTTGGGACTTTTGACGAGAAACCCGAAAATCGATGGGGGTTCGCGTCACCTACAGCGGGATATAGTTGATTTTTACCTGGTGGCACCAGCCCAAACTTGACGGGTGTTTTTAGAAACCAGGATAATAACAAAAAAGAACCCGCGCTTGGCCCGCTTCGGGCTCGGCTTCGAATACCCCTCCGAACCGTTCAAGTGCTGCCCCGCCAGGAGGCCGTCGCGATGATCACAGTGCCCAAGCGGCAACGCGTCATGATTGTTGACGATATCCCTGCCAATATCAAGATTTTGGGGCAGGCCATTCGCGGCATCTACGACGTGTCGGTCGCCACCAACGGACTGCAGGCCCTGCAGTTGGCCCTGGAGCAACCGCCCGACCTGATCCTGCTGGACATCCTGATGCCGGACATGGACGGGTACGAGACCTGTCGGCGCTTGAAGAGCGATCAGCGAACCAGGGACATTCCCATCATTTTCGTGACGTCCAAGGACGAAATGGAGGACGAAACGCTGGGATTGGAGCTGGGCGCGGTGGATTACATCACCAAGCCCTTTCACCTGCCGATCGTGTTGGCACGGGTGAAAACCCATCTGCGTCTGAAGAAACAATCGGATCTGCTGGAAACCCTGGCCAGTCTCGATCCGCTCACCGAAATCCCCAACCGCCGCCAATTCGAAGAGCGTCTGCACGACGAGTGGCGCCGCGGCAAACGCAGCGGCCATTCGCTGGGGCTGATCATGATCGATGTGGATCACTTCAAGGGCTTCAACGATCACTACGGTCACGCGCGCGGTGACGAATGCCTCAAGGCCGTCGCCCGTGCCCTCTCCACGGAACTCAACCGACCCGAAGATCTGGTGGCCCGCTACGGGGGGGAGGAGTTCGCCGCCGTGCTGCCGTCCACCGGCCTGCAGGGCGCCGTGGCGGTCGGGGAGTCGATGCGCCGTGCCGTACAAGACCTGGACATTCCCCACGAGGGCGAGGGCACCTTCGAGCGAGTCACCGTCAGTGTGGGCGCGGCCGCCATGGTGCCGGACCACGAGAGTCGCCCGGTCGACCTGTTGCTCCAGGCCGACTCCTGTCTCTACCAGGCCAAGGCCGACGGCCGCAATCAAGTCTGCGAGATGATCTGCAAACCCTCGCCCGAGGAACCGGCCAAATGAACGGGGTGCCTCCGCCACCCGGGACGCGACCGCGCCCGTCGACCGTCCGCGAAGGAATGGGCTGGTGGCGTTGGACCCTGCGAGTCGGGCTTTTCTGTCTCTTGGTCGCGATGGTGCACCTGGTCGCCCAGACGGGCGCCGGCGAACCGATTACCGATGCCGAGATCAAGGCCACCCTCCTGTTCAAGTTCGTGCCTTTCGTGCGTTGGCCGAAGACCACGCTCGGCGACGAGGAACCCTTCGTGTTCTGCATCCTCGGCGAGGATCCCTTCGGCGAGGTGATCGACCACTACCAGGGCCGCATCGTCAAAGGGCGGGCGCTGGAGATCCGGCGAGTCGCCTCGCTGGCGGAGTTGGAAGGCTGCGACATGTTGTTCATCTCGGCCTCCGAAATCGAGAAGCTGGACACCATCTTCACCCGCCTGGAACGCCGACCGATCCTGACCGTGAGCGATCAGGCGGGATTGGGTGAGCGCGGCGTCATGATCAACTTCTTCGAGGCGGACGAGACGATTCGCTTCGAAATCAACCCCAAGGCAAGTCGCAAGGCGGGGCTGAAAATCGGCTCCCAACTGCTGCGACTCGCCAAGGTCATCGACGGAACCTGAAGGAGCGGCGAATGAAACCATGTCCACGATTTCCGATGCCTGCCGACCGGGTCGCCCGCGATGTCTTGCGGCCGCAAATCGGTTTTTCGATCAGTTTCGCGAAAACGGTCGGTGGGTGGCCCGGCTCCACCTCCTGGCCCCGCCAAGCCTGGGACTCGTCCCACAACGATCGGTTTTCCGCAAGCCGGCCGAGGTGACCCGTGCTGCATGTCCTCGTCTCCAACCCCTTTTCCCTGAGCATGATGCTGCTTTTCACGTCTTTTTCCGACGACCAGGAGCGCATGGATCGGCTCGCCCAGCTCAGCATCGAAGAACTGATCAGCATCAAGGTGGTCTCGGCCGACAAAGCCCCACGCGTCCTGTCCGACAGCGCGGCGGCCGTGTTCGTGGTGACCCGCGAAGATATGGTCCGGTCCGGCGCCATTTCGCTGGCCGACGCCCTGCGATTGGTGCCCGGCGTCCAGGTGGCCCGCATCGGGGTCGACGTCTGGGCGATCAGCGTTCGGGGCTTCAACGAGCTGCACGCCGACAAGCTGCTCGTCCTGATCGACGGCCGCACGATCTACAACCACTTGTTCTCGGGCGTGTTCTGGCCGCGGTTCGATTTGCCCGTCGAGGACGTGGCGCGGATCGAAGTCATTCGAGGGCCGGGCTCCACCCTCTGGGGCGCCAACGCCGTCAATGGCGTCATCAACATCATCACCCGCCATGCCTCCGAAACCCACGGCCCCTTTCTCTCGCTGGCCGGCGGCAACATCGAACGCGGTTTGGGTATCTTTCGTTACGGGGGAGCGCTCGGCGAACGCACCGATTATCGGGTATCCGCCCTGTCCCAATTCCGCGAACAGAAAGCTGTGGCGTTCGACCCACGGGTCCGTTCCGACGATGAGGTCGAGGATTTCCACCTTTCCTTTCGGGTGGACCACCGCTTCGAAAACGAATCCTCCCTGATGGTCAGCGGGGAGAAATTCAACAGCCACGGCCGCCGTCCCACCGCACCCGCGCCGCTGCAGATCGACGACCGCGCCGCCTACCTCCAGGCGCGCTGGCAAAGTGATCCCGGTGCCGACGTCGGCCATTCGGTTCAGGTCTACATCGACTATTTCAAACGGGAGCGCGAGTTCGATTGGGTGGTGTACGACCTGGAGTACCAACAGGATCGTCAGGTCGGAAACCACGATCTGGTGTGGGGTTTCGGGTACCGCCACATCGAGGACGACGTCGTGCGCGGTCTTGCCGGAGGCTTCGAGTTCGCGCCCCAGAAAACCGACGAGGCCGTCAGCAACCTCTTCATTCAAGATCGCTGGACCCTGAGGGAAGGTCGGCTCTTTCTTCAATGGGGCGCCAAGATCGAGCACAACGAATTTACCCATGAAGAACTCCAACCCAGTGCGCGCCTGTTGTGGAAACTTCCCGGCAATCGCGAGCGCAACCTCTGGTTTGCCGCGTCCCGTGCGGTCCACGTCCCCTCGCGGCTGGAGCGGGACGGCGGGCTGATGGGCCGAATCGTGGGCCCGCCGAGCCCCACCGTGGAGGGCAACCCCCAACTGGACTCCAGCGACCTGATCGCCGCCGAGATCGGGTATCGCACCCTGCTGACGACCGGGTTCTGGTTGGATGCGAGCACCTTCTACCACGACTATGACGGTTTGGTCGATTACGAGCGCGATCGCGGTCGGTTCCGGCGGGTCAACGCCATGAAGGGACACAGTTCCGGCGTCGAACTGGCGCTCGAATGGCACCACGGCAAGTGGTGGCGCCTGGCCGGATCGCTCAATTACCTGAACATGGAGATGGAACTCGAAGACTGGGACCTGCCCCTGCGCGATCTCGTGGATTTCGTGGAGAACGGCAGCCCCGAGATCCAGGCCACTTTGCGTTCCTACATGAACTTCGGGCGCGCCTGGCAGCTCGACATCACCGGGCGCTACGTCGATTCCGTCGTTCACGCGGCCCTCGCCAATCCGGTGGCGCCGCCGCCCTTGTCCATCGACGCCTACACCACCTTCGACATGCACGTCGGTTACCGCCCGTCCCGCCGATTCGAGCTTTCGCTGGTCGGTCGCGACCTCGCCGGTGAAAATCGCGAAATCACCCTATACGAGCACGAGCCCAGTGGCTCCGTGGAACTGAAAATCTGGTTTTGAGCCCAACCCGCGACCCCCAGAAAGGTCGATCCATGTCCAAAAAAGGCCGTATTCCCTTCGCGAAACTGACCATCAAGGCCAAGCTGATTCTGCTCGTCGTCACCATCAACATGGTGGTGCTCGGGTTGGCCTGTAGCTCGTTCCTGGTCATCGAGCTGATGACCTTCCGCTCGAAATTGGTTCAGGACCTGTCGATCCTGGCCGAAATCACCGCCGCCAACAGCCAGGCCGCGGTGTATTTCCGCGACGACGAAGCGGCCAAGGAGACGCTGGGCTCGCTGCGCGCCAACCGGAGCGTGGTCTTGGGACGCATCTACACCCCCGATGGCCGGGTCTTCGCCGACTATCGGCGACCGGATGGCCCCAGCTTCGAGCCGCCCGCCGTGCCTCGGGACCACGAGGGGATTTCGCTGGGCAGCGGCCTGATCCACATTTTCCAACCGATCGTGCTCGACGGCCAACATATCGGCACCTGCTACATCTGCACCGATTTGCGCGAACTGCACCAGAGCCTGCGCAACTTCGGGCTGGCGGCGGCCCTGGTGGCGCTGGTCTCCATGCTGCTGGCCTCGTTGCTGGCTTCCCGGTTCCAGATGCTGATCTCCGGGCCGATTCTCCATTTGCTCGACACCTCGGTCAAGGTGGCCCACGACGACACCGGTTACACGATTCGGGCGAAGAAATACGGGCACGACGAAATCGGGCGCCTGACCGAGGGGTTCAACGCCATGTTGGACGAGATCCAACGTCGCGAAGCGGAGCTGGAGAAGCACCAGGACCGGTTGGAGGAAGAGGTGGCCTCGCGCACGGCCGAGCTGGTCAAACTCAATCACGAGTTGCAGACGGCCAAGGAAAAGGCGGAAGAGGCCAACCGTGCCAAGGGCGATTTTCTGGCCAATACCAGCCATGAGATTCGTACCCCGATGAACGCCATTATGGGCATGACCGAGCTGGCCCTGCGCACCAAGCTGACCGCCCAACAGCGCGACTACTTGAAAAAGGTCAAGACCTCGTCGCAGGCCCTGCTGGAGATCCTCAACGACATTCTCGATTTCTCCAAAATGGAGGCCGGCAAGTTGTCCCTGGAAAAGGTGCCCTTCAACCTGGACAACGTGATGGAGAACCTGGTGAACATGATGAACGTGAAGGCCAACGAGAAGGGCCTCGAACTGCTGTTCTTCATGGCGCCGGACGTGCCGTTGAACCTGGTGGGCGATCCGCTGCGCCTGGGCCAGGTGTTGACCAACTTGACCAGCAACGCCATCAAGTTCACCCAGAACGGGGATATCGTGATCATGATCGGCCGCGATGCGCGCACCTACCTGGAGAGCGACGCCAATCAGGTCGAGCAGGATCGGGTGGTGCTGCGATTCACCGTGATCGACAGCGGGATCGGCATCTCGCAGGAGCACCAACAGCGGCTGTTCCAGGCCTTTTCCCAGGCCGACAGCTCCACCACCCGCCAGTACGGCGGCACGGGATTGGGTCTGGCCATCTCCAAGCAGTTGGTGGAGATGATGCACGGGCAAATCAGCGTGGAGAGCGAGCTGGGGCAGGGGAGCCGGTTCAGTTTTTCCGCCGTGTTCGACCGCACCCAGGAGGAGCCCGAGGTGCATGTCCAGGCGCCGCCCGATTTGCGTGGGCTTCGGGTTCTGGTCGTCGACGACCACCCCATGGCGCGCGAAATCATCAGCAAGACCCTGAACCATTTCAGCTTCGAGGTGAAGGCCGTCGGTTCCGGCAGCGAAGCGATCGCCAATTTCGAAAGCGGTAGCGACATGTCGCCCTTCGACCTGGTGATCATGGATTGGCACATGCCGGGCATGGACGGCGTCGAGACCATCCGCAAGATCAAGTCGATGACGCGAACCTGCGAGGGGCCGGCGATTCTGATGGTCACGGCCTACGGACGCGAATCGGTGGTGAACCAGGCCCAGGAGGTCGGTATCGAGGGCTTCCTGGTCAAGCCGGTGCGGCCCTCGCTGCTGTTGGATTCGATCATGTCGATCTTCCTCAAGAAGCCGCTAAAGGAAGAAATCAACACGGGGCCGCCCCAGCGCACCATGGCCCCGGCCCGCCTGATCGGGGCGCGGGTCCTGCTGGTGGAAGACAATCTCACCAACCAGCAGGTGGCCACCGAGTTTCTGGAGGCGGCGGGCCTGATCGTGATCATCGCCGAGAACGGCCGCAAGGCGGTCAACGCGATCATCGAGAAGCGTTCCGGCTACGACCTGGTGTTGATGGACATTCAAATGCCCGAACTCGACGGGTACCAGGCCACCCGGCTGATTCGCGAGTGGGAGGCCGAGCGGGACGAAGAACTGCCGCCGATTCCGATCATCGCCATGACGGCGCACACCATGGCCGGCGATCGCGAGAAGTGCCTGGCCGCGGGCATGAACGACCACACGCCCAAGCCCATCGATCCCGACGTGTTGGTGGCGACGCTCGATCGCTGGCTGGCGCGCAAGCACGCGATGCCGATTCTGGTGGAGCGGGGCGAGGGCACGGCGAATACGGATATCACGGGTTCTGCGAAGCGCCGGAGGGACCAGGCCTCGATTCGCCTGCCCGAAAACCTGCCGGGCATGGACCTGGAGGAAGGCTTGCGCCGGGTGGCCGGGAACCGCCGGCTGCTTCGCGATCTGCTGGTGTCCTTCGGCACCGATTTCTCGCAGACGTTGCGGCAGATTCGCGCCTATTCCGAGGCCGGCGACGGGACCGCCGGGCAACGGTTGACCCACGGCTTGAAGGGCGTTGTCGGCAACCTCGGCGGCGCCGACCTCTTCGAGGAAGTGGTGGCTTTGGAGCGGGCCTTCAAGGACGAGGATCCCGAGTCCGTGGCAGGTCTGCTCGAGGTGTTGGATGGCCGTGCCGCCGCGTTTCGCGACATTTTGGAACCCTTCGAGGCGCTGCGCGACGAGGAGGCGGACGGGTCGACCCCGTCGGCCGAGGACGCCCCGCAGGAACCGCTCGAGCCAGAGCCGTTGCTGGGTCTCATGGCCGAGCTGATCGAGGTGCGCAGCTTGGACGTGGACGATTGTCTGGAGCAGATGAAGCGGGCGGCCTGGGCGCCTTGGGTCGAGGAGCCGCTCGCGGAGCTCGAGGAGTGTTTGGGTCAATTCGATTTCGAGGGGGCCCAGCCCCTGGTGGACGAGCTCGCCCGCCAACTGGGCGTCCAGGTCAGGGGGCGCCGTGATTGATGCGCCTGTGCGCCCTTGATGGGTGTGAAACGATGGAACCACGCCGTGATTGACTTCCAGGATGAGCCATGAAGCACGACCTTCGATCCCGTATCTTGATTGTCGACGACACCCGGGCCAACCTCAAAATATTGGGTGCCTGCCTGCGGGACCGTTATGCCGTCTCGGTCGCGACCAGCGGCCGCGCCGCCCTGGAGGTGGCCCGTTCGCGCACGAACCCGCCGGACCTGATCCTGTTGGACATCGTCATGCCGGACATGGACGGTTACGAGGTGTGCCGTTTGTTGAAGGCTGATCCCCAGACCGCGCGGATTCCGGTCGTCTTCGTATCGGCGCTGAGCGAGACCGGCGACGAGGCTCGGGGCCTGGGGCTGGGCGCGGTCGACTACATCACTAAGCCATTCTCCGCCTCGATCGTTCGGGCACGGGTCAAGAATCACCTGGAACTCAAGCACGCACGCGAGGAGTTGGAGCGCCAAAACGAGATTTTGCGCGAGTACAACCGCATGCGCGAGGACATGGAGCGCATCTCGCGCCACGACATGCGAACGCCTCTGAACGCGATCATCAACCTACCGCAGTTGATCCTCGAGGAGGAGGAACGCGACATCGACGAAGATTTGCACGACTGCCTGACGACCGTCATGCGCGCGGGGTACCGGCTGTTGGACATGATCAACCTGTCGCTGGACCTGGTCAAGATGGAGCAGGGCACCTACGCCTTGAAGCCCGAATCGGTGGATATCGCCGCCACCTTGCGCAAGGTCGCCACCGACCTGGAGACCCTCTCCCGGGGAATGGACGTCGGCGTGGACATCGACGTGACCTACGGCGAGCGACCGGTCTTGGTGTTGGCCGAGGAGCTGTTGTGCTACTCGATGATGGCCAACCTGATCAAGAACGCGATCGAGGCGTCGCCTGCCGGCGAGACGGTGCGGGTCCAGGTGCAGGCGGGGCCGTTGACGAAGGTGGTCGTGCACAATCGGGGAGCGGTGCCGGAGGCGGCCCGCGCCAATTTCTTCGAAAAGTACAACACGGTCGGCAAGGAGGGTGGCACCGGATTGGGCACCTACTCGGCGCGCTTGATCGCCGAGACGCTGGGCGGCGGCGTCGCCTTCGAGACCTCGGAGGCGGAAGGCACCCGCGTGACGGTAAGCTTGTTGCCCTTCGCCGCGTCCTGAGCGCGCCGCTAGGATCGGGAACCCACCGAAGCGACCCATGCAAGGAGTACCCGTCAGCCGAGAGTGGCGTGGTGCCAGGTAGGTTCGGCTGCCAGCCGAACTCGCCGGAGTGGTGCAAGCAAGGCGTACCCGTAAGTCGAGAATGGCGTGGTGCCAGGTAGGTTCGGCTGCCAGCCGAACTCGCCGGAGTGGTGCAAGCAAGGAGTACCCGAAAGCCGAGAATGGCGTGGTGCCAGGTAGGTTCGGCTGCCAGCCGAACTCGCCGGAGTGGTGCAAGCAAGGAGTACCCGAAAGCCGAGAATGGCGTGGTGCCAGGTAGGTTCGGCTGCCAGCCGAACATCTCGAAGTGACGCATGCGAGGAGTACCCGAAAGCCGAGAATGGCGTGGTGCCAGGTAGGTTCGGCTGCCAGCCGAACTTGTCGAAGCGAAGAAAGCAAGGCGTACCCGAAAGCCGAGAATGGCGTGGTGCCAGGTAGGTTCGGCTGCCAGCCGAACATCTCGAAGCGAAGTAGGCAAGGAGTACCCATCAGCCGAAAGTGGTGCAGTGCCAGGTAGATTCGGCTGTGGCCGTTCGGATAGTTCCATTCGAGCAAAGCACAGACCGTGTCGACCCATTCCCTCCGACCGATCCCCCATACCGGTTCTCCAAAACGCCAACCCCAGTTCCTTTACAAGATCGAGTTCGCCCGAGGCTGGCTGAAAGCTGGATTTGGTGTTAGGTTTGGGGCAACAGACTCGAATTTTTGGGGTTGGTCATGAAAATCTTGATCGCCATGATGAAGCACGAGACCAATACGTTCTCGCCGATCGTCACCGACTGGCAGCGGTTCGAGAACTGGAGCGCGCACTTTGGCCACAAGGCACTGGCGTTTTACGAACATACCGGAATGCCCGTGGCAGCCTACACCAAACTGGCGCGTGAGGCCGGCGCGGACATCGTCTTTCCGGTTGCCGCCGAAGCGATGCCCGCCGGCATCGTCACCGCGGAGGCCTACGACCGGGTGAGCGATGCGATTTGCGATGCGGTCGTTGCCGGCTGTGATCTTGCTCTGCTGGATCTACACGGTGCCATGGTCGCAGAAACCACGTTGGATGGCGAAGGTACCCTTCTGGAGCGGATTCGATCGATCGCGCCCGACCTACCCATTGCCGTGACCTGTGATTTCCACTGCAATTTGACCCGAAAAATGGTAGACAACTGCACCGCCCTGATCGGTTACAAAACCTACCCTCATGTGGATATGTACCAAGTCGGAATGCAGGTGGGCAGGATCGTTTTGGACAGCGTGGCCGGCAAGGTCCACCCGGTCATGGTGCACACGCAACTGCCGCTGCTTTCCCATACACTGAAGCAAGGCACGGACGACCAGCCGGTAAAATCGTTGATCACCGCCTGTCGTGAAGCCGAAACACGGGATTCGGTTCTCGCGGCGACCTTTTTTGGCGGGTTTCCGCTGGCCGATGTGCCGGATGCCGGTTCGAGCACGGTCGTCGTCGCCGACGCCGACAAGCTGGTCGCCGAGCGGCAGAGCAGGGACATCGCCGACCTGGCCTGGCGCCAACGAGCCCACTTCGTTTACCACGGCAGCTCCTTGCCGGAGACCATCGACGAGGCCAAGCGGCTTTCCGAACATCCCGTGATCTTGCTCGACCATGCAGACAATTGTGGCTCGGGTGGGACTCAGGACGTCATGGCGGTGATCAGGGAACTGATCGAACGGGATCTGGATGGCGTGGCCGTGGCGGCCGTCTGTGATCCGGAGGCCGTGGTCCACATGCAACAGGCGGGTGTCGGTGCCGAAATGACCCTCATGCTCGGCGGGAAAACGGATATGCCTTCGCTGTCACTCGAGGCAAAGCCCCTGCAGGTGAAGGGCACGGTGCGGGTGCTGACCGATGGACGTTGGACCGTTCGGGGTCCCATGTACACGGGTGTCCAGGTCGATATGGGGCCCAGCGCCGTCTTCGACACCGGCAAGGTGAAAATCGTGGTCGTTTCCGTCCATCACGAACCTTGGGACCTGGGTGTGTTCACCTCGGTGGGCATCCAGCCCCAGCATGAAAAATACCTTCTGTTGAAATCACGGATTCACTATCGCGCGGGCTTTGCGTCGATCGGAAAAAAAACGCTTCTGTGTGATGGCGAGGGCGTCACCACCTCCCGCAACGAATTGTTGGATTTTCAAAACCTGCGGAGACCGATCTATCCCCTGGATGAGGACGTGGTGTTTTGATACTCGCGGCGGGATCGCTGTGGGTGGGCCCCCTCGGGTGCCCATCACCGGCGGGACGCCGTACGCTTCGCGTGCCCGGATTTCGAAGGTGCCAAGCGCGCGGTGCTCGGCACCGCCTCAGTCATCGAAGGGTTTGGTCTCCTTCACCTCGGCGGTCAGGTCGATCGAGTTCGGTCGTTTGGGTACCTTGAACTGTTTGCCGTTCATTTCGTCGAGCCGAACCCCGTCCAATTCCACCGAGAAGACCTGCGGCGAATGGTAGTAGCGCACCGAGTAAATCTTGCGTGCGAGGTCCTTGACCACCGCCCACTGGGTGTGATCGCTGATGGTGTGGCCGCTCCGGGCTCTGAACCGCGCGGTGCCCTGGGGGATGTCCACGGTGTTCAGCACGTGAAAGCAAAGGTTGGTCGCGTCGTCCAGATCCTCGGCGGGGAAGGCGTTCTTCACCATCATGGTGGTCCGCACGAAGCGGCTGGGCGGGGTGGGATCTCCCGGCAGTTGCGCCAATCCCGAGCCGTGCCCGGTCTGGTTGAGGCTCAGCTCGCCCAGTTGCATCGGTTCCCGGTCCCAGGGTGAGATGCCCACGAAGTTGCGCAGATTCTGAAGATGCCAGGCGAAGGGTGGGTCGTTGGTGAGCACGCCGATCGGATTGTCCTGGATGTGGATCCGGCCCTCGAGGAATTCGATGACGATGCTGTTCCCCTTGGCGTCGTGAACCGGAAAGTGCAAAGGCAGCAAACTGCTCAACAACTTGGGAAAACCCACCTGGACCACGCCGTGCTTCAGCGCGTCCCACACTTCTTCGCAGGTGGCGAAACTGCTGAGGACCCAGTCGGTGAAGTTGTCGATGGAGAGACCCCGGGAGACCTGGGTAATCGTCTGGTACTGGGTTCCCGGCAGCCAGAGCGCGCCCGTGGCCAGGCCCATGCTGTTGATGCCGTCGACGCAGATCGGGAAGTCGAACACGTTCATGCCGACGAAACCGTACCGGCCCTTCCAGGTAAATCCGAATTCGGGACCGGAAAGGCGTTGGTCGTAGGCGTGGTTGGGCGCTCGGAAAAAGAGCTTGGAGTGGAGGGTCTCGGCGAACTCCATGCTACGCCCGTTCACGCTCCCGGCTTTACCAACGTTGATCACGAAATCTGTGCACAATGGGAACTCCTTCTTTGGGTTTGGTACCTCGCTGCGGGGTCGCAGCGACCAGTTCGAACGGGCCGTCCACGACACGGCGACGGCCACGACCGCGGAGGTCATGCCTGGCGAGGGGAGAGAAGGATAAGGGATGGGAAAAATCGGATATTTAGAATAACAAGGAGTTCACAGTTTTTCTCGAAAAAATTACAAAATTCTTTTCTGCTCCTTTGAAATGAAAATTGACGCCTCGTTCCTTTCGGGTCTTGGCGCATCCGGAGAGTTCGCTTGGAACGAATCCGTTTGGAATGCCTAAATGTCGAGAGATTTGTCGTGGCCGGTAGGTTCCGCAGGGGCGGTAAGCCCGCCGGCTGAACAATTCGAAGTGATTCATGTTGGTGTTCGATTAGGGAGAAAATCGGCTTCGCTTTTTGGTGTAATTGGCTGTTGTTGCTTGGGTTGTTTCGATTGGTCGGCCCAGCGGGCCAACCTACAGGCCTGACGCTCCTCTTGCGATGCGGGAACTTTGGACATTACGGCTTCGGATTGGGGGCGTGAGGGGAATGACCGGCTTCGCTCTTTGGTGTAACTAACTGTCGTTGATTGGGTTGCTTCGACGCGTCGGCCCAGCGGGCCAACCTACAGGCCTTACGCCCCTCTCCCGATGCGGGGACTGTGGGCATTGCGACTTCGGTGAGGTACGGTTAGGCAGATTTCCTGCTTCGCTCTTTGGCGCAATTAGTTGCTGTTGCTTGGGTTGCTTCGATTGGTCGGCCCGGCGGGCCAACCTACAGCCTTTACGTCTCCTACGCGTGTGCGGGCTCTCCGCAACGGCTCGCTTCGCGTTGTGTCTCTCTCGAAATCAAGCGGGGCGCACGCCCCGTGTGTGCGGTGCTCGGTCGCAGCGACGAGGGACCCGACAAAGCAAAAAAGCCGGGGTCGTCGACCCCGGCTTCGGTTCGGCCTGTGGACATGGAGGCGGTGCTCAGTGCCAAAAGACTCTTAAATTGGTGCCGAAAGGTCCCTGGCAATTGACCACGACTTGGTACTTTCCGGCAATGGGTGAGGGGATCGTGATGTTCTCCGCGTTGCCGGATCCTTGAGAGCGGTATTCGATGGACGTATGGATGTCGTGCCACACGAACAGGTCCACGTCTCCCGAGCCGTCGCCGGTGGTGAAGACCAGGTTCGTGGCGCCCGCGGGCACGTTGACGTAGAACTCGAATCGCATGAAGTTCGGGCCAAAGAGGCTTACGGTCTGGCCGTTGGTCAATTCACTGCCCCAGCCGTGGTTGTTCGATCCGTCGCCGGACTCGTCCCAACTGACGTTGAGGACCGCACCGGAGAAATTCGAATGACCGTTGACCGTGAAGAAGTATTTCCCGGCGTTGGGAGAGGCGATCGTCACCGAGTCGTTGTTACTGCCGTTGGTCGACTTGTAATCAAAGGACGCCGTGCTCGCCGCGGCGCCGTATTTGACGTAGAGATCGGCATCGCCGCTACCACCGCTCATGGTGAAACGAAGGTTGGTGGCCCCGGCGGGGATGTCGGGCGTCCAGAACCGGATGCTCTGGCCCTTGGTGCCGGAGACGTAATCCGTCATGCCGTTGCCCAGTTCGCCTCGCCAGCTCGGAATCTCATAGGTGATCTTCACTTCCTTGGCGAAGAATTTGGTTTTCCCATAAACCATGAAATAGGCTTTGCCGGCGGGAGGATTGGTGATGTTCAGGACCTCGTCGAGACCGTAGACGGTCGATTTGGCGTCGTAGGAGAGCGTGGTGGGCGGCTCGCCGAATTTGACATAGACGTCGGGGTCGCCGTTGCCGTCGATGACCTCGATCCTGAGGTTGTCGGCGCCCGAGGGAACGTTCATCTGGAAATCGATGAATTTGTCGACATCGGCGGTGGCGTTGAGCCAGGTTTCACCGTTATTGAGGAGCTGGATGTCTTGGGTGTCGTACTTGCGCAGGACCTGCGGGATCAAAGGTTTCTTTTCCGCGTGATAGGCGGATTGGCAACCCCAGCGAGGCGGCCCCATGTATTCGGTGTGCAGACGGTAGACGATCGCGCCGTCGGAGAGATTCATGGCGTAGTCGACGCCATCGCTCATGGATTGGGGCGTGGAAGTGGCGCACACGATTCGGCAGTTTGTTCCATCCCAGTCAAAACAAATGGGATAACCGGTGGCATAAATCAGCGTGTAGATCGGGGTGCCCGGCAGGAGACCCTCCCTGATCCTGTCCAGTTGGCCGGGAATCACGTCGGGCTTCTCGGGGCCCCGGAATTTGCACATTTCGTGGGTGTCCCCGTTCTCGCACTCCTCGGGAGTGTAGAACACGGGAAAGACCACGCCGTCGAAGGAATAGCCGGACCCGTATTTGAAGCGGTCCAAGACGCTTTTGTCGAGCAGAAAACGCTCCTGGTAATAGGCGGTGATCAGGAGTTCCAAGGGGCGTCCCGAACCGTCCAGGGCTTCGCGCATCCTGACCAACTCGCTCTCGCTGTAGTGTTGCTTGTTGGCGCCGAAATAGGCCGGGCTGAAGTCGTCGAAACACACACCCGCCAGGTTTGGATGATTCGGGGCCATATCGGCGACATCCTGGACACGACCGAAGAGATCGAAATTGGGATTGTATTTCCAAACCTCGGTGGTGGGCATGGCAAAAACCCTGATGGTTGGATCCGCTTGGTAGAGACGGGTGAGGAAATCCGGAAAGAGGTTCCAGTGTTTGTCGCGACCGATCATTTGATAAAAATAAGTATTGGAGTTACTTTCCACGACATCGCGAACCAGGTTGTCCAAATCGACGCCCTTGGGGTCGTTTTCGGAAATGACACCGTCCAGGTTGAGCGGCGTTGAGGTCCAGTGATTCATACCGGACCAGGTGCCCCGCATTTTTTCGTTTTGTGCGGAGAGTGGAGCCATGACAACCGGTATCAGGCTCACCAGCAGGATTGTCTTCAAGTAGTTCATGCTGCCTTCCTTGCGTTCTCAGGGCCTCCTCGGAGATACGAGAGGGCCTCTCTTGGAGAAATCCCCTTTGAAAAGGCAACCCGCCAAAAAAGATGAAAAAAATCCGAGTTTTCAGCAAAGGCAGCCCTGGTCGGAAGGCGGGCGTTTCGTGATTCGGTGGTACGGGCGGCGATCCGCTTAAGCGACATCACCGCCCGGAATCCGGTTAGAACGCGATCGTCAGCGCACGTGCGGTCATCGCCTCGGTGTCGCGTGCCACGCTGAACTGGTACCCGCAGAAACGGTCGTCCGCGGATCCGATGAACAGCATCGAGCCGATGGCCTCCACGTCGCTGAGGCCCATCCGCTCGCGAAGCAGCGCGCGGTTCACCACCACGGCGCCGTTCGCCGGCACGACCAGTTGCAGCAGGTCGTAGTGGTTTTTCCGATGATCGTAGACGACGCCGTGAACGGTCGCCGGCACGTCTCTCCGGTTGATGAGCTTCACCGTGGAATCGACGTTGGCGCTCCAGGCCAGGTCGTTGGCCAGCAGGACGTTGCCCGAACGATGTTGCGGATGGATCTGCTCCTGGGCATGGCTGGCCATGTAGGCCGACGCGACCTGGATGTCGGCCTGGACTCGTTGGCGCAGGTACACGGGTTGCGACGAAGTGAACGCCACGTAACTGCCCCTCGGCGCCTTACCCTCCTGGAAGGTGGCGAAGAGATGGTTGTAGGTTTCCAACAGCTTGCCCTGCTGCGGATCCACCACGACCGAGCGGGCCGAGACTTGCCGGCCTTGCGGGTCGATCAGGCGGAGCTGCACGATGGCGGGACTGTCGGTGGGGTTGTCCAAGAACAGGTACTTGCCCCAGTCCGGCAGGACGCCCTCGATTTGGGGCTGCGCGTGGTTGGGCTCGACCGTGGCCACACCGAGCTCGTCGGCTTCGGTGGTGCGGCGGCAGTCCCACAGCATGAGCGGCACGTCGGAGGTCCAGGTGAGCGAGGTGAGCGCCTCGACGGATGCGTCTTCCGGCAACATCTGATGGGGCTCCCACACCACGGTGTGCCCTTGGGCCAGGTGCAGGACGTGCTCCGCCAGAACCTGGTTGGCCGCGTCGCGCAGCACCAGTGTGACGGTGGCGTCGCCGCCCGGAGTCAGGTGGCCCGGGTTGACGGCGATCAGTTTGGTGAATTGCTCCTTGAGCCAGGCCGGGTGAAAGGTGACCAGGCCACGGGTGTTACCAACCAATGCAGGCTCGATTTCGTGCCGGCGTCGATCGTTGCCCGCGATCGCGTCGACGTGGAAGGTGTGCGAGGCGATCACGCCGTAGCGCGCGGCCGCCGCACGAACATCCGCATCGAACACCTCGTCGAGACGGAAGACCTCGTGGTCCTTGCCGGCAATGCGGCTCCCGCGACCCTCGGCGATGCGGACACCCGCCGCGTCGTAGGCCACGATCCCGAAGCCGATTTCATCGGCCGCCCACCCGCCGGCCACACTGACCGTTTGGATGGTGTCTCCGATCGATCTCAACGAGGGGAAACTGTACTCGGGGAAGGCCTGTTCGGTCTGGTCCAGCTCGTCCGCCAGGGTGGTGCTTCCGAGCAGGTCCAAACGCTGGCGTCCATCCTGGGTCACGGGGACCACGGTGATCTTCGAGCCCGGATATTGGAAGAAATCGATGCCGAGGTGGATTCCGGAGCCTTGGAAACGGCCCAGCAGGCGGCCTGGCCGATTGCCCCAGTCCCAGTAGACGTTGAAGCCGCCGAGCGCTTCATCGCCCAGCAGGCCGCCGTCCCAGAACACGTGGGTACTTTCCCAACCGGATCGGAACACCCGAACGCCCGTCACCGGCTGGTCCACGCGGCTGGGATCGCACAATCCCAGGTGTCCATCCGCGTTGGGTTCCGCGATGAACCCGTCCAGGAGGTGACCGATCTTGGGCCTGAACGGATCGAACCACATGAGGCCGGGGAGCCCGCGGGCCTGCAACAGGTCCAGGTCGGCACAGTGGGTTTCGTCGAAGGGGTTCGCTTCGAGGTGGACCAGGCGAAGATCGGGGTTGTTCAGGATGGGGACTTCCGCCAGTTGGTTCGCGGAGGCGTCCAGCGAGACCAAGACATCTACGGCGGACAGGTCGGGTAGCTCGGTGAGCCGGTTCCCCGCCAGGTTCAGCACCATGACGGTGGCCGGAAGCGGAGGCAGGGTCGACAGGCGATTGTGGCTCAGGTCCAGGTGGGTCAGGATCCTTTGCGGCAAACGATCGACGTGCGTGATCTGGTTGTGGCCCAGATCGACCTCGAAGAGTCGGTCGTTTTCGAACTCGGGGAATGCCGTGATCCGATTGTTCCGCGCCGACAGGATCAAGAGCTGCGGCGGCAAGGTCGGCAGTTCCGTCAATTGATTGCCGTCCACTTCCAGAATTTCGATCGACGCCGGTAGATCCGGCAGCTCCGTCAGTTGGTTGAACCGGGCGCGGAAGTAGGCCAGACCCTCCGGCAGTGGCGGCAGCTCCGTCCATTGGTTGCCGTCAAGGTTCAGGTCGTGCAGGTGTTCCGGCAAACCGATCAGCCCGGCCGGGCCGGTCAGGTAGTTGAGATTCAGGGTGCTGACCCGCGTGCCGTCCGAGAAGTCGAGGGGCTTGGACAACATCAGGCGCGACAGCGTCAGGATCGCGACCGATTCGGGCAGATCCGGCAGGGTTCGAAACGCCAGGTCGTGCATCACGAATTCGAAACTGACCTTCCGCGGCAGCGATGCCACGTATCGAAGCGGCATGTTCATCAGGTAGCCGTCGTCCAGGCTTTGCGGCAAGGGACCCAACCGGGCCACATTCAAACCCTGGAGCACCAGCAGGTCCATCTCTTCCCGGGGCAGGTTGGGCAGCGTTTCGAGGGGGAGCTGCACCAGGACCAGCTCTTCCAGGCCGGCGGGCAGATTCGGCAGCGAGCCCAGCGGCATGTTCTCCAGTTGCAGGGCGCGCAGGCTTTCGGGCAGTTCGGAGATCGTCTCGGCTCGTGCGCCGGTGACGATCAACGTGTGCATCGCCTCGAAGCTGGAGAGATCGGGAAGGTGGACGGCGGGATTGTTCTCCAGGATCAGGGTGTGAACGCCGTTGGCCCACTCCAGCCCGCGGTAATCGGTGATGCCCAGGGCGGGGATTCGCAGCAGGCCCTGGTAGGTGGCCAGTTCCTGCGTGACCAGGCGGTCATCGCCGTTGCGGTCGAAGATGTCCATCAGGTAGGCCTGAAGGTTGAGGTCGGGAATCGACACTTCCATGGCGGCCTCGATGTTGAAGGGCGCGCTGGACACCTCCTGGCCGTCGCTGGCCAGAACCAGTCGGTAGCCGCCCGGTGCCACGTCGGGTACCGACCAGATCGCCAGGCCGGCACTGCCGCCGATGGCCACCGAGGTCCCCGCGACCGGTTCCCCGTTGCGGGCCAGATACAGTTCGACGGGGGCGTCCGGCGCGTCGTGGTTGTGCCACAGCAGGGGATGGGTCTCGCCTTGGCGCACCGTGCGCTGCGTCATGTCCGTGAGGAGGGTCAGTCCGCCTTCGGCGTGGAGCGCGGCGCCCACGTCGAGCCGGCCCATGCCGCCGACCTTGTTTTCGAGGTGCGGCAGGCGATCGGCACTGGCGATGAGCCGCATTTTCACCGCGTGGGGGCTGAGGTCCGGGTCTTCGGCCAGCAGCAGGGCCGCCGCGCCCGCCACGTGGGGCGCCGCCATCGATGTCCCGCTGAGGTACTTGTAGGCGTGCGGGTAGTCGCTGTCGGGATCGACCTCGAGAGTGGACGAGGTCAGGACCAGGTTGTCGATTTCCACGCCGTAGGTATCCTCGTCGCCGTCACCGGCCGTGTAGACCAGGCGGAATCGAATGGATTCGGGCGTTTCGCTGTAGAGCAGCGGGATCTCCAGGTGGTAGTAGGATTTGGCATGGTAGTCGATGCTGGTCGGCAACACCCGAAAGTAATCCTCCCAGGCGCCGTCTTCCCAGAGTTGGAACACGAATTGGGCGTCCCCGCCCAGTTCCGCCGTGATGTCCACGGCCAGGTTCAGAAAGGCCAGAAAGCCGGTGGCACCGTCGGGGATCGGGATGCTGGAGGAGGTCATGGCGCTTTCGCCGGAGGAAGTGCCGGCCACGCGCAGGGCCTTGTTCTCGGGGCCGCCGTGTCCCGTGGCGTTCACCGCGAATGGGGGTGTGCCGTCGTTCACGTAGCCGTCGGGCAGGCGCCCTTCCGGCACCGATTGAAAGTCTTCCGCGTACAGAACCCGACTGGGCAGGTAGGTGCTGAGCACGGTCGAACCTGGCGCCGCGATCTGGACGTGGGTGGGGCTGGTGTTGGAGTAGGATGCCAAGCGATCGGCCGAATCGGTGGCGGCGACGCTGATGGTATGCGACATCTGAAAGGCGGCCGGGTAGCTGTCCAGCCATTGCATGCCCGTGCCGATTTGCTGGCTTTCGTTGCCGGCGGCGATCGAGACGAACACCCCGGCTGCGGCAGCGTCTTCCAGGGCGGCTTTCACCAGCTCGCTGGGGTAGTTCATGCCCCAACTGGCGTTGATGACGTCGGCGCCGTTGGCGATCGCGTAGTCCAGGGACTTGGCCAGGATGAAATCGTTGGTGCCGCCAAATTCCGTGAACGCCTTGACCGCCATCAGGGAGACTTGCTGGGCCACGCCGCTCACGCCGGCCTGGTTGTCCGCGACCGCACCGACGATCCCGGCCACGTGGGTGCCGTGCCCGAATGCGTCGTCGGGATCGCTGTCTTCCGAGTCGAGGCTCGCCGCGAAGTCGAACCCGTGCACGTCGTCCACGAAGCCGTTGCCGTCGTCGTCCACATCGTTGCCGGGAATCTCGCCCGCATTGCGCCACAGGTTGGCGGCCAGGTCGGGGTGATTCAAATCGATGCCGCTGTCGATGATGGCGACCACCACGTCGCGGGAACCGGTCTGCGTCCGCCAAGCCGCTTCCGCGTCGATATGGGCGTCCGGGTGCGGTGGCGGGCTGTAGAATTCGTGCACCGTCTGGCTGTTTTTCAAACCGTATTGATAAGGGTAGTAGGGATCGTCGGGAGCCGTGTAGAGCGTGGCCGCCTGCACCGGCAGGACCTGCAGCTCGCCGCTCTTGTGGCGGACCTTGCCGCGGGCCTCTTCGAGCGTGCCACCCTCGGGCAGGGCCACCAGCGCGTAGTAGCGGCCCGTGTGGGTGGTGAACTCCGAGATCAGTTCACCCTGAATGTCGGCGAGCGTCGTTTTCAAAAGCTTGCCGCGCTTCGACATCGAGCTCGCCGGCACGGCCAGGATCACTTGCGAAGCTTGCGTTGCCGCGGCGGGTGCCGCGTCACCGGGTGCGCGCCGCGACTGGGTGCGCTCGATCCAATCTTCGATGTCCAGGGGGCGTGTGGCCCTTGCGGTTGCGGCGTCCCGTGGCTCCGGGCGAGGGGTTCGCATTTCGGGTGTGCCCTGCGCGGTGCGATAGATCTTGGGATAGGTCGCGGCGGAGGGTCGGGGAGGGGAGAGTGGGCCGGTCTGATCCTGTGCGTTCAGCGCCTGGGTGGTCATCCAAAAGCACAAGGTGATCAAAAACATCTGCTTCGTGCAGGTCAATGGCGTCATTCGTGGCAAACCTCGATACTACTTAATTAATGAAGAAAGTGTCCGAGAACGGGTCTCCAATCGGTCCTCGGTGCCTTTCCCGCTATGCCCGCCGGAAGAACAACTTCTGTGCCATGGTGAGCCGATTCGTGTGCCGCGAAAAAAAGGGCCCAAGATATTCTTTTTCAAATTGTTGGCCTCGCGAAGCGATGGGTGGCTCGACGTAGGCGGGCCAAGGGTTCGACGTCTGGATCCAACCAAGAAGTGGCGCTTGGCGGTGAGATTGGTGAAAAAAACGACCTTGAAAAAATGTTTTCTTGACGATCGATCGCGGCCTGGTGCGGTCACGGGGCACCCGATATCGTAACGTGACAAATTGTCACGTAACTGAAAACAGCCCGAGTCGCTGCCGGATGTGACATTTCTCTCGAGAACGGGTTCCCATGGAACTCCCCAGGTCGTCGTTCTCTGGCCTATGGCAGGGTCGATCAGCCAAGCCGATTGAATGGAGAACCTCTCTTGAAATATATCCGCCTGGAGTCCCTGAGTGCCGAGAGATGCGTCGTGCCAGGTAGGTTCATCAGGGGCGGTAAGCCCGCCGGACGAACTTGCCGAAGTGATCCATGATCAGAGTCCCTGCAGGCTTTGAGGGTCGGAGCTGCAGTTGGGTTGGTCAGGGCTGAGTCCGCTTTGACGGTTGTCTTCTTCGATACCGGATCGCTTGGGTCTGTCAGCCCGTCGCTCTGGGCGGGTCCGGCACCTACCGGGCCTGACGCCGCTCAGGGAATGGGGGAACTCCCGGCATGGATTGTTTGGAAGGGTTCATCGGGCCGATGAACCAACCGGGCCTGACGCCGCTCAGGGAATGGGGGAACTCCCGGCATGGATTGTTTGGAAGGGTTCATCGGGCCGATGAACCAACCGGGCCTGACGCCGCTCAGGGAATGGGGGAACTCCCGGCATGGATTGTTTGGAAGGGTTCATCGGGCCGATGAACCAACCGGGCCTGACGCCGCTCAGGGAATGGGGGAACTCCCGGCATGGATTGTTTGGAAGGGTTCATCGGGCCGATGAACCAACCGGGCCTGACGCCACTCAGGGAATGGGGGCACTCCCGGCATGGATGGCTTCGACATGGCGGCCCAGCGGCCTGGGCGACGACTCCGTGAATGCGTTGATCCCCGTGAATGGTGTGGTATATTTCTATTTGTATTCCGTCCTTCAAGATACGAAAAAATGATGATTTGCGACGATTTCTCGATCTCGGTGTAAATCGGTACCGTTGCGTCGGCCGTGCTTTCGTGAAGTGCGCCGACTCCGTTGCCTCCTTGAACACCGGAGACCCGTGGAACGGATTTCCTCCGCCCGGCGATCGCCCATTCCGACACCGACCCATGGGAGCATACATGAGCATGGAGCAACAGACCCTCGATCCCGCGACGTTCGACTGGTGGGGTACCCTTTCGAGTCCCGAGTTCTTGGCCGATCCCCATCCCCTGCTGCACGAACTGCGCGCCATCGGCCCCATTCTCCAAAACGACCTGGGCGCGGCCTACTTCGCCCTGGGTCACGACGCCTTCACCAAAGTCACCCGATCCAAGATCATGGGCAACGACACGCGCTTGATGAACAACAGTTGGTACACCCCGGAAAACCGCGAAAAGGATCCCCTGACCTATGCGTTGTTCAACGCCTTTCAGCCCCAGATCCTCAATGTGAACCCGCCCGACCATCGCCGGATGCGGCGAACCTACGAAAAGTTTTTCACGCCTTCCGCGGTCGCTCGCATGGAACCCCTGATTCGGGCCGAGACCCAGGCCCTGCTCGACGAAATGCCCGGCATGGGCGAAGTGGACCTGATGCCCACCTTCGCGCGTCACCTGCCCTTCCGCATCATCCTCGGCATGTTCGACGTGCCCATGTCCGAGGCCGAGAACATCGCGCGCTACAGCGACACGATCCTGCGAATCAGCGAATTCCTGATGACGCCCGAGGAAAAGAAACGCGCGCTGGACGACTTGATCGAATTCAAGGCCTGGACTCGCGATTTCATGGCCCATCGCCGCCGCAACGCCGACGATCGTCCCATCGATGCCGTGATCGCCACGGGCCCGCCCGACGGCGATCTGGACGACGACGAACTGGTCACCAACTTCATCACCATGATCATCTCGGGTCACAAGACGACCGTATCGCTGCTCGGCAACGGCATTCACGCCCTGCTCGAACACCCCGATCAGTTTCGCCGCCTGCGCCGGAACCCCGATTTGATGAAGACCGCGATCGAGGAAACCATGCGCGTCGAACCCGGCGCCTACCTGATTCCGCGTATCGCCAACGCGGATTTCCACTACGGCGGGACCACCATTCCCAAGGGATCCGTCTGCATCGGCCTGGTCGCCGCCATCAATCGCGATCCGGCGGTGTTCGAGAACCCCGATCACATGGATATCGCCCGCAACCCGAACCCCCACATGAGCTTCGGTGGCGGCATCCACCACTGCCTCGGCGCGCCCCTGGCTCGGTTGGAGGCCAGGATCGCCTATGAAATGCTACTCGACCGCTACCCCGTGCTCGAACGGGCCGAGCCAACCACCTGGGTGCCTCACTGCCTGAACAACCACTGTCCCGAACGGCTGGTGTTGCACGTGAAAGGCCATTGACCCCGTCCCTGTGGGTAGGACGGGCGCTGGGCCTGGAACCCGTTGGAGCGCATCGGTTTCGCCATGGCATGGCCGGGCGCGAATGGGTCGCCGTCACATGCGAAGGGCATTTATTCGGATTTTTGACGGATTTGCCGGATTGAGTTGGAAATGACGAATTCTATTTCTAAATTTTTACAATAATCCAACCCATCACTCGCAGAGATATGCTATTTTCTGCGTTACTTTGATCTCCGAAACTATCCCTTTTTTCCAGTGTTCTTTAAAAGACACGGTTGCCCCTTTTTGCCCTCTTGCCCTGCGATTGGAATCCCGAACTCCAGCGATTTCGCCGCGGTGTAGGCAGTGCCCGCCGTTGGCCTGTCCACGCGCGCGAACCCTTGGTTTGTCGGGTTTTTCATGATCCCTCTCCACAGTCACTCGTGACTCTGGCGCCAGGCTGATCACCCACAGGTAGCCCTTCCCCAGGCTGCGTTCATCATGTCGATACATCAATCTCACATGTTTAGGGAGCTGGAACTTTGATACCGCCTTCATTGCAATGTCCAATGGATGGCATGCCCCATTTTGAGGCGCGTCGCCTCGATCTGTTCTGCACCGGATATTTCGCCCTTCCCATTGTCGAAATCAGGAAAAAGCGCCTTTTTTTGGAAACCCCCTTTCCCATGCCTTTGGATGGGGCCTGGACGCCCGCGGCTTGCTTGCGTTCACGCGTAAAGGGTTGGATCCGAACGGTGCTGGGCTCGGTAGAGGATGTGGCTGGCAGTCTTGGCGAGGAGCCCTGGCCAGGATTCGATGTCGGTGCGATCCTGCCCGACCTGCTGGCCTTGTACGGGTTTTCCATCCCGAGCCTGTTGACCGAACCTGGCGGTCGGGCCGCCTTGCTGACGGCGTTTCGCACGCTCGACCGGGTGCCGCGGGAGGTGCCCGCATCGTTGCGGGACACCCTAGCGGGGTGCGTGGCGGTGCCGTCGTTTCTCGCGTTGGGCGACTGGTGCGATTCACGCAGGCAAGAAGGGGCGGGGCCCGCAGCCGGCCTGGACCCTGATCTGGTGACGGCCATCGCCGAGTTTTTCGCTTCGATCGAATGGGCTTCCCCGCTCGATGCGAATCGCGACGGTTCCGTCTCGTCCGGATCCTGGTCGCGCGTCGTGGAAGCGATGACCCTCGCTGCCACCTTCCGGCCCCTGCTTACACGGTTGAATCGACTGTTCGAGGAAGCCGAGGTGGAGGAACTGCCCTGGATCGATCCGGCCATGGACCGCCGGGCGAGGTCCTTCGCGTGGACCCGTTTCCGGCCTTGCTGGGATGCGGCTTTGGCGGGCTGTGCGGTCGGCGATGCCGAAGCGAGCCTGGATCTTCACACCTTTTTGGATCGTGCATCGCCGGCAACTTGGCGTGTTTCCGCCGAGCCGAACCGCCCGGCAACGCCGACGCCCTCGTGGCTGTCGAAGCCCGGCGAGCGTCCCGAATCCCACCGCGATCTGCTGGTATTGGCGGCTCATGCACCCATCGGTGAACCCGCCGTGGGCGCGTGCGGCGCCCTGGCCCTTTGGGCGACGGGTCGCGGCCTGTGCGACCCCGTTTCGCAATCGACGGCCGAACGGCACCTGATCGCCGCGGCCGAGGCCGGCTACATCGCTCGGACCCAGCCGGCCAGGCTGCCGGAAGGTCCTGCCGCGGCCCTGTTCACCCTGGCCCGGTACGAACGGCGCGACTACCGCATTCGCTGCGCCCGCCCCGCCGACCTGGATGCCCTGGCACACCTCGAAGAGCGCTGTTGGTCACGCGACCTGCGCATGCCGCGGAGCGAACTGGCCAAGCGCATCGAGCGCTATCCCGAAGGACAGTTCGCGCTCGAACACGAAGATCGCGTCGTGGGTATCATCTACTCCCAGCGCATCGCGGAGGAGTCCGTGCTTCGGCACGTGCCGGTCGAACGGGTGGGGCTGTGCCACCGTGCCGAGGGGCCTGTGGCGCAACTGTTGGCGGTCAACATTTTGCCCGAACTGCAGCACCGCCACCTGGGCGACCAGTTGCTGGAGTTCATGTTGCAGCGTTGCAGCCTGACCGCCGGGGTGCGATCGGTGGTGGCGATCACCCTGTGCCGGGACTACCCCAAGCATGCCGATGTCCCGCTGGGGGACTACATCCACCTGCGCAACGAACGCGGCCGCCTGTTGGATCCGGTCCTGCGCTTTCACGAATTGCACGGCGCCCAAGTGGTTCACCTGATGCCTGGCTATCGGCCCAAGGACGCCCGCAACCTGGGCAACGGCGTCCTGGTTCGCTACGACATCCACCGCCGCGTTCGCGACGAGGTGGACGTGCACGGGCAGCGCGGGGATGAGAAGCCCGAGACGTCGGGAGACGTACCCGTTCCGAGCGCCACGATTGGCGAGGTGCGGGGATTCGTGGCCGAATCGATTCGCGCCTGCCTGGGTCCCGAGGGCCGGGAGGCCTACGATGCCGAGCGGCCCCTGATGGAGATGGGTCTCGATTCGGCCGATCTTTTGAGCCTGAACGAACGCATTCGCGATCATTTCAAAATCGCGTTGGAAAGCACTTTTTTCTTCCACCACAACACCCCCAAGAAAATCGCCAATCACCTCCAGAAGCGTTTGGTTCCAAGCAACCCCACCCAATCAAAGCCCCCCGTCCGAGAGTCCCCGCATGCAGAGAGCGACAAAACGCCCAATCGAAGCAACGCAACCTCGGAGTCCCCGAATGCAGAGAGCGCCGTCGCGCCAGTAGGTGGAGCAGCCTGCTCCACCAATCGAAACAACGCAACCCCGGAGTCCCCGAATGTAGAGAGAGTCGTCGAGGCAGTAGGTTGGGCCGCCGGCCCGACAAATCGAAGCGACGCGAGCGGAGAGTTCCCGAAGGCCGAGAGCGACAAAACGCCCAATCGAAGTAAGGTAAGCGGAGAGTCCCCGAATACAGAGAGCGCCGTCGAGGCAGTAGGTTGGGCCGCCGGCCCGACAAATCGAAGCGACGCGAGGGGAGAGTTCCCGAACGCCGAGAGCGACAAAACGCCCAATCGAAGCAAGGTAAGCGGAGAGTTCCCGAATGCAGAGAGCGCCGTCGCGCCAGTAGGTGGAGCAGCCTGCTCCACCAATCGAAGCGAAGCAACCCTGGAGTGCCCGAATGCAGAGAGCGCCGTCGCGCCAGTAGGTGGAGCAGCCTGCTCCACCAATCGAAGCAACACAACCCCAGAGCCCTCGCAAACAAAGAGCGCCGCCACGACAAATCCAAACAACACAACCCCAGAGTTCCCGCAACCAGAAAGAGCCGCGGCGCCAAGATCCCAATCGAAGCGGGAAACCCAGGAGTCCCCGAACGAAGCGAACACCACAAAGCCCACAATCAAAACCCCCCGCCCCACCCAAAACCAACCCAAACCCCGACAGAACCTCCCCGCTTCGCCCCCCCGACACGAAGACATCGCCGTCATCGGCTGGGCCTGCCGCCTGCCAGGCGGCGTGTCCGATCCCGAAGGCTTTTGGGAACTCCTGAAGCAAGGCCGCTGCGCCATCGGCGAGCTGCCCGAGGACCGCTGGCACTGGCCCGAGGACATCGACCCCCGCGGCCGTCACCGAGGCATCGATCGAGGTGGGTTCCTGGACCGCATCGACACCTTCGACATCGGCCTGTTCCGGCTCTCGCCCAAAGAGGTCGAGGTCATGGACCCCCAACAGCGCCTGCTGCTGGAGTTGGCCTGGGAAACGCTGGAATCCGCGGGCTACGGCGCCCGCCGCCTGTGGGTCCCGCGCACCGGCGTATTCGTCGGTGCCAGCACCGCCGATTACCGGCTCCTGCTCGAGCGAAGCGGCGCGGCCGTGGACGGCCACCTCGAGACCGGCAACGCCATGGCGGTCCTGGCCAACCGTCTCTCCTATTTCTTCGATTTCACCGGGCCCAGCCTCCAGATCGATACCGCCTGCTCCAGTTCCCTCGTGGCGGTCCACGCGGCCGTGCAATCGCTCCGCGCGGGCGAAGCCAGCCAAGCGCTCGTCGGCGGCGTCCACCTGATGTGCCATCCCGGCAACAGCGTGGGCTTCTATCGGGCGGGCATGCTCTCGCCCCACGGCCTGTGTCGTCCCTTCGACGCTTCGGCCGACGGCTACGTGCGCGCCGAAGGCGGCGTCGTGCTGCTGCTCAAGCCCCTGAGCGCGGCTCGGGCCGACGGCGACGCGATCCATGGCCTGATTCGCGGCACCGCATGCAACCACGGCGGCAAGGCCGGCGGCCTGACCGTGCCGAACCCGGATCTTCAGGCAGAGCTGGTCCGCGCCGCCTGGGAGAACGGCGCCGTGGACCCCAACGAGATCGGCTACATCGAGGCCCACGGGACCGGCACGCCCCTGGGCGACCCCATCGAAGTACGCGGCCTGCGCGAGGCCTACGCACGCTCGGGGATCGAGCCGCAGCCCGGCACCTGCGGGCTGAGTTCGGTCAAGAGCAACCTGGGCCACTTGGAGGCCGCGGCCGGCCTGACCGGCCTGCTCAAGACCTTGCTGTGCCTGACCCGTCGCGAGCTGCCGGCGACGGCCCATTTCCGCTCGCTGAACCCCCACATCGACCTGGCCGGGACCCCGCTCGCCATCGTGACCGAGCACCGTTCCTGGCCGAAGCCCCCGTCGGGCGGGCCCCGGCTCGCCGGCGTGAGCAGCTTCGGCTCCGGCGGCGCCAACGCCCATGTCGTGCTGGCCGAAAACCCGACCCAACCGGCAGGCGACCAAGCGGGCTCGGTGCCTCGCTGGTTGGTGCTCTCGGCGGTCGACGCCGAGCGGTTGAAGGTGCATGCCGGGCGGGTCGCCGAGGCGCTCGATGCGCAGCCCTTGGCCGACGCCTCGCTCGACACGTTGCTCTGCGCCCTGCAGCGCCGCCAGGCCATGGACCTGCGCGTCGCCAGACCCGTCGGGTCGCGTGCCGAGCTGGAGCGGGCCTTGGTGCAACTGGCTCGAGATCCCCTGGCCGCGCCCGGTTTTCTGCGTGCGGGGGACCGGGAGGACCGGGAGGCGTCATCGCTCATGCACGACGACGCCGAGCGCGACCGCACCCTCGCGGCATGGTTCGCCGCAGACGCGCTGGAACGGGTCGCCGAATTTTGGGTCCAGGGTGGCGAAGTCCCCTGGGAGCGATGGCTCGATGTGCCACCACCGAGGGTTGCGCTTCCCACTTATCCCTTTGCCCGCGAGCGGTTTTGGATCGAGCCCGAGCCAATCGTCGCCAAGCGTCCCACGGTGCCCGAACACGACGCGACGATGCCGATACTCGCGGTTCGGCACTGGCGCGACGTGGCTGCGCCCGACGCGGATCCGTCCGGCCCTGTCGATTGCCACCTGCTGGTGATCGCGGGTTTGGAACCCGATCGTTTCGAAGCGATCGCCGCCCACCTTCCGCAGGTGAGAATGGTTCACCTGCCCGCCCGAGCTTCAGGCCAGGCACCGCTCTTCGTCGACGTGGCCGTCCAGCTCTTCACCCTGATTCGGGACTTGCCGAAACAGTCCGGTCGGGGCCGCACCCTGCTGCAACTGGTGGTGCCCGGCGGCGAAGGGGACACGCGTTACCCGGCGCTGGGCGGCCTGCTGCGCACCGCCCACCTGGAGAACCCCAACCTGCGGGCCCAGCTCATCGAGATCGACGCCGGTGAACGCGACGTGGATTGGCGCCAACGGATTCGGGCCAATGCCGCCGCCTTGGACGAGGTGCACGTCCGCTATCGCGACGGTCGGCGCCAGGTGGCGAGATGGGCCGAGCCAGCCACATCCGAATCCGAATCGCAGGCCCGCGTGACACCGGTCTGGCGCGACGGCGGCGTCTACCTGATCACCGGCGGCGCGGGTGGCCTGGGCCTCGTCTTCGCCCGCCACATCGCCGAGTCCGTCCGCCAACCCGTGCTGGCGCTCTGCGGCCGCAGCCCGTTGACCGAACGAAAGCGGGCCGACCTGGCCGCGTTGGAGGCCCTGGGGGCCAATGTCGTCTACTGCCGGGCGGACGTGTCCAGCCAGGCCGAGGTCGACAGCCTGGTGCACTCGCTGGTGGGCCAGTTCGGCCGCATCGACGGCATCATCCACGGCGCGGGCCTGTTGCGCGACCGCTACCTTCGCGACAAGACCGCGGCCGACTTCGAACAGGTGCTGGCCCCCAAGGTGTTGGGCGCGGTTTGCCTGGACCGCGCCACGCGCGACCTCGAGCCGGGGTTCCTCCTCCTGTGCGGCTCGTTCGTGGGCGAGTTGGGCAACCCAGGCCAGGCCGATTACGCCGCCGCCAACGCCTTCCTCGGCGAGTTCGCCGCCTGGCGCAACCGCCGCGTGGCCGAGGGCCGTCGCCACGGCCAAACCGTTGCCGTTGCCTGGCCGCTCTGGCAAGCGGGCGGCATGGCCATGGACGACGCCACCCAGGAGTCGGTACAGCGCCGCACCGGGCTCCGGCCGATGGCGACCGCCGCCGGATTGACAGCACTGGATCGGATCCTGGCCCTTCGACGCGATCGCCTGCTCGTGCTGTCCGGCGACCGCGACGCGGTGCGCGCCCGCGTGCTCGCCGGCGCACCGCTTTCCGCCGCGCCCCGTGAGGCGGTCGGCCAGCCGGCCCTCGATCCCGCCGACCTCGCCCGGGAAGTGGCGCGCCGACTGGTGCTGCTGCTCGCCACGGTTATCAAATTACCGCCCGAACGGATCGACGCCCGCCGGCCGATGGAACGCTACGGTTTCGACTCCTTCGTCGTCAACCAATTGAATCTGAAACTGACCGAAGCACTCGGGGAAGTATCCAAAACGCTGTTCTACGAGCATCTCACCCTGGCCGATGTCGCCGCCGACCTGGCCGCGTCGCACCCCGCCGCCTGCCGGGACTGGATCGGCGCTGCGGGCGCCAGCGCGGCCCCTGGCCACCTCGCCGTTCCTCGCTCCGATCCATACCAACCCCCCGTCGCGCGTTCGGACATTGCATCACCGGAACCCGAGACCGCCCATGCCGAACCGATCGCCATCATCGGCATGAGCGGCCGCTTCCCCGGTGCCGACGACCTCGCCCAATTCTGGAACAACCTCGTCTCCGGAAGAATCGCCATCGACGAGGTGCCGCGCGAGCGCTGGGACTGGCGCGACCACCACCATCCCGACCCCGCTGCCGCCGGCGCCGTGCGCAAGACCCACGGCAGGTGGGGCGCCTTCCTCGAAGGCGTCGATCGATTCGACCCGCGCTTCTTCGACATGACACCGCGCGAAGCCGCCTTCATCGACCCCCAGGAGCGCCTGTTCCTGCAGGAGGTGTGGAAGGCGCTCGAGGACGCCGGCCTGACGGCTTCGACCTTTTCCGACGATCTGCGTCACAGGACCGGCGTGTTCGGCGGCATCACCAAGCTGGGCTTCGACCTGCACGCGGCCGATACCGAGGGCCCCTTGCCGGCCACCTCGTTCGCCTCGCTGGTGAATCGGGTTTCCTATCACCTGGACCTGCGCGGGCCCAGCCTGCCGGTGGACACCATGTGCTCCTCGGCGCTGGTCGCCGTGCACCAGGCCTGCAGCTACCTGCGCTCGGGGCGCGGCGCGCTGGCGATCGCCGGCGGCGTCAACCTCTACCTGCACCCTGCGACCTACGTGGCGCTGACCCGCGCCCAGTTGCTGTCCCACACGGCGCAGAGCGCGGCGTTCGCCCGCGGCGGCACGGGCTTCGTGCCCGGCGAAGGCGTGGGAGCGGTGGTGCTCAAACCCCTGCGCCAGGCCGAGCGGGACGGTGACCCGATCTACGCCGTGATTCGCGGCTCCGCGGTCAACCACGGCGGCCGGACCAACGGCTACACCGTGCCCAATCCCCGGGCCCAGGCCGAGGTCATCCGCCAGGCACTCGCCGGCCCGTGCCTGGATCCCCGCTCGATCGGGTACATCGAGGCGGCGGCCAACGGCTCCGAGATGGGCGACGCCGTCGAGATGTCGGCCCTCCGCCAGGTCTTCACCGGTGCCCCATCCACCGCACCGGAAGAGCCGTCCGCAACCTACGCGCTCGGCTCCCTCAAGCCCAACGTGGGACACAGCGAGTCGGCCTCGGGCATGGCCCAACTCGCCAAGGTCGTCTTCAGTTTGAAACACCGCACGCTGACACCCACCGCCGTCACCTCCGAATTGAACCCGAACATTCCCTTCGACCGCCTGCCCTTCCGCCTGCAACGAGAGACCGCGCCCTGGGCCCCGATCACGTTGGACGGCGTCACGCTGCCGCGCCGTGCCGGCATCACCGGCGTCGGCGCCGGCGGCGTGAACGCCCACGTCGTGGTGGAGGAATACACGGCGCCGGCACCCGCCGAACCGGCCGACTCTGACGGTCCGTGGCTCTTCGTCCTGTCGGCGCGGGAGCCCGACCGCCTCGCGGCGCTCGTGGACACGTGGCGCCGTTTCCTCGCGACGGCCGTTGGGCGCGACCCCGCCGCCGTGGCCTTCACCCTGCAGACGGGCCGCGAGGCGATGGCCCACCGCCTCGCCGTGGTCGCTGCCGACCTGGCCGCCTTCGACGCGGCCCTGGAAGCCTGGCAATCGGGCCGCCACACGGGCTCCTGGTTCGCCGCGGCTCTCGACGACCGCGAGCCCGCCTCCGATCGCGATCCGGCCCCGCCCCCTGGCTCCGATTTAGCCACGCTCGCCGAGTTCTGGGTCCACGGTGGTGACGTGCCCTGGGTCGAACGCTTTTCCGGCCGCCCGCCGCGGCGGCTCTGCCAGTTGCCGACCTACCCCTTCGCAACCCGCATCTGCTCGATCCATCCCCAACCCGAAATCCCCGAGGACATCGCCATGCAGGACCAGGGCTCCGATTACGAAAACAAGGCCGCGGAATTCTATACCTTTTGGGCCGAGCAGGGCCGCGACGGCCACCACGAAACCTACTTGACCTTCTGTCCCTTTGCCGAACGCGTGCCGGGTTTCTCCATGACCAAGGTGTTCCTCGATCCCGCCGCCCACCCGCGCGAGCGCGCCCTGATGCAGGCCCGCCAGGTCGAAATGCGCCAAGTGCTGTGTTGCCGCGAGGACTTCGACCGCATCCACAAGGTGCTGGACTTCGGCTGCGGCCACGGCTCCGACGTCATCCAGCTCGCCGCCACCTTCCCTCACGTGCAGACCCACGGGTACACCATCACCGGGGCCCAGGCCGAGCTGGGCAACCGCCGCATCCGCGAGCTGGGCCTGGCCGAGCGCGCCACCATTTTCCACCGCGACAGCGCTGGCCAGCCGTTTCCCGATCGCTACGACCTGATCCTGGGCATCGAGGTCAGCTTCCACATTCGCGACAAGGACGCGCTATTCGCCAACCTGACCGCCGCTCTCGAGGAGGGCGGGCACATCTTGTTGATGGATTTCATCGCCAACCTGCGCGGCGCGATCGTGGATCCCAGGGTCGAGATCAGCATTCCCACCCGCGAGGATTGGGTGGCCCTGCTGGCCCGGCACGGCCTTGTCTTCGACACGCTGATCGATGTCTCGCCCCAGATCGCCAACTTCCTGCACGATCCCGATTACGAGCGGCACACGGAGGGCCATCCGGAGGTGGTGCGCGCCACCTACCGCAATTGGGCCAACCAGTCCCAGGCCCTGGCGCGCGGTTGGATCGGCTACCACCTGATCCGCCTGCGCAAGGCCGGCCACCTGAGCGAGGCGGAACGACTGGCCGAGAACCGCCGCGCGCTGGCCCACCCGACGCCCTACCCCGAGGCGTTGGCCCGCATGCAGGCCTCCGGGCGGAGTCCTTACCCCAAATCGGCTTCCACCGAGACCGGCGCGGCTCAGCCGCCCGACGATCGACCCGCGCCCGCCCGCATCGCCGCCGTACGCACCACCCTGTGCGGCATCTTCGCCAAGGTGCTGGGTTTCGGGGAAGCCGAAATCGCAGGCATGGAGATCTTGAAACGACTGGGGCTCAGCTCGGTCAACGCGGTGGAACTCACCCAGGCCGTCAACGTCCATTTCGATCTGGCGCTGCCCACCAGCGTGCTGTTCGACTGCCACAGCTTGACCGACCTGGCCGCACAGGTGGCGGACGCACTGCCGCCCGAGCCCGTCGCGCCGCCCATCCGGCAGGTACGCCCGCGGGTGGTGGATCCGGCGAAGGCGATCGTGGCAGCGGCACCGCCATCCGTGGCACCCGATCGAACGTCCGAGGACCCGATCGCCGTGATCGGCATGTCGGCGCGCTGTGCGGGCGCGGCCGACGTCGACGAGCTGTGGGACCTGATCCGCTCCGGACGCGACTGCATTCGCGACATCGAGCGACCCCACTGGTTGGATCACTTCGCGCGTCACGCCGAAAAGCCGGTACCCGCCCGCTACGGCGCGATGGACGACCTGGCCTCGTTCGATCCTTTCTTCTTCAACATCTCGCCGCGCGAAGCGGCGCAGATGGACGTGGCCCAGCGCATCCTGCTGGAGCAGGGCTACCGCGCGCTGGAGGACGCCGGCCACGCGCCCGCCTCGCTGGCCGGCCACCGCGTGGGCACCTACATCGGCACCATGGGCAGCGTCGCCCACGGCCAGGATTTCTCCTACTTCTCCATGCTGGGCATGGAACCCAGCATCTTGGCCGCGCGCCTGGCCCACTTCCTCGACTTGCAGGGCCCGGCCTTGGCCGTGAATACCGCCTGTTCCTCTTCGCTCATCGCCATGGATCTCGGCTGTAAGGCTCTGAAAAACGGGGAAATCGATTTGGCGGTTGCCGGCGGCATCACCCTTTACACCCATCCCGGTTCCTTTGTCGCCATGAACCATGCCGGCATGCTCTCGCCCCGCGGCGCCTGCCGCCCCTTCGACAAGGACGCCGACGGGATCGTGGTCGGCGACGGGGTGGGCATCGTGATTCTCAAGCGGCTCGCGGACGCGCTGGCCGATCGCGACCACATCTACGGCGTCGTGCGCGGCAGCGCCGTCAACCAGGACGGCCGCACATCCGGCATCACCGTGCCCAGTGTTTCCGCCCAAAGCGACCTGCAGACCGAGTTGTACCGGCGCTTGAACCTGAACGTGGAGGACATCGGCTACCTGGAGGCCCACGGCACCGCCACGCCGCTCGGCGATCCGATCGAGGTGCACGCCCTCAACCGGACCTTCGGTCGCTTCACGGACAGGAAGGGCTTCTGCGCGATGGGTTCGCTCAAGGCCAACATCGGGCACACGACGGCCGCGGCCGGGGTGCTGAGCGCCATCAAGGTGCTGCTCTGTCTCCAGCACCGCACCCTGCCGCCTTCGATCCACTACGCCGCCGGCAATCCGCACATCGACTTCGGCGCCGGCCCGGTCTACGTGAACACGGAAGCCAAACCTTGGGCGGCCAACGCGGCCGGCTCGCGCCTGGCGGCCATCAACTCGTTCGGGTTCAGCGGGACCAACGCCCACATGCTCATCGAGGCGTGGCGCGAACCGTCGGTCGCCCGCGAGGAACCGACCGGCGCGTTGCCTTTCGTAGTTTCGGCCAGGAGCGAGGCACAATTGCGCGAGCAGGCGACGCGCCTGCTGGCCTTTGCCGAGCGCCAATCGGCGCCGAAGCTTTCCGCTTCGGAAACCGAAGTGGATCGCGAGGCCAGGATCGGGTTCCTGCGGTCCGTGGTGGCCCAGGTGCTTCAGGTCGACGAGGCCGATCTGGACGAGCTTCAGACGATGCAGGACTTCGGCGTGGGCCTCCTGCACTGGAACCGGATCGCCGAACGCCTGCGCGACGAAGGCTACGACGACCTGAGCGCCTCCGACTTTCCGCGCTTCACGCTACCCGCGTTGGCCGAATGCCTCGGTGGGCTGGGAGAACCCTCACCGCGAGCCCAGCCGTGGAACCGGACCCTATCGCCGGCCGATCTGGCCTTCACCCTTCGGGTGGGTCGCGACGGGATGCCCCATCGCCTCGCCTGTGTGGCCGCATCGTTCGGCGAATTGGCCGAGCGCCTGCGGGCCTTTCTCGACGGCTCGGACAAGTGCGGGATCCTTCGGGGCAACGCGGGCGCCAAAGATCCCGCACTTGCCGCCTTCACCGCCGACGAAGATTTCGAAGCCACGTTAACCGCCTGGCTTGAAAAGGGTAAACTGGAAAAAGTGCTGGGGTTGTGGGTGAAGGGGCTCGATGTGGATTGGGCGCGGCTTCCCGTCGAGGGTCGCCCGCGTCGCATCGGCGCACCGACCTATCCCTTCGCAAAAGAGCGATTCAGCGTGCCCGGCATCGATGCGGTCCCGCAGCCGGATCATTCGCGCCAAGCCACGGTGGACCAAAACGACCCAACGGCCGACCTGGTCCCCCCCGGACCCTGTGACGCGCAAGGTGTCCGTGCCAAACCCGACGGGATTCGCCTGCTTCCGGTGGACCTGTTCGCGGACTCGCTCCAGGCCCGGCAGCCGATGACGCACTCGGAACCGGTACCCCGGAACCAACCCGCGACCGCGACCGAACCCCCGATCGCCGGCGCCGTCACTCCGGCGCCGAATGCCGCCAAATCCAAGCTGGCCGTGCTCAAGCCAGTGGACGTGCTGGAGAACTTGAAGTCGGCCGTGGTCGAGGTCGACGGCATGATCCCGACCCTGAACAAGACCGGCTTCATGCTGGAGAAGCTGACCTCCTATTCCCGTGATTTCGCCGAGTTCGCCGGCGCCGCGGGCGGCGAGGTCCTGGACCTGGGTTGCGCCTACGGCGTGGCCGGCATCGCGGCCCTGGAACAGGGCGCCGAACGGGTCCTGGCCGTGGACATGGAGCAGCGCCACCTGGACATCCTGAAGGAGCGCGTCCGCGATGGCTTCCGGTCCAAGCTGGCGGTCCAAAAAGGCCTGCTGCCCCATTTGGATTACCAACCCCGGCGTTTCCGCGCCATCCACGCCTGTCGGGTACTCCATTTCCTGAAGCCCGAGGATTTTCGCGAGACCCTGGACAAGATGTTCCAGTGGTTGGAACCGGGCGGCAAAGTCTTCCTGATCACGGACACGCCCTTCGTCGGGTTCTGGCGCGCCAAAGCGCCCGATTACCTGACCCGCAAGGCTGCCGGCGATCCCTGGCCCGGCTTCCTGGCCGACACCCGTCAGTTCCTCGAGGGTTCCGAACTGGACGGCGCCCCGCCGCTGATCAACTCGCTCGATCCGGACATCCTGCGCCGCGAATGCCTCGCCGCCGGTTTCGACGTGGAGCGCCTGGGCTACGAGGGTTCGGACATCTATCCCGAGGTGCAAGGTACCGACGCGGCCGGCAGGGAACACGTGGGCATCGTCGCCGTCAAGCCGCTCTGCGTGGTGTCCGAGACACCCGCCCGCGGTATTTGCGGCGACCGGGCCGCCGCCGATGAAATTCTCGCGCTCCTGCGGCAGAGTCTGGCCGAGGAACTCTTCACCGACGTGGATCGTATCGACGAAACCGCCAAGTTCACCGAGATGGGGGTGAACTCGATCATCGGCGTGCGCTGGGTCAGCCTGGTCAACGAGCGGTTCGGCCTGAAGCTGCGCGCCACCGACATCTACAATTACCCGACCCTGCAGGACTTCGCCGACCACGTGCGCACCCGCCCGGAACGGGTGCGGGCGACCGCCGAACCCCGGCCTCGGGAACGGGCGGCGGCGCCTCCCACGCCCAGCCGACCGGAGCGATCGGTACCGCCGACCGGCGCCGTCGACATGGCCGCGATCCACGCCCACCTGCGCACCACCTTGGCCGAGGAACTCCACGTCGCCGCCGAGCGCCTCGATGACGACACGCCCTTCACCAACATGGGGGTGAACTCGATCATCGGGGTCCAGTGGGTGAGCCGCATCAACGAGCGGTTCGGCCTGAAGTTGCGCGCCACCGAAATCTACAACTACCCGACGCTGGAGCTGATGGCCGAGCAGGTGGCCAAACGGCTGGGTGGTCGGCCCACGCCGCCGGCACCCGCATCATCGGCCGGACCCGCCACATCGGGCGCCACGACGCGCGGGCCGGTGGCTGCCGCGACCCGGACAGCTTCGAGAAAGGCTCGACCGCAGCCCGTGGCACTGGCGGTCCCGGCTGCGCCACCCGCGCCCGCCGCCGCGCCACCCGCGCCCGCCAAACCCATCGTGACCCTGGCGCCCACGGTGCCCGAAGCCAAACCGGTCGCCACCCTGACCCGCGCACCCGCCACCACGCCCAGCTTCCCGCCCGCCGACGGCGCCCTGCCCGCCATCGCCGTGGTCGGCATGGCCGGCCGCTTTCCCAAGGCCGAAAACCTCGAACGCTTTTGGCGCAACCTGGTGGAGAAGCGCGACTGCATTTCGCAAGTGCCGGCCTCGCGCTTCGCCGTCGACCGTTACTTCGACCCCGACGTGGACGCACCCGGCAAAACCGATTGCCGCTGGATGGGCGCGCTGGACCACGCCGACCTGTTCGACCCGCTCTTCTTCAGCATCTCGCCGCGCGAGGCCGAGCTGATGGACCCCCAGCAACGGCTCTTCCTCCAGGCCTGCTGGCACGCGATCGAGGACGCCGGCGTCGCCGCCCGCGACCTCGCCGGCAGCCGATGCGGTGTCTTCGTGGGCTGCGTGCCCAGCGACTACAACCAGCGCCTGAAGGACAACCACCTCAACGCCCAGCGCCTGATGGGCGGGGCCAGCTCGATCCTCTCGGCGCGCATCTCCTACCTGCTCGACCTGCAGGGTCCCTGCCTGGCCGTGGACACCGCCTGCTCTTCCTCGCTGGTCGCGATCTCGGAAGCCTGCGACAGCCTGGCCCTCGGCAACAGCGACCTGGCCCTGGCCGGCGGCGTCTGCGTCATCGTCGGTCCCGACCTCTACATCATGGGCACCAAGTCCGGCGTCTTCTCGCCCGACGGCCGCTGCTTCACCTTCTCCCAACGGGCCAACGGGTTCGTGCCTGGCGAGGGCGTCGGCGTCCTGCTGCTCAAGCGCCTCGACGACGCCGTCCGCGACGGCGATCCGATCCACGGCGTCCTGCGCGGCTGGGGCATCAACCAGGACGGCAAGACCAACGGCATTTCCGCACCCAACGGCCTCGCCCAGACCCGCCTCCAATCCGAGGTGTACCGCCGCTTCGCCATCGACCCGCGCGGCATCCAGTTGATCGAGGCCCACGGGACCGCTACCAAACTGGGCGACCCCATCGAGGTCGACGCGCTCACCGACACCTTTCGGAACTTCACCGACGACACCGGCTTCTGCGCGTTGGGCTCGGTCAAGAGCAACATCGGTCATTCGTTGATGGCCGCCGGCGTTGCGGGCGTGATGAAGAGCCTGCTGGCGCTGAAGCACCGCCAATTGCCACCCACCCTGCACGTGGACCGGGTCAACGAACACATCCAGCTCGACGGCACACCCTTTTTCGTCAACCGCGAGTGCCGGGAGTGGACGATACCTGCCGGGGAGCTGCGCCGTGCCGCGGTGAACTCGTTCGGCTTCAGCGGGACCAACGCCCACGTGGTGATCGAAGAATATCCCCAGCCCGTGCGGGCGGTATCGGTGGCGCCGCCGTCGCGGAACGAACCGGTCCTGCTGGTGCTCTCGGCCCGCAGTCGCAAACAGCTCGCGGTCTATGCCGGCCAGGTGGCAGCGTTCCTGGCCGAGGCGGCCGCGCCCGATTTGGCCGACCTGGCCTACAGTTTCCAGGTGGGGCGCGAACCGATGCGCTTCCGCCTCGCCCTGATCGGCCGTGACCGGGCCGAGCTGCGGGCCGGACTGGAAGCCTTCGCGAAAGAGGAACAGCCCCTCGGCTGCTGGTTCGGCGTGGCCGGCAAGGCCCGCGACCTGGCAGGTACCGGCGAAGAGGGCCGGGCGCTCCTGAAACGCCTGGTTGACGAGCGCGATTTGGCCCGCCTGGCCGAGCTCTGGGTGGCCGGTAACGACGTCGACTGGTCCGCCCTGTACCCGGCGGGCTCGGTGCGCCGCCTGCACGGGCTGCCCAACTATCCCTTCAGCCGCGATCGCTATTGGCTGGAGCCCGAACCCGAAGTGCCGAACGAAGCTCTCCCGGCCGCACCGCCCGCCGAAGCGTCCTGGGATGGCCTGACCTACCTGCCCGATTGGCAGCGCGTCGAGGTGCCTCCAGCGAAAGCACACGCCTGGCGGCAGGTGCTCATTGTCGACATGGCCCAGGCGAACGATTCCTCGCCGGTTTCTTTCGCCGATGAACTGGCCGGCCATTGGCACGATCACCAGCCGACGGTTTTGGTATCGCGATGGACCCTCGGCATCGAAGCCGGTTCACCGGCCGATCCGCTTCGAACCCTCGACCCGGAAGACCCCGCCGCGTTCCAGCGGGCCCTGGCCGACATGGCCGTGCCCGACGCCGTCTTTTTCGTTCACGCGACCGCATCACCGGATGATTCGGATCCACGCGGCGACGTCACCCGCGATCATCGGGCACCGGAAATCCAAATGCTGCGCGCGGTCAAGGCGCTGCGCGAAAAGGCCGACCCGCGCCACTTCATCGACTGCTTCGTCGTGACTCGCGACAACTATCGCCTCGACGGCTCCGCCACCCACGCCGACGGCGGCGGCCTGACCGGTCTCGCCTACGCCGTCGCCCAAGGTGATCACCAGTTCCGCGTGCGCAACCTCGATTTGGCCCACGAGGACCTGAACCACGCCGCCGCCCGCGCGGCCCTGGTCGCCCGGGTACTCGCCGAGCCGCCCACCGATCGCGGCGACGTCGTCAAGCTCAAGGCGGGCCGCCGCTATCGCCGCGTCTTCGCCAAACCGGCCTGGCCCGCCGACGCACCACGCAGCGGTCTGCGCCGTGGCGGGGTCTACCTGATTCTCGGCGGTGCCGGCTCGGTGGGAAGCATCGTGACCCGCCAGCTCGTCGCCCGCTACCAGGCCCAGGTCGTTTGGTTGGGTCGCAGCCCGGCCACGGCACCCAAAGTCGTCGCCAAACTCGATGCCTTTCGGGACAGCGGCCCCGTGCCCCGCTACATCCAGGCCGACGCCACCGATCCGGAGTCCCTGCGGCGCGCCGTCGCCCACGTGCGCGAGGCGTTCGGTGAGATCCACGGCGCCCTGTTCTCCGGCATCGTGTTCGACATGGAGAATTCGGTGGCCAAGACCAACGAGGCCGAGTTCCGCGCCATTTTCGACGTCAAGGCCCGCGGCAGTATCTATTTCTACCGCGCGTTCGAGAAGGTCCCGCTCGATTTCATGTGCTTCTTCAGCTCGGGCCAGGCCTTTTCGTTCTCCGGTGCCGCCACCCTCTCGGCCTATGCCGCCGGCATCACCTGCGCCGACACCTGGCTCCACGCCGTGCGGCCCACCGCGCCCTTCCCCCTGGGCTGCATCAACTGGGGGTTCTGGCAGACGTCGCTCGAAGAAATGCCGATTCCCCAGAAGGTCGCCTCTTTGCGCGACGAAGAGGGATTCACCTGCTTCGGACGGTTCACCGGCCTGCTGCGAGCCGGTCAGGTCGCACAAGTGCTGTGCATGCGGCCGTCCGAGCCGGTGCGGGCCCTGATGAACATCGAGCAGGGCGAGCGCCGCTGGGTCGTCACTTCGTCCGAACCGGCACTGTCCTCGCCGCAAACCGGGCCCGAACGAGCCGCCCGATTGGTGGAACTGCTCTCCGATCCGCTTCCTCGTGAGCTGGACACATGGATGGTCGACCTGCTACTGGTTCAGCTTCGGGAGATGGGCGTATTCGGTGGCGATCTCTCGCCCGAGCATCCCGACCGGATGGCGCAACGCGCGGGTCTGGTGCCGCTGTATCGCGACTGGTTGGTGGAATCGCTCAACTGGTTGAACCAAAAGGGTTACGTGGCATGGTCGGGAGATCGCGCGGCGTTGACGGAAGCGGCAATCGCGTGCGACGCAGCCCAGATCCGGGCCGGTTGGACCGCGCGCAAGCCGGCCCTGTTCGAGAACCCCGACTTGCGCGCGCGGGCGATGCTGGTAGACACCTGTCTGGAGGCACTGCCGCCGATCCTGACCGGTGCCGTACCGGCGACCGACATCCTGTTCCCCGCGTCCTCGTTGGCTCGAGTCGAAGGCGTCTACAAGGACAACGCGGTTTCCGATTACTTCAACGAAGCCGTGGTCGAGGTCGTCCTGGCCCAGGTGCGGCGGCTCATCGCGGCCGACCCCCAGGTTCGCGTTCGCATCGTCGAGATCGGTGCGGGCACCGGTGGCACCAGCGCCATGGTGCTCGACGCGTTAGGGTCCGTGCGCGGCCACATCGAAGAATATTGCTACACCGACCTGTCCAAGGCGTTCCTGATGCACGCGGAAGCCGCCTTCGGGCCCGACAACCCGTTCCTGACCTACCGTATCTGGAACGTCGAGCGCCCGCCGGCCGAGCAGGGCATCGAACCCGGCGCGTTCGATCTGGTCATCGCCACCAGCGTGCTCCACGCCACCCGCGACATGCGCAGCACGCTGCGCCATGCGGCCGCGGCTCTGGCGCCCGGCGGCACGATGGTGCTCAACGAGATCGGCGACCGGACGTTGCTCGCCCACCTGACCTTCGGACTTTTGGAAGGTTGGTGGCGCGCGCGGGATCCCGAAACCCGCATTCCCGGCAATCCGGGGCTCTACGCGGAAGTGTGGCGGGAACTGCTGGAGGCGGTGGGCCTTTCGTCCGTGGCCTTCCCATGCGCCGCGGCGCACGGACTGGCCCAACAGGTAATCGTGGCCGAGCGTGCCGAAACTGGCGTGGCCGCACCGCTGACACCTCGTGCCGTAGCCCGCCGCGCGCAATCGCCCGTCGTTTCCCAACCGAAGCGGCCGAACCCTTCCGCGCCTGCCGGTGGTGGCTCGAACCACAGGTTGGTTCGGGTGCGTGCGCTGATCCTGGACCGGCTGGCGGCCACGCTCAAACTGGACCGGGCCGAGATCGATCGCGACATCCCGTTCTCCGACTACGGCATCGACTCGATCCTGGGCGTCGGCTTCGTGAAGGACGTGGCCGAAGGCCTGGGCATCGAGCTGAACACGGCGATCCTGTTCGACTACACGACGGTGGAGCGGCTGGCGCGCTACCTGGACGAAACCTTCGGTGACCGCATGGCCGTCGCGTCGACTCAGGCCACTTCGCCGGAAATCGAAGAAACGGTGAATTCGCGCGTGAACGAGGGCGAGCCCGCCGATCGGGAGCAAACCGCTGCGCGGGTTCGTGGTCTGATCCTCGATTGCATGGCGCGCACCCTGAAACTGGCCAAAACCGAAATCGACCGCACCTTGCCCTTTTCGGACTACGGCATCGATTCGATCCTGGGTGTCGGTTTCGTGAAGGACGTGGCAGAGGGGCTGGGGATCGAGCTGAACACGGCGATCCTATTCGACTACGCGACGGTGGATCGGCTGACGCGCTACCTGGTGGACACCTTTAGGGAGCGCCTGTCGGCACCTGTCCCGTCCGAAGCGGACTCGGCGCAGGAACGGTCGGTTCCGTCGACGCCGCAACCGGCGCGCGTCCGCGCTGCCGAGCCCGATCGACCCGCGACACTGCGCATCGCGGTGATCGGCATGTCCGGGCAGTTCCCGGGGGCGGCCGACATCCCCACCTTCTGGAACAACCTGGTGGCGGGACGCGACGGCATCACCGAGTTGACGCGACCCTACCTGGACACCGCGACCGCGTTCAGCCCCGAGCGACAGCCAGGCAAGACCTACTGTCGTTGGGCCGGCGTGCTGGAGGATCGCGACTGCTTCGATCCGCTGTTCTTCAACATCGCACCGCGCGACGCCGCGACCATGAACCCCCACCAGCGCCTGGTGCTCCAGGAGAGCTGGAAGGCGCTCGAAGATGCCGGCTACAACCCCAAATCGCTGTCCGACACGGCGGTGGGCTGCTTCATCGGGGCCGAACCGGCCGACTACCACCACGGCTCCTTCACCGGTGCCTCCGACGCGCTGATCGCCTCGCGGCTATCGTACTACCTGGACCTGCACGGTCCGGCCCTGGTCGTCAATACCGGCTGCTCCTCCTCGGGCGTGGCGCTCCACCTGGCCTGCGAGAGCCTGCGCAAGGGCGAATCGAATCTGGCCCTGGCCGGCGGCGTTTACGCGACCCTCGATCAAGACGGCCTCGTCACCCTTGCCCAGCTCGAGATGCTCTCGCCCAGCGGGCGTTGCCACACCTTCGACGCCGCCGCCGACGGCACCGTGCTCTCCGAAGCGGTGGCCATGGTGGTCCTCAAGCGGCTCGAGGATGCCGTTGCCGACGGCGATCGCGTCCTGGGCGTGATCGAGGCTTCCGGCGTCAATCAGGACGGCGCCAGCAACGGCATCACCGCGCCCAGCGGGACGGCCCAGGAAGCGCTGCTCGTCGACACCTACCGCACCTTCGGCATCGACCCCGAGCGCATCGGCTATTTCGAGGCCCACGGGACCGGCACCCGCTTGGGCGATCCGGTCGAGGCCAACGCCCTGGTGCGGGCTTTCCGCCGCTTTACGGACAAGCCCGGCTTCTGCGCGGTCGGTTCCGCCAAGGCCCACATCGGCCACACCTCGGCGGCGGCCGGGGTGGTCGGGCTGATCAAGATCCTGTGTGCCCTGCAGCACGGGCACCTGCCGGGTTTGCTCCATTTCCGCCGTCTCAATCCCCTGATCGAGTTCGACGGCTCGGCCTTCTTCGTGCCGACGCGCGTGACCGAGTGGCGATCCGAGCCGGGCCGCCCGCGCATGGCCGCACTCAATTCCTTCGGGCACAGCGGCACCAACGCCCACCTGGTGATCGCCGAGCACGTACCGAACCCTGCGCGGGTGGCGCCGCGCCACCGCGCGGGCGAGCCCGTACTGGTCCCGATCTCGGCCAAGACCGAGCGCAGCCTGCGCGACGTCGCGGGCGCCCTGGCCACCTTCCTGGAAGATCGTCGTCGCGAAGGCGCCGCGCCGGGGATGTTCGACATCGCCTACACGCTGCAGACGGGACGCGAGGCGATGCACGAGCGGGCCCTGTTCCACTGCCGCAGCTTCGACGAGCTGGTGACCGGGCTGAGAGGTTTCGCCGCGGGCGACCTGCCGGCCTGTTGCCGGTACGCCAGCCTGGACGAGAATCGGCTTCCCGAAACCGAAGTCATGCCGACGCGCCTGAACGGCGCCATTCCGCCGGCGGAGTTGGCGCGCTTGGCCGAGCGCTGGCTGGCCGGTGCCGACGTGGCCTGGCATGGGCTGTACGGCGCGGCGCCACCGCGTCGGGTCGGCCTGCCGGGTTACGCGTTCGCCAAGGAGCGCTACTGGCGGTTCCGCGAAGCGCCGGCGGCGCGCGTGGCGTGGCTGCACCCGCTGGTGCACCGCAACGCGTCGGACATGGCGGCACAGCGGTACCGGTCCACCTTCGACGGCACCGAGTTCTTCCTGGACCAGCACCGCGTTCAAGGGCGGAAGGTCCTGCCAGGAGTGGCCTACCTGGAGATGGCCCGGGCCGGGGTGGCCGATGCCCTGGGTTTGGGCGGTGCACTTCGCCTGAGCCACGTCGCCTGGATCCGTCCGCTCACGGTTGCGAACGGCGCTTCGGCGGACCTGTGCCTGCGCCTGACACCGGCTTCGGAAAGCGGGGGATCGCGCGTCAGGTTCGAGATCGCCTCGGAGCGGCGCGGCGCGAAGAGCCCGGAGGCGAAGGAGCGAAGCGAAACGGGCAGGGAGTCAGGCGCCAGTTCGAAGCGGCTTAGCGCGGAGAGCCCGGAGGTCAAAGAGGGGGCGAGGCCCGGTAGGTTCATCGGCCCGATGAACGCAAACGAAGCGACCCAGCCAGCGGTAAACGCGGAGGCGAAAGAGCGAAGCGAACCGTGCAAGGAGTCAGGCGCCAGTTCGAAGTGGCTTAGCGCGGAGAGCCCGGAGGTCAAAGAGGGTGCGAGGCCCGGTAGGTTCATCGGCCCGATGAACGCAAACGAAGCGACCCAGGGTACGGAAAACGCGGAGGGGAAAGAGCGAAGCGAATCGTGCAAGGAGTCAGGCGCCAGTTCGAAGTGGCTTAGCGCGGAGAGCCCGGAGGTCAAAGAGGGTGCGAGGCCCGGTAGGTTCATCGGCCCGATGAACGCAAACGAAGCGACCCAGGGTACGGAAAACGCGGAGGGGAAAGAGCGAAGCAAACCGTGCAAGGAGTCAGGCGCCAGTTCGAAGCGGCAAGGAATGGCGTTCCCGAACGCCGCAGAGATAAACCACGACGATGCATCCATTGGTTCGATCGATGCCGGCCATGCGACGGAGTCGGTTCGCTCTTGGGCGGAGTCGCCGATCGAAACGGACCGGCTTCGACGGGTTCACCCAGCGGGTGAACCTACCGGGCACGACGCCCCAGATCGGGATGCAAGGACTGCGATGCCTTTCCGAAGCGGGGAGGGGTACGATGCAGAGGAATCGGCCAGCTCTTTTGCGGGGTCGATAAGCGAAGCGGACCGGCTTCGACGGGTTCACCCAGCGGGTGAACCTACCGGGCACGACGCCCCAGATCGAGAAGCAGGGACTGCCTTGCCTTTCCGAAGCGGGGAGGGCGGCCAAGCGAAGCCCTCGGCTGGCGCGGGGGCGGGCTCAACCATCGAAGCGGAGAGGCTTCGACGGGTTCACCCGGCGGGTGAACCTACCGGGCACGACGCCTCGGATCGAGATACGGAAAACGGGCACGACGCCTCAGTTCGAACTACGGAAAGCGGGCACCACGGCTTGGATCAAGCGGCGGGCGTGGTCGTTCACTGCCAAGGGTTTGCCCAGCGCATCGATGCTTCCCACGCGCCGAGCCTGGACCTGGCCGCGATTCGCGCCGCTGCCGGCGCCGTCCCGCTCGATCCCGAGCGCTGCCACGAAGCGCTCGAAGCCGCCGGCGTCCGCCACGGCGCCGCCTTCCGCTGCCTGACCCACCTCACCTACGGCGCCGGCCAAGTGCTCGCCGAGATGCGGCTGCCCGCTGCAGCCCCGGCCGCGAGCGGCCTCGCGCTCCACCCCGGCCTGATGGACGCCGCCCTGCAGGCCGTCGTCGGCCTCGACCTGGGCGCCGGCGCCGTCGTCCAGCCCGCGCTGCCGTTCTCCCTCGATCGAATCGACATCTTCGGCCCCACCCAACCCCAAATGTGGGCCTGGGTCCGACCATCCGGCGAACCCGTCTCCGCTGGTTCGACCGTTCGTGAAACAAGTTCCGTAACGTTCGAAAATCAAGCTAAAGGCTTTGAAAAACCTGTGTTCGGTAACACCGTCGATAAAGGTCGGGCCAGCGGCCTTACCGGCCCTGCCCAACCCAGCGGCGACGACGCCTCGCCCGGAAACGCGGGAACTGTCGAGGGCAGCGCTTCGACAGGATTCCAACCCGAAACCAAGGTCCTCGGCCGGAGCGGCAACTCCGCGATACGCAAGCATGACATCGACCTGTGCGATGCCCAGGGTCGTGTCCGTGTCGCCATGCGCGGCTTCGCCACGCGACCGGCCACCCCGACTTCCCGGATCGAGCGTCGCCAATCCACCGCGCCGGCCCGCGAGCTCCTTCTGGCGCCGGTGTGGACCGCCATCGCCGACAACCGCCTCGCGTTCGACGCGGGCCTCGCCCAACCCCAGGTCGTGGTCGGCGCCGATGCCCCGTTGCGCACCGCCCTCGCACAGCGCTTCCCCAACCTGATCTTTCTGGACGGCGATCTCGAGGTTTGCCGCGCCTGGCTGCGCGATGCGGGCCCGATTCGGCACCTGCTGTGGGTCGCCCCGCCGGAGCCGGCGCGCAATTGCGGCGACGCCGACCTCGTGTCCGCGCAGGAGCGCGGCGCGCTGCACCTGTTCCACCTGATCAAGGCCCTGCTCGACGCGGGTCACGGCTCCTCGCGGCTCGTCCTGACCGCGCTGACCTTCGCCAGCCAAAGCGTCAACGGCCGGGATGCGGTCGACCCGAGCCACGCCGCCGTGCACGGCATGCTGGGCAGCATCGCCAAGGAAATGCCCCAGTGGACGCTGCGTCCCTTCGACCTGGAATCCCGCGCCGGCCTGCCGCTCGACCCGTTGTTCTCCCTGGCCGCCGAGCCAAACGGCAACGGCCTGGCCCATCGCGGCGGCCAATGGTTCCGACTCGACCTGCTGCCCGTGACCCCGCCCGAACCCGGCCAGCCGCCGGTCTATCGCGAGGGTGGTGTCTACGTCGTCATCGGCGGCGCGGGCGGGATCGGTGCCGCCTGGACCCGGCACCTCGTCCAGCACTATCACGCGCGGGTGATTTGGATCGGACGTCGCCCGGCCGACGCCGCCATCGACGCTTCCCTCCGCGAACTCGCCGCCCTGGGGCCCGCGCCGCACTACATCTCCGCCGACGCTGCCGACCGCCAGGCCCTCGAACGGGCCTGCCGCGAGATCGTCCACCGCTTCGGCGCGGTCCACGGTCTGGTCCACTCCGCGATCGTGCTGCGCGACCGCGGCATCGCCGGCATGAGCGAGGCCGACTTCCGCGCCGGCCTCGCAGCCAAGGTCGACACCTGCGTTCACATGGCCGCCGCCTTCGCCGACCAGCCGCTGGATTTCGTGCTCTTTTTCTCTTCCATCATTTCGTGGACCAAGGCGCCCTGCCAGAGCAATTACGCCGGCGGTTCCACCTTCGCCGACGCCTTCGCCGCCCGCCTCCGCCAGGAGCGCGAAAGTGCCGTCAAGGTCATGAACTGGGGCTGGTGGGGCAACACCGGCATCGTCGCGTCCGACGACTACCGCAGCCGCATGCACCGCGCCGGCCTGGCCTCGATCGAACCCGACGAGGGCATGGGCGCGCTCGACCTGCTGCTGGCCGGCCCATTGGACCAGCTCGCCCTGGTGAAAACCCTTCGCGACGGCGTGCTGGACGATGTGCAGGCGGACCAGCGCTTGACGTCTTGCCCGCCACGCCGCGACTCGGTGGCGGCAGTGCTGCGGGAACAGGCCGCGTCCCGGGTGGCCGGCGTCGCGGTGCCCGATGCGGCCGTCAGTTGGTGGAACGCGGACCTGGAAGCCGCGCTTGGCCGTCTGCTCTTCGCCCAACTCCAGGATCTCGGCCTGTTCGCCCAGCCGGAGTTCGACCTGGCCGCCCGCAAGCAGGCCCTCGGCTGGCGCGACCTGTACGATCGCTGGTTCGTCGAGAGCCTGGCCTTTCTCGCCAAAGCGGACCTGGTGACCGAGCTGGGCGGAGATCGCTACCGAGTGAAGGCCGAACCCGTCGATGTGGCCGCCGTCTGGGCCCGGTGGGATCGCCAAAAGGCCCAATGGCTCGACAATCCCCAATTGGCCGCCCTGACCCTGCTCGTCGAGCGCACCCTGCAAGCCCTGCCCGACATCTTGACCGGCCGCGTCGCCGCCACCGACGTCGTGTTCCCCAATGCCTCGCACGAACTTGTCGAAGGAATCTACCGCGGCAACCCGGTCGCCGATTACTTCAACCGCGTGCTCACCGGTCAGATCGTGACCTGGTTGGAAGCGACCCTCGTGCGCGATCCCGGAGCCGCCATCCGCATTTTGGAGATCGGAGCCGGAACCGGCGGCACCACGGCGTGGATCCTGCCCGAACTGGATCGCTGCGGGTCCCACATCGCCGAATACCGCTTCACCGATCTCTCGCACAGTTTCCTGATCCGGGCCCGCAAGACCTTCGGCGCCGATCGAGCCTACTTCACCACCGCCCCGTTCGACGTGTCGCGCTGCCCCGCCGGTCAGGACCTGGACGTGGGCGGTTACGATCTCGTGATCGCCACCAACGTGCTTCACGCGACCGCCGACATCCGCGAAACCCTGCGCCACACCAAGGCGCTGCTGGCCGAGAACGGCGTCTTGATGGTCAACGAGATGAGCTGCAACCCGCTTTGCGGGCACCTGACCTTCGGCTTGCTGGAAGGCTGGTGGCTGGTCGCGGACCCGAGCCTGCGTCTGCCAGGGAGCCCGGGGCTCGCACCCGAGATGTGGCGACGGCTTCTGGTCGAGGAGGGGTTCCGCGAACCGCTGTTCCCGGTTTCCGCGGCCCACCACCTGGGCAACCAACTGATCCTCGCCGAATCGGACGGCCTGGTTCGCGTGACACTGGCCGCCGCAAAACCCGCTTCGATCACGCCCGTGGCCGGGCCGGCGCCGGTATCCGCAGAGCCAGCCGCACCGCGCTCCATCGGCATTGAAATCGACATCGACGCCGTCTTGCGGGCCAAGACCACCGACCTGGTCAAAGGCCTGGTGGCCGACACGTTGGAGATCCCGCGCGGCCGCATCAACGGCGCCACCCCGCTGGAAAAATACGGGATCGACTCGATTCTGGTCATTCAGCTCACCCGCGCTCTGGGTGAGGTGTTCGAAGACATCACCAACACCCTTTTCTTCGAGTTCCAGACGATCGACGCCCTGGTCGACCACTTCGTGCAGACCCGTCGCGACGAGCTGATTCGCGTCGTGGGGCTTCCGCAGCCGGCGCCCGCCTCCGCGTCGATCGCACCGCCGATGGCGGTGCCCGTGGCGCCACCAGTCGCCCAGGTTCGCCCGCCGGCGGGACCGCGTTTCCGTGACGCAGCCGAACCCGCCAAGCGACCGTCCGCCGCCGACCCCGTTCGCGGTCGCGATGTGGCCGTGATCGGTTTGGCCGGCCGTTACCCCGGTGCCGCGGATCCGGCCGCCTTCTGGCGCAACCTGCGCGACGGCGTCAACAGCGTCACCGAAATCCCCGCCGAGCGCTGGAACTGGGCCGATTTCTACGACGAAGAGAAGGGGAAACGCGGCCGCATGTACTCCAAGTGGGGCGGGTTCCTCGACGACGTCGACGCCTTCGACCCGCTGTTCTTCCAAATCTCGCCGCGCGACGCCGAGCGCATGGATCCCCAGGAGCGGCTGTTCCTGGAAACCGCCTGGCAGGTCATGGAAGACGCCGGCTACACGCCCGCCAATCTCTGCCGTCGCGGTGACGGCCGCCGCGACGTGGGCGTTTTCGTCGGGGTCATGAACGGCACCTACAACCGTCCGGCCTCCTTCTCCTCCATTGCCAACCGCGTCTCCTACACCTTCGATTTCCAGGGCCCGAGCCTGGTCGTCGACACCGCCTGCTCGGCGTCCCTGACCGCCATCCACCTCGCGCTGGAAAGCCTGCATGGCGGAACCTGCGGCCTGGCCATCGCCGGCGGCGTCAACTGCATCCTCGACCCGGCCCACTTTCTCAGCCTTTCCGAGCTGACCGTGCTCTCGCCCGGCAACGCCTGTAAATCCTTCGGTTCCGGGGCCGACGGCATCGTCGACGGCGAAGGGGTCGGCGCGGTACTGCTCAAGCCGCTGGCCCAGGCCGTGGCTGACGGCGATCGCATCTACGGCGTCATCAAGGGCAGCATGATCAACGCTGGCGGCAAGACCAACGGCTACACCGTGCCCAATCCGCGCGCCCAGGCCGACCTGGTGCGCGACGCGTTGCGGCGGGCCGACGTGGATGCCCGCACCATCGGGTACTTGGAGGCCCACGGGACCGGTACCATCCTGGGCGACCCGATCGAGATCGCCGGCCTGACGCGCGCCTTCGAGAGCTTCACCCGGGAGCGCGGCTTCTGCGCCATCGGCTCGGCCAAATCGAACATCGGCCATTGTGAAAGCGCGGCAGGCATCGCCGGATTGACCAAAATCCTGCTGCAACTGCGCCACCGAACCATTGCACCGACGCTGCATGCCGAAACGCTGAACCCGGGCATCGATTTCGACCGCACGCCCTTCGTGGTGAATCGTGCGGCGCGGGCCTGGACACCTCGCCACATCGACGGGGTCGCGGTGCCGCGGCGCGCCGGTATTTCCTCCTTCGGTGCGGGCGGCGCCAACGCCCACCTGATCGTCGAGGAACACCAAGTCGAACCGATGCCCGCCCCGGCCGAAACCGAAACCCATCCGCCCGCGATCGTGGTGCTCTCCGCCCGGAACCGCGACCGCCTGCGCGAGGTCGTGGCGCGGCAGCTGGCGTTCGTGGAGCGAGCACAGGGCGCGGAGCGAGACCCCGCCGCGAGCGAGTCGTGTGGCGCACAAATGCACGACGGTTCCGAAGACCTGGGACCGCGCCTGATCAACTTGTTGGCCGTCGAGCTGGGCTTGGCCACGGATCAGGTCACACGCGACGAATCCCTCGGCGAGTACGGCATGGACCGGGTTCAGCGGACGCGGTTCATGGTGCGGCTGCAGGATGCCCTGTCGCTCGAGCTGGATCCCGCGACCTTCCTCGCCCTGGACTCCCTGGCCGAGATCGAAGCTCACTTGCGCCGGCTTCAGCCAGGCATGGGTAGCGGTTCTGCGGGACCCGAACCGGTCGAGATGCGCGGTGACGTGAATCTGCTCGATCTCGCCTACACCCTCCAAGTCGGCCGAGTGGCCATGCCCGCCCGCTTCGGCGTCACCGTGAACTCGTTGGAAGAGCTGGTCGATCGACTGCGCGGCTACCTGGCCGCAGCGGCCGGCGGCGATCTCGCCGGGGAGGAGCCTGCGGAGCACCTGGCCGACACCCTGGCCGTGCTGGCCGCCGACGAGGACGTGGCCGGCCTGGGCGAGCTCTGGTTCCGCAAGGGCAAGTACGACAAGTTGCTGGATTTCTGGTGCAAAGGCCTCGACGTGGATTGGCGCCGGCTCTACGACGAGGGCTACGCCGGCACGCGCAGGCCCCGGCGCATCGGCTTGCCGACCTACCCCTTCGCACGAGAACGGTTCTGGCGACCGGCCGCCCCCACCCAACCCGCCCGTCGAACCGAACCCGCCCGTCGCCTGTCTCGCCTGCTGGAAATGACCTGGGCGGACGCATCACCTGCGGTCGCGTCATCGGTGTCCGACGGCGCCGTGATCCTGGCGACGCGGGCGGTGCTCGGATTGGCGGAGGCCGTCGCGGGCCGCCTGAACGAAGCCCGCATTTGCTGCGTGGACGATGTGCCGTCCCGCGCGGCGGCCCTCGAAGAACCCTGCAAACTCTGGATCGACCTGACCGGTTGCGACCCGGCTCAGGCCAACGCGCTCGGCTGGTTCGAGTGGGTGCGGCAACGCATCGATCGCGGCGCCGGCGGCGCGCTGCTGTTGGGCGTGACGCGCGGTTTGGGTGAGGATCCCGCGGCGGGCGGTCGCGGCGCGCTGCAAGCCTGTCTGTACGCCATGCTGCAAAGCGAATACGGCGCGCTTCGCTCGCGCCACCTGGACCTGGCGCCCGGTGCCGACACCGATACCGCCGCTCGTTGGATCGCCGCCGAGTGCGCCGCGCAAGACGCATTCACCCATGTTCGCTACCGAGACGGTCGCCGCCAGGGCGCCATGCTGCGCGAACGGCCCCCGGCATCGCAGCCGGTCGCGCGGATTTCGTTCCCCGAGGACCGGGTCCTGTGGATCACCGGCGGCACCCGTGGCCTGGGTGCGCTCTGTGCCCGCCACTTCGTGACCCACTACGGCGTGAAGCGCTTGGTGCTCACCGGCCGCCAGGCTCTTCCGCCTCGCGACCAATGGGAAGGCGAGCTCGACCCCGGGGTCGCCGGAAAAATTCGCACGATTCGGGAACTGGAAGCCGCCGGCGCGTGCGTCGAGGTCCTGTCCTTCGACATTGCCGACCGGGTCGCGTTGCAAGGCCATCGCGATCGCGTTCGTGCCGACCTGGGCCCCATCGGCGGCCTGATCCACTGCGCCGGCACCGGCGATCCGGCCAATCCGGCGCTCGTTCGCAAGACCGAGGCGAGCGTGGCCCGCGTCCTGGCGCCCAAGGTGGCCGGCCTCGAAGCGCTCTTCGCCGTTTTCGGTGCCGAGCCGTTGCGGTTCTTCCTCAACTTCTCCTCGGTTTCCGGCATCGTGCCCAGCCTGGCCGTGGGTCACGGCGACTACGCCATGGCCAACGCCTTCATGGACGCCTTCGCTCGCGCCCACCACGAGACGGCACCGCTGGTCAGCATTCAGTGGCCCAGTTGGAAGGAGTCCGGGGTGGGCGAAATCCACAGCGCGGCCTACCGGGCCACGGGCATGCTCAGCCACACCGACGCGGAGGGCCTGGCCCTGCTGGATCGGATCCTGGCCGAGCGCATCGGGCCCGTGGTGCTGCCCGCCGTGGTCGACCCGAATCGCTGGCGGCCCGAGCGGTTGTTGGAGGCTCGGCTCGGGGGAGATGGTGTGGATGGAACTGGGAGGCGTGAGGATGTTCGGCGGGCCGCCGAACCTACCGGGCATGACGCCACTCTGGGTTCGTGGGGGACTTCGAATCGGGCGCCTTCGGTAGGGGATTGGGATCGCGTTCGGCGGGCCGCCGAACCTACCGGGCGCGACGCCACTCTGGGTTCGTGGGGAACTTCGAACTGGGCGCCTTCGGAGGGTGATGGGGATCGTGTTCGGCGGGCCGCCGAACCTACCGGGCCCGGCGCCACTCTGGGTTCGGGGGGGACTTCGAACTGGGCGCCTTCGGTAGGGGATGGGGATCGCGTTCGGCGGGCCGCCGAACCTACCGGGCGCGACGCCACTCTGGGTTCGTGGGGAACTCCGGACCGGGCGCCTTCGGTAGGGGATGGGGATCGCGTTCGGCGGGCCGCCGAACCTACCGGGCATGACGCCACTCAGGGTTCGTGGGGGACTTCTAACTGGGCGCCTTCGGAGGGTGATGGGGATCGCGTTCGGCGGGCCGCCGAACCTACCGGGCGCGACGCCACTCAGGGTTCGTCGGGGACTTCGAACGTTGGGGCTTCGGGTGCGGTGTCGGGTCGTGGTGACCTTCTCGCCGCCACGCGGCGCTGGTTGACTTCGCTGTTCTGCGCCGAGCTCAAGTTGGATGCCGCCGAACTGGGACCCCGTACGCCGTTCCCCGAGGTCGGCGTCGACTCGATCCTCCTGGCCCAGGTCGCCAAGGACCTCAACCGGGCCCTCGGCCGCGAGTTGGACCCCTCGCTCATGTTCGAGGTCAACACCATTCGCGACCTCTCGGCCTGGCTGCTGGACCACTTCGAAGCGGAACTGCGGACAGCCCTGGACGCCGCGACGCCTTCACGGGACGCAGCGCTTCCCGTTGGCGCAGAAGCGCAACTGGCGGCCCTGTCTTCCGGACCACCAGCTCTGAAGGCCGAGGTTCAACCTGTCCCTGCACCGGCTCCGGCCACATCCACCGCGGCCGAGCGCGGCCACCGCGACATCGCCGTGATCGGCCTCTCGTGCCGGTTCCCGGGCGCGCCCTCGCCCGAGGCCTACTGGCAACTGCTCTGCCGCGGCGAGTGCGCCATCGCACCCGTCCCGGCCGCGCGCTGGGGTTACGAGAGCGACTTCCAGGCGGGCATGATCGAGGATATTCACCGCTTCGACACCGACACCTTCCTGATCCCCGAGAAAGACGCGGCAGCCATGGATCCCCAGGCGCTGGTCGTGCTGGAAGAGAGCCTGAAGCTGCTCTACCGCTCCGGCTACACCCCCGACGAAGTCAAGGGTCGGCCGCTGGGCGTCTACCTGGGCGCCCGCAGCCAGCACCTGCCCGAGGACCGGCGGCTCCACGAGGCCGTCAACCCGATCGTGGCGATCGGCCAGAACTACCTCGCCGCCAACATCTCCCAATTCTTCGACCTGCGCGGCCCGAGCCTGGTCCTCGATACCGCCTGCTCCTCGGCGCTGGTGGCCATGAACGGCGCGATCGGCGACCTGCAGCGCGGCGAGGTCGAGGCCGCCCTCGTGGGCGGGATCAGCCTGCTCACGGGAGACCGGGCCCACCGGTTGTTCCACCAGCGCGGGATTTTGAGCCCGGACGCGGCCTTCCACGTGTTCGACCAGCGCGCCCAGGGCGTGGTGCTGGGCGAAGGCGTGGGCCTGGTGATGCTGAAGACCCTGGATGCGGCCCTGCGCGACGGCGACGCGATCCACGCGGTCGTCCGCGGCCTGGCCATCAACAACGACGGCCGCACGGCGGGGCCCGCCTCACCCAATCCCGAGGCCCAGAAGGCGGTGATGCGCCAGGCCCTGGCCAAGAGCGGCCACGGACCCGGCGACATCGGCTACATCGAGGTCAACGGCTCCGGCTCCCACATCACCGACCTGCTCGAATTGAAGGCCGTCGACGCGATCTACGGCCGCGATCGCCGGACGTCCTGCGGGCTCGGCTCCATGAAGCCCAACATCGGGCATCCGCTCTGCGCCGAGGGCATCGCCGGCTTCATCAAGGTCGTGCTCATGCTCCGGAACCGGCGCCTGGTGCCGTTCCTCTCCGGCAAACAGCCGCTGAAGCATTTCGATCTGGCCCAATCGCCATTCACCTTCCCGCGCAAGGCCGAGCCCTGGTCCGACCCGTTGCCGGTGGCCGCCATCAACTGCTTCGCCGACGGCGGCACCAACGCCCACGTGATCCTGCAACCGATGATCGATCCCGCCGCTCCTCGAGCCACCCGCCAAGCCCTGCCCTTGCCGCAGTTGAACCGCCGCGCCGTGCAGTCCGAGCCACCGCGCCCATCCCATTCGGATGGGGCCGAGCCGGGCGCCGCGACCGCGACCTCAATCGAACGCGAAACGATCGCCGAAACCGGCGGTTTGCGCGAGTCCGCCGACACCGGACGACCCACGATCGGGCCGCCCACCAGCGAGCGTTCCACGACGCCGGGTTCCGTGCCCGCCAGGGCCAATTTCTGGCGGCGCAGCCAGGTGAGCCAACCGCAGAAGGCGCGCGAATGAAGCACGAAGGTGAAGCGATGAACACCCAATTCTTATTCACACACGATCATCCGGTCTTCCAGAACCACAAGGTCTACGGAACGGCCCTGCTGCCAGGGATGGCGTACATCGACCTGCTGTTCCAGATCTTCCTGGAGCGCGGGTTCGAGCTGGCCGAACTGGAGCTGCGCCACCTTTCGCTCCACAACCCGCTCACCGTCGATGCGGATGCCGCCATCCTGGTGGACGTGCGCTGCTCGGCCAAGCGGCCCGATTGCTGGGAACTGCGGGTGACGGGTCGTGCCCGGCGCGCCGGCCTGCTCGCGGCGGACGTGCGCACCTACGTGACGGCCGAAATGGTGCGGCGCGAACCGACCACCTTCGACAAGACGATCGACATCGAGTCGCTGAAGGCCACGGCCAGCTCCGTTCGCCCATTGAATCGCATCTACGAACGCTCGCGCGAGCTGGAGCTGGTCCACAGCGGCATGATGGTCGCCGACGGCACCATCTACGAGGCCGAAAGCGGCTTGCTGCTGGACCTGGGCCTGGGGCCCGAGGGGCTTGCCGATGCCGAAGCCTTCTGCCTGCACCCGACCCTGATCGACGCCTCGGGGGTGGGCTCCGCGGCCCTGTTCTTCCCGCTGCTGGGCGGCGAGGAGCGCCTGTTCCTGCCGCTGTTCTTCCAATCCTTCGCGGTAGCCGAACCGATTCGGCGCAGGTGCCTGACCACCATCGATCGCGACGCGATTCGCCTCGAAAAGGAACTGATGACGCAAAGTTGGGAGTTCTTCGACCCTTCCGGCCGCAAAATCGCCGAGCTGCGTCACTTCGTCAACAAGCTGGTGCGCGAGCCGGGCCTGATCAATCCGGGCCGCAAAGCCGAGGCGTACGATTCCGAGCCGGCCGAAGCGACCGTCGTGGCCGAGTCCGCGACACTGGATGCCGACGAAACCGCGCCGGCCGAGCGCCCGTCCCAAGCGGGGCGAGATGCCGTCAAACGGGCCGAACGCTACCTGCAGGAGGTGTTGGCGGAACGGCTCGGGCGGGCGCCGGACGCCATCGACCCCGCCATCGGCTACTACCAGATGGGCCTGGACTCCTCGCGGCTGCTCCACATCGTCTCGCGGCTGAGCGATGACCTGCAGAGCGAGCTTTCGCCGATCCTGCTGTTCGAGTACACCAACGTCGCCGAATTGGCGGCCTTCCTGGCCGAGCACCATGGCGAACGATTCGGCGGGCGCGCCGAGCAAGCCGAGCAGGGCGGGGAAGTGGCCTCACGCCCGCCGGCCGCCGCGGAAATCGTCGCCCCGCCGCCGGGAGACCATACCGCCACCGGCGACGTGGCGGTGATCGGGCTGGCCGGCCGCTATCCCAAGGCCCGCGACATCCGCGCGTTCTGGCGCAACCTGGTGGCCGGCTTGGATTGTATCGAGGAGATCCCGGCCGATCGCTGGGACTGGCGCCGGTTGATGGCGATCAAGTCGCCTTCCGGCAAGCCGATGTGCCGCTGGGGCGGGTTCCTGGAAGACATCGACAAGTTCGACCCGCTGTTTTTCAACATGGCGCCGAGCCATGCCGAGATCATCGACCCCCAGGAGCGGCTGTTCCTGCAAACCTGTTGGGAGGCGATCGAGGACGCGGGCTACACGCCGGCCAACCTGGTGGCGTCGCACGGCGCGGCGCGGCGCCGTCACGTAGGCGTCTACGTGGGCTGCATGCACAAGGACTACAGCCTGGTGGGCCTGGACGCCATCGCCGGTGACAACGTCTTCCCGCTGTCACTGAACTACGCCCAGATCGCCAATCGCGTCTCCTACACCTTCAACTTTCACGGGCCCAGCATGGCGATCGACACGGTCTGCAGTTCGTCGCTGACGGCACTGCACCTGGCGCTGGAGAGCCTGCGCACCGGCGAGGCCGAGGTGGCCCTGGCCGGCGGCGTCAACCTTTCGCTGCACCCGACCAAGTACGTGGCCTACGGCACCGCCGACATGCACGCCAGCGACGGCCGCTGCCGCACCTTCGGCGCCGGCGGCGACGGCTACGTGCCCGCCGAGGGTGTGGGCGCCGTGCTGCTCAAGCCGCTCGCCCGGGCCGAGGCCGACGGCGACCACATCTACGCCGTCATCAAGGGCAGCACCGTCAACCACGTAGGCACCGTCAGCGGGATCTCGGTGCCCAGCCCGGTGGCCCAGGCGGAAATGGTCTCGGCCTGCCTGGCCAAGACCGGCATCGACCCGCGCACCATCAGCTACGTCGAAGCGCACGGGACCGGCACCTCCTTGGGCGATCCGATCGAAATCCAGGGTTTGGTCAAGGCCTTTCGGCGGCATACGGCCGATCGCGGGTTTTGCGCCATCGGTTCGGTCAAATCGAACATCGGCCACGCCGAGGCCGCCGCGGGCATCAGCGGGCTCAGCAAGGTCGTGCTGCAGTTGCACCACCGCACCCTGGTGCCCTCGCTCCATTCCCGCGATCTCAACCCCTACATCGATTTCGAGAACTCACCCTTCGTCGTGCAACAGGAAACCCGACCCTGGGCGGCACCCGAACCCGGATCGGCCGATGCACCGCAACCTAGCCCGCGGCGCGCGGCGATCAGTTCCTTCGGTGCCGGCGGCGCCAATGCCCACGTGATCCTGGAAGAGTACCGGAGACCGGCGCGCCCGTCGTTGCCGTCGCAGGTCGGGGCCGCGAACGAGGCGGCCCTGGTGGTGCTTTCGGCCAAGGACGCGCGCGGCCTGCTGGCGTCGGCCGCCAACCTGCTGGCCTTCCTGAAGACGGAGGTTCGCGACCAGGCCCCCAGCGCCGATGTCGACGATCTGGCCATCCTGCTCGGCGAGGTGCTCGGCGTCGACCCGGGCGACATCGATCCCCAGGTTCCGCTGGCCGACTTCGGGCTGGACCCGGTCCAGCAATCCGAGTTCCGCCGGCTCCTTTCCGAACGGCTCGGCATCGAGATCGAGGCCCACGAGGTTTTGGCACTGGAACCCTTGGCCCGGATCGGGGCCGCCGCCGGCGCGGGCCAGGAAGAGATTCAAATCGAAGGTGACCCGCCGACCCTGCGCGATGTGGCCTACACCCTTCAGGTGGGTCGCGAGGCGATGGACCTTCGCTTCGGGGTGGCGGTCCGTGATCTGGACGAGCTCGCCGCGGCGCTCGAAGCCTTCGTGGCGCGTGGCGTCGATGCCGAAGCCGGCGATGAGGCCTACCGCTTCGGCGCGGTCAAACGCGAGAACGGCAGCTTGGCCCTGTTCGAGGCCGACGCCGCGCAGAAGGCCAGCATCGAGGAAGGTCTCGAACGGGGCGACTTGGCGCCGCTGCTCGAACTCTGGATCGAAGGTCTCGTCTTCGACTGGGCCGGACTCTACGGCGATTCGAAACCCCGGCGCGTGAGCCTGCCCACCTACCCCTTCGCCCGCGACCGATACTGGGTGCCCCAACCCGCCCATCCCGCACCCGCCGAAGCGCGTTACGTCACGCCCTCGATCCCGCCGTTCGCGGACGTGGCGGCGCCCGGTTCCGCGGCGCGAATCGAGCGGTCTAGCGCGGGATCGACCCAATGGCTTTTCTTCGAAGAGCGATGGCTGCCGCGCACCTATCCCGAGAGCATCGACTGGGCGGCCGCCCTGCGGCGTTACGATGGCCGCCGCGTGCTGATCCTCCATGACGACGAGGCGGCGGCCGCCGCCCTGCGCGGTTTGCTCGATCGCATGGCCCAGGCCGTCGGCTTGACGCTTGGCCTCGATCTCCAAGTGCGCCATCTGGCCGAACTGGCGGCCCACGACCTGCGCGACCTACCCGACGCGGTCCTGATCCTGGGACCAGTGACCGCCGACCGGGATGTGGCACCAGCGGACGAAGCGCGATTGCTGGACGTGTTTCGCGTCAGCCAACTACTGATGCAGGAGGCATGGGCCCAGCCGATTCGGCTGCTCTACCTCTACGGCGGATCGCGGGAACGACCCCGTCTCGATTGCGAGGCGTTGTCCGGCTTCATGATGTCGGCCATGAAGGAGAACCCGAAACATCACTGGACGCTCGTGGGCCACTACGACCGCGAGGCGCGCCCAAATGCCCATCAACTCCTTCTGCGCGAGTGGCTTGCCGATAGCGAACTCGAACCGGAAGCCGGCGCGATGTGTCACGTTCGTGTCGAGGAGGGGCAGACCCGCACGGTGCGTCTCGCACCCGCCGAACTGGAATTGGGTGCGCGATCGAACCTGCGCCGTCGCGGAACCTACCTCGTGAGCGGTGGCCTGGGCCCGGTGGGAGCGCTGTTGTGCCGCGAACTGGCCCGTCACTGCCAGGCCAACTTGATCATCTTGTCGCGCGGCGAACTGGACGAAGCGAGAGCCGAAACTTGCCGCGAGCTGGAAGACTTGGGCGCGACGGTCCACTACCTCGCGGTGGACGTGAGCGACCGCGAGGCCCTGACGCAGGCCGTCACCGCCGCCAAAGCGGCGATGGGCGCCATCCACGGCGTGATCCATTTGGCTCGCCTGGTGGAGGACGGGCCGATCATCGCCAAGCAGCCCGAATCCATCCACCGCGTCGTTCAGGCCAAGATGCGCGGCACCCTGCTGCTGGACGAAGCGACCGCGGACGAGCCGCTCGACTTTTTCCTGGCCTTTTCGTCGGTGGGCGCCTACGGCACGCGCGGCTCCTGTGACTACGGCTATGCCACGGCCTTCCAAAACGCCTTTGCCGTCCACCGCAACCGGCTGCGCGACAAGGGCCTGCGTTCCGGCACCACGGTCTCCCAATGCTGGGGTGCCTGGACGGTCGACCGCTACATGCCCGAGGGTCGCGACGCCCACATGCGCGGCCTGGGTCTCGACCTGATCCGCATCGAGGATGCCTTCCCCGTGATGGATGCCGCGGCCCGATTCGACGGCGGTGTCTTGGGTTTGGTCGCGGTAACCGATCTGGAAAAGGTCGCGCGCGGCATGGGTTTGCTGGGTTACGACGCGGTGGCGTCCTCGGCCGCGGTGTCGCGTCTGGAGGCCCGGCTGGCGCGATGGGAGCGCGACGTCGCCGACGGTCGAGCTCCTCGGATCGAGGAGCTGAACGACGTCCTGACGGTCGAGGAACTGGAAGCGCTCGAGCCGCAATGGATCGAGCGACTGCACGCCGTGTTCTTCCCCGATCGGCCGGCACCTGCCGAGGATCGCGTCGTCGAGCGTCGCCAAGCCGAAACCGAGCCGGCCACATCGGAAACGGCCCGAACGGTCCCGGAACGACCCGCGGTGGGATCGTCTCCCCAAGCAGGCCCGATCGCGGGTGACGCCACCACGGGCGGGGGCCAGACCCGCACCCCGTCTCGAGAGACCGCCCCGGTGCGCGAAACGTCCACGGCCCGGCCGGCCACCGCCACCGCCGAGCCGGATCCCGACGACGTGGCCGGCACCATGCGGGTCATTCGCGAAACCCTGTCCGAAGTGCTCAAGCTCAGCCAGGTCGACGAACGCCAGTCCTTCCAGAACTACGGCCTGGATTCCATCTCCGGGATGCAGTTCTCCACCCGGCTCGAGAAGAAGCTCAAATGCGAGGTCCAGCCCCAATGGCTGCTGGAGTTCTCCACCGTCGAAACCCTGTCCCAACACCTCGTCAAACACCAGGCCACACGATAGGAAGCGCCATGTCCGCCACCGTTGAACAACTTTTGGGGTTCCAAACCGAAACCGACACGACCCACGTCGTCGCCCAGGATCTGACCTTCAGTTTCCTGTTCTTTTCCGACGTGCGCACCGACGTCACCGATGCCGAGAAGTACGGCTTCATGCGCGACCTGACGCTCTTCGCCGATCGCGAGGGGTTCGAAGCCGTCTACATCCCCGAGCGCCACTTCTACGAGTTCGGGTCGATCTTCGCCAACTCCGCGGTCGTCGCCGCCCACCTGATCCCGCAGACCGAGCGGGTACGCTTTCGCACGGCCGGCATCTCGTTGCCGCTGCACCACCCGGCCGAGGTCGTCGAGTGGTGGGCCATCAACGACATTCTCTCCGGCGGGCGGGTCGACCTGGGCTTCGGTTCCGGTTGGAACCAGGCCGATTTCATCTATTCGCCGGACACCTTCGATGATCGCCGCGCCATCACCAGCGAGCGCATCGAGCAGGTGCGCCGCCTGTGGCGCGGCGAGACGCTGTCCTTCCCGGGCCCCGAGGGCAAGGATTACCCGATTCGCATCTTCCCGCGCCCGCTTCAACCGGAACTGAACGTGTGGCTGCTGGCGGCGTCCAGCGATGCCGCCTTCACCTTCGCCGGCGAGCAGGGCTACAACGTGTTCACGATGCTCTACAGCCAGAATTTCGAGGCGATGGGCAAGAAGATCGAGCGCTATCGCCAAGGTCGCCGCGACGCCGGCCTGGATCCCGCCAAGGGCACCGTGTCGCTGATGCTGCACACCCTGGTGCACAAGGACCTGGACACCGTCCAGTGGGTCGTGGAGAAACCGTTCAAGTCCTACATCAAGAGCGCGTTGGAAGCCCACGTCAACGCCGGGCTGGCCAAGTTGAAGGGCGCCGGCGAGGTGGGCGAGGCCGAGAAGGCCAAGATGCTGGAATACGCCTATCAGCGCTACTTCCGCACCTCGGCGATTTTCGGGCCGCCGGAGCAGGCGAGAGAGGTGGTGGAGCAGGCCCGCGCGATCGGCGTCAACGACATCGCCTGCGTGATGGACTTCGGCGTCGATTACGACGTCGTGAAAGACTCCTTCCCCTACCTCAAGCAATTGATTTCTCGTTACGTTTAGGGAGCACCCCATGAGTACCGTCGAAGAGAAACGACAACGGCTGGCCGAGGCCATGCTGGGCGCCCTGCCCGACCGCGAGCCGACGCCGGCGCCGCGGCGCCGCGCGGCGACCGACGATGCCCGCGCCAATCCCGAACCGATCGCCATCGTGGGCCTGGCCGGCCTGTTTCCCCAGTGCATGTCGGTGCGGTCGTTCTGGGATGCGTTGGATCGCGACGCGCGCCTGATCGAGGAAATCCCCAAGAACCGTTTCGATTGGGGCGCGGTGTACGACCCCGATGGCGGCGATCCGGCCAAGAGCCGCACGCGGTGGGGCGGTTTCATTCCCGACATTCGCGGGTTCGATCCGGAATTTTTCCACATCCTGCCCGGTGAGGCCGAGTTGATGGACCCCCGCCAGCGGTTGTTGCTGATGTCGGTCTACCACTGCTTGGAGGACGCCGGATATGCGCCGCTTTCGCTGAAGCGCGAGGCGGTGGGTGTCTTCGTGGGCGTCGAGGAGAACGAGTACGTGGCGCTCCTGAAGGACGCCGGCATCGAGCTCGGCCGCGATTTCGGGCACGCGGCCGGTATGGTGGCCAACCGCATTTCCTATTTCTTCGATTGGCGGGGGCCCAGCGAGTGCATCGACACCATGTGTTCCAGCGCGGCGGTGGCGCTGCATCGCGCCGTGAGCGCCTTGCGTGCCGGCGAGATCGGTCACGCGGTGGTGGGTGCGGCCAACCTGCTGCTGCGGCCGGACCTGTTCGTGGGCCTGTCGCGCATGGGGCAGTTGAGTGCGCGCGAAACGGTGGCCTCGTTCGGGCGCGACGCCGCGGGCTACCAGCGTGCGGAAGGGGTGGCGGCGGTGCTGCTCAAGCCGCTGGCGGAGGCGGAGGCCGACGGGGATGCGGTCTACGCGGTGATCCGCCACACGGCCATCAATTACAACGGTCAGGGCGGCATGTCCATCGCCGCGCCGAACCCGGCCGCCCATGCCGACCTCATCGAGCGCTGCTACCGCGAGGCGGGGGTGCGGGCCGACCGGGTGACCTACATCGAGGCGCAGGGCATGGGCAACCCGGTCGCCGACATCGCCGAGTGGCAGGCCTGCAACCGCGCGCTGACGCGCCTGGCGGGACGCCAGGGGATCGAACTGGAACCCGGCAACTGCCGCATCTCGACGCTCAAACCGATGCTGGGGCACATGCACGCCGCCTCGGCCCTGGGCGCGCTGTTCAAGATCGTGCGCAGTTTCCAGACCGGGGCCGTGCACCAGATCGCCGATTTCGACGAGCCCAATCCCGATCTGGACCTGGAAGACCGACCCTGCCGGCTGGTGGGCCGCACCGAAGCCTGGCCGGCCGGCGACGCGCCGCGCCTGGCCGGTCTGCACGCCTACGGTTCGGGCGGCAACAACGCCCACGTGCTCTTCGAGGAATACCGGCCCGTCGGCTCGGTACGGCCTGAGCCGGTCCGCACCGTGCTCGTCGTGCTCTCGGCCCGCAACGGGGCCCGGCTCAAGCACCTCGCCAAGAACCTGCACTACTTCCTGCTGGATGCCGGCGGCGTCGACCTCGTGGACCTGGCCTATACGCTTCAGGTGGGCCGCGATCCCATGGACGTCCGCATCGCCTTTCTGGTCGACGACGCCGCCGAGCTGATCGGTCGTCTCGAGCAGTTCGGGCGAGGCACCCTGCCGCGCGAGGGCGAGGCTTCCGATCGGGTCTTCCAGAACGAGACCACCCCCGGCGAAGACACAATCGACAACCCGGCGATCCTGAACCAGTGGCTCGAACAGGGCGCGCTCGCCGAACTGGCCGAAGTGTGGACGCGCGGCATCCCCCTCGACTGGCGACGCCTCTACCAGGACGCACCGCCGCGCCGCCTGCACCTGCCCTGTTACCCGTTCGCCAAGAAACCTTGTTGGCCCAAGGGGCTCGACGAAGCCAAGCCACGACCCGCCCAACCTTCACGCGATGACGTTTCGTCCTCCGGCGCCGCGCCGTCCCCGCGGCGCTCCGTCGCGGCCGATGCGGCGGACCACGTGCGGGAATTCGTCGAGCGGCTCTCCGATGATCAAGTCCATCTACTGGTGCGCGAGTTGGGTCTCGGCCACCCCGAACCCGATCCCGAAATCGCGCCCGTTTCTTCGGCATCCCCATCGGTCCCGTCGACCAAGCCGTCCGAGGAGGCGACGCGGCCGCCGGCCGCCGATGCCGAAGCCGGCACCACGGCCGAGCCTCGTGCCAAGGAGGCCGAACCTTCGGGGCACGTCGACGGCGCGCGCGTTCGCGAGGTCATCGTGGGCATTCTGGTGGACGCCCTGCAAATCGATCCCGAGTCGATTCGTCCCGGCCGCTCCTTCAGCGACTTCGGTCTCAACTCCATCAACGGCAGCGATTTCATTCGCATCCTGGAAGAAGCGCTCGACGTCGCGATTCCGCCCAAATGGATTTTCGAGTACCCCACCATCGACGACCTGGTCCGCGTCATCCTCGCCAAAACCAAACCTCAGCTCAATACCCTCAATGCCTAACGGAATGCCAGCATGAATATCGAATGGAAAAAGTCTCTCCTGCTCAAGGCCCTCACGGAACACCCCGAATACCTGGCGCGCTCGCGACAACTGATTCTCGACGCCCGTTCGCTGTCCGAGGAGGCGGTCGTCGCCCACGACGATGCCGCCGCCGAGCGGGAACCGGTCTTCGAGATGTCGATCGCCGAAGAAGAGTTCGCCTTTCTGGTGGGTGGCCACCTGGATCCCACCACGACGGCCACGCTGAAGGTCGAGCCGGCGGACAAAATCACCTATTTCCAGTATGTGGACAAGGTGCTCGAAGTCTTCTTCCACCGCTACAACGATCAGAACCTGAAGGCGCCCTTCGGCGAGGGCCTGTTGGGGGAGATCTACCGCACCGGCAAGGTCGGTGACGAGCACGGCCTGATCAAGTCGATCTATCCCTGGGCGATTCCGGCTTCGCTGGGCCAGTACCTGCACCAGTTCATCGCGACCCACGAGTTGAACCACACCATGGAGATCGGCCTGGCGTTCGGCCTGTCCGCATTGTTCGTGTGCGAGGCGCATCGCCGCCGCGGCACGGGCCTTCACGTGGCGATCGACCCCGGCCAGGAGGCGAGTTTCCAAAACCTGGCGCTGGCCCAGATTCGCAAAGCGGGCCTGTCCGATCACTTCGAGCACCTGAACCAGCCCGACTACCGCGCCCTGCCGCGCCTGCTGGAGGAGCGGCGAACCTTCGACCTGATCTTCATCGACGGATTGCACCTGTTCGACTACGTGCTGCTCGATTTCTTCTACGCCGACCTGTTGCTGGAGGACGGCGCCTACGTGGCCTTCGACGACAGCACGGTTCCGGCCGTGCGCCGCGTCGTCGACTTCGTGGCCACCAACCGCGCCTATCGCCGTTTGGAAACGCCGATGAACCGGCTCAGCCTGTTCCAGAAACGGGAGCGCGACACCCGCTTCATGGGCGATCCCAGCGGCTTCACCGAGTTCTACCGTGAGGCGGCGCTTCCTTCCGCGGCGGTGGGGTTAGACCTGGCCATCAATCCCCATGGCCGTCTGGTGGCCGACTTCGTGCGCATCTACAACGCACAACTGGCGGATGGGCGTGTGCAGATCAAGCGGCCCTGGGATTTCCTGCTGCACCTGCGCGGCAGCCACGCGACCCACTGGCGGTTGCGGGTGACCTCGGAACGGGTCAGCCACAATCAGGTGGTCAACGGCCAGATCAGTCGCCGGTTCGCCACGGAGTCGTTCGCCCGGCCACCGGCCGTCGAATCGGCCGGATCTTCCGACGAGAGATCGGGTGAGCCTTCGGCTGCCGTGGAGGAGATCTCGCGGCCCGTGTCCGCGACCGATGGTGCGGCGCCGGCCGCGGCCGCGGTTCCGACGACCGGCGCGGCCCGGGTCGCCATCGTCGGTGTGAGTGCGCGGCTGCCCCAATCATCTTCGATCGAGGGATTTTGGGAGCACTTGCGTCGCAAGGAGCCGCTCTTCCGCGACGTGCCCGCCGATCGTTGGGATTGGCAGGCTTTTTACGGTGATTCCAAGGCCGATCCGGACAAGACCTACGCCAAGTCGGGCGGCTTCCTGGACGGGGTGTTCGCTTTCGATCCCGGCTTCTTCCAGGTGTCGCCGCGCGAGGCGGCCTGGATGGATCCGCACCAGCGCATCCTGCTGCAGGAAACCTGGAAGTGCCTGGAAGACGCCGGCTACGCGCCGGAGGATCTGGAAGGGCCGCGCACGGCCGTGTTCATCGCGCTATACAACAACAGTTTCCAAGATACGCTGCCGCGCGAGGAGCCCGAGAACACGCCGCTGCGCATCACCGGCGACATCAGCTTCACGGCCAACCGCATTTCCTACTTCTTCAACTTCACCGGAACCAGCGAGACCGTCAACACGGCCTGTTCTTCGTCTTCGGTGGCGCTGCACCGCGCCGCCCAGGCCCTGCGCGCCGGCGAGTGCGACGTGGCCCTGGTGGGCAGTGCCAGCATCGACTTCTCCGTGGATGCCTACCTCTCGTTGAGTCGCCTGGGCGTGCTGGCCCAGCAGGGGGTCTGCGGACCCTTCAACGCCGAGGTCACGGGCCTCACGCCAGGAGAGGGCGCGGCGGTGGTCATGCTCAAACGGCTGGCCGACGCGGAGCGCGATCGCGACAACATCTACGCCAACCTGGCCGGTGGCGCCGTCAATCACACCGGCAATTGGTCGGGCTCGGTCACGTTGACCAACGCCAACGCCCAGGCCGAGCTACTGGCCGCCGCTCTGGCCGATGCCGGCCTGGCCGCGGCCGACCTGGACTACCTCGAAGCTCACGGAACCGGCGGCTTCGGCGACGCTATCGAGCTGGAAGCCATCAAGAAGGTCTTCGGCAGGGGCGACCGGTGCGCGCCGCTCCAGGTAGGTAGCGTCAAATCGTACGTGGGGTTCAACGGCGCCGCGGGCGGGCTGACCCAACTCGTGAAGGTCCTGCTGATGATGCGCCACCGGACCATCGTGCCCACCTTGGGCTATCGCGAGGCGGCGCCGTCGCTGGGTCTCGCCAAGGCGCCGCTGGACATCCCGGTGGAGGTGCTGCCCTGGCCGGCCGACGCTGCCGGGACTCGGCCATGTCGCGCCGGCATCAACGCCTACGGGCTGGGCGGGACCGCCGCCTTCCTGATCGTGGAGGAATACCGCGGGCGGACCGCACCGATCGCCCCCGAGGAACTGGCGGAACCGCTGTGCTTCCCCCTGTCCGCACGCACCGAGGCCGAGCTGATCGCGGCCGCCCACCAGTTGGCGGCCTTCGTGGAGCGCCGCCTGGACCGGTCCACCGCGTTCGATCTGCGCGGCACGGCCTACACGCTTCAAGTGGGCCGCCGGGCCTTTCCCTTCAGGCTGGCGCTGGTGGTGCACGGCGCGCGTGAACTGCTGGACGCGCTGGCGGCTTTCGTGGCCGGACAGCGCGCCGGTGACAACCTGTTCTTCGGCGGACCCGATTCCGGGCTGTCGGACATCCTCGGTTCCGATGGCGAGGCCGACCGCTTGATCCAGACTTGGATCGAAGAGGGCAACGTCGCCCGGCCGGCCCATTTCTGGGCCAAGGGTTGCGACCTGGATTGGGGTGCGCTGTGGCGCGGCGAACAGCCCTGGCGGCTGTCGCTGCCGACCTATCCCTTCGCCGGCCGCGAGATGCGGCCCAATGGGGGCGACATCTCCGCACCGACCGGTCCCGTCGCGGGGGACATGCCAAACGTCGTGGATACGCCGAGCGCGGAAGATCTGGTTGCGGTGCTGGCCGAGGAACTGGCCGCCTGCCTGGGGTTGCCTGCCGAGGATATCGAACCGCGCGTGCCGTTTTCGGATTACGGACTGAGTTCGGTGTTGGGTTCCGATTACGTGGCCCGACTCAACCGGCGCCTGGGCTTGGCGCTGGCGCCCACGGTGCTGTTCGAATGCCCTGCGGTCGCGCCCCTTGCGAGCCTGGTCGCGACCCTCGAGTCGCAGGCTCCGTCGCGGGATGAGGTGCCCGGTTCGGATTCGGAAATTCGGGTCGAGCGTGGCCCTTCCAAACGCGGCCCGATCGCGCGAGGGCGACGCTCGCGGTGGCGCGTTGGTGGGACGGTGCGCCGCTCCGGTGCACGAGGATCGCGCGAACCTTCTCGGGTGGGGAATTCCGCCGCCGAGATCGCCGTGGTCGGCATGTCCGCCCGCGTGCCAGGCGCGTCGGATGTCGACGCATTCTGGCAGAACCTCGTGGAGGGGGTCGACGCCGTGACCGCGTTACCCGCCGAATGGCGCGGCCAGAGCGGCGGCGCCTGCCGTTGGGGTGGCCTGATCGAGGATCGCGAGCGGTTCGACGCCGCCTTTTTCAACATTCCTGCGGGCGAAGCGGCGGCCATGAGCCCCCACCAGCGCCTGATCCTGGAAGAGAGTTGGCGAGCCTTGGAGGACGCCGGCTACGACCCCAGGCACCTCGATGGCCAGCCGGTCGGCGTGTTCGTGGGCGCCGAGCCGATCGGTTTCGAAGGCTCCTTCACGGGTTCGTCCGACGCCATCGTCGCTTCGCGGCTATCCTACTTCCTCAACCTGCGCGGGCCGGCACTGGTGGTCAACACCGGTTGTTCCTCTTCCGGCGTCGCGATCCATTTGGCCTGCGAGAGCCTGCGCGGCGGCGAGACCCGCATGGCGCTGGCGGGCGGCGTGTCGGCGGCGATGGGGCCGGCGATGATGGAAGCATTGGAACGAGCCCAACTGCTTTCCACCGGAGGCCGCTGCCGGACCTTCGACGAGGCGGCCGACGGCTCGGTCTTCTCCGAGGCGGTCGGCGTCGTGGCCCTCAAGCGGCTCGACGACGCGCTGGCCGACAACGACGCCATCTACGGCGTGATTTGCGCCGACGCGGTCAACCAGAACGGCAGCAGCAACGGAATCACGGCACCCAACGGCGCGGCCCAGCAAGAACTGATCGCGGAGCTCTATGGTCGCCGCGGCATCGATCCGGAAACCATTGGTTACGTGGAAGTTCACGGCACGGGGACGCGGCTCGGCGATTCGGTCGAGGCCAACGCCTTGGCGCGCGCCTTCCGCCAATTCACCGATCGCCGCCACTTCTGCGCGGTGGGCAGCGCCAAGGCCCACATCGGCCACGCGATGGCGGCCTCCGGCGTGATCGGGCTCGTCAAGATCCTGCTCTCCATGCACCATCGCACCCTTCCGGGACTGCTCCATTTCCAACGCCTGAATCCGCTGATCGACTTCGAGGGCGCGCCCTTCTACGTGGCCGACGAAAGCCGGCCGTGGGAAGCGGCGGGCGAGGCACCCCTGACCGCCGCGCTCAACACCTTCGGCCACAGCGGCACCAACGCCCACCTGGTCGTGCGCGCCTGCACCGAAGTGGAGCGTCATCGCGGGGCGGTAGCCGACACCGGCGAGGCGTTGCTGGTACCGCTTTCGGCCAAGACCGAGACGGCGCTGACCGAACGTGCCCGCGGCCTGCTGGCCCGCTTGCAAGCCGAGGAGCCGATCGCCCTGGCCGACATCGCCTACACCCTGCAAGTGGGCCGAGAGGGCATGCGGCGGCGCTTGGCCTTCGTGGTGGATTCGCGGGAGGTGCTCGTCCGAGCCCTGGCCGTTTACCTCGACGGCGGATCCGACGGAGAATCAATCTACCACGCCTCTCGGCCCGAGGTGCTTCGCGCGGCCGAGGCATCGAAGGCCGAGCGCATAGCGATGGCCGCCGACTCGGTCGACGACCTACCGGCCCTGGCCGCCCTCTGGGTGGCGGGAACACCGGTCGATTGGCACGCTCGATACCGGGGCGCACAACCACCGCAACGCCTGCACCTGCCTACCTACCCCTTCCAGGGCGGCAATGTCGCTTCGCCGTCGCCACCCCCGAAACGATCCATCCAAAACGTGGCGATCCCGCAACGGACCGAGCCGACGCCCCACCAAAACGACCCAACCTCGGAGACCCCGAACACCGAAAGTGGCGTGGTGCCAGGTAGGTTCGCCGGCTCGGCGAACCAGGCGAAGCCGTCGCCCCAGGAAGTGAAACCCCAACCAAAGACAAAGCGATCCCCCCAACGGAGCGCCCCCTCTCGGGAGACCCCGAACACCGAAAGTGGCGTGGTGCCCGGTAGGTTCGCCGGCTCGGCGAACGCGACGAAGCCGTCGACCGAGGAAGTGAAACCCCAACCAAAGACAAAGCAATCCCCCCAACGGAGCGCCCCAACTCGGGAGACCCCGAACACCGAAAGTGGCGTGGTGCCCGGTAGGTTCGCCGGCTCGGCGAACCAGACGAAGCCGCCGCCCCAGGAAGTGAAACCCCAATCAAAGACAAAGCAATCCCCCCAACGGAGCGCCCCTTCTCGGGAGACCCCGAACACCGAAAGTGGCGTGGTGCCCGGTAGGTTCGCCGGCTCGGCGAACGCGACGAAGCCGTCGACCGAGGAAGTGAAACCCCAACCAAAGACAAAGCGATCCCCTCAACGGACCGCCCCCTCTCGGGAGACCCCGAACACCGAAAGTGGCGTGGTGCCCGGTAGGTTCGCCGGCCCGGCGAACCAGACGCCCCCACCCACCAAAGACCAACTGATCCAACACCTGGGCGACCAGGTCCGAAGCCTGCTCTGGCAAGACGAAGGCGGCGACCTCGACGAGGAGGCCAGCTTCTTCGACCTGGGCCTCGACTCGCTCACGGTGGTCAGCCTGATCCAAAACTTGGCCGAGACCTTCGGCCTCGAACTGCGCGAAACGCTGGTCTTCGATTTCCCCTCGATCGACCGCCTGGCCGCCCACCTCGCCGACCTGTTGGCGGCCCGCGCCGGCGATCCCACCTCGGAAGCGCGTCCCTCGGTCGCGTTCCCGAGCGCGCAGCCCTTCCAAACCCGGTTGCGCGACCTGATCCGGCGCCACCGCGAACTGGTCCCGCTGGCGCTCGATGGCGACGGGCCGCTGCTGTTCTGCATTCACCCCATGTCCGGCGATGTGGGCCTCTACCGCAAGCTGGCCGAGGCCACCGGCGAGCGCTTCCGCCTGGTCGGCGTCCGGTCGCGCGGATTCCTGACCGAGGAACCGCCCTTCGCGTCGCTGGCCGAGATGGCCGACCACGTGGCGGCGCTGGTGACCGAACTCGACCCCGAGGGACCCTACCACCTGTTCGGCTCGTCGATGGGCGGCACCTTGGCCTACGAGGCCGCGCGCCGCTTACAGGCCCAGGGCCTCGAGGTGGCGAACCTGTTCCTGGCGGAGTCGCCCCTGATCACCGACGACGGTGACGCTCGGCTCTGGCAGGCCGGGTCGCGCGAGAACCTGATCATGAACGCCAACTTCCTCATGATCGCGATGCTGCACCTGGACCCGGGCTTCCGCCGCGAGAAGGAAGCCGGTCAGGTGTCCTGGCGAGCGTTGGAAATCACCGCGGACGAAGTCGCCGATGCGGAGGCGGGTGACCTGCCCGCGGCCCTCGCGACCCTGATCCGGGCTCGCGGCGTGGCCCAGGAGGCGGAGATTCTGGAGCGCCGTCTCCATTCGATGGCCGCCGTGCACCTGGCCAACTTGGGCGCCTTCGCCGCCTATCGCGCCCGACCCCTGCCCCGTCCCGCGGAGCTGAAGGCCTTCCTCCTGCGCACCGAAACCGCCGACGCCACCTCCGACGAGGTCTACAATCCCGATTACCTGCTGCGCATCCAGCGCGAGTGCGGTTCCTTCGGCTACTTCCTCCAGGGTTGGGTCGCGGTGCTGCCGGACCTGGAGACCGTGGTGGTGGACGGCGCCAACCATTTCGAGCTGTTGAGCGGGCGCGACGCCCTGGCGCGTATGGCCCACCTGCTCGCCGAGGCCATGACCGATGTCGCGAATGGCGAGCGGCCCCGCGCCGCAGCTCGCGACCTGGACCACGACAAGCCAGCCGTCTCCGGAGGGGTCGTGCCCGGCCCGATCCGTGCCACCGACACGGGGCCCGCCGCGCGCCAGTTCGGCGACCCGCGCATCGCCGTCATCGGCATGGCCGGTCGCTTCCCCGGAGCCGACTCGGTGGACGCGCTCTGGGACCTGCTGAAGAGCGGATCCGCCGTCTTCGAATCGGTGCCCGCCGAGCGCGGTTGGGATCTTTCCCGCTGGCCGTCGGGCGGCTCGCTGAAGGGCGCCTTCCTGGACGGCATCGACCGCTTCGATCCGGTCTTTTTCCACATCTCGCCCAACGAAGCCGCCGCCATGGATCCCTCCGAGCGCCTGTTCCTGCAGGAGAGCTGGAAGGCAATCGAGGATGCCGGCTTCGATCCCCAGCGCCTGTCGGGCCGATCTTGGGGCGTCTTCTGCGGCGGAGGCGGTGATTACACCTTGAGAATGAAGGAAATACTGGGGATCTCGCCGCACGTGACCCTGTCCGGTCTGCCAGGCCGCGTTTCCTACAGCTTCGACCTCACCGGTCCCTGCGTGAGTGTCGACGCGGGCTGCGCTTCTTCGGCGCTGGCGATCGCCCAGGCCTGCGACAACCTGCTGCTGGGCAAGTGCGACGTGGCGCTGGCGGGTGGTGTCCTGATCTACAGCACGCCCAACCTGATTCTCACGTCCGCCGAGGGCGGCCTGATCGCGACCGGTGACGAGGGCTACGCGCTCGACGCCCGCGCCGCCGGCATGCTGCCCGGTGAAGCGGTGGGCGTGCTGGTGCTCAAGCCGCTCGGAAGCGCGCTGGCCGACGGTGACCGCATCCACGGCGTGATCGAGGCCTGGGGCAACAACCACAACGGGCGCACCAACGGCATCAACGCGCCCGGGGTGCTCGGCGAGGCCGCCCTGATCGCCGAGACCTACCGGCGTTTCGGCGTCGACCCCGAGACCATCGGCCTGGTGGAGGCCAACGCCACGGGCACCTCGGTCGGCGACGCGGTGGAGGTCCAGGCCCTCACCACCGCCTTCCGCGAGTTCACCCGCCGTCGCCAGTTCTGTGCCCTGGGCAGTATCGAGAACCACATCGGCCACGCCTTCCAGGGTTCCGGCCTGTGCCACGTGATCAAGGTCCTGCTGGCTCTGCGTCAGCGCGAGTTGCCGCCGACCCTCAACGTCGATTCGCCCAATCCGGGTTTCGCCTTGGAGACCTCGCCCTTCACCATCAACACCCAGTCGCGGCCCTGGCTGGAAGAGGCCGGCCGGACCCGGCGCGCCGCGGTGAACTCGTTCGGCGCCACCGGCTCCAACGTGCACCTGGTGATCGCCGAGGCGCCGTCCGAGGCCTGGCCGGACGAAACCGACGGCGACGACCACCGCGCCATGCCGATCTGCCTCTCGGCCAAGACGATGCCCGCGCTGGTTCGCCGCTGTGCCGACCTGCGCGAGTTCCTGGATGGGACGGGGCGTCACCTGACCCTGGGCGCGCTGGCCGCCAACCTGCTGCTGCGCCGCGCCCAATTCGCGGAACGGGTCGCCTGGGTCGTCTCCAACCGGGACGACCTGATCACCGCCTTGGACCGATTTGCCGCAACCCAGGAATCGGGATCGGGCTTCGCCGGCAGCGTTCGCAAATCGGTGGGCGCCGCGCTGGCGGCCCTGGGCCGGTTGACCCAGGCTCGGGTGCTCGCCGATCCCGAGCCCGATCCGGAAGACCTGCGCGTGCTGGCCGACCTCTTCGTGCAGGGATGGACGCCCGCCCTGGCGCCCTGGTTCGACGCTTACGAACGCCTGCCGATCACCTTGCCCGGCTACCCGTTCGACCAGCGGCGCTGCTGGATCGAAGCGACCGGCGACGCCCACTCCGTCGAGGCGCGTTCCCAGGTTCGACGCGTCCCGCCCAATCCGCGACCGACGGTTGCGTCCCAGGCACCGGGAGACCTGGTCCTCGCTGCGGTGTGCGACATTACCGGGCACGAGCGCGACGAAGTGGCACCCCACGTGGCGTTCGGTGCCCTCGGGCTCGATTCGCTTTCGAGCATGCGCCTGTTGGCCCAGATCAACGAGGTTCTGGACTGCGAGATCAAACTGGCGGACCTGTTGATTCACAACACCCCGGCGCGCCTGACCGCGTTTCTGGAGGAACGCGGGTACGGATCCGCGGCAACACCGGCGCCATCGAGCGCGATGGTCGCGCCGCCCGATTCGGCTGCGGCCGCCTGGTTCGCCGAACGGCTGGGCGGGCTTCCGCGGGGGCTTCGGGTCACCACGCGTGAAGGCGATGCCCAGCGCCTTGACTCCGAAGACCTCGACGCCTGTCGCTCGGGCCTGCTGGCCCTGGCCGCCGAGGGCGTGGCCGTGCTGCGGGACGGCCATCGTTGCTACTTCGCCGCCCATCGCGCGGTTCCCCTGCACGCGGTGCTCGATCGCCTGGAGCCGGAGGTGCTCACGGCACTGACCACGCGCCTGCCGGCGGGAAGCCTGTTTGCGCCCATCAGCCAGGAGCAGCGACGCAACCTGTTCCACTCCGAGGTCCTGAAACAGCCGGCCTGGAACGTTCAACACGTCTTCGAATCGGGTTTGGGCTCGCTCGATCCGGATTTGCTGAATCGGGCCTTGGATCTGCTGGCGCGGCACCACGACCTGCTGCGCACCCACTACCTGGGGATCGGCAGCGATTGGGTTCAGGTGGTTTCACCGCAGCCAAGCTGGGAACTGCGCCAGGTGGCGTTCCCGTCTCTCGCCGAGTTTCAGCAACATATCCTGGTGGAACGGGCGCGGTTGCAGCGGCTCGATCGTCCGCCACTCTTCCGCCTCCAACTCTATACCGTTGGCGGGCAAAGTTACCTGGGGTTCGTGACCCACCACAGCCTCGCCGACGCCTTCACCCTGCCGCTGCTGTTCGCCCAGGCCATGGCGCTCTACCGCGATCTCTCACAGAATCGGGAACCCACCTTGCCGCCCGTGGCCGAACCCTATTGGCAGTACGCCCTGCAGGCATTCGTGCCCCAAACCGAGGCGGCCCACGCGGCTCGCGCCTACTGGCGCAATCGGCTGGCCGACGGGCCCATGCACATGCGCTTGCCGCTGGTCTGCGACCCCCGTGGAATGGCGCACGAGCGCTTGGCGATCGCGGCTCGCCACGGACACACGCTTTCCGACGATCTAGCCGCCGAAATCCGAGACTTCTGCCGGCACCACGACGTCACCCACACCCACCTGTTCACGGCCGCGCTGGCGATCCTGCTGGTGCACGGCCTGGGCAACGCGCGCGCCGTCTTCCACTTCATCCACAGCCGACGCGATCGCAAAGCACTCTTGGCCGCGCCCGGCGAATTCACCAACGTCCTGTTCCTGCCGCTGAACGTATCCGCCGAGATGACCGCACGGCAGTTGCTCTCCGAAACCAAAGCGTCCAGCTTCAACGGCTTGCGACACGGTTCATTGCCGTTCGACCAGTTGCTGGAACTGGCCGGGATGGAGAACCTCGCGGCCTATTTCGGCCAGACCGGAGACGTGCTGATCGATTCCGCGGACATCGACGCCGGCACCGATCAGGCGACCGCCGGATTGGGTCGCTCCTGCTTCGCCGACAGCCTGACCCACGATACGTCCGAATCGGTGGTAGACGGAGCCCTGGCCACGCTCTTCTTTCAGGTCTTGGCATTGGAGGGTCGCCTCCACCTGGTGACCGTCTACCGCAAGCACTTGTTCCGCGGTGAAATCATCGCGCGGATGACCCGATTGGTGGTGGATCTCGTGGCCGATGTGGTTCACGACCCGGACCGACCGGTCCGCGCCCTCGTCGCACGCCACCAAGCGTCGTTCTCGGAACTGGTGACCGAGGCCTCCGACCCGACCGAAATGCCGCCAAGAACCAAGGGCCTGATCTCGACCCCAGAGAGCGCTTCGGTCGGACCCGATGCCATCGAACCGTTCCCCCTCAGCGAGGGCCAGAAAGGGATTTGGGTCCAGCAGAAAATGGAGCCGGACGTCTACGGCTACCACGTGCCGATTTGCTTCCGCATCGCCGGTAGCGTGAGCCTGGCGCTCTTCGAGCGGGCCTGCCGTCATCTGCTCGCGGTACACCCCATCCTGACGGCCCGGATTCGGGTGGTCGACGGGGTGCCGGCCCATGTCCTCGACCCGGCCCAGATGCCGCGCGTCATCGCGGAGCACGCCGAAACGCTCGACGAAGCCGCATTGCGGGATCGGGTACACGAAGCGATCCGCGAGCCCTTCGACCTGGAAGCCGGCCCGCTGTTCCGGGCCCATCTCTTCACCCGTGGGCCCCATGAGACCCTGGTGCTGCTGACGGTGCACCACCTGGTCTGCGACGGCCGCTCGACGTTGATCCTGTGGCGCACGCTGCTGGACGCCTACGGCAACCTGCTGGCGGGCCGAACGCCCAAGGCACCACCGTTCACGGTACCCTACCGCGATTTCGTTACGGCGGAGCGCCGTTTGCTCGCGGGAGATCGGGTTCAAGAACGCCTGGCCTTTTGGCGCCGTCGCCTGGCCGCACCATTGCCCTGTACGGAACTACCCACTGATGTGCCCCGCGGCGCCGAGCAACCTTTCGAAGGGCGCACTGCGTTGCTGGAAATTCCGGCCCGAACGGGGGCATGCCTGCGTCGCTGCGCCACTGACGCGGATGCCTACGTCTCGTCCCTCTTCTTGGCCGCATTCCAGTGGCTTCTGGCGAGTTGTCTCGGCGGACAAGAGACCCTCATTGGCATGCCGACCCTGGGTCGCTACCGTACCGATCTCCAGGACGCCGTCGGTTACTTCATCCAGATGGTCGCCATCCGGGGTCGCGAGCTCGGCTCCCGTTCGTTCGAGGCCCTGATCCGCGATGCGCAAGTGGAGATGGTCTCGGCCCTCGACCACTTGCTGCCGTTTCCAGTGGTCGTCGACGCGTTGAAAGCCGAACGGGAAGGGGAGGGCGACCTGTTCCACTGCGTCTTCAACTACCAAAACTTCGCCCCGGACCTCTCGATCGAAGTCCCAATCCCCGCAGAGCCCGCAAGCCAAGAGAGCCCAAATGGCAGTAGGTTGGGCCGCCGGCCCGACACAACGAAGCAACCCAAGCAGGCAGGAGACACCACCCAAAAAGCGAAGCCCCCCACCCCCAAAACAAGCCAGCCCAAAGAGCCCGCAAGCCAAGAGAGCCGAAATGGCAGTAGGTTGGGCCGCCGGCCCGACGAGTCGAAGCAACCCAAGCAAGCAGGAGACACCGCCCAAAGAGCGAAGCCCCCCACCCTCGAAGCAAGCCAGCCCAAAGAGCCCGCAAGCCAAGAGGGCCGAAATGGCAGTAGGTTGGGCCGCCGGCCCGACACAACGAAGCAACCCAAGCAAGCAGGAGACACCGCCCAAAGAGCGAAGCCCCCCACCCCCAAAACAAGCCAGCTCGCAGAACCCGCAACCAAAGAGAACCCCCATACCCAACTCACCATCCAACCTGTCGAAGGCATCTACCAACAGGGCCGCTACCTCGAACTCGAAGTCTGCGAACGAGGCGAGGGCTTCCTACTGCGTGTCAAGTACAACGCCAGTCGCCACCGCCCTGCCACGATCGACCGCTTCCTGGCCGACTACCTCGACCTCCTCGAACGCGCCTCGGCCCAACCGGACGCCATCCCCGAACCACCGGTCGCCGACACCCCGGCACCCATCGACGCCGGCGAACCCCTGTCCTTCCACCAAGATCGCCTGTGGTTCATCGATTACTTCGAAACCGACAACGTCTATCCCCACGCGCCGGTCTACCACAATCTCCCGCTCCTCCTGGAACTCTCGGGTCCCTTGGACCTGGCCGCGATCGAAGCCGCACTCGACGAGATCGTCGCCCGCCACCCCATCCTGCGCACCCGAATCCTGACCCGCGCCGCCAAGGGGGAAAGTCACCTTCGCGAACGGGCCCGCCTGGAGCTGCGCGTCGTCGACGCCCCGACCGGCGCCGCGGGAGACCGCGAGGTATGGATGCAACGCGCGGTGGCCGCCACCGAGGCCCCGTTCCACCTGGATCGCGACCTTCCGATTCGCGCGGTGCTGTTCCAAACCGGCCCCGAGCACGGCATGCTGCTGGTGGTGGTCCACCACATCGTGGCCGATCACGCGTCGCTGAACCTGATCGCCGACGAGATGGGCGCCCTCTACCGAGCCCGCACCTCCGGCCACCCGCCCGCCTTGCCCACCCCCGCCACCGACTACCAGGGCCACGGCCGATGGGAAAAGGCCCGCTCGCGCGCCGAACTGGCGCCGCTGCTCGATTTCTGGAAGCGCCACTTGCCCGGCAAACTCAAGGCCTTGGAGCTGCCCGAATCGCGGCGTCGCCCGGCGGTGCACACGTTCACGGCGGCCCGCCTGCCGGTGGCCCTGCCGGAAGAGGTTTCCGAGAACCTGCGTGGTTTGGCGCGGCGTTTGGATCGCGAGATGCACGACCTGCTGCTGGCGGCCTTCAAGACGCTCCTCTGGCGCTACAGCGGCCAGGAGGAGATCGTCGTCGGTATCAGCGATCCCTGTCGCGACACCGAGAACCGCCAGATGGTCGGCCCCTTCGCCAACCTGCTGGTCACTCGCGATATCATCGGCGCCGACAAGAGCCTCGCCGAGGTCGTCCACGCCGTCGCCGATCACGTCGCCGGCTGCCGCCGTCACCGCGCCCTGCCGTTCGACCAACTGGTCGCCGAGCTCGATCCCGAAAAAGACATGAGCCGGACGGCCCTGTTCGACGTGTTGTTCCGGTTCGAGCCCGCGCGACCGGCGCCCGATCTGGGCGAGGTCCGCGCGACACCGATCGCCCTGGAACTGGGCCACGGCAAATACGACGTGCACCTGGCGCTCGAAGACGCACCCCAGGGGATTCGCGGCGTGATGGTCTACAACGCCGACATCTACGACGCCTGGCTGATGGCCCAAATGCGCGACCATTTCGGGGTTGTGCTGGCCGCGATGGCGGCGAATCCCGAAACGAAGCTCGACGAGTTGAACCTGTTGAGCCCGGCCGAAGAGCGGCGGCAACTGGAAACCTGGAACGCCACCCGTGCCAATTACCCGGCTCACAAGACGTTGCACCAGCTTTTCGAGGAGCAGGCGTCGCGCACACCCAACCGCACCGCCATCGCGTTCGGTGCAACCCGGCTCGATTATGCCGAGGTGGAGCGCCGCGCCAACCGCCTGGCCCATCGCCTGATTGCGGCGGGTGTCCGCCCCGGCAGTCTGGTGGGCTTGCTGCTGGAGCGCTCCGAGTGGTTGCCGATCGCCTTTCTCGGGGTGCTCAAGGCCGGCGGCGCCTACCTGCCGATCGATCCCGAGTACCCCGGCGACCGCATCGCCTTCATGATGGAAGATTCGCGCATGGCGCACCTGGTCACCACGCGTGATCTGGTCGGTAGTTTGCCGCGCCCCGTGGAACGGCAGGTACTGCTGGACGACCTGGACGCCGGAGACGACCCCGCCGCCGACCTGGCGCCGCGCGTGGCCCTGGACCCCGACGACCTGGCCTACGTGATCTACACTTCCGGCTCCACCGGCCGGCCCAAGGGCGCCCTGATCACCCACCGCAACGTAGTGCGGCTGATGGTGAACGACCGCTTCCCCTTCGATTTCGGGCCGGGCGACGTCTGGACCATGTTCCACTCCTACTGCTTCGACTTCTCGGTTTGGGAGGGCTACGGCGCCTTGCTCTACGGCGGGTCGGTGGTGATCGTGCCCAAGCGGATTTCGCGCGATCCGGCCCTGTTCCTCGACCTGCTGATCCGCGAGAAGGTGACGGTGTTGAACCAGACGCCGAGCGCCTTCTATTCGCTGGTGCGCGAGATGCTCTGCCGGTCCCAGTTGCCGGCGTTGGCCCTGCGCACCGTGATTTTCGGCGGCGAGGCCCTGAATCCCGTCCTGCTTCGCGAGTGGAAGCGCGCCTATCCCAAGGTGCGCCTGATCAACATGTACGGCATCACCGAAACCACCGTGCACGTGACCTACAAGGAGATCGGCGAGACCGAGATCCACCACAGCACCAGCGCCATCGGTGCGCCGATCCCGACCACCACGCTCTACGTGATGGACGAACGCCAGCGGCTGCTGCCGCCAGGGGTGGCCGGCGAGTTGTGTGTCGGCGGCTTGGGCGTCTGCCAGGGTTATTTGAATCGCGAGGAACTGACGGCTCGGAAGTTCACGGTCAACCCCTACAAGCCCGAGGAGCGCCTCTACCGCTCCGGCGATCTGGCGCGCCAACTGCCGAGCGGCGAAATGGTGTACCTGGGGCGGATGGACAACCAGGTGCAGGTGCACGGGTTCCGTGTCGAACTGTCCGAAATCGAGAATCGGCTCAGCCGCTGCCATGGAGTCGCCGACAACGTGGTCCTGGTCAAGGAAGAGGACGGCCACAAGCAGATGATCGCCTACTTCGTATGGCAGGACGGTGCGGCGCGTGACGTGAACCGCCTGCGCGACGCACTCAAGCAGGACCTGCCGGACTACATGATCCCCGCGGCCTTCGTGCCGCTCGAGGCCATGCCCCTCACCGCCAACGGCAAGGTCGACCGCAAGGATTTGCTGGCGCGCAGGATCGTGCGCGACACCTCGCGCTCGCTGAGTCTGCCGCAATCGGAACTGGAGGAGTTGATCCTGCTGATTTGGAAGCGGGCCCTGAACGTGGACCGGATCGGCACCGAGGACGGCTTCTTCGAAGTGGGCGGCAACTCGATCTTGGCCGTCACGGTCGTCGAGGAGATCCGCAAGGCGCTGGACTGCAACCTGAGCGTGACCCGCATCTTCCAGTACCCCACGATCAAAGCGCTCAGCCGTCATCTCGCCGAGATCCAGCAGGTCGTGGAAACGCGAACGAACGCCCAACCGGCGCCGGCCGTCGCACCGGCGCCCATCACGCCGAAGGCTCGGGTGCCCGAGGTCGAGCCGCTGCCAACGCGATTGGATCCGGTTCCGGCCGAGGCACCGGCACCGTCGTTCCCGCAGACCCTCGCGATTCCGACGGCCAAGCCGGAATGGCCCGACTACTACGCCGACAGCGTGGCGGTGATCGGCATGTCCTGCCACTTCCCGGGCGCCCGCGACCACCGCGCGTTCCTGGAGAACCTGCGCGGCGGGATGGACGGCGGCGGTTTCTTCTCGACCGAGGAACTGCGCGCCATGGGCCTTCCCGAAGGCCTGGTTCGCGATCCGAGCTTCGTGCCGCGCCACATGGACATCGAGGGCAAGGACCTGTTCGACCCCGCGTTCTTCAACATCGCCCCCGACGAGGTCAGCCTGATGGATCCGCAGTTCCGCCAACTGCTGCTGCACGCCTGGCGGGCGATCGAGGACGCCGGCTACACCCCGGACGCGATGCCCGAGACCAGCGTGTACATGTCGGCCGGGAACAGCCTCTACCAGGCGATGCTGCAACGTTCGGCCGCGGGCATCGAGCTGGGCTCGGACGGCTACGCCTCCTGGGTGCTGTCCCAGGGCGGCTCGATCCCGACCATGATCTCCTACCGGCTGGGGCTCAGCGGCGCCAGCGTGTTCGTCCACTCCAACTGTTCCTCGTCGCTGACGTCAATGCACCTGGCGCGGCAGGACCTGCTCTCCGGCCAGTCCGACCAGGCCTTGGTCGGTGCGGCGATGCTGTTTCCCGAAACCAAACCCGGCTACCTGCACCGCGAGGGTCAGGGCTTCGCTTCCGACGGGCGCTGCAAGGCGTTCGATGCCGCGGCCGACGGCATGGTGATCGGCGAGGGCGTGGGTGTCCTGGTCCTCAAGCGCGCGCTGGATGCGATTCGCGACGGCGACGCGATCTACGGCCTGCTGCGCGGGGTGGGCCTCAACAACGACGGCGCCGGCAAGGTCGGTTTCTACGCCCCCAGCAATCAGGGCCAAGTGAAGGTGATCCGCAAGGTGCTGAAGGCCACGGGTGTGGATCCGCGTTCGATCGGGTACGTGGAGGCCCACGGCAGCGGGACCCTGCTGGGCGATGCCATCGAGTTCGACGCCCTGCGCGAGGGTTACGCCGCGGCCGAGACCGGCCAGGCGCGCTGCGGCATCGGCTCGGTCAAATCGAACATCGGGCACCTGGACACGGCGGCCGGACTGGCCGGTGCGATCAAGGTCTTGTTGAGCCTGAAGCACGGCGAAATCCTGCCCACGATCCATTGCCGCGAGCCCAACCCCGATCTGGATCTGGACGGCTCGCCGTTCTACCTGGCGCTGGCGAACGAGCCCTGGCCGGCCGGTGCGGCGCCACGCCGCGCCGCGCTGAGTTCGTTCGGGGTCGGCGGCACCAACGCCCACGCGATTTTCGAGCAGGGCCCGAACGCCGCGCCCCATATCGAAACCGATGCCGACGCCGAGGTCTTCGGACCCCAGGTACACCTGATCCTGCTCTCGGCGGCCGATGGGGACCGTTTGACCGCCGTCGCGGTTCGCTTGTTGCGCTTCCTGGAGACCTCGACCGAGGCGGACGCCGGCGGCGAAGGGCTCCTTGCCAGCCTGGCCTGGACCCTCCAGGTGGGGCGCCGGCCCCTGGCCCATCGCGTGGCCTTCGTCGCCAAGCACCTCGAACGCCTGCGCGGCCAGCTCGACGCGTTCGTGCGCGGTGAGGACGAGATCGTGAAGTGTTTCCGCGGCGTGGTGGACGGAGGCTCCTCGGCGAAGGACCGGGAAGAACGCCAGCGCAAGGCCCAGCACCGACTGGCCAAGGGCAAGCTGAAAAAGGTCGCCAAGATGTGGGTGGGTGGTGTCGACATCGATTGGGCGCGGATTTATGGCGACGCCCGACCCGCGCGGCTCCACCTGCCGGCCTACCCCTTCGCGGGCCAGCGTTACGGGCTGGAAGAGGCGCGGTCCCTCGTGGGATCTCCTGCCCCCGAAGCCCAGGTTCCGGCATTCGCGGAACCCGCCGCGCCGCGCGCCGAACTGCACCCGTTGGTCCACGCCAACACCTCGGACCTCAGCGAGCAGCGCTTCAGCTCCTGGTTCAACGGCGAGGAATTCTTCATTCGCGATTTCGGCGTTCGCGCCGCCGACGGTCAACTGCAGCGCATGCTGCCGGCGGCGGCCTACCTGGAGATGGCATTGACCGCGGCACGCGCGGCCATGGGTCGCGGCATCGCCGCCGAAGAGGCCGTGAGCCTGCGCGAGGTGGTGTGGGCCGAGCCGTCGCCGGTCGATGCCGGCGCGAGCCATCTACAGATTCGGCTGGTCCCGCGCGGTGACGCGATCGCCTTCGAAATTCACGACGGCGGCGAAGCGGAGCCGTGGATCCATTGCCAGGGGTTGGCGCATGCGGCGATGCAGCGCCAGGGCCCCGTTTTGGAGCTGGCTCGGCTGCGGCAGTCCTGCAACCACAAAGTGCTGGATCGAGAGGCCTTCTACCTGGCCCTCGAATCCCTGGGCCAGGTTCATGGCGCGTCCATGCGCGGCCTCAATCGCTTGTTCGTGGGGCCCGAAGGCGTGCTGGCCGAACTGGTCCTGCCGCCGTCGCTGGAAGACGACCACCAGGTGTTCGGCCTGCATCCCTGTCTGCTGGATGCGGCGCTGCAAGCCTGTTTCGGCCTGCTCGGCGACAGCCGCCCATCGCTGCCGGCGTCCCTCGCCGCGCTGGATGTGCACGGTAGCTGTCCGCGTCGGATGTGGGCCTGGATTCGGTCGGCCGGTGAGGGACCGGTGCTGGAACTGGCCCTGTGCGACGAGGGCGGACGCGTGTTGGTCTCGCTGTCCGGCTTGGCCTATCCCAAACAGGATCCATCCACGGCGGTTCGTTCGCCCGAGCCGACCGACGACGACCTCGACACCTCCGGCGAGTGGGAGTTCCTCTCGCCATCCGAGCTGGAAAATCTCTGAAATGAGTGGCACCACCATGAACACCCAAGAAAAGATCGAACTGTTTCTGCGGCACGCGGTGGCCGCGCATCTGAAAAAAGCTGTGGACGAGGTGCCCATTCACCTGGGCTACTTCGAGCTGGGCTTGAAATCGGCCGCGGTGGTCGGCCTGGTGCGCGACATCGAGCGCAAGATCGAGGGCCGGCTGTTGCCCAGCGTGCTGTTCAAGTACCCGACCATCGAGCAGTTGCGCGACTACCTGCACGCCGAGCACGAGGCCGACTTCGCCCGCATGGTCGTGCGACGGACCAAAGGCCGCAAAGCGAAGCGGTCCCGCGCGGCCGAATCCGGCTCGCGTAGGCTGAAGCCCTTGCCTGGCGGGGCCCGGTTCTTCGCCGAACCGCAAAGATCCCAGGTCGGCTCGGGTGCCGAGGCCGCCGTGCGGGAAGCCGAGCGGCCCCCGGCCTCCGAGACCGCGGAGCCGATGACGTTCCCGCTGACGGAAGGCCAGCAGGGCCTGTGGGCGCTTCAAAAGATGATGCCCACCAACAGCGCCTACAACGTGCCGTTGGCCATCGCGTTGCGCGAAACCGTGGATGTGGCCGCGTTGAAGAAAGCCGTTCACTTTTTGATCGCACAGCACCCGATCCTCGCCGCCACGGTCGCCGAACACGAGGGCCAACTGGTGCAACGCTGGCGGCCCGGTCGCGAGCCGTCCTTCGTCGAGCGGGATTGCAGCGGCATGGACATGGCTGCCGTTCACGAACTCATGCGCGCCACGACCCGCGAGGCCTTCGACCTCGAGCGCGGCCCGTTGCTGCGCGTCGCTCTCTTTTCCCGCGGCCCCGAGGAGCACTTCCTCTTGGCGGTCGTCCACCACATCCTGTTCGACGGCGTCTCGTTTCTGCCCTTCCTGAAGACGTTGCTGCACGCCTATCGCGACCTGTGCGCGGGGCGTCAGCCGCAGGCACGTACCCTGCCCGCCGATTTTCGCGATTACGCGGCCGCCGAGCACGCCATGATCACCGGCGTCGAGGGCCGCCGTCGCCTCGACTACTGGCGCACTCAATTGGAAGGGCCCCTGCCTTCGCTGCAGTTGCCCACCGACACACCGCGCGCCGCGATGCGCCTGTTCGAGGGCGCCACCCACATCCAGGCCTTGCCGGAGCCGCTGACGAGCGATTTGCGCGCCTTGGCCGAGACCCATCGTTGCTTCCTCTCGACCCTGTTCCTGGCGGCGTTCAAGGTGCTGCTCTCCCGTTATTCCGGCCAGCGCGACCTGGTCGTCGGCATGGTCACCAACCAGCGTGGCGAGCCCCGTTTCCAGGAGGCCATCGGCTACTTCATCGACATGCTGCCCCTGCGCAGTCGCTGGACCGAGGCGGCCAGCTTCGCGGACCTCCTGGAGGGTCTCCAGGCCACGCTGCTCGACAGCCTCGCCAACGGCTACCCGTTCCCGGCCCTGGTGCGCGAACTCCAGGTGCCGTACTCCGCCGACGAACCTCCGGTCTTCAACGTGGCCTACACCTTCCAGGACGCGGTGGCCACCGGAGACCTGGCCGGACTTTCCGGGTCCCCGCAGACGCCGGTCGAGCTGATCCAGGGCCTGCACCAGGAGGGCGGCTACGAACTGGGCCTGGAAGTCTTCGACGAGGGCCCGCGCTTCACCCTGCACGTGAAGTACAACCCGAGCCTGTACGGCGCCGAAACCGCCGCGCGCATGGCCGGCCATCTGACCCACCTATTGACCGAAGTGGTGACCGACGCGTCGCGATCCGTGGATGCGCTGCCCTTGTTGGACGCGCGGGAGCGCCGCACCATACTGGTCGACTGGAACCGAACCGAGACCGCGTATCCCGCCGACAAAACCGCGTACGAACTGTTTTGGGCGCAGGCCGCGCGCACGCCGGACAAGGTGGCGGTCGCGTGCGAGGAGCGTTCGTTGAGCTACGCCGAGTTGGCCGAGCGATGTGACGTACTCGGTGCCTACTTGCGTTCCGAAGGTGTCGCGCCGGGCAGCCTGGTGGGTCTGTGCGTGGATCGCTCGCTGGACATGATGGTCGGCTTGCTGGGCGTCATGGCTTCCGGTGGCGCCTACGTGCCGCTGGATCCCGGATTCCCCGCGGAACGGTTGGCCTACATGGTCGCCGACAGCGAGGCCGGCATCGTCCTGACCCAGAGCCGCTACCTGGAGATGGTCGCGGATCTGGTGGGTCCGGAGACGATGGTCGTGGCACTCGATCGCGATTGGGACCGCATCGCGGAAATCGGGGCGGCACAAATCGAGGTACCGAGCCCGGGCGAATGGGGCACCGATCGGACCGCCTACGTCATGTACACCTCCGGATCGACCGGCAAACCGAAAGGCGTGGTCGTCCCGCACCGCGGGTTGACCAACTTCCTGTGGTCGATGGCGCGCGAACCGGGGCTCGGCGCCGACGACCGCCTGCTCGCCGTGACCACCTACTGCTTCGACATCTCCGGCTTGGAACTCTACCTGCCGCTGCTGGTGGGCGGCACCTGTGTGATCTGCGCCGCCGACAAGGTCGGGGACGCGGTGCGGCTGCGCGACGAGATCGCCCGCGTCCAGCCGACCCTGATGCAGGCGACGCCGGCGACCTGGACCATGCTGTTCCTCGCCGGTTGGCGAAACCGCGAGGGGGTTCGCGTGCTCTGCGGCGGCGAGGCCCTGCCCGAACCGTTGGCCCAGCGCTTCGCCGAGACCGGCTGCGACGTGTGGAACATGTTCGGTCCCACCGAGACCACGATCTGGTCGACGGTGCGGCACATCGAACCCGGGGCGCCGGTCACGATCGGCAAGCCGATCGCCAACACCCACATCTACATCCTGGACGGCAGGGGCGAACCCGCGCCTGTCGGCGTGCCGGGCGAGTTGTCGATCGGGGGCGACGGGGTCGCTTCGGGTTACTTGAACCGTCCCGAGCTGACCGAGGCCCGCTTCGTCGAGGATCCCTTCGTTTCCGGCGGCAAGGTCTACCGCACCGGTGACCTGGCCCGCTGGCTGGCCGACGGTTCCATCGAGTTCCTCGGCCGCATGGACGGCCAGGTCAAGGTGCGCGGCTACCGCATCGAACTGGGCGAGATCGAGAGCCGCCTGGATGCGCGGCCCGAGGTGGCCGAGGCGGCCGCCGTTGTGCGTCGCGACGGCGACAACCACCGCCTCGTGGCCTACGTGGTACCCGCCGCCGGGGCACGGATCGACGCGCCCGCTCTGCGCGCGGCCCTGAAGCGATCGCTGCCGGACTACATGGTGCCCGAACTGATTCTGGAACTGGACGCCCTGCCGCTGACACCCAACGCCAAACTGGACCGCAAGACGCTGGCCGCCCGCCCGATCGCCGTGCAGCGGGTTCCGGCGGCGCAAGTGCCGCAATCCGAGCTGGAAAGCCAGGTTCGGGATATCTGGCGGACCGCGCTCGAAGTGGCGGAGATCGGCGTTGACGACGGCTTTTTCGAGGTGGGCGGCAATTCGATTTCCGCCGTCATCGTGGCCGCGCGGATCCAAAAGGCCCTGGATGCCCCATTCGATGTCACCGCACTGTTCCGCCATCCCACCATTCGCGAAACGGCGCGCCACATCGCCAAGATGCGCGGGGAGGAGCCGGCGGCCGAAGGCTTGCGGGCCCAACGCACGCCTCGGGTCGTGCCCTTGAACGGGCGCCGTCCGGCCCCATCGGATCAAGCGCTCGAGACGCCCGATCGCGACGCGGTCGACCTGCCGGACTACTACGATCACAGCCTGGCCGTCATCGGCCTCAGTTGCCGGTTCCCGGGCGCCGACGATCTGGATGCCTTCTGGGACCTGCTGCGCGAGGGCCGCGAGGGCGGCACCACCCACACGCGCGACGACCTGCGCCAGCGAGGCGTGCCCGAACGCGTCCTGCGCGAGCGGGATCTGGTTTCGCGCAGTCTCGGCATCGCCGGCAAGGACCTGTTCGATCCGGGCTTCTTCGGGATCCCGCCGCGCGACGCGGCCTTCATGGACCCGCAGTTCCGGCACCTGCTGATGCACGCCTGGTGGGCCGTGGAAGACGCCGGTTACGCGCCGGGCGCGATTCCCGACACGAGCGTGTTCGTCTCCGCCGGGAGCAGCCTCTACCAGGCGCTGTGTCACGAGATCCGCTCGGGCGGGTACGTGCTGGAGCGGACCGACGACTACGTGGCCTGGCTGCTGGGCCAGGGCGGGACCATCCCGACTTTGATCTCCTACAAACTCGGCTTCAGGGGACCCAGCGTTTTCGTCCACACCAATTGCTCTTCGACCCTCACCGGCCTGCACTTGGCCTGGCGCAGTCTCCAAGCCGGCGAGGCCCGTCACGCCCTGGTCGGCGGCGCCGCCCTGTTCCCCGGAACCAACCTGGGCTACGTGCACCAGGCCGGGCTCAACTTCTCCAGCGACGGCCGGATCAAGGCCTTCGACGCGGCTGCCGACGGCATGATCAGCGGAGAAGGCGTCGGCGTGATGCTCGTCAAGCGGGCCGTGGATGCCGTGCGCGACGGCGATCGCATCTATGCGCTGGTGCGCGGCGTGGCCGTCAACAACGACGGCGCCGAAAAGGCAGGCTTCTACGCGCCCAGCGCCCGGGGCCAAGCCGCGGTCATCGATCGCGTCCTGACCGAGACCGGGGTCGATCCCGCAACCATCGGCTACGTGGAGGCCCACGGCACGGGCACCAAGTTGGGCGATCCGATCGAGGTGGCGGCCCTGCGCGAGGCTTGGCGACCGCACACCGACGCCAAGGGCTTTTGCGGACTCGGATCGGTCAAAACCAATCTGGGCCACCTGGACACCACGGCCGGGCTGGCCGGTTGTATCAAGACGGTGCTGGCGCTTCACCACGGCCAATTGCCGCCGACTTTGAACTACCGTCGGGCCAACCCGGCCATCGACTTCACCGACTCGCCATTCTACGTGGTCGACCGGCTCCAGCCGTGGCCCGAGGGATCGGAACCGCGCCGGGCCGCCGTCAGTTCGTTCGGGATCGGCGGAACCAATGCGCACGCGATTCTGGAAGCCTACCGGCCCAGCCGGCACGCGGCCGAGCGCGCCGCCCTGGCGCCGGTGCGCTGTTCTCGCTACCTGGTGCCGCTGTCGGCGCGCGACGAAGCGCGGCTGCGGGACTACGCGGCCAGCCTGCTGACCTGGCTCAACGAGCGCGCGGCCGGCGACGGCGCCTTCGAGCTGGCCGATCTGGCGTTTACGCTGGGTGCCGGTCGCGCGGCCATGGCCCAGCGCCTGGTGTTCGCCGTCACCGACGAGGTGCGTTTGCGCCGCGAGCTGGCGCGCTTTCTGGCGGGCAAGGGAGACGGCACGGCCTGGTTCCGAGGCGCTGCCGACAAGGCCGGCGACGACCTCCTGAGCGAAGACGATCAGCGGCGCCTGGTGGCCGAGTGGATCGAGCGGCGCCAGTTCGAGCGCATCGCAAAAGCCTGGTGTGCCGGTTACCCCGTGGATTGGTCGGCCCTGTGGGGTTCGTTCTCCTCCGAGGACCGCCGCCCGCCGCGGCGCATCGCGGCGCCGAGCTATCCCTTCGCCCGCGAGTCCTACTGGCCGGAACCCAAGCCCGTGAGTGACGGCTCCGGTGGAGCGGGCGTGCTGCACCCACTGGTCCACCGCAACGCCGCCAACCTGAACCAACTGCGCTTCACCACGACGCTCACCGGCGGCGAGTTCTTCCTGGCCGATCACGTGATCGAGCACCGCAAGATCCTGCCCGGCGTGGCCTACCTGGAGATGATCCGGGCGGCCGTGGCCCTGGCCGCGAGACGCCCCGACGGCGCCGAGCCGGCGATTCGGTTGCGGACCTGTGTCTGGCTGCGACCGATCGCGGTGACCGACACTCCGGTGGAGGTCGCGATCGAGCTGGCACCCCAAACCGAGAACCGGATTTCGTGCACCGTCACCACCGAAGCGGACGGCCCGGGCGGGGCCCGGATCGAGCATTTCCGCGGCGACGTTTTGCTGGTGCCCACGGAAGTCGAGGCCGAGCTCGGTTTGACCGCGCTCCGCGAACGCATGACCGAAGAGCGGGTGCCGGGAGAGGTGTTGTACCGCGGTCAGGATCGCGCGACCTTCCTGCACGGCCCCAGCTTGCGCGGCGTGCGTGCGGCGGTTCGCGGGGGACGCGCACCGGAAGGGGAGGCCCTCGGCGAGCTGGCGCTGCCCGAATGTGTCGCCGACACGCTCGACCGCTTCGCCGCCCACCCCAGCCTGTTGGATTCCGGCGTTCAGGTGGCGCTCCATTTCGCGACCGGACGCTTGACGGCCCAAGCTACAGCCAACGCCGTGCCCGGTTACGGCGTGCCCTTCGCGCTGGACGAAATGGAAGTGCTGCGGCCTTGTTCGGAGGCGATGTGGGTTTGGGCCCGCCATGCAGCGTCGGGCGATGCCGGCGGCCGATCGAACGGCCAATCGCTCGATCTCGACTTTTGCGACGACCAAGGTCGCATCTGCCTGCGCCTGAAGGGATTGGCCTATCGGCTGCTGACTCCGGGCCAGGCGAACTGGGGGGCCGGCGAGATTGACACCCTGTTGCTGGAACCTACCTGGACCGAGCGGCCAGTCTCGGCCGTACACGGCTCGCGGGCCACGGGTGAAAAGGCGGATCGGCGCCGCATCGTCCTGTGCGGGTTCCCGCGGACCTGTGTCGCCGCGCTGCACGGCACCCTGGCGCCGCTTCACAAGGTCGAAGCCCTGCCGGTCGACGCGGCCGCGCCGCCCGCGCTGCGTTTCCGCGACCAGGCCCTTCGGCTGTTCCACATCGTGCGCGAGGAAATCGAGGCTGGCCTCGATGGCGGTGCCCTGCTTCAAGTGGTGGTGCCGTCGGATGGGCCCGACCACCTCTCGACCGCGCTGGCCGGCCTGCTCAAGACCGCCCGGCTCGAACACCCGCGCTTGCGCACCCAACTGGTGGAACTGGATCCGCACATCGAACATGCCGAGCTGGCTTCGGTGCTGGGCGCGGCGCTCGGCGACCTGGACGCCGTGCACCTCCGCCACGAAGGCGATTCGTTGAAGGTACCGCACTGGCGGGAATTGGAGCCGGATTCGGCGTCCTCGCCCTGGCGGGATAGGGGCCTGTACCTGATCACCGGTGGTTCCGGTGGTCTGGGCCTGATGTTCGCCGAGGACATCGCCGCCAAGGCCAGAGATGTGATCCTGGTGTTGACCGGGCGTTCGGCGCTCGGGCGCGAGGTCCGGGATCGAATCGCGCGAATCCGTGCTGCCGGCGCGGACGTGCGCTATCGCCAACTGGACGTTGCCGACAAAGCTGCGGTCGAAAAGCTGATCGCCGAGTTGATCGCGGAGGCCGCGGGCCAGGATCGACCCGCGCTCCACGGGGTGCTGCACCTGGCCGGGGTGGTCGACGATCGCTACCTGGTCAAGAAGACCGGCGAGGCCTTCCGCGCGGTGCTGGAACCCAAGGTCCTGGGGGCCGCAAACCTGGATGCGGCCACCCGCGACATCCCGCTGGATTTCTTCATTTCGTTTTCCTCGATGTCGGCACAGGGCGGTCCCGGTCAGGCCGACTACGCCGCGGCCAACGCCTTCCTCGACGCCTACGCGATCGATCGGGCGGCACGCGTCTCCAGCGACCGTGCCGATCGCGGCCCGACCGATCGCGGCCCGACCGATCGCGGCCCGACCGATCGCGGCCCGACCGATCGCGGCCCGCACGGCCGCTCGCTGGCCATCGCGTGGCCCCTTTGGCAAGCGGGCGGCATGGCGGCGGACGAGGCCGCGCGTTCGCGCTTGGCCGAAACGCTCGGCTTGCAACCACTCGCGACCGATCAGGGCCTCGCCGCGTTCTATCGCGCTTGGGCCTCGGGTCGGCCGAATGTTGCGGTGGTCTCGGGCGATGTGCGCAAACTGCGGCGCGCCTTTCTGACTACCGCCGATTCGCGAGACGTCGAGCCGCGCACCGAAACTGCGGTTCCAAGCCCGGCGACGCCGGTCGACCCGGACGATCTGTTCCGCCGGCTGCGTGCGGAGCTGGGCCGCGCCGTCAGCGACCTGCTCAAGGTCGACGCCGGTCGCATTCGCGGCGAAGCCTCGTTCGACGACTACGGGTTCGATTCCATCTCCTTCGCCGATTTCGCCAACCGCCTCAACAAGACCTTCGGCCTGGCGTTGCTGCCGACGATCTTTTTCGAATACCCCAATCTCGACGCGCTCACCACCCATCTGCTGGAACAACACCGCGATGCCCTCGCGAACAGGCTCCAGGAGGGCAGGGTGCGCCAACCGCTCCCGCGCACGCCGGCGGAACCCGCGCCGGCGAAGACCGAGGCACGCGTGTCCGGCTCGCCCTGGCGCGTCGAACCCCAAGTTGCGCCGCGATCCGAGCCCGCGGTCGGCGATCGCGGCCCGGAACCGATCGCCATCGTCGGCATCAGCGGCACCTTCCCCAACTCGCCCGATGTGGCCGCGCTGTGGCGCAACCTTGAAACGGGTACCGATTGCATTTCCGAGATACCCGCCGATCGCTGGGACTGGCGGCGGATTTTCGGCGACCCGCTGGCCGAGCCCAATCGCACCAACGTCAAGTGGGGCGGTTTCGTGGACACGGTTCCCGAGTTCGATCCGCTCTTTTTCGGGATCTCGCCGCGCGAGGCCGAATTCATGGATCCCCAGCAGCGTCTTCTGATGACCTACGTCTGGTCGGCCATCGAGGACGCGGGTTACTCGGCGCGGGCGCTCGCCGGCAAGAGACTCGGCCTGTTCATCGGCACCGACGGCACCAGCGGCTACGCCTCGCTGATGGTCCAGGCCCGGCGCGGCATCGAGTCCTACAGCGCGACCAGCGTGCCCTCCTTCGGTCCCAACCGGATGAGTTACTTCCTTGACGTCACCGGGCCTAGCGAGCCGGTCGAGACGGCCTGCTCCTCCTCGCTGGTGGCGATCGACCGCGCCATTCAGGCGATGCGCGCCGGCAGTTGCGAGATGGCCGTGGTCGGCGGGGTTCACGCCCTGGTCAATCCCAGCGCCCACATCAGCTTCAGCAAGGCCGGCGCCCTGGCGCCCGACGGTCGCTGCAAGACGTTCTCGCCCCAGGCCAACGGCTTTGCCCTGAGCGAAGGGGCCGGCATGCTGGTGTTGAAGAAGCTGCGCGACGCCGAAGCCGCCGGCGACCACATCTACGGCGTGGTGCGCGCCACGGCCGTCAACCACGGCGGGCGGGCCAGCTCGATGACCGCGCCCAACCCCAAGGCCCAGGCCGCGTTGCTCCGAAGCGCCTGGCGCCAGGCCGGCGTGGACCCGCGCACGGTGGGCTACATCGAAACCCACGGGACCGGCACCAAGCTGGGCGATCCGGCCGAGATCAACGGCCTCAAGCTGGCGTTTCGCGAGCTGTACCGCGACACGGGCGACGAGCGCGTGACCGAGACCCACTGCGCGCTGGGTTCGGTCAAGTCGAACCTGGGCCACCTGGTCCTGGCCGCGGGCGTGGCCGGCGTGATCAAGGTCCTGCTCCAGTTGAAGCACAAGACGCTGGCCAAGAGCCTCCACACCGAAGACATCAACCCCTTCATCCAGCTCGAAGGCTCGCCGTTCACCATCGTGCGCGAAACGCAAGCCTGGCCGGCACCGCGCGACGCCGCCGGTCGGGAGCTGCCGCGCCGCGCGGGCGTCAGCTCGTTCGGGATCGGCGGCGCCAACGCCCACGTGGTGATCGAAGAGTACCGTGCGCCGGATTCCGAACAACCGGCACCTACGTCGTCCGGACCGGTCGCGATCCTGCTCTCGGCGCGGAACGGCAAGCGCCTGCGCGACTATGCCCAAAAGCTGCTGACCTACTGCGAAGCTCGCCCCGAAAACGCCGGTGACCCCGGTCCCGACGCCGACCTGGCCGCGGTGGCCTTCACCCTGCAAACGGGCCGCGATGCGATGGACGTCCGCCTGGGCACGGTCGTCGGCTCGTTTTCCGAATTGGCCGAACGGCTGCGCGGCTTCCTGGCCGACGGCAGCAGTGCGCCGGGCCTGGCGATGGGCCGGGTTCGCCACGACGACGCCTCTTCCGAGTCCGCGGCCGATGTGGCGCAACGCCGGGCCGAGATCGAACGGCTCCTGGAAGAGGGTGCCCCGACCGAATTACTGGCCCACTGGGTCGACGGAGCCGAGGTCGATTGGGCGCGCCTGTACGCGCACCCGCCGCGGCGGCTCAGCCTGCCGACCTATCCCTTCGCCCGCGACCGCTATTGGCTGCCGGAGGGCATCGACTGGACCCGAATGCAGGGCGTCGCGGGGAGCACGGCGGCGTTGCATCCGCTGGTTCAGCGCAACGCCTCGACCTTTGCCGCCCAGCGCTACGGTTCGGTGTTCGACCGGGATGCCTTTTTCCTGCGCGATCACCAGGTCGACGGTCGGCCCATGCTGCCAGGCGTGGCCTACCTCGAAATGGCGCGTGCCGCCTACCAGGATGCGCTGGGTGAAGATGCCGCGCCGGCACTCGCCGTGAAGAACGTGGTCTGGCTGCGTCCGTTCGTGCTGGACAAGGATTCGCGCGAACTGCACATCGCGTTGAAACCGAGCGGAAGCGGGGCCGAATTCGAGGTCGCCACGGAGGCGGTGGTGCACTGCCAAGGCACGGTGCAGGCCGAAGCCGTCGCCGCGGAACCCGAACCCCTGGATCTGGATGCCCTGCGCGACGCCTGCGATCCGGAGGCGGTGGCCTCCGATCGACTGTACGCCGCCTTCTCTTCGCCGCAGTTCCGGTTGGGGCCGTCGTTCCGCGCCATCCACCGGTTGTACCGCGGTGAATCGGGCGTGCTGGCCGAGTTGGTGCTGCCCCCGTCGGTCGGTGCCGATCGCGAGGCGTTCGTGCTCCATCCCAGCTTGCTGGATTCGGCGCTGCAGGCCTCGACCGCCCTGTTCGGGGACGCGAGCACCGAGGGCTTCAGCCGACCGGCGCTGCCCTTCACCCTTGTCGAGCTGACGCTGTACCGGCCCCTGCCCGATCGCCTCTGGGCCTGGGTTCGGGCCACGAGCAGGCCGGACGGCGCCGCCAAGACCCGCAAGCTCGACCTGGACCTGTGCGATGGCGAGGGGCGCTTGTGCGTGCGGATGCGCGGTTTTTCCTTCCGCATTTTCGGGGAGGAGGTGCGGACCGAACCTGCGAACGACGAGACGTTGCTGCTCGCGCCGCAGTGGCTGGCGCGGCCCATTCCGGCGGTGATCGAACCGGCTTCGCTTCAGCGTCACTACGTCTGCGTGCTCGACAAGCCGCACCTGGCCCAGGCCTTGAGAGCCGAGAAGGGGCCCTACGAGGCGATGTCGTTGCCCGTCGACGACCCGGACGATATGGTGCAGGGCTTCCACAGCCAGGCGCTCGGCGTGTTGGAGTTGCTGCAACGACTGGAGTCGGTGAGGGCCTCCGAACCCATGCTGGTCCAGCTCGTGGTGCCGTGCAACGGGGCGGATCCCGGCTCGGCCCAGGGTCTCCACGGTTTGCTGGCGACCGGGACCACCGAGTTGTTGGCCTTGTGGACCCAACTTCTTTTCGTGCCGGCCGATCTCGGCGCGGCCGAACTGCACAGCCTGTTGCTGGCCGAACGGCGCGGCCTGGAGCATGCGGTTCGGCACGGCGGGGGTCGCCGTCAGGGTGCGCGTCGCAGCGCCATACGCCATCGCTCGGTTCATTTCCGGCGCGGCGAGCGTCTGGAACTGGTACCGAAGCCGCTGCCGAATACCGATCCCGCCGAGCCGACCCTGCCTTGGCGCCAGGATGGCGTGTACCTGATCACCGGTGGCCTCGGCGGCCTGGGTGTGCTCTTCGCCCGCGAGATCGCCGATCGCGTCGCCGGAGCCCGCCTGATCCTGGTGGGCCGCTCGCCGCTTTCCGCCGAAGGCGAAACGGTACTGCGCGAGCTGAACGAACGAGGCGCCCATTCCGAGTATCAACAGGTGGATGTGGCGCGAGCGGAACAGGTCACCGTCCTGGTGGATGAAATCCACGCCGACTATGGGCGTTTGAACGGCATCCTGCACTGTGCCGGCGTCCTGCGCGACAGCCTGCTGGCTCGAAAGACCCGCGCCGAGCTGAACGCGGTACTGGCCCCGAAGGTGGCCGGTGCGGTCAACCTCGATCGAGCCAGCCGGGGCATGGGGTTGGATCTGTTCCTGCTCTGCTCCTCCCTGGCGGCCGAGATCGGCAGCCTGGGCCAGGCCGGCTACGCCGCCGCCAACGGGTTTCTGGACGCCTTCGCGGCCTATCGCAACAAGCTCGTGGCCGTCGGGCGGCGCGACGCACTGAATGACGAAACCGCCTACGGTCACACGCTGGCCGTCGATTGGCCCTACTGGCGCGACGGCGGCATGCGCATCGACGATCGCCGCCTGGACGCCCTGCGCGCGCAGGCGGGCATGGCACCGCTTCCGGCCGAGGCCGGCTTCGCGGCCCTGTATCGGGTCCTGACCCACGAGATCGACCGCGTGCTGGTGTTGCACGGCGATGGGCCGCGACTGCGCGAGCTGTTCTCGCCGGACGAGTCGGAACAAACCGAGCCGACCGCCTTGGACCAAGTGGTGACGCGAGAGGTGGAACCCGAAACATCGCCGCTGCCGGTGGACGAGAAACGGCTGTTCCAGAAAGTGCGCGCGGTTTTGGCCGAGGCGCTCTCGGGCTTGCTTAAAATCCCCCTCGACGAGATCGATCCCGGCCTCGAATTCGACCGCTACGGCCTGGAGTCGATCATGTTGACCGATTTCTCCAACCAGCTCAACGGCGAACACCGCTTGGGCCTGATTCCGACCGTCTTCTACGAGCACCCCACGCTGGACAAGCTGACCCGCCATTTGATCGCCTCGGATCGCGACGCCCTGGCCCGCCGCTTTCTCGATGTGGGCGCCCCAACCGAACCGGAAAAGCGTGGCCAGGCTCGACCGGAGCCGTCCCTGGACACGGGGGCAAAGGGCCCCGCACCGGCGCACCGCTTCCAGGTGGCCAAACCCGTGGCGGCAACCGAAGCCGCCGCCGTGCCGGTCGATCCCGGTGCCGCGGAGGAGGGGATCGCCATCGTCGGCATGAGCGGCCGGTTCCCGATGGCGGCCGATCTCGATGCGTTGTGGGCCAACCTGGCTGCCGGGCGCGACTGCATCCGCGTGGTGCCGGCCGAGCGTTGGGATTGGCGCGAGGTCTTCGGCGACCCGCTCCAGGAAGCCAACAAGACCGACATCCGTTGGGGCGGGTTCATCGATCGTGCCGGTGACTTCGATCCGCGCTTTTTCGGGATCACCCCGAAAGAAGCTCTGGCGATGGACCCCCACCAGCGACTGCTGCTGACCTATGCCTGGCTGGCGTTGGAGGACGCCGGTCACGCCGCCGCCAGCCTGGCGGGCCAGGATCTCGGCGTGTTCGTCGGCACCGCCAACAGCGACTACGGCACCCTGTTCGGGCGCGCGAACGAGACGATCGAGGGCTTCAGCACCACGGCGCTCTCGCCCTCGGCCGGACCCAACCGGATCAGTTTCTTTCTCGACGTGCACGGACCCAGCGAGCCGATCGAAACCGCCTGCTCCTCGTCGCTGGTGGCGATTCACCGCGCGGTGCAGAGCATCCACGCCGGCTGTTGCAGCATGGCGTTGGTGGGCGGGGTTCACGTGGTGGCCACGCCGGGTGGGCACATCGGGTTCAGCAAGGCCCAGGCGTTGTCGAAAGACGGGCGCTGCAAGACCTTCGCGCCGGACGCGGACGGCTTCGCCATCGGCGAGGGTGTGGGCATGCTGTTGCTCAAGCGCCTGTCCCGGGCGGAGGCCGACGGGGATCACATCTATGGCGTGATCCGGGCGACGGCCGAGAACCACGGTGGCCGGGCCAATTCGCTGACGTCGCCCAACCCCGTGGCCCAGGCCGAACTGCTGAAAAAAGCCTACCGCAAGGCGGACATCGATCCGCGCACGGTGGGTTACGTCGAGACGCACGGGACCGGAACCAAGCTGGGCGATCCCGCCGAGATCAACGGCTTGAAATCGGCCTTCGGCGAGCTGTACCGGGAGACCGGCGAGGCGGCGGTGACCGAGCCTCACTGCGGTTTGGGCTCGATCAAGTCGAACATCGGCCACGCGGTACTGGCTGCAGGCGTGGCGGGCGTCATCAAGGTCCTGCTGCAGATGAAGCACCGGACCCTGGTCAAGTCGCTGCACTGCGCGCGGGTCAACCCCTACATCGACCTGGGGAACAGCCCGTTCTACCTGGTTCGGGAGAATCGCCCCTGGGCGTCGATCCGGGACGACGACGGGAACCCGCTGCCGCGGCGGGCGGGGATCAGCTCCTTCGGGTTCGGCGGCGCCAACGCCCACGTGATCCTCGAAGAATACATCCCACCGGACGTGGCCGAGCGGGAAGCGCGAACCGACGAGCCGGTGGCCTTCGTGCTCTCCGCCAAATCCGAAGCGGTGCTGCGCACCTACGCGACCAGCCTCCTGACCCACGTCAAGGCCAACTACCTGCCCCCCGACCGAAGCGACGCGCCAGAAAGCACCCGTCGGCAAAAGGGAGACGAAAAGCCAGGTAGGTTCATCCGCCGGATGAACGAAACGAAGCCGGCGGGCAAGGAGAGCCCGCAAGCCCAAGAGGGCTCCCCACCGCACACCGCCTCACCCAAGGGAGCCGAAAAGCCAGGTAGGTTCATCCGCCGGATGAACGAAACGAAGCCGGCGGGCGAGGAGAGCCCGCAAGCCAAAGAGGGCTCCCCACCGCACACCGCCTCACCCAAGGGAGCCGAAAAGCCAGGTAGGTTCATCCGCCGGATGAACGAAACGAAGCCGGCGGGCAAGGAGAGCCCGCAAGCCAAAGAGGGCTCCCCAGCGCACACCGCCTCACCCAAGGGAGACGAAAAGCCAGGTAGGTTCATCCGCCGGATGAACGAATCGAAGCCGGCGGGCAAGGAGAGCCCGCAAGCCCAAAAGCTGGCCTCCCATCACCTGGAATCAACCAAGGAAACCCTGCGCAACCTACTGGCCCAGATCCTGGCGGTCGAGCCGGCCGACATCGACGTAGACCAGGCCTTCGAAAGCTTCGGCCTCAGCCGCATCCAGAAGCTGGAGCTGCATCGCCGGCTCCTGCAGCGATTCGAAGTCGAGCTGGACGCCCACGCCTTCCTCCAGATGTCCCATCCGAGCGAGCTGTTGGCGCTGCTCGATTTCGCAGCCGAGCCCGTGTTCCACGAGCCGGAGCCCGACGCCGATCGTGCCGATCCGACCACCGTTCGACCTGAGCCCGTCATCCCCAGCCTAAGCGATGTCGCCTTCACCCTGCAGGTGGGCCGCGAGGCGATGACGGAGCGGTTGGGTTTTCTGGTGACGTCCTTCGAAGCGTTGGCCGAGCGGCTGGAGGCGTTCCTGAGCCAACCATCGGGCGGGGACGGCCACGACGCCATGCGCGAACAGGGCCTGTTCCGCGGTCGCGTCACGCGCAATCGCGCCAACGCCGCGGCCTACGATCCTCACGGCGACAAAGCCGAGGACCTCGACCGGTTGACCGACCAGCGGCGCCTCGACGAACTCTTGGCCCTCTGGGTCGATGGCCACACACCCGACTGGCGGCGTCTGTACGCCGGACGCCGACCCAAGCGCCTGGCGCTGCCCACCTATCCGTTCGCCTTCGAGAATTTCTGGGTCGGCCAGCCGCGCGCCCAGGCGGGCGCCGACTCGGCCACTTCCGCGAGCCCGCCGCACCCCGCCGCCGGTGCCGACGAGGCGAAGCGAACCCAGACCGCGCCGGAACGGCCCTCGGTCCTGCAGCAACTGAAGCATCTACCGACCCTCGAAGTCCCCCGGACTATCCTGGGCAAATAAGGGGAAACCATTGAAAACGCAAACGGAAAACATGGAACAACGGCTGAGCCGCCTTCTTTTCGCACAACTCCGGACGCTCGACCTCTTCACGAACGAGCCCGCCACCCCAGCGCGGCTCAAGGAGCGCATCGGCTGGGTCGACCTCTACGACCGCTGGTTCGCGGAGACGTTGGCGACGCTGTGCCGCGACGGGCTGATCGAGCGGATCGATGACGGCTACCGGCTTGACGATCGCGTGTCGATCGACGCCGAGGCCGAGTGGCGCGCCTGGGACGCCTCTGCCGAGGAATGGTCGCGCGACCCGCTTCAGGCCGCCCAAGTCCATTTGGTGGCCACCATGTTGCGCGCCCTGCCGGAGATCCTGACCGGGACGAAGCCGGCCACGGACGTCATGTTCCCCGATGCGTCGATGCGCCTGGTGGAGGGTGTCTACAAGGGCAACCCGATTTCCGACTACTTCAACGAGGTCCTGGCCGAGACGGTGGTGGCCTACCTGCGCAGCCGCATCGAGTTGAACCCCGAGACGCGTCTGCGCATTTTGGAGGTGGGCGCGGGGACCGGTGGCACCACGGCGATGTTGCTGGAAAAGTTGGCCGACTTCCACGACTACCTGGAGACCTACACCTACACCGATATTTCCCCTGCCTTCCTGATGCACGCCCGCGAACACTTCGCACCCGGGAATCCCTTTCTGAAAACGGCGATCTTCGACGTGGAGCGGCCGCCGGCCGGCCAGGGTTTCGCGCTGGGCGACTACGATCTGGTGATCGCCGCCAACGTGTTGCACGCCACCCGGAACATTCGCGTCACCCTGGGCCACGTCCACGACCTGCTCGCCAAAAACGGCCTGTTGCTGCTGAACGAGTTGAGTGACAAGAACCTGTTCGGCCACCTCACCTTCGGCCTGCTCGAGGGCTGGTGGCTGTACGAGGATCCCGAGTTGCGCATGCCGGGCAGTCCCGGCCTCTATCCCCGCGATTGGGCGCGGGTCCTTGGCGAGGAGGGCTTCGGCGAGGCGCTGTTCCCGGCCGAGGCCGCGGCCGAACTGGGCCAGCAGGTCATCGTGGCCGAGAGCGACGGCATCCTGCGAGAGGCGCAGGCGACCCACGAGCGCGTAGGGTCGGCGGTCACTTCCTCGCAAAGCCCGGTGGCGCCGCCGACGGCGCGCCCTGTTTCGGCCGGTGACGAACGCTTGCGTGAACGGGTCGCGAACGCGGTGCGCGACATGATCTGCGCCAAAATTTCCGAATCGCTGGAGGTGCCCGTCCACACCATCGATCCGGACGAGCCGTTCGCCGCCTACGGCATCGACTCGATCACGGGCGTCAAGCTGGTGGGCGTGCTCAACGAGGCGATGGGCCTGGCTTTGGACACGACGACGCTGTTCGACCACAGCTCCGTGCGCCATCTGGCGGCGTTCGTGGCCGCCGAGTACCAGGACGATCTGGTCACCCGATTCGATTTGGACACCGACCGCGGGCCCGCCCAGGACGAGGCACCGCCGCCCCAGGCAGCCACGGTGCGCGCGGTGGAAGTGGACACACGTTCGTTGCGTGATTTTACGGAAGCTTCGAACGACGACGGACGTGCCCCCGGCTACGAACCGATCGCGGTGATCGGCATGAGCGGCCGCTTCGCCAAGTCCCAGAACCTGGCCGAGCTGTGGGATCACCTGGCCGCGGGCGACGAACTCATCGAAGAAGTGAGCCGCTGGGACCTTTCCCCCTATTTCGAGGAGGGCGCCGCGTACTGCAGCCGTGGCAGCTTCCTCGACGGCATCGACCAGTTCGATCCGCTCTTCTTCAACATTTCGGGCACCGAGGCGACCTACATGGACCCGCAGCAGCGGCTCTTTCTGGAGGAGGCCTGGAATGCGCTCGAGCATGCCGGCTACGCGGGTGCGGACATGGACGGACGCCATTGCGGCGTCTACGTGGGCGTCTGCGGCGGTGATTACCAGACGCTGTTCGAAGGCAATCCGCCGCCCCAAGCGTTTTGGGGCAATTCGGCGGCGGTGGTTCCGGCGCGCTTGGCCTTCTACCTCAACCTGAAGGGGCCCGCGGTGGCGGTCGATACCGCGTGTTCCAGCGGGCTGGTGGCGATCCACGTGGCCTGCCAGGGACTTTGGCGCCGCGAAACCGAGATGGCCGTGGCCGGCGGGGTCAACGTCCAGTCCACCTCGGCCTTCTACCGCACCGCGGGCTCGGCCGGCATGCTTTCGGCCGACGGTCGCTGCTACGCCTTCGACGACCGCGCCAACGGATTCGTGCCGGGCGAGGGCGTGGGCGTGGTCGTGCTCAAGCGGCTCTCGGACGCGATGCGCGACGGCGATCACCTGATCGGCGTCATTCGCGGTTCCGGCTTGAACCAGGACGGCTTCACCAACGGCATCACGGCGCCCAGCGCCAAATCCCAGGCCGCCCTCGAACGCCAGGTCTACGAGACCTTCGACATCCATCCCGAACAGATCCAGATGGTGGAAGCCCACGGTACGGGCACCAAGCTCGGCGATCCGATCGAGTATGGCGCCCTGACTCGTGCCTTCCGCAAGAGCACGGACAAGCGTCACTTCTGTGCGCTCGGGTCGATCAAGAGCAACCTGGGGCACACCATCGGTGCGGCGGGCGTGGCCGGTGCGCTCAAGATCCTGCTGTCGTTGCAACACCGCCAGATTCCGCCTTCGCTGAACTACGAGACGGGCAACCGCCACATCCAGTTCGAGGACAGCCCCTTCTTCGTCAACACCGAACTGCGCGATTGGGAGGTTCCCGAAGATGCGCGTGCCCCGGCGAAGCGTCGCGCGGTGGTCAGCTCGTTCGGGTTCAGCGGGACCAACTGCCACATGGTGTTCGAGGAGGCGCCGGAACGGACGGGCGTCCACCGCGCCATGCCGGAATACCTGGTGGTCCTCTCGGGGCGGACCGCCGACCAGTTGCGCGACCAGGTCGCCCGCCTGAAGGCGCACGTCGCGTCCGACGAAGCCCTGGACCTGGGCAACACGAGTTTCACCCTGCTGCTGGGCCGCCGGCATTTCGGGCATCGCTGGGCCTGCCTGGCCCGCGACCGCGAGGAGTTGCTGCGTCACCTGGAGGATTGGCTGGCGCAGAAGGCTTCCGCGCGGGTGTTCAGCAACACCGCCAAGGATCAGGGTCGCCAGAAGGCATTCGAGCAGTACGGCAACCACTGCATCGGCCAATGTCGCGAGGAGGCCGATCCGGCCGCGTTCAGCGAACACCTGGGTGCCGTCGCGGACCTGTACTGCCAGGGCTACAGCCTGTCGTTTGCCGCGTTGTTCGAGGGAGGTGGCTTCCGCCGGGTGCCACTGCCGACCTATGCCTATGGACGACAGCGCTTCTGGGTCGACGCTACCGACGTTCCCGCCAAGGGCGTCGAGGTTGCCGAAGGCCCTGGCCGAGAGCCGCGCCTGCATCCGCTGCTGCACGCCAACACCTCGACCCTGCGCGAGCAGCGCTTCACGACGCACTTCGACGGCTCCGAGTTCTTCCTGCGCGACCACCTCATCCAGGGCTACATGATCCTGCCGGGCGTGGCCCATTTGGAGATGGTGCGGGCCGCGGTGCAGCGAGCGTTGGGTTGGTCCGATCCGGCCGGCGGCGAAGCCGGACGCGGCTTGGCCATTCGGTTCCGCAACGTGCTGTGGCTGCGACCGGTCGCGGTGGGCGAGGGGTTGAGCGGCGTGTACCACGTGGGCCTGGAGCCCGATGAAGGCGGACTTCGGTATCGCATCTACTCCCTGCCGGAGGGCGCGGACGAGGTAGCCGCCGAGGTCGAACCGGTGGTGCACAGCCAAGGGGTCGTGGTCATCGAAGCGCGCGACGCCGACGAGCAGCGATTGGACCTTCGAGACTTGCAGGGCCAGTGCGATCGCGCCGAGCTGGACGCCGGCCCGCTCTACCAGGCCTTTCGCAAGATCGGCATCACCCACGGCGAATCGCTGAGAAGTATTCGCGAGGTGCGACTGGGCGAGCGGCGGGTGTTGGCGCGATTGACCCTGCCGGAGATCGTGAACGAGACCATCGACGAGCTCCCGCTCCACCCCAGCCAATTGGACTCGGCCCTGCAATCGATCCTGGGGCTCACGGTGGATCTGGGCAAGGTCGAGGCGGCCGACACCGAAGACCTCGACCTGAAGCCGTCGATCCCCTTCGCTTTGAAGGACATGGTCATGTTGGCCGGGTGCACGCGCGAGATGTGGGCCTGGGTTCGGCCCTGCGCCGAAGACAGCGGCGACGGCGACAGCCGCGACATCGACCTGTGCGACGCCGAGGGACGGGTCTGCGTGCAGATGCGCGGCTTCACACCGCGTGTGTTCGATGCCGAAGGCGGCGACGCCGGCACCTCCGAGACGAGCACCATCCTGCTGGATCTGGCGTGGCAGGACGCGCCCGCATCCGGAGCGGAGGGGCCCGAATACGGCCGCCGCATCGCGCTGGTCGCCGGCTTGGACGAGCGTGTCGAGTCCCTACGCCGCGAAGCCGCGCGCCGAGGCGATCACGACCTGGAAGTGGTGGTACTACCCGGCTGCGCCCATACCGCGAAGCCGTCGAGCAGAGAGTTCCCGTCAGCCGACAAGGGAGCGGCAGGCAGTAGGTTGGCCCGCCGGGCCGACAATTCGAAGTCGTTGGGTATCGAAGAAAGCGACAATTCGAGAGGAGGGTCCATTCCCCCTAGCTCCCAAACCGAAGCGCGCCTATCCGAAGTGCCTATCACCAAAGACAACCAACTCGGCAGCCGCCCGACCGACCCGCCGAAGCAGTCGCCCGAGAAACGCTCGAACCTCGTAGAAGGCGATCCAGGCATCGCCGATCACTTCACCGACGACGCCGTCAAGGTCATGCGCTGCCTCCAGGATGCCCTGAAGCAACCCACCGAGGGCCCGACCCTGGTTCAAATCCTGGTCCCCGAATCGCGCGACGACTCCCTGGACCCGCGCCACCTGTGGGCCGGCCTCGTCGGCATGCTGCGCACCGCGCGGCTGGAACACGGGAAACTGGTCGCCCAGGTGGTCCTGGTGGACGCGGCCGCCGATGCCGAAGCCCTGCTCGACCGCCTCGACGAAAACCGCGCCCACGGCGTCGACGTCCTGGTGCGCTACCGCGACGACCGGCGTCAGGTTCAGGCGTGGCGCGAAATCGAGCCGCCCCGCGAGGTGCCCCTGCCGTGGCGAGATGGCGGTGCCTACCTCATCACCGGCGGCCTCGGCGGTCTCGGCGTGTTGTTCACCGACGAGATCGTAGCTCGCTGCGAGGCGCCGAAGTTGATCTTGACCGGCCGCTCGGCCCTCGATGACGGGCGCCGCACCCTCCTCGAAAACTGGCAGCGCCAGGGTGCGGAGGTCGTGTATCTCCAGGTGGATGTCACCCGCAAGGCCGATGTGGACCGGCTCGTCGAGGAGGCCCGCGAACGGTTCGGCGGCTTGAACGGCGTGCTGCACAGTGCCGGCATCCTGGGCGACTGCTACCTGGCCCAAAAACAGGAAGGCCAGTTCCGCGACGTCATGGCGCCGAAGATCACCGGCACGGTCAACCTGGACCACGCCTGTCGCGATCTTGAACTCGATTTCTTCGTGACCTTCTCTTCGATGGCGGCGCCCATGGGCAACCCCGGCCAGACCGATTACGGCACCGCCAACGCCTTCATGGACCTGTTCGCGCCCTACCGCAACCGCCAGGTCGCCGCCGGGCTGCGCTTCGGCCGCACCTTCTCCATCAACTGGCCGCTCTGGGCCGACGGCGGCATGACCCTGGACCCCGCGACCGAAGAGGTCATGAAGCGCACCATCGGCATGGTGGGCATGCGCACCGCCAACGGGTTGAAGGCCTTCAACCAAATGCTGGCGGGCGAGCGGGACAACTTGATGGTGTTGGAAGGGGACATGGCGGTCATGCGCCGGGTCTTCCTGCAGCAGGCGCCGGCGCCGTCCGAACCGGCCGAATCCGCCGTGCCCGAACCCGTCGGCGAGGGCGACCACGACCTGCTGGAGACCGTGCGCGACATCGTGGTCGGCGTGGTTTCCGAGCTGGTGGGCATGCCCGCCGGTGAGATCGACGGCGATACGGAGTTCCCCAATTTCGGGTTCGACTCGCTCATGCTGACCGACTTTTCCAACAAGCTGGCCAAGAGTTACCAGCTCGACATCATGCCGACCGTGTTTTTCGAGCACACCACGGTCAACCGACTGGCCCGCTACCTGATGACCGAGTACCGTGCGGCCTTCACGCAGGCGGGCACCTCGGTGGCGCGGCCTTCCGCCGGTGGCGCGGCCAAAGTCGTCGAGACGCCGCCGAGCCGGACCGCCGCGACCAGCGGCTCGTCCGCGATCCTGTTCCCCGATCGCACCATGCGCTTCGGTCCGGTGAGGGCCCAGAGCCAAGCCGCCGATGCGTCGTCGCGGGCGGGCGCGGTCGACCTCGCCGAACCGATCGCGATCGTCGGCGTCAGTGGCCGCTTCCCGATGGCCGAGGACCTGGCGACCTTCTGGCGCAACCTGCACGGCGGCAAACACTGCATCAGCGAGGTGCCGCCCGATCGCTGGGACTGGAAGGCGTTGTGGGGCGACCCCGCGACGGAACCCAACAAATGCAACATCAAGTGGGGCGGCTTCATGGACGGCGTCGGCGAATTCGATCCGCTGTTCTTCGGCATTTCCCCCAAGGAAGCCGAGTGGATGGATCCGCAGCAGCGCCTGTTGATGAGCTACGTCTGGCTCGCCATCGAGGACGCCGGTTACTCGGCCCGCAGCCTCTCCGGCTCGCGGCTGGGCATCCTGGTGGGTACCTCGTCCAGCGGGTACGGCAGTGTGCTGGATCCCAACGCGCTGGAGGTGGACACCAACACCACCACCGGCATGGTGCCCTCGGTGGGCCCCAACCGCATGAGCTTCTTTCTCAACGTGCACGGGCCCAGCGAGCCGATCGAAACCGCCTGTTCCTCTTCGTTGGTGGCGATCCACCGCGCCGTCCAGGCGATCCGCAACGGCGATTGCGACGCGGCCATCGCGGGCGGGGTCAACACCCTGATCACGCCGGTGGCCCACATCGGCTTCAACAAGGCCGGCATGCTGGCTTTCGACGGCCGTTGCAAGACGTTTTCGGCCCAGGCCGACGGCTACGTGCGCGGCGAAGGCGTGGGCATGATCTTCCTGAAGAAGCTGAGCGCGGCCGAAGCCGACGGCGACCACATCTACGCGGTCGTGCGCGGCACGGCGGTCAACCACGGCGGGCGGGCCAACTCGCTGACCGCACCCAACCCCACCGCCCAGGCCGAACTGCTGAAAACGGCCTACAGCCAGGCCGGCATCGATCCGCGCACGGTCGGGTACATCGAGGCGCATGGGACCGGCACCGAGCTGGGCGACCCGATCGAAATCAACGGCCTGAAGTCCGCCTTCCGCGACCTGTACCGCGAGGCCGGCGCGGAGGTCGCCGAGAAGACCCACTGCGGGCTCGGCTCGGTCAAGACCAACATCGGCCACCTTGAGCTGGCGGCGGGCATCGCGGGCATCATCAAGGTGCTGCTGCAGATGAAGCACCGGACCCTGGTGGAGAGCCTGCACTGTCGCGAGGTCAACCCCTACATCGACCTGAAGGGGACCCCCTTCTACATCGTGCGCGAGCGCCAGGCCTGGGCGGTCATCGAGGACGAGAACGGCAAGGCCCTGCCGCGGCGCGCCGGGGTCAGTTCCTTCGGGATCGGCGGCGCCAACGCGCACGTCATCCTGGAAGAATACGCCCAGCCGCGTCCGGCCGCGGCGACCCCGGTCGGCGGCGATCGCCCGCAAATGGTGGTGCTCTCGGCCAAGACCCGCGATCGCCTCGTGGCCGCGGCCGCCAAGCTGCTGCGATACCTGGAGGACCGCGACACCGACGGTGCCGGCGATCTGGATGCGACCGGCCCGGTGACTCCGCCGGTGGCGCGACTCACCGAGCTGCTCGCCGAGGTGCTGGCGGTGGACCCGAGCGACATCGATCCGGACCAGCCGTTGGAAGGCTACGGCGTCGATCACCTGAAGCAGGTTCAATTTGTCGAAAAAGTGCAGCAAGCCTATTTAGACCAAATGGATACGCACGAGTTGATGCGGTTTGGGAGTGTGGCCGCGATGGCCGCCCACTTGGCGTCCGAGCTGGGTCGGGTGGCGCCGCCACCGGCTGAGCCACCCGAGGCGGTGGATCTGGCTTCGCTGGCCTACACCCTTCAGGTCGGCCGCGAGGCGATGGAGGAGCGGTTCGCCGTCATCGTCGCGTCGTCGGGCGAGCTGCGCGAGAAGCTGAAGACCTACGTGGAGGCCGAGGGCGCGCCGGACGGGCCAGGCATCCGTGGCGCCGGGATTTTCCTGGGCCAAGTGCGCAAGAATCGCCAATCGGTGGGATGGTTCAGCGCGGACGAGGATTTGGCGACCATCGTCGAGACCTGGATGCAGAAAGGTAAGTACAGCAAGCTGTTGGACTTGTGGGTTCAGGGGCTCGACGTGCCCTGGGCGCGCCTCCATACCGAGGGGTCGCCGCGCCGGCTCAGCCTGCCCACCTATCCCTTCGCCAAGGAGCGCTATTGGCTTTCGGCCGGTGACGCCGGCGAAGAGGGTGCCGGGCCGGATTTGGTCGCCGCCGCACTGCATCCGCTGGTCCAGCGCAACGTATCCGATTTGGCGGGGCAACGGTTCCTTTCCGTCTTCGACGGCGAGGAGTTTTTCCTGCGCGACCACATCATGGGCGGTCGCAAGATGCTGCCCGGTGTGGCCTATCTGGAGATGGCGCGCGCAGCCGCGGCCCATTCGACCGACGAGTCCGTGGTCGCCCTGCGCAACGTGGTCTGGAAGCGGCCGCTGGTGGTGGAAGACGGCGAGAAACCGGTGGTGATCGACCTCTACGCCGAGAGCGACCGCCTGCATTTTGGGGTGGCCTCGAGAGATGAAGCGAGCGCAGGCGATGCTTCCGTGGTTCATTGCGAGGGCGAGCTGGTGCTCGGATCGTCCGCCGAACCGCGTCCCGAGCGGCGCGACCTGGCTTCGATTCGGCCGCGCCTGACGCGGACCTTCGGCAAAGCCGAGTTCTACGCCTATTTGGAAGGCGAAACCCGCCTGGGCGACAGTTTCCAGGGCATTGCCGGTCTGCATCGCGACGAGTGCGAGGTGTTGGCCGAGCTGCAATTGCCCGACGCGGCCTGGGCCGAAGCCGACGCGTTCACACTGCATCCCACCATCATGGATGCCGCCTTCCAAATCGCGACCCGACTGGTCATGGAACGCCATCCCTTCGGCATGCACCTGCCGTTTTGCGTCAAGGAGGTGCGGACCTGGGCGCCCACACCGCTGGCCGGGTTCGCCCATGTCAGGCCCACACCCGGTTCGGATGGGGGAAGCGGCACCGTCAGCTACGACATCGACCTGCTGGACGAGCGGGGCGAGGTTTGTGTCGCGTTTCGCGGTTTCCTGTGCCGCGATGTGGCCTCGGCCAATTTGGTGACGATGGTGCCCGAATGGCGCCCGCGCGATTTGGTGCCGACCGAGGATTGCGGCGCCACCGTGGTGTTGGTGGACGGTGCCGCGCCGCGCTCGCTGGTGGCCGCCCTGGCCGCCGACACGCGTTTCGCCCGGGTGGCGTCGCTACCCGCCAGGACGGATCGGCCGACGGCTGCCGTCGTTCGGGCGATCTTCGACACCGCCTTCGACGTGGTCCGGGAGCGGTTCCGGATCGAAGGCGACGAGCCGCAACGGGTGTTGGTACTGGCGGCGGCCGAGTCGGATCCGTTGGCTTTCGCGCCGCTCGTGGGCCTGTTGAAGTCGGCCGGTCACGAGTACCGCAAGCTGCGCGGCAAGGTCGTCGCGATCGAAGATCTGGCCGGCATCGCGGCCGAGCGGGTGCGGGCCCTGTTGGCGGCGGAGTGCGCCGACGCCGAAGACGCGGTCGAGGTGCGCTATCGTCGTGACGGCAGCCGCGAGGTCCGCCAATTGGCCGAGCTGAAATTCGAGTCCGAACTGAACCTGACCATCGAGCCAGGCGGTGTGTACTGGATCACCGGCGGCTTCGGCAAGCTGGGCCTGATGCTGGCCGACTACCTGACCTTGGTCACGCGGTCCACCATCGTGCTCAGCGGCCGGACGGCGCTGGACGATCGCAAGACCGCCGAACTGGTGCGGCTGTCGGCGCGCGGCTCCTCGGTCAGTTACGTCCAGGTGGATGTGTCGCAGCCGGACGAGGTGTTGCAGGCGGTGGCCCGGATCCGTCGCGAACAGGGTCGCCTGACCGGGGTGTTCCACTGTGCGGGCCTGATTCGCGATGCACTGATCGCCAACAAGACCCGGGCGGAGATCGACGGGGTCTTTGCCGCCAAGGTCGATGCCGTGCTGAACCTGGACGAAGCCACCCGCGACGAGCCTCTTTCGTTCCTGGCGCTCTATTCTTCGCTGGCGGCCGTCTTCGGAAATGCCGGCCAGACCGACTACGCGGCGGCCAACGCCTTCCTCGACGCCTTCGCGGCCCACCGCAACGAGCTGGTTCGTGCCGGCCGGCGATCGGGCCATACGGCGTCCTTCAACTGGTCGCTGTGGCAGGGCGGCGGCATGCGCATGAGCGCGTCGGCCGAGCGGGCCATGTCACGGAGCACCGGCATTCGACCACTTTCCATGGTGAGCGGCATGCGCGCCCTGTTCGGCGGCCTGGCGCGCGACGTGCCCCAACTGATCGTCATGGAGGGAGAGCGCGAGAAGATTCGCCGGACCTACCTGGAGCCGGCTGCGCCCAAAACCAAAATGCTCGAAACGGCCGAGGTCGTGGCGGAAGCACGGCCACCGCAAGGGGGGAGAGACGATCGCGACCGCCTCGACCGCGTCAAGGCGGAACTGAAGACCGCGATCGCTGCCGTTCTCAAGGTGCCGGTGCAGCGTATCCAGCAAGACGCCGACTTGGTGGACTACGGCATGGATTCGATCGGCATGACCGACTTCGCCCAGAAACTGAACCGCGACTACGACCTGGATCTGTCGCCCGGCGATCTGTTCGAACACACCACGCTGGGCCGCATGGCGGCCTTTCTGGCGCGGCGTTTCCCGGCCCGGTTCGGTTCCGGCTCGGCTGCGCCATCGATCGCCCCGGCCGCAACCGACCCGCCCTTGGCAGCCGCCTCGCAGGCAACCCCATCCACATCGGAAGCGGCGCCTGCGTGGAAGCGAATCCGGCGACCTGTGAGCACCTCGCGCTCGATCACCCCAGCCGCGGTCTCCGAACGCCACCAACCCGGTCAGGACGTGGCGATCGTCGGCATGAGCGGGAAGTTCCCCGAAGCCGAGGATGTGCACGCCTTCTGGCGGAACGTGAAAGCGGGCCGCAACTGCATCGGTCAGGTCCCGGCCGAGCGCTGGGACTGGCGGGCCTTCTTCGGCGACCCCAAGAAGGAGCCGGGTAAGACCCGCATCAAGTGGGGAGGCTTCATCGACGGTGTCGACGAGTTCGACCCGCTGTTCTTCAAGATCTCGCCGGCGGAAGCCGAGATCATGGATCCGCAGCAACGGCTGTTGATGACGCACGTGTGGTCGGCACTCGAGGACGCGGCCATCCCGCCGGCCTCCCTGTCCGACAGCCCGACCGGTGTGTTCTGCGCCACGGTGGGCACCAGCGAGTACGTCGGTCTCGGTGCGATGAACCCCAACAACGCCATGACGATGTCGGCGGTGGCGGCGTCGCTGATTCCCAACCGCATTTCCTTCGCGCTCGACCTGAGCGGACCCAGCGAGTACTGCGACACGGCCTGCTCCTCCTCGCTGGTGGCGCTGCACCGCGCCGTGTTGGCCCTGCAACGCGGCGAATGCGAACAGGCGATCGTGGCGGCGGTCAACCTGCTGCTTTCACCGGCCGGGTTCATGGGCTTCGAGGCGATGAACTACCTCAGTCCGGAGGGCCGGGCTCGATCGTTCCAGGCCGGCGCCGACGGCTTCGTGCGCTCGGAAGGGGTGGGTGCCCTGGTGATCAAACCGCTGGACCGTGCCGTGGCCGACGGCGATCCGATCTACGCGGTGGTCAAGGGCACCGGCGTGGCCCACGGCGGCAAGGGCGTCTCGCTGACCGCGGCCAACGCCAGGGGCATGAGGCGGGCCATGGCTCAGGCGTTCGACCGAGCGAGGCTCGATCCGCGCTCGATCGCCTACGTGGAGGCCCACGGCATCGCTTCGCCACTGGCCGACGGCGTCGAGATCGCGGCCCTGAAGGGCGGGTACGGCGCCGAGGCATCCAGCCAACCGGAACAGGCGATCTACCTTTCCAGCCTCAAGCCGACGATCGGGCACGGCGAGCTGGTTTCCGGTCTTGCCGCGCTGATCAAGGTCGTCTCGGCCCTGCGCGACCGCTGCATTCCGGGGATTCCGGAGTTCGGCGAGTTGGGCGAGAACTGCTCGCTCGACGGCAGTCCCTTCCGCATCGCGGCCGAGAACCGGGAGTGGACGCGCGATACCGACGACGAGGGACGGATCGTCCCGCGCCGGGCCGCGATCAACAGCTACGGGTTCGGGGGGGTCAACGCCCACGTGGTTCTCGAGGAATACGGCGAAGAAAAATCACCCACTTCCGCCACGGCGGCAGCGGGCCCTTTCCTGCTGGTGTTCTCGGCCAGAACCGAGGCCAATCTTCGGGAAATGCCGGCCAGGCTGTTGCACTGGCTGACGGAAACCGAAGCGGGCCGGACCGCGGCGCTGCGCGATGTGGCTTACACCCTTCAGGTGGGGCGCCAAGAGATGGCCTGGCGCCTGACGTTCACGGCGAGGGACCGCGACGACCTGCTGGAGAGACTGCGCCGGTTCGAGACCGCACCGGAGGCGGCCGAGTTCCTGCGCGGTGACGGTACGCGCGACCACGCGGCACTCGATTTCCTGGACGAAGACGAAGAACTGGGTGAGATGATCGCCAAGTGGGTGAAAAAAGGTAAGTTGGACAAAGTGGGCGGCCTTTGGGTACGCGGTTTCTCGGTAACTTGGGCTTGGCTGTACGATCGCGAAACGGTGCGGCCGCGCCGGCTGCATCTGCCCACCTATCCCTTCGCACGCCAGCGCTACTGGGCAGTGGCCACCGCGGACGAAATCGCCGCCGCGTCTTCTTCGGCAGGACCGGTGCCGGTCGAGCTGCACCCGCTGGTGCAGCGCAACACTTCCGATTTCTCGACCCTGCGCTTCAGTTCCACCTTCACCGGCGAGGAATTTTTCCTGGCCGAGCACCGGGTCGGCGACCGGGCCTACCTTCCCGGCGTGGCCTACCTGGAGATGGTTCGGGCCGCGGTCGAACAGGCGAAAGCCAACGCCGCGGCCGACTCCGATGCCGTTCCGCGGCCCATCCATATCCGCGACCACGCGTGGGCGGCGCCGATCACGGTGGCCGGTGCCCCGGTGACGGTGCATCTGATCCTGCGCGCCGAGCCCCATGCCGGTCCGGATCACGTGCGCTACGAGATGCTGGGCGAAGATCGGGCGCTGCACGCCAGCGGCCTTGTCGATTTGGGTTCCGTACCCGAACCGGGCGTCATGGATTTGGCGGCGCTACAACGGCGCACGGCGCTTCACCGAATCGATCCCGAGCGCTGTTACCGCGAATTCGCGCGGCTGGGCATCGCCTACGGGCCTTCCTTCCGCTGCATCGAGGAACTCCAGAGCGGGAACGGTCAGGTTTTGGCGCGGCTGGTTCTGCCCGTGGGTTCTGCCGATCGGCTGGAGACCTTCCCGTTGCATCCCTGCCTGCTGGATGCCGCACTTCAGGCGGTGTTCGCCCTCGACCCCCGGATCCTGTTGCCGGAGTCGGACCAAACGGGTTCCAGCGCGGTATCGACCTCGGCCGGGTTCCGCGCCCTGGGCTTCGAGTCCGTCGAGATGGCGGATGCCTGCACTCCCGAAATGTGGGCCTGGGTGCGGCCGGCGGAAAACCGGTCGTCCAGGGGCGATGGGCGTAGGCGGTTCCATATCAGCCTGTGCGACGGTCACGGCAAGGTTCGCGTGCGTCTGGAGGGTTTCGCCCTTGGGCCGATCGAACCGGGCCGACCGGATCGGGCTGTCGCCGCTCCATCCGACGTCATGAGTGCCGTCGACGTCGGTCGGGCGTTGCCGTCGTTGACCCATGCGATGCGCGGTCATTTCCCCGCCATCGATGGAAAGGTCCAGGCCACCCTGAAGCGGGCGGAGGGGCTCTACAGCTACGACATGGAAGAGCTGCTGTTCCGCCTTCTGTGCGGCAACCTGCGCAAAATGGACCTGCTGCCGGATCCCGAGGCACGCATCGCGGCCCTGAAGCGCCGAATCGGGGAGAGTTTCTTCTACGAACGCTGGATCCGCAAGAGCCTCGCCGATCTCGTCAAGGCCGGCTACCTGCGGCCCGAGGGGCGCGGCTACGCGGTGGTGGATCCCGAACGCTGCGACCTGGAGACCTGCTGGCGCGAATGGGACGCCCAGCGCGACGAGTGGCTGAACGGCAAGCACAAGCGGACCATCGTGCCGCTGGTGGAAGCCACCGTGCGCGCCCTGCCCGAGGTGATCACGGGCAAGACGATGTCGACCGACATCATGTTCCCCAACGGTTCCATGGACCTGGTGGCGCCGCTCTACCGCGACAACTTCGTGGCGGACCTGTTCAACGAGGTGCTGGTCGATTCGGTAGTGGCCTACATCGAGGAGCGGCTGGCCGTCGAGCCGGACGCCCGCATTCGCCTGATCGAGATCGGCGCCGGCAGCGGTGGCACCACCGAGGGCCTGCTGCCTCGCCTGGAACCGTTCGGCGCCCACATCGCCGAGTACTGCTTCACCGATATTTCCAAGGCGTTCCTGTTCTACGCCGAGAAGCGCTACCGGCCCAAATACGATTTCCTGAAAACCGAGATGTTCGACGTGGGACGCTGCCTGACCGCTCAGGCGATCGAGCCGAACCGCTACGATCTGGCGATTGCCACCAACGTGTTGCACGCCACCAAGGACATTCGCGAAACCTTGCGGGTCAGCAAGGCGGTGCTGCGCCAAAACGGGTTGCTGTTGCTGAACGAACTGAGCGACAACTTCCTGTTCACCCACCTGACGATGGGCCTGCTGCAGGGGTGGTGGATGCACGAGGACCCCGAGCTGCGCATTGCGGGCAGTCCCGTCTTGGCACCCGACTCCTGGGACGAGGTCCTGAAGGAAGAGGGCTACGGGCCGATTCTGTTCCCGGCCGAGGCGGCGCACGGCCTGGGGCAGCAGGTGGTGGTGGCCGCGAGCGACGGTCGGGTGGATCCCGCCCAGTTGGGCGGCACGGATCGCAGCGAGACGGCCCCGCCCGCGGCGCCGCGCCAACCCCCTCCTTCGCCCAGGCCAACTGCTGGCGCCGGTCGGGTTGTGCATGCCCGGACCACGGCCGGCGCGGCGGTGGGCCAGTCGCGCGAAGCCGGGGTCGCGGTCGCCGTCCCGGTGTCCGACGCGGCCATGGAGGCGCGGGTCCGCGAGGTGATCGTCGCCAACATGGAGGCCTCGCTCAAGGTGCCGCGTACCGAGATCGACGTCGAGGCCTCCTTCGCTTCCTTCGGTCTGGACTCGATTACGGGCATCAACCTGGTCGATGCCGTGAACGATGAGCTGGGCATCGAACTCAAGACCACCAGCCTGTTCGATTACAGCTCGGTGGCCAAACTGACCGAGTTCATCGTGTCCGAGTTCGGGGCGCGGTTGCGGGCTCCGGTCGAAAGCCCCGCGACCTCCCCGCCGCGACACGAAGCGGCAGCGCCGGAGGTTCCGCCATCACCGCCACCGGCGGTGCCGGATGAGGCGGCACCCTCCCTCCGCCACCAGGTGGCGGCCCTGATCGTCGATCACCTGGCGACTTCGCTCAAGGTACCCCTGGACCAGATCGATCCTGCCGGGCCCTTCGCCGACTACGGTTTGGACTCGATCACCGGGGTGAATCTGGTGGACGAGATCAACGCGGCGCTCGAGATCGAGCTGAAGACGATCAGCCTGTTCGACCACAGCACGGTCGAGCGCTTGACGGACTTCATCCTGACCACGTTCGGCGATCGAGTGCGGAGTGCGCTCGCAAAAAAGGACCTGGCACCGGAATCGCCCCTGAGTGAGCGGGCCACCCGCATGCGGGCCACCCGAATGCGGGCCACTCGAATGCGGGCCACTCGTATTCCGGTGCAGACCCAAACCATGCCCAAGGCGCCGTCCCTGCCCGAAAGCCGTTCCGACGATCGTGTCGTACACCCGGAGCCGAGCGGCATCGAGGCCACCGGCGAAAGCCCCGCGGTGGGTACCGAAGCGATCGCGGTCATCGGCATGAGCGGCCGATTCGCCAAATCCGACGACCTGAACGCACTCTGGGCACATTTGGCTGCGGGCGACGACCTGGTGGAGCAGGTGCGCCGATGGGACCTGGCGGCGCACTTCGGCGAGGCCGGCGCGGAACCGGATTTCTGTCGCACCGGAAGCTACCTGGAGGACATCCGGCGTTTCGATCCGCATTTTTTCAATATTTCCGAGGGCGAAGCCACCTACATGGACCCGCAACAGCGCCTGTTCCTGGAGGAATCCTGGAAGGCACTGGAAGATGCCGGTTACGCCGGCGATGGCGTGAGCGGCTGCGCTTGCGGTATTTACGTGGGGTGCACTCAGGGCGGCTACGGCGCGTTGTTGCGTGAGGAACCCCACCCGGCCGCCTTCCCGGGCAATGCCGGCTCGATCATGCCCGCGCGGCTGGCCTACCACCTGAACCTGCACGGGCCGGCGGTGGCGGTGGACACGGCCTGTTCCAGCTCGCTGACCGCAATCCACCTGGCCTGTCAGGGGCTGTGGTGCCGCGAGACGGACATGGCGCTGGCCGGCGGTGTGTTCGTTCAGGCCTCCGAGGGGTTTCATCTCTCGACCAGTCAGGCCGGCATGCTCAGCCCCCACGGTCACTGCCGCTCCTTCGACGACCGGGCCGACGGCTTCGTGCCCGGCGAGGGCGCGGGTGTGGTGGTGCTGAAGCGCCTGAGCGATGCCCTCGCCGACGGCGACCAGGTCCACGGCGTGATTCGCGCCAGCGGACTGAATCAGGACGGCACCACCAACGGGATCATGGCCCCCAGTGCCAACGCCCAGGAGCGGCTGCTGCGCCAGGTCTACGATCGATTCGGCATCGACGCCGGCAGCATTCAGATGGTCGAAGCGCACGGGACCGGCACGCGCTTGGGTGATGCCATCGAAGTCGACGCCCTGACACGTGCGTTTTGGCGCGATGGCGATGCGGTGGGCCGCGTGGCACTCGGCTCGATCAAGACCAACATCGGGCACACCGCCACCGCTGCCGGCGTCGCCGGCGTGCTCAAGGTCCTGCTCTCGCTGCGGCATCGCCAGATCCCGCCGTCGCTGCACTTCGAGTCCGGCAACGGGTTGATCGACTTCGCCCGCAGCCCCTTTTTCGTCAACACCCGGTTGAAGGATTGGGATGCGCCGGTTTCCGGGGCGCCGCGCCGAGCCACAGTCAGCGCGTTCGGCTTCAGCGGGACCAACGCGCACATGGTACTCGAAGAAGCCCCGCGACCCGTGCGCCGCCAGGTGGATTTTCCGGCCCACCTGGTGGTGCTCTCGGCCCGCACCCGCGATCAGTTGCGGGCGGTGGTGGAGCACATGCTGGACTACGTGCTGACCCACCCGCACATGAACCTCGGCGATGCCGCCTTCACCCTGTTGGTGGGACGCAGGCATCTGCGCTACCGCTGCGCCTTCGTGGTGGCGGACCGGGCCGCCCTGACCTGCAGCCTGCAGCGCTGGCTGGACGGGGACGGTGGCGACGCCTTCGTGGGCGAAGTCGTCGATCGGCGCACGCGTGAGGCCGATCCCGATCGCGGTGCACGCCTGGTGGACGTCATTCGTAAATGGCGACCGGGCGAAGACGCTCGGGACTATCGCGGCATGCTGTCCTCCCTGGCCGAGCTGTTCGTCGTCGGGCATCTCTTCGATTTCGAGGCCATGCTCGCGGATCGCGGCTGCATGCGCATGTCGTTGCCCACCTATCCGTTCGATGCGGGTCATTATTGGGTTCCGGAACCGCCGGAGCCGCGATCTCGCGGTGGGCGGGGCGGGTCGGTTCCGACTCCGGACGAGAAGCCACCACGCCCGCCGGTGGCGGCGTCCCCATCGGGAACCGCCGTCGATGCCGCCTCGATGACCGAACGGGAACCGGTCGCCATTGCCGAGGCGTTCCTGCGGCATTGGGTCGCCGCCAAGAGCCGGGTACCGATCGCGGAGGTTTCCCGCGCGACCGGGTTCCACGACATGGGCCTGCAATCGATTCAATTGGTGCGCATGGTTCAGGATCTGGGCGAGGCGCTGGGTGTGCGCCTTTCACCCGGTTTGCTGTTCGACTACGTCAACATCGCCGAGTTCGCCGCCTACCTGGCCGAGCACTACGCGGCCAGGTGGACGGCCTGGGCCGAAGGTGAGCGGAAAGGACGGGTGCCCCTGACGGGCGATGGGGAGCCGGCTCCCGCCTCGTCCGAAGATCCAGCCGTGTCGCCGAACCTTCCCGCGACGAGCTCGCCAACGCGCGAGCGAGCGGCACCGATGCGCCATCCTCTTTCGCAGGGGCAGATGGGCCTGTGGGCCCTGCAGCGCCTGGCGCCAGAGATGACCGCCTACAACTGTCCCTTCTGTTTTCGGCTCACGGGTGCCTTCGATGTGGACAAGTTCCGCGAGGCCTGCGCGGCGAGTGTGGCGCGGTTCCCCTTGCTGACCTCGGTCTTCGGGGACGCGGACGGCGAACCGTTCCGCGTGCAGCTCGAGCCGAATCGCTTCGGCTGGGACCAGGTCGACCTGCGCGACCACGACGAGGCGGCCCTGTTCACGCGCTTGAAGCAGTGGGTGCGCGAACCCTTCGATGTGGCGGCCGGGCCCTTGCTCCGTTTCCATCTGGCGCGGGAGGCCGACGATGCGTGGGTCGTCCTGATGGTGGTCCACCACCTGGTGTTCGACGGCACCTCGTCGTTGGTGCTGTTCCAAAACCTTTGGGAAGCTTACGGTTGTTTGATCGAGGGCGGTGCGCCCGATGCCGCCGGGGTGGTCGTCGATTACGACGCGTTCGTCGCCTGGGAACGGGCGTTGCTCGACGGGGAAGAGGGGCGCTTGTTGTTGGATTACTGGAAGGATCGCCTGGCCGATGATCCGCCGGTGGTGACGCTGCCGCCCGACCGGCCGCGACCCGCGCGGCCGAGTTTTCGCGGTCGCACCCATGTGGCTCGGTTGGATGCGGCCTTGACCCGGCGCGTGCGCGCCTGGGCCAAGGAACACCGCATCCAGCGCTCGGTCTTCTTCCTGGGCGTGTTTCAGGTGTTGCTGCATCGCTACACGGGTGAGCGGGACCTGCTGGTGGGCATGCCCACCTCGGGTCGGCCCGGCGAGCGCTTCGCCGAAGTGGTGGGCTACTTCATCAACATGATCGTCGTGCGAGGCCGGCTACACGGCGAGACCTCGTTCCGGGACTTTCTGACCGAACTGCGCCTGGCCGTCGTCGAGGGCATGGACCACGCGGCCTACCCCTTCCCGGCCTTGGTTCGGGAACTGGGGCTGGGCGGGGAGCGCGCGGTGGCGCCGCTGTTTCAGGTGACCTACACGTTCCAGAACTTCATTCCCGATTCGGTTTCCAGCGGATCTTTCTCCTCGCGGGGACTGGATATGGAGATGGTGGACGGTCTCTACCAGGAAGGCGACCACGACTTCGGGCTCGAGGTGATCGACCTCGGCGACGAGGTGACCCTGCACGCCCAATACGACGAGGCCCTGTATCGGCCCGAAACCATCGAACGGGTGATGGCCCATTACCTTCGCCTGATCGTCGCCTTGCTGGACGATCCGGATCGCCCGATTTCCCGGGTGGCGATGCTGGCCCCCGAGGAACGCGAACGGTTGCTTCATGCCTGGAACCCACCCCGCGATCCGGCGATTCGGGAACGGAGTTGCTTCGAGCTGTTCGCCGAACGCGCCGTGGCGCAGGCCGATCGGGAGGCGTTGATCTTCACCGGAGCCGACGCGATGACCTGGAGTTACGCCGAACTGCACCGCCGGGTGGGTCGATTGGCCGCGCACCTGGTTCGGTCGGGCGCCGCGCGGGGAACCCGCGTTGGGGTTTGTTTGGAACGCTCGCCGGAAATGGTGGTGGCGTTGCTCGCGGTGTTCGAAGCCGGCTGCGTGTTCGTGCCGCTGGACCCGCAGGCGCCCGCGGCCCATCTGGGCCAGGTTTGCGAGGACGCCCAGCCCGGCCTGGTGCTGGTTCACGGCGCCACCCGTGCCAAGCTTGAAACCGTTGTGGGAGCGATCGCTCCGTGCGGTCTCGTCGATTTGGATCGCGATGCCTGGGATCGCGATCCCGAGGGGACGGAGGTCGCGGGGCGCCGCGCGGTGGACTTGCAGGCGCCGGCCTACATCATCTACACATCCGGATCCACCGGGCGACCCAAGGGCGTGGTGGTCAGCCACGGCGCCCTTGCTCGACATTGCCAAGTGATCGCCAGTGATTACGGGCTGGGCGTCGAAGATCGCGTGCTCCAGTTCGGGGCGCTGCATGTGGACATCGCCCTCGAACAAATCCTGCCGGGATTGATGAGCGGTGCGACGATCGTCGTGCGCGACAACGCGTTGTGGTCCCCGTCGGGCTTTCTGCAGCAGGTTCGCGCCCATCGGATCACGGTGGTGGACCTTCCTCCGCGGTACCTGCACGAACTGTTGCTCCAATGGCGGCGACTGCCCGAGTTGGAGACCGTCGCGCTGCCACGTCTGGTGATCGTGGGCGGCGAGGCGCTTCCGGCCGAAACGGTTCAGCTCTGGTTGGCGAGCCCGCTGGCCTCGCGTGTGCTACTCAACGCCTACGGCCCCACCGAAACGACCATCACCTCGCTGGTCCACCGCATCACGCCCGACACCTTGCCGGATACGTCGCTGGGTGGCGTTCCCATCGGGCGGCCCTTGCCCTGCGAGACGGCCTTCGTTCTGGACGACCACGGGGCACCGGTCCCCGAAGGTGTCGTCGGTGAGCTCTACATCGGCGGGTCCGGCGTGGCCGAGGGGTATCTCGACCGGCCGGGCCTGACCGCCGAGCGCTTCGTTCCCAACACCTTCGTGCGCGAAGGCGAGGCGGGCGGCCAGCGGTTGTACCGCACCGGTGACATGGTGCGGCGCCTTCCCGGTACGGACGGGTTGGTGGACTTTCTCGGTCGCCGTGATTTCCAGGTCAAGATTCGCGGGTTCCGCTTGGAATTGGGCGAGATCGAGGCCCGGTTGTGCGATCATCCGGCGGTCGACGATGCAGTGGTGACGCTGCGCGAGCAGGGCGGGGAACCGTTGTTGACGGCCTACCTGATCGTGACTGGCGAGGGACCCTCCGAGGCGGACCTGCGGGCCTATCTCGAGGCAAGACTGCCGTCGGTGATGGCGCCCTCGGCGTTCGTGACCCTGGATCGGTTCCCGCTGAACGCGGCCGGTAAGGTCGATCGCGGCGCCTTACCCATTCCCGACGCGGTGCACGAGCCGACCGCGACACCGCGAAACACGGTCGAAGCGCGCTTGGCGGACCTGTGGCGCGAGGTCCTGAGCACGGAGCGCATCGGGGTGTTCGACAACTTTTTCGAGATCGGCGGCCACAGCCTGCTCGCGGTGCGGTTGGTCGCGGCGATCCAGAACGCATTCGGCGTGGCGTTGCCGCTGGCATCCGTGATTCGCGCGCCCACGATCGCGCGCCAAGCGCCGCTGGTTCGCTCGCGAGTCGGCGAGGAGGCCGAGGGACCCTTGGTCCGGCTGGCGCAGGGCGGCACGGCACCTCCGCTGTTTCTGGTGCACCCCGTTGGTGGTAACGTACTGTGTTACATGGCGTTGGCGCAGCACTTGAGTGGAGAGCGGTCCTGTTACGGGTTGCAGGCGCCCGGTTTGGTCGGTGGCGATCAACCGACCGACGTGGCCGGCATGGCCGCGGTCTACCTCGAAGCCATGCGGAGCATCCAACCCGAGGGGCCCTACTACCTGGGCGGCTGGTCGCTGGGTGGCGTCATCGCCTATGAAATGGCGCGGCAATTGGCGGAAGCCGGCGAGGAGGCGGCGCTTCTCGTGTTGATCGACAGCTACACCCCCGAAATGGCGGCCCGGGTGGCAGGCCAACGGCGTCAACGGTTTGACGGCGAGGGGATCGACCCCGACATCCTCGAATTGATCGATTTCGGAAGCGAGCTGCTGGGGTCGGACGCCGTGACGGAGGAAACCCGTGCCTTGGTGGTGGAGGCCGACGCCGATCGGTTGTTCGACCACTGGCTCGCGCGGGCCGTGGATCTGGGGATGATCGCCGTGGAGGATGCGGCGGCCCAGCTCCGAAGATGGTTTGGCGTCTATCGGACCCATGTGGCCGCCATGAACGAATACCGACCTCAACCGAACCGCGGAGAGCCGATGCTGTTGTTTCTCGCTCGCGAGCCGTTCATGGGCGGTGCGGACGAAGTGCCTGCCGTCGCCAATGAACCCACGGGCGGCTGGAGCCGCCTGGCCGGTGGCAGCTTGCTGATCCACAAGATCGCGGCGGATCACCACGGCCTGATGGCCGAGCCCCACGTGGCGGGCTTGGCGGAACTGCTGCGCGAGCGCCTCTCCCAAATGGAATCCGATGTGAAGGAATGAGTGTGATGTTGCGAAAAACGATGATGACCCTTTTGTGGCTGTGCCTGCTGGTACCGGCCTGTACCCAGTCGTCGCATCCCGAAGGGGGTGGCGATGCCAAGCCGCCGGCGGGCACCTTGCCCGAGGTGAGCAGCGAGGCGATTCGCGCCGCGGCCGAGGCCGACACCGAACAGATGTTGGCCTTTCTGGTCAAAACCGTTCAATTCGAGTCGGTGGAAGACTACGGCTACGAGCTGAAACCGGAAACCGTGGCGTTGATGGACTACGTGCTCGAGACCGGCAAGACCATGGGATTCACGGCGCGCAAGGCGGCCGGCGGCCTGGTGGGCGTGTTGGAATACGGCCAGGGCGAAGAAGTCGTCGGGGCCCTGATCCACCTGGACGTGGTACCGATCTCGGCGGAGGAGCTGCCCCAATGGGAGCAACCGCCCTTCAGCGGCAAGATCGTCGACGGCGTGGTCTGGGGCCGGGGTTCGCAAGACGACAAGGGCGCCTTGGCCGGTGTGTTGTTCGGCGCCAAGACCCTGATCGACAACGGTCTGGCGTTCAAGCGCAAGTTGCGGATCGTGCTCGGCACCAAAGAGGAAAAGAATTTCGAGTCGATGACGCGCTACTTTCAGGAAGAGAAGCAGCCCGATTTCGGGATCGTGCCGGACGGGGTCTACATCGTTCAGGGCCAGAAGGGCATCGCCGATCTTCACTTCCACTTCAATACGCCGACACCGGCCGATGCGGACAAGGCGCCCCATCGCGTGATTCACTGGCAGGGCGGCACCGTGATCAATACCGTGCCCGATTTCTCGTTCGCGGTCATCAAGAGCCGCAACGTGGCCAAGACCCGCAAACAGTTGACTTCCCTGGTCGAAGAAGTGACGGCCGAGTTGAAGTCCGGTAAGTCCGATCGGTTTTACGGGGTGACGGCACCCTACGAGGCCAACCTGGGCGTGGCCGATTTCGCGGACTTCGCCAAGGAGTACCGGATCGAGAACGTGCCCGAGGGCGATTTGGTCCTGTACGCCAAGGGAGTGGCGGCCCACGGCAGTACGCCCGAAGAGGGCAAGAACGCGATCGTCGAGGTGGCCCTGGTGGGTTCCCAGATGAGTGACCTGCCGGACGACGTGTACCGCCGCGTGTTCGGGTTCATGGCCACCAAGATCGGCCTGAGCACGGACGCCAGCGGCTTGGGTGTGCCGCTGAACGCGCCGTCGGACGTGCTCATCCCGCCAGGGGTGTCGGCGCAGATCTACGTGGGGAGTTCGGCCAATCCCGGGGTGATCGGGGACGACGGCAAGGGGCTGCTGAAATTGGCGGTCAATTTCCGGATCGGTTTGGGCAATAGCGACCAGGAAGTCATCGAGGCCGCCACCAAATCCGTGGCCGAGTTCGGCGGGACCGTGCCACCGCCCGGCGAGGGGGCCGTGTACACCTCCTACTACATTCCTGGCGACGACGCTCTGTTGAACCTCGTGAAGGGCGCCTACAAGGGGGTCAATGGCCACGATCCCGTGTTGACGGTGGGTGCCGGGGCCAATTACATGATGCTGGTCAAGAACCACGTGTCGTTCGGCCCCGTCGATTTCTTTCCCCCGGGGACGACGACCTTCGATCCCACCCTGCTGCGGTTCCACCAGAAGAACGAGCAGTTTTCCATCGCGCAGTTGAAGCTGAACGTGGTGATTTACGCCGAGACGTTGCAAGACATGCTGCAGGCCGAGAAGGCGCCCATGCGCGACCGTCCCGACGGCACCTGAACCAACGCGCGCAAACGACCACAGACATCGAGAGGAGAGCGTCATGTGCACCGATTTCATCTTGCCCTTCGAGGGGTCGAACCCCACCATCATTTCCGGCCGGACCTGTGATTTTTCGCCCTCACCCGACGTGAGCTACCCCCTGTACAAGGTGCCGGCGGGCACCCATTTCAAAGCGTTCGCACCCGACAAGAAGCCGGGTTACGCGTGGACCAGTGACTACGGTTTCGTGGGTATCTCGATGCATTTCAGCAGCGAGGGGCCGGTCAAGGGTGAGGACGCCACCATGGAGGCCTTTTTGGAGGGACTCAACGAGAAAGGGTTGTCGGTGGCGGCCTTGTGGCTCAGCTACACCGAGTACGAGCCGGTCAGCTCGCCGAGCGAGGACAGCCGGTGCCTGGACGTCAACCAGTTGGTGAGTTACCTGTTGGGGACCTGCGCGACGGTGGATGACATCCAGCGCAAGTTGCACGACGTGATCGTGTGGTTCCCCGAGGCGTGGCAGACGATCGAGCCGATGCACCTGTCGGTTCACGATCCCAGCGGCAAGAGCTTGGTGGTCGAGTTCCTGAACGGCGAAAAGGTCTTTTACGACAACTCCGTCGGTGTGCTGACCAACGGACCGACCTTCGACTGGCACGTCATTCGGCTCAACTATTTCTTCAACGCACTGACGAACAAGGACAACGCACAGGACAAGTACGTCCAGATGAAGAAGGGCGAGAACGGTCGGTACCGGGTCACGGAAGGCAACGGCTACCAGAGCGAGGTGTTGGCGGGCGGCATGTTGGGCATGCCGGGAGACAGCTCGTCGCCGTCGCGTTTCGCGCGCGCGGCCAAGTTGCGGCGCTGCATTCCCAGCCAATACGACCAGCGGGCCGGGGTGCAGTACGCGCTGCAGGTGGTCAACCGGGTGAGTGTGTGCCAGGACGAGGTGTTGCTGTTGTACGGTAGCGACGGCAAGCCGGAGGTCCCGCGGAACTCCTACGACTACACCTTGTGGAAGACGGTCCGGGACCACACGAACGTGGTGTTCTACTACGCCACGGCCCAGAACCAGAACATCCGGGCCATCGAGCTGAAGGAACTCGACTTCAGCCCGGGCAGCGGCATCACGTTCACCAGCCTCGCCAGCGACGACTGGTTCAACGACAACACGGCGGCGCTGCAAGGCAAGAGCTGAGCCCGGTTTGGGATGTTTCGCACTGCGCCGGGGCGGGATCGTGCGCCCTGGCGCGATCGATCGGATTCGGCCGACGCCTTGGGTAAGGTATCGGTTTGGTGCACTCGCTTTCTCGTACCGTGGGTCTTCCTTCGGGGAGCTTCTGGCCCTGATCGATCACAGCCAGAGGCAATGGCGCACCATGCACGCCAGGAGAAGACGAGGGGAATGGCTTGGATGGTTGGGGCTGGTTTCGGATTGGTGACCTTTGTACCCGCGGGCCCGCCGGGACTGGGATCGAAACTTGACCTTTTACTGGTATGTTTTTTCGGCGAGCAATTCGACCTGGCTCGAGTGGGTTAGCAGGGAATCCGGCAAGGTGACCCGCACCGTGGTTTGTTGACCATCCACGCTGTCGACCTTGATCTGTCCGCCGTGTTCTTGGACCACGACGTCGTAGCAGACCGAAAGACCGAGCCCGATGTGGCCTGACCCCGTCGCCTTCGTCGTGAAAAAGGGAGTGAACAGCCTGGCGAGATTGGGTTCGGGGATTCCGATGCCGTTGTCCTCGATGAGAAGGACGCATCCATCCGCTTCTCTGACGGTTTTGATTCCCACCGAGGGGTGTGCCTGCCCGGGTGCTTCGCAAACCGCCTCCAATGCATTGTTCACGAGGTTGAGGATGGTGCGGCCCATGTTTTGAGGACTCACTTCGACTCTTCCAATGTTTGGATCCAGATCGAAGGAAAGGGTGATCTCCATGGTTTCGTCGTGGACGAACTTACTGTGGAACGCAATGTTGGCGTATTCTTCGACGAACCGATTGAAATCGATCTCGTGCTTTTTTCTTCCGGTGTCTCGCACCATTTCCAACATGGCATCGACGATGTGATTGGCCCGTTTGCCGTGTTCGCATACGATGTTGGCGTTCGTTTTGATGTCGTCGAGGATGCCATCGAATTCCTCGACCAGGGTTTGATTGATCACCTGGCCGCGCGCCAGGTTCAATTGCTCTTCGAACTCGTGGATCAGTTCGATCGACACTTGGGAAAAGTTGTTGATGAAATTGAGTGGATTCTTGAACTCGTGCGCGATTCCCGCGGTCAAGGTCCCCAATGACGCCATTTTCTCCTGCATCACCAACTGATCTTTTTTTCTCTCCAGCTCCTCGTTTTTTTGTTGAAGTTGGCGGGTGCGCTTTTTCACCATTGATTCGAGGTTCAACGTATAGTCACGAACCTTTTTCTTCATGTCGGCGTGTTCGATGGCCCGAACCAGGGTGATCAGAAGTTCCGGGGGATCGTACGGCTTCATGATGAACTTATAAATGTTGGCCTGGTTGATGGCGCTCATGATCGCTTCCAAATCCGCGTAGCCCGTGAGGATGATGCGCACCGTATCCGGGATTCTTTCGATGATACGGGCGAAAAACTCGGTTCCCGACAGTCGCGGCATGCGCTGGTCACTGATAATGACCCGAATCTCTTCCGGTCGCTTCATGGACTCGATGGCCTCCAGGGCCTCCTGACCGTCCAGGTAGCTGAGAATGCTGTATTTTTTTTGAAGCAAACCCTTCAATACATTAATGTTGTCCACTTCGTCATCGACCAGCATGATCGTCGGTTTGGGATATTGCGCATCGCTTGCCCCGGCCAGCTTCTTTTTGTTGAATAACGCCATTCCTTCACTCCTCGTTCCACCCTATGACTCAACTGTTCAATAAAGGAGTTTCCATTCGGTGTTGGGACCCTTCTTCTTCACGGGACTCGTCCCCGACATCGTCGGGATGAAGCGGAAGCTCGATCACGAACTCCGTACCTTCTCCGGTTCGGGAGGACATTTCGATGGTGCCGTGATGTTTCTTGATGATGCCGTAGGAAATGGAGAGGCCCAGGCCCGTGCCCTCGTTGAGGGTCTTTGTGGTGTAGAAGGGCTCGAATGCCCGTGCCTGAATTTCTGGTGTCATGCCGCAGCCGTTGTCGCGGAAGACAACCCGTGCTCGTTCGCCCAAGATCCGTGTTTCGACCACCATACGTCCCTGGTCATGGTCGGCATAGGTTTTCGACAATATCGCCTGGCACCCGTTGATCAGCATATTCATGAACACCTGGTTGAGCTCCGCCGCCCAACACTCCATCATCAATTCCCCTTCCATGTGGGTCACGAATTCGATCTTGTCCCCAAATTGAGTTTTGACCAGATTCAGAGTCGAACGGATGCCTTCGTGGAGGTTCACCGTTTTCATTTCGGCCTCGTCCAATCGCGAAAAGGTTCGCAAGTCTTTGACGATGCTGTGAATGCGTTGGGCACCGTTATGGATGGTTTCCAGTTGTTCGAACATTTCGACGAATTTGGCACCAAAGGCCTGGGTCAACTCCTCGCCGGCCTCTTCGTCGACGAGATCGAAGAGATAATCCTTGAATCGCTTCAAGGTTTCGCGCAGGTTGTAGGTTCCGGCGTTCACGAAATTGGTGGGGTTGTTGATCTCATGAGCCACGCCTGCCGCGAGGGAACCCAGTCCCGCCATCTTCTCGGCTTGAATCAGTTGGGTCTGGGCGCGGCGGATTTCCTCTTTCTTTTCGCGAATGGCTTCATATGCCATCGTGTTTTCCAGAGCGATGGCCGTCGATGCCGCGAGGGAACGAAGCAAGGCCACCTGGCGGTGTTTGTAGGCATGCTTGTGGTGGCTCTGGACGCTGATCAACCCGATGACCCCTTTTTGGGGGCTCGTCAGGGGAAAGCAAAGGAGGGATTTCAGGAGATCGTCTTTCCGATAACCCTCCAGTTTGGAAACGTATTTGGAATACTCCCGGTCAATATCGCCAAGCACGATTTCTTTGTTGTTGAGCACACACTGAACCGACAGCCGATTGGGATTGGTTGTCGAAATGATGTGGTCCGGGATTTTTTGGCCGTTGAACACATAGTGTATGAACGTGATCTGGCGTTGTGCTCGGTTGTACAGGCCCACACCGAACTCGTGGGTATCCATCATCGGTGTCAATCTGGCGTAGAGGAGGTCCACGATTCGCCCAAAATCGAGGTTGGCGGTGATTTCTCTACCGATATTGGCGAGAAGCTCGATTTCGCGGGTGCGTTCCCTGATTTTCTGTTCCAGGTTCCGATTGGCGTCGAAGAGTTGGAGGTGATTTTGAACCCGAGCCAGAAGCTCGACACGGGATATGGGTTTGATGAGGTAGTCGTTGGCTCCGGATTCGAATCCCTGAGCCAGGTCTCCGGTCTGGTTTTTCGCGGAAAGGTAAATGACGGGCAGTTGATGGGATGCTTTGGTCTTCCTGATCTCTTGACACACCTCGTAGCCCGACATGCGCGGCATCATGATGTCCAAGAGAACGAGGTCGATGTCACTCTGCTGGTCGAGAAGCTTCAGGGCTTCCGGTCCATTGGTCGCTTCCACGAGAGAATATGGCTGATTGGAAAGATGGTTTTTTAGCACACGGAGGTTGATCGGTTCGTCATCGACGATGAGGATTTTAAATTCCCCCGATTTCCTGGTCACCGGGCCTGGTTCGGTGGCGTCTTCATTGAAGACATCCAGTTGCCGGTGCGCCGGTGGTGTAATCTCCTCGCCCTCTTCGGAAGAGGAAACCAGGGTGAAAAAAAACGTGGACCCTTTTCCGATTTCCGACTCAACCCAAATGGTGCCTCCATGGAGTTCGACGAGTTGTTTGGTGATCGCCAAGCCCAGTCCGGTTCCACCGTGCAAGCGATCCGTCGCACCTTCGGCCTGTTCAAAGGTTTCGAATATTTGTTGGTGCTTCTCTCGAGGAATGCCGATGCCGGTATCGGCTATTGCGACCCGGACTGTGTCATCCACCGTGCGAGCCTTGATCTTGATGAAGCCTCGGTCGGTGAACTTAATTGCGTTCCCGATGAGGTTGAAAAGAATTTGTTGAAGCCGATTACCATCGGCTCGGACCGTACAATCGGGGGGGACGGCATTGATGAGTTCGACCGGCTTTTTGGAACCCAAGAGTTTAGACATGGTTATGACAACGTCGATCAATGACTTGAGATCCACTGATTTCAAGTCGAGATCGAAGCTCCGACTCTTGATCTTCGAGAAATCTAGAATGTCGTTGACCAGAGTCGAAAGACAACGTCCACTGGTTATCAACATGGTCAGATCGTTTTTGACGGCGGTGGGTAGGGTTCCCTTGGCTCCGTCGACGAGGGATTCGGCGAGCCCGATGATGCCGTTCAGAGGGGTCCGCAATTCGTGGGACGTATTGGCCAGGAAATGATCCTTGAGCTGATCCACCTGGCGAAGGCTATCGTTGAGCGCTCGTTCGTAAGCGACCTTACGGCGTTGGGTCCAGACGAAGGCACCGAGCAGGGCCAGTGCGGCAAGGGAATAAATCGAATAGGCCCACCAGGTTTTCCAAGGTGGAGGGAGGATCGTCAAATTCATCGACGCCGGTTTGGCACTCCAGATTCCATCCTTGTTGGCGGCTTTGACCTGGAACTGGTAGTCGCCTCCCGGAAGGTTGCTGTAGGTGGCGATTCGGTGTTTGGCATCGGTGTGAATCCAATCCTCGTCGAAGCCCTCGAGTCGGTATGCGTACCGATTTTTGGTCGGCTGGGCAAAGTGCAAGGCCGCAAATTCGATAGAGAACAGGTTTTGGCGGTGGTCCAATGTGATGTGTCGGGTCGCTTCGATGGCTGTTTTCATTGGTGAATTCGGCTCGGTGGGAAGGGTTTCCCGGTTGAAAAGGCGGAAGGCCGTGAGAACCACTTTCGGTTGGACGAGATCGTTGATGATTCGCTCCGGATTGAAGAACGTGATCCCTTTGGTTCCACCAAAGTAGAAGATTCCTTCCCTGTCCTTGTAATAGGAGCCGATCCAGTAGCCTGAACTTTGAAGGCCGTCTTTTTCGTCGAAATTTTTGATCACGCCGGTTTTGGGATCGATCCGTGAGATTCCCCGAACCGTACTGACCCACAAGAGTTGTCTGCGATCCTCGAGTATGCCGCCGATGGCGTTGGCGGCTAGCCCATCTTCGGTCGTGAATTTGGTGAAACGCAGGGGGCCATCCGCCTGCAAAACCAAGCGGTTCAATCCGGCGTTTTTTGTTCCTATCCAAAGCTCTCCAAGTGAACTGATTGCGAGACTGGTGATCCAGTTCCCCCCGAGGGAATGTGGGTCGCTCTCGTCGTGACGAAAAACTTCGAAACGACGGGTCTCGGGGTCGAAACGGTTGAGTCCGGATGCGGTACCGATCCACAAGATACCGTTCCGATCCTCTACAATCGCGAGCACATCGTCGTTGCTGAGAGAATGGGGGTCACTTTCGTTGTGGTTGAAGATCTCGAAGCGTCTGGTCTTGGGATCGAATCGATTGACACCTCCACCCTGAGTCCCGATCCAAAGTACGCCGTGTCGGTCCTCCTCGATAGTGGAAATGTCGTCGTTGCTGAGAGAATGAGAATCGTCCTTGTCCTTACGAAATGCTTCGAAGTGGCGGGAGTGTGCGTCGAAACGGTTGAGTCCGCCCCCGTAGGTCCCGATCCAAAGGATGCCCTGACGGTCCACGGTCAGCGCTTTGACCTTGTTATGGCTGAGTGAACCAGGGTTTTTCGATTGGTTACGGAAGACCTCGAAGCGACCCGTTTGGGGATCGAAGTGGTTTAGGCCGTCGAGTGTGCCAATCCAAAGTGCACCGCCTCGATCTCCCGTGATCGCATACGCAAAGTTTTGACTGAGGGAATTGGGTTTTCCCGGTTCGTGTCGAAACGAACCGAACCGCTGTGTCTGTGGGTCGAAGCGGTTGAGCCCCGCATTCCAAGTTCCGATCCAGAGGTTTCCCTGGCGATCTTCCGCAACCGACACGACCCGATTGTCGCTGATAGAGTGTGGATCACCTTCCACGTGGCGGAAGGCCTCGAACCGGCGGGTCTGTGGGTCGAAGCGGTTGAGCCCCCCCGACTCGGTGCCTATCCACAAGATGCCATTGCGGTTCGAGACGATTGCATTGATCTCGTTATCGCTGAGGGAATGCGGATTGCCCGATTCGTGGCGATAGGTTTCGAACAGGCCCGTTTTTAGACCGTACCGGTTGAGTCCGCCCCCTCTGGTCCCGACCCAAAGGGTGTCGTGGGTGTCCAGGAGGATTGTTTTAATACTGTTTTGGCCGAGCGAACGCGAACCATGCGTTTCATGACGGAACACCAGGAATTGTCGGGTTAACGGATCGAACCGGTTGAGTCCGTTGTCGGTACCCACCCAGAGGATTCCGTGCCTATCCAGCCCGAGCGCATGAACGGTGTTGTGGCTGAGTGAGCGTGGGTCGCCCTTTTGATGGCGAAAAACGTCGAAACGGCGCGTGACGGGGTTGAAACCGGTGAGGCCATTTTTGGTTCCCATCCAAATCACACCGTGTGAATCTACTGCAATTGCATGGATCTCGTCATGGCTGAGTGACTGTGGGTTGTTTCTGTGATGGCGGAACACCTCGAAACGTTGGGACTCGGGGCTGAAGCGATTGAGCCCGCCACCGCGAGTACCGATCCATATGTTGCCCTCCCCGTCCTCTGCGATGGAAAGGATATAGTTGTGACTGATGGAATGGGGGTCGCCGGGAACGTTCGTGAAATGGCGGAACGAATAGCCGTCGAATCGATTTAAACCGGTCTGGGTTCCGAACCACATGAATCCCTGCCGATCCTGCATCATGCAGATGATCGACAATTGGGAGAGTCCTTCTTCGGTCGAATAGCGCTCGAAGCGTAGACTGCTTTTTTCCTGGGCTGCATAACCCAACCCCACCAACAAAAACCCAAATATCAAGGGCTGCATGGAGCCTCCGATTCCAGATTGGAGCGATTACGGGATCTGGCGCCTTCATCCGCAGATATCTCGAGTCGTTGGCGTTACCGACCAAGCAGGCGAAAACCAAATATGGCATTTATGAAGGAGGAAGCTCTTGAATGGATTTACTTGAATCGAATGATCGTAGTATAAAGCTGTTTTTTGGAAAATTAAATTGTTTCGAAGTGTTTTCTTGTGAATGTATTTGTTCGAAAGATTTGAAATATTTATATCTCGAGGTTATCCCCGAGTGGTGGCACATCGAAGGGGTGCCGATCTCCACCGAGAGGTGACGCGGCTTCGCTTTATGGCCGAGGAAGGCAGGGATCGCCCTTACTCCTCCATCAGCCCTTGGAGTTGCTCGGCTTTTTCCGCCTGCCCCTGCTTCACACAAAAGGCGTGATAGTGTTGCAGGAAGGTTTGCGCGCGCGGCTGCCTGAAACCGATGGTGTCTTTGAACAGGTCGAAGAGCTGGGCGTAGTATGGGCCCGCGTGTTCTTCCCGGTCCACCCGTCTCAGGAGTTGCACCAGCGTGAGCAGTGCCGAAAATCGCTCGTCGGCCAGTTGCACCTGGGCGAAAGCTTGATCGAAGCGGGCCAGTGCCTTGGCGGTGTCCGCATGGGCCTCGAACATCCGGAGCAGGGCGAGGCTGTAATGAACGTCCGGATGGGCCTCGCCAAGCAGGTTTTTCCTGGCGCGGACCACCGTGGTTTGGGTGCGAATCGCCTCCTCGAAGCGACCCATATCCGCGTAGATCAGGGCCAGGTTTTCCTGTGACCAGAGCGTTTCCGGGTGATCGGCGCCCAATTCGCGGGTCCATTGGGCGAAGGTCTGTTCGATCAGGGCCAGGGCTTCCTCGTAGCGGCCCGCGTCGCTGTACACGTCGGCCAAGCTTTCCTTGATCCAGAGGGTTTGAATGTGGTGTTCGCCCACCTTGCGGATGGAACTCGCCAGCAACCCCTCGAAGAGCGCCAGGGCTTCCTCGTACTGGCCGAACAAGCTGTAGGTCAAGGCCAGGTTTTCGGCGACCGCCACGGTCTGGGGGTGGTCTTCGCCAAATACGCGGGTGACCTGGGGTAGGCACTCCTGGAACAGCTCGTAGGCTTCGAGGTAGGCGCCGCGTTCGTACAGGCCGCTGGCGTAATTGCTCTTGGCCGTCAGCGTTTTGGGATGCTCCGCGCCGTACGCGCGATGGCACATGGCCAGGATGTCCTTTTCCATTTCCAGGGACGCATCGGGGCGTCCCAGCTCCGTGAGAATGCTGGAAAGGAGCATCATCGTTCGAATGGTTTCGGGATGAAACGGGCTGTACACCTTTTTGCAGTGGGAAAGGACCGATTGCGCCTGGATGTAGGCCTCGTCGTTCAGACCGAGCTTGTTGTTGATCGCGGCCAGGTTCCAACTGGCGACCAGGGTCTCGGCGTGCGTCAGGCCCAGCCAGGAGGTGCTTTTCGCGACGACCGCGTGGATCTGGTCTTTGATGGCGTTGGTCGGGGTGCCTTCCAGAAGCACGCGATACATCTGGTTCTCGACCCGGATGATGGCCAGATGGTCGGCAGCGCGGGATGGGTCGAGCGTTTCGAGGACCGATCGGTAGAGTGCGACCGCCTTTTCATCCTCGCCGAGCATGTTGTAGGTCTTGGCGAAGGTTTTCGAGAGGCGGGTCTTGACGTCGCGATCGGTCACCTGGGCCAGGCGCGACTCGAACGAATCCAGCAAGGTCGTCACCTTGAGGTTGGGACCTTCGCGCTCGGGCTCGACGGAGACCAGCAGCTCCTCCAGCAGGGCGATGGTGGTTTCCGCTTTCGCGTTGGCCTCGCGCGCCTGGATCAGGCCGTGACTGATCCCGAAAAAGGTGCTGACGAGGGCGGCCAGGATCAGCCCGGCGAAAGCCACGACGACCCGGTGGCGGCGTGCGTACTTTTTGAAGCGGTACCAGGTGGACGGCGATCCGGCCAGCACTACCTGGCCGTCGAGGTACCGCACCATGTCTTCCTTCAGGCCCTGGGGCGATTGGTACCGGTGCGAGCGGTCCTTGTCCAGGGCCTTCAACAGGATCCAATCGAGGTCGCCGTCGATCGATCGCTTCAACTCGTCGATCGAGGTACCGCGGCACTTGGCGATCGCCTCGACCTCCGGGCCGGCCTGGCGGGAAATGAGGGTACTGGGTTTCTTCGGTTCCCCTTCGAGGATCATCCTCTGGATGGCGAAGAGATTGGGCGTTTCCAAATCCTTGATGCTCAGCGGTTTCTTGCCGGTGATCAATTCGTGGAGCAGGACACCCAGCGAGTAGACGTCGCTACGGGTATCGATGTCCCGTGTCGAGAAGTTCGCCTGTTCCGGGCTCATGTATTCCAGCGTCCCGATGACCTGACCGATTTCGGTTTCCAGGGTCTGCTGGGTCAGGGACGCGTGCAGGGCCTTGGCGATGCCGAAGTCGATGACCTTGACCTCGGGTCCGCCGTCCGTTTCGGTGACCAGGATGTTCGAGGGTTTGATATCGCGATGGATGATCCCTTTCTGGTGGGCGTGTTGAATGGCGGCGCACACTTGCGTGAAGAGCTCCAGGCGGGATCGCGTCGGCAGTTGGTGGTCGTCGCAATAGCGCGTGATCGGTTTGCCCGGCACGTGTTCCATCACGAAATAGGACAGGCCCTGGTCCGTCATGCCGGCCTCGTACATCTTGGCGATGTTGCGGTGGTTCATCATGGCGAGGGCCTGCTCTTCGGCTGCGAACCGTCGCATGATTTCGTTCGAGGCCAGGCCCGGTTTGATGATCTTGATTGCCACGTGACGGCGCACGGGTTCCTCTTGGAGCGCCAGAAAGACCAAACCCATGCCGCCCTCGCCCAGGGACTCTTCGAGCCGGTAAGGCCCGATCTGGCTGCCGATCAACGGTGAGGCGAAGTCGGGCGATCCTGCGAACTTGTTTCGCGAAAGGGTGGGGTTGGTATCCGAATCGGGCGGCAGGCTCGTCATGGTATCGGGGGATCCTTCCGGGGTGGGTGTTGTCTCCGATATCGAGGTCAGCCGCTCCTGGACCTTACGGGTTAAATCCGGATCGCCCGCGCACACCGAATCGAGGTAGGCGGTTCGCTCCTCTCCAGACAGGGTTCGAGCCTTTTCCACGATGTCGGCGAACTGTTTTTCCATAGATCCCAACCGGCAAGGATGAATCGCGATCACACGGGACGTCGCGGTTGTTTTTGGCCCATTTTTCAGGACATTGCAAGCGAAAAACCATGCGGAATGGAATGGATATTCGATGGGCGGTTGCTGCAGGCGAATGTCCTGGGTTTGAGGCTGCTCACAAGGCTGCGCGGTTTTCCATTGGAAAAGACGTGCCGCGGCGGCCTTGGCGGTTGCGAAAATGGAGTCGAGCGAAGTGGCGAACTGAATCGCGTGAAGTTCGCCCATCAGCAGCGTTTGGTTGAGGATGAAACGGCGGCAGACCTTTTTCGCACGATTCAATCCCGTATGGTCAACCCATCATGAGGATTGAAAAATAGAGATTGACGCGTCAAAATCCATGCGTCTAAGATGTGCCTGTCCCGTAATTACGGAAAATACGCGAATTCAAGATTTTCAAAAATCTACTAGCTTTGGAGTTTTTGGTGGTCTGATTTGATTCGGGCCCCTCGATGTGCCGCGATCACGGTTCCCATGCCTCGAGGTTGCTTGTCGCGACTCACGAAATGGCTCTCCGGCCCCTACCTCGCTCTGAAAGGGGTTTTCGGTTCTGGGCGCTTGTGATGCGCTCGCTGCACTCCGTTCGTTTCCACTCCTCTCACGGGATCTTTCAGTCGCTTATCCGCCTACCCCTCGACTGACGGCATCCGACCTTCTCACCGCCACCTCGTCCGCATAGGGGCGAGTTGTGCGCTCGTATGGCCAGGCGGGTTTCCGGATTCCGATCGATCGCGAACGACCTTCCGAGTTCGCTTGATTGCGGTTTTCGATGGGATCCGCCTTCTGGCCGACGTGCGCGGTTATGCGAATCATCCGTCGCCTTCGCAGGAACCACGTGGGTTCCCCGGATGAGGCACGGATTGCCACGTGAATCGCGAAGACCTCGTTCCGACCTTTGAATCGATGATCTAAGGAGAAATCAGCCATGAAATCTATTTCGGTCTTTGCCGCCGCCTTGCTGTTTGCGGCCTCTTTTTCGGCCTTCGCCCAGGATGGCGTTGCGGCCTTCGATGACCAATACACCACTTCGTGGGATTCCGTGCTCACGGTGGCTTCGCCCGGTTTGCTGGCAAACGATCGGGCAGGGGCGGGCGATACGCTGCGCGCCTTTCTGGTCGCGCAGCCGCAAGTGGGCCGGTTGACGCTGGCGGAAGACGGTTCGTTCACCTTCGAGCCCGTCGCCAACGCCCAGGGTCCGGTCACCTTCCTCTACGGGATCGAGAACCAACACGGCGACACCAGTTACGCGAACGGCACCATCACCGTCACGCCTGGCAACAAACCGCCCTTGGCGATCACCGATTACTACACGGTTCGGGTGCCCGACCGATTGATCGTGCCCGCGCCCGGCCTGTTGGGCAACGACATCGATTTGGACGGCGATACCCTGAGCGTCGAGCTGGTGGACGGCCCCGATCTGGGGACCTTCCAACTGAATGAAGACGGAGGGTTTTGGTTCGAGCCTTCCCCCGCGGACTCGGGTGAAACCCAAATTCGGTATCGCGCCGTGGATGCGCGTGGGGGCAGCGCCGAGGGCGTCGCCTATTTCACGGTCGTCAGTCCCAGCGCCCCGCTGGCCGAGCCCGACCATTACGAGGTGTTTGTCGGGCATCGCCTGGTCATGGACGTGCTGGCCAACGACCAGGACGCCGACGGCAACGTATTGCACATTGTTTCCATGTCGCCCGTCAGTCCTGGCTACGGGTTCGTCAGCGGCGGACAGGTGATCGAGTACATCTGCTACCAAGAGGCGCGCGTGACCTTTTCCTACACGGTCTCCGACGGCGTCCATCAATCCACCACGACCGTCACGATCGATGTGACCGACGGTGATTTGCCGCCGGTGGCCGTCGACGATCTGGTCACGGTCCACTTGGGGTCCTCGGTGCGATTCAATCCGATGGCCAACGATTACGATCCCAACGAGGGCACCGTCCTGCGGATGCAGTGGGCCGGAAGTCCGACCATGGGCACCCTGGTCGCCGATGGGGAAGACTGGATCTACACCCCGAACGCCGACGCCGTACCGGGCGTGGAGACGTTGAGCTACGGGATTTGGGATGGGTTCAATGCCGCTTACGCCACCGTCACCATCGAGATCCACGGGCCCAACCAGGCGCCGGAGGTCGGCGACGACTACCTGGAAGTATCGGTGGGCAGGATCGTGAACTCGTTTCCCGTGGTGGCGAACGACTCCGATCCGGATGGCGACGATCTGACCATTTCTCGCTACAGCACCAACGGTGCAAGCTATCTGTCGTTGTTCCCGTCACCGGATCGGAAGGGGTTTTCCTGTCAGGTCTGGCGGCCCGGAACCTACACGGTGACCTATTGGGTGACCGACGGGCACCTGGAATCACAGGGGCAGTTCGTGATCTTCGCGCCCGGTCCGACCGAGAACATCGCGCGGGACGATGCCTACACGGTGGTTCAAGGGCAGAGCATCACGCTGAACACGTTCGCCAACGACGTGTACTTCGAGCATTCGCGCTTCACGCCGCCGGAGCACACCAGCAACGTGCCAGGCGCGCTGGTCTACACCAACGGGGATTTCCAGTACCTGGCCTATTCACCGTTCGTGGGTGACACCTCGTTCACGTACACCTTGCCGGGCGGTTCCACCGCGACGGTGACGATCACGGTCCTTCCGGCCGAGTGAGTCGCAACGCGAGGCGGTCTCTCGAGAGGCCGCCTTTTTTGAGTGGAGCGCACGCAGGGAAAAAATCTGGAAGCCATGAAGAAAGGAATCCCGGAATGCGGCCGGAGGGGTGGTGGCTGTTGCTGGGCACCGTTTTCCAGGCACTTCTGTTCTGCGGATGTTGATGGGTGTTATCCGCGGGATTTCCAGGTCTCTGGGTCTCTGCTTTGATGAAAAACCGCAATCACGACAATTGAATCGGGTTCCTCTTTAAATAGAATGGCGTAAGGAAATCGCTTCGATAGCGCTTGCCTGATTGGGTTTCGAATCGGGTGAAAGCCTTCCGGGTTTTCGCTGATGTTCAAAAGTGTTCTATCTAAGGCTTGGATGAACTTGGCCCCCAACCGACGGCTCTCTCCTCGTACCACTTATATGCTTCTTGGGTCTCCCTCTTGGCATCCCTATAGAAGACGATTTTTTTCATCGATTACCGAGCAAGTCGTTTTTGATTTCAGACCAGGGTGTCACCTGATCGGGATTCTCTTCATAGTTTGCCAAACGCCGATCGAGCTCCTGCTCTTGGCTCGGTGTCAGGGGTAATCCTCTTTCGGTCGACTCGATACTGTCCCAAATCAGTTGAATCATCTGCAGCCGATCTGCGACGCTCATTTCCTTTAGATTTGAAAGTGTGGTCTTACTCATGGGCACGCTCCATTGCGATTATTTTAGCGTGGAATGCCCTGTTGCCTGAACTTGTTGTGAGGATGATTTCCCAGGAATTTACATGAGAATCGCCCAACATGCTCGAGCGAAGCAAGTGGGTATCGAAACAACCCAAACTCTGGCTGGTTTTTGTGGACTCCCATGGGAAAAATCAGAAAGCCCTGAAGGAAGGAAGCCAGGATGGAGGCCGGCGAGGTGGTGGCTGTTGTCGCTTGGTTTCTCGTTCGGGAGGATCGACCAACCGATTCCTGGTTTCGGTGGTTCCAGGATTCCTGATTGAGTGTTCAAAGAGGAAACCATATAAACTACATGAAACCAAAGTTTTGAAGGTGACTGTCCCCATCGCTCATGAAACCAAAGTTTTGCAGGTGGCTGTCCCCATCGCTTTCCTTGCCATCGCTTTCACTTCGCTTCGTGGTCCACCGGGCTCAGGTCACCCCGCGATGAGTCGTCCGCGGGACTGAGCGCGCCGCGATCGTCGCTCATCGGGCTGACGGTCAACCATCCCTGGTCACCGGCGCCCACGCGGTCCTGAATCCGGGCGATGGCTTCGTCGAGAATTCGCCGGTACTTGCCCCGTGCCTGTTCGCGGGCGAGGGCCAATGGTTCGATTTGGGCGAAGCCGCCGCACCTGCCCAGGGCCTTCGCGATTTCGATCTGCTCGGTTTTCCACGCACCGTCCAGCGCTTTCGCCAAAAAGGGACCGATGCGCGGGTCCTCGAATCGAGCGAGCGCCTCGATGGCCTCGCGCCGGTAGTCGCCCCACCACGGCGTGTCGAAATTTCGAAGGATGACGGGAATGGCATCGTGGTCTCGATGGGCGACGACCCTGGCCAGCGCCTCACGAACCAGGTCGGGATTCTCCAGCGCCTCGCGAACCAAGGGCAGGCGGTCCGACAATTCCAGCTTCTCGAGGATGTGCCACAGCAGGTCCTCCGTCTGGATCGTGCATTCCCGCACCAATGGGCGAAATGCACCGACCTTGTCGGCGGCGTCGAACAGCGCGAGAAACAAACGGAGAGGCAGGTGCCAATGGATGTCGACCATTTCCTGGAGATATTGAACATCCGTGGTGGCCACGGGGATCTGGAGCAGGATGTGGGCATTGATGGTGCGGAATTCCGTCAGGCTGTCCGTGGCGAGGTTGTGGATACATCGCTTGGCCAGGCTCGCATCGGAGCCCAGCACGCGGTCCAGTTCGTGAAGCCTGGTGAGTTGGGCGCTCACCGGGAACCGGGCATCCATGATGTCGTGGGAGGGGACGACCACCATGATTTGATGATCCAACCAGAAGTTGGACCAGTACTTCAAGGTATCCCGCACCTGCTCTCCAAAGTAGATCACGGAAGAGGGATCCTGGGTGGTGAGGGTATAGGCGTGGTCGAATTCCGGATCACCCGTGAGCCGTTGCCCCGGTTTTCGAAGATGCAAACGATCGGGCCGCACCGGCTTCAATTCGAAGGGTAGGGACATCGGGTGGGAGAAGGTCAATTGGAGTTGGTTTTTTTTGGGATCGTAGCGGAACTTGGAACCCTGAAAGGTACCGGACCAAGCGCCGTCCCCTTCCGGGAGAAAGCCCAGATCTTTCAGGCCCGATCTCCATTTTTTGCGGCCTTTCCGGTTGAGGAACCCGCTCGAAAGGGCTGGGCCGACTCCGACAGCCACGACGAGCGCCAACGCGCCGAGAATCATCCAAATTTCCAAGGACGCAACCTCCCGTGACTTTCGGAAGCATTCGAATCGAACCGCTCCGAGCTATCTCTGAATTCATCATGCAGTTTGTTGGGTTTTTTTCGAAGCCCTTTTGCGCTCGGTCCGGTGTCCGGAGGGCGAAGAAAGGGCCGAGTCACGCTTCGATCAGGGAAAAACCGGCTTCGAGCTCGAAGAACGCCAGGCTTGATGGGGTCGGTGTGGGTGCCGGCAGTTACAAAGAAAGGCGTGAACGAGAAAAAACCGGGAAGCTGAGAAGGAAGGAATCCCGTATGGAGGCCGGCGAGATGGTGGCCGTTGCTGGAACTAGCTCTCCATGATTTTCTTCCCTGCGATTCTTCTGCGACCTTCATAGGAGCCATTCCTTGTTCATCTTTGGCACAAAAGTCTGTCCACGAATCACACCGATTGACACGAATTTAAAAACCATCTTCGGCTCCCGTGTTCCCGAATTTTTGAATTGGCGGCGGCACCGCGTTGGCAGCCCGGTGAAAATGAATTGATTCGTGTCCATTCGTGTGATTGGTGGACAAAATAGTCTGCTTCCAATGGGTTAGGGGTGCCTGTCCCCATCGCTCCCCACCTGTCCCCATCGCTCCCCATCCCCATCGCTCCCCTGCGGAGATGACGTCATGTCCTTGCAGGGTCTCTCTCTGAAGGAGGGGCATGCCGGCGCGCTCGGTACCCAAGTAACCGATGGGCGTGACTGTTTGGTCTGTAAAAACGATGCGCTCACGGAAAAATCCTATTTTTATAGGATGGTCTCTCGGGCGGTGTGTGAGTAATATTTCGGGAAGCAATGATTGTTCATTCGAACAAGTAAAAAAGCTACTTCAACACAATAGTAAATTTTTTAGAAAAACGATTTTGACAGATGCCCTAGCGAGTACCAAACGATCATGCCGCATTGGCCGAGTCGTTCTCGACGGGAAGCCAGCCCTGGACCCGGGCCATTCCGACGGGTTGCCGAGTCTCCCTTCCGGGTGATCCCGTGAGGTTTGGCCATCGGTCGCGTGTGCTTCCCGCCCGTCCCATGACATCTCGGACCGGTGTTTCCGGCACCCATCCCAACGGTAGAGCGGTCTTGTGACCTGAAGGCCGTCTACGGATCAATCGAAACAGGAACCCAAAGGGCAACCCGTTCCCTTCGAGCGGGTTGTCGTAAGCCATCGGTTCGCTCGGACCGGAGCCGGCAGTCGCCAAGGCCGAAGGCTCGTGGCTCGAGAAGAGGTTCCTGCGCTTTGAATCACCCCATTTTTGGAGGTATCACCATGAAAAAGGACAATGCTCGTCGGAACTTCTTGAAAGTCATGGGGGTGGCGGCCGTGGGCGCACCGACCATGATGGTGGGCGCCAAGGCCTTGGAAGGGGCCGATCGGCCCCAGCGCCCCCAGTTGCCCCGCGACCAGGCTCGCGCCGGCGAACTTTTCGCCGGATTCGTGCTGCTGAACGAGCACGATGCCCTTCCGGACTACGTACAGACCGCTTCCTTGGCGGAAACATTGGGCTGTGGTTTGGCGACGGCAGGTGCGCGAAAAGCCGAAACCCAATTCGAGAGTTACGAAACCCAGGATGCCTTCCTCGGCGCGCTGACCTTCCCCATGTACAGCCTGAGCCATCTTCCCGGTGGCTTGGAAGCGCGGCACTTTCACGTGCGCCGCCATCTCGCCGGTCGGATCATCCACGCTTCCATCGGATTCGAGTCCTTCGACCACGATCTGGGCCAGTGGGTGACCAGCGTCAGCCTGTTCGGCAAGGTCGCCTATGCCCGACCCTACCCTTTGTGGGCCGCGGCGTCGACCGAGCCTGGCGAACCCGGGGTGGTGTTGGAGAAAGTCTCCCATTTGCCCAAGCCAGGGGTTCGGGTGGCCACGTCGAGTGGCATCGTCTACCACTGGATCGAAGAAGACATTCTGTACACCCTGGACATCCAAATCAGCGACGCGTTGTCGGATCCGGAAATGTTGGTCGACGCGCTGGTCGTCGGTTGACGGCATCGAATCATAGACAGGACAGAAGGAGACGAACATGGCATATGTATATGTCTACGCCCCCTTTTCGGGCGAAATCTGGGGCAAGCAAACGTACTGTAACGGCACAGCCCACACCATCGTGAACAACATGGGCGGCAACCAGCCGATGGATATCGGCGACGTCAGCGCGGGAACCTCGATTCGGTTCAAGGCGAGTTCTTCGGTGAAGAGCATCCGCACCCGTCGCGCCGACGTATGCGCCACGCAAACCGGTGATTGGGACCAAGGCGTCATCGTCGACATGTACGCCGAACTCAACGCACAGTGCTATATCGGATCGGTTTCCTACGGGCATGTCCGGAATTGGGTGGCCAACGGGACTCACAACACCCGGACCTTGACCTTGGGCGTGTTGCCCACCGACTGTAATTGCGGCTGTTCGGACGGCGTTCATGTTCACACGCAGTGTGATGGCGGCACCATCACGGGCCTGGCCCAGTGCGCCGGATCCCGCGTCTACAACGGCTCGACGTGGATTTACCGATGGTATTGGAATCCCGGCTGGTGCTGAGGAACCTCCTGGCCCAGGCGGGCCTGCGTGCGATCAGGCGCCGCCAGTCTTGGAACGCGCCGATTTGGCGCCGATCGGGACACCCGCCGCGACCTTCGCGTGGGTAGCGAGATGGGCGGGTGTCCCGGTTTGCATGGTGTGTCGAACTTTTGGCATTTGGATCTTGGCCTCGAAAAAAACGGGGATCCAGGAAGGACCTCGAGGAGATTTTGGCGTGCCGCTGTGGGACGTGATCCTTCGGCGATTGGCCCTGCCGGTTTCCTGGTATTTAGAATTCCTGGTTTCCTGATGAATCGATCGAACGAAGACGGATGCTGACACTCATCGATCAACACCCTGAGAAGGACACGTTCCCCCAATGGTTTGCGTCCGTTCGCTGCTCTTGTTCTCGCTTTATCCCATCTTTTCCCTCCGAGATCGAGCCCTTCCGAAAAAGTTGATTCACGCTGTTTCGCTTTTTCGCATTAGGCAATAGAGCCCATGGGTTCCTTGGGATTCCGTAAGGTGGGCATCGAAGAGGAGCGAGCATGAATTGCGAAAAGTGTGGCGGAGATATGTTTCCCGCGAAGATCTTCAGGCTTTCCGGGTGTCTCGTGTCACTTGGTTTCCTGATCTTGGTCATCTCGTTGGGCTGTATCGGCATGGTTGGGTTCATCACCCTGGTGGGAACGGGGAGTTCCGTTGCCGTTTCGGATGAAATGGAAGCGGAAGCGCGAGCGTCGACCTTGGAAGAGCTCGAAGAAATCAAGGCGCCCCAAGCGGTGATCCACGAGTTCGCCGAAACCGCGGCCGTCTCACCGGAAACCCTGGCCGGCCTGTCGAGCGACACGAGAAGAGATGTGGAGAGGGCCGTGTCGTCCTATTCTGCCAGCCTTGCCGGAGTCGCCATCGGCACGGGCCTTTTTGCTTTTGTCGGGGGTACCTTCGCGATGGTTCTCTTCTTTGCCAGCATTCCGACGCTCATCGTCGGGTTCCTTTTGGTACTTCGCAAGAAGATCATTCAGTGTGCGGACTGTGGGTTCTACCTCGATCGAGCCTGAGACGGCCGAACGGCAAGGCGGGCCCGTGGTGCGCGGACGGCGGTACTGATCGAAGTTCGGGCGTCTCGGGGTTTTCCCCCTGGTGGCCACCCTCGTACGGGATCAGACCGCCCAGCTTCGGGGAATGCGGGCCACCAGCCCGTCTCCGTAAACAGACTCCAAGTTCAAGTGATTCAAATGGATGTATCCGATGTAACACCCGCAGGACGCGTTGGTGCACGGTGACTTGACCAGCTTTTCCGCGATATCGCCGTCGCCGATGTTGCCGACGACCGCCGGGATGAAATGGCAGCGGCGCACCTCGCCCTTCTCGTCCACCGTGAAGCTGGTGTGACCCGCGCGACAGGAGCGACCTTCGCTGGTGTGCCGGCGGTTGTTGATCGGGAAATAGGGATCGACCGCGCTCAAACGAGCGACCATCGCCTCGGTGTAGTAGTTCGGTTCCCGTTTGTAGGCGTTGACCCACAGGTATCGGTGCGCCGGCAAAGCCGCCCGCATCTCCTCGATTTCGTCCAGGTACGCGTGAAGGCCCACCATCCCGACACTGTAGGGGATGCCCAGGTCTTCCATTCGATCGCATTGCGCCAAGAACGAAGCCCGATCGGTCTCACCCGGGTGGTAGGTCGCCCACAGGGCCAGCCGCCGGGGATCCGCACCGCGTAAGGTTTTTATCGGGAAGGAAAGGTTGGTCTGTACGGCCACCCGCACCACCTGGGGCATCCGGCTCAAGGCGATCACGGCCTTGCGGTAGTAGTCGCGAATCAGGGCCTCGCCCCATGGCGTGAACAGGAGCTGGTGGCGCGACCCGGTCTGTCCGCCGATCCACGCGACGAAGCGTCGCAGTCCCGCGGCATCGACCTCCAGTTCCGCGCGGCTGTTCCTTCGTTTGGCGAACGGACAGTAGGTGCAGCCGTAGTTGCAGCTCGACAAGGATCCGCGGTAGAGAATCGTGCGTTTCATGCGAATTCGTAGGCCTCCATCAACTGACGCACCGCTTCGGAGTACAGTGCCGGCGCCAACACATCGCCGTGATCGAATCCCGAAGATGTCGGCACCAGGCGATCGCCGACCCGTTCGAGCAGACCGAGCGCCGTCGCCTCGCCCAGCAGCGGCAGGGCCGCCATCGCCTCCATGTCCGACCAGGCCCGGCAGGCCCCCAAATCCAGGCCCCCGGCGTGGCCCACCGATTTGATCACGTACCGCCGCAACCGCTCTTCACGACTCAGCTTGAACCCGTAATCGACCCTGGCGAAATCGGCGGCCTCGCGGCGAAGGTAGTCGCTCAGGATCGCCTTGACGCCCGGTCGGGTCACCGCGTATTCGGTGCAGTAATGAAGGGTGCGCGTATAGGATCGGGCGCCGGGTCCCAAACCCACCATGCCGTCTTCCTGACAGCAGTAAATCGGCCCGGGTGCATGGTCTTGGTCGTGGCGGCGGAAGAGGCGCATCGAGGCCCGGCGGTAGCCCGCCTCGGCCAGGAATTGGACCGCGAGACGGTACAACCCGAACGCGTGGTCCGAGACGATCAGCTCGTGGCGGCCGGCGATGCCCGTGCGCGGGCGAACGTACAGAGGATAGAGGTAGAGTTCCTCCGGTGCGAAGGCCAACGCCGCTTCCAGTGATGCCAGCCAGGAGGCTTCGGTTTGCCCGTGGATGCCGTAGATCAAGTCGATGTTCAGAGTGGGGAAGGACCCTTCGCGCAGAAGGGCCAACGCCCTCCTTGCTTCGGCAGGCGGTTGGGGTCTGCCCAAGGTTTTGGTTTCCCGTTCGATGAAGCTCTGGATCCCGATACTGACGCGGTCGACCCCGTGATCTTCCAACACGGCCACCTTGTCGCGGGTGAGCGTGCCTGGCGACATTTCGAAAGAGATCGGCACGCGATCCAGCGGGATGTCGAACGACGCGATGATTCGAAACAGACGTTCCAGATCGGCGACCTCGAGGAAGGTGGGCGTGCCGCCGCCGACGGCGAGTCGCGCGAAACGGGCCGACCCGCCCAGGGCGTCGCGCACGGTGCCGGCCTGCACGGCGAGCGTGCGCAGGTATTGGTCGACCATGCGTTCCTTGGGGTTGGCGTAGGTGAACAGGTTGCAGAATCCGCAACGCATCTCGCAGAAGGGAACGTGGATGTAGAGAAAGAGCGCGCGCCGATCCTCTTCGCGCCACACGTGATCCAAATCGAGGGGCGCGAATGGTCGATAGGCCGATTTGTGGGGATAGGTATAGGCATAACCCTGGTATTTGGAGCCACGTAGGCGTTCTTTCAGGTTCATCGGCGCAACTCCGTGGTCGATCGAAAGGCGAGCGGGACCGTCCAGATGGTTTCGTGGGCTGCGCGATGGCCGACGTACCCGTCCTCGCCATAGGCGGTCCCGTGGTCCGAGCAAATCAGCAGGAAGACCGGTCGCTCGCGCCGGGTGAGCGAGTCGAGCAAAGGCTCGAAACAGCGATCCACGTATCGCAGGGCGGCGGCGTGGCTGTCGAGGGTGTCTCGATCGGCGCCGGCCAGGTAGTGGCGATTGGGTTGATGGATCGCGGCGACGTTGATGAACATCAGGAACCGCTGCTCGACGTCGAGGCCTTCCAGCAGGTCGGCCGCCTTGCCGAATTGGAAACGGGGACTCTCGGGTTCGGTCACCCCGAATTCAGGCCGCCAATAAGCGTGTTCGAACAGGTCGGGCAGCACCCGACCGAGCGGGGTCTGCATGTTGAAGAAGCCGACCCCGCCGATGCAGTAGGTTTTCCATTGGGCGGCGCGCAGACCGCTGACCACGTCGGCGGCCTCGAACACGGCGGTGTGCCGATCCTGGGTGGTCGCGCCGGGGAATGCCATGGCGAACAGGCGGTTTTGGCGCGGGTTGGCGACGGGGGTGGGTAGGAACCCGGCGAAAAACGCGTGGTGGGCGGCGTAGGTGAAACTGGCGGGGGAGTGGCATTTTTGCCATCCCTCGGGGAACAACCGCGCGAAGACCGGTGTCCGTCCCGCGCGCATTTCCCGGTCGGCGACGTCGTAGCGAAGGGTGTCCAGCGTCATCCAGAAGAGGTCATGCGTGGCAAGTATGTGGTTCATGTCGGGCATGAACGAAACCCTCCAGATCGGGGATCGACGAGATGATCATATCGGGCGATTGGGGCAGGGAAACGTCGGCGCGTCCGTTGGAGATCCAGCAGGTGGCCATGCCGACGGCGTGGGCTCCAAGTATATCGCGAACGGGGTCGTCGCCGATGAAGAGGGTCGCCGCGGCGGGGGTGCCCAATGCGGCCAGGGCTGCCTGAAAGAGGCCCGGCCCGGGTTTGGCGCAACGCCGCTCGCCGGAAATGAAGATGAATTCGGGTGGAAAGAAGGGGATCAGGCCTGCGGCCGCCAACTTGCGTCGCTGGTTCTCTCCCGAGCCGTTGCTGACCAGTGCCATGGGAAGCTGCGGCGCCATTGCGGCCAGAGTGGCCGTGACGGCGGGATCGGGTGTGAAGAGGCGCGGAATGGCGCCACGCCACTGGATGCGGAGCCGGTTCACCTCACGATCGTCGAGGCCCAACGCCTTTACGAGGTGCGCATCCACATCCTCGCTCGGCGCCCAACCGTGCCGGTCCAAAGCCACCAGCTCGGCCAGCGTCCGTTTTCGCCAAGTTGCTGGCGTATGGGGGAATCGATCGCGCAGCCATCCTTCCAGGAACGCCTGCCACGCTCGGTTCCGGTCGACCAGGGTGTTGTCCAGATCGAAACACAGTGCTTCGAACCCGCCGCGCATCTCAGTTCACCTCCAGGAGGGCGGCGACCTCGGCCGCATAGCTGTCGCGACCGCGGTGCAGGAGGCCGGGAAGCAAGTCACCGAACGCGTTGACTTCCAGCACTGCCACCCGCTTCAAATCGCATCGTATCGCCACGTCGACCGCCACGTACAGACAGTCGGGAAAAGCCCTGGCCGCCCGTTCGGCCGCCGCCGACATCTCCGCGACCCGTGAGGCCCCGATGTGGGCGCTCAGGGTGTCGAGGTCGCCGCGCCGGTTCCCCAGATGGAGATTGGTGAGCGGCGAGCGGCTCATGCGCGGCACCACGTGGCGGGCCTCACCGGCGATGACCAGGACCCGAAGGTCCCAACTGTAACCGCGCCAATTGGCCTTGGGCAGCCAAGATTCCACGACCAGCTCGTCGGGCAGCAGGGTTTCGAGGATGTGGCGAATATCCGCGTCGCGATGGTAGGTGCGCGGGTTGAGGTGGTTGTACAGCTTGCCGCTGGGGCGTTCGAGTTCCAGCGTGGTCGTGATGCGTTCCTCCGAACCGCGTCGCCGGTAGGCCAGCACCCCGGCCGCGGACGAGCCGAAACGCGGTTTGAGGAAGAGCCGCGAAAGGCCGCGTTGCGCGCTGATCGCGCGCAACCGGTCGATGCCGGTCACCAGGCCGTGGTATTCGGGGCGAGGTGTCGACTGGGTGCGCATCCGCTGGTGCGCCGCGTGTTTGTCGAACATGGCCAGTATGCTGGCGGGGGGATTCATCCACCGCGCCTCGGGGTTGCAGGCCTCCAATCGCGCCAGCAGCCGTGCGAATCCCAGGTGACAGGCGCGGGTGTGGCGATGACGGCCGGGCTCGGACTCGAGGTCGGCGGTGGCAGGTTCGTCCGCCTCCTCGAGACCCCATCCGATCAGGGCCCGTTCCACCTCGAAACATTCTCCTGGCGACTCGATCCGGACCCAATCGGCGGGTGGTAAGTCGGGCCCGACGCGACCGCGCAACAGATCCAGGTAGGAGCAAACCTGGGCGGCCGGTAAACCCCGTTCATGCAAGGCCCGCTGAAAAAACGCCACCCGTCGGTTCTCCGGATTGCCGATTACCAGACAGCGCACTCAGGAGGGCCTCATTCGGAAACCGCGATGTAGCGGTAGCGATCGTCTTCGTCCACGTCCTCCTCTTGGGGATCGTCGCAGTTGACGGAAATGCCCAGCCCCTTGATCAGCGCCATGCCTTTTTCGGTCATGTAGTGGTGCTCCAGGTTCAGGTGCTTCAATCGGGAAATCGCCGGATTGGCCGCCAGCGCCGCGGCGCCCTCGTCGCCGAAACAGCCCATCGAGAGATCCAGTGTGTCCAGTTGGGCCGTGATGGCGGCGTCTTTCAGCGCGGCCGCCACCTGGTCGGCGATCTCGCAGTTTCGAATGCCCAGGTAGCGGAGTTCGGGCATCGTGGTGAGTTCGAGAATCTTATCGATGTCGGCGGTATCGGCGTCGAACCCGTAGTTGTCGGATCCGGTCCACAGTTCCAAGTGGACCAGGGAAGGGAAATGCCCGTCGCGAATCTGGCCGAGGACCTCGCTGCTCATGCCGCCGGTTTGAATGACCAAGTGCTTCAACGTGTCGTGTTTCGGATGAGAAAGGGAGAGGTCGGTCCCGCCGCGGACGCCGAAGTAGTCCAGATTGGGGAACGCCGCGAACAGGGGACTCACATCGCTTTGCTGGATCCAGGAGCATTCCTGTTCTTCGAAGATGATGTCGCCCAGGAAGAGGGCGCGGAGTTGGGGGAGTTCAGCCGCGTGATCGCAAAGGAAGGAGACGATGCCGGCGGAAGATTCGGAACTCTCGAAGTCCCAAGGTCCGATGACCAGGCCGCTGATTTCGCGGACCCGCTTGTCTTTGAGCAGGTGGCTCAAGCGATCGAGGATGGTGACACCGTCCTCGTAGAGGTCCCAATCGATGGAAACTCGGATGGCGTGGGTCGTCGATTGAATGCCTTTTTCGGGGTCGTAGTTCTCGATGGGCTGGTCGTGCAACTTTTCCAAATGGGAATTGAACGTCATGGGCATGTTCCTTGGCGCGGTTTTTCGAGATGGATGGAGAAGGGTGGTGCCATCCATGATAGCCGATCGCGTTGGGCTTGGAGTGTCGGATTTTCGCGAAAAAGAGCGTGAGTGAAATCGCGAACCTCCGATCGGGTTGGGCTCTGAGCCAGCTCGCAAGTTTCGGTTCCCGCAACCCTCGTGAACCGGCCCGCCAAGCCCCGATTTGTATCCTTCGCCAAGCCTGACCCGAATCGGTCTTCCTGCCGGAGCCGGTTGCGGTGCCCAAAAAAAAGTTGACAGGTTGTGTTTGATATATAACCATTGGGTTATGGAACGAATTGGTTATACACAGCAATCTCAAAACCTCGACGTGGTTTTTGCCGCGTTGGCCGATCCCACCCGGCGGGCCATCCTGTCGCGATTGGCCACCGGCGAGGCGTCGGTGAACGAGATTGCCGCACCGTTCGAGATGAGTCAGCCGGCGGTGTCGAAGCACTTGAAAGTGCTGGAACGCGCTGGGTTGATCGAGCGGAACGTCGACAAACAGCGCCGGCCGGCGCGGCTGAAGGCCGAGCCGATGGAGGCGGCGGTGCGTTGGCTCGAGGAGTTCAAACAGTTTTGGTCATCGAGTTTCGATCAACTCGATGACTTGTTGGAAGAGTTGAAAAAGGTTGAAAAGAAAGGGGAACGACATGAGTGAATTGCCGACCTATGTGCTGGAGCGGGTGTTCGATGCACCGCGTCACCTGGTGTGGCGGACCTGGACCGAGCCCGAGCTGCTGACGCGCTGGTACGGGCCGCGGGTCGAGACGATCGTGCATCGTCACGAGTTGAAGGAAGGCGGGCTGTGGCTCGGCGAAATGAAATGGGGAGGCAACTCCAACTACCAACGCGTCGAGTTCACCGAGGTGACACCGCCGGAGCGGTTGGTTTGGCTGCACTCCGTTTCGGACGAGAACTGGAACATCATTTCCAATCCGATGATGGAGGGTTGGCCACGGGTGCTGCTGACGACGGTGATCTTCGAAGAGGATGGCGACCAGACCAAGCTTCGCCTGACCTGGGTGCCTCACGAGGCGACCGACGCGGAAATCAACTGCTTCTCCGCCGCACTGGCCGGCCTGGACAAGGGTTGGGGCGCCGGTATGGAACTGCTGGCCGAGCTGCTTGCCGAATTGCAGGCCTAAACCCACGAACCGAAAATCCGGCGATCCGGCGTTCGCGACTGCCACCGTGGTCCGCGAACGTCGATCAACCATGGTCCGAGCTCCGAACCGGGAGCGCTCGGGCCATTTTTTTCGGGTCGCCACGTCGATGTCTTCCTTCGGAGCGAAAGAATGCCGCGTCATTAGGTGAAACGGAATCGACCCCTCCGGCCGGTCCGGCAGAGGGAAATGGAATTCGAGTATGTCGCCTTGCGGGTTGGGGAACAATTGCTCAATTGGGTTCTGCGAAGGGTCATGGGTCATTCTCGGAAAAATGGATCAGGAAGCCCGGAAGGTCGGAAGCCAGGAAAGAACAGGCGCTTGGAGCCAGAGGCTGTCCCAGCTTTTCCTGGTTTCCTTATTTCCAGGGTTCCTGATTTCCTTTCGACGACGGCTAACTCATCTCAGGCGGGTGACGGTACTTTTACCAGGACCTGGACCCCTACACAGTTGCCTCGATCGCCGCGGAGGTGACCGACATTCGGGAAAAAGCGGACGCCCTGCATGCGATTCCAATGATCAACGCCGTCGGAGCGATCCACCACCGAGCGCCCCCCGGCACAGTGAAACGCCTGGGTCAGGCCGATCAGGCCCTCGCCGTCGATCATCTTCCCGGTGCCCTTGCCGCACCCGGAGAGCATCGCCAGGTCGGCTTCAGTCTCGCGCTTACCATCAATTCCCAGGCCTGCAGGATGCCGTTGTCCTGGCCCTGCTCGAATCGTTCGGGAATGGTCAGGGCCAGCGTCGAATTCAAGCGATCACGCTCATCGGTGTAGGCGTGACAGGCAAAGTGCAAAATGTCGCTATGACGCGAGATTCGCTTGGCCAAGCCTTCGGTGGCGCGTTCGCGCAGCAACACCCGCGTGTCCGCGCTGCGAGGGGGGACCTGTTCCTGGGTGGAAAGTGCCTGGCGGTAGTGGGCGCGGGCCTGGACGCGCGAACCTCGGATTCGAGCCACATCGGCCAAACCCATCAAGCTGTCGCGCAGGGAGACGCTGGTGGGTCCCAATCGCGTCAGGATGGCCCTAGCCCTAAGGTAGTGGGCTTCCGCTCTCTCCGGAAGATCCTGTGCGAAGCTGATCGCGCCTAGGCAATTCAAAATCTCGCCGCTTCAGCCACTGGTTCACCGAGCCTTGGGATTCCGACTCGTGGCTCGAGCGGCGAACCATGCGAGTGGGTGTCGTGGCCGGAGGCTGTCCCTGTTCGTCGTTGGTTGCAGGGGGCGTTCAGGTTTGCGCCAGGCTGCGAACCTCGATCATGAAGGCTTCGATGTGACCCATCACGGCCGCCGCGTCGTGGTTCCGGTTCTTTGCCCGGGGGTTGCCGTGTGGGTTCGACGAAAGCTGCGCCACTTCCCTGATGCGCGACAATCGATTCAGTAGGTGCTTCGGGTCGAATTCGTCGTCGCGACCTTCCTGGCCCCAGTGAATCAAAGCCACCAGGACCCGGCCCATCTCGTGAACCGCCACCGAAGATACCAGAGGTTCGCATTCGAGGAGCTCGTGGTGGCGAAGCAGGCTCGCCAGCTCCCGCAGGGGACCGATCAGGAACGCCCGTTCCGTCGCGGTGCATGACTGTTCGAGCAGGTGGGTTGCCTCGAGCATGGTCGTCCAGTCGACGGGGCGATCCATTCTGCGCATGGTCGCGGGGAATAGTCGGGAAAACCGATTCACGATGATGCCTACCTGTGCCGGGCCCGTCGCGATGGGGAAAATGAGGGTTTGGGTCTGCATCCTTTCATGGTCTCCTTCAGCATATGGGGAATCTTTGCCTTTTTTTCTAATCATCAATACGTCTCGAGGACGGGTGCAGTAGATTTGCTCCTCGTACGGTATTAGGCTTTTTGCTGGAAAAAAGTGTCATGCTTATCGTTCTTTTTTTCGATTTTGTGGATGCTGCCTACCTGTCGGTCGTCATGGCCGACGCGGTGATGCACCGCGATTCGTTGGTTTGCCGGAGAACCGACTGCCTACCTGGTGCCCCTCCAGAAACGAAAGGAGTCCAACTCCCAAAGTGGTTTGGCTGGATGGGTCCGGGATCGGGTCCCAGTCGTCAGGTACCGGCGAGGTACGTGTTCATCGGAGATTCGCCGGTGCCTTATACCTGACTGCCGATACCGGTTGGCGTTGGCAATCCTGCCGATTCAGAGGCGTGTTTTCATGGAAACCCTGTTCCTGGATGGAGACTGGCTGGAAAAAAGGAGTCCCGCGGACGGGACTCCGATACCGTGGATCACTCGGTTCGCGAGTTCGGTTGGGATCCGGACTCGGTGATCCGGTGGTTGGTAGAATACCGCCGCGAGTGGGATGGTATCAGGATGCGGCGGTGCTTCTAACTGGCAAGTCCCATCCGCGCGCGCGATCCGCCAACTTTTTTCAGATTGGGGGAAGAAAAGGCCTCAGCGCTCCAGCCAGTGCAGAAGACCCTCGGTTCTGGCTTGCGGTTGACTCGATTCCACGAGCTCGTGGTCGTCTCGGTTGGCGCGGTTCGCGCCTTGCTCGAAACCGAACCGTGGCTCGTTCACCAGGCGGGAACCTTCGAGGCGGTAGCCGAAATGAAAGAGTGAACGGTCGAACAGGCGTAGGTAGTCGGCGGGTTCTCGTTTCCGATCCAGGAAAAACCCGAGACGATCCAAATGCCAGAAACGGATGCGGCGGTTGGTGCCGACCGAGGCCAGCAACGGTGCGTCGGGGCAAAAAGCGATGGGATAGGTCAGGAACCCGGAGTTGTCGATGGTGGCCAGGCGATGGTGGCTGACGGCATCCCAAAGATGGATGATCCCGTTTGCCGTCGAGGTGACGATGTAGGCGCCGTCTTTGGAAAAAGCCACGCCTTCGGCTGAGGAACGATGGCCTGCGAGGATACCCAGGCTCTTGCCGCTGGTCGCGTCCCAGAGCCGCGCGGTATTGTCGTAGGACGTGGATGCCAGGATCCGGCCGTCCGGTGAAAATGCCACGGTGTGAGCCGTGGAAGTGTGGCCGGTCATCGTGGCCATTTCGCTTGCCGTTTCCGAATCCCAGAGCCTGACGGTTTGGTCGAAGGAAGCCGAAGCCAGGGTTCTCCCGTCCGGCGAGAAGGCCACCCCGCGAACCAGCTCTCGATGGCCCCGGAAGGTCGTCAGTGGACGGCCGGTCGCCACGTCCCACAACATGACCGTCGTATCTGCCGACCCGGAAACGAGCCGTCGTCCGTCGGGGGAGAAGGCGACCGAATACACCACGCTGTCGTGGCCTTCGAGGGTTTGGGCCACCTTGCGGTTGGCCAGATCCCACAAGCGGATGAGCCCGTCTCGCGAGGCCGAGGCCAGCATGGTGCCGTCCGGCGAGTAGACCGCCTCGTGGTAGTTCGTGTCGAAACCACCCAGAGTGTAGGATAGGGTTCCCTTGGCCGGATCCCAGACCTTGATGGTCCTGTCGTGGGAGGCGGACACCAGCTCGGTTCCGGACGGTGAAAAGGCCACCCCGTAAATCGTGGCATCGTGCCCGGCGAGTTCCGCGGGTTTGCGCCGTTGATCGACACGCCACAAACGCACGGTTCGATCGTAGGACGCCGAGGCCAAATGTTGGCCGTCGCCGGAAAATTGGACGCTCGTCACATCGGCGGTGTGACCGCGTTGCGTGTCGACCAAGCGCCCGCTGGACAGGTCCCAAAACCCGATGGTCCCGTCCGTGGTGGCGCTGGCGATGGTGGTGCCGTCGGCTGAGAAACTCAGGCTGGAGATGGTGATGGCGTGAGGGACTCGTGTGCGCTTCTGCTCCGGCCAGGGCCCGTCCGTACCCGTACCGGTTTCCAGAAAGGTGGAAAGGTCACACCACTTGATGTGGTGGGTCTTGGTTCCCCAAGCGAGGAGGTGGCTGTTCGGTGCGAAGGTCATGGACCTGCTGGAGACGCCCGTCTGTTTCAGGGTCGCGACTTCGCGGTGCGTGGCGGCATTCCAGATCTTGAAGCTCTCGTCCTTGGAGGAAGATACCAGGAAGCGGCCGTCCGGAGAAAAGAGCACCTGGCCTACTTTGTCGCGATGGCCCGACAGCGTCGTCACCAGCTCGCCTGTCGCCGTGTCCCACAGCTTCACGGAACGATCGATCGATCCGGAGGCGATCAGGCGACCATTCGGAGCGAATGCCACCGAATAGACGGCGTCCCGATGCCCGATCAACCTGCGCCGAACCCGGCCGGTCAGCGCATCCCAGAGGATGATCGTCCCATCGAAGGAAGCCGAGGCGAGGGCTTGCCCATCGGGCGACCAGGCGACGTCGCTGGCCCGGCCCTCATGGCCGCAGAGGACGGCGCGCTGACTTCCGCTCCACCGATCCCAGATGGCGATGGTCTTGTCGTTGGAGGCCGATGCGATGGAGTGATCGTCGGGAGAAAAAGCCACCGACCAAACGATATCGGTGTGCCCGGCGAGGGTGGCGATCGAGGCCTTGTCGCGTATCGATCGGATTTGCGGCATCTGTCCCGCCAGCGCGATCGAGAGAGCCGACCCTCTCGCGGAAACGCTGCCCCTGGCTTCGCGGCTTCCCTCGGGAAAGGCCTGCCAGCTCTCGTTGACGATGCCGCTCTGTCCGTCCCTGATGGTGATCCGTCCGTTCATGTCCAGAAAGATCAGGCCGTCGTCGCCGGGCAGGCGATCCATCGCGATGGTTCGGCCGTGATGGACTTCCGCCGGGAAATGGCGGGGCACGGCACCCGAGCGGTGCGGGTACTCCCACCGGAGAATGCGACCGTCCGTATCGATGCCCCAGAGCGCGTCCTCGATCCAATGGAGTTGGTGGATCGCGAGGTCGTTCGTGAGCGGGTGCCGCGCCCCCGACCGAACGTCGAGTGTGGCGAGGGTGGCGTCTTCAGCGGCAAGCGCGAGGGACCTCCCATCCGGTGCGAAGGCCAGGCTGGTGAGGGGCGCCTTGGCGACGGGCCAACGCGCCAGGCGATCGCCCGAAGCCACTTCCCATAGGTAAACCGATCCACCGGCGGTGGCCGTCGCCAGGAGCTGGCCGTCGGGGGAAAATGCCAAGGCGTGCACGGGTTCGCCGTGATTCTTTTTGGCCTGCTCCTCGAACCGAGGCCGCCAGTGATCGCCATCCTTCTGCCAGAAACGCAGGTGGTGATCGACGGAGGCCGAGGCGAGCAGGCCGCCGTCGGGACGAAAGGCGAGGCCCTCGATCCTGTCTCGGTGGCCCGACAGAGCTGCGATGGAGCGGCCCGTGGCCGTGTCCACCACGCGAATCGTGTAGTCTCGGCAGGCCAGGGCGAGCCGGGATCCGTCGGGAGCCAAGGTGGCCAACGAGCCCGGCACCGCGACCGGAGAAGACCACAGTTGGTTTTCGGCGTCGGCCATACGCGGGTCGGCGAAGCGGCCGATGGCGCCTGGCAGCTTTCTATCCGCGGGGATGTCGCGGGAAAGCGCGGCCAGGGAGAAGAGCCAGGCGCGTTCGGGGTTGTTTTCGTCGAGTTCGGTGCCTGCCTTCTCTTCGAACATTTTGGCGAGAAGATAGTTGGATTCGCGGGTTTGGGAGACGGCTTCGCCTTTCGCGAGGAGGGCCGTCGCCTCGGCGCGATCGGCCCGGAAATACATGAAGAACGCGACCGTCGCCAGAAAAAGGGCCACGGCTCCAGTGGCGAAGGCCTGGTTCCTGCGCCGCAGCAGCCGTTGTTTCACCGCGGCCTCGGCCTTCTGGAGACGGGTTTCGAGGGCGATGCTGCAGATCACGAATTCCTGCTCGAGGGTGCCGGGATGCACCTCGTCGTTGGCCAGCGTCGTGCGCATCTGGAGCAGCAGTGCGCCGCGGAGCAGGTGGTCTTCGTCGCGGCCGGCTTCGTCCCAAGATTGGGCGCGAAGCCGCAGGCTGCCCAGAAGCCGCGCCGTTTCGCGATCGGCGGCCATCCATTCGGCGATGCGTGGCCACTTGCGGATCAGGGCTTCGTGGGCAACGTCGACCAGCTCGCGGCCGCGCGCCTGGTCGTGAAAGCCCGTCAGCAAACGCGCGCTCGTCCAACGGGCGAGAAGGGCGGCGACGATGTCCGGGGAACCGCTGACACTCAGCAGTTCCTCCCTCGTGGCCCGGCGACGGGTGTGTTCGTGGCCCTCGCCGGGATAGATCAGGCAGTGGGTGAACATTTTGCGGAGGACATTGCGGGCCCGCTCGTCGAGTGCCGCGAACTCGGTTTCGGCGCGCTGGGCCAGGGCGCCCTCGATGCCGCCGATGGCCTGGTAGGCCTCCAACGTCAGTAGATTGCCCTTGCGGCGTTCGTACAGCTCCAGTAGCGCGTGTTCCAGCAGGGGCAGGGTGCCCGAGGCGCCGGTGACGTCGTCGAGAATACGCACCAACAGCCCGGGCTCCAAGGTCAGGCCGACCAGGCGCGCCGGCACCGCCACCGCCCGCGCCAGGTTCTCGCGGCGCATGGGACCCAGTTGGAGGGCGTGATCGAGCAGGATGGTGTCCAGTGCGGGAAAGGTGGGGCACATCCCCAAAAAATCCGAGCGCATCGTCAGCACGACCGAGACGAAATGCTGGCGCTGTTCGAGGGCGTGGCACAGGTTGGCCACGAATCGCTCGCAGGCCACGGGGTCTTCGGCCAGGGTGAACACTTCCTCGAATTGATCGATCACCAGGCAGAGGGGCCGACCCGATCGCGCCTGGACCAGTTCTTCGGCGATGAAATGAAGGGCCGCCACATCCTTATGAAGGCGGGCGAGCAGATCGGTGCTGGCACGCGTCAGGCCCGCCTCCTCGAATAGGCGCGCCAGTGCGAAGGCCAGCTCCTCCAGTGGCGAAGAGCCGGGTTTGAAGAGGGACACCGCGAAGCCTCGTTCGCGCAGCGGCGGCATGGCACCGGCCTGAACGACCGAGGACTTGCCGCTGCCGGAGGGGCCGAGCACCCCGATGAACGGGTGTTCGGCGAGGTATTCGACGATGCGTTGGGAAGCGGCTTCGCGACCGACGAAAAAGGCGCGATCCTCCTCGCGAAACACTTCCAGGCCGCGGAACGGGCAGGTGCCGTCGTGGCTCATGTCCGCGTCGGCGCCGGTGGGAAGACCGCGGATGGTTTCCACCAGGACGGCGACCTGGGACGGTTCGATCTCGTTGGGAAAAGTGGTCCAGGTCTGGCCGCGCAGGTAGGTGGGCAACAGGCTTTGGCGATTGGGGAACGCGGCCCCGGGCATCAACAGGGGAAGGAAGCGAAGCTCGCCGGCGCGAAAGGCGAGCATGTCGCTGGTGGCCGGATCGGATTGCCAGGGGGCCTGATGGCCGGGACCCAGGCAAGCCAGGCAGGTGGCGCTCGTCTGGGCGGCGTCGCCGATGCCGTCGCCGGAGGTCTTTTCGGGTGAAGTTGGCTCCCAGCCCGGGTGCAGGTCGATGCCCGCGTCAGTCAGGAGGCGGGCGAGGTGTGCCACCGCTTGCGCGTCGTCGGGGTGGTGCCAGAGAAAGGCGTCGTGACGGGGGGTGCTGCGAACGCGGTCCGGCTCCTCATCCGCAAGGCCGGCCAGGACGCGATCGAGATCCGCCAGGAATTCGTTCGCGGTCTGGTATCGAGAACGGGGGTTCTCCGCCAGGGCCATGCGCAACACGTGACCCAGCGCCTCGGGCACGGGCTCGCGGGGTTCCTCGGTGCGAGGGGCCTCCTCTTGCGACCGACGCTCGTCGTCGGATGGTGCGCGGGTGGGGTAGTTTCGCCCGTGAATCGTGAGCCGCGTCACCGTTTCCAGCGGTGGCTCGTCCCAGGTGTTCGGCGGGGATCCCCACAGGAGGTGCAGCAAAACCAGACCCAGGGAATAGATGTCGGTGGTTTCGTCGACCGATTCGCCGCGGAGCTGTTCCGGGGAGGCGTACATGGGGGTCATGGGGCCGCCCGGTCCCGTTTGGTGGGCGGGGGCGTCGTGTTCCAGGGACCGCAGGGTGGCGATGCCGAAATCGAGCAGCTTCGGGACCCCGTCGCGGGTCACCATCAGGTTGCCCGGTTTGATATCGCGGTGAACGACCCCGCTGGCGTGGGCGAATCCGACGGCGGTGGCCAGTTTGTGGAAGAGCCGCAACAGGTGCGAAAGAGATGGCTGCCGGGCCCTGTGCCACTTTTCGATGGTTTCGCCGTCGATGAACTCCATGATCAGGTAGGGGAAGCCTTCCTCGGTAGTTCCCGCATCCAGCAGCATGGCGATGTAGGCGTGTTTGAGATCGGCCAGCACCTGCCGCTCACGGCGGAACCGCCGCAGCATGTCGGGCGTGGTGAACAGGTGTTGCACCAGCTTGATGGACACCGACATCTGCACTTCGTCGTCGATACGTCGACCCAGGTACACCGAACCCATGCCGCCGTGTCCCAGGCAGCGCACCAGGTGATAGGGGCCGATTTCGCGGCCGACCATATCCTGGGGTTCGAGCAGCGGCGGATCGGGAAAGAGGTCGCCCTGGGCCTGAATCGCCAACAGGGCCTCGACCTCTTCCCGCAGGCGGGCATCGCCGCCACAGGTTTCGTCCAGGTATGCCGGACGCGCCGATTCGGCGTGGTCCAGCGCGGCTTCGAAAATGGCTTGAACCCGATTCAAATCGAGTGGTTGCGGTGCGTCGTTCACCCTGGTCAGGCCTGTAGCTCGCGAGCGAGCCACACGCGGCAGAACTGCCACTCGCGTTCGACCGTGCGCAGGGCCACTTTCGTGACGGCGGCGATTTCCGCCATACTCAGGCCGAGGAAGGAGCGCAGCTCGACGATGCGGTGTTTGGAGGGATCCATTTGCTTGAGCTTGTCCAAAGCCGATTGAAGGCTCAGCAAGCTGTCAGGGTCCAGCGACTTGGCGCCGACCAGGCATTCGTCGAGCGAAACCTTGATCTGATCGCCGCCGCGTTTGAGGCGCTTCATGTCGCGCGCGTATTTGAAAAATAGGTGGCGCATGATCAGCGCCGAACACGCGAAAAAATGTTCGCGGTTTTTGAATTGGAGTTCCTTTTTGCAGGCCAGCTCGCGATAGGCCTCGTGAACCAGGGCCGTGGGTTGCAGGGTATGGTCGGGAGACCCTTTCAAGTAGTTCCCGGCGATACGCTTCAAATCCTGATAAACCAGTGGAATGACCTGGTTCAAGGCCTCGGGGTTGTTGGGGTCGTTGAGTAAGTTGGTGATGTCACCAGGCGCCATGCCACGTGCGATGGGGTTATACATCTACCCTCCGTTGTGAGCGACTCGAGAAAATTGTGATCCAGTTTTTTTTTGCTGTCAACGCAGCGAGCCACGAGTTGTGTCAAAATCTCGTAAATCTTGGTTGTCGGCGGATTTGGAAGAGGCTCCGGGTCATGTTTTTCCGACTTTGGGTCCTTACGCTGAGAGCTGGTGGCGCGTTTAAAAAAGAACGGAAAAATTGGGAAAAATGGTCCTCAGAAAAGGAAGGACGACGGATTCTTGCCCATCCAATAACGAAAACGAAAGCGCCCTCGAAGGGGTCTGGTTGGGCTCGGTATCGGCTTTCAGGTGTCAGCGATACTGCTTTGGAAGGTATGTGCCAAAGTCCCATTCTCGATGGCGGAATCACGCGGGATTGGGTGTCAGGCGGGCGTAGTGCGAGACCGCCGCTTAGGGATGAGCATGATCAGGGGAGTCTCTGATTCAACGAGCGGGCGGTGTGGGGTCCCCATAGGACAAGGCGTGAAAAGACCCGGACAATGACACGCACATCGGATTTTTGATCCTTGCTCGGTCATGTTCGGGGTGTTGGCGATGGGGTACACCCGTGAAAAACCGGGGAATCATGAATTACGGGAACAAGGAGGGAACGGGTGGGCTGGCGCCTCGTGGGCGCTGGGCATCCTCCAGGGACGGTCGATGGATGAGGTGACCCTGGGCTGCGGAATGAACCGCGTCACTCCGATTCGCGATGCCACAACTCCGGGAATTGGATGTCGTCCAGCGCGCCTGCCAGGTGGGCCAGGACGTCGGCGACGATGGCCGGCGTCGCCAGGAATCCGTGGCGATACAATCCGTTGAGTCGGATCAGGCCTGGCCGGTGCAGCACCCTCGGCACGTTGTCGGGGAATGCCGGCCGGCAGTGAATCGAGACATTGCAGATCCTGGCCGTGGCGAATCCGGGGTCCAGGTGGTAGGCGGCGGCCAGCAACTCCAAACCGCCGCGCACGCTGAGTGGGGCCAGCGAATCGCTTTCGATGACGGTGGCCCCGATCAGGTAGATCGAGTCGGGGCGGGGCACCACGTACACGGGAAATCGGGGCTGGATCAGGCGAATCGGTCGGGTCAGGCGCACGTCCGGCGCCTCGACCGCGATCAGCTCCCCGCGCACGCCGCGCAACCGCTTCAGGTCCGGTCGTGCACCGAGCCCCCGGCAGTCCATGACCCAATCGAATTCGTGGGCACCGTCTTGGGTTTCGATGCGGTGTGCACCCAAGTGACGGACCTCGGTGCACGTGTGCCACCGGGCGCCTCGATCGAGGATCTCGTGCATCAGGGCCGGGAACAGTTCCCAGCCTTCCAGTTGGCCTTCACTGGGGAAGTAGAGCCCCGCACCAAACCTTCCACACAGGTTCGGCTCCAAATGGCGCATGGCGTGGCTGTCGACGGCGATGACATCTTGTGCGTCCTCGATCTTGGCGAGAACGCGCCGGTGAATACGCGCCAGGTCCGGCCGATCCTTTGGTTCGGCCACCATCAGCGAGCCTTCCTGCTGAAAAAACACCGGCTTTTTGCAGGCGCTCAGGATTTGGGGCCACAGGTGAAGGCCTTCCAACCCGAGGTGGTTTACGATCGGTTCGGCGTGTTCCAATTCCGCGAAAGGCGCCAACATGCCGGCTCCGGCCATGCCGCAGCTTTCGCGGCCGTCGAGGCGGTCCCGGTCGAACAGGGTGACGCGCCAGCCGCGGCGAAGCAGGGAAAAGGCGAGGATGCGGCCGACCAGACCCGCGCCGGCGATGCCCACGTGCCCGCGCTGGGTCACGTGGCGATCCCGGATGCCGCCTCCTGCGGCAGGAAGTAGGCCGCCGAGCAGTCTTCCGTCTCGAAAATCTCGACCCGGCTGACGCGAGCGCGATTGTTCCGGTTCTCGTCCAAACCCTTCTGCACGCCTTCGAATACGTGTTTGGCCAGGTTCTCTGCCGTGGGGTTCAGGATCCGGAACGGCGCCAGATCGTTCAGGTGGGTGTGTTCCAGTTCGTCGATGACGCCGGTCAACGCTGCCTGAATGTCGCGGAAATCCACGAGCAGGCCGTTCCGGTCGAGTGTGTCGCCACACACGTAGACGAGGCACACCCAGTTGTGGCCGTGGAGTCGTTCGCAGCCACCACTGGCATGGCGCAGTTGATGGGATGCGGAAAACGTCTTGCGAACCTTGATCTCGAATGCCACGGGCAACCACCTTCGTTCCATCGTTTTCAATTCGGGCCCGACTCTAACCACCCGACGGGTAACGCGAATATGATCAAGATCATAGAGGCGGTCAAGTTCGTCGCCCGTTGGGCCGGAAAGGCCAGCCTGACCCGCGCTCCGAGATCGATCCCGTAAAGCAGCGCCCGCCGAAACTATCCCGTGTCCAGCGAGGTTGGCGGGACCCTCAACAGCCTGGTTTCGACGCGAGCACCAGTAGTTCTTCCTCGCGCAACAGGTCGTCGATAATGCGGTCGATATCGGCTGGGTTTATCATCAAGGCATTGGCTGGCCAGAGCGGCGGCTCTGTGATGCAAAGCGGGGGATGCGATAATAATGGGGATAAAGGGTCGCCACGCGCACGGGCCGGCCCCGTGAGCCGGGGCTCCGGCGGAGCGTGCGCGGGCATGGCTTGGCCGGGACCCGACACCCGAAGTCCGAACGGTACCCATCCAGCCCCCTGTGCACGGAGGATGGAATGATCCTGGATGGGCATTATGTCATATATGGAATGCGTATATCCGATTGAAAGTGGTAGTGAGATTCTGGCGAAAAAATTATACTAACTGAAATCCAGCGACTTTTCGAAACCTCTCAATTTGTGCCGCGCCATGGCCAGGTTCGCTTTGTCGCGCTCCATGGCGATGTAGAGGAACAGGTCTTCGTTTCCTTGCAGCGGACGGATAATATGGTACTGGTCCGAAAGGGTGATCAGGATGTCTTCGATGTCGTTTTCCAGGCCGAGGCTCGTGATGGTTTTCCGCTTGGCGATGACAACCGCCGTATTCCCGGCTGCGGCCACTTCGATATCGAGCTTGTTGTTGATGATGATTTGACCCAAAACCATTCCACTACTTACATCTACGAGACACCCTCCGATCAGGCCGTCGATTTTGGAGAGATCGCTCATTCTAAGTTCAGACATGCGCTAAATTCCTTTTAGTTTAAATTTTCGCGTTCTTGTTGTTTCTGTCGTTCTTTCGGCAAAAATCCAAATAAAGAGTTTGGATTTTGTGGCTCACAAAGGCATGTGATTGTCAATATGTTTTTTTATTGACGCTATTATGCCCTTGGACAAAGTACCCTATCGCACGAGGTGAAGAAATTCTTGAGAAATGATGTCCCAATAACGACAACTTTTTTCCATGTTTGGGTAAAAAGCCAAAAACAAAACGTTCTGTTTTTGGTGTGGTGTTTGGTGCCCTTCCCTTGTAATCTCCCCTCATGGTTTCTGGTGCCCCGCCCTTCCGCTCTGGTTTCGGAGGGGCCGGCAGGGGTCCGCTCACGGACCGGGGCGGGTTTCGAACGCCATCGTTGGCCTCGGGGTCACCAAGGGAAATCACCGGGTCAGGCGTGGCCTGTGGGATCTGGTTCGATTGAAAAGGAGAAGGTCGTTTCGGTTTTTGGAATCAGTGGGGCGAAAAGCTTCGTTCCGGTCGATAGGGTGAAACTATCTAGGTGATTTCCCCATAAGAACCAACATCCATCATCTTTTTGGAGCATTGTCATGAAACCATTTTCCCTAATTTTGTGCCTGGGATTGAGTCTGTCCGCCTTGGCTCAAGGTCCCCAAATGAGCGACCTGCAGAAGCGGGTTCAAGAGATCATGAACATGGAGCATCGCTCCCAGGCCAGCAAAGACCGAGACCGTAACCGCAACCCGGTGCGGGCCCTCGAGTTCTTCCGAATTCGCGAGGACATGAAAGTGCTGGAGTTCATGCCCGGAGCCGGTTGGTACACCGAAATCCTGGGGCCGCTCCTCAACGAAAAGGGCGAGCTGATCGTCGCGACCAATCCCAATTGGATCCCCAAGAACCTGAACGAATTGCTGAAAACCGAAAACTTTTCCAACGTGAAGGTCTATGACAACGGCATTGGGTGGGACCGGGAAAACCGTTGTTTCGATACCAGCAAGATGAAGCTGGATGTCGCCGATTTGGACATGGTACTTTCCATTCGCGAATATCACGGCTTTTCCAACGAAGGCGCCCAAGTTTTCAACAAGCAGGTCTTCAAGGCACTCAAGCCGGGTGGCTATTACGCCATCATCGACCACACCCGCCGTCACATGGAAGCCGAGAGCGGCGAAAACGGGCGTCGCCGCGACCCCGTCCTGATCATCAAGCACTTGTTGGATGCGGGTTTCGAGTTCGTGGACTACTCCGACATGTTCTTCCGTCCCGACGACGAGTTGCGTTACGAGGTAGGCCGAAAGACGGTCACCGGCAACACGGATCGCTTCACCTTCCTGTTCCGCAAGCCGGAAGCCTGAGTCATGTGAAAGGGCTTGTGCCCGAGGGGTCCCCGTCGTCTGGCGGGGTCGCCTTTGCCCGTGCGGACCGAGTGTCCATCCAGGCTGGCTACCCTGGGAGTCGCAGCTAATTCGTTTCTGGATGGGCGCCGGATAGGAACGCGTGGACCTTGGCCTTGTACGTCCGTCCGATGGGGATCTCTTCCGCGCCGATGTGGACCCTGTCGTTCGCGATTTCCGAGATTCGGTTGACGGCGACGATGTAGGAGCGATGAATTCTAAGGAAGGACTTGGCCGGCAGATTGGTCTCCATCGCCGATATTTTTTCGAGCGTGATGATGCGACGTCCGGTCAGGTGCACGATGCAGTAATTGCGACAGGCCTCGACGTAGCAGATTTCGTCGAATTTGACCTGGTGGTATTTCTTGTCGTCCTTGATGAACATCGTTTCGTGGCGTTCCCGTTCGGTCGAGGCGGTCGGTGCCTCTTCGTCACCACGCGCTCGGGCCTTCTGGACCGCCCGAAGGAAGCGCTCGAAGCTGAAGGGTTTCAGCAGGTAGTCGCACACGTCGAAGTCGTAGCTCTCCAGGGCGTATTCGCGATGGGCCGAAATGATCACGATCTGGGGAGGCCGTTTCAGGGTTTGGAGAAAGTCGAAGCCCTGGAGTTTGGGCATTTGGATGTCCAGAAAGATGAGGTCCACCGGTTCGCGATCCAGGTGATTGAGTGCCTGTAGGCCGTCGTAGCAGTTGCCCGCACAGGACAGGAAATCCAACTCGCGGCAGTAGTCTTCGATGATCTGGTGGGTGATGGGTTCGTCGTCCACGATGAGGTACTTCATAAGGCTCCGATTTGCAACGATGCGGTGTACACGCCGTCCTCCGCGATCGCGGTCATTCGGTGACGGTCCGGATAGAGCAGGGCCAGCCGTCGCTGCAGGTTGATCATGCCGATGCCGGGTTTGGATCTCGTTCCGGCTGGATCGTAATTGTTTGTGACTTGGAAAGCGACGTCCGTACCGTCGGCTCGGAGGTGGATGTGGATGAAGGCCCCTTCGGTGAGGGTCGAGGCGCCGTGTTTGAAGGCGTTTTCCAAAAGCATGATGAACATCAGCGGGGGAATGCGCACCAATTCGTCCTCGATCTCTTCTTCGAAGCGGATCTCCACTTCCTCGCGGTATCGGATCTCGTTGAGTTCGATGTAATTTCGAAGGTACTCGATTTCATCCTTCAGGAACACCTGGTCCTTACGGCCCTCGTAAATCGTGAACCGCATCATGTCGGACAGCTTGAGGATCATGAGCGGCGCCAGATCCGATTTCTCGCGGGCCAGCCCGTAGAGATTGTTCAGGGTATTGAAGAAGAAGTGTGGGTTGATTTGGTTCTTCAGGAGCAGCAGTTCCGCGCGCAGCGATTCCTCGCGCAGCCGCAGCAACCGGCCACGCTGGCTGGCACGGACCGCGATCAGGTAGCCGAGCGGTGCGGCCAGGGTCAGTGTCAGAAAGACGGTCATCAGGTCGCGATTGCCGTAACGGTTCAATAGGATCGCCGAAGCAAAAAACAAAAGGGTTCCGCAGAAAAACAGAATCAACCGTTTCATCGACCGCATCCGTGACTTGGGAATGGCCCTGTGGCTGAGCTTATTTTAATGGGATTCCCGGCCAGCGCAAAAAGGCGAAGGACGAACGACCGCCTGAGTTGACGAACGCCTTCGAGTTGGATGTGAGATGAAGAGGTGGTTTTCCATCCCGGCTGGCGGTGACTGCGGTTTTTACCACTGAGTTCACAGAGAACGCTGAGTTGTGATTTGCTTGTTGTAAATGTCTTGATATTGTGAGGTTATGATGGTTTTAATACTGTGTTCGTATTTGTGGGTAATCCTGACATCAGTAGTTTAGAAAGGGTTTAGGTCGCCAAAGAGGGTAATCGACACCCAGGGTCACGCATCCAGTTGGTAGGTTTACAAAACCATGTCATTTGATGATTCAATGTTTCCTTTATGCATCGATACTTGTTTATATTACCTTCGGTGATGGCCCCTCTTTCAGGTTTTGGTTTAATGTGAAATGAGCAAGATGTATTAACAAAATGATGAAATCGATTGATGTACTGAGCGAGGTAAGTTGTATTTTATAAGTGGTTTATGAATTAGAGCAGTATGTCCGTTTTTGAATATCATTTTTCCCAAATAGCTTCTGATGCGATAGTGAGGATTGTTCTCGGCTGCTCTGTGTTCTTTTCTCCGTGTCCTCTGCGAACTTTGTGGTAGAAAAAAAGCCCAAAACGCCAAAAACCATGAAGAAATCCCGTCCCTCCGGGATTTCCCAGCAAGTACGGTGGACGGCCGCCGTTCATCCGGTTTTGGCGGTCGTTGGTCCATTGGCGCGCCGATGGGCGGGAAAAAGCCTCTAAGCTGGCTCCAGAAACAGCGGCACGGGAGGTTCAGTTGCTCACCATCACCAATCTTTCGAAAACCTATGGGAACGGGGTCGTCGCGCTCGACGGCGTGACCCTCGAGATCGGTACCGGCATGTTCGGGCTCCTGGGGCCGAACGGGGCGGGGAAGTCGACTTTGATGCGCACCATCGCGGCCTTGCAGGAACCGGACAGCGGCCGCATCCTGTTGGATGGGACCGACATCGTGCGCTATCCCCACGCGGTGCGCGAAGTGCTGGGCTATCTGCCCCAGGAGTTTGGCGTCTACCCCAAGATTTCCGCCGAGAACCTGCTCGACCATCTGGCCATCCTGAAGGGGGTGATGGACAAGGCCGCCCGCCGCGAGCAGGTGGCCAACTTGTTGAAGCGTACCAACCTGTACCAGGTTCGCAAGAAAGCCGTCGGAAGCTTTTCCGGCGGGATGCGGCAACGGTTCGGCATCGCACAAGCCCTGCTCGGCGATCCTCGCCTGATCATCGTCGACGAGCCGACCGCGGGGCTCGACCCGGAGGAGCGCAACCGCTTTCACAATCTGCTCAGCGAGATCGGCGAGCACATCGTGGTGATCCTCTCGACGCACATCGTCGAAGACGTGCGCCAGCTCTGTTCGCGGATGGCGGTGCTCCACGAGGGGCGGGTGCTCTTGCAGGGGCGACCCGAAACCTTGATCGCCCGAGTTTCCGGACGTATCTGGCGTCGGGAAATCTCGCGAGCGGACCTGCCCGAGCTTCGCCGGCACTGTCAGGTGCTCTGCGAACGGTTGGTCGCCGGGCGGACCCACGTGCGGGTGCTGGCCGATCGACCGCCCGACGAGGCGTTCGTACCCCACGAACCGGACCTGGAGGACGTCTTTTTCGCCGCGTTGGCCGAGGTTCGGGAAGAGGTGTCGTCGTGCTGATCCGGTTGTTTCGCTTCGAAATCGAACTTCACCTTCGCCAGACCGCCGTGCGCTTGAGCGCGCTCGCCTTTTTCCTTTTGGGTGCGCTGATGAGTTTCTCACTTCACGGCGGCATCGACGTCTGGTTGAACGCGCCCTTTTCGATCGCCTTCGGTACCGGCATTCTCTCGTTGGCGAGTCCCTTCGCGCTGGCAGTTTTCGCCGGCAACGCCATCCTGCGCGATCGCGAGCACGGCATGGAGGAAATCGTCTATGCAACCGCCGTCACTCGCTTCCAGTACTTGGTCAGCCGCGGTTCCGGGCTGGTGGTGGTGGCGGGTCTGGTTCTCGGTTGCGGGGTGCTCGGCCTGTTCCTGGGTTCCCTGCTGCCCAATCAAGATCCCGAAAGCCTGGGCCCGCACCGGATATGGCCCTACCTGCAGGCATGGTTGACGATCGGGCTGCCCAACGTGCTCTTCGGTGCCGCCGCCATCTTTGCCGCCGCGGCGCTGACGCGCAGCAATGCGGCGACCTACGTGGCCGCGGTGACCCTCTACCTTCTGTACATGCTGGGTTCCATGTTGGGTAATTCGCCGCTCATGGCGCAATCCAAAATCCTGCCGCCGGAAGACATGGCGCCGGCCGTATTGATGGATCCCTACGGCATGATCGCCCTGTTCGAACAAACGCGGTACTGGAGTTTCGTCGAGAAGAACACCCAGCTCCTCGCGCTCGAGGGAGGGTTCCTCTTCAACCGCATGATGTGGACCGCCTTTTCGCTTTCCTTGTTCTGCTACGTCTACCAGGGGTTCTCCTTCCGCAAGCCACGCCCCCGAAAGGCGGGACCTTCGATGGGAATCCCGGGCGATGCTCCCCTACCACTCGGTCCTTATGTGCCCGTGCCGGTCACGGTGAACCGATGGGGGGCGCATCTTCGCGCCGCGTTCTCGAAAGTGGCGGTGGAAACACAGGTCATGGTGCGGGGCATTCCTTTCGTCGTCATGCTGCTGCTCGGCGTCTTTTTCGTGGCCGTCACCATTTACGACGATATCAGCCGCGGCGAGCTGAACACGCCCTATCTCCCGTTGACCAGCCTGATCCTGCCGGTTCTGCAGGATCCCCTGAGCAAACTGGGTCCGCTGGTCGTGCTCTTTTTCGTCTCCGAATTGGCCTGGTTCGAGCGTGGTCGCGGGGTGGCGCCGATCGTCGATGCCACGGCCGTGCCCAGCGGGGCGATGTTCTTGGCGAAATTGCTGGTGTCGGGGATGTTGATCGGTGTGCTGATTCTGGCCGGAGTGCTGGTGGCCGTCGCCTTCCAGCTTCTGAACGGGTTCGTACCGCGGCGGCCGGAACTCTACCTGAACCTGTTCTATGCGGCGGGCCTGCCGTTGCTGTGTTATGCGGCCTGGGTGCTGTGTGTCCAGAACCTTTCGCCCAACAAGTATCTGGGCATGATCTTTGGGGTGATGGTCCTTCTCTCGGGAGGGGTCCTGCGCCGTCTCAGCGGGCTCGACCACCCGCTGTTCGGCCCGGTGTTTTTTCCCGACCTGAACGTGTCGGACATGATCGGCAGGGGTTATGGCGGGGCGGCCGATCATTGGAACATGCTGTTCCGAGTGGGCTTGGCCGGCATGGTGTGCGCCCTGACCCTGGTGTTCTGGCGGCGCGGCGCGCGGCGTCGTACCGGTGGCCTGTCGTATGGGTCCGTGGGTCTCGCGGCCCTTGGCACGCTGGTGTTCCTGGGCACGGGGGGCTACGTCTTCTATCGGGTGAACTACCTCAATACCTTTCGTGGCGAGGAGCGGGACGCCGATTGGCGCGCCCAATACGAGCGGACCTACAAGTATTTGGCCGAAGAGCCGGCACCGCGGATTTCCGATATCCAGTTGAACGTCGATTTTTATCCTGATGAGCGGCGCTACCGCGTCGTCGGTCGCTACGACTTCGTCAACGAGACGGGTGGCGTCATCGAACGGATAGTGATCGGGGTGCCCCACCAAAACCGACGCGAGGCACGCGTGACCGTCGCGCACGCTACGACGGTGGGTTTGGATGAGACGTTCTCCATGGAAACCTACGCCTTCGACCACCCCTTGCGGCCGGGTGACCAGGGATCACTGACCTTCGAGCTGGAGGTTACCAAGTCCGGGTTCACCGATCTGGATCCCGAAAATTACGTACTGCCAGGTGCCGCGTACGTCGAGTTGAACAAATACCTGCCGGCGATTGGATACGATCGGTCGGTCGAGTTGGCGGACCCTCACGAGCGCGCGAAACGCGGATTGGGGCCCTACCGGGAAATGGCGACCCTCGAAGCGGTGCCGGAAGTGCGTCCCCATCACCTTCGTTTCGAAGCGGTACTTTCTACGCCACCCGGCCTGGCGGCCGTGACCCTGGGTCGCCTCGTGCGGGCGTGGGATCGCGACGGGCGGCGCTACTTCCACTATCGCATAGCTCGGGAAACCGCCAACCACTTCGCCGTGGCGGTAGGACGCTACCGGCAGGCGCGGACCGATCATCGGGATGTGGCCATTTCGGTGTGGACCGCGGAGGGGCACGAGGCCAATGTGGCCACGGTTCTCGAAGCGGCCAAGGCCTCGCTGGATTACTTTCAGGACCAATGGGGATCCTATCCCTACGACGTGTTGCGGATTGTCGAGGTACCCTCCTTCTCCGGGGCTTTTGCGGCGACTTCCTACCCCACGACCATTTTCGCGGTGGAGGACCGGTTCTTCCTGATGGATCAAAGCGATCCGGCAGATTTCAACCTGGTCTACCGGCGCACGGCGCATGAGATCGCCCACCAGTGGTGGGGCGACCAATTGGAACCGGCCCCCGCGGAGGGCTACCGAATGCTCACCGAAACCTTGGCCAAATACGCGGAAATGGTAGCCTACGACGCCGCGTTCGGGCCATCGGCCTCAGACGATTACTTGGCCGACATGGTGGATCTGTACTTCTTTTATCGCGGCTACCAAACCGAGCCCGAGAATCCCCTGAACCGCGTCGGATTCCAACCCTATGTCTATTACTTCAAAGGCGGTCACGCGGTTCACGTGCTGCGCGAATTGCTGGGCGAGGGTCGAGTCAATCAGGTGCTGCAAACCTTTTTCCAACGGTATCGGTACCCGGCTCGACCGACGAGCACCGATTTCCTGCGGATCCTCTACGACCATGCGCCGGCCGATCTGCACGTCCGCCTTCGGGACCTCTTCGAGCGGGTGGTGACGTTCGATCTCCAGTTGAAAGGGTACGCGGTCGAGGCGCTACCCGAGGGTCGTTACCAAGTGGAGGCCGATATTTGGGCGCTTCGGGTGGAAGGCGTGGATACGGAAGGCTTGCGGCAGGGTCCGGTGGCCGAATGGCTCGAACTGGCCGCGTATCGGGAAGACGGAAGCCTGATCGGAAAAGCGCACCGGGTGAGCCTGGCCGAGGTGCGGAGTCGCGTGCGCATCGAGCTGGAGGAAGAGCCGGCGGCTCTGGTGTTGGATCCACGCGGGCTGATGCTCGAAGCCAACCGGGCGGACAACCGGGTCGCCGGAGCCACCCTCGCGGACGAATCACCTGTCCACTAAAAACACGAAAAAACACGAAAAAGATACTCCCGGCCCCGATCTGCAGGTCATCGGAGGTGGTTCTCGGGAACCGGGAAGTCACTGCCCACGAATCAAACGGATGAACACGAATATGCACCCACTTGAGGATGTCGGAGAACGGGCTCCCACAGCGGTGACAAAGAGCATAAATATCAAGAATTTTAAATACTTATGCGTGACTGTCCCCGCAGTCCCTCCCGCAGTCCCTGTCCACTAAAAACACGAAAAAACGCGAAAAAGATACTCCCGGCCCCGATCTGCAGGTCATCGGAGGTGGTTCTCGGGAACCGGGAAGTCACTGCCCACGAATCAAACGGATGAACACGAATATGCACCCACTTGAGGATGTCGGAGAACGGGCTACCACAGCGGTGACAAAGAGCATAAATATCAAGAATTCTTATGCGTGACTGTCCCCGCATTCTTGTTTTCGTTGGCGGGAAAACAACGCAATAGGCCCCGTACGGGATGACGGCGTTCGTATTCGTGTGGATCTGTGTGATCCGTGGACAAGTCATCAAATGTCACGTGTGGCGCGTCGCCACACAGGAACCGAATCCGTGGGCCTTTGGACAACCATCTAGTTCTCAGACCAGATGTACTGATAAAAAAACAGAAGGTATTCTAGAAACCCATCGAAGAAGCGATTGCATCACTGGGCAGGAAATGCCGGGGGTACCTTTTTCGTGTTTTTTCGTGTTTTTAGTGGACAGGTTTTAGTGGACCTGTTTGCGGATCACGTCGATCACATCCAGAAGCTGGTGGGTGCTGCCGGTGGCGCGCTTCACCAGCAGTCCTCCCTGCAGCGCGCTCAGGAACATGCGCGCCAGTTGGTGGGACGTCCCTCCGAACCGGAACTCTCCGGCAGCCTTGCCCGCCGTCAGGATTTCTTCCAGCCAGCGCTCGTGGGCTGCGAAGAATTCCCGCACCTCGGCCTGCATCTCCGGACCCAACGCCATGAACTCTCCGGCCAAAGCGCCGCAGAGACACACCTTGTCGCCACTCTCGCCGAAATCGAGGTACGGCGTGAAGTAGAATTCCAGGGCGTCGCGGTTGGACTTGTTCGGGTCGTGTTGGATGCCCTGCATGGCACCCAGGAAGTACTGGTGATAACGCTGGATCACCGCTTTTCCCAACTCGAACTTGCTGGCGAAGTGGTGGATGATGCTGGGTTTCTTGATGCCGACGATTTCCGCGATATGTTGAAAACTCATGGCGCAGAATCCACGGGTTTGTATCAACTCCTGTGCGGTATCCAAGATGCGGGTGCGTGTATCGGTCATGGGCTCATTGTAGCGTTCCTTGCCGCAAATGACCACGTTTAACCCAGAAAACGCAGTCAGTTCCGCCGACGATGGAACGATGGCTACCTGCCGGATGGCGGATCCAACTATGGGTCGGGTAGGGGATGTCGTCCACCCGAAGATCCCCGGACAGGACCAGGATTTCTTCGCCCCCCTCGACCGCGTTCGCGGGGACGGTGACACCGGCTTCCAGGCGCTCGAGCGTCACTTCCTCCGAGTTTTGCGAGCTGGTGAAGAGCGGCATGCGCCAGTAGCCCTCGATTTCCGTCGCCACCCAGGCCCTGGCGTGGGTGTCCACCATGACTTGCGGCTCGCCGGTCGGGGCCATTTGACCCAGCTTGACGAAGATGGTGCAGCCCTCCCTGCTGAACGGTTCGTGGCGCGAGCCGGGTGGGTTGCGCACGTAGGTGCCTTCTCCGAAATCTCCGTTTTCGTCGGAAAAGGTTCCCTGCAGGACGAAATACTCTTCGCCACCCGGGTGGCGGTGGGCGGGAAAGGCGGCGCCCGAATCGTAGCGGACGATGGTGGTCGCCCGACCCGATTCCGCCGCCTCGCGTTCCAGCCGCTTGCGCATCACGCCCGGTTGGGGCGAGGCGACCCAGTCCAATTCATCCGTGTGGGTGCTGACGGCTTCCGTCAGGTCCATGTGAATCGATGCCATGGTCTCTCCTTTGTCAGAACGTGGCCACGTTGGGGCGTAGGTCGATTTCGTGGGTCCAGCAGGACGGTGGTTGGTCGATCAGGTGCAGGTAGGCATCCGCGATGGCTTCGGCATCCATGCACCGCTTCGGATCCATCTTGAACACCCTTTCGGCGCGCTCGCCCCAGATCACGCCGTCGATCACGGTGTGGATGACGTGAATGCCTTGCTTTCCGTACTGTCGCGCCAGGGCTTGCGCCAGGCCGCGCAGGCCGAACTTGGCCGACGCGAAGGCGGCACTTTTCTCTCCCGCCTTGACGGATGCCGTGGCTCCGGTGAACAGCAGCGTTCCTGCGCCGCCCTCCAGCATGTTCGGCAGGGCGGCCTGGGTGCACAGCATGCCGCCAAGACAGGCCGTACGCCAGACCGACTCGAACTGCTGAGGTGTGGTTTGCATGAAATCGTCCAGCAGAAGCTGGGCGGCATTGTGAATCAGCAGGGTGGTCGGTCCTTGCTCGGCGTGGATTCGATCGAAGGCCTCGCTCACCGCTTTCGGTTCGCCCACGTCACAGGCGAGGGCCAGGAAGCCCGAGGGGGATTCGGCCAGGCCCCGCCCGCCGCGGGACAGGCCGGTGACCCGATATCCACGGTCCAAGAGGCGTCGGGCCAGGAACTCGGACAGTCCCTGACCGAAACCCGTAATGACGGCGTTCTTCATGAAATGGCTCCCAACAATGCGAAGGCCAGCACCATCTGGGCGCCGAACCCGGCCAGGAACATCAGGGTTCGCGCGACCGGGACGCCGAAGGTCTGCATGGCGATGTGTCCCAGGCGTGCGTAGAAGTAGATCATCGCCGCCATTCCGGTTGCTGGTGTACTGACATCCAATACTGCCAGAGCGAGTACCAGGGATGCAAACACGACCAGGTTTTCGATGGCGTTTTTATGGGCGTTCATCAATCGGCCGGCCCAGACGGCCTTGGGGGTGAGATCGGCACCGGGATCGGCGATCGACGACCAGATGCCGAGTTCCACGAAGCGATTGAGAACGTAGGGGACCCAAACGATGGCGGTCATTGCGGCGGTCATGCCCAGCCAGAATACTTCTTTATGTTCCATGGAGATGTCTCCTCTTCAGTCTTTGGTGATCAGATCGAGAAGCCGTCGGTGAGGGCTTCGAGTTTGTTGCCGAAGGGATCGCGCACATAGGTCGCGTAGACTTCGCGGTGCGGGTAGGGACGTGGGCCGGGGGCGCCGTCGTCCGAACCACCGTGGGCCAGGACCGCTTCGTGGAAGGCATCCACCTGGGTCTTGTCCTTGGCGCGGAAGGCGATGTGGGTACCGTTGCCGCGCGTTGCCGTTTGTTGGTCGTAGGGCAGGATGGCGATGAACTGAATGAAATCGGTGCCGTAGGCGACCAGGCCGTCCATCTTGGCCATTCGTTTGACGTCCAGGCATGCCAGCACTGCATCGTAGAAGCGTGCGGCCTCGTCGATGTCGGACACACCGACACTCAAATGATCCACGATCATATCGAACCTCCATTGAATCGAACTGACATGCAATCTACCTAACGATTGGTAGGTAGTCAATCAAAATCTTGATTTTTTTGCCAGGTGGGCGCCGTGCTCGCTCGGTGAAGGGCGTTCCGGACCGATTGGATCGGATGGAGGGGATGGGACGGAATGGTCGGCCTGCGGAGGGCGAATTTAAAATAAACGGCTGTACGGTCGATGTATTCTGGTTCGGGGTTGAAAAGTGTACGGCTTATAAATTCTTAAAAATCATACCAAAGCGCGAGGTTGGGTGTATAATTAGGTAAATAATAAAAATAATCTATGTGTTTTTTATACAGCCGCGCTTCCAGGTGGTCGGCATGACTTCTTGACGCCATTCGTAAGGAAAAACCATGAAACTCGCTCTACCTTGCCTCTTTTTGTGCCTGGCGGCCACCTTTTCGGCCGTCGATTCGATGGCCACGGATATCGATCTCGATTTGACCGACTTGACGCTCGATGAATTGCTCAACATCGAAGTGAGCGTCGCCTCGCAGTTCAAGGAAACCGAGTTGGAATCGGGTTCCACGGTCGAGGTCATCACGAAGGAACAGTGGTCCCATTACGGCGCCGAGAACCTCGGTGACGTGATCGGTCACCAGCCGGGGGTCATGGTGTACCCCACCGCCTGGGGTGGCTCGGCCGTCGCGATTCGCGGCTACACCTCGAGCCTCTCCGTGCGTGGCATCGCGACGGTACTGGATGGGATCCCCCTCAATTCCCTCCGCAACGGAACGGGTCTGTACGACATCCGAAGCGTGGCCATCCAGGGTCTCGACCAGATCGAGATGATTCGGGGTCCCGGTTCGGCACTGTATGGATCGGACGCCTTTCACGGCGTGATTTCGATGAAGACCTATTCCTCGGACCAGAACAACCTGGAAGCGGGTATCAGTCTTTCGTCCGAAGAATTCCGACATGTCAACCTGGGGTTCACCCGGGTTTTCAACAACCGCTATACCTTCGAATTGTCTCTCGCGGGCATCGACCAGGGCGATCAGGGCATCGAATACAACTATACCTCGCCCTTTACGCGAATGGTGGAAACCTCGGATCGCGAAAACAGCTTCGAGGCCTACACGGCCGCCGTCAAGCTACGGGCCAAGCACAAGGACACCTTCAGCACCGATTACGCGGTGTATTTCAAGGGTCACGATTCGGTGGAGAGTGTCAGCGGCGGACAGAGCCTGTCGGGCAACAGCATTTTTCTCGATCGCGACATCACCGACGGGATTCAGGATACCGTCATCGCCAAGGTCGGTTTCAACTGGGACCTGAAGAACAGCGTCAACGTGCAGGGGAAACTGTATTCCTGGGAAGACGAGGTCGAGACCTTCACCGACTTGTCGACGATTCCCACGGTGGGCTTGGGCGGTGAGAACATCGTCGAGGAAGAACAATCCGGTGTGGACCTGGTCGTCAAGCAGTCGGAGAATCCCTGGAACCTCCAGTGGGCCATCGGCTACAGCTACAAGACGATGGAAGTACCCGAGGAAGTCAGTTACTTTACCACCGGACCCGATCGCATTCGGGTCGGCGAACAGCCGATCTTCCTCAAAGGGGTGGATCGCGATATCAACAGTTTGATCTACGAGGCGAAGGCCAAGTTCCTCAAGAACAAGTTCCAGGTCCTGTTCGGCGGGCGTTACGACGATTACTCCGATTTCGGCGGCCAGAATTCGCCGCGCTTCGGCCTGATCTACATGACGACGCCCAAATCCTCGTTGAAGGCCCTCTACGGTGAAGCGTTTCGCGCGCCGACCGCTGCCGAATTCCGCGGCACCATCCTGTTCAGGGGCAGTACCGATCTCGCGCCGGAAGTCATCAAGACCTTCGAAGCCGTGTTCCAGTACCAGTCGGATTCGTGGAAGTTGAACATCACGGCCTTCCGAAGCAAGTGGACCGACGGCATCATTTTGGTGCCCATCGAGCATCCGATCTTCACCAACGAGTATCAGAACGTGGGTGAGAACGAGTCGGACGGTTTCGAGATCTCCTTCAAGGGGGGGCAGAAGAACTGGCGATGGGACCTCAACGGGTCGCGCGTGGAAAGTGAAGCGATCTTCGCGTCGGGCGCGGTTGGGTACGACGCCTTCCCGAAATCGCTCGTCAACTTCAACCTCGGCTATGTGTTGCCCAAGCACAACCTGGATTTTTATCTCACCAACCGTGCCTGGTTCGACGCCACGGAAGGGCCGACGACGGGGCTGGTGCCCAATCCCAGGGACTTGGACGATTTCTATGCTACCGACCTGAGCGTGACTTGGACGGCCAACGACAAACTGCAACTCCAGGGTGCCATTCGGAACCTGTTCGATCAGGACAATTTCGTGCCCTCGGTTTGGAACGCGGAGAACGGCCATCAGACCCTCGGTCAGTTCTTGCACGTGCGCCTTAACTACAAGTTCTAATAATTTGGAGGGGAGGCTCCGTAGCTGCAGGGGACTCGGGCGTAAGTTCTTTTTTACCACAGAGTCCCCAGAGATCACGGAGAGAGTCACACTTTGTTTGAGGAGGTGCTTTTTTCCTGTCAGGGGTGAAAGGCTCGAGCGGTTCCTTGTTAGGTCACGGAGGAAACGCAGTTAAATGATTGATGTAGGCTGTTGGAAGTTTTGTTGTGAACTTCCAAGAAACCATCCCATCCTGGCTCACCTTTGATGATGCGGAATTCGTTCGTGCATCACGCAGGTTGACACGAACTCGGAACCCATTTTCGGATCCTGCGCATAATGGCTTTTCCAAGATCGGCGACCTTTCTAGTGGAGGCTTTCGGGGTAGGGCTTTGTGATCCGGGTGTCTTGTTGAAACTATCTAATGCCCATCCAAAAACGAGCCAATTTCTACAATCCAAGTGGGCCGACTGGGTGGGTACGCGATCAAGCGTCAGGTTTCAGCAAGATGCTTGTTCGAAGGTATTTAGCTGATACCTGACGCCTGGTTACAGCTTGCATTGGAAACTCGAAGGATCCAGAGGATCTCTATCAAAAAAACCTGTTTCTGGATGGACACTATCTAGATAGTCCTTGTTCGCATCGAAGATAAGAGAATAACCAGGTTGTTTTGTTCTGGTGAGAGGTTGTCTCTTTGACTGATTCGTGCCTTTCTCGGTGAACTTCCGAGAAACCACCTGGGTCATTCTTCCAGAATATGGCGAACAGAGCTTCCTCCGGCTCTTTGTCTTTACCTCCGGGAACTCCGGGAACTCGGTGGTAAAAAAAGACTTATGAATCAAAAACCCTGCGCCTACGGAGAACGCCCCTCCGGAGACTGGGCGGGATCGTACTTGAGAACCGGTTCCTCTTCCTTGGGCGGGAAATAGAAGATCACCTCGCCCGGCCGACCGAACCCGTATTCGGCCCGACCGATCGCCTCGATCTTGCGCGGGCTCGTTTTCAGCGCCTGGATCTCCTGGCGGAGCTGGGCGTTTTTTGTCTCCAGCTCGTCCCGTTCCTCGATCAACTGCTGGTATTCGGTTTTGACCTGCATGTTCATCAGGAGTCCGGCATCCCCGAACAAGGTGCTCGCGACAAAGGATAGAAAAAGCAGCAACGCGATTAAAAACAAGACCTTGCGTTGCCGATCGCGACGTTCGATATAGCGTTCGGTGGAAGCTGCTGGCATGAGGAGTGACCGGATGAATGAAATGGAGACGGTGCCGATGACGGGCCGGAAGGTAGTTCCGGCCCGTTGGGGTTCCGCGGCACTAGGCCTCTTATTATAGCGGTCGGCTGGTGAAGCCCAATACCCAAGTCTTGGTTCCGCTTGGGTGGAGATGGGCGACGTATCGGCAGGTCTTACCCGGTGCAGAACCGCAGGAGGTCGAGAATGTCGATCCGTCCGTCGCCATCGCGATCCGGCGTGACCGCCTCATCGGCGTCCAGGCTCCATTCCTGCCAGGGGCCGAGGCCTTCGCCGGACAGGGTGATGTCGCTGCTGTTGATGTTGAAGAAGATGTTGCCCGTGCCCATGACCTTGATGCGGCCGGTCTGATTACAGCCGATCGGGGCGGTGATGGTGGCTTCCCCGTCGTTGGGCTCGTTGGTGGCGACTGGGATGAAGGTCTGGCCATTGTCGTCCGTCCACAGGATGTCGACGGTCGTAGCGTTGATCGGGGCCGCGTCCGTGTTGGCCACGTTCCAGGTGACCGTCTGTTGTGAGCCGGCTTCCCATTGGGTGGGAGAGCTTTGCGAGGTCACGACGAAGGGGCCTGCCGTGTTGGAGACTTGCAGCACGACCTCGTCGAAATCCACGCCGCCGCCTTCGACCACGTTGTCACGGCCCGTGACGCGGAAGGTCAATTCACGGGTGGTGGTGGGCAGGTGTTCGCCGATGTTGGTGGTGCCGGCCAGCAGGTCGCTCCAGCGCGGGAAGGTGCGGCTGGGATTCGTGGTCGGGTTGAAGCTGCGGAACAGGGGGACTTCGCCATCGTCGATGCCAGGCGCGGAGGCGGGACCCAAATCGAATTGCTCCCAGCAGTAGGTGATGTCGTTACCGTCGCTGTCGGTGCCGCCGGCGGTCAAGGTGAAGGGTGTTCGGGCCGGGATGTTGAAGCTGTCGCCCGCCTCCATGTCCGGTGCCGCGTTGTCGATGACCGCCACCTGCGCGCAATCGCCGCTGCGGTGGGTCGTCTCGTAAAACTGGCGAATGCTCTCGATATGGAAATAGGGATCGCTGTTGTTCTGCAGGTTCTGGCCGCTGCAGATCCCCGCGTAGCCTTGAATGGTCGAGGCGCTGCCGGGTTCGTAGGCGTGGGCGCCGGAACGGTTGCCGCCGGAGCAGTTACCGCTGGTACCGTTGAAGGTGTGGCTACCCCCGAACTGGTGACCCAGCTCGTGGGCCACGAAGTCGATGTAGAACGGATCGCCGATCGGATTGCTCAGCCCGGTTTCGCCGCGGGCCTTGCCCGACGTACAGATCACCCCGAGACCGGCGAGACCGCCACCACCGGTGGTGAACACGTGACCCACATCGTAGTTTTCGAACCCGATGACGCTGTCCAGGTTGGCCTGGTTCTGCGACAGCAACAGGCTGGGATTGCTATTACTGTAGGGGTCGGTAGCTGCGTCCAGATAGACGATGTCTTCGTTGTTGGGGATCAGTTCCATGTGAACGGCGGCGTCGATGTTGTAGACGCTGTTGACGCGATTGATGGCGGTTACGATCGCCGCCATGGCCAGGGGCACGGTGCCGCCGTGGAAGGTCGCGTATTCACCGGTACAGGCGACGGCCAGACGGTAGGTGCGCATCTCGCCCTCGATGGGAATGCGCGCGGCATCGTCGCGGGGGGCCACATCCGGCAAGGCGCCGTCGAGATCGGTGACATGGCAGATGAAGTCGTTGTCGACCGGAATGAAGTGGCGACGGTAGTAACTGGTGTAGATATCGTCCTGGTGGCGGATGTACGGATCGACGTAGTAGAAATCGCCGTCCAGTTGCCGAACCATCGCGTGGAAGCCCTGGCTGGTCAGGTCGCCGTAGAGAATCGAACGGCCGTCGGCGGTGCGGCCGGTAAAGGTTTGGATCTCGGGAAAACGCACGGCCAGCTCCGGAGACATCGTCTTCCCGGGGGTGAGCTCGAACAGATCCATTCGGCCGCTGGGATGAGGTACGGCCAGTTGCAGGGTGCCCTGGCCGCGAGCCACTTCGTCCAGGCGGGCGAGATGGTCGCGAAGATCGGGAACGGAGAGGATGGTGAGTCGCTTTTCTTCCGCATCGATCGCCCGGTCGATTTGACTGTCCAGATCCCGTTCGCTGATGTCTTGCCAGAAAGAGGCACTGTCGGGGGACTGCGCGAAAAGAACCGCGGTCCAACCCAGCAATAACAGAACCAGCGGAAGCCGCCCGATTCCACGTATGTGCCTGTATGTGGTTTGTCTCACTAAGTTGTTCTTGCAGAACGGGTTGTGTTGATTGGTGTGTTCGCTACTCAAAAAATTCTCCCCCTCTTTTTCCTGATCTTTACCCATCATTTTCTTACCTTCGGGTTGGACATTCAATAGTATAGGTTGGTGAACCCGAAGATGCGAGCCCTGCCGTGAGGCGTGATCGCGACATGAACCGCGTTCCGGTCATGCATGCCCTCCTAAACGAGAAGGGGGGCTTGTGCACCCATGGGTGCGGGGAACGCCGAAGCTGCTGTCAACGAGCCGTTACCATTCAGTAATTTTTTTGCCAAAAGTCCACCATATCGAGAACAGGATGAAGAAGTGTGTGCGACGTCACGAATGCCGGTGGCGAAGGCGTTCGGACCGCATGGGCTTTGAAGAGGTCTCCAATTTCCTCTTGGTCTGTGATAGGTTAGTAGGTGGGGTACCGGTTCTCTGTGAGAACCGGATATGGTTCTTTCATAAATCAATCCGAGACGGCAAAGGAGCGAAGCTACCATGCTAATCAAGCTTCTTCTCTTGAGCGCTGTTGTTTCTTACGCCAACACCTCCGCCGTGATTTCCCACAAGACTGCGATTCCCCGCGTAGGACAGGAGGGTGTTCAAAAACCAATCGTAACCCGCATGGTTTACCCCAAATACCCCGAGGCCGCCAAAGGACTTGGCATTCAAGGCTATGTGTTGCTTCAGGGTGTATTTCGCGCTGACGGACGTATAGAGGGTCTCGAAGTGATTCGAACATTGGGGCGCGGACGTTACGGTTTCGAGGATGCTGCCCTTCGCGCTGTGAGGAGATGGAAATACAAGCCGGGGAAAGTGAACGGCGAACCGGCGGATGTACAAGTGACCCTTAGGATTAACTTCCGAATCAAGGATGCCTGATTCACGACAGACAACCGTCCTTGAGAGCATGGCGGCGAACGACACGGTTCGCCGCCTTGGTCTTTTTTGGGGGAGAGAATCGGCGGAGCCGGGGCCATTTACCGATGACGATCGATGAGGCGCCCGTGACGACGCGAAGATGGGGATTCTGGACGGTATGACCCAAACCCCGCCAACACATGAGAGAGGGTCCGATCTTGGCCGGTGACACAATAAAAGCCCGGAGTGCCGTCGAGCGGGGCGACGTGCGATCGAAGAATGGTCCATCTCCCGACGATTTGGCGCGATTGACGGACCTAAACGCCGAGGTGACGGCTGCCGCCGCGGCCGTGGCAACGGTCCATCGTGACCGGCTCCAATGTCGCCGCGGTTGCAGCGGATGCTGTGTCGATGGGTTGACCGTGTTCCGCATCGAGGCCGATCTCATTCGCGAACGTTTTGCGGACCTGCTCGGCGCGGGAGAGCCCGGACGCGAGGGCGCCTGCGCCTTTCTCGACGCCCAAGGCGGCTGCCGCATTTACGAGGTGCGTCCCTACGTGTGCCGTACCCAGGGTTTGCCGCTACGCTGGCTGGAGGAGGACGAGGAAGGCTGGCTGGAGTACCGCGACATCTGTCCTCTCAACGAGCCGGGCCCACCCCTGGAGGAGCTGGACGAGTCCGACTGCTGGACCATCGGCCCTTGGGAAGGCCGCCTGGCCGAGCTCCAAAAGCACGTCTACGGCGATCGCGGTCGCGTCCGGTTGCGGGAACTTTTCGACAAATCATCATCCGAGAAAGCGGGGGAGTAGCGTTCATGCTGTATTTCGCCTACGGATCCAACCTGTTGATCGAACGGCTCCAGGCCCGCACCCCTTCGGCGGGGGAGGCCGGCACGGGCATCCTGCGAGGCTTTCGCCTCGAGTTCCACAAGATCGGCACCGACGCGTCGGCCAAATGCGACGCCTTCGAAACGGGCGACGAAACGGATTTGGTATACGGCGTTTTGTACCGGCTGAGCGACGCGGACCGGAATGTGCTGGACGAGATCGAAGGGGTCGGCCACGGCTACGAGGTCATCGAAGTGGACGTGGAGACGACGGCCGGTGCGGTGACCGTCTTCACCTACGTCGTCGACCCGGCCTACATGAACCCCGAGCTCCCGCCGTACCGCTGGTACAAGGCTTTCGTCCTGGAGGGCGCCCGTCAGCACGGCTTCCCGGAGGCGTACGTCGCCGCGATCGACGCCGTCCCCGCCATCGCCGATCCCGACGTCGAACGCGCGGCACGCAACGCCCAGGTCCTGGCTCGGGCCCTCAAGGCACCACCGGTAACAAAAGAGCCGCCTCGTCGCTGAGCCCGCCCTCGTCGACCACCCGCACGATGAGGGTGATTTGGTCGCCCGCCTCGACGCCCACGATCGTCGCGACCGCGATGAACGGACTCGGGTTACCTTGTTGATCGAACGTGAACTCCGTTCCCTGGCGGGTGGACGACCCGCGAAAGGTGAAACTCAGATCGGCGGTCTGCTGCTCGGCGTCCGAGGAGTCGATGGCGCTCAGGGTTACCGTCACCGGGTCCGTCGGTGAGGGCGGGGCCGTGATCTCTCCCGAAGGCAGGCTGCTGAGCCGGGCGATCGGTGCGGTGTTGGAGGGGCTCTCGGTCACCGTCAGGATTTGAAAGGCCGTGTTCTGGGCGCCCACCGGGTCGGTCACGGTCAGTCGAAACGTCACCGTATCGCCCACCTGGCCGTTGCTCACCAATGCGGTGCGCAAGGGGCCGTCGCCTTCGAGCTCGGCCTCCACGTTGCCCACGTTCTGCACCCCGAAATCGAATTCGAGCTCTTCGAACGCGTGATCCGGGTCGCTGCTGCCGCGCCCGTCCAGAATCACGGTGCCGCCCGGCACTCGCAGTTCATTGGGTTCCGCGGTGAGATCGGCCACGGGCGCCTGATTCTCCTGCGTGTCGGTAATGGTCAGGATCTGGGTGGTGCTCGCCTCGTTGCCGTCGGTATCGGTGACGGTCACCGTGACCGGTATTCGATCGCCGAGCACGGCGTCGGCGACGGTCATTTGGCGCAGTGGCGATCGGCCGCCAGGAAGGTCGATGTCGCGTCCTTCGGGCGGCAGTGCCGTGAAGTCGAAGCGCAAATCGGAGAGGCCGTCTTCCTGATCGGTGGACTCGGTGGCGTCCAGGAGCACGGTGCCACCCGGCGCGGGCAGCGAGGTGGGATCCAGCCGCAACGATGGGACGGGAATGCCGCCGGTGCCCACGGTGACCTCGCGGCTGGTGCTGTCGGTTTTGCCGTTGCTGTCTCGCACGGTCAGGGTCACCAGAAAGCTGCGGCTGACCAGGTAGCTGTGCTGTACGGATTCGCCCGTACCGGCGCCGCCGTCGCCGAAGTCCCAGGTGTAGGCGACGATGGACCCGTCGGGCGCGCTGGATCCACTGGCATCGAAGCGCACGGCATCGCCGATGCGCGGATTGGTCGGCGAAAAGGTGAAGGAAGCCGTGGGCGCGGTGAAATCGCTGATCGTGATGGTGTTGGTGGCGAAACTCTGGCCGCCGTCGTTGTCGGTCACGGTAAGCAGAACCTGGTAGGTGCCTGGCCGAATGTAGCTGTGGCCCGCGGTGGGTCCGGAGACCGAAGGGTCGTTGTCCCCGAAGTTCCAGACATAGGATTCGATGCTGCCGTCGGCATCGGTGCTGGAGGTGGCGTCGAACACGACGCGCTCTCCGGTGCGCGGTGAGGTGGGCGTGAAAGTGAAAGCCGCTTCGGGAAGCTGGTTGCCCGCTACCGAAATCGTTTGGTTGCTCGAGGCCTTGGCCCCGCCGTTGTCGGTGACGGTGAGGACGACCGTGTACTCGGCGGCACCGGGGTAGGCGAAGGAAATGGTGGGCCCGCTGCGCGTGATTCCGTTGCCTAGCGACCAGGAATAAGACTCGATGCTGCCGTCGGGGTCGCGACTGCCCGTCGCGTCGAAAAACACGATGTCGCCCACGCGCGGGTTACTCGGGGAAAAGGTGAACTCGGCAACCGGCGGCTGGTTGGCGCCGACCGTCAAGGTTTGCGACAGCGAAGCCGCGGCCCCCTGATTGTCGCGCACCCGCAGCGATACCACAAAGGTGCCCGAGCGTTCGTAGCGGTGCTCGGCCGTGGCGCCGGCAGCGAAGGTCCCGTCGCCGAAATCCCATTCGTAGTCGAGAATGGTGCCGTCGGGGTCGGTGGATCCGGTGCCCGAGAAAAAGACGGTCTCTCCCTCGATCGGCGCCTGCGGGCTGATCTGGATGACCGGCGTCGGGGTGACGTTGCTGGTTACGGTCACGGGCTGGGTTTCGCTCAGGGTGCCCACGCGGGCCGTGACGTCCACGTTCGTGATGTCCTCGGGAATGGGACCCAGGAAGAGCACGTCGCGCACCTGACCCACCTCGTTGGTGAACAGGGTGCTGCCATTGCTGGCCAAGCGCCCGAAACTGGTGGAGAACACGGCGGCCTTGTTGGGCAGAGGCTCGCCGGCCGGGCCCAGCACCACCAGCGAGGCTTCGACCTGGCCGCCGTTGCGGGGAACGTTGGAGGGATTCAGCGACAGGTTGGCGGAACTGATTTCGATGATGCGGTCGACCACTTCGATGGTGACCGCCACGCTGCCGTCGGCACCGATGATGCCCGAGCTGGCGGTGATCGTGAACGAACCGATGGTGGCGTCGCTGGTGAACACCACCACCGCGCGACCGTCTTGGGTGGTGGCCTCGGGCGCGATGGAACCGCCGGTGGCCGCGAACTGAATGCGCGCGCCGTCCAGCACGGGCCGGCCGTCCTGCTTGACGGCTTGAACCGTGATCACCGAGGTGTCGCCGAAATTGAGAATGGTGGACGGCGAAGCGGTGATCGTGAGGATGACGTTGTCCTCGTCGAGCGAGGGCTCGCCTTTGGCGCAATGGAACAGCGATGCGACGGCCAGCAGTAACGCGATCAGCGGCATCGAACGTGGGGCATACGAGAAAACAGATTCCTTCATGGCAATCGACCTTTTTGCATATAAAAAAGAAACGGGTTTGGCGTGGTCACGCATTGTCGGGAGGCCCGGCTCAGTTCATCGAGCGGGCGGCGTCGCATCGTTTGGCGCTGCCTTGGGGTCGTCCGGGCGGGTCAGGGAAGCGGCGATCTCCTCTGCCGAGAGGTTGCCGACCCGAATCGGGTTCTCCGGAAACGCGAAGCGCACTTCGGGCAAGGTGGGATAGAGGCGTTGCACCACCAATTCGAGGGAGGCCGCTTCGATCAGCTTTGCCGAGCCGGACTCCAGCGGGAAATTGAGCAGGAGGCGATTGGTGAAGCCCATGCCCCAGTTGCGATCGAGGTGGTACACCCCGACCGGGACCTTTTCGCCTTCCGGTGTCACCAGGTAGATGTACCGATGCATCCCGTACATCAGGTGGTTCAGCCAGTTGGCGTAGGTATCGCGATCAGGATGCGCCGCCACGATGTCCCCTCGCTTTCGCTCTTCCGGCGGCAACGAAGGGTGCGGCGCCACCGTGAGCAGAAAGGTGGCGGTTCCCTGGTACTGCCTCAATTGCGCCTCGACGGCGGCCGGATCGATCGGTTTCTCCTGCTTGGCGCCCTCCAACAGTTCCCGGGCCGCCTGTAGCCAGGGCGGTTGGTAATCGAGCTGTAAGCGAAACGGCTCCTCGTCGTGAACCAGGCGATAGGGCGCGGCCTGCAATGACTGAAGGTGTTGGCGAAAACTCGGCTGCGGCGACGACTGGCAGCCCAGCAGGAGAACGAGCCCGAGCCAGTACCCGTGCGTGATGTACTTCATTTCTGTCGGTTGACCTCTTCGATCAAGGTGTCGGTGATGTCCACCGCGTCCGTGCCGTACAGGATGTTGCCCTCGGCCAAGGTGCCCCAGATCAGCGTGTAGCCTTCCTTTTCCGCGAAATCCGCGATCCGCTTGTTGAGGATCTCGAAGACCGGTTGCATGATTTCCTGTTCCTTTTGGCGCAGCTTGGTCACGGCGGCCGTTTCGTAGCGGTTCAGATCGCCTTCCAGCTTGGCCAACTCCTGGATGCGCTTCTTGCGTGCCTCGGCGCTCAAACCCTCCTGTTCCTTGAGGAAGGTTTCGTGGCCTTCGGTCATGCCCTTCTGCATCGCGCGCAGGTTCTCGTCCACGGATGCCTTCTCGGCGTCCAGCTTCTCGCGCGCTTCCTTGGCCAAATCGGTTTGGGCCAGGAGTTCGGCCGTGCGCACGAACCCCAACTTGAGGGTCTCACCGCCTTGCGGGGGACGCTGTAGGGCCATGAACAGGGCGGCCAGGGCGACCAGCAGGCTGAGGGGGGCGATCCATTTCATGTGACTTCTCCTAAATTACTGTGATGATGAGGGGTTGTCTTCCGGATTCGGCAGGAACTCGGGCAGCGGCGGGAAGGGATCCGGCGGCTGATCGGCAACCGGGAGGCGGGTTCCCTCCGGTGGCAGAACGTAGAAAACGGTGCCTTCGACCTCCACCTGCCACACCTGCCGGTGCTGGGATAACGGCGTGACCGTGCCCGACCAGTCGGGTGGCAGGGAGGCTCCGTGTGCCAGCGACCAGGCGGCGAAGCGGGCCTGGTTGCGGGGTTCCGGAGAGCGGTACAGATCCCGTTCGAGGTGGTGGTGGAACCGGAAAATCAGGGTCATGGCCAGGCTGATCAACAGTAGCGAGGCCAGAATGTCCATCAGGGCATAGGCGCGTGAGGTCACGGCGACACCTCCCAGTGGGTCACTACGCGACTGGTTGGCCGGGATACCGGCAGCCAGGGCGACCACAGGCCGGGCAAGGGTTCCAAGGTGATTTCCTTGACGAGGCCCTGGAAGCTGGTGGAGCCGTCCTGGGTGACCCAGTGATCGGCGACGATCGCGCCCTGGTGCCGCCCGCGGATGCCGATCCGGCCCGCGCTCCAAATCAGGCCCTGGGTGTCCACGTTTCGCGAGATCAGGATGCCGGCCTTGCGCCCATCGAGATGCCCTGCGGGACCCAGGGCGACCAGGGCTCCGGAAAACGAACCCTCACCCGAAAGGCTCAGCCCGCCGGCTCTGCGGCCGTCGGACTGCCAATCGAAGGCGGTGAAGCTGCAGGAGTCGCAGGCGAAGTCGCGGGCCTGAACGTCGATCACCGGCGCCACCAAGTGAACCTGGCTGCCCTCGAACGATCCGTGAATGCGGATGGCGTCACTGGCCACGATCCAGACGTCACGCCAGCCGGTGGTCCGCTCGAGGACCAAGTCGCCGTCGATATGCCAGAACGAAATGCCGCCGATGTTCACGGTTCCGGTGATCTTGGTCCCATCCGTAGCTTCGAACAAAGATAGTTCAGTTTCCTCCGGCAACTTGCGCAATTGCGTGGTTCCCGAGAGATCCCGGTGCTGGATGTCGGGAAACCACGTCGCAAGCGTCTCCAACCAATCCGGTTGGTCCTGGCGCTGAAGATGTTCGGCCAGCCTGGACCGATCCGGCTGATCGATAGAGCCCTGACCCAAGGAATCCAGCGTTACGAGGCGCTCCCTGGCATCCTCCGATATCGGACGGCTGAACAGGAAACGGCCACGGGTGCGCACTTGACCGCCGATACGCACCTGCTCGGGGTCCATCTCCAACGAGGCCGCCACTTCGGCGTATTGGGGCCAACCGCTGCCGACTACTTGCGCGGTGGTGACGTCCTGTCCGCCGGCATAGCCCCGCGAACGGACCAGCCAAAATGGGCCGAAGGGAAGCGCTTCGTATGCGAACCCGTTCTCGGGGGTGAACGTCAGGGTGCCCTTCGAGCGGGGACGCCCTCGGTTCAGGTCGCGCGTGAAGGCGTTGACCGCGTTGAAGCTGTTCAGTGTCGCCTGCTCCAGCGCCCACCAGCGGTATTCCACCTCGTGCACCATGCGGAACTGGCCCAGCATCAGGAACGAAAAGATGGTTAGCAGCAACAGGACCGCCAGCACGACGGCATAGGAAAAACCGGGTCTCATGGCGCACTCCCGCTGGGCAGGTAGTACTGGAACCGCGCCGTGGTCGCCTGTTCCCCGATGGTGGCCGTAAACGATGCCACCAAGGTGTCGTCCCGGATCTCGGTGTCGATCAGGCGCAAGGTCGGCTCGCCCGTGAATTGGTCGATGCCGTCGGCGAACACGCCGTCGCCGCCGAATGCCCAAGTTTCGTCGCGCAGGTCGATGGTGATCTTTTGGGGCGCGATGCTGACGGACTCCGCCCGCCAGAGCTGCCACTGGAGCGTGGCATCGACGCGCGTCAGCGCCAGGCGGAGCTTCACCTCGCGATCCACCCGGATCTGGCGCTCGGTTTCGTAGAAGAGCAGCAGCCCGGCCAGCAGGAGCACGGTGAAGCCCAGGAAGTGCGCAGTCTGCAGCTCGATCAGGGTGAAGCCGGGCCGCCTCATCGCAGCAACTCCCGACGGTTGCCCGCCTCGTCCTGGAACACCAGTTTCTCTTCGTCGCGGGCCACGAGTTGCCAGGGGCCGATCTCGTCACCCAGATGAAGGAAGGTCAGCCCTTCCGAGCTGCGCAGGATGAACAGCTCGCGGGCGTCGCCCTTGACGTCGCCTTCGATGAAGCCGGTGTATTCCAGACGGAACGGCGGCACCGGTTTGGGAGGCGGTGCCGCTTCGGGTTTCTCTTCCTCTACCGGCGGTTCGGCCGACCCGGTCAAATCCTGTCGGAAAAACGGTTCCCAGGTGGCGCCCAATTTTGCCGCCGCCTGGGTTTGGGCCAGGAGGCGAATGCGGTCGTGCAGATCCGGCAAGGCGTGTTCGGGAGCGGCCTCGTCCGTGCGGATTTCGTCTTCCGATTCCGATGGGTCCGTCCACAGCAGGCGCATGTTGTAGCCCCATACCGCGGTAGCCACCAAGATCAAGAGGAGAATGCGGCCCCGTTCGTTCATTTTTGGGCCTCCTGCCACATCAGCAGGTCCATGTGGGCCAGTAGTGCGCGGTCTTTGGGCTCGACCCGCAGTCGATCGATGCGGATCGGCAGGGCGTGGGTTTCCACCTCGTAACAGAAGTCGACCAGCGCGGCAAAGGAGCCCTCGGCGTCGAACGAGAGCTCGATGCCCGCCGCGTCCTCGCGCACGTGGACCTTGCGCAGGGCCACTTGGTGGCGGTCCGAGAGTTGGTGGATATCGCGAATGTAGGTCTGCTCGTGGTGGAAGGACGACAGCTCCGCCTGAACCGTGGCCAATTGATCCCGAAGCGTACTGTCCAGAGTTTCCCACACTTCCTGCTCGGCCAGTTGCCGGGCCACTTCGGCCTGCCTGACTTGGGCTTCGTAGGTTTGGCCCCGCTGCTCCGAAACCTGGCGGATCGGCTGCACGATGCCGAACCACACCAGCAGCGCCAGAAGGGCGAACAGCCCGACCAGGCGCAAGGTCAGCAACTGGAAAGGACGGGTGGCCGGCATCATCGCAGGACCCCTTCTAGCCGAACCGCGGTCGTGGAGGTGCCGGAGCGGCGGCTCTCGGTGGTCAATTCCTCGACGGCGAGGCTGCGCAGCCAGGCGAGGTTTCGGATGCGGTCGGTGTAGTCGAGCAGAGTTGTGGGGTCGGTGCCTTCGAGTTCCAGGGTGAAGCGGTTCTCCTGCCAGTCCAGGCGCTGCCACGTGATGTGACGTTCCGCGGCCTCGTTGGCCAACACGGTGACCCAATTGGAGATCGGAGCGTTGCGTCGGGAGAACCGCTGGATCCGGTACAGCCGGCCCCAAGTCGTGTTGCCGCGTTCCTGAAGGGCGTCGATGTGCTGGAGTTCCGCACTGTGGGCGGCCACGTACTGTTCGGCTGCGGTTTGTTCCGCCCGCAGTTTGGATGTGGCGCGCCCGCTCCAGAGCCACATGATGGCTGCCAGCACGACCGCCGCCGCCAGTGATCGGACCAGGATGGTTTGGGTACGTTGGAGGCGTGACCAAAGCGTGGTGGCGGGCCCTTCGAACGTCCACCAGCTTCCTGTGAATTCGGAAACCCAGTCTTCCAGTCGCTGCGAACCTGGCGGTGCGGCCGCCTGACTCCAGGACCACTTTCGGAGCAAACCGTGCTCATCGAAGGTGACGCGCAACGAATGATCGCGCCAGGCCAGTACCTGGTCACGGGGCCCATCGGGAGATTCCAGCGGGAGCCAGGCGAACGTGAGGGTCGCCGGGTAGGTTTCCTGGAGCGCTTCCATCTGTGCGGCGAATGGCGACGCCACCACGAGAACGAACTGCCTGGTTTCAAAGATGATGCGCTGAAATCGCCAGGCACCCGGTTGCAGGCCCAGCTCCTCGGCAGCCACGTCCATCGGCGGGCGCGGAGGTTCGGTTTCATCGATCAGACTCACGTAAAACTCCGGCGCCGGCACGACTTGTAGGTGCTGCCCGTCGCATTGGTGCGCGATCAAGTCCTCGAGCCCGGTCAGCGGATCGACCTCCCAAAAGGAACCCGCCACTTCCGTACCCGGGATCGACCAACCGTTGCGATCAATCCACAGTAGGCGCGTCATCGCTGCTCTCTCCCGTGGCGGTTTCGGTCTCTTCCGAGGCGGGCTTTTTCGAGGTCGGCGCTTCCGTCGGGGCCTCGGTATTCGAGGTGGTCGGCGGTGGGCCCTTTTTCTTCTTGCGCTGCCACCACTTGGTTTTTTTCTTCTTGATCAGTTCCTGCTGTTCGCGCACGTCCAGGGGATAATCCAAACCTTCGCGATGCTTGATGATCGTGACCGACTCTTCGTCGCCGTAGTAGACGTAGGGCGTCAGGTAGATCACCAGTTCCGATTGGGTGAAGTTCCGGTTCATGTTCTTGAACAGGTGGCCGAACCAGGGGATACGCGAGAGTCCGGGCACGCCGGTGGAGTTGCGGCGCAGGGCTTCTTCGATCAGGCCGCCGAGGATGATGGTCTGGCCGTTTTTGAGGCGCACCGTCGACTGCAACCGCCGGGTGGAAATCGGCGGCGGCACGTTGTCGTTCACTTGGCCGAGAAAGGTGTTGAAGACGGGTTCTATATAAGTAGTGATCTCGCCGCTGGCGGTGACCCAGGGAATCACCCGCAGCGAGATGTTGGCCTCCACCGTCTCGATGCGTTGGGTGACCTGGGTGATGGGGCTTTCGTCCCCGACCAGCGTTTCGCTGCTCAGCAGGATCGACTGGGTTTCGCCCACTTCGATGTAGGCTTCGTGACCGCTGAGCGTGGCGATGTGGGGTTTGGAGATGATCTGGGCCTTGCCCTCCGTCGCCAGGGCCTGGATGCGCACCAGGAAATTTGAGGGGAGCCGCGTGATGCGGAAGTTCCCGTCCGATTCGCGGTTGCCCTCGACGGTCACGTCCAGGTTCGGGAAAAAACTGTTGTCGCCGTTGGCGATGGACAGGCCCAGGTCGGTGGCGTTGTCCGTCTTGAAGTCGACCACCAGGGCCTGGATCAGCACCTGTGGCACCGGTTTATCCAGCCAGGCCAGTCGTGATTTGATCTCCGAGATCACGTCCTGAGTGGCGGTCACCAGGAGCGCGTTGTGCTCGCGGATCAGGGTGATCTGGGCGCTCACCGACTCGGATATCTCCAAATTGGTGCGGATGTTCTGCGGCGTGTTGCGCGCTTGCGGGCTCACCCGCGGTTGGGTCGCGGCTCCCGTTCCGACGACGGGCGAGGTCGCTGGCCCCGATCGGAGTGCCCGGTTCTGGCGCTCGAACGGCGTTTGCCGGTTCTGGGTCTGGCTGCCGAAATAGGACGGCCGGTCCGGCAGCGCGAAGGTCTGGAAGAGGCCCACTTCGCCGCTCAGGTAGGCCAGCACGTTCTGGGCGTTCATGTGGTGAACCACGATCATTTCCGAGGAGGTCAGTTCCGGCCGCGATTTGGCACCGACCAGATAAATGCCGTCTCGCAACTTGTAGCTGTAGGGCGTGCCCAGAAACAGCTTGGCGAGCACATCCTCGTAGCTGGCGTCGCGCAGTGTCAGCGCGACCGCGCCGCCTTCCGGAGCATCGAGCTGTTTGACCGAAGATTCCGCCAAGCGGGAAGCGGCTTCGAGGGCTTCGCTCAGCGATGGTGCCTCTAGCCGACCCTGAAACCACCGGCCGTCGAACGTCACCGCGGGTGCGGCTTGCTCGGGCGGCTTCTCTTCCAGTTTGGGTCGAGGTCCACGTTGGGGTGGAGGATCCGAATCGCGGATCACCTGGAAAAAACCCTCCTCTTCCACGACGACCAACTGATAGGGCCGGAGCAGGGCGGTCAAGGCGGTGGTGAGCGGCAGGTCGGCCACGAACCCCGTGATGGCCGTGTCCAGATTGGGCATGGTGATCAGGTTGGTGCCGGTTTTTTGCGTGACCTCGCGGAGCAGGGTGGTCAGGGGGGCGGCTTTGGCGTCGACGCTCAGGTGCCCGGCTTCCGAATCGAAGCGGACCTCAAGCTGGTAGGCCGGTGCCGAGGGCTTGTAGAAGTGGAAAATGTCCCCGGTTTGGCGCCAGGTGAGGCCGTAGGTGGCGCAGACGTACGACAGAAATTCATTGACCGAAATATCCGAAAAGTTCCCCGTGACCACGACGTTGGCGCTGTCTTCCACCACGATGTTGAGCGCGAAATTCTTACGCAGCGATTCGGCGATGATCTGGAAGCGCCGCTCGTTGCCCTTGCCCCGGATTTCCAGGGTGAATTCCTGGTTGGTTTCGGGCGGGAGGAACGGGTGCACCTCGGTCACCGCTTGGTTCGGAGGGTTTTGCCACCCCAGGCAGCTCATGAGCAGGAGCCAAATCATCGTGTCAACTTCCTTCTTGATCGGAAACGGTCGGGCATTGGGGTCTACAGCAGCACGATTTCGCGCAACAGTTCGTCCAGGCTGGTCAAGCCCCTGGCGGCAAGTGCAAGGCCGTGTCTCACCATGGGTTGGTAATCGGAGGCAAGCCGTCGAAGCTCCGGTTCCGGCTTGCGGTCGTGAATTGCGTCGCGAATCGCGTCGTTGATGGTGAAGGCTTCGAATACGCCACATCGGCCTCGATACCCAGTCTGTTGGCACCGCGGACAATCTCTTCCGTTCCAAAAGGTTTCGGAGGCTTCCGCGGGCAAGTCGTATTTGCGGATCGTGTCGGCACTGCGCGTATCCTCGGCCTTGCAGTCGGGACAAAGGCGCCGCACCAGGCGTTGGGCCACCACCAGGTGGAGTGCCGAGGCCACCAGGTACGGTTCGGCGCCGATGTCGATCAGCCGTGGAACGGCACCGGGGGCCGTGTTGGTATGAAGGGTCGAGAGCACCAGGTGACCGGTGAGCGAAGCGCGAATCGACATGTCGGCGGTTTCCCCGTCGCGAATCTCGCCGACCATGATGACGTTGGGATCCTGGCGCAGAAAGCTGCGCAGCGCGTCGCTGAACCCGTAACCCAGTGCCGGCCTGACTTGGGATTGGTTGAGCCCGTCGATCTGGTACTCGATCGGATCTTCGATGGTCATGATGTTGAGCTGGTCGTTCTTGATTTCCTGGAGGGCGGCGTACAGGGTGGTGGTTTTGCCGGAACCGGTGGGGCCGGTGACCAGCACGAGTCCGTGAGGGCGTCCGATGCCCTCGCGAACGGCCGCTTCGATCGGCTCCGGCATGCCCAGCTTTTCCAGTTGCCACTGCCCTTGGCTTTGGTCCAAGACCCGGATCACCAGCTTTTCGCCTTTTCCCGTGGGTATGGTCGAGACGCGAAAGTCCACGGCCCGGCCACGAACGGTGATTTGAATTTTGCCGTCCTGGGGGCGGCGTTTTTCGGCGATGTCCAGGTCGGCCAGCACCTTGACGCGCGAGATCAATTCATCGCGATACTCCAGCCCGAAGTCTCGCACCACCTGCAGCCGACCATCCTGGCGGAAGCGGACCTGGACGCGGTGGGTGCGCGGCTCGACGTGGATGTCGCTCGCACCGGTCGTGACGGCTTCGGTCAGCAGTTCCTGGACCCAGCGCACGATTTTCTCGTCGCCATCCTGATGGGATTCCTGCGCTTCGGGGTGATCGATGCGCGCCCAGGCCGTTTCGTCCAGGTAGGTCAGTTCCAAACGGCCTTCGGACAGAAAGAGCAGCCAGTGCTCCAGCGGTTCGGAGAGCCGGTTCACGGCAAAGGCGTGCAGCCCCGCGTCGGTGTGATGGAGCTTCAGGCGGTGTTTTTCCAGAAAGCCCGGCGCGAACATCTGGGTGAGATCGGTGGTCATCGGGCCTCTTCTTGAATCTTGCCGGTGTGGTCCATGGAAAACGCGGCGAGGTCCTTGACCTGGGGCAGCGCTCTGGCGGTGTAGCTGTTTTCGTCGGCGCGTTCGATCACGATCAGGTACCGGGCCCGGCCGTTGCCCTGGTCGTCGATCAGTTCCTCTTGCTCGAAGCCCAGTTGGTCCAGGTCGGCGCTGTACTTCTTGTTCTTCAGGTAATGGATATTTTGGAGTTGGTAGACCTTTTCAAGGGCGAGTCGGGCCTCCAGTTCCATGGCCTGATCGGTGGTTTTGCCGAATTTGGGAATGGCCAGGGCCGCCAAAAGCCCGACCAGAATGATGACCACCAGCAACTCCGTGAGCGTGAATCCGAGTATCGGATGCTGACGACGGGATTTGGAAAAGGGACCTTGGGACATGAGTCGTACTCCTCGGGGCGGGCGGTGCCGGTGCCGATCGGCAAGATGTACCGACGGCACAGAGGCGCCCTCATGACTTAATGGCGGAAAGTGGCGCCGCTGAGAATATCGAAAAGTGGCACGTAGAGTGCGATCAGGATGCCGCCGATGACCAAGCTCAGAAAAACGATCAGCAGCGGTTCGAACAAACTGGTGAAGCGGTCCAATGAGCGCCAGAGCCGGTTTTGGTATTGCTCGGCCAGGAAGTGGAACGGGTCGGCCAGCCGCCCCGTTTCCTCGCCGATGCGGACGAGCCGCAGCTCTCTTTCGGGGAGCAGGTTGCGGCCACGCATCGCCGCCGAGAGCGCGTCGCCCTTGAGCACGCGCTCGGCGACCTGGGAGAGTTCCCGGTCGAGGCGCGGGTCGGGGGTCAGGCCCACGAGCAGGTGGACGGCCTCGTGAATGCGCACTTGGGCGGTCAACAGGTTGGCCAGGCTCTGGGTGACGTTCAGGATGCGGAGGGTGCGGAGAAAGGGGCCCAGGAAGGGAATCCGGTCGATCACCTGGAAAAACCAGGGGCGGCGGTGCCAGCCGCGATGGCGGCCGAAGAGCACGAGAGCTGCCGAAGCCGGCAATATCAGCCATCCACCCGAGCCGAAGAAATCGGTCGTGGCCGTGAGAATTCGGGTCGCCAGAGGGAGTTCCAACAGATAGCGGGCGAACAACGTGAGGAACATCGGAATGACGTACAGCGTGAGCACCGCCACTGCGGCGATGGTAACGACGAGCACGAGGCAGGGATACATCAGTGCGGTGACCACTTTCGAACGGATGCGGGAAAGGGCCTCGTAGTACCGTGCGATTTGGAGGGCGGCCGTGCCCAGCTCGCCGGAGGCTTCGCCGACCTCCAACATTTTCAGGACCAGGTGATCTTCGTGCGGGTTGCTCTCCCGAATGCAGCGGGACAGGGGTTTTCCCGCCTGGATGCCGGTTTTCCAGGTTTGGAGGAGTCCTTGTTCCTGCGCCGTTTCCAGGGAGAGGAGGTCGAGGGCATCGTTGAGCGCCACGTCGGCCTCCAGAAGCGCACCCAGTTCCGAGAAAAGGCGGCACTTTTTGTCGAGGTCCAAACCCTGGCGCCAGGTCAAAGGCCGAGCGGACAGCAGGGACCAGCCCTTGGTCTGACAACGCTGCTGCAGAGCTGCGCTGTCCGCGGCGTGTGTCCAGCCCGAAACCTCGCGACCAGAGGCATTGATTGCAGAGAAGGTGAATAGCGGCATTCAGGTGTGAAAACCTTTTGTATTCGATGTCCCATGCTCGAGCGGCATCATCTCCATGACGTTGATGAGGGCTCGGCATATATGGCCTATTCAACGTATCATGAAATGTCTAAAAGACGATAAAAAAACTAAAAAATGTGTTTTACTTGATTGATGTGTGGTCTAAAATGCAGATTGTCCACTCCGTGAATGGCTGCAAGTTGACGTTTCCGTTTCTTGGAGTGGGACATATTTATGCGATTCCAACTAATCGGAAGGCCTGGGCCAGACTGTACTGGCTTTGTTTCGTCACGAGTTCCGCCTTCCCCTCGTGGCCACCATTCCGTGTAGTCCGGATTGGTGGAGAAACGACATATCTCAACCATCGCACGACAGTCGTGAACCTAAAAGAAGGTTGAGCAGCCGAGCAACCCCAACTCGCGCGAGACCCGCCGACGGCGGGGCAATCCTCTTGTGCGCACAGCCATTTGGTGGAGATGGAAATGAGCCTGTCCCGATATTTCTGGATTTCGACGATACTGATCGCAAGTGCGGTGCTGCCGCGCGCGATGGCCCAAACGGCCGGTGCCACGGCGCCCGAGGTGACCCAATTCGAGCCGGTGGACATCACCGACCTGGTCAACCTCGCCACCGGCGATTTCACCTACGCCTTGCCGGTGATGACCATTCCCGGCGCACCCGGCGGCGGCTACCCGCTTTCGCTCAATTACGTCGCGGGGATCAAGCACGGCCAGGAAGCCAGTTGGGTCGGGCTGGGGTGGAACCTGTCGCCGGGTTCGGTGGCGCGAGCGGTGCGTGCCCATCCCGATGACTTTCGCGGTGCCACGGTTTTCTCGAAAGAAACCTTGCCCTCGGTGCATGGATACCACGTTGGTTTGGGGTATGCCGGTTGGAGTGCTTCCGTTCGTTGGGACAACCATGGTGGCCTGGGAGGCAGCGTGGGATTGAGCTATGCGAATGCCAATTCCAATTTCAATTATTACCGGAGCGCCGACAATCAGTCCTCCACCTCGGTGGGGATCAGCACTTCCGTCAGCAGCCAAATCACCGCTGGTGCCCATTACGGGAGCCAAGGGTTTTCGGCAACCGCATCCGTATCAGCCGGGAACGCGGCCAGCCTGTCGCTGAGCTCGGCGGGCAATGTCGGATTCTCGTTTGCCGGAGGCAGTCACTCCCTCTCCAAATCACCGGCATACTCACCGTTTGTGACCCGCACTGGCGAAGCCAACGTCAACATCCTGTTTGTATCCCTCGGTTTCTCCAAGTCCTACAGTTATCGCAAACAATACTCCGACGCGTATGGTTATCTTCACCTCCCACGACAGGATCACCCGTTTCGTGACGAGATTCCCGAGTCCCCTGCGGCATATCCCGACGTGGCTGGCGGCAGTAATGTCACCGGTCTCGATCGACTTGATGCGGCAGGTGTCGCTTCCCTGCAGGCGGAGGTCGACGCGCTCGATGTGGATCGAACCTATTACCGCAATTACCACCATCGTGCCGTGCTGCTGGATGGCTATTTTCAGGATTTCAACAACGCTTATGCGGGTAGTGCCGACCAGTATCAATTCGATGCATTCGACACCAATTATGCCAACGCAAATTTCGACATTTACAATGTGGCCGCCCAGGGCATCAGTGGCGTCGCCAAGCCCGTTCTTTCAAAACGCGGTCTGTTGGTCCCACAGGACCAAACCTCACAGGTATCGGTCGATGGCTCCGACTGGCGTTTTTTCCCGTACCGCAACTTGGTGATGCTGCTCAATGGCGAACCTGATCCCGATGACCCCCAACCCACCGAGCCGCGCCGTTTTCCGGTGGATATCACCAGGTACTTTCAAGACATCCAATGGCGCTCCGAATTGGCCGACAATATGGTGTTCCTGTCCGATCCCGGCTTGAGCGAGGATTACCGCCCTTTTTCACCTGCAGACGAGAGCCCACTCGCGTATCGCCGCCATCAGTACTCCCAGCGCATTCGCTACGTGCTCGACCATTGGGGCAAAATCGGCCGGATCGAGGTTACCAATCCCAACGGGGTGAAGTACATCTTCGGTGTCATGGCCAATGAGCGAGGCCATGTCACGGCCGGCGCACGCCCCCACAATTACGGCGAACAGTCTCACTTCCGTGTGACTTCCGAACCTGGTGCGGCCGATCCCGATTCCATCAAATCCACCTATGTCGCCGAACCCTATGCCTATGCCTGGTATCTGGCGGCCGTCGTGTCGCCGGACTACTACGATGCGGCGCCCTGCGGTCACATCGGCCCTGAAGATTACGGCGATTACGTCACCTTTCATTACCAACTGGCCAACCCATCGATGCAGTGGATGATGCCCCTTTCCGGCGGTGGCGTGGATGGTGACGGCGAGCCCGATTTCCTGTTCCTCGGCAAGAGCATTTATGAAGACAAGTACCATTACGAGCGCCGGCGCGGTGTGAAGGAACTGTATTTTCCCACCTATGCGCGTACCCGAACTCACTTCGCCGCCTTCGATTTCGGTTTCGATCGCGAGGATCACTTGACGGCGGAAGTGCCGCAAGGCAGTTATCTGCCGCCTGAAACGCGCTGGGACCCCGCCAACGTCGATCGCAATCAGATCGTCTTTTTTCCGGGGTTACACTATCAACCGGCCGCCGATCCCATGTACGACCGACCCCAAAACGCCCCCACCGACATTCATCAGGATTTGCTGGACCTCTACGCCCAGGAGAACCTCAGCGCGGGTGACGGCGACATCCAACGTCATTTCCTGCTGTTGATGCCACGAGGCACGGCGCGTCGCCTCGACCTGGATATGGGTCAGTCGATCCAAGCCGTGTTCCGAGGCTCTTTTGCCCAAGTGAATCCCACTCAATCCCTGGATCAATTCGAAGCACCGTTCGAGTATCTGGGCACCTGGCGAGAAGGGGATCACGACCTGTTTCATGTCGAGGCACCTTTGAGCGATGCCTGGCTAACCCGCATTTTCGACGGCAGCATCTTCAGTTCCATTCATGTGGATCTCAATCGAGCGAACGAGGGGAATCCACCCGATTACCTGCTGGGTCCCAATGGCTCGGTATATCTGAAAAGTATTCGTCTTTTCGATCTGGAGGACGTGCCCGCCATCCTCCAAGGGAATCGGGGTGCATTGACCACGATCACCTACGATATCAACCACCTGCTGAAGTATCCTGTGGATCAGAATCCGGAAGAAGACGCTTGGGGCGATGACTACCAGAGCAAGGTCGAGTTTCAATACGACTATCTCGACTATCCCCATATGCCCAACTCCGAGAATGGGCGCCGCCTCTTTCTGACCAAGGTTTCGTTCAAACATCCCAGTGACGTTCTCGCCGGTCATCCTTACGAGTTCGAATACTATGCGGATTCGACCTCTTACAGCAATGAGGGCTATGGTCCTTCGGTATTTAAATACTATCACCGAGATCCGTGGGGTTATCCCAACCTGGGCAGCACGGCGGAGCGCAGTTTCGTAGCCAAGTCATTGTTGTCTGACGGAATCAATCCGATTCAGGCCAGCTACAGTCTCAAGAGTGTCTTGACCCCGGTAGGCACCAGGCTTTCCATTACTTACGATCGAGACCGGTATACCTACGTTCAGGATCGGGTGGCACTGGTGAGAGAAGACGGCGAGGGAGAGGACAAAGCCTTTGGTCTCAGTGGACGTCCTGGTGAAAACGGGGAAGAGGTTTCACTTTTCAAAATCGATCATCCCGAGCCCATGTACCACCTGGTACGCGATGACCAAGGAGATGTACTGCCATTCCTGACTCTGGTCGACGATGTGTATCAAGCCGTTTCCCTGAATTGGAACACCTCGACCGAGGTGAACGGGCAAACGCAAACGGACGCATATTGGCAGGAGCAGGTGGTCGTCCAAGCACGAGCCTGTTTCGGTACGATTCCAACCCAAAACTGCGATGAAACCAACACGCCGTGGTGGTGTGGTATCTGCGATGACGGGAATTCTGCTACATCGAAGGTGCGTTTCATCCTGCCAACCCAACAGGACGATCCCACCAAACTCGATAAAACCCATCCGGCCACGCTCGAGTTCGTGCGTTGGCTCTGGTACATGTCCCAAGAGGACGCGGTGGTGGATCGCTTTTCGTTTCACGGTATTCCCAAGAAAAGCGGATCTCAGCCGGCACTGCCCGATCCCGAATACGTGGGCGAGTTTGCCGGGGGACTGCGGGTTGCGGAACTCGTCTCGCAACCCGAAAGTTATCCCGGTGCCACGAGTGTTCCCAATCCCGTCCAGCCGCCGCCGGAATTGGTGCAACGGGTGCGATACAGCTACACGGATCCCGAAACGGGCATGGACAGCGGCGCCATTTTCCTCGATCCACCTTTGAACAACTCCGGTAGCGGAGGCGACCGCCGCGTCCTGCGCAGCGAAGCCCATCCCTATGCCAATATGCCGGGTTCGGAAGTGACCTATGGCTGGGTTCGCGTTCAGACGGTGTCGGAAGGATTGGATACCGGTCACACCCAGTTCCAGTTCCACACGGCCCGCGATGCCGTGATCCACAAGCCGTTCAAGGATGTGATCCCCTCGGAAACGGTCACCGCCTCACCGATGGTCGAGGAAACGGTAAACACACTGGACAGCCTGGTCGAGTTGAGCGCGAGCGACGTTCCTTTGGTGAAATGGAAGTTGAAGCGGGAAAACAACGCGGATCAGCCGGAATGGGAAGTGGATTACCTCAACAACGAGTATCCGGCCAAGTTCTCATTGGAGTATCAGTCGGTGCAGCGCGTCCTGAACAATACCTCCCTGATCGGTACGATCAAAAAAGAAGAGGTTTGGGACAGCCGACAACGGAAAATCAGGGAAGCGATGCATACCTATCAGCCTTCCTACACCCCTGGTTCGGACCAAAGTTATCTCTTGAAGCACCTCTCGATGTCTCCGGATACCGGGACCTTGACCGAGGGAACCATTCCCGGCACCGAAGATGCCACGTACCCGAACGGACGCCCCTTCACCCGTCATTGGTATCAGGGTGTTTCCTTCGAACGCAACATGATGATCGCCGTGGCGCCTTCCGATCTGGATGGTATCGGTAATGAAGAAGGAAACGGACGTGAGTACCGCGTCGGGTTCCGCATGCAGGACGAAATTTTCAACACCTTCCGGCGAGTGAAGACGACCACTCGAAGCTTTAGCCCGCTTCACGATCGCACGATCGAAGAGGTCTCCCACCAGGAAGTGCTCGCCTTCGATGCGGGCACCGGTGGCATCGCCCTTTCGCAAACTCAAACCATGGATGGCGATGGGAGCATTGAATATCGCTACGATCTTCAGGTTCCGGCCTATCGCATCTTCACCGAACCCTTTGGGAATCCACCGGGAAGCCAATGTCAGGTCGACGGCCAGGAATGGCGACTCAGCATGCTGGATCAGAACATGCGAGCCCAACCCGGACTCGCAGTGGCGGCCCTGAGAACCATGCCCCTCACGCAGCCGAATCTGGAAAACGGGCTCTTGGGAGCTTTGACCGCCGATGGTACCCACATCCTCGGTGCCAGATTGGATCACTGGAGTCAGAAGCGCCTGGCGGGCCGAGACACCGCCTGGGCTCAGGATGCATCCTTTGCCTTCGTCCACCCGGATGCGGCCAAGACCGGCAACGGCTGGTTGCAATTGAAGGTGCCCAGTATCGGCGGAAACCTGCTGAACCTGAGTTGGGACACCGGCTCGGGTCGCTGGGAAGCGCCTGGCCAGAACCTTCAGTACAACCATCAGGGCAACGTCGTCGAGTACCGCGATCGCCAGGACCGTTTCAGCGCGGCCGTCTACGATCAAGAGGGGATTCGCCTGAAGGCCAGTTTCTCCAACGCGCAGTTGGGCCAAGTCTACTATCAGGGGTTCGAGGACCTGGATGCCGGTGCGGATCCGACGGTGTATGCCAACACCGCCTTTCCCACCATCCCTGCCAACGCCGCCACCTATCTCCACCAGTTCCGCCACGCCTACGTGGGGACCCAAGCCAAGTCGGGCTCGTTCACGATTCCCGCTGCGTTTGGCAACGCCTATTTCCCCACCGTGCGCGATCCGCGTGCGGAATATTGGGTCAGCTTTTACGTGAAACCCAATGGGCCTGGCACGCAAATCACCCTGCCGGGTATCAACTTGGGTGTCCAGCCGAGGCGACCTCAATCCTCCAGTGACGATCCCGTTTGGATTCGCGCCGTGGACAACGGGTGGTATCTGGTGCGGCACCGGACCAGCACACTCCTGAATTATGAAATCACCGTTCAAAGCGATAGCAGCTCGCCAAACGGCAGTGACACCGCCTACTTCGACGAGATCACGGTCTACCCGGCCGCCGACGCTGCCGGTGAGAAATCCGATGCCCAGGTGTCGATCATTGGCTACGACCCCCACCGACACCAAGTCATTTCGATCACCGATGCCCGCGGGCGCACCGCGCGCTTCGAGTACAACCGTAAGGGCGAGCTGTTCCGCACCTACGACCCGGACGGCATCCTGAAATCCGAGCATTACCGCGTCGAGTACGGCGAGCTCCCCACCCCATAACCGCCGCTGGCTTCCATGCCCTGCCCATCGCGAGGTGTGTCCCGAACCCGCCCGCGATTGGGCCTCCGACTGTCTGAAACCCCACGACCTGCTTGTACAAGGGATGATGTGATGAAGTGTAACACCATATTTCGGAATGTTTTGACTCTGTTGATCGGGTGGGCCCTCTGCGGCCCCCTGATGGCCGTGGACGTCAATGTGGTTCAGGTATCGACCGGCACGGTGGAAGTCGATCCCACGACGGCCGGCAATGCCGCCTTTACCGTCGACATGGGGGTTCACGGTGTCTTCCCCAGCGGCATCCTGGCCCGCTTCGAGGACATCGACCGGCCTGGCACCTATTGGGACGGTGAGGCCTGGACCAGCGATGCCGGCTTTCACACGCTTCAAACCAATACGCATCCCTTCTGGGTCGACAGCAGCCGCAGTCTGTTCAACTCACCGGCCGGCGGCAATGTCCGGGTGGCTTTCCAGATCCAGCAGCCCCTATTCACCCCGACCTTCTGGCAGGGCGCCCGCGAACAGCGGGTCCGGATCACACTGGGCATTCCTTCCACACCCAACTACTTTGCCGCGCCCTTCGAGTTGACCTTCAAAGAGGTTCGGCCAGGACCGCGACTGTTCGATACCGGGCCCAGCCTGCAGGTCGATCGATCCGACAGCGAGCCGCTGACCCTGAAGCTCTCCTTCTTCATGGAGAAACTCAATCCCGAGGATTGGCAGGTCGCCGACCTTTCCTGGGCCTGGCGGCTTGCCGGATCCAATACCTATTGGGACGGCAGTCAGTGGGTGGCCTCGGAGGTCTTTCACAGCCTGGACGACACCCAAACCCGAGCCGGCTTCTTCGACAACACCGTCGTCGACAAGCAGGTCGGCACCCTGATTGCCTACTTCCAGCCCGACGCCTTCACCGACGCTTTCTGGCAGGGGCAGAACCCCACCATCGAGCTGGTGCCGCGCTACCTGGACAAGACCGAATACCTGATCGGCGACCCGATCGACTTGCCGGTCGTGCTGAAGCCCTCCCAGGCGCCGGCCGCGCTTTCCTTCTTCCCCGAGAACTGGGCCACCTCGCGGCCCACCATCTGGTGGGAGGCCGTCGAAGGCGCCGAAAGCTACCGCCTGGGCATCATGCGCCACGAGGATCGCGTCTTTCTCGATCTCGATTGGGAAAACGTAGTTATTACACAGGCTGCCGCCCAGGTCCCGGAGGCCCTCGAGCTGGGCAAGCGCTACCGGCTCTACGTCTACTCCGTCAACCGGGCCGGGAAATCCACCCACGTCCGCACCCGCGAGCTGGCCTACCTGCCGCCCGAGGCCGATCCGCCCACGACCGCCGTGGCCGTGACCCCCGCGGGCGACCTGATCGAGGCGCGACCCACGTTCACCTGGTCGCCGGTCAAGAACGCCAAGGTCTTTTTCGTCGGGCTGCGGGACAGTCGCGGCCACTGGCTGGATCCCGATTGGCGTCAGAACCCGCTGGAACTGGCGTCCTACCAAGCGGATCGCGAGCTGGAACTCGGCGAACCCTACGAGATCGTGATGATGACCGGCAACTTCCTGGTGCGGTCGCCGGAAGTGGTGGTGGGCACGGTGCGCCGCACCGGCGATGTGTCCAAACTCCAGGTCAACTCGATCGTGGTGGAAGAAGCCCAGGCCAGGGGTGAGGGCATCATTGGATCGGCCATTGCTTTTGTGGGGCTAACCACCACTTTTTCCACTGGATTCCCCGGTACCGAACTGGATCGCGATCATCTCAAATTTTTTCTGAAAAACGATCGTGGCGAGTATTGGAACGGTGCGCAATGGAGACTTCCCCGGTCGGCAACGGATGTCACCTGGCTGGACCTCACCCAACAGCAACAATCCGGCATCTTCACCACGCTTGATTACACCTTCGAAAGCGCCACCGACACCCATCGCATCACGCTGGGTTGGGACCCGCTTCAGGATGATTATCTGTGCAATGCCTGTTTTCCGTTCTGGCAGGATCCGATTACGACGCTGGATGTGGGACTGAAATACGACTTGGTGGCCGGTGCGGAACATGCCGCCGAGGTCGAGATCAAGAAAGGCTGGCCGGTCACTGAACGGGAGTTCGCGTCGTCGTCGGCCTCCGAGGTCGAAGTAGCCGACACCTTCCGAACCATTGATTTGGCCTTCGATTTCGACATTTTCTCGGTCACGCCCGACCGCCTGTGGTGGCTGTGGCGCGATGAACGAACCGGTGAGTTCTGGAATGGTCAGCAATGGCTGCCGGCAACGGATATCCCGCCCTGGCTGCAGGTTGCCGGAGTCCCTGGCGACGAAGATCTGCTTCATTGGCCGGGGTTGGGGGCGACCCTTCAGGCCAGCGAATCCACCAAACGCTTGGAGGCCTCCTACGCGCTGGGTCAGCAATCCCAGTTGTTTTTCAATGGGAACCTGACGCGCGACGTACGCATCTTTTTCCGCTATCAATATTCCGGTGGTCCTTCGGAGATTTTCCACATACCCGGAACGCTCGGCAATGGGGTGGGCCCGATTCGTTTCACCAACCAACTCGGGTCCTTTTCGGCCAGCGTGAATTTGAGTTATTGGGGCATCATCGCACCGGATCCGGCTGTGCCGTATCTGGTGCAAGCACCGCAAACGTTGGTTCCTACGGAAGCCCAGGTCAGTGGTCACTTGGCGGAAGGCCCTGATTTTGGGGCGGAGAACGCGCTGTACGTGGCGTTGGCGCTCTTTCGAGAGGACCAGCAGAACGAGATGGTTCGGTTACGAACCAGTCAGGCGATCCGTCTCTCGGAAATCACCACCGAACGCGTCCACCACCTCGTTGAAAGCCTGTTTCTCTACCAAGGTGCGTCCCTCATTCTAGATGAAGACGACGGGGACCGACCGTATTACCTTGCCGCCTTTGTCACGCTCGATGGTGGGTTCGGGGGTTTGAGCGGACCGGACTTGGAGCCGGCGAGTTTGCCCCAGGAGTGGTCGTTATCCCTGAACATCAATGGCGTCACCCGAAAAGCCCTGGGCAGAGAGAGCCGGGAATCGGTGGTGGCTCAGGGGATTCCGTTCATCTATCGAAGTGGGAGTTTGTTGGAACTCGCTTCCCAAGACCCTCTCGCCATCAAAGTTTCGGAAGACTACCAGCGTGAACTCAAGATGGTCGACGATTTAGGTGGGCGTGCCGCGGCCAACCATGACGACGAACTCACGATCACGTGGGAAGATAGTGGAGAAGCCAGGTATGATGTGACCTGGAAGGTCGTGGAACTTGACGCGGAAGATCACCCAACGGGTGCGGTGATTCAGAGTGGGAGTGAGGCGACGCCCCTAAAACTAGAAGGTGTGTACCAGCCGGGCACCAACTACCGCTTGATCCTCTCTGCCAAAGACCGCTATGGCGTGCCGTTCGAGTACATTCAGGATTTCGGTTCGATTCGAAATATTCGGGAGCCTGTGTTCAAGTTCAACTTTGGCGATGGAGGGGGCCACAATGGCCATCACCGAGCGACTCTAGGTACCACCCCCGAGACATTTACCTCCTGCCTCTCCAAAGTCCGAACTTCTAGTGGGTGGCTTTTGCAAGTCCTTGGTGCCGATCATCAATCTAATGCGGCCGACCTGTCTGAGATCTTTCCCGGCACGAAAATCACCTACAACTATTCTTTTTATCGAAAAACCCAAGGATCCACGAACGGGGTTCACCTAGTTGAGGAGGCTGGGACGGCCGTCACCAATAAGTTCGGGCTTCCCGCACGACCCCCGAACCAATTGGACGTGGATGCCAGCCCTCAGGTGTGCATTACGGGAACGCATAATGCCGGACTTATCCCGCCCTACCCGATTGCTGTCGAATTTGAGGCCATTCAGGACGAGTGGTCCGGATATAGATGGAATGCCTACACCGAAACGGAAACCTACCAAACAAGAGTTGAATTCGAAACCGATCGATTGGAAATGCCGCATGGCGGTGAAGACGCGGATTTTTGTACTCCCAATACCTGCGGTGCATATGGTTCCGACCCGGATATCTCACGGCGCATCTCGATTCACTACGATGATCGGGAACAGTTCCTTTGGTCCTATGTCCAGCAGCCCGACTTGGCGCTGCGTGATTTATTGATCCCGTTCACTGTAGACAACGTGCCCGATAGCGAGTACCACGCCTATTCGGACTGTGATTGGAATCTGCATTTTTATATTCGGCATAAGGACGCACCGAACGGTTGCGGGCTCTCCAACACCGATGAGATCGATGACCGCGAGTGCTTCCAGTTCTCCATGCCGTTGCACGCCTTTTTGGAAACCCAGGGTACGGTGCGGGATTGTGGCCCCGGCATTCACGACCTTCGTGAGGATCACCGTTACCTGCTGAACTTGGCGTCCATGCAGGAGATGGCGGACTTCGAGGCGGCCCTGGTGGCCAAGTTCGGTCCTGAATTCTATGATGTGGCAGAGGAGTACCGGTTCCATCTGTACATCACTCGCCCGAATGCAGAAGAAGCGTTGGCACACAGCTCGACCGTCGCGGACCAACAACAGGGCATACCCCTCTGGTTTCAGCTCCACGATACCAGCCCTGCGACCCTGTCCGGTCTCGATTATGTGAACCATTCACCCCAAGTGGCCACGATACAGGACGGCCATTCGGGTTCTTTAGAGATCGAGCAAAACTTGCTTGCCACCGTTGCGAATCAAGATCCGCACGACCCACTCTCCAACCTGGCTGTAGACCTGACTGCGTTCCAGTGGGCTTGGGTGTCCGGAACGCGTTATTGGAGCGGTAGCCAGTGGCTGGAAGGCGTCTCAAATCCTGAAAAATGGAAAACCGTGGGAACTGGCGAGTTGCCCTTTCAGTTCGCGGGAGCCACTCTGACCCGCGAATCGAATGAGATCCTCCTCCATGTTCGGGCCGAAATCCCCTACAGCTTCTTCGGCCCCGAGTTCTGGGATGGCGCCGGCAGTCGCACGGTCCAACTTGAGGTTCGCTACCACCTGAACGAGACGATCAACGCGACCTCGACGCCGCCCCAAATCACGTTTGAACACTTCGAGACCCTTTCCGATGCGATCGTTTCGCCCAAAGGCCTGAACAGCGGCCTCGATCTGTCTGCCAGTGCCGAGCTCTCCGACCCACTGGATGTGCTTCGGAATGTCGGCGATGGCGCGCTGAGAGACGCTCTGAACCGGTCCTATGCGCCCGAACCATTTGTTTTGGCATCGCAGGACATCACCGGCAGCGCCACCCATACCTGGGTGCTCTCGGCGGGGACCATCGATCCCGGTCAACTCACCCAAATCCCCACCGGTCCCTTGCCGAACGAGGACTGGTACGCCTGGTTGGAAGTGCCCTTCGACCCGCAAACCGACGTGGCGGGGATCCAGGCGTTCCTGGTGCCCTATCCCGACCACCTCGATTCCGTCCAACCTTGGGGGAACTACGCCCTACGCGAAGCGGTCGTGCTGGGTACCCAGGCGAACTGGACCCGAGCCGACAATGTCTTTTACCGCTACGTCCCGTCGTCAACCGATCCACAGAAGCAGCAATTCCAAGTGTGTGTTTTTGTGCCTGCGTCCCGCATTCGCCGCAACCCGATCCCCCGTCTGGCCAAGACGCCACTGCCGCAAAGTGCGATCTACGGCAAGACCGACTGGGCGGCTGAGGCCGATCCCTATCACAACCGCATCATCTCGGTGAACTATCCCGATCCGGACGACCCGAATCACAAGATCTACCAGGTCTCGTTTTCCGATCTCAAGGGGTACGGTCAGGAAACGCGCGCCATGGGCAGCTATGCGCCCGTAGCGCAGAAGCATCAATACCTGGTGAGCGGGTTCGCCACCTACGATGCTTTGGGCCGCCAGGTCGCGGCGGGTAAGGGATTCTACGGCACCGCACCATCCGGAGCCGAGTGGTCGAGCCTGATGGGGGCCGGTTCCCGTGATGAATCGGCCACGGCGGGTGAGGCCTTCTGGAAGACGAGCCGCAACCACATCGAGCCCGACCAGAACCCGTTCACCAACACCTTCTACGAGGACGATCCGGCGCGAGGCCGGGTCATGGCGGAACTGCCCTTCGGCGAAAAAGCCAGAGACAGCGACGATCCGTTGCGCTACTTCCGCTACCACTACTTCTCCATTGTGGTGGGTGACCCCGGGTTGGTCGTGGATCTGCCAGGAATGATGTCGCATTTGGTGCCGGTAGAAGACGGTGGTGTGCTTAAGCCTGGCCTTCACGGCACCTTGGCCATCGATCCCGATGGCGCGGTCAGCGTCACGCTCACCGGTGCCGATGCCGACCGGCCACTTCTGACGATCGCCAATCCCAGCCTCGAGTGGATGCGGGCCTGGCACTTGGACGTGGTCACTGGCGAGGCGCCGGACCTGAGTATGGGCAACAGCGCCTTCACCAACCACAAGGTCTACCTGCCGACAGGCTACGAAGGTCGCCTCAACGGCTCGACCACCAATCTGGTCAGCTACAACCAGTTCGACCGCTTCGGCCGGCTCGTCGCGGTGTATCCACCCCGAGCGTTCCTTGCTCCTGGACCCAATGGGCCCTGGACCCTGAGTTTAAAAGATGACGAAGTCACGGTGGACGCGGATGGCATTCCCTCCGGTTTGGTCACCCGCCACGTCCACGACGCCTACGACCGCGTGGTCGAAACCCACGAGCCCGAATTCGGCATGTCCGAGTTCGTCTACGATCGCCACGGCCGCCTGCGGTTTAGCCGCAACGCGAAAGAACGTCCGGCAGCGGGCGGCATCGGCTTCTGGTTTGAAACCGTCTACGACGACCAGGACCGCGTGATCGCCTCGCGCCAGGTCCGATTCACAAATCCAAACGGGTCCGGGTACGTCGAATATGGCCGCACGACCCTACAACAAAAAGTCGATGCAAACTCATCCGATCTCAACCAGTTGGAGGTTACGGAGAACACCGCGGTGATGACGCGTTTCGACCGTTACGATCTCGGCTTCCCGGGAGGACAGGGCGCAGGGCGACTCAGCCCTTGGACCGACACCGAGCTCTTCCCAGCGCGTGTTGACGAGAAGCCCCACTTCTGGCCGACGCTCACCGAACTTGAGCAACAGAACCCCACGGGCGATTCCGATTTCCAGTTCGGCGACCCCATCGGCCAGACCGTCGAGATCGTCGGCCCCAACTCGGCCGAGCGCTTCTTCTACGACCACAAGGGCCGCGTCGTGTGCCGGGTCTACCTGATCCGCGGCGTGCTGGAACCGCAGATCTTCTGGGTCGAGCACGACAACCGCGACCGGGTCGTCCGTTCCATCAACCGGACCCACCACTTGGCGTTGGGCTACACCTACGACGCGTTCGACCGCCTGGTGACGACCAGCGACCTGGCCCCGCTGTCCGAGCGCATGACCGTGCACGTCGGTTTCCGCAAACATGCCGGCGAACACGGCGGCGAGGGGCAGACCACTTTTGCCGCCCTCGGTTCGCTGATCGACGAAGAGAGCACGCTGTCCTACGGCAGCTCGGTGCGCAAGGTGGGCGGCTTCACGCACACGCCGACGGGCCATGTCAGCCAGGTGGCGTTGGGGCAGGACAGTGGTGCCTGGCTGACGACGGACTACCGCTTCGACGTCCGCGACTGGCTGCTGGACCACGAAACCAAGCTCGGAGGCCAACAGGCGTTCAGCGCCCACCTCGACTACTTCGGCGACAACGGCGACATGTTCGACGCGGGCGATACGTCCCCGTTTCGCTACGACGGCACCATCACCCGATTGCGGGAGATCTACCACCTGGGCCAGGCAGGCGGTGCCTCTCCCGATCAGGCCACATTCGATCTCGTGCATCGGTATCGTTACGACGCGGCCAACCAACTCACGGAAGCCCGTTCGAGCTGGGATCAAGAGCTTCAGTTGACCTACAGCTACGACCGCAACGGGAACCGGACCCAGGAAACCCGGACCCGAGCGTTTCGGGACGGGGAAACCGGGACCTATGACGCGTCGCTCGATCACGAAATCGCGCAGGGCACGAACATGCTGGCATATGTTGACAGGGATGAATTGCTGGGCGGAAGCAATCCAGCAGAGCATGCGCATCTGTACTTCGACTACGACGCCTTGGGAAATATCATCCTTCAAAAAGAAAACCAAGTGGGCGAGTCGGTGACGCGAAACTTGGCATACGGCGATCCGCGCTTTCCCGTGTTGCCCACCGAAATCGACCAGGTGGGCACCTTGTCCGAATCCGAACGGTATCCCACTGTCAGGGCAACGTTTGCCTATGATCACAGCGGAACCCGTGTCCGGCGGAGCAAGTTCGAAGAAGGCCAGAACACGGTATCGGAGACAACCTATTTCGTCCCGGCAGGCACGGAGAACCACGCCGAACTGGACGACTTCGGCCGCATCAAGCGGGCCTACCTACTCAACGGCGGCGACCGGATCGGCTACAAATCCAAGCGCCACGCGGGCTTGTACGTCAAAGACCACCTGGGCAGCACACGCATGGTGGTGGCCATGTACCGCAACCGCGCGGGTGAATCCCGATCGGAGCCGCCGACCCCAGCCCGTCTGGCGGGCGACGTCGTGGCGGCCTTCTCCTTCAACGGCGACCTGACGAACGAGGGCACGAGCGGCGATAGCTGGACGGTGGACGGCAGTGTACCGACGTTCACTTCGCGTCGCGGAGACCGCGCCCTATGGCTCAATGGCGGGCAGGATATCGACGTGAGTTACCACGGCGACATGGACGGCCTGGGCAACGCCTGGACGATCAGCCTGTGGCTCTACGACGAGGACGAGGACGACGGCATCGACGACGGCGGAACCCTGGTCTACGCAGGTGCGACGGGCGACACCCGCCTGGCCCCGTTCCTGTTCTACATCGACGACAACAAAACCCCGACGGTAAGCCTGGGCAACGGCATCGATCGCCAGTGGATCACGGTGGGCAACCGCATCTCCTACCGGCGCTGGACCCACCTGGCCGTAACCTACGACGGCCAGCAAGTCACGGCCTACCAAGACGGCATCCAGGTGGGCGACGCAAAGGCTGTGACGATCGGCGCCCTGTACCCGGCGGCAGGTCTGACGATGGGCTACCTCCCGCTGTACCTCTACCGCTGGCACGGTGGCCTGGACGAGGTGCAGGTCTTGAAGCGGGCCGCCACTGCCGAAGAAATTCAATCGGCCTACCTACCCGGCTTGGGTGAGGGAGCCGAGTCCGCACCGGACTACGCCCGCGGGGGAGAGGTGGACCTGTCGCACCTGATCGTGATGGCCCAAAGCGACACGGACCCCTTCGGCATCACGTTACGGGAAGCGATGAACACGGCGGTGTCGGGCAACGAGAAAGAACCCCACCTATTCACTGGCCAGGAAAAAGAACCGGATTTCGGCATGTACTACATGGGCGGCCGCTGGCACCTCCCCGAAGTGGGGCGGTTCCTCCAGGTCGATCCCGCGGATCAGTACTGGAACCCCTACAGCTACGTCGGCAACGACCCCGTGAACATGGTCGATCCAAGTGGTATGATTGGGGAATCAATCTTTAGCAGCTACACCGCCTCATTGGCCGTAGCAGATGCAAAAATGGACAGTTTTGCTCAGCAAATCTTTCCTTTCGACAGGGAGGTGAACTTAGAATACACAGTATTAGGCTTAATGAGTGAAGGTACAACCGTACCTGCAAGTATTGTAGGTATGAGTGAGGAATGGGAATGGGATTTTGTAAGCAATAAGAACTATTGGCGATTTGATTTTCTATTTGATAGTAAAGTTTTGCTTTCTCGGAGAGCGGTTAATATTGAAGGATTGTATGATTTTAACAAGGAGGCGACTTTTGTTTTGGATTTTATGTTGCTCCGAAGGGCGAGATACGCGCTTAACCCTTTTGTTTTAAATGTAGTAAAGGGTGGGGCCAGGAGGAGGGCTGTAGATAAAATTGACGAATTGGTCGCAGCTTCCAAGCCCTCCCAAAAGGATTTATTACTAGGCCCAGCTCTAACACGGAAGCAACGGTTGGAAAATATAGCGTTAGAGAAGGGGTTTCGTAAAACAAATTATCGTTCACACGGTCAAGCCGTGTATACAGATGGCAAAAGGTATCTCACTATTGATGTTGACTCTCATAATGGCGGCGCTTTTAAAATGGGTGATTCTATTAAGAGCTTGAAGTCGAAGACGACAAGAAGTGGTACATATAATGAGAAACTTGAAAGAATTGGAGAATGATTGTGAATTATTTTCGAGTCACCAAATACAACCCTCATGATCGAAATGAGCAAGGGCACTATCTAGCGGAAGATTGGACAAGTGTATCTGATGTTGGAGGTGTTTATAATGGTCGAAAGCTTGACTTGGAGGATTATTTGAAGGTTGAAAATTTTTATGTGGAAGCTGTGCTTCGTTTTTTTAAACATTTCGAGGCTCGCTATGTACAGGTGGTAGATTTAGAGAATGAATTTCTAGAAGACAGTGGTGCCAATAAATGTGATCTACTCCCTATCGATATTAGCTTTTTGAAAAACCTAAGTTGGATTAGTATAGATGAAGCTGGGCTGTGTGCTCGAGCTATATTGAGAGAGTTGATTTGGTGTAAGTTGGAATATAAGAATAGAGCATTTGTGCATTTTGGTTATGATTATTATATGTACTTTGGATGTGCTGTTGAGATTGATATCAACTTAGTGGTGCCGGATGGTTTGTATGTAGAAAAGTTCCGCTCGCCTTATCTTTGAATGGTTGGTGGGAACATTTTTAGAGGGTTAGATGCTGCCGAGGCTGGTTGGGTGATTGAGCCAATAGAGGCTCAATCACTTTTTGGAGTAGTGCGAGATGTACCCACTCATTCATTAAACCCAGGTGGTACTGAAGGTTGGAAAACAATTCATAGACCTGGCAGCCCCAGAGGGAGATTGGCCAGAAAAAAGGGTCTTCCAGAGCCGGAGCTACCTGAGTTTCAGAATTTATCTGAGCCGTTGAAGGTGAAATAATGGAAATTGATTTTGGATTGATTGTTTCGGCAGTAAAAGAGATACAAGACAAGTATGATAGCATCTCTGTGGCCTTCAAGTCACCAGAGCATCCAAATGGAAGTTTTTCAGTTGAATTTGAAACGAAAAAAGTAGTTGGCGTTGTTTCAATATGGTCTACCGGCTATATAGACGTCCTTGTTCTCGAGTTGGAAAGCGAGGAAGAGTTGGTGAATTTTAATTGCGAGGAGAAAAAAATTGAAAGCTTGTTTCAAAAAGTAAATAATATATAAAATTAGCTTTTCCTTGCGTATGGTTAAGGTTTTAATCAATTAAGTTAGACCATAGCATTGGCGCGAACTCTCTCGGGGGTGCGTTAAGCTAGACGACCGGGAAGTAAGGATTATTGATGTGTTGAAAAATCAAAGTTGTATAGAACAGTTTATTCCTCTGTTTGACTTTTTTGACCTTGATGAGATCTTGGAGTTCCAAGTGAATTTTGATTACCACTTGGATCCTCCGCAAATGAATGTGTTTTTAGAGGTTGGTGTTCCGACTGATCAAGGAAAGTTTTTTCTGACAATTGGTTTGTTCGGAGTTACTCAATTGAAGCTGCCTGAGTTGGGAGGTCGGTGGTTTGGGTTTGTGGAGTTGGAGGTTCAGTCCGTAGAGTCGTTTGGACTAGAAGGAATTAAATACTATTTGGTTGAACCTGATGAGGGTTTTAGTTGTTATTGTCAAGATATTTCCTTCCTGAGGGTCCAAAAGCTTAGTGAAAATGGGGAAAGGCTAGAAAAGTGGCGAGCAAAATGAGGGGAGTAAGTAGCAGGTTTACTGGACGGGACCAACGTAGAAGAAAGGTCCGAGGAGCAACTTAGCAATACCAAACACGCACATTTCTTTTAGGTGGCTTGTACCTAAATAGAGCGATTCTTGGTGGCGTTTTCGCACAACCTGTTGGGCTGCAACGTATCGTAGCGATGCTCGATCCGGTGGCGGCCCCGAACTTTCCAAGTACGCCTCCGCTCGCCCCAACACGTTTCGCTCCAACATCTTGCACGATAACATCCACCCGAATCGCGCGTTCTTGGTTGTAAAAAGTCGCGCCTGATATAGATAAGTACTCTGGAGGCACGGTGGAAGTCGATTCCACGACGGCCGGCAATGCCTCCTGCGCCGTCAACATGGGGGTTTGTGGTGTGTTCCCCGGCGGCATCCTGAAATCCGAGCATTACCGCGTCGAGTACGGCGAGCTCCCCACCCCATAACCGCCGCTGGCTTCCATGCCCTGCCCATCGCGAGGTGTGTCCCGAACCCGCCCGCGATCAGGCCTCCGACTGTCAGAAACCCCGCGACCTGCTTGTACAAGGGATGATGTGATGAAGTGTAACGCCATATTTCGGAATGTTTTGACTCTGTTGATCGGGTTGGCCCTCTGCGGACCCCTCATGGCCGTGGACGTCAATGTGGTTCAGGTTTCGACCGGCACGGTGGAAGTCGATCCCACGACGGCCGGCAATGCCGCCTTCACCGTCGACATGGGGGTTCACGGTGTCTTCCCCAGCGGCATCCTGGCCCGCTTCGAAGACATCGACCGGCCTGGCACCTATTGGGACGGTGAGGCCTGGACCAGCGATGCCGGCTTTCACACGCTTCAAACCAATACGCATCCGTTTTGGGTCGACAGCAGCCGCAGTCTGTTCAATTCCCCGGCCGGCGGCAATGTCCGGGTGGATTTCCAAATCCAACAGCCCCTGTTCACGCCGACCTTCTGGCAAGGCGCCCGCGAACAGCGCGTCCGGATCACACTGGGCATTCCCTCGACCCCCAACTACTTTGCCGCGCCCTTCGAGCTGACGTTCAAAGAGGTTCGGCCAGGACCGCGACTGTTCGATACCGGGCCCAGCCTGCAGGTCGATCGATCCGACAGCGAGCCGCTGACCCTGAAGCTCTCCTTCTTCATGGAGAAACTCAATCCCGAGGATTGGCAGGTCGCCGACCTTTCCTGGGCCTGGCGGCTTGCCGGATCCAATACCTATTGGGACGGCAGCCAGTGGGTGGCCTCGGAGGTCTTTCACAGCCTGGACGACACCCAAACCCGAGCCGGCTTCTTCGACAACACCGTCGTCGACAAGCAGGCCGGCACGCTGACTGCCTACTTCCAGCCCGACGCCTTCACCGACGCTTTCTGGCAGGGGCAGAACCCCACCATCGAGCTGGTGCCGCGCTACCTGAACAAGACCGAATACCTGATCGGCAACCCGATCGACTTGCCGGTCGTGCTGAAGCCCTCCCAGGCGCCGGCCGCGCTTTCCTTCTTCCCCGAGAACTGGGCCTCCTCGCGGCCCACCATCTGGTGGGAGGCCGTCGAAGGCGCCGAAAGCTACCGCCTGGGCATCATGCGCCACGAGGATCGCGTCTTTCTCGATCTCGATTGGGAAAACGTAGTTATTACACAGGCTGCCGCCCAGGTCCCGGAGGCCCTCGAGCTGGGCAAGCGCTACCGGCTCTACGTCTACTCCGTCAACCGGGCCGGGAAATCCACCCACGTCCGCACCCGCGAGCTGGCCTACCTGCCGCCCGAGGCCGATCCGCCCACGACCGCCGTGGCCGTGACCCCCGCGGGCGACCTGATCGAGGCGCGACCCACGTTCACCTGGTCACCGGTCAAGAACGCCAAGGTCTTTTTCGTCGGGCTGCGGGACAGCCGCGGGCACTGGCTGGATCCCGATTGGCGTCAGAACCCGCTGGAACTGGCGTCCTACCAACCGGATCGCGAGCTGGAACTCGGCGAAACCTACGAGATCGTGATGATGACGGGTAATTACCTGGTGCGGTCGCCGGAAGTGGTGGTGGGCACGGTGCGCCGCACCGGCGATGCCAGCCAACTGAGCCTGGTCAGCGGGAACCTGGAAGCACCCGATTCGCTGACAGGCAGCGGGTCCGGTGACTGGGACAACTACGTGGGGCTGACCGCCGATTTCTCGACCGGCTTTCCCAACAGCGGCCTGAACGAAAGTGACCTGCAGTTTTTCCTGAAAAACGATCGCGGGGAGTATTGGAACGGCTCCGACTGGATCGACTCGGGGCTATCCGGCAATCTCTGGTTGAGCCTGACCGACCAGCGCGAGGGCGGCATCTTCGACGTAGTGCACTACCACTACGACAGCGCCACGTCGAGCCATCTGATTTCGCTGGGATGGATGGGGGTCGAATCCCTGACGCGGTCGGAGTGCCTGCCGTTTTGGCGGGAGACCCTCAACGAAGTTCAGCTCGGAGTGCGGTACACCACGGTTACAGGTGCTCGCGATCAGATCGATGTGCCCATTCAGCCCGGCTGGCCGGTGACGGCCCGTGACTTTGGCGTGGCTTGGGACGACATCGTGGGCGTGACCGATGCCTTCAGTCCGACAAGCCTCAGCCTGACCGTCGAGGTGCCCTCGGTTGACCCCGACCTGCTGTGGTGGTTGTGGCGCGATGAAGACACAGGCGAGCTGTGGAACGGCCAGCAATGGGTGCCGGCCACGGACCAGCCACCCTGGACCCAAGTTTTGGGGCCGGACAAGGCCTGGTGGCCAGGGCTCGAGGTGGACAAGGTCGCTACGGGCAACAACCGATACCGGTTGGATGGCAGCTACCGGTTGAGCCAGAACAGCGGGCTGTTCTTCAACGACCGCGTGGTTCGGAACATCCGAGTGTTCGTGAAATACGCCTGGTCGGGCACGGTCAGCGAGCGGACCGAAGGCGCCGAGGGATCCTTGGACCAAAATGTCATTGGCCTGATCGGCGGTGGCATCGGCCCTATCAAGTTCGTCGATCAGCGCGGTTTCTTCTCGGCCAGGGTCGGGCTCTCCTATTGGGGGCTTCAGCCGGCCAGCGCCGAGGTGCCGTATTTGGTGCACACCCCGGAGACGATGGTTCCCGAGGCCGCCCAGGCCTCCGGGCAGTTCACGGCGCAACAGGGCTTCGTGGCCCAAGACGAGATGTTTGTGGCGCTGGGCCTCTACGAACCCAATGCCCAGGGCGACCCGGTCCGCATCCGAACCAGCGAAGCGATCACCCTGGCCGACCTCAATACCAGCAAGGTGGGCGACCTGTTCCGGAGTTTGTTCCTGCACGAGGGGGCGCCGATCACCCTCGATCAGGGCACGGAGGCCAACCCTTATTACATCGCGGCCTTCCTGACCCATGATCCGGGCGTGCCGGGACGGGATCACACCGACTGGCAGGCCTTCCGATCACCGCAGGGCTGGTCGCTCTCGCTCTCGATCAACGGCGTGATCCGGCAACCCTTGAGTCGCGAGGATCAGGAGTCGGTCCTGGCCCAAGGCGTTCCGTTCATTTACCGCAGCGGCACGTTGGTGGCGTTGCAGGATGGGGTTCCGATCACCCTGAAGCATGATCAAAGAGCCGACCGCGATCTCCTGACGCCAGGTGACTTGAACGGCCGAGCCGCGGCCAACCACGACGACACGCTCAGCCCCAATTGGGTGTCGGAGAGCGGGACTCGGTACGGCTCTTCCTGGAAGATGGTCGAACTCGACGGTGAGGGCAATCCCACGGGGGCGGTGGTACAAAGCGGCCCGGAAGGAACGCCTCTAAAGCTCGGGGACATGTATCAGCCGGGTAAGAACTACCGCTTGGTCCTGTCGGCCAAAGATCGTTACGGGGTGCCGTTCGAATACATCCAAGATTTCGGTTCGATTCGGAGTATTGCGGGGCCCATCTTCAAATTCACCTTTGGCGACAATCACGACCACACCGCGAAATACAAAGCGGAATTGACACATGGGGTGCATAGCTACACCTCCCGCCTGTCCACGGTGCGCGACGACCACAGTTGGAAGTTGCAGGTTCTGGGCGTCAACGGAACCGCGGATGCCGAGGATACATCTCGTCTTTTCCCCGGCGTGGAAGTCGACTACCACCTCAAATATCCGCTGGGCATTTCCCAGAATCATTCCCATAACCATACGCAGACCACCGATGTGGCGGGGCTCTCCAAGCAAGCACCGCTTTCGTTGGAAGCAAACTATCAATTGTCGGCGTGCGACCCTTGGGATTCGGTGGAGAATGTTTTTCCCTACCCCATCGAACTCGAATTCCATCAGGTGAAGGATGTTTGGTCGGAATTGACGTGGTATCCACCAAATGGCGATACCCGGGACTACAAGGCCGTCATCGATTTTGACAGTAGCACGTTAACCAATGATTTGGGTGTGGATGCACACGGCAACCCGATCATCCTCAACGATGGCAACAATTGCACGCCCAACACCCTCGTACCGGAATATGCGGAGCCCCAAGGGCGGGAACTGCGGGTTCACCTGGATGGGACGGCGCATGATGATCAGGCTGATCGATTGGTTTGGCCCTACATCCAACAACCCGACCTTCTGCTCCAGAACATTTCGATCCCGTTCTCGCTCGAGGACTATCCCGATGCTGAATATTTGGCGGCACCGGACAGTGCGTGGCGGATCTTCTTTTTCATGGGGAAACCCGAGAATGTCAATACCTGCGCTCCGGGTGGACTGGAGTGCTACCAGGCGGACATGGCGTTGGACACCTTTCTCGCCATGCAATCGGATTACGACCAGGACCATCCGAACAATTTAAAAAAGAACAAACGCTACTATCTCAGCCTGGAAAGCTTCCACGAGATGGAGACCTTCACCTCGTTATTGAGGCAGGATTTCGGAATCGACTTTACCGATGCCCAACACCAATACCGGGTCCACCTGTTCATCTCGAGAAATGGCCAGGATCTCGTCCACAGCAGCCAGATTGGGACCCAAGGCCAGGGCATTCCGTTGTATTTCGAGCGAAGCGACGTGGGGGCCGCCAATCTGATTGGCATGGATTACCTCGACGTGACGCCCGAATCGGTCACGGTTCAGGAAGGCCAAACGGGCTCAGTGGCGATCGAGCAAGCCTTGGAACCGACTTCTTCGACGGGGAATGCGGCCCACCTGCTCTCCGGTCAAGCCGTGGCTCTGAGCGCCTTTCAGTGGGCTTGGGTTTCCGGCACGCAGTATTGGAGCGGCAGTCAGTGGGTCGAGGGTGCTACCGATCCCGCCAGATGGAAGACCCTGGGCAGTGATGCACTCCCGTTCCAGGCTGCGCAGGTCGGTTTGGAGAACCCGGAAGATGTCCGCATCCGGATCCGTGCCGAAATCCCCCACAGCTTCTTTGGTCCCGAATTTTGGGATGGCGCCAGCAGTCGCACGGTCCAACTCGAGGTTCGCTACCACCTGAACGAGACGATCAACGCGAGTGAGGCCCCATCCCAGATCACGTTCGAGCGCTTCGAAACGCTTTCCGATGCGATCGTTTCGCCCAAAGGCCTGAACAGCGGCCTCAATCTGTCTGCCAGTGCCGAGCTCTCCGACCCACTGGATGTGCTTCGGAATGTCGGCGATGGCGCGCTGAGAGACGCTCTGAACCGATCCTATGCGCCCGAACCATTTGTTTTGGCATCGCAGGACATCACCGGCAGCGCCACCCATACCTGGGTGCTCTCGGCGGGGACCATCGATCCCGGTCAACTCACCCAAATCCCCACCGGTCCCTTGCCGAACGAGGACTGGTACGCCTGGTTGGAAGTGCCCTTCGACCCGCAAACCGACCTGGCGGGGATCCAGGCGTTCCTGGTGCCCTATCCCGACCACCTCGATTCCGTCCAACCTTGGGGGAACTACGATTCACGCGAAGCGGTCGTGCTGGGTACCCAGGCGAACTGGACCCGAGCCGGCAATGTCTTTTACCGCTACGTCCCGTCGTCAACCGATCCGCAGAAGCGGCAATTCCAAGTGTGTGTCTTCGTGCCCGCGTCCCGCATTCGCCGCAACCCGATCCCCAGTCTGGCCAAGACGCCACTGCCGCAAAGTGCGATCTACGGCAAGACCGACTGGGCGGCTGAGGCCGATCCCCATCACAACCGCATCATCTCGGTGAACTATCCCGACCCGGACGACCCGAACCACAAGATCTACCAGGTCTCGTTTTCCGATCTCAAGGGGTACGGTCAGGAAACGCGCGCCATGGGCAGCTATGCGCCCGTAGCGCAGAAGCATCAATACCTGGTGAGCGGGTTCGCCACCTACGATGCCTTGGGCCGCCAGGTCTCGGCGGGCAAAGGATTCTACGGCACCGCGCCATCCGGAGCCGAATGGTCGAGCCTGATGGCGGCCGGTTCCCGCGACGAATCGGCCACGGCGGGTGAGGCCTTCTGGAAGACGAGCCGCAACCACATCGAGCCCGACCAAAACCCGTTCACCAACACCTTCTACGAGGACGATCCGGCGCGAGGCCGGGTCATGGCGGAACTGCCCTTCGGCGAAAAAGCCAGAGACAGCGACGATCCGTTGCGCTACTTCCGCTACCACTACTTCTCGATTGTGGTGGGCGACCCCGGATTGGTCGTGGATCTGCCAGGAATGATGTCGCACCTGGTGCCGGTAGAAGACGGTGGTGTGCTTAAGCCGGGCCTTCACGGCACCCTGGCCATCGATCCCGATGGCGCGGTCAGCGTGACGCTCACCGGTGCCGATGCCGACCGGCCACTCCTGACGATCGCCAATCCCAGCCTCGAGTGGATGCGGGCCTGGCACTTGGACGTGGTCACAGGCGAGGCGCCGGACTTGAGTATCGGCAACGGCGCCTTCACCAACCACAAGGTCTACCTGCCGACAGGCTACGAAGGTCGGCTCAACAACTCGACCACCAATCTGGTCAGCTACAACCAGTACGACCGCTTCGGTCGGCTCATCGCAGTGTACCCGCCCCGAGCGATCCTTGCTCCTGGACCCAATGGGCCCTGGACCCTGAGTTTAAATGATGCCGAAGTCACGGTGGACGAGGGTGGTATTCCGTCCGGCCTAGTCACCCGCCACGTCCACGACGCCTACGACCGCGTGATCGAAACCCACGAGCCCGAATTCGGCATGTCCGAGTTCGTCTATGATCGCCACGGCCGCCTGCGGTTTAGCCGCAACGCGAAAGAACGTCCGGCAGCGGGCGGCATCGGCTTCTGGTTCGAAACCGTCTACGACGACCAGGACCGCGTGATCGCCTCGCGCCAGGTCCGATTCACAAATCCAAACGGGTCCGGGTACGTCGAATATGGCCGCACGACCCTACAACAAAAAGTCGATGCAAACTCATCCGATCTCAACCAGTTGGAAGTCACTGAGAACACCGCGGTGATGACGCGTTTCGACCGTTACGATCTCGGCTTCCCGGGAGGACAGGGCGCAGGGCGACTCAGCCCTTGGACCGACACCGAGCTCTTCCCAGCGCGTGTTGACGAGAAGCCCCACTTCTGGCCGACGCTCACCGAACTCGAGCAACAGAACCCCAAGGGTGATCCCGATTTCCAGTTCGGCGACCCAATCGGCCAGACCGTCGAGATCGTCGGCCCCAACTCGGCCGAGCGCTTCTTCTACGACCACAAGGGCCGCGTCGTGTGCCGGGTCTACCTGATCCGCGGCGTGCTGGAACCGCAGATCTTCTGGGTCGAGTACGACAACCGCGATCGGGTCGTCCGTACCATCAACCAGACCCACCACTTGGCGTTGGGCTACACCTACGACGCCTTCGACCGCCTGGTGACGACCAGCGACCTGGCTCCGCTGTCCGAGCGCATGACCGTGCACATTGGTTTCCGCAAACATGCCGGCGAACACGGCGGCGAGGGGCAGACCACGTTTGCGGCCCTGGGTTCGCTGATCGACGAAGAGAGCACGCTGTCCTACGGCAGCTCGGTGCGCAAGGTGGGCGGGTTCACGCACACGCCGACGGGCCATGTCAGCCAGGTGGCGTTGGGGCAGGACAGCGGAGCCTGGCTGACGACGGACTACCGCTTCGACGTCCGCGACTGGCTGCTGGACCACCAAACCAAGCTCGGAGGCCAACAGGCCTTCAGCGCCCACCTCGACTACTTCGGCGACAACGGCGACATGTTCGACGCGGGGGATACGTCCCCGTTCAGATACGACGGCACCATCACCCGATTGCGGGAGATCTACCACCTGGGCCAGGCAGGCGGTGCCTCTCCCGAGCAGGCCACATTCGATCTCGTGCATCGGTATCGTTACGACGCGGCCAACCAACTCACGGAAGCCCGTTCGAGCTGGGATCAAGAGCTTCAGTTGACCTACAGCTACGACCGCAACGGGAACCGGACCCAGGAAACCCGGACCCGAGCGTTTCGGGACGGGGAAACCGGGACCTATGACGCGTCGCTCGATCACGAAATCCCGCAGGGCACGAACATGCTGGCATATGTTGACAGGGATGAATTGCTGGGCGGAAGCAATCCAGCAGAGCATGCGCATCTGTACTTCGACTACGACGTCTTGGGAAATGTCACCCTTCAAAAAGAAAACCAAGTGGGCGAGTCGGTGACGCGAAACTTGGCATACGGCGATCCGCGCTTTCCCGTGTTGCCCACCGAAATCGACCAGGTGGGCACCTTGTCCGAATCCGAACGGTATCCCACTGTCAGGGCAACGTTTGCCTATGATCACAGCGGAACTCGTGTCCGGCGGAGCGAGTTCCAAGAAGGCCAGAACACGGTATCGGAGACAACCTATTTCGTCCCGGCAGGCACGGAGAACCACGCCGAACTGGACGACTTCGGCCGCATCAAGCGGGCCTACCTACTCAACGGCGGTGACCGGATCGGCTACAAATCCAAGCGCCACGCGGGCTTGTACGTCAAAGACCACCTGGGCAGCACACGCATGGTGGTGGCCATGTACCGCAACCGCGCGGGTGAATCCCGATCGGAGCCGCCGACCCCAGCCTGTCTGGCGGGCGACGTCGTGGCGGCCTTCTCCTTCAATGGCGACCTGACGAACGAGGGCACGAGCGGCGATGGCTGGACGGTGGACGGCAGCGTGCCGACGTTCACTTCGCGTCGCGGAGACCGCGCCCTGTGGCTCAATGGCGGGCAGGATATCGACGTAAGTTACCACGGCGACATGGACGACCTGGGCAACGCCTGGACGATCAGCCTGTGGCTCTACGATGAGGACGAGGACGACGGCATCGACGACGGCGGAACCCTGGTCTACGCCGGTGCGACGGGCGACACTCGCCTGGCCCCGTTCCTGTTCTACATCGACGACAACAAAACCCCTACGGTGAGCTTGGGCAACGGCATCGATCGCCAGTGGATCACGGTAGGCAACCGCATCTCCTACCGGCGCTGGACCCACCTGGCCGTAACCTACGACGACCAGCAAGTCACGGCCTACCAAGACGGCATCCAGGTGGGCGACCCAAAGGCTGTGACGATCGGGGCTCTGTACCCGGCAGCGGGTCTGACGATGGGCTACCTCCCGCTGTACCTCTACCGCTGGCACGGCGGCTTGGACGAAGTGCAGGTCTTGAAGCGGGCCGCCACTGCCGAAGAAATCCAATCGGCCTACCTGGCTGGCCTGAACGAAGGAGCCGAGTCCGCACCGGACTACGCCCGCGGGGGAGAAGTGGACCTGTCGCACCTGGTCGTAATGGCTCAAACCGACATGGACCCCTTCGGCATCACGCTGCGAGAAGCGATGAACACTGCGGTGTCGGGCAACGTGAAGGAACCCCACCTATTCACCGGCCAGGAAAAGGAACCGGACTTCGGCATGTATTACATGGGCGGCCGCTGGTACTTCCCCGAGGTCGGCCGCTTCCTGCAGGTGGATCCCGCAGACCAATACTGGAACCCGTACAGCTACGTCGGCAATGACCCCGTGAACATGGTCGATCCTACGGGGCTTTACGGTGAAGATGGCTGGTTTATTCTTGCAGACGTTGTCAACTCTTTAGGCTCCGGCGTTGCCTCTAATTTCACGAATGGTTTGATCGATAGAGCCCAGCCTCAGACGGAATTTGGTGAGGCAGCGCAGGTTTATGGCGACGTGCTTTCAATTTATCTCGGTGTCGCCGCCATCACTACAGGCGGTGGGATGATGATTGGTGGATTAGGTTTATCTCCCGCAGGGGGTGTAAGCCTAACTGCAGTACCTGTTGGCGGCGCATTGGTGGCAGGTGGAGCAGTGGGATCTCTAAATGGGGCAAAACACTTAACGGGATGGGTGGTCGAATCGGCAGAAGATCTCTATAATTCGTACACTGAGGGATCAAAGAGTACCGATGATTTCGTAAGGAAGGCTGAAGATGCCAGAGATGAAGCTGGTAAAAGGCTTAAACGGAAACATGCTACATACGTGGGTGGGCATAAAAATGGAAAGGTTGTATCTGGGTGTTCAAGGAATCCTGCTGGATGTGCAGAAGATGATGTTGCCAGACAATTAGGTTCTGATGCCAAGATGACTAAAGCCCATGGGTGGCGGCGAAATAAAACCACCGGAGAATTAGAATGGGCGGAGATTCCAGTGTGTAAAAATTGCCAACGAAAGTATAGCCCAGGTCAATTTCCGGATGATGTTAAAGCAGAACCAGGTGGAGCGTGGGGAAGATGAAATATTTAAACCAAATCGAATTAGCTCGGCATCATTGGGCTGAACTTCGAGAAGCGTCAGGAATAGCTGATAATATACCTTCAGCAATATTAGAGTTACTTAAATCATCTAGACCTGATGAAGCAGAAAATGCCTATTGGAAAATCGAAAATCACGTAGTTGTACAGGGGCAACTTTTTGAGTCGGCTGAATATGTTGTGCCTGTGTTGTTAACTTCTCTGCTTCAAAAACAACAAAAGTGGGTAAAGATTAGTATTTTGGAGCTTTTGTTCCAGATTGTTTCAGGCGAACCACATGAAGAAGAGATAAGCAAAGGCAATCGTGATTTAGGGGAAAGGTGTAGGGAAAAGGCACGAGAAGGATTGTGGATTTTGTACCAGGAGATGATGTTTGGGGAAAGATACGCAGCGAAAGATGTACTTGAAGTGATCGAGAAAGATCCTCACAGACTTAGTTCTATTTTGATGGCTTTTGATAGTTAAGCTCACTAGATTAAAAAAACTATGCACCTTCATTTGAGCTGTGCTTCAGGACTCTGGGTTGCCTACCTCGTTCAACTCGACTTCTAAGGCGTCAGTTTTAGTTGGCAGATCGGGATTCAGACCTGGCCGTTGATGTTCTGAAGGAGTGGTCGCAACCACATCGAGCCCGACCAAAACCCGTTTACCAACACCTTCTACGAGGACGATCCGGCACGAGGCCGGGTCATGCCGGAACTGCCGTTCGGCGAAAAAGCCCGCGACAGCGACGATCCGTTGCGCTACTTCCGCTATCACTACTTCTCCATTGTCGTGGGAGACCCCGGGTTGGTCGTGGATCTGCCCGGGATGATGTCGCACTTGGTGCCGGTGGAACAAAATGGTGCACTCGTGCCTGGCGTGCACGGCGCCATGGCCATCGATCCCGACGGTGCGGTCAGCGTCACACTCACGGGCGCGGATGCCGACCGGCCGCTGCTGACGATCGCCAATCCCAGCATCGAGTGGATGCGGGCTTGGCACTTGGACGTGGTCACCGGCGAAGCCCCCGACCTGAGTGCCGGCAACAGCGCCTTCACCAATCACAAGGTCTACCTGCCGACAGGCTACGAAACCGGCCTCACCGCTGCCACGCGCAATCTGGTCAGCTACAACCAGTACGACCGCTTCGGTCGACTCATTGCGGTGTACCCCCCACGAGCGATCCTTGCTCCTGGAGCCGATGGGCCCTGGACGGTCTCCCTCGATCGGGATGAGTTCGTGACGGCAAACAACGAAATCGTCTTGGATGAAGACGGCTTGCCGCACGGCTTGCTCACGCGCCACGTCCACGATGCCTACGACCGCGTCGTTGAGACTCACGAGCCCGAATTCGGCATATCCGAGTTCGTTTACGATCGCCACGGTCGCTTGCGATTCAGCCGCAACGCGAAGGAGCGTCAGGGCGAGGCCGGCATCGGCTTCTGGTTCGAAACCGTCTACGACGACCAGGACCGCGTGATCGCCTCGCGCCAGGTGCGTTTCAAGCATTCCAGCGGTTCCGGGTACCTCAAATACAACCGCCCGGCCTTACAACAAAAGGTCGACACGAACCACACCGATCTCAACCACATCGAAGTCACCACGAATACCACGGTGTCGACCCGTTTCGACCGTTACGATCTCGGCTCCGCGGGAGGACAGGGCACCGGGCGACCCAGCCCTTGGATCGACACCGAGCTGTACTTAGCGCGTGCTGACGAGAAGCCCCACTTCTGGCCGACGCTCACTGAACTCGAACAACAGAACCCCACGGGTGATCCCGATTTCCAGTTCGGCGACCCCATCGGCCAGACCGTCGAGATCGTCGGCCCCAACTCGGCCGAGCGCTTCTTCTACGACCACAAGGGTCGCGTCGTGTGCCGGGTCTACCTGATCCGCGGCGTGCTGGAACCGCAGATCTTCTGGGTCGAGTACGACAACCGCGACCGGGTCGTCCGTTCCATCAACCGGACCCACCACTTGGCGTTGGGCTACACCTACGACGCGTTCGACCGCCTAGTGACGACCAGCGACCTGGCCCCACTGTCCGAGCGCATGACCGTGCACATTGGTTTCCGCAAACATGCCGGCGAACACGGCGGCGAGGGGCAGACTACTTTTGCCGCCCTCGGTTCAATGATCGACGAAGAGAGCACGCTGTCCTACGGCAGCTCGGTGCGCAAGGTGGGCGGGTTCACGCACACGCCGACGGGCCATGTCGGCCAGGTGGCGTTGGGGCAGGACAGTGGTGCCTGGCTGACGACGGACTACCGCTTCGACGTGCGCGACTGGCTGCTGGACCACGAAACCAAGCTCGGTGGCCAGCAGGCGTTCAGCGCCCACCTCGACTATTTCGGCGATAACGGCGACATGTTCGACGCGGGGGATACGTCCCCGTTCCGATACGACGGCACCATCACCCGATTGCGGGAGATCTACCACCTGGGCCAGGCAGGCGGTGCCTCTCCCGAGCAGGCCACATTCGATCTCGTGCATCGGTATCGTTACGACGCGGCCAACCAACTCACGGAAGCCCGTTCGAGCTGGGATCAAGAGATTCAGTTGACCTACAGCTACGACCGCAACGGGAACCGGACCCAGGAAACCCGGACCCGAGCGTTTCGGGACGGGGAAACCGGGACTTATGACGCGTCGCTCGATCACGAAATCGCGCAGGGCACGAACATGCTGGCATATGTTGACAGGGATGAATTGCTGGGCGGAAGCAATCCAGCAGAGCATGCGCATCTGTACTTCGACTACGACGTCTTGGGAAATGTCACCCTTCAAAAAGAAAACCAAGTGGGCGAGTCGGTGACGCGAAACTTGGCATACGGCGATCCGCGCTTTCCCGTGTTGCCCACCGAAATCGACCAGGTGGGCACCTTGTCCGAATCCGAACGGTATCCCACTGTCAGGGCAGCGTTTGCCTATGATCACAGTGGAACCCGTGTCCGGCGGAGCAAGTTCGAGGAAGGCCAGAACACGGCATCCGAGACAACCTATTTCGTCCCGGCAGGCACGGAGAACCACGCCGAACTGGGCGACTTCGGTCGCATCAAGCGGGCCTACCTGCTCAACGGCGGTGACCGGATCGGCTACAAGTCCAAGCGCCACGCAGGCTTGTACGTGAAAGACCACCTGGGCAGCACGCGCATGGTGGTGGCCATGTACCGCAACCGCGCGGGCGAATCCCGATCGGCACCGCCGACCCCGGCCCGCTTGTCAGGCGACGTCGTGGCAGCCTTCTCCTTCAACGGAGACCTGACCAACGGCGGCACCAGCGGCTACGGCTGGATGGTGGACGGCAGCGTGCCGACGTTCACCTCGCGTCGCGGAGACCGCGCCCTGTGGCTCAATGGCAAGCAGGACATCGACGTGAGTTACCACGCCGACATGGACGACCTGGGCAACGCCTGGACGATAAGCCTATGGCTCTACGACGAGGACGAGGACGACGGCATCGACGACGGCGGAACCCTGGTCTACGCCGGCGCCACGGGCGACACCCGCCTGGCCCCGTTCCTGTTCTACATCGACGACAACAAAACCCCGACAGTGAGCTTGGGCAACGGCATCGACCGCCAGTGGATCACGGTGGGCAACCGCATCTCCTACCGGCGCTGGACCCACCTGGCCGTAACCTACGACGGCCAGCACGTCACGACCTACCAAGACGGCATCCAAGTGGGCGACGCAAAGGCTGTGACGATCGGGGCCCTTTACCCGGCGGCAGGTCTGACGATGGGCTACCTCCCGCTGTACCTCTACCGCTGGCACGGCGGCTTGGACGAGGTGCAGGTCTTGAAGCGGGCCGCCACTGCCGAAGAAATCCAATCGGCCTACCTGGCTGGCCTGAACGAAGGAGCCGAGTCCGCCCCGGACTACGCCCGCGGGGGAGAGGTGGAACTGTCGCACCTAATCGTGATGGCCCAAAGCGACACGGACCCCTTCGGCATCACGTTACGGGAAGCGATGAACACGGCGGTGTCGGGCAACGAGAAAGAACCCCACCTATTCACTGGCCAGGAAAAAGAACCAGTCTTCGGCATGTACTACATGGGAGGCTGCTGGTACCTCCCCGAAGTCGGCCGTTTCCTCCAGGTCGATCCCGCCGATCAGTACTGGAACCCCTACAGTTACGTCGGCAACGATCCCGTGAACATGGTCGATCCGACAGGTCTTTACGGTGAAGATGGCTGGTTTATTCTTGCAGACGTTGTTAACTCACTAGGTTCTGGTATTGCCTCGAATTTTACAAATGGTTTGATTGATAGAGCCCAACCTCAGACTGATTTTGGAGAGGCTGCACAAGTTTATGGCGACGTGCTTTCCATTTATCTCGGTGTCGCAGCCATTTCCACAGGCGGTGGGATGATGATTGGTGGAGTAGGTTTATCTCCCGCAGGGGGTGTAAGCCTAACCGCGGTACCTGTTGGTGGCGTATTGGTGGCAGGTGGAGCAGTGGGGTCTCTAAATGGCGCAAAACACTTAACGGGATGGGTGGTCGAATCAGCAGAAGATCTTTATAATTCTTTTTCACAAAGTAATGGCTCAAATGAGGTACCAGAAGTAACGCCTCAATCTGAAGTCAGGATTAAGTCATTACATGGGAAAACAGAGAAGCAAGTGCTCCGGGCAAAGCCGAAAAGCTGGAGAAAAGTATCTGCCGAAGGAAATGGGTGGAAATTGTTGGATGAGGCAGGTGAAGAGCGAATTCGTTTTATGAAGAAAGTGAAAAAAGGAATACCCAAGTGGCAGAGGCAGAAAGTCGGATACTGGCGATGGAAAAATGAAAAAGGGGAATTTCTGGATGAGTTTGGGAATGTCGTGAGCCCTGATGATAAAGAGGCCTTTCAATTTTTGACTCATATTCCATATTCAGGTGTTCAGTGAGTCATGAGAAGCGTTTCTTTCCGATATGGTTGAGTCGTGAAAGGGAGATAGCATGCTGAATGAACTAGTAAAAAATTCAATTGTCAATATGCAAAGAACTGTGGAAGATATGTCAAGCAGGAAAAATCAGGAAGCTTATAAAGCGAATGTGGCCTTTGTTCATGTTCCGACTGAGCTGCTTGAGCAATGGAGTGATCATTACAGAAGAGTTAAAGAAAAAGAGTGGTTTGGGTCTTTATTTCTAGAAAATGAGATTAATGATATTGATTTAGTTCACCACTCAGTGATGCGGTTTAGAGAATCAATCGGGCAGGAGGTGCCCGATGTTCCGTTAATTTTCCAAGAACCATCATGGCAAACGGTTATTGAGTCTGCAGAAATTTTATTAAAGTCACTGGAAAAGATTCAGGTGAGGTTTGGATTGAAATAACTGGTTTATGCTAGACCTTGTTGAACATAAAGGTTCAATGAATACATTGAAACATTCAAGATACTGGAATACTTCGGATTGGAAGGCGCGGAGAGTCACACCCAACGGAACGATTTCGGGCCTTCTAAGCGCGCTTACCTGCTCAACTGGGGGGACCTGATTGGTTACAAACCGCCTCCAGCCGGGCCGGGACATGCTTGTGCCACGGCGTGCCCACGAACGGATCGCGCATCTCGACGGAGGTGAGCTCGTTGGGCGCGATGCCGCCGCTTGGGTCGCCCTGATCCGTATCCACCTCCCGATTCGCGAGGCCCGTTCCGTTGGGAAGCGAAATGTGGCCCGGAAGCATGGTGCCGGTCACCTCGACGGCGACCACCGCCGAACCGCGTGCCGTCGTCAGCCGCACCGAGTCTCCCGATGCCACGCCCAGATCGGCGGCATCGTGGGGATGGATGCGCAGGGCGCCGTCGGCGTCCTTCTTGCGCCAGTTGGGATCTCGGAAGATGGTGTTGGCCGTGAAGGAACGGCGCTCGCCGGCCGAAAGCACGAACGGGAATGCGGGGTTCGACAGGCGTGGGCCGGTGCACAGGCCCTTTGCGACCTCCAGTAGGTCGGGAAGGGCCAGGCGGATCTTGCCGTCGGCGGTGCCCACCCGAGCGAGCACCTCGTCCCAATCGTCGACCGCGAACACGATGCCCGAAGGGCTCGCCAGGATGGCCTCGAAGAGTTTGCCCGCGGCCTCCGGCGGCGTGCCCGTGAAGCCGGCGCGTGCCAGTGATCGGGGCTGCTTGAGGGCGCAGCGGAACGCCAACGCCAGCAGCACCGCGCCCTGATCGAGGCCCGTGGGTAGGAAGGGCCCCAAGACTCGGTACAGGATGACCGGCGCCAGGCCCGCCACCTCCGGTTGCGACATGACGCGTTCCAGGAAGGCCATGGCGAAGGCTTCCTTGCCCTTGGCCCCCGCGGCTTGCAGCGCTTCGATCAGCGCCGGATCCAGCGCCCCCAGCTCTTCCACCAGCCGCGCGTGGATCTCCGCTTCCGGTAAGGGTCCCTCGGGGGCGGGCAGGATCGGCGGCCGTAGGTGGAAATAGTTTTCGGGGAATTCCAGATTGAAGAAGGTCGCTTCCGCCTTCTCGAACTGGGTCGCTGCCGGCAGCACGTAGTCTGCCAGTTGCGCCGTTTCGGTCATGGCCACATCGATCACCACCAAAGTGTCGAGTGACTTCAATGCTTCACGCATGCGCTTGCTGTCCGCCAAGGAGTGGGCCGGGTTGGCCGACTCGACGATCATGGCGCGGTAGCGCTTCTCGTGGTCGGTCAGGATCTCGTCGGCGATGACGTTGCACGGCACCAGGCCGCCGATGATCCGTGCCCCGACGACGGGGGAGTCCCGCTTGTGCTTGCCGTCGGCGATCGGTAACAAGGGAGTGGGCACGAACTGGGTGCCTTTCTTGCCGAAGTTCCCGGTGAGCAGCCACACCAGTCGGTGTAAGTAACTGACCAGGGTGGAATGGCGATTCATCTGCACGCCCAAGTCTTCGAACGTGGCCAGGCGCTCCGCGCGACCGATCACGCGGGCTGCCTCGCGAACCAGAGCCTCCGAAACACCTGCGTGCTCGCAATAGGTCGCGATCGGCACTCGTGCCAACATGTCGCGGACGTCCTCGTAACCTGTCGTGTGTGCGGTCAGGAAGGACTGGTCGATCAGGTTCTCTTCGACCAGTGCCGCCAACATGGCGGCGAGCAGCCAGGCGTCGGTGCCCGGCCGGACCTGGAGGTGGATGTCGGCGAGCTCCGCCGTCTTGGTGCGGCGGGGATCGACGACGATCATCTTGCGGTCCGGATCCTTGGCGATGTTCTTGAGCGTGACTCTGGCCTGGGGAATCGAGTGGGAAAACCAAGGGTTCTTGCCCAGAAAGAAGGCGACGTCGCAATGCTCGAAATCGGCCCGCGTGTAGGTGCCGAGCATGCGCTCGCTCACCCAGAACTCGCCGGTCTTCTCCTGGGCCAGGGCGCTGGAGCGGTAGCGCGAACCCAAGGCTCGGCGTGTCGCCGCGGCGTAGGCTCCTGGCAGGTGGTTCCCCTGGCCGCCGCCGCCATAGTAAAATATGGATTCGCCACCGAAGCTGTCGCGCACCCGAGACAACCGAACGGCGATCTCGCGGATGGCCGTATCCCAGTCGATGGTTTCAAAGGTCCCGTCCGCGCGACGACGTTGCGGCTGCAACAGCCGGTCGCGCCCGTTTTGGTAGTAATCGAGCCGGTGGGGCTTTTCACAGGCGTATCCGCGAGATGCAGGGTGCTTTCTGTCTCCTCGAAAGCGAATGAGTCGGCGACCGTCCTCGCCGCCGAGTTGGATTTCGATCCCGCAGTTACACTCACAAAGGATGCAAGCCGTCGGCTTCCAAGGTGGGGTTTGTGAATGGTGGTTCATGAATCCAAATTAAGTGATGTGGTCTCTTTTTGCAACTAGATTCTTCGGGGAGGGTCCGTGCGTCAGCGAAACTGGAACCAGGAGAATTGCTCGGTCGCCCGAGCCCTCGGCGTGTTGGGCGACACCTGGACGTTGCTCATCCTGCGCGAGGCTTTTTTCGGCACGCGTCGCTTCGCGGACTTCGAGGCCCGGCTCGCCATCAGCAAGAACGTGCTTTCCCAGCGCCTTCAGCACCTGGTGGACCATGGCGTGCTCGAGAAGATCGACGTGGGCAGGCACGGCCCGCGCTTCGAGTACCGGCTGACCCATATGGGCAAAGACCTCACCACCGTGCTCACCGCGCTCCGTCAGTGGGGCGATCGCTGGATTCTCGGAGAAGGCAACGAGCCGTTGATCGTGGTCGATCGCACCACCGGTGAACCCATCGAACCGGTGCGCATCCGACGCAGCGACGGTTCACCGATCGGCCCGCGCGAGCTGGAGCTGCGGGCCGGGCCAGGGGCCTCGGAGGAAACGCGCGAGCGGCTGGAGGCCTATCTCGAAAAGCGCTCGGCAAAAACCGATCCACGAAAGGGGTAGTGCCCACCTTGGATCCACGAAATGCACTGGGATGGCCCTAAACTGTCCACGAAAAACACGAAAAAGATCATCCCGGCATTCCCTGCTCCGTGAGCCAATCGCTTCTTCGATGGGTTACAGGAACACATTCTGTTGTTTATCAGCGGGTTAGAGTTGGGAACTAGAACGTTGCCCAAAGGGCCGACGGGTTCGGTTCCCGTCTGGCGACCGTCACACGCGGCATTTGATGACTCGTCCACGGATCACACCGATCCACACGAATGCAAACACAGTCACTCCGTTCGGGGCCCATTGCGTTTTTTCCCCGGAACGGAACCCAAGCCCAGATGATTCACACGACAACTCAATCTGCATAAGCGGTTGATACTTTCGATGTTAAGTTCAGACCCCTCTCTGAGTGCCTGCCGTGTGGTGCCCATGGGTCCTGTTGATTCGTGTCAGTCCGTGTGATTCGTGGACAAAAAACATAGGTCGTTCGCGGTCCACCGCGGGAAGGAACCGACCCTGCAGGGAACTGCTTTTTCGTGTCCTTTCGTGTTTTTCGTGGACAGGTTATGGGCCCATGTCGGGATTGGCTTGGTGGTTCGAGGAAGAATAATTCAGTGGACGTGTGGTGCGTCGTCGAGCGGTTCTCGCGATCGCACCCTTCGCTTCATCAGGTTCTGGGGGAACGGCGCGCTACCCGTTTCGATGCCGATCACTTTCCAAGCACCCGATTCTTTGTACAGATGCAATTCGATCTGGCGATAAATCCCGTCTTCCAGACGCAGGCCCGGTTCGATCGAGCCGCTGCTGATGCCGATCGAGAAATTGCTCATCGAGTCGATGCCCGCGATGGTGTCGAGGTTCCTGCGGGTCATGTCTTTGACGAACGCCTCGAAGTTCACCTGGTCTTGGATTGGGGTGGCCAGCAGGCGATAGGCGGCGGGCCAGTCGTGTTCGATCAAATGGTTGATGAACGTGGCCGAGGTGCGTCGCATGCGAAAGGAAAACCCGTAGAGCGACAGAAAAAAGAGCACACAAAAACCGATGATCGACAAGACGCCGATAAGAACCATGGAAAGAACACTCATATCATCTCCAACGAAGTACGGGTCGGTGCGAATGGTGAAAGGAAACCCTTGTGAGGCGGGATGGGCCGATCGGGGATGGCGAGTTTCCCTGTTTCAACAGGCGGGAAACGCGATCGAAGTGTATCGGTTTTTTTGGTGGTGGCGCAGAGAGCCCCAGCCCACCAGCCTCCTTCGCGCCAAATCCATGCCCGCACATACGACGCTATTGGCCTGATCTCGCTTCCGCTGCGCCGCGTGGATCCTGTTGGCGGTCCGCGATCGGGTTATGGAAACCGATGGAAACATCCGCGAGGTGGTACGCACCATCCTGTTTCACCCGCGTTTCCTCGAAGATCCACAGTATTGCTTCAACAAGGTCAAAACCCCGTTGGCGTTCGCGGTCGGCATGGTTCGGGCCGCCGGCACCCCGGAGGACCTGCGCACCCGTCCGGGTTTGATGAGCCTGCTCGGCAGAGAGTCCATCTAACCGAGTCGGAGCGGGGACGTTACCTGGAGATGGTGCGCAATTTGGCCGAAGATGCCGACTGCAGGAACCATCGGCTGCTCGAGCAGACGATCCACGGCCTCCTGAACATGTTCGATGCCTTCAAGAGCCGCAATCTCGACGAGTACCAACCGGCCAACGATGCCGAGGACCCCGATTCGCATTTTGGTAGGCGGCTCAAACACGCGGCTCAGATGCTCGAGGAAGAGCCTTCACCGCTCCACATCGAGGCGGTCATGGTCAACCTCCAGAACTACGACCACCACGGCGGGCAGGTCGGCGATTCGGCGATACCTGGGCGCCGGCAAATCCGAAATCCGTCAGGCCGCCCCCATTTCAGCCCGAGCCCGGTTGGTGCGATCGGTTGATTCCATTCCTACCACCAGCGTCTCGCCGTCCTCCCGGAGCCCGGGTTTTGGAGGACGGCGAGATGTGCGTCAAGTCGCCTTCAGCATCCAGTGGCAGGCCTGCGCAAGGGTTTGGCGCGCTTCGGTTTCGACGAGCAGACCGTGCGACGGGACCACCCGATCGAAGGGTAGGTCCAAAAGGCTCGCCACCGACCGACCCGCGGCCTTTCGGTTTTTGGTCAACATGCGCCAGACCCTGCTCTGCGCCGTGCGTTTGTGGGCACCGGCGCAGCACAGCATGACCTTGGTGACCAGGCCTTTGACCTCGTGAATGTTGAAAATGAGGTCGCACACGATCAAGGTGGCGCTGGCGCGGTGGAACATGACGACCTCGTTCATTTGAGGTGCGCCCTCGATCATGACGAACCGGAACTCGGCCTCCAGCTCCTCCGGCGTGTCCCGACCCAGGACGCCGTCCAGGTGCAGGTCAGGCCGTTTCTCGGCCAAGCCTGGCGCGCCCATCACCGTCGCCTGGGGATACCGTTCCTTTGCCGGACCTATGTAGAGGTGGTGAAAGCAGTTGGGCGCCACCAGGTAGGCGACCGGCCCCAATTCGGCCAGTTTCGCGGCCAAGTCGTCGTCGATGGGGATCGGCGAGTGAAGCAGCAGGCTTCCATCCGTCAGGCGCACGACCGTCATGCGGATCTGGAAGTGCATGCCGAAGCTCATCACCAATTCGTTTTGACAGTGCCAGATGTCGGGGGCGATAGGGGTAAGCAAGGTGTCCTCCTGGAAGATAGTCAAGTGGGGTTGACTAAATTCTGAGTCACTTGCCGAAGATAGTCAAGAGTGGTTTACTAAATAGCGGTCGTCTCGTTGGATCCCATCGATATTCAACTCGAGCCAAGTTTCGAGATGGCCATGATGTCCACGAGAGGTGTCCATGACGACCGAAGCCTTCCGACACGATTTGGAGCGGGCCAAGCGAGACAGTACCGCCCAGATCCTGTTCAAGAGTGCGCGGCTCCTGAACGAGTCGGCCATCGCCATCTTGCGCCGCCGCACCGGGGAGTCGCGATTGCGCGCCACCCATACGGCGTTGTTCCCCCACATCGACTTGGAGGGCACGCGCCTGACCGAGTTGGCGGCGAGGATGGGGATCAGCAAGCAGGCGGTGGGTCAGTTGGTCGAGGAAATGGTGGGCATGGGTTTCCTGGAGCGGGTGCCCGATCCCCGCGACGGGCGCGCCAAGCTGGTGCGTTTCAGCGAGGAGGGGCGTCTCGGGCTCTTCGCCGGGCTGGCCTTTCTGGGCGAGTTGGAAACGCGGCTCACGGAGCGCCTCGGGCCTTCACGCATGCAGGCGTTCCACGAATCGCTGACATTGCTGCTCGATATGTTGGAGCACGACCCGTCACTCTTCGAAGGGCTCTAGATCTTGTCCACTAAAAACACGAAAAAACACGAACGGAACTTCCCGATATGGCCCTCCCAGTGAGACGGACACTTCTTGGGGAAGGGAAGAACATGTTTTGTAGAACGCAGTGATTTTCTAGAGCCACGAGAAGACACGATTAAGAAAAGGCCCAACGGGGTCGGTTCCTCGCCACGTTGGATCGCGATCGACATTTTCTGTTTGTCCACGAATCACACCGATTGACACGAATAGACGGGAACCATGGGCGGTCACGAAAGGTATTCAGCCAAGAGATCGAATCTTGATTGGAACAGTATCAAGTATTAATGCAGATTCATTTGGTTTATTGAATCATTTGGGTTTGTGTTCTGTTCCACTAAAAACACGAAAGGATACGAACGGAACTTCCCGATATGGCCCTCCCAGTGAGACGGACACTTCTTGGGGAAGGGAAGAACATGTTTGTAGAACGCAGTGATTTTCTAGAGCCACGAGAAGACACGACAAAGAAAAGGTCCGACGGGGTCGGTTCCTCCCTACGTTGGATCGCGATCGACATTTTTTTGTCCACGAGTCACACCGATTGACACGAATAGACGGGAACCATGGGCGGTCACGAAAGGTATTCAGCCATGAGATCGAATTTAAAGTAAAACAGTATCAAGTATTAATGCAGATTTACTTGGCTTATTGAATCATTTGGATTCGTGATCCATTCCGAGAAAAAACACCAGGGTCCGCAAATAGAATACTGTGACTGTATTCGTGTGGATCTGTGTGATTCGTGAACAAGTCATCAAATGCCGCGTGTGATACGTCGCCACACCGGAAGCGAACCCGTCGGCCCTTTTGGCCGCTTTCTAGTTCCAAGATCTAAAATACAGATAAACGACAGAAGGTGTTCCTGAAGCCCATCGAAGAAGCGATTGGCTCACCGGGCAGGGAATGTCGGGAATATCTTTTTCGTGTTTTTTCGTGTTTTTTCGTGTATTTAGTGGACAAGTCAGATTCGTGGATTTAGTCGATCAAGCGGCCGTAGGCGGACACCACGCATTCCGGCAGATCGCCGATGTGGCGTAGCACCTGCCAAGCGTTGAGCCCGAACATGGCACTCAGCGAGGATCGCGCCCGGGCGTCCAAACCGATGGCGAACCCGTAGATGCCCCGCTCGGTTCCTTCCTTGATCGCCATGCGCACGTCCTCCAAGCCGTAGATCCCCTCGTACCGATCGTAATCCGTCGGCTTACCATCGGTGATCAGGAGCAGTAACCGCTTACTGGACGGGGCGTCGTCGAAGCCCGCGACCGCGTGGCGAATGGCCGGCCCGATGCGGGTGTAGCCCTGTGGCTCCAGGCCGCAGATCAGGTCGCGGGCCTGAGACCACGGCTGGCGCCACGACTTGACTTCGAACACCCGACAGTGATTGCGCGTATTGCCCGCGAAGCACAGGATGCGTACCAGGTCGCCCAGCTCCTCGGCCACCTCTCCGAGAACCATCACCGTTTCGCGGGTGACGTCGATGACGCGCCTGCCCTCGACCCAGCTCCCGCTAGAAAGACTGACATCCAACAGCAGGGTCACCGCCGTGGGTTCGCGCGTCTTGCGAATGGTGCTGTAGAGCTTCTCCGAGGGCGGACGGCCCGCGCGTCGGTCCGCATAGGCTTCCACCACCGCATCCAGGTCGATCTCTTCGCCCTGGTTCCGGCGATTCAAGCGGTTGTGGCGGGTGCGATGGGCGAGCAGCCGATTGGTGAGTTCCTCGATGAGCAGCCGCCGCTGCTGTAGGATTTTGGCCGCAGCCGGTGCGTTGGGTTTGATCACGTTGGTGGGGTACACGGTCACCCAATCGGGTCGGTAGCTTTTCTTGGCGTAGTTCCACTCGGGGTAGGGGATGCCCTTTTCCTCCGGGAGAATGGTGTGCACGTCCGGGATGCCGCCCGAAAGGTCGATGTCGGCCCGGAAGATACTCTTGGTTTCACGACCACCGCGGATGACCTCGCGCAGGTCCAGATCCTGGAGGGCCTCCAGGTGTTCTTCCAGCTCGTCGTCGCCGTCCACCTGCCGCGAGCCGCCGCGGTAGTTGTCGGCAGTTTCGGTCTTTTCGAACGTGTGCATCGGCAAGGGGTCGATTTCGTCCACCTTCTCCAAAAAGGTGCGGTGGATGTGGTCCTTGGCCGGCGACTCGATTTCGGTGCCGCGTCCCGGGTTCCGGTCCTGTTGGAGGTCTCCCGCATCGCCCGCCTTTTCCGCGTCTTGCGGCGTCAGGACGTCACCGCTCAGCATGAACCCGGGCGCGAGGTCGTCGGGCACCGGGCTGGAACCCAACAGTTCCAATTGGGTCGCCTCGTCCCAGCGTACGGGGTCTACCAGACAATCGGTCAACACCGAGATCCGCAGGGTTTCAAAACACCGGGCGGCTTTGGATTTGGGGGTCTGGTCCTTGCGGGTGCCTCGCTCCAAGCGGAACAAATCGCGATAGATGCATGCGAAGCGGTCGAACGTGATGGCCAAGGAGGAGATCGATCGAGCCACGGCGAACAGATACCGAATGCGGCCGGCCATGGAAATGTCCCATTCGCCGATGGCTCCGGTTTGACGCGCCATTTCGGCACCGATCAGCGTTCGGATGAGAAAGAAGTGGCGGTTGACGGCGGGATCGTCACAGATGGCGATCTGTTTGGGCAACAGGAGGATCCGGCCGCGCAGACCGCCGAGCAGTTCCGATTCGCGAACGCGGAGGGGCTGCCCCGATACGAGCCTGGCCAGGATTTCCAGTTGCGTCTCCTGGTCAGCCAGGAGCACGCCGCCCTCTTGGCGGATATCGGTTTTTTTCGGGTGGAACAGGTACTGCCAAGTGCCGCGTAGGCCGCGGAACACGCCTTCTTCCCAATCAAAGGAAATCATCGCCAGGTTCCTTTTTAAGATCACCACAGAGTCGTTGCTCAGACCGGGGCCCCGGGTTTCAGGTGGGTAACTAATCGAAGCGAATCGTTTGGGAGTTCCCGCATTTGTGAGAGGGGCGTCGTTGCAGTAAGTGCCGGGCCCACCCAGGGCGCCGGGCCGACATTTTTCGACGAACTCCCTGCACATCCGCCTTTTTAGGTTTTTATCTTTATCTTTGAGCTTTACAGAGTTTGTTACAAGAGTCGTTGCTCAGACCGTGGGCCGGCACACCGGCGACCGGGTTTCAAGTGGGTAACTAATCGAAGCGAATTGCTTGGAAGTTCCGCATTTGTGAGAGGGGCGTCGCCGCGGTAGGTTGGGCCGGGCAACTTCGCGAGATCTGAAACCATGCCCATCCAGCGCACCGATCCTCGCGTGATGGCGGCGTCTCGGCGCGGGATGGGCACCGTTCAGAAGCACAGGGCGACGATGTCGCACATGGCCTTGATGGTTTCGTGGTCGTCCGTGAGCGCTTCGACGATGGCGGTGCGGCAGGCCAGACGCGGCGGCAGACCCGCCGAAAGCAGGTAGGCCGCATCCACCAACAGCCGCGTGGAGGGGACCTCGGCGATGCCCAGCATCTCGGCCTGGCGCAGTTTCCCGGCCAGGGCGACCAGCTTTTTGGCGGTCGCCGCGTCGATCCCGGTTTCACCCATCAGGATCTCGCGTTCCACGGCGGGTGCGGGGTATTGAAACGACAGGCACACGAAGCGCTGCCGCGTGGAGGGTTTCAGCTCTTTCAACCCCCGTTGGTAGAAGGGGTTGTAGCTGGCCACCACCATGAACTCCGGACCGGCCCGCAACACTTCGTCGTGACGTTCCAGAAACAGTTCGCGGCGGTGGTCGGTGAGCGGGTGAACCACCACGACCACGTCGGGGCGGGCCTCGGCGATTTCGTCCAGGTACAGGATGGCGCCTTCGCGCACGGCGCGGGCCACGGGACCGTCGCACCACACCGTTTCATCGCCGCGAATCAGGTAGCGACCCAGCAGGTCGGTGGCGGTGGTGTCGTCGTGGCAGGCGACCGTGATCAGCGGGCGGTTCAGCGCGGCGGCCATGTGCTCCACGAAGCGCGACTTGCCACAGCCCGTGGGACCCTTGAGCAGGAGCGGCAGGCGCCGTTCGAAACAGGTCTCGAACAGCGCCACTTCCCCACCGGTGGCGCGGTAATAGGGTGTCTCGGGAAGCGTGGCCATGGCGGTCATGCCGTCGCCTCGGCGTAGACGCCTTCTTCGTCATCGGAAGTCAGGACGTCGTTTTGGGGAATGCCGAACTGCACGAAGTTCCAGACGAACATCAAGATCCCCGCGGTGAACAGCACGGCGGCCAGGACCAGGCCGAGGAAGTGGACCTCGATCGACTCCTGCACGTCCAGGAAGTCCATGCCCACCTTGCGTTCCAGGTAGACCTGCGCGATGCCGGCCACGGCGAAGGCGCCGGTCATGGCGATCATGCCGATGTTGCTGAGCAGGAAGGCCCATTCCGGCAGCCAGCCGTTGTAGAGGTTGCGGCCCGTCATTTGCGGCATCACGTACATGATCATCGCGAAGACGATCATCGCGTAGGCACCCCAGAAGGCGAGGTGGCCGTGCATGGCGGTGACCAGGGTGCCGTGGGTCCACAGGTTGACCTGGGGCAGCGTGTGCGCCATGCCCAGGAATCCGGCGCCCACGAACGAGAGCACCGCACAACCGAGCGTCCAGCGCAGCGCGATGCGGTTGGGGTGTTTGCGGCCGCCCTTGCGGCTCATGGCCATGGCGAAGATGGCCATACCCAGGAATGCCAGAGGCTCCAGGGCCGAGAAGATGCCACCGATCATCAGCCAGTACTCGGGAGCGCCGATGTAGTAGTAGTGGTGACCCGTGCCGAGAATCCCGCTCAGGAAGGTGATCCCCACGATCACGTACAGCCACTTCTCGATCACCTCGCGGTCGACTCCGGTCAGTTTGATCAGCAGGTAGGAGAGCAGGGCTCCCATGATCAGCTCCCAAACACCTTCGACCCACAGGTGGACCACCCACCAGCGGAAGTAGGAGTCGAAGACCTGGTTGTCGAAGTGGATCATGCCCGGTAGGTACAGCAGGGCCGCCGAGACCAAGCCGATGATCAGGGTGATCCCGGTCGTGGTGAAGCGTTTGCCCTTCCAGGCGGTGGCTCCGATCAGGCCCAGGAACAGCAGCACGTTGATCACGACGAAGTAGTCCAACGGGCGGGGAATTTCCAGAAACTTGCGGCCTTCCCACCAATTCATGTGGAACCCGGCCAGGGCGATCACCCCGACCACCACGAACGAAGCCCACTGGATGACCGCCCACTTCACACTGACCAGTTCCCGTTCGGACTCATCGGGGATCACCCAATAGGCCGAGCCCATGAAGCCGCACAGCAGCCAGACCACCAGCAAGTTGGTATGGGTGGCACGTGCCGTGTTGAAGGGGATCCAATCGTGTAGGACGTCGAAGCCCATGTGCGCGAAACCCAGGATGAAGCCGTACACGAGCTGCAGGCACAAAAGCAGCAGACTGGTGGCAAAAAAGAGGTAGGCGACCTTTTGAGATTGGTATTTCATTGATTTCCTCCGCCGTTCAGGTTCAACAAGTACTCGACCAACTCGCGCCGCACCTCATCGGAGAGCTTGAGATCGGGCATGCCGGTGCCTGGCTTGACGCCTTGCGGGTCCGCCAGCCAGCGGTCGAGTTCGGTGCGACTGTAGCGCTGGGCCACATCGTCCAATGCCGGCCCCACCTTGCCGCCTTTGCCGCCGACCGCATGGCAACTGATACAAATCGTCTTCATCATCTCCGGCATGACGTGGGCTGTGCCGCTGGTGGCGCCGGCCACACTGGGATCCGAGACCATCGCGTTTTGGACCTTGGGTGCCAGATCGGGTTCCGGTGGGAAGCCGTTGGCGTCGATGTTCTGGATCCATTTGAAAAACTCGATCAGGTCGGTGATCTGATCTTCGGTGAAGTTGTACTGCACCATTTTTCGGCGGCCCGGGAACATGGCCTGGGGATCTTTCAGGAAGACCCGAATCCAGGGTTCGCCGCGTCGTTCCACGACTTTGGTGAGTTCGGGGGCGTAGTAGGCGCCTTCACCCAGGATGGTGTGGCAGCCCATGCAGTTGTTGTCGTTCCAGATGTCGTGACCGCGGGTCACGGACTCGTTCATCTCATGGGCGTTGGAACGTTCGGGGACCTGGGATACGGTATCCCAGGTGAGCGCCAGAAACGTGAGCGAGAAAAAGGTTGTGCCTCCGATGAAAAAGAGGCGAGCGGAAGACTTGGATAGCATATTGACTCCTTCCGAAACCCCCGGCGGCGCAACCGTGACGGGGAAGTAGAGGCCTTGGCATCGCCGAGCGATCGAGAAACCACCGACGGCACGAGGTGGGTGCCGCGGCGAAAAGACGGGAACATGCAGGTCTCGGCAGCGAATCATCGCGGGTTCGCATGGGGATCCTTCCCGGCAGATCGACGAAGAACGCTTCAGCGGTGCTCTAAAAATAGGCCCTGGGCCGGCTCTCCCTTTATGACCCTTGTCATACCGAAAACCGGTATCTGGACCGATCCGGTCCACAAAAGGGGTTTTCCGCTTTCGGCTAGGTGGCGATCTGCTCGGCTCACGAATTCGGTGATTTCGGGCCTCGGGGAAAAAATAAGGGCTTTGCCGCCACTTTGCCGATCCCTAAGAGAAGACCTCGCCTTTATTATCTGGATGCCTCGCGCCCTGACCGACCGCAACGCTCGAACGACCAAAGGTGGCAGCCCATGACATCGCAAAACAGATCGTGGATGAGTCGTAATTGGAAATGGTTCGTACCGGTGGGATGTCTCGGCACCTTCCTGCTCTTCCTCGCCTTCCTGGGGGGCATCCTCGCGATCGTGTTCGGCGCGATGAAGTCGTCCGATGTCTACAAGGAAGCGGTTCGAAAAGCCAAGGCCCACACGGCCGTGCAGGAGGCATTGGGGACACCCATCGAGGAAGGCATGTTCCTTTCCGGGTCCATCAATGTCTCGGGCCCGTCGGGGGATGCCGGTTTGGCGATTCCCATTTCGGGGCCGAACGGCAGCGCGACGATTTATGTCGATGCCACGAAAAACAAGGGGACTTGGGTGTTTGCGACGCTTTCGGTGGATATCGATGGGACGGGGGAGAGCATCGACCTGCTCCAATGACCGTCCACGAAATCCACGGAAATTTTTTGTCCACTAAATACACGAAAAAACACGAACGAGATAGTTCCTAGATTGCCTGCCCAGTGCACCAATCGCTTCTTCGATGGGTTTCGGGTTCCTCGGCACGTAACATCTGAGCAGGCTCCAGGTTTTTCCTACCCTGTGAATTGGGCGTTTCCACGATTTATTACCAAGTGAACATCTCATTATTTCTCAGAATATTACGTCTGACAGGCCAAGAGTCGTTCATCAGCTCCCACCAGTCGACCTTCCGGCCTGGGAACGCGAGCGTCGAGGAAGGGTTTTTTCCCTTCGGACCCGTGAGCCAAGCCTGGTCGAAGTGAGGGATTCGGATGAAGGACCCCGATCGTGTTCGTGTTTTTTCGTGTATTTAGTGGACAGCTTTTGGTGGAGGTTTTGGCCCTTTGGCTCGGTCCGCTAGGGTCTTCTAACGGGACTTGGGTTGTATCTCGAGGGATACCTTGAAGCGGTGCCGACCGACCGGTTCTGCCTGGATCCTGCCCTGCCACGACTGACCGGCTCGATCCTCGAACTGCCAATGCTCGGCCTGGTTGGGCTTGCCCTTTGTGGGCTTCCATTGGTTTTTCACCATTTGTGCGCCGAGGTGGGCCCGCAGCTCCTCGTGGGTTTTGGGCAGGGTCAGGATACCCTCGATCCGCCAATGGCCGGCGTCGCCGGTGTCCGTCGTGGCCTCGAAATCGGTGCCCTCGGGGAAGTCCATGTCGGGTAGCAGCGACCGGGCGTGGATTGTCACCTTCGGGTCCTGGTTCCAATAGTATTCGATATGGCCGGCGGTTCCTTCGGCCCGGTCCTTGCCGAACAACTTCTGGACCGCGTAGAACGACATGTCCAGGCCGGATGCGATGCCGGCCGAGGTAATGTACTTGCCGTTGTCGACCCAGCGCCGATCGAAGTGGACCTTCACCTTGGGGTAGTCCCGCTCCAGGTCGTCGAGCAGGCTGTGGAACGTCGTGGCGCTCTTGCCGTCGAGTAACCCGGTTTCGGCCAGGATGAAGGCGCCGTTACACACCGAAAACACCATCTCGGCGGCTTCGGCCCGGGTCTTCACCCACTCGATGACGGTCTTGTTCCGCAACATGGCGTTTACGCCGCCGCCGGGAATCAGGAGATACGAAGACGGAGGGCAATTGGCGAGACTGTAGTCGGCGGCGATTTTGAGACCCATGGAGGTGATGGGCTTGCCGTCGTGGGAAACGGTGAACAGGTTCAGTTCCGGTTGGTGGTGGAACACTTCCCAGGGCCCGGTCATGTCGAGCGTTTCCATGCCGTCGAAAATGAGAACGGCCATGTTCTTTTGCTGCTGCTTTTGTTCCTTCAGGACGGATGCCTTCACCAACGGCATCGAGCAATCGGGACAATTGCCGGCCATGTCGAAGAGGATCGCATCCTTGGCACAGCCACAAGGGGGGCATTGGTACTTATCTCCGGCGAGAGAGGCGCCCGCGGACAGCGCGAGTCCCAAAATCAGGATGATTCGGACCCAGGTTCGGGTATTGCGACGAACGGTCATGGTGTCTCCTTGGCGTGGTTGAAATGATGGGTGGGGGGTCGACCTTCGGACACACCGATCCCCTGACGGGCGGAACCCGTTGATTTGGGAAAACGAGGGGGTGGGCGTGGCCGGTGGATCGGGGCGCAGCTCCGCCATGCAACCCGGCTGGGTTGCGGCGATGGGTTGATATGTGGGGACGGGATTAGGGACGTTCGGCGTGATCTCGTTCCGGCTGGGTCATGCCGGCTTTGCGACGGTTGTATTCAGCCAGGTTTTCCTCGTTTTCGAAATAGGCGACGCGCGAGGAGCCGGCGTACACCGCCAGCACGGCGTTGGCCTTGTCGACCTCACGACCGGACATGGGATCCCTGGCGAACCGAATCTCCGAGTGCCGCGCGATGCTTTCGAGGCATTCCTTGGTGGCCAGGTAGTAGCGATGCCCGTCGATTTCCAGAACCCTGCTGACTCGAGGGCCGTTCTCGATGACCTCGTCGGCGAACATGCAGACGTGTCGTGGATCCTGGATGGGAATGAGGCCGCTGCTTCCTTCCATGGCCTGCAAGGGGAAGGGTGTCGACAACGCCAGCGGTGTGATGTCGGCGAGTGGGAGGCAAACCAGGAGGCTCAGGCTCCAGGTCTGGATTCGGGTCTTCAAACCAAGCATGCCGTGATCGGCACGATCGCTCAACAGGGCGATCATGCGGCCCTCGAGTTCGGAGATTTTGGCCATGCCCAGGCCGACCGGGGTCGGTCGTCCGGAACGCAACACCCGGGCGATCTCCAGCAGGTGTTGGGCATAGGTGCTGGCCTTGTATCCCGAAAAAACCACCCAATCGTCGCTGGCGTGTTCCCGTTCGCGGGTCAGGTGGCGTTCGGCGAGCCAAACCAAAGGATGGAACCAGAAGAGCGCACAGATCCCATGGACCAGGAGCTGAATCGGGAAGTCCTTGTTCTTGATGTGGGCGATTTCGTGGATGAGTACCAGGCGCAGTCGTTCGTCCGACCATGATCGGGCCTCCTGCGGCAGGAGGACCATGGGATACAGGGTGCCCAGCGTCATGGGGGTGATGGTGCGCGAGGCGATGCGCACGTCGAGCGGTTTTTTCAGTCGATAGGTTTTCGCCAGTTCGTAGGCCAGCTCGCGCCATTGCGGACCCTCACACTTCTGGGCCCTTTTCACCAACACCATCAATTGGACGAGGGAGACCGCGAACCGGGTTGTCACCAGAAAAACGCCCAACCCCCACAGGCTAAGCAGGATGGCTGGCCAGGGCCAAATCGCTCGGGTGGTGTGGCCGACCGCCGGCGATTCATGGGGGAGGGCGGCGGGCATGGTGGCCGGCACCACCGTTTCGGCCGCAGTGGGGATCGGGAGGAGCGGCAGCTCGTAGCGCGGCAGGAAGAAGTACCCGAGTAGAACCAGGACCATGCCGAGGAAGGCGGCCTTCCAGATCAAGTGGCGCAGGGAGGATGCCTGTTTGCGGGTGAGGTGGGTGGCGAGCCAGGCCAGGCCGAAGATGAGCGTGAGTTTCAGGGTGGTATCGATGAGAAAAACCAGCATCACTTCCCTTCCTTTCTGGCCTGATCGATCATGGTGCTCAAGCGGTCCAGATCCTCGTCGCTGAGTTCGTCGCGAGACATGCCGATCAGGGTGGCGACCGTGTGTTCCACCGAACCGGAGAAAAAGGTTTTGATCAGGTCCTTGAGGGCGCGCTTTTTGGCCTTTTCCGGGTCGAGGGTGGGGAAATACACGTAGCTTTTCCCTTCGCGGCGATGCTGGAGGTGTTGCTTCTCCATCAAGATACGCAGGTGGGTGCGCACGGCGGAGTTGCTTGGCGGATCGGGCAGTCGATTCTGGATGTCGGTGGCGGTGGCCTCGCCGAGCTCGTAGACGACGTCCATGATCTGCCGTTCCCGTTTGCTGAGTCCCTGCACGGCTGACCTCCTCGGTGAAGTGTTAAAAAATTAGCACTTTGTGATCGTCTGTCAACCCCTTTCCGGTATGGAGCGGCATCGGCAAGCCAAAAAGACGGCCGTCAATGCGGTTTTGTCCACGAAATACACGAAAAGGCACGAACGCGAACGCGCTCCTTCCTTCGAATCCCGGACTTCGACCACGCGTGGATCATAGGTCCAAAGGCAAAACTATCTATTCCAAGGGGTAAGGGTAAATGTCCGAATTCCGTCGTTCACCCATGTTGCATATCTTCCAGATTGAGGTAGGCCACTTGGAACGAAGCCTTTTCGTGTTTTTGTCCACGAAAAACACGAAAAAACACGAAAAAGCAGATCCCTGCAGGGTCGGTTCCCCCCCCGCGGTGGATCGCGATTGACCTTGGTTTTTTGTCCACGAATCAAACGGACTGACACGAATCAACAGGACCCATGGGCACCACACGGCAGGTACTCTGAGAGGGGTCTGAACTTAACATCAAAAGTATCAATCGCTAATGCAGATTGAGTTGTCGTGTGAATCATCTGGGCTTGGGTTCCGTTCCGGGAAAAAAACGCAATAGGCCTCGAACGGAATGACTGTGTTCGTATTCGTGTGGATCGGTGTGATCCGTGGACAAGTCATCAACTGCCGCGTGTGACGGTCGCCAGACGGGAACCGAACCCGTCGGCCCTTTGGGCAACGTTCTAGTGCCCAACTTTAACCTGCTGATATACAAAAGAATGTGTTCCTGTAACCCATCGAAGAAGCGATTGGCTCACGGAGCAGGGAATGCCGGGATGATCTTTTTCGTGTTTTTGTCCACGAAAAACACGAAAAGACACGAAAAAGCAGATCCCTGCAGGGTCGGTTCCTTCCCGCGGTGGACCGCGAACGACCTTGATTTTTTGTCCACGAATCACACAGACTGACACGAATCAACAGGACCCATGGGCACCACACGGCAGGTACTCTGAGAAGAGTCTGAACTTAACATCGAAAGTATCAATCGCTTACGCAGATCTATTTGTCGTGTGAATCATCTGGGCTTGGGTTCCGTTCCGGGAAAAAAACGCAATAGGCCTCGAATGGAATGGCTATGTTCGTATTCGTGTGGATCGGTGTGATTCGTGGAAAAGTCATCAACTGCCGCGCGTGACGCGTTACCAGGCAGGAACCAAACCTGTTGGCCATGTAGGCAAGGTTCGAGTTCTCAGATCTAACATACTGATAAACAACAGAATGTGTTCCGGAAATCTATCGGAGAAGCCATCGCCTCACTGGGTAGGCCATGCAGGAAGTTTCCATTTCGTGTTTTTTCGTGTTTTTAGTGGACGGAACTCTGTGTTCTGTTTTTTATAGGGCTCGTTGGGTGAATTATCCATATAGGTTATTTCATTTCTGTAAGTTAAAACGAAAATGAACTTGTTTAATTCGAGTGATTATTGGAGGATAAGATAAGTTTAATCACCAATAGGGATCGAGAGATGATGAACGTCATGCTCCTTCCTCTGTTTTGGGCTCGGATCGTCCGGGCATGGCTTGGGCTATGTCTTGGGTTCCTGATGCTGGGCACCTGTTCGCTCTGGGGTCGGCCTCCCTATACGGATTTGGGGACTGGTCTTCGGATGGACGATCTGTCGCTCCAGGATTTGTTGGATATCGAAATCGTCACTGCGGGAAAAAAACTGGAGAAAGTGGCCGTCGTACCGGCCAGCGTGGTCATTTTGTCGCGCGAAGAGATGGAACTGTTCGGGTTCCACTCGCTTCAGGAAGTGTTTCAGCATGTCCCGGGACTCTACATGCTGGACGACTTCGCCTGGACGGGAACCCAGAACTTCGGTGTGCGCGGTTTCTTGGAAAAGGGCGCCTTCGACAAAATCATTATCATGGTCAATGGGGTCAAGCAAAACGAAGGATATTTCAATCAGTACCTTTTGAACAAGATCGCCGTGCCGATCGAGGCCATCGAACGCATCGAAATCGTGCGCGGTCCGCTGTCGGTCATTTACGGGGATGGGGCCTTCTTTGGCGCCATCAACATCATTACCACCCACGAAAACGATATCTACTATCGACGCTTCTCGGTGCGCGGTGGTTCGGAGGCGACCAAAGAGCTCTATTACGGCGTGTCCGGAGAAGGCGATACCCTGCGTTATTTCGTCAATATGGGCCTGTTCGAGACGGAGGGCCTGGACGTGCCCTACCGCGACATGGTTCGTGATCCCAGTTGGTTGCCGTCGGTGGGCCTGGCGGTGGACAGCCGCACCGAGAAGATGTTCGAAGAGAGCCGCAAGTACTTCGACGTGACCGGGTTTTTCAAGAAGTACACCTTTGGGTTGAGCTATATCGAGACCGACAAGGAAATGACCTTCGGTTTGCCCAGTATCGGCCCGGGCTCCACCGGCAATAGCGCCTCGACCAATTTCTTTTTAGAGTATCGGACACGAGTGACCAAACAGTGGGATATGGCGTTCAAGGGACACTATGCCGTTTACCGCTACCTGCAGGAATACGAGTATCTGTTCGAAGATTTTTTCACCAACGACCACGTCACGGCCAACGGCTTCGAAATGGAAGTCAATGGCTTCTACCATCCCAATCCTCACTGGGATCTCACCCTGGGCGCCTCCTGGCGGTCGGCCTTCAAGCTGGAAAACGCCTTCGATGCGCCCGCCTTTGGGGAGAGTTTCGAAAATTACACCGCCTGGCTACCTCGCGACGAGGACATCACCACTTATGCCCTGTTCGCCCAAGCCAATTGGCACCCGGTGGATTGGTTTCGACTGGTCACCGGTGTGCGCTTCGAACAACAGCGGCCCTACCGCCTGGATTTGATTCAGGCCTACGACACCGAGTTGTCCGCACGGTTCCACGACGTGTACGACGACGACAGCGTGAATGTGGTGCCGCGGGTGGCGGCGATCTTCGACTTCTCGGGGCAGCACGTGGTCAAGCTGCTGTTCGGCAAGGCCATCAAGCACCCCACCTTCGGCCAGAACCTGGATCTGATCGCACAGCCCGATGTGCCGCAACTGGCACCGTCGACCATCGAGACCTACGAGATCAACTACACGGGCACCCTCTCGCCCAAAATAATCGCCAACGTCAGCGTGTTCCGCAACGATTTGGATCGGCTCATCTCGCGGACTTCGGGCATCGACCAGGCAGGTGAGTTTTTCACCTTCGCGGCCAACGTCGGCCGCCTCGAAACCGAAGGCGTCGAGTTCGGCCTCATGGCTCGGTCCGGGGACACGATGAAATTCGAGGTGAACGCCTCGCATCAGGACAGCGAGAACAAGACGCCAGGATTCGCGAACATCCGCCTGGGATACTCTCCGCGCTGGCTCTTTTCCGCGAACGGATACTACCGGTTCGAACGCGGCTCGGTGGCCTTGAGCGGATACTATGTGGACGACATGGAGGCCGAGTTCGACAACGGACCCGCTCCCGACTCGCCGGCATTGGATCCCACCGATCCCGATTATCGACCCGTCGGGCGGATCGGTGAGCGGGTGGATGGGTACTGGAACCTCAACGCCCACCTGCGGGTATCGGCCTTCATGAAAGGCCTGAACCTCAACCTGAAGTTCACCAACCTGTTGGATGAAGAGATCCGCTACCCCACCACGACCAACAACGCCTGGGCCGATCGGGGAACGCTGGGCTTGGGACGGGGCGTGATCTTCGGGGTGAGTCGCCAATTCTAGTCCACGAAAAGCACGAAAAAACACGAAATGGAAACTGCCAGCATGGCCTGCCCAGTGAGGCGATCGCTTCTGCGATGGGTTCACCAGTCCATTCTATTTTTTATCAGTAGATTGCCTCTGATTTCCAGGGCGTTACGCCCGAGTTCGCTTGGGCGGTTTTTCGTGGCTTTTCGTGTATTTCGTGGACAATAACGCGAACAGGTTACTCCTGGCATTGCCTGCCCAGTGACGTGACCGTCTTTTCGATGGTTCCACCAACCCATTCTATTTTTTATCAGTAGGTTACCTCTGATTTCCTGGATGTTACTCCCGAGTTCGCTTGGTTAGTTTTTCGTGTTTTTTCGTGTATTTCGTGGACAAAAACGGGAACAGGTTACTCTTTGCGTCGCCTGCCCTGTGACGTGATCGCTTTTTCGATGGTCTCTCCAGCTCATTCTATTTTTTATCAGTAGGTTACCTCTGATTTCCTGGAAGTTTCTCCCGAGTTCGCTTGGGCGGCTTTTCGTGTATTTCGTGGACGACGGGTCAAATCGTCGGCAAACTGGAGGAAAGATCCCTGAGCGATGACCCCTGAATGGTTTGTCCGCCGCCCCATCTCCCGATATTGATGAACCGGGGGACTCCATGCAAACCAATGTACCACCACCCATTCCGAATACCACCACGACCACTCCACCGCCGATTCCGAAGCGGCCACCACCCGTGCCTCCTCCCATTCCCAAAAAACCATCCCGAATGCGGAGATTCGCCATTTTTTCAGCGACGCTCCTGCTTTCTGCGCTGGGGGCCTTTGCCGTTAGTTTCCTTTCCGAGTCGCCGGACCTGGCCAGGCACATCGTGATGGGCATGATCGCCGTGGTCCTGGTGCCGCTCGCTTTTCAGGCAGTGACCTTTATCACCGCATTGCTGAATTTGGTCGGTCTCGTACAGGTAAATTTCTTGACGATGCAAACCTCCGAAGGAATCATCGGGGTGTACCGCCTGCTCAACAAGAACCGGTCGTTTTGGCTTGGGTTGTGGCTCGGCGTGGTGGTCGGCGCGTCGATCGGGATGCACACGGAGAGCTACCCGAACCGCCTGAAAATCGAAAAAACGGAAGCGTTGCTTCAGGAACTGAGCACGGATCTCCACCGTCACTATCAGGATCACGGCACCTATCCGGAGCCAGACCCGTCAGGTCACCTGATCCTCTATCACATAGGGCGTGGCGAGAGAAAGGTCGACATTGCCGAGGACGCTTTCGGCAGGCCGCTGCGATACGAAACGAGCCAACCGGCCGAGCAGGAGCGATCGTGGTTCCGCTTGACTTCACAGGGCGTCGATCCCGAACAGGATGCAGACGACTTGGTAGTGGAAAACGCCCAATGATCGGTTGGATTGGGTGTCCACGAAAAGCATCCACGAAAGGCACTGTCCACTAAAAGCACGAAAATACACGAAAAAATCTGGGGCGAACGCGACAGGCTCTTCGAGGTGGATCGCGACCGACATTTTTTGTCTATCCACGAATCACTCGGATTGACACGAATAAACAGGACCCATGGGTGGCACACGACAGTTGCCTCGAGCAGAGCGCGATCTTAAGGCCATCAATTACAACTATTTATGCAGATCTATTTTTCATATTGAATCATGTGGGTTTGTGTTCGGTTCGGGGACAAACCCGATAGGCCTCGAATGGAGTGACGGTGTCCGTATTCGTGTGGATCGGTGTGATCCGTGGACAAGTCATCAATTGCCTCGAGTGACGCGTTGCCACACAGGAACCGAACCTTTCGGCTTTTTGGGCAACGTTTGGGTTTTGGGAACGAACGGACTGAAAAACAACAGAACGTGTTCCGGAAACCCATCGCAGAAGCGATCGCCTCACTGGGCAGGCCATGCTGGCAGTTTCCATTTCGTGTTTTTTCGTGTTTTTCGTGGACAGTTTTTGGTGGACCCGCAACCCGGGTGGAACAAGCCCCCGACAGTTACGGGCACTTGAGGCCGTCGTTCATGAATTTGACGATGTCCAGAATGTCGGGAGCATCGCCCAGGCAACTGGTACCGCCATTGCCGTTCCAGGCCTCGAGTACCTTGGTGAACTCGCCGACCCGAGACTGCCCATCCTCCAGCACATGTAGCGGCAATTGGTCCTTGTATTGCAGGTCGGGTTCGTCGGCGATGGCGTTGAACCACACGTCGCCAGAGCCGCCAGGAGGAACTTGGAACTCCAGGAAATCCAGCTCGTCATCCTGGGTGACATCGTCCAGGCAGTAGAGATGCGATCCCTGCGGTACGTCCAGGAATCGAAAGTCGAGAAGATTGCCGTCTTCATTGAAAGACGCCGTAGGCACGCGTCGGTCGGCCTCGGATCGAATCATCAACCGAACCTGCGCCGGCTGACCCGTACCCGAGCCCGAGGGCTTCGGAATGTGTACTAAGGCGTTTTGGGACGGTTGTTTAGCGGTGATCCAGATCTCGCTGGTTCCCTCCTTCCAACGGACTGTCGAAACGGTCGGTGGCGGGAGGGGCGCGTCGCCGAAGCCGCCGAGCTGGTCATCGATGTCGATCGGAAGGAAGATGGGGGTGAACGGCTCGCCGCCGGTTAGCGGGAAATCGTTGGTTTGATTTGTACCTGGCCCGCATTCGGTGTTGTCGAACTCGAACGTGACGGTCGTCCCGGGCACTGCATCGCCCGTGGGATTGTATTTGAATAGCTCCAGCTCGGAGGGGTCGTATTCGGGGTCCTCGGGATCGGGGCGAAACACTGGCTGGGAGATGGGGCCGTCGATTGGGTCCGGTGGGAGGATGGGCGTGAATAGTTGGTAGGTGTCCGGGCTATCGAATTCGAAAATCGTCACGATGGGACCCTCTCCGGATTTCCAGAAGCCTTGCGGATCCGTGCCTGGCAGGCCCAGTTGGTCCAAGGGAAAAGTTTGGATTTCGAAGGGCTGGAGCGTCGGGGTGATGGTCGTCGAGACGATGCCGGTCGATATGTCCCGGAACGATCCCGTGGTCGACTGCGGTGTCGGCGTCAGGTTGACCAGGTGCACCGTTTGGTTGGCACCATCCACGATATCGAAAAAGGGGATCGGGTAATCAGTATCGAAATCGTCCACGGACGACTCGGGGAACAGGCGGTTGGTGGAGCCGAGGAATTTCGGGTTCGGCCCGTCCGATTCCTGGAAGTTGCGGATCTCACCTTGAAGGTCGGGGTTGTCCGAGGTCAACCACCACAGGATGTTGTCTTCTTCCGCGGGCGTGCCGTTGGTGTTCACGGCAAAGCGACCGCCACTGGGAACGGTGGCTTGGATGAACCCCGGATCCTCCAGATGGGTGCCCACGGGGCTTCCGTTGGGATCGGTGGTGAAAATGGTGACCGTGGCATCGAGCAGGGGATTGGGGTTCGACACCCAGATCTGGCTTTGCGTGCCGTTGCCGTTTTGCCCGAATCCGAAAAAGCAATCCAGATCCGGCGGGCATAGGAACGGGACCGTAATATCGAGATCGTTGTTGGCGGTGTCGGCGTCACAGATATTGGCCGTGGCGGACAGGTCGAGATTCAGGACGCCGCCGATCTGCGGCTCGAATCGGAAGAAGCCGGAATGATTTTGGGCGGGGCCCAAATCGCTGCCGTTGCAGTTGACGCGGTTCCCGGTTTGCACGCAATCCTGACCATCGAGGACGGCCGAGACCAAATCCGTACCGAGCGGCAAATCGAACGAGACGATGGGGCTCTCGGCGTTTTCGTCGCCGTTGTTGGTGAGGAGGATCTCCACATCGAAGGCCTCGCCGATGAAGCCGCTCTGCGGCGCGGAAGTCAGGTCCAGGCTGAGGTCGGTGGAGGAGGCGGCCGGATCGCGGGTGATGCCCAATCCCGCAAAGGATTGTGGCCCGTTGATGCAGTCCATGGCGAGCATGACCACGAATCCGTCGGCGTCCACGGCGGCCTTGATTTGGTCCACGTCGGCGCTGGGTACGGTGTAGAGAGTCGGGGACGGCGAATCTGTAAAATCGATGGGGATCGGGCCCACGAACACGCCCGGCCCGCCCACGCAAGGGTTGACGCCGTTGCCGTTGGCGACCGCTTCGCTGACGATGGCAAAGGTCCGGAAGGTCGACTCGGAGCCGCCGAGCACGTTGAAGACGAGCGGTTGGCCGGGCGGCACGTTGGCCGTGAAGGCGGGGAACCCGCTGGGCCCACCGGTGACGCAACCCTTCAGAACCACGTAAGTGGGCGAGAAGGGGTCCATGCACAAAATATTGGGTTCATTGGGGCAAACCCGCCGTACTTCCTGGCTTTGGGACGATGAGAGATACGCGTCGTCATCACCACCGGTGGTTTGTGCGAAGACGACGGTCGTGGTGCAGAGGAGGGCGCTGGCCAGGAGGCGGAAAACGGCGAGGACGAGTGACGCGGCAGGTGAAGTAGGCATGAGGGACACCTTCGAGAGACACGCTTGATGGGGGCGAGGCTGCCATTGTTCCGAGTGGGTGGGAGCCCGACGCCCGGATCGTGATCGGGCCTCCCTCGAAAGCGGCGAATGGGTGTTGGTGACGACGGTAGGGACGGGTGGAATCGAAAGGGGCGAAGCGCGAGGCCCATCGAGCCGGTGACCTCGGTCCACGGAACGGCAACGTCAGGTGTGCTTGGTCTGCCACGCCCGTAAAAGGCGAGGGCCCTGTCGGCCATGGATGGCACGTTCCGTTGCTTTGCGAATCCAAAATTCGAAACTCGATGTGCATGTGGCTTCGGAAACAGATACGTCTGGCCCTGGCCGTTTGGATTTTTGGTGTCACACTCTCGATGCCTGCGCCTCTGGCAGGAGAGGCGATCCGTACCCGCTCGGTCGCTTCATGGCAATCCATCGGGTGGCAAACGAAAAAAGGCGCGGTCGACAGTTGCTGTCGGCCGCGCCTTGGTTTTGCGGTTCGCGTTTTGGCTAGTTTTCGTTACAGCTTTGGCCCAACGCTTCAATGCGATAGCTGTAGTTGTAGAAGTCCCAGCCGGAGAAGACGTCCGGCGTGGTGGCGACCACCAAATACAGCGTTTCACCGGCGGCGACGTCGACGTCGACTTCGACCGCGTTGTCGAGATCGTCCGAAACCGCGATTGGCGTGTATCGGCGTTCGCCGGTGGTGCTGTTGTAGACCACCAACCGGCCGCGAAACAGGTTGGGATCCAGGGTCGCAGACTCGGCGAACACCGCGACGCGATAGGTTTCGTTCACCGTGGGCGGTGCGACCTCGTATGCGTTGTTGGCCCAGGAGCCAGGCAAGTACGCGGTGGGTACGTCGGTCCATTCGCCGCAGGTGGCGCTGTTGTCCATGTTTGCGGTGAACTTGTGGTTGACGGCGTCGATGTCGCCGCCGCCGGCCATACGGCGCAGCGAAGCTTCCTCCGATTCGCGCCACAACGCTTCGTGTTCCATGTCCCAGGTGGTGGCCACGGCGGCGAAGTCGGCGAAGATTTCGGCGAAGTCGTAACCCTCGGCTTCCACCAAATCCTTGGCGACCGCCATCGGTTCACTGGCAACGCGGCGATCGTTGAACATATCGCCGATCAAACGCGGGTAGGCGACGGTTTCGGTGAGGTAGAACCACCAAATCGAGGCGCCGTAGGCGTGACCGCCCTGCTTGTCGTGGCCGGCGCGATCTTCGGTCGGCGAGCCGTTGACGACCCACATCGGCAGGTGGGGAATCGCGGTGTAGAAGGCGATCAAGGTGTCGCGAACGGCGGGGATGTTGCGGAAGGGTTGCCAGCTTGCGGAGGCTTCCAAAAAGTACTTGTTCCCACCAAAACCGTTGTAATTCTTGAGCTTGCCTTGGAAGGAGTGGAAGTTTTCGTGCAGCCAGAACTGGCCGTTCACCTGGGTGAGCGGGCTGCTGAAGCTGTAGGGCCTGACGAAGGTGTTGAAGATGCCTTGACTGAGGACCAGGTCTTTGCCGGAACCGTTGTCGATGTAATCGCAGAGGTTCCCGCGCGGCGACATGCCGTGATCGAAGACGTTCTCTTCGTAGACCTCGTCCTGCTTGTGCACGTAGTAGTCGAGACTTTCTTCGTGACCGGCGACGATCTCGCTATCCCAGTACTCGCACACGTAAATGCCGCACATAAAGTTGGGGTAATCGGGATAGCGTTCTGCCGCGGCCGAGTCGGGTGTGCAGTTTTCACCGAGAACCGCCAGTTCTTCGTCACCGAGCAGGCGGTCGTAGATCCGCACGTTCCAAAGTGCACCCTCGTGTCGTGGGAAGCGCAGGGTTTCCATCAAGTCGTCTGGGGCGCTCTCGAGCGCGGTATCTTGGCGTTCGCCGTTGACCAGGGTGCTCACCGTGTTTCCGCCCAAAAGCACGGCAACGTGGTTGCAACTGAACTGGTTGAGGAGTCGGGCGGAAGCGATTTGGGTGGTCACCGTGCCGTCGTTGATGAATTCGAAGAACAGGCGATCTTCCTCTTGGTAGATTCGCAGGCCGTTGGATTCCAAGAGCACCTGCACCTCTCCCAACGTGTTGGGTTTGGTCAGGAAGGACAGCGTCAGTGCGTCGTTGCCGAGGACGAGATCTTCCAGTTGGAGCACCATGGTTTTTTGTTCCATGTGCGCGCGGGTCGGCGTGTCGCGGGCGGCGTCGAGCTGGTCGTAGACCGTGACGTTGCCGATCAAGTCTTGCGAAATGACGTGGTTGGGGATCAACGTGACCAAGCCGTCGGCGGTGCCGCTGAAGTTGGCGGTGTTGCAATCTCCCTGGATCAGGTTGACCAAGATGTGGGCCTCGTCGACTTGGTTCTCGTTGTTGCGCAAGCTGTAGGAAAACTGGTCGAGGCCTTCGAAACCGCCGTCGGGCGTGTACACCAGCTCGTTACCGGAAAGGGCCAAACTGCCGCGTTGCGGTTCGGTGAGCAGTTCGAACGATTCCAAGGCCACCTCTTCACCGAAACCGTCGATGACCACGGCGGCATCGTCATAGGTGGCAAATTGGTAGTTGTCGTGGTCGTCGTTGGTGAATTGTATCGTGCGCGAGCTGCAGGCGTCGCCGAGACCATCGCCGTTGCTGTCCGTTTGGAGCGGGTTGAAGTAGCTGACGCAGTTGTCTTGGTAGTCGTAGACCCCGTCGCCATCGCTGTCTTCACCGTAGGGGGTGTCGTCGCAAAGGTCGCCCTCGCCGTCGCCGTCCAGGTCGCTTTGGTCCAGATTGGCGATGTTGGGGCAGTTATCGACTGAATCTTCGATGCCGTCGCCGTCGCTGTCGATGGCGATATCGTCGGCGGGAGAGGAAGCCAGGCGCTTGACCTTGTAGACATGGAAACCACAATGGTGCGTCGGCTTTTTTGCGATAAAGCGTTTGATTTGGCCGGGGCGCATCGTCATCTTACCCCAAAGCGTTTCATTGCAGCGGTTTGGGGTATTCTGCTCGTTGACGTGGTGGAAGAAGTCGGTATAGTGCTTATTGGGTTTCAGAGAGGTCGTCATTCTCGTGATGCGTACCGGATTGTCCGCGGTATTGTGCAGGGCCACGTTGCCCGGGCGCAAATCACTGCCGGAATAGAGAAAGGGCCCGCTCAGGTTCACGCGGGTCAGGCCCGCGGTGACCAGAGGTTGGCCTTCAGAGAGGAAAAGGTGGCCGTTTTGGTCCAGTAAATAGACCTTCACCGGTTGGCCGAGAGAGCCGGAATCGGGGGTACCCGCGGTCTTGATTTTGACCCAGTGGGTCTCGTCCTGTGCCGAGAGGGAACCTGTAAACACAAATCCCAGCAGGAGGAGGGTGTGCACAGCGGCAAGGGACGTACGCGCCAGCTTAGGTGTGTAGAAAGCAAGTGTTTCCGTGTGGGAATGCATGATGTCTAACCTCAAAAAGGGGTTTGGTTGAAGTGAAAATTCAATGAAGAAAGGAAATTGGAAAGCTTTGGCGTTCTCGTCTTAGACTTTGGGCCTTGGTCACGAGAATATATTGAGCTTTCGTGGCATGTAAAAAACCGTTATCATCTCAAAAAGAGATTTCGCCAAAACTCGCAATGGTGCGATTATCGCGGGGCGATTGTGGAGGAATTTGGGAGGAAATGTGATTTTTTTCGCATATCCCCAACGCAACGATATCTCGCACCGATCGCTCCTTGACATCGAGCCTTTGTTCGATCCCGAGGCGAACCGCAGCTAGGGCATCCATCAGGCCTTGGGGCGTTTGTTCCGTGGCCAGCGGATCGACTCGTTTCACCCTGGCGTATTCTCCATGGATGGACCATGACCGCACTCCACATCACCACCGAGATCGAGGCACCCATCGAGCGCGTGTTCGATCTTTCGCGCAGCATCGATCTCCACATCGGCAGTCAATCGACCCATCGGGAAAGAGCGGTTGCGGGTCGAACCTCCGGACTCATCACCCTGGGGGAGACGGTTACCTGGAGTGCCGTTCACTTCGGCATCCGGCAGCGGCTCACCACCCGGATCACCGCCATGGAGTCGCCCCACTTTTTTCGGGACTCGCAGGAACGAGGCATCTTCAAACGTTTCGATCACGACCACCTCTTCGAGCACGAAAACGGGATCACCGTCATGACGGACGTCTTTGACTTCGACGCACCGCTGGGCCCCCTGGGACGGCTGGCGGAATGGCTGGTCCTGAAACGCTACATGACCCGGCTACTCCGCGAACGGAACACCATGATCAAGACCGCCGCGGAAACGGATCTTTGGCAACGCTTTTTATCCAATGGGTGATGAAATGCCGTATCATACTATGATTTTTTACCACGGAGTTCGCAGAGGAAACGGAGTCGTATTATTTTAATCTATCGATATTTTGTCATTTGAGCCAGGTTGTTTAACTAAATTACAGGGTGTGTGTCGTTTGTTTGGGAGAATGCTTGCCCACCTCACAGGTACCCAGGGAAGGCCCACCAGGTTCGCTTGCCGCTCATTGGACGCGTTTTCTGGGAACTCTCTTGAAACAAAGTGGCTTGTTTAACCTGAGCTGGGTCTTGCCGTCGTCAAATCCCGATCAGGATGGCAGGAATGATCGAAACCAGGAAAAGCTGGACCATGTGTGACACCAAATGCGCCTGCCGAGGACTCCCGCCCAAGAAGCCATTTCGTGTGATTCGTGGGCTTTTTCTCGGCGAATCTGAGAGTAAGTAATGCGCTGGAAATGTTGTTGGTTGCAACTTCGCCCTGGCTCTGAGACACTTTTCGCCTGCCCCGTTCTACCCTTTCCGGCCGAGGTGATCTGCATGTCCAGCCAATCCTTGATGAAAGACGGTCTCGGTGAGGCCGCCATCGACCGCATCGTTTCCGGTTTGAACGCCGTGTTGCCCGACTTCGACAGCCGAGGTTTCAAACGGGCCGCGCTCGACGGACTCGAGGCCCTCGAGCTGAAGGAACGTGTGCGCCATCTCATCGAGGTCATGCACGGGTTTTTACCGTCCCGGTTCGAGACGGCGGCCGAGGCCCTGTGCCGGCTTCCCGAAGTGTGGGACCACGGCGATCCCGACGACCCCATTCGCGGTTTCGCGATCTGGCCGGTCACCGACTACGTGGCCGCCTACGGGCTCGACCACCCGGACGCCGCCTTCGCCGTCATGGAGCGATTGACCCATCTGTTCAGTGCCGAGTTCGCCATTCGGCCCTTCATCAAGCAACACTACGATCGCACCTATCGCCAACTGGAGGCCTGGTGCGATCACGCCGACGAACACGTGCGGCGCCTGGTCTCGGAGGGGACGCGCCCTCGGCTTCCCTGGGGCATGCGGCTCCAGGACTTCATCCGGGATCCCGAACCCACGATTCCGTTTCTGGATCGACTCAGGCAGGATCCCAGTCTCTACGTGCGGCGTTCGGTCGCCAATCACGTGAACGACATCAGCAAGGACCATCCGGATCGGGTCGTTCAGCTCTGCCAGGATTGGTTGGACCAGGAGGTTGGCGATCCCGACCATCTCCAGTGGATCGTGAAGCATGCCACGCGAACCCTGGTCAAGATGGGTCATCCTGGCGTCTTTCCGCTCTTGGGCTACGACAACGACCCCCACATCGCGATCCGGGATTTACGGCTCGAACCGAGCGAGGTGGCGCTTGGCGGCGAGATCGCGTTTCAGCTTGTCTTGGACGCGTCGAAGGACCATCAGAAATACGTGTTGGATTACGCGATCCATTTCGTCAAAAAGAACGGCAAGCGTTCGGAGAAGGTCTTTAAGCTCAAAACCGGGATCTGTCATACCGGCGAGCCGGTACCGATCTCGAAGCGCCATTCGTTCAAGGCGATCACGACGCGCACCTACTATCCTGGCGAGCACCTGCTGGCCATTCACCTCAACGGGAGGGAAGTCGCGCGCACGGCGTTCGACCTGGTTCCACGAAACTGACGGCGGCCCAGGACAACTGTCCACTAAATCCACGAAAAGACACGAAAAAGAAAGACCACTTACGAACCTTGTTCGCCTGCGCCTAGGCTTTACGTCTCCTTCGTCAGGAATGTCCACGAATGACTCGAGTTGGCATAAATATAAGAAGCGTCTATTTTCACAGCGGTAACCTATTTAAACCTTGTGGACGTCGAATAATCATCATCAGTATCTCATTCGTCACTCATATGCACCCTTTATGATCAATGCAATGCTAAGAGAGAAGAAGTCTGTCCACGAATCACACCGATTCACACGAATGATGAACAGTATCTTTTGAAGAACGGGTATGTGCATGCCGAGAAATGCGCCATAAAATCAATATCATTTTCTGAGTGACGAATAATGGGTACCCATCCTGAAACGGAAAAATCGTAACAGCCAAGTTGGTTCGCCTGAGCGGGCACGGTATCAGGTCTCAGCAAGATACTGATTCATAGATGATCGACTGAAGCCTGATGCCTGACGGCTGAGACCAGGTTGCATTGAGAACCTACCGAATCGGAGGAACCCTTTCAAAAAACCGCTGTTTCCGGACGGGCACCAGTTGATCATCTGTGTGGATCTGTGTGATCCGTGGACAGAATAGTGTTTTAAATCTAGGATCGGGGCAAGCGTGCATTCGTGGTGTTGTACCGGAAAACCCAGTTGTTCGTGTTTTTTCGTGTTTTTAGTGGACAAAAAAGGCTCCCGGTTTTTCGTGGACCATGTTCGTGGACGTTTATTGGTAACCCGCGGCCTGGAGCTGGAACAGGCTGGCGTAGCGCCCGTCGTGGTGCAGCAGGCTCGTGTGGTCTCCCTGCTCCAGGATCTCGCCGTGCTCCATCACGATGATCGTATCCGCCAAGCGTACGGTGGAGAAACGGTGTGAAATGATCAGCGCCATCTGCTCGCGGGTCAACTCGCGAAATCGGTCGAAAATGTCGACCTCGGTCTGGGCGTCCATGGCCGCCGTCGGCTCGTCGAGAATCAGGATGTCGGCGTCTCGGCGCATGAAGGCCCGCGACAGGGCGATCTTCTGCCATTGACCACCGCTCAGCTCGCGACCGTTCTTGAACCAGCGCCCCAATTGCGTGTCGTAGCCCTGTTCCATGGCGGCCACGATCGGCGTGGCCATGCCCTTCTCGGCCGCCTCCGTCCAGCGATCGCGAGCCTCGAGAGCCGTCACGTCACCCACGCCGATGTTCTCGCCGACGCTCAGTTGGTAGCGTACGAAATCCTGGAAGATCACGCCGAACCGACGCTGTAGCGCCTGTTCGTCCCAGTCGCGGATGTCGAGACCCTCGAGGGTGATGCGCCCCGATTCGGGTTGGTAGAGCCGCGTCATCAGCTTGACGATCGTCGTCTTGCCCGATCCGTTCTCGCCCACAAGGGCCAACTTTTCACCTGGCTGCACGTGGAAGGACACGCCCTTGAGCGCCGGCTTGTCCGCACCGGGATAGGTGAACCAGATCTTCTCGAAACGCAGGCCGTCCGCCGGCTTGGGTCCGCGCAGCGCCTGGCCCTCGCACGGCGGCACCGGCGTTTCCAGGAACTCGTAGAGGTTGGTGATGTAGAGATTGTCTTCGTACATGCCGCCGATCGCTTCCATCGTCACGAAGAAGGCCTGCTGCCCCTCGCGGAAGAAGCCGATGTATTTGGTCATCTCCCCGAGCGTGATGCCGCCGATGGCCGCCACGTAGACGATCCACCCGTAGGTGCCGTAGAGTGCCGCGATGCCCAGGATCCCGAACAGGAAACCCCACACCTCGCGCCGCACCACCAGGCTCTTCTCCTTGGCGAAGACCTTTTTGAAGATGGCGATGTAGCGCTTCGTGAAATGGCCGGCCAAATCGAACAATTTGACCTCTTTGACGAAGTCCTCGCGGGAAAGAACCGTCTCCAAATACTGCTGCATGCGCAGTTCCGGCGATTGCCACTTGAACAGGTGGAACGCCTGGTTGGCGAAGTTGGCCTCCACCAGGAAGGCCGGCAGGCTGGCCACCACCAAAACGACCACGGCCCAGGGGGAGAAAAACCACAGGGAAACGGCCATGCCGATCAGCCCGGTGCCGTCGCGAATCATGCCGAAGCTCTTCTCGATCAGGGAGAGCGGGCGCTCCGAGGCGCCTTCCCGTGCCTGCTGCAGGCGATCGTAGAAGGTCGCATCCTCGAACTGCGCCAGCTCGAGGGATTGGGCCTTTTCGAGAATGAGCTTGTTGATGCGGAAGGACAACAGCGAGCGCAGGATTTCGCGCAGGGCGAGCATGATGTGCTCGCAGGCCTGACCGGCGATGAGGGCCAGACCCTCCGCGGCGACGAGGACGAGCGCCAACTGGAAGTCCTCCGGTTGGCCGGTCGCGATGGCGTGCAGCACCTGGTCCACGATCTTTGCCGCGATGACGATTTGCAGCAAGGGCAGCAACCCGGCCGTAATGGCCAGAAACAGCAGGCTCACCGTCATCTTGCGGCTGGTTTCCCACACCAGGCGGATGGCCCGCATGGCGTAGGTCGTACTCACGAAAAATTGATGAATGCTGGACAAGGCATGCTCGACGGTATGCAGTCCTCCATCGAGGGTGCGAAACAGGCGGTCCTTCAGCGACATGTTCGGGTTCCTTCCGAGACGGAGACGGAAAAGAGCTGGATGCCGAGGCACCCGGCCCTCTCCCGATTCAGGAGATTTTGCGGCAGTTGGGACGCGCGCGCTTGTCCCGCGACTTGCGCAAATCGCGCACGATGTTGAGGCGCTTGAGCCAGCGATCGCGACCGTCGTACTTGGCCTTGAACGGGGTGCGGCCGTGCACCACGCGGTAGTTGTCGGCGAAGAAGATCTCGCCCGGCTTCAACACGAACTCCTTGAGGTTGCTCTCGATTTGCTCGATCAACTCGTCGAGGGCTTCGCGCGCCGAATCCGATGCGACCTCACCCATGAAGTAGGGATCCAAGCGCATGTAGGGGCTTTTGCGATCCCCGAAGAGGACCGCGATCGTGTCGGGACGCTCGTTCATCAGGTTGATTTCGTCGTAGTCCGGGTTGCCGTTCGGTTGGGCCGTCGCCGCCAGCGTCACCTTGTGCAACGCGCGGTTCTTCTCCAAGTGCGACTCGTCCGGCTTGATGGTGAAGTGGCTGTCGAACAGATGGTCGAACTTGGGATCCTCCAGGTCGAGATCGGTCACGGAGCCCACCGTCGTCGATGTCCCGGTGGGGTTGCGGAAACACATCAGCCCCAAATAGTCGGCGCGGTAGGGATGAAACGCGTCCTCCGTATGCCATTCCAAATATTGCTGGCTGCTGAACCCGAGCTGATCCGTCTCGTGTTCCTTGATCGGGGCGACCTCGTGCATCAGGTAGCCGTCCTGCTGGGTGGACCAGGCGATGGCGTCGCCCAGGATCGAACTGCACAAGACGAAAAAGATCTCCTCGCGCAGGGTGGGCGACACTTCGGGACGGTAGCGCCAGTGTTGCGGCGTCGGCCCGATCTGCCCGTCATCGACCGGCAGGCCACCGACCACGCAGGTGCCGTAACAGTCCTCGAAGTGCTTGAAGCGGTGCAATGTGTGGCGCAAGCGGCGAGGCAACTCGTGGGCGATGACGTTGACCTCGTCCAGAAAATCGGGATCTTCCACCGATTTATATCGAAGCATGACGCCGTCGATCAGTTCTTCGACCTGGCGGACCTCATGCGGTTCCAAATCTATTCGGTACATTTCTTCCTTCCCTTTGACCCGGTTCGAACGTCGCTCGGGGCAGACTCCGCCCGGGGAGCGCCCGCACGACGGCGGGGCCCCCATCGCGGCGGGAGCCATCTGCCCGGTCCGTTCACGCCGGGTCTGACTCGAATCAGTGACTTGTAGAGCGGGGGCGTCCCGAAGGCCTCGGGGCCCATTCGGCATTTCTGGCGTGCCGACTCGCGGACGCGTTTGGCGGATGCGGGCGAATCGGGGGCTTGGGTGACAGGTTGCGACAAGCGCCATAACTTAAGTGGTTTATGTGAATGTCGACTCCTGGCGTGGCGATTCGTCCTTACTTGGTGGCTAACCGGGGGAGTGGGTCGGGCACGACGCGGCGCAATGGCTTCCCAGGAGCTCGAGGCCCTTGCGGAAGGACTTCGAGGGTCCGGCGAAGCCGAGCCGCGCATGCTTGGGATTGTTGAAGGCCGTGCCTGGCACGAGCATGACGCCGCACGTCTCGGCCAGCGACCGACAAAAGGGTTCCGTGTTGTCGATGTGGTGAAAGCGGATGAAGGCCGTCACCCCGCCTTGGGGTTTCGTCCATGCGATGTGTTCTCGCTGGGTGTCGAGCCAGCGTTCGAGGTAGGCGAAGTTTTCCAACGCCTCTTTCTTGCGTGGGGCGCAGAGGGCGTCCGCGTGGGCGATCGCGTGTTGGGCCACGATCTCGACCCATGGCGACACGTACAGGCTGGTGTAGTCCTTCCACAGCATGCACGGCGCCAAATGGGCGGCCTGCCCGATGCACCAGCCCACCCGAATGCCAGGCATGCCGTAGGCCTTGGACATGGTGCCGATGACGATCGCCCGCTCGTATTCGGGAAAGGGCAGCGGCAGTTGGTGTGCCTCGAAAGTGAGATCGTGGAAGGCGCCGTCCCAGACCAGGTAGGCGCCGACCTTGTCGCAGGCGTCGATCAACCGGAGCTGTTGGGTGCGGCTGATCGACACGCCGGTGGGGTTGTGGGGAAAGTTGACGACGACCATGCGGGTGCGCGGCCCGATTGCGGCCAGCATGTCGTCCATGTTCGGCGCGAATTGGTTCTCCCACAGCAGGGGCACCGTTTTGACCTGGCAGCCGATCGAAACCAACAGGCTACCCAGGGTGTGGTAGATCGGGTCGAGGACCACCACCTCGTCGCCCGCTTCGAGCAGGCCGACCATGGCGAGGAAGGAGGCGTCGTTGGAGCCGTTGGCGACCATCACGTTGTCCGGATCGCCGTCACCCCAGCGATCGGCGATCGCGGCACGCAAACCGACGGCGCCCATGGTATCGCTGTCGTCGAAGACCAGGGCGTCGAGCGCTTCGTCGCGGAAGCCGGTGATGCGCTTGAATTCGGCGAAGCTGTAGGGATAGACCCCGCTGGATCCCAGGTCGATCGGCGTGTCGAAATAGTAATGGCGCATCCAGTCTTCGAGGGGTACGCGGGTCAGTTGCATGGGGGGCTCCTTTTTCGTGATGGCGGTTTGGTTTCGGTGATCGTGCGATCCCGAGAGGGTTCGGCTCGCTTGCAGATGCTCCCGAGAGAGATTGCTCCGAAGAGCCCGAATTGCGATAAGTGACGGAAAGCCTGTAGGTTGAGCAGCCTGCTCAACCCTTTTTGAGGAATGCTGGGAAGCGGGGGTTGCGGCTAGGGTGCTTGGTGATCGGGTGCTCGAAAGAGCAAATCCTTTGAAGAGCCCGAATTGCGGTAAGTGGCGGAAAGCCTGTAGGTTGAGCAGCTTGCTCAACCCATTTTGGGGAATACTGGGAAGTGGAGATAGCGACTAGGGTGTGGGCGTTTGGGGGTTGATGGGTTTCATCGGCTGTAGGTCGGGCTCGCTTGCAGTCACTCCCGAGGGAGATTGCTCCGAAGAGCCCGAATCGCGGTAAGTGGCGGAAAGCCTGTAGGTTGAGCAGCCTGCTCAACCCATTTTGGGGAATACTGGGAAGTGGAGAAACCGGCCAGGGTGCTTGGTGATCAGGTGCTCGAAAGAGCAAATCCTTTGAAGAGCCCGAATTGCGGTAAGTGACGGAAAGCCTGTAGGTTGAGCAGCCTGCTCAACCCATTTTGGGGAATGCTGGGAAGCGGAGATAGCGACTAGGGTGTGGGTGTTTGGGGGTTGATGGGTTTCATCGGCTGTAGGTCGGGCTCGCTTGCAGTCACTCCCGAGGGAGATTGCTCCGAAGAGCCCGAATCGCGGTAAGTGGCGGAAAGCCTGTAGGTTGAGCAGCCTGCTCAACCCATTTTGGGGAATGCTGGGAAGTGGAGAAAGCGGCCAGGGTGCTTGGTGATCAGGTGCTCGAAAGAGCAAATCCTTCGAAGAGCCCGAATTGCGAAAAGTGACGGAAAGCCTGTAGGTTGAGCAGCCTGCTCAACCCTTTTTGGGGAATACTGGGAAGTGGAGAAAGCGGCTTCGAGGTGGGTGTTTGGGGGGATGAGTGCGCTCTGTAGCTTGGGTTGTTGGGTTTGATGGATCGCTTCGAGTGTCGGCCTAGCAGGCCAACCTACTGCCACGACGTATCTAACTGAATGCGGGGACCTTGGGGATTGATGCTTCGGCATGGGCGTTTGGGTGGAATGGGTTCGATCTTGGGGTTGGGTTGTTGGGTTTGATGGATCGCTTCGAGTGTCGGCCTAGCAGGCCAACCTACTGCCACGACGTATCTAACTGAATGCGGGGACTTTGGAGATTGATGCTTCGGCATGGGCGTTTGGGTGGAATGGGTTCGATCTTGGGGTTGGGTTGTTGGGTTTGATGGATCGCTTCGAGTGTCGGCCTAGCAGGCCAACCTACTGCTACGACGTATCTAACTGAATGCGGGGACTTCGGCGGTGGGGCTACGGGGCAGCGGGCGCCTCCGCTCGCTGGGCGCGGCGTGCGTCGGCCGTGTCCCGCAGCCGCAGGATGGTCTCGACCAGGTTCTCGAGCAAGGGCGGTTTCAGCACGCTGAAGTGATCGCCCGGCACGATCGTCGTCGCGATTCGCTCCTCCGGCAGGAACTCGGTCCAACCCAGGTTGGGGTCGCGCTTGGATTCCTCGGAGTCGCGGGCGATCATCAGCTCGATCGTCTGGTCGAAGGGCTTGATGTCGTAGGTCTCGAAGGAACGGATGTCCCTCGTGAAGACCTCGAAGAGTTGCGCCAACTGCGGTAGATTGGTGTTGACGTAGCGCCCCTTCGCCGCCGCCATCTCGCTGATTTCGCGCACGTTCTCGCGGAAGCTGCGTTTCTTGAGGCGGCGCGGATCGAGCTGCAGGTCGCCGCGGTAGTAGTCGATCAGGAAGGAGGTCGTGACCTCCCAGTCCTCCAACGGCAGGTGGGCCTGGGGTGCCGTGGTGTCCAACATCATCAGCATCTCGACGCGCTCGCCGATCTCGTGCAATTGGCGGGCGATCTCGTAGGCCAGCACCCCGCCCGAGGACCATCCGCCGATGCGGTAGGGTCCGCAGGCCTGCACACTGCGGATCCGCTCGATGTAGTGGGTGGCCGTCGCCTCGTTGCTGCCGAAGGTTTCGATGGTGCCGTCCAGCGAGGGCGACTGGATGCCGTAGAACGGCTGGTCGTCGCCCAGCCGGTGGGCCAGCTCGATGTAGCAGAAGACGTTGCCGCCGGTGGGGTGAATCCAGAACATGGGCACCCGGGAGCCACTGCCGCGCAGGGTCACCAGGGCATCGGTCTTCTTGAGCATGCGGTCGCCGCGCAGGATGGCGGCGATGTGGGCCACCGAACCCTCGGTGTAGAGCATGGTCAGGGGCAGGCGGCGGTCGTAGCGACGCTCGATCTCGTTCATCAGTTTGACCGCCAGCAGCGAGTTCCCGCCGACGCGGAAGAAGTTGTCGTGCACGCCGATGGGGCGATGGTCGACGATGTTTTGGAGGATTTGGATCAACTCGAATTCCAGGCTGTCGCGCGGTTCGGCGAAACCGGTGTCCTCGCTGAGCAACTCGTCGACCGGTTTCGGCAGGGCGCGCCGGTCGAGCTTGCCGTGCACGGTCAGCGGCAGGCGCTCGAGCCGCACGAAGCGGGCCGGCACCATGTAGGCCGGCAAGTGCGGACCCAGGAAGGCGCGCAGGTCCAGCACCGCCCGGTCGCGGTCCGCTTCGGTCTGGGTGTAGTAGGCGGCCAGGTAGGCGTTGTCGCCGGAACCGATGAGCAGCACGGCGCATTCGGCCACCTGGGGATGCCTGGCGATGGCGGCCTCGATCTCGCCGGTCTCGATGCGGAATCCGCGCAGCTTGATCTGGCCGTCGACCCGGCCCAGGAACTCCAGTTCGCCGTGGTGCAGCCGCCGGGCCCGGTCGCCCGTGCGGTAGAGCTTGCCGGTACCGGCGTAGGGATGGTCGAGGAAACGCGCGGCGCTGAGCTCGGGTCGGTTCAGGTAGGCTCCGGTGACACCCGCCCCACCCACGTACAGCTCGCCTGGCACGCCGGCCGGCAGCAGGGCCAGGTTTTCGTCGAGCAGGTAGAGGGACAGGTCGGGAATCGCCGTGCCGATCAGGCTGCCGGTCCCCGCCACGGTGTCTTCGAGGCCGATCGGGCGGTAGGTGACGTGCACCGTGGTTTCGGTGATGCCGTACATGTTGACCAGGCGCGGCTTCGCGTCGCCGTGGCGCTCGAACCAGGGCCGCAGGCCGGGTAGGTCCAGCGCTTCGCCGCCGAAGATGACGTAGCGCAGAGCCAGATCCTCGCGGCGGTTGCGGGCCTCCTCGCCGGCCAGTTGGCGAAAGGCGGAGGGCGTCTGGTTCAGAACGGTCACCCGTTCGCGTTGCAGCAGGTCGAGCATCGCGGCCGGTGCGCGGCTGTCCTCGTAGGACACGACCACCAGGCGTCCGCCGTACAGCAGGGCGCCCCACAGTTCCCACACCGAAAAGTCGAACGCCAGCGAGTGGAACAGGGTCCAGGTGTCGCGCGCGTCGAAGCCGAACCAGTGTTGGGTTGCGTCGAACAGGCGACCCACGTGGCGGTGCAGGATACGGCAGCCCTTGGGTTTGCCGGTCGAGCCCGAAGTGTAGATGACGTAGCAGCCGTCATCGGGGCTCAGCGCGACATCGGGTGGTGTTTCGGGCATGGTGGACAAAGATCGGTCGTCGACCGCAACCACGCGGATGTCGCCCATGCCGGTGCCGTCGCCGATCAGCACACGCGGCGCGGCGTCCTCCAGCAGCAGGCGTTTCCGTTCTTCCGGATAGGCCGGATCGAGGTACAGGTAGACGCCGCCCGCCTTGAGTACGGCCAGCAGTGCGACGACCATGTCCAGGCCGCGCGGCAGGTTGATGGCAATCAGGTCACCGCGCCGTACGCCGTTCGCCAACAGGGCGTGGGCCAGGCGGTTGGACGCCCGGTCCAAAGCTCCGTAGGTCATTTCGCGGCGCGGACCGGCGAGCCGTTCGCGTGTCTTCGGCGGCTGCCAGATCAAGGCGGGCTGGTCGGCGAAGCGCGCCACTGAAGCTTGGAAGCGAGCGATCAGGGATTCCTCTTGGGGGAAGGTGCGGACCTGGTCGTGGATGACCTGCAGGGCCCGCTCGCAGTCGACCGTGCCCATCATGGGGAGTCGGCCGATCATCGCCCCTGGCTGTTCGACGACCGCGCGGCACAGGAACAGATAGTGATCGATGAGCTGGGCCGCGGTCGTTTCGTCGAAGAGGTCCGTGTTGTATTCCAGCCCGCCGTGAATGCCGTCGGGCGTTTCGCGCACGTGCAGGGTCAGGTCGAACTTGGCGATGGTGTAGTTGGCCTCGGGGCCCTCTACAGCCAGTTCCTCGGCCTGCCCGCGTTGGTGGTTGAACACCACCTGGAAGACCGGGTTGCGGCTCAGGTCGCGGTCCACTTCGAGCTTGTCGACCAGCATCTCGAAGGGCACGTCGCTGTGGTCGAAAGCGGCCAAGGCCGTGGTGCGCACCCGATCCAGAACCTCGCTGAAGCTGGGCTGGCCGTCGAGGTCCAGCCGCAGCACCAGCGTGTTGACGAAGAAGCCGATCAGGTGCTCCAAGCCGCCGTGATCGCGGCCGGCCACCGGGCTGCCGACGATGATGTCGGTCTGGGCGCTGTAGCGGTGGAGCAGCACGAAGAACACGGCCAGCAGGGTCATGAAGGGCGTCGCGTCGGCGCGTTCACCCATGTCGAGCAGGGCGCGCCGCACCTCCGCCGGCATCTCGAAGGGCTTGATCGCGCCGTTGTAGCTCTGAATGGCGGGGCGCGGGCGGTCCAACGGCATCTGGAGGATGGGCAGTTCGCCGCCCAGTTCCACGGTCCAGAAAGCCAGTCGCCGCTCCAGCGCCCCGCCGCTCAGGCAACGCCGCTGCCATTGAGCGAAATCGTGGTAGGCGACGGGCAGCGCCGGCAGGTTCGGGGCGCGATCGATCAACCGCGATTCGTACAGGGCCGCCAGTTCACGGTTGAAGATCTCCTGGGACCAACCGTCGCTGATGATGTGGTGCATGTTGATCAACAACAGGTGGTCTTCGTCGCCGAGTATCAGTTTGGTGCGGAACAGCGGACCCTTCTCCAGATCGAACGGTTGCTGCGCGAAGGCGTCGATCCGCTTCTGGAGCGTGGGACCGCGCTGTTCGGGGGGGAGGTCGCTCAGGTCTTCTCGGGGCAGCGCCATGGCGCGCGGGGGATCGATGATCTGCACCGGTTGGCCGTCACGCTGGCCGAACCGGGTGCGCAGGGATGACTGGCGCGCGACCAGGTCGCCGAGCGCGGCTTCCAGGGCCTGGAGGTCCGTGTCGGCGGCCAGGGACACGGTTTCGGGCATGTTGTAGCGAGGGCTTCCCGGCTCGAGGCGATCGAGAAACCAGAGGCGCTGTTGCGCGAACGAGAGCGGCCAAGGGCCCAGGCCCTCGGCGCGATCGAGGACGGGCAGGGCGGCCGCCTCGTTGGCGTCTTCGCGCAGGCCTTCGATGCAGGCGGCCATGTCACGAAGTTTGGTGTTGGTGAAAAAGTCGCTCAACGGCAACGAGACGCCGCAGTGCAGTCGGATGCGGGCACAGATCTGCGTGGCTAGGATCGAGTGTCCACCCAGGGTGAAGAAGTCGTGGTCGCGACCGATCTTGCGCCCCTTCAGGCCGAGCACGTCGGCCCACCAGGCCGCCAATCGGCGCTCGTCGTCGCCGACCGGTTCCACGTAGGCCACCGCTTTCGCCGCGACCACCTCCGCCTTGTGCGAGCGGTCGAGCCAGTCGGACGCCGCGAGTTCCAGGGTGGCCGTGCCCTCCGGTAGGGTGACCTGCTCACCGCGGCGCACCAGGACCAATCCCACGCCGGCCGCTTCCAAGCGTTCCGCCAGCACGGGCAGGGGCAGGCGGGGATCGAGCAGGGTCAATGTCCGCCCCGCGGCGCGTGTCGCTTCGTAGGCCACCAGCAACTCGGCCGAAACCGACATGGCCCCGGCGACCTCGGCCTCTCGGTCCGCCAAATCGTCGCGCAGCACCTGGACCGCCCGGGCGAGGGCCGGCCCCTCGAGTCGCTGCGGCTGCTCGCGGTCCCACCACTGCAGGTTGCCGGTAGGCGCGGTCTCGGCCGGGGCCGGTGTTGCCGTGGTTCGTGGCGGCAAGGACGGCAGTAGATCCGCGTAGCCGCGATCCAGGTCTTCGCTCAGGGTGACCACCAATTTCCGGAACAGGCTCAGCATCGCTCGAATCGTCTCGGGTTCGAAGATCGCAGTTTGGTATTCCACGTCCACGCACAGCGTGTCGGGCCATTCCTGCACCATCACGGCGATCTCGTAGGAGGAGGTCAGGTAGTCGAAGGCCTCCGCTTCGCTTTCGGCGGGCGCGTCTTCCAGCGCTTCCGAGGTGATCTCGGCCTCCTCGCCGTTCCCCAGGTAGGGCATGTAGTTGAACATCGCGCGGGTCAGCTCGTTTCGCTGCGAGCCCTGCTCCAATTCCAAGAGATGGACCAATTCGGCGAAGGGCAGGGCCTGGTGTTCGTAGGCGCCCAGACAGGTTTCCTTGACCCGCGCCAGTGCCGCGCGCAGGCTGCCGCAGCCTTCCAGATCGATGGCGTAGACCAGCACGTTGACGAAATAGCCGATGATGCCCTGAACCGCCTCCAGGTCGCGATTGGCGTTGGTGGTGCCGATCAGGACCCGCTGCCGGTCGCTGTAGTGGGCGAGGGTGATGGCCAGCGAGGTCAACAGCAGCATGGGCAGCGTCGCACCGCTGCGCGCGGCCAGGGACCGCAGGCTGGCGAACAGCGCGGGGTCGAGCATCCAGGTTTCGCGGGCGGCGCGGACATCGGTGCGGGGCGGTCTCGGCTGGTCCAGCCGCAGGTCCAGCGGTTCGGGCCGGATGCCCAGCTTGTTGCGCCAATAGCCGCGCAGCCGGTTCAGCTCGTCGCCCTGCAGGCGCAGGCGCTGGTAATGCGCGAAGTCCAGGTACTGGAACGGCAGATCGGGCAGGCGCGGCGACCGTCCCCCGGTGATCGCGTCGTAGCACTCGGTCAGCTCGCGGCTGAAAATCTCCATCGAGAACAGATCGGTGATGGTGTGGTGGAAGAAGCAGTACAGCAGGTAGAGGTCGTCGCGTTCCTTGACCGCGTAGAATCGGAAGAGCGGGCCCGTCTCGAGGTCGAAGGGCGTCATCATCTGCGCCTGGATCCAATCCGCCATCGGTGGTGCGTCCGCGCCGGTGACGTCGAGCAGCGGCGTTTCCGCCACGCGGGCCTCGCCGATCACCTGAACCGCCTGTTCGCCCTCCATCGAAAACGTGGTGCGCAGCGTTTCGTGACGCGCCACCACCGTGGTCAGCGCGCGGTGGAAGACGCCGCGGTCGAAGGCATCTCCGATTTCGAAACTGGTGAACAGGTTGAAATCGACGCGCTCGGGGTCGACCTGGTGCAGGAACCACAGGCTCTCCTGGGCGAAGGAAAGCGGGTATCCGCGTTGATCACGCGGCAATCGGCGCAGGCGAAGGGTTTTGGGCTCTCCGCTCTTTTTGGCCTTCTTTCGTGCCTGCAACTTGCTGCGCAACGCGGTCAATTGCTCCAGCGACAGGTTTTTCAACGCATCGGTTTTCTCTTTGGACATGAGCGACATCCTCAAAAGCAAAGTGTGGTCGACGGCCGCACGTGGCCGCCGAACGGGTTCGGGAGCGGTTACTGTTCGAAAATCTCGGAGAGCATCTCGTCGTCCGTTTCTTCCACGAGCCGGGTCAAGATCGCCTCGGCCTGCTCGGCCACCGTTTGCAGCGCGAGCAGGCTGCCGCCGGTCATCTCGACGCCCAGGGCCTTGTTCAGCCGGGTCGAGAGGTGGACCGACAGCAGCGAATCACCGCCGAGCTCGAAGAAGTTGTCGTGAACGCCGACGCGATCGACGCCGAGCAGGTCCTGCCAGACCCCGGCGATGACGGACTCGACCTCGTTGGAGGGTTCCTCGTAGGCGTTGGAGAGATCGGGGCGGGCGTGGGCCGCACCGCTCGACGACGCGTCACTTCGCGGTTCCTCGGATCGCGGTTCCTCGGCCTTCTGGAGCGACTTCAGCTTGACCCATTTGTCGATGCGCAGGTCGAGCTTGCCCGAGGACATGGCGACCTGGCCCAGGTCGGGTCGCGCCAGCAGGCGTGCGGTCACGCTCATGCCCTCCGGCAGGGTTTGCGCCAGGGCCAGCAGCGAATCCGGTTGCGATTCGCGAGCCGCTTCCTCCAGGTCCTCCAGCAACCAGCCGTCCCAGTTGACGCTGAGCCAATGGGTCGTGCGGTCGCGTTTGTTGAGGAGGTGGGTGTAGGCGTCGAGGAAGTTGTTGGCCGCGCTGTAGCCCACGAAGCCGAGGCCGCCCAACAGGGCCGCGATCGAGGAGAAATTGAGCACGAAGTCCAGCGCCAGATCGCGGCTCAGCTCTTCGAGCACCAGCAGGCCCTGCACCTTGGGCGCGAATTGGAAGGCCAGGTTCTCGAGATCGGTTTCCTTGATCGGGTGGTAGTGGCGCTCGTCGGTGATGCCCGCCGCGTGGAAGATGCCGTGCAGCGCGCCGAAGCGTTCCTGGGTCTTGGCGATCGCATGCGCCATCTGCGTCTTGTCGGCGGCATCCGCGGCCAGTTCGAGGACCTCGGCACCGGCGGCTTCGAGTCGGCGCATCCACTTGATTTTCCAAGCGGTTTTGTCGTTCTCGGGGTCGTGCTCGGCCAAGTAGCGATCCCATGTCTCGCGCGGCGGCAGCGGGCGATGACCCACCAGGGCCAGCTTGGCCCCGTAGCGTTGGTGGAGCTGCATGCCGAGCTCGAAACCCAGGTAGCCGAGCCCGCCCGTCATCAGGTAGACGCCACCTTGGCGGAGCCGCGTTCGCTGCTCCTGGCTCTTGCCCAGCCGCACGCGCTCGTAGTGTTCCACGTAGCGGTAGGCGCCGCGGTAGGCGATGACGGTGTCCTCGCCGGGGAAGGCGCAGTCGGCCACCAGACGGCGGGCCAGGTGATCGGCCCGCGCCGGTTTCTCGGGAAGCGTGATGTCGATGCAGCGGCAGAAACGGCCGTACTCCTGGGGAAAGACGCGACTGAAGCCGATGACGGTCGCCTGCTCCGCGGCCAGCGCTTCCTTGCCGGTCACCTGGTGGACGTTGTTGGTCAGGACCGTCAACCGCGCCGCCCGTTCGTCGTTCAGGGCGTCCAGCGCCTTGGCGATGTGCAGCAGGGCGAAGAGGCCGCGATTCTGGGCCTGGGCGAAGCGCGTCTCCATGGGCTGATCGCGCTCGGGATCACCGAGGCTCCAGGCCAGCACGATCTGGTCGGGGCAGCGGTCGGTCTCGGCCAGCTCTTCGAACAGGACGGCGTAGTCTTCGGCGCGGCGCACGTCGAGGGTGTAGGCGTTGTGGGCCGTCTCGGCGAATCCCGACCCCGCCCGAACCACGATGACCTCGTGGCCCTGTTTCTCCAGTGCGGTGGCCATGCGGCTGGCCAAGCCCAGGTGATCCAGGAACAAAAGCCAGCGCTGGGGCGGGTCGGCCAGGGTCAGGCGCGGCGCGTGGGCCGTGCGGCACCACGACGGAATGTAGAACCACTGGCTGATGTCGGGGTTCTTGAACAGCTCCGGTTTGGGGGCGTGCTCCGCCTCGAGCGCCTGCCAATCGGGCGGATCGACGAAGTACTTGGCGCGTTCGAAGGGATAGGTCGGCAGCACCACGCGGCGGCGTCGGGTACCGGCGTGCACTTGCGCCCACCGGGGTTTCAGGCCCGCAAGCCACAGGCGACCGAGGGTGCTCAGCAGGAAGTTCAGGTCCGCCTGCTCTTCGCGCGGATGGCGGATGCTGGTGAGCAGGGTCGGCGGGTTCTTGCGATCCATCTGCTGGCGGGTGAGCGTGGCCAGGGTGCGGCCGGGGCCGACCTCCAGCAGGCAGACCGGGCCGCCGGCCAGCACTTCGCCGATGCCTTGGGCGAAACGCACCGGGCTCATCATCTGGTCGGCCCAGTACTCGGGGCTGGTGGCCTGCCGGGCGGTGATGCGCGTGCCGGTCAGGTTGGACATGTAGGGCAGGCGCGGCGCTTTCAGGTCCACCTTGGCGACTTCGGCGATGAAGGCCTCGCGAACCGGCTGCATGGTCACCGAATGGAAGGCGTTGGAGATGCGCAGGCGCCGGTAGTCGGTGAACTGGTCGTCCAGCAGGGCTTCCAGGGCGGCCACGGCTTCGGGCGCGCCCGAGACCACGCAGTTGTGGGGACTGTTGACGGCCGCGATGGAGATGTCCTCGCCCAACAGCGGCAGCAGGTCCCGCTCGCCCATGGAGACCGAGGTCATGGCGCCGTCGGGCAGGCTCTGGGTCAGCCGGCCGCGCGCCACCGTCAAGGTCAGCGCCTCGGCCGGTGTCATGACGCCCGCCAGCGTGGCGGCCACGTACTCGCCCATGCTGTGGCCGATCATTTCATCCGGCTGAACGCCCCAGGCCAGCCACTGCTGGGCCATGGCGTAGGCCGTGGCGAACAGCAGCGGCTGGGTGTACTTGGTTTGGTTGAGCGCTTCGGCGGCGGTCGCCTCCTGGTGGGCCTCGGGGAACAGCAGGGGGCGGGGGTCGACGTCGAGCAGATCGCGCAGGTGCTCGAGACACCGGTCGACCGTCTCCCGATAGACCGGCAGGTGATCGTAGAGACCGCGCCCCATGTTGGGATACTGGGCACCCTGCCCGGAGAACATGAATACGACCTTGGGGCTGGCGTTCAACTGGCGCGGTGCCAATTGGCCCGCGAACACGCGGCGTTTGTTGCGGCCGCGCAGGGCGGCGATCGCGTCGACTACGTCGGCACAGACCAGGCTGCGGCGGCAGCCCAGGGCGCGACGGCCCACCTGGAGGGTGAAGGCCACGTCGGCCAGGTTCGCATCGGGATGGGTTTCCAGCCAATCGGCGAGGTTGGCGGCGATCTTGTCCAGCGCGGTGGGCGTCCGGGCCGAAAGCACCAGCACCTGGTCGCCCGCGTGTGCGTCGGAGTCTGGGACCGGCGGCGCCTCCTGGAGGATCATGTGCGTGTTGGTGCCGCCGACGCCTAGCGAACTGACGCCCGCGATGCGCGGCTTGTCGGTACGCCGTGGCCAGGGGTGGTTTTCCGTCGGCACGAAGAAAGGGCTCTTGTCCAGCTCCAGGCCCGGGTTGGGCGTGGTGTAGTGCAGGCTCGCCGGAATCACTTCGTGGTGCAGGCTCAGCGTGGTCTTGAGGAAGCCGGCCACGCCCGCGGCGATGTCGGCGTGACCGATGTTGGATTTGACCGAACCGAGCGCGCAGAACTGGCGGTCTTCGGTGTAACAGCGATAGGCGCGGGTCAGGCCGCCGACCTCGGCCGGGTCGCCCAGTTTGGTGGCCGAGCCGTGGGCCTCGACCATCTCGATGTCGCGCGGATCGACGCGTGCCATCTCCAGGGCGTGGCGCACCATTTGGTACTGGCCTTCCACACCCGGTGCGGCGAAGCCGACCTTGGCGCTGCCCTCGTTCTTGATGGCCGCGCCACGTACGACCGCGTAGACGTTGTCGCCGTCGGCAAGGGCCCGGTCGAGGCGTTTCAGGACCGCGATGCCGACCCCTTCACCAACCACCAGACCGGTGGCCTTTTCGTCGAAGGAGCGCACGTGGCCGTCCGCCGACCAGATGCCGGCCTCGTGGTAGAAGTAGCCGCTGGTTTGCGGGAACAACACCGTCACGCCGCCGGCCAGCGCCATGTCGCACTGACCGGTCAGCACGCCGTGATAGCCCTCGGCCACGGCCGTCAGCGAGGTGGAGCAGGCGCTCTGGATGTTGACGCTTGGCCCGCGCAGGTTGAGTAGGAAGGAGGTGCGCTCCGGGAGGAAGTCGGAGTAGTTGCCGAACTCGATCTTGAACATGTCCATCGCGGCCAGGGCGGGGTTGTGCAGCAGGTTCTCGCGATAGTAGTAGTTGGGGCTGGCGCCGGCGTAGACGCCGATGGTGCCCTCGAACTGTTCGGGATCGTAGCCCGCCCGTTCCAGCGCCATCCAGGCGTGTTCCAGGAAGATGCGGTGCTGGGGATCGAGCAGCTCGGCTTCGCGCGGCGGGATGCCGAACAGGCCGGCGTCGAACTGGTCGGCCCCGTCCAGCACGCCTTTGGCGGGAATGAAGTCGGGGCGCGCGATGATCGCGGGGTCCAGACCGGCCGCCACCAGCTCTTCATCCGAGAAGACCTTGATCGTTTCCTTGCCGTCGAGCACGTTCTGCCAGAAGTGCTCCAGGCTGTGGGAACCGGTGAAGCGCCCGGCCATGCCGATCACGGCCACGTGGGTGTCCTCGTAGACGTCGGCCGCGGTGGTGAAGGCCATCGCCTTGTCGGCGGCCTCGCGCCCGGCCTGGTTGCTGTAGAACTCGGCCAGCTTGGCGACCGTGGGCGAGTTGAACAGCTCGAGCAGCGTGATCTCCCGGTCGATCGCCTTGCGCAGGCGGGCGTGGACCTGGACGATCAGCATCGAGTTGCCGCCCAGTTCGAAGAAATTGTCGTGCACGCCGATTTCCTCGACATCCAACACCTGGCGCCAGACCGAAGCGATGTTGCGCTCCAACCCGCTGGTGGGCGCCAGGTACTCGGCCGTCAGGTGCGGGCGGTCGCCCTCGGGTTCCGGCAGGTTGCGGCGATCCAGCTTGCCGTTGGCCGTCACCGGCAGTTTGTCCATGGTGACGAAGGCCTCGGGGATCATGTGTTCGGGAAGGTGCTCGGCCAGTAAGCCGCGCAGGGCCGAAACGGTGGCCGCCGACTGACCCTCGGGCGGCGCGATGTAGGCCACCAGGCGCTTGTTGCCGGCTTTGTCGGGCCGGGCGACCACGACCGTTTCGGCGACCGCCTCGTGCCGCATCAACGCCGCCTCGATTTCCGCCGGCTCGATGCGGAACCCGCGGATCTTCAATTGGTGGTCCATGCGGCCCAGGAACTCCAGGTTCCCGTCGCGCAGGCGGCGCACCAGGTCGCCGGTGCGGTACAGGCGGGTGGTACCGCCGTCGAAGGGGTTGGCCACGAAGCGTTCGGCGGTCAGTTCCGGTCGCTTGTAGTACTCGCGGGCCAGGCTGTCGCCGCCGATGTACAGCTCGCCGGGGATGCCGGGCGGCAGGAGCTGGCCGTCGCGATCGAGCACGTAGGCCTGGGTGTTGGCCTGGGGCACGCCGATCGGCAGGTTGAAGTGCTCGCCGAAGGTGGCCTGGGGATCGCGGAACGGGTAGACCAGCGAGGTGACCGTGGCCTCGGTCAGGCCGTAGACATGGAACAATTGGCGGTCGAAGGCGGCCCAGATCGCCAGGCGTTCCGGCTTGACCCGCTCGGTGCCGATGATGCAGTAGCGCAGGCTGGCCGGCAGGTCCATACCCTCGCTTTCCAGGGTGGCCATCCACTCCGACCAGTAGTGGGTCGGCAGTTCGAAGCCGGTGATCCCGTGCCGCTCGATCAGCTCGTTGAAGCCGGCGTAGTCGAGGGTTTTCAGATCCTCGACCAACACCAGCGCGGCGCCGGCCAGCAGGGTGGGGAAGATCTCCTCGACCGTCACATCGAAGCTCAGCGAGGCGAACTGAAGCACGCGATCCGCTTCGCTCAGGTGCAGGCCGTCGACGGCGTCGGTGGCGTAGTTGGTCAGGGCGCCGTGTTCGATGACGACGCCCTTGGGGCGGCTCGTCGAGCCCGAGGTGTAGATGATGTAGGCGGCATCGGCGGCGGCCGGAGTGAGATCGAGATCGGTCTCGTCGGAAGGTAGTTCGTCGCGGTCGAGCAGCAGTTGCGGCAATTCGTGGGGCAGCTTTTCGGCCAAGGCGCGGTCGCTGATCAGCAGTTTCACGTCGCCGTCGGCGATCATGAACTGGAGCCGATCGACGGGGTAGTCGGGATCCAGGGGCAGATACCGCGCGCCGGATTTCAGGACGCCCCAAACCGCGCAGATGGCGTCGAAGCCGGTGTCCAGGTAGATCGCGACCGTCGTCTCCGGCGCAGCGCCCAACTCGAGCAGGCGGCGCGCGATGCGGTTGGCGCGTCCGTTGAGCTGGGCGTAGGTCATGTGCGCTTCGTCCATCACCAACGCCACCGCGTCGGGGGTGCGCGCGGCGCGGGCCTCGAACAGGCGGCTGACCGGTGTGTCGGCGGGATAGGCCTTGGCCGTGTCGTTCCAGCCGTCGCGGAGCCGCTGAACCGAGGCTTCGTCGAGCATGGAAAGCGCGTTGACGGGGCACTCGGGGGTCGCGACGATGTGGGTCAGCAGGGTGACGAAGTGATCCAGCAGATCCTCGATGGTGGCACGGTCGAACAGGGCGGTGCCGTATTGGGCACCGAGCAGGAGGCCGTCGCCGGTCTCGAACACGCTCAGGCTGAGATCGCAGATGGCCGAATCGATTTCCACTTCGAAGCGGGCGTTCCCGTCGGTCGGGCTCGCTGCCGAACCGTCGAGATCGGTGTGGAAGTCGAACAGGACTTGGAACAGCGGGTTCCGACTGAGATCGCGCTCGGTCTGAAGTCGGTCGACCAGCATTTCGAAGGGCACGTCCTGGTGGTCGAAGGCGCCAAGCGTCGTGTCGCGCACGCGCTGCAGCAGTTCGCGGAAGTTGGGGGCGCCGGCCAGGCTGGTGCGCAGGACCAGGCTGTTGACGAAGAAGCCGATGATGTGTTCCGTCTCGGCGCGATTGCGGTTGGCGATCGGCGAACCGACGATCAGGTCTTCTTGGCCGGTGTAGCGGTAGAGCAGGCTGTAGAAAGCCGTCAGCAGCGTCATGAACATGGTGACGTCTGCTTCGCGGCTCAAGCGTGCCAACGCCTGGGCCAACTCGCCTGGGACCTGCCGCGAGAGCATGGCGCCCTCGAAGCGTTGGGTCGCCGGTCGAGGGCGATCCGTCGGCAGCTCCAGAATCGGCAGCTCGCCGCTCAGGCGCTCGGTCCAGTAGGTCATCTGGCGTTCCAGATTGGCCCCACTGAGGAAGCGGCGCTGCCAATCGGCGTAGTCGGCGTACTGCACCGGCAAATCGGCCAGTTGGGGTTCGTCGCCTTCACACTCGGCGCGATAGAAGGCGAACAGTTCACGCGTGAAGATGCGCATCGACCAGCCGTCGGAGATGATGTGGTGCATGTTCACGAACAGCAGGTATTCGGCCTCGGCGAACTTGTACAGGCGGGCCTTCAACAGGGGGCCCTCGGCGAGATCGAAGGCCGCCCGGCCTTCCTCGTTCAACAGTTCGCCGACTTGGGCGTCGCGTTCATCGGGGGCCACCTCGCTGAAATCGCTGAACGGCAGCGAGAAGGCCAGGGTATCGCGAATGATCTGAACCGGCTCGCCGTCGCGGTTTTCGAAACGGGTGCGCAGCGATTCGTGGCGATCCACCAGCCGCTGGAAGGCGCGCTCGAGGGCCGACACGTCGATCTCCTCGTGGAAGTGCATCGTCTCGGCCATGTTGTAGGCGTTGCTGCCCGGTTCCAATCGATCGAGGAACCACAGGCGCTGCTGGGCGAACGAAAGCGGCATCGCCTCGTGGCGCGTGACGGGTACCAGAGGCGGTGCCGTGGTGGCATCGGCCTGTTGGGCCAAGCGCTCGGCCAGCGCCTTCGGGGTCGGCTTGTAGAAGAAATCGCGCAACGGGATCTCCACGCCGAGGCGTTCGCGAAGCTGCGAGATCAGGCGCGTGGCCAGCAGCGAGTGGCCGCCCAGGGCGAAGAAGTTCTCCTCGATGCCGACCGTTTCGATGTCCAGCATTTCGGCGAACAGCGAGCAGGCGAGGCGTTCGCTGTCGTCGCGGGCGGACGTGCGCTGGGCGGCGCGGGCCAGGTCCTCCGCGTCGGGAGCTGGCAATGCCCGCCGGTCGATCTTGCCCGTGGCGCCCAGCGGCAGCGCGTCCATGAGGACGAACGCCGAGGGGATCATGTAGTCCGGCAGGCTCTTGGCCAATCGGTGCCGCAGGATCGCGGGATCCACGTCGACATCCCTCGCCGCCACCACGTAGGCCACCAGGCGTTTCTCCGAGGCGCCGTCCTGGCGCACGACGACCACCGCTTCTTCGATGTGGTCCCATTCCAGCAGGCGGGCGGTGACCTCGTCCGGTTCGATGCGGAACCCGCGAATCTTCACCTGGTTGTCGACGCGACCCACGAACACCAGGTCGCCGTCGGTGTTCCAACGCACCAGGTCACCGGTTCGGTACAGGCGCGCGTCCGCGTCCTCCGGCGCGAAGGGATTGGCGACGAACGCGGCTTCGGTGAGTTCGGGCCGGTTCAGGTAGCCCCGAGCCAAACCGGGGCCGCCGATGTAGAGCTCGCCGACGGCGCCGATCGGTTGCGGTTGCATGTGGGCATCGAGCACGTAGCAGGTCGTGTTGGCGATGGGCCTGCCGATCGCCACGGTCTCGGCGTCGGGCGCGACCGAGGTGACGGGGTGCATCACGGAGAAGGTAGTGCACTCGGTGGGTCCGTAGGCGTGGATCAGGGACCCCGGCGGCGCCGTCTCCAAGACTTTGCGGATGCTGTGGGGATCGCAGGCCTCGCCGCCGAACTTGACGGCCTTCAGCGTGGCGAAGGCGTCGGGCCGTTCGCGGGCGATGCGGTTGAACAGGGCGGTCGTGATGAACATGCGATCCACGCGGTGGGCCGCCAGACGTGCGACGAAGCGGTCGATGTCGAGAATCTCGTCGCGATCGAGTCCCACCAGCACGCCGCCGTGCAGCAGCGGCATCCAGATCTCGTATGTGGTCGCGTCGAAGGCCACGTTGGCGAGGTGGGCGACCCGCTCGCCCTGGTGAAACGCCAGGGTATCGGTGTTGAACACCAGGCGGTTGATGGCGCGGTGAGAGATGACCACGCCCTTTGGGCGGCCAGTGGAGCCCGAGGTATACATGATGTAGGCCGTGGACTCGGCATCGTTCTCGGCGTTTTGGAAGCCGGTGGACGTTCGCCAGTCGGCGTCGTTCAAGGTCAGCGGGAGGGCGCTCGTCCCGGTGCCCTCGATCTGGTCACGGTGGGCGTCCGCGGTGAAGACGAAGGGGCAGGCCGTGTCCTCGATCATGAAGTGGATTCGTTCCAGCGGGAACTCGGGGTCGAGGGGCACGTAGGCGCCGCCGGCTTTGAGCACGGCCAACTGGGCCGCGATGAATTCGGGTCCGGCCTTCGCCAGGATCCCGATCGGCGCCTTACCGTCGAAACCGGCCTCCGTCAGTCGACGGGCCAGCACATTGGCGGCGTTGTCGAGTTCGGCGTAGCTGTAGTGATGGGTGCTGCTCGCAATATCGAAGACCATCGCGGGCGCGTCGCCGTCGAGGGCCACCCGCTCGGCGAACAGGGCATGCACCGGCTTCTCGGCCGGGAAAGGCCGCCCCGTGTCGTTCCACGAGCGCAGCAGGGTATCTCGATCGGCCGTACCCAGCATGTCCAAACGCGCGATCGCGGTTTCGGGCTCGCGCGTCGCCGCGTCCAGCAACCGGAGGTAGTGATCCATCCAGCGGTGCATCGTCTTGGTGTCGAACAGGCCCGTGTTGTATTCGAAGTCGACGCGAACCTGGTCGGCCAACTCGTGGACCTGAACGATCAGGTCGAACTTGGCGTCGGTGTCGAAGTCCTTGGTGACCTTGTTCTTCTCTTGGACCTTATCGGAAATCGAGAAATCGGTTTCCACCGTGAACATGACCTGGAACAGCGGGTTCCGGCTCAGATCGCGATTGGGGGCCAGGCTGGCGACCAGTTGGTCGAAGGGCATTTCCTGACGGGCGTAGACCTCCAGGCAGCTCCGCTTCACCCGAGCCAGCAGCTCGCGGAACCCGGGTTCGCCGTCCAGGTTGGCGTGGAAGATCAGTGAGTTGACGAACAGCCCCAAAACATCCTGCACCTCGGCGCGGTCGCGGTTGGCGGTCGGTGAGCCGATCACGATGTCGGTCTGGCCGGTGTAGCGATGGAACAGGGCGTCGAGTCCCGCCATCATCGTCATGAACAGCGTGGCGCCCTCGCGTTTGGCGAAGGAGCGAACCCGCGTTTCCAAGGATTTCGGCAGCGACTTGCGCACTTTGGCGGCGATGCTGTTCACGCTTTCGGCCGTGCGCGGGCGGTCCGTCGGCAGCGACAACACCGGCGGCTCCTCACCCAGGGCATCGCGCCAGTAGTCGATGTGCTTCTGCAGGCGCTGCGGCGTGAGGTGCCTGCGCTGGGCGGCCGCGTAATCGGCGTACTGCCAGGCCAGGTCGGCGAACGCCGGGTCGCGACCTTCGCAAAACGCTTCGTAGGCGGCCACGACCTCGCCGTAGAAAATGCGGGCCGACCACCAGTCGGAGACGATGTGGTGATAGGTGAACACCCAGAAAAATCGCTCGGGTCCCACGATCACGCAGGAGCGCAACAGAGGGCCGCGCGCCAGGTCGAACGGCTGGCTGGCGAACTCGAGCACCAGGTCGGCGCCGCGGCGAAGCATGTCCGTTTCGGACAGGTCCGAGAGATCCTGCACCGGCAGCTCGATTGCCATGCGTTCGTGGACCTCCTGGCAGGCTTCCCCCTCCACGGTCGTGAAGGTGGTCCGCAGGATCTCGTGCCGGCGGGTGACCAGGTCCAATGCCCGGCGCATCGCGTCCAGGTCGGGCGCGCCCATCATCGGCAGGTAGTTGGCGATGTTGTAGGCCGTGCCGTTCGGGTTGAGCTGGTGCAGGAACCACAGGCGCTGCTGCTCGAAAGACAGCGGGAACCGGGTTTGGCCGGCCGCGCGCGGCGTGAATTCGAGGGCCGAATCCGCGCGCTTCACTTTTTTCTGCCTGGCCACCTTTTCCATGAAGGCCGCCAACTGTTCGGGAGACATTTCCGCGATTCGCTTCGATACATCCGTCATTTGCCTATCCTTTTCATCGCTTCGTTGGACGCAGCGGTATTGGTGCCGTGGGGGAGGCGTGCGACGGTGCGGGTCGCACGCCCGAAGGGTTACTGACCGCTCAACTCGGCCAACAGCTCGGGGTCGGCTTCCTCGGCGACCTTGGCCATCACCAGGTCGGCCTGTTCGCTGACGGTTTGTGCGGCCAACAGGCTGCCGCCCGTCATCTCGACGCCGAGCGCCTTGTGGATGCGCGAGCTCAGGTGAACCGCCAGCAGCGAATCGCCGCCCAGTTCGAAGAAATTGTCGTGAATGCCCACCTGGGCCACGCCCAGCAGGTCCTGCCAGATCTCGGCGATTTTTTCCTCGAAGGCGTTTTCGGGCGCTTCGTAGGCGTTGGACAGGTCGGGGCGGGCGTGACGTCCGCTGGGTGCCGGTGCCTGGTCGGCCTGCTCGGCTCCCGTGCCTTCTACCTCGTCGCCATCATCCGCGTCGTGCCGAAGGCTGCACAGCCGCACCCATTTGTCGATGCGCATCCGCAGGTCGCCGGTGGACGTGACCACTTGGCTGAGTCCTTCCTGCGCCAGGATGCGCTCCGTGATGTCCAAGCCTTCCGGCATCGTCATCGCGAGGGCCAACAGCGAATCCTCGGCGGCGCGCGCGGCCTCTTCTTCCAGATCACCCACCAGCCAGCCGTCCCAGTTGACGCTGATCCAGGGGAACGCCGAGTCGCGGTTGCGCAGGTGCACGAAGGCGTCCATGTAGAGGTTGGCGGCGGCGTAATTGATGAAGCCCAGGCCGCCCAACACGGCCGCGATCGACGAAAAGCACAGCACGAAGTCCATCTGGCGTTCGGCCAACAGCCGATCCAGGACCTGAATCCCGCCGACCTTGGGCGCGAAGTGGAAGGCGACGTTGGCGTCGTCGGTCTGTTTGATCGGAAAATAGTGGCTCTCGTCGGTGATGCCCGCCGCGTGCAGCACGCCGTCGATGTGGTCGAACCGCAACTCGGTCTGGGTCATGGCGGCGGCCATCGCGGCGGGGTCGGCGGCATCGGCGGTCACCATCAGGACTTTGGCGCCCAGTGCCTCCAAGCGCCGCATCTGCTCGATCTTGAAGCTGACCTTGTCGTCCTCGCCGGCGTGGTCCGCCAACCAGGCGTCCCATTCGGCGCGCGGCGGCAGCGGTGAGCGGCCCACCAGGGCCAACCGCGCCTGGTACTTCTCCGCAAGCAGGGCGCCCAATTCGAAGCCCAGGTAGCCTTGGCCGCCGGTCACGAAATAGACGCCCTTCGATTTGAACGGCGTGCGCGCCAGCAACCGCTCGCCCAGGTGGATCTGTGCGAAATCTTCGGCGTAGCGCAGGCCGCCGCGAAAGGCGACCACCGGCTCCGGTGCCTCGGAAAACGCCTCGGCCACCAGCTCCTGCGTCCATGCGGGGGACGTGCCCTCTTCCGGAAGTTCCAGTTCCACGGCGCGGCAACGCAAATGCGGGTGTTCCTGCGAGAGGACCCGGCAAAACGCCAGCAGCGTGTTCTTCTCGGGCATCAGCGGTTCCTCGCCGTCGATCTCGAACAGGTGGTTGGCGAAAACCGTGATGCGCGGGTCCGTCTCCGCTCGGAGCAGATCGAGCGCCCGCACGCAGTAGAGCAGGCTCTTGAATCCGCGTTCCTGCAGCTTTTCGAACCGGACGGCCGGGTCCTTGGGACCGCCGGGTCCCGTCACGCTCCAGAAATGCAACAGCCTGGTCGGTGTGTGCTCGCGCTCGCTCAACTCTTCGAACAGGATCTCGTAATCTTCGGGCCGGGCGGGGTGCAGGGTGTACTCGCCGTAATCCAGTTCCGCGAAGCCCGCGCCCGGGGTCACCGTGACCACGTGTTGGCCGGCCTCCAGCAGTCGATCGCGAACGGCCGCGCCCACGCCCTTGTTGTCGAGGAACAGCAGCCAGGCTTCCGGTTGGTCGGGGTCCAGTTCCCCATCGTAGATGCGCGGGCTGCGCGTCCAGTTGGGTACCCAGCACCAGTTGGCCGGGTCGGGATCCTTGCGCAGCTTGGGTTCCTCTTCCTCCTCGGGTTCGTCGGAGGGGGGATCGACCCAGTAGCGGGTGCGCTCGAACGGGTAGGTGGGCAGTTCCAGTCGCAATCGACGCTCGCCCTCGAAGCGCTTCTCCCAAGGGATGTCGATGCCGGCCAACCACAATTTACCCAGCGTGATCATCAGGAAGTCCACATCCGATTGTTCCTCTTTCGGGTGGCGCACACTTGTCAGCAGTTGGGGCGGGTTGTCGCGGTTGATCTGGCGCCGTGTCAAGGTGGTCAGGGTGCGGCCCGGGCCCACTTCCAGCAGCACGAGGTCGGGCGTCTCCATGACCATTTGGATACTCTTGGCGAATTGGACCGAGCCCTTCATCTGCTCCCACCAGTACTGGGGATCGGTGGCCTGTTCCTCGGTGATCCAGTCGCCGGTGAGGCAGGAGATGAAGGGAATGCGTGGTGGCTTCAGGTCGGCTCGGGCGACCGCCGCCAGGAAATCCTCCCTGACCGGTTCCATGCTGACCGAGTGGAAGGCGTTGGAGATGCGCAGCCGGCGGAAGTCGACGCCCATCTCGGTCAGTTTGGCCTCGAAGGCCTCGACCCCGGCTTTCATGCCGGAGACCACGCAATTGTCTGGACTGTTGATGACCCCGACCGAAATGTCGTCGCTCAGCAGGGGCGCGACCTGTTCGGCCGGAAGCGATACGGTGGTCATGGCGCCGTTGGGAAGGCTCTGGGTGAGGCGACCGCGTTCGGCGACCAGCGCGAGGGCGTCTTCGAGGCTCATGACCCCGGCCACGCAGGCGGCGGCATACTCGCCCATGCTGTGGCCGATCAGCATCTGCGGCAGGACGCCCCAGGAGATCCACAGTTGGGCCAGCGCGTACTCGATGGAGAACAGGATCGGCTGGGTGTAGCGCGTCTCGTTGAGCTTGTCGGCGGCATTTTTGCGATCGGCGCGGGGGTAGAGCAGGTCGCGCATGTCGAGGCCGAGAATCGGCAGCAGGTGGTCGGCACAGTAGTCGATGGTTTCGCGGAACACGGATTCGTGTTCGTACAGTTCGCGACCCATGTCGGGGTACTGGCTGCCCTGGCCGGAGAACATGAAGGCCAGGGTGCGGCTGCCCGAGGCGACCTTGGCGCTGAACAGGTCCTTGCCGCTGCGGCGCCGCAGGATGTCGGCGGCTTGCTCGGGGTTCGAAGCGATCAGGAAGCGGCGATGCTCGAAGCCCTTGCGACCCACCTGAAGGCTGTAGGCGATGTCGGCCAGGTCGTCGTCGGTGCGGGCCAGATGCTCGGCCAGGTTGTCGGTCATCTGGTCCAGGGCGCCGGCAGTGCGGGCCGAAAGCGGGATCAACTGGCGGGTGCGCGATGGTGAGCCCGCTTCACGGGGAGGCGCTTCACCGAGGATGATGTGGGCGTTGGTGCCGCCGACGCCGAAGGAGCTGACCGCGGCCAGGCGCTGGCGGCCGTCCTCGATCTGCCAGGGGGTCGGTTCCGTGGCCACGAAGAACGGACTCGTTTCCAACTTCAGTTTGGGGTTCGGTTTCTCGAAGTGGTTGGTGGGATGAAGCACCTTGTCGCGCAGGCACAGGGTCGCGGCGATGAAGCCCGACACGCCCGAGGCCGAGTCGGTGTGGCCGATCGTCGGCTTGACGGAGCCGATGCAGCAGTACTGGCGGGCGGCGGTATCTTTGCGGTAGGCCTGGGTCAGCGCCTCCATTTCGATGGGGTCGCCCACCACGGTGCCGGTGCCGTGGGCCTCGACGAAGCCGATGTCGCGGGCATCGACCCCCGCGTTTTTCAGGGCCGCGCGCACCACCTCGTACTGGCCTCGGGTGCCCGGCGCGGTAAAGCCGACCTTGTCGCTGCCGTCGTTGTTGATCGCGGCACCCTTGATCACCGAGAGGATTTGGTCGCCGTCGCGCAGGGCGTCCTCCATGCGCTTGAGCACGATCACGCCGACACCCTCGCCGATGACCATGCCGCGCGCCTTCTCGTCGAAGGCGCGGCAGGCGCCGTCTGGGGAGAGGATACTGCCTTCGCGGTAGTCGTACCCGGCGACGTGCGGGAACAGGACCGAGACGGCCCCGGCCAGCGCCATGTCGCACTGACGCGAGACCAGCGAGAAGTAGGCTTGGCCGATGGCGACCAGGGCCGTGGCGCAGGAGGCCTGCACGTTGACCGAGGGACCCTTGAGGTCGAGCACGTAGGAAACCTTCGAAGCCACGAAATCCGAGAAGTTGCCGAAGTCGACCTTCATCGAGTCCACCGTCGCCAGCAGCGGGTTGCGAATCAGGTTCTCGGTGAAGTAGTAGTTGGGGCTGCGACCCGCGTAGACGCCCACCGTGCCGGGATAGCGGTCGGGATCGTATCCGGCCTTTTCCAGCGCGGTCCAGGCGTGCTCCAGGAACAGGCGCTGTTGGGGGTCGATGAGCTGGGCCTCGCGCGGCGGGATGTTGAAGAACTCGGCATCGAAGGCGTCGACGTCGTCCAATTTGCCCTTGGCCTTGACGTAATTGGGATCCGCGACCACTTCGCGCGGAACGCCCGCCGCGATCAGTTCTTTCTCCGTGAAATGGGTGATGTTGTCCATCTTGTCGAGGACGTCGCGCCAGTATTCCTCGATGTTGCGGGTTCCGGTAAAGCGGCCGGCCATCCCGATCACGGCAACGTCGCCCGAGCGCCGGGATGCGTCCCTGACGGCGGCAGGTGCCTCGTTGGGCATGGGGTCCTCCTCGTGTGTGGTGCAGGTTGTTTGATGGAGCATTGCCAAGCAGTGCGCAAAGGTGGGTTGCGCGGCGAATGGCTCGAAATCTGTCTCGATGGCCGCGTTTTGCCGTTTCAGCTCGGCGAAAAGCAGGCGTAGATGATCCCGGCTGCCGCCGGCGACCAGAAAATCGTCGTAGGGGCGCGGGGGCGAAACCCCTGGCAGGCGCGATGGCCACATGGCCGCGATGCCGGCCTCGCGCGCGTCGAGCACGGGCAGCTTGTCGAGTGCGGTCGCGGGCTCCGCGATGGCCGCCGCCAGCAGCCGACGGTAGCGACGTAGCAGCGCCAGGACCGTGCCCTCGTCGAAGCGGTCGCGCGTGTATTCGGCGCGCAGGCGGAAATCACCGCCGGCACCCCAGACACTCAGGCTGAAGTCGCAGATGACCGCGCCCAGGTCCACCGGCTCGGCGCGGTGTACCGCACCCAGGTCGGGGTGGAAGTCGAACAGGACCTGGAAGAGCGGGTTGCGGCCCGTGGCCCGCGCTCCCGGGAGTCGGTCCACCAGCACCTCGAACGGCAATTCACCGTGGTCGTGGGCGGCCAGGCTGGTGTCGCGTACCGTGCGCAGCAGGCTGTCGAAGGGTTGATCGCTCGAAACCGAGAAGCGCGGGACCAGGGTGTTGACGAAGCAGCCGGCGACGCCCTGCGCCTCGTCGGCGTTGCGCAACGAGAAGGGCGTGCCGACGATCACGTCTTCCAAACCGGTCTGGAGGTGGAGCAACGCCACGTAGGCGGCCAGACAGACGTGGTAGGCGGTCAGGTCCCGTTGCCGGCAAAAGCGGTCCAGCGCCTCGCTCAGCGTGTTCGGCAGGGTCAGCTCGGCGTAGGTGCCGGCCAGGTGGCCGTCGCCTGAAGGCGGTTTGTGGGGGGCCAGGTCGACCGCCGTCCGTGGGCCCTCCAAATGGGCCAGCCAATATTGCAGTTGGCGCTCCAGGTTTTCGCCCGTCAGGGACCGGTGTTGGTGCGCGGCGAAGTCGGCGTATTGCAGGGGTAAGGGCGCCAGGTTGGCGGGCTGTTCCTCGATCTCGGCTTCGTAGAAGACGACCAGCTCGTCCACCAGCATGCGCAGGGTGGCGCCGTCCGCGATGATGTGATGGAGGTTGAGCAGCAGCTCGGCGTCGTCGTCGCCTCGGTAGAGCGTGGCTCGAATCAGCGGGCCCCGCTCCAAATCGAAGGGACGGCGACCTTCCCGGTGTTGCGCCGCGGCGCGCGACCGGCCGCGATCGATGCGGACCAGTTCGAGGCGCGGCGTCAGACGTTCGCAAATGACGTGGCGCGGCTTGCCGTCCTCGGCGGGGAAGATCGTACGCAGAGCCTCGTGGCGTGTGCACAAGCGACCCAGCGCGCGTTCCAGCGCCACCCGGTCCACGTCCGCCGGCATGCGCAGGCGCAGGGGCATGTTGTACATGGCGCTTTCGGGATGCAGGCGGTTGAGGAACCACATCGCCTGCTGGGCATGGGATAGCGGCAGGCTCTGGTCTCGCGCCACGGTTTGCAGCGGTGGCCGGTCTTGGAGGCCCTTGTTTCGTTGCGCGACGGCCACCTTTGCGGCGATGGCCGCTGCCGTCGCGTCCTCGAAAAAGTCGCGCAGGTTGAACGCGATGCCGTACTCGCGGCGGATCTGGGCCACGGCCCGTGCGGCCAGCAAGGAGTGGCCGCCCATCGCCAGGAAATGATCCCGGAGGCCCAGGTTCGGCTGTTCCAGCAAGTCTGCCAACAGGTCGCGGATACGCCGTTGGATTGGCGTGTGTGCCCCATCCTGTTCCCCGCCGTTCTCGAAACCGGGGTTGGGGAGCAGTTTGCGGTGCAGCTTGCCGGTTGGCCCCAGGGGCAGTTCGTCGAGGATCAGAATGATCCCGGGCTGCATGTATCCTGGCAGTTTGCCGGCCAGGTAGACGCGCACCTCGGCTTCGGCCAGCTCGTTGTCGCCGGCGATCCAGGCGACGAGTACGGGGTCGCCCGTCGGTGCTTTTTCGACCGCGACGTAGGCCTGGGCCACCCTGTCGTGGTGTAACAAGACGTTTTCGATTTCGCCCAACTCGATGCGGAACCCGCGCAGCTTGATCTGGTGATCCCTGCGGCCCTTGAAGTGGATCTGTCCCGCGTCGTCGAGCAGGGCCAGGTCGCCGGTGCGGTAGAGGCGGGCGCCGGGTTGGTCCGCGAATGGGTCCGGGATGAATGCTGCGGCAGTCAACGAAGGGCGGTGCAGGTATCCCCGCGCCACACCGTTACCGCCGATGCACAGCTCGCCGATCATGCCCGCGCCGACCGGGGCGAAGTCGGTGTCGAGCAGGTGAACCCGGGTATTGGCGATCGGTGTGCCGAGTGGCACCGCCTTGGCCTGCTCGGCCACCTGGACGAGGTCGGCCATGACCGCGAAGGTGGTGCACTCGGTGGGCCCGTAGCCGTTCACGATGCGCGCGGTGCCGTGCGTCAACGCCGTGCGCACCGCCGTGGGCACCAGGGCCTCGCCGCCGACGATCGGCGCGCGCACCGTGGCGAAGGCATCCGGCACCTTGGCCACCGTGCGGTTGAACAGGGCCGAGGTGATGAACATCGCGTCGATGGCGAACCTGCGCATGGCCGCGGCGAATCGGTGCGGATCGAGCACCTCGTCCTTGGTCAAGCCCACCAGGGCGGCACCTTTCAGAAGGGGTGACCAGATCTCGAAGGTGGTGGCGTCGAAGGCCGTATTGGCGAAGTGGGCCACCCGATCGCCGGGCTGGATGTCGAGCGCACCGCGGTTGAAGACCAGGCCCAGCACGTTGCGGTGGGTGACGACGACTCCTTTGGGCGTTCCGGTGGAGCCGGAGGTGTACATGACGTAGGCCGCGTTGTCGCCGTGGCAGGCCGGTGGCGGGTGGATCGCATCGCCGACGTCTTGGGCGAGCAGGTCTTCGATCGAAGGAAGCTGAAGGGTTTCGATTTCGAAATCACTCGGCACCGTCACGTCGGTCGCGTGCAAAACCAAACTTGCACGGCTGTCGCGGGCCATGAACGCGATGCGCTCCGGAGGGAATTCGGGATCGATCGGGACGTAGGTTCCTCCCCGTTTCAGGACGGCCAGGATGCCGACCAGGTATTCGGCCGAAACGCCCGCGAGCACGGCCACCGGCGTTTCCAGGCCGATGGCGCGGCGTGAGAGACGGCAGGCCAGTGCGTTCGCCGCCTTGTCGAGCAACGCGTAGCTAAGGGTGTCCGGCCCGAAAATCGCGGCGGGACGGGTGGGATGGCGCCGAACCATTTCCTCGAAACCCTGGATCAGGTGGGTGAAGGGTGGCGGCGTCATGAACGAGTCGTTGAGGCAGGCCATGCGCTTCAGGTAGTCGCCTTTGGTGGTGAGCGGCACCCGGTTCAGCGGCAGTTGGGGAGCGTCGCACAGCCCCTTTAAAAAGTCGCACAGGCCCCGCGCCAGATGACGCACCTGGCCTTCAGCGAAACTGCTTCGGGCGTAGTCGAAACGGAGTGATGTTCCGTTTTCGCTCGCTTCCCATTCAATTTGCAGATCGTACTTGATCGCTCCATTGAAGTAGTGCTCGGCGCGGGCTTGCAGGCCGTCGGCGGCCTGGGGGGCCTTGTCCAGCGGGCTGGCCGAAATGGTGACTTCGAAGGGCTCCGCCGCCGGCACGCTGCTGGCCAAGGGCGCCTGTTGGCGGCGCCGGTGGGCGAGCAAGGTCCCGCCCACGCGTTGAATGCAGGTTTCGAATGTGTCCTCCGGGAGGGCACGCGATACCAGCGGAAGCACGTCGACCGCGAAGGCGAGCAGGGCACGACGATCCTTCTTGCGACCGCGTGAGGCCGGGTACCCCAGACGCAGGCCGTGCAAGCCGCTACGCCGGTGGAGATAGGCGGTGCAGGCCGCGAAAAATGCCGTGAACCGCGATTTGCCCTGATGGGTGGCGACGGTTTCCAGGCGATCCACAAGCCATTGCGGCAGGGGGATCTTGAAACTGCCGCCGACTTGATCACCGGCATGTGAACGGGGCGTGCCGCCCAATGCCGTCGTCAGCGAATCCAGATCGTCGGTGAAGCTGGCGCGCCAATATTCGCGAATGTTTGGTGGCGGCGTTTTCCCTTCGGCGGTGCAAAAGCTCTGGTAATCGGTGACGTTCGGCAATGTGACCGAACCGCCCGCGCAGGCCGCGCGGTACAGGGCGAACAGTTCCTGCAGCAGCACGTTGGCCGACTCGCCGTCGAACATCAGGTGGTGGAGGCGGAACACCAGTACCGCCCTTTCCTTATCGATGCGCAGCAGGGCGAAGCGCACCAGCGGCGCCTGTGTCAGGTCCATCGATTGCCGCAAAAGACGCTCCAGAAAGGCTTCGCGAGGCTCGTCCTCGTCGCCGGCATGCTCGATATCCAGCCGCGGTGTGAGGACCGGCTCGACGATCTGTGCAGCGTGATCCACATCGAGACGCATGCGTAGTGCGGGGTGGCGTGCGACCAGCGTCGACAGGGCTTGCTTCAGCGCGTTCAGGTCCAATGGACCCACGAGATCGACCACCAGGGTTTCGATATAGGCGCGCACGGCTTCGGGCTGATCCGTGAACAGCGCCACCAATTGCCGTTGTTGTGGCGTCAGAGGAAGTCGAAGGGCGGAGGCCGCCTCGTGTCCGCGCCGGCCGGATCCAGCGGGACCGTTTCCGATTTCTGTAGGAACCATTGTACGAACCCCAGATAATAGTTGAATGAATGATTTGAGCCATAGTATTACCGAGAAATGGAGGCGCAAGAATGCCAGATAGATTCAGGGAATAACCGACTCGAAGTGCTTGGAAAATCATCGGTGCTAATCGAAAACAAACATCGATTTTCACCGATGTAATTGAGTGCCGTAAAATTGTGTTAATTATGCTGTGTGGAAAAGAGAGTGATGAAAAAAATGGTGAAATGATTTGGTGAAAGATTTCAGGTTATTAGTACTGCTCTATGAAGATACTACCGATTGTTTTCTGAGTTGTCAAAACCTAAATGTAGTATTTTGAGTGACCGTAACTGAATGAGAGCAGGATGAGTTTTAGATATCTAAACTACTTGAAATAAATTTGTTGTGTAATGATACGTGTGATTGGAAGACGCAAGAGTGCCGTCGATATTTGGAGGTTAAATACCTGTGAAGATATAGAGATGGTGAAGAAAATTTTTACCACCGAGATCACGGAGAACACGGAGATAGCAGGAGAAGAATGTATGATTTTTGTGCCTGAACTGGAATGACTGATTTTTAAATACTTTTGCTTGGAACCATCGAAGTGATGATTTCAGTTCGATATACATATAGTAACTCAAGGTTCCTTGCTGGGTTGTGAAGAAACGAAGAGTTTTGTGCGGAAGTCAACGCCATCTAATATTGTGTTCTGATAACCCTCCGCGTTCTCTGTGTCCTCTGTGGTAAAAAAAGAACCTCCACCCAACCGAAAAAACCGGCTCGGGCACGACTCAAGGAAGGGGGCCGCGTCCGGCGTCGTAGGTGCGTTCCCACATTTTCAGGAACATTTCCGCACTTTGATCGAGCGCAGTGGCGTCCACGTTCAGCACCTGCATGTCGTGCACGACGGCAGGCAGCAACCCCACATGGGCCAGACCCTTGTGGAGGTATTCCAGGTAGTGGTCCGGTCCGGTGGGCTGCGCGCCTTGAGCCGCTGCCTGGCTGGCGCGGTCGGCATCCGCCGTGGCACAGGCCTCCGGGCCGAAGCGCGGTGTCATTTGGGTGATGAAGCCGTTCAGGTCGCTGCCGAAGCCGACCGACACGCCCTGATCGACGGCGTACTCGTAGAACTGGATGAAACTGCGCGCCGAACCGTCGCAATTGTTGGGTACCTCGCTGCCGACGTAATCCAGCATCGCGTTGTCGCCCGTTCTCAGGCCCAACATGCCGCCCGTGCGCCGCACGTAGCCCAGGACTTCATCGGTGGTGACGTGCTCCTTGAGCACGGCGGCATCCTGGGTCGTGAGCAGGTTCGAGATTCGTGTGTGGGAATTGTAGAGCGGGTAGTAGTCGTGTTGGTTGGCGACGATCTGGAACAGGTCGCGTTGGGTTTCCAATGACAGGTGGGCCAGGTCGATCAGCATGTTCAGACGAATCATTTCGTCCACGAGTACTTCGCCGTCCTCCGTCAGGCCGATGGGGTTGTGGATCCCGTCGCCGTCCGAGACGTAGTCCACGTCGTCGCGGAACCAGGCCTTGATCTGGCTCATCACCTCGAAGATGTCGCGGTGGTAGGCGGCCCCTGCGAACACGTTGTTGGTTTCGTGGGCCAATTGGATCGACCGCACGTCCATGCTGTACAGTTCGTGGAGTTGGCGCAGGTAGTCGCCGTCGCTGGTGGGGAACAGGTCGCTCACTTCCACCGAAAGCACCACCGCGAGGCGGCCCTGCTCGATGGCGCGGCGCGCCTCCCAGGGATCGCGGACAATTTGATACCAGTCGTGCGCTGCATCGAACCGCTTCAGGGCCAAGATCTGGCGCTTGACGCTCTCCATGTCGTTGCAGTGCATATCGCGGTCGTAGTTGCCTGTCGCCACGGTGGCCGCGCAGAGCCATTCGTTGTTGACCACGCTGGCGACCATCAGGTTCAGGCCGTTGTCGTGGGCCTGCTTCAGCCAGTCGGCCGCCACCTGTTGGTGGGCGATGTCGTCCCAGGCGGGCCAGTGCTCGAAATCCGGGTACCCGCTGGTTTCGCCCACGTGCACGTTGAACAGGTCGACCCCGTCGATTTGAAGCGAGCCGTGGTCGTCGCCCTCGCAGGGCGGTAGCGTTTGCGAGGGATGGCCGGCCTCGTGGGAGCCGTGGTACCAACCGGCGGCATAGGCCAGGTCGGCGGCCTGGTGCACGTGCAGGTCCGCAAATCCCTGCACCGGTTCGTCGTAGTCGTAGGCATCCGGTTGCCACACCTGGCCTTCGTCGGGACGGACCAACAGGATCTCGTAGTCCAGGGTCGCGAACCAGGATTTCGGCTGCAGGTGAATCGACAACCGCTTGTTTTTCACACCGGTGCAGGTCAGGTTCCACAAGCGGTTCACGTCGCCGGAGCCGGAGGGCACATCGAAGTGGTGAAGCACGTCCTGCGCGCCCTGTTCATCCGTGGCGCAAACCGTGATGGTCGTGCGAGCGCCGCCGCCCCGCTTGTAGAATTTCAACGTGACCTGGTCGATGTCCATGGGCGTGACCTGGAAGAACAGGCGCCGGAACGGAAAACCCGTGGTCCCGGATTGGTTGGTGACCAGGCGGCGCGGGGTGATGCGGGCCGGCCCGTTGTCGTCGAGGATTTCGAAAATGATGTCGTCGAAAGAGAGGTTGACGCTGGTGTCGCGGCACTCCTGACCCCAGGTCGGGGTGAGCGCGCACAGCATGAAGGCAAAGATGGAACCGAACGCAAGGTGGCGATGAAGGGGCTGTGGGAAATTCACGAAAACTCCTAGGTAACTGGTCCGTGCCCGCGAATGGGGCGGTGTATCGAGATGTAGGTCACGTCATCGAGAGAAGGTCCTGGGTGAGTTCACCCGCGGTTCGCCCGGATGGGGCGCATCGATCTGGGTTTCGGGCATGGCGGTGCCCTTCCCGCGTTTGCGGGTGAATCTCCATTCGGGCACACCTATGGCGATGACCCGAACGAGCGGGCTCGGCAAGTGCGCATCGATGGCTTTTGATGGTATTAGGGCCAACTCCGCGCGGTCGGCGGAGCCTGGACACGAGCGACAGGCGAGCGCGATGATGCGTGGGGAAGCCGGCGGGAAACCCATGCACCGCCTCGGGTACCGACCCCTCGATCCGAAACGGGGAAGGATGATTGCCGGGGGATGATCAGCGGTGAATTGGTGTATGCGGGCATCATCGATCGTGCTGCTGTCGATGCCTGATAAAAATATATTAGGTAAGAATACTCCTGGCTTTAAGGGAAATGCGAAAACTGGGGAGATATCGAGGATCGTTAAGTGCCTCTACTGGTAACTAGGCAATTTCGAGGGGAAAAGTGACATCCTTTTCCAAAAAAACCGAATATTTTTCGAAACAATTTTATAACTTGTTCAATTTGAGTTGTTTGAGATAGGCGATGAAGAAGTGTGATTTCCGGTGGAGGAGACGGTCTGTCGAGCGGTACTCGTGTTTGGACGAAGGTGGTAACTTTTTGGATGAAAAAGGTCGATGTTTCGAGAAAACATGATGCGCCGATGATTTATCTCGATGTTGGATTTGTGTGAGCTGGTGTGGGCCATGGATGTTGACGATCCCTTGCGGGATAAAGTAACGTGAGTGTCATTTTTTAGATATTCGTTGATCAATTTCTTACTTGTGCTTTTTTACCTGGAGTCTTCTATAATCGAGGTTGTGGTTGGGGAGGTGGTGTCTTCGACCCGGAGCGAGCGATCCAGACTCGGGTATCGGTGAAACGCACGGCGGTTCACGCCTCGTTCGCCTTTCACCGCCGGTGTCACCGGCCTGAGTAGGGGTCCCGCGGCATGTTCGTGGTCCCGGATCTCGATCGAGGGATTCAGGGTGCGTCGGAAGATGTGCGACGACTTCGGGTTCTACTTTGGGTTTCAGGAGTCTACTTCCATTATGAATGCAACAACGCTTTCCCCTCTGGCGTCGCAACAACCACTGGATATCACGGGCATTTTGCAACAGTGGCGGAATTGCAACGTGGAACTGTTCGAAAAATTGATCCCTCTGGTTTATCACGAGTTGCGCCTCACCGCCCGCCGCTATCTAAGCACCGACCATCAAAACCTGGCCCTCCAGCCCACCGAGTTGGTTCACGAGGCCTACCTGCAACTGGTCGGTGGCGGCGACCTGATTTTCGAGAACCGGACCCATTTTTTTCGTTGTGCGCGGCTGATCATGCGCCAGGTTCTGGTTCGCTATGCCCGGATGCGTGGGACGCTCAAGCGCGGTGGGCCAAACCCGACCGAAGAACTCCAGGAGAACATGAAGATCGGTGATTTCTTCGTCCATCCGGAAACGGTGGTGGCGTTGGATCAGGCGCTGAACAAGCTGGGTGAGTTCGACGCGCGCAAGCGCCAATTGACGGAACTCCGGTTTTTCATGGGCCTCTCGTTCGAAGAAATCGGCAAGGTGATGAACGTGTCGCCGCGGACGTTGAAGCGCGAATGGCAGACGGCCCAGGCTTGGTTGGCGCGCGAATTGACGCGTCGATGAGCCTTGCCTGAACCTTGGTCTCCCCCCAACAACAGTTTTCCACCGGAAAAGCGCGCGTGATGGCGCACGACGCGCCACATCCGGATCCGTGTACCGAAGGGTGCGGTGCCGGGATCGGATTCGGTGGGACTAGCCGATTGAAAAGGTAGGTACCATGGATCCTCATTTGTGGCAGAAGGTCGAGCGAATTTTTGGGGAAGCGGGCGAGTTGCCTTTCGAGCAACGGGCCGCCTATCTGGACGAAGCCTGCGAGGGCGACGCGTCCCTGCGCGCGGAAGTGGAGTCGTTGCTGGCGATCGGCGAGGCGGAATTGGCGGTGTTTCGGAAGCCGCTGTTCGATTGCAGTTTGAAGCCGGGCCAGCGCTTGGGTCGATACGAGATCGTGCGCAAGCTGGGACAGGGTGGCATGGGCACGGTCTACCTGGCCGAACAGGTGGAGGGGGTTCGCCGCTGGGTGGCGATCAAGTTCATCGGCTCGCTGGCCTTCGACGAGGAACGCAAGAAGCGATTCGAAGTGGAGCAGCTCCTGCTGGCCCGCATGTCCCACTCCTACATCGCCAAACTCTACGAGACCGGCATGACCGAAGAGGGGTTTCCCTACTTCGTCATGGAGTTCATCGAGGGTCTGTCCATCACCGAATTCTGCGACCAACACCAGTTGACCATTACCGAACGGCTCGAGTTGTTCATCAAGGTCTGCGGGGCGATCGCGCATGCCCACCTGAAGGGCATCATCCACCGCGACATCAAGCCTTCCAACATCCTGGTCATCATGGAGAACCAGGTGCCGACCCCCAAGGTCATCGATTTCGGGATCGCCAAGACGCTCGATGGCAGCAGCCTGACCCGCCACGATACCCCGCCGGGCACGCTGCGCTACATGAGCCCGGAGCAGGCCGGCCTCACCGATCCGGCCGGCAACCGGCTGGACCCCGATTTTCGCTCCGACATCTATACCTTGGGCCTGCTGCTCTACGAGTTGTTGGTGGGTGTGCCGCCGCTGATGTTGCGCGACGACTCGCCGGTTCTGGACGCGCGTCGCCAAATTTGCCTCGAAGCCCCCAAGAAGCCGTCCCATCGCTGGATGCGCCTGGACGAGGAAACCAAAAACACCTTGGTGCGGTACCGCGGTGACATCCATGCCAGCACCCTGTTTCAGAACCTGCGCGGTGATTTGGATTGGATCGTTCTCAAAGCGCTGGAGAAACAGCCGGATCGGCGATACCAGTCGGCCCACGAATTCAAGAAGGACCTCCTGCGGCACCTGACCTGCCTGCCGATCGAGGCCGGGCCGCCCAGCCCGCTCTACGTCCTGGGGAAATTCGTGCGTCGCCATCGCATGCCGGTGATCGCCGTGTTCTCGGTGTTTCTGCTGACCGTGGGGTTCACCGTCAGCCTCGTGTTCGCCCATCGCAATTCGCTGCGCGAACGGGACCGAGCCCAGCGCGAACGCGACAGCGCCCGTCAGATCACCAACCTGATGATCGACATGTTCGAAGCCAACGACCCCTACCAGGAACGCACCGGCGACATCACGGTCAAGCAGGTGCTGGACCGCGCCTCGAAGAAGATCAACGACGAGTTGAAGGACCAGCCGGAAACCAAAATTCAAATGATGCTGGCGCTAGGCCAGGTCTACCATCACCTGGGTCACTACGACCAGAGCGTCGATTTGCTGGATGCCTGCCTGCGGTTGACCCGGGCGCGGCACGGCAGGATGGGCCTGCCGCAGGCCGAGCGCAGTCGCAAGTTGGCGAAGGTGCTGATGGCCCGTGGCGATTATCCGCGTGCCGAGCGGTTGATGAAGGAAGTGCTCGCATACCAGCGCGAGTCCTTGGGGGTGGGGCACCCGGAAACGGCGCTGACCATGGCGGGGCTGGGTAATTTGTGGGTGTCGACCGGCGCCGTGGACCAAGCCGAAGAGATGCTGCGCGGGGCCGTGGAGATTCAGCGCGCTGCCAACGTGGGCAGTCTGGAGCTGAGCGATACGCTCAATACCTTGGGAATGCTGTTGCGGCGTCAGGGTGAGATGGAGCGCGCCGTGCCGCTGTTCGAAGAATCGTTGCAACTGCAGCGCGAAGGTCTCGGCGAGGACCATCCCAACGTCGCCACGGCGACCAACAACCTGGCCGCGATCTACCACGGCGTGGGCGATTTCACCCGGGCCGCGCCCCTGTACCGCCGGTCATTGGAACTCAAGCGCAAGCGTTTCGGCGACAGCCACCCGACGATCGCCAACGGCCTCAACAATTTGGCGGTGCTGCTCCAGGATATGGGCGAGGACGAAGAGGCCGAGCGGATGCTGCGGGAGGCCGTCGAGATTCGACGCCGTCACAACGACGGCCCCACGGCGCCTCTCGCCAAGAACCTGATCAACCTGGGTCGTCAGGTAAACATCAACGGCGACCACGTGGAGGCCGAGGTCATCTTGAAGGAAGCGATCGCCATGTTCGTGGCGTTGTTCGGGCCGGGCCATCCCGAACAGGCCGGCGCGCTCAACAACCTCGGCATCGTCTATCGCAAGATGAAACGCCTGGACGATGCCCAACAGGCCCACCAGAAGGCATGGGACATCTTCGCGGCCGAGCTCGGCCCGGACCATTTCAAGGTGGGCGTCTCGATGATGGGCTTGGCCCATGTGGCCAACGATCGAGAATCTTATTTGGAGGCCGAATCCCTGTGTCGCCAAGCGACGGCGATTCTGGAACGACGCTTTCCCGACGGCCATTGGATCGTGGACAAGGCCCGCGCCCTGCTGGGCAGGAGCCTCACGGGTCAGAAGCGGTACGAAGAGGCCGAGGTCCTCTTGCGCCAGGCTTACCAGAGCTTGCGCCAACGGTTCGGCGACGACGACGGATTCGTGACCATGCCGCTGAAGGACCTGATCCTCCTGTACGAGCAGTGGGGCAAACCGGAGAAGGCGCGCCGGTATCGCGAACGGCTGGAGGTGCGGGGGTAGGCCAGGGCGATTTTGAAAGGCTTCGGTTTCCGCTCGTGATGGGTTTCGGGTTGGCTTGTCCTGCCGATTGAATCCCTTTCGAGGAACTCGTGACAGTTAGCAGGGGAAGCTCGTTAGGTGGGTGTCTAAAGGTCTGATAATAATGAAGTAATCAAGTCATCTGAAACCGTCTGAAGTGAGGGAACAACGGGGCTCGACGCAGCGAACAACGCATCGTCACGAGTTGGGAGGACGATGTGCTCCTTGTCGCTGGTGGGAACCGATGCGGCGAGATAACGGGCAAGGGTCCTTCCGGTTCGTGGTGAATCCAATCCTCGAATCAAGGAGACCGACCGTTATGAAGATCTCATTACGTCACGCGATGTTCTTCTGCACCCTGATCAGCGGGCTGACCGCTTTCGCCCACCTCGATCCCTACGTTCATATTCCCCTCGACGACAACGGCCAGAGCACCATCATCTTTCCGGAAACGACCGGGCGGTTGCCGGCCCTGACCTTCGAAATCGGCACCGGATCCACAGACAGCGGTTTCGACGTCGGCGGTCAACATTTCGAATTTCACACCAACGATGCGGGACGTCTGCTGCATTCGGTGAATCCCCACGAGCTGGATGCGCTGAGCTTTGGCGGCAGCGCCTACACCCTCAGCGTCTGGTTCAAGACCAGCGGCCAATTCGCCCACGACCGCTTTCTCGTCTCCCGTACAGCGCCGCTCAATGCCAACTTGGGTTGGTTCCTGATGATGAGGGACGGCCAGCTCGTGTTTCAGCGCCGCGACAATGGCGAATCTCTGGCCTCCATCGACGATCCGAGCGATCCTTTGTTCGTTGACCTGGACGACGACCAATGGCATCACGTCGCCGTGGTGCGCGATCTGGATCGTCCCGACGACCTGGTCATGTACATCGACGGGGTGGCGCAGGTCTCTCGGGATTTTTTCGATATGAACGAGACCGATTACCTGCTCGAAGGCGAACTCGCTACCATTGGCGAGAGCCTCGACATTTCGGTGCGTTTGCTGAAATTGCCCTCGCGGGAACTGGCCTGGTCGCAGATCTATCGGCAGAACCTAACCGACTTGACCGATATTCAGTCGAAGATTGCCGTGGATATCAGCCGGGCCTTGGCGCTGACCCTGGTTCCGGAAGATCGCTTCGCCCTTGCCCGAGCCGCCACGACCGATGCCGATGCCTTCAAGGCCTATCTTCGAGGACACCATCTATTGGATCAGGGCGTCGATTCGGAAACCCGCGATGCCGCCGAGGTCGCCTTTCGGCAGGCGATCGACCTGGATCCGGGTTTCGTGCCCGCCTATGCCGGCCTGTCGGAGTTGCTACTCTACGGGGTCAGTCAGGGCCAGGTTGGGTTCGCGAAAGTTGCCGCCGAAGCACGCGAATGGGTGGACAAGGGCATGGCGATCGACCCCTCACAGCCGGAAATCCTGGGCCAGCACGCGGTGTTGCTGTGGTTGCTGGATCAAAAGGAAACCGAGGCTCGGGCGTTGTTCGAGCAGGTGTTGACCCTGCAACCCAACTACGTTCGCCTGCGCGGGCTCTATGCGATGCTGTTGACCGATAAGGGAGAGACGTCCTACGCGCTGCAATTGGTCGAAGATGCGTTGCGGATCGATCCCGACTGTGCCCAAGTTCTGGCCGCGGCAGGTTACATCCACTGTATGAGCGTGGATTGGGAATCCTGTCTCCGCGTGGCCCGCAGGCTGGCAAAACGGGTACCCCGCAACCCGCTTCCCTATTTTTTTCAAGCGCTGGGGTTTCGTCGCGCCGGTCGGTGGGACGAGGCGCGCGAGGCCATGGACACGGCGCTCACCCATTCCGATCGATCGCCCAGCTACCTGATCTACCAAATCCATTTCCTGGCCGAAGATGGGGCGCTGCAGGAAGCCGAGCGGTTGTTGGAAGAGCTGAAGGCCAAGACGAAAGGGAAGGATCTCGACCCGAACATGCTGGAAAAAATCCGCAGTTTCCTGGATCAAAAGTTGTCCCAAGAGGTCGAGTAGGCGGCGCCTCGTGTGCCGGATCTTTCAAAATGGATGCGTCTTTTTTGGCGCCACCATGGCCGACCCTCCGTGAATTTGCTATGAATGGGTATTCACACGAAAGCGGGAGGCTGGTTTGGCCAAAACTTCGTTTGCGGGGCGCGCGGTTTACATCACGGGCGGCTTCAGCGGGATCGGGCTCGCTTTGGCGCGGTTGCTGGCGCGCCAAGGGGCTCGACTCGCCCTGTTCGCCCGTCGCAAGGAGCGCTTGCAGGAAGCCGTGGCGGCGCTTCGCGACAGCGGCGATGCCTCCGAGCGGCTCGAGGTGTTCTTCGAGGCCCTGGACGTGTCCGACGAAGCGGCCGTCGGCCGCGTCATGGCAGAGGCGGTTTCGCGATTCGGATCGCCCGATGTGCTGGTCAACAACGCCGGCATCGCCCATACGCACTACTTCGAAGATATCGACAGCGGGCTGTTCGAGCGCATGCTCCAGGTGAATCTCTGCGGGCCGCGCCATGTCACGACCGCCCTGCTGCCCCACATGGGTCGGGGGAGCCACGTGGTGAATGTTTCGTCGCTGGCGGGGTTGATCGGGATCTTCGGATACACCGGCTACAGTGCCTCGAAATTTGGCCTCATCGGCTTTTCCGAGGCGTTGCGCTGCGAACTGGCGCCGCGTGGGGTTCGGGTCTCGGTGGTGTGCCCCGTCGATACGGACACGCCCCAACTCCACGAGGAAAACTTGACCAAACCGCCCGAAACCGCGGCGATCTCGGGGAAGGGCGTGCCGCTGACGGCCGAAAAGGTGGCCCGAGATCTTCTCAAAGGCGTGCGGCGCGGTTCGTTCATGATCATTCCCGGCTGGGAGGGGAAGTTCTATTGGTGGGCAAACCGTTTCCTGCCAGGCTTGGTGCGCATGATTATCGACCGCGAGGTGCGGAGGGTTGCGTCTTCATAGCTTGTTGGATATGGGTTTTAGGCATTTTTTTTACCACAGAGGGCACAGAGTTTACGGAGGGAGAGGTGTGATTCCGTATCGGTTGATTCTTTCCATAGATGGTTTTATATGATTTTGGTTTTTCTTGTCCAGATCCTACGCATCCGGAAACACGATCTCTGTTTTGAAAAACTCAAAATTTGACGAATCTCTCCAAGTTAACTGGCGTAAGACATCTGATGTTGATTTTTGATTAAATGCCTGAAAAAATTATTTTAAAATGAATGGTGCTTGGGGTGCTGATATCGAGTCCATTAAAATAATTCATTTAAATAAATGGGATGATTCCGTCTTTGGACAGATGCTAGATAGTACCCATCCAGAAACGAAGGGATTACAACTCCCAAGGTGGTTTGACTGGATGGGCACGGTATTAGGTATCAGGCGTTATGTATCAACAAGATACGTGTTCGAAGATATTTAGCTGATATCTGATTCCTGGCTGCTGATACCAGTTGGCATTGGCAACCCTGCCGATTCAGAGGAGCATTTTCATAAAAACCCTGTTTCTGGATGGACACTAGATAACATGTTTTTCATAATATCTATGAAATGTTATTTGACATGGAGATTGATGGTATTGATAGTTTAATAGTGAGAGGTATTCTTTGTGTTCTCCGTATCCTCTGTGATCTCTGTGGTAGAAATACTTAAAATTTAAAAATGAAAATGCAACTTGAGTTGTGCGTCTTGGTAAAAAATACAAACTGAAAATAATACTCGCTAGCCTCTTGTGTTCTGATGTTTTTTAATAAAATCTATTAAATGTCACTTGGTGTTCTGGTTGGCGATGATAATTAAATTTCAATGTGAATTCTTTGTGTTCTCTGTGTCCTCTGTGGTAAAAAAAATACAAATTTTGCAATGAGGGGTAAGCTTAGGCTGTGCACCTCGGTAAAAAATATAAATTGAAAAGGGTGATACCTGCTGGTACCCTACGCCCTGCCATTTTCGACCGGTGCGATCCAGGCCCCGCATCCGAATATCCCGTATCTCCACCATACCGAATCCCGGGAGGTTCCCCATGATCCGAATCCTTGTCAGTGCGTGCCTTCTGGGCGAAAAGGTACGCCACGACGGCCGCCACAAACTTTCCGATCACCCGGTGTTGGCGCGGTGGCGCGAAGAAGGTCGCATCGTGCCGGTTTGTCCGGAAGTGGCCGGTGGGCTGCCCACGCCGCGACCCCCGGCGGAGATCTTCGACGGCGACGGCGACGCGGTATGGCGTGGCGAAGCGAAAGTGCGCAATCGTCACGACACGGATGTGACCGAGCCCTTCACCAAGGGCGCCGAGCAGGCACTGGCCCTCGCGGTCGATCAGGGCGCACGGCTGGCCGTATTGAAAGCCAAGAGCCCATCGTGCGGCGTCGGCCTCATCTATGACGGCAGCTTCAGTGGAAACCTGATTCCGGGATCGGGCGTGACGGCCAGCCTGCTCGAATCCCACGACATTCGCGTCTTTACCGAGCAGCAGATCGAGGAGGCCGCCGCCTGGCTGGCCGCCTTGGAGCACGGGAACGCTGCCGACTGAGGCTTCGATTGGTCGAACCGCCCTGACATCTGGGCGGTGGACGGGTTGGCGCCGTGACCCCGCGGGACCGCCGGGCCAACCCTCGCTGATTCGAAAATCACGTGCTCAGTTGTTGATGTTGGCGATCGCGTACTGGCTGCGAATGGGATAGTGGGTGTTGACCTTGGCCGTGACGTCCACGTTCGCCTTGCGCTCGAACACCACCACGCAGTCGGAGCCACCGAACTGGAAGTACGAGAACATCTCGCCCTTTTCCAGGTGCTTGCCGACCAGAGCCTTTTCGATCTTCTGGTTGAGGAGGTCCACTTGTTGGTGGTAGTCCCGGCCCTGTTTCTCTTCCGGTGTGAGCATGATGGGCTGTTGCCCTTCCTTCTTGGGCGTGACGAACACCACCGAGGATACTTGGGCCATGCCCATGGGCAGGATCGCGACCTTGCCGATCGGTGATTCCAGAACCAACAGGCCGCGGCACTGAACGAACTGGTAGCCGGTCGGATCGTCGGCGTCGAGGTAGCGCTGGGGGATTACCGCGTTGGCGATGTCGCCGTCGGCCACTTCGTCGCCTTGCCTCTCGAGGTTCACTTCCAGATAGACCTGGCCGGGGATGAACTTGGCCTCCAGGACCTTGCCGGACACCGAGGTGTGCAAGCGGTGGTAGTCATAGGTGTTCAGGAAGCTGTGGCAGAACATGCCGCCCTTGAAGTCGTTGCCGTATTTGGAATCCTGCAGCAACTCGTCGATCGGCCATTCGATGTGCTTGACGACGATCGAGGCCGGTGCCGGCAACGGCTCCCCGACCGGGGTGCTGACGGCCCACTGACCCACGAAGGTGGATTCGGCCGGGAAGACGATCACGCGATCGTCGGCTGCCTGAGCCACGGGGCGCTGCACGGCGATGTCCTTGAAGGTCCGTGCGAAAAAGGCATTGAAGGAGGGGTAGTCTTCGGGCGGCTTTTCGAATTCCTGCCAGGCGTATTCGGGCGCGTATTTGAAGGTTTCCAGGTATTGGCGGGATTCGGCGGTGTCCAGGAACGAGCCCCATTCCACCGCGAACTCGCGCAGCCACTTGGAAACCGGCGAGAGGTCCTGGCCTTCTTTGGGTTCGATCGGGCTTTGCAGCGCTTCCAGGGTGGGCTGGTTGAAATAATAATAGAACTGGGTGATGCGTAGATAGACGGTGCGCTCGTGAAGAATTTCGCCGTTCCAATCCCAGACGCGAATCTCGGGGATCCAGGTGACGAGGGCATCGACGTAGTAGTAGAACTGATCCAGGGTCTTGATGCGGCTCAGCTCGGGAATCTTCTGGGCGTGCACCACTTCGATCGCCTTTTCGAAGTTGGCGCTGTAGTAGTTTTTATCGATGATGCGCTTGAGCTGCTTGGTGGCCGGTTGCTGGGGTTCGTACACGACGCCCACGGGCGGCATGTCACCCAGGAACGGCGGTTCCTGAGGCGGGAGCTGCGTGTCTTTCACGGGCTTGCGATCGGCTTTGCCCATGGCTTCGGCGCTTCCGGGGCGCTCCAGGAAGCGTTGCAGGTCTTGTTGAGATGCGAGGCGAGAACGAGCGGATGCAGCGCGACCGCGGAACTTTCTGGTCATACTCTCTCCTTTTGATGCGATGAAGGGTGGAGGATCTCAGTCGTTCGAATCGATTGGGGTCGTGAAAAGGGCGTGGCGGGCCGCTGGGGGACTCGGGCTCGTGAAGTCCCGGCGAAGATGGCTGTGGCGGTCCTCGGCGTGGCAGGCTCGCCTTTGCGAGGGCGATGGGTCGCCAACCCGGTCCGGTGGGCAGGCAGGTTCGACCCTCCGAGTCGTCTTGGGAGCCGCACGGATCTGAGAAAGGACGTCGAAATGGAAAAAAGGGAGTGCGCCCCTATTCTGACTTTTTCGGTGCGGTGAATTCAACCAAAAACGATATTTTTCTCCGGGTCTTGCGTTTCCTTGTTTTTGCGGAGGTGGGCGTGCTGGTGGTAGGTTTTCGTAAGTTGTTGAGTTTAGGTATTTTTTACCACAGAGTGCCCAGAGTCAACGGAGGCGGTGCTGTTGTTTCATTATGGGCTGAAGCGTGTCATTGAGGGCCGTGCCCATCAAAAACACAATGATCGTGATGAGTGAGTTCGTCCGCCCGGATGGGCATCGTATTAACTCTCAGGTGCCGTGATTTCGGCAAAGTGTTTATTTGGTAATGAGTTAACTAAAAATTGATGCCTGACTGCTGAATCCGAGGAACCACTTCGAAAACACCCTGCTTTTTGAGGTAAACAAGTCAATGGATTCTGAACCTTAAATGTGACGAAACCCGGGCGGGCAGTTGTTCGCAAGCGCGTGGACCTATTAAGTTTCTGCCATCGAGTGGCGGAGGAGATCAAATCTCCCTAGGTAGGAAAGAAACACTTGGGCGGTTTCTTGGACCAGGAATATTTTGTCCACGAATCATACGACTGGACACGTATCAAAGCAGTTCACGGTATCGTCCTCACAGTACCGCCGGTCTTTCAAAAAATAGAATAGGGGATCCGAGGGTGCCTTTAACAATTCGTGTCAATCTGTGTGATTCGTGGACAGACTTTTTTGCCACAGGTGAGCCAGAACGAAGTGGTTTTTTGAAAGGACACAGAATTTGCGAGAGCGATGTCCATGGTTCCTGTTTGGTACTTTGGTTAAATGACTGGGCCACATATTGTTCATTTCCTAGTGTATGATGAAATGATCCGGTTGGGTCAGGTTTAGGTAATAGAATGACTATCCAAACGATAATTACCTGCTTCGTGTTCTTTGTGGTGGTATTTAAAGATTCTGGTCAAAAATGGGGTATATAAGAGACGGACTGAGGAGCCGCTGCCTCTCCGCGTTCTCTGTGTCCTCTGTGGTAAAAAAATAGTAACGAAGTTCAATGAGGTTCAATCGGTGAACGTCACCTCCGCAGCCGGGGTAGCCTCGATCGTGGGACTCATGGAAAGCGTGACATTGTGGTGGTTGCGGATTTGTTCCGCCGTGAGGTGTTCCTTGTCGTGGGTCGTGTGGGCGTCGGAAACGATGTGGATCGCATAGTCCAGGCTCGATGCACGACGGATCGTCGAATCGATGCAGAATTCGGAAGCGAAGCCGCAAACGATCAGTCGGCTTACGCCCCGAGAGGTCAATGTCTCGTGAAGCGTTGTGTGGAGAAAGCCATCGCTTCGGGTTTTTCGGATGACGATATCTCCTTCATCTACCTCGAGTTGGGCCTGCAATTGCCAGCTTTCGGAACCGTAGGCCATCCAGCCCGATGTCAGTTCCTGTTGCAGAAAAAGGATCGGTACCTGGGCTTCCCGCGCGCGGGCGGTGACGGTGTTGATGTTCTCGATCACCTGTTCGGCTTCGAAGGGTTTCGGCTCTCGATCAAAAATACCGCGTTGCACGTCGATCACCAGAACGGCTGATGTCATTCTTTTCTCTCCTCGGAGTGTGGGGTTTCGATGATTGTGTTCGTGTATATTGAGGTTTCTTTTTTACCACAGAGTCCACTGAGTTAACGGAGGGCATTTCTTGAGTTTGCTTTTGTATCATTAAACGTAGGCGTATCGCAAGTTGCTGTGAGTGTTATAAAATTCTTTGTTGAAAATGTTCTCGTGCGACTTGGGTGTCTTTGTTGTGAAGGAAAGGTGGGGTTGGGAAAATGTTCTTTGATTATTTTTTTTGGTTCTGTGTGCTTCCAGGAAGTCAATTCCTATAACTCATCTTTGACTGAAAAAGTCTGTCCACGAATCACATCGATTGACACGAATTGACAAGCCATCTTCGGGTCCCTTATTCTCGACTTTTTGATAAGCAGGGGGTACTGTGAGGACAATATCGTGGGCATGCCTTGTTTCGTATAAGCGGTGTAATTCGTGGACAGAATTGTTCTGCTCCAAAAAGTCGATCAAGTGTTTCTTCCCTAGTTTAGGGAGACTCGGTCTTCTCGGCGACTCTGTGGTGAAAAATACAGAAAAATTAGAATGTGGGGAGTGAGTGAAAAGGAATGATACTGTTTTTCTCCTCCGCGAACTCCGTGTGCTCTGTGGTAGAAAAAATACTAACACCGTCACCCAAGCAAAGCGCGCAGAATGTGCAGATAATCCTCCGCCGCCATCGGCATGGGATTCGACGGGTTGGAACCGTTGGCCTCCGCCTTCTCGGCCACCTGGCCCAAGGCTTCGCCCGGAATGTCCAGCGCCGCGAAGGGCGGAATGTCCACGCGGGAGCCCAAGGCCGCCAGGCCTTCCAAGAACGCCGTCGCCCCCGTTTCCGCATCGCCGGTGAAGCCAGGGGCCACGCGGCGCATGAGCCGATCGAGGCGCGCCACGATGACGGCTCGTTGATAGCGGAGCACCGGTACCAGCAGTATCGCGTTCGCCAGTCCGTGGGGCACATCGAACATCGCACCCAACGATTCGGACAGGCAGTGCACGCCCGCGACGTCGGCATTGCCGAAGGCCATGCCCGCCAGCGTCGAAGCCCTGGCCACCTGGTTGCGTGCCTCGCCGTCTCGACCGCTCGAGGTGTAGCAGGGCGCCAGATGGTGCCATAGCAGCGCGATCGCCTTTTCGGCCAGGGCGTCCGAAATCGGATTGGCCTCGGTCCCGATGTAGGCCTCGACCGCATGGGTCATGGCGTCCATCGCCGTTGCGGCGATCAGCGAGGGCGGCAGGGTTTCCAGATAATCCGAGTCCACCAGGGCGACATCGGGGAACATGCCGTCGCCCTTGATGCTGACCTTCGTATGCGCATCGGGGTCGGTCAGCACCGAGACCCAGGTCACCTCGGAGCCGGTCCCGCAGGTCGTCGGCAAGGCGATCATCGGCAACGGATCCGTCGCGAATCGGTTCTTACCGACGAATTCGAGCGGGTCACCGTGATTGGTGGCCAACATGGCCGCGGCTTTGGCCGTATCCAGCGCGCTGCCGCCGCCCAGCGCGACCAGCACGTCGGCTCGATGGTCGCGGGCCAGGTCAGCCGCCGATTTGGCGGAGGACAGGCGTGGATTGGGTAACAGTGCGTCGAAGACCTCGACCGCCGCCCCGGCCTGTGTCAGGTGATCGCGAAGGTCTTGCGGCCAAACGGTGGCGGAGAGTCCAGGATCGACGATCAACAACACGCGGCTCCAACCGTGGGTTGCCAGTATTTCCGAAAGGCGGTGGCGGCACCCGGGTTCGATCAGGATCCGGGTAGGCATGCGGAATCCGGTCATGGACGGACACTCCTCGACAATCGTTCCTCGATCTTGCGTTCTATCAGGATTTTACGCGACCGAGCCATTGTCGCACGATCGCCCGCCCAGCGTCAGGTCGCATCGTGGAAAATGATGCCGAGGGTGTGACGGTCTCCCGATCGGATGCGGCTCACCCCGTGGCGCATGTTCGCCCTCACCGCGCCGCGAGCGCCGGGTACCGGGCGCTGGTGAACGGGGAAGATGACGGCGGTGCCGCGTTCGAGCGGTACCACTTCCGCCCAGGACTGCCGTCGCGGCCGCTGGGTGACGAGCAGGAATTCACCACCGGTGAAATCCCTGCCCGGCTGCGAGAGCAGCACCGCCACTTGGAGCGGGAACAGGCAGTCGCCGTAGATGTCCTGGTGCAGACAATTGTAATCGCCAGGACCGTAGCGGAGCACCAGGGCCGTGGGTCGGCATTGACCCGCCTCGTGGCACCGCTTCAGGAATGCCGCGTGGGTCGCCGGGTAGCGGGTGTCGATGCCCAAGGAGGCGTTCCAGCGATTGGCGGTCTCTGCCAACACGGGATACAGTGCATTCCGAAGGGACGCCACCAGCCCGGGTAGGGGATAGGCGAAATACTTGTACTCGCCCTGGCCGTAGCCGTGGCGACTCATGATCACCCGACGGCGGAACCGTGCGTCGTCTTCGTAGATGCCCACCATGTCCGCGCACATCTCTTCGCTCAACAGATTCTCGATGAGCGCATAACCCTGGGTGTCGAGGTCCCGGTTCAGGGACGACGCATCCCATGATGCGATGCGTTCGGCGAGGTGCGCAGGTGGATGGACGGGGTTTTGGGTGCTTGCAGGGATCGTCATGCTTTTGCCTCGCGTTCCAGAAGTGCACTCTTGCGATCGATGCCCCAGCGGTAACCGGAAAGCGAGCCGTCGGTGCGGACGACGCGGTGACAGGGGATGGCGATCGCGATCGCGTTGGCCGCACAAGCCTGTGCGACGGCCCGCGCGGCCTTCGGTGCTCCGATTTTTTCCGCCACCTCGGCGTAGCTGAGGGTCGAGCCCACCGGGATGTGGCTCAAGGCGCGCCAGACCCGTTGCTGAAAGGCCGTGCCGCGTACGTCGAGCGGCAGCTCGAGTCCGATGCGTGGGGTTTCCACAAAGCCTACCACTTTTGCCATCCACTGTTCGAACTCGTTGTCGCCGCCCACCAGCACCGCCTTGGGGAATCGATCCTGGAGATCGCGCACCAGCGCGTTGGGGTCATCGCCCAACAGGATGGCGCAAATCCCTTTGTCGCTGGCGGCGACCAGGATGGCGCCGAGCGAGCATTCGCCCACGCCGAACCGGATCTGCGCACCAGAGCCGCCCTTGCGGAATTCGCTGGGCGTCATGCCGAGCACTTTCGAGGATTGGGCGTAAAACCGTCCACTCGATTGGTAGCCGGCGTCGTAGATGGCTTCCGTGACCGTGGTGCTCTGGGTCAATTCGTCGCGTACCCGGCTGGCGCGGTGGGCCGCGGCATAGGCTTTGGGGGTGACCCCGGTCCGGGCCTTGAAGACTCGATGGAAATAGTAGCGGCTCATGCCGGCCGCCTCGGCCAAGGTCGCCAGGTCGGGTGTTTCTTCTGATTCCTCGATGAGGCGACAGGCTGCCGCGATTGCGGCTGTCTGGCGTTCCAAGAGTGATGCCTCGTTGGGGCGGCAGCGTTTACAGGGACGAAATCCAGCCCGCTCGGCCTCGGCGCAGTTCTCGTGGAACTGGACGTTCTCCCGCTGGGCCAGACGTGCGGGGCACGAGGGCCGGCAATAGACACCGGTGGTGCGCACTGAATAGAGAAACACGCCGTCCGCGGCGGCGTCGCGTTGCACGAGCGCCTCCCAACGCGCCTCGTCCGAGGAAAAAGTGGGGCGGGTGTGTCCGTCGATTTGGGGAACCATGGTTGCGCTCCTTACCTGCGCGATCGCAGTCGTGGGTTTCGTGGACGGAGGCTGAACCGCCGTGCCACAACTCGGATCTTAGCGGTCGCGTCGCAGGGCGACACTTCGTTCCTTGCTTTTAAATTTTTTCGTGGGAACCGCCCCGTTCTGCGGGCACGATGCCGCTCGGGAAAGTGAATTCAAGCGCAAGAACCGGAGTGATTTGGCAGCGGATCGAGGGCATCGTTGGAGGCCAGTGCCGCCCTTGCGGCCGAAACACGGATATTTTTGAGGTGACATGACATGCAGACACTCAAGCATAAGGTGGCAATCGTGACGGGCGCAACCTCGGGCATTGGTTATGCCACGGCGCTTCTGTTCGCCCAGCACGGCGCACGCCTTGTTTTGAACGGCCGACGTCGCGAACCGCTCGCCGCGCTGGTGGCGCACATCGAAGCGGCCGGCGGCGAGGCGCTTGGCGTTCCGGGCGACGTGAAGGACGAAGCCTTGGCCGAATCCCTGGTGGTGACGGCGGTGGATCGGTTCGGCGGGCTCGATATCGCCTTCAACAATGCCGGGATCATCGGGGACATGCAACCCGTGACGAACCTGTCGATGGCGGCGTGGCGAGACATCGTCGATACCAATCTCACCAGTGCCTTTCTTGGAGCCAAGTATCAGATTCCGGCGATGTTGACGCGCGGTGCCGGTTCGCTGGTCTTCACATCGAGTTTCGTGGGATACACGGCGGGGATTCCCGGGATGGCGGCCTACGGCGCAAGCAAAGCGGGCCAGATCGGCCTGGTGAAAACCCTGGCTGCGGCCTACGGGGCTTCGGGCATTCGGGTCAACGCGCTGTTGCCCGGCGGGACCGACACCCCGATGAACCTGGCCAACGCGCCCGATGCGGGACCGGAAGTCCAGTCATTCGTCGAGGGGTTACACGCGGTCAAGCGTATCGCGGCACCGGAGGAAATCGCCCGGGCGGCGCTGTTCCTGGTTTCCGATGCCTCGAGCTTCGTGACCGGTACGGCGTTCCTGGTGGATGGAGGCGTGTCGATCTGCAAGACCTGAGGTAGGGGTTCCGCTGTAACGCAGGGCCGATCCCGATGTCGCTCGGGGTCGGTCCTACCCGAAGTGGGGAGGGGCGCGCCTAATATGGTCCGGTATCCTGGTGAGGCTTTCGTTCTCCATACGATCAAAAAACCCGCTCGCGGTTCATTAGATAAGAAACCGAGTATAAATTGATTAAGTACAGTGATTTACTGACGGCCCCGGAGAGCCGCCCGGGTTGGATTTCCCGGGAAATTATTTTTTTTGACCCCGAACCTCGAATTCTATTGCTTATCAGGTTAACTGGGCCGGTTGAGAGGGCAATGAGCAAGTGGCCGGTACAGGAATCACGTGAGAAACACCCCGTGAGCCCGGTCGCCTGAACGCCCGAGTATCTCGAAGCCTTAACTCCTAAATTGAATGATTCTTGGCGGCACCATCGGAAGGCCGAACGCCGCACAACCTGTCGGGCTGCAATATCCGGTGGCGGCCGAATAGCCGGACCCCCCGGACGTTCCAAGTTCGCCTCCGGAGTGCCGGACCACGGATTGCCGGACCACGGAATGCCGGATCACGGATTGCCGGACCACGCTCGCCCCAACACGTTTCGCCCTGGGCGGGCCTCTCCGACATCATGCACGGGGTTCGGCCATCCGATCGTATCCCCCCGAATCGCACACTTTTGGTAATTGAAAATCGTTTTGCAGATAAATGCACATCGCGTCAAAAAACAAGGAGACCTAAGTGAATATCATTAGATTTATTTGCCTCTGTTTTATTTCAACTTCCGCATTCGCGGGAGGCTGGTATGAAGATTGGGAGATAGTGACTGAGACCATTCCTACCTATTACCCCTATTATTACGGGGAAGCATCATGTCAATATTATGACTACAGTCTTGACCAGTGGGATACATTGTATTTTTACACCAGTCGGCACCCCGTTCAAAGCTTATACGTCCATCGGGATCCTTGGGGAAATGTGCTTCCCACGGGTCACCCGGTTCAAACGCCTGGAGCGTGCCGAATTACTTTGCCATACGTGGATTACGATGTGGAATACACCACCGTAACCACGAGAAGACCGATTCAACCTTATCCCGAAAGCGTCAGTATTGAACGCCTTGGTTGTAACCAAAATAGACAATTGATTGCGGTCAGTGCCAATGTAGCGGCGGGAGCCTCAACGATGAAAGTGTTCGTTGCGGATAACTCTCTTGATTATGCGGAACACCTGATTTATTCCGGCCCGTACTCGGAAACCATTGGCGTGAGTTTTTATCCCATCGCGGATACCCTGAACGTTCGAGTGAAGCTCGATGATGGATCTAGTTATTATACGACCTTGAGAAACGCCAAGTGCTCCGGCGGCGGTGGCGGCGGTGGCGTCCCCATTGAATAATTAGCCCTCGTTACCATGTAGAATCGCGATCGAAAACCAATGGTTTTTGATCGCGATTCAGTCATAGTGATTTATTGTATCTAGAGAGCTGTATTTACCGTTTTGAAAAAAATATTCTGTTTTCTTCCAAGGAACCACTTTCTTGTGGCTCACTGTTGGTTAAAAAAGTTTGTCCACGAATCACACCGATTGACACGAATTAAAAAAACATTCTTGGATTCCGTATTCCCGATTTTTAAAAAAGGGCTGGTGGCGTTTGGAGAATCATTACATGGCATTCCTTTGATTCGTGTGATTCGTGTGATTCGTGTGATTCGTGTGATTCGTGTGATTCGTGGACAAAATTGTCCTGGACCAAGAAACCAATCAATGGTTTCTACTTTGTGCAAGAAGGTTCAGTATTTTCAGACACCCTGTGAAAAAAAACTGAAATCAATGATTCGAGATGGGTTGTACGCGCAGATTTGTTCAGTGGTCCGTTTGGATTGAAAGAAAAGTATCGACAAAGTCGATACCTCCTCCAGTAACTCTGCGATCTCCGTGGTAAAAAAAACCTAAAACGGAATTCCCTGCTCGATCGATAGGGTTCCTCCGCCAGCGGCGCAGGCGGCAACCCAGGTTGCCTGTGGTTCCGGTGCGCCGCCATCAAAAAAGGGAACAGCCACTTGGTGGCCATTCCCCGGGTTTCACGGTTAATGTCGTCGGGCGGTGCGCCCTCGTTCAGGGTGCGGAGCCCAGGTCCCATACCTCGAAGTGATCGACGACCACCGGAAAGACCATGGCCTCGTCAAAGAAATGGAAGAACTGGAGCGAGATGGTGGCCGAGGTCGTGGTGATCTTGCCCACCACGCCGATGTCGATCCACCGGTCGAACGAGGGTTTGACCTGTTTGATGTATGCGTCCGAAGACCCGAAGAGTCGCACTTGGACGTAATAGTCGTCGGTGTCGAAGGGCAGGTCTTCGGCCTTGATGCGGGCGGTCACGGCGTACCAGTTGTTTGCGGTGGCGGTGAAACCCTGGGTCAGGGCTTCGTTTTCGGGCTGATCCCAGCGAATGACCCCCGAATCGACTTCCGGTGAGTTTTGCGCGGTGACATTCCAATTGGTCAACCCCGATGAGAAGTCCGAGTTGCTGTTGATCGGGGTGGACACGCCATCGGTTTGGTTCAGGACCGCCTTGGCTTGGAACCGCACCGAATCGCGGTTGTTGGTATCGTCACGCTCGCCTTCCAAATTGGTTTCCAAGGTCGCGTCTTCGATGGGCGGCTCCAGAAAGGGACGCAACCCGAGAATGTTGTTTTCGCTGTAGTTGTCGATTCGGGGCCAGGTCCGAAAGTCCAACCGATGCTTCAGGTGGATGTCGGAGGCGTTGTCGTCCACGAAAACCGCCCGATCGCCTTCGAAATTGGCCATGGTGGTGAGGAGGGTGTCCGCATCCGAGGCGGTCGGCAACGAGGGCCCGTAGATGTCTCGTTCTGCGTGGTAGAGCTTGCCGGAGGCTTCGTAGTAGTCGAATGCCGTTTCGAGGATTTCCGCGCGGGTGCGTTCCGGCGTGAGCTCGGTGGTGTTGGTGACGACCGCATTGATCGCGGTGCGCGCCGCGTCGAAGTCCAACGCCAGGTCGGTGGCTTCCAGGTAGTAGGGCAGGAAGTAGCGCAGGAAGGTCGTCGGTGGTTGGAACCAGACGGTGAGCGGCACGTAGTCGGCCCACACGGTTTCCCAGATCGCGAAGTAATCGGCCAGGTTCGTGGCGGCATCTCCGGATCCGACGGCGTCTTCGTACCAGGCGGTTTTGGCGATTGCCAGGTCCAAATCAACATCCCACATCAGGCGCATGGTCAGATAGGGGTTGGGGCCTTCGCCGAAGTTGGGAAAGAGCTCCGTGAACAGGTAGTCGACACCGGCAGCGCGCAATGTCTTGAGCTGCGATTGATAGTATGCCAGATCGATTCTGGGGATGAGATAGGGGGCGCCGTAGCGGTAGTCGTACCAGCCCAGTTCCGGCGCGCGCGCCGCCCAGGCGTCCAACAGGCTCTGGCGTCCCACGAAGGGGATCGGCATCGACAGGTCGTGGGTGACCGAGGTCATGACGTAGGGGTGCAGGTAGAAGTCGCTGGGTGGCTCCACCGTCTGGTTGTAGGCGTAGGTCCCGAATTGACGCGGCTCGAAAAACGGATCGGGGGCGCCGCTCCCATAGAGGTCGGACACCTGGCTGGAGGTGAGCGGCCGGTTGAAGATGAGCACCTCGTCCATCAACCCGTTGAAGACGAAATCGGTGTCGTCGGGATCGGCGGAGAGGGCGCCCAGGTGCATGGGCAGGAGTGCGACGATTTTGTCGAGGTTCGCGTCGAGATTCCCGGATTTCATGAAGCTGCCGTTCAGGTACAGGCTCGCGGTATCCGTGGACCCCGTCCGGTCGACGACCAAGACGGCGTGGTTCCATTCGCCGGTGGTGATCTCGTCGGTGTCGGTGCCGGCGTTTCCGTCGTCGGTGTTCAGGTCGAAAATGTAGGTGGGTGTCCCCGAACTGTGCTGACCGACGATGCGCGTCGCCAAGTAACCGTTGGCGTTGATGTTCAGGTTGAATCCCTGGCCACCCGAGTTGCCGCTTTTGTTGTCGATGAGGAATTGGAGTCCGGTACCGTCGGGTTTGAACCACAGGCTGACCGAGAAGCTGAGTTTCTGGATGTCGATCGTGGTCGAGCTGGGCAGCACCAGCCAGCCGTCGTCGAACTTCATGGCGCCGCCGACGATGCCGTCGGGGACCCATTCGATCGTACCCGACATATTGGGGTATTCCGTGACCGCCAGGTGGTGATCGTTGGAGGAACAGTCCACGCTGTAAGGGCCCTGGTCGGAAAAACCGGCGAAGTCCATGGGCCAATAGGCGGGCATCGAGGCGTCCCGAAGGGGGACGAGCGAATCGTAGAGGTCCTCGACCTCGGTGCTGGTCAGGGGTTCGTCCCAGAAGATGAAACCGTCCATGAGGCCGTCGAAGTAATCACCGTTCACATTCGAGTGGGCGCCGATCGTAAACGGGTCGGTGGGGGTCATGGTATCGAAATTGGTATCGAGGGTCTCCGTATCCACGGAGTCTATCGTATCTCCTTCCCCTTTCAGGTACAGTTTCGCGGTGCTGGTGCCTCGATCGACGGTGAGGGTGGCCAGGTACCATTCGCCCGTTTGCATGCCTTGGGTGGTTTCCAGCTCGGTGGTTACCTCCTCCGAAAGCGTCTTGTGATCGGCTACCAGCGTCGCGGCGAGTTTTCCGGAAGCGGTGATGCGCAGGTTGTAACCGGTGGCGCTGGTGGTGGCTCCCTCCTTGTTGTCCAGCAGGTACTGTAGTGCACTGACCGAATCGGTTTTGATCCAGCAGCTTACGGAGAAGCCGGTCGTTTCGTGGAAGATGGGTGCGTTGGTGGAATCGGGCAGAACCAGGGCCGTGGTGCTGCCGTCGAATTGACCCACCTTGCCGGGCATCGCGTCTTCGTCGACGAGGGTGAGGGTGCCCTGCTCGTCGAGATTGTGGAGCAAGCCGGAAGCGTCGGGCAGGGTGTCCTCGTCGGCGTCTACGAAGGTTTCGAAGGTGTAGTGTGCGTCGATGCGCGTATCGCGCGGCCGATTGATGCGGTCAGCCACCTGGTTGACCCAGTTGAAGTAGAGGTCGGCGTAATTGGCCAGTCCATGGTAGGTGTGTCGCGGTTCGTCCTGGGCCAGGTATTCGGGTTGGTCGTAACGGGCCGAGTCGTTTGCGCCGAGGGAGAATTCGTTCTGTGTGGGGTTGGTGTCGAAGTGGGAGCGCACTTGCCGCACCCCGTACAGCAGGGTTTTCGGCTCGGTGAATACCGGATTCCACTTGGCGTCGGTGTCGCTGACCGGGATGTAGCGCGTGGTGCCTTCGGGGTTGACGCGAGGGTAGATTTCCGGATCCGAAGTGCTGTACACCGTCTTCGGAAATAGCGTGTAAAGGTTGTGGGCGAACAGTTTTGATTTGTTGAACGGACCCAGGCGCATGCGAATCATCCAATCGTTCATATCGGTACTGGCCGTGCCATAGGATTGACGCCGCACGCCGAAATCGGGGATTTCGTGAATGACATCCAGGGTGTCCCACGTGATGTCCGTCAGGCTGGGAATGACGGTGCCGTCATCCCCTGGCATCAACAGGCGCAGGCCCAACCAATCGGGGTGCTCCAGCAGGTGGACCACCCCGTTCTTGGTGCCGGCGGTCGTGGGACCGACCACCACCAGCCGGTACTCGGTCGCCATTTTGGTGACGACGGTAAACATCTCGATGTGGAATCCGTCGGTCTTCAGGTCACCCAGGTCGATGGTGCCGTCGTCCACCAGGGAATCGACGTAAGTGGTCACCCCGATGTGGATCTGCTGGTTGCTGGACCCCGTGTTGTGGGGAATGGTGGCGCCGGTGCTGGTCTCGATGGTGTCGATGAAGAAGGTGATCGCGTTGGTGAGTTGGGTGTCCCCGCCATTGTTGGATGAGATGATGGAGGTATCGGAACCGTTGTCGACAAAGTGGATTTCGGTGTAGGCGAAGGCGTTCGTCGCCGCGAGCGAGAGTGTCGCCAGAAAGGTGAAAAACGGACGGACCATGCTTTTCCTCCTTCGTTCAAGGAAAAAGTGAGAAGGGTTGAGGTTGTTTCGCGTTTTGGATCGAGGTCCTATAGGCGTTCGCAAAAAACCGAGAAGAAATATCCAAAGCAAAATTGGTCGGGGATCGGCCGAGTGACCGCGTGTCGGCCGATTGTCGTGAACGCCTCGATCGGGCAGCCGGGACATGGTGTTCCTGGGAAGGGGCGCCTATCGTGAGAGCACACCCGCATTATGGTCGCCGCACATTCGGAAAACATTGAGTGAGTGACGAAAAAGCGTTTGGGGAATCTTTGCAAGGCGTACTAGGCCAGGTGTCTCCTGCCATGGGGGAGGGGTCGTATTTTTACCACAGAGTCGCCGCCCAGGCCGGGGGCCCGGGTTTCAGGTGGGTAACTAATCGAAGCGAATCGTTTGGGAGTTCCCGCATTTGTGAGAGGGGCGTCGTTGCAGTAAGTTGGCCCGCCGGGCCGACATTTTTCGACGAACTCCCCGCACATCCGCCTTTTTAGGTTTTTATCTTTATCTTCGAGCTTTACAGAGTTTGTTACATAAGAGGACACAAAGAACGCGGAGACATTAGGTTTTTCGACATCTCCATGCATCGTTGGATTGAATGCGGAGATATGTTCTATAGTTTTGAGGGGGTAAGTTTGCACATTCCATCGCATAGAATGAGTTGATAGAAACGTAGCTCTGTGAGGTTATAATTTATATATATTTGAGGTGGTATTTTAATTGTGGATATGTGTTTGAAAATGAATATAAATAGTATCCGGTCGGTATGTAGAGAGTTTTTTTCCATTGACGCCAGTAGAAATTTTTTAAAAACATCACAAACTATTACTGGAGTTAAATTGTAGACGATACCAGCCAGGCTGGCTCTTGTACCCCACACCATTCCATGAATCCAAGATTGGAATCTCATTAAAAACGGCAACCCTTATTGACCATAGAAATGAAATGATAAAAATCAGGCCTCTTTCTCTATGAACTCCGTGCCCTCTGCGGTAAAAAAATCCCAGGTGGGAAATCCCCGGTGGGGACATCCACCCTTCGTATACCGCGAATTTCGGGAGGCCGGTTGGATAAGGGCGATCGGAGAAGACATCCGAACGGGGCAACCGGGTCGGGGTGCCCTCGCTCGGATGCGACTTCGTCCGGTTAATCCGAGAATGCCGGATTGGTGTAGAGATAGGCCGGTTCGGCGCCGACGTAGGTTCCGCGCAGGAACACGGCGTGGAAGGGCTGGTCGCTTTGAACGCGGACCGCCACCCCGCCTTGACTCGAAAAGGTGCTGTTGAATACCGCGAGTTTTTTGGCGAACGGCGCCAAGTCGCTTTCCAACGTCAGGGTGTCCAGTTCCTGGCCATCTCCAGCCAACAGCGTGGCGGTCACGGTTGCCGGTGCCGCGCCCACATTGACCAGGGCCATGCCGTCGAACACGAGATCTCCCTCTCCGAGATAGATCTGAACCGAGTTCTCTTCGGCGGTCGACTCGTGGACGTAGGCGGTGGCCGCCTGATCGGCGATCGCACGATACCCTACCGAGACCGTGATCGACGCACCTCCGACCGTCGACATGTGACTGAACTCGTCGCCATCGAACACCTCGTCCTGGCCCAGGCGCAGGGTGGCACCGGCTGCCAGGGTTTCGCTTCGGTTCCCCACGATACTGCCATCGGTTCGGTACCCGACCATTTGAATGGTTTGGCTCTCCGAACCGCGGTTGATCAGCAGCACCTCGGTTTCGAACCCGCCTCCCGGTGCGGTGATGTGGGGCAACCAACGAAAGTCCGCTTGGGTGATGTCTCGATCGGTGAACGGTTGGTTCGCGAACAGGAAGTTGGGGCTTTGTCCGGGATAGGACCCCTTGAGAAAGATGGCGCTGATGTTTTGGGTGGCACTGAACTTCACCAATCCTTGGGGGACTCGGTCGAAGAGAGAGTCGAAGGTCGCCAGAAACTTTTCGCCGGGCGCCAGGTTCCCGGCGACCTCCGTTTCCTGGACGAGCTGCCCGGTGGCATCGTAAACGGTCAGGGTGATGTCGGTATCATTGCTGCCCACATTCACGATGGCGGCCCCATCGAAGACCAAATCCCAATTGCCGGGGTACACCCACAACGTGCGGCCCTGATTGGGCTGCTCGGCCAGGTGGGCGCTGGCGGCCTGATCCACGGATGCGCGGTAGGCGATGGACACGCGGACCTGTTCGGAGCCGGTGATCGCCAGGTTGGTCGGCGGCTCCTCGGGAAAGGCGTCACCCAAAGGAACCGTGCGGATCTCCTTGGCGGCCAGGGTGAATGGCTGGCTGCCCAGGGTCCGGCCATTGTCGAAACCCACGATCTCCACCTCTTCCGTTGCATCCCCTTGGTTGTTCAAGATCAGCGAGCTTTCGAAGCCTTGACCGGGTCGCGTGACATGCGGCACGTATCGGTTGGCCATGACGGCGGAGCCACCGTCCCCCGTGACCAGCACATAGGCGTTTTTCGCCTCGGTCCGCACACCCGAGGCAATGGCCGTGACCTCGGAATACACGTACACCGGATAGCGGTACGCTTCCGAAAAGTAGCTGTAGCTCACCACTTCCGTCTCGACGGTGACCGAAACCCCCGAGACTTCGACCGTGTCGGTGTGGGCCTGCGTGGTTTTGACGCGCAACACGTTCGAAAACGTTTCCTCGCCCACCGTCAGCGTGCCATAGGCGTCGGAAACGCTTTCGATCGTCCCCTCGCGGCGGGTGCTGATGCCGCTGAAATCGAAGGTGGAGGTATAGGTGCTCTGGCTGGTGCTCTGGTAGGAAAGGGGAAAATCGAGCAGCAGGGCCCCGTTGTCGTTCACCGAAACCAGTTCCTGGCCGTCCTGAAGGGCGGAGACTCCCCAGTAATCGATGCCGGAAGCGGTCATGTCGTAGTAGGTGTACCCCGTTACGTCCGCCTCGGTGGTGACGAAGGCGGCGTTCGCGCCGGGAAAGGAGGCACCTCTGGGCGTGTCGCCCACTTCGAGGATATCGATGACGCGATCATTGGACTCGAGGTGTGTGACGGGCACGGTCCAAGATTGATTGGCGCCCGAAGGGCCGGGCGAAAGAGGGTCGGCATCGATGTTCTTTAAATAAAACCTGTCTCCAATACGCCAGAAATGGTCTCGATTCAGGGTAGGTTGACCTAGAACAGGCAGTAAACAAAGTAAGAAACACGGAAGAAAAATACGCATTCTTATTCCTTGAATCAGCTACCAGGGGTAGCTTTTTAGAATTTTAGATGTAAGAGGGGGGATAGAGTGGGTCAAACTCGGGTATTTTACAACTTGTACCAAAAAAATATCAACGACGTGTAAAAAAACAGGGTGATCGAAGTCTCCGGGGGCGCACGAGGCCGGCTCCCATGACGAGCGCGAAAAGGCCGCACGGCAAAGCCGTCACGATGCGCGAGACGCGGCCTGTCCAGGATGCGACAGGCCCCGCACAACCCAAATGAGTGCTCACCGCCCAGATGAGGACGCCCAGATGAGGACACCCACGAAATAGCGGGAGGTGGGTCCCTAGCGCCCAGATGAAGCGCCCAGATGAGGACACCCACGATGAGTGCTCACCGCCCAGATGAGGACACCCACGAAACCGGCGCCCAGATGAGGACACCCACGAAACCGTGGCGCCCAGATTAGGACACCCACGATGAGTGCTCCGCCCAGATGAGGACACCCACGAAATAGCGGGAGGTGGGTCCCTAGCGCCCAGATGAGGACACCCACGATGAGTGCTCACCGCCCAGATGAGGACACCCACGAAACCGTTGGAGGTGCGTCGCGATCCAGGATCAAGAGCGGACCAGATGAGGACACCCACGAAATAGCGGGAGGTGGGTCCCTAGCGCCCAGATGAAGACACCCACGAAACCGTTGGAGGTGCGTCGCGATCCCCAGGATGAGAACACCCACGAAACCGTTGGCGTGAGGACACCCAGATGAGGACACCCACGATGAGTGCTCACCGCCCAGATGAGGACACCCACGAAACCGTTGGAGCAGCGTCGCGATCCAGGATCAAGAGCGGACCAGATGAGGACACCCTCAAAATAGCGGGAGGTGGGTCCCTAGCGCCCAGATGAGGACACCCACGAAATAGCGGGAGCTGCTTCCCGATCCCCAGGATGAGGACACCCACGAAACCGTTGGAGCAGCGTCGCGATCCAGGATCAAGAAGCCCAGATGGTTAACCGGGAGCCCAGATGTGGACACCCACGAAAACCGTGGGAGCAGCGTCGCGATCCAGGATGAGGACACCCACCAAAGCGGAGATGTGGAAACCCAGCCCAGATGGGGACACCCACGAAAGCCCAGGATCCAGATGGGGAAGCCCAGTGCTCACCGCCCAGATGACAACACCCACGAAACCGTGGGAGCTGTGTCGCGATCCAGGATCAAGAAGCCCAGATGGGGACACCCACGAAAGCCCAGGATCCAGATGGGGAAGCCCAGTGCTCACCGCCCAGATGAGGACTCCCAGGAAATAGCGGAGGGGCGTCCCGATTCTGGATGAGGACACCCACGAAAACGTGGGAGCTGCGTCGCGGCCCAGGATGAGGAGGATCCAGATGAGGACACCCACGAAACCGTTGGAGCAGCGTCGCGATCCAGGATGAGGACACCCACCAAGCCGGCGTGGGCGGATGGGGAAGGCGGATGAAGACACCCACCAAACCGGAGGGGCGGATGGGGACGCCCACCAAAAAAAGGAGACCCATCGCAACGCATGCCTTTGGCAGTGCGGGGGCGCGATGGGTCTCTTGGAGGTGGAGCCGATCGCCGGACGGTGCATGAACCGCCGATCGTTTCGCGGAGAGCTGCGATTGGATCGGCGGCGGTCGACCGCGCCTTGCGGGCGCGATCACCCCTCACCGGCGGCGATCAAGGACACGTTCAGCGAATCGCTTCGCTGGGTAACTCGTCGACCTTGGCCCAGATGGCCCAGCCGCCGAAGCGCTCGGAGATCATGGCCAGGATCTCGTTGTCGCCAGGCTTCAAATCGAGGTACACGGCGTCGTTCAGGCCCACGATGCCCAAAAAGGTCTCGTCGCGGGCCTGGAACTCGCTGTCGCCGTGAAACACCTTTTGCCCGTTGACGAACAGATCGAGTCGATCGCTGTAGCCGAGATTCAAACGGACGCGTTTGGCACGGTCGGCGGTGACCACCGCGCGCGCCATCACGGTGTTCCAACGCTGGGTTTTGGCCAAATATCTGGAAATGTTCAAAAAGCCAGGCGCTTCTCCGGTGACTTTCTGCCACTCGGAGGTCTTCAGGTTGGCGGGGTAGGTCTCGGTATCGAGTGATTCGGTGGCGAGAATCGGGGACAGTTGCCAGTTGAGAATCGTGCCGGATGCGATTTCCGGGGTCGCCACCGGCTCGGTTTTGCCAGGTTTGGCGGGGGTGAACCGAAAGTTGGAAAACCAGGCCTGGTTCTTGGGGAAGGCGTTCAAGCCCATGCCGCCCCCCTGGCTACCCCGCTTCAACGGCATTTCGAGAACCCGTTCCCCGTTGATCGAAAAGATCGCCTTCGGCCCGCGGATCTCGATTTCCATGCGGTTCCATTTATTGGCCGGGATTACCGCCTTGGCCGTGTAGCCGGGCCCGCAGAACAACTGCCAGCCGACCATGCCGTTGAACGCCGGCGCGTACTGTACCGCGTCGGGCAGGTTGGACTTGTGCGGACGCACGTATAGGGTCTCGTAGTCGCGGTCCCCTTCCCGATGAAAGATGATGCCAGGATAGGCGCGCTCACCGGTGGCTGCCAGATCCACCTGAATGACACCGTCGCGCAGTTCGCCTTTCTCGAGAATCGCCCTGCCGGTCACGGCCTTCCGGCCGAGAAATTCGCCCAACTCCGCATTTTCCAAATTCCAATGTTCGGCATCCAACGGGATCCCGCCCGCCAGCGCCGGCACGATGCCAACCAAAAGCATCATCACGAACCCAAATTTCGACCCATTCATTAAAAAGTCCTCCCATTCCGAACCCAAGCCGGTTCGGCACCCCGCATCGGCGGAACATGCTTTTCGGTACTCCCAACGGGGCCAGACAGCTCGGTGGGAATCCACGAACGCGATGTCCGTCGAGAAGGGGATGCGCATCATCGCTCAGGAAATTCGGTACTTCAGTGTTAAGATTCGAAGTATCGAGAAACGTTGTGTTCCGTTTCGTAAAAGCATACGTAAGCCTTTGGAAACAAAGTCGTTCAAATGCCAATCACTTACGTGTCAAATCCCGTTCAAGCGGTGCGTTCATGCCGATACCCCTAAGCCAGTTGCTGGATTCCTGTAAAACCGCCATCGAGGAAAAGCTCGGTTGGGGCGAGGTTCGCAGTTGGAAACAACGCGATTACGAATGCTTGAGCAAACTCATTCAGGAACAGACCGGCATTTCCCTCAGCCTTTCGACCCTGCGACGCATCTGGAAACCGAATTACGCAGCGACCCCGCATCCCAGCACGCTGGAGGCCTTGGCCCGATTCGCAGGCTACGAGAGCTGGCACGAGTTGCAGCGTGAAGCCAACACACGGGAAGAGGAACCGCGGGAGGCGTTCGACGAACGGGTCGTACCGGCACCGGAAATTTCCGTCGTCGCCGCGTCCGCCGCCACGGCACAAACCGATATGCTTCGCGACCCTCCACGAGGTCCGGTCGGTGCCGATCACGATCACGATCACGATCTCCCCGGTGTGGCGTGCGAGGCGGACCCCTCTCCGCAAACGACACCGGATCCCCTCGTCCGTCAGCCACCTCCGGCCGTAGGCATGCGGCGGGTGATTCTGGCGCTGGCCACCACCATGCTGTTCGTGCTGGTCTATCTCGCGTTCAACCAGAGCACCGTCACGTCGACCAGCGAAGTCGCGTTGCCGGATGTCCCGTTTTCCCATCGTAAAACCGTCAGTCAGGGACTGCCAAATACCGTCATTTTCGATTTCGACATCAGCGCGCTCGGGGATCGCGAAGTATTTATACAACAGTCCTGGAACCCGGCCGAACGGGTACGGCTCTCGCCGTCGCACCGCCACCATTCCGCCGTGTATTACTATCCGGGCTTCCATCGCGCACGCTTGCTGGTGAACGAACAAATCGTGGCCGATCGACGCGTCCACGTCACCACCGACGGCTGGCTCCCGTTGGCGCGCTACGAGCTCCGAGATCCGACGCCCTTCTACCTGCCCGCCGAACGAGCGGTTCACGACGGCATGCTGCATGTCTCGCCGGAAGTGCTGGCCGACGCGCGCCTCGATCTATCGACCAACCGGTACTGGGTGAGCTATTACAATGTGCGCGACTTCGGCCAGGCAACCGGCAGCGATTTTCGGTTCGAGGCACGGCTACGCAATCGGCTGGAAGAAGGCGGGTTGACCTGCCAAAAGAGCGAAGTGTTCGTGATCTGCGAAAACGGATTTTTCCTGGTGCCGCTGGCCTATCCCGGCTGTGTCAGCGAAATCACCCTGCGCATGCCGGAAGTGCGGATGGCGGGTAGGGACCACGATCTTTCGGCCTTCGGCTGTGATCTCTCCGATTGGCGCAAGCTCGGCATCGTCGCAGACGGGGGAGAGACGACGATTCTCGTGGATGATCGACCCATTTTTTCACACCGGACGGCGGAGCGCCCAGGCCTCATCAAGGGCTTGCAGTTTCGGTTTTTCGGATGTGGGGCGGTAGATTGGGTCCGGTTGCAAGACGGGATCGGCCGCACCGTGTTCGAAGACGACTTCCCGTGAAGGGACCGGCGCGGTATCGAGCGTCACCAATCCCTGAACCCCGGAAGGCATGAAAACCGCCGGAAATCGATCCAGAGGAGCCGGCAAGGAAGGCGAACCCCACGGTTGCACGGTTTGAAATCCGTGGTTGCACCTGGTCTTGGTATACTGAGCTCAAACCCACCGAGGACTTTTCATGCTCATCGAGGTTCGGACACCCGCGGCGCCCCTGTGCCACTTCATCGAAAATGTGGTTTACCACAGCGGGTATCGGCCACCGCACCAAAAGGAACGGCTGCTACCGGACGGTGGCGTGAACCTGATCATCGATTTAGGTGACGGGGCGAAACGCACGTACCACAACGATTCCCTGAAAACGGCCCAGTCTTTCTGCGGCGGGTGGATCAGTGGAATGCACCAGGAACCGATCACCATCGAAGCGGGGACCGGCGAGCCGATGATCGTCGTGAGTTTCAAGCCGGGCGGCGCCTGGGCCTTTTTTGGGTTTCCCATGGCCGAGTTGGGCAATAAGGTCGTCGAAATGGATTTGATCTGGGGCCGCGCCTTCCGGGAACTCCGCGAGATGCTGCTGAGCGAACCGACCGTGGACCGCCGGTTCCATCGCCTGGAAGCGTTCCTGGCCAACTGGATCTCCTCACGAATGGAACTCAACCCCTTTATCGACTATGCGGTGGGCACCATCCGGGCGCCAGGCGTGCCGATGTCCATGAAGGAGCTGGCCCAAAAGCTGGGCTACAGCGGCAAACACCTGATCTTCCTGTTCGATAAATACCTGGGTTTGCCACCCAAGCGATACTCGCGGATCGTGCGCTTCCAGAAAATCGTGCAAACCCTCGAGTGCGGGCCGCCCGCATCGTGGGCCTCGCTCGCACACCGGTTCGGATTCTTCGACCAAAGTCACCTGATCAAGGAGTTCAAGGCATTCGCGGGTTGGACGCCTTCACGGTACCTTGGCCTCAAAGGCGATTTCATGAACTACGTGCCACTTTTCGACGAGCCGCCCCGGAAATAAGGTCCAACCGGAAACGGCCACATCGGAGTTCGATACAAGCGCGAAAGGCAGTCGTTCTTTCAAGCCAGCGGTGACGATTGGTTGGAAGAGATAACTTTCTGTTCGGCGCACGTCGAGCAAGCCAAAAATTTCTTGGTAGCCGATCGCACAGGTCATGCTTCGGCGTGTAGGGTGCATCAACGTGCGTGTTTATAGTGGATTGGCACTTTTATATTAAAGTAATGATTACTTTAATTATTTCGTTTGGGGAGATCTCGCCGAGCACACGGAGTTCGGATATCGGCCGGTCTTTCCGTGGTCGAGCGGCTGTGCTTTCCGAGACCAGGTGCAGCCACGGTCGCTTCGAGGTTTGGCCGCTCCGTGTCGACCACCGCGTCCCGAAATCTCGACCTTGGGGATCATTCGCGTGAATCGTGGGCAAATGTTTGGCTCGACGGGCCCGATCGGCGGGATAATGAAGGCATGCGATACCAACCTCGATCGAACTTCTGGATCTCGGGCGCCTTGCTCTTTTGGGTGGTCTTTCCGGTGCTTGGCCGTGAGACGGAGACGGCCACCGTGGAGATCGATGCACGCCGCATCGTTCGTGAGATTCCCAAGGAGCTTTTCGGGGTCAACACGCCGTGGCGCTGGAACGGGACCCTGCTCTGGATTCCCGCGACCCTGGAGTACAACGCCGACGTGTTGCGCCACACCAAGGCGTTGGCGCCTTCGCTGGTGCGTTTTCCCGGCGGGACCCTGGCCGACTACTACGACTGGCGCAAGGGCATCGGGCCCCAGAAGCGCAGGCCGCCCACCTCCATCGTGCCAGGCACCGGCAAGCCGGAGATCCCGACCTACGGAACGGACGAGGCGCTCGAATTCGCGCGGCGGATCGGGGCCCGTCTCCTGATCGTGGTGAACTGCGGCACGGGAACACCGGAGATGGCGGCGGAATGGGTTCGCTACATCAACGTCCTCAAGGCGGCGGAACATCCGGAATACCGGGTGACCTACTGGGAGATCGGCAACGAGCTCTACCACAAACCCGGTCCCGGCCAGGACAGGGTACACCTGACGCCCGAGGCGTATGCGCGGCGGTGGTTGCGATTCGAAAAGGCCATGCGTGCGGTGGATCCCGATATTCGCATCGGCGCGATCGGACTGCACAACCTCGGGGCGGGTCGATTCAACAGTTTCCCGCGCTGGAACGAGACCATCCTGCGTTCGATCGGCGACCGGATCGATTTCTTTTCACAGCACAACGGCTACGCACCGGTCGCCGTGGCCGATCACGTCCCGTTCGAGCGCGGCTATCGGACCTTGCTTGCTTCCACCAAACTCATCGAGGAGAACCTCGCCACCGTCACCGCCCAAATCGAACGCTGGGCGCCGAAGCGAGCCGACCGAATCCCCATCGCCGTGACCGAATGGGCGCCGCTGTTCCACGCATTTCCGCGTTTCAAGTGGACCGATCATTCGAAGACGCTGGGATCCGCGCTCTTCACGGCCAGCATGCTGCGGACCTTCGTCGAGTCACCCCAGGTGGGGCTGGCCATGCACTTCAAGCTCACCGATCCGGATTTTCTCTACCTTCTCGGCATTCCCGAGGGGACGCGGGTCGACAAGACCGCACGCTATCGGTTCCAACCCGCACCGTCCTATTTCGCGTTCCAGTTCTTCACGCGCCATTTTGGTGAACGCCTGGTGGCGTCTCGCACCGAGGTGGCTACCTTTTCCGCGGGCGGTGCCGGTTGGATCACCCCGGTCGAAGGTGCACCGTTGCTGGAGGTCACGGCGAGCCTTTCGGGCGACGGCAAGCGTTTGTACCTCATCGCGATCAACAAATCCTTCTCCGCGGCGATCCAAACAAGCGTCCGGTTGCGGGGTTTCGAGCCCAAGGGCGAAGCCGTGACGCGAACCTTGACCGGGTCGGGCTTGGCGGCCTACACGGGAACAGGGCGCGTCATCGTGCCCGGAATCACCTACGAAGATCCCATTCGCGATCCCAAGGGGTCACACCGCGATCGAAACGTAAGGGTTCGCCTGGGTAAGGTCGAAGCGGGGAAGGTATTCGAGTACCGCTTTCCCAAACATTCGGTGACCTCGTTCGTGTTCTCGCGATGAAGAGGAAAGCCTGGATCCGTTGAGTTGGGGCTCCTTTGTGGGGAGCGCGGCCCCACCGGTTCGTGGGTGATTGGCTGACGCCTGAAACTGGGTAGCCAATGTGGGTTTGCCCTGCCGACCCGCCGATTCCGGGGAACCATGTCGCCCCATCGGTGATTCTGGATCGGCCCTGCCTAACGGACCTTGACCACTTTGGTCTTGGGAAGCGAGTCGTGCCAACAGCGGATTGTATCCGAGAACAGAATCGAGAGCCCCTCGAAGGGAATCCATCTGCAAAAGGTGCGGCCCACCACTTTCCCCAGTGAAGGCGGGTTGCCGAGTTCATCTACGACCCGAGTGCCCGTGATGAATTTGGCGGGCGTGCGGCCGAGCCCATATTCGAAACCGATGTAATAGAGAAAGTAGGGGGCGATCATAAGAAACAAACTGAAGAAACCCAATCCGGCTTGGATCGACAGATCCTGAGCGCCGTGTTCATTAAGCAGCGAGAGGATCGCGCCCCATATGAAGAACGTGACGAATTGGACGAATTGGAGAAAGATCCCATCGAGAATCAAGTTGCCGAATCGCCTGCCCATCGAGGCCGTAATGTAGTCGTCGGCAACGCTTACCGAATAGTCTTGGGTCACGGATTCACCCGTGACTTCATATGGGTTTTGCATGGTTCCCTCGCTTCTTACCACGATACTTGGTATCAAAGGTCGGTCCCTTGAGCTTGGCTTCGCGGGTTTCCACCTGTACCTATCTTACAAGGCGGGACCTGACCGTGGTTCGAGTACCATTTTTTTTAACGATGCCCATTTTTGGATGGTTCTCGGGCCCGATCGTTCCTCTAAAGCCGAACGAAGCCGAGCGTTGCCCCAATGTGCCGCTTGCGTGGTCGGGTTGAATCGAAAGCGGGCGCATCCCTTGGAACCAATTTGCCGAGTGAAGCGTAACTCCGCTTGATCCCGTCCTGTCTCGGTGGAGAACTTTGACGGCGACCACGAATGGCGCCCACCCTACGGGGCTTTTCCTTGAAGACCGGTCCCCGTTTGCAGCAAAATTCAAGATTACCGGCCCGGAACTGTGTTCGGTCATTTTCCTTTTCGGCGGGCCGACCGGAGGCGATGCGCATGAGCGAGCTACCCGAAGCGGTGGAACAGGTCATTCAGGCTTCTTCGGATCGAGATGCATTGACGGAGCATCGTGATTTCTGGCTCCGCTACTACGACGAATTGAAGACCGTGGCGCGTCGCCTGTTGCGTCAATCGCATGCCGGTCAGACCTTTTCGACCACGGTGGTCGTTCACGAAACCTGGCTGAAATTGGCCGCCGCTCGTCACCAATCGATCAAGGACGAGGGCCACTTCATGGCGTTGTCGGCCCGAATCATGCGCCAGATTCTGGTAAGTTACGCCCGCACCAAGGCCTGCCGGAAACGCGGCGGCGACGTGGGTCGCGTGCCGCTCGACGAGGAACGCGACGGCATCTCCTCCCCGGAGCCGCGCCTGTTGCTCCTGCACGAGGCGCTGGATGCGTTGATCAAGGTGGATCCGGTGATGGTTTCCGTCGTCGAGTGTCGGTATTTTGCCGGGTTCACGGTGCCCGAATGCGCGGCCGCCCTGAAATTGTCGACGCGAACGATCGAACGCCACCTGGCCAAGGCCAAAATGTTCCTGAGCAAGCGAATCCCCTCCCAGGGTGCCGACGCTTGAGGCCGCCGGCCGATCTGCCGGCGCGTTTCGAACCCGAACGGGTGCCTTACCAGAAACGGCCCATTTCTTTGGTCGACACGCGGTTCCAAAGCTGTCGCGTAATTCTGTTTATTGGTAATTTGGGGTAGGGGAGAAAACAGGGTTTGGTTTGAAAAAATGAACTGAACCCCATTTGATCTAAGCGGTTCGATCAGGCTCTTATCAAATTATCGCTGTGCTAGGATACGTCATTCTCTCCAGTTTTCCGGTGCATGGATTTATCTGGAGACATTTTCCCTTTTGGGCTATTGGTGGGGTTGGTCGTCATGTGGTGCGTTGTCCGTCGTTCGTGTTTGATGCTCTTTTTGTCGCTGAGTATGAGCCCCTTGTTCGGCCAGGTTCCCGATCGGGCCGGGCTGTCGGTCGTTCGGATCGGTATCGACCGCGACAACGACACCGCGACGGGTTGCGATTTCGACCCCGGTACCGGCGTGCTTCAGGCCGGCGTCGACGTGGTTCTCGAAATGACGGTGGACAGCAACGCGAATCCACCGATGGTCTTGGCCACCGTGCTTCAATCGTGCTCCGGCGGGGGCTTCGGCAATGGCATCGACCTGGGCGGCGGCTGGGATGTGGGCCTCGACAACGGCCTACAGGGTGGCGACGTGATCGAGGCGGTTCTGCCCCTGGACGCGCTGGGTCCGACCCAGGCGATCCTCGTCAGTGCCGGCGCCACCGATGCCAACGGGCAAGACGACACCAACGCGGCGCTGTTCACCTTCGCGGCGCCGATTCCCACCTTGGGCTTTTGGGGCATGTTCGCCCTGATCGCGGCGCTCACCATCGCCGGTATCGTGGCCATCCGCCGCCGGAATCATATCGACAAGGCCGGGCCCCTGGCGATGCTTTTGGTGGCGGCCCTCCTGCTCGCCGCTTTCGTCGACAGCGTGATTCAATTGGACGGGCAAGTGGATGATTGGACCGGCATCGATCCCCTCATCACCGATCCCTCGGGCGAGGTGGGCGTCACGGATGCGACCGACATCCTAGCCGTGTTTGTATGTCCCTGGAATAACAGCTTGTTCGTTCGGGTGGACGTGGTCGATTTGGAAAACGATGCACCGTTGGCGGTGGACGACGTCGCCCAGACCCCCGAAGATACGCCCGTCACCGTCGATGTGCTGGCCAATGACAGCGATCCCGACGGCGACGCCTTCGACATCGTGGCCGTGACCCAGCCCGATGGAGGTTCGGTCACCATCGACGGAGCGGCCCAACTGGGAGACGGCGGCGGCCAAACGGTGACCTACACCCCCGACGAGAACAACAAGGGGCAGGACACCTTCACCTATACCATCGAGGATCCGGCGGGCGCCATGGCCACCGCGACGGTCACCGTCACCATCGGGGCACAAAACGACCCGCCTACCGCGCTGGCGCTGGACAACGACAGCGTTCTGGAAAACCAGCCGGTCGCCACCTTGGTCGGAACCTTGTCGACCACCGATCCCGACTCGGGCGATTCCTTCACGTACAGCCTGGTCGCGGGAGCCGGGGACGACGACAACGGCTCTTTTCAGATCACGACCGATCGCCTCGAAACGGCGGCGATGCTCGATTTCGAGGCGGGCGCCACCCGAAGCGTGCGGGTGCGCACCACCGACAGCGGTGGCTTGAGTTTCGAACGGGCTTTCACGATTAGGGTGCTCGACCAGAACGATCCACCCACGGCCATCCAACTCAGTGCGGCATCGGTGGCCGAAAACGAACCGCTCGGCACCTTGGTGGGCACCCTGACGACGACCGACCAGGATCCGGGCCAGACCTTCGCCTATTCGTTGGTCAGTGGCCCGGGCGACGACGACAACGCCTCGTTCAGCATCAGCGGCGATCGGCTCTTGACCGCGGCCAGCTTCGATTTCGAAACCCAAAACAGCCTATCGATCTTGGTGCAATCCGACGATCAGGCCCGTCGCGCCATCGTCACCCAAACATTCACGGTTAACGTGACCGATGTGGTGGAAGGACCCGATCTCGATTTGGACGATGCCACGCCAGGCACGGACTTCGCCGCTTCCTTCACCGAGGACGGTGGGTCGGTGGCGATTGTCGGCACCCTGACGATCGACCAAACGGTGGTGGTCGACATCCAGAGCGCGACCGTCTCGTTGACCAACGTGCTCGACGGCACCGACGAGGTGCTGGCGGTCACCACCGGGGCCACGGCGATCGCCGCCAACTACGATCCGGGTACGGGCGTGCTGGCCCTGACCGGCGCCGACACGGCGGCCGACTACCAGATCGTGCTGCGTACCCTGACCTACGACAACGCCAATCAGGATCCTGACGAGACGGCCCGCTTGGTGACCGTGGTGCTGAACGATGGCACTTCGCCCTCCAACACGGCCACCTCGACCGTCACCGTCGCCGGTACCAACGACGATCCCACCGCCGTGGACGATGCACTCACCGTGCAGGAAGATTCGACGGACAACAGCCTGGCCGTGCTGGCCAACGATTCCGATGCCCCCGATAGCGGTGAAACCCTGACCATCACCGCGGTCGGCACACCCGACCAGGGCGGCAGCGTGGTGATCGCGCCCGGTGCCACCAGCCTTACCTACACGCCGGTTGCGGATTTTGCCGCCACCGAGACCTTTACCTACACCATCGGCGATGGCAATGGCGGTACCGCCACCGCCACGGTGACGATCGACGTGAGCAACGTGAACGACGATCCCACCGCGAACGACGATGCGGAAACCGTCGACGAGGATTCGGTCGACAACGTCTTTTCCGTGTTGGCCAACGATGTCATCACCCCGGACAGCGGCGAAACCCTGACGATCACCGATGTGGTGATGGCTCCGAAACGGGCCGGCACGATCGATATCACGGGTGGCGGCACCACGCTGACCTACACCCCCGATCCGGATTTCTTCGGGACCGATGTCTTCACCTACACCATCAGCGACGGCAACGGCGGCACCGACACGGCCACCCTGACGGTCACGGTCAACAACGTGAACGACGACCCGGTTGCGGTCGACGACATGTTCAACGTGACCGAGGACGCGGTAGATGTCGTGCTGAGTCCGCTCGCCAACGATGGCTCCGGACCGGATCCGGCCGAGACCCTGATCATCACGGCGACCGGCACGCCGGATAACGGCGGCTCGGTGACGATCACGGGAGGCGGCACCACCCTGACCTACTCGCCGGCCATGGACTTCATGGCTGTGGAAACCTTTACCTACACCATCTCGGACGGAAACGGCGGCATGGCGACGGGCACCGTCACGGTGCAGGTGGACAACCTGAACGATCCTCCCGTGGCCAACGCGGACAGTTTTACGGTGGACGAGGACTCGACGGCAAACAATCTGGACGTCTTGGCCAACGACGAGATCGCTCCGGATACGGGCGAGACCCTGACGGTCGACAGTGTCGGCCCGACCGACAACGGAGGGGTGGCGGTGGTTGCCGGCGGCGGGACCCGCATCGACTACACGCCGGCGACGAACTTCGTTGGGACCGAAACCTTCGATTACACCGTGACGGACGGCGGCCTGACGGATACGAACACGGTGACCGTGACGGTGGCCGACACCGACGATCCGGTTACGGCCCAGGACGACCTGCTGACCGCCGGTGAAGATGCGGTGGCCACCACCGGGGACGTGCTGGCCAACGACGATGCGCCCGATGGCGGTCTGGCCGTTCAGTCGGTCGACGCGGCTTCGGCCGCGGGCGCCGCCATTTCGAACAATGGGAACGGTACCTTCGATTTCGATCCCACCGGTGTGGCCGCCTTCCAGGCCCTGGACGACGGCGAGAGCGCTCCGGACAGTTTCGACTACCTGGCCGAGGATACGGACGGCGACACGGATACGGGGACGGTCAACGTCACGGTCAATGGCGCCAACGATGCGCCGGTGGCCGACGCGACTACCGAAACCACCACGAGGGGTGGCATGGTGGTCATCACCTTGACCGGCAGCGACGTGGACGTGGAAAGCTTGACCTTTGCGGTCGACAGCTCGCCCAACAACGGTTCGCTCGGCACGATCTCACAGATCACCGCCACGTCGGCCCAGGTGACCTATACCCACGACAACACCCTCACCACGACCGATTCGTTCACCTTCACGGCCAGCGACGGCACGGTGGATTCGCCGGCCGCCACCGTCAGCCTGACCATCAACGATGCGCCCACGGCCGTCGACGATGGTTCGGTTGGCAGCCCGTTCGTCGTGCAGCGCGACGCCTTCCTGAACATCGACGTGGCGGCCAACGACACCGACGCCCAGGGCGACGGCACCATCGATCTCTCCTCCGTCGTGCCCACCAATGGCACGCGCGGGACCGTCATGGCGATCGGTGGCGGCATCGTGACCTACACCGCCAATGCCGCCGAAATCGGTGCGGACACCTTCAGCTATACCATCGACGACGACATGGGCGCCACTTCCAACAGCGCGACGGTGTTCGTGGTCATCAACGACCCGCCCATGGCCGACGACGACATGGTGGCGGTTTCCGAAGCCGACGCGGAGATGATCGCCGTACTCACGGGCGATACCGACTCCGACGACATGATCGACGTGACCACGGTCTCGATCGTGACGGATGTGCCGGGCGGCGAGGGCACGACCATGGTGAACGCGGACGGCACGGTGACTTACGATCCCGGCATCTTCACGGGCTCCACGAGCTTCACCTACACGGTGATGGATACGCGCGGCGGCACCTCCAACGAGGCCACGGTGTCGATCACGGTGAGCCCCGATCCGATGGCGATGGCCGACAGCTACACGGTGTTCGGTCACACCACGGTGTCCGTGCCGGCGGGCATCGGCCTGCTCGCCAACGACACCGATGACGGCACCATCGCGGCCACGACGGGTACCTTCGCCACCGACATGGGCGGCTCGATCACCATCGCGGCCGACGGCAGTTTCAGCTACACCACGCCCGGGCCCGGCGCCGCGGTTCCGCCGGCGATCGCCGGAACCGATACCTACACCTATGAAATCGAAGACGACGTGATGGGTACCGACACCGCTGTCATCACCTTCATCTACGAAAAGGTGGTTTGGTTCGTCGACAACACCAATGCCTCCGGCACGGACGACGGCTCTCAGGCGGACCCGTTCGATACGCTGGCCGAAGCGACCGCTGCCGCCGGCGAAAACGAGACGATTTTCATCTTCGTCGGTGACGGGACCACCACCGGTCAGGAAGACGGGATCCTGCTCCAGAATGGCCAGGAACTGTTTGGCGAGCCGGTGGGTTTGAGCGTGGACGTCGACGGCATGGGGCCGACGGCGCCGATCGAACTGGTGGCGGCCTCCATGACCAAACCGGTTCTCACCAACACGATGGGCGACGTGGTCGTGCTCGCCGACGACAACACCATCGAAGGGTTGGAACTTCAGCCCCAGGCGTCGGCCGGGATTGCGGCCATCGGCATCGTTCCCATGAAGCGTGGCGAGGAGGCGCCGGATGCAAGGTCGACTGGGTTAGGCGCGGCTCGAATGGGTCGTGATCGCGAGCCTGGCCAGCCGTGGCACCTCTCGAGAACGGTTCAGGAGCCGTCGGTGACCCGGGTCGCGCGATCGGGTTGGTACGCGGCCTTTGGTGACGAGCTCGATTTGGCGGTCGAACCGCGTGCCAAGGCCGGCGGGACCACGACCATCACCGACGTGGACATCAATCCCCAAAACAACACCAGCGACGGTTTGGTGATCCTGGGTCAAGAGGGGACCTTGACCATCACCGACGTCACCATCACCGGTCCGGGGGGCGGTTCGTCCTTCGGGCTCGATTACGAATTCGGCATGGCCGATCTGACCGTGACCAATTTGACGGTGACCGACATGGGCGATTGCGTCTTCCTGGGTGGCAACACGGGCACGCATCTGTTCACCAACCTGAACGTCAGCTCGGGCTCCGGCTTCGGATTGACCGTGGCCGACACCGATTCGCTCGAAATCACCGGGACCAACACGCTGAACACCACCGGCGGCGAGACGCTCAATTTCTTCAACACGGTCATCGGCGCTTCGGGGGTCACGTTTGATTCCGTGACTTCGGCCACCTGTGACAACGGCATCGTGCTCGACGGGGTGTCCGGCGGTGCCTTTGGCGTGACGGGCGCGGTGATGATTTCCGATATGGTCCGCAACGGTATCGACCTCGCCAACACCTCGTCCGACCTGACTTTCGGCGGGGCCGTCACCGTCAACATGGTGGGCGACGACGGTATCGACCTCAACGAGCTGACCGGGACCGTGAACTTCAACGGCACGATCTCGGTGACGATGCCAGGCGACGACGGTTTGGATATCCAGGAATGCTTCGGTACGACCCTTACCTTTGCCGACACGGTCACCCTGAGCGGCGCGGGCGATGTGGGGGTCGAACTCAACGGTCCCAGTGCGACTTCGCCTACCGGGACCGTCGCGTTCATGGGCACGTTGGATATCGACGACTCTACGGGGGTCGGCATTTTCGGATTCGACAACTTCGGGACGGTGAGCTTCGCCACGGTCGACATCGATACGGTCGGCGTGGGGGGCGTGATTCTCGACGATGCCGTGATCACGACCGGGCATGCCATGAGTTTCACTCAATTGGACATCGACGCCGGTGCGGGTAGTTTGGTGGGGATGGGTATCGCCAACAACGTGGGTGGCACTGTGGACGTCAATGGCGGCACCATCGAAAATGTCGACGGTGAGGTGATCGGCCTCATCGGGTCGGCGGTGACCTTGACCTATACCGGTACCCTCACCCAGGGCACTGCGGGGGTTCCACTGGTGCTGTCCGAAAACGCGGATGCGAGCACGGTCACGTTCGAGTCGGGAGCCGTGCTCCAGGCTACCGGGGGGACCGGTTTGCAGTTTGTCGCGGCGGATGGAAGCTACACCTTTGACGGCGCGGTTTCGGTGTCCGGCAATGACGACGAGGGCATCGACATCGGTGCCGCCTCTACCGGGACTTTCACCTTTAACGATACCGTGACCTTGAATACCGGGACCGGCACGGCCTTCACGGCGGCCAGCGGGACGACCGCCACGGTCCATTTCAACGGCGGACTCGATATCGATACGACCACCGGCACCGGCTTCCAGGCGCTTGGCGGTACGCTCAACCTGGTGGATCCGGCCGGCGCCGACAATACGCTCGATGCTTCCGGCGCGGCGACCCACCTTCTCGACCTGGACGGCGCCACGGTGGGCGCGAACAATCTGACCTTTACCTCGATCACCGGGGCCGTGGCCACCACGGGCGACGGTATCGACATCGACACCCTGGGCGGTAACGGCTTCAGCGGCGGCATCGTGACCCTGGCGGGGAGTGCGGCCAACGGGATCGACATCGCCACCTCTTCGGCCTCGTTCAGTTTCGCCCAGGCGTCGATTTCGGGGACGGTCACCACGGGGATCAACCTGAACACCAATACCGGGACCGTCACGTTCTCCGACCTGGATGTCAACGTGACCGGTGCCGGATTGGTCGCGGCGGGTGGCGGCACGCTCGACATCGATAGCGGGGATGCCAACGCCGCCTCGATTCAGGCGACATCGGACGCCGTCAACCTGGACGGAATGACGCTCGGTGTCAACCTGAGTACCTTGAACGCCACCGGGGGCGGCGCGACGCGCGGCATCGATATCAACAATTGCTCCGGTTCGTTCACGGTCGACGGCAGTACTTTGGCGGCCACGACGACGGGCATCGACATCACCGCGTCCACTGGGACCTTCACCTTCGACGCGCTCGACATCGATGTCAGCGCCGGCACGGGCCTGCTGCTTTCTTCTGCGGGGACCGTGGTCATCGACAGCGACAACAGTGCGGTGACGGATGTGGATGCCATCGGCGGACCGGCCGTGGATATCGACAACACCATCATCGACGTGCGTTTCGATTCGGTGGACAGCACCAACTCCGCGGGCCATGGCGTCAGTCTCGGCAATGTGCCGGTTGGATCGACCGGTTTCACCAGTGGGGCGACGACCGTGGACAACCCGACCAACTTCGGCCTCAACATCGACGATGTGGATGCCGGCACGCTGAGCTTCGCCAATACGGCCGTCACCAATCGCAACGGCACGGGCATCTTCGTGCGGGATCACGAGGGCACCAGCTTGACCTTTGGGGATGTGGATATTGCCAATCCCAACAATGCCGGTGGCAATGCCGTCCACGTCACCATTTCGGGTGGGGGCGCTTCGACCGGATCGATTCAATTGGATAGCCTCGACGCCAGTGGTACCAACGTCACGGTCAATCGCGCCGACGGCGACGCCAACGGCGTGCCCGACAACGAGACCTTCGACGGGAACGGGATTTTCCTGGCCGATCACAGTGGTGGTTTCACCATTACGGGGACTGGCCTGCAAGGTGATGGCGGAACCATTCAAAATGTCGAGGGTGACGGCATCTCTCTCATTCGTTCCAGTGGTTTGAGTTTGAATCGGGTGACCATCGACAATGTGGGTACGTCCAATCAGGCCGCCGCCTCGGCCGACAACGCAGGTGTGTACGGCATCGATGTGGGCGGCACCATTTCGATTGGGAACGGCACCATCTCGAGGTTCCAGGACGGAGCGGCGGCCGGGACCAACAGTCGCGGCGTGTTCATTCGAAACCAGGGGACCGATTTCACCGAGATTCGCGTCACCGACACGACTTTCTTCAACGATGCGAGCCTGTTGGGCGACGACGCCATCCTGGTCGAAACCCACGGGACCGTGAACGGTTCGGTGGTGGTCGAATCGCTGTTTGCCGTCGGCAATCCCAGCAATCGCAGCGATTTCTCGTCGTTGTCGGGGATGGGCGTCCAGGTGCTACAGAATGGCGGCGGAACCTTGAACACCTCGATTACCAATTCCACGTTCCGCGATTCCATCGATCCGGGGGGACTCGGCGGCGTCGACCTGGCCGGATCCGGCAGCGGGGTCATGAGCAACAATGTGGACGGCTGCACGTTCGACAATCTTTTTCCAAATGGGGTCAACAATGGCGGCATGGTGACCCTGTTCGCCGGCGGGACCACCGATTACGATGCGACGGTGAACAACTGTTCTTTCGTTGACACGGATGGGCGAGGTGGCATTCGGGCGGTGACCGACGATATCGCCGGCAATCCGGTCGTTGATTTCGACATCACGATCACCGGCAACACCATCGACGATACCGACCGGGAGGCGATCTCCGTTCTCGTCAGAGGTGAAGCGGTGCCGGCGGCCTCGGGTCAGGAGGCCGATATCCTGATTCAAGGCAACGACATCGGTCAGGTGTCCCCAGCTGTGACTTCCGGTCGGGAAGGTATCGAGGTTCGCATTCAGGAGAATGCCAAAATCGCCAACTTGTTGATGCAAGGCAACCGCGTCACCAATGTCATGAACTCCACGTCGGATGAAACCGTCGACATCGACATCGAGGATTCGACGACGCTGAACCTGACCATTTTGGGCAACACGTTGAGCCGTTCGGGTTCCGGTGCCGCATCGCTCGACATTGACACGGAGGATGCGGGCGCCACCGTTTGCCTGGACCTCAATTCAGCCAACGTGGGCGCCAACGCCAACACCACGGATGGCCTCATTCTCATTGGCGGGGCGACCGGTACCTTCAACATCGAGGACATCGGTGGGCCCGCCAACGCAGCGACGGTGGATGCCTTCATCGAGGCCAGAAACGCGGGCACAGCAACGGTGACGGGCAGCTTCGACACCTGCAACGAAAACCCCTAATCGGGATGCCTAATCGGGACGAAACCCTTAATCGGGAAACCCTTAATCGGGACACCCATAATCGGGACATAATCGGGACACCCAGCATCCTCCTCCGAGGATGCGGGCGCCACCGTGTACCTGGATGGCCTAGCCTAATTGGGACACCCATAAATCGCCTTGGTTCTAATCGGGACACCCACCATCCTTGGCAAACCCCTACCTAATCGGGACACCCACCATCCTGGCCTAAGAACCCCAGAACCCCTAATCGGGACACCCACCATCCTTGATCGGGGATTCCGACTTGATTCGGACACCCACCATCCTGGCCTAAGAACCCCTAATCGGGACACTCACCATCCTGGCCTTTGCCTAATCGAACCCCTAATCGGGACACCCACCATCCTAACCCCAACCCCTAATCGGGACACCCACCATCCTCCTCCCGTGCCTAATCGGGACACCCAGCATCCTCCTCCGAACCCCTAATCGGGACACCCACCATCCTCCTCCCGTGCCTAATCGGGACACCCAGCATCCTCCTCCGAGGATGCGGGCGCCACCGTGTGCCTGACATAATCGGGACACCCAGCATCCTCCTCCGAGGATGCGGGCGCCACCGTGTGCCTGGATGGCCTAGCCTAATTGGGACACCCATAAATCGCCTTGGTTTTTTGTGGGTGCCCCGTACCCCCCCGGAGGCGAACCCCTACCTACCCCTCCTAATCGGGACACCCACCATCCTTGGGAAACCCCTAATCGGGACACCCACCATCCTCGTCCGAGGATGCGGGCGCCACCGTGTGCCTGGATGGCCTAGCCTAATTGCCTACCTACCTACCATTGGGACACCCATAAATCGCCTTGGTTTTTTGTGGGTGTCCTGAATTTCTCCCATAAATCGCCTTGGTTTTTTGCGGGTGTCCCGAACCAACCGTGGGTGTCCCGAATTGCCCGAATTTCCTGTTAGGGAGAGAAGTCCAGCCTGGATGGGGGCGACTCCAGGGAATAAATGCGGCGAACTTCATTCACGAGTCGATGTCGTGAGCTGCGAGCACGTTCGTGGTGGGCAAATGGGGCGCTGGCTTCGTCCAGCAGATCTACCGCTCGTCGCAACGTTTCTTTTTCGGCGTCCCGGTTCGGCTCCTGTTTGATCCATTCCTCGATGATTAGAATCGCGGCTTCTTTGCTCGCAATATCCTCCGGCAGACCCGATCTCGTGCAAAGACCGTAGGTCCCGTCCAGGAAGTGAGACCACTCGCGTTCCAGATGGGTCTCCAGTTCCGTGGTCAGTTTTGGATGGTTCACGGAAAAGCCCTCCAGTTCCAGTTGCCTCAAGCGTGCTCGATAGCGTGTTTTGAACCAGGCCTTGACCTCTGGTGGGCTCTCGAAGGAGGGCAGGCGAGTCAACCACGAGACGTACCCCTTGGCGTAGAACTCACTGCGCGCACGGAACGAATGTTCCCCAAAAAAGGACCGGCACAGGAGGGGTCCTTCCAAGGAGTATGAGCAGGCCGGCATGACCTTCATCTGTCGAAAATGTTCGAATTCGGTCTCGGAGAGATCGGAACGAGCGATCAATTGGTCACGGGTAAAAAAGTGATGGCAAAGGTAGGTGAGAAGGTCCAAGGGTCTCATCTCCAATTTGGCGGAATGTACGAGAAGCCCTGCGACCCGGTCGCTTTTTGTCTCGCCTTGTGTTCATCATATGGGGGTGGCGATGATATGGAAAATGCAAAGAATCGATAGCTGGGATTGGGGAAACGAATGGAACTCCATCAAGTAGAAGCTTTTCTCGCCGTACATCGAACAGGTGGGTTTTCCAATGCGGCCACGATGCTGCACCTATCGCAATCCGCAGTCAGCAGGCGGATTGCGATGCTGGAGGAAACGCTTGGCGTCGCCCTGTTCGATCGTGAGCGAGACGGGGTACATTTGACCTCGGCTGGAGCCTGTTTATTACCCCACGCGCTCGCGATCACAGCAGCGACGCGGGACGCGGTCGAAGCGGTGCGGACTCATGTGCATCCCGCGCAAGTGTCCCTCCGCTTGGCCATGGTGGGTACCCTGGCCAGTACGGACCTCGCCCAGTCCTTTATCACGTTTCGCCGAGAACACCCGGATAACCGGTTGGTGCTGCGTACGGCTCGCAGTGCCGAAGTCAGTCAACTGGTTCTTGCCAGCGAGGCGCATCTGGGCCTGCGCTACTTTCCCGATCCAAATCCCGACCTGGTTTGGATACCATGCCGAGAAGAGGCCTTGGTTGTCATTTGTGCGCCTCACGCCAACCTGCCAAAGGACGAAAACCTCACGGCGAAGGATCTGGTGGGCATTCCCTGGATCACATTCCCGCTTGGAAGCTCCGGCGAGCCGTTTGCTGAATCGATCAAACTCCTGTTGCGCCGCAATGGTTTGATGGGGGGTGATTGGATCGTCATCGACAGTTTGACGGCCCAGAAACGAATGGTCGAGGCGGGCTTCGGAATATCGCTGGTGCCAATCACCAGTATCGAAGAAGAGGTGCGGCTGGGCTCGTTGCGAATTTTACCGATTCCTGAGCTCGAATCGACCATTCCGGTGGTGTTGGTGAAGCGCAAAAACCTGCCCGACAACGCTGCGATTAGCGCCCTCGAACAACACATTCTCGCTAGCGAGCCAAACTGGGACACCCACAAAAAACCCCACCCATAGCTTGAGAATCGAACTGGAGCCCTCATCAGCGCAGCCATACTTGGAAATCCTCATGCATGTAGGTGCGTGCGTGTGCGTGTAAGGACACCCATAGAAAGCCGTTTCGAGTAATGTCGTGGCTGACCCATCAACTAAATTGAGAAACTCAATACCCTGATTTGCTGTGTGTTCGCTCCTGGTTTCTCCTCGCCAAGCGCGAACCACACCGGAATTGGTGGATGTCCTCTTCTGTCCCGCATGCATTCCCTGCAGCCTTTGACGGATGTCCTCTTCTGTCCTAGTTGCGTGCGAAGGGAATGGCCGGATTTTTATCCATTTAGGAATGCGATGTGGCCCGCATGCATTCCCTTCAGCCATTGCTGGCCTGCGCCCAGCGCGGCCTGGGTCATCCGCGACAGGGTACCGGCCACACGGTAAAACATCGATCCGAATTTCCTGCTGCTCCTGAGCCATTGCTCGTGATCGACCTCCAGCCGCGTCAGAATTGGAGCCAGATGCGCCGGGACCGCGCCCTTCTTGTCTTCCACGATTTGGCGGCCCGTCCAGTCCAGTAATTCGAGGTAGTCATCCAGCTCGATGTTCAAATAGCCGCGGCGGTTTCCCTCGTCTCGCAACGGACATAGCCAGTGATCGCGTGGGAGCTTTTTGGCTTCGTTCGAATCACCGTTGGCAACCTGCTTGGAAATTAGGGCGCTCTCGATCGCATTCCGTTTTCTCCTTGCCTGGCGGGCCTGAATCCGCTCTTGGACGGATGTGTAGGCCGAGGCCTCGGGAGTGGGGGCGATGCCGGCTCGGATCGGGTTGAGATCCACGTAGGCCGAGCAAGTCAAGATCGCGGCCTGGTCCAAGAGCGCGACACTTTTGAAGCGGCCTTCCCAAAATCGTCCCGTGCATTGGTCTTCGGCGTTTGCTCGCCTGGCGATGGGCTCCTTCAGGCAGCGCATGAACCAAGAAATCGACGCGAGGCGTTGTCGCAATTCCGCAGCTCGATCCTGGCCGGCGAGAAGGGCTGCCAGCTCTTCTTCGGTCGGCTGTTCGGGTTGGTGCCACCTGTTGCGACGCTTGGGGAAGAGGCGCCACCAGCGGCTTGCGATATCTTGATCGGAACAGTCTGCGGCGAGGTCGGGCCGGTTGCGCAAAATGACGTGGAGATGGTTGTCCATGATGGCATAACCGCAGACATCGATCAGAAAGATGTCGGCGAGTACCACCAATCGTTGATGAATCCATTGTTTTCGATGTTCGAAGTTGCGGTTGGTGATGCTATCTCTTCCACACAGAAAAGCACGTCGGACGCAACGCGAAATGCAGTGGTAGACGCCCTCGATTCCGTCTTTCACAATGCTTGAACGGGCTGTGGTCATGGTTCCCTCCAAAGAAAAAAGATCCCTCCTTGTCACCATATATCGCCCTTGGGACAGCCCTTGTCAGAGGGGGTGTTTTTCTTTGGGTTTGACTGATTTTTTACGATGGTTGCATTTGTTTTTAGCTGGCAAAGAGAGTGATCTGGGTGTTTGTGTTGCTGGCTTGAAAATGGTGTTCCAAAACAAAACAAAATTTGACCTGCCGATCTGATCGAATCAAGAATATGGGGTGTCCCAATCTGGCCTGCTACCAATCTGACATCATAATCGTGGGTGTCCCAATCCCAATTCCAATCTGGCCTCCTGATCTCCCCATAATCGTGGGTGTCCCAATCTAATCTCCCCAATCTAATCTCCTAATCGTGGGTGTCCCAATCCCAATCTAACCAATCTGGCCTCCTGATCTCCCCTAATCGTGGGTGTCCCAATCAATCCATCCCAATCGATCCAATCTAATCTACCTTGAGGCGGTAACCTACCTTGCGGACGGTTAGGATGTGGCGCGGATGGACTGGATCCTCTTCCAACTTGCGTCTCAGCTCGCCGATATGGGTGTCCACCGTGCGCGTCAGCACATCGCCCGGGTAGCCCCAAACCTTGCGAATCAAATCGAGGCGTGATGCCACGGCACCCCTGCTGGCCCATAACGCCATCAGCAGGTCGAACTCTTTGGGCGCCAGCGCAACCGTTTCGCCGTTCCGCTTGACTTCGCGAGCCTCGGGGTAGATTTCCACCTGGCCGAAGCTCAGGCAGGGCCGATGCTCCTTGTCGTCGAGGCGACGCAGTGCCTCGGTGCGCCGTAGCAAGGTCTCGATCCGGGCCAGCAACTCCAAAACGCTGAACGGTTTGGTCAAATATTGGTCGGCTCCGAATCGGAAGCCCCGTACCTTGTCGATCTCCTCGTCCCGTGCGCTGAGGATGAGGACCGGCGTGGGTCGCTCGGCTTCGCGTAATTTGCGCAGCACCGTGAAGCCATCCAGACCCGGCAACATGAGATCCAGCACGACGAGATCCGGTCGCCAACGGGCTTCCTGCTCCAGTGCCGAGTTCCCGTCGCCGGCGATCGTGACCGTGTACCCTTCGATCTCCAGGTTGTTCTTTAGCCCGTAAGCGATGTTTTCGTTGTCCTCGACCACCAGGATCTTGATGCTCATGCCATACCCTCGTGACGGTCGCTCGCGGCCTCGAAGGCCACCACGAAGCGTGCCCCGCCCCGACGACTCTCTTCGACCCAGGCCTGTGCGCCCTGGACCCTCGCCAGCTCGCGCACCAGCCACAGGCCGATGCCAGTGCCGGCCACCGCCGTGTTTCGGTGCCGGTTCAATCGCTCGAAACGGTGCCAAATCCGCTGGCGGTCCCGTTCTGGTACACCTTCGCCCCGATCCTCGACCCATAGCAGAACCCTTCGTTTCTGACCCTTCTCCCGGCGAGCGCCCAGGCTGATCGGCGCACCCACCGGACCGTACTTGATGGCGTTGTCAATGAGATTGCGTAGGATGCGGCGGATGAAACGCGGGTCCGCTCGGATGGCGAGGGTCTCGGGGACTTCCACCTCGAAGATCGTCCCCGTATGGGCGATCAGCGGTTCGAAATGTTCGACCTGCTCTCGAAGCAACGACGCCGGCGACAACTCTGTCAGTTGGGGCTTGTTCATGCCGTGCAACGAACTGGAGAACCGGATCACGTTGTCCACGAGATCCCCCATACGGCGGCTCTCCTGGCAGACGATCTCGAGCGCGCGCTGGGCTTCCTCGGGTGATCGCACCCTGTTCAGGAGCAAGGTTTCCGCGAACATCTGGATTTGGGCCAGGGGAGTGCGCAGCTCGTGGGAAATCGATGCGATCGAGTCCGTTTGGCGCACGATCAGTTCGTGCTCGCGTTTGAGCTGCCACAGACTGATCGCCACCAGGCCGAGGGCCAGGGTCATGAGCAACAGCAACAGTGGTAGGCGCGATCGGGGCAGGCCGCCGATGATCAGGTTTCCGGCTTGGGCCTCCGCCAGAGCCACGCTCACCCGCATCTCCCGAAACCCATAATCGAAATGCATCGCCGACCCGATTCCTCGGGTATTCGGCCCGGCGTGAAACAGCAAATCGTCGGCGACCGAAACGCGAAGATCGAAATTCCTGTTGGCCGTGGCCGCATCACCCTCCGCGAATGGGATCAATTTGCGGTGGGACAGTATGCTTTCGAAGAACAACGTCAGCAGGGCACGGTCGAAGAGCAATCCTTCGTAGCGGTTGCCCATGCCGGCGCGTCGATAGGCGAGCACCGTCTGTGCGTCTTTCGTGAAACAGAGTGCAAAAGGCCAATTTGGATCGTATTGAACGCGTTCGAGTTCGTTCAGGTAGCCTTCGAAAACTGACCGCGCATGTCGCTCTTGATGATAGACGGTCTTTGTATCGAGGTCGAAACGGCAGAAGGAAAATTGCATCGTGGCCGGCAGGGCTTCGATCCCCACGACCCTCAGGTTCACTGTCGAGGCCGAAAAGGGGTTGGGCAACTCTGGCCAGGGCATATCCTTGAACTGTCGCATCACCGGATTGAGGGCGTAATAACCCAGTCTCGAAGAGCCCGCGCTGATAAATTCGCGGCAAGCGAGTTTTGCATAGTCGGCCAACACCTTTTCCGCCGTGAGCTGGTGCGACTGGACCGCATACTGGGCCTGCAAGGCGAGAATGGCGATCAAGACCATGGTGACCGTCAATTGGAAGATGACGACCGCGAAGCGGGAAGGCATGGCGAAGCGGAATCGTTTCATGGGCTTCCTAGGAAGATTCGGTGGTACTTCTACCCACTTTAATCGGCGCGACAGCGAACGGTCAAACCGCGGGAATTGATCGCCACCTGGTTCCGAATCGGCAGCCTCATTCACGTTTGAGAAGGATTCTTCGGAAGTAGAAGGCTCCGATGAGCCAATCAGCGGGATGTGTAACATAAATATATATAGCTGGTTAGGTGAGAGGTCGGATCGTGGGCGCGTCAGCTCTGGGGAGTGATTGGGTCATGGTGTGTCTGCAGGGCGCCAATGACAGAGGGAACCGAGGTGGACGAAACCCTTCCAAATCTTGACCGTTTCCTGACAAAACCTTTTCCACGCCCGGTCCAAACGAGCCTCGCCACCTACTAAACTCCAGGGAAAAACCCACAACCGATTTCAAAAGGAGCCCACCATGCGCTGTGCCTTTCTTTGCGTCTTCGTGCTTAGCGGTCCCCTTGTCTCGGCCCAGATACCCGACGAGTTCACCAATTTGAAAGTGTTGCCGGAGGACATCTCCAAACAAGATCTCATGGGGTATATGCGCAGTTGGTCCATGGATCTCGGGGTTCGCTGCGCTCATTGCCATGCGGGTACTTCCGAGAAGCTGAACGATCTCGATTTCGCCTCCGACGAGAAAAAGACCAAAAAAATCGCGCGGAGCATGTTCAAAATGCTCGAGGAAATCAACGCTCAATTCTTCGAACCGCACCAGAAACAAATCGGTTGTTACACCTGCCACGACGGCACGAACGACCCACGAAAACTCGAGGATCGATTGATGGCCGTGTATGAGGAGCGGGGAATCGAAGGTTTGGAGGCCGAGTACCGCGAGGTGCGCCAAAAGTACTATGGCAAGGGGGGCTATAATTTTGGACCTTGGGCGGCCCTCGGCGCGGCTGCAGATCGACTCACGGCCAAGGAGGCCTATGCCGACGCCAAGCGGGCCCACGAGATCAATCTCGAGTTCCACCCGAATCACGACTACAGTCACTTCGTCATCGGCTGTTACCACATGTACGTCGGCCCCGAACTCGAAAAAGCGCGAGCCTCCTACCGGGCTGCCATGAAAGCCAACGCATCCTGGACACCGAAGCGACTGATACACTTTGCCGGCAAGATGCACGAACGCGGCATGCCGGAGCGGGGAGTGGCGGTGCTTCGAATCCTGACCGAGCTGGCACCACAACTACCCGATGGGTACTTCTCCCTTGGACGCGCTTTGACCGAGCAGGGCGACAAGGCCGGTGCGGAAGAGGCCTTTCGTAAGGCCCTGGAGTTGAAGCCCGATCACGCCGCCGCCTCGGACGCGCTGTCCAAGTTGAATTCAGAAGATGACTGAGCGATCAAAAGGGGAAAATTGGGGACACCCACAATGATCAACCGGGAAATGTTGAGTGTCCCAGTTTCCATCCCAGTTTCCAGTGTGGTCATTGATGGGTGTCCCAAATGGAGTTTTGGGTGCGTTGCTTTGAGGACTTTTCCCGATGATTTGATGGGTGTCCCAGTGTCGCGCGATGGTTTGATGGGTGTCCCAGTGTTGTGTCTCATTTGATGGGTGTCCCAGTGTCGCGAGGACTTTTCCCGATGATTTGATGGGTGTCCCAGTGTCGTCCCAGTGTAGCCTTCCCAGTGTTGCCTGGACCCCAGTGTCGTCCTATCCCAGTGTCGTCCTATGAGGCCTTTTCCCGATGATTTGGGAATACTTCGTTTGGCGTGTCGAGGTCCAACGACGCGTCCGGTTCAACCTGCTCCCTAGAGAGAGCGTTCGTCCGGTTGGGTTTGACCTTGTGCTCGTGATAGATGAGACCGGCATAGGTCAAAAGTAGCGGAATGATCAACATCACGGAAAGCATGGTCAGAAGCATCAAAACGGAATATTCGCCCTCGTGGGGCGAGGGACCCTCGTCCCGCAGGCCGCCCATGATATCGAAGACCACGTTGTGTAAGTTCAAAAAGAACAGTGACGAGACAATCGCGCTCAGTGGCAGTAGCCCCACCACCATGGTCTTGAACCAGTGAAGATCGGCGTGGCGGCTCAGATAGAAAAAGAACAGCGCCACGCGCCATGCCGCCACCACCGCAAGGAATCCAATATTCAACGAAATGGCCGTGGAGATGGGAACGAATCGTTCCACGGGAATGGCATAGAGCAACGCGGGCAGGGACGTCAACGAAACAAAGGTCAACACGTGGCGATAGGACCAGTTGCGCGGCTTCAGGGGCCATACGACAGACCAAATGATCCCGGCCAGAACGAAGATGTAGATGACCGAACCCATTCCCAAGTGTTGCAGGATGTTGGCGTTGGGGTCATCCCACCAGCGACCCATGCCGACGATCCAGGTCAGGAACAATCCCAATTTCAGGTGATCCAGCGAAAACGCATCGAAATCTCTCTTGCTGGTTTTGAAAAACAGCAGCTTTAGATTTGACGAAAAAAGCGACTTTAAATCATTCATGCCAACCTCGCAGATTGCCGTGCTTCAGACTGCCGCGTGATGCGAGCGGCACGCATGCAGGATCTGAATTTTTGCTTTCGTTTTTGGTGTTCTTGCCGCGTGTAAATTTGGGTCATGAGCCATCTAAAACCGGCCGTAAGCTCGTCGGCCGACATGCGTTTGGGGTGAAAGGTCGTATCGAACAAGGTGCATTTGTCCCAGAATCGTTCGGAGATCAACCGACCACTGTCATGCAAACTGCGATAGAGATCGGTGCCAGGAAAGGGAGTGAGCAAGGTGATTTGCACTTCGGCAAGTGCACTGTCCGAAACAAATTGTGCAGTCGATTCAAAAATGCTCGTGTCATCCGAATCCCAACCCAAGATGAAACATCCATTGACCGAGATTCCATAAGATTGAATCTTCTCGATGCTTTTTAGATAGGATTCGTACTGCCGGTGTTTCCAACTTCGGGCATCGATTTCCTTCAGCGATTCGGGGGTTGCGGACTCGAGCCCGATCAATAGCTGGGCGCAACCCGATCTGGCGAGGTGCTCGAGCAACGGTTCATCGTCTGCGATCGAAATATCGGTTTCCGTGAACCACTTGATGCGGTACTCCGAGAACAACTGTGCCAGATGCCGGCCCCATTTTTTATTGAAAAAGGTATTGTCGTCGGCGAGTTCGATAAAGGGTTTCGGCCAGATATCGATGATCGCTTCCAACTCCCGCCGCACCAGGTCTATGGGTTTCACCTTGTAGTTGCTGATCAGGCGCGAAGCGGCACAGAAGGAGCAATCCACGGGACAGCCCCGCGTCGTTTGCAGGGTGAGACGGTTGTATTTTTTCACATCCAGAAGGTCGTAGCGTGGAATCCGTGATCGACCGAGATGGTATTTGGGGCGGGCCTCGCTGGCGCGGTAGCGTTTTTTCAGCGTTTGGCTTTCGAAGTCGTCGATCAAACGGTTCCAGACCGCTTCGGCCTCCCCGACCACGATGGCGTCGGCGTGACGTGCGGCTTCTTCCGGCAGCACCGACACATGCAAGCCGCCCAGAACGACCACCTGATCGAGGGCGCGGAGCTGGTCCGAGAGGGCGTAGGCATCCAAAATACGGGCTGTGAAAGCTGAGATCCCGATCAGGTCGAATCCTTCATCGGCAATCGAGCTCAGCCTGGGGAGATTCAGTTCGTCCACCTCGCGGTACGTGATCGCCCAGTTCGCCGGCGTATGGGCCGCGACGGTGAGCAGCGACAAGCTCGGCAAGGAGGCGATCACCTGGCTGCGCTCGACGAATCCAGGCAGGGTCATGCCGAGTTCGAGCAACTCCCGGTCTTTGACCCGTACGCCACTCATGGCAATCAACAACAGTTTGCGGTCTTTTCTTGGCAAGGTATTCCTCCGTTATGGTGCCCTACGATGGTTGAGTCATTCGACCGTCACGCAAGCTGAGGACGTACGGGGGACGATCCTGTCTTTAAAGTTAATGGCGGATTGGAACCATTCCATGTGTTCATGAATTTCGACAATAAAAGTCTGGAAGTGGTTTGTTTGAATATACTTTTGCTGCCGTCCTGTAGTGATTGTAAGGACGCGAAGTATGGCTGTGTCAACAATTCGAGGGTACGCAATGCAAGGGTGTCGTTGGACAGCACCAGGGACGTAATTGGCAATACTTTGATAAGAAGATCTGCTTCGCGATCGCTCTCGAATGCATTTTCTCGATCAATAGTGCATCGAAGTACCGACCGAGGCTCCCGCTAAGTGTCGTTGCCTGACCGTTGTCTTCTTCCACAGGCCTGCCGATCGTCTCATGTCCATGCTGGCCCTGGCCGTCCGGCGTGCCGGTAACGCGGCGGCCGTGCATCCTGGTCCCGAGTCGGACGACCGCGATTTGAAGTATCGTCCTATTGTGGGTTGTTCAAGATCATCCGGTGAGTGATGCGACTCCCACGGAATCCTGTGGTCGGCTCGGCACGGGGTACATCCCGAATCGGGCGCGCTTTTCGGTCTGTGCCTTCTCGAGTTGGTTGTCGCCGAGGTTCCGAGGCATCGGCTTTGTTTGGGGCGCTCGCGTCGGTGGCGGGAAAACACCTGGTTGCGGCAGTGAGTTCGTGCGAATCTCCATGGCCCAAAACACCGCGATGACTTGCGTGATCATTACGCGCTTCTTAGGGGATCGACTCCCGTTCCCGTTTTGATCCCGCCTGCTCATCAATGGGCGGATACTTATCTATGGTGGCGCCAGGGTCGGTGACGGATATCTCGCCCACGCCGCAACGACAGGGTGCGGAGAAACCCACATTGAGCGACCTTACGACGGCTCAGGGCGGGCTTCCCGCACGGTTGTGTGTGGGCCTTTCGGTTGGCGTTTCCTTTCTTCCGCATTTGGTGGGCGCCGTGTTGGATCCTGCACGGGTGAGGCCCACGTCCGCCAGTTTCGGCGCCTCGATTTATCGAGTTCCCCGAGGGCGCGGTCGTACGATGCGGCTGGTTCCTTCTCGCGAGAAGACTTGGAGGGACCATTGGCTGCCGTCTTCGAACACGAGCGTTCCCAGAAGATCGCTTTCGCCGTAAACCCGCAGCGACGCAGCCTCTTCGATTTCATTCCACTCCGAAAGAGGCAGGGTGACCGGTTCGCCCGAGTAGGGAAGGCCCACATCCATGGTTCCCAGCTCCGTACCATCGGCGGTGAACCAGGTGATTTCGGCCCAGCTCTTGGATTCTGACGGATTCACCAGGATCAGGGATCCGCTCGCGGCGCGCCCCTCGGGTAGGGGGCCGACGAGCGCGACTTCCTGGTACTCCATGAGCCCGCAGACGTTGCTGCGACCAATGGGAATGTCCACCGCAAACCGAACGAGTTGCGGAGATCCGTATATGATGAGGTCCTCATGGATTGCCGTGGTCACCAACCGGGTCTGGTCGTCATAATGCTCCGGCTCGATGTTGACATTGCGATCCTCAGGCGACCCCAGCGGGAAAAGAGCGCTGCTGCGGGTGTCGACCATCAGTTCCGTGGTCACCAGGGCCCCGTCGACCCTGCGGTTGGCGTCCAGATTGGAAAGAACCTGTTCGTTTTGATCCCGCGAAGCCTCACTACCGATGCCGATACTGAAAACGATGCGATGTTCGTGATTGGGCGAACGTGTCGCGCCACCCTGAGACAGCCATTGGGAACTGCTGTGGTTGATGCGGATCCATATCGAGGATTCACCGCGACGCCAGCGAACGATTTGAATGGCGTTCTCGAGCATGTTGAGTTCGAGTGCGTTCGCGGGAGCGTTCGAATCGAGCCTCGCCGCCAGATTGATGGGCATATGGCCGGCGTCGCTGCCCTCGATATCCACGAGGGTCTGGGCCAAGAGAACCGCGTGATCGAAGCGAATCTGAAGGTAATGCGGGGTTTGGGAGGAGGCGTCGGCAAATTGGTCCCCGTCGATGCGGATATCCAGAGTGCCGGCCTGTTGGGTGTCGTTACGGGCGCACACCTCGCCGATGCTGGTAATGAACTCTACGGCGCCCGCGAAGGGACAGACACAGATTGCGAGCATCGCCAAAAGGCAAGAGATCGATCGTCGATGGGAAACACACACGGGATCCTCCAAGACAGATATTCGATGCAGGGGAGAGCTTTCCACAGGGAGATCCGGGTCGAATTCCGGATCGGACCGGCAAATCTGCGTTTGGCTCCGCGTAGGGAGCGTGACCCGAAGGCCAGATTCGACATTCGTGGAAATCCATCACGAAGCGCGTCAAATGTGACGGAATGAAGGAGATAGGAGGCAATTCGGGTGCCAGAAAACAATCTGGGAAAACAATCTGGGACACCCACAAAACAGAAATCTGGGACACCCATCATGTTCTTCGAGTCAGACAGATTGGGACACCCACCATCGTAGCAGATTGGGACATCCACAACAGGTTGGAAACAGATCGGGACACCCAAAACAGGAAACAGATCGGGACACCCACGAAACAGATCGGGAAACAGATCGGGACACCCACGAAAACAGATCAAACAGATCGGGACACCCACGATGTTTCGAAGCCGACGATTGGAACACCCATCATGTTCGAGTCGGATGCAGCCCTTTGCCACTCGAAATAATGGGTGTCCCGATTCCGCCCTACCGATTCCGCCCCCGAAATAATGGGTGTCCCGATTCTGCATCCCGATTCTGCAGGCCAAATGATGGGTGTCCCGATTCCTCAACGGCAGGCCAAATGATGGGTGTCCCGATTCCGCGGCCTCTTGCCCGAAATAATGGGTGTCCCGATTCCGCCCTCCCCGATTCAAATGATGGGTGTCCCGATTCCTCCGATTCCGATTCCGCGGCATGTCCCGATTCCGCGGCCGATTTCGCTTCAGCCTGCCTACTCCACTCCCGATTCGGCACGATTCCGCTCGGCAATTCTGCAGGCCAAATGATGGGTGTCCCGATTCTGCAGGCCAAATGATGGGTGTCCCGATTCCGCGGCCCCCGGCAGGCCAAATGATGGGTGTCCCGATTCCGCTACTCCGCGGCCCCCGGCAGGCCAAATGATGGGTGTCCCGATTCCCTCTGATGGGTGTCCCGATTCCCTCTGATGGGTGTCCCGATTCCGGGCCAAATGATGGGTGTCCCGATTCCGGGCCAAATGATGGGTGTCCCGATTCTGATTCCGCCGGCAGGCCAAATGATGGGTGTCCCGATTCCGCGGCCCGATTCCGCGGCTCCCGATTCCGTCCCCGATTCCGCGGCCGATTTCGCTTCAGCCTGCCTACTCCATGGACCCCTGATGGGAGCGAAGGGCGTATCGGCTAAGTTCAGGTCCGACATGTTGGTGAAAGGCCCGCAGCATGTTGCCCCTCGGCCAGGCCGTTGACCATGGGTGCCGTGTTAAATCAGCTTCATCTGCTTCAGTCTGCGTCGCAGGCCTCGTTCGGAGACGCACAAGTCGTCGACCATGGCCTGCTGATCTCCGCCGTGGTTCTTCCAGCTCGTGCGGATTTCCTCCGCTGTCAGATCCATCGCGGTTCGGACACTTTCGCAGCGGGCAATCAACGCGTACACCGCCGTTCGGTTGATGCGCAAGGCATCGGCGGTCGCCTTGGGTTCCCAACGATTGGCCTTCAATGCCGCAACCAACTGCGACTCGTCGATTTCGGAGGGGAGGCGCAGGGCCTGGGCATCCTGGCCGGCACCATTTTCGGCGGTGTCGTCGGCGAGCATGCGACGCAGTTTATCGGAAACCACCATTGTCTCGAGGCCGCGACTGTCGATCACCAATTGCCGCACCACATTGCGCAACTGGCGCACATTTCCCGGCCAACGGTATCGCGTCAGCCGGGTGCAGAGGTCCGCCGGCAGCCAGGCCGGTTTGCGCGGGTCCCAGCCCGACATGTGGTGTAACTCGTTGGTTTTGGACAGCTCCTCCTCGGCAAACAACCGGATCAGGCGCGCGATGTCATCGCGCCTCCGGTGAAGTGGCGGCAGATGGATTTCGTAACCCGCCAGGCGATGCAGCAACGGCTCCTTGAACGTGCCGGCGGCCACTCTTTCGGCCAGATCCGCATCCGTGGCCGCAATCAAACGCACATCCACGCGCAAGGGAGTGTGCTGTCCCAACGGTTGAATCTCGCCGCTTTCCAAGGCCCGCAACAGCATCACTTGAATCTCGGCATCGGCCTCGCCGATTTCATCGAGAAACAAGACACCGCCGTGGGCCGCGCGAAAATACCCCTGGCGACCATGGACCGCACCGGTGAACGATCCCTTGACCGCGCCGAACAGTTCGGAAACCGCCAGATTGGGGGGGAGCGCCCCCAGGTTCACCGTGACGAACGGTCGCTTCGCACGCGAACTGAGCGCAAAGATGGCTCTCGCCACGAGTTCCTTACCCGTGCCGGTTTCACCGCGGATCAGCACGGGAACGTCCCGTTCGGCAATCCGCTCGATCGCACCGCGAACGCGATTGATTGCGTCGCTCTCGCCGCACATGCCCAATTTTTGCGGTTGCGGCGCGCTCGCCTCGCGCAAGTGCAACAGCAACACCACGCGCTCCCCCAGTTGGAGGGTGACGCCTTCGAACAGAGCCTCGGTGCGAAAGGATCGGGAGCCGGTCATCGGATGGCCATTGATCCACAGTTCGGTGGCCAGATCATTGCCTTCGATGGTCACCGTACCCCTGGCCGCGCGCAGGTAGACGGGTTGACGGCTGATGAAGGGATCTTTCAGTGGAAAACCGCCGCTTTGGCCCGGGGGCGCGAAATCGGGTGAAACCCGCGACAAACCAACTTCCCCGGCTCCCTTCAGCGCCGGCAGATCGGCAACTTCACCGATTCTGCTCATGATCGGGTGGTTGATGATGGTCAGGGTGGGCACCAACTCCCGTTGTTCATTCTTTGCCCGGCTATGACGGCCGGGAAAGGTGGTCACATCATCCAAGTCTTCCCAAACATCCATGGCGTCCCCAGAAATGGTGTGATTCAAGCACGTTGTCATTGAGAGAGACACCCACCAAAACGCGATGGGCGCGGAGCCCGGGCCATCGTGTCCAGTGGATCTCAGGAACCAACACGTTGCCGGGTTCTGTCCTACACGTTGGTGGCGCGCCCACATCGCGTCAACTTGGTTTTCCCTCTGTCGAGAGAATATCGCAAAAACCTGAAAAAAAACATATAACGGGGTTTTGTTCCAATGTAGTGAGATCGGCACAAGCGCTGCAGTGAGGAAGATCGGAGCGGGTCAGCCTGCTCTCCCTAAATCCAGATTGCCCTCAGGAGAGCCAATACCATGAAAATGAAGCTTGCCTTGTTGCCCATCTTGACGACTCTGACCTGGAGCCTCGGGTTCACCGATCCCGTTGCCGAAGCAACGCCGCCGGAACGGCAGCCTACCGTCGAATCCGATTGGATGCCGCAAGGGATGTACACCATGAGCTACGACTCGTACGGACCCAACCTGAACGATGTGCGCGTGGCTCCATGGCATGATGAAATCAGTGGTGCCGTGCCCTTTTTCAGTGCCGATTATGCGGCCTTGATAGGATGGATCGATGAATACCCCCACACCCCGTTTTGGGGTCATGACGCCACCCCCGATTGGCGCAGCACCGCATGGGTCCGGGACCACCTGCTTTCGGTTGGGGAATTCATGACGACTCGCGGGTACGACTTTGCCTTCCACCACCTGCCTTATGATTGGAACGGGGTACGTGGCGTGGACTGCAGCAACTTCACCACGCTGGTCTACACCTACGCGTTGGGATATCGCTTCACCTCGGCGGTCCGGGCCCAGGCCGGTCAGACCTGGGACGGTGTTCGCTACGATGCGCCGAACACGCAGTCGGCGACGACTCGGGCTCTCCAGGAACGCGCCGCCGGAAAATTGGTCCGCATCGATGGAAGTACCGATGACAGTCCATCGGCGCAGCCGTTCCTCTCGGTGTTCGACGACCAGGGTTCGTACGTCGGCCCCATCAGCGATACCGTGCTGGCGCAGGCATTGCGCCCCGGAGACCTGGTTTACTACAGTTGGGATGCAGCGATCGACGATCCCAAAGTGGAGCATGCGTCGATCTGGGTCGGCAAACGCTTCGGTCATGGTTTCGATGAGATCCCGCCCCATTACTCTTCCTTTCGGGGAGACCCCAGCGGCATGTGGGCGATTCTTCACAGCGGCAGCGCGGGTTATGGCCCTTGCTTCTGGCCGGTTCAATCCGACTACCAAGCAGCCATTTGGGGTGCCCGTCGCGTCGTCGGCGATACCAATGATCCCAGTTACTTCATGAACTCGAGCATTCAGAGATGGTCGACCGGCGGCGATTACTCGCGCGTTTCCCATTACCGAGACGCCCAAACCCTGGCGCACAAGATCGGGAGCACTTCATACGTGTTCCGGGCCCACGGCAGCGCGATCTTCCGACGACCGGCCTCGACCCCCTCTTATGAGGGTACCTTCTGGGTGGATCCCACCCTGCACCACAAGGGGCACTCGGTGGCACTCACCGGTCTCGCCATCCAGTGGGGTTGGCTGTTCGCCGCCGATGACGACACGGTATACAAGCTCTCGTATGTGGCCAACTCCGGGACCTGGAGCGAAGGACGGGTCTTGTGGTCGCTCGACACCCAAACCCACACCGGTTCGGCGATTCAGTCGCTCGAGGCGGGCGACTCCTTCCTGGTCGTCAGATTGACCGACGGCACCCAAATCAGCCTGAATCTGCAGGGAACCGAACAATAACGGCTCAGGCGCGACAGCCGGCGGCGGGACTTTGGAACACCTACTTTTCAAAACTCGCCCCGGTACGGCGCTTTCGGAACGTGTTCGGCACGGTTCGAGGTAGGCCGAACACGTTCAATCCTTGTAGCGTTCTGGAGGCTCGATTGGAAAACCGGAATCGCCTTTCTCGAGCCATGGATACAAAGGCGCGTGCACCGGACGCCCCAGGTGAGAGGACCTGCTTGGAGAAGCAGCCGCTCCAGAGATGGGCAACATGCCGAATCGCGGCTCGGGCACCAGCCTAAATCCATCCAGGCGAAAGTTGAAATGCGTGAGCGCGTTTTGGAAAAGGGATGCGAACGCGACCTGGTCGTAATTGCGGCGTTCGAAGAAACGCACCTTGTCCAAATGCCACAACAGGACCCTGCGGTCGTCGGATGCCGAGGCCAACAACCCGCTACCGGGAACGAACGCCGTTTGGTTGACCTCGTTGCCGTGACCGCTCAGGGTGGCCAGGAGCTTTCCCGAGGAAAGGTCCCAGACGCACACCGACTTATCGCCGTGGGCGGAGATCAGCCGCCGGCTGTCGGCGGAGAAAGTCACGCCCAGGATAAAGGTCTTACCGGCCGTGAACGACCGCGGCGCATCGAATTCAGGAAGCCGCCACAATTTGATCGAGGGCGCACCGGCCGCAGCCAACATGCTGCCATCGGGTGAGATGGCGACGTCGTAAAAGGGGCTCTGGCCCGTCAAGCGACGGACCCGTTTCCCCGAAACCGGATCGTGAATTTGAATCGTTCGATCTTTGCTCGCGGAGGCCAGCAAGCTGCCGTCCGGTGAAAAGGCCACGCCGCGGACGGGATCCCCGAAATCGCTTAGGACGAAGAGTTGTCGACCGGAAGCGACATGCCAGAGCCGCACGGTTCGGTCGTAGGAGCAGGAGGCAAGGGTCGCCCCGTCGGGCGAAAACGCCACCCGATACACGGGGCTCTCGTGGCCGCGAAGCATGGTCGAGGTCACGGCCGAGAAATCTGTGCTGTCGGCTTCCGCAGGTAGCGGCCAGAGCCGGACCATATGGTCGAATCCTGCCGAGGCCAAAAGTCGGCCATCGGGCGAGAAGGCCAGGCCCCACACGGTTTCGTGATGGCCTTCCAGGCTGCCGACCAACGTGGCCTCGGGTAGGCGCCAAAGGTTGATTCGGCGTTCTCCGGAAGCGGTGGCCAACAGGCGACCATCGGGTGCGCAGGCGACACCGAACACGTCGGAGGAATGATCCAAGGAACCCGCATCGGCCTGGGCGGAGGGGCGCTTCCAGAGCCGCAACGTCTTGTCGACCGACACCGAGGCCAGCAGCTCTCCGTCGGGCGAGAAGGCGACGCCGTTCACCGCACTCGCGTGCCCGGAAAGGGGCGGTAGCGGCTCGCCCGAGGGCATTTGCCACAGTCCGATGGTCTGATCGTAGGAGCCCGAGGCCAGCAAGGCCCCGTCCGGTGAAAAGGCCACGTCCAAAATCCTGGCCGAATGTCCCGGTAGGGAGAAAAGACGATCACCGGAGGGAAGGCTTCGGATCGCGATCGTTTCCTCGCTGCCCGCGATCGCCAACAGATCGCCGTTCGGAGACACGGCCACATCCAAGAGTCGCCCGACCTCTTCCCGAACCGTACGCGACAGGGCTCGCGTTTCGAGATCCCAAAATTTGAGATGGTGGTCGTCGGAGCTGGAAATCAGGAATGTGCCGTCGGGTGTAAATGCCAGGCCCTTCACCGATTTTTCGTGGCCCCGAAAGGTGGTGATCAGGTTTCCGGTGCGCACGTCCCACAGGTTGACCGTCCGATCCGCGGAACCCGAGGCCAGCCATGCGCCGTCGGGCGAAAAGGCGACGACCTGAACCGCTTTGGCGTGACCTTCAAACGAAATGGGCACCTCCGAGTCGGCCATTCGCCAGATCCGGACCACGCCATCGGCATACCCCGCCGCCAACCACTGGCCATCGTGGGAAAAATCCAGTCCGCGACCGGGTACGGCAGTCGCCGGTAACCACCGCTCCCGGCCCGTTTCGACTTCCAGGACTTTGACGCCCCGATCGCCCAGCGCTGCGACCAGGCGGCGACCGGGCGAAAAGACCACGTTTTCCACTTCCCCTCGATGACCCAGCAGGGCGCGCGGCGCACCGAGGCGACCCCGTGCCACATCTTCATCCGAGATCTGCCAGACCAGACATTCACCGCTTTCGGTGGCGGCCGCCAACAGGTCGCCCCGTTCATTGACGGCCACGCTGCGATAGGATCGGGGCGCACCGGCCCGCGCGCCGTCGCCAGGATTCACTTCGATGGGGCTGAAGGCCGGAACCCGCCACAGGTTCAGTGAACCTCGTTCGTCGCAAGCGGCGAGGAGGCGCCCTTGCGCGTCTACCGCCATCGACGTCACCATGGCAGGCACTTCCAGGGAAGCGTTCACATCTCCCGAATTCACATCCCAAGCGACGATCCGCCCGCTTTGCTCACTGCCGAAAATCAGGTTGGCGCGCCTTGCCGAAGTGACAGCGATGAGTTTGGGGTCCTTCCGCTTCGGGAGCGGTGTCCGTTTCGTCGGGTCCGATCCTGAATCGAAAACCGCCGGTAGAAACCTTCGAGACCGATTCCGCGATCCGTTCCAATCGGCCTTGCCCGCCAAAACCAGGAGACCATCCACCGCCAGAATCGAATCCTTCGAGGTGAATCCATAAGGCGTAACCTGCGGTTTGTCTTCATCCAACGCCAATTCATGGAGCAACCCATCCGAATCACGGACGAGCAGGTTTCGATCCCCGGATAAAAACGCGACGTTCCGGAGAGGGAAGTCCATCTCGAAGGAGCGGTGTTCGGTGCCCGACCCCGTCCTGTCATGTCCGTCGGCAAGGTGCCAGAGTCGAATCGTTCGGTCCATGGCGACCGAGGCCAGGAGCGAACCATCGGAACTAAAGGCCATATCCGAAATCTCATCCACGTGGCCCGAAAACGTGCCGACGGCGCGACCGGTGCGCGCGTCCAGCAGGCGAATCTTGTGGTCCGTGCACGCCATCGCCAGCAGCTCATCGCCGGGTGCGAAGGCCACCCGCAATACTTCGGGCGCGACCGGGGAAGTGTACAGCAGCGACTCGGCGCCGATCATCCGCGCATCGGCGAAACGTCCCAGCGCCTCGGGCACCGCCGAACCCGACGGAATGTCGCGTGAGAGTGCCGCAAGCGCGAAGAGCAGCGCTTCGGGGGCCTTGCCCTGCTCCAAAGATTCACCGGCGGCCCGATTGAACATTTCGGCGAGATTGTAATTGCTCTGCCTGGTGCGCTGTTCGGCGACTTTTTGCGCTTGCCTGGCCCGTGCCTGCTCGCGCAACGCCCGTTGGTTGGCTGAACGTGCCTGGAAAAAAAGCACCGTGGCGATGAGCGCCAGCAGAAAACCCGAAACACTGACCGCCAGGATTTGGTTCTTTCGCAGGTCTCTCTGCTTGCATGCCTCGGCGAGGAAGGCGCGCTCCACTTCACCCAACGAGACCAATCGGTGCTCGGCCACCTCCAACATTCGGAAGAGGCCATTTCCGCGCGGCAGGTCGTCCCTGGGTCGGCCGGCCTCTTGCCAGCGTGCGGCGAGTTGGCGTAGGTTCGAAAGGCGGCGAATGATCTCCCGGTCCTCGGCCATCCAGGTGCGGATGCGTTCCCATTTGCGAATCAGTGCCTCGTGGGCGACATCCACCAATTCCCCACCGCGGATTTCGTCGCGCCAGGTGGTCCACAAGCGGGCCGAAACGAATTGGTGCAAGAGGTCTTCCGCGAGTGCCCGATCCTCGGCGGCGGCAATCAGTGCGGCCCGCGTCGATCGCCGCCGGGTCACGTTCGCGGCCTCGTTCCGGTGGACCAGGCACAGGGTGAACATCTTGCGCAACGCGATCTGGCCGGCGGGCGTCAGGTTCTGAAAAACCGCCTCGGCACGTTTGGTCAGCGCCCCTTCGATGCCGCCGATCCCGTGGTAGGCGGCAGCCGTCAGCAGCTTGCCTCGCCGTCGCTCGTAGAGCTCCAGGAGTGCGTGTTCCAGTAGCGGGAGATTACCCGCCTCGCCGTGGACATCATCGAGAATCTTTTCGACCAACCCCGTTTCGAAGTGAAGGCCGGTGCGGCTTGCGGGTTCCACGACGGCCTGGCTCAGCGCTTCGCGATCCATCATCGGCAGCAGCACCATGTGGTCCCCCACAAAACTGTTGAGGTCGGGCCTGCCGGCACATTCACCCAGGAAATCGGAGCGCATGGTGAGGATCACGGCCAGCGTCCGGCGTTCGACGGCGTGGAGCAATATGGCCAGGAAATGATCGGTCGCCTGTCGGTCTCTGGTCTGGGTGAACAGCTCTTCGAACTGATCGACAATCAGGATGAAGCCCGTTCGCGGCGTGGACCCCGCCGCCTCGGCCAGGACCCGGTGCAATCCCTCGGGGTCGGTCGTCAGACGAGATCGAAGGTTCGCCAAATCGGTGGCGCTCCCGCCATCCTCGGCCAACAGAGAACACAGTGCCAAGGCACATTCCTCGATCGGGTTGGACGCGGGCGTGAAGGAAGCGATGCGGTGGCCCCGTTCGCGTAACAAGGGAACCAGGCCGGCATGGATCACCGACGATTTCCCGCTGCCCGAGGGACCCAGCAACGCCAGGAAAGGGAAGCGTTCCATGTGTAGGTTCAGTCGTTGGACCATGGCCTCGCGTCCGAAGAAAAAATCCCGATCTTCCTCGCGAAAGGCTTTCAGACCGCGAAAGGGGCAGGTTTCCGGGGATCCCGGCGCCCCCGCGGCAAGGCCGCCGCCGCGAATGGCACGTGCCGTTTCGATCAGCGACTCGACATGCGCATCGAGGGATATCCAGGGTCGCCGTCGCAAAAAGATGGGGAGGTCGCTCTCGCGCGTCGGATGCTCGGCTCCCGGTAACAACACGGGCACCACGCGAACCGGTTTGTTTCGGTACTGGTGGTGCACCGCCTGCAATCGCGCCGGTTCCAGCCAGGGTTCGCCTTCTCCCTTGATCACCACCAGGCAGGCACATGCGGCCAGCTTCTCGGCCAGTTCGGTGGGGGCGACTGGTTCCGACGATGCCGATTCGAACCAGAGCACCAAACCCAATTCCTCCTCGAGACGGCGCGCCCACGGGACCACGCGCTCACGAGATTCGGTATGGCACCAGAGCAGGGCATCGTAACGCGTCTGTTGCGGCGGACGCAGCCGATCGGTCTTGCCCGCCAAGATCCGATCGATCCGGTTCGCCACCACTTCGGCCGAATCCAGGCGGTTGGCGGGATCCCCTTCCAGTACGCGCTCCAGCAGGTCGGCGACCTGATCCAGAAGCGCCCTTTCCCGCTCATCCACGGCGAAACTACGGAGTTGGCCCGCCGGTTTTCCCCCGGCCTGACGCGGGCGCTTTCCGGTCAGCAGGTAGAACAGCACCAAACCGAGGGAATAGACATCACTCGCCGTGCTCGCTCTCTGGCCGAGCATCAGCTCGGGAGCGGCAAATTCAGGCGTCATCGGCTCGCCCCCCAGATCGGTAAGACGGGGTGAAGACGAAGCCGTGTGGGTGGCGATGCCGAAATCCAGCAACTTGGGGCTTCCGGTGGGTGAAATCATGATGTTGCTGGGCTTGATGTCGCGGTGAAGGACGCCCAGGCCATGGGCGTACGTGACGGCCACGCAAAGCGTTCGAAACACCTCCAACACCTGTCGTAGGCCAGGTTGCCGCGTACGGCACCATTGATCGATGGTATCGCCTTCGAGGTACTCCATGACCAGGTAGGGGAGACCGGAGGGGGTGGTGCCGCCGTCCAACAACCCACAGATGTTGGGGTGTTTCAAGTCTGCGAGGATTTGGCGCTCGCGCCGAAATCGGGCCTGCAAGGCCTCGGAAGAACGCTCCGCGCGAATCAGTTTCACGGCGACCCGCATTTCGAAGGCCGCATCGGCTCGTTCCGCCAGCCAGACCGCGCCCATCCCGCCCTGGCCCAGAGGCTCCAACAGGCGCCAGGGGCCCAACTGCATGCCGGGGAAGGGATCCGATTGCGACGAGGTTGCCCGTGGTGTCGCGCTATCACAGGTGGACTGGTCGTCCATCTCCATTTGAACGAGCGCTTCCTGAAGTAGCGCGGCATCATCTCCGCAGAGATCGATCAATCGAGATCGGCGGTGCTCGGCCGGGTGCGTCCTTACTGAGTCAAGCAGTGCCCGGATTTTTGACCAACGTGATCGCGCCGTTGCTGCGTTCTCCAAGTTCCTCTACCCCTTCGCCCATCCATCGCGGCGGCTTGATCGCTTCCCGATCTTTGGCTCGAAAAGAGCGCGTTTCGGGAGGAAAGCTGCTTTAATCGCTGACATCAGATTAGTTATTTTAGAGTAGGAATTTATCTTGATGTAGCTATTTCCCTATAGGTCTTTGTTTACAGTTGGCCCCTTCAAGAACGACGACCTCGCTGTTTCTGGACGGGCACTACCCAGGGAAGGAAGACGACCGTACCGTTCGATCATCGGGATTCACCGCGCCAGGCGGCGCGGGCTTCGAACCATTGGTAGGCCTGGCGGGTCAGGTCCGCCGGGTCGTTCGTGAACAGGTCGTCTTCCACTTCGGCCAGGGCTCGGATGCGGGCTTCGAAGGTGGCGTTGGTTTCGACGGTGCCGTCGAAGTGAATGTGCGCCACCTGCCACGCCAACACGTTCGAGAGGTACCGCGTCACCATGATGGTTCGGTGACAATTGGCCGGATCCTTTTCGGTGCACATCAAGGCGATTCGGTAATTCTTGGCCAAGCCGACCCGGAGTCGTGCGACGCCGCGCTGAAATGCCTCGAGCTGGAACACTTTTGAGAAATCGACCCGGCCCTCGCGATAGGCTTCCGCCTCTTCCCGACGAGCCCCAAACTCCGGACCCATCCAGAGGTAGTGGATTCGATTGCGGATCAAACTGTCCTGGATCGCCTCGCGGTTGAAGTGCGGGGTGAACCGGCTGAAGGGCACCGAGCGCACATCCACCACCGCGGTGATTCGATGTTTCCGCAGCAGGGCCACCAGGCTGTCCGAAGTGTGGGTGGAACAACCGAACGTGAATAGCGCGGTGGGTCGGTTTTCGCTCACGGTGATCTTTCCTCGGGCTCGTTTTGAGTTGGGTGGATGATTCCGTCCGCCCTTCACGGAAATGGTGGATTCCCAGGATGCGGATTACCTCGGACGCAGCGGGTTCACCCGTTCGGCATCAAATTCTCGACCATCTCCCCGCGATCTCCCTTTGCCGAAAAGCGGGTGTCAAGCCAAGGCGCACAAGGGTTTTGGTCAAACGCCACCAACGTGACGACCGCCACGCGGCGGCCCACGAGGTCAAGTCTAGGTGATGAAACACCTCCGAGGGAAGTCTTGTTCCGATCGCAAAATGGCCCATGTGGTTTGTCTTGAAAAAGCTTGGGAAGTAATTTTTTGGATAGGTATCTGGGTTTACATGTAGATTTGAAAAAAGTTAATTTTCGTTGTTGACACTTTTTACCTAAAGAAAGATGATTGTCTATATCTCCCAATTACTCCTCTTTCTGTTTGAATGCCGGCTTCCTTCCCTTCTGACCTGAAGTGTGCGACGCGTGTGAAAGAGATTTGCCAAGAATTGGAGCGAAGTGACCTTGGTAGGGCCGCCGAGGTAATGCTACCAGGTGGTCCCCTGAGGTGGGGCCAATCGATCAGGACCGCCTAGGAGGCTGTCCCACGGGATCTCCCCGTCATGTCCAACGAGCGGAAGCGCCCGCCTCGCGCGGCTCGCCGTGCCTCCGCTCGCATCTTCGCATGGGCGCTTGCCCGCCATCGCTAGCCTGGCGATCCCTGTCGACGCTCGTCCGTTTCTGGGTCGTGTGCTGTCCCTCTGTGTCCACAGCCAAGGAGCGACCATGCTTACGTTCAAGCTTTTCGAGGGCGGGTTGTATCTCGCCGAGCCCGATTTCCCTACGCCGCAAAAGGCCACACTGGCTTTCATGTTCCAAAGCGAAAGCCGCACGGATCCGACCTTCGACCTCAGCCAGAGCACCTGGACCAGTTCCGGTCAACAAGGTTACTTTCTGTTTTTCGCGCCTTCGGACTCACGGGATTGGTCGACCTTCGCCAGCCAGGCCCGTGCGCTGTTCCAAGCCACCGAAAGCAGTCAATTCGGTTGGTTCGACGATTCCGGCGATCAAGTGAAGGCCGAAACGCTGGTGCTCGTGCAGGGCCAGGGGACCGCGACGCCCAGTGTCCAGACGCCCTTCAACCTGGCCATGGGCAACATTACCCTGAACGTTCAGGCCAGCCCGTTCGAAATCATTTCGATCAGCTATGACGACACCCAGAACCGTTTCCAGTTCGCCGCCAAGATGGAAACCAATTTTTCGTTGCTGGTCGTGAAGCCGGGAGGAGGGCAGCAGTTCATCTCCTCCAGTTCGGACACCATGACGGTACCCATGGACAGCGGCGGCACGGCCAACGCGGGCAGCATCGGCTTGACCTTCAGCATGGGAATCGACGACCTGAGCGCGTTCGAGGCGGGCCTGATGTTTTTCGCCCCGCCGCAGCAAGGCCTGGTGGTGGCACTGAGTTATCCCGTGGTTCAGCCCGCTTCGGGTTCCAACATCGGGTTCCAGGCCTGGCTGGACATCAACCAGACCCTCAACGGCACGCGCACCTACTTCCAATTCCAGGACACCCAAATCGGTTCCTACTTCGCCGACAACGCGGGCCGCAGCTTCACCCTGGGCACCACCGACCAGGGCGTGTCCGACCAGACCAGCCGATTCGTGCTGGCCAATCGGCCGATCCAGGAACCGACCCAAACCGGAACCTACTACCTGACCCTCGCCGGTGCCTTCAGCCTCGCCTCGACCGATGGCGCCAAGGTGGGTGCCAACGGCGAGAGCACCGACGTGCCGCTTTTGTGCGGCGTCACCGGCACGGAGTTCCTGAGCGTCGATCTCTCCGCCGCGAAATCGGACGATGCCTCGGCCGGCGTGGACGGCCTCTTCTTCCAGCCCGATCAACCCGCCTACCGCATCACCGGCGGCAGCGGTGACGACCCCCTGTTTCTGAGCTCCGAGAGCGGCAACATCACCACCTCCTGGGTCAGCTTCGAAACCAGCGCGGGAACCTATGTTTCGCAACCGCAGGCTTCACCGCTGTACCAGCAGAACGGGGAGGCGAAGGCCAATCTCGGCGATTCCAGTGGACTGGATCTCTACCTGTTGGATTTCCTGCCACTGGCGACCTGGACGCCAGGCGGTACCGGCGACGAAGCCAAGGCGACAGCGACCGCCGCCCCGCTGGTCCCGATGGCGCCCTATGCCGGCATCCCCACCCTGACGGACTTGACGCCCTTCCTGGAGATGGAGTCGGGCGCCCTCAACCCAAGCCGTCGGACCATTTTCAGCAATGCCCAAAGCGAGGTGGCCGAGGCCCAGTTGCGGGCGCTCGATGCCGACAACGACCTCCAGATCGCGATGACCCCGCAGGGCTTTTTCGCCGGCCTGGAAGGCGATGACCAGGTGTGGACCACCACCCAATTCGCAATCACCGATTCGCTCGAGGACCCCTCGCAACAGATCACCCTGCAATTCACCCAAATGGGTACCAAAATCCGTCAAACCCTGCAGCAGAACCAGATATTCGCCGTGATCAGCACGACCGAAGACGGCAGCGGCCAACCGCTGTTCGACTTCAGCGGGACCGACCAGCAAATCAACATCGCCGGTTGGCCCTTCCTGCTCTCGCCCGAGGGCACGCCCGCGAGTGACGAGGAACACACGCCGCCGATCGTGCTGTTGAAATTCTTCCCCGGCCAGACCATCAAGGACCTGGTGGACGACCTGAGCCTGTGGTCCAAGTCGGAAACCTTCAACGACAGCGCCAAGTTCAGCGCCGAGCAGGCCCAGACCTATCTGCAGGGCCTGATCCAGAATGCCTGCGAAGCCGTCTACGGCGCCGGTAACTGTCCCGACGGGACGCCCAGCGGCACCCCCGACACCAACTCCATCTACTACAACTTCTACCAGGTCGTCACCGATCCCGAGTTCAGCGGGGTTCTGGCGGTCAACGCCAACATGGAGCTCAACGCGCTGCCCACCGCGATCAAGGCCGTGACGGGTGGGATGACCGTGCCCGGGCCGGATGGCCCGGTCAGCAACATCCAGGCGTTTCGCGTGCACCACGTGGGCGTGGCCATCAACGATACCGATGCCCAATCCGCCACCCCGCAGCTCTCGCAGAGTTCGCTGTTCGGTTTGGTCGACTACGAAAAACCCAGTGGCGATGCCGGCGATGCCGTGAACGACGGTGTCGAGGTTTTCTACAATTTCGAAGTGGAGTTCCTGCGTGCCCTGTTCACCAATTCCGAGTTGAGCAGTTTTTCGTGCAAGATCAACCTGACGATCAACAACCTGTTCGACACGACCGTGACGTTGAACGACCAGACCAGCGGCCTGGTGGCGGACCAGGACGGCGACGACAACATCATCGTCATCACCGGCTCCTATCAGGCCCACTCCGAAAGTGGCGACGACAGCAGTTCCGGCGAGGGGCTCTACAGTTTCGTGGCGGAAGGGAACTTCGTCTTCACCTTCGGGCAAAACCCGTATCTGGACAACATCACGCTCACCAAGCTCCAGTTCAGCTTCGACAACGAGACCCCCAACAGCGATACCAGCTCGCACATCAGCGCCGGTTTCTCGCTGTGGGGCAACATGACGTTCAAAGAATTGGACGTGCTGGATATCTTCTCCTTCCAGAAACTGACCTTCGCCGACCTGGGCATCAGCGTGGGTTTCGACCTCAACATTCCCGCGCCGCCCGACCCGCCGACGACGTCCGACCTGAGCTTGAGCTTCGCACCGGGCAACCTGCGACTGGATGTGGCCGACAGCCCACCCAAGAAAGGGGATACCAGCCTGCTGAGCCTGCTGCCGTTCAAGTTGAAATCCTTCCTGTACTCGCAGCACGCCGACGAGACGCTGGAAAGCCTCAACTACTACGCGCTCAGTGCCGTGCCCGGACTCGGTTCGGTTTCCGATACCTTCAACTTCGCGCTCATCTTCGACATGGACCTGGGTTCGCTGGGTGCCCTGGTGGGCGACCTTTCGGCGTTCAAGTTCAGCTTCATCATCGGCTGGCTCAGCGGTGAGGACGGCGGGATCGCGTTCGGCGTGCAATTGCCCGAGGCGGACGGCCGCCTGCAGATCAGGATCGAAGGCGTGCTGAACCTCGTCATCGAACAGTTTGTGTTGAAGTACGTGCAGAACGAATCGGGCGACATGTTGGTGCTCGCCCTGCACAACTCCTACCTGGAACTGCTGGGCCAGCGCCTCCCGCCGGGCACTGCACTGTTCGATTTCGCCCTGTTCGCACCGGCCGAGAACAGCTCCGATATCGGGTGGATCGCCGCCATCAACAACACCGGCGGCGACGAAGATGTCGCCCTGCTGACCAGTACCGCGGCGGATCCCGGCAACCGGGCGATGATCGCGCACCAGGCGCACATCGCCCGCCAACCGCACATCGCCAAAAAATCCCGTGCGGGCCAACAGGTGGCGACCGCCGGCAAAGCCGGCACCCGCGGCAAGGCCCCGACCAAAGAAGGCGGCGACGGTGATGGCGACGGCAGTCCCGTCTTCCAACTGAAATACCTGGGCGGCGGTCAACGGGTCGGTCCCGATCCCACCGATCCACCGACCAATTTCGCCGATTTCCTGAAGTTCATGACCACCACCTTCTGGGATGACTTCAGCAACAACGAATTCGACAAGGTCTACCATCCCGAAGGGCAATGGCTCGTGATCTCCGATTTCCAGTTGCTCGGCATCATCGAGGTCGGCTTCGCCTTCTACGACGTCACGCCGTTCTACAGCCTGACGCTCAACGTCACCAAGCTGTTCAATTTCGAAATCACCTACACCAAGATCAGCGACAGCATCGGCCTCTTCTTCGCCAAGCTCAGCCTGCCCGACTCGCTGCGGACCTTCCAGGTCGGCGCGGCATCGCTGACCTTGCCGTCGTTGGCGGTCAGTGTCTACACCAACGGAAACTGGAAGGTCGACGTGGGCTTTCCCGAGGGAGACGATTGGTCCAACAGTTTCCGCGTGCAGGCTTTCGCCGGTCCGATTCCGGTCACCGGTTCGGGCGGTTTCTACCTCGCCTCGCTCAGCTCCGCCACGAGCGATGTCTTCAAGGGCGATTACCCCAGCATTCTGGCGTTCGGGTTCGCCGCGCGCGTCGGGGTGGGCAAGGATTTCACCGCCGGTCCCCTGAAAGCGGGTGTCAGCCTGACCTTTTTCGGGATCATCGAGGGTGCCGCCGGTTACCTTTCCTCCGGATCGGACAACATCTTCCAATCGCCCGACGCCCTTTCCCTGAAGGGTCAGTTCGGCGTGATCGGCGAGCTCTACGGCACGGTCGATTTCGTCATCATCAAAGCCAGCGTGAACGTCAACATCCAGGCCTCGATCGGCGTCCAGCTCGCCTTCGAGCGCAGCGTTCCCGACAGCGGCAGCATCCTGCTCTACGTGCAGGCTTCGGTCAAGCTGAGTGTCAGCGTCAAGATCGGCTTCGGCTTCTTCTCGGTCTCGATCAGTTTCAGCTTCAGCGCCTCGTTCCGGTTCGAGTGGAACCTGGTGGGTTCCGGCAGCAGCTCCAATTTGATCGAGGACTTCCGGGTCCGGGCCTTGACGGCTCCGATCGCGCTCGCGCTGGTGCCGGGCCTCGATACGACCGCGCCGGTCTGGTTCCTGCCGGAGGCCACGGTCGTATTCACCAACGATAGCGACGACGGCACGCCCTACCTGGTCTCGTCGTTCGGCATCGAGTTCGATCCGCAACCCAGCGCCGATGTGCAGCCTTCGGATTACAAACCCTTCGAGGCGATCACCACCCAGTTGGTCACCTGGGCCCTGGGCCACGTGCTCCAGGAAAGCGGCACCACCTTCGATGTCACGCTCGAGCAACTCACGACCCTGGACAGCGAACCGGACGTGCTGGTCGGCTGGATCACCTACGACGACCTGATCGATCAACTGAAAAATTTCACCATCACCCTGATGATGCCGCCCCAGCCCGCCCAGGGCGATACCTTGAACGGTGCGACCTTCCCGGTCTTCCCGTTCCTGAACCTGAAGACCAGCGGGCGCCTGGACGGTCAGGGCAACAAGGACGACTTCGACTACACCTTCTCCAGCAAGAACCTGGTGTCGGATCAGTTCATCGACGAAATCGACGAGTACTTCAGTCAGTTGTTGGTGAACCAATTCAGCGACAGCGACAACCAGAAGACCGCGATGGCGGATACGTCGACACCCCTGGCCCAGGTGGTGTTCCTCAACTACTTCACGGGGCTCGTCCGCGGCGGTGTGCACCAACTGCTGGAGACCCTGCAGAACGAGGGCAGCGAATCCTCGCCGATCGACACCCTGATCCAGAAAGCCGTCGGCACCGGTCAGTTCGCGAATCTGGCCGGACAGATGTCGGGCTACTTCCGCGGCGGCCCGCGCCTGCCGTTCACCCAGGGGCTGACCATTCCCACCGGCACCGTCTCGACCACCACCAATCCGCTCTATGCGCTGACCTGGCAGGAGTTCGCGGTCGGTGACCTGAGCGGTGACGGCGATGCGAAACTGTACTCCGTGAACATTACCTCGACCGAGGACTGGGTCGGTGGTTCCGCCAGTTGGGACCTGACCGAGTCCTGGTTGAGCGCCTACGAAGGCATCAAGGCCGGCGATTTGGCCGCGCCCGGCACGCCGAGCCAGTTGCCGTTCACCAATGTGGGTCCCCAGTCCTTCTCCTACAAGAATTCCGTCACCTGGAATCAGGCCGGTGGCGATTCGGTCGAAATCCGGGCCTTCCCACCCAACCAATTGGCGCTCCAAGCGGCCTTGGCCGGCGCGATGGATGTGCTGGTGATGACCCGCGAAACCGGGACCCCCTTCCTGCCGGACGGGACCCCGGTCGATACCTCGGAATTCAGTTGGGCCACGGAAGTGGAACTGGCCGTTTCGCAAATCCCGGCCGGCACGGGCGGCACCTTCCTGAAAGACACCTTCGCCCTGAGTGGCAGCAGCGAACAGAACCAGGTCTTGCTGGAACAGATCATCCGCGCCCAGGAGAGCGGCCAGATCGAGATCGAGAGCATCCAGGTTCTCTACCAGGAAGAATCGGGTGCGGCCGGTCTCAATTCCGGAACCGTGGACACCAGCCAGGTCTTCGCGCTGCGCACCAACACCACCACCGTGTCGGCGCCGCCGGCCGGTCCCAACCTCGTGTTCCGCGCGCTGCTCGAAGAGGATTCCGGTGTGCCCGTCGGCGCGACCATCGCCGAGTTCGCCGACTTCCTGCAAATCATCCAGCAGGCCGCGGTGACCAACGCGCCGGGTTACTACCTGCGCTATATCGAGACGGACGGCAACAGCCTGCCCGAGAAGCTGTTCCCCTCCGCGCCCGGCCAAATCACCTTGCTGGTCCAGTACAAGGACAGCGTGCAGAGCAACAGCGCCACCGCGCCGACCACGGTGCAGCCCTTCTTCAATGCGCTGGTGCTCGACAAGCCGGACGGCAGCTTGCTGTATTACAGCGAAACCACCGATCCGTCCCTGGATACCCAGTACAGCGCGGTGGCGGCCGGTGCCGTCGGCGCAGAGCTGACGCGGTCCGACAGCAGCATGAAGATCGCCGCCGATCACGCGATTCTCAAGTCCTGTGGCATCGCGCCCAACGGACCGATCTCGCCCGCCGACCTGATGTCGCAGATCGCGGCCTCGGGCGAAACCGATCTCGACCGCATCTTCCAGATGGCGGCCAGCGCCGGTTCCGGTGTGGCACAGCTCAACAGCCTGTACAGTTTGCTCTCGTACCAGGTCCAAAAAACGACCGGCTTCATCCAGAGCAACCTTTCCACGCCGATTCAACCGCAACAACCGGACGATGCGGAGGAAACCGACGAGAACCGCGACTACCGGGTCTTCGTGCCGTTGTACAACGTCGCCCAGGCCAACCAGGACGGTGGCGACCGGCCGCCTAACCGCTATGCCGATATCGGCGAGCCGTTTACCGTCGACTTTTTCCAAAACGACGCCTTCGGAAACCAAATGCCGAACGTGCTCGATTTCGACGGAACCAACTACTACTTCGATCCCATCGTGCCCGTGGACCAGTGGCAAGGCATCGTGTTGGCCTTCGATTTCCTCGCGGGGACCACGCCGGTGCAGGGCAGCTTCTCGGTGTACCTGGAGCCCAGCGAGCAGGCCTTCAGTGGCATGTCCAACGACGAAGCCCAAGCGGCGCTGCAACACTACTACACGATCCAGGATCAGATCACCGCGACCGGCATCTCGTTCTACGTGGAAACCAATGTGGTCCTCGACGACGACGGTTCCATGGTCAAGGTGGAACTGAGTGGCGACCAGCAGCAGGCCATCGTGACCATGGTCGGTCAAATGGTGACCTACCTGGAAGACCTGGCTCAGGGCAAGGCGCCTTCCTTCGATGTGGAAGAGGTGACCTTGACCGTCGCCGTGACCGGCAGCGGTACCCTGCCGCCGGCCTTCGAACTGGCCAGCCTGATCGGCATTGAGCGCGACAAGAACCTGATTTCGCCGCTGTTGAAGGATGCCCACGACAACGTGACCTTCCCGGCCGCCCAGAACGTGTCCAGCAACGTGCCCGCGACGGTCAACGCCAACCTGCCGGACGGTCAGCCGATCACGGTCGAGGCATTCGCCGCCGACTTCGTGAAGGCCTTCCCGGACCTGCTGCTCTCGGTGGGACTGAATGACGCCGACGAGCCGGGCGATTCGACGGCGACCCTGCGACGCAAGGCCCTGAAGGCGAACGGCGTTCCCGGTGACGGCAGCGGCAGCGGTCGGCCCGGTCCGCAGTCGCTGTGGGCCGTGCAACACAGCCTGATCGACATCCAGGTGGGGCAGAGCAAGGACACGGGCCCCTACTACATGTCGCCGCAACCGCTTGACAACACCCTGGATAGCGGCACCGTGCCGCTGCCCGAACTACCCCAGGCCATCCAACCGGCCAACTGGGCCGCAAGCCAGACCTTCACCGATGTAGACCTCGATCAGCTCAACGCGACCTTCTTCCAAGCCGTGGACGGCATGCTCGCGGCACCCTCCGCGGCGCAATCCTTCGAACAGGCGCGTACGGCTTACGACACCATTGCCGAGGGCCGACAGTCCCTGGCCGAGGAATACTCGCGTCACGAGATCGAGTGGTTGTTCTCGGCCCAGGCACCCTTCACGGGCAACAGCGACCAGCTCAACGAGGGCCGCGAGGCCTTCGATCAACAGATGCGCGCGGCCCTGATGACCGCCTACCTGGTGGACACCGTGGTTCAGTATGGCGTCACCTGGAGTCAGGTACCCGCCGACGTCAGCGACGACTACGCCCTGTTCGGGCAGGTCCAGCCGACCGTGGGCGACCTGCCCAAGGGCTTTACGATCAGCACCGCCCAGGTGCCGGTCCAACAGGATGGCAGTAGCTTGCTGACCTTCCTGTTCGGGGTCGCCGACATTCAGGACACCGCTTCGGTTTCGTTGGACCTGCAGTTCAACGTGACCCACGTGCAGTACTTCACTGAATCGTCGCAGCAGGTGCCGGCGGGCGAGGCCCGGCCCTCCATCTGGCTGCAACTGGTCAATCCCTACCCGGATGGCGTGCCGCACGTGGGACCCACCGACACGCAGACCGAAATCCCGTTGGTCTTCCGCCAGTTTCCCACGCCGCCGACCCTGATCACCCAGACCGCCACCGGAGGCGCCGCATCGAAGAGCACCGCGCTCGATGACAACCCGTTGGTAGCGGCTGCGGCCTGGCACTTCAACTACAGCTACCAGGGTCAGTTCACCGTTCACGACGAAATCCTGACCTCGATCACCTACAACACCGACCTCAGCGCCAACGGCGGCGGTCAGCTTCGCGCAGCCGCCATCGCGGAGAACCAGGTCTTCACCTTGTTCCAGGCGCTCGCTCGCTTCAGTGCGACTTGGACGGTCCTGCGCCCGATCCTGAGCAACCTTCAGGATCCCAATTGGGCCGCGGCCGCGCAGTCCTTCGCCGATCGCGTGACCGAGGTCGTCAACAACAGCGATTGGAACACGAACGGCGCCCAGGCACTGTTGGCGACGCTGCAAAACATCACCGACAGCTACACCGTGTTGGATACCGCCCAAAGCGGCGATCAACGCCAGATCCAACTCACGTGGTCCAGCCAGCAGGGTGAATCCAGCTTCCCGGACGCCACCCTACAGGTCCGCGCCATCGCACCCGACGGCCAACCCTATCCCAATCAGGTGCAGACGTCGATCACCGACGGCCTTCAAACCACCTACACGGCCCAGCCGCCGATCGTGGACGACTGGATCATCCACGGTATCGAGGTGGACAACCTCAACGTGCTCTCCGCCGAGAACGCCCTGCCGGGCGTGCAGGTGGAACGCAACCTGATCGCCATGAAGGGGCCCGACGGCACTACTTGGTACAGCCAGAACAACTTCGTCTACAAAACCCCGGTGGTGCGGCCGACGACGCCGTCCACGCCATTGGTGGACAACGCCGACCCGATCGACATCGCCCAGCTTCCCAACCAGGGGATCAGCACGGGCTGTCCGTCCAGCAGCGACGTGCCCGGCGAAGCCTGCCTGTGCCAGCGCATCTACACCATGGTCTACGACCTGCTGGCCGACCCCGGGCAATCGGCGGCCTTGCGCCAGGCCCAGGTCAATGCCGGTGCGGCCGATGACCAGTCGCGGCGGGTCAAGATCGCGGCCAGCTTCCGCTATCCCATCAACGACGCCGCCGGCAGCCAACCGGGCCAGAACCCGATCTTGCCGGTGTATCCCATCGTGCTGGCGCGCAGCTTCGTGATCGATGCCGCGTCCGACGCACAGCTCGACGATCTGGCCCAGAGCCTGGCGCTGGCCGTGGCGAATTGGGCCCAACGGAACGGCGTCGTGTTCGGCAATACGCCGCAGCCCGCCAGCGGGCAGATCGTCTTCGACATGACCCTCTATGCGCAATTGAGCGGGTTGAACACGCCCGTGCTGCGGTTGCGCGACCTCTTCCTGAACCTTTCCGACGTAACTGACTGATTCTCCGCCGGATCTGGCGGATTAAACTTCACCATAGGAGAAGGTAACATGCCTCATCATTCAGATTTTAGCTTCGAAGTTCTAGGTAGAAATTCCGTTCAGGACAGTTGGAACGGCCAGCCCACCTCATTGTTGAAGGATCAGAACCTCAACATGCCGCAGACGCCCGACGGCACCATGATCCTGGCGGCCACCAATCAGGCAACCGAAAACAACCAGGGTACGCTGGCTATCACCAGCGGAGGCAGTCAGCCCGAATTCCCCAACATTCCCGCATTGGCCAACGAACCGACGATCTTCATCGAGAACTACCACGCCAACAACCTCAGCCTCACCAACATCAGCGCCAACGACAACACCCCGATCCTGGTCCAGGGTGTGGGACCCGGCATCCCCGGCATCAACCCCCAGAACCTGACCACCCAGGAGCCGGTGACCCTGACGCCGGGACAGGCCGCCCAAGGCAACGCCAGCCCCCAATACATGCAGTTGGTCTTCACCTCCACCACGCCGACGCTCGGTGTGGTCGGCTTGATCGGCGGCCCGCTGGACAAAGACAACAACAACGGCTACGTGATTGCGGTCAACGCCACGTCCAACACCGGACCGGGCACGGGTAACGAGCCGCCTCCGGGCTACTACGCCACCACGACCAGTAACGCATACACCTACGCCTTCAATTGGGGCTCGTCCACGATCTTCGTCTCCAACCTGTCGCCCAGCACGGCCAACCCCGTTCAGGTCACGCTACGGGCGCTGTAATTCGACCAACAGGGAATCAACCGAACCGAGCGGGAGGCCTTCCAGTCCCGGTTCGGTTGGTACCCAGCCCGGGATGGGGACACCCACCTGGTTCGAATGGGGTTCGAATGGGAATGAATGAGCCCGGAATGGGGACACCCACCGATTCGGAGCCCGGAAGCCCGGAATGGGGACACCCACCAATTCGGAGCCCAATGCGCCGGAATGAGGACACCCATAATTCGAATGGGTAATTCGAATGGGGACACCCATAAATTCGAGTGGAAGCCCGGAATGGGGACACCCACCAATTCGAATGGGGACACCCATAATCGGCTGCGGAAGCCCGGAATGGAGACACCCACCAATTCAAATGGGGACACCCAAAAATACGGAAGCCCGGCAGCCAATTCGAATGGGGACACCCATAAATTCGAGTGACGTCGGGATGGGGACACCCACCAGTTCGAATGGGGACACCCATAATCGGCTGCAAGCCCTGATTGGCCGAATGAAACATCGGAATGGGGACACCCATAATCGGCTGCAAGTCCTGATTGGCCTGCCGCCTGGAATGGGGACACCCAAAAATTCGAGTGGCAGACCGGAATGGAGACACCCACCAATTCGAATGGGGACACCCAAAAATACGGAAGCCCGGCAGCCGAATTCGCCAAATCCGAATGGGGACACCCATCATTGGCTGCAAGCCCGGAATGGGGACACCCACCAATTCGAATGGGGACACCCATAGTTTCGGAACATCGGAATGGGCGGAATGGGGACACCCATAATCGGCTGCAAGTCCTGATTGGCCGGCCGCCTGGAATGGGGACACCCAAAAATTCGAGTGGCAGACCGGAATGGAGACACCCACCAATTCGAATGGGGACACCCATAATCGGCTGCAAGCCCTGGTCGGAACGGGGACACCCACCAATTCGAGTCGTCCGAATGGGGACACCCAGCAATTTCCCGAGCGACAGGATTCGGGACACTTGCCGACGCTGCAATGACTGATCGGGCTTCAACATTCGCACGCGGCGTTTCACGCCGCCTTTGGCACCAACCGACAACACAGATGGCTTCGGTTCGGGCGTACCGGACCGCCTTTCCTCGAAGGAGATTTCATGAGGCCCCCAACCGAGACGACGTTCGATGTACTCAACCAGAATTCGGTGGACAACGATTGGAATGGGATCGGGACCGTGCTCGCCAAGGATCAATCGGTGAACATGCCGCAGACCCCGAACGGTACCGTCATTTTCGCCTATGCCAATCAGGCGACGCGCAACAATCAGGGCCAACTGGCGATCAGCTCGGGCGGAAGCGAACCCCTGTTTCCCACGGTGCCTTTCGGCGCCAACCAGCCGTCGATTCTGATGAACAACTGGCACGCCAACAATCTGAGCGTGACCAACATTAGCGCCGCCGACGACACACCGATCTGGATCGCGGCGTACGGGCCGGGCATTCCCGGTCAGTTTCCGCTGCCGCTGTCGGTGGGAGCCACGCTGCCACTGTCGACCACGCAATCCGCCCAGGGCAATGCACTGCCTCAGTTCATGCAGTTGGCGATGCGCTCCCAATCCTCCGACCTCACGATTTTCGGCCTCATCGGCGGGCCCACCGACGAACAAGGCGACAACGGCCACGTGTTTGCCTTGAACGCTTCGGAAAATACCGGGCCAGGCACCGGCAACCCGCCGCCGGACGGTTACACGGCGACCACGACCGGAAACAACTACGCCTATCAGTTCAACTGGGGCAGTTCGACGGTGTACGTGGTCAATCTCTCGCCGGTGGCGCCGGCCCAGGCGACGGTTACGTTGACAAAGCTGTGACAGGGCGACGGTTACCGCTTGGAAGAAAGCCCCGAGCAGGTTTGGCGCTTCGGGCTTTCCAGCCGGCACGGCTCGCCTGATCGGTTGCGTTTCATCGATTCGATCCTTCCGTTGTTGATGGGAGATTGCATGCTACAACTTGAAAAGTCCACCCAAACGGTTCCCTACGAAATGATCGGGGTCAATGTCGTCGATGCGTCTTGGAACGGCGCGCCGATGATCCTGGAAACCAATCAGAACGCCAATCTGCCGGAGACGCCCACTGGGTCGGTGGTGTTCGCCTACCAGAACGAGGCGCTGCAGAACAACCAGGGTTCGATCGCCATCACCTCGGGTGGCTCGGTTCCGGTCGAGAAGCAGGTGCCGGCCTTGACCAATCAACCGAGCATCATTGTCAACAATTGGAACGGGAACAACCTGAGTGTGACCAACATCAGCGCCAACAGCAACACGCCAATCCGCATCCAGGCGGTGGGTCCCGGCATGCCGGGCACGAATCCGCTCGAACTACCGATCGGGCAGACCGTGAATATGGCACCCGGGCAAACCGCCCAGGGCCTGGCCGAACCGCGCTACATGCAGGTGGTGTTGCGTTGTTCCAGTGGGAACCTGGGGGTGCTGGTGATTATCGGCGGTCCCCTGGACGCCAACGGCGAAAACAGCTATCCGATCATGGTCAACTACTCGGCCAACACGGGGCCCGGCACGGGCAACACCCCGCCCGAGGGATACTATGCCACGACCACCAGTAACGCCTATACCTACCAATTCAATTGGGGCAGTTCGACGGTGTTCGTGGCCAACATGTCGGGAGACACCGCCGGACAGTGTGACGTGGTGCTGCGGGCGCTGTGAACGGCTCGGACCCCGATGGGTGTCCTCCCCTTACTTTCGGCCACAGCACCTCGTTGCAAACCGCCGTATGCGCGGCCCATCAAGCCATGCGCTTGGCCTACCATTCAAATGCCGAAACCTGGTGGGAAATCCGATTCATCCGCGACTCCGATCGCGGGCCAACCCGAATTCCTGGAGCTCGCTTGACGGTGCATTCATTCGGTTGAGAAGCGGGCCTCGAGAGTCCGGGCTTCATCGAAACGATTCGCCAGGCGAAGGCTCTCGACACGGATGGCCAGTACTTGGCGAAAAAGCGGTGTTTCGTTCGCAAAGAACGGGAGGCACTGGTCGAGCAGCGATTCGCTCTTGGCCAGGGCTTCGGATTGCTGGTTCAGTTCGAGGTGAAGCCGGATTCTGCGCAACATCAACCGAACGGACCGGACCTCCAATGGATCGGACGTGGGAACCGGAACGAAAAGGGCTCGATCGAGGAGCTCACCGGCCTCGATCAGATTTCCGCGGGCATGCGCGCCACGCGATCGACTCGAAAGCAGGCGCCATTCCAGGAGTACGGCGCTTTCCGGATCCAGGTCGGAAAGCCGAACGGTGATTGCCGCTACTTGAGACTCATGACCACTTCGATCCCCGTTGGCCAAGGCGAGATCGGCTTTTCCCAATTCATAGATGAGCCGGGAAAGGAGGTTGTCCGGTGGGGCCTTGTCCAGGTCGCGATAGATGTGGGCGGCTTTTTCGAACTGGCCGAGGCGGCGACAGGCGACAGCCCAATTGTGGCGTGCAGCCGCGATTCGGGTGTCGTTGGCGCCCATCGAGGTGATCATCGCTGGCACCAAATGTTCGTAAATGGCCGCTGCCTCCCGATTGTAATCCAACCTCAAGTAATGGAAGCCCAAAGCGTGGGCGAGCGCACCGAACAGGGCTTGATCCTCTGGCAACCGTTGCCGATAGGTTGCGACCAGTGCTTCCAATTCGGTCAGTGCCCTTGGCAACCGACCCGACTGTTCCCAGAAATCCACTTTCAAAAGCGCACCATCGATCACCAGGCGATGAGTCGATGGGAAGGTCTGTCGCAGGATTTCCAGGGCCGTCGCCTGGTGTCGATCGCCCATGTTCCACTCACCCTGCGTCCATGCACAGCGCGCCATTTCGTGGAGAACCTGGCCGATCCGCCAGTGCTGGGCCCCGAACTGGTCGCGGTATGTGGCCAGCACGGAACGCTGGAGCGCCACGGCCTCGTCGACCCGGCCCGTACATCGTAGGTACATGCCTCGATAGAACCAGATTGATGCCCGAAGAGCCGGGCGCGGTTCCCTCAGTTCTGCTTCGATGGCTTCAGCCCGATCTATCAGGGACGGGACCTCGCTCAGTTTCCCCTGGCCCATCAGGGCCATCGCCAATTCTGCACAGCCATAGGCGAGATGGTTGGTCTCCGTGGTGGGATGTCTCCCGAAAATGTCCATGGCACGACGTAAGGATGCCTCGGCCGAGCGATAGTCCTGGGTCAGGTTGTGCGTCAAGCCCAAGCGAATGCGATTCGCCGCGATGGCATGTGCGTTCTCCCGGTTCAGGGTGCCGTAGAGCCGATGGCTTTCCTCGTAGCGGGCGATTCCCGCCGAATACTGGCCGCGGGCCAAATCCAGCGAAGCGAGGATTTCGAGCGATTCGCCGATCTTTCGATCGCTTGCGCCATGGTCTCGACGTAATTCCAGCGATTCCAGCATCATTGCTTCTGCCGGCTCGAACTGCCCCAGATTGTTGAGGACGTTGCCCAATTCGTGACACAGTTCGGCGCGAACCAGGGGCTTAAGCTCCGTATCCGCCAGCAGGCGCCATCGAGCGTCGTCGAGAATTTCTTCGAGTGAGGCGGCCTTGGTTCGCCGTTCATAGGGGTCCGCACCGACGAAACTGTCGACCAGAAATCGAGATATCGCCTGCGCGTGGTCCCGCTCGTCCTCTGCGATGACCTTCAATGCCCGCGCTTCCGTGCGTTGGTGTTTCAGCATATCCCGCTGGCGCCACAAGCCAAAGACCGCGGTAACCAATATGAGGAACGACGAGACGGTAATCGCCACCCCGACGCGATGACGCTTCACGAATTTGGCCGAAAGGTACGACCAGGATTCGGGGCGAGCGCTTATGGGTCGGCCGCTCAGGTGGCGGGCCAAGTCGTCGCCCAGTTGGGCTGCCGACCCATAACGCCGGTGCGGGTCGTCTCGCAACGCACAGAGCACGATGGTGTCCAGATCGCCTTGCAGCTCGCGCTTCCAATGACGCCGGTGCTTTGGACTGACGCTCCCGAGGGGATCCGCGCCGTGCTCGGCCTTCGGGTCTCTCTCGAGGACCGTGCTGGGTTTCACGGGCTCGCCCTCTCGAGCCGACGTCGCGTTGTCTCCGTCCGCAGAGGGCCGGATCGGCGGGCATTGGCCCGTGAGCAGTTCGTAAAGCAGCACGCCGAGTGAATAGACATCGCTGGCGGTCGTCAGGGTGTCTCCTCGGACCTGTTCCGGACTGGCGTACCTCGGCGTGAAAAAACGTTGTCCCGTGCGGGTGTGGCTGGAGGCATCGGTGGCATCGGCATCGAGGACCTTGGCGATACCGAAATCGAGTAATTTGGGTTCTCCGTCGTCTTTGACCAGAATGTTGCCCGGCTTGATATCCCTGTGGATGATCAAATTCTGGTGTGCTTCCTGGACCGCGAGGCACACCTTGCGAAACAACCGGAGTCGGGCTTTCACGCCCAGCGCCTGTTCTCGGCAATACCGCGTGATCGGGACGCCGACCACGTACTCCATGACGAAATAGGGTAGGCCGTTCGGGGTGGTTCCACCCTCGAAAAGGCGCGCGATGTTGGGGTGATCGAGATCGGCCGATATCTGGCGTTCCCTGCGAAAGCGAGCCAGGATTTCGGCGCTTCCCATTCCCGGTTTGAGAATCTTGATGGCGACCTGTGCCCGGTACTCCGCATCGATGCGCGCTGCGAGGAAAACGTGACCCATGCCTCCGGTGCCTAGTTCTCGAACCAAACGGTACGAGCCAATCTGTTTCCCGATAAACGTTTCCGACGCCATTGAAAATAGCGGGGGTGCTCCGCCTTCCGGACAGCCCGACGAAAGGGGCGATTCCCAAATGCGGGGATCCCATTCGTCGAGGAACACGAGTTCGCCAACCTCGCGTTGCAGATCGCGATCTCCCTCACAGGCTCGCTCGATGAATGCGGCTCGGTCCGGCTCGGGCTTGTCCAATGCATCGGCGACGATTTCTTTGATTTTCATCCAGCGGCTGGGAGGGAGGTGTGATTTGTTCGCGTCGGTGTTCATCGAATCCTCCCACTCCAAACCGAACCCACCGGGTATCGAGGAATGACGTTGTTTGGGATAATATTGAACGGGGCGATCATTTGGCAAAAGGATTTACGGAATGGCAGAATCTGCCTCTTCTCACGGGCAACATTCGGACGAACAGGAATCCGACCAGGACATCACGGAACTCATGGCGCAATGGTACGCGGGAGACGAGCAAGCGTTCCACCGTTTGTTCCCCTTGATTTTTCAAGATTTACGTCAAATCGCCCGCAATGCGCTGATGCGTGAGCGCCAAAACCATACCTGGGTTCCCACCGAATTGGTCAACGAAGCCTTTTTGCGGCTCGTCCACCGAAATAAGGCGCCTTTTTCGTGTCGCAGCCAGTTTTTTGGGGTCGCGGCCCGGGTCATGCGATACCTTTTGATCGACCATGCCAAGGCTCGAAAGGCTGAAAAGCGAGGTGGAGGCGTCGAGTGGGTGACCTTACAGGACGCGGATTCAGAGGGAGGTCAGCTATCCATCGATATGGAGTTCCTGAATGAATCCCTGGACACGCTTGCGCGGATGGACCCACGCGCCGCGAAGGTGGTGGAGATGAAATTTTTTGCCGGACTGACCAACCGAGAAATTGGTGAGCTGCTTCAAGTGTCTGAAATGACTGTGATTCGAGATTGGAAGGTGGCGCGACGTTGGCTTCAGCAACGATTTCAGGCGGGCTAGGGATCGGTACCCACGCGAATCACAGCCCCAAGGCGCCGTTGATGTTCACCCACTAGATCGACGCCTATCCGGAAGCAACGATTTTTCCACATCTCCGCCCGATATCGTCGGTGAAGTTGGTGGGTGTCCCGAACCGGAAATCAGCGGTGAAGTTGGTGGGTGTCCCGAAATAAAAATCCCGAAAAAAATAGCTCCCTAACCAGTCACCAGATTGTCGGTGGTGAAGTTGGTGGGTGTCCCGAACCGAACCGGATTGGAGAAGTTGGTGGGTGTCCTGAAATAGCCGGCTCCCGAAATAGCCGATGTTTGGCGGTGAAGTTTGTGGGTGTCCCCAACCGGAACCGGTGAAGTTTGTGGGTGTCCTCAACCCCGAAATAGCCGATGTTTGGCGGTGAAGTTAATGGGTGTCCCGAAAAAATATCGGCGGCGAAGTTTGTGGGTGTCCCGAACCAGATTAGATCCCGAACCAGATTGCCAAGTTGGTGGGTGTCCCAAACCAGATTCGGCTCGTCCACCGAAATAAGGCGCCTTTTTCGGGTGGGTGTCCCGAACCGAACCGGATTGGTGAAGTTTGTGGGTGTCCCGAAATAGCCGGCTCCCGAAATAGCCGATGTTTGGCAGTGAAGTTTGTGGGTGTCCTCAACCCCGAAATAGCCGATGTTTGGCGGTGAAGTTAATGGGTGTCCCGAACCAGATTGGTGGGTGTCCCGAACCAAACCATCCCCCCGGCGGTGGAGTTGGTGGGTGTCCCGAAATAGCGGTGACCGAAATAGCCGACGTTCAATTGGTGGGTGTCCCCAACCAGTCCAATTGGTGGGTGTCCCCAACCAGTCCCCAACCAGGGGGCTTGGGTTGCTGCCGTCATTGTGCTGTTGCCACCGGGACCGGATAGTCGTACGCGGCGGCCAGGGCTTGGGCCTCGTCCGAGAGGGGGTGGGGGAGGCGCACGTCGCGCCAGGCCTCGGCGAGGGCCGGGTCGACGCCCTTGTGGTTGCGGAAATTCACGTCGCCGATGGCGATGCCCTCCGTCATGCGACCCGGTTGGTAGGGGTCCAGCATGCCTCGATCGAAGGTCAATCCCAACATCTCGCAAACGGCGCGCATCATCGCTTCGGGCCGAGTGACCAGGTCCTCGTAGCGGATCGTTGTTTGCCGATCGGGCGCGACCGTGGCGAGAAAACGCGCGCTATTTCGGTTGTGGCGAACCCAAATCGTCTCCGCCGCGCGCCACGAGTCCACCTCGCCGCGAAAAACGAAATCGCGGACCATCGGCTTCCGATTCAAACGCATGATCGAATCCATCACGGCCAAGGGGTGGCGAATCAAGTGGATGAACCGCGCCTTGGGAAACCAGGCGCCGGCCCGCTCCAGATGCTCCAGGTGTTCGGCGTAGGTGGGCGTTTTGTCCACCAGCATGCGCGGCGCGGCCGCGGTCGTCAAGGCGTGGTAGACATCGGGAATCGACCGATCATCGCGTTCCCATGCGCGCAACTCCTTTTGCGCCGTTTTCATCGAGGTGTCGCTCAGGACGGTCAGTGCCTTGACCAGACCCAATCCCATGAACTCGCTCATGCCCGGCGTGTTCGCACGTTCGGCCATGGTTCGATAGGGCAACAAATGGAGTTCCGGCGGTGCGAACAAACCCGGATGCCCCGCCAACATCACGCGGAGCAAGGTAGATCCGCAGCGAGGACTACACAGCACAAAAACGGGATGGAGGTCGCATGTGGCTTCATTCATGTCGGGCTCCCTGGCGGAATCGGCCGTTTGGCAAAGTCTTCGAGCTGGGCAACAACCCGCTGCCCATCCAGAAACGGAAGGATCACCACTCCCAGGCGGCTTGGCCGGATGGGCACGGTATCAGGTGTCAGGCTTCAGCAAGATTATTGTTTCTAGATGATTAGATGACACCTTGCTGCCGGTGCCCACGGGCATTGGACATCCGGCCAATTCAGGGGAGCCTTTTCAAAAAACCCTCGTTTCTGGATGAACACACCGTAACGCGCTCCCCGAAAGGGGGTCAAAGGAAACTCTGTTTCAGATGGGCGGTTCGGGGCTGAAATTTTGGGTTTCAGTTTTCAGTTACAAAGAAAACCCTTGAAAGGTAATGACTTAGAAGTCGAATGGTCGATTGCGATCCGACTTTGTAACAAAACATCTCAGTCGGATTTCTCCACAGTTTCTCCACTTTCGGAGGGTAATTTTGGTGGTGTCGACGGGGTGGTCGCCAAGCAGGGCGGCGGGCTCCGGTCCCATTACCGCAATGGAGTCCTGGATATGAAAAAAATGATGATACTCGCACTGATCGCCATGATCTCCACGATCGCCTTCGCCCAACGGAAAGGCTATGCCGATTATGGATCGAAGGAGCGTCGCGAAGGTCGTCGCCACAATCCAGGCTTCCACCTGATCCGCATCGCCGACAGTGACCGAGACGGGCAGGTCACCCAGGACGAGTGGTCCACCCTGGTGGCGGGCCTACAAAACGAAGCCGGAACCCTCACCAACGAGAGCATCGTCGAATTCCTCGAGGCCCATCGGTCTCGGCAGGGAGAAAGCGGGGACGGCCAACGCGACTCCGGCCGCCGGCCATCGCCTCCGGCCGATGCGTTTGATTTCGATCACAACGGCGTGCTGGAAGTGGCCGACCTGACCCATGTGTTCGGTGAGGTCGATCGCAACGGCGACGGGGTGATCGACCGGGACGAAATGCCCCGGCCACCACGACGCTCGGCCAAGCGTCGCTGATTCGAATTTTCGAAGCTTTTGAGGCTTCCACTCTTTTAACTAGATTGTACATGTAACCCAAAGCCCCGGTTTCCGGCGCGACCACGTGCCATCGCCTTGTCGCCGAATCCCCATCGCGGCCAGCCTGAATCCCGGCGATCGGCCTTCGTGTGGCTCTTACCGGGCCTCCCTTACCGGGCCTCCCTTACCGGGCCTCCCTTACCGAGCCTCGGGACCGTCACCGCGAATTCGATCACCGAACCACCTCGGGTGGACGAGGTGTGCCTCGCCATCCGCTCGAACTACCCAATTACGAACCGTTCCTTCCCAGCTTTCTCTTCGATGTGGTTTCCTCCCGCCGCCGAACCAGCGACGGCGGGTCCTTTTTTCCAAATTGATTCCACCTCCCGATCGCCGACCCGCCGGCGAATCGGCGATTTCCGGCAGTCTCCCCTTACGACACTTTCTTCCGTGGCTCTGGTCTGCCGTCGCCACGTCGGCGGCGGACCTCTTTTTCCATTCGAAACGATTTCTTCCGTGGCATTGGCTCGCCGTCGCTACGTCGGCGGCGAGCATCTTTTTTCAACCGGACAATGAGTTTTTCCGTGGCATTGGCTCGCCGTCGCTACGTCGGCGGCGAGCATCTTTTTTCAACCGGACAATGAGTTTTTCCGTGGCATTGGCCCGCTATCGTTGCGGCGATGGCGGGCATTTTTTTCTGGACGACCAATTCTTTCCGTGGCATTCAGCCCGCTACCGTTTCGGCGGTGGCGGGCTCTTTTTTTGGTTGGTGTTCGCCCTGGATCTCCGGTGCTTTGTCGATGACGCGCTCGGCACCGGCGCCCAGGGTGGGCGACAACCTGAAAAAAAGCTGAATCGGAGACTGAAACGACCCCCCTGAAACCGAAGCGGAGATGTGGTTTGGGGTGCCGTTTTCGTCCGGCCGACCGTCAGCGGGCCCGGTCCAAACCCCGGAAATGAACCCTCGGTGTAATGCAAATGAAATTTGGTGGGCTCGGCGGAATTTGCCGCGTCGAGGCATTGACCGCCCAAATCGGGCATGGTTAGAATGATTTCCAGTGACATCGACCCATGCTCCAACCTGCTCCGATGCCTATAGTTGCGCAACCACCCTGGAATGGCGAAGGCCCGTTCCCCGGTTGTGTCGGGACCGGTGTCGCCAAAACTTCACGCCGAGACGATGCCCATGCAGACGCCATCTTTGTCGTATCAAGAGTCCTGGTCCCGATCCGCGATCAAGTCCTTCTCCTGGCGCGCCCTGGCGACGCTGACCACCGTGACCCTCGTCTATCTACTGACCGAAAAGGTCGAGCTGGCCATGGCCGCCGGAACCTTGGAAATGTCGATCAAAATGGTGCTCTACTTCGTGCACGAACGCGCCTGGGACCGGGTCAATTTCGGAAAAAAAGCCCTGCCCTCCGGGGTGATCTGGTTGACGGGACTCTCGGGATCGGGGAAAACGACGATCGCCGAGGCCCTGGCCAAAGAGATGCGGCGCCAGGGATTTCGCGTCGATTGGCTGGATGGTGACGTCACCCGCAATATCCTGCCGCAGACGGGTTTCTCCAAAAAGGAACGCGATGCCCACGTGCTCAAAGCGGGTTTCATCGCCAAGACGCTGGAGAACAACGGGATATTCGCCATTGCCTCCTACATCTCGCCCTACCGCGAAACGCGCGACCGCGTTCGCGCCATGTGTCGCAACTTCATCGAGGTCCACGTGGCGACCCCGCTGGACACCTGCGAGGAACGCGATGTCAAGGGCCTCTACGCCAAGGCCCGACGCGGCGAGATCCGGCAATTCACCGGCATCGACGATCCCTATGAAGCCCCCAAACAACCGGAAATGGTGGTGGATACGCGCCGCGAATCGGTCGATCAGGCCGTGACGCGCATCCTCCGTTGCGTGAAACAGCTCTGAGGTGTGGATGTCCCGCTCGTTCGTTTGTCCCACGCGAATCGGAAACGCGCTCGAAAGCCGCGCTCTAAGGAAAAAGTCAGGTGAGGCGATATGTTGATAGAGACCCCCGATGGGTTGTTCCCTCGAATCGAACAGGTGACGATGCGGCACGAGAAGAACCACTACCATATTGGCCACTTGCGCAGCCTGGAGGCGGAAAGCATCCACATCATGCGCGAAGTCGCCGCCGAATTCAAACGGCCGGTCATGCTGTATTCGGTCGGCAAGGACTCCTCGGTCATGGTGCGCCTGGCCCAAAAGGCGTTTTTCCCGGCCCCGGTGCCCTTTCCACTCCTGCACGTGGACACCTCCTACAAGTTCGAAGAGATGTATGCCTTTCGCGACGCGTTCACGAAAGAGGCCGGGCTGAATTTGGTCGTTCACCGCAACGAGGCGGCCCTGGCCAAAAAGGCGAATCCCTACGATCTGGGAACCGGCGCCTGCTGTGGTTTCCTCAAGACGCGCGCCCTGCTGGACGGGTTGGCCGCCGGCGGGTACGACGCGGCCTTCGGCGGGGCCCGACGCGACGAGGAGAAGTCGCGTGCCAAGGAACGCATTTTCAGCTTTCGCAATCGCGACGGCGGCTGGGATCCCAAGAACCAGCGGCCCGAACTGTGGAACCTCTACAACGCCAGGGTCAAGCGCGGCGAAACGATTCGTGTCTTTCCGCTTTCCAACTGGACCGAGATGGATGTCTGGCACTACATCCACCTTGAAAAGATTCCCATCGTGCCGATGTACTTCGCCGCCGAGCGCGAGGTGGTCGACATGGACGGCCATTTGATTCCGGTCGAGCGCTTTCCCTTTCCCGACCGGCTGCGCCGCAAGCCGGTGCGCCTGATGTGCCGCTTCCGCAGTCTGGGCTGCTCGCCCTGCACCGGGGCCATTCGCTCGACGGCGACCAGCGTGCCCGAGATCATCGCCGAAATGATCGAGGTCCGCACTTCCGAGCGCGCCAATCGGGTGATCGACCACGACGGCGAGGCCTCGATGGAGCAAAAGAAAAAAGACGGATATTTCTGATGAGCGAACCAAAAACCCATTCCGACGAGTTGACCCGGTTCCTGGCCGAAGAAGGTGAAAAAGAGCTGGTCCGCATCTCCACCGCCGGCAGTGTGGACGACGGCAAATCCACCCTGATCGGGCGCCTGTTGCACGATACCCAGAACATCTACGAGGACCAACTCCACGCGTTGGCCGACGAAAGCGCGCGGGGTTCCGCCTCGCGCCAGGTGGATTGGGCGCTCTTGACCGATGGACTCAAAGCCGAGCGGGAACAGGGCATTACGATCGACGTGGCCTATCGCTACTTCTCCTCCCACCGCCGAAAATTCATTCTCGCCGACACGCCGGGCCACGAACAGTACACCCGCAACATGGCGACGGGCGCCTCCACCGCCGATTTGGCGATCGTGCTGGTCGATGCCCGCAAGGGATTGCGCCGCCAATCCAAACGGCACGCCTTCATCGCCGCGCTGTTGGGCATCCCCCACATGGTCGTCGCCGTCAACAAAATGGACCTGGTCGGTTACGACGAGGCGGTGTTCGAGCGGATCCGCGACGAGTTCTCGACGTTCGCCACGCGCCTCGGCATTCCCGACCTGCGCTTTTTGCCCATCAGCGCGCTGGTCGGCGACAACGTGGTCGCCACCAGCGATCGCATGCCGTGGTACAGGGGCGAACCGCTGTTACAGATCATGGAGTCGGTATTCGTGGCGGGCGACCGCAACCTGGTCGACCTGCGCCTGCCCGTCCAGTACGTCAACCGGCCCCACCAGGACTTTCGCGGTTATTGCGGCCAGATGGTCTCGGGCATCCTGCGCAAGGGTTCGAAGATCGAGGTGCTGCCCTCCGGCAAGCAGGCGCACGTGGCGTCGATTACGACCTACGACGGCGAGTTGGACGAGGCGGCACCGCCGATGTCGATCACCGTCACGCTCGATCGGGAGCTGGACATCGGCCGCGGCGACATGTTGATCCATCCCCACAACCGGCCGACCGTCAATCGCCATCTGGAGGCGATGATGGTGTGGATGGACGAGATGCCGCTGGACCCGGAAACCCGGTACCTGGTGAAGCAGACGACCCGCACCACCACCGCCCTGATCAGCGAGGTACGCTACCGGGTCGATGTGGACAACTTGACCCGCCAGGAGGCCGCACCGCTGCAGGTCAACGAGATTGGTCGGGTCGTGTTGCTGGCTCAGGAGGACCTGTACTTCGATGCCTATCACAAGAATCGCGGGACCGGCAGCCTGATCCTGATCCATCCGCTGACGCACCGCACCGTCGCGGCCGGCATGATCATCGACCGCCAGCCCAGCGACCAGCTTCCCGCGAGCATGGACGTCACGCGGGCGCCGATCAGCCGGCGACCGATGCGCCAGGGCCGGGTTACCCGCGACGAGGTGGCGCGCCGCCTCGACCAGCGGCCGCGCACGCTCTGGCTGACCGGCCTGGTTTCTTCCGGCAAGAGTGAGATCGCCTACGCCTTGGAGCGCAAACTGTTCGAACGCGGCAAGTTGGCCACGGTGCTGGACGGCGGCAAGATGCGGCGGGGGCTCAGCCGCGAATTGGGATTCGGCAGTGCCGGCGTCGCGGAGAACCTGCGCCGTGCCGCGGAGACCGCGCGCCTGTTCAACGAGGCGGGCCTGATCGCGATCTGTTCGTTCGTGTCGCCCGTCGCCAAACTGCGCGAACAGGTGTCGGAGATCGTGGGCCCGGACCAATTTTCCGTGGTGCACGTCGACGCGACACCGGCCCATTGCGAGGCCCGCGACGAAACGGGACTCTACCGTCAGGCGCGGGAGGGGCTGGTCCAAAATCTCGCCGGGTGGAACAGTCCCTACGAGGCGCCCGACGAACCGGACGTCTACCTGGACATGACCCAATTGAGCATAGACGCGTGCGTGGAAAAGATCCTAGAATTCCTGGAGCGGACCCAAGCAGACTGATCTCGATTCCCCACCGGGCTTCACGCCGAACCCGGACTTCGCGATGGCTGGGTGCGCCGGCTCCACGTTTCACTCCATGCTTGGGTCATTCATGAATCAACCGCATCGCTTGCGCATTTGCATGTTGTCCGCGGCGCATCCGGCGACCGACAAGCGCATTTTCGACAAGGAGGCGCGCAGTTTGAGTGAGGCGGGTTACGCCGTCACCCACCTGTGTCGCGGTGAGGCCGAGGGCGTCGAGGAACGGGACGGGATCGCGATTCACACCTATCGTCGGCAAAAGGGGAAGTGGCGACGCCTGTGGTTCCTGCCGCGGTTGCGCAAACTGGCGCGGGGACTGGATGCGGACGTCTACCACTGCAACGAGCCGGATAGTTGGCTGGTGGGCCTGAGCCTGACCCTGTTTTCCTCCAAGCGGGTGGTGTTCGATTGTCACGAGCACTATGCCGGTCAGGTCAAGCGCTGGCTGCCCCGGGGCGCGAGAACGTTGGGCGCCTTTCTCTATCGCCTCTATCAAGGCCTGCTGGCCCAGTTCACGGATGCCGTGATTCTGGCCAAATTCTCGTTGGCTCGCGATTTCGCCTTTTCCGCGCGGCGCTGCCATCTGGTGCTCAACACCACCTCGTTGCGCTACCTGCCCGCGGTGCGTCATGCCGGCGCGCCCGAACCGGCACGGTTCCGCGACAGTCCCTTCGTGTTCGTGCACCTCGGCGTGATGCGCCGAGAACGCGGATCGCGCGTCCTGCTCGAAGCCATGCGTCATCTCGCCGATCTGTGTGAGACCGAAACCGCCGCGGTGGATGACGGCGAGGGCGGGCAGCGCGCCATGGCCCCCTTTCGGGTGCGGTTGATCGGCCGGATCGCCGACGAACCGCTGGAGGCTTTCCTGGCCGAAGCGCAACGGAAGGGCGTCGCCGATCTTTTGGAAGTGCACGAGTGGCTGCCTTTCGAACAGGCCTTTCAATGGGTGCGCACCGCCCACTGCGGCCTGATTCTGTTCCAGAGCCACCTCGGTCGTCGCAAACTGGAAAACAACATCCTGGGCATGCCTCACAAAATGTTCGACTACATGCTGGCCGGGCTGCCGTTCATCGCGCCGCGGTTTTCCCCCGACGTCCGCCGCGTGGCCCGCGATTCGGAGGCGGGCCTGCTGCTGGATACCAACGATGCACGGGCCGTCGCGCGTGGCATGAAGCGCCTGATGGACGATGCCGAGCTCTGTGCCCGAATGGGATTCGCGGGGCAGGAAGCGGTATTCGCCCGCTACCACTGGGAGCACGACGCCAAGGTGTTGTTGCGGCTCTATCGGGAATTCGAGGAGCGTGCACGGCGCCGAGGTGGCGGGGCGGATCCTCCGCATTGAACGGCACGGGTCGAGGTTGCCAAAAGCGTAGTTGACAAGCGCCCCCGTTCTCCTTAATATCCTAGTTTTTTTGATGGAAGCGCGACGGCACCGCCGGCCGCATCCCGTTCCGCCCTGGGGTGGACAAAGCGAACTCGAGGTGATTTTTGAGACTAGCTGACTTTAAAGGGCAAAACTTGGAACAGGCCGACAACGAGACCTCCGTGGTCCAGGTCGATTTCCAGATCCAAGTCAAGCCACGGGACCAGGTCACCGCGTCCTACATGGTGACGATCGAGTCCTCGGGTCAGGAGCTCAGCTCACTCACCACCGCCTTCGTGGTCGCCAGCGAGGGTGTGTTGCTGGAGCCGCTCAACGGCAACGATCTGGAGTTGCCGCCGGGCTTTTCGGGCGGCGAGGTTTCCGGCAATCTTTCGCTGTCCTTCGATCTCTTCCCCGAGCTGGACGAAGACCACAGCATTCTCGCGGTTTTGAGCGGGACGACCGCCGATTATCACGGCGGTATCCTGCACCATTTTTGGTTCGCCCGACCGGTGGAATTGGGCTGAAACGGGGACCGCGAAACCGTGCCTGATTGGATCGCGGATCTTCTCGAAAACCGGTGAGCGCATCTCGGACTTTGGGCTATAATCCGCCTATTCCATCACTTGACGCCATCGCACCGATCTTCGTCGCCCAAGGATGCCCATGTCTCGTTTCATGTCCGACCTGTACAAAACCGTGCGTTACATCCTGGAAGAGCCATCCAATCGCGGCCAACGCACACGTCGAATTTTCTATTTTTTTGCCTGGCAGCTCTTCAAACGCCTCATCGGCCTACCGATCCTCGCACCGTTGGAAAACGGACTTCGCTGTATCGTCTATCCCTGGTCGGAGGGCGGCTGTTACCCGATCTACGTGCGCCTCTACGACTCCCAGTTCATGACCTTCATTCGCCGCTTCTCCTCAGGCGACGGCGTGCTGGTCGACGTGGGCAGCAACATCGGGCTCTACACGCTGCTGTTGGCCAAACACTTCCGCGGCGGAGTGGCCTTCGAGCCCACCGAGCTGTCGCACCAGATCCTGGTGGCGAACCTGGCCCTGAACCGTTTGGGCGAAAGTTACCGGGCGGCCAAGACCGCGCTGGGCAGCACGGAAGGCACGGTGACCTTCGAGAAAATGGGCGACACGGGCAAGACCAACAAGATCAGCAGCGGCAACAACCATTCGGGCAACCTGATCGAGGTGCCGATCACCCGGCTGGACACGGCCCTGACCGCGGAGGAAAAGGCCCGGCTGGAGTTTTTGAAGATCGATGTCGAGGGCTTCGAGATCGAGGTTCTGCGCGGCGCGGTGGCCTGCTTGGCCGAAACCCCGATCAGGCTGGTCCTGTTCGAGCGCCTGCCCGACACGCCGATCGAACCGTTGCGTGATTTCTTCAAGGAGCGCGACTGGACGGTCTTCACGTTGGACGGGAAGGGGCGGCCGAGCTTCGACGAGGACGCGATCCTGGCCGCCCATGACTTGTTCGCGGTGCCGCCGCACCAGTTGGACCGAGTACGGGCCGCGCAGGAAGCGTGATCATGGGTGCGCGGGGGGGCACCTGAGCGATCACGATTTGCGTGTGGAAATCGGAGTAAATCGAGATCCCGCGCGGATTAGTGGCCGAGCGGTCGCGGCCCATCCTGAACGGATGGCCGGTGTTCGGATCGATCGATGTGTGGTTTGGCGATGTTCGAAAAAACGGGATGCTTGGTTGTTCGATGTTCGAGGCCAATCCTGTAGGGATGGTCCAAAGAGAGGTCCGGTCGCACCTCCAGCGCGACCCGCGGCTTGTCGTGCCGGACCTGGCGTGGAGGTCCCTCACGGCGCCGTCAGGAAATCCAGAATCTCCGTCATCACCCGCTCGCCCTGCTCGGTTTCGAAAAGGAACTGGGCGTGGGCCTTGCCCTCCAGGACCACCCACGTCTTGGGCTCCGGCGCCCGCTCGTACTGGTCGCGGATCTCGGGCAACCGGAGGATGCCGCCGCCACGGAAATCCTCGCGCGCCAGGATGAACAGCTTGGGACCGGTCACCTTCTCGGGGTCGTCGATCGACGCAGCCAGCAACACCAGTCGGTCGACCTGATCGGGGTCGGTGGCAACCGCCTTGGCCGCGGCCCAGCCGCCGAAGCTGGCACCCACGACCGACACGGTTTCGGCGCCGGTCTGGCGCAAGTGGCGAACCGCGGCCAGGACGTCCAGGTGGTACAGCTCCTCCGATTTGGGGCCGGGCCCGCCGCGCGAGGCGCCGCGTCCACGGAAATTGATGGCCGCGACGCGGAAACCCGCCGCGACGAACGGATCGATCTGGTCTTTCCAGCTCTCCTTGGTGAAGCGTCCGCCGTGGGCCAGGACCAATCCGTGCGGACCTTTGCCGTAGATGTCGGCCTCGACCACCCCACGGTCGTCGGTCTCGAAAGTGACGCGCTTGACGGAGGCGCAGCCCGTCAGCCCGAAGGCCGACAGGATCACCAGCAAATTCAGGAAGTTGCGTGTGCGAATCATGGCAGGTCCACCTTTTGGATTGGAAATGGGTTCGCGTCTACCGTTCCGGCAGAACGGGGCATCCCGCCGTGGGTACCCGCGCCGACATTGTCGCGCGGGTGGCCCCTGGCGGGATCCCTCCGACTAGGGGAGCGTGTCGGGATCGACGGAAAGGGCGCGCGCCATCGAGGGCTGGCGTCGCTGGTTGAAGACGAAGGTCGTGCCCGCGATGTGGCTCCCGTTGGCCGAAACCGCGATCAACGAGGCGTTGACGGGGATTTCCACGTTGGCGAACAGGCCCGTGAGCAGTTCCGCGCGCGGCCGTTCACCCTGGAGCAACAGCTCTCGTTCCGCGATCACCTGTTGTCCCTCGCCGAAGAGCGAGAGCGTGACCGACGTTTGGGTGGAGAGCGGCTCGTGCGCGACCAACACCACCGCGGCGATCTGATCCGCCGGCAGATAGCCGAAGACCAGGCTGTCGGTCAGCGGTTCGATCGACGAGGCCGTGGTTTGCGAGGGCGACATGCCGCCGCTGGCTTCTTCGGTATTGAAGGTGAGGAAGGAACCGAAAATCCGAGTTTCGGAGGTGCTCACCGACAGGGCGTATCCGGTCATGCCGGGGAAGAGCTCCTCGGCCTGCCAGTCGCGCACCTGATCCGGCTCCAACCAACGCTCCAGCTCGGCGACCTCACCCAGGCCGGTCGTGGCGCGGAACCGCACCAGGGACCCGTTCGGCTCCAGATTGGTCAGGGCGATGCGGCTGGTCCACTGGTCGTTGTCCACGACCCAGGGCACCACGACCTGGGCCTCGAACGCCGCTTGATTCGGATTGAAGGTCTGCGTCGTCCGCCACAGGTGGTCCGCGCCCGCCGCGATCACCTGATTCTCGTGGGACGCGAAGGCGGAGGTCGTGTCGTTCAGGTCCATCGGCCACGAGGTCCAGTGATCGGCCGCCGTCGTGGCGTGGAAATGGCCGTCGTCACTGCTTGCGAGGAACGTGGAACCGGTCCACACCATCGATTGGAACTCGCGATTGCCGCCGAGGTAGCGGCGCGTGGTCCAGTCGGTGCCGTTGGTGCTGGTGCTGATCTTGCCGTTCTTGCCGATGGCCAGGAACCGGCTGCCGCTGTACAGCAATTCCATCGGGGTGAACGATTCGGTGCGGGTTTGCGTGGCCCACTGAGCGCCGTCGCTGCTGGTGGCGGTTCCCAAACGCGAGACCAGTACGAACCGTTCGCCGTCCCACACCACGCGTGCGTCGTCGATCAGGGCGTCCTCGGAGGAGACACGTGTCCACGAGACCGCGTTGGTGCTGCGCCACAGGGTTTGGGTGTCGATGGCCAGGTAGGTTTCCTCGTTTTGGGCCACGGCCTGCATGGCGCCGCTGCCGAAGGCGCCGCGGGTCCAATCCGAGCCGTCTTCGCTGACGGCTAACTCGCGGGTGCCCAACAGGGCGAAGCCGCGACCGGTCCACGTCAGCGCCTGCGCCTGATTGGTCAAGGGTGACCCGTGCCGCGTCCACTCGACGCCGTCCTCGCTGCGCAGCAGGTGTTGATCGCCCGACATGTCCCTGGCCAGAACCAACAGCGTATCGTCGCCCTCGGCGATGTCGAGAAACTGGGCGGACGGGTTGATCCCGCGCGCCGACCAAGTGCTGCCGTTGCCCGAAACCCAAAGCTCGCCGGCCCCGGTCGCGGCCACGAATTCGACGCCGGTCCACGAAAGCGCCACCAGGTCCGGTGCGCCGGGCAGTTCCACTTCGTTCCAGGTGGCGTCGTCTTCACTGTACAGCACCGTGCCCTGGTCGCCGACCACGACCTTCAGGGTATCGTTCCCGGCCGCGTCGTGCAGGATGGCGTTGGTCGGGGTGGTGTGCCGGGTCCAGGTGATGCCGTCTTCGCTGGTGACGATTCCGCCCTGGCCGCCGATGCCGACGATGCGATCGTTCACCCAACGAAACTGGAGGATCATGTTCAGATCGACGTCGCCGCTGATGCCTTGACGGGTCCAGTCACTGCCGTCTTCCGAAGTGTAGACCTCTTTGAAGTCGGTGACGATGACCAGCGCCGGGCCGGTGTCCAGCAGGAAATCCGGTTCTCCGAAGCCCAGGTTGAGCGGTACTTCGTCCCAGGTCTGCCCGTTCTCGCTGGCGATCAGTCGATCGGACGCCAGGGCCCACCACTGGCCACGGGCCCACAACAGGTTGCGCAACGAGGAGAAGCCGGTGGCGTATTGGGACCATTCATTGCCGTTGGTGCTGGACCAGACGGTGCCGTGGTCGGTGGTCGCGAGCATGCGGCCGTTCCCCACGGCGAGGGAGGAAAAGGTTTGCAGCGGGCCGGCGGCCTCCAGTTCCCAATTGCGGGTGTCGAAGCTCGAACTGATCCAGCCGTGACTGTCGTCGTTGCCGACGGTGATCAGGCTGCCGAGCCAGCGGGTGGCACCCACCATCGCGGAGGGGTTGCCGACGGGTGTCCATTCGATGGCGAACAGGGGCAGGGTGCAGAGCATGATGGCCACGGCCAGGGTTGCCGAAGGCGTGCGCCGTGTACTGGCGCCGGTTCGGGATTTCGATCGATGGGGCATGGTGGAACGGACTCCTTCGCGAAGGGAATGCGATGCGTGGTGACGTCGGATGAAAGGGCTCATGGCGTCACCTCCAAGGGAAGGGCGGCCGCCATCGAAGGCTGGCGATTCTGATTGAATACGAAGGTGGTTCCGCTCAGCAGCGCGCCATTGCGGGCCGTGGCACGCACGGCGAACTCGGTTTCGTCGTCGTCGATCGCCTGGGGAAAGGTGTCCGACATGAGCAGGGCGGTGGGTTGGCTTCCGGTCAGCTCGATCGAGGCTTCGTCGATCAGGGTTCCATCCAATCGGTAGCGCTGAAGCAGGACCGGGGTTCGATCGGCGCGCGCTTCGGGGGCCACCAAAACGACCGCCGCCACCTGGTCACCCGGCAGGTAGGGGAACAGCAGGGTGTCGGTCGTCTTGTCCACGGGCTGGCCGACGGTTTGGGAGGGCGACTCGCCACCGGACTGAACTTCGTTGTTGAAGGTCAGGAAGGAGGCCGTGATGAGGGACGATTCGCTGACCACGAAGAGGCTGTAGCCGCTGAGCTCGGGAAACAACATGTCGGCCGTGCGGGCGGTCACGCCCTTGGCCGGAATGTCGAGCGTGGCCTCGCGGACCAGGCCTTCGCTGGTGACGGCCCGCAACAACACTTCGCGGAAGGTGTCGCCGCGATTGAAAAAGGCCACTCGGCTGGACCATTGTTCGTTGTTGACGATCCAGGGGACGACGAGGGTGGGTTCGATGAGTTCCGGTGGCGGCGTGAGGGTCAACTCGTGGATCGCGTAGCGGCCCGTTGCGTCGACGGCGATGCTGGCGTCGCCGATGGCGCCCAGCCAGATCGGGGTGAAGGGCGGCACGTCGGTGGTCAGGGTCTGCCAGGCAAGCCCGTCGAAGCTGTAGCGAATGTCCGCGTCGGTGGTGATCAGAAAGGCGCTGTCGATGCGGCACAGCGAGGTGACCGAGTCGGCCTCGGGTGGCAGGTGGGCGCTGGACCAGCGGCGGCCGTCGCGGCTGAAAACCAGGTCCTCGTCGTCGAGGGCCAGGTAGTGGAGGCCATTACCCAAGGGGGTCGCGGTCATGCGGGCCGGTTGGGCCGAAAGCTGCCAGGATCCGTTGTTCAGGCGCCAGGTGCCCTTGCTGTCGACCACGGTGGCCGTGTCGTCGAGATGGTAGAGCCAACTGTTGGCGGAGAACCGTTGGTTCTCGGTACGCCAGGCGGTTCCGTCGGCGCTGGAGAACAGGTAGCCCGCGTCGCCGCCGAGCGCCCAGAAGCGGTTGTCGGCGAACACGACCGAGGTCAGGTTCAGCGCGCTGCCGGTGCTGTATTCGCGCCAATCGATGGTGTTGTCGGAGAGATAGACGGTCCCGCTGTCGCCGACGGCGACGAAGCGCGTACCGTTGGTGGTCACGTCGCGCATCGCCACGCGCGCGTCGAGCGGGTACCAAGTGCGCGCATCGGTGGTGTTGAGCATGTTGGTTCCCATCCAGAACAAGCGGTCATCCAACCACTTACCACGGTAGTCGGTGGTGAGTTTGGGAGAGACGTGGTGCCAGTCCTGTAGGTCTTCGCTCGCAAGCAGGCGCTCGCTGCCGGCCAGGAAGAAGTAACGGTCGCCGGCGCGAACCAGGTTGTGCGGGGATTCCTGGTCGCGCAACGGCAAGGGACTGCTGGTCCATTCGACGCCATCCAGGCTCACGCGCAGGGACGTGGTGTCGATTTCGATGTATTTCTGGCCGTCCCAGATCAGGGCTCTGGAGGTATCGCCATTCTCGTTGTCGAAGACCGACCAGTTGAGGCCGTCCTCGCTGGTGGCGGTCAGGCCGTCCTCGCCGCGAGCCAGGAATCGACTGCCGTTCCAGTTGATGGTCAGGAACTGATCGCGCTGGTCCTCGACGGTGATCGGGAGCGTCTGCCACTGGCCGTCGAGCGTGCCGACCAACAGGTTTCCATGGGTCACACACACGATGCGGTTGCCGTTGCTGGCCATATCCAGCAGGTTGAACCCGGGAGGATCCAGAATTTGCGACCAGTTCTGCCCGTTGGCGCTGCCGCTCAGGACCGCGTCGTTCATCAGCAGGGCGAGGAAGCGCGAGCCGTCCCAGATCAGGCTTTGGATGCCTTCGCTGCCGAAGGGGCGGCCGAGCCAGGCTTCGCCGTCGGAGCTGGACAGGATGCCGTTGCGGCCGGCGGCCACGTAGGCCGTGCCGCTCCAGGCCACGTGTTCGAGGCGTTGATCGGTGGTCGTCACCGGGTCGCCCCAGAGTTCGCCGTCACCGCTGTACCAGATGGCGCCGGTGCCGCTGGTGTCTTCGCCGACCAGGACGTACCCGTTGGCGCCGGCGACGAGATCGTGGAACTCACCCTCCAGGCCGTGGGTGGTCCAGTCCGGATTGGTCTGAGCTGGGGAGAAGGTTGAAGAGAAGAGCAGACAAAGAAGGAAGGTGCCTTTGAGCACGAGATACTTATGATGTTGAACCATGTTCAGCTTACATCCTTGGGACTGATTTTGAATCAAGGTAGTGAAAAGACGCTCGCTCTCGGTGGGAAGGAAGTATGGGTGACGCGAGCGGGAATGCATAAATGGAAAAACATGGGGAGGAACGAGGATGCGGTATTCTACCGCGAGCCGGCCCGGGGAGGAAATCCCCTGGTGTGGCGGGTTTCGTTGTCGCGTCTCGAAAAAAAGCGGATCACCGCCGGGGGAGAGGTGGTGGCTTCGCTCAAGTGCTGGTGGAAAAGTCTTTTTTGTTATTGCGGAGGTCACGTGGCGTGCGAGGAGCCCTTCGCGGAGCCGCCCTTCCAGGGCTGGATGCGGGAACCCCAGGCAACCAGGGTTGCGTCGCCGTTGGCTCCTTAACCGGATCGCCGGACCGCCTTCGCTGAAATGTGTGACCCTTACAGGGTCCCTGCTGGTGGCGCGCCAAGGCGCGCGTTTTAAATAAGTTGTGGTCCAAAGTGACGTCCGGTCGCACCTCCAGCGCGACCCGGAGCGAGCCCATCCCAGCGTTGCGATATGTTGGGATGGGCCTTGCCTGTGGCCGAACGCATGCGTGGATGGTCACCGTTCGCGGCCAACGGAAGGCTTGGATGGTCATCGTCCGAGCCCAACCGGATGCGTGGATGGTCACGGTTCGCGGCCAATCCTGGAGGGATGGCCAGCCGAATGTTTGGACCACCATTGATGAAAACGCGCGCCGAAGGCGCGCCACCAGCGGGCGTCCTGAAGGGACGACACAATACAGCGAAGGGATAAGGAGGCAGCGCCGACGCAACCCTGGTTCTTTGGGGTTCCCGAACCCAGCCCCAACGGGGCGGAACTATGCGGGCGGTCGCGGAGTTGACGTCATGTTCGAGGGGCCCTTCGCGGAGCCGCCCCTTCAGGGCTGGATGCGGGAACCCCAGGCAACCAGGGTTGCGTCGCTGCTCGCTCCTTAACCGGATCGCCGGACCGCCTTCGCTGAAATGTGTGACCCTTACAGGGTCCCTGCTGGTGGCGCGCCAAGGCGCGCGTTTTAAATAAGTTGTGGTCCAAAGTGACGTCCGGTCGCACCTCCAGCGCGACCCGGGGCGAGCCCATCCCAGCGTTGCGATATGTTGGGATGGGCCTTGCCTGTGGCCGGACGCATGCGTGGATGGTCACCGTTCGCGGCCAACGGAAGCGGAACTATGCGGGCGGTTGCGGAGTGCCCGTCACGTTTGAGGAGCCTTCCGCGGAGCCACTCACCCCTGGACGGGCGTGGGCTCCCGTTCGGTATCCGGTTCCGTGGTCGGCGCCAGCTTGAGGACGTCTTCCAGGATCAACGCCAAATAGCGAAACGTGTGGAAGGAACTCAGCTCCAAAACGGCGTGGTGTTCCTCGGTGAGCGGCATGGCGTTCAGGTGTTGGATCAACTCGGTTTTGTGGTCCTGATCGATGCGTGCGTGCACCAGCATCGATTCGAACGCCGGCCGCGGCAGGCCCGTGGCCCGGATCATCTCCTCGATCTGCTGGACCGAAGGCGGGTAGAGTTCGATCGAGGCCAGGTAACCCAAAATCGAGATCGGGTGGTGATGGCGAACCCAATAGTATTGGGCGCCGACCATCGCGGCCACGTTGGGTGGCGGCATGCGGGCGAAGACCTCGGCGCGCGTCATGCCCAAGGCGCCCAGGTCCCGAATGCACCACTCGTCGTGATCGCGCTCCTCCTCGATGTGTTGAAGCAGGTAGTCGATCAAGGGGGTGCTGACCGGGTCTTCCGGATGCTGGCGCGCCACCCGGATCGCTTCCTCCATCAGGGGCACGATCGCACGCACGATGCACTGGCTCCGAAAGAGGAATTCGGGAAACAATTGGGCCAGGTGGTCGTGGCGCAGGAACTGGGTGGTGACGTGAAAGGTCCTCGCGCGCATGAACTTGGTTTTTTCGGCGAGTCGGTTCGCATGGTTCATGGATGGTTCTTCGCGTCTCATGGTCAAGAGAAGAAGGTCAACTCGTGGTCGTCCGGATCGGTGATCTCGGATTTGAGTTTACTGGAAATCACGATCAAGCTGTTGCATTCCTCTTCGGACAAGCCGTTGATCGCGTTTTTTTGATCTTTGTTCAATTTCGATTTGTCGATAACACCCGCTGCATGAAGACGATCTACATTCGATGCCATGGAAGGACCTCCACCCGTTGATTTGGAAACACTTCGACCGATCGACCGAGAAACCGTCCGCCGCCGCTCGGAGCGGACGACGATCGGGTCTCCCCAACGTTTTGCTCGTACCCGATGGCACGACGCACTGCCACACGTCGCTCAAGGTGCGTTGCGTGGGTAAGCCTATGAAATGGGGACAATTTTAGATTCCCAAAAAATATATTTTGAGTCAAGCTATAATGTGCTTTATCTCACACTCTGAAAATTCGAGACCTATCCGCATCCGCAACGAAGTGTGCTGTCGGCCCAACGAATGAGGACCGCATCGGGTTTCGAATGACCGTTTTCGACAAGAAAAGCGGCGACAAGCGTTTACTCGAAACTCGAAACCCGGTTGTTGGAAGCGGCTCCGATCGCTGACCCGTCGATTCGACGCGTTCACCTCGAAAAGGGCCCTTTCTGGAAACAGCTCGGTCCACCGCATTGTAGGTTTTTCTATGAATTCCGCGTCTCACCTTTTTTCTCGCCCGCGCGCCTCGTCGGGCCAAAAGCCGGCCGCCGATGCCGTGCTCTCCGACTTGAATCCCGACACCATTCTGGCCGCTCGAGAGCGCGGTCATGCCTGGATGGGACACGACTGGCCTCTGGACGCCTGGGAGCTGGAATCGGAGGTCGGTGCGCTGGTCGCCTGCGATCTTCGCCTGGACGCACCGATCTCGGTCTTCGAGCACCGTCTGGCCGCGGCGTTGCGCCGTACCTCCCTGGATCCACGCGTCATCTGGGGATTGAGCTGCGAAGCGGGTCACTTGGCGCGCCGGTTGTCCGCGCTGGAAGAGGGCGAGCGGGTACACTGCCGCATCGGCCCCGTGCGCGCCCTGGTCACCGACGAGGAAGCCCGGCAAGGGGTGACGCTCTTCCTGCCGTTCTGCCGCGCGTTCAGTGAACGAAAACCCCTGTTGTTGACCTGGGAAGGCACACCCGCGGCAGAGGTCGCCGACCTGCTGTTCGCGGATGCGGCGGATCCCCACGCCGTGATGCTCCGCCTCCAAGTACCCACCCCGCCCGCCAGCGAACCCGCGCCAATCGAATCGGGAGCGCTCGATCCCGCCGACGTGGTACTGGTCAACATGCCGTTCGGCTCCGTGCGCTGGCCGTCGCTGGGCTTGTCCCTGCTCCAATCCGCGCTCGACCCGTACGACGTGGTCATCGAGCATTTTTCCATTCACCTGGCCCGTCTGCTCGGCCTGGAAACCTATCAGTGGTTGTCGTTCGGGAAACCCGAGAACAAGACGCTGCTGGCCGAGTGGCTTTTTCGACCCTGTCTCTTTCCCGACCGAACGCGGCCAGGCGATGCGTTTTTCAGGGCCATGAACGCGGATGTGCCCCTGCTGCCGTACAACGTGTTTCGCGACATCTCGGCCGTTACCGATCTGCTGGATGGCTTCCTGGACGCGTGCGCCGAGGAGATACTCGCGCGCCGCCCGACGATCGTCGGCTTCACCTCCATTTTTCAGCAGCAGGTGGCCTCGCTCGCCCTGGCCAAAAGACTCGCCCAACGCCGACCGGATCTGTACATCCTGTTCGGCGGGGCCAACGTCGAAGGCGTGATGGGTCTCGAAACCCTGCGGCAATTCCCCTTTATCGATGCGGTGGTCAACGGCGAAGCCGATCACGTGGTTCGCGACCTGGTCTCGGCCGTGATGGCAGGGCGCGAGCCGGAGGGCATCGCGGGCGTCTTCACCCGAGCGTGGCTGCGTCAGGCCGGCGACGCGCTCCCGCAAAACCCACCTTCGGCCCCCCTGGTGCGTCGGATGGACGACCTACCGTTGCCGCGCTTCGACAGCTTCTTTCGGAGCTGGCGCCGCCATTTCCCGGGGCGCGCCAAGCTTCGGCTCAAACTGTTGTTCGAGAGTTCGCGCGGCTGTTGGTGGGGTGAGCGCAACCACTGCACCTTCTGCGGCATGAACGGGCTCGGCATGACCTACCGCTCCAAATCGCCCGACCGCACCATCGACGAGCTGAAGCGGCTGGCCGACCTGTACCCCGATCGACCGGTGGTGTCGGTGGACAACATTCTGGATTGGAAATACTTCCGAAACCTGTTGCCGCGTCTGGCCGAAAGCGATCTGGAATTGGAGCTGTTCTACGAGGTGAAGGCCAACATGAAGAAGGCGCAGCTTCGACTGCTCAAGAAGGCCGGGATCGGCGAGATTCAACCGGGCATCGAAAGTCTCAGCAGTCACGTGCTGCACATCATGCGAAAGGGCGTTTCGGCGCTTCAGAACGTGCAGTTGCTCAAGTGGTGTCGCGTGCTGGGGATCAAGGTGAACTGGAATTTCCTCTACGGGTTTCCAGGCGAGACGAACGAAGATTATGCCGAACTGCTCCGCATCTTGCCGACCATCGTGCACCTGCCGCCGCCGCTGACCGTGACCCGTATTCGCATGGATCGCTTCAGCCCCAATTTCCACGAGGCGGAGGCCCTGGGATTCGCGGCGGTCGAGCCGGCTGCATCCTACGGGCACATCTATCCGTTCGAAGCGGATACGCTCTCCAACCTGGCCTACTACTTCGATTACGAATACCGGGCGGCCCGTGATCCCGAGGCGCAGGCGCAGCCGTTGCGCGAGGCGATCGCGTTCTGGAAGGACCATGCGGAGGCCAGCATGCTTTTGTCATTGGACAAGGGCGACCACATGATGATTTTCGATCGCCGACCCAACGCGACCTTGCCGCTGCACACGTTGGACGCGACGCAACGAGCGCTGTACCTGGCCTGTGACGGGATCAAGGGGTTGAAACACCTGTGCGGGGTCGCGGCGGAGGCGGAGGGGCGTCCCGTCAGCGAGGAGGAGGTCCTGGAGAGGTTGAGGGAACCGCTCGCGGCGGGGCTGATGCTGCGTGAGGGGCAATCGCTGCTCAGCCTGGGGATTGGTTCGGAGGGAGAGGGCGCATAGTATGCTTTTGCGTTAGGGGGGAGGAGATTTCTTTTACCATAGAGTTCGCGGAGGTCGCTGATAATATTGCACTTATTTTGATTTGGCGTTCTCGTTGATTGAGACACTCATCGTTGGGGAGGTCTGGAGAAGCAGTATGTAAATGTTGACACTGGCCCTGTCGATTGAGCCGAGTGCGTTTTTATCTCATGAAGGCTCTGTGGGCTTTCAAACCCAGGTAGGTACCATAGGGGAAGCGCACGCATGTGACTCTCTGCGTTCTCCGTGCCCTCCGTGGTAAAAAAAAGACCTCATTCAGACTCAACACTTAGCCCACTAAAACTGAAGCGCCTCCGCCCTTTCGCTTACCGGCGCCCGCAGCTCCTGCATGTAGAAATGGTACAACTTGGGGTGCATGATCGTATTGACCGGCACCTCCAGCGGCCCCATGTCGCGCGGGAACACCGACCCCGTGCGCAGCATGTCGCCGGTCATGTAGCGGGTGGGTACCTCGATATCTTCGGGCGGTTGGATCGGACCTCGGGGCGTTGCGATGTGAAAACCCCAGATGCTGAAACTGGGTACCGTGGCGTGGTAGCTGTAGAGATGGAACCCCGCGGCCTTCATGGTTTCGGCGATACACCAGTAACTCTTGCGGGTGAAGTAGGGCGACGAACTCTGCGAAACCAGGTACCCGTCCGGCTTCATGCGGGCTTCCAGCATGGTGTAGAACTCGCGCGCGTACAGCTTGTTGAGCGCCTCGTTGTGAGGGTCCGGCAGGTCGATGATCACCCGGTCGTACTGAATGCCCGGCTGCCTGACGAAGGTGAAGGCGTCCTGGTTGAAGACCTTGACGCGTGGATCGTTCAGGGCGCCGCCATTCAGTGCGCGCAAGGTGGGCTGCTCGCGACACAGCCGCGTCATCTCGGGATCGATGTCCACCAGGTGGATCTCCGCCACGTCCTCGTACTTCAGCAGTTCGCGGGCGGCCATGCCGTCCCCGCCACCGAGGATGAGCACTTGCTCGCGCGAACCTTCGAAAGACATGACCGGATGGACCAGGCTCTCGTGGTAGCGGTACTCGTCGCGCTGGCTGAACTGGATGTGGCCGTCGAGGTAGAGGCGGTAATCGCCGTCCTGCAACGAACGGGTCAGGATGATGCGCTGATAGGGCGTCTGCTTGCTGAACACGATCTGGTCGCTGTAGAGGAATTGCTCGGCGAAACTGGTGAGCCGCGAGCCGCCGACCATGGCCGCGATCAGCATCACCGCCGTGGACACCGCCAAGGCGCCCATCAAGCGGGGGTACCGCAGGTACTTGCGGAACACGAAGACGTTGATGATCGCGATCCCGATGTTGAGCAGGCCGATGGCGAAAGAGGAGCGGATCAGCCCCAGAAACGGCAGCAGGATCAGCGGGAAGGATACGGAGCCGATCAGGGCGCCGATGTAGTCCAGCGAGAGCACGTGGGCGATCGAGTACCGCAGGCTGTCGCGCCGGCTGATGATGCGGGTCAGCAGCGGGATCTCGAGACCGACGAGGGAGCCGATGATCAGGATCAGGCTGTACATGATGACCTGGTACAGCGCCATCACCAGCGGAAACGAAAGGAACAGGATCATGCTGGTGGCCCCGCCGACCAGGGAGATGATGATTTCCACCAGCACGAAATTGGTGACCAGGTCGCGCATCAGCCATTTGGAAAGGTAGGAACCGATGCCCATGGCGAACATGAACAGGCCGATGGTCAGGGAAAACTGGTAGACGCTGTTGCCGAGCAGGTAACTGGAGACCGTGCCGATGATCAATTCGTAGGCGATGCCGCAAAGGGCGACGATGGCGATGGAAATCAGCAACACCCCGACCTGGCCGGCATCGAGGTTCAGGTTCTCGTCGATCGACCCGGTGGGTGGCGTTTCGCTGTCGGGCGGGGATGCGAACCCGCCGGCTGGGATTTCCTGGATGGCTTCCGATTGCGACATGCTTTCCTCTTTTATCTCAGATGCTTGGAGCGAGTGTGCGCGAACGGGCAGGAGGCATGCTTCTGCCGCATCGGACGCGCGGGCGAGGCTGGACACGGCGAGTCATGCGCCGTGCTCGGGACGCGAGGGATGGGTCAACCGGGCCCATCGGTTGACCCCGCATTGGCTTTGGGTGACAGGGGTGGGTCCATCGAGGCCCTCGGGATGGCACGACCTGCTGAGCCTGCCTGGCGGGAGGCGGGAGATCGCGACGGCGCGAAACCGGGACCCAACGCAGGGTGGGTCGGGCCCCGATGTCCGTCACATCGTTACTTGCCGCTGCTGAAACTGCGCGAACCGCCCGAAGAGCGGGCGCGCGCCTTGGAGACCGCGGAACTGTGGTAGTTGGACGGACTCATTTTCATGTTGGAAAAACGACTGGGGGCGATGCCGGACGCGCGCTGACGATGCAGCATGGATCCAAGCATGTAGCCCATGAACAGGCCGCCGGGGCTGATGCGGAACCCGTGATCGCGGTGGTAGCTGTTCTGCGTATCGGTCGCGATCAGACGACTGCGTTCCTGATCGATTTCCACCGTGAAGAGTTGTTTGTCGCTGCTTCCCATGGCGCCGTCGCCATCGGCGTCGGTGAAGCCTTCGATCGCGCCGTCGGCGCGCATCGAGATACCGACCGGCTTCGACATGACTTTGGCGTCGTTGAGGTTCTTTGCATAAGTCGTAAGGAAGGTGTGGGTCACTTCGGCGTTGTCGGATTCGGCAACCGCGACCACATCTTCTGGGTTTTCACCTTCGGTGGCATTTTCCACCGGGGTTTCCGCGAGCTGATCCATGGTCTGGACCATCACGTCGAGCACTGTGTTGAGATCGATGACCTCGACGTTCGCACTGGAGCCACAACCGACACTGATCGTCATCAGCGCCAACGCGGCCGTTATGGCGAGCCAATTTTTCATCTCATGTTCTCCTGTATGGTGCCGGCGTCGGTAACCGCGCCGGTCAAAGTTCGATTGGTTATCCCAAAAGGTACTTTCGATACACCCTAACCACCGGAACCGATCGGGCTCTCGCAATGACGCGCGCGGAGGCGGGCCCAAACCATTGCGATGAACGTGATCCGAGAGTTCTATTCCCAAGGGCGGGAATGGTTCACAAAAGGAACACACTAGAAATCATTGAATGATAAATCTTTTTAACACAGAACGAGATGTTACGGGAAACCGTAGTGCGAGGCAAGGGAATAGGTGGTCCGATAGACAATATTTCGCGGCAAAAAGGCAAGAAGGTGACGTCAAGTGCCTGGGGCGAGGTCCCTGAGCCTTGGGACGGAAGGGACCTCGCCCAATCGCTCCCTCGTGGCGCCTCGGCCCCCAACGCTTCGTCAAGACGCAGCGATACCCATCACCGATCTTGCTTCGGGATGGGTACCAGCTTGGATTCGGTCCATTGGATCGAGAGCTGTCGTGGCGCCGGGATTCATGCGCTCGTGTCATCGAACGCCGGGTGCCTCGGCGCCCAAGGCGCCGAGGTCCGGTAAACGTTATTGGGCGTGACGTCGCATCAGTTCTGTTCGATCGGGAACAACCATTTGAGCAGGTCGTCCTGGCGCGTGCGCCAATTGCCCCAGCCCACGCCCATGGGGGTTTCCACGGATTGAACCGTCAAGCCTTTTTCCTTCAGGGACTTGGCCAGTTTCCCATGCCAGCCCGAAACATCCCGACGGCTGTCGTTCAGGTGATCGTAGCTACCCCATTCCAGCAGGATATCGGGTTTGTCGCCGCCGATCTTGGCCGCTGCCGTCAGCACGATGTCCTGAAATTCCTGTTCGAACAGGCCCGATTGGGTGGCCACCTTGCCGAACCGGTCAGGGTATTCGAGGGCGGCATAGAGCGTCGCGGGCGCCAAGCCATAGTGACCGATCAGCCCGCGGCCCGACTTCTCGGCGCGGGTGCGGTAGGTCTTGTCGACGTGGGGCACCAACTCCTCGGCCAACATGGCGGCGAACTTCTTGCCGCTCTCCAAATCCCGCTCCGCATAGAGATTGGGCTGGGGCGGGACGAACACGGCGATCAAGGGTTGAATCCGCTTGCCGATGGTTCGGTCGAGGGTCCGGGCCATCAGCCCCTTGTCCAAGGCCGAAAAACCGTAGTCCACATAAACCACCGGGTAGCGGGTTTCCGATGTGTCGTAGCCGGCCGGCAAATACACCTTGTATTTGCGTTTGTGGCCGGTGTGTTCGCTTTCCAATTCGAATTCTTCGATACGACCCTTGGCAGCCGGATCGGCAAGTGAAGTTTCAGCCAGGTGATTGCTGTCCGAAAACCGCGGCATGGCGAGGATCGATAGGCTCTCGTCATCCCACATGAGCTTGGCGCTGTGGGGGTTGAGGGCATCGACCGTCGCTTCGCCGAAATTGGTGGAAATGGAGTACGTGATGTGAGCGGCGGGGTCCAATTCGAAGGAATAGTAAAACAGGTCGCTGTCCCCGACACGTCGCATGGGGATTTCCCGGCCATGTCCCAGGGATTGGGCCCTCAATGCGGCATCCTCGGCCGGGCCGCGATAGATCACGTGGGCGGTGTCATCGCCCTCGATGATGGGAAACCGCTTTTGCTTGGCCATGAACTTGTCGATCGCGGCCTTTTGATCGGTGGCCTTTTCCAATTTCTTCACGGTGGCGGCAAACCGGGAGTTCGGCAGGGTTCCTTCGCCCTTGTCGGCGATCACGCTTTCCTTTCGGTTGCCGACGTTCAGTGCCGCGATGGATTTCATCGAGCGCACGTACAGTTTTCCGTGAGCGAAGGCGGCCGGGTTGTAGGCCACCTCGTCGAACACTTCCAGGCTGGCTTTTTCCCGGTAGGCTTCATGGGTCGCCTCGATCAGGTGAACGCTGCCCTTGCGTGTCACCGCAACCAGGTGATCGTCGAGCAGAATCAGGAAACCCGGACCTGGCGGACGCGATTTCCATTGCCGCGAACCGGTGGCCACATCGATACATGTCATGAACCGTCCGCTATAGCCGTAGAGGTAGCCCTTGTGGTGAAGCACCATACCGAACCCTTTTCCCAGCTCGCGAGTTCTCCACAGGATCTCGAAGCCGTAGGTATCGTTCTCGCGGGAAACCTCGAGCAACATCCCCTCGGCCTGGTAATCACTGGGATGGATATACAATTTGTCGTCCGACACCTGGGTGATGTGACCGCCATAGTTCAGGTCCGTCTCGAATTCCCAGAGTTGTTGCCCGTTTTGGGGATCCACGCCCACCATTTTTTTATCGGCGCATACGGCGAATTGGTCCTTGCCCAAGAGACGGACCATGCTACCCGTATCGTAGGTGGTATAGAAGGCGGGACCGGCCCAGAGCTGCTTTCCCGTTCGTTTGTCCAAGCCGATGAGGCCGGCTTTGGCTTCGGGACCGCCCACGTGCACGATCAGCACCTCGCCGACCACCAAGGGGGAGGACGTAAACCCGAAACGGGGCTCGTTGGCGCCCAAATCTTTGATATTCAGGCGGAAGATTTCTTTGCCCGATTGGGCGTTCAAAGCGAACAGATCGCCACGGGGGCCCAAAGCGTAGACCCGGTCGCCGTCGATCAGCGGTGTGGCCAGCGGTCCGTCATAGGAGCCGCCCACGCCTTTATAAGCCTCGCCGATGTCGTAGGACCAGCGCTTGTCACCGGAGAGGGCGTCGAAGGCCACGGCGTAATCGCGGGTTTCGCCGCCGTACAGCGTCACCGCGATACCCGAACCGATGGAAACCGAGGAATATCCTGAACCCAAGGGTTTCTTCCAGGCCTGTTCCAATCCGAATCCCTGTGAAAAAATTTCTTTGTCGCGAACGGTACTGTCATGGCTCGGTCCCCGAAAACAGGGCCACTCGCCGTTCACTGCCGGGGAGGCCGAACCTGCTTCTCGTTTGTTTTTGGCAAGCGCCGCCGAGAATGGTGCAACCAATAAAAAAACCAATATCAAGCGAATCATGATTAACGAGCTCCTAATTCACAAATTGAATCGAAAACGTGGGCCAAAGCGGAAGGAGCCGTTGCGTTCGTTAGGGTTTCGAGCGGATGACGCATGCGATCGAGTACCCTTTCTCTCGTTTGATCAAACACCTGTTCCCATTCCGAAAATAGCTCGCTCTAAAGCAGCTCTGACCGTTTGGCACCTCTGGTCATTCTTTAGAAATCGATGGCATCTCAACATGGATTGAATTGAAGAAATCCGAATAAGGAACTCCTACGAGCCGCTTCTCGCGATTGTTTGGCACCAATTGGGGATCGGGGGACCGCCTCTCGGGTTCCGGGCGCCGTTTGGCGTTTCGGTGCGGGTTGTCGGTCGAGTCGGCCACACGGCTGCGTGAGATCGCCACGAGGCGTGACGTCGGGGCATCGGATTTCGGCGAAAATTGGCCAGCCGTGGTATGGTAGCCCCGTTCGGCGTCCGTCCGTCGCCGCGGATGTGGCCGCCCATCCGGTGACCCTTCATCGGAAATACACAGCACACAAAGGAATACCCATGACCGACCACAAACAAGCCGGCATCGATTTCCTCGCCGAAAACGGCAAAAAGGACGATGTGAACACCACCGAATCCGGACTGCAATACAAAGTGATCGTCGACGGCAAGGGCAAATCGCCCTCCGCGACCGATGTGGTTCGCGTCCATTATGCCGGCCGCCTGCTCGACGGCACCGAATTCGATTCCAGCTACCGTCGTGGCACGCCCGCCGAATTTCCGGTCAACGGCGTGATCGCCGGCTGGACCGAGGCGCTGCAAATGATGAAGGAAGGCGCCAAATGGGAAGTCTACATCAAGTCCGAATTGGGCTACGGCGAGCGCGGGTACCCCGGCGTCATCCCCGGGCACGCCTTGCTCACCTTTGAAATCGAGCTTTTGGAAGTTCGCTGACGCCTGACCCCACCGCGACCGGACGACGGAGCGCGTCTCCGCCGGACGGTCGCTTCGTCGCCGTCTTCCCCGGACTCATTCGATTTCGTCATCCAGCTCCGGGGCCCGCGATCGAGACAACATGTTCACCGGGTTCGTGCCCCGTCTCATTTCACGCATGGCATCCGCGTAACTCATCGTACCGGCCAAACGCGCCAACTCGTCCTTCGGTGTCGTCGACGAGGCCGCCGTTTCATCGGAGTCGGCCATGGGCGTCGACAGCGCGCCGTCGCGGGGCTCGGGCGCCACATTCAAAAAGCCATCGCTGGGTTGGCCGCTTTTGAACTCCTTGTCCATGCCGTTTAAAATGCGGATCTTGTCGACCTCGGTCAGGTCGTGCGATTCGATGACCGCGGTCTGCGCGGAATTGAAATAGACATTGGCCGTCTCCCGCTCACCTTGGCGGCGATAGGTCATGGCCGATTGCCAAGGTTTTTTGATGTACTCCAACGCGCGCCAATCGTCGCGTTCGGCGAAGACATCCAGTCGGAACAGCAGGTAGTCCACCCCGGTCATGGGGGTGCTGTCGGCCATGGTGGTGCCGCGATGGAGCCGGCCGTTGCGGATCCAGAGCTGGCCTGGCGGCAACTCGTCTTCGGTGGCGGCCAGGGTCACCAGGTAACCGCTGGTCAGGGGGGCGCCGTCGCTTTGGCCGCTAAACGTCTGGTGCAGGCCCAGGCGGACCTCGGCCTCGCCCGCGCCGAGCAGCTCTTGCAGGCCGGTGGCCAGGGGTTGTGCGATCTGGAGCGCGGATGACACCGCCGGCACGTTCAGCAGGGTGGCGAAATCGCCCAGGGTCTTGGCGTAGGTGGCCAGCAGGTTGTCGCTTCGGAGGCTCATCAACCCCGCTTCCAGGGTGACGATCCCGCCCGAGAACGGCAGCCGCGGGGTCAGTGGGTAGTTCAGGCGAATCACGCTGTCCTGACCGGCCGACTCGAACCCCCGGAGCTGCATCTTGCCGGCGATGGAGGGAATTTCCACCGCATCGCCGGCACCGAACTTCAGCTTGACCAGCGAGTGGGTGATGGGGTGGCGGGTGGTGCCCCATTTCTGGCTGTCGGCCAGGAACATCTCGGCCAGTGTCAGGCGGAAGTAGTGCTGGTTCGCCTTGGCCTCGATCGACGGTGTGCCGCCCTCCACGCGATCGGCGGGAAGGGTCTCGAACTGCCACTGTTGGCTGGGCGTGTTGAACAAATTGGTAATGAAATTCCATCGACTCATGATCGGCTCCTTGGCGGGGTGGGGTCGGCTGCGAACAGGGTGACTTCCCACGCGAGCGGCGGGTCGTCGGCGGGGGCTTTCGTTCCGGTGTGCAGCGTCATCAGATCTTGTTTCAGGGCTGAGGTCAAGTGGCAAGCGTGTGCGTCGTTCCAGGGTTCGTCGCGCGTTCGAATGCGCATCCATGCCCGTAGGGAAGTCGCTATCGATCGCGCCGCGTTACCGGACGCATCCATGGGCAGGGGCGGCACCACGATCACCTGCCCACCGCTTTGCGCAGTGAGATGGGCACCGAGCACGCGCATCAAGGCGGTGGCGCGCGGGTCGGGGGTCGTGTAGGTCGGCGGAAGCTGGAGCACGAACAGCGCGGTCTCGGGAAACCAACGGCTGAGTTCGCCCGCGTCGAACCACTCACCGGGTTGGGCCGCCCGTTGTTTGGACATCCCCTTGGATTCGAAGTGAGGCGAGAATCCGACTTCCTCGGCCAGTTCGAAGGGTCGCCCGATCAAGTGGACGACCGAGCGCGGAATCTTGGTATCCGGAGGTCTGTCCAGCGAACCCACGTGGCTGAGTTGGAAGGGCGGTTGGTCCCACTCCGCAGCCGTCAGATCCATCGCATACTTGTCGTCGCAGAGCAGGAAAATCCCGCTGAAGTCCTGGTAGGTGGCAGGTGCGGTTTGTGGAGGGCGCTCGGGCTCGACCAGACGCACGATTTCCAAACCTTTCGCTTCCGGATCCCGCTTCCCGGCCTGGCGTGCCGCGCGATCGAATGCCTGCCACATGAACCGCTCCCAGGGTGGCCAATGGTGGACGGCCGGTTGCGCGACCAGGCGTAGCGCGGCGGTCGGCGCCGTATCGAACCCGCTTCGAAGGAGGGTGGCATCGGGAAGCAACAGCACCTCGGGGATTCGGTCCAAATCGGCGCCTTTCAGGCTCTGGCGGTGCGCCCAATGTGTCTCTGCGCCACGCGGCAACCATTCGAGGTCGACGCTCATGTCCTTGATGCCCATCGGCCAAATCGGTGACCGCACCCGAAGGTTCAGCGAGATTTCGGGCTGCCACGGATCTGTCTGCGGGCCGCCACCACCCCCTTCGTCACCGGGGAGCGAGTCTTGGGGCGCTTGGCTCGGGCCCGATCGCGGCGGTTTCCCGGCATCGATCGGGCTACTGCTCTGGGTGGGCTCCACCGGCTTTGGCGGTTCCGGTTCCATTTCGTCATCGTCCGGATCGAAGAGATCGTCCGGTTCGATGCCCAAGGATCCCCCGTTATCGGTGTCTTCCGGGCCGGGAAAAGAAAAGCCATCTTTTACCTGGCTGTACTTCTCCGGCGTTAGGCCCACGTCGAGGTCCGGTGGCTCGATGCCGGCACCGACCGAAAGGGAGCCGGGGGAGGGCAGGGCGAGTTTGGCCTGGAGATGCTCGGCCTGGGTCACCCAGAAGTGGTTGAGCCCGAGGGACACCGCCTTCTTGAGCAAAGGAGTCAACACATCGTTGGGGTTCCACAATGAAACGCCCCCTTCGATCAGGGTCAACACCAGCGGGGGAATGCGGCGCAGGCTATTGTATTGGTCGTTCGACGGAACGTCCTCCGGTTTGATTTTCACGAAGGCGATGGCGGTGTCACGAATGGGGAAGGCGCTTTGCGACAGGGTGATATGAATCCTGCCGAGCAGGCTTTGCAGGCGATCCCGCGCGGTGTCCCGAATTTTCAAATCCGGTTTGAACGCACAACGGTCCAAGATCCACGAGCTATCGAGGAATCGCGGCCAGCCGTGGAACAGCGCCTCCAGTTTCAACTTGGTTCGGAGATTCTTGGGGGCGGGCCAATCCAGCCAGGCGTGGGTTTCGGCCGGCAGCGCCTCCGCCTTGGCCCACCAGCCGCGAAACGCTTCCGCCGTTTCGGGTGGCGGATCCTGCCACAGCGATGCGCGCACCCGCAACGCTTCCGCGTAGGTTTGGAGCACCGGCGCCGTAGCCCGCGCGCGAAGACCCGCCAACAGGGGCGCCAGTGATGTGTGAATCCGGTGAAGGCCGAACTCGTTTTCCCGTTGGCGTTCGATGATTTCCACCAAGTGCTCGCAGGTGGCGATGGCACAGGCCATCATGTCGTCGTCCCAGAAACCTTCGGGACCCTCGAGACATTCCGTGGCGCAGTAGCAAAACGAATCGGAGAAACTCAGGGCGGTGGTGTCGCCGTGGTTCAGCGCCACGCCGACCACCAAACCGGCCAGTGCGCGAATGCGCAGCCGTTCCCGTTCCAGGCCCTCTGCCAGTACCGGTAAACCGCTCAATACCAACTGCCAAAAGCTGAGGGCGTCGGGAACCAGTTGCAGGTGGCGGGTGGCGGCCACGTAATCGGCCAAGACCAAGAGGCGTGCGGGGGGGACCGCGGTTGCCGGGGCGCCTTCTGTCGCCGCCAGGGGACCGGTGCAGAGCCGATCGGCCAGCCGGGACAATCGCGACCAGTCCTTGGCGGCGATCAGACGCCCGCGCAAGGTGCGCCACGCCTGAAGCTGGAGCTCGGCGTGGCCGGCGGTCAGCTCGAACAAGGCGGTGACCTGAACCTCGTGAATCGAGGCTACCGGGATGCGTTCCAGCCAGGCCATCAGGTGCGGGATCAGCCGCGAACGCGCGCGGTCTCGTACCAACGCCGAGCGCTCGTGGTAGAACCGCCGCAGCCGCTCGCGCAGCAACGGCTGGATGCCCAGGAACCCGTCCGCCCGCAGAATCCACTCCTGGCGCGCCAACTCCTGGAAGATGGCATCGAAACCCTCGTCGTGGCGCGACATGCCCAGGGCTGCGCGCAGCATCTCGTCGTCGAAGCGCGTCAGCATGGAGATCACCGGCATCCAGCGGCGCAGCTCCGGGTGGCGCAGGCGGCCGTCGATGCGCTCTTCCACGTAGCGATCCGAACCCGAGCGGGTCAGGCGCTCCGGGTTCATTGCTGGGTCCTCGCGCACCCATTTCGCGTAGAGGTCCAGTTCGAACGGGTGGTAGCGCTTGCCGCGAACGTTCTTCTCCGATGTGGCCGACTTGTCGAACCGGATGCGGACGGCGTGGCGGGCGTCGGTTTCGCAACGATTCAGGATGGTGCGCCGCATCTTCTTGGCGGAGACGCCGGCGAGATTCAGATAACGTTCGGCTTCGCCTCGGCGGAATCCGCGAATCTCGTGGAGGCACAGGTGGCGGCGCTCGGGCAGGCCCTCGTGGGTGGGGTCGCCGATTCGGGTCCAGCCGTGGCCGCTGCCCGCCAAGAGTCGTCGGCCCGCCAGTACCAGCACGAAATGTTGGGTCATGTCGCGCAGTTGGTCGAAGATCGCGAAGGTATCGGCGATGGCGCGCGTCGGTTTGCCGGTGGGGCCTGGCCGCGCCAGTTCCTCGCAGGTGTCCAGCACCAGCACGACGGGCTCGGGTAGGTTGCGGATCATGCCCGCGAAGGCGTCCAACAGCGACGAAAACCAGCCAGTTTCGAGGGGGCGCTCGCGTTCCTGCTCGCTGGCTTCGCCGGTCAGCCACTCGTTGAAGCGAATCAGCGCCGTGGAAAAGCTGTAGTAGTTCTCCTCCGAGCGCGATTCGGTGTCCTTGAGGCGGAGTTCCTCGGCAAGGTGTTCCAGCAGCAGGCCGGGCCGCCGCACCGGGTAGTCCGGATCGAGGAAGTCGAAGTCGATGCGGGCCGCCACACCGCCGAGCCGGGGCACGTGGCGGCTCACGAGGTGGCGCACCAGCATGGTTTTGCCGATGCCGCCCGGGCCGACGTAGTGCAGGGACCAGGGCGGATCGTTCGAGTCGCCGTGGCCGTCGAGCAACCGGTCGAAGGCCGCGATCTGCTCTTCCCGTTCGAGGAAATGGCACAGGCGGCGCTCGTCGTCCTGGGTACGCTGGCGCAGTTCCAGGTAGCGGGCGTTGCCCTCCACCGCCGGAGCCAGGCGGCCCCCGAGCGGCTCGGCGAGGGCGCGGGCCTCGCGCATCCAGGCCATGGCCGCGGTGAGGTCGTCGCGGTCCATCGCCGCGATCAACCGGTCCCGCAGGAACTCGCGGAACCCGTTGACGTCGTGCAGGTATTTCGCCAGTTCCGCCCAGCGCGCGATGCGCGGCTCCTTGGTCAGGATCGCCGGGTTCGCGGCCAGAAGGTGCTCGGCGACCGACATCGCTTCCTGGGTCAGACGTGCGATCTGACCGGGGGTCTCGTCCAGCTTTTCGAGGATGAAGGCGCGGGCCTGGGGCAGCAACTCGATGCGGTCGTCGGCGGGATCGGGCGCTTCGATCTCGTCCAGGCCGGGCAGGGTTTCGAAGCGTTCCAGGATATCGAGGTGCTCGCAACGCTGGATCAAGTCGTCGATGCCGCCGAGATCGGTTGGGAGCTGGCCCGGCCGGCTGGCGGCCTCCGCAGGGTCTCGGTGGGTGACCATGCCTGGATTGCGGGTGACGTTGTCGCGGGCGAGGACCGAACCCAGCAGGCGCGGCGTCCAGTAGGGCGGCCAGGCGAGGCGCAGCCAGAACCGCGCATCCTCCTGGGCGAGATAGGCGTCGCGGCGCGTTTGGACCTGGGTTTCGCGCGCCTGGGCCAGATCCGCCGGTGAAAGGACCGGCGCGTGAAACATGGCTGGGCCGCCGCCACCGCCGGCGTCATAGAACTCGGGAAAGGCGTACTCCTGCGCCTTGAGGATGTAGGTTCCCACCGGCTCCTCGGGATGCGCTGTCCGGCTTTCGGATCGGTCCCTCTCGGGATGACGATATCGATCGAGGTGTTTCATCCATCCGCCTCCACCGTTTCGAAGGAGGGCAGCAGGTCGGCGGGATCGGCCTCGCGCAGGATGTTGAGATTTTTCGCCAGCGTGACCGCCGGCATCGGTGTGTCCATGGCCAATCGCGAGGGCACGCCTTCCACCAGTTGCTGCATGGTCAGCAAATAGCCTTGCTCCCAATCGGCAAGCCGGGCCATGTCGGGCACCAGCGGCGGCGATTGATCGAGCAGGTAGCGCTTGTAGGCCAGCGCTTCCTCGGCGTCGGCGAAGGGCGTCAGGTCCACCGTCAGGGCATGCTCGCCCAGCCCGGCCTTCCACGTTTTGAGGCGGTCCAGACGGGGGCCCTGATCGGCATTGCCGCTGGTGCGGTCGACCGTCACGACGACGGGGATCGGTTGATCGTGGTCGCCGAGGCCGAAGTCGTCGAGGAACTCGATCAGCAAGGTCAGACCGTTGTCGCATTTGAGATGGGTGTAATCGATCAGGGCGATCGGCAGGCGGTCACAGGCAGCCATGAAGGCCTTGAACTCCAGCCGGACGGCCGCGGCGACCATGGTCTCCGTCACCTCGTCGGCCCAATCCTCGATGAAGGGGGCCAGATCGTCCGGCAGTTGCTCCGGCTGGGCACCGGCCCGGGCCCACTTGATGAGGTAATTCACGTAGCGGCTTTTCGCCAGGGGCAGGCCGATGACCTTGCCCGTTTCGCGGATCGACTGCACCAGGTAATAGGCCAGGGTCAACGCATCCCCGACGTCGGGCGGTTGCTGGCGGCTGGCTTTGGCGATCAGTCGATCGTCCAGCAGGCAAGGTGCGAGGCCCTCGAACATGAAGCGGTGCGCCAGCTCGCGCAGGGTTCGCGAGAGGCCGAATTTGTCGTCTGTGCGAAGCGGACTCGCGGGCTGCACCACCAGCAGCGTGCGTGTCACCCCTTGTTGTGCGGTCATCAGTTGGCGCGCGGCCCGGCACACGCGATCGCGGCCGTAAAAACCCAGCCGGTCTTCCCTGCGGGCCGTCAACCGGCGTGCCTGACCCAGCAGCTTCTCCGCGTCGGCCTTGGCATCGGGGCAGATGCCGATTCGAAATCCCTGCCGGCAGACCAGGACCGGCTTGGCCCAGTCCAACGAGCCCAGTGGATCGTGGCCCGCGCCGAAAGTGGCGCTACGACCCAGCCACACCGCGTGCTCCGGCGCCTCGCCGAGCAGGATCGCCTTGTAGAAGTTGGATGTGAACCGGCGGCAGGCGTCGTCGGCGACCCTGCCGCTCATGCCCACGGCAAGGGGCAGGCCCTCGGCGACCAGGGTCCAGGCCATCGGCGTCGAGACGTGGAGGCCGCCCAGGTAGCCGCCGGAATGGCAGGCGTTCAACACCACCATGGGCGCTTCGATCGCGGTGCCTTGCGGACGGGTCAGGATTTGGGCGAGCGCTTCGGCCGACAGGCGCTCGGTGCCTTCCTCGCTGCGCAGCTCCAAGATGCAGCCGTCCGGGCTGAAATCGCCGTGACAGATGAAGTGAACCAGGTGGGGTTGAAAGGCCGCAACCTCGTCCCTTAACCGGTCCTGGTTGGGGTTCAGCAGTAGCCGGTGTTGCAGCGCGAACTGGGAGGCGGCGACGCGCTGGATCAGGCCCAGGAACTCGGCTCCGGCCTGAACCCGCTTGTCCTTGAGATCGCTGCCGATGACGAACAGGACCTTCACCGGAAAGATCAAACGGGTGGCTATTTCACTGTTCGGGTCGTGGGGCAGCGTGCGGCTGATTTGAAGGCCGGCCTCCAGCAGGAACCTGTTTTCGTGGCGCATGAGTTCCCACGGCAGTGCGGCGATGCGGGCATCTTCGGTGACCAGGCGCAAGTGAATCGGCTGACCGGCGGCTTCGGTGCGGATCGCCTCCCATTGGTCGGCACCCAACAGCATCGCGAACAGCCAGGCCCCGATGCGGGCGACCAGATCCGGCTCGTTGGTGCCGTCGCTGAGATCGCGGAATGCCTGGAGCAGTTTGGTGGCGGCTTGGGTGGCGGTGAGTTCGGCCGCTGGATGGTCTTGGGCCAATCCGGCGATCTCCTCCGAGGGCGGGCAGGGATAGGCCAGTCTCCCGGCGCGAACCCAGGTCAAGTGGCGGCTGCCGCGAACCTGGCCATCGGCGTCTGCGAGAGTCAAGGTCAGGTTCCGGCCATCCGAGACGGCGGACAGGCTCCACTCGATCATGGCTCGGTCTCCGGTAATGGGTTCTCCAGCAGGGCCTTGCCCAGGTCTGGTAGTTCGGGCTCGACAGGGCCGCGCGTGCCGGGAGGGCTACAGGCCGTTATCGAATTCAGGCACCGCTGCAGCCGTAGCTCGGCCGTCTCTGTGTCGGGTGCGTCGGGCGCCGGGCGGGGTTCTTGGAACCAGAAACGAAATACCGCCGCGGCCATGAAGGCGGCCGCCGGCGCCGTCGTCGCGAACGGCTGTTTGCCGCGACGAAGGTCGTGATTCCAGAGATCCACCTGGCCCCCGTCCTGAAAATCGAGCGGTTCGCGGCCACTGAGCTTGAACAGGTCGAATTCGAAGCCCGGCAGGGGACCGAGCAGGTGTTCCGCCATCGGCCGAACCAGGGCCAAATCCGTCTGGGTATCGGCTGGCAGCGCTGGGGCTTCCGGGTTGGCGATGCCGGGAAGCAGCTCGGCCGATTCGGGAACCGGCTCACCGGCACGGGCCAGCCAGATCCGCCAGACCTCGGCCATGAAGGCCAGCCGCACCCGCGGCGCGGGGTAGCGACGTCTCGCGCGGTTCATGGTGTCGGTCGTGTGCCACTCCAGCAGGCGCATGGCGTCGATGGCACTGGGGCCCATGGTGCAAATGGACCAAAGGTCCGCAAACAGCTCCTGGGACCAGGCGGCCCAATCCTCGGCACGCCCGTCGTCCCCGGTTTCCCGCAGGACGAGCGCCCGCACCGAATCCTCGATGTCCGTCACCAGTCGGCCCTCGGGTCCGAGGGCGTATTGGATCTGGTGGCCGCATTCGTGCCCGATGAGCACCAGCCACCAGGGCGCGGCGAGGCAGGCAGCCGGCAGGCGCAGGACGGGGATCGGAATGGTGCCCAGGTGCTCGTCCAAAAATGCGCGGTCGTGGTCGCGCATCAGGCCGCGTGGAATGCGCTCGTTGGGCAGCGTGGCGGGGTAGAAACTGGCGTCGAGGTAGGGCAGTGGCGGCGGACGTTTGGCAACGTTCCGGCTCCAGCCGGCGGCCCTGGCCAGAGGCGGTCCGAAGCAGCTCCAGCAGACCTCGTCGGCCGCGTCGAGCAGGGCCTTGGCGGGCCCGCGCCGCTGATCGAGTTTTTCGCGAAAAAAATCCCAAACCTTGCGCAGCCACAGGGTTCGGTCGTCGGTCGTGGTGCAGGGTTGCCAGGGAGCGACCGCGGGCAGGGTCGAGGCGTGTTCGCTCAGGGTTCCGGCGGCCTTGTGCAGTATCTTCTCGAGCGCTTCAAGACGCGAGTGGTGGCGGCCGTCTTCGTCGGCGGCGCGGATCTGCGCAAACCAGCTCGTCCATTCATCGCGCAAACACGAGATGTTGGAGCGTGTGAGATTGACGCGGAATTTTGCTGGTGTAGGTAGACTCATGATCGTTTGCTACCGCGAGAATGACGTAAATCGTGGTTGTTCTCATCATAGCGGTGCCGACCACGAAAAACCAGAGCCTCGCGTGGTGAAGCGGGTTCGATGTGGGCGAGAAAAGTCTGGACTGCGCAGGCGGGCCGGGCAGCCCAGGCTCAGTTGGGTGAGATCCCGGAGGCGGAGGAGGGTCAGTCGAAGAACAGGGTGAAGCAGCGGACGTAGCCGTCGGCGTGCTGGTAGTGGTTCCAGGGAGGATAGGGGCCGCGGTACTGCAACACGCGACGGTAGCGGCGCGGGCCGGAGACGTGCTTCCAGAACCAGGAATTGTGGCCATAGGACGCCGTGCTGATCCCCGGGAAGTTGCAGCACTTGTTCGTGGCGGAATAGCGCAGGTGGGTCGCCTTGCCGGTGTCCTCGCCGCAATAGGTGGTGCGGGAGAACGAGTTCTTGGCCTTGAGTGGCGACGTGCGGATCAGGTAGTACCATTTGCCGGAATCGCAGTAATCCACCGCCGAACCCGAATAATTGCAGTGAACCGCTTCGAAGTTGGCGGCCGTGTCGCTTCCGTAGCAGTTGTAGGTCACCGCCGCTTTGTCGAAGGGGGTCGGCAGGTCCGCCATGCGGGCTTCCGCCACGTGGATCGGCGATTCCATGCGATCCACGATGCGGCGTGGGCCCATCATGGCGTGGGCATCGTCGTCATCGGGGGTGAGTGCCACGAGAAGCTCGGGGACGGGCGTGGTCGCGTCCGTCAGCATCAGGTACTTTTCGAGAATCGAAATGCGGGGATCGGCAGGGAAGGCGGGCGAGGTTTCCTCGTTCATGCCGGCCTCCATGAAGGAGAGATCGCCCTCGTCGAGGTTGACGGCGAAGACGACGTGGTTGCCGTTGGGCAGGTGCAGGGTGGCGAGTTCGACGAAGGGTAGTTCGCCGTCCCGTTCGTCGGCTCGGGGGTTCAGGGAGCCGTTGCGGCCCGCGATGTCGATCGTTTCCAGGTTTCCGTCGATCGATTCGCGCACGCCGAAAACGCTGCCAGTGAGGCCCGCGTCCCCCGCACCGAAGGCGGATGGAACGGCGAGTAACAGCAATATCCATAAGTTCTTCAGGGTGTTCATATGCTTCTCCATGATTTCTTGCACGACCTGTTTTTCGGGGGACCGGCTTCGGGGGACCGCCTTCGGGGGACCGGCTTCGGGGGACCGCCTTCGGGGAACGGGCCCGATGGCGCCGGATCGGGAAGGGGCCGTGCGTGATCTTCGGAAGCACAACGAACCTAGGGTCTCGATCCTCTCACTCGTGTTCGGATTCGATGGCGGCCGCGGGATTTCGATCCGTGTGGGCCTGACCGACGTACCGGAGGGTCGAGCAGGGAAGGCGGCCACCCTGGGTGGGATGGCCGCCCATCATGCCGCTTCAGCTCACGAAGAACGGAGAGTGGAGTTCACGACTGGCTTCCGCCACTTGGGCCGCATCGAATACCCGGGTGTAGAAGGCCGCGTCGAAGGTGGCGGCCTCCTTGGGAAACTGGTGATGTGCGAAGGCGGTGGCGCTATCGAGGTCGGTGAAGGCGTAGAACCCGCCGACCGAGTTCGTGCGGTAGCCGCTGAGCCAGGTCTTGGTGAGAATGCCGGGCTGTCGCTTCAGCATGGGATTGAGATCTCGCCAGGGGGCCTCCGCGAAGGGGACGCTGATCTGGACCTCGGTGTAGACAAAGGCACCTGGCCGCTGTTCCAGTCGATGGCCGAAATGAGGCGAATCCATTTGGCGACTGGCTTCTTCGACCACGGTGGCGTCGAAGACCCGGGTGGTCTGGGCCGTGCCGAACCTGGCCGCCTCCGCCGGAAAGTATCCGGTCACGAAGGCGGTGGCGTCGGCGAGGCTGTCGAATGTATAGAGGCCGCCCAGGGAATGATTCCCCAAACCGGCGAGCCAGGTTTTGTTGCGAAGGCCGGGTTGTTTCAGCAAGGCGCGATTGACTTCGCGCCAGGGGGCCTGATCGAAAGGGACGGAAAGTTGTAACTCGGTGTAGACAAAGGCTTGATGGGCCATGGTTTCACTCCTGATGGGAAGGTGCCGAGGTGGTCGCGACGCACGTCGGGTTTTGAATAGTGATCGTTATATAACGGTCATTATATTTTTAAAATAACGATCGCTATATTGTCAATCGCTTTGTTGCGGGCTAGAATGGTCGCGTCATGGCAAAGACCAAACAGGCACAGAAAAAACAAGAGACGCGACGGCGCATGTTGGAAGCGGTCGGCCGGGGTTTCCGCCGTCGTGGCTACAACGGGGCCGGTGTGGACGGCTTGGCCAAGGATGCCGGAGTGACTTCGGGCGCGTTCTACGCCCATTTCGGATCGAAGTCGGGTGCCTTTCGCGAGGCGTTGATGGCGGGCATGAGCCAACTCACGGAGGCGATCGTCGCGGCGCGCGAGCGGGATGGCGACCAGTGGTTGGGGCCTTTTGCCGAGTTCTACCTGGGTGAGCGGCGAACCTGTGAATTGGCCGAAGGGTGCGCGCTACAAATCCTGACCCCGGAGGTCGGTCGCGCCGACGAGTCCACGCAAGCCCTGTTTCGCGAGGAGCTCTTGAAAGCGGTCGCGGCCTTTGCGGCCGGGTTGCCGGACGGCGAGGGACATCCGGATACGGATCGAGCCTGGGCGCTTTTGGCGTTGCTCAGCGGAGGCGTCACCCTGGCGCGGGCCGTCGAGGATCCGGAGTTGGGCGAGCGCATCGCCCGCGCGATTCAGGCCGCTGTCCAGGATTTGGCTGCCGAGCGGTAGGTCTCGCGGCGTGACCGCAGCGCGACCCGAGGCAGGATCAATCCACCCTGGTGTCATGTTGGGATGCGCACCATCGCGGTCAACAAAGCGTTCGATGGTTGACTGTTCGGACAGGGTGGATCCCCGGCCAATGCTGGAGAGAGAACGCCCTGGCATTAAACCCCTGTTTGGATGGGGTGGGTCCCGGGCCAATCCTGTAGGGATGGCCAACCGTATGTTTGGCCCACCATTGATAAAAACGCGGGCCGAAGGCCCGCCACGAGCGGGCGTCCTGAAGGGACGACACAAGACAGCGAAGGGTAAGGAGGCGACGCCGACGCAACCCTGGTTCCCAGGAGTGCCCGGAAGCGAGCTCTGAAGGAGCGGGTCGACGAAGCTCTTCGGAGTTCACGCCACCTGCGATGGTTCTTCGCGGAGCCGCCCGAGAGGGAGCCGAGGCAGGATCAATCCAGCCTGGTGTAGGGTTGGGATGTACACCATCGGGGTGAACCGAACGCTCAATGGTTCACCGTTGGTGGCCAATCCTGTAGGGATGGCCAACCGAATGTTTGGCCCACCATTGATAAAAACGCGGGGCGAAGGCCCGCCACGAGCGGGCGTCCTGAAGGGACGACACAAAACAGCGAAGGCGGTCCGGCGATCCGGGTAAGGAGGCGACGCCGACGCAACCCTGGTTCCCAGGAGTGCCCGGAAGCGAGCTCTGAAGGAGCGGGTCGACGAAGCTCTTCGGAGTTCACGCCACCTGCGATGGCCCTTCGCGGAGCCGTCTCTTCGGAGTTCGCGCCACCTGCGATGGCCCTTCGCGGAGCCGCCTTTTCGGGGTTCACGCCACCTGCGATGACCCTTCGCGGAGCCGCCCCTACAGGGCTGGGGTTCGGGAACCCCGAACAACCAGGGTTACGGTGCCTCTGCGGCACCTTACCCTTCGCTGTATTGTGTGACCCTTACAGGGTCCCTGCTGGTGGCGCGCCAAGGCGCGCGTTTTAAATAATTTGTGGTCCAAAGGGACGTCCGGTCGCACCTTCAGCGCGACCCGGGGCAGGTGCGGGTGCAAAGAGACGTCCGGTCGCACCTTCAGAGCGGCCCGGTATGGATGTCCATCCAAAGGGACGTCCGGTCGCACCTTCAGCGCGACCCGGGGCGGGTGCGGGTGCAAAGAGACGTCCGGTCGCACCTTCAGAGCGGCCCGGTATGGATGTCCATCCAAAGGGACGTCCGGTCGCACCTTCAGCGCGACCCGGGGCGGGTGCGGGTGCAAAAGGACGTCCGGTCGCACCTTCAGCGCGACCCGGGGCGGGTGCGGGTGCAAAGAGACGTCCGGTCGCACCTTCAGCGCGACCCGGTATGGATGTCCATCCGAAGGGACGTCCGGTTGCACCATTGGCGCGACCCGGGGCGGTTGGCGGCTCCCCGAATCCAAATGCCTGCACGGGAAAAACGGCCCGATGCACCGCATCGGGCCGCGTCGTTCACTCGCCCTTGATCCGGTCGTACTTGGTTTTGTACTTGCGGTAGAGCTGGCGGTGGCGGTTGTCCAAATCGATGGCGCGGCCTTCGATGAACATGTGCTCCACCTGGGTCGGGATTTCCAGGATGTTGCCGTCGGCCACGATCAACGTCGCGTCCTTGCCTTTCTCCAGGGAACCCACTCGATCGGCAATCCCCATGATCTGGGCGGGGTAGAGCGTGACCGCTTTGAGCGCTTCGTCCTCGGGCAGCCCGAAGGGGACCGCTGCGGCCGCTTCGTAGGCCAGGTTGCGGGTGTTGCCCATGCGCGACGTGACCGCGATGCAGAAACGGATGCCCGCTTCGCGGAGCCGGTTCGGCAGGGTGAAGGCTTCGTCGTAGGTATCGTCACGGCGGACTGGCAGGGCATTGATCCGTTGCAGCACGACAGGAATGTCGCGGGCCTCGAGGATCTCGACCGCGGTCATGGCCTGGTCGCCGCCGACCAACACCATCTTCAAGCCGTGGCGCGCGGTGAAGTCGAGCGCCTCGTGGATCTGGTCGGCACGGTTGGCGGTGATCCAGATCGGTTGCTCACCACGCAAGAGCGCGCCCATCGCCTCCAGGCGAGGATCGAACTCGGGTGATTTGCCACCGGCTTCCGCGGCCTTTTTGGCCTGGTGGTAGGCTTTGGCCTTTTCCACGAAAGCATCCAGTTCCTTCAAACGCTTGGCCCGCTTTTTCTTGAATTCTTCTTTTCTTTTGGGCGGCAACCAGGGCGGTGACCAGAAATCCGATCTCGGCCAGTCCATGAACATCGCGGCCCGTGGCTGGAGCGTCATTTCCTCGTAGGTCCAGCCGTCGAGGCGAATGACCGCGCCCTGGCCGGCCAGCAGCCCGAAGGGCCGGGCCATCGCCAGGGCCACGCCGTTGGTGCGCGTGACCGGAATCTGTTCGCTGTCGGGGTTGATGGCGCGCTCCGCCCGAACGTTGGGGTTGTGGTCGCCGTGCTCCTGGAAGTCGACGGTGGCCTTGACGGCATTGGTCTCCACCAAGCCGAGCCGCGTATTGGAGGCGATCAAACCGGGGTAGATGTGCTTGCCGGTGGCTTCGATCAACTGGGTGCCGGACGGGATTTGAACGTCCGCGCCGAGTGCGACGATCTTGCCCGCATCGAAGACGATGGTTCCGTTCTCGATCGGCGCACCGGCCATGGTGTGGATCGTGGCGCCGCGAAGGGCGATCGGTCGCGTTTGGGCCGGGGCCGGGATCATGTCGTGGGCCAACGCCACGCCACCGAAGGCAAGCGCCACCAGCAACGCCAGATACTTCCAGGTCATCGACCGAAGCGTGCCGACGCGGGTTGCGGCGCTCCTCGATGCGACCGGGTGGTTATCGGAGAACATCACCCGAGGCGGGTTCGTCGCTCCTACCACCCTCTCGTGATTGCGACCGAACTCATCAACGATGTTCATGGTGACCTCCCCATGCGTGATCATGCGAACCGTATTCGAAGGCGTCCACGTCGTCGCAGTGCAGCCCGCGCCGTGGCTTGGACTGCCTGCCCTTGCCCTTTTTCTTGGCGTCGCCCTGGGACAGCGCCAGTTGAACCAGTTGGTTGCGTTGCGTGCGCCACGATTCCCGGGCGGCGCGATCGGTTTCGATGTCGAAGTAGCGAACGCCGTCGATCCAGGTCTGCTCACAGCGCGACAAGGTGGACAACGGCGAACCGCTCCAAATGACGAAATCGGCGTCCTTGCCCGGTTCCAGGCTGCCGACGCGATCGTCGATCCGCAACTGCTTGGCCGGATTGATGGTGGCCAGTTTGATGGCGTCCTCCGGTGTCATGCCACCGTACTTGACGGCTTTGGCGGCCTCGGTGTTCAACCGGCGGGCGAGCTCGTCGTCGTCGGAATTGACACCCACGGCGATGCCCATGCCCGTCATCAGGGCGGCGTTGTGGGGAATCGCATCCTGGACTTCGACCTTGTAGGTCCACCAATCCGAGAAGGTGTTGCCCATGGCACCGTGTTCGGCCATCGCCTCGGCGACCTTGTAGCCTTCGAGGATGTGGGTGAAGACGTCGACCTTGAAGCCGAGTTCGTCGGCCACGCGGATCAACATCAGGATCTCGTCCTGGCGGTAGGAGTGGCAGTGGATCTGACGCTTGCCGTCGAGGATCTCCAACAACACTTCCAAACGGAGGTCCTTACGCGGGGGGATCAAGTTGTCGGCATTGGGGTCGTTGCGCCATTTCTGCCAGGCCTTGCGGTACGCCGCCGCTGCCTTGAACTGGTCGCGGAAGAATTGGTCGACGCCCATGCGGGTCGAGGGGTAGCGTTGCCAGGAATCCGGCGAATTGGAGCGTTTGACGTTTTCGCCCAGGGCGAACTTGATGCCCGGCATGGCGCCGTCGAAAAGCAGGTCGTCGGCATGGCCGCCCCAGCGCAACTTGATGACGGAGTTGCGGCCCCCGATCGGGTTCGCCGAACCGTGAAGCTGGTTGGCCATGGTCAGGCCGCCGGCGAGCTGGCGGTAGAGGTTGATGTCGTCGGGGTCGATGACGTCGCCGACGGAGACCTCGGCCGAATTGGTCGTGGTCCATTCGTTCACGGAGTTGAGCGCCGTGTGGCTGTGCTCGTCGATCAGTCCCGGCGAGACGTGTTTGCCGGCGGCGTCGATCACGGTGGCGTCGCCTGGGGCTTGCAGCCCTTTGCCCACGGCCTTGACCTTGCCGTCCTCGACCAGCAGGTCCGCACCTTCCAGGATCCCCTGAGGCCCGGCGGTCCAAATGGTGGCGTTGCGCACCAGGACGACCTTGGGCCCGGTGGGCAGGTTGGCACGGCCGTAGGCGCCGTCGGGCACCAGAACCGGCAGCGGCTGTTCGAGTATCGGTTTCTTTTTATGGGGTTTGGGACCGTTTTTATGACCCTTGGTGCGCGTCGCCTCGAAGGTTTGGCGGCGCCCGTCGGCCAACAGGAAGACCCCGCTCAGGGTTTCGCCCTCGATGGTGGCGGTCAGCCGTGCCTGGCCGGTGCCGCCCAGTAGGTCGGCCGGTACCACCGCGGTCATGCGGTGACCCGTGAAGGTGATCTTCTTCAGGTCCTCTTCCTTCTTGCCCTGCTTCAGCTTGCCGGTCGGCTTTTTAGCGGAGCCGGCCAGGCTGAGGGTGGTCTTCTTTTTTCCCAGTTTGAGGCTGTAATCGCCCAGCAGATCGCCGGTTTCGGTTTCCACCAGCACCTTGCGGCGCCCCTTGACCCAGGATTCGAGGACCTTGGACTTGGTGGTCAGCAGATCGCCGTCGGTAATGAAAAAGTTGGCCATGCGGCCGGTTTCGAGCGTGCCCAGGGTCTGGCCGAGGCCCAGCCAGTTGGCCGGAACGGTGGTGAGGGCCGAAAGCAGGGTCGTGCGTGAGAGCCCGCGGTCGTGAGCCTGACGCAACCGATCCAGCACCTCGCCGCCTTTTTCGAGGCCATGTGCGGTCAGCGCGAAGGACAGGCCGGCCTTTTCCATGATTCCGGGGCTGGCGGGTGCCAGATACCAGTGGCGCAGGTCGCGCAGGTCCAGGGTGGCCTCCACGGCGGGGTCGGCCACGTCGGGCGCCTCGGGGAAGTCGAGGGGGAGGATCAGGCGCATGCTCCGTTTGCGAAACGATTCGGCACGACGGTAGGCGTCGTCGCCCGCGAAGACCCAGGCATCCAGTTTCAATTCCTCGATCAGCTTACCTGCGCGCAGGGCTTCCTGGTGGTTGCGCACGGCAAACAGGAATGGCTTTTTGTGCGACACGAACGGCGCCAGGGCGGCCAGGTCCGTGTCGAGCGCCGGAGGGGCCTGTCCCTCGGGATGGGCCTGATAGGCGCGGTGGGCGTCCAGGTACCAGCGCGCGTCGTGAATCGTCTGGCGAATCATCGCCATGGCGCCCATCGAGGAGTCGGGATACACCATGGGGACGCCCGATTGGAACGAAAGCACCTGGGGCGTCGAGCCGTCCAGGACGAGGTCGTTGGCGTGGTCGGTGCCCAGCAGGACCAACGCGCTCTGGCCGCGCACGACGCCCGTATCGGGCAGGCTGAGCATCGCCGTAAAGCCGCCGGCGCGCCACTTTTTGGCCTGCTTCTCGTTCGGCGACCAACTGTCGAGGACGCGCAGCCCGGCGCGAACCTCGGGGCTCGCGTGGCCGGTCCCTTTCGCGGTGTCTTTCGACGACTTGGCCGCGCCGGGTTTGCCCGAGCCGCCTTTCTTGCCGCTGGGCAGGCCGTAATTGCTGTACAGGTCGATGAACCCGGGGTAGACGTGTTTGCCGGCCATGTCCAGAACCACGGCGTCGGCGGGGATTTTGACGGAATCGCGCGGGCCGTAGGCTTCCACGATCCCGTCGCGAATCACCAGAACCGCCTGTTCCAGGGTTTCTTCGGGGGTGGGGTTCAGGGTGATGCCCGTAAGGGCGAAAACGCGATGGGGGTTTTGGTGCAACCCCTCGACGGGTCGGGTCTGGTGTGCCGATCCGGCCATGGACGGTCCGAAGAAGAGCAGCGCCAGAACACCAATCAGACAGTGTTTCATATGAGGGTGATCCTTCATGTTGCGAATATGGAAACCTATGCTGGCGGTATGGCCCGGCCCGTCAGGGGACGCTTCCACGACCTGCTGCCGCGGAGGCAATCTCGAAGCTTCGAGGTTGCGAAGGGACTGGCGCGCTCCGGAAAGGGACCGAGATGGGGGAGGGCCGTCGTGACCGTTCCGAACCTGGCTTACCTGTGTGTAACGCGTATTATAAAGCTTTCCTGGATCATGAATAGTGGATCCGCACGGCATCGGGACCCTTTTTGTTCCCGAGTCGGTGAAAGCGACGTAATATAACGTAATGTTTTACATCCATCCGCCCTCTTGTCCCTGGGTCGAATCACGCCCGAACGATGTGTGAACCGCCCTCTCGGGGAGGGATTTGCGAATCCCCCTACCATCCCGCCCAATCTGCTCGCCCTCGGCGCGGCACATGCTTTCACGGAGGCTCGGCCTTGGTTATCACGGAAACTGTGCGGTTTTTCAATGTCCCACGGACTCTATGGCTTTGGATGTTTCTGTTCTCGGCCATCGTCTTCGCGGCCGACGAAAGTGAAGACCCCGAGCTCGGCAATGCCTGGTTCTCCCTCGAAGAGTCGGTCGTGGAAGTCGGCGACAGGGTCCTGCTCCAGGCAGAGGGCGACAGCGATGACCTTCAGTTCGTTTGGGATCTCGGCGACGGCCGCACGGCGAGCACGACCTCGCTCGAGGTAGCCTACGACGAACCGGGCGTTTACGTCATTTCCCTGGAGGGCCTGGATACCGACGGCGATTCTACCGGCCAACCCTATCGCCACTACCTGTTCGTCAACGATTTGGCGGCACACCCCTTCAACGCGGAACCCTCGGCCCACATTCTCGCGCCCGCGACCGGCATCATGATCGAACTCGGCGAACCGCTCGACATGCTGGGATTCGGTTACGACAGCGACGAGGAAGCCGAGTTGACGCTGTTTTGGGACTTTGACGACGGCACCGTCACCTCCGGTCCCGACGATCTCACCAAGTGTTTTTTCGATGCCGGACCCCACTTCGTGCAACTCTTCGCACGCGACGAGCGGGGTGTCACCTCGCGCGCCTACGACGGCATCGAACTGTTCGTCTACGAGGGCCAACGACCCCCCGACAGCGAAATCCTCAGCCCCACGCCGCCCGACAGCCAACTGGATGCCGACCCCTTCATCGTGGTTCGGCTCGGTGAACCGGTCGCGCTGGTCGGCGGCTTGGCCGACGACGGTGATCCGGCCGATTTCGAAGGCGGTTGGGTGGTCCGCGATCCTTCGGGGCAAACCACCGAGCACCCGGGTTTCGCGTTGTCCCTGACCTTGGAACAGGAAGGCGATCACGAGGTCTTCTTCGCGGTACGTCCGCGCGACAATCCGGAACTGGTGGATCCCATCCCGGCGCGCCTGACGCTTGTCGGCGAGGACAACCAACCGCCCGAGGCCGAGGTGCTGGAGCCGGGATTCGATTTGCTGATCGACGAAGGCAACACGCTTTCGCTGGTGGCGCAGGCCTGCGATCCCGAAGGAGGCCCGGTCACCTACGCCTGGCAGCTTTCCGACGGCCGTGCCTTCAGCGGTGAGCGCGTGGAAATCGTGCGGTTCGACGAGCCCGGCCTGTTCGACATCCTGCTCACCGTGACCGATGCCGAAGGCGCCGCGACCACCTGTTCCAAGGTGTTCGTCAATGTTTATTCGGAAGACTTCGACGAGGACGACGCCCCCTACTTTTCGTCCATCAGCCCCGACAGTTTCCAGTTGTTCGGACCGGAGGGCGCCAGCTTCTTCTTTTCGGCCGAGGCGATGGACCCGCTGGGCGGTTCGATTCAGGCCTGGTCCTGGGACTTCGACGACGGCCGTACCGCCACGACCCGTACACCCGGCCACGTGAAATTCGCCAAGGCGGGCGAGTACTACGTGCGGCTCCACGCCCAGAATCAGGCCGGGATCTGGTCGCCCTATCCCTGGGAATGGCGCGTGGTGATCTACGACGACACCAACATCCCCCCGATCGCCGAGATCCTGCAGCCGGCCTTGCAGGCGGGCACCGACGACTTCGAGCGACGCTACCTGCTTCACGACATCCATCAGCCGCTGGCCATTCGCGGGACCGCCACCGATCCCGACGGCAACCTGCCGCTCGCCCTGCGCTGGACGCTCGACCTCGACGAAGACGTCGAGGAGGAAGAGGAAGAGGGCGAACCCTTCAGCACCGAGCCCGAGCCCGAGCCCCTGGTTTTCGACAGTGTCGGCGAATACACCCTGATTCTCGGAGCCTGTGACGCCCTGGACAATTGCGATGGACTGATCGATGCCCGCATCGTTCACGTCTACGACCCCGACCTGAAACCCGAGGCCGAAATCATCGAGCCGGATGGCGACTATGTGGTGGAACCCAACGTTCCGGTGTATTTCGAGGCCGTGGGCCACGATCCCAACGATTTGGACATGGAATTCTTCTGGGACTTCGGGCCCGGGGCCTCGCCCGCCACCTGGCAGGGCCGGGAGGCCGGTCCGATCCTGTTCGCGGTCGAGACGCCCGACGAGGCGCCCCACACCATCAGCGTCACGGTCCGCACGGCCGTGACCGAAGCGGTCCAGCCGGCGACCCGCCTGCTTCACGTCAAGTCGTTCGACGATTCCGATTTCGAACCCAACAACGGGTTCGGCGAGGCGCGCACCCTGGCCGGCGGGCGTTACAGCGGCTTGGAACTCAGTGCCGAGGATCCGTTCGACTATTTCTTCTTCGCCGTGACCCAAGAGGGTCGTGACCTGGCGTTGGGTCTGGAAACCGAGGGCACGCTGCTGTTCGAACTGTACCGTGAAGTTGGCGACCGTTTCGAATTGATCGAGATCGCCGGCGACCGGTTGTCGCGCGGTTCGCTGGTGCTCGAAGATCTGGTGGTCGGCAATTACGCGCTCGTGTTCCAGGCGGACGAAGCCACCAAACGATCCAAACAGGGCCTGCCCTACGGCTTTACCGTCGAGACCCGTCAGCCCAGCCTCTTTCTGCCCTTTTTGGTGGAGGACGGCAACATCACGTCGAGTATCGGGTTGGTCAATCCCAACGCCGAAGCGATGGAAATCACGCTCGTGGGTTTGGACGAAAGCGGCAAGACGGTCAAAACCGAGAGCATCGAACTCCTGCCGCGCCAACGGTTCCACCAGCAGGCGACCGCCATTTTCGGCAGGTCGGGGAACGTGGATCTGTCGCGTACGGTTCGCTGGGTCAAGGTGCTTTCCTCGCGGCGCATGGTGGGTTACTACAACGGCGCCTCGGTGGACGGTCGCGAGTTGATGAGTGTGGGTGCCGTGCGCAGCCTGTCCAAGGAAGTGGTGGTGCCGCACATCGCGGCCCGTACCGAGCAGTGGTACACGCGGGCGGTCGTGGTCAACGCGTCCGAAGAACCGCAGACCCTGGATTTCGTGACCCAAACCGAACCGATCCGGATCGGGACCACCCAAATCAACGGCCAGGAAGATTTCCATTTTCGCGATAAATTCCAGCAACTCCCGGACTGGGGGCGCTTCGTCGACGGCAACGGTCGTGCGAGCATCGCCGGGATGGAGATCTTCGGTCGGGTCGACGGCTTCGCGCAGATGGCCGGCCTGGAAATGGCCCAGGCGCGGCCGGCCAACCCCAATTTCGTGTACCAACCCAACACCATCTTTTTCGCCCACGTGGCCGCCGATACCGTGAACTTCTGGACCGGCATCGCCCTGATCAACCGCTCCGAAGCGACGGCCAGCTACCGCATGATCGGCTACAACGACGCGGGCGACATCGTCCAGCAGACCGAGGCCCGAACCCTGGCGCCACGCGGCAAGCTTCTGGGCACCGTGTCCTCGCTGTTCGGTGCGGATCACGGGATCAGTTGGTTGAAGGTGGAAGCCGACCAGAGCATTTCCGGATTCGAGTTGTTCGGCGATCCCACCGGGAAACGGCTGGCCGGATTCCCCGCCGCCGAGTTCCTGACGAACAGCATGTGTTTCCCGCACGTGACCGACCAGCCCGGCAAGACCTGGACGGGCATCGCGATGCTGAACGTGGGCGCGACGACGGTGAAGGTGCGTTTGGAGGCCTACAGCAGTGCCGGCCAGCTTCTGGCCACGACCGAGCGCGACCTGGCCCCGAACACCAAGCTGGTGGCGCTGCCCTCCGCCCTGTTCCCGGATCCGGGCCTGACCGGCCGCATCGGCTACATCCAAGCGGTGAGTGACAGCAAGAGCCTGACGGGATTCCAGTTGTTCGGCACCTTCGGCCAGGACGGCTTGGGCGAGCAATTCGCGGGATTGCCGGCCCAGACCGAGTAGCCGTTTGGCGAATCGCGGCAATACCGGGATGGACTGTCACATCGGGTGGCCCTCGGCCTGTCACCGTCGATTCGACGAGACGGGGTGGCGGATATGTGTCGAACATGTGACAAAAATGTGAAAACAGGACCTGTGGATCAAGCTCGCGAATCCCTAACCGGCTTTAGCCGTTACAATCATCGTGGGGGTCAGTGATTTTCTAGGAAGGACTTCGATCGTGTGATCGAAGCACCTTGGAGGTGAAGGTCATGGCAGATCCGCACGTGGAAAAACAGATCCCGGCCATCATGGGGCTGGGATTCAGGCCCTTGTTTCTCGCGGGATGCACATTTGGGATGTTGTCCCTGGTTTTGTGGGGTTTGGCCCTTTCGGGAACCATCCATTTCGAGCCGTTCGGCCATGCGCTTTGGTGGCACCCGCACGAGATGATTTTCGGTTTCTGCGGGGCGATCGTGGTGGGGTTCCTGTTGACTGCGGTCCAGAACTGGACCGGTGTGCCGGGCCTGCGGGGGATCCCGCTTTTGCTCCTGGTCCTGCTCTGGGCGGCGGGCCGCCTGTTGCTGCTCGGTTTTTGGGACCTGCCCGCTTGGCTGGTGGTCACCACGGATGTCTCGTTTCTACCGGTCGCGGGGATCGCGCTGGCCTATCCGCTGTTCAAGGTCTGGAATGCGCGGAACCTGTTTTTTGTGCCGGTGTTGTTGCTCTTCGCGGGCACCAACCTGATGTCCTACGCGGGCCTGCTGGGCCAGGACCCCATTTTGGTGAAGCAGGCCTACCTTGCCGCCATTTTCCTGGTGGTGCTGCTCATGGTGGTGATCGGTGGCCGGGTGATTCCTTTTTTCACGGCCAGGGGTTTGGGGGTCCAAAAGGTGGCACCCATTCCGCTGCTCGAGTGGTTCAGCCTGGGTTCGGTGTGGCTGCTGACGTTCCTGTTCTTCCTGGCGCCTCTCTTCCGTTTGCCCGACGGGGTGATGAGCGGGCTGTTCGCCTTCGCCGGTGTGTGCCATTTCGTCCGCGCCCTGCGGTGGAAGACCTGGACCACCTTGCGGGTTCCGCTGTTGTGGTCCCTGCACGCCGGGTACCTGTTCATTCCCTTCGGACTCATCCTGTTCGCCGTGGCCTATGCACAGGGCAATCCCTACGCTTCGTCGGCGATTCACATGTTGACGGTCGGCGCCATGGGCAACATGATCTTGGCGATGGTGGCCCGCGTTTCGTTGGGGCATACGGGCCGCAAGCTGCAACCGCATCCGATCATGTCGCTGGCGTTTCTCTTTCTCATCGCTGCGGCCCTGATCCGCGTCCTGTTCACCTGGATCCTGCCCCAAAGTACGACACTGCTGTTGAACCTCAGCATTGGCGCCTGGCTGCTGGGCTTCGGCATCTTCGCGGCCGTGTACTGGCCCATCCTGACCCGGCCCCGGGTCGACGGGAAGCCGGGTTAGGAGAGGGGTCTTCGATTCGGCCAGCCGTGACTTCGTTTTTTTTACCGCCGAGTCGCCGCCCAGGCCGTGGGCCGGATTGCCGGACCACCGGGTTTCAAGTGGGTAACTAATCGAAGCGAATCGCTGGGGAGTTCCCGCATTCACGAGAGGGGCGTCGTTGCAGTAAGTGCCGGGCCCACCCAGGGCGCTGGGCCGACATTTTTTGACGAACTCCCCGAATATTCGCCTGTTTAGATTTTCAACTTTATACTCGAACTTTACAGAGTTTATTCCATAAGGAGGTCACGGAGGCGACGGAGTGGGAGATCTTCGGTTTTGAGTTGGGTTAACCATTGAGTTTGGGTGGGCCTCCATCTGGTGATGGAGGCCTTTGAGGTTTTTCTGGATCCGTGGCCATAAACGGAGGGCGCAGGAGAGACCACGATCCTTATCGAATGGATCGCGGAGCTCGAACGGTGACGCGCATGCTTCGCGCGTTCCCTGGAACCCTTGGTTCATGCGAGTTCAGGATTGGCTGTGTTCTGGTGAATGGGCTCTGGTGCCCATTCACGTCATCGACTTGCCAGGATTAGTAGTCTTTTATTTTCTTCCAGTAGCGCTTAGTTAGCGGATCGGCGCTCTCCTCTGGCCTAGCAATTGTGGAGGTTTTTTGCCGCGTAATGGGTAGCGCTTCATAGTCGAGGATAAATAACTTAGGATCTCCGAAATATCTCGGAGATCCAGTGTAATATGAACGAACCAGTCATCGGGGTCCGGGTTTCCCGATGGGAAATCTGGCGTGAATTCATGAGATAAATGTAGTTTGGTCCATAACACATTGTCTTGGCATCCTTGCAAGTGAAGACTGATATTTGGTTCGATAAAACCAAGCTTCGTCCATTTTGGGATGCGTCCTTCAGAAATGCACCTGAACCATTGATACATTCGGATGATTTCGTGAGTATCCATGGCTGCAAAGGTATTGGAAAAACGTTCGTTTCCTTTCATGACAATCAGTTTTAAATAAACCCAATTGTTCGTTTGCCAATCGTTATCCGCACTGAATGGGAACTGGTAACCGTCAAACTCACATGAAATCGTGATTTGACTTCTCAAGCTCTTGAATCGGATCATTAAGAAAAGACCGAGCCATGTAAATTCCAAATCTGGTGATGGCTCAAGGCCCCGCGAAAGGGTAGCATAAAACTCAGAAACCCAGAAAGCACCAAAACCAGGAGGGAGATGGGTCGGAATTTTCCGACTCCGTTTCCTCTGTGCGCTCCGTGGTAAAAAATCGCAGATACCCCCGATCCGTATGAAAAACGACCTTTTTGACCTTCGCTTAGATGGCGAGAACGCATCAGGGGATCGGGTTGGCGCTGGTGTTGCCCGTGGGGTTGGCGTCCGGCCCGGTTTCTCCCCCGGGGAGGGCGTCATAAGTATCGCGGTCCACATCCAATTGGGGTCCGTTCTCCCACACCGGTCTGATGGCCTTCAGTTTGATGAGGAAGGCGATCAACACGAGAATCTCGAGTCGAAAAACGGTGAACTGGCTGAGCACCGTCGAGATGATGCACATCGTACTCCCGACCAGGCACCACAGGATACCCGCTTTGGGTGCCCATCGTAGTTTCAAGAGCAGTCCGCCAGCCAATGCCGCGGCGTAGGTGTAAAGGCCGAGCAGGCCGAGGGAATACGGATGGAATGCTGGAGCCGAGGCCTCGAACCCGAAGAAGGAGGAAGAAAATTGACCGCCCGAAATCGCGCTGAATAGCCAAATCAAGGCGGTACCGACGCCCACAATCAGGAACAGCCAACTAAAAATGACGATCCACATCGGGAGCAGGGCCTTTCGAACGGCAGCGATTTCGTCGACATCTGTGACCTCGCTGGTAATGTTGGATTTAGGACTTTCAAAGGGGTTTGCATGACTCATCTAATCGATCCTTTATCATGAACTTCGAGGGTCTCTGCGATGCAATGCCAAACCCTCGTGTTGCGGGTGAAAAATACCCGCGTGGTGATCTGCTCACCTAATAGATCAGGCGGAAACTTGGTGGACAAAAGGCCTGCTCGCTTGGAACCGGCCTTTGCGGTTGTTGCCGGGAACGGGAGGTGGATGCCGTGTCGAGGCGATCTAGGTTGGTCAAGGTTGGGTACTCGGCGCGACAGTTCCTGAACTCCCGTGAATAAATCAGAAACCCAGGAAGTACGGAATCCAGGAAGGAGACCGTCGAGATGGCGCCCGAGATGGTTGGGAGATGGTTGGGACACCCATAATCCAGATCGGGACACCTATCAAATCCAGATCGAATCCAGATCGGGGAATCCAGATCGGGGAATCCAGATTGGGACACCCATAAGAATCCAGATTGGGACACCCATCAAAAAGCAAGAAAGGTGGGTGTCCCAATGCTCCGGATTCCCAATGCTCCGGACGATCTAGGTTGGGACCGGTCTAGATTGGGACACCCATCAAAAGACGATGGTCTGCGCTGGCCATCGGGTGAATTGCGGTGCTTGAACGGGGAGTGCATCAAGGAAGACCTGCCATGGAATGGGCTGAGATGGTATCGCAACTTAGAATCGGCGGGACAGTTCCTGAACTCCCGTGAATAAACCAGGAACCCAGGAAGTACGGAATCCAGGAAGGAGGCAGTCGAGATGGCGCCCGTGTTGGCAATGCACCTAGCTCTCGATCAATCGAGGCCATCCGTTTCCTGGTTTCGGTCCTTCCTGGCTTCCTGATGAATCGACCGGAAAGAGGCGTCCGGACCGATGGTTGGAGGGATGGTTGGGACACCCACGAGGCTCGGGATGGCCACACCCCGATCGAAAAAATGAAGTGGCCTGTTCCGGAACGTTCCTGTTCGGAAAACCGTTCACTTCGCAAAAGGTTAGTATGATTCCAATCGAACCTGAGATTGTGAAGTTCAAGTATCACTGCTTCAATTTAATTTGAAAGAGTCAAAACTTCGATGAAGGCATCCAGGTAATTGAAGCCGTAAGCCAGGCTTCCCTGTATGATGAAGTTCTGATAGTAACTTTTCGTGGGGAACCGGTGGCGGAGCCGCCCCTGGGCATCGAATCCGAGGATCGAACTCGATTCCTCCTCGTTTTCATTCTCCAAAAGGACCCAAAGGATACCTTCGCGGATCTGGGCGGCCTTGACCGGCTGGCCATTGCGAATGGTGAAGACATTCTCTCCCGTGGCCTGGATCTTTCGTTCGGCGGAAAACGACGACGGATCAAACCCCATCCGTACCGATTGGGCCCGGTCAGGTTCGGCCCAGGAGAATCGAACCCATTCCGATCCGTCCACTTTCAGGCTGTATAGGTACGTTTCGTCCCGTGTGTGAACCCGAAGGAACCGGTCGAGGTTTTGGAAGTCCACCTCTTGTTGCATGCCGCGACCGAATTCCGCCTGGAGGTTTCCCTGGTAATCGATCACTTGGTACAGGGTGCTTGCCAGGGGGGTATGCAGAATGATGGCGTCTTCTTCGAAAGAGGCGGTGGCGGCGCGAACCGTTTTCCTTTCGGCGTGGAGCTTTCCATCGGTCTCGAAAGAAACGATTTTGCCACTACCTGCATCGTAAACCCAGATCAACCCGTCCTTCAACCCCATCGCGATCGGATCGACGAGCTCGCCAGGTCCGCGTCCTTGCCTTCCAATCGTATGGAGGAGCGCTCCGTGTTTCAGGTGATGGACGCAGTGGGCACCACGATCCAGCACATAGAACGCGCCAGGTTCTTCTGCACTCACCACCGCGACCGGTTTGATGAAATCCTCGTGCTCCAGGCGGAGACCCGAGCGCGTGAACCCCGGGCCGGCCATCGTCAGCATCCAAAGAATGACCATCATGGGTCTTTACCGAAATCGATCAGGGAAAATTCGTGGGCCTCGTCGCCCTTCCAAACCCGGGCCTTGAGCACTCCCAAGGGGCCGTATGCCTCGTTGATCCACAACCGTCCCTCTTTCCCGTTGGCGTAACGGAGGGCGTACACGACGGTGTCCACTTCACGGCCTTGGAACTCGACCGTTTCTTCTCTCACCCGGGAAATTGTGGTTTCCAAGCCATGCGTGTCGAATTCACCGATGCTGAAGCTTCCGAACGGTGCCTGAATCGTGGCCTCCACCGCATGGGCGAGCGTCTGGTTCTCCATGGGTAGGGTCAGATGCAAGGTGGTTTTCTGGGGTTTGTCGCGCGTGATGGACAGTTCGACAAACTGCTTGCCGTCCCGTTGAATGATCTTTTCCACTTTAAACGTATGCCGATAAGGCGTTTTCGAGTGGGATGGGGCATATGCCGCAAAGCTATGTTCGACGAACTGCGTGGGAATGACATCGAGATTGGAGAGAAAGGGCGGTTCGAAGCGCAACTCAAAAACTTGAGCCTGTGTACAGAGCAGGAGCAACAAGGGGATCACGATGGGCCTCCAACCAGTTATTCGATCAGGAAAAAAATGCCGTGCCAGCGCTGTTCGAGTTGGCGATGCGTCCAAAAGGCCCTGCCCACCGCCGGGTCGAGAACGATGACGCCTTTTTCGAGGACTTTCGACAACACCACATAATGAGAATGGTCCACATGCAGCATCGCGGGTTCTTTTCCTTTCAGATTGGCGAGAGATCCGCGATAACCGTTGGCCTGGACGCCCAAGCTTTGAACGGCTTCGTGAATGGTCGAGAGCGATATGGGTTTGTCCTGAAAATCGAGAAGATCGTACAGGGTATCCTGGTCAACCGGATAACCCGAGCGTTGCAGGAGCATTTCCGTGGCCACCACGCCGCAGGCATTTTTGGTGGGTTGCAAGACCGCATAGTCGCTTCCAAGCTGGAAAAAAAGTCGGTTTTCGGTCAACAGCGGCGCCACGGCCCAGGTAAAGACATCCTCCACAGACGGAAGCCCAGGTCCCTGGGTGACGACCACCTCACCTTCCACCAATTGGTAGCCCACTTCGGGCGACGGCGGCGTCGGTGTGGCCGAAAATTCGAAAACGGGGGCGATTTCGCGTTGAAGGGCCTCCAGTCGTTCAGGCGTGGCCCGCAGGACGAAACGGATATCGACGGCGGCGCTCTGAATGTCGGCATAAAACGCATAGTCTTTGGGTTTGGCGGCCTGTGCTTCATTTAAATAGATGAAGAGTCGTTTTTGCGGGGAGGTGCCCACTGTAGCCTGGACCGGATGGTCGACGGTGACCGGATTGACCAGCAGGCACAGCGTCAAGAGAAACGTGTACATCTTCGCTCCTGAAAGACTTGCCCGCGAAGTCCTCCCGAAGGTGGTCTCGCGGGCAAGTGTTATTTAGGGATTGGTGGGGGGACTATGGGACGATGGTGCAGTCGGTGCACACGCAGGTATTGCCCTGGGGATTACATCTGCACTTCTCGCATTCGAGCTTGACCATGCCACCCTGGACCTGCTCCATTTCGCCGGCACTCAGGGGGATGGCCGCTTGTTGTACTTCGTTTTCCACCTGGACGGTGGCGACCTGGCCCTGGTCCATGGTCGAATCTTGTTGTGCCACGGAAACGATCTCGACCTTGGCGTCTGCCTGTTCGACGACTTGATGCATCGCAAACATTTGCAGGCCCATCGAACAGACCGTTGCCAGGAGGAAAAATAATTTGAACATACACACTCCAATTCCGCCGAGAACCCCGGGCCCTTTGAGGCCATCCCGATTCGGCTCTCGGTCGGCAGTCATGAATTCTTGTCGCGCTGGGCGGCCTATGCCGTCCAGGCTCTATTTGAGAAATCCCGTAGGCTCGCGAAAACCGCCAAGAAAATTCTGATTTTTCCGAAATGTCGCTAAATACATAAGTTAAGGCGGTGAGTATAGGTTCTTTGCCGTTGGTATTAAGTCAGGTCCTGCGATTCCCGCCCCGTCCGGTCGAGACCTACACCAGGCCACCCACCGAAGGGATTCGCTTATCGAGAGCGAACCGTCCGATGCCGAAACGGTGGGTGTCCCAATCGTCTCCAATCGTCTGCGCCGGTCGCCGGGTGGATTGCGACGCTCGAACGGTGGTGTGAATCGTGGAAGGCCTTTCCAGGGAATGGGCTGAGATGGAGCCGTGAGATCGAATCGGCCTGACGGTACCTGAACTCCCGCGAAAAAATAAGGAGTCCAGGAAGTACGAAATCCAGGAAAGAGGCCGGGGAGCTGGTGCCTGTGCGGCAACGAACCTCTCATTAGATCAGTCGAGGCCATCCGTTTCCTGGTTTCAATCCTTCCTGGCTTCCTGATGAATCGACCGGAGAAAGGCGTTCGCGGGGATGCTCGAGATCCCGGACAATTGGGACACCCACGATCCGGACAATTGGGACACCCACGATCATTGGGGACAATTGGGACACCCACGATCCAGATCGGGACACCCACAATCAAATCGGGCTGAGATGGAACCATGAGATCGAATCGGCCTGACGGTACCTGAATTCCCGTGAAAAAATAAGGAATCCAGGAAGTACGAAATCCAGGAAAGAGGCCGGGGAGCTGGTGCCTGTGCGGTAACGGGGATCCAGATCGGGACACCCATCAAAAGGTCCTGATCAGTCGAGGCCATCCGTTTCCTGGTTTCAATCCTTCCTGGCTTCCTGATGAATCGACCGGAGAAAGGCGTTCGCGGGGATGCTCGAGATCCCGGACAATTGGGACACCCACGATCCGGACAATTGGGACACCCACGATCCAGATCGGGACACCCATCAAAAGGTCCTGATCAGTCGAGGCCATCCGTTCCCTGGTTTCGATCCTTCCTGGCTTCCTGATGAAGTGACCGAAGCAAGACCTCCACCCGGACAACCCAACGAGAGGTCTATTACTCAAGTGTTTAAGCATTTGAAATAAAAGGGTTGTGAGTGAACTCCATCTTTTTTGCCGAAAAAAGTAGAGATTTCTGGGGCCTTCCCGGTTACTCCCTGTTGAGAGCGGGAAACGTCGCGTTCCCGAACAGATAACCGGCGACAACCCTGCCATGCGTGCGCCCCACTTGCGGGCGACGCCCGCCACTTGGCGGATCACTTTGACCGACTGCCGAAACCCCTGAATCCGAGCACCCCCCAGCCACTTCCGCGAGCTCGGATTCCCTGGCCGACGTGCGTCTGCCCACCTGTCTCTGCCTGCCCTGCCTGGCCTGGATCTCCGTGCGTCCGACCGCGAGATCTGCATTCGCAATGAAGACTATATGCAACAAGCGAGGATGAAATGCTGCCTCAAGCTACCGTGATTGATCTACTTATTGAGCGAGCTGAAAAACACCCCGACGACCTCCTTTTTTCATGGATCGACGATAACGGAGACCTCGAGGAACAATGGACGGCGGCCGAGTTGTTGGCGCGCGTCGAAGCGCTCTCCGGGTACCTCCACCAAAAGTGTCGCCTGAAACCCGGCGAACCGGTGGTTCTGGCCTATCCTCCCGGTTTGGAGTTCGTGACGGCCTTTCTGGGCTGCATGTACGCGGGCGCCCTCCCGATTCCCTGCTACCCGCCCGACCCCATGCGCCCCAAATCCCGGGAGGCCCTGGGCTTCCGCCAGGTGGTCGAAGATTGCGAAGCGCGGATCGCCCTGACCGAGGATCGCTACAACCGAGTTCGCCGACTCGCCCGCGTGCGCAACATGCTGATCAAGGGCGGCATGCCCGCCCTGGAATGGGTCTGCACGAACAAGGTCGGGTCCAAAGGTTGGCGGCCCTATCGCGGTGAGGTGGGCGCCAACGAACCCGCCTTCCTGCAATACACCTCCGGATCCACCTCGGCGCCCAAGGGCGTCGCCATCAGCCACGAAAACGTCTTGCACCAAGCGGCCTTCAATGCGGAGGCCCTGGGTTTGGATCGCTTTTGCAAGGCCTTTATCTGGGTGCCGCAATACCACGACTTCGGCTTGATTTCCGGCATCTTGAACGGTGTGTGCGGCAACGGCCACGTCTTCATGATGTCGCCGTTTTCCTTCATTCGTCGGCCGCATCTATGGCTGGAAGTGATCTCCCGCCTGCGCATCAGCCACACCTGTTCACCGGATTTCGGGTTCGCCCTCGCGGTCCGCAAAACCAGCGAGGCGCAACGGCAGAAGCTGGACCTGAGCTGCTTGAAGGTAGCCTTGAGCGCCGCCGAACCCATTCGTTTGGCGACCGTCGACGCTTTTTGCGAAGCCTTCGGGCCACACGGATTCAGGCGTGAGGCGTTTTGGCCCGGGTACGGACTGGCCGAGCACACGGTGGGGATCACCATCGGCGGCCGGCACACCGCCCGGGTCGATCGCGCCGCTTTGGAACAGCGCGGTCGGTTCGTGCCGTCGACGGCCGAGGACGCCGTGGTCCAAATCGGCTGCGGTCGCGTACCGCCGGACGTCGACCTGCGCATCGTCGACCCGGCCACCTGCACCGAAGTCGCCGAGGGTACGGTGGGCGAGATCTGGGTCGATTCACCCAGCAAGGCGCTCGGTTATTACCGGAAAGAGGCCGCCACGGAGGAAACGTTCCGCGCGAAGCTGCTCCGTTCGGCGCGGACCTATCTGCGCACGGGCGACTTGGGTGTGCTTTACCAAGGCGAGCTGTATGTGACCGGACGATTCAAGGACGTCATTATCCAACACGGCCGGAACATCTACGCCCAAGATGTGGAGGAAGTGGCCCGTCATGCCCATCCCTCGATTCGGCCCGGCGGCCTGGCCGCCTTCGGCTACCGCGGTCAGGCCGGCGCGGTCCAATCGACCTTCGAACACCTGATGGTCGTGGTGGAACTCGAGAGTGAAGTCGCCGCTTCGGATTGGGGGGCGGTGGCCGACGCGGTTCAACGCGCGGTACTGGCGCAGCTCCAGCTTCCCTGTCGTGGGGTCATCGTGGGTCGCCGCGGCGCGGTGCTCAAGACTACCAGCGGCAAGGTACAGCGACGCGCCTGCCGGGCGGCCTTCGAGTCCGACAAAGCCTACCCAAACCTCTTGAACGTCAAATGGTTCGACGACGGTAAGGAGGACGGATTCGAACCGGCCGGCACGGTGGGGACCCATTCCGGCGAGGACGACGCGGGGGATGACTTCCAGCCGCCGCGCAACAGGGTGGAGCGTCAGCTCTGTGAGATTTGGCAGGACGTGCTGGAAATCGATCGCGTCGGCATCCACGACAACTTCTTCCATCTGGGTGGGCATTCCCTGCTCGCCAACGCGATTGCCGGCCGAATCGCCGAAACCTGGGGCGTACATCTCGGGTTGCCCGTGCTGTTCGAATCTCAAACCGTGGCGGCTCTCGCCGAGGCGTTGACCGAAAACGGCACCCAGACCCGTGTGCCGATTCAGCCCGTCCCTCGTGATCGGTTCCTCCCGCTTTCCCCCGCCCAGGAGCGATTGTGGGTGTTGACCGAAATCGAAGCGGCCGGTGCGGCCTATGTGATCGACGCCGCCTTCGATCTGCGGGGACCGCTCCAGGTCCGTGCACTGGAACGGGCCGTCCAGGGACTGGTCCAGCGTCACGAGAGTCTGCGAACGGTCGTGGGCACCGACGATGAGGACCAGCCCGTACAGGTCATTCGATCGGTGGCCAAGGCCCCTTGGGACATGGTCGACCTGAGTCACCTGGGCGAGGTCGATCGTGAGCGGGCCTGGCGCGAGCGAATGACCCGCGATGGGGAACACCACTTCGACCTGCGTCGCGATACGATGGTGCGCGCCTGTCTGTTCCGCTTTGGGGAAGCTCACTACCTGCTGGCCCTGGCCTTTCACCATTTTGCCGTCGATGGTTGGTCGATGGAGGTTCTGGCATCCGAGTTGGGCCAACTCTACGGTGCCTACGCGCAGGGTGTGGCTCATTCGCTGGCGCCCCTGGCGATCCAATACGCCGATTACGCGGTATGGCGGCGCCAGAGGCAGGCGGAAGCCTCGAACGAGGCGGGCCGTGCCTTCTGGCGAAACCAACTGGCGGGTATTCCGGCCTGTCACAACCTGCCTTCCGATCGTCCGCGACCGGCCGTCCAAAGTTATCGCGGTGCGGTATTTCGTAGCCGGATCGACCGCGCCACCGTCGCCGAGCTCGACGCGATTTGCCGCGGTGCCGAGGCGACCTTGTTCATGGGCCTGCACACCATCTTCGCCGCTTTGCTGGCTCGCTTGAGCGGTGAACGCGACATCGTCGTGGGGACGCCGGTCGCCAATCGCGAGCAGCCTGAACTCGCGCAGGTCGTCGGGTTCTTCGTCAACACCCTGGTCCTGCGCACTTCGGTCGACAACCGATCCGGGTTCCTGGACCAACTGGCCGCCTGCCGTGAGACGGCACTCGACGCCTTCGCCCATCAACGGGTGACCTTCGATGAGGTCGTGGACCTGGTGCAACCGGAACGCAGCCTCAGTCATGCGCCGCTCTTCCAGATCCTCATGACCCTGAATCGCGAGACCGCCCTGCCCGCCCTGCCCGGGCTGGAGGTCACCCAGGTGCCCAGCGAGGTCCGTCACGCGCATTACGATCTGAGTCTGGACATACACGAGGGACCGGACGGCCTGGCCCTGGCCTGGACCTACAACCCGGACCTGTTCTACCCCGGCACCATCGCACGCTGGTCGCGCCACTTCGAAACCCTCATGGATGCCGTCATTCGCGAGCCGCGACGCACCCTTGGTCAGTTGAGTCTGCTCGATCTCGAGCAGGGGCGACAGCTCATTCAGTGGCAGGGCTCGCGTCAGTCCGCCGGCACGCGTGACTTCATTCACCGTCGCTTCGAAGCTCGGGCCCGACAGTTCCCGTCGCGTATCGCCCTGCAGGACGGCAGCGAGGCTTGGCGCTACGACGACCTGGACGAACGGGCCAACAGCCAGGCCCATTATCTGATCGCGCAGGGGGTAGGCCCCGAAACCCGGGTCGGCATTTGCCTGCCCCGCTCGTCCCGCCAGTTGGTGGCCGTGCTTGCGGTGCTCAAGGCCGGCGCAACCTATGTCCCGCTGGATCCCAGCCTCCCCGCGAACCGCTTGGCCTACATGATCGAAGACGCCCGACTCGGCACGGTCCTGACGACGGCGCGACTGGCCCGTTGGCTGGATCTGTCGTCGGATGCCTGGATCGACCTGGACGATTCGGAGGTGATCGACACACTGGAGGTCGGGCCGACCCATGCACCGGACAGGACCGACCTCACCCTGCGTCACGCGGCCTACATGCTCTACACCTCGGGATCCACCGGCAACCCCAAGGCGGTGGTCATCGAGCACGGCAGCGTGGCTCATTTTTTCGACGCTTTGGATCGCGAGCTGCGGGTGGGAGGCGCTCGTCGACAGGAAGAAACCTGGCTGGCGACGACCAGCGTCGGCTTCGACATCGCGATCTTCGAGACGCTGTGGAACCTGACCCGAGGCTGCCGCGTCATCCTGCAACCGGAGCATGAGGAAATGGATTCCACGGGGCAGGCACCCCACGCCCCGGTATCGACCTCGTCGACCATGCGATGCGATGGGACGTCGCTCTCGCGCAACAGCTCGTCGGTGGCCCTCTTGGACGAGCCGTCCGCTCCTGAAATCCATGACCAGATCCTTCGTCACCAGGTAACCCACCTGCAGATGACCCCGGCGCACGTGCAGGCCATCCTGGAGAGCGCCGATGGCCGCCGTGCGCTTGGCGCACTTCGGCAAATCGTGATCGGCGGCGAAGCCTGGTCCGCCTCCTTGGCGGCGGCTTTGCGCGAGGCCGGCATCCCCTCCATCCTCAACGCGTATGGGCCGACCGAAGCCACCGTCTGGGCCGCCTTCCAGGAAATCGAGCAGGATCGGGTCGTCATCGGCCTGCCGCTCGCCAACACCGAGTTCCATGTGCTCGACGACGCCCTCAATCCGGTTCCCGTCGGTGTTCCCGGCCAGCTTTACATCGGTGGTCTCGGTCTGGCGCGGGGCTACTATCACCGGCCGGCTCTGACCGCGGCGGCGTTCGTCCCCCATCCGTATGCCACGGCTCCGGGAGAGCGGCTCTACGCCACCGGCGACTTGGTGCGCCGCGACCCGGACGGGCGGCTGGTGTTCCTCGGACGCCTGGATCACCAGGTCAAGATTCGGGGTTTTCGCATCGAGTTGGGCGAAATCGAAGCCGCCCTGCTGGAAACCGAGGGCACGGCGGCGGCCTGTGTGGTCGTTCATTCCCGCGCCCGTGATGACAAACACTTGGTGGCCTATGTGGTGCCCGAACATGGCGATGCAGGGGAGGAGGCCGCCTGGCTCGAGACGGTACGGACCGCGCTTGCGGCGCGATTGCCGGCCTACATGGTTCCCAGCCTTTGGGTGCCGATCGCCTCGCTGCCGAAGAATGCAAATGGAAAGGTAGATCGCAAGGCCTTGCCCGATCCCGGATCATTCGTCCGGGATCACCGACCGGTTCGTCGCCCCACGACGCCTCTCGAACGACGCCTGGCCGAAATCTGGGCTTGGGAATTGAACCTGTCGCGGGTCGGCCTAGACGACAACTTCTTCGACCTGGGCGGCAACTCGTTGACGGCCATGCGGGTGGTCACGCGGGCCAAGGAGGTGGGGATCGCGCTCCACGCCAAGGAACTCTTCGCTCACCAGACCCTTGGTCGCCTGGTCGATGCGCTCAGCCACGACGGGCGCTCGGATTCGGCATCCATCGCTTCGTCCCCGCTGCCGCCGTTGCGTCGCCGCACCGGTACGGCACCGGTACGGGCGACCGCCACCCAGGTGAGCATGATCGAGCGGTGTCTCGACGGTGCCCGCCTGAACATGACCAGCGCGATCGAGGTATCCGGCTCGGTCGATGAGGCGGCACTGTCCGGCGCCTTCGCTCGGTGCCTGGAAAAGCATCCGATCCTGCGCACGCACTTCCGTCGCGCAGGTGAAGAACTCGTCCAGGTGGTCGAGGCGACCGCCGACCGGTTCGAGTTGGAAGTTCGCGACTTGACGCGATTGGATGCGGAGACCCAGCTCGCCCGAATCGAGGACATCAAGCACCACTACTTCAGCACCCACTTCGATTTGTTCCGCGACCTGTTGTTCAAGGCTTGCCTGCTGCGCCTCTCGGACTCGAGCTCTTTGCTGTTGCTGGTCATCCACCACAGCGTGTTCGACGGTGTGTCGATTCAGGTACTGGTGGACGAACTCGGCCAGGCCTATGCGGCGGCCCTGGAATGGCGTGGGGCGGATCTGCCCGGTCACCCGGTCGCGGAGACACCCGCTTTGGACTTCCTGGACTTCGCGCAATGGGAAGCGGATTTCCTCGACTCGGCGCGCGGGCGTCGCGAATTGGACGAATGGGTTCGTCATTTCGAAGGCGTGCCTGGCCACCTGTTCTATCGCCACCATCCGGGCCTGCGTACCGAACGGTTGCCCAATCCCGTGTGGCAGGGGTCACTGAGGGCCGATGTCGTCGCGAGAGTGGACGTTTTCCGCCGTCGTCATCAGCTCGTCTCCAACATGGCGGTGTTGCAGGCGGCGTTTCTCGAAGTGCTCTCGGATTACACGGTAGAGCGCGACTTCCTCGTGTCGACCACGGTTACGGGCCGGTTCATGCCCGAGGTCGAACGCGCCATCGGGCCCTTCTTCAGGCACATGGGCCTGCGGGTGGCCGTGACGCCCGATCGAGATTTCGCGGAGGCTTGCCGAAAGGTGGGCGCGGAGCTCAACCGCGTGATCGCCAATCCCAGCATTTCCCTGGCCCGCGTGCTTCGAGAAATGAACAAAACCAGACCGGAAGAGCCGGTGCGACCCTGCCTGACGTTCCGGATGGGGATCGAATCGGAAGCGCTGGACGAGGGGTTCTCGCTGGGCGAGGCCCGGGCGGCCCTCATTCCCGATCTGGTGGCCGAAGCCAGGGACACCTCACTCGGGGTCATGATCGTGCCGCGCCGTGGCGCCTACCGGATCTTCGTCAGTTACAACCCGATCCTGCTGAACCCGGACATGGTGGAGGAGATCATGGCTCGATTCAAACAGCGTCTGATCGAGGAAACCGCCAAGATCTGAGCGGCAGCGGCCATCCCAAGTTCCAAGTTGGATCCAAGTCGGGAGATCCAAGTCGGGACACCCATTAAAACCAAGGCATGGATCCAAGTCGGGACACCCATGATCCAAGTCGGAAATCCAAGTCGGGAGATCCAAGTCGGGACACCCATTAAAACCAAGGCATGGATCCAAGTCGGGACACCCATGATCCAAGTCGGGACACCCATCAAAACCAAGGCAAGCCGGGAAAGCCAAACCGGGAGGGATCCATGTCGGGACACCCACCAAATGCGAACCGAGACACCCATCAGGAATTCAAACTTGGACAAACTGGGAGGACAAACCGGGACACCCATCAAAAACAACAGGAGAATTCAAACTGGAGATCCAAGTTGGGACACCCATCAAAACCGATCCAAGTCGGATCCAAGTCGGGACACCCATCAAAACCAAGGCAAGCCGGGAAAGCCAAACCGGAGCCAAACCGGGACACCCATCAAAACCAAGGCAAGCCGGGAAAGCCAAACCGGGAGGGATCAATGATGTCGGGACACCCATCAAAACCAAGGCAAGCCGGGAGAGCCAGATCCAAGTTGGGACACCCATCAAAACCGATCCAAGTCGGATCCAAGTCGGGACACCCATCAAAACCAAGGCGAGCCGGGGGAACGAACTGGGACACCCATCAAGAACGAAAAACGGTGGGTGTCCCAAGCTCACGCGGGAGCTTCTTGAACTGCGGTGAAAAAATCAAGAACCCAGGAACCATGGAATCCAGGAAGGCAGCCAGGGAATGGGCGCCTGGTTGTCGTGGGAGATTCGCCTGGGGAGGTCGGCGTAGTGGAATTCCTGGTTTCCGTCCTTCCTGGGTTCCTGGTGAATCGACGGCAGGATGACATCCACATGGACGATGTGAACACCCATCGCTCGTGGTGGCCGAATCTCGCGCGAATCCAAGTTGGGACATCCCTCAAAATCCAAGTTGGGACACCCATCAAAACCAAGGCAAGCCGGGAAAGCCAAACCGGGAGGGATCCATGTCGGGACACCCATCAGGAATTCCAACTTGGACAAACCGGGACACCCATCAAAAACAACAGGGGAATTCAAACTGGAACGAACTGGGACACCCATCAAGAACGAAAAACGGTGGGTGTCCCAAGCTCACGCGGGAGGTTCTTGAACTGCGGAGAAAAAATCAAGAACCCAGGAACCATGGAATCCAGGAAGGCAGCCAGGGAATGGGCGCCTGGTTGTCGTGGGAGATTCGCCTGGAGAGGTTGGCGTAGTGGAATTCCTGGTTTCGGTCCTTCCTGGTTTCCTGGTGAATCGACGGCAGGGAACAAACTGGGACATCCATCAAAACGGAAAACGGTGGGTGTCCCAAACTCCCCAAACTCCCAAACTCATACGGGGACACCCATCAAAAACGGAAAACGGTGGGTGTCCCAAACTCAATGTCGGGACACCCACCAAATGCGAACCGAGACACCCAGCAGGAATTCAAACTTGGACAAACCGGGACACCCATCAAAAACAACAGGGGAATTCAAACTGGAACGAACTGGGACACCCATCAAGAACGAAAAACGGTGGGTGTCCCAAGCTCACGCGGGAGCTTCTGGTGTCCCAAACTCCCAAACTCATACAGGGACACCCATCAAAAACGGAAAACGGTGGGTGTCCCAAACTCACGACTTAACGGCATTGGTGGGTGTCCCAAACTCATCCACAATATGGGGACACCCCAAACTCATCCCCCAAACTCCCAAACTCATATGGGGACACCCATCAAAAACGGAAAACGGTGGGTGTCCCAAACTCACGGTGCGGCATTGGTGGGTGTCCCAAACTCACATGGGACACCCATCAAGAACGAAAAACGGTGGGTGTCCCAAACTCACAAAAACGAAAAACGGTGGGTGTCCCAAACTCACGCGGGAGGTTCTTGAACTGCGGAGAAAAAATCAAGAACCCAGGAACCATGGAATCCAGGAAGGCAGCCAGGGAATGGGCGCCTAGGTGTCGTGGGAGATTCGCCTGAGGAGGTCGGCGCAGTGGAATTCCTGGTTTCGGTCCTTCCTGGTTTCCTGGTGAATCGACCGCAGGAAGATCTCCGCATGGTCGATAGGAACACCCATCGCTCAGGGCGGCGGAATCTCGCATGAGAATGAGCCGGTTTAGTTTTTTGGTTTGGTAATGAGCTGAAAAAGAAAGAGTTCTGAGAATGTTCCAAACTATTTCAGAAAAAATGTAGAGGTTTTGCGGGCCTTCCTGGTTAGACCTAGTTGAGAGCGGGCAACGTCGAACTCCCCGAACACACGAGCGGCGTCACCCAGGCCTTGGAGGCACGTCACCCTTCGCTGACGACCTTGGCATGCCGCTTCGCTTCGACCGTCATTCGCAGCCCTTTGAATCCGAGCACTCCATCTGAGCTACACGTCGGGCTGCTCCGGGAATCCCAAGGCGGTGGTGATCGAACACCGGGTGTCGCCAATCTGAGAAAAATTAAATTGTCAGGGTTGGCAATTTTAGTTCCTTGAACGAATCAAGAATCAAACAACCGAATCGCGGTATGCCGCCCGAAAGGAACGGCGACACGCTGGATTCAAATCAACATTATTGAGGTGTGACATGAAAAAGATCAAAGACATCAACTCCCTTTTCGTAGCGACTTTTGGCTTGCTGGTGATCGGCGCCATGATTTCCATCGGCTGTGTTTCCGCCACCGGTGATGCCACCAAAAAATCCGACAGCGCACAATCCACCAAAGCCAAGGCGGGCGCCACCAGCGAGTTGGTCGATGGCGTCGACGCCCTCCCTGCGAACGCGAAGAGCCGGGTCCGGAACGCGGAGAAAGCGGCGGCTGACATGGAGAAGGCCGCCGATGCGCTGGCGAACGAGGCCTTCGCCAAGGGCACCAACGGCAAGGTGAAGAATATGGAAAAAGCGGCGGCCGACATGGAAAAGGCTGCCGACGCCCTGGCGGACCAGGCCTTCTCCGAGGATGCGTTCGGTAACGCGAAGAAAGCGGAGGAAGCGGCGGCCAAGGCCCAGCAAGCGGCCGAGGAGCTGGCCAACGAGGCGCTCATGAATGTGGATGACAAATGAATCAAATGAGCGGAACCCGTTCCTTCTCGCCGAACCAACCGGTCCGCTGAAGATCGACACGCTATCTTTCTTTATCTAAATGATCGTGATGTGCGCTGTGACAGGTGGCCTCGACGATCCCGACAGGTGCGAAGCCTAAACCGGTGTGGCCGGTAGGTCGCCTGGCGGGGGAGAGGCCGCCCTTTCGCGTTCTGGCCCGACGCGCGCCCGAAAGGTAGGCTTCCATCCCGATCAGCGGTACCAGCGGATGTTCACCACGGAGTCATCGAGGAGGCAAAGTCCAAAAAACGGAAGAAACGCTTGTTTGGCTTCTTGGGAGAGGGCCATTTTTTCCACGAATCACCCGAATTGACACGACTCAAAGCACTTCCATCGTTCCACGGAACGGTTCCCGCAGTACCGCCGGTCCTTTAAAAATCGAGAACACGTGATCCGAGCATGGTTTTTTAATTCGTGTCCATCCGTGTGATCCGTGGATTGATTTTCGCGCTCACAAAGTACCCTCCACCGAGTTACCGCCGAGATCGAGGATTCAAGTGTGCCACCATGAAATCGACCGGAGCACGCAGGGGCGCGTTAAGCATTGAAAGTAAGGCGGTTTTTGGTAGGTGAGTCGAGATCTTACGTGATCTATCTCACGCTTGGGTGTCCTCCTTATTTGCTTGCGAATTCCTCCACATTTCATCAATAGAGTTCTCCCTGTCAACGGCATGTCCCTGCCGGGTCGGTTGTCCGTCTCTGTGCGTCCTATTAGGGGTGGCTGATTTCGCCTTTTAATCGTTTTTAGGAGAGCATGATGAATTCTCAATTCCACGGCAGCAACTTCTTTCGTGTTTTGTTTTCTGTCGCTTTGTTAGGTCTTTCGCTGGTTCCTCTTTCCGCTCAAGAATTGGAGCGCGTCAACAACGTCAACATCAGCAGCCGGATGTCCAAGAATATCCTGATTCAGCTCGATGACGACACCGTGCAGACCTTCCCCTACGATCAACAGTACGGCCCCGAAAGTTACTGGACCCGATGGTCCTTGATCCGCAACGCGGATGAGACCCATTCCTTTCAATTGGACGGAAAATACCTGGGCGTCGACGCCAACGGCAACGTTCGCCTGACGACCGCCAAAACCAGTTACGAAAAATTCTATTTGGAAAAGGAAGACAAAAGTTACTTCATCAAATCTTGGCGCGGCTCCTATCTGAGCTGCACGGGATCCGGGTGGGCCGACGTGGCCGAATCCTGGAACAAATCCTTAGCCGCAGAGTGGTATTTCCTGACCACCTACCACCCCTCGCAAAGCCCCGCCATCCATGTCGTCATTTCCAACTTGAAACACAAAAATATCGTTCAAATCACTTCCCACAATGCGAATCCCAAAGTATCTACCTTTCACTACGATCGTGTTTACGGCCTCGGCGGATACCCAACTCGTTTTTCCTTTGGCTTCGACAACGGTTTTTACATAAAGTTGTGGCGGCTTTATCTGTCCCATGACAACAGTAAAGTCGTCGCTTCGGAAACTCTGGGCAACACTGGCCGCTTCATTTTGGAAGAAGAGGCAAACGGTAGTTATTATATTAAAACCAACACCGGCAAATACTGGAAGGGTCAGATTGACGACCTCTATGAAAGTAACATTGTCTTGACTGACACCAAATCTACGGAAGCCCTCTGGACCTTCTTCGAAGTGATCAGCCCGACGATCAATCCTGACCGGCCGACCGCGGATCCTGGCGAGGATCTCACGAACTACCAAGGCAGCAGGTTTTACTTCGACGGATCGGACAGCTCCGATCCCAACGGCGACGGTCCCCTGACGTTCGATTGGACCCTGTTGCAAAAACCCTTCGGCAGCAACGCCTCGTTCGACAATACCTCCGCCCTTCAGCCGCGTATCACCGGCGACGTGCCCGGCCTGTATATCGCCAAGCTGGTGGTGACCAACGCTTCGGGCATCTCCTCGGCTCCCGTGACGGCATTCCTTCGCGTCAAACGCAAAATCAAATACGGTACCCAAAACAACGTCGACGATGATGTCGACGTGGTGTACTTTACCTCCACCCGCCCCTTGCCCGAATACCCGGTGCTCTTCGCTGACATGCAAACCATGTCCGGTAGCGATCCGGCGGGTCTGCGTCTGAACAATGTGGACGTGGACGGCTTCGATGTCTGGGTTGAAGAAGAGAAATCGAAAAACAAGGAAACCGACCACGGTTCGGAAACCATCGGATACATGGCGATGACCGAAGGTGCCATCTACAACGCCGAAGGTGACTTGATCGGCGAAGTGGGACTGGTGGAAAAACGGCAAAACAATGCGGGTACCTGGCATACCATCAGCAACTTCATCGGCGAGTACGAGAACCCGGTCGTCTTGATGAAGCTGAACAGCGCAAACGACAGTGACCCGGCCCACGTTCGCCTGCGCTCGGTGACCTACGAATCCTTCCAGTACAAAATCGAGGAGTGGGACTACCAGGACGGTACCCACGGTGAAGAAATCATGTCCTACATGATCCTGGAAGCCGGCGTGCACACCCTGAACAATGGTCTGACGCTGCAGGCCCAAACCCAAAGCGTCGACCAAGATTTGGAAACCGTGCGCTTTGCCGAGAGCTTCGGTGCGACACCAGTGGTGTTCAGCCAGAGCCAAACCACCGAAGGCAGCAGCGCGATCGTCACCCGCCAAAAAAGCGTGTCCACCAGCTCCGTTCGCGTGCGAGTCCAGGAGCAGGAAAAAGGCAACGGCAACCACAACGACGAAACGGTCGCCGTCGTCAGCTTGGGCGAGCTTTGATCGAAACAACCCTCCCGACCGCATGACGGTCATCTGAATCAAGCTTCCGCATGGGCGGGGACGGGAAAAACGTCCTCGCCCTTTTTGCATGGTCGCCCCCACAAAGTTGGCCCTTTATGGCGCGCCACTCGAAGATGTCCCGTCGGTGAGAGGGCGCGAACTTCATCGATGATGTGGGTCGTGGTCGCGGCACTGATTCTCGATAGTGCCCAGCTTACTGCAAACCGCGTTTGGCCTGGTCGTTTCGGCTCGTCTCGGGCGGCCTGCCCTGGCGAGATTCGAGACCCGACGGCAGGGGTTTGCCCCAGGCTCGGTAGAGTGCGCCGCGGGCCTGGTCCAATCGATCCCGTTGGGCTCTCAGGTGGTTCGGGTATTGGGTCGCCAAGCGATGAAGATCCTCGAGGATGTCGGCGGCGGGGGCGAAACGCCTCTGCATCCTGAGCCAGGCTACCTGGTAGAGCCGAGTATCCACCACTTGGGGATGGTGCTCGGGAACGATCTGGGAAAAACAGGTCAGCGCGCGTTGGAGCAGGGCCTCCGCTTCGGGGAGAGACGCTCGGTTGCCGGATTCGAGAAGGGACGCGGCATGACCCGCGTACAGGCTGCCGAGAGTATACGGGGCCTGCTGGAGGCGTTCCGGGGCGGTGTCGCGCACTTCGCGAAACAGGTGATCCGCGTCTGCGAGGTCGCCGCGCGCGATCGCCAATCGACTCAACTCGGACAGCGTGCGCAGGGTTTCCGGGTGATCCGGAGCCAGAATGCGGCGCTGGATGGCCAAGGCGTCTTCGAAGATCAGGGTCGCTTCCGGCATTTCACCCGAAGCGACGAAGATCCGGCCGAGATCGGCCAGGTTGGCGGCGACCACCGGGTCGTTGTCGCCGAGAAGCCGTCGTCGCATCACCAACGCCTCGCGGCACATGCGTTTGGCGCCCCGGAAATCCCGACCACGCGCCTTCAGCATGGAGAGACTGTGAAGCATTTCGGCGACCTGCGGGTGGGTGTCGCCGAAGAGGTCGGTGCGGATCGCCAGCGATTCGCCGAGCCGCAGGTCGGCCAGGCCCACGAGACCGCGCTGCAGATCGAGCCGACCCAGATAGCCCAGGGTCCGAGCCAGCGCGACGGAAGCTGGGGTGTGTTGCCGCTGGAGGGTCAGGGCCTGTTGCAATAGCGATTCGGCGGTCTCGAAATCGCCCAAATGCGCCAGAATCCAACCGACCTCGCTCAACGATTCGGCGATTTCGATGTGATGCGAACCCCATTCCTCGGTTCGAATGTCCAGCGCCCGACGCGCCAGTCGTTCGGCGCGCCGGTAGTGACCCCGTTCGAAGAGCAGCCAGGCCAGATCGTCGACGGCCTGTGCATGCTCCAGGGGGGTGGGGTCGAACGCCGCGTGGGTCGCCAGCGATTCCTCCATCAACTGCTGGGCCTCGTCGTAGCTTCCGATTTTGTGATAGACCCGGCCCATGGCGCCCAGCAACTTCGCGTAGGCCTTGGGCTGATCGCCGAGCTCGCGCTGGATCTTGATCGCGCTCTCGTCCAGGAGCCTTTTGGCCGTGATCGACTCGCCCCGCGTCCAGGCGGGATCGGGCATTTCGAAGAGCGACATGAGGATTTCGGTCACGCGATGGGCCTGATCCCGCTCCAGCAGGGTCTGGCGGTATTGGTACACCGAGGTCAGGGAAAACCCGGCCAGCAGCAAGACAAACACCGAGCTGGTCATCAGACCGATGCGGTTCCTCGCCACGAATTTGGCCAAGCGGTACCCCAGCGTGCGCGTGCGGACCCGAACCGGCATCCCGGCGAGATGGAGGCGGAGGTCTTCGGCGAATTGTTCCACGGACGGGTAGCGGTCGCCGGGGTCTTTTTGGAGCGCGTGGAGCGCGATGGCGTCGAGATCACCGCGCAGCGATTTGCGGCGACGACGCCGTTCGCCGGCATCCAGGTAGGGGAGTTGGTTGGGGTCGATCGACCGGGCCATGCGCTGGCTGGGTTTCACCGGCGGACTCTCGCAGATGGCGCGGATCAATCGGACCGGATCCTGGCGCGGCAATGCGTAGGGGAGTTGGTCGGTGAGCAGGTTGTAGAGGATCATGCCCAGCGAGTAGACGTCGCTCGCCACGGTGAGATGCTCCCCGTGGGCCTGTTCGGGGCTGGCGAATTCGGGCGTCATCATCGGCCGGGTGGTGGATCGTTTGGGTTGGCTCGCCTGGGCGTCGATCAGGCCGGCGATGCCGAAATCCAACAGTTTGGGTTCTCCGTCGCGCGTCACGAAAATGTTGGCGGGCTTCAGGTCGCGATGGATGACGAGATTGCGGTGGGCGAAGCTGACGGCGTCACACACCTTGCAGAACAGTGCCAACCGTTGGCGGATGCTCAGGTCGTGATCTTGGCAATAGCGATCGAGGGGCACGCCGTCCACGAATTCCATCGCCAGGTAGGGCAGGCCGCGATCCGTGGCGCCGCCGTCGTAGAGCTGGGCGATGTTGGGATGTTTCAGGTTCGCCAAGATCTGCCGTTCGCGCTGGAAACGCTCCAAAATCTCCTGCGAGTCCATGCCGGGCTTGACGAGCTTCAGGGCGACCTTCATCTGGAAGGCGTCTTCGCGAACGGCCAGGAACACGAGACCCATGCCGCCTTCGCCGATTTGCTTTTCCAGGAGATAGGGGCCGATTCGGCAACCGGGCTCCAGGGGCCCATAGATCCGGCGGCCCCAATCGGTGGTGTCCAGTTCGCGCGACAGGTCGTCGTGGGCGGCCGCATCCGCCAGTAACGTCCCCAGGGAGCGAGCCGCCTGCCGCGCCACCGCTTCCTCGTCCGCCTCGTTCGCTTCGATCAACGCCTGGAGATCCCGCAAGAGTGCCGCATCCTCGCCGCATTCCGCCTGGAGATAGGCTTCTCGCAGTTGGGGCAACGGCGCATAGGCGTTTTCGATGATGCGGTAGATCGCTTTCTCTCGGTCCAGGTCCACGAGCCCCTCCTCTGGAGGTCCACGGGGGTGTCCGCGTCGCCCAAAATTGGGTGACGATGCCATGTCGAAGTCGGTATTCGAGGGTCATGGTATCTCGTTATCGGGTGGGGGACAATCGTCCAAGGCCGCCGATGTGATCTCGGCCGCACGCCCCGTGAACCGGGGTCTTTTTGAACTCATGAGGCGCCGAGGAAATCATACCTCTCTAAACAGGTCGGAAGGGCTCGAGTGGTTTCTTGGAGGAGATTTTTCCGTAGATGCAGGGGTAATGGTGCATAAACTACTTAAAAACAAAGAGTTCGCGGAGGGCGTTGAGGAATGACGGAGAAGGTACTTGATGGACCTTTTCTGGTTCCTTTCCTGATTGCCCATGAGACGGGCAAGGGTCCTCCTTGCCTGATTACGTCGTAAAGATTTTTCACATAAACTACTTGTATTAAATAAATTATTTTTCATCGGTGCCATTGCCCATCTTCGAAAAACCTTGGTACACGGAATCCGAAGATGGTTTCCTAGATTCGTGTCAATCTGCGTGATTCGTGGACAAACTTCTATTAGTCAATGGTGAGCCGGAAATGGGTGGGCTCTTGGGCGTGCGACACTGGGCACCAGCGGGTGAGGCTTGACGGTGTGCCCGATGGCAACGCAGAATATCGAAAAATGCGTGAGACGCGAAAAGCCGAGGTTCAGGGATTGGTTGCAGAGTCACCGGTATACGGACAGGTTACACGGTTGTTGAAACGGATCAACCAAGGAGATGCCCAGGCGCGGGATCAGTTGATCTCGCAGGTCTACGGTGAGCTGCAACAGATGGCGGGAAAGCTGGGCGCCAACCCGTTGGATACGCTCAGCCCCACGGCCCTGGTCAACGAGGCCTACGTCAAGCTGGCCGACAAGGACATTCTCTTTCAGGACCGCATTCATTTCTTTTCACTCATTTGCCGAGCGATGCGGCAACTGCTCATCGACCATTCGCGCAGGCGAAGGTGCCAGAAGCGGCGCGGCGACTGGGAAGCGGTTTCCCTGGACGAGTCCCTGGCGGGGAGCGCGGTGCACGAACCCTCGCGGGTCGCCGACGCGCTCGAAGCGCTGGAGAAAATCAACGTCAAGCATTGCCGCATGATCGAGTTCCGCTACTTCGGTGGGCTGACCAATGCCGAAATCGCCAGGGGGATGGGCTTGTCCGAACGCACCGTGGCGACCCATCTGAAGATTGCCCACACCTGGCTGTTGAATTATTTGGCGCGGTAAGTCTTTTTTTTACAGAAGGTTGTTGTCGGGCGGTCGGCCAGGCGTGACCTGGTTTCGATGGCTGCCGGCTTCCCGAGGATTTCACCGGAGCAAGACAACCGACGGAATGATTTGCCATGTTCCGCTCCGCTTCCTCCGTGGCCTTTGAGGTAAAAATTCGGAGTCACCGCTGATCGCGATGGAACCCCTACCAGGCGGTACCTCGAGAACAAAAATCGTTTTTTTGAAGATTCACTTGCACGGCCGCCGACCCGTTTTGCGTTTTGATGGGTAAATGCGAACAGTGTGCACCCGTTCGGATCTTTTCTATGCCAGCTTCGTCGAGCTCGCGATCGGTCGGGCTTCATGTCGATGTGCCCACCCGTTTCGACGATCGGGACTGCACGCACGAAGGAGGAAGGCGATGCGTTTTCGGATCGCGTTACTTGGATTCATGGTCTGCATGGCCGGGCCCGTTTCGGCCGGCGAGGTCGAGGTCCTGCATTGGTGGACGTCCGGCGGCGAGTCCAAATCGGTCGCGGTGCTCAAGCAGCTCATGGAAGACCAGGGTCACACCTGGAAGGACCTGTCGGTCGCCGGCGGCGGCGGTGACAGCGCCATGACGGTGCTCAAATCGCGCGTGTTCGCGGGCAACCCGCCGGTCGCGGCCCAGATGAAAGCGCCGTTGATCAAGGAATGGGCCTACGAAGGCGTGCTGACCAACCTCGACGCCATCGCGGCGCGCGGCCGGTGGGACGCCCTGCTGCCCACCGTGATTCGGGATGCGATGAAATACGAGGGTCACTACGTGGCCGTGCCGGTCAACATCCACCGCGTCAATTGGATGTGGGTCAATCCCAAGGTGTTCGAGAAAGCCGGCGCGAAGATCCCCACCACCTGGGCCGAATTCGAGGTCGCGGCGAAGGCGATCGAAAAGGCCGGTTTCATCGCGGTGGCCCACGGCGGCAAGCCCTGGCAGGAAGCGACGGTCTTCGAGTCGGTCGTGCTGGGGATCGGCGGGGCCGACTTCTACCGCGAGGCCTTCGTCGCCTTGAAGCCCGAAGCCCTGAAAAGTGCGACCATGGCGCGGGCCTTCGATATGCTGAAAACGATCAAGCGCTACACCGACAAGGATGCACCCGGCCGCGACTGGAACCTGGCGACCGCCATGATCATCAGCGGCAGGGCCGGCATGCAGTTCATGGGCGATTGGGCCAAGGGCGAGTTCCTGAACGCCAACCAGAAACCCGGCGTCGATTTTCTGTGTTTCCCCGTACCGGAAACCCAAGGCATGTTCATCTACAACGTGGACAGCTTCGCGATGTTCGAGCAAACGAAAAGAGAGATCCAATTCGCCCAAAACGATTTGGCCAAGACGATCATGGAGCCCGAATTCCAGGAGGTGTTCAGCCTCAACAAGGGTTCGATTCCCGTGCGCCTGAACATGCCGATGGACAAGTTCGATCAGTACGCGGTCGCCTCGCTGAAGGATTTCTCCACCAGCACCGAAAACCGCACCCTGGTGCCCAGCATGGCCCACGACATGGCCACCAGCCCCTCGACCAAGGGTGCCATCTACGATGTGGTCACCCTCTTCTACAATTCCGAAATGTCCTCGGCCGAAGCCTGCAAGCGATTGGTCCTCGAAGTTCGCGCCAGCCTTTGAACGCCGCCCCAGCGCGTCGCTTCGCGCGCAGGCGTCGCGGCTCGGCAAAGCCCCGGAGAAACACATGTCCCGCCACGAAAACCTCGACATCGACACCGTTCCGGAATACGCCGAGAATTCCGTCGACACCCAAACCAAGGCGGCCTTCGCGGCGCGACCGGCGTGGGCCTATCGATTGGAAACCTGGTTGCCGCGCCTGGTGGTCGCCCCGACCTTTCTCTGCTCGCTGATCTTCGTCTATGGCTTCATTCTGTGGACCGGTTGGCTGTCCCTCACCAAGTCGCGGCTGTTGCCCCGGAACGATTGGGCCGGCCTGGTTCAGTACCAGAAATTGTTCGCCAGTGAACGCTGGTGGGTCGCCTGCCAGAACCTGCTGATCTTCGGCGGCCTGTTCATCGCGATCTGCCTGATCCTGGGCGTGTTGATCGCGGTCCTCCTGGACCAGCGAATTCGCCTGGAGGGCACTCTGCGGACCATCTACCTGTACCCGATGGCGCTGTCGTTCATCGTCACGGGCACGGCCTGGAAGTGGATGTTGACGCCAGGCCTGGGACTCGAAAAGTTGATGCGCGATTGGGGCTGGCAGACGTTTACCTTCGACTGGTTGATCGATCCCGACATGGCGATCTACACCATTGTCATCGCCGGTGTCTGGCAGTCGACCGGGTTCGTCGTGGCCCTGTTCCTGGCCGGGCTGCGCGGCATCGACGACGCCATCATCAAGGCCGCCCGGGTCGACGGGGCGGGCCCGTGGCGCATCTATCTGCGCATCGTGATCCCCAGCCTGCGTCCCGTGTTCTTTTCCACCTTCATGATCCTCGGCCACATCGCCGTGAAGAGTTTCGATCTGGTCATGGCGCTCACGGGTGGCGGACCCGGCTATGCGACCGACCTGCCGGCCACCTACATGTACACCTACTCCTTCACCCGAGGCCAGATCGGGCTGGGATCGGCCAGTGCGATGGTCATGTTGGGCGGCGTGCTGGCGGTGGTGGTGCCCTATCTGTACTCGGAACTGGGGAGGAAACGCCATGATTGATCGACTTCCGGGAGAAGCATCGCAGCCTTTGGCCAGGGCGGCCATCTACGCTTGCCTGGTGGGCACCGCCATGTACTTTCTGGCGCCGCTGCTGGTCATGGCACTCACCTCGGTCAAGAGCATGGACGAAATTCGCGACGGCAACCTGCTGTCGCTACCCCTGGAACCGACCCTCGCGGCCTGGGCCAAGGCCTGGGCGAAAATGCGCGGCTTTTTCTGGAATTCGTTGTTGTTGGTGGTCCCCGCGGTGGCGATTTCGACCGCGATCGGGTCCTTCAACGGGTACGTGCTGACCAAGTGGCGTTTCCGCGGCAGCGAAACGCTGTTCGGGATGCTGCTCGTCGGTTGCTTCATTCCCTTCCAGGCGATCCTGCTTCCCATGGCGCGCGCATTGGGCCAGTTCGGATTGGCCGGCACCACCGCCGGCCTGGTCGCGGTGCACGTGATCTACGGGCTGGCCTTCACCACGCTGTTCTTCCGCAACTTCTACATGGGCCTTCCCGACGAATTGATCAAGGCCGCGCGCATCGATGGTGCCGGGTTCTTCACCATCTTTTGGCGCATCGTGCTGCCGCTTTCGCCGCCGATCGTCGTGGTCTGCGTGATCTGGCAGTTCACCCAGATCTGGAACGATTTCCTGTTCGGGGTCGCCTACTCCTCGGGCGAGAGCCAGCCGATCACGGTGGCGCTGAACAACCTCGTCAACACGTCCACCGGTGTCAAGGAATACAACGTGGATATGGCGGCCGCCCTGTTGGCCGCGCTACCGACCCTGATCGTCTACGTGCTAGCCGGCAAGTACTTCGTCAAAGGCCTGACGGCGGGTGCCGTCAAGGGATGATCGCAACCGATTCCCACCGTGGGAGAAGGAGTTTTCTTTGAGTTCGCTGACCGTCAAAAATCTCAAAAAGTCCTTTGGCTCGACCCAGGTCCTGAAGGGCATCGACCTGTCGATCGAGGCCGGCCAGTTCCTGACCCTGGTGGGGCCCTCCGGCTGCGGAAAATCGACGCTGCTCAACATCATCGCGGGCCTCGAGACCCCTTCCACCGGAGAGGTTTGGATCGGCGACCGCAACGTAAATCGGCTCGGTCCCAAGGATCGCGACATCGCCATGGTGTTCCAGAACTACGCGCTCTACCCCAACATGAACGTGCGCAAGAACATCTCCTTCGGCCTCGAGATGCGCAAGGTGCCCAAGGGCGAGCAGGACCGCATCATCGATCGGGTCGCCCGCATGCTGCAAATCGAACCGTTGCTGGACCGCAAGCCCGCCCAGCTTTCCGGCGGTCAACGGCAACGGGTGGCGATGGGCCGGGCGCTTGCCCGCGACCCCAAGTTGTTCCTGTTCGACGAGCCGCTGAGTAACTTGGACGCCAAGCTGCGGGTCAACATGCGCGCCGAAATCAAGGAGTTGCACCAGCGGCTGGGCACGACCATCGTCTACGTCACCCACGATCAGATCGAGGCGATGACCTTGGGCGATCGGATCGCGGTGCTTCACAACGGTGAAGTCCAGCAATTTGGATCCCCGAGCGACATCTACGAAAACCCGGCCAACCGCTTTGTGGCCGGTTTCATCGGGTCGCCTTCGATGAATTTCATTCCCTGTGAGGTCACCGGTTCGCCCGTTTCGGGTTACGGCCTCACGATGGTGAGCGAGGGTCGCGAATTCGTGTTGAAGACGGGTGCCGATTTGCAATCCCGCATTGGAAAAACGGTGATTCTGGGGATTCGCCCCGAGCAGATCACCCACGTGATGGCCTCTCATCTGGAAGAACCCTTCACATGCGCGGCGACGTGCCCGGTCCATCTCTGCGAGCCAACGGGCCCCGACACCCTGGTGACCACCAGCCTGAACCAAACCAAGGTTCTGGCCCGGGTTCGTCCCGACGCCGCCGGACTACTCGGTCAGGACATGGAGCTCATGTTCGACCTGTCAAAGGCCGTGTTCTTCGATCCGGATACGGGCTCGCGGCTCGGATTGCCGCTGGATCGGGCGGCATGATGCGTTCGGTGGTCGGAGCGTCCGTTGCGGCGGACCTCGATTCGGGATGGACCCCGTCGCACCTGGGATGTCCGGATTCGGCCCGGGGTGCGGACCTGTCGCGGATGATCGCCCTGCTTCGGGAAATGCCATGAAAACCACGATTGCCCTGCTTTTGTTTTTCGTTTTCCCAATCGCGCCGCATGTCCGTGCGGGCAACCCCGGTGGTGACGCCATGCGTGTCGAGACGCTCTTGAAGAACATGACACTTGAAGAAAAGATCGGGCAGCTCAACCAGTACAGCAACACGTTCGACGTCACCGGGCCTGCCCAAACCGAAGCGGCCGATCGCCAACGATTGCAGCGCGTTCGCGACGGGCTCGTGGGCTCGCTGCTCAACGTGTGCGGTGCCGAAGAAACCCGCAAGGCCCAGCGACTGGCGGTCGAACATTCTCGGCTGGGCATTCCGATGCTCTTTGCCTTCGATGTGATTCACGGCTATCGGACGATGTTCCCGATTCCCCTGGGGGAAGCCGCGAGTTGGGATCTGGCAGCGATCGAGCTGTCGGCGCGAATCGCGGCGACCGAGGCGGCCGCCGCCGGTTTGCACTGGACATTCGCGCCGATGGTCGACGTGACCCGCGACGCGCGGTGGGGCCGGGTCATGGAGGGCGCCGGCGAAGATCCCTACCTGCATGCGGTGATCGCGGCGGCGCGGGTTCGCGGTTTCCAGGGCGAGGACCTCGAGGCGACGGACACCGTGGCGGCCTGTGCCAAGCATTTCGCGGCCTACGGTTTCGCCGAGGCCGGCCGTGATTACAACACGGTCGACATCTCCGAGCACACCTTGAGAAACGCGGTGTTGCCGCCGTTCCAGGCCGCGGTCGAGGCCGGCGTGGCGACCGTCATGAATTCCTTCAACGACATCGACGGCGTGCCCACGACCGCGAGCGAGCTTCTCCAGCGCGGTATCCTCAAAGGTGAGTGGGGGTTCCAGGGCTTCGTGATTTCCGATTGGAATTCCATCGGCGAGCTGGTGCCGCATGGCGTGGCGGTCGACCTCCGACAGGCGGCCCTGCTCGCCATGACCGCCGGCAGCGACATGGACATGGAGTCGAGTGCCTATGTGAATCACTTGGTCGACCTCGTCCGGTCGGGTGTCGTTCCGGAGGCGCTCATCGACGACGCGGTGCGCCGGGTTCTGACCCTGAAAAGCCGGCTGGGCCTGTTCGAGGATCCCTATCGCTACTGCGACGCGCAGCGGGAAAAGAAGCTGTTGTTCAGTCCGAAGCACCGCGCTGCCGCGCGCGACGTGGCGCGCAAATCGATCGTGTTGCTCGAAAATCGGAACCACCTGCTGCCACTCGACAAGACCAAGGGCTCGATCGCGGTGATCGGCCCGCTGGCCGCGGACAAGGACGTGCCGTTGGGGAATTGGCGTGCCAAGGCGATTGCCGGATCCGCCGTCTCGCTGCTGGAGGGCATTCAGGCCGCGGTGGGCGATGGCGTCGCGGTCCGTCACGCGCAGGGGGCGCCGCTCGGGCTGGGTCCGGGTAACTTCATGAACGAGATGGTGCTCAACCACGGTGATCGTTCCGGATTCGCGCAGGCGATCGAGGCGGCGCGCCAAGCCGAGACGGTCGTGATGGCCATCGGTGAAGAGGCGTTTCAAACCGGCGAAGGGCGTAGCCAGGTGGATATCCGGCTGAAGGGCGTGCAGATGGATCTGCTGAAAGCCGTCCTCGAGGTCAACCCCAGGGTCGTCGTGGTGTTGATGAACGGCCGTCCGCTGGTGCTCGATTGGATGGCCGACAAGGTTCCGGCGATCGTCGAGGCCTGGCATTTGGGCTCCGAAGCGGGTCACGCGATCGCCGACGTGCTGTTCGGCGATTACAACCCTTCCGGCAAGCTGCCGATGTCCTTTCCGCGCCACGTGGGGCAGCTCCCGCTCTACTACAATCACAAAAAGACCGGCAGGCCGGATCCGCTGCCCGACGACATGGTCTTTTGGTCCCACTACACCGATGAACGGAACACGCCGCGCTATCCCTTCGGTTACGGCCTGAGCTACACCACCTTCTCCTATTCCCAGGTTACGGTGAGCGCCGCGGAAATCGGGTTCGCAGACGAGCTTCGGGTTCATACGACGGTGACCAACACGGGTGCGCGCGCCGGCACGGAGATCGTGCAACTCTATGTTCGCGATTTGGTGGGCAGCGTGACGCGCCCGGTCAGGGAGCTGAAGGGTTTCCAAAAAGTGAGGCTGGCTCCCGGTGCTTCCCGCAAGGTTACGTTCACGCTCGATGCGAAGGCTTTGGCCTTCTACACGCGAGGGAAGAAGTGGCAGGCCGAACCGGGCGAGTTCCTGGTCTTTGTGGGACCCAACTCGCGAGACCTGCGCGAGGCGCGTTTCACGCTGCGGGAACCGCACGGCCCAAAACCCGGGAAATAGATTTAGGTTCCTGGGGGAAATACGGTGGGAAATACGGTGACAGTCACCCATAAGCGACTTGAATAGAAAGGATTGTGTGTGAAAGGAAACCGGATGCACTCAAAACCTGGACCTAAGCTGCCCGGGTTCCATCTGAGAGTGACGGCACTTGGCGAGTGTTCCCAACTGGTGGAATCGCATCGAGGGTGGTGGGGACAGTCCCCTTCAAGTAGCTTGAATAGAAGGGATTGTGTTTTTAAAAGGGAATCGGGCATCCATGACTGAACTTCAGAGGATCGGTGCTGCACATGAGTATTCATGGCCAACGAGGTGGGTATTGCCAACCTTTGAAACCGAATCTGCGGGGCTGTGTGGAACGTCCGTGAAAAAAATCAGGAAGCCAAGAAGCAAGGAAGCCAGGATGGAGACCGACGAGATTACGCCTTTTGGCCTCTTGGTGGTGGGCAAGTTGGTGGTGGGGACAGTCCCCTTCAAGTAGCTTGAATAGAAGGGATTGTGTTTTAAAAGGGAATCGGACATCCTTGATTGAACTTCACAGGACCGGTGCCGCACTTGAGTACTAATGGCCAACAAGGTGGGTATTTGCCAACCTTTGAAACCGAATCTGCGGGGCTGGTTGGAACGTCCGTGAAAAAAAACAGGAAGCCAAGAAGCAAGGAATCCAGGATGGAGACCGGCGAAATTACGCCTTTTGGCGTCTTGGCGTCATTTTCGAAAGCTCGACTCAGCCGATTTCCTGGTTTCGGATTTTCCTGGTCTCCTAATGAATTTGACCGAGGGTGCGTGTTGGATGCGGGAAAAACACGTAGGTGACGTCCGTTAAATCAACGCCCAATGTTTCGGCGTTTTTCAATACGGGGTGGATGCGGGGGATGCGGGGGCAGTCCCCCGCAAGCGATTTGAATAGAAGGGATTGCGTTTGCGTTGCAAATCTGGAGAACGCTTCTGGCATCGTTTGGGCTTCGCTTTTGAATGACTGACCAAGTCGATTTCCTGGATTCGGAACTTCCTGGCTTCCTGATGAATTGATCGAAGAAAGAAACCGGATGAACGATCGGAGCTCTCGACGGATTCGTTTTGCCTGCTTAGAAAAATGCGGTGAGAACGATCGGAGCTCTCGGCGGATTCGTGCTGCCTGCTTAGAAAAATGCGGTGACAGTCACCCATGAGTGACATGAATGGAAGGGTTTGCATTTGTGCGGTGATCTGGTGGCACGACCAGGGAATACAGGTTTCCATCGCTGATTGAAGCCAGGCGTGGGCAACGCGGGGACAGTCCCCCGCAAGCGAGTTCCATTCAAGAGGGTTCGACTTCAGCGGGCGATGTAACCGGCGTTGATGCCGCTGGTCAGTTCGAGAAATACGGTGACAGTCACCCATAAGCGACTTGAATAGAAAGGATTGTGTGTGAAAGGAAACCGGATGCACTCAAAATCTGGACCTAAGCTGCCCGGGTTCCATCTGAGAGTGACGGCACTGGGCGAGTGTTCCCAACTGGTGGAATCGCATCGAGGGTGGTGGGAGGGTGGTGGGGACAGTCCCCTTCAAGTAGCTTGAATAGAAGGGATTGTGTATTTTTCGGGAATCGGACATCCTTGATTGAACTTCAGAGGACCGGTGCTGCACATGAGTATTCATGGCCAACAAAGTGGGTATTGCCAACCTTTGAAACCGAATCTGCGGGGCTGTTTGGAACGTCCGTGAAAAAAAACAGGAAGCCAAGAAGCAAGGAATCCAGGATGGAGACCGGCGAAATTACGCCTTTTGGCGTCTTGGCGTCATTTTCGATAGCTCGACTCAGCCGATTTCCTGGTTTCGGATTTTCCTGGTCTCCTAATGAATTTGACCGAGGGTGCGTGTTGGATGCGGGAAAAACACGTAGGTGACGTCCGTTAAATCAACGCCCAATGTTTCGGCGTTTTTCAATACGGGGTGGATGCGGGGGATGCGGGGACAGTCCCCCGCAAGCGATTTGAATAGAAGGGATTGCGTTTGCGTTGCAAATCTGGAGAACGCTTCTGGCATCGTTTGGGCTTCGCTTTTGAATGACCGACCAAGTCGATTTCCTGGTTTCGGATTTTCCTGGATTCCTGATGAATTGATCGAAGAAAGAAACCGGATGAACGATCGGAGCTCTCGAGGTGGATGCGGGGACAGTCCCCCGCAAGCGACTTGAATAGAAGGGATTGCGTTTGCGTTGCAAATCTGGAGAACGCTTCTGGCATCGTTTGGGCGTCGCTTTTGAATGACCGACCAAGCCGATTTCCTGGATTCGGAACTTCCTGGCTTCCTGATGAATTGATCGAAGAAAGAAACCGGATGAACGATCGGAGCTCTCGACGGATTCGTGTTGCCTGCTTAGAAAAATGCGGTGACAGTCACCCATGAGTGACATGAATGGAAGGGTTTGCATTTGTGCGGTGATCTGGTGGCACGACTAGGGAATACAGGTTTCCATCGCTGATTGAAGCCAGGCGTGGGCAACGCGGGGACAGTCCCCCGCAAGCGAGTTCCATTCAAGAGGGTTCGACTTCAGCGGGCGATGTAACCGGCGTTGATGCCGCTGGTCAGTTCGAAACTGTCGCCGACCGAGCCGACTACCGCGTCGCTTCGGCTCCATTTCATGAGATCCTTCAGCGTGTACAAGGCGTGGATGCCGGTGCAATGAGCGCCGATCAGTTTCGATACACCGAACGCTTTCAGTTTCTTCGCCGTCCAGGCCAAATGTTCGTCCGTGGCCCGCACCAGGTGGAAGCCGCCGATGGCCGTCGTGATCTTGCCAGGATGGATTTTCGAGGTGATGTGCTCCATCGTGTTGATCATGCCCGCATGACCGCATCCCGAGATCAACACGAAGCCTTGCTCGGTGTCGATGACCAGGGATTGGTCCTCCGGAATGTTGTCCTCGACCTGGCCCTGGGCCGTGTTGATTTTTCCGCTGCCGCCCCAGTTTCGTTCCGGGTGGATTCGTTCGATGGGGCCCGTGATCCAAACGCCGGGAAACAGTTGGTGTTCTTTGGTGTGAATCACGAACTCGCCACCCGTGGCTTCATACTGTGCTTTCACTTCCAATATTTGATTTCTTTTCCTCACGCGATCGCTGAAAATTCCCTTGCCCACATGCACTTTGCTGAAAGCTTTCGGGTTATGCTTGCTCATCGTCTTCCTGAGCGCGACCAGTCCGCCCGCGTGATCGCGGTGATTGTGGCTTAAAAACACGTGGGTGACGTCCGTTAAATCAACGCCCAATGTTTCGGCGTTTTTCAATACGGTATCCGGTCTGTTTCCGGTATCGAACAGTATCTTTTGGCCGTCTACCTCCACCAGTGCCGCGTATCCCCACTCGCCGATCCCGCGATCCGCCAACATGGTGGATAAACAGGTGACCTTCAACGACGATACCTTGTGACGCTTACCGGTCTGGTTCTCCTTCGACAATACGACCCCGGGTAGGATCAGCAGGCCAAACATCATCAGACTATGCGGTATTTTCATCGGAAGATCCTCTTTCACAAGACATCGTTGGCTCTTTGGGTAGGCGAATCGTCGAATACGGCGGCCTATCTGGACGGGCGGCAACGAGATCGTTGTCCATCCGGATCCGTGGTGACCGCGGATTTTCTCATGCAGGACTCCATTTCATCATAACACCCGAAGATCCCCTGGGCCCCGTAGGAAAGACGGGGTGTGCTGGGGGCGTGCTGGGGAGGCGTGCTGGGCGTGCTGGGCAAGGACGTGCTGGGGACGTGCTGGGGACAGTCATCTTCAAGTAGCTTGAATAAAAGGGATTGTGTTTTTTTGGGAATCGGGCATCCATGATTGAACTTCAGAGGACCGGTGCTGCACATGAGTATTCATGGCCAACAAGGTGGATATTGCCAACCTTTGAAACCGAATCTACGGGGCTGTTTGGAACGTCCGTGAAAAAAATCAGGAAGCCAAGAAGCAAGGAAGCCAGGATGGAGACCGGCGAGATTACGCCTTTTGGCCTCTTGGCGTCGTTTTCGAAAGCTCGACTCAGCCGATTTCCTGGATTCGGAATTTCCTGGCTTCCTGGTGAATTGATCGAAGAAAGAAACCGAATGAGAGGTGGGGAGGTGAAGACAGTCCCCCGCAAGCAGCTTGAAAAGAGAGTGTTAGGTGAGAGACAGAAATGCCGGGGTCGAGATGGTAGCTGGAGTTGCTTGCGGTAACCCAGCCGAACGAAGCGGGTTCGGTGGTGATCGAGCACTTGGCAATGCCACCGAAAACCACAGGAAGCATGTAGGGGACAGTCTCCTTCAAGTAGCTTGAATAAAAGGGATTGTGTTTTTTTGGGAATCGGGCATCCGTAATTGAACTTCAGAGGACCGGTGCTGCACATGAGTACTCATGACCAACAAGGTGGGTATTGCCAACCTTTGGAACCGAATCTACGGGGCTGTTTGGAACGTCCGTGAAAAAAATCAGGAAGCCAAGAAGCAAGGAAGCCAGGATGGAGACCGGCGAGATTACGCCTTTTGGCCTCTTGGCGTCGTTTTCGAAAGCTCGACTCAGTCGATTTCCTGGATTCGGAACTTCCTGGCTTCCTGGTGAATTGATCGAAGAAAGAAACCGAATGAAAAGTGGAAAAGTGGGGAAAAGTGGGGACAGTCCCCCGCAAGCAGCTTGAAAAGAGAGTGTTAGGTGAGCGACAGAACTGCCGGGGTCGAGATGGTAGCTGGGGGAAGTGGGGACAGTCCCCCGCAAGCAGCTTGAAAAGAGAGTGTTAGGTGAGAGACAGAACTGCCGGGGTCGAGATGGTAGCTGGAGTTGCTTGCGGTAACCCAGCCGAACGAAGCGGGTTCGGTGGTGATCGAGCACTTGGCAATGCCCCCGAAAGTCACAGAGATGGGGATCTTGTGAGGGGGAAACCCTGAAATGTGCGCACGAGAATGTTGAAAACCTGGAGGCAATGAAAAAAACGCTTCGCAACGCCACAATGACTGTGGGTGCGCCGATGGGTGGGCTACTCCCGCGCCACTCCCCGAAGGTGGCGCCCAGCGAAGAGCATGAGGATCAAGACCGCTCCGATCAGGAGGGCCCAGGTTTCGAGCGCAATTCCAGCGCCGACGGGATCGGTGGGTGGGTCGTCAGGACCCAGATGGGTAAGGGCGGCCAATGCTAAGGGGACGATGAGATGCATGGAATCCTCCTGGAGCAGACTGATGGGGCCGGCAATGCAACATACTTGGTAAAGTACCGCGGTGGCGTGAAGAACTTACAGTATTTCCACTGAAACGAGCCGATTACCATTGGCACCTGAGATTGGCGGCACTAGGCGAGTGTCCCCAACTGCTGGAATCTCATCGAGGGTGGCTGATTGAAATGTCCGTGAAAAAATCAGGAAGCCAAGAAGCAAGGAAGCCAGGATGGAATCCGGCCAGGGAGGCAAATGAGGTGGGGACAGTCACTTTCAATTACCTCGAACTGGAGAGGGTTAGATAGGCATCGTACTTGTGCTGGTCGAGATTGAAACTCGATGTGCTCGAGGCAGCCTATCCGAAAGCGGCTTGTACCGGTGATTACTCCCTGATCACACAAAAGCCATTGCCGAACGGGTCAGCACAATACGCAATGTCGGCTTGTTCCGCATAGGTTTGTTTTTCGACACTCCCTCCGTGCGCTTCAATGCCCGAGCAGGTCGGGCGGATGTCCTCAACAATGAAATCAAGATGCACCGGGGTCCAATGTCGCCGATAATCGCGTCGATGTTCCCCCGCAGCAACGGTTCCCGCGGCTTTTTGCTGCAAATGGATATCTAACGCACCAATGGCTATGACTTGCCATTCGTCCGAATATTTTTTCTTGAATTCGCAACCCAAGGCCTGAGTGTAGAAATTCAACGCCTGGTTCATGTCCGATACGTCAATACTGACAGTTGCCATGTGAGTCATTATTCATTCCTATGCTATTTTTTCTCTATATGGAAATTGGTGGGTTTATTGTCAAGAAATGGAAATTTTTGCTATTTGTGTTCACAAGGGTTCCACGTGGTCGGGAGACGGGGTTCTTGATGCGCAGTAGGGCCACCAAATCAGCGGGTTCTTCGGCACGAAGCAAACCGTTCATATTATATGGATTATACAGGTGGGTGTCCCCTGTCGTTGGATTTGGCGGCTTCGATGATCCTGAAAAACGTAGCAACAGCCAAGGGATGAAATCAAGGACACACATCAACGTGCCCGGTCGTCTCGTCGTGTCACCCTCCACCTGAGGGCTTGGCGGATGTGTGGTCTCACCCACGGGCACGTCGCCTTGGGCTCCCTTCGCGCGAAGAGTCTTTGATCATCGCGGAACCTTTCAACGTTGAGGGAAAGCCCCGCTGAGAGGGCTCTCCACTGGGTTTGAAACAGTTGCCCGCGTCGCAGGAGGAATGCGGGGAGGAATGCGGGGACAGTCCCCCGCAAGCGACTTGAATAGAAGGGGTTGCGTTTGCGTCGCAAATCCGGGGAACGTTTCCGGCACCGTTTGGGCGTCGGCTTTGAAGGATCGACCAAGCCGATTTCCTGGATTCGGAACTTCCTGGCTTCCTAATGAATTGGTCGAAGCAAGAAACCGCATGAACGATCGAAGCTCTCGACGGATTCGTGTTGACCGCTTAGAAGAATGCGGGGACAGTCCCCCGCAAGCGACTTGAATAGAAGGGGTTGCGTTTGCGTCGCAAATCCGGGGAACGTTTCCGGCACCGTTAGGGCGTCGGCTTTGAAGGATCGACCAAGCCGATTTCCTGGATTCGGAACTTCCTGGCTTCCTGATGAATTGGTCGAAGCAAGAAACCACATGAACGATCGGAGCTCTCGACGGATTCGTGTTGACCGCTTAGAAGAATGCGGGAATGCGGGGACAGTCCCCCACAAGCGACTTGAATAGAAGGAGTTGCGTTTGCGTCGCAAATCCGGGGAACGTTTCCGGCACCGTTAGGGCGTCGGCTTTGAAGGATCGACCAAGCCGATTTCCTGGATTCGGAACTTCCTGGCTTCATGATGAATTGGTCGAAGCAAGAAACCGCATGAATGATCGGAGCTCTCGACGGATTCGTGTTGGCCGCTTAGAAAATCAGAGAAGGGAATGCGGGGACAGTCCCCCGCAAGCGGCTTGAATGGAACAGCTTGCGATTGTATGCGATTTGGGGCCACGACTTCGGAAGGGGGGACGGGTTCCTTCGGCGGAACGGAGCCAGGCTTGGGATTCACAAAAAAAGGGAGCCCCGCAGGACTCCCTTCCGGTTGTGCGCCAATACGGCCTAGAACTCGGACACCAAGGGATGCACCGTGAACCGGTTATCCCACTTGTGGTGCTGCATTTTGTAGCCGGTCACCGGCGTGGATGGGCTGGTGATGAACTGCACCGACTTGACCGTTTCCAAGTCCAGCGCACCATCCCAACCGGCAAACCGCTTGGCGTCCAAATACAGTTTGGCGTTCGGTTCGATGCGAAGGGTCTTGGCGGCCACGGTGATCCCCCGTTGGTCGCGGAGCTTCACGTGCACCGTCGCGGCACGGGCGTTCTCGTTGATCAGGTGCAGCATGGTTTCGTAGTCGAAACGCCAGCGACAGTCGGGAGCCTGCAGTATCGTGCTCCTGGGGCTTTCCGGTTTGATCAGTTCGCCCGAGGTGACGAACGAACTGTTACCTCCGCCCAAATACCAGGGGTTTTGAAGCAACTCGACGTTGATCGGGTGGGTCGATTCATACCGGAACCAGCCGAAATTGTCGAAAAAGTCATCCCCCACCTTGTCCAACAAAAAGGAGTAGGCATCGAACCATCGGGTTTGCTTGGCGGGCACCAATGCGCTGATCGAGCTGAGCAGGGTCCCGTTCTCGGCATAGGCCCAGAAACGCACGATTGCATCGTTGTCTTCACCATTTTGCAGGAAAAGGGTACGGCCCGGGGAAGGCAGGAGACCGCGGATGGAGCCAGGTCGGTGGGTTTCGCGCAGAAAAACCCGGGAGGTACCGAAATTTTCCTCGCGATAGTGGGACCACATGGCGATGGGCACCTCACTTTGCCAGCCGATATGGCCCAGGTCTCCGGGATCCACCGAGTCGGGAATCAAGCTCGTCAGTGCAACCATGCGGGTTTGCCCCGCGGAGAGGTCGATTGCCTGCTCGCCGACCGATTCGCCGTCCCGGTTGAAAAACGCCAACCACACGGAACCTTCGTCAGTGTCGCTCATGTTGATCGCGGTGAGGGTGAATGGCTCATCGATATAGCGGTGTTGGTAGATTTGCCCCTCGTAACGACCGAACTGGGCGGGCTCGATGGCGGAAGCGGATTCGGGATCTCCCGTCTGGACCTGAATGGTCGCGGACGGCAAGGTGGCGAGACGGTATCGAGCCACCTGTGACAAGGTCGCTTCGCTGAAGAGTTCGCTCGTGGTGAGGACCCTTCCCGCGAAGCCGGCCCCGGGGGTCGGATGTGCGGTTTCCAGTACCTCGCCTTCGGCGTCGAATGCGGTGATCGTTGCGCCGATTGTCGATTTGGCGTCGGACAGAATCAATTCCGTCCAACCGAAGCCCATTGCGTCGAACGCCGGGAAGTGGCGTTCCTGGAACATGCCCGGGAAATCCGGTTTCGGCACGGTGACCGTGGCGGCCAAATCGCGGCGCTCTCGGCCGTCGCGCTGAACGGGCACGATCTCGAGCTCGGTCCGGCCGGCAACGGTCGCCGGCCAATCCAGGATGGCTTCGGTGGATGGCGTTTCCGTCAGGATGTGGGCCCCGCGGTAGATGCGATAGGCGGCGAGCGCGTGTCCGGCGGGAATGCCTTTGCGCCAGGAAACCAGGGTCTGGCCGTTGGGCGCCTGTTGCACGTTCGCGTGCTCCACGGGGAAATCACTTCGCAAACCCAGCGGATCGATGAAGCTGCCGTCCTTGCGGGGTTCGAATAGCGTACCCGTCAGAACGTCCGACAACACGGGCGGGAAACCGGAATTGAATCCCGGCAGGTTCAGGCTCATCAAGGCGTCAATGGAAGCCATGGCGCTCTCATCGAAGGGGTTTCCTTCGAAGTGGGCCAAGCTGAAAAGGTTCTCGCCCAGGTCGGGAATCCGCTCGAGCCGATTCCCCGAGGCAAAGATCATGCTTCGCCGTTGATCGCCGAAGTCCGGCATGCTGGTGAGCTGGTTGTAGGAGACATCGAGGTGGTTGATCTCCGCGGGATAGGGCGGCAAGGACGTGAGCTGGTTGTTGTTCGCCCAGATGGAGTACACCGTATCCGAAACCTCCGGCAGTTCCCGCAACAGGTTGCTTTGCACTCGGAGCTCGAGCAATCGATCCAAGGGCTTCAGCGGCGGCAGGCTGTGAATGCGGTTGTAGCTGACGTCGAGAAGGTAGAGGCTGGGCGGCAAACTGGGAAGGGTGTCGATTTGGTTCAACGCCAAATTGAGGTCGCTCAAACCCGGGTCCAAGCTCGAGATGTTCCCCAATCGGTTGTTTGGCGCTTTGAGGGATCGAAGGACTGATGTTTCGGGCAGCTCCGTCAGCGCGTTATTTGCCAGATCCAAATTGATGGGCCTGTCGCTGCGAATGGGTCCCACTTCTTCGAGCAAGGGATTGTCGTTGATGATGACCCAACTCAGTTTTGGTGTGGCCTCCAGCGGGGCGAGCTTTTTGATCGGCAAATGGTCGATCACCAACCACCATAACTGATCGCTTTCGATCGGCGGCAGGGACGATACCCCGAGCCGTTTCAGATGCAGGACCTTCACCTGTTTGGGAATGCCCGGGATGTGGGTGATCGGCAAACTGTTGAGCCAGATGTCCTCGAGACTTTCGCCCAGCGGCGGCAACTCGGTGATCGGGAGATCGACCAGCTCGAGGTATTCGAGTTGGGGTGGCAGGTAATCAATGCGGGTGAGCGGCAAATCGACAAGCACCAATTCGCGCAGGTTTTCGGGCAGCTCTCCCAACTCTTCGAGCTTCGCGTGGATGATCAGGAGTTCGCGCAACGTGGGTGGGAGAGTCGGGATTCGGTCGACCCGACATTCATTGATGAGCAGCACTTCCAAATGCTGAAAGGTGCTCAAGTCGGGTAGATCGAGCTGCTTTTGGCCGACGAGAATGAGTTCCTTGACATGGGTCAACCGCATCAGGAACGAAAAGTCGTCGATTTCGAAACGCTCCAACCGAATGGTGCCGCGAAAACGCTCCAGCTCCGAGGCCACCAAAATGCCGTCCTCGTTGACATCCACTTGAAGCAACAGGTAATGGGCCAGGTCCTCGTCTTCGGGGGTCAGGTCTTCCATGGCCCGAATGGCGAAGGTTTCGCTGGTAAAGGTCGCGCCGCCCGCCTGCAGTCGTAACTGGTACCGATCACCTGGGGTGACTTGCGGCACGGTCCAATGATACAGGCCGGCGGAATGGGTGAGATCGATGTGGCTGTCTTCGACCAACTCACCGTCCTGAAGCAGGCTCATGGTGGTGGGCGCGGCGGCATGTTCGTAGTTCCGCCAAATCAAGGGCAGGCTGTCGCCGGCACCCAGGCTGCGGCCGGCCAACGCGGTGGTGATCGCCAGACCGCCTTCTACCTGCAACAGGTTGTTGAGATTCAACCGAGATCCGGTAATCGTGGTGTCTTGGAGATGGGCCACGAAATCACCGGAGTTCAACAGGGCCATGCGCACGGCATCCATGCTCCACGCGGGTTTGTGGGACTTGAGCAAGGCCGCCGCGCCGGCCACGAAGGGGGTTGCCATGGAGGTACCGCTTTTGAACCCGTAGGCGTGGTCGTGGCTGATGACGGACGGGTCGGTTTCATCCTCCATTTGATGGTAAAGCACCAAATTGTCGACCTCGACGCCCCAGTGCTGAGGACCCGCCGCCGAAGCACGCCAACGCAAGCGCAGTTGAATGCTGCTGTTTCCATCGGATTGGAGGTTCAGGCCTTCCACTTTGGCGAAGACGCGCTCCTCGAAAAACTGGCTTTTCTCCGAGATACGAAAGACTTCCTGCCATTCGTCCGAGCGGTAGCGTTCCAGGCTGAGCTGAGAGCCTGGCGCAAGTTGGGCGGCGATATCCACGTCCAGAAACAGGTTGGTCGACGGTGTCGCGGTCTCGATCGGGGGCAGGTAGAGGGTGCTGTCGCCGTCGGGCCGGTAGGGGGCTGCCGCGCCGGCATCCGCGCGCAGGGCGCGGTTGGCGTTCCCGCCGCGGGTGGTGGCGGCCACGCCCCAGTAGGAAGGTTCCCCCTCGGTTCGAAAACCTTCGGGTAGGGATCCCTCCGGCGTTTGGTCGAAGTCGGTGTGAAAAAGGACCTGACGTCCGGGAAGGGTACTGCGGATGAAGGCGCCAGGCGCCGCGAGGTGCACGTGCAACTCGCTGAAGTTCGAGAAATCGGTCATGCGATCGTCTGGGGCGGTTGCGGCGACCGTCACCTGATTGTCATGGCGAAATGCGGCGGGATAGATGTTTTCACCCCACATGTCGTTGCCCAATTGCAGGCTGTCGTTGCCGGACGCGCATACGAACAGAACCCCTTCCTCGCGGGCTCTTTCGATGGCCTGGTAAAGAAGTTCACTGCGGTGGCGGCTGCCCCAGCTCGCGTTGATGACGTGGGCGCCGTTGGCCACGGCGTAATCGATACCCGCGGCAAGGTAGTAATCGCTGGAGGTAAAGGTGTTGAAGACCTTCACCGGCATGATTCTCACTTTAGGTGCGGTGCCGGCGATGCCGATGCCGTTCTGGGTCACGGCGCCGATGATGCCGGCCACGTGCGTACCGTGCCCGAGGGTGTCCAACGGATCGTTGTCGGGGGGCAAGCCGCGCGAGTTGCCCGGAAAATCCCATCCGCGCACGTCGTCGACAAAGCCGTTGCCGTCGTCGTCCTGTCCATTGCCGGGGATTTCACCGGGGTTTCGCCACATGTTGCCGGCCAAGTCGGGGTGGGTGTAGTCCACGCCGGTGTCGAGAACGGCGACGACGACCTCGGGGCTGCCGACGGAAATCTGCCAGGCTTCGGGCGCATCGATATCCGCGTCGGCCAGGGGTTGGGGATGGCCGGCATCGAAGGGCGTACCATCGTTGTGGAGCGCCCACTGGACGGGGAAGTCCGGATCGTTCACGGCCGTCGCGTCGCCAAACAATTGATAGGTATGGTTGGGGTGGACGGCGATGCCTCGTTTGCCGGCAACCCGTTCGAGCTGCGCGGGATCGGCATCCTCCGGCAAGGAAACCAAGACGAACGTCTGCCCGTGACGCGAGGTGAAACGGTGCTGGACCGTTCCGCCGAAGCGCGACGTGAGCGCGTTCAGGTCATGGGCCTTGGTGGCGCGGTCGTTTTCCAGCACGACGACGACGGATCGCGGCGACGGTTGGGTCGCCGATGCTCCGGGTGACCGGGGCCGTCCGATCAGGTCGGCGGCTTCCGGAGCTTGGGTCGAAGCGGCGTGAGGTCGATGATTCGGGGGGAGATCGCGCGTCTTGCCTGATAGTACTAAATCAGCGCGCGAAGGTCTGGGTTGAGGTTGAGCATATAATGGAAGGGAGATGCAAAACAAGAAGAGCAAACAGTTGTGGATGAATGATTTTTCCATAACTTACTCCAGAGATGAAATGTCTGAATAACTCCAATTCAGCAATCGTCCGGAGAGCAAGTCGCTTGCCAAGAAAAATGAGTGAATAATTCACAAAAACTATTAAATAGCAGTGGGTTATGATGTAGTTGGCAAGTTGTCACCTTTTTGTGGGGATGGGTTTTTTGTTGCAGGAAAAATGATGGTTTTTTCGCGTAAATTCTGTCTCAGTGGTAGTAAACATATGTCTCACCGTTGGTGTACAGTGTCTTTGGCTCTGGTGTCGGGAACCTTTGTAAAAACGGACGGGACGTGCGTTGTGGCATTTAATGCATTTTCGATGCAATGAAACTGTAAGATTCGAGTTCGTGAACCATGCCGCCTCGAACAAGCAACGCGAAGCGAGCCCCTCCGGAGGGCCCGCATGCGCGTAAGAGACGTAAAGCCTGTAGGTTGGCCCGCTGGGCCGACGCTTCGAAGCAACGTATGTAACAGGATAGAGTTACGCCAAAGAGCGAAGCCGATACTTTCCCTCGCCGCGCGTCATCGAAGCCGCAAATTCTACACTCGGCCCATCGTCAGAGCGGTATCAGACAGGCTGTAGGTAAGGCCTGTAGGTTGAGCACGGCCGGTATGGCACGGCCGGTATGGCACGGCCGGTATGGCACGGCCGGTATGGCACGGCCGGTATGGCAGCTTGCCTTATCGGCCCTGCTCATCCAATCGAAGTGATCAAGCAAAGAATAAAATCGATCATCGAGAGATCTGGAGGCCCGACTTATCTGCTTCGCTCTTTTACTCATCGATCTTGCGAATCGTGGGTTACTTCGAAGTGTCGGCCCAGCGGGCCAACCTACCGCCGCGGCGACCCCCAAAGCATGCGGGAACCCCTCGGCTGACTCACTTCGGCAAGGGGTACCCCGGGTAGGTCTGTTTTCAAAACACCGCTGGCCCCGAGGGGCTCAGCCGGAGCCCTCCTCCATTTGGGCGAGCAATCGCGCCACTTCGGACTCGTCCATGTCGTCGACGCGATCCAGCAGCGTCGCCAACGCCTCGGGATCAGCCACCTCCGGAGCCGGGGTGACCGCCACCTCGGGCGGGGGGGCGTCGTCCAAGCCGGCCAGGATCAAGTGAGCCACTTGGGCGATCGAATCGCCGCTGAGGAAGTGCACCACCGGAATCGGAACGCCGGTATTGATCTCGATCCAGTTGCGCATCTCCACGGCCATCAGAGAGTCCAGGCCCATCTGGTTGATGGGGGTCGCGTCCTGCAATCGCGACGGCGAGAATCCCAAGATGCGGCCGGCCACTTTTTTCAAACGCTCGACGACGTAGGCCACCCGCGCTGCTTCGTCCAATGCCGTGAGGTGTTCGTGGTCGAACCCGTCGCCGCCGGAACCCACGCCGGTCTGTTGGCGGGCCTGGGCCATGTGCGCGTAAAGACGCTTCGACATGCCGATCCCGAAGAACTCCAGATAGGTGGTCCAGTTGGGGTCGAAGGCCAGCACCCGGCCCTGTGCCCGTGCCAACAAGTGGGTGGCGACGTCCATGCCGAACGCAGGCTCGAAGGGGATCATGACCGCTTTGCGGGCGTAATCCTCCGTCAGGTTCTTCTCGGCCGCGATCCCGATATCCGACCAGGGTCCCCAGTTGATGGTCAGGCCCGGCAGGCCCAATCGCCGTCGCTCGAGCACCAAGTGATCGGCGAAGTTCCCGGCCGCGGCGTAGTTGCCCTGCGAAGGTGGCCCGATGAGGGACGAAGCTGAGGAGTACACCGTGAAAAAATCCAACGCATGGTTCGTGGCGAGGCGGTGCAGGTTCAGGGTGCCCCAGATCTTGGGCCCGAACACCCGGGCGAAGCGCTCCGGCGTTTGGTTGATCAACAGCCCGTCGTCGATGACCACCGCCGAATGAATCACGCCGCGCAAGGGCGGTCGTGCCGCTTCGATCTCGGCAGACAGGGCGTCCATCGCCTGTTCGTCGGTGATGTCGATGCGCTTGACGTGCACGGCGACGCCCTGGTCCCGCAGCGCCTGAATCTGCTCCGCCCCCTGCGCATCCGGCCCGCTCCGGCCGAGCAGGATCAGGTGGCGGGCACCCATCGCGGCCAACCTGCTCGCCGTGGCGAGACCGATCCCCTTGAGACCGCCGGCGATCAGGTACCAAGCGTCCGCCTTTACGGTGGCCTCGGACCGGTTTTGGCGATGGAGCGGTACCGGCGCATCGCCGGGCGCCACGACCCAGGTCCGGGGGCGTCCCGCCCCGTCCGTGCCAGGCCGGCCGTTCACGAGCTCGGCGAAGGTCACCCGTTGTGCCGGCAGGTCCTGGAGGGAGTCCGCGCCGGCGGCAGCGGCGGTTTCCGCCAGCAGATCTTGATAGGCGGCGCCGAGCTGGGTTCGAAGCTGGCCGGGACTGATGGCCTGCCACGTGGTGCCTGGCTCGATCCGGGCCGAAAGTGGTGCCGCGGGCCTGCCGCCGTCGCCGGTCAACGCCACGTAGCGGCCCAAGGGGGCCAGCATCGAGGCGGCTTCGGTGGCCAGATCACCATCCAATGCGTCCACGATCCAGTGGAAACCACGGCCTCCGGTCAGGTCGGCAACCTGGTCGACCAGTTGCCGGCCAGAAGCGGTCAGTACGGGGCGAACACCCTGATCGACCAAACGCTGCGATTCCTGCGCACATGTCGATTCGGCGTACACGGTGGCGCCTTTGGCCTGCGCAACCCGAGCCACCGCGCGACCCAAACGGGTCTCGAGCCCATGTACGAACAGGCGCGCGTTTCCGTCGAGCGAGCCCAATCGCATCAGCGCCCGGGCCGTGACCATGGCCGTCGGCAGGGTCGCCGCCGCTTCGAACGAAACGGTATCGGGAAGGCGGGCGGCAGCCGTTCGGGCCACATGCGCATGCGTGCCCAGATACGGCAGGCCCGCCACCATCACCCGATCGCCGGGTTGAAGGTCGACCACATCGGCGCCCACCGCGGTGACCACGCCGGCACCGTCGAGCGTGCCGTCGTCCCAGAAGCGGGATCCGCTCTGGCCGGTCTCGTCCAAAGCCACCGCCTCCAGTTGCACGGCGATCTCGTGGGCATCGGGTGAATCCAAGTCGATCGAAACGAATGCCTGCGGGTTTGGATCACCCGCGCCCGCCACCCTCCACGCCATGGGCGTTTCGCGGGGAAGGGCTTCCACCGTCTCGCGGTCGATCGGTCGCTTGTCGGTTGGGGTGTCCCGGACCATGCGCGCCAACATGCGTTCACCGTTGCGCCAAGCCACCTGGGTTTCGTCGTCCGTGCAAAGGCATTCGCGACGAATCAAATCCAAATCGTCGGCGGTGAAATCCGTATCCAGGTCCAGGAGTTTGATCGTCAGCGAGGGGTGCTCGTGCGATGCCACCCGGCACAGACCCCACACGGGCGTTTGACCCAGCGCGATCGGTTCGCTGCCCGTCACCGCTTGACTCGACGCCGTCACCACGCAAAGCATGGGCAACACACCGTCTTCCCTGCGCGTCAGGGCCTGGAGCAGGTGAAACACCGACATCGTGCCTCGCTCGAGAGCGGTCTCCACGGCCTGGGCCTCCCATTCCGGGTGAATGCCCTGATCCAGATTGCCCAGGTGAATCACCCGATCGGGGAGCTCGCCACCGTAGGCGCGTTCGAAGAATCCGTCGATGTCGTCCGCATCGCGCCAGGTCCATTCGTAATGCCGTTCGGCCAACCGAAGATTCTCCTCGCCGGGCTGAACCAACAGGACCTCGGCCGAACCCCTCAGTTGGTCCGCCAAGGCCTGTGCATGGCCAAGGCGGTCGCCCACGATCAAGACCCTACCCAGGGATGCCTGCGGGCCGTCGATGGCTGCCATCGCCCCGGGCTCCCAGTCCATGCGGTACAACACCTGATCGACGGTTCGTCGCGCCACGTGGCCGCCTTCGATGCGTTGGATGGTCAGGTTCTCGAGACAGGCCAGCAGGTCACCGCGGTCATCCAACAGATAGATGTCCGCGCTGATCCGATCCGCACTTTCATCGAACCTGGCCGTCGCCTGGCCCCACAAGTCGCCCGTCGCCGGAATCGGGCCGAAGACCCTCAGCGATTGGACCGACACCGGCATGTAGGTGTCGGAGTCCGAGCGATCGGCGCCCTCGCTGGGAATGATGCCGGCCATGGTCTGGAAACAGGCGTCGAGCAGGGCCGGGTGCAGGGTGTAACGCCCCAGGTCGGCCGCGACCGAGGCTGGCAGCGCCAGACGGCTGGCCGACGCCTCGGATCCGGGCACCAACGTTTGGATGCCTTGGAAGGCGGGCCCGTATTGCAGGCGACGCCGGTCCATGGCGGTATAGTGGTCCGATCCCGTCAACCTGTGTTCCGCATTCGCGATGCGGCGCTTGGGATCCGGAATCAAGGGCTCGGAGAGGTCTTCCTTCGCCGGGTGGACGAAGCCGACGGCGTGCTCGATCCAGTGTCGTTCGTCGGTGGTGCTGCGGATTTCGAAGGAGAAGCGACCGCGACGGCATCGCCTCAAGATGGTTTGGACCGTGCGGGCCTCGTCGTTTTCGAGGAACATGGCCTGGCGGAACCGAACCGCTTCCAATCTCGGGTTCGTGACGAGCGTGTTGGCGGCCGAAAGGGCGATCTCCAGGTAGGCGGCACCCGGGAGCACTACGGCGTCCTGGACCCGGTGATCGGTGAAGTAGGCCTGCGTTTTCGCGTCCAGTCGGCTCTGCCAGAGGTGCGTCGACCCATCGGGCGTGTGAATCGGGGTGCCCAGCAGGGGCGAGCCCTCTACCTGATGACCGCCCTCGTAGGATGCGCCGGCGGCACGCAACGTGGCGAGTCGCTTCAACGGGGCGCTCTCGGGCCAGATCACCTCCCGCTCCCAGGGGTAGCGGGGCAGGGCGTGCAGGGTTTCGCCGGTGGGGCAGACGGTGGGCCAATCAATCTCGCAGCCCTCGGCATGAAGTACACCCAAACTGTCGTACATCACGGCGCGATCGGCGGTCTGCTTGCGCATCGAGGGCAGGACCGACGCCGGACCGCCGTGAGCGCGAACGACCTGGTTGACCGCGTTGGTGACGTTGGGATGGGGGCTCAACTCCACGAAGTGGCTGACTCCCCCTGCCAAAAGGCTCCGGACGACCGGCTCGAAATAGACCGGTTGGCGCAGGTTGTCGGCCCAATAGTCGGCGGTCGGTTCTTCGCCGGTCAGATCGGTACGGGTGACGGTGGAGACCATGCGTGCTTGGCGGGGCCGGGGTTGGATGTCGGCCAGCAAGGTCCGCAGCTCGGGCAGCAAGGGGTCCATGTGGCAACTATGGGAGGCGTAGTCCACATTGACCAGCTTCGAGAACACCCCTTCCGTTTCCAGGCTTTGGTGAAGTTCCAGGATCGGCGCCTCTTCGCCCGAGAGAATCACCGTTTGGGGCCCGTTGTAGGCCGCGACCGAAACCGCCGTACCGTACCCCTCGATGCGGCGGGCCACCTCCGTGGCCGACAGTTCCGCGATGGCCATGCGACCCTTGCCGGCCGCGCGCCGGCGGACCAGGCGACTGCGCAGGCAAATGACTTTGGCGGCGTCTTCAAGGCTCAAGATCCCGGCGATGCAGCAGGCCGCCACTTCGCCCATGCTGTGACCGATGACCGCATCCGGCACGACGCCCCAAGAACGCCACAAGTCGGCGAGCGCCACTTGAATCGCGAACAGGGTGGGCTGGAGGACGTCGATCTCACCGAGGCGCGAGGCGTCTTCCGGTTGATGGAGCGCCTCGATCAAGGACCAAGTCACGTGGTCGCGGAACAGCGCATCGCAGGCCTCGATTTTTTGGCGGAACACCGGCTCTCGGGCAAACAGGTCGCGACCCATGCCCTGCCACTGGCCACCGGTCGGTGAACAGATGAAGACCAGGCCGCGATGACCGGTGGCGGTGCCGCTGCGGATCCCGGCGCGGGGACCTTCGTCGACGAAGTCGCGCAACTGTTCGGCCAGGTGGGTCTCGTTCTCGGCCGTGATACAGAGTCGGTGAGGGTGATGGGTCCGCTTGCGGGCCAGGGTGAAAGCCAGGTCGCGCAGGGTGATTTGGTTCTGGTCGTTCAGGTGATCCGCATAGTCCGCGGCCAATCGCGCCAAGCCGTCCTGAGTCTTGGCCGAGAACACCGCCAGGCGATGGCCGTCGGCGTCGTTTTCGGAGGGCGAGGAGCCTTCTTTCGCGTGCACCGGTTCGGGTCCCCGCACGACGATGTGGGCGTTGGTGCCGCTGATCCCGAAGGAGCTGACGCCGGCCACCGGGCGCCCGGACAGGGGCCAGGGCGTCGGTGCCGTCGGCACCCGGACCGGCAGGCGGTCCCAGTCGATGGCCGGATTGGGGTCGCGGAAATGGAGGTTGGGCGGAACCGTGCCGTGGTTCACGGCAAGGATCGTCTTGATCAAACCGGCGACGCCGGCCGCGCCCTCGGTGTGCCCGATATTCGTTTTCACCGAGCCGATGAAGCAGGGCTGCTCGCGCCCGTCGCCGTCGCCCAGGGCCGCGCCCAGTGCGCCCACCTCCACGGGATCGCCGGCGCGGGTGCCGGTGCCGTGGGTCTCCACGTAACCCAGGTCGCCGCCGCGGATGCCCGCGTTGCGCCAGGCCCGACGCAGCACGGCCTCCTGGCCTTCGCGACGCGGGGTCATCAGGCCCACGCCGCGACCGTCGTTGTTGACCGCCGAACCCTCGATGGTCGCGTAGATCGCGTCGCCGTCCGCTTCGGCTTGTGACAGGCGCTTCAGGACCAGCATGCCGACGCCGTCACTGCGTACGAACCCGTTGCCCGAGGCGTCGAAGGCCTTGCAGCGTCCGTCGGGGGCGAGCATGGACGCCTGGGAGAAGCCCAAACTGGTCTCGGGGACCAGGACCAGGTTGACGCCGCCGGCCAGCGCCAATTCCGATTCGCCGCTGCGCAGGCTTTGACAGGCCAGGTGGACCGTGACCAGGGACGACGAACAGGCCGTGTCGATCGTCATGCTGGGTCCCTCCAGCCCGAACGCGTAGGAAATCCGGCCCGAGGCCACGCTGCGGGCCCCGCCCGCGCCGGAGTAGAGATCGATATCGGTGACCTTTCGATAGTACTGCATCATATCGGCGTAGTCGGCGGTGATCAGGCCGACGAACACGCCCACCGCGCGACCCGTCAGGCCGGCCGGGACCAAGCCGGCATCCTCGATGCCTTCCCAAGCGACTTCCAGCAGCAGGCGGTGCTGTACGTCCATGCTTTCCACTTCGCGAGGGGACATCCCGAAGAAGAAGGGATCGAATTTGTCGACGTGGTCGATGAAGCCCCCGTAGGGCGAAGCGATTCTGCCGGGAACCGGTTCGGTGCCGCCCGCGAGGAAGTCCTCGATGTCGAAACGGTCGTCCGGCAGGCGCTCGATGGCGTCGCGGCCCTCGCGTAGCATGTTCCAGAAAGTCTTGGGGGAGTTGGCGTTACCTGGGAATCGGCAGCCGATGCCGACGATGGCGATGGGTTCGTTCATATGCTTACTTCCTCTCGGTGTGATGGCTTTGGTGATGCCGGATGGGGCGCTGTAGACGCGCTCTCGGCGTCGTTCGCTGGGATGGGGAGGCGGTCGATGGTGCCGCGTGTCGATGGGTCGGGTGGGTCTTCAGCCCGGGTGTGGCGCTTCTCCCGGTGGAACGCCACGGATGATTCGGGCAGCAGGGTCGCGATATCGCGCAGCGCCCGGTCGAGTTCGCGGAACAAGGGTCCGCGATCGTCCGCGCCGACCCCGCGATTGCCGAAGCACAACGTCATGTGGTTCGGAAAAAACATGACGTGGCCTGCAAGCGCACCCTTCGGGACGAATCCCAGGCGGGTGCCCGGGCGCCCGGCAAAGGCCAGGCCCTCCAAGGCGGGAATGTTGGAGATCCAGACGTCCTGTGCGACCAGGCGCTTGACGAAATGTGGAGCGAAGAGCTTGGCGAGAAGGGCGAAACCCAGGAAACCCAAGTCGATGCGACCGCCGCAAAGGATGTAGAACACCTGGTTCAGCGCGGTGTTTTCGGTTTTGACGCTGCGAACCTGGTGACGATAGGCCGTCAACGCGGCCGACAGGGTTTCGGAACTTGGGCATGCCACGAACGCACCCAGCGCTTCCGCAGGAATCGGGAGGCGGGCGATGCGGCCGTGTCGGCAATGCCGGAGATGGGTGAAGGTGCCCATGGTCGGCGTGTGCCCGCGCAGGCGAGAGAAGGCCAGGGCCATGGCACAGGAGACGATGCCGTTGGGGCTCAGTCCATGCCGGCGACAGAGCTCCATGCCGAAGACATCGGATCGATGGACGGTCGGGGTGTCTTCGCTCACGCGCCGGGACTCGATCTCGCGGAGGTGACTTGTGAGCCAATTCGCCTCCGGAACCGTAGCGGGGTCGATGGTGACGAACGCCGCCGCGGCTGCCGGCAGGTTCGGGGCAATGTCGGATCCGGATTCTTCGGGTGTGTGCGTCGCCATCAAGTGGGCACAGCGTGCCGCCACCACCCCGTCCAGGCCCATCAAATGACTGAAGACCAAACCGGCCTGACCCGTGGACGAGAGGCACAATTGCAAGGGCTGGCGGTAATCGCGATTGGAATATCGGTCAATGTGGATCGAACGGGCGACGGCCTCTTCCGATTGTGGCCGCCCGTCGAGGTCGAGGGCCACCACCAGCGAAGCCTCGTCCAAAAGGGTTTCGACGCTGCGCCCGTCGCGACTCCGTAGATCGGCGAGATGGCGGGCGCTCTCGGCCGTAAGCAGGGTGGTGACCGATCCGATCACGGGAAGTGAGTCACCCTGGGCCCGCGCGTGATCGATGGCGTGGGTTAGAAAACGCTTCCAATCGGACACACTCAGGTCTCGATCCAATGCCACGCGGTAGATGTGCCCCCGAATCAGGAAAACGACCGATCCCGGGCCGGTGTGGCGCCGGAACGCCAGCTTGAAACGGTTTTTTCCCAGAGGGATGGTGCCGAGTGTGTGGTCGAACAGCCGGTCGTATCCCGACATGTCCAGGGCAATCCCGCGATCCGTTTCAACCGGGTAACGGTCGGTTCGCATGAGCCGTCGCATCCAGAGCGCGTTGGCGGTCAGGACGGCCGCCCGTTCGACGAGGTCGGTGTTGGGGTCGAACGCCAATCCAATCGTGAACGAGTTCTCCGGGAGGAACAAACTTCGCCACCGCCTCTCTTGCACGTCGTCCGAGTAGACGGAGTGGCCTTGATCCAAGCGAATCTGAAACGCCTGGTGGCGCTTCCGGGCTCCAGCGAGACGGCACCAACCGCCCATCAACCGCCGCATGATGCGGCGGCGCGATTCGCATTCTTGCGCGGGCAGCAATTCGGTGGCGAAGCGGTCGAGGATGTGGTCGATGTCGGGACAGGGGAAGGAGGGCGTTGGGACAGGGACCCGATTCGTACGGTCGCTTCCTTCCGGATCGTTGGTCGTGCAGGGCGGGATGGGCGGTCCAGAGACGGCGGGTCCCTGTGGGATGTTTGGCGCTTCCTCTTCCGAAGATGGGGACTGAAGCCCGGAGAGCCTCCCAGCAAGGAGGTAGAAAGCGGCGAGCACGGCCAATCCGGATCCGTAGAGCAGCAGCAACGCCGGGCCGCCTTTGTTGGAGAAACCCGCGAGGAGATCGCCGGCGAAGGCCGATACCGGCGCCGGGTTCGGTACCGCGATCAAGGCCCCGATACCTGCCGCCAAAGGGCCACCCAACAAAAACCCGAGCGCCTGGCAGCCATTGCCGCTGGTCTGTTTGAGCAACAGCACCCTGCCCAGCATGTCCGGTGGGGCGGCCCGCTGGAACAGCGTGAGGGAAAGCACCCCGAACACCGCCATGTCGATCGAGAAAAGGAAGGCGCTTCCGGCGGTCAACGCGGGCTGCGGTGGGACCCAGGCGAAACAGAGGGCCAGGCCCATGACCAGGCTCGCGAGCTGCACCAGAAGCACCGTGTGCCGCTGGATCCAGGTGGACATGCACAGCAGACTGCCGCAGAGCACGCCTGCGCTGCCCGCTGCGAACGCGAGGCTCAACACCTGCGGCGAGGTGGCATCCAAGATGAGGGTCGGCATGATCACGAACAGGAATCCCAGGGTCGCGGACACCATGCAATTGAGGACCAAAAGCGGCATCACCCCGCGCTGCCTGCGCATCCAGTGCCAGGCCGAAAGCATGTCGCGCCAATGATGATTGGGGACTGTCGGAGAGGCGGTTCCTTTTGCCTCCTCGTTCCCGGTTTCGGGAATCCTCAACGGCAACAGCGTGGCCGTGGCCCAAAGGAAGGTCACCAAATCCACACCCAGAATGCCCGCGATCCCGATCGTTTCGAATAAAACCCCCGCGGCGACGCCCGCGCCGATGCCCGCCACCGAATGGCCGGTTTGAAGCAAACTGTTGATGCGCACCAAATGATCGTCGTTGACGAGGCTGACCACGCTCGCCTGGACCGCCGGTCCCTGAATTCCGGAAAACACCGACTGAACCAAGATCAGGGCGAACAACAAGGCGGGAGAGAGGCGGTCCGTCATAAAGCAGAAGACGATGAGGCCGGCAACCAGGGCGCAGCCCGAATCGCAGACCAGGATCACCCGTTTTTTGGGGACTCGGTCGATCACGCCACCCAAAAGCGGTGTCAACAGGAGCGAGGGCAGGAACGCCGCAGAGATGGCCATGGCGAACAGCGTGGCCGATCCGGTCTCTTGGTAGATCCAGATACTCAGGGCGAAGCCGGTCAAATTGGAACCGAAGGTGCTGGCGGCTTGACCACCCGCAAAAAGGAAAAACAACCTGGTGGACACGCCGGTTGGCGTCCAGGCTCCCGTGAGGGACCGGTCGACCCGGTCGGCGGCGGGTTTCATGGAGTGACCTCCTCGGGAGCGCCGGTTTCCCCGTTCGGCTGGGTTGACCCGATCCATTCGGCAATCCGAACCGCGTTGTGTCCAAGCAGCATGTCTCGATGGGATCCGGGCAGGCGAAGCAGGTGCATCCCATTCCCGGCATAGGCCGACCAATCGCGGGGATCGAGCGAGGGCGTATCGGAAGGGTCGGTTTCCAAGCCGGTGCCTTGGATGACTTCGGCCAGGGCACGGGAACCATCGGGGATGGGACTTCGGTACATCAAATCCAAGTACGCCTGGCTTGGTGGGATTTCGGCCCGGACGTAACCGAAAGGAACGCCCAGTTTGGGCGGCGTGTATCGGTACCCGAGTTCGCCGGATTGCCGAGACGTGTGGAGGAATGCGCGGAGTTGATTCATGTCTTGGTCGCTTCCCGCTCCGAGATCGGATTGGGCCAAGCGGACGAGTGCCGTCAAACGCTCGTCCTCCGACATGTCGATGAAGGTTTCGAGATCGGGATGTGCTTCGCGATCCCCGACCCGTCCCAGAATCGTGTGGTAGTCGAGCGGCGCGACCAATCGGCGATAGCGCGCCCGTCGACCTTCGACAGGCAACCACCGCGGCGTCACCGAAGCATCGACCAATACCACCTGTTCCAGGGCTGCACCGGATCGGGACAGTTGGTGGGCCATCTCGAAGGCGACCAGGCCCCCGAACGACCAGCCGAGCAGGGCATAGGGGCCCTCCGGCCTGGTGTTTTCGAGGATGGCGATGTAGTGTGCCGCAAGGTCTTGAACCGACTCGAAGCGAATGGCGGGGTCGAGCAGCGTGGGGCACGAGATGCCGTAACAGGGGCGATCCGTCGGAAGCGCCGCGACAAGGTGCTCGAATTCCGCCAAACCTCCGCCGCCCGGGGCGATCAGGAACAAAGGCGGCGCACTGCCCCGCGTTCGATAGGGGCGAATCGACCCATCCAGGTCGCTTTCCCGCGAGGGCTGCATGGGGGACGAGACCGCCAGCCCCTGATTCGAGCGGAGAAGGGATGCCATTTGGCGGACGGTGGGGTGACTGAACAGTTTGGCCAGCGGCAACGCCTGGCCAAAGGCGGTTTGGATTCGGTCCACGAGGGTCACGGCCATGAGGGAGTGCCCGCCCAGTTGGAAGAAATGATCGTCCACACCGACCCGCGCCACATCGAGGACTCGGGCCCATATTTCGGTGAGCCTCCGCTCCGTAACGTCTCGTGGCGGCATGTATGGTGCGCGGCTGGAACGCGCCGGGCGAGACCCTTTCTCGTGATTCGGTCGTGGGAGCGCATTTCGATCGAGTTTCCCGTTGGCGGTGAGGGGCAGCGCGGCAAGGGTCACGATGTCGGTGGGCACCATGTAGGCCGGCAGCCGCTCGCCCAGCCAGCGATGAAGGTGATCCCAGTCGACCGAGGAGGATCGATCGCGCTTGGTTTCGGTATGCATCACCACATAGGCCGCGAGGTGGGGGCGACCTTCCGCATCGTCGCGAATCAGGACACGGGCCGTTTCGATGCCCGGATGTCGGGCCAGGACGGTTTCGATCTCCCCGGGTTCGATTCGGTGGCCACGCCATTTCAACTGCTGGTCGCAGCGCCCCTCGAACAGGATGTTCCCGTCGGGCAGGAACTTGGCCACGTCACCGGAGCGGTACATGCGGGCGCCTGGTGTGCCGGAAAAGGGATTGGGCACGAAACGGGCCGCCGTCTCGGCCGGATTGCCCTGGTAGCCGCGTGCCAGTTGCGCGCCGCCGATGTACAGCACGCCCGGCACGCCTACCGGAACGGGATTCAACCGGTCGTCCAGGAGGTACAGCTCGGTTCCGGCCGTGGCCTTGCCGATGGGCACGGCGCTGCCGGTTACGGAATCCGAGCCCCAAACGAACGTGGTACAGCCGACGACGGTTTCCGTGGGTCCGTATTCGTTGATCAGACGCGTGTCGGGAGCATGTCCATGAAGCCATTCGAGCTGGTCGCGGGTCAAGGCCTCGCCGCCGATCACGATGTCGCCTACCACGCCAGCCAGTTTTTCGGGCGAAACCGAATCGCGGAGCAGGTCGAGGTGGGTCGGGGTGAGTTTCACCAAGCTGAAGGCCTGGCCGCTCGTCAAGTGTTCTGCCAGGCCCTGGACCGGGTCGGCATGGTCTACCAGGGTGATCGATCGGCCGCAAAGCAGGGGCGGCAGCAGTGAAGTGAGGGTGAGATCGAAGGCCGGCGAGGAGTGGATCAACGTACTGTCGCCGCCGTGGTAGCGATAGGTGTCCAGGCTGACGTCCAGATAGTTCTCCAAACCCTCGTGCGTCACCATGACGCCCTTCGGAAGGCCCGTCGAGCCGGATGTGTACAGGACATAGGCCGTGCTTTCAGGTAACGGATGTGGATCGGGGAGGTGACTCTTGGGGCGGGGAGCCTCGTCTGTGGAAATCGCCCATTCCTCGACGTCCGTGCCCAGACTTTCGGGAAGCGGCTGCCCCCGAGCCGAAATCACCAGGTCGATGTCGGCATCGGCGATCGCATGGGCCAACCGGCGTTCGGGGTAGTCCGGGTCGAGAGGCACGAAGGCACAGCCCGCCGCGAGGATCGCGAAGACGGCGACCGGCCACTCGGGACGTCGACCCAGGTACATGCCGACGCGGGTTTCCGGCCCAACACCGGCTTCCACCAACCGCTGCGCCAGCGCGGCCACCTGGAACCCGAATTCGGCGTAGGTCCAGGATCGAGAGCCGACGACCAAGGCTGTGGTGTTCGGCGTGCGGGCGACCTGGTCGGCGAAACAGCGTGCGAGCGGTGGTCGCGAACGATGGCGGCGCCGGGGCCCGGATCCCAAGGCGACCCATCTCGGGAACTCGTCCTCCGGAATGAGGGCCTGCTGGGTCAGGGGCAGGTCGGGTCGGCGCAAGAGCCCTTCGGTCAGAACCTGGAACTGGGCCGCCAGGCGCTGCGCCGTTTCCGGCAGATAGAGGTCGCGGTTGTATTCCAGGACCGCGTGGAAATCCCCTGACGATTCCGTGAAGGTGAGGGTCAGGTCGAACTTGGTCGTGGGAAATTCGAAGGGGAAGGGATCCACATGGGCGGGCATCGCGCCGGGCTCGTCCTCCGCCGCGTGGTAGACGAACATGACTTGGAACAGCGGGGAATGGCTGGTGTCCCGATCCGGTTGAAGCTCGGCCACGGTTTTCTCGAAGGGAACGTCCTGGTGGTGCATGGCGGCCAGGGATTCGCGCCGCACCAGGTCGACCAGATCGGTGAACCGAATCGAGCCATCGAATCGCGTGCGCACGACCAGGGTATTGATGAACAAGCCGATCAGGGGTTCGAGATCCTGAAGGCGTCGCCCGGCGACCGGCGTACCCACCGAAAGATCGTCACATCGCGAGAGGCGATGGAACAGTGCCTTGAATGCGGCCAAAAGGACCATGAAGGGCGTGACGCCGGCGCCTTGTGCGAAGTCCACCACTTTGGCGCTCGTGACGGGGTTCAGCGAGAACGGCAAAGTGCCGCCTCGATAGGTTTGGAAACCGCCGCGCGCGCGGTCGGTGGGGAAGGTGGCCGGGGTCAGGCCCGCCAACTGGTGCCGCCAAAAATCCAATTGTTCGTCGAAGGCAGCGCTGTGTACCAGATTGCGCTGCCAAGCCGCATAGTCGGCGTATTGCAGGGGGAGTGGCGTCAAGCGAGGGGAGCGGTTTGTGTCCTGGTCACGGTAGAGCGACACCAACTCGCGCGCGAGAATGCGCTGGGACCAGCCGTCGGAGAGGATGTGGTGCAGGTTGAGGAACAGCACGTGGTCGTCGTCGGCCAACGAAACCGTGTGCAGCCGCACAAGGGGGCCTTCGGCCAGGTCAAAGGGCCGCTTGGCTTGGGATGTCACATAGGCGCGCGCTTCGGGTTCGCCGGCGGGTGCGGTTCGCCAGTCGAGCACCCTAAATTCCAGGGCCGATGCCGGATCCACGAGAACATCGGCAACCGGGTGGCCGTTCCGCTCGGGGAATCGGGTTCGCAAGCTCTGATGGCGGGTGACCAGGGCCGTCATGGCAGCGGCCATTCTTTGGGCCGAAAAGGGACCGCGAAAGCGCAGGGCCAGGGGCATGGCGTAGGCGTAACGATTGGGGCTCAGTTTGTCGAGGAACCAAAACCGCTCCTGTGCGAAAGAGAGCGAGGCCTCGGTGCGGCCGGGTACCGGCACCAGTGAGGGCAGGGCGGACATCGGCCGGGCGGTCAGTCGGGGCGCCAGTGCCGAAATCGTGGGGTGGGCGAACAGGTCGGCGATCGGGAGTTGAAGGGCCATGTCGGAGGCTACGCGGTTCGCGACACGCATGGCCTTCAACGAGTGACCGCCCAAGGCGAAGAAATCGTCGTGAACCCCCACGCTTTCGAGGCCCAGTACCTCGGCCCAAATCGCCGCCAGGGCGGCTTCGGTCTCGTTCCGGGGCGGCACGAACGCCGAGTCCGTGATCGAGCGCGAACGCTGGGGTATGGGCAGCGCGCGGCGATCGACCTTGCCGCGGGCGGTCAGCGGAAAACGGTCGAGGAACAGGAACTGGGAGGGGATCATGTAGTCCGGCAACCATTGCGTCAGGCGTTGGCGCAGGGTCGGGATATCGAGGGGCGAGCCCTCGACATAGGCGACCAGAAACGGGTCGGCAGGGTCCGCTTCGTCGAGGACCACGAGCGCTTGACGACCTTCGGTGACGCGCGAAACGACCGTGGCCACCTCCGCGCACTCGATGCGGAACCCGCGGAGTTTGACCTGGTGATCGAAGCGGCCGACGAACTCGAGCTGCCCGAGGGCCGACAAGCGCACTTGGTCGCCAGTGCGGTACATGCGCGCACCTGGCACTCCGCTGAAGGGATCGGGGAGAAAGCGTTCGGCGGTGGGACCGGGACGACCCAGGTAACCTCGGGCGAGGCGAGGTCCGCCGAGATACAGTTCGCCGATGTGGCCCAAGGGCACGGGCTTCAGGCACGGATCCAAGACATAGGCCTGCGTTTGGGAAAGCGCGGTCCCGATGGCGATGGTGTTTCGGTGGATATCGTCGCGGCTCACGCGGTGCCGGGTCGCGTAGATCGTGGTTTCGGTGGGGCCGTAGACATGGACGAGTTGCGCGGGTCCACCCGCCGCCATCACCCGGCCGACGAGGTCCGGGTTGACCCGCTCCCCGCCGAAGAGCAGGAGGCGCAGGTCGTTGAAGGCTCGAGGTTCGCTTCGCGCGAAGTGGTTGAACAGCGCGGTGGTCAGGAACATCACATTCGGGCGGGCGGCGAAGATCGCGTCGGGGTGCCCGAGGTGGGATGCCGATCTCCCGCCGGTCACCAAGGTCGCGCCGTTGGCCAGTGCCGCCCAAACTTCCCAGGTCGACGCGTCGAAGGACTGGTCGGCCAGGTGGGCCACCCGGTCGCCGGGTTCGACCTGCCCGTAATTGCTGCGATCGACCGTGCGCAGAATGGCCGTGTGGGTGATGCCCGTGGCCTTGGGATTCCCCGTGGTCCCGGATGTAAACACCACGTTTGCCAGGGCTTGGCCGGGTACCCTGCGACACGGTCGGTCGTGGGGCCGGTCGCTCCAGCGGTCGGGTTCCCAAACCAGTTGGCGCCGTGACGGGCACCCTTCGATCGGTGCGTCACTTCCTGTGATCACGATCGGGACGTCCAACTCGCCGAGTAGGGTCTGGATCCGTTTTGGGGGAAGGTCGGGATCGATGGGCACATAGGCGCCGCCGGCTTTGAGGATCGCCAGAATCGAGACGAGATACTGCGGACCGCGCTTCAGGCCCACGGCGACCGCGGTTTCCAGTCCGACGCCCAGCGCCATGAGATGGTGGGCCAGTTGGTTGGCCTGCCGGTCGAGGTCTTCGTAGCTCAGCGCCAAATCGCCGAACGACAGCGCGATTCGGCGGGGATGACGGGAAGCGATGGACGCGAAACGCGTGACCAGGTTCTCCTCACCCTCCCATGTGACCAGTTCGGGGTTCAGCACTCGGGCCAGTCGCAGGCATGTCTCGGGATCCGGTGCCAGCAACGTGTCCACCGTCCACTCGGGGTGGGCGACCGCCGCTTCGATCAGGGTCGTGAACCGATCCAGCAACAGGTCTGCCTGGGTGGAGCTGATCCGATCGCCGTCGTATTGGAGACGCAGGGTCAGGGTTTCACCGGGTCCGGCGGCGAGGACCAACGGGTAGTTGGTTCGCTCGCTCGTCTCGACGTCCACCAGGGAAAAGGCCTGGTCCGGCCCGCTCAGGGCCGAGGTGTCCAAGGGATAGTTTTCATAGGCGAACAAGCTGTGGAACAGCTCCGTGCCGGTCGGTACCTCGCTCCACTGGACGATCCGGCTCAGGGGCAAGGATTCGTGTTCGCGCATGGTCGCCAACGTCTCCTGCAGGGTGCCCAACCATTCGTATAAGGTGCGGTCCCGAGCGATGCGGATCCTCAGGGGGAGTGTGTTGATGAACAGGCCGATCATGCGTTCCGAGCCTTCCAGGTCGGCGGGACGCCCGGAGGTGATCGAGCCGAACAGGGCCTCCTCGCGATTGGCGAACTGAGCCAGGACCAAGCCCCAAAGACCTTGGAGCAGGGTGCCGGTGGTGATGCGATACTGGTGGTGGAATTGGTCGATCGCCCCTGTCGTCGCGCGAGAAAGGCGTCGGGTCGTGTCGGTCGTGGCCGAGGAACCCTTCGTGATTGGGGGGCGGAGGTCCATGGGAAGCGGGGTGGGTTCGGTGAAGTCGGCCAGGTTGTCGATCCAAAATGCCTTGGCCGCTTCCTCGTCGCGGCAGGCGAGATAGGCCACGAAATCGCGGTAGGGCCGCACGGTCGGCAAATCGGGTCGCTCACCGGCCAACAGGGCGGTATAGATCCTGGCAAAGTCGTCGAGGATCAGGCCCAGGCACCAACCGTCGATCAGCGCGTGGTGGTGGGTCCACAAGATGCGGGTCCGTCCCTCTTCCTCGGGAACCAGCGTCAGGCGCATGAGCGGCGCTTGGCGTGGGTCGAATCCCCGGCATCGGTCCGCCATCAGGAAGGCCTGCCAATTCTCGATGGCCGAAGCTTCGATCACGCGAATCGGCAGCGCGACCTCTTCCAGGACCATCTGACGTGGGCCGACCGGTGTGTCGTCCAGGAACGCGGTGCGCAGGACCGCGTGGCGTTGGGCCAACGTCGCCCAGGCGGCTTCGAACGTTGCCGGGTCCAGTCGTCCGGCCAATCGAAAACACATTTGGGTGATGTACTGGCCCGATTTGGGTGCGGACAAGGTATGGAACAACATGCCCGCTTGCAAGGGGGTTGGCGGGTACACATCGGCGATGGGGGGTTGCCGAGCTGCCAGATGGTCCAGGAATGCTTGATCCAAACCGGCCAGGGGAAAATCGGAGGGCGTGTAGCCTGGTTTCGTCGCGGTGGCACAGTGGGCGATCAGGTCCGCGAGGGCCGCGTGGAACGCGTCGGCCAGGGCCTCGATTCGCTCCTGGGAAACCAGTTGGGGCACGAAGGACCACGAGACGTGTAATTGCCCGCCGACGATGATCGCGACGATGTCCAAGAGATGGGCGCGCGGCTGGGACGCATCGATTTCGGTGCCCTTCAAGGATTGGTCGGGAACACGGAATAGGCTGGAGTCGTTAAGGTTGCCGTCCATTTGTCCCAGGTAGTTGAAGCTCATCTGGGGATGCGGTGTCGATACATTTTGGTCCGCGCGACGGAGATAGGTACTTAGGCCGGGTTCGATGCCCGCGTTGCGGATCTCGCGCAACGTTTCCTTGATGCGTTTCAGGCGGGCGATCTGGTCCTTTTCCCGCAAACTCAGGCAAACGGGGACCATCGCCGTGAACCAACCGACGGTGCGCGACAAGTCCACGTCCTGGAACAGCTCGGCGCGGCCGTGGGTTTCCAGGGTGACGGATGTGGCTTCGCCACCCACCCGGGTCGCCAAGGCGCCGGCCAGTGCCGTGAGCAACAGATCGTCGATTCGGGTACGGTAAGTCTTGTTCACCTCTTGCAGAAGGGCACGCGTGGTGGCGCCGTCCAGGTTTCGATGCACCGTGCGCACGTGACCGACCAGGTTCAGGTCACGCAGTGCCACCGGGTCGACCAACTCGGGGAAGACCGGGACGGGTGCCGGCAGATCCGAGACAGGCGCCGCGCCAGGGACTTGTTGGCGCGCGAACCGATGGAGGCGGCGAGCCCAGCTCTGCCAGGAGGTTGATTTCGCCGGGAGCGTCACGGTGCCGGTTTCGGTGAGCGACGCCACCGCGGATTCCAGATCCTCCAGCAGGATGCGCCAGGAAACGCCGTCGATGACGAGATGGTGGCACACCAACAATAGGTGGTCCTGGCCCGAAGGATTTTGAAACAACACGCCCTTGAAGAGCGGACCCTCGGAAAGGTTCAACCCGGCCTGGTGGATGTCGGCCCGAGTGCGGATCAGCTCGTCGGAATCACCCTCCGAACTCAAGGACGCCACCCTGAAATGGCGTTGTCTCTCCGCCGGTCGGTCGGCGATCGGTTCCCCGTGCCGGGCCGTCCATCTGCCGTCTTCGTCTCGTGCGAAGCGCAGGCGCAGGGCGTCGTGGTGATCCACCAGGGCGGCAATGGCCCGTTCCGCGATCTCGGCGTCCAGGTCGTCGCAGGTCAGCATCATCGACTGATTGAAGTGATGGGCTTCGGGGAGGTCCCGCTCGAAAAACCACAACTGGATCGGGGTGAGTGCCGCGGGCCCGCCGATGGGGCCTTGCTCGGCGTCCATGGCGAGGGCCCGGCGGCTCACGTTCGCCAACTCGGCGATGGTTTGGTGACGGAACAGGTCTCCGGGCGAGAGGTGGAGCCCCGCCGCCTTGGCACGCGCCACGATTTGAATCGAGAGGATCGAATCGCCACCGAGATCGAAGTAGTTCTGGTGGATGCCGATACGGGCGATGCCCAGGGTGCGCTGCCAGACGTCGACCAGGATGCGTTGTTCATCCGTTTCGGGCAGGATGGTTTCGGTCGGGAGCTCGCCGGTGCCGCGTTCCGGCCGCGGTAACGCGCGCCGGTCGACCTTGCCGTTGGCCGTCAGGGGGAAGGCATCCAAAAAGACGAACGCGGCGGGAACCATATACTTGGGCAACAGGTTCGCGAGATGGCGACGGATCGGCTCGACCTCTTGGAGTCCGCCAAGCAGGTACGCACAGAGGAATTTCTCGCCTGGCCGATCCTCGATCAAGGTCACCAGGCTGTCGCGCACGCCGTCGAGGGTTTCGAGTGCCTGTTCGATTTCGTGCGTCTCGATGCGAAAGCCGCGTAGTTTCACCTGATGGTCGCGGCGGTTCAGGAAGACCAAATTGCCCGCCCGGTCCCGTTTGACGATATCGCCGGTGCGGTACATCCGCGTACCTGGCTCGGTCGCGAAGGGATGGGGCAGGAACGATGTCGCGGTGCGGGACGGCAGGGTCAGGTAGCCGCGACTCAAACCGGGTCCGCTCAAGTACAGCTCGCCGGGTGTATCTTCGGGAACCGGTCTCAGGTGGGCGTCGAGAACCAGCGCCGCCATGCCGGTGATGGGCCTGCCGATCGGGGGTGGCTCCAACGGGGAGAGGGTGCGCCCCAGTGGGTGCCAGGTGGCGAAGGTGGTGCACTCGGTGGGGCCGTACATGTGGTGCAGCGCGGTATCGGGACAGGCCGAGCGGACGCGGCCGATCAGTCGAGGGACGGCGGCTTCGCCGCCGAAGAGCAGCACCCGCAAGGGTCGGTAGGCCTCGGGCTGGAGTTGCGCGATTTGGTGCACCAGGGCCGTGGTTTGGAAGAGGATCGATACCCGGCGCTGGTGGAGTTCGGCCGCAAGATGATCGGCGGAAGACAAGGTGTCCGCGTCGATGCCCACCAAGGTGGCGCCGTGCATTAGGCCGCCCCATATCTCGAAACTGGCGGCATCGAAGGCGAGATGGGCGGCGAGGGCCATGCGGTCGGCCGAATGGATGTCGAGGTAGGCGTTCCGGAGGACCAGTCGGGCGATGGCCCGGTGGGTGACACCGACCGGTTTGGGGCCGCCGGTGGATCCGGAGGTGAAGAACACGGCGGCCAGAGCATCGATGGGTACATATCGTTTCGGGGCGATTTCACTGGTGTCGCCACGGTCCTCGAATACCAGGAGGTGGTCGCGATGCGCTTGGAGAGAAGCCATCTGTGCCGGGCCGCACAGGATGTGGTGGATGTCGAGGGTCGCGATCATCTGGTCCAGTCGCCGGGACGGGCTTTCGGGATCGAGCGGGACGTAGGCGGCGCCGCATTTCACGACGGCCAGAATGGCGACCAGCGCCTCGACCGAACGCGGCAGGCAGATCGCGACCGGGGTTTCGGTGGTCACGCCGTGACTTGCCAACCGGGCTGCCAAATGATTGGCGCGACCGTTCAATGCGGCGTAAGTCAGGGTGGTGCCGGGGAAATCCAGCGCGACGGCAGTTGGCGATTGGGCCGCCGATCGCTCGAAGAGGTCGGCCAGGTCGGATCGCGGCGCAACGGAAGGAACGCGTTCCGTCTCAGCGAAGAGGTGGCGGTGCTCCTCGGGCGTCAGCCACTGCAATCGATCCAAACGTCGCCGTGGATCCGCGATGGCCTGGCGCACCAACCACTCGAAGCGTCGAAGCAGCTCGCCGGCGCCGATTTCGTCCACCCGGCTCGCGTCGTATTGAAGGTCCAGGGACAACCGGTTCCCCGGCACCGCGGCCAAACAGAGGGGATAATTGGTGCTCGACCGCTCCTGCAATCCCGAGATGTGCAATCCCTCGCCGGGTGTGGCGGCCGACTCGGCGGGAAAGGGAAAGTTCTCGTAGGCGAACAGGGTCTGGAACAGTGGTCGGTCCCTGTCCACCTCGCTCCAGCCGTGGATACGGGCCAGCGGGGTGTGTTCGTAATCCCGTTGGTCCGCACTCGCCCGCTGTTGCGCCTGCAGCCAGGTTTCGAGTGAGATGGGTTGGCTCGTATCGATCCGGACCGGCAAGGTGTTGATGAACAGCCCGATCATGGTGTCCGCGCCGACGAGATCACCTGGGCGGCCGGACACGACCGTGCCGAAGACGACGTCACGCGTGCCGGTGAGGCCGCCCAGCAGCAATCCCCACATACATTGGAGGAAGGTGGCCGGCGTGATGCGCAACCGACGGGCCAGGGTCTGCAGGCCCTCGGTCAAGTCGGCGGGGAGCCGGTGGCGAAGGTTCTCGATGGCGGCGGGTTGGTCGGTCGGCCTTGCGTGGGGGAGTGGCGTCGGGTCGGTGAAACCGGAGAGGTATCCACGCCAGTACGTTTGCTCGGCACCGCAGTCGCGCTGGGCAAGGTACGCGATGAAGTCGCGGTAAGGGCGGCTGGGTGGCAGCTCGGGTGTCCGGCCATCTGCCAAAGCCCCATAGACACGCCCGAAATGGTCGAGCAACAGGCCGATGCACCAGCCGTCCAACAGCAAGTGATGGTGACTCCAGATCACCCGATAACGACCGCTACTTTGGCGGCTGACCGTGAAACGCATCAGGGGAGGTCGGGTCAACGCGAACCCGCGATTGCGATCCTCGGCTAGGAATACCTCCATACTATCTGGGTCGAGGGGTTCGTCGATGAAGTCGATCGGGATTTCCGCCCGGCGATGAACCATTTGGAGTGGGGGATGATTGGCGCTCGAGACGAACGAGGTACGGAAGATGGGGTGGTGCTCGGCCAGAACCAGCCAACTGCGCCGAAACAGGTCGAGGTCGAACGGGCCCGTGATCTCGAAGACCATTTGCGTGAAATAAGGGCTGTTTTCGTCACCTTCCAACGCGTGGAACAACATGCCCTGCTGCAGGGGCGAGAGCGGATAGAGGTCGGCGATCGCTTTGGGATCCAGGTTCAGGTCATCGAGCTGGCCCTGGTTCATCGAGGCCAAGGGCACATCGGTGGACAAGATGCGCTCCGCGGTTTCGGCGATGCCCCCGTGGATAGCGATCTCCGGTGCGGTGTCGCCCGTGGTCGCGGCGGCCGCGAGACTGGCCACCGTCTGGTGCTCGAACAAGTCGCGAACCTGGAGTGCGATCCCCTGCTTGGCCGCTTTGGCCACCACCTGAATCGACAGAATCGAGTCTCCGCCCAAATCGAAGTAGTTGTCGTGCCGACCGACGCGATCGACCCCCAACACCTCGGCCCACAGGCCGGCCAAGATCCGCTCGGTCTCGGTGCTCGGCGGCGCGTACCCGTCGTTCGTGGATTCGCGGCGGCCCGGTCGGGGCAGCCTCCCTTCGTCCAGCTTGCCGTTGGCGGTGAGCGGCAGGGCGTCCAGCCGGACGAAGGCCGTCGGCACCATATAGGCCGGCAGGCTCGTGCCGAGTCGGCTGCGCAGGGTTTCGTCTCGGAGCGTGGGGTCGGAAGCGTCGACGTCGGGCGCGGCAACGAGGTACGCGGTCAGCCTGGTTCGGCCTTCGGCGTCGTCCATGATCCGCACGCGGGCGGACGCGATCGCGGGAAGGTCGGTCAAGGCCGTTTCGATGTCGCCGGCTTCGATTCGGTAGCCCCGCCATTTCAACTGGGCGTCGCGTCTGCCCATGAACTGGATGTGGCCGTCCTTACCGTACCTGGCCAGGTCGCCGGAGCGGTACATGCGGCCGCCGGGCTCGGGTGAGAAGGGATCCGGAACGAACCGTGCCGCGGTCAGGGCGGGTTGGCGGTGGTACCCGCGAGCCAGTTGGTCGCCGGAGATCCAAAGCTCGCCGGGCGTTCCCGGGACGACCGGGTTGAGCTGGTCGTCGAGAAGATGAATGCGGCAGTTGGGTAAGGCGCGTCCGATGGAGACCTCGGTACTCTCGGTCGCGCCGTCCCAGGTGAAGACGGTACAGCCCACCACCGTTTCGGTGGGACCGTACTCGTTCAGAACTCGCGTCGAGGGAGCGTGGCTTTCCAGGAAGCGGGCTTGTTCCACGGTTAAGGCTTCGCCGCCGAGCACGATCGTTTCGAAGGCGTCCGTCCAAGATTCGGCCGGTATCTGGGCGCGCAGCGTGGTGAGGTGGGTCGGCGTCATTTTCAGCAGGCCGAAACGCTGTCCGCGCGCCACCAGGTCGGCGGGCGTGGGATCGCCTTCCCCTTCACCCACCAGGGTCACCGTCTTGCCGGCGAGCAAGATCGGGAACAGGCCGGTGACGGTCAGGTCGAAGGCCGGCGAAGAGTGAATCAGGCTGCCGCCATCGGTCGTGTACCGGCGAAGGCAGGTGCTGACGTAATTGGCCAACCCGCCGTGGGTGACCATCACGCCTTTCGGTGTGCCACTGGAACCCGAGGTGTAGGCGATGTAGGCCAGTTGTTCGGCGTGGGGTTTGGGCAAGGTGGTCGGATTGCGCGTCGGTGCGGGCGGATTGGCCGCGTTCACCTGCACGAGGTTCGGTGCTGCCAGATCAGCCGGCAAGGGTGACCCATCGGCCGAAATCACCAGGGAGAGCCCGCTGTCCGCGATCATCGCGGCCAGGCGCGGCGCCGGATATCCCGGATCCAGCGGCACGTAGGCGGATCCCGACTGGAGGACTGCCAGCAGGGCGACCGGCCACTCCAGGCAGCGACCCATGTACACGCCGACCGGGATGTCTGGCCCGGCGCCCAGCTCGACGAGCACTCGGGCGAGCCGATTCACGCGGTCCCCCAACGCCGCATAGCTCAGCTCCCTATGGTCGAGCCGGACCGCCGGAAGGTCCGGTGTCCGCGCCGCCTGTGCCGCGAATCGTGCGGGGATCGAGCCACCGAAATCGGGTCCGTAATCCACGGCGGTGCGGTGCCATTCGGCCAAATTCGCCCTCTCGCCTGGCAGAAGGGGCGAAATACGGGACAGGGGCTGATCGGGTCGGCTCGTCAGGGTCCCCGCCAGATTTTCGAACCGCGCCACGAGGGCTTGCATGGTGTCGGTCTCGTAGAGATCGGCGTTGAATTCCAAGACCCCGGACAGGCCTTCCGAACCTTCGATCAAAGTCAGGGTGACGTCGAATTTGGCAGTGTTTTGGTCGAACGGGAACGGTTCCAGGGCCATCTCGTCCAGACCGTCGGGCGAGGCCGCCGGGACGTTCTGGTAGACGAACATCACCTGGAAGAGCGGTGAATGGGCCGAACTGCGTTGCGGTTGGAGGTCCGTCACGATCCGCTCGAACGGGATGTCCTGGTGTTGGAAGGCCTCCAGGCAGGTCTCCCGAAGCCGCTCCAACCACTGCCCGAAATGCAGTTGCGGCGCCCATTGGGTGCGGATGACCAGCGTGTTGATGAAGAGGCCGATCAGGTCTTCGGTTTCCACCGAGGTGCGTCCTGCGATCGGGGTGCCCACGGTGACGTCGGCCTGGCCGGAAACCTTGTGGAACAGCAATTGGAAAACCGCCAACCAGGCCATGAACGGGGTGGCCGATTGCGTTTCGGCCAGGGCGGCCATCTCCCGTTGGAGGGTCCCGGGCAGGTCGAAGGAGATCCGGCGGCCGCGGAAGGTCTGAACCGCGGGACGGGCATGGTCGCCGGGGATGGTGGTCGGGGCGACCCCGCCCAATTTACGGCGCCAGTAGTCCCGTTGCCCTTCGAAGGCGCCCTCCGCCGCCGCCTGGCGCTGCCACAAGGCGAAGTCGCCATACTGCACCGCGAGGGCCGGGCGCTGTTCGGTGATTCCCCGTCGCAATGACGTGTAATGACCCACCCATTCCCGCACCAAGAGTTCCAGCGACCAGGCGTCACCGATCAGGTGGTGCAGGTTCACATAAAGGACGTGCTCGCCGGTCGAGATGGGAAACAGGACGAAACGGGCCAAGGGTGCCTGCGCCAGGTCGAAGGGGCGCGCCAGGTCTTCGACGATGTACGCCCGAATCGATGCGTTCGGGTCGGTGCCTGCCGGCCGGACGACTTGCAGCGGATCCGGTGGAACTGGGACGATGCGCTGGTGAGGGACCCCGTCGCGTTCTTCGATCCAGGTTCGCAGGGATTCGTGGCGGGACATCACCTGTGCCAATGCCCGCGAAAGTAGAGGGGGGTCCACGGGGCCGATCACCCGAAAGGCCACGGGGATGTGGTAGCTGCTGCCCGGACTGTGGTGGTCCAAGAACCACAGCCGCTCTTGAGCGAAAGACAAGGGAATCGGCGACCCAGGCGATCGGGGCTCGATGCGAAACTTCGGCGCATCGCTTTCGGGTCGATCGGTGCCGCGCTCCAGAAAGGCGGCCAGTTCCACGGGCGTTGGGTGTTCGAAAAATTCCGGCAACTTCAGCTTGCCTGGAAAACGTTGGTGGATCCGCGAAAAAGCCCGGACGGCACTCAGGGAGTTACCGCCGTGATCGAAGAAATGGTCGCGGGGATCGATATCGTCCCGACCCAGCACGGCCTGCCAGACCGTCACCAAAAAATCCACCGTCTCCGAGATCGTCGATTCGGCGGGCTCCTGTGGCTGGGCGGAATCGGCCGCCTGGATTTGGCGCGCGGCCGCCGTGGTTTCCGATCGGGTCGCTCTCGCCGAGCGTCGCTCGGTCGATGGTTGCAGCCCCGTGGGGTCGGACGTCGCGCCGGCGCCCATGGCCGCCGCACCGCCAGGTTCCGTCGGCGGGGTCAGGGCATCCAGGTGAAACCATGCGATCGATGCCAGCGGCAGATCGGGCTCGGCCGCCCATCGCGTCAGCAAGTCGCGGTAATCCTCGATCCACGAAACGACCGACGCGGCAGCATACAGGTCGCGGTTGTATTCCAAGCGCCCGCGTAAGGTGCCGTCTTCTTCGGTCATGTGCAGCGTGACGTCGTTTTGGGTGGCGCCGGTCTCGAAAGGGAATGGCTCGATCTTCAGTCCGTCAGCAGCGGTGTCCGCCTCGGATACGGCATTTTGCAGAACGAACATCACCTGAAACAACGGGTTGGCGTGGCCTACGTGCGGCAGGTCGCAGTGGTCGACCACCTGGTCGAAGGGCACCTGCTGATGGTTGAAGGCCTCCAGGCACTCGTGGCGGACGCGTCGCAAAAGCTCTCGGAAGGTGTCGGTGCCGCCGATTCGGGTGCGGACGACGAGGGTATTGACGAAAAGCCCGATCAGCGACTCGGTGTCGCGGTGGTCGCGACCGGCGACGGGGGTGCCTACCGCGATGTCGTCCACACCGGCCCGCGCGGCGAGCACCAGCTTGAGGCCGGCGAGCAGGGTCATGAACAGCGTGCTCCCCTCGCGACGGCTGAGCGCGTTCAAGGCCGCGCTGAGTTCGGCGGGGAGGGTGAAGGCTTCTGCCGAGCCGCGCGGTGTGCGCAACGCGGGGCGCGCGTGGTCCGGAGGAAAACCGACCGGCTGCACTCCAGCCAGCTTGTGACGCCAGAACGCCAACTCGTGCGCGATCGCGGCGCTTTTCAGTCGATCGCGCTGCCACACCGCCACGTCCGCGAACTGGAGCGTCGGCCTCGCCAGGTTGGGGCTGCGGTCCGCCCCGAGCGCGCGATACCAGGCGGTCACTTCTTTGACCAGGATGCCCTGGGACCAGCCGTCCGAGACGATGTGGTGGGTGTTCACGAACAGCACCTGGTCGTCGGGGCCAAGCGGGAACAGCGTGACCCGCAACAATGGATCTTTGGCGAGGTCGAAGGGGATGGTCGCGAGGGATTCGATCCGGTTGCGGATCCAGGCCGCGCGGTCGTCGTCCCGGGTTTCGGGGGGCGGGGTTTCCGTCGAAAGGGCGACCGGGATGGGGTCGTCGATGACCTGGTAGGGTTCGCCCAGTTCGCTGAGAAACCGCGTTCGCAGGATTTCGTGGCGGGTGCGGAGTGAAGTGAAGGCTTCGGCCAAGCGATTGGGGTTCAGCGGCCCCGTCAGGCGCAGTGCGACCGGCATGTTGTAAGCGGTACTTTCCGGGTCCAACTGATTGAGGAACCAGAGCCGTTGCTGGGCGGGCGAAAGGGGCGGCCGACCGTCGCGCGGGACGGGCATCAAGGACTGCCGGATTGGGGTCTTCGGGTGGGCATCGGCCAGCGCCTGCGCCAGAGTGGCGATGGTCGGGTTGTCGAAGAGCGAGCGCACCGGCGGGCGCAGGCCCAGGTCGCTTTCGATGCGGGCGACGACGCGGGCCGCGGCGAGCGAGTGACCGCCCGAGGCAAAGAAGTCGTCATGGATGCCGACCTGGGCTCGATCGAGAATTTCGGCCCAAATGGCCGCCAGCTTTCGCTCGAGATCGGTACACGGGGCCTGATAGCCCGGCCCGTCCGTCCCCGTGGGGGCCATCGGCTCGGGCAAGGCGCTCCGGTCCAGTTTGCCGTTGGGGGTCAGCGGCCATGCATCCAGGAAGACGAAGTGACCGGGAACCATGCCGAGTGTCAGGCGATCCGCCAGCCGTTCGCGCAGGGTTCGCGTGTCGCACGGCGCCCCCTGAATGTAGGCGACCAGGCTGGGCTCACCTGGCCGAATCTCGCGCAACAACACCCGACAGCTACGACCCTCCGACACTTCGCCGAGCACCGTTTCGATTTCGCCCAGTTCGATGCGCACTCCGCGGAGCTTGATTTGGCCGTCCAGGCGGCCCAGGTATTCCACGTTGCCGTCGCCGAGGAGCCGGGCGCGATCACCGGTGCGGTAGAGGCGCGCGCCGGGCTCGGACGAAGCTGGGTTGGGCACGAATCGCTCGGCGGTCAAGGCCGGCCGCCCGTGATAACCGCGCGCCAATTGCACGCCGCCGATGTAGAGCTCGCCCGGAAAACCGATCGGTGCCAGGTGGCCCTCCTCGTCGAGAATCGAGAGGTCGGTGTTGTCGATGGGCCTGCCGATCGGCACGCTGCCCCGCCGCTCGTCCTTGCGACAGGCGTAGGCGGTCACGTCCACCGCCGCCTCGGTGGGGCCGTAGAGATTGTGAAGCGCACAGGACAGGAGGTCGTGGAAACGCGAAACCGAAGCCGGCGACAGGGCCTCGCCGCTGCAGATCACCCGCTCGAGCGAGGTGCAGTGCGGGGCGACGTCGCCCGCCGCCAGGAACCGGTCGAGCATGGAGGGTACGAAGTGGATGGTCGTGATGCCGGTGCGATCTATCAGCTCGGAGAGGTAGCGGGCGTCCATGTGGCCCTTCGGCTTGGCCACGACCAGGCTCGCCCCGGTCAGCAGCGGCCAGAAGAACTCCCACACCGAGACGTCGAACGAGAACGGCGTTTTCTGGACGCAGACGTCGGACTGGGTCAGGCCGAAGGCGTGCTGCATCCAAGCGAGCCGGTTGACGATGGCACCGTGGTTGTTCATGACGCCTTTGGGTCTGCCGGTCGAGCCGGAGGTGTAGATGACGTAAGCCAACAGCTCCGGATGGTGGTCGATCTCCGGATCACCGCATTCGGTCGTGGTGGTCAATTCGGCCGGATCGACGAGCGGCACATCCCCGAAATCGATGGAGTCGCTTTCGCCGACGATCAGGATCGGATTCGCGTCCCCGACCATGTAGCGTAGCCGGGCGGCGGGGTAGTCAGGATCCAGGGGAAGGTAGGCCGCGCCCGCCTTCAGGATGCCGAGCAGGACCACCGGCAACATGGCGCAGCGGTCCAGGTGGACGCCCACCAGGCGATCGGGCCCGACACCGCGCGCCATGAGGCCGTGAGCCACCCGGTTCGCCAGCAGGTTGACCGCCTCGTAGGTCCACTTCTCGTCTTCGAACACGACGGCCACCTGGTGCGGTGTGCGCCGGGCCTGGCGTTCGAACAGCGCGTGAAGGGCCTCGTGACCGTCGATTTGACGGCGGGCCCCGCGACCGATCGCCAGAATGGCCTCGCGAGCCGAGGCATCCGCCACCAGCGGGCCGTCGAGACGGTGCCGGGGATCGCGCACTACCAACTGCGCCAACCGTTCGAGCATCGCCACCAGTCCGGCCACCGTTTCCGAAGAGAACAGGGTCGCGTCGTACTGCAACTGGCCGTGGAAGCCGTCGCTGCCTTCCCAAAGGGCCAGGCTCAGGTCGAACTGCACCGTATCGGCTTCGACCGGATAGGGCCGAACCGCGAATTCCCTGTCTTCGATGCGCTGCTCTACGGCGGCGGTTTCGAGAACGAACATGGCGCGGAAGAGCGGTGACCGTCGCCCGGTGCGGCTGGGGTTCAGTTCGCGGACCAGCAGGTCGAAAGGCAGGTCGCGATGTTGGAAATCGCTCAAGGTCTGGGTCTTGATCCTGTGTAGATGGCCCAGGAAGTCCTGCCGATCCTCGAGATGGCTGCGCAGCACCAAGGTGTTGACGAAGTAGCCGATCAACGGTTCCAGTTCCGGCCGGTTGCGGTTGGCTACCGGCGTGCCGACCAACAGGTCGCGATCGCCGCTGAAGCGGTGGAGCAGCCACGAATACAGGCTCCACAGGACCATGAACGGCGTGGCGCCCTCGCGTTGGGCCAGGTCGCCGATCGCGCGGGACAGTTCGGGAGACCATCGAATGGGATGCGAGGCACTGGTGCCGGCGGCGCCGTCGCGTGGGTAATCGGCAGGCAGGTTCAGCCGTTCCGGGCGCCCCGCCAGGCGTTCCTTCCAATAGGTCACCAGGCCGGCTCGCGCTCGGTCGCGTGCCGGATCGCGTTGCCAGTGGGCGTAATCGCCGTACTGGAGAGGTAGTGGGGCCGGGTTGAGGGCACGACCTTCCAGCTCGGCCACGTAGCGGGTGATCGTTTCCCGGTGCAGCAGCGAAAACGACCAGGCGTCGACCACGATGTGATGCGCCAGCAGCAGCAACACGTGGTCGCGGTCCGCCATTTTGAAGAGGGCGACCCGAAACGCGGGACCGTTCGCCAAGTCGAAGGGCTCGTTGACCTCCAGGCGGACCATCTCCGCCAAGCGCGCCTCACGACGCGTTTCGGGCTCCTCGGTCAGGTCGTAGAACAACGGGATCAGGGGTTCGGGGTCGACCACCACCTGGAAGGGGACCCCGTCTTCGGCCGGAAACACCGTGCGCAGGATTTCGTGCCGCGCGACGACGCCCGTCAGCGCCCGAGCCAGTGCATCGGGAAAGAGGACGCCGCGGATGCGGGAGCCGGAGGCCAGGTTGTAGGCGGTCGTGCCTTCCTCGTAGCGCTCGATGAACCACAGGCGCTCCTGTTCGAACGAGAGTGGGGTGCGCACGTCGACCGGGCGCTGGGGAATGACTTGGTGGAGTTTGCCTCGCAACCTGCGGCGGAGCAGTTCCCTTTTGGCTTGGCTGAGTTCTTTGTCGCGGCTGGTCAGTTGCTTCATGGTCTACCTTCTCGTGGCGTGGAGCTGGGCCGGTGTTCGTGCGGGGGGAGGGGATCAGTGGTCGAGCAGGGACAGCGCCTGGTCGTCGCTGAGCGCGTCGATTTCCGCCAGGAGCAGGTTTTCGATGGCGGCGGAGAGCAGGGCGGGCGTCGGCGCCTCGAAGAGGGTGCGGATCGGCAGTTCGATGTCGAAGGCCTCGACGAGCCGGGCGGTCAGGCTCAGCGCCAGCAGGCTGTGGCCGCCGAGCTCCAGGAAGGGATCGTCGAGGCCGACGGGGTGAACCTGGAGCACTTCTGCCCAGATGGCCGCGACCTGGGTCTCGAGTTCGGTTTCGGGGGCGCGATAGGGACGATCCAGCTTGCGCTCTGCGACGGTGTCGCGCTGCATGGTCAGGTGGGCCAGACGCTGCAAGGTATCCACTTGGAGCGGTGGCAGGGCCCTGGTTCGATTGAGGTCGGTGGTGGCGACGCAGACCTGGGTGTACCCGTGCAGGGCGATCAGGCGCGCCAATGCGGCCTGGCCTTCTTGCGGGCGAATGGCGACCGCGCCCCGATCCTGGGCCAGCGTGGGGTTCGGATTCGTCGCACCGGGTTCGGATCGGTCGGTCATGCCCACGCCGTGCCAGGCGTCCCAGTTCACCGTCATCACCGGGAAGCTCGTTCGCGAAGTCAGTTCGGCGGCGTAGGCATCCTGAAAGGCGTTGGCCGAGACGTAGTCGCTCAAACCGTAGTAGCCGTGCAGGGCCGTCACCGAGGAGAAGAGCATCAGGAAGTCCAGGCGGCGGTCGGCGAAGAGGCGGCCAAGGATTCGCGTGCCCTGGACCTTGGCGGCATAGACGGCCGAGTGAAAGCCATCGCGGAACGCCAACATGCGCGCGGCCATCACACCGGCGGCGTGAATCACGCCGTGGATCTCACCGAAGCGAGTTTCGGCTTCCATCACGACTCGGGTCATGGCCTCCAGGTCGCCGCTGTCCGCACGAAAGACAGCCACCCGGCTACCGCGCTCGCGCAGGGCGCACAGCCGCACCAGCCTGGCCCGGAGCGGTTCGGGCGTTTCGGGATCGGCACGAAGGGATGTCCAGGTGTCGGGCTCCGGGAACGCCGTGCGTCCGGTCAACACCAGGTTGACGGGCCGGGCCGCGAGCGCTTCGGCCATCAGGAGACCGATCCCGCCCAGGCCGCCGGTCACCAGGTAGGTGCGGCCCTCGGTGGGCGCTGCCGGGGCCGGCTCGGACAGGGCCGGAATTGCGCGGTAGATGCGTCGCAGGCGCCGGCCCTTGCGGTAGCACACCAGTGCATCGTCCGAATCGGTGGACTCGTCGGCCACTTGGGACAGGTGATCGAGCCAAGATGACTCGCCCGGGCCGCCGCTGGGCAGGTCGATGGCGCGGCAGGTGAGATGGGGGAACTCCAACGGCGCCACCAGGATAGGCCCCAACGTCAACGACTGGTCCGGGTGGCGTTGGGACTCGCCGGCGACGTCCACCAAGCCGTGACTCACCACATTCAGGTGGCAGGGATGCGCCGAAAAGACGCGGGCCAGATTCACCAGGCGTTTGGTTTGCCGCGTCGCCCAATCCAAGGTTGGGCGTGGGCCCTCCGAACCGGGCGGATCCAGGAAGAAGATCCGGCTGACGCGAAGATCGCGGGCGGACAGGTCGTCGAAGAGTGCGCGCCAGGAGTCCTCGTCGTCCGGGTCGACGCGGAAGGCGGTCCGCCCGTCGCCGGGCGACTCGAAACCGGCGCCCGCCACCAGGCGCACGACCGTAGCCCCGCGCAAGGCCAGTGCGTCACACAGGAGGTGGGCGTGTTTCTCCTCGCCAAAAGCGACCAGCACCGGCTCGGCGGGCGTGACTTCCCGAGGTGTCTTGGCGAGTGGGGCCTGGACCCATTCGGGCGTGCTGAACCAGTCGTGAAAGGGCAGCCGTTCGGAAACCTGGGCGGCCTTCTTTGGAACGGATTCAGCCTGAGCCGTTCGCGGAACCGAGAGGATCTTGCCCTCGAATGGATAGCTGGGCAGGGGAACGCGGCGGCGCACCTGGCCCCGGTGAAGTTCGGCCCAGGCGATGGGCAAACCCAGCAGGAAACACCGGCCCAGGCATTCGAGAAAGGCTTTGAACGCGGCACCATCCGATGGTCGAGTCCGGTCCGGCGGGGACGAGGCGTGGTTTTTTTCGGAATGGTCGTCGTCGGTTCTCGCATGGACGGCGCCCGCGTAGAAATCGAGGTCCAAGTCGGTTGGGGCTGCACCGGCCTCGGCGGCAACATCCCGAGTTGGGTGCGTGCGATCCATGGTGGCGATCCAGAACTCCGGATCACGGGCACGGTCTGCCGTCACCTGAACGTTTCCGATCGTCAGCCCGAACTCTGGGGCCCGCCAGGGGATCGAGCGCAGAAACGCCTGCCAATGGTGGTTTCCAGCCTCGTTTGCGCTTCCTCCGGCGGTTTGGGCCCGGCCGTGTAGGTGCAGAAACCGCAGGGCATGCTCGCTGGAAAGCACACCGGCGACGCAGGCCGCCGTCACACTTCCATGAATCTGGCCCACCGCTTCGTTGGGGACGATGCCCAAGCGAATCAGGGTCTGGGCCAACGCCCAATCGAGAATGAAACACAACGGTTGCGCGACTTCGGGATGTCCCAGGAGCAAATTCGCAAGCGAGGATGCCTCGTCACCGTCGCCGAACAGGGTTTTGGGATCGAGACGACCGCCCGACGCGGTCCTCGGGTCTCCATCGAAGTCGCGGCTCAGCAGGGCCAGGTGGTGGTTCACGATCTCGCGGAACCCCGGCAGCCGGCGGTACAGTTCGCGACCGCCCCTGATGGACGGGACCAACGGGGCGCCGAACCGAAAGCGAACCTCGGCTCTTCCGGCGGCGTGATCCACAGCGTGGTCGGGATGGTCTCGATCGGCCAGGATCGCGGCCAACCCGCCGAGGCTCTCGAAAACGGTGAACATGCGGAATGGCAGGGGCTTGCGTCCCTCCTGGCAGGTGAAGGCCAGATCGTCGGGAGCCATTTCCAGGCCGGTCTCGCCGCGGTCGTTCAGGTGATCCGCCAGTTGGGTGACGCGCGCTGCCAACGCCGTTTCGGTGGCGGCGGAGAGCACCAACAATCGCGGCGCTTCGTGGGATTCGGCGGTGGGTGGGGACGGCGGCGCTTCGAGCAGCAGGTGGGCGTTGCTGCCGCCGATGCCGTAGGCGTTGACGCCGGCATATAGCGGGCGGGTGCCGGCCTCGAGCGGCAGCGGATCGTGGTTGACGAAAAAGGGACCTTCGGCCAGGTCCAGCTCCGGGTTTGGGCTGCGGAAGTTGGGGTTGCCTGGCAGGAATCGATGCTCCAGCGCCAGGATGGCCTTGAACAGGCCGGCGACACCCGAGGCAGTCTCCAGGTGGCCGATGTTCGCTTTCACCGAACCCAGCGCGCAGAATCCGGTTCGCGACGTTTCCGTGCGTATGACGTCGGTGAGCGCCTGGGCTTCGATCGCGTCGCCGGCCGGGGTGCCGCTGCCCATCGCTTCGATGAAGGCCAGGTCCGCGGCGGGCAGGTCGGCGAATTCCAGCGCTTCGCGAAAGGCCTGCTTCTGCCCGCGTCCGCCCGGCACGTAAAAGGCCGCCTTGCCGGCGCCGTCGTTGGAGACCGCCGAACCGACGATCACGCCGCGAACCCGATCACCGTCGCGGCGGGCCTGGGCCAAGGGCTTCAGCAGCATCAGGCCGGCCCCTTGACTGGGAACCGTGCCGTCGGCATCGGCGTCGAAGGGCCGCACCACCCCGTCGGCGGCGTTGATGCCGCCTTCCTGGTAGCCGTACCCGCGGTCGGCTTGCTCACTCAGGCAGACAGCGCCGGCCAGGGCCATGTCGCATTCACCGCTGAGCAGGCTCTGGATGGCGGAATGGACCGTGCTGAGCCCGCTGGAGCAGGCCGTTTGGACCGCCAGGGTCGGGCCACACAGGTCCAGGCGGTAGGCGATTTGGGACGGGAAATAATCTTTGTCGTTGCCGAGCAGCGCCTGGAGCCAGTCGCTGCCGCTCCTGCCCGCCAGATGGGCCGCCAGCGAGCCCGTGAAATATTGGCTGAAGCTGGACGCCGTGAACACGCCCACCCGACCGGGAACCTTGCCGGGCGCGTAACCCGCCTGTTCGAACACCGCCCAGGCCAGTTCCAGCATCGTGCGGAGCTGGGGATCCATGAGCAGTGCTTCGTGGTGGGGGATGCCGAAGAGGTCGGCATCGAAGCGATACTTGTCCGCCAGCGGGGCGATGACGGGCACGAAGTCGCCGGTGGGTGTCGGGTGGGAGGGGTCGCTTCCCGGCGCGTCCGGCGACGGGCCGTCGGCGTTTTCGGAGGAAGGGTCTCGATAACGGAGGGACACCACCCCCCGGCGAAGGTTGTCCCAAAAGGCGGCCAGATCGGGGGCGCCGGGGAAGCGTCCCTCCATCGCGATGACGGCGATGTGGTTGTCGGTGTCGTGTTCGACGGGTTGGTTCATGAACGATGCTCCAAGCAGGAAGAATGGGTGGGTGTGGAATTTGGGCGAACCGATCCCGTTCCGGTGGAGAACCGGCGGTCATGCGCGTGGTTCGGGCTATCTGGTCGGCAGGTGCCGGGCGGTTCGGAGGAGGGCGGTTAGCGGGAGGGGGAGCCAGCTTGGTCGCGGCGGCGCTGGCGAATCCGTCTTCGGCGTTTGCCGTAATCCGGCTCCTGCTCGGAGCGTGACGCGGCTCGGGTTTCGGGTAGGTATCCGGGTTCGGGCCTGGCGGCATCGAATTCGGCCAGGTAGGCCGCCAGCAGGTTCACGTTGGGATGCTCGTAGAGTTTGGCGAGGGGGATCTTGCGGGCCAGGAGGTCGCTCAATCGCCGATGGACGCGAATCATCTGGATCGAATTGGCGCCCATTTCGAAGAAGTTCCGGTCGCGGTCGACCTCGTCCAGTTCCAGAATCTCCTGCATCACCGCCAGGATGGTTTGCACCGGGCCCGCTTCGCCGGAGCGCGGCCGTGCGCTGTCTCGCTTCGGCCCGGTGTGACGCAGCGCCGCGACGATCGCCTTGCGGTCGACCTTGCCGTTGGGGGAGAGCGGCCGGTCGGCCATCAACTCGATGCGATTGGGCACCATGTAGTCCGGCAATTGGGTTTTCAGGTAATCGGTCAACTGCGCGTCCAGGGGTCCGGTGTGTTCCCTGTCGCCGGCGGGGACGGACGGTGCGAAGGTGAATGGTGCCTTCGCCGGAACGGGCGCCGCCACGCCGCCGATCAAGCAGTGAACCCAATCGTGATCGGGGCCGAGCAGCAGCAGGGGGCGGATTGCGTCGAAGGACAGCGCGCCGATTTGGCACAGGCCCAGGTCATGGTTGGGTGCTTCGGTCTCCAGCAGTTGGGTGGCGAGCCCTGCCTCCAGAAGGGCGAACCGTTCGGCGTCCCCGCCGTAGAGCGGCGCGATCGCGCTGCGGTCGCTCACCAGGAAGATCGAGAAGGCCGCCGAGCGGTACATGGGCTGGTTGATCCACGGAGTGTGGACCGTTTCGGGGATGTCCACATCGGCCGTCAGCAACACCAGCTCATGGGTTGCGGGATCGTGGTAATAGGTTCCCGGGGCGAGCCCCTCGATGCGTCCGGGCCGCAGGTGAAGGTAGGTTTGCACCGGGTACAGCCCGCCCGCCGAGCCGTAGCGGTACTTGACCGTATCGCCGTTTTGAAGGCCCAGCAGGCAGGTCAGCAGACCCGCGAGCCGTGCCCGCGTCACCGGTTCCTCCGAGAACCGTCGCTGTGACCGGCGTCGAAGGAACGGTTGCGTGAAGGCTTCGGTCAGCTCCGGTCTGGCCAGTGCCGTGCGCGGCCGATCGGCGGGGAACCGGCGCAGTCCGGGTCGGCCCCTTTTGAATCGGGCGCGGGCCTCGGCATCCAGGATCACGCCGTCCTCGCCGGTCTCCAGCTCCTTGGCGGGTGTGGTGGCGCGGCCTTTGTCCTGGGGCACGATGCAGGCGACCAGTTGGCGGCCGTCCCCATCGCCCACGATCAGCGCGGTAGCCGATTCGACGGCGGGATGGCGGGCCAAGGTCGATTCGATCTCGCCCAACTCGATGCGGAACCCGCGCAGCTTGACCTGCAAATCGCGCCGGCCCAGGAATTCGATGTTACCGTCGGGCAGCAGTCGGCCCCAGTCGCCGGTGTGGTAAAGCCGTTCGCCGGTGGTGGGGTGAACGATGAAGGAAGCGGCCGTCTTTTCCGGATCGCGCCAGTAGCCGCGGGCCACGCCGATTCCGCCGATGTACAACCGTCCCGGGCACCACACCGGGCAGGGGTCGAGCCGCGCGTCCAGCACGTGAAAGCTCTGGTTGGCGAGGGCCTTGCCGTAGGGCACGCTTTTCCAGGTGGGGTCCACCCGCTCGATGGGGTAGAAGATCGACCAAATCGAAGCCTCCGTCGCGCCGCCCAAGCTGACGATGCGCGTGTGCGGGTTCAGTGAGCGAATCCGGTCGGGTAGGTTCACCGGAATCCAATCGCCGCTCATCAAGACCGCGCGGAGGTCGCGCGGCTCCTGGCCGATCGCCTCGGCGAACTCCACCAGCATGTCCATCAGGGCGGGCACCGAGTTCCAGAGCGTGATGCGATGGCGTTCGATCAGTTCCAGCCAATGGCCGGGGTCCCGCGAGCGCTCCGGCGCGGGCAGCACCAGGCAGCCGCCCGCCGAGAGGATGCCGAAGATGTCCCAAACCGACAGGTCGAAACTCAGCGAAGAAAGCCCCAGGACGCGATCCTCGGGACCGACCTGGAAGCGCTGGTTGATGTCGCGTAGGGTGTTGTTGGCGGCGCGGTGCTCGATGACCACGCCCTTGGGGAAGCCGGTCGTGCCCGAGGTGAAAATGACGTAGGCCAGATCGGTGGGCCGAACGCGCGATTTGGGATTTTCCGCGCCGTCCGACAGGGGATCGAACCGGTCGACGAAGACCGCTTGCGCTTCACTGCCGTCAGGAAGCTGGATCCCTGCTTGGCACAGCACCCGTCGCACCAGGCCGACCTCGAGCAAATGGGCGATGCGGTTCTCGGGAAGGGTGGGGTCGATCGGGAGATAGGCGGCACCCGCTTTGAGCACCGCGAGGACCGCCGCGATTTGCACGGGGCCTTTCGGGAGCAGCACCGCCACCAGCTCATCCGACCGGCGTTCGCCCAGGACTTCCGCCAACTGGTTGGCCAGGCGGTTCAAACGATCGTAGGTCCAGGTTTCGTCCTCGAAGATGATCGCCGGTGCCTCTGGCGATGTTCGACATTGAGCCTCGAAGTCCAGGTGGAGCAGCGTCTCGGGGATCGGGGTCTCCGTGGCGTTGGCCGCGGCGATCAACCGTCGCTGGTGGTCCGGCAAGGGGAGCGCGTCTCTGGCGCCCAGGACGGCGGGGACGTGTTCCGCCAGCACCGCGAGCCGCTGGGCCATGGCGTGGAACATGTCGTCCAGCAGGTCTTGCGGAAACAGTTCTTCGACCGCGTCCCAGACCAGTCCCAGCTTGCCGTCGACTTCGGCCACCTGACAGTCCAGCCGCACCTGGGGCGTCTGTGAGATCGTGTATCCGACTTGGAAATCTTCGGCGAGTTCGGCGTCGGCCGAGGATTGCCCGGTCAGCGTGCTGGTGAAGACGACCGGCATTTGGGCGGCGCCGTAATTGCCGCGGGCGCGGGCCAGTTCCCGCAAAACCTGGACACCGTTCACCACGCCGTATTCCATTTCGTCCCAGAGCGTTCGCTGAACGCGGCGCATGCGCTCGCCGATCGGGGACGGGTCGCCCAGGTCCACCTCCACCAGGGTCAGCGAGGTGAAGTCGCCCACCAGGTCGTTGACCTCGGGGTGGAGCGGGCGGCGGTTGAACACGGTCAGGTTCAGGGTGAAGTGGGGCGAGGCACTCCAACGCGCCAGGGTCTCGGCGTACACGGTCAACAGCAGCACCGAAGGCGTGACGCCCTCGTCCGCGGCCAACTGACGGAGGTGCCGCCATTGACCCGCGCTCAGCTCCGTGTGGCGCCGTTCGAAATGGGGTCGATCCACCGTGGCGGCGCTTTTGGCCAAGGGCAGTTCGGGTGCCGCGGGCAGGGTCCGCACCCGCCGTTGCCAATGGCGAAGCGCCGCTTCGTAGGCTTCCGTTCGCTTCAACCGCTCTTCCGCGAGCACGTAGTCGCGGAAGGAAAGCGTCAACGGTGGCGGCTCGGATTCGGGATTGCGGTAGAGCCGGTAGAGTTCTCCGCCCAAGAGGCGAATGCTCCACGCGTCCAGGAACAGGATGTCGAGGCTCAGGTGGAGCCGCACGAGGCGGCCGTCGAGCCGGGAGGCGCGGACGTGAAAGGTCGGCCAGGCGCCGATGTCGATGACCTCGTGGGACATCTGGTCTCGGATCTCCGCCAGGGCCGCTTCGCGTTCGGCGCCGGGCAGGGTCGATAGATCCAGGATCGGAAGCTGGAGGTCGGGAACCCGTTCCAGGATGCGTTGTTCGCCGCTGGGGAGCACGACCGCACGCAGCATGTCGTGACGTTCGAGCATCTGTTGCAGGGCGTGCTTCAATCGGTCGGTATCGAGATCGCGACAATCCAGTTCAAGGTAGATGTGGGTGGCCACGTTGCCCAGTTCGAAAGCGCCCTGACGGCCGGCGAAATAGGCTTGCTGCACGTCGTTGAGCGGGAAGGGCGACCCACGATTTTCGAGGTCGGGTTCAATCGTGTCGTCGATCCCCGCTTCGTCAGCGCCCGCTGTGTTTGCCCTGCTCGTGACATGCGCTGTCAGCGTGGCGATGGTGGGATGATCGAAAAGGGCTTTCAGTGGGAGGGGTTGATCGAAGGCTTTGCGCATCCGCGCCACGATGGTCATGGCCATCAGCGAGTGCCCGCCCAGCTCGAAGTAATTCTGGTGGATGCCGATCTCCTCGCGACCCAGCGCCTCCGCCCAAATTGCGGCGGTCACCCGCTCGGCGTCCGTGCGCGGTGCACGGAGCGGGCGGTTCGGGTCGGCGGTCTGCGGGCGGGGATCGGGAAGCGCGCGTCGGTCCACTTTGCCGTTGCCCAGGCGCGGGAATGCGTCCATGTAGACGAAGGACGTGGGAATCATGGCAGCGGGCAGCAGTGCTTCGAGATGGGCGATCAGGTCGTCGCGTGCGGTTTCGCGACCTTGATAGTAGGCCGCCAACGAGGATTGGCTGTTCGTGCGGGTGCGGACGACCACGATGCAGTGGCTGACCGCGTCGTGGCGCGCCAGTGCATTCTCGATCTCGCCCGGTTCGATCCGAACGCCCTGTAGTTTCAGTTGGCGGTCCAGGCGACCATGGAAATGAAGCGCACCGATCGACGTCATGGTGGCGGCATCCCCGGTGGCGTACATGCGCGCGCCCGGTACGCCGCTGAAGGGGTCGGGTCGAAACTGGGTCGCCGTGTCGGACGGGCGGTTGGCGTAGCCCTGGGCGATTTGGTCTCCGGCCAGGTACAGCTCGCCGCCAATTCCGGCGGGGACCGGGTTCAGGTGGGTGTCCAACACGTAGGTGCGATTGCCAGGCAAAGCGCGACCGATGGCCACCCGCTCGCAATCGCCGTCTGGGGGGCAGGCCCAGGTGGTGATCCAGATGGTCGCTTCGGTGGGGCCGTAGAGGTTCACCAGCCGGGCCGGCGACTGCGCGCGGCACCGATTGGCGAGCTGGGCGCTCAGGGATTCGCCGCCGCTGCACAACAGGCGCAGGCCTTCGCAACGTCTCAGGTCACCGGTTTCCACCATCAGCGCCAGAATGGAAGGGACTACCTGCAGCACGGTCACGCCATAGCGACGCACCGACTCGGCGATGGAAAAAGTGTCGGCCTGCGTTCCCTCCGGCAGAATCGCCAGGCTGGCCCCCACGGTCAGCGGACCGAACATTTCCCAAATCGAGGGATCGAAGCTGCAAGTGGTTTTCAGCAGAAAGGTGTCCTCGCGGTCGATGTCCAGGGCTCGATTCAGCTCCGCGACGAGTCGGGTCACATTGCGATGGCTGACGAGCGTGCCCTTGGGATTCCCGGTGGAACCCGAGGTGTAGATCAAGTAGGCGGGATGGTCGGGATGGGGTCGGTCGAGGGCGCCGGACGGTGCGGGTTCCACCGAAGCCGAATCGTTTTCGAGCAGGGGTGCCACGGCGAGAACGGTCACCTGCGGGGCGACCGCGAAGTCCAGGTCCACATCGCGATGGACCAACAACAGGGGGGCACCGGAATCCTGCAACATGAAGGCGCGGCGGGCGGCCGGGTAGCCGGGGTCCATCGGCAGAAAGGCGGCGCCGGTTTTGATCACGGCCAGGATGGCGATCGGCAAGGCCGGGCTTCGTTCGAGGTGGACGGCCACGCGGCAGCCGGTTCCGACGCCGTGCCCCGCCAAGACCCGGGCCAGGTTGTCGGCCTGGTGAGCCATTTCCCGGTAACTCAGCCGCTCGCCCTGATAGCGCAGGGCGGTTCGGTCCGGTGTGCGGCGGGCTTGCTCGGCGACCATGTCGTGAAGACGCGGGTCGGGGCCCAGGTCCAGCGGCGGGCGATCTGCCTCGCCGGCGGCGAGGATCGCGGCCGATTGGTCCGAATCCATCGTCGGGAGTCGGTGGATCGGGCGATCGGCCTGGTTCGGTACGGCTTCGAGGAGACACCGGTAGGCCTGGCCCAAACGTTCCAAAGCGCCTGGTTCGAAGGCGGCCTCGCGGTACTGAAACCGGATCGCCAGCCCGTCGGCCACTTCGTTGACATAAATCGTCAGGTCTCCCGCCACCTCGGGAGGCTCCACCGGATAGGGCGTGATGCGCAGGCCGTCGCGTTCCCGAGACTCGAAATGCGTGGCCAGAAAGGCGAAATTGATGCGGTTCAGCGGCGTGTCGTGGCGGGCTTGACCCTCGAGAAGCGTCTCGACCACCCGTTCGAAGGGGAGCTCGGCGTGTTGCTGTGCCGCACGATGGTTGCGGCTCACCGAAGCCAGCACCTCCGCGAAGGTGGGCAGGCCATCGATTCGGGTTCGCAGGAGAAGGGTGTTGACGAAGAGGCCGATGAGCGGTTCCACTTCCTGACGGGTGCGACCGGCGAGAGGCGTGCCGATGCAGATGTCGGTCTCGTGGGTTAACCGGTGCATCAGCACGGTGAAGGCCGTCGTCAGCACTTCGAACAAGGTGGTGCCCGTCTCCAGGGCCAGGGTTTTGAGCCGATCGCGACACACGGCCGGGATCTGGGTGGCGACCGTGAGGCCCCGGGCCTCGTTCGATGCCGATCGCGTTCGGGACCAGGGGAGTTTCGGTGGCCGGCCGCCCATCAGCGCGGCGCGCCAAAAGTCTTCCGAATCCGACATGCGGTCGCTGTCGTGCCGATGGCGCTGCCATTCGGCGAAATCCACGTAGCCGATGCCGGTTCGCGACGCGGGCGCTTCCTCTGGGATCGATCCGGTATAGCCGGCCATCCACTCGTTCAAGAAGATGCCCAGCGACCAACCGTCGGAGACGATATGGTGCATGGCGACCGCCATGATCCATTCGCGACTGCCGAGGCGGGCCAGCACCGCGCGAATCAGGGGGCCGGTGGTCAGGTCGAAGGGCCGATTCAGGGTGCGTTCGACGAATTGGCGGGCCGCGGTTTCCGGATCCGGTGCGTCGCGGCAATCTTCCTGGACCAGGGGCACCTCCAGATGGTCGAGAAGGTATTGGTAGGGTTCGCCGTCGTCGTCTTGGTCGAACAGGGTGCGCAGCGATTCGTGGCGCCGGATGATCTCGCCCAGAACCTTTGCCAACCGATCCGGTTCCAGGTCGCCCTCGATGCGGACCGCCGAGGGTAGGTTGTACGCGGTGCTTTCGGGTTCGAGCTGGTGAATGAACCAGAGGCGGCGTTGCGCGAACGAGAGCCGGAAGCGGCCCCTGTCGCGGTCCACCGGAAAGATCCCCAGGCGCCCCAGTTGGATGTCGCGTTGCGCGAGCAGGGATTCGAATTGGCGCCGTTGTTCGGGTGAGAGTGCACCGATGCGTTCGGTCAACAGCTCGCTCATGAGGGCACCTCCAATGCGGGCAGCGTTTGTGCGTCGGTCGGCGCCATCGGGTCCATGCCCTCGATTTCCGCGAGCAGGCGGTGGATGGTGTCCAAATCGTCGGGGGCGATCTCCATGTCGCGGCGTTTCTCCGCGAGCAGGCGCACGGTCTGGGCTTCCAACAGGTCTTGCACCGTGAACTCGATGTGGTGTTTTTCGCGCAGCCGGTTGATCATTTGCATGGCCAGCAGCGAGTGACCGCCCAACTCCAGGAACGAATCGTCGATGCCCACTTCTTCGATGCCCAGCAGTTCGGCCCAGACTGCCGCGATGGCTCGCTGACGTTCGGTCTGCGCCGGCACGAACGGTTGGTCCAGGTCCGGGCGGGGGTGGCGCGTCGATGGTGGTGCGGGCGCCTCGAGCAGGTCCTCGTCCCGGTCGGTCACCCAGCGTTCGAGCCGTTTCTCGAAGTCGCCGCAGGCCACGACCAGGCGGTCGATCCCCGGCGGGAGTCGCGCCAAGTCCGTCAGGATTGCCAGGCCCGTTTCCGGACGGATGGCGGCGGCTGCGCCCTGCATCCCGCTCGATGGGCTCTCGTCGTAACGCCAGCGATCCCAAGCGAAACTCAGCCAGCGCGTGGTTCGGGAGTCGGCTGTCTCCGTGGTGGGCGCCGGGTTGGCGGCGTGCCACTGGTTCTCGCGCTGAACCATGGCCTCGAGATACCGGTTGGCCGCGGCGTAGGCGGCAAAGCCTTGGCCGCCCAAATGCGCTGCCAGGGATGACATGACCGCGCAGAATCGGGGGCGGGCACGGCGGATCCAGGCGGCGAGCAACGCGGTACCGGTGGTCTTGGGGCCGAGATGGGCGTCGATGTGGGCGTCGTGCATGTCGCGGATGGCACAGAACGAAGCCGGCCCGGTGAAACCGGCGGCGTGGAACACCCCATTCACATGCCCGAAGGTGCATTCCACGGTGGCGAGGGCCGCGGCTGTCTGGTGGGCGTTGGTCAGGTCCGCCTGAAGCAGGAGGACCCGACCCGGCGTGGTGGATCGGATGCGCTCGATGCGGCGGTCCAGAGCGGGGTCGACATCTCCGACCGGGCGGCCCTGGGCATCGATCTCCCGCCGGGTCATCAGCACCAGATTGGCGTCGTACGTTTCGGCCAGGTATTCGGCCAGAACCAAGCCCATGTGGCCCAATCCCCCGGTGATCAGGTAGGTGCCCCGCTTCTCGAACGCGTCGGCAGCCCCTTGTTCCGATGGATGTGCCACCTCGTGGTAGCCCGTCTGCCACAGCCGGCCATGGCGTGCCGCCAGGATGCCGCCGTGGCCTTCATCTTCCACGACGTCCAGCACCAGTGCCGCCGTGGTGGCGTCCAATTCGGTATGGGTGCCGATATCGAATGTGGTGGTGTGTACGCGATCGATTTCCTGCGGCAGGACCAGCGCCGTACCCTGCACCAACGCGCGCTGGGGAATCACCGGTTCGTCGCCGAAGGCGGTGCCGCCGCGGGTGATGACCGCCATGCGGATCGGTTCCGTTCTTGGTTCCGATGCCAAGGCTCGGCCCACATTGATCAGCGCACGCATGACATTTTCGCCGGTCAGCCGGCCCGCGCCGCCGGCATTCGAGCCGATGTGGGGGGTCCAATCGAACAGGACGCGCTGGGGTTGCCATCCCCGCCGCGTCATGTGTTGAAACAGCAGGGCGAAGTGGTCTTCCTGGCGCGGATCCAGCCGGAAACCGGTCTCATGGCTTTCGAAGGTAGGTCCGGGGTGAATCGTGATCGTCCGGGCACCACGCTGCTCCAGCAGGAGTTGAAACGCATTGGGACTATCGGACTCCCGCTCCTCGAAGATCAACCAGGTTTGCGTGCCGTCGATGGGTGCCGGTGCCGTGGGCACGACTTCCTCGAACCGCGGAATCAGGCAACTGGGTGCGTCCGCGGCAAGCTCGCCGGGACTTTCGATCCCCGACTTGGCTCCCGGATTGGGCGCGACGTAAAACTGCTTGCGTTCGAACGGATAGGTGGGCAGCGGGATGCGCTTGGCCGATGGCGACGGCGGCAGGGTGGCTCCGTGTAACCAGAGTTCGCCCCAGGCCCGCTGCCAGAGGAGGGCGTCGTCTTGCCGTCCTTTGGCGTGGGCCATGGTTCGCAGGCTGGGGCGGTCGCTCTGCGTGCGGACCAGTTCGGTCAGGGTGCGCCCGGGCCCGACTTCCACGAAGACTCCGTCGTCCAAGTCGGACACCGTGGCGATGCCCTCGGCGAAGCGAACGGTGGACCGCAGTTGGTGGGCCCAGTAGCGGGGCGACACGGCCTCCTCGGCCGTGAGCCAGGTGCCCGTCGGGTTCGCGATCAGGGGAATCCGGGGAGCCTGCAGGGGGAAGTCTTCGAGAAAGGAGGCCAACTGTTCGGCGGCCGGAGCCATCGAGCGGCCGTGGAAGGCGTGGGAGGTGTGCAGTCGGCGGAAGGCGAGACCTTCGCGTTCGAGGCGCCCGGCCAGATCGGTGATTTCGGGTGCCGGACCCGATACCACGCACGACTCGGGCCCGTTGACGGCGGCCAAGTCGAGGCCGTCACCAAGCAGGTCCTGCACCTGTGATTCCGGCAACTGAAGTGCGAGCATGGCCCCGGTCGGTGCGTCCTGCATCAGCCGCGCACGCCGGCAGACGAGACGGATCCCGTCCTCGAGGGAGAAGACGTCGGCCAGGCAGGCGGCCACGTATTCGCCGATGCTGTGACCCAGCATCGCCGCCGGGGTCAGGCCTTCATCCATCAGCAGGCGGGCCGCCGCGTAGCAGGTGGTGAACAGGAGCGGCTGGGCGTACAGGGTTTGGTTGATGGCGGGGTTGGATTCGTCCGAGAACCAAAGGTCGCGGAGATCGCGACCGAGCTCGTCGCGCATGCGCGTCGCGCAGTGGTCGAGGATGTCGCGGAACAGGGGCCGGTCGCGATAGAGGCCGCGCGCCATATTCGCGAACTGGGTGCCTTGGCCGGGGAAAAGGAAGATCGGCGCCGGCGCGCTCTCGGAGGTTCGGAGCGCTGCCGATGATCCCGAACCGATGCGGTCCAAGCGGGCGAGCAGGTGGTCGCGGTCAGCGGCGACCGCCACGGCACGATGAGCCAACGGCTGGCGGCCGACGCGCAACGTGTGGGCGACATCGCCGAGGTTCAGGTGCGGCAGGGCGCGCAGGTGGTTGGCCAAGGCGGTGGCCGATGATGCCAGGGCGCTCGCTGTCTTGGCCGAAAGGGGCAGGAGCCAGGGACCGTTTGCCTCTTGGACGGGTTTGGGTTCGGGCGCTTCTTCCAGAACCAGGTGGACGTTGGTGCCGCCGATGCCGAACGAGCTGACGCCCGCGCGGCGCGGGGTGCTCCCGGCCGACCATGCTTCGCACCGCGTCTGGATCTCGAACGGGCTCTCGGCCAGCGGGATTTGTGGGTTGATCTCCTGGAAGTGGAGGGACGGGACCAGGGTTCGGTGTTTCAGCATCAGCACCGTTTTCAGCAGGCCGGCGATGCCGGCGGCCGCGTCCAAATGGCCGATGTTCGTTTTGACCGAACCGACCGCACAGCGCCCGCGAGCCTCGGTGCCCATGCGGAACGCACGCGTCAGCGCCTCCATTTCGATCGGGTCTCCCAGCTTGGTGCCGGTGCCGTGGGCTTCCACGTAGCTCACCGTTTCGGGTGACACGCCGGCGATCGCCTGGGCCATGGCGATCACGTTCGTTTGGCCCTCGATGCTGGGCGCCGTGAACCCGATTTTGTCGCGGCCGTCGTTGTTCATCGCCGAACCCTTGATGATCGCGTGAAGGGTGTCGCCGTCGCGCAGGGCGTCCTCGAGCCGTTTCAACAGGACCGCCCCGGCGCCGTCGCCGATGGTCGTGCCGGTGGCGGCCTCGTCGAAGGCCCGGCAGTGACCGTCACGGCTGAGAATGCCGCCCTCGCGGTAGAAGTAGCCGGACCGGTTGGGGAACTTGATCGAGACGCCGCCGGCCAGGGCCATGTCACACTGATAGTCCAGCAAACTCTGAATGGCGATATGAACCGCGCTCAGCGACGTGGAACATGCGGTCTGTACCGTGAGTGCCGGTCCTTTCAGGTTCAGCTTGTAGGCGATGTGGGTGGCCACGAAGTCCTTGTCGTTGCCGATCAGGGTTTGCATGATGTCCTGGGCCTGCAGCGCTTCCGGGTTTTGCAGAAGGTTGCTCTGAAGGTAGGAATTGAAGGATAGTCCGGCGTAGACGCCGATCAACCCGTCGTAGCGGTCGGGATCGTATCCGGCCTGTTCCAGGGTGCGGTGGCAGACTTCCAGGAAACGGCGGTGTTGCGGGTCCATCAGCGCCGCCTCGCGGGGCGGCATGTCGAAAAAGGCGGCGTCGAACCACTCCGGTCGGTCCAGCATGCCTTTGCACTTGACGTAGTTGGGGTTCTGGATGGCGGCGCTGTCGATTCCGTCTCGGCGCAGGGCCTCGTCGTCGAGGGTCGTCAGGCAATGCCTGCCTTGGGTGAGGTTCTCCCAATAGGTCGTGAGATCGGGACTGGCGGGAAATTCGCCGGCCATGCCGACGATGGCGATCGCGTGGTGGTGAGGGGCGGTGTCAGTCATGAGTGCGGTTCTTCCTTGCATGGCGTTGGGGCGACGGGTGGGCGTGGTGATCGATCGCGGTTGGACCCGAAACTCAACGAGCCGGGATGCGGGCGCGGGCCTGGCGTTGTGCGCGGCGCCCGCGCTGGTGGGCGACGCGACGATCCAGGGAGGGTGGTGCGGTCGGGGTCTCGGGCTTTCGTTCCAAGTATTGGCAGAGGGCCTGGATGGTGGGCCGTTCGAACAGGTGGATGAGCGGGATCTCGCGGCCGTGCAGATCCTGGAGTTCCTTTTGGATGCGGACCAGCAGCAGGGAATGGCCGCCGCAGTCGAAGAAGTTGGCGTTGACCCCGATTTCCTCCAGGCCGAGGTGTTTCTTCCAGATGGCGGCCACTTGGCGTTCCAGGGTGGAGCCGGGAGGCTGAAGGCGGAATTCGGGAACACCGGCGGTGCTCGGCAATGCCGATTCGTCCACTTTTCCGCTGGGCAGCGTGGGGAGGGTGTCGAGGAAGGCGAAGCTGGTGGGGATCATGTACGTGGGGAGCCGTTCGCCCAGCCGGTGACGGAGTTCGGCGATGTCCGGCGGCTTGCCCGCGGTCGCCAGAAAGGCCGTCAATTGGGCGCTTTGGCCCTCACCGCGAACCAGCACGCGACAACCACGGACCGGCACCGCGTCTTGGATGGCGCGTTCGACCTCGCCGGTCTCGATGCGGAAACCGCGAATCTTGGCCTGGCGATCGAGGCGGCCGAGGAAGTTGAGGTGCCCGTCCGGTGAAAGGCGGGCACGGTCGCCGGTACGGTACATGCGCGCGCCTGGCTGCTTGGAAAAGGGATGGGGGCGTAGGCGATCGGCGGTGCGAGCGGGGGCGTTCAGGTAGCCGCGCATCAACTGAGGGCCGGCCAGGTAGAGTTCGCCGCCGGCGCCGCGGGGCACGGGTTGCAAGCTGGCGTCCAGGATCAGGGCCTGCATGCCGTCGACCGGCACCCCGATGAAGGTGCGGCTCACCGGTTCGGTGCGTGGGCAGCGCCAGAAGGTGGCCGTGATGGTCGCTTCGGTAGGTCCATAGCAATTGAACATGGCGATCCGGCCCCGTGATTGGCGCTGCACGCCGTTCACCACGGACGGGGGCAGCGGCTCGCCGCCCGCGATCAGGGCCCGCAATCGGGGCTGTTGGTGGAAGGCGTTCAGTTCCAGGAGTATCGAGATCGCCGAGGGGGTGATCTGGACCAGGCTGATACGCTGCGACGCCAAAATCCCTTTCAGGTATTGTAGGTCGCGCTGTCCGCCGGCACGGGCCAACACGATCGTTGCGCCCGAGGTGAGAGGAACGAAGAGGTCGATCAGGGACGGGTCGAAGCTGGTGGGAACCTGTTGCAGCATGCGGTCGTCCGGGCCCACCCCGAGCGTGCGGCGGGTCCAGGCCACCTGACGGGCCAGTGCCTGGTGGGTGATCATGACGCCGCGCGGTCGACCGGTGGAACCGGAGGTGAAAATGGTGTAGGCCAACTGGTCACCGTGAATGGGGAGCACGCAATTCGCCGGTGCGGCCTGGGATTGGGCGGGCTCGGGCCCGGCCTGCACCACCATCACTTGAAAGTGGGCGGCACCTGGGTGGGAGATTCGCGCTTCGTCGTCCACCAACGCCAGTACGGCACCGCTCTCCGCCAGGATCGCCGTGCGACGTGAGGGCGGTTGCTCCGGATCGATGGGAAGGTAACAAGCGCCCGCCTTCAGGATGCCCAGCACCGAGGCCACCAGGTGGGGACATCGCGGCATGCACACCGCGACGCGGGCTTCGGGCCGAATCCCGGCCTGGCGAATGCGGTCGGCGATGCGGTCGGCCTCCGCGTTCAGGTGGGTGTAGCTCCAGGTTTCGCGCTCGGTACAGACCGCGGGGTGGTCGGGGGTGGATCGAACCCGGGCCTCGAAGTCCCGATGCACCGGTTGGGGCGACTGCCCATCGGCCCCCGTCCAAGTGTCGCCGCGGATTACCGATTCGGCGCCGCCGGGCAGCGGCAGGGAGGAGAGTGCGATCTCCGGATTTCGGACCGCTTGTTCCAGCAGGTGCCGATAATGGTGCATCATCTGGTCGATGCGTGATTGGGAGAACAGGTCCGCGTCGTACTTGCAGCGCACGCGAACGCCCTCGCCGATCGGGTGCAACAACAGGGTCAGGTCGTTGGCCGTCGTGTCGGGTTCCACTTCCCTCGGGGTGAGCTGCACGCCTTCCAGGTGAAACGGCTCGATCGGCATGCTCTGCAGGGCGAAGAACACGTCGAAAAACGGCGATCGAGACGGGTCGCGTTGGGGCCGAAGGGCCTCCACCAGGTGGTCGAACGGAACCGCGCCGTGGTTCAGACCGGCCAGGGTCGTTTGCCGCACGCGTGCCACCAGTTCGCGGAAGGTCGCTCGTTCATCCAGCCGTGTGCGCAGCACCAAGGTGTTGACGAACAGGCCGATCACCGACTCGCAGTCGGCGCGGCGTCGGTTGGCGATCGGCGTGCCCACCGCGATGTCGTCGCCACCGCCGACGCGGGCCAGCAGTGCCTTGAACCCCGCCAGCAGTACCATGAACAGGGTGGCGCCCTGGGTTTGGGCGAAGGTGTTCAGGTCGCGGGTCAGATGGGGTGCGAGCGTGAAGGCGTAGGTGCGACCGGGACGGGTGGGGCGCGGGCGGCGCAGGCCGTCGTGAGGGAGTGCCAAGGGCGCCACATCCGCCAATTGGCCACGCCAGTAGGTCAACGCGTTTTCGAAGCGTCCCTGGCGTCGTTGGTGGCGTTCCCACTCGGCGTATTGGCCGTACTGGATCGTCGGATCCGGCAAGGTCAGGCGGCGGCCCGCGATCGTTGCCGCATACGATCGCGTCAGCTCCGCCAACAGGATACCTTCCGACCAGCCGTCGAAAATGATGTGATGGACTTTGAACAACAGCCGCCATCTATCGTCGCCGAGCCGGTACAGCAGAATTTTGAAAGGCGGCCCCTGGGTCAGGTCGAATCCCCGAGCGGCTTCGTTCGCCATGTGGCGATCCACGGCGGAGCACGACGCAGCATCTTGGCTGAAGTCCTGCCGTTCCAGATGATAATGCAAATCGTCGAGAATTTCTTGGCGGGGGGCGCCGTCGGCGTCGAGGGTGAATCGGGTGCGCAGGCCGACGTGACGTGCCACCAGGGTTTCCAGGCTGGCGTGAAGGGCTTCGTGATCGAGCGGACCGCGCCAATCCAGGGCGGTGAGAATCAGGTAGGTCGGGGAAGGGCCTTGCAATTGTTCCAGGAGCCACATGCGTTGTTGGGCGAAGGACAGGGGGTAGTGGCTTTTGCGTTGTTTCAACAGGAGGTCCAGTTGATCCGCGTGCACGTTGCGCTGTGCCAATCGCTCCGCCAAGGCCGCCCGCTGATCGGGGCTCAATGCGGCGATGCGGTCGTGTAGGTCGATCATGGGGTCGCATTCCTCCATGCCGGCAGTGCCGGTCGGTGCTGGTGGGCACGAGCCTGTTGTTGGCGTTGGGCTCTGGCCGCGATGGCGTTGGTCGTCGTTTTCGGAAGGGTTCGCTGGGCCAGGTGCCTGGCGTAGGTGCTGATGGTGGGGTAGCGGAAGAAGTCCATCAATGCAGGCTTGAATGCGAATCGATCGGTCAGTTCGGCCTGCATGTGCAGCAGCAGGAGCGAGTGGCCGCCCAAGTCGAAGAAGTTCTGGTGAATGCCCACCTGTTCGCGATCCAACACCCGGCACCACACTTCGGCGAGTATTCGCTCTTCCTGGGAGCCGGGCGGGTGGGCGACGGGTTGGCGCGGGGCTTCTCGGAGTTCGGCCAGTTTGGCCACATCGACCTTGCCGTGGGTCGTGAGCGGGAATCGCGTTATCGTGTGGACGCTGTTGGGGATCATGTATTCGGGAAGCTTGGCGTGCAGGTGCCGGCGAAGTTCGTCGATCTCGAAAGGATGATCCGTTTCGAGATAGGCCGCCAAGCGTTTGCCCCGCGAATCGCTGTCGAGGAGAACGCGGGCATCGCGCACCTCGGGCAGGCGGCGCAGACCGTCTTCGATCTCGCCGCGGGTCACGCGATAACCGCGGATTTTGATTTGGTCGTCGCGGCGGCCTTGGAACATCAAGTGGCCGTCTGCGCGGAAGTGAGCGAAGTCCCCGGTGCGGAACATGCGCGCGCCGGGTCGCTTCGCGAACGGGTCGGGCACGAATCGCTCGGCGGTGAGCGCGGGCGCCCGCCAATAGCCGCGTGCCACCTGGTTGCCGCCGATGAAGATTTCACCCGCCACATTGGTGGGCGTTGGTTGCAGATGCGCGTCGAGCACATAGATGCGGGTGCCTTCCATGGGACGACCGAGCGGGACGGCGCCCTTCTCGTCGAGATGTTTTGGGACTTCGAACGACATGCAGCCGACCGTGGCCTCGGTGGGTCCGTACTCGTTGAAAAAACGCAGTTCGGGGCCGCAGTTGCGTAGGTGGGTCAGGTGTTCGGCCAGCAACGGTTCGCCGCCGAGCACCAGGTTGCCGCGGCTGCGGTGGATGGATTCGGGTCGCCAGTGTTCGGCCAGCAGGGCCAGGTGCGAAGGCGTCAGTTTCAAAGCCGTGAAGTTCGGATGTCGGTTCAGGTAATCGCCGAGGGGCATGCACAGGCGGTTGTGTTCGAAGAGCACGACCTTTTGACCGCACATCAATGGGGGGAACAGGGACGTGATGGTCAGGTCGAAGGTCGCGGCCGCGTGGGCCGGATTGCCGTAGCCCGCCTCCCGGCGATAGTGGACGGCACAACGGGCGAGGTAGCTGTCCAACTGACCGCGGGTGATGGCCACGCCCTTGGGACGGCCGGTGGTGCCGGAGGTGTAGATGAGGTAGGCCGTGTTGCCGGCAAGTGCGCGGTTGGGTACTTGGGGAAGGGTTCGGGATAGGGCTCGGGCCTCGTCGGTGTTCCAGGTCAGGACCGGCACGGACCGATCCGCGACGGCTGGGGCGTGCTCCGGATCGGTAACGATCAGGCTCATGCCGCTGTCGGTGATTTGGTGGCGGAGGCGGCCCTCGGGAGCCTTGGGATCGAGGGGCACATAGGCGCCTCCGGCTTTCATCACCGCCAGGACCGCGACCATGTACGTCACCGAAAGCGGTGCGGCGACGCCGACTCGATCTTCCGGGCGGATGCCGCAGGTTCGGAGACGGTCGGCCAGGTGATGGATCTGGGCGTCCAATTCCCCGTAGCTCCAGTGCTCCTGTTCCGTCTCCAGTGCGATCGCCTGCGGCCGGGTTGCCACCTGGCGGGCGAAGGCGTCCAGCAGGGGCTCGGGTTGGGTTTCGCGTTGGGGTGCCGCATTGAAATCGACGAGATGTCGTTGGGCGGTGGATGGATGGCAACACCGTAGCTTGACGCAGCTTCGATCGGGGTGGGTCAGGGCGTCCGTCAGCAGCGTTTGGAAGTGGGCCGCGATCTCTTCGACCGTGGCTTTCTCGAACAGGTCGTCGGCATAGACCAGCCGGCCGTAACCGCGATTCGCCGCCAACTCCACGTTCATCGACAGCGGGAGTTGGGCGCCGCGTTCTTCGAACGGATAGGTCTCCACGAGCCAGCCGTTCCAGTCGAAACGGTGGGGTTCCGATGCGGCGACCGCCTGCATCAGCGAGGGGCCCGCGGCGTCACGGCTTCCGATCAGGTTGAAATCGGCGGAGAACAGGTGACCTGGTTGGCGCCCGGCGCTGGACACACGGAGGTCGGCCAGTTTCTGGAGTGGGAAGTCGCTGTGGGCCATGGCCCGAAACATCGTTTGGCGGACCTGTTCGACGAGACATCGAAACGAGGGCCCACCTTCGAAGTCGACGTGCATCACGACGGGGTTCACGAAGAAACTGATTTGGTCGGCGAATTCCGGACGGTTTCGGCCCATCGTCGGCACGCCCACGCGGATGTGTCGGTCGCCGGAACAGCGATGCAACAGAATCGCGTACACCGTGAGCAACAGGACAAACGGGGTCGTTTCACAGCGCACGGCCATCTGACGGATGCGTTTCAAGGCGATGGTCTCGATGGTGAAGTGAACCGAGCTGCCCCGATAGGAAGGCATCGCCTTGGGCGGATGATCCCAAGGAAGACTGCCGCTGCCACCGGGGGCGGCCAAGGTTTCTCGCCAGAACGACTCCAACGCCTTGCCGCGGTCGCTGGCCAACAGGTTGCGTTGGGTGCGGCAATAATCCACATAGCTGTGTTGCGGTGGCATGACCCGGGCGGATTCGCCGGCTTCGAGGCGCTGGTAGGCCTTCGTCAAATGATCGAACAGAAGGCGAATCGAGGTGTAATCACAGATGATGTGGTGAATCGAAAAGGTCAGTACGCCTTTTCCGCCGGGGATCCGATAGTGGCGCATCCGCATCAATGGTGCGGTGGTCAGATCGAAAGGCTGGTTCATGGCCTCGTCGATGGTGTGGCGCAGGTGTTCCGGCTCCCATGCACGCGCATCGATCCGTTCCAGGCACCTTGGAATCTGGGATGCCACTACTTGTTCCACGCCGCCGGAAGCGGTTTCCTGAAAATGGGTGCGCAGCACCGCAAAAGCCGTCACCACCTGATCCAGCGCCGTTTCGAAGGCGTCCAGGTTCAGCTCGAAATGAAGCTTGATGGCGGCACCTACGTTGTAGGCTACGCAATCCGGTTGCAGTTTTTGAAGAAACCAAAGCGCGCGTTGTCCCCACGAAGTGGGTTGGGGTCCCGTTCGATCGGCGAGCTTCTGCTGAAGGAGTTGTTTGAGGCGTTCCCGGTTTGCGGTCATGATTCGTCCGTTCAAGAGCAGTTCAGGGCAGAAAGGAACGGACGGTGCGCGGGCGGCGCTTCAGGAAGATGCGTCCGATTTTCGTGTGCCTACCCTGAATAGCGACAAAAAGGGGCGGAGGGCTCACGAACCGGAAAAAAAATGGAATAAAGTGAGAAGTGTTTCTAACTATCTGTGAAGTAAATGCTTGTGTGACTTGGTTGGCCTGGTGTACGGGGATGCTCGGTGCCTGTCTCCCCAAGATGACCTTGGTTTTGAGGTGCGCGGTTGCACGGCGATTTCGTGGTTCACGCCAAATTCAAGCCCCGCGGTCGTGGATCGATCGGGCCATCGTGTTCTCTTGAAACGAAGTGGTGCAACCAACCTGAGATGGGTCTTGCCGTCGGGAAATTTCCATCAGGAACCCGGGAATGTCGAAAACCAGGATGAACCTGGTCATGGTGGGCAACCAAGTGCCTGTCCTTTGCCTCGGCTTCTTCGCGATGTGGCGTCAACGCGAACAAGGAGTTCCCGTTACCGAAGGAACGGTCACGGGAACTCCGGAGATGGTTAGTACAGGCCGTTGACCATGTCGTATTGGATCTCGGCCGTCAGGTCCTTGAGGTTGAAGTGGCCGTACGGCACCTGGCTGAACACCGCCTCGTCCGTCTGACCTGCGATTCGCGAGGTGTAGTCTCCATACACCAGGTTCCCGTAGCCGATGACCTCGTCGACCGTCGACCAGATCGTGTACACCTGGCTACCCTCGTAGCCGCTTGTCGCGTTGAGATCCACCAGGATGTCGCTGACCCCGTAAGGGCCCCAGATGCCGATGGTGTAGCCCGGATAGAGGCCGTTCGTGGCACCGCAGGTCGGCGTGCTGCCGCCGCTGAGGTAGCAGGACACCAGGCCCAGGTTGGCACCGGCGATACCCACGAACGCATCGACCGAGGCGGTCAGGGGCGCGCCCAGGTTGTAGGCCCCCCCGTCCAGGGCGTCGTTGGCCGAACCGCCCTTGATCGCCTTGCGCGTCAGGGTGACCCCCATCGAGTGGGTGATCAGGTCCACCTGTTCGGCACCGGTGTAGGCCAGCACGGCCTCGATGAAGCCGCGGATCTTCTCCAGGTACAGCCGTGAGTGGTATTGATAGGATGCGAGGCCGGCGTTGGCCGGACCCCAGGTGGTGGCGTAGAGTTCCGCCGAGGTGTAGCCCTCCGACAGAAAGTGATTGACCGAGGCACTCCAACCGGTTTGGCCAAACGTGTCTCCCAAGGCCTTGTCGGAGTTGCCGTGAATGAAGATGACCGGATCGCGGTTCACGGACTGGCCGGCGAAGGCGCGGCCTCCGTAACTGCCACCCGTCAGGTCGGTCCGCTCGAAGTCGAACCCGGACCAGGCGCTGGTCGCCAGCCACTGACTGAAGTGACTGGTGAACCCCGGGGGCGGCATGGTTGCGCGCTTGGCGGGGATTTCCAAGTCGGGATCGACCGCCATCGCGTGGATGTCGGGCACTTCGCGATGGTCCAGTACGTCGATGGTTTGGGCAAGGATAGATAGGTTCAAGGACAAGAAGATACAGGAAAGGGCGACCTTCTTCATGGATACCTCCAATAAGATAGCGCTTACCCGTACGTCCCATGCGTCTTGGTAGTGGGAAGCCCATGAGAAATGCGGGCGCGTAAAAAAATGGGATCGGACCCGATGAGGAGGCCCACGGACCCGATCCCGATACCCCAAAAAGGCAGCCGAAGCTACCAATTCGGGCTTCCTTCAAGTTGTGTGGCCACCACAGGGGCGGTTCGCCATAGGGGCGAACTCAGTGGGTGGCAGGGTCCTCTTGGGACGACTCCTCCAAAAAAGTGATCATGGCGTTGGCCAGGGGTTCGGCCTGGTCGATGATGCACAGGTGCCCACCCCGTTCCAGAACCAACCAGCGTCCCTTGGGCAGCGCTTTGGCCAGCTTTTCGCCGTTGATCGGCGGTACCACGCGGTCGCCGTCGCCGTGGATCACCAGCGTGGGTTGCGCGATTTGCGCGACGCGGTCGATGTGGTTGAACATCAGGCCCGCCATCACCTGGCGTTGGATGACGGCCGGCGGCGGCGTGTAGCTGCTTTCCCGAGAGACCAGGGCCGCCAGCCGTTCCGGCGCCGCTTCGGCGAAGCTCGGGTGCAGGGCCAGGGCCAGGCCCTTGCGGACCGCCTCTTCCCGCGGCATCGTGGCCGATGTCTGGAAGAACTGCAGCACCTCGGCATCGGGTGGCACGTGGGTGGGGCCGCCCATGCTGGAACTGATCAGGACCAGGTTGCGGACGCGATCCGGGTGGGCCAGTGCCAGCGCTTGGGCCGCGAAGCTGCCCAGCGAGATCCCGGCCACGTGGTAGCGCTCGAATCCCTGACGGGCCATGACTTCGGCGGCGTCTTCGGCCATCGTCGCCACCGTCACCGGGCCCTCGCGATCCGGGCTGCGCCCGAGGCCGCGGTGATCGAAGACCACCACGCGGAATCGCTTCGCCAAGTGAGGGCGGATGTCGTGCCATACCTCCAACCGATTGCCCAATCCGCCAATCAGAAGAAGCGGCTCGCCGGAGCCACTGGCTTCCGCGTACAAGGCCGGCGAGCCGGAGGTTTTCGGATCGGCCTGGTCCGCGAGGGCCAGGACCGATCCCGGACCGAGGAGATGACACAGCGTGAACTGCACCAAAAGCGTGATCACAGGGAACTCCTGTCGTGGTTCAGAATTTTTGGTAGATTTCGAAGGTGACGAAGCTGGGAACGGCGGGCGTGCCGAGCAGCTCGGTCTTGTCCTGGTCGAACACGTTGGACCAGCTCAGCTTCAACAGCGTGTCCGTCTGGGCGAGGCGGTAGCCCACGGCCAAATCGGTCACGAACGATTCCTCCAGGCGACCGGACCAGTTGCCCGAGAGGTAGTCGTAGGCGTCGGTGCTGCGGCCGCTGATGTTGAAGAAGCTGTCGCGCCAGGGCAGGTCCTTGACGTTCAGGCTGGCTTTGTATTTCATTTCCGGGGTGTTGAAGGGGATGTCGGGAATGGTGGTGTTGTTGTCGAACGAGTCCAGCTTGGTGTACCCGATACTCGTCTTGAGGCTGACCTCATCGCTGAAATAGAAGTCCATACCCAGGTCGATACCCTCGATTTCGGCTTCCCCGTAGTTCAGGTAGGTCAACAGGAAGGGAATCACTTCGCCGTCGGCCGATTGGGCGTAGGTGCCCAAGACCGGGGTGGCGATCACCTGCAAGGGGCTGATGAAGTTCTCGTAATCCGACTTGTAGGCCACCGCGTCGACCGCGATCGAGGAGCCGAAAATCGCGCGCCAGCCGATTTCGAGGGTCGTGACCTCTTCGGGTTCCAGGCCCTGGAAGTGGGTCAGCTCGGTACCGTCGGCGCTGAAGACCGTGAAGCCGTTCAGGTTGCCGCGGGCCGCGCCGTTGAAGAAGAACAGGTGGGTTTCGATGATTTCCGGAGCCCGGTAACTGCTCATGTAATTGGCGCGGAAATGGTGGTTCCCCTGTTGGTAGGTGATCCCGAATTTGGGGCTGAACTGGGAATCGAACTCGGTGAAGTCGTCGTAACGGGCGGCACCCACCAGGCGCAGCCGATCGGACATCATGCGGTAGTCGGCCTGCAGGTAGACGCTCTTTTCTTCGCGCGAGATGTCGCGTACGTTGCCGTTCGCATCGGCGAAGTCGTCCAGGTAGCTGCCCTCCGAGTTGGGTTGGTATTCGCGGTAGCTCAGGCCACCCACCAGGTACAGGGAGCCGATCTCCCAGTTGCCCTGCAGTTCGGTGTCGTTCAGGTAGGATTTGTTGATGAAACGGGCCGCGTCGGCCGCGGCTTCGAGCGAGACGCCGGCCGCCAGCAGCGCGGGCACGTTCTGGATGCTGTAGGTGTCGCCGGCATCCTCGCCGGTGCGCGTGAACTGGAAATACCAACGCGGTGCGCTTGCCTTGAACTGCACGTGACCGATCTCCCAGCCGTCGATGCGGTTGCGACCCACGTTGGTGACGCCGAACCCGTCGTTCTGCGACCAACCGACCATGGTCGAGAGGGTCGTCTCCCCGAATTTGGCGTAGCCCGTCAATTCGAACTTGGCCGAGACCACGTCGAAATCACCCGTCACCAGGTCGGCTTCGCGGAAGGCCACGCCGTTGGCGATGTCCGCCTCCAGCGCCGCCGGATCGGTGTAACTGGTTTGGTTGGCACCGCCCGTGTTGAACACGTTGTCCGAATCGAACTCGTCGGCCTGCAGGTACTCACCGGTCAGCTTGAAACCCCAGCGGTCGCCGACGGTTTCCGCGTAGCGGATGCGGGCGTCGACCAACGATTGCTGGCCGCCCTTGAGCGCGGCGGTAAAGCCGGACTCGTCCCAGGGCGTCTTGGTGATGATGTTCAGCACGCCGGCGGTCGTGTTCGATCCGTAGAGCGCGCCGGCGGGTCCCAGCACCAGCTCCATCGACTTGATGTCCAGGGAGGAAACCGGGGCGAGCCCGCCTTGGGGCAGGCCCGCTCCGGGAAGGGTCGACAACCTGCCGTCGACCAACGAGAGCATTCGAGAATTGAAGGAGGAGCTGAAACCGCGGGTGGACACCTTTTGCAGGTTGATTCCGCCGTTGGCGAAATCGACGCCCTTGACCTGGGCCAATGCGCCCGAGAAGGTGGTGGCGGGGCTGGTCAACAGCGCTTCGCTGGTGACGGTTTCGATGGTGGAGGGCGCTTCCATGCGCTTTTCCGGTTTTTTCGAGGCACTGACGACCATCGATTCCTCGATCGTCGTTTCGTCCTCGGCCGGTTTGTCCAGGTTCTTCTCGTCCTGGGCTGAAAGGTGGGGCGTGAGCCACAACAGGGCGACGATCAACCACCCGAGCAATCGGTGCGGGTGTGCGTGGGGGCGGCGGTTCCGAGCCCGTCGCGGGCTGACTTGGGCATCCATCGCGGTATCTGTGTGTCGCGGAGCTTTTGATTCGCGAATCCTTTTCATGGGATCCCTCCTTACTAGGGCTGAAAGGTGGCGCGCGCGGGCGCCGAATCTTCATTGGCGGGAAACAGGACCCGGTGCCCGATGAGGCAGACCGAGGCAAAAACGAATGCGGTGATGATGGCGTAACCCGCCGAAACGCTTGGGTTTGCGAATCCAAGTCCCAAGTGCAGCAACAGGTGTACGCCGATGCCGAGGGCGGCCGCGCAACCGGCGATCCAGGCGGGTACCGGTTTGGATGACAGCACGCCGAACACGATGGGCACGACCGAGGCCGCGGCCAGGCCGTACACGCCTTTCTGCGCGAACAGGCCCACCAGGCGCGGCGGGTCCCAGGCCAGGGCGAAGGCGATCAGGCCCACGCCGACCAGCACCCATCGGGACAGTGCCAGTCCCGATTTCTCGTCCGGCTTTTCCCGGCGGAACGGCAGGTAAAGATCGTTGACGACCATTGCCGACAGTGCGACCAAGATGCCGTCCAGGGTCGACATGCCCGCGGCCAGCAACGCCACGGTGATGAAGGCCAGAAACAGGCGGCCCCCCAGTGTGCCGCCCATCTCCGCTCCGATATAGGTTGCCACCACGCGGTCCTGTTCGGCGATCTCCAAGCCGGAAAGGCGCGCGTAGAATCCCACGAACAACATCAGCGAAAAAATCACGCCGGCGACGATGGTGGTCACCAGGAAGCGGTTCACGTCGCGATCGTTCTTGAGGTAGAGCGCTTTGGTGAGGATGTGTGGCTGCATCATCAGCGCGAAGGTAATCAGGAAACTGGATCCGAGGACCGAGAAAAAGTCGTGGTAGAGCGGGCTCTGGGCATTGAAAGGGGCGCCGTACTCGGGCGAGACCGTGCCCAACGCGTTCAGGAAGCCACCGTCGAAATACTTGAGGCCGCCTACGAAGAGCACCACGGCAATCGCGATCATCAAGATGCTTTGAAAGGTGTTGGTATAGGCATGGGCGTAGGTGCCGCCCAGCAGGACGTAGCTGAACACGAACAGCAGGACCAGGGTCAGCGCCAGTTGCCGGGGAATCCCGAACAGTTGGCTGCAGAGAATGGCGCAGCCGACGAGGATCAGCACCACGAAGCTGATGCTCAGGAGGTTGATCAAGGCGAAGAAGAGGGCCAGCATGCGGCTGCCGTAGCGCTCGCGGATCCAGTGGGGAATGGTGAGCACGGCATTGGCGGCACCGATGCGGCGAAAGCCCTTGCACAACAGCAGCAGGGCGGCGGCGATGCCGAGCGTGGCGGCCACGCCGTAGTGGAGCCAGGCCGAGAGGCCGTGGGTGTAGACGAAACCGGGATTGATGACGAAGGTGGCGGTGGAGGCGATCGAGGAAGCCATTGTCAGGCCCACCAGCACCGGATTCATGTCGCGGTTGCCGATCGAGAAGCCCGCCAGGCCGCGGGTCTTGCGCATGCCCAGGAACGAGAGCCAATAGGTCAGGGCCACGTAGAGCGCCATCAGGATGAAGGGAAATGCGGAAACCATGGTTTCAGCCGACATGTTGCACCCCTTCCACGGCCCAGGCCGTGAGTGTCGCGCGATCCACCTTGCCGTTGGCGAGCAGCGGAAACTCGCTCAGGCAGCGCAGGTGTTGCGGATGTTTGTAGCGCGAAAGATGGGGTTCCAGCAAGGTACGCAGTTCGGCGAGCGTCATCTCCCGGTCCGCGACCAGGAAGGCGAAGCCCACCTCGCCCCAGCGGGTGTCGGGAACCGCCACGACCTGGGCGTCGTGCACGCCGGGCAAGGCCAGCAGGTGACGCACGACCTCGCCGGGAAACACGTTTTCGCCGCCCGAGATGTACATGTCCTTCTTGCGGCCGACGATGGTGAACAGGCCTCGCTCGTCGCGCATCGCCAGATCGCCGGTCCGGAAGAAGCCGTCGGGGCAGGTTTCGCGAAACGTGTCGGCGTCGCGCCAGTACCCGGCACAGACGTGGGGTCCGCGAATGCACAGTTCGCCCGGTTCGTTCGGGCCCACTTCGCGGCCCTGTTCGTCGATCAGCCGCACCTGGCTGTGACACATGGGACGTCCCACCGATTGGGGGTGGTTCAGGGCGGTCTCCTCGTCGATGGCGAAGCAATTGGGGCCGACCTCGGTCATGCCGAACCCTTGGCGGAAGTGGACGCCCTTGGTTTGCCAGGCCGCGCTCAAGGTGAGCGGGCAGGGGGCGCCGCCGGAAATCATGAATCGCAATTGGGGGAAGCGGGCGCGATCGAACGCTTTCGAGCGGCGCATCATGTCGAACATGGTGGGCACGCCGAAGAACACGGTCATGCCTTCGCTTTCGATCAGGCGCACCATGTGCTCCGCATCGAACTGTTCGGTGAGGACCAGGCGTCCGCCCGCGTGCAGCAAGGGCAGGGTGAAGACGTTGTAGCCGCCGGTGTGGAAAAAGGGCGCGTGGGCCGCGCTGACGTCGTTGGGGCCGAGATCCCATTCGGTGCGGGTGTTGAAGATGTTCCAGAGGAGCATGCCGGCGTGGAGCATCACCCCTTTGGGCTCGCCGGTCGAACCCGAGGTGAACAGGATCATCAAGGTGTCGCGGTGGTCGACGTCGTGGGGTCGATAGTCGGCGTTGTCCGGGAGGGTCAACCGATCCAGGTCGATCGATTCCTCGGCAAAGGCGGGAAAACCGGCAGTGAGAAAGACTTTGGGTTCCAGGCGATGCAATTGGGCGCGCAGTTCGGGTTCGGCGAGGCGGAAGTTGAGCGGCACGAAGATCGCGCCGAGCTTGGTGCAGCCGAAAAAGAAGGTGAGATGTTCCAGGCGGTTGACGGCCAGCATGGCGACGCGATCGCCAGCCCGCACGCCGCGGTCGGACAGCCAGGTGGCACAGCGTGCGGCCAGCGTGTTCAGCTCGGCATAACTCACGTCGTGGTCTCGCTCGACCAGGGTCAGCGCCGTTCGGTTGGGGTAGCGCTGGGCGTTGCGATGTAAAAAATCAACCCACATGACAGGTATCTCCACGGGCGGGTGTGGTTGCTTCTCCGATGGTGCCCTGGGCACGCAGGAAGGGGAGGATGTGTTCGCGCACGAGGTCGGGACGTTCGAGCAAGCCGGCGTGCGCCCCTGGCAGGGTGGCGAATTGGCCGTGCGCCAGCATGGCTGCCAAGTCGCGGTGTTCGGCGGGCGGCGTCAGCAGATCGTCTTCGCCGGCGGCCAGCAGGGTCGGCGCCTGAATGGCGGTGAGATCGACATCGCCGCACATGGCGCCCTCGATCAGACCCTCGACCGCGGTCGGATCGAGCAGGGCCGCCCGGCTGCGGTACATCTGTACCAGGTCGGCGCCCAGCGAAAGGGCCGCCTCGCTCCAGATCCAGGGGGCGGCCACGTCGAAACGATGTTCCGGACCGCCGACGCGGTGGGCCGCCAGCCAGCTCGACAGCTTGAGCCGCAACAGCCGGGTCGGTGCGGCATAACAGCCGACTGCGACCACCGCCCGAACCCGTTCGGGGTAGGCCGCCGCGAAGGCCAGCGCGAGCCGTCCCCCGTTGCTGATGCCGAGCAGGGCCGTGGGTGGCCAATCGAGGGCGTCGAGCAGGTCCTTCAAGTCCGCGACCAGCACCTCCGGGCCGTATGGGCCGGGGGGTTTGGGTGCATCCCCTTGGCCGCGACCGTCGTAGCGCAACACGTGATAGTCCTCCAGGTGTGCCATGGCTCCGTCCCAACTGGTGTAGTCGGCGAACAGGCCGTTGAGCAGCACCAGCGCGGGACCCCGCGGGTTGCCTTCGATGCGGTACGGCAGTTTGGCTCGGGTTCGGTCGGCGGCGGTCATGATACTAACCCAACACCAGGCCGCCATCCACGTTGAGCGTGGTGCCGGTGATGTAGCTGGCGTCGTCGGAGGCCAGGAAGGCGTAGGCCGAGGCGATTTCCTCGGATCGACCCATGCGGGCGAGCGGCGGTTTGCTGCGAATCTGGTCCAGGACCTTCTCCGGGATGGCGGCGGTCATGGGGGTTTCGATGAAGCCGGGGGCGACCGCGTTGACGCGCACGTTGAAACGGCCCAGTTCCTTGGCCAAGGTCTTGGTCAAACCGATGACGCCGGCCTTGGTGGCCGCGTAGTTGGCCTGTCCGAAATTACCGAAGTGGGCGACGACCGAAGCCGCATTGAGAATCACCCCGCTTTGCTGTTCCCGCATGCGCTGGGCGGCGGCGCGACAGAGCTCGAAGACCGCGGTCAGGTTGACCGCGATGACTTGGTCCCAATCTTCGCGCGACATCTTGCCGATCGATTTGTCGCGGGTGATGCCGGCGTTGTTGATCAGCACGTCGATGCCGTGCTCGTCCATGAACGAAGCGCAGGTGTCGATGCCGGCCTGGGTGCTCACGTCGGCCTGCAGGAATTGGGTTCCGTTGGGGAACTCGCCTTCCAAGGCGTCGACCGCGACGCGATCGACCAGGCACAGTCGTGCGCCCTCCTGGGCGAAGCGCAGGGCCGTGGCGCGGCCGATGCCGGATCCGGCTCCGGTGATCATGGTGATTTTGTTCTCGAGTCCGTTCACGTTGGTTCCTCCGGGTTGTGGCTCCCGATCGGTGGTCCCGCGGGTAGGCTCGCGGAGACACGGGGACACCCGAATCCCTGCCGTGCCGGGGCTCCCCTGGACAGGAGCACAGGCCTTCGGTCACAGTTGGGCCGAAAGCCGTCGGCACGGTCGAGGGACCGCGTTCGGTGCCGCGTGACGAGCGTTTCACGGGGCTTGGGATACGCCGCATGGCGTACGATCGGTTGTGGAAAGTAGAGCATGGAAAAATATGAAATCGGTTGCGACGAACTCCTGCGTTCGCGGCACGTCCGCGAGGCGAGTTCGGTTTGGAAACAGGAATGTCAGTTGGAAATGCGGGGCCCGGTAATCGATGCGGTGCAGCCTGAAAAACCCAAGTGAATCGATGAAGTCATGCTTGGGGAGAAACCATACGCGCCGAAGCCGGCCAATCGAAGGGCCTGGGATCGGTGATCCCGGGCGCGAGGCCGTGAAGGAATGAAGGTCGCGCTGGTGGTGAGAAAACGTGAGTTGGCCGTGGAGAGACCGAATGTTCGGTTGGCGGCTGCTTGAGCGGCCGGCTGGGGGCGGGTTGGCCTTGGGGAGGCTGGGTGAACGGTTGCTGGAGATCGTGGTGCTTGTGGTGGGCGGGGATCAGGTCACCAATCCCTCGCCGCGGAATGTCGGTTGGTCCCAGCGCAGGGACAGGGCGGACCAGGTGTAGCCGATGCCGGCACTGGCGAGGACCACGTGGTCGCCGGGGTTGAGAAGGCCCCGTTGCTCGGCCAGTCCCAGGGAAAGGACCTGGTCGGGGGCACCGAAGTGACCGTAGTGGTCGAGGTAAATGCTTTGCGAGGGTCGCAGGCCCAGTTCCTGTAGGATGCCGTCGTGGGCGGAGCGCTTGACGTGCAGCAGGGCCAGGAAATCGATCGGGCGGTCGCTGGAGGCTTCGGCCGCTTCCCGAATGACGCGGGTGAAGTTGGGGATCGAGTCGCGCCCCAACCGTTCGCGCATGCCGGCGATGTTCGGCACGGTGAGATAGGTCTGTTCTTCGTCCAGGCCGTCGCGGCTCATGCGACGGGTTCCGCCGCCGGGAATGATCACGTCTTCGCTGTACCGGCCGTCCGTGATGACCGAGGCCGCGCCGATGGGATTGGTGTCCCCGCGCTCCAGCAGCAGGGCGGCGCCGCCGTCGCTGAGGCTGTAGAGGAACCGTGCGGACGGGTCGCGGTAGTTGACGAGATCGCCGGTGCGGTGGCCGCCGCACAACAGGACGCGGCGCAGGCGGGCGTCGGCGGTCATCATCGATTTGGCCACGTGCAGGCCGACCACGTTGCTCGAACAGCGCGAGGACATGTCGAAGGCCCAGGCGCGGCGCAGGCCCAGTTGTTCCTGGACGTAGATGCCGGCCGACCAGACCGGATAGTCCTTGTGTTCCGAACCGGTCCAGATCAGTAGGTCGACGCTTTCCGGGTCGATGTCTTCCAGGGCCAGCCGGGCGGCGCGAACCGCCAATTCGCTCGGGTGCAGATCCTTGGGGGCGCGACACTTGCGCACGATGCCCATTTTTTCGCGAACCACGTTTTCGGGTATGTCGGCGGCCCGGGAGATGTGGCCCGCGTCTTCGAAGGTATCGGGGAGCCAGACGGCGCTTCGTTTGAGGGAAATGTTCATGGAAAGACTCGCGGTGTGGGGGTGGGGTGCTCGACGTGTAATCGGGGATGAGGGACCCGGGGGAGTCCCCCCCGATCAGCCGAGAAAGGCGGTGATCTTTTCGCAGGTTTCGTCTTCGCGTTCCCAAAAGAACCAGTGGTCGCTTTCGGGGATGAGCTGGAACTGGCCTTGCGGCAGGGTGTCGGCCAAGATGGCCGCGTTTTCGGGGGGCACGAATCGGTCTTCGGTGCCCGTCAGGGCCAGGGCCGGGCAATGAATTTCCGAAATCGGCATGGGCGTGTCGAGAAAGGCGTTGGCGGCCTTCAACTGAAGCACGGCCTGCTCGCAATCGGCCCGATGGCTCAGGCGAAGTTGGTAGAGGCGATCGAAGCGTTGGGGATCGCGGGCGCGAAAGGCGGGATGGACCGTGGCGGCCATGCTTTGGCTGATCATGTCCGTGGGGGTCATGGCAAAGGCCTCGCGCAGTTGGGTTTCGGTGAAGGGGGTGAGGGGCAGGAAATCCGGGCCCGAGGAGGTGGTGCACATCAAGATCAGGCGTTGCACGCGGTTCCGGGCTTGCAGGCAGAGGCTTTGGGCTACGAAGCCGCCCATGCTGATGCCGATCACGTGAAAGCGTTGGTAGCCCAGCTCGTCCATGAGCCGCAGGGCGTCGGCGGCCATGTCGGCGATCGTGTAGGGGCCGGGCGCGTGCTGCGAGGCGCCCATCCCGCGATGGTCGGGCAGGACGAAACGGTAGCGACCGCCGAGCTTGGTGGCGGCGTCTTTGAAGATCCAGTTGGCGCAGCCGAAACCGGGAAGAACCAGGACAGGTTCGCCGCTGCCCAGCAGATCGTAGTGAAGCGCGAGGGTGGCGGGCGAAACCGGGTTCGGTTGGAGCCGGGGGTTCATGGTCGGACTCAAGCCTCGGCCGAAGTGGGCGTGGTCGTCGTGGTTTCGCTGGTCGAGGGATTCAGCAGGCCGTGAAGGATCAGGTCCTGAACCTTGCCGGCAACCGCATCGGAATCGAAGCCGAAGTGATCTTCCACGCCGAAGCTGGTCTCGACCATGTAGTATTGGAAGAGAAAACGGAAGATCATCATGACGGCGAAGAGCGGGTCGGCCTGTTGGTTGAGGCGCCCTTCCTGGTGGAGTTCCGTGAAGCGAGATTCGTAGGCTGCCTTGAAGTTGGCGGCCATGTTGCGGTAGAAGCGTTGGATGTGTTCGCCTTGAAATTCGATGACATCGATGTAGATCAGCATGATGGAGGAGCGGTTCTCCACGACGACTTCGCGAATCGCGGCGGCGATGTCGGCGATGTCTTCGGGGAAACGCGCCTGGGCGACCACTTGGTTGAGGGGCAGCTCGGGATCTTCGAGGCGGCGCCAATATTGGTCGAGCAGGGCCGTAAAGATTTCGAGCTTACTGGAGAAGTGATGGTAGACGCGACCGATGGAAATACCGGCGTGTTTGGCGATGTCGCGGATGGAGGTGGCCTTGTAGCCGCTTTGCGAGAAGCAGCGGAGGCCGGCGCGAAGAATCAATTCGCGGGATCTCTGAGTTTTTAATTCCTGTTTCATTAGGCTCCCCAACTTTAAAAAACAGAATGTTCGTTTTGTTTTATCCATACGATAGGACTCGGCCCCGCCTCTGTCAAGTGATTTTTTCGTTGGCAGGCGCGCTTTTTCAGGCGCTGTCGTTCGGTTTTTCGTACGGATTCGGCCGGGCTGGCGGGGGGATGGGGCACGGCAAGCGGCTGTCCGCCTTGCGTCTCGTGATCGGCAAACAGCGGACAGGGTGACCCGAGTGTGCCGGCTCTTCCCGGCTCTTCGGGTGAGATCGGCCCAGGCGGGACCTCGCCGCGCATGGGACTCGGCATGGTATGGGGACAGGGAACACCAAGGTGTTTTAAACGAGCAGGTTAGGTTATGGTTGGCCAAGAGCAGGTTCGCCATACGACTTTGATGAGGTGGCTTTGGGGGGTTTTGCCAGTGCCTGCCTCTGATGCCTGCTCTGGCTGTGTGAGGGCCAGTGTTGATTTCATGGGGACAGGGAACACCAAGGTGTTTTAAACGAGTAGGTTAGGTTATTGTTGGCCAAGAGCAGGTTCTCCATACGACTTTGATGAGGCGGCTTTGGGGGGTTTTGCCAGTGACTGCCTCTGATGCCTGCTCTGGCTGTGTGAGGGCCAGTTTTGATAATTGCCGAAAATCCCAAAAACCTAGCGGGTTAAATATGACTGTCCCCTCTAACTCATTGCCGAAAATCCCAAAAACCTAGCGGGTTAAATATGACTGTCCCCTCTAACTCCTTTCCGTTCCACGCACCCGATTCGAGGGGAGCCCTTAGGAAATTAGTATTGAAATGGGAAATGTTACCGATTCAATTTTTAATCGTGCTTATGTCCGTGTGTACTTGGCGCTCCTCTCCCTTTGCTGAACAGAGGGCGCAAACGGAAATTTCTTTTTTTAAACGGGCATGCCTTCGTTGATGGGATTTGTGTCTGATTCTCGCCAATTCCAGCTTTCGCTGTTCCTCCACTTGGCGGATGTGCTGGTGGAACTCCTCCGAACCGTAGGCTTGGCTGCGCCAATCCACGGGTCGTTTGGCATTGAAATCTTCACGCCATTCGGTCATGGTTTCATCCCGCAAACAATGTGATGCGATCATTGCTCTTGGCAGGCATACTTTCTTTTCCGGGTGAAGGATCCGCACCGCCTGGAAATCCATCCATGTGACATAGCTTTGGGCGCGGTCCTTCTTTGCAATGTGGCGCAAGAAACCTACTTCCGGAAGGGACACGGGTCGCCTTGCCTCAATGTTGCGCTTGTATTGGCCTGTCGAACACCAGGCATAGTCGGAAGGACACTCGCAAAGACCCGCTCTCACAGGGTTTTGTTCGATATAAGTCATCACCCGCATCAAGCTTTGCTCGTTTTCGATGACCTTGCTCTTGAATCGCCCACCCCACATGTGTCCGCTGGTGCCATTCGCCTTGTTGAACGCTCGGGCCATACGAGCATTGATTTCGGCCATAAACTTCGAAAGATCCGTGAAACGGTCGTAGAAACGCGATGTATAGGCTTCTCGCCAGGGCCGTTTCGTCAGGAGATGCTCTTGTAGGCGTTCGTAGCGTGCTTGAATATCGCAGGGATCCAAGGGTGGCCGACGGATCTCGAGGCATAGGTGGTAGTGATTGTCCATGAGTACCCAGGCGAGAATTTTCACGTAGAAGATGTCCGCCATGGACTCGATGATGCCCCGACACTGGCTTTTGAACCCCGGCACATAATTGTCGCTGAGATAGAAGGCTTGTTGCGCCGTGCGGGTCATGACATGGTAGTGGGTGACTGGTCGATCGAGCTTGATACGAGGTCTTCTGCTCATGGCGACCCCCATGCTCGAAAATGGGTTACCACCGGTGTGTTGGTGCGTAAAGTATTTGAGATGAAAAGGTTTTGTGAGAACCTTGGCTTGGATGAAACCAGAGCAAGCCCCAGTCGGGTGCCAGGAAAAACACGGTCGACCGCCCTGGTTGCAGGAACTGCGGGCGTTTGGCACTCTCGGCAGATGGCGCTGTCACTCTGGCGCCGATATCTGCCTCGTTGCCGAGCATTTAAGCTCTTAGAAAACCTCTGACTGAGAACACAAAAAACCCGTCGGAGATTCCTGCAGCCAGAACCGGTCTCAAGCCCAGCAGTGAGCGTTAAATCCCAAAACGATCGTTGTGGCTCGAGCCAAGTGTGGCAATCAGAAAAAATCTCGGAAATGATGAACCGATTTGGTTTCATATCTCGACTCCATATGGAAGTCGAGGCCTGACAGGTTGATCACAGCGGAAGAACGCCTTTTTGTCAATCCCTGAATCCTGAATCAAGCGGGAAGAGGGGGACAGGCTTCTTTAAAACACTTAAATTAGGCTGGTTAGATCATCGTGGTGTCGGGAGTTCCGAACCTGAGCCAAACTTGATTCGAGAAGTATTTGGGCCAAGAGGAAATTGGGAGTCGCGTGGAACATTAGCACTTTGCAACTCGCCGATTCGAAAGGGCGGATGTCTCCTGACGAGTCGCAGATCCAGGGGGAAGAAAATCCGACTCTATTCTTCTGCGAGTGTCCAAGTGCCGAAATAAACGTATTTGTCGGCGTGCTCTTCTGGGTTCTCGCTACGTTGGATGATGCCCGTACCGCCAGGAATGGCGTCGTTGAGCATGGTCGTTGCCGAACTCCCATAACTCGGCCAATCCAGACCATTCGGCGTAAACGTCAGGACCATGAGGCTGTTGCCGCTGGCGAAGCCTTCCACCATGCCGTTAATACATCCCAGGTTGATCGTCTTACCATCCAGCGAACCGTATGCGGCGCCGTACATGGATTCAAATTTGACGTTTCTTCCATAGCTCGGTTCTTCCGCACCCTGATCGGGAAACGCGAACGTCAGTCCACCGTCTACGCCGCCTTCGAGAATGTCGGTGAGGTCCCGAGTGCTCGTCCAGGCTCCAAGCGGGGCCCGCCGGAGCTCCACCCTGTCCGCCCGGACACTCATGTGTCCCAGCACTCGCCCGGTAAAGGTCTCGATGAATTCATATTTGTAAATCTGGTTGGGTAGGGGTCGCGTCATGCTCACTCTCCTATTGATGGAAGCAGTAAGTCGGGATCGACCATCGGCGTGTGGCCGTCGGTCCGGGGCCCGTGTGTTTGGTAAGCACGTCATGAGTGGAGAGGGGGAAGAACAGCTTAGCACGAAAGTTATGGAAAAATGAGACGGTCTGAAAAAAAGATTAATCATAAAAATGGAAATGAACAGAGGTCTCATCTAGATCAGCCGGAGGTTGGTGTGCCGTCCCCGTTACAACCTTTGGACCCTTAGATGATTGATGAGAGGATCTCACCTAAAACGCACAATTAACACTGGATAACCTTTTCGAAAGCCCTTGCTGGGTACCACTCACGATGGGGTTACGGCCGGGTTTGGAGTCTTCATGGCCTGGCAATAAATCTTGGAAAGAGGCAACTTGCTTGGAATGTGCGGCCTATCACGAACGGCTTTTTTGGAGAAGCTTCGGGGATCTCGCTGACTATGATGAATCCCAAGATTATTTGTATTTTATTCACGTTTCACTATGATCCACGTATTCGTGGCCATATATACGAAGGGGAGCAACCCTATGAAGTTATACTCCTGTTGGCATATTTTAGAATCAGTAGCGAAATATGGAATTACCTCAGAAAGATTAAATCAAGGGAAAATGGTTTTTCTTGGTTCATTCCTCCTGGTTTTACCTATGCTATGGGCCGAGACCTTCTACGTCGATGGTGACCTTACCAGCTCCGATTGCGACACCTACAGCCCTGCCTCACGCAACTGCGGATCCGGCACCGCGCGAGCCTTCTCGACCCTGGCGGGCGCTGTCGCGGTCGCCAGGGCCGGTGACGAGGTACTCGTTCGGGCCGGAACCTACCAGGAACAAATGGTCCCTCGGGAATCCGGCACCGCGAACCAACCCATTACCTATCGCGCCTATCCCGGTGAGCTGGTCAGCCTGACGGGGAGTTTCAGTCCGGCGACCATGCATCTCGACAACGTCCAGTACCTCGTTATCGAGGGGTTTCGCGTTCGGGACGCTCGCTGGTTGGAAGCCGTCAATGTTCGGCACATCGTCATCCGCAACAACGAGTTCCTACGAACGCCCGCATCGGGAACCACGGGCAATGTCCGGTTTATCAGCAGTGACTACAACCAAATCGTCGGCAACGTCTTGGAGGAAGGAAACGACAACCTCACCCTCATCGATTCCGATTACAACCTCATTTCCGACAACAGTTTCCGCGAGGGCGGCCATAGCGTGTTGAGCTTGCGATGCTCGAACTTCAACCTGTTCCGGAACAACGTGTTTTCCAACACCCGCCAGAAAATAGCCGAGGTGTACGACTGCGGCGACGACACCAGTGCCGTACCCAACGCATTCGACGCCACCAGACACAATGTTTTCGAACACAACCTGTTTGTCGAATCCAGTTCCTACTACAGCACATCCGGTGGCAACGGCATTCAGTACGCCGGGCAAGAGGGCATCATTCGTCACAACGCCTTTTACCGCAACAATGTGGGCTTGGGCATGCAGGTTTACTCGGATGAGGCGTTGTATAACCATCACAATCGGGTCTACCACAACGTGTTCTACGACAATGATTGTGCGGGCATTTCCCCGCGTGGCAATGGTGTGGACAATGTGTTCAAAAACAACGTCATCTACGCGAATCGCGGTATGGGTGGCGATTGCTTTGGCGAGGGCGCGGCCCAGATCGTGTACCGAAACGGCCTGCAAGAGTTCTTGTTCGAAGCCAATAATATTCGCGGCCAGCAGCCGGGTGAAGATGTGATCAAGAACGAATTTGACTCCGGCGGATCTCTTGCCGACTTCGAAAGCAGCCATCCCGAGGTCTTCTTTGGCAATATCGAAGCCCCGCCCGAGTTCCGGGATGAAACGGCCTACGATTTTCGGTTGCGCGAAAGCAGTCCGATGGTGGATGCAGGTGTATTCTTGACGCGGACCGCCAACGCGGGTTCGGGAACCCAAATGTCCGTTGAGGATGCGCTCTATTTCCGCGATGGATTCGGCATCGAGGGTGCCTCCGGCGATAAAATTCAACTGGAGGGAGACACGCTGATCGCCGAAATTTTGGCAATCGATTACAGCCAACACCTGATCACCCTGAGTCGACCATTGGAGTGGGTCCAAGGCCAAGGAGTGAGTCTCTCATACGGGGGCCAAGCTCCCGACATCGGTCTCGACGAAAAGATCGCCGCACCAAACTGGGCGATGTGGGGCCTTTCAGATCATCAACTCTGTGGCAACGCCCGACCGAATGTCCTCGATTACCTAGCGTTCTTGGATCGCCCTGGTTGTCCCTGAGACGAATGGGGCACATTGGAAGCGAGTGGTTGGAGGATTGCTAAACGGAAGGTAAAGTGCTTAAAGATAGAGTGTTATGTTTGACTGTCTCCTGAACCCTTCTGCCTGCCCCCTTCCAAACCCCTCTGAGTCTGGAGGCCAGCGATGCCTCCCTCTCAATTTACCTTGCCCGTGTGAATTAAGTGTACTATTGTAACTAGTACACCTAGTGAGGTAGGTATGCTCCCTTTCCCTGTGTCCCTTCGACCTGGCGCGCCACCCTACCAGCAGATCACCTTTGCCGTTCGCAGGGCCATCGCCAAGGGTTTACTGAAGCCCGGCGATCCCTTTCCCTCCGTGCGCCAGCTCAGTAGGGAACTCAAGATCAACCCCAATACTGCCCAAAAAGCTGTTTCGGAGCTCACGACTCGCGGTTTCCTGGAGGTTCACACCGGTCGCGGTACCTTCGTTTGTCGGCCTCGAACCCCTTCCCATGACCAGATAGCCGAAACCCTTCAACCTCAACTGGAGCAGCTTGTCGTGATGGCACACGAACTGGACCTCGATCTCTCAGAAGTGAAAGGACTACTGGCCATTTCTTGGCAGTCGTTTCAGGAAGAACCATGATGCACGCGATCGAAACCGAATCTCTCATTCTCCCGCGTTGGACACCGCCCAGGAATTCGGGTTGGGATATTCAAATTCCCAAAGGATCGATCTCGGGCTTACTGGGGGTCAACGGCATCGGCAAGACCACACTCATACGCAACCTGCTTGGTTTTCAGAAGCCCACATCCGGAATCTCTCGATTGTTGGGTGTCCCCAGCCATCGACTGAAGCCCTCCGATTGGGTGCGGATCGGCTTCGCCGGTCACGATCAGCCACTTCCCCCGAGGCTGACCGGTATGGATCTGCTCACCGTATCCCGCAATCTCTATCCCCATTGGGACCGAACGCTTGAAACGCGAGTCGCCCGGGATCTGGGTCTCAAATCCCACCTCAATCAGAAAACCGGTCGATTGTCGCGCGGCTCACGACTCCTCACGGGCATCCTGTTGGCCGTGTGCCACCAACCGGATCTCCTGATATTGGACGAGCCATTCGAAGGAGTGGACGTGGCACGCAGGGAAATCTTGTTGGATCTCATGTTGGGGTCTGCGGAGCGCGGGACGACGATTTTTTTCACCAGCCACGCAATCGAAGAGGTCGAACGCCTTGCCGATCATCTGGTGTTGCTTCACGACGGCCAGGTGGCGTTACAGGATTCCCTGGAGCGCATCGCATCCCAGGCACATAGGGTTTTCGTGACCAATCCGGACCCGTTACCCACCTCCTTCGAAATCGAAGGATCCCTGGCCATGACGCAACAGGACCACCTGGTCTCGTTTTTCAGTCTGCTGGACCAAGGAGGGTCAGCCAACGGTGTCGAACAGGTTCGCGAGATCTTGCCGAAGGCGAACATCGAGGTTTCTCCGATATCCCTTCGCGACTTGTTTTTGGCGCTTACCCAGGAGCGAAGATCATGAACCTATTCAATCCAATTATCAGCTCGAGCCTGTTCCGGCTATGCTTGCGTCACTGTTTGCGTGAATCGTGTCTGTTTGGATTGTTGTTCTTCCTGATCGCCCTTGAGCCAACCTCCGGAGGGGCAGGAGTCCTGTCGTATGCGGCCGGGTTCGCGCTTCTGGTGCTCATGGGCCGAATCTCGGGCTGGCATGGAGATCGGGATCTGTCGGGTTTTCTTCATACCCGTCCCATCGATTCCGCAAAATTGCTGACCACCCGCCTGTCGGTCTTCGTGGTCATCTGGACGGTTGTCTTTCTAAGCGTAGCGATCCTTCGATCAGTGGGACCGCGAACAGGGTACAGTCTGGATCTTCCTGCCTTCCTTTTCCACTATTTGATGTTCGCCCTGTTCCTCAGCCCCATGTTCCTCGCGGCCCATAGTCGCATCGGTTTGATGCTTTTCGGTTTTTTCTGGTTCCTGACATTCGTCAGCACCCAATCTACCTCGGGCGTTGCGAGTTTGACGTTCAGGTCGATTCCCTGGTGGAGAGATCCCCATTGGGATTGGGTGTTCCAATCCGCGCGGTTGGTGGCGGCCTCGATATTCGCTTGTGGGTCCATGATCGTTCTTTACGTGACGCGTGAACGACCCAGTGGACGAAGAAGAGTCCTGGGCTCCTTGGCTTGCGGGGGGATCGCCCTGCTGGTGGGTCATTTCTGGTCTTACCCCTTCCTATACGACATTCATCCGGCCAACCGAATCGTGGCACCCGCACCCGAATGGGAGCAGCCGGTGAGGGACTTGATCGCCCATCATCCCATGCTCGATTCTTCTTGGCAAAAAACGAGTAATCTTCACCAAAATCATGGCATTACCACCATTACCGCAGCGGTGAGGGGAGGCTTGCCCCTGCCCCCGATGCCGAACGCACTCGGCGTCCCATATGCACGTCAGGAGGGGTATACCTTCACTGCGCGCTTTGACGATGGCCACATCGAGAAGAAACGTCACCTGATTCGCCACCCGAGAGAACCCATTTCGCCTTTCAATCTCAATGGATTTCCCAATGGGCAATACGACGGAGAAAGTCTTCGCTTGTACCGGGGAAAGGGCATGGAGGTCCCTTCGTCCTTGTCGGGCGAAGTCCTAATGAGGGTGGAACAACCCTATGTCATCGACGAAGGGCCGTTTCGTTCCGATATGGTCCTGAATTACGGGTATGGCGGAGATCGTTCGGTACAAATCCGTGGATATCGGATCCTCGAGGGAGGAAAAAGGCTAAAATTGACCGTGAGCAGGAAAATCCCCGTGACTGTCTTTCACCGCGATCGGGATGAGGTCCTGATCGCGGTTTCGAGGATACGCGAGATAACGGCTTTTCAGCGACGCACAGGGGTGCTGCACGAACCCGCGGAGTCGATCCAGGTCTTTTTGGCTCCGGAGGGAGTTGTCTTGACTCCTAGATGGGTTGAAGGGGCCAGCGTCGGTTTGTTCGGAACCAATATCATCGCCCGTTTCGAGGTTCCTTTCGACGTGGAGCGGGAAGGGTTACGCCGATCGCGATGATATCGGCAGGGGCTTTCGGCTCGCTGGTAGCGCGAACGAGGGAGGAGTGGGTTTTGCCACTGATATCCAGAAGTTATGTTTGACTGTCCCCCCTTAAAGACCCAGGATCGCCCAGGCTGTACTTGAGGCGCCAGGGACCCACCCGAAAAGAATGAGGGGAAATCGAAGAGTGAAGGTTAACCATGTATAAAAAAGAAAGTTATGTTTGACTGTCCCCTCTAAAGACGCTAAAGACGTCCCCTAAAGACGCCGGCCATGGCGACCGGCGTCTCTCGGCGATCAATCCCGGGGTGCCGGTCCCGTCGGTGTTCGTGCTTCGCCACAAGACGGACAGGTCTCGATGTCGAAGGTTCGCACGTTGTTGGTTTCGTCCGACTCCGGCCAGGCGTTTTCGGGATCCACCGTTACCTGGACCCGGAGGCTCGGACACCAAGGTCGCTGCAGGTAGATCGGTACCTTCACCGTACCCTCCGCATCGATATCCGCCGTCACCGTTTGGATTTCGAACGACTCGCTGCCGCTGCCCACTTTCGGCGTCACCATCACGCGCACCGACACGGGGCCGCCAGCCTTGGAGCCGTGATTGGCCAGGCTCAGGGTGAAGAGATCCAGGCAGGATCCCGGCTCGAAACCGCCGATGGCCAAAGGCTCGAAGTCGAAATCGGCCGTCCAGGTCAGGGAACCCGAGTTGTTGGCGTAATTCGGTTCGAACACCTCCCGCCCAGGGTTGACGGTAGCAAGGAATCGGTCCCCGGATTGCCCCTCGAGGTGCGCCGCGAACCAGGAGATCTGGCTGGGCTTGTTCAGTTTGGCCAACCCGTCGATTCGTTCACGCGTTTGCAAGTTGGTGATGTGAACCGGGATCCCGTTCATGGCGACCAGCCGATTGGACTGGATTCCTACCGAGACGGCGACCGTTCCTTTGTCCGGGTCGAATTCGGCCTCCATGGCCACCACCCGGAAATCGGCGATACCCAATTCGCGGATCCTGTCGTTGTTGGATTCCGAGGATTCGAGAACGTGGTTCTTGGCGTCGACCAGCCAGGCGACCTGTTGCCCTTCGCGGGCGTCGATGGTCACCTCCAAAGTGTCGCTCTGCCCCGGCAGCAGGTCGCGCATGGGCCAATAGCCCAGTACCTCGTCGTCCAGGAACAGTGCCAGAAGGGAGGTCGGCGCATTCACCGAGCCCAGATTCCGGATCTCGGTTTTCACTTTGAAGGATTCGGGGCCGATGGGGATGGCTTCGGCACGGCTCAGGACGAGATCGGGTCCGACATGGACGTTGTCCTGGTCGCTGTTGTTGGTTTCGTCCAATTCCACGATCTGGTTCAGGTCATCGGCCACCGCCGTCACCCGTTCACCGAAACCGGCCTGGATTTCCAGAACCACCTCGCCGACGGCTCCGGGCGCCAATCCATCCATCGTGTGGCTGGCTTCTCCGCGCGGCGCGTGAAGACCGAGTACGAAGGCACCCGAGGCCGCGGTTCCCACGTTTTCCATCGCGCAGGCAACCCGGACTCGATCGTACTCGAGCACTTGGACATCGACGATCCGGACCACCAGGTCCGGCGCTGTCAACCGCGTGCTCTGCGCCAGCTTGCCCTCCGGACCGACCACGTATTTGGTTTCCCGTTGCAGATCCCCCATCAGGAAGGTCTCGTAGGAGGGGGTGACGTAATAGGTCGTACCGCCATCCGAGTCCACCTTTTTGTATCGACGACCGGAGTGGTCGTAGGCGTAGGCATTCCTGACAGTCGCCTGGTCGGGTGCCTCCCGTCGGTAACCAATCATCCGGTCGAGCGCATCGTAATCGAAATGTTCCGTCAGGTCGCCGGTCGTTTTGAGCGTGGTATTGCCGTTCGTGTCGTAGTCGAAATCCAGCACCACATCGCGCGCATGGTCCCGGGCACGGGTCAGGCGGTAGCCGCGGAAGTCCAGCATCTCCACGTCTCCCTTGGTCAACAGGTTCCCCATGGGATCGTAATGGTAGTCCTTCGAGCCGTAGACCCCGTCGGCCGCCGCCAGCCGGAGCTGGGCGTCGTAGGAGAAATCCTGGTCCAATTGCGGCGCCACCTGGTCGTAGATGTAGTCCAGTTGACCGCGCGTGGTCCAGCCATAGGTTTTCATCGCGATCGCTTGATCGGCACCGTCGAAGACGTCCATCCCTTCCAGTCGAAGATCGTGGCTGCGGTAGTGGTACTCCGTCACCGCACCGTTCCCGTAGACGACGCGGCCTGGCGCTCCGTGGGGGTGGTGGTCTTCGAAGGTGACCGTGATCCTGCCGGGCTCGCCCGGTTCGTCGAGCCGAAGCGAGGCCGGCCAATTCAGGCTGGTGTAGCCCCGGGCGAGGACGGCCCCGTCGGGATACGTCGTCGTGGATTTGAGGCCATCGGGACGGTAACGGTACTGGAAGGTCCAGGGACCCTGTTGGTCGTATCGAACCCGTTCCGTTTCGAGGTTGCCGAATTTGTCGTAGCCGAGGTCGTAACGGAACAGCACCGCCGCATTCCCGGTCTCCCCGGAAATGCCGCTCAGTTTCCCGATACCGTGGTCCGCCTGGTCGTAGGTGAACCCGATCCGCGCCAGGCCGTCGGGCAACGAGGGGCTCAGCTCCATGGTTTCCTTGCGTCCGAAGATGTCGTAGGTTTGGTCGATCACATTGCCCGCCGGTGCCCGGTACTGGGTGATTCGACCCTCCAGGTCGAATTCGTAGCGATGGGTGCGCGACTCGTGAACCGTCCAGGAACCATCGGGTTCTTGGCTGACGATCTGCTCTTGTTGACGATACCGACGGTTGAGACTATCCCAACTGGAAACGGTGCGCACCCGTTGGCCGTCGCGGTTTTCCTGGGAGGTGACCATGATCGGCCGGTCCAAGCCGTCGAAGGTGAAAAGTGTGCTCGCCTCGCTGCCGTCATCTTCGACGAACCGCCGTTCCACGATGCGCTTGCGACCGTCGTAGCGGCTGATGGTGACCTTCCCCGGCTCGGCCCCCGGTACATGGCGACCCTCGAAGCGGGTGACGGGGTAGTTCTTCCCGTCCACCATCTCGAAGTCGTAGCTGTACGATTCCTCCTCGGCCACGTCGTCCGCCGAGGCCACGGGATGAACGGTCCGGGTCTGACGACCCAACACGTCGTAGTAAATCCGAATGTAGGATGGGTTGCCGTCGGTATAGGGCTGGGATTTATGGGATACGCGACCCGCCGCATCGTAGCGCGTGTGCTCGTGGACCGTCATCGCGTCGCCGCTGCCGCGCGTCCAGGAAAGGTAGGGGCGATCCCAACAATCCCGATAGATGCGGTTTTGGAGCCGCACTTGGTTGATGTTGGCGTCCCAGGTCTGGCGTAGCAGCAATTCCTGATAGGAGCCCAGCTTGCGCGCGGTATCGGCCCACTTGAAGAGGTACCGTTCCCGCATCGTGACGATGCGCGAATCGGGCTCCTCGCGGTAGAGGGCCGCCTTACGGCCGAAGGCGTCATAGGTCGTCCGCGTCAGGATGCCGTGTGGGTCCCAGAAATGGGTGACGGTTCCAAATGTCGGATCGTACCGGAACTCGATTCGATGGGCCGCATCGTCCGGGTCCTTGATCACGGCGGTTTGGAAAAAGTTGAAGACTGGGTCGTATTCGTATTCCGTGACCTCGCCGGTCGCCGAGATTTTACTGATCAAGTTCCCCGAGGCGTTGTGAAAGAAGGTCGTCACCGCGTTTTCGTCGGGATGCTCCATGTTCCGCCAGGTCTTGGTGGCCAGGTTGTCCCGACCGTCGTACCCGTAGGCGATGTCGTTGCGGTAGGATGCCGTGGCATGTGGGTCTTTCGAGGTCGCGTGAACCTCTCTGGTCCGCCAACCCAAGCGCCATGCCGCCGTATCGTTCTGGTAGAAATAGTGGATAAAGCGATTGTCGGCCCCATTGTCGGGATCGCCGAGGTGGAATTCACCGATCAGGTTACCGAAATCGTCGAAATCCCACTCGACCCGCGTCGTCAGGTACCACTGCCCATCCTCGAAGTTGAGGTTGTCCTCGCTGATGCGATCCACGCGGTAGGTCAACCCCGGCCTGCCGAGAATGTCGTCATCGACCCGGTACATGACGTTTTGACGACCATAGACATGGTCGTAATCCCCCGTTCGGTACATGCGGATTTGAGACGGTCTTCCCCAATAACGCCAGTTGTCCTGCGCGTAGTGGGTGCGCGTCGTGATCTGCGTGGCATCGTCGACCACATCGATATACCGGAAGCCCAGAACGCCCGCACCGTCATTGCCTGGCTGCCCGCCGTTGGGTATGTCGTGTGCCGCCCGAAAGTGACGATAGGAGAAACGCTTGATCTTGGTTTGGCTGGTCGCGCTGTTGCCGAGCGGCTGGTGTTCCAGGATGCGGGCGACCAGTTGCTTGTAGGGCGTCAGATCCCGGATGGGATAGGCCGCGTCCTGCCGCTTGCGGTACAGGAATCCGCCGAGACTCGCCGGACCGTAGTCGATCTCCGTGATGGCGCCGAGCCCGGCCCGGACGCGCCAGATCTGGTCTACCCCTGTTTGGTAGACGGATCCACCGTCGACATAGTCCACCAGGGCGCCGCTGCCCAAGAGGAACCGCTTTTCGGTGTAGAGACCCTCGATCTCCGCCAGTTGAATCAAATCCAGACGACCGTCGCCGTTGACGTCGTCGATGCGGGTGCCCATGTCGAAGAGTTCGTCGCCGTCGCGACCGATGAAGTAGAAATCGTCGGGGATGCCGGTCCACCAGTCGTTGCGGCCCTGGACATCCGGGGCCAGGCGCCATCCGCGAAAGCCCTCCGATTGTTCGCCCAGGTATAGCGAGCGTCGATGCTGCCCGTTCTCGTCGTAGAAAAACGTCAGCATATCCATGAGACCGTCGCTGTTGATGTCCGCCATGCGGGTGCCGCCGTCGCGGACGCCCTCACCCTGGTGGTAGTAGCTGAAAAACACGTCGTCGGCGGGCATCGCCCAATCGTCGGCGGCCACGAACGCCTTGCCGGTATTGAGCAACACGCGCTTGATGGGCGTGCCGTCGTAGGTTTCGTTGTAGAGCCGAACCAGATCGGGGAGGCCATCGCCGTTGATGTCCATCAGACGGGTTCCCAGCCGGTGGTAGACGTTCCAGATATGGCACTCCGTGAAAAAGGGGGCCTGGTCATCGGTGGGCAGACTGTTCGAATACGCCGCATCGTATTCGAAGCCGTTCTCGGGTCCTTTGTTCAGCGCCACCTGGGCGATGGTCGGATAATCGTCGTGACCGTGATTCAGCACGATGAGGTCGGGCAGGCCGTCGCCGTCGAGATCGCGCAGGCGAAGGCCCACATCGCTGCGCCAGGCGCCGCGGCCCTGGTTGTGCGTCAGGCTTTCCGCGAAATAGGATTTCTCGTTCCACGTGGTTTCCGGGTTGAGCAGGTGGGTCAGGCTGGCGTGATAGGCGTTGGTCTTCCGCCAGCCACCGTTTTCGGGGTGCTCGCCCTTGTTCAGATAGGCGTCGTAATGAAGGCCGCCGCCGATGTTGAGCAGGTTCAACAAGTCGGTGCGTCCGTCCCCATCCAGGTCGGCCAGGACCGTGCCGCCATTTTCCGTGCCGATGTGGTAGACCAAATCTCGATAGAGCTTCGTGGTGAAGAGCGCCGGATCGCCGTTGGGCAGTTTCTGCATTTGGGCGATCCAGGGGTGATCGTCGGGAACCAGGAACCAGCCGCCGGCCTCACCCTCGTTGAGCAGGATGCGCATCCGGGTATCGGGCTTGGACAGGTCGTCGTGCTCGGATTTGGTGCCGTCGGCCAATTGGATGAGGTCCATCAGGCCATCGCCGTTCAGGTCGGCGAAACGGGTGCCCAGGTCGCCGCCGGGATGGTCGCCGCCCATGTTGCTGCGCACCGAGAAAAGCGCGCTCGAACCCGCCGCGGCCCAGTCGGCCAGGTAGGGATGATCTTCTTCCAACTTCTCCCAATGGGTGAGGCGGTTGAGCAGCACCTTGCGTTTGATTTCCTGGCCGTCACCATCGGAATCTTCGAGGTAGTAGACGCCTTGGATCAGATCCTGGAGGCCGTCGCCGTTCAGGTCCACCATGTGTGTGCCTTCGTTGTACTTACCGTTGTAGGTCTGGTTCGCCCAATTGCGCACCTTGGCGAACAACGGAACGGCGCTGTCCGTGTATCCGGGGTAGGGTGTGAATCCCACGGCCCGGTTGTCGCCGAGCCATTCGAAGCGGGTTGGCGGCAGCGTGGACCCATCGGCGGCGATTTTGGTGATCGAGGTCAGCCGGCTCTGGGCGGTCACCGTGTCGGCCGGTTCCGCATAGGACAGATCGTAGCCATAGGCAAAATCCTCCTGCTCCGCGTGGTCGGCGTCACCGTCGGCATTGACGTAGATATCGAGCCGGTCGAGTCGGTAGGTTTGGCTGAAGGCCAGCCCGGCACGGTAGGTCAGGGCACGGTCGGGTCGCGTCTCGTAGGTGAAGAGCACGGTTCGCCCTTCGTACGAGACCCCTTTCGGTAGGTATTCCCGACCCAGCGTCTCGGCGCAGAACGCGCCTCCCGAGTCGGGACACCCATAATAATCGAAGGCACACGTATTGCCGTGGCGGTCGACGATCTCGCTCAAGAGCCAACTGTAGACGGGCGAGTGGGTGCCACCCACTTGAATGCGATGGTGAATGTATTTTCCATAGACGCGCAACGAGCCGTCGCGCATGTGCGCTTCAAATCGTTCGGGGCCCGGGAGATCGAGGTTGGTGTCGATCGCCACCACCTTTTGGTAGGTCTCCACGCGGGTGCGGTATTCGGACAGGTGCGCACCGTAGTTGCCGGATACCAGCATCAAGCGGTTCCCGTCGAGCGCAAGGCGATCGGTGGCGAACGAACCCTGGGGGTCGAGCGCCACGGTGGTTCGTCGTCCGTCGAGATCGTAGGTCTGTCCGACCCGAGTGATTTGAGAGAAGCCGGCCTCGAGGCGCCAGCCGCGGCCCACCGGCCCGTTCCCCGCATCGGAATCATAAACCAGGGCCACACCCGGTTTGATGCTGGCCGGTGCAGGCGGCAGGTCGATGGTCAGTCGGTAGGTGGCGGCCCCGCCGGCGGTTTGACTCATGGTGCCCGGCAATTGCCCGACCAATTCGCCGGCGCTCAACTGGGATATGGCGGGAAACACAAAAAAGCATACTATGGACACGCGGAGACAGAGCGTGGCCATCGCTCGCTTGGAGGACATAGGCATAGGTACTCCTTTATCTATGGAACATCAAAGTTGCGTTTGAAGACGGAATGGAAAAATCTAATAAATGCGATAAATCATTGTGAGAATGGATCGTGATAGGGGATTTCCGTGAAGGTATCGTTGCTCAAACCGTTTTCCATTCCGTTCGACAGGAGATTCGTGAGGTTCCATTGGATCCCGTTCACGTATTGGTCGGGGTTCTCATCGAAGTGATTGATACGGAACGGGTACAGCACCGTCTCGTCGGCCGGCGCGGGAAGCGGGAAGAGGTAGTTGCGCACGGCCCAATACTGTTCGTAGGTGTACCCTTTGGCGACCCAGGCCGGCGGCGCATGGGGTTCGCCTTTTCCGGGCCACATGTACCGTTCGAAGCGTTCACGCGACGCTTCGTTGAAAAAGATTTCCACTTTGGCGGTGGCCACCCAGGCCGTGTAGGAAGAGAAGAGGCTGCCCTGCAAATCGAAGCGCTCCAACTCACCTTTCGCCAGGATTTCGGCGACGCGGTACCCGACACCGGCTCCGGGATTTCCCTCCAGATACGGCAACACTTCCTCGACGGTGCCCAAATCGACGACGACCTTGACCTCGATGCCCACGGGGACCACTTCCACCCCGGTTCCGGCCGCTTCACCCCCCGCGCCGATGCCGACTTCCCCGGCGATTTCCAGGTAGAAATGGCCTTGGTGTTGTTTCAGGCTGATGCTGGAGCCACCGCCCCCGACGGCGTAGGCGGAGCCACCGATTTCGAACCAGGTGATCTCGACACTGCCGTCTTCCTTCACCACGAATCCCATACCGCCGCCGGTGAAGCCGAATTCCGCGCCCCATACCTGGTCCTGCTCTTCCGCAACGGGGGTCATTTGCACCTGGGCATGGGTTCCGGCGGGCGCCTGCGGCTGTTCCGGCACCGAAGGCGTGGCTGCATGACGGGCCATGTCCTCGGGAACCGAACCGATATCGATCCGCCGCCCGCTGGGGTCGGTGACATTGATCGGGTTGTTGGCGGAATAGGCGTAGCGATGCAGGGCGGCGGGATGGGCGACCGGTGCACCCAGACCGCGGTCTGCCGTGGTGAAGCGGCCGGAATGCGGGTCGTAGTAGCGGGCCTCGAAGTAGTAGAGCTGGGAGTCGGCATCCAACTCCTTACCCGTGAACTTGGGGCGAACGGTATCCGGTCCCTGGCTGGAGGCGCGGTGGATGGTTCCGAACGGCTCGTAGACGAAACTGGCCAGGAACCGGCCGTGCTCGTCGGTGGTCAGGGCGGTGGATCCGATGTGGTTGGGGTGAAAATACACCACGCCGGTTTGTGGTCGACCCTGCTCGGGATCGGTCCAGGCGAAGGCCCCGGCGGTTGAAACCATCGAGATCGCCAGCAACCCGATGAGTGTATGAAACGTGTGGGAAGAGATCTTTCTATAATTACATAATCGGAAAACAACCAAAAGGCACCTCACTATCAAAGAGTCATGATTGAAGCGATAGGCGCCAGCGCTCTATGGTTATAAACTTATCTCAACCCTCATAGGATCACCATCCTATGGATATAGGGTTTTCCCATGGCAAAAGAAAGTTCGATGGTAATGACCCGAGTTTGGGTTGAGACACAAGGGACGTCCCGGCTCCATGCCGCGAAGCGTGTCTTCAGGACGGCATGCCCAACCGGACCAAGCCCGCGGGCTTCCCCGGGCTAGATGGGAAATCGCGAAAACCGGGCCGCGGCTGCGGCCTGTTTCTGCCCGTCCGGAATCGGGATGATCGCAACAGCCAAGTTGGCTCGCTTGGTTGGACAGGCTAGCGGCTCTCGGTTGCCAGGTCTCGGCAAGATCTTTATCATTAGGTGATTAGCCGAAGCCCTGACGTGAAGGGCTTCGGCCGGTCAGCGCTGGGAGCCGGCCGATTCCGAAGAACGATTTCCAAGGGGCCCTGTTTTTTGATGGGCACCGCAGAGGATGGACATGACCGATAACCAAAAAACCGATGTGGATGCGTTTCTGCGCGATACCCAGTTGGTCTCACCCGAAAACCACGCACTGATCATCGCGATTCGCGATATGTTTCGGAAGGCGGATGCCTCCTTCGGTGAGACCATCAAATACGGTGGGCTGGTGTTCATGAGCGGCAAGGATCTCGTCGGCGGCATTTTCGTGTATCGAAAACACCTTTCCATCGAGTTCAGCGTGGGCGCTGGGTTCGCCGATCCCGACGGTTTCTTGGAAGGGAAGGGGAAGCACCGCCGGCACCTGAAGATTCGCACCATGGCGGATCTCGAGGCCAAGAAAGTCGCCACCTACATCGCCCAGACGGTGCCCGAAACGGGCGCTCCCTGAATGGCGATCGCTCGTGCTGGCGAAGCCTGTACGACCGATTGGTGACCGAGACCTTCGACTCCGCGATCTTCGGGATCCTCTTGAAACGAAGTGGTGTGTTCAACCTGAGCTGGGTCTTGCCGTCGTCAAATCTCGATCAGGAAGCCAGGAATGAACGAAACCAGGAAAAACAGGACCATGATGTGACACCAAATGCCGATCCTTTCCTGGTTTCCGATGTTCATGCGTTCCTGCTAAATTTTTCGGATGAACGACCCATGGCCCTTCGCCAGAAACCAGGTGTGTTGTTTCTTTCTCGAAATCGAGCGGGTATGCCCGCTGGTTCGCGGCTCCCTTGAAACGAATCCGTTTGGAGTTCCCGAATGCCGAAAGATTCGTCGTGCCCGGTAGGTTCATCCGCCGGATGAACTTGTCGAAGCGATCCGCGCATCGCAGGTTCGGGAATTGAAAGAGAGATGCACAGCCCATTGCGGGAGCATTGAAGCATTCGGCTTCGGAATGGGCGACCAGCGGTCGCACCTACCGTGCCATACCGGCCGTGCACGACAACCCTCTCTGGCAGCCGGGAACAGCATGCCGGCTGCCAGAGAGGGTTGTTTCTTTCTCGAAATCGAGCGGGTATGCCCGCTGGTTCGCGGCTCTTATGTGACATACTCTATAAAGCTTGAAGATAAAGCTAAAAACCTAAACAGGTGGGTGTTCGGGGAGTTCGTCAATGAATGTCGGCCCAGCGGGCATACCGCCCGTGACCAACCTACTGCCACGACGCCTCTCTCGTGCATGCGGGAACTCCCCAGCGATTCGCTTCATTTGGTTACCCACTTGAAACCCGGTGGCCGGTGTGCCGGTGGTCCGGCAATCCGGCCATCGGCATTTCGGCCCCTAGCCTGGGCGGCGACTCGGGGGTGAAGAAGTGTTCCCGCTTGCCCCGGAAGACTGTCTCTATGGGATGCGCTCTCCAACCTCCGGGTGGCCAAGGATCGAGGCGCACAGCCTCCGGATCAAGGCCGCGTTGTGGGCCAGGTACGGCGCCTCCAACAACTCGAAGTGGGTGCCCGCGGCGCGATGTCGCTTCCGCCCTTCCGGCAATCCCGTCCACTGGTCTTCGGCCTCGATGAGGTGGCAATAATCGCGATCCACTTCCGCGATGCGGTGTTCCGCGATGTAGCGCGCGTAGGCCTGGGCCGTTTCGCGAATCTGATCGCCCGTTCGGCCCGGCGGCAGCCAGCCCGCCAGCCGTGGCGAAGCGAAGACATGGTCCACTTCCGATGTGGTGCGAGGCACCGAGGCGTCCTCCAGACGCGGATCCAGCAACAAAACGGCAACCTCGCCACCCAGGCGTTGGGCGACCTGTGCCGCCAAATGAGCCCCCGCCGAATAGCCCAGCAACAAGCGGGGGCCTTCGGTCGGGATGTCCGCCACCAGATCCGCCAGACAAGCGGCGGGGTCGTCATGGGCGGCCGGAAACGAGAACCCGATCAGGCGATATTCCGGCAGCGCCGCCGCCAGGCTTCGGTAGCAACTGGGGAACCCGATCGACGGCGGGAAGCAGAAAATCGGCAGCGCCGCCGTGGGATTGAAGACCGTGATCTCTTCCACGTGACGGGTCGGATTGCCCAGGCGATGGGCCAGCTCGCGGACGGTGGGCGCGCCGAACAGTGCCATCGGCGGCAGCACCAAGCCCAGGTGGACCTCGAGCCGAGTCAGGAGACGCATCGCTTTCAGCGAGCTACCGCCGTTCGCGAAAAAGTCGTCCATCACATCCAATTCCGGCTTCGCGAGAATGTCGCGCCAGTGGGGAAGCAGGCGTGCTTCCCAGGTGTCCGGCGAGGTGATTCGGCGCTCGTCGTCGGCACGCCGCACCAAACCGGCACGGTCGATTTTGCCGCTGGTGGTTCGCTGGAACCCCGACTCGATCTGGAAACGGGTCGGCACCATGTATTCGGGCAATCGGTCCTTCAGTTGGCGGCGCAACCGTCGACCGAACTCGATCTCGCTCGACGGGGCTGCCTCGGTTCGGGTGGTGATGAAGGCCGTGAGGGTGGCTTCACCCTCCGAGTCGCGAGTGCAGCACACCGCGGCATCGGCCACGCCGGCCAGTTTCAGCAAGGCCGACCGAACCTCGCCCAACTCGATGCGGAAGCCGCGTACCTTGACCTGATCGTCGCGGCGGCCGACGATGTGGAGCCGTCCCCGGTCGTCCCAATACCCGAAATCGCCGGTCGCGTACAGGCGCGCCCCCGTTTCGAAAGGGGAGGGCACGAAGCTTCGGGCCGTGCGACCCGGGTCGTCCAGGTACCCGTGGGCCAGCAGATCGCCGCCCAGATGCAGCTCACCCGTCACGCCGATCGGCAAGGGGTTTTGATCGCGGTCCAGCACGTGGACCGCCACGTTCGCCAAGGGACGACCGATGGGAATGTCGCGATCCGAATCCTCTTCCTCGGTCACGAGATGGCAGGTGGCGGTAACCGAGCCCTCGGTCGGGCCATAGCTGTTGATGAACCGTCGCCGTGCGGCGTGGTGATGGGCGTCGTCCGGAAAGGCCGTGTCTCCACCGCTGTTGAGGATGCGCACCGAGGCCGGCAACTGGTCGCCCAACACGCGGATCAGGCCGGGCGGCAACACCGCGACCGTCACCTCGTGACGCGCGACGAAGTGTATGAACGCCGACGCGTTCAGACGAAGACCGGCGGGTACCGGGACCAAGGCCGCACCGGCGGCAAAGGCGCGGAAGACTTCGGCAATGGAGATGTCGAAGGCCGAACTGGCGAATTGAAGCACGCGATCGCGGGCCTCGATACCGAACAGGGCCGCGCTGTGGACGGCCATGTTGACCACTCCGCCATGGGCCAGGCAGACGCCCTTCGGCTCACCGGTCGAGCCCGAGGTGAACATGATGTAGGCGGTGAGATCGCGGCTGGGCCGCAAGTCGGGCAGATGGGTGGGAAAGGACGCCAAATCTCGGGAGTTTGGCGTGGGAATGCTGAAATCGTCGTCCAGCGATTCGCCGATCAGGAAGGCACAGCGAGCGGTGTGGGCCATGGTGCGCCGGCGTTGTAGCGGGATGGACGGATCGAGCGGCAGATAGACCGCGCCCAATTTGAAAAGCGCCAGCATCGTCGTCAGCCAGGACCGCCCGCGCGCGCGATTGACGGCGACGCGGGTACCGGCGACCACGCCTCGTGCGGCGAGGCAGTGGGCAAGCTGGTTGGCCGCTCGATCGAGCTCGGCGTAGGTCAAGGTGCCGGCGTCCTCGATCAGGGCCGGGCGTTGGGGAAATCGCGAGACGCTGTGTTGGAACAATTCGGCGAGGGTTCGCGCCGTGGGGACGGCGCCCACCGGTTTGCTCCAACGACGCAGATCGGCGCGTTCCGACGCGGTCAACATGACCAGGTCGGAGATGGGCAGCGTGGGATCCGACGTGGCCTGTTGGGCGATGTTCTGGAAGTGAGAAGCGACGCGCGCCATCCTGGCCGGCCCGTAGAGCGCTCGGTTGTAGATCAGCTTGATGGTGAGCGTCGCGCCCGTTTCCGCGAAATGCCAGCTCCAATCGAACAAGCTGGCCGGTTCTTCGCGCACGATCGGCTCGATGTGGAGCTCCGGGACGCGCCATCCGTGGCCCTCGTTGTTCTGCATGATGGCCATGACGTTGAACAGGGGTGGGCGCGAAGGGTCGCGTGGGACCCCCAGGTCCTCGATCAATCGATCGAAGGGGTAGAGCTGATGGTCGTAGGCGGCCACGCAGGTCTGGTGGATCCGGTGGGCCAAGGTCGCAAAGGTGGGCCGACCCTCAATGCGGGTACGCAGGGCCAAGGTGTTGACGAAGAATCCGACCAACGGCTCCCACTCGATGCGTGTCCTGCCCGCGACCGCCGTGCCCACCACCAGGTCGCGTTGCCCGGTATAGCGATACAGCAAGATTTCCAGCAGGGTCAGGCAGCCGCTGAAGAGGGAGATGCCCCACTCCCGGCAACATCGGCGCAGACGGGTGCTGGTCGCGGCATCCAGGCGAAACAGAAGCGATCGGCCCTCGTGGGTCTGTCGTGGCGATCGCGGTCGATCGCTGGGAAGGTCCGGTTGAGGCGGCAGCGGGTTCAAGTGCGCCAGCCAGAAGTCTCGCTGGGCTCGCCCGGCATCGTCCCGCAACCACCGATCCAGCCAAAGGGCATAATCGCGGTATTGCGGGGCCTCGGCCGGTGTTTCGGGCCGCGGGGCGCCGCCGTTCAGGGCCTCCGTGTAACCCTGCTCCAAGTCTCGAATCAGCAGGCCCATGGACCAACCGTCGCAGACCAGGTGGTGCATGTTCAACAGCACCAGATATGCCTGATCGGCGAGGCGGTAGATGTGACAACGGAGCAGGGGCGGACGGTCGAGGTCGAAGGCGCGGGCGGCAGCCTCTTCGGCGGCTCGGAGGGCATCCGTTTCCGGATCGGGCCGGTCGCGCAGGTCGACGACTTCCGGGATCAGCGGGACCTCGTCGAGAACGAACTGGCGCGGCTGGTGGCCCTGGGACAGAATCCCCGTCCGTATCGCTTCGTGGCGTTGGGCGAGGTATCGGAGGGCCGCGCCGAAGGCGTCCAGGTCGAAGGGACCGTCCACGCGAAACAGACCCGGCACGTGGTAGGCGGGGCTGTCGGGATGCCATTGCTGGAACAGCCACAGCCGGTGCTGGCCCGGCGACAGGGGGTAGTGGTCCGCGTCGGATGTGGCGGTGATCGGCGTGGGTTGGGGGCCCGAAAGCTCCCGGATGGTCTCCGCCAGGGCGGCCAGGGTGGGCCGCGACATGAAGGCCCGCAGCGGGACCTTGGTGCCGCATTCGGCGTGCACGCGACTCAAGAGACGGGTGGCCTTGAGACTGTGGCCCCCCAGTCGGAAAAAATCGTCGAAGCGACCGGGATCCGCTCCCGGCAGCAACGTTTTCCAGATCTCGGCCAGGGTGGATTCCAGGCCGGGCGACGGCGTTTCCTCCTTGCGTCGGGTGGCGCGGAAGTGGGCACTGGGCTGCGGCAACGCACGTTTGTCCAGCTTGCCGTTGGCGGTCAGGGGAAATGCTTGGACTTGCATGAACCAGGAGGGAATCATCGCTGCGGGCAGGCGAAGAACCAACTCCGCCCGCAAGCGCTGGACGTCCAAAGCCTCCGCGCTGCGGAAATAGGCGCACAACGCCCAGTCGCGTTCTTCACGCGGGATGGCGATCACTCTCGCCTCCTGAACGCCCGCGAGGCCCGACATCACCCGGGCGATCTCCGCCGGCTCCACCCGTTGGCCGCGAATCTTGACCTGATCGTCGACTCGGCCGAGAAACTCCAGATCGCCCTGTCGGCCACGTCGCACGAGATCGCCGGTTCGATATAGGCGTGCGCCCGGTCGATGGGGATGGGGAAGGAAGCGTTCCGCGGTCAGGCCGGGCCGACCGCGATAGCCCCGGGCGAGACCCGATCCTCCCAAACACAGTTCGCCCGGTTTGCCGGGCGCCTTCCGAGTTCCGTCATCTCCCAGGACCAGCGCTTCGGCACCTTGGATGGCCGTGCCGATCGGCGGATTGGCGTAGCGACCTCGCAGCTCGCAAGTGGTGGCGATCACCGTGTTTTCGGCCGGTCCATAGGCATTGACCACCAGAAGATCGGGACACTGTCGCATGACCAGGTCCACGTGGTGACCCGAAACCGCCTCTCCGCCCAGGATCAGGAGCCGCAGGCCCGCGAACATGGTCGGGTCGCGTTCGCAATGGGGATTGAACAGGCTGGGTACCATCAGCACGACCGTGATGCGGTGGTCGCGCAGGGCCTGGGCGAACAGGTCGGCATCGAGAAGTTCCGATTTTGGCAGGGTCACCAGACAGGCGCCGTTGGCGAAGGCGCCAAAGGTTTCCCAGGTGAATGCGTCGAAGGAAACGGAACTGATTTGCAGGACGCGGTCGCCCGGTACGATGGCCTGGGGACCCGTGGCGAGGGCGAGCCCGGCGATGCCCGCATGGGTGATCATGGCGGCCTTGGGGCGGCCGGTGGAGCCGCTGGTGAACATCAAATTGGCCAAGGCGTCGGGGTGGATCGCCGGTGTGGCTCGGCCGGGATCCCGATCGGGGCGCGAACCCGACCAGCGGTATTTGTGGCGCGGTTCGCCGCAGGGGTCATGGCTCGTGGCACGTGACTCGTCTACGGTGAGCAGGCAATCGAACCGGTAACGGGTCAACTCACTGTCGGTGGTCCCGGTCTTGTGATGAAAATCGGCCCTGACCAGGGCGGGCGTTTCGGCGCATAAGTCTTCCAGAAAGGCACGCGAGACAAAGAGCTCGTTCGAAAAATCCGTCTTGACCGAGGGTGTTTCGATGGCCGCGGCGTGCAGCGCCGCCAGCAAGGGCTCCTCGAGATCCAAATCCATCAGGTCGCCGAGGAACAGGTGGCCGCGAGGGCCCATCGCGGCCATGGCCAGGCGCAGGACCTGGCGCAGGTAATCGTAGTCCCCGAAACATTGGATCACGCTGTTGAGCACCACCAGATCGAAGGGATCCTCGCGCAGCATGTCGATGTGGGCGGCCTCCATGCGGGCGAACCGCACGTGATGCCAGCCGCGCTCCCGGCACTGACGACGATTCCAGGCCAACATGGCCTCGCTCAGGTCGGTGGCGACGTAGCCGCCCACATGGGGGGCCAGGGCGCGCAGGGTGTAACCCGAACCACAGCCGATCTCGAGCACGCGAAGGGAGGGAGACAGCAGCGGGCCCAGACGGGCATGGACGTTGGCGGCATAGTCCGCCATGACCTCGGCGGGCAGCGGGTTCCCGCTAAAACTGTCGATCCAACCACCGGCCTCGATGTCGTCGCGGGCGGTGGTCGCCACGTGCTCCCACAGTTCTCGGTTCATCAAGGGGCGATCACCGGCGTCGATCGGCTCGCGAACGGCGGAGGGGAGGGTGAGCAGGTGGGACAGGGTGGGGCAGCGCCACAGCAGGGACTCCGCAACGGCGTGGTCGGGTTGGGCACAGACGAGCACGCGGGCCCCGCTCTGCCGGAGCATGTCCACCAGGCGGCCCCGCGGCAATTCGCGGCTCAGGGCCACATAGGCACAGCCCACCTGGAGGGTGCCCAGCAGCGCCGCGTGGAGGTGTGGCCCCCGTTCCAGAAACAGCGCGACCACCGTCTCCGCAGGAAGCTCACGCGCGCGGAGAAACCCGGCGATGCGCTGGGCCTCGCGATCCAGGGTTTGGTAATCCATCGAATCGCCATCGGTCACGAGCGCGGTCGCCTGGCCATGTCGGCGCACCGTTCGGGTCCAAAGGAAAGGCAGGTGGGGCGAAGGTTCTCGTAGCGATTCGGGGTCGGTGGAGGGTCCGGATTTGGATATAGGTGTTGCAGGTCGACGAGTTCCGCCGGATCGGTGGCCGAGGTCAGCCAAGCGCATGGTGATTCCTTACATTCATATCGATATGCAGCCGCGATCCAGTGGGCGTGGGAATGGGATGCGCCGAGCGTGCGGACTCACCAGAAGGGAAAAAGGACGAGGTGGGAGCCGCTTCCTCACGCGAATGAGGGGAATACACCAGCGGCGGACGGGAATGCGCGGCCCGGGCGGGACCATACCTTACTGAACCGGAAAAAACGGGGTTCTGCCCCAGGGAGGGAATGGGATCATTCTAGAGGAAAGCCCGAGTCGAGGCCAGAATAAAGCGAAGTTGATTCGTCAGGATGATTTTGATCACTCCCGAACCTTCGCTCGGCCGGAAAAATACGCGCGGTGGCCTGTGGCGGGCGGCCACGCTTCGGATCGAACGCGTCCGTCGAGACCGCCCAAGGTCGTGGATCCGGATCACTTCGCCGGGGTCAATCGAAAACGATCGACTTCAAGATCATGCTGAAGCCGGGTTTGACCTTTGAGGCGTCGGCCGTCGCGACCTGCGTGATCAGGAAGGCGACTTTGTTACCGGTCTCGATGGCGTAGTATTCCCGCAGGTGCGGCACCTTCTGACCCGCGTAAGTCAAGGTGAACTTCTCCAGGAAGCCCTGTTGGTTGCCGTATGCCGTGGCGTGTTCGACTTCGGAATAGGTGCTATCGGTGAACTCGCCACCTTCCAACTCCTGTTGGATGCCTTTCGAGAAGTTTTTCGAGAATTCTTTCGAAAACTCTTCCAGGGACAGGGTTTCCATACCCTCGAACAATTGGATGATGAAGATGGCATCGCCGGAAGTCTCGACAAAAATATAGCGGAAGCCGTTTTCCTCCACGTCTTCGGTCACCTTCCAATTGTCGGGATGGGAAAAACGGACGTTTTGGAGTTCGTAGAGGGTGGGTGAGCTGACATTGGCAGTTTGCTCACATCCGACGAAAAGTGTGGCGACGAGTAGCGAAACCAGGATACCGAGTTTTTTCATGTTCAGGTCCTCATGGAGTGGGGTATTCATATGATGTGAATGTAGGTTCACGTTGTTTGGAATCGTAACCCATTATACTCAACGAACATGGAAAATGGGCTGGCGCGTGAGATAGCGCATCAGGCGCTGAACGGTTTGAAGATCGGCGCCCTCCACCATGAAAACCTCGCGCTTGTGCCGAACGATCAGGCCGGTTCCCAGGCCCTCGCCGCATTCGTAACGCAATCGCCAAGCGCCGTTCTGGGTTTTCGGTGCGGCTTCCTTCAGCCCGGCACCATAGCGGGTCGTCAGGGTGTCGCGCAACGTCGTGGTGAATTGGGTGGCCTCGTGGGCATCGTCCCAGGTCGTGCTCAGTGCCACCAGCACTTCGCCGTTGGTGCGGCGCCACGCGCGGTAATAGTCTCCGTCCCAACCCGCGGCCGCGGCGATCGCCGACTTGGCGGGCACCTCGAGGCGTTCCAGCCACATGCGCAGATAGAACTCGCCGTGGATGGCTTCGTCGATGCCCTGCCAGCCCTTGCGCTTCAGCCACTTGGGTGCTTCGAACCGCATCGAGGTCGGCAGGTCGCGCTCCTCCGGTTCGCCGAAGTACTTGCGGGGATGAAGGATTTGTTCGCTGCTGCGCGGCGGGTCCTCGTAAGCCCGCGAGACCGCGTCCCAGCCGTGTTCCACCCGCAGCGAGGCGACGAACCAGGCACCCTTGAGGTAGGCGGCGTAAAAGGGGTGCACCAAATAGCCGGGGATGCGTCCGATGGTGTCCAACTGGGCCTTGTCCAGTCCCGCGCGCTTGGCCGAATGTCGGGCCGAATCGCGCACCATCTGAAGCATTTGGGGAAGATTCATTTGGGACATCGATTGGGTGATCGCCAACCCTTGGGACCCGACCTCTGCGGATGAGGAACCCAACTCGCGGTTCAGTTCCCAGAGGGTCATCAAATAGTTGGCCTCACCCTCGACCAAGGCCCGCAGAGCCATGATGCGATCCTCGTCCCTGAAGCCGTTGCGATAGTCCCGATCCACTTCGGCCACCAGGGCCATCAGGTCGAAATGCTGATCCTGAAGTGCATGAACCAGTTCGTGAGCGGCGTAGGAGGCCAGCGTGTCGGGGTTCTGGCCCGCCGAATCGAGCACGAAAAAGCTGTCGGTTTCGGGATCGTAATAGGCGGCCGCCTGGGTTTCCATGAGCAACTTGACCTGGCCGAGCAGGTTTCGGGTCGGGGCCATCATGCCCAGACGTGCCAGGCCCTCCGCCACCCGATCGTAGCTTTCCACGGGATAGACGGTCGCCAATTGGCGGGTCACGTAGGCCGAGAAATCGACGCGATTCTGGCGTTGGGCCACGACCTCCTTGCGGAAGTTCAACCCGCGCAGTGTTTCCAGTTGCGTACTGATGGGCTCCAGGTTGGGAAAACGGTAGGCCAGACACAGGGGGGTCAGGCTCAACCACAGCCAGATGCCCGAAAGGCGCCAAACCATCAAAAACAGTACTCGGGAAGGAAGCTATCGCGGCGTTTGAAACGCTCATCCTTCGATGGTAACTCGAAGGGTTTGGGTTCGATGGCGAGCAGGGCGGTTTCGTCGATCTCGTCGATGAGTTCCTGCGGTAGGTAGCGATTGCCGTATTCGCGATAGATCCCGCTGCGGACGAACAGATTGAACAGGTCCGGGTCGAGGTGGTTGTCGCGTTTCATGAAGCCCATGATGCGCATGGTTTCCGAGAGGGTCTTGCCTTTTTTGTAGGGGCGATCCTGCGCGGTGAGCGCTTCGAACACGTCGGCGATGGCCATGATGCGGGCGGGAATCGACATGTCGCCGGCGTACAGGCCCTTGGGGTAGCCGGACCCGTCCATCTTTTCGTGGTGACCGCCCGCGATTTCGGGAACCCGGCGCAGGTAGCGCGGCCAGGGCAGTGCTTCCAGCATTTTGATGGTTTGCACCATGTGGCCGTTGATCACGATGCGCTCTTCCGGGGTGAGGGTGCCCTTGGCGATGCACAGGTTCTCGATTTCTTCCTTCGTGAGCAGGGTGCGCAGTTCGCCGCCCTCCCTGTAGGGCCGGTTCCCGATTTCGCGGATGCGATCCTGAACCTCTTTGGCCAGGAACTCGCCGCCCTCGTTGGCCTTTTCGAGGAAGGCCAGGTCGTCGTCCAGGCGTTTCAATTCGGCGTCGTAGGCCGCACGCAACGAATCCGGATCGCCCTCGCGCGCGTGGAGGGCGCGCAGATAGGCCAGTTCCGCATCGCGGCGCAGCACTTCGAAACGGGCGCGGACCATGTCGATGCGATCGAAGATGGTTTCCAACTTGGTCGCCTTGTCCATCACGTGGACCGGGGTGACGACCTTGCCGCAGTCGTGCATCCACGCCGCGATCCGCATTTCGTACCAGTCTTTCTCGTCCATGTGGAATTCCGACAAGGGCCCTTCGGAACAGTCGCAGGCGGCCTTGGCCAGCATTTCGGTGATCACCGGGACCCGCTCGCAATGGCCGCCGGTGTAGGGCGACTTGGCGTCGATGGCGGTTGCGATCAACTTGATGAAGCTCTCCATCAACGCTTTCTGGCCGTCGAGCAGCAACTGGTTGTCGAGTGCGATCGCGGCCTGGTAGGCGAGGGTTTCGACGAAATCCTGAAGTTCGCGGCTGAAGGCGATGACGGTACCGCTCTGGGGGTCGGTGGCGTTGATCAACTGCAGGACACCCACGACCAGGCCCTCGTAGTTGACCAGCGGAATGGTGAGGAACGAGGTGGAGCGGTAGCCGTTGTGGGAGTCGAACGCCTTGGTGCCGGAAAAATCGAAGCCCTGGTGGTGATAGGCGTCGGGGATGTTGATGGACTGCTTGACCAGCGCCGAATAGGAGGCGATGTTGCGGTGATTGGGTTTCCCCGATTCGGGGTCGTAGAGGGGAATGGGCGGTAGGTCGATCGGTTTTCCGGTGGACCCGCCCAGCGAGAGGCCCAGGCTCTCCGTGCGCAAAATGGCGAAACGGAGATGATCGTCTTGGGTTCGCAGGTAAAGGGTGCCGGCATCGGCATTACAGAGCTTCTTGGCCTCTTCCAAAATCATTTCCACCAAACGGTCCTTGTCCTGTTCGGCGGAAAGGGCGATCGCGACTCGATGCAACAGCTCTAACCGTTCGATACGCTTGCGCAAGCCTATTTCCATGCGTGTCGACCTCCCTGAGAGGGGAACCCAAATGGGTTTGAGAAAAGCAAGGTGAGATCCTTGAAGGGTAGGAGATAGTCTGTGTGCGCGAAAGGAAAAGATGAAAAAATGTAATGATTTCGCTTGGTGCCGAATGGCGACGAAACATATCGGGAAACCAGTTTGGATACTGGCATCTTACCCCTTCTTCCGTATTTTCACAAGCGCTTCGCATGGCTTGGAGGGCGCGCACGGAGACCCTTTCACGACCACCCGGGCGGTGCGATCCGACCTTCCGTCGGCAGGGCGGCGGGCGGCGTTTGAAAAACCTAACGCACTCGCCCATCACCTTATTTCGCAAAAAAAGCGCGATCTTCGCACCGATCGTCAGCGGGGCTTCGCACCCCGCGGCGCCCCGCTCAGAAACGGCGACAGATGCGGAATCCCACGTTGGCGTGACCGGCCGACGGATAGGCGAAGTCTCGCGCCGAGACGCGGACGCCGTTTTCGGAACTGCCGAAGTGACCGCCGCGAATGACCCGCATCTCGCCGAACGATTCGTTGACCGGGTTCCGCCCCGCCAATCGGGTGTAGAAATCCTCGGCGTAGAGGTCGTGTACCCATTCCGAAACGTTGCCGGCGAGGTCGACCGTATCGCCGTGGCCGCGATAGTAGGCGAAGGTGCCCACCGGCAATGGGCCGTCACTGTCGAAATTGCAGCGGGGAATCGAGTCCTTCATGGGGGGATCGGCGCCCCAGGGATAGGTGTTTTCCAGGGTGATGCCGCGTGCCGCCTTCTCCCATTCCGCCTCGGTGGGCAATCGATAGCCGGAGGCCTCGATGTCGGTCAGGATCGGGAATTTCACCGCGCAATCTTCGACGCAATCCTGATCGGTGACGATGGGGATCGTCTCGCTGGAGCCCTCGTGGCTGTAGGCGGGTGTCAGGCCCTGGGTGAGGGACAGCCAATTGCAGAAGGCGATGGCGTCGTACCAGGTGACGTGGGTGATCGGATGATCTTCGTCCAGACCGGCAACCTCCGGCATCACCCGTCCTTCGGCAAGCGGGTGGCCGCCTTCGATGAATGCCGCGTATTGGGCTCGCGTCACTTCGCGCTTACCCAGGAGGAAGGTGTCGACCTCGACGGTATGGGACGGCGATTCGTCGTCGTTGCACAGCAGGTCGAACGGCGAGCAACCCATTTGAAAGGGTCCACCGGCGAAATGGGCGTATCCCGCGGGAATCAGCGCTTCGTCGGGCGGGGCTTTGGTGCCGGCCACACCGGCGGCACCTCCCTCGGCTCCTCCCGGAAGCGGGAACAGATCCGATTTGACACCGAACCAGGCGCCGGCCACCAGCAGCGGTACCAACAGGATCGCGAGCCACTTCAACGAACCTCTTTTGTTGTCGCAGGGCTCGTCGTCGCAACGGCGCACCGGCGGCGTGGTTTCCGGCTCGGACGAGCGCCACGATTTGAACGGTTCGTACACTTCCGGGCGACGTTCGGCCTTTTCCCTGGCCAAACTGATGGCCGTTCGGCCTTCGGTGTCCGGGCTGAGCGGGTTGATGCCCGCCGCCAACAGGCGGTCGATGGCCTTGCGGTTGCTCTCGTCGATGGCGAAAAAGAGCGCGTCCCAACCGGCGGCATCCTTCAAGGACGGATCGGCATCGGCTTTCAGCAAGCGCTCCAGAAGATTTTGTTTGGAATAGGCCGCGGCCAGCATCAGGGCGGTCTGGCCCTGGTTGTTTTGGCGATCCAGGCCGGCGCCGCGTTCGATCAACCACGCGGCCAGGTCTTCGTGGCCCTTGCGCACGGCCCACATCAGCGAAGTCCAGCCGTTGGTGTCCGGTAGATCGGGTTTGGCGCCCTGCTCCACCAGGTACTGGACCATGGCCAAGTCACCGCATTCCACCGCGACCAGGAGCGGTCGCTTCCCGGTGGGGTAGGGCTGGTTGACTGGGTAGCCGTGCTCGACGTAGTCGCGAACGACATCCAATTCACCACGAGCGACACTGTCGAAAAAATCCCGTTGAGTTTCGGGATTGACCTCGGGCTCGCGGTCTTTGTTTTTTTTGGTTGGGGCTTCTTCTTTTGGCTTCATCAATATAAGGGAGCCGATTCCGAACAGTACGATAAGAATCCAGGCCAGAATCGTCATCAGGTCTTGATTCATTAGTTGAGCACGTCCCACCGCGATTAAACACCGGGCGCCTTCAAGATACCGCAAAAAGGGATGGACCTAAAGGTTAAATTTTGAAAAAGGAGAATGGTGGGTAAATTTTGGCGGCTCGTGGAGAGATCCGACAAGTCGTCGAAAGATCAAGCCCTTGCGGCTATTCTTCGGGTGCGTTTCTTTCGGGAAATCCACCGCTGCATCTCCCTGAAACGGTTCCTGAAAAACCCGCGAAAGCGATGTCGTGCAGGGGCTGGGTGCGATGCCTCCCCTGCCTCAGCCCTCGGCGGTCGGCAACAGGATCTCGAACTGCATGCCTTGATTTTCGCCGTCCGAATGGACTTCCAATCGTCCTTCCATTTCCTCGATCGCGATGGCGCAGAAGTGCAGGTCGAAACCGATCTGCCGCTCCATGAACCCCTGGCTGAACACGCGCGGCAAATCCTGCGGCCGGCACCCGCGGCCGTCGTGCGCCAGGAGCACGCAGACGCGGCCGTCGCCGGCCCCGAGGGAAGGAATCGGTCGATCGGCTCTCGCGCATAAACTTAGTGCCGATCCAGGAATGTTGCGACGTCCACGACAGGGGCGGTTCGCCTGGATGGGCAGGGTATCGTGTGCCAGGTGTCAGGTGTCAGGTGTCAGGTGTCAGGCAGTAGGTGTCCGGACGTGGATGGCGGCTGCCCGAGACTAGAACGCCACCGCCTTGGAATGGTGCCCATCCAGGAGCGTGGCGATGTCCACGACAGGGGCGGTTCGCCTGGATGGGCACGGCATCGGGTTTCGGATATCAGGTGTCGGGTCGGCATGAAACGGGTGCCTCGAATTGATTGGCTGAGGCCTGAGACCTGAAACCTGAGACCTGAAACCTGAAACCTGACGCCTGATACCTTCCGATTCTCTATCCTTCGTTTTCTTCGTAGATGCTGAGGACTTCCGTTTCGGCCAGCGAGGCCTCGCGCCATTCACGCATGGCGGGCAAACCCTTCATGTGGTTCACGTACTCGCGACAAACCGAGTCCAGCTCGGTCTGGTAGCTGATGAACCGGTACACGACCGGCGCGTACATCGCGTCGGCGATGGTGAGGTGTGGTCCGAAGAGAAAGGGTCCCGATGCGCCGTGGGCTTTTCGCAGGTCGCGCCACAGTTGGCAGATTCGGTCGATCTCCGCCTGGAGTTCCGCGTTCGGGCCGCGCGGGGCCAGGGTCTGGCGCACGTTCATCGGCATCAGCGTCCGCAGGGTGAGGAACCCCGAGTGCATTTCCGCGGCGACGGCGCGGGCTTCGGCGCGGGTTCGCACATCCGACGGCCAGCCCTTGACCTGATCGAAGGTTTCCGTGACGTATTCACAGATCGCCAGCGAATCCCAGATGTCGATTTCGCCGTGAACCAGCGCGGGGACTTTCCCGCTGGGTGAATACTTGCGCACTTCGCAGTGAAAGGAGTCGGTACCGAGCAAAAGGCGTTCGACCTGGAAGGGAACGTCGTAGTGGCGCATCAGCAGCCAGGGACGTAGGGACCAGCTCGAATAATTGTAATTACCTATGATGAGAAGGGGTTGGGCCTGCATGCGTGCTTCCTTTGAACGAGGGAATCGGTGCTGCCCCGACAGATTGGGGAGTATGCTTCAGTCTACACCAATCTTCCTCGTGGGAAAGGCAGGCTGCCTTCTCGGCTTCAAAGGCCGTCGCGCGACTCCTGCCCCCCAGGTCGAACCAGGAGCGAGGCGACGGCCTGGATTACGACCTCAGGTGCTTAGCGGTGAGGTGGAAACCTGATGGGTATAGACGCCCACGAAGACGTGAACGTGCTGCGAGGGAATCCCGAGAATGTAGCAAGGCTCGTGGGATTCGGGGTACAGCGGCCAGCGCAGGGTAATGGCTGCGATGTCGCCGTCGAAGCCCGCCTTTTTGGCCAAGGCTTCGGCGACGGTCAGATTCATGGGGACCGGAAAGGGAATGACGCGGTCTTCCAGCCACGGAGAGTCGATGTGGCGCGGCGGCTCGAATTGTCCCTTCACATTGTTGAGAATGATGGTGCTGTTCGGTACGGTGGCGGGATCGTTGTACACGAAACGCCAGAGTTCGGGCTGTCCTCGGTTCCAATCGGCCTCGTATAGCTGGGCTTGTGGAAATTCTTTGAGAACGATCGCGTGGCCCGTGTCGAGCATCTTTAGGAAGTCACCGGGGTTACTCATGGTGGTACCTCCACAAAATGAGTGGGTTGATCCTTTGGTTCGAAAGGATGCAGAGGGGTTGTGTTTTGAGAACGTGAATCAGTTTCTCAAGTATAGGTTTGAAATTGGTTAATTTTCAAATATTTTGTTTTAACCTAATGCTTATAATTAATTTGTGTGAGAAGATTGTTGTGATCCTTGTTTTGAATCGCTTCTTGTCTTGCTCTTGGAATTAACGGATGCCGCTTTATTCGCGCTGGCCGGACCGCCGTTCTTCTGGGGTCCGCCGGCTTTGGGGAGGTCCCGCGACTCCCTATCGCTCCCTCGCGAGAACCGAGGGCGCTGCCTTTTCGCGCCGGATGCGTGCTTCCCGGCGGAACCGAAAAGGGCCTCGATGGAGATCGCGTGACCGGCAAGTCTGGGTCAACACGTGCAAATCGAGTGTTTTTCCACAAATTAGTGTTATCTTTAATATATCCACAACGGTTATGGCAAAGGGCACTTTGAGGAGATATGAAGTTGGTAGACCGGATGGATGGCCGAGACCCTTGGAACGGCTCCCCCGAGTTGGGGACGGAGCCGGATGGTCCTTTTCGGGAAGTGATGGCCCTGGTGGAGTGTGCCGAGACCGACGGCGGTCGGAAAGACCGGCTCACGACCAAGGCCGTGGCCACGCCGAACGATGCCGAGACACGTGACGCCACGCTGGCCCAGATCATCGCGCGCCATGGCGAAGCTTTGTGGCGCCGGGGTCGCCCGGAAGCCGCGTTGCAGGAAGCCAACCGCGCCCGCGCCCTGGATCCGCTTTGCCCGAATCACGCCTCCTTGGCGGCCCAGTGCCTGTTGGATCTGGAACGTCCGGACCAGGCTTTGAAACTGTTGAACCAGGTGCTCCTTTTTTTCGAAGCCGGACCTTCGCGTGAAGAAATCATCACGTTGGAACACGAGGCACTGCGTGACTCGGTGGCCAGGCTCCTGTTGCTGCGGGCCCATGCCCGGTTCGATCTGGATCTCCATTCCGAGGCCTTCGACGATATCTACCGCGTCCTGGCCCTGATGCCCAACATGGCCGAGGCCTACCATCTTCAGGCCCTGTTCCACCGTCGACGCCGCGAGTGGAGCGACGCACTGGAAAACCTGAGCCTGGCACTGGCGTTCGAGCCCGGGAACCCCCTTTTCCTGATGAACCTGGCGCGTGTACATAAAGAAATGGACGACGCCTACCAGACCATTCGGGTTTGTAACCAGGCCCTCGAACACCGAACCTTCCGGGGCGAGCTTTTCGATTTGCGCGGTTGGGCCCACGCGCGCCTGGGTCACCTGAACGCGGCCGAAAGTGATTTTTCCAGCGCGGTCACCTGCAACCCTCGAAAACCGGGGTTCCTCGTCAACCGCGCCAACAATCGGGACAACATGGGCCATCGCGAAGCGGCGCTGGAGGATTGCGACCGGGCTCTGGCCCTGGATCCGGGATGTTGGGCCGCCTATGGATTGCGCGGTTACCTGCACTATCTCCTGGGCCATTTCGAGAAAGCCTTGTGTGATTTCTCGACAGCCGTCGAGTTGGAGCCCGACGACACCCGCAACTTGTTCAACAAGGGGATCGTGTCGCGAACCCTGGAGCAGTACGGCGCGGCCATCGAGGTCTTCGACGACCTGTTGCAGCGCGATGTGGATCGAGCCGAAGCGCTTCACCAACGGGCGCTTTGCCATCGCGGGCAGGGGGCCCTGAGCCTGGCCGTCAGCGATTTGAGCGAAGCGATCGAGTTGGAGCCCGGCAACGGCAGTTACCTGTTCCGGCGAGCCGAGCTCTTTTTCGAGATGGAGAATTGGGCGGGCACGCTGGCCGATTGCGACCGGGCGCTCGTCTATCATCCCGATATGGCGGAAGCCCACAACCTGCGCGGCATGGTGCGCAAGATGTCGGGCGACCATCTCGGTGCCCTGATGGATTTCGATCGCGCGATCGCCCTCGATTACCGCGAGTTTTTCCATTTTTTCAACAAGGCGGCCACCCATGCCGCGATGGAGCAGTGGGAGCTGGCGGTCGATGCCTACGCCAAGGCCCTGGCGCGCGACCCGCGCGCCCATACCGCCTACAACAACCGCGGTTTGGCCTATCTCCACCTGGGCCTGCTCGACGATGCGCTGTACGACTTTAACGCCGCGATCGACCTGGATCCAAACGGCACCTACTACTTCAGCAACCGCGCCAACGTGTTGCACGAATTGGGTCAGTGTGACCAGGCGGTGCAGGATTGTCTCAGGGCCCTGGCCCTGGACGAGGGAAACGCCACCGCCTATTTCATCCGCGCCTTGATCGAGCGCGACTTTCATCGCGAAAACCGCGCGCTGGCGGACCTCGATCGCGCGATCGCCCTGGACGATGGCCGGGCTCATTTCTTTCACACCCGTGCGCTGATCTACGGCCATCAGGACCGGTTGGCGGAGGCCGTGAAGGACCAACTCCGCGCGATCGAGCTGGAACCCTGCGATGTGGCTTCCCACTACAATCTGGGATGCTGGTACGCGCGGCTGGGTGATGTGGCGGGCGTGATGGATGCCTTGGATCGAGTGATCGAGCTCGATCGCAAAGGCGAGTACACGGCGCAGATTCGCAACGATCCCGATTTCGACGGTGTGCGCGGCGAGCCCGAGTTTCGCGCCATGCTGGCTTCGTTGGAAACGATCTGACCGCACGCGATCCAAACGCGCCGAACCGGTCGTGAACCTCTCTCGATTTCGACGGCGGGACATCTGCTGCCTGATGCTATGATTTCCGCTATGATCGAAGGAACCGAGGTGCTTGCATGAAATGTCCGATCTGTCGCCACCAGTCGATGGTCACCGTCAATTTGGAGGACGGCCCCAAGGCGTACCATTGTGGCGCGTGCGAGGGCGACTGGATCATGGCCAACGACTACGAGTACTGGTTGGCAAGTCGTGAGGTCGCGGAAGAAAGCGCCCATCCGTTGACCCAATTCGAGATTCAGGACAGTCCGGTTCCCAAGCTGTGTCCCACCTGCCGGCAGATCCTGTTCAAGTACCGAGTTCGCCAAGACATTCAGTTTCACTTGGACCATTGCCGCGGATGTGGCGGCGTGTGGTTCGACAAGGACGAATGGAAGGTGCTCCGATCGGTGAATCTACACGACGAGTTCTACAAGATCTTCACCAGGGCCTGGCAGGAAAAGCTCAAGCAATTGGATCAGCGGGACAATTTCGCCAAGCTCTACCGCGATCGTTTCGGCGAGGACGACTACGCCGAGCTACGGAAGATCAAAGCCTGGGTCGAGGCGCATCCCCACCAGCAGTTGATTTTGGGGTATTTGACTTCGGAAGATCCCTATCGACCCTGATCGCTCGGACCGCGTCGACCCGCTGGCGGGCAAGGCGGGGGAGAGGGCTCAAGAGGCCGACTGAAGCGGGACCGTGCGGGCTGCCATCAGGGTTTCCACCGTCACCATGCGGAATCCGCGTTTGATCAATTCGCGCGCGATGATGTCGACCGCCTTGCAGGTGGCGCTGCGGTTGCCACCCCCGTCGTGAAGCCGCACGATGGATCCCGGCGAAACGCCTTCCAAAACGCGCTTGGCGATTTTTTTGGCGTTGGTGAGCTCCCAGTCTCGCGGGGAGACGTCGAACATGATGTTGGCCCGCTTCTGCAGGGCCAGCACGAAAGGCACCGACAGGAACTGCGCGGCGAAGGGCGTGCGAAACACGATGCCCGGAGGGCAGCCGAGGCTCTCCAGGAGTCGATCGCAGCGTTTGATCTCGCTCGCGACCCCAAACGGCGTTTTGCCGATCATGGGGCGATGGTGGTAGGAGTGGTTGCCCACCTGGTGTCCGTCGGCGAGGATCTCCTTGACGGTCTCCGGCGATTGCTCCACCAGCCGCCCGATGACGAAAAAAGTGGCCTTGGCGCCGTGGCGCCGCAGGGTCTTGAGCAGGTGCCCGGTGTAGGGCGGATTGGGTCCGTCGTCGAAGGTGAGGGCGACCATCGGTTCGTCCGTCTCCACCCGATGAATGACCGGTCCGAACATGCGGGTCTGCGCGATATGGCGAATGACCTCGCTGGCCAGCAACGAAATCGGCGCGAGCACCGCCAGCCACCAAAACGAGATCGATAGATACCAGCAGGTCAAGACGGCCAGGGCGAATACGGGGAGCTGGTAACGCCAGAGGAGCCCGGCGTAACGCAAGCCACCTTTGAGGCGATCGAAAACTTTACGGGAGAGCGGGGAGGTCATGAACGGTCCTTGGCGCGAATTCGAATGGATTGTGACGAGCAAAAGCGGCATCGACCGGGATCGGGGTGGAAACGAGTGGCCCCTGGCGGTCACCATACCGCGTGATACCCGTGGTTTTCAAGTGGCCATGCGCACCTTTCCGCCGGCCATGGTTGGGATAAGCGCATTTGGATAGATGATTTAACGAAAAGCCGGAGTTATGCGGCAATCCGTACGGCGGTCGGCTCGCCCATGGCTCGGGCGGCTTGTCGGAGGGGGTTGCCCCTCGCTTCGAGAACCCGCGCCGGGGTTTTTGGAGGGTGTGCGACATTCACGTGTAAGAATGATGCGGTGCCGCGTTACTGAAAGCGACGAAGAGGGAGGGCACCCGCGATAAGTGCCTTGGCTCGCATTGTTTTTGGCGATGACCCACGGGCGGCTCACCACGGCGCCGGCGTCGAAACATTCGAGCCCACCACAATCAATTTACCGTTCGAGAGGATTTCATGATCGAAGCCATCGGTTTGGAAAAGACCTTCAAAGTTCCAAAAAACAGAGGGACCAAGGATCGCGGCGAGGTTGCCGATCCCCGCGATCAGGGGAAATTGTTTCACGCGTTGCGCGGCATCAGTTTCAAGTGCGAAAAGGGCCGGGTTCTCGGCATGGTCGGTCCCAACGGTGCGGGCAAAACCACCACCCTGCGGGTTCTTTCCACCGCGCTCAAACCCACCGCCGGTCGCATCATGATCGATGGTGAAGATTTCAGCCTGTTCCCCAACGAGATTCGGCGGCGCATCGGATTCCTCTCCGGAACCACCGGGCTCTACCCCCGCCTTACCGCACGCGAGATGGTCATGTACTTCGGTCGACTGCACCGCGTACCCCAGGCCGAACTGGTCGAGCGCGTCGACAAGTTGTTCGACCGTTTCGGCATGCACGGCTACGCCAATGAACGCAACGACCGGTTATCCACCGGGATGAAGCAGAAGGTCAACATCGTTCGGACCCTGATCCACGATCCTTCGATTCTGATCTTCGACGAACCGACCACCGGTCTCGACATCATGTCCGTGCAGGTCCTGCTCGAGTTCATCGCGGATTCCAAGCGCCAGCAACGCACCGTGATTTTCTCCACCCACAGCCTGCACGAGGTGGAGGAGCTCTGCGACGAAGTCGTCGTCATCGATCAAGGCGTGTCCAAGTTTCACGGCACCGTTCCCGAGTTCAAGCGCTTGCAGGGAAGCCAGGATTTGACTCAGGCCTTCATGAAGGCCATCGGGGCCGCGGCGCCCCTCGACCGCTTGGAAGGGGGCGCGGCATGAAGCTGATTTTCACCATATACCTCAAAGAGTTCCTCGAGACCATCCGCGATCGCAAGACCCTGTTTTTCATGCTCGCCCTGCCGACCTTCGTCATGCCGTTGATTTTCTACGGGACGTTCAAGTTCATGGAGAACGTGACCACCGAGGAGCGCCAACGGGTGCTGAAGATCGCGCTGGTGGGCGAACGCAACTGGCCGAAAATCCGCGATATTTATCGGGACAACAGTGAATTCAAGTTGATCGACCAGGTCAACCCCTCCGCCGTGGCCCGCATGATTCGCAACGGCGAGCTGGATGCGGCCCTGTTGGTTCCCGACGATTTCCAGGAACTCCTGGACGAGGGGTTTCAGGCCAGTGTCGACATTCAGTCCACCGGTGCCAGCAGTATCGACATGGTGTATGGGCGCGTCAGCCAGCCGCTGGTGGAGTACGGCAGGGAGCTGCGCGATCAGCGCCTGAAGGAATTGGGCGTTTCAGCCTCGCTGCAACGCGAATCCCTCTTGGAACCCATCCTGGCCAAAGAGAGCCGGTTGGCCTCCACGCGCGAACGGCTCGGCGAACACCTGGGCGCCTTCCTTCCCTACATATTTATAATCTTCACCTTTTTGGGGGCCATGTACCCCGCCGCCGACCTGGGTGCGGGCGAAAAGGAACGCACCACGTTGGAGACGCTCTTGATCAGCCCGGTGGAGCGGTGGCAACTGGTCGTCGGCAAATATCTGGTGGTCGCCAGCGCGGCCGTCATCTCCGCCGGACTCTCGATCGTCAGTACCGCCCTGAGCGCCCTCTACATGGTTCGCAATCTCGAAGGTCGCGAAGGCCAAGATCTGTTGAACTTCATTTCCTCGATCGCCCTGATGGATTTTCTCAAGATCGGGCTGTTGATCCTGCCGTTGGCCTGTATCTTCGCGGCGCTCCTGCTTTCCGTCAGCATCTACGCCAAGTCCTACAAGGAAGCCCAGGCCTATGGGGTGCCCATTTCCTACCTGGTCATCTTCCCGGTGCTGCTTTCCATCCTGCCCGGCGTGAAACTGACCCTTGCCACTTCGATGGTGCCGCTGCTCAACGTGAGCCTGGCCAGTAAGGAAATCATCAAGGGAACCCTGGATCCGTTGCACTATATGATGATCTTCGCATCGACCCTGTTGATCGCGGTTTTCGGCATTCTTTTTTGCAGCAAATGGTTCCAACGGGAAGAGGTCCTGTTCCGCACCTGAACCGCTGGAAACCCCCTGGTGGCGCGCCATTCGGCGCCTCCGGGGAGGTCCCCAAAATCTTTTTGACCTACCTTTGGTTCTATAGTAGAGTTAGGGTTTCGTGCGGATACCCTGATCGGTTTCGCGCGGAACTGGTAAATACGATAAGCGGAGGGACTTCCCTCCAGACAACACAGGAGTACCGAGCATGTCAACTTACTTCCCCAGTAAGGAAAGCGTAGAGCGCAAGTGGTACGTGGTTGACGCCGAAGGTAAGCCCATTGGTCGAGTCGCGAGCTCTGTAGCGCGCATCTTGATGGGTAAACACAAGCCCATCTATACCCCCCATATCGATACGGGCGATCACGTCATCATCATCAATGCTGACAAGGTCCGTTTCACCGGGAAAAAGCTGCAGTTCAAAGTCTATCGCAGACACTCTTCGCGTCCAGGCAGCCTGAAGACCATCACTGCCGGGCACCTTTTGCAGAAGCACCCCATCCGTCCCCTCGAAATCGCCATCAAGGGGATGTTGCCGAAAACGAAAATGGGCCGTGCCATGTACCGCAAGCTGAAAGTTTACGCGGGAACCAATCACCCGCATGCGGCACAGCAACCCGAAGCCCTTGAATTGAACATCTGAGGAGGCACTGAACGTGGCCGATATCCAATACTACGGCACCGGAAGAAGGAAGTCATCCGTGGCGCGCGTGTTCCTGCGCCCCGGCACCGGCAAAATCACGGTGAACAAGCGTGAATTCGACGACTACTTTCCCACCGATCTTTTGAAAATGATCATCCGTCAGCCCTTGACGCTGACCGAAACCCAAGACAAGTTCGACATCTTCGTCACCGTCAGCGGCGGCGGTACCACCGGCCAAGCCGGCGCCATTCGCCACGGCATCTCGCGCGCGTTGACCGAATTCAACGCCGAACTGCGCGGCAAGCTGAAAGCTGCCGGTTTCCTCACCCGCGATTCTCGTGAGAAAGAACGTCAGAAGCCCGGTTTGCGTGGTGCACGCAGACGCTTCCAGTTCTCCAAACGCTGAGCGGGGTCCAAGCACTACAGGCGTGTTTGGCCTCGAGCCCCCGGCTCGGACCGTTCCCTCTCAACCTTGTCCGCGGACCTGGCGGACAAACCGAATGTCAAAGTTAAACCCGTTGCTTTCAAACGGGTTGCATGAAAAGGCAGGTTCCACATGGTTCACATTTCCATGAAAGAATTGCTGGAAGCCGGCGTCCACTTTGGTCACCAGACCAAACGCTGGAATCCGAAGATGAAAAAGTTCATCTTCGGCAGTCGCAACGGCATCTACATCATCGATTTGCAGAAGACGCTGAAGAAGTTCAAAGAAGCTGTTCAGTTCGTCCAGAATGTCGCCGAAAACGGTGGCAGTGTTTTGTTTGTGGGCACCAAGCGTCAGGCCCAAGAGTCCATCGAGAACGAAGCGCAGCGCTGCAGCATGTACTATGTCAACAATCGCTGGTTGGGCGGCACGCTCACCAACTTCAAGACCATCCGCAAGTCGGTTGAAACGCTCAACCGCTTGGAAGCCATGGCGCACGATGGGTCTTACGACAAGCTTACCAAGAAAGAAATTCTCGACGTCGAGAAGAAAAAAGAGAAGTTGAACAAGGTTCTCTCCGGGATCAAGAGCATGACGCGCTTGCCGGATGCGATTTTTGTGGTCGACCCCAATCGCGAGAAGATCGCCGTGTCCGAAGCCAACAAGTTGGGCATTCCCATCGTGGGCATCGTCGACACCAACTGCGATCCCGAGAACGTGGACTACGTCATTCCCGGCAACGACGATGCGATTCGCGCCGTCAAGCTGTTCACTTCCCGCATGGCCGACGCCATTTTGGAAGGCCGTCAGATTCGCGAAGCCGCTCGTGAGGGCGAAGAAGGCGACGAGGAAGAAGTTGTGGAAACTTCCGGTCCCAGCGCATACCACAGTGATGGTTCCGTGCCCAACGCCGACACCCGCGACTAAGGTATCAACCGGGTCGCCGCCGGGCCGTTTCGGTTCCCCGCGCGGCTGACCCAGACCGGGGAGAAGCGTTTTTGTCACCCTTCTCCCCGTTTGCTCATCTTTGGCTCACAGGCGTATGGCAAACATACGGGATTGTGGCGATTACGGAATGGTGATGCCGGCGTACCCGGCCGTTTTCACGAGCGGACCACGAGCTTCTGGTTTCCCGCTCCCCGGGTCCCGGACAAGAAACAGATGAGACGCGACCTCGGCGGCGTTCCCATCACGCGAATTGAAAACCGGATGAACTCACGAGCCGAATCGTTGGCAGAATTGTCAGAACAAGTTATTAGGAGAACAACATGTCCATTAGCGCAAAAGATGTGAAAGAACTCAGAGAGCGTACCGGCCTCGGTATGATGGAGTGTAAGAAAGCACTTGTCGAGTGCAACGGCAACATCGATGAGGCCGTCACCTACCTGCGCAAGCGTAGTGAGAAGAAGGTGGAGAAACTTGCCGCGCGTATCGCCGCCGAGGGAACCGTGACTTCCTACGTACACGGCAACGGCCGCATCGGCGTTCTTTTGGAACTCAATTGCGAGACCGACTTCACCGCTCGCAACGAGAACTTCCAGAGCCTGGCCAAGGACATCGCCCTCCACATCGCGGCTGCCAACCCCCGCTTCCTGTCTCGCGAAGAAGTCACTCCCGAGATCCTCAAAGAAGAAAAGGATATCGCGCGTGACCGTGCCATCGCCAGCGGCAAGCCCGAGAAGGTCGTGGAAAAGATCGTGACCGGCAAAATGGAGAAATTCTACGAAGATCACTGCCTGCTCGAGCAGAAGTTCGTCAAGGATCCCAAGGTTTCCGTTCAGGACCTGATCAAGGAAACCACCCACAACATCGGTGAAAAAATCACCCTGCGCCGTTTCGTGCGCTACGAGTTGGGTCAGGGCATCGAAAAGAAAGTCGACAACTTCGCCGAAGAAGTGGCCAAGCAGGTCGCCGGCAAGTAAGTCGTTCGGTTCCACCACCGAAAGCATGATGGAAAGGGCTGTCTTCCCGCTGGGAAGGCGGCCCTTTTTTCGTGGTGATCGACCTAGCCGCGGGTGAGGCCGGCGATGCGGTCGCGAACCCGGACCAGGGGGCCCCGTCCGCTCGGTGCGCAGAAGAAACCCTGGACCTCGGGTTTGCCGATCGGTTGATCCAGGCGCATTTCCAGTCGTGTCAGCAGGGTTGCCACCACGACCTTCATCTCCTGAATGGCGAAGGACTTGCCCACACACATGCGGTTGCCGCCACCGAATGGCGCCCAACTGTAGATCGAAACTTTGTGTTCCAGGAAGCGCTCGGGTCTGAAGACGAGCGGGTCCTCGTACACATCGGGATCGCGATGCAGGACGTGGGTGGCCACCGCGACCATGGTGCCGGCGGGCAGGGGATAGCCGCCGAGCTCGAGAGGGTCGGCCAGGTAGCGCACGCCGGTGAACCCGCCTATGGAAGGGCAAAGGCGCAGCATTTCCTTGATGACGGCGTCCAGGTAGGTCAGCCGTTCCACATGATCGCGTGCCACCGCCGCGCCCTGGGTGACGCGTTCCAATTCGGACACGACCTGGATGTAGATGGCGGGATCCCGCAAGATGCAGCCGAAAAGCCACGCGAGGGCGTTGCTGGTGGTGCCGAAACCGGCCTTCAGCAAGGTGATCAGCTCGTCGTGCAGCTCCTTGGCGCTCAGGCGTCGGCCATCGCTTTTCTGGACCTGTGTCAGGCGGGCGAAGACGTCCACCCGATGGCTCATGTCCGCACCGGCGTAGCGTTCGATGTGGTCGGTCACGATACGGCTCAATTCCCGCTCGACCATGACCCGTTGCTGGCCCTTGATGGCCGCATCCTCGAGGCACATCAGGCGCGGGCACAGGATTTCCAGTTCTTCGCGGGGGAAACCCAGAATCGAGTGGGCGATGACCCGAATGGTGATGCGCTGCAGTTCGGGCAGCAACGGAAAGGGCCGGGTTCGCGACCAGGCCTTGGCCTGGCGCTCCGCCGCCGCGATGATGGCGGGAATGTAGGCCTTCATGCTCGCACCCGTGAAAATGGGCTGATATACGCGGCGAATCTCCGCATGGGCTCTTCCGTCCAGTCGGATGATCCCACCCGTTTGGGTTTTTCCACCGAAAAGGATCTTGTTGGCGGCTCCGGCGAGCACCCGATCCGGGTCCGCCTTGAACAAAGTCTTGACATCGTCCGGCTTGGTGACGATGACCCACTTTCCGTTGTTCGTTTCCGTGACCTCCGTGTTCCCGAAACGGCCGAGTTGCAAGGTGAAGATCGAACCGAAGTCGCGATGACAGGATTCGATGAAGTCGATGGGTGCCGTGCGCATGAGTCGTAACTGTTCGGATTCGGGTAGCGCGGGACCGGGCGGAAAAGTCATTGTTCACCACTGAAATGTTTGCGGGTCAAAGTTCGAAATTATAATGGTTTTAAAATGTAAATCAAAGTAAATAGGGACTTAGGGTGATTCGTGCGGGGGTGGGATTTGTGAGTGTTTGTGGGGTTTTCCGCGGTCTGGGAACTTGGTTTCCGTGAGATCGATGGACCTGGCCTCCGCTTGCGGGCCGGTTTCTCGCGCTCTTGGGCCTTTATCGGGTTCCGGTGAATCGAGGACCGAATTTTTAATGGCATGCGACCTCTCGCCGAAAATGAACCGGCATTTTTTCCGCCAAATTTCGCCGATCGGATCGCTATTGGGGTTTTTCTCACTGGTATATCATCACTTTCTCACAAAATAACAGTTGCTACCCCTTCTGGTGTCCTATAGAATGGCCGGTGTTGTGAGTGAGTTGGTTTCTATAACCGATTTAACCCGACATTTGATATGAGATAGGCCACCATGGCGTTTCTCGATCAAAAAACCTCTCCCGTTCCCGTTAAGTGCAGCGTGTTCCGATTCTTCTTTGAGTTCGTAGGAATAGACCATTTTTCCAGTTTCAGGCAAGTGGCTCTGCGGCATAGGGAAGGACCCATGATGGGTTCCACAACCAAGGTGAATTTTTTGAAAGTCCGTTAACCAATTGCCCACCCAGGTGCCACCATCACCGACTTTCGGGTTGGCACGCACCGCAGACCCTGAAAATGGAGACATGTAGCATGAAAATCTTTATCGGAAATCTGGCCTGGTCTACCGACGAAGCCACTCTGTTGGAACACTTTGAGCAGTTTGGCGAAATCGAGCAGATGCGCCTCATCACCGATCGTGAAACGGGTCGTTCTCGCGGTTTTGCTTTCGCAACCTACGTCAACCGCGACGACGCTCTGTCCGCCATCGAAGCGATGAACGGCAAAGAACTCGACGGCCGTGCCCTGAACGTGAACGAAGCTCGCGAGCGTCAGCCGCGTCCCGCACGTTCCTGGTAAGCCAGACCCGATCCGAATTCCTAGGAATTCGGGGTGGCGAGCCACTGTTTCCACAGTGATCGCCTGAAGAAACGCCGTGTACGGGAATCATCCCGTCACGGCGTTTTCCGTTTTTGGCCCGATCTTTTTTCGACCGCCTCCGTTTCATTTTCAAGTTTGGGGCGGAACCTGCCGACTCCCGGTATAAAAATCGCGACGAGATCAATCACTGAAGTGTATCGCAGCTTTTTTTCTTCAGTGTGACCCAATCCTTGTTCTGGATGAAGATGGTCGAGGATCCTGTCTTTTAGGGAGTGGGTGGCAGATATGGGAAAAGGTTCGTTGACCTGGTACATCCAAGGTCCGGTGATCCTGATGTTGCTGTGTTTTTTGGGGGTCGGCATTTCGGCCTTCCAAATCCTGGAACATCAAAAGAACGATGGCCTGGTGATCAATGTGGCGGGTCGCCAGCGCATGCTCAGTCAGAAATTCACCAAAGAGGTCTTCATCGAATTGACGCATCCGGGCCAATTCACCGGTGAGGGCCAGCCGAGAACGGCCCAACTCGCCGTCACCCGCACCCTTTTCGAGCGGAGCCTCGAGGCCCTCACCAAGGGCGGGGCCACCTACGCCGATCTGGCCGCGACTAAAGAGGTCACCCTTCCCGCCACTACCGATGACGGGCTTCTGGTGCAGCTCGAGTCGGTTCGCGCCAAATGGCGGACGATGATCGCCGACAGCGAGATCCTGATCTCTCAGGCCCGCGAGGGGCTCCCGTTGGACAGTGCGCTCGAAGCGGAACTGCGCACCGTCAACTTGGAGGTTCTGGCCGAGATGAACGCCATCGTCGGCGGTTATCAGTCGCTTTCCGAGGGCAAGGTCCAGGCGTTGAAATCGATCGTGACCTACGGGTTCATCGTGAGTTTGCTGTGTGCCTTCCTGGCCTTTTGGATTTGCCGCCAACGCGTCGTGAAGCCCCTGGCGCGCGCCATCGATCTGGCTCGGGCGGTGTCGGCGGGGGATTTGAGCCAACAGGTGGAGCGGTTCAATCGCGACGAGGTCGGCGACCTGTGCCGCGCCCTGAACACCATGTGCGCGGATCTCAGTATCATGCTGCGCGAGATTTCCCGGCACGGCAAGGACCTGTCGCGTAACTCCAGCGAGCTCACCGCCGTTTCCGATGGGCTTCAAACGGAAGCCAAGGGCCTGCTGGAGAAAGCGAAGGGATTGGGACTCTTTTCCAAGGAAGTCACCAATACCATCGAGGTGGCGTCCCGGCGATTCGGAGAGGCCGGCGACTTGTCCGCCAGCGTCGCTTCCAGTGCCGAACAAATGTCCGTCGCCAGTTCCGCCATCGCCCAGAGCTCGGAATTGGTGGTCAAGACCAGTAAAGGGGCGGTCGACCAGACCACTGCCGCCATGACCAATGTCAACGAGTTGCGCAACTCCGCCCGTCATATGGATCAGGTGGTCGAGGTCATCGTCAACATTTCCGATCAGACCAAGCTGTTGGCCCTCAACGCCACCATCGAGGCCGCCCGCGCCGGTCAATCGGGCAAGGGTTTCGCGGTGGTTGCCGAAGAGGTGAAAATTCTGGCCCAACAGACCAACAGGGCCATTCAGCAGATTCGCGGAAAGCTGGAGAGCATTCAGGTCGAGACCGAAAGCTCCGCGTCGGAAATCTCACAGATCGCCTTCGTCATTGGGGACGTGGACAAGGTGATCGACAATATCGTTTCTTTCGTTCACGAGCAAAAGGCGGCGACGGCCGAGGTGTCCCAGGCGATCAGTGGCGTTTCTTCCAACATCCAGGAAGTTCAGACGCTGGTCAATCAAATGGCCGGCAACCAGGTGCGTCTCAATCAGGACGTGGCGGGTGTGGAACTCAGCGGGCGGGGCCTTGCCGATGCGGTCGAATCGGTGAACAATCAAGCCATGGATCTGAAAGACCTCAGTGGGGAGTTGGAAAACATCGTGAACCGTTTTCAGCTCGCCGGCTGAGGCCCTTGGCTCGTCCGTCGGAGCCTTTGACGCCCATGGCAGCGCGGGTACCGGTGGGATGGTTCGGCCCGACTGTCCCCGTCGGGGCCCGGTTCGCGCCGGAACTGTCTAGAGGGACCCTTGGGTGGTTCCTGAATGATGATCTCGGCAACCCGACCTCGGCAACCCGACCTCGGCAACCCGAACTTCACCACCCGACGACGGCCACCCGGGCTACACTGTAAACGGTTGCCGATCTTCTGGTCCCACCGTTTCGCGCGCTGGTCTCTTCCGATCCCTTTTCCCACACCGCCCCGGTTCACCCGGTCACGATTCCTAGCCTGGCGTCTTCGATTACGCCCCAAGCGGAGGCCCGTCCCATGGACACGACCCTGTTCCCGGTCATTTGGATCGCTGTGCTGTTGCTGTCCTTTTCGCTTTTGTGGTGGAAAGGGGATCGGCTGATCGACCGCATTGCCGGACTCCTGACCCGGTTTCTTGTGGAAGCCTGGGTTCAGGTTCTTCGCTCCGGAGTCATGATGCTTCGCGTGGTGCTTGCGATGGTGGTTTCTTTGGTCTACGTGGTCATGCCGGCCGACCTGATCCCTGACGTGATCCTGGGGTTGGGTCAGATCGATGATTTCCTCGTTTTTTGCCTTTCCCATTGGATGTGGATCGCACGGGTGGTGCGGGAACGCACCGAAGGCGATATCGACGAGAAGGTCCGTCACCCACGCATCATGTTCCTGCTTCGACTCGGCACCTGTGGCCTCCTCGCGAGTGCGCTGACCGGGGCCCTGTTGCTGCTGTGGCTGACGGTCAGGCCCGTTTAGGGTCGCTGAGGCGCTTCGAGGGATGGCCAGCGCCCGCGCCTGAAACCGATCACCGCTAATCGGGCACACGGCCGGCACGGCGATTCAGTAGGTCAGGCGAGCGGCGGCCACCACGGCCAGGGTCTCGGCGTTCTGGATGTAGCCGATGACGGAACTCGATCGTCCCTTCAGGTCTTTCGGGAGTTTCAGGGCGGTGTTGCCGCTGGCGCTCGCCGCGTCCAATTCGATTTGGGCGAAGTTGCGCACGACGTTGGCGTGATGGAGCTTCCTGCCTCGGTTCTCACCGGCACCGATGGTGCGCGGGTCCACGTCGCTCACGAGCGCGAGATTCAACACGCAACCCTTGGGTAGGTGCGCCACCCGATATTGGATCTCGACACTGTGCTCGATCGTCGATCCTGCGAGGGACAGCGTGGGTTTGTTCGCATTTCCGCTCCGGGGAGTCCGGTCGGTTCGTTTCAGGGCCTGTTCGATGACCAGATCTCCCGTCGCGCGGTCGGAACCGACAAACCCCGATCCGCCGTTGACGAACATCTGCGGCGTGTAGACCCGATTGGGCTCGAGAAGGCGGGCGTAGAGCCGTTGGCGCCGGCTGTGTTCGGGGCGAGCCGCCGGGTCCTTCCAGCCCAGGTAGTCCCAGTAATCCACGTGAAAGGCGAGGGGATAGATCGCCGGTTCCTCCGATTGGGCACGACGGGCCAGTTCGTTTAAATAGGCCTCCGCCGGCGGGCATGAAGAACAGCCCTCCGAGGTGAACAGTTCGACGACCGCAAAGGAGGGCGGGGCGGAAGTCGAAGACCGGCTGCCCTCGTTCGCGGGTTCGGAAGCGATCGCAAACGGCATGGAAAGGAGGCACATCAGTGAGATCACGGGGCGCATGGACATCTCCCAAAAAGAACGTTTGCGGTTGAAAACGAGACAAGCGCGGCACGCATTCCTGCAAGTCGCGGTTTTTCACCAAATCGCCCGGGTTTATCGACGGAAGCCATCCTGTGGTGGGCGGGCGGCGTGCTAAAGTTAAGCCTCTCGATTTCGATCGGTTCGAGTCATTTCCGAAAGTCGGGTTGGATCGTACCGCACCGATGCACGGCCAGGCCTCGCGGGTGGCGGAACCCTGTGTGATCCCCCGACCATCTTCCATCTTTCCATCGAGGAACTGCTGTTATGAGCGATCACATTCTGGTCATCGAGGACGAACCCTCGATCGCGGATACCATTACCTACGCCCTGAGTACGGAAGGATTCAACTGGACCTGGTGTGGGACGGCCAGCGAGGGATTGAGCCGTCTCGAGGAGAAACCCGTTTCGCTGATCGTGTTGGACGTGGGCCTGCCCGACCTCAACGGGTTCGAACTCTGCAAGCGCATCCGTCAGACCCACACGACGCCGATCATTTTTCTTACCGCGCGTTCGGACGAAATCGATCGGGTGGTCGGCCTCGAGATTGGCGGCGACGACTACGTGGTCAAGCCCTTCAGTCCGCGCGAACTCGCGGCTCGAGTCAAGGCCGTGCTGCGCCGATACACCAACGGCGCTGGGGTGGGCGAGGCGGCCCCAGCCAATGGTGGCGACCCGACGGCGGCTCCGGTGAAGCGCGTCTTCGAGATCGACGAGGCCCGGCTCGCCATTTCCTATCACGGTCGCAGATTGCAGTTGTCGCGCTACGAATACCGATTGCTCAAGATCCTGGTGCAGCGTCCCGGTCAGGTGTTCACGCGTGACCAGTTGATGGACATGGCTTGGGACGAGCCCGAAGCCAGTATGGACCGAACCGTGGATGCCCACATCAAGTCTCTGCGCGCCAAGCTCAAGGCGGTCAAGCCCGGCTTCGATCCCATCAACACCATTCGCGGCGTGGGCTACGCATTGAAGGAAACCCAGCAGGACGGGTCATGAAAGTCCGTACCCGCATCATGATCGCCTTCATCGTGACCGTGACCGCCGGCTTCCTGTACCTGCTGAATCGCGTCGACCAATCGGTCCGGCCCATCTACCTCGAGTCCATCGAGGACGACATGCTGGAATTGGCGACCGTGTTCTCCAGCGATATCGCGCGTCGTTCACAACATGGGGAAATCGAATTGGAGGGCTTTCGCGAGCTGGTCAGTCACGCCATCTGGCGCCGTTTCGAAGCACTGATCTACGACGCCATCAAGACCCGTGTGGAGTTCGGGGTCTACGTCACCGATGCTCGCGGGATCGTGCTTTTCGACAGCACCGACCACAACCGGATCGGTGAGGACTACAGCGGCTGGAACGACGTGGCGCGAACCCTGGACGGGGAATACGGCGCACGGGCCACCTGGCAGGACTCGCCCGACGGCCGCATCCAGATGTTCTACGTCGCCTCGCCGGTGGAGGTGGATGGCCGCATCCTGGGTGTGGTGACCGTGTACAAGCCCACCACCCAGGGGTTCGGCTTCTTTCAGAAAGTTCGCGAGGAAGCGTTTCAAGGGGTGCTGATCGCCAGTTTGTTGGTGCTGTTTTGGGGGTTCCTGATCGGGTTGTGGGTCAATCGCCCCATTCAACAATTGACGGAATACAGCTTGGCCGTGCGCGATGGCCGGCGTGCCGCGGTTCCCAACCTCGGGCGGGGCGACATGGGCATGCTGGCCAAGGCCTTCGACGAGATGCGCGACGCCATCGAAGGCAAGAGCTACGTGGAGCAGTACGTCCAGACGCTCACCCACGAAATCAAGAGCCCGATCTCGGCCATTCGCGGGGCGGCCGAACTGTTGGAAGAGGAGATGCCCGAAGAGCGGCGGTTGGCCTTCATCGCCAACATCAGGGGCGAGACGCGCCGCATTCAACACATCGTCGATCGTTTGTTGGAGCTGTCGGCGATCGAGAACCGCCGTACGTTGCGCAATCTGGCCCAGGTCGACCTGGTCGAGGTTCTTTCGGATATCCTCGACGAGGCGGGCCCCCGCATCCAATCCAAGCAGATCCGGATTGCGTTCGAACCCGAGTCGGGGTTTCAGGTACGCGGCGAACGATTCCTGCTGCGCCTGGCCTTCAGCAACCTGCTGCAAAACGCCCAGGAATTCACGCCCCAGGGTGGCTCGATCCGCATTTGGTTCGACGACCGCAAGGTATTCATTCAGGACAGCGGACCCGGTATTCCGGACTACGCCCTCGGCCGGATCTTCGAACGGTTCTATTCATTGCAGCGGCCGGACAACGGCAAGAAGAGTTCGGGATTGGGGTTGAGCATCGTCCGTCAGGTGGCCGAACTCCATCAAGCCGCCGTCACCCTGCGAAACCACCCCGAGGGTGGTGCCATCGCCGTGTTCGCCTTCCCCAAACACGCCTGATGCACCTGTCTGGGCGGCTTCCGGCCACACCTATCCGTCGGTATGTGCCTGTGATCCTGGGAAACCGGAACGGCTCGGGTGCCGCACTCGAGCCTCGATGGCAAGACCCATTGGTCGATCGGCGGCCTACCGCGTTTTCCGCTTCGAAAGGACGTGGTCACCCCGATGCGGATCGAGCGACGAGACGACGGTGCCGGCGTGTGTCAGACTTTTTCCAATTCTTCGAACTTCTTGGCGAGCGAGTACTCTTTCGATGTGGCGATGGTTTCGATGTTCGCCAGTCGCTTTTCCATGACGGCCAGCCGTTGCTCCAACTCCTGGATGCGCCGGCTGGATGCCGAATCGTTCGCACTGATTTCCTTTTGTGCCTTGATCCAACTGGTGGCCACGCCGGCCGCGAACACCACCAAGACGATCGAGAACACCATGGTGAACAGACCCATAACCGCCTCCTCTTGGGAACCTGTATCTTCAGTATTATGCGCTTTTTCTATCCCAGGCTACCGGAAAAGAAGTAGCGACCCAGACCGACGGTGAAGATGAAGCATCCGTAGAGCGAGTGTTCCAGACCCACGCAGAACAGCGAGCGGGTGCGCAGGTAGGTACGGGCGAACAGGTATCCTCCCACCAACGTGAGGGCGACCGCCCAGACGTTTTCGAAGACGATGTGCATCCAACCGAAAGCCAGGGCGCTCATCCAGACCAGCATCGTTTTACTGGGAAAGATGTGTCGATAGCGCCTAAAGAAGAAGGCGCGATAAACCAGTTCTTGGGGATACACGGAAAAGACCGGATAGAAAAACATCAGGGTCAGGTAGATGTAGGGCTTGTGGGCGGGCAGGTGAAAGAACTGATCGCGTTCCCAGAGCCACACGACCAGGGCCAGGCCGATGGCGCTCATGGCGAAGAAACCGAATAGCGGAAGGGCGACCTTGCGAAGGGCGGCGGGGCGCCAGAGGCGGCGGAGATTGAACCCCTCGTCGCGGTAGAGCACGATGAAACAGAGAACCGTCACGATGAGCAGCGTCGGAATCACGGGAAGCGGGAGCCAGCCCATGACGTACAGGAGCGGCAGAATCCAAAAAATGATGATGAATTCGATCGACAGGTAGATACTTGCCTTCAACTTGGAGCTCCCTTCCAAAAGCGACGCGGGGCGTGACCGCCCGACCCATGGGTTCGGAGGCCGAGAGTGCCTGACGTCTGGTGGTTGCGTGTGACGCGCGGTTTCCGAAATCGCACGGATGTCCGTAACATCGCTTCCCGCGGCTATGTCCTGCCGGTGGATGAGGCCGGCAAAGCCTTCACTGGCGGCTGAAAGGTTGAGTTCGTGGAATGGTACAGACTGAATTCGACGTGTTGGAAACGGGGACGGAACCAGGTGTCAGGGAAGGTTGGCTGAAAGTTCGGATCTCGGGTGATCTATGGGCGTCGCGCGCGCGAGTGTCCCACCGTCGGGAAGTATCAGTATGGTGGCATTCCCATGTAGGATTTGCGTGACGGGTCTGTTCCGATAATATGGAACCGCTTTGATGAACGGGCTGGTGAGTACGTCGTGATAGGCCTTCTATCGACAAACGCGGCTCATATCTTGATGTTTTCCTCACAAAAAACTCACATAGAGGAGCATCCACGAGTGGTTGCGGAACCGGCCATCGCACCGGGGGATGCGCCTCTGTTTTCAATCTAACAGAGGAGGCACACCTGGATCAGGGGGCGACGTCACGCAATGCAATTCCAGTTCATGGAGGGGAAGTGGGGCGGCTGTTGGTGGTATTTGTAAGTACCTTGAAAGGCGTGATAAAGGTAGGTGGCCCCGCCTCGTTTCGTTGGATCTTCTCCGGCGGGTGGCTGCCACGCACGAGGTTGGAAGTTCGCCATGCCGGGAATATTTGTCGAGGGTCTTTTGTCCTGTTCGGGGAAACGACATCCAATCGCCGTGAGACAATACCCATGGTCACGTCGACACCCACCCATAGGGAAAAAGGAGTGTAACGCATGAAGGTTTTACCCTACACTTGGCTGACGACTTTCTCGCTGCTGATTCTCGGCACCACGGCCCTGGCCCAGACCCCTTCCGGGACATTCAAGAAAAAAGAAAAAGACATACGCGGCTCCTTCACGGTCAAAGACATCGGTGGAAAAAAAGTGCTCCGGTTGGGCAGTGATTTCAAGACCAAGAACGGGCCCGACCTGAAGATCGTGCTTTCTCCCAAAACCTTTGCCGAAGCCAACGGAAAAAACGCGATGGTGGGTGGATTCGTGGTCGGCCCGCTCAAAGCGACCAAGGGAACCCAATCCTATCCGTTGCCCGCAAAAATCGATTTGAGTCGCTACAAGGCGGTCCTGGTTCACTGCGAGAAGTATTCGGTGCTGTGGGGCGGCGCCGACCTGTAGGGGATGGCCTTCTGGAAGCGGCTTGGAGCCGGCGTTCGAGGAGGCCCCCTTTCCGGTTCGGTAAGCCGCTGAATGTTCAGGGATTCCGATGTGTTCCCATTTCGGGTCGATCGCGATCACGCCTCTACGCGTTTACCGAATCGGCTCCGGATGAAGAAGTTGTCGATTCTCCTCGCGTGAATCTGTCACCCTGAGTTCCCGGTTCGGGAGTACAATGGGCATGAACTGAGGGAGGGGAATGGGCCTATGAGTCACACGGAAACCGAAAAAGATGGGGGAACATCGAGAGATTCGCTGGTGATCGGTGCCGCACAGATCACTCCGGTCTGGATGGACCGCGAAGCGACCTTGCACAAGGTCGTCCAATACATCGAGGGCGGTGGCGAAGAGGGTTGCGATCTGATCGCCTTCGGCGAGGCGCTGGTGCCGGGTTATCCTTTTTGGCTGGAACGCACCGGCGGCGCACGCTTCGACGCACCGGACCAAAAAACCTGGTTCTCGCGCTACCTGGACCAGGCGGTAAGTCTCGAAGCGGGGCATTTGGATCCCGTGTGTCGTGCCGCACGCAAGGCCGGTGTCGCCGTGTACCTGGGCATCGTGGAACGGCCGGTGGACCGCGGTGGCCACAGCCTGTATTGCAGCATGGTCTACATCGACAAACAGGGCGAGATCGGATCGGTTCACCGCAAACTGATGCCCACCTACGAAGAACGGCTGGTATGGTCGCCCGGTGATGGCCACGGCCTGAAGGTTCACGCTCTGGGGCCCTTCACGGTGGGCGGTTTGAATTGCTGGGAGAATTGGATGCCCCTGCCGCGCGCGGCGCTGTACGGACTGGGAGAGGACCTGCACGTGGCCCTCTGGCCGGGCTCGCTGCGCAACACGAACGACATCACCCGTTTCATTGCCCGCGAGGGACGCTCGTTCGTGCTCTCCGTCAGCGGCATGCTGGAAGTGTCGCAAATCCCCCAGACGGTGCCTCATCGCGACGCCCTCGTCGCCGAAGACAGCCACGAGTATTTCGCCAATGGCGGATCCTGTTTGGCCGCACCCGACGGATCCTGGGTCATTCCGCCGCAATGCCATCAGGAAGGGCTGTTCTGCGCCGAAATCCACCACGACATGGTCCGTGGTGAACGCCAGAATTTCGATGCCGCCGGGCATTATTCCCGACCCGATGTGACGCGGTTGGTCGTGAATCGGCAGCGCCAGAGTACCTTGGTCTTCGAAGATGTGGACAGGGAGGCCCAGCGGGCGACGGAGTGAGCCCCGGGCGAAACCATGCACGCGGATTCCCGATTTGATCCGGGTGATTCCGCTTACCCAAAATTCCCGTTTTGTACAAGCAGTCGGCTTGGAAAGAACAGAACGATATTGATTGAATGAAAAAATAGGTCGGATAGAAGTCTATTTAACTTTGTTTTACTCTTTGTTTACTTTTTTACCCGATCTTGCACCTTTATACTCCCAGTAGAACGACAACTTGTCAGAAGCATTTTTCTCTCCTCTCAGGCCTCTTGATCAAGAGGCCTGTTTTTTTTCCGGAGCACGGGTTCGTCGTCCCAGCCGCCGTCGAGGAACATCGGCACTTTGGCCATCGCGCGCTTGGCCGCGGCGCGAATGGTTTGCTCGTCCAATTCCGGAAAGGCTTCATGGATTTCGGTGTAAGTCATGCCGTCGGCGAGCATTTGCGCGATCAGTCGTTCGGTGAGGTTGAGCGGTTTGGCGGGCTTCGGCTTGGTTTTGGCGCGCGCTTCGGTCTTGCGGGATTTGGAACCGCGACCCCTCTTGAAAAAATCCAGCCAAGCCATGTACAAGCCTCTTGCCGTGCCCATCCGCACGAAGTGAAAGTGATGGAAGATGCCCGAATCATAGCGCAGACCCATCGGCCGCGGCGACACCCACGTCGAACCTTCACCGAAGGCTTCGGCTCCGGGCGACTCGCCCAGGTAGCGGATCGAGACCCGGCCGTCTCGGGCTCCATCCCATTTCCGAAAAGATCATCAGGCCGTGGCGGTCGCTATCGGTTGCTACGGCGTGGAATCATCGGCGAGATGGCGCGCGACGCGTCGTTCGGCTTTGGCGGTATCCTCGCCGTTCGGTTGAACCTTCTTCAGGACCTCATGACTGTGCTCCAGGAGCGGTCGGGCTTCTTCGTGACGACCTTGCCCGGCCAGGGTGGCGCCCAGCACGTTTTCCGCACTGGCCGTGCGGTAGTTGTCGCCGATGTACGAGCGACGGTAGATGCTCATCGCGGAACGGGCCAGCGGTTCGGCCTCGCCGTATTGGCCGCGCAGGTAGAGCAATTCGGCCAGCCGGATCTGGGTGTACGCCGTGCGCACGTGATCTTCCCCGTAGTGGGTCAGCGCCACCACCAACGCCTCGCGAAACAGGCGCTCGGCTTCGTCGTGTCGTTGGGTGTCCATGTACAGGGTTCCCAGCCGAGTCTTGCCCATGGCGAAATAGTAATGTCCCGGTTCCAGGTGTTTGGTCCACAACTCGAGGGCTTCCTCCAGCAGCGGCTCGGCTTCCGGATAGCGTTTCATCGCGCGCAAAAGGCGACCCAGGTTGCTGATGGACTGACCCAGGTACGGATGGTTTTGGTCCAGCAGCTTGCGGTCGATCGCCACCGCCTCCTGGAAGAGATTCAGCGCCTGATCGTAGAGACCCTGATCGAAGTAGAGCAGACCCAGATTGGCCAGTACCAATCCCAAATTGCGACTGAAGGGCCCGCCGACCTGGCGGTCGATGTGCTCGACCTGGCGGTACTTTTTCTCCGCGGCGCGATAGTCGCCCTTGATCGTGTCCACGATGGCCAAGGCGTTGAGGCTGTCGCCCAGTGTCGGGTGATCGGAGGCCAAGATCTTGTGGCGTATGTCGTAGGCGCGGGTGTAATAGGATTCCGCTTCCTGAAATCGGCTCATTTCCAGGTTGAAGGAACCCAGGCTATGGAGCGTGTTGCTGACGCGCAGATCCGCCTCGCCGTGAAGCGCGATGCGAATCTTCAGGGCTTCCTTCAAGGTGGGCTCCACCAGGTCCAACATGCTGGCCAGGCGGTAGCTGTAGGCCAGATCCTCCAAGAGCTGTGCGACCTCCTTGTTCTTCGATCCGGTGGCGCCGCGCAAATCCCGAAGTGCCGTTTCGTAGAGTTGGATCGCGCTGGGGTACAGGCCCAATCCGTGATAGGCGGTGCCCATCGAGTGCAACAGGCGCGCTCGTGCCTGGGGGCGGTCGCCCATTTCCGAGCGGATTTCTGCCGCACCGCGGTCCAGGAGTTCCTTGGCCGTAACCGATTCGCCTTTGGATCGATCGGGATTGTTGACCTCGAAAAGTTCCGTCAGAAAGAGCAGGGCCTGCTCGGCCGTGTCTCGCTCCCGTGCGGTTTGCCGCTGGAGATGAAGCGTGTACAGGGCGAAGCTCGACACCGTGGCGAAGAACGCGGTGGTCATGGCCAGGACCCAGCGGTTGCGCACCAAGTATTTGCGGATCCGGTAGGAGACGCTTCGGGTTCGCGCCAGAATCGGCAATCCGCGAAAGTAGCGGTGAATGTCTTCCGAAAATTGTTCGACGGAGGCATAGCGTTCGCCCGGTTCCGAATGAAGCGCCTTGAGCGCGATGTTGTCGATATCGGAGCCCTTGCGAAGCATGCGTCCGAGACGCGAGCGCTTCCCCGGCTCGAAGGAGGGATCCGCCTTGGATTCTCCATCTTCTTCCGGATCTACGGCACTGGGTCGAAGCGGGGGGGTTTCGCAGATCAGGCGCGCTGCCAGAAAGGGTTCGCGGCTGGGAAAGCGGAATGGCCGGCGCCCGGTGAGGAGTTTGTAGAGAATGACCCCCAAGGAGAAGATGTCGGTCGCGGTACCCAGCCGCTCGCCGCGCAGTTGCTCGGGGCTGGCGTATTCGAGCGTCATCATGCGCTCGTTCATGTCCGTCGCGGTTCGCGGTGCGCCGGTGGTCGGGTCCAGCAAGCCCGAAATGCCGAAATCCAACAGTTTCGGATCCCCGTCGCGTGTCACCAGAATGTTTGCCGGTTTCAGGTCGCGGTGGATCACCAGATTTTGGTGGGCGAAGCTCACCGCATCACTGACTTTGGCGAACAGCTTCAGGCGATCGTCCCGGCTCAGCTCCAATCGCGCGCAGTATTGATCGATGGGTTCCCCGTCCACGTACTCCATCACGAAATAGGGCAAACCGTCCGCCGTACTGCCCGCGTCGTACAGTTGGGCGATGGAGGGATGGTTGAGTGCGGCCAGGATTTGTCGTTCCTGGGTGAAGCGGCGCACGATGTGTTCGGTATCCATGCCGCGTTTGAGGATCTTGATGGCGACCTGCAGACCCGTGTCGTCTTCGCGCACGGCGAGGAAGACGAGACCGGTACCGCCCTGACCGATTTCCTGTTCGAGCCGGTAGCTGCCGAGCCGATCGCCGGCACGCGGCGGCGCCAACGCCTCGCGCGAATAGCGCTCCACCTGGTCCGCGCTGTCCAGAAGCGCCATGACCATGTCGTACAGGTCGGGGTCCCGCTCCTGCCAGCTCTCGAGCAATTTCAGGCGTGCGTGAACCGGCATCGCGATCGCTTGCTTGTACACGCGATGCACTTCGCGCATTCGATTTAAATCCGGCTGCATGGGCAACAATCCAGAACGAGGGAAGTGCCACTCGGAACAGTCAAGTGGGTTTGGGTGCTCCTATCTTAGCCCAGGTCGTCGCGTTTCGGCGAATGGGGCTTGGTCGGTAATCCACATCACTGGAGTGCAAAAAGGGGAAGGGGCGTCGACATTCAGTGATATCGACGCCCCTTCGCGTTCATTGCGATTGTTTCGATTCAGCGTTCTCGCCGCTGCCGATGTCTCCCGACGATCACGTGGGTCGGGGGACCGGGTGGGGATCAGTTGCCGTGGCTCCCCATCTGTTCCGCGAGGTAGTTCTCGTAGCTGATGTCTTCGATGAGGCTGAGCTGGGTTTCCAGCCAATCGATGTGTTCTTCTTCTTCTTTGAGAATGGATTCCAACAAATTGCGCGTGGTGTGGTCGCCTTCTTCGAGGGTGATGGCGATCCCCTTCAACAGGTTGTCCACCGCGGCTTGTTCCAGCTTGAGGTCGTTGGCGAGCTGCTCGCGCACCGTGCCGCCGATCCGAATGACGTCGTAGGTGCTCATATCGGGTTTGCCCTCGAGGAACAAAATCCGCTCGATGACCTCGTCGGCGTGCTTCATCTCGTCGATGGACTCGTCCCATGCATGCTTGGCGAGCCGGTTGTAACCCCAGTCTTTGCACATTTTCGAATGAATGAAATACTGGTTGATGCCCGTGAGCTCTTTACATAGGACCTTGTTGAGGACCTTGATAACCTTGGCGTTTCCTTTCATGATCACTCCTTAAACCTTGACCCTCGGTCGAGACTTCCCGAGGAAATGCAGGCGAATCCCTCTCTCGAACCGAGTGAGGATCTGTCGCTTGCGGGGTGTGAGCCCATCTGACCGAGGGGTGGACTCATGCGTGAGAATAGATCCGTTCGGCCATCAAACCGCCGGACTCGCACGGGAGAAGGCTCCCGGGCCGAATCGGGTACGGGCCCTCGCGACGGGCTGAGACGGCCCTGCGAGGTCACCCGACGATGCGTCGGTTTCACTGCTCCCGAGTCTAGCGTCGAAATAGAGTGGGGGTCAAGCTTTGTCGAGGTCTAATTCCAATAAAACCAGGGTTTTGAATCTCTTTCTCAGTTGGAATTGAAACCCATTCGCATAGTCGATTTTGGCCTGCAGGGAAATGGGGTCGGGCGCTCCCGACAGAAACGGCCGGCGCAGGGGCCGACCGCCTCCGTTTGGAGGGTTTAGTCCACCAGCGGGATGCTCAGCACCGATTGCCGAGACGCATTGTGGGGAAAGCGAACCTTGAAGCTGCTCAGGGTCGGCGGACCGTATTGCGGATCGTAGGTGTCGATGGCGACCACCAGTTTGTGGCCGTCAGGCACGTCGTAGGCGGTGGCCACGAAGGGAATCGTGACCCGAATGTCTTCGCCGGGGACGGCATCGTGAAGGGTGATCGGGCCGTGGCTGATCAGCTTGCCGGTGCCGGTCCAATCCATGTCGTACAGGTGCGCGACGAGTTGGGCCTGGCTCTTGGAAGGTCGAATCCAGATGTCGAGTTCGGCGATGCCGCGGATGGCCAGTTCCTCGTCCAGCCATCCCGACTCGTAGACCGTGGCCAAGAAGCGATTGATGCCCGGAACCCAGGTGAGGATGGGGATTTCCAGGTGTGCTTCGAAGATGGGACTGATGACCGGAAGTCCGGTGGTGGCACCGCTGAGGATGCCGCTGTAGATCGTGTTGGTGCGCGTGGTACCGTTGGGGTTGTCGCGAAGCGAGCCGTTGGAAAAAGTGCCGCGCGGGCCCATGTAGAACAGCTCTTCCTCGGCCGGGCCGGTCGGCCAAGCCGCGTAGTGTTCGCGGATGTCGGTGTTTTTCACCACCATCGACACGGGTGGGCGGTCCATGACGCCGTTGTCCTCGCCCTTGAGCCAATGGTCGAACCAGTCGTGCGCGTTGTCCCAGATGAAGTTGGAAATGCCGATCAGGCCCCCCAATTCGGCCGTGGCGTGGATGCCTGGACTCAGGTCCAGCCGCTTGGGTGTCTCCAGTCGCTGGTAGAAGTCGATCAGCGAATTGGGTTGGAACAGTTCGTCTCCGAAGTTCTGGCTGATGTAGACCGGGGCGCCCTTGGCGTTGATGCGGTCGATATAGGTGATCGGCGAGCGACCGGCGGCCCATTCGAGGGTGGCCGGGATATTGCGGTTTGTGAGAACGTTGGTGTACATCTCCAGAATGATGGGGTCCATGTTGCCGGTCAGGTAGCCGGATCCCACCAGGATACCGCCCCACACCAGGCGCGGCGTTTCGTTGGCGAACAGCGATTCGCGCAAGTCGGCCCAGGAGCTCATGGCGACGGCCGTCTTGAGGCGCGGCTCTTGAGCCAGTCCCAGGAGAGAAATGCCGCCGCCATAGGAAATCCCGGAAATGCCGATATTGGCGGCGTCGACCGGGGTGTGGTCCTCCAGCCAGTCGACCGCGGCGCTGAGGTCCTCCATGTCCTTGGGGCCGGCCACGTTGACCTGGCCACCGGAGAAGCCCCAGCCGCGAGAGCTGTAACTGAGGACGATGTAACCGTCGTGGGCGAACTTGGCGGCCTGAACGATGTACTCGTGGTTTTCCAGGGCCCAACTGTTCACGAATATGATGGCCGGGAACTGGGCGTTGGCATCGTCTTCTTCCGGAATGAACACGTTCGCCGAGATTTCGGTACCGTCCTCGGAGGGAAAGAAAATGCCGTCGATATAGGTGACACCGCCGGCGAAAAGCCGCGAGGCACCCACCAAAAGAAGCAGGAAGAGCAGGGCGGGGGAAAAGAATCGGCGGGCTCGATGTGCGCCGCCATTGGGGAATACAAATGAGTTCATGTTGCGCGTCTCCTCTGGGAGTCCGTGCTCGGAGGCTTCGGATCTCCCACTGCTGTCATGATTTGAGCCGCGAAAAGCGAGCTGACTTTTCGGGCCTGGACGCATGGTTCCGCGTGAATCGAAGAGCCTCGGGCACCCGCACCGGCGCGGTGTTCATCCCGTTGACGGACCGATTCCCAGTCGCTGCCGAAGCGGCGATTCGTCAGACGGCAGGCGCACCCCACCCACACCGTCGGGCACGGCTGGGATGCGAAGCGTGTATGGAAAGTCGAATGGAAACAGGAAAGATCGACCCGTCCGGCGGTCCGGGGAGGGGAGAGATGGACCGCGCGCGGAAATGAGTAGAAGGGAAGTGCGGGGGCCAAAGAAGTCCACGTCGGGACTTGATGAAGTGAATGGAAAAAATGCGGAAATGCAAGATGAGGCTAACACAAAAAAACGACAAGGTGTAACGTTAATGTAAAAAAGTGAATATGTTTTCATGATGACGTCGATGTCGGGAAGGCCTCGGAAGGGCTTGGCCCTCACCGCTTCCGGCATTTCCCTCCTGCGCGATTGGGTCTTTTCCCCCCTTGGAAGCGACGACGACGCCCGGCATAATGAACCCAGTGGTTCGGTGGCGGGATCCCCCGACCGCGACCTCGTTTCTCTGTGGAGGAGGACGGACGTGCCTTATCCTCATCTCGATGCCGACATGCTGCGCGCCATGGCGCGTTGGCCGAATGTGCCGTCGGTATTTGGTTGGCTGGCCTTGGATCGGGGCGGTCGTTGGCTTTTGCGCGGTGTGCCGATCAAGCATGCGCGCATTCTTCAGGCGGTCAACGCCAACTACAGCCGTGACGATCGCGGCCGCTGGTTTTTTCAAAACGGACCCCAGCGAGTGTTTGTCGCCCTGCCGGGCGCACCCTGGGTCGTGCACCGGATCTCCGAGGATGCGATGGCTTGGCGGACCCAAACCGGTCTCCCGATCACCCGCGTGACGCGTACCTGGATCGATGAGGATACCGCGCTCTATTGGGAAACCGAGCATGGGCTCGCGCTGGTTTCCGATCGGGACTTGGGATCCGCGTTCGAGCTGATTCACGATACGCAGGAACGGCCCGCCGATTTCGATCGCTTCAACCATTGGCTGGACGAGGGCGTGGTGGTCGAAGCCGAGGAATCGGAGGTGTTCCGCTACCGGTGGTTGGATGGTTCGGTCCCGATCGGACGGTCCACCCGCGCCTACCTTGCGGCACACTACGGCTTCGAAAACGAACCGCGAGATCCGGGCCCATCCTAGGCACTGTCCTTTCCTTTTCGCAGGGCTGAAACCCTCGCGCGGCGCGTTGCAACGACGCCCGATTGGTAAAATGGAGGCGATGACGATCGATCGGAACCGGGACGGTGCGCGATGAAGCTCCACGAACTCGAACGCGAACAGCTACTGGCAGTGGGCCTCGACGAGGCTTGGCGTTTTTTTTCGAGCCCCCGAAATCTCGATCGCATCACGCCGCCCGATCTGCGATTTCGCATCATCAGCACCGACATTGACGGGATGTTTCCTGGACAAATCTTGGAATATCGCGTCAAGGCCATCCCTTTTTTGTGGCAGACCTGGGTCACCGAGATCAAGCACCTGTCCGAGCGAAGTAGTTTCGTGGACGAACAACGGCTGGGACCCTACGCGTTTTGGTTCCATCGCCATACCTTCACGCCGGTGGACGGGGGTGTCTTGATGAAGGATCGGGTGTCCTACGCCATGCCGTTCGGCATCATTGGGAACCTGGTGCATCGCCTATACGTTCGGCGCAAACTCGAATGGATTTTCGATTTCCGCTACCGGGAGTTGGATCGGTTGTTCAACCGAAGCGGTGCCTATCCGCCGGCCGCGTAAAGGTCGAGCACCTGGACCGACGGGTGTATCGAAACATGCCGGAAACCATCTCCTTCGGGCCTAATAGGATGCTTCGCAGGTGATCAGATCCAAGACATCGAGGGGCTCGGGCCAGAGCGTAAACAGGCTCTCGAATTCCTCCACACTGGCGCAATCGTGGCGGAACCCCAGTGATGAGAGCAGATTGCGCATGACTTGCACTCGGCGTTCGAACACCATCGCCTCGAAGGGAAACGCCCAGAACAGGGTACGCCAGGTTTCGGTTTCCAGAACCAGGCCGGCGCCGCCCTGGTCACCCACGACCGACACGCGCGCGGATTCGGTGGCAGTCAAATCGTCGGAAAAGTTGATGAAGGGATAATCCAGGGGTAGCGAGCCCAGTTCCGCCCAGGGAGCCTCGGTTCCTTCGATGCGTTCGTGCTCGACCTCGGGATTCACCGAAGCGAGGCCCAGGTAATCGCGCATGAAGGGCGTCGGTTGGTCGTGGGTGGGACCGCCGAGGTCGTACACGTAGTCCTGGGTGATCAGCCAGAACATGCCGCCCGATTCCAGGAACGAAACGATGGCGGCTTCGTTTGTGGGAAGGGGACCCGCTTTCGGCTCCACCCCGTCGACCGCATCGCCCGAAAACCAGATGACCAACTCGTAGGCGGCAAGGGTTCCGGCATCCGGTTCCGTCGTGCTGTTTTGGGTGTCCCACACCTCGTAGGGCTGGTGCAAGGCGTCGAGCACATCCGTGTAGGCCGCGCGTACATCGGGGAAATCATCGTCGTCGTCCACCAGCAGCAGCGGCTTGCGCGTCCGCGTCCGGAAAGTGCTCGTATCGCCGACCGGCCCATCGCCACAGGCGTTGCTGGGTCGAATGCGCCAAAAGTAGGCCGTGTCGGGTTCGAGGACCTGATTCGACAGGAAAAAAAGATCCTCGGTGGATTCCGAGAGCACCATCTGCTCAAAGGCCGCGTCCAGGGCCACCTCGATGCGGTAGGACTCGGCGAGCGCGGCCGCCTGCCAGGTGAAGCGGGGGCGAAGGTGGATGTCCTGCGCGTCGGGTTGCGGTTCGCCGGGATGCGCCGCCGGTGGCGGTTCGGCCACCAGTTCCAGGCTCAACGCGATGTTTTCGGACCAGTTGCCGCCCTCTGCGGAAACCGAGAACGGATAGGTCCCCGGTGCGACGGCATCGGTCTGGGAAATGGTCAGGGTAACCGCGGCGGGCGGTGTCACCTGGGCGTTGTCGAACTGGGCCGAGAGACCTTTGGGCAGGCCCGAGACTTCCAGGGTCACCGTTTGGTCGAATCCGTTCAATGCCAGCAGGTCCAGGTTGAAGTGAGCTTGGTCGGCGGCACACGCGGTCGTTTTGTTGGCTCGAGGAATCATGTCGAAGATGGGACGTTTGCGGCAATTCCAGCAGACGACGGCGAAATCCTGATCGAGAAAGCCGGGCAGGTTGGGCAGGCCGTCGGAATTGATGTCGACCGCCAACACGTCGATATCGAAGTCACCGGCCACCGTTTCCAGAAACACCCCTTCCGTGTTGTGGCGGGTGTCGGGTGCGGTGCCGGGCGGTGTCCACCCGTTTTCGTCGAACTGGTTGCCGCTGAACGTCTCTCCCGCGACACGCACCCTCAAATCCAAATCGTTGTTCCAGGCCGGGGTCGTTCCGCCGAGACCGTGGCCGGCCGCATCGGTCCAGACCAGCATGACGCGCACCGGTTCACCGGGCTGATCCACGGTCATCGGTGTTCGCCAGGTGACGTTCGACTCGCGGAATATCGTTTCCTGATCGAAGTAAACCACCGCAACACCGGGGTCGAGCAGGGCGGCCAGATTCAACCGGCCCCAACCCTGTTTGGAATCGAAGGGCTGACCCATGACCTGACCGTCCGCATCCTGGTTCCCGGCCAGGCTCGTTGCGGAAACCAGCAGGGCCGCCTTGGTGAGCGCGGGCGAAGGGTCCTGGCCGCCGGCGTTGTCGGGATGCGCCCGGTACCGTTCGATAAAGAGTGCCGCGGCCCCGCTCACGTGGGGCGAGGCGGCACTGGTGCCGCACATGAAACCATAGGTATCGCCCGTGCGCGGCGAATCCACGTAGCAGCCCGGCGCGACCAGGTTCGGCAGGTGCCGGCCGTCGAGGCAGGGACCGTGCGCCGAGCGGTCGCTGATGTCGCGGGTGGCCGTGCCCATCTGCTGGCCCGTGTTGGCCTGGGCGACCGTGGCGCCGACCGTGATCAGGTTCTTGCCTTCGTCCGGCGTACCTTGGCTGCTGGTGCCGCCGTTACCGTTGGCGATCGACAGCACGTAGTGGAGCGGTTGATCGCCGAGCGCCTCCGGATCGGCGTCGCGCACGGCGATATCGGCTTCGAGCGTGTCGCTGTCGTAGCCGCGTGGCGTGGGGGAGGGTCCCCAACTGTTGTTCGAGATGATCGCGCCGTTGCGCACCGCCTCGCGGGTCAGCAGAGAGATGTCCCGGCAACACAGGTTCGTTTCCTTGAAGAGGTAGAAGAATTCGATGAGTGACGCACCCGGTGCGACGCCCAGCCCGCGGTTGAAGTCGTCGCCGTCCAAGACGCCCTGACTGCCGTCGCCCGCCGCGATCCCGGCGGTTTGGGTACCGTGATGGGAAAACTTCTCCTCACCGCAGGTCTCGCCGGTACAGGGGAGCACGCGGCCGCTCAGGTCGCCGTGCAACTGATCCATTCCCGTGTCGACGGAGGCGATCGCGATCCCGTCACCCGAAAGACCCAACGTGGCCAGCCAAGCGGCGTAACCCGGGTCGGCCAGGTCGCTCTGGTTGACGTTGCCGGCGACGATCTGGGCGGTCAATTCGCCGCGGTTGCCGCCGTCGCGGGCGACGGGTTGAAGCGTGTAGACCCCAGGTATGGCGGCAGCCGACACCATCGACGAGGCCGGCAGGGTGGCGCGAATCGAGTGCCACATGCGGCCGACCTTTCGAACCTGATTCACCGTCCCGCCAAGCTGGACCAGTCGGCGACCGACGGTCTCGGCGCGAATCGCCCGGTACACCAGCAGCACCACCTCCGCACTCGCGGCGCGCTCCAGCTCGGTGCGCCACTCGGGGAGCAATCGGTAGCCCGAATGGAAGGGACCGCTCCAGCGCACGAAGGGTAGGGAGGCGGTCCGGGCTTCTCCGCCCCGCTCGTTCCAAACCACATAGGCGTGGGGCGCGATGTAGCGGAGGGGATGCAATCCATTGTTTTTCAAAGTCTCGAGCCACTGGGGCCGGGTCGCGCCCTGGAGCTGGACCAGGTGCAGGTCGGGCCCCGTTTCCGCTTTGGCGGATACCTGCTCGTGCGGCGCCGGAGTGCCCTCGAGGGGATCGAAGCGGTGACCGCCCAGATCGAGGACATAGGAGCCCGGTTTCGGTGCCGTCGACTGGGTCAGACCCGGAAGACCGAGGATGCATAACGCGAGGGCAAACAGCCTGCAACAGGTGCTTTTGGTCGAGGTGATGGGTCGATCGAGTGGGTGGGAGGGAGAAATGTGGGCGGTCATGAGATCCTGCGTTTTTGGACTTCACAGTGTCCATCCAGAGACGGGAAAAACGCGATTGCCGTGTTCATTCGCTTGGATGGGCACGCGATCAGCCTTCAGGTGTCGGCAAGGTTACCTTCGGGTGATTGGCTGAAACCTGTCTGCATGGGGAACCCGGCCATGGCCGAGAAACCGTTTCAAATAACCCTGGTTTCCGGATAGGTACTCTCTGATTAGACGGATCGATCGAGGACGCGAACCTTTCGCCGCTTCGCGATTCCCGTGTCCGGGACATGGGACCCATTCGGGGGTTCCGGATCGAAAATCCACAAATGCAGACCGATACGCGCCCGGTGAAAAGCGATCCGATTCGCGATACCCATCGGAACAGTTGGCAACCATGATCCCAAATCCGCCGCGGTTTGGCAACGCACCGGGCCTAATGCGGAAATCGCCTTTCGCCTGATTTCGGGTTACAATATGCCTACTTTCGAATCCAAAAAGACGGTCTCCCGTTTCGGCGTCCCCATCCGGTGGCGTCGCGATCTACTCGGTGGGAAGGTTCATGACACTCAGCGCAGCCTACAAAGCGGTCATCTTCGACCTGGACGGAACCCTGCTCGATACCTTGACGGATATCGCGACCTCCATGAACCACGCGCTCAACGGCCTGGGTTTGCCCGGTCACGAACCCGAAGCCTACAAGCTGTTCGTGGGCGAGGGATCCTACAAACTCGCCGAGCGCGCCTTGCCCGAAGATCGGCGCGATCCGGAGACCATTTCTTTTTGTGAAGCTTCGTTTCTGGCCTTTTACGAGAAACACTGGCGAGATGCGACTCAGCCCTACCACGGGATTCCCGAACTGGTGACGCGCCTGCACGGATCGCAAATCCGCATGGGTGTGTTGTCCAACAAGCCGGACGATTTTGTCCATCGTTGTGTGGACGCGTTTTTTCTGCGCGACACGTTCGACATGGTGCGCGGCGCCGCGCCTGGCATGCCCAAGAAACCCAATCCCAGTACCTTGACCACCATGCTCGAGCGCATGGCGCTCTCGGTCAGGCAGGTCGTCTTCGTCGGCGACACCGGGATCGACATGCGTACCGGCCGGTCCGCCGGCGCGTTCGTGGTCGGGGTGACCTGGGGCTTTCGCGACGAGGACGAACTCTATCGCGATGGGGCCGAGGCCTTGATTCATCAGCCTCGCGAGTTGCTCCGTTATTTGGGCATGTCGTGACCGTGGCCTTGGAATCATTCTGCGCGCCACAATCGAGAATCCGCTCCCTTCTCAGGCTTCACATCTCGCCGCCGATCCACGATCTTGCGGCGCCTCTGCGTTCGAATTCGAAATCCGGAAGGGGATCCCCATGATGAATCCAATGCGTATCGCGGTTATCGGAAGCGGCATTGCCGGATTGACGGCAGCATGGGTTTTGGGACGGGACCATCACGTCACGCTGTTCGAACGCCATCCCATCCTGGGGATGGACGCCCACGGCATCGACATCGATCACGGCGGCGTCCAAGCCCGTGTGGACGTGCCTTTGCGGGTGTTTTACGAGGGATACTACCAGACCCTTCTGAAGGTCTACCGTGCGGTGGGCATCGAGGTCGAGAAAGTCAATTACGCTTCCAGTTTCAGCAAGATCGATCGGCGTCCCTATTTTCGTTTCGACAATTTGCTGATGGGGCCCGTTTCATTTCCCTTCGTGAGCGGTTTGACCAGTCTGCAACGACCTTCGCTACGCATCCTGCGCGACCTGTGTCGCTTTTATCTCGAAGCGCCGCTGGCCCTGAAGTCCGGCTCGCTGCGCGGTATGACCATCGAAGCGTTCATGAAGGATCGCGGTTATTCCCACGATTTCGCTGCCGACTTCCTCTACACCGCCTACGCCGGGATCTGCACCTGTTCGCTCGAGGCTGTCAGGGCCTATCCGGCCGAGATCATTATCGATTACATGACCAAAGGCGTCTTGTTCACCGGGGTCAGGCGAGTCAGGCTGGGGTCGCGCGAGGTCGTGTCGCTGCTGGCGGAAAACGCCGCGGAGCTGTGCTGCGGCCGAAGTGTCCAGGAAGTGAGGCGCGAAGGAGAACGGGTCGTGGTGAGCTGTGAAGGCGAGGAGGCTCGGCTTTTCGATCACGTGGTGTTCGCGACCCAGGCCAACCAGGTCGCGAAGATCATGCAGCAAATGACCGAGGACGAGCGCGAGACCCTGGATCGCTTCACCTACGAACGGAGCGAAGTCGTCATGCACACCGATCCGGCGCTTTGCACGCCGAACCAGCGGGACTGGAGCCCCGTCAACTTCGTGACGCGAAAGGGCGAGGCGAGCCCGATGGCCACCATCTGGATGAACCGGGTTCAGCCCGAGCTGCGAGACACGAAACCCATTTTCCAGACTTGGAACCCCTTGGTCGAAGCCAGGGAGGAAACCGTGCTCAGCAGGTCTTCCTTCGAGCGTCCCGTGGTTTCCGCCGAAAACGAAATTGGCTGGCGGGAGTTGATGCGCATCCACGACCAACCGGGACGAAGGGTCTGGTTTTGTGGAAGCTATGCGGGATTTGGCATCCCGCTGCTGGAAAGTGCGGCCCAATCGGCCGTGGTGGTCGCGCGCCGGCTGGGTGTGTTGCCGCCGTGGGAAAGTCGCTGAGGAAGATTGCCGTAACGCCTGGCTCGCGGCCTGGTTCGCGCTTCAGGTTTCGGTGGCCACGGGGGTTCCGGCGGTCTTGCGGTCCAACCCCGGTTGGGGTTCCCAGTTCTTGCGCACGAAGCCGACGAACACCAGGGCCGTCAGCAGAATCGTGAGGGTGAGCGAGGCGAACATGAAGCGCATGTGGTTGGCTTGGGCACCGTACGCCTCTTCCTCGTCGATTTTCACCACGATGCTCCAGTCCAGGTGCGGCAGTTTGCGGGTCATCGCCAGTACGCTTTTGCCGCGATAATCGGTGGTTTCGGTCAGAACCCCGTCTCTCAGCTCGAGCGGATCGATCTTGACGGCTCGCATCGGCTCGCGATCTTGGCGCAAGGGTGTGATGGCGATGGGCGGGCCGTTCTCGCGGTGCATGACGAGCATGGTCTCACCCGTTTTGCCGAGGCCCGTGTAATCGGCGGTGACCTGGTTCAGGGTCTCGGTCCTGGCGAGCACCATCAGGACACCGATGGTCTTGCCTTCCAGAATCAGCGGGCCCGACAGCTCCAACCTGGGCGTGCCCGCCACGAAGGTGGCCAACTGGGAGGTGTAGCCCTTGATGCCTTTTTGGAACGAAGGGTCGTCCTTTCGCATGTCCCCGAGGTGGGTCTCTTTCGTGGAAGCCACCACTTCACCGTCCAGGTCGAGGACGTCGATATCCTCGAACTCCCAGGTCGCGTTGCGGGCATCCCTCAAGATCTTGTTCATGCGCGCCCGCTCGCTGGGATCTTCGCCCTGCTGAAAGGCCCTCAGCGATAGCCGCAATTGGGTGCGGCTGTTGACCAATGCGAGCTGATTGAGGTTGTGCTCGATGATGGTGTCGACGTGGTTGATCTGGAGTTGCGCGGTCGTTTGCAGGTGGGCACCGACGGCGTCACAGAGGGCGGACTGGCTCATTCGGAAGCCGATCAGGGCGGTGAGGAACAGGCCCAGCAAGGCGGCACACAGGGTCGCGATCACCCCACGAAGGGCGTGAATGGTCATGGATCGATGGCCTCGGTAAATCGTGGTGCAGAAAGAAAAGTAGCTTCAAGTCTACCATGGCGTTTTTGTGAAAAGCGGGCCGTCTCGCGGTAAATCCGAGAAGGCGTCGCCATTCTCGCGAGTTCCCGAAGTCGAACGGGTGTATCCGATGGCCCGGGGCCCGCACTGCCTAACTGGACTCCGCCTTCGAGGACTCTCGTGAGATGGCCCTCAATTGCAGGTGGGTTTGGACGCGCAACAACAGTTCTTCCTTCGAGATCGGCTTGGTGAGGTAGTCGTTGCCGCCCGCCTGGAAGCCGGTCACCAAATCCGACACGCGCGTTCGGGCCGTCAGGAAAATGATCGGCAATTCCAGGATCGAGTAATCCTTGCGCATCAGTCGGCAGGCTTCGTAGCCGGACATTTCCGGCATCATGATGTCCAACAGGACCAGGTCGAAGGGTCCGCTGTTCGCCAGGGCGCGGATGGCCTGCGGACCGCTCGCCGCTTCCGTCAACTCGAAGGGGCCGGGACTCAGGTGGTTCACCAGGACTTGTCGGTTGACCGGTTCGTCGTCCACGATCAGCAGATGAAAGCGGGGTTGGGTGCCGTCCTGGGCCGGCATGGGTGCGGTGGTCTGCGCGGCCGGTTTGCCGACCCGCGGCCGGAAATCCGGCTGTATTCGCGGAGAAACCTCCGTTTCGGGTCGGAAGGGCTCTTCGCTTACCTCGGTTCCGTCCGAGAGCGGCAGCGTGAAGGAAAAGGTGGCGCCGTTGCCGGGCGTGGAGGCCACCCAGATGCTTCCTCCGTGTAGTTCCACCAGTTGGCGCGTGACCGCGAGGCCGAGCCCCGCCCCGCCGCGCGATCGCTCCAGGGAGCCGTCCAACTGTTCGAAGGACTCGAAGATGGCCGTCTGCAGCGTTTCCGGAATGCCCATGCCGGTATCTTTGACGTGGATTTCCACCCGATCGCCGCGCACGTCGGCCGAAACCATCACCTTCCCCGAATCGGTGTACTTGATGGCATTGCCCACCAGGTTGTACATGATCTGCTGCAGGCGATTGCGATCCGCCATCACCGGCGGCAGGTCGTCGGGTACCGAATTGACGAGTGTCAGGTCCTTGTCGGCGCCCAGAGGTTGGGAAAGTGCCAGGACCAATCCGGCCACTTCCTGGAAGTGAATCGGCTGGGTGTCCAATTGCAGGCTTCGGTTCTTGAGCTTGGCGAAGTCGAGAATGTCGTTGACCAGGCCCGAAAGGCGCTTGCCGGCCGAGACGACCATCGTCAGGTCGTGGGAGAGCTTGCGGTTCAGGGGACCCGCGGCGCCGTCCAACAGAGATTCGGTGAGTCCGACGATGCCGTTCAGGGGCGTTCTCAGCTCGTGTGAGGTGTTGGCCAGAAATTCGTCCTTCAACCTGTCCAGGTGACGCAAGCGTTCGGAGATCTCGCGTTCCTTGGCGGTCAGCCGGCGTTCCTGCTTCAACTTGCGAGTCTGAACCCGCTGGTAACCCCACAGTACCGAAAGCAGCAATAGAACATAAAAAGCGTATGCCCAGATAGTTAGCCAGGGTGGAGGTGCTACTTGCAAATGGAGCTTCAGGCCTGGCGTATGCCATACGTTCTCGTCGTTGGAACCCTGAACCACCAGCGTATAGTCTCCAGGCTTCAGGTTCGTGAAGATCAGATTGCGTTTGGTGCCCAGGTCCACCCAGCGATCCACCAGCCCCTCCACCCGATAGCGGTAGCGATTCTTTTGGGGACGGGTGTAGTCCAGGGCAGCCAACTCTAACGAAAGTAGGGTGTTGCGGTAGCTGAGTTGCAGATCCTCCAGGTCGCCGAGAGGCTGTTCCAATTGAAAATCCGGATCCGCCGTGCTGAGGTCCGTCAACACGATGGGCGGCACATAGGTGCTTTCCACGATTTGGCGTGGGTCGAACCACAGCACCCCCTTGGGCGTGCCGAAATAGATGCGGCCCGAGTCGCCGGCCCATTGGGACCACGGCACGAACTCGTGATCGAGCAAGCCGTCTTCGCGGCTGTAGCGCTTCAGGATGCGACGCGAGCTGGGGTCCATTTGACACAGGCCCTTCTGGGTCCCGATCCAGAGCATGCCGTCCTTGGCGCGGACGACACCCGTCAGGTTGCTGCTGGGCAAGCCGTCCCGCTGACCGAATCGCTGGGCGCGATAGCTGGCCCCCGACCATTCGAGCAGGTTGAGGCCGCCGCCGAAGGTGGCCACCCAGAGCGCGCGATCCTGGGTTTCGGTATCCTCCAAAAGGCCGGTGATGGTGTTGTGACTCAGGCTCTCGCCGTTTCCTGGCTCCTGCTTGAAATGGCGGAAGGCGGCGCGGTGCGGCTGGGTGGGATCCTCCAGCAGGTTGAGGCCACCGCTGATGGTGCCGATCCACAGCCGGCCCTTGCGGTCGGCCAGCAGGGAGATCACGCGATTGTCGCTGAGGCTGGTGATCTCGTCCGGGTCGTTTTCGAAGTGGGTGAAGGTCTCCGCTTCCACGTCCATGCGATCGAGGCCGCCGCCGAAGGTCGCGATCCACAGGATGCCCGCACTGATCTCGCGGATGGCCCGCACCTTGTCGTGGCCCAGCGATTGCGGATCGTCGGGGTCGTTGCGGTAGTGTCGAAAGCGTTCGGTCACCGGATCGAAACAGTCGAGGCCGCGATCCTGGGTGCCGATCCACAACACCTGGCTGGAATCCTGGTACAGGCTGAAGATTTCGTCCTGGGCCAGGCTGTCGGGATCGTCGGGATCGTTGTGGTAGTGTACCCATTGGTTGCGTTCGAAATCGTAGCGGTCGAGGCCGCCGCCCACGGTGCCGATCCACAGGCGTTGCTGGTGGTCCTCCAGGAGGGGAATGGGCTGTGGGGCGCTCATCGAGTTCGGGTTGTCGGGCTCGTGGGTGAACGCGTTGAAGTAGCGACGTCGGGGATTCCAACGGCTGAGCCCGTGGCCCATGAGGCCGAACCAGAGTAGCCCCGACTGATCTTCCAGAATGGTTTCGATGCGATTGGCGCCGATGCTGTCCGGTCGCGCCGGATCGTGGCGATGGTTCAGGAAGCGGTTGTGTTTGGGGTCGTACTCGTACAGGCCGGCGCGTTGGGTGCCGATCCACAGCCGGCCGCGGCGATCTTCGAGAAGGGCGTTGACGGCCCCACCGGTGAAGCCCGGCGAGCCGTCGCGGCCCGGGCCGAAATAGCGCAGGCGGTTGCTGTTGGGGTAGAGGTGGTAGAGCCCGTCGATGGCCCCGATCCACATCACGCCACTGCGGCTGATGTGCAGTGCCAACACTTCCGCCCGAGTGAGGTTGCCCGGCTCGTCGAACACTTCGCTGGCGTTCCAGCAGTGCCGGCTCGAGGGTTTGTAGATGAACAGGCCCTGACCGGTACCCAATACCAAGAGGTTGTTGACCTCCGCCATGCAATAGATGTTGGTCGGCGTTTTCGCGGGAACCATGCGGAACCGGTTCTCGGATCGGTCGTAGGTGTAGAGGCCCCGCTCCGAGCCCATCCAGATCACGCCCTCCTTGTCCTGAATCATGGAGAACACGGCCGGTTGGGTGAGGGTCTCGCCTTCGCCCAGGATCGGAATCTTTTCGAACTCGTTGCGGGCTGCGACGAAGCGGTCGACGCCGCCGGTCTGGGTGCCCACCCAGAGTTGGCCGTCGCGATCTTCCAGCAGGCAACTCACCCAGTTTTCAGAAATCGAGTGGGGGTTGGCGGGATCGTGTTGAAAATGTTGGTATTCGTAGCCATTGAAGCGATTGAGACCGCCTTGGGTACCGATCCAGAGGAATCCCCAATGGTCTTGAATCATGCAGGTCACCACGCTTTGGGAAAGCCCGTCGCTGGTGGTGCTGTGCTCGAACCGCAGAGGTGGGCGCACCGGGTCCTGGAGTTGGTACCAGGCGAACCCGCGCACACCGGGTCCGAACAGCAGAAGCATGAGGAAGATGCGCGGCAACATGAGGAGAGGGGACCCCTTGCTGGTTTCGATAGGCGGAAGGTTCCTAGGGAACGGAATGTCTGGGCGGTCTGGGCGCGGAACGGATGTCGTGATCATTGTAACGCCTGTTTCAGTGTCTGCATCGGTCGGATGGCTTCGAACCTGAGTCTTGGGCCCCGAACGCGGGGCCCATGCCCCTCCGGAAACCCGCGATCGCTCGGGGTCGGGTACTTCCGGTCGTCTCGTGCGCCGATCTTGACAGCCGTCCGCGCGCACCTCTATAGTTCCGAAAATCGGATCACCCGTCGCTCACCTTCCTTTCCCCACATCAGGTTTTTGGGTGTCGTTCATCCGGCATCGGTACTCCTGGAGGGTGGCACCAGCGGTGATCGATCGAAATCAGGAGGCGTTGGGTGAGACATGTTGTGCGCGTGATGCTGTTTTTCTTCCTCATCGGTCTCGGATGCCTGCCTGTTTCAGCCCAGACGGGCGATTGGCGGATACGCGAGATTCAAGATCGATTCAAAAAGATCGAAGCGCATTGTTCGGCGCTGGAGCTCGAACAGGTGCGGACCCAACTCAAATCGCTTGGTGATGAATATCCCGAGGTGAAACGCGAATCGGCCTTTCAGAAAATGGCCTCGGACATCACCTTCGTCGGCAAGGATGCCGGGTCGCTGAAAGTCAAGATGTGGTTTCAGGGCGAGGCCAAGTTCGAGGATTCGCCGGTGACCCTGGTGCTTTTCTGGGAGGAATGGTGCCCCCATTGCCGCGACGAGATCGGACACATTCAGGACCTGTTTCAGCGGTACCACGAGAAGGGTGTCAACGTGGTCGCGCTGACGCGCATCACGGAGAAGTCGACGGTGACCAGTGTGATCTCCTTCCTGACCGAGCGCGATTTGACCTTCTCCATCGCGAGGGAAGACGGCACCATGAGCGATCGGTTCGGGGTCTTCGGCGTTCCGGCGGCGGCCTTGGTCAAAGACGGCAAGATCATTTGGCGGGGACCGCCGAAGCTGCTCGCCGACCAGACGCTCACGACCGCCTTGTCCATGTGACGCGCGTCCCGAAAAAAGAAAACCCGCCAGGCTGACCGAGATCCGGTTCATGGTCGGTGCTCGTCGGTGGACTGGCGGGGATGGGCTCGAGCCGTGTGTCGTTCGGTGTGGCGTGTTCGGGTGGGACATTCAGGACTCGGCTTTCCCGCCACAAGCCTGGAGCGAGTACGCCGTGCGGCCGCGATTACCGGACTGGCGGGACCATCTTCGGCCGATGCGGAAAATGGACCCTTGGTGCTGCGAGGGGCCGTTCGCGGGTGCTTCCCCCATTCACGGAGAATTCCCGGAAAAAAGCGGTGCTTCTAATGTGGCATGGCCTATTTTTTAAATAGGATGCTTCGTGGGCTCGTCGGGGAATTTTGGCCGGCGCCCGTATTGCGTTATTGATTCACCCAAAGACCTGGAGGGCAAGATGGATCGACGTGACTTCCTCGGTGGCCTGGCGCGCACGCTCGGTGCCGGCGCCGCACTGAGCTTCCTGAGCACCAATCAACTGGGCGCCGTGACCTCCCCACGAACCTGGCGACCCGCCCATACCACCCATGGTGCGAAAAACACGCGCAACTCCGCACGGAACCTGGTGTTTCTGCTGCTCGACGGCGGCGCCAGCCACGTAGATACGTTTGATCTGAAACTGCATCGATCCACGCCCACCTTGCTGGGGGCCGAAAACATCGGTGGCCTCATGTGGCCCAGCGGCATCATGCCCAAGCTTTCCAAATTGACCGACCGATTCTCGCTGGTTCGCTCCCTCACGGCGATCGAAGCGGTCCACGAGCGGGCCATCTACCATTTGACGACCGGTCACCGCCAGGACGCCTCGCGCATCGATGAAATTCCCCATATCGCCTCGGTGATGTCCTTCAAGCTGGCGGACCAGCGGCGGGCCGGCGACACCTTGCCCACGGCGGTTCGTTTCGGATTCACCCTCGCCGACAACGGCTTCTTTCCCATCGAGGATCGCGGTTTGACCCTCGATGAGCGGGGCCAGATGGAAAACCTGCAGCATTTCATCGAGCAGCCAGAGGCGCGTTTCGGGATGTTGAACGATCTGTTGGCCGAAATACCGGATGGCGAAAACGCCCGTGCACAGCGCATTCGCGTGCAGCGCCAGGCGCAACGGTTGATGAATGATCGCGAACTCCATGCACTGCTCGGCGCGGTCAACGAAGAGGAGTTCGAGACCGAAGACGAAAATTACAGCAGTGCCTTCCGGGCCCAGGCCGAAGCGGTCGTTCGCCTTTTGGATGCGGACAAGGGTACCCGCGTAATTCAAATGGCTTTGGGTGGCTGGGACCATCACGACAACATCTATGCGCAGGGTGCGCTGCCCGAGTTGGCCGGCGCCCTCGACGAGGGTCTGGCCCACCTCATCACCGGTCTGGAAGCGAAACCCGCCAAATCCGGGACCGGTACGCTCCTGGACGAAACCCTGATCGTGGTTGCCGGCGAGTTCGGTCGAACGACCGGTGATCTCAACGGCTCCGCCGGTCGCGACCACTATCCCTACGCCATGTCGGCCCTGTTCGCCGGCGGCGGGGTCCGACCCGGTCGGGTCATCGGGTCGACCAGCGCAGTCGGCGATTACGTCCTCGACCAGGGCTGGTCGCACAACCGTCTCATGGGCATCGGCGACCTGCTCGCCACGCTCTATTCCGCGGTGGGCGTCGATTGGACCGAATCCTTCACCGACACGCCGTCGGGGCGTCTCTACGAAATCGTGCCGACCGTGCGCACGGGTCAGCTTTACGAAATCGACGGGCTATTCGCGTGAGGGGGGATACGATGCACGTTTTGGTACACCGACTGATGATTCTCGCCTGCGTCGCGATGATGGGCGCCGGGGTCTTTCAAGCCCGCGCCGGTCAATCGCCGAGCGTTCCCACCGCGGCCGATGTCATGGCCTCGGCCGTTTCCAGCCAGGACCTACGCCGCGACAAGGCGGTTGCCATCGACGACCGCACCTTCATTCGGCGCATGTCGCTGGATCTCACCGGTCGTTTGCCCGATCGCGCCCGCACCTCCGCCTTCCTTGCCGACACCCGAACGGACAAATACGCCCGCCTGATCGACGAACTCATTGCGAGTCAGGCCTTCACCGAGCGCTGGACGACCTTTTTCGGGGATCTCTTCCAGAACACCATGCTCATCGAAGAAAGCGGCATGTACCGCAACGCCTTCCACAAGTTGTTGCGCGATCAGGTGGCGGCCAACACGCCCGTCGATGCCATGATGCGGAGCATCATCGCGGGGCACGGTCTCGCCAACGAGCCGGCGTCGGCTTCGGTCTTTTGGGCCAAGGAGGCCTTTGTCGAAGGGTTTCGTCCCGATTACATCGACGACACCGCGGCCATCATGAGCCAAACCATGTTGGGCATTCAGATCGAGTGTATATCCTGTCACGACGGGCAGGGTCACCTGGAGACCGTCAACGTGGGTCTGTCCCAAATGAAACGCAAGGACTTCTGGGGCCTGGCCGCCTTCCTCTCCTCCGTCTATTTCTACCATCCCGAAAAGTTCGAGGATGACGAGGCCAAATGGGCCAAGGAAGGCGAGGAAGAGGATGAGGAAGATGGTGAAGAGGGTGAAGACGGCGAAGATGACGACGGTGAAGATGACGAAGGTGAGGAGGGCGAAGAAGAGGAAGAGGAAGAAGATGAATTCGCCGAAATCCACCGTTTCTACAGCCAGATTCAGGTGGTCGACATGGATCGTCCCGGTTTCGATCCCCGCTCCGGCTCGCTGCTTCCGATTCTCGAATTCGACAGTTTCGAGTACAACCTGGACCCCAAGCTCTACGACGGGCAGTATCATGCCGAGACACAGCCCGGACAAGGCATGCGGCCGGCACGCCGCGGTGGCGTCATCGCGCCGAAGTATCCCTTCACGGGTGAGCAACCCAGAGCCGGTGAGGGGCGTCGCGAAGCCCTGGCCCGCATCCTGACCGCCGATCGTCAGTTCGCCCGCAACTGGGTGAACCGGATTTGGGCCCACTTTTTCGGCGAAGGGTTTGTCGAGCCTCTGGACGGCTTCGACCTCACCCGACTCGATCCGGAGGTGGCCCAAGCCAACGGCACCACCGTGCAGCCCAAGGATCCCTACCTCATGGAGTACTTGACCGACTGGTTCATCGATCACGGTTACGACCTGCGCGGTCTGGTCCGCCTCATCGCCAACAGCAAGCTCTACCAGTGGAACTACGCCGATTACGAGCCTGGCACCGCGCCGTCCGGAAAGCGCTGGACCTACTGGCGCGACAACAAGCGCGTGCGGCGGTTGGATGCCGAGACGATCGTGGACGGGATCTGGCAGGTCCTGGGTCGTCAGCCGACCTACGTGGTGGCCGGTATGGGGCGCACCCCCTACCACAGCGCGTGGGCCATGCCGGATCCGACCGAACCCAGCCCCTTGGCGTTGGCGACGTTGTTCCCGAACTACGAGGAAGGCGACGAGAAAACGGCGGAATTCCCGAGTGTGGGCAAGGTGGAGGTGGAAGAGCTGTACCTCTACATGTTCGTGGCCCAGGAGCTTCAGATCTCGTTCGGACGCGGCGACTACTTCCTGTCGCGTGCGCGGGACAACGAGAGCACGGTCCAAAACGCCCTGATGATGATGAACGGGTTCCCCATCGCGATATTCATGGAATATCCGGAGATCTCGCCGCTCGTCATGACGCTCAGCCGGCAATTGGCAGAGGAGGCCATCACGAAACGACAGATGGCGACCTACCTCTTCGAGGACGTGCTGTTCCGGTCGGCTACCGAGCGGGAATTGCAGGCGGTGCTGCGGGGAATCGAACGTGCCGAGCCCCTCGAGGCAGTGGTGGACACCTTATGGGTGTTGTTCAACCATCCCGATTTCCTCTACCGCTGAGCCAACCTTCGACCGAGAGCCCGTGGCATCGCATGCAGTGCGATGAGCGGGCTCTTTTCTTTTAGGAATTGCGAAGATGGGATTGGCGCTTCGCCCGTTATCGCTGTTGGGTTTAGGGAAATGAAACATGAAGCCAGAAAGTTCAAAAACCAGGAAACGCTTGGTTGAAATGAGTGATCCTGTGGAACCATTTCGATGCAGTGGACTCCGGAAGATTTTTCTCGATAGAGATGCATGATCAGGCACCGTGTCATCCAAAGGAAATCCCTCGAGTTCTCCCCGCTCGTTTCGGCTTTGCCTGGGTTCCTGATTCAGGTGCCAGGATGGGCACAAGCCACAGACCGAAAGAACCCAGCACCCGACAGAGACCCACCTTTCCCACCGGGAACAGTGATATATCTCGCGGATAGCCGACTCGGCCGACCATTCGTGGTCAAGCCCACATGTGCGCAAAAACCCGAAAAAGAGTTCAACAGTTGGCATGCTGTCGTCTAGGAGTTACCAAAAACGTAATTAGTGGGTAAAACGCCCTGGGAAAAGATGGGAAAAACTCCAGTTTTGTGGTGGTTCTTGTCCAGGATAATGAGTCGTGTGTTGGAAATAAAGAACTTATGCTGTGCCAGCTACCTTGGCATCCCCATTGCCTTTATACCCACTCGAAAGCGGGAACTCAAACCCCCGGCGAAGCCCCTGAGCAAGGCCGACCCGGACTCACGGGTACGAGTTCACCACAGAGCAGCAAAGCAATCAGACTACTCTCAAGCTTCAACACTCCCACGATTGAAGCGTAAGTCTCCTCTGATTATTTTAGCCCGGCTACGGCCGGGCTCTTTTTTTTCTGGTTGCGACAATTTCAAGGCGCTCCTTTTGTTGCCGAAGTATGAGATAGAATGTGGGCAGTTCGTTCGGTAGTCGATGCAAAGAGGTTCGACCGGCCAATCCTTGGCGGCGATCGACGCAATGGACGCCCCATCGAGCCTGATACCCTTCTCGCTCGTTTTGTTGACGGCCCGACGAGGTCCGGTCGAACGCCAAGGTCTCCCGCGCCAATCGGTCAGAGGTCCTATGAAGAAAGAAACCAATGCCACGGCGGATGAGCAGGGGAAGGAGCACCAGCGGAAGGCGACCCTCGCTGCCGTACCGATTTGGGGTGCGGCCAGGGGCGCTCAGGCTTCGGGTTCCGCGCAGGCGCCCGTGAACGAGGACGCCATGTGCGAATCGGCATTCGGTCCGGGTCGGGAATTGGGGCCCTATCGCATCGTGCGTCAGGTGGGACGCGGCGGCATGAGCCTGGTGTATTTGGCCGAGCGAACCGATGTGGCCGACAAGAAAGCCGCCTTGAAGATCCTGCGCATCACCGAGCCCGACATCAAGCGTCGTTTCGACCAGGAACAAATGATCCTGGCGCGGCTGGACCATCCCAACATCGCCCGATTCTACGATTTGGGCACGACCCCGGAAGGCAGTCCCTGGCTCGCGCTGGAATACGTCGACGGCGTGTGGATCACCCAGTGGTGCGATCGCCGGAAGCTCAACGTGCGCGAGCGCATCGAATTGTTCCTGCTCGTCTGCGACGCCGTCAGCCACGCCCACCAGAACCTGATCATTCACCGCGACTTGAAACCCGGCAACGTCATGGTCAACGATATCGGCGAGCCCAAGTTGCTCGACTTCGGGATCGCGGCGATCCTGAACCCCGATACGGGCACCCAGCAAACGCTCACCCACGCCGCCGGCCCGGTCATGACCCCGGCCTACGCTTCGCCCGAACAGTGGTTGGGTGAGCCTTTGAACGCCGCCACCGATGTGTACTCGCTCGGGGTCCTGCTGTTCGAGCTGCTGACGGGAACCCTTCCCTACGAGGTCACCTCGCGGTCGCCCCTCACCGCCTATCACATGGTGGTCGAATCGGACGTGCCCAGTCTGGCCTCGCGGTTCACCGGCACCTCGGGGCAGGTCCGGATGCACGCCGACAACCGCAACGTGGATCCGATCAAGATGCGTCGGTTGCTCAAGGGAGACCTCAATTTGATCGTGGGCAAGGCCCTGCGCAAGAACAAGGGCGAGCGCTATCCCTCGGTGGAGAACTTCGCCCAGGACCTGCGCAGTTGGCTGTCCGGCGACACCATTCGCGCCCGGCCGATCACCTGGCGTTACCGCTTCGCCAAGTACGTCCATCGCAATCGGTTTCCGCTCGGTTTCGGGCTGAGCACCATCCTGATCCTGGCGATGTCGCTCTGGGTGGTCTGGCACGAGAAACAACGGACCGAAACCCAGCGGGTCCTCGCCGAGCAGGAGCGCGCCACGTCCGAAGAGATCACCGACTACATGGTCTCGCTGTTCAAATACGCCGATCCGGCCAACAACATGGGCGAGACGATCAGCGCCCGCGACATGCTCGAATTGGGGCGTGACCGACTGACCGGTGAGTTGGAGGGTCGCGATTACGTTCGAGGTCGCTTGCTCATGACCATGGGCGTCGTCTACCAGGGGCTCAGCGATTTCGAGGAATCCGAGCGGATGTTGCGCGAGTCGGCGGACTTGATGCGCAAAGCGGGTCGCCACGGCTACCTGGTGGAAGTGCTGACCAACGCCGTCCACACCTATTCCTACCTGAACCAGATCGACAAGATGGAAGCCTGTGTCGCCGAGGCGATGGACATCGTGCGCAACCATCCCGTCGGAGAAGATCGACGGGCCGATGCGCTGATGTCCATGGGCTTTTCGCTCTACGTGCAGGGCGAGTACGAAGAGGCGGAGCCGTGGTTGCTGCAGTCGCTTCAAGTCATGGAGCAGCATTATGGGCCCGACCAGCCCGAGGTGGCCACGGTCCATTTTTACTTGGGCAGCAACAACCACTACCTACGCAATTTGAAGGAAGCGGAGTATCACTACAAAAAAGCGGTCGCGCTTGCGGAAGGGGCCGATGGCATGCATCGGGCCTATCTGCTCATCTACAAAGACGCCTATGGCGGGGTGCTGCGCGACCAGGGTCGCTACGAGGAAGCGGTGGCCCTGATCGAGGAAGTGATCGAGGCCAAGAAGAAAATCTACGGAGAGGATCATCCCTACACGTTGCAGAGCATCGGCAACGCCGGGTTGATCGCCGAGTCGGCGTTCGACATGGCCAAGGCCGAGCGATTGCAGCGCGAGGTCCTGACCAAGATGGGGGCTCGATTCGGCAAGGAGCACTACCTCTATGCCCTGGCTCTTTCCGACCTGGCGAGGGTCATCACCTCGCGCGGTGCCTACGAGGACGCCGAGGAGCTCTTTCGCGAAGCGATGGCGGTCAACACCTCCATCTACGGCCCCGAACACCACCTGGTCACCTCCGATCGGCTGCGGCTGGCCCGGGTTCTCCTGTCCCAGCACAAGGTGTCCGTGGCCGAGCGCCTGTTGAACCAGGCCCTCGAGTACTTTCACCGCGAGGAGGGGGAGGACAGCGTCAACCTCGGCAGTGTCTACTTTTCCATCGCCGATGTGCACAAGGTCAACGGCGACTTCGATCAGGCGCTGCGCTACAGCGAGAAGGGGCGCGATCTCTTTGCGGCCCATTTCGGCGCCTCCACCGATTACGGGCTGAGCGCACGTGAGAATGTGGCGCGCCACCTGGTCATCGCCGGGCGCCTGGCCGAGGCCGAACCGTTGTTCGACGAAATTCTGGCGGAAGGCGAGGTGGAGCGGCCCCGCCTGCGGTCGCTCAAGCTGGCGGACGATGTGGCCAAGCTGCGGTATCTGCGCGGCGAGGCGGCCGAGGGGCTGCGTCTGCACGACGCGGTGCTGGCCGAGGCCCGTCGTTTCGCCACCGAGCGGGACGACCTCGGTGTCGCGTCGGTGTACGAGACGCGCGCAGCCATCCTTGCGCGGTTGGGGCGGTTCGCCGAAGCCGCCGACTTGGCGAGGGAGTCGGCGGACATGGTCGCCAGAATCACCGAGGAAGACCACCTCCTGATGGTGGAGCCCCTGGTTCAGGCGGCACTGATGGAAGGATTGGCGGGCCGGATGGGCCGGGCCTCGAAAGACATGGCCGGCGCCGAGCGGGCATTGGCCGAGGTCGATGCGACCGAGTCGGCATTGCCATTGACCCTTCGCGCGGCCAAGGCCAGGCTCGCTTTTTACCGAGGCGACCTCGATCAGGCCGAGGCTGGCATGAAACGCGTGATCGAAGAACGGCGCAACCTGTACGGCGAGGCCTTTCCGTATCTCGCCGAAGACTACCTCTCGTTGGCCAGAGTCCTGTTGGCCACACGCGAGGCGGCGGAAGCCCAGCGCTGGCTCGAAGCGGCAGATCCGTTTTACCGTGCGATGGAACGCGAGAGCGGCATGTTGACCGCCGAGCTGAAGGTCTATCGCGCCGACGCCGCGGCTTGGCAGGACCGTTGGGACGAGGCCGGCAGCCTGCTGGACGAGGCCCGCGCGGTTTTGGAGAAGCACCGCTCGCCCAACCATCCGGCCTTGATTCGGGCCCAATTGGTCTCGGGTCGGCTCTTGGCCGCAGAGGGCCGGTTGGACGAAGCCTTGTCGCGGGCCGAAACCGCGATTCAGCGACTGAAGGAGCTGCACGGCGCCGACTCGATTTGGGTCGGAGACGCCCGCGCCCGCTTGGCCGACATGAAACAGCTCGCCGAGGTCCCACGCCCGCGCTGAAACGGGTTTCGAATGGGTCGCCCTCGAGCTGCCCGAAACCCGCCTGAACCCGGCGAAACCCAGGACACTTCAAGCATGCCAGTTGTGCGCGTCTTCCCGGGGTTCAGGCCGTCGCGTCGATGGCTTCTCCGCCGGGGGCGGCCGCGGTCGATGCCGCTTCACCCATGCCGACCATCAGGGCCGGTAACAGCGTCCCATCGGTGACCAGCGCGGTGGTCAACACGGTCGCGGACATGATCCCGAAATTGATGTTGGGCACGAAGGATGCGAATGCGAAAGTTCCGAAACCGGCCGCGAGGATCAGGGTGGTCACCAGCAGGGCGGGCCCGGTATGGGTCAGCACCTGAGCCACCGCCACATCGCTTTCCAGGCCCGCTTTCCGCCATCGCAGGTAGTTGGTCAGAAAATGTACGGTGTCGTCGACCGCGATGCCCATGCAGGTGCTGAACACCAACACCGTTCCGATGTCCAGGGGCTTGGAGGACAGCGTCATGAGCATGCCGCCCAGGATCAAGGGAATCGTGTTGGGAATCATGGAAAGCAAGCCGATTTTCCACGAGCGGAGCACGAAAACCATGAGGATGGCGATCAGGACGACCGCGAGCCCGATCGATCGAATGAAGGCCCGGACGACGTGGCCGTTCATTTGGCTGTACAGCGGCATTTTCCCCGTGAGCGTCGCGTCGAGACCGAGCTCCTTTGCCTTGGCCATGATGACCTCGAACTCTTCCAGGGAGCGTGCGGTCTCGTGAATCGAGGTCATGATCGTAAGTCGCAGCCGCCGGTTGTCCAGGGACATGCGGTTGTTGAGATCCATGCCGGGCGGAAGGCTCAGGGTATAGAGGAACAGTTCCTGGGCGACCAATTCCCGGTCTTCCGGAATTAGGTAGGCCGCGGGATCCTCACCGTGGAGGGAGCGGTTGGATTGTTTGATGATGTCGGTGATCGCGATGGTCTTGGTGAGTTGGGGGCGGGATTCGGCCCATTCCTGGAGCTCTCCGACCCGCTTCAGAAAAGAGGGGTCCTTGATGCCGTCTGCCTGGCCACTGTCGATCGACAGTTCGATGGCCGAAGTCCCGCCAACCCGATCTTCCATGAACTGATTGGCGATGCGGAGGTGGGTTTCGGGCGCGAAGTAATGGTAGGCATTGGCGTTGATATCGTTTTGGAAGGCCGCGATCAGGGCGACCAGGGTGATCAGGCCGTAACCCGCGATCACCAGCTTCCCGTTGTTGCGCAACCAACGCGCGTAGCGCACCGCCAAGGGGTGGGGCGCGTTGGGCTTGTGGCGTTCGCTGTCGCCGCGGACCTTGATCGGCAACAAGGACAGCAGCGGGCAGAGAATCAAAATGGTAACCAGCCAGGCGAAGAGGGTGCCCACGCCGGCCAGCACGCCCAACCCCACAATCGGGACCAGTTCGGCCGTGGCGAAGCTGAAGAAACCGAGCATGGTGGAGAAACTTGTCAGCAGGGTGGGCGTGAAATTCTTCAGTAGGGTTTTTTCGACCCCGTCGACGGGACCCAGCCCGGATTTGCGGTATTGAAAGTAGGTGACCAGGATGTGCACCGAATCGGCGATGGCGATGGAAATGAGGATTTGGGGAATGGTGGCCGTCAGGTTGTTGAACTTGAAGCCGGTCCAGCCTGCAAATCCAAGCGCCATGAAGATGCTGGGGCCAATGACCACGAACGGCAGAAGCACGCCCGAGACCCGCCTGAAGGAAAAAAACAGGAAAAGCACGATCGTGGCGAGCAGAATGGGCACCATGATCCGCAAATCTCGTTGGGTCACGTCCTTGAAGGATTGATTCACGGCCGCCGAGCCACTCACGTAGATTTGGTAGTCGCCGGGCCCGCGATAATGGGGCAGGTACAAATCGTCGAGAAAATCGTCCGTGAGTTCGGGGTTGTGGGCATAGGTGCGCAACATCTTTCGAATGCCGTTAACCACGACTTCGAAATCCGGGGTACCGCCGATCGCGGGTTTCAGGGTGCCGAAGATCAGCGCGGTACGGCCGTCTTGGGAAATCAGGTAGCCCGGCAGGATCTCGTGATCGAGCGCGATCTGGCGCCGCCGCTTCAACAGTTCGGCGGTCAGCGGCTCGTCGTCCGGGAAAAACGGGTCGACGAACATGTCGTCGCCTTCGGCATGGACCCAATTGTAGTTCGCCAGGGAATCGACCCGGATCATCTCCGGAATCTGCCAAAGATCGTCGGTCAGGCGTTGGAGCAGTTCGGCCGATTCGACGTCGAAGATCCCGGATTCGCTGTGCAGGGCAAGGGCAACCGTTTCGTCGTTGCCGAATTGGCGTTCGAATTCGTCGAACGTCTTCAGGAGGGGATCGCTTTCGCGGAACCACATGCGATAGCTGAAATCGGACTGAAGGCGGGGCAACCCGGTGACCATCAGTGCGATGAGAAGCACACCCAACGCCATCGATGTGAAGGGGCGGTCGACCAGAAAACGGCTCGCCGCCCGTACGAAACGGTTTTCCTTGGGAGACTGCATGATGGGATGCTCCATACCTGAACGAGAAAGGTGATGTCATAAGAGATAAAAGCGATCTCGAGGGCCTTCGGCCAACGCCGAGCCCATCCGTCGGCACCGAATAGGTCGCGGAAGCTTACGACGGGGTATCGGCTATTCAACCATAGAATCCCCTCGCCCCGCCAAACCAAAAGGAATCGAAGGAAAAAGTGATTTTCGACTGGCGGCGCCCTGTCGGACGAGGGTCGCACCCCTCGCCACTCTTCAGTCGGTGCGGGCTTTTCTACCTGACCCCCATGGGCGAGAGCGAGTACAATGGACCAAAAAGTAAGCGAATTTGCGGAATGACCGACATAACTCATTAGGAGTTATCCATGCCCGGCCCCTCGACCCTGAAGGTCGTCCTCCTCACCGATTGTCCCGATGTGGAAGCCTCTCTCTCCGCAGCCGTCTCGAAAGTTTCCGATCTCGAGGTGGGATTCGAGGTATGGTCGGCGCCGCTGGCGGTCATACCCGAAGGTGAATGGCCTGTGCTCTTTTTGGCGATGCGCGATCCGGCCAAGGCCCTCGTCCAGCTTCAGGTGATCCGCAACGCCCCGGTCTGCAGCGGCACCCGCATCAGCCTGGTTCTCGACGATCCCGTTCGGTGCCCGCCGGAAGCGGTGCTCCGACTGTACGATGTGAGCGATGTGCGCGCCAGCGCCGACATTCACCCCAAATCGCTGTGCCATTGGATCCGCAATGCCCTTCAGCAGTATCGCGACCAGCGGGAACGGAAGGTGATCGACGAGATCCTGGGCTTGGGTCGCCTGGCGACGGGCACGGATTACGTGAAGCTGATCGTCCAGAATCTCGCCCGGAAGCTCGGCTACAAATACGCCTTCGTCGGGCGCGTCCTCAGCCCGCCGCGCGAGCGAACCGTGCGCACCGTTTCCCTCTGGTCGGGGGACCACTTCGTCGAGAACTTCGAATACCAGTTGGATGAAACGCCCTGTGATCAAGTGCTTTCGGGTCGGCGCGTCTGTGTCTACCCGATTTCGGTTCACCGTACCTTTCCCAACGATCACGAATTGAAGGAAATGGGGGTCGTGTCCTACATCGGGTGTCCGATTCTCAACGCCGACGGCAGCTTGCTCGGACTTCTGGCCTGCCTGGACACGAAACCGATGACCCGGGTGGAGGAACACAAACCCATCATCGAGTTCTTCGCCAGCCGGGCCGGGGTGGAACTGGAGCGCCAGGATTCGATGGACGGGCTGCGAAAGCTGAATGAAATCCTGGAAGAACGGGTGGCCAAGCGAACCGAAGAGCTGGAACAAACCCACAAGGTAATGGTCGAAATCGCCCATCGCGCCGGGATGGCCGAAATCGCGACCGGCGTGCTCCACAACATCGGCAACCTGCTCAACAGTGTGAGGGTGTCCAGTGACCTGATCAAGATCGCCGTGGACGATTCCCACCTGCCGCTGATCCACCGCATCAACGAGATGATCGAAACCCATAAAGGCGACCTGGGTTCCTTCCTGGATCACGATACCAAAGGGACATTGGTGACGGAGTGCTTGGCCCAGCTCGAGCTGGCGCTCTCCAAGAAATTCGATCTGCTCGGTCACGAGTCGGGCATCATCCTCAGCCATACCAAGACCATCTCGCAAGTGATCCAGACCCAGCAAGCCTATGCGGAAGGACCGGCCTTTCTGGAATCGGCCGATCTCAACGACCTGGTACGCATCACCTTGGAGTTGATGATCGGCAGTCTGGACCGGCATCGGGTCAAGGTGATCTGTCACTTCGGCGACGAGATTCCCGTCACGGTTCAAAAGGCCAAAATGATTCAGGTGCTGGGCAACCTGCTGCAGAACGCCAAGGAAGCGGTACTCGCACTGGACAAGAGACACCGCAAGATCGTGATTTCAACCTTCACGGCCAGATCGGGGCGTGCGGGACTCTCGGTCAAGGACAACGGGGTGGGATTCACGGCTCCGGAACGGGAGAGACTCTTCAAATTCGGGTTCACCACCAAAGAGACCGGCCACGGGTTCGGCCTTCACTCCAGCCATATTTTTTTGAAGGACATGGACGGCACCCTGACGGCCGAATCGGCCGGCAAGGGGAAGGGCGCCGTGTTCACGCTGACCCTGCCGATGGCTCGGAACGGCCGGATCGAGCCGGCGCCTTGAGGCCGGATCCGCTCAGGGCGCTAGAACGACTTTATGACGGAATTTTCGACCAATGGGCCGATTCGAAATCTCGACCCTATGTTCGAACTTTATGAGTCTGTAGCATGAGGGCCGCGGGCCAGCGGGCATACCCAGCTCGGTTTCGAGAAACAAACAACCCGAAGCGAGCCGATTCGGAGAGCCCGCACGCGCGCAAGAGACGTAAAGCCTGTAGGTGGAGCAGCTTGCTCCACCAATCGAAGCGACTGGGTAAAGATCGAAATCGATCATCGAAAGATCTGGAGCCCCGAATTACCTGCTTCGCTCTATTACCACTCGATCTTGCGAAGCCTGGGCTGCTTCGAAGTGTCGGCCGGGCCGGCCAACCTACTGCCGCGCCGACACTTAAAGCATACGGGAACTCTGATCATGGGTCACTTCGACATGTTCAGTCAGCGGGCTTACCGCCCCTGCTGCGCCGACGGGGCACCGCGAATCTCTTGACAATAATTCACTCCAGACGGATTCGTTTCAAACGAGTACCGTCAATAGCGATAGTTGATGCCGGCGATGACCTGGCGGCGTTCGGTCGTGATGCCGGCCGGGGCGAAGCTGTGCAGATCGCCGAATTGCGGATGCGCGTCACCGACGTTGATGACGGTGAGCGAGCCGCGCACATTCTCGCGAATCTCGTAGGCTCCGTGGAGGTCGACCACCGTGGCATCCTCGAAGCGAAGCGTTTCTAAAAATGGCACCCCACCGGGAATACCGGGGAAGGGGAGACTGGTCGGATCCTGTTCCTGCCAGTCGGTGCGGTGCCACATGTTGGCGGAGATCGAAAGCCGCTTCTCCATGAAGTGCAGTTGAAACCCCGCGTTCAGGCTCCGCTCCGGAATGGCGCTGACGGGGAAGGCCTCGCCCGCCAAGATGTCTTCGACTTCCACCTGACTGAAATTCACGTAGAAGTCGTGCCCCTGACGACCCTGATAACGCAGTTCGGCCTCGATGCCCTTGCCCTCCCGCAACCCGAAATTGCGGAATTGGGTCTCGCCCGGGTTTTGCGGGTTGGTGTTGGTGGAGATCTGGTTGATGACCTGATCCACGTCGTACTGGAACCCCGTCAGGGAAAAGAACCAATGCTTGTTGGGTTGCACGTTGCACTGCAGTTCGTAGGTTTCCAGTTCCTCGGGTTCCAAGTCGGGATTGGGGATGTAGATCGTGAACGATTGGTTTTTCTCGGAAAAAGAGGGCGCCCGAAAGGCCTCGCCATAGAGTGCCTTGAGGTGGATCGCCTCGCTGAGGTGATAGACCACGGCCAGGCGGGGATTGAAGGAGCTTCCGAAGTCGTCGTAATCGTCGAAACGCGCGCCGAGCGTCAGGCCCAGTTTTTCGTGCGGTGTCCAGGTGTGTTGGGCGTAGGCCGCCAGGATGCGGCGGGTCCCGGGGAGAATGACGCTGCCGTTGTGATAGGCGGGCACCACCTGGTCCCGCGGCGGAACCGGGGGAAAGGTCACGTGCGAGAAGGTCGCATCCTGTTCGTCCCGTTGGTAATCGAGACCGACGACGAGACTGTGGCTTTCGCTGGGAAACCAGCTCAGGCTCAGATCGGAAAAGGTGGTCTGGGTGTCGCGATCGTAGAAGAACGACGCGCCGATGCCGGTCCCGCTGTAGACCCAAGGGCCGTGAGAGGCATTGGCGCCGATTCGGTAGTTCGTGAAGTTGTGGAAGTCGTTGTAACCGCTGAGCCAGGTGAGCGAAAGCCGATCCGAGAAGGCGCGCTCGTATTTCAGGGAAGCGCGCACGAAACGGGCCTTGTCGCGGTTGCTGAAGACGTCCTGGCCCAAATCGAGGGCCACACCCTCGGATACGATGTGGGGATCCTTGGGAATGCCGTGCCCCCAGTTGTTGCGCTGCTTCGTATCGGCGTACTCGAAACCGATCGTGAAGCGAGAGATTTCCAGGAACAGATCCACAGTGAACATCTGCTTCGCGTCACCCGTCACCCTATCGGAGAAGGTGGCCGAGGGCACGAACGCCGGACCCTCCGGGAACTGGCTAAAGCCGTTTACGGGAATGTCTTCCAACTCGTTGTTGACGAAATCCAGGTCGATGCCCAGCCGCGCGTGTGGCGAGAACTGGCGGCGCAGCGTGGCGCTGGTGAACCAGCCGCGGTGATCACCGGCACGGAGCGACACGCGGTTGTCTTCCTGGTCGCGGTCCGTGATGATGTTGATCACGCCCACGAAGGCGTTGGCGCCGTAGAGTGCGCTTCCCGGGCCGCGAATGATTTCGATTTGTTTGATGTGCCCCACCGGATAGTCCGGTGTGAAGGTGACACCGCCGCCGGTGAAGGCGTCGTTCATGCGTTTGCCGTCCTTCAGAATCAAGATATCTTCCGAGTTCAGCGAGAAGGAGCCGCGCACCAGAATCGTGGTGTTGTACCCGTTTTGAAGGCTTCGGGCCACGGTGATGCCGGGCACCATGCTGAGCACGTCGGCCAGGGTGCGGGCGCCGCGGCCCTGGATCTGTTCCCGGGTGATGACCGAGACGATGCCTGGCGCATCGGCCGCACTCACCGCGATTTTGGAAGCGGTCGTGATGGAAAGCGTCAGCAGTTCTTCGAGGGAGAGGTCGACTTCGGCGAAATCGTCCTCGAAATCGGCTGCGATCGAGGGGCTCGAAATGAGTAGGCAAAGTGATACCACCCAATACCTTACAAGCGCTTGACAGGTCATGGCTCCATCCTGTTGCCGAATCCGATGCGGCACCGGTCTCGGGAATGTAGAAAAGGTAGCTTGTGGTGATATTTTAGGTATCGGAAAATGTCTGGAGATTATTTATTACAAGATGTGACGACGCCGCTCATTTCGAGAGATGAGAGCTTTGCAATCAAAGGTGAGAATTTGGATGTGGGTCCGCGGTTCGGGTCGTGGCAGATCTGACAAGCCGGTCTGGATTTCTACGGTCGGCTGCTTCCGACGCGTCGAAGCGACCCGCGCGAATGCGACTTGGCGCTCATCCAAAAACAGGGTTTTTCTGGAAGTGCGCCTTTGAATCGGCCGATTTGTCAACGCCGACCGGTATCGGCAGCCAGGTATTCGATGTCAGCTAAATACCTTTGAACACGTATCTTGCAAATGCCTGGCGGCTGAGACCCGATACCGTGCCCAGCCAGTCAAACTACCTTGGGCGTTGTCGTTCTATCGTTTTTGGATGGGCACTACCTGGGCGCCGGGGCCCGCCGGCGGATCGATCGCCGCCGGGATGCGTTTGTAGCGGTGCCTATTTCGGTGCGTCGGCCAGGTCACGGCCATTGAAAGCGTGGGGCAGTAACTCGCGATGCGGCATCGACATGGCCACCTTGCCCGGCTCGTTGGAAAGCACGATCAGCGTGTCTTCGGCCGCGAACTCCTCGATCACCTGGCGGCAACTGCCGCAGGGACCTGCCGGGCGCTCGGCCTTGGCCGCGATCACCACCTTGCGCAAGGTCCCCGGCTTCAAGGCGCCTTCGCTGACCGCCTTGACGATGGCGGTCCGCTCGGCGCAGAGCCCGCAGGTATAGTTGGCGTTTTCCACGTTGCAGCCGGTAAACATTTGGCCCTTGTCGTTTTCGATGACGGCGCCGACCTTGAATCCGGAGTAGGGGGCATGGGCGCGATCGCGTGCCAGCCAGGCGGCTTTGACCAGGGTTCTTTCCTTGATACTCATCGCGCCTTCACCCACGCTTCCACCAGCGATTCGAAACGTTCACTCATGCGGCTGACCACGTCGCCCACATCGTCGTGAGAGAGCTTTTCGTCGGTGATGCCCGCGGCCTCGTTGCTGATGCAGGACAGCCCCAGGACGCGCATGCCGCAATGGTTGGCCGCGATGACTTCGTTGGCGGTGGACATGCCCACCGCGTCGGCGCCCCAGGCGCGGAACATGCGGATCTCGGCCGGGGTTTCGTAGGAGGGGCCGGTTACGGAGATGTAGACACCCTGCTTCAAGGTGATGCCCATTTCCTTGGCGACCGCCAGCATCGCTTCCGCGTATTCGGGGTCGAAGGCGTGGGTCATGTCCGGAAAACGCGGACCGAATTCGGCCGCGTTGGGGCCGATCAAAGGGTTGGTTCCTTGAAAGTTGATCTGGTCGCGGATCAACATGATGTCGCCCTTGCGAAAGTCGAGGTTGATACCGCCCGCCGCGTTGGACACGATCAGGGTTTCTACCCCCAGTGCCTTCATGACGCGGATCGGGAAAATGGTCTCCGAGATGGAGTGACCCTCATAATAATGATAGCGACCTTGTTGGCAAACGATCTGGTGACCCGCAAGGGTGCCGAAAATCAAATTGCCCGGGTGGCCCGCCACACTCGTCGGCCGGAAATGCGGAATGTCTCCGTAAGGTATCGTGGCGTTCACCTCGATGCGGCGTGCAAATTGGCCCAAACCCGAACCCAACACGATGCCGATTCGCGGGTTGAAATTGGGAACCCTCTCCATCAAAAAGGCTTTCGTTTCTTCTGCCTTCCGCCATGTGTCCTGTGTTTCCGTCATTTCCGGTTTCCTCCTACCTTCTCCCTTTGGAACCGTTGGATCGTTCGCGGCAGATCGGGGAGGCCCGTCGCCCCGAGTGCCTTGTCCCCACGGGTTTTCAGCTCGAGTGACCGAGATGTTCGGATGCCTCGGGCGACAGCGATGCCGGGTGCCGAGAAACGCGAATCGCGTGCGGCTCTTGGCTTCGTGACGGGGTCCTGATCGCCGGGCTAGGTCTCGAGAGCCCTCTACTTTAGTTGGTTTTCCCCCGATTGCCAACACCCAAATCTCGCGCCCCGATCGGCCTCGTCCGACGCGTAGGGGTTGGCATCAGCGGAAAATCATTGTGACAAGCACTTTGGCCATGGGGTAAACTCTCCACCTACTTGACATCAAGGTTTGGTCATTGCCGATTGCTCCGTGGCGGAAACCGTCCTTGTATCGATGACTTTTGGACCCTGGAGATTTGGGAGTTTCTCGATGAGATTGATGAGTTTGGTGGGGTTGATCGCGCTGCTCTTCATTGCGTGGCTGCTTTCTTTCGATCGGTGGAAGGTCAATGTGAAGCCGATCTTGTGGGGAATGGGACTTCAGTTCACTTTTGCCCTGATCATTTTGAATCAAAACGACTTGAGCTTTGCCGGCATGGCCCTTTTGGGCCTGTTGCTGGTGAATTTCTGTTTGCGCAAGGTCAGTCTCGGCTCCGGTGGCGCCGAGGCGGGACAGGAGGGTGCCAGCCGCACCACGGAAGCCGCCGTCTTCAGTCTGGGTGGTCTGGTTTTGGGTACCGCGGGGTACTACCTTCACCAGGTGTTCCCGGTGTGGATCCTGGTCGGGTTGTTGCTTTCCGGCATGGTGATCAACGCTTTTGTGGTGAAACGGGAACAGATACAGCCTTGGCTTTCGGCCGGTTTTATCGCGCTTCTCGTTTCCGGATTGATCGGCGACCGTCTGTACGGTCAGGATCTCTTCAGCAAATTCAGCGACGGCGTCACCTACTTTCTGGGCTTTTCCGATTTCGGCGCCCAGTTCCTGTTTGGCAACCTCGCCGATCGCAACCATTTCGGTCCGGCCGATCCGTTCCCTGGATTCGGGTTCCAGTTCGCCTTCGTGGTTTTGCCGACCATCATCTTTTTCGGCGGGGTCATGAGCGTGCTCTACTACCTGGGCATCATGCAACGCATCATCGAGGCCATGAGCAAGTTCATGCGTTGGACGATCGGAACCAGTGGTGCCGAAACCCTTTCCTGCAGTGCCAACGTGTTCGTCGGGCAAACCGAAGCCCCGCTGTTGATCAAACCCTTTTTGATGAAAATGACCAACTCGGAACTGCTGACGATCATGGTCGGCGGGTTCGCGACGATCGCGGGCGGTGTGTTGGCCGGATATATCAACATGGGCGTCGACGCCGGCGATTTGATCGCGGCCAGCGTGATGTCGGCACCTGCCGCGCTGGTCATCGGCAAGATCATCTTCCCGGAATCCGAGCACTCCGAAACCGCCGGCGACGTACCGTTGCCCAAAATCGATGTGGGCGACAACGTCCTGGAGGCGGCGACCAGTGGCATCAGCGACGGCTTCAAGCTCGCCATGAACGTCGGCGCCATGTTGATCGGTTTCATCGCCTTGATCGCGGTGTTGGACAGCATTCTCGCGCTGTTCGACGGACTCATCGACGGTCGCATCCTGGGCGGTGAGTACTACGATTATGAATTTACCGGCTCCTCGCCGGTGACGGGCGAATACGCGGGTTGGTTCCCGGGTTCCCTTCAAACCTTCTTCGGACACGTGCTGCGACCACTCGCCTTCCTGATGGGCGTTCCCTGGGAAGACGCCCCCGCGGTGGGCAACCTCCTCGGCGTGAAGCTGAGCCTCAACGAGTTCGTCGCCTTCGGCAGCCTCGGGCACTACATCCAGGAAGGTGTGCTTCCCGAGCGTGCGGCACGCATCGCCACCTATTCACTCTGCGGTTTCGCCAACTTCAGTTCGGTGGGTATTCAGATCGGCGGCCTGAGCGCGCTGGCGCCCGAGCGTCGCGGGGATTTGGCCCGGGTCGGACTGCGCGCCATGTTTGGCGGGGCTTTGGCTTCCTGGACCACGGCCACGGTCGCCGGCATGTTCATGGGCTGAACGGGATGGGTGACGGATGGCACCTGCCGCTCGCGGCGTCGTGGCCGTTCGTCACACCGTCCAAATCACCTTGTCGCGCTTCAACGATTCGATCTCCTCGGGATTCATGCCCAGGTCGCGCAAGACCGCCTCGGTGTCGGCGCCCAATTCGGGTGCCGGGCCGCGCATGGTTCCGGGAGTACCTGAGAATTTCAGCGGAATACCCGCGCCAAAGAAACGAAGACCCTTTGGCGGGCTCGGTTCGGGCAGCATGCCGCGGGCCTGGAGTTGGGCGTCCGCCGCGAGTTCCGAGGATGTCAGGATCGGGCTGAGACAGGCGTTCGCCTCTTCGGTCAAGGCCACCCAGGCGTCGCGCGTGCGCGTGGCGAACAGGGCGCTCAGCTCTTCTCTCAGGCCTTTTCCTGCGATACCCATTTCGAAATGCCGTCCTACCCAGTCCGGTTTGCCGACGCACCCGCAGAAGCGTTTCCAAAACTTGGGTTCCAACATGCCGAGCGCAATCCATTTGTCGTCTTTACATCGATAGACGCCATAGGCCGGTAGCCCGCCGGAAAGCAGATCCACCGGGCGTTGTTCGCCTCCGGTGGCGGCTTGCATGTGGGCGAGCTGGAGGCTCAGTAGCGGCAGGACACCGTCCAACATGGCCACGTCCACGTGCTGGCCCTTGCCCCCCGCGTCGCGCGCGCGCAGCGCGGCCAGCGTTCCGATGACGGCCATGTAGGCCCCGCCCGCGACATCGGCGACCTGGGCGCCCGGCAGGATCGGCGTGCCGTTCCCGTCGCGATTGCCGTCGAGAAGACCGCTGTACCCGATGTAGTTGAGGTCGTGGCCGGCCTTGTCGCGATAGGGACCGGTGTGCCCGAACCCGGTGACGGAGACCTGGATCAAGCGTGGGTTGATGGCGCTGGTGTTCTCGAAATCCAGTCCCATGGCAGCCATGACCCCGGGTTTGAAGCCTTCGATGAACACGTCGAACTCGGGCAGCAATCGGCGAATCACGGCCTGGCCGCGTTCGTTGCCGGTGTCGATGGCGAGACTTCGCTTCGAGCGGTTGACCGCCAGGTGTCCCGCCGCCTGATCGCCCACGAACGGTGGGTATTGGCGCATGTGATCCGGGCGTGCGGGATCTTCCAGCTTGATGACGTCGGCTCCCATTTCGGCCATCAGCATCGTGGCCAGTGGGCCGGGGTAAAGGCGTGTGAAGTCCAGGATCCGCACGCCCGTCAAGGGCCCTTTTGCGAGGTCCGGCTCCGATGGGGCCGGGGTGGCGGCCGACCTGATCGGCGTCTCGACCTCGGGTTTCGCATTGGGGATGGGCAGGTTCGCGAAAAACGGACCCTGGGGGCTGAAGCTGGGGACCCAGGTTCGCAGCCAGTCGCTCGAGGCCATGAGTGTTCGCGTGCCCTTTTGCCAGGCGGTGGTGGTCTCCTGGACCTGGTTCAGGATCCAAATCGCCGTATGCCTCGTTTTGTCGGCAGCCATGCGCGTGAGATCGGATATGGCGGTGGCGAGCGGTTCCGCGCCATCATTCTGAAGGGGGGTGCGGACGAGGGCGAGGTCCGCGAGGGTGCGGGCCGCGAACCATTCCCGCTCCCATTCGAAGTTGGCGCCCGAGCCTGCCGGCCCCATAGGCGTGTTGGCCATGATCTGGCTGGCCATGCCCGAGGCGACGAAACACCACCAAAGTGCCAAAAACTCGCTCCCCCCGTTTCGAAAGGTCGGATCGCCCGTGGACCATGTCGCTACGAGCTGGGTTCCCTCGATCGCCAGAGATTTGAATTGCCATCGCGTCACGGTTCCCACCAGCGGCGCGTCGCCTTCCGTTGCCGCCCGACAGGTTTCGGGCGGCTTCACCAGCAACCAAGCACTGCGTTCTTCGGACGATTTCGTGGCCGAATGGTCGGTGAAGGTGACGGGCAGCAGCATCGGTGTGGATGTGGGGCCGGGGTTCACCGCCACGCCGTCGAGCACCCATGCGCCCGTCTGAGTTGGTGAGGGACTCAGGGTCAGGGGTTCGTCGTGCCACGGGCGGCCGAACACACCAAATCCCGATTCGGCCGATGCTGCGGGTTCGCGTCTGGTGCCGAGTCCGATGCGAAAGGCGATGTGTTCGATCGCGAGGGCCATCGAGGGATGCCGAACCAGGAGCGCGCCGAGCCCTTCCGCCAATCGACAGAACGAGGCGGGATGCCATGTGAGGGACCCGGTATTCGTGGCGTTCTGTTCGGCGGATGGCTCGATGTCGTCCATCTCACATTCGTGCCAGAGTCGGTTCAGGGTCGTGACGGAAATCGCGCAATCGGCATCGGCATGAGCCAAGCGTTCCAGAAACAGGGAGATCCCGGCCGGTTCATCGTGGGCGACACGGGGGAATTGCGCGGATCGGAAGCGGTCGGCGGCCGGTATCTGGTTTTTGGGGGCGTGATGGGTATGCTGGGGCAATCGCGGCTCCTGTCGTGTGATCGATTCGGGATTCGTAGTATGGGGCGGAAAACACCACATTGTACCCAAGTTCGACATGCGCCAGAAAGTTTGTTTTTTATCCCGATTCGCGGTGTGTGGGGCTGTTCGACGCGGAACGCCACAAGGAAACGGCGTATCATCATGATTTTTATAAGTTAATTTTTTTTAAATGTTTACGTGGTTCGTGCCGTTAGCGTTCTCGATGGCTCGGTCAAGACTGTGGTTCGCTGCGTGCAATCGACGGACACCATGTGGCCCTGCCTCCAGACAGCCACCGAAGATGGTTCATCTTGCGATTGGAGCCATCGAAACCTTTCAGGGTGGGCCCAATAGCAGGAGTTGCCATGGAGGATCTTTGTTGAATATCGTAGCGCAGTGAAATTTCGTAGAGGGTTGAGATTTCATATTGGATTGGATTCTTTAAGATTGGGATCGGTCTTCAGCCACATATGCGCATTGCGTCATCAAATCGGCAACCGTTCCAAGAGATGGAGCTGTGGTTGAGAATGAATGGTTAATACCAAATGGGAAAAAGAGTATTGATGTAATTTTCCGAAAATTCTTCTACCTGCCAAGTTCCGCGTTGTCTTTTGGGAAGGTTTTTGGTAGGTTCGTTTCGAAGATTTGGAGATACAAATGGAATTCAGACTATGGGGGCAGGGAGCACTGAGCGGCCCTGCTGGTTTCAAGTGGCGGATGATGCGTCCCCCTTCCTCGCACGGCATCACGGGGAAGTCCCCAACTCAAAGAAGCCGAGTCGTTTCCAATCTCCCCAAAAGCTGAGGACCACAACGGCCGGGGCGTAACGGCCGCTGCAATCGGTTGCGCTGCAATGGCGCAAAAATGACGGTGTTGTTCGATGTTTCGAAGATACAGGCGTGCTCGTTATTGAAATTTCTCCGAACGAGAGTTCATCTGCTTGGTGCTTGAATTTTTTCAAGAATTAATGAGTACTATCCGATGAGCTTTTGTGCGTTGGTGGGCAGATTTGTAAACGCTTGAAAACGCACAGTGTGTACGGATTAAATGTCAGGAATGAATCTGAGTGAACCCCTGATTTTTCTTGAAAATTGGCTGGAATCGTGAGTAAGATTTGAACTCATTATGAACAAACAGACTTCTCTGTCACGTGGGTGCGGTGAATTCTCCATTTCGAGATTACATCTTTGGGCCGTGACCGATTGAAAATCAAAAGATAAGGAAGGTCTGAATCGATGGTAGAGCGCATCTTTGCGGAAGATGAAATGGAATTGAGCGAAGTGGATCCTCAGTGGGATTCGGATACCCTGCTCAACCAGCGCAGTATTTTTTATTTGAAAGATGTGGTCGGATTGCTGAAGCTCGATCCCTTGAAAGTCAAACGCCGCGCCGGGGATCTGTTGAAGCGGGAGGAAAACCCCTGGCATGTGATGGGGGTCCGCAAGATGTGGACCCATTGGGTCGTCCGCATGGCCGTGTTCGCGCCCTACTACCGCCAACACTTCAAGTCGAAGATTGTCGCCGTCGATCCCGCCTGGAACGGAAACCTGCTTTTGCAGCAGCGCGGCCTGTTTTTACTGACCGCCGTGTGTAAGCTGATTCCTTTTTCACCCCACCAACTGCGCTACCGCGCCAAAAAGAATCCCGATGCCAAAACCGAATACGGCATTTGGAAAGACCCCGATCTCAACGCATTCGTGGTCGATATGGAAATCTTCTCCGGTTGGGTCCGGACCCTTTGGAACGGGGACTTCAACTAGGGGTCATTCAAAAACGGAATCCTAGGATTTGCCGAAACGGTGGGGCCGGACGCGATAGCGGGTTTTGGACGCCGTGCCAGGCGCTGCGGATGATCGGTTGGCGTCCAAGCCCGATGGCCGAGTCCACCCTTTATGGGAGGCTCGGTCGGTTCGGGGAATGCCCTTTCGACAGGTGCTCCAGGTGGGCTACGGTCGGTGTTCCCGGGTTCGGTCCTCCGGGCTCGGTGGCTGCGGCGGTGCCCCGCCGAGGGGGCTGGGAACGACGCCGCGGAGTGGAACGTTCGGACCGTTCGGCACCTTCGCCCAAGGTGCGCCCGACCGGAATCGTCGGCCGCCAAAGATTGTCCTTTTCCCGTGGCGGTTGAGTGGTATGCTTGGCGGGATTCCGCCACCGGCCGTGCCCTCGCATTCGTTTTTCGTGAGGAACGGGGCCCTTGGCGGGATGAACCCGAACGGCGTGATCCGCGCTCGGACGTCCTGGAACGACATTTGGGGCACAACGGTTCGAAGCTCATTTCCTTTCCCTGGGAGGGGTGGGCCTTTGCCTGCTGCGACGCCGTTGACCCGCTTTCTCCGGGTGCGATTGTCGAGATTCGTTCGGGCTCAGATCCTTCTGATGGTGGAGCGGTGGTTTTGGAATCTAGCGTGTCCGGTAAAGGCGGTGACGTGCGCGAGTTGCTGGCGCAGTACGTCACCAATTTGGAAGACGATGTATTTGCCATTCAAAATCTTCAGGGCGTCGTGGGTGCGGTCATGGCTCGGTACAGTCGAGCCGAAACCGGATTGCGCGAAACGCTGCTGCGAGAATTCGTCAAAGAAGACAAACTGAAACTGGCCAAGGCCTACAAATTGATCGAGCGGGTTCTGATCGCCTACGGCGACGACTCGGTGGGCGAACTGGAAGGCGCGCACCTCTCGTTCGAGAACATTTCGATGCTGGCCACCAAGGTAATCGAGCACCGACGCATCGGCGGCTCGCCGATCGAGCAATCGACCCGCTACGTTCGCTACGACTTCAAGGATCCCGAACGGGGCTATCATTATTATTGTCCGGAATCCCTGAAAGACACACCCGGCGAAGCGGTGTTCCGCGACCGCATGGACCGCATGTTCGCCAATTACGGGCGCATGTGGCAGCCGCTCAACCAGTGGTTGGAGCGGCACAAGCCGGTCGAAGAGGCCGTGTACGATTTGGGTGACATGGGCAGCACCTACGCCGACATGGCCGACGACAAGGCGCGCAAGGTGTTCGAGCGCACCTATCGCAACGATTTGAAAACCAAGGCCTGCGACATTCTGCGCAGCTTCCTGCCATTGGCCACCAGGGCCAATGTGGGCCTGTTCGGTAACGGCCGGTTTTTCCAACATCTGATTTCGAAGATGATGACCGCTCCGCTGGCCGAGGCCAGTCATTTGGGGCGCCGCGCCTTCGAGGAACTGACCAAGGTGATTCCGCACTACGTGAAGCGCGCGCGCTTGCTTGACTACACCGCCGCCAACGAGCGTCAGATGCGACGGCTGGTTCCGCGCCTGGTTCCCGAGCTGTGCCGGTCGGGACGCGATTCGGGGATTCAGTTGCTGCGTCCCGATTTCGAAAACATGGCGGGTGCACTCGCCGGCGACGGACCCGTCTCGGCGCAACGGCTGTCCGAGGTTTGGGCCGACGAAGAGGAGTGTGGTTTCCTGGCTTCCCTGCTGTTCACCTACGTTCGGGCACCGTTCGAGGTGATTCGTCAACGGGTGCGACGCATGTCACGCGAACAACGCCTGGAAATCTACGACACCTACTATGGCGAGCGGGTCACCCGACGCGACCGCCCCGAACGCGGCATCGAGTTCGGTTACCCCTACACCTTCGATCTCGTGACCGAATGGGCGGTCTACAAGGACTTGATGCGTCACCGGATGGGCTCCATCCAGTTCCAGGCCCTGGTGCCGGACATGGGATTCCACATGCCGGGCGAGTTGGAAGAGGCCGGTTTGGGGGACATTGCCCGCGAGACGGTGGCGCTTGCCGAAGAACTTTTCGCCTACCTGGATGCGCATCACCCCACCGAGCGCGAGTACGCCTTCCTTCAAGGCCACAAAATGCGGTGGTTGTTGGGCATGAACGATCGCGCGCTCATGCACATGCTCGAATTGCGCACCACGCCTCAAGGCCATCCCAACTATCGGCGTACATCCCAAAAGATGCACGATCTCGCCGTGTCGCTGTATCCGGATCGGGCGCGCCGCATGAATTTCGTGAACCACGATCCCGTATTCTGGTCGCGCAGTGACTCCGAGGCACGGCAGCGCTTGAAGGAACAGGCGCTCGAAGGCGACGAAACGGCTTCCTGACACCTGGGGTTCACCCGGAACGGGGAATGCTCGAGCCTCCGTTCCGGGTGATTCGGGTGATCGCGGTGTCGAAATTTAGGTTACGGCGCGCGGCGATGTTTGCGGATACCGGGCGTCGGTGCGGCACCCCGCAGTGTTCATCCCAGGCAGCTTGCGGCGGTTTCCAGAAAGCGCCGCCGGTCCTCCGCATCGTTGTACAGATGGGGCGCCACGCGGATGGCGTTGCCGCGCACGCTCACCACGATCTGCCGTTCCTGGAAGGCCCTGACGAGTTCTACCGGAATGCCCTCGGGGTGGCGCAGGCCCATGAGATGCGGCGCCGCGTATTTGTCGGGAAGGGTTTCGAATCCCAAGGAGCGGGCACCCTCGCGCAACTCGCGATTGTAGGCTCCGAGGGCTTGGCCGATGTTGGCGACGCCCCAGGACATGATTTGGCGAAACGCCGCGATCGCCATCGGTAGGAGAATGAATTTGCTGCGTTGGCCGACGTCGTAGCGAAGGGCGCCGGGTTCCAATTCGTCGCGGTAGTTCACCAACTCCGCAAAATTGCGGCTGTCCTTGCGGGTCATCCAGTTGGGGTCCAGTTGGGGACCATCCTGGTATCGCGGATCCGCGTAGAGATAGGCCGTGCTGTAGGGTCCCAACAGCCATTTATAGCCGGCAGCCACCAAGAAGGCCGGTCGAATTCGATCGAGGTTCAGGGGCATCGCGCCCAGTGATTGAGTCACGTCCAGAACCAGGGGAATGCCCAGCTCGCGGCATCTGTCGGACACCAGTTCCAGGTCCACCAGGCTGCCGTCGGTCCAGTGGCAGTGAGGCATGGACGCGACGGCCACCCGTTCGTCCAGGTGGTCCAGGATGGCGCGGGTCCAATCGCCGTTTTGGGGGCGAGGGACGTGGACGATGTGGGCCCCGGTCCGTTTGACCGCCTCTCGCCACGGATAGACGTTGGAAGGAAACTGTTCGTCCAGCAGGAGGATGCGACGTCCTTGGCCGGGTTCGATGACCTGTGCCGCCACATTGATGCCGTAACTCACCGAGGGAATCAGGGCCACGTTCCGGGATTCGGTGCCGATCAGGGAAGCGAACAGGCCGCGCACCACCTCCGAATCTTCGTAGAAGTCGTCGGGTTTGATGGTCCAGGGCCGGGCTTCCCGATTCAGGGCCGCGATGCCCGCTTCGTGGACCGGGTGACACATGGGCGAGAGGTAGGCGCAGTTGTAGTAGGTAATGTCTTGGGGAATGTCGAAATAGGTTCGATCACATGAAAGGGGCGAAGAGGGCTGGGTCATGGATGGCTCCTGGGAGAGAACGCGATGATACCGGGACCGGTGCGATGCGAGAAAATAGCATCATAACGCGAATGGCGAGGTTGCGTGCAATGTGGGATGGTTGATTGCCGAGGGAATTGTCGAGCATGCTTTTTTCAGAATAGATTGAAGGATCCGCGCAGTAAATAGACCCTTGGTTCTCTGAAAAATTTTGTAGAATGGGAGAATACCATTGGTCTGATTGTCCAATTGGAACAGGTTCGCCACCGAACTCGCGTGGTCGGATGTGTGACCGGGCTGATGGAACCGGGTCGAGCCGGGGTCGTGCCTTGCGGGGTAAACGCCGGTTGAGCAGAGATTCATTCATCTGTGTGCGATCTTCTCGAGACCTAGGTTTCTTGTGGCTGGCTCCGCCGCCATATCGATGGGCGTCGGCACTTGGAACGGTCACGCCACACCGGGTCGAGCCCGCGGCCGCGCGTTGCGGTGCGACGGCCGTACATCGGGTGGCCAGACCCCGTGGTTGATTTGTACCCAAAGGGTGCGGTTCGGGCGGAGGCGATTCGTCCGGACCCGTGTGACTGGGTTCTACACTGGTGCAGAGAGCGTGATGTTGTGGGCATGGCCTCAGTTTCCGGATCGATAGGGGAGAGGCACCGTGGGATGCTCGAACATCCCGCGGCGACGATGCCACGCCCGGGCCAGGTGGCTCCTTTCTTTCGCATGGGCCTCTCATCCGCACTTTGTGTTCTGTGGGCGCTGTTGTCGACCTGCGGCATATCGATGCTGCACGCCTCGAACCCCGCGTTGCACTTCTCCCACCTGAACGTCGAGGACGGCTTGTCCAACAGCTCCGTGCACACGGTGTTGCAGGATCGCTGGGGTTTTCTCTGGATCGGCACCGAGGATGGCCTCAACCGATTCGACGGGAACGAAATGCGCGTCTACAAATACGATCCCGGCGATGCCGATTCGCTTTCCGACAGTTACGTCCACGCGCTTTTCGAGGATAAGGACGGTCAGCTCTGGATCGGGACCTTTGGCGGGGGTCTGTGCCGTTACGAACCGCAAACCGATTCCTTCGTCCGCTTTCAATTCGATCCCGACGACCCGAACAGCCTTTCCAACAATTACGTGACCCACATCGCCGCCGATCGGGAGGGCAACCTGTGGATCGGGACCATGGGCGGCGGTATCAGTCTCCTGATGCGCGGCGGCGAGAGCTTCCTGAACATTCGCTACGAAAAGCAAAAAGACCGCGGCTTGTTCAGCAACGAGATTTGGACGCTTCTGTTCGATCGACGCGGTCACCTTTGGGTGGGCACCTACGACGGCATCGGCCTGTTGCCCCACGCTTCCTTGGCCAAGGTTCGCGCCGGCAACGCCCATTTCCATCAGTTCGGCGAAGGCCCGGGATTGCTCAGCGACAAACGGGTTCGTGCGCTTTTGGAGGATCGTGACGGCGTCATTTGGGTCGGTACCTTCGAAGGTGGGCTCAATCGCGTGGCCTTTCGAGTCGAAGATCAAACTGCGCCGGTCCTCGACATTCGCGCCTATCGAAAGTCCGATCGCGTCTTTTCCATCCAGCACGAGGATGTGCGGGCCCTGTTACAGGATCGCGACGGCAATATCTGGGTGGGGACGGATGGCGGCGGCCTGCACCTGTTCCATACCGGCCGCGAGCGTTTCTACCATTACCGCTATCACCGCGAAAATCCCACCTCGATCGGCTCCAATCGAATCCTGTCGCTGTACCAGGACGCTTCCGACCTGATTTGGATCGGCACTTCCGCCGGCGGTATCAGTCGCCTCGATCTAAAGAAAAGCCAATTCAAACATTGGCGCCAGGGTCGTGAGGGTTCGCCCGGATTGAGCGACGATTTCGTCAAGGCCGTGTACCAGGATTCCAAGGGCTATTTGTGGGTCGGCACCACCCAGGGTTTGAATCGCATTCCGGTGGGTGGCGATCCCGTGAGCTCGGTCGACCTGGAGACGTCGGAACTTGTCGTCTACAAACACCGGCCGGGTGGAGACAAGGGGCTGGGCCATAACTTCGTTCGGGCCATCGTCGAGGACAAGGACGGGTACCTGTGGGCCGGAACCTGGGGGGGCGGACTGACGCGAATCGAAACCGAATCGGGTCAAACCCTTTGGTTCAAGAGTCAGGCGACGGATGCCAGCACCTTGAGCAACAATTTCGTGCGATCCCTCTTCGTCGATTTCGAAGATAACCTGTGGGTGGGGACCTCCAACGGGCTCAACCGCTACGATTCGGTCGACGAACGCTTCACGCGCTATCGCTTCGACGAAGCCGACCTGGCCAATTTCGGCTCGAACCGCATTTCCAGCATGTATCAGGATCGTCGCGGAACCTTGTGGTTGGGCAGCGATGGCGGGCTCATTCTGTTCGATCCCCAGTCCGGCCGCCATCATACCTACCGCCACGATCCCCACGATCCCACCTCGCTGAGCAACAATCGCGTGCGCGCCGTGGCCAGCCTGGGGAACGAGGTCCTGTGGGTGGGAACCGCGGGCGGCGGGCTCAACCGGCTCGATCTGGAAAACGGCACCTATCGCCATTTCAGCGAACACGACGGGTTGCCCAACGACATTGTCTGCGGGCTTTTGTTTCAGGGGGCGGATTACCTGTGGATCAGTACCAATCAGGGATTGTCCCGGTTCGACATCCTCAACGAGTCGTTCACCAACTTTACGACCAAAGAGGGGCTTCACCACAACGAATACAATACCGGCGCTTTTTTCAAGAACCACCTGGGCGAGATGTTTTATGGCGGGGTCGAGGGTTTGACCTTTTTTCATCCCGGGCGGCTGAAGCTGAACACCCACGTCCCCAACGTGGCGATCACCAAGTTTCTTTTGGGCGGCAAGCCCCTGTCCGTCCCGCTCCATCCTTCCGAGCGCAGGGAGTTGGTGTTGCCCCATTCGCGCAATGCCTTCACTTTCGAGTTCGCCGTCTTGGATTTCACCGACCCGGAAAAGAATAAATACGCCTTCAAAATGGAGGGTTTCGAGGAGGAATGGAACTATCAGGGATCCATTCGGCGCATCAACTACACCAACATCGATCCGGGGACATACGTGTTTCGCGTCAAGGGCGCCAACAACAACGGCGTTTGGAACGAAGTGGGTACCTCCTGGTCGCTCGTCATCGTTCCGCCCTGGTGGCGAACGCGATTGGCCTTCTTTCTGTATTTCATTCTCATGGGCACGGCTCTCTTCGGGCTCTTCCACCTCTACAACCTCAGACGGGAACGTTCCCACCGCCAGGCCTTGGAATTGGCGGCTCGCGATTTGGAACGGGAACACGGTGTTGCCGAGCGGCTGCGTCACGTGGATCGCCTCAAGGACGAATTTTTGGCCAATACGTCCCACGAGTTGCGCACGCCGCTGAATGGGATCATGGGGATCGTCGAGTCCCTGATCGACGGCGTGACCGGCGAATTGCCCCCCAAGACCGTGGCCAATCTTTCCATGGTTCTGGGCAGTGCCAAGCGCCTGTCCAATTTGGTCAACGATATCCTGGATTACTCCAAACTCAAGGAACGCACCATCGAACTGGACCTGAAACCGGTGGACATGCACTCGCTCGTGGATGTGGTGCTGCTGCTCAGCAAACCCATGGCCCAGAAAAAGGGGTTGCGATTGATCAATGCCATCGAGGTGGACCTCGTGCCGGTCGCCGGGGACGAGAACCGGCTCCAGCAGATCCTGCACAACCTCGTCGGCAACGCCATCAAGTTTACCGATCGCGGCTGTGTGACGGTGTCGGCCCAGGTGAGCGGTGCGTGGCTTTTGGTGAGTGTCGCCGATACCGGAATCGGCATCCCTTCCGATCGGCAGCGCGGCATATTCAGTTCGTTCGAACAGGTGCACGGTTCGATGGAGCGACTTCACGGTGGAACCGGCCTGGGATTGGCGATCACCAAGCAGTTGGTGGAACTGCACAAGGGCCGCATTTGGGTGGAGAGCGAAGCGGGCAAGGGCGCCACGTTTCGGTTCACGGTTCCCCTCTCTAAAGAGAAAAAGGTCGAGATGGAGGAGATCGAAGCCCAACTGGCCGATCTCAAACACCTTCAGGCCGGCGATCACGAGGGAGAAGTCATCGCCGAGTACACGCGGACCGGTGTCCAGTTGGAAAAGGCGGAAGACGACTACACGATCCTGATCGTCGACGACGAGCCGGTCAACCTCCAGGTGTTGGTCAACCTGCTTTCCCTCAATCAGTACCGAATCGTTCAGGCCTCTTCCGGCGAGCAGGCCCTGGCGGTGGTGAACCAAAAGAACGTACCGGTCGATCTGGTGATCCTGGATGTCATGATGCCCAAAATGTCGGGCTACCAGGTCTGCCGCGAATTGCGCCACCAATACGACCATCACGAGTTGCCGGTGATCCTGTTGACGGCTCGAGGTCAGGTGGACGACATGGCCATCGGGTTCGAGGCCGGTGCCAACGATTTCATCACCAAACCCGTGACCAAGGAAGAGTTGATCCCCCGTATTCAGACCCAACTCCGATTCCACGATTTTCGGCGCGATCTCGCTTCGGCCAGGCAGGCGGTCGAGGCGGGCGCCTTCGCCGAGGAGAACGCCAAGTTCGCCACCTCGATTCTCCACAATATCGGCAACGTATTGAACAGTCTCAAAGTGTCCGCGCAACAGACGCTGCACAAACTCGAATATTCCAAGGTCCATCGCCTCGAACAGGCGGGCAACATGTTGAAGGAGCACGAGCACGATTGGGCCCGCTGGATGGCCGAGGATCCCAAGGGCAAATTGTTGCCCGCCTACTTCATGAAGATCGGCAGTATTTTGAGTCAGGAAAACGCGTTTCTCAGCAAACAGTTGGAAGACATGAACAAGAAAACCGATCTCATGCAGGACATCATCGAAATGCAGCAGCGCCACGCCAAGCAAAGTACCGAGAAGTCCGATCGATTCGATTTGGTGGCGCTCGTCTTCGAATGTTGCCGGATTATGGAGGAGTCCTTCAAACGCCGAAATATCGATGTCCGAATTCCTTTTGACCGCGAATGGTCGGTCATGGTCGAAGCTCAGCGCATTCACTCCATCCAGATCATCATGAATGTCCTCAAAAACGCGGTCGAAGCCATGGAGGAAACCCCGGAGGATCGTCGCCGGCTCGAACTCGAACTGATCACGGCCCCTGAGACGAACCCCGTGTTGACGATTCGAGACCATGGTGTCGGGATTTCCGAACAGGGTTTGAAACGCGTGTTCTCCCATGGCTATACCACCAAGCGCACTGGCCACGGATTCGGGCTCCATTACTGTCTGGACGTCATGCGCCAGATGGGTGGCGATATTTCCGTGGAAAGCGAAGGGGAGGGCAAAGGTGCGCTGTTCCGGTTGGAATTCGCCGGATCGGGATCGGAGCGGGCCCATTCGGTGCCGGTCAGCGATTCGGTCGGGGAAAACGAGTGATTCCGGCCCGTTTCGAAGTACAGATTTCAAACGCCTACGAGGAAAGCGGAATTTACATTCGATCGCTCGTTTTCCACAGGGGGCCTTCTACCTGTGGAAAACTAAGATAAATCTCCTAAATTCAGCATTTTTTTCTTGGCAAGGTGCGGATAAAACGTTATAGTGCCTGTAACTGTTCTTAAAAAAATTAATCCATTCTCTTTTGATGGTTTGGAGGGAAAATGCGGTTCAAGTTTTTTCCTGGCTCCGAACTGAGTCCACCGTTCTTGTTAGGAGGGATCGTTGATTTAGATAAACCACAACATCTTGTGGCTAATCTTTTCCTGACCGACGAGAACGAGGTCCAGTTAAAGCCGATCGGAGAACTCCCGGAACAACAACTCAACGAACTGGAGGCCTTCGCGAAAGACTTACCTCTTCATGAATATAAACGCGTGGCCATCGACGACATCATGCACTATACCTCGCGGCGCCGGGCCATGTGCTGACATCGGCCGAAAAACCCAACACCCCATCCAGATATCACAACCGAAAAAAACAGTGCCGGCCCTGATGCCGGCTGGTGTTGTTATGTCTATGTTTCTATATAGACTACGATATCTTGTGGCGTATTTGCATACTACCACAAGTGTGGTGTGGGGGCCAGTGATTTGTGAGGTGCGGATGCCTGTTTGTGAGTCCCGGTAAAAACAAGAAGACACAAAAAAACCGCCAGAATACCGGCGGTTTTTTTGTGTCTTTAGCGATGTGATGGTGTTGGGGAGTGAATCAGGCCGTGAGGACCTTGATTTCTCTGACGAGAAGCGAAACGGCATCGCGATAGCAGTGTGGGCATACGCCGTGGCTGATGCGTGCGAATTGTTTCAGTTCCACTTCCGGACTGGTGTGGTCCCAGTTGTTGCGATTCGAGCGAACGGCATCGCAATACATGCAAACCGTAACCAGTTCCGCATCGCCGGAGAAAGCTTCTTTTCTCTGGGGAGCGTGCGTTTTTTTCAAGCCTTTTTCACACATATTCAAACTCCAGGAGACAACCGCTGGTGATGAGTTAAGCAAATGGCGTTCCAGTTGTGGAGAGCGAGGCCGGCATGCATTTATTACTGCGGAATGTGCCGATTCGCTCCTGGAAGCGTCCGTGGGGCGCTCACTCGATGGACAACGATCGCGAGGGATAAGGACAGGCCGCGACTTTTTGTGACAAAAGTCAAAGACCTTGGAAATCCATGGGATATTGAGAAGGGGATACCTGTTATTCAGGTTTCGGTCCTTGTGTTCGAGATTCCGAATGACCGGAAATCGCCAAACACAAAACAACCTCACGTTCTATAAGTGCGTTCCGTCTTCGATTCCGATACAAAAATCTAGGGATCTTTCGGAATCAAAGATGGGTCAAATCACCCACCTCACAAGCGCGACAGCGGGGGGCTGTCCGGGTTTGGTGAAGCCCGTCGTTTCTTCGGTGGTTAAATTTGATCTCAATGGTTATAGCGAAAAAAAATGAAGAGAAGTGCCATGAAAAAGTGGTATTTTTTACCTATACCGGACTATGACGAGGCGTATTGCGTCGAATGCTCGCCGCGGGAGATCGCTTCTTCGGTGGTCTCCGATTCCGTGGGTGGTGATGTGCCCCCGATGGAGAAGGGGCCTGGCCGAGAACCGTGCCTTCTGCCGGGTTTCGGTACTCGCAGCGGAGTCGGGTCGACATCCGCATCGCCTCGACCGAGATCTGGTAGAAACCCCGAACCATGAACGTGGAATGAGGTGCTGCCATGAAGGAAGGGATTACCTTCAAGTTCAAGTTTTTGGACGACGACGGGAATGAAGCCAGTTTTCTGAGCAAAAAGGGGTATTTCGACGGCAACGAGCTGACCCTCGACGAAGCGACCCTACCTGTCGAAACGATTTTGAGAGTGGATCGGCGTTTCGACAATTTGATCTTGCAACTGCTCCAGGAAGATGGGGAAACCGGGTTCGTGGCCCTGGCCATCAAGAAAGGTCCCATTCGCGAGCTTTCCATCGCGATCAACGGGGTTTCTTCGGCACGGTGGGCCAAACTCAGGAAGCAGGCCCTGGCGGAAGAGGGCAAGGGTGAATCGTTCAAGGTCACGCGCTGCCCCGACTGCAAGGCCACCGTGGATTTGACCCACATGCCCCAATCCCCGCAGGTCTATTGCACCTATTGTGAAACGATTCACACCCTTGGCCAGGCCCGACCACAGGGAGAGGAGAACCTGCGTCTGTGCGACGAGTGCGGCTTTTACGCGGTTCCCAGTTACTTCACCGTGTTCTACTTCTACTTTTTGCTGGTCATCTACGGTTGGAACTACGGCAAGCGCTACATGTGTCATTCGTGTATGCGCGGCAACGCCTGGAAAATGCTTTTTCTCAACTTGCCGTTCCTCTTGGGGGTTCCCAACGCCCTGTACCAATTGTTCCGCATCTATACCGGTGGTGACCGCCAAGGTCGGATATTCGCGGGATTGGACAAGGCCAACCACTTCGCGAAGACCAAAAAGCTCGATATGGCCGCCGATTATTACGACAGCATCCTGCGCCGCATCAACTACGGTGGTGGGGTTCATTACTCGCGGGGGTTGGGCCATTTCAACGCCGGTCAGTTCGAGGATGCGGTCGCCCACCTGCGCAAGGCACTCGCCGATTGTGGCAACTATTTTCCGGCCTACCATCTGCTGATCGCGACTTATGAAGAGATGGGCAATGTACAGGCCGTCGCCGAATTACAGAAGACCTATCATGCGGTGGAAGCGTCGGAAGAGAGCGTCATTCCGGGAGAGCACGACTGAGACCGGGTCGCTTGGTTGCGAAAGGGTCGCGCAAAAAAAATGGCCGCCGGTGGGGGCCGGCGGCCAAAGGGTCCTGTTTCCAAAGGACGCGAAAGCGGTGAAAAAAGGCCGCCGGGGAAGGGACCGGCGGCCAAAGGGTCCTGTTTCCAAAGGACGCAGAATCTTCGAAAAAATGCCGCCGGGTGGGGGACCCGGCGGCAAAGGGGTCCTGTTTCCAAAGGACGCGAAAATGTTGGGATGCGATGCCGTCAGCCGACTTCCTGGGGCTCGGGCTCCGGCTCGTGGTCGTTGCCCTTTTCCTTTCTTTTCTCCAGTACGGCTTCCAGTCGTTCGAGGGCGTCGCTCAGATTGCTGGTGACGGGGCCCTTTTTGCGGTAGGGCGTGGCGTCCACGCTTTTCCAAATGTCGGGGTCTTCCCGGAAAATGACGTCGTGACGAAGGCGCATCCCGTGTTTTTCGAAAACCGGATCCAGCTCCTCGAGCCGGCTCGCGAGATGGCGCATGATCGACCGGTAGGCGTGTTCGGCGACCGCTTTCCGCTTGGAAAAGCTGAAGATGTTGGTGAAGAACATGCGGTAGTCGTGGGGTTCCGGTTCGATGAGGACCAGGTCGGTTCCCTTGTACTGATTGTCGTAGCGCCGGAAGCCGACGCGCATGCGCGAGTGAATCAGGGTTCGGAACGTCTGGGAGAGAACCGTGGGCATGCCGCGGTCGGTCAATTTGCCGCGGCGCATGTAGCCTTCTTCCACGGAGCGGCTCGTGTCCACGGGGACGATGGGGTTCACGCAAAGAGCCAGGTCGAGGTTCTCGTCGAGAATCGTCGAGGCGTGCAGGGTTCGACGCAGCACGCCGTCCACGTAGCTGCGATCCTCGATGACTACCGGCGGGTAGAGACCCGGTAGGGCCGTGCTTGCCTGGACGGCAAGCGAAATGGGGATGTGTGCGTATTCCCCGCGTCCGAAGACCACCGCGTGGCTGGTGTCGAGGTCGGTGGCGATGACGAACAGCTTTTTGCCCAGTTGGCGAAAGTCGTCCGTGCGACCGGGTTTGTTGAACACGCGTTCCAGATATTCGCGAAGTGGTTCGTTGTCAAAGAGCCCGACGGGAATGGCGCGGCCGAGGCGCGTGAAGGAGTTGACCAACCCCTGTTCGTGTTTATTCAGCATGTAGTCGCGAATGGACTCCATCATCAGGCGGGGAAGCATCATGCCGGATTTGACGAACAGACCCAGTGCCGGGGTGAGAAACATGCTCGGATCGAACAGGTGATCGTGAGGATCGATATTGACGACGGCGCGTGCCAGTTGTGCGGACGTCACGTTGTTGGCCAGGCAAGAGGTGACGAACGCGCCTGCGCTGACACCAACGTAAACGTGCAGATCGTTGACGTCGAGCCCTTCGATGGCATCGTCGAGGGCGCGAATGGCTCCGATTTCGTAAACGGCACCTTCCGGGCCGCCTCCTGCCATTGCCAGACCAATTTTCGGACGTTTTTCCTGAATACCCCCCATGGGTCGGGCTCCTTCCTGTCGCGTCGACCTTCGTTACATCTATATATGATTCCGCCGGAACCGGATGGATGAACCGAGGCCTCTACAATTCATCCAGGCGATCCCGGCGGTCGTGGGACAGCCGGTTCACCTTTCGCCAGCGATGTCGATCGATGGGAAATGATGCTAACGCACGTATCGTGCTGGTTGCGTGGAAAGGTCTCAGGCTTTGGTTTCTTCTTCGGTCGCCTCGGGGGCTTTTTCGGCGTTCAATTTGTTGAGGGCGTCCATCAGGGCGTCGACGCGGTTGGTCAGATCCGCGATCTCGTCGCGGGTGGGGACGCCGAAGGTCTGGAAGGCCTGGCCGATGCGTTCGTTGATCAGGGATTCGACTCTTCCCCAAACGTCTTCCACGCGTTCCTTGGCGGAGCCGATTCCGGTCTTCACGGCGTCGACCGGTGCCGCGGTTTGACGGCTTTCGAACTCCTGGCCCTTTTCGATCAAGGTCTTGAAGAGCTTGTTGCCTTCTTCGCCGGCCATGGACATGGCGCCCAATCCGGCCAGCCAGATTTTTTGTGCGGAGTCTTTGACTTCCGATTGCAGATTTTCGGCTCGATCTTTGATACTCATGATACCCCCCTGATACTGTGTAGGCCGTCTTCCGGTGCGAGGTCGGCTCCGAGCAACGTGTTCGTTTTCATTCGCGGCCGGCCGCTCGGTCCGACGAGTTGGCGCGCTTATCTTACCGGTGTAGGAGCCGCGCGCGGTGCGTCGCGGCGTGACGGATGCACGCGCCGTCTGGTCTTAGGCTTGAAGTGCCTGTACTTTTTCGGTCAGTTGTTCCACGGAACGGGTGAGATCCTGGATTTCCTGGCGGGTGGGAATGCCCATGCGGGAGAAGGCGAAAGATACGCCGTCCTGAACGCGGTTGGTGACCTGGTCGCTCAGGTCCTTGACGCGACCGGAAAAGGTCGGGCCTTCGGTTTTTTTCTCGGTGGCGGCTTCCTTGGTGGTGGCGGTGCGACCTTTTTCTACCAGGTTCTCGAAGACCTTGTTGGTTTGTTCTTGAACGGTTGCCGCGACGCCGAGGCCGGCGAGGTAAAAAGTACGACCGGATTTCATGGCCTGGTCGCCCATCGTGTACAGCGTTTTCATGGCTTGTCTCCTTTAACGTGATGGCTGTCGGCAGGGCCTGCCTCGAGCCTGGAATCGTCGAGTGGTCTCAGGAATCGCTGGCCTGAGATTTCGGGGTTTCGGGTTCTTTTTTGCTACGCGATCTTCGACTGGTCGAAGATCCTGACTTGGAAGATCGACGTGTCGACGCACGTTTGGTGGTCGGCTTCGTCTCTTTCGCCTCTTGAGCGGCCTTGGGGCTTTCGCTTTCGGCCGCGGGGGGTTCCTTGGCGGGTTCCTGAGTGGCTTTTGCCGGTTGTTCCGTCTTGGTCGTTTCGACGGGGGCGGGCGTCTCTTCCATCTCTACCCGGGAGTGGGCTTCGGCACTGGAGATGGCCGTTTCCAACTCGTCCAATCTCTGGCGGAGATGATCCATTTCCTCTCTGACTTTGGAAACAGGGACCAAGCGATCGATGGACTTCTTGAAAAAGGTATCCACGCCCGTCTGGATTTTCTTCACACGGTCGGTAACGGCTGAACCGCCGACTCGAATCAAATCATGCAAAAGATCACTCGGCAATGCGGAGCCGCCCTTGCGACCTTCCTCGGAAATGACTTGCGTCAGCGTTTGAACGGTCACATCTTCCGAGGTCGCGTTGTCGACCACCTGGATCACTTCTCCGTCGCGAACCCATTTGGCGATATCTTCCAAGGAAACGTAACGGCTCTCTTTGGTATCGTACAATTTCCGACTGCCATAGCGTTTGATGAGCCGTGTCATCCTGTCCTCCTTAAGATATGCTCTAGCGCATTTGCCGCGTCGCGTCACCGGCGACATCGTTAAGGTACCGCAGTGCGGCAAACGTTGCAAGCATTTTTTTGACACACTGCGTCAAAAGAGTCTGAAACACAATGGTTGCAATATTTTATCGTGAAAAAAGCGGATGCGGGATTCTTTTCTACGCATTGCGGCATTTTATGCCGCTGTCAACCGTAGCCCTTGTCACACCTCTCTTGTGCGCCATGGCCTTCGGGCCTTTGACCCTCGCCGCAGGTGGTCAAAGTACCCGCACCTCGTCCCGCCCCTGTGTTATGATGCCTTCAGTATTTATGGATCACTTGTGATGAACCGGCTGCTTGGGTTCGGCTCTTTTTACGTCTTCGTGACGTCTTCGTTCTTGCCGCACTGCTCCGTGGATCATGGACCCAGGCCGGCTTTCGAGTTCCCGCATTTCAACAGTGAGGTGACTAGGCATGACTACTACGATTGAATCGCCGCCGGCTGCTTCCTCCTCGGGACGAGAGGGGAAGACCACCAGCCGCGAGCAACTCGATACAGCTTTGGCCATCCTGCAAAACAATAAACAGAGCTGGGCCCAACTGTCCCTCGTGGACTTGGTTGCCCTGATCGATTCGCTGATGGATGAATTCAAGCTGGTCGCGAAGGATTGGGTCGATGCGGCATTGGCGGCCAAAGGCATTTCCCCGCGGGCTGCGACGGCCGGCGAGGAGTGGCTAGGTGGGCCCTACAGCCTGCTCCGCAATTTGAGACTATTCCGGCAGACTCTGGATACGTTGCGCCGCAAAGGCGATCCCGAGCTACCCGGTCCCGTGCGGACCCGTGCTTCCGGTATCGTGAGCGCTCGGGTCTTTCCGACCGACTTGTACGATCAGCTCTTTTTCATGGGAACCACCGCCGAAATATGGATGGAACCCGAAGTCAGTCAAGACCGGCTCAAGGAAACCATGTGCGCGTATTATCGCAAACCGCCCGAATCCGGCCGGATCTGTCTGGTACTCGGTGCCGGCAACGTGGCTTCCATCGGGCCCATGGACGTGATCTACAAGATGTTCGTCGAGCGCAAGGTCGCGCTGCTCAAGATGCACCCGGTCAACGAATATCTGGGCCCCTTTTTCGAGCGCGCCTTCCAGCCCTTGATTTCGCGAGGCTTCCTGCAAATCGTATACGGCGGGGCCGATGTGGGTTCCTATCTGTGCAATCACACCTCGATCGGCGAAATCCACATCACGGGTTCGGACAAGACCCACGACGTGATCGTGTTCGGCGGCGAGGTGGAAAAGCGCAAGGCGGATCGCGACCCCTTCCTCAACAAGCCGATCACCAGCGAACTCGGCAACGTGAGCCCGGTGGTGATCGTGCCGGGTGACTGGTCCAAGTCGGACATCGCCTTTCAGGCGGCCAACATCGCGTCTTCCCTGGCCAACAACGGAGGCTTCAACTGCAATGCCTCGCGGGTTCTCGTCATGCAGAAGGGCTGGAAACATCGCGAAGCCCTGCTCGACGGAATCCGCGCCGTGTTCAAAACTTTGCCGCAGCGCGACGCATATTATCCGGGTGCCTTCGATCGCCACAAAGCCTTTCTCGCCGAGCACCCGGACGCGGAATTGATCGGGGAACGGACCGACAAAAAACTGCCCTGGACCCTGATTCCCGGTCTCGACCCGGCCCACAAGGACGACATCTGTTTCAATACCGAAGCGTTTTGCAGTGTCTTCGGCGAAACCTGTCTGGAGGCGGCCGACCCGGCCGAGTTCATCGTCAAGGCCACCGAGTTCGCCAACGAAACCCTGTGGGGCACACTCAACATGACCATGTTGATTCACCCCTCGACCCTGGCCGACAAGGGTGTCGAAGCGGCCTTCGAAAAGGCGCTCGAGGATCTTCGCTACGGCACCATTTCGGTCAACCACTGGGCCGCCGTATGTTATGCCATGGGAAGCACCACTTGGGGCGCCCATCCCGGGCACGACATCTACGACATTCAATCGGGATTGGATGTGGTCCACAACGGCTACATGTTCGACAAACCGATGAAAAGCGTCGTTCGCGGTCCCTTCCGACCCTGGCCGAAACCGGCCTGGTTCGCCACGCACAAGACCAGTCATTATCTCGGCAAGAAATTGACGAACTTCGAGGCTTCGCCCAGCCCCCTGAAACTGCCCGGTATTTTTCTTGAGGCATTTCTGGGCTGAGTCCCTCCACCTTCGACAGTTGCGTACCTATTTCGGGGCCCGGTGGCGAGACACCGGGCCCCGATTCGGTGCTTCGTCCGCCGGGCGTGTCCTGGCCGTACCGGTCGCCACGACCCTCGTGGCCGGTAGGTCGGGCACGGCCCCCGACGCTGGGAAATGTTTGCCCCCTTCCGAGGGCCACGCTATGATGGAGCTTTCATCAAGCAGCACATTCGGGAGGCGTAGATGACTACCTTTCAGACAAAGGTAAGTCCTGGCTCGGAAGCGTTTAAGGCGAACCGGGAATACATGATGGAAAAGATCGGACAGCTTCAGGACGGGCTTGCCGAAGTCGCCTTGGGGGGTGGAGAGAAGGCGATCAAACTTCATCGTGACCGCAACAAGATGACCGCGCGGGAGCGGATCGATTACGTCCTGGATCCAGGTAGTCCCTTTTTGGAATTCTCGGCCCTGGCGGGTTGGAAGCTCTACGATTTTCCCCATCCGGCGGGGGCCATCATCACGGGGATCGGCCGCATTTCCGGTCACGAGGTGGTCATCGTCGCCAACGATGCGACGGTCAAGGGCGGAACCTATCTGCCGATCACCGTCAAAAAACACCTTCGCGCGCAGAAGATTGCCGAAGAGAACAACCTGCCGTGCCTTTACCTCGTGGACTCCGGCGGGGCGTTTCTGCCGAAACAGGACGAGGTTTTCCCCGATCGCGACCACTTCGGGCGCATCTTTTTCAATCAGGCCCGGATGTCGGCCGCGGGGATCCCGCAGATTTCCGCGGTGATGGGCTCCTGCACGGCGGGCGGCGCCTACGTGCCGGCGATGTCCGACGAGACGGTCATCGTCAAGGGCACCGGCACCATCTTCTTGGCCGGTCCGCCGCTGGTCAAGGCGGCCACGGGTGAAGTGGTTTCCGCCGAGGACCTGGGCGGTGCCGACGTCCACTGCCGCGAGTCGGGTGTCGCGGACCACTATGCCCATGACGATCGCGAGGCCTTGGACATGGTGCGCGAGATCTTCGCCCACCTGAATCGGCCGCGCAAGCCGGTGCCTCTACAAAAAGAGGTTCAGGAGCCGGCCTACGACGCCGAGGACATGCTCGGCATCATGCCCAGCGATTCGCGCCAACCCTTCGACGTGCGCGAAATCATCGCCAGGGTGGTGGACGCCTCGGAGTTTCACGAATTCAAGGCACTCTACGGAAATTCCCTTGTCGCCTGTTTCGCCCACATTTGGGGCATGCCGGTAGGCATCGTGGCCAACAACGGGGTGTTGTTCAGCGAGTCCGCCCTCAAGGCGACCCACTTCATCGAGCTGTGCAACGAGCGCAAGATACCGCTCGTGTTCCTGCAGAACATCACCGGCTTCATGGTCGGTCGCAAATACGAGGCGGGCGGCATCGCCAAGGATGGCGCCAAGATGGTTCACGCCGTTTCCAACGCCCAGGTCCCCAAATTCACCGTGATCATCGGTGCCTCGAACGGTGCCGGCAACTACGGCATGTGCGGTCGCGCCTACGATCCCCGGTTCCTGTGGATGTGGCCCAACGCCACCATCTCGGTCATGGGAGGCGAACAGGCGGCCAACGTGCTCTGCCAGGTCAAGCAGGAACAGCTTCAACGTCGCGGCCAGGACATGAGTTCCGAGGAGGCCGAGAAATTCAAGCGGCCGATTCTCGATAAATACGCGGTGGAGAGCAGTGCCTGGTATTCCTCCGCACGGCTTTGGGACGACGGCATCATCGATCCACGCCAAACTCGCGAAGTGTTGGGCTTGGCGCTGAGCGCGGCCTACAACCAGCCGATCGGTCCGGTCAAATACGGGGTGTTCCGCATGTGATGGCGCCTGCCGAATTCGGGCGGGGGCTCGTCGTCCCCCGTCGCGCAGGTTGACGCCTTTCAACGGCAGCGAGGGGGAGGAGAAGGAACGAATATGAAGAAGATTTTGATTGCGAACCGCGGGGAAATTGCCGTGCGAATCATGAAGACCTGCCGCGAAATGGGCATCGGCACCGTGGCGGTGGCTTCGGAAGTCGACATGGCAGCCAAACACGCGCGCATGGCCGACGAAGTGGTCTGTATCGGGCCGGCTCCGGCGATCGAGAGTTATCTACGCGCCGAGGCGATCATCGAGGCCGCCAAATCGACCGGAGCCGATGGAATCCATCCCGGATTTGGTTTCTTGTCGGAAAACGCCGAGTTCGCCAAGGCCGTGCGGGCCGCCGGTTTGGTGTTCATCGGTCCCCAGGCCGAGGTCATCGAACTGATGGGCTCCAAGCAGGCCTCGAAGCGGGAGATGATTCGAGCGGGGGTGCCGGTCGTGCCGGGTTACAACGGCGACAAGCAGGATCCGGAACATCTGAGTGAGCAGGCCGAGAGCATCGGTTTTCCGCTGTTGATCAAGGCGAGCGCCGGCGGTGGAGGCAAGGGCATGCGCATCGTTCACGCCGCGGATCGGTTTCTGGAGGAGTTGGAGGCTGCGAAACGAGAGGCGACCGCCGCCTTCGGGGACGACACGGTCCTGCTGGAAAAGTATTTGACCCGTCCGCGTCACATCGAGTTCCAGGTCTTCGGAGACGAACACGGCAATCTGGTCCACCTGTTCGAACGGGAGTGCTCCATTCAGCGGCGCCACCAGAAAATCCTGGAGGAAACCCCGTCGACCGCCATGACTCCGGAACTGCGTGGGCGCATGGCCGAAGCCGCGGTGGCCGCGGCCGGGTGCGTGTCCTACACGAATGCGGGTACCGTCGAGTTCATGTTGGATGAGGATGGGTCCTTTTATTTTCTGGAAATGAATACGCGGCTGCAGGTAGAGCACCCGATCACCGAAATGCTGACTGGCCAGGACCTGGTCCGATGGCAGATCGAGGTGGCACGCGGGAATCCACTGCCCCTGCGCCAGGAGGAAATCAGCGGGCGGGGCCACAGTATGGAGGTCCGCATCTATGCCGAGGATCCGGCCAACGGGTTCCTGCCCCAAACCGGGACCATCGTCGGGTATCACGAGCCCCAGGGCTTGGATGTGCGCGTCGACAGCGGCGTGGCCCAAGGTGACGAGATCAGCATCTACTACGATCCGATGATCGCCAAGCTCGTGGTGCGCGGAGCCGATCGCCGCACGGTTTGCGAGAAACTGCGCAATGCCTTGGCGGAGTACGGCATTCACGGCGTGCGTACCAACATCGCCTTTCTGCTGGCCATTCTCGAGGAACCTCACTTCCTGAAGGGCGAAACGCGAACCGACTACCTCGCCGAACATTTCGCCGATTATCGTGCCGATGACGGCTTGATCGACCAGGCGCTGGCGTTGACGGCGCTGGGTGCCTCGGGCAGGAAAGCGAATTCGCGAGAAGGTGGTGTGGCCTTCAACGATCCCTGGTCGTCCTTACCCGCCTGGAGGGGAACCAAATGAGAAAGCAATTCAAGCTGGGCGACCGGCATTTCAAGATCGATTGGACGGGGATCCATCCTCTGCACGGAACCATCCACGAGGGTGAGGAGGTTCGCGAGTTCAAGTTGGCTGCGCCCGCCTCCGGCAGCGGACGGCTCCATCTGGGTGATCGAACCGTTCCTTATTTCGTTACGGGGGTCGCCGGAGGGGTGTGGGTGACGCTGGCCGGCGAAACCTTTTTCTTCGAGAACAGCAAGGGCAAGGGCGGAGCCGACGACAGCCACGACGGTTTTGCGGCGCCGATGCCCGGCAAGGTGATCAAGGTCTTGGTGAACCAGGGCGACGTCGTGGAAAAAGGCCAGGTTTTGATGGTGATGGAAGCCATGAAGATGGAGCACCGCATCGAAGCGCCCGGACCGGGTACCGTCACCGCCATCCACTTCCAGGCGGATGACCTGGTGGATCAGGGTGTGCACCTGCTCGATTTCCAACCGGAAGCGTCCTGAAACGCCGCCCGAACCCGCCTCGCGGGGGCATCGGTGTGGCCGGGCCCCCTGGGTTGCGCGTGACCTCGCTGTTTGGAGATCAGTGCTTCTCCACTTCCATGACCTTGATCTTGTTCAGCAGGTCCGCCATGGGAAATGGCTTGAGCAGCAAGCCTTCGATGCCCAGAGCGACCACTTTCGCCAGTTCGCCCCGTTCCCGCGATGAAGTGATGATCAGCACGTGGCTGGGGGCCGAGTGGTTTGCGCGGGCCTTGCTGAGTACTTCGGTTCCGTCCAGTTGCGGCATGTGCAGATCCAAGATCAACGCATCAAAGCTCTCGCCGCACATGATTTCCAGGGCCTGTAACGGGTTGTTCTCCAAAGTGACCTGATAACCCGCCTTCGTCAGTACCGTGCCCAGTTGTTTCGTGATGTATTTGCTGTCGTCGACGATCAGGATCTTGTGAATGGCGTGGTCCGGTTCCTGGAATTCCAGGTGCAGCGCTTTTCCAGCCGCCTTGCTGAGAACCGGGTCGTCGCTGTTCAGGTATTGGCGAATGCGGTCTTTCAGCTTGGGATGGCCGATCTTCCCCGCGACGGTGATCGCCAAGGCGGTCATGTCGGGGGCTCCCTGGTTCGAATCCAAAAAGAGCAGGACCATTTCCACCAGTTTCGGCATCAGGTCCTTCAGGTGCTCCACCATGGTCGGTTTGTAGACCATGCTCAGCTTGCGCATCGCCTGGACCCGCGAGTAGTGATCCGGCTTTTGGAAGTTGTTCAAGATGTCGAGAATGGTCTTCTGTTGGCGGGTCGATTTGTCCTGGTTGAGCTGTTTGGCGTTCAGTTTGGCCACGACGGCGCGAATACGGCGTTCTTCCAGGGCCGAATACTTGGCCTGGGGTTGATGACTGGCGTGGTTCAAGGCCTTGACCCACTCGAGTGGATCCTCGATCAGCCAATGACATTTCTCGAATACCGTCAGCAGTTTGTCGCGGGTGCGCTCCCGGTCACAGGCCAGAAGGGTGCACCAGAAATCCCGATAGGGATAGAACTCCATTTCGTATTCCTCGATCGGGGTGTCCTTCATCAGGCTCAGCAGGCTGTCGGCCCCGTCGAGCGTTTTATTTTCGGCGAGACTCGTCAGGTGGTCCACGATCCGTTGCAATCGGGAAGAACCACCGCCACGGAAAAGGGTTTCCATGGCCTGATCGCGCACGGACAGACTGAAACGGTTCGAGATGAAGGGGCTGACGGCGGGACCGGTCTCGTCTCGCTTGAACGGCAACAGCGCTTTCAGTGCCTGGATGAGCAAGCTGTCGGGCACCTTTTGGGTCAGCAGGTTCAACAGCGTTTGGTAGCCCCCGTCGATGCGGTACTCACCGATGAGTTGAATGGCTTCGGCCTTGGCGAGCAGGCTCTTTTGCGAAAGCAGCGGCTCCAACAGCTCGGCACCGAATCCCTGTTCGCCGGCCAATCGCTGGGCTTGATGTCTGAGATCCGTGTGTTCCGTATCGCCGGCGAGGCGCCGCACCCCTTCCGGCAGAGAGGGCAGCTTGTAGCGGTGCAGTGCTTCGAGAACCTTGCGCAAAAGCTTGGGATCGCGGTGTTCGTTGACGTAGGCGATCAGGCGCGTCAGTGACTCGTCCGAGCGGTGGCCCATCAACACCGAGACCATCAGGTCGTCGCGAGAGGCGTCCTTGGAATCGAGAATTCGGTCCAGGCGGGAGATGAGGTCCGAAACGTCGTGACGTACGGCGATTTGCCCGATCGAAACCAGCGTATCGTGCTGGATGTGGCGCAACTGTTTTTGGTACAGGTCGACGGCACTCTTGAGCCGGTCCACATCGGATCGGCTCATGGGGCTCCCCAGGACGAGGCTCTTCCAAAACGAAACGTTGTCGTCCGAAATCACGCGCGAGTGCAGGCGGAAGGCTTGATTGATGTGCTCGCCCAGTTTTTGCGGCTGGCCGGTATCGTCCCACCATTCCCGCAACGCCTCCACCGGGGTCTCGGTCGTTTGGGAGAGGAGGTTCACCGTTTTGGTCGGGTCCAGTTTGACGCCTTCCGCTTGCTCGAGAAAACTTCGGTAGGAATCCCCGCACTCGATTTGGGATTTCAGGTCGGCGAGTGCATCGAAGGCGGCGTCGAAACTGGAAACATCGCCGATTTCGGCCAGGACGTTGACCGCCTCCATCTGAATCGTGGGATCACCATGGCTCAATAGCCCGTTGAGAAAGGGAATGTAGTCCGGGTGGGGCTCGCGGATCATGGTCGCCGCCGCGTTTTTCATGCGCTTGGCGTTGCCCGACTCGAACTCGTCCATGTAAAAGGTTTCGCGGTGTCGTGCACGTAGGCGACCGACGATGCGGTGGTAGGTGGTATTGAGTTCGGGGTGGAGGTGGTCGCCGATTTCCTCCAAGGCCCTCAGGGCCTCCTTTTGTTCGAAATTGCCGAAGAGGGTCAGCATCGACTTGGCGTAAAGCGTGTTTCGCTCTTCTCGGATGCGCGTGGCGAATAACGGGATGAGATCCGTTTGGCCATCTTCGATGAGGTAGGAAAGAATCTTCAGACGAAGCTTGCCGTCGATTTGGGACATCAAATCGGCGATCTCTTCGAGCGCGCTGTCGCGGAAGCTCTCGAGAACCTTTTTCAAAAGTGCCTGGAGGGTTTGGTCCTCACCTTGTTTGAACAGTTCCAAGATTTTCTGACTGAGGACGCCCTTTTCCATATCGATGAGATCCTTTGGAGACGAGCGGGTTCGAGGGGGCGGTTTTCAAAAAGGAAGAAGCTTGGGTAAAAGGTGGCGCACTGAATTATTTATCGTACGGCGTCAGAAATTATTGAGAAGCTTTAGTTGATTTGGAGGGTTTCGATTCGGGCCTGTACGAGCCCCTCGTCGGTGCCGTGTTCTGCCGTCGATTGGGGCACATATTGACATTCTGTAGATCGAGACAATTCGTGATACTATTTAGAAAATTACACAAAATTGTGTTTCGTTGCATATTTCATGATTTCGGTCAGGAGTTTTAAGCAAAGGTTTTTCTGGATAGTCGGCCCTCGACGATGCATGGTCGAGATCCCGGTGTGTGATTGAACCAACAACGATGGTCGACTGCCGTCCGGGTGGACGACGCCAGGGGAGCTGCGCGCCAAACCGATGGGAATCTTCCGGATACGAGAAGCATGCGGCAGATGGGGCCATGAGCCCGACGATCGTGGAGTGATCGATGGAAACGAAGAACGAATTCGAACATGTACTACATACCATTGAAATACTTGCGTGGATGTCATTGTCTTTTTGGGATGAGCATTGATCCGCACATGGACAGTTGGACCCTATGCGATTCCGTCCAACCCCGCCTACCCAACCATGCGTCTTCACGTCATTTCGAGCCGTGAAAATCGGTAGAAGGTGTCGTCTTCATGAAAGAAAAAAAGAAAGCCCTGCTGTTGGTCACCGTTGCCGCTGTCGCCATTCTCGGGTACGCCTACGAGCATCAGATTCGCGTGTTTTTCTCGCGTTCCAGTGGCTTCGATCTGACGCGCATCGGGTTTCACGACATGGCCGGGCGCACCTACCAGATTCCCGAGGGCTATCGCGGCTATGTCGTGTTTTACAGCGACCTCAGCGGATGCACGTCCTGTTTGCGGCGATTGGGTCCCCTCAAGCGATTCTCCGAGGTCTACGAGGAAGTGGGCATGTTCTCGATCTTGAACGACGATACCGGCGCCCACGGATTCGCGGAGTTGATGACCTCCTACGATGTGCCTGGCGAATACCTTCAGGACAAATTGGGTCAGTTGAAGAATCGACTGCACTTGGGTGAGCATCCGCTGTTGCTCTTCTTCAACCGCGACCAGAAGTTAATCGCGATCCTACCGCTCGACGTGGAATACGAGGATCTTCGCAAGCTCCTGCATCAGTACGCCAACGAAATGTAGGCGTGGCCGCGGGCCACGCCGCAGTCAGGTATCAGGCTTCAGGTATCAGGGCGATCAGCCGCGCACGGGAGAGGCGGCTTGGCGAAGGGAAAGCCGTTCACCCTGAAGGAGTCGCAGCCACAAGGAATCGAAGCCGCCGAGTTCGGAGCGGGCATCGACTCCAGGGAGGACCCGGGTTGCCAAAAACCGGAGACCCGGATGCCGATACCGTGCCCATCCGTCGGATGGGCACTCACCGGATGAGGTGCAGCGCGGAAGCGGCCTCCAACGATTCCGTTCCACCGAGGCCACGGAACATGAAACCGGACAGGTAGCTGGGGTAGCTGTGGACGCGGATCGTCTGAATCGATTCGCGAAGGGACGGTTTGAGTTCCGGGAAGAACTGCCTTACCGATCCGTCCAGGTGCTCCTTGCTCTCCAGGTTGTAATAGGAGGTGGCGATGGTCTGTCCCTGCCCGTTGAGCGCTTCGACCGATACGTCGGTGGCCACGGTGTGGGCGTTGGTGATGACCAGGCTGGTCCACCAGTCCACGTCGGATCGAACGCCGCTGAAGAGCAGCTCCGAACCGGTGCTGGAGCGCAGGGGCAGGCCGGCGAGGCTGTTGTTGTTCAGATCCCCGTACATCAGCATGCCCATGATCGGTTTTTCCGAGGCGATGGCGATCCACTGCACTTCCGGACCCGTTTTGCCCTGCTTCAATCGCTCCGACCAGGACTCGGCGATCTCGACCAGGCTGTCCTTGGCGGGAATCGGCACCGTTTGGTTGCGAACGATCTGTCCGTCGACCCCGTAGCCCACGATCCGCGCGTTGACCGGCCGCGAATGCGGGTTGGCCAGCACGATCCCGGTCCACCAGGAAGGCCGCTGGCGACCAGCCAGGTAGGGGACGACCAGCACGTCCGAGAGATTGGCGATTAGGGGAACGGCGGCGGCTTGGGTTTGCGAAGACTCGGAAAACATGCCGAAGCCACCAAGCCGCGTCGTCAGGTCGGCCGAGGAAATCTTGGCCCAGGATGTGGGCGTTTCGAACGTCTGCGCCTGGAGCGTCAAGGTCTCGGTGGAACCGGAAAGCATGCTGTGATCGCGGCCCTCGCCGGAAGAGTTCTCGACCGTCATCTCCAGGACCTGGCTGACGGCGACGTCTTTGTCCTCTGCCAGTAGGTCGGTCTGCACGAAGTTGTGCAGATACAATTTCGTGGCCCACTGATTGTCGTTTTTGGGTACGTGGGGCAGGTAGGTTTCGGAACCGGTCAATTCACTTTCGGGAACCTGGTAGGCGAATCGCGAATTGCGGTGTTCGGTGGCCTGTCCGGAAATGACCGGAGCGACGGGACTGCTGCTGGAGAGCAGAACCGTAAACGGCGCTTCCAAGTGGTTGTAATCGACGAGCCAATCGGCCAAGGGACGGCCGTTGAAGTGCGCGATCTGGGCGACGTCCATGTGCTGGGTGCCGATGGCCTGGCCGTCCACGTTGAAGACGATGAAGTGGATCTGATCGAAATCACCAAGGGCGGTGCTGATCTCCAGTTCGGCATCTTCGATGAAGGGCAGCAGATAGGTTTGCCGGGCCGGTTGGCATTCGACGCGGTAGTTTTGCAGGGCCGAGCGTTCCACCACGAAGAGGCTGTCGGACAGCCAGGTGGAAAAAATCGGCGGGCTGGAGGTGGAAACCGAATTGCGGGCCTCCAACAGATCGCGATCCTCGAGATACAGGGCGTGATAGCGGCTGGGTACCGGGTCTTGCCGGTTGCGGGCCATGATGTGATTGCCGTCCAATTGGCGCAGGTCGACCCAGTTGGGGTAGTACCCCACGACGTTGGGCTGGAGGTTCTCGAGCCGGACCACGTACAATCCCGATTCGGTTTCCACCCAAATGTGATTCTGGGTGGCGACCAGTGCGACGATGGCCTCGTCGATCGGGAGTTGCAGCGTCGCCAGTTCTTCGAGGCGCGCCACGTTCTGGTGCAGGCTGATTTCTTCACCGTCGTGATAGAGCAGGCCCATGTCGGTGATCTGCAGATCGCGGAAGGGATTGCCGCGGTCGAAAAGCGTGATGCGTTCGAAGGTGCGGCTGGCGGCCGAGGCGTCGTCCGACTGGAAGAGGTGCAGGGTGTAGTGGTCGCCCGCTCGGTCTCGCAGGTATTGCACCAGGAGGAGATGGTCGCCGGATTGGTCGAGCTGGCGCAGGGACCCCGTCATGGAGCGGGTGAACGCGGGCCCGAGGGCGCCGTTCTCGTCGACCTCGAAGCCGTGCAGCAGCGTGGTGCTCGGGTCGTCCCCGGCGGTCGTGAGGTAGAGATTTTTGCCGTCGCCACTCAATTCTTGAATCGGGGCGCCGTATTTGCGGATTTCGCTCAGTGCCCCCTGGCCGAACTGCTCGGCCATGCCGCCGTGAAACAGTTTCTGGTTCGAGGCCAGGAAGAGATGACCCTTGACCATGGCTACGCCGGTGACGTCGTCGAAACTCGGCTCGAGGGTGGCTCGGGCTTGGATCCAGGTGTCTTCCACCTCGTAGACGTTCAGGCTCCATTCGGGCCCGCCCGGTCCGGCGTTGATGAAGTACACCCGATCGCCCACGGCACGCAGGCGCGTGGTGCCGATCTCGCTGAACGGCATGCTGACCGAGCGGTTGGCCGAGGCGGTGGGCGACGCCAACTGGGTCGAAATCGCTTCGAGGCGGTCGCTGAAGCGAAGAAACAGGAAATCTTCGCTGGCGGTCCAGTTCAAGATCAACTCGGCACCGCCCGTCTGGTAGAGCCTGCCGGCGTCGGTCACTTCACCTGTTTGGGAGACGCCGGCGATGCTGATTCCCTCGATGGAGTCGACCAGGATGCGGTCGCCCGCGGCGCGCATGCCGAAAAACGCGCTTTGGTCGAGCACCGTCAGTTTGCGCGATGCGCCGGTGAACCCGTTTTCGCTGTAGAGGCGGTAGTAGATCTCGCCGTTGTTCGTCAACGCGAAGACCGCTTGGGAAGTGGCGACCACCTGGGAAACCTGAATGTTCCACTGATCGCGTTCCTGGGGCTTTTCAGCGCCGTTGAGACCGAAGTGACGAATCCGGTCTCCCTCGTTGGAGAACAGGGCGTTTTCGTAAATGGCTGCGGAGATGAGATTTTCGATGGGGAAAAAGTAATTTTGGGAGGGGAAGTGAATGGGGTCGCTACCGGGATCGGCGCTGTAGTAGCTGAAGATGCCCGAATCCCTGGCGACGGCGTACAGATAGCCGTTCGCGGTGACGAGCGCGTTGATTTCGCCGGGCACCTGGGCCGTGTGGAGATCGGCTGTATTGGGAAGGTCGCGATCTTTGAAGGTGAGTCCGTAACCGGATGACAACACCAGGTAGCTGCCGTATTCGGCGGCGTCGGTATAGCGGCCGGAAACATAAAAGGTTTCCTTGTGCGCGGAGAGACATTCGGCGGCGGCGGGCAGGGCCGCCATCAGGAACAAAAGGCACGTCAGGATCTTGCCGATCACGGAACCCGTTCCCATGAAATGTTGATGACTCATTCGGTGCATACTCCCATCGAACAACCTGAAACCGATATTTTAGCAATCCCCAGGCCAAGGGTTCTATAAAAAAGGATGGAGTCACGAACTCTTCCCTTGCGCCTTGTGGGGTGGATCACGGCGAAACTTAGCGAAGTTCGTGCCGTCTCGTGCCGATCTTGGTAGGGCTCCCAGGATCGAATCCGGGTTCGAGAAACCGGGAGAACCTTGGCTCGATCGCCAACGTTGGGTCATGTGGCGGGTTCCACACCTAGCCCTCCCTAAATAAAAAAGCGAGAAAAATAGGCTGCGGGTACCGGATTGGGCGACGAATTGACTGGCAAAGGTCGTTTCGGAGCCGAATCGCTTGCGGGGTTTCCTGCGACAGATTGACCTGGCGCCACTCGGCGATCCGCGAATACGCCGTTCCTTCTCGGCTGGCGTTGGTGTATGATCGCGCTAATTTGCGCGTTGGCGCGAAGCCGGATGGCAAGCCCGTCACATGGTTACCCAGGGAATCCCCACCCATGGGAGCATCCCACTCTGCCGAGCTCTTCGATCTTCCCCCTCTTTTTGGGCGTGCATCTCCGACATATTCGCGACATTCTTGCAAGGCCTCCCCCACATTCGCCAAGCCGTTCTCGTCCCGGTGGTCTTTCTCACCGGCTCCGCGGGCCCCGGTCGATCTGGTGCGCATCGTCTCCTGTCTCCGTTTTCTGGCTCTTCTCTTTCTATCTCAGTTACCGGTAGTGGTATGCATTCGTTTTCTGCTTTGTCGGCACTCGATCGTTCTGGTTTTGGAAAACCTTGTCTCGTGAGGCGGAGACAAAGCCGGCCGAGCCCCCGCCTGCGGTTTCTCGGAATCCTGCTGGCCTTTCTGGGCGGGCCGCTCTTGGGACAGACCAACGAAGAGGTATTTCGCGAGTTCCAGTTCGATTTCAGCGTACCCGGCGCGCGTGCCATGGGCATGGGTGGGGCCTTCATCGGAACCGCCGACGATGCGACCGCCAGTTTCGCCAACCCGGCCGGCCTGGCCTACCTCACGGATCCCGGCTTTACCTTCGAATATCGCCGCCTGTCGGAAGAGGGTGACGAGGGATCTCTGCCGATCGGCGGCGAAACCAATTCAAACATCGTCTTCACCGAAGATCCGCTCAGCACCGGACTGTGGAATTTCGCTTCGGCCAACTACCGTTGGCGCGGTTGGTTTTTCGGGGTGTATCACCACGTCTACCTGCGGGAGAAGCAGCGCCGCTTTTTCGATACCCGAGTGCTTCAGGGCAACTTTCAGCGGGTCGAATCGCGAGAGGTACGGCTCGATTTCCGGGGGCGTACCTTGGGATTGGGTGTGGCCCGACGTTTGGGCCCGCTCAAACTGGGGGCGACCTTCAACTACGTGCGCCTCGCCGGCGAGACCGAGTACTTTCGCAACGGGTTCATTCGCAGTCTCGGCAACGGTGGCGTCCGCACCCTGGCGTACCAATCCACCATCGACGATCGCGATGCCGGCCTGGGATTCAACCTGGGATTGCTGCACGAGGTCAATCCCAATTTCACCTGGGGGATGGTGTGGCGGGAGAACCCGAAACTGACACTTACCGAGTCGGTTCTGGAAACCGTCAACGAACAGCCGGTCCTGATCGAACATTTCGAAGTCCCCTTCGTGGTGCCCGACGTCTTCGGTACGGGACTTCAGTGGCGGGCACGTCCCAATTTGCGGTTCATGCTCGATTGGCAAAGGATTTTCTACAGTGAAATGATCGGCGACGATTTCGTCATCGCCGAATCGATTCAAACCGAGGAAGCAGCGAACTACGTGGTACGCGACATCGATCAAATTCATGCGGGTCTCGAATGGCTGCTGGCCGGCGAGCGCCAGGTCTGGGCCATTCGCACCGGGTACTTCAGGAATCCGCCCCACACCGTTTCGTACGTGGGTGACGATCCGTTCATCGCCGAGCGGTTTACGCGAACCCGGCCCGCCGACGAAGACCATGTCACCGTGGGCCTCGGCTGGGTGTTGGACAACCGGTTCGAGGTGGATGCGGCCGCCAACTTTCGTCAGGACGGTCGCGAAGTGACGCTTTCGGTGATCTGGAGAATGAAATGACGCTTTTGCTTTGCCTGCTGCTGCTCCAAGGGCGTCAATGGACCTGGTACGAGCACTACGAACGCGGCATCAAACACTACGAATCGGCGCGGTACCCTGAGTGTTTGCGTGAAATGGACCTGGCGTTGGCCCAGGCCCCGACGCCCAAGCGCAATCAATTCACCCGCGCCGTGCAAAAAATCGATTACAAGCCTTTTTATTTCAAGGCGCTCAGTCACTACCACCTGGGTGATGTGGCCAAGGCCCAGGAATTCGCGCAGGCCGCCTTTCGCGGCGAAGTGGTGCAGCAGTCGCCACCCCTGCAGGCCGATCTGGCCCCCATTTTCGACGCTTGGCGACGTCAGGTTCAGGCGCTCAGCGCAGAAGTGGCCGCGGAACACGAGCGGATTCGCCAGCGTCGACGACTGCTGGATCTGCTCGATCGCGGTCTCTGGCGGCAGGCCCGCGACGAATTGGACGAACTCGTGGGCGGCGGCGCCGACGGAACCGCCTTCCAGGATATCGACATCCTGATTCAGCTTCGCAGCGGCCTGGAAGGACGGCTCGACGGGCTGCGGGACGATATGCAGCGCCGCATCCAGGAATTGATCGAGCGCGACGCCTTGGACCAGGCGCGGCCCCTGTTGGAAGCCTTTCGCGGCGATCTCTCCGAACCCGTTTACCTCGAGCTGGATCGCATGCTGAAACAGGCCGAGGCGCAGCGCGACTCGCCTTCGGATGCCCAGGATCCCGATTCGGTGACGCGGGTGGCGGAAGCCGAGGCGGCCGAAGCGGAAATTCAGGCATTCAAGGTGCGTTTGACCAACCTGGAGCTGGAAAAGAGCAGCCTCACGCAGCGCGTTCAGGTCATCGAACAACGCAACCGGGATCTTCAGAATCAGCTCGAAAAGGAACGCGCCGACGAATCACCCGCGCCGGTCCTGAAGCCCGCCGGCATCATGGCCCTTTCGCGGGAAGGCGAGTTGGGCATTCGGGCGGATGTCGTCATCAGGGGCGACCAACCTGTCTCCGCCTGGGAAATCCGACTCGACGAGGTGCCCGTTCCCTTTGCCAAAGACCAGCTTCGCGCCGTCGACGAGGGGTATCGGTTCAACCGCATCCTGCTGGCTTCGGGTTATGGGGAGCACCGCGTCAGCTTCCACCTGCGCGATGTCTTGGACCAGAAACTGGAGCTGACCGAGGTGCTGGTACTGCAGCGCCCCTGGTACAACGATCCGCTCTATCCGGCGATGCTCCTGGGGATCGGCGTGACCCTGGGCCTGGTGTTGACGGTGCGGCGCCAGCGTCGTCGACGAATGGCCAAACTGCGCCACTTCAATCCCTACATCGCCGGGGCTCCGGTACGCCAGGCCGACATGTTTTTCGGTCGCGATGCCCTGATGGGGCGGATCCAGGGTTCACTGCACAAGAATTCCTTCATGATCCACGGCGATCGCCGCATCGGCAAGACCAGTTTCCTGCTCCAACTCAAGCAGAACCTCGCCCGTCTCGATTCGCCCGAATACGCCTTCTTCCCCGCGTTCGTGGATCTCCAGGGCATCGTCGAAACGGATCTGTTTCACCATCTCATGGTCGAGGTGGTTCACTCGGCCGAGTGGGAGATCGACACCGACGATCTCGAGGTCCACGAGCGGGCCGAGGGCTATCAGAGTCGGCATTTCTCCAAGGACATCAAGAAAATCATCGCCCGCCTCGACGCGCGCACCGACAAGCACGTATTGGTCGTGCTGCTCGTCGACGAAGTGGACGTCCTGAACGAGTTCAGCGACAAAACCAACCAAAAGCTGCGCAGCATCTTCATGAAGGACTTCGCCGACCACCTCAGTTGCGTCATGGCCGGGATCCACCTGAAGAAGGAGTGGGAGAGCAGCGGCTCGCCCTGGTACAACTTCTTCGAGGAGATACCGGTGGCCGCCCTGCCGGACGAAGCTGCACGGGCTCTGGTGCTCAAACCGGTGCAGGGTATCTTCCGCTACCAACCGGATGCGGTGGATTTGCTGTTGAAGGCCACTGCCGGCCATCCCTACCTGATCCAGAAACTGTGCATCAAGCTGGTGGATATCAAATTGCGTGCGGGCGATTTCTCGATTTCGCGGCTGGACGTGGAACAATTGCTGCAAGCACAAGCCCGTGAAACGAGAACGAAGGAGTCGTGAGCCATTGTGCGACAAGGATTCGGCCTATTTCAGACTAAGCGAAACAAATCCCTTCGGGGGAAGGCCGACACGACCCGCCCAGCCGGCGGGCGAGATGCCGGGCGCCCGGTCGCGGATGTCCTTCGCGCGCACGAGGCGCGCGAAAATCGAGTGTTGTCAGATTGAAATCGAGGAAAGCCTATGACCTTCATCATCAATCGATGGGTACGCGGAAAAGACTTTATGGGTCGCGAGGAACACTTGGATGCGATCCGGACCTCGGGTACCAAACCCATTTGGATTCTCGGGAATCGGCGCGTCGGCAAGACCTCGCTGCTCCGTCAGGTGGAGTGGCTCTGCCGCGAGGAACTGTGGCCCGATCACCTGGCCCTCTACTGGGATCTGCAGGGTGCGGGTAGTGTCGATGGTCTCAAGGATTCGTTTCTGGAGGCCCTGGAAGACGCCGAGGAAGTGGTCGATGCACTCGGCCTGGATCTGGACGCGTTGGAAGACCTGGGTTTTTCCGAAATCATGAATCGGTTTCGCCGCCGTCTCAAAGGCAGCAAGGACAAGCGATGCATGTTGCTCATCGACGAGTGCGAAGAGCTGGTGGATGTGACGCCGCAGGAGCCCGGCCTGTTGGCGGTGTTCCGCAAATTGACCCACTCGAGCCGCAACCTGGCCGTGATCATGGCCGGCTCCATGCGGCTCTACGAATTGGACGAATCCCAAAGCCGGACTTCGCCCTTTCTGCCCGATTTCCTGCCACCGCGCCTGCTGGGCCCCTTTTCGGCCGAGCAGTCCCGGGCCTTGTTGACCCACCACGGTTTGGCCGCGGAGGTCGCCGATCGCATTCACGGGCTGACCCTGGGCAATCCCCATCTCCTCCAACTTTTGGGCGAACAGGTCGACCGGCTGGGCGATCTCGAACTGGTCATTCGCGAATTGAAACAAAGCAAGGTGTGCCACTACTTCTACAACTCGAATTTCCTTTGCCTGCCGGAGGAAGTGCGGCATTGGTGGCGCGACGGTCTGGCCTCGACCCGACTGGCGTCGCTCCAGCCGGACGAACTGAATTTCGCCTACGCTCGCCAATCGGCACTCCTCGCCGAGGAGGGCGACTCCATCCGCATCAGTCCTCTGCTGCGCATCTTGGAAGGGGAGGAGCTCGCGGCGGTTTCGGCCGAGCCGGTCACATCCCTGCCGATCGCCAAACAGGCCCCCCTTCGGTCTCCGGAGCGGGCGACGGTGCGGCACCCCGTGTTTTTCCTGGTAGAAGGCCTGCGTCGCCGCCAAAAACCCTTGACGGCCCTCAGTTACCAGCATCTGGAGGAGCATGACGTGGACCCCGACACGATGGCCGCCATGCAGGATCCGCCCAGTCTGGAGCTCGTCGATTCATTGCGCGATCCGAGTGTCAAACCCCACCTGGTTCTCGATGGCGCCAGTCCCGAGTACATACGCCAACTGGAAGGCGACGTACGAACCCACGTGTACCTGATCGGCTCGTTCCTGTACCGCAAGTACCTGGGACAGGGGCCTTTCGGCGATGTGGAAGATATCTGGGCCCGTGCCGGAAAACTGGAGTCCGAAGACGTGGTGGTCCCGGCGGACAGCATCGGGCAACTTCCGGACCGGCGTCTGGGCATGGTGCTGTTGCGCTGCCTGAAAGCCGATCCGGAGGGGCGCTACGGGAGTCTGGAAGCGTTGGAGCGAGACCTCAACGATCTGCTCTGACCTCCGTGTCGGTCGGGTTTTCCTTGAGTCGCCGTTCCAGATTTTCGAGGATCTCCGGCGTGCGGGGACGAATATCGGGATCCAACTCGTAAGCCCGCTTGTAGTTGTCGATGGCGAGCTGCCATTGACCCGCGCGTTCGTAGCCCTCGGCCAGGCTGTCGTAGCCGTTGGCGTAGTCGGGATGTGCCTCCACGTTGAGGACGAACACCGCGATGGCCCCGTCGGTTTCCCCGGAGCCCAGCAGTTGGTAGCCAAGCCAGTTCAAATCCGTGGGATGGTAGGTCTCGGGCCCGTGTGCCTCGATCGTTTCCTTTAGGCGGGTCAGCGTATATTCTTTGCCCTGAACGCGATAGAGCGCAAGGTACTGTTCGGCGGGCGCGTAGCGCGATTCGTGCCGCTCGAACGAAATCTCGCCGAAACTGCCGCTTCCCTTCGCGGTCAAGGACTTGCCGCCGCGCTCGGTATCGTCCTTGCGCGGCGTGCGGAAGCCGCCGAGGATCACATTGGCGCCGCCTTTGAACGGGGCGTCCTCGGGGATTTCGATTCTCATCGATCCGAATTTACAGGCGATGGTCAACGCCGCATCTTCCAGGAGGCTGCCGCTGTTGCGCACGCGAAAGTCGCCGAATTCCTGCTTGAAGTCCCCCGAGATCAGGCGCAGGTTTTCCATTTGGCTGATCTCGGTTCGGCCGTAGCTGGATTTCGCCGTGTACTGTTGCAACGGCACCTGATTCGGTTCGGTCATGATGACGATCAAGTCGCCCATCGACATCTGGGTGCGCAGGTTCTGAATGGCCAGACCCGAGAGATCGAGCACCGATTCGGTCATTTTGGTTTTCACGCTGAGATTGAGCAGCAGGTCCTTGGGTACTTCCACGATGACCTGGTTGCTCTCCACCTGGTTGCGGCGGATGCCCATGCCTTCGTCGTCCGCGCTCTGCAGGCTCAAGCCGAGCAGTGAACGCTTGCTGCGGAACAGGATGTCGAACGAAGGTTTCTCGCCCGGCTTGGAGCGTTCCGTTTTCAGATCGTAATTGTTGCGGTCGTAGGTACCGCTGACCTTGATCTCGCCGCCCGGGGGCCCCGCGATCACGGTGACCTCGGCCAATTGCGCGTCGATCGACAGGTCGAGGGTGCTCTTGAGGCCCTCGGCACCGTCGACGCCGGGGAAGGGGGCGCTTTCGGATGCCGCGAAGGACGCTCCGATGTTCAATGGCTGAATGTCCGCGGGTTCCGGTTTGTTGAGGAAGGCGCCGACCGCGGCAAGCATTCCGAACAACATGAAGAGCGCGATCAGGCCACCGCAACCGATGGCAATACGCTTTGCACATGAACCCTTGGATTTCGCCATAAACAATCACTCCTGTATTTGTACTCGACGGGCGGCGGTCCTCGCGGACGCGGTGCGATTGTACCAAAATGCAGCGAACTCCGGCTGCCGAGGATGGGCCGCGTGGGTCGGAGCCCTTTTTCTCTTGATCGCCGCTGTGTACGCGCGCCGGTCTCGTGGGTTTAGTGCGTTTTTTTTGCGGAGTCCCATGCGCTCCCGACCGGCCGATGTTCAGAACGGCCAGATCCACGGTAACGCGAACGTGACCACGATGAACAGCAACAGGTTCAGACCGAACCCGACTCTCGCGAAGTCGCCGAATCGGTAGCCCCCCGGCCCGTAGATCAGCACGTTGACCTGATGCCCGATCGGCATCAGGAACGAAGTCGAGGCGGCGATCACCGTCGCCATCACGAAACCGCGCGGGTCCACCCCCAGTGCGAGGCCGATGTCGATGGCGATGGGTACCATCAAGACGGTCGCGGCCGCGTTGGAGATGATTTCGGTCAGTCCGGCGGTGATCAGGAACAACCCGGCCAGGATGTACCAGGGCCCCAGATGGCCCAGGATGTCCTCGACGGCCCGTGCCGCCATCATGGCGGTCCCGGTATGTTCCATGGCTTCGCCCAGGGGAAGCATGCCGGCGATGAGAAACACCGATTTCCAGTCGATTGCGCGATAGGCGTCGTTCATGCTCAGGATGTGGGTCGCCACCATGGCCAGAGCCGCCAGCAGAATTGCGATCGAAATGTGTAGGATGCCCAGGGCCGCGGCGGTGATGGCCGCCCCGAAAATGGTCGCCGCCATCCACGTCTTGCGCCAATATCGCTTGGTGATCGGCGTCGGTTCCAGCAACAGGAATTCGGGCTCGGAGCGCAGTGTGGCGACGGTCTCGCGTGGGCCCCGCACCACCAGCAGGTCCCCGAAATCCAGGGGGTTTTCGGCCAGGTGGGCCATTTGATAGGAACCCTGGTGTCGGATGGCGATCACCGAAAGGCCGAAACGCTGGCGGAAATTGATTTGTTTGAGCGATTGCCCGATCAGTCGTGAGGTCGGCGAAAGCGTGATCTCCGCCATCTGGATGTGTTCGTCGTCGCCCAGGAGGCGGGCCTTGGTGGAACGCGACGGCTCCTTCTGCATGTCCAACTGCTCTTTGTGACAGGCCTCCATGACCACTTGCAGTGGGCCCTCGAAGACCAGGGTGTCTCCCTGCTTCAATTTGATGTGACCCAGGTTGGCGTCGCCGGAGGGACCCGAGAGGTATTCCTTGTCGCGGCGAATGTCGCGCACGCTCAGCCCGTAGCGCGTCCCGAACTGGACTCCGAACAGGGTTTTGCCCACCAACGGCGCCTCTGCCGTCAGCACCGCCTCGGAGAGAAACGATTGGTTGCGTGGGTCGGTAGGCGTTTCGGGAAGGGCCGGTTGGCGTTCCGGCAACAGGTGGCGGCCGATCAACAACATATACAGCAGGCCGGTTCCCATGATGATCAACCCGGTCGGGAGGAAGTCGAAAAAGCTGAAACCCGGGACCTCGGGGAATTGGCGCATGATGTCCGTCGCCAGGATGTTGGGCGGAGTGCCGATCAAGGTCATGTTGCCGCCCATCAACGAGGCGAAAGCGACCGGAATCAGCATCTTGGAAGGCGGCAGGCCCCGTTCGCGACAGAGGCCCATGACCGTCGGCAGCAGGATCGCCACCGCTCCCACATTGTTCATGAAGGCCGACATCAGCCCGGCACAGAGCATCAGCGTGGTCAACAGTCCCAAGGGATGGGAGCCCGCGATCGCGAGCATCCCCTGCGCCAAAAGCCGGTCGATCCCGCAGCGCGAGAGACCGGCGCTCACGATGAAGACCCCCCACACGGTGATGACCGCCGGTGAGGCGAACCCCGAAAAGGCCTGCTCCGGGGACAGCAGGCCCGTCAGCACCAGGGCGACCATGACCCCCATCGACACCAGATCGACCCGGATTTTGTCGATCACGAAGAGGATCAGGCTGACGATCAGGATGCTGACGACGAGGATCTGATCTGTGGACATGTGGGTTCTCCCAAACGGCTGATACGGTCATGGGTGGCGAGACGCGCCCCTGCTGTTGGCCGAGGCGCGGCACACCGATCGACGTTTCAGTTCCGGGTCGGGGTCTCTTCGGCTTTTCCGTTCGGCGCCGTCCCGTGCCACTCGTTGCGTTCCAGCGTGTGCCAAAAGCTCTGGTCGTGGAGAAAATAGGCGGCCCTGGCGATGCACTGTGAGGCCACCGGCGTTTTCAGAAAGACCAGGAACACGGCCACCGCCATTTTGAAGGCGACGTCCAGCTCCGCGAAGTGAAAGGCCGTGCCCACGAACATGATGATGACGCCGAGCGAGGCCGATTTGGACGAGGCGTGCATGCGCAGGAACACGTCGCGAAATTTCAACACGCCGACCGTGGCCAGAAAGGTGATCACGGCGCCGCTCAACAGCAGCACCGCGGCTATGTAACTCATCGCGACTGCCCCCTTTTTTCCAGGTAGCGACCGATGCCGACCGTCGCCAGAAACGCCACCATCAGAAAGGCCAGCGCGGCATCGAGGAACGGCGCCTGACGCCAGAGCACGGCATTGATGACCATGGTGCCCACCAGGATCATGCCGATCAGGTCCAGGGCCACGACGCGGTCCGCCAGGGAGGGGCCGCGCACCAGGCGCACCATCGCCAGCACCGCCGAGACCAGCAACAGCACCAGCGAGATCAACAGGGTGACATCCATCAGGGAACCGTTCATGAAAACAAACCTCCGATGCGGTGTTCCAGGTCCGCGATTTCGCGCCGAATTTCTTCGTCGTTGTTGAACATGACGTGAATGAACAGGCAGGAGCGATCGTCCGAGATGTCCAGGCACAGGGTGCCGGGCGTCATGGTCACCAGGTTGGCGAGCATGAAGATCTCGCCCGGGTGGGTGAGCGAGATGGGAATCTTCAGGACCGCGGGTCGGGCGTAGTTCTCCCGTGTCACCACGTCGCGAATCACCTGCCAGTTGGATTTGATCACCTGACCCGTGTAATAGGGCAGGAAGCAGAGAAATTTATAGGTGAATTTCGCAATGTTCACGGCACCACCTCCCCGAGCACCGCGCGAATGTAGCGTTCGGAGTTCAGGAGCTGGGCTGCGGTTTCCTGGCTGAATTCGAACAACGGGCCCGGGTTCAGCCCGATGCCCAGGGTCACCGAGGCCAGGATGCAGGCCGGCATCCAAAATCCGACCGGCGTGGCGCCGTCGCCCTTCTCCTCGGCACGCGGTTTCCAAAAGGCTTCGTTCCAGATCTTGCTCATGGAGACCAGGGTCAAGACGCTGACCATCAACGCGACGGCCACGATCCACCAGCTCTGGGCTTCGATACCGGCCTTGATCAGCACGAATTTGGAAAAGAAGCCGGAAAGCGGCGGGAACCCGGCCAGCGACATGGCGGGTATCAGGAACAACACCGCCAGCCACGCCTGATGGCGAAACAGGCCGCCGAGTCGTTTCAGCTCGTAGCTGCCGTTGCCGTGATAGGCGATGATGCCGCCGATCAGGAACAGGTTGGTTTTGACGATGATGTGGTGGATCAGGTAGAACACCGCGCCTGCGATCGCCAATGGCGACATCAGCGCCAGCCCCATGATCATGTAGCCGATCTGGCTGATGATGTGGAACGACAGAATGCGGCGAATGTCGTTTTGGGAAACCGCGCCCAGCACGCCCATCACCATCGTCAATCCCGCGACCACCAGCAACAGGTCCGTCACGAATTCCTGGTCCTGGGTGAAGATCAGGGTGAAGGTGCGCATCAGGGCATAGACGCCCACCTTCGTCAACAGGCCCGAGAAGATGGCGGCCACGGCGGTCGGCGGTGCGTGATAGGAGGCGGGCAACCAGAAATACACCGGAAACACCGCGGCCTTGATGCCGAAGGCGGTCAGGAAGAAGGCTCCGCTCGAAAGCACCAGCCGGGCGTCCGGGTTCTCGTTCAGTTTCAGGGCGAGATCGGCCATGTTCAGCGTACCGGTCTTAGCGTACAGCAGACCGATCCCGGCCAGGAAAATGGCCGACGAGACCAGGTTCATGGTCACGTACTTCACCGAGGCGATCAACTCGATACGCGAGCCGCCCTTGGCCAGAAGAATGAACGACGCGATCAGCATGACTTCGAACCACACGTAGAGGTTGAAGATGTCGCCCGCCAGGAATGCGCCGGTCACGCCCATCAACAGCAGGTGAAACAGAGGGAAGAAGCCGCGGCCGCAGCTCTCGTCAAGGTTGTCGCGGATACCGAAAAGGCAGACGGTGGTGCCCATCAATCCCGTGACCGCCACCAAGGCGGCCGCCAGGTTGTCGGCGACGAGGGTGATGCCGTAGGGCGCCGACCAATCGCCGAGGTAGGTGGCCTGAATGCCGCCGTTCACGACCCCGAGGAGCAACGAGATGTTGACCGCGAAATGGGCGAGGGCGCCGATCAGCGCCAGCCACGCGGCCTTTCTGCCGTTCCACCCCGAGAGGACCAACGCCAGAGCGGTGATCAGCGGAATGACGATCGGCAGGATCAGCATGGGATTCATCCATTACTCCTTGAGTTCTTCGAGATCGGTAATGCCCAAACGCTGCGAGGCGAGTCGCAGCAGCGCCAGAAAGAAGGCGATGACCCCGAAACTGATGACGATGGCGGTCAGGATCAGGGCCTGCGGCAGGGGATCGGCGTGGCCGGCGGCCAGGGTTTCGACACCTTCGGGGACCATGGGTGGTTTCCCTCGGGTCAGGCCCGCGGAGGAAAAGATCAGCAGGTTGGCGGCGTTGCTCAGCAGAATCAGGCCGATCGCCAGTTTTGCGAGGTTTCGGCGCAGCAGTTGGAAGATTGCGGTGGCGAAGAGCGCCCCGACGATGATCGCCCAGAACCATTCCATCTCAGTCCTCCTCCAGGTGCAGCAACAGGGATACGGTGACCCCGATGACCGTCAGGTAGACCCCCACGTCGAAGAGCAGGGGGGTGCCGAGCTTCAGTCCGCCGGCCCAGTCGAGTTTGGTCCACAGGCCGGTCAGGAAGGGTTTGCCGAAGAACCAGGCCAGAAGCCCCGAGAAAAGCGAGGTGGCCACGCCGGTGCCGATCAGCATGAAGGGGTCCACCCGCAGGTAGGCCCGCGTGGCGGTCGGGCCGAAGCTGATGGAGTAGAAACCGAAGGCGCTGGCGGCCATCAAGCCCCCGATGAAGCCGCCGCCGGGCGCGTTGTGGCCGCGCAGCAGGGCCCACAACGAGAAGAGCAGCAGCAGTGGCGTGAGCCGTCGGGTGGCGATTTCGAGTAGGTAGGATGCTTTCATGTGCCTTGGACCTCCCTTGGTTTGGCTTTGGCCTCACCCGAACGGACGAGCAGATACACGCCCAGCGCGCCCGCCATCAGCACGGTGATTTCGCCGAGTGTGTCCAACGCTCGGAAATCCACCAGGATCACGTTGACGATATTGCGGCCGAAGGCCTCGGGGACCGCCTTCTCGGCGAAGAAACCGGAAATGGGCTCGTGGACGTTGACCTGATGGGCCTTGAGCACGAGAAAGGTCATGAAGATGCCCGCCAGGCTGGCCAGGATCGCGTCGCGGATCATCGTCTTTTTGGTGGACAGGCGGGCGAACCTCGGAAGTTTGTGGACCACCAGGACGAAGAGCAACACGGTCAGGGTGTCCACCACGATTTGGGTGATGGCCAGGTCGACCGCACCGTAGACCAGGAAGACCGCGCTCATGGCGAATCCCACCACGCCCAACATCAGGGCTGCGTTGAGCATGGAGCGGGCCCGAATGGCGGCGAACGATGCGGCCAGGAGGATCGAGCCCAACCCCACCTCCAACCAGTGGAGTTCGACGGTGGGCGGGCTCGGCAACCCACCCAAGCGGTAGAGGGTATACCCGCCCAGGAGCAGGAACGCGAACAGAATGGTGCTCAGGTTGTCGCGCAGCGAATCCGATTGGGTGCGGTCGGTCAGACCTCTCGCGACCACGAACATGGCTTCGTACCCTTGCTGATAGAGTGTGGAGGGTCTCGGCAGGCCGCGCCACTCGATTCGGTCGAGGCGGTCCTTCAGCAGGTCGCGTAGCGCGATGAGCCCGGTACCCAGCGCCAGAACGATCCCGCTCGTGGCGAGCGCCGGTGTGAATCCATGCCACAGGGCGACCTTGAACGCGGCCGGTGCCCCCTGAATCGCTGCGGTGGCGCCCAGGGTCCAGGGTGCCACGAGCGCCGTGACCAATCCGAAAACCAGGCCCAGGCTCGCCAGCAGCAACGGACCCAGCCAGAAACCGGGAGAAACCCCGTGGGCGCGTTGGGCGGCCGTGGACGGTTCACCCAGGAACGGTTTGATGCCGGCCACCCAGGCGGCGGCCATCAGGCCGATGCCGGTGATCGCGGCGGCGGTGGTGGTCGGAATGGGATAGGCGCTGGCCAGCGAGGCGTCCAGCAGGGTCTCCTTTGCCACGAATCCCAGTAGGGGAGGTGCGCCGAGCATGGACAGGCCGGCGATGAGGCCGGTCGCGAAGGTCCATGGCATTTTGGTGCGTAGCCCACTCAGCGATCGCACGGACCGGGTGCCGGTGGCGTGGTCGACCGTACCGGCGACCAGGAACAGCGGCGCCTTGTAGAGCGCGTGCGCGATGGTGACCAGGACCACCGCCTTGAGTGCGACCTTGCCGCCCAATCCCAGCAAAAAGGTGAGCATGCCCAGCACGCTCAGGGTCGAATAGGCGAGCACCGCCTTCAAGTCGTCTTGGAACGGCGACCGCAAGGCGCCCATGACCATCGTCACGCCACCGAAAAACGTCAGAAGGGCCGTCCACTCCGGCGTACCGGCGAGCATCGGATAGAAGCGCGCCAGCAGGAACACGCCGAGCTTGACCATGGTGGCCGAGTGCAGATAGGCGCTGATCGGTGTCGGTGCCTCCATGGCGCGCGGTAGCCAGAAGTGAAATGGGAACTGGGCCGATTTGGTGAAGGCGCCCAGCAGGATCAGGACCAGGATCCATCCGTAGAGATCGTGGTTCCGGATCAGGTCCCCGTTCGCCAGCAGCTCGCGAAGCTCGTAGGTACCGGCGATCGAACCTACCATCACCAAGCCCGCGAGCAGGGCGAGACCGCCGGCCGTCGTGATCAACAGGGCCTGGAGCGCGGCCGCTCGTGGCACTTCCTTGTCGTGCTTGAACCCGATCAACAGGTACGAGGAAATCCCGGTCAGCTCCCAGGCGATGAACAGGCTGATCACGTTGCCGGAACACACCACGGCGTTCATGGCGGTCATGAACATCAGCAGCATCGCGTAGAAGCGGCCCAGGTACGCGTGGCCCTTCAAATAGGAGGCGGCGTACACCATCACGACGACGCCGACGAGCGAGACCATCAAGCCGAACAGCAGGCTGAGTTCGTCCACGTAGAAGGAAAGCGAAATACCGAGCGCGGGCGCCCATTCGATGGCATGCTCGAAGGGTTTGCCGGCAAGGATGTCCGGTGCGAGCCTGAAGAGATGGGCCGCGAAGGCGAGTGGCCAGATCGCGAGCAACAGGGCGCCCAGCCGCGGCAGCGTTTTGCAGAGCCGCGGTGCGAGCGCACTTGCCACAAAGCCGCCGAGCAGCAGCAAAGGCAGTGACATGTAGGGTTCCTTTCAAAGAATGGTTGGTCGAGGGGAACGTTTTGGATCGAAGCGTTGACGCGACCGGGTGGCCCGACTGATGAAATGGTCCCGGCATTCGAGTGCCGTGAGGGTTTGCGCGTGGGCCGGTGCCGTGGGTTCGAAATCCACATGAAAAGAGCCCGGCCGGAACCCTAGCGGGGACCGACCAGGCGGAGCCGACGGTGCGGATGAGGTCGCCCCGTCGGGGGTGAAGAAGGATGGAGAGGGCAATGTCCGTAGAGGACGCAGGAAGAATATCATGATTTAATTTATAAAAATATAAATTTTTTTCAAATTACGTCCCGAGCTACGATAGGATAGCTTCAGGAGTGGTGCATATGCTTCAACGTATCTCGCGTAAGCGAACCCGTGTGGAAATCGAGGCCTGGCAGCTCATGCGCGATCTCATGCCGCGTGGCCGTAAGACCAGGGGTATTCAGTACGAGGCGCTCGAGTATCTCTTCGAGCGCCTCTACGAGGTCATTCCCGAGGAGGAACTCGGCGCGCATCTTCGCGCCGTCAAGGGGCACCTGCAGGCCACCGGCGATCCGGTCAAGGGTGCCATCAACAACGCCATCAAAGAATTGCAGCGACTTCCCGGCCAGCCCTTCGAAATCGTGAAAATCCAGGAGGCGACCGCCCGCGGCGCGGCGCGGTACATTCGCCTGAATTTCAAGCGATTCGAGGAAGTCATCGATTTCGACCTTTACTACGACTATTTACAGGACGTGCTCCACAATGAGCGACTCATCGTGGTTCGCGGCATCAGCCGCCTCAGTCCGGATCATCCCGAATTGGTGTTCCCGGGCCTCACCGACGAGGATCTCGCCGATTGCCGCACTCAGTTCCTGATCAACGCCCAAATGACGTCGCCGGGTTTCAAGGGCGTCGAAGTGCGGTACATCCCGGATTCCGCGGCCAACCTGCAGTTGCTCCTGGTGTATGAAGATCGGGAACAACTTCAGCCGTTCTTGGGGTTTGTGGCTCGGCCAGGCTTAGGCGGTCCCGAACAGGATCACATCTTCATCCTCTACCGCGGTGCGGAGAAGATCTCCAAGCTGCGTTTTTGGGATCGCATATGGCAGGACTTGTCGCAGCATGCCCTGGACGAAACGCAAATGGAGACGTTGCGCCTTCAGGCGCGTGACCTCGCGGGCGGTCTGCCGGATGATGCGCCCCTCTCCGAAGCGTCGATTCTCAGCGCCCTCATGAGCGAACTTTCCAAAGCCCCGAAGCTGCCTTCCTCGTCCTAGACAACCCGATCGGCAGTGCCTCGAAGGGTGGGAAACCCCGGGGCACGGGGTCCCGAGATTCCCCGGCCTCAATTGCGTTCGACTGGGAACCGCTCGACGTTGCAACCGTTGTGCGGCGCCCGATCCACTGCGAAGTGCATCGTGGCGGGTCCGACTCCAGGTCGAACCGGAGCCTCATGTCCCAATCACAATGGACCCGGTGTCTACCGATATGGAAACCATCCATCGAAGAGGTGATCTGGTCGCCGAATTCCGGGTGGAACCATCGGAGAAGTGATCTGGTCGCCGAATTCCGGGTGGAACCATCTTGGTAGTCCCGATCCTTCCATCTCTCGGATGAACGCTGCCTGATGTCTTACCCGTATATGCCTGGAATAAACTGGAGATCGCCACCGTTGCTCGATCGACGGTACACCCTCGACCGGTCTTCCCACCCTGGGCACGGTGGGTCGCCGAGCGCGATCGTCTGATCACGAAGTGACGTGATGTACCAAGTTTTTCGTTGACTTCTCGATTTACATCTCCAAGAATGTGAAACATGACATCTAAGTTTAGATGCTTTAATTACTGATGATTACCGACGATTGCCGCTGAGTTGCCGCGCCTGTCGACAACTCTTTTCTCACGGTTTTGGATTTATTTGCGGCTCAGGTTTCTGGCTCCCCACATATTTCAGTGATTCCTTGTGCGTCATGCAAGGTGATTTTCCCGAATCGCGCGGGTCGTCGTTTCGGTGCTTGCCGCCTTATTCCACCTGTGGTTCGGGAGCGATTTTTAGGAGAATATTGTGTGCCTACGGTTTTTCTGTACCGCTCTTTCTGTAGCGTGTATGCTCTCCGCTGCCCTGATGGCCGGCGGTAAGCATCAACCCGAAGACAAATTCCGTCAGCTCGAAGAAATCTTGCCGACGCCCAACGATTACCGCACGGCCTCCGGAGCACCGGGGCACGAGTATTGGCAACAGCGCGCCGACTACGACATCAATCTCGTCTTGGATGACACCCGCCAGCACATCTCCGGAGAGGCGCGTGTCACCTACTACAACCGCTCTCCCGACACCTTGCGGTACCTTTGGGTTCAGCTCGATCAAAACCGATTCGCCGCGGACAGCGATCAGCGCCTGGCCGAACCGGCGCCAAAGCTCTACAAGAGTCACAGCAAGTCGATCTACCTGCCGGACGAAGAGAAGGTCCAGGTCGGAAGTATTCGGCCCTATGTAGCCGGGCGCGAGTTCCACGGCGGTTTCGACATTAAAGATGTGCGTGACGGCGAGGGTCGGCCGCTGCGTCACACGATCGTCAAGACCATGATGCGCGTCGATTTGCCGCAGCCCTTGAAACCCGGCGAACAGATGTCGTTCGAGGTGGTTTGGGATTACCCGATCGTGGACCAGAAAGATTTTCGAACCCGTGCGGGTTACGAGTATTTCGAAGAGGACGGCAACTACCTCTACGAAATCGCCCAGTTCTTCCCGCGCATGGCCGCCTATACCGACGTCAACGGCTGGCAGCACAAACAGTTCCTGGGCCGTGGCGAGTTCACGCTCGAATTCGGCGACTACCGCGTGGCGATCACCGTGCCCAGCGACCACGTGGTGGCCGCCACCGGCGTGCTGCAGAACGCCGACGAAGTGCTCCGACCGGAGTGGCGCCGGCGCTTGGAGAAGGCGCGCACCGCCAAAGAGCCGGTCATGGTCATCACGGAGGCCGAGGCGACCGCCAACGAGTCGAGCCGGGCCAAGGATACGCGCACCTGGGTGTTCGAAGCCAAGGAGGTGCGCGACTTCGCCTTCGCCAGTTCGCGCAAGTTCATTTGGGACGCCTGGGGTTTCAAACAGGAAAACGGCGAGACCGTGATGGCGATGTCCTACTACCCCAAGGAAGGAAATCCCTTGTGGGAGCGCTATTCCACCCATTCGATCGTGCACACGCTGGCGGTCTACAACCGCTACACCCTGGTGTATCCCTATCCCGTCGCGATTTCGGTGAACGGCCCCGTTTACGGCATGGAATACCCCATGATCTGCTTCAACGGCCCGCGCCCCGAGAAGGACAAAACCTATGGGCGCCGCACCAAGTACGGCTTGATTTCGGTCATCATCCACGAGGTGGGGCACAACTATTTCCCCATGATCGTCAATTCCGACGAACGCCAGTGGACCTGGATGGACGAGGGACTCAACACCTTCGTTCAGTTCCTCGCGGAGAAGGAATGGGAAGACCGCTACCCCTCGCGTCGTGGTGAACCGCGCGACATCATCGAATACATGGTCAGCGACGCCCAGGTCCCGATCATGACCAACTCGGAGTCGCTGCTGCAATTCGGCAACAACGCCTACGCCAAACCCGCCACCGCCTTGAACATCCTGCGCGAGACGATCCTGGGCCGGGAGCTGTTCGACTTCGCATTTCGCGAATACTCGCGACGCTGGCAGTTCAAACGGCCGATGCCCGCCGACTTTTTCCGAACCATGGAAGACGCCTCCGGGGTGGATCTCGATTGGTTCTGGCGTGGCTGGTTCTACTCGACCGACCACGTGGACCTCTCGATCGCCTCGGTGGAGCTCTACCGCAACGGCAGTCGCGAACCGGAGGTCGAAGGACCGCTGCAACGCAAAGATCAGGAGGAAGAGCCGCTCTCCGTCTCGGAGGAGCGGAACCGCAATGTGCCCAAACGGGTGGAGGCCTACGCCTCGCTGCGCGACTTCTACAACGATCACGATCCGTTCACCCCCACGCCCCTGCAGGAAGAGATGTTCCGCGAGCGTACCGAACACTTCGAACCGGAAGAGCTGAAGCTGCTCGAAGCCGACCTGAACTACTACATGGTGACCTTCGAAAACGTCGGCGGCCTGGTCATGCCCGTGCTGCTAGAAATCACCTATGCCGACGGCGAGATCGAGGAACAGCGCATTCCCGCCGAGATCTGGCGTCGCAATCCGGAACGAGTCACCAAGCTGATCGCCACCGATCGGGAAATCAAGTCCTTCAGGATCGATCCGCGCTGGGAAACCGCCGACGCCGACGTGGAAAACAACCACTATCCGCGCAAACCGGTACCCTCGCGATTCCGGCTGTTCAAGAAGCATAAACGCAACCAGATGCAGGAAATGCAGAAGCAGCCGCCCGTGTCTTCGGATGCCGGTAGCGGCGCATCGGATCGGCCTTGAACTGGAAACGTTGGGTTCTCTTGGGCGCGGTGCTGTTGGCGACAGCACCCGCCCTGGCCCACAAGTACCACGCCAGCCTGACCACCGTCGAATGGAACGCGGAGAGCAAGGCCCTGGAAGTCGTCGTGCGCGTGTTCGCCGACGATCTCGAAGCGGCGATCACCAAATCCCGGGGGACCCCCTTTCAATTGGAGTCCGCCGACGAAACCGCCGTGGCCGCCTATCTCGCGGAGCACGTCGTGTTCCGCATCGGCGATACCCGGCTGAAGCCGAATTGGGTCGGCATGGAGATGGACGTGCGCCAGCTCTGGGCTTATATCGAGATCCCGGTTCCGCAGGGCATCGAGGGGTTGGCTCTGCACCACTCGGTGTTCTTCGACCTGTTTGGCGATCAGATCAACACCGTCAACGTCAACGTGACGGGAACCGTGAAATCCCTGGTGTTCGACCGCAACCGACCGCGCCAGTCCCTGCTCTGAGCGGCGCCAAGTCGCGCCCTATAGCCTGAAAGCCCGCCCATCCAGGAAGGTCGAGGAAAAACGATGCGGATCCTGGATGGGCACTTTCCGTGCTCAATCGGTTTGGGGAATTAAGAGGCTCGATAGTGGTCGATCATGAACTTGATGCCCGGCTCCAGGGCGATGCGCCAGGAAAGTTCCACTTCCTCGTCGAAGTATGGGTCGACTCTCGAAACGGTCTGGATCAGCGACTCTTCCCAAAGCTCGTAGAGGTAGGGCCGGATATCCAGGTTGTTTCTGTCGTGGCGCTCGGCGATTTCGTCCAGGCCGATGGGGATTTCGGTGGACCACGCCATTTTCAATATCGATTCCAGCGAACGGCGCAAAAGCAAGCGCTGATGCTTGAGCTTGGTGCGTTTGAATTTGGCCGCTACTTCCGGAGAGCTCGCGAAGAACGTGTTGTAGAACGTCTCGAGAAACGAATCCCAACCTTCGACCGTGTCACCTGTAATTCGGAACAGGCTTTCTTTTAGCGGAATGGGAATCGTCAAACGAGGCTCCCTGGAACGCGAAGTGGCTTCTCTGTGGCCTGGTGGTTACCCTCAAAATTATTAATGAAGATAGATGTTCTACCCGAAATTGGAAAGCGAAGTTTCGGTAAATGAACCGTAAACTTCGCTAATTACCTGATATGGAGTGATATGTCCGGATCTGGGTAATATTCGCCCTTCCGGCTCAGGCATGCTCTTGCTGGTCCGATTTGAGCCAGCCGCGCAGGTAGGAGATGGCGTCCGAGAAGCTGATGTAGGGGATGCCGCGTTTGTGATTGTCCCGTGAGATTTCGTAAATGGTTCTCCAATGACGGTACAATTCGCGATACGTGTGGTACGTGGACAGGCGTGGATCCCAAATGTGCATGGGAACGCTGGCCGTGCCGTTCAATTCCAAGATCTTCAAACCTTCACCGGTTTGCAGGCTGTCCGGCGAAATGGCTTTCAAATCGAATCGCCCGTAATAAAAGCCGTTGATGTCGCGGGTGATGTTGTCGAAGACCTGCAGCATTTCCGCCGAGTGCAGGTGGCCCGCGTCGACCACTTCGGTGCCACGACCGCGATGGCCCACGAAATCGACCACGACCCGCTCGCCTTTGACGGGCACGTAGTCCAGGCGATCCTTGTTGAGTTCCTTGGCCTTGTCGAGAAAGGGTTTTTTGTCCTTTTGAGCACTCGCGAGTTCCCATACGGAACGGGTGCCGTCGCCCACCACGTGAAACAGATCTTTATGGCTGATGGAAGTGATGTGTCCCTGCCGCTCGCCGTGCTTGCGCCAGTACAACACTCCGTATTCGTAGGGGTAGTCGATGTATTCCTGGATCAGGACGTTGTGCACCTTGCCGCGAACCGCCGCCAGCAGTTCATCTCGATTGTGGACCTTGACGACGCCCTTGCCTCGCTCACCGCTGTCGGGCTTGGCGATCAGGGGGTAGTTCAGGTTCTTGGCGGCCAGGGCGGTCTCGATTTGGTCGATGGGACGATCCGGCTCCACCAGGATCGTCGTCGGCAGCCACTTGCGGTCCACGTTGCGCAGCATGTAGGTCTTCGATGCACGACTGCCGCCGCCGTTGTGGTGGATGATGGGATTGCAGGCGCCGTAAAAAAACAGTGATCGCGCTTTGAGCGAGAGCCATGCGATGTAGGGCACGGTGGGAAGGTGAAACAACAGGTAGGGGAATTTATGCGAACTGATAACCTTTTTGAGCATCGAACCACCGAAAGGCGAGGTAGCTGGGCGTTTTGACCACGCAAAGCCTGTATTCTAACAGACATCCTGGATCAAAGAGGAAGCGAAAACCGGGGGATTCCGCGACTGGAAGCGCAATTGTTCGATTCGAACCTCCGTTTTCGGGCGATCTCGACCCGCCACGTTCACGCGAGTGGGTCGAATGCGGTGGATCCCGGATGAAAAGCCACAAAAAAAGGCCGGTATCGAGAAATTCGATACCGGCGCGAGTAGGAGAAAAATCGGGTAGCTAACCCTTGTGTGTTGTCAAGGAACGCTATCTTTTGCTCAGGACAAAGCTAGCGTTCCCAATGATTCTCTACGTGACGCCACAAACTTTTGCTCAAAAAAAATGGTTTTTTTTGATTCGGTTTTCTTCGCGGCGACCCCGTGGTAAGTTGAGCCGAATCAAAGGACCGCGAACCGGAATCGGGTGGGGTTCGGGTTCGAGACCGCGGAGGGTCGCGCTTGAGTTGTCACATTTGGCTGGTGCGTCACGGCGAAACCGACTGGAATCTGGAAGGCCGCATCCAGGGCCACACCGATACCGATCTCAACGAAAACGGTCGGCTGCAGGCGGATCGGCTGGCGACGCGGCTGCGGGGACAGCGGTTCGATGCCGTGTACAGCAGCGATTTGAAACGCGCCCGCGATACCGCCACCCCGGCGGCCCAGGCCCTGAACCTGAAGGTGGGTTTGGAGGAGCGGCTGCGGGAACTGAATTTCGGTGCCTATGAAGGCCTGAAGAGTGCCGACGTGCGGGCCAAGCACCCCGATTGGTTCAAGCGATTCATTTCGACGAAACCCGATTTCGAAATCCCGGACGGCGAATCCTATCGCCAGTTTTTCGATCGGGTCGTCGGTGGGCTCGAGAGCCTGGCCGAACGCCATCCGAACCAGCGATTGCTGGTCGTCACTCACGGCGGTTGTGTCAGTTGTGCCTTGCGGCGCGCCCTGCCGCCCTCGGAAAAATCGCGGCCTCTGGCGATCGGCAACACCTCGGTGACGCGAATCGAAATCGAGGTAGGTGAGGCCTGCGTGTGGCGTCTGTTGGAGAGCGAAGCCCTGAATGGGGCGCTGCGTCCCTGATCTCTTTGGGCTCGAGGCGGGAGATGGGCCGCCCTGACGGGCGACCCGAGGTCAGCGATCGAGATCTCAGTCCTGTACTTCGAGGGAGAGCGTGCCGAAGGCCGTTCCCGCGATTTCACGGTAGAATTCCGCAGCGCGCTCCTTCAGTCCGATGCAGCCTTCCGTGCCGGCGACGCCGCCGTCGGGGTGAATGCCCAGCCCCGAACGGATGGTGTTGAAATCCGGTTCGATGGGAAGGAAAAAGCCCTGACCGGTTTCGTCCTGGAAGCTGGCGCCGATGGCCGAGGTGTACTGAGTGATGTGGTTGCGCTTCACCGTGTAGGAACCCTTGGGCAAGGAGCCTTTTTTCCAGGGGCCCGTAACGGCTTTCCAAGTCTTGTTCTTGGAAGGCCACTCGAGTGATTCTTTGTTAATATAATAGACCAAATCTGCCATGTTAGATTCTCCGTTTCTATCGTGATGGTCGCTGGTGACAGCGGTTGAGAACGTTTCGACACTCGCGAAGGAACGACGAGGTGCTTCGGCGGTGAAGCTCGTCGCGTTTCGCGGCGATCCTTCTGGAGTGTTCGCCTCCCGAACACAGGTGTGTCTGCCTGCCGTCGGAACGACGAATTCCTGAAATGGATTCTTTGGGAATGAAGGCCCGAGGGGAGTTGCCCCGTCGATTCGGCCTTGGGACGAGCCCGGTGGCGTGTTCGAGGCTCGTGAGGCCGTTTCGATCGATCGGGACCCTTGGCGTCAAATCGCAAGGTTGTTGACTGAAGTGGCGCGGATACGCGAGTCGATGCGGGGTGACGTGGAGGTTCCAGTGGTGGACGTTCCAGGCAGATTGCGCACGGTCGGTGTCTTTTCCGAGACAGGATCGAATTCCGGATGGGCCTCCCAGAGTCCAACGACCGGTGCGGTTCCCATTGCAGGTGCCCGAGGTGCCGTTTGCTCGTTCGCGTGCGGCCGATGGGAGAAAATGCACGTCCAACCTGGCGTGAACCCGGCTCGGGCGAAGGTGTTGCAACGTCGAAAGGATACCTGGATGTGGCGGGCGCGCGGCAGGCTTGAAGGGTCGATGTTGCCGTTGCCTTGATCTTGGTTCTGCCACGTCACGTCCTTACTGATATGAATAGGAAACTCGAAAGAGCGAATCATTGTGGGGATCGCTTACAATTCCCGTTCCATGTTCTCATATTATTTAAAACCAGTAGTTCACGGGGGATTTGAGGGCTGGGAGGGGGGCTGGTGTCCGGGGTCCGGTACGCAGACCATTCTGTATTGGGAACAGTGTTCGCCTTTTGTCGATTTGACCGACCACCACATCGCGATTTCCGATAGGATTTGTTGGATGAAGACGGGAGGTGGTCGTTGCGCTGGTCGTTGCTCGAATGGTTGTCGATGCCGTTGGTGTGGTTGCGCACCTTCGTGTTCCAGTGCGGTGAGGCGTTTCGAGTGCTGCGTTACTATCGCAAGACGGAATTCGCCGTGGCCGATATGCGGCTCTCCGGCATGTACCGGTTCAAGAGCGCCTTTGCCGAGTGTCGCGATTACCTGAAGTTGCAGGGTGCCGAGAATCCCTATCGCTACGGTGAAACACCGCTTTCCACCATGCACCATATCGTTCGCGAATGCGGCCTCGAATCGCGCGACACCATCTACGAACTCGGTTGCGGTCGTGGCCGAACCAGCCTGTGGTTGCATCTCTACTTGGGCGCCGATGTGGTCGGGGTCGATCACGTGCCCATCTTCATCCAACGAGCCAACAAGTTGGTGGAGGTGAGCGGTTGGGAACGCCTTCGCTTTCGTTGGGGCGACATTCGCAAGATGGATTTCTCCGAGGCTACCGCGGTCTATCTCTACGGCACCGGTTTCGAGGAATCGGTCATTCGAGATGTATTGACGCGCCTGCGGCACCTGCCGATCGGGGCCAAGGTGATCACCATCAGCTATCCGCTCACCGATTGGCCCGAGGGCGATTTTCTCGAGCTGGAAAAGCGTTTTTCCGCTCGTTTCCCTTGGGGCAGGGCGGACTGTTTCCTCCACAGTCGGGTATGGGAGACCTCGTCCCATACCGTGGACCTGGCGGGCGGAGCACTCTCGGACCGGTCCCGAGACGAGCCGTCCCCCGGGCCGTAACGCGGCCGGGATCGAGGTGCGAAGCGGTTGAATTCACACGCATGAGCGGGTATCGTGAAGGCTATTCCCGCGTTGCGGAAGGAGTACCCATGATCAAAACCCTGGTGCCTCGCCGGGAAAATCAATACAGCGCTTTTCCGACGTTCGCCGTGCACCGGGACCAGCTTTTCGTGTTCTTTCGACAGGGTGTCAAGGGGCGTTGGGGAACCCACGGTCATGGGGGTCGGGTCAAGCGCCTTCAATTCGATCTCGATACCTTCGTGGTCGCCTGCGACGATCCCGAACGCGAGGAGATCGGATCACTGGCCGTCGAGAGCCATGTCCACGGCGAGAAGGGTCGCAACGAAATGGACGCCATCGTCAGCGACCTCGGCGATGGCCTGTTCTGCCTGGCCACCCGCAACTTCGATCGCGAAAAACGCATGCGCTGCTTCGTCGGTTTTTCCCACGACCTGAACTTCCGCGAGCGCATCGAGATCGCCGTACCCGGCGTTCATTGGTTCGCCTTTTACGGCAAGGCGCTGCGTGTCGGCGACGACCTGGTGTTTCCGGCCTACGGCGGCCTCGATGGGAAGGACCACATGCAGGCACTGTTGATCTCGGTGCCGGTCGAGCGGCGCCACGATCCCACAGCCTGGGGACTTCGGTCGGCGATTCCCAACGGGTCGCGGGACCGCGAGCTCAACGAGTCCTCCCTGGTCCGCGCCGGAGATCGTTTCCACCTGTTCAGTCGCGCCCATCGCCAGCCATTCGCGCTTTGGCACGCGACCTCCACCGATTTGGATCGATGGTCCGAACCGCGGGTCATCATTCGAGACGCCCACGCGCCGATGGCCATTCACTGGCGCGATCGGGTCTGTGTCAGTTACCGCCATCTCTATCGCGGCACCGAGTCCGAAGAACAGGCCGCATCCGCGGCGCCCTCCGCCGCCACCTGTCTGGAATGGCCTTTCGACGATCGGCCCATCGTCACGATCGAATCCTTTCCCGGTTCCATCTACGACGGCGGCTATTCCGACCTGGGGCCCGTGCGCGACCGCCTGTTGCTGGTGTATTATCAAGGCAACGCCCAAGGGGAGCCCTATCTTCGCTGTTGGCTTCAGGAGCCTGACTCACTACTTTGAGGCTGCTTGTGACGTCCCCATTCAGTGCCCATCCCGCCCTGCAATCCAAGCTCGAGTTCGCCGCCCAAATGTTGCGCGATGCCCGCCTGCTCGTGTTGACCGGGCCCAGCGGCTGCGGCAAGACCTACTTGGCGCGCCAGCTTCACGAAAGCGGTTCGCGTGCGCGGAGCCCCATCGTTTTCCACGATGCCGCCGCCCTCAGTATGGGGCTTTTCGAGAGCCAGTTGTTCGGACACGTCAAAGGTGCCTTCAGCGGCGCGACCAAGGATTTCATCGGACTGGCCGGCGTCGCCGGTGACGGCACGCTGGTGCTCGAGGGGCTGGAGGACTGGTCCCAGGAACTCCAGGCCAAGCTGTTGCGTTTCCTTCAGATGCGCACGTATCGGCCGGTCGGTGCCACCTTCGAGCGAGCGTTTCGCGGAGTATTGATCCTCACCAGCCGGCTCTCCCTGAACCAACTGCACGACCAAGGGGCGATTCGCGAGGATTTCTTTTTCCGGCTCCTGGGTGCCGAGGTCCCGCTTCCCGATATCCACGGCCGGCCCGAGGATTTCGAGACCGTGTTCACCGCGATGAAACGAGACCTGGCTACGGAAGTCCCGCACCCCGCCCGCGACCTGGACGACCATGACCTGCAGGCCGCCAGGGAGCTGACCCTGGAGGGCAACTACCACGGCTTGCGCAACGTGATGATGCGGGCCATGATCACGGGATTGCCGATCGCCGAGCTGCCCTCGCTGGAAGCGGCGCCCCACGAGGACGTGGGCGACCTGCCCAATACCGGCAGTCTGAAGGAAGACCTCCACGTCCTGGAAGGACGACTCCTGCGGCGAGGTTTGGAAGTCTACCCGCACAACCGCAAGGAGTTGGCGGCGCATCTGGGCATCAGCCTGCGGTCGTTGATGTACAAGTTGAAAGAGCACGGATTGAATTAGGGGCCGAACCGGAACCGGGAAAAACCCGACGCCGGATACCCGGCTCCCGATGCCCTGCAACGGAAAACTCTTAACCCTCCTCCCGGAAATGCGGGAACTCCCATTTGGCTAAAAAAGTCTGTCCACGGATCACACCGATTGACACGAATTTAAAAACCATCCTCGGATCACGGGTTCTCGATTTTTTGAAGGATCGGCGGTACTGCGGAGACTATTCCGTGCAAGTGCCTTGGTTCGCGTCATTCGCGTCATTCGTGGACAAAATTGCTCTCTCATTTGAACCGAACCCGTTTGGAGTGCCCGATTATGGAGAGATTCGTTGGAAACAGCCGGTATGGCTGGGTCGGTAGGACCACTTGCCCGACAGTGGGTTCCCCAATGGAAATCCCTTTGATTGGTTTCAGCCTGAGAACCCGGTTGTCGGCAGTCCGGCTCTCGGTGTGGGCTGCGACGCCGTGCGGAATCATTTTCGAGGTTTCATGGGTCGACGTGATCCGCTTTCTTCGCCGTTCCCGCGTGATAATGAGGAACCCAGGAATCGAAATGAGCCCGAGTGAACGATTTTGGATTTCACGAACATACTCGGCGCGATTTAGGAGGAATATTCCGTGACCTGCATGCGACCTAAAGTAACGTCTTTGTTTCCGCTGCTATGTGCCTTGCTTGCCCTGGTGCCGACGCTGTCGGCCCAAACGCCCGAGAGCATGACCGAGGTGCGCTCGCTCGAGGGAATTACCGAATACGCCATGAAAAATGGGCTTCGGGTCCTGCTTTTCCCCGACCCGACCAAGGAAACCATTACCGTCAACATCACCTATCTGGTGGGCTCCAAACACGAGAACTACGGTGAGACCGGCATGGCCCACCTGCTCGAGCACCTGGTCTTCAAGGGCACGCCCAAACACCCCAACATTCCCGAAGAATTGACCGAACGCGGTGCCCGTCCCAACGGAACGACCTGGACGGATCGAACCAACTACTACGAGACCTTCCACGCCTCCGACGACAACCTGGAATGGGCCCTGGAACTGGAAGCCGACCGCATGGTCAACTCCTTCATTTATAAGAAGGATCTGGACAGCGAGATGACGGTTGTGCGCAACGAGTTCGAGCGGGGCGAAAACAACCCGTTTCGCATCACGCTGCAGCGCATTCTGTCGAGTTCCTACATGTGGCACAACTACGGGAAGTCGACGATCGGCGCGCGCTCCGACATCGAAAACGTGCCCATCGATCGCCTCCAGGCGTTCTACCGCAAGTATTACCAGCCCGACAACGCGGTTTTGGTCGTCGCCGGTAAGTTCGAAAAGGCCAAGGCCCTGAACCTCATCCACAAGTACTTCGCGCCGCTGAAGCGCCCCGAACGGGTGCTTCCCCAGATCTACACCACCGAGCCGACCCAGGACGGCGAGCGCGAAATCACCCTGCGCCGCACCGGTGACCTGCAGCTCGTGGCGGCCGCCTATCACATTCCGGCCGGGTCGCATCCCGAATTCGCCGCGGTCGGCGTGCTCACCCAATTGCTCTCCGACGACACGTCCGGTCGTCTTCACAAGGCACTGGTAGAGAAGGGCCTGGCCGCGCAAATCATGGGACTCGATTTTCAGTGGGCCGAACCCGGTGTCTCGATCTTCGGCGCCGTGGTTCCCAAGGACAAATCCCTGAGCGAAGCTCATGTGGCGCTGCTGGACACGCTTGAAAACATCGCGGAACACCCGGTCACCGAGGCCGAAGTGACTCGCGCCAAAGCCGAAATGCTCAAGAACATCCAGCTCGCCATGAACAGCTCCGAAACGATCGGCCTGTTTCTCAGTGAGTGGATCGGCATGGGCGACTGGCGTCTGTTCTTCCTGTACCGCGATCGCCTGGAACAGGTGACGGTCGCGCAAGTACAGGCGGCGGCGAAGAAGTACCTCCGTCCCAGCAACCGCACGGTCGGCCGCTTCATTCCCACCGAGAATCCGGAGCGAGCCGAGATCCCCGCCACGCCCGACGTTCAGGAAATGCTGAAGGACTACAAGGGCAAGGCCGCGGTCGCCATGGGCGAAGCCTTCGATCCCTCTCCCGAAAACATTGAATCGCGAACCGAGCGTCTTGGTCTGGAAGGCGGCCTGAAACTGGCCTTGTTACCCAAGAAGACCCGAGGCGAATCGGTACACGCCCACATGAATCTGTACTTCGGTGACGAGAAGAACCTCGCCAAGAAGTCGGTGCTGGTGAAGGTCGGCGCCGACATGTTGATGCGGGGCACGCAAAAACTGAGTCGCGACGAGATTCAATCCCGACTCGCCGAGTTGAAGGCCACCATCAAGGTGAACCCGAAGCCGAACGGCGTGGAATTGACCGTTCAGACGGTGCGCGAGCATTTCAAACCCACCATGGCACTCGCCATGGAAATCCTTCGGGAGCCGGCCTTTCCCGAGAAAGAGCTGGAACTGTACAAACAGGAGAGCATCACGGTGCTGGAGTCCGGTCGGCAGGATCCGGCCGCCATCATCCAACGTGAATCGGCGCGCGCTTTTGCGACCTTCCACAAGGACCATCCGCTGTACGGGCCCGGCCTCGACGAAGAGATCGACGCCATCCAATCGGTGACGACCGATCAATTGAAGGCGTTCCACAAGGCGTTCTACGGTGTGGATCACGCCACCCTGGCGGTGGTCGGTGACTTCGACAAAGAAGAACTGGTCAACCTGGTGGTCGCCAAACTGGACGGTTGGAAGTCGAAGAAGAATTACGAGGCGCTCGCCGATCCCTTCGTCGCCAACAAGGCGGGTCATCGATCCTTCGAAACGCCGGACAAGGCCAATGCCGTGTTCATGGCCGGTTTCACCTTCGATATGACCGCCGGGCACGAGGATTTCGCGGCCCTGAGAACCAGTAACTTCATCTTTGGTGGTGGCGTGCTGAACTCGCGCCTCGCCAGACGGATCCGCCAAAAAGAGGGCCTGTCCTACGGGGTCGGTTCCCGAGAGCGGGTTCGCTACGACGAGCCGCGTTCCGTGTGGTTCAGTTATGCCATCGCGGCGCCCGAGAACATGGAAAAGCTGGAGGCCGCCTTCCGCGAGGAAGTGGAACGCATCGTGACCGACGGTGTGACCGAAGACGAGCTGAATACGGCCAAATCGGGCATGCTGCAACGTCGCAAGGTGCAGCGTTCCCAAGACAACCGCCTGGCCGGCCTGCTCTGCAACTACATGCACCAGGGCCGCACCCTGGCGTGGGATGCCGAGTTCGAATCCAAAATCCAGGCGTTGACGCCCGGCGACGTTCATCTCGTGGTCAAGAAGTACCTCGACGTGAACAAGATGACGGTGCTCAAGGCCGGTGATTTCGCGAAGGTCAGCGCCGCCAAGGAAGCCCAGAACTAATCGGCCGTCGATTCGGATCGGCCATCCAAAGAGAGCCGCATCGCACCAACGGGGCGCGATGCGGCTTTTCGTTTTTCTGACCGGCATCGACATCTCGCGCGGAAGATCTTGTTTTCATCGGAACCCCTCGCCAAAAAACCGGGGTCCACTTTCGCCGAATAGCGGCCGCGTTTCGAGGGACGCCACAAGCCTGTATGTTCACTATCTCGTTGAGGGAGAGTGCTTTGTACGCTTTGGCGACGAGCGGTCGAGCTGTAAATACGCGGTAAATTCCAGCCGGACGGTCATTCGGCGCTGGCTTAATTCCATATTCAACGATATGATGAAGTGTTTTTGCAATCGCGCGACACGCGCATCGCATCGGCGGGAACTCGATCCTCCCGCCCTTCAATCCTGTGGAGTACTCGGCGTATGGCGATTCCAGGGTCTACGTGGCATGTGGCATGTCGAACCGGACTGTTTCTGGTATTGACCTTTTTCAGTGGCGTTCCCGGAACCATCGTGCTCTGCCGCGGTGATAACGGGCATGTGGCCATCGAGCTCGCCAACGAAGACGGCTGTGTCTCCTGTTTCGACGGCGACGTGCACTACGAAGTGCCACAACTCGAGCAAGGCGATCATTGCGGGCCCTGCGTCGATACCTCGCTGGCATTGGCGCCTTTGGATCGCGTCCACCACACCGAGTGGACGATTGCGGCCGGCCCCGTGCTCCTGACCCCACCCTGGGCGCCCGTGACCATGAACCGGGCCCTGTGCCATGCCCGCTTCGGGCCCATCGGTCTGCGTCCACCCCCTGGTCCCGCGCCGATTCTGGCCGCGCTGACCACCGTTTTCCTCCTGATTTGATACCTCCGCAACGCTGATCCGATTCCCGTTCGCGGGAATGACTCGGGGTGTCCTCATGTGAGCCGACACCCATCAAACGGACGCTGTTTAGGCAATTTGCGGAGGATGTATGAACCGAATGATCGCGGCGTGGTGCCGTGTCATCTGGCTGGCGCCCTGTCTCTTGTTCGCGGGTGAACCAGCCGATCAGGCCGAAAAACTGACCCTTGCGGAAGTCTATCGACGGGTGGAAACGATCCATCCCGGACTGGCCGCCTACGGGCTCCAAGAACAGGTGATGGCCGCTTTGGTCGACCAGGCGGGTCGCCTGCCGAACCCCGAATTGGAAGTCGAGTTGGAGGATTTCGGCGGGAGCTTTTCGGGTTTGGACCGGGCGGAAACCACCGTCGCCGTTTCCCAGACCGTGCAGACGGCGGGCAAGCGGAAGTTGCGGGTTCGCGTCGCCGAGGGTGAGCGCCAACTTGCGGCGTGGGACACGCGGGCGGCTCGTCTGGATGTGGCCCTTGAAACCTACGTGACCTTTTACGAAATGCTCGGTGCCCAGCAATGGGTTGCGCTTCACGACGACCTCTTCCGGTTGGCGGAGGAAACCCACGCGACCATGCAGGCTCGCGTGGAGGCGGGCAAGGTCTCGCCGCTCGAAGCCGTCAGTGCCGAAGTGGCCCTGTCCCAGGCTCGTCTGGCCCGAACGCGGGCCGAGACGCGGCTCCACATGGTGCGCGGCCGTCTGGCTGCGCTGTGGGGTGGCGATCCCGCCACCGAAATACGAGTCTCGGGTGACCTGGAACGGGTCGACGCGATGCCCACGCTGCCCGAGGTGCTGGAGCGACTCGAGCGGAATCCGCAAATGGCGCGCTGGGCGCAGGAACGCGAGACGAGCGATGCCCGGCTGGTACTCGAAAAAAAGCGATCCATTCCAGACTTGGACGTGCAGGCCGGTTACCGCCATTTTCGGGAGTCCGGCGAGAACACCTGGGTCGCGGGCGTTTCCGTGCCGTTGCCGTTCTTCGATCGCAATCGCGGTAACCGACGGGCGGCTGTGCTGGCCGTTCGCCAGGTAGCCGAATCGGAGAAGGCGGTGCGCAATCGCCTCGTAGCGGAAGCCACCGAAAGCTATTACCGCGCCCAGGCCGCTCGAGCGTCTCTGACCTCCCTACGCGATCAGGTCTTGCCCGCCGCGAAACGCGCTTTCGAGGGCGCCGGCCTCGGCTACCGCGAAGGCAAGTTCGCTTATCTGGATCTGCTGGAAGCCCAGCGCAACTACTTCGAGACGCGTGCCGCCTATACCGAGGCACTGGTCGAAATGCACCGCGAAACCGCGGCACTGGCGCGGTTGACCGGACAAGTCGCCGTTTCCCAACCCGAGGAGGATGGTCGTGAACATGACTGAATCGATAACACCCACCTGGATTTACACGGTATTGCTGGTGTCGATCTTCTGCGGGACGCCGGCGCTCGCCGTCGGGGATCACGACGATCACGAAGAAGATGGCGATCACCAACACGAAGAGTCCCACGAGGAAAACATCGTCACCCTGACCGAAGACCAGATGAAATCGCTTTCGTTGGGTTCGGTGCTGGTCTCGCGCGGTGAGCTCACCGAACGGTTTTCCTTCCCCGCCGAAATCCAGTTCGATCCGATGAAGGTGGCGCACCTGACGCCGCGCGTCCAGGGCACGGTTCGAGAGGTGAACCACGTGCTGGGCGATGTGGTGAAGGGCGGCAGTGAACTGGCGGTCCTGGAAAGCCGCGAGCTGGGAGTGTCAAAATCCAACTATTTGGCCTCACTGGCGTTGCAGCGTCTTCGCGAGCGCACCTTCGCCCGTGAGGAGCGGCTCTGGAAGCAACAGATCACGTCCGAACAAGATTACCTGGAGGCGGCCCAAGCATTGGAGGAGAGCCGCATCGAAGTCCTCCTGGCTCGCCAGAACCTGCTGGCACTCGGGGTCTCGGAGGAAGATTTGGCCTTGTTGGGCCTGCAGGGGAACCATCTCGAACTGAACCGCTACCGCATGACCATGCCGTTTGACGGGCGCATCATCGAGCAACACATCACCCGGGGTGAAGTGCTGGATGAACGCGATGCGGCCTTCGTGGTCGCCGACACGCGCTCGATGTGGGTCAACGCCCGCGTTCCCGAACGCGACCTGGCGCAGGTGAGCGAGGGCCTCGAGGCACTGGTGACCGTCAAGTCGTTGGGTGGCGCGGCCTTCAACGGCCGAATCGAATACCTATCCAGTCAACTGGATCCCGAAACGCGTACCGCCCTGGCGCGCCTGACCCTGCCCAATCCCGACGGCTTGTTGCGGGCCGGCATGTTCGCCGAGCTCACGGTGCTGGTGCCGCGCCAATCGGCGACCTCGGGTGGCCTGATCGTGCCGTCCGCCGCGATCCAGCGCGTGAAGGACGGCCAGGTGGTGTTCAAGCGGATAGGAGAGGGAACCTATGAATCGATTCCCGTGACCATTCTGCGCATCACCGCCAACGCGGCCGAGGTGAGCGGCGAGCTCGCGGCGGGCGACAGCCTCGCGACCGGCGACCTGTTCATCCTCAAATCCCAAGTGAGCAAGCACGAGCTGGGCTCGGGCCATTCGCACTGAGGAGGCGCCGTGTTTTCACCGATTCAAGCCATCATTCGCTTTTCGTTGGACAACCGCATGCTGGTGGTGGTCGGCTGGTTGCTTCTGGCAGGCCTCGGGTTCCGAGCCATGCTGCAACTGCCGATCGACGCCGTACCCGATGTGACCAACGCCCAAGTACAGATCATGACCAACGCGCCGGGCCTGCCGCCCGAAGACGTCGAGAACCTCATCACGTTCCCGGTCGAATCCGCGATGAGCGGCCTACCGGACGTGGAGGAAGTGCGTTCCGTCTCCAAATTCGGGCTGTCCGTGGTGACGGTGGTCTTTTTCGAAGGCACCGACATCTATGCGGCGCGAACCCTGGTTTCGGAGCGACTGGCTGAAGCCCGCGAAGCCATCCCCGAGGGCTACGGCCAGCCGGAAATGGGTCCGATCGCCACAGGTCTCGGCGAAATCTACCAGTTCGAAGTGCGTGGCGAAGGCTACAGCCCCATGGAGCTGCGCACCTTGCTGGATTGGACGATCAACTACCAGCTCCGATCGGTGCCGGGTGTGGTCGAGGTCAACGCCTTCGGCGGCGAGCTGAAATCCTACCAGGTCACCTTGCTTCCCGATCGGCTCACGGCCTACGGCATTTCGGTGGGCGAGGTCGCCGAGGCCCTCGAGCGCAACAACCGCAACGTCGGCGGCGGCTACCTGATCCACAACGACGAACAGGTCCTGGTGCGGGGTGAGGGCATGATCCAGGGCCTCACCGATTTGGAAGACATCATCGTGCGCCACGATGCCCACGGCGGTACGCCCATCTTCGTACGCGACGTGGGCGAGGTCGTCTTCGCGCCGGTCATCCGCCAGGGCGCCGTGACCCGCGACGGCGAAGGCGAAGCGGTCATCGGGATCGTGATGATGCTGATGGGCGAGAACGCACGGGTCGTGGCCCGCGACGTCGATGCCAAAATCCAGGAAATCGCCAAGACCCTGCCGAAAGGCGTGGAAATCGACACCTTCTACGACCGCACCGAACTGGTGGATCGCACCATCTGGACCGTCACCAAGAACCTGGTCGAGGGCGGCCTGCTGGTCGTCCTGGTGTTGCTGCTTCTCCTGGGAAGCCTGCGCGGCGGCCTGATCGTGGCGCTCTCGATTCCGCTGTCCATGCTGCTGGCCTTCATCGCCATGAACGCCTTGGGTCTCAGCGGAAACCTGATGAGTCTGGGGGCCCTGGATTTCGGGTTGATCGTCGACGGCTCCGTGGTGTTGATCGAGGCGGTCATGCGCTATCTACACAAACATCGCGACGATCCACGCAGTCATGCGGACAAGGTGCGCGTCGCCTGTTTGGAGGTGGCGCGGCCGGTGACTTTCGCCGTCAGCATCATCATTCTCGTCTACATTCCCATCCTCGGCCTGACCGGGATCGAAGGCAAGATGTTCAAACCCATGGCGTTGACTGTCGTGTTCGCCCTCATGGCCTCGTTGCTGTGCGCCCTGACGCTGATGCCGGTCCTGGCGGTTCTGTTCCTCGAACGGGTGCGCGAATCGGAGCCCTGGCTGTTCCGCCTCGCCAAACGCATCTACCGGCCTTTGCTCGATCGCGCCATGCGGGCGCCGCGCACCGTGGCCGCGATCGCGATGACGGTGTTCCTGAGCGGCATGAGCCTGGTTCCCTTCCTCGGTGCCGAGTTCATTCCCCGATTGGACGAGGGCTCGATCGCGCTCCAAATCTGGCGCCTGCCCAGTGTCTCGCTGGAGACATCCAACGAGATCAGCTCGAAGGTCGAGTCGGTGTTGAAGGCGTCCTTTCCCGAGATCGACACCGTCATCTCGCGCACGGGTCGCGCCGAGATCGCCACCGATCCGATGGGGGTCGAAATCAGCGATACCTACGTCATGCTCGAGCCACGCGACACCTGGCGTTTCGACTCCAAGGAGGCGTTGGTCGAGGCCATCGACGAAACCCTCCAGAAGAGCGTGCCCGGCGTGATGTTCAGCTATTCGCAGCCCATTCAACTGCGCGTCTCCGAGTTGATCGCCGGCGTACGGGGCGACGTGGCGATCAGCATCTACGGCGACGACCTGGACCGCCTCGAGCGACAGGCCGACGAAGTAGTGCGGCTGGTTCGCGAGTTGCCTGGTGCCGCCGACGTCAAGGCCGAGCAGGTCAGTGGCCTGCCCACGCTGCGGGTTCGCCTCGATCGCCGCGCCATGGCCCGCCAGGGGATTCATGCCGATCAGGTGCTGGATGTCATCGAGACCATCGGCGGCAAGTCGGTCGGCATGGTCCTCGAGGGTCAGCGACGCTTTGATTTGCGGCTCCGGTTACATCCGGAAGCGCGGGCGACCGCTTCCCAGTTGGGTGACCTGCTGGTCCCGGTTCCGCTCGACGACGGCGATACGCGAATGGTGCCGTTGTCCCAACTCGCCGACCTGACCATCGAAGAGGGCCCGGCCCAGATCAGCCGCCAGAATTTCAGCCGGCGCATCACGGTCGAAGCCAATGTTCGCGGTCGGGACCTGGCCTCGTTCGTGGCCGAAGCTCAAGAGCTGCTGGACGCCAACCTGCAGTTGCCCACCGGTTGGTACCTTGCCTGGGGGGGCCAGTTCGAGAACCTGGCGCAGGCGTCGCGACGCCTGGCGCTGCTGGTTCCGGTGGCGCTGGTGTTGATTTTCTTGATGCTCTACAGCGCCTTGCGGTCCGGCCGCATGGCCACCTTGATCTTCCTCAACGTGCCGTTGGCGGTGACCGGCGGGATCGCCGCGATGGCCCTGCGCGGCCTGCCGCTCTCGATCTCGGCGGGTGTGGGCTTCATCGCGTTGGCGGGTATCGCGGTGCTCAACGGCGTCGTGTTGGTGTCCACCATCCTGGATCGCCATCGCGACACCCGCTGTGCCGTCGATGCCGCGGCGCTCGGTGCGCGGGAGCGCTTGCGGCCGGTTCTGATGACGGCCCTGGTCGCCTCGCTCGGTTTCGTGCCGATGGCCTTGTCGCAAGGGGCCGGCGCAGAGGTGCAGCGGCCCCTGGCCACCGTCGTGATCGGCGGATTGGTGACTTCGACCCTGCTGACGCTACTCGTGGTGCCGTCGTTGTACCGGTGGTTCGCCAAGCCGGGTGAAGCCGTGCCCGAGGAGGTCAAGGCCGCCGCGTGACGGTGAGCTTCCATTGTCGGCGGAACGCGAGGGATCTTCGCGTTCCGCCGCTATCATCCGCCTTTTCACGTCGGGTCCATGGTGTGCGGCCTCGGGCGCCGATTGCCGACACACGGCTCGCCGCCGCACGACACATGGAGCCCGCCACGAGCAAAGGGTTCACTCCGATTTCAAGGACCCGGGTTTTCGTCAAATTGTGGTGGCAGTCTCGGTACCCGAGGGCAATCAGGCGGGTGCCAGCATGTTCCAGCAGACGTGCCGAGAAGCATTCGAGCGGAGAGGGACCACGCCCGTGACCTGTAGTGCAGACGACGGATATGCTTCCGAGGCGGACCAGCAGTGGCTAGCGCAGCAAGGCGTGCAGACGGGTGGTCGTCATGATGTCCTTCCCCATATAACCCACTGGAACCGATATTCGAGTGCCTTGTCTGTCCTACAGTGTTCATAGTGATAGTTATAGAAGCTTTATATCAGCCACCGAGAATTCTGTGAACCCTGTGTTTCAATCATCCGAACACCCCGGCTCGAAGCCAGAACAATACCATTCAAAACCCTCCCAATACCATGATATGGTGGGGATGATTCAGCATGCTCAACCCATTTCATGAACTCATCGTGTTTCAGCACCACCTGAGTCGGTCAGCTCCCCGGCCAGGGTCGTGCTCGATCCACCGCCGAGATAACAGGCCGTCCCATGAAGCAATCCAGCGCTCGCTCCATGCTATCCCCTTTCGTCTCCCTGCTCCTCCCACTCTCGTTTCTGGTGATGACGGGAGCCCTCACGTCCTGTAAGCGGGACCAGCCGACGGGTGACATTCAGAAAGCCGACGAGGTCTTCGTCCCCAAAGTGGCAAAACCGGCCTACAAGGCAGAGGGCCCACATGTCGTGATCGATGAAGCCCACAACAATTACCACAAAGCCGAGGGCCGCTATAAACCGTTCGTGGACCTGCTCACATCCGACGGTTACCGGGTGACGTCCAACCGCAGGGAATTCACGCCTGAATCACTCGAAGGTATCGACGTCCTGGTCATCTCGAACGCTTCTGGCGGCACCCATGAGGACGATCCCGATGCCGAATTGGCCAAGCCGGCCTTCAAACCGAGCGAGGTGGCGGTCGTGAAAGCGTGGGTCGAAGGCGGAGGCGCCCTCCTGTTCATCGCCGATCACGCGCCAAGCGGGGCCGCCGGCCAAATCCTGGCGACGGCTTTCGACGTAGAGATGCGGAACACCTGGACCTACGATGAAAACCACGGTGAGCCAGGCTACGGCAAGTACAATCTCGCCTTCACGCGCGAGAGCGGCCTATTGAACGATCACCCCATCACTCGGGGTCGACACGAAAGGGAACGGATCGACAAGGTCGTGACCTTCACCGGCCAATCGCTGAAGGGCCCGGCCCACAGCGAACCCTTGTTGACCTTGTCGGACACCGCCATGGATGAGGACGTCACCGAAACTGTCTACAAGTCGGCGGCGGGACGCGTCCAAGGATTGACGCTACTGCAAGGAAAGGGACGGGTGGTCATCCTGGGCGAGGCGGCGATGATGACCGCCCAACAACGCTTCCGCGAAGGCGAGGTGCATCGGTTCGGCATCAGTTATCCCCATTGCGACAATCAACAGTTCGCGCTGAATATCCTGCATTGGCTCACGGGGCTCCTGCCCTAGGCGCAGGCAGGCACACGTCCACAAAAGTTGGCCCTCGAATCCAAGAAGTATTCCGAAATCAAGCTGGGGGTCCGCTCCGATTGTTGGTGGCTCTCACGATACGCCAGGGCTCCCATCGTTCGAGATTGGCGCTCGAGGCGAAGACCGCCGATTGAAACGCTGGTATCCGATGCGTCGGCGTTCCGACGCGCTCCGTAGAGCAGGCCTGACCGCGTGGCGTGCGGTAGGAAGTCTTTCGAGCTTGGGTGAATTGTCTAGCGGCAATCATTTTGTCTTCGGTCTAGTTTGTGTAGCATTTTGATTGTTCTGTTAATTTTCTTTGATTCTCGATTTTTGTGGATGTTTGCACGGCTTTTGTGTGAAATAGCTCAATAAATGCGCCTTACAAAGCATTTACATAGCCCGCAAACCTTTTTTCCGCTTGTGGATGGAACCCTCGTCACAGGTGGGCACATTTTCCGCTTTGCGGTGACTCTCGTCACGCACCTGTCGTGAACACGATTTATGGGGCCCGAATGGGTCTCTGAATTTTCTTATTTAAAAAATTAAATCGAGGGTTTTCATCGATGAGAATAGCTTTCATGTTGTTCCTATTCGTCTCACTGCCCGCCGCTACCTGGGCAACCGACTGGCACACCTTGATGTCCGATCCGGACGTCACTTTCGAAGAAGTCAAGCAACACTTTGAGTCCTACTGGGCCAAACGTCCCGTGGAAGGGAAAAAGCCCGGATACAAACAGTTCCAACGTTGGGCGCATCTCGTGGAATCGCGCCTCGACGACCAGGGCCGCTTCAACCCCACTCCGGAGTTGTGGGCCGCATGGGCCGAATACCGTGCACGACAACACGCAAACGGCCTGTTCAAAGCCGACGATTTCCAGGGTAACTGGCAAGCGATGGGTCCCTTCGGTGGACCCAACGGGAAAGACGTGGGCCGCATCAACGCGGTCGTCGCCGATCCCAACGATGCCGACACCCTGTTCGTCTGTACCCCCGCCGGCGGCATCTGGAAGTCCGTCGACGGCGGCCTTCATTGGGAACCCAAGACCGCCGACCTGCCGACCTTCGGCTCCAACGGTCTGGTGATCGATCCGCGCGACGGCAACGTCATTCACGCGGTCACCGGCGATCCCAACTCCCGTCACACCACCAGCGTGGGCCTTTTGCGATCCACCGACGGCGGCGAGACCTGGACCCGTCGCGAGTTCCTTAACATGACGATGATGTACGAAATCGTCACCAACCCCGCAAACCCCGACATCATGTACTTCACGTCCAACCTGGGCGTGTACAAGACCACCGACGGCGGACTCGACTGGCAGCGGGTCTACACGGTGGGACGCGATTACAGCGCCCTGCGCGATATCGCCCTCAAGCCGGGCAGCCCCGACACGATCTACGGGGTGACCACCAACGCCCTGATCATGCGCTCCACCGACGGTGGCGCGAGCTGGTCCCAAACCGCCGACCTGCAGGCCAACCGCTCCCACCTGGCGGTGACCCCGGCGGATCCCAACCTGGTCTACGTGCTCGCCAGTGACGGCGCGAACTTCAAGGGTTTCTACCGCTCCAACGACGGTGGCGACAGTTTCGAACTGGTCGCCGACAAACCCAACGTCCTGGGACGCTGGTCCAGTGGAACCGACACCAACGGACAGGCCTGGTACGACATGGCGATCACGGTCTCTCCCACCGATCCGAATACGGTTTTCGTGGGCGGCATCAACCTCTGGAAAACCGAAGACGGCGGCGCCACCTGGAAATACCAGGCCGGCTACTCCGGTTCTTCCAACTACATCCACGCCGATGTCCACTACCTGGGCTACCACCACGGCGTCCTCTACGTGGGCTGCGACGGCGGTATCTACCGCGGCACCGCCGCCGGTGAAGACTTCCAGCACCTGAACGACACCCTGAACATCATGCAGTTCTACCGGCTGGGTATCAGCCAGGTGCGTCCGGGTCACATCCTGGGCGGCTCGCAAGACAACGGCACCAGCATCATCGACCACGGCACCTGGCAATTCCTCGCCGGTGGCGACGGCATGGAGTGCGCCGTCGACCCGGCCATCGACACCACCGTCTACTACAGCCAACAGAACGGCGTCCTGTACCGTCGCGATCTGGCCACCGGCATGTCCCGTGGCATCACGCCGCGCTCGGAAAGCGGCAGCTCGCTCAAAGGCGGCTGGGTCACGCCCTTCGTGCTCGACGCCAGCCAGCCCGGCACCATGTACTCCGGCTACAACGGCGTCTACAAGTCCACCGATCGCGGCGACAACTGGACCAAGATCAGTGACTTCAGCACCGGGAACCTGGGATACATCAGCGTTTCTCCCCGCGACAACAAGCTCATCTACGCCGGCATGGTGAATGCCGATCGGTTCCACAAGACCACCGATGGCGGCACCACCTGGCAGGAGGTCACGGTTCCCGAGGAGGGGAGCCTGCGCTTCGCGGTCCAGAACCTGATGGCCGATGCCCTGACCCGCGACAAACTCTGGATCGCGGTAAAACCCAGCGACAAGAATGCCGACAAGCGGGTCCTCTACTCCGTCGACGGCGGTGCCAACTGGGTCAACTTCTCCGAAGGCCTGCCCAAGGTGAAGGTCAACTGCCTGGTTCAGGACGTGGGCGGCCCCGACCGCATCTACGTCGGTACCGATCTCGGTGTCTACTACCGCGAGCCGGGCATGAGCCAGTGGCTCGCCTACAACCAGGGCCTGCCGCCGGTCATCGTCAACGAACTCGAAATCCAGTACCCCACCAAGAAACTGCGCGCCGCCAGCTTCTCGCGCGGCATGTGGGAATCCGATCTCTACAGCGCCGCGTTCGAAGCGCCGATCGTCCTGTTCGAAGAGACCAACGAATTCCTGTGCGAAGGACGTAGTTTCCAGTTCAACGACCGTTCCACCGGTCAGCCCACCCGTCGCGACTGGCGCTTCCCTGGCGGTTCTCCGGCGACGTCCAATGACGCCAATCCCCAAGTCACCTACACCCAACCCGGCGTGTACGACGTGACCCTGACCGTCACCAACCAATACGGCAACGACAGTGTGACCGAAACCGGCTACGTGGTCGTCAACGGTCGCGTGGATTCGTTCCCGTGGCGCAACGATTTCAACGCCTTGCCCGAAGGAACCCTCGGCTCCCTGGTGGACGGTTGGATCAACATGGGCCAAGACAAGGCCGACTGGCAGTCGGCGACCGCTGGCGTGCTCGACATGAACGGCAACGACACCGGTCCCGCGACCGATCACGGCGGCGACGGAACCTACCTGTACCTGCCCAACGCACCGATTTCCGGCGGTACGCACGCCGAACTGGTGTCGCCCTGCCTCGACCTCTCCGGCATGGACCACCCGCGCCTCAAGTTCTGGTACTACCTCAAGGGCGCGGTGACCTCCAAGATCGAGGTCGATGTCTGGGCCGACGGACAGTGGCACACCGATGTGGTGCCGCCCGCGACCGGCCGGTACGACGCCGCCTGGAACCTGCACCTGGTGCCGCTGACCCAGTTCAAGGATAAATCCATTCGTCTCCGCTTCCGCGGTAGTGCGCGCATCAGTGGCGGCAACCGCGTGGCTCTGGACGATGTGGAAATCGTCGACGACAACTCCAGCTACCTGCCGGAGATCACCAGCGTCGATGTCCCCCAAAACGTGGGTGTGGATCGTTACTTCGATGTCTCGGCCACCGCGGTCGATCCCAACGGCCTGTCGTTGAGCTATCTGTGGATCTTCCCCGGCAACTACCGAACGACCGATGCCAACAGCCGTCACTACGTGAGCGAGGCCGGCAGCCACGAGATCACCCTCCAGGTGTCCAACAGCGTGGGTGCCATGGTCGAGCGCAAATTCGTCGTGCAGGCCTCCGGGCAGCCGAACCGCATTCCCGAAATCCTCGACGTGACCTGGGAGCCCCGGGTCCCGAAGCGGGGAGAGGAAGTCACCTTCACCGTCGAAGTCAACGATCCCGACGGCGACGAGATCGAAGCGTTCTGGCGTTTCGGCTTCGGCATCGGCCGCAGCATTCCCGGTACGACCGTCAAGTTCATGTTCGGCGCCTCCGGCCGACAGCACGCCTCGGTCAACATCAACGATGGCCGTCCCGAAGGCATGGCCCACCGATCCGTGGAGGTCACGGTTCTGGAACCGGACGGATCGGAACCGATCTGGCCCAACGACAGCCGCGAAGGCCTGTCTCTCGCGGCCGGTGAAACCAAGCTCTACAAGTTCAACCCCAATCCCGATCTCGATCACCTGTCGATCTTCACCGAGGGTGGCAGCGGCGATGTGGATCTCTACATCAAAACCGATGCGATCCCGACGACTTCGGACTACGACTTCCGTTCGGCGGGTCCCGACAACGGCGAATCGATCAGACTCGACGACGCGACGGGGAACACCTACTACCTGCTGCTTCACAGCCCGCAGGGCAGCGACGGCTTCACCCTGCGCACGGAAGCCGCCTTCTTCCAGAACATCTGGCCGGGTCAGACGCGGTTCAACAATACCGCCAAGCAAGGTGAGTATCTCTACTACCGCCTGAACACCAACGACTACAGCCAGATCACCATCCTCACCGAAAAAGGCGAGGGCGACTTGGATCTCTACGTGAAACGGGACGCCAAACCCACCAAGGACGACTACGACTTCGTCAGTGGCGGTGCTACCGGCAGCGAGAGCATCACCATCGACGATTCCGCCGGCAAGGTCTACTTCATCGGCTTGTACGCCTATGAAGCCTTCAACGACATCACGCTCAAGGTGGAAGGTGTCCGTTCGGAGAACCAGATGCCGGTGATCAACACCTTCACCGTGCCCGCCGGCGCCAAGGTGGGCGAGTCGGTTCGCTTCAGCGCGCTGGCCAGCGATCCCGACAACGATCGCCTGAGCTTCACCTGGACCATCGACGGTAGCACGCTCAACGGTTCGGAAGTGGCGCACACTTTCGACAGTGAAGGCTCCTATTCGGTGTCGTTGGCCGTGGAAGACGGTCGCGGCGGGCGCGCGACGCGCCAGGGGACCATCGTCGTCTCGGTCGACAGCAACCGCGACCCGATCGTCAACAGTGTGGTCGTGCCGCGTCGTGGCGTGGCCGGCGAAGCCGTGACCCTGACCGTCAACGCCAGCGATCCCGACGGCGACGACCTGACGATCGCCTGGGATCTCGGCGACGGGAACACCGCCGAAGGGGCGTCCGTCGATCACACCTACGCCAACGCCGGGACCTACGACATGACCATCACCGTGACCGACGGCAAGGGTGGTCGTGTCGACGAACGGGCGAGCATCCTGATCGATCCCGCCCCCAACCGCGATCCGGTCATCGAGCGCCTGAACGTGCCTGCCGAAGCCAAGGTGGAACAGGCCGTGACCCTGGCCGTGACCGCTTCGGATCCGGATGGCGACACCCTGACCGTGACCTGGGAACTGGGCGACGGCCAGACCACCGAGGGTGCCACCGCCACCCACACCTACACCGCGGCCGGTACCTATCAGGTCCGGGTGACCGTCAGCGATCCGCAGGGCGGCTCGGCTCAGAGCACCGCCTCCATTCGTGTCATCGAAGACCAGGGCGTGCCCGAGCTCGATGCCGACACCACCTTGTTCGGATTGACCGAGGTCAAGGGCGGCCAGCTCTTCCTGAAGGTCACCGTTCCCGCGAACCACAACTTCGTGCGCTTTGCGGTGCTGGGCGGTACGGGTGACTGCGATCTGTACGTCAAGGAAGGCGAACTGCCGACGACTTCGGACTACGGCTATCGCTCCTGGAATCCCGGGAACCGCGAGGTCATCGACATCAACGGCCGTCAAGGTCGCACCTACTTCGTGCTGCTCAATGCCTACGAAGCCTTCGACGGGCTGATGTTCGCCGTCAACACCGATGGTGTCTACACGGTCGACCAGAGCGGCGCCGTCGACGATCTGTGGGGCAACCGCAACACCGGGCGTTACTTCCGCATCGAAGTGCCCGCCCACGTGGCGACCCTCACCATCGAGACGTCCGGTGGCTCGGGCGATTGCGATCTCTACCTCAAGGAAGGTTCGCAACCCAGCCCCAGCGACTACCAGTACCACTCCTATGCCCAGGGCAACAGCGAGCGCATCACCGTGAATGGCGCCGGCGGCAAGGTCTTCTACCTGATGAAGCACGCCTACCTCGCCTACACCGGACTCTCGCTGCGCATCACCATGGAGTGAATCGGCCCGATCTGACAAACCGGGACTTCGGCCGCAACGTCGGTACGAGGTCGTGAATCGAAAGGCGTCGTCTCCCGCGGGAACGGCGCCTTTTTCTTTTCGCCAAGATCGATTTTTGTTTCTGTGTTTGAAAAAACGAGGAGCTATGAAAGAACGGTAGTTTTTGTTGTTGCTATTTTAGTCAGAAAAGAGTAGTGTTGTTTCCAGAACATACCTAGCTCTTTAGTATCCGACTCCCGAAACTCCACGGCAGCCTCGTCTGTGTTCATCAGGTTTCATACAGGCGGGGCTTCCTTTTTGAGTCGGCAGGAGCTATCGAATCTTGTTCGATGTGCGTTGGACGGGTTATGCTGGTGGCTGTTCGTCCGATCATCCGAAGCGAGAGGAGCCTGGCGGTTTGCCGGTGGTTCGAACCGGAACGCATCGCCGCCTCTTCGGCCGCGGCCTTCCGAGCGATGGGTCCGGGGTCCCGCCGAGACACGTCGCTAACCTGGTTGTTCTTCGTGATTTGGGAGCGGACGGCAGGTGGTGCTCGCCGATGGTGGCGAGTGAATTCATATCTCAGTGTTTCGCTCCTTTGGACGGGCGGAAGTCAGGTGGATTTGTGCGGCAAAATTATCCTTTGTTTACACCCATTCAAGTGCGATGGGGCGATATGGATGCCTTGGGACACGTGAACAACGCGCGGTTTTTCACCTATTTCGAACAGGCGCGGATCGCGTTTTTCGACCACATCGATGCCAATCGATTTTGGAGCGACGTGCAGGGACCCGTTCTGGCCAGTGCCACGTGCAATTTTCGCCGGATGATCAAATATCCCGCCGATTTGGAAGTGGGTACCCGCGTATTGGAAATCCGCAACCGGAGCTTCGTGTTGGAGACCGCCGTTTTCCAGGTGGGCGACGACGGCTTGTTGGCCGACGGCACCACGGCGGTGGTCTGGGCCGATTATCGCGAGGGGAAGTCGGTGCCGATGCCGGATGAGCTGAGGGCGGCCCTCGAAGGCTTCGGTACCGCATAGCGGAGGTCATGGTTTTTCCAAGTTCTTTTTTACCACGGAGTTCACAAAGATCCCGGAGGGATGTGCGGAGTGGCTGAGGCGCCAAACATTTCCGAACCATTCCCTTTCTCGAGGGATCCAAGCTTGTGCGCATCCAATAGTGAAATAGTTGTGACTCCTTAAGGTGGTTAGGCTGGATGAGGCCGGGTGTCAACTATCGGGTGTCAACTCTCGACAAAGTACTTGATCGTAGGTGATTAGCTGATACCTAATATCCGGCTGCTACTATCAGATTGCATGGAAAACCTGCCGGTTCCGAAGCTCCCTTTAAAAATACCGCTGTTTCCGGATGAGCCCAAACTCGAAAACCATATCGATCGCTTGACTCGTCGTGAGGCATTGAAGCGTTCTGCAAGAGTGACTCTCTTGAAACCAAATGGTACCTATAACCTGAGCTGGGTCTTGCCGTCGTCAAATCTTGATCAGGAAGGCAAGAATGATGGAAACCAGGAAAAGCAAGACCATACTATGTCACCAATGCCGATCCTTTCCTGGTTTCCTATCTTCATGAATTTCTGCTTAATCTTTTGAATATATGACCCATGGCCCTTCGCCAGAAATCAGGTAGGGTGTTTCTTTCTCGAAATCGAGTGGGTATTCCCGCTGGTGCGTGGCTCTTATGTAAAAAACTTTGTAAGATTCGAATATAAAGATAAAAACATAAAAAGGCGAATGTGCAGGGAGTTCGTCGAAAAATGTCGGCCCGGCGCCCTGGGCGGGCCCGGCCGGTATGGCCCGGCACCTACTGCCACGGCGCCCCTCTCACGAATGTGGGAACTCCCAAACGATTCGCTTCGATTAGGTACCCACTTGAAACCCGGTGGCCGGTGTGCCGGACCATCGGCAATCCGTGGTCCGGCACACCGGCCTCCGACCTGGGCGGCGACTGTGTGGAAAAACAGCACGTTGTTGTGACCTAGGTTGGTCGCTTTGCCCCAGATTTCCTGATCCTTCTCTGTTCCTCGTCTTCCTCCGGCACCTGCTTCGGATGTAACGATCACGTTTGAAAAGCCCGGCCCTGTGTGCTCGACTCTGCGTCCTCCGTGAACTCGGTGGTAGAAAAAAAGTCCTCGCCCCAGACCCAGGCAAGCGTGAACACCTCCCCTCCAAAAATTGGAAAGCCGGCCATCCCAAAAGGAACGCCGGCTTCAGTGGCCATCCGGGATCCGCCCATGCGGCAGGTCCCTGTTACGCGACGCACACCAGGTCGCGCACGCTGGGATGGGCGAAATTGATGATGAACACCGAGTAGGGGTGGGGTTTGCCAGGAACCTTGCGGACGCGAATGACGCCCTTGCCCTTCAATCGATCGATCAGGTTCTGGATCTCGAAGCGGGACAGGTGGCCCAGGTCGGCTTCGTTGGGCACGATGTCGCGAAAAAAAGGCCCGACCCACACCTCGCGTTCGTGGCGGGCGTGCTCCTGCACGATGACGCGAAGGAGCTTTTCTTCTTCTTCGTCGATCTCGAATTCCCACATTTCCTCGGGGCCGAAATCGATTTCTTCCTCGAGGTAGCCGAGGCCGGTGTTGAGCAGTCGGTTCTTGGGAAGTAAGCTGTTGAGTCGAATGATGTTGTGTTCGCCGACCTGGCGCTTGAGGTCGCCCGACATGTTGAAACTGAAGGCGCAGAGCAACACCTGCTTGCCGTATTGCAGGATGCGGCGGATGATCGGCAGGTAATCGCTGTCCCCGGCACAGATGACCAGGCAGCGAATGTCCTCGCGCAGGACGATCATTTCCATCGCGTCGATCGAAAGGAGGATGTCGGCGGAATTCTTCGAGGGCTTCGAGTGAATGAATTGGGGCTCGAAGCCGGCCAACTGGAGGTCGCCCTGGACGTCGGCCATCTCGTAGTCCTTTTGGTAATCGGCATAGGTGCGATTGAGGATGGGGAGGTAGCCGTATTCCTCCTGAATCTTGTATCGGAGTTTGTCCAGGAGGTGGACCAATTCGCCGCCTGGGCTCAAATCAGGACGGTAATTTTTAAGGGAGAAGAACAAGTTTTCGAAGTCAACCAAAATAGAACAGAACTGGAGTCCAGATCCATGTTTCATACATCTACCTCGTGAAACAGCGATAGCATCAAAAAGAATGAAATGTATTGCGAAAAAATGATTAGTAGAGAAAAGGAGCTGGGTTTAAGTAAATCTGGGTAAAACCCGATAGAGCCCGAATTTTAGACGCAATGGAAGGGGCTCGCAACGAAAATCTCACAGAACGTGATCGGCTTCCCATTGTATTCACACGCGGCTAACCCTTGGGAAACCAAGGAACTGATACCGCATACGCGTTCAGGAGCGAGGTCCCTGTAAGATTTTTGTAAAGAACTGGAGGAAATTTCGGTAGGAATGACATTAACTATAGCAGGGGGGAACTTTTGAGTTGTGAGGTTTCTTCATGAAATAACCAAAAACCTTTTCGTTATCTTGGATTTCGGACCATGGGTTTTTCATGAAACGGACCCTTCTTTTCCTGAGTGCCCGGTTGGGGTTTTTTGGTGCACCGGTTGGGGTGTCCCGAAGCATTTTGTGCTAGTTTGGGAACGTGATTCCACGCGACACGACGAACCGATGGCCACCGAGCGGTTGACTCGAACATATTACGGGTTTTCCGAGTCGGTAGGTCGCGACCTGTGCGGGGGCTCTCGCCCAACTCGGGGAATCCACATATCTCGTTACAACGGAGACGTTATGGAAAAGCCGGCAGAAACCCAATTCCCGATTCAGGACCTGATCGCTCGCCGTTGGAGCCCGCGGGCGTTCCAACCCAAAGCCCTGTCCCGCGAACAGGTCGGTGCCTTGCTCGAAGCGGTGCGCTGGGCGCCCTCCAGCTTCAACGAGCAGCCGTGGCGTATGATGGTCGCCGAACGCGGCGATGCGGCGGCCTTCGAGGCCATGTTGGGTTGCTTGCTCCCGGGCAACCAAACATGGGCCCAACATGCCGGCTTGCTGATGGTGAGCTTGGCCCAAACGCGTTTCAAGCGAAACGATCGTGTAAATCGCCACGCCTTTCACGACGTGGGCCTGGCCATGGGCCAGCTCGGCATTCAGGCGACGGCCCTCGGCCTGTCGCTGCACCAGATGGCCGGCATCGATGTGGACCGAATTCGCCAGACCTACGCCCTGCAGGAGGGCTGCGAGCCGGTGGCCGGTGTCGCCGTGGGGTACGCGGCCGAACCGGAAAGCCTGCCGGAGAATTTGGCGGAGCGCGAACGGGCACCCCGCCAGCGTATGGCGCTGAAGGACCTGGTCTTCACGGGCACGTTCGGGCATCCCTGGTTGGGTTGAGGGGCTTGCCAAGGTAGGCAGGGGTTTGACTGCCAGGAATTTTTTTTACCACAAAGATCACGGAGGCCGCGGAGGCGAAGCAGGGCAGAAGCATCTGGAATGTCTATGGATCGGGGGGATGATGCTGTGGTCGGAGGAGCCTGCCGCTCAGGATAGCATTCATTTTTCGGGATTGAGGAAGTGGGCTGGGTTTTGTCGAAGGATCAAGGCGAAGCGCCCCGAAAAAATAATCGGGAATCCCGAAAGAACAGGAAGGCAGGCATAGGATCTTTCTCCGGCTGAAATTGATGGGATCCCATCCTGGCTTCGTTCCTTCCTGGATTCCTGATTCTCTTCCGCAAAGGTGCGATCAGTCCCACCCTCCAAAGATCCTCGAGAAAAATTAACTCCACGACCAGTCGGGATGTGAATCCAAGCCAAACCCTCAGCGACCCATGTCCTTCTCTCCGTGCCCTCCGCGAACTCCGTGGTTTAGAATTTTTCTTTCAAGGTGCTGGGTTCACGTGGGCTATGGCCTCCACGCCGACGTCAGGGCCGCGCGCTCCTCGGAGGTCAATTGCCACGACACCGACGTCTCTTGCAATCGGGTCCGTAATCGGTGCAGGCAAATGGCTGCGCTCACCGACACGTTCAAACTCTGGGTCATGCCGAACATGGGGATGCGCAGGTAAATATCGGCCATGTCGTGCACTACCTCGCTCAGGCCTTTTAATTCGGTGCCGAAACACAACGCCACCTTGTGATCCAGGGGCAGCTCTTCGAGGCTGATACAGCCAGGACGGAGCGAGGTCGCCACCAGGCGGTAGCCCGCGTCCTTGAGCGCTTGAAGTGCGGCCCGTGCGTCGTCGGGCGAGTCTACGTGGTGACGATGAAGGCTGATGCGCCGCGCCGCCTCGAAAGTGGCCTCGGAGTCGAAGGAAAAGGCGTTGCGCCCCTCCAACACGTGAAGATCCTGAATGCCGTGGTTGTCGCAGGACCGAATGATGGATGCGGCATTGTGCGGCTGGTAGACATCTTCCAAAACCACGGTGATGTGGCGGGTTCGGTAATCCAGGGCCTCGTTCGTTTGCGCGTCGGGAGAAGACGGTTCCATGTGCTGCATCCTTATTGATGGATCGGATAGCAACCATAGTGTGAAAGCCTCGGAAAATCAAGACGTGGTTCGTTCGCGAGCTCCCATGGGATCGACCCTCACGGGAATTTGCCAGCGGAAACCGATCGAGCCACCGACCGGGCCGCTTCCATCGAACGAAGTTCACTTTTTTTGTACCTTATTCCGCGAAACCCGTAAGATGGTGGAAAGGGCAGAGAGAGGAGCTTTTCTTCGGAGGAGTTCTGACTTTTTTTGGAGTGACAGTTACATGATCATAGAAAAAGTACGCGTTTTGGGGCTGCTGTGCCTGTTGCTGGCGTTGGCCGGGAACACTTTAATGGCGACCGAGCCTCCCAAAACGAAAGGGATCGACCCCGCACTCTTCGACAAGGAGTGCAAACCCTGTCAAGACTTCTACCAGTATGCCAACGGAACCTGGCTGCAGGAGACCGAAATCCCCGCCGAAGAGGGTCGGTACGGGATGTTCAATTTGGTGCGGGACCGCAATCTCGCCATCCTCCAGGATATATTGGAGGAAGCCGCAAAGAAGAGCGACCATCCCCGCGGCTCGCTCAAACAGTTGGTGGGTGATTTCTACAGCAGCGGCATGGATACGAAACGTCTGAACAAATTGGGGATCGAGCCGCTCAAACCCTATTTGGCCGATGTGGACGCTCTGAAAAGCAAAGCGGATTTGACCGCCTTTATCGCCAACTCGCACGCCTTGGGCCGCGATTATGTGTTTGGCTTCTTCGGGAACTCGGACTTCAACGATTCGAAAAAGCAAATCGCCTACACGATTCAGGCCGGACTGGGCCTACCGGAGCGCGATTACTACACCAAAAAGGACGAAGAGTCCGTGGCGTTGCGCGAAAAATACGTGGCCCACGTGGCGCGTATGCTGCAAAAAATCGGTTACGATGCGGCTGCCGCCAAAGCCGGTGCCAAGACCGTGTTGGCCATGGAAACGACGCTGGCCGAAGCGTCCCTGACCGCGGTGGAGCTGCGCAATCCCGCCACCTGGTACAACTACAAGACGCTGGCCGAGGCCGATGCCGCCACCCCTAATTTCAGTTGGACCGCCTATTTCAAGACGCTCGGCCTGGCCGAAACCCAGGGCTTCAGTCTGGCCCATCCCAAGTTTTTCGCGGCCATGGACAAGATGTTGGCCGAACGTCCGTTGAACGATTGGAAAACCTACCTCAAGTGGCACAGCGTCAATGGTGCCGCCGATTTCCTCGACGACGACACGCGTCAGGCCAATTTCGACTTCTTCAAGAAAACCCTGCGCGGTGTGCAGGCGCAAAAGCCGCGGTACAAACAGGTCATCGAGGCGACCAACGCCGCTCTGGGTGAGTCGGTGGGCCAGTTGTTCGTGGCACGTGCCTTCCCGCCCGAAGCCAAAGCCCGCATGATGACCATGATCGAGAATCTGCGCGGTTCCCTGCACAAGCGCCTCGACCGCCTCGACTGGATGAGCGAAGAGACCCGCAAGCTGGCCCTGGTCAAGGTGAAATCCTTCAAGCCGAAAATCGGCTATCCCGACCGCTGGCGCGACCAGAGCGACATGAAGATTCGTCGCGATTCTTTCTTGGCCAACGCACTGGCCGGCATCGCCCACAATCGCAAGTACGATCTGGGCAAGATCAACAAGCCGACCGACAACAACGAATGGGAGATGCTGCCCCAGGTAGTCAACGCCTACTACAATCCGCTCCAGAACGAAATCGTGTTCCCGGCGGGCATCCTACAGCCGCCCTTCTTCGACATGGAGGCCCACGACGCGGATAACTACGGCGCCATCGGCGCGGTCATCGGCCACGAGTTGATGCACGGATTCGACGACAGCGGCAGCCAGTTCGACGCCGAGGGCAACTTCAAGAACTGGTGGACGGCCGACGATCGCCAACGCTTCGAGGCGCGCACCGCCAAACTCGTCGAACAGTACAACCAGTACGAGCCGATCGAAGGGGCCCATGTCAACGGCCAGTTGACCCTGGGTGAGAACATCGCCGATCTGGGCGGTTTGATCATTTCCTTCGAGGCCTTGCAGGGTGCCTTGGCATCCCAGCCCAAGGTCAAGGTCGAGGGCTTCACGCCGGAGCAGCGATTCTTCCTGTCTTGGGCTCAGGCCTGGCGCGGCAAGTACCGCGACGAAACGCTCAAGTTGCGCCTGAAGACGGATCCGCACTCGCCGGGGCAGTATCGCGCCAACGGTCCCCTGACCAACATGGAGACCTTCTCCAAGGCGTTCGGCTGCCAGAAGGGCGATCCCATGCACCGCACCGCCGAAACGCGGGTGGTCATCTGGTAAGCGCGCCGCGCACAGCCACAAGGTAACCAAAAAAAGCCCGGGCCGAAACGCCCGGGCTTTTTTTATCTCGGAGCGACGCATCCGGAGGGTTCCCGGTTGCCGAAGTGGGTCGGTAAGGCCCGGTAGGTTCAGCGGCCCGCTGAACGCTTCGAGGTGACCAAGCCATGGACGATTCCTTGGCATGAGAGCGAAGCGGTCATTTTCAAGAATCCCGTCGGGCGTAACGTTCTGGGTGGGGCCGGCGCCCACTGCGACGACGGCCCTCTCGGAATAGGAGGAACTTCGAGAGGCGGGACTACGAAAAGTCGGCCGAGCCGGCCAACCTACTGCGACGACGGCTCTCTCGAAGATGTGGGAACTCCGGGGGGACCTTCAAAACAAAAAAGCCCGGGCATGGCGCCCGGGCTTTTTCGTGTGACGCGGTATGGCTGACGCTTATACGGTTTCCATCGCGTTGAAGAAGTAGCGGGTTTCGAATGCCGCGGTTTCTTCCGCATCGGAACCGTGGGTCGCGTTGCGCTCGATGTTGGCGCCGTACTTCTTGCGCAGCGTGCCTTCCTCGGCCTGCTCGGGGTTGGTCGCACCCATCAGTTTGCGCCACTCGGCGATGGCATTCTCTTTCTCGAGAATCAGGGCCACGATCGGGCCTTCGGTCATGAAGTTCACCAGATCGCCGAAAAAGGGGCGCTCCTTGTGCACGTAGTAGAAGCCCTCAGCTTGGGACTTGGTGAGGTGCATCTTTTTCATGGCCGCGATGGAGAAGCCCGCGGCTTCGATTTCGGCGAGAATGTTGCCGGTGTTTCCGGCGGCGACCGCGTCGGGTTTGATCACGGCAAAGGTACGTTGCAGACTCATGAGTCGTTCTCCTGAAATATGAAAAGTAAAGAGTCCGGGAACGGTGCCCGGTCGGCAGGTCGCCGCATGTACGTCGCGGATCGCCTGCCGGTTTGGCGTCGCCGGTCGCTTCCCTCGCCGAAGCGATGAAACCAACCGGCGTCGAGTGCGCTTAGAGGCCCAAGGCTTCCTTCATTTTGGCGCCCATGTCCGCGGGACTCGCGACGACATGGATACCGCACTCATCCATGATCTTCATTTTCTCCGCCGCGGTGCCCTGACCGCCGGCGATGATGGCGCCCGCATGGCCCATGCGCTTGCCTTCGGGGGCGGTTTGACCCGCGATGAAACCGACTACCGGCTTCTCCATGTTTTCCTTGACCCACAGGGCCGCGGTATCTTCGGCGGTTCCGCCGATTTCACCGATCATGATCACGCCATCGGTGTCGGGGTCGTCGTTGAACAGCTTCAGGATGTCGACGAATTGCGAACCGATGACCGGATCGCCGCCGATACCGACGCAGGTGGACTGACCGATACCCAGCGCGGTGAGCTGACCGACCGCTTCGTAGGTCAGGGTGCCGGAGCGGGAGACGACACCGACCCTGCCGGGCTTGTGGATGTGACCCGGCATGATGCCGATCTTACATTCGCCGGGCGTGATCACGCCGGGGCAGTTGGGGCCGATCAAACGGACACCCTTCGCGTTGACGTAGTTGTAGGCGCGAACCATGTCCAGGGTGGGGATGCCCTCGGTGATGCAGATGACCAGTTCCACGCCGGATCCGGCCGCTTCCATGATGGCGTCGGCCGCGAAGGGCGGCGGCACGAAGATCAATGATACGTTGGCTCCGGTTTTGGCGACCGCTTGTGAGACCGTGTTGAAGACCGGAACCTGTCCGTCGACCGCCGTTTGACCGCCCTTTCCGGGGGTGACGCCGGCGACGACCTGGGTACCGTAGGCCAGACACTGCTGCGCGTGGAAGGTGCCTTGGCTTCCTGTGATGCCCTGCACGACAATTTTGGAATCCTTATTGACCAGAATACTCATGGATCAAGCCCCCTTTACCACTTCTGCTACTTTTTTGGCCGCGGCTGCCAATCCTTTGGCCGGAATCAGGCCCAATCCGGATTCCTCGAGCAGGTTCAGACCCTCGTCCGCGTTCGTGCCTTCCAGGCGTACCACTACCGGAACCTGCAGGTGCAGGTTCTTGGCGGCTTCGATCACACCGCGCGCGATCATGTCGCAACGTACGATACCGCCGAAAATGTTGATCAGTACCGCTTTGACGTTCTCGTCGGAAAGGATCAACTTGAACGCCGCTTCGACCCGCTCCTGGGTCGCGCCGCCACCGACGTCGAGGAAGTTGGCCGGTTCCGCGCCCGCGTGCTTGATGATGTCCATGGTGGCCATCGCCAGACCGGCGCCGTTCACCATGCAGCCGACGGTGCCGGACAGGGTGATGTAGTTCAGGTCGAACTTGCTGGCTTCGATTTCTTTCTCGTCTTCCTCGGTCAGGTCGCGCATTTCGGCGATGTCTCTGTGGCGGAAGAGCGCATTGTCGTCAAAGTCCATTTTGGCGTCCAGCGCCAAAACGTCGCCTTCCTTGCTGACCATCAGCGGGTTGATTTCCAGCATGGCCGCATCGGTCTCTTCGAAGGCGCGGTAGCAGGCCAGCATCAGCTTGACCGCGCGGTTGACGGTCTTGCCTTCGAGGCCGAGGCCGAAGGCCAACCGGCGTGCTTGGAAGGCCGTGAGGCCGACGGCCAGGTCAACCTGTTCCTTCAAGATGGCGTCGGGGTTTTCCGCGGCGACTTCTTCGATTTCCATGCCGCCTTCGCGCGAGGCCATCACGATCGGGCTCGATGTGGCGCGGTCGACCACGATCCCGAAGTACAACTCCTGATCGATGTTCTGTCCCTCTTCGATCAGAATGCGGTTGACCAGCTTGCCTTCAGGTCCGGTCTGGTGCGTCACCAGCGTCATGCCGAGGATGGCTTGTGCGTGTTGACGCACCTCGTCGAGCGAGCGGGCCAACTTGACGCCGCCGCCTTTGCCACGGCCGCCGGCGTGGATCTGAGCTTTCACGACTGAAACAGAACCGTCCAGACCTTTGGCGATCTCGACCGCCTCGTCGACCGAATCGGTCACGCCGCTTTTCGGCACGGGGACACCGAAACGGGCCAAGACTTGCTTTGCTTGAAATTCGTGTACTTTCAAAATTGCCCTCCGGAACAATGCTTGACACAACGATTGAAACAGCTTCATACGAAGGCATTCCGGGCCGCGTGGATGGCCGCGACCGGGGCGCCTCGGGACTAGGGCCTGGTTCTCCGGGTCGCATCCGGCGAAGGGTGCAATCGGGGGGTAACGGTTCGATATGAATCCAATATTCAGGCTCTAATACTCATTGTTTACTGTTGTCATTTGTCCGTCCAAAACGCCCCAAGTCTAACATGTCTTTTTGTGAATGGAATGGTGAAAAGGGGAGAAAAGGGAAATTGCGTCGTTCCGGGCGGCGACGGGGGGTAAAGTGCTTGGGCGCCAATGGATGGAGAACCGCATTCGACGGTCGCCCGGACCGGGTTGCAGCCGCGGAGAGCACCGGCCCGACGAGCATCTCGACGGGGTTTCCCCATCGCTCGCGAGCAGCCATGATGGCCCTCTTCGGCGGTGTCGCCCGTTTGCGGACGCGGGAGAGGCGGGGAGCGGTGGGTTGGCGCGGGCTTTGGCGGGGGACAGTCAAACGTAAAGCCCATATTCGTAGTGGCTTGGCTGGAGATGTAAGAACGGCGACCTCCTACGGCTCGGCATTCGCTCGGAGCGGGGACCGGCGAGTCGTTTCAAAAAATCGTCGTAACCGCGGAGGTGGCGGTTAGAATTGAGCGTGCCCACCCGGCCTCGTTACGGTGCGCCCACGCCGCCTCCGTCCCCGACGCGCCAGGCCGCGACCGCCATCCTCGAAGGAGCCCCATGACCGACCCCGACCGCACCGCCCCCCGCGCCAAAAAGCGTTTCGGCCAGCACTTTCTCAAGGATCGCCACATCGTCGACCGCATTCTGGACGCACTCGAAGCCGAAGCGGGCGAGGCGTTTTTGGAGATCGGTCCTGGCCCGGGCACCCTGACCATTCCCTTCCACGCGCGGGGTTTTCCGCTCACCGCCATCGAGTACGATCGCGAGATGGTGGCCTACCTGCGCGGCCTGGACTTCGATCCGCCGCTCGAACTGATCGAAGCCGACTTCATGGACGTCGATCTCGACGCCTTTTTTGCCGACCGGCCGCAGGTCAAGGTCTTTTCGAACCTTCCGTACAACGTCAGCGTGCCTATCACGGCCCGCCTGCTCCCTTACCGACAGCAGATCCCGTTGATGGTCATGATGTACCAAAAAGAGGTGGCCGAGCGCATTCGGGCCCAGCCGGGAACGGGTGAATACGGCATCATCTCCGTACTGGTGCGCCTCTTCTATCGCATCGACATGCACTTCAACGTGGCGCCCGGTTCTTTTCAGCCGCCACCCAAGGTCCAGAGCCAGGTCATTCGCATGCACCGGCTCGAACGGCCCCTGCTGACGGTGGGCGACATCGGCCCCCTGACCTGTTTGTTGCGCACCCTTTTCGGCAGAAGACGCAAAATGGTGACGGGCGTCCTGAAAAAGCACGGCGGCGATCTAAAAAACGCCGGTGTCGATTGGATGGACCGCGGCTCTTTGCTAGAATCTTTCCAGAATCTAGGCTTCGATACCAAGGTCAGACCGGAGAACCTCACGCCAGAGGATTACGCTGCCTGGTTGTGCCGCACTAAGGAATACCATGAGCGCGAATCTCGAGACTGAGGCGACCCGCATCATCCCGTTGGGTGGTGTGGGGGAGTTCGGTGCCAACGCGACGATCATCCAAACCGCCACCACCACGATCCTGGTCGATTTCGGACTCATGTTTCCGCCGGATCGCCGCCAGCCCGGTGTCGACTACTACATTATTGATCCGGAACTGTTGTTGGAGACCTTCCCGAACCTCGGCGCGGTTTTCATCACCCACGGACACGAGGACCACATTGGCGGCTTGTCCTTTCTGTTGCCGTTGCTCGCCAAACGCGCCGCCGACGACGCACCTGCCATCCCGTTGTACACCATGCCCTATACCGCGGGGTTGATTCGCGCCTCGCTACCCAAAGCGGCCGACGACCGGTGTATCGAAGAAGTGGCGCTCAACCGGCCGATCCATCACGGCGATCTCAGCGTCGAGTTCATCGGCGTGACGCACAGCATCGTCCAGGCCTGCGCACTGCACATTCGCACCCCTCAGGGGAGCCTGGTCCATTCCGGGGACTTCAAGGTCGACCCCTTGCCGCAGGACGGCTACCCCTTTCAATCGAAGCGCCTTCAGGAGCTGGGCGACGAAGGTGTGGATCTGCTGTTGATGGACTCCACCAACGCCACCAAACTCGGCTTCTGTCCGGGTGAAGCCGAACTCGTGCCCCATTTGACCGAACTGATCGCCCAAGCGCCCGGCCGCGTCTTTCTGACCACCTTTTCGTCGCACATGCCCCGCATTCGCCGGTTGCGCGAGATCGCCGGCAGGTTGGGCCGCAAAATCGCGTTTCTCGGCAAGAGTTTTCACAAACATTTCCAGCTCTGTACGTCCTTGGAGTACATGCCCGTCGACGGCGATTCGGTGTTCGTTTCCGTCGACTCCGCCGAGAAATTGGCGCCCGACGAGATCATCTACGTGGTGACCGGTTCCCAGGCCGAACAACGCAGCGCCCTCGTTCGGATTTTGAAAACCGGATTCCAAGGGGTCGAACTCAGCGCGGGCGATACCGTCATTTTTTCTTCGAAAGCGATTCCCGGCAACGAACGCGCCCTGGCCCTGCTCGTGTCGGGCCTGGAGCGCATCGGCGTTCAGGTCTGGACTCCGCGCTCCCGCGCCGTGCACACTTCGGGTCACGCCTACCGCGAGGATTTGGCCTACATGCTGAGCCTGGTGCGCCCCAAGTTCGCGGCACCCATTCACGGGGAATTCCACCAGCTTCTCGAGCATCATCGCTGGCTTCGGGAAGTGTTGCACGACGGCGAGGTCCTGTTGCTGGAAGACGGCAACGAGATCCAGTTGCGAAACGATGGCGCGTGCGTTCTGGGAGACCACACGCGCAGCCTGTTGGCGATCGACGGCAATCAGGAATGGCCGCTTCCTTCCACGGTGATCAAGGACCGTAAAGACTTGATGTACAGTGGTTTGTTGCTGATCAACGGTGTGGTGACCGACACCGGCGAAGGCCAGTTCGAGGTGGAGAGCCACGGCATGGTGGAACCCGAAACCGGCTTCTTGCTGCGCGTGGTGGGCTCGGCCTTGAACGGAAAGCGGTTCGATCCCGAGGCCGCCGATCAGGAATGGGCGCGCCAAGTCTATCAAACGGCGGTGCGCGCATTGAAACCTTACTTCATGGGAAAGCCGTTAACCAAAATCGTGATCAACGGTAGGATTCTTCGCTGAGCCCGCGAGATGGCGACAGCGGATCCGTTCCTCGAACCCGGACGGTTCATCACGTACCAACGCTGGCGTTCGATAACGGCCTTCCGAAAGCGGCCCTCCGAAAGCGGCCCTCCGGGAACGGTCATGACGCAGTCTCGAGACAGGATTGGAGAAATGAGTCGGATCGCCGATGCGTTTTCTTGGATGGGATTGCCGGAACAGATGGTTCGCCTGCAAGCATCCGCGTGGTCTCGGGTCGCTTTTCGATGTTTTCGATTCCCACCTTTTCCCTTTCCGACACTTTTCGAACGCTAATGAAGGAGCGCGCATGTCTCAACCTCAGACGTCCACGACCCCCGAAACGTCCCAAATCAGGACGTTGCTCGATGAACTGGAGACCCTACTCCTCGGGAAACGACGCAAGCTGGAATACGCGGTCACCTGTTTGCTGGCCGAGGGGCATTTGTTGATCGAAGATGTGCCGGGTGTGGGCAAGACCACCTTGGCCAAGAGTCTGGCCGGTGGTGTCAAGGCCTCGTTCAAACGGGTCCAGTTCACCAGTGACCTCCTGCCTTCGGACCTGATCGGTGTGACGGTGTTCCATCAGGCCAGGTCCGAGTTCGAGTTCAAGAAGGGCCCCATTTTCACCAACGTGCTCCTGGCCGACGAAATCAACCGCGCCAATCCCAAGACCCAGAGCGCCCTCCTGGAAGCCATGCACGACGCCCAGATCAGCCATGACGGCGAAACCCACCAGTTGCCGCAGCCCTTCTTTGTCGTGGCTACCCAGAACAGCAAGGACAATCACGGGACCTTTTCGCTGCCCGAGTCGCAGTTGGACCGCTTTCTCATGAAAATCCACCTGGGTTATCCCGCGCCGGCCTACGAGAAGCGCGTACTCAAGGGCGATTACCGAGTGACGATGGGGGCACGCGCCCGGCTTTCGCTGGCGGACCTGCAGTCGCTTCAGGCGATGTCGCGCGAGGTGCACGTGTCCGACGAAGTGCTGGATTTCATCTACCGGGTGGTCAAGGCTTCGCGGGAGCACGCCGGCGTGTTGGTCGGGGTGTCGCCGCGCGGCGGGATGGCGCTGTATCGAGCCTGTCAGGCGCTGGCCTTGGTGCGGGGACGCGATTTCGTGATTCCCGACGATGTGCGCGAGCTGACGCCTTTCGTGTGCGCCCACCGCGTGTTGTTGAATCATTCCCAGATCATGACCACAGTCAATCCCGACGAGAGTGCACTTCAGATCTTCCGCGAGATCATCATGAACCTCAACGCGCCGTCCTGACCCCGCGTGCTCTCCGCGGCTTCTCTCGAGAAAGCCCGGCTAGGAGTGCCCGCATGCCGAGAGATTCGTCGTGCCCGGTAGATTCATCCGCCGGATGAACTTGTCGAAGCGATTCCGCCGAGGAGTTCTCGCAGGCTGTGAGGATCGGCGCGGCTGTAGTTTGGGGCGCCCGGTTGGGCCGCTGGCTCGACACTTCGAAGCAGCCCATGCTTTGCAAGATCGAGTGGTAGAAGAGCGAAGCAGAATAGTTGGGCTTCTAAATCTCTCAGTGATGGATTTCGAACTTTGCCCGATTGCTTCGATTGGTTGAGCAAGCTGAGGCCGCGTCAAAACGCGGCTCGTGTTTAAAGTTTTCAGGTTGAATGGGTTGGTTTTAAAGGGCTTACATAATGCAGTCAAGCCGGATTATGATCATTTACGACGTTTTTACACAGCCTCAAAGTGCTCAACCTACAGGCTTTACGTCCCTTTTGCGCATACGGGCTCCCCGTGCCGGCTCGCTTCTGGTCGTTTCTCATTCGAAATCAAGCGGGTGTGGCCCCTGGTTCGTGGCTCTCCAGAAACAAAGTGGTGCATTCAACCCGAGATAGGTTTTGCCGTCGTCAAATCAATATCCGGAAACCAGGAAAAACCGAAGCCAGGAAAAGCAAGACCACTGTGTGTCACCAAATGCTGGTTCTTTCCTGGTTTCCGACATTCATGGGTTCCTGCTTCATTTTTCGGAAGAACCACCCATGGCCCTTCGCGAGAAACCAGGTATGGTGTTTCTTTCTCGAAACCAAGCTGGGCAGGTCCGCGGGCTGAACCGATCGAAGTGTGCCAGGCTCCGCAAGTTGGAGACCCGAAGCCCCAAGGTCGAGCCGCGACTTTGGGACACCCTGTTTCCCGATCCCGACGGTGCCTGGAAGGCGGCCGTCTCCGCCTCTCCCTTTTGGGTTGCATTCGCGGGCCGAGTACGCTAGGTTGAGGTCGATCCGCATTTTAGCCGAGTCCCTGAAAATACAGAAGAAATTCTCTGTTGTCCGGCTGGGGCGTGCCGCGTGTGACGCAACGGTGCGTCGGTTTCGACCCGCGACCCCGTTACCCGACCGTTTGGTGGGTTTCGTGCGGCTCGAGACGGCGCGAAAGTGTGCCAAAAGAATCGCGTTTCCGGGATTTTTCGAGGTACAATCCTCCCGTCGCGGATCAGATACACATCCTTACCCGCCTGAAGTCGCTCGGCTCGCGTCGTTCGCTTCTCTCAACTCACCCCAAGGTATTATGTTTTGTCCCAAACCCCAACCGCCGAATCGAGGCTCGCGTTAACTGACGAAGAGGCCAGTCTCTACAGCCAAATCGACAAGCAGAATCTACCCAAGCACATCGCGATCATCATGGACGGCAATGGTCGATGGGCCAAAAAGCGCGATTTCTCGCGTATCAAGGGACATAAATCGGCGATTCCCGCCGTACGCCAAACGGTTGAAGGCTGTGTCGATCTCGGGATCGAGCATCTGACCCTCTACGCGTTTTCCACCGAAAACTGGAAACGCCCGCCGCAAGAGACCGGTACCTTGATGGCGTTGCTGCGCCAGTTCCTGCGCTTGGAACTCAAGGCTGTGCGCAAACACAGTTTGCGGGTCAAGGTCATCGGTGCGATTCACGAGCTGTCACCGGGGATCCAGAAAGATTTGAAGACGGTGTTCGACGGTTGTTCCAAAAATACCGGGATGTGCTTCAACATCGCCATCAACTATTCGGGGCGGATGGACATCCTGCACGGCTTCAAGACCGCGATGGCGGCCGGGGTCGATCCCGAAAGCCTGACCGAGCAGTCGTTCAAGCCGTTTTTGTCGACTGCGGGCCAGCCGGATCCCGACCTCGTCATTCGCACCAGTGGCGAAATGCGCATCAGCAATTTCCTGCTCTGGCAGATCGCCTATTCCGAAATATGGGTGACACCGACCTTGTGGCCCGACTTTCGACGCGGCGATCTGTACCGTGCGGTTCTCGATTACCAGGCGCGGCATCGGCGCTTTGGAGGCATCTGAATGGCGCTTGACCCAAAAAAGCTCGGTCAGCGCGCCGCTACTGCCGGGGTTGCGATCCTGGTACTGGTCGCTCTGGTCATCTATCTCCCCAAGGTCTTCTTTCACGTCACCTTGATTGGACTCGGCATTCTCGGCGTCCAGGAATTCGAAAAAATCGCCGAGGGCTTTGGTTATCGGCTATACAAGCTGCCCGTCTTTTTCACCTTTTTTTTTGGTGTGGCCAGCCTGTATTTCTCCTTTTTCCGGCTTGACTGGCTGCCTTTCGCGGTCGTTGCCATGGCCACCCTGACCTCGCTGATTCCACCTTCCGACATGAAGAAGACCCTGCCCGAAGTCGGCATATGTCTGACCGCTTGCACCTATTTGGGACTGGCGCTCGTGTCGCTGGCCTATGTCTTTGCCGCCCAGGATAACAACGACGGCACCATTGGTCGCCAGTTGATCGTGTTTTTCATCATGATGGTTTGGTTCGGCGACTCCTTCGCCTATTTGGGCGGGTCGCTTTTCGGCAAGAACAAGGTGGCCCCGGTAGTGTCGCCTGGCAAGACCTACGAAGGCACTGTCGCCAATCTGCTCGGTAACTTCTGCGCGGGACTTCTGGCCAAATACATGTTCCTGCCCCAGCTCTCCTTCGGTCATATCCTGTTCCTGACGCTCATCATCGGCGGATTGGGCTTTTTTGGCGACCTGATCGAGTCTTCCTGGAAGCGCGGCTCGGCCATCAAGGACAGCGGCACCCTGTTCCCGGGACACGGCGGCATTTTGGATCGCATCGACTCGGTGTTCCTGACCGCGCCGGTCTACTACTTTTACATGTCCCACGTTGTATTGCGGTTGGATGCTTGATGGGTTGGAATTGGGACATCGAAATTTTTCGACTTTTTTAGTGACAGCGCGCGAGAACTATGTGAGAATCTTTCGGTTCGCGTCCAGGTAGACTCGTTGTTTCGCTGCCTGTCACATCCAAACGCGAGTATCAACCTAATGGAAAGAATTGGGGATTTTTGATGAAGCAAGATATTCAACCCGAATACCATCCCGTCGTTTTCGTGGATTCCAGCACGGGGGCCGAGTTCGTTACCGCCTCCACCATGAAGTCCGACATCGAGCGCGACATTGACGGCGTGAAGCATTACGAAGTCCGTTTGGAGATCACCTCCGACAGCCACCCCTACTGGACCGGCAACCAGAAATTGGTCGACACCGAAGGCCGGGTGGAACGTTTTCGTCGCAAGTACAGCCGCAAAAAAGCTTAAAGCTATCCGAACAACCCTTACAAAAAAACCCAGCCAAACGGCTGGGTTTTTTTCGTTTGAGGGGGCGGTGGGCAAACCGTCCAGTGTTTGGCGGTATTTTGCCCATCAGGGCATGGTTTTGGGTGAATGGCCCTGCACCAGGCTTTCACCGCGCAATACCCAATCGCCGCGATGGTCGCGTTTCAGCGTCCACAGGTGAAGTGAGCCGTCGTTTTGCCGAATTAGCGCGATTTTCCCGGGACGGAGCCGCTTTCTGGAGATCGTCGACGACGTGAACTCGGCGCCTTCGCCGATATGGACATCGAAGTGGAATTCCTGGTTGCCGGCTCCGCTCAGCAGGTTCCGCTTGTCCTCGTCAAACGGCAGGGCCGAGGATTCCGGGAGTCGCGGATAGGCGTGCAACCCCCGTTCGTCCAGGAGGAGCATGTCACCACGGCCGTCACCGGTCACGTCCAAGTCGGTCATGATCGTGGTGCGGTCCGCGCTTTTCATGGTCCAGCGCAGGCTCTTGGGTTTGGGTGAGATGAAGCCGGCAGAGTCCCAGGCGTAGCTGTCCATCTTGAAGATCGAGCGTATCAGGCCCTTGTAGTAATAGAGGCGAAGCCCCTTGCTGTCCATTTCGATCGGGCCCGTTTGCCAGAGATTCTGCTTCGATTTCAACTCCTGGCTGGCGCGGGTTTCCCAGGTGTTGTCCGCGGTCCCCAGGTAGATCAGGAAGCTCAGCTCCTCGAAAATCGACATGTCCTTGGCCGGCATGGCCAGGACCACCAGGTCCTCGAAACCATCCCCGTTCAGGTCGCCTGTTTGGTGGCGCACCGGTTTGAGGGTCTCGGGGAATTGCAGTCGCACCTGGCTCGAGGTCCAAGGCGCCAAAGGTGACGGCTCCCGCGCTGCCTGCCAGATGCTGATGGTTCCCTGGTTGGTCATGGCGATTGGCGAGGCCATCAAGCGGTTGGTCGCGATTTTGCGCGGTACCGGATACGTCAGTTCCAGCCGTTTCCGGCCGATGTGGACCGAAGGGTGCGCGTCCAGGGGGGTGGCCGGACAATCCTCGCTCATGACCAGGTAACCGGTGGCCGTCGGTAGCAGCTTGAACCGATCGAGGGTGATCGGGCGGATTCCCTTCCTGACGGAACCGAGGAGGTGGTAGTTGTGCAGCGGCTCCCATCGATCCTTGTCAATGCAGACCCACAAAACGCCGTCATGGTAGGCGGTGGCGCGCACGCTGCCTTCGATGAATGCCGGTCGAACCGTCCAGGGGAAGGGCGCGTGGTCGAGGCGCTCGAATTCGGTCTGTCGGTCGCCGGCATTGCGGCGGTAGAGCAGGTACGGCGTCTCGCTGGGGTGGCGATCGCGAACCCAGGTATCCAGCCGGCCGTCGCCATCGAGGTCCTCCCAGTGAACCCTGGGCCGAATCAGGGTGGGATCGAGCTTGAGGTGCAGGTCCTCACCCTGGGGCGGGTTCCAGAAAGCCGTGAACCAAATCAGGAGAAGGGTCATGGTTGCACCTCCCAAACGCCGAGATGGGTGCGATTCTTTTCCAGTTTGATGACGACGAAGGCATCCTGGCCGTTGTTGTTAAGATCTTTGCCGAACACCTGGTCCGGATCGTGGAAGGTCCGCGGCAGGCTGTGTTTCCAGGTCTTCTTGTATTCGAAGCCGGCTTTGCTCAGCGGGGTGATCTCCAGTCGTTTGTTTTTCACGATCAGGATGTCGCGCCAGCCGTTTCCGTCGAAGTCACCGGTCATCTGGGCGAATTCGGGCAGTTTCAGTTTGCGCAGATTGATCTTCCAGCTCATTTCGAAGGGGCTGCCGGGAATGGTGTGGAATTTTCCGTGTTCATCCTGACGCGAGAGAAAGAGCAGAAATTTGAGGGACATGCGGCCGAGCGTGGCGACTTTGGCCACCTGCCAGAGCGAAAACTTGATCGAAATTCCGGCCAGGTCGAGCAGGCCGTCGTTGTCCACGTCCAAATAGGGATCGGGCATCATGAAATCGCTGTCGTTGTTGATGACGAAGCCGGGCAGCCATTGATCGGTACGCGGCGTGTCCGCGAATTGGAGCGGGGCCGTGGCGGGAAACACGTGAACCTGGCTTTTGACTTTTTTCAGGTCCTTGGGTCCGTCCACGTCGGTCTCGTCGGCGATCACCATCAGGTCGGCCAGGCCGTCGCCGGTGAAGTCCGCCAGCAGGCCTTCGCCCATGCCTTCGTAAACCGTGTTTCGGTCGTCCAGGCGCAGGGCGGAGAGGGTTTTCGATTCCTGGTAGACCATTTCCTGGCGGCCGTCCCCGTCCACGTCCATGAAGTAGGGGAGTGGCAGGCTGAAGCGGTGGTTGTCCGACATGCCTTCGTCGCGGGGGGTGTCGATTTGCGGGTAGTCCCAGAAGCTGTGGGAGAACTGTCGGTCGGGATCCAGGAAGTGGATCCCGGTGAGGTCCGGCACGACCCAGAGCGGTCCCTGTGCCGTCGACTGCCAAAAAGGAAACTGTTGGCCGGAAATCGGCTGTTGGTAGAGGAAGCCGGGTGTGGCGTGGCGGTTGATGGGCTTCCAGGTCGCGTCCTGCCAATCGTGGTAGATCAGGTCGGGCAGGGTCCAGAGTGCCAGTCGCGGCCGTGGGTGCGGTTCCAGGGCGAACCCGAGAACCGCCATTTTTTCCAGGGGCATGTGATCCACTTTCTCGAAGCCTTGACCGGTGTTGCGATAGGTCGCCAGGTACTTTTCCTTGATCGTGTGGTCCTGATAGAAGCCGCGGAGGCCGCCGGCCTCGAAAGTCGTATCGAAAGTGCCTTCCACACGGGTTTCGATCATCAACGCGACCAGGTCGAGCTGGCCGTCGCCGTCCAGGTCGGACCATTCCATTTGCAGGGGAAGCCCCTTGAGTTCCAGGGTGGCCGCCTGGAGTGGGGCCAGAGCGAGCACGAAGAGAGCCGGGAGCAACGCCGCCGACGGCGTTGGGAACCGAGATGTCGACATGACTGAGTCCTTGATCTTGTTCATCGAACGATGAAGGGTGGTGCACACGCATTGGATCGCAATTCATTCTAGTCGGTCTGGGTAACGGCGGGGTGAGTCGCGGTGTTTAGTCGGATCTAAATATGTTGTAAAAAAGATGTTGTCAGCTTTTTCTGACGGATGTTGCGCAGTTGACATCGGCGTGAAAAGATCGGTAAAATGATCTTCTGCGCGTTCGGTCCGAAACGGGTCGAAGCGCGATAAACGACCACAAGGAGGGGGCGACAAGGTTTCGACGGGGATACAAGAACTGTTAGTCACGTGTCGAGGGGTGATGCTCGTAAAAACGTCACACTGTTATAGTTGGCAACAACTACGCAATCGCTGCTTAATTAAACAGTAGCCGATCGTGAGGTGAGGCTCACAGCGCCGAAACGATCGTCATATTTAGTGGGCTGGCAACCCGTTCTGGACCAGGGGAACGGCGCGCGAGACTTTTCTTGGTGGGGATGTGTGAGTTTCGGCCCCGGTTAGCCTCACCCATCCGACATCGATAACTGGGGAAACGCACGTAAACGCTGGCAGGGAAGGTTCTCGGACCCGGGTTCGATTCCCGGCGCCTCCACCATTTTTATCTCGGTGACCTCTATTTTTTAGCTAGACGCGTGTCCGAAAGGGAGCGCGTATTGTGGTGCAAGCCCGAGTTAAACCTGTGTCTCGCGTGATTTTTTGCTTTGCAGGCTTGTTTTCAATGCCCGCTTGGTCTTCAGGGTGCTTTCTGCACGATGTTCCGTCGTTTGCTTCAATTTTGAACAGCCGAAGACCACCGCGTCTTCTTTTTTCCATTGGGCTTTGGTGGCCGTACTCCCAGGTGGCGAGATGGTCAAGGATCTCGCCCATCTCTTGGGACAGGCATTCGGCCGCACCGATCATGAGCGCGTAGTGGTGTTGGCGAAACCTTCGCGCCCTTTCCCGATGCGGAGCCAATGGGTATTTGGGTCCATGAGAGAGCAACTTGCAAACATTGATGTTGACCCGAAGGGAATACTTCGTCCCGAGGTGTTTGACTCGGCAATACGCGCACAGCCGAACATTTGTAAGAAATAAAGAAATACACTCACTGGAAGACGCCAGCCTTACCGGCTGGCGTCGAGCTTCAGATCAATTTGTGATCGTTTTTTTCTGAATTGGAAAAAAGGTTCGAAAATAGTGATCCGATATAGTTCGCCAATTACCGAAGTCGTAACCCGTGGGCTGTTCACCACCGGCAACACGGAACCCTTTCCTCTTTAATAACTGAAAGATCTCTTTGTTCAATGTCGCGCGATTCGTGGTTGAACCGCGTCTGTCGTAAAGGCCCCAATCCATATAGATCTGGGTCGTGGGGTTCTTTGTCGATTCTTGAATGAGTTGGTTGAGTAGCTTGCCAAAGCGATCTTCGACACGTGTCGATTGACCGCCCGCCCAACCGAAGGTGTTCGGATATTTCAGCGCAGTGTAAATCGAGTTGAACCCGGCCGTACCCTGACCCATGATCGCACGACCCGAAGCCTCGTTTTTTGTTGGATAGGTGGCGTCGATGTAGGGGATGAGTTCAGATGCGATCATTTCGACATAGTCATCTTTTGACTTGCCTCCTATTTCGGACCATGATTTGTTCTCGATAAACACGGCGATCACCGGTTCTATTTGATTTCCGATGAGATTGTCTAAGGTGTGGTCAACGAGACCGAGTTTTAGGGCCTGTTGGCCATCGTTGAAATAGATGACAGGGTATGTCTCGTTCTCATTGTATCCATTTGGCTTGTAAACGGTGATTTGGCGTTTGTTGTCCAGTATTTTACTTTCGAACTCAAAACGATCCATTTCACCACGAGGGCCCTGAGGTGTATCCAGGTGCCTGGCTTTCTTCCATTGGGGCATCGCAATTTTGGACAATTCGCCACTGTCGCTTGGTACTTTATGGGGGTTTAGGGGGTCGGTAATATTCTCTTCATAATTTTTCAATAGTCCATAGGTGATATGTGCATTGGGTACCAACTCGAAACTATAGTAATATAGGTCTGTCCCCTCGACGTGATTGAGCGGGTGATTTTCTCCTGATTCGATCATGTCCCCTGAAATGGCGAGATCTTCGACTTCGCCACGATACACAACATGGACGTACCTATTCTCTTCAATGATCGGGAATGCGGGCTGTTTTCGCATAAAGCGCTCGAGCATCTCCGATTTGTTGGGACTTGACGCGAGCCGCGAGGTGAATTGGCCAAACTTCGTTTGGGGGAGTTGCCCAAAAACTCGTTTCTGTACCACCATCTGATCATTCACGTCGCTACCGACCGCGACCGCGGCGATTTGTTTGTAGTTACGCGCAAATATTTTCCCGTAGGCATAGCTGGGCGGGTTCCAGCCTCGGCCTTCCAATAACTTGGTTTGTGACAGCTCATGGTAGCCTTCACCGTTGACATCGGCCACATGGAGCGTCCCCTTTTTTGTGATGGTGACGAGTTTGTCGTTGACCATCATCAAAAACCCGTCGCCTGGTTGACGTGAGCGCCACACGCGGTCACCGGTTTTCGCATCGACACAGGTCAAAAATTGCCCGCTGTAACCATAGATGTATCCCTTGTGATACACCGACGGGTTTTCGGTATTTTTGATATGCCTGTTTTTCCAAACCGTGGAAACGCGATAGTTGTCAGCCACATCGATGTCGATGAGCATGCATTCGTCGTATTTATAATTGATAAACATCTGATGATCACCGACCATCACAGGCTCGATAACGACCCAATTTCCTTCGTGGTTAAACTGCCAAATCACCTTTCCTGTTTTGGGTTCGTGGCCGGTAATGAAATTTTGACTCACGGAAATGACCTGTTTTTGGCCTCCAAGGGTTGCCAGAAAAGGCGACTGGTAATCCACCGCAAATTCGCCCGTCGTCCAGACGATTTCGCCGCTGTTTTTATCAATTCCACTAATCGCGTTTTTGTTGTTTCCCCCGGTCTGGCAAATGAGTAAATCGTCAATCACCAGGGGCGAAGTGGTCCATCCAAAGTTCGGTTCTTTTGAACCAAACTCTTTTAAGCTTATCTTCCACTTTTCTTTCCCGGTTTTTAGTTCGCAGGCAAACAGTTGGCCTTTGGGGCCTAACCCGTAGACGGTTTCTTTGTCGATGACGGGTGTTGAAATTGGCCCGTCAATACTTCCTTTGAATGTTGTGTCTATTTTATAACGCCATTTTTCGTCGCCGGTATGGGCGTCGAAAGCGATCATGTAGTCATATTCTCCGTCTGAGAACATGGTGACGGCCTTTTGGTTAGCGATAGAAATGCTCGAATATCCCGAGCCCATATCCTTTTTCCATATCGTTTTAATGTCGCTGCCTTTTTTTGGAGAAAATGAAAGGTCAACGGCTTTACCGCCAAAGATTGGTCCGCGCCATTGTGGCCACTCATCATCGGCTGCCATCGTTGCCGCCGAAAAAGCGAACAGCATGACACCGATAAATTTAATTGGGTTCATTCGGGCTTCTCCTTGTTTCTTGAGATTGAATTCAGTCATTTCTTTTCTTTAATGGCAAAAAGCCGGCCGGACCGTTTAATGGCGCGATGATGACCATGATTTTGAATATGAAATGGATGGTATGAGGCCTACCTCTTGTTTCGTTGTCGGACAGCACGCTCGAGGATTCGGAAAAGCGCTTTTTATGTCAGCGGTATTGTTCTCGTGATGTGGTTTATGGTTTGGGTCTGAGCGGCTCGATGATTTGCGCGTCCACCCAGTAGATATCCATATTATCTGTTTCTTTATCGACGTATCTGTTGAAGAGGATGTACTTGCCGTCCGGGGTGACGCTTGCAAAGGCATCCTCTTTATCGGAATTGATCTTGTCACCCATATTGATGGCTGGGCCCCATGAACCATCCACTTGTCGGAAACTAATATAGAGATCGGATGCCCCGTAGCCGCCCTCTCGCACGCTATCCCAAATCAGGTAGCTTTCGTCTGGCGCGATGAAGGGATGAGCTGTCAATGTGCCCGAGTTCACCACGGGGCCCATCTTTTTTGGGGCCTCGCGCTTGCCGTCCCTGAACCATGATATGCGGATGCCCTTGGTCTTATAATCGTCGAAAACAAAGGTGCCTTTGGCGGATGCCGACAGGCGCATAATTCCCCAGTCTTTGCGGTCGATCATGGGTCCCAGGCTTTTGCGTTCTGACCAGCCATCGCCGATGCGGTCCTTGTAGCCTTCCGCCATATACATGCGTCTGCCATCCGGTGAGAATGTGATTTCACCGCGCCGCTTAAATTCAATGTATTTCTTCCAGACATTGTTTTCCTGGCGGAAGCCGATAACGGTTACTTTGTAGTTAGGGGCAGCGCCACGGTCCAGGGTGAAGTAAAACTCTTTCATGCCGGGGGCGAACACACCCTCGAGCTGCCAGCCTTCTTTGGAGATAATGCCAGGGGCAAAGGGTTCCGCTACCATACCTGGTGGCTTTTGCCCCATGTAGGGACCCTCCAGGTGTGGAAATTCGTCTTGACCAAAGCTGTTGCTCCCGGTGATCAGAGCGGTGAGAAGTAAGGTTGAAAAAATATAGACACGGCTCATGGTTTGTTCCTTTTAGTTTTTTAGGGGGGAAGCGAATTCCTTGCTATGCTCGCTCAACTCCTTTTCAACGCGCCCTTTTTTCAGTTGCCTGATTGGAGCGAAGTGTAGGCAAATCGAAATTTAAATGCTTGAAGTTAGGCTGAATTTTGGCTGACTTCTGGCTGGTCTCGATTAAGTTGCCTTATATCAATTAGTTATATGCGAAGGCTCAGCGGTGTTCAGAGTGTGTGTTAAGATCGGTGTTCTCGATTCGACGCACAATTGCGCACCAGTTTTCGTCCTGGCAAGAAGTGATATGGCAGAACAATATTGGATCGGTGGTTTCTTTATCGATTTATCGAGAAACCAAATCACCCAAAACCAGCAATCTCAAACTCTCGCTCCCAAAGCACTGGCTGTTTTGACTTTCCTTGCGGAAAACCAAGGAAAGGTGGTCAGCCACGACGCCCTGTTAGCGAATGTTTGGCAAGACACGGTGGTCTCACCCAACACCCTTCAAAAAAGCATCGCCCAGTTGAGAAAGGCCCTGGGCGATGATGGCAAAGTCCAGGTCTACATTAAGACCCATGCCAAAAAGGGATATAGCCTGGAGTGCGATGTTCGATGGCAAGAAACCGCCGACCGGGTCGCGTTGGACCGGGTCGCGTCAGACCGGGTCGCGCTAGACCGGGTCGCGCCAGACCAGGTCGCGCCAGAGGTAGAGACATCCGACTCACCCCAACCGCATTCCCCAAAAAATGCGGTGGATGAGATTGATGTTCAAGAACCCAAGCGCGATACGAGTGCAAAGAAAGCCGTTCCTCTGCGTTGGGGTTTGTTTGCTGTCGTCGGTCTTATTCTTCTGGTGGGATATCCGTACCTGGCACCTAAGCCAAGTTCGCCGATATCTTTTAGCCAAATACGATCGCTCACGGCTACGGACGACAAAGAATTTGACGCGACCTATACGCCCGACGGTCAATACATCGTTTTCCATCGTTACTTAGATAAACTATGCGTCAACAAAGTGTGGGCCAAGAACATTGAGACGCAAAAAGAAACCCAGTTAACCCTGGATTGGGGTGCATACGGAAGCCATAGTGTTTCGAAAGATGGCAAGAAATTGGTGTTCTTGGCGACCGAAGCGTGCACGGACTCCAGTACGCAGACGAGTTGCTACGATTTGGTGAGCCTCGATTTTGATAGGGCGCTCGAAAGCCCACAAGTGCCGAGCTTGATGTTGCGCTGCGAAAATTCCGTGCTCTCCAAACCCCTTTGGATCGGTAACGACGATATCGCGATGTTGCAATTGAAATCAAGCCGTTGGAAGTTAATCAAATACTCGGTAAGCGAGAATAAATGCAAGGATTTATACGAGGCCGAAGACGGCAACTTGGTGGACTATTGTTACTCCGCGAGAGATGACCTGATCGCGGTGACCCGGTTCCAGCACGATGGCCGACAGACCATTGACATGCTGAGCACTGACGGACGACTTTTATCCAGCCACCCGATAAAAGTCCCGCCGGAAATACCTAAGTACCGGCCGATCTATCCGAATTTTGCTCCCATGGACGAGCAACTTATCTTTAGCACCGGTAAACAACTCTTTACCCTCTCCTACGAGGGTGAGGTCGCCAAAATCAATACGCCCTTAGCCGATAGGGTGGGGCAACCTGAATTTCATCCGGATGGCAAAAGATTACTTATGCTCAAAGGGCCGTACGATAGTGATATCGTGCTACGCCAGCTCGATCGTTTTGAACAACAATCCCAACCTTACGCAAGCTTCGAGCGCTCTAATCTCGGTGAGGACTATGCCACTTTTCAACCTGGCGGTAACCTCATTGCATTTTGGTCACGACGTTCAGGTGAGGAACAGGTATGGATAAGCGATGGCCAGGAGTCCCGCCAGTTGACCCAATTTCCTATGGATACATATATTCGTGGGATCGAATGGGCCGAAGACGGACAAAGTCTGTTAGTGAACGCGAATTCCGCCCTTTATCAGGTATTTCTGGATTCAAATCAAAAATCCTTTCCATTGGATCTTCCTATAATACTACTTTATCAATGGGATAGCACAGCCAACAACGCTTTATTGCTGGTTCGTATCCAAGGAGTATTTAAACTTGTCGAGTGCAACTTGACTAACTTCGAGATGAGAGAACTAACAGATAGAGCAGTGTTATGGGCACGTAAGAGCGAAGATGGTCGATTAATCTATAAAGATACCATGGGTCGATTTTGGCAACCTGGGCCCGCTGAAGATCGACGTATTAAAGTCTTGGACAAGCAGAGCGGAAGAGCGAAATCGTTCGTGATGCACGCCAATGTGATTTATGGAATTAGCAAGGAAGGTCGGCTGTGGTCCTACGATCTTGTAAGTGAATCGTTCAACATCCTGGGACAGGTGGGGCCAGAAGTCGATTACTTAACTGACGTAAATCAGACGCAGCTATTGATGACCGTTGAGGTTGCCGCCAAAAAAGAATTGGTCGAACTCTCTTTGAGCGAATAGAGCCATTCGGATCGGCGGGTCAATTTGAACGAAAACTGGGGATATCCCAATGGCCAGTGACAGACGCCTCATGGAAACATGGATGATTCGATTTCCAGAGATAGGGGTCACAATTCCGATTTATGCCCTGCTTAAGGGGTAAACCCGTTTCGGTGTTAAAAGCAATGTGTTGCCACTCCTAAGATCATTTAAGGTGGTGCCGTGATGAAAGATAGAAAACGGGACCTGATCGCTTTGGGCGCCGAGACCCTGGCTGAGACCCTATTGAAACTTGCCGAGCGGTCGGAAGAGGCGGCGCGGGCGGTCGAGTGTCTGACCGCAGCTCCGGAGGAGCACGTGCTTCGAATCAAGAAAGAACTGGCCCGTTTGGATTGGTCGGACTACGAGGATTCTCCAAGAGATTCGTGGTCATATGTTGAAGAATTGGAGCAGTTACTCAGGGATTTGGAGAACCATGTCACTGATCCCTTTGAGGGCCTCGATCTTGTCGCCACTTTTTATGAAACTGACCGGAAAACGCTGGGCTACTGCGATGCTCCCGATGATTATGTCATCGAGTTGTTTCGTCTCGAGGCGCAAGCGGTATTTGAGGATTACGCCACACGCTGTCCCGATAAAGAGAAGGTTGCCGAACTCATACTTCGGCTTTGCCGCGTGGATCGCTATGGTGTTCGGGATGCCTTGATCGATTTTGCAGAGGATTGGCTCCCGGAATCGATGATCGATACGATGATAGCCAAGCTTCAGAAGTGGGCGGATGGTGAGAAGGATGAACACCAGAAATACCACCTCTTGACGCTGGTTCAATCTCTGGCTCTACAGATAGATGACCTCCAACTCTATGAACGAACCCGGCTGGCTTCATTCGGATATACAGATGGAAAGGCAAAGGCGGCTGCTTGCATCGACATCGCCCGGGTTTACCTGGTGAAAGGCGATGTTCGGACGGCCGCGGCTTGGTTACGCAAGATCCCGGAAGGGGAAACGAGTATGGTCGGTGAACTGGAGCGGTTGTGGATCGAGGTTTCCCGGAAGCTGGGCGATGAAACCAAGCTGGCCGAGGTCTTGTACCGGAAGTTCCAGTCGCATCGTACTCTCGAAGCGTTGCAGGAACTATTGGATGTCGTGGGTCAGGGGGAGCGGGAGAAACTCGTCACCAATGAAGTGGCATTGATCCTCGAGAATCCGCACTTTTGGTGTTCCGATGTTGCGTTTCTTCGGTCCACTGGCCAGGTTGACGCGCTGGAATTCTATACTATCGATAGAGCGAAGGAACTTGAACATGCCAACTATGAATACCTTCTCTCTTTGGCCGAGTTTTTGGAAAGAGAAGAACGATTGTTGGCATCAACGGTGATTTACCGTGGATTGCTGACTTCCATTCTCCGATGTGGTAGAACCAAATCCTATTCGTATGGTGTTGGTTATTTGAAAAAGTTGGACGAATTGAGTGTATCCATTACTGATTGGAAACATATTCGACATCATACAGGGTTCGTGGATGAATTATTTCGGGACCATGGTCGTAAGCGAACCTTTTGGTCGAAGTATGATACCAAGAGATTGCCACTCCATTTGAAGTGATCCTTCTGGCCGAACTCGCGAGGTGCTTTAGTCGTGGGCGTACTGTCGCTTTTGTGGCTGATTCCGGCAAAGGTAGGCTCAAGTGTTTCTCGGATTAAGCCGGGTGGGGCATGGCCAATGCAGGCAGGGCGAAATTGGAGTCTGAATCCGAGAAGTACCGCTGGAATCCGGTAATCTGATTCTGCTGTGCAGCGATGGTCTGAGTGAAATGGTCAACGCCGAAGCGATCCGTAAATACCTGGCAAAGCATTAGCATTTCAGGTATTAACTCCCGGAAACGCTGAATGAGTTGACGCTGGATGCAGGGGGAGAGAGACAGCTTCACGGTTGGCGTGATGCACGTTATGTATGTTCGGAAATTTCATCCTAAAATCAATTAACTTGTGGCATACTTTTTAGTGTGAATTTTATACTTTCTGTGTAGTCTTGACTTTCGTGACCTGGGATAGGTAATTTGCCCTGCCCTGCGTAGAGCTTCCGGTCTCCTTGTTCCTTTATTTTGCTGCCGGAGGAATCATTGACAAGGAACCCAATCCATGCGTTATGCCTTTGTGATTCTGGGAATTCTGATCCTCGTGGTGGGATCTCTGCTTGTGGTGCGCAGCGATACCTCCGCTGATTTGCTCTCTTCTCCAAAACCAGCGCATTCCGGAACTCCCCTAGACGCCAAATTGACAGTGCCCCAGCCCGTGCCTTCCGAGCTCATCTACTTTGTGGACAAGGACGGGACCTGGCGTTGCCACCAGGGGGAGGAGACCCATAGCCTTAGAATTACTCGTGAGGATGCCCCCCACTACTTTCAGTCCGGCGACCATCTGATCTTGTTTGATCCCGCCGGAATGGGCGATTTTCTGATCTATCGGAGTTATGAGTTGATCCGAAAGGTCAACCCCGGCCTCAGTGGCGATTTTGCGTTCGCGCATTGGAAACACGAGGTGCTCTTTGTGGGTTCGCTGAATACGGAAGAGTTGCTGCTCTACTGCTACGACACCGTACAGCAGCATCTGCTTTCCCGCAAATACCCCCTCACCATCGTGCAGTACGAGTACTGCCTGAAGGCATTGCGTCCCCTGGTGACGGATAATCAGCTCAAGCTCTGGGTTCCGGCGATTCAGCAGGTGATGGTGCTGGATTACCAATTGGAATTGTTGGAGCAGTACCCAGTACAGCCGAACTACCATTGGAAGAACCCCAAAGAGTTGATCGATACGCTCACAGAGACGCCGGAAGAAGATCGGGCGGCAAATATCCGGCTGGGTGTGCAGCATGACGGCACGGTGGTGAAGTTTGCTCCCAGCATCTATATGAAGGTTCGGGATGAAGAGTGGATTACCTACGCTGCTTATGAAATCCGGGGACATCGGAATAAGCCTATGGTGTTTCGCAACAAAACCTATCTGATGAAATTGAGAGATGGCCTCCTCGTAGAGGAACGCTGGATTGATGATCTTATCTTGCGCGGGCATGTGGGCCAGCGATTCCTGGCGCAGATTCATTCGGACGAGGAAGAAAGGACGAGAATGTGGGCCATTCGACTCTGATTGCTCTTTTAGGAATTCTCAGCCTTTCGCCACCGATCCGGCTGGACAAAGCGATCAACAGTGCCGGGGATATCGGCTTCACCCGGCAGCATATCTTTGTGTCCGATGGCAATAGCAATTGCCTGTACCAACTCGATCACACTGGCGTGCTCATGTCCTCCTATTGCCAGAGAGGGCAAGGCCCCGAAGAGTTCCAGAAGCTACGCTATCTCGCGATCACGGAGTCGGAGGTGGGCGTGGCGGATTTTGGCAAGCGTTCGCTCATTCTCTTTTCTCATGACCTAGTGCCTCGACAAGAGATTCGAGTGGGGATGCCCTGCAGTGATTTGGTGCTGATGCCCGACGATCTGTTTGTATTGGGCTTTGACCCAAAAACCAAAAAAATGATCCACCGGTTTTCCCGTTCTGGGAAGAAACTGGTGTCCTTCGGAGATCCACTGAAGCCAATGGACGAAATGTTTGGTATGCAGTCCGGCTTTTTAGCGGTACAGGACAGAAAGATCTACTTCGTCCATGCGTTCCGTTTTCGCATTGATGTGTTCGATCTGCATGGGAAACAGGTAGATACGATCACTCACCCCGGCTTTCCCGGAACGCTGCTCGATGACGTGTTTCGGAAGGGAGAGTTGAACTGGTGGAACGACATGTATCAAGTCATCACCGGATTCGCGGTGTCTCCCTCCGGTGATCTGCTGGTGTCGTATCGCAATTTCCGCGAAAACAGGTTTCTGCTCTATCACCGGGAGCAAACAAAGACTCCCTGGAAGGTGCAGTCCGATGTGGGGCCGGTGGTACTGGGCCCCAATGGAGAGCTGCTACAAAAACGCTCTTCCAAGGATGGTTCCGATGTTATCGAACTCAAGAGAATCGATCTGAAATAGAAGGAGAGAACCATGTTGAAAAAATTCACAGTCATTGTGCTGACATTGATGCTCATCGTAGGGTTCAATGCCTGGGCGCTGACGCGCGGGTGTTTTGATTGCGAATGGTTTAACGAAGAAGGCCATTGTGTTTACGGTGGGGAGTACTCCACCGGCTGCCGCCTGCTCTGGAGAAGCGGAAATCGCATTTGCTTTGAGGTTTGGGAAGGAACTTGTGCGCAGATTCCCTAGGAGCAGCCACAACGGCGCGGGCGGTCGTGGTCTTTCCTGCAATGTAGACGACATTGTCCGAGAAGGCATGACGTGTTCGTTTAAACCCGGGCAAGACCCCGGCCCATCCGACCATGAGCTCCACCGGCTTGGTTCATCTAAATGACTGCGCCTTTACCTACGCAATGGGAAATCCAAAGAACGCCAGGCATCCCCACAATCGCGCGTCTCCCAAAGAGGTAGGGGGCGGTTTATCTGGTACACTCATGTGGGCAATGAACGAAAGACCATAAAGGTATCTGACGAACGTGGTGGACAAGGCCGAACCGATCACTTTGCTCCTGGAAAAAAGCAATCAGGGGAGCATGGAAGCCAGGGAACACGTATTTCGAATTGTTTTTGACGAGCTGTATCGATTCCCAGGCCCTTTCTCGGGGCAGGCGACTCCGGCGGATTCAGCCCCTGAGCGTGCGGTCTTCCGTCAAATCTTCGACCGGGGCATCCTTGGGCTGATAGATGATGATGTAGTTCTCGATATAAATCCGATCGCCGGGGTTGAGCTCGGTCTCGCCCTCGACGATCGCGCCATTGACGCGGGTTCCGTTCGCACTGCAATCTTTTAGGGAGTACCGCTCTTCGGGCATGACCAAAATCGTGGCGTGAATCCTCGAAACTTTTTCATTGGGCAATTGCACATGGCAATCGGAGGAGCGACCGATCAGGAGGCTGCGATCCGTGAGTTTGATGCGGACAAACAACGTGAGATCGTCGTAATTGTAGAAATCCAGCCTGGGCATGGGCTCACCTGAATATGAAAAGTTGGTTTCGGTGATTCTCCCAAGTTCCTGGATTTTTGTCAATCGAGGTCGCGGGCTCTCGTGGATAGAGTGGGCTACCCGGGAAACTTGGTGTTTTTTCTCTCGGTGTCGTGCCTGGTCATGCCATGGGAACCCGAATAGGCGCCGCACGCGCAACCTCGAAGGTGGATTTCAGGTGACGCTGTTTGTTACTCGGAAAAAGTCCGGGGCACGGGATGTACGACGTCCGGCAAGATTGACAGGCTACGATCTTGGATTCCTTGTGACCGAATTCAAAAATTTTCCTTTGCTGCGATGACGCGAATCGCCTTGAGTGAGTCTCTTTTTTGGTGTATCCATGAGCTACCGAATCACCAGGTTGCCCGGACCCGAAGGAACATGAGGTGAGCCCGTTTGAGTCATCACGATCGATACCAACCGCCCAATGCTTTGACGCAAACCGTGTTGCGCCTCGTTGCCGAGATCAGCGAGTGGATCGGGCGACTCACCGTTTTAGCGGAAAGCCAGTTGACCCCCCGTTTGCGGCGGGAAAATCGAATTCGGACCATTCAAGCCTCGCTCGCAATCGAGAACAATACGATGTCCTTGGAGCAAGTTACCGCAGTCATCGATGGCAAGGCCGTGTTGGGTGATCCCCGTGAGATTCAGGAAGTCCGCAACGCTTTTTCCGCATACGACGCTATGGGCGGATGGGATCCGACCTCTCGAGGCGATCTTTTGGCGGCACACGGCATCCTCATGGCGGGTCTCGAAGGTCGGCCCGGTGCTTTTCGAGGGGGTGGCGTCGGGATTTTCCGTGGTGATCAGCTCCTCCACATGGCTCCTCCGGCGGATCGAGTTCCCTTTCTGGTGGATCAGCTTCTCGATTGGCTGAAACACTGTGACGAGCATCCGCTGGTCGCCAGTTGTGTCTTCCATTACGAGTTGGAATTCATTCACCCGTTCGCCGATGGGAATGGTCGGATGGGCAGGTTATGGCAGACGCTGATTCTCCGCCAGTGGAAACCATTGCTCGCGTTCTTGCCCGTGGAAGCGGTGATCCGCGAGCGACAAGCGGAATATTATCGAGTCCTCGCAGAGTCGGACAACAAGGCGGATGCTACTCCATTTATCGAGTTTATGTTGGCGGCTCTGCGCGATGCCGCCCTCGAGGCTTCGAGCACCGACCAAGTAAGCGACCAAGTAAGCGACCAAGTAAGCGACCAAGTAATCCGCCTGATGGCGTCGCTTTCGTCGGGACCGCTGAGCGGTACCGAGATCATGTCGGCCCTGGGGCTTTCCCACCGCGCCTCGTTTCGCAAGAACTACCTGGCTCCGGCGCTGGAAGGCGAATGGGTCGAACGTACCGTGCCCGAGGCACCCCGCAGTCCGACCCAACGCTATCGGCTGACCGCCAAAGGTCTGCGCAAACGGGGCCAGCTCGGAAGGTGATGTGTCTGGTGAGGCGATAGGATTCGAGCCCGTCTCGATCCCCTCAAACCAGGGCGCCGTCCTCCTTCAATCACTGGGCCCGCAGCGGATGCCGGTTCTTGGCGACGAGGTTTGCGGGTTTTCTCTCGGGGTGAAAAAGGGCGGCATATGCCGCCCTTCCTGGGTCAGAATCCAAAATTTTTCCTGGCAAAACGGCGCCTGAGATCTTGGACGCCCCTGTGGATTTGATAGGCTCGGTCAATGACGGTTCCGGCAGTCCGGGCCGTATCGTGGATGGATTTGGCGATTTGGGTACCCTTGGAATACAGCCCATAGGCTGCGGACGTGGCAAGAAAATCACCATACGTACCGTCCACGAGCATCGTGCTGGTTCTAAAAGCCGCCGCATCTTTGCCCCGCAACTGGGTATCGGCGATATTGAAGGTGATCGCAGCCCCATAATCCCCGCCGAGACTGTTGCTGCCTGTACCGATGACGATAGTCCGGGACTCTCCGGTGGTGGTATTGAAGGTAATTTTTTCCGGCCCTATTTGAACGTTGTCGACGCCCACCACGCCATTGCTGGAGGACAGATCTTCCATACTGAATTGGGTGCTGACTTCCACTCCCACTGATTTAGTGCCTGCGCCTCCTCCGATTTGGAAACTATCCACGCTCCAATCCGATCTGTGGCGAACTTCCAAGTTGGCAGAAACGGGAAGATCGCCACTTCCTGAAATCGTTAAGCCGGCGGCGAGACGAATCCTGATGGCTGTCGCGTAGCGCTCCATACTGTACAGTCGCGTCACTTCCAGAATCGATCCGCCAACCGAAATTTTGCTGGTGATCGAGAAAGTGAATTCATCCGCCAAGCCGTTGGGATCGATGAAGTTGAGCGGGCTGTTGTGAGCATAGACGTATAGGTTGTAGCTGGAGGGAACGAAGGGATCGAAATCCCTGCCGGGATCCGGTGTCAGGAATCGAGCAGATACCGGATCCTGGTAGCGATTGACCATATAAATGATTCCGCTGGCGTCGTCTTCGTGGCCGGAAAACCCGAAGGGTCCCTCGTGGTCGACGGAACCCGTGTGTATTTGCTGCCCGAAGGGACTGTACTCGAAGCGGTCGACTCGGCCGTGCTTCCAGCGAATGGCCGCATTACCGAAATAATCCGAGGCGTGTAAATCCGCATCGATTTGCTGGGCACCGTCGTCGTAATAGGCGGTAAACACGTGGTCGCCATTGTGATGCACGTACTCCTGCCCACTGACGGCGCCCACGGTGTCGACCCTCCTGACGGAGATGACCTTGCCGGTCGTGTCGCGATGGTAATAGCTCACGCCGGTTTCATCCACCACGCGCACCCGTTCGCCGTTGGTGTTGTAGAGGTAGTGCGCAATGAGTTTGCGGGTGCCCCTTTCTTTGATCGCGACCAGCAAACCTGCCGGATTGTGTTCGTAGGTGTATTGATCGTCCCGAACGAGCCTGCCGGCATCGTCGTATCTCCAATCGTCGCGATGAAAGGGATTGCCCGCACTGAAATGTTGCTGGACGGATGGCATGTAGAGATCGTGCTGGGAGGAGTCGATTCCGGACTTCTCCAGGAGGTTTCCCAATTCGTCGTAGGCGAAGGAAAGTTGCTCGTTGCCGTAATGAACATCGGTCAGTTGGCCTCGCCCGTCGTACGCGTAAGACATGACCGCGCTGTAGCCAGGATCGTTGCGTATCGCGCCGGATATCAAACCGCGTGGGTTGAACGCGGCATTCCAATACCGGTACTGAATCTGCCCGTTCACGGTTACGGTTCGGCTTTGGGGTCGACCCAAGCCGTCATACGTACGCTGAAGGGAGGCCAGGCCCGCGCCTTGGTACGACGCGTAGGAACGCCTGACCGGTCGACCTCCGTCGTCGTAGGCGGTGTCGCTGACGATGGTTTCGCTACCGTAGCGGGTGGTGATCCCGGCATCGATCGCGTTGTAGCTGTGCTGGACCGAGGTACCGCTGGGGTAGTCCGTTTGGTGAATTCTTCCCAAGGTATCGTAGTGGTAACGTACCTGGGAGATATCTGCCGCGGCGGCCGGCAGGATGGCCACCAGAAGAACCCACTGACATAAAACGAATTTTTTCATGCTGTCCTTCATCTCGTGCCTCCTTATTTGCTTGCCGCTTTGGCTCTGAGGGTGATCGCTTTCCGGCCGAAGTTCGTGACCGCCTCGAACACCCCGGAGAAGGTTTGGCCGCTTTGGCCCCAGCTCGGTTTCTGCCAATACACGGTGACCTGGGCCGAACCGCCGGCAGGAATGGAGATCGCGTTGGAGCCTGGCACTCCGTTCACGGCGTGAACGCTGAAGTCGGAGCCGCTGGCATTGACCACACCCGTGACCGTTTGGGCACCCTGGTTCGTTACCGTGATGAGATATTGGCGAATTTGGCCGTCGGGCACCTCACCGAAGTCGGCCAAGCTGGGTGTGATGTCGAATTGGGGGATGTCTTCCACGGCTTTGCCGATCAGATACCCAATCGCGTGACCGCCACCCGAATCGCCCCGAATGGTGCAGTGATAATCCCTGCCTTCACTGGGGTTGAACCGAACTTGCACGCGCTTGGACCTGCCGGCACCCACGTGAATATCGCCGACCGATGTCCAGGTTTGGTCGATGTAGAAATCAAAGGATCCGCTTTCCGTCAATGTCCGTAGGGTGACCGTCCACAGGCGGGACCCGATATTTTCGACGTCGATGAAGCCGAAGGCGACCTGATCGGCGTCGATTTCGCCAAAGTCGTAGGTCGTGGGCGTGATGCGGATGTCCGAGGGTTCGGGAATGATTTGACCGATCAAGTCGATGTCCGAGGCGCATTCGGCATCCACCCTGAGCGAACTCGCGTAAAGTCCGGGCGTGCTGCCGCGCATCCGCAGAGTCACCGTTTTCGAGAATCCGGGATTCAGCGAAAAGGAAAGGGAAGTCACCGGTGCACCCGAATCGTCGAGTATTTTGAAGGTGTTGTTGATGGTGGTCAACACAGCGGTTCCCGGTTGATTACCGGTATTGGTGAAGACGATCGACCGATTCTCGTTTTGATTGACGATCACCGTGCCGAAGTCGAGATTCCCGACGTCGGCCGCGATACATGGCCCGTTTTCCCCACCAGAGAAATCGACTCGGGTCCAATTGGTGGGTTCACCGTTCTCGTCGATCGCCCGAACAAATAAGGAATGTTCCATATCGGTGGTCACGACGCCTACGGGCACGTCGGTATGACTGTTCCCGACCTGAACGGAAAAGCGTTTGGCGGAAGTGCCTTGGGTCTCGAAGGCAAATTCATAGTCCACGGCGCCCGGAACCGGTTCCCAATCCGCCTGCAGCAAACCCGGCGGTACCCGCGTGTTCGCCAGGGGGTACACGACCTCGGGACCAGGTTTCAGGTCCGGAATGGTCAGCGAAACCAGGGTGGGTCGATTGAGCTGATCCGATTCTTCGACCGTTTCGATCACGCCGTTGGCCGATTTGGTTTTCAGGATGCCCGTATCCCAATCGTAGACGTTGGTGAACAAGGTTTCCCAAAGGCCGTCGCGTTTGACTTGCTGTTTGGTAAGCCGGGCCAGTGCGTCATATGTCGAACGATAATGACCCGCGGGTCCTTCGACCTCGTCCACTTTCCCGAATTCGTTGTAGGTGTAGTTGATCCTACCGTTGATCTCGGGCTGTTCCTCCCAAATCATGCGGCCGAGGGAATCCACTCGCTGGCGGCGAAGGTGACCCTCGAAGTCGGGATCGGGGTGGTCGGGACGGATGGTGACGAGATCTCCGTCATATTGAAAGTTGGTGCCTTGACCGTTCGCCTCGGCACGAACCATCCGCTCCGCCATATCGGAAAGGGTGACCCTGATGTAGCTTTCCGTGTCGGTGTCCCTGTTTTTTTGGATCACTTCCAAGCGTCGTTGGCCCGCACCGTCCCAGCCGTATCGATAACGAGCTACGGAAAGTTCGACGCTCCCTTCAGTCGTTTTTTCCAACACGGGCCGACCCAAAACGTCATAGACAATCGAGGTTTGGCTGCCGTCGACCAGGTTTTTTTTGAGCCGGGGCAGTCCATAGGCGTTGTACAGGGTTTCTTCCACGATGCCGTCTTGTAGGTGATTGACGCGCAACTCTTTGGACGCCAAGCGGCCCCATGCGTCGTAGTTCTCCCGTGTTCGGCTGACATAGTCGAGATCGCCGCTACCCGTGCGGTCATCATCGCCACGGTCGCTGCCGAAGGCGATTTCTCGCTTGAACCCGGATAGGCTGCCATTGTCCGGATTTCGCCGGAAAGATTCTTCGAAGGGAGGGGCTCCGGGCTCCGAGTAGCGGACTTCATCCGGGAGCATGCCGCCGGGTAAGACCGTTTTCACCAATCGTCCGTCCGAATCGTATTCAAAGGATTTGGTCACGCCATTCTGGGTCTCGGTCGCGATGGTGCCGTCCAAATTGATCGAGCGCGTCCGGTCGGGGCCGATGGGATATCGAATGATGCTGGGCATGCCCCACCGGTAAGCCACCTGTTCGATTTTGGAGAGGGTCCCGGGTATCGACCGGGACTTTTCCAGGCCGAGGTAGGTACCTCCTTCATAGTATTCAATGGCGGTCACCACGTCCGGAGATTCGGAGCCTGCACCGGAGTGCTTGGTCACCCGGGTTGGAAGCGGCCAAAGCGGATGAAAGGTACGGCTGACTTTTCCGATGAGGCTGCTTTCGAAACGAACCTCCTCCAGTTTGGGAAGACCGATGAAGTACACGTCGTCGACCGCATTTTCGAAACGATCCAATTTGGTGAAGCGATGGTCGTAGTCGGTGGTGTGAATCCGTTGAGGTGCGAAACCGCGGGCCTGAACGAATTGGCGAATCGGGTTCAGGAAGGAACCGGCGGAGGGGTCGGCGTCGACGCGTTCGTACTCGAAATGGGTATCCACCCATTGGCCGTCTTCCAAACGGCTGTGTTTCATCAGGTATGGTTCGAACAACCGGCCAGAGTCCGCATTCCCCCCGTAGTAGTAATGCGGATGAGGGGATAGTTTCGCGGAGTATTCCCATCGTTGTTCGGCGGTTTCCATATCCCCGCCCTCGCCGTAGCTGACGATCTTGTGAATGGGGCGACCCATGACGTACGCATCCCCATGGGCTTGTCCATCCTTGTATGCAGGTTCCGTTCGGGGGTGACCGAAATAGGTGGTCGTCCGGCGATAGGGCTTGTCGGTGAATCCACTCGTCAAGGTGACCGAGACGTCCAACACGGAAACGTCCTTGGTCCGCCAATGCCAAGGCGACTCGATGGTGCCCTGTCGGTAACTGAACAGGTAGGAACCGCCGCTATGGGAAAGGGTCCGTACCCGAACCCAATCTTCGGTGTAGACCCTTAGATCCGGATCATGGCAATCGTACTTGTTTACACAGCCTTTGTCCCGAATGGCGCGAATATGGGTGGTTTCGAAATTCATGTAGGTCAGGCCGATCTCACCTCCCTCGGGCGTCGTCAAGCCGTCGACCATCAGGAAAGATTGGTCCGGATGGGTTTTCGCGCTCTGGTACTGCACCTCGAAACGATGGCCCAAGGGTGAAACGACCGCACCCAGATAGACATGACTCTGGGAATCGCCGGGCGCCCGGAGCGTCAGGTATTCAAATCGGCGAATCTCCCGTTTGTCGACTTTGGGCTCGTCCGGACTGCGACCATCCGTCAAAACCAGGGATTCCAGGTATGGTTTCCCCAGGATGGTGGTGTAGCGAAAGTAGAGACGGCGACCGTGGGAATCTTGAACGTAGTCGATCAAGGGACGCTCGTTGTCCATCAGGTCCTGGGTATAGGAAATGGTCAGCCTGCGTCCGTTGGGTTGGGTGATCTCCACCGGATAGAAGTAGAAATATTCGAGGTAATTGGTTTGAGAGAGAATGTGCGCGTTGGGGTCGTATGCCGTGGGCATGAACTTAATTTTTCTGCCGTTGGCGCTAAACAGGTAAAAAGCCCCGCCTTGGAAGGGCAATGCGCCCGACGGAGAGCGCGTGATTCGCGAAAGATCGTTGCTGATGTAGTGGACGCCTCGGGTCGGCAGTTCCCCGGAATCCGTGACGGGTTCCATGAAGACCTGGTCGCGAGTGAAGGCCGAGAAATTTCCGCCGTTGTCAACATAACCGACGTTTTCCCAGACTCGTGCAACGGTGTTGATTTGTCTGGCCACCATGAAACCGTAACCCAGGTGCCAGCCGATACCCAGCGGGGAGCGTTCGTAATCGCCACGGGCACCGAAATCGTAGTTGAAATCGCCCTCGGGTTCCATCGGCCAACGATTGGGGCCGTTGTAGCGTGGTGCCAATCCAAAATCGCCGAGGTCGAGTCCCGGTAGATTGATGGAGACCTTGCCGGTGAATTCATTGATGTTCACAAAGGGAGCCTCGGTTTTGAGGCCCAGTTTTTCGGAATCACTGGTAAAGGGTTCGTAGTCGGTCGAAAAGCGGTCGTCGAGGGATTCGTCTTGTGCGTGCAGGGCATGTGCGACCAAAGCCAAGCAGCATAACAGGATACGCAAACGCCATTTGCGCGGGAATAAGGGACTCATGGCCTCTCCTTGTGGATTTGGTGGGGATTGACGGTGGCGGCTGTAGGTGGTGAAAAGACAGCCGACCTCCGCGTCCGGCGAAATGCAATCGCCTTCGGAGAGCCATGTGAAAAGCGGGTCCGATTTACGCCAAGTTTTTTCGAAAAAACAATAACCGCGAGAAAACCATCGGAGCCTTCAGCGGGCTGGCGGGCAAACCTGCTGCAATTTTTCGCGGTATCTTTGAATCACGCGCAAGGGGACCACCGTTTGGTCTCCCGCTCTTTCGACCGTTTCATAGGCGTGATCCATCAGCTCCCATGCGTCGGCGCAATGACCCGATCTTGCCTCGCCATAGGCGATGGCCGCCAAGACGTGGCACCAAATATTGACCCGCTCGGGTTGCTGGACATAAAACTCGAATATCGCTTCCCAGGTGGGTCGAAGGCCGGCGTAGAAACCGTTCTCCATGGCGATCTGCGCGAACTCGAAATCGTTGGTCGTTCGAAACCTGAGATTGTCAGCGAACACCACGTGCGCCATGGTGTTACTTTCCAGTGCCACGGCCAAGGCCTCCTCGGGGCGACCACTGCGCAAAAGGGCAAAGGCCTGGCGTCTCAAGGCATTGGTGACCTGAACCGACGGACCTGGATTCGCGGCGCGTTCGACGTTCACGGCCTCCCTGAAAAAACAGGCGGCATCTTCGTAGTTGCGGCGGTTCCAGGAGGCCATGCCGCGGTTGTGGAACACATCGGCCAGGTGGGTCGAACGCTCGCCCAACTTCTCGCGGATGGTGTTTTCCGCGATCTGTAACATCGGCTCGGCACGATCCAAATCGTTCTTGTGATAAATCAGCCGATACGCGTACCGAATGCGCACCACCGCCGATTTCAAGCTCTTGTCGCCATAATGCCGGTCGAACAGTTCCAGGGCACGCCGGTAATTAGGCTCCGCTTCGGGGAATCTCCGATCCGCCGACAGGGCCACCGCGAGACTCAGTGACAGGTCGCCTTCCATCACACTTCCTTTGCGAGCCATGTCGAGTGCGGTTTGATAGAGGGTCACGGCTTCCGCCAAACCTTCGGCGTATTCGGTGGATTGCCCGAGGAGTTTCATGCAACGCAAGGTTTGCAGCGCGTCTTTGCCGAGTCGCCTTTCGAAGATCCGCAAAGCCTCACGATATTGGGTCACGGCTTCGGTGTGCTTGGAGGTTTTCGCCAAGAGCCGGCCCCGGGAAAACAAAGCCTCGGCTAACAGCAGTGGTTGATCCTCGTGTTGTTCGGCAATGTGTTCCAACTCCGCCAAGAATGGTTCGGCCCGGTCAAAGTCGTCCTGGGTCATGCGCAGTTCGAAGAGCGCCGCGGTTGGCTGCACCAGTTTGGGGCTTCCGGCACCCTGGTGTTCGATCAAGGATTCACGGGCGTTTTCCAACAAAAAGTCACTTTCGGAATAGAGCCCCAGGGCCAAGTACGCTTCACCGAGCACCCCTTCCAACCTGGCGTGGATTTCCGGCCGGTTTCTGAGGCGATAGGGGAGTTCCGAACGCGTGCGGTCGAGGATCTGGCGAACCTCCAGGTTGGGATCACCGCCCAGTGCCGGATCTCCGCTCGCCAGGATTTCGGTGAACAGCGCGATCACTTCTTCTGCGCGATCCCGCTCCATCGCCGTCCGTTTTTGTTCGCGAGATTGGGTGACGGCGATGCTGATGGGCAGGGCGAGAATCAATAGGATCACCATGAACGCGGTCAAAGCCGGCCAAAAATGGCGGCGCAGGTAGCGGCTGGCGAGGTATCCCGGGGTTTGGGGCCTGGCGGAAACCGGCAAAGCCTGGATGAGCCGATGCAAATCCTCTTTCAGGGTCTGAGCCGTTTGGTAGCGATCGCGCGGCGATTTGGCCAAAGCTTTCATCACAATGGCGTCGAAATCTGTAGATACTCGGTTGTTCCGGAGCCCGTTCTTCGCGGCCGTTTCGAGTTGGCCGAACAGGGACCTCGGCCTCGGCGGGTCCTTTTCGACGATGTCCCGTAAGGCGTGGGAGAGCGGGGTTCGCTTGTCCCAGACCAGAGGTGGTCGACCGAGGATCAAGCGGTAGAGCAACGCACCGAGTGCGTAGACATCGGAATGGGTGCTCGTTTCCTGTGCGCTCGGCGAGAGACCGGTTTGCTCGGGGCTCATGTATTCCAGCGTTCCCTGAATTTCCCGGGATATGGTTTCGCCGTGCTCGAGGGTACGGGCAATCCCGAAGTCGATCAGTTTCGGAACCGGGGCGCCTCCCTCCTTGGTGACCAATATGTTGGAAGGCTTGATATCTCGGTGGATGATGCCACGGGCGTGGGCATAGGCCACTGCTTCACAAACCCGGCTGAACAGCCTGATTCGTTCTTCGAAGGATAGATGTTCCGCTTCGGCGAACTCGTGGATCGGTCGGCCTTCCACGTGTTCCATCACCAGGTATGGCAAGCCGTCGGGGGTTTCGCCGACTTCGATGAGGGAAGCGATGTAGCGGTGGTTCAGCTTGGCGAGAAGTTGCCGTTCCAAATCGAAACGAGATCGTGTTTTCTCGTGGAGAGACCAGCGCACCAGTTTGACGGCGACTTTACGCGAGACGCCTTCCACCTGTTCGGCCAAATAAACCGTGCCCATACCGCCCTGACCGATCACGTTTTCCAGGCGATATGGACCGAGTCGATCGCCCGGATTCCCAAAAGCCGCTTGGCGTTCTTCAGCCTCTTTGCCGTATGCGGTCAACAGTTCGCGGACCTCTTGTTTCAAGTCCTCGTCATCGCAGATCTTGTCCAAATAAATGTCCCGCTCATCGGGCGGCGTTTCGACGACTCGCTCCAGGAGCCTGTCGATTCGTTTGAGTTTTTCCGTATCGCTCATGCGGTTCCATCCAGATTCAAGGATCGCAACAGCCAAATCCGCGCCGCTTTCATCTTTCGGGAAATCGTTCGCTCGGGAATGTTCAGGCCGCCTGCGATTTCACGCACGCCCAGCCCCGCAAATAGATGTAACTCCATGATCCGTTCTTTGACGGTGTCGATTTTCCCCAATCGATTTAGCGCCTTGTCCAAATCCAAAAGATCATCGGCAGATCGTGGTTGCACCTGGGGGAGATCGTTCAGACTGTTCAGGAGAACCCGGGTATGGTTGCCGCCGGCCTTTTGAGATGCTTTACCTCTTGCATGCTGGATGAGGATCCGCCGCATCAGGTGGCCGGCAAACGCGAAAAACAAATTGCGATTGGCAAATGAGACGTTCTGGGTTTCCATGAGCGTCATGTACAGTTCGTGAACCAGAGCCGTGGGTTGCAACGTGTGATCTCTGCGCTCCGAGATGAGGTAGGCGCTTGCCATGCGGTGCAACTCTTGGTAGATCATTGGCGCCAACTGGTCGAGTGCCTGCTGGTCGCCCGAGGTCCAGCGCTGTAACATCGCCGTGATCCCCGCAAGGTCACCGGTGGTCAACTCCGGTTCTACATGGGAGAAACCTGGGTCGGGCTTGCACAAAGTCGAACTCCAAGGATTTCGTTTTTTACCGAAAAATCGTGACACGAGGCTCCATCCCGTTTTACCGGTTGAGATCCCACGGCTTTTTCCAGATTCTAGTACATGGAGTTCCGATAAAAATTACGGCCGAATGGGCCGGTCTTGACCTGGCTGCCTCAAACCAGGGCGCCGTCCTCCTTCAACCACTGTGCCTGCAGTGGATGCAGGTTCTTGGCGCCGCGCAGGTCGAGGCCTTCGACCTTTGCCGGCTTGGACGGTTTGGTTCCCGCGGCCACGTGCTTGCGGTTGTAGAACACCGCGCCGGCCAGAAAGGCGTCGCACATGCGGACAGCGCGCAGGTCGGCACCCGAGAAGTCCGTGCCTTCCGCGTCGACTCCGGTCATGTCCGCCGGGTTCTTGCCGCCATCGGAAAAATCGCACAGCGGGAACTTGGACAGGGATAAATTGGTCTCGCGCAGGTTCGCCCCGTGAAACAGGGAACGCTGAAAGGCCGAGCCCCGGATCTTGGCGCGGTAGGGACCCTCGCTGAAACAGAAGCCCGAGTAGTCCTTGGGGCGGTCCAAGCCCATGCGCTCCATCTTGGCGATGATCAGGCGCGACAGGTCCTTGCGCGCCACCAGGTCGTTTAACGTTTCCTGCCATGCCGAGCTCGGTATTTCTTCGCTGACGTCGCTGCCCTCGGTATCGATCCCCGTGATCCGCCGCATGATCGGTTCGAATCGTTCGTCGGGCTCGGTGCGCCCGCGATGGTGATAGCCCGCGTAGGTTTCCCAGGTTCCGCGACATTGCGCCAACGGCAGCGGTGAGAACTCGATGCACTCCAGCCACTTCATCGACTTGTAGAAGAACAGGTCGGGGCCGACCGTCGAGCGCAGCGGCCATCCGTTGGCGTAGGGGAGGGGGGCGCCGTTCAGTTCCCAGGCCAGCATCACGTGGCCGGATTCCAGGCAATAGGACAGCTCCAGGGCCGTCTCGTGCTTTTTGTTTCTAGGGCCGCAGGTGGCGCGCGCCCTGCTGCGGAAGATCACGGTTCGAAACGGGGAGAGGTCGCCCAACCGTGCCGCCAGTTGCGGAAACGGCAGGCCCCCGAACCGCACCGTCTTGTCTCTCGCCCCGGTGATGTAGCCCGCCGACACACATACGATCGGCAGGGTCATCTGCACATGACCCAATTCCGCCAGCTCCTGCAGGGAAAACTGTCGTTCGTCGGGAAGGCCCAGCACCTGAAGGCGCCAGTCGTCCTTGTGAGCCAGGGGGTTGGGGGTGTGGCTCGTGCCGTCGTCGCCGACGACACCCAAAATCGGGGATGGGGACATGTGTCTCTCCTTATTGATGCGCATCGTGGGTACCGAGAAGCCGGATGAGTAGCCGAAACACCACCCTGGAACGCGGTGACTTCGAATTTTTGATTTTCAGTACCGATCCTTGGCTCTTGGTTGGGTTCTCGTTCGGAACACCACCCATGCGGAAATGACATTCGGGCTCGCGGCTAGCTAACGCGGGAGGCCGGTCGTTCATTCCCCATCAGGCCACGTCCATCGTGCTCGGTTCACGGGCGTCGATGCCCGCCCGAATCGCGTGATCCGGCGGGCATCGGCAGAAACCGGATGGCGCTGCGGCCGCCGAACTCAGGAGTACTTGCGGCGCAGGTAGTTGATCAGATCGATCTGGGTGATCATGCCCCAGAAGCGGTCCTCTTCGTCGCGCACGATCGCCACGTGCCCTTTGCGGAACATGGGCATCAAATCGTCGATGGTGGCCGTGGTCGGGACCCATTTCAGATCCGTCACCATGTGGTCCTTGACCGGTTTACCGAACGCACCGGGATCGTGCACCACCGCCAGCAACAGGTCCGACTCGTCCAAGATGCCCACCAGCTTGTTTTCTTCCAGAACCGGCAACTGCGAAATCTCGTGCAGGATCATGCGTTTGTGGGCTGTCGAGAGTGGCTCGTCGGGACTGATGGTCACCGTGGCGCGTTCGTCGTGCAGGCGTCCGATGATGTCGCGCAAATCGCCGAACTGCTTGCGTTCCATCAAACCCTGGTCGTGCATCCAGAAGTTGTTGTACATCTTTGAAAGGTACTTGTTGCCGTTGTCGCAGCAGAAGGTCACCACGCGTTTGGGTTCGGTCTGCTTGCGGCACCAGGTCAGGGCCGCGTGGAGCAGCGCGCCCGTGGAGGAGCCGCCGAAAATGCCTTCCTTCTCCAGCAGCTCCCGCGCGGCCAAAAAGGCTTCACGGTCGGACACCGAAAAGGCCGACTTGACCCGCGACAGGTCGGCGATGGGCGGAATGAAATCTTCGCCGATACCTTCGATCATCCAGCTCCCGGCCTTTTTCAGGTGGCCCGTGGTCACGTATTCGGTGAGAATCGAGCCCACCGGATCGGCGATGACCAACTCCACGTGCGACGCTTCGCGGGCGAAGAACCGGCTCAGGCCGGTCAAGGTGCCGCTGGTACCGACGCCGACGACTACCGCGTCGAGCGAGTGATCCATTTGGTCCCAAATTTCCTTGGCCGTCCAGTTCTCGTGGGCGTTGGGGTTGTGTGGATTGGCGAACTGGTTGATGTAAAAGGAGTTTTCGGTTTCTGCATCGAGTTTTTCAGCCAAATCCTGGTAATACTCGGGATGGCCCTTCTGGACGTCTGACCGGGTCAGGACCACTTCGGCACCCATCGCGCGCAGGTGGCCGATCTTTTCCTTACTCATTTTGTCGGGTACCACCACTTTGAGTTTGTACCCTTTCTGGGCCGCGACCAGGGCCAGGCCGAGACCCGTGTTGCCCGCGGTGGCCTCGATGATGGTGCCCCCCGGTTTGATCTTGCCCTCGCGCTCCGCCGCTTCGATCATGACCAGGCCGATGCGGTCCTTGATGGATCCACCCGGGTTTTGGCTTTCGAGTTTGACGTACAGCTCGCAGGGCCCGGTATCGATGTTCTTGATGTGCACGAGCGGCGTATTGCCGATCAGAGAAAGAATGTTGTCATGAATCATAAAAAGTGCTCCGGTTCGAAATGTGATGGACGATGGCTGCTCGTGATGACGTAGATCGATCGATTGAATCCGCAGCGATTCCCGTTGTCGCGCCAATGGCTCTGCCCGAGCCGCCCCCCATGATGGGTGACCCCGATGTGGGATCTCGAAGATGCTCCCATTTTAGGGGAGATGAGGCCGCCTGTGCCACTGCTTTGGACCTGGAATTCGGGCCTTGGCTTCTGAGGATCCGGTCCGCTCGTTCGGTATCGATTCAACCCGCCGACCGCGGCGACGGATCGGGTCACCCGACTTCGAACCTCATGTGGAACGGCCACCAAAATTATTGGCCCCCTCGAATACCCGAGCGGTCTCGAAAATTCATACAAAATTCGTCTGAATAATCATACAAACATCCACTGCAAAGAGAATTCGTCGAGACCCGATCGTTCTCCGGTTTTAGAGTGGGTCTTGTAATTATTTGAAAAATAGAGGGTTAACTTGTGCGTCTGGATGGGTGCGAATGCTCGCGCGGCTGGCAGTCATCTTGCCCTAGGCACAGGCCGTCACCTTGGTGACTTGTCTTCTCCTCCCGGCAATCTCCGTTCATGGCTCCCGTATCCGGGCACCCCGAATCGGTTTCTCACATTGCGTGAGTCCGCCCGGATACGGCTTTTTTGATGGGGATCGCCGCGAGGTGAACCACGATGACTCGATATGTTGCCGACCCCGTTTGCGTGGCGCCTGCCGACTGGAGATGTCCCGGTTCGCGGGTGATGAAACGAAGGTCGAGAATGGAGTGTTTTATGATCCGAACGCTTGCACTATTTTTGGGTTTCTTGGTGAGTTTTGGCTTCTCCCCAGCGGGAGCGCCGCCTCGGGAAGCCGATCCCGGATCCGATGACGAGTTCTGGATTCAAGCCATTCGCGTGGAGACCAGCGGACGGATTCGGCCCGGCTACATCCTGGCGGAATCGCAATTGGTAGAGGGCGCGCGCTACAGCAAAAAGGACCTGGAACGCGCCCGGCGCCGGATCAATCGTCTGGATGCGGTGCTGGAAGCCGAGTACGAGCTGGAACCCGCCGGTGAGGACGGTCGTTTCACCCTGGTGTTGCGTACCCGCGATGCCCGGCTCTATTGGGTGCGGGCCCAGACCGACGTGTTCGACGGGTCGGATTACGACGACAGCAGTTCCAACGACCAGGCCAATCTGGGGGCCCGCTACTTTTTCGGCGGTGCTCAGGAGGTCTACACCCAATTCAATCCGAGCTGGGCCTGGAGTGACAACGACGATTTCTCGGACCGCACTTCGATCCGCGCGGGATACCGCCACAACGGCCTGCTGCGCGGGAAATTGCGGCTGACCCTGGAAGTCCTGGCCCTCAAGGACGATACTTTCGGTTATTCGTTCCTCACCGGTCCCAACCGGAGGAGCGAGGACGAGCGCGAAATCATTCCCAATCTCGGGCTGCGCTATGCGCTGGGTGGCGATCATTACGTCACATTGACCGCCACACGTCGCGAGGCGACCTCCAAAACCAATATCACGTTCGGTTTGGACACGCTCGATCCGGATCGGCTCTACGAAACCGAGGTCACCAGTCAGCGCTTTGGCCTCGGCTGGCATTACGACACCACCGATAGCGACTTCGCACCGAGCCGCGGTTGGCGCATTTCCGCGGGCGCCGCCTTCGGCGATCGGGACACCGATTCGGAGGCCATTCCCCTGGTCGATGGCAGTACCCGCCCGGCCTTCTCGCGCGAAGGCGACGTGCGCAACTACGACGTGAAGGCGATGCACTTCATCAACCCGCGCCCCGGGCACGTGTTCCATTTCGGTGGCGCCGCCTCGCGAAACCGATTGGAGCAGACCGGTGGGTTCGAAGGAACCCGTTTCGATCCAGGCGGTGAGTTCCGGACGGTTGTCGGTTACGGAACCCATGTCGATGAAAGCACCGTCTACGATCTCCGTGCGGGCTGGTCTTATGACTTCTTCCGGGGCATGCGGGCCAAACGCGCCGGGGAGCTGCGCTTGGGGACCGGGTTCCTGGCAAGACGCTATGAATTCGACGACGAAACGGTGTGGGACACGCCGGATTACCCGAACTCCTACGATTTCTTCTCCTTCTCGGACGACGATGCCTTTGGGCTCGAGGTGGATCTCGATTACCGCACCGCCTGGGGGCGATTCGGATTGGGACTCACTTGGGAGTTCGACTGAGATGCGTTCGCGAAAACCGGACGGGCCCGGCGAGGGCCCGTCCGCCAGGTTGCCGGCTTTCCGATCCGGGGAGCCGGTGGCCGGGTCGCTCGATGGATGGGTCCGCATGTCGCGAGATCCGTCGGGCCGAGCCGGTGTGGCCCGTTTCGTTCGTCAGGGTCGGTAAGCCACACAGATGAACGAATCTGCGCCATCCAAGCTGCGAAGCCTCGAGGGCTGACGTAGCGAAGTTCCTTTGCACGCGATGGGGGCGCCACTTCGGGGCGTTTCGTTTCCCGCCTGCAGCCAACACCCTCGCCGAGGGCTGCGACTTTGTGGTACTAATGCCGCCGAGAGGAAGGCAATGACCCTGATCCTGTTCACCATTCTGTGCGGATGGCCCTTTGACTCATGGCCGCTCAAGGCTCCGGAAGCCGATCAGCCGACGTTTTTCATCGAGCAGATCGAAATCCAGAGCCGGGGTCGCGTGCCCGAAGGGGTCATTCTGGCCGAGTCGCTGCTGCGCGAAGGCCAGGCCTATACCGAAAGCCAGCTCAAATCCGCCGGCCAGCGCATCAACCGCTTGCCCTTCGTGTTGGAGTCGCGCTTTCAATTGGAACGGGGCAGCAAACGCGGCACCTACCGGCTGGTGATTCACCTTCAGGAAACGCGATCCCTGTTTCTCCAGGCCCGCACGGAGTTCCGACATTTCCAGGGTGAGGCTCCCGATCAAACGTACGACATCACCACCTTGGGTGGGCGTTGGTTTTTCGGCGCCCACAACCTGCTTTATGCCACCGTCTCCCCGGATTGGCGCTGGTCCGATGCCAGCAGGTCCCGTCAGGAGAGCTACGCCCTGGGTTACTCCCACTACAACCTCTTCCGGCGCCATGTCTTTTTCGACTTTCAATTGTTGTACTTCGACGATCATGCGGTAGAGGTCCTCAACTTCAACTTGTTCAGCGGGTTCCGGATTTCTCCGGTGCTCACGGTCAGCGCGCCGCTCAAGGGGAATCACTTTCTCAAAGTGCGTGCCTCGCTGACCGATTCCGATCAGGACGCGTCGGACACCCTCTTTCAAACCGTCGAATCCCAGCAGCGCTCGTTTCCCAACGGGGACCAGGAAACCCTGTCCCTGGCCTGGCATTACGATACGACCGACGACAACTTCGCCCCCACCCAGGGCGAGTCCTTCTTTTTGGATGTGCGTCGCAACCGCATCGAGAGTTTCTCCTTCAAGCTCGAAACCACCGACTTCTTCCAGGAACGCGAACTCCTGTGGACCAGCGACGAGCGCATCGAGTACAAGGTGTGGTCCCGTTATCAGAAACAGATTCCCTGGCGCCAACGGCACGTCCTGCGTTGGGCCGGTGAATTTCGTTGGTCCAGAAGCGAATACGATCGCCTTTTGCGAACGCAGCTTTTCGAAGAAAACCGCCTCGTCGACGAGATCGAAGAGAGCGAAAGCGCCAATGAAGTGCTCTCGGGGCTGACGGCTGAATTCGGCTATTCCTACGATCTGTGGGGCAACCAGCGGACACGCAAATACGGCGATCTTCGCTTCGATGCCTTGTTTTCCGCCGAAAGCGTGCACAGCGATTTCGATGTCGGCGAAACCTCCTACCGGTCCTATCGGCTCGATACCCAGGTCCAGTTCCGCAACAGTTGGGGCGTATTCGGCCTGGGTGTGTACTACACCTGGGACGACTGAGGGGAGGGGGCGGCGTGAATCTCGTGTTGTTGCTGATTTCCCTCTGGAGCGTGCGTCCTGCGCCCACCGTCGAGGCTCGGGTGAACCTGGTGGCGGATGCTCGGGTGGTGGCCCATCTACCCGACAGTCTCTTCGAAGAGGACGAGGTGCGCGAGAATCTGATGTCGGGCCTGACTACCTCGCTGCTGATCCTGGTGGAAACGCGCGATGATGCGGGTCGGCTACAACGCGGCGGCGCCCGGGTCGATATTCGCTATGAACTATGGGACGAGCAACTGCTGGTGACCGCGTTGGACATGAGCGGCCAGGTGCAGAAGCACATGTTCGACGACTTGGACGAACTCAAGGCCTGGTGGCGTGCCTGGCCGATGTACGTTCTGCCCGAAATGTCGGGCGTTTTGCCGAGTCACGCACGGGCACGGATCCGCCTGGAGGTGGTGCCCTTTTCCGTGAACGAACAGAGCAGTGCGCAACTCTGGTTGTCCGGCGCAGGGGGTAGGGCGCCGGATGGCGTTCAAAACGACGGAACGGGCTCGGTGCGCAGGGAAGGCGAGGCCGGCCAGACGGGTCCCGGACTGAGCGCCCGTTTGATCAATCTGATGGTGGCCACATCGGTGAAACGCAAACCGTTGTTGACCTTCACCTGGCGGGTTCCCATCACCCGCCCTTAGCCTCCAGGTCTCATACGTTCCCTGATGAAACAAACCGGCTCGGAGTGCCCGAATGCCGAGAGATTCGTCATGCCAGGTAAGTTGGGCAGGGCCGGTAAGGCCGCTGGCCCGACACATCGAAGCGATCCGCGCTTCGCAAGATCGAGTGGTAAAAGAGCGAAGCTAATAAGTCGAGCCTCTAGCTCTCGATGATCGATTTCAATTTATGCTAAGTCGCTTCGATTGGTTGAGAAGGGCTTTACGTCTCTTACGCACATGCGGGCTACTCTGCATCGCCCCGCTCGCGCGGAGCTCCGATGAACCCTCGTGAAAAATGCGGGCTAAACGAGGCGAAGCGCCACCCACCCGATTGAAGGTGGATGGCGCCAGGCACCCGTCTGCTGAGGACTATTCAGCTTTTACGGTTGATTTCTTGACCGTACCGTTCTCGCTCAGGAGCGCTTCGATGGCGGCCAGGCGTTTTTCCAGGTCGGCTGCGTGATCTTGCAGGGATGCGATTTCCTTGTCGCGAGCAGTCAGTTGCTGGGTCAGGACATTGTTCTGCTCTGCCAGTTCCTTGACACCGGCCATGGCGGAAGAGGCCAGGTTGAGGAGGGAAATGCCACCTTTGCTTTCGTTGGCGGTGGGGCTGCCGAACAAGCTGTTGAATTCCGCCGCGTTCGGCGCGAAGGCGACGCCGTTTTCGGACGAATAGGTGTAGAAATTCATGTTTTCGATTTGGTCGAGCAGGAAGTTGGTTTCCACCAAGCGAGGCGTGCCTCTCGGGCTGGAGTCGACGAAATTATCGGCGGTGACGGTCCCGGTGGCGGTCACGGTGGTGACGTTGATCGTCTGGGCGGTAAGGGTCGTCGAAATGGTCGCCAGCGGGGAGCTGACGTTGTTGGCGAACACGGTGTTGGTGGCGATCAGCGAGTCGATGGTCAGATCGTCGAGAAGGGTGGCGTCGCCATCTTTGGTGATCGTGAATATGGTCTGTGAGGCGGGGTCGCCTGTCGCGAAGATGAAGGATTGGTCCGAGGCATTCATGCCCGTGGTCCAGGTAATTGGATTCGTGGTGTCATTGCTGTCGAAGATGACTTGGGGGAAACCGGTTGATTCGAGTCTCAGCATGGAGTTGGTGGCAGCCGTTGTTCTGGCATGCAGGTAGGCGTTGGGACTGCTGGTACCAAAACCAATTTGGTTGTTTGCCTGGATGTCGATGGCGCTGTCGTCGGCGCCGGGGCGAATGCGGAAGGGCAATTCGCTGCCGTTGGTCACGTCGCGAATGAAGAAGTTCGTTTCGTTACTGGCCACATCCCATGCCTGGGGGGTGAAACCGCTGGCGCCGGTCTGTTCCAACCGCAGGGTGGGGGTGTCACCGTCGGCCACATGAAGTTCCACGATCGGATTGGAGGTGTTGAGGCCCACGTCACCGGCATCGTCCACGTAAATCGCGTTGTTGCCCGCGCCGGAGCGCAGGGTCATGATGCGGGTGCCGGCGTCGGCGTTCTCGATGGCGAACAGGTTGGCACCGCCGTTGGTGGTTTCGTTGGCGAGGATGCGCCAATCGACGGACGGGAAGCTGGCGGAGTTCGAGGTATCCTGGAAGTGGATGCGCAGGTTGTTTTCCTTCAATCGAAGGGTGTCGAATCCGAAGCTTTCGCCGTTGACGCAATCGAGCCCGACGCATTCACTGCCTTGAATGACCTGGTCGGTGGGAACCACATTGGCGCGAGAGAGCTGGTCCTGGTCGGTGGTCTCGTTATCATAAGGGGAGAAGGGGACCCGATCGGCGATGGCGAAGGTGCCCGATTGAACTTCGACCGAGCTCGGATCGCCAAAGGTACGCAGGGCCAGGCGCATTTCTTCGGGGTCTCCGCTCTGGCGGACCCGTGCGAGGATGTCGAAGACCCGGCTGCTGTTGAGGCGGTAGGCCGTCAACTGGTAGGAATAAACGCCGTCTTCCAAGAGGTTGCCGCGCTCGTCGTAAAGATTGATGCTGGGGAGTTCACCGCGTTCGAAGGTATATTCCGCTTCGAAGAAGTTCGGCCCGCTGACGGTCAGAAAAACCATGTCGTAGTTTTCAAAAAGATTCCAAGTCATGCCGACGGAATCAGCTTCCAATTCGGCGAAATCGTCCGCGGCCGTAAGATTGGGACCTGCTGCGAGCAGGGCTATCCCTATCAGTATGCTCGTGGTTACTTTGCGGCTAAAAATCCTCATCGTCTCTCTCCTGATGTCATGGTGGTCGCTAGGGAAAAGGGCCAGGTGCGTGGGCCGGTCGCGAAATCCGGTGGGCTGCTCGAGAAGTGCCTCGAACGATGCCGTGACGAACGACCGTTTTGCGTGTGGATCACCAAGCCGATAATCGAGCTCGTGCCAGGGGTACCGAACAATCCGCCGCGTCGCTGAGGTAGTGGCGACGATCGATTGGGTGCCGGAACAGATGGAATTCCATGAAGTCGTAGTTTACTTATCGGGTACTAATTCCTTTAAGTGGATTATTTGGTGAAAACGGAAGCGTCGTTGCGGTAACTGTGTGATATCAGTCACATTCTAACGCGCTTACAACTTCATGGCGAGCCCCAAAATCGAGATCTTGGGATTTTTGGCGGCCTTTTTCGTGGGAGAACAGGTGCGCTCGTCGGCTCCAGTCGACCTTAAACTGGTCCTTTTGTCGCGTCATCCTGCCGGGCGGTCCGAGGGGGTCCAAGTATCGCTTGGGTACCGATGGAGATGGCTGCTCCGTCCGGTCTTCGGCTATAAAATGTTGGACTTGGTCTATTTTTGACATGCTGCGCTCTAATAGGTGCGGTTAAGGACCGAAATATCTGTTTTGACTCGGGGTATCTAGCGATATGGCTGCGGTTGACCCGGCGGAACCATGTGGGTGAGTCGTACGCTTACAGATCGGAAAAGGGGGTTGCTTTTCGGGTACGATTCGGTTGTCTGCCTACATATTGATCTCCTAATTTGCAGTAATTGTGGAGAAAAATAGGAGATTGACGTCTAAATGAAGTTTTTTTGTGTGGATCCTGGACATCCCTCGTAATATGTGCCCTTTTCCTGGGCCGTGTCCAGCCCGAAATGATTTCCCGGTCGGGCAATCCCGAACCACGGATTGGCTCAGGGGGGAATAGGCACCAAATCCTTAGGGAATCCTTCCTTTTTGGCTTGAAGATGTCTGTCCTCGAATCACACGGCTTGACACGAATTTTGAAGCCGTTCTCGGGCTCCGCGTACCAGGCTCCTCCGAAGACCGATGATCTTCCTCGTGCGAAAGAATAAAGTCTTTGTTTTAAACGCTTTATTGGAACATTTGACAACGCAATCAGGCTGGGAGACCCGTTTCTCCATCGATGGCAAACAGGAAGGGGACCAAGGACGGTCCGTCAGGCATGCCCGCGGCTGATCCTCCGCGTCCTTTGCGCACTTGCTTGAAACGGTGCTTTCAACCCGAGATGGGTCTTGTCGTCGTCAAAACAAAATCAGGAAGCCAGAAAAAATTGAAACCATGAAGAGCATGGCCATGGTGTGCCACGAACGGCCTGTTCTTTCCTGGTTTCCGATCTTCATGGGTTCCTGTTTCATTTTTCAGAAGCGCGACCTATGGCCCTTCGCCAGACAAGGGTTGCGGGGACAGTCACGTGGAAGTGCTTTGATTCGTGTCAATTCGCGTGATTCGTGGGCAAACTTATCCCTCGCCTGGAAACGCAGGGCGTGGATCCGAAGCGCGAGACGCCGGCGAGGGCGATTGACTCAAGCCTCCGGGTTCTTGAGCGCCAGAGTCAGGACCTGCTCGGCCAAGGTGTCCAGATCCATGCTGCCGGTGGGCTTGTACCAATTGACCGTCCAACTGATGGCGCCCACCAACAGCCGTCGCAACGTGAAACTCTCCACGGCCGTGCGACCCTCGGCCGCGAGGCCCTCCAGGGCGCGCAGCCACAGGGCTTCGTAGCGATCGCGCAGGTTCAAGACGTCCTCGCGACGGCCCTCCGTCAATTGGCGCCACTCGAAAACGAGCACTGTCATGGCGTCCCGCGTTTCTCCGTGGATCGCCTCCAGTTCCGCCCGGATCAGGGCCAGGACGCGGCTCGCGGCGCTGTCCGCCTCGTCGAAGGCCCGTTGCAGGCGGGCGGTGTTGAGCTCGATCACGTCCACCATCAGGCCGTAGAGGATGTCCTCCTTGGTGGCGAAATGATGAAAGAGGCTGCCGGACTGCAACCCCACGGCGCGCGAAATGTCGCGGACGGTGGTCTTGGCGAACCCCTTCTCGCGGAAGAGGCGCGCGGCGGCCTGAAGTAATTCTTGGCGGCGATCTTTGACGTGGCTGGTCATGGCGGTCTCCTGTGAGGTCGGGAGGAAAGCGGCGGACGACGGCGAGCGGGGAAGCCACCCTCATGATAACAGTAAAAGGATAACCAAGCAAGCGCTTGGTTTGGACTTGAAACGATCCTGAAAATGCTGCTAGAATGCCTTCAAGCTCGACCTATCACTTGCTTGGTTTTCTGCTTTCTTGGTTTCTGATTGTCACCCATATGGAGAGGTGGTCATGGTTTCTCCTGATACGATCCGGATCGGCAACGCTTCCGCCTTTTGGGGCGATTCCCAGGCGGCCGCCGCCCAATTGGTGCGTGCGCGCGCCGTCGATTTCTTGACTTTCGATTATTTGGCCGAGATCACCATGTCTCTGCTCGCCGGGAAAAAACTCAAAGATCCCGCCGCCGGCTACCCGCCCGACTTCGTTCAGGTCCTGCGGCCCCTGCTGCCCGCCATTCAGGAACAGGGGATTCGCGTCGTCGCCAACGCCGGCGGCGTCAATCCGCTTGCCTGTCGCGACGCGCTTCAGGCGCTCGTCGACGAGGCCGGGCTCTCCCTGCGCATCGCCGTGGTCCTCGGCGACGACCTGATGTCGCAAGTCGAGGCCTTGCGTGCCGTCGATCCCCGCGACATGGAAACGGGCGAGCCCCTACCCGAACGGCTCGTGAGTGCCAACGCCTACCTGGGTGCCGCGCCCATCGTGGCGGCTCTGGACCGGGGTGCCGACATCGTCATCACCGGACGCTGCGTGGACAGCGCCCTGGCGCTTGCACCCCTCGTACACACCTTCGGCTGGAAGTGGGATGACTACGATCTGCTGGCGGCCGGCTGCCTGGCCGGGCACATCATCGAGTGCGGCACCCATTGCACCGGCGGGAACTTCACCGATTGGCACCGGGTCCCGGGGTTCGAGAACATGGGTTTCCCGGTCATCACCTGCGGCGCCGATGGTGGCTTCGTGGTGAGCAAACCCCCGGGGACCGGGGGCCTGGTCACCCCCGCCACCGTCGGCGAGCAGTTCGTCTACGAAATGGGCGATCCGGCCCGCTACATCCTGCCCGACGTGGTCTGTGATTTCAGCCGGGTCCGCCTCGATCAGGACGGCCCGGATCGGGTGCGGGTCAGCGGCGCCTCGGGTCATCCACCGACGGATACATATAAAGTGTGTGCGACTTTCCTGGACGGATACCGCGCCGATGTGGCCTTTCTGCTGATGGGCATGGACGCGGTGGCCAAAGGGCGCCGCGTGGGTCAGGCAATTATCGCCAAGGTGCGCGGCATGTTCCAGGTCCTCGGCTTCGACGACTTTCAGGCGGCTGAAGTGGCCGTGTTGGGCGCAGAGGACAGTTATGGACCGCGCGGACCACGCGGCGACAGTCGCGAAGTGACGGTTCGCCTTTCGGTGCGGCACCCACGCAAGGAGGCCTTGGGCCTGTTCGCCCGCGAAATCGCCCAGGCCGGTACCGCCATGGCCCCGGGCTTGACCGGCCTGATCGGCGGACGGCCACATCCGACGCCTGCGATCCGCCTGTTCCAATTCCTGATGCCCAAGGATCGCGTGGCCGCGGAAGTGGTCCTGGGCGAGGAACGGTGGGCGGTCCCGCTCGAAACCAGCGGTGGCTTCGACCCCGAGATCGTTCAACCGGCTACCTACGGAGCCCTCGAAACCGATCCCTGCGATGCCCGGGTGCCGCTGGTTCGCCTCGCCTGGGCGCGCAGCGGCGACAAGGGCGATCACGCCAACATCGGCGTCATCGCCCGCGATCCGGTCTACCTGCCCTACCTGCGCGCCGCTTTGACGCCCGATGCCGTGCGCCACTGGTTCGATCACCTCATGGACGGTGAAGTCGTGCGCTGGGACCTGCCAGGCGTGCGCGGTCTCAACTTTTTGCTGGGTCAGAGCCTAGGCGGTGGCGGTATGGCCAGCCTGCGGCCCGATCCCCAGGGCAAGGCCTACGCCCAGATCCTGCTGGAAATGCCGGTGCCGCTGCCGGCCGAGTTGGCGGCCCGGGCACAGCAAAACGCGCCCACGACGGATGGATGATGCCATGACCATTTTGGATTCCCACATCGATGTCGCCGGTGACCTGTTCCGGCAGAATCGCGACGACATGCTCGCCGAGATCGCGCGCTTTCGCGAGGCGGAAGCGCGTCTGACCGCGCGAGAGGAAAAAGCGCGGCCGAAGTTCGCCAAACGCGGCCAACTCCTGCCGCGGGAACGCATCGCCCTGTTGTTGGATCCCGGCACGCCGTTCCTCGAGCTCTTTTCGTTGGCCGGTTACCGGCGCCACGACGATCGCGACGGCAGCGAGGCCGGCGGTGGCGTGATCAGCGGGATCGGCTACGTTTCCGGCGTGCGCTGCATGGTCATGGCCAGCAACAGCGCGGTCAAGGGCGGCGCCATATCGCCGGCGGGCCTGCAGAAGAACCTGCGGTGTCAGCAGATCGCCCTGGAGAACCGGTTGCCGCTGGTGTTCCTGGTGGAATCGGCCGGCGCCAATCTCACCTACCAATCGGAAGTGTTCATCGAGGGAGGACGCGGCTTCGCCAATCAGGCGCGCCTCTCGGCCGCGGGCATCCCGCAGATCACCATCGTTCACGGCTCCTCGACGGCGGGCGGCGCCTACATCCCGGGCCTTTCCGACTACGTCATCATGGTGCGCAAGGCGGCCAAGGTCTTTTTGGCGGGTCCGCCACTTCTGCGGGCGGCCACCGGCGAGATCGCCACCGACGAAGACCTGGGCGGTGCCGATATGCACGGTCGCGAGGCCGGCACGGCGGAGTTCCTGGCCGAAGACGATCGCGACGCGGTCCGCATCGCTCGCGACGTGGTGGCCGGCCTCGGTTGGCCCAAAGCGGATGGGACACCCCGATTCGAGGAATCGCGACCCCCGCGATACGCGATCGAGGAGTTGGTGGGGGTGGTCCCGATCGACTTCAAGCGGAGCTACGACGTGCGCGAAGTGATCGCCCGCATCGTCGACGATTCCCGGTTCACCGAATTCAAGGAGGCCTACGAACACTTCACGATCTGCGGACGCGCCGAGATCCAGGGCCGGGTCTGCGGGCTCATCGGCAACAACGGGCCCATCACCACCAAGGGTGCGGTCAAGGCCGCCCAGTTCATTCAACTGTGTTGTCAGAGCGGGACCCCACTCGTCTACCTGCAAAACACCACCGGCTACATGGTCGGCACCGAAGCCGAGCGAGGCGGCATCGTGAAACACGGTTCCAAGATGATTCAGGCCGTGGCCAACGCCACCGTCCCCCAGATCACGCTCGTGATCGGCGGTTCCTTCGGCGCGGGCAACTACGGCATGTGCGGCCGCGGCATGGATCCGCGCTTCATCTTCTCGTGGCCCAATGCACGCGTCGGCGTCATGGGCGCCGAGCAGGCCGCCAAGGTCATGTCGATCATCACGGCCGCCAAGGCCAAACGCGGCGGCTTGCCGATGCCGCCGCAGCATCTGGAGGCCATGGAACGCCAGATCATCGCCCGCATGCGCGAGGAGTCGGACGTCATGTTCGGGTCGGCGCGCCTGTGGGACGACGGCATCATCGATCCGCGCGATTCCCGCAAGGTATTGGCCTTCCTGCTTTCGATTTGTGCCGAATCGGAGAGCCGACCGTTGCATGCCAACAGTTTCGGCGTGGCCCGCATGTGAGGCACGCGCGCCGAGCCGGCCGAGGCGAGGACCTTCTCGTCGCCGCCACCTCGAAATCGACCTACCTTTCCCATTGACGCCTCTTTACCGACATTGCCACCGCGCACCGCACCATTTCAGAACCCATCGCCAGGAGTGACCCCATGTTGTTTACCGAGGAACACGACGCACTGAGAGAGAACGTGCGCCAATTTATCGAGAAAGAAATCAATCCCCACGTCGAGACCTGGGAACGGGAGGGCATGTTCCCGGCCCACGACATCTTCCGCAAAATGGGCGAGCTGGACTTGCTGGGCATCACCAAGCCCGAAAAGTTCGGCGGCCTCGGCCTGGACTACAGTTTCGGCGTGGCCTTCGCCGAGGAATTGGGCACCATCCGCTGCGGCGCCCTACCGATGGCGATCGGCGTCCAGACCGACATGGCGACCCCGGCGCTGGCCCGGTTCGGTAGCGACGAAGTGCGCCGCGAATTCCTCGAGCCCAGCATCAGCGGCGAGTACGTCGCCTGTATCGGGGTCAGCGAACCCCATGCCGGTTCCGATGTGGCCGCGATCAAGACCACCGCGAAAAAGGACGGCGGCGATTACGTCATCAACGGCACCAAGATGTGGATCACCAATGCCACCCAGGCCGATTGGGTGTGCCTGTTGGTCAACACCTCCGACGGTCCCAGCCACAAGAACAAGAGCCTGATCGCCGTGCCGCTGAAAACCGACGGCGTCACCTTCTCGACCAAGCTGGACAAACTGGGCATGCGCAGCAGCGACACCGCCCAGATTTTCTTCGACAATGTGCGGGTACCCCAGCGGTTCCTGATCGGGGAAGAAGGCCACGGCTTCAAGTACCAGATGATCCAGTTCCAGGAGGAACGCATGTTCGCCGCGGCGAGCATTCTCAAAGGCTTGGAATGGGTGGTGTTGGACACGATCGAATACGCACGCCAACGCAAGGCCTTCGGTCAGCCGATTCTGGACAACCAGTCGATCCACTTCCGGCTCGGCGAACTCGCCACCGAAATCGAGGCGTTGCGGTCGCTGGTCTATCGCTGTTGCGAGTGTTATCTCTCGGGCCAGGACGTGACCCTGCTGGCGTCGATGGCCAAGTTGAAATCCGGCCGGTTGGCGCGCGAGGTCACCGACGCCTGCCTCCAGTATTGGGGCGGCATGGGCTTCATGTGGGAGACCCCGGTCACGCGCGCCTACCGGGACATGCGCCTGATCTCGATCGGGGGTGGCACCGATGAAGTCATGCTCGGCATCATCGGCAAGTTGATGGGCCTGATTCCCCCGGGAGGTCGGTGATGGAACTGGGACAGTGCGAACACCTGCTGTTACAGCGCGAGAACGGGTTCCTGAGCATCTATTTCGATCGGCCGCACGTGCGCAACGCCATGAACCTGGAGATGGTGCGCGAGCTCAGCCGGGTCCTGATGGCGGTGTCCGAGAGTGACGAAATTCGGGCCGTCATCCTGCGCGGCTCCGGCGGGCACTTTTGCGCGGGCGGCGACATCAAGGACATGGCCGCGGCGGCCGACCGCTCGCGACATGCCGAGATGGGCGCCGACGAAGATCCCTTCTTCGAGCTGAATCGGGCCTTCGGCGACCTGCTCTGCCTGACCGATCGATTGCCCCAAGTGGTGATCGCGGTCCTGGAAGGCAACGTCTTGGGGGGCGGTTTCGGGTTGGCCTGTGTGTCCGACGTGGCCTTGTGCCATGTGGAGGCGCGCTTCGGGTTGCCCGAAACGGGGCTGGGCATTCCCCCGGCCCAGATCGCGCCGTTCGTCGTGCGCCGGATCGGTTTGACGCAAGCGCGCTACTTGGCCCTGACGGGACTTCGGTTTCGGGGCAGGGAAGCCCTGCGGTTGGGGTTGGTGCACCGCGTGGCCTCGGACGAGGCCGGTCTCAAGGCCGAATTGGAGGCGGTGTGCGAAGGCATTCGTCATTGTGGTCCCCAGGCCAACAGCGTGACCAAGCGCCTGATGTTGCAGGTGGGCCAAGTGCCGCTGGAGACCTTGCTGGACGACGCGGCCCGGGCCTTCTCCAGTTGCATTCGCGGCGAGGAGGGCCAGGAGGGCACGCGCGCCTTCAGTCAGAAACGCAAGCCCATCTGGGCTGAACCTCCGCCGTCGTCCTGAACGAATCGGAGCGAGCCGAATGGCGATTTTTGGTTCCCGTGGCGTGGCGACAGGTTCGGCGGGTTGGTCGACGTTTCGTTCGGCCCTGGCGTGGGTTGGCGTAGGCCACCGAGCCGAGTCGATCCCGCCTCGTCCACTTGTCATCACTTGACCTTCGCGACGCAACCTCCATCACAGCAGTTACTTCCACCTCACCGACGCACCCCAGGGAGACAATCATGACCGCCCCGACCACGCCCTTCTCCAAGATCCTGATCGCCAATCGTGGCGAGATCTCCGTGCGCATTGCCCGCGCGGCGCGGCAACTGGGTCATCGAACCGTGGCCGTCTACAGCGAGGTCGACCGCGAGGCACCGCACGTGGCCGCGGCCGACGAGGCCGTCTCGCTCGAGGTCGACACCCCAAGCGGCGGATACCTCGACATCGAGGCCGTGGTCGCGGCGGCGCAGCGAACCGGTGCCGACGCGGTTCATCCCGGTTACGGGTTCCTGGCCGAGAATCCGGCCTTCGCCGAGGCCTGTGCCCGTGCGGGTCTGGTCTTCATCGGACCGGGCGCCGAGGCGATCCGCCTGATGGGCAACAAACGCATCGCCAAGGAGCGCATGGTTGCGGCCGGTGTGCCCTGTGTACCGGGCCGCACCTTGGAGGGTTCGCACCTCGAAGCCGTGCGATCGGCGGCGGAGGAGCTGGGCTACCCGGTCATGATCAAGGCCGCGGCCGGCGGCGGAGGTCGCGGCATGCGTTTGGTGGGCGATGCGGCCGAGCTGGCCGAAGCTCTGGATTCCGCCCGGTCGGAGGCCGAAAACGCATTCGGCGACGGCGAGTTGATTTTGGAGAAGGCCATCGTCGGCGGGCGCCACGTGGAGATTCAGGTGGTGGCGGATCGCAACGGCAAGACCCTGCACCTGGGCGAGCGCGATTGCTCGGTGCAGCGCCGTCATCAAAAAGTGATCGAAGAGGCGCCGTCCCCGGCCGTGGACACGGCATTGCGCAGTCGCATGGGCGAGGCGGCGATCGCGGCGGCACGGGCGGTGGGTTACGTGGGTCTCGGCACCGTCGAGTTCCTGCTGGATGGCGAGGGACGGTTCTATTTCCTGGAGATGAACACCCGGCTCCAGGTGGAACATCCCGTGACCGAACTGGTGACCGGCATCGATTTGGTCGCGCTGCAGATCGATATCGCGGCAGGGCGGGCACTGCCGATGGAACAACGACAAGTCGCGCTCCAGGGCCACGCGCTGGAAGTCCGGCTCTACGCCGAAGACCCCGCGGCGGGCTACCTGCCCCAGACCGGTCGCGTGTTGCGTTGGCATCCCTGCGGCGAAGACTTCGTGCGCATCGATCACGCTCTGGCCGAAGGCATGACGGTTTCGCCTCACTACGATCCCATGCTGGCCAAGATCATCGTGCACGGCACCGATCGAAGGGAGGCGCTGGCGCGCATGCGGCGAGCCCTGTCCCAAACCCACCTGCTGGGTGTGCGAACCAACCGCGCCTTCCTGTCGGAAGTCTTGGACCACGAGACCTTCGCGGCAGGCACTGCGGACACTTCGTTCCTGGCCAACGCGTTTACCGATGCCAGGCGCCGCGCCCAGGAGCCGAGCACGCAGGTCCTGGGTCTCGCCGCTTTGGCCTGGCGGCAGCGGGCCCAGCGAGCCGCCGGCATTCCCGCCGAGCTGGGCGGTTGGATCAGCGCCAACGCGCCGTTGCGGCCGTGCCGGATTCGCGTGCGCGACACCGTCTACGAGATCGCCACACGCGAGGTGGGCGACGACGCGTTGGAGGTGATCAGCGGGGAGGCCGTGCACCGGTTCCGGTGGTTGGATGCCCGCGACGGCCTGCAGCGCTATCGCTGCGACGGCGTGGATCGACGGGTGTGCGTGGCGTTCGAGGGTGAGGCGGTCTGGATCAGCGATGCCCAGGCCAGTTGGCGCTGCGAGGATGTGAGCCTGGTGCCTCCGGCCAAGTCCGACGAGACGGGCGGCGGGCAGGTGACGGCGGTCATGAGCGGCCGTGTGGCGCGGGTGGCCGTCGAAGCGGGCCAGGCCGTGCAGGCGGGCGAGACGGTCGTGGTGCTCGAAGCGATGAAGATGGAGCACCGCATGTGCGCCGGCGCATCGGGTCGCATCAAGGCGGTGCACGTGGCGGTCGACCAGCAGGTTGCCGACCGCCAGCTCCTGGTCGAGATCGAGGCCGACGAGGCCGAAAGCTGAAACCATCGGTCGAAGCCGCTCGGCGGTGCGTGCCGATTCGGAGAGCCCGCACGCGCGTAAGAGGTGTAAAGCCTGTAGGTTGAGCAGCTTGCCTTACCGACCCTGCTCAACCTATCGAAGCGATCGGGCAAAGATCAAAATCGATCATCGAGAGATCCGGAGGCTCGACTTATCTGCTTCGCTCTTTTATCACACGATCTTGCGAAGCCTTGTCGCTAGGAAGTGTCGGGCCAGCTCGGAGAGCCCGCATGTGCGTAAGAGACGTAAAGCCTGTAGGTTGAGCAGCCTGCTCAACCAATCGAAGCGACTGAGTACAGATCGAAATCGATCATCGAGAGATCCGGAGGCTCGACTTATCTGCTTCGCTCTTTAACGATTCGATCTTGCGAAGTCTTGTCGCTAGGAAGTGTCGGGCCAGCTCGGAGAGCCCGCATGCGCGTAAGAGGCGTAAAGCCTGTAGGTTGAGCAGCCTGCTCAACCAATCGAAGCGACAGAGTACAGATCGAAATCGATCATCGAGAGATCTGGAAGCCCGACTTATCTGCTTCGCTCTTTAACGATTCGATCTTGCGAAGCCTTGTCGCTTCGAAGTGTCGGGCCAGCTTGCCTTACCGGCCCTGCTCAACCAATCGAAGCAACCGGGCAAAGATCAAAATCGATCATCGAGAGATCTGGAAGCCCGACTTATCCGCTTCGCTCTTTTACCACACGATCTTGCGAAGCATGGGCTGCTTCGAAAAGTCGGCCGGGCCGGCCAACCTACTGCGACGATGCCCCTCTTTGAAATGCGGGGACTGCTCGCTTTGGTGGCTCCGAAATGTACATCCGGCGGATGTACCTACCTGGCACTACGTCCTTTTCGACATGCGGGAACTCCTCGAATGAGTCACTTCGACACGTCGGGCCAGCGGCCCAACCTACGGGGCACGACGAATCTCTCGTTATTCGGGGACTCCGAGCATGTTCGTTTCAGTTACCATGCCCGGCCAGCTCGGTATCTCGCCCCGCTTGAATAGCGGGAACCGGGGGAGTGTGATCTAATTTTTGCCGCACCACGGCGCAGAAATGGTAAAAACGTGTAACCCCGACACCCTCGACCGCCCTTCAGCGAGGAGTCCGCCGATGAGTACACGTCACCTGCGTTCCTTTTTCCGGCCCAGATCGATCGTCGTGGTGGGCGCCTCCGCCCGGCGCGAGAACATGGGCACCGTGGTGCTGCGCAACCTGCTGCGCGCCAAGTTCGAAGGCGACCTGTTCGCCGTCAACCAGCGCGGCTACGACGACGTCCTGGGCGTGAAGTGTTTCTCGAAACCGAGCAAGCTCCCGGCGGTGCCGCAACTCGCGATCATCTGCACCGCTCCGGCGACCGTGCCGCGCCTCATTCGCCAATTGGGTAAACGCGGCGTGCGCGCCGTGCTGGTCCTGGTGGGTGGCCTTTCCCGGACCCGCAGCCGTACGGGCCGCCCCCTGAAGGAATCGGCCATTGCCGCGGCGCGCGAATACCAAATGCGGCTGATGGGTCCCAACAGCCTCGGCATCCTGGTGCCCGGCCACCACATGAACGCCAGCTACGCCCACCTGGAGACCAAGGTCGGCGAGGTGGCCTACGTGGGGCAGTCCGGCATCATGGGTTCGGCCATGATCGATTGGGCCCACGGCCGCGGCATCGGTTTCTCCCACTTCTGCACCCTGGGCGATTCGGTCGACGTGGAGATCACCGACATCATCGACTACCTGGCCGGCGACCACCGCACCAAGACGATCCTGCTCCACATCGAGCGTATCACCTCGGCACAGACGTTCATCTCCGCCGTGCGCGCCGCCTCCCGTACCAAGCTGGTCCTGGCCATCAAATCGGCACGGGTGCCCCAATCCCAGGATGTGGAGCAGACCCCGCCCGCCGGCGTCCTGGACGGCGACGAGGTCTACGATGCGGTGTTCCACCGCGCGGGCGTGCTGCGCGTCCACAGCACGGACGAGCTGTTCGACGCCCTGGCCACCCTGAACCACATGCGGCCCTTGCGCGGCGAGCGGTTGGCGATCATCACCAACGGCGTCGGGCCCGGCGTGCTGGCTACCGATCGCCTCATCCGCGAGGGCGGTCGCCTGGCGGATTTGAGCGTCGAGACCACCGAAGCCCTGGCCAAGATCCTGCCGGCCTTCTGGACCCACCGCAACCCGGTCGACGTCAGCGCCGACGCCGGACCCGAACGCTATGCCCGGGTCGTCGAATGCGTGGGCCGCGATCCCGGCGTCGACGCCCTGCTCGTCATGCACGTGCCGACCTTGATCGCGCCACCGTTGGAAGTGGCACACGCCGTCATCGAAGCCGGCCGCAAGATCAACCGCAACCTGCTGACCAGTTGGATCGGCATGACCTCCGTGCGCGAGAGCCGGGCCGCCTTCGATGCCGCCGGCGTGCCCAACTATTTCACCCCCGACAAGGCCGTGCGCGCCTTCCTCCACATGGTTCAACACCGCCGCCACCAGGAAGTGCTGATGGAGACCCCGCCGGCACTCACCGACAAGAGCGTGCTGGACCGGGTCGGCGCGGCGCGGGTGGTCGAGGCCGTCGCCAACACCGATCGCAGGTACCTGATGCCCTACGAGGTCCGCGATTTGCTGACCCATTTCGACATTCCCTTTGCCGAAACCCACTATGCCGAAAGCGTGGAAGGGATTCAGGCCGGCGCCGAACGGTTCGGTTACCCCGTCGCGCTCAAGGTCATTCACGAGGCCAATTGCCACCCCTTCGCCTACGGCCGCGGTACGGGCCAGCGCTGGCGCGGCGTCGCCCTGGGGATCGACGGGCCCCAGCGCCTGAAAGGCATCGCCGAGCGCATGAAGCGACGTGCCGGGGAACGCTATACCACGGGCCGGACCCTCGGGTTCGCCGTCCAACCGATGCGCAGCGGCATGGGCTTCATTCAATTGAATGTGGGCGTCACCCGCGACGATATCTTCGGACCCCTGGTGTTGTTCGGGGAGGGGGGCGCGGTCTCCAGCGTGCTGTCCGATCGCCGCATCGCGATGCCCCCGCTCAACATCGCCCTGGCCCGCGACCTGGTGCGCAGCGCCCACGTCTACAACCTGATCGAAGACTTCGGGCCGGATCGCCAGCGCCTGTTGGACGAACTGTGCAAGGTGTTGGTCCACCTGTCGCAACTGGTGATCGACAACCCCACCATCCGCGGATTGGAAATCAACCCGTTGCTGATGAATCGTTCCGGGGTTCTGGCGCTCGATGCGGCCGTCGACCTGGGCTCGCCCTGTCCCAGCGTCATTCAGGCCTACCCCGAGGAACTGCGCGAAATGGTCGAGCTCAAGAATGGCCGCGAGGTCATCCTGCGGCCCATCCGCGGTGAGGACGAACCGGCCCATGCCGAATTCGCCGGCAAACTGTCGCCGGAATCCATTCGCTACCGCTTCTTCGGCCCGCGTACCCACATCGGCCACATGGAGCTGGCTCGCTTGACCCAAATCGATTACCACCGCGAAATGGCCTTCATCGCCTCTTCCAAACGGCCCGGCCGGCTGGGCCACGAAACCCTGGGCGTGGTGCGTATGTGGATCGATGCCGACAACATCTCGGGTGAATTCGCCGTGATCGTGCGCGACGACCTGAAGGGCCTGGGCCTCGGTCGCATTTTGATGGAAAAAATCATCCGCTACGCGACCCATCGCGGTTTGTTGATCATGGTCGGTACGGTGCTGCCCGAGAACGAGCCCATGCTGCGGCTCGCCGAGAAGATGGATTTCGAGCGCACCTACAATCAGGAGGACGGCCTGATCGAGGTGCGACGGGTGCTCAACCAACCCGCCAACGACTGGCAACGGGCGCGCATGGAAGCGCGCTGAAACGCCGATCCCGCCGGGCAAATCGCTTGACAGGTACGTCTTTTTCCAATAGGTTGGTGCAGCGAAGCGCACACATTTCGCGCAACACGGTCGCCTGCTCCCCAGCGGACGGGCCCGGTTCAACCAATGGGGGCAGTATGAGCGATTTGACCTTCGAGTCATTCAAGAAAATTGTGGCCGAGCAGCTCGGCGTAGACGGCGCACGGTTGAGTGAACAAAGCCACTTGACCGATGATTTGGGCGCCGATTCGATTGCGATGGTCAACATTGTCGCCGAAGTCGAGGCCCTGCTGGATACCGAATTCGACGATCTGCCCTTCGAAGACATCGAAACCCTTGGTCAGGCCTACCAATTGGTGAAAGCGCAATGACGGAGGCCGCAGCCATGCACGTCGACCCCGGCGCCGATCACGACATCACCACCGTGTTCAACCCCATCGAACAACCCGTGGAAGCCGCCCGCTTCTACCACGAGAACGGCTACATGGTGGCGCGCGGCCTCATTCCCGAGGAAACCTGCGCCAAGACCCTGAACGCCTTTCAAAGCCATATCAAGCCGTTCGACGGCCGCCTGATGCGCCAGACCACCAGCCGTCCGGAGCGCCACAACATCAGCGAGCAGGGGCTGATCACCAATCCCATGCTCGACGTTCACGAAACCTGCCGCGGTGTTTTTCCCGAGTTCTACGATGCGGCGACCGAGGTGCTCCTGCACCGGAACATCGTGGACACCCTGACGGAACTGTTTCAAGACGATCCCTTGATGGTCCAGACCATGTATTTCGAGAGCAGTCGGGGAACCGACCCGCACATGGACACCCATTTCATCGATTCCACCAAGTTCGGGCAACTGGCCGGCGTCTGGATCGCGCTGGAGGACATCGGCGAGGAAGCCGGTCGATTCTCCGTCTACCCCAAGAGCCACCGCATCTACGACGAAACCCTCTTCGACGCCGAAACGCGCGAGATCGCCGAAGCCTACGAGGCCCATCAGGTCGCCACGATTCGCGGCTATCAGATCGAAGGCAAGTCGTTCTCCCTGACCAGCGTGACCAAGGCCCGCCGCCTCTTCAACAAGCTGATCAAAGCTTCCGGACTGCAGGCCTACCATCCGCCGCTGAAGGCCGGCGACGTGGTTTTCTTTTCTTCCTACTGCATGCACGGCAGCGCCAAACCCAAGTACGAGGGTGGCGGATCGCGCAATTCGCTGACCGCCCACTGGGTCGGGAAATCCAACGGCTACACCCGTTGTCGCGTACTGCCCGGCCTACCGTTGAAACTGGAGCAGGTGCGCGGCGCCTGGGTTCAGGTGCACGACCGCGAACCCGCTTCGCCGGCCTGATCGTCGCGCGGCGACGAAGCCTCATCGCGGCACCCGACCCCATGAGGGCGGTGCCGCTCGGGGTCCTGCGCGACCCTGACCCATCATTCCATCCCGGAGCACGATGCGCATGACGCAGCACTCACTTCCGCAATCCGATCAGGATCCGATGACCGATGTCGCGGGCCTGATCGATATGTTGGCGCGGCGCGCCGAGCTGAGTGGCGACCGCACGGCGGTCGTCTTCGGCGACGACCGTTTGACCTACGAGGCGCTGTGGCGGCAGGTCGGCCGTTTCGCCGCCTACCTGGCCGACCACGGCGTGACACGTGGCGATCGCGTCCTTTTGCGCCTGAACAATTCGGCTTCTTTCTTCGCGGCCTACTACGGGGTTCAATACCTCGGCGCCGTTTCGGTTCCCGTCTTTCACGGTTCGTCGCCCGAACGCGTCGGCACCATCGCCAACGCCTGCCTGGCCCACTCCGTCGTCACCGACGCGGCGCTCGATGCCGGCGAGACCGAGCAGATTCGGGCCCTGGCCCACCTGCCGGAGTTGAAATTCGCCGATTTGCGCGGCGGCGTTCGAGACTTCGATCCGGTGCCCTGCGCCCATCCGCGCGGCGACGAACTGGCCATGCTGCAGTACACTTCCGGAACCACCGGCGATTCCAAGGGCGTCATGCTCACCCATGCCAACCTGTTGGCCAACATTCGCCAGATGATTCCGGCCGCCCGCTTCGTGGCCGAAGACGTCTTCGTCAGTTGGTTGCCGGTCTACCACGACATGGGCCTGATCACCATGACCATGTGCCCCTTCTATCTGGGCGCCAAATTGGTGTTGCTGCCGGTGTCGCCCAAACCGTTTCCCTGGTTCGAGGCGATTCGCAAACACGGCGGGACCATGACGGCGGCTCCCGATTTCGGCTACCGATTCGCGACCAAATTCTCCAAGGGCGGCGACGCCTACGACCTGTCCTCGCTGAAGCGGGCCCTGATCGCCGCCGAGCCCGTCCGGCCCAAGACGGTCGAACGGTTCGAAACCAAGTTCGGCCTGACAGGTGTGCTCAAGCCGGGCTACGGCTTGGCCGAAGCTTCCGTGGCCGTCACCTTTTGGCACATGGACGAGCCCGCACGCAAGATCGACGATGAGGGCCACGTCTCCGCCGGGGCGCCGATACCCGGCATGGAGGTGGCGATCGCCGACGGCGACCGTCTCGTCGAGCCCGGCTGTCACGGCGAAATCCTCATGCGCGGGCCTTCGGTCACCGGCGGTTATTACCTCAACCCCGAGGCCACCGAGGATCTGCACTTCGGCGACGGCTGGGTGCGCACGGGCGACATCGGATACCTGGACGACGCCGGCGACCTGTACATCGTCGGTCGGGCCAAGAACATCATCATCAAGGCCGGGCGCAACCTGGCCCCGCGCGAGATCGAGGAGATCGCCGAAGATTTGCCGGGCGTGCGGCTTTCCGCGGCGATCGGCCTGGCATCCCGCGACATTCAAGGGGAGCAGATTCACCTGTTTGCCGAACTCGATCGCAAGAAGCCCGAGGATACCTATTTGCTCGAGCTGCGCCGGCGCCTGATTCAGCGCGTGTTCGACGTGTTGGGATACCGTCCGGACAAGGTCCATCTGGTTCGCAACAAAACCATTCCGCGGACCCACAACGGCAAAATTCAGTACAGCAAATTGAAGCGCGATTTCCAGGCCGGGGTGCTCGAGGCCGAATCGTCGATTTTTCAGGTGCCGGAAGGGGATTGAGCGCCGGTTTCGGACCCGCGCCAAGGGTTCGGATATCGGGCCGAATCATGTTATCGTTGAGCTTGGTACCGTGCTCCATCGATCCGCCGCATGAGTTTTGGATGGCTTATCCCGAACGTCGGTGTGGCCAAGTCGCCAATCTGTTACCCAGACGGGCCTGTCGTACCGTCACGCCGATCGGAAATCCCAAGTCCCATCGGCGGATGTGCGGCGCGCGGCGCCTGCACGTTCGAACACTGATGTCCTGCTCGCGATAGGGCCAGAGAGAGCCGCCGAGCTTGCAGAAAGAGGCCGTAGCCCATGAAATTCAAGGCATACGTTGAGCAGTTTCCCGCGGACCTGTTCTCTCTGCGGTATTATTTGCCGCCCGCTGGAGGCGAACTGCCCCATTGCCCTTTCTATTGTTTCGAGTTCTATCCCGAACATTCCGGTCGCGATCAACGGCGCGTCCTGCTGGCACTCTATCCCGACAATCAAAGCGAAGACTGGGCCTTCATCCACATCTGGCTCGATCCCCAGCGCCCCGATTACCGCGTCTTCCTCCATCCCGACTTTCCCCAGTCCGATCATGCCGAAGCGCTGTTGGGCCTGATCGTCGAGGATTTGAAGGAAGATCCCTCGTTTTTACACGGCCTCCAGGAACATTTTCGCCTGTTCCGATCCGAGGTCACCGGCCGCACCTACAACGGCCGACAGTTCTTCGATCCCCAGCCGGGCTGGCAGATCGACACCCGCGTGCCGGACAAGGTGCCGGCGGTCGATCGCGATCACGAGGTGGATCCGTTGCTGTGGTTGCGTCGGCTCGGTGGCAAGGTCAACCAACTGCGCGGCCTGATCCAGCAGACCGAGGACCAACTGCTGGACGGTCCCCTGCACACCCTGTTGGGCGACGATGCCGATGTGGTGACCCAAGGTGACGCCGATTTTCACGAGGCGCGCCCGCCGGCTTCGCCCGAAGACATGCTGCACGAGCTGGATCTCATCGTGGAGGAGATGGCCAAGGGCCTGCAAAGCCGCCAGTCTCCACCGATTCTGAACCAGGCCGCCGAGCGCTTTCTCGAACGCCACCACATCGCCCCTCTGCTGTTGTTGGAACTCATGCAGCGGGAATATCCCCAGGGTGACGCCCAGCCGGGCATTCGCTACCAGCTCATCTACTTCCTGTTCTGCGAAAGCCTGCACAAGCTGTGTTACGCGCTGGATCGGCACTGGCGCTGGGCCGCGCCCGTCCAGGAGCAACTGATCGCGCGCATCGCCGATTCGATTCTGGTGCCGCACGTGGGCCAGGTTCTCCAGCAGGACGTGATGGAGGCCCTGCGCGATTCCAATTTGGAGTGGGACGACGAAATCATCGAGGCCACCCAAAACCTCGCCGACTACTACAATCGATTCTCCGGCAAGGATTCCTATGAAGAAATGGAAGCCGTGCTGCAGGATATGGAGGATCACGGGCTGGAAGACGCCTATGCGGTCGCCGAGATCCTGATCCCCCAATTGAAAATGGTGCCCATCGACGGGCAGGTTTCGATTCTGGAATATTTGGCCCACTACAAGAGCGAGGTCATGTGCGAGGTGGTCGGCCTGATGTGCCTGCACAGCGATCCCCAGGTGCGCCGCTACCTGCCTTCGATTCTCGACGCCGCCATGGCCGCCGGCAAGGTGTCGCCGGTGACGTTCCGGCGCCTGATCATGCTGCGCAACTGGCTTCCGATCGTGGAGCGATCCGAGCTCGATCGCACCATCAAGGCCCTGCGCATGGCGCGGCTCGACATTCCCGGACTGGTGCCGGGCCGCCTGCTGCACATCTACGCCAGCCTGATCGACGGATCCGGCTCGCAGGGGTTCTGGCTGGCCATTCATCACGAGGGACGCTACGTCATGGGCCACATCCTGGTCAAGCAGGATCGCGGGATTCAGGACGTCTGGTGCAGCCAGTTCAACAGCGCCGAGGCGCTCGCCGAGGAAATGAACCTGGTCAAGAACCAGATCACCTTCTGGAAGGTCGATCGGGTCTACCTGGACCTCGTCATTCGCCACCAAATCGGCGTCGGTCACGGGCACCGCAAGGTTCCGCCGCCCGAGCTGATGCGGTTGGCCGAGTACCTGGGTGAAAAAGGCTGGGATCCGCGCCTGTGCGAGCCCAGCGACCTGATACGGGAGCACATTCCCGCGCTGCCCAAGCGGCTTCGCGATCCGGCCAAATGGGCCTCGTTGGTCAACCAGAATCCCAACTGGCTGATCGGGTCCGGGCTCCAGGAGACCTGGTTCGACGACGACGAGATGGTCGAGACCGTGTTGCACGCCAAGATCGGCAAGCCGCGCCAGTGGTTGGAACACCTCGAGGAAGCCACCGAGGTGCTGCTGCACCACATCTTCGAACCCAATCGGCGCCTGTGGATGGAGCGTTTCCTGTGGACCGCCCTGTGGTTGCGGTACCACCGTCCCAAGCCCAAGGCCATGTGGTCGCAGTTCCTGATCCACGCGGGGGTCATCTTGGACGGCATGCCGCTGGGTGATTTGGCCGCCATGGGTACGATCCTGATCCAGACCCTCTACTCGGTCTACTACCGCTCGGTCAACGAACCGGCGGCGGCGGAGGATCGACTGCACCTGGATTCGCTGCCGGATCCCGTGCAACCGGCGCCGGTGCCGACCAAATCGGGTGAAGAATTGGAGCCGCCGGGCAACCTGGTCCCGTTCAATCGCGGTCGGGGCGGTACCTGAACCGGCTCAATCGCGCGCCACGACGCGGTTTCGGCCGCCGTTCTTGGCCAGGTAGAGCCGCTGGTCGGCTGTGCGAATCGTTTCCTCCACCGAATCGCCCGAGCTGAGACACATCCCGATCGACATCGTGATCTGGATGTTCGCCTTTTCGAAGGGGATGGCCATGGCGGCGATCGCGATTCGCAGATTCTCCAGCTTGGCCAGGGCCGCATCGTGATCGATGGGCCCGAACACCACGCAAAATTCTTCCCCGCCGAATCGCGACACCAGGTCCTGGGGCCGGAACTGCTGCTTCAGTTTGGCGGCGACCTTGCGCAGGACCTCGTCGCCGCCGTCGTGACCGTAACCGTCGTTGACCTTCTTGAAGTGGTCGATGTCCATCATGGCGAGCGCATAGGTCTGCCCGTCGCGTGCGGCGCGTTGGAACATCGGGGGGCAGATCTCGAAGAAATACTTGCGGTTGAACAGCTTGGTCAGGAAATCGGTGTTGGAGGTTTCCTCGATCAGTTCGAACATCTGGATGATTTCCAGGTTCTGATCGATGCGGCAGTAAAACTCCTCCACCTCGAACGGCTTTTTGAGGAAATCGTTGGCGCCCGCCTTCAGGAGCTTGGCCGTGACCCCGTGTTCCTCGCTGGAGGAGAGGCCCAGGATTGCGATCTTGTGTTTGCCGAAGTGGTTGCGAACCTCGCGAACCAACTGGAAACCGCTCATCTGAGGCATTTCGTAATCGGTGACGATCAGGCGCACGTCGCGGTGTTCCATCAGGAGCTGGAGCGCGTGAATGCCGTTCTCCGCCTCGAGTACCTTGAATTTCTTGCGGATCAACAGGTGTTGCACCAGGCGTCGGAACCCGGTCGAATCGTCGACCACCAGCACCTTGACGTCCTCGTTGCGGCGGAGCTGCCCGATGGCGCTCACCACGTAGGACGTGCTGCTGCCGTATTCCTTGATCCAGTAGTCCACGATATTCTTCGAGAACAGTTTGCGGCGCAGGTCGGCGTTTTTCACGTTGGTCAGGACCATGCTGGGCACGCCGGCTTCCGAGATGAGATCCACGATGTCGGTTTCGCAGACGTCGGGAAAGTCCACGTCGACGATCGCCAGGTAGAAGCGGTCGGCATAGGCATCGAGCATGTTGCGCGCCTGATCGGTCGAGGTGGCGAGTTGGCAAGGCATCTTGTACGCCTTGAGGACTTCGCCGCCCAGTTGTTTGGCGAAATCGCGATCGGCGTGCACGATCAGGATTTGGTTTTGCATCGCGGAATCCCAAATGGCGTTGTTGCCCGGAAGTTGTCAGGGGGTAGAGACTTGATTCTAACAGAATCGTTCCGAATTCCACAATTCGTGACCGGCTCCCTTGTGTGGGTCGCCGCCGGTTTCGCTTGTCGGCCGTGCCGGGTCGGGGGATTGGCGGCTTGTACCTCCGCACTCTTGACCTGTCTCACCGTTAGGGATAAGGTTGGGCAAACAAGGTCAACTCGCCGCCCGTCCTGTACGGCCACCCAACTCGGCCCACCTCCGCAAGGGACGGCTCCACCGGATTCCGCACCAAACCGCACCACCTAGATGTTCGAGGCCCCGCGGCCTGTTGGTCGTCCATGCGGAGCCGCCAGCGAGGCCGTTGCCTACTCGCCGCCTGAGAAATGGGGGGACACGATGCTCAACGCCACCGAGCTTTTGATTGACGCGTTTATCGATAAGCTGAAAGAGGGTTATCACCGCAATTACGGGGAACACAACCCGCATTACGAAACGATTCTGTGCTGGGTGGCCCAGATGGCCTTGGAGAATATCGCCAACAGTGACGCGCTGTACCACGACGTGGAGCATACGGTGCTCGTCACCCTTGTGGGCCAGGAAGTCCTGCGGGGCAAGCACATCAGTGTCGGCGGCGTTTCCAGCAAAGATTGGTTCCATTTCATCGTTTCGCTGATCTGCCACGATATCGGCTACCGCCGCGGCGTTTGCCGCCGGGACGGCGACTGTCACTACGCCACCGGCGTCGGCGACGAGCTGATCGAGCTGCCGCCGGGTTCGTCGGACGCGGGCCTGACGCCCTATCACGTGGACCGCGGCAAGCTGTTCATCGAAGAGCGCTTCGGCGGCAGCAAGTTGATGGACGTCGAGGTCATCAAGGCCAACATCGAGCTGACCCGCTTCCCGGTGCCGGCCCAGGACGATCACAAGGCCACCGACAACTATCCGGGCCTGGTGCGGGCATCGGACCTGATCGGCCAGCTCAGCGATCCCCGCTACCTGCAAAAGATCACCCGCCTTTTCTACGAATTCAAGGAGACCGGCGTGGCCGAGGAACTGGGCTACGAGCATGCGGGCGACCTCCGCAAGAACTACCCCCGTTTCTACTGGAACAGCGTCTTTCCCTACGTCAAGGATGCCCTGGGTTATCTCCAGTTGACCCAGCAAGGCAAGCAGATCATCGCCAATCTGTACTCTCACATCTTCGTGGTGGAACACGAGAATCTCCACGACATCCACTGAGTCGCCGCCCAGGCGGGGCTCCCGGGTTTCAAGTGGGTAACTAATCGAAGCGAATCGCTTGGGAGTTCCCGCATTTACAAGAGGGGCGTCGTGCCCGGTAGGTGCCGGGCCATACCGGCCGTACCCGCCCAGGGCGCTGGGCCGACATTTATTGACAAACTCTCCGAATATCCGACTGTTTAGGTTTATAGCTTTACCTTCGAACTTTACACAGTTTGTCGCATAGAGTGCCCATTCCTTGGATGAGTCTGCGATCGGGGTTCGGAGATCGACCCGCCACGAAACGCCCGAATGGGAACGGGCGCTTCGCGTTTACGGTTTTGCGGTGTGCCAAGCCGGGGAACAAGATCGACGAAGCGCCAACCGGAAATTACCCGCCTCGACACATGCTCGGGTAGAATGGGTGCACATTTCTTCCCCAGGAGCCCAGCATGTTGATTTTCCAGGCATTTCTATGTTTGTTTTTTGCCGATCCCACCACCGCTTCCGCGTTCCGAGCCTCCGAATTGGCCCACACCTACTCGATCGTGGCCGTCGATCCCGAAACCGGGGAGATGGGTGGCGCGGTACAGTCGCACTGGTTTTCGGTGGGCAGCACCGTGATTTGGGGTGAGCCCGGCGTCGGGGTGGTGGCCACCCAGTCACTGGTTCGCATCGACTACGGTCCGCTTGGCCTCGAAGCGATGGCCAAGGGCGAAGCCCCGGCCGATGCGCTGGCGCGTTTGGCGGCCGCCGACGAAGGACGGGCGGTCCGCCAGGTGGCGATGGTCGATACCAAAGGTCGGGTCGCCGCCCACACCGGCAAGAGCTGCATCCAGCACGCCTGCGACCTGCAGGGCCAAGGGGTGAGCGTGCAGGCCAATCTCATGCTGAAAGACACTGTGTGCACCGCCATGCTGAAGGCCTACCGAGAGACCAAAGGCCCCTTGGCCGAACGGCTGCTCGCCGCCTTGAAGGCCGCCGAGGCCGAGGGCGGTGATCTGCGCGGCCGTCAATCCGCCTCGATTCTGGTGGTCAAGACCGACAAACCCAAAAAGCCCTGGGAGGGCGTCGTCATGGACCTGCGTGTCGAGGATCACGCCGAGCCGGTGGCCGAGCTGGCGCGCCTGATTCACGTGCACCGCGCCTACGAGCGCATGAACGAGAGCGACGTGGCCCTGGAGCACGGCGAGACCCAGCGCGCGTTGAAGCTGTCGCAGGAGGCGGTGGCCATGCTGCCTGGCCAATTGGAACCGCGTTTCTGGCAGGCGTTCAACCTGATCAAGCTGGGCAAGACCGACGAAGGCCTGGCCATCTGGAAAGACATCATGAAGGCCGATCCGAATTGGAAGGTGTTGCCCGAGCGCCTGGTGCAGTGCGGCCTGTTGGACCGCGACGAAGCCCTGCTGAAGAAAGTCGCCGGTTTCTGATGGGTCGGAGGGGATTTCTTCACTGGGGTTAGTATTTTTAATTTGGTTATGGGTACTATTTTTTTACCACAGAGTCGTTGCTCAGGCCGGGGGCCGGATTGCCGGACCACCGGGTTTCAAGTGGGTAACTAATCGAAGCGAATCGTTTGGGAGTTCCCGCATTTGTAAGAGGGGCGTCGTTGCAGTAAGTGCCGGGCCCACCCAGGGCGCCGGGCCGACATTTTTCGACGAACTCCCCGCACATTCGCCTTTTTAGGTTTTTATCTTTATCTTCGAGCTTTACAGAGTTTGTTACATAATTATGTCACATAAGAGGGCGCGGAGTTGGAATTGTCGTTTAGTTAGTTTTTTGTGAATTTTATTTTGGTTCACAGAGGGATTGGAGTAGAGGGAACTGTTCGAATCAGGGGTAAAAAAAATCGGATGGTTCCTGGTAAAAATGACCTTCAGAAAATCGGGAACACAGGATCCAAGAATGGTTTTTTTAATTCGTGTCAATCTGTGTGATTCGTGGACAGACTTTTTTAGACAAAGATAGGTGCCGGGCCCGTCCAGCTCGATTTCGAGAAAGAAACAACGCGAAGTGAGCCGATTCGGAGGGCCCGGCATTCGTAGAGCGGTCTCGTTCAGGGCCGATATGGCAGGCCCTGCCACAACACATTCCGACGCCTGGGTGACGGCCAAGGCGGATCTGGTCTTGGCCGAGGCGGTCACGATACCGAAGATGACGCGGGTCTGGCTCGAAGATCTTGCCTGGATCCAGCGACGGCCGGTTCCGGTGCGCCGATGTTGCAATCCCCTTCAAAAAAATTGGGAAAAATATGGCGGTCCTCCACCGCGGATGGGTTTTGTAGAAGTAACGGTCCCAAAACAAGAACGGTCACTCGCCTTTTTAGGCTCTACGACCATGATTTAACTCCCCATTCCAGATGAGTATAAGAGGCCGAAGGAGAAAAGGAGCACTCATGAAAACGAGTATTTGCGTTTTAACGTTCATGTTCGCTGCGGTCACATCCGCGTTCGCGAACGGAGCGCCGGACGGTGTCCCCGATTATTATTTCATCGCCAACGGCGGTTCCATCGCACTGGGGTCGGAAAATGTCCTGGCCAACGACATCGACCCGGATGGCGATGGCATCATTGCCAGGCGGCAAACCGATCCCAAGCACGGAACCCTGCTCATGTACGGTAACGGCACTTTCAGCTACACCCACGACGGCTCCAACACCACCATGGACTTTTTCACCTATCGTGCCTTCGACGGGACGGCCGAGGGCAACATCACCACCGTGCTCATTGACGTCACTCTTGATCCCGCGGTCTTGAACTGTGCGCCCCAGGGCGTTCCCGACAGTTTTGAAATTGCCAACGGCGGTTCCATCGAGGTTGGGTCGGTCAACCTGTTGGCAAACGACCTTGACCCCAACGGTGACGGCATCGTTGCTCAATTCGATGCCAATCCCAAAAATGGGACCCTGTTCCTGAATGGTGACGGCACCTTCGGCTACACCCACGACGGTTCCAACACGACCTGGGACTCGTTCACCTACCGTCCCACCGACGGCATGGCTGCTGGCAACATCACCACCGTGTTCATTGAGATCGCTCCGATTCCAAGCGAAAACACACCGCGCATCGCGGTAAAGACGGAACTGCGCGATCCGCATCGGTTCCACTCGACGATCAATGAGCCTGGAACTTGGGAGGTCAGAACCGATGCCGGTGCCGGCAGTCATAAACTGACGGTCGACGGCGAGCAAAACGCGGCGTTCGAGGCGCTCAACTACGGCACTTATTTCCTCGATCTCATCGTCGAGGGCGAGGTCGCCGACAGCCTGCAGATCGATGCACCCGACCCGTTGGCGGGCACGCCTCTGGAGAACGACCCCTTCGGCGCACAGGTCGTCCTGTGGTTGGACTTCGAGGATGCCGATCATGCGACCGATTTCAAGGATGTCTCCCTCGAAAACCAGGAAGTCCTGGCGATGGGTAACCCGGTCATCACCAATACCAACGCTTACAACGGCGAGGCTGCCCTCTATCTGGACGGAGAATCTTGGTTGCAAATCCCCGTCGAAGAAACCGCCGAACGAGCCGCCAATGAATCCATGATTTTCGGGGCCGGTCCGGTGACCATCGATTTCTGGGTGTATTCCGAGGCCGACGCGGTCCGGGAATGGTTCTTCTCCTTCGATGCGGCCAATAGCTACGATTACTCCGCCATCAACCACTACCAGTTTGACGACAAGGTGGGGATTCATGATCACCATCTCCACAGTGCGTACCTGGTCCCCGCTCCCATCAAGGGCGGCTGGCATCACGTGGCCTATGTCCGTGCCGGCACCACCACCCGGCTTTACATCGACGGCGTGGAACGCGTCGCCGTGCCCCATCGCAGCGAACTGAAGGGCCGCAGTGATTTCTTTATCGGCGGCTGGAAACCCACTGTCTTCAATGCCGAACACGCCAAGGGTTATATCGACAAGTTTCGGGTGACCACGGCCGAGCGTTTCACCGAAGACTTCGATCCCACCACCGAACCTTAACCGAGGCGGGCGCCTGAACCATCCCGGGGGGCGTCCTTACCACCCTTTTCCGGCAAATCCCGGGGCGAGAGAAGCGAACCGAGCTGAACGATACGAATGGGACCATTTGTACGGATGGTCCCAATTGTTTTTCTCGAGGAGTCGGGATATTCCATTCATCGATATGTCTGATGTTGGCTGGTTCTCGATTCAAGTCATCGTATGAGCTTTGGCCTCCAGAAGCCAGGTAATCAATCTAAAAATACTATGTTAATCTCTGGGACCTCTGTGGACTCTGTGGTAAAAAACGCAGTCAACCCTACTAGGGATGAAACGATAGCAAGGGCACTCAAAAATCCCCGGCAATGGCTTCCTCCTCCGTTGGCCTCTTCCAGGTGGCCGGCCAAGGCAGGGAACCGTATCGATGCCAGGCGAACAGGGTGAGCGGGATCAAGACCCAGAGGATCCATGGCGAGCCGGTGATCGGTGAAATTTCCGGCCAGGTGGGCACACCAAAATTTTTGGGCGCGAGGATCCAAGCCAGACCGACCGAGATCACCATCCACATGCCGGAATGGGCTCGTGTACCCGAGAATCGTTCCTTTGCATACATGATGGTCAGGGTCTGAATGGTGACCAATAACATCAAGGGCGTGATCTCCATGATGGGTATTCGAAATAGGGTAATGGCGAGGAACCACCCGGAAATGAACCAAGTAAGGTACATGGCGAACCAAGTACGGACGATCTGAAATCGACTGATAGGTAAGTGGACGAGGCTACGGTCGTCCAAAGTTCTTTTTGAAGTCATATTACAGAGGCTCCCGGCCCAAAACGAAAGCATGGCCCAATTTGCAATACCGGATTTCGGCTCGTTGGTTTTGATAAAAAGCATGACAATGATAAACAAAGCAAGGCAACCCAGGTGCAGCAAAAACCGGAACTCCTTTTGGTACAACGTCACCAAAGGCCATGGTTTTTTTCCCATATAGCGATTCCAGCGGTTGCGCTTGAAACGAGACGACGTGCTTTGTAGCAGGGTCGTTAGTGGGCGTAAGATTTTGGCGCATTTCCAGCGGTAGCGCCGGAACCGAAGCGACATGTTTCGTAGCAGGGTCGTTAGTGGGCGTAAGATTTTGGGGCGTTTCCAGATACTGGCAAACTTTCCGAACCACTTCAGGTAGGTCCAGAAGCACAGGAACAGCGAAGCCGCTAGGCAAAGACTCAACCATCCAATTTCGTTCCATCGACCCGGCTCCTGCCAAGTGAGATAGGCCGGGGCGAGAAGGACCGCGAAGATGATGAGGTTACCGCGGCCGATGCCCGCTTTGATTCCCAGAGACAGGCAAGCGACACTCAGTCCCGCCAGATAACCATGGAAGAAACCGATGGCGTGGTAGGTCGACCATCCGAAGATTGCATAAAGCAGCAGGGGTGTCAGGAACATTTGGGTCAATCCCAAAAAGAAGTGCAGATAACTCAGGAAGGCGACCGTCTTCAAGGGAAGTGGCAAAGGTCCTCCCCGATGGGGTTTGGGAGCTAAACCAATGTCGCTGATCAAGTCGAGCAAGGGACAAAACCAGAATAGAAAATAGCCGTACTGGAGGGCTTCTCTTTCCATATTGAAGGGCTGGCTGAAGAAAAAGGAAAAACCCAACCACATGCCCCAGCGATATCGGTGTAGTTCTGCGATGATCAGTGCCTTCATGCCCCACTCCTTTCCAGGATGTGAACCGCCGCTTCTTCCAGGCTCAGCTTGGAGGTTTCGCGGGGCGTGATTCCGTGCAACTTCAGTGCTTCCTGGAGAATCTCGAATTGGTCGGTCAACACGAGGTACAGGTCCCCCTGTCTCTGAACCTCCAGGGTGCCCGGAAGCTTCAAGCGGGGTCCCTCGTGGCGGAAGGTCACGCGCCGCCATTGATCTTCGAGCTGATCCCGATCCAGCCGGGTATCGATGGTGTGGTCTATCATGAATGCCAACTCGTCGACGATCTTGGCGATGTCGGAAAGGATGTGGGTGGTGATCAGCACGGTGCTGTCGGGCTGCCGATTCACCAAATCGAGTACCCAGTCCAGAATCTTGGTTCGAATCACCGGATCCAGGCCGGCCGTGGGCTCGTCCAAAATGAGGATTCGGGGTTGATGGGAAAGGGCCGCCACCGTGGCCAGTGCCGTTCGCTGGCCCTTCGAAAGGGCCTCGGGTTTGGCCTTCAGGGGGATCCTGCACGTTTCGACCATGTCCCGGCATCGTTCCCAAGACCAGGTGGGGAAGAGACCCGCCATAAACTTTAAATACTGGCCGACGGTGAAGCGACTGTAGAATTGGGGGATCTGCGGCACGTAGGCCAGCTCTTTCTTCCAGGCATAATCGTCCGGTTTCATTTTGGATCCGAAGACACGCAGCTCGCCATGAAACGGCTGAATCAACCCCACCAATGACTCGAGCAGGGTGGTTTTACCCGAGCCGTTGCGGCCGACCAGGCCGAGGATCCGACCGGATTTCAGAGGGAGATGGAGCGGACCCAGTTCGAAGCCACCGCGGTAGCCCACATACCAATTCCTCGCTTCCATGAGGTGTTCCATGAGTCAGGCTCCTCCTAATGTTTTGATTTGATTTTTGATGAATGCCAACAATTCATCCTCGGTCAACCCCTCTTCCAGAGCCTGGCCGAGAATCGGAGGAAGGAGGTGGGAGAGCCGTTGAAAAATTAAGTCGGATTTACGGTGGGCCGGAACTTCGGCGACGTAGTAGCCCTTTCCTGGCCGGGAGTAAATCAGGCCTTCGTGCTCCAGGTCGTCGTAGGCGCGTCGCACGGTAATCGCGCTGACCCGATGCGTTTTGGCCAGCGCGCGAATGGAGTCCAGCCCGAAACCTGGGGGGAGATCGCCGGCGAGAATCAAACGCCGGATTTGCCGTGACAACTGCTGATGAAGACTTTCTTGCGATTGTTGGGAAAGGCTCAGAAGCACCAAGCACCACCGTGTATATACAATAAGCACAGTTTGGCCATGAAATGGTTCAAGATCAAGACCTTTTTTGCACCATGTCCTCGCCAGATGCGAATCGAGTTGGTGTGAGATGTGGGGTAATTTGTTTGAAGTAATAACTTTATGGCGCTAGGTTGGTTTCCGTAGATTTTCTGTCGCTGTGTTCACACACCTGGCCCATAGGGGGCGTTTCGACCCGATCACGGCACAGCTTCCTCGATTTCTGCGGGAACACTGATCGAATTTTTCGAACGCGACAAAGACCTGGTGGCTCCACTGGAAGAGATCGAGGTGCCATGAAACGCTTTTATTCACGATGAACGATCGGTTAGGATGCCTCCTATGATCTATCGCATGCGCATGAGTCTCAATCCACTCGTTTTTGTCGCCATCGTTTCGCTGTGCGGCTCGAGCCTTTTCCTCGCCGCTCGTGAACCTGCAATGGCCCAGCAGAAGCCTCCGATTTCGACAGTCGGAAGCCCGCAGCTCTTCGAGCCTGGCCTGATTTCCACCGGGCTCAGCGAGCGCGAGCCGAGTTTCACCCCCGATGGCCGGTTCTGCTACTTTTGGGTGTTGGTTCACCATCACACCGTGATTCTCGTTTCCGAACGGATCGAAGGGCGCTGGTCGGCGCCTCGGGTCGCATCCTTCTCGGGGGAATACAGCGACTTCGAACCCTGTGTCGATCCCAACGGTACCTCTTTGTTTTTTGTGTCGAACCGCCCGTTGGCTGGCCGAGCGGAAGCCGGCGACAGCAATCTCTGGGTGATGGATCGCAGCGGACAGGGCTGGGGCGAGCCCAAAGCCTTGCCCCTGTCGATCAATACACCCCAAATTGAGTACTTTCCCTCGGTGACTCGAAACGGGACCCTCTATTTCAGTCGCTACGCTGCCGATTTCAGTGGAGCCACCCTCTACCGAGCAGAAAAGACCTCGGACGGTTACGCCTCGCCGCAAGCGTTACCCGACGTGATCAATCGCGACAACCGCGGCTTCAATGCCGCGGTCGATCCGGACGATCGATTCCTCGTGTTTCCCCGTGCGTTGCCAGGACAAGGTGGCCGGATGGTGCTCCACATCAGTCAACGTCTTGGCCAGGAGGACTGGACGCCCCCCAGACCCCTGTTGCCCAAAGCGTTTCCCATGACGCTCGATGATGGCGCGCGCATCTCGCCCGACGGCCGATTCCTGTATTTCAGCGCCAACCTGGTTCCCAATCATGGCGGTCTGTGGAGTCGTCCCAAGTCGCTGCCGCTCCGGGGGAAACTGGGCATGGCCGATTTGGAGCGTTTCCTGGCGAGCCCCCAAAACGGCAACAAAGACATCTATTGGGTGGCGCTGAATCGAAACGACACGGTTTCCGACGACGGCTCGGGCGGCTCAAGGCGGGAAGATCCGCCTTGAGCGATGGCATCCATGGCTGGTTCTCCCCGGGTTGCGTTGACATGGATTTTTCCGGAACTTTCGTAGGCAGGCGGGCCGGCTCCCGAGGTCTTTGTAGATGGGCTGAACGCCTATCTTTGGGTAAGTCTTTTGGTTATAGCTTGTTGATCGAGCCTATCACCATGCTCCTCGAGTGCTGAGATCCCTGTTTGGAGCGAAACGAGTAATTCGGGCCCGATCGAGGGCCCTCGTCTCGAGATTTTGGCGCCTGATTTTTTGGATCGCGTCCGAATGGATGCTGGTTCGCCATCGCAGACTGTCCAAGAAGTGCGTCTCGCAGGGAAGTGCGGCGCCTTTCGAAGAGACAGGCGAGTATGCAGCTTCAAGCTTTTTTAGCGGCCCGACTACGTGATGGGTTGGGTCTCGACCTCCCGCGATAATCCTCGCACGCATGGCTTCAACACTTCCCCAACGATGAGTGATCAACCCTTTCCCAGACGAGGGCGAACTGCTTCGCCGGATCGCGCGCGTGCGCCGTGGCGCAGCCAGGAACCCGCAATGGGATGGGTCGGTCTCATCACGACTTCATTTCTGGGAGATGTCATGTCTACTACATTGGAACCGTTCGCCCCACCCAAAACCATGATGGGGCCTTCAAAAAAGAAATCCAAAAAGAAGAAGACCAACGGGAAGCCTCGCTTCTTTTCGGTAGGGCTTGTCAAATTGACGGTCCTGAGCTTGGTCACGTTCAACTTTTACTTCTTTTATTGGTTTTTTAAACACTTTCAACATCTCAAAAAGCGGGGCGGTAGTGTGAATCCCATTTTCGGTGCCTTCTTCCATCCGCTGTTCTGTTTTTCGTTGTTCCACGATGTCCGGGAGCGGGCCGCGAGACACGGAAAACCGATGCCGGGACCCTCGTACTGTTGGGCGCTTCTCTTTGTGGGACTCTGGCTGGGCAATCGGGTCTTGGATGCGAATGGCGACGTGTTCGGATTTATCGTCTTCGATTTGCTGAGATTGGTACCGGTCCTGGTGGTGCAACATTCCGCCAACATGATCAATCAACACGAGGTTCCGGATCATCCTGCCAACCGTCGCTTCACCTGGCAGAACTGGATTTGGATGGGCTTGGGCCTTCTTCTCTGGGCCATGATACTGGGTGGGACCATCATCCAGCTCATGCAGTAAACGGGGGCAGCGAAGGCGTCGTTCGTCTAGAAGCGATTATTTTCCAATAGGTTGAAGATGCCTGTCCCTCGCTGTCCACCCTTCGCAGTTCATTCAGGAGCCCGATGGAAGCGGCGCGATGTGTGCCCTAAAACGGGAGAAGGCCGCGAATCTTTCGATTCGCGGCCTTCATGGTGGCTCCGGTGCACGGACTCGAACCGCGGACAGGGTGGTTAACAGCCACCTGCTCTACCAACTGAGCTACACCGGATCAGTTTTTCCAGCGACGCATTTCGCTCGCCGATGAGATCCGTATTCTGAAGGACCTTGGACAACCTGTCAATGCTTTTTTTGGAAAACTCGGGTTTGTCCTGGCTTTCTCAGTTAAGCCTATTTGAATCAGGGTAGTAGATTGATTTTTCGCCGGTGGCGAGCACCTTCTCCGGCGCTAAAAACGACGCGTCACGCCCAATGACGGAATCAACGGCAACCAGTGATCCTCTTCGGTCCTGACCTTCACCTCACCTTGTTCGTCTACCGTGAACTCGTGTTCCAAACAACACACGTTCTTGCGGTTCCGGGCGTTGGTCGTTTCGAGGAAAAAGGTCCAGGCGCCGCCGCGGGCCGGCCGCTCGTGGGTCACCCGCAAGTCGATCCGGCGGTAACTGGGAAGGCGGATCCCATTGTGGGGTCCGTACACCGGAACCGCCCGCATCTCGCCGTTCGCATCGCGCTCGGCTACCGCACGCAACTGGGTGGTGGGCCAGCCGCTGTGGTAACTACCGGCCACGTTGAGGCTCCACGAACGCGATGGCCTGAAGTTGAACCCCAACTGGATGGCGTGGCGTTGGTCGCGGTTCCGCGGCACGTATTCGCCGTCGATGCGGTCCTCGGCACGGCCCGTCGCATAACCCATCCATGCGCTCAACACGTGCTGAGGGTTGCTTTTGAGAAAGAACTCGATGCCCCGTGCCTCGCCGGACTCGGGGGCGATTCGGATTCGATCCGGCTCGGATTCGGGGAACAGCGCCACGGAATTGAAGCGATTTTCGAAGCGGAAATGGGGATCGACAAACAGCTTTTGGTAAGCCTCCAATTTCAGGAACCACCCACGCCAAAAGGCGTGCTCCAGGCTGATCACCCGGTGTTCGGCCCGCTGCTCGTCCTGAAAGGCGTCGATTCCGTCCTCGACCTGGAGCTCGTAGATGCCCTGGACCTGATGGTAGTGACCCCAACCCAGCCGCATTTTCGTGCCCGGCCCGAGGTTCGCGGTCAGGTTGAAGCGCGGACTCACCTGGCTGGGATCCCCCGGCACGTAGGTCTGTTGGTCCCACCGCAGGCCGAATTCGGCCGTCACGGGTTCCCACAGCTTCATCCGGTGTGACACGAAGGCGTGGTGCTGATTGCCCTCCGGCTCCAGCGCGACCGTGGTCCAACGCTCCATCGGCGGCCCACTGCCCACCACCAGGGGCGATGTCTCGTACACGCGGCTGGCGTAGTCGTAACTCGCCGTGAAGCGCTTGACACCCCAGCCCCACTGGAGAAAGTGACGATCGCCGATCGCGTACTCGAACTGTTGCTTGATACCCGTAAAATCGAAGTCCCGCAGGTCGCGGACTTCGAAGATGGATTCCAACCCATCCAGTTGGTGGCCCTGACGGTCTCGATGAATGCTGCCCGTCGAAACCAGCGTCGCCACATTCAATCGCTCGGTCGCCTGGACCTCGGCCTGCAGCCACAGGTATCGGTCCTGGTACTTCAATGCGACGCTTTCGTCCTCGTCCAAATGATCGGATCCCAATAGGCCGCCTTCGGTAAAACGGATCGCGTCTTCCATGCCCAACCCGTTCAGGGCGAAGTGCCAACGGTCGTTCGGGCTGAATTGGAACTTGAACTGGCCGTCGGAGAACATGAACTCCTCTTCGGCCTGGTTCGTCAACGAATCGGGACTTTCGACGGCGCGAAACAGATCCAAAAACCCCTCGCGCAGCGACACCAGCCAGCGGGCACGGCCCTTGGCGAACTTGTCGGAACTGAGCAACCGCGCATGCAGGAAACTGACCCCCAGCTCGGTGGTCCAGCGTTCGTCCGGTTCCAGGGTGGCCATCTCGATGACGCCGCTCATGCGCGTGCCGTATTTGGCGGGAAACCCACCGGAAAGGAAGTTCACCCCGCCGATGGCCTTGGAATCGAAAATACTGAAAATGCTCTGGAGGTCCTTGAGGTGGAACGGCTCGTAGATTTCGAGCCCGTCCAGCACGACCAGGACCTCGTTTTCTTCGCCGCCGCGAATGCTGAAATTGGCCGAAATGTCGCCTCCCGCCGTTCCTGGCAATCGCCCGAGGGCACGGTAGAGGTCATCGGAAATACGCGGCAACCGATTGATCTCCTCGTTGGAGAGCAGCGGCTCCGGAGCACCCTCTTGGCGCAGCAGGCGGTAGGCACTCGGCATGACCACCATCTCTTCCAACAGCACGGGGAAGGGAATCAACTCGAAGACCGTGGGAGCGGCGTCGGGTTCGGGCGTCACCGCCACGGAGTAGGGAAGATAGCCGTCCAGGGCAATCGTCAGGGAGCGGCTTTGGCTGTCCGGTACCGTCAGGGTGAACCGGCCCAGTTCGTCGGTGTCGGCCTGGAGATCGGTGCCCGCCACCCCGATGCGCGCACCGGCCAGGGGTTTGCGCGTATCGATGCCCACCACGACGCCGCGCAGATCGATGCGGGCCGAGGTGGGCCGGGTGTCGCGGACGACCAACAGGCTGTCGTCGGGACCGGGCACCACCCGCAACCGGTGTTGTGCCAGTAACTCGACCAAAATGTCCCGCGGCGAAGTGGCCTTGGGCTCGGCCTTGACGCGCATCTCGTCCCGAACCAGCCGGCTGCTGTAGATGATGTTGAGACCGCGACCGCGCAGATCGCGCAGGGCCTCGCTGAGCTTCATGCCCAGGTAGGGGGGCGGCGGTGGCACCGAGGCCAACGCGACGGGGTGGAGGAACCCCATCGTCCACATCAGGAGTATGGCGATGCCTCGACGCCTCAACCGATTCCTCAAAGTGTCGCTCCCCTCTGCGCCATTCGCGAAATGACCAATCGGTCCCCTTCTCGGTGGAATGCCAGGCCGCAGGTGGGTAGGATGGCCGCCAGTGCCTCGGCCGGGGTGAAGCCTTCGACACTGCCCTCCAGGCGGATGGTCGGCGCTTCCGCCGCCAGATCTTCGTCATCGTAGCCCAGCTCCCACCCGTTTTCACGCACGACCCAGCTAAGGAACTCGGCCAGGGTGCGGTCGTCCAGCGGGGGGGACGGCGCCACTTCGAGCACCCACTCCCAGGGCTCGCCGGTTAGCGCGATGGTGCTCGTTTCGATGTGTCCGTCGCGCTTCACCCACATCTCGGTTCCCCGTTTGGCCAGGTGCCGTTGTTCGGCGCGCTGGAACTCGACCTGCCCTTCGCGAACCCGGACTCGGGCGCCCGTGGGGCCGCGCCACACTTCGAATTGGGTGCCGATCTCGCGAAAGGCGCCTTCTTCGGCGGCGACCACCAGGGTTCGGCCCGGATCGCGCTGAGGATGGGCGTCGATGTAGACCGCACCCTGCTCGAGAAACAAGCGGTCCTGTCCCTGGTACCGCACGCGGGTGTCGTGGTTCAGGCGTACCGAAATGTCCGGTCCGAACTGGATCGCGGCGCGGCTGCCGGCCTCGCAAATCAGGGAGGCTTCGACGGGGATGACGTCGCCGATGCGTGCGGGACGTTTGTCGTGTTCGGCCTCGCCGGGCATCAGCACGTACATGGTGCCCACCACTTTCTCCAAGCGCGGTCCGTTCTGGCCGGGCGCGGGAAGCCAGCCGAGCCGACGGCTGGCAAACAACGCGGCGGCAAGGATCACGGCCGCCACGGCCAGGTAGCCCACGGTCCGCCGGCGCGCGCGGGCCGCGCGGCGTCGTACGCCTGCCTGCCACTGCGCCTTGACGGCGGCATGGACGCGTTCACTGCGTTCGGGCTCGGGTTCCTTGGGTTCGCCCGCCATCTGCAGCAGGCGTCCGATGGTGTCCGTCTCCCGTTGCGGTTCGGGACCGAAAGAATCGACGGATCGTTCGTTTTTCATGGCGCACCCCCAGCCAGGCTCCGCTCGTGCGCGGCGATCTCCGCGGCAAGCGATGAGAAACCGTCGCGAAATGCCTGGCGTGCCCGCACCAGCAGCGATTCGGCGGCTTTCAGTTTCAGGTTCAGTCGTTCGGCGATGCGTTGGACGGGCCAACCTTGGAGGTATTTCCACTCCAAGACCTGTCGGTATTTCGGCGACAGGTGGTCCAACGTCACCTGGACCAGCCGGACGACTTCCTTGCGCTTCAGAGACTCCAACGGGTGTTCGCACTCATCGGCGAGGGACTCCAACACGGCTCTGATCTCGGGAGTGTCTTCCAATAGGGATTGTTCGCGCCGGCGATGGCGGTTGGCTTGAAAATAGGCGCTGATTTCGTGGCGGCAAAAGGTGCAAATCCACGTGAACAGTCCGGCCTCGCCGCGAAAGGTGGACAGCTTGTCGAGCACGGCACAAAGGGTTGCCTGGGTGACTTCCTCGGCGATTTGGGGGTCGTTGTCGACCCGCACCAGGGCAAAGCGGTAAAGCCGAGGAAAATACTCGCCAAAGAATTCCTCGAACGCAGCCTCGTGTCCGGCCAGCAAGCGACGAATCAGTTTCTTATCCTCGTGACCTCGGTGAAACACGAAGCCTCCTTCCTTGCTAACTCTACGAGTTGGAGGGCGGATCGATGGGAAATCCTTTGAAAAAAATGAAACTTTTTCCAAGGATGGCCCAGCGTGGCAAAAACGCCCAGGTCGGGACCGCAACCACCGGCTCCCGCAGAAGCATACCCTTTCTCGACGTGTCTGGGAACGCCGCTCGAGTGTCTGTTTTCTCGAAATGTTGTTTGGTGATAAGCTGTTTATACTTAGATAATTGAGACAAATTTCAAAAAAAATCGAAGGTTTTTGGGTGCCAGACCACTCCTACCCGGCAAAGAGGCGCATCGCCGCGATACACCGCGACTTTTTGAGGTGATCGCGACGACTGTCGCTCCGGGTTCCGCGACCAAACCGAGTCAGGAAACCCCATGAGTGCAGGATTGCGTCGTTTCTCGATCCTGGCCCTTCCGATTGGCCCACGCGTTGTCGGAAGGCAAGGTTTTTTCCGGTCCACGGGACGTGGTTCATCGAGACCGCGAAGGGTCTTGGTCCGTCCAGCGGTGCCGCCTACATTTCGAAGGAGTTTCGATCATGGTATTTGGAGCACACATTTTGTTCAACCGACTGATGGGATTGATGGTTGTGCTGACGCTGGTCAGCGCGTTCTCGGCGCCGCTCGCCGCGCAGGACGAGCCCGACGAGGAGCCGACGCGATCCGCTCGCAAAAGCGATGGGGAGTATGACCGCGTCACCTGGACGCTGCGCGGGTTCGTCGTGGGGGTCGAGGGGGAAGATGGCGACAGCCCCTGGCACGACCACGACGAGTTCGATCATCCGTTTCGGCACCGCCACCGCAACGGCGAATACGATGGAGGCGGCATCGGGATCAGCGGCGAAGTGCGGTTCTCGCGGCGGATCGGCCTCGAAATCACGGGCATCTTGGCGACTGACCGTGACTGGGACGACTGGGATCATCATTGGCACGACCACGACCACGACCACGATCACGACCATCATCACGACGACGGCATGGCGGCGGTTTTGGTGGGGGCCAACTTCCACGTCGTCACGGGGCGCCGTTTCAACCTGCACGTCGGCCCCTTGGTCGGGGTGATCGGGCGCGAAGGGTACGACCACCGGCACGATCGTCATGACCACGATCACGACCACGGAATCCCCAAGGATTTCCTTCACGATTACGACCACGATCACCGCCATTACGACCACGACGATTGGGAGGGCGCCTCGGTGATCGGCGTGAACATCGGTATGGACCTCAAGTTCGGCCGAAATCGGGACTGGTCTTTTTACGCCTCGGTCAAATCCCTGTCGACGCTCCACGAGTCGGACCACTTCGAGGACGGCGATTGGGACGTCGCCAGCATGGGCTTCGGATACCGTTTCTAGTCCACGAAATCGCGGCCAAGGGTAGCAGCCGGTTAACGGACATCATGGACTCCACCTCGTCTTTTCACTGCCCGGAACCATCGACCAGTGGTCGGGGTTTCCGGGCTTTGTCCACTAAAAACACGAAAAAAACACGAAATGGATACTCCCGTCATGACCTTCCCAGTGAGCGAACGCCACTTCCGAAAGGTGAAAAAGGTGGGCTTGCCGAACGCTTGTTGATGTGTATCGATGCGTGAGGGAGGAAAATCGGAAGCTCCTAGCATTGCCTGCTCTGTGTGGCGATCGCTTGAATGACCCAAATGAAATGCTCCAGACATGGCCATCCCAGTGACGTGAACGCTTTTTCGAGGGTTTGGGGAGAGCATTTTTCTGTTTGTCGGCGCGTTACAAGTCGGAAGCTGGGGACTTGCCCACGAGCTTCCTTTGGGTTGCAGACTCTTCGAGATTAAGGTGTTGGCATTAAAAAAGTTGAGGAGGTAGATCTTCCCGGCGGCCGGCCAAAGAAACTCGGCAGTGACGGGGAGCGTGGTTGAAGCGATCCCAGCGGAGGGAAGGATGCGATTTTTTCGTGTTTTTTCGTGCTTTTAGTGGACAGTGTTGGGCGTTCGTAGATTTAGTGGACCTTCATTTCGTGGACGCTGATGTCGCCCTCTTCGTCGATCAGCGCCGCCATCAAGCGACCGTAGGGGGCGAACAGGCCGCCGCCCTCGCCGCACGCCAACTCGAAGCGACCCATCAACTTCCCGTCGAAGTCGACCAGGTAGCCGTTCGCCCGGCCGTAGAACGGCGACAGGTGGTACAGCAAATAACCCTGATCGAGGGTGAGGATGCGATCGAAGTAATCCTTCTGGTCGGGAAAGACCGGCACCACGTGGTTGGCGTCCTTCAGCCAGGGCTGAGCGTTGTATTCGGCGATGTCCTCGCGGGTCACCTGCTTGCGGGGAATGTCCAGCGTGACCTTGCGCTTTTCCCGGCCCTTGCGGTCGTACACCGTGAGCATCGGCGCCTGGGAGTGTGCCAACACCACCTCGCCGCGCTTGCGTGAAAAGTCGACGACCGGGATGGGCTCCCAGATGAACAGCTTCACCTTGCCCGTGGCCTTGACGTGCTGCCAGGTGTTGTCGGGGGACGTGCTCCACGTCTTCGTCAGGTTGCCCTTGCCGTCGTATTCGAGGATGCGGCGGCACGCTTTCTCCTCACAGAAGTAGCTGTCGTAAAACAGGAAACGGTCGCGTTCCAGCACGTGGAATGCGTTGATTTTGCCGCCCAGCCCCTGCAACGTGACGCGCGCGACGAATCGGCGCTCGGCGTCGAACACGCTCACCGCTCGGTTGGCACCGTCGTAGACGTAGGTCCGTTCGCCCGTTTGGTACACGTGCCCCATGGGCGGTCCCAGCGCGGCAGCGAACACGAATTCACCGGGTCCTTCGCCCTTGCCGCCGAAAAACCCGGCATAACTGCCGTCCGGGTTCCACATATAGATCCTGGCCGAAGGGAAGTCGGAAACGTAATAGCGACCCGTTTCGTCGACTTCCACGTGAATGACGTTTTGCAGGTAGATGTCCTGATCTTCGGGGAGAGGGGCCAGGGTCTTGATGGGCGTGAAGGTGATCTTGCTGGGGCCAGTGAACAGCATCATCCATAAAAACAACATCTTGCGTGCTCCGTGATGGGATGGCGACGTGGGTGGCGTTCATCCGGAACCGGCAACGAAGGCGCCTGGCCAAATGGCGTCGCGGGAGAACGGACTCCCCAAACCGTCGTTGCCGTAGGAACACCGAACCAGGTCTCGTGCCTCGGCAAGGGCCTTGTTTTTCAGGTTTGGTTGAAGCCCGATGCCCGCCGGTCGAAACCAGGCCGCATCGAGTCAGGCCGGCTCACAGGACATCAATCAAATAGCCACTGTTTCGCGATAAACGCATCGGGATGAACGCCTCCTATTGTATCGAATATCGTGCGAATGTCACTGGGCTTCGCGATGGGGCGGTTCGAGCGGCCGGGCTGGCGACCGACCGCTCCGGGTTTTAGGGTTGGCCGCTGAAGGTCGCGCGCTTGAAGCCGTTATTGAACTTGATGTCCTGCATGATTTCCAGCATCCACTTATCGCCGGGCTCCGCTTCCCAGTTCGAGGGCGTGTAGTGGCGCACGCTCGGCAGCATCACGCCGTCCACCGTTTGGTACTTGACCCGCATCAACAGCGGATCCTTGACCCCGAAATCCATCACGGTGAACAGGAACTGATCCACGATGTGGGTGTAGGGATTGATGTAGAGCACGTACGTGTCCTGGGCGTCGCCGATACCGGTCTCGAAGCCCACTTCCACGAGATCGTAGGTGATTCCGTCGATTTGCTGGGTGCCTTTGTATTTGTAGAACATGCCCGGATCGAGCAGCTTGAACATCATGGCGAACCAGTAGTAGTTGGTTTTGCGCAGGAAATCGGACCGCTTCTGCATCTTGGGATCCTCGACCGGCTGGCCGTCCAACGTCGTCCAGGATTGCTTGCCGTCGTAGGACTGGACCAGGGTGCCGTTGACATCGGGCATGGTGCAGTCGGTCTTGTGGTATTCGGCCCAGGACAATTCACCGTCGAAAATGTAGCGCTCGGTCGATACGTCCTGCTTGCCGGTCTTGGCGTCTTGATAGATATAAGTGTATTGGACGTCCTTCAACTTGTAGAGCGCATCCTTGCCGCCGATGGTGCGCACCATGCGCTCGACCAGGGCTTTGGGATCCTTGTCTTCGGATGACTGAGCCGCGAGGGGTGCGGCGCCGAGCCAGGTCAGCGTGAGCAGGATGAGCCCGGTTGCGGTGTTGCGGCCAGGGATGGAAAACATGGTGGAAACCTCCGTGAGCGACGACCGTGGTCGTCGGGTATGTGGTGTGTGGGAGATCGCGAGCCCGTCCGATCGGCGCTGACCGCACGGGAATGCCGGTCACGCGAACGGGGAACGAGGTTCGTCGGAGGCGTCGCGGGTGGTGCCGGCGCGTTCGATGCGAAGCGCAGATGGCTTCGAGGTGAACGTGCGGCCTTCCGACGATGCGGCGATACGCGGTACCGACTCGCTCGTGGATTGCATCTCTTGTCCCGAGGGGAAACGCGGATACCATAGCATCAAATTCCCCAATGGGTGTCAATGCGGCCAGGATCGGGAGATTTTTCGAGAAGCACAGTACGCCGAACCGATTGGCGCCGGTTCGGATGGTATGAGCACGGGCCCGCGGGCGAGTGCCCGGTTTGATTAATCGATAGATACAACGCGAAACGAACTTGTCTGAAGAGCCCGCATGCGCGTAAGAGGCGTAAAGCCTGTAGGTTGGCCCGCTGGGCCGACGCGTCGAAGCAACCCAAGCAACGACAATCCATTGCGCCAAAGAGCGAAGCCCAGACTCTCCCTCCCGACCCCAATTCGAAGTCGTAAAGTCCAAAGTGCCCGCATCGTGAGAGAGTCGTAAAGCCTGTAGGTTGGCCCGCTGGGCCGACGCGTCGAAGCAACATTCGCAACAGGAGTGGGTTACGCTGAAGAGCGAAGCGCACCCTTCCCCCGATCGCACCCCACTGAAGTGATCTGCTAGTGGCGTTCCCGAATGCAGAGAGAGACGTTGTTCTTTTAGGCTCTCCAGCTTGCCATACCGGCCGTGCCATACCGGCCGTGCCATACCGGCCGTGGCAAACCGGCCGTGGCATACCGGCCGTGGCAAACCGGCCGTGGCATACCGGCCGTGGCATACCGGCCGTGGCATACCGGCCGTGGCATACCGACCGTGGCATACCGGCCGTGGCATACCGGCCGTGGCAAACCGGCCGTGGCATACCGGCCGTGGCATACCGGCCGTGGCATACCGGCCGTGGCATACCGGCCGTGCTCAACCTATTCGAGCGACCTAGCATTGATTGAAATCGATCATCCAGAGATCTAGAGACCCGACTTATCTGCTTCGCTCTTTGGCGCAATGGGTTGTCGTTGCTGGGGATGCTTCGAAGTGTCGGCCCGGCGGGCCAACCTACTGCCGCGCCGACTCTCAAAGCATGCGGGCACTGCGAACCGACTGGCTCCGGTTCGAGGATGAGCGGGGAAACGGGCGTCAAGTGAAGTGGATCGTGAATTCGGTGTCGCGGCCCGGGCCGCCGTCCAGCGCGAAATCGAAGCCGTGACGGGTGAGGATCTCGCCCACCAGCGTCAAACCGATCCCGTGGCCGTCCTCCTTGGTGGTGAAAAAGGGCGAGAACAGATTGGCGCGCACCTCCTCCGTGAGGGCCTGGCCACTGTCCCGAATGCACAACACCGCCTTGCCGCCGCGGTTCTCCAGCACCACCGTCAGGGTTCCGTCCTCGCCGATGGCCTCGATGGCGTTCACCACGATGTTGACCAGGGCCTGCTCCATGAGGTGGCGGTCGATGCGCACCGCCGGAAGCGGCGCTTCGGATTGCTCGCGCCGCCAGGTGATGTTGCGCGCCTGGCACTCGTGGCGAACCAAGAGCGCGATGTCGTCCACAAGCGCCGCCAGGTCGGCCCCGGCTTTGCGCGGGTCCGGCAGCCGCACCATGTTGGCGTACTCGCGCATGAAGCGGTTCAAGTTCTCCATGCGCTCGATGACCACCGTGATGGCGGCCGAGAAATCGTCGCGTTCGCCTTCCGGAAGGTGATGGCTGTAGCCCGCACAACTCTGCAACAGGGACGTCGCCGCGGCGATGGTGTTGTTGACCTCGTGACTCATGACCCGAATCAGCTTCTCGTAGGCGGATTTCTCGGATTGGCGCACCTCGTGGGTGACTTCCTCGATGATCAGGAACCGGCGCTTGAATCCGCGATCCAGGAAGCGCGACTTGCTGGTCTTCAGGCGCCTGCCTCCGCGATGGTTCAGGACGACGGAGGCCTCCTCCGGCAACGAGGCCAACGAGCGCGCCAGTGGATGGTCGATCGCCTCCAGACCCCTTCCCAGCAGGTCCTTGGTGGGGCACTCCAACAGTTTCGCCATACTGGGGTTGACCATGGAAATGCGGTTGTCGAAATCGAAGGTCATGATCGCGGCGGGCGTGGCCTGCAGCAGCTTCTCCAGGAATCCGCGCTGTTCGCCGAGGCGCAGCCGCTCGTCGTGGAGCGATTCGACCATGCGGTTGTAGACCTGAATCAGGTGATCCAGTTCGGGCTGGCCCATGGCGCGCATGCGGGTGGCGAACTGGCCCTCCTCGAGCATTTCCGCGCCGGTCTCGAGAAACCGCAGCGGTGCCAGCATGCGGCGCACGAGCCGAGTGCCGACCCAGAGCGACAGGAGGAAACATCCTTCCAAAATGAAGAACGCAGGCCGGTTCGCCGGAAGCACGAGGGCGAGACTCAGGGCGAACACCAGGTGGACGCACACCAAATAAATATGGAATTGGACGCGGGCATTCACGGGCAGATTCCGTGTTTTTCGAAGCGTCGGTACAGCGCGGCACGGCTGATCCCCAAGGAGGAAGCGACCTTGGTGACGTTTCCTTCGAAATGTTTCAAGCTCTTGAGAATCATGGCCTTCTCGATTTCCTCGAGCGTCATGTCACCCACCGGAGGCAGCACGTCGGTGGGTGTTTCCGTCGCCGGACCGGTTTGGTGTTGGCGGAAATCCTCCGGTTCCAGCATGTCCTTGCCGCTGATCAGCAGCGCCCGCTCGAGCACCTGTTTGAGGTGGCGGATGTTGCCGGGCCAAGCATGGCGCTGCAACATCTTCATCGCCGCCGGCGCTACCTGCGGCCGCTCCAGGCCGTAACTCTGGGCCAGATGTCCCAGGAAATGGTTGACCAACAGCGGAATGTCCTCGGGACGTTCGCGCAACGGCGGCAACTCGAGGGTGATCAGGTTGAGCCGGTAGAACAGGTCCTCGCGGAAACTGCCCTCGCGAACCATGGCATCCAGGTTTCGGTTGGTGGCCGAGACGACGCGCGTATCGACGGAGATGGTGCGCGAGCTGCCCAGCACCTCGTAGCGGCGGTCCTGCAGCACGCGCAGCATTTTCACCTGGGAGCCCGGATCCAGATCGCCGATCTCGTCGAGGAAGATGCTGCCGCCGTGGGCTTGGGTGAAGCGTCCCTTGCGATCGCTGACCGCGTCGGTGAAGGCGCCGCGCAGGTGGCCGAACATCTCGCTTTCGAACAGCGACGCCGCGATGCCGCCCAGGTTGACCTTGACGAAGGGACCGCGGGCACGCTTGCTGTTGCGATGGATCGCGTCGGCGATCAGCTCCTTGCCGGTCCCGCTCTCGCCCAGGATCAGGACGGAGGCGTCGGTGTGGGCCACGCGCCCGATGGTGGCGAGAATGCGCAGCAGGCTGTCGGAGGCGCCGACGATTCGGGAGAAATCGAAGCGCTGGTCGAGAGATTCACGGCTGGAGGGTTCGGCCGGGTCCGTGGTGCCGGCGGCCAGTTCGCGGGCGGTTTCCAGGAGGCGCAGGACCTGGTCGTTCTGCCAGGGTTTGGTCAGGAAGTCCAGGGCGCCGGCCTTGATGCCCTTGACGGCCAGGGCGATCGAGCCCCAGGCCGTCATCAGGATGACGGGGACCTGCGGCTGTTCGGCACGAATGTCGGCGAGCAGGTTCAATCCCTCCTCGCCGGTGGTCTTGCGGCTGAAGTTCATGTCCTGCAGCACGGCCTCGACGCGTTCTTCCCGAAGGCTTGCCAACGCTCGATCGGGCGTGTGGGCCACGATCGGCCGGTAGCCGTTGTTCTTGAGCAACAGCGACAGGGACACCGTGACGGATGGGTCGTCATCGACGATCAGCACGCCTGGTTTTTTGGCGGATGCCTCCATGGGAACCTCGGTTACGGATGCTTGTGGCGATGTTCGTATGGTAAAGCCTCGCTCCCCAGAAGGGAAGGCGGCAGACGGGATCGAACGGGCCGACTCGCGGCCCGCTGGGGTCATTCTCTCATTCGTAGTGCAGGGCGTCGGCGGGGGTGATGCGCATCGCCAGCCAGGCCGGATAGACCGAGCAGACGAACGCCAGAACCAGCATCACGCTGGTGGCGCCGGTGATGCCGCCCACCATCAGGTCGGCCTCGATGTTGCCGAACAGCCCGGTGAACGGAACCTGCAGGGCCAGGAAGGTGCCGATCGCGACACTGAACGCCGTCATCGTCAGCAGCTCCCCGCTGATTTGGACGAGCACGCCCGTGGTCGATGCGCCGATCGCGCGGCGCAGCCCGATTTCCTGGGTGCGTTGGGCCACGTTCTGCCACAGGACCCCGAGCAGGCCCATGGCCACCATCAGCAGCAGACAGACCGCGAGCATGGCCGAGGTGATCAGGGGAATCAGCGACTTGCGCATGTACGATTCGCGGGCCACGCTCAGCTCCGAGATCGAGAAATCGTAATCCGGCAAATTGGTTTTGAGAATCTTCAGCATATCGCGCTCGATCGAACGGGGCGTGCCGGGTTTCAAGCGCACCATCAATTGTCGCATGCGCGTGTCGGAATTCTCTTCCCATACATAACGTCGGAACCCGTACTCCCCGAGGGGATCCAGGTCGCCGTGCTGACGGTAGTCCTCGATGATGCCGACCACCTTGTAGTTGAACTTGCCGAGGGAATGCGGCAGCACTTTGCCGAGCGGCGATTCCGAGCCGAAAACCTTCTGCGCGGCCCTGCGGTTCAGAACGAGGGGCTCGTAATCGCCACCCGTGTCCTGGGGGCCGAACCAGCGTCCATCGATCACCGGAATTCGGGCGAGTTGGTGATACTGATCCGAGGCCCGGTTTACCATGAGTTGGGTGGGCTTGTCGTTGTGGCGCAGCACGGTGGTCCAATAGCTTTTGGTGAACAAATCCATGTGGGACGCCTCGCACCAGGAGACCTCGGGCATGGTGCGCATCGCTTCGGCGGCGCGTTTCAACTGGCCCGCGTGATGGGGCTCCCACTGGCCGATCAACACCACCGAAAGGGTGTCGCGGTAATCGAAGCCCAACGGCGTACTGTACTTTTTCCAGGCGTACAGTGCGGAGACCACCACGGCGAACAGCACCAGGAAGGAAAGGGTGATCTCCAGCATGATCAGGGCATTGATCCGCTTGCGGTTCCAAATCAGGACGAGCATCTGGCGAATCACGAGTCACCTCCTTTGAGGGCGCTGACCGGGTGCAGGCGCGACATCTTCCAGGCGGGGTAGATACCGGAAAGGGCGCCGAACAGGAAGATCAACAGCAGGCCGCCCAGAAAGACGCGGGGATTCATGGTCAGGTCGGCGTGGGGAATGAGCCCACTTTGGTTGATGGGTTCCAGGACCAGCGGGGTGGCGAGCAGGGCCAGCAGGCCGCCGACCAGCGTCAGGAAGATGTTTTCGAAGATGAGCTGCCCGACCAAGTGCGTACTCGACGCGCCGAACGCCTTGCGGACCCCGATTTCCACGGCGCGTTCCATGATGCGGCTGACGTTGATGTTGATCAGGTTGATGGCGGGCAGGAACATGAAGAGCACACCCAGGGCCACGACGATCATGACCAAGGTGCTTTTGCCGTTGTCGTCGGTGTTACCGTCGCGAAGCAGGTCGCGGGCCATGGATTCCAGCGGTGTTTCGGCATGGCCGATCACGAAATTGAACTGTTCCGGATCGGGGATCTGGACCTTGGACCACAAGTGCGCCAATTCCTCTTGGAACGCGGCCGCCTGATTGGCGTTCTCGACCATGAACAGGACCTTGAAACGACCCAGCATCTGGTTGCGGTAATTGGCGCTCTCCAGGTTGTCGATCGGCTGCCAGGCGTCGGCGTAGGAGATGTCGTCGTAGAACGGCACGTTCTTCACCACGCCTCGGATCCGATAGGCACGGCCGTCCAGCACCAGCTCCTTGCCCACTGCCGGCTCGTTCCCGAACACCTTCCTTTTCAGGTATTGGGAGATGATGAGCGCGCGGCTGTCGCCCTCGTCGTCCGATTCCGTCAGCGGCCCGCCTTCCAGGAAATCGAATTCCAGCAGGCGCCAGTAGGCGGCATCGGTCTGGCGCAGTTGGACCCGAACCTTGCGATCGTTGACGAAACAGGCCGAATCGCGCGTCCCGGTGTAGGCCGAAATGCCGGACGGGGTCTTCATCTCGTACAGGTAGTGCTCGATGAAGTAATAGCCCAACTCGCCGTGGTAGACGTCGTTGTTTTCCATGTGTTCCAGCCAGATGTAGGGCATGTTCAAGATGATCTGGCCGTCGGCGCGCGAGCTGGGCCCGGGCGGGTCGACCACGTGGTCGGCGAGGGTGAAGAACACCAGCATGGTGAGCAGCGTGAACCCGATGCCGAACAGGCTGATGAAGGTGAAGAACTTCCGCCTCAGCAGCACTTTGTAGGCCATTTTCAGATAGTTCCAAAACATGTGCGTTCCTTTGAAATCAGGTGTGGGTCGGCGTTGGCGGGAGCCGGGCGCCTGCCCGGGATGGCGGAGGTTCGATCAGGCCACCAGGCGCCCGTCGAAGATGCGCACGACGCGGTCCGTCTGTTCGGCCTTCTCCTCGTCGTGGGTGACCATGACCACCGTGGTGCCGCTGTCCGATTTAAGCGACTGCAGGATCTTCATGATTTCCCCACCCATCTGGCTGTCCAGATTGCCGGTGGGTTCGTCCGTCAGCAGGATGCGCGGGCTGCCGACGATGGCGCGGGCGATCGCCACGCGTTGCTGTTGTCCACCGCTCAACTGGTGGGGGAAGTGGTGCAGTCGCGACTGCAGGCCCACCCGTTCGAGCGCTGTTCGGGCGCGCTCCCGTCGCTCTTTCGTACTGGTCTTGCGGTAGATCAGCGGCAGCATCACGTTGTCCAGAATGTTCAGGTCCGGAATCAGGTGAAAGCTCTGGAACACGAAGCCGATCTGGTGGTTGCGCAGGGTGGCCAGCGAGCGGTCGCTGTAACTGTCGATGCGCGTCCCCTCGATGTGGACGTACCCGGCACTGGGCTCGTCCAGCAGGCCCATGATGTTGAGCAGGGTGCTCTTGCCGCAACCGCTGGGACCCATGATCGAGACGAACTCGCCTTCCTCGATTTCCAGGTCGATGCCGTGCAGGGCAATGGTCTCCACCGTTTCGGTGCGGTAGATTTTTTCGATATTCTTCAAGACGATCATGGTGGCTCCTTTGTAATGGCGATCGCCGCGTGGGGCGACCCTGGTCCGAGGGGTTCACTGCAGCGGCAGGTGCTCCATGTGGGCGAAGCGCCGCATGTCGGAAGTGATGATGGTTTCGCCGTCCTGCAGCCCCGACACGATCTCCACGAGGTCGAAACCCACCAGCCCGATCTCGACGGCGGTCCTACGCGCCTGGCCGTCGCGCAAGACGAACACGTCGGTGGTGCCGCTGCCGTTGAGGAAGGGGCCGTTGTCGACCACCAGGGCCTCCTCGCGGGAGCCGGTGACGATCAGCACGTCGACGCGCTGGTTGGCGTGCAGGTCGGGTTGTCGCGGTTCGTCCAGGGTGATGGTGACCCGCGCCGCGCCGTTTTCGATGGTGGGCAGGACCTGCGAGAGGGTGCCCGTGAGTTGGCGGTCACCGACGCGGATTTGGACCGATTGGCCGGGGTTCAGCCGCTGCGTGTAGAGGTCCGACAATCCGGCTTCGACGCGGAATGCGTCCAGGTCGGCGATGCGTGCCAGCTCCTGGCCCTTGGTGACACTGGTGCCCTCCTTTTCGACGATTTGAGTGATGACGCCGTCGTGATCGGCACGGGCGGTGGCCAGTTCGAGCAGGCCCTCCTGGCGTTGTCGTTCCTTTTGCAACACGCTGATTTCCAGGTCGATCGCCTGGTGGGCCGCGACGGCCTCCGCCAGGACCTGGCTCAGTGAGCGTTCCCGTTGTTTCAGCTCGATGCGGGCTTTCTTGACGTCGAGGTGTGCCTCCAACCATTCGCCCTGGGAGATCAACCCGTTGTCCAGCAAGGTCTGTTTGCGTGTGGCGACGGCTTCCAGGCCTTCCAGCTCCACTTTTTTCAGTGCTACGGCCGCGTCGGCCTCGATGCGCCGGTGTTCCGATTCCAACGCCTTTTGTTCTCGTTGCTTGCGTTTCAGTGAAATGTTTTCCGTGAGTTTGTCCAGCTCCAGGCGGGCGTCGCCCAGGTCCAGATCGAGAATCGGCTCACCGGCGCGAACCGCTTCTCCCGGCTTCTTGCGCAGGCCGGTGACGCGCGTGTCGAGCGGGCTGGTGATGATGTGTTCGGTTTGGGGGAGAACGGTGCCGGATGCCTGGATGCCCGCGTGGATGGGGCCGCGGCGAACCACCGAGGTGCGCACCTGTTGCAGCGAAAGGGACGGGGTGAGCAGGCGTCGGAACAAATAAGAGCCCAGCACGAGCGCGCCGAACCCGAGCAACACCCAGGCGGCCTTGCGAAAAGCCTGGTTGCGTCGCGTGCCGGGGTCAATGGGTCGATCCATGAGACTTGCCTCCTTGGTGGGGGAAAGGCAAGCCCGGTGCCGGTTTTGGCGCAGGGTTCGCGGCACGCTGGTCTTCGCGAGGGTATCGCTTTAAGTGGTTTGATTCGTGTTGGTTGTGGGGGACTGTCCCCCGTAAGTGAAGAAAACGTCCTGCCACGGGACGCCATCGCGGCGTTCGCCATCGAACGCCGCTGTCCGATTCCGAACAGTGGTTGCATTTCGAAAGTCACCGCTGATCGGAATGGAGAACTACCGCTTCTGGCGCACCTCTAGCGATCTTGGAGCTGGCGGGTCAGCAGCCGATCCAGGGCGGTGGCGAACTTGTGGCGGTCCTTTTGGTTGTAGGGAGGCGGCCCGCCGCCCTGCATGCCCGATTCGCGCAACCCGGCCAGCAAATTGCGCATGGCCAGCTTCGATTTCACGTTTTCTTCGGTGTAGAGCTGACCCCTCGGATCGATGCCCACCGCACCACCGTCCACGGCGCGTGCGGCCAGTGGGATGTCGGCGGTGATCACGATGTCTCCGGGAACCACGTGTTCGGCGATGAAATCGTCGGCTTCATCGTGTGAGCCGCCGACGACCACGGTGGAAATGAAATCGGAGTTGGGAACGCGCAGATCGGTGTTGGCGACCAGGCAGGCGTCCACGCTGAAGCGTTCGGCTGCGTCGTAGATCAGTGATTTCGCGGCGCGGGGACAGGCGTCGGCGTCGACCCAGATGATCATGTGTGCTCCTTCGAACGGGCATCATACCATTTCCGTCCGAAGGCCGATGTGCGAAGCGACCGAGGCCGGTCACGCCAGCCTCGGTTGCGGACAAGGGGTGAGTCGAAGGAGTCGTGTTCCATCCCGAGCAGCGGTGACTGCGGTTTTCTACCACCGAGTCGCCGCCCAGGCCGGGGGCCGGATTGCCGGTGGTCCGGCACACCGGCCACCGGGTTTCAGGTGGGTAACTAATCGAAGCGAATCGTTTGGGAGTTCCCGCATTTGTGAGGGGGGCGTCGTTGCAGTAAGTGCCGGGCCCACCCAGGGCGCCGGGCCGACATTTTTCGACGAACTCCCCGCACATCCGCCTTTTTAGGTTTTTATCTTTATCTTCGAACTTTACAGAGTTTGTTACATAAGAGCCGCGAACCAGCGGGCAAACCCGCTCGATTTCGAGAAAGAAACAGCACACCTGGTTTCTGGCGAAGGGCCATGGGTCGTTCATCCGAAAAATTTAGCAGGAACGCATGAACATCGGAAACCAGGAAAGGATCGGCATTTGGTGTCACATCATGGTCCTGCTTTTCCTGGTTTCGATCATTCCTGCCTTCCTGATCAAGATTTGACGACGGCAAGACCCTGATCAGGTTGAATGCACCACTTTGTTTCAAGAGAGGTCACAGAGGGGACGGAGTTTTGTGCGTTTGTCATAAATCTCTTGTAACTATGTGTTTATGGTTTCGTTGATGTTGTCTATCCTGGAAACAAACGATCGCCATGAAGCCAGGATTGGGTGCGCCCCAGAAAAACGACCTTCGTTAAGTGAAAGCTCCAGGAGCTTCGACACTCGTTTTCAGCAAACCATCCCCTTGTGGCTCATCTTTGGCAAAAAAAACGGTCCACGAATCATACGGATTGACACGGATTTAAAAATCATCCTCGGATTCCGTATTCCCGATTTTTTGAATGGCCGGCGGCACTGCGCGAACCATTTCGTGGAAATACTTTGATTCGTGTAATTCGAGTGATTCGTGGACGAAATTGTCCTGTTCCTTACAGAGAAACCCCTAACCAGTTCAGGGAGATTTCGTCTCCTCAACCACTCGGTGGTCCAGAAAGACCGGTGCTCGCCTCCAACTAGCGAGAGTTGTGGTCAAGGCGTTTCGAACACCTCGGGGATCGGGAACTCCAGGGTGAAGTTCTCCACGCGAAACGCGGCGATCACATGGCGTTGGTTCATATCCGGAAAATAGACCGGATCGAAGTACAGGGGTTCGAAATGGACCAAACGCGCATGGCCTGTGCCGCTCAGCGCGAACACGTAGGTCCACCCGTTCAGCACCTCGCCGAGGGTACGGAAGATTTCCGGTATCCAAACGGTGTTCACGGGAAAAGGGGGGCCGAACGTGGTCAACCGCATTTCGGCGAACACCTCCCCATCGGCGCGCACCGTCACCTTCTCGCGGTCACGCCCGTCGGGCTCGAAAGAGAATTCGGCCAACTCCTTGGGGATGCCCCAGTTGCGCCTGCCATCCTCCAGACTGGCCAGCGAATCCACGTAAATCCTCGTGATGCTGAAGTGTCGTTTTCCGTCCGCGAAGCGAAAGTTCCCCGGCATGTACAGCAGCTCGCCATAGGGGCCGACCGGTGAATCGCGATAGTCCACCAGCATGGTGATGTTGATGTCATTGACGTAACTGTCCACCAGTTCGTCGGGAATGGCGGCATCCTCCAGGTTCTGGGCGGTCGACGATTTGGTGACGATGATATAGCCGTCGCCGCGAAGGGTCCAAGGAGGATCCACGGATTCCTCCGCCGCCAAATCTGCACTGAAGGCGAGTGGGTTGAGCGAGACACACAGGAGGACCGTCAGGAAGCGAAGCACGATGTTCATGGTTCCAATTCTCCTCATCGAAAATGGTTCGGCGGGCTAACCCATGGCAGGCGGTACCTTCCCGTGGGGGTAGGGCTGGAAGGGCGATACACCGCCCGCGATGTAGAAGCCGGATCCCCTCATTTAAACCGGACCGCGGAGAGGCGACAACTGAAACCAAGACACATATTCAGGAAAAGTGACGCATGTGTCATTTGGTGGTTTTGAACTACACGGCCTTCACGACCGCGTTTGGTCGACGGCGCGGATCGGCAATGCGGTTTCAGCTTGATTTCAGCCAAACGGGGTGGAGCGGGTGGGAGAAACCATCCAAGTGATCATCGGCGGCAGGTGCCGGCCAATCACATGTAAACGAGCGCTTTGGTGGAACCCGAATCCGTGCCGATCCGGCCGGATGGACACCCACTAGAACTTGACGCCGAGTCGGGCGCGGGTCTCGAAGCCGTTGCCCGGAATCGCCGCGCTCACCAACGGGGTGTTCGTGCCGCGGGTCAAGTAGAACTCGTCGCCGAGATTCTTGAAATTCACCATGGCCTGCCATTGCTTGTGGCGGTAGCCGATGCCCGCATCGAACAGCGTGAAGGCATCCGCCACATCTCGGTTCAACACGGAAACGTAGCGATCGCCCACGTGGCGCACGCCCCCATTGAGCAACCATCCGTTGTCGAAAGCCTTGGCGAGCCACAGCCCGGCCGACCGCTCCGGCACGAAGGCCGGCTCGTTGCCCGACAGGTCTTCCCAGATGCCGAACGCGTCCAATTGGCTGAGCCGGGTCAGTTCCGCGTCGATGAACGCGAAGTTGGCCAGCAGGCTCCAGCCGCCATCGAGGCTCGCGATCAGGTCCATCTCGAGCCCGCGCGATCGCTGATCCCCGTTTTGCCCGGTGACCCCGGTTTCGTCGGGGATCAGGATGTTCTGGCGCTCGAGCTGGTAGATCGCCGTGCTCGCGCTCAGGCGCCCATCCAACAGGCTCAGTTTGGCGCCGAACTCGTTCTGCTCGCTCTCTTCCGGCTCGGCCTGATCCAGGGCCAGCGTGCTGGGCGGTGCGAACGCGGTCGCGGCGTTCATGTAGAACGAGAGCCGTTCATTCGGCGCAAACACCAAACCGAGGAACGGACTCACTTCCTCGTCGCGCCGATCGATGCGGGCCGGGACCTGCAGGCCACCCAGGTCCAGGCTGATGTCGGCCTCGTAGTCGACGCGGTCGAAACGCGCCCCGATGATCAGATCCCAGCGTGAACCGAAGCGAAGATGGTCCACGGCGTAGAGGGCCAGGGTCTCTCGGGTACTGTCGGAGAGGGTGGGGCCGCCCACGGGATAGGTGGGTGCCGCGGTGTAGAATTCCTGCGGTTGCAACAGGTCGATCGGCATGAACGGCACGGGAAAGTTTGCGCTGGGTTGGGCCCCGAACTGCCGTAAATCGAACACGTCGGTTTCGCGACGAAGCTCCAGTCCCACGAGGAACACCTGATCCACCGCGCCCTGACGGGACCAGGAGAACTCCAATTGGTTCCCGGAGAATTTTTGGTGATCGTCGAGATGGGTCTGGAGCCGGAGCAGGTTGAGCGACCCGGTGGGCCCTGGCGCCACCGCGGTGTAGATGGTGCCCGCGGATTGCCAATCCAACTCATTGAAATAGGTGCGGTTGCGCAGTACCCAGCCGGCCGGGGCCCGGTATTGGTAATCCACCCGCAGGCGGGTGACGTCCTGTTCGGAGAGGTCGGTCGGCAGCGCGTAGGACGTCTCCGGATCCACATCGGCCGGCGCACCTTGGAGGAAGGGGAGTCCCGCGTCGGGCGTGTACTCCGCACGGGCGATCTCGGCGTTGAACACCACCTCGTGGTGGGCGCCGATCTGCCAGCGGATCGAGGGGTTGAAGGCGCGCACTTCCTGGTCCTTGTCGTCGCGATAGCCGTCGGCTTCGCGCCACAGCCCGTTGATGCGGAAGGCCAGGCCGCGGTGGGTGGCGGTACCGTTCGCGTCCAGGGCCAGTTGGCCGAGGCCGAAACTTCCGCCGGTTGCCTCGAGCTGGGTGAACCGGTCGAACAGCGGTTGCTTGCGCACCAGATTGACGGTGCCCGCAAGTGGATTGGCGCCGTATGAAAAGGCGCCTGGCCCCTTGATGACCTCGACCCGTTCGAGATTGTACATGTGGTAGAAGGTGGCTTCCGGTTCGGGCGCCAGATCGGTCAAAACCGTACTGGCGGTCAGCGATTCGAAGCCGCGTACCATGAAGTAATCGTGTACGCCGAAATTGGTATGGCTCTGAACGCCGCTCACGTTGTGCAACACATCGCCGAGGACCAGGTTGGTCTGTTCGTCGTTGACCTTCTCGGGGACCACGACCACGCTGGCGGGGGTGCGCTGAACGGTAAGCGGCAGGCGGGTCCCGGCCGTGTTGGTCTTGGGGACCAGGGTCCGGTTTTCTTCGACGACGCGCAGGTAATCGTCCACCATGGGGGCGGGACTTTCCGTGCCGGCAGCCTCTGCTTCGGTGGCGGGGGCGGGCGGCGTGTCGGCGGCCCCTTCGGGCGCGTCTCCCGCCGTGGTACTCAAAGCCATCCAACACAAAAACAACGAGATCACGATCGAACGACGGGCTGGGACGGTACGCACTGAGGCCTCCTGGGATTTTCTACCCGATGCTTGCGGGGAATTACCACAAGTTACGACAAAACCCACCCGCGAGGTCCGGATTTTTCCGGAACCGCCCGATGCGAACCGCCATCCGGTGAATTTCCGCCGACTTGGGGTGCCGTCATCCGCCGATTCAGGTATGCTGAGGAACCAACAAAAAAATGTGATCACGAATGGGGGATGAGATGTTTTTGTCCATGAGCATGGTTTCTATGTGGCTGCTGTCGACCCTGGTACACGAGCCGGTGTGGCACCCGGTTGCCGAGGCAGAACGGGCCTTTGCCCAGACGTCCCGCGAGAGCACCATCGTCGAGGCCTTCAAAAAGTGGGTGGCCGACGATTCCATCCTCTTTCGGCCGACGCCCGTGAACGGGGCGGACTTTTTCCGCGAGAAAAAGCCCAGTAAAGCCACTCTGTGGTGGCAGCCGACCCATGTGGTCATCTCCGCCGATCGATCGATGGGCCTTTCGACCGGCCCCTACGTCTTCCGCGACGAGGCCGGCGGACAGGGTTACTACGGACACTTCCTGTCGGTGTGGGGCAAGCAGGCGGACGGAAGCTGGCGCGTCCTGATCGACGACGGCGTCAGCCACGACGACATGCCGGAAGCCAACTGGCCCGAGAAACTGGTGGAGGGTCGCGCCCTCCAGGAGACGCGCAAATCCGAGAAGGGATGGCAAATCCTCGCCGAACGAGATCGTCACTACGCTGGCCTGGTGGAACGATCAGGTGGCTGGAAACAGGCCTTCGAAAAAGTGGCGTCGCAAAACGTGCGGTTGTATCGCAGAGGGACCCGACCGATTCAGGGCCGCGACGCGGCCGTGGCCAAGGGGGCCTTCGAAGCCGGCGGCACCTGGGAGCCCATGGGCGGCAAGCTCGACGGTTCGGGCAGTCTGGGGTTCACCTACGGCACGGGCCGCTACGCGAACTCGGAAAAAGAGTTCCTCTACCTGAGGGTATGGCAGTTGGAAAAGGGCGAGTACCGCCTGTTGGCCGAACTGGTGCGCGGCCTCAAACGCTGACCGGAACCGCCGAGGTCAACCCGATTCGGAATGGCGGATTCGATCGGCCGATGGGTTGCGCTCCTCCGACGAATCCGATTGGAGTGCCCGAATGCCGAGAGATTCGTGGTGCCCGGTAGGTTCAGCCGCCGGCTGAACATTTCGAAGCGATCAAGGCTGCGCAGATACGAAACGCTAAAGAGCGAAGCATCAATAGAAGCAGGAGCTTCGGAACGTGCGACCAGCGGTCGAACCTACCTGGCCTTACCGGCCCTGCCCGACGCCCCTCCCAGGCAGCCGGGACCACCATACTGGTTCGCTTCGCGTTGTTTCTTTCTCGAAATCAAGCTGGGCATACGCCCCGTTTGTTCGTGGCTCTCTTGAAACAAACTTGCTTGGAGTCCCCGAATGCCGAGAGATTCGTCGTGCCAGGTAGGGGCATCAGGGGCGGTAAGCCCGCCGGATGAACTTGTCGAAGCGATCCATGATCAGAGTTCCCGCATGCTTTGAGGATCGGCGCGGCAGTAGGTTGGCCGGCCCGGCCGACACTTCGAAGCGATCCACACTCCGCAGATGCGAGACGCCAAAGAGCGAAGCACCAATAGAAGCAGGAGCTTTGGAATGTGCGACCAGCGGTCGCACCTACCTGGCATGACAACCCTCTCAGGCAGCCGGGACCACCATGCTAGCTCACTTCGCCTTGTTTCATTCTCGAAATCGAGCGGGTTAGCCCGCTGGTGCGTGGCTCTTATGTAACAAACTCTGTAAAGTTCGAATATAGAGCAGAAATCCCGGCTTAGTGCATTGGTCGGAATTTGCGTCAAAAAGTCGGCCCAGCGGGCCAACCTACTGCAATCCCAATCCTCAAAACATGCGGGAACTCCACGCATGGATCGCTTCGAAAAGTCCATCGGGCCGATGGACCTACCTGGCACGACGACTCTCTCGGCATGCGGCGACAGCGCGATTGGATCGCTTCGAAAAGTCGGCCGAGCCGGCCAACCTACGACGACGACGTCTCTCTCGGCATGCGGGAACTCTGGAGGCAACGTACTTCGACATGGACGTGATACGGAGCGAGTGGCTTCGCTCATTGGTATTTCGATCGCCCGTTGCCTGGATCGCTTGGAAAAGTCGGCCCGGCGCCCTGGGCGGGCCCGGTACCTACTGCGACGACGCCTCTCCGGCAAATGCGGGAACTCCCTTGCGTCTCGCTTCGATGAGTTACCCACTTGAAGCACATCGACCTGAGTGGCGACTCTGGGGTTCAAGTTCTTTACGACGGCAACAGCCTCCCCGAGTCATGTACCGAACGCCACCCCCCTCAGAATTTGTAAGTCAGTGTGCCGCGGAACTCCGCCCCTGGCCACTCGTTGTCGAATTTGGCGGGATCGTCGAACGAGGGCGAGTAGATCTCCTCGTCCAAGGCGTTGTAAACGTGGGCCTTGAACGCCAGGCGTTGCGAGAAGGACCACTTTCCGTACAGATCCAGTTTGAAGAACGCGTCGGCCAGGCCCCTGTCCTGGTTTTCCACCGGAACGCCGGATTGATAGCCCTCCGGCACATCGCGATCGCCGAAATAGAACAGGTTGGCTCCCACTCGGTGACCCTTGCCGAATCGATAGCCGATCATGGCGTTGAAGGTGAAGTCCGCGAGGAAAAAGAGGTCCGTTTCCGCGGTCTCGTTCTCCGTCGACGTGATGATGTCGCTGTCGATGTCGCCGATCGTTTCGGTGGCGTCCAAGACCGCCTCGAGGCCGATTCCGACCGTGATCGCGTCGGTCGGGAAGTAGCGGATGTTGGCTTCCAGGCCCGTGATCTCCCGGTTTTCGGCGTTGATGGCGTACTCGTCGTCGATGAGGCGGTCGCCGTCGGGTTCCCGGATCGTCGTGACGAACAGGTCTTTGATGAAATCGTCGTAGCTGTTCCGGTAGAAAGTGAGGTTCATGTCGCTGCGTGCCAGCTTCTTGCCGATTTGAAGTTCGATGGTCGTCATGTGTTCCGGCTCGAGGCCGAAGTTGAATGCCGCCACGTCCAAGTACTCGCGGTACGAGGGGACGCGGTACGCGGAGCCGACCAACAGTTTGCCGTAGAACGACGCCTGCTCGGTGACCAATCCCACTCGCCAGTTCCACTCGTTGTCGAAATCGGAGAGATGGTCGAAACGCATGCCGGTCACCAGGGCCCACTTTTCGTCGAAATCCCACATGTCCTGAATGAACACCCCGATGTTGTCGCGTTGCACACCCGAAACCGCCAGGCTGTTCGAGCGCTCCGGTTCGGGGAACAGGTCTTCCGCGAACATGCCGTCGTCTTCGTCGTGTTGAAAAGACGCGCCGAACACCAGCGTGTGGTTCCTGGTGCGATAGGTGATGTCCAAATCGGTGCCGAACATCAGGGTATCGAACACTTCCCGTTCGATGCGCGTGATCTGGCCGGAGGCATCGAACCGGTGTTGAAACTTGCTCAGCGGATACTGTTCGTAATACGCCACCAGGTTGACCGAAAACGCATCGTCGTAGCTTCGGGTGTACTTGATGGCACCATAGGCCGGGTCCCGTGAAATCGAACGGTCCTTGCGGGAATCCCGGTGGTTCTCGGCATATTCGAATTCGGTGGCGCTGACCACCGCTTCCCAGGGTCCCTTTTTGTAGCGAATCATCGCCGAAGTGCGCTCGCGGTCCTGATTGTGTTCCCAGGCATTGCCGTCGTTGTTCAGACGGGGCGAAAAGCCCTCGGAATCGAAGAAGCCCCCGTAAAAGGTCCAGGAATTTTCCGTCCAGTAGAGGGCCCCTTCCGGGCTGGAGTGACTGCTGTAGCCGGCCTTGACCTCGCGCCCGGACTGCCGCGTCTTGATGCTGACCACCCCGGAAAAGGCATTGGCCCCGTAGAGTACACTTCCGGGACCGTTGATGACCTCCACCCGTTCGACGATTTCCAGTGGAAAGCCTTCGTCGAGAAAGCTGTGCCCGTAGTAACTGTCGCGAATGGGGATCCCGTCGATGAGCCAGAGGATCTTGTTGTTGTAGCGGGCCTGCACCCCGCGAATCCACGACAACTGGTGGCCGGAACGATACTCCTGGATTTGGATGCCCGGCACGTTGGAAAGCATGTCGTAGAGCGTGGTGAACCCGAACTTGTCGATATCTTCGCGGGTGAACACCCGGATGACACTGGGTGCCTTTTGGAGCGTCACCCCCGTGGTTTTGGTGGCGGAGGTGACGTCCATGGTCAGCAGCTCTTCCAGGCTGAGCTCCATCAAGTCCATGTCGTCCGCGAACGCCCATGTGAAACAGAACGCGATCGTGACCAGGCGAAGATAGGGTCCCATAGCGATCCCCCTTTTCAGGTAGTGGCGGGGATTCTTTTTTCTTGGTTTATCTATAAAGTTTAACGAAGTCTTTATTTTTTTAATTCATATTTATGATTCGACACAAGGTTAAATTTCACCCTGGCCGGGATTCGGCGGTCCCGCATCGTTGGATTCGGGTCGATGGGGATGAGACGATTCAATCCCGAAACTTTGGGAACGCCTTTCGATTTCGTCGCACCGGCAGAGGTACGAATTCGCTCCGTCCGATGACAAATTCAGCCAACACCCCGCTGAATCTCGCCGGTATTGGTCGCCTGCTCGGCTTCTCCGGCGGCATCCGGCTCCTGTGGCAGGGGACCTTCCCTGCGCGGCAACAGAATGGTCACGGTGGTGCCGGCGCCGGGTCCCGAGCTGTTGGCTTCGATGGTGCCCCCCATCTCCGAGACCGCGTTGGCACAATAATGAAGACCGAATCCCTTGGCATCCTGCTTGGTGGTGAACCCTTGCGCGAAAATCTTGGGGTGTTCGGCCAGGGCGATGCCGCTCCCGGTATCACTCACCGAAAGGTGGATCTCGTCTCCGTGATCCTTGCAGCGGATCGTGATCTGCTTGTGATGGCTTTGCAGCATCGCCTCCCAGGCATTTTTGAGCAGGCACAGCAGGATGCGTTGCATTTTGACCGGGTTGAGCCAGACGGGCGGCACATCCTCGATTTCGCGAACGATGTGGATGTCCGTTTCCTCGAACAGGTAGGAGGCGTTGTCGACCGCGGCCCGAATCACTTCGCGCAGACGTACGCGCTCGCCGTAGTGTTCGGCGAGACCGGCGTAGCGTTCCTGGTCCTGTAGGACCGATTGGATGTTGCGCACGTGGGCGGACAGGTCATCCACCTCCCGGGCCAGTTTCTGTTGGTGCTCGTGGAGTCCGGCACCGATGCGGCTGAAAATCTCGCGCACCTTCTGACCCTGTTCACTGTTTTCCACGAAGGTGGCCCAGTGCTCGTCGTCGGGGTTCATCTTGCCCATCAGCTTGTCGAAAAAGGTCAGGTTGCGGTTGTTTTTCAGCTCGGTTTCGAGCAGTTGGGTCGTGGTGGTCAGGCTGTTCAGGGAATTGCCCACCATGTGGACCACGTTGACCGCGATCTCCGCCATGCCCGCCACGTGGGCCGAATCCACCAGGTCTTTGCGGGTCTTGACCAGGTCGCGAATCATTTTTGTCTTGGTCATGGCCGTCACCGCGTGTTCGCGAAAACGCGACAGCATGTGGATGTCGGTGTCGCGGAAGGCATCCGGCGTTTCCGGATGGTCGAGCACCAGAAAGGCCCCCATGGTTCTGCCGAACGGCATCGCGATCAGAAGGCGTGAAGCCGCCAGCGGCAGGCTGATGCCGTTGCGCGGTTGCAGGTCGCCGCGAATGGTGTAGACGCCCGAGGTCGTCTGTTGCGGCATCAACTGATCTTCGTTCAGCAACTGCTGAAACGCGTGCTCCTCCAAATAGAGTCCTCCGGCGGTATAGCCGCTGGCGGCCTCGCAGCGAAAGACCTGTTCGGTGTCGTCGTAGACCAGGCAGAACCCCTTCCGGGCCGAATAGACCAGGGCGATCGCCTGGTCGAGCAGCGTCTGCGCCAACTCCCCGAGATGGACCTGCTGGTTGACCGTTCGCACGATTTGGTCCAGGGTCTCCAGTTCCTCGTTGCGCAGCCGCAACTCGGCGGTGCGGGCGTTGACCTTCTTCTCCAGGTCGTGGTTGAAACGCGCCAAATCCAAGTGGGTGTCTACTCGAGCCAGCAACTCCTCCTTCATGATCGGCTTGGTGAGGTAGTCGTTGCCACCGATCGCGAAGCCCGAGACGAGGTCGCTGACGCGGTTCTTGGCGGTCAGGAAAATGATGGGCAACTGGTGGGGACCGAATTGTTTGCGGATCTCTTCGCACACCTGGTAACCGGAGAGGTGCGGCATCATGACGTCCAACAGCACCAGGTCGAAGGGCGTCTCCTCGCGAATGAGCCGCAAGGCTTCGTGTCCGTCGCTGGCCTCGACACTGTGGAATCCGCGCATCGAAAGATGGTTGATCAACACCTGGCGATTGACGGGCTCGTCGTCCACGACCAGGATGCGGGCATCGCTACCTTCGCGGGTCGGGCGAACGATGGCGTTGGCGGCGAGGTCGGGGATCGGTCGGGGCACCTGGGTCGCCGCCTGGCCGATCTGAATCGATTCGGGCGCCGCGTCGCAGATCGGCAGGGTGAAGAAGAAGGTGGCACCCTCACCGCGGGTGGAGTGCACCCCGATGGTGCCGCCGTGGAGGCCCACCAGTTCCTTGCTGACCGAAAGACCGAGGCCCGTTCCGCCGAAGCTGCGCTCGTCGGAGCCGTCCGCCTGGGCGAAGGACTCGAAAATCCGTTCCTGCTGCTCCTGGGCGATGCCGATCCCGGTATCGCTGACCTCCACCTGAATGAAGCCGTCGCGGCGTTCGGCCCGCAGCCGCACGGAACCCGCGTCGGTGAACTTGATCGCGTTGCCCACCAGGTTGTGGAGAATCTGAAGGACGCGATTCTCGTCGGCGTACACGATCATGTCGCGTTCCACCTGGTTCTCCAGGACCAACTTGTTGGAACGGATCAGGGGCCGCGAGAGGGTCACCACCACGTCGCACAGGGGGCGCAGATCGACCGCCGTGCGGTTGAGTTCCAGGTTGTGGTTGCGCAATTTGGAGAAATCCAGAATGTCGTTGACCAGGCTGGCCAGCCGGCGTCCGCCGGAGACGATCATGGCCAGGTTGGCATCCACCTGATCGGCGACCGGTCCCGCGACACCGTCGCGGAGCGATTCCGCCAGGCCGATGATGCCGTTCAATGGCGTCCGCAGCTCGTGGGAGGTGTTGGCGAGGAACTCGTCCTTGAGACGGTCGACCTGTTTGAGACGTTCGTTCACGCTGCGTTCGAACGCCAGTTTGCGCCGTTGGGCCGTGACGATCCAGATCAGAAGGAAGCTGCCTCCAAGGAAGTAAAGAGTGTAAGCCCAGGTGGTTCGCCATGGCGGTGGGGTGATGCGAATTCCCAGGTGACGGCCCCGTGCGCTGGCGACCCCGTCCAGGTTGATGGCCTCCACGCGGAACACGTATTCGCCCGAATCCAGGTTGGTATAGGTGGCGATGCGACGGCTCGCATTGACGTTGACCCAGTGTGTGTCGAAGCCTTCCAATTTGTAGCGGAACCGGTTTTTCTGGGGATTGGCGTAGTGCAGCGCGCTGAAGGTCAGGGTGAAATCGTTGTGGGTGTGGTCGAGCGTCAACGAGCTCATCCGGTCGATGGGAACGGTCAGGGGCGTGGGTCGAGCCGGTGTGGACAAGGCCACCGGTTTGTTGAGCAGGCTCAATTCCGTGAGGACGACCTTCGGTGGGATGCTGTCCGGCTTGATCAGATTCGGATCGAATACCGTGATGCCGTTGAGCCCCCCGAAAAACATGGTGCCGTCGGGGCTCCGGGTGGCTGCACCCATGTGGAATTCATTGCCCTGCAAGCCATCGTCGTAGGTGAAGGTTCGAAACTTCTCGGTCTCCGGCTCGAATCGGATCAGTCCTTTGTTGGTACTGATCCAGATTCGGCCCTGATCGTCTTCGAGCATGGCGACGCAATTGTCGTTCAGGAACCCGAAACGTTCCGAATAGCTGGTGAATTGGTCGGTTTCCGGGTGGTAGCGGTTGAGTCCGCTGTGGGTTCCGACCCAAAGCGCCCCGTTGGCAGCGATGCACAGGCTCACCACCGAGTTGTGACTCAGGGAGCCGTCTTCGTCGGATTGGTGTCTCCATTGTCGAAAGGTCTCGTTTTCCCGGTTCCACAGGTTGAGGCCTTGGGTGGTCCCGACCCAGAGATCGCCGTCCTCGTTTTCCAGCAGTGTCGTCACCGTGTCGTTGCTCAGGGTGGTGGGGTCATCCGGTTTGCTGACGTAGTGGCGGTAGGTACCGGTACGCGAATCGAAGGCATCCAGGCCTTTGCCGTAGGAGGCGAACCACAGCAGGCCTTCGCGGTCCTCGAGAATCTCGACCACGAAATCGACACCGATCCGATCCGGCGACGAGAGATTCTGGGGATCGGGCAGGTAGCGAACGAAACCGTTCGTTTCCGGATCGAAGCGGTTGACCCCGGTGTAGGTGCCCACCCATACCGAGCCGCCGCGATCCACGTAGACCGCCTCCACCAGGTCGTGATCGAGGGAATTCGGATCTTGGGGGTCGTTGCGATAGTGGGTGACCTGGTTCATTTGCCGATCGACGAAATCCAAGCCGTTGCCGCCGAGCCCGACCCAGAGATGGCCTTCGGCGTCCAGGGCCATCGAGCGCACCTGGTCGCCGCCCAGGGAGCGTTCGGTGTCGGAAGTGCTTTGGTAGTGGGCGAACACTTCGGTTTTGGGGTTGAACTTGTTGACCCCGCGATCCAAGGTGCCGAACCACAACACGCCCGTGCTGTCTTCCATCGCGCTCAGGACCAGGTTCGACGAGAGCGATTCGGGCACACCCGGGTCGTGACGAAAGGCTTCCAGCGACTCCGTACCCGGTGTCAGGCGTTGCAGACCCACTCGCGTGGCCAACCAGATGGTCCCGTCTCGAGCCGGTACGAGCCCGGTGATGTGGTTGACGCTGCCCGCATTGGAGATTTGGTCGTCAAGGCGATACCCGCGGGCTTCGCCCGTCACCGGATTCAAGCGAACGAGGCCGTGTTGTGTGGTGCCGATCCACAAGGTGCCGTCGTCGCCCTCGAAGATGGCCGTCACCTGAATTTGGTCCAGCTCCGACGGACCCAAGTAGGGCACCAGGATCTCGCGGCTGGAGTCGAAGGTGAATAGTCCCTTGTGGCTGCCGACCCAAAGCAGGCCCGATCGGTCCTCCAAAATCTCGGTGACGAAGGCCCGCGACATGTCGGGTCCGCCGGGTACGGTTCGGTTCAGCCGATCGAAGCCGCGCCCGTCGGCCCGCAACCGGTGCAACCCGCCGTGACGGGTGCCCACCCAAATGGTGCCTTGTGGATCCTGGTAGAACGCCCGGACTTCGGCGTCCGCCAGCATGTCGGGATTCGCCCGATCCGCCGGGTAGCGATCGAAGCGCTCCGTATCGCGGTGAAACCGGTTCAATCCGCCGGAGTGGGTGCCCACCCACATGGTGCCGTTGCGATCCTCGTCGATCACCCATACCCAGTCGTCCGAAAGGGAATGGGGATCTCCGGGCACGTTCTTGAAGGTGCGGAAAGTGTAGCCGTCGAACCGGTTCAGGCCATCTTGCGTGCCGATCCAGATGTAGCCCTTGCGATCCTGGTGCAGGCTCAGGGCGGAGTTCTGCGACAGCCCCGCCTGGTCGTCGTAGCGCGCGAAATGCAGCGTTTTCTGCTGGGCCATGAGTCCAGGACCCCAGTTGGGCGGCGCCAGCACCAAGCACAAAAAAAACAACGTGGCTTTTGCAACCGGGAACTTCATAGGGGCTTTCCCAAAACGCGATGTCCGGACTCGAATTCCGCTTATGAGCCGATGCCCCTCAACGAATCATCGGTCAAGGTTCTCTAACGGGCGGGGTCTGGGAGGTTGAAGGGGGGAACGAAGATGCCCAGAATAGCGGGTCGATCCAAGGGACAACGTGCCATCTTACCTTGTTTGACCTCGAGTATGCGAAGTTTGACCTAGAGTGTGCGAATTGGGTGGAGGGGGTGACCGATCGTTTCCGATCGGGCTTTCGGATCGCGACGGTCCGGGGCGAGTCTTCCAAGGGGGAAAGGATCCTGGGCATGGTACCGATCTGTTGCGGCCCAACAGGTTGGTAGCGGGCGTCCGCATCGGGGCGCCGCCGCAAATCGTTCACTTTAGGTTTTAAGGCCATGAATATCAGAACCTTGGCATTTATCTAATACAACGCACGGAGCCGCCGATATCTTTAGCGATATTTGGAGATTTCTCACCGCCCGGTTTTGGTGGATCGCATAGCCCGACAAGACCTGGCTCCAGCCCGCCGCACTCGATCCGATACACAACGAGGACGGTCTCGGCCAACGCACGGGCATCCCCGACGGGACCACCAGACCCAAGTGTCCCACTTTGAACCGGTTTTGGATGACCGTGTCAGTAAGGTTCGCCACATTATCTGGTATTTTTTGCAGTTAATTTGTATAATTTTTTAGATGTTCTACAAAATCAGAGAAAATGACTGGATTTGTGAAAATATGACAAGGTGGCACCTGGTAAATTTAATGTGATCCATATTATCCTTGAAAAATCGCATTCGGTCGTGAATACATTCCCCCTCATTCCCTTTCACCCGTTTGCCCTAGCGGGGCGATTTGAGCCTATCACGCTGGATAGGTTCGTTCGGTGGGGACATCGACATGACGGCTCACTTTGGTTGCCGTGGCTTTTTTTACAGTTCCACGGTTCTTTCCTTTCTTTTGATATGCACGTTTTCGGGGTGCTCGTTGGACTCCGAAGGCATTCCGCTGTCCTATGCGGAGCGCGAGTGGTTGGCAAATCATCGCGATTCGCTCCTGGTGGCGGTGGAGCGCTACTATCCGCCCTATCTGTTCGTCGACGAACAGGGCGAGATTCACGGCGTCTCCGCGGATTATCTGCGCCTGCTTGAGCGGGAATTGGACCTTCGCTTCCGGTTCAGCGACCCGCTCGAATTCCCCCAGATCATCGCAGGCGCCAAGCAGGGGCGATTCGACATCGTCACGTCGATCACCCACATGGATAGTCGTGCCGAGTACCTGAATTTCACGGACCCCTACATCTCCCTTCCGGCGGTGATCATCACCCGGGCCGATGCGGGAACGTCGCTGGAGATCGCCAATCTCGAGGCGATGCGGGTGGGTTCCGCCAAGTCGTTCGCGGTGACCGAACATCTGCGAACCGTGTATCCCACGCTCGACCTGATCGAGACCGACAGCGACATGGACGGATTGCGGATGGTCGCCTTCGGTGAAGTGGACGCCTATGTGGCGGATCTGGGCACGGTGAGTTACCTGATCGAAAAAGAAGGGCTCGGCAACCTGCGTGTCGCGGGCGATGTGGACTTTTCCTACCATTTCGGCATGGCGTCCCGCAAGGACCAGCCGATGCTTCACGCGATCTTGACCAAGGCCATGAGGCATCTCGAAAAGAGGGAGGGTTCCGCGATCTACAGTCGTTGGATCTCGTTGCGCCTGCCGAGCATCTACCAGTCGCCGTTGTTTCGGATCGTGCTGCCGATGTTCGCGGGGATGGTCACGTTGATTCTGCTGTGGAACCTTTCGCTTCGAAGGGTGGTGCGGATGCGCACGGCCGAACTGCGGGAAGAGATCGGGGTTCGCGTGCGGGCCGAGGAAGATTTGCAGCAGGCCCACGACGAACTGGAGGAGCGGGTCAAGCGACGCACGGCCCAGCTCCACGATAAAAACGACGAGTTGCAGCGCGAGATCGCCGATCGCACCCGCGCCCAGGAAGAGTTGGCGATGGCTCGTGAGATCGCCAATTGTACCGTCCACAACATCGGGAACGTGGTCAACAGCCTGGTGGTGGGGTCTCAATCCCTGCGAAGGGTCATGGAGCAATCGAGACTGCCCTCGCTGTTGAGGGGACTGGCCCTACTGGAACAGCACCGCCAACATCTCGCGACCTTCCTCGTCGAGGACGAGCGCGGCCGCAAGTTACCGGATTTCCTCAGCCTGGCGGGAGAGGATCTGGACCGGCAGCGGGAGCGAATGGAATGCGAGATGGAAGAGCTGACCAAGCAGATCGGCCTGATTCGCGAGGTGGCGCGAACCCAACAGACGTTTGCCGTGGAGCGGTCGGGCGAGTGCCGGCTCGACGAAGTCCTGGACGACGCCCTCAAGATTCAGTTCAGCGGAAGAGCGGCTCGCACGATCGAGATCGAACGAGACTACGCCTTCACCCAACTGGTTCCCTATCCCCGCACCAAATTGGCGCACGTCTTTCTGAACCTCATCAAGAACGCGCGGGAGGCGATGGCTTCGGAGTCCTGTCCCGAGCCGAAGTTGTTCCTGGGCATCGAACTCACCGACGATCGACGGGTCAAGGTGAGCTTCTGCGACAACGGGGTGGGCATCGGTCCCGAGAACCTGAAGAAGTTGGGAACCTACGGGTTCACGACCAAGCGGGAGGGTCACGGATTCGGTGTCAAGTACTGCATGGAGACGGTGAAAGCCATGGGCGGTACCATGGAGATCACCAGCGAAGGCGCGGACAGAGGATCCTGCTTCGCGATCTTTCTGCCGTTGGAAACCCATTGGGACCTGGACCCTGCGGACCAGAGCCAACGGGGAACGGCCCCCGGAGTTTCGATGCCTCCGCCCACCGTGGATTCCTGCCTGGCCCCATCGGAGCCCATGGAAGTGGCGGAACCCACGGCCCCCAACTGACCCACAGGCAGGGCCCGGGTCACCGGTTCTCCATCCATCGATGAACGGTGAGACGCGGTTCCCCTAGACCGAGAGTTGCGCCCTGTCGACGGTGAGCGGGGCGACGCAAACGGCTCGCGCCACCGTCCTTCGGGAACTACTTCACCTTCACCGGCACCCTGGCCAGGACCCGAGCCGAGGCTTCGTTGTTGTAGCGAACCTCGTAGTCCCCGGGTTCATCGGGGGCCGTCAGGTTGAGCGGGTTTCCGTGGCGGGTATAGGCATAACTGCCGTAGCTGGCGTCATCGGCGCCGCGCGGCACGATGGTCAAGTAGTCCGAGGATGCGTTGGGTCCCTGCCAGCGCACCGGGAAGGGTTGGCCCGCCGTCAAGGTGTCGGCCACCTCGAGGGTCGTTTCGACAGACTTGACCTCGATCGGCCGCTTCGCCAGGGTGCTGCTGTCCGCGTCGCTCACGTAGCGAATTTCGTAGGGCCCGGCATCGAGTGGCGCTTCCAGGCTGACGGTTTTACCGGCCCTGGTGTAGGCGTAGCTCAGGTAACTGCCTGGCGGGCTGGCCTGCGCCACGATCGTGATGTAGTCGCCGGATGCGTTCGGCCCTTCCCACGACACCTCGAACGCGGCTCCGCCGTTCACTTGTTCCGGAGCCTTCAGCGAGACCGACAGCGGCTTGATCCGAATCGGCACGGTATGAAGGGTGGTGCCGGCGTCGCTGACGTAGCGAAGCTCGAAATGGCCCTCCGCGGTCGGGGCGGTCAACTGCAGTGGGCTCCCGTTTTTGGTGTAGGCCCAACTCTTATAGGTTCCCGGCGGGCTGTTCTCGGGCACGATCGTCACGTAATCTCCCGGATTGTTCGGACCGGTCCAGTCGACCTGGAAGGGGGTCCCGGCGTTGGGAGCGGTCGCCGCGAGCGTGATTGCGGCCTTTTTTCCCGTGAACGCAGCCCGTGCCAGCACCGTGTCGATTCCGCTGGGCAGGGTCGCGATCAGGCGTGCCTCCAAAGGGCCCGGCTCGTCGGGACAGCGTAGCTTCGTTTCGCCTTCGGGCCCTTGGATGTAGGTCCAGCGCGCATGGGTGCCGTCCGGTGTGTCGGCCGTCACGATGGTGACCCAGGGCTCGCCCTCGCTTGGCGCGCCGCGGAAGCGGAGGGTCACTTCCCCGCCCGCGGTGGCGGTTGTCGGCGTGACTTCCAGGTGGGTCTTTCGCTCGGGGACCAGTTCGAATTCGTAGCGATTGGAAGCGTTCCCGGCGACGGCGATGCCGTTGAATTCCAGGGTCCCGGCGTGCAGGTCGACCACTTTCAGGCGGTAGCTGCCCGCTTTGGCGCGGATGTGGTAGTGATCTTCTTTCGTGTCCAGATGGCGCGCCTCTTCCGTGACCGGATCGACGAGCGTCGCTTTTGCGGTGGTCTCCACCTTGCCTTGGCGTTTCAGGACGACGCGCAGGTCGTAGTGGGTTTCGTCGAGCGCGACCGACTGACCGACCTCCTTGGTGAGCGCTTCGGCGAGGGCCTTGGCGCTGGTCACGTTCTCGATGGTGGCGTACCGTGAAAAGACGTCGACGGCTGTTGGGTCCAGGTCGAGTCCGATGATGTGCAGGTCGATTTCGACGCCATTGGCGCGCAGCGCCGTGACGGCCGCTTTCAAGTCGCCGTCGCAGGATTCCAGGCCATCGGTCACCAGCACGATTCTCTTGCGGCCCTCGGCGGGAAAGTCCTCGGCCGCCTTCAACAGCGACAGGGCGATGGGCGTGGCGCCCACGGCCCGAGCCCGGCGCACGGCCTTCAGCAGTTGGTCACGGTCCACGCCCCGCAGGTTCACGGCGAGCAGACTGTCTTCGCAGGCGCCTTCTTCGCGATGGGGGACACGGGAACCGTAGATGCGCAGACCCACGTGCAGGTCGTCGCGGTCGGCGGGCAGGCTCTGGATGACGGTGGCCAGCACGTCCTTGGCCGCGACGATGCGGTAGCGGCCATCGTCGAGCTTGTTCCACATCGAGCCGGAAGCGTCGAGAATCAATTCCAGGTAGGTGTTTTCGGCGGCGACGAAGGGCAACGCGAAAAACAGGGGAAGTAAAAGGGTGTGGCGCATGGGGAATCCTCGTTGAGTAGCGTTCAGTGGCGGGAGGTCGGATGCGTGCCGCCGTCTCGAATAGTCGGTAGCTGCGTTTCGAATCTTCAATTTAGCATGAGTCGTGTGGCTTCAGTGGGATACGCGACGGCACAGCCAACGCGGGTAAGTGGCCTCGAATCACCGATGGTTTCGATGTGTCCCAACGCACCGCACTCCACCAAAAGAACGGTCGAGGAGACACCTCGATGTCCCGACCGTGGGAGCATCGCTGACTCCCAGATCGGAGAGCCCGAATGCTGAGAGATTCGTGGTGCCCGGTAGGTGCAGCAGCTTGCTGCACCAATCGAAGCCCAAGAGTCCCGAATCGAGAAGAAGCCCAAGAGCGGAGCAACGTATACAAATGATTTACTTGCAGTTGTTTGAACTTGGCTGTCCCCCTGCCCCCCACGACGGAATCCCGAAATGCGCCCTGCCGCAACAACAAGAGCGGTCCGCGAGTCATCCGAAGGTGACGACCGAGAGATCGGCCCAGGATCCAAATCGACGGCCCCTTGTGAAGGCCAGGTATCCAAAGCGAACGGCTCCAGTTGCTTACATTTGACTGTCCCCCTGCGTCTCCCCCTGCGTCTTCCAGGTTGGCCAAGAGACGTGCCTTGTGGTGGCAACCCACCGCCCTCGACGAGGATTTTTGACGCCCTGACAGATAACGGAGCTACTCAAAATATCCAAGGGCGTGACTCATGAAGCAACTCTCTGGGTTGGCAGTGCTTCTTTTTGCATTGTTTTTCAGTATCCAATTCGATCGCGTTATTTTGCTCGACATGCAATCGATACTTATCGTGTTCGGCATCGTGTATGGCGGCCACTTGATGACCGGATCCCGCGTCTCCTTATCCGAGATATGGGATCTCCTATCCAAAAAGCAACTTCGCGGACCGGGCCGTCCAGCGGAAATCGCCACCGATCTAGATTTTTGTTCACGACTGGCTTATTCGGGTGGCATGGTTCTCGTCGTGATTTCCTTGATCCGAATTTTGGCCACTGTCAACGATTCTGACAGGCTCGCCCCCTCGATCGCCACTGCGTTGTTGGGCCTGCTCTACGGGTTGCTCTTGGCTGAAGTGGTATTCCAGCCACTCAAACGAGCGGTGCTGGTGGCTGCAAAAGAAACGGCGACATCACGTTTTAAAAGACCGTGGCCCTGGATTCTGGTGACTTTGGCGGTCGTCGCCGGCTTCATTTCGGCGATACCCGGATACCTACGAGAAGAAATCCCGGATGCCTTCTGGCGTGACTGGCAAGTTACGGCCATCGCGATCGGAGACGTCTCGGTCTCCCATCGACAAGAGCGCATCTTCGATAAAAAACATCTTGCCCTGACCATACACGAACAGGGGCAGGCTCACTGGTCTGGGGAAGCGGGGCAGTCCTTTTTCCGGATCGACTTGGAGTACCTGGAACGGATCAATGCCGATGAACTTCTCTATCATTTTTCATTCATCGAGGGTGATGGGAGACGGGCACTTTTCTGGTCTTATCCGGTTGCATTCGATCGTCCAACCTCGATGAAGATTGAGAAAGAGGGGTGGCAAGTGGATCTGACCCTCACTATCAAACGCGGTGGAACCTCACAGCGCGATTGAGCATGAATGGGGGAAGGGTCGGGCAGGACGGGCAAGACCTGTAGGTGCAGCAGCTTGCTGCACCTACCGAAGCCTCCTCGTTTTGGATTGAGAGATGGTTCAACCGCGGAGCGACGCACCCGAACGAGTCACTCGCATGCACCGACGCAGTTGAACAGGCTGATCACCTCGCGAAGGTCCAGGCGGCCCTCGCCCGTGGTGTCCGAGAAGGTCTCGTTTTGATCCGCCGCCGTATTCCAGGCCGCGATCAAGGCCGCGAGGTCCGCGCAGTCGGCCGAGGCGCCGCCCATCACCGGACTGGACGGACAGGGATCGCCGCCGGCGTCATCGTCGTCGATGGTGTAGGTGAACCCTGCCGGCGCGCCCAACATCGCGTTGGTGGGATCGCTCAGGCCGATGACCAGCGTTTCGTCGGGCTCGGCGACCTGATCGTCCACGATGGTCAGGGCGATGTCGCGGGTGGTCGTCTGGGGATCGAACGTCAGGGTCCCCGCCGCCAACACGAAATCGTCGCCGGCCGTGGCCGTCCCGCCGGTCACGCTGTAGCCGACCGTCACCGTCTGTTGGGAAGCGGCGCTGAGCGTGACCGTCACGTTGACCGCCGTCGTCGCTTCGGAACCCGTGCCGGTGCCCGTCGCGAACTGGACCGTCGTCTCGCTGCCCCCGTCGTCGCGCTTGTCCAGGCCCGTGACCGCGAACCGGTTGAGGTACTTCAGCCGGAAGTTGTCGGCACCCAAACCAGGCGGCAGGCCCGTCAGCGTGATTTCCGTGTCGCCAGGCGCCGGTCCGATGGTGGGTTCGTCCGCGGCCCAGAAGGCTACGTTGGTCGCCGGGTCGAACGCGTAACCGCGCGTACCGCCGCCACAATACAGCGTCGCACAGGGATTGAAGTCCAGGTTTTCGACGATGGTTCGGGTGCTGAATTTCAGCACCAACTCGGCCACGTCCACATTGGCGGGGTTGGTCCAGGTCAACCGATAGGTACCGCCGCCCTGGTCGTCGATGCCCAGGTCCAGGAAACCCACGTCCACCTTGTCGCGATGGGTCAGGTCGTAAATGAACCGCAGGGCCTGGAAGTTGGTGCGTACGTTGCCGACACCGTTGAAGATGGTCAGCTCTTCCGGCACGACCCGTCCGTGGTCGTCGAGGAAGGCGTCGTTGCCGGTGCGTTCGTACGCGTAGGCCAGTATGCCGTTGCTGTTGGTGATGTAGCCGTTGGCGCCCTGATCGGTCGCATCGTCGGGCGGCGGCACGAAGAGCTGAACCTCGAACCAGGTGTCGGCCGCATTGGCGATCGGATAGAGCTCGACATTGGTGAAGTAGGCGAAGCCGAGCAAGCGATCGCGCAGGCCTTTGTGCAGGTCCGTCTCGTTGGGGAAGAGCTGCGCGAACAGCGGGGCCACCAGCAACAGGTTCTCCATGTGCTTTTCCACGAAGAAGAGCGTGGAGATGTCGTTCGAGGGCGCGCCGCCGAAGAAGAAGCCGCGATTGGGTGCCCAACCGGCCGCGTTCTGGTTGGCGTCGTCGCTGACCTCGGTATTGACCTGCTGCTGCATGCGGCTGAGCAGCAACGTGTCGTCGCCGCCGGCGAGACCCAGCGTGTCGAAGAAGCCCATCAAGTTGAGGCTGCGCAGTTCGTAGGTGTACCAGCGTTCCTGGAGGTCGGGCGCTTGGGACAGGTCCATCTGGAACTGGCCGCCCCAGCTCAGCCACTCGCGGTGGTCCAGGATGTCGGGGATCGCGTCGCGATAGCGTTCCTTACCCGTCATGTAGTACCAGGGCAGCACCGCCAGCCAGTGGGGGTGTTCCGACTCCACGTAGAACTTGATGCCCGCACCGATGCCGTTCGAGGTTTCCGCGCCGCCGCCGGTGGCCGTCGGCTCGACCAGGCTGTTTTCCCCGATCGTGTCCAGGCCGGGTTTGTAGTCGAACCCGCGCGTGATGGCGAGTTCGGTCAGGGCCGTGACCCAGGCGTCGGTGAGCAGGTAATAGGAGCCCAAACGCGCCAGAATCGTGCGGATCAGGTAGTCGGACACGAAATCGTAGTTGCCGTCGGGCCCGCCGGACGAGCTGGACCCGATCTTGACCACGGCCACCTGGGGGCGACCCCAATTGAAGATGTCGTCGCTGCGGTTCTCCGGGAGGTTGGGCCAGATATCGTCGAGCGTGGGCGGGTCGTTCAGACTCAGGTAATAATTGTCGATCTGCGCCTTGTTGGGAAGGCGGGTGCGGTTCCAGATTGCGCCGGTGCAGGCGTACTGATCCACGTCGCAGACCGCGAAGAGCGGATAGTTCATCCGGTTTTCCCAGTAATCGGCGGTTTGCCCGTTGCCGAACGCCACCAGGAACTCCCGCGTTTCGTGGGCGAAATAGGAGAACCGGAAATTGGCTTGGTCTTGCGGCGTGACCCGGTCCGAGAGGAAATTGAACGCGAAGGTCCCGTTGCCCGCGCCCAGTTGGTAGCCGCCCGACCAGTGGCCCGAGAGCTGTTTGTAGATCAGGTGGAGGCGCCGGGTGCCGTCGTCGAGGGTGGCGTAGCCGCGGGCGTAGTCGACCGCATCGCCCGAGTTGTTGATCGGGTTGGCGATGTCGGTGGTGAAGGCTCGATAGCCGTTGAAGTTGACCCATCGGGTCTGCAGCCCGTCGTCGTTGGCCCAACTCCGGAAGGTCGAGTAACCCTGGGCCAGGTGCAGGTCGGTGTTCAACGGGTTGGAGAAAGTCTCGTCCTGGTCGTTGTTGACGCCGCCGACGCTGTAGGTCACCCCGCTGTCCATGACCGTGTCCAGCCGGAGTTGGGCGCCGTCCACCTCCTGCACGGTGCCGCCCTGGTAGTCGTTGGCGAGGGTGACCTCGGCCAGGAAGTGGCGGGCCCCCTTGAGGAAGTGCAGTCGCGCGCGGAACCGCAGGTAGCGGGTGCCGCCGGTGTCGTAGAGGTAGCCGTCGATGCGGACGGTGGCGCGCACGGGTCCGTTGGTTTCCAAGGTGACGGCCAGGGTCCGAGCCGGCGTGTCGAGATTCGAAAAGTAGTCCGTACCGCCGGCCGATCGCATCCAGACCCCGCTTTCGTTGGTTTGGTTCGAGATGTAGTTCTGGCCGTCCACGGTCAGGCTCTCCACGATGCTGCCACGCGTTTTCGACACCGTGACTTCCATCGGACCCGTGTCGATTGCCACATCGCCGGCATTGTCTGTCGCCAGGTCGGGGCCCGCCACGTTGCCCGCCCCGCCGGTCAGCCGCAGTGTCAGCCCCGCCGCACCATCGAAATCCACCAGGCTGTCGACCAGGACCCAGCGGGCGTTGCCGCTGGCGTGGGTGGCCAGGATTTGGAACTGGTAGTCGTCGGCACCGCTGAGGCCCAGTTGATCGATCGACGCGATATCGGCCGAATCGGGCAGCGGCACGCCGAAGCGCACCCATTCGTCGGTTCGGTTCATGCCGGTGGCGATGTTGCCGGGCAGCGCTTCCTGGACGAAGACCGACACGTCCAGGGGGCCGCCGCCCCCGTCGTTGTCGAGGATCGAGTAGGTGTGCACGTCGTTGCTGCCCAACTGTGCGTTGGTGGGGTTGCTGAGCGTGACCTGGATCGTTTCGGTGTTCTCGTCCTCCGCGTCGTCCACGATCGCGATCGGGACGTTTTGCGTCGTGGTTCCCTGGGGAAAGCTCAGGGTGCCGGCCGTGAAGGTGTAGTCGTTGCCGCCGGTGGCGCTGCCCCCGGTCACCGCGTAATCGATCGTAATCGTGCCGGTGGGCGTACCGGTGATCGTGACGGGCAGGGCCACGTTGGCGATGGCCTCCGAGCCCGACGAGCTGTTCTGGGAAAACTGGACCAGCGGTTCGCCGCCGGGTTCGTCGTCGTCGAGAATGGTGTAGGTGTGCACGCTCGGGTTGCCCAAAATGGCGTTGCCGGGATTGCTGAGCGTGATCTCGATGGTTTCGTCGCCCTCGTCTTCGGCGTCGTTGGTAACCGTGAACGAGATGTTGCGCGTCGTCTGGTCGGGCGTGAAGGTCAGGGTGCCCGCCGCCAAATCGTAATCGGCGCCGTTGCCCGCGCTGCCGCCGGTGACCGCGTAATCGACCGTGACGGTTTGTTGCGAGGCCGCCGAGAGATTGACCGCCACGTCGACACTGGTTACGGTTTCCGCACCGTTGCCGGTGGCCTGCGCAAAGGCCACGCTGGGCGTGCCGCCGCCTTCGAGCACTACCGAAAAGTTGTCGAAATCCACCTGGCTGGCGCCGTTGGTGTAGAGGCCCGTGAAGGTGCCGTTGACGTCGTTGGCCGTGTCGTTCACCTCGAAAGCCTGAATCTCGGCACCGGCGAGGGTGGTCAGGGCCGCGTCGATCTGACCGTCGGCGAAGGTGACGCTGATGCGGTACCAGACGTTGTCCATGATGGAATCGCCGGCGATGGTATTGGTGGCCAAAATGGTTTCGTTGAACAAGTCGTTGCGGTCCAGCGAGATCAACCACTGGCCGAATTCTTCCTTGACCAGGAAGGAATAGGAACTCGTGTCGCCCTGGATTGGATCGGCCAGGGCGTCCTGGGAAAAGATCAGCCGTGCTTCGGGAATGCCGCCGCCGGGTGCCGGGAAGCGAATGTCCGTTTGGAACCGGAGCGTTCCCGAATTGGGAATCTGCGTTTGATGAACCAGCGCACCGTTCGTGACGGCCACCGAACCACCCGCGGCCGTCACCGTGCCGAAGGTCGACCAACCGTCGGTATCGTTGTCGTCGAAATTGTCGTCGATCAAGGTGGTTTGACTCAGAAGCGGAAAGGCACACCACAGGAACCCGAGTGCAAAGAGACTGTTACCTACCAGAATGCGCATCGCGGACCTCTCTTGGGATGGTGCGGCAAGACACGGTGGCGGTTGAGAAACGCCTCGATAGCCGATCGGCGGCTGAAATGCGATGGAGTGATCTGTGTGGTGGGGAGGATGTCCCGAGTATACATCGCATCGATTGTTGGAAAGATTAAAAAAATGAGTTTCCAAAAAATGTGAAACAATCGAATTTTGTTTTGGTGCTTGATCTGAAACATGGATCGCGCGTGCCAGGATCGGCGTTCGGGAGTCGGGGCCTCGCGATGCCTTCCAAAATCCTGGCGAGATCTTCGAGCTCGTTTATAATGAAGCATCCCGCAACGACACTTTTTCTCGGCCTCTGTCCTCGTCCTGGTTCGTCGATCGAGTGAGCGTGGCACGTCACCACCGCTCGTTGCTCGGCCGGTACATCGCCCCGACCCACTCGATCCAGGTGACCTGCATGTCCTTCGTTCGTATCGAAGTGCGATATTCAGGAGGTCTTCATGACGAAGCGTGATGGTGCCCGACCCGCCGCAGGTGCCGGGAAGGGTCACCCGGTCGATCCGGCCCGTGCCGAGGCCCTGATCCACAAGTACCGCGTGGCAGCCGGCGTGGTGGGGGTGATTCCGGCACCCCTGTTCGACCAAATCGTCGTCGGCGGTCTGCTCGGCAAAATGATCTACGATTTGGGTCGCCTCTACGGTGTGAAGGTCCAACTCTACCGCACCAAAGCCATCATCGCGGCGGTGCTGGGCGGCGCCCATGCCGAATGGGTTCCGCGCTACGTGCTGGGCTACCTGAGCATGTTGGTGCCCGTTGCCGGGGTCTACGGTGCCTTTGTCCTGCGTCCCGCCACGGCGGTCGCGGTGGTGAGCGTCATCGGCAGGATCTTCGACAAGCAGTTCGCCAAGGGCCGCACCGTGGCGACCATGGACGTCGCCGAGGCCAAGCGCGAGGCGGCCGCGCTGTTCCACACGCCCAAGGCCACTGCCGTCGCGGTCGTCGACGCGCGGCTTCAGGCCGAACTCGAAGACGGGCGCAGCATTTCGGCGCCGCTGTCGTGGTTTCCCACGGTGGCCGAGGCAGCGCAGGAACGGCGTGCCCGCGTCGAGTTGAGCGGAGACGGTTGGGAGATCCTGTGGCCGGACCTAGGCTTCAGCGTGGCCCTGGCTCAACTGATCGAGGGACGCCCGGCTTGATACCGCGCCGGGTGGGCTGGCCAGCGGGAAGGTCCAGAATAATGCCAAAGAGCGAAGCACGGAATCTCGCTCGCGACCCCAGCCCGAAGTCGCAAGGCCCCCGGTCCCCGCATCATGAGAGGTGCGTCGAGCCTGTAGGTTGGCCCGCTGGGCCGACGCGTCGAAGTAACCCAGGTAACGGAAGGGGGTTACGCCAAAGAGCGAAGCCGATAACTTCCCTCGTCACACCCCAACGAAGTTGCAAAGCCCAAAATCCCCGCATCATGAGAGGTGCGTCGTGCCCGTAGGTTGGCCCGCTGGGCCGACGCGTCGAAGTAACCCAGGAAACGGAAGTGGGTTACGCTAAAGAGCGAAGCCGAAAACTTCCCTCGTCGCGCCCCAACGAAGTCGCAGGGCCCAAAATCCCCGCATCATGAGAGGTGCGTCGTGCCCGTAGGTTGGCCCGCTGGGCCGACGCGTCGAAGTAACCCAGGAAACGGAAGTGGGTTACGCTAATGAGCGAAGCCAATAACTTCCCTCGTCGCGCCCCAACGAAGTTGCAAAGCCCATTATCCCGCATCACGAGAGAGATATCAGGCTTGTAGGTGAGGGGATCGCCCAGGCCAGTTTGCTCCATCAATCGAAGCAACCCAGCAACGACAATCAATTGCGCCAAACAGCGGGCCGTGTTCCCACCCGTTGATCGCATCATTGGGATGAGTCGCTTCGCTCTTGAATCACTTTTCGATTCGTTGCCTAGCGGCTTCGATTGGTGCAGCAAGCTGCTGCACCTACAGGCCTGATTCTCCTCTCACGATGGGGGGACCTGGACTTCACGGCTTTCGATTGGGGTGGCGAGGGGAATGATCGGCGACGCTCTTTGGCGTAATTGGTTGCTGTTGCTTGGGTTACTTCGACGCGTCGGCCCAGCGGGCCAACCTACAGGCCTGATTCTCCTCTCACGATGGGGGGACCTGGACTTCACGGCTTTCGATTGGGGTGGCGAGGGGAATGATCGGCGACGCTCTTTGGCGTAATTGATTGCTGTTGCTTGGGTTACTTCGAAGCGTCGGCCCAGCGGGCCAACCAACAGACGCGACGGATATCTGATGACCGGGGCACTGTGAGCGAGGGTGCTCCGATGATCGCCAGGCGCGACGGATATCTGATGACCGGGGCACTGTGAGCGAGGGTGCTCCGATGATCGCCAGACGCGACGGATCTCTTCGTTTGCGGGGACCTTGGCGCACGGTGCTTTGGGCCGAAGTGCGGGTCCGAATCACGCCTCCTGCGTGGTTCCGGCGACCGCGCGCAATACGTCGACCAACTGGGCGGCCATGTCCGAGATCGTCTCTTCGGCGTACAGGCGGGCGTCGTACTCCCACTGGCACCGCAGGCCGCCGTCTTCCGTGCGGGCCGCGTACAACGTCAGCTCGAACTTGGCGGTCGGCTGCTCGACCTCCTCCAGCGGGTCGATGCGCAGGGCGCCCTTCTTGGTCGCCGTCGGTTCGCCTTCGCCCGGGGTACCCGGGACACCGCCCAGGTGCAGGTCCCGGAAATTTTGGAAGCTGTACATCAGATTCACCAGCGGCTGGCGTTCGCCGCCGCGTGCGCCGCACACGTCCTCGACCACCCGCTCGAAGGGATAGGCCCCGTTGGCCATGCCCGACTGGACCTCGGTCGTCACCCGGTCCAGCAAGGTCTCGAAGCGCCACTCGGGGTCCAGGTCCAGGCGGATCACGAGGACGTTCACCAGCAGACCCACCAATCGCTCCAGCTCGGGTCGATCGCGATTGGCGTGGCCGATCCCGATCCACAGGTCCTGACGCGCGGTGAGCTGGTGGACCAGGCAGAAGTACCCGGCCAGCACCACGTTGGCCAGGGTGGTTCCGCGGCGAATGGCCAGCTCGGTCAAGTGGGTGGTGACCTCCGCTTCGAGATGCGAGGTCAACAGGCCCGCACGGGGCGGTTGGTTGGGCTGCAAGGGGTAATCGTGGGGCATCGGCGGCGGGTCGGGCATCGCCGCCAACTGACGCGTCCAATAGGCACGCTGGCCCTGCCAATCCTGGGTCTCCTGCCAAACCGTGACGTCGCGGAACGAGACCTCCGGAGCGGGCAACGGATCCTCGCGGTTGGCGGCAAAGGCCCGGTACAAGGCGGCCCAATCGGCCAGCAGCACGTGCAGGCCCCAACCGTCCGTGAGGATGTGGTGCAGGGCCAGGTACAGGTGCACCTTGCGTTTGCCGGTGGGCACCATGACCACGCGCCAGGGTGGAGCCGCGCCGAGATCGAACGGCGCCGTCACCTTTTGCGCCACGACGCGGGCCAAATCGGCCTTTTTGGTCTGGGGACACCAAATCAGGTGCGATTCCAGCGGGCTCTCCTCGGCGGACAGGAACCGCAGCCGTGGGGCGCCCTCGCGTTCGGAAAAGACGGCGCGCAGCATTTCGTGGCGCGCCACGAGCGTAAAGGTGGCGCGCCGCAGGGCCACCGAATCCAGCTCGCCCTGCAGGCGGTAGCCGCCCACCATCAGGTAGGTCGCGTCGCCCGCCTCGGCCAGCCGATCCAGGAACCAGAGTCGTGCTTGCGCGGGCAGTAGGGGATAATCCTTCGATTCCGGCGCCGCTTCGATCGGGGGAATGGTGAGGCGCGGCTTCAGGCCGGTCGCGGCGCGGACCTGGGCCAGTTGATCGCCGAAGGTCGGGTGCCGGAACACGCTGCGCAGGGGAAGATCCACGTGGAGGTCGCGGCGCAGGCGCGCCACCAGGAGGGCCGCCTTGAGGCTGTGTCCGCCCAATTCGAAGAAATGGCTTTCGTACATGGGCGGCGCGCAATCCAGCAGGTCGCACCACAGGCGCGAGAGTTTGGCCTCGACCAGGTCGCTGGGTGGTGTCGCCACCTTTTGCCCGCGTTCCGGGGATGGTGAGGAGGGGACCGGCAGCTTGCCGATATCCACCTTGCCGGTGGGACCCAGCGGAAGCGAAAGCAACTCGATGAAGCGCGAGGGCAGCGTATAGGCGGGGAGCTGTTCGGCCAGGTAGTGGCGGACCTGCACTTCGATGTCTTCTTCTTTGGGCGAATGCCACACCACGAAAGCCAACAGCCGCGTTTCTCCGCCGGCCTCACGCCAGGGCGTCACGACCGCATCCGCGACCCCGGGGTGGCGGCGCAGGGTGGCGGTCACGCCTTGGCAGGAAACGCGGAAGCCGCGGATCTTGACTTGGTCGTCGTCGCGGCCGAGGATTTCGAGCATGCCTTCCTCGGTCCAGCGCCCGCGGTCGCCGGTTCGGTAGAGCCGTTGCCCCGCGAACAGGTTCCGGTCCTGGAGCGAGGTGCCGCCGCCGTCGAGTGAACGGGGGTAGGGCACGAACCGCTCCGCCGTGCGGGCCGGTTCGGCGTGATATCCGCGACCCAGCCCGGTGCCGCCGATGAAGACTTCGCCGGGAACGCCGATCGGCACCGGTTGACCAGTGTCGTCGAGAATCAGCGTGAGGGTGTTGACCAGCGGTCGTCCCACGGGAATCGGCAGGGATGCGCCAAAACCTACCGGTACCTCGTAGAGGTGGGAGCAGACCGACGTCTCGGTCGGGCCGTAGGCATTGAAAAAGTGCTTTTTGCCACTGTAGAAGGCGGCGTCGCCGCGGTGAACGTGATCGCCGCTGGAAGCCAGGACGCGCAAGCCGGGCAGGGGATGGTTGTCCAACAATTGGAGGTAGGTGGGCGGGAGGGTCAGGACGCTGATGCGCCGCTCGGCGACGAAGTCCGGGAAGCGGTGCGGCGCCAGCGCTTCGCGATCCATCAAGACCAGGGTCGCACCACTCAGCAGGGCCATGAAGATTTCGGAGAGGCTGACATCGAACGAGGGCGCCGCGAATTGGAGGAGGCGGTCGCCTGGCTCGACGCCGTAGCGATCGATTTTGGCGAGGGTCGCGTTGACGAAACCTCGATGGGTCACGGTCACGCCTTTGGGCTGTCCGGTCGAGCCGGAGGTGTAGATCAGGTAGGCCGCGTTGGTGACCTGGGCTTGGGTTTGTGGCGCTTCGGTCGCGGTCTCCCAGGCTTCGGGTTCGGGGTGGGCCAGGTCGAGGGTGCGGCATCCGCGTGGCAGCTCCAGGCCGTCGACCGCCATGGTGCCCCAATGGATCAGCAGGCGGCATTGGGCGCTTTGGGCGATGTGGCGCCGGTAGTGGAGCGGGGCTTCCGGATCCAGGTAGACGTAGACGGCGCCGGTTTCCAGCACCGCCAACAGCGACAGGATCCACTCGATTCGGGAGCGCGGCACGGCCACGGCGACCACCCTCTCCGGACCGGCGCCGGCCGCCCGCAGGCGGAACCCCAATTGGTTGACGGCCCGCGCCAGGTCGGCGTAACCGAGCCGTTCCTCGCCGGCGACCACGGCGGTCCCGCGATTGTGTTTCGCCGCACTTTCCAGGAACAATTCGGCCGCGGTGCGATGCAGCGGATAGGGTTTGCTGGGGGCTTGGGCGAAGCGGCGCGTCACCAGGTCTCGTTCCTGCGGTGGCAGGACTTCCAAATGGCCCACCGCCACCTCGTCGTCGGCCAGCATCGAGCGCGCGGCCTGTTCCATCTGGGCGGCCAGGCGGGCGATGCGGTCCGGGCGATACAGGTCCTCGCGGTACATCAGTTGGATGACCAGGCCGCCGTCTTCGGTGTCCGCCAGTTGCACGCTGAGATCGAACTTGGCGTGGAAGTCGGCGGTCTCGGCGGGGCGCAACGACACACCGGCCAAGTCCATCGGCGGCGCTTCGTTGTTTTGGTAGACGAACAGCACGTCGAACAGCGGGTTGTGGGCCAGGTCGCGCGGGGGCGCCAACTCTTCCACCAACAGGTCGAACGGGTAATCGGCGTGATCCATATCCGATCGCAGCCGCTGACGCACCTGCTGGAAGAAATCGCGGAAGCTGGCGTCCGGGTCCAAGCCGATTCGCAGCACCAGGGTGTTGACGAACATGCCGACGATCGGCGCCAACTCGGCGCGGTCGCGTCCGGCGGTGATGGTGCCCAGGCTCAGGTCGCGTTGACCGGTGTGGCGGTAGAGCACCACGGCGAACAGCGAGAGCCAGAGGGTGAAGGGCGACGTATCGAACCGGGCCGCCAGGTTGCGGAGTGGATCGATCAGTTCGGGCCCGATCTGGTGCTCGTGAAGCACGGCCCGGTACCCGCGTACCGCGGTTCGCGTGAAATCGCCGGGCAGGGTGACCACGGGCGGCAGCGGATGCAACCGCTTGTGCCAGTAGTCCCGGTGTGCCGCCATCTCGGGGTCCTGCATGCGGTCGCGTTGCCACAGGGCGAAATCGGCGTAGTCGCGCTCCGGAGCCGGGAGATCCGACGTCGCGCCGCGCACCTGGGTGCCGTAGAGATGGGTCAACTCCTGGACCAGAATGGCGACCGACCACCCGTCGGCGACCAGGTGGTGGAGGGTCAGGGACAGCAGCCAGTGGTCGGGTGCGACCTGAATCAGCATTGCACGGAACGGCGGCCCCTCGGCCAGGTTGAACGGGGCCGCATCGTGGGTCTGGGCCAGCCCGATCGCGGCGGCCTGGCGTTCGGTGGGCTTCTTCTCCTTCAGTTCGGTGCGGTACAGTGTGAACCCACCGGGCGTCGGCAGAATGCGCTGAACCGGCTCGCCCTCGTGTTCCACGAACGTGGTTCGCAGCGAGGGGTGGCGCGTGACCAGCGCTTCGAGCGCCGTCGAAAGCGCATCGGGATCCAGCGGGCCGTCGATCCAGAAGGCGGCCGAGAGATGGTAGGCCCGGTCGCTGTCGCCGATCTGGTGCAGCAGCCACAACCGCCGCTGGGCGTAGGAGGTGGGAATTTCGCCCAGATCCTCGCCGCGCCGGGGAATGGCTCGGTAGTTGGCGATCTGGAGTCGGTCGATGTGGGCGGCCAGCTCGGCGATGGTGGGGTGCTCGAACACGGCGCGCGCGCTCAGGTCCAAATTCCATTCCGAAACCAGGCAGGCCTTGAGACGCACCGCCGTCAGGCTGTGCCCGCCCAATTCGAAAAAATTGTCGTGAATGCTGATCTCGTCCAGGTCCAGCAAGTCACACCAGATGCCCAGCAGGGTTTTTTCGAGGTCGTCGCGCGGCGGCTCGTCGCGCTCGGGGGCGATGCCGCCGCGGCTCGGCTCCGGCAGCGCGCGAATGTCGATTTTTCCGTTGGGTGTCAGCGGCAGGGTCTCGAGGTTCACGAAGAAACTGGGCACCATGTAGGAGAACAGGTGGTGTCCCAAAAAGTCGCGCAAGGCCTGGGGCTTGGGAAGATCGTCGCCGGCGATGTAGGCCACCAGTGCTTCTTCGCCGCGCACCCGCCGCATCATCACGTGCGCCTGGCGCACGCGACTGTGGCGCAACAGCGCGTGGCGCACCTCGTCGCATTCGATGCGGAAGCCGCGCAGGCTGACCTGGTGGTCGGTACGGCCCAGGTACATCAGCTCGCCGGCCTCGCTCCAACGGCCGCGATCGCCGGTCAGGTAGATGCGGCGACCCTCTTCGAGCGGATGCGGCACGAACCGGGCGGCGGTCTGGGATGCGGACAGGTAGCTGCGCGCCAGGCCCACGCCGGCGATGGCGATCTCGCCCTCGACACCGAGCGGCACCGGTTGCCAGGCCGCGTCCAGAACCCACAGCTCCGTGTTGGCGATCGGGCGACCCAGCGGTACGCCCTCCTCGTAGGCTCGACCCTGTTCGGCGAAGTGGTTGCTCACGCAGACGGATGCCTCGGTGGGCCCGTAGGCGTTGACGAAGCCCAGTTCGCCCGCGTAGTGGCGCGCGTCGTCGGGATGGGCGGCCTCGCCCGCGCTGATCAGGATTCGCAGGCTGGGCAGCGGAGCCTTCTCCAGGAGCCGCAGGTAGGCCGGAGGCAGGACCGCCCAGCTCACCCGTTGCTCCTCCAGGAAGGTGCGGAAACCGGCGTGGTCGCGGAAGGTATCGTAATCCACGTAGACCAGCGAGGCGCCGTGCAGCAGGGCGATGAACGACTCGTAAAGGGAGGCGTCGAAGCTGACGTCGGCCAGCTTGAGCAGGCGATCGCGCGGCGTGACCGCAAAGGCCCGACCCTGGTCGACGGCGGTGTTGATCAGGCCGCGATGAGTACAGACCACCCCTTTCGGGTGCCCGGTCGATCCCGAGGTGAAGATCAGGTAGGCGGCCTGGTCGGGATCGATCTGACGGTTGGGCGAAGGGCCCACGGGCTTGGGCAGCCGATCCTGTAGGTGGACCGCACAGGGCGGATCCTGATCGAAGAGCATGTTCAGCAGCTCGGTCTGGGTGATCAACAGGGAGGCCCCGGCATCGCGCAGCATCATTTCGGCCCGCTCGCTGGGAATCGCCTGACTGAGTGGCAGATAGACGCCGCCGATCTTGAGCACGGCCAGCATCGCGATGGTGCTGAGTTCACCCAGTTCGGTCAGCACCGCGATGACCGGTTCCCGGCTGGACAGGTCGTATTTCAGCAGTTCCATGGCCAAGCCGTTGGCGTAGCCGTTCAACTCGCCGTAACGCATCATGCGGCCGTAGCAGTAGATGGCGGGCGCTTCCGGGTCGCGGCTGACGGTGCGTTCGAAACCGCGCGCCAGGTGCGGGAAGAGCTGGTTGTCGGTAGCCTGCGCCTGGAGACCCCGCAATTGCTGAAGTTCCTGTTGGGGCAGCAGCTCGAGCGTCGCCAGGCGGCGTGCCGGATCGCGCGTCACCGATCGGGCCAGTGTCTGCAGATGGGCGCTGAAGCGGTCGATCATGCCCGCGTGGAACAGCGAGGTCTTGTATTCCAAATCGTAGCGCAGACCCTCGCGGTCCTGTGCGAAGTTGAAGGTCAGGTCGAAACGGCTGACGAGCGTCAGGTGCGGATAGGGCGAAAGGTTCAGGCCCTCCAGTTCGGGGGCGTCGTTGATGTCGTCCTGGAGCACCACCAACACGTCGAACAGCGGTGAGCGGGACGGGTCGCGGTTCCCGGGCAGGTCGTCGAGCAACTGGTCGAAGGGATAGATCTGGTATTCGAAGGCCTCCGCCGTCGTGTCGTGGACCTGGCGCAGCAAATCGCGGAACGACGTGTCGGGATCGAGCGTGTCGCGCAGCACCAGCAGGTTCACGTAGAAACCCACCTGTTGGTCCAGGTCGGGGTGCAGGCGACCGGCGATCGGTGAGCCCGTGACGATGTCGGCCTGACCGGAGTAGCGATGCAACAAGACCTTGACCAGCGCCTGCAACAGCATGAACAGCGACACGCGTTCGCGGCGCGCCAGCTCGTGCAGTGCCTCGCTCAATTCGGCGTCGAAGCGAAACTCCGAAAGTGCGCCCTCGGCCCGCGCCACACTGGGGCGTTTACTCCGGAGCGGCAGGTTCAGCGGGGGCGGAGGCGGTGACAACTTGCGCAGCCAGAACTCGCGTTGGCGAATCAGGTCGCCGCCGTGCAGCATGCGCTCCAGCCAAATCGTGTGGTCCTTGTACTGGATGGTCAGGGGCGAGAGCGGGTTGGCGCGGCCTTCGCGAAACGCCTGGTACAGTACCTGGAGCTCGCGAATCAGGATGCGCATCGACCAACCGTCGACCACGACGTGGTGCATGTTGAGCAGAATCAGGTGGTTTTCCGGGTTCAGGTGAACCAGGACCGCGCGCAGCAGGGGGCCCCGTTCCAGGTCGAAGGGGGAGAGGACTTCGCGTCGCGCCAATTCGGCACCTTCGCGCTGGGCTTCCGCCGCCTCCAGGCCGCCGAGGTCGATGTGGCGCATGACGTCGGCCATGCTGTTGTGCACTTTTTGGAAGATCTGGTGATCCACCCGGTGGAGCGTGGTGCGCAGCGCCTCGTGACGGGCCACGAGCGCCTCGATCGATTTGCGGAACGCCTCGGTATCCAGCGGGCCGACCGCCCGGAAAAAGGCGGGAATACTGTAGGAAACCGACTCGGGATCCATGCGCTGCAACAGCCACAGCCGGGTTTGGCCGTGGGAGGCCGGGTAGTATTCAGATTTGGGGGCCGGTTCGATTTCGCTGTAGGTCACGGTATCGTGATCGCGCAGGCGCTCGGCCAATTGACGCACGGTGGGTGCTTGGAACAGGTCGCGCAGGCGCATCTCCCGGCCCAGGTTGCGCTGGACCGCGGCCACCAGGCGCATGCCGTCGAGGCTGGTGCCGCCCAGTTCGAAGTAGTGGTCGTCGACGCTGATGCGCTCGCGACCCAGGATCCCGGCCCAGACCGTGGCCAGCTCGCGTTCCAACCGGTCGCGCGGCATTTGGAACGGGCGGGCCAGGTCGCGGTCCAGTGCGGCCGGTCGGGGCAGTGCCGCGTTGTCGAGCTTGCCGTTGCGGGTGAGTGGAATCTTTTCCAAAGGAATCATGTGACTGGGGACCATGTAACTCGGCAGCAGGCGCGCCACGAACGACCGCAACGCCTCCGGCGAGACTGCCGGCTCGGCGACGTAGTAACCCGCCAGTACCGGCTCCTGGTGGTCGTTGTGCCAGATCGCGATCGCCGCTGCCTGAATCGAGGCGTGGGCCTTCATCGCCCGCCGCACCTCGTTGCTTTCCACGCGGAAGCCGCGCAACTTGACCTGCTCGTCTTCGCGACCCACGAATTCCAGGTGCCCGTCCTCGTTCCAGCGGCCGATGTCGCCCGAGCGGTAGAGCATGGTGTCGGGCAGGTCGTCGCGGGCCACGAAGCGCCGATCGGTCAGTTCGGGCTGGTTGACGTACCCCAGGCCCACGTTGGCGCCGCCGATCCACAGTTCACCGTAGCAGCCGATCGGCAAGACCTGGCCGTAGCGGTCCATGACGTACACCCGCGTATTGCTGACCGGGCGGCCCAGCGGAATGCGGCCCTCGATCTCGCTTTCGTGGTTGACCGTGAACGAGGTCACCACGTGGGTTTCGCTGGGTCCGTACTGATTGTGGAGCTGGGCTTCGGGTTGGGACGCCAAAAAGCGCCGGATGCCCTTGGTCAGGTAGGGCTGCTCGCCCGAGGTGATGACGTGCCGCAGCGAGGCCAACTTGTCCAGCTCGGCGGTCTCGTGCAACAACAGGTTGAGCACCGAATACGGCATGGTGAGCGATTCGATCTCGTGCTGGGCGATGTAGTGCGTCAGGCGATCGATGTCGTAGCGCATCTCGTCGTCGATCAGGTGCAGTTCGCCGCCGGTGATCAGGGTGAACAGCATCTCCTGAACGGCCACGTCGAAACCCAGTGCCGCGTACTGCAGCGTCCGTGCTTCGCGCATGGTTCGGTGGCTGGTTCGTTGCCATTGCATCAGGTTGTAGAGGCAGCGGTGGGTGCCCACCACCCCTTTCGGCGAGCCCGTCGATCCGCTGGTGTAGACGATGTAGGCCGGATCCTCCTGGACGCTGACCACCTGGGGGTTGATTTTGGACGCCTCGGGCAGGCGCTCGATGGCGAAGGCCGGCGGGGCCATCGCCAGCTCCGGCAGGTCCTGGCCGCTGCCGATCAGGAGCAGGGTACAGCCCGCGTCCACGATGATCGCGGCCCGGCGCGTCGTCGGGTTCTCGGGATCGATCGGCAGGTAGATCGCGCCGGACTTGAGCACCGCCAGCATGGCGACCACCGCCCAGGGATCGCGGTTGGGCAGCACGCCCACCACGTCGCCCGGCTTGACGCGATGCACCTCGCGCAGTTGGTGGGCCCACTGGTTGACCGCCTGGTTGAGCTGGTGATAGGTCCATTTCGTGTCGCCGTGGACCAGCGCCGTGTGGCGGAACATGCGCGAGGCCGCGCCCTCGAACAGCTCGATGACGCTCTCGGTCTGGGAGAAGGTCTGCTGGTCCGGGCAGAAGGTGGACATGAGCTGGATGCGGTCGAGCTGGGTCAACATGCCCAACCGGGCAATCGGGCGACGCGGATGGGACAGCAGGCTCTTGGTCAGCTCCAGCAGGTGCGACACGAGGCGGAACATCCCCGGTCGGGTGAAGAGATCGCTGTTGTACTCCAACGTGATGTCGAGGCCGGTGGGGCCCTCGCGGAAATCGAACAGCAAATCGAACTTGGCGACGGTGGCGTCGACGTCGAACGGCTTGAGCGTCAGGCCGGGTGGATCCTCGGCTTCCAGTTCGTTGTTCTGCAGCACCAACAACACGTCGAACAGCGGCGAACGCGACAGGTCCCGCTCGGTCGCCAACTCCTCCACCAGGAGGTCGAAGGGGTAGTCCTGGTGGTCGTAGGCTTCGGTCGTCGTCTCGCGCACCGAGCCGAGTACCTGCTCGAAGGTGTCGTCGCCGTTGAGGAAATCGCGCAGGACCAGGGTATTGGCGAAAAAGCCGATTTGGTGTTCCAGGTCGGCGTGATTGCGGCCCGCGATCGGCGAACCGATGCGGATCTCCGACTGGCCCGTGTAGCGGTAGAGCAACACCTTGACCAGTGCCACCAGCGCCATGTACAGCGATGCGCCGTGACGGCCGGCCAGTTCGTGCAGGCCTTCCAACAGGGGCGGATCGAGCTGGAAGTGGACCTTGGACCCGTTGAAACCCGGTTCGCGCGGGCGGGGCTTGGCGGTGGGCATCTCGAGCGGTTCCATCGGTGGGGCGAGGCGCTTGTGCCAATAGGCGCGCTGGCGCTCGAAAAAGCCGCCGGCGAGGCGGTGATTCTGCCAGATGGCGTAGTCGCGGTATTGGATTTTCAGGGAACGCAGCCGGGGGAATCGGCCCGCGCGTGCCGCCTCGTAGTAGGTCACCAGTTCCTTCAGCCAGACGCCCAGCGACCAGCCGTCGGCGATGATGTGGTGCATGGTCACCAGCAGCAGGTGGCGTCTGAGGCCCAGCGTCAGCAGGACGATCCGCATCAGCGGTCCCTGGCGCAGGTCGAACGGGGTGGTGGCCTCCTTGCGGGCGTAGCCGTCGGCCACCAGTTCCGGATCGTGCAGGTCGCTCAGGTCCAGTTGCGAGAACGGCAACGGCAGGCTGGGGTGCACGAATTGGCGGGGTTCTTCGTCCACCATGTCGAAATGGGTGCGCAGCGTTTCGTGGCGCTGGAACAATTTGAAGAACGCCTGGCGCAGGGCCGACACGTCCAGATCGCCCTTGAGCAGGGTGAAGGCCGGAATGTTGTAGGCGATCGGGTTCTTCTCGATCTGGTGCAGCAGCCACAGGCGCTTTTGCGCGTGGGACAGCGGGTAGTGCGCGGCGGTGGGTGCTGGTTTGATCGGTTCGAAGGCGCTGCGCTCCTGCTTGCGGATCACCGCCGCCTGCTCGGCGATGGTGGGCGCCTGGAACAGCACCCGCAGCGGCAGCGCCACGCTGAGTACCTGGTGGATGCCGCTCGCCAGCCGTGTCGCGGTCAGGCTGTGGCCGCCGCGTTCGAAGAAGTTGTCGTGAATGCCCAGCGCCGCCTTTTCCGGGATGTGCAGCACCTTGCGCCACAGGTCGCTCAGGCGCGACTCCAGCGGGTCGCGCGGAGCGATGGCGCCGGCCGAGGAGGGGCGGCCGTGGATCAGCGGATCGGGCAGGGCGGTGCGGTCGATCTTGTCGCTGGCGTTCAGGGGGAAGCGCTCCATGAAGACCAGGTAGCGCGGAATCATGTAGGCGGGTAGGAAGCGGGCCAGGTGCTCGCGCAGCTCGCTGGTGGGCAGTTCCGGGCCCAGCAGGTAGGCTGCGAGCTCCGTATCCGTGCCGGTCCAGGCCTTGGCGAGCACCAGCGCGCCGCGAATGTCCGGATGGCGCAGCAGGGCCTGCTCGATTTCACCGCACTCGATGCGGTAGCCGTGGATCTTGACCTGATCGTCGCGACGCCCGAGGAACTGGATCACGCCGTCGGGCCGGCGAATGCCCAGGTCGCCGGTGTGGTAGATCCGTTCTCCGGCCTCGAAGGGGTTAGGTCGGAAGGCGTCGGCGGTGGTGGCCGGTTGGTTCAGGTAACCCATCGCCAGGCCTTCGCCGGCGATGCAGATCTCGCCGGGCACGCCGGTGGGCACCAGGTCGCCGTCGCGATCGAGCAGGTAGACACGGGTATTGGCCATGGGCAGGCCGATCGGAATCGACGAACCCTGGAGCGATTCGTCCGGGGCCAGGGTGTGGGTCAGGCACTCGACCGTGGCCTCGGTGGGCCCGTACGTGTTGGTGAACCGCACACCGCCGCTGTTGGGTCGGTTGAGCCAGGTGGCGACCAGGTCGGTGGAGACCTCTTCCGCGCCGATGGTGATGTGGCGCAGGTCGGTGCGGCGGTTGCCGAAATCGTGTTCGAGCAGGGCGCGGAACATGCCGGGCGTGACGTCGAAGATGCCGATGTGGTGGCGCCCGAGGTAGGCGCACAGCGTGGACGGGTCGCGCCGCGTCTCCTCGTCGATGACGTGCAGCGTGTGGCACAGCAACAGCGCACCGAAGATCTGCTGGACCGAGGCGTCGAAGATGAAGGGCGCGATCAGGGCCTCGTGCAGGTGTTGGCGGTGATGCCCGTAGATTTCGTTTTCCAGGCCGGCCACCAGGTTCATGACCGAGCGGTGGCTGACGATGACGCCCTTGGGCTTGCCGGTCGAGCCGGAGGTGTAGATCACGTAGGCGGGGGCGGTCGAGGGGGCCTTCATGGGCAGGTGCTCGGGCTCGGCCGTGATCGTCCGCAGGTCCACGGTACGCATGTTGGTTTCCAGCAGATCCGCGGGCAGGGGCGTGCCGTCGCTCAGGACCAACTTACATCCGGCATTGCGGACCATGTAGGCCGAGCGGGCCGGCGGTTGACCGGGGTCGAGCGCCAGGTAGGCGGCGCCGGCCTTGAGCACGCCGAGGATGGCGATGATCGTCCAATCCGAACGACGGGTGAAGACCGCCACGAAATCGCCCGGCGCCACGGCCTGCTGTTGGCTCAGGGCACGGGCCACGCTGTTGGTGACCGCGTCCAGTTCGCCGTAGCCGTGGGTGCGGCCCGCGAAGACCAGGGCCGGCCGGTCCGGGAACAGGGCCGCGCAGGCACTGAAGGCCTCGCTCAGGGTGTAGCCGTTGTCGAAGGGGACCGAGGTTTGGTTGAACCCGCCGAGCAAGCGGTGCCGTTCGGCATTGCCCAGCATCGGCAAGCGGCACAGCGGTGTTTTGGGGTCGCGCACGGCGGTGTTGATCAGGCGCTGGAAGTGACCCGCCAGGCGCTGCATGCGCTCTTGGTCGAAGAGTTCCACGTTGTATTCGAGGGCCATGCCCATGCGGCCTTTGTCCTCGCGGAAATAGAACGAGAGGTCGAACTTGGCTTCGCCTTTGGGCTGCGGCAGCGATTCGGCGCTGATGCCCGGGAAATTGGGGCCCTGGTCCTGTTGGTTCTGCATGACCAGCAGCACGTCGAACAGCGGCGAGCGCGACGGGTCGGTCCGCACGCCGAGATCCTCGATCAACAGGTCGATCGGGTAGTCCTGGTGTTCCAACGCATCGTTGAGCGTGTCGCGCACGTCGGCGAGCAGTTCCACGAACGGCTGGCGCCCTTCCGGCTGGCAGCGCAGCGGCAGGGTGTTGAGGAACAGGCCGATGAGCCGGTCCAGGTCGGCGTGGCGGCGACCGGCGACGGTCATGCCGCAGATCAGATCCCGTTGCCCGGTGTAGCGGTAGAGCAGGGTGAACACGGTGGCGGCCAGGACCGCGAACGGCGTAGTGGCATGGCTGCGTGCCAGCTTGTGCAGGCCACGCGTGGTTTCCGCGCTGAGATGGATGCGCTGTTCGGCGCCCTGGTAGGTGCGCAACGCGGGACGCGGTGCGTCGGTGGGGAACTGCAGGACGGGCAGGTCGCCCGCCAGGTGGCGGCGCCAGTACTGACGGTGGCTGTCGAGGGTCGAGCCGGAAAGCAGCTCGTGCTGCCAGGCGGTGTAGTCGCGGTATTGCAGCGGCGGGCCCGGCGGCATGGGGTCCTTTTGCAGCACGGCCTGGTAGATCTCGCCCAGCGATTGCCAGAAGATGCGGGCCGACCAGCCGTCCACGGCGATGTGGTGCAGGTTGACCATCAGCAGGTGACGGTGGTCGGCGACGCGAATCAGCATCAGCCGAATCGGCGGTTCCTTTTCCAGGTCGAAGGGCGTGCGGGTTTCTCCCTGGGCCAGGCGCAGCGCGGCCCCGTCCGGATCGCGACTGCCGCGCAGGTCGACCAGCGTGAATGGCGGTTCTTCCTCTTCGCCGATCACCTGGCGGACCTCGTTCTGGACGAAGGTGAAGGTGGTGCGCAGCACCTCGTGGCGGCGGTAGAGCTCGCCGAAGGCCGTGACCAGGGCGTCGCGGTCCAACGGGCCATCCAGCCAGTAACTTTCCGGCATGTTGTAGGCGGCCGAATCGCCGGCCATCTGGCGCGCGACCCAGACGCGTTTCTGGGCGTGCGAGACCGGGTAGTTGGGTGCTTCCGGTTGGCGTGGAATCGCATGGAACAGGGTGGGTTCGCGCTCGCACAGGTAGCTGGCCAGGGCGGCGATGGTGGGGTGTTCGAAGATGTCGCGGGCGCTGGGCCGGGTGTCCAAGCGGCGGTGGATGGCGGTGGCCAGGCGGGTGGCGCTCAGGCTGTGACCGCCCAGCTCGAAGAAGTTGTCGTGGCGGCCGATGCGGGTGTGACCCAGAACCTCGCGCCACAGGTCCGCCAGTACGCGTTCCAAGCCGTCGTGGGGCGGCTCGTGCTGCGCGGCCGAGGTGGCCGCGGCGCCGTGTGGATCGGGCAGGGCGTTGCGGTCCAGCTTGCCGGTGGCCGTGCGCGGAAACGATTCCAACAGGACCATGTGGGCCGGCAGCATGTAGGTGGGCAGCAGGCGGGCCAGTTCCTGGCGCAGGCCGCCGGCGCGGGCGCCGTCGACACGCAGGTAGGCCACCAGCACCGTGCCGGCGCTTTGGGAGGCTCGCGGCAGGACCAGGGCCTCCTGCACCGCCGGCAGCTTTTTCAGGGCGGCCTCCACCTCGCCGCACTCGATGCGGTACCCGCGAACCTTGACCTGGTCGTCGCCGCGACCGAGGAACATCAAGTTCCCGTCCCGCCTCAGCCGTGCGCGATCGCCCGAGTGGTAGAGGCGGCTGCCGGAGAGGTAGGGGTCGGGCCGAAAGGCGTGCGCGGTCTTGGCGGGCATGTCCTGGTAACCGAGGGCCAGGCCCACTCCGCCGATGCAGAGCTCGCCGGTGAAGCCCGGGGGGACCGGGTTCCCGTCGCGGTCGCGCAGCACGACGCGCGCGTGGTCGAGCGGCGTGCCGATCGGTACCGGACCCTCTTCGGGCGGGCCCGGCGGCAGCACGTAGTGGGTGGCGTCGACACAGGCTTCGGTCGGACCGTAGGCGTTGGTGATGCCGATCGCCGCCGCGTGCGGTCGCTCGCGCAGCCGGCCCACCTGTTCCGGCGAGAGGGGCTCGCCACCGAGGATCAAGTGTTCCATGGTCAGCGGGCGCAGGCCGAGACCGGCGTCGATGAGTGCCGTGAGCAGGGTTGGCGTCAGGCCGATCATTTGAATGGGGTGGGTTTCCAGGTAGGTCAGCAGCAGGTGGGGTTCGCCGGCGATTTCCTCCGGCACCAGGAAGAGGGTGTGCCCCATCAGCAGGCTCAGGTAGATTTCGTGGACCGTGGCATCGAAGATCAGGGCGCCGGAGCAGGCCAGATTCACCGGCGTCGTGCTGCGCCCGGGCAGCCTGTCGCGGGTGGTGGCGACCAGGGCACCGACGGCGCGGTGCGGGATGAACAGCGGCTTGGGGTCGCCGGTCGAGCCGGAGGTGAAGATCAGGTAGGCGGGCAGGTCGGGCGCGAGCGGCACCTGGCGGGCGGTCTTCGATCGACCGGTGGCGATCAGGACGTCCACCGAGACCGCGGTGACCCCGGCCGGGTCGCCCGCGGGCGTCATGGTCTCCGGCAGCCCGATCCACAGTCGGGCGCCCGACGCCTCCAGCAGTGCGGCCCGGCGTTTGGCGGGCTGGTCGCGATCCAGCCAACAATAGGCCGCGCCACATTGGAGTACGCCGAGCATGGCCGCGATCATGCGCGGATCCCGCTCGGCCGCCAGGACGACCACGTCGCCCGGGTTCACCTCGTGTTCCTGTTGCAACGCGGCACAGATGCGCGATGCCGTTTTTTCCAGTTCCGCCTGGGTGGTGACCCGTTCGCGGAAGACCAGTGCCGGCAGCTCGGGTTCGGCGCGGACTCGTTCGCGGAATTGGCTGATCAGGTCGCGGCCGGCCATTGGCGGTTCCAGTGGCGGAATGTGCAGCGCGCGGTGCTCTTCCTCGGTGAGCAGGTCCAGCCGACAGAGCGGCGTTTCGGGGCGTTCGATCCAGCGCTGAGCCATCAGGTCGAAGCGCGCGACCAGCAGTTCGATCGTCGGCACGTCGAAGAGGTCGGCGTTGTAGGCCAGCTCCAGGGCGAGTCCGCTCTCGTTGAGGTGGAACTCGAAGGACAGGTCGAACTTGGAAAGCGGCGGCGAGAGCTCGAGCGGCGTGGCGAGGATGCCCGGCAGCTCGGGAACCGGTGGGTCTTCGGTATCGAGCGTGATCAGCACGTCGAACAGCGGGTGGTGCGACGGATCGCGTGGTGCGGAAACGCCGCCCACGACCAGGTCGAACGGGTAGTCGCCGTGCTCGAAAGCGTTGGTGACGGTCGCCGTGGCGCGGGCGATGCGCACCGACAGCGGGGCCGTGCCGCACACGTGGTCGCGCAGGACCACCGTGTTGACGAAGAACCCGACGGTTTCGCCCACGTCGGGATGGTTGCGGCCCGAGACCAGGGTGCCGAGGCAGAGGTCGTCCTGGCCGCAGAGCCGGTAGAGGAAGGCCTGGGTCAGCGCCACCAGGACGCTGAAATGCGTGGTCGCCCCGCTGCGGGCGAGGCTGTCGATGGCGACCGCGGCCGCGTTGCCCAGCGAGCGGCGCAGGCGGGCGCCGGCCGCGGTGCGCACCGGTGGGCGCGGTCGGTCCAGCGGGAGCAACAGCGGTTCGGGTGGGTCGCCCAGGTGCTTGGACCAGAAGGCCGCGGCGGCATCCCAGGCGGCACTTTTGGCACCGCCCCGCTGCCAGACCGCGAAGTCCCGGTATTGCACGCCGGGATCGGCCAGGGCGAAATTGTCGTTTTCCGTCTGGGTCGTATAGCCCGCGGCCAGGTCGCGCATCAGGACTTTCAGCGATTCCCCGTCGCCGGCGATGTGGTGCAGGTTGAGCACCAGCACGTTGGTTTCCTCGCTCAATTGCAGCAGCAGCGCGTGGAACGGCACACTCAGTTCCAGGTCGAAGGTGATCATCGCCTCGCGTAGCGCGGCCCGTCGCGCCGAATCCATCGGGTTGGAACGTTCGCGCAGGTCGCGCAGGCGCAACGGGTTCTCGGGCACGGGCAACAGCACCTGACGCGGTTCGGTACCGCCGGCGAGGATCGCCGTGCGCAGGACCTGGTGGCGTTGGAACAACAGCGAGATCGACTCGCCCAAGGCGGCCACGTCCAGCGGACCTTCCAGCAGGATGGCGCCGGCCATGTTGTAGGCGGCCGGGTGCGGTTCGGTCTGGTGCAGCAGCCAAAGCCGTTCCTGGCCATGGGAGAGGGGATAGGACTCGGTGACCGGAGCCGATTCCATGCGTGGTGCGGGCGTGCCCACGTGGTCGCGCAAATAGCCGGCCAGCGACGCCACGGTCGGGTAGTCGAACATGTCGCGAAAATGGGGGTTCAGGCCTTCCTCGCGCAGATCGGCGAGCACCCGCGCCGCGGTCAGGCTCTGGCCCCCGAGGGCGAAGAAGTTGTCGTGGATGCCGATCTCGGGTTGGTCCAGCGCGTGGCTCCAAATCCGGACCAGCAACCGTTCGAGATCGTTGCGGGGCGTGCGTCCCTTGCGTTTTTCGCGCTGGTCCTTGCCGGCCTCGACGGGATCGGGCAGCGCGGCCCGGTCCACCGCCCCGCCCGGCGTTTCGGGCAACGCTTCCAGCGTCACCAGGTGGCTGGGCATCATGTAGTGGGGCAGGACGCGCGTCAGGCGGGCCCGCAGCGCGTGGGTGTCCAGCTCGCCCTGTGCTTCGAGCCAAGCCACCAGGACGGGCTCCTCGCGATCCTGGGTGTGCAGGCCGACGACCGCCCGTTTGACCTCGGGCTGGCGCTTCAGGTGGTATTCGATCTCGGCCGGTTCGATGCGGTAGCCGCGCAGCTTGAGTTGGAGGTCGATGCGACCCATGAAGGCCAGGTTCCCGTCCTCGAGCCAGCGCCCGCGGTCGCCCGTGCGGTAGAGTCGCTGTCCCTGGCGGAAGGGATGCGGCACGAAGCGCGCCGCGGTCAGGGCCGAGCTGCCGAGGTAGCCCCGCGCCAGGCAGGGCCCGCCGATGTAGATCTCGCCGGCGAAGCCGGGCGGGGCCCAGTCCATGTGTTCGTCGAGGATCAGGACCTGAATGCCGCCGTTGGGACGGCCGATGGGCACCTCGTCGAGGCGGGCCAGGGTTTCGGCGATCATCGGGAAGCGGGTCACCTCGACGCAGGCTTCCGTGGGGCCGTAGTAGTTGGTCAGGCGCAGGGCGGCCCGGGCGGGCTCGTCGAACACGAGGGTCACGTCCTCGTGTTCCAGCGGCTCGGTGCCGGTATCGATGAAGGAGCGCGGCAAGGTCTTGCCGGTCATGTCGGCGTGGGCGTAGAGGGCGCGCAGCAGGCGCGGCGCCAGGTTGATGCCGTCGATCTGGTGCTTTTCCAGGAAGCCCGCGACCTGATCCGGATGGGCGGCCATCTCGCGCGGGATGACGTGCAGGGTGTGGCCGTGCAGCAGGGCGCCGAAGAGCGAGTGAAAGGCGGCGTCGAAAAAGAAGGCGTCCATGACCGCCATGTTCTGGGGATTGGGCCAATCGGCCAGGTCGGCCTTGAGGAACTGGGTGGCCAGGTTGACCACCGCCCCGTGGGGCACGATGACGCCTTTCGGCCGGCCGGTGGTGCCGGAGGTGAAGATCACGTAGGCCGCGTCGTCGGGCGAGACGGCGCGGATCGGCGCGCGCGGCACCTGTTCCGGGAGGCGGTCGGCCCGCACCGGTTCCAGGTCGGATTCCATCGCGATCCGGGTCTGGTTCTCCCCGTCGCAGAGGATCAGGTGGGCGCCGCACTGTTGCAGGACGCGCCGCCGCCGGCCGGGCGGGTCGTTGGGGTTCAGTGGGAGGAAGGCCGCGCCGGCCTGGAGCACGGCGAACATGGCGGTCAACATGGTTTCCGGGTGATCGGTCAGGATTGGGACCACTTCGCCGCGACGAACGCCGAAGTGGGTCGCGATCAGGGCCGCCAGGCGCGAGGCCCGGTCGAACAGGGCGCCGTAGGTCAGCGATTGCTCGCCGGCGATCAGGGCCAGGTGGTCCGGGTGTTCGGTGGCGCGGTGCTGGAACAGGCGCGGAATGGTGGTGATCGGCGGCAGGGTTGGCGCGTCGAGGCCGGACCAGTGGGCGGGGCGCGGATCTTCGCGCCGGATTTCCGCGAGCATGCGGGCCGGGGTGCGTTCGGGGTGTTCGCTGGCTTGGGTGAGGACCTTGCAGAACAGGCTGGCGAATTCCCGGGCGGCGAACGCGTCCATGAAGTGGGTCTGGTATTCCAGGTAGACCGGCAGGTCCCGGTCCTCGCGGTAATTGCGCACGCTCAGGTGGATCGGGTGCTGGAGTTGGCGGGTCAGCAGGGCCTTGTAGTCCAGGCGCAGTTTGCCGTAGCTGTGCGGGAAGCCCGGGGTTTCGTAGCTGAAGGAGGCGTCGAACAGCCGATCGCGGTCCATGGCGGCGCCCATCTGGGCCAGGGCGGCGAAGGGCAGTGCGTGGTGCCGGTAGACCGAGCGCAGTTCGCGCATGATGGCCGCGCAGCAGGCCGAAAACGGCTGGTTCACATCCAGGTGGGGCAGGACGAGCGAGGTGTCGACGAAGTGCCCGAGCGTCTGTTTGGCGTTTTTGCCGGACCGGTTCAGCAGCGAGACGCCGATCGGGGTGCGGTTGCCGCCGAAGCAGTGGTGCAGACAGGCCGAGTAGGCGGTCAGGAACATCGGGAAGATGCCGAGCCGGTGAATGCGGGCCACGTGTTCCAGGCGCAGGAGCAGGAAGCGCGGCAGGGTTTGCTCCTGGATGCCGGCGTTCAGGTCGGCTTGGGTGGCGGCGGGCGCGGGCATGTTTCGACGGTGCGGCTGCAGGGGCGGCGGCAATTCCTTCAGGCGGTCGTGCCAAAACTGTTCGCTCTTTTCCGCGCGATCGGGCCGGGGGCCGTCCTTGCGGCCCAGGAAGGGCGGTGGTTTCGGGAGATCCAGCTTTTGGTGGCGCTGCATGATGCGGTAGGTGTCGAACAGGCGCTGCACGAAGAGGAAGATGCCGTAGCCGTCCATGATCAGGTGGTGAAAGACGACCAGCAGGTGGTGGCTCTGGGCCGATTCGCGGAACAGCATGAACCGGCAGAGTGGGGGTTTGGCGAGATCGAACGGTTGGTCGAAGAGCGGCTGGGCCCGTTGGTGGAGCGCTTCCTGAAAGTGGCCTTCGTCGGCCAGGTCGACGACGGGCAGCGAGATCTTTTCCGGTTCCATCGGCGCTTGGCGTGGTTGGCCGGAGCGGGTGGTGCGGAAGCCCAGTTGGAAGCAGTCGTGATCGCGTAACTGACGCTTGAGGGAGCGGCGCAGGACCGAGGGTTTGAGGGGTCCCTCGATGTGGATCAATCCGCCTTGGTTGTAAAGCGTGCTATCCGGGTAACGCAACTGATCGAACCAGACGTCGCGTTGGTTGGGGCTGAGCGGATGACCGGATCTAGGGGCCAATGGTCGTACCTCGATGCGGTTTGGATTGGATTGGGAAATCCCGAGAACCGCGCCGAACGGCGCAAGGACGCCTCGGCACACGAGATGTCGGCGCATACCGAGTTTTCCAGCGGGAAGGGGAGCCGCGTGGAAAGGGGCCCGGCACCGGCCGCGTGAGGTAGTGATTGCGAAGCCCAAGTGCGCCGGAAAACCTGTTGGAGCAAGGTTCTTAGCTTGAACTCTAACAAACGGGGAAGGGGGTGCCAAGAGGCTTGCGCGGTTTTTTTTCGGGGCCTTCGGCGTTGGGCGGGATTCGCGCCGTCACGGGTCGTGGGGAAGGGCTGTCGTGGTGCTTCGAAACCATTGTGTCGGGGGGGGAATCGGCGGTTGCGTCGCCTCACTGCCGAGGATCGTGCGGAAGGTGCGAGCGGACGTCCCGATGGACGGGGACCCGTCCCGGGTCGTGCAGGAGGTGCGAGCGGACGTCACATATGCCGCAAATTCGGATATCGCATCGGGACCCACAGCCGAATACGACGCCACCCGGGATGATCGTTGTGGGTGGTCGACCGAATGCTTGGATGGTGCTTGTTGGCGGCCAAACGGAAGGCCGACGGGAACCTGTCCCAAATCGAACGCCACGATGGACATGAACCTGCTGCGGGTCTCGCTGAAGGTGCGAGCGGACGTCACATGTTCCACACATACGGATATCGGATCGGGACCCACACCCGAATCCGACGCCACCCGGGATGATCGTTGTTGGTGGTCAACCGAATGCTTGGATGGTGATTGTTCGCGGCCAATCCTGGAGGGATGGCCGCGGGCGCAGCAACCGCATGTTTGGCCCACCATATGTAAAAACGCGGGCCTCTGGCCCGCCACCAGCAGGCGTCCTGAAGGGACGACACATTTCAGCGAAGGGTTAAGGAGGCGGAGCCGACGCAACCCTGGTTGCCTGGAGTTCCCGCATCGAGCTCTGAAGGAGCGGGGCTATGAAGCTATCGGAATTCACGCCACCTCCTATGGTCCAGGAGGGAGCCCCCTCTTCCCGAAAGGGCGTCACCCCCGATGACGCTTCGCGGAGCCGCCCCTACAGGGCTGGGGTTCGGGAACCTCGAACAACCAGGGTTGCGTCGGCGTTGCCTCCTTAACCCTTCGCTGTAATGTATCACCCCTCCGGGGTGCCCGCTGGTGGCGGGCCGTTGGCCCGCGTTTTCATCAAATTGTGGGCCAAACATGGGGTCGCTGCGCCCGCGGCCATCCCTTCAGGATTGGCCGCGAACGGCGCACATCCAGGCAGGGGTCCAGGTTCGGGAGCAGGGTGGGCCAGACATGGGTCGCTGCGGCCGCATCCATCACTTCAGGATTGGCCGGGACCGGCGCCCATCCAGGCAGGGGTCCATGTTCGGGTGTTCAATGGATGCTGGATTTCGCGACAAACGGAAGGCTGACGGGAACCTGTCCCGAATCGATCGTCAATATGGATGGGAACTCGCCCCGGGTCGCGCTGAAGGTGCGACCGGACGTCACTTTGGACCACCATTTATTTAGAACGCGGGCCTCGGGCCCGCCACCAGCGGGCACCCCGGAGGGGTGACACAGTACAGCGAAGGGTGAGGTGCCGCTGAGGCACCGTAACCCTGGTTGTTGGGAGTCCCCGGTCCCCAGCCCTGTAGGGGCGGCTCCGCGAAGGGTCATCGGGGGTGACGCCCTGTCGGGAAGAGGGGGCTCCGGTCAGGACCAAACGGAGGTGGTGTGAACGCCGGTGGGGCTTCGTAGCCCCGCTCCTTCAGAGCTCGATGGGGGAACTCCAGGCAACCAGGGTTACGCCGCCGTCCCGGCGTCTCACCCTTCGCTGTATTGTGTGACCCTTACAGGGTCCCTGCTGGTGGCGGGCCGTTGGCCCGCGTTTTAAATAAGTTGTGGTCCAGGCATTCCGTTGGCCATCCCTCCAGGATTGGCCGCGAACGGTGCACATCCAAGCATCCGGTTGATCGTGGACAATGTCCATCACCGGAACAACGGACCGCCTTCGCTGTATTGTGTCGTCCCTTCAAGGCCCCTGCTTGTGGCGCACCAAAGGCCCGCGTTTTAATCAAATCGTGGTCCAAGCATACGGCCGCTGCGCCCGCGGACATCCTACAGGATTGGCCGGGAACGGCGCCCATCCAGGCAGGGTCCCCAATCCGGGTGTCACATGGATGCTGGCGCGACCCGGCGATGGGTGCGCACATTTTCCCTATAAAACATGTCCGTGTCGGGTGTAAATGTCGTGTAATAGACGTCTCGTTTGAGGCTATGCGTGTTTGTGAGACGTCTTGTTTGCCAACCCAACGGAACCCGCCGCACCCCCGCCTGTCTCATTTCGCCATCGACCGCAGATCACCTGGCGCTCCTTTTTTGAGTGACGATCCGACGAACAGGCCGTCGTGCCAACCGCGAGATCACCGAGCCCGGAACCCAACGGAAACCCTCCTCTTCGAAACGAGCAGTGAGTGTCACGATGACCGAACGACCCGCCGACCCCGGTAGGCCGGACCCCGGATGGCCGGACCCCGATGGGTTGGGCTCCGAACCGCGTCCCGAACATGACGCCCTTCGGCTCCTTCACTTCGTGCAGGCCCGGGATCCCGAGGCGCTGGCCCAATGGATGACGGCCTTCGGCGCGGTGAACGGCGGCGCGGCGAACGCCAGCCGCGCCGAGGCGCCGGTTCCGGAAGACGCCCGACCCCAGGATGCGAAACCGGAAGCGCGGCTCGAAGAAACCCCCCCAGCCGATGGGTTTCACAGCCAGGCGGCGTTGGGGCCCGGGGCGGTGTGCGGTCCCTTCCGCATCGAACGGAAGTTGGGTCGCGGCGGCATGGGCAACGTCTACCTGGCCACGCGCTCCGACGACCTCGATCTCCAGGTCGCGCTCAAGACCCTCCATTCATGGAACCCCAAGATGATGTCGCTCTTCCGCAAGGAGTGCAAAATCCTCTCGGGCCTGCGCCACGTCAACATCGCCCACCTCATCGACGCCGGCACCTTGCCCTCCGCGAACTCCGTGGTAAAAAAAACCGCGACCCCCAGCCCCCGCCCCGCAAACCCGAAACCTCCCCGCCACGCAACCGCATGGGGGACACCGCTTCACCGTGTTATTTCTCCGTAAACCCATATCTTGTGTTGACCCCGGAGGTGGGCCGCATTATATTGGGGCAGATTTCGGTTTTGATTCGTCGAATGCTTCTGTTCGGCGAACACGTGAATAGGGAACCCGGTGAGATTCCGGGACTGTCGCGCAGCGGTATTTGGGAACGAAAGCCGTTCGAGAGGCACTGGCGCAACGGCGCTGGGAAGCTACGGCTGGTAGGAGACCCCACGGGGTCGCGCCCATGAGTCCGAAGACCTGCCGGAATCGAGTCGCGCGCCGATCGCCTCACGCGATCCGCCGCCGCGGCTGGTGTCCGAGCCTTCGCGTCAAAGGCGTTCGGAAAACATCGACGAAATCGGGCCGCCCGAATGTTCCCGGCCGACCCGTGGTGTTTTTTCCCCGAGACGGCTCGGCACCTCATTTTTTGGGAGGTGCCTCTGTGCAGGTAGAAACGGAATCTCGGTCTCCGCAAACGCCGGTCCCCGATCGCGACTGGCTCTCGATGTTCGAAATGGTCTTCCCCGAGAAGGCCAACCACTACAGCACCCTGTTCGGCGGACAGGTCATGCAGCTCATGGACAAGGCCGCCTTCGTGGTCGCCACCCGCGAGGCGCGCCGCCACGTGGTCACCGTCTCGGCCGAGGACGTGACCTTCCTCGCGCCGGTCAAGGTCGGCCACCTGGTGGAGGTCCGCGCGCGAATTGCCGGCATTGGCCGTTCCTCGATTCGGGTCGAAACCCAACTCTTCTCCGAGGACACCCTGTCCACCGACCGCACCCTGTGTGCCCGCGGCCATTTCGTGCTCGTCGCGCTCAACCACCAGGGCCGCCCGGTCGCCGTCAACGCGGGAGGTGATGCGTGAACCCCACCGTGCAGATCAGCGAAAACCAACAGCAGCCGAACCCGCGCACCACCGATTTCGAGGTCATCCGCCGCGATGGCGGCCTCACCGCGTGGGACCCCGCCAAGATCGAACGCGCCCTGGCCAAGGCCTTCCTGGCCGTGCACGGCGATGCCGCCGCCGAGAACGAACGCATGCACCGCCGCGTGCCGGAACTGGCCGCGCAGGTGGCGGCGGCCGTCACCCGCCACAAGGCCGCCGGTGCCAAGATCCACGTGGAAGAGATCCAGGATCAGGTGGAACTGGTGCTGATGCGGGCCGAAGAGTACAAGGTCGCCCGCGCCTATGTCCTGTATCGCGAGGCACGTGCCGAAGAACGGGCGCGCGTGGACGGCGCCGCCGACGCCGAGACCGGCCTGTGGCTCCAGGACGAACTGGGTCGCCGGCTACCCATGAACCCAGCCGAGTGGCGTGCCTTGGTACGCGGAGCCTGTGCCGGGATCGAGGACGTCGACGCCGAAGCCGTGCTGAAGGAAGGGCTGGCCACGCTCTACGACGGCGCCACCACCGCCGAGGTCTACCAGGCACTGGTCTTCGCCGCGCGCGCAGAGATCGAACGCCAGCCGCGGTACAACCTCGTCGCCGCGCGGCTCCTGCGCATGCGCCTGATTCGCGAAGTGCGCCTGTTCGGCGTGTCCCAAACGGCGCGGCGCAACGCCGTGCTGGACCGACCCTTCGATTATGGCCAGGCGTTGGTCGCGTTCGTGACGCGCGGAATCGAGGTGGACCTGCTCGATCCGCGACTGGCGCAGTTCGATTTGGCGCGGCTGGGTGAGGCGTTGGTCGCCGATCGCGACGACCTGTTCACCTACCTGGGCCTGCAGACACTCTACGATCGCTACTTCCTCCAGCACGAGGACCTGCGCGGCGAGATGCCCCAGATCTTCTTCATGCGCGTCGCCATGGGGCTGGCCCTCGAAGAAGTGGACCGCGAGGCCAAAGCGATCGAGTTCTACCATTTGCTGTCCACCTTCCGGTTCATGTGCTCCACCCCGACCCTGTTCAACAGCGGGACGCGGTATCCCCAACTTTCCTCCTGTTTCCTGACCACCATCGGCGACGATCTGGGCCGCATCTACGACGGCATCCGCGACAACGCCCTGCTCTCCAAGTTCGCGGGCGGGATCGGCAACGACTGGACGCCGGTGCGCGGCATGGGCGCCCACATCAAGGGCACCAACGGCAAGTCCCTGGGCGTGGTGCCCTTCCTCAAGGTCGCCAACGACACCGCCGTCGCCGTCAACCAGGGCGGCAAGCGCAAGGGCGCGGTCTGCGCCTACCTGGAAGTCTGGCACGTGGATATCGAGGACTTTTTGGAACTGCGCAAGAACACCGGCGACGATCGCCGCCGCACCCACGACATGAACACCGCCGTCTGGGTGCCCGACCTGTTCCTCAAGCGCCTGAGCGAGGAGGGCGATTGGACCCTGTTCTCGCCCGACGAGGTGCCCGACCTCCACGAGAGCTTCGGCCGGGACTTCGAGGAGCGTTACCGAGCCGCCGAGGCGCGCGCCGACCGCGGCGAGATTCGCGTGTTCCGGCGCATGCCGGCCTGGCGCCTGTGGCGTAAGATGCTGACGATGCTGTTCGAGACGGGCCACCCCTGGATCACCTTCAAGGACGCCTGCAACGCCCGCTCGCCCCAGCAACACGTGGGCGTCATCCACAACTCCAACCTGTGCACCGAAATCACGCTCAACACCTCGGCCGACGAGATCGCCGTCTGCAACCTGGGCTCGGTCAACCTGGTGGACCACCTGCGCGACGGCACCATCGACCACGACCGGCTGCGCGAGACCGTGCACACCGCCATGCGCATGCTGGACAACGTCATCGACATCAACCACTACACCGTGGCCGCCGCGCGCAACGCCAACCTGCGCCACCGTCCGGTGGGCCTGGGGATCATGGGCTTCCAGGACGCACTCTATCGGCTGGGACTGCCCTACGATTCCGAGGGCGCGGTGACCTTCGCCGACCAATCGATGGAGGCCGTCAGCTACTACGCCTTCGAGGCCTCCGCGATGTTGGCGGCCGAGCGCGGGCGTTACCCCAGCTACGAGGGCTCGCTGTGGTCGCGCGGCATTCTGCCGATCGATTCCCTGGCGTTGCTCGAGCAGGAGCGCGGCGGCTTTTTGGAGGTGGATCGCACGATGCACCTGGACTGGGCGCCGATCCGAGCCTTGATCGAACGTCACGGCATGCGCCACTCCAACTGCCTGGCCATTGCGCCAACCGCCACGATCTCCAATATTTGCGGCGTGTCCCAGTCGATCGAACCGACCTACCGGCACCTGTTCGTCAAGGCCAACATGTCCGGTGATTTCACCGTGGTGAACCCGCACCTGGTGGCCGAGCTGGCGGCGCTGGGCTTGTGGGACGAGACCATGGTCGCCGATCTCAAGTACCACGAGGGCTGCCTCGAACCGATCGAGCGCATTCCCCAGGAGCTCAAGCGCCGCTTCGCGACCGCTTTCGAGATCGAGGTGCGGTGGTTGATCGAGGCGGGCGCCCGCCGTCAGAAGTGGTTGGACCAATCGCAATCGCTGAACCTGTACCTGGACCGACCCTCGGGTCGCATGCTGGACGAGATGTACCGGCTGGCCTGGCGACGCGGTCTGAAAACGACCTACTACCTGCGTTCGATGGGCGCGACCCATGCCGAGAAGGCGACGGTCGAGCAGGCCACGCTGAACGCGGTCGAGGTCTGCAGTATCGACGACCCCGACTGCGATGCCTGCCAGTGAGCGATGACGTCCCAGGCTACCCGGGATAGGCGACGGGGCAGGGGGCGACCCTTCGAAGCGATCCATCTCGGTGGTACCCGGATCCAAAGAGGGACGTCGAGGCGGTAGGTTGGGCCGCCGGCCCGACGCTTCGAAGCGATCCACCTCGGCAGGACCCGAATCCAAAGAGGGTCGCCTCGCCTGCTCGAGGCCGTCGTCCTGGCCAGCCTGCACCATCATCTGAAACTCAAACCTCGACCCGGGCGATCACCGCACGTCCGAACCAAACCAAAGCGGTTCCACAGGAGAAAAATATGCTGAATTGGAACGACCCGACCCCGACCGAACGCCCGCCGTCCGCCCGCATGCCTAACCCCGCCCCCCGTCCAGCCTCGACCGCCGCGGTGGCTACCCCGCCGCCACCCGAGATCGCCCAGGGCGGCGCCACCGGCTTGGAACAGGTGGCCCTGGGCGCCGGCCGCCTGCGGGTGGAAGACAAGCGCATGATCAACTGCCGCTCCGACCTGAACCAGTTGATCCCGTTCAAATACACCTGGGCCTGGGACAAGTACCTGGCCGCCTGCAACAACCACTGGATGCCCCAGGAAATCGACATGTCCGCCGACGTGGCCCTTTGGCAGCGGCCCGACGGGCTCAGCGACGACGAGCGCACCATCATCAAACGCGGCCTGGGCTACTTCTCCACCGCCGACTCGCTGGTCGCCAACAACCTGGTCCTGGCCGTCTACCGCCACATCACCAATCCCGAGTGTCGCCAGTACCTGCTGCGCCAGGCGTTCGAGGAAGCGCTGCACACCCACGCCTACCAGTACGTCATCCAGAGTTTGGGCCTCGACGAAGCCGAAGTCTTCAACATGTACCGCGAGATTCCCTCGGTGCATCGCAAGGCCGCCTTCAGCCTGCAATTCACCGAGGCGCTGGCCGATCCCAACTTCCGCACCGGCACCGAGAAGACCGACCGCGAGCTGTTGCGCAACCTGATCGGCTTCTACGTACTTACCGAGGGGATCTTCTTCTACGTGGGGTTCGTGCAGATCCTGTCGTTTGGCCGCCAGAACCGCATGGTGGGCACGGCCGAGCAATTCCAGTACATCCTGCGCGACGAGAGCATGCACCTCAACTTCGGCATCGACGTCATCAACCAGATCCGTCAGGAGAATCCGCAACTGTGGACCGATGGGCTGCAGGCAGAGGTGCTGGAGATGATCGATCAGGCGGTGGCGCTGGAGCAGGCCTACGCGGTGGACACCATGCCGCGCGGCGTCTTGGGCCTCAACGCCGACATGTTCGGCGGCTTTTTGCGCTACATCGCCAATCGCCGCTGTCGCCAGATCGGCCTGAACGAGCTGTATCCGGGCGCAGTCAATCCCTTCCCCTGGATGAGCGAAATCATCGATCTCAAGAAGGAGAAGAACTTCTTCGAGACGCGCGTGCTGGAGTACCAGAGCGGCGCCGCGCTGAGCTGGTAACGCAAAACGGACCCGAAGCGCGGGCTTCGGGTCCGTTCGTGCTTATACAAAGGCCTGGAATTGGCGTTCCGGTTTGAGTAGATGGTTGACTTTGCCAATGAGATCTTGGAGTTGGACTTCGGGTTTGCTGCTTTCGAGTTTGTCTCGAAAGGCATTGAGGCCCTTTCGGGCTTTTTCTACGGACTCAAAGGGTTGGCCTCCATTGACGTCAAGGAGTAACCCCTGGTTTTGGTTGATTTCGGCTAGAGCCGGCTCCCTGCGCGTATTGAGGTCGTGAACCAGGTCTCCGATGGCTTTTTGTTTTTCATCGATTGCGGCGATTTGCGCCTGTAGGGGTTTGATCTGTTCCATGAGCAGACTGACGGTGCCGCTGTTGGTTTCCTCGGTGTAGGACTCGTCATCCGAGGCCGCGCCATCCTCCAAGTGCATGGTGAAACCCACTTCCACCGAATACCCTTGGACTTTTCCGATGGGGAGCTTTTCGGGTCGTTGGGCTTCGGTATTGATCAAGATCTCATACCCTGTTTCCGAGCGATTCAAGATGAAATCGTCTTTGGGTTTCAGGGACTTCTTGTTTCCGCTGAGCTCGCGTACGGCGGCATCGCCCGAGTGACCGTCGTTGATGGAGACCGCGCTTCTGCTTCGGATGAATTTCGACCGAACGTCCGATTCTTTGACACCACCCGAAATTATGGCGCCGAGGTCTGGTTTCTGGGATGCTTTCAAGCCACTGTCCACGAATTGCGAATACCATTCACTGCTGTAATCCTTGCAAATGGCGACCCCGATGCTCACGCCCGTTTTTTCGGAATCGAATTGATAATCTTGCGGGGTGATGTTCGCCGACTTCGAGCGTTGCAACGTTTGCGGCAGGTCTTCATTGGGGTGGGAACCGAGCAGGCCCGATTTGGCCATGTGATGGGGAAACCCTTTTTTAAGGTGTCGGTCGAATCCGCTTCCCTCGTGGGCGTCCTCATTGTAGTGGGGCATGTCGATATCGGACATGGTCGCTTTTTCCATCAACTTGAATTTGCCTTCCTTGCCACCATCGATCACCAAGGCCCGGTTGTGGACGTTTTTGACGTCGGTGTTGTCGTAATCGACCGACAGGGCATCGCGATGATCCTGATCCACCCGTTTCACACCCAGCGCGTGGTCACTTTTTTCTCTGGCGCTCATGGTGAATGGCGCCACGTGTTTGCCGAAAAATTTGATCTTCGATTTGAGTTTGGCAAAGGTACCGGCGTCTTGGAACAGTTTCTTGAATGCCATGAGGTCTTGCCTCTGGAATTTTGCGACGTCTCCGGCCTCGACGAACGGTGACAATGCTTTTGTCAGTAACTGTATCGCTTCGGCGTCGTTTTCATCGGTCACGGCGGTGATGAAGGCCTGATAATCGGCCCTGGTGAACTGGTCATTGGCCAGGATTCCGAACGACTTGGTCAGCGCCACCTGATTTTCCAGTGAAAACTTCACCATTTTGGCGGAATCTTGGAGAAGGGCGCCGCGGTCGATTTCGGCATCTTTCATTTCGTCGGCGGTCATGTCGAACGCATCGCGGTTCTTCAATTTGGCATTGAAGACATGGCCCACCATGGCCAACTGTTTTCGCTGGGGGTTGTCGGGTCTCGCATAGTCTTCTTCCGAAAGCGTGGTGGCGCTTTCGAATTCCTCGATCAAGGCGTCGTCTTCCAGACCCAGTTCGCGTTCGATCTCGCGGATGTCGGCTCGTTCGAGTTTGCTCAGGGCATTTGGTGCGGTCTGGACGACCATGGTTCCCAGGACAAATACCGAGTTCTCGAATATCTCGTTTTGCGCTTTATCTTGAATGTAGTCGAGCAACTGGGTTTGGGTATCTTCATCCAAAAAGTCGCCGAACTTGCTCCAAAAGAATTCGGGTAGGGTGAACACCTTCACGGTGTGTGGGCGGTTGTCGACCATGTTGTCCTGAACGAGGTCGGCAAAGGCGTCGAACACGATATCCGCTTTTTTCCTCAGGCTGTCGATGCTGTTGTCGAGGACCTGTTCGCTGACCGTGTCGACGCGGAACTGAACGACCTGCATGCGCTTGTTGATGCGCTCTTTGTGGACCTGGATCGGCGCTTTTTTGGCACCTTTGGCTCTTTTGCCCTTTGGGGCTTTTGCGCCTTTTGCCGAAGCTTTGGGATCGACGCCCTTTTTGCGAGCTTTGGCGAGCTTTGCACCCCTTTTTGGCACTGCGTTCGCCACGGAAGCCTCTACGTGTTCTTTGGGTTGAGATCCCCCTTTCTTTTGGCCTTTGTTTAAGCCGGCTCGGCCTTTTTTCTGTGCGGCACTCGATAGCTGGGCCGACGAGGCACCGTCGACCGATTGTCTTCTACTTACTGACATAATGTGCACTCCTGCATGTTGAAGCGATGTGTGTACCTGGCCGACATGGTGTCGAAGCATCTAGAGGAAATCGCAGCGGAGCTATCGGGAGGGGTGCCCAAATGCGTGTCGTGGCACGCGGGCGTTCGTACACGATATCGCTCCACTCGGGTGTGGGCCGGCGCTGGCGGTCGCCGGTACAAAACCCGTTTCCGTGGCATGCAAGGATGTTGGGGTTGGAACCTCCTGGGTATGGGATCGAACTCCGATCGGGAACGGTCGATGGAGTGATGCCTGGTTGCGGTGTCTCAGGCCATGTTCATGAAGAAGGCGAGGTTGTTTTCGGCGTAGGTGGGTGCCGCACCGGCGGGCGAAATCCGCTCGGGTTGGTTGCCCCCATCGGCATAGACCGGTGCCGGTTGCGCGGCACGTTGTTGTTGGGATTGCAGGTGTTCGCGCAGGCGGACGGCGACCTCGATGCGGCACATCAGTTCACGATCGAAGTCATCGAATTCGGCGCCTTCGATGGTCATGGTGCTGCTGAACACCAGTTCCGAGGTTTGGGGATCGAAGGCGATGGCGCCACCGTGCATGTCATGTTGGTAGTGGTTGAGGGTCAGGGCTTGTTCGAAGAATTGGGCCCGGTTCTCCAGGTTACAGGCGCTCAGGGTGATGTTGATATAGAGTTCCACATGGCCTGGCAGCAGGTGGAGACTCAATTCCAAACCCTGATCGGTATGGAGGGAGCAACTGCCGTCTTCTTCCAATCGAAGGGCTTCGAAGGCGTCGCCGCTGTAGGACGACAGCCATTGGTTGACGCGATCCTGGTGTTCACACATGGTTTTTCATCCTTTCGCCCACGAGTGGGCAGGTTCGTCTTGGCCCGGTCGCCACGATCGACGATCGCGGCACCGGAGGGCTTGTGTTTTGGGGGAAACCCGAATTGGACGGGAAAAGATCGCGCCCGGAGAGGATCTCGGGTTTCGGAGCCTGGTGTGCGTGCAGCCGCGGGAAAAACGGCGGCTGATGGGTTTGATGCCCATCGTTATGAGATGAAGGATATCCGGAAAATTTGGAACAAATGTGGAGAAGATCAACCTCTCGGTTTTTAGATACAAGACATTGCAGAAACGTGACATTTTACAACGTTTTGAGGGGGGCTCCGTCGGTGCGGGGTTGGTTGGGCATAAGTTTATTTTTACCACCGAGTTCCCGGAGGTCACGGAGAGCGGCACGACACGGCTGAGGAGACGGTGTATCCCCAAAAGGGAAGAACGGCATGGAGTTTTTGGAGGGACACGCCTCATACGGAGGGGGCGCCGAGGTACCTGGTGTTTGCGCGTGCCGAACGAATTGGAGTGAAGTGCGTTGATTCAATGTTTTCCGCTTTTTCGCATAGGGAAGTAGAACCGCAGGGTTCTAGGGACAAGAAAGCAACTCATTGAGGAGTCACGATGGCAGACGATTTAACCATTCCAGGCCCGCAAGATCGCAAAACGATCAATTCTCCATTTCAGGTATGTGGATATACTTAAGAAAAATTAGTTTTTTGATTATTTGAATGACCTGGTTGATCCGAATTAGAGTACTAGATGTGGAAAAAGGAGAATGGAAATGAATTGGGAAAAAATCAAAAATGATGTTGAAAAAAATGGAAATATTCAGACGTTTTCAATGGAGCAGCTCAGGAATGCCCACGGCGTGGCCAAACTAGGCGTACGCATCCGAAAGGAAATAAGTGATGCGCTTGCAGGTATTGGCTTAGGCCATGTTCCCATGGATTTACCTTCCTTTCAGCATGAACAGGTTCGTCTCTACAAGAGGGGTACAAAAATCGGAGATCTCATTTCTATGGTTTTAACGCCGGGTGAACAGAACGATATGAAATTAATTGAGCAATTCAGTGAAGAAATTGTTGAATATCAAAATATTATTCAAAAAATCCGTGAACTAGTTGTTGAATGAAGAATCAGATGCGTGTTGGAGAAGAGATATGATTGCTGTGATATTCCTTGTCGTTGCTAGTTACCCAATGCGAGAAGTGACAGTTGGCGGTTTTGAAGTTAAATCATGGCCCGTTCGGAACAAAGGTTCCAAGATGACTAGGAAGCTTTTTATTGTTAATCCAGAAGATTGCCCAATTAAAATCGTCGATGCTGAATATCGAATCCTATGCACGGATCGATCGGCTCTGCTTATTGGCAAGTTTTCCTTGAAAACTAAGACGGATATACATGCTTATCGACTTAAACTTTTAGGATTCAATCCTTTTGGTGAGTTAATCTCTGGTTATTATGGAGATAAATGGGTCTTTCTGAGCTCGGGTCAACAAGTCACTGAAAAAATGACTTGGGATGACTCTCAGAATGAAACTGTAATCATGCTCGTTGGTGTCGTTTTCGTAGAACGAGCCCGACTTGCCGACGGATCAATTTGGAAAATCGATCATGGAAAACTGGTTCAAACGATTTCTGACCTAAACTTGGAAAAGAAAACCGAAAAGAAAAAAAGAGATGAGCTTGAGAAGAGGAGTCAGGTGCTTTGAAATAAGGAATCTGTTACTGTAATTTTGGTATGGATCTTTGCACCTGAACGGAAAAGTATTTTAAAAACTCGCTCAATGGTCTAACCAAGGAGCGAGTTTATTTTATTATGAGGGTTTGGCGTCTAGTTGTTTAGACCGAGACCTAACTCTATAGATGTATGTTGCTTTCTCTTGGTTTGCCGGCTGAGGCTTCACTCTGCTCGGTTCCACCGAGGATACAAAAGGAAGCGAAAAACAGAGAACAAAAGACTATATAACTCAATATACTTTTAAAAATACAGTAATACTCCAGGACCTCCGTGATCTCAGTGGTAGAAAACCGCAGTAACCGTCACAAGGGATGAAACACTACCTCAACCGATCATACTCGACAACACCTCATCCAGGTGGGTGAGCGCCAGATCCGCCTCCGCGTAGCCGAATGCCAGCGGTGGTTTGATCTTCAGCACGTTGTGCAGCGGACCGTCCGTGCTCAACAGCACGCCCCGGTCCTTCATCGCCTCGATGATCTGGCTGGCTTCCGTGTCGGCCGGCTCCAGTGTCTCGTGGTCGCGCACCAGCTCGACCCCGAGGAACAGGCCCTTGCCGCGCACCTCGCCGATCAAGCCGTGGCGCGTCTTCAGCGATTCGAGGCCCGCTTTGAGGTAGCCGCCCACCTCCGCCGCGTAGCGCTGAAGGCCCTCGTTCTCGATCACGTCCAGCACCGCCATGCCGATCGCGCAACTGACCGGGTTGCCGCCGAAGGTATTGAAGTACTCCATACCGTTGTTGAAGCTGGCGGCGATTTCCGGCGTGGTGACCACCGCGGCCATCGGGTGCCCGTTGCCGATCGGTTTCCCGAGCGTCACGATATCCGGCACCACGTCCTGGGTTTCGAAGCCCCAGAACCGCTCGCCCACGCGGCCGAAGCCTACTTGGACCTCGTCCGCCACACAGACGCCGCCCGCCGCGCGCACCAGCCGGTACAGCTCGGTCAGGTAACCGGGGGGCAGCACGATCTGACCGCCGCAGCCCAGCAGCGACTCGGTGAACACACCGGCCGGTTGCACACCCCGTTCGCGCATGTCGTGCAGCATCGCCTCGGCGAACGCCGCGTAACGCGGACCGCAGTTCGGGTCGTCGTGCTTGATGGGGCCGCGATAGCCGTCGGGCATCGGCAGTTTGTGGATGTGACCCACCTTGTCGAAGCCGCCCGGGCCCTCGTACTTGTAGGGGCTCATCTCGATCAGTGCGTTGGTGTGCCCGTGGTAGGCGGCATCCACGATCAAGACCTCGCGACCGCCCGTGTGAGTGCGCGCCAGGCGCAGGGCCAGGTCGTTGGCCTCCGAACCGGTGCAGGTGAAGAAGCAGACCGAAAGCGGGTCGGGCAAGGTCGCCGTCAACCGCTCCGCGTAGGCCACCAGGTTCTGGTGCAGGTAGCGCGTGTTGGTGTTCAGGGTCGCGATCTGGCGTTGCGCCGCGGCGACCACGTGCGGATGACAGTGGCCCACGTGGCAGACGTTGTTGACCATGTCCAGGTAGCGGCGACCGTCGGCATCGAACAGCCAGGTCCCTTCACCCTTCACGATGTGCAGCGGCTTGCGGTAGCTGATACTCAGGTTGTAACCCACTTGGGCGCGTCGTTTGGCCAGGATGGCCTCCGACACCGGCCGCGCATCGCGCGTGCTCAATTCGGGAAGTCCCAGAATCAGGTTGGGATCGGGGCACAGGCTGAGCCAGATGTCGCGCTGGTCGACCCGCGCGATGCCCGGATAGTCGCCTTCGTAATCGAACGGGTCGCAAAGGACCTGAAAATGCAGATGGGGTGGCCAGCTCCCGTTCTCGTCCTGGTCGCCCACCTTCGCGATGGGATCGCCCTGGGCCACCGCATCGCCTGGCGTCACGCCGTTCAGCGATTCGCGTTGGAGATGGCCGTACAGGGTGTAACAGGTCAGGCCCTCGCCCAGATCGTGCGCGAGAATCAGGGTCGGTCCGTAATCGCCGGGGGCCGCGTTGTCCCGCAAGGAATGAACGGTTCCCGCCAACGGCGCGGTCACCGTGCGCCCCGGTGCCACGTACAGGTCCACGCCCAGGTGGACCGTCCGGCGGGCGGAATTGCGGACGTCGTAATCGGGATCGCAGTAGAGGTCGCGGTCCTCGTTGTAGCGGCCCAGGCCGACCGGCGTGCCGCGCATCGCCATGAGGTCGAACAGAAAGCGGCTGAACCGCTCCGTATCGACACGGTCCTCGGCGCTGCCGTAATCGGTGCCGCGATGGCGCAGGTCGAAGACCGTGCGGGGGGCCGCGTCGAGCCCGTCACCCAGTACCGGGGCGAAGCTGCCGGCGCGTTGTGCCAGCCGCGCGACGATGCGGTGGTTCAGGGGGCAGGGCTCCAGCCCGCAGGCGTGGCGAAAGCGCGCTTCGGCCAGACCGGGGGGGATCGTGGCGAGTTCGGCCAGGGATTGCCACATCGGCTCGGCGTGAACCCCCAAATAGGTGTTCTCGGGGTTGGCGGCCAGCGAGCGCGCCGATTGGCACAGGCTGGTGCAGAAGCGCAGGAGGATCAGGTCGAACAGGACCCGCAGTTCCAGGTCGGTCAACGGATGGGCCTGGTGGTAGCCGCCCACGACCAGCGCCGCCGTTTTCAGCGGATCCTCGTGACCGAGCATCGCGTAGGCACAGACGATCGCCAGCTCGTTGACCGTGTGGCTGAACACCGCATCGCCGAAATCGATGACCCCGATGATGAGATCGCCGTCGACCAGCAGGTTGTGGTCGTTGCCGTCGTTGTGAATGACGCTGCGGCGCAGGTGGGGGAGGAACGGCGCCGTTTGGCTGCGATACCGGGCCAGGTGGTTTTCGATCAGGGCGCGCCGTTCGGGATCGGTGAGGTAGTCCAGGCCCGCCGAACAGGTGGTCTCGCCCCGCGCCAGGTCCCACGCCAGCTCGCGGTGCATCGCTTCGTGGCGGAAGGGCTCCAGGGCCTTGTCCATTCGGCCGAAGAAGCGGCCCAGATTGGTGAACAAGGCGGGGTTCTTGGGTTCGACGTCGGCCATCAGGCGGCCGGGCAGAAAGGTGACCAGCCGCATCCAGTAGGCACCGCCGACATCGCCCTGGACGAGAACCAGGTCCTCGCCTTCCTGGCTGGGCACCAGTCGCGGGACTTGCAGATCCGGCGCCTCGCGCGCCAGGTGGTCGAGCATTCGGTGTTGAAAATCCAATTCGCGGCGTTCCTGGTCGCCCGCCGAGACTTTCAGGACGGTCTTGGCGTCCTGTGCGTCGCGCATCAGGAAATTTTGATCGGCGTAGCTCACGAGACGGGTCGCGGTCCCTTCGAGGCGGTAATGTCGGGCCGCCAGTGCTTCCGCTTGACTTGGGGAAAAGGAGGGGAGGGTGGCGTTCATCGAAGACTCCGAAAGGTACAGGTCGCATCGACCGGAATGGGGAAACGGGGAACGAACGCAGGAAGGATATCACAATCCCGTAGGGGCCAATCACCGTCCACAAAAAGGGGGCCACCTACCTTGTCCACGAAATACACGAAAAAACACGAAAAAGAGAGGCCCGGCATGGCCTGCCCAGTGAACCGGACACTTCCATGAGGGGGTTCAGGGGCACATTTACCTGTTTCTCAGTCGGTTACATCTTGACATGAATAGTATAGTGCCCATCCAGAAACGAAACGCTCGTGGCTCCCAAGATGGTTCGGCTGGATGGGCACGATATCAGGTGTCGGGCTTCAGCAAGATACTTGTTCGAAGGTGATTGGCTGAAATCTGATACCTGAATGCCGATTGCAGCTTGCGTTGGAAACCCGATCGATCCAGGGGATCTCTATCAAAAACGCCACACGGGAACCGAACCCGTCGGCCTTTTCGGCAACGTATTCGTTCTGAGAGCTAACGGACCGATGAACAACAGAATGTGTTCCCGGATCCCATGAAGAGGCCATCGGGTCACTAGAAAGGACCTGCTGGGAATGTCTTGTTCGTGTCTTTTCGTGATTTTGTCTACGAAAGACATGAGAAGCCACGAAAAATCTCGAGCTACCTGGGAAGGGATCGGTTCTTCCCCGCGGTGGATCGCGATCGACATTCTTTTTGTCCACGAATCACACCGATTGACACGAATAGACAGGACCCATAGGTGGCACACGACGGGTACTCTGAGGAAGGTTTAACATTAAAAATATCAATAGTTTATGTGATTTTTTTGTAATTTTAAAAAATCTGGGCTTTTGTTCCGGTCCGGGAAAAACAACCCAATAGGCCTCGAACGGAATGGCTGTGTCCGAATTCGTGTGAATCTGTGTGATCCGTGGACAAGTCTTCAAATGTCGCCCGTGACGCGGCGCCACACTGGGGAGGCCATGCTGGCAGTATCCCTTTCGTGTTTTTTCGTGTATTTAGTGGACGTTTTCTAGAACCACGAAAAATCTCGAGCTACCTGGGAAGGGATCGGTTCCTCCCCGCGGTGGATCGCGATCGACATTCTTTTTGTCCACGAATCACACCGATTGGCACGAATAGACAGGACCCATAGGTGGCACACGACAGGTACTCTGAGGTAGATTTAACATTAAAAATATCAATAGTTTATGTGATTTTTTTGTGATTTTAAATCATCTGGGCTTTTGTTCCGGTCCGGGAGAAACAACGCAATAGGCCTCGAACGGAATGGCTGTGTCCGAATTCGTGTGAATCTGTGTGATCCGTGGACAAGTCTTCAAATGTCGCCCGTGACGCGGCGCCACACTGGGCAGGCCATGCTGGCAGTATCCCTTTCGTGTTTTTTCGTGTATTTAGTGGACAGATTCTGATGTTTCGTGGCGCGAAATGCGCTTTCACGCCTCCCCGAATAAAGGTTTCCCGCCCAGATCTCGATCAATTGAACAGTCGATCTTCGTAACTCATAAATCCATGAAAACCATGATTGATGACCGAGGTGTCCGAATTTACGCGAGGGTCGCTGGTTTCGGTAACCGAGTCTTACCATGAAAGGGGCCGCCGGTTTCGCGATCCGGCGGGTGTGGATGAAGTCCTGGGGGGATGTGTGTCGCATCGGCACGAGAGCTTGTACCGGAGATCCGCCGTATGGCCCCTGTTCGGCTGGCTCCTGACCGCGACCATCCTGGCGGGCGGCCACGCCTGGGGCCAGGTTCGCAGTCTGCGCTTCCAGAACCTCAACCAGCGCCAGGGCCTCTCGCAGGGGTTCGTCAACTCGGTGATCCAAGACCGCTACGGCTTCATGTGGATGGGCACCCAGGACGGCTTGAATCGCTTCGACGGCTTTGCCTTCCAGGTCTTTCTCAGCCAGGCCGACGACCCCGATTCGATTTCCGACGACTGGATCTGGTGCCTGCTCGAGGATCGCGAGGGCGCCATCTGGATCGGCACCCGGAGCGGCGGTCTCAACCGCTACGACCCGATCCAACGCCGCTTTCGACACTACCTTCCCGACCCCGCTCGCGAGGACGGCATCGGCGGCGCCAATGTCCACACGTTGCTCGAGGATCGCGACGGGCGGCTGTGGCTCGGCACGCGAAACGGCGGTCTCAACCGCATGAACGCCGACGGCAGTTTTAGCCGATTCGTGGTCGAGGGACCCGCGGGCCGGACCCTGAGCGACAACTGGGTACACGACCTGATGGAGGACCGCGAGGGCCGAATCTGGATTGCCACCAATCGCGGTCTCGACGTCTTGAGCGCCGACCGCCAAAGGATTCGCCGGTTCCACCACGATCCCGGCGATCCCACGAGCCTCGCCTGCAACCGGGTGTGGTCGTTGATGGAGGATTCCAAGGGGATCATTTGGGTCGGGACCGCGACCGGCGGTTTGAACCGGTTCGATCCCCTGACCGAGACGTTCAAGACCTTTCGCCACGATCCCCAACGCATGGACAGCCTGAGCATCGATTTCGTGCTCTCGATTCACGAGGCCCGCAACGGCGACTTGTGGGTCGGTACCTGGGATGGCGGCCTCAATCGATTCGATCGCCGCGAAGAGACGTTCGAGGTGTTCAAACACGATCGAGCCGATCCCGAAAGCATTTGCGACAACGTCATTTGGGATATCTGCCAGGATCGCACGGGCATTCTCTGGTTCGGCACCATGGGCGGCGGCATCGGCTTTTTCAATCCGCGCAGCACCCAGTTCCAGCACTACAAGCATTTGCCCGACCGCAACGATTCGCTCAGCGGCAGTGATGTGCGCGCCATCATGGAAGATCGGTCCGGGTTGCTGTGGATCGGCACCGAGAACGCGGGGGTGACCCTGGTCGATCGCGCCACCGATGCCGTGTTGCACCTGCGCCACGACCCCGATCGTTCGAACACCCTGTGCAGCGAAATCGTGCACGACATTCACCAAACCGAAACAGGCGACATTTGGATCGCCACCTACTGCGGAATCAATCGCCTGGTGGATCGCGACCGGTTCCGCTTCGAGCGGATTCTGCCGGATGAAAACGACCCCCACGCCCTGAGCGGGCACTACCCCTTCACCATGCTCGACGACGCCCAGGACCACCTTTGGGTCGGACACTTCGGTCATGGTTTGGATCGACGCGATCCGGACAGCGGCCGGTTCACCCACTTCCGCCACGATCCCCAGGTCGAAGGGTCGATCAGTTCCGACTCGGTGAGTGTCCTGATGCGCGACGATCGCGACCGGCTGTGGGTCGGTACCGACGGGGGCCTGAATCGCTACGACCCGGAGACCGAGCGCTTCACCAGCTATCTTCACCGTGCCGATCGGGCCGAGACCCTGAGCCACAGCTACGTCACGGCCCTGCACGTGGATGGGCGGGGCCGGATGTGGGTGGGCACGCTGAGCGGGCTGAACCTGATGAACGCGGAAGAGACCGGCTTCCTGCGGTTCGGTCGCGGCGACGGATTGCCCAACGACACCATTCTCGGCATCCTCAGCGAAGAGGGCGGCCCGCTCTGGCTCACGACCAACAAGGGCGTCGTGCGCATGAATCCCGAAACCGGCGCCGTTCGCCTGTTCGACCCCAGCGACGGCCTGCAGGGCAACGAATTCAACTTGAGCGCCTACTGGAAGACCCCCAACGGGGAGATGATGATCGGCGGCACCAACGGCCTCAACATCTTCCATCCCGAACGCATCACCAAGGATCCCTATCCGCCGCAGGTGGTGCTGGTCGATTTCCTGGTGCTCAACCGCAGTGTCGCGCCGTCCACGCCCCAACGGCCCTCGCCGCTCGACCTGCCGATCGACTTCACCACCCACATCGAACTCGACCACCGCCAGAGCGTGTTCGGTTTCAACTTTGCCGCGCTGCACTATGCCGACGCCGTCGCCAACCGTTATCGCTACAAGTTGGAAGGCTTCGATGGCGACTGGGCCGAAACCGATGCCAGGCGCCGGTTTGCGACCTATACCAACCTGGACGCGGGCCGCTACCGGTTCCGCGTCATCGCCGCCAACAAGGACGGCGTTTGGAATCGCGATGGCGCTTCGGTGACGATCGACATCCTGCCGCCACCGTGGAAAACGTGGTGGGCCTATACCGCCTACGGGTTGGCCCTGCTGGGGTTGGTGGGCTTCTACGTGCGCGGGCAGCGCCGCAAGCTGGCCTACGAGCGTGCGGTGAACGAGCGGCTGAAGCAGGTCGATCAGCTCAAGGACGAGTTCCTGGCCAATACCTCCCACGAATTGCGCACGCCGCTCAACGGCATCGTGGGCCTCGCCGAATCGCTGGGCGACGGCATCGCCGGCAGCATGCCCGATCCCGCCAAGGATTACCTGGGCCTGATCGTTTCCAGTGCCAAGCGACTCAACCATTTGGTGGACGACATTCTCGATTTCTCCCGCCTCAAAAACCGCAACCTGACGCTCTCGTGCGGTCCGGTGGACCTCAAGGCGCTGACCGACATCGTGGTGCGACTGAGCTCCGCCCTGAAGGCCAAACCCGATCTGGTCCTGGCCAACCGCATCCCGGGCGATCGCATGATGGTGTGGGCCGACGAAAATCGCGTCATCCAGATTCTTCACAATCTGGTGGGCAACGCCCTCAAGTTCACCCACGAGGGGTCCGTTACGATTTCGGCCGAACCGGAGGGGGACATGGTCCGCGTCAGCGTGTGCGACACCGGCATCGGCATCGCCGAGGAACACCGCGACCGCATCTTCAGTTCCTTCGAACAGGCCGATGCCTCGACCGCCCGCCAATACGGCGGCACCGGTCTGGGTTTGGCGGTGTCGCGTCGGCTGGTGGAGCTGCACGAGGGCCGGATCTGGGTCGAGTCGGAAGTGGGCGTCGGCTCCACCTTTCATTTCACCCTGCCGGTGTTTCGCGGCGAGGTGCGTGACGAGGATTCGGCACCTCGGGCGGAAGCGGAGCAGGTGTCGCACGTGGTGGCCACGCCGGGGTTGGACGTCCTGCCGGAGCCCGAGCTCGATTCGGAAGTGGTGTCGACGGCCGGGTACCGCGTGCTGGTGGTGGACGACGAACCGGTGAACCGCGAGGTGCTGCGCGCCTACCTGGCCCCGCACGGCTTTCAACTCACCCTCGTGGCCGATGCGTTCGCCGCGCAGGACGAGATCGATCGCGCCGCGACCGAACAGGGCGAAAACGCCGCGGTCGGTCCTTTCGATCTGGTGTTGTTGGACGTGATGATGCCGCGCCAGTCCGGATTCACCTTTTGCCAAACCCTGCGCGCCCGCTACGACGCCTACCAGCTTCCCGTCATCTTCCTGACCGCCAAGAACCGGGTCACCGACCTGGTGCTGGGCTTCGAGAGCGGGGCCAACGACTACCTCGCCAAACCCATTCAGAAGGGCGAGTTGCTGGCGCGCGTGCGCATGCACCTGATGTTGCGCGACCTGAACCGCGACCTGGAACAGAAGGTCCGCGAGCGAACGGCCGAGCTGGCCGAGAAGAATCGGCTGATGGCCGATCAGAACCGCGAACTGGAGACCCTGGATACGATCGTGGCGGCCATGAACCGCAAGGTCCACTTCGACGATCTGCTGTCGGCCATGCTGGTTCAGGGCATGCGCCTCATCCGGGCCGCCGAGGTGGCGCTGTGCCTGGTCTACCGACCCCAGACCGACGGGTTCGAATTGCTGCAGACGGACAATCCCGAGGCGACCACGCCTGGCATCGCCTCGCCCGAGTCCACCTGCCTGTCGTTCGCGCAATTGACGCGCGGGTACCTGGCCCTGCTGTCCGAGCCGATGCCAGGCGTGTTCCTGAGCGAGCCGGATCGACGCGGCCCCGTGCCGCGGTTGGGTTCCTTCTCGGTTCCCGCGGCGGTGGTGGCCGTCGCCATGTCGACCGCGGGTGCGCCGGAGGAGGGTCGGCTGGGCGCCGTGCTGGTATTTCACCATCACGAGGATCCCGAGGCCTTCCTCGATCTGGACCTGGCGCAGCTCTCGCGGTTCCGGGCCCATGCCGAGTCCGCCGTCAACAAGGCCCAGATCATCGATCAACTGGTGCGGTCGCGCAAGGAACTGATCGAGACGGCCCACCGTGCCGGCATGGCCGAGATCGCGGTGGAAGTGGTGCACAACGCCGGCAACGTGCTCAACAGCGTGCGCACCTCGGTGGACGTGTTGGAGCATCAGCTCAATCAAAACCGCGGATTGGACGTCTTGGGGAAAACCCATAAATTGGTGGACGACCTGGACCTGAGAACGATTTCGAGCGATCCGCGCGCGGCCCGGATCTCCGAGGCCCTGTTCCTGATTCACCGCCTGATGGAGGAGCGCGAGGGTAAGTTGTTGGAGGAGACCCGAAGCATGGCCGAGCACGTGTCGGCCCTCCAAAGCGTGCTCGCCGAGCAGCGCAAGCACGCCGAGCCCAGTGCGGGCCTGGCCGAACCGGAAGACGTCAACGACCTGATTCGCGCGATTCTGAAGGAAGAACGCATTTTGTTGGAGAACCTGCCGGCGCGGTTGGTGACCCAACTGAGCCCTGTGCCGCGGGTGCCGCTGGACGCCATCAAGTTCAAGCGCATCCTGTTGTCGTTGCTGAAAAACGCCTGGGAGGCGATCGAGGCGGCGCTGATCGACAACGGCCGCATCGAGATCCTCACCGGTCGCGAAGCCGCTACGGTGAAAATCGTGGTCAGCGACAACGGCGTCGGGTTCGACGACGAGGGGTTGCGGCGCGCGTTCACCCAGGGCTTTTCCACCAAGAACGGCAAGTTGGGCATGGGTCTGCACTATTGCGCCAACGCCATGCGGGCCCTCTCGGGTTCGATTCACCTGGAGAGCGAAGGCCCCGGGCGGGGCACGCGGGTGAGCCTGGTGTTTCCCACTGGCGACGCGCCCTGAGCGAAGGGGGTGGGGTGCCGCTGACGCCGCGCCGCGAGCCGTCTCGACCGAGTGTCCTCGCCCCCCGCGGTGAGCGCCCCGTTCCTTGGGGATTCACGTACCGATCGACTTGACAATTAACCTCGAACTTTCCTAAGTCTCGCATTTATTGGGTCATATCCAAAAAAACGCATTCGAGCTTTACCTGGAACATAGTAGAATGTCCCTGCTACTTCCACATCCTAGTGAAAGGGGGGTCAATGCCGATTCCACACATCCTTTATCTGGATAACCATTTCGAAGATAAAAAGAAGATGGTTATCCTGTTGTTTTCCAATGGTTACGAGGTGATGCCCGTATCCAATTTGAAAGAAGGGTTGGCGGCCCTGCGTGTGGGGGACTTCGATTTGATCATTTGCGACATGCACTTGCCGGATGGGGATGCGGACAACCTCATTCAAACCGTCAAGAGTGCGAGTACGCTCAACAAGATTCCCGTCATGGTGGTGACCAGTCATCCCAGCGATGCCGATACGGAAATGGTGATGAAGCTGGGCGCCGCCGATTACATGCCCAAGGATACCGATCCCAACACCCTGCTGCGCCGCGTCAAGGAGACCGTGAACCTCCATCGTCGCGCCATCAAGAAGACGTCGGCGGGGATCTCGGGCCAATTGGCCAAACTCAAGATCGTGGATCTGATCATGCAGTTGTCGGACGAGCACAGTTCCGGCTGCATCACGATCGACGGCCAGCTCCTGATGGAGATCCACCTGCGCGACGGCCAGATCGTGCACGCCCGTCACGGCATCACCCTCGGCAAAAAGGCCCTGTTTCGCCTCCTGCGCATCGCCGAAGCCGCGTTCCATTTTCAGGCCGACAGTCAGATCCTCGAGCATTCGATCGACGGCGAACTGGATGAACTGCTCGAAGAGGCACGCGTTTCCAACGAGAAGTTGATGGCCAACTGGCACAAACTCCCCAACGCCAATTTCCGCGTGCGGATCGCCAACCCGGAGGTATTGAGCCAAACCAACTTCAAGCCCGAGGTACGCGCCGCTCTGGAGATCATCAAGAAATACCCCCGTATCGGGACCTACGTCGATCGCCTCAATCTTCCAGATGTGGTTTGTTACGAGTACCTTCACACCTTCCTCGAGCGCGGCCTGATCGAACTGGTCACCGAGCACAAGCCCGTCAAGATCTTGACCGATGTGTCCTGTGACCTGCCCAAGGAGGAACTCTACGATTTGGGCGTGGTGAGCTTCAACGTCGCGCTCAAGCTGGGCGGGGAGACCTTCGACGTGATGGATCCCCAAACCGAGTCCGTGATTTACACCAAAAAACCCAAACAATTGGAAACGCTCGAACTCGTGGCGCCTCCCAACGACGAGATCCTCGATCGGTACGTGGGCTTGTTGCCCAATCACGATTGTCTGGCGATCACCATGGCCTCCAGTGTCGGGCCCTTGTTCGAAACGGTCCAGGGCAACGTCACCAAGCTCCAGGCTACCGGTCTCAACGGCAAGAGCTTGTTGGCCAACGAAACCACCACCATCAACAGCCACAGCTTTTCGCTGGGATTGGGCCTGTTGGTTCGTTACGCCGCGCAGTTGGCCGAGGAAGGGCATCAGGCCGAAGTCATCGAAGAGCGCCTGATCAACGCCATTTCCCAACTGCACATGATTTTCGTGGTCAACGCCGAGCGCGGCTTTCTGGCCAAGAAGGGCCAGTGCATCATGTACTGGAACGGGCTCGAATTCGAGGTCGTCCAGCGGTTGGACCGCAAGGAAAGCGCCTTGACGGTGCTCGCCGATCAGGTGGAACGCCGCATCGACCTGAAAGCGGGGCTCCACATGTCCCTGGGTCACGTGCGCAACCGTCAGCAGGGCGAAGCGTTGCGGCTGGAATTGGGTCGCCGGCTCAGTACCAGCAAGGTGCCGCTGCGCACCATCGGTCCCGTGGCCGGCTATCAACTGGGCGAGGGTGCCCTGGGCGTCGCGTTCTTCCAGGAGTGATGCCGAACCCCGCCGGGCCAGGTCCGGCACGGGTTCAGGGACGGGTCGCATCGTGACGGTGGCGACCCCGAGCCTGAACCGATGGCGATCCCACCGACGTGATCGGCGGCTGGAGGATCGTCCACCGAATTCCAGGGAGGTCGCCTCGGTGGTGTTCGCTCGCGTTCGCACGATCTTTTTTCTGTTGCTGGGATGGTTACTCCCGGTGCTTGCCGGTGGCGACCCGCTGGTGCGGGTGTTGATGGTGGGCGATTCGTGGGCCGATTTCATGTGGCAGGACCGCACCATGCGGACCACCTTCGCCGAGAACGGCCGGCCGGACATCGTCGAAGAGGGTGCCCAGACGGCGGAGGCCGGCACCACCGCGGCCGAATGGGCCGCCCCGGACCGATTGGCGGTCATCGACGGCGAGTTGGCGCGGCTGGCCGACCTGCAGGTGGTCCAATTGACGGTGGGTGGCAACGACATCCTGGCCGGCGCCTCGGGTGGCGGTTGGCATACGGGCCTGAGCATGGAAGAAGAGGAGCAGTTGTTCGCCCGGGTGCTGGGCGATGTGGAGACGGTGATCGACCACATCCTCGCCGCGGACCCCGACATCGTGGTGCTCGTCAGCCTCTACGACTATCCCAATTTCGAGGGTGCGGCCGATTTTTTCTGTGGGCCGCTCCACGACGACATGGGCGAGCCCAGCTCATTGCAATTGAACCAGTTGCAAACCGATTTCACGGAACGGGCGCGGCTGGCGTTCGAAGGGCGATCGCGGGTTCACCTGGTGGTGCACCTGGGGTTGATGCAGTTCACCTACGGCTTTCCCGAGTTGGATATCGAGCCGGGTGCGTTGGTGCCGCCGGGCCGCCTGGACCTGCCCAGCCCCCGGCCGGCGATGCGCTTCTTCAATAGCGACTGTATCCACCTGACCGGGGAGGGCCATCGCGTGGTGGGTCAGAACCTGTGGGACGCGTTTTACGTGGATTTCTTTTGTTTGTTGGGAGAACAGATCGCGGAGCGCGTGGCGCGCTGGCCGGAGCTGACGGTCCTCGACCTGGTGGCGGATCACAACCGGGCCTGTCCACCAAAAACTGTCCACTAAATACACGAAAGAACACGAAAAAAACACATTGCGAAGATGGGTGTCCCTCGCCGTCCGTTCGGATAAGGGGAATTGGTCGGTTCCAATATGGGAAAAATTACAGAGTGACCGAGAAGACGAAATCTCCCCAAAAACGGAAGGAAACAGCCGAGTGGTCTTTGGGAAGGGTTTCTCAATAGTTGCAGGGCCGTTTATGTGTTAGTTTTTTTACCACGGAGTCGTTGCCCAGGCCGGGGGCCGGATTGCCGGACCACCGGGTTTCAGGTGGGTAACTAATCGAAGCGAATCGTTTGGGAGTTCCCGCATTTGTGAGAGGGGCGTCGTTGCAGTAAGTTGGCCCGCCGGGCCGACATTTTTCGACGAACTCCCCGCACATCCGCCTTTTTAGGTTTATATCTTTATCTTCGAGCTTTACAGAGTTTGTTACATAAGAGCTCACAGAGTTCACCGAGGCGGACATGGAAGATTTATAATTATTATTGAACTGTAAACCACTATGTGAAAGTATTTTCCCTTTTTGTTGATTCGGGCAAATAGCTCCTGTGTTCTTTGGTGATATAATCAGGTTGAATGATGTAATATCCAGTGATCAAGAATGGCTTTTTATTTTGTGTGACTCTTGTAGGTCTTGGGTAAATTTTTATAATCAAAGATGAGCCAGAAAGGTGTGATTCTTCCTGGTTCGTAGAGGAAGCAGAAAGGCTCCTAGGGGTAATGTACTACTTGGTTTTTCTGGATAGAGGAAGAACTTTCGGCAGGTTTGAGGTGTGTGCATTTATTGATGCGCTAATAATTATGAACTTTTTTCTTAGTTGTCGCAAGAATCTCCCTGTCATTAAAAGATAAAGAGAATATCTATGTATCGAATAGGAGCGAAAATGACCTGTGTTAGTATGATAATAATGTTTTAACTCTGCTTTCTCAGTGTTCTCTGTGCCCTCTGTGGTAAAAAATGAACCCTCCGAAGAAGCGATCGAATCACTGGGCAGGGAATGTCGAAAGTATCCATTTCGTGTGTTTTCGTGTTTTTAGTGGACACCTTTCCTGCTTTTGGTGGACACCTTAGGTTGCCTAGGTTAAGGTACATGCGCGCGTAGCCGGGCACGCTTCGACGCCATGTTTTCGATGCAGAGGTCGCATGTCTTCCATCCCCACCCTCGTTCTCGATTCGCTCCGCCGTTTCGGCATCCTGATCCGGCGCGTGGGCCGTCGCTTCCGCCGCGCGCTGCCCGCCGTGCTGCTGACGGCCGCGATGGTCCAGGGTTCGCCGCTCGCCGCCCAGGCCCCGCCCATCCCAACACTGGGCTCCTGGCGGGACGTGACCGTCACCCACGTGGCGCGGCTCGGCCGAGGGTTCCCGCTGATCGGCAAGGAAGCGGCCCTGCTGATGCGACCCATGGGCGGCAAAGTCACCCGTCATCCGCTGCTGCCGCGACAAGTTGCCGCCCTACACGAGCACCCCTTGACCGATTGGTCCTGCTGGATTCAGCATTTCAGTACGGTTCAGTTCCAGGACGCGTCCCGACGCGGCCTTCGCGTGCTCCAATTGCCGATCGGTGAGACCGATGCCTTTCTTCGTTTCGACGTGACCGTCGACCAGCCACTCACCGGCGCCTGGGTCAACGATCGGGGCAACCGGCTGCTCACCCTCGGCGAAGACCACCAACTCCAACTGTGGCAATTGGAAGTCCCGCCCTACGATACCGAACCGCGCGAGATCTATCCCGTCACGCCCCTGTTCCAAATCGACCTTTCTCTTCCCGATAAGCGGGCGTTGGCACCGCGTTGGTCGCCTCGCGGCAATTTCTTCGCCACCGGTCACAGCGCCGGTTTCAACCTGCACGACAGTCAGGACGGCACCGTGATCGGCCGGTTCGGCGGAGACCCTGCCCAGGATCAGGGCGATGCGGTTCTGGTGGACGTGGCCTACAGCCTGCGCGAGGAACGCATCGCCACCGCAAGCACCACCTTCGATCGGCGCGGCGTAGCCGCTACCGACCGCAATTTGGCGATTTGGCCCAACTGGGGCATGAACGAAAAGTGGGATCTCAACCAGGGCAAGGCCCTGTCGGCTTCACCGCGTGGGTTGCGCGACATGGTGTTCGATCCCACCGGCGCCTTCCTGGTCACGGTCGACGACGCCCACGGCATCCAGGTCTGGGAGAGTGACTCCGCGAAACTGGTGCGGGCCCTACCCACCGAAGCGGCCATCACCGTGGCGGTTCATCCCTGGCGCCCGCTGATCGCCGTGTCTTCCCAAGCTTCGGGCTCAGGGGAGGCCACCCTCCAGTTGTGGCATCTGGAGCGCGGCCAGCCGTTTCGGCGCTTCGTCTGCAAGGACACGCCACCGGCCGGTTTGAGCTTCAGCGAAGACGGAACCGTCCTCCTGGGTGCCGATGAGATCGGCGGCGCCACCCGGGTTCGCGCCTGGCCGGTCCCCGATCCCGATCGGATCGGGCCCTGACCGCCAGATTCGCGTGCCACGTGTGAAAAAGGGGAAGGACCATGTTCTGTATCATCTTTTCGCGAATCGCCACCGGCTAGAATCCCGCCATGCGCATTGCGGCGGTCGGTGATCCGGCGGTCCGGCGTCCGCGATTTCCAGCGGGGCCGGCGGAGACTGTGGCAATGCGTGAATCCCGGCCGTCCGACGACTCGGCTTCGTTGATATTTGGTGGCCCATTCGCTATACTTCAAGCACCTTAAAACCATTTCCCCTTGCAAAAACTGATAGGACCCTTTTCTCCTTCTCGGCGGAGAACAATTTCTGATATGCGTGGGAGTTCATTGCAGTGACAGACTTTCCGTTTTACAGCCAAAACCTCGTGTTCGTGGAAGCCCTCTATCAGCAGTACCAACAGGACCCGGCCAGTGTCGATCCCAGATGGCGAGACTTCTTTCAGGCCGAAAGCGAGGTGTCCGTCGCTGTTCCCGCCGGGGGCCATGCCGCCGGCGTGGCCCAGGCCCCATCGCCCACCACCACGGTTCGGGCCGCGTCGGCACCGGACGCCGCGGCCAGTGGACCCGCGGTCTCGCTCGGGGTCCACGAGGAACGGGAGCGTGCCCGGCTCGCCGAATCCGACCAGGTGCTGGCCTATCTCAACCAGGTTCCGCTCTTCGAATTGGTTTCGGCCGAGGATTTGCGCCTCGTCGCGAGCATTACCCAGCTCGTCCGATTCGACACCGACGGCATCATTTCCCAGAAGGGACAGGCCGCCAACGATTTCTTCTACATCATCGAGGGCCGGGTCGCCATCATCAAGGGCGGTGTGATTCTCAACTATTTGGAAAAGGGCGAGATGATTGGCGAGTTGGCCGTATTCGACGATCGGCCTCGGTCGGCCACCATGAAGGCCGCCAGCCCGTGTGTGCTGCTGCACGTGCCCCGCGTGGACCTTTATAAATTAATGAAGGAACGCAGCAGTTTGGATCTCGGTCTGGTGCACCTGTTGGCCGCCCGCCTGCGCGACGCCGCATTCCGTCAGGAAGCCGCCGACCGTCTGGTCAACGCCTATCGCGAACGCGGCCACGTCAAGGCCCATATCGACCCGCTCGGGTTGTTGGACCAGATGGAACATCCCGAGTTGACGTTGGAACACTACGGTTTCCGCGAAAAGGACCTGGATCTCAAACTCACCGTCAAGATCGGTCAGGCCTCGGTCAGCCGTTCACTGCGCGACATCATCACCCACCTCGAGGAGACCTATTGCCGGTCCATTGGCGTCCAGTACATGCACGTGGACGACCTGGGCATTCAGGAATGGATCCGGCTGCGCATGGAGGATCCCGCCCTCCGCACCCAGCTCTCGCTGGAAGAGCAGAAACACATTCTCAAGAAGCTGACCGACGCCGAAACGTTCGAGAACTTCCTGCACCGCAAGTTCGTCGGTGCCAAGCGGTTCTCCCTGGAAGGGGCCGAGAGCCTGATCCCGCTGCTGGAGAACGCCATCGAGGAAGCCGGCGATCACGGGCTGGACGAGGTTATCATCGGCATGGCCCACCGCGGGCGTCTCAACGTGCTGGTCAACATCATGGGCAAGCCGGCCAGCCAGGTGTTTCGCGAATTCAAGGATCAGAGCCCGGACACCCACGGCGGCCGCGGCGACGTGAAGTATCACCTGGGTTACGGCAGCGATCACATCAACGCCAGCGGCAAGCAGGTTCACCTGTCGTTGTGTTTCAACCCCAGCCACCTGGAATTCGTGGGACCGGTCGTGCTCGGTCGGGCCCGCGCCAAACAGGATCGCTACCGGGATTTGGAGCGGGCGCGTGCCCTGCCGTTGCTCATCCACGGCGATGCGGCCTTCGCCGGCCAGGGCGTCGTTCAGGAGATGTTGAACCTCAGTGAACTGCGCGGCTACCGCACGGGCGGTACCGTGCACATCATTCTCAACAACCAGATCGGGTTCACCACCGATCCCGACGATGGCCGGTCGACCCAATACGCCACGGACGTCGCGCGCATGCTGCAAATCCCCATCTTCCACGTGAACGGCGAGGATCCGGACGCGGTGGCACGGGCGATTCGCATCGCCATGGATTTCCGCAAGGAGTTCCAGAAGGACATCGTCATCGACATGTACAGCTACCGCAAATACGGCCACAACGAGGGCGACGATCCGGTCTTCACCCAACCGTTGATGTACCAGAACATCAAGCGGCGGCCCACGGTGCGCGAGGCCTACGTGAAGAACCTGCTCAAGCTGGGCGGGTTGACGGCCGAAGAGGCCGATCGCATCGCGCAGGAATCGAAGATGCGGTTGGAGGCGGAGTTCGCGCGTGCCGAGGATCCGGACGAGAAATACGAAGAGATCGGTATGGGCCAGGGGTTGTGGCAGCCCTATCGCGGCGGTCTCGAAGCGGAGGTCCCCGATGTGGACACCCGCTTCGATCTGAAGGAGTTGCGGCAGACCCTGTTGCAGCTCACCCAGCTCCCCGAGACCTTCACCCCGCACAGCAAGATCAAGCGGTTCCTGAAACAACAGCAGGAGATGGCCGAGGGCAACGCCAACCTCAATTGGGGGGTGGGAGAAGCGCTCGCCTTGGCATCCTTGCTGAAAGAGGGTTACAAGGTGCGGGTCACCGGTCAGGACGCCGAGCGCGGGACGTTCAGTCACCGCCATGCCGTGCTGCACGACGCCAAGTCGGGCGAACTGTACACGCCGCTTTCCCAATTCGCGGGGGAAGAAAATTACTTCGCGATCTTCAACAGTCCGCTCAGCGAGGTCGCCGTGTTGGGCTTCGAATACGGGTTCAGCCTGGACACGCCCGACGGCCTGACCATCTGGGAAGCCCAGTTTGGCGATTTCAGCAACGTGGCCCAGGTCATCATCGATCAGTTCATCACCAGTTCGGAAGAGAAGTGGCGCCGACTCAGCGGATTGTGCCTGTTCCTTCCCCATGGGTTCGAAGGCCAGGGGCCGGAACACAGCAGTGCCCGTCTCGAGCGGTTCCTGATGCTCGCGGCCGACGACAACATTCAGGTCGTGAATCTGACGACGCCCGCCCAGTTGTTCCACTGCCTGCGCCGCCAGGTCAAGCGGTCCTGGCGCAAGCCGTTGGTCATGATGTCGCCCAAGAGTTTGCTGCGCCATCCGCGGGCCACGTCGCGCCTGGAAGATTTGGCGGGCGGCAGTTTCCTGCGGCTGATCGGCGATGCCTTCAGCGATCCCGACCAGGTGGATCGCATTCTGTTGTGCAGCGGCAAGGTCTACTACGAGCTGGAGGAAGCGCGTGAAAAGCACGACCTGCGCAACGTCGCGATCTTGCGGCTCGAACAGTACTATCCGTTCCCACACCAGATGCTGAACGACGAGCTGGCCCGTTACAAGCCGGACACGCCGGTGGTCTGGGTTCAGGAGGAGCCGCACAACATGGGTGCCTGGCCCTTCCTCAAGTTGCGGTTCGGCCACGAGATCGTGGGGAACGGAACCCATCCCTTGGCCTGTGTATCGCGTCAGGAGGCGGCCAGTCCGGCGACGGGCAGTGCGGCCAACCACCGCGTGGTTCAGGAGAAGCTGATTCTCGAAGCCCTGGGTGTGCGGGAAAAGGCCCACCAGAGCGAGTGATCGGGTCGGCGCCGGCCTGAAACGGCGTCCCGGGGGGAATCCCCGCCCAAAACGAAAAAAGCCCGCATCGTAGGATGCGGGCTTCGGGAAACGGGGGGCCGATCGAAGATCAGGCCGTGCGTTTGCGGCGGGCGACCAGCGCCGCCGTCATCATCGCGGCGACCAGCGCCATCAGGCCCCATGCACCCAGGGTCGGGACAGCCTGAACCGATCCGACGAACACGCCGGTTCCGGACGGGCCCACCTCGATCAACAGGTCGGGCGTGATCGTCTCGTTCAGGGTGGCGGTGCCGTCGCTGCCGATCAACACCGGCACGACACGCACGGTGCCGTCGGCATCGGTCAGGCGCACGTCGTAGGTGCAGTCGTAGCTACCGGTAATCACGATGCCGGTGTGACCGATCGGCGCCACATCCGCGATTTGCGGCGTCTCGCAATCCAGGCCCACTTCGAACAGCGTGGTCGTGCCGCTCACCTCGTTCATCACCGCCAACAGCGGCTTCAGCGTGGGGCTGTCGGCCGGGGCGATGAAGGTCAAGCCCTCGGGGCCGAGATCGCCCGCCGTGCCCTGTTCGGCGTCGCCCGTGAAGTCGCGGTTGTTCAAGTAGTCCACCAGGACCGGGGCGGTGGGATCGCTCAGGTCGTACATCGCGACGCCACCGATCCGCTCCAGACCGACGAAGGCGTAGTTGGTGTCCGCGATTTGGCCGACCGTGACGCCCTCGGGCTCGGGGCCCTTGTCGTCGCTGCGCGCGTCGAACGAGTCGTTCTCGTCGTTGTTCGAGTTGAATTCGGTGGGCAGCTCGGCGGCGATCATCCGTTCCAGGTCGGCGCCCGAGTCGTAGACCAGCGCGCCGGTGCTGCCGTTCCAAATCGAGAACGAACGCGCACCGTAGGCGTAGAGCTCGTCGAAATCGTTGTCGTTGTCCGTGTCACCCAGGGTCGTGGTGATGTTCAGGCGACCCAGGTTCTCGTCTTCCTGGAGTGCGGCGGCGTTGGGGAAGGCCGTGGGATCCAGGGTGATGTCCTTGATCCGCTCCTCTTCGCTGAAACCGTCGTAATCCCGGCTGTCGCCTTCGTTGGCGGTAATCAGGTAGGTCGTGCCGTTGTGGCCGAAGGCGGCGATGGCGTCCGGTTGAAACATGCCGAATACGGGCCAGTTGGCGATGTCGATGCCGCTGTCGCGATTACTGGGATCCAGCTCGTTGCCCGCTTGGCTGTGATCCTTGAAGCCCAAACCGATCAGGGAGGTCACCGTGGCGGTGTTCAGGTTGACCACGGCCAGGGCGTTGTTTTCCTGGAGGACGACCCAGGCGGTCTGCGAGTTCGCCGAGATCGCGATGTACTCCGGCTCCAGATCCTGGGCGACGGTGGCTCCGGGCACGAACACGCGGATGCTGGGATCGAGGGTCTGGCCGTTGAATGCGGTGAAACCGGCGGTGGACACGTCCCCATCGTCCAGGGAGGCGATGCCGCCGCTCAGGTCGACGATGCTGATGGAGCCTTCCGGATCCACATCGACGTCGTCGTTCGGTTCACCTTCGTTGGCGACGACGAGCTTGGTGCCGTCGGGCGTGAAGGTCAGCATGTCGGGCAGCGCGCCCACGGTCACCTGACTGATGAATTGACCGGAAGTGTCGAAAAAGACGGCCTTGCCGGGGTCGGTGGCGGGATCCGCTTCGACCGCGGCGGCCACGGTCCCGTCGTGGACGGCGACGCTGTTGGCCTGGTCGCCGTAGGGCGTCACATCGATGGAGAACAGCAAGGTCGGCTGGTTGGGATCGCTGAGATCCAGGACATCGATGGCGGCGGTGTCTCCGTTGACGACGAAGAGGCGGTCGGTGGCGGGGTCGAATGCACCGATTTCGGCGGCACCCTCATCGAAGGTTCCGGTGGCGTAGGTACCCAGCACTTCGAGGGAAACGGCGTTGCCGGCCAGGGCCGAAGCGGTGCCGAGCGAGCAAAAGACGGCCGTGAGCCAGAGGTATCTCATAGGTCAATCTCCGAGTGGAACGAATCTTTGGTTTCGGCAGTCCCTGGTGGGGCATCACGCATGGTCGCAGCACGTCGAACGGTCGTGCTCGGCCTCGCGATGCGGGCCGGACCCGTTGGACGGACGCCCTCCTGATTCGAGGATGTGATTGCGCCTCGCGATGCGGGCTTCAGCCGTGTGGGCGATCGCCACGAAGGTGGCATTCGATCGACGGAGACGCAAACGGGGGAGAGCCGGTGAAACGAGGCAAGTATCCAAACCCATCGTGAGGAATTGATGAAGGCAGCATCAAAGAACGATGACCTCGTCGCGCGGCGTCAAGGTACTTTTGCGATGCGGCGTAAATGACGTAACCCGTAGGGGTTTCGGCGACTCGCGACCCGTCCGGTTCGATGGATCGCACGTCCCCTGAGGGATGTGTGTAGGCAGGGGGAGTCAGCGGGGATGGTCACCGCTGGCGGCGAAACCTGAAGTCGGCGACGGCCGAATGGTCGGATGGTCTCCGTTCGCGGCCAATTCTGGAGGGATGGCCAAACCCATGTTTGGACCACTGTTGATAAAAACGCGGGCCTCTGGCCCGCCACCAGCAGGGACCCTGTAAGGGTCATACATTACAGCGAAGGCGGTCCGGCGATCCGGTTAAGGAGCCGTAGGCGACGCAACCCTGGTTGCCTGGGGTTCCCGCATCCAGCCCTGGAGGGGCGGCTCTGCGAAGGGCTCCTCGAAGGTGACGTCAACTCCGCGACGGCCCGCATCGTTCCGCCCCGTTGGGGCTGGGGATCGGGAACCCCCAACAACCAGGGTTGCGTCGGCGCTGCCTCCTTAACCCTTCGCTGTATTGTGTCGTCCCTTCAGGACGCCCGCTGGTGGCGTGCCTACGGCACGCGTTTTTATGTATAGCCATCCAAACATTCGGTTGGCCATCCCTCCAGGATTGGCCGCGTCCGGTGCCCATCCAAACATTCGGTTGGCCATCCCTTCAGGATTGGCCGCGAACGGTGCCCATCCAAACATTCGGTTTTGCCATCCCTCCCGGATTGGCCGCGTCCGGTGCCCATCCAAACATTCGGTTTGGCCATCCCACCAGGATTGGCCCGGAACAGAGACCATCCCCGCATGGCGGTTTCCTCCGTGTCAATCGTAACAACATGGCGGTTCACCCGACGCCAATCATCCCGACCAGACGGTTCACCCGACATGCATGGTCGGTAGGTCCATGCCTCCAGGATTGGCCCGGAACGGAGACCATCCCCGCAGGGCGATTGGCCAGCCCCTCGTCACGAACCCGACAGCGCCGCTTCGGCCTGATCGTTGAGGGCCAACATGCGACGCCGCAATTCCTCGGCGTAGTTCTCGATCTCCACCGCGGGACAATTGCGCGGCACCTCCAGCGGCTCGCCATAGACGAACACCAGGGTCGAAAAGGGCCGCGGCACGATCATGCGGTCCCAGGACCCGAGTTCCTTGCGTTTGGATGCCTGCCACGAAAACGGGACGATCGGTGCCTGGGTCATTTTTGCCGCGGTAATGACGCCGCCCTGAATGCTGTAGACGGGACCGCGCGGGCCATCGGGCGTGATGGCCACGTCGTTGCCGGCCTTGAGTTCGCGCATCAGCGTCTTCAGCGCCGCGAACCCCCCGCGACTGGACGAGCCGCGCGCGCAGCGGATGCCCAGGCCGCGCATGGCCCACGTGGCCATGCCCCCGTCGCGCGAAGCACTGGCCAACGGCACGATCTGCCGGCCCTTGCGGCGGTGGGCCAGATAGGCGAATGCCGCCATCAGGTTGCGGTTGTGCCAGGCGGCGATCAAGGCCGGCTGGTCGCCGTCGAGGTAGCGGGTCAGGTGTTCCGGGTTCACGAACCGTTTGCGGCAACTGGCGTAGATCAGGCGCAGGACCACCGAAAGGATGAGGCCGATGATGACCGTCTTCAGCGATTCGCGGGTTTCGACCTGTTCCGTTTTGGGTTTCGACGTCAAGGGGCGGCTCCAAGGGGGGAGTGGGCCGGAGTGTGCGATCCGGCCGGCGAAAGGCCCCATCTTACCGCGACACCGCGCTCGGAAAAAGGTGCTTTGCGGGAAGGTGCACGCACGTCGGCGTGGCGCACCGCCGCACCCAGCCTCACTTCCAGGTGATGACCAGGTCCCCGAGGGGCCCTTTGGCCTTGATGTTCAATACCGGACTGGAGGGGTGGAACACCCGCGGTTCCCAGTATTCCTCTTTCTTTACCATGTCGAACGGGCTCAAGTCCCGCGAGGTCCCGCGAATGCGCACGTGGGTGCCCTTGGGGAAGATCAGCTCGGTGTTGCCGATGTCCATGTCCAGGTTGACCTCGGTCTCCAGATAGATTTTCGGACCGAAATCGACAAACAATTCGCCCACGCCGCCGTTGATCTTGATCTTGTCCGCTTTCAGGTTGCCCAACTGGTTCAGTTCCAAGTCACCGGCCAACATGCGGAATTTGGCCTGGCCGCGCACGATCGAGCGGTTCTCGGTGGGGAACGAGATGTCCACGTCGCCGTAGGAGACGTTGCAGCGAAAGCGGTTGATGTTGAGATCGGTAAAGTTCAGGGACCCGTAACCCAAGGAGTTGATGCGCAACTGAAAATCGAGCTCCGCGCCTTGGGGCAGCTCGGCGCGCATGTAGGGCGCCGTTTTCTGGATGTGCTTGGAGAGGCGGTTGAGGGTGTAGGGAATGCGCGTTTCCCACTTCAGGGTTTGTCGTTCGCGGTCGTAATCGGAGTATCCGGAACCCTTTTGGTAATCGGTCACGGTTTTCCCGGTGCCGGCCTCACCGCTGTGGTTCAACTCCAAATTCCCCGCGCGCCCCTTGAACACGATCTTGATGTTCGGGTCGGCGCCGTACGCGAGGGTGGTGGTCTGCACGCGGCCCTGGTCGGCGTTGGCCGCATCGGGTGCCTGATCCTGGCCGGTGAGCGGCAGCGAGATCGCGAACAGGCCGAAGCAGAGCAAGGTGGTGATCTGGGTGAGAACGTGACGGGAAGGGCCCTGATTGACCTTGGGGCTCGTGGTGAAAAAATGTCGGATCGTGTGACGCATCGATGGAAAATACCTCGTGTTGCATGAATGATCGTATGCTCGTTGGCGTCAGCATAGCTCAACCCCATACAAAGGTTAAGTCTCGGATGCACCGCCGGATGGCGATCGCGCCATTGGGTGCGAAGGGCGTCTACTCGGAAACCATCAGGGCGGCCACCCGGTGGAGAAAGTCATCGGCGACGGGAGCCGGACCGGGGCCGTGGTTCAGGTGGGCCTCGTCGTGCCACTCGCCCAGGACAGTCTCGCTTTCCGCCTGGTCCGGCAGGGCTTTTTCCAAAGTGAAAATCCGGATCGGCGGTTTCTCACCCTGTTGAAGGTGCGCTTCGCTCGCCATGCCAGGCGCCACTTTCAGCACGACCGCCACGAAATGGACCTCCACCGGGAACTTCGGCTCCGGCAATTTAAGCAGCACGCAGGGGAAGGGCTGAATGCTGGTGGGTCGCACCTCGATGTCGTCCGGCGCAATGAAAAAGGGGTCCTTTTCCTTCTTCGTGATGTCGTCGTTCACGTCGCAGAGATATTGGAGAAAATTGCGGGTGTCCATGCGCAGGGCGGCAAAGAAGGTCATCGGGTCGCGCATCGAAATTTGTGGAATCACCAAATGCCCGAAGGTGTAGTGGCGGGGCCTGGGATCGGTATTGGGCAGGTCGGATGGCGATTCGCCGGGGTTCGATGCCTTGTCGGGACTCTTTTTACTGCGAAAGAACTTGATCATGTCGGTTTTCTCCAAAGCGGTCGGGGGAACGGGGCCTCCCTATGGATGCGTGCAAACGCGGTTGATGGATGTTCGCTGCCGAGGTCGTGGAGGCCGCGGGGGCGGAATCTAAGTGCCGGCGTCAGAAGTTCTTTTCCGCCAGGAGTTGGAGCCCGACCAGCGTGAGATTGGCGTTGTAGTGCTGGATGTGGTTCGAGTTGCGGCAGAAGGTCTCGCCCAGGCCGCCGGTGGCCACGACCGCCGGTTCCTTGCCCATCTCCTGCTTCATGGCCGAGAGGATGCCGTCGACCAGGCCCACGTACCCGAAGAACAGGCCCGATTGAATGTTTTCCACCGTGTTTTTGCCGATTACCCGTTTGGGTTTCTGGATTTCCACGCGCGGCAGTTTGGCCGCCGCTTTGTAGAGTGCTTCGGCCGAGATGTTGACTCCGGGGGCGATGGCGCCGCCGAGAAAGGCGCCGTTCTCGCCGATCGGATCGAAGGTGGTGGCGGTGCCGAAGTCCACCACGATCGCGGGACCACCGTAGAGTTTGAAGGCCGCGATCGCGTTGACGATGCGATCCGCACCCACCTCCTGGGGGTGGTCCACCTGCAGGGCGATACCGGTCTTGATGCCGGGACCGACGACCAGTGCGGTGATGTCGAAATAGGAAGCGCACATGGTGCGCAGGGTCTCCTGTAGGGGGGGGACGACGCAGGAAATGATCGCCCGGGAAACCTCGCTGGCCTGGAAGCCGGCCGGTTCGAACAGGTTGCGGAACAGAATGCCGTATTCGTCGACGGTTTGCTGGGGCGCGGTGGTGAGCCGCCAGGAATGCACCAAATCCGAACCCCGAAACAGGCCGATGACCGTATTGGTGTTACCCACATCGATTGCCAGCAGCATGAAAACTCCTCTCGTGACCCCACTGGGGTCGGTGACTTGAATCCAAAGTATGCGGGTGCGACGCCGTACATCGCACCGTTTGGGTGGTTCCCGAACAGGTCCTCGGGTTGAAACGCGCCCCATTATGACACTTCCCAAGACCCTTGCCCAGTTTTGGTCGCATCGGGAAGAGGCGATGTGTTCGAGCAAGAAACACTGTCCACGAATCACACGGAAGACACGACTGGACAGGTCCCGATGGGTCCCACACGAAAGGACACCCTTGGGGGAAAACGGGTCATAAGGTAATAAATCAAAGGGCTTTACCCGAGTGTCCCCGAACCTCTCCCAAAGGGCTCCCGAGGATTCGTGTTCATTCGCGTGATTCGTGGACATACTCGATTGCCGTACCCGGCGACCACGCGTCGGGTTCACGCCCCGTCAAGACCCGCTTTTGATGCACCGGCGACCTGGGCGCGCCCACGTCGCGAACGCCCAGGTGCCGGCCACTCATGCGATTCAACCGATCTCGGCCACCAGGTCGCCCGGACCGAGTTGCATCCCCTCCGCAACGGGCAGGCGCTTGATCTTGCCGCCGCGCGGCGCGACGATCACGTTCAGCATCTTCATCGCTTCGGTCGTCATCAGCTTCTGGCCTTCGCTGACCTTCTCGCCCTGGGCTACGTGCAGTTCCGTCACCTTGCCGCTCATGGGTGCGGCCACGTGTTTCGGGTTGTCGGGGTCCGCCTTCTCGTTGGTCTTGACCTCGATGCCCGTGGCCTTGTCCAGCACCATCACGTTGCGCGGCCGTCCGTTCAGTTCGAAGAACAACTCGCGGAACCCGTCCTCGTGCGGCTCGCTGCGTGCCAGCAGTTTGAGGATCAGGGTCTTGCCCTCTTCGATGGCGATCGCTTTTTCCTGGTCCACGTCCAGCCCGTAGAAAAAGGTCGGCGTATCGAGTACCGAGAGGTCACCGTACTCGTTCACAAATTGGATGTATTCGGTAAATACCTGCGGGTAAAGCGAATAGCTGACGAGTTCGGTTTCCTTGAAGGAGCGCCCGAACTTTTTCTCCAGGGTTTGCGCCGCCGCATCGAAGTCGAAATCCTCCAGCAGTTGGCCTGGCCGACAGGTGATCGGCTGCTCGTCCTTGAGGACCGCTTTCTGTAGTTTGGCCGGGAACCCGCCGTCCGGTTGGCCCATCATGCCCTTCATCAGGTTCACGAAGGATTCGGGGAAGGCCATTTCCTTGCCGTGATCCAGCACGGCCTGGGGAGTCAGGTCGTTCTGCACCATGAAGAGCGCCATGTCGCCGACCGCCTTGGACGAGGGCGTCACCTTGATGACCTCGCCCAGCATGTCGTTGACCGTGCGGTACATGACCTTGATGTCGTTCCAGCGATGTCCCAATCCCAGGGCGATGGCCTGTGGCCGCAGGTTCGAATACTGACCGCCGGGGATTTCGTGGCGGTAGACCTCCGCGGTACCGGCCTTGAGGCCGCATTCGAACGGGGCGTAGGCTTCGCGGGCGACTTCCCAGTAGTCGGCCAGTTGTTGGATCGAGGCGTTGCGAATGCCCGTCTCGCGTTCCGTACCGTAGAGCGCCGTGACCAGCGCGTTCATCGACGGTTGCGAGGTCGTGCCCGACATCGAGCTGAGGGCGGTGTCGACGATGTCCACGCCGGCCCGCGTGGCTTCCAGCAAGGTGGCGATACCGTTGCCGCTGGTGTCGTGGGTGTGGAGGTGGACCGGGATCTGGAGCGCGTTCTTCAGCGCGTCCACCAGCATGTAGGCCGCCCGCGGCTTCAACAGGCCGGCCATGTCCTTGATCGCCAAGATGTGGCAGCCGGCAGCCTCCAACTCCTTGGCTTTTTGAAGGTAATAGGCCAGGTTGAATTTTTCGCGCTTGGTGTCGGACACGTCGCCCGTGTAGCAGACCGCGGCTTCGGCGATCTTGCCGGTCTCGGCCACCGCCGCGATACAGGGCTTCATGCTCTCGACCCAGTTGAGGCAATCGAAGATGCGGAACACGTCGATGCCCTTCTCCGCCGATACCTTGATGAAGCGATTGACCACGTTGTCGGGGTAGTTGGTGTAGCCGACGGCGTTGCCCGACCGCAACAGCATTTGCAACAGGGTGCCGGGCAGCAGCTTGCGCAGACGGGTCAGGCGCTCCCAGGGGCATTCCTTGAGGAACCGCATCGACACGTCGAAGGTCGCGCCGCCCCACATCTCCATCGAGAAGAGTTCGGGCAACAGGTGCCCGGTGGCGTGGGCCGCGGCGAACATGTCGTAGCTGCGCAGGCGGGTGGCGAACAACGACTGGTGGGCGTCGCGGGTGGTGGTATCGGTGATCAGCAATCGTTTTTGTTCAAGTAACCATTTTGATAAGCCCGTAGCCCCTTGCTCTCGAAAGACTTCGTAGGCCGCTGTCTCCGCGGGTGCCGTCTTCGGCACCGACGGGATCGGCGGGCTGTTCAGCCGGACCGGCTTGTCGCAGGCGGCGATGCCCTCGTAGCCGTTCACGGCCAGATCGCCCAAGTAGCGCAGCAATTTGTTCGCGCGGTTCTTGCGCGGCTTGAAGCGCATCAGTTCCGGGTGATCGTCGATGAAGCGCGTGTCAAGATCGCCGCTGCGGAAGCGCTCGTGGTCGACCACGTTCTCCAGAAACGGCAGGTTGGTGCGCACGCCTCGGATGCGGAACTCGCGAATCGCCCGCAGGGCCTTGGTTACGGCCAGGTCGAAATCCAGCGACCAGCTACACAGTTTGATCAGCAGCGAATCGTAGTGCGGGCTGATGACCGCACCTTCGAACCCGTTGCCCGCGTCCAGGCGAATCCCGAACCCTTCGCCGGCCCGGAAGGCGGTCAGCTTTCCGGTGGTGGGCGCGAAGTTCTGGGTGGGATCCTCGGCGGTGATGCGCAACTGAATGGCGTAGCCGCTTTTCTTGACCTTCTCTTGGCCGGGAATGCGAATGGTGTCGTGGTCCAGCGAGTAACCCTCGGCCACGCGAAGCTGGGTCTGCACGATATCGCGGCCGGTGATGATCTCCGTGATCGTGTGTTCGACCTGAATGCGTGGGTTGACCTCGATGAAGTAGTGTTTGCCGTTTTTGTCGACCAGAAACTCGACGGTGCCGGCGTTGACGTAGCCCACCTCGCGGCAGATGGACAGGGCGTCGCGGTAGAGGCGATCCTTGACGGCCGGTTTGATGCTGCGCGAGGGCGCGATCTCGATCACCTTCTGGTGGCGGCGCTGGATCGAGCAGTCGCGCTCGAACAGGTGGACCATGTTGCCGTAGGCGTCCGCCATGACTTGGACTTCGATGTGTTTCGGCCGTTCCAGGTAGCGTTCGATGAAGACCTTGGGCGAGCCGAATGCCTTGCTGGCTTCCGAACGCGAGCGGGCGATGGCGTCGAGCAGTTCCTCGCGGTTTTGCACGATGGTCATGCCGCGTCCGCCGCCACCGTGGGCGGCTTTGATGATCAGGGGAAAGCCGTGCTTCTTGGCGAACAGCAGCGCATCCTGGTCGGTCTTGACGGCGTCCTTGGTGCCGGGGATCACGGGGACCTTGGCGCGTTGGGCGATGGCCCGAGCCTTGACCTTGTCGCCCAGTGCTTCGAGCACCTCGGCGGGGGGCCCGACGAAGACGATACCGGCCTGCTTGCAGGCGCGCGCCAGTTCGGCGTTTTCGGCCAAAAACCCGTAGCCGGGGTGGATCGCGTCCACATCCTTCTCCAAGGCGAGATTGACGATGCCTTCGATGTCGAGGTAGGCGTCCACCGCGGATTTGCTCTTGCCGATCAGGTAGGCCTCGTCGGCCTTGTAGCGGTGCAGACTGAGGCGGTCTTCGTCGGCATAGATGGCGACCGTCTGGATTCCGAGTTCGGTACAGGCCCGGAAAATGCGAATGGCGATTTCGGACCGATTGGCCACGAGTACTTTTTTAAAGGGACGAATGTCATATGCGGTCATCAGGAGCCTGCCTTGTGGGGGGAAATTTGAGTGGGGGGGGCCACTGTCGGTGGGGAGGACCACTGGATTGAAAAGGGCGGGGGTTCCGAAAAATAAACCCGATTCTAGCACGACCGCCCTGAATTGAAAGTCCTTGCCGCCTTGCGTCGGCGACCCGCGGCATGACCGGAAAGCGGGTCTGGAACCCGGGAGTTGCGGGCCTGGTTTCTTTCACGTAATCACCCCGCCGGATGAACATTTCGAAGTGATCCATGCGAGGAGTTCCCGCATGTTTTGAGGGTCGGCGCGGCTGTAGGTTTGGCCGCGAACGGCGTGCATCCAGGCAGGGGTCAAGGTTCGGGTGTTCAATGGATCCTGGATTTACGCGACAAACGGAAGGCTGACGGGAACCTGTCCCGAATCGATCGTCAATATGGATGGGAACCCGCCCCGGGTCGCGCTGAAGGTGCGACCGGACGTCACTTTGGACCACCATTGATTTAGAACGCGGGCCTCCGGCCCGCCACCAGCGGGCACCCCGGAGGGGTGACACAGTACAGCGAAGGGTGAGGTGCCGTTGAGGCACCGTAACCCTGGTTGTTGGGAGTCCCCGGCCCCCAGCCCTGTAGGGGCGGCTCCGCGAAGCGTCATCGGGGGTGACGTCTATCCCAACCCGTCGGCTCTGCGGAGAGTCATCGGAGGTGGTGTGAACGCCGGTGGGGCTTCGTAGCCCCGCTCCTTCAGAGCTCGATGGGGGAACTCCATGGAACCAGGGTTACGCCGCCGTCCCGGCGTCTCACCCTTCGCTGTATTGTGTCGTCCCTCCAGGACGCCTGCTGGTGGCGCGCCTTCGGCACGCGTTTTAAATAAGTTGTGGGCCAAACATGGGGTCGGCCATCCCTTCAGGATTGGCCGCGAACGGCGCACATCCAGGCAGGGGTTCAGGTTCGGGAACACAATGCGCCAAACATGGGTCGCTGCGCCCGCATCCATCCTACAGGTTGGTCACGGGCGGTATGCCCGCTGGGCCGACACGTCGAAGCGACTCAGGTTCCGCAAGAACAAGTGGTAAAAGAGCGAAGCAAATAAGTCGGGCCTCTAGATCTCTCGATGATCGAGTTCGATCTTTGCTCAGTCGCTTCGAATGGTGGAGCAGGGCCGGTAAGGCAAGCTGCCATACCGGCCCTGCTCCACTTACACGCTTTACGTCGCTTACGCATGTGCGGGCTCTTCGAAACGACTCAGATGGCGTTGTTTCCATCCCGAAACCAAGCTGGCCGCCCACCACGCTGGTCCGCGGCAGTTCTGAAACGAACCGACATGGAGTACCCGCACGTCTTGTTTCGTCTCAATCCCGAGACCCACCGGTGCGAGCGGCGACACCATGATGAAAAACGCGCCCCCGACCCGATTGCCGAGACCCGGGACAAAGCCTTTCCCCACAGATCCGAACCTGCTAACATGCCTTCAGATCTCCCCACCAATTTTTCCGTGAGCCGGCATGCGTGCCGGACACCTCCAGATGGTTGCCATGGATGCGAGAACCAACTCATTGCCGCGTTATGTGTTGACGCTTACCGAACTGGCCCAGATCACGGGCGAGCCTGCCGCGCGCCTTCGCAAACGGATATCCGACGACGGCCTGATCGACATGGGCGGGCGCGGTTTCGGGGTGAGGCCGGAAGCCGTGCGGGCCGAGCTGTCGCGACGCGGCGTCTCCTACGATTTCGGCATTCTGGCGCATATCAACCTCAAGGGCGGGGTGGGCAAGACCACCAGCACCATCACCATCGCCACGCGGGCCGCTCAATACGGGTTCCGCACCTGTGTGCTCGATTTGGACTCGCAGGCCTCGGCCTCGATGGCATTCGACTCCTTGCCGGAAGAAGACGAACCCATCTTTTACGACATCTGGGCCAAACCCGCGGACATGCTTCCGGGCTCCCTGAAAAAGATCGACGATCACCTGTGGTTGTTGCCCTCCTCATTGGAAAACGGCCTGCTGGATGCCAGCCTCACCAATCCAAAACACCAGAAACGCGCCGTTCGCGGCGTGTGCGAACAATTGAAGCACGAGGGGTTCGACCTGGTGCTGATCGACTGCCCGCCCTCGCTGGGCACCGCCGTGATCAGTTCGATATGCGCCGCGAACGTCATCGTCATTCCCGTGGCGGGCGATCCGTTCTCCTTCAAGGGACTCGACCTGACCCTGGGAGAGATCGAAGCCATTTGCGAGACCTACAGCCTGCCCCATCCGATCGTCAAGGTCCTGTTCTCCCGCTACGATCGACGTGAAAAACTGGCGGCCCAGACCATCGAAAAACTGGCGGGCCCCTATGCGAACTACGCGGTACCGGTCCATATCCGGGTGACCACCGAATTCTCGAAATCCCTGGCGCGCGGCGAAACGGTGTTCGCTCACGCTCGCAAGAGCTCTGCGCGCGAAGACTACGATGCGCTGGTTCGTCACCTGCTCGGCATCGATCGCTGAGGTGGCGGCCTGTTCGACCGAATCCTCGACCGTCCTCTTTCTGCCTTCCCCGCACTGACCCTGGCGTGAAATCCGATCGAGATGAATTGAGGTAACAGCCATGTTTCCCAACGGTGATGAGCCCCGTTCCCAGGATGCCGAAAAGCCGAGCACGCCGCAAGAATCCGGGCCCGGCGCGCCCGGTGGCGAAGCGGCTGCTTCCAAAGAGGAAACCCCTTCCGTCAAACCCGCCCCCAAGGTACGTCGCAAGCGACGTCGCCTCTACGAAATGCCGGAAGACGAATCCGCGATGGGTGAATCGGCCGATGTCGAGGCGCCGGTGGTGCAGCCTTCAACGGCGGCGAAACAGGATGTGGCATCACCCGAGCCCGCCGCTTCGGATGTGACCAAGGCCGAACCGCAACCGGTCGAGGCCGCGACCGAACCCCGCGACCGCACCGCGTCAAAGCGAAAATCCGGCACTACGGCCGCCCCCAAAAAGTCCGCGACCGGGCGCGGCAAGACCCGTTCGACGAAGACCGCCAAAGCGACCGCGAAGCGTGCCAAGACCAAGACGGCGAGAGGGAAGAAAAGCGAAACCGATGCGGCCACGCCCCTCGATACGGGTTCCGCGCCGCAGGAGAAGACCGCCGACGCTTCGGCTCGCGCCGAGGCGCCGGGACCCGCGCCCCAGGCATCCGATTGGCAGGATCGCGAACGCGTGCTGCGGGAGCGGGACCTGCGTGCCGAGGTGACCATCCAAAAACACGTACTCGCGTCCATGGGGATCAGTTTTCTGCCCGTACCGCTGCTCGACCTGGCCGCGGTCTGGGTGATTCAGACCCGCATGCTCAAACGCATCGCCGAGATTTACCGAATCGACTACCGCAATCAGGCCGCGCTCTCCTTCATCGGTTCCCTGACCGGGACGGTGGGCGGGATCGCGGTTGGTACCGCCGTCGTTTCATCGGCACTCAAAGTCGCACCGGGACTGGGTTTGTGGGCGGTCGGCGTGTCCATGCCAGTGACCTCCGGTGCCGCGACTTACGCCCTGGGCATGGTCTTCTTGCAACATTTTGCCTCGGGTGGTACCTTTCTTACATTCGAGCCGCAAAAAGTCAGATCCTATTATGTGGAGCAGCTCAAGCAAGGACAAAAACTGGCGAAAAAATGGTCGCAATCCAAGCGCTCCGGTGCAACCACCAACGAACCTACGGCTTGATGGGTCTCTGTTTTGCCCTCTTTCTTCTCCCATGGAGTATGGCGGCGGAACCACCACAACCTCGTGCGGAAATCGCCATCGTCGTGGAAGACGGTGTCACGGGTCCCCATCCTTCGGATGTCGCCGCCACCCAACAACCGGCCGGCACCCTGACCGTCATGGCGGAGGAGTTTCCGCCCTTCAGTTATATGGTTGGCGATCGGGTGGTCGGCATTTCGGCCGACATCGTGTGCTCCATTCTCCAAAAGACGAACCAGCCGTGTTCGATTCAGTTGGTTCCCTTCAAGCGTGCCTATCACAACACCAAGACCAAATCGGGTCACGTGTTGTTCTCGGTGACGCGCCGCAAATCCCGCGAGAACGATTTCAAGTGGGTCGGTCCGCTGATCTCGTTCGAATCCGTCGTCTTCGGACGGGTGGAAGACGCCGAAAAATATCCGGATCTCGATGCGATGCGGCGTGCGTCATCGATCGGTGTGCTTTCCGGTGGCTCGGCCGAGCTGTTGCTCCGCCAATTGGAGTTCACCAACCTGGTGCCGCATCCCCTGAGCTTCAACAATTACCGCAAATTGGTGTACGGCCGGTTGGAGTTGACCACCGGAAGCGAGTGGGAATTGATGTTTCGCGCCAAGATGAACGGGTTGGATGTGACGTCGATCAAACCGTTGGTGGCGATCGCCCGCAACGAGATGTACATCGCCTTCAATAAAAAGACGCCCCAAGCCGTCGTCGAATCCTGGCAATACGCGCTGGACACCTTGAAAAAGGACGGCACCTATGACCGCATCGTCACGAAGTACAAGGATAACCCGCCCCTGCCGCCGGTAGAGTGATTCGCGAAGGAGATCGTGCATGCATGCTTATTTTGCCTTGGTGCCCAAGGGGCTCGAGGAGCAACTTGCCGAGGAGTTGCGGGGCTTCGGGGCACGAGAGGTTCGTTTGACCAAGGCCGGCGTCTCGTTTTTGGCCGATGTGCCCACGGCCTATCGCATCCTGCTGTGGTCGCGCCTCTGCGGACGGCTGTTGCGGCCGTTGACCGAGTTCGAGGCCCGCGATCCCGATCAGCTCTATGCCGGTGCCAAGCTCGTCAACTGGACGGCACAGATGGACCTCGCCCACACTTTTTCGATCGAGCCGGTGGTCAGTGCCTCGCGCATCGGCCACGCCCAGTTCGCGGCCCAGCGGGTGAAGGATGCGGTCGTCGATCAATTCCGCGCACGCCTTCATCGGCGTCCTTCGGTGGATCGACAGCACCCCGATGTGCGGCTGCACATGGTCATCAAGCGCGACCGTTGCACGCTGAGCATCGATTTGGGAGGTAGCCTGCACCGGCGTGGTTACCGGCCCGAAGGCGGCCTGGCCCCCCTGAAGGAAAACCTGGCCGCGTCCATTTTGCAACGGGCCCAATGGCCGGAAATCGCCGCGGAGGGCGGGGCCCTGATCGATCCCCTGTGCGGGTCCGGGACCTTTTTGATCGAAGGTGCCATGATGGCGGCGGACATCGCGCCGGGGTTGCTGCACGACCAGAAGGTGCCCACTGCCTGGCTGGGCTTCCAGCCGCGCGTTTGGACCGAATTGCGCGAGGAGGCCGAGGCGCGACGCGAAGCGGGCCTCGCGAAGTTCGAAGCGCCGATCCTCGGCTTCGATCGATCGCGCGACGCGATGTACGCCGCACGGGCCAACATCGCTCGGGCGGGTCTGGCCGGCCGCATCGAGGTCGAGCGCCGGGATCTGCACGACTGGCCGGACGAACCCTTCGACGGCAACGCCTCCGGCCTGGTGGTCACCAATCCGCCCTATGGCGCGCGCCTGGGTGAGTTGCCGGAATTGGTGATGCTCTACACGAGGTTGGGACACGTGCTCAAGACCCGGTTTCCGGGATGGTCGGCGGCGATGCTCACGGCCCACGGCGGTCTGGGCAAGCAAACGGGGCTGCGGGCGCATCGCGTCTACAAGCTCTACAACGGCACCATTCCCTGCCAGATGTTGCGGATCGCGATTCGGGCCGACAACGAGGGACCCAGCCGCCAGGAGAGCCTGGCGCTGCACGACGGCGGCAGTCTTCCGATTTCCGAAGGCGCGGCCATGGTCCGGAACCGTCTCAAGAAGAATCTCAAACAGATCGGCAAATGGGCCGCTCGGGAAGGGGTCGGTTGCTACCGAATCTACGATGCCGACCTGCCCGAGTACAACGCCTGCATCGACCGCTACGGCGATTACCTGCTGATCCAGGAATACCGTGCACCGGCCCAGATCCCGGCCGCCAAGGCCGAGCGTCGTTGGATGGAAATGGTGCTGGTGGCGCCCGAGGTGGTGGGGATCCCGCGCGATCGGGTGTTTCTCAAGACACGCGAGCGCCAGAAGGGGAACAACCAGTACCAGGCACAGGAAGAGAAGGGGCCGCCGATCGAGATCGTCGAAAACGGCCTGCACTTTTGGGTCGACCTGCACCAATACCTCGATACGGGCCTGTTTCTGGATCATCGGCCGATCCGGGCGCGGATTCGCGAATTGTGCGACGGCAAGCGGTTCCTGAACCTGTTCGCCTACACGGGGACCGCGACCGTCTATGCCGCCGCCGGCGGGGCCAGGGAGACCTTGACGATCGACATGTCCAACACCTACCTCAACTGGGCCGAGCGCAACATGGCCTTGAATCGTTTGGGCGGTGCCCGGCACAGGTTTCTGCGGGCCGACTGCATGAATTGGCTCCAAAGCGCCAAGGGCTCCTACGACGTAATTTTCCTGGATCCGCCCAGCTTCTCCAATTCCAAGAAGATGGATCGGGTGTTGGACGTGCAGCGCGACCACGTGTTCCTGGTGACCCGGGCGGCCGAACTGTTGGCTCCTGGCGGCGTGCTGTTTTTCTCCAACAATCTGAAATCGTTCAAGTTGAACAAAGACAAACTGAGCGGTGCGGGTTTGTCGGTGAAGGATATCTCGCGAGAGACGATTCCGCAGGATTTCGCGCGCAACAAGCGCATCCACCACTGCTTCGAGATCCGCAAAGGCTAGGGGCCGAAACGAAAAAAGGGCCCTCCGAAGAAGGCCCTGGTGGTGGGGGTGGTGTTCAGTCCATGCGTTCCACTGTCACGAGGGCGACGGGGCCGCGCCAATCGTAGGTGGCACGGTCCAGGCCACCGATGCCGTGGATGCCGTTGCTCACGTACACGTAGCCTTCGGCACCGCCGGGATCGGGAGCGCCGCCAGAGCCACAGGGTGGTCCCGGAATGAAGTCGCAACTCTCTGAGTTGGCTTCGGTTCCCGCATCGTAGGCCAGGGCGTGCGCCATGGCACGATGGTCGCCGGCCTGCTTGACGTAGTTGTCGAAGCTGGCCGGGCGCCGAATTTCGGCTGCGAAAAAGGCGTCGTTGGTGCTGACCAGCATGCCGGCCACGCTGATGTAGTTGTAGCGACCGGCCGCAGTGACCCGAATCATGACGGACTGGCCTGGAGGCAGCGGATCGGAGGCGACCTGTACGTCGTAGACGAGATCGAGCGGGGCCAGCTCGTCGGCGAGCGGTTGGGCGTTTCCATCTTCGGCCATGGTGCGCAGCGTGCCGGAAGCGGGCTGGCCCAATTGGAACAGGGAGATGTCGTCGGCGTGGACCACGGCGATCGGGGGGGAGAAGACCTGGCCGCGCGTCAGGTTGGTGATCGTCACGCGGTATTGGGTGCCGGGCAGGTCGCTACCGGGATCTTCGGGCGGAATGAGTACCCCATCGATCACGTGGATCACCCCGTTCGAGGCCAAGATGTCGGTGGCCACCACGTTGGCGTCGTTGATTTTGACACCGTCGTCGTTCGCGGTGATCGTGGCCGTGTCGCCATTGAGCATTTCCACCGTGTCCAGGCTCACCACGTCCGCTGCCAGCACCTGGCCCGAGACGACGTGGTAGAGCAGTATGTCGGCCAATGCCTCGGGATCCGCCAGCAGGGCATCCAGCGTGCCCGCGGGCAGTGCCGCGAAGGCGTCGTCCGTGGGGGCGAAGACCGTGAGCGGGCCGTCACCCCGCAAGGCATCCACGAGCCCGGCCGCTTCGGCCGCTTGCAGGAGGGTGGTGAAGTCACCGGCGGCGGCGGCCGTATCCACAATGTCGTCCTGGGTCTGAGTGGGCGGAATGAGTACCGCGTCAATCACGTGAATGACGCCGTTCGAGGCGAGGATGTCGGTCGCCACCACGTTGGCATCGTTGATCTTGACGCCGTCGTCGTTCGCGGTAATCGTGACCGTGTCGCCATTGAGCATTTCCACCGTGTCCAGGGTCACCACGTCTGCCGCCAGTACCTGGCCCGAAACGACGTGGTAGAGCAGCACGTTGGCCAACGCATCGGTGTCCGCCAGCAAGGCGTCCAGCGTTCCGTCGGGAAGCGCCGCAAAGGCGTCGTCCGTGGGTGCGAAGACCGTGAGTGGGCCGTCACCCCGCAGGGCATCCACGAGTCCAGCCGCTTCGGCCGCCTGCAAGAGGGTGGTGAAGTCACCGGCGGCTGCCGCGGTATCCACGATGTCGTCTTGAGCCCGAACGTGTGATGAGAACGAGAGAGCCAGGAGTCCTAGCGCAGTACAGAAAGCGCTCGATTTCCACATGAGTACGCTCCTTTCGGTGCCCTGTAACGACAGGGCGAAGTGATTGAGAGTGTAGCCTCGCCAAGATCAAGTCAAAGAGAGCCGGGAAACCATCTTCGTCAGGGATGGTTTCCATGGTCGGTGCACGCGTGCCGAAAAGTTGTGTCGTTGAACTCGATGCTCAAATTACGACGGTTGACTGGTTCTGTCAAGATGTTGTCTATGTTTTTTCCAAGTGATGACATTCTGATGAAGGCAGACAGACCATTGAACCTGGATCGCCCGGTGCCACCATCCGGTCGATAAATCATTGAGGAAGCCAAAGTTATTTGCGTCGAAGCGGTGTATTCGACCGTGGTTTTCCTTTCATTGAGACCTCGATACCGGATAGATTGAAGGTGTATTATGAGATCTACGTCACAAAAAACAAACTTGACAACTTTGTTTGCATCGGAATTTGGCCCGCTGACGAACCGCAAAAATCTCCCGTGTCCGGATTTTGTCCAAGCTTATTCACTGACCAAGGGTGGATAGAATCGCAGGTACGACCCTGAACCCGAAACGCTGACCGGGGAAGGCATGGCCGCGATTGGACCGAATCACCATCGAAGAACCCGGTTCTGAAGTCCCCGAATGAACATAAGTGGTGTAATACCTGTAGGTTGAGCAGCCTGCTCAACCAATCGAAGCGAAACAGCTCGAAGAAATCGAAAACCCGAGACGACACCCACCACCGCAAAATGTCCGACCAAAGTTGGATGGAATCGCAGATGCGAACCTGAACCTGAACCTGAAATGTTGACCGGTAAAGGCATGGCCTCGATCCGACCAAAACATCATCGAAAAGCCCAGTTCTGAAGTCCCTGAACGAACATAAGTGGTGTAATGTCTGTAGGTTGAGCAGCCTGCTCAACCAATCGAAGCGAGACAGCTCGAAGAAATCGAAAACCCGAGACGACACCCACCACAGCAGACGAGTCGGCCGCAAAAGGAGCGGCCCTGCCCTGCCGAGTCGCGGCCTGCATCAACGACCGAACGCGTCGAGCACGATGCGGAACGAGATGCGACCGAACGGGGAGGGGTCGCCGTTCGGGCTGAGGCGGTCGCGGGCCTGATTGGCGATATCGGCGTGCAGCGGCGTTTGGTCCAGCAGGTTGCCGCCCACGAGAGACGTGTGAAAGCCCCGATAGCTGAAACTGTAGGCGGCATGGACCAGGGTGTAGTCCGATGCGGTGTCCTGTGGGCCCACGTACCGGGCGGACAGGCCCAGGTGATGGCGTTCTCCCAGCCGATAGCGAACGCCGAGCGAGCCGTTCCATCGTGGCGAGAACAGGGCGGTCGGGTCGTCGGCGAGTTCGCGGTTGCCGGCATCGTTGTACGCTGCGCTCGCCATCGTCTTGAACTTTCGGTAGGAGAACTGGAAATCCAGCTCGCCGCCCGTACGGTGGAAGGACCGCGCGTTGAGGTACATGCTCTCTCTTCGATCGGGCAGCGGCGTACGCACGATGAAATCGCTGCCCTCGAATCGGTAGATGTTGGCCACGAAGAGCGCATGGGAGGTGGCGTAGGTATAGGCCAGGTCGAAGGTCGCCACGGTTTCCGGAACCAGGTCGGGGTTGCCCAGAACGACGTTGGGAATGACGAGCGAGGTTTGCACGAAATTCGGCGTGTTGAACCCCTCGCCGTAGAGCAGTTTGAACGAGTGCACGGTGGTCGGCCGGTAAATCAGGGCCATGCGCGGCTGGGTTCTCCAGCCGATGCGCTCGTGATGGGTGGCGCGGGCGCCCACCACCAACCGCCAACGTTCCGTGTTCCAGTCCAGTTGCGAGTAGAGCGCGAGTTCGTCATGGTGTTGCGGCGTCATGGTGACCAATCGATCCCGGGCCGGATCGGCGGGGGTGTTGCCGTATTCGCCCGATTCCCGGTGTTCGTAGTCGATACCGCTGAACCAGTCGAGCGAGTCGTTCAGGTTCAGGTTGACCTGGGCGCCGAGCCGGCCACGGGCGTTGTCTCTCCCGTCGTTCGAGAACTCCTGGATGGCGTGGTAGCGGCCGTCGATCAGATTGTCGGTGGGGATCTTCAGGAAAAAGTTGTTGTAGTCGCCGAAAAGCGTCAGATCGTACGTGGTGCGCGACCAGCGATGCGCGACGTGAAGCAGGTAACCCTCGTATTGGAGCTCCGCACGATTGATCGGCGTGGCCGGACCGGCAAGGCCACTGGAGGAGGAGGTGAAGGCGTGGGCGAGGAAGTCGGTCCGGCCGATCTGCATGCGGGCCAGCAGCGATTTGGCATGGTGAAAACGCTCGAGGGTTCCGCGCGACGGGGATCCAGGTGGGAAAAAGGGCGGAGGAGGCCGATTCTCGAACAAGCCGGCATAGCCCTTTTCGTCGCGCCAGGATCCCGCCACGGTGTACCTCGTCTGTGACAGGCTGCGCGGCACCCCGCCGTAGGCGAACCCCAGCTCTCGTTGGGCGTGGCTACCCAGGGTCGCGCTCGCCCGGCCGCCGTCGATCTCTTCCAACACGATATTGACCACACCGGCCGTGGCGTTGGTGCCGTACAGCACGGCACCCGGCCCCCGAATGACCTCCACGTGGCTGACTGCCTCGAGCGGGATCCCCCACAGTGGGTTGTCTCCGTGGCTGGGTTGCCAGTAGGGAACCCCGTTCAGGAGGAACAGGATCTTCTGGTTGAAGAACTCGGCCAATCCGCGAAGCATCAGGGAGGTGGTGCCGATTTCGGTGTCGATCGGAACCAGGCCGGGAATCAGGGACAGCATTTCGCGCAGGGTGGTGAGACCGATTCGGCGCATGTCTTCGGCCTCGTAGCGCGAGACCACCGCCGGGGTTTCCAGGATGCCTTCCGCTTCGATGGAGGCGACCGACACACGCAGCTCCAGCAGGTCTTCCAACGAAAGCTCGTTTTGGATGGGTGGCTCGCCGTGGGGGTCTTGTTTGAGCGGGTCGATTTGCCACATCAGATAAAGGGAAAGCAAGCAAATGGCGTTGGTGAGCACGAATGGACTCCTGCCAGTGGTGGCTTTGCGTTATGTCTGAAGGATCGGATAGGGAAGTTCAACCAATGAATTTAGGTCGGTGGCGGCCACGGCATTTTGGTTTTTATTCGATAGAATGCGCTCTTCCTGGTCCTGGGGTCCGAGCAGCCGTCCTGGGAGAACATTGGGTGGCTGAGTTCGGCTCCCTCTCGGTGGGCTCCGTGACCTCATTATGTAACAAACTCTGTAAAGCTCGAAGGTAACGCTAAAAATATCTGTTGGAACAAGCTGCGTTTGGAGCGCCCGAATGCGGAGAGATTCGTCGTGCCAGGTAGGGGCATCAGGGGCGGTAAGCCCGCCGGATGAACTAGTCGAAGTAATCCAGGCGAGGAGTTCCAACCTATTTTCGAGGGTCGGCGCGATTAAAACAGCCGGCTTCAAAATGTGCGGCGGGCACGGCCGGTATGGCACGGCCGGTATGGCAGGGCCGGTATGGCAGGGCCGGTAAGGCCGGCGCACCTACCGGGCCATACCGGCCGTGCACGACGCCCCTTTCGTAGATGCGGGCACACCTATGCGATTCGCTTCGATTAGTTTCTGACCTGAAACCCAGGCCCCGGCCTGGGCAACGACTCTGTGGTGAAAAAGTTCCTCGGCTCCAGAACCGAGCCTGGTCGTGCGCGACACCTCCGAGTTAGTCACCCGCGTCACCGGAGACATGCCCTCCACCAAACAAAAAAATGCCCGACTCGCGCGGGTCTTGCGACTCGTCGAGCCAGGCCAAAGGTCTGGAGAAATCACGCGACGCCGTTGCCGCGCAATGAAGGAGACTGGGATTGGGTCAGGCGCAAAGAAGGGCTTCGGCAAAAAATGGCTCGGGCGAACTTCACGGAGTCGCCCGAGCCGTGCCCAGGCCTTGGAGTGACATGCAACGCTTCAAGGGGTGATGTTGCACGAGAGGAAGTGGGTGCCCGGATCCTGGACCGACGGGGAAGAGGTGCCCCTCGGGATCCGGGCGATGTTTTCGGGTGTGGGCCCATCCAATCGGCGTCTCTCCGCGTTGGAAGATCCCCCGACGTGGGATGGGCGTCGAATCAGAGCGACCTCACGAAATTGATCAGGTTCTGCTTTTCGGTGGCGCTCAGGTTGTTGAAGTTGTCGCGAACCACCGCGCCCTGGCCGCCGTGTTGCTGAATCGCTCCGGCGACGGAGGAGGCACTGGCGTCGTGCAGGAACAACAACGCGCGACCGTTCTTCTCGAGCATGCGGATGTTGTGACCCAGGCCCCACAGCGGCGGGGTGCGGAAGTCGCCCTTGCCCAGGTCCCACGTCTTCATGTCGGTGTAGGGACGGATGGTCAGGTTGCGCAGGTGGGTCGGCGCATCGCCGCGGGTCCGTTGCACCGGCGTGTGGCAGTCACCGCAGCCGATTTCGTTGAACAACACATCGCCTTCGGCCACGCCGGGACGGTCGTAGCTGCCCGGGTCACGGGCGGGTACGGTCAACAGTTCGGTGTAGGTGGTCATCAGTTCCAGCACGCGACCGGGCAATTTGTCCGGATCCACTTTGTGGTCGTTCACCAGCGCGTTACGCACCTGTTGGGCGACCGTGGGTGCCGAGCCGTCCCAGGAGAAACCGGCCTCGCGCCCCTCGATCATCTCCAGGAGCTTGACGCCGAACGTGGGCGGCGGCAGGCGTTGGCCGTTGGGCGTATCCACGAGTTCCGAACCGCGGCCGTCGCGGAAGTGGCAGCCGCCGCAGGAGAATTCGCCGATCTTGACTTCGTCGAAATCGGTCGAGCCCTGCTTGTTGGGATCGATGCCGTGGAAGAGGTGGTGGCCCAGGATGAAGTCGTCGACCTGATCCTCGGTGTGGATCGTGGTGAAGGGTTGGGTGAAGATGGCGTTGTATTCCAGGTCGGAATAGGCACCGGCATCGGAGAGCACCATGGTGGTGGAGGCCTTGCCGGCCGGATTCAGGCGCGGGTCGCCGAAGTTGCCCCAGCCGAGACCCACGGTGTAGTAGGAGAAGTCGTTGTAGGTCTGGGCGCCGGTGGTGCCGGCGACGGCGGTGACTTCGAAGGCGATGACCTGGCCGTAGCTGTACGCGCCGTCGAACCCGGGATTCTGGGTCAGGGCGAAGAACTGCTGGCCGTTGGGGCCGCCTGCCGTGTTGCGCATGGATTCGACCCGCAGCACGCTGCCGTCGATCTGCCAGCGCAACTGCACGTTGCCGGGCTCGTCATCGACCCAGATGGTGTATCGGTCGAGGTTGCGCAGCAGGTCGTTGTTGTGCTGGGCGTCGAGGATGGCCGCGGTCGTTCCGTCATGGGATACCGGGTGGCGGAAACGCATCCAGTTGGCGGACCCGTCCGTGAAGGAGGGGTAGTTGTGCGGATCCACGCGTTGGCCCTCGGTGGTGAAGAGACCCGTCCAGAGCCAGCGGTGCGCCGGATTGTTGTTCAGCGAATGCGTGGGGTGCTCGAAGCGGAAGAAGTAGGTGTATTCCCCGGAGCATGGAATCGTGGCTTGGCCGTTCACGACCTTGATGCCTTTGAACGTCGCGTTGTCGTCATCGGAACACCAGCATTCCAGGTTGGCGTCGCCCGGGGCCTTGATGATTTGGGGACCCCAGCGCCAAGTCAGTTGGTCGCCCGCGAGATCGAACGCGAAACCGTGGGAGGTGGGCGCGGCGCCGTTGATCGGGGTCCGCAGGGCGGCCGGAGGATTGGCGCGCGGCGGGGGACCGACATTGTGATTGGTCTGGGAGTTGGAGGTCCAATCCAGGTGGTCGAAATTGGGATCGCCGTCGCCGCCATCGCCGCCGTCACCACCATCGCCGCCATCACCGCCGTCACCACCGTCGCCGCCGTCGCCGCCGGTGCCGCCGAAGGTGAAGGTGTAGCGGGGGAAATCGTCGGCGCTCATGCCGGGAACCTTCAGTTGTGCGGTGTAGGTTTGACCTCGAGTCAGGTTGGTGTGCACCCGTTCCCAGCGACCGTTGTTCAGTTCGGCCGGGTAACAGTCGTTTTCCAGGTCCTTACAGTTGTAGAAGGTGCCCGAGGTGGGCCACTCCGGTTGGGCCTTGAACCAGTAGCGTGCCGTGTTCGCGTTCAGGGTTTCCACGCCGAAATCGTCGGTGGGTGGGACGTCGGGTCCTTCCACGACGACGGTGTCGCGTGCTTCGGCGACGGCGCCTTCGTCGTCGGTGGCCACCACGCGTAGCGCGTAGGCGCCTTCGACCAGGCTCGACAGGGTCCAGGTGAAGGGGGTGTCGACCAGCGAGCCGGCACTCGTTTTACCGCTGCCCGGCTCGGTGTAGAACAGTTCCGCGGAGGCGACCTTGCCGTCGGAATCGGCGGCGGAGGCCGTGACGGTCATGGTGCCGCCCACTTCCAAGCTGCCGGAGATGTCGTCGATGCTGACCGTGGGGGGATTGTTGCCCGTCCCGTTGACGGTCACGGAAGCCGTGTCCTCGCCCGTGGCGCCGTCGTCGTCGGTGGCGACCGCGCGGAGCTGGTAGGTGCCGGCTTGCGCGTTGTCGATCGTCCAGGAGTAGGGTGCCGCCGTGTCGCTTCCCAGGTCGATTTCGCTACCGTTGGGCGGGGTTGCGTACAGCCTGACCGAGGCAACCGAACCGTCACTGTCGGAAGCGTTTGCGGTCACCGTGAAGGATTCGCCCGCAGTCACCGCGCCGGAGGGCGGAACCACGGTGACGGTAGGCGGCTCGTTGGGGGTCGCGCCGAATTCGAACGTGACTGGTTCCATGGGCGAGATGTACTGCCCGCTGGCGTTGTCTTGAACCTTGAGCTGGATTTGATAGGTGTTGCCGCTGGCCAGGTTGGCAATCGGGCGTTCCCAATAACCGTCGACCAGTGAGCCGGATACACAGTTATCGCCCAAACAGATGTAATTCCAAGAGCCCGTCCAGCCCTGATCTTGAAAGAAGATGACGCCGCTGGTGGGACTGGTCGCACGGATGCCGAAATCGGCCAGGGCCATGGTGCAGAACCCGAAAATCATCCAAGTCATCAAAACAAATTTAAAGGGGGTGGCACCGGTTTGCAGACCTTGTTGCCTCCTCTGGCCAGGTCCTTCTGGTTGCCGTTGGTTTTTCCGGAAGGCCCGGGATGGGGCACCGGAAAGCTGGGTGGTCATCGTATCTCTCCTCAACTACGAGTCACTTGTGCAAATCCTTCGACTTGTTCGTGTTCCTCAATCGCTCGACGCGGCAGGAGATCCTGTGGGATCTGCGGGGCTCCTGTGGGTATCCGTCGCCGTTTTTGGGCAAACACCGGCCTCGACCGCCCGGGCAGGGCGGACCCGAAGAAGGATTTGAGGTTATAGCCGGTGGGTTGCTGCGGGACGTGCGCGGGAAACCTCGGTGCAGGCAGGGGTGATACTCGCTCGCCGAGCGCGGGGCTACCGGGCAAGTCGGTTCGGAGGTTTCCTGTCGTCCGTGGTTGGGGCGGGGTCGGGCATCGGGCCCGAATCACCACCCGGCTGGCTCGTCTCCTTCATGGAAACGAAAGTGGGTTGAACGGCGCGCCCTGGGGAGCGATTCGCCACTCGGGGCCATGTCTGTCGATGAACGAATTTCGGGTGCAAGCAACTTGTCGAGAAGCGAAATGGATATCCCGAAACCCGTTCGCGTGCCCAATCGGTCGGCCCATCCTGGGGTAAGGGGATGGAACCGTGTCCGACGGGACACGGACAACGCGGGTAGAACATGACTCTAGATCATCGATCGAACGAAGCGGTACCAATGCCGCTTCGGCCCACCGGGCACGAGCGAAGACCGGTGAAGGCGACAAGACATCTAGATGTGGGGGGTTGGCATTTTGAAGGGCGCAGTGAATTCGGTGGCAGCCCTGATCCGAGGGAGGAAACCGGACATCGGAGCCCCCGCCTCCACGAGAGGATGAGGCGAGGCAAACGCGAGCGATGAACCTGACTTGACGTAGATGGATCTGCCGAATGGAAACGTGGACAATGAGCGAAACCGAGGAAGTGGAAAAAATCGCCGAATCGAATGAAGAAGGTGATGAAGGTGATAAGAAAGGCGAATCCGCGGTAACGCGTCGTGGGTTGATTAAAGAAGAAAGCGGAAAAAAATGATGTGACCGCTATCACTCGCGATGTTTGCTCGAAAATATGGTGTAAATACTGGAAATAATACATTTTGGATATGGTTTTTGATGAGATGTGGGAAATGATTTATGTTAACGATAACATAAATCACTAAATTGGAATAATAAAATGCGCCTTTCTCGCTTTTTCTTTGACGCCTGATCGTGTATTTTCCTCTCTTTCGTTGGTTCTTGAATTCGGGCGGCTTCCCTTCTTTTCGTTTCGTCGGGGATCTGGTGGGACCTGGCGAGTTGGTTCCGATCCCTTCCAACCCGGGGCTCGGGGCTTCGCTTGGGGACCATGCCGGCGAGCGGTCGGCTCGACCCCTTCAAAAAACCATGACATTTCCTAAATAAATGCCGGCATTCGCACACAAATCCTTGGCCTACCGCACCCATCGGTCCTTCTACCATGGCGGAAGTCGCTCTTGGATGAACCCGTGATCGCGAGCCGTTTTCACCCTGCGTCCTGGTGCGCCGCAAACGCTTCGGCCGTGCGACGCGTTCTGGATCGACCGCGTGCGGGCTTCGAGATCGATCGTGGGACGGAGGAGACGGGCAAAAGGGGGAGGGCGGGGGACCCTTGGGCGCGTCCCCGAAGGCCCCTGACGGCAGGCCATGGGGTTTTCTGTGTTTTGCCACAACACCGGGGCCTGGTTCGAGATTTGAAAAAAATAATGTTAACGGGAGAATTGGTAATGTTTGGATTTTTTGTGTTGATCGGTTTGTGGTGCGCGATGGAGGCGGGTTCTCCCACGGTGGTCGCGAATCCCGTTCTGTTTCGAAATGTCGACGTCCTTCCCATGGACGGCACGGGTTTGAATGCGGGCATGGACGTGATCGTCGAAGGCGGTCGCATTCGTGCGATGGTGCCGCACGACCCGAATCGAACGAACACGGGTGCGCGCGTCATCGAGGGAAGTGGCAAGGTGTTGATGCCGGGATTGGTGGACATGCACGCCCACCTGCCCAACGGCAGCGCAGAGAGTTGGGACCTCGACGACTATTTCGCTCGTTGCCTTGCCGCCGGAGTGACCACCGTGCGATCGATGCGCGGGCATCCGCGTCAGTTGGCGTGGCGTGCGGAGGTACTCGGCGGCGAGCGTTTGGGGCCCCATCTGGTGCTGGCGGCTCCGCCGTTCCACCGCGATCAGGCGGCAACCGCCGATCTCGACGTTCTGGCAGAGCGTTACGCCCGTGCCGGGTACGATTTCCTGAAAGTGCTTTCGGGTATCGAGTTCGAACAATACCGGTCCCTGATGGAAACGACGCGAAAGCTCGGCCTCGATGTCACCGGGCACATCATGCCGGAAGTCGGTCCTCACCGAACCGTGGCCCTGGGTCAACGCACCGTCGAGCATCCCCTGACCCTCGATACGCTGCTCGAAAAGGAGGGCGAGCAAGGGGTTCGTAAATTGGCGCGACGCATGCGGGAGAACCAAGTGTTTTTTTGCCCGACCTTGGACTTCTACCTGATCCACATCCCGATGATGCGCGGGGAAGATTTCGCCAAACAAAGGCCGCTCACGGGCTTGCCGCCCCAGGTCCAAGCGGACTGGACGGCCTACCAGCAAGAATACACGGAGAAGGCGCGCAAGGGCGGTGAGGACTTCCTGGCCAAGCGAGCCGCCTTCGAGAAACGGGTGGCCGACTATCGGCGCCTGTGCCGAATCCTGCACGAGGAGAAGGTGGCGTTCCTCGTCAGTGCCAGCGCCGGACCCTTCATCGCGCCGGGTACCTCGATGCTGGATGAAATGAAACACTTCAAATCGCTGGGCTTCAGCAACGAAGACGTCTTGATGGCGGCCACCTGGCACGCCGCACGGGCCTTGCGGAAGGGCGAGGAATTTGGCCAGGTTCGCGAAGGACGACGGGCCGATCTGCTCTTGTTGGGTGCCAACCCTCTCGAAGACCTGGACGCGCTGCGAAACATCGAGGGCGTCATGCTGGAGGGACGGTTGCTGGAATTGCCCCGAATCGCCACGCCCCAACTGTGAATCGGTCCTACGGATACCGCCCGAAACAGGCTGTTTTCGGCGGTATCCGGCCATTTTCCCGTAGCTGAGCCGCGATGCCTCAGTTTTAAACTATTCAGCACCCTGACCGATGAGATTTCCATGCTTTCTCAAAAATAGAGTTATTTGAATTAAATTTGCTTGGTCATTGGTTTTGCCATGATTTTTCGTGTCGCGGACATTCCGATCGGTCTCAAATTCACGTTGTTCGCCACCTTCGTGGGAATCGTCTTCCTGGTGATGTACTGGTTGATGTGGGTCGGTCTCTCGCCGATCGCCAGGGAGTGGGAACGCTACGATCGAACCGTGGCCCAACGCGAGGTCTACCTGTTGGAGTTGGACCGCAGCCTCGGTTTCGGCGGTGCCATCCACCATCTCAAGAACTACATCCTGCGCGGTGACGCGCGCAGCCGAACGGCTTGCGAAGCCAACTTGAGCCAAGCGCTGGGGGTTCTGGAAGACTATCGGAAACTGGGCAACCTCACCGCGGACGAGAACCGCGCGCTCGAGGATCTGCGCCAGGTGATCCTGGCGTTTCAGGAAGGCTTCGTCATGGCGTCGGCGCTGCACGAGAATCGGGTGATGCCGCGCGACATCGATTTTCTGATCATCGTGGACAACGAACCGGCCATCCGAGCCTTCGAGACCATCAACCGCACCAGTTCCAAAATGAAACGGGAAGCCGGCGAAGCGATTCGACATTCGATCCAGGGTTCGTTCACGAGATTGGGGCTGAGCCTCCTGTTCGCGTTTGGCATCGTGTGTGTGGGTTGTTTCCTGCTGGGCCGTGCGGTCATCGACCCGTTGAAGAAGAGCGTGGTGGCCTTCGAAGACCTGGCCCACGGGCAAGGCGACCTGACCGTGCGATTGGACGCGTCGCGCAAGGACGAACCCGGACGCATGGGCTACTGGTTCAACGCCTTCATCACCCAATTGAAGGACATCATTCAAAGCATTCACGTGAATTCCGAAACCCTGGCCCAGTCCTTCGAGGACATGGCGGAAAGCCGAGGAACGCTGACCGGCTCCGTTCAGGTTTTGGGGCAATCGTCGGACGGCCTGACGAGGGCCAGCGCCAGTGTCGAGAACCAGATGTCGAACATTTCGGCCAGCGTGGAAGAGTTCAATGTCACCATGACCGCCGTCTCGTCTTCGGCCTCGCAGGTTTCCCAACTGATGACGGAGGTCTCGGACCGCGCCGACCGCGCTTCCATGCTGGCGCGGCGGGCCCACGAGGTGGGGCGGCGAGGTAGTGACACCATCGATTCCCTGGGCAAGTCGGCGACCGATATCGAACGCGTCGTCCACCTCATTCAGGATATTTCCGAGCAGATCAAGTTGTTGGCCCTGAATGCCGCCATCGAGGCCGCTCGTGCAGGAGAGGCGGGTCGCGGCTTCAATGTGGTGGCGACCGAGGTCAAGGCGCTCTCCAATCAGACCAACCACGCGGCGGCCAACATCGCCGGCCTGGTGACCCGCATTCAGGAGGAGATGGCCAATGCGGTCGAGGCCAACCAGGGCATCTTTTCCAGTCTTCAGGAGATTTCCCATATGACGGAGGAAATGGATACGTCGGTCAAGCAGGCGACCGAATCCAATCACCTTATCGCCCAGAACATTCTGGAAGCGAAATCGGGATCGGCGGTCATTACCGAGTCGCTGTCCCACGTGTCGATGTCCTACCAGAACCTGGTGGACAACATCCGTGAAATCGACGGAAGTGTCCAAACCAATTCAGAGGCCCTGATCCGGATCGACGAGCAGCTCACCAGCGTGACCCAGATCGCGGTGGACATGCGCCAAATCGTCCAGAAATTCAAACTGACCTGAATTGTGTCGCTCCAACCCGTTGTGCCGGAATACCTTTCATCCATCGATCGCGATCCAGTTTTTTCCTTCATCCCAATGACCGAGGTTCGGATATGTCTCAGAAACGAAGCGCCCTGGCGCGAATGATCGTCCTGTCGGCCGTCACGCTCGCATGGTTGAGTGTGCCGCCGGTTCCCTGTTTGGCCGCGGATTCGGCGCCTTACGAAATCGGAATCCACCTGCGCCTGCGTTACGAGGACAAACAGGATTTCAATTTTCTGGAGGGTTCCCAATCCTATGGGCTCACCCGACTACGGCTTGCCGGCAAGGTTCGGTTGGGAGAGGGGGGCAGCTACGCCTTTCTCGAACTTCAGGACGCCAGGGTTCATGGCGAGGACGATCCCGGGGTTCCCGCCGTGCGAGAAGAGGTCACGCCCAATTTCTTCGTGGACGAGTTGGATGTTCACCAGGGCTACCTGTTCTGGCGGATCGGCGAACGGCTGGGGCTCAAGGTGGGACGGCAGAAGTTCAACCTGGGCGACAAACGGTTGGTGGCCTCGTTGGAGTGGGCCAATACGGCGCGGGTGTTCGACGGCGTTCGGTTCACCATCGGCGATCCCAAGGCGCGGTCCCTGGACGTGATCGCGTCACAGCCCGTGACCGTGAACCCAGACGATCCCAACGATTGGGCCCGGGTGGGCAACCGCTACTTCGACAGCGAATTCTACGCGCTGTACTTCACCGACAAGGCCACGATCGACCAAGGCTCCTACGAGCTGTTCCTGTTCCATCGGAGACAGGACGAACTCGACGACGAGGTGTGGAACCTGGGTGGACGGTTGACCAAAAAGTTCGGCCCGGTGACCTGGGACCTTCAAGGATCGCAGCAGTTCGGCGATTACAACGGGTTGGATCACCAAGCCCACGCCTTCGTGCTGGCCGGAACCTATGCTTTTGCCACGAAAGGGCTTTCCCAAATCGGTGTGGCCTACATCCAGGCCTCCGGCGATGGCGATGCCCTGGACGGAGACCACGAAACGTTCGACAACCTGTATCCCCTGAACCATGCCAACTACGGCTATATGGATTTTTTCGGGTTACCGAATCTCGAAAACTGGGAAGTCACGCTAAAGGGTCGCTTCCCGCGGAATCTCCAGTGGCGTTTGGCCTGGCATCGTTTCAGTCTGGTGGAATCCGACCAGGATGCCTGGTACAGCGCGGGTTTGGCACCGCTTTACACACCGGTCGTGGGGCCCGAGGCCAACGAGGATCACGCCGGTGACGAGGTGGATTTCACCCTTTCTTTCCCCATTCTGCCGAAAAAGCTTACGGTGGCCCTGGGGTACAGCCGCTTCCTGGCCGGCGATTATCTAAGTGTGCGCGGCCGCGACACCGATGCCGATTTCTGGTTCGTGCAAGGCCTGCTGACCTGGAACTACCGGCCGACCCGATAGACGTCAGCCGAAGGAGTCTTCCATGCGCCCTTATTCGAGATGGATGTTGCTCGCGAGTGCCTTGGCGATGTCGGTTCCGGTGGTGGCCGCCACGCCGACGGACGTGTATTACTTGGCCCAGTCGCTGAAGAGCTCCGTAGCGCAGGCATACCAGTTGCCCCAACCCAAATCGATCGACTACTTGACCCATAACATCAAGCCCCGCAATGTGTTCCAAAAGGCGATGGGTACCTTGTCCGAATTCGAGACCCTGTTTCCAGGTTCCATCGAGGCCTCCGTTCTCGATGCCGCCAACGCCAAGGAGGCCAGGTCCATCTCTCCCGACGACGTTTTCGAGCTGCTGGGGCACCTGCGTGACGCCATGCAGGCCAAGGGCTTTTACCGCACCGATGCGGGTCCGCGGTCGGCCAAGGTTCCCAGCGATGTGTTCCATCGATTGCAGCACCTTTCGGCGCGTTTTCGTCAGCTCGCGGCGAAGCGCGGCGTCACCGTAAACTGGGGCACGCCCGAGCGGGTCTTCGCGCTCAATTTTCGGGAGGTCTACCCCATTCTGCGCCAGTTCGTGACGGGCAAGCGGGGAACGCCGGAAGCCTTCGTCTTCCGCGCCAAGGGCGCGCCCGACGTCAAGCCTCGCCACATCTTCGCGTTCCAGAGCACCCTGTACCACCAAATCGGGAAACACTATCGAAAGGAACGGAATTACGATCCCATCGTCTTCGAAGACTACACCCAGATGGATCGAATCACCCCCGATGACGTGTACCACATATCCCTGATCGTCATCGGCGAGATCAAGTTCCTGATGGGCGACCATGAGTTGGCGCCGGAGGAACTGCGACAATTCGAGAATTGGAAAAGGACCAAGAACAAGATCGGGCCCGGTGACGTGTACCATCTGCTCCGCCACAACTTCTTCATGACGGTCAAGGCGATTCAGGATTCCCGGTTGTAATGAATCCGCTCGGAGGGTGTCTGTCTCTCGGGCATTACCGGAAACCGCATTCCGCCACTCCAAGGGGCTTTGGAACAAGGAGATCGCAGAGATTGGGGAGGAGGGGTTGGTTGGGCGACCACAGGGTTCCCGGGTCGGAAACGAATCGCAGCGAATCGCTCGGGAGTTCCCGCATTTGTGGAAGAGGCGTCCTTGCAGTAGGTTGGCCCGCCGGGCCGACTTTTTGAGAGGGATAGTCATCTATAAGTATCTTGATTGAAAAGTATTATGCGTGCCTGTCCCCCCGGAGTGTCGCTTTCCGGTTGTAATGAATCCGCTCGGAGGGTGTCTGTCTCTCGCGCATTGCCGGAAACCGCATTCCGGCACTCCAAGGGGCTTTGGAACAAGGAGATCGTAGAGATTGGGGAGGAGGGGTTGGTTGGGCGACCACAGGGTTCCCGGGTCGGAAACGAATCGCAGCGAATCGCTCGGGAGTTCCCGCATTTGTGGAAGAGGCGTCCTTGCAGTAGGTTGGCCCGCCGGGCCGACTTTTTGAGAGGGATAGTCATCTATAAGTATCTTGATTGAAAAGTATTATGCGTGCCTGTCCCCTCGGAGTGTCGCTCTTGGCTCCTCTTTGGCCTCAAAAATCTGTCCACGGATCACACAGATTGACACGAATTTTTAAATCATCCTCGGATCCCGTGTTCCCGATTTTTTGAGCGACCGGTGGCACTTCGAGGATCATTCCGTGGAAATCCTTTGGTTCGTGTAATTCGCTTACGACTGGCTCGTTCGTCAATCCTTGCGGCCTTGCGTCAACCGGTTCGCCGCCTCGTGGGTGAGGTAGTGGTCTTCGCCTAGGCGGTCGGCAATGGCGCGGTAGGCATCACCGAGCAGGGCTCTGGCTTTTTGGGAATCGCCAAGGTCTCGGAGGATCTGCCCTTTGATGGAGTCCGCGACACGATGGAACTCGTGCTCCGGCGGCAGGCAGTCGGCGTAGATCGCGGCGGTCTCTTCGATCAGTGGCAGCGCCTCTTCGTCGCAGCCCAGATCGGCCAGGACATCGGCGAGATCGATCAGCGCATCGGCGATCAAGGGATGTTTGGGACGAAGCACCTCGCGACGTTTGGCGAGCACCTCGCGAAGCAGGGTTTCGGCGTGTTGGGGAAGCCCTTCCAGTCGGAGGAGGCGGGCTCGCTGGTGGCCGATCTCCGGGAGCAGGAGTCGATCCTGGGTAGATTGCGCCTGGTTTTTGGCCTGATCGAGGAGGGTTCGTGCCTCATCCAGTTGACCGAGTTTGAGGAGCGAGCCTGCGAGAGCTGATTGGATGAATAAACGGTCGTCGTGGTCTTGGGGTAGTAGTTCGGTGGCGAGCTGCATCGAGGTGCGGTAGTGTTGGGTTGCTTCTTCGAGCTTTCCGACTGAGATGTAATAATCTCCTATGAATTTGTTGCAGCTCATAACTAACAAGTGATTTTCACCCAATGTCTTTAAAAACAGAGAAAGAGCGTGCTGCAATGACTCATCGGCTTCGAGGTACTTTCCTTGGGCATGCAACGCCCTCCCTAAATTCCTCAAAGATTTACCAATATCTACGTGGTTTTGATGGAAAATCCCCATTCTAAGAGTTAAAGTTCTACGGAATTCCTTCTCGGCCATTTTATAGAATCCATTTTTAAAATTTGAATGAGATATATTATTGTAAACAACTACGGAGTGAGGATGGTTTTCCAATGACAATTCATCTATGACTCCAAGGGCCTCATCAAAAGCCACCCCAGCTTCACTAAATTTATAAATTTTGCTATAACACGTCGCTAAATTGTTAAACCGTATAATTATATGCGGATGATATTTGCCAAAAGCATTGCGCTGAATTTCTATCGCGTTTTTCAAGAGCGGCAATGCTTTTTCGTAATCTCTCGTCGCTATATGAATTCTTGCAAGAGAATCAAGTCGATGAGTGGTGTGAGGGTGGCCTCTCTCAAATATTACCTTATCAATCTCCATAGCTTTCATTATAATAGATTTAGCCTCATAAAAATGTCCGTTTCGTCTTAATAGTCTCGCTAAATCTGCTAATCCTTCAGAGACCCTAGGATGAAAATCACCATATATGTCTTGAAACGTAGATAGGGCTTCTCTTGCCAGTTCTTCAGCAGTTTGGCCACTTCCCAAATGAAGCAGTATACCAGATAACAACATCTTGCACTCACCGACCAGCAGATGTTTGCGGCCATTTTCTTCTCGAGCGATTAATAGAGCTTCTTGCAACAGCCGTCCCGCAGCATAAAATTCACCTTTATCTCTGAGCAACATCGCTCGGTTCATTTTCATTTTTAACAGAATTGGATGATATTTATCGACTAATTGACTCGCATTCGCTTCTGCAAGATCGAGATTTAATTCGGCATTTTCGTAATCTCCCTTTTCGATATATTGAAGACCCAAGTTCTGGTATGTCTTGGCTATTTCCAGATGATGGGTACCATAGCGTTCTTGTTGCAGTGCCAGGAGGCTTTCCAGCTCGGCTACGGCATTGTCGTAGTTCCCCAAACCGGACTCCAGCTCCGCTCGCTCTTGGAGGTATACGAACCGTTCCTCCATCGATCGGCTGGGGAGTCCCGCTTCGGCTTCTTCGAACGCGGCGGTCGCCTTGACGTAGTTGCCCTTGAGGAACCACTGTCGCCCCTGGGCATGGGCCAGCCGGGATTGATCCCCCTCCTCCGCCGTCACTCCTGTGCTCCCAGCCAGCGCGTCCAGGTGGGCCTGGGCCGCATCGTACTTTCCGCGGAGCTGAAGCGTGCGAATCAGTTCCAGCTCGGTGAGGAACGCTTCCTTCCCGCTCGGATCGCCCTTCGTCACCGCGCCTTCGAACAGCTCCTGGGCCTGCTCGTGGTGGCCCAGGGCGTTGTACACCTTGCCCATCGTCGTCTTCAGGCGGACCTCGACTTCCGGCTGGTCCAGCAGGCCCGTTTCGAGCTGGCGGCGGCCGTTCTCCATGACCTCGAACGCGCTCACTTCACGGTTCTTGGAAAGGTTGGGGTCGGTCTGCTCGAACATGGAGACCAGGAAGTCGGTGACGTGCTCGGCCGTGCGCTTCTCCCGCGAAATGACCGATTGCTGGTGTGCGGCGTAGGCCGAGAACAGGACGAGGAACGACACGACGCCCGTGATCAGCGACAACGGCCACGGGTTGCGCAGGACGAATTTGCGGAAGCGGTAGAGGGTGGTGGCGGGGCGGGCCTCGATCGGAAGCCCCCGCAGGTAGGCGCGCACGTCGGCGGCGAAGGCCTCCACGCTGGCGTAACGGCGCTTGGGGTCCCGCTCCAAGGCCTTGAGCGCGATGGTGTCCAGGTCGCCCCGCAGTTGACGCGTGAACCGGCCCGTGGTCTCGCCGTCCGCGCCGCGCATCCGGCTGGGTTTGGTGATGGGAGCCTCGTTGACCGCCCGCATCACACGCGCCAAGTTGCGGGGATTGAGGCGGTAGGGCCGTTGGCCCGTCAGCATTTCGTAGAACAGGATGCCCAGGCTGTAGACGTCCGCCGTGGCACTCAGCCGCTGGCCGTTAACCTGCTCGGGGGAGGCGTATTCGGGGGTCATCATCGGGGTGGAGAGCGCGGTGACGGTTCGCTGCTCGCCCGTGTCGGGGTTGAGCACGGCCGCGATGCCGAAATCGAGCAGCTTGGGTTCGCCGTCGGGGCCGACCATGATGTTGCGCGGCTTGAGATCGCGGTGGATCACCATCTGTTGGTGGGCGTGACTCAACGCGTCGCAGATCTTCAGGAAGAGGCGCAGGCGATCCCCGAGGTCGAGGTCGTGGCGTGCCAGGTAGGCGTCGAGCGTTTGACCGGCCACGTACTCCATCGCCAGCCAGGGCTGACCGGAGGGCAAGGTGCCGGCGTCGATCAGGTGGGCGATGTTGACGTGGCGCAGGCCCGAGAGGATTTTGCACTCCTTGCGGAAGAGCGACATCATCTTGGGGTTCCATGAGTGGAGGGTCTTGAGCGCGACCTGGAGATCGAGGTCGTCGGCGCGCGTGGCCAGGTAGACGTTGCCCATGCCGCCGCGACCCAACTTCCGTTCGATGCGGAAGGGACCGCACACCGCCCCGGGCCCCAACGCCGCCTGGCTGTGAAACCCATCGACGGGAGGTGCTTCTTCGAGCCGCCCTTCCGGTTTCGCATCCTGGGGTCGGGCGTCTTCCGGAACCGGCGCCTCGGCGCGGCTGGCGTTCGCCGCGCTGGCGTTCACCGCGCCGAAGGCCGTCATCCATTGGGCCAGCGCCTCGGGATCCCGGGCCTGCACGAAGTGAAGGAGCCGAAGGGTGTCATGTTCGGGACGCGGTTCGGAGCCCAACCCATCGGGGTCCGGCCATCCGGGGTCCGGCCTACCGGGGTCCGGCCTACCGGGGTCGGCGGGTCGTTCGGTCATCGTGGCACTCACTGCTCGTTTCGAAGAGGCGGGTTTCCGTTGGGTTCCGGACTCGGTGATCTCGCGGTTGGCACGACGGCCTGTTCGTCGGATCGTCACTCAAAAAAGGGAGCGCCAGGTGATCTGCGGTCGATGGGGAGATGAGACAGGCGGGGGTGCGGCGGATTCCGTTGGGTTGGCAAACAAGACGTCTCACAAACACACACAGCCTCAATCAAGACGTCTATTACACGACATTTTACACCCAACACGGACATGTTTTATAGGAAAAATGTGCGCGCCCATCGCGGGATCGCGCCAGCATCCGTGTGACACCCGGATTGGGGACCCTGCCTGGATGCGCGCCGTTCGCGGCCAATCCTGGAGGATGGCCGCGGGCGCAGCGACCCCATGTTTGGTCCACAACTTATTTAAAACGCGTGCCGAAGGCGCGCCACCAGCAGGCGTCCTGAAGGGACGACACAATACAGCGAAGGGTGAGACGCCGGGACGGCGGCGTAACCCTGGTTGTCTGGAGTTCCCCCATCGAGCTCTGAAGGAGCGGGGCTACGAAGCCCCATCGGCGTTCACACCACCTCCGTTGGTCCTGACCGGAGCCCCCTCTTCCCGACAGGGCGTCACCCCCGATGACGCTTCGCGGAGCCGCCCCTACAGGGCTGGAGACCGGGGACTCCCAACAACCAGGGTTACGGTGCCTCAACGGCACCTCACCCTTCGCTGTACTGTGTCACCCCTCCGGGGTGCCCGCTGGTGGCGGGCCAGAGGCCCGCGTTCTAAATCAATGGTGGTCCAAAGTGACGTCCGGTCGCACCTTCAGCGCGACCCGGGGCGGGTACCCATCCATATTGACGATCGATTCGGGATAGGTTCCCGTCAGTCTTCCGTTTGTCGCGAAATCCAGGATCCATTGAACACCCGAACCTTGACCCCTGCCTGGATGCGTGCCGTTCGCGGCCAATTCTGTATGGATGGCCGCGGGCGCAGCGACCCATGTCTGGCCCACCGTGCTCCCGAACCTGGACCCCTGCCCGGATGCGTGCCGTTCGCGGCCAATCCTGGAGGGATGGCCGCGGGCGCAGCAACCCCATGTTTGGTCCACAACTTATTTAAAACGCGTGCCGAAGGCGCGCCACCAGCAGGCGTCCTGAAGGGACGACACAATACAGCGAAGGGTGAGACGCCGGGACGGCGGCGTAACCCTGGTTGCCTGGAGTTCCCCCATCGAGCTCTGAAGGAGCGGGGCTACGAAGCCCCACCGGCGTTCACACCACCTCCGTTGGTCCTGACCGGAGCCTCCTCTTCCCGACAGGGCGTCACTCCCGATGACGCTTCGCGGAGCCGCCCCTACAGGGCTGGGGACCGGGGACTCCCAACGACCAGGGTTACGGTGCCTCAACGGCACCTCACCCTTCGCTGTACTGTGTCACCCCTCCGGGGTGCCCGCTGGTGGCGGGCCAGTGGCCCGCGTTCTAAATCAATGGTGGTCCAAAGTGACGTCCGGTCGCACCTTCAGCGCGACCCGGGGCGGGTTCCCATCCATATTGACGATCGATTCGGGACAGGTTCCCGTCAGTCTTCCGTTTGTCGCGAAATCCACTTTGGTGGGGACAGTCACCCATAAATGCTTCGATCAAAGGGTTTTGTGGGTGCCTGTCCCTAAAGTTGCCCGACGTGGCGTCGTTATTCCTCAGCGACCGAGGCTGGACTTACAGGAGCCAGGCGTGTGGTCGACGGCGAACGAATCGCCCACACTGGCGCTGCCGATGCGAACCTCGGCCGAGGTGACGATGAACCGGTAGTAGAAGCTGCGTTGGTAGCTGCCGGTGTTGGGCACCAGATCGGATGTGTGCAGGTGCCCGTTGATGTAGGTTTCCAAGAGGATGGTGCCCGCTTCCAGATTGGTTTCCCAGTCGACGCGAAACTCGAGCCCATCGCCGTAGCAGATGTTGGTGGCGTCGGTCAGGTCCAGATAGCCCTCTGCCGGGAGATCGTCCTCGACGGTTAACCAGGCCTGATCGGAAACGGTTTGGCCGCAGATCCGGGTGGTGATCTCGACGGTGTAGACGCCTTGAGCCGCGTTGGCGGGAATGTCCCAGGAAAAGGACTGGTTGGCGGCGGGGATGCCCTCGGCGAGCAGGATTTCGGCGCCACTGGGATAGGTCAGCGAAAGGGCGACCAGGGCCGTGTCGAGGCCTTGGTGATCCCAGGAGATTGGCACCGTTTGACCGGACTCGAAAATGTCGCCGTCCGGTTGGACGAGGCTTAGGCTTTGCGTCGTGCCGTTCCAGGATGCGCGAATGTCGTAGCCGACGCCGTTGAGTACGTGGGTCGGGCCGCTGTAGCCGCGGCCACCCGGAAGGGGTTCGACGGTCGTGGCGCATTCGACGCTGACATGCCAGGTGGAGGCGCCCTCGGGGAGTGGAATACACAGGCTCTTGCTGCCGGTGGCGATCACGTTCTTGTGCTGGGTGTTGCTGTCGAACGCCAGATCGTTCCCTTGCCGGGCGTAGAGGTTCAGGTGGTAGGCATGGTTGTCGTTGACGTCCAGGCGTTCATCGAGATCGATGGTGAGGAAGCCACCGTGGTTGGCGGGGACCTCGACCTTGAAATGGTGGTACTGCTTGTCGCCGATTTTAGTGAATCGGTTGTGCACCGGCTCCGGGCGGTGGGGATTGGTGTCCTGCACGATGCTGAGGGTTTGGTTGTTTTGCAGTTGGTGCTTGACGGTTGGCGTGAGGTTGCCGTCGATCGCGTAGTGGATCATGGCCGCTGCGATGCGGTGACCCATCTCACCGGAAGTCGTCCACTCGGGGTGGCTGCCGGTCACGACCTGCCGCCCGCTGGAGGGAGCTCCGCCGATGGTGTCCTGATGGGCCCAGACGCTGGGGAGCTGATAACCCGGAAAGCCGGGCGAGGCGTAGCGGAGCAGGACTTCGGCATCGCTCGGCACGCCGCCATCGCCGGGATTGCGGATGTAGGCGCCGCCCTGGTGATCAATTCCGGAGAAGCTGGTCAAACCGTCGAACTGATCGTACTGCAGGAGTGGCGAATCGGAAGGAAGCGTGTGATCCTCGGGTACATGGCTTCCCAAAGCGGCGGTCGGCAACACGTCACCCGAGAAGATGTTCATGTAGCCACTGTCCGTGAGGAACGCGCCGGCACAGGACCCGCCGTAGCTGCCGCCGTTCCAGTAGAAGGTGTCCCAATGATTGTGCCCCGAGGAGTTGGTCCAGAATACATGGGCATCGCCGCCGGTGCTGTAGGCCAGGGCGAATCGAGGCGAGCCGTCGGGATACAGCAGGCCGCCGTTGGTGTCGATGCTGGAGCCGCCCAAAAAGGCGTTTTGCTCGGGAATCTGGTGCTGAAACGGGGTTGCCATCGATTGTACCGAGTATCCCTCGGCCACCGCGATGTCACGGGGACTGCCGGACCCCAGGCCATAGCCGGAGTTGATGAGGACGTCGCGAAAAAAGCCCTCTTTCTGCTGGGCGGCAGCCGGCAGGGCGACCAGGGCCATCATGGCGAGCGTCAGGAGTTGGAGGATGCGGGACCACCCGCGGGAACGGGGGAAAAGACGGAGGCCGTCGTGTGAGAAACGCAGGATCAAGGTGTGCTCCTTGTGAAACGTGGATGGCGAGGCCGGGTAAGGATGGCCGGCACAAGTGCGTATTCCAGTTCGCCGAAACGCGCAGAGAAATCTCCAACCAAGATCCATTCGAAAACGAGGACCGGTGGGGACAGTCACCCATAAATGCATTGATCTGAAGATCTTGTGGGTGCCTGTTTCCAGGGGAGGTTTTGTGGGTGCCTGTCTCCAGGCACACTCATAGCATGCGGGAACACCTCAGTTGGGTCGCTTCGACAAGTACATCCGGCGGATGTACCTACTGGGCGCGGCGAATCTCTCGGCATTGGGGAACTCCATGCGGATTCGTTTCAAGAGAATGCCGCAAAAACGGAGCGTGCGCTCAACTTGATTTCGAGGAAGAGAACCGTGGGGACAGTCACTCATAAACGCGTTGATCTGAAGATCTTGTGGGTGCCTGTCCCCGATTTGCCGATTTGCTCGATTTGTTCTAGCTCATCGAGGAGCTTCGCAAGCGCGCTCGAGGCAGTCGGGGCACGCTCCTCGGAGTTGGATCGTCGCTTTTTGGATCGATGTCGCCCAGGGACCGTCCATCGACATCGGTGCCGCGAGCTCCGCAGGCAGGCAAGCGACGCGGCCACAGTCCTCGCAGACGAAGTGCGGGTGACGATGGCCGTCCTCTCCCGCGCCGGCGAGCGCGTAGCGATCAATGCCTTCGACGCGGCTGACCACCGTGGCGACACCGGCGTCACGGAGTTTTATGAGGTTGCGATAGATCGTCGTCGGGTCCCAATCCGTCTCGCCAAGGCGTTCGAGCATCTCGGTGTGCGAAAGCGGGTTCTGGGCTTCCGCGAGCACGCGGAGCACCGCCAGTCGAGGGGCGGTGACCCTTAGGGCGCTCTCGTGCAATAGCTTTCGTGCCTCGTCCTTGGTGAGACTCATGACGGATCTCCACTCGGAAAGAAGTCTACTCGTGAAGTTTAGAAGAAACCACTTGCATATGCAATCCACTTGCATATATGGTTTTTGCAATTGGCTTGCAAGTGCATCCTGCTTGTGCACGCGGCCGCGGAGTTTCTACGTCATCGGCTGAGGCCGTATCGACGGTACCGCCGCTGGATCCGTGCATCCTGGAACGAAGCTGAGAATGAAACAGACGAGGACGAACATGAACGCGAACCCTAACGCCGTTGCCAACAATCATCCACGCCTTCCCGTTACCGTTTTGTCGGGTTTCCTCGGGGCGGGAAAGACCACGCTGCTCAACCAGGTGCTCAACAATCGGGAGGGGCGCCGCGTCGCGGTCATCGTGAATGATATGAGCGAGGTCAACATCGACGCCGCCCTGGTCGAACGCGGTGGCGCCCAGCTCAGCCGAACCGAGGAGAAGCTGGTCGAGATGTCCAATGGTTGCATCTGCTGCACGCTGCGAGACGACCTGCTCGCCGAAGTTTCACGACTCGCGCAGGAGGGGCGCTTCGACTATCTGCTCATCGAGTCCACCGGGATTTCCGAGCCGATTCCGGTTGCGCAAACCTTTACCTTCGAAGACGAGAATGGGGTGAGTCTCAGCCAGGTTTCGCGCCTGGACACCATGGTCACGGTCGTGGATACGGCCAGCTTTCTGCGGGACTACAACGCCGCCGAGAGGTTGAAAGACCGGGGCGAGTCGCTAGGCGAAGAAGACCACCGTACGGTGACCGACCTGCTTATCGACCAGATCGAGTTCGCCGACGTCATCGTGCTCAACAAGCTCGATCTCGTAAACGGCGATCAGGCACTCGAGGTCGAGGCCATCGTCAAAGCGCTCAATCCTGGCGCGAAGATCCTGAAGTCAACCCTAGGACAGGTCCCGCTCGAGTACGTGCTCGATACGGGCCTGTTCGACTACGAGAAGGCGGAGAGTTCCGCCGGTTGGATTCGAGAGATGCAAGGCGAGCACACGCCCGAAACCGAGGCCTATGGGATTTCGAGCTTCACCTATCAGACGGCGCACCCCTTCGACGCCGATAAGCTTTGGGGATTCCTCCACGATCGTGAAAACTGGCACGGTGTGCTGCGCTCCAAGGGGTTCTTCTGGGTCGCCGCCGACCACCGGATTGCCTACGAGTTCGCTCAAGCCGGCGGCGTCAGAAAAGTGAATCCCGCCGGGATGTGGTGGGCGGCCATGCCCCGCGAGCACTGGCCGCACCCGAAGGGGCAGCGCCCGGACGAGCAACCGGGCTGGCATCCGCGCTTTGGGGATCGCGTCCAGCAAATCGTCTTTATCGGCCAGAAGGTGGACGAAGCGGTCTTGCGCGCCCGCCTCAATGCGTGCCTGCTCGACGACCACCTCGCCTCCGCTGACAGCAGGGCCTGGGCACAGCTCCAGAACCCGTTTCCCGATCTTCCCATGCCCGAGTAGCCAGGGGAGGCGGGGACAGTCCCCCATAAATAACTCGATCGAAAGGTGTTGTGCGTACCTGTCCCCGAGCGCCCCAGCAAATCGTCTTTATCGGCCAGAAGGTGGACGAAGCGGTCTTGCGCGCCCGCCTCAATGCGTGCCTGCTCGACGACCACCTCGCCTCCGCTGACAGCAGGGCCTGGGCACAGCTCCAGAACCCGTTTCCCGATCTTCCCATGCCCGAGTAGCCAGGGGAGGCGGGGACAGTCCCCCATAAATAACTCGATCGAAAGGTGTTGTGTGTACCTGTCACCGAGCACCCCCCCGAGCCCCCCACCAGCCCCCGGGCCCGTGGCGCACCCAACACAGCTTGATTTCTGCGAAATAGGCTCGCTGTACAAGGAAAGGCGGGGCACGCCGTAGGCCGCCCCGCCGGTTTGGATTTGGGGGAGGTGGGGACAGTCCCCCATAAATGACTCGATCGAAAGGTGTTGTGCGTACCTGTCACCGAGCACTCCCCCGAGCCCTCCACCAGCTCCCGGGCCCGTGGCGCACCCAACACAGCTTGATTTCTGCGAAATAGGCTCGCTGTACAAGAAAGGCGGGGCACGCCGTAGGCCGCCCCGCCGGTTCGAATTTGGGATCACAGGCGATCAGGGGAACTGAGGACCGCGCAACGAGGAACGTCCGTTTTCGCCGTACTTGCGCAAGTAGGTCGAGAACCGAGTGTCCGGGGTATCGAGCAGGAGGATGGCACCGGTGAGATCTTCGGTCTCGAAGAGTTCGGAGAGTTTCCATTCTCCGGCACCGTTACCCTCCATGGGCAGGGTCTTGACTTCCAAGCTGCTGCCGTCGGCCGCAAACAACTCCAAAGTCAGCTCGAACGGGTTTTCCGGGTACAGGGGCGCAAAATGGAGCACCGTGTTCTCGGCCTCACCCAAGTCGATGAATTGGGCGAAGGGGCCGGTATCGAAGCCGTTGGGCAGGGCCAACATGGCCGGTGAGTGGCCGCCGGAGCCACGTGCGTCGCGGACCAGAAGCGATCCGAAACAGGCGCCGCCACCCTGCACCACCAGCGTGATGGGCCCTTCCATGGGGAAGTCGACGTCGGGCCGAATCACGGTGGAGCCCTTGGCGACCACCGCTCGCTCCATGACCCGAGGCTCGCCACCCTGGGTCGAGAAGGCCGTGATTTCGAAGGCCGCATTGCGGTTCTCGGCATTGAACAGGTGGATCTCGCTGCCGGCGCGATCGGCCCCCAACGGCGCCACGTAGAGCCAGGGGGAACTGAAGTAGGGCTGTGCCGTGGTCATGGCCAGCTCGGCCCAACCTTCGAAGCGGAAATGGCTGCCGCAGATCCGGGCGTACTCGGGAGCCCGCGCGATCAGCGAGAGCGTGTCCATGCCCATCGCCTCGGGGAAGGTCGCCGGAATGACCACCGGATGGGGGCGCGCACCGGTGAGCGTCACCGTCCGTTCGCCGACCATGCGGCCGTCGGGCCCGCGCAGTTCCAGGCTGACCGGCGTTTGGGCGTCGTCCGTCGCATTGGCCACCGTCACCACCGCGACCGCCGTGCCCGCCAATCCGGTGAACGCGATTTTGTTGGTCATGGCGCTGAAGCTGCTGCCGTTGACGGCCCCGACCGCGCCGGCCGAGGGGCCCGCCACGTTGGCGGTTTGGGCGGAAAGATGCACGTCGACCGTGTAGGCGTGCAGGTGCAGGCTGTAGCGGTCACTGCCGGGGAACAGGTCGCCCGCGCTGAGGGTGCGTTGCTCGCGGGCGTCGAGATCCAAGCCGTTCAGGACGTCACCGCCGTCGCCGGCCGCCCGCAGCACCACGCGTTGGGGTTCTTCCGAAGCGTTCCATACCGTGATCGTGCTTTGGAATCGGTCGTTGTAGACCACCCAAGGCAGGGACCGCACCTGGGCGGGCAGGCGCGCCGCCTGGTGGCAGTCCAGATCGAAACCCGGTCGCTGCGGCAGGAACTGGAAAAAGGCCATGTCCCGTTCAAGCAGCGTCGCGATCAACGTGCAGTTATGTTCGTCCAGTTGGTTGTGGGAGATATCCACCGATTGCGCATGGGTGTAGTTGAGCGGGCCGATATCGGGGATTCGGGTCAGCATGTTGTCCGAAAGGTTCAGGTTGAACACCAACTTCGGCAATTCGGGCAGCTCGCTGAGCAGGTTTCCGGACAGGTTCAGACTGGTCAGCCCCAAGCCTTCCCCGACCAGATCGGGCACCGAAGTGAGTCGGTTCCCGCTGGCGTCCAAATGCTCCAAATAAAGCAGGTGATTGATGCGCGGCAATGCGGTGAGCCGATTCTCCGCCACGTTCAGGCTTCCGAGATGACGCAGTGCTTCGATGGCTTGGATATCCGTCAGTTGGTTTTTCTCGAGGCTCAGCCTCATCAGCCTTGGCGGCATGGCCGGCAATCGCGTCAGGTTGTTTTCGGCGGCGTCGAGGACCGTCAGGTTCGGCAGGCGGTCGATGCCGGTCAAGTCCGAAATGGCCCGTCCGGAAAGATCGAGGGAGGTGATTCGGGCCGCTTCCAACATGTCCAGGTCGCCGTTCTGGTCGGCATCGGCCGACTCGAGAACGGCCATGTGTAAAATGTTGTCTTCAAAGAAGATGAACTGTTCGGCGCAGGTGAGGTCGCCGCCTTCTTTGACCGGCTCGAGCGTCAAGGCGGTCCACGCACGCGCTTGCAGACTGGCCAGGCGGCCGCAATTGGAGGCCGCCAACGGGTTGTCGCGCAAATCCAGCGTGTGCAGTTTGGCCGAGAACCATTCGGGAATCGAAGAGATCTCGTTGTCGGCGGCGTCGAGGGTCGTCAGGTTCACCAGATAGCGCAACCCGGTCAGGTCGGTGATGTTTCTGCCCGAAACATCCAGCTCCGTGATCGCTTCGGCTTCGGTGATGTCGATCTCCCCGTCGCCATTGTCGTCGTAATCCGCCACCAATGCCTGCTTGAACGCCGGATCGGCGAAGGCAATCGGCGCCTGTCGACGAGGGATGCAGGACCGCGCCGCGATGCGCCCGCGCACGTGGTCCCTGACCCGCTCGTGAAACTCCAGGATCTCCACGCCCGCGGTCTGCATGAAGCAGTAACTCATGATCGTGCCGCCCTCCTCGGGCAGCTCACCGGTAAAGGTGGGGCAGCGATCGATGGGCGGCAGGTAGTCGTGCGTATGGGGACTGCCGTGGTTGTGACCCAGTTCGTGGGCTACCAGGAAAATGTCGGAGGTATCGTTGGGATCCTCGAAGAAGGAGCCGTAGAACGAGCTGCGGCCGTAACCCCAGGTCGTGTTGCAGAGCACGTCGATGAACCCGACGCCGTAGGAACCCTGGGCCGAGAACAGGTGGGTCAGGGTTCGCTGGATGTCGCTCTTGCCGTTGGCGGGATCGTTCCAGTGGGCCTGCACTTCCTCGATGCCGCTGTATTCCCAGGGATCCTCCTGCGGATAGGCGGCGAGGTAGACGATGCGCAGTTCCGCATTGAAATCGCGTTGGTAGATGGCACTAATGGCGGCCACACTTTCGGCGACGGCCGCCGTCATGGTTTCTTCGGAGCCGAATCGTTGAAAGAGATCGGTATCGGTTTCCAAGGCCAGATCGATCACCGCCGTGCCCTGGTCATCGGTCTTCACGGCTGCGGCCGATTTGGCCGCGCCATCGATTGCGGGTCCCGCCAATGCGCCGGAACGACATTCGAACGGCCGAGCGGAGGCTTTGCCGTAGGAAAGCCGGCCATTGCGCCACTGAACACCCATGAAGCCCTTGGCCGAGCGGATGAAACCCTGGTAGGTGCCCCCGGGACGACGAGCAAGGAACACCAATTGGCCCTCGGGGGTCTCACCCCAAAAAAAGCGGTGTTGCGGAGCCGCGCTCCTGCGTTTCCCGGTGTGGTGGAACACCTCGATGACGGCGTCCTTTTTCCAGACGCGAAACGGTTTGAGGCGAAGGTCGTGCACCCCTTGCGGCGTGGGGAACGCCGGTAGGGTCAGGTGAGATCGTTTGTGAGCCGTGGGTTGCCGGGAATAGCTGAACACCAGCGGCTCGGAGCGCTCGATGGGAGCATTCACGCTCATCGATCCGAGCAGGACAAGCAAGCTTAAAAGCATTGAAAAACCACCTTTCAGGTTGATTGAGGCATTGAGAAAGGAGTGGTACATAGGAATCAATTGAAAACGGCGTGAAACACCGTTGCATGGATATGAGTGAAATACCTGGAAATTCGTACTTTCCCCTACAACGAATTCACAGGGTACCCATCACCGAAGTCGATGGTCAGGTCGTTGGGGCTTGGTGACGGCCGATTCTTCCGAAAAAGTAGGCTCGAAATTGGTTCGGGATCCACCGGCCATCCGGAAAAAGCCTAGCCCTGGCGCGAGGGTGGCGGCATAGAAAATGGATGGTGATCGCAGTCGATTAAAGCTGCTCGTATTTTTTTCCGACACGGATATTTAGTCTCTGCCCGAAAACGATGATTTTTTTCGATGTCGCGCTTGAATCGACCCGGCACCGAATGCAGATCGGTAGCGGCCCTCAGGTGGCAGGTTTGAGTTAAATACATGCAGATATTGGTATTGCTGAAGCCAGGCACCTGAGACGCAAATGTGTGTTCCTCCAGAATCCCGTCCCGGGCGTCGGCGATGATTCGGTTTTGGCGGGCACGAGCAAATCACCTGATCAACCGTCACCCAACAAGGCTGCCTGGGCGCGAAGGTGCCTCCGGCGGATCGCTCGGAAGGGAATAGCTCAATTGGGCCCCTGTTTTCAGTTTCAGGGCGGGCTCGTCACCGGTCGATCCCTTGGCTCGCCATTCATGCGTTATGTGAGAAGAGCCGCGGATTGGTATTTTTGATTCCGCAAGGCGTTAGGAGCCGCGATGTGTTGAGGAGAGCCATTGACGCACCATTGCTTTTCACCTGGCTGCTCCTTCTTCCTGTCCTGGCGCAGGAGGAGCCCTTCGCGGACGAAGAGTTCGATACCTGTCTCGAGGATCTGCTCACGCTCGAAGTCATCTCCGCGACCCGCCGTTTGGAAAAGGTCGTTCAGGCTCCGGCCACCATCGACGTGGTGACCATCGAAGAGATCAAGCGCTACAACTACCGCGATCTCAAGGACGTGCTCAAGCACATCATCGGTGTCGAATGGGTGTTTCCCGGTTCCTGGCTGCAGGGAGGACAGCGGGGCAACGCCTCCAACTTCGCCCAGACCAAACTGCTGGTCAACGGTCGCGAAACCAATGTGCCGTGGACGGGGGAAGCCTTCAATTCCAATCAGTTCATGCTCAACAACGTGCGTCAGATCGAAATCATTTCCGGTCCGGCTTCGGCGCTGTACGGGGCAGATGCCTTTGTGGGCATCATCAACATCATCACCACCTCGCCGGAAACCGACGGCAAGGACTATCAGGTCACCGCCGCGGTCGGCGAGGGCGATCGACGCGAAGTCAGCTTTTTGGGAAACTACCTGGGCGGGCCATGGCAATTCGCGGCCGCGGCCTCGTTGTTCCGGCACGAGCGCAGCCATGGGTCGGACTTCACCCTCACCGATGCGTTCTCACCCGTCAACCGCGAGGTACGGCAGGATTTCCGCGACCGCGGCCTGCGTTATGTGGACCCCGATCAGGGCACGCAAATCAGTATCGATTTAGATTACCAGCCCAGCCTCGCCCACCATTTTCAAAGCGGATTCCTGTTTTTCAAGAATCAGGACGGTGGCGGTCAGGAACAGAACCTGGTGCATTTCGAGGGGTTTCACGATCGGCGGGAACAGGAACACTACTATTTCAGTTACGACTACGCGCCCCACAACGAACTGCTGATTCACCTGGAATACCACTATTTACACGAAGATGACTTCATCAACTTCATCCTCGATCCCGACGACGAGGAACTGGCGCTCGATCCCGTGCCGCTGCCGGACAACCACGTGTTCAACGTGGAGGACTCGCGCCTGACGAACTACACCCTGCAGGTCGATTGGGAACTACCCGCTTTGAAGAACTACCTGATTTTCGGGCTTCAGCGACGGGAACTCGAAAGCGGCGATCCGGTTTCGCTCAACATCACCGAGAACCCGACCTTGTTTCCCAATCCCGACCTGCCGCCCGATTTTTCCGACGACGTGCTGAACCAGACCAAGAATGCCGTCTTTGTCCAGTCGCAACAAGCGTTGATGAACGAGCGGCTCTAATTGCTGGTAGGGGGGCGCCTGGACGATCACAACACCTATGGTTCCATCACCAACATTCGAGCCAGTTTGAGGTGGCAGTTCACCGACCTCCACGGGGTGCGGCTCAACTTCGGCGAGGCCTTCCGCGAGCCCACGATTTTCGAACTCAACGATAGCGACGGCCTGGCGCCGATCGAGATGGAGACCACCGAGCTCACCTTTTCCTATGTGGTGCCGTCGCGGTTGGTGGGCAGTCTGGTGTTCTGGAACAACGACCAGACCGGGGACATCATTTCCACCAGCTCGGGTTCGTTCATCAATGCGACCGATGTGACGCGCAAACGCGGTATCGAGTGGCGCAACACCTGGGAGCACCGGAAATGGACCGGCTATGTGAACGCCGCCTGGACCGAGGATCGCTCCTCGGAGAAATTGTTGAATGTGGCTGAATACAAGTGCTTTACCGGAGTGACCTGGTCACCGGACAGGCGCTTCTATGCCTCGCTGCAGGGCCGACTCGCCTGGAATACCAGTACCCGGGCGGTCGATGCTTCGGGCGGCGAATCGATTTTCGAATTGGACGATTTTCGCGAAGTCCATTTCCACCTCGGAATTCGGGACCTGGGAATCGCTTCGGGCGACCTCGAGATCGTCCTGTCCGGAAGGAACCTGTTCGACCGTCGAAACGCGTTGCCCAACACGCGGAGCACCGATCCCCTCCAGTTCCTGGATGAACGCCGGTCCTTTTACCTCAAGGCCTTCCTGCAGTTTTGATTCTCCGATCGCGGCGATCCGAAGAGGGCGCTCATTCGTGCCCTCCGCGTGATTCGTGGAGAAAGAGCAACCACGCCACGAACCACTTGGGGGGACACGAACGAAACAAAGCCGGAATGACCCGAGAAACAGGGGGAAACCGCTCGGGCGGCCAGGTGAATCAGGGCTTCAGAAACCCGCCGTCCGGTCTCGGGTGCCGGTAGACCCGGTGAACGCCGCACCGGTCCAACTCGATCGTTTCCTCGTGAACCGCGCCCAAGCGAAGGGCGACGGCGATCGAGGCCTGGTTGTCGGGGGCGATGTAACTGACCAGGGTATCTCTCTTCATGACCTGAAAGGCGTAGGACCGCGATTTGGCGGCCGCCTCGGTGGCGTACCCGCGGCCGTGCTTTTCCGGCATGAGCCAATAGCCGACTTCCAGTTCCGGCCACCCTTCGGGGAACCACAAGCCGGCGGAACCCACGAAATCGCCCGTCTGTTTCTCTTCGAGGGCCCAAAAACCGTAACCCCTCAGGACCCAATGACCGACGATGGCCGCGAAACGCCGCCACGCCTCACTTCTCCCACAGGGACCACCGATGAATTTGGCCCAGCGCTCCTCCTCGAGATAGGTGGCGAACGCTTCGAAGTCTTCCGGCCGCCAGGGTCGCAACAGCAGCCGTTCCGTTTCCAAAATGATCATGAAGACACCTCGTATGTTGGAATCGAATTCGCGTCGATTCTGTACCCGTTTCGGTCAGGCGTATTGGACGAAATTGACCGATTTTTGAAATTGGCCGGGGGTGATGCCGAACACCCGTTTGAAACAGCGAATGAGGTGGCTTTGGTCCGAGAAGTCCAGGTCGTAGGCGACCTCCGCCGGCTTGTGGCCTTGAAGCAGCAGCGCGCGTGCCTTGCTGACCTTGCCGCTGGTCTGAAGCTGATGGGGCGCCATGCCCAGGTGTTTGCGAAACGCCCGGCACAGGTACTCGGGGTTTCGATCCACGTGGGCGGCGAGCTCTGCAAGGCTCAGGATGCGGTGATCGTGGTTCTGAATCAGGGCCAGGGAGCGACCCAAACAGTTCGACCCACTTTTGGCCCGTGAACCGCGCGACTTCAGGTATTGGCGCAGGTGCAGGTAATCCAGGATGTCCGAGAATCGCGCATCCCGTTGCGAGGTTCGATCCGGACGATCCAACACGTCGAACAAGGCCAGCATGCGTCGGGCCAATTCAGGGTCGAGGACCACCGCCCGCGAAAAGTAAGGCTCGCGTCCCCAGGATCGAAATCCGAGCGCCTCGCTGCCGAATTGAACCGAAAAAAACGCCACGCCGCCGGGCCCCTGGGCCACGTTGCGGTGGGGCTCCCAGGGATTGGCGAACATGACGCTGCCGATGGGCGCTTCCTGGAGTCCTGTCCGCACCTGGAACAGTTGCGGTTCCCGGATGACCAGGGCCATCGAGAAGGCCTGGTGGATGTGCAGGGGATAGGCTCGATTCGGTAGCGTGACTCGGGACATTTCGACACAGGCTTGGCCCTTGCCGTGGGAAAAACGACGAACGGCGTAGGGCGCGCCTTCGGTATGCATGATGTCTCTCCAAAGGACTCGTTCATCCTCGTCGAACCCCGGCTCGTGAGAGCCGATCATTTCGGGACCGAACCACGGCGCCTTTTGCCGGGGCGCCATCGCCGAAGGGGCTGAACGCGGCTCGTGGGCCACTACCCATTCAACTGCGCGAGTTGGATTTGTTGTTCTTCACTCAGTTCCTGCGTTTCCCGGCAGTTGGGGAACTTGCTGCAACCCCAGAACCAATTATCCGGGCCCTGACGAAGGGTCATCGGGTGGTTATTCTTGCACTTTGGCGCTTGGCGTTCGATTGCGGCGAGCCCTTTGTTCCGCGTCTGGGCCTGGATTCGGGGGAGTTGTTGTTGGAGGGCGCGCATTTCCCTGGCGATGCGTTGCTCCAGCTTCATGCCCGCAAATTCCGATTGAATCTCCTTCAGCTCGGTGACCGCGTCGTTGAAATCGGCTCGGTCGGAAATCAAATCAAAATCCTCGACCAACTCCAAAAACCGGGTGAGCAGGTCCATACGGTGGCCCCAAAGCTTGAGTTGCTCGATCTGCGCGGCGTCGAACAGGTCGGCCTGCTGGCGATAGGCGCTGCGCATTTGCTCCAAGACTCCCGAGATGCGACCGATGACCTGTTCTTCGAAGGTCGAGGCGTGACAATATTCGGTCAATTCGGCCTGCAGCCTCGCCACGTCCTCGCGGGTCCAGACGCGGCGTTCGGCCTGCGGAGGTGCTTTTGGTGCCGGCACTTCGGGTTCCGGATCAGGTCGCCGATAGGGGCGTGTCTCGATGAGTGCCCGAAACTTGGCACCGGGCAATCGCCTGATCTGAGCTTCGCGAAACACCGCGGCCGGCTTGTTGCGGGCGGGCTCCACGAAGACGAGTTGGTAGGAGGCTGCACCCATGCCGACCTCTCCGGGTGGGATGCCGTCGCGTGGGTTTTTCTCGACGCGTTCCAGATCCTCCGTGTGGGAAACCACGTAGTGTCCGTCGCTGGATAAAAGTATGTAGGTGTACCAAGGCCGGGGTTCCATCGCATGCGCTCCATGATGAAGAGTTCCTCATTGTAGCAATGATTCTGGAAGCCCCTAGCACCCGGCCCAGAAAGTGAGGTGACGACCCAGGTGGCTGGGTAGGGCACGGGGGAGGGGACAGTCACGTGTAAGTCGCTTGAATTATGATGGATACGACCTGATTGGGAATCAGGGGCGAAGTGGGTTGTTTTTTTGTGAAAAAAATCGAAAACCCGGGGAGACCGAAATCCAGGAAGGCGGCGATCACGCTGAAACGCGTGGGTCACCCGGAGATCGGTCACCCGAAAGCGATGAGGTGGGGAGCATGTGGCCATGTGGGCGGAGCATGTGGGGGACAGTCACGTGTAAACGGCTTGAACCGTGGAGGATTCACCCGGGCGCCATCATTCCGCGCGGCGAGCCGCGGTCTTTGGCGACAGCCGCGACTTCGCCCCTACCGCTTCGTGTAAAGATTGGAAACAAATAAGTAAAAGAACGCATTTTCCTTCACGCTGATCGAAAAAGGGATTGCCGAATCCGCAAGCCTCTGTGTTAGGATCCGCGCTTGTGCCTTTTTCGACCCCCGCGTCGAGGCCACAAAATTCAGCGACACCGTTTCGATAAACGTCACCCGACGCCACCCGGCACGGCGACTCGAAGTCGAGTCGCCCGTCAGCCGTTTTCTCGAAGACCGAGCCGCCAAAGGGGCGGCCGGAGTCATGGGAGCGATCGGCAGGCGGACTTTTCTCTCCGCCACCACCGTTATCGGACGGCACCTCTACGCCCCAAGGATGATCGATGTTTGTTTCTCTGCGCAATAGTTGGTTCAGCAATACCCGAGGCGATTTGCTCGCCGGCCTGGTCGTGGCCCTGGCCCTGATTCCGGAGGCGATCGCCTTCTCGGTCATCGCCGGGGTCGATCCCAAAGTTGGCCTCTATTCCGCGTTCTGTCTCGCCGTCACGGTCGCCCTGTTCGGCGGCCGGCCCGGCATGATTTCGGGCGCCACCGGCGCCATGGCGCTCCTGATGGTCACCCTCGTCAAACAACACGGACTGCAATACCTGCTGGCCGCGACCATCCTGACCGGCGTCCTGCAAATCGCCGCCGGTTTCCTCAAACTCGGCTCCCTGATGCGCTTCGTCTCGCGTTCGGTGGTGACGGGCTTCGTCAACGCTCTCGCCATTCTGATCTTCATGGCGCAGTTACCGGAACTCACCGGGGTGACCTGGCACGTCTACGCCATGACCGCCTGCGGCCTTGCGATCATCTACCTGTTCCCCCGGCTGACCAAGGCGATTCCCTCGCCCCTCGTCACCATCATCGTCATGACCCTGGCCGCCATCACCATGAATCTGGACATCCGCACCGTCGGTCACCTGGGCGCACTTCCCGACACCCTGCCGGTCTTTCTGTTCCCGAACGTACCGCTCGACCTGAAAACCCTGAGCATCATTTTTCCCTATTCGGCCTCCCTGGCCGTGGTCGGGCTGCTGGAGTCGCTGATGACGGCGACGATCGTCGACGACATGACCAACACCCCCAGTGATAAAAACCGCGAGTGCACCGGTCAGGGCATCGCCAACATCACCGCCGGCCTGCTGGGCGGCATGGCCGGGTGCGCCATGATCGGACAGTCCGTCATCAACGTCAAATCCGGTGGCCGCCAGCGGCTTTCTTCCTTCTCGGCCGGGATCATGTTGTTGATCATGGTAGTGTTCCTCGGCGATTGGGTGGCCAGGATTCCCATGGCCGCGCTGGTTTCGGTCATGATCATGGTCTCGATCGGTACCTTCAACTGGGAGTCGTTGCGCAACCTGAAGAAACATCCCACCAGCAGCAGCGTGGTCATGGTGACGACCGTGCTCGTGGTGATCGCCACCCACAACCTGGCCTATGGCGTGTTCATCGGCGTGCTGCTCGCGGCGGTGTTCTTCGTCAACAAGGTGGCCCACACCAAAGATGTCAGCTCCACCCTGAGCGAATGCGGCACGGTTCGCACCTATCGCGTCATCGGCCAGGTGTTTTTCGCCTCGGCCGACAAGTTCGTGGCCTTCTTCGACTTCAAGGAGTCGCTGGACAAGGTGGTCATCGACCTCACCCAAGCGCACTTTTGGGACATCACCGCCGTCGGCGCCCTGGACAAGGTCGTGATGAAGTTCCGCAGGGAAGGCATCGAACCGGAGATCATCGGGCTCACCGAAGCGAGCGCGACCATCGTGAACAAGTTCGCCATGCACGACAAGCCCGGCATGACCGAAGATTTCGCCGGTCACTGACACCTTCCGATCGAAACACCCGTGCCCGATCTTCCGGGCACGGGTGCCGGTGTCAGTCGCGAACCACGACGAAGACGCGATTGCTGCGTTCACCGTCCGGGGTTTCGATCAGGAATTCGATGTCCTTGTCGATGACCGAGGGGTGGGCGTCCTGGTACCAGCGGAAGCTCACCTCGTACAAGGTGTGGCGTTTCCCGTCGTTGTCGATGAAGTTCGAGGTCTTGCGGTTCAAATCTCTCAGGTTGGGGTTGGCGAGCACGTCGTAACCGGGTTCGATGCCACCCTGACCGTCGCCCACCCGGATCGCCTCGATTTCGGAAAAGGCCTTGAACACGTAGGTGTTCCAGGAGCGATTGGGCATTTCCACGGAAAAGGCGTCGTTGAGGGTGAGGTGCTTGCGGTTCTCGGTGGTGTGGTAGTTGGTCTTGTGCTCGACCCAGGCCTGATCGAACAACAGCGATTCCTGGATGTTCTTGTTCCAGCGGCCTTTGAAGGGATCGAGGCGTGTGCCGTAGTGGATGTATCTCGTGTGGATGTGGGTGACTTCCAACCCGGTCAAGCCACTGTTGCCGACTTGGGCCAAAACCTGACCGAACTGGACGAAATCTCCGGGTTGGACCAACACGGAGTGCTGCTTCAGGTGCCAGAACGAGACTTGGTACTTGTTGAAGGAACTCTGGTTGGTGGCATCGCCGTCGAGATAACAAACCAGGTCCAAGCTGTTGCCGGCACTCCAGTTGTCCGGAATGTCGGGGTTGACGTCGTTGACCGAGGTCACCTCGACGACGGCACCGCGAGGGAAGGGATTGATCACTTCGTTTTGGCCCCAGTTGCGAAAGCTGACCAACCAGTCCACCGCGTCATGGGGGTTACCCTGATCGGTGACATAGGTTTTCTTGCGGGAATGGTTGTCGTAGGGGATCAGGGGGTCGCCCGACCGCGGCCAAGAGTCCTTGTGGTTCAGGTAGTTCCAAATCCCGAAGTAGTCTTCGGTGTTCAGGGGGATTCTCGTTTTGGGTAGGTAGGTCGCGCGGAATCCCTTGGGATCGTTGAAATACAGCGTTCTGACATCGCCCTGGTAATGTCGCAGGGGGCTGTCGAAGTAGTAGTCTTCGAATCCGGGCTGCGCTGCAGCCGGCACTTGGGAGGCGACCGCCAAGATGGCAGCCGTCACCCAGATCCATTGGCGCGTGATGGAAGCTCGGGAACGCTTGTTTTCACAGTGGTGCATCGATGCATTCTCCCTAAAAATCATAAAAAATCATAGATGGTGCGAACGAAGCGCATGGGAAGGCACACTTCGGGGGCGTCGGCGATATGCCGATGGCGGCGCACGAAGGGCCTGGCCGTGGACGTCGCGCATTCGCGCGAAACGGCCGATCATGCGTTGTTCCTTTGTGGGTTGAGGTCGGGGATACGTTAGACGTTCGAACGATACGATTCATGGTTGGGACCGAGCACCGCGATCGGGAAGGGATGCTTCACCGACCGGGTCCGGCCTGTCCCTGGTCTCCGCCGCGGTTGTCGCCCACCTCGCAGTGTCGCCCCGTGCGCACGTTCCCCACGAGTGGGGCTGACGGGTGGGCGGTCACTGTGACGTGAAAAGGGTCTCGGGGTGTGACGACGAAGCGCGAAGCCAAAGGGCGCGCATATGAGTAGTGGCGGAAGTTGCGCGCGTTTTGTTGTAGGGAAAACGTAAATTTGACGCTTTTTTGTTTTGTATTTTGGCGAAAGATCTGGGCCCCTTGGGTTTGGAGGCGCTGACCGTCACCCCGAATCGATTCGAGAGCCGGTTGCGCGTCCTCCACCCCAACGAAGCCGGCCACGACGGCCGTTCCCTGGATGGCCGGGCACGAACGATCGATATGCCGAAAGTGCGATCAGAAGCGATAGGTACCGGTGACCTGAATGGTGCGGCCAGGCCCGCCGGGTATGGTTTCCATGCGCCGACGCACGAATTCGGGGTAGGTGTAGATCTTGTCGAACACATTGTGGGCGCCGAGAGACAGCGTGATGGAGTCGCCCACAAAATAACTGAAAGTTAGGTCCATCAAGGCGTAGTCGTCGACGCTGACAAAGGTACCATCCGTCATGTGGCCCTCGCGTTCGCCCACATAGCGACCAAAGACAGAGAGTTTGGAAAACGATGAGGTTCGAAAATGAAAACCCGCACTTGCCAAAAGGTCGGCGAGGAAGGCGATATCGCTGCCGTCGTTCTCTTCGCCCTGGGTGTAGGACAGGTTGACAAAGTACGAATCGAAACCAGCCGCGGCGGGATAGCCTTGCAGCTCCAATTCGAGACCCTGCGTCTCCTGCGTGCCTAAATTGTCGTATACCTTGGCGTTGTTCCCCAGAATGTCGCGTTCTTCCGCGGTGGAGTCACGCCGGCCGATGAGGTCCAGAATTTCGGTATCGAAGGCGTTGACGCGAAGTTTGAGACGCTCGCCGATCTTGGCATCCCAAGCGAGTTCCGCGGTGCGAATCCGTTCGGGTTTCAAAGAGCGGCCGAAAAGGTCGGGACCATAGATCAGAGCGGGGACGCGATAATACTGCTCGTGGGGGCCTGGCGAACGAAACGCCTCGCCGTACAGAAGCTTGACGGCGTTGAATCCGAAGTTGTAGACCAAACCGCCGCGCGGGGTCGAGTAAGTCTCCTCGTCGATGCCCAGCCGCGTCACCCGAACACCGGCCACATAGCCGAGTTTTCCCGTTTTTCCGTCCAACTGCAGATAAGCGCCCGAATCGGAAATCGTAAAGGGTAGCTCTTCGGTGGAACCTCGCGCGATGAGGTTGCCGTTCAACCCATCGGCCATGTCACCCAAGTTGACCACCTTGCGCCGTTCGGTAACCAAACCACCCGTGAAATTGAGAGACTTCCAGGTGTATTGGCCCTGCCATTCCGCCTGGAGGGTTTCGCCGCCGAAACGGTAATAGGCCGTCTCCGGTTCCTGCTCGGGCTCGATTGCGCCCAGGGCCACATAGACGGCGCCAAAGGCCCCGGTCGCCGTTTGTTTGTCCGTATCGTCGTAGTGCAGCACCCACTTGGACTGAAGCTTGCCGATCGCGTGCTCGTATTGGAAGTTGGCGAAGAACTTCCGATGGCTGGCCTTCCCACCGGCAGAGTCGCCGTTTTCACCCCAGGCATGGCGGGGGGCGGGACCGAATTTCCCGAAGTGCTGGAAGGAATGGCCAAAGGAGACTCTCGTTTGTCGATAGGCGAGGTCCAGGAACACATTCTCGATGTCGCGTTCGTAGGTGATGCTGCCGAGCGCGCCCGATTCGTCGATAACGTCAGATTTGCGATACCCTTCGTCGTTGCGCATTTCCACTGCCAGTGTCGCGTTCAACGCACCGGCCTTGCCGGAAATGTATCCCCCGACTTCCTGTGCCTTGAAGGAACCGGCTGTGGCGTAAAACGACTTCTCGTCGTCTTGGCGGGTGATGATGTTGATCACGCCGGCAAAGGCGTTGGTGCCGTAGAGCGTGGAGCCGGGACCGCGAATTACTTCGATTCGCTCCACGGCGATGATCGGGATCGAGTCCAAAAAGAACTCCATGCTGGCGGCGTCGTAATCCGGCACGCCGTTGATCAACATCAAGACTTTGTCGTTGTAGACGGTCGGGCGCACCCCTCGCACTACCGCAATATCCGGTTTCCAGTAGGTGTCCAACGTGGCCAAGCCGGGCACATATGCCAGGAAATCCGAAAGTTTGCGTAACTCCAGGCGCGCCAATTGTTCCTTGGTGAAAACGCTCACGACGGCTGGAGCCTCCGATAGGCTCTGGGCCTTTTTCGAGGCGGTCGTGATTTCCATATCCAGGAGAGCTTCCAAGCTCATTTGCATTAAGTTGTCCGGGTCATCCTCTGCAAAACTCGCAACGAACAAAATGCTCATGGGGATCAACCAAAATCTCTTCATCGCCGTCCTCCCGGGCGTTCCCACACACCCCTTTTCGACTACCGAATCTCACCGTGGCGATGGCAGCTACTCTTGGGGATCAATTTGTCATTTTCGAACCAAGGTTCGGTTGCCCATCACACCTGTTTGCAACGGGTATCCTGGATCTCCGGCTCCAGTACAAGGAAATGGGAGAATCTGGATAAATTCGAGTATGGTTGTATGGTTGAAAAAGACAGAGGCAGTTTAATCAAAAACATTAAATTACCGGTAACTAACTCTGTATTGGGTTTTGAACGGATTGGTACCAAACCACACACCACTTACACAATGCACTGATTTTGAGACTATGTTTTTGGTTAATCGGGAAGGCTTATAAAAATCATTAAAAATTTTTCAATATTCAGTAATAGATGTTTGTGAGTGTGATAAATGCAATAAAACTAATATGTTTTAAATTCATATGATAGGAAAGAGTGCAGGGTTGGGGAAATGGTGCCAGTGGTAAGAGGGTGTATTTTAAATAGTGCCGGTCATGATGAGCGAGGTGAGAAAATTGTGAAGTTGTGAAAACAATGTTTTTTCTTAATCTTGAAAATATGAACATATGAGAGAATAGGTTGAATTGTGAGAATGGAAACTTGACGTCATCGTGGGGCGGTTTGAACACCCCCAAGCTCATCCGAAGAGGGACTGAGCCTTGTCCCATGCCCTGGTGCCACCCATCTGGTCGTCATGGATGAAGTACTGACCTCCTTCCGCGCTCAATTGTGCTATAAAGCTGGCGTGGAGTCGAAAATGCTCTCGGGAATACGCAACGAAAAGAAGTGCCCGGTTTATCTCGCTTTCCTTGCCAAGCTGCTGGGATTGTTGCTTGTATGCCTTTCCGCGACCCCGCCGATCCTGCTGTTCGAGGTTCTCGAGCCGCCCAGTTCGGGGTGGGCTTGTGAATCTCACGATTGTGGGTGCGACGAGGCCAAGTGCAAGGTCAATTGTTGCTGCTTTCCCCAGGCGTCGGAACCCGCCTCGGACGACGCCGAAGGTGCGCCCGATATGGCCTTGAGCGACATGTGTCGCGGACCCCAGGAACGCACGGCGCTTTTGGTGGGGTTCGATATCTCCGTGCCCAACCTCGTCAAACCCCGGCTTCGCCCAGAGAATGCCGGTGGGCCCGACTATCTGCGGCACCCCGCCCATCGCTGGGCGTCTCCGGCGCTCGACCCACCCGACAAGGTGCCCATCGATCACGCCTGACCGCGGCCAGGAACGCTCGTTTCGACGGGATTTTCGGTTTCTGACGCCCGCATCGTTTTAGCGCCGATTCAGGCGAGACGACCTCGATCCGTTCGAACCGTGAGGAGGTCCCTGCGTCCACGCGCCCAGGCGAAGCCCTGGAGCGATGGTTCTCGATCCGTTCTTGGATGGACGTTTCCGGGCTGTCGATCTCCCTTCGCCCCACACCGGGTTGCAGGCCCCCGTTTCGTCGACCGATTCGCCACGGAACCGGTACTTGAATCGCAGCGCGAGCGTCACGCCGCGGTCCATCACCATGCTTTTCATCCATTCCGGTCCCGTCCGGCCGGAATCCTCGTGCCCAACGGGCGCGCGATGCCCTGCGTCCGTTCGCGCTCGTTGGATTTGGATCTCAATTTTTATTTTCTCATTGGTGAACCGAACACAGGAGTGATGTCATGTTCCCATTTGTTTTCGATTTGGCGGAGGCCTGCGCTTCGACTCGCGCCATGTCGCGCGCCAGCCGCATTCTGGCTTGCTCGATCTTGTTTTTATCGATCCCTTTCCTCATCCCGGTATCCTTCATCCAGGCCGGCGAACCAGCCGCCGCTTCAGCCGCTCCCGATCAGGTCGTGGGCCGCGTGTTGGGTCCCGACGGGCACCCGGCCGCCCATGCTCGCGTCACGTTGCGAGGCGAACGGCTCCAAACCACCCATACCGATCGAGACGGCCGATTTCGCCTAAGTGGCAAGTTGTCTGGTGACAGCAGGGTGGAGGTCGCCCACGAGGGTCATCGCCAGGCGTTTTCCGTCGCCCCTTCCGCCGGCGAGACCCTGGTTCTGAGCTTGGGCTCCGTGGGCCCCGGTAGCGAGACGCAACCCTCGGTGCTCGAGCAAATGGTGGTCGCCGCCACGCGTGATGCGCGGGAGCGGTGGCAAGTCCCGTTGGCGGTCGACGCCGTCGAACGGGAAGCGATCGCCGAGGTCCAGCCGCTGCATCCCTCGGAAATGCTGGGCCGGATTTCCGGTGCCTGGGTCAACATCACCGGCGGTGAAGGCCATATGACCGCGATCCGCCAGCCACTCACCACGAACCCCGTGTACCTCTACCTGGAAAACGGCGTGCCCACCCGCTCCACCGGATTCTTCAACCACAACGCGCTCTACGAGGTGAACGTACCCATGGCCGAAAGCATCGAGGTCATCAAAGGCCCGGGCAGCGCGCTTCACGGCAGCGATGCTATCGGTGGCGTGGTTCAGGTGAACACCCGCCGCACACCGTTGCAACGCAGCGCCGAGGCCACGCTCGAAGGTGGAGACAACGCCTGGCGCCGCGGCCTGTTTTCCATTGGGGATCGCATTGCGGGGAACGGTCTGCTGGTCGACGTGAACGTCACCGAATCCGATGGTTGGCGCGATCACACCGACTACGAACGCAAGTCGGCCACCCTTCAGTGGGAGCGTATCTTCGCCCGAACCTCCGTTCGTGCCTTGGCCGCCTATTCCAAGATCGATCAAACAACGGCCGGCTCCTCGGCGATCAGCGAAGAAGACTATCTCCATCGCCCGGAAATCAACTACACCCCGATCTCGCTTCGGGACGTGGAAGCATTGCGCCTGTCGGTCAACGTGGAAACCCTCGTTGCCGGCGGTGTGCTGAGCCTGATTCCCTTCGCCCGGGTCAACAGCATGGAGCTGCTGCCCAACTGGGCGCTCACCTACGATCCCACCATCTACGAGGTCGAGAACGACTCCATCGGGGCCCTGGTCAAGTACGCCTACGCCTGGAGCCGTTGGGACACCAAGATCTCCGTCGGAGCGGACTTCGACAACAGCCCCGGTAACCGGGTCGAGCATCGCCTGGACGTGGTTCGCGAAGGACGCATCTTCACCGACTACTCGGTGGAGGAGCGGCTCTACGACTACGACGTCACTTTCACCGGCATGTCGAGCTACGTCCAGGCTGAATTCGCGCCCGTGGAGAACCTGGGCTTCTCGGTCGGTCTTCGCTACGACCACATGGCCTACGACTACGAGACCGATCTGGCGCCCACCCAGAGCGGCCGGTGGCGCCGACCCGAAAACACCGATCTCGATTTCGATCACCTGAGTCCCAAGTTCGGTGTCACCTGGCGGTTGCGTCCCAACCTCAACCTGTTCGCCTCCCACCGGCACGCGTTCCGCGCACCATCCGAAGGCCAGCTTTTCCGCCAGGGTTCGACCCACGACACACTGGGACTGGATCCGGTCAAGGCCGCCAACAGCGACCTCGGCCTGCGCGGCGCCTGGGGCGAAAAGGTCTCGTTCCAGCTCGCGGGATATCGCCTTATCAAACGGGACGACATTCTTCGCTACGAGGATCCCGAAACGGGTTTTCGGAACTCGGTGAACGCGGGTCGCACCTCGCACCAAGGCGTCGAAATGGATGTCCAGGCCCAAATCACGGGTCAGATCTCGCTGGGCGTCGCGGCATCCTATGCCAAACACGAATACGATACCTGGGATCTCAGCGAAACCACCGGCTACAGCGGGAACGAAATGGAATTCGCGCCGCGGTTCATCGGGAATCTGGTCATGACCTTCAAACCCGATGTCCTGCCGGGCCACCAGTTCAGCGGCGAATGGCGCAAACTGGGCAGCTATTTCATGGATCCCGCCAACAGCCACAAGTACGACGGCCACGATCTGCTCGATATGCGTTGGGCCTACCAGCTTTCGAACGGCTTTCGCCTGAACGTCGCCGTTCGCAACGTGGCCGACGCGCGCTACGCGGAGCGCGCCTCCTACAACCGGTTCCGCGGCGCCGAATACGCGCCGGGCCGACCGCGGAGCTTCACCGCCAGCCTGCGCTACGTTTGGGAGTGATGCACATGGGTACGCCGATGGCATGGGCTCTTTGCCTGGTGTGGTCGCTCTCGTTCGGCGGCCACCAACACGCGATGGAAACGTCCGTCGACCAACCCCGTGCGGCCGCATCCCTTCACGGCCAAACGCCCAATCCCCACGTGGGGCAGACGCCCAGTGCGACGTTCGACACCAAGGGTCGGCTCTGGGTGGTGTTCGAGCAGGACGGTGGGGTTTTCGTGACCCAGTCCGCGGATCTGGGCAAGAGCTATGGTCCCGCCGTGAGGGTGAACCGCGACGACGGCCCCATTTCGGCGCGCGGGGAGAACCGTCCCAAGATCGCGGTCGACGCTCGGGGTCGGGTCTTCGTGTGCTACACCCGCAAACTGCCGACTCGTTGGTCGGGCAACCTGATGTTCTCCCGCTCTCTGGACGGTGGCCAGAGCTTCGAGGCACCGCGTCGCCTCAACGACGACGTGGATGTCACGGGCCACGCGTTCGCGGTCATGGCGCTCAACCAGCAGGGCCACCTCTACCTGGCCTGGCTGGATGGACGCGACCGGGTACAGGCCCGCAAGGAGGGTCGCGAGCTGGTGGCCTCCAGCATCTACGGCACGGTCTCCAAAGACGGCGGCGCCCATTTCGCCCCGAACTGGCGATGGGTTCAGGGCACCTGCCAGTGTTGCCGGTTGGCGATGGCCTTCGACGCCGACCAGCGTCCGATCCTGATGTGGCGCCACATCTTCGGCGACAACGTGCGCGATCACGGCATCGGACGCCTGGTGGCGGACGGCAAGGAGTTGGTGTGGCGACGCGCGCACGAGGACGGCTGGCGCATCCAGGGCTGCCCACACCAGGGACCGGCGCTGTTGGCGAGCCGGCGACATCGAACCCACGCGGCGTGGTACACCATGCAACAGGCGCAACCACGCCTATTGGTGGGAGTCTTCGACCGCGACGGGGTGCTGCACGATGGGCCCCTGGTCATCGAGGGACACATGCCGCGCCACCCGGACCTGGCCGAGGTGGGCGGCACCACGGTGCTCGTGTACCTCGACGATCGGGTCGATGCGGGTGAAGTGGCGCTCCTGCGCCGCGATTCCCACGACGGCGGCAGAACCTGGCGGGCCGCTGCGACGGTGAGGCGCGCCAAGGGTTTGGTGGATCAACCGGCGCTCCTCACCCACGACGGGAAGGTCTATTCGCTGTGGCAGACCGAGGCCGGGCTGGACTTGATCCCCTTGGGGATGGAGGAGCCGGCTCCGGCGCATTGATGGGATGTGGTCCCGCCGCGGATATTTCCACAAACCCCGGTTCCGAATGGTTCGGAGCCGGGGTGTCCTGGTTAGCTGGAGAGCGCCTTCCCACTGGGAATTTCTACCACTGAGGTCGCGGAGGTCCCGGAGACCTTTGCCTGGAGTTCCCGCATTTGTAAGGGAGGCGTCGTGCCAGGTAGGTGCGACCGCTGGTCGCACATTCCGAAGCGATCAAGGTTGCAGGATACGAAAATTAAAAGAGCGAAACGCCAATGGAAGCAGGAGCTTCGCAATGTGTTGCGGGCGTCACGGTAACTTGGTCGGCCCGGTTGGCAATTCGGGGCGACTCACGTAACTACAGCCTATTGCAACAAGGATCGAAGGAGGTTTCCTCCCAACCCACCAAAGTTGCTGAGTTCATAGTCGCTGCATCGCGAGAAAGGCGTCGTCGAGGTCATTTGGGGTGCCAGCCCGACTTTCCGAAGTGATCCGGGCTTTTCGCAAAACCGAGCGGTAAACGAATGATGCTGACAGGCCGAATCTATGGATCTCTCGATGATCGATTTCCTTCCGGGCCAGCCTTACCGGCCATACATAACGGCGCTCTCGGTATGCGGAAACTGCGCGGATGAATTGCTTCGAAAAGTCGGCCGGGCCGGCCAACCTACTGCGGTTTCGACCCTCAATACATTCGGGAACTCCTCACATGGATCGCTTCGACGAGAAAATCCAGCGGGCTTACCACCCCTGATTACTCCGGGACCTCCGCGACCTCGGTGGTGAAAAAAACCGCTCGCCCCAAAACCATGCTGGGCAGCACGAGCCTCCTCCGCTCAACCGGCGTCGGCATCCACGTCCGGCGTGCGCTGTTTCATGACGTAGAACTCGCCGCCCGCCGTTTTCCGCGTCGCCAGCCTGCCTGACTTGCGCAGGTCGCCCAGCAGGCGCGTGACGGTCGTCCGATTCGCGCCGATCGCGCTGGCCAACTGCTCGTGGGTGATCTTGATGCGAAAGACCCGCTCGCCGTGTTGGACCACCGAAAAACGGCTGGCCAATACCTCCAGGATGCCCAGCAATCGGTCGAGCATCGCCGGACGCGCCTGCATGGCGCTCCAGGCCTCCATGAAACACAGCCGATCGCGCAGGCGGGCGTGAAAATGCGGCACCGAAACCACGGTCTTCCACGGCAATAGCGATACCGCCAACGGCGTATGCGCCGTCATTTCCGAATGGCAATGGGCCGCGTGGTGGCTGAACAGGAAATCTCCCGGCCCGAAAAAACCCGTGACCACCTCGTGCCCGTCCGAATGCAGGGTGGTGCAGCGCACGATGCCGCGCGAAATCTCCACTACGCTTTCCTGCTCGATGAACAGGCGCTCGCCGCGGTGGTACTGGCGAATTTCGCGCAGGGGATCGGCCCGTTCCGGGATGGGGCCGTCGGGGGCCAGCCCCTGCAACGCGTCGATCAGATCAGGTACGGCCAGGGGATCGCTGAACACCCAACGGGCGCCGGAGGCCAGCGCCTTGGCGTACATTCCGGTGTGACCGTCGCGGTTCCAGGCCGACCAGTTCTCGCGGGTCGGAATCGGTCCATTCTTCTCGAGTACCCGCAGCAGGTGCCACGCCGGATCGGGATCCGCGTGGACCTGAAAGGCCAGGCCCGCATCGTTCAAGGCCTGCAGCATGGCGGTCAACGCCTGGCTCGAGCCGCTGAATCGAAACACGACGCGGCCGTCGCCACACGCATCTCCTACCGTGAAGCCGACCAACATCGATTCGATCTCCCTCCGAGGCGCGGTCAACGGGTGGGGAACCCGGCGTCGTCGAAACGGTACCGTCGGATCACCATGTTGTCGTCGGCATCGAAACCCACCGTGTAAACGCGCCTCCCCGCACCGATCATCTGGAGTACCGAACCTTTCCAATCGCAACTTGCGAGGTGGCGACCCTGGGCGTCGAACAGGTCAAAGACGCCGGTGTGGTCGACCGGGTGGTAATTGGCCAGCACGCCGATGCCCGATTCGAGCCGGACGATGGCGTGGATCATGGGCAGCGCGGGCGGGATGTCCGCCTTGCGAATGGCCGATTCGAATACGGATTGGGTCAGGCGCGTCGCCAAGAACGGATCCGCGCAGAGCTGCACCCAGATCCCTTCGAACGCCGCACGCTTCATTTCCTCCGTGAAGGGTTTGGGTTTCAGGTCGCGCGAAATGTGCCGTACCGAATTGCCCTCGCCGTCGGCAAAGGTCAATTGGTATTGATTGGCGCGCCCGTACACCAACACGCGCTCGTTCAGGCTGCCCAACACCGGGATGCCGCCCGCGAACAGCTCCATGCGTTCGCGCAGGAAATCCACCCAGAACGCGGTCTCGTTGGCCTTCGACCAATCGAGCGGATCCACCTTCAAACGCACCAACGAGATCTGCTCGGCCATGTCGGCATCGTAGATCGAGAGGTCGTAGATCGGTTTGCCCTGGCTGGATTTGGCGCTGATGAAGGCCGCTTTGCCGCCGTCCAGCACGACCGAGCGGTACACCGCCACGATGCTCGATTCCAAGCGCTTGGTTTTCAATACTTTGCCCTCGCCATCGAACAGCGTCAGGCGCTTCAGGGTCGAATCGAAAACCGCGATGTGTCCCTCTGGGGTGATCTGGATCGATTTGGGTTCCTCGAATTCGCCGGGCCCGTTGCCCTGGCGACCGAACTCTTTCTTCAAGCGCCAATCGCTGTCGAACCGGAGGACCCGGTAATTGCCCGGATCCAAGACGTACAGGTCTCCGGCCGAGTCCACCGCCATTTGGGTCCCTCCGGTGAACGACCAATCGTCGTCCTCACCGCCCAAACTGCCGGTCTGGATCAGTTTCGGGCCGCCGGCCATGGCGTGGCCCATGCCGATCACACCCGCGAGAATCGCGCACAGCAGGAGCATGGCAACCTGGCCTTTATAGAATCGCGGCATCATGTCAAACCTCCTTGGGTTCGGGAACGATGGAACCGGCATCGGGACCCTGTGCGCCTTTGCGTCGTCCCCGCCACAGGATGGCGAAGAGCAACAGGACATTGGCGCAGAGCAAGGTACCCACGGCGATCCAGCTCGCCGGCAGCACGCGCATGGTGGGGAGCTGGAATTGTGGCAGGGTGGCCAGATCCGCCGACCCGATCAACTCTTGGCGGAAGGCCTTGGCGGCGAAGAATTCGCGCCAGTCGTGACTGAATTGGGCGATCGTCCGCGCATAGGATCGGAAGTGGCTGTCCGAGACCCCGGCCACTTCGTCCAGGCTCGCCCTTGCCACGACGATCGGGGACAGGACCGATAGCATCGCCTCGATGCGGCGCTGGCGGGCCAGGCGTTCGTCGAATTGGGCGCGGGCCGGTTCCATGTCGTGTGCCACGGCTCGGTTGGCGGCGAACATGCGCTGGTAGTAGGTGAAGAACCCAGCGTGGGCCGATTCGGCCGATGCGTTGGGATCCTGGGTGAGCTGTGGGTGGTCGCGGAGGTAATCGGCCAGCAATTCGTCGCCCCGCTTTTGGGCTTCGGCCGCCGCGGTTCTCGCTTGGGAAACCAGGGTGATTCGGGTGGGCGTCGGGAACAGGAACTCGGCCGCCGAACTCACCCCCGTCGGGACCAGCACGGCCAACAGGAGATACGCGGTCAGGAGCACCAGGGCGTTGCGTTGGGAATCACCGCTGCGCAGATCGACCCAAAACGCCAGCAGAAACCAGAAGCCCATGTACAGGCCCGCACCGAACAGCAGGCCCAACAGGAGCTTTGGCGAGAAGGCGCCGAGCGTGCCGGTCGCGACGGCGGTCACCAGCAAGGTCGCGCCGACCACGACGAGGTAGAGCGCGAAGCGGGTTAGGGCACGCAGGGCATAGCCGCGCAACGGGTCGATCGGCTGGCTGTACAGCAGCGCGGCGACCCCGCTCTCTCGATCTCGCGAGATCGTGTGGTAGTTGCCGGCCAAGATCAACAGCGGCAACAGGAACACGAATACGAAAGCCGGGTCGAAGCCGCCGAAGGATAGGGGCACGGGGTTGGCGATGGGGTTGCCGCCCGCCTGGGCATCGCTGTAAATGCCGATGCCGTTGGTCGGTGCGAAGAGGTCCCGCTGACCGATGGACAGGAAGGCCTGGGGCGGCAGCGGATAGTCGGCGGCGGTCTTGTGCCAGAGGTAGTACCCGCGCGGGTCGTCCCACAAACTGTCGTAGGATTCCTCACCGCGTTCCACCGCGAGCAGTGCCTCGTGGTTCTTTTCGAAGGTTTCCCGTCGCTCGGCTTGGGATGTGGCGATCTGCGCACGCGTCGCGTCGAGGGTTTTTTGCTGGTGGATGGCCGCGGCGAGAAACAGGCCGAAAAACGCCAGGGCCGCCAGGTAGAAGCGTATGTCGCGCAATTGGCTTCGCAGCTCGAAGCGGATGAACAATCTCAACATGGGGTGGTGACCTCTCCGTGCGCGGGTTTGGGATCCGTGGCATGTGGTTCGCGAATCGGGCCCGATCCGGTCGATCTACGGAAGACGCGTCGCGGCAACCAGCCCAGCAGCAGGGCCGTGCTGATCAGGAACCAAAAGGCCAGGATGGCGCCGTGGTTACCGAACCGAGCGGCTTGAAAGCGCGGGTCCATGGGCTGAGACTTGAAGGTCGGCATGGCGTGCCACAATTCCCCATCGGCCTTGTAGCCCCAATCTCCGGTTTTCGAGTGCACCATCATGTTGTGGTTGAGCAGGGCCACGAATTCGCGTCGATAGATCTCGGCCTGCCCGCTGAAATGGCGGTGATCCTCGGGACTGGTGCCGGCCAGAGCCATCGAGGACAGCCGCACGGCAAGGGTCGGCGACAAGAGCGAAAAGAGCCGATGGATCCGGTCCTGGTTCGCATGAATCGTGAACAGCTCGCGATAGTGTTTGTCGAAAACGCGATCCGAATATTCTTCATCCGCTTGCATGGCCAGGGCATTGAAGTTGATGGGGAGGTCCTCCAGCTTGTCGACGCCGTAGGAAGCCAGGGTTTCCTCTTTCAATTTTTCCGTGCGTGCTTGTTTGTCGCCGTCGCCGGGCAGGCCGGCTTTCTTCTCTTCGCTCATCAGCTTTTCGAACTGGACCTGATTGGGCGTTGGGTGAAGTTGTTCGGAAGTGCTCGCCGCCAGACGCGGGAGGGCCAGCCCCGACCCGATCCAAAACGCCACCAGCAGCATCAGCGAGGCGCCCGAATGCTTGGTGAGTGCCGAGGCGATCAGGCTCAGGTTGGCGAAGACACCCAGGTACACCGCATACAACAGTGCCAGTCCCGCCAGCCGCCACCAACTTTCGCTGGGGATGGGGCCGTGGATCGCCGCGGCGATGACCGCGGTGGCCAAGACCGTCAACACCAGCGGCGGAATCAGGGACATCGTGGCCAACCACTTGCCCAAAAGCCAATGTCGGGGCGATGATCCGGTCGCGGCTACCAAATCCAGCGTGCCGCGTCGGCGTTCGCCGCTGACCGAGGCGTGACCGAAAAAAATGATCAACAACGGGGCGATGAAGGCCAACAGGAAGGCGGGGCTGAAAATGCCGAAGCGGCCGAGGGTGGAACGGTCGTTGATGGCCGCGAACGCCGCGTTGCTGCGGTAGTGGGCTTCGAGGAAAAAGACCGAACCGGTGTAGGGGTTGACGCCAAAGTCGAAAAACGACAGGGCGTTGAGCGGCTTGAACAGATAGATGCCGTAGTGCGCCGCACTGTGGGGGTTCTTTTCCCCCTGGTTTTCCCAATGCTGGCGGGAGAGCTCGGTACCCGCCGCCATTTCGGCCTGGTAGCGATGGTGGCGTTGGAAACCCACCAACGTCGCCATGACCAACAGGGCCAAGACCGGAAGCAGGAGCCAGCGCAGCAGGCCTCGCCGCCAGAACTCGCGGTATTCGCGTTTCACGATGGTCGTGATGGTGTTCACCGCTGCCTCCTCAATCGTGCATGTGCTGCAAGTACAGTTTTTCCAGATCGGTGGCCGAGATGGATGACGTCGGCACCGTTTCCAGGAGGTGTCCCTGCTTCATGATGCCGACGCGGTGGCCGACCTCGCGCGCCCGGAACAGGTCGTGGGTGGCCATCAAAATGGCCACACCGCGCTCGGCGAGGTCGCCCAGCAATTGGATGAACTCGTTGGCGGCCTTGGGATCGAGCCCCGAGGTGGGTTCGTCCAACAACAGCGCTCGCGCCTGTTTGGCGAGGGCGATGGCCAGGCACACCTTCTGGCGCATGCCCTTCGAATAGGTGGCGACCCGTTGGTAGGCCGCTCGGGCCGGAAGCCCTACCTGGGAGAGGTAATCGAGGAGCTCGCTCCGACCGTGGCGTTGACCGCCCAGTTGGGCGAAGAAGTCCAGGTTCTCGACACCGGTGAGTTGGTCGTAGACGTTGACCCGCTCGGGAATGTAGGCCAACTCGGCCCGAGCCAGGTGAGGGGCGTCGACGACACTGCGGCCGTTGACCCTGGCCTCGCCCTCACTGGGTTCGATGAAGTTGAGAAAGAGGTGGATGGTGGTGGTCTTGCCGGCACCGTTGGCGCCCAAAAGGCAAAAAACCTCACCGGCTTCGATGGAAAGGTTGAGCTGGGAAAGGGCCGTGTAGTGGCCGTAGTTTTTGGAGAGGTTCTTTGCTTCGAGCATGTTGTGTACCCTTGATAAGATGCTGAGGTGATATCTGATGAGACCGAATTATCGTTTTTGAAAGCTTAATTGATAATGCGATTTCATTTCAAGTAGTTTTTCGGACCGGTCTCCACCGCTCAGAATTCCAGGCGAATATCGAGCTGCGCCCGAATCGGCGATCCCGGATAGGCGTTGAGCGGCACCTGACTGCCGAACAGGTTGTCGTAGGTTTCGTCCAGCAGGTTTTTGCCGGTCAAGGTGACCGTGCCCCGATCGCCGGGCAGCCGGTAGGTCAGGCCGCCGTGGACCAGCGTGTAGCCGCCGCCTTCGAAATCGTTGCCCAACGTGACCATGTAGTCATCCGCGTAATCCGACCACAGGTCCAGGGTCAAACGGGGTGCCAAGCTGCCGCGCAACCCGAGCGAACCCATGTGTTCGGGCACCCCGGTGGGACGGTTGCCGGTGTAATCGACGCCCCTGACCTGGTAGTCCTCCCACTCCGCATCCGTGTAGGTGTAGGTGAGGTAGCCACTCCAGCCGGGCACGAGGTGGAACCGCGACTCCCATTCGAGCCCCTGGCTCTGAAAGCGGTCGGCGGTCGAGGCCTGCAACTGGCCGGCCGGGTTGGAAAGGAACACCAGGCGATCGCGCTGGGAGAGATGGAACAAGGTGGCGCCAATCCAGATATGGTCACCGATATGGCCCTTGATGCCCAGGTCGTAGTTGTCCACGCGCGACGGCTTCACCTCGGAGCCGCGTTGGTAGAGGCTGGGATCCCATTGCCAGACCGCCCCGAAGTTGGAGTTGAAACCCTGGCCGTAGCTGAAATAGGTGCTCAGGTTCGGCTTCCAGAAATGAACGATCGAGAGTTTGGGACTCACGTGGGTTTCGGAATCGACGATGGGCGCGTTGTCGTCGATCACGCCGTCGAAATCCACGTCGCTGGCGATGGTCGCATCGCGTTCGAAGCGGTCCCAGCGCGCACCGAGCGTCACGGTGGTGTCTTCGCTCAATTGCCATTGGTCCTGGACGAAGAAGGCCGTGAAGCTGTTGCGCGAATCGCCGCGGTAGGTTTCGTTGCGGTCGGCCCACAACGGATGGTCGCGGTTGATGACTTCGCCCGTGGTGTAGTCGATGTTGATTTCATAGAAGTGGTAGTTGAAGGTTTCCTCGTCGAATCCGTTCTGGCCGGTCCACCAGTCGGTTTCGGTCAGGTCTACCTGCTCGTGGGTGGCGCCGGCGATCAGGTTGTGGCGACCGGATTGCCAGCTCAATTGCGGTTCCACGAAGAAGACACGGGTGTCGCGATCGTTGGCGAACCCGTTGACGCGCAGGATGTTGTTCTCGGGTTGGAACCCAAAGGGATCGTAGAAAGCCAGGTCGTTGTCGTCCTGAATGCGGCGGTAGTGTAACGTGCTGATAAGCATAAGGTTATCGTTGATGGCCAAACGGTGCCTGGCCGCCGCCATGAGCGTTTCGCGTTGGTACTCGTTGGGACCGTAGCCGAGAAATCCCTCGCGTCCACCCGCGACTTCGGGGATGTCGCCGTTGGGCAGGATCGGAATCACGCCGCCGGCCTCCTGGTCGCCGTCGTGGGCGTTCAGCCAGAGCGTCAGGGAAGCGCGTTCCGAGAGCGCGATGTGATCCTTGACGAAGAGATTGGTCGCCTGGCCTTCGGTGCGGTCGCGCCAACCGTCGTTCTCCTGGCGGTAGCCGTCGATGACGAGCTGGTGCCGGCCATCGGCCAGGGGCAGATCCACGCTGAGATGGGGCTTGGCGTAGCCGTAGCTGCCGCCGCTGAGGCCGAGCCGGTAGCGCCGCTCGGGGCCGGGGTCGCGGGTCAGGTAGTTGACGGCGCCCGACAGGCTGCCGCGTCCGTAGAGGGCCGAGACCGGTCCGCGAACCACCTCGACGCGATCGACGGCGCCGAAGGGGACCTCCGCGAGCAGCACTTCTTCATGGGCCGAAACGAAGGGAATGCCGTCGACCAACGCCAGGAAGGTATCGTTGCCGTGGTTGCCGGTCAGCCCGCGAAACACGACGTGCATGAAGTTGTTGGCCGCTTCCTCGCGGCGCTGGAACACGCCGGCGATACCCTGCAGCTCGTCACCGGCGAGCTGGCTGGCCTTGGTCCGCAGGTCCTCGCGGTCGATCAGGGTGACGGCGGCGGCGAGCTCTTCCAGGGTTTGTTCCGTGCGGCTCGCCGTGACGACCACCGATTCGGAAATGGCAGGTTTGTCCGAATCCGATGCCGCTTCGGTCGAGGCCGGTTCCTGGGCGAGCAGGTTGGTCCAAAGCGTGACGAGTAGAAGGGTCGTGATGAAGGTAAGGTGCGTGAAGGTCCTCGGGCGTCGCAAAGCAATCTCCTTGAGTGATGCCGATTTCGGCGAAAGTAGGGGGCCGCGGCTCAGGCGTGCGGCATGGGGAAGGTGTTCAATTGGTCCTCGCGCAGGGGCTGGTCGCTCCAGCCGAGTTGGACCGGCAGTTCGTAAAGGCGCCGGCCTCCGTAGGCCGGAAACGCGGCGGGCATGTTGGGAACCAGGCCGGGAATCAGCACGCGCACGACCTTGAAAGGCGTGAGCGCCACGTCGGGCGAGGTGATGTCGGCGTACAGCAACTCGAATCCACGGCTCTCGATGCGTTCGCGATAGGTTTCGAAGCGGTCGTCGGGGAGGGACGGCAGGTCCCCGAGTTCGCGGGTGACCGGGGTCTCGATCAAGGGACGAATGCGGTCCAGGGCACGCGGATCCAGATAGAGTTGAGGCTGCAACATGAGGTCGCTCAGGTCGCGGAAGTCCGGACGAAACGAGTCCAGGTACTGGCGATCGGCGCGCCAGGGTTTGTAATTCACGTGAAGCAGACCCCACTCCTCGGCCGATTTTCGTAAAGTGCTGTCGGGTTTCAGCAGGTCGTAGCTGCCCTCCAGCAGGGTCAGGGCTTCGGTCAGGGCCTTCTCGGCCGCGGCCAGGGGTTCCGGTCGGCAGCCGAATCCGATGCTGACCAGGCTGGACGCTTCGTCGATGACCACGCCCGCCATCACCGGGATCTGGAATTCGTTGTCCAGGTGAATCAAGCCGTAGCGCAAATCGGTTTCCCGGCTCGGGCCGGTGAGCCGGTCGCGAAGCTCGGACGGGATCGCCACGCGGGGCAGGGGATGGGCGTGAAGCCACCAGGTCATGGTGATGTCGCGCTCCACCAGCTCGCGGACCGCGCCCACGAGTGCCTGTTCGAGATTTTGGCCGGCCGCCATCCCTGGCGTGTACAGGTAGTTGGTGACGGGATCGTCGGCGAACTCGCCGTCCAGCCAATTGGCGTAGACCAGCGAGAGCGGCAGCAGGGTGTGTCGATCGTGGGTCAGGGAATGGCCCGACACCCAGCGAACGGGCAGATCGCGGGTGAAGGGCACGAACGGGCAGCCCGGTTCGGCCAGCATGGCCTCGCTGTGCAGGCTCAGGCGTCCGGGATCCAGGGCATGACGACCCTTGGCCGTCAATTCCGAGTAGGAATCGACGACGGTATCCACGCCGGGCAGGCAGTTGCCGCAATAGCGTTCCAGGGCTTCGCCCAGTGCCGCGCCGGCCGCCGCCTCGCCGTTCCCGAAGGCACTGCCGCCGACGAAGAGATCGTTGCCCCAGGGGTAGATTCGCGAGAGATCGGCGTTGTGGGCCCGAATGGTGATCAGCTCGCTGGGAAAATCGGGGTGGTGATCGACGCGGTGGAGGTCGAGCACGATCCCGGCGCGGTTGCCCACCAACTGTTCGCGGGGATGGTCGCAACTGCTGCGAAAGCGTTTCGGGACACGGGTCGGCAGGGGCAGGAACGGGCGCTGTCGGGTTCTGTAGCGCTTCGGATCCACTTCCAGCTCGCAACTGAGGAGACGACAGGTCTGCCCGCGAATCTCGGCCTCGAGTTCGCCAAAGAGCAGCGCCACCATCCAGGCGACGGCTTGGTTGGAGAAGTCCGGCCAGGGATTGCCCGGCTCGGTGGACCAGGGTACGGCCGGGTAGAGCAGGGCCTCTTCCACTTCGTCGCCGGTACAACGACGTCGGCCGAAGAGATCGCGGATATCGGCGGTGGAGCCGGGAATGACTAGGGGGCCCAGCCACCCGTGGCCGCGGTCAAGGTGGAAGGGGAGCCAGGGAACCCCGGCGTCGAAACACGTCTCCTCGATGGATTCCATGCGCCCGCGATCGACGGCGGAGAAGAACGCGACGACCCAGAGATGGTCCGTGCCGAGGCGTTCCAGCTCGTCGCCAAGTCGCGCTTCCGGAACCTGCACGACCGTGCCGAAATGGCTCGTCATCGTTTGGGCGAGTGGGAAGAAAGCGCCTTCGCCGGTGAGCAGGATCGTGGCTTGCCCGCAGGGGTCGGCGTCGCCCCGATCGGCGGGCTCGGCCGCCTGCAACGCCGATATCACTTCGCGGAGCGCGTCGCCGTCCTCTTGGTTTTCGAGGATATCGTCCAGGGTGTGGCTGCCGTCGCAGGTGCGCAGCAGGGCCGCGAGGTCGGCGGCCGGCATCGCCACTTCGTACTGGTCGCCGGCGGAGGTGGTCACCGTACAGGTGTCCTCGCCCGCGCCGCGGATCTCCAAGTGGTCGAGGCGGGGCATGGCATGGGGTTCGAAGGTCGTTGTGGTCATGAAAGGGACTCCGTCGAATCGTGTTGATGGACGCGGCCGGAAACGCCGTCGCCCAGGTTGCCGTCGTGCTGGCCGGCGATCAGGTCACGGTAGGCCGGGCAGCGCGCCAACAGGTCCTGGTGGCTGCCCTGGCCGACCACCCGGCCGCGATCCAGCAGCAGAATGCGGTCGGCCGTGAGGATGGTCGAGAGGCGGTGGGCGATCGTCAGGGTCGTTCGGTTGCGGCGGAGCTGGTTCAATGCCGCTTGGACCCGCGCTTCGTTTTCGCTGTCCAGGCTGGAAACCGCCTCGTCGAGAATCAGGACTGGTGCATCCAGGAGAAAGGCCCGTGCGAGGGCCAGGCGTTGGCGCTGGCCGCCGCTGAGCTGCACGCCGCGCTCGCCCACGGTGGTCGCGTAGCCGTTGGGCAGGGCCTCGATGAATTCGTGGGCCATCGCCAGACGGGCGGCTTCGATGACCGCTTCGCGCGACGCACCGGGGCGGGCCAGCGCGATGTTTTTTTCGATCGAGTCGTTGAAGAGGAACAGGTCCTGGGGCACCCAGGCGATCTGGCGGCGCAACGATTCGACCGGGACTTCCCGTACATCGATGCCGTTCATGTGGATGGTGCCGCGATTTGGGTCGTAAAACCGCATCAACAGGTGGGTCAGCGTCGATTTTCCCGCACCCGAATGGCCCACCACGGCGAGGTTCTCACCGGGTTGGAGGACAAACGACACGTCGCTGAGGGCCGCCTCCGGAACCTCCGGGTAGTGGAAGCACAGATCGGCGACCTCGATTGCGGGTGGCTCGGCGAGCTCCAGGGGGTGGGTGCCTAGATCGGTGACCAGTGAAGGGCGTTGAATCAGGGAAAAGACGCGCTCGGCGGCGGAGGCGATGGCGCCGAGGTTGCCGAAGTTGGCACTCAGGCCGGCGACCGGGCCAAAGACCGCACCCGCCAGGATGACGGCGACGGGAAAGAGTTCCGGGTCCAGGGCGCCTCGCGAGACGGCGGACGCACTGGCCGCCAGGGCGATCAACATGCCGAGGGCGGTGAGGCCACCGGCGATGGCGCGTTCCAGGCCCGCGCGTTTGCCGTAGGCGATCTGGTCCGCGATCAGGTTGTGTCCGACCCGGTCGAGTCGCTCGCCTCGGGTGCCGCCGGCGCCGAAAACGACCAGCTCGCGCAAGCCCTGGACGGCGTCGATGACTTCGGCGTGAACCTGGGCGACCTTGTGGCGCAGGGCCGCGCCCTGTTGGCGGGCACGGGCCTGAAGCAGCGCGGGCACCAAGCCGACCGCCAAGACCAGCGGTGCCAGCAGCAGGGACAGAACCGGCAGGAACCAGCCCAAGGCCAGCAGGACCGCGGCGGGTACCAGGGTGCTGACCACCAGCGAACCCAGGGTATGGGCGTAGAACCATTCCAGCGTTTCCACGTCGGACATGGCGGTCGCGGTCGTGTTGCCGGATCGGTCGCGAGCCGAAGAGAAGGGCGCCAGGCGGGCCAGGGCGTCGTACACGCGATTGCGCAAATCGGCCAAGACGCGGTAGGCGAAATCGTGGGAGAGCCACATTTCCAGCCATGCCAGGAGCGCCGAAGCGGCGACCAGGCCGATCAACGTCCACAGGGCCGGCTGCCATCGCTCGTAGGGGGTTCCGGTGATGGCGGCGCCGACGATGTAGGTGCCGACACCGGCGCAGGCGATGACGGAGGTTTGGTTGAGCACCCCGACAAAAATGCCGAGCGCGAGGATCGAGCCCTTGCCTTGCAGCACCGCGAGCAAACGCAGCGTGTCGCGCAGGCGTCCCGGCGTGGCCGCGAGGGATGGAGCGGATGTATCGGCCGTGGCGTCGCTCATGCACTCACCTCCTGGAGGGCGGCCATGCGGGCGAAGGCGCCGCCTTCGTCGAGCAGGTCTTGGGCGGTTCCGATCTCTTCGATGCGGCCCTGTGCCAACACCGCGATGCGGTCCGCGTGGGCGACGGTGTTCAGGCGATGGGCGATGACCAAGGTCGTACGCCCCTGTCGCAGACGCTGCAGGGCTTCGTGGATGGTCGCCTCGTTGGCGGCGTCCAGGTTGGCCGTCGCCTCGTCGAGGATCAGGATCGGTGCATCCTGGAGCAGCGCGCGCGCGATCGCCAGCCGCTGGCGTTCGCCGCCGGAAAGGGTCAATCCACGCTCGCCGACCAGGGTCTGGTAACCCTGGGGCAGATGGCAGATAAAGTCATGGGCGCCGGCCGCTCGGGCCGCCTCCTCCAGATCGACCGGATTGGCATCGGGCCGACCGAGTCTCAGGTTCTCGGCGATGGTGCCGTGGAACAGGTAGGTGTCCTGGTGGACTACCGCGATGCGGCGGCGGAGCTCGTCCGGGTTCAGGTCGCGCAGATCGTGACCTTCGATGGTGATGGTGCCGTGGTTGGGGTCGAAGAACCGCAACAACAGGGCGACGATGGTGCTCTTCCCCGAGCCCGACGGCCCGACGATGGCGGTCGTCTCGCCGGGCGCCAGGGTGAGGCTCAACCGATCCAGCGCGGGGCGACCCGGTTCGTATTGGAACGAAACCTCCGACAGCGAGATGGCCGGCGCGCGGTGGGGATCGAGCATGGGACTGGCGGTGAGCGAGGCGCCGGGTGGCGAGGGAATCTCCGGTTCGGCTCGGAGGATGGCGAAAATGCCCGCCGATGCCGAAATGCCCATGTACCCTTGGTGCCAAGCCGCGTCCAGTTCGGCCAAGGGGCTGAGACACTCGCTCGTCAGGAACAGCAACAGCAGCAGTTCGGCGGGCGTCAGGGCGCCCTGCAGCAAACGAACGGAACCGAGGGCCAGGGCCAGGGCCGTCCCGGCGCGCTTGGCGAGGCCCACCACGCCGGTGCTCAGCATCGATACCGCCAATTGGGCCATCGTCGCCTTGTAGAGGCGGTGGCTCTCCGCACGCAGGCTCGCGCCCCGCCGTTCGGCCGCGTTGAACGCCTTGAGCGTCGTCATCCCCTGCATCGCGTCCACGAACCGCGTGTTCAGCGCCTCGTAGGCCGACCAGTGGCTCGCGCCGTAGTCGCCCAACCAGCGCTCCCACAGTTTGGGTGCGAAGGCGGCGATCAGCAGGGCGGCCAACACCAGGCCACCGACGGCCGGATCGATGGCCGTGATCCAGGCGAGGATCGAGGTGGAGACCACCAGCGTGACGAAGAATTGGGGCACGTAGGCGCCGAAGTAACCCTCCAGCGCTTCCACGCCGTCGACCATGGTCGCCTGGACCTTGCCGCTGTGGGTCCGCTGCAGATAGCCTGGCCCCAGTTTCAACAGATGGCGGAAGAGTCGGCCGCGAAGGTCGTGTTTGATGGCCGCGGCCACCCTCATTTCCCGCAGGCGGCGCCACCACAGCAGCGCGGCGCGGGTCACGACCAGGACCAGGATGCCCGCCAGGGTGACGTGGAGTGCCTCGAAGGGCGCGCCTTCCAGAATGCGCTTGATGCCCGAAGCAATCAACACCCCCTGGCCGACACCCGCCGCCGAGACGGCCGAGCCAAGCAACACGCACAGGGCTAGGCCTTTGCGTTGGCGGGCCGCAAGCCCGAGTAAATCGCGTTGTAACATCATGTGGGTCTCCAGGATCGCGAGATCACGCGATGCGGGTTCAGGCGTGGGGTAGTGGTGTGTAGTTGAGCTCCTCCGGGGAGAGCGGACGTTCGCGCCAGCCCATGTCGACCGGCGCCATGCGCAGTCGCTCGCCGCCCAACGGCGGGAAGGCGGCCGAGGTGTTTGGCACCAGGCCCGGTACGATGACGCGGGCCGCTTTCAGGCCCATCAGGTCCACGTCGGCGGTGGTGATGTCCTTGTAGAAGATCTCGTAGCCGCGGGATTCGACCCGCTTCTGCAGGGTTTGCAGCGAGCGGTCGGGCAGGCTGGGCAGGCTCGAGAACGGGCGGGATCGCGGGGTGTCGACAAAGGCCCGCGCACGCTCCAGGCAGCGCGGGTCCAAATTGACCTGCTGCTGTTGGAGCAAATCGCTCACGTCGCGGAAGTCCGCGCGGTAGTCGTCCAGGTAGCGGCGATCGGCACGCCAGGGCTTGTAGGGCACGTCGATCAGGCCCCACTCTTCCACCGACGTCCGCAAAAGGCCGTTGGGGTCGTCCATGTCGCGGCTGCCTTCCTGCAGCGTGAGCGCTTCCGACCAGGCCTTGAAGGCCGCTTCGACCGGATCGGGCCGGCACCCGAACCCGATGTTGAAATAGCCTTCGACGGTGTTTTCGAGGACACCGGCGATGACGGGTACGTCGAACTCGTTGTCCAGGTGGATCAGCCAGGGACGCTGGCCCATTTCTGTCGGTCGTCCCCGCCACAGCGCTTCCATCTCGGGGGTCGGGATCATCGACGGCAGCGGTTGGGCGTTCATCCACCAGATCATGGTGATGTCGCGCTCGATGATTTCCTCGAGGCCCGAAACCAGCGCGTGGTCCAGGTTGACGCCCGCGGCGATGCCCGGGAACCAGTAATAATTGGTGATCGGCTCTCCTGGCAGGCCCGTGTGCCAGTTCACGTAGACCAGGCTCACGGGCAGCCAGGCCGGCGCGTTGCGCGTCAGCGAACGGCCGCGCACCCAGAGCACCTCCAGGTCGCGGCTGAACGGGATCATCGGGCAGCCCGGCTCGCGGTACATGGCTTCGTCGAACAGGATCAGGCTTTCCGGGTCGATGGCGTGCTCTCCGGCCGCGGCGAGTTGCCGGTAGGAGGCGCGGCGGGTCTCTTCGCCGGGGATGTAGTTGCCGCAGTAGCGTTCGATGGCCTCACCCAGCGAGGACAGCTTCGCCTGCAGGGGATCGCTGAAGCTGGAGCCGCCCACGATGACGTCGTTGGCGCAGGGATACTTGCGGGCGATGTTGGAGACGTGGGCCTGCACGGTGACCAGCGTTTCGGGTACCGATTCGTGATGGACCACGTCGATGTGGCGCACGACGACGCCGGTTCGGTCGTTGACCAGGGTGGCGCCGGAGCGGTCGGAGCTGGTCAGAAACGCTTGACCCAGGCGGCGATGGGGCATCGGCAAAATGGCGGACTCCGAAAAGGCGCGATTCGGAAAGTCGGCGGACAATTCGGTGCTGTACAGGCGGCAAGGCTGGCCCGTGCGCCAGCGCTCGATTTCTTCGAAAAACCGGCTGAGTGACCAGACCAGGGCCGGCGGGGAGGGGACCGGTCGGCAATCCGGGTTGGGGTAGATGGGCAGGCTCATTTCCGCGGCGAACAGGGTTTCGTTGTCGGAACAGCACATGCGTCGATCGATCAGGTCCCGGTAATCGGCGGTGCGGCCCGGGATCACGATGGGGCCCAGCCAGGCTTTGCCGCGATCGAGATGGAACTGCGACCAGGACAGGCCGCGTTCGGCGCAGGCCGCGTCGATCTCGGCGAGGAAGGCGGCATCCAGATGGGGCTCGAGCACGAGCGGGAGATCGCGTTCGGGGTCCAGGTTGTCGAGATCGTGGCGCAGGTGCTCGCGATCGATCACGGTGACTTCCGCGAAGCCCTTGCCTAGGTTGAGGGATCGACAGATGGAGATCAGTCGCTCATCGCCGCAGAGGAGCAGGCGGGTTTCGGTATTGGGCGAAAGGGTTCGATCGATCGGCGCTTCGATGCGCGGTGCGGCCGCCTGTTCGTCGGCGGCTGTGATCGACAGCGCGCCCGATTCCAGTAGAATGTCGATGACCTCGACGAAGTCCGCCGGGCTACCCGACGCTTCCGCGATCTGATCGATGGTTCGCGTGCCGTCACAGAGTTTCAGGAGCTCGCGCAGAGCCTCTGGTTCCATGTCCACTTCGAACATCGCGTCGTCGGGTGTCAGCACCAGGGTGCGGTGCTCCTCGAGGCGGCGTAGTTCGAGGGTCTGCAGGATGGGAAACGTTGCTTGAGGAGGTGTGGTGGGAAGGGTTGCAGGGGACATGGCGGCTCCTTGTGTTTGGGCATGGGATCGAAGAAAACCACCGTGACCCCTTCTGGAGCCACGGTGGTCGAGAGCGTGAAGAGGGCGTCGCCGTCAGCGCCGACCCTCAATGCTCAGGATTCACTTCCACGCGATGCGGCTGGTGGTCGCAGCGGTGGTGTGAGTGTGGTGGTTACCATTGGGAGCGAGAGCTTTTTCCCAACGACGTTGTTTGACTTTCTTGATCATGGGGAGTACCTCCTGTTAGATTTTCCGAGCGAACTCGGTTGACAGGATTATCGGAGCAGCCGTTTGGTTCCGTTGTTTCGAGACCGACCATTGCTGTGTCGTAATTGCGACATTTTTCATCGAAACGCCTCTTTCCGCAGTGAGAGAATCGCCTCGAAAGCCAACCGTTGCGCGGTGGATTGGCCATAAATCTCGAAAAATCGAGTCAGGCGAGGAGGGTTGATGTCGCGCGAAAAATAAGATGAAACCGTGAGTTCGCCTACTTTTTTTTTATTTTCACGATCCAAGAAGTGGCCGCACCGCTCGAGCTCCGGGTCGGGAGTTCGGGAAACAAGGAAGCCCGTTCCAGATCGATGGGCGGGATACCGGTAGGATGTCTGTCCAGGTTTTGGGTCGTTCGGTTCGGCTTCTTCAGTGCGATGTTGGCTCTGGGCAGGGTCACGGCTTTGGATTTGGTGCCGCGTGATTCCCATCGAGCGCTCCAGGGCACCATGACTTGAACGATCCGTGTAGCTGGTTGATATTCAGTGAGTTATATGTCAGTGATCTCCGTGTGATCAGTAGTGGAAATGTTTTTGCCCTGGAAAACCGGCCAGATTGGGCTTGGAAACGCCACCGGGAGGCGGTGTTCTCGCCCTGCTCCTTAGTGGATCGTCCCCTCCGAGTCCGCCCCATCGAACGAGCTACAATTCTGGTCCGATGCGGGCTAGAATTTGTTCCAGTTTTTTGCGGAGCCCTGTATGGAATTGCTGCTCTCCTACAATTCGGTCGCCAGCCTGGCCGCGATCCTCCTGGGAAGCGTCCTGACCATCTTCCTGCTCCGCATCAAGCACAAGACTGCCAGCACCTGGCTGTTGACGCTGGTTTTCGGCCTGTTCACCCTCGTCATGGCGGACGCCTTCGTCATGCTGAGCGTGCGAGCGTCCTGGACTCGGTTCGGCGTCTACCTGCTCTTTTTCCTCGACATCATCCTGACCCTGCTCATCCAGTTCGCCTATCGCTTTCCACGCAACGACCACCCGGTGGAATCCAACGTCGTTCTGGTGGTGACGGGTCTCAATGCGCTCGTGATCGCCGTGTTGATCCCCAACGCCGTGCACCTGGACGCCGACGGTTGGGTCCAGGATTTCAGCAAGGTCCTGGTGTCGTTGCTCTACGTCCAAGTGATTCGCCTGGCTCAGTACCTGTGGTTCCTGGTCATCTGGGTGCGCAAGATGCTCATCCTCGAACCGCGAAACGGCGGTCGGTCGGCGCTGGCCCGCTGCGTGTTTCCCCACACCCGTCACGGCAAATCCGTCCGGGCGTTTTTCGTTGCGTTTTTCATCGGCCTGTTCATGTGGCCGACCCAGCTCATGGTTCAGTTCCGCATCATCTCCCAGGCACAACAGAGCTTCATCTTCATCGTGATGACCCTGTTGCTGTTCTCGGTGTTCTTCATTATCTATATTAATTACATTCCCGAGCAGACCAGCTTCCTGGACAAGCTGGTGGGCATCACGCTGCTCCTGCTGCTCACCACCATCACCTTCATGGGGTACCTGACCTGGAGCGAGACTTTCGGCATCTATCGCTCGGATCGCCTGGAGGACGTGGCCGCCAGTCACCGTGCCGTCATCGAGGAGCGGCCCGACATCTTGCCGAAAACGGTGAGCTACGTGGTTTCCCGCTCGCACGTACAGGACGGCTATCTCGACGATTACGAAGTGTTCGCGGCACCGGACAAACACTTCGATCTGGAACAGTTGCGGCGTTGGGATCGCGAGACCATGACGCGGATGAACTGGTACTGGCGGCTGAACCTGCGGTTTCTGCAGGGATTCTCCAGTGACCTCGCCGGCAGCGAGGCCGAAGTCCAGGCCGCCCGCACGCTTTCCACGCTGATGCGGCGCGAGGAGCGCATGGCCGATCTCCATCTGGTCAATCTGGCGGACCACTACTTCTGCTATCGCTTCCTTCACGGGCAACGCATCTACGAGGTGGGCTTCAGCCACCTCCACTTTCGGCGTTTCATGAATCACGGCAGCTCGCGCCAGGCGTTGGCGATGGTGATCTTCACGACCGTCCTGCTGCTGCTGTTCCCGCACCTGCTGCAAAACGCCGTGGTTCGGCCACTGGACAACCTGCTCACCGGCGTGCGTCAGGTGAACCACGGTGAATGGGACGTGCGGGTCCCGATTCACGCCTTCGACGAGATCGGCTTCCTTTCGGACAACTTCAACAACATGGTGCAGTCGATTCGCCAGGCTCGGGAACAGCTCCACGCCAACGCGACCACGTTGCGCGAGCAGAACCTGGCGCTGTCGCAGTTGGATCGCCTGAAGAACGAATTCCTGGCGAACACGTCCCACGAGCTGCGCACGCCGTTGCACGGCATCATCGGCTTGGCCGAATCGCTCAAAAGCGGCGTGGCCGGGCCACTCCCGGAGAAGGCTCGCCAGGACTTGAGCATGATCTCCTCCAGTAGTCGGCGGTTGGCGTCGCTGGTCAACGACATCCTCGATTTCTCCAAGCTGCGCAACCGCGATTTGGAACTCCAACGCACGCCGGTCGACTTTCAGGTCCTGACGGATGTGGTGTTGCGCATCGCCACGCCGTTGGTGCACGGCAAGAAGCTGGAGCTGATCAACGAGGTTCCGCCCGAAACCCCGGCCGTGTGGGCCGACGAGAATCGGTTGCAGCAGATCATGATCAACCTGGTCGGCAACGCGATCAAGTTCACCGAGCGCGGCTGGGTTCGGGTGGAGGCGGTGCGCGACAAGGAACGACCCGACATGGTCGAGATCCACGTGCGCGATACGGGCATCGGCATCGAGCCGGAGAAGCACCAACACATCTTCGAATCGTTCGAGCAGGCCGAGGGGTCGATCGAACGGGAATACGGCGGGACCGGCTTGGGGCTGGCCATCGTCAAGCGCCTGGTGGAGTTGCACGGCGGCAAGGTCTGGGTTCATTCCCAGAAAGGGGAGGGGGCCACCTTCGGGTTCTCGCTGCCGATCAGCCAGAAGCCCGGCACCTTCAGCGGGAACCGGGAGGCGCAGCCGGCCACGTACGATCGCGATCGATCCACCTCGCTGTTGCGACCGCTCGAACAGGACGACACGCCGAAGGAGAAGACGATTCCGCCGATCGCGGGTGAATTCACGATCCTGGTGGTCGACGACGAAGCGGTCAACCGTCAGGTGTTGGTGAACCAACTGACCCTGGCCAATTACCAGGTGGTTCAGGCGACCTCCGGCCGCGAGGCGCTGGAACTGGTGGACGAACACCCGCCGTTCGACCTGGTGTTGTTGGACATCATGATGCCGCGCATGTCCGGTTACGAAGTGTGCCGCGTCATTCGGGGTTCGTTTTCCGTGCGCCAGGTGCCGGTCATTTTCCTCACCGCCAAGAACCAGGTTTCCGATCTGGTGACCGGTTTCAGCGCCGGTGCCAACGATTTTCTGACCAAGCCGATCAGCCGGAGCGAGCTGATTTCGCGGGTGAACCTGCACCTCTACATGAAGCGGTTGACCGAGAAGAACCTGCGTCAGGAGCGGGAGCGGGTGCTGCTGGAAGCCGAAAACGCGCGCAAGAGTCGCGAGTTGGCGGAGGCGCGGCGGCTCCAGTTGTCGATGTTGCCGGCGGAGATACCGCGCATGGCCCAGGTCGACCTGGCGGTGTTCATGAAGCCGGCCACCGAGGTCGGCGGCGATTACTACGATTTCAAGGCCGAGGGCGCGCAGCGGCTGTGGATCGCGTTGGGTGACGCGACCGGGCACGGCCTGCACGCGGGCACCATGGTCACGGCGGCAAAGAGCCAGTTCATCGCGCTCGCCGGTCGCGACACACCGCGCGATTTTCTCTACCGCGCATCCGACGGGCTGGCGTCCATGGGCTTCGAGGGGCTCTACATGGCGATGACCTTCGCCGAGTTGGATCAGAACCGGCTGACCCTGTCTTCGGCCGGCATGCCGTTCCCCCTGGTCTATCGCGCCGCGACCGATTCGCTCGAAACCCTGGAGCTGCAGGGCTTGCCGTTGGGGACGGGGCTCGAGGCGAATTACGATCAGGTGAGCGTCACGTTGAATCCGGGCGATACGGTGTTGATGATGAGCGACGGGTTGGAGGAGATGTTCGATCCCCGAGACGAAATCCTGGGTCCGGGCGCGGTGGCCGAGGCCTTCTCGCGGGTGGCCTCCAAGGCGCCCCAGGAAGCGCTGGAGGCGCTGATCGAATCCGGGAATCGATGGGCCCAGGGCCAGCCCCCGCAAGACGACGTCACGTTGCTGGTCCTCAAGATGAGGTAGCCGGGCCGCAGGCCCGGCGGTATCTGGGACCGGGGGTATAGCCAACCGTTCTCGATCCAGGCAATGGACGGTTCACTACAAAAAGTGTTGGCTCGGATTCCCCAGACGGGTCGCGGCACCAGTGTCATGTCGATTCTGGGCGACTGGTCGACACCTTTCCCTAGGCGAACACGATGCCGGACGAGTTTCAACAGATCGGCCAGAGTCTGCAGGAATGATCGTGCCTGAACGAGATTAAGCTGGAAAAACCGGTTGAGTTGAATGCTTTTTGATGGTTTTATTCGTCAAATAAGAGTCTTATAAACCTTGAAATGACTCTGTTTGGTGTTTGTATGACGATGTTTCAGCTTCGTGTTCTAGCTATTCCCTTTGTGCTTTGGGTTCAATCAGGCTACCTAGTGCTCGGTTATTCTGAGTGGGAACCGAATCTGCACGGGTTACCGGTATTCTTCCTCGACAATCGAGATGAGGCGAAATCCGGGCACCACCTTTTCCCCAACGAACGTGCCGAAGCGCTGTTGCTCGGCTTGACGGATCGCCCGATCCGGATCCTCAGCGATGGGCTCTATATCGAGAGCGAGGCAACGAGACGTAACGAGGTGGAGAATCGAGTCCTTTGGCGACCAATTGCCTCCGAAAAACGCTCAAAAAGCATGTCGCCGAACGTCGTTTTTCCCGGAGCCGGTTTGGTGAATTTCTATTCCGGTCCCCGCGAACGCTGGCGGACCGGATTGGTCCCTCACCAGGGGTTGGTGTTCGAACAAGTCTGGCCGGGAGTGGATGTCACCTTCGAAATACGCGACAATCGCTTGTATCAGAAATGGCGAGTCCGACCCGGCACTACCGGTCGATCCTGGGCCTTCGATCTGGGCGCCGAAGCGCTGAAATCGAACGCTGAAGGCTCTTTGGAGGCCACGTTCGAAAGTCGCCGCCTGGTCATTCCGAAGCCACGCGCATGGCAAGGAAGCGGCACGGCACGCACCGAATTGAAACTGTCTTTCGAGGTGCAAGAGGGTCGCTACGCCGTCGTGCGGGTGGAGGGTGGCGATCCCGAAACGGGCTGGGACATCGACTTCGGCTTGAACTGGTTGCATCTGTTCGGAGGTCATGGCTCGCCCGATCCCATTCAGAACATGGTGTGCGATGGGGACAGGTACTGCTTCTTCCTGGCGACCGCGGGCACTTGGGAATCGGTCACCCTATCCAAATGGGACACCCAAGAGCGGCGCTTGGTCTTTTCTTCCCGTTTTTCCGGGTTGGTCGGCAGCGAAGGAACCGCTCTGACGCTTACATCCGATGGGGATCCCATTTTCTCCACCAGTCTCTTTTTTGGAGAGCACCCCACCGCGAGCGGCGGTTACGACACCCGCTCGGGTAGCGGGGATTTTTACATAGGCCGCCTCGATGGAGAGACCGGCAGATCCGTGGCCGGCACCTACACGGGCGAAGAGGGCGAAAGCTGGACCGAACACCTGGCTCTCGACATTCTCGAGTTGGCAGATGGCCGAATCGCACTCACCGGTTGGACCCAGCGAGAAGACTTTCCCGTGACCGACGACGCGTTCGATGGGACTTTCAACGGCAGCCGGGACGCCTTTTTGGCGATTTTCGACAAAGATTTTACGGATCTCCAATACAGCACCTTCTTGGGTGGCATCTCGAACGACCATGGCGTGGCGTTGGCTCTCGACGAAGCGGAGAACCTGGTCGTCTTGGGCAGCACCCGTTCACACGATCTACCCACCACTTTTGGCGTCCTGTCCGAAGACGCACTGGGAGGCACCGACGGGTTTCTCGCGAAATTTTCTCCCGCAGAACATCGCTTCCTCTGGATGACCTACTTTGGAGGATGGGACGAAGAGGTTCCGGGCAACCTGATCGTCAATCGAGAAGGCCTATTCGTGGTGGGAACCACCAGGTCACCGAATTTCCCGACGACTACGGATGCACTCGGACAGCAGCTTTCCGGGATTTCGGATGGGTTTCTCATGCAGCTATCGGGAGACGGAGACGCACTGATTCACGGCACCTTTCTGGGGGGTTCGAGAAATGACGGGATACAGGACCTGCACCGGGACGTAGGTGGTCGGCTATGGCTTTGCGGAACCAGTGAGTCCGACGACTTTCCGGTCACCGCCAACAGCGTTCAATCCCAGAGGGACGGTGGAGAAGACATCTGGTTCGCACGGTGGGATCCCGCGGTCAAACATGTCGACTACGCCTCCTACCTGGGGGGCGTGAACGCGGATGATCCGGCAGGCATCGCCGCATTGGGTTCCGGCCAGGTGATTCTCGCGGGTGGCACCGCATCACGCGACTTTCCGGTGACCGACGATGCCGAGGATTTGTTTCTGGAAGGCAGCAGTTCGGGATTTGTCAGTCATGTGGATGTGGTTCGAGGAACGCTGGGCTACAGCACCTTTCTGGATCAATCTGGTTGGGACACCATCGTAGACCTCGAACAGGACGCATCCGGTATGTTGATCGCGGCTGGTTTGACCGATTCGGCCTTCTTTCCGGTCAGCGACCATGCACCCGACCCTACCTTTCTCGCACGAAGCGTGGAAGCATTCGTGATGCGTTTCGACCCCACGACGGGTGAGCCGCTGTTCACCACCTTTTTGGGCGGAACCCTGGACGAAAAAGTCGCGGGCATCGATTTAGACGATCGTGGCACCCTGTATCTCGCCGGTTCCACCGCTTCGATCGATTTCCCCGTGACCGCCGATGCCGCCTTTTCCACTTTGCAACACCCACGTGCTGGATTCTCGGCCAAAATCGATCCCGTGACAGGCACGCTTGGCTTCAGCACCTACCTCCCCCCGGGCAACGATCCCGATAGCTTCGGATTTGAACCACGCGCTCTGGCTGTGGATCCGAGCGGCCGAACCTGGCTGACCGGCGGCACCAGCCAACGGGGCCTGCCGACCACGGCCAACGCCTTCGATTCGGCGTTCGAGGGAGAAGCCGGCGAAGTCTACCTGTGCGCCCTCAGTGCCGATGGCACCGAGTTCGAGTTCGGCTCCTACCTGGGCGGCAGCGAGGACGATGCATCGCACGACCTGGCCTTGGACGCTCAGGGAGGGCTCTACGTGGGAGGTGTCACTTGCTCGACGGATTTCCCGGTAACGTCGGGTGTCTTCGACGAAAGCTACAACGGGGATTGCGACGGTTTCCTGGCCAAGGTTTCCATCTCTGACGGGTCCCTGCGCTTCGCCACCTATTTGGGGGGATCGGAGCACGACGTCTTGAAGGCCATGGCTTTGGACCGCAACGATCGACCCGTGCTGGCGATTCGAACGGCAACGACCGAGCTCCCCGCAAGTGCTGCGGCCTTCAGCCAGGGACACCCCTACAGCTTCTTTCACACCTACGTGGGCAAAATAGATCCGAACGGATCGGAAATCACAAGGGGTACCTATCTGGGAAGCATCGTATTGAGTGAATATGCCGATGCGAACCTCCTCATGGGCCGGGAAGATCGCATTCTCTTGGTCGGCCGTGCCGATGGTTGTAATCCACAATTCACACCGGGTGTACCCTTTCCCTCTAACTGTGGTTTTTTAACGTTTCCATCAATCCTGACCCACCTACGCGCCGACCTGTCCGACTTGATCTACGCAGGTTCGGTTCCTGCGGGTACCTGGGTTAATAGTGCCGTCTGGGACGGAGATGACACCTATTACATAGCCGGTTCGAGCGCCCTACCCGAAACCCATCCCCTTTTCCCAGGAGAACCGAGCCTCGGTCGCGGCATCGCCGACGGTTTGGTGGCCTCCATGGATTTGGGCTGCATTCCGCCCTCGTTGTCTGGCAATGCCCCAACCAGCGTGTTGGATCTGGTCCAGGTGATCACGGATGAGGGGCGCTGCCCCGACGGAGTGACCTGCCCTGGCGACTGGCGAAGAGACGGCACCATCCAATACGGCGATTTTTGGATCCTATTTCCCTATTGGGCCAAGGAGTTCTGTCCATGAGCGCAACGCGATTTTTTCACATGTCGGAGACTTCTACGGACTTGCAAACGACCATCCCGATTTCTGCGGCAGGGACCGGACAACGGTCGAGGCGTGCGATAGATGTGGGTTCTCTTTGTTTGTCCTGGCGACGTTTGGCCGTGATGGCCCTGATTTGTTTCGGAAGCCAGGCAGGGTTGGCGGCCATCGAGATCAGGGGCCAAATCCCGGATTTGTATATGGACAATCGACACAACCAGGCTTCCCCGCTTTTGTTTACCGTGACCTGGGACGATTTCGCGGATGCCGATGTCGCGAACCCCGTCTACCTAAGACTTCGCATCATCCGGAACGTGGTGCTCAGTCACACGCTGGTCGATATCGACGACCCGGAGAACGGTCGCGTTCATCGTCCCATTTTCTTGCCGTTGTTCCTCACGAGCGGCGCCGTGACCGATCAAATCGCCGCCCCTCCGGGAACCCTCTCCATCGTTCGTTGGGTTGCCGGTGAAGGCGAAATCTGGCTGCGCGTCCAGTCCTCGAGCAGCGAATGGATCCAAACTGGTGGCGGAACCGAGCCGCCGACCCGCTTTCAAACCATGTCGTTTTCTTTGGGCATTGCGGCCTCTCAATATTGGGCCCTGTATCAACCTCTGTATGCAGAGGGCAGGGCCAATTTACCGGCACCCACTCGCGATCCCGAGGGCAGAACGCGGGCGGATGCGGTCTCGACCCAGATCTGCGTGGATGTCACCCAAAGCAGCCTGCAACCGGAACCGGCACCGCCCTCACTGAGCCAACTCCAATTCTTGCCGAACACCTACAATTCCGAAACGGTTGGCATTACCACGGCCCATAATACTTCGGACATTTTCTTGGGGACATGGACCCCTGTTGCATTTTCAAATGATACGGTTATCGGCACAGCGCGGGAATTGAACGTCGGGTGTACCTTCGATGCAATGCCAACCACCCCCACGCAGGTATCGCTCTGTCCGGATCAAGCCAATCCCGACGGCTTGTATCGCTTGGAGAACCACATGGATCTGCTGGCGGGCTGCGCTTCGCCGTGGGGGTTCCATCGCGGCTCTACCTTTGCCGTCCATCTGCCCAGCCAAAGCGATTACGGCTTCCCGATCTTGTTGCAGGACGGTGAACCCGTGGATGCCGTCGCCGAATCCGGCCGGCCCGACACCGTGCTCGTCGACCCCCGAGCCCTGCAGGTGGACCTCGAAACCAGCCAGGCCTATGCCGAGGCCAACAGTCTGTTCACCCTGGGTGATCGTCTGTTCAGCCGCACGGCGGAGGTGGCCACCACGGGCGCGGGAACTTCCGGGCTGCAAAACGCAAGGCTTGACCTTGCCATTTGGACCGATGGCGACCAGCCGGCCACCGATGTGGTGGTCAGGGTGATCGTGCGGCCATCCAATCGCGACGACAACGCCGATCCGGACCCCGATTTTTCCGGTCCGGATCAGGCTCTCTTCTGTGGCCCGCTGCTGAGTCAGCCTCTGATTCGAGAATGGTCGCCAGGCGGCTTCCTGGCCTGCGGCTTCGTTTCGATGCCGGACCCCGCATTGCGCGAACGCGTCCTGGCCGAGTTCGATCAGGACCGGGACGGGCAGCTCAGTTTGGCGGAGGCCGACCGCATCGAGCGCCTGGACGTATCGGCGTTCGACATCGTCGATCTCACCGGTGTTCAATCCTTTCGCGCCCTGCGCGAACTGGACGCGGCCCAAAACCTGATCCGCATCTTACCCGACCTGGACGGCCTGACCGAATTGGCTCGGGTCAACCTGGCCGGTAATTGTCTCGAGGAAGTGTCGGCCTTCGTCACTCATCCTTTTCTCGGCAGTGGCGGCGATCACGCGCTGGACTTGTCGCACAATCGCTTGAACGATTTCGATATTGCGGTGTGCGGCGATCTCGCCTCACTCACCGACCGTTGGTCCGAGGGCGGTGGGACTCTGCGTTACGGGCCGCAGGGCGACTGGTTTTTCGGGTCGACGACGCAACGTTGGGTGAACGGCTCGTCCGGGGTTCTCGATTGGGTCACCTGGGTCAATCGCGCCAATGGTGTGGTGGCGCCGTACGAGGTGTGCCCGTGAAGCGTCGCACGCGTTTTTGTGTTGAGAACGCCACGCCGAGGCGGCATGCCAACGGCATGAGCCATCTTCGAACCTCCTCGACGGATGGGGCTCCAATTCCGGGGTCGGATAAATCCAAAGTCTCGAGTCGTTCTCGGCTGTTCGTCGCCTTTCTCTTCTCGACCCTACCGTTGTTCGCGACACTCGAAACCCGAACCACCGTGAACCCCATTACTTTGGGCTGGAGCTGCGAGGAAGCGGGGATTCTGTTTTTTACCGTGACGAGAGACGATTTCCCCCATGTCGATCCCGCCAACCCCGTCTATCTGAAACTTCGGCTCGACCACGGTGCACGGCTGGGCAAGACCCTGGTCGACATGAACGTTCCGTCACAAGGTCGGGTAAACCGACCCATCTACCTGCCAATCCATTTCGGTAACCAGCAAGGTGGCATCATCGAAAGGGTGGTGGCCCCGACCGACACCCTCTCGATCTTGCGATGGGTCGCGGGAGAAGATACCGTGTGGTTGCGCATTCAGAGATCCACTCGGCTATGGATCGAAACCGGAATCGGCATCGAAGCCCCGAGCCCAGGCTCCGAGGTTTCTTTCTTGATCGGGATTTCGGCGGAGGAGTCTCGAGATCGATACCTGGAAGATTTCGAGAACGGTCGGTCCAACCTACCCTTCGCCACCCGTGAGCCTGCGAGCACCGGTTCCGATACCGGGAATGCCGTTTCGACGCTGTGCTGTGTGGACTTGAGCCAATCGAACTTGGAGGGACTTCCCGCCCAACAAGATCTCAGTGGCCTCAACATCCGAATGAGCGCCTTCCAAGACAGGGATGTGGACCCTACGACGCTGGCGAACCCGAGTCAGATCGCCGGTGGCTCCCTCTACCCCCTCTTTGCAAGTCATGACATCTTTATCGCTCGCGGTGTCCAAGGAAATTGTACCTTGTCGCCGGAGCTTTCTCCATTTCTCTCGGTCCCTGTCTGCCCCGGTGACCAGAGCGGGGTGGTGCGTGTCCAAAATCGCTATGAAACCGAAATCCAGTGCGATCAAAGAAGAGGAGCTGACCGGGACTCGCGTTTTGGATTTACAGCACCACCCGGAGCCGAGTTTGGTTTTCGTGTGCTGACCGACGAAAACGGCCAGATGCTCGATGCTTCCGAGATATCCGGTCGCGAGGGGACGGTTCTTTTGGCCCCTGACGCGTTGAGGCACCTATCTGGCCGGTTTAGCGTCCCCTTCGCCGATCTGGAGGCAGGGACGATACGAGTCGGCGACTTGATTCTTGCCCGGAACGCGGAGGTCTTGTACCTCGATTACGGTTGGGTCGAGGACATCACCTTGGCGATTACCCTGGATGTACCTGGGAACGCGACAGCGGGTCTGATCGACTTGGACGTCTATGCCGTTCCGACCGTACGGAGCGATGGATCCCAAGCTGAGCGGGAATGTGGTCCTTCTTGGCTGGAGATTCGCGATTTCTGGCGTGTGGGCCATATCGAAATCTGCCCTGATCCGAGTCGGTAGTCCTTCCCTTTCGGTTTGGGTGTAGCACGCAATGATGGAACACACGCTACCAGCTCATCGCTTGCTCGTCTTCCAGTACCGTCCCTATCACCCAGCCCGCCAGAAATCTACCTGAAACCTGAAGCCTGATACCTGACGGCGTGGGGGGCCGCTTTTCGAATTTTTCGAAAAGCGGCCCCCCGCTGTTGTAGAATGAGGCGTCTTTTGCCAAAACGGTCCCGATCGTACCTCACGGTTCACCTGGTGTGAGCCCGTGTCTTCATTTCTCTGCCCAGAGACCCCCAACCCCATCGCCGCGTCACCGGGGATGGTCAAAAGACAGCATGTGGATTGGTCTCCGTACGATCGCGACCCATCAATGTATCCCACCTGAGGTTTTGAGGAGCTTAACTTGAGGCAAAATATGATCTACCGATTGACCCTGCTCGTGTTGCTGTGTCTTGCGCTCGCGTGTAATCAAGGGGGCGGCCAGACGTCCGGGACGGACGACCAGACCCAACCCGCATCCGACACGGCATCGAAAACCAAGTCCACCGAAGGCTTGAGCGCGGAGCGCAAGAACATGTACATCGAGGTCACGCTCACGACCGATGTCGCGAAACTCACCGAGAACCAGCGCAAGATGATTCCGCTTCTGGTGGATGTCGCCAAAATCATGGATCGCCTGTTTTGGGCCCAATCCTACGGCGACAAACAGCAACTGCTCGAAAGCATCGAGGATCCCGACGTCCGTCGCTTCGCCGAAATCAACTACGGCCCCTGGGATCGTCTCATGGAAAACGAACCCTTCCTGCCCGGCGTGGGTCCGAAACCGGACGGCGCCATGTTCTATCCCGCCGACGTCACCAAGGAAGAAGTGGAACAGGCCGACGAAGCCGTCCGCGGTCAGTACACCATGGTACGTCGCAAGGAAGACGGCAGCCTGTACGCGATTCCCTACCGCGAATTCTTCAAGCAAGACATCGAGATGGCCGCGGCCAAGCTCGACGAGGCCGCCGCACTGGCCGAGGATGCCGGCCTGAAGCAGTACCTGACCCTGCGGGCCGAGGCGTTGCGCACCGACGACTACCTGGCCTCGGACATGGCCTGGATGGACATGAAGACCAATGCCATCGATTTCGTGGTCGGCCCGATCGAAAACTACGAAGACAAGCTGTTCAACTACAAATCGGCGCACGAGGCCTACATCCTGGTCAAGGACATGGAGTGGAGCAAGCGCCTCGAGAAGTACGCGGCGCTGCTGCCCGAACTGCAGGCCGGCATTCCGGTCGAGGCCGCCTATAAGAAGGAAAAGCCGGGAACCGACTCCGACCTCAACGCCTACGACGTGGTCTACTACGCCGGTGACTGCAACGCCGGGTCGAAGACGATCGCGATCAACCTGCCCAACGACGAACGGGTTCAGCTCGAGAAAGGCACGCGCCGCCTGCAACTCAAGAACGCGATGCGCGCCAAGTTCGACAAGATCCTGGTCCCCCTGGCCGACGTGCTGATCGACGAAGGCCAGCGCAACCACATCACCTTCGATGCCTTTTTCGCCAATACCATGTTCCACGAAGTGGCCCACGGCCTGGGGATCAAGAACACCATCGACGGCAAGGGCACCGTGCGCGAAGCACTCAAAGAGAAGAGTTCCCCGATCGAGGAAGGCAAGGCGGACATTCTCGGCCTGTACATGATCGGCGAATTGCTGAAGAAAGGCGAGCTGGAAGGCGACATCAAGGACTACTACGTCACCTTCGTGGCCGGCATCTTCCGGTCGATGCGGTTTGGCGGCGCCAGCGCCCATGGCCAGGCCAACATGCTGCGCTTCCACTTCTTCATGGAGCAGGGTGCCATCATGCGCGATGCGCAAACCAACACCTACAAGGTCGATTTCGAAAAAATGCCGGCAGCCGTCGCGGCCCTGAGCCAGAAGATCCTCAAGCTGCAGGGTGACGGCGATTACGAAGGCGTCACCCAGTGGTTTAAAGAGAAGGGCCACATTTCCGATGACCTGAAAAACGATCTGGCGCGCGTGGCCACCGCCGGCATCCCGCGCGACATCGTGTTCAAACAAGGCACCGAGGTGCTGGGACTCAACCCGCAACCCTGATCGGTACCATCGACCAACCCAAACGGGGCTCCCTTGCGGAGCCCTTTTTTGGTTGCGGTGCCCACGTTAGCGCGATGCACCCCCGGTCTCTCGCGGGACACGCATACTTCGGAGAAACATATCCGTTGCCCTGCGTGGCGTTTCGATGAGCTTGCCAGGATTCGGACGAATGATCGGTCCCGTTGTCCGGGGAGGCCGAAGATCTGCCGTTGGCTGTCGCTCTTGCCCTTGTGGGTTGCGTGCACGCTGGACGGATTCGGTTTGGGCGGCGTTTCAGGTGCAGGCGGTCCCGATGGGATCGAAAACGGTGGCTCCGAAGGGCGACCCGTGCCGTTGCGCTCCGCCAACCGGGTGACGGCCGGGTGACCGGCGGTGAAGGCATGCAACTACAAAAAACCATTGTATCTGCGAACAGACTGGCTAAGATCTGGGGTGGAAGTGGGCGGTGGCTGGTGCCATCCGCGGTCTTCAAAACCGTGGGTTTCAGAGGTGCTCTGGAACGGTGGGTTCGATTCCTGCGCACTTCCGCCAGCGGTCCTTCGGGTGTTTGTCCCGCGGTCTCCCGTACGCTTTTGGATGCACGGGTTCGACCACGGCTCGAATGGGCCGATCCATCGCCGATATGCCACGAAAGGTCGAAATGAACAAAAAATTCGGGCTCCTTCTACTCGTCATCGCCTTGTCGACCCTCGCCTGTGGAAAGAAGGGCCCGCCTCGGCCCCGTGAAACCCAGGTCGATCTGCCCCAACACCACAGCGACGTGGTGCAGCCGGGAGTGACCGCCGATGCCTGACACCCATCCGCCGCGACCTCGCCTCGATTTGTGCCTGGCCACTTCCCTCGATGGCAAGATTGCCGAACACGAGGGTGCCGCGCCCAATTTCACGTCGCGATTCGATCGGGAAAAACTGTTCCGGCTGCGTGCCGAATCGGACGCGCTCTTGGTGGGGGCCAACACCGTGCGCCAAGAGGAATTGGCGCCTTTGATCCGGACGCCGGAGCTGGCCGCCGCGCGCGCGGCGCAGGGCAAGCCGCCCCATCCCGCCGTGGCCATCCTGACCCGCTCCCTGAATCTGCCCTGGGACAGCCGTTACTTTTCGGAGCGCCAACAGGAGATGTTCATCCTGACCGAACGCGTCGACGAGGCGACTCGTGCCCGGATGGAGGGCCTCGGTCTCGCCTGGTTCGAATCGGGATCGGAGGATGCCCTGCGATTTGGACTCGCCCGCATGTACGAAGCCGGCATTCGGCGCGTGCTCGCCGAGGGCGGGGGGACCATGGTTCACGCGTTGTTGTCGCGGGGCCTGGTGGATCGCTTCTACCTGACCTTGGCGCCGGTGGTTTTGGGCGGTATCGATGCGCCCAGCCTGTGTCGTGGGCCGCGTTTGGTGCCGCGCGCCGATTGGGTGCTCGAGGACTGCCAGAACGTCGATGGCGAGCTGCACCTGACCTATCGCGCCCGGCGCGACGGGACCGCGGATTGATCGGTCGGAACGAACCCGGCTTCATTGCGCTCGAAGCGCGTGAAGCGATGGGTCGCCAGCCCGGTCCTCACACCGGCGTTTCGGGCCCGACCGAGCCTTGACGGCGGCCTGCGGTTCAAGCTCAACTGCCAAGGCGGTTTCTGTAAGGCAAATGCTTGTAGCTGCTTAACCGGCTTTTAGTCGTCAATACCGGAAACCTGAGAATGGTGGGAATGCTGCTCCCATGGTCAATGTTATGGCAAAGTAGAAACGACGCTCGCCCATGGGCCGGACGGAGAAGGCCCGGTGGCGTCTGCCAAAACGCCCTGTATTCAAGTGATTTCATGAAAAAACACCTTTTCATCGTGTTCCTTTTGACATTGAGCGGCATGCTACCCAGATGTGCTCGCGAACCCGTCGACCCCAAACCCAAATCGGTACATGCCATGATGTGGGAGGAGATCGAGGCGGAGGCTTTGGGGCAGGTCGTTCGCTTCAGCGTGTGGCGCAGCGATCGGCAGGTGATTCGGTATTTGGAAGAGTTTGTCGCGCCTCAAATGAAGACGCGCTACGGGGTGCGTTTGGAGATTACTCGGCACGACGCGTTCGATTTGCGCGAGGCCCTGCTGGCGCGCAGTCGCGGAGAGGGTGCCCGTATCGAGGCGGACCTGCTTTGGACCAGCGTCGATACCTTCCGCTACCTCAAGGAACGAGATGTGTTGGGCGGCCCGATCGGTACCAAGTTACCCAACGCGGCCCTGATCAACTGGCCGCAGTACCTGAAGAAGCTCGATTGCCAGAATGCGATGAACGGCTACGCGGTGCCTTGGGGGCACGGTCACCTGACCATGGTGTACAACCGCGACCGGGTTCCGGAGCCCCCCTCGGGGCGCGCCGAGCTGGCCGCCTGGATTCGCGCCAATCCCGGCCGGTTCACCTTCGACACGAGCCCACTGGGCATGCGCCTGATGCACGCCTGGCTGGTCGATATGGCCGGCGGTCCGCCCGCGGTATCCGGTGACTTCGATGCCGATCGTTACGAGGCCGTGAGCGACAAGATGTGGCACTTCTTCGAGGAATTGAAGCCGTTTTTGTGGCAGGAAGGGCGCATGTTCCCCAAGAACATGGCGGAACTTCACGACCTGTACGCCCGTGGCGAGGTCGACATCACACTCGCCGGAAACCTGTCCGAGGCACAGGGCCATATTTTGCGCGGCGAATTCCCGCAATCCAGCGAGTGTCGGGTCTGGCCCTGTCCTGCGGCCCAGTGTGCCCATTACCTCAGTGTCGCCCGCGATTCCCATGCCGTGGCCGGTGCCCTGGTCACCCTGAACTTCCTGCTTTCCAAGGAAGCCCAACTGGAAAAGTTGAAACCGAACGTATGGGGCGACGAAACGGTTCTGGACATGGAAGCGTTGCCTCGCGTCTGGGTGGATCGTTTTACCGCGATCCAGACCATGGGCGGTGTGGTGCGTCCGATGGGGATCAGTTCCTATGCCGGCGGCCTGGCCATGGAGTACCGCGCCAGGCTGTGCGAGGAATTTGTCGAGCGTTTTCGGTAAAACCCTTAGGCATTGCGTAACTTGTTGAAATTAAATATATTGGTGGGAACTGTCGCGCTTCGGTCTTTTTATGAGTGAAAGGTCGCGGTGAAAGGGACGACGGGTGCCCACCATTTTGAGTTCAGGTGTTGTGGATATGGATGTAACCGCGGAAATACGGAAGTTGGAAGAGAGCCATTTGGTTTCGGAGGTTCGTGGTTCGGCGGCCAGGCTCGGCGCACTGCTGGCGGAGGATTTCGTGGAGTTCGGCAGTTCCGGGCGGGTGTGGCAACGGGCGGAAATCATCGACGACGTGGTGTCGGAAGAGGAAGAACCGGGTGTCGCCCGTTTCATCAGCGACTTCATCGCCAAGCGCTTGGCGGAAAACGTGGTGTTGACCACCTATCGCTGCACGCGGCGGTCGCCATCGGGAGAGGTTCGGGTTTCGCTGCGCAGTTCGGTTTGGCGCAAATCCGGCGAGGGTTCCTGGCAAATGTGCTTCCACCAAGGCACCATGGCGGCACCTCCGGTGGATCCCGACCTGGCCTAAGCAGAATGACGGGGTTCCATTCAGGCTGGTGTGACTGCGGATTTTCACCACTGAGGTCACAGAGGAAACGGAGTGATACCGTATTTAATGTAAATTGTTTGGTTATGAACTAATAGTATTTTAAGTTTGGGTTTTCAGAAAATTATACAGACTTTTGTTCATAGCGCTGAACTTATGAAAAAAATAGACTGAATGTTTGCGAGTGACCTTGGCGCTTTTTAAACGTCATGATTTAAATGGTTTATGGCTTATGGCCTTCTGGTTCGACTCCTCGGTGAGCTTCATGGAAACCGCCCGAGCCTTTTTCCCGCTTGGGTGATGTCGTTTTCCCCAGTCTTGGTGCTTTTCTCCGTGAACTCTGCGAACTCGGTGGTAATAAAAAATCCTACGATAAAGATCCCCGCTCCTATGGAGATATCTCCCTCCAAAAAGAACGAAAAAAAGGGATCCGGATTCGGATCCCTTTCATGCAGCCGCGCTTTTTGTAAAGCGTATTCGGAAAAAAGTAGAAGATGTGGAATTACACGTACTTGGAGTAGTATTCGACGATCAGTTGTTCGTCGATTTTTTCCGGGATCTGGTCGCGTTCGGGAATCGCTACCAGCTTACCGGCAAATTTTTCGCGGTCGGACTCGATGTACGGCGGAACCATGGAGATCGGGCAGTAGTCCAGGGACTGTTGGATCTGCGCGTTCTGCGTCATTTTTTCTTTGAGGCTGATGACCTCGTCGACGCGAACTTCATAAGAAGGAATGTCGACCTTCTTGCCGTTGATGAGGACGTGACCGTGATTCACCAACTGGCGTGCAGCCCAAATGGTGCTGGCGAAGCCGAGACGGTAAACCATGTTGTCCAGACGGCGCTCCAACAGTTGAAGCAATACGTGACCGGAAACGCCCTTGCTGTTGAAGGCGCGTTTGACGTAACGGCGCATTTGTTTCTCGAGAATGTTGTAGCGGAAGCGAAGCTTCTGCTTCTCTTCCAAACGCTTACCAAACTCGGACTTTTTGCCGCGACGCGTTTTGGGACCATGCTGACCCGGAGGGTTCGGACGACGCTCCTGGATGCCGTGATACTTCGGTGACCGGAAATATACTTCTTGGAACCGGCGCATCATGCGCGCTTTGGGTCCCGTGTAATTAGCCATGCGGAATCTCCCTTTTTTCCTTATCAAGTGGCGTCGAACTTGGTCGAACGCACAGAACACCGTTTATACCACGAGTGTAAACCTCTCGACCACCCCGAAATCGAGCATGCGCCGATGTTTTGCACCCACCCGCCGGCGATGCCCGATTCGCGCTTCTACACCACGGGGAGATCGATGATCATGCGCGTGCCGCGCGGCTGGTTGTCCTCGATGCGAATGGACCCGTCGTGGTCTTCGACGATGCGTTTGACGATCGCCAGCCCCAGCCCGGTGCCCTTGGGTGATTTGGAGAAATAGGGAATGAAGAGCTTGTCCTTGTCGTGGGCGGGCACCCCGACACCCTGGTCGATGACGCTGAGCGTGACGGTCCGCCCGTTGCGACGCAGACAGACGCGAATGTCACCGGGTTCCCTGGAGGCCTGTGCGGCGTTTTGGATCAGGTTGTTGAGGACCTGGCGGATCTGGGCCGCGTCGCAACGCATCTCCACCGGGCCGTCCCCGGGCAGGTCGGGCACCACGTTCAAATCGGGATAGACCGGATCGTAGGTTTCACAGACGCTGCGGATCAGCTCTTCGAGGCGGGTGTCCTTCTTTACCGGACTGGGCAGTTTGGCGAAGGTGGAAAACTCGTTCACCAGGTCCTTGAGCAAATTGGTTTCGCTCATGATCGTTTCGTAGGCCGAGGCGATCGCCTTCTTGAGATCGGGTTTGTCCTGCTCGGCCTTGCGCTGGATGCGTTGAATGCTCAACTGGATCGGCGTGAGCGGGTTCTTGATCTCGTGGGCGATGCGCTTGGCCACCTCGCGCCAGGCCGCCACCTTCTGGGCGTTGACCAACTGGGTCAGGTCTTCCAGGACCAGGAGCGAGCCGTAACGGGTCTTTTCGTTCTTGAGGGCCACGATGGTGACCGACACGGTGTTGTGTTTCAGGTGATGCCGATCCGGGATTTCCAACTGGGCGGTCACCGTGGCGAACGCTTTGTTCTGGTGCTCGTGCCAGCGATCCAGCAGGGCCCGATGGCGCTTGTCGTCCAGGACCTCGGAAAGCAGCGTACCCTCGACCAGTTGCGCCACGTCGAGGATGTCGCAGGCGGCCGGATTGAAGGTTTGCACCTTGCCGTGTTCGTCCGTGGACATCAGGCCCGCACTGGATTTCTCCAAAATGGTTTGGCTGTATTGGATGTGCCCGTGCAGCTCGGCGTTGATCGCCTCCAAATCCGTGGTCTTCTGTTGCAGTTCCTCGCGATTGCGTTTCAGCGTGCGGGTCATGGAGTTGAAGGCGCCGGCGACGTTGTCCAGCTCGTCCCCGGTTTGCAGCGTGATTTGGGTGTCCAGGTTGCCGCTGCTGACCTTTTCTGCGGCACTGATGAGCACGTTGAACGCCGACATGAAGTTCTTGGAGAAGGCCATGCCGATCCAGATCCCCAGGAAGATGACGACCATGGTGGTGACCAGCAGGATGGAATTGTTGAGGCCGCGCACTTCGTCGGTTTCCTTTTGGGAGTGGCGCAGGAAGGCGTAGCTGTCGCGGATATAGAGGAATCGCGCGGTGAACGGGGTCTGCTTGCTGTAGACCAGGTGCACCGCCCGGTTGCCTTCCACATGGCGAAAGCGCGTGATCAGCAGGCCGTCGCGGTAGAGGGCCGGCTCCTGGCGTTGCTCGTTTTCGTCCAGGCCGGCATCGATGTGCTCGATATCGAAAAAGCGGTCGGGCCCCGCCGTTTCCTCCGCGCGGATTTGTAGGTCCGGCGGGAAGTCGCTGGCGAACACCCGGCTTTCCAGCGAACCGTCGCGGTACAGTTCGGCACCCTGCAGCGAGAAGTCGTCCAAATAGGTGCGGATGTCGCGCTCGCCGCCCTCGCGATGGAGCTGAAGGATCTTGGGCCCGTGTTTGAGGTGGAGTTTCTGGATTTCGGCCAGGTACTCGCGACTCAGGGCTTCGCTGTTGTTGATGATTTTGCCCACGTTGGTGTCGATGACCAGGTTGACCAGGATGTCGTCCAGAAAGCGGGTGGCCAGGAAGAAGATGATCAGGCCGGGCGCCAGGGTGAGTGGCAGGATCGACAGGATCAGCTTGGTGCGCAGGCGAAAGCCGGTGGTGCGCGATTTGCGGCCCAGGTACAGCTTGACCAGGTTGCGCGAGATGACGAAGAACAACACCAAGAACAGCAGAATGTTCAGGGGTTTGAGGATGTTGATGATCAGACTGGCGGCGGCGGTCGTCTTGGCGTAGACGAACAGGTGCCAAAACAGCACCGCGATCATCAGCAACAAAAAGGTGAACAGCAGGTTGAGCCAGCGGCGATCCATGGCGCCTCGTGATGTGGGTGGTGGTGACGCGACTTATAAAGTGTACGCGTACACAAAAATTACTTTAGCGGGCTTGGCAGGCCGTGGCAACCGGGGCGAGGTCTCAGCCCACGGCGAGCCCCGATTGTCGAGGCATCTCCTAGACCGCCCAGGGGATCGGTGCGTCCCAGCGGTTCAGGACTTCCTTGCCGATGGTGACTTCCACGCGCTGACCGACCAGCGATTCGGGCGCATCGAGCGGTACCTCGATGTAGTTGTCGGTCAGGGCCGACCGCGTTCGTCCGCCGAGCGGTTTGTTGACCACGATGGCTTGGCGGGTCTGACCCACGTGTCGCGCGTAGTGCTCGCGTTTGCGCCGTTCCGAGAATTCCCGCAGCAGGCGCCCTCGATTGCGCGAGATGCGGCCGTTGACCTGTTCGCCGAATTTCGAGGCGGCGGTGCCGGTGCGGTTGGAGTACGGGAAGACGTGCAGGTAGTCCATGGGAATCGATTCGAGGAAGGCGACCGTGCTCTCGAACTCCTCCTCGGTTTCGCCAGGGAAGCCGACGATGACGTCCGCACCGAGACAGATGTCGGGCATGGCCTCGCGCAGTTTTTCCACCCGGTCGCGGTACTGCCCGGTCTTGTAGATGCGGCGCATGCGGCGCAGGGTGCGGTCGTCGCCGGCCTGAAGCGGGATGTGCAGGTGGGGGACGATGCGTTCGCTGGCCGCGATCAGGTCGATCATCTCGTCGGGGATCTCGGGCGAGTCCAGCGAGGAGATGCGTACCCACAGGTCCAGGTCGGTTTCCTCGAAGGCCCGCAGCAGGTCGGTCACGTGTTTGCGCGGGCGGAAATCGCGGCCCCAGGTGCCGATGTGGATGCCGGTCAGGACCACCTCGCGAATGCCGTTTTCGGCCAACAGGCGGAACTGGGAGAGCACGTCGGGAATCGGAATCGAGCGATTGTTGCCGCGCACGTAGGGAATGATGCAGTAGGCGCAGCGCAGATTGCAGCCGTCCTGGATCTTGACGAAAGCGCGGGTCTTGGCCTCGAAGCGGTCCAGCAGGCGAAACTCGGCGGGCCGTTTTTCCATGATGTCGTGCGGTTCTTCGGATACCCGGCCCGCGCCGCGGTAGGCCGAGACGATCGGGGCCACATTGTATTTGTCGACGTTGGTGGTCACCAGGTCGATCTCTTCCATGGCGCGAAGGTCGTCGGTTTTGGCCTGGGCGTAGCAGCCGGTGACCACCAGGAACCCGTTCGGGTTGTTCTTGCGGAACTTGCGGATCAGGTTGCGCGATTCCGCATCGCTCTTGTTGGTGACGGTGCAGGTGTTGAGGATCACCAGGTCGGCGTCCATCCATTCGCGGCAACGGCTGAAGCCCGCGCCCTGGAGTTCGGAAGCCATGACCTCCGAGTCGTAGTAATTGAGTTTGCAACCCATGGTGTGAAAGGCGAATGTGGGTTGGACCTGCTCGCTCATGAGAACCCCTGACACTGAACTGACCGCACGGCGAAGGCGCGCAAACCTGTCATTATACATGATTCTGTGCGTCAAGTGCCTCATGAGCGATACCCGGTTCGGTACCGGGTCGGTGGTGTCCGCCCCGGTCTGCAGGGTTCGAGCGGATCATACGCCGTGGTGAACTCTCCGGCTCTGCCTGACGATCAACGTTCGCGCTTCGGGGGAAACACTGCTTGGCACTAAATGTTGTAATGCGTTTTGGAGATAGAAAGTTCCGATACTTTTTCGGGAGGCCCATTCGCTGAGCAGATCCTTGGTGGAATGGTCTCCCATGTTTCGGTGCCCCGTCCGAAGCGGCACCTCTTCGCGCTCACCTGCAGGGTTTCTTTGCAGGAAATCGTGTTCGTAATGATCGCGGCTTTTTCCGGGTCGGCGAAGTACGTAGCTCTCTCTCGGCTCGACGATGTTCAGCTCCTGCAAATATTTGTACAGGGGACCGCTTCCAATTTCGTGCTTCGCCTCCAGATCATAGGGATCGCGGATGTCCCCACCGCGATGCACGAAATAGAATCGGTTTTCCCGGAACCATTGCCACAGGATCAGCTTTTTTAGCGAGTCCGTGATGACGGCGATCTGTTCAGCGTCCAGCCGGGGAATTTCGATGGGCGGAGGCATGTAATTGTCGGGGTTTCTTTTGATGTAGCCCAGCATGGTCGAGGCCAGGTCCATCCCATATGGATTGGTGTGGCCGTTGTAATCGTTGACCATCACCACCCGCTCACACAGCTCTTGGGCCAGAAATGCATCGTTTTCCCATTGGTCCAGGTATTCGCGCGTCGCTTCCGCGTAGGCATCGGCGATTGCCACGATGATGCGCTCGGAAAGCATTTCCAGGTTGTTGAAAATGTCCTGATTGCCGGCACCGTGTTTTTCCCACGAGGCAAAACCGTCCTGTATTTTCTTTTGAAGCCGTTCGTGAAACGGGGCAACCACCACGCCGGCCGAAGCATTGAATGTCCGTGTCCAACCCTCGGCGAGAATTTGCCCGGTAGCTGTGCCGTGATCTCCTTTTCCCGGTGTGTTGGGCTTGGCGACCAACTTATATCCACCTTTGCCATCGGCTTCGATGTTGAGTCCCTCTTCGGTCGAATCTTTGCCCGACGTTTTGAACCACTGACCGGAATGCGCATTGAGCACGTGCAGCAACGGAATCGTCACGAAATTGGGGAAGACCGAGCCGAGAATCCCGACCACCATGTGTCTGGCGAGGTTGTTCTGGGCCTTCTTGCTTTCCATCTCCTGCTGGATCGCGGTGTCATGGCGACCGCGTACCTCTCTCATGATTCGCGTCAGGGTACCTTTGAAGGATTCCAACCGACTTGGGACATCCAGGTGTACATGAAAGGCGCTCCTGAGATTACTCAAGGACAGCGTCGTTTTGATCATTTCGAAACCATTGGACGTTCCATCCAGCCCCCAGGGAACCAGAAGACGAATGAACCGCCAACGATCGCCGGGCTGCAGTCGCGCGAGATGGGCGAGGTTGTCTTCTTTGAAGAGGCAGTTCTCGCCGTAGAAAAACTCATGGCCCCGCTTTTTAATCGCGGCGATGACCTGGCTGGAAAGGCCACAACTTGGATCCAAATCGATCAAGGTCCGAGAATATATGGCCTCTTCCCAGATATTCTTGTTCAGGGTCGAGCAAAATTTCCATCGAATCTCTCGAGGAAAACTGTTGAGATGACCCCAGTTCAATTGCCTGATATGGTTGGCGAGATTGGCGTCGAGTCGTGTGATGGCAGTGAGAAACAACTGGTTTTCTTCATGTATCTGCATAGGGGAAGTCTCCTCACATGTAATTGGGGTGACCAGGAATCGAGGCAGCACATCGTACTCGGGGTTTTGACCGACAAGGCCAACCGGCTGCCAATGAGGCGGTCTCTGGTAACCGCTTTGGGCAACAAATACGCCATTCGCCGGTGAAACCGATATGGCCGCGTTAATCTGTTGTTAATGAGCACGTTATATAAACTTGGCCAGGCGGGTTACGGGCCGATGCGCCGGTTTTACCGAGGTTCCCTGCGGCCGATCGTCACTCCGGCAAACACACCTGTAACTGTTGCGGTGTCACTACGTAGCAGGTAGGAAGGGTAGGGCACAGGGCCGACGGTGCGCCGACCTGCCGCGGGGCGGGCTCGGTTTTCTTCTCCCACTTGCGACGACGAATGGTGTCCTTTCTCCAGCGACGTGGTCGTGTGGCCGGGATTATCCTTATCATGAGCGAATACCGCGGTACCGGCGTCGCCACGACAATCGGGAGGGACCACGCATATGGATCTGGAACTCTTGGCCAAGGTGAATCCGATCCTGGAGCGGGCGCTGGACCGGGATCCGGCCGATCGGGTCGCTTTCCTGGACGAGGTCTGCAAGGACCAACCGCTCGTGCGCCATGCCGTCGAGGACCTGTTGCGGCTCAACACCACCGCCGACGCCTACCTCGAGATCACCCAGATGGTGCAATCGGAAATGGCGGCCCTGTTCGGCGAAGACGAGGGCGAACGCATCGGCCGTCGATTCGGTCCCTACCGCACCATCGCGGAGCTGGGTCGCGGGGGGATGGGCCGGGTCTACCTGGCCGAGCGCGACGACGGTCAGTATTCTCGCCAGGTGGCGCTCAAGCTCATGGCCCACGGCCTCCACACCGACCGGGACATCGAGTTGTTCCGCGGAGAGCTGTCGATTTTGGGCCGGCTCGATCACCCTCACATCGCCGCGCTCTACGACAGCGGAATCACACAAGACGGTCTGCCCTACTTCATCATGGAGTACCTGGATGCGCTCCCGCTCCACGTCTATGCCGACGAGCACCGGCTCTCCCCCCGCCAACGGCTGACACTGTTCCTGCAGATCTGCGACGCGGTGCAATACGCCCACGCCAACCTGGTCATCCATCGCGACATCAAGCCCACCAACATCCTCGTCACGGCCGACGGCCGGGCCAAGTTGCTTGACTTCGGGATCGCGCGGGTCTTGGGGGATCGCCAGGCCCAGGAAACCAGCGTCGTCGACAAGTTGATGACGCCCGAATTCGCCGCTCCGGAACAGTTGCTGGGGGGTCGCATCACGGTGGCGACCGATATCTACGCGCTGGGCGGTCTGCTTTACCGGCTGCTCACGGGGGCCAGGCCCATCGAGATCACCGGTCAGCCGACGTTCGACATGTTTCGCACCCTGGCCACGAGCGAGCCCCAGCCCGCCAGCCAATGCACCGTCTCGGCCCAGGTTGCCGCGGCCAGGAGCACCACGCCCAAAAAGCTGAAGACCTATCTCCAGGGAGATCTCGACTGCGTGCTGGCCAAGGCCTTGGCCAAATCACCGGCGGATCGCTACGCCTCCGTCGAGGCCTTCGCCCAGGATCTGCGCCACTTCTTGGCACAAGAACCCGTCGCGGCGCGTTCCCGGACCCTTCGGTACCGGACCGATCGGTTTCTGCGGCGCAACCGGGTCTTGGCCGGTGTCGGCGGCAGTTTTTTGCTGTTGATCCTGGGGTTTGCACTGGCCATGACGGCGCTTTGGAACCAGGCCCGCAACGAGCGCGACATCGCTCGGCGCGAAAAAGAGACCAACCGTCAGATCTCCGATTTTCTCATCGGCCTGTTCGAGACCTCCGATCCCGAAATCTCGCAGGGCCGCGAGGTTACGGCACGGGAGCTGTTGGAGCGCGGTCAGCGGACGATCCAGACCGAATTGGCCGATCAGCCCGATGTGCGCGCCAACATGTTGGCGGTGCTGGGCAAGGTTCATCATGCCTTGGGTCGGTATGGGGAGGCCGAGGCGTCGCTGCGCGAATGGCGCCAGTACCAGGAGTCGCAGGCTGCACCGCCCCCCGAGCTGGCCCAATCGATCGCGGAGCTCGCCAGTATCCAGTGCAAGCTCGGTCACTTCGAAGAGGCCGATCGGCTGACCCAAACCCTGGTTCGGTGGGTGCGTGCGGGCGAGATCGCCGATCCGCTTCAGGTCGCGGACCTGCTGGCGACCCGAAACTATTATTTGCGGGAGGTAGCCGAATACGAGGAAGCCCTCGTTTTGGCGGAGGAAGTGTTGACGTTGCGGCGCACCCACCTGGGGCCCGAGGCGATCCCCGTGGCCGAGGCGATGATGGTCGTGGGGAAGGTTCTCAACGCCCTGACCCGTCGCGACGAGGCCATCGAGCGATTCGACCGCGGCCTCGAAATCTATCGGGCCGCGGGGATGAGCCGACACCCCGGTTTTGTCTCGATGTTGAACCAGAAGGGCCTGACCTACCGCCAGTTGAACGACCTGGACCGCGCCGAATCCGCCTATCGCGAGGCATTGGCGATCGGGGAGACCTTGTTTCCCGAGCACCATCCCGAGCGCGCGACCGCCCAAAACAACCTGGCCACCATCTTGTCGGAGCGCGGTCAATACGAGGAAGCCGAACGCCTGATGCGCAGTGCGCTCGCCTCCTTTCGGGTATCGTTGGGCGAGGCCAACATGAAGACGGCCGGGGTGCTGAACAACCTGGGAGAACTCTACATGGACACTCAGCGATTCGAGGAAGGCACGCGGTTTTTGGCCGAGGCATTCGAGGTCGTCGAGAAGATCCATGGCCTGGATCATCCCACCGTCATCTCGGCCCTCTCCAACCGGGGCCTGGCCTATTACCACATGGGCCAAATCGACAAGGCGTTGGCGGACATGGATCGCGTCTTGGCGATTCGCGAGCGGGTATTGGGTCCCGATCATCCCGCCTTGATCAACTCCCTCAATTCGCTCGGTGCGATGGCGCTGAGAAAGCGGGACATGGACGGCGCCATTCAATACTTTCAGCGGGCCATCGACATCGGCGAGCGGATCGGCGCCACCCGCAACGCCGCGTTGATTCACGTCTACTCCGGGCTGGCCAATTGCCACTGGGTTTCCGGCGATGTGGCGGAGGCGGTGCGGATCCAACGCGAAGCCCTGCGACGCCAGGTCGAGCTGCTGGGGGAGGCGCATCCGATGACGCAGGTCTTCCGAACCTCGCTGGCCCAGATGTTGTTGGATCACGGCCGCATGTCCGAGGCGCAGCAAGTGATGGAACGCACCCTGCCCTTGCTCGAAAAGATCTACCCACCGACGCATTACCGCGTGCTCAAGCTCAAGGGGCTGAAGGGACAGTGTTACTACCGATTGGGACGTTTCGAGGAGGCGGAGTCACTCCTGGTCGAGGTGCACCGAGGCCTGGAGGCGGTGCCGATGGCGGGTCCCTTCCGCGAGAAGATCGGCGAGACGTTGGCCGAGCTCTACCAGGCAACCGGTCGGTCGGAGCTGGCGGCCAAGTACAGCCCCATCCGCTGAAGGCGCGCGCTCGCAAGCGACCCGCTTCGGTTCAGGTATGGCGATTCTCAACGACTTCTGCGGCAAATGAACTGGGTGATGGCTACCTGGATCCACCGCGTTGGTCGACTGTGGGTGAGTTGCTTGCGCAGTGGCACCTGCTTTTCTGTAAATTAGAAAAAAATCCAAAAAAGAATGAACCCGCTTGGTTGAACGGCCTTTTGTTATTCAAAACATCGCTCCAGCACGATTTCAGCGATGGAAAGGATACGTTATGAAACCGAGCACAAACGATCGTTCCGGTGATTTGCCCTACCTCGTGCGTCGATCCCTATCCGAAGGGCTCGACCTTTCCGAAATCCCGGATGCGTGGGTCGATGCGGTCGTCACCGGACAGGGGTCACGCACCGGTTTGCGTCAGGCCATGAAAGCGTGGAACCATTCCCGACCCCTCGCATTGATCCGTTTCGATGCGGACCGCATCGGAGGCTATGTTTTCGAGTCCTACAGTCCCCCGATCCTCTGTGGCGCTTCCGAATTGCTCAAAGGACTCAACGAACATATCCAGAATCACCCGCATTTCGGGCGATACGTGGTGTTCTCCAGCGGAGGTGAGGGGCTGCTTTTGGTGCCGAACCCCCTGGGCTCCACCCTCCCCGAAACGATATGCAGCCAAATCGAGAAACTGTTCGCCGAGACCACCGCGAGCGCACTCTCGGTGACGACCACTTTTTTGGAAGTGTCACCGCTCGATTTTGTAGGTGAACCAGCGACCCTTCGTTCCGAAGGTGATTATCGCCTCGTTTCAGGAACACAGGCGCTCATGGCACGCCTCCAGGACCAGCTCCGTTCGCTCAAGAACCGCAGTGGGATGAACGCTCCTCCGGTGATGGGAAAAGTGGCGCGTTGCAAATCTTGCGGGCTCCGAGCCGGCGAGGTCGAGGTTACCGAAAAATACGAGGGCAGCCTCTGTGGGCCGTGCCACCGTCGCTATGTCGTAGGTGCCAGGAGCATTCGGGGCGTGAGTGTCAATGACCTGCTCGATCCGGAAGATTCCTTGGGCGGAAAACCGCAATATATCGGGTTTATCTATGCGGACGGCAACGCGATGGGTCGTTTCTTCGGCAAACTCGAATGCCTTCGAGAGATCCGGGATGCGGCTCTTGCGGTGGCCGAATTATTCGAAAAGGTGGATCAGCGCGTCAAATCATACTTCGCCCATCAAAAAGGAGAAGAACGAGCTGGTAATTCACTTCCCTTGAGCCTGTTAGGGGGCGGTGACGAGAAAATCTGGATGCTTCCCGCCGAGATGGCCGTGGACGTCTGTTGCCAGATTCCTGCATGGTTGACAGATCATACTTCTTCTACCCTGCGCGGGCTGCTGCGAAGGAATGGCATCGAAGGGCTATCGGTTGGCATCGGGTTGGTCCTGTGCAACAGCAAATATCCCGTTCGTTACCAATACGACTTGGCCAGGTCCCTTCAAGCGAGTGCCAAACGGCGCTACTACGCCCAACCCGATGCCTGTATCTCAGCCCTGGACTTCGAGGTCGTCACCAATGACGGCTTTTTCGGTCACGATTTCGACGCGACTCGAAACATGGCCACGCGCACGGCCGACCCGCATTTCTTTGGCACGAATCGCCCCTACACCCTGGATGAATTTGGCCAATGCATCGACATGGTGCGCCATGGACTTTCGAAGTTGTCCAAATCTCAATTGGTTGGGTTGCAAAAAGGGACTGCGGATGGAAAAGACGTTTTCCTGAATTACGCCTGCTATCAAATCGCCCGAAATCGATCTAGCTATTCCGCTCTGTTCGAAGCAAGGGGATTCGATCGTGAAGGTTTCGCCGATTTGGAGAGCTTCCTGGTCAGCCGACAGCCTCATTTGGGTGAAAACGCGTGGGGAACCTGGGTCGGCGATGTCGTGCAATTGCTGCCCTTCCTCACGAACGAAGCAACTCGGAAAGGAGTCAACCATGGTCCAGCTCGACATTGAATTGCACGGATTCCTGATGATTGCCGGGGGAAAGTGTGCCGATGGCGAAGCGAACCGCACCACGATTCACCGCCGGATCCAAGGTTTGGATGTGCCTTACATCCCTGGAACGGCCCTGCGTGGTGCGATTCGTATCCAAACGGAAGCGCTGTTGCGGGGGGCTGGACTTGACATCAGTCCACCTCTGATTCGGGCCGCAGACATAGGGGGATCCGAGTCTTTCGACAAAATGGCTGCAGCGGACGCCGAGCCGTCGCACCCCACCGATCTGGTGGCGCGACTCTTTGGAAATAGCCCAGTTGACGGTGATTTGGAGAACTCCCATCAGGGGCGGCTCCGTTTTACGGATGCGCTTCCCGTCGATCCCAAAGAGGCTGCGGCGCGTATGCGGACGCGTGCCGGCGTAACGCTGGACGCCTACACCGGCAGTGCCGAAACACGCAAGTTGTTCTTCAACCATGAGGTCGGAGCATCGCGCGAACCACTGCTGTTTCGTGCCACGTTGGAACACGAGGGGTTGACCAATGATGAATTGCGCATTTTGCGAGCCGCGGTCACTTCGACCGGTGCCATCGGTGGAAGCAAGGGCACGGGCGGCGGGCAAGTCACCATCCATTGGATCGACGCAGAGGAATCCTCGAACAGGGTCAACCATTGGTCGGATAGGGGATACCGCAACGATCCCTCGACCAGCTCGCGGGCTCTGATCACCTGTACCATGTTGGAACCTGCCTGTTTCGGCAAAGGCAGGCCCATTGGGAACCACCACGCGACCCATACTTTCATTCATGGTTCGACTTTGCGGGGAGCCATTGCCTGGGCTCTGCTCGACGGGAAACGGACCACAGCAGAATCGGATGAATTCACACAACTCTTTTTGCAGGATCCGGCTCGTTTTGGTGATGCGTTGCCGCTCGTCGATCCGACCCAGGGGGATTTGGACCATGAACCGAGCATTCGTCCCGCAACCGTCCGAGAGCTGCGTGTCTCGAGTCGTTCCGGTGTCAACCTAGCCAGGGATTTTTTGGTGGACGAACTGGCCAGAGTATTTGTGAACAGGGAACTGAAGGGTCGTGGTCGATGGCTGGCCCCAACTTGGGATCGATACCGGCCCGATTCGCTGCCAGCTCGCCGCGCACACGGTATCGTTCGACGGGCGCGAACCCGAGTGTCACTCAATCGCTTTTCAGGCACTGCCGAAAATCACCAATTATTCACCAAGGAACAGGTGGAGCCATGGATGGAAAACCCGTTCGGAACGAGAGAATCGGAGAGGCGTGTTTCCTTTCGCGCCACCATCTCAGGGCTTCGACCTTCGTCGGCTCGGCTTCTCGCCAAGGTGACCGAGGTGCCGGTGTACATCGGAGCCGGGCGCGCGCATGGCATGGGCCGCATGGCGATATCACTGGTGTTCCTAGGCGATGCACCATTTGGAGATCCGGCCGGCCAGGTTCGCCGGCTCACCAAGCGGGTCCGCAAGCGCTGCGGCCAACTGGCCGACAAAGTCGGTTTGGACAAGGCCAAAATCGCAAATCCGCGGATGCTCTTGGCTCTGGTGGCGCGTAGTGCATTCGTTTCAGAAGGTTCCGAGCAGCACCCCTTGCACCGCTGGCCCGAAGCCAGATTGACAACTCAATTTGTGAGCCGTGAAGTCGTCGGTGGCTACAACCAGAAACCAAAAAACGCGCGCACCGCGAATGAAGGTCCTCAGAAGACGCTTTTCTCCGCCATTGCCGCGGGCAGTGTCTACGTCTACGAGATCGAGCCCCAGGCCTTGGAAACCTTGGTTACAGAGGCGTTGCCCGTGGTGCGAAACGGTATCGGAAAAGCGACCGAGAGCGGTTGTGGAAGATTCGAATTATTCGAGGAGGTGTCATCGTGACTGTACGGTTGGAACCGGAGCTGAAACGGGAAATGGTTGGATGGGCCGAGGAAATCATCGACAGAGCGAAAGGTCATCGCAACCAGAAATCCCAGTTACAAAATTTACTTCAGATCACGACCGAGGAATCTGAACGCCTGGTTTTGAAAAACTACCTCGACTACCAGGCAGCGAGAAAGGAAACGGGACAATTTTGGGAGCCCATTCATGAGAAGGTGATTCAGAGATTCGGCGACATCGAGAAGGCACTGGTGGCAGCCGAGGCCAACACGCCCGAAACGCGAAGCTATGCGTTCCAGCACTTTTGCGGCTACATGATTCGACGCTATGTATTCGTATCCGAATCTATGCGAGACAAATCGTCGCACGGGCGTGGGCGCGGGAAGGGAGGTCGTCGATGAACCGACAAGCGTCGAATGTGGGACGTCACCACGCTGCAATCGGCAGAATCGTTCACTTCAAACTGCGGATCACCACCCGTAGCGGGTTGCATATCGGTGCGGGAAAGAATCAGGGCCTTTCGGGCAGCGATCTGCCCGTGATTCGCGATGCCGAGGGATGTGCCATGATTCCCGGATCCTCGTTGCGCGGCGTTTTACGGGCTGGGATCGAATCCTTGTGTGTCGGTTTGGGGCAGGCGAGTTATCCGGAACATAGGAACACGCGTGAGCGCGGAGATGGACCTCGTGGTTCCTACGATCTCGAGACCTTTCACGAATTGTGGGAGGAGCTGGATTTGGTGGAGCGCTTGTTCGGTGTGGCGTCTGGTGCGAGTTACGGTTCGCGGGTCCAGTTTTCGGATCTCATGAGTGTGGATCCCAGCCAATGTCGTCTCGAAATTCGCGACGGCGTTGCCATCGATCGCGAGACACGCACCGTGCGCGGTGCCGGCAAGTTCGACAAGGAAGTGGTGCAGGCCGGAGCCGTGTTTGAAGGCCGGATTCGCATGCTCAATCCCTCCGATGTCGAAATCGGCCTGATCGCTCAGAGCCTCTGGATGCTGGATGAAGGGTTCCTTCTCTTGGGGGGCAAGAAAGCCCGCGGTTTGGGATGGGTCGCTGTCTCGGTGGCATCGCTGGTGGATCAAACGGCTCGGGACATTTTGGCTGGACTTCCACCCAGCGACTCGAAGGCGTTTACTTCCGTCACCGAAACCTTCGACCTCCACCTCACCAAACTGCGCGAGGCGTTTGCTTCGACTTCGGAAAGGATGTAGCGCCATGTTCACCGATTTTCAAAACGGAGTGACCATCGATTTCACCCTAAAACCTCTGGGCCCCATTATTGTGCGTACCCAAAGGTCCAATCTCGAACCTGGCATTGCCGATGTCACCTTTCAACGTACCCGGCAAGGAGGCCGGGAAACGGTATTCTTGGCCGGATCCGGATTGAAGGGGGTGGTGCGCGCCCATTGCGAGCGGCTACTGAGGACTCATGGATTGCACGTCTGCGATCCGACCCGTCCGAATGAGCGGAACGCTTGTGGTTGCCGGGACCATCGAGAGGGACGTAACCGACCGGGAGCCGACCTGGGCGGACAGTGCCCGGCCTGCTTCACATTCGGCAGCCTAAACATGGCCGGTCGTTTTCGAATTGGAGATGCCCTTCCCACCGTGGATGGCTTCGAAGCCGCCAATCGGACCGAGGTTCGCACGGGTGTCGGCATCAGTCGAAAGAACGGTTCGGCCGTGCAGGGCGTGCTCTACGACTCGGAAGTGGTCGTCGACGGCAAGTTCGGCGTGCGTTTGAGCGGCGAGAATTTTTCCCTGTGGCAGGTGGGCCTGATCGGCCAAGCCCTACAGGATCTGGATGCGGGCTTTTACCAAATTGGCGGCTGCAAATCTCGCGGCATGGGCACGGTTCGCTTGGATGATTGGTCCGTTTCGTTTCGATTTCTCGATCGTGAAATCGGGAAACTCAGAGGGGTTGGAAATCGAGGGAAGAACCGCCGTACCTATCATCTACCGGACTGCGATGAAATGGATTGTGGCAATGCGGCCGAGGAGGAAAATCGCGGTTTTTTCCGCATGGTGAAATACCGTGGAGTGGCAGTCGATGATCTGTTCAATCGTTTGACCCGAAAAGCGTTGACCGAATTTCTGGAAGCCAGGAGGAAGTGACATGGGCATCGTTCATATTAGCCGCCCTTCTGAAGCCGGACCTGATCGTCGGGAAGATATTCCCTCCCACGACGTGTTTCGGGAAGATGCCATCTCGGGGCTATTGGAATTCATGTATGAGTCGCTTGGCGATGGTTTGGTCTCTCCTGGCAATGGCCGGTTGGAACTCACCGACCAGCCAAAAAGCGTGGCCCAAGGCGTGGCTCGCAGGAACCGGGAGCCGGTCATTCCCGGGTCCGGCATCAAGGGTGCGGTGCGTGGTCGATACGAATTGCTCTCACAGTCTTGCATCACCTTCGCTGGCAAATCCTGTCGGGGGCAATACTGCGAAGCCTGTGGCCTCTTCGGCACCATGGGAGTTCAGGGTAGGGTGAGCTTCACAGACGCGGTTCCCAAGGGAGAAATCTCTCGGATCGTTTCTCAGGTACCCATGCCGTGGAGCCATTCCGACATGCAAAAACAAAAGGCGTTTCGGCTCTACGACAGCCGGCCAGCCAACTACCCGACTCCGCGTGGCCAACCCGTCAAAATGCTGACCCGCGTCTTCTATCGCGGTTCTTTTTGCGGAACCATGCAACTGCGGAATGTTTTGCCCGAAGAACTGGGGCGCCTGTTGCTGGTCATGGGATTCGACAAGTCGTTGAACATGGTGGCTCCTCTAAGATTGGGCGGGGCCAAGTACGATGGTCACGGCGCGATGCGTCTCGTACCGCACACGTTGAGAACCCTGGGTCACCAGCGTGAATTCCTTGGCCAAACAGAGTGTCGGGAACGCTGTAGGTCCTGGATCATTTCGGCAATGGGCACCGCATGGCACCATCAATTCAAGCAGACCTTGGAAATAGTGAACCAGCTTACCAGCCACCAAGGAAGTGCGCCATGACCATGTCGCGACCGGCTTTGGTCCGAGAGGCCGCACAATTGGCCGAGAGGCTTCACTCTCGCGATACCTTGGTGTCGCGAAATCTTTTGCTTTCGATTGTCTCCGAGTTCGTCGCCAGTGGTGGAGAAGACGTTGCTGAAGAAAAAGCCAAACTGATCAAAACGCTGATATTGGTTGGAAAGGGGGTGGGTGGGCATCTTGATCGCAGTACGCGGTTTCGCAATCAATACAGTCTCGCCGTCAAGGTTCTGGTCGAGGTCTTGAATCGAGACGACCTGGAATACCAGGATCTCTGCCGGCTTTTCGGCTGGACGGGTCGCATGTTGCTGGTGCGGGATAAGCTGCGAAGGGATCAAGAATCAAGCGGCGGGACACACACCGTTCGCAAAAGGCCTCCATCCAAACCGGAGGTTCGAGCCACCCAAATCAAACCTGGCGACATGGCCACCCTGCTAGACCTGAAAAAGAAACTCGACCGTCGGTGACTCGGTTGTTTCCATAGGGATCCGCCTCTTCTCCAAAATTGAACCGCACCCAGTTCGCCAATCATGACCAACCCCTTTTTCTCGAAGCACTTTTTTCGGGATTGGGATCATTCTGCCCTCAGCCGAAACCTCGACAACATATACAGGAGATGGAGATGAACGTCAGGAATACGAAATCTGTGTTTCTCAGTTACTCGCACAAGGATAGCGGGGAGGTTGAACTGTTCGAGCTGGCGCTTCGCCGCCGTGGCATCCCTCTTTGGCGGGATCGAGACAACCTTCTGCGCGGCCGCGTCACCGCCCATGAAATCGGAAAAGCTTGTGAAGAGGCCGCGGGCTTCGTGTTTTATTTGAGCCAAGAAGCTGCGCGAAGCGAATGGGTTCGTGATCGGGAGTTGGAAGATGCATTGAGTGCGGCCCGCCGAAATCCGAGCTTGGGAATCGTTCCCGTATTTCGCGACGATCTCGAGACGATTCGAACAGTATTGGATGAGCCGGGAACCAACATGGGGTTGGAAGTCAGCAACCGCGCAGGCGCGGTGATCGACCCCAGAAAAATGAAAGACGGTCGCATGCTCGCCGAGTTGGATCGGGCCGCTGACGATGTTTTCGCTTCGTTTCTACATACTTTGAAGGAGACGAACCCTTCCGGAGGAGTGCTACGCCTGGGCGCAGCCACACGTGGCGGACCCGCGCTGCGGGGGCATGCCTTGGATCTGATCCTCGATTGGACCGTCGATTTCGGCGATACTCAAAACCAACCGCCGAATCCTACGCAGTGCGATCGCTTCCTAAAACCCGCTCTACGAACTTTATGCAAGGGAATCAACAAATATTGGGCCGGTCACAGGATTCGAATAGTTCCCCATTGCCACCTTTCCATGGCGCTGGCCTTGGGCTTTCAATTTGGCCGCAATTCTGGCTATGAGCTCGAAGTCGTCGATCCTTATACGAAGGAAGTGTGGGTTGGACCGCGGAAACGGCAGCGTGGACTTCCGGAGGCTTGGGACTGTCGCCAATTTGAAAGCCAAGAAAACGAGAATGGCGATGTTGTGGTTGCCGTGTGTGTTTCGCGGGCGATCGATACGGTCAGGACCGGGATCGAAAATTGGATCAATCACAATGGTATCGAGGTGAGCGTATCCCGATACTACGAACCGACTGGTGGTACTAGCCACAACGCATTGACGGGGCGGCATCGCGATGAACCTCATCGCATGGCCGTGGCCATTGTCGACGAACTGGACGAAACCAGAAAAAGGTACCCGAATTCCAAGATTCACTTCTTCCTCGTCGGGCCACCTGGATTCGCAATTCTAATCGGCCAGCAATTACCCAACGTGGGTGCCGTCCATACTTACGAGTGGGTGACAGAAACCAACGACTATCGTCCTTGTTTCGAGCTGCGGGATTCATAGTGGTGGTTTTCCCTTCTAGGAATTCGTGTAGGGAGGTGGGCTCTGATGCGAGTTGGGTCACACCGGTGATTGTTCCCTCATTTTTCCGAAGAGCTTTCAGGCCCATGGATGGGTGCGGCAAGCTCCTCGGGATTGTGATTGTTGCCTTATGGACTGTAGTAACGAGGTGGGAAAATGAAAGCTCTGCAAGTCGTGATCGAAATTCAAAAGGAATCAAATAGCGCACTCTCTGTTCACTTGAGTGCCGATGGTAAGACCCTGATCCGGCCTTTTCAGCCACCGTTCCTGATCCGTGAATTGCAAACAATCCTGCCCCATCTAGGCATGAAGCATTTTTCACCCGATGCTCGAGGAATCGAGCCGAAAGCAGAGGAAGATTTGGGGCCATGGTTCGTGGAAATCGCCGAGCGAATAGGCTTGCATTCTGTGAGCGAGTTTCGCTCTCTTTGCAATACCCCCAGTGGAAGGCAGCGAATCATTGGCTGGATGCTTTACTCCAGTATATTCCAGGATGAAGCTCATCAATTCGTAGACCGGATTCTGGCCGAAAATCAACAGGTTCTGTTTTGCTTTCGGATCGACCCATATAATCCCGATCTCCTGGATGTGGATAAGCTGCCCTGGGAATTGATGTGGCGCCCCCGTGACACCCATCCCCTTGCGCGGACCAACCATGCAATCGTTCGCGCCAATCCTCATCGTCAGTCGTTTCGGCAGGTGCAAGAGCTACCGACGCGTCTCGAAATCTTGGCCATAATTGCTGAGCCTTCGGATGAGGACTGTTTCGGTGCGGATCGGTTCAAGCGGGAATTACGAGAGGCGGTACCTTCCGAAATCGCCAACCTCCATTTTCTCGAGCCACCCACCGCCCAAAACTTGCGCGACCATCTCAAGGAACGACCCGTTCACGTTCTCCAATTTATCGGGCATGGCGGGGTCGATGGCAAAACGGGAGAATGGTCGCTTTGCTTCGAAGATGAGGAGGGAAGGAGTGATTACGTAACCGGTGCCCGTTTGGCCAACATGTGTGACGATCCCTATCACGCGCCACGATTGGTGAACCTGATTTCCTGTGAAGGCGCCAGACTACAGTATGGAGATGGGTACAATCCCTTCAATGGCGTGGCACGGAATATGGTCCTTGGCGGCACCCCCGCTGTGGTGGCCATGCAATACCAGATCAGCTACGATGCCGCGCGGACCTTTTCCCGGGTGTTCTTCCGTCGAATTGGATGTGGGGACGCGATTGACGAGGCGGTTCGGGAGTCTCGTGTAGCCATCCTCAATCGATCGCCCAACACCCTTGCTTGGGCCAATCCCGTGTTGTTTCTCGATCCAGATCACGCTCAACTCTTCCGCGATAGGCAACATCTTCATTTTCAGATAGCAGGAAAGCCATCGCGCCTGCCACCCGGCCCGCACTTCGATCCCGAGCGATTGATCTGCCCCGATTTCTTCACACCAAGGCTTGGCGGAGCGGAAAAGGGTCTTTCGGGCCCGTTAGACCTGGTCGACGAGCTGATTGCATACAAACGACGAGACGAGCATGCTCGATTGTCGCTCTTCGTTTCTGGGATTTCCGTACCTTCGATTTGGCTGACCACGGGTTTCCTGTTCCGAGATGTACCCAAACGGGTCTTTCTACGAGAAAAGGAAATCCACGACAAAGAGGATATCATCAGCCTAGGGCCGGCCTCTCCGATGGGCAGCGATATCGTCACCATGCGAGCGGACGAACCGACAGATCGAGCAGCGGTCTTCGTGGCACTCCGGCGGCCCTCGAACCCGAAGAAATTGGGATTGGCGATGGGGCTCGAATTTGACTCCTACACTTTTGTGCTTCCAAGAGGACAAATAGATCGACATGAGGCTGCTTGTCCCGAGATCGCAATCGGCTTGGCTCGGGCACTTGGGCAATGTTTGCTGCGGCTCCTGAACGAGTTGGGTGACTTCGAAATCCATCTCTTCGTCTCCCTACCTCCAGAAGTCTCGTTTTTCCTGGGAGGCGAGCTGGGCGAAATTGCACCGGATTTCATCCACTCGATCCATCAAGGGCAGGTGGGGGCCACGATTGCGCTTGGTCACCGTCTGAAACCCTAAAAACAACAATCGAGAGCTGTGAGTGCCGGGGCGAAGGTAACCCTTTGGGTCCCTTCTTCCCGGACTTTCATTCGGCTCGGCTGGGGTCCAACCGGTGTCGGGCCTCTGGCTTTTGCCGGGAAGGGATGCCGGGGGAAGCGGGTGTGGCTTTTCGTCAGCAGGAGCAGTGTCCCTGGAAGACGCTTACGAAATCCAGAACGCTTACCGCACCGGCGAGATCGGTGCTCGAGGATCGTAGCCAATCCGGCTGCGGGACCAGGTAGCAGGAGGTCTCGACGGGAAAGGCCTCGTGGCCGTGGGTTCCCCGGCTCTGGTCGCGGTAGGTACCCGCCAGGTTGCCCGCGTCGTCGGTCACGCCGGCGTCCCTTGGCTCCACCGCGCTGGAGACCTCGCCCGCTTGGAAAGCCAGGTCCCAGCGCGTCAGGCTGTCACCCTTGATGACGTTGGCTTCGACGACGTAGGGTTCCGCACCCATGAAACGCAGCCAGGAGCTGCCGCCGACCAGGGTGTTGCGGTGAATGAACGCCTTGTAGTGCTCGCCTTGGTCTGACGTGCCGTTGGCCCGTCGGAAATCGAGGTGCGGGCCCACTGTGGATCATGGCCCGAGGATGTCGGGTTGGCCGGGAACCCAGCGAATCGAACATGCGTGAAAGGCGCGTGGTCACATGAAGAGTCCTTCGCGGCCTGGCTCAGGGTCGCCTTGCCTGCATCCGTCGTTGCGCTGCCAGAGTTAGGTAATGGGTCTCACCCATGTGTTGCGTAAGCGCGCGATGGGCCGCGCGCATCAGCTCTTCGCCCTCTGCTTCGTTGCCCTGTTCGAACAGAATGAGACCTTTGACCGAGGAAAGCACCTGGTGGGATTCGTGTTCCGCCGGCAGCGAGGCCAAGGCCACGGCAGCCTGGTCCACCAGGGGCCAGGCTTCGTCGGGTCGTCCGGTCGCCGTCAAAACCTGGGCCAGTTCCAGGAGGACCTCGGCGACCAGCGGGTGCCTGTCTCCCAAGCGCTCGCGCCTTTGCTGCAGTGCCTGGTGCAACAGGGCCTGAGCTTGCGCGTTTTCCTCCTCTTTTCGCAGGAGGCGGGCTCGCAAAAACCAAATGCCGGCCTGGGGACTGTCGTGTTGTAACTTGCCCACCTCGGCTTCGGCCTTCTCGAGATGGGCTCGGGCCGCGTCCAAGCGGTCGCCCAGGAAATAGAGCCTGGCAAGCGCCATGTGTTCCGAAGCCAAATTCGGGCGGTTTTCCGGCTCCACCGCTTCGTAGGACTCGAGTACCTGGCGATAGTATCGTTCCGATCGATCCAGGTTTCCTTCGCGCCTCGCCAGGTGCCCCAAAAACAAGAGGGTTAGGTTGACCTTGCGGTGTCGGGGGCCAAGCTTTTCTTGGAGAATCTCCAAGGCTTTGTGCAGTAGGGGTTTGGCACCTGCGTAGTCGCCGGTGTCCACGAGCAGGGTGCCCAGGTTGCCTGACAACGCCCCTGCCTGGGTATGGTCTTCGCCCAAGGAATCGATACTTTTGGCAAGTGCTTCGCGGAACAGGGATTCGGCACCGACGAAATCGCCGCGGTAATGAAGGACCTTGGCCAAATTGTTGATCGCAGTGGGAACATAGGGGTGATCTTCGCCCATTTGGGTGCGGATCAAACGGAGCGCTTCGCGGTAGAGGGTTTGGGCTTCGGCATGATTGCCCTTGTCGCGCAACAACCCTGCGAGGTTGCTTTGGTAGATCGCCACGTAGAGATGCTCTTCTCCCAGGGTTTCTTTGGTATTGGCCAAAGCGCGGCGGTAGAGCGGCTCGGCGGCATCGAAATCACCGCGGTCCTGAAGGATGCTTGCCAGGTTGTTGAGCATCGTCGTCACGACCCTGTGGTTCTCTCCCATGACTTGCATCTTGATGCCGAGCGCCTTGCGGAGCAGCGGTTCGGCTTCCTTGAAGTCGTTTTTCGATGAGTACACCTGGGCCAGGGCCTCGATCGAGTCCGCCACGGCGGGATGTTTTTCACCGAGCCGGGCGATCTTGATTTCGAGGGCGCGTCGCAACATGGCTTCCGCGGCCGCCAGGTCGTCCCTGTCCAGCATCAAGTAGGCGAGGCTATCGAGGCATAGCGCCACCTGGGGGTGATCTGCACCAAGCACCCGCCGGCGAATGTCCAGCGCTTGTTTCAAGAGCGTTTCACTCGCCTCGTAGTCGCCCGTGAAGCGGTGCAGGATCGCGAGATGGTTGAGGACATTGGCGGTAACGGGATGGTCTTCGCCCAACAGGTCGCGGGCCAGGGCCTGGGCCTCTCTCAGATGTTCGGCGGCGGGGTCGGATTCTCCCTTGAGGCGGGCCAGCAATCCCCGTCGCAGCAAGCAATTGACCAGGTGCGGATGTCGCTCGCCAAAGATCTGACGATAGATCTCTTCCGACTGGTTCATATAGGCTTCGGCCTGATCGTACTGATCCATTTCCGTGTAGATCATGCTCAGGTCGGCCAGTGTTTCGGCCACTTGGGAATGCTGCTCGCCGTAGAGTTCCTGGCGCAAGGTCAGCAGTTGTTTTTGTTGCTCGATGGCCTGTTCGTAGTGGCCCAGTTCCAACTGCAATTCGGCGCGGTCGCTGAGGAGCAGCGACCGTTCCGCCACCGGCAGCAGGTCGATGTTGGCGGCGGCCTCGGCGAAGGCCTCCTTGGCATCTTGGTATTGGCCACGCAGGAACCACATTTTGCCGCGACTGTGATCCAGTCGGGTTTGGTTCAGGAGGTCGTCTGCCGGGAGGCCTTCGGTTTCGACGATCGCCAATTGTCGCTGGGCCGCGTCGTAATCACCGGCGCTTTGAAGGGTGCTGATCAGCTCCAATCGAGAAAGGAACGCTTGGTCGGGATCGCCTTTGTCGACAGCTTCGGTCAGCAAGTCGCGCGATGGCTCGTAATGGCCCAGTGAACGATAGACGCGAGCCATGGTCGTCATCAGCAATACCTGAACCCGAGGGTCGTCGGCCAGGCCCGTTCCAATCTGGCGGCGCCCGTTTTCCATGACTTCCAGCGCGCTGACCTCTCGGTTGCGGGCCAAGTCGGGATCCACCTGTTCGAACATCGAGACGAGAAACTGGGTCATGCGTTCGGAGGTCTCGAGCCGGCTTTCGGCCAAGTCGCGTTGCCGGGCGGTTTGTGCGCTTTGGTGTCGGGCATAAATCGCAAAATAGGAGAGGAAAAAGACCAAACCGAAGGCCACCCCCACCGGCCAAGGATGGCGTCGCAAAAATTTGCGCAGGCGATAGCGGTTCGTGGCCGGGCGCGCCCTGATGGGCAGGCCGAGAAGGAAAAGTCGCAGGTCCGAGGCCAAGGCCTCAACGCTGGAGTAACGGCGGTCCGGGTCGCGCTCCAAGGCCTTGAGCGTGATGATATCCAGGTCGCCGCGCAGTTGTTGGGTAAACTTGCCGGTGGTTCCACCTGATTGCCCGCGCAGCTTACTGGGCCGAACGATATGTGCCTCGTTGATGATTCGGTATATTTCGAACGGATCGGCCGATTCGAGGTGGTAGGGAAGCGCCCCTGTCAATAATTCGTAGAGGACCACTCCCAGGCTGTAGACGTCGGATGCAGCACTGAGTCGTTTGCTGCTGATCTGTTCTGGCGAGGCGTATTGAGGCGTCAACCTCGTTTCGAGTTGGCCCGTGATCATGGCCTGTTCGCCGGTATCCGGGTCGAGGGTCGCCGCAATGCCGAAGTCCAGGAGTTTGGGGTTGCCATTGGGTTGGATGATGATGTTGCCGGGTTTTACATCGCGGTGGATGACCATTTGTTGATGGGCATGGCTCATGGCGTCGCAAATCTTTAGGAACAGGGCCAACCGTTCCTTCAGGCCGGGTTGGTTTTGCCGCAGCCAGACATCGAGCGTTTCACCCTGGACGTACTCCATGGCCAACCAGGGTTGACCGTTGGGCAGGACGCCGGCGTCCATGAGATGGGCGATTCCGGCGTGTTTGAGGCCGGAAAGGATGTGACATTCTCTTTGGAAGCGGGATCTCGACTGCGGATTCCAGGAAGAAAGGGTTTTCAAGGCCACTTTCAGGTCGGGGAACTCATCCCTGACGGCCAGGTAAACCGAACCCATGCCGCCTTCGCCCAGCTTGTCGATGATGCGAAAGGGACCGCAGAGCGAGTCCAAAGCGAGCTCCGTCGTTTCTCTTGTGGCCGATCTCGGAGAAAAACCGGCATCGGGCGTGACCAACGCCTGTCGCATTTGCTGGTGCGGCGCGGCTGAATCTTTCGTTTCGGCTTGGGGAAGGCCTGTTTGCCCCGACGGACTTTGCAGCGGGGCCGTTGGATATTCTTTCGCGGCCAGCTTCTCCAGGCTGTGCCCCAAGGCCCGGGGATTCTCCGCATTGAGGCGGTGGAAGAGCGCTTCATTCCTCTGCTGTCGTGTGGGTTCGGGAGCGTTTGGAAAAGAGCCGTCGGAGGATGGATGGTTCATGAGCCCTCGAGGAATGCTTGAATCATTCAATGACAGAGAATTTTGATTAACCAATAATTAATGACGGAAACACGAGAGTCAAGTGGTGGAGATCGAACCGGACCGATTGCAGGACCAGGTTCATGGCCGTTGACAGCGGGTGCGACCGGTCCCATTTCCGCCGGCGGCATGTTGTTTTGGTTTCGGGCGAACCAACCGAAACCTCGGAACGGCGATGCGGATTCGCAAAAAATGGGGAATCAAGCCTCAGTCCATTGAGAGGTGACGGTGATGCCGATGCCGAGGGCGACGATGCCCGCGCCGATCCAGGTCACGGTGCCATAGTGCTCGCCGAGGAGGAGGGTGGCGGCGATGAGGCCGACGGCGGCCGCGACGTATCCGATTTGGCTCAGCAACACGGGCCCGCCCCGTTGCTGCAACCGGAAGAAGACGGGAAAGGTGGCGCCGGCCACGGCCATCTGCGCCAGGGCGGCCAGGGGAGACGAGGCCAGTTCCGCCAAGGGAAGCGATGCGTTGAAAGCCAGGGAGAGTGTGGCGAAGACCACAACCGCGAAGGCGTGGCTCCAGAAGGCCAGGACGTCGGGCTGGGCGCCGTCCGGCCAGTCCCAGGTGCGGTAGATGTTGCCGCAGGCCAGCAGAAGCGGCACGAGCAGGGCGGCGACCAACCAAAGTGTGGGGGGCGCACCCGCGGCGGAGCCGCGCGTCAGGCTCACCGTCGCCGCACCAATCAATCCGAACGCGATGCCCCACAGCCCCATTCGGTCTGGCCGTTCCAAGCCGCACAGAACCGCCAACGTCAGCGTGAACACGGGCGAGAGGGCGAACATGAGGCCCGTATAGCCTGCGCCGGTTTTCGGAATGACGCTGAACAGCAGCAGGTTGGGGATCACGAACGACACGAGGCCCGAAATGACGATGTAACGCACCATTCGGAGGTTGGGCATCGTCAGGCGGCGCTGGACCGACAGGATGGGAAGCAACACGCCGGATGCGCCCAGAGACACGAGCATCGCCCAGACGAGGGGCGAGATGCCCGCTTCACCGGCGATTTTCCCCAGCGGGAAGTTGAAACCGATCAGGGTGCCCGTGGTGAGGAGGAGGACCGCGGGGTTCCCCGCCGCGCTGAATCGAGTGGGACCTGTTCGTTGCAGGGTGAGGGTCGACATCGTGGGGAACTCCTTTTCTTGGCTGCAATCGGATTGGGAACGATGGGCGGCTCGGCATGGATGGTTTGGTTGTGGTGGGTTATGTGTCTTGTTTCGAGATGCGGTCGGATGCGCCGCGCCACGTCGAAGGCGTTTTGGCGTTCACGGGAACGCTTGCTGTGGAAAGGCGCCGGCAAAGGCGATCTCTTGGACCGGAAGTCGTTGGCTGGGTCGTTCCCGGGCGCGCAGTGGCTCGGGCAAGACCGAAGGATCCGCGGGTTTTCCGATGGCCACCGCTATCTCGATACGATAGTGGTCGGGCACCGCGAGATCGGTCTGTGATCGGGCGAAGTCGATGCCGCCCATCGCATGGGCCTGATAACCAAGTGACGTCGCCTGAAGGGCGAGTTGGGCCCAGGCCGCGCCGGCATCGAAGCTGTTCGTTCGGGACCTCTTGGGCTCCCGTCGACCATTTCCCGGCATGACGGTATCCGAGAGGACGAACACCAGGGCGGAGGCGTGGCGGGCCCAGCCCACATTGAAGGTATCCAGCAACGACAGGTACTGCTGCCAGTGCGCATCGCCCCGGATCGAGTACAGAAACCGCCAGGGCTGGACGTTGTAGGCCGAGGGCGCCCAGCGGGCCGCTTCGAGCATGGTGAAGAGATCCCGCGGGGGGATTGGCTCGGGAGAGAAGGCGCGCGGCGACCAGCGATCGAGGAAGATGGGTGCAATGGGGTGATCCGGGGTACGGGTGGTCATCATGATGGGCTCCTTTACACGGCGTGTGATTCGGTATATCTTTGGGTGGGATATTTGAAAGACAGATAATTCGATATCGAAATACTCGATGTCGGATAATCTAGGTTGGTGCTTTTCATGAGTCAAGCTAAAAAACCGAAATCTTCACATCGGGCGCCTTCCGGTGCCCCCATGGCGTCCATCCTCGCGCAGTGGCGTCGCGAGCGACCCGACATCGATCCGACCCCGATGGCGGTGTGCGGCGAGGTTTGGCGTGCCGGTGAGCGCTTGCGTCTCGGCGTGCAGGCCAACCTGGCCGGTTGCGGGCTGGACCTCGCCGGATTCGACGTAATCCTGACCCTTCGCCGCCAGGGTCCTGGCCGATCTCTATCCCCCTCGGCATTGGCCAAGGAGATCATGCTGTCCACCTCGGCGATGACCAACCGACTCGATCGTTTGGAGAAGCGGGGATTGATCCAGCGCACCTCGGACCCAGACGATCGCCGCGGCCTCAAGATCGTGCTGACGGAAGAAGGCTTCGCGCTCGCGGAGGAGTTGGTCGTTTCCCACGTGGACACGGAAGAGCGCATGCTTTCCGAGTTGACCGAGGAGGAGCGGGACCAGCTCCGCACCTTGCTTGCCAAGATTGGGTGATGTTCGGCACTCCGGCTCAGGCCCTTCGAACGGTTGGCCGGGCACGCCGAAGGAAAGGGGCTCGAAGTGCCCGTGCGTGTGTAAGTGGCGGAAGGCCTGTAGGTGGAGCAGCTTGCTCCACCAATCGAAGCAACCCATGCAACTACAGTAAATTACACCAAAGAGCGAAGCGCAGAGTCTCCCTCACGACCCCAATTCGAAGTCGAAAAGCCCAAAGTCCCCGCATCGTGAGAGGGGCGTAAGGCTGGTAGGTTGGCCCGCTGGGCCGACGCTTCGAAGCAACCCGAGCAACAACAACCAATTACGCAAAAAAGCGAAGCCGATCACCCCCCCTGGCTGCACGCCACCGAGGCCGAAAAGCCAAAAGTCCCCGCATCGCGAGAGGGGCGTAAGGTCAGGAGGTGGAGCTACTATTAAGACAACCCGCATTGCTCAAGTAGTTTGATTTAAACAATGTATATCAGAAGGAAATTTGGGAGAAATCCTATTTTGCGACCTATATGCGACATTGGGGCTGAAAATTGAAAACGGGTCCGGTTTTACAGAACGCCGGCTGGTTTTACCTTTTGTTTACATGGAGAGCCGGTTTCCAAGGAAACAACGTCACCAACCTGATTCCCATCCAGTCAAAACCCGCTTCACTCATTTTGATATATGAGGGTAACATTTGTGGAAGTGCGGCCTTTCTCTGTACGAAATCCGGCCTTCCTTCTCAAACTGAGAGATCTAGCCCAAGCTAGGCGACAACTGTCCTGACACATAGGGTCCAGGCCCCGGCACAGACTCGGCAGTTGCTGACGCAAACCCCGAAGGCCACTTGTGAGACGGCGACAGGTCGTCCGCCACTTGCCCTCGGGTCCCTCGGCGAGTTCGCGACTTTCACGAGCCAGCGCGCGTTCTCGCTTGACTTCGATCCACAGTCGCGGCTGGTCGACCAAACGCTGTCGCACCACCTGATTGGCACTCCGGTAGGCTTCGAACCAATCCCGCCACTTGCGGCTGCTGAGCCGATGCTTGGCCGTCGCTTCGATGACTTGGATCGCGTGCGCGGGATTGGTTTGGGCCAACGGCGCGATCACCCGAACGGCCACCCAGGGGGAAAGCCGTCTCTGCATCACTGCCGTGCGGCCTTCCTCGGGGACCTCCGAGACCAACCGCAACCGGCTCCGCACCCAGCTCTGGCTACGGCCGGTGTGCTGCGCAATCGCTTCCGGAGTCAGGCCCCGTTCTTCGTGGAGATTGAGCAGGGTCAGGTCTTCTTCGAGTGCATCCCAGCAGCGGCCACTCATCCGCATCAGCAGGGACAACAGCCCTTGGGTTGGGTCTCCTGGCCAGATTTCGCACTGCACCGTGTCACGGCGCAGTTTGTCGCGTGCAGCCACCCGGTCGGTAGCCGTCCCGCAACACCAGCTTGCCGTCGGCATCCTGAGCCACCGAGACCGGGACAAGTTGGCCTCGGCGATCAAGATCACGGGCAAGCGCATCGGTGATTGCCCCATCGAAAATCCGGTGGCGAGCGAAGGGCCGCTGCAGTTGATGGGGTTCCAATTCGCGGTGAAGGGGTTTGGTGGCAGTCATGGGTGCCAGGCTAAACCTTGCGGTCAGGAATGGGCACCAGTCCTCATTGACACCGTATAAGTGGCCCACGTGGACCCGTATAAGGTGTTCACCTTCAGTGGGTTGGCGCTTTAACGCGTCCTCGGCGACACATGATTTTTCCCTATGCTGTCCCAGAACCTGAATATTCACAGTGATTTGCGGCGTTGACACGTCCTCACTGCGAGCGTGGCGGGGCTCTGGGCCTGCTCCGGTTCGCATGCGGGGCTTGGCGGCTGGCGACAGCACCGCCGGTGCGCGTTTCCGGCGTTGGCGGCGGCGCCAATAGTCGGGGTTTCGAGCCCGCCACACAGGTTGGCTTTCGCGATCATTGGAGCGGTAGTCAGGATCAGACTTCCGTTTTTCTTTTTGCCAGTATGATTTGCGTTGTCGTTGACATTCAGACTTGCTGCAGAAGCGTTGATTGGGGTTTTGGGGACGTCGATGGAAGTAGCAACGACATCCACGGCACCGTTGTTTGGCCATGCCTGAGCTCCCGTGTTTCGGTAAGCTGGCATTTTCATATGTTCGATCTATTTGTGCCGGTGCCGGGTCCGCCTTTGAGCACCCTACTCAACAGACGAACCCAGGGTCCTTTACCAAGCAATTCCCGGGTTCGTTCGGGGGAGCGTCAACAGGAAATTCTAGGAACCCTCGATTCAGGCATTTGAGCAACATCGAAAGGTACATTCGACGAATGTACTAACCTGAAATCTTGTTTCTGCTTTTCTCTCGACTACTTTTCTTATTCCTTCGAGGGATGACCAGATTCACTCGGCGAGTGGGGTATGCTCGTTTATTCGTTGGGTGGCCTGATAGGGCCCATTTCCACTGAAAAGATACCGTTACTGAGCTTGTCTTTTCCACTCTCCCCGCCACCGTCCGGAGAGTATACTACCTTGATGATGCCGGCATCCCAGTTATCCACGAAGTCGCCGCTGTACGTTATCACGTTGTCCACGAGCTCGGGTTTCACGTCTAAAAGTACGGCGACCACACAATCCACCTTATCCTGTTCATGATAGTCCAGAGCGGCCTGGAGGACAGTGTGCTCGCGAATCCGGGCAAATTCCTCAGGCGTATATAAGGACAGATTCACCCTATGATGGGGGATGGTTACCCACACCCTCTTCACCACCCGATGAAACCTCTCGTCCTTCCAAGTAAATGAGGGCGGAAAGGCAATCCGTCGCTCTTTGGACCATCGATTCGTTTCATTCCTGATCTCACGCAACGGGGTATAGGGGACCGCGGCGGAAGTGTCCGGCTTTTTATCAATGTTTCGAGAAAAAAATATCCCCAAAACGAGCAAAAAAAACAAACCCAACCAGATCCATTTCATCTTAACTTCTGTCCTTTAGTCCGTATTTCTTAATGACCAAAATAAATAATTACCTTATGGCTTCACCCAGCCTGTCCAGGCATGTGCCCCTTGGCGCTTTCCCTGCAACAATACTACGGAGTTTTCGGCAGGGGCAAGGATTGTTAAAGCCTTAATTCCCGTCACTTCCTGGGGGCCGGCAGCGATCCGCCACATTTTTGGCCCATTGGCCCATTGCCGTTCTCAACAGCTCGATGCCCAGCCGGCCTAGGCGTTTTTCGTGGCGATAAAATGGAATCACATTGGCAAATTTCACGGTGATCACGTCGGCCAACAAGCCTGGCCCCGCCAAGCTCTTGGGGATCATGCCCCTCCGAAGCGCTGCCCAAGCACGAATACTGGCAAAGGCACATGGCGCGGCAAGACGAATCCGGCCTCACTCAGCGCGCCTATTGTGAGCGGGTTAGGCTGAAGCTCCCCACCTTCCGCTACTGGAAGTGACGATTGGCTGAATCCCGGGAATCCGATGCCAAACTCCGTTTCGTCCCTATCGAGGAGCCCGACGATCCCGATGTGACCCCGCTTCCGAAAGCGCCAGCATCGGAGGTCTCGATCAAAATCCACATAGGTCACTTGATCTTGGAAGTCCCCATCGAGATCAGCCCGATTCGGTTGAGACAGTTGGTGGTCACCCTTCGAGTAAGAGGGATTCATGTGGCGGATTGAAAAACACCCCCGTATCTACCTCGCCCTGGGTGCGACGGATATGCGCAATTATGCTGAGTTGGCCATTATGTGGATCGAGCAGGGGGCTTCGATCTAAAATGCTGTATATAATATAGTTATTCGGAACTGGTAAGGGTGAGTCAGTTGCTGTAACCGGTAGAGGTTATTGACGATCGCTTTGCCTGTCAGCTCCGCCCTCACCGCTTCCAATCCTCTCCGCCATACCAGCCCAAATCCAGACAGCGCTTTCAATTGGCCGATCAACCCCTCCACCAAAGGTCGCATCCGCCGCGCTTGGCGGTAGAGTTTGCTTTCCCACGCTTCCTCGCCTGCAATCTTCTTTCCCTTGGCACCGCTGAACGAATTCGTTTGTACGCCTTGCTGCACCAGCCACTGCTGGTTCGGTTTGGAAGCATATCCGTCGTCTGCGCTACAGGTCGCAGTGGCCTAGTTCTTGAGAATACTTGAGGATGCGGCAACCTCTTGCACCGTGACCCTTTTTTGGAAAAGGCCAAAAAGAAAATGCCTCACCCGATTGCCCAACTTTCTCTCAGAATTTGGGAATGAAACCACAGATTCGATACCAGCCTGTGAATGTAGTGGGCGTTTACCCGCTATCAAGTATTGTGACGGCACGCGGTGAGTAAAAAGTAAGCGCTTAATCCGTCGCGGGTAGGCACTGTGAAGCGGGATTGAGATAGTGAGGCATCTCGAAACGGAGGTGTTCCCATGCATAATCTATCTGAAGCTCGTGCCCAGAAACGAGAGCTGTGGCAGGCGCGCATTGAAGACTGGCAGGCGTCTGGATTAAATCAGTCGGCCTACTGTCGTCAACAGGGCTTGGCGCTGCCGCAATGTCAATATTGGAAGCGACGCATTTATGAAACCGAGCCTCGTCGCGGACTTCGGCTCGTCCCCATCAAAATGGAAAAAGAATCCAGCGCCGCCTCGGAGAGCCGAGAACCCATCCGCCTCCACGCTCACGGCTACATCCTTGATATCGGGTCGGGCAGCGATGTCACTCTCTTGGCCGCGATTTTGGACGTCCTGGGAGGTCGATAATGTGGCATGTACGCACTGACGCTCGCGTGTTTCTGGCTCTGGATGCCGCCGATATGCGCAAAGCGATCAACGGGCTTGCCCTGTTGGTCGAGCAGGAACTCGGGGGACAGCTCTTTTCCGGTGATCTATTCGTGTTCAGCAACCGCAGTCGCACGCTCGTGAAGATTCTCTACTGGTCGCCCTCTGGTTTTTGCCTGTGGATGAAACGGCTGGAAGCTCAACGGTTTCGTTGGCCCGCCAACGAACTCGAGGTCCTTCAAATCGGCCAGCGCGAACTCACCTGGCTGCTGGAGGGTTTGGATATCCACCAGGCCCACGAAACCTTGCAGTATACGACATGCACCTAATCCGCAGATCAAGGCCTTGGATCGCCAACGTAGCCTTCTGGTTTTTAGTAGGTTGTGCTAGGCTAAGGATCATGAACAACGCCGCCGTATCGCTCGCAGAACAAAACGAAGCACTCCAGCAGGCGCTCGCCCGCAAGGACGCGCAAATCGCGGCGTTGGACCAGCATATCGGACTTCTGGAAGAGCAGCTAAGGTTGTAAAGGCCAAGGCGTTTGGGCCCAAGAGCGAACGCATGAGCCAGTTGGTCGGCCAGCAGGCGTTGTTCGACCTGGATGCGCTTGAAGCTGACGAGAAGCCCGCCGACGCCGAGTCTGCCTCGGATGATGATGTGCGCGAGACGATCACCTACAAGCGTCGCAAAAAGCGCGGGCCACAACCCTTCCCGGACCACCTGCCGCGGGAAATTCACAAGCACGAACTCCCCCCGGAAGACCGGCAGTGCACCTGCTGCGGCGAAGAAATGACCGTGATCGGCAAGGATGTCACGTGCGAGCTGGAGTACGAGCCTGCGGTCGCCAAAGTCGTCGAACACCATCACTACAGCTACGGCTGTGCGCCTTGCAAGCAGGCCGACGAGGTCCTGGAGGCTCCGATCAGGTCTGCGCCGCGCGCGCCGCGCCTGATTCGCGGCAGTATGGCAGGACCCGGTCTGCTGGCCTTCGTGATCGCCTCCAAATTCGTGGACGGCCTGCCGTTCTACCGGGTGGAACGTCTCATGGGTCGGTTGGGTGTGAAGCTGGGACGAGCAACCATGTGTAACTGGGCACGCCATGTAGGCAACCGCTTGGAACGGATGTGGGAACTGCTACTTGCCCAGGCAAGGCAGCACACCTGGCTCCAGATGGATGAAACCACGGTTCAAGTCCTCAACGAACCCGGCAAAGAGAACACCACGAAGTCGTTCATGTGGGTGATTCGCGGTGGACCACCGGATACACTCATCGTTTTGTTTCATTATGATCCAAGTCGATCGGGCTCAGTGGCGGCCCGATTGCTGGAGGGATTTCAAGGCACGGTCCAAACCGATGGCTATGCCGGCTACGACTTTTTGGGTCGCGCACCTGGGGTGGTGCATGCCGGCGACTGGGACCATGTTCGCCGCAAGTTCGCAGACGTCCGCAAAGCCTTGGGACGAAAAGGCAAAGACGGAAAAACAGGCAAAGCGGATGAAGCCCTGAAGCTCATTGGCGAGATGTACGAACTCGAACGCAAGGCCAGGGAGAAGGGCTACTCGGCCACAGAGCTGTTGGTCATGCGCGATCAAAAGTTGCGACCGAAGATTGGCGCGTTCAAAGCTTGGTTGGATCATTTAGCAGGCCGCGTCCCACCCAAGAGCCTCCTGGGAAAGGCGATTCATTATGCGCTGGGTCAATGGCACAAACTGGACCTGTTCTTGGACCGCGCGGAGGTCCCCATGAGCACGGCTTTGGTAGAAAACGCCATTCGTCCCTACGTGATTGGCCGAAAAGCGTGGCTGTTCAGCGGCAGCCCGGAAGGGGCTCAGGCGAGCGCGCGGATATATAGCATCGTTGAGACGGCAAAATTAAATGGTTGGGAGCCGTACGCCTATTTAAAGCAATTGTTCGAGCGCCTGCCTACCGCCGAAACCGACGCAGAAATCGCACGCCTCTTGCCAACATGCGCTCCAGAACCCAACACGAGCCCTGCAGAGCCCGACGCGACGCAATAAGCGCTTACGTTGTTCGCGGTGCTGTCGCCCTCAGCTCCGACAAGTCGGCGTTTTCGAGTCCGTGTTTAATGAACCGCTTCGAAATGCCTTTCTCAGTCTTTGCCTGGATGCCCCAGGCAATTCGGTTCTTGAGCCACTGGTGCCGGTGCGAATGTGGCCGCTCTTTAAATACGGCCATGTATGCTGCTTTTAGTTCCGGGCCGGTCATTTCTTCGAGCTTTTCAATCTGCTCTTTAAGGTCAGGCATTCTAAATATCTCTCCTTATTTTGTTTAACGTTTTTTTTGGTAGGACCATGGAGCCTTATTTATCAACGTGCAGCAAGTCTTTTCTGGGGTTTACAAACCTGCGACAAGGCATCCGGTTGGCTTTGCGCGGGTGCTAGGCTGGCTTGATGCGCGATGCACGCTTCGCCTCGATCCTCACTAGGCAAAATGCCAAGGCGGTACCTCAAATAGCCACGGATAAGAATTTCGCCAACTTCGGCCTTGATTTCGTCCGGGGTCATCGCGTCGGAATATTTCTGCACAACCACCTCCAAGGGCTTGATCGCCCGCGTTTGATTCGGGCTGGTTGCTAAATACAGAATTCAGCAAGCAATCAGGCCAGGGAAATTCAAAAAGATCGAAGCCTTCAGAGAGTCTAGTGCCCAGGTGCTCTTCGGTGAAGCGAACGACCCACACTGATTAGGCCGATTTTTTTTGGGGGTGGGTTGGCTAGAGAAGCGATCTGATGGGTACCGACCGTTAGGGCTCTTATTCGAGTGAAAAAACCTCATAATGACTGTTTCTGGCTTGGAATCAAAAGCCCTCGAATTCAATGAGTCTTCGAAAATTTGATTCTGAGATGGCTTTGTAAGAGAATGATGGTGCTGAAAGCGTTTGCACAACTTACATCTAGTTCATCACGTCATTTAACGTGCGTTTTTCGGCGCACGGCAACCCACCAGAAATCCAGAGACGTGCCCTAGAGTGTACGATTGGAGCAGCGTACAAGTGTGATACCATGGCCAAAAGTCCTTTCGGGAGAAAGCACGTGAGTCTACGAGAAGAAATCGAAAAAGGTCGAGCAGAAATTAAAACTGATGACTACTCAATGTCAATAGGTGAGTGGTTAAACCTATATGAGAATGATGAAATCGATGTGCATCCTGAGTTCCAACGATTTTTCAGGTGGTCAAATGAGCAGAAGTCTCGCTTGATTGAATCTATTTTACTAGGTATTCCCCTTCCTCAAATCTTTGTTTCCCAAAGAAGCGATGGAGTCTGGGACGTTGTAGATGGGCTACAGAGACTGTCTACAATTTATGAATTTGCTGGAGTCTTAAGAGATGAAAATGGTGGCAAGGTTAAACCTTTAATACTAGGAGCGACCAAGTACCTTCCATCCCTCGAGAACAAGACATGGCAACAGGATGAGGATCAGGAACCTTTTAATGCGTTTTCCCAAACAGAGAGGCTTTTTATCAAAAGGGCAAAACTTCCTGTCAGTATAATTCTAAAAGAAAGCGACAAATCAAGTAAATACGAATTATTTCAAAGACTCAATACTGGAGGGAGCCCGTTGTCAGACCAGGAAGTCAGGAATTGTCTTTTGGTTCGTATGAATCCTGATTTATATCGAAACTTAAGAAAAATGGCTGACTATGATGACTTTAAAGACTGCACTAGTTTGACAGACAAGGCACTTGCAGAGCAATATGATTTAGAACTGGTATTGAGATTTGTCATTTTCAGGCAAATGGATATTGATGATTTTCGTGCCATTCGCGATGTTAGCGAATTCGTCACAGAGAAGATGATTGAACTTGCTCAAAGAGACGACTCGCTAAATATTATACAAGAGGAATATCGGGTCTTTTCGGACACTTTTTCTATCCTGAACAGTGCTACATCATCTGATTCGTTTCGGAGGTATAGCTCTGAGAAGGATAAATTTCTAGGTGGATTTTTGCTTTCAGGTTTTGAGTGTGTTGCTCTTGGCATTGGGTACAATATTGAAAATAAAAGCTTGGTTCAAGCCGATCAAATCGAAAGCAGAGTAAAAGAGGTCTGGGGAAATCAAATTTTCATCAAAAACACTGGCTCTGGTTACCGCGCCCCTCAACGGATGCCCAAAATTGTGCCACTAGGCAGAGAGGCGTTTAAAAGTGAAAATCCGCAGTAAAGAAGAGCTTATTAAAAAACTTGACACAAGTTATTCTTGGCGAAAAAAGGAGATGTCTTTTTTTTGTCAGCTTGTTCCCAAGAGCCACCCAAGTATCCATGGTTATTACCATGCAAGAGCAGCAGTTTTATGTTTCTACGCCCACTGGGAAGGATATGTAAAAGATGGCTCTCGTTATTTTTTAACATACCTAACGAATAAGTCACTGAGGATTGCCAAGGTCTCGGAAGAAATAAAAACGGCACACATCCTACATATATTAAAAAATACTTCGATTAACCTAGAACAAAGGGCTCATTTGATCAACCAAGACCTTAGCACTTCGTCGCAGTGCAAGTTCTCTCTTAGCCCAGATATCATTGACACTAAATCAAACTTATCCTTTGAAGTTCTCCAAGATATTTCATGCGTAATCGGTGTTGACCCTAACGCTTTAGAGACCAAGAGAATTTTTATTAACGAAGTTCTGCTTGGGAACAGAAACAAAATCGCCCATGGAGAAAGAATAGACATGAATCCAGACTACCTTGATGAAATATACCAAAATACCAAAATGTGCTTAAACAGCTTTGATAATTTAATTCGCAACGCAATAGCAACAGACAGCTTTCTATCACCCTAGCTCACATACTACACGGACCTACTTAACTAACCATCTCTATTAAACACAACAAAAATAGATACCCTAGTGATCAATTAGCCATTTTACAAAAAAATGATTATCTGAATTACGCCTCCAAAATCTCAACCGTTTTTTTTGAGACTCCAATTTAACGACCGAGTATTCGAAACGTCACCGCAACCGCCCGCACGACCATTTACCACCAGGAGTGACCGAACAAAAAACTCCGTCAAAGAATTTAGACAAACGTATCGCGAGAGGCTTTGACCATTAATTTGAGCTTCCTGACAGACCCTCCCGAAACAATGGCGATGACTAGCTGTTGCACCCCGAGACTGGCGGATATCCAGGCTGGCTCTGATCAAAATAATCGTAAACCCACCATTGACCACGTCTCCGCGAGACGAGGTCGTCGATGGTAAGGTAGCGGAACTGGACGCGGCGATCGGATTTGCTTAGATGAGGTCGCAGTGTTCGCGTTGATTGGCAAACTCTATGGGAAGCTGGAAGCCACGGCAGTTGCGAATCCGCAACACGGTCTCTCGGATATAGCCTTTGGGGTTGACCCCGCATATCGCGCACGAAACGCAAATGGTGTACAGAATCGCTGTCACACGCGCAACCTCTTTCGAGCGGTTGAACATGAAGTTCTTTCTACCCAGTACGATCTGGCGTAGGGCGTTTTCGGCGGGATTGTTATCCAGCGGCAATTCCGGATCATCCAGAAATGCCGTCAGCCCGTTCCAGTTGTCGTTCATGTAGGCCAGGGCCTGGCCCATTTTGGATTTCGGCAGGCAGGTCTGGCTTTTTCGCCACGCATCGATGGCTTTGATGATGGGTTCGCAAAGACGCCGACGTTGCTTGGCCGTCTGAAGGGCTCCAGCGCGAAACGCGCGATCCAGGCGGTATAGATCGGCAACCAGATCCAAGAAGATCTCGACAGCCGGGTAGTATTCGCGGATGTCATAAAAGCGCCGGCGTGTATGCGCGCAGCACTGTACACGCAGGAGTTCGTTTTCGAAAACCAATGCGTTGTACCCCGCATAATCATCGGCGACCAGAGCCCCGGCGGCACCGCCCATGACGCGCCGTGGCACCTCGCCGGAGCGCGTGTCCTCGACCGTGAAAAACGCGTGGTTCTGATTGCGGAACAGCCAGACGTATTGGGTCTTGTTGTCGACCCCTTCGATGATCCGCCATCGCGTTTCGTCTGCATGCCTCAAGAATCCTGACTCGATGTCGCGACGAATCGCCTCATAGACGTCGCTCAGCACGTCGGCGACATGCCGCGACTGGTTCCACATGGTACTGGTCGCTATGGCGAACCCATCGCGGGCAAAAGCCCGAGCGAGTCGCTCGAACGGCATGTGATCATGATATTTGCGGACGCAGATCTCGGCGGCAAGGTCGATTCCGTATGGACCCTTGTCGACCAGGGTGGTGCGGCCCGGCGCGGTGAGGATGGTGCCGCAAGGCCCGCTGTACTTCCAGCGGCGCACTCGGCGAACGATGAATTGGGCGGGTTTGTAATCGAGCTGATAGGTCACTTCGGCCTGACCCATGGGTTTCAAGGGTTGCGCACATCCGCAAGGGCAAGGGCTGTCGGCAGGTGCCTCTGCGGGATGGTCGCAAGGGCTGCTGGACAGCGTGTAATCTTCGGTTTCGACAGGGAGCTCGTCGCTGTGTTTACGGCGACCGGAATTTGGGGGCTTTTTGCGCGACCTTTTGGAAGGCGACTTAGCTTTGGGCGAAGGGTCGGCACTATCGGAATGGGGATGGGGCTCGGCGGAACGGCCGTACAGCTTATCCTTCAGGATTTCGTTCTCATGTTCCCGCGCCACCAACCACTCGGCGACCTCTTCCAGAAGACCGGTTTCCCCGTCGTAGCCGGTGGCCTTGGCCAACTTCTTTTGCAGGCGAACCACCTCGGATTCGAGGCTGCGCACCACTTTCTTGGCGAGTTCGGGTTGTTTGGCGACAAAGTCGAGAACGTCCTCTTTGATCATGAGGCAATACTACCGCATGATCGAATTCATTAAAATAGGTAAATCATGCAATATCCATTAATTCACATTTTTTCAATATCTCAAACTCCGGCGGCGTCAATGGCAACTTCCCTTTGAGTTCTGCTCCCTCGATTAACAATCTCAACTCCATCGTCGAGAGTCGCTGCGGCTGATCGGGATCCCAAAGATTCGTGAACTGTCCCGTTTCCAGACGCTTGTAGAGAAGACACAGCCCGGTTCCATCGTATAATGTTGAGCTCAACATTATATGACGGCACCGGATTCTGGCTGTGCTACAGGCGTCCTTCGCGTGGGAAACTGAAATGGTGGCCGGTTGAAGGTGGCGGGCAGGTTTCGGCGCGCGATCTCCAGGTGTTGCTCTACCACGGCGATCCCCGGCCGGCCGGCTATGCGCCGGAATGGCGCCGGGTCCAGCAACCGAGCGTTTCGAGCTGAGCGGCGGGCAGGCGCCAGGGGAGCCAGTCCTCGGGTGCCGTGGCGACGGCATTGCGGTTCTCTACCAAAGCGGTCATGCACGAGATGGGATCGCGGCCGACAGCGACACAGGAACCGGCGAGGGTCATGAGCGTCCCGGCCCGATAGGCACTGACTTCGTTGTGGTAGAACAGGGAGTTTTTGCGAATGACGACGGCACACTTGAGGGCCCGCTCGACGGCGTTGGAATCCAGCGGCACACCGGGGACGTTCAGGAGACGCGTAAGCGACTCCTTGCGCTTGAGGATGTAGATCGCAGCCTTACCCAAGCCATTGGCAGGCTCCACCCTCCGCTCCGACAGGAGCGTTGTCAGATAGGCGAACAGGGTGTTCATCGGGACCGTGCTGTAGGCTTGATGGTGGTGCAGGCGTGCCTGATCGTCCATGCTTTGAACGCGAGCCTCTTCCTCGACGCGGTACACCTCGGCGATCCATGCGAGGATCTTGCGGCAGGGACCCGGAAAGGAGGTTGGCCCGCTGGGCCGACCAATCGAAGCAAGCCAAGCAACAACAATAACTTACGAAAAAGAGCGAAGCCAGTCACCCCCCTGGCCGCGCGCCAACGAAGCCGTAAAGCCCACAGTTCCCGCATCGGGAGAGGGGCGTTGGGCAGAGCCGGTAAGGCCTGCCGACCTAGCATAGGCGGCGAGCCCGCCTACTCAACCAGTCGAAGCGATCGAAAGGTCCTGCGTCATAAAAAAGGGCGCGGATTGACCGCGCCCCGAAGTGAATTCAAACGCCGAATCAGGGAATGAAGGTGCCGTAGAACCGAATGTTTTGAATCTTGGCGTCGCGCCAGTGTTCGACCACCGCCTGCTGGACGTGGACCTCGCCGCCATCACGGTGGTGCCACTTCATGGCGCATTCGTAGATGACCAGCCCATTGCCGTCCCCATCGTCGCGCACCAGCTTGTTGAAGACCTCGATCCCGTCGTAGCGGGTTACGCCGGCCAGGTACTCCTTTTCGGCCGCGGCCAAGGCGTCCCGTCCCGTGCGACTGGGGTTCCCGTTCTCTTGGGCGACCACGTCGTGGGCGTAGAAGTCCTCGATGCCTTCGGCAAATTTGCCTTGCTTCAAGTAATCGATCAATTGCTCGTGCAGTTGGGCGATGTCGCGAACTTGGGTCTCTTGGGTCTGTACTGTCATGATCCTCTCCTAAAATGTGATATGCGCTTCGGGATGCGTCCCTGACGGTGCAGGAACGCGGCCCGGGTTGGTGGTCGATCAGGCCCTTCGTGGGTCCGAGTCGCGCCGATCAGTTGCCCGAAAGGGTGGGGTAGCCCTCTACGTAAATCCAATCCGTGGCCTTTGCCGGGATGTGGCAGCCGAGGCAATCGCTTTTGTAATTGGTGGATTGGTTTCCCTTCTTGCCTGGCTGAAACAGGGCCCAACCCCAGCCGTCGCCCCAGCTCGCGTTGCCAGGAAAACGGTTCTTCCCGTCCTTGACCATCACGAACCACTGCTTCAGCGTATCGTTGGCCCATTCCGGATGGCCGGTGGTCATGGGTTTGCCGGAGTTGGCCCGCAATTCCTTGACGATGACGGCACCGTCGGGAAAGGTGCCCGTCTTGCGGTAGTGGGCCACGGCTTCGGGTTGGGTGTAGACGTCGTGAAAACCCGAGGCGTCACCTTCGGGAACGAACCAGCTTCCCAGATGGGCGAAATCCTTGCGGAAATCCCGAGGCAGTGAGATTTCGCCTCGGTCGGTCACCCAGGTGTCGTAGGTTCGATCGGATAGATCGGCATGGGGCGCCATGGCCGTCATGGTCAGGATGACCGTGGCCAGAAGAATCGATCTCATGTGTATCTCCCAAAAAATTTGGTGAAGTTCCTTCGCCTCGCGTCCGTTGAGCAAGGGAGATACCAGTGTGATAGAGCGTATGTAACCCGTTTTAACGAAGTTGGTTAGGTTATTTCTTCAGCGTTTGTTGACCAGGTTGGCTGCCGGATCCGCGATATAGCGCGGCGGGCCCGTTTTATTTCACGGCGGGGTCTTGAAAGGCACATTCACCTACTTGGCGATTTCGGCTGGGATACCCACGCACCGAGTTCTGGGGTAAGTCCTCGAGCGGAGTGGTCGCTAACCCGAGCCCCTGACCGTACCCAGTGGATCCACACCTGAAATCGCCGATCACCGGGCCAGGCGGATTCCGGGAAGGGTTCCAAAAGACGTCATCCCGGTACTTTTTCCTCCGCAGGATTGGCGCGTGTCGCGTGCCGCCTATCCGGCAGGACTGCGACGAGCCGTGAGAAAACGCGGCACCAGCCCCAAGACCAGCACCATGCCCACGGAGACCAGAACCAGGCCCGAGACCTCGATCACATTGGGGATCTCACCGAGGACGGGAATCGCCAACAGCAGGGCGATGGCGGGGACCAAGGCCCCGAACACGGAACCGCGACTGACGCCCAGGATCGAAACCGCCTTGTTGTAACACACCAACGCCACGATGGCGGACAACACGCCTTGAAACACGCCTTGGGCCATCACTTCCTCGATGGGGGCCCGACCCAGGTTGCCCAAGCCCAGCCCGAAATAAAAGGGCAGGTAGATCACCATCGAAATCACACTGACCAGCGCCGTTGCATGCAGGGGCTTGAGTCCACAGGCTTTGAAGGTGACGGTATAGGTTGCCCAACACATGCCGCAGACCATGAAGATCAGGTCGCCGAGCCACATCGAGGGCTCCCCGCTGGTCAATCCGCGAAGCCCGACCATGACCACGCCCAGCAGGATGGCCAACCACCCGAGAATGCGGACACGGGTGGGGCGGTCGCCCATCAGAAGCCAGGCCGCGAGGCTGGAAAAGGTCAACATGCAACTCGGCGTGATGACGCCGAAATGACCGGCCGGCGCCAGACCGAGCCCCCAGACGCAGGCCAGGACGTAGGGCGCGCCGGCACCACAGACCATGGCCGCCAGGTGGATGGGTGCCACGCCTGGCGACTTGTGGCGCCACAAGTAGGGAACCAAAAGCAGGCCGGAAATCCCGAAGCGGAGGGCGGCAATGTCATAGGCGTTGAGAACCCGAGCGATGGAAAAGCCGGAAAGTACCGGCCAGGCGCCCCAAATGGCGGCGGTCGTCAAGCCGAAAGCCACGCCGGCCGCCACCCGTGGTTGATGATCTGATTGGTCCACCGACTCCTCCCGAAGGCGTGCTACACTTCTTGTAGCGGCTATGCTACATTAAATGTAGCAATGGGTAAAGGAGGAAAACATGGCGATTCCCACACCGGGGCGTCCGGTGCGCGGATCCCGTTCCGGCGCGCCGATCATGGCGTTGTTCGACTTGCTGGGTCGCCGCTGGGGCATGGGCATTCTCTGGAGGCTGAGCGAAGGGCCCTGTACCTTTCGGGAACTGCAAACCCGCTGTGAAACCATTTCCCCGACGATTTTGAACCGAAGGTTGAAGGAGTTGCGGGAGGCCTTGCTGATCGAGCGGTGCGCCGATGGGTACAAGCTGACGGACCTGGGTGCGGAGCTGTACGGATTGCTGGTCCCGTTGGGAAGTTACGCGCGAACTTGGGCGGCATGCCTGCGCGCCGAAACGGACGAAGCCTGAACCCTCTTCATGATTCCGCGAACCGCCGTTTCGATGTCGCTTGCCTGCTTGCGGGCGGTTTTGGGGCGATGCTTCCTCAATGACCGGGACGGGAGATTCCCAGTTTCTTGATCTTGGAGCGCAGCGTGCTGGGATTCATGCCCAAAATGCTCGCCCCGCCGTCGGAGCCCTCGACCTGCCAATCGACGCGATTCAGCACCGACACGATGTGGTTCCGAACCACCGCATCCAAGGTCGACGCCTTCTCGGGGGCCTCCCGAATCGGCACCGCGATCTGCAGCGACGGGCCTGGCGAGAGAATCGCCGAGCGGTGAACCAGGTTTTCCAGCTCGCGGATGTTCCCGGGCCAGGAGGCGTTTCGCAGCATGTGCAGCGACGTCTCGTCGATACCCGTGAATTCCTTGCCCAGGCTGCGGGCGAAACGCCGGAGAAAGAAGTGCGCCAGTGGCTCGATGTCTTCCATCCGCTCCCGGAGCGGAGGAATGTGCAGCGGGAAGACCTCGAGCCGATAGAACAGATCGTCCCGGAAACCGCCTTCGCGAACCATGGCCGCCAAATCGCGGTTGGTGGCCGCGATCAGGCGTACGTCGACCTTGATCGACTTGCTGCCACCCACCCGTTCGAACTCTTTTTCCTGGAGCACGCGCAGGAGCTTGGCCTGGGCCGCCAGGCTCAGTTCTCCGATTTCGTCCAGGAACAGCGTGCCCTGATCCGCCAGCTCGAAGCGGCCCTTGCGCTGGCCCTGGGCGTGGGTGAAGGCGCCTTTCTCGTGGCCGAACAGCTCGTCCTCGATCAGTTCCTGGGGGAGTGCGGCACAGTTGACCTTGATCAGCGGTTTGCCAGCCCGAGGACTGGCCTCGTGAATGGCTCGTGCGACCAATTCCTTGCCGGTACCGGTTTCACCGGTGACCAGGACCGTCACGTCGGTGCCCGACACGAGGCGAATGCTGTCGAGCACCTTGCGAAAGGCGGGGCTCTCGCCGATCATGGTGTGCACGTCGTAGGAGGACGTGATCTCGTCGCGATAGTAATTAGCCGTGGACACGGCCCGCTGGCGCGCCTTGATCTCTTCTCTCAGCCGCTCGTTTTGGTGGCGCAGTTGGGCTTCCGTCTGGTTGCGTTCGATTTCGGAAGCGATGCGGGTACCGATCATTTCGAGTGTGTCCAGCAGCGCCGTTCGGTTGGGGAACGGCTGGGTGTCCATCAAGGCGAAATGACCCAGCGAGGTGCCCCGGCTGTCGGTCAGCGGCACGCCGACGTAGCTCTCGATGCCGGCCGCCTCGAGCTCGCGATCCTTGGGGAAGAGCTGCTGAACCAGGGACCCGTAGTAGACCGGGCTGCGGCCGACCACCGCCTCGCAGGCGGTATCCTTCAAGTCGTACACCCGGTTTTTCTGGGGCGCGCCGTTTTGCCAGAACGCGATGGTGCGCACGGATCGGGTATCGCCGAGGCATTCGGTGATGAAGGAAATACTGACCCCGAAGGCCCTGGCCAGCTTGCGGGTGACGTCGGTGAAGAACTCGGGACCGGCCGACCGGTTGAAAATGTCGATCAACAGGTCCAGGTACTCTTCGCGGTGTTTGCGGCCGTTCACATCGGTAAACATACAGAGCGTCCCGACCGATTCTTGGCCGGGAACGCGAAAGGCCGTGGCGGTGATGGAGACCCAAAAGGTTGAGCCGTCCACACGGGTCAATTGGCGTTCCTCCGGTTGCGGATCATCGGAAGGCTGGGCGACGTCGCGCAGGGCTGACGGCCATTGATCGCGGGGGAGAAGCGTGTCCAAAGTCGGGTGGTTGGCCAGGCTTTCGAAGGGCACGCCCAACATGTCGGCAAACCGTGGGTTGGCGAAGGCGATGCGGTGGGTCTCGTCGACCAGGACGATGCCCTCACCCAGTTTTCGGATCATCGCCTCCAGTCGGGATTTTTCCATTTCGAGCCGTTTCGTGTGGTGGCCCGGTTCCGCATCGTCGGGTGTTCGCCGCAACAGTGAGCTCCCTGGTTTCCATGTGATTTGGCCATCTTTTATAGCACAGAAAAAAGAGGATCACCGGTCGGCACCGTCGTTCGGCCGGCTGCCCGCAAGACCGCTGAAAGATGCCGGTGCCGGGCGGTCGAGCCTAGGCGCGAATCAGGTCCAACATGTCGCGATTGCCCACCCATTCACCCAACAGCGCGTAGTGGGCGCGGAACAGGTGCAGCGATTCGTGATCGGGGGCGTCCGCGAAGGGAACGAAGGATTTCAGCGATTCGGAATCGACGGTTCGGGTGCCCGCGATCCAGTTGGCCGGGGTCAGGCGAATCAGGTGATCGGGCAGGGTACAGGCCAGGTATTGCCAGGGGAGCCCGCAGCGTTCGAACAGCTCGGCCGTCTGCTTGATCTCCTCGTCGACGGCGCGGCCGATCAAATTCATCCAGATCGAGTCACAGGCGGTGATCAGGCGGCGCAATCTCGGTTCGTCGAGCACCTGCGGCGTTCGCATCTCGCCGTCGAACAGGTCGAACACCACGAAATCGTAGCGGGTTTCCCGATCGAAACCGTCGAGAAAGGCGCCGGCCTCGGCCTCGATCAGTTTCAAGCGGCCCGTCGTTTCGTAGTGGCCCACGAGGGGGAACCACTGGCGTGCCATGGCCATTACGTTCGGACAGGCCTCCACCGCATCGATCTGTAGATCCGGGAAATTCGCCAGCAAACCCACCGGCCCCGCGCAGGGACCCATGCCCAGGAAGAGCCCGCGGCCTTTCGGTGCGGTCAGTGCCGGCAGGAACCAGGCGATATTGAAAAAGCTGTTGGGCACCGGGCCCGGTCCCTCGGGAAGTTCGGGGTTCACGCTGGCGGCCGGGGGCGTGCGGTAACTGCCGCCCTGTCCTTGGGCCTTGATGTTCATTTCGCGCGACCATTCGTTTTCCACGATCAGGATTTGCCCGAAGCGGCCCGGTTCGGAGGCCAGCGGCGTGATCGTATCGGCCAGAAGTTTCTGCAGGCCCGGAATCGGCGTCCCCTTTTTCTCCGCCAGCATTTCCACCTGACCCAATTGGTTGACCGCCATCGAGGCGTAGCCCAGCTTGGCCGACATGACCGCTTGGTTGTACCAGGCGTCCAACAGCTCGGGATCCAGGTCCAGGCAGATCCCGTAACAGGCGATGGCCTCGTAGATCCGGCCCAGTTCACCGTAGAGCCAACCCAGGTTGTACCAGGCCATCGGGTGTTTGGGGAGTCGTTGGGTGCAGGTGACCGCACGGGTCAGGGCGCAATCCGGATCCTTGCGAAAGACCGCCAGCATGATATCGGTGATCGATTCGTGTAGCTCGGCCGGTTCCACCAGCCCTGCATCGCACACGCTTCGGAACGCCTCGGCGGTGGACTTGATCCCGCTGTCGCCTCGTGCTCGGAGCATGTCGTTGGCGTGAAGGAACAGCCGATTGGCGAAACCGCAGGGACACTCCTTCACCGCTTCGAAGTACAGCAGTTTGCCGAGTTTCAGCATGCCGCCCTTTTCGACGATCGCGTCGGGTTCGGCGCGATCGCAGGCCGCGCAAGGCTGTTCCGCGAGCCATCGCTCACCTTCCGCTTCGGTTGCGGGTCGATACGCGTGAAAAAGGGAATCGCCGATACGCATGGGTTCTGGGTTCCTTGATGTAGATTTGCGCGCGGAGGACGGTGGTGCGGTCACCGCCGATGCCTAGGCATCTCTCAGGAGTTTGAACAGGCGTGCCGGGTTGGGTGGCTTCCCGGTGAGCAGGATGCCGAGACGAAAAATTTTGCCGCATACCTTCAACGCCACGACGATGGACAGGGCCAGGACGATCAGGCTGGCGGCGGCTTCCCACAGGGGCAACTGGTCCGCGCCCAGCCGGAAGACGGCCATGATGGGCGACGTGAAGGGAATGAAGGTCAGGATGCGTCCGGTCAGGGCACTGGGATCGTTGATGAGCAGCGGGATGGCGTACATCGGGCAGATGAAGCCCAGCACGATGATCAAGGTCCATTGACTCGCTTCCTGGTAGGTGTTGACCAACGAACCGAAGCCCAGAATCAGGGTGGCGATCAGGAGGTAGCCCAACACGAAGTACAGCGAGAACCCGATCATCGACAAGATACCGATATCGAAGGATCGCAACAACAGGGCGCCCGGAATGAAGCCCATCAGCATCCACACGCCGAACTGGGTGAAGGCCAGCCCGCCCAGGCCGAGGACCTTGCCGCCCATGAGTTGATCGGCGGTGACCGACGACAGCAGGATCTCGATGACGCGGTTCTGTTTCTCCTCCACCAGGCCGCGCAGCAGGCGATCCGTCGAGGTGAGGACCAACAGCATCAAGGCCATCATGTAAGTCGTACCGATCGAGATCTGGCTGATGGTCAGCGCTCGTTCGTCTTCCTCTTCCTCCTCCGGCTCGGGTTCTTGAACGTAGGTGCGTTTCACTTCGTCCAGCGGCTCGAGGATATGTGCGATTTCGTCTTCCCCGAAATGTTCGAGCAGGAACTTGCGGCTCAGTTGCTGTTCCACGTCGTGAAGCGAGACGGGTTTGGCGGTTTCTTCGTCCAACCGCCAGAGCTGGGCTTCGAAATCTTCGCGGAACGAAGGGGAGAGCACCAGCAGGGCCCGCATCTCCTTCTCGCGGAGCGCCGTCTTGCCGGTTTCCAGGTCGGCAATCGGCTTGTATTGAAAGGCATCGCCCAAGCCGGAGGCGGCCAGGGCATCGGTCGCGCCCTGAACCATGGTTTCCGGCAGTTCGAATTCTTCCAGGACCAAGGCGGTGATCCCCGAAAGTTCGTCCCTGCTGTTCTCCTCGATTTCCTGGGCGTTGAGCGTGTCCAGGTCGATCAAGGTGGCCGGATCGACGACGCCGATCACTCGCGGTATCTCCGGTCCTTCGCCGCTCATATGGGAGCGCATCGAGAAGAAGGCGATGGCGAACATCACCACGCCGATCAGCAGGAAAAAGATCGGCATGCCGAGGGTAAACAACCAAAAACTCCAGCGGCGGACCTGAATGAGGTACTCGCGCTTGGCGACGGTGGCAACTTTGGCAAAATCAGCCATGGGCGGCGACCTCACGAATGAAGATATCGGCCAGGGGTACGCGGTAGGGCTGCAGCGAGATCAGGCCGGCCGACTGCCACGCCAGCCAGTGCAGCAGGTCCTGGGTGGTAATGTCGGGTTTGAGTTCGATCTTGGTCCGGCGTTCTTCCCGTTCCAGGATGTCGAACAGATCGCAAGCGGCCAGTTCCCGTTCCGTTTCCACGATCAGGGATCCGCCGCTGTTCTGTTGGATGATGGGTTCCAGCTCGCCCGAAAGAATGAGCTCTCCCTTGTTGAACAGAAAGATCTGCTCGCAAAAGGTCTCCGCCTGACCCATTTGATGGGTCGACAGCACGATCGAGATGCCCGATTGCCGCAGCTCGCGGATCACTTCCGAGACCAGTCTCACGTTGACCGGGTCCAGGCCCGAAAAGGGTTCGTCCAGAATCAGGAGGCGCGGGCGCGAGACGATCGCGGAAATGAACTGGATCTTCTGTTGGTTGCCCTTGCTCAGTTTTTCGATTTGGGTGTCGGCCACGGGTGTCATACCCAGGCGATCCAAAAAGTAATCGGTGTTCTCACTGGCCTTGGCCGCATCGAGGCCCTTCAGGCGCGCGAAGTACAGCAGGGTCTCGCGCACTTTGGTCTTCGTGTAGAGACCGCGCTCCTCGGGCAGGTACCCGATATGGTTTTTGCGCTTCGCGTCTTCGAGGCCCTTCCCCAGCGTGACCGTGCCCACGTCGGGTTTGTAGATGTCCATGATCATGCGGATCAGGGTGGTCTTGCCGGCGCCGTTGGGTCCCAGAAAGCCGCAGATCCGGCCTTCGGGTATGGAAAAGCTCACCTGTTTCACGGCTTTGGTGGCACCAAAGGTCTTGGAAACGTCTTCAACCGAAAGTATCAATGAGGATGACTCCTGTGCGTTTCATCGAGAGGCGTTCGAATAGGGGAGAACGGGCCGCGAAAGGCGGTCTTTTCGAAACGTGGATGTTGGGGGAAACCCATCTACAATCAGGTAGAAAGCCGGAAAGGGAGCTGATCTCGTATTATCTCCATGCAATCGCTTCCCTTCAAGAAGAACCTGTCCCGGAACCGCCCGAAAGGCGCGTCGATCGCCGATTTGCGGGCGTTTCGAACCCGAAATCGGGAAGATCGGCCGGTTCTAACGGCCGAGTTGGGGAAAATTCCGCAGACTGGCGGGCCCCTTCGCGAGAGCCGGTCTGCTGGGCCGCGGACCTTCGTGACCGCGCGACCTGCGGAACTTTTCGATATTTTGGGGAGTGACTGCGAACTATTTCGCAGTGACATGAGGTGATTTGCGGAATATTTCTCAGATCGCTTCTTTCGGGTCTCCCGAAAAAACCGGCTGGCGATTGTAAGTTTCTGTAATTCAAAGCTTTGCCATTTTGGCGTCGAACTTGCCCTAGCGAAACACGTCGCCCGTGTAGCGAACGCGACTAGTGGCACCCCGGTAATTGGCGGTCGGAAAGACGTAGAGACTGACCCCCACACACAGGATTTCGTCTCTTCTGAGCGCCAGTTCCCAGAGTAACCACTGATTCCCTAAGACGCCCGTTCCGTAGGGTTTCCTTGCCAACGGGATGTCCTTCGGGGAGAAGAACCTTGGTTTCCGGGCCTTTCCAATTCGCAGTACTTGAGACTACCTGCGGTTAACGATTGGGGAGGTCCGTTTTTTTTGTGCGAACGGCACCGAAGCGAGGCACCCGGCATATGCAAACCCTTCAAGAAGTCAACGCGTCCCAGCCTGCCGCCGGGACCGGCCCCACCTCCTGGGATTGGGATCTCATTCAGCGCTACGACAAGGCGGGTCCCCGCTACACCTCCTATCCTACCGCCGTTCAGTTTCACGACGGCGTTCAGGGTGACCAGGTGCTCGAGCACCTCGGCCAGCGTTGCGATACCGAAAAAGGTCTTTCGCTCTACGTGCACGTCCCTTTTTGCCACCAGCTCTGCTGGTACTGCGGCTGCAACATGCGCGTGAGCCGCAAGCCGGACCAGATCGCCGACCATATCGCCGTGATCCAGCGCGAGATAGATTTGACTTCGGAGTGGTTGCGCGGAGATCGACGGGTATTTCAGCTCCATTTCGGCGGCGGCACGCCCAACTATGCCGGCCCCCAACAATTACAAGCCCTCATGACGACCCTGCGGCGGCGGTTCGTGATTCAGCCCGAGGCCGAGATCTCGATCGAGGTGGATCCGCGCCTGCTGGACGAGGCGCGCCTGGAACACTGTCACGACCTCGGTTTCAACCGCATCAGCATGGGCATTCAGGATTTCGATCCCAAGGTCCAAAAAGCGATCAATCGCCGGCTCTCGCTGGAAAAGGTCACCAGCCTGCTGCAGTCGTGGCGAACCCTTTCCCAGGCCGGGGTGAACATGGACCTGATCTACGGGCTGCCGCTGCAGACGCCCGGGAGTTTCAAACACACCCTCGATGCGGTCATCGACCTGGCCCCCGAGCGAATCGCGCTTTTCAATTTCGCCTACATGCCCTGGCTGAAGCCGCACCAGAAGCTGATTCGCGAGAGCGATCTGCCCAGGCCCGAACAAAAGTTCGAAATCCTGCAGCAAACCGTCGAGTCGCTCGCCGCGGCCGGGTACGTGGCGATCGGCATGGACCACTTCGCCAAGCCGAGCGATCCGCTGGCCCAGGCCTTGTCGCGCGATCGGCTGCACCGCAACTTCCAGGGGTACACCACCATGCCCGACCTGGAGATGCTGGGCTTCGGCATGTCGGCGATTTCCATGTTCGACGGGTTGTACGTGCAAAATCACAACGACCTGAGAACCTACGAGCGCAGCATCGAAGAGTCGCGACCCGCGACCTGGCGGGGCGTGGTCCTCACCGAGGACGATCGGCTCCGGCGCGGTATCATCAACCACCTGATGTGCCGCTCACAGGTGGATTTGGACATGATCGAGGCGATGGTCGGGATCCCGTTCGACCAGTATTTCCCGGGCGCCCGCGAACGTCTGGACGAAATGACGCGCGACGGTTTGCTGATTCGCGACGACCAGCGGTATCGCACCACCGAAACGGGTCGACTGCTGCTGCGCAACGTCGCCATGGTTTTCGACGCCTATCTGCCGAAGCTGAACGGCGATCGCCGCTTCTCGCGCACGGTGTGATTTCGGAGTACGTCGAAACGTCGTTGCCAGAAGTGCCCGGATGTGTGTAAGTGATGGAATGTCTGTAGGTTGAGCAGCCTGCCTTACCGCCCCACTCACGATGCGGGGACTTTGACTTTGCGGCTTCGGATTGGGGTCGCGAGGGAGATGCTGTGCTTCGCTCGTTGGTGTAACTTGTTGTCGATGCATGGGTTGCTTCGATTGGTTGAGCACGGCCGGTATGGCAGGCTGCTCAACCTACAGGCCCAACGTCTCTCACGAGATGCGGGAACCGGGAACGCCGGTGTTTCGGCGGTTTGGCGCGACGGTTTCATCCGCTGCGGTGTCGCCGAATGTGAGGGCAGGAGATCCCCCGATCGCTTCCGATCGTGGAATCCCCGCTTCGTGAAGCTCATCGCCGCTGTAGATAAGCCTCGAAATCTTCGTAGGTCGGCGTGCAATGGATATCCAGGGCCTCCATCGCATCGCGAATCGGCGGCTCGATCGGGCCGCCCACCACCACGCTGCAGCTCTTGGGCAGGCAGCGTTTGATGCCCTGAACCACCTCGACCGTGTGCGGGTCCCGGCCCGATCCGGCCGACAGCCAAAGCACCACGCCCGAAACCGATGTCCGCTTGGCGGCCATCACGATCTCGCAATCGGGCAGGTTGGGTCCCAGGTAGAGGCCGTAAATGCCGACCTCGCTGGCCATCGCCGCCGCGATCAGCGATCCGAATTCATAGGTGCCCTGCATCGGTGTCGTGAACAACATCACCGTGCCGGGCTCCAGTTGATTGCCGCGCAACCGAATCAGGGTGCCCATCAGGCTGCGCAACAACACGAACAACATGTGCTTCTGGCCCATGGTGATCGTGCCCTGCATCCACTCCTGTTCCGATCGCTCGCATAGCGGTACCGCGATTTCCTGGAGGAATCGCTTGGTGCTCTGCAGGCTCGCCTGCCGTTCCAGTTCTTGATCCACCTTGAGAAAATCGTATTCTTTGCAGGATGTGAATATTTCCTCGACCTTGGCGTTGTACGACGTTGCCGGCGGTACCTCGCGAATGTCTTGGAATTCCTTGAGTAGGGTCGTCAGGTCGTCGTTGCTGAGATGCGCGATGCGACCGATTCGGTGACCCGCGTCCACTGCCCGCTTCAACAATTTCAACCGATTGATTTCGTCTTGGGAGTAGAGGCGTCCGCCTTTGACCCGACCGGGACAAATGGCGCTGTAACGACGCTCCCAAGCGCGTACCGTATCTGCCGTGAGATTGGTGAGTTTGCAGACGGCACGCATCGGGTATAGAGATTGAGTCATAGGTCTGCCCCTCGATGGTTTCCTTCTTCGTAGCTCCCTGAATGAATGCATATCCAGGAAAGGTCAAGATCCATATCGTGCTTGATCCACCTTAATATCTTATCCGAGCATTTTTTGGATGCCAGTGGGAATTCGCTAATTTTTAGGGTTTTATTCGGAAAAACGGACCCTGAACCAGGGCTGGCCAAGGTTGGGAAATAAGTTGGACAAAAATTTCACGGGCCTTGGAATCTCGATGCGTCTTGGACAATCCACGATTTGTTGGAATGTCGAACCCCTCTCGACCGGATCGACCATGGTCATCGGTGGCGACTCCACCGGCGCAGCTTCGGCGGCGGATCCGGCCGAGCGTTGGTCGGTGCGTCTCGGAATCGGCCAACCGCGGCCTCGATCATGGGTTCCGCGAGGGCGGATATCCGCGTCTCGTGCGCCCGATTTCCGAGATCGTCGATCGAGTTCGTGTTTTGATGCGGTTGGGGTTTCCTTTGCTCAGGCACTTGTGGTAAAAAATGCTATCCCTAGAAAACGCACAGCTATGGGGCCGAATCGTTTGGTTTAGGACGGCACATCCGACACCAGAGCGTACTCGCCAGGATCTAACCGATTTGGCGGGTCGGCCCTTAGTTGGCGGATCCGGGCGGGGGAAGCGTCACGCGTGCTCCCGCCTTGATCGCCCCGAATATGTTTGGTCGGGGGTCTCGATGACGGTAAAGTCTGCATCCGCACACCGATGGTGGGTTCTTCTATTGGCCCTTTTCGTGCTTGGCTGTGGTTCCGGTTCCTCCTCCACGCCGACGACCGAGACTCATCCGACCGAACAGGATCCCGGCAATCAGAACGCACCGCTCACCCTGGGCGTGGATGTATCGCACTTCAGCGGTACCGTCACGTGGAGCGATGTCTATGGCGACGGATACCGGTTCGCCTTCACCAAGGCCACCGAAGGCGACGACTGGGTGGACCCGACCCTCGTGACCAACATGTCCGGCATGGCGGAGGCCGGCATCGTGCGCGGTGCCTACCACTTTTATGTGACCAGTGACGCGCCTGATACCCAGGCTCGGAATTTCATCGACAACGTATCGCTCCAAAAGGGCGATCTGCCCCCGGTCGTGGATGTGGAATCGATTGGCACAGGAACCGATCAAACCACGTTGGCCACCAATCTGCGCACCTTCTTGACCCTGCTGGAAAACCACTACGGGATCAAACCGGTGATCTACACCGATCAAAATTTTTGGAACGCGAATTTCGGCAGTGAATCCTTCGCGGATTACAAGCTTTGGTTGGCCCAGTACGAGGTGGACACGCCCACACTGCCCAATGGCTGGTCCTCCTGGTGGATTTGGCAATACGCGGAAAACCAGAGCGTGGCGGGCATCGAGAAAGATGTGGACCTGAACCGGTATCCGGGCACGCTCGAGGATTTGAAACGTGAAACCCTTCCCTGAGCATGGGGCCGAGCCTCGGCTCATCTCCATGCGGCACGACGCGCTGATCCTGTTCGTTTTGGTGGGGCTGATCGTCTTGTCGAGTTCCGTGTCGCTGTTTGCGCATCAGGTAAAGGCCAAGCACGAACCCGAGGCTGCGGCCACGCCAAAGGTGGGACCGGACGGTTTGATCGAGGCCGAGGGCGTGGTGTGGGTGCGCGCCAACTGCACGCCCTGTCACTCGGCCAATTTGATCCTGCAGTTTCGCGGCGACGCCCATCGCTGGCTCCACCTGATTCGTTGGATGCAGGCCAAGCAGGGCTTGTGGGCCCTCGCTCCCGACGTGGAAAAGGCGGTCGTCGACTATCTGGCCACGAATTACGGTGATCGCGAAGGGTCTCTTCGGCGCAAGCCGTTGAAAGAGCTGCCGCCACCTCTGCCTGCCAAACAGTGAGATGGCGACGATCCGTCCGATCGAGGTGGGACGGCGTTGCCCCGACGATCCGGGGGACGTGATTCCGCGATTCATGCGCGTGATGGAGTGAGCGACATGCCTGAAAAAGAGCGTCTGACCACCCCGCGTCTCGTTGTGGCGGGCGTATCGAGCGGGGTCGGCAAGACCACCGTGACCCTGGCCCTGGCTGCAGCGCTTCGACGGCGCGGCCTGCGCGTCGCCTGTTTCAAATGCGGGCCCGATTATCTGGACCCCGGTTACCATCGGCGGGTATGTGGTCGAACCGTCCACAACCTCGACGGCTGGATGATGGGCCGCGAGTCGGTGCTGCGGACCTTCGCTGCCGGTGTGGCCGATGCCGACATCGCCCTGATCGAAGGCATGATGGGCTTGTACGACGGCCTGGCCCCCGACGCGGAAACGGGCTCCACCGCCGAACTCGCCAAGTGGCTGGCGGCGCCGACCCTGCTGGTCATCGACGCATCGGCGATGGCGCGCTCCGCTGCGGCGGCAACGCTCGGTTTCGCTTCCTTCGATCCCCAAGTGCCGCTTGCGGGGTGGATCGCCAATCGACTCGGGGGTCCGGCCCACTTGGATTTGTTGCGTCGGGTCGATGCGAAGCTCGCGTTGGTCGGCGGGTTCTCCGCCGAGGACGACGGCCGCTTCGCGGAGCGTCACCTTGGCTTGCGCAGCGCCGACGAGAAGAGCCTTCCCGAGCATGCGATCGACCTATGGGCTCGGCGTGCCGAAGCCGGCCTCGACCTGGATCGGATCCTGACCCTGGCCCGGGAAGCGCCCGGCTTGACCGTCGGGCGCCACGAGCAGGCGCCGGCAAAAGCCGTGACGTGCCGCATCGGGGTAGCCCGCGACGAAGCTTTCTCCTTTTATTATCCCGAGAACCTGGCGCTGTTGGAGGCGGCCGGGGCCGAACTGGTATTTTTCTCGCCGGTCGCCGATCAGCGCCTGCCCGCGGCGGACGGGCTCTACTTCGGTGGCGGGTATCCGGAGCTGGTGGCCGACCGTTTGGCACGCAACGGCGCGATGCGGGCCGAGGTTCAGGCATTTCACCGGGCGGGCAAACCGATCTACGCCGAGTGTGGCGGCCTGATGGCCCTGGCCGAGCGGCTCGTGACCCTGGATGGTCGATCCCATGTCATGTTCGGACTGTTGCCAGGAGTGGTCGAGATGTGCGAGCGGCTCCAGGCCCTGGGCTACGTGGAGGTGGAGACTCGGTGCGATTCGCCGCTGGGCCCTGCGGGAACCCGGTTCCGCGGCCACCAGTTCCGCTACTCGAAGTACGAGCCTGGCGAAGACGCGGGCCAGGGGGCCTACTGCCGGATGGGCGACGCAACCGGCTCCTGGCGAGAGGGTTGGCAGCGGGGGAGTCTGCTCGCGAGTTACGTGCACGGCCACTGGGCGCTTTGTCCGGAGGTGCCGCGCCATCTGGTCGCCGCCTGTATCCGGGCGCGCCCGACCTGAGCGCAGGGCCTGTATGCCTGCCAGCCCGACATTTCGATGCGATATGAGTTTTTTTACCACAGAGTCGCCGCCCAGGCCGGGGGCCCGGGTTTCAGGTGGGTAACTAATCGAAGCGAATCGTTTGGGAGTTCCCGCATTTGTGAGAGGGGCGTCGTTGCAGTAAGTTGGCCCGCCGGGCCGACATTTTTCGACGAACTCCCTGCACATCCGCCTTTTTAGTTTTTTATCTTTACCTTCGAGCTTTACAGAGTTTGTTGCATAAGAGTCGCCGCCCAGGCCGGCGACTCTGCGGTAAAAATCCTGCCTCACCCCGAACCACGATTTTCGGTGTGGCTCGGAGCGAAGCACCATGACTCCTTCCGTCAGTTTTTGACGATTTTGGCGGGGTCGAAACCCGGTGGGCGGCGCTTGTGGGCGTCGATCTTGTTTTGGTAGGCGCGGGCGATCGCCAGGATTTTCGCTTCGCCGTCCATCTGACCGATGAAACTGACGCTGCGAGGTTTGTTCGCTTCCGCAAATCCGTTGGGCAGCACCACGCAGGGATGGCCCGTCAAATTGGTGAGCAGCAGGCTGTCGCCTTCGAAGCTGGGCGCGACGTAGCCGTCCAGTCCCTTCAAAAGTCGGTCCATCTGCTGAATCACCTGGGTGCGGATCCGGTTGGCGTGAATGTATTCCACCGCGGGAATGGTGCGGGCCGAGCGGAACGCGTTGGGCCATGCCCATCGGATCTGGCGGACCAGTTCGTCGTCGCGGTTGGAGAGGGTCAGGTCGTTGAAGGCCGCGGCCGCCTCGGCACTCAAGATGATGGCCATTTCCCGGATCGGCAGGTTCGGTAGCTCGATCGGTTTCAGGGTGACACCCAAATTCCGCAGATGCGCCAGGGTCTTGCGGTCGATGTCCTTCTCCGGGCCATCACCCTCGAACATGGCCGGCACGTACCCGAGGGTGACTTTGTTCATGGGTAGGTCGGCACGGTAGGGGAAGGGGGCCGAACGCGTGGTCGGGTCCATCGGGTCCACCCCGCGAATGGTCTCGAACACGATGGCGCAGTCCTCGACCGTACGCGCCATGGGCCCGACTTTGTCCATCGACCAGCTCAGCGCCATCGCACCGGCGCGACTGACCGCACCGAAGCTGGGCCGCAGGCCGGTAACGCCGCAGGTGTCGGAGGGCGAGACGATCGAGCCCCAGGTCTCCGAGCCGAGGGCGAAGGGCACCAGGCCGGCCGCCACCGCCGAGGCCGAACCGGCCGAGGAGCCGCTCGAGCCTTGCTCCAGGTCCCAGGGATTGCGGGTCATGCCGTCGAACCAGACGTCACCCCAGGCCAGGGCGCCCAGGGACAGCTTGGCGACCAGGACCGCGCCGGCCCGGTCGAGGCGGCGAACCACCTCGGCCGTGTCGTCGATGACCTGATCCTTGTAGGGTTTGGCGCCCCAGGTCGTCGGGTAGCCCTGCACCGCGTAGAGGTCCTTGGCGCCGTAGGGCATGCCGTGCAACGGGCCGCGATACTTGCCGGCCGCGATTTCCGCATCCGCACGGCGGGCCGCCTCCCGTGCGCGCGCCTTCGTCAGGGTCACCACGGCTTTCAAGGTGGGGCCGTGCTTTTCCAGGCGGGCGATGAAGAGCTCGGTCAGCTCGAGCGAGGTCACCTTGCGGGTCTCGATCAGCTTGGCGAGCGTGCCGACCGAGGCGAAGGCCAGGTCTTCCAGATTCTCGGGACGCTTCACCGGTCCAGGATCGGACCAGGCCGGTTTGGCGTCCTTCTGTGCCGGTGGGGCGACGATGGCCCGCGGGTCGAAAAACAAGGAGGGCGGGACCTCGTTCTCCAAGGAAACCTTGCGCAAGGCCGCCAGAGATTTTCGCTGTTCGGCCAAATCCTCGGCCATCAAGGTGCGCTCTTCCGCCGTAAAGGGCAGGCCGAGCACCTGGTGGGCCTTCTCGATCATCTCGATCGGCAGCGTTTCCTCGGCAGTCTCCTGGGCAAACACCGGGACGCCGAAAAGGGTGATGAAAAAACAGAACAAACACGATCGCGTGACATAGGTAAACATCATGACTCCAAGGGGATTCCAATCAAGTATCATTAACGAACAATGGTCGCGTTTCATTCATTCAAACACGAATCGCGGAGGAGGGGAGGCCTTCCTGGACATTCTCGATCGAAGCCGAACCCTCCGCCGAAACATGGGATGTCCCGTTGGTGTCCATGGCGGGGTCTCATGGGGCCCGTTTTCCCTTTTCCGACTGCCGGATTTGGGGATGGCGTTCGTGTTGAAGTGTGGCATTTTGACAAAAATGTGTTAGCGTGAGCGTTAACAGAATGACATTCGGGGGTTTTCTTGAGTCGGAAACGAAACCGTACACACGGCAATGGCGGAACCAATGGAACCGTGACGATGCGCGATGTGGCAGAGCACGTGGGCATGTCGATGATGACCGTGTCGCGCGTGCTCAACAACGAATCGTCCGTTCGAGAGGCAACCCGCGAACGCGTCATGGCGGCGGTCAAGGAATTGGGTTATCGGCCCAACATCTCGGCCCGAAACCTCGCCACATCCCGATCCTATTATATTGGTTTGATTTGTGATAACCCCAGTGCGGGGTACATGAGCGAGCTCCTCATCGGGGCCTTGGATCGCTGCAATCAGGTGGGTTACCACCTGGTGGTCCAGAGCTGCGGCTCGGACTCCCTGCAGTGGGCCGAGAAGATGAAACAACAGATCAGCGATTCGAACCTGGACGGCGTCATCGTGCCGCCCCCGGTCTGTGACGACGAGCGCGTGCTCGACGTACTGAAACAAAACGAAATACCGCATGTTCGCATTTCGCCTGGCACCCAACGTGCCGGATCGCCGGTGGTCTTCATGGACGATCGCCGCGCCGCCCGCGAGGTCACCCAGCATTTGCTGGACGCGGGTCATCGGGACATCGGCTTCATTTGCGGGCACCCCAACCAGGAGTCCAGCCGCCTGCGTTTCCAGGGTTTCAGCGATGCCTTCGAGGCGATGGGCATTCCCGTCGACGAATTTCGCGTGGTCCAGGGTTTCTACTCCTACAAGTCCGGCTTCGTGGCGGCCGAGCGGTTGCTCTCCGCCGAGCGACCGCCCACCGCGATCTTCGCCAGCAACGACGATATGGCGGCGGCCGTATACGCCAATGCCCAAAAGCACAACTTACGCATTCCGGACGAGTTATCTGTCGTTGGTTTTGACGATACGCCGGTCGCGACGATCATCTGGCCGGCCCTGACGACGGTACGCCAGCCGATCGCCGAGATGGCGCGAGCCTCGATCGACATGTTGGTGCCGCAACTCAATCCCGGCAAGATCCGCGACGGGGAGATGCCCGTGCAGACCGAGCTACATTTCGATCTGATGTTACGGGATTCGGTGGCCAAACCGCGGGTGGTTCCCACCGTCGTCGAGTAGTCCGGCGCTGGGCCGGTCATGAAAACCGATCGACCGAATGCTCGGGTGGTCACCGTTCACGGCCATTTCCGAGGGGACGGCCCTTGGCATCAAACCCGCGTTTGGATGGTGGGTGTCCCGGGCTCATCCTGGAGGGATGGCCGTGGGCATCGATCATGTGAACACGGCCCAGATCGTGTCACGGGAACGTCGGACCGCCTCCGCCGAACGGTGTAAGCGCTACCATTTCACGGGCCAATGGGGCCGCGAAGCCTGGCGACAGCCGATTTTTTGTGATTTTTCGCGAGGTTTGGCTCGAAAACGGTGAACCACCCCGTCACTGTGAGATGCTTTGGCCATGGCGATATTTGTCTCTTGACACAGGTCACTGAATTGGATAATCATAATGTTAGCGCTAACAAAAACTCACACATTTCTCACTCCATTGCCCTTTTGTTGGCGCGACCTACCCCAAGGAGACTGACATGTTGCGTTTCATTTTTTCTGCTCCTTGTTGTATTGCCTTCGCTTTTGCGGTTTCTGTTTCCTTCTTCACTCCCATCTTTGCTCAAACCAGTGCCGAGGATTCTGAAGAGAAGAAAGATGGAGTTCAAGAAGAAGTCGTAGAAGAAATGGTGGTCACGGCCACCCGGCGCACAACACTTCTTTCCAAAACGCCCATTGCCATTACCGCTGTCGATCAAGAACAATTGACCACTCAAAATGTCGCGGATATTTCCACGCTCAACGTCCTGATCCCCAGCCTCCAGATCCGAGATACCGGCACGGACGGCCAAGGCTCCATCGAAATCAACATGCGCGGCATCGGGAATTCCACCTATGTGGAAACGGGAGAACCGAACGTCGCCCTCAGCGTAGACGGTGTCTACACGGCCAGAGCCCAGGCCGCGTTGCAGATGATCTACGACGTCGAACGCATCGAAGTGTCGCGCGGCCCGCAGGGAACTTTGTCGGGTCGCAACGCTTCCGTCGGTGCGATCAACATCATTTCCAAACGACCGACGTTCGACGAATTCGATGCGAGTGTCGAATTGGAAGCATCCAACGAGAATGGACGCGCCATCCGTACCATGCTCAACATTCCGGTCGACGATACGCTGGCCTTTCGAGCCAACTATGTAAAGGCCGAGCGTGATACGCCCTACAACCTGGTTCGCGACGATACGGTGATTCCCCTCGGCGTCGGGATCAACCCGACCCATATCGAAAACTTTGGCGATCCCTTGGACACGACGCCGGGTTCTCCGGGCTCACGCGATAACGAAGCGTTTCGCTTGAGTGCATACTGGAAACCCAGCGACGCCTTCAATTGGTATGTCACCTATGAACTCTATGAGGACAAAGCGCCAGGAAACCCACTATCACTGCTCAGCAACCGCATCCCGAGCGATAGATACCTTTCGCCCGAGCAACGCGCCGCCGTCGACGGCGATCCCTGGACCGCGGTCAACAGTGACCCCTCCCGTCTGGACATGACCATCGACAACTTCCGCTCCGTGATGGAATACCACATGGAAGACGTGTTCTCGGCCAAGTACACCTATGGCCACAGCGAGTTCGAACAGACCATGATTCAAGATCTGGACGGCGGTATCGACATTCAGATCGTCTTCGTCGACGAACCCTGGACCAACACCAGTGACGGTCACGACCTGACCTTCACCTCCGCTCACGGCGGGCCCTTCCAGTGGACGGCCGGTCTGTATTACTTCGAAGAGAAGAACACCCGCACCTTCGGCGTCGATTTCCAACCCTTCGGCTACGTGCTCTTCCACCAGCCCGACATCTACGCCGAGTCCCAGGCGGCCTACGCCGACTTCAACTACCAGATCAACGACAAATTCAACATGTTCGCCGGCATTCGCCGCACCGAGGACGATCGCGGCAACCGCGGCGGCGGTTCCTACGGTCCCTTCACGGGCAGCGATGCGTGTAACAACACCAACGCGCTCGGCAACGAAAACCCGCAGACGCTCATCGGCGACCTGGATGCCGATCCCACCACCGGGATGAACGGTCAGGATTGTCGCTACGACGACGTGACCAACCAAAAGGATTTCGCCTACACCGATTGGCGCGGCGGATTCAATTTCCAGATCAACGACGACACGATGGTGTACCTGTCGGCGGCCACCGGCCACAAATCCGGCTTGTTCGATACCCGCATCACCGTGCTGCGCACCAACGAACTGGTGGTGATCCCGCTCGAGCCCGAGGAAAACCTCAGCTACGAGATCGGCGCCAAGGGCACCCTGATGAACGGCCGCTTCCGCTACGCCGTGGATTACTTCTACATGGACTTCAAGAACAAGCAGGAAGCCTCGATCCTGGGCTTCGGCGACCGCTTCTGCGACCTCAACGGCGACGGCGATGCCGACGATCCGGGCGAGCAGGATGCGGGTTGCGGCGCCGGCGGCAGTTTCGTCGATCTGGACGACAACGTCTTCGCCGACCAAAACGAGTTCCTGGTCCTGAACGTCGACGGCCTGGATGTCCAGGGTATCGAATTCGAGTACAGCCTGATGCCCGATCCCAGCAACGTACTGAGCGGCTACTTCACCTGGGTGGACGCGGAATTCCGCGAGTATCTGGGTTCCAGCGCGGTCGATTGCAATACCCGGTTCGGCGATGGGCAGCCCTGTCCCATCGAAAACTGGGAGGGCAACACCCCCAAGAACACGCCCGAGTTCACGCTCAACGCCACCTACAGCCACATTTTCTCGATGCGCAGCGGTGCCACCCTGACGCCGACCATCAACGCCTACTACCGTTCCGAGTACCACCTGACCAACGAGAACCTGGAAGGGGTCAGCGCCGCGACCTTGGGCCTGAGCTCGAACGAATCCGACTTGTACAGCGATCTGCAGGATGGCGCCACCAAGTTGAATTTCTTCCTGAAATACGGCACCAAACGTTACGACATCGAATTCTTCTGCACCAACGTTCTCGACGAGGACGTGATTTCTCACGAACGTACCGATACGGGCGGTATCCCGACTTATGTATATGAGTCGCCGCGCGAATTCGGTTTCCGGTTTCGGTCCCTTTTCTAGAGTCCCCCCCTCTAGAAACGTCCCGGACGGGGGCGTGCCCCTGGGAAGCCGGCACGCCCCCACCCCCCTCGAAACCCAAACAACGATCGGTCCTCGAATACAGGAAGGTTGGTCATGAAGTTATCGAATCCTCAAAAACTCCTGTTCCCCCTGTGGCTCTGTGTCACCGCCTGCAGCATTTCCCCCGAGGCCGTGCCCGTCGCGGCGGACGCGCCCCTCGTTCAGGACCATGCGATCGCGGCGAAATTCCTCCCGCCCGAAGGCCGCATCCTCTCGATCATCGGTCAGGACCTGGAAGCGGTGCGCGACTATACCGCCGCCGGCAAGTACCCCGTTCCTGGCGGCATTACCAATTACTTTTCGCTCTATCTGGTGCGCGATCCGGAAAAGGCCTACGCGGGCATCGGCCTGGACAACGATCTGAATCCCGTCGACGCCGAGGCCGACTGGTGGGGTAGCGGTCCCCACAGCTCCTGGAAGGCGGCCCGGGAATTCGAGGGCTCCGTACTCGCGATCGGCCTCGACATCACCGAAAAATACGCGGAAAACGGGCTGGCCCGATTGGTCGCCGGCGAGTTCGATCCCGAAATCGACAAGCTCGGTGGCTTTCTGAAAAAGGTCGGCAAACCGGTGTTCCTGCGGATCGGATACGAGTTCGACGGTGTCTGGAACGAGGGTTACCACAACGCGGCCAAGTACACGGATGCCTGGCGCCGCATCGTGGATCGCCTTCGCGAGCAGAAGGTCGACAACGTGGCCTACGTCTGGCAGGGCAGTTCCTCGCCGGCGGACGACGCCATCGAAGGCTTTTTCGAACCGGATCTGGCGCAGTGGTACCCGGGCGACAAATACGTGGACTGGATCGGCTGCTCCTGGTTCCTGCTGTTGGAAGAGGCCGGTACCCACGAGCAGGTCCACACCACCCAGCGCCAACTGCTGGACCAACTGCTGGCCTTCGCACGCAAACACAACAAACCCATGATGATCGCCGAAGCGGCACCGCAGGGTTACTTCATCGAGAAAAAGATCAATGCCAATATCGCCGACGTGGTCGATGGACCCGCGGGTGAGGGCGTCGTCGACAAGCGTCCCGAAGAGATTTGGAACGAATGGTTCGTCCCGTTCTTCGCGTTCGTGCACGAAAACGCGGACGTGATTCGCGCCGTGGCCTACATCAATTGTTACTGGGACCAACAGCCGATGTGGGGGCCACCCTACGATTCGGGTCTGTGGGGCGACTCGCGCGTGCAGGCCGATCCGCTCATTTCGGAGCGTTGGCTCGGCGAAATGAAGCGCACGGCTTGGTTACACGGCGGCCCTTCACTGTTTACCCGACTCGGCAACGATCCCCAAAGGACAACCAAATGAATGTGCACACTCTGGCGGAACGGCTCTGGTGCGACGGCTATCTCCACCTCGAAAACTTCTTCGATCTCGATCTCATGGATCGCCTTCACGACCTGATCTTGGCACATTACGGGCCCGATCCCGAACACTTTCACAACCAGGAATTTCTCAGCAGGGCCGCCACGGAGGTCATTCCCTGGTTCCCCCAGCGAACGAATGTGGCGGCGTTCGAGGAAGTGGCCGAGCATCCGTCCCTGTGCGCACTCACCGACGCCATTTTGGGCTCCGGCTGGCACAGCCAGGAGTGCATGGTGATGTTCTCCAAACCGGGGAGCAAGGGCCAGGCCTGGCACCAGGACTGCCCGCCCGACATTCCCGAGCGGTTCAACCTCAACCGCCTGATCTATACCGAGGACGTGGATCCCGACAACGGCGGCCAGGTGGTCGTCGTGCCCGGCAGCCATCGCCGCGGGCTGCTGCCGGTGGGTGCGCCCCACGGCGATCTACCCACCCAGGTGACGCTGCAGCCCGCCAAGGGAAGCCTGGTCCTGCTCCACGGCCACGCCTATCATCGCGTCCTGCCCGTGGGTGACCGCTGCCGCGTGTCCACCAACTACCGCTGCGTGCCCCAGGGGACCCCGCTGGACATTACCGATATCTGCGTCTACCGCACCATGCGCTACCAGTTCTCCACCAATCGAATCGTACAGGAGCGCGCATCATGAAGCCTGCCAACCGCGCATTGATGTATGCATGCTTCGTTTCGCTGGGCGGCTTCGTGTTCGGCTTCGACGCATCCGTGATTTCCGGAGTCATCGGATTCGTCGTCGGCAAATTCAATCTCAACGAATGGGAGCAGGGTCTGGTGGTCAGTGCCCCCACGTTGGGAGCGCTCATCGCGGCCTCTGCCGCGGGCATTGTCGCTGACGCGATCGGGCGTCGCAAAGTATTGAAGATCATCGCGTTCCTTTATTTGCTCTCGGCCGTCGCCTCGGCCTTCGCGCCCAACTATCAGGCGCTCGTGGTGGCGCGCTTCATCGGGGGGCTGGCCTTTGCATCCCTGATGATCGCCCCCATGTACATCGCCGAAATCTCACCGGCCAGTTTGCGCGGGAAAATGGTGTCCATCAATCAGCTCAATATCATGATCGGATTCTCCGCGGCCTATTTCGGCAATTACTTCCTGTTGAAGCTCAGTGGGTCGGATGCGGCCTGGGTGCGCACGCTCGGGATCGACGAAGCGGTCTGGCGCTGGATGCTCGGCATCGAGGTCCTGCCCGCCGCGGCCTTCTTCCTGTTGCTCTTCTTCATCCCCGAAAGTCCGCGCTGGCTGGTGGTCAAGGGCCGCTTCCAGCGCGCCCGTACCGTGTTGCAGGAGCTGCAGCCCCATGCCGATGTGAACGCCCAGATCCAGGCCATCAAGGAGACCAGCGGCAAGTCGCGCGAGTCGTTGCTGCATCGTTTTCGCCAGCTCTTCGGACCCAAGGTTCGCTACGCGCTGATCATCGGCCTGATCGTCGGGGTGGCGCAGCAGATCACCGGCATCAACGCGGTCTACTTCTACGCGCCCAGCATTTTCGAGCAGAGCGGCGTCGGGAAGGATGCGGCGTTCGCCCAGGCGGCCAGTGTGGGCATCATCAACGTGGTGTTCACCGTCATCGCCATGGCGCTGATCGACCGACTCGGTCGCAAGCCACTGCTGATCTGGGGCTTGAGCGGCGTGTTCCTGAGCATGTCGCTGTGCGCCTACGGTTTTTACAGTGCCAAGTATCGCCTCGATCGCGAGCGACTGGCACCGCTTGCCGAAACCGTAGACGTCGCGGCCCTGGAACCGCTGCTCGGCCAGGCGTTCGCCGACGACGTGTCCTACAAGGTCGCCTTGCGTGAGGCCTTGGGCGACGCCGTCGCGCGTGCCAACGAGGCCGCCTTGATCCAAGCCGGGATTCGCATGAATCCCTGGTTGATCCTGATCGGGATTCTGGGCTTCGTGGCCTCCTTCGCCATCTCGTTGGGACCGGTGATGTGGGTGCTCTTTTCCGAAATCTTTCCCAACCGCATTCGCGGCCTGGCGATCTCGTTCGTCGGTGCGATCAACAGTCTCGTCAGCTTCGGCGTTCAGTTTCTCTTTCCTTGGGAGGTCGCCAACCTGGGCGCGCCCGCCACGTTCGCGATCTATGGATTCTTCGCGCTGATCGGTCTCGGCCTGGTGGCCTGGCTGGTACCGGAAACGAAGGGGAAATCGCTGGAGCAACTGGAAACCGAATTGGCCCGCGGCCGCTCGGGTGGCGGGGTTCAGAGCCCGTCCGAACTGAATCCATTGCAGGAGTTGTCATGAAAAAGATTCGCTGGGGCCTCATCGGTGCGGGAAGAATCGCCCACCAGTTCGCCCGAGACATGTCCTTCGTTCCCAACGGTGTACTGAGTGCGATCGGTTCCCGCTCCAAAGTGGCCGCGGAGGCCTTTGGTGCCCAATACGACATTCCCCATCGATTCGACGATTATCAATCCCTGTTCGAATGCGACGAAGTCGATGCGGTCTACATCGCCACGCCCCACAATCTGCACCTGGCCCAGGCGACCTCCGCGATGGCCGAAGGCAAGGCCATTCTCTGCGAAAAACCGTTGGTCACCACTCCCGAGGAATGTCTCGAGTTTCAGCGGGCGGCCCGCCACCACGACGTCTATGCGATGGAGGCCATGTGGACCTACTTCCTACCGGCCATTCGCAAGGCGAAGTCGTGGGTGGAAGCGGGGCGCATCGGCGAGGTCAGGCGGATCCAGGCCAATTTCGGCTATCCCATCGCCTACGACCCCAGCCTGCGCGAGTACGACCGCGACCTGGCCGGCGGCTGCCTTCTGGAAATGGGGATCTATCCGGTGGCCCTGGCCTGGCTGTTCGCCGAACGCGACCCGATCGACATTCAGGCGGTGGCCCGCACCGCGCCCAACGGGGTCGAGGACGACGTCACCGCGATTTTCGACTACGGCGACATGACCGCCGCGCTTTCCACCTCGTTCCGCTGCAAACTGCACAATTGGGCGACCATCGTCGGTGAAGAAGGCCTGATCACCATTCCCGATTTCTGGCGCGCCCACGAATGCCATCTCTATCACCTGGAAACCCGGACCGAGCACTTTCAAGACGGTCGTGAATCGCTCGGCCTGAATTACCAGACCGTCGCCGTGGGTGAAGATCTGGCGATGGGCCGTCGCCAGTCGACCGTGGTGCCGCTCGAGGTCAGCCTCGCGTTCCAGCGCCACATGGACCAACTGCGGCGGCATTTCGAGGCGGTTCCATCATGAGTACGGTATTGGGCATCGATCTGGGGACGCAGTCCCTGAAAGTGGTTTTCTACGACGGTGACCTCCGTCGGGTGGTGGCCAGCGAATCCGCACCGCTCAGTCTGGATCAGGACGGTTCCGGCCGGGCCGAACAACGCGTGGCCTGGTGGGTCGAGGGATTGCACAAGGCCATGTTGGCCGTCGATCCGGAGATCCGTCGCTCGGCGACCGCCATCGGCGTCTCGGGCCAGCAACACGGCCTGGTGGCGCTGGACAGGGACGGGCACGCCCTGTTCCCCGTCAAGCTTTGGTGCGACACGACCTGCGCGGCCGAATGCGACGAGATCATGGCGAACCTGGGTGGTGAAGCCGCCTGTATCGATAAGCTGGGCAACCCCATCCTTCCCGGTTACACGGCGGGCAAGATTCGCTGGTTCCGCAAGTACGATCCCGAGAACTACGCCCGCATGGTGCGCGTCCTGCTGCCCCACGACTACCTCAATTTCTACCTGACCGGCCAGGCCGGCATGGAGTTCGGCGACGCGTCCGGTACCGGGTTCTTCGACGTACGGCGACGGGCCTGGTCCGACGAGGTACTGCGCGCCATCGATCCCGATCGGGATCTCCGGGATTGCCTGCCGCCGTTGTTCCTGTCCGACGAGCCCATCGGCACCCTGCGCGCGTCGGTGGCCCAACAGCTCGGATTGCCGGCGGGCATTCCGGTTTCCGTCGGCGGTGGCGACAACATGATGGGCGCCATCGGGACCGGCAACGTGGTGCCGGGCACGATCACCATGAGTCTGGGCACATCCGGCACGCTCTACGCCTTTTCCGACCAGCCTCGGGTCGATCCGGAGGGACGCATCGCCGCCTTCTGTTCCTCCAACGACGGCTGGCTGCCCTTGCTGTGCACCATGAACTGCACAGTTTCTACCGAGTGGATGCGTCGCCTGTTCTCCCTGGACATCGACGCCTTCGAGGCCCACATCGCCAAGGCCGACTGTGGTGCCGGCGGGGTTTTGACGTTGCCGTTCTTTCACGGGGAGCGGACGCCCAACCTGCCCAAGGCCAAGGGATGCCTGCTGGGGTTGGACGGTGATAACGGCAAGCCCGAAAACTTGCTGCGATCGGCGGTCGAAGGCGCGACCTTCTCGCTGTTCGCGGGCATCGAGATTCTGACCTCGCTGGGTTGCTCGACCCGCGAGATCGTACTCACGGGCGGCGGCGCCCGCAGCGCCACCTGGCGCCAGATCGTGGCCGACATCGGCAACCTGCCCGTGACCGTGCTGGACCAAAGCGAAGGGGCCGCCATGGGTGCCGCCCTTCAGGCCCTCGGCCTGCTTGCCGGCGTGCGCGGCGATGCCTTCGCCGCCCTGGTCCGAGATCACCTTTCGCGTAACGAACCCCTTTGCTGCACGCCAAACGACAGCGCGGTCGACATCTATCGAGATCTGTTTGCCGAGTACCGAAAGGCGGTTGCTTTGGCCATCGACCTCTACCGCTGAAACCATCGTCTTCAATCGATGCCGATGGCTCGCCAAGACCTGATTTACCGAATCATGGAACAAGTATTCATAGTGAGGAGAACGTCATGAAGAGAACACCATTCGTGGGCGACCGGGAATATTTCCCCCAGATCGGGCGCATCCAATACGAGGGGCCCGAATCCGACAACCCCTTGGCCTTCAAGGCCTACAACCCGATGGAGCTCGTCGGCGGCAAAACGATGGAGGAGCATCTTCGCTTCGCGGTTTGCTACTGGCACACCTTCTGGGGTTCCGGTGCCGATCCCTTCGGTCCCGGTACGCGTGCCTTCCCCTGGCAGGTGGATGGCGACGCCATGACCCAGGCCCGTGCCCGCATCGACGCCGCCTTCGAATTCTTCACCAAACTCGACGTTCCCTTCTACTGCTTCCACGACCGTGACCTGGCCCCGGAAGGCGCGTCCGTCGCGGAGTCCGAAAAGAATCTCCAGACCATGGTGGCACTTGCCAAGGAGCGGCAGCAGGCGTCCGGGATGCGGCTTCTCTGGGGTACCGCCAACCTGTTCTCCCACCCGCGCTACATGAACGGCGCCGCGACCAATCCCGATCTCGCCGTCGTGGCCCTGGCCGGCGCCCAGGTCAAGGCCGCACTGGACGCGACCGTCGAACTGGGTGGCGTCAACTACGTGTTCTGGGGCGGCCGTGAAGGGTACTCCTGCCTCTTCAACACCGACACCCGCAAGGAATTGGACCACTTCGCCCGCTTCCTGGAATTGGCGCGCGACTACGGCCGCTCGATCGGCTTCGAGGGAACCTTCCTGATCGAGCCCAAACCGATGGAGCCCATGAAGCACCAGTACGACTTCGATGCCCAGACCGTCATCGGTTTCCTGCGCCATCACGGCCTCGACGGCGATTTCAAACTGAACATCGAAGCCAACCACGCGACCCTCGCCGGTCACAGCTTCGCCCACGAGCTGCAGATGTGTGTCGATGCCGGCCTGTTGGGATCCATCGACGCCAACCGCGGCAATCCCCAGAACGGTTGGGATACGGATCAATTCCCCCTGGATATGAACGACTGCGTCGCCGCCATGGCGATCGTCCTGGCCAGCGGCGGCTTCCAGAACGGCGGGCTCAATTTCGACGCCAAGCTCCGCCGCGAGTCCACCGATCTGGAGGACCTCTTCCTCGCCCACATCGGTGGCATGGATGCCTTCGCACGCGGCCTGGTCATCGCCGAGCGCATGGTCAAGGATCCCGTTTTGGGCCGGCTGCGCGGGGATCGGTACAAAAGTTTCGAAAGCGACCTGGGTCAGCGGTTCGAATCCGGCCAGTTGGGTTTGGCCGACCTCCGCAACTTCGCGGCCGGTTACGGCGAGCCCGAGCGCCAGAGCGGCAAGCAAGAGCAGCTCGAAAACCGCATGAACGACCTGATGTTCGCCTGATTGCCTGGCACTTCGAATCGGCTCGGCCCCTTTCACGAGGAGGGGCCGGGCCGAGCTTTTTCGACGGTGCCTCGGTTCGGAAGGTTCGCGCCGGCTCGAGCCGATTGGTTCCCTTTCTCATCTCTTCGACGATCGTTTCCCGCGGATATTCGATTTCCTTTGCTTGGTGGGATCGGCCCGTGCGGCGGTAGCGGTAATGCGGCACCAGCCTTCCGAACGAACGATTCGTCGAGTGACTCCCACTACGGGGTTCGACGCTGTCACGGATCCCGTAGGTTGTGCTCTCCCTCTGAGAGGGTCGAGTTCCAGTCTCCCCACATCCATTCGTGGTGAACTCGACCCTTTTCTTTTTTTGATTGAACCTCCCGCTTGGTGAGCGGTGGGGTGATGGCTGTCCTGGACCATGTGCGTCCCGACGATGGTTGGCGGGTGTGAACGGCGGCTTTGGATGGTGGGTGTCCCGGATGATGTCGGATGATGGACGTCGCGATGATGATTGTCGGGCGTGAACGGCGGCTCTGGATGGTGGATGTCGCGGGTCAACGGCGGCCTCGGATGATGGGTGTCCCGGGCCAATCCTGGAGGGATGGCCAGCGGAACGCTTGGACCACCATTTGATTAAAACGCGCGCCTCTGGCGCGCCACCAGCAGGCGTCCTGAAGGGACGACACAATACAGCGAAGGCGGTCCGGCGATCCGGTTAAGGAGCGAACAGCGACGCAACCCTGGTTGCCAGGGGTTCCCGCATCCAGCCCTGAAGGGGCGGCTCCGCAAAGGGCTCGGAGTAGGTGTGAACTCCGGAGAGGGGCTTCGTAGTCCCGCCCCTTCAGGGCTGGAGCACGGGAACTCCCGAGAACCAGGGTTGCGTCGGCGCTGCCTCCTTAACCCTTCGCTGTACTGTGTCACCCCTCCGGGGTGCCTGCTGGTAGCGGACCTGCGGTCCGCGTTTTAATCAAATGGTGGTCCGAGCATGGGTTTGGCCATCCCTTCAGGATTGGCCGCGAGCGGAGACAGTCCAGGCGTGCGGTGAACCGCGAAGGGAAGACAATCCAGGCATGCGGTGAACCGCGAAGGAAGACGATCCAGGCCATCGGTGAACCGCGAAGGGAAATTATCCAGACATCCGTTCGACCACAGACAATACGCATCCCAGGATACCGCAAGCGGGGCTACGAAGCGCCTTCGCGGCGCCGTCGCCATCCGCCCATTTCGGCGGCCGAGGGATGGGCCGCCCGATGGTGCCTCACAGGATCTCCCAGTGTAGCGATGCGTTCAGGGTCAACGGCGCTTCCGGTGTAACCAGTCGCGGTTCGATGTTGAGGGCGTCCGGGGGTGCCGATTGAGGCTCCACACAGAACGCATGCTCGGGCTCGTTGTAGACGACCCAATGCTGGACGTCGGCCTCCATGCACAGTCGCAAGGCGCCCGGCCAGAGGATTTCCACGGGCTGGCGCACCCCCACGAAGCAATCGTCCCAAGGACCCGGCGGCGGCGGAATCAGGCGATCGGTGGCCATGTGGTGCTCGTCACGGGCGTACATGGAATCGGCCTGAATGGACAGTTGCGCCGGTTCGCCGCGACCCAATTGGCGTTGAAACCAAGGGTGCCAACCGGCGGATGCGGGGAAGGGCTCGCTGTCGCTGTGGATCTCCATGGTCAGATCCAAACGGTTGGGCCCCAGGCGGAAGTGCTGAACGGCGCGGCCGGGAAAGGGCCAGTCGGGACCCAGGTCGATGTCGAAGGAGGCGGCCCCGTTGTACCTGCGCCAGGGGCGGTTGTAGGTGGTGCCGTGAATGGCGTGGGGTGGCATGGTGAGGGGGAGTTGGTAGTCGCGGCCGTCGAATTCGAAGCGGCCGTAGCGGATGCGCCCGGCCCAAGGGGCCATGGGATAACACCCCCAGTGAAAGGTGTTGGCCGTGGGGGGGACCAGAAGTTCCAGCCCTGCGATGGAGAGTGAGGTGAGACGTGCGCCGTGTGAAGGATCGATGGCGAGCGTGGCGTCTCCGGATGTCAAATGTTCCATGATAACTCCCAAGATCGGTGGTAGAGCGAAATCGCGATGGGAAATGCGATGATACCGGGGCATTCGAATCGCGCGCAAGGTGCGGGACCGGGTGAACGAAAGCGACACGGCCTATTGCGGTTTCGGAGGTCCCTGGCGTAGAGGACGCATGGGCCGGCCAAAACCTAACCTGGACGCGTTGGTCGGCGCGGCGGAGCGCGGAGGTCGGCCGCGTGAAAGAGGGTGGTCCTGAATTCATGTTTGCGCTAACATTGTGGTGTTGTCAAGCGTTTCCCTTCGCTTGGCTCTCTTTCCCGCCCCGCTCGTGGGGGCTTCCGCCAACGCTCTTCCATCAATGTGACGGCCCGTTTCTTTCCACCCATGGACGATCGAAAGGGGCCTGAACCACGCCGCTTGGGTGCGTGTTAACATCGAATCACTGACAGGACATGCTTCATGAATAGTATTCAAAATCCGATTTTGCGTGGATTCCAACCCGATCCCAGTATTCTTCGGGTCGACCACGATTACTACATCGCCACTTCCACCTTCGAATGGTTCCCCGGCATTCAAATTCATCACTCTCGCGATTTGGCCCACTGGAGCCTGGTGGCTCGGCCTCTGGATCGGGTTTCGCAGCTCGATATGCTGGGGGTGCCCGATTCGTGCGGTGTTTGGGCGCCTTGCCTTTCCTACGACAACGGTACCTTCTACCTGGTCTACACCAATGTGCGCACCTTCGACGGGCCCTGGAAAGACACGCCCAACTTCATGGTTACCAGCCGCTCGGTCACCGGGCCCTGGTCGGATCCGATCTTTCTCAACGCCAGCGGCTTCGATCCCTCGCTCTTCCACGACGATGACGGCCGCAAATGGGTGCTGAACATGATCATGGACCACCGCGGCGGCAAATTTTTCGGTGGGATCGTGCTGCAGGAGTACGATCCCGAAGCCAAGCGCCTGGTGGGGCCGGTGAGCCACATCTTCGGCAATACCGAATTGGGCTGCACCGAGGGTCCGCACCTGTACAAACGACAGGGTTACTACTACCTGGTGATGGCCGAGGGCGGCACCGAGTACAACCACGCGATCACGGTCGCCCGGTCACGAACCATCACCGGAGCCTACGAAGTTCATCCCGACAACCCGATGGTGAGTTGTGCCGAAGATCCCGAACATCCGCTTCAGAAAACCGGGCACGGCAGTTTCGTGGAGACGCCCGGGGGGGATTGGTACGTGGCCTTTCTGACGGGCCGGCCCTTGACCACACGGGGTCGCTGCATCACCGGTCGCGAGACGGCCATCGACCGTTTCCAATGGGACGAGGACGGGTGGCCGCGCCTGTCCTGTGGCGGCCGCATGCCCCGCGAACGCGTGGAGGTGTCGCACGAGGTCGCACCGGCGCCCGCGCCCCGTCCAGCGCGCGACGATTTCGATCGATTGTCGCTCGACCCCACCTGGCAATCGCTGCGCATTCCGGTCGCGGAGGATTGGCTGTCGCTGCGCCAACGGCCGGGCTTCCTGCGCCTGTTCGGTCGCGAGTCGCTGAACTCCCACCACTATCAAAGCCTGGTGGCCCGTCGCGTGACCGAGCACCACATTCAGGCCTCCTGCGCGTTGGAATTCTCGCCCCAGAGCTATCAGCAAATGGCCGGCCTGGTCTGCTACTACAACAGTTACAACTACCACTACCTGTACGTGACCGCCGATGACCAGGGGCGGCGCATCGTCAACGTGATCACCTCCGACAACTACCGGATGACGGAGCCCGTCCCTGAAGGCGTTTTGTTTCCCGAGAACGGCCCGGTCTTCATGAAGGTCGACTACGACGGTGCCGCGTTGCGGTTCTATTACGGGTACTCGATGGAAGCCCTGTTGCCGATCGGGCCCGTGCTGGACGGCAGTATCCTTTCGGACGACTACGTATGTGACGAGAAGAATCGCTACCGGCCGGCCTTTACGGGGGCCTTCGTGGGCCTGTGCTGTCAGGACCTGACGGGCATGCGGCTGCACGCCGACTTCGATTGGTTCGAATACCGCGAGCTGCCGAGAAACGGCAGGTAAGGCTTGGCTTGGGGAATGCGCCGCGCACGTTGCGGCGCATTCTCGCTCCGTCGTCCGGACAAGCCGTCCGGGCCGTCGGGTGACGCGATCCCAAGATCGTCCTTCCGCCCGTGGTGCTCCGCCTTATCGGCCCTCAAGCCCTTTCGAACAAACCGCCCCAGTTGCCGCGGAACTTTCGGCTCATCAGTAGCTTGGCGCCGTCCGGCATCAGGGCCATGTACTCGCCGTGAAAGTGTGGTTCGAATCCCAGGGCCCGCTCCGTGTTGATGATGTTGGTGCGGCTGATCCGCACGAATCGCCGGTCCAGCCGGTTCGCGAAATGGGTCAGGGTTCCGCGCACCAGGTATGTCTTGTCGCCGCTGTGCACTTCCACGTAATTGCCGGCCGAGGCCAGCCAATCGATGTGGGCCACCGGCAGGAAAAAGAATCGATCGGAGGCCTTGACCATCAATCGGGTCAGATGGGTTTCGGGGGGTTCGCTCGGTTGGGGGGTGGGCCGTGCCGGCTGTTCGGATTCGATTTGGTCGAGGAGCCGGCGCATGAGCCGCAAATTCTCGCGCTCGCGTTGGTCGCGAATCCGGGCACGGGCCCGTGCCACGGCTTTTTGAAAGCGCGCGTCGTCGAAGGGTTTCAGCAGGTAATCGATGGCGTTCACTTCGAAAGCCTGAATTGCGAACGCGTCGAAGGCGGTCACGAAGATCGTGACCGGCAGGCGATCGTCCGGAATGCGGCGCATCACTTCGAAACCGGTCATTTGCGGCATCTGCACGTCGAGGAACATCAGGTCGAGTGCGTGGCGGTCGATCGCCTCCAGGGCCTCGAATCCGTTGGCGCAGCTCGCGATCAACTCGATGTCGGGCTCCTTGCCGAGCACGTGCTGCAGGTTGCGCCGGGCCGGCAACTCGTCGTCGACGATGATCGTGCGGATGGTTTTCGTCATTGCGGGGCTCCTCGGGCGGAAGTCTCGACGGGCAGGCTCAAGCGGGCCACCACGCCCCGCCGATCCCAGTTGGTCAGGTCCAGTCGGGCCGCACCGCCGTAGATCGTGTCCAGGCGCATCAGGGTGTTGCGCAGGCCGATCCCGCCTTCCTCGGGATCGACGACTGTTTGCGGATCGCTCAGTTGGGGACCGTCGTTGCGTACCGAGATGTCGAGCCGCCCTTCGTGGATCCGGGTCTCCAGGATCAATTCGGCCCGCACCAGGCTTTGGGACACGCCGTGCCGGATGGCGTTCTCGACCAAGGGTTGCAGGATCATCGAAGGCACCATCAGGTCCAGGGAGCCCGGGTCGATGTCGCGCCCGATGACCAACCGGTCCTCGAAGCGAACCGCTTCGATGTCGAGATAGAGGTCGATGAAGGCCAACTCCTGCCTGAGCGTGATCCATTGATCCGATCCCTGGGTGAGCAACGACCGCAGGAGATCGGAGAATTTGACCAGCAGGGCCAGGCCTTGTTCGTTCTCGCCGGTCCGGAAGAACGAGGAAATCGAGTTGAGCGTGTTGAACAGGAAATGCGGATGGAGTTGGGCCTTGAGCGCTTCCAACTGACTCTTGGTCAGCATGCCCTCCAGTTGCGAGGTGCGCAGGCTTAGCTCGGCGGCATCGCGCTCGCGAATCCGCGACTCCCGGTACAGCACCCCGGCGTAGACGGCGGTGGCGATGAACCAGTAGATGGCGTAGTCGAACAGCGAATTGATGCCGTGCATGATGGCGAAATAGTCCCAGAACTGGTCCATCGCCAGGCCACGATGCCAGAGGAACCACCAGATCGCGTAAAACCCGTAGACCGCCATCCACGCCAGGCTGGCCATCAGGTTGGCGAGGATCATGTGCTTCAACGGGGCCCGGTGCCGCTGTTGATACTGGGCCAGCAGGAAGATGAAGATCGTGACCACGAGAAACGGCATGTAGAAGCCGATCTGGTCGATGAAGTACCAGGTCCAGGTGCGCTCGAGCTGAGGATTGCGGCGTAGGTATCCGTTACTGGCCACCAGGCCGCAAACCATGGTCCAGAACACCAGCACGGAGGCATAGAGAATCGCCTGCCATTTGGGCGAGATCGGGGCCACTTGGCCGCTCGGTTGTTCGCGATAGGATGCCAAACTGAGACCTCGTAGGATTGCCAAGCCCGTTTTCCGATGGGAACGCGGCACCTGGACGCCTCGATGAGGCTACCGAAAACGGCGCCGCCTGGTTGGATTCGATCGCTTTGGACCCGACTGCCGGGACTGGGTGCTCGCGACGGAAAGGCGTGGCCCACGCGGACCCGCCTGCGGGGCGATGGGCTGTGGTTGACGACGCGTTTGTCGCTGCATCATACCCCAAGTTCACCTTCACGCTGCGTGGCAAAGGGACGAGCCGCCCGCCTGTCGGTGGCTCATGTGAATCAAATTCGATTGGAGTGCCCGAATGTCCAAAGATTCGTCGTGCAGGGCGGTAAGCCCGCTGGATGTACTTTTCGAAGTGATCCATGCGGGGAGTTCCCGCATGTTTTGAGGATCGGCGCTGCAGTAGGTTGGCCCGCTGGGCCGACACTTCGAAGTGGTCCAGGCTTCGCAAGATCGAACGGGAAAAGAGCGAAGCACATTATTGGGCTGTTCGGATAAGTGCAAAGAGGAGCTTCGTAATATGTTGTGGGTACGGCCGGTATGGCGCGGCCTGTAGGGCACCGCACGACGCCCCTCTTCGGAAGACTGGAACACCATGCTTTCTCGCTTCACGTCGTTTCGTTCTCGAAATCAAGCTAGGCCCCCAGGTGGCTTGTTCATGGCTCTCATGAAGTGAACTCTGTAAAAATCGAAGATAGAGTTAATAACCTGAAGAGTCAGATATTCGGGGATTGCGTCATGAATGGTGGCCCAGTGGGCCGCTGAACCTACCTGGCACCACGCCTCTCTAGAGAAAACAGGTTCTCCGAAAGGAGCGGCTTCGACATGTCGGCCCAGCGGGCCAACCTGCAGGCCTAACGCCTCTCCCACGATGTGGGAACTTTGGACTTCACGGCTTTCGATTGGGGTAGCGAGGGGGATTTAGGGCTTCGCTCTTTGGCACAAATGATTGCCGTAGCTTGGATTGCTTCGAAGTGTCGGCCCAGCGGGCCAACCCTCAGGCCTAACGCCTCTCCCACGATGTGGGAACTTTGGACTTCACGGCTTTCGATTGGGGTAGCGAGGGGGATTTAGGGCTTCGCTCTTTGGCACAAATGATTGCCGTAGCTTGGATTGCTTCGAAGTGTCGGCCCAGCGGGCCAACCTACTGCGACGACGCCTCTCCCACGATGTGGGAACTTTGGACATCACGGCTTTCGATTGGGGTAGCGAGGGGGAATTAGGGCTTCGCTCTTTGGCACAAATGATTGCCGTTGCTTGGATTGCTTCGAAGTGTCGGCCCAGCGGGCCAACCTACTGCGACGACGCCTCTTTCGTGAATGCGGGAACTCCCGAGCGAATCGCTTCGATTGGTTTCCAACCTGAAACCCGGTAGCCGGTGTGCCGATGGTCCGGCACATCGGCAATCCGGCCCTCGGCTCGCGCAGCGGCTCCGTGGGGAGGAGGGCCCGGCCGAGGTCGGAAGTCCGCGATCAGGGAAGGGTGATGACGCGCACCACGCGACCGGCGAACGAGGTCATGTACAGCCGCGACCCGTCCGCAGCGGCGGTGATGCCGTTGGGGTTGGCGAACACCGCGTCGGCGGCGGGACCGTCGACCAGGTCGAATCCACCCGTGCCGGCCAAGACGCTGACGTCGCCGTCCAGGCTCACCTTGTAGATCTTGCCCTCACCGATGGCCGTGGCGTAGAGATGCCCGCCGGCATAGGTCAAGTACCCGATGGTGAAGAAGTTGGGTCCTCGGATTTGGGCGATCAGGCTCATGGCTCCCTCGGGCGAGAGGCTGAAGATCTTGCCGTCGTTGTAATTGGCCACGTACAAGGTACCCGCTTCGTCGAAGACGATGCCCACCGGGCCGTTCAGCGCGGCATCCTGTACGAACACCGAAACCTCGCCGGCCGGGGTGACGCGATGAATCGTCTGGCCGTCGAGGTAGTTGGCCACGAAGAGGTTGTCCTGAGCGTCGATCGCCAGGCCGGAGGGCCCGTTGAAGCCGGTGGCGAACACGGTCAGCTCGCCCGCGGGAGTCACGCGCCGCACGTCGCCGGCATTCCAGTTGGACACGTAGAGGTTGCCCTGGGAATCCCAAGCCTGGCCCAGCGGGCCGTCGAAGCCTTCGGCGTAGGTGCTGACGTCACCTTCGGGGCTGACCTTGAGCACCCTGGTGCCGCGGATGTCGTTGAAGTCACCACCGCCGAAGAAGTCGGAGACGTACAGGTTGCCCTCGCCATCGACGGTGATGGCGTCCACGAAGCCCTGATCGGACGCCAGCGTCGAGACCTCCGAGCCATTGCGAACCGCGGGAAGCTGGTCGAGCGGCATCGCATGGGCCAGCGCCGGTTCGCGCAATTCGTTGAAGACGAAGCTGGCGCCCAGGAGCGGCTGATCGCTTTCGGCTACCACGTAGTAGGGACCGGCGCTTTCGGGAAAGAGGTCGCCCATGGTTTCGGCGTGGGACGTACCGGCCGCCACGGTTCGGGTCACGGGCTCGCCGCGACTGCCGAACTGGTAGGCGTAGAAGCGAACCTCGGCCGGCGTGTCGCCGGTGTTCATGACCACGGGCGCCGCGAAGCCGGTTTCATTGCGGGGCAGGTTGTTGAACAGGAGGATCGGCGCGGCCTGGTTCATGGGCTGGGCATTGGTCTGGGCGGGCGAGGCTCTCGTTGCGGTGCTGGTGGCCCAAACGGTCACGCTGGCGCGCAGGTCGTCGGCCGAGCTGGCGAGACGCACGTTGAAACCGGTGCCCGAGGCCAGGTCGGGGAACAGGGTGTCGATGGTGAAGGCCTGTTGGTCGAACGGGTTGAGGATCAATTCGACACGGTGGGTTTCGGTGGTTTCGCCCGCACGGGTCAGGGTGAGCGTGACCCGCGCGCCGAGATTGTGGGGATTGTTGATCGTGATTTGAGACGGAAAGTCTTCGTTGTGGGTGGCCCAGGGAAAGGCCAGGTCGGTTTGATAGGCGAACAGGGTGCAGGTTTGCAGCAGCAAAAGCAGACACGGAATTCTCACGCACACACCTCACATAGACTTGATGAACGGGCCGGAGGAGCGCCGGCCGACGTGGTCCAAGCATGGAGGGTGGGGGTGGTGTGCGCGCCCCGTTTGGGACGAAGCCAGGATGTGCGGGGACGACCCGGCCGTGAGGTGGGATGGCGCCTTACCGCGCGATTGGAGTGGGCATCCTCGCGAACGCTCGGGATGGCGATCCACCCCGCCGAGACATCGAGCTTGGGCAAGTGTGAGGCGCAATGTTCGGGTTCAGCCCGATTGGCGCACGAACTTTTGGAAGATTCGGTTCATATCGAGGCTGGGGTCCCGTCGCTCGGGATTTTCGGGATGGTAGTAGTGAAAGGCGAGCAACAACTGATCTGGTGGCATTTGCAGCCCTCTGTCCCTTGCGGCGATCGCCTGCCCCTTGAGGAAGTTGTAGACCTTCACGTAATCCCGCCGGTCTTGTTCCAGAAGCTGGTTCAGATCGATGCCGAATTTGCGGTTCAGGTATTTGGGAAGGCCGGCCGTGACGAGCTCTCGTGTTCTTTCCTGCAGCCGGGATGCATGGGTTGGACTTTGGGGCGAGAATCCCGCTCGTTTGAACGCATTCACGATCTTGGTCTTGTCGATGATTCCTTTTTGCACGACCTGCCTTCCGATGGTCTCCGAAACGAGATTGAAATTGCCGCTATTTCGGATTTGGTCGTCGAGCGCGATGCCTTTCACGAAATCGTTGACGATGTATTGGCAGTACCGCGCCACCTTGTGCCGGTCTTCGACCCGCGTATCCGCTTTCCAGCCCAAGTTGTCGAACAGCGCCGCGAGTGCCACCGGGTCGCGAATATCGTTTTCCAGGGCGAGTTTGGTAACGGTTTCGAAGGCCTGCTCGAAACTGGTCTTGGGCTTGGGTTCCGACGGCTTCGGTTTGGGCTTGGGTTGGGCCAAGCCCAGTTGAGGGAGGATTTGCCTGGGTGGAGGATGGAAGATGCGATGAGCTACGTCGAAAGTGCCGTCCCTCAACGAGACCGCACTCCAGTGAACCGCATTGGGGTTGTTCATGGCGATGACCGGCGGCTGGCGGTAGTGGGCGTCGTAGAGGTGCAGAAACCGCTGGGCCAGGCTGTTCTGGCCGGTGGCGTGGTCCTGCAGCTTGGCGATCACCTGGGCGCGCGTATGGGGTTTGAATCTCATCCGCGGGTTGCGTGCCGGGAGCGGTTCGCCGTGAATCAATTCCAGCCGGCGCAAGATGGCACATTCGTTCTCGCTCAAGCTGGTGGTGTTCACGACGGGATGGGTGTTCCAACTGAAAACGGCCGAACCGAAGCCGGGGCCGCCGTCGTTGACGCCGAACGGGGTCAACAGCGCTACTTGGACCCCAAAGGCTCGGCCCAGGGATTGGAGCTCCAGAGGTCCTCCCCAGGCGTCGCGATTGTGGAACATCGCCGCGGTGTACATGTTCAGGATTCGGTGCCTTCGATCCTGGCTGCCAATTATGGCAAAACGCGTGTCCATGTGGGCTTGCAGCGCTTCCCGCAAGGCGTCGTGGTCGGCCTGATCCAGATTCGCCTCCAATCGGACCAGGGCTGTCAAGTGTGGTGACGGCTTGATTTTGGAGCCTTGGTAAGCGGTTTCGAATTTCTGGATGTAGGCGGCGACCGCCTCGCGCTCCCTGCGTCTGTTGTTTGCGCCGAGAACCCGTAGCCGAGTCTGCCCGTTCGGTTGATCCGTAGCCAGACGAAAACCGAGGACGAGACCCTGGGCGACCTGATCCATATATCTCTGGATTTCGGGTTGATCGCGGAACAGGTCCGTCGAGACGTGGTAGTCCGGCACGTTGCACAGGGTGAACACCCGGTGGCGGATTTCCTGTTCGACGTTCTCCCATATCTGGTTGGCGACGGTCATGTTGTGCTGCAATCCCCGCAGGGCGATGGTGCGTAGCCGATCCTGAAGTACGCCCTGCAACAACAGTGCGTTGCCCACATCGCCGTCGTCGGTGAAAACCGTGGCCGCGAGCTGCCTCAGCTCCTGCATGTGTTCGGGACTTACCCCCAAGACACCCGCCACCGTCGCGGGGTCGATTCGGTTCTGATGGACCAGGGCCATCAAACCCATGGCGAACCCGTTGTACGCGCATCGATTGTCGCCGTGGGTGTGCCACTGGCGCAGGTCCAGGCCCTGGAGGGCGAAATCGCGATCGATCAGGGGTATTCTTCGTCTGCCGAACAGGTGACCCAGGCTGCCGAGTTGATCCAGATCCCGCCAGGTTTTGCTGTTCAGGCCGCGCAGCACCTTTTGCGATTCCAGCAGCAAGGCATGGCGCTCGTCGCCCTTGGGCAGCTTTTCGATTTCGGTGAAGAACTGCTCCAGGTGTACCTGGAAATCGTTGGCGCTCCTGTCCTTTTGGATTTGCACCAACAGGCGTTTCAGGTCCTGGGACGGGTTCCCGGTCAATTTCAGCGGCGTTCCTGGCCTGAAAGAGCCCGACTTTTGGAGACCGGTATCTTGGAGCAGGAGCCGGCTCACTTCCTCCTGGCGCGCCTCGGGCAGCAGTTGAAACCGATTGTAGAAGGCGGGTGACTGGCCGAGATCCTCGGCCAGATCCCCCAACTCGTCGTGGATCAGGTCTTGAACCTCTTCGAAGACCTCGAGACGGGCCTCCAGCGAATTCGTGGCGAGCAGCTTGGCCTGGGTGCGTTGCCATTCGCCGTGGTGGTCGCCGCTCGCGAAGAAGGCGTCGAGTGTTTTGGTCTGGGCGGGAAAAAATGTTTGGAGTGCCAGGTTCAGGGCCTGTTTCATCTCGGCCAGGGCCTGGGCTCGCCCGTCGTCGTCTCTTGCATCCGTGTACCGTTGTTTGGCTTGGTTCATACGATCGATGCACATTTTTTCCGGGGACATCGTGGGCGGCTGAACGTCGGAATTTGGCGGTTTCAGGGCGATTGGGCGGGCCTTCAAATGCAGGCTGTCGAAAACGCGTTCCAAGTGCCGGGCTTCGCGGTTTTGCAGGAATTGTTTGCCATGGTTGACCTGGACTCCGGTTTCGCTGGCCAGCATTTCCAGGAAAAGGCTCTTCATGACCGCTTGAGACATGGGGTGGGTCGGGTTTTTTTGAGCATCCGGGACGTGGCCGTAGTGGTCGACCAACGGCATCGCCAGTCGTTTCTGCTGGGCAGTCAGCGCTCCCTTCTTCACGGGGTCACGCAAGTAATTCTGCCCCGGAAACAGCCCGCCGTGGGCGATGTTCCCGCCGAGATCTCCCAGCATGTCGGCGAACGTCAGGGAACCGTTGGCGATCATGTGAAGCGCTTGTTCGGTGGACAGCCAGGTGCCGAGTGCGTGGCGTGGCTCGGCCAGAAACAGGATCGACATGATGTTCAGGACTGCGTCGCGGGCGGTGACCCCCCCAACGGCCTGGTCCAGATCGGTGTAGTACTTTTTCTCTCCGCCCGGTTTGTAAGCGGGTTTCCGATGCCAATCCGAACCGAAGGCAACGCCATCCCTTGTCATGACCAGGTCCTTTTCATAGGTCACCGGCAAGGTTCCCAGTCGAATGGGGACTTTGGCCATTTCCGCGATGGCGGTTTCATCGCCGCCCAGCACGCGCAACATGAGCTGGGCCAATTGGGCGTCGGAATAACCCGCTGAACCGGCCGTTTTGGCCAGAAGGCTCCGGCGGACGATGGTCTGGATGTTGGGATAGGAGAGATCGAGCATGGCGGTGTTGCCCTTTACCTTGGACAGGCCGGGCAAGGGCCATTTCATGCGGGTGGTGCCGCCACCGCCGCCTTTTTCGTTGACCGCGAGGATGCGGGTCCCTCCGGGAAAGCGAAGCTCGGTCACATGGTGTTGGTACCGCCCAAGCTGGTTGTGGCGGTGGCCCAAATGCTTGCGAATGACGCGCAGTTCCGTCATGGCGACCATCCAGGACTTACCCTGCATGTTCATTCCGTAGTAGGTCGGGTTTTTGGCCAGCGGGCTTCCCGAGGCGGCCGCATAATAACCCTTGTCCTTGGCCCTGTCCGCCTGGATGCGCTTGCTCTTGTCGGCCCAATACCCGGGTCCGTGCTTTTTGGGTTGGGTTTTTTTCTGTTGGCCGAGCAGGTTTTGAATGGCGTCGCGTTTGTGCTGTTTGAATTCCGCCTGGAACTGGGTGACGCGTCGGTGCATGCTTTGGGTCGCTGCATCCTGCCAATCGCGGCGACGGAGAAAGGTACCGTAGAGGTGGCCCAACTCGCGGGAGAAGTTACCGTCGCCTTTTCGGGTCTTGAGTTGATCGGTGAGACGGGTACGTCGAATGCCTTCGAAGTCCGGCATGTGGGCGTCGGTCGGCGTCCGAGTGGTTCTCGGCCTCTTGGCGAGGTTCGTGACTGGCGTCGTCACCCCCGGTGAGATGGTCGACACGAGGCTTCGCTTGCGGGTGGAAGCGCCTCTGTGGGGTTGGTGCCCGATCGGTGTCGTCAGCCCGCCGATCTGTGCGGGGACACCTGGGCTGATACCGCTGATGTGCCTGCCATGGATGCTCGATTGCCGTTGCGTAAAGGAAGGAAGCTGATGGGTCGGCACCAAGGGCGTGCTTTGAAATCGCCGATGGTCGCCGCCCGATTGAACCGGTCTGTATGACATTTTTGCCTCCTGTCGATTCGGGCCTGTCGTCGAGGGATCTACACGAGCAGGGCGTTGGAAGGCAGGGCCAGAGTAGGCGGTTCTGGAGCATGTAGGGGCGCCTGTTCCCGGGGCTGGGCTTCACCTTCGGACGGGGTCAGCGACACGCCAAGACGGTCACACCATTCCTGGTGAACGTCGAGAAAGGTCTCCAAGCATTGGCGAAATTCGAGGTGGTCCATGGCTGCCGGAGTCAGGTGCCGAAACAGCAGTAATTCCCCAGTGGTGGAATCCAAACCGAAGTAGGCGTCCTCGGTGGAGATCCCGAGCGTTTGCGCCTGTAGCATCTGGTGAAGCAGGAGTTCCGAGCCCTGCTCCGGAAGCGGGGGAAGCGGTGCGATGAGGTGAATCCGGGAGTCGTTCTGCCCGGGAACGATATAGACTTCGGTTCGGTCGCCGAACGTCAAGGTACAAGATCCGTCTTCTCCCAATCCCGCGTAGGGAACACCCGCGTCGTTTGCCAATTGCCGCAACAAGGCATCCAATGCCATAACCCAACCTCCTTCTCCGTGAATCCGAGCGGGCGGCGCCATGAATCCTGGCCATGAAAATCGATCGATGGTGCATCTGCGATCTGGCACTTTCGGTGCGTTCGCAGAATTATTCATAAAAATTCAACGGCGTGGCGGTCCGTTGATCGATTGCCCGCTTGGGTGGAATGAGGTTAACTTGATGCAAGAATGTGAAGGAAATGTGGAGAGCAATGGGTAATTAGGTGAATATGGAAAAATCAAGAAGGTGATTTCAGTGTGAAAATTCGGTCAAAGGTCAAGGCCGGGAAAACGAACGCTTCCGCCACATCCACAAATCCCGAGCGGCCACGCTTCCCATCGCCAGGAACGCCGCGAAGATCAAGAGCCGCGTCCAGGGTGAGGGCCGGTAGCGAAGCACCACCTCCGATTGGCCCGGCTCGAGCTGAACGGCGACCAGCGACGGCGAGACCTGGAGCACGGAAACGGCCTGGCCGTTGACCTCCGCCTGCCAGCCGGGGTGATGGGAAAAGGATCCCACCAAATAGCCGGGGCCTTCGGTGCGCACGCGCAATTTGTATCCGAAGACATCGCCTTCGAGGCGCTGGGGGCCGAGGATTCGCGGCGGCTTCCACGGTGGTTCCTCGTCCGCCGGATCGGGCGTGGGGAACGAATCGGCCGGGCCGAAGCCGAGGTAATGTCCCGTCTCCGGCAGATCGCTTTCGAGCCAGGCGGTGATCCGGTCGCGGTGATCGGTGGGAAGTCCCGGGAGCACCTCCTTGACCTGACCGAACCGGAACAGTCGGGCGTCGGTATCTTCGTACAGGCGGAAGTGGGTGCTGCCGTTCAATTGGCGAAGGCCGGCGATGGGCCGGTCCGGATCGGTGACCAGATAGCGAATGGCGAAGATGCGTCGGTGGCCGGCGTCGGCCGGGTCGATGGCGTACAGGAAGTCGGCGTTCAGCGACATCGAGTGCCACAGGAAGCCGATGTGGTCCAGGTGGTCGGCCAAGGGAAGGTGATACAGTTGCACGCCCAAGGCGGGGCCGCTCTCCGTCGGCGGTACCCAAACGCGGCCCTGGCGGTGTCGTGCCAGCTCCGAAACCGGCTGCCACTCGGCTTGCATGGATCGCCATCGACTGGCGATTCGATGTTCCAGGTCCGCCGAGAACCGCCAATGGTGGCGGGTGTTGATCCAGATCGCCGGTAACAACAACAGGATCAGGATCAGTGACAAAGACGGTACCCGCTTCGGAAGGTACTTGCCCAACAGCTCGGCCAGACAGGCTACGCCCGCCCCCGCAATGATCAAATGGCACCACTGGGCGGCCATGCCGAAGCGCTCGAAGGAGAGCTTTTCGGCGAAGGGCAGGAGATGGGGGAGTGGGTTCAGGCTCCCCCGGCCCACGAACGCGAGGGCCCAGAACAGGGCCAGCCACGGCCATGGCTGCTTGCGGCCGGCGCCGCGCATCACGACCACCCAACCCAGCAACCACATCACCGTCAAGCTGGGGAGGGGAGAGGCGGCATCGAACCAGTCGCTGCGCAGCAGATCCAGCAAGACCCGCGGACCCTGCGAGTTCCAATAGTGATCCGGTTCCCGGATGGTTTTGTTGATCCAGGCGCCTTCGGTCACGAAGGGATAGAGGAAAAAAGCACAGCAACCCATGACTGCGCCGCCCAACATGGCCAAACGAGCGAGCGGTGCCGACCACTTTCGCGGGGATCGCGCGACCCCCCACAGGGCCCAGATCACCGTCGACAGCGAAGCCACATAGCCGATTTGGACATGGGCGAACCACACGCCGGCGAGCGACAGTGTGGCGGGAAACCAACCCCTTCCGCTGGCGAGGAACCGCGCCGACAGGCCCAAGGCGGGCGCCAGCAGCACAAGCGCAAGGAGGTTGGGAATCAGGCCGTGACCCGCCCAGAGATAGCTTTCCGGTGCGATGCCGAAACGGAATCCGGCGTGCAGCCAAGGGATCATGGCGGCGGTGGCCAGCGCGATGGACACCGGTAATCGCGTCCATCGAAGTCCCACGTAGGTGGTCAGGGGCAAGGCGATCCAGAGCAGGTAGGCAAACCAGCGGAACAAGCCCGGAACGATCTCGCGCTGGCCGGCCAGCAAGTGAATCGCCGTCAACAGCAGGTGCGATCCCGAAGCGTAGGTGCGTGTGAACGGGTGGCCCAACCCGACTGTGGGGTCCCAATGGTCGAGCAGTTGCATGCCGCGGTACCAGGCATCCATCATTGACTGAACCTGGTGACCGTGCAGCAGCACGTCGTTGAGGTAGGGGGCGTCGCGCCAGGTTTCCGGCACCGAGATCAGCGCGTTCAGCGCGAAGAAGAACCCCAACTGAAGCAAGGTTCCCCGGGTAGCCGTGCCGTTCGGTTTCCACGGGCACGGCAGACGGCTCGTCGCGGCCGCGATTCTGTTTCCCAAATCCATGGCTAGAATGGACCTGACCCCAAATTCAATGTCTCGATCAACGGTAAGGGCAACTTACCATAGCTGGCTCGCCTACCGGCACCTTTCTTGGGATTTGGGGAACCGACGGAGGAAAACCCACCGTCAACCCGTCGGCTGAGGTGCCCGTCCACCCAAGCCGGTTTGGAGTGGCCTAATTCCAAAAGATTCGTCGTGCTGGGCCGGTATGGCAGGGCCGGCAAGGCCCCCACACCCACATCGCATCAACGATCTTGCATGACGACGATTTCGGCATGCGGCGACTGCTTGGCTGAATCGCTTCGATATGTCGGCCGGGCCGGCCAACCTACTGCGACGACGCCTCTCTCGCCAATGCGGGAACTCCCGAACGCATCGCTTCGATTCGGGAGCAAAAGGAAAAGGCCCGGCTTGGGCCGGGCCTTTTCTCGGGTATTCCTGGTTTGTTCCCGATGGCGATTCATCCGCCTTGGCTTCGGGATGTGGAATCAGGCTTGGCGTTGGCGCCGCATGTACAGCAGGCCACCGCTCATCAACATCATGGTGAATGCGATGAGGCCCCATTCCCCTAAGGTGGGTACCGAGAAGTTGGCGGAAGCCACGCCGTCTGCAACGTCGCCGCCGGCGGCAACCGCGATGATCTGAGAATCGTTGGGGATGCCGTTGATGGTGTAGGAACCGTCCAAAACGACACCGGAAGCGATCAGTTCCACTGCGCCGGTATTGGCGTTGCGTGCGTAGATGTCGATGGCATCGCACTCGCCGGTGATGGTCGCGCTGTTACCGGAAACGACCACCGAGTCGATGGTGCAGGGGTCCAGAATGCCGAAGGCGAGTTCATCGTAAAAGACGCTGTCGCCGTCGTTCCAGTTATCGGAAATCAGGACGACCTGTTCCATCGTGGTTCCACCCAACAGGGTCGTGGCCTGGTAGATCAGGTTGGAGTCGAGGTAGTAATCGAGCGTTTCCGCGACGGGATCCAAGACGATTTCCAAGAAATGCCATTGGTTCTCCGTCCAGTTGGTGCCGGTTTCGACGAAAGAGCCGCCATCCAAGACCCGGACGGGACCGTTGAAGCGAAAATTGACGCGCGCGGTCAAGAACCCTTGGGTCGGTGATTGCGGGGCCACATCGTAGTCACCGCCGCCGCCGGGCGTGATTTTAACCCAAACCTGACATCTTTGAACCGCGGTGGCATCGGAAGGTGCGATCTGCGGAGAGAAGCCGCCGAGCAGCGTGCCGGTGGTGTTGGCGTCGTCCTTGTCGATATTCATGCTTTGGGTGCCCTGATGAGCGTCGGCGGCACTGATGGTCGGTTGCGTGGTGGAGGCGGTGAAAATGGTCCAGTTGGTCGCGGTCTGCGTACCCAGGAACCCGGTGGCGAAACCTTCGGAAGATTCGAAGCTCGTTTCGTAACTGTCGGTTCCCCCACGTTGGAAAACGGGAGCGGTGAGGGCATTGGTCGCAGTGCTCGGTTCTGGTTTTTGCGCGATCAGTGGGACGGTGAAAGCTAAAAATAAAAGAAGACGAAATTTCATCAAGGCACTCCTGAGTGGTTGGGGTGGCACAGTTGGCCACAAAGTATTTCGATTTAATTCCGCGCCATATTAGCTGAATTCCTCACTGTTTTTCAACAAGGATTTCCTGGACGCCTGTCGAAATATCGTTAAATGGGCCTTTGAGGTGGTGATTTTCGGTGATTTTGACAGATAACTGGAAATACCGGAGTATTTATGTCGCGAGATTCGTCCTTTCGGGCGAACGCGGCTTCCAACCTCTTAAATGACGGTCTCGCCGGTCTCGGCTCATCGCGGACCGCGATCACCGATACCGCCACCCACCGCTTCTCCCGTGCCCAACTTCGGGTGTGGCTCGCGCAGGAAACCTCGCCGGGTGATACCGATGCTCGCATTCCTCTGCTGGCCTAAGGTTCGCGGAACCAGGTCGCGGCGTGTCGAGCCGCGACCATCGAAAGCGATTGCCGCACGAAGGGATGCGCATTAAACTGGAACTCGGTGTTTCTTCGGCTCGATTCCTTTTCGAAATTTCCCCACATTGCGTGTTTCCTGGCGCTCCAGCGCATTTTTGCCGTTCGAGCCGGCCGCGACCTCCCGTTTCCCTCATGTGTGTTCCCATTTCCCAATCCGTACCTTGGACCCTCCCCATGATGCCCCGCCACCACGCCGCCTTTCGTGCGCTCGATCGAAGGTCGAGGTTCGCCGAAATCGCCGGGAGATGCGCCTGATGCATACTTCCCGGAAATTTATCCTCCTGGCCTGCTTGTACTTCAGTCAGGGCATGCCCTATGGCTTTTTCTCCCAGGCGTTGCCGGCGATTCTGCGCGAACGCGACATGAGCCTGACCCATATCGGTTTGACCTATTTGCTGTTGCTGCCCTGGGCGCTCAAGTTCCTTTGGGCGCCATTGGTGGACGAGCTCGGGATTCCCGGGTTCGGACACCGCAAGACCTGGCTCGTCGCCGCCCAGGTGTTGACGGTGACCGTCTTGCTCTACCTCGGACTGTATGCGGGATTGGACGACGGCGGCGGCACGAGCCTGCTGTTCTGGGGGTTCTTTCTCGCCAACCTGTTGGCCGCCACCCAGGACATCGCCACCGACGGCATGGCCGTCAACCTGCTTTCGCCCGAGGAACGCGGCATCGGCAACGGGATTCAGGTGGCCGGTTATCGTTTGGGGATGATCGTGGGCGGCGGCGTCCTATTGAGCTTTTTCGGGTCGTTGGGTTGGCGCGGTATCTTTCTGTTCATGGCGGGACTGTTGGTATTGAGTACCCTGCCGGCCCTTTCCTGGCGCGAGCCAGGGGCGGCGTCCGGCAGAACCCGCGAGGGTTATTGGGAGATCTTCAGCCATGTCTGGCGCAAACCCGGGTTCCCGGTTTGGCTGGGATTGATCGCCTTCTACAAATTCGGCGAGGCCATGGCGACGGGCATGTTGACGCCGTTTCTCAGCGACTTGGGGATGAACATGGTCGACATCGCCGAAGTCACGGGGAAATGGGGCTTCGTCGGCGGCCTGCTGGGCTCCCTGCTGGGCGGTTTCCTGGTGACGCTCATGGGGCGCTACATCGCCTTGTTGGTCCTGGGCCTGCTTCAGACGATCTCGGTGGGCGGCTACGTGGCCCTGGCCGATGGGTGGTTGTCGCTCGATCTGTTGAACTGGGTCGTTTGCTGGGAGCATTTCGCCGCCGGGATGGCGACCGCGGCCCTGTTCACGGTGATGATGGATGTGTGCGACGGCACCACCGCTTCGAGCGACTACACCCTGCAGGCCAGCGCCGTGGTCATCGCGACCGGCATCGCCAAAACCCTGAGCGGATTGGTGGCCGATTACCATGGCTACGGCTTCACCTTTCAGACGTCCATGGTGTTGACGTTGTTGGGGGTCGTGGCCTTTGCGATCCTGGCTCGACGATGGGTTCGGGCCGGCGGGCGCATCGCGTTGATCGGACCCGCCGTCAGCCATTGAAGCGCCGGGGCGCGATCAGGCGAGTTCGCCTTTGTCGCGCGCTTCTTTGAGCCAGCGATAGTAGGTCGCGCGACTGATGCCGAGATAGCGTGCGGCCTGGCTGTGGTTGCCGCCGCAAATCTTGACGGCTTCCTTCAACGAGGTGGCCTTGTCCGTGGTGACCTTTTTCTGCGGTGTGGGTGTCCAGGTGTTCTGCAGTTCCGGCGGCAGGTCGGCGATCGAGATCCACGTCTCGTGACAGCGAATGAAGGCGAATTCCACGGCGTTGCGCAACTCGCGGACGTTTCCCGGCCAGGGGTAGCTCATCAGTTGAGCGAGGGTGTCGTCGCCTGCGCCCTTCACCCGCTTGCGGTCGTTGCCCATCTCCTGGAGGAAGTGATTGACCAGCAGGGGAATGTCCTCGCGTCGCTCTCGGAGGGGCGGCAGGTGGACGCGGCCGACGCGGATGCGGTACATGAGGTCTTCGCGGAACTGGCCCTCGTTGACGAGGTGGGTCAGCTCGTGATGGGTGGCGGCGACGACGCGCACGTCGACTTTGCGCTGGTGGGCCTCGCCGATGCGGGTGATGGTTCGCGATTCCAGGACCCGCAGGAAGCTGGTTTGGAGGTTGAGCGGGAGATCGCCGATCTCGTCGAGGAACAGGGTGCCGCCGTCGGCGGCCTCGAACACGCCTTGCTGGTCGGAGATGGCCCCGGTGAAGGCGCCCTTGCGGTGGCCGAACAGTTGGCTGGCGATCAGGGACTCCGACAGGCCGCCGCAATTGACCGTGATGAAGGGGCCCGAGCGGCGATCGCCCTCACCGTGAATCGCGCGCGCCACCAATTCCTTGCCGGTGCCGGTCTCGCCGTTGATCAACACGGTGGCGTCGACCCGGGCCAGGTCTTGGATCAGTTGATAGACCGCGCGCATGGGTTTGCTCTTGCCGATGAAATCGTGGAAGCGGGACTGCTGGGTCAACTGCCGTCGCAAGGCTTGCAGTTTGGTTTCCGCCTCGTGCTTGCGGGCCAGGTTTTCCGCCTGGGTGGCGGCGATCGTCAGGCGGATTTGAAAGAGTTCCAGGTCGAAGGGTTTGCTGATGAAGTCGTCCGCCCCCGCTGCCAGCACCTGTTTCAGGTGGCTGATTTGGCGATTGGCGGTGATGACGATGATGAAGGTGGTATCGCTCTCCGGAAGGTTGCGGATCTGGCGGCAGAGATCGAGCCCGGTCTGACCGGGCAGATTCCAATCGGTGACGACGAGCGGAAAGGGAGTGCGGCGGAAGATATCCCAGGCCTTGGCGCCATCGCCACAGGCGGTGACCTGGTAATCGTCTTCCTGGAGCAACGCCACCAGCAAATCGCGCAACATGTGATCGTCTTCGACCAGCAGCAGTCGCATGAATCCTCGTCCGAAATCGACCCGAGCCGCGGCTCTTGGGCGTTTCCGCAAAAAGAATGAAGCCAGAGGGAAGAGTACGCCCCATGGTACCACCAAACCACGATCGGGTCATAGGACCGGGCCGCATTCCATCGAATCGCTCCGATTGCCGCCGCTCGCGCGGCTGTGGTAGGCTTTTCTCCCTCACCCCAGCTCCGGGTCCTTTCGTTTGGGAGGCGCATCATGTTCGACATCATCGCATTCGATGCCGACGATACACTTTGGCACAACGAAACGCTGTTTACCATGACACAAGGGCGTTTCGCCGAGCTGCTGGAGCCCTACCACGACAAGGAATGGACCCTCGAGAAACTCCACGAGACGGAGATGCGCAACCTGCGGCTCTTCGGCTACGGCATCAAGGGGTTCGCGCTCTCGATGATCGAAACCGCCGTGGAACTGTCGGAGGGCCGGATCACCGGCGCGGAAATCCAGGTGTTGCTGGATCAGGCCAAGTCGATGCTGAAAGCGCCCGTCGAGCCCTTGCGCTACGTGCGCGAAACGCTGGAGCGGCTGCATCGCGACTTCGAGCTGATGGTGATCACCAAGGGCGATCTGTTCGACCAGGAAAGCAAACTGGCGCGCTCCCACCTCGGCGACTTCTTCAGTCGCGTGGAAATCGTCAGCGACAAATCGGTGGAAACCTACATGGACCTGATGGAGCGCCACGACATTCGGCCCGAGCGATTCCTGATGGTCGGCAACTCGCTGAAATCGGACATCCTGCCGGTTGTGGACATCGGCGGTCACGCGGTCTACGTGCCCTACGAAACCACCTGGGCCCACGAATTGGTCGACGATACCTCGGCCTACGCGGGCCGGTTCGCGGAGTTGGAACACATCGGTCGCCTCCCCGATTGGATCGCCGACCGCATTGCCGGGATCAGTCCCGTGTGACGCCTGCCCATCGGTCAACAGCCATATTGATACGAACTCGTTTGGAGTACCCGAGTGCCGAGAGAGTCGTGGTGCCCGGTAGTTAAGCAGGGGTGGTAAGCCCACTGGCTGAACTTTTCGAAGTGATCCATGCTCAGGGTTCCCGCATGCTTTGAAGGTCGGAACGGCTGTAGGTTGGCCCGCCGGGCCGACACTTCGAAGTGGCCTAGGCATCGCAAGACCGAGCGGGAGAAGAGCGAAGCGGATGCGTCGGGAATCCAGACCTCTCGATGATCGATTTCGATCCATGTCAGGTCGCTTCGATTGGTCGAGCACGGCCGGTAAGGCAGGGCCGGTAAGGCAGGGCCGGTAAGGCACGGCCAGTATGGCAGGGTCGGTAAGGCACGGCCGGCAAGGCAGGGCCGGTAAGGCAGGCTGATTGCGCGGCCCGACTCGACCTACAGGCCAGGCTATCCCGCTCTGGCCTGAGCCGCGACTTTCAGTAAACCACCCCGTCTTGGCTCATCCTCGGCTAAAAAAACCTGCCCACGAATCACACCGATTGACACGAATGTAAAAACCACCCTCGAATTCCGCATACCGGGTTTTTTGAATGAGCGGCGGTACCGCGGGAGCAGTTCCGCGGAAATGCGTTGATTCGTGTCAATTCGTGTGATCTGTGGACAAAATTGTCTTCTTTCAAGAAACCCATCAAGCGTTTCCTCCTCGTTTAGGGAGATTTAGTCTCCTCAGGCACTCCATGGTGAACATCCGAAGTCACCGCTGATCGTGATGAAAAACCACTATTATGCAGACGTCGCGCGAGTGCGCGCCCAGCTCGATCTCCTCGGGCGTCGCGACGTTCCCGTTCCGGGATGGGCGCGGGCTGGGGCAGGGGAGATCCAGCCTATTCCACGGAAGCCGGCACGGTGCCCATCGCCAGAAACAACCCGAGGAAACCCCAGGCCTGGGGATCCTTCGCCAGCTCGCAGATCTCCAGATACTCGCGGTGGGCCAGGTCGCGCTGGTCGGGTGCCGTCATCTTCCATTTGGGGGAAATGGCGAGGTCCAGGAAGACCTCCATGCCGAGCTGCGCCGAGGTGATCGACGCCGGTTTCAAGCCCCGGACGACTTCCGCATCGATCGCCGCGACGTGCGCCACATCGCCTTCGGATTCGGGGAGCACTACTGCTTGGGAGCACCTCTGGCGCGCCTGGAGGCGAAAATCACCTTTTCCAAGGCGCTCCAGCGGTTTTCCGATCTATCGTTGACGTCCGAGCCGGCGGTCTGGCGGCCGGACATCGCCAATCGCGGGCCGTGTTCCCTGCCGATGACCTTCGAAGTGGGTTGAGCGGCGCTCAGGCGCGGGTGCCGATGGTGATGTCGAAGCGACAGGCCTGGTCGGCCTCGTGCCCGAGGTCGGCCAATTCGGTCATCGTCGCCGGTGCCACCAGCGGTACGATCAATCGCTCGCGGCCGTGCTCGGGAATCATCTGGAAAATGCCGTCCTGTCGACGGATATCGCCGTGGGGTTCGAAGTAGAGTTCGGTGCTGAGCGTCCGGAAATCGGGGTGTTTCACCTTGTAGTGAATGTGCGGCGCACGCGTGCTGCGACCCACCTGGTAGGCCGCGGGCAACAGGGTTTTGAAGCGGTATTGACCCGCGTCGTCGGTGATCGCGTGGGCGAAATAGCGGAACGCGGGATCGAGCCGTTCCGGCTTGTCGCCGCCGGTGTGGTAGCGGCCGCGATCGTCGGCCTGCCAGATCTCGACCCGCGCCCCTTTCACTGGCCGGCAATCGGCGTCCAGCACGCGACCGACGATGAGGAGCGGTTGGCCGGTCGCCCGTCCTGATCGACCCGGTGTGCGCGTCAGGTCGAGGGCGGGCGGGATCTCGGTATCGGGATAGAAGGGCCCGTCGCCGTTGCCGACGGTGGTGGCACAGGGCCGGCCCGCGATCGCCGTGTTCGCGGCGAGGGTGGCCAACGAGGCGGCGGTGGCTTTCAGCCAGGCGCGCCGATGGATGGCGTTGCCGCCATCGGATGCCTGGGCATCCTCGGTCTTGCGATGAATTGTCATGGGGTAGCCTCCAAACCAGGTATACGGGGGAAGGCCCCCACGAGTCTCAGGGGTGGGCCAACAAGGTGATTTTCAAGGGAATGCGTCGAGATGAGGAAGTGACCGTAACCTGACCGTAACATGGGCCCCCTAAGATAGGTTCCAACACGAGGAGATGGGAAGCGGCTCCAACCCCAAGAAGTCCCGTCCTTACGAACAGCTTTTTCCCCTCCTCGTGATCCGAGATATCTAGTGAACCGCTGCTCCTCGAGTGGTCGGGAAGTTCGGATGATATGGGTCCTCATCCGGGTTTCCCCGTTGTTCGAGGCTCGCCTCACGGTGGCCGGGCGCTTCGCCCTGGTTTCGAGCGATCACCACCTGATCGAGGCCGTTTCGGGCACGTTCCTTCTTTTTCACCTCATTTTCACTTCCACGGGTCCTTTTCATGGCGGTCCTGCCCCAGCGGCGTCGTCATGAGCGTACCCAGCCGTTCAAATGCCTCTTCCCTGATAACCCGGGGGAGAGGCCTTTTTTTTGCCCAAAACGGCGCGGGCCACCGTGATCGAAGCCTCGGGGAGACGGCCCCCCGCAAACCGGCTCCGAAAGCGGCATTGTCAACCGCATTGGGAACGGCGTTCGGCGTATCCAGGACCGTGGTCAACGCGTCTTCGGATTTTTTGTGGGCGCTATTGCCGTAATGCGGCATGATTGTCGCCAAGTTCCTGATACAATGGGAGCTGTTGTGTGAAAATTGCCATCGAAGGTGCCGTTCGGTCGAGACGAAGGCTTGACCCCTTGCCCGGGTTTTGCCTAAATAGACAAAAGAAACAACCAGTTATCAACCTCCGGCACCCCTCGAACCACGACAGTCAACCCATCACTTGCGCTGCACTACGAGGAAATGCCATGCCATTTGCCAAGCTTCCCAAAGTAGAGCTTCACCTGCACCTGGACTGCTCGCTCTCCTACGAAGCGGTTGCCGAGTTGCGTCCGGACATCTCGATCGAGGGTTATCGAGAGGACTTTGTCGCGCCGCCCAAGTGCCGCGACTTGGCCGATTTCCTGACCCGCCCGCCGCGATTCACCGCCCTGATGCAGGACGCCAGGGGCTTGACCGTGGCGACCCATGACCTGTTCCACCAACTGCGCAAGGATCAGGTGATCTATGCCGAAATCCGCTTTGCGCCGCTGTTGCACACGGACGGCGGCATGACGCCCGAAGAGGTGGTGCGCGTGGTCGACCGCGAAACCAGCAGAGCCTCGGCCGAGACGGGGATCGAGGCCCGCCTGATCCTCTGCACCCTGCGCCATTTCGACGAACGACAGGGCTTGGCGACCGCTCGCTTGGCCGATCAGTTCAAGAACTCGATGGTGACCGCCCTGGATTTGGCGGCCGACGAGGCCGGCTTCCCCATCGACGCCCACGTGGCGGCCTTCGACTGGGCCCGCCAACACGGAATCGCCTGTACCGCCCACGCCGGAGAAGCGTTGGGACCCGAGAGCATCTGGGAGACGCTGGAAAAGCTGAAGCCCAAGCGGATCGGCCACGGCGTGCGCTCCATCGAGGATCCGATGCTGGTCAAGCACCTGAAGGAACGCGACATCCACCTGGAGATCTGTCCCTCCTGCAACGTGCAGATCGACGTGTTCGACACCATGGCCGATCACCCCATCAAGCGGCTCTACGACCAGGGCATTTCGGTGGGCATCAACACGGACGGACGCACCATCAGCGATATCGACCTGACCGGCGAGTACGAACGCCTGGCGGAAACCTTCGGCTGGGGCAACAACGAGTTTTTGAGGTGCAACCTCAATGCGTTGCACGCGGCCTTTTTGCCGCAAAACGACAAACAGTGGCTGGAACGCCGCATGCTGGAAGCCTATTGCGAGATCGGTGTGGAGTCCAAGTAGGCCGGCCCGTCCTCCGCGGCTGACAAGGGGCGGTGGTTCATATTAAGATGTTGCTTCGATCTTTTGATCTTTTGAAGCGCGCCGATGGTTCGATCGCTGACCGCGGCGCGCTTGGAAAGTAGGGTTCATGGAAAAGCAGGCCATTCTCTCCGCCATCGTGACTCACTTCGAAAACGAATATCAGGTGTTGGCCAAGGCCGCCATGGCCACGTACGAGGCAGCAACCCACGAGGAGAACCGCGCCGAGAACAAATACGACACGCGCGGTTTGGAAGCCTCCTACCTGGCGGAATCCCAATCGAAGCGCGCCCGCGAACTCCAGCAGACGGCCAACCGCTACCGCGGCATGAAACCCGTTCGCTTCGGCGAAGACGACCCCATCGGCCAAGGCGCCCTGGTCACCTTGAAATCGGAGCAGGGTGAAGCCGCTTATTTCCTGGGTCCCGCCGGCGGTGGTGCCCGCATTCGATTCGGCGACATCGGGTTCGTGATCGTCACCGGCGCCTCCCCGTTGGGCAGCGCCCTGATCGGCAAGGAAGTCGGCGACCTGGTGATCCTCGAGAGCGGCGGCAACGAACGCGAATACGAAATCACCGGTGTGACCTGACGACGACCCGCGCCGGCATTCGATCCGCCGAGTGGCAAAGATCGACCCGAGTCGCTCTCCTGACGCCATGCTCACCCGTTCGACGCATTCAGGCTGCCGTCGACGAATAGAATTCGCGCCAAAATGGGTTTCCTCACATTGGGCCACCCTCGAACCGAATCTTTGGTGATTGTGTGAGAAATGTTCGATCGAGGATTTTTTTGTGAGAATTCGCCGGGGTTGGGTTTACAAGGTTTCTTTTGTTCTCTATGGTATCCAAAGGAAATTACTTCGGACAACCACTGTATGACACGGTATGGTGCACCCGAGAATCCTGGCGCAATGGCGTCATCCATTGAGTTGGGCACGAGCGGTGAGGCCTTCCCATGTGTGGTTGGTACTGGTGATATGCTTCGAGTACGAAGGAAAAATACATTTGGGCTCTCGACGGTTTTTATCTCGCTGGTTGGCGGGACTTCGCTTGCATCGATCCGCAGCGATTCAGAACACATCCTCGAGTGATCGAAGCGCGTGATGCGCGGCAGGAGACATGCTCGACACTGAACCTCATTCGACCTCGTGATCCTCGGCCCTCCGCGTCTGTTCGCGGTTCCCTGTTTCTCGAGCGGGAATCGCCTTTGATATCCGCGAGATGAATCATCTCGCCTCGACCTCTTCCCGACACGCTTCGCTCGAAGGTGCCGGGTCGGGCCTTTTGTGAATCTCGAAACCCCAAATGAGCGCCGCCCGGGACAGGATCCGGCCGGTTCGCTCGCGTTGCGGGGTATCTCAATCCGCAATTCCCATTTCAGGAGGAAGATTCTTTGTGTGGCTTGTGCGGCATCGTCCGCTTCGATTCAACATCGATCGATCGCGCCAGATTGGAAGACATGACCGGTTCCATGGCTTCGCGGGGGCCCGACGCCCGCGGTATGTTCGTGGAGGGTTCCGTCGGTCTGGGTCATCGGCGCCTCAAAATCATCGATTTATCCGATCACTCGGCCCAACCGATGGTCGATCGCACCTTGAACATGGCGATCGTGTTCAACGGCTGTATCTACAATTACCGGGAGCTGCGCGACCGCCTCGCCGCCAAGGGCTACGCGTTCTTTTCGCGGGGCGACACCGAGGTCGTGCTCAAGGCCTTTCATGCCTGGGGTCCCGATTGCGTCGATCATTTGCAAGGCATGTTCGCGTTCGCGGTGGTGGATTTGAACCGATCCAGTCTCTGGCTGGTTCGCGACCGGCTCGGGATCAAGCCGCTCTATTTCAGTCGCGACGATCACGAAATACGATTCGCTTCCAGCCTGCCGGCCCTTTTGGCCGGGGGCGGGGTCGACACGGAAATCGATCCGATCGCCCTTCATCACTACCTGTCGTTCCACGGTGTGGTGCCCGCGCCGCACACCATGTTCCGCGGAATTCGCAAGGTGCCTCCCGCCACCATCGCCCAGATCGACGCCGAGGGCCGTATGCGGCAGTTCCGGTATTGGTCGCCGAGCTACGAACCCACCGACGAAGATCGCCGGCGCGATGTGGCGGAATGGCGGGATTTGGTGTTGTCTTCGCTGAAGACCGCGGTGCGTCGCCGGATGGTCGCCGACGTGCCGGTGGGCGTCCTGCTCTCGGGTGGTGTGGATTCCTCCCTGATCGTGGGATTGCTGGCGGAGCAGGGCCAGCACGATCTCCAAACCTTCTCGATCGGGTTCGAGAACGTCGGCGACGAGGAGGGCAACGAGTTCAGGTACAGCGACCTGATCGCTCGGACCTATGAAACCCAACATCACCGGTTGTTCGTGGACTCCTCCGGCATTCTGGACCACCTGGACGACTGCATCGCCGCCATGTCGGAACCGATGACCAGCCACGACAACATCGGGTTCTACCTCCTCAGTCGCGAAGTGAGCAAACACGTCAAGGTGGTTCAGAGCGGGCAGGGGGCCGACGAGGTGTTCGGTGGCTACCATTGGTATCCGCCGTTGCGGGACAGTGTTGATCCTGTCGGCGATTATGCTCGCGTCTTTTTCGATCGCGACCAGGCGGAAATGGCGGAAGTGCTGCACCCGCGCTTTTTGGCCGATCAACCGAGTCTCGATTTCGTCGAACGGCATTTCGCGATGCCGGATTGCTCCGATCCCGTGGCCAAGGCGCTCCGTTTGGATACCCACATCATGCTGGTCGACGATCCGGTCAAGCGCGTCGACAACATGACGATGGCCTGGGGCCTGGAAGCGCGCGTGCCCTTTCTCGACCACGAATTGGTCGAGCTCGCCGCCCGCGTGCCGTCCGAACACCACGTCTTGGGCTCCGGCAAGCACGTGCTGAAGGAAGCGGCGCGTCGCGTCATCCCCGCCGAGGTGATCGATCGACCCAAGGGGTATTTTCCCGTGCCCGCGCTCAAGTATTTGCGCGGCTCCGTCCTGGAGCGGGTGCGCGACGTCGTCACCTCGGATGCGGCACGCCAGCGCGGCCTGATTCACAGACCCTATCTCGACAAGCTACTCGCCGATCCGGAACACCACATCACGCCCTTGCGTGGCTCCAAACTATGGCAACTGGCACTGCTGGAATATTGGTTCCAAATCCAATTGGGTCAGGGACCCGGCGCCCGCACCTTCGCCTCTCGGTCGGAGGGCGCTCAGCTCGAAGCCCGATCCACCTAGGCACGGGACTTTGAATGTTCGAGAAACAAGGAGAGAACACAGCCATGGTCACCACTCACTTGCCTCCTGAAGATTGGCGCGACAAGCCGAGTCTTGTCAATTGGTTACCCATGACGGACGATCAAGTGCGCAAACTCAAACACGACGCTTTTCTCGATATCGGGTGGGGAAAGCTGATTTTCGGCCACACCTTTTTGGACCTTCAAGGCCTGGCTCGCATGATCGCCGACGAAGACATCGACAAGCGCAATATCGCGGTATATAACCGCGATCCCCACGTCCTCTTGTCCCTGGCGCCGCAGGACCTGTTCCTCGATCCGTCGCACATGTACCGCCTGGACCTGGCCAAACCGGCGCGCCCGGCCAAGCTACCCCAGGGCTTCGAGATTCAGGAAGCCCGCGACATATCCGATTTCCTGGAGATGAATCGCATCTTCAAAACCTTGGCGATGATGCCCTTGGACGTGACCCGGGCGATGGCCAATCACCAGGCCTCCACGGCGCGGTATCTCGTCGCCCGCGACTTGGATACGGGGATGGTGGTCGGCACCGTGACCGGCGTGGACCACTGCGCCGTCTTCGAAGATCCCGAGCAGGGTTGCAGTCTCTGGTGCCTTGCGGTCGATCCCCAATGTGCCCATCCGGGCGTCGGTACGGCGCTGGTCAACGACCTGGCCGTTCGGTTCCGCCACCTGAAACGCCGCTTCATGGATCTTTCCGTCATTCACGACAATCAGGAAGCGATCGCCCTCTACGAACGCCTGGGGTTCGCGCGGGTTCCGGCCTATAGCGTGAAATGCAAGAACGCCTTCAACGAACCGCTCTATGCGGTGCCCCAGCAAGATTCCCCGTTGAATCCCTACGCCCGCATCATCGTGAACGAGGCGCGGGTTCGCGGGATCGCCGTGGACGTGATCGACGCGCAGGACGCCTACTTCTCGTTGAGTTACGGTGGTCGCACCGTTCTGTGTCGCGAATCGCTCACCGAGCTGACCAGCGCCATCGCCATGAGTCGCTGCCAGGACAAGCGAGTGACCCAACGGATGCTGCGCAAGGCCGGTTTCCGCATTCCGGGGCAACGCGAAACGGGGACCTCCGAGGAAAACCTCGCTTTTTTGGAGGAGTACGGCGAGATTGTGGTCAAACCCGCCTTGGGTGAGCAGGGACACGGCGTCTCGGTCGGGATCAAGACCCTCGAAGAGTTGGAGGAGGCGATCGAGGGCGCGGGTCACGGCAGCGGACCTCTGATTCTCGAGGAATGCGTCAAGGGTGAAGATGTGCGCATCATCTGCATCGATTTCAAGTTCGCGGCCGCGGCGGTGCGCCGTCCGCCGCAAATCATCGGCACGGGACACCACAGCGTGCTGGAGTTGATCGAGAAGCAGAGTCGGCGCCGTCAGGCGGCGACCGACGGCGAGAGTTGTATTCCGCTCGATCGAGAGACCCGGCGCTGCGTCGCCGCTGCCGGCTACCATTTCGATGAAATCCTTCCCGAAGGGGCCCATTTGATGGTGCGGCGCACGGCCAACGTCCACACCGGTGGCACCATCCACGACATTACCGAGGAACTCCATCCCGAGGTGGTCCACGCGGCGGAAGAGGCCGCTCGAATTTTGGACATTCCCGTGGTGGGCTTCGATTTCTTCATGCCCGATCTTCAAAAGACCGAGTATTGGATCATAGAGGCCAACGAAAGACCCGGCCTGGCCAACCACGAACCCCAGCCGATGGCTCAGTTGTTCCTGGACTTCCTGTTCCCGAACAGTGCCAAGGATCAGCCGGTCCCACCGGGAGAAGGCTAGGGGGCGCGAGGCTTCGGCTTTACCGGGACCGTTCGGTATCTCGACCCATATTGGCATTCTTTGGGAGGTAGCGTCTCTTGAGTGAACTTCACGTGGACATGGGTTACTGTTCGGATCTCCTCTTTCGATTGCTGAAGATTCCCAGCCCTTCCGGCTACACCGACCAGATCGTTCATTTCATGGGCGATCAACTCAATCAATTGAAGGTCCCCTTCGAATTGACCCGCCGCGGTGCGATCCGGGCCAATTTGAAGGGCGAGCTGGGCAGTCCCGATCGGGCCATCGTGGCCCACCTCGATACGCTGGGCGCGATGGTCAAGGGATTCCTGCCCAACGGACGGATGCGCGTGGTTCCCATCGGCCACTGGTCCAGTCGCTTCGCCGAAGGGGCCCGCGTGACCGTGTTTCGCGAGCGGGGTCCGGCGCGCGGCACCATTCTGCCCCTCAAGGCATCCGGGCATACCTTCAACACCGAGGTCGACGCCATGCCGGTCTCCTGGGATCATTTGGAGCTGCGGGTCGACGAACGCTGTCACACATCCGCCGATTTGGAAGGTTGCGGCTTTCAAATCGGCGATTTCATCGCGGTCGACAGCAATCCCGAAATCGTCAACGGCTTCGTCAACGCCCGTCACCTGGACGACAAGGCCGGGGTGGCGGCCCTGCTGACCGCCGTGAAGGCCGTCCTCGATTCGGGGATCGCCCTGCCGGTGGACTGCCATCCACTGTTCACCATTTTCGAGGAAGTGGGGGCCGGCGCCTCCGCGGTGCTGCACGGCGATGTCAGTGAAATGATCGCCGTCGACAACGCCACCGTGGCGCCCGGGCAAAACTCGTCCGAATACGGGGTGACGATCGCGGTCATGGATTCCACCGGACCCTTCGATTTCCACCTCACCCGCAAGTTGGTCCGGATCTGCGAGGCTGAAGAGATCTCCTTCAAACGCGACGTGTTCAAGTTCTATCGCTGCGACGCCGCTTCGGCGGTGGAAGCGGGCAACGATATCCGCACGGCCCTGGTCGGCTTCGGGGTGGACGCTTCCCACGGGTACGAGCGGGTTCACCTGGACTCGCTGGAAGCGGTGGCCAAACTGCTGGCGAATTACATGATCAGCCCGCGCATCTTCACGCGTGACAAGAAAGAAATGGGCCCGCTCAAGGGGTTCCCGACCCAGCCGACCTGAAAGCTGCGGCGGCCTTTGGTGAAGATGAAGAGAACCTAGAACTCCACCGGTGGTTTGCGCCGTTTTTGCCCTTTGTTGGCCTTGACCTTGGATTGATTCTTTTGATCCCGCAGCGAGCCCTTGCCATCTTTGGATGATTTCTTTTTGGGTTTCGCGGTGGGTTTCTTGTCGTTCTTTTTGCCCTTGTTGGGCTTCTTGCGGATCTCGGGCTTTTTCTTCGCGCTGGCCAACTTGACCTGTTGCTTGGAGCCGCCTCGGTTCTCCTTCTCACCCGAGAACAATTCGAGTTTGAAGGTATGGCTGCCGCGTGCCATGGTCACGGCGCCGTTTTCGATGGCCTGCACTTTGTAACCCACCAGTTCGTCGCCCCGCTCGAGGGTCTTGGTGGCCATCTTTGGACCCGATCTGCGTGCCTTTCGTTTCGGCGGTTTCCTGGTCCGGTCTTTGTTCGCGTTCCGGTTGGTGCGTGTGCGCGCGGTGTTTTTGGCAGCCGATTCCCGCGACGGAGGTGGATCCATTTCCGGAGGTTTGACGTACCGCACGATGGCGAAGCGCTTCTTGCCGAAAATCAAGGTGCCGTCCAACATCATTTTGGGAATGTCTTTCTCTTGGACGACCTCTTCGACTTTCTCTTCGACCGCGGCTTCTTCCTCTTTTTGACCGCGCATGGGATCAAAAGGGTTTCGGGAGACGATGTCTTCGATTTGGCCTTGCGCCAGCGTAGGCAGGCCGGAAATCAGGAACAACAGAAAAAATCCAGAAAGCCGAATCAAATCCAAACTCCTTGAGTGCGGCGGTCGCCAATGGGCGAGATGACGCAATGCCCGAACATGGGGAGGCCAGGACGTTGGGGCATTGCCTCCCATCATAAAAACGAATGCGGTGGTAGTCAAAGCAAAAATCCGGGTTCTCGGCCCTTGGAAATCGCGCTTTCGATGGCATTCGCTCGAAGGAAATCTTTCGAATACCGTGGTTTTTTCCGGGATATTTTCCGCAATCGTCGGCACGCGTCACCAATTGACATATCCGGCTCCGTTCTTCGATTCGGGCTGGCCCTCGGACGTCGCGCTCTTGAAACGAATGGGCGCATTCAATCTGAGTTGGGTCTTGCCATCGTCGAATCTAAATCGGGAACCCCGGAAAAATCGAGACGAGGAAAAGCAAGGACAGGGTGTGCCACCATATGCCCATCCGTTCCAGGCTTCCGGAATTCTTGGTTTCCTGCTTCATTTTTCAGGAGAATGACCCATGGCCCTTCCCCAGAAACCGGGTATGGTGCTTCTTTCCCGAAGTCGCCTCGAGTTTGCTCGCCGGCTCGGGGCTCTCCAGAAACGGGAACGATGCACCCAGGTGCTTCGAAGTTGGCACATCCCGTCAATGGTGCCCATGTTCGGAGGCTTCGGTGGGCCCGATGTCGCTACGTGGGGTTTTCGCTTCTTCGGGGCGAGGCTTTCGACTCCCAAATGGCGTTCAGCGGCATAAAAAACTCCACCAAATCGGAGCCTTTGGTTTAGGATGGTGGCGATTCCCTCCCGACCCGAGTCGTGTGCTTCGCCTGGATGAGAACCAGGAGCGGCACACATCCGATCGCCAAACCCATGACCGTTTTGCAGGTCGGGCTCGCCGGGTCTCTCCACGGTCTCCCGGTTTCGCCGGGACCGCTACGCGCTCGCATTTTGATCGAGTCATTCTTCCCCACGAGGAACCGCCAGCATGAGTGACCCCGCCACTTCTCTCTATGCCGATTACCGCGCAAAACGCTATTTCGGGTCTTTGGACGGCTTTCGCGCCTTGAGCATCATCGCCGTGATTTGGCACCACACGGGTGGCGACATCGTCGGCAACGGGATTCCCATGCTGAAACTGGGCTTCCTGGGTGTCGACATGTTTTTCGTAATCAGCGGTTTCCTGATCGTGACCCTGCTGCTTCGCGAACGGGATCGCACGGGCGGTATTTCCCTCAAGGGTTTCTACTTGCGGCGGACCCTGCGCATCTTCCCGATCTACTACGGGATCATGGCCGCGCTGGCCGCGCTGTTCCTGTTCGTGCGCTCCGGTTCGCCGATGGCCCAGGCCTTCTGGCAGGAGTTGCCCTACTACCTGACCTATACCTCCAACTGGACCCACACCGCGGTCTTCGCGGTGGCCTGGTCCCTGGCATGCGAAGAACAGTTCTACCTGATCTATCCACCCATCGAGAAGTTCCTGCGCAAGTGGGTGCTACCCGCGATCGTCGCCTTCATCTTCGTCAACCAACTCGCCAATTTCGGCATCTTGGATCCCTTTTTCGAATCCCTGTTGGGTACCGCCGAATTGGAAGTGCTTCAGGCCACCTTCACGCCCATCTGCCTGGGTGTCGTGGTGGCCCACGTGCTCCATCACAAATCCGGATTCGACGCGCTCGCGCGCATCTTCGGGCACCCGTTCATGCCCTTGGTCTGTGGTGGCGTTCTGCTCGTTTCGCTCAACCTGCCCTTCGACGACATCTCCGGGTTGCCAAGGCTTTTGACCCAGTTGATCATGACCGGCCTGCTGTTGAGCTGCGTGATGCGCGAGGACCACGTGATCGACCGGCCGATGCGGTCCTTTTTCTTCAAAAGGATCGGGCTCGTCAGCTACGGCATGTACCTCTACCACATGTTCGTGCGCGAGGCGATGAGTCGCGGTCTACCGCAGAACCTGTTCGATCAACCGCTGCTGCGTTTCGGGTTGTGTTTGGTGGTGACCTGGGTGATCGCCGAGGTCAGTTTCAAACTGGTCGAATCGCCGATTCTCGCCTACAAGGATCGACTCAAGCATCGCGCGGAAGCCAAACTCGCTGCCGAGCGCAATTGATCAACGCTGGAACCGCTGCGTGAAGGCGTCGCGATAACGTCGACTCAGGCGCACCTGGGCGCCGGATTTGAGGTGCAGCAGCATGTCGCCCTTGAACAGGGGTTCCAGGGTGACCACCGCGGTCACGTTGACCACCGCTTGGCGGTGGACGCGGCAAAACCGCTTGGGACACAACTTCTCTTCCAGCGCGGTCAGCGAGGTGCGCAACACGTGACGCTGTTCTCCGCAATGGAGCACCACGTAATTGGCCGCGGCCTCGATCCAATCGATGTGGTCCCGATGAACCACCTGGATGCGATCCTCGCCCGGAACCAGGAACTGCTCGGCGTAGGTCGATTCGGGTTGCAGCCGCTGCAGGGTGGCCTCGATGCGCTGGTGCCAAACCACCGGCCGTTCGTTGGCCAGACGTGTGCGCAGGCGGTTCAGGGATGCCAGAAAGCGGGCGCGATCGAAGGGCTTCAGGAGGTAGTCCACCGCGTTGGCCTCGAAGGCCTCGACGGCGTAGGTGTCGAATGCGGTGGCGAACACCACCAGGGGTCGCGTCTCGTAGGGCAACTGGCGCAGCAACCCGAAACCGTCGAGGCCGGGCATGTGAATGTCCAGGTAGACCGCGTCCACCCTGTGCGAGAGCACCATGTCCAGGGCCTGCTCGCCGTTTTCGGCTTCGCCGACCACCTCGACGTCCTCCTGGCCCTCGAGAAACCGCAACACCTTGCGGCGCGCGCTGGATTCATCGTCGGTAATCAGTAAGCGCATGGGCATGCTCCTCGTCTGTCGCCACACGGTAGGGGAAACCCAACCGTACGCAAAGTCCGCCCAGATCGCCTGGCAGCAATTGTAGGCGGCCCCGTTCGCCGTAGAGCTGGTTCAGGGTCTTCACGGTATTGCTCAAACCGATGCCGCGAGTCAAGGCAGCCGCTTGCTCGACTTGAAGGCCGCACCCGTCGTCCTCGATTTCGAGGATCAGGTCCTCGCCTTCGCAGTGGGCGCGAAAGACGATGGTACCCCGACCGTTGCGGAGTCGAAAGCCGTGATTGACGGCGTTTTCGGCCAGCGGCTGCAACAGGAAGCGCGGGATCAGGGCGCTATCGAGCTCCGGTGCGACCTCGAAATCGAAGGTCGTGCGGCCGTCGAAACGCTCGCCGATGAGCGTGAGGTAGATCTTCAGGTAGTGCAGCTCTTCGGCGAGCGGAATGCAGACCCGATCGGGGGCCTGTAGGCTGTGGCGCAGCAACGCACTGATGTTCACCAGCAGGCGATCGGCCTTTTCGACGTCCTCGAACATCGTCGCCGAAACGAGGTTCAGGGCGTTGAAAAGGAAATGGGGCCGCAACTGTTCGCGCAAGCGCTGGGCCTGCAACTGAACCAGCTCCCGTTCCAAATTCAGGTTTTCCACCACCTTCTCGCGAAAGGATTGGTGGGTGTGCAGCATGGTGGCGACGACGACCATGGACGCGTAGGTGGGCAGGTCTTTGCTGAACTCGTAACCGAGGACGACGGCCGGTGGTTCGGCCCAGGTGTAGGTATGGCCCACCATGCGGTAGACCACCACGCGGATGAGGTTCATGCCGGCGATGTGGAGAAGGGAAAAAGCGATGGCCGCCAAGGCATGCTGTCCCAGCCGGAGCAGTAGCTTCCTCCTGACGAAGGGAAATCGGAAGGTGAACCACCAGACCGCGAAGAACAACAGTCCCGTGACGGCGATGCTGCTGGATTCCCACAACACCGGCTTCCAGAGCTCGTGTCCGCCGGTTCGCTGGTAGTCCAGGATCCCGTGAACCGAGTGCAGGACCGTGTAAACCGCCCAGAGCAGGCACCACAGACCGATCATCAGCCGAACTTGAGAGGCATCGAGGCGATTCATGAGCGAATCATATCATCCAGTGGTGCCGTTTCGGGTTTCGGCGTGGGTTCGGGTCGCGGGGATGCGGGCAGTGGTTTCATGCCGAAAAGCAGGCGCAGCAGCGAGAAGCGGCGAATCAGGCTCTCGTAGAGTAACCCGCACAGGGCGAACGTGCCGACGGCCACCACGAAGAACTTGGGCCAGGGGTGCCAATCGAGGGGGATCACCCAGTAGGCCAGTATCAGGGTCACGGTTTGGTGAAGGATGTAGAAGGGATAGACCGCCTCGTTGGCATAGCGCAGCCAGGCGTTGCTGAAATCGAGCAGGCGCAGGGCGAGGCCGGTGACGCCGAGAATCACGATCCAGGTGAAATTGTCCCTGGCCGCGTAGGCGAAGACCTGCGACCAGGGCTGATTCTCCACGAAGGGCCAGAGGCTGGAGCCCAGCACGTAGATCGCGAGGGCGGCGCCGGTCGCCTTGAAGCAGGTGTCCTTCAGCCTGGCCGCCAATTTGGGATCCCCCAGCACAAGGTAGCCGGCAAAGAACAGAAAGCCGTAGCGGGCGAAGGTCGCCCAGTCGTCGATCAGGGCGTGGGTGGTCTCCGGCCAGAAGGGGCGAAGGGCGAGGTTGAGCGCCATGTTGACGAATCCCAAGCTGAACAGCAGCCAGGAGTGGCGCCCGAGCAGGGTTCTCACACGGATCAGCGTTTCGGCACCGCGCGGGCCGCGGAACCAAACCATCAGCGGCAACAGGAGCAGGGTGTAGCACAGCAGATAGGCGACGAACCAGAGGTGGTGCCAGGAGAAACTGCCTTCGGGGTAGGGGACCATGTCGAAGACCGTTCGTTGGAAGGCCCAGTAGGATGTGTAGGTGTGGCCCTGGGCGAGACGCTCCACGTAGATTTGTGGCGGAACGATCCAGAACATCGTGAACACGAGCGGGAGGAGCAGTCTTTTCAGGCGATCGCGACAGAAGACGCCGGTGGTGCGACCCCGCAGGGCGAACCAGGTTCCCGCGCCGGAAATCACGAACAACAGCGCCAGGCGCCAGTGATGAAAGAAAGTCATCGGGATTTTCAGCGAATCCAGGGTTTCGGGGTTCATCAAATGGAATTGCCATCCCACGAAGACCATGCCCGTGTGGTAGAGAATCAGGATCCCGAACGCGAAGACGCGAAGCCAGTCCAGGCCGTACAGTCGTTTTTGGTGCATGGGGCTACCTCTCGGAGACCAGGATTGAGGACCTCTTCGAGGTTAGGGGACCGCCGCGTCGTTGACGCGCCATTCGGGACCAGTGGGGCTGCATCGCGGACCAGCGGAGCACCGGGTGGGTCGATGGGGAACCGACCCTTTCTTCACGAAGGGACTGTTTGGGGAGTTCCGCTTATCGGCTCTCCGAACGGAACTTACTTCCTCAAAGACTTTAAACCTTATCTTCGAATTTTACAGAGTTTGTTACATGAGAGCCGCGAACCAGCGGGTATACCCACCTCGATTTCGAGAAAGAAACAGACCACCTGGTTTCTGGCGAAGGGCCGTGGGTCGTTCATCCGATAAATTTAGCGGGAACCCAGGAACATCGGAAACCAGGAAAGGATCCGCATTTGGTGACCCATCATGGTCCTGCTTTTCCTGGTTTCCATCATTCCTGCCTTCCTGATCAAGATGTGACGACGGCAAGACCCAGCTAAGGTTGAATCCACCCTTTTGTTTCAAGAGGGTTCCCGCATGCTATGAGGATTGCCATTGCAGTGGGTTGGGCAGGGGCGATAAGGCCGCTGGCCCGACACTGCGAAGCAGCCCAGGCTTCGCAAGATCGAGTGGTATAAGAGCGAAGCAGATAAGTCGGGCCTCCAGATCTCTCGATGACCGATTTCTATCCAGGCTAGGTCGCTTCGATTGGTCGAGAAAGCCGAGGCTGTGTGAAAATGCGCTTCGTGTTAATAGTTTTTTGGTTGAATGATTTGGTTTTAAACGGTTTATGCAATGAAGCCAAGCCGGATTGTGATCATTTACGACGTTTTCACACAGCCTCAAGCTGCTTCCTGGTGTTACGTCGGGTACGCGCATGCGGGCTCCCCGGGCTGGTTCTTCCGCGGCGTTTCCTTCACGAAATCGAGCAGGGTGTCCGCCCCGCTTGTGCGGGGCTCTCATATATCCTCGATCGAATTCCCGAGTTAGGCGCGTAGCCCGAAAGGGGGCGGATCCGAGCGCTCGGGCGTCTCGCCTTGCGGATCATCCTGGGGTCCGTCGCCTTCCAATTCGGCCTGCCAGGTTTCGGCGGTGTCGAGAAACGTCTCCAGCCAGTCACCGAACCTGGTGCCGTCGAGCGAGACGATGGGAGCCCCGGCGGATAGCACCGCGCCCGTCCCATCCTGATCGAAATTCAGGGACATGCCATGAGCCTCGCGGTCGGGATCGCGTTGCCACTTGGCGGTGAAGTGGGCCAGACGGTTTTCGTCGGGGGTATGGCCGAGCGGCGAAAAGAGCCAGACTTCGTCGCGTGCTTCGGCTTGGCCGATGTTGACGATCAGTTTCTCGTCGAAGACGAGAGAGCAGATGCCTCGCTCGTCCAAGGGACAGGTCTCCATGCCGGCGGTCTGGGCGAAGTCGTCCAACAGTTCCAGGAATGCCTTGCTCGGTGCCATGACGTCCTCCTTGTTCTGCTCGAAATTCATGAAAAATTAGATTGTACGGATATTGTCTAATTTTCTTGGCTTTGCTCCTGATCTTAGGTGCGCCAGTCTCGAGAGGCAAGTCTTCCCCGCCGAAGCCTCGATCGAACGGTTCGGTGCGGGCCGGTTGTCATCGATTGATCTGGGCTGGGAAACCGGGGGCCAATCATCAGGGCAAGGATGCGAAGCGTTCGGGGAACGAGGGGTCGGTTGGGGCGAAGGCGTCGTGAAGGCGAGAACGATCCTGGGTTCGCGATTGTGTAATTTTGAATTTATAAATTTTCGCTAACGTTTGATTCTTTAAATAAACCTAAAATGCTTAATTTTCAATCTCCATAATTCTTCCATATTTGGAACCGAATATGATGACGTCTCCTTGGTTCCTACACATTTTCCCGCCTGTCGACCGAAAAACGGTTTCGTGAATATCGGGGTGGGCTGGTCCGCATTGCCACGCGCGGACACGAGGGCCCGGAGCATCATTTTCCGAGGGGGAGCACGATGTCCATTCCAATCCAACGGTTCCAACAATTCGCCGCCAATCGCCAGAGGGGCGTCGCCCAAATCGACAAGAACACCCAGCAGTTGAGCGTGATCCGAGGCACGTTCCGCGGACGCGAGGTGCAGTCCCTTTCTAATTTCAATGGGCCTAAGTTGACCAAGGAACAGGTGGCCAACAACCAAGAGTTGAAAAAGATGTTCGCCGAAACCCTGGCCAAGAATTACGACGGCCTGTTCGTCATGCGCCAGATGGAGGCGTTGGATATCTCGGGAGACCGCCTCTTGACGAGCGAGGATATCGCCCGTGTCCAAAATGAGGGTGAAGAACACCGCCTGCTCTCGCATTTGGAGGTCAACGAATTTTTCCAGTCCAGAGACTTCACGGGTACCGTGAAGCATGTATTGAACATGGCCCAGAGGGATCGCGACTATGCGTTGACACGGCCGCAGTTGATGGACCCGGTCCCAGATCCCTTGACCACCGATCCGCAGGAGATCTCCCGCGATGTGATGATGGTCATGATCGTGAACAAGATCCCGATGACGGCAGCGAACCTGGCCCGGATCACGCGCGAGGTGACGAGCGACCTGGCTGTGGGGACCGTTCCCGATGGCTTGACCCGCTACTTGGGGCTGAATCAGAACTTCGAGGCCCAAGGCTTGGCGCGGGCCACCGAGCCCCTGCCGCACCTGGTGAATACGGCGAACCTGAAAGGTTTGCGGGCGCGATTGGATGGTGGGGGCATCAGCAAAATGGAATCCGTGACCTCCATGTTCTCCAGGAGCTCCCTGTTATCCAAGCCTCAAGTCAGTCCGGCGCGCTTCTTTGGCGGGGTGAGCATGGATTCCGGTTCCGGTGGCTTGTTCCCCCGAGGAACCGGGCGGGAGTGGATGATCAACTTCACGGTTCTCAACGATATGTTGAATACCCAAAACCTGGATCCGGATACGCGTAAGGCGGTCATCCAACGAGCCCTTGCCTATCTTTACAAGTTCGCGTCGGTGGAGAATCCCACCCTGATGGGTTGGCAGGGGAATATCTTGTCCCAGGGCGACGGCACCTATTTCCGCAGCGGTGATCAGAAGATTTACAAGGCCTTCGCCCACGAGTTGGAATCCTCCCTGGGCCTGCCCAAGGGCACGGTCTGGCCGGTGTTCGACGGACGGGCCATGGACCACGTCAAGCGACAGTACGAGTTCGCCGACGTCAACCACAAGGTCATGGAGATCACGGATTTCAGTTCGCCGGCAGTGTTCCAGCGCATCGCCGAGGCGGCCACGGAAGACAACGCCCGCTTTTTTCTGGACATCAGCCATCTGGTTGCCAACATCCCTCCGCCCAATCCGGGATCTGGCTCGGAGGGTGCGGTGGCGAACGGCAAGGCCTACCGGGAGATACTGGACCAGGTGTTCGACAAGCTGCGCCTCCAAGTGGAGATCAACGTGCGCCAAAACAGCCCGATGGAGGCGACGGAACGCGAAATCGACGTCCAGGTGCGGGAGATCATGCGCAGGGTGGTGGACAATACGGTGCTCGGCGGTTCGATCAAGGTGGGTGACCAGGATGCGCTCTACCTCTCGGGCTTCAACGGACGCTCTGCGGGCCTGCACGGTTCGCGTGTCAGGGAAATGGTCTATCACGGGGGGCACGCCGCAGGACCGACCCAGGTGCTGGAGAACTGGGCCGCCCTGGCACCCAATCTCGACTCGATGCTCACCCGCCTGCAGAACGAGAGCACGGAGTTGCAACTGCCCCAAAACGTCGCCTTCCCCAAGTCCAGCCCCGACATCGCCAACTATCCCACGCTCGACGCCTTCACCTCCCATCCCGCGGTTCGGGACCTCTACATGCAGGCCACGAGGTTTGGTCTCCCAGAATACGCCGACGTGTTGATCAAAATGACCGTGCAACAAATCAATTCGCTCGATCACTCCGTCGGCGGCATGTTGACCGATCCCGATGCGGGACCGGTCATGCAGTTCGCCCTCAATCGCATGATCGGGCACATCGAAAATGCCCTCGCGAAGATCGCCGACATGCCCGCCTTTTTGAACCACATCCACCTCATCCAGGAGGAGATCTCGACCCTGCTGGCGGTGGCCAGGCCCTATGATTACAATGACTTCGGCCGGGATTTCCACCAGGTCACCGACATCCGTCCCGACGGCGTGCAGGTGGAACCGCAGTACGGCTTCAAGAACGGCGGCATGCACGCCTTCACCTCGGTCCTTTCCGGGGTGGAAGCGATGACCGGGCGCCGTGACCTCAATGTGTGTACGGTCAAGGGCACCTATTACGAGGAGTCGGATCACGTCGTGCCCGAGGCGGCGCACTACAAGAAGTCGGTGATGGACGGCGGCGATGTGGCGACCTCGCTGAACCGTATCGAACAGGAACTGGACGGCAAGAAACTGGACGTCTACGTGGGCGAGTTCCACCACAACATCTCGGCGTCGTTGACGGGCCGCTACAAGGCCGAGAACCTGATCGAGCAGGTGCGCGGCCTGTTCGCCCGCGGCCTCGTCTCGGACCACTTCACCGTGGCGATCGACGCCACCATCGCCAAGACCGACGCTCCCGAGATCAAGCAGTTCCTGGAAGCCTTCAAAGACGAAATCAACGACGGCCGGTTGAACGTGGTCATGTTCCGTAGCGGCCAGAAATTCGACATGGGCGGGCAGGACAACCTCAACGCCGGCTTCACGGTGACCTACAACAACGACACCCATTTCGGCGCCTACAACCAGGGGGCGTCCAACATCGGTCAGCCCTCGATCGGCAACACCCAGGGTATGATGCACTTGGAGCTGCATTGTCAACGCGAATTGAACGGCTATCGCGAGGCCATCATGGGCGCCCACCGCGCGCTGCTGGATCCCCATAGCGAATTGGCGTTGCCCAAGCACATTCGCGATCCCGATCCGATCACCGGCAACGAGTCGCTGACGGTCGCGCCCACGGACGACTTGGGCAATACCGTGTTTCTGGACATTCGTTCGCCCTTCATCAACCGCTTCGCCGACGCACACGACGATACGGCCTACACCTTTTTCATGAATCGAGCGGAGGGTTTGGCCAAGAATGCCGGGCTGACCTTCGGTACACGCCCCAGCTTCGGCTTCGCCCACTCCAACACGGCCTCGATCGCCGGCAGGAATTTCCGGGTGACCCTGGGGGCGATCACCCCCAAGGAGATTGTCGGATGGCGGGAGGTCTTCACCACGATGCGTGCCGTCGGGGACGTGGCGGTCCTGGCCACGAACGACCCGGAACGTTTCAAGAACGTCATCACTTCGGCGCCTTCGGAGCTCTTCGAGGCCTATCGGGACATGGCCCGCGAGGGGCGCATGATCGACTTCACCGGGAATGGACACGACCTGACCCTGGAACCGAAGATAAAGGGCAAGTTCAGCGAATCGGAAATCAACACCCTGGCCGAACTTTGGAACCGCGCGGGGGTGCCCGAGGCGGCCGAGACCCTGTATGTCGCGGCCGTGGACAAGGGACCGGTTCAATCGCGGGGAATGACCGAGACAGCCCTGTCCTTCGCCCGCAACGATCAGTTGCATCGTGCCGTCAGGCCGCTGGTGTTCGCCGGGAACGATGACGACACCACTGCCGCGAACGCGGTCCAGGCGCTCGCGCTGCGGGCCCGGAACCGCACGGCCTTGTCCGAGGCCGAAGCCCAGGCCGTCGCCAAGCTCCGCGAGATCGCCGTCAAGAGCCCCGCCGAGGCGGTGGCGTTGAACGGCGCGTTGCGTCAGTTGGCCAATGCGCAGTCCAACCTGAAACCCGAATGGGCGCGGAACCTGATGCGTGAGTTGGTGGCCGAAGCCCCCAAGCTGGGCAATCCTGGCGAGGCACGCCAAACCATGAGCGACGCCGTTCGCATGATGAGCGAACACAAGACGTACGACCGTGGCATGATCCAGGGCGCGAACAGGTACCTGGTCACTTCCGGAGGCGACAACGATGGCGATCGTCGCCTGCTCAACGACCTGGTCGTGCTGATCGGAGAGCGCGGTGGCGGCTCGACCCAGCTCAAGAAATTGGACCAGGCTTGGCGATGGGATTTGCACCCGAACCTGTGCAAGGACAATCCTCGCTACAACTTGGCGATGCAGAACCAGATCGCCATGACCGCCGCGCGCGAGGGCGATGCCCAGGCAGCGCTTGCGGCCGCCGACAAGATCATCCGAGATCCCGCCATCGATTTGGGCAACGGTGGTGTTCGGTTCCAGTTCACCGAGGCCATGAGCAAAGTGTTCGAATCGCTGATGGCCAGGGGCCACGCCCCGACCTTGACGCGTTTCATCGATCTGGTGGGCGGGCACGTCAACCATCTGGTCCACAATCGCACCGATCCGGCGACGATCGCTCAGACGCGGGCCTTCATCCAGGCCAATTTCGGCGGAGATGGCAACGCGGCGCGACTGGGACCGCTGCTGGGTCAGTTGGCACGATCGGTCGATAACCACAACATAGTGGAAACGCAGCGATTCGCGACCGCCTTGGTACGCGACCACTTCGGCCATTTCTCCGCGAACGGCGCCCACATGGAACCCTTGCTGGACACCATCCTGGACCAGGCCCAGGCGCTCGGTAACTTCGAAGCGTTTCTCGGGGCGCAGGAAACGGCGACGCGCTTGACCATTTCGCGGCCGCCGTTACAGGGTGCCCAGCAAAAGCTCTCGGCCATGATGCGGACGGCCATGGACAACCTGTCGATGCGGCCTTCCTCGTTCGAGCGATTCGTAAACAAGTCTTCGGGCAACGCGTTTCCCAATCCGGTGGCCCAGGTCCTGGGTGAGATGGCCAAGACGGCGGCCTCCCTGGGGGACGAGCGACTGGCGGCGACGCTGGTGCAGGAAATGTTGAACCGCGAGGCACGACCGGACCTGGCCGAAATGACGGATACCTTGAGATCCATCTACCAGGCGGCGGAGGAGGCCTTGGGGATGGGTTCCCAATTGGCCCAGGCAACGTCGAGAGACGCCGTCCGCATCATGCTCGGTCGGATCATGGTGGCCAACGGGGATCAGGCGGTGAGCGTGGCGCAGCTCGAAGAGGCCTTGTTGGAAGTGAAGACCTTCGCCGCCGAGCGCGACCCGGCCCTTCTGGCGGCAGATTCGAGGCAATGGGTGCAGGCCTTCGTACGGCTCGCCGACCGAGCGGCGCAGACGCGCACCGACCGCAACTTGGTGAGCGTGTTGTTGCGCACCATGACGCCCTTCATCGACAAGACTTCGGCCAGTTTCCTGGAGGAGGCCCAAAAGGGGATTTTGACCAATCTGGAGCAGTTCGACCCGGTTCACGCCAACATCGTCGCCAAACAAATCCACCAGCTTCTCGAGACGCACGGCCAGAGAAACCCCAGCCCGGCCAACTTCACCTGAGCGAACGTCTGGCCGTGGTGGGCGCCACCACGGTCAGGTGTTTCGGGCATCGGGTGGGCGGATGGCCGGGTGGTCGGCACCGTACGAAATCGAGTGGGTGTGCCGGCTTTTCCGCGGTTCATTCGAAACAAACCTGCCCGGAGTTCCCGAATATCGAGAGAATCGCCATGCCCGGTAGGGTGGGCACGGCCGGTATGGCCGCTGGCCCGACATTTCGAAGCGGCCCAGGCTTCCAAAGATCGAGTCGTAAAAGAGCGAAGCAGAAAAGTCGACCCTCTCGATCTCTCAATGATCGATTTCGATCTATGCTAGGTCGCTTCGATTGGTGGAGCAGGGCCGGTAAGGCAGGCTGCTCCATCTACAGGCCTTACGCCCCTCTCCCGATGCGGGGACTTTGGACTTTGCGGCTTTTGATTGGCGTCGCGAGGGAAATGATCGGCTTCGCTCTTTGGCGCAATTGATTGCTGTTGCTTGGGTCGCTTCGAGGCGTCGGCCCGGCGGGCCAACCTACTGAGCTGCTCGCCTTTGCTCTCGGTTACACTGGTTTGCACTTGTTTAGCATAAAGCCATTGAAATAAAGGCATTGACCTATTGTAAAGGTCGACGGGGAGGCGGTTTTGTACTCGTGGTTCCACGGTGTATACATGTCTCCTGTCGCACAGTTGTCGCCAAAGTGGGACCACTGAAAACCTGACGCAATGGAGTGTAATCGATGCCTCAAGCTAAACTCATCCCCAATCAGAAGGTCAAGTTCACCAAATCGCTGCTGCGCCGGATCAAAAATCCGGAGTCCGGGCAAACCGTCATTCGAGATACCGAGGTCGAAGGCCTCAAGTTGCGGGTCGGCGCCCGAACCAAAACTCTCTTTTTCGAAAAACGGGTTCGGCACGCCCCTGGCCGAAAACGGATCGGCAAAGTTCCCAAGGTTACAATTGGCAAGTTTGAGAATTGGGACCTTGAGGAAGCTCGGAAAATGGCCAGAAAACTCTCCCTCTGGTGTGATGAGGGGAAAGACCCACGTACTGAACTCAAGAAGGAACGGGCCAAGGAAGCGGGCATTACTCCTGACCTGAACATTGAGGAATCCGAACTTGAGGGACCCATGCCGGTGACCCTTGGCGAGGCCATCGAGCGGTTTTTCGATGTCGCTACCTTGAGGCCATACACGGTCTACAAGTATCGACAGGCTTTGGATGGCCACTTTCGCGACTGGTTCGACCGGACCTTGGAATCGCTGACCATCGCCGTACTCAGGACCAAACATAAGGAAATGCTCAAGCGCGGTTCTGCAACCACCAAGAAAGCCCTGGATGTGCTCTCCTCGGTCTGGAACACGGCCAAGCTCCATTTCGAAGTTGAGGACCAACGCCCGGTCCCACAAAACCCCATCAAGCTCCTCGACCACAATGGAAAAGGCTATCAAAAGGAACCGAAGCGAACGGTCATCCGAAGGAAGAATTTGGGTCAACTGATCGATGCCCTTCTCGACATACGGACCAACGGCACCAAAAGCCAAGCCACCAATGCGGATCGGTTTTTGGTGAGCCTGTTTCTGGGATTCCGAGATGGCGAGACCTGTAACCTACGATGGGAATTCGTCTCCTTCGACCACGGGACGATTACCTTCCCGGGCGAGTTGGTCAAAAACGGCCGAGAACACAAAGTTCCGTTTGGCCCCTTCATTCGCAAAATCCTCGAGGAACGATACGAAAATCGTGAGGACATGGAAAACCCCTTTGTTTTTTTGAGCCCGTACTACAAAAAGAGAAAGGGTTATCAGCCGGTCAATCGAAATGGTTGCTTCAATGCGCTCGTTTCCAACAGGGTCGGATTCAAAGTGCATCCTCACGCGCTTCGGAGAACGTTCGCGTCCTTCGCGGAATTGGAACCGATTTGCATGCCCCGGCCGATTCTGAAAATGTTCTTGAACCACGTTGGCAATGTCACCGATTTGTACGTTCAACGCGACTTTGACCCAGAGCCCTATCGAAAATGGGCGAAGAAAGTAGAGAAGGCGTTTCTCAACGAGCTTGGAATTTTTCGCGCGGATTCAGAGCTCAAGAGCTTGTAAACTCGAACGTTTCTCCCTTACAAGCCGTTTCTCTTTTAAAGGCATAGGGCTAAGAGCCTTATGCCTTTTTGTGTTGCCAAGGTCAAGAGGGCTGTATCAATTCGCTTCTATGCAAACACTGCCGGGAACATCAATGTTATCAACCCAAACGATGATGTTTGGGTGGTTGGTTCTTACATTGATCTCAAGTGCGCTTGCGCCTTCGCTGGTGAAAATAGATAGCGTCTTCTTGGGAGAGTCGATAACGCCTTCAAAGATTTGGATGAACGACTCCACTATTTCCTTTGGTGCCTTTTTGACAAGCCTCAATGTGACAGGACCATCTACACTTGCCTGAGTACCCACGGATACACACGTCCTGTTGGAGGCAATCGTTTTTCCGTCAACATACTCTGGAATCTCCATTTGGCCATTATCGGCGTCATACAAAAAAATAATCGGATGGGGTAGATCCAATGCTATCACCGCATTCTCCTTTACTGTTGAATCTGTTGTCGTCTACGAAGCTCTTGGAGAACCTGTCCACCCTGCCTTCGTGCACAATCAATACAGTGCGGCAAGAATTTTTTTGTTTTTCCAAGTGCTTTAGCAGGCTGGTGGTCCACAACAGCATTGCCTGATTTTGTTCCAGGGTCCTTTGAGCCACATGTATGACAACCATTCTTCTTCATCAACTCATTCACTTGTTTTTGTTCAGAAGTTGTGGGGCGGCCGTTGTGGCCTGGGATTGACTCTTTGGTATAAGGACCGGGCTTGAGTGTGTCGGCTTTCCTACCAGCGTCCGCCGCGTCATCAACCTTGTCTAGGGCTTTTGCAGTATCCCCCGCATTATCCAATGTATTGGCCGCTTTGCGAAGGTCATTTGCCTTGTCGGACTTCGTCGCGGCATTGACCACCATCTTTCCGGCCCGCGACACCTTGATCGCCGTCCCCGCGCCGCCAGGCACTACCGGAACCGCGGCCGCCAAGGTGTCGACCACCACACCGCCGGCATCGATCGTGGCATCGAGCCAGTTGCCTTCGCGGGCATTGTGGACGAACGAGGCCACCCCTATCCCGATGTTGGCCACGTCCCACACGGTTTCCAGGGCTTGGCCGTCCGGGTCCACCGCGTTCACCGGGTTTTGGTGGGTGTAGGCGTACAGGTTGTAGCTGTTTGGCTGGTACGGATTGAAATCACGGCCCGGATCCGGTTGGGTGAAGCAACCGGCCACTGGGTCGTAGAACCGGGCTTTCATGTAGATCAGCCCGTTCGGGTCTTCCTCGTGGCCCGTGAAGCCGTGTGCGCCCTTGTGGCGGGCTTCGGCGATGAACGGCTGCCCGTAGGGTTCGTAGGCAGAGGTCGTGGCTTCGTTGGTTTCTCCATCCCAGGTCACGACCGGGTTGCCCAACCGATCGCGGAAAAAGTGGGTCTTTTCCTTGTTCACGGGCTGGCCGTTTTCGAAGTCTTCCTTTTCGAGATAGATGGCCTTGCCTTGCAAGGTGATGTACTGGCGCCGCTGCTCCAAGGTGTCGGCGGTTCCAATGGCGAAGTCTTCCTCGGTGATGATCCGGCCGTCTGCGTGGCGGATCGAGTACGTTACCGTTCCGGTATCCTCGCGGACGGCGGCAACGCGTTGGCCGAAGGCGTCATACAGGAAGAATTGCTCACCCGATCCCAAACGGTTCCCGTTGACGCGCCGACTTGCCGTGATCCGGGAAACCTGGCCGGCTCGGTTGTACTGGACCTGATGGTTCCGTGTGTCCGTCAACCGGCCTTGCACGTCGTAGGTGTAACCACCGTCTCGGTGAAACGGATTCCCCTGGCTGTAAGTGGCTGCATGGGCACCCACGGCCAACGTCGCATTCCCGGTGTGATAGCTCAGCGCGGTTCGGTTGGTGAGGTTCCCGACTAGGTCGTAGCCGTAGGTGATCGACGCGTTCCCGACGGCGAACGACTGCAATTGGCCCAGCTCGGTGTAGCCGTGACGAACCTCCGTCGCGGAAGGGAACAACCGGTCGTTCCGGGTGTAGGACGCCATGAAGCCCCACTCGTTGTAGGTGGTGAAGACACGTCGGTACAAGTGCCCCATGCTTCCGCGAAGCTCGCAGGTCGCCGAGCGACCCAGGGTGTCCGGCCACCAGTAGTTGAACAGCGAGGGACCCGTCCCCATGGCTTCCGCGGAAGCACCTTCAAGCGCGCCTTCATCGATCAACTGGTCCTCGGCGAGCTGGGGCCTGCTTCGCTCCTCGGCCGTGACCGGCTCCGCCATCCGCGCGAGTGCCGGCGCGCAGCTCTCCGACTGGCAATCACCCAGATCCCAAATTGCCGCCAACAGTTGGCCGTTGTAAGGATTGTATTGGCCGTGATCGATCAGATGTTCGAAATCGGGACCTTCGGGATGGTTGGGACCGAACCCATAGAACACGCCTCGTGGCGAATCGAAATAGTCGTAGGTGTAGGACTCGAAGGCTCCATGGGGATGCTGGAACCACCGTTCCCGGCCGATCTCGTCGAATGCCACATCGATTTCGTAAGCGCGAGTTCCCGAAAGCGCTTCAACTGAGAAGCCTCCGTTTTCCAGGCTAGAGCCATCCAACTGCGGCAAGGTGATCGTCATGCCCATAAGCCGATTAGCGCCGTCGAATGACTTGTAGGTGTAGGTGACCGGTAACCCGCTGTCGGACACCTGAACCGCTTCGGTCAGGCGGTTGCGGGCATCGTAGGCGAAGGTCGACAGCAAGGATTCGTTGGGTTCGTTTAGAAGGCGACCATATGTCTCTCGCACACGACCCAGGCCGTCGTAAACGTATCTGGTGGCGGCAGTGGGGTTCGCCTCGTCGCCTTGATACCGGCGCGCCAAGAGCCCGCGATTGTCATAGGCGTATCGAACCGGCTCACTGATTTCGGGATGGGTTTCCTCGAGCACCTGACCCAGCCAGGTGCGAACGGTCGTGCGGGCCAGCGCGTTATCTCCGAGGGGAAGAACCGTGGTCTTTAGACCCTTTGGATGTGCGGCGTACTGAAAAAACGTGCTTGATCCATTGGTGCCCGCCATGGTGATCCGACCCAGGAAATCGGTTTCCCGAACCCGTTCCAAGGTGCTGTCTGTGTCGTAGGCCGACACACGTTGGGATAGGACTGCGCCGCCATCGGCGGTGCGGCGATATCCGAACTGGGTGTCCTGCAGGATGCGGTTCGCTTCGGTCCAAGTGAAATAGATGCGGGTCGGCCGACCGAAGGCGTCGTACTCGTAGGACCATTGCCCGCCAAGACCACTGGTCTTGTGCGCCACTAGGCCCAACGGCGTGTAGGTGGTGCCGCGTTCAAAGGTGATTCGATCGAGCGTGGCAATGCTTTCGCGGGTTTCCCGACCCCACACGTCGAACTGCCGGAACAGGACCGGGATGGTGTAGCCCGACTTGGTCCGGGTCACCATTGGAAACGCCGTCCCCGATCGTTCGTGCTCCGGCGCCTGAAGTCGGTAATAGCTCGTGATGTAAGGCGCTGTAGCCCCTGGCCGAGCGTATTCGGTCACTAGGTCGGCGGTGTCCGGCCGCTGGACCAGCTCGACGCGGCCGTCATCGTCGTAATGGTAGGTCGTGGTGACGCCGTCGACGGTTTCGGTGGCCACCGAGCCGTCGGGGTTGAGGGTCCGGGTGGTGTCCACACCTTCGGGGTGATCGATGCGTGTCGGCACACCAAAGACGTAGTCGTGGAAGCGGGTCGGGGCTCCGCTTTCACCACGGGTTTCCTGGAACGGCAATCCGCGGTTCGCGCCGGTCTGATAATAGGTGAAGGTGTCGCGCTCGGATTCGGTCGCATGGCGCCAGCGCCGAACCTCCGTAACGAAGGGAAAGGCCGCGTCTTGGTATCTGTAGGTGGTGCGGCCGATCGTTTCCGTGACCGCGCTTCGTTGGAAGGTCTCCCGCTCCTCTGTAACGAGGCCGAGCACGTAGGGCGCGTCGAAGACGTGGTCGTGTTCGCCGATCTCCCGAACCACCCGATGCGTGTAGTCAAACTCCCGGCGCAACAGGTGAGACCCGTTGCGTGCTTTGCGCGTGACGGCCGTCGGCTGCAGGAAATGCTGGTCGAAATTCGGACCGTTCAGACCGTTTTCGTCAAACCAACTGTAGTGATAGTTGGTGTCGATCCAAACGCCATCCTCCAACTGGCTGTGCTGCCGCAGGGCATGAACCTGGATCAGGTCGCCGCCGGCATGATCGCCGATGGTGAGTGGCGGCGTGTAGGTCCAGGCCTCCCGATAACTGGAATCGCCGAAGGTGACGGTGCGTTCGCGCGGACGGCCGACCACATGGGCCTGGTCCCACGTCTGGAAGTAGGTTTCGAAGATGGGCGTGTTGACGTAACTGGTCACCCGCCGATAGGTCTGGTCGCCATTGTGTTCCGTGACCGTGACATCGATCCGGCCTTCCTGTTGCGGGTTGGTGCGTTCCTCGTTGGCCGTCCACTGGCGGTAGTCGAAGGTATAGCGACCACCGGCAAAGATCATCTCGCTCAGACGCACGTATGGGCGTGAAACGGTGTGGTAGACCTCGCAGCCGTCATCGCGCGGGGCGCGGCAATCACTGGTGTCCACCTCCAGGTGTTGGAAGGCCTGGGAGGCGTAGTCGTACTGGACCGTGCCACCGGTGGGCAGGGCCATCGCGGTGATATAGGGAAAGCGCTCGCCGATGTGCTCGGTCGTGAAAGTGGTCTCGTAGCCTTCGGGCGTGGTGACCTTGTGAAGGACCGTGAAGGTCTGGTTTCCGAGGTGAATGGACCGATACGCAAACGACTTCAGAAGTTTGGCGCCCTGGGCGGATTCGAGTGTGACCCGAATCAGTCGGTCGCCCTCATAGTGAAACTGCAAGGCCCGACCAAAGGAGTCGGTGACGCGGTCGACCAGCGCCGAATCGGGCAAGGTCCCGTCGGGATCACGCCCACCAACATATGAAATGGAGATCGTGCGCTGATTCGGGAGGCGGATTTCCACGGGGAAGAACTTGACCGCGGTCGCGTTGTTCCACTGGGTGACACGCTGAACGGCGTGGAACTCGGTGCGCTGGCCGTTGGGGTCGAGCAGGTAGTAACTGTTCTGGGAAAACCCTTCCAGGGAAGTTCCGTCCAGCGTTCGCGCTCGCGTGATGCGGCGCAATTGGTCGTCGACGAAATGGATGTCGGCATGGAGGGGCATGCAGCCGTCGAAATCGCAAACGTCTTCGGGCCCTCCGTTTTCAGGATCGGCCTGAAACAGGTTGTCGCGGCCGAACACCGTGACGTTGCCGGCGGTATCGACGAAACGGACGCGTTCCCAATCGGCGGAGGCTGGACCGGTTCCGTTTCCGAACACGGCGTTACGGGCCAGGATGTAACCAAAGTTGAAGCTCCACCCGAAGCCCAAGCCCTGGCCGGTGGGCGCCTCGTTCATGGGGCACAGACGGAAGCCGCTTTCGTCGTCGCAATACTTCTCCTGCGGCGACTTGTAGATGGGCTGCAGGAACATGCCCGGAACGCCGATGGGATCGAGCGCGATGTTGAGCTTGCCGGTAAACTCGTTGACGGAGGTGAAGGGCGCTGAGGTACTGAGGCCCAGACGATCGGAGTCCGAAGAAAGGGAGGCAACGCCATTTTGGGGTTCGGTCAGGGCAGGATTACGGCAGTTCGAGTCGTCGGCATCCGCGTCAGAGGCGAAAACCGGTGTGTTTGTTAGAAAGAAAAGCCCAGCAATGACGTAGGCCAGCGTCAAGCGATATGCACGCCGAGAGCACTGACCTCGAAATGAGGAATAGAAAGACATGATGTCCAACTCCAGATAAAAATCAATTCGATGAATGAAGGAGTTAAGGTCCGTATTTCAAGATCGTTGACGAAGAGGTCATGGTTCAGGTGCGCCAAGGCATACTTCGATCGAACCGGCCGATACACGTTGGCGGTCTGTTCGATCCCTCGCTGGAACGTGGATCTCCCAGGGGGTGTAATCCGCGAGGGGTTGGCACGCGGGTATTGTGGAGGTCAGGGCCCTTGAAGCTTCAATTCAAGGGCATCGCAAGGGCCGGAAAACCGGGCGCGTTACATCTGTAGGCGGCAAAAAGAGGCTCCCTTCAGCGCTTTTTTCAGAGGAAAAAGCCATAAAAAAGGTGCCGGGTGAGCTTCCTAGGGCAAGGTCACCCGACACGAACAAGTTGCTTGTAATGTCTGTTGGCGCCGCACTACCAGGCGGTGTTGATGCCGCCTCATGATGCGGGTGGGAGTTTTTGTTGGCACAAACGCCATTCGGCAGGTTGTAGGACCGATTGACGTTCATGAGCGGATTGGGTTGGGAGTTTTTGAAACGGAGATACTGAGCACTGAGAGAACTTTTGGGTGGTTACGCCACCCACCGGCCTTTCCAGATTTCCTTCAGCCACTTCGCGAATAGTTCCATGTCCACGAGATAGGCGCCCATCTCATCATCGCGATACACGCCGATCTCATCCCGCGGTCGATCTCGCTGTTTGACCTGGTAGCGCAACTGGTGGGCCGTAAACGGAATTTTCTTGCAGACGTCGGTCAGGTAATACAAGCCTCGCTGATGCAGCATGGTGTTCGCGTCCCAGGAGGCCTTGATCGTGGAGACCCGGGCTGGGGTGAAGGCGCTGTAGCAACGCGAGAACACGGACATGCGCACCACCCAGTAATTCCATAGAATCCGCACACCGATTTCTTCCCACGGGTCGATGTCATCCTCGATGATTTTTCGTGCCCGCTTTCTCACTTTTTTGGTGCAAATGTTCAAAGGCTCGACGACATCCTTCAGGTAAAAGATGCCATCGTGATCGAGAATCTGTTCGGGTGTCCAGTCCTTGGGGTGAACGATTTGGGTCATTTCGTCTCGATGAAAAATGTTCTCCATGTGAACTCCATATATCGAGGTCATGGGTTCGGTGGGCTACAGGTGAAACCGCGCCGAGATTCCTGATTTCACGGCATGGAGATGTGGTGTTTCTCGGCGCGATCTCGCCTCTAGCCTGCGAGCCCGGTTTTTCGGTTGGCTGGAATTTGGATTTATTCCGTGGACTGCCACAATTTGATGATCCAGGGAGCGAAGATTTCCATGTCGACAAGATACGTGTTGAGTTCAGGATCCTTGAATACCCCGATCTCGTTCCGCGCATCCTGCGTGGTTTTGGCTTGATATCTCAACTGATGGCTGGTGAAGGGAACACGACTACACACGTCGCTCAATTGAAACAGGCCCTTTTGCTTCAGCAAGTCGTTGCCATCCCAAGTAGGGTCGACCCTCCGCACCTTGGAAATGAGATGTTCGCGATAATAAGACGAGAACACCGTCATGCGAACAACCCAATGGTTCCAGATCAAGCGGAGGCCCATTTCTTCCCAAGCGTTTCCACCGCGGGCTTTGATCGCCTTCGCCCGGTGTTTCACTTTGGCCGGGGAAAGACCCAATGGTTTGACGATGTCTTTGAAGAAAAAGACCCCCTCACTTGCCAGGATTTTTTCCTTGCTCCAATCTTTATGGTTTTGGATTAAGGTGATTTCATCTTTGCTGAAGACTTCGGTCATGTTGTGCCCTTTCGAGTTGACCACCGTCAACCAACCACGGGTGAAGCCACGACGATGCGACCTGACAATGTTGAACTGGCTCGGGTTGCATGGCGTGACCTCACCCTTGGCTTGCGATGGTGGATGGTTTGGAGTTCTGATGGTTGTCTTGAAGCGGGGTTCTTCCATTCCTAGGTGAAATATCGCCGGACCGCTTGGCTCCCACGCCAGGATGACGGGAGGGAAACTGACGCGATTTCATTTATGGTCGAATTCTGAGATTTCATCCACGTGAACGACAATGGCGGTCATGTTGTCACGGCCGCCATTGGCGTTGGCCTCATGGATGAGTTGATCGGTGACCTGGCGCGGGCCGATGCCCTTTTGGGCAAGGATGTCTCGCAGTCGTACCTCATCAATCATGTTGTAAATTCCGTCCGTGCACATGAGGACTCGATCACCGGGCTCCAAGGGTTTTTGGTTGTGAGCAATCGAGATCGCTTCACCACCGAGTGACTGAAGCAGTTGATTTCGACCTGGGTGAGTTTTCGCCTGTTCAGAAGTGATTTGCCCGGTGCGAACGAGCCAACGAGCGTAACTGTGGTCGTCTGTCAATTGCATAAGGAGATTTCGACGAAGCAAGTACGCGCGCGAGTCACCGACATGAGCTATATACAGCGTTCTATCTGATATGATCGCGGCCGTGAAGGTTGTGCCCATACCTTGAAGGATGGGATCGTTTTGGATAGCTTGGAGCAGAAAATTTTGAGCTGACTTTATTGCGTAGTGGAGTATGGCTGGAATCATTTTGGTTTCAATGTCAAAGCCACCAACCTCTCGGTTTTTTGGCCAAAACCAGCCTCCGACACCACTCGCCTCTTCAGTAGAGTGATGAAATCGTCTAACCGCCAGATTGCTTGCAATCTCACCATTGGCCGGGCCACCAAGACCATCAGCAACTGCAAAGATTCCAATTTTAGGCAACATGTAATAGGCATCCTCATTATTGAGGCGGGCTTGTCCGCAGTGAGTAGCTCCAAATAGAGTTATACCAAGCTGTTGGTTTGGATAATGGCATTTAGAGCTTTTCAAGCCAAACAACGATATAAACCAATCTTTTACATTGGCCATATTAGGCCTCCCATGTATTTTCCGAAAAAAAACATCCTATCAAATAGGTTTTGATGCTGTTCAGAAAGAAACATCATTTCTTGGTTTCTCCCTAAAATCGAACCTATCTCACTAATCAATTCGAACAGCAAAGAAAGCTCTGGATGGCTTCTGTCGGATCCAAATTAAACTCCGCAAGAATGCGACTCAAGAGAAAAAATCTTGTCGACAAGTAAATAACCACAGGTGTATAATCCCAGTTTCTGGCCAGAGAATTTCTGGTCATCACCTCGAATATCTTGCCAACTAGGCTAAGTTGTTTGAAATTATAATGTTAACTCACTAGGAGAATGTCGTGTTTTACATCTTGATTCTATTTCTGGCCGACCTTAATCAGCCCTTTCTAATCAGCTTCTCCAGTGATGAAAATCAAAAAAATGTCGAAAATGAGACGAGCAAACCCTACGACTCATCCCTCATAGAGGGTTTGGTGATTCTCCGCTCAGAAAGAGAAAGCGAAGCTGTTAGATACTTTGCCGATTTAAGTAAACGGGAAAATAAAACAATTTACGAAATAGGGGTGGATATCCTTTTGACTCATGGCGCCAATGCTGGAATGGAATACTTTGAAACCCTCTCAATTACACAAAATGATTTAAAAAGTATTTTTTATTTAGCATGGGCGTATTGGCAGGATGATGACCTTGATCAAGCCGAGAGTATTAATAGATTTGTCAAAAAACAATTAGAAGACCGTCCAACAAACATCTTGAATGCGCACAGCTCCTTTTTATCTGCAAAGCTACACGCAATTAGAGGAGAATTTGATGCAGCATTAGATGACTTCCAATCAGCAACACAGCTATACAAAGAGAAGAGCAGCTTTGGGAATTTGTTTGTTTTAACATGCTCTGTAGCTTCTCTTTACCTAGATTTAAACCAAACCTCAGATGCAGAAAGAAACCTTTTTGTTGCGCGAGAATATTATGACTTTCATGTTATCAAGAGAAAAGAGCTGGGAAAGCAACCTCGGCACCTAGGCTACTTTTATGAATTAGAAGGTCACCTTCATTGGCAAAAGAAAGAGCTTGAACTTGCAATAAAAAAATATGAAAAGAGCAGACAGCTATACTATCAAGCGGGTGAAACCCGTCAGGCTATTACTCAATTAAATAACATCGCCTTGATTCACCTTATGCTGGGTGAAGTCAAGTTGGGAATAGAGCAGACAACCGAGGCAGAGAAAAAAATCCGCGATGCCGGCTACGAAGATCTGTCTTATTACAATACGATCAATTGGATCTTTGCCTATCGTTGCGGGAAGAAGACGACGCTGCCTGAATACAATTCGATGATTAACGATGTCTCAAGCTGGGGCAAAAAAAGAAAAGATTATCGCATACTAAAACTATTGGAAACGGTCACTTCCTGGAAGTGTCATTGATTAAGGAGAACCGACTTGGAAATAGGTAGCTTCAGTCCTCTTGGCTTACAAAATCCAAAGCCAGCCTATAGCGAAAATATTTCAAATTCGAACATTTTCCCACGCCAACACGAGATAGATACTATAGAATTCAACTCCAGCTCACTTGATTTCCCAATCAATGACGGCATACCTGATATAGTAGAACTATCTTTCGGAGGACCTGACAAGCCTCCGCCACCGGTAGACGACGAGCCTTAGAGATTAATCAACTGAAACAATGAATTGATCACTTGGAGCGGACTTATAAAGCTGAATGCCAGGGTACAAATTTTGATTTGAAAAATCTTCAGGAAGTGACTTTTTCTCAATAGCTTTCCGTAATCCGCAACTGAGTCATTGTTGGGTTTCTTCTGAAGAATGAGTGAAGAAGCTAATGCAAGAGTTAAAACTGTCATCAACCCTAGGCGTGACTTAAATGAAACCAATCGCTTTAGAAATAATAAAAAAACAGAATAATCCTTTATTGGATCATCAAAGGATTCTGAACGATGGGGAGAGATCGAACTAGCGCTTGAATCATTCGCCGGGTTCAGACCTCGCCCTGCTTCTGAACTATCTTCACTTGAATCAGTAAAAGGTGAAGAATTCCCCGCATTGAAAAGAGCAGCGGACGTGCTAGTACCTTCTAGGACCGTTAATGCAACTGGATACCAAAGAAGGGGATCTCTGGATTGGGCTATTTTTTGTGCTAAGGCGATTACCCCACTTGCTTTTTCTTGTTGCTCGACAGTTAAATGGTTTTTCCAGGTTTTTCCAAGCCACTGGGGAAAACGCCCCTCTTGCCGACCTACTTCATCCCTGTTATCGAATGTTTTTCTGATGTTGTGGTACCTAGACCATTCGCCTAATGATTTTCTAGCGGCGTCGTAAAGATCTTTGTTCGCTTTCTGGTCAATACCTAATTTCGCAACATTCGATGGCGCATACAGGCGATCATCTTCAAGGGCAAGAATCAGCATCGAATTTTGTAGGGACATCGGCTTTCCGACTTGATTGGTGCTCATACTGCCTTTTTGGTTGCCCTTTCATGGAAAATATGGGTTTTGTCACAAAGGCGTACTGCCAACCAAGCCCATCATGCTCTTATACTTCACACTTTGTAGAGAAGGTTTTCCCTGTCAGTCCATGCTGAATGCCCCTTTCAAGAAAAAGCGCGGGGCCTTATTTCCTCAGCTTGATTGCTGCCTCATCTTTTCACAGTTGCCTACATTGATATATTGCGCGATTCTTCATATTTTCAGCCTGACTCTCTGGTAAATTGTGACAATTATCACACTGCTAAGTGTCCAGTTTTTCGGCGTTTTTCCTCCACGATCAAAATGAAGTGAAATATCGAGCTCATTTTTTTAAAACAAATTACTTCTATAGAATTGGAATTAAATGTCTTAAAAGACAAGACCTCTCTTTCCTCTTGAGGGATACCTGTCGAACTCCAACAGAAAGCTCGACAGGTAAGAGCATTCAGCACCAAGCGTTTTTCATTGTTTTCGAAAAATCATTGACTGACCCTTATTCTTCCGTTAGCTCAGTGTTGCGCCGAATCGATGTATTCTCGGGCTGACCATATTCGTGCCTGTCATCTCAGCTTTAAAGCGGATACGGGTACCGTTCGGATCGGCAAACGTCAACTCATAGGAATACTCGGTCCAAATTGTGTCGATTGGATTGGTTGCTTCCAAAGACATCGGCTCCCAAGACTCTCCGTTGTTGCTTGCGAACCAGTTCACGGCCGTACCACTGGGAACATCCATCTCAGCGTAGATCCGATTGGACGCAATGCCTTGAGTCACGGTATGTTCCCGTGTGATGTAGACGCCAGAATCGTCATTGAAGTACCCGATCAATGCTACGTCACCTATTACAAGTGCGGGGCTTTCGTGTTCCAAGGGCTCAGTACGCACGAATCTGGCGCGCACCAGGACCTGGTTGGTGATATTTGGTAATTGCTCTTCCTCGGCAGGAACGAGCGCGTCCCACACCTGGCCGCCATCTGTCGAATACTCCCAAGTGATGAAAGTCCCCTCGGGAAGGTGACTGAATTCGTCGACGTTCAACTGGGTTACGATCACACCCGTGACAGGTTGAAACCGGATTTCACCATTGGGTTGGAAAGTTCTGCCATAGATGTTGCAGCGAAGGTCGGACCCGTTCAACGGCGTCCAGGTCTCGGCATTACTTGATTCCAGCAATACACCAGCGGGATACGCCTGGCTTGTGATGATACCGCGGTTCCCGACCTGGGACATTTGGCCGAGCGTCGCCACCTGAACCTGGTACTCGCTACTGTTGGTCAACAACACCACGGCATACGACGTGTTCGCTTCGGCATAGAACGGCTCATCAAAGGTCACTTTGGTTTCCGATCCGGTGGTGATTTCCGCCGGCGCCATCACCTGTTCCGCCAAGACTTGGTCATTTGGAAGCCCTGTGGTCACGCCACGAATCTGGACAGTGACCGGGATCGACGGATCTTTGGCCGCGAACCATACGCCGACAGCGGTTACGATGCGGTTGACTGGGAAACTGAAGGTCTGCGCCAACGGATCGCGCTTGGCCGTTTGGAATCGGGATCGCCACACGCGGTCTCGAACCGAACGCCTGACGATGCGGGTGTCCTCGGTTTCGGGTTCGGTCACAACTCGATCCACACGGGCGATATCCAATGGGTTGTTGATCTCCAAAGGCGCGCTCGCCCCCTGGGAACCATTGGAAGCCGAGACCCGTTGGTTTCCTAATTGCGTCTCTGGGGGAATGATGAACGTGGCTGTCATACGGCCTGCCGAATCCGGGAGAATGCCGTCAGCGACCACCACACCCGCGCACCGGACGGTGATTGGCTCATTCGGAGGGAAATGATTCGAGGTGACCGTGACCCCGGTAACCCCCCTTCGCCCAATGTTCGGCGAGACCATGAAACTGGGCGGCGGCGGGTCAAACACCGCGTACGGGTTGATGTTCCTCGCCTCGCTCCAATCAGGCTGTTGGACCAGAACCGTTTCCTCTCCAGGCAACAGCGCCAGTGAGCCAATGACTTGCACGTTTGACCGGGAATGATCCACCTGCAAGGCATGAGATGTCGCGGTTCGGTTGGGTGCGACGAAGCGACCGACGGTGTCCACCCGCGCCGACCATTCGGGATGATGGACATCGCTCTGGGACTCGCTCGAAAAGTCGTCGCTGTAGATGCCCTTTTTAATCCCACCTTCTCGGTGCGAAAGATCCGCGTTCATTTGGCTCTGGGCGTCGTTGTACTTGAGCCGTTCGACGTCGCGGATCAGGTCGTGAATTTGGTCCATCGTGATCCGTCGAAGACCGAAGTTCCTGGCGGTCATCGAGATCGAATTGGGTGGGCAGTGGATCGCCGACAAACCAAGGGTCCCATCGGGCAAGACCGGCATCTTGGGATGGTCGGACGGCGGGCCTTCCAGGCGCTTGATCTCGGAGGCGGTCGCGTACATCACGTCGATCCGTCCAAGGTAGTAGTCATAATCGATACTGCAATTGGATCCGGGAACGGGTTGCTGTCCGTGGTCGGTTCGGCCGAAGTTGATGATGTTGGTGTTGCCGCGATGGAGTGCCACCTGTGACATGATCAAAGGTGACGTCCCTACACTCAACGGCGGCGTGCCCGGGCCCACATCGACACCGTCGTCGATGTATTGGGTGGCATTGGCTGGCAATTCGATCAGCAAACCGAACTGGTTGACCGCGATGTCACCGGTACCGCGATAGACCCGATAACCGGTCGCACCCGAAACGGGCAGCCAGAATAGTTCGTTGATGCCCCCTTCGGCGACGGTTCGCGTCACCACGTTCGCCGCATCAAAACCGGATTCGCCCTGGGCATCGACCGCGGTCACGAGATAATGGTAATCCCCTGTCGATGGATGACCGCCGGACCCTCCGAACCATCCTCCATCGGTGTAGTCGACCCCCCGTTCCATCTGACGGGTGTAGGTCCACCGAACCGTGTAGGTCGTGCCGATACCTGGTTCATCACCGGTACCGGTCCAATCGACCACATTCCCCGATTGGTTCCAGTCCACCCCAGGTTGAAAGGTCGTCGCGCCTTGGCTGACTTCGAGAATCGTCACGACGGGATTCGGCGAAAGGAGATCTTCGCCGCCAGCCACGCTTCCGCGCGTCACATTCTGGGTGGTTTCGACGATCGCCTCCACCTGCGTGGATGCTTTGAGGGGGGTGCTATTGACCGGGTACCGACGACGATCGGCGACAAAAGTCTTTTGCTCGCCGCGAACGTGCTTGGTCGCCTTGGACACGGGAACCAAGGTGCTGGTGGGCAGGTCGCGTTGCAGGCGGAACCCACGAATGTAGGCTCGGCCGGCGTTCGTGGTGACCGTGACGTGGTCGTCCTCGGGATCACCGACGACCGAATCAAAACCGCTCACCAGATAGGAACCAGCTTGGTCGTGGGTCCGTTCGGCCATGTTGTCAAGCAAGGAGTTCATGCCCTCGGCAGCTCGAAACGAGAGCTGCGCTTCCGAAATCGAGGAAACCCGAATACGTTCACCGGGCAAGGTGCCGACCAAATCATCCAGCACCAACTTGTTCTTGAACTTGACGATCGGCGTGACCGATCCGTCGGCGCGGTCGAACTTGTAAATGGGCAGCACGCGTCGGCCTGTAACGTTGTTCGGCAACGGTGCAGCCGTCGTGTCCTCATGGGTCAACTGCAGCACCCAGCGTTCGCGTTCGGCGGTCGGCTCGCCCGTGGCCGGGTTGATGAGGGTCGCGTCGGTGTTGCGGTCGACGTTGTATTTGAGGAGCTCGACGAAGACGTAATCGGCGCCATCGTCCTTGGCAGGATCGAAGGTCAGCACGGCACCTGGAACCTGTTCGATGTGGCCTTCGATGTAGGTCACGCCTGGGCCGACGGTCAAGATGTGGTCGGCCCTCACGACTTCGAAGCCGCTGAGAATCGAGCCCTCATGGAACACAGCATCGAACAACTTGGTGCGCTCATGGATGGCGATGTGCTGTTGCTCGTTCAGTTCGCTGTCCAACAGGTCGCGGTCCTGGTGGAAGGAAATGCGCTTGTAGTTCTTATGCGGGTCGAACGTGTCACGGGAAATGGACAAGGAAGCCTCCGATCAGTACCGGAACACGCCGACGAATTCGACGCGGGTATCATTGGTTTTGTTGAAGTCGGGAATGTTCTTGACCTCGTAGAGGTAGCCCCATTGAAGGACCTGGCCAGTTGGGTTCGTGATTTCGTGATAGCGGCCGTCCACCGCGAAATCCGTTTGGTTGTCCGCGACGTAGGCCACGTCTCCACCGAAAAACCCGTATTCCTTGATCGTGATCCCGTTGGCTTCGGCTTCCTCGAACCGGAAAAACACGCCGATGGTTCGGGTCTCGGTCGGCGTCTCGATGTAGCGGGTTCCGTTGACCAGCAAGGCACCGTCTTGGTGTTCCTCGAGAAAAGACCGCTTGTAAAACCGCTTGCGGGCGCACTCGTGAATCAGACCGGTTTGCTCAACGCTCGGCGCGGGTGGATGAAGCGGATCCGAAAACGTCGCGTTGCCATCCCCGATGGCACAATGGGTGATGCCTTCGACCGGCTCACCCCTCAACAGCTTGGCGGTCAGGATCCGGCCGGAACGCGTGATGACCCCTAGCGGCATGTGGCCCCCTCCGTGGATGTTTGGCGGGGAAGGGACGCCACTCCGGTTGGTCCGATGCAGCAACCAACAGGGTGACGTCCGTTCCGCACCGCCCTGCTTTGAAACGAATTAGGACATCGTCGAAACGCGCCCTTTCCATATCTACCTAAAGCAAATGCGTGTCAGGTGTCGGCAGAAATGTCGATTTCGTGGGTTTCGGAAATCACGACTTCATAGACGACTTGCTTGGTTGTTGCGGTGGCTGATCGAGCCAGGCCGACCCGGAAGTCCGCCGCGAGGCGCAAGGCCATTTCGGCCCCGATACCCATGTGAAGGTCCAAGGGTCGTTTGGTTCGGTTGGCAACACGCCATCGATGCGAGCCTCGTTGTCGGGTGCCCCATCCGATCACCCAACGGGCACGGAGCACATCAACGGAATCCTGTGCGACTTGGATCAAGAGCGCGGCACGAATACGTCGCTTTACGAGTACGCGCATCGCTATCGGCACCTGTCGTTTCATGGAACCGGCAAGCATCCAGCGGCCACAGGTTTTCGAGATGCGTCGCTCGTTGATCCGCCAAACGCGATCCAGGTTCCTGGTGCTCGAGGTTTGGATCGTGTAGTGCACCGGCGACCGTAAAGAGGCCTGTTGTGCGACACGCCAACGAGACGCAAGCCGAACGGCACGTCGGGATTGATTCGAATCGTCATGCGCGCCTTCCACCTGCAACCGAAAGTGATGGGCCGGAAGAATCGACGTGGAGGCGCGGAACTGTGGCTTGATGTCACCTTCGCGGGTGTGGATGTCTAGGCGCTCACCGAGTATGGGCATCGAGCGCCCCGTGAATCCGGATGGCTGGGAATCGAACTTGGCCGCGTTTGGGTTGCGGCCGGATTCGCCCCGACTGGGTCGCAATGATCAGGATGGTGCCCGAATGGTTCATTGCAGCCTCACCGCGACCCAACCGAGCGAGGCCAAATTGAAGGCCCGGTATTGGACTTGGCCGACTTCCACGATATCTTCGCTGTCGAGTCCTTCGCCGCCCATCGCGAACACGTCAATCAATTCGCCGCGGAGTTCACCGGTCGCTGATTGGTTGTGGCCCGCGAACATCGGGAACAGGACGGCTTTTCCCGTTCTTGAATTGGGGGACGTATAACTGTCCCAGTCGCCGCCATGCGCGGGTGTCAACAATCCCTGTTGGGAGGTTGGGCCGCTGTACCCCTGCGAATGGTTGAGGGCGTAAATCGCCGTGTTCGAATGACGCCCCACAATGAGCGGGAGTGGATCCGTACCGAGAAACGAATCGGCCAGGAAGGGCGTCTATAGATTCTCGAGCGTTACGGTATGAGGCTGGTTTTCCGTATCCAGCGAGACCAGTTTTGTGCGTTGGACGTTTGCCGTGTCCAAAATCATGAGGTGTTGATCGGGCTCGAAGGGAGATGCGTCATTCACCGACACCGTCACGTGATTGCCTGCGGGCACGGGGTCCAGCAATCGGGTTGTGTCTGCGGGATAGTAGCTTTTGATCAGGCCGGCATAGAATCCGAAATAGTTGGCGCCGATTTTCACGACGGTGAACAAATGATCCAGGTCGCCGAACAACCAGTACAGGGAATCGGTCGACTCATTGACATACACGTAGCTACCCGACGAGTAGCCCGCTTGGTTGACGCCTGCGTGGGTGTCACTGTCCCAGCTTTGGTAGCCGTACACGCTGATCTGGTGATTCCGGTCCCGGTTGATCACCTGAACCACAAGCCGAGATTGACCCGATTCGCCAGGCGATTGAAAGACCGTGAACGGCTCGGATCCCGAAGTGTCTTCATCGATGGTCGACCAACCGATGGTAGTGGCGAACGATTTCAAGGCATCATAGAAGGCGGGCTTGTTCGGCGCGGTCCCAGAAGCGCTGTGATACGCCATCACGCACCTGCCTGGGCCGGGCTTTCGATGGCTGAGATTTCAAGGCCCAGATCGATCTTGGCTTGTACCGGGGTTCCGGCCGGCACGGTGACCCGCCGCCAAAAGGTCAATACCTGATCGTGCGGCTTGGCACCCAGAACCAACGAGGCACCGTCGGTGGCCGTGTCCAATGCGGCCTGATCGACGGCCAAGCGGATCCATTGACGTTCGTCGGAGCCTTCGGCATCGTATACCGACACGGTCACATCGCCATGATCCAGGGCACTGTAAACCACCGCATCGGCGATATGCTCGGCAGCGGTTGACCCCGCATAACCGCGCTCGACGGTCAGGGTTACGGTCCCGCCGCCAGAAAACACCCGCAGGTGTTCGAAACCAACGACCAATACATCGCCATCGGCGAAGACCGGTCGGGTCAGCGAGATCTGGGTTTGGCTGGCATCGGCTGCCGCGGAAAGTGCTGCCTGACTGTTGGCGATCCACAATTGGCGGTCCTTGGAATCTCCGTCGGTTCCGTTGAAGGTGCCGGTGTCCGGGTTGGAGAAATCGCCATCCGCGCTGATGGGGTTGGTTAACGCGGCGTCGAGGAATACGCGCAAGGTCATTCGCGTCCCCCTTTTCCTGAAAAGTTGGCCGAAACCACGGCCTTCCTTTCCTACCTACCGGAGCGCGGGCCCATCTGTCGGCTAAGGATCCGGCCAGCGTGTGACTTCAAAACGGGTGGAAGCGACTTCCAGATTCGGGGTCAGGATGTCCTTCTCGTCATCCTGGCGGACATGCCAGCGGTAATCCTGTTCGGCACTCCGGATTCCGGCTTGGTTTAGGCGGCCCCATCCCAGCCGAATCGGCGTGGTTGGCTCGGTCGCCAGGTGCAAGCCGCGATGGTTGAGTGTGCCTCGGTTCAGGGCGAACGGCAGCGACGGCCAGCTCGTTGACCCGAACACTTCCAGGGCCAAGCGGTCATCAGTCACGTGGGCATCGGTGAGGGGACTTTGGTTCAAGGCCGCATGCCCGAGTGACCAGAACCGGGACGGCCGTTGCCATCGATCGACGCGACCGGCAGCCAGGTCAGGGGACGTTGTCGCAGCGGCGACCAGCATCAGGGCACGGGCATGACCGCCAAGCAGGCGACCGGCCAAAGGCGAGGATTGATTGAGTCGTGACCGACCCATGTGGAACCCAACCCGCGGTTGGTTCCAGGAAGCGCACACCAGTGCGCGAACAGGATCGATCGGCTCGGGTTCTATGACCTGCAGATCGATCAGGTCCCGTTGCCGAAACTTGAACAGCTCGGTCGGTTCGGCCTGCGGAAGATGGGGACCGTTTATATATGTATTGATCCTCCCCGACTTCGGTTCCCGGTTCTGGCTGGTAAACAGATGTTCGACGACCACCTTTCGCTCGCTCACCCAAGTGTTGGTGAACTTGGTTCTGTTCAGTGATGGTCGATTCGTTCGTAACCGACCTGGAAACGGGCGGTGCCACTGGGCCAGACAGGTGGGCGACGGCAAGGGCTCCGGTCGAAGCGTGGTTCCGACACTCACGTCCATCAACTCGAATCGCGATTTGCGCCGCGTGAGTTTGCGGGTGCCGTTGACCGGACTGGTGTTCAAATCGAAGATCCCGGAAAGATCGGAAAACGAGAACTGATCGAAGAACGCCTTGAGGTGGCCGAACACCAAAGGTTCAGGATCTTCCCAGGCATAGAGCCATTGCCAAAAATAGACCGCGGTGCCGGCGGGATGATGGGGCTCGATGATGTCCCGAACCTTGTCGATTTGGGTGTCACTCCTAACTCGGAACACGCCCAGACTGTTGATGCGGCCGGCCAACTTGGCTTGGTTGATGGCGGCGCGTAGGTTCAAGCGGTGGGTGTCGCGGAAGGTTTCGGTGATGTCACCAGCCCAACCGGCAAGGGTTAGGTCCCGTATCAGGGCCGGCAACGTGGCCCGCCGCCGAAAGTTCGGCACGGCGTCACGAATCGTCAGGCGTTGAAGGTCCAAGTCCCAGCCGGGATTCAGACGGATTCCCGAGAGCGAGGCAAGCAGGTCGAGGAAACGAGGATCGATGTGATCCAGGTCGATCAGGCTCGGCAAACGGTCGGCGGACGCCGCCAAGCCGTTCAATTCCAATTCGGGAAGAGAGAGAAAACGCGCCAGGTCGCCATTGACGTCGGCGGTTCGGTAAAGCTCGGGAAGCAGGCGGATAAGATCGAAGCGGGTCACGTTCGGCCCCCCACCAAATCAATCTGGACGGTTCCCAAGGTAGGAATCTGACCGAGGCCGAGCTGATGATCGGCGGCCGGTTGGATCACGACGGCGCTGACCACGCCGGCCACTCGTTCCAGGTTGGCGCGAAGATCCAAGGGCGAAATGGTTTGGCCAAAGCCCACACGGTCGAAATCGAAGTGGTCGGCCAGGACGTGTTCGAGATTGGGCCGAGACTCGGCTTGGCTGGTCTCCGATGTGAGCGTGCAGCGGACGTGCACATCAATGGGCACATAGTCGGGATCGAACAATCGGATCTCTTGGGTAATCACCTTGCGGTCATCGAGGAAACCTTGCAGGTCGCGGAGCAATTGCGGGGACGGATGGCCGCCGCCGTTGGGCGCCACGGCCAGGTTGACCTGGAAGTATCGCACGCTGGCGCAGTCGTTGACGTCGATCACCTGGGCTTTGGCGACACCAGGGAACCCCTCGACAAGCGCTTGGTAATTGTCCTTGGTGACGCCGCGCCACAGTGCTTCAAGCTCGGCCGGTGCTTGCAGTCTGGCGTGGTCGATGGATTCCCGATTAGCGCCGCCGGTGGCCGGAATCAGGTTGGTCACCCGAAGACGGATGGGCAAGCCGCCAGCGTAGAAGGTTTCGGTGGTGCGGTTGATGAGCCGGGGGCCAAGATTGCCACGGGTGCCGAGCGTCCGCAGGTAGGTGACCTTGACGGTTTGGCCAGCCTGGGGAATCGCGCCACGAATGCCGTCCCCAAAGCGCACCCGCGTGAGGTCATCGCCGTCGGTGGTCAGAACGAACTGACGTGAACTATGAATGGCATCCTGGAAGTGGGCCACCTCCGACCAGGGGTCATCGTCCACCCACAGGTGAAAGTGCCCTTGAGCCAAGTCGTGGGCGTGCAATTCGAACTGTTGCCAGGCCGCGCCAGTCGCCGCGAACGACTCCTCGAACAGTCGTCCTTGAACTGCAGCCACCTGAACGACGCGTTCACCGGTCACCAAGGTCGCGTTTTCGGAGGTCACGAAGGGGATTTCTTCAATCGTTCCGTTCTCGTCGGGTACGGCGGCCACGCAGGCCGTGCCGCGCGGAATCGCGAGATCTTCCGTCAGGGGGGCGTCCACTTCGAATTGAATCACCGTCGCAGCCGGAACGGGCCGATCCAATCGGTAACCGATCAGGGCACACAAGTTGATGAGGTTTTGACGTTCCTGGGCCGTCGCCAGATAGGTTTCGGCCGCAATTGTATCTTGGTGATGCGCAAGCAGGTCACCGACCGCCGCGAACAACTCCAACAGGACCATGCCCAAGTCGCTCGGGTTGTGGTCGGTCCACTGATCGGTCAGCAACGGGATCTTGGCGATGAGGTCGCGCCGAATCGATTCGTAGTCCCTGCGGCTGTAGTCCAAGCGGGCCTTGGTCATGGGGAATACTCCAAGCAATCAGGTTGGCGGCTGGCGGTAAAAGGGATATACAAAATTCGCTTCGGTGTTGGTGGCGATGATCGAATAGTGCATGTGAACGTCCAGGCGGTTTTGGTCCGTGACGACGGGGTTGTCGTCGAACGCGATCGACGTCACGCGAATACGCGGTTCCCATCGGCGAAGCGCCTGGCTGATGTATTGGCGAAGCAAGGCCTTCAAAATGCGATCGTTGGGTTCGAACACCAGCTCGTGAAGGCGGCTACCGAAATCGGGCCGGTGGATGCGCTCACCAAGCCGCGTCCCAAGGATTTGAGTGATCGATTCGTGGATGTGGTCAGGATGGAACGACGTAGACGATGACACCGCCGTCCCGCCCGTTCGCGGTGAGAACCGAAACGGGAATGAAAGCCCCTTACCGAGGAAATCCGTCATACCGGCTCCCCTTGACTACATCGAAAGGGCCCGGGTGATCGAACGACGGGTTCCGGTTGCGTTTGAACCGGGAACCGAATCACAAGATCGACGCCGCCCGCCGCGCTCAAGCGAATGTCTCCGGTCAACTCGACCAAGCCGGCATGACCGGAGTCGGCATGGAAACCACGGCCGCCGTCACCGGCGGGATGCACTTGGATCGCTTCCCCAACCGCGCGAATCTCGGAACCAAGGATGAGAACGGTTCCGGTCTCATTGATGACCGTCGCCACCCGGGCGGGGTGGTCCACGATCAGGTCGAAGTCAGGGAAGGAACCGCGATAGCGTTGGTGGCCCAAATCAATCAAGCCAACATGGTGAGGCAAGCCCTCTATGCCCGCTTGGCTGGTGGAAGCAACAGGAGCACCGTCCGCAAGCTCAAACGTGCGGCCGTCGGGCAGATGGAGCCACTTTCCTTGGGATGTCAACACGGACTGATTGCCCTGGGGATCGATGAATGGAAAGGCCTGGGGTGCCGAAGCGACCAAAACCGCTCCATCGGACAGGATGAACAGGCGTCCCCCGTCCGGCAACTCACGGGCTTCGGTCCCCGTGGGCAACACGACAAACGGGTACCAGTCGGGTGCCTCGGCCTGGCGCGTGTAGTCCTGAACGGCCTGCTCGTGAGCGTTCAACACTGTGTTGGCGCGACCCTCCAGATCTACAGCGCGCTCGTTGGCCAAGTGCATGAAATAGTCGGATGGGCTAGTGTATGTCTCGTCGAAGATCATCCGTTCCCCCAGGTGCTTGGATCGTGGGGATCGTCGCCAGGCTGGTAACCGGTCGCGGTTTCGTCGATTACTTCGACTTGAATGTATCGCACCGATGGACCGGCCCGAACCGTGACCATGGTCGCACCGATCTTGTTTCCGATTCGCAAGCCGCTTCCATGGGCTTCCGCAATCGATTCGTCACCGATTTCGAGATAGGGCACCGCCGGCGGGTTGCCCCGAATCACCACCGGCACCACCACACCGTCGAAGCTTTGCGTTTGTCGAATCTTTTTGGGTTCGACGTCCCACCAGGTTACCGGCATGGTTCCATCCTTCAAATCATGGCATTGGTACTGCCGCCGACGATGATCGCGCCACAGGCGGTTTGGTCACCCAGCGCCGCGATGGGGCGACCGTCGGCCAGGCCTCGAGCGGAGCCTGTCACGACGGAGTTCAGGCCGTGCCCGCGCAGAGGGCAAACGTGCACATCACCCATGCGGACGACTGGTTTTCCGTCGACAGTGACCGTCGTCGATCCGGTGACGATGGTGCCACCGTGACTGGTGGCGTCCCCGAGACGCGCCGCGGGTTTCACTACGCGCTCACTTCTGGATCAGGAAGCCGATGAAGCCGGCCAAGGCGGTGATGACCGCCAAGATGACCGACACCAACTTCCACATCGCTTCCGTGTTCATCTTTTTGACCAGCTCGGCTTCGATTTTCTCGATGTCCACCGCCTGGGCCTGCAGGTCCGAACGAAGTTGTTCAATCAGCAAGTTCACGTAAGCCCGGTCGGACTTGTTGGCAAGGCTGGATTCGATTTGGGCCAAGCGTTTCGTGATGGCTTCCTTGTGTTCGGTCAGGATGGTGCGAACATCTTCTTTGAAGTCCCGCAACGCGTGCACGATGAAGCCGTTGCCGTGGGGTGCTTGGTGGGATCCGTTAGGGGTGTTCATGGGCGATGGTCCTTTCGCGTGATGCGGTAACGGCCTTGGATTTCCAATTCGACCCGGTACCGGTCGCCAAGGCCGCGCCGGTTCAAGGCATGTTGGATGGCGATTCGGGACGCCACGATTTGCTGGTATCGGTGGCGGCTGGTGGTGCTGTCGGGATGGCGCCGATAGCAGTAGAGCGCCTTGAGTAAATGGCGGATTTCCGCGACCTCCGAGGCTTTGAGCGCGAAATCGTAATCCTCGGCAAACGCGGTCTCGGGATCAAGGCCGCCGACCAACGTGAACAGCTCACGCCGGAACAGGCGGAAATGGAAAACCATGAACGAGGTCAAGAGGGCTTGCGGGGAATAGGGCGTTCGCGTTCGATGACCCAAACTGGGGTTCCTGCTGTTGAGGTCAATGTTCAGGTAATCGGTGTACACCATGCCGACCATGGGGTGTTGATCCAGGAAGGCGACAGTCTTTGCCAAGCAATCGGGGGTGAGTCGATCATCCGCATCCAGCCAACCCACGTAGATGCCGGTCGCCAAGGCCATTGCTCGATTCAGGGCTTCAACTCGGCCTACATGTTCGGATGCAACGACCCGAATGCGGGGATCCGTCTTCGCACACGTCCGGGCCAGGGCTTGCGACCGATCCGTGCTGCCGTCATCGAAGATGATCAGTTCCCAGTCGGGGAAGGTTTGATCGACGGCGCTCTGGATGGCTTCGGAAATGTAGCGCGCGCCATTCAGCACGGTCATCACGAGGGACACGCGAGGCGTTTGCATGATGGCACCTCAACCCAACAACAGCTTGTTGGCCGCCTTGACAGCCAGGATGCCCGAGACGCCATCCATCCGAATCATGCTTCCCGCCTTGTCTCGAATCTGGATGCGTTCTCGACTTTCGGTACCGTCGACGACGATGGTTTGCGTACCACCGAGCCCGAAAATCGTGACCTTCTCGCGGCCTTTAGTCGTGTCGAACACAAGCCGTTGCCAACGGGATCGGGTTTTGTCGTTGCTTTGGATGGTGATCTTCTCGTGGTCGTGCCAGGCGTCGAACCGAAGGGTTTGCCGGGAAATGTCGGTGATTTCGATTTTGGCGCGTTGGTCTTCGATGTCCGTGGCCAGATCCAGTTGGTCGCCGTTCTCGGCTTCGCGCGTGCCACGCCGTTTGGTGTTGGCCACCTGCACGTCGCGTTTGACGTGGGCCTGAAAATGAATCCCCTGGCCGGCACGATCCAGGACTTTTAGGAACTCCTCTTGATCCCGATCGTCACACACAATCGTGTGGCCGGTTTCCGACTTGAGCAAAACCAACCGTCGTGGGCAGTAATACGGCGGGTGATCATGGAACCGAGCGTGTTCGGCGGCGTCGATGGGATTGGATGCGTGGTCTTTGGCATCTTCGCAATCGTGACACAGCGGGTTGTGGCACAGGCGCTTGGATTCCTCGGATTGTTCACCAGGATTCGAGCGCGCCAACCAGACCCCCGACCAAATCGGGAACTGTGGGTCACCACCTTCGAACTCAGCCCAGATCGAAGCACCTTCCGGCGGAACCATGAACATCCCGAGGTCGTCGTTGCCCCCATACGGAAAGCACGGCGCCGCCCAGTCCGACCAATGATCAGGGCCGGAGCCTAAAACGGCCGGCACTTCGAGACGGCACCGTCCCAAGCGTTCCGGGTCGTTGTTGTCGCGAATAAAACCCCGGTATTTACCGAACCAGTGTCCGGGTTGTGTCGTCGTTGATATGTGATCGAGCATGGCAATCCTATCCCCGATGAAAGGGAAACCCGGTCGTTCCGGGCTTCCCCTGATTGATCAGGCCTTGCGGCCCCAACCGCGCAACAGTTCCATGGCAGCGCGTTCCAGGAAGGGACGCGGCGTTTTGCGACGGTCGGCTTTGCGGACGGCGTTGTCGATGGCGTCGGCCGCGCCTTGGGTGCCGCGCTGGCTGGCTTCGGCCACTTCCCGTTTGATGGGTTTGGAGTTGTGTTCTTCGATGATGTTCACCAACATATCCAGCGCTTCGCCTTGGGCCCGGCCCCATTTGGTGAGCTTGAGAAGCGCCACAAGAAACGCCACGGCAGAGCCGACGGCATACGGATGGTTGGAAATCAGGTCAAGGATCGAGTTCAAGGGGTCACCTCCAAGGTGTTTGATTCATGCCAGTTACCCCAACGAGTGGGTTTGAGTCGTAAGTCAAGGTGGACATGATCGGGATACACGCCGATGCCGCCATTGGCGAAGGGCGGGACCCGGGTTGCCAGGTCAGCCAGGATTGCAGGGGTCAACGCATCGCAGCGAACATCCACGGCCTGGCCGGTCAAGTGGTAGGAATGGCAGGCGCCGCCTACTGCGCGGTTGTGCTCGGGGCACCGGAACCCACTGGTGACGGTAATGGGTTGCCCGGCAAGGTTACGAAGCTCTTGGAGTGCGGCGACCAGAGCGGGATCAATACGGTTCCGTCCACAGTGCCGGCACGCGAACTCGGAACCTGCAGCGTCCCGAGTGGCGAGTTGGATCTCGGAACCTGGGCCGGTTTGACCACATGCAACAAGCGCCAAGACAAGCAACACACTTCGTTTCATCGCGGCCCCCTGCCAAGGACGACGCCGGTGTTTGCATCGACCCGGATTAGGTCGGGCCCAGCCGGGGTTGGTACCGGCTGAACCTTGCCGACTTGCTTGCCCTTGGCTTTCTCGCTCTTGGCTCCCGCGCCTGTGCCGAGTGCGTTTTTCCGCAAAGTCAACTCGCACAGGTAGCCGTTGCTGTCGATTTGGTGGCGGACGGTCCGGCAGTAGTAGACCCCGGACAGCTTTTCACCGACGCCCGTGATCATCACATTCTGTTTGGCCTTCAGCGAGGGAAGGCCGATCGTAGTGGCCGTTGCGGTGACTTGCAAGAACTCGCCTTGTTTGAAGGTGCCCTCGGCCTGGGCCTGTTCCGGTTTGACTGCGGATTCCTTGTGAAGGTACTCAGCGCGCGCGAAGGCGGGTTGGATGTGGCCTGACTCAGAAGGCTTGAACCGGGCTTCTCCGGTATTCCCGTCGACGAGATAGGTTCGCTCACCCAAAACCGGTCGATCGCCAGCGGTCTGATTACTGGCGCGGTGTTCGACCACCTTCTTTTCGCGAGGATCGACGCCGATGGTTTTGATCTCGGTGCCGCGGCTCTTGACACCCTGAGCACGAATCTCAGCGCGGAAGCTTCGAAGGATGCTGTCTCCGTCGGTGAAATACGCGAAGTGGGCCTTCGGCTCGGTATCGTGGTTCGGCGGATGAAAGTGAAGCACGTCGTCTTCGACGTAGAAGACGTAACCGGTCAACCCGTCGCCGTCCTGTGCTCGAGCCGATTTGGCCAGCTCGGTAAGAAAAACGGCATCGCTCTGGTTGCTTTGAACCACACGCAGGTGGGGCACTCGCGTTGGGGCCACGAGCGCTTGAAGTCCGTTTTCGGCCGCCATGGTTTCGGCGATGTCGGAATACAGGATGCCGGGTGCCGGTTTGGTCCACACGCGTTGCGTTTCCTTGCCGGAGAGCTGGAAGCCGCGATCGTAGGCTTTGACGGAGATGCGGGGCGCGTCGCTTTCCGGAAAGTCATAGGTGATGTCTTTGATCACGCAGTGTTTTGGCGGGGAAAGGTCGTCGACATAGCCAAATCGGATCGTGATGGCGTTGCCTTCCTGGAACAAGGGATGGTCGGTGAGTTGACCGTTCCGGTTGGCAAGGGTCAGTTCCAGCAAATCGAGTTCGCCTTCGGCATCTTCGAAGGTAAGCGCCGTGATTTCCTCCGTGACGATTGCGGGCAGGTCTTCGTCTTCGATCGTTAGGTGGAAAGTCGGTTGGTGGTAGCTGGGGAACATGACGGCCTGCTCCGGTCGGTAGTTGAGAAATGAGCTTCTCTTTTCTACCTACCGAAATCATCCAGGAAGTGACGAGCCCGAAATGGACCCGGCAAAAATAGTGGGCAGTCACCTTTTTTGATCTTCCAGAACTTCAAGCGCTAGACTCACCTCGCACTGCATGGGCTCAAGTTCTGGCGAAAACAGAGAATGGAAATCGGCTTTGACGCTCGTGACGACACACAGCACCCCCGAATACATCGTCCCGAATAGAAACAGCACCGAATGCGGGGCTGCCACTAATCTGGCATCCTCACGTTCAGGTACCTGCCGGCTTCGCAACCATGCGACCTGTTCCATTACGGGGCCCTGGAACAGATGAATCTTGAATTCGATCTTACGCACATCCCCAGTCACGAATTGGTACCGTGGCCGGTCTAATCCTGGAACCTTGATCGCGGCATAACTGGTGGTTTTGCTATCCGTGATCTGCTCAGGATTCAACGGGAATTCAAGTCGTTCCTGGTTGATCGTATCGATCAGCATGCCTTTTTCGGGTGGCTTATTCCACTTCATCGATTGCCGCCTTACCGGTAATGCCGCGTTTGACTGTCGCGGATGTTTTCCAAAACGGAGCGTGCGATTTCGCGGCCATCCACCTGGGTGCTGAGGTTCAGGGAAATCGGTCGGTCAACCTGGGCAGCGAACAAGGCCTTGATCGCGGCGAGTTCCGCTTGAACTGCATCAAGTTGCCCGGCCATTTCCATGCCGCGCATTTTCGCGGGTTCAGGTCGGGTCAACAGGTCTGCCAAACGCGAATGACGCTGATCATTTTTTCGCGAACGTGCCTTGGAACTAGCCATCGGCCTGGCTGCCACGTCCGGCATGGGACCCAAGCGAGGCGTGACCCACATTCGACCCGCAAAGGTGCCGGGCATAGAACCCGCCAACTGTGGCGTCACCGAAAGCGTGGTCGCGAGGGGTCGCGATATGGGGGCCAATGGCGTGGAGCGTTGCGGCCGGGTTGTCCAACGAAGTGCGGCTTCGTCGGAAACGGTCGCGGGAGGTGGTATCAAACCGGCAACTGCTTTGCCCGGGATTCCCGAACCGGGCCAGGCGCCCGCCAGGTTCCGTGCCAAAGTGCTGATCTTGCTCAAGGCCTTCTCCATGCCCTGGAACAATGGCGTATTTCTCAATGCTTGGACGCCCGCCCTGATGGTTCGGAACAAGTTGCGAATTCGACCGATCAGGCCCTGAATCGGTCGCCCGAAATGTTGAACGGTGGCGCGCCATTTGGTTTTCAGCGCTTCGAGGCCAATTTGGAATGCACCCACCAACGACGTGCGTGCATTCTCCCCGATTGCCAAAAAACCTTGAGAAGCGGTGCGAACGAGCGATCTGAAATCGAAGGGCCGCGAAACCTTCAAGCCCGCCAATAAGGTAAAAAGCGAACGGACTTTGGATGCAATGATGTCAACGCCCTGACCGGTCAATCCGAGCCATTTTCCTATCGAACCCATTCCGATTCGAGCAAGGGATCGGAAGGGCCAGGCCAGGAGTTTCACGACATTGGCGCTCACGCCGCCAACGAGTGACGGCAATTGCCTGAAGGGCTGAAGCGCTTGTTTCGTGAGCCAGGTAAGCGGGAAAATAAACCAGGAAAAGGCCCGTCCCACCCGCATCAAGGTTTTGGAAACGCCCTGCCATGCGGTGATTGTGCGATCGGCGGCAGTCTCCGCCAGATCTCTGAAAAACCGGAATGGCGTCATAAGGTAGCGCCCAAGCGCGGCACCGATGTCCTTGATGCCCTGCCAAACCGTGATTCGTCCAGACAACGCTTTCCAAACGGTAGAGACGGTCTCGCCAAGAAAAACGAAGCTTCGGACCAGCAACCGAATCGGGAGCACGTTTTTGTACAGGCCGGAAACCACCATGGGAATGGTCGTCGAAAGGAATCGAACCAATCCACCCACCGCCCCGATGCCCCAGGTGATGGTTTTGAGCAAGCCGGTCACCAGGGTCAAAACGCCCTTGAGCAGATACGCAGCCCCTTGGACCGCCATGCCTACGACCTTTCCGACGACGAAACCGACAGTTTGAAAGGCGGGATGGTTGATCGCATTGCCCACGCCGAACAGCGATTCCACAATGGCCACTCCCGCGGCTTGGAGTTCCCAAAAGGCGGAACCCAGCGCCTTGACTGTCGGCGCCAAGATGTTGCCAACCTTTGAAAACGCCTCGCCCATCGCATTCCCGAATGCGACCACCGCCGAACGGACCCGGTAGAACAACCGAAACAATGAAACCGCAAAGTCCCAAACGCCTGCGGCCTTCATTTGGTCGTGCAGTTTGGCGGAAATCTGACCGGTTCCATCGGATAGCGACATGATCAGGTCACGCGCACCTCGCGCAAACAGCCGAATCTTGGTCCACAGGTTGGTGAGCGTCGTTCGCATCCCGCCGAAATTGGTCTTCCAGGCCCGTTTGAGAAGGATCACCCCGCCAATCACCGCCGCGATGCCGAGCGTGATCGGCAGGAAGTTGGCCGCGATGGCCGCCATCGCCCCCTTCACACCGACGGCGATCGCCGCGAAACCGGCCTTGATCCCTGGCACGATCACACCCACCAGGCCGATCGCCGAGATGACGCCGCCGACCGCGACCAAGGCCGCACCGATGGCGCTGACGGTGACCATGAGACCCCCAGTCAATCCGGGATAGGCGCGCGCCAGTTCTTGGAGCCGCAAAAGGACCGCCGAGATACCGTTGGTGATCGGCGTGATGACGGGAACCAGTGTGCGACCAAGGATTTCGGCTAGGTTCCGTGCCTGTTGGCCGATCAGCCGAAACCGCGAACCGATGTCGATGTTCATGGCATGCGCCATTTTTTCCGCGTTGGCTGTGCCGGTCTTCATCGCACCGGCAATCGCGTTGATGTTGGCTTCAAGTGGCTCCAAACCCTTGATCATCTGGGTCACAAATTTATAGGCCTCATCGCCCAGGGCTTCTTGAAGCGTGCGCGACTGCATCGATTTTCCCAGATCGGGAAAGCGGTTCTTGATCTCCCTCAAAATGGGGACAATGCCTTTCATTCGATCTTGGGCATCCGTGAAACTCAAGCCCAACGTCAGCCCCGCCTTGGAGGCTTTCAGCGCGAAGCTTTTGTACAGCGTGCCGGCCTCGCCTCCGGGCATCGAGCTTTGTAAGGTCCCCAAGATGGCCAATTGTTCCTGTAAGGGGGTATTGGCGATGGCGGCCACACCGCCGATGTTCTTGATCGCGTCCGCCATTTCCTTTCCGTTTGTCTTGAACGATTTCACGGTTTGGCTGAGCGCACCGGAAAGCGCCTCGCCGAACTGCATGTCGGACAGGTCCGCCATCATCGGTTTGAAAATGCCGTAACTCGTCGTGAACGCGCCAACCATCTCTTGAATGCTGGCCTTGGTTGCTTTGGCGGTGAGAGCCGCATTAGCTGTGAATGCGCCTGTCGCTTCGTCGCTCAAACCCGAAATCGCTGACCGCACGTCATAGGCGGCACGGATGAACTCGCCCTTGGTGAAGCCCGCCCATTGGTTGACGAAGCGTTCCGAGGCGAGTTCGAGCGCATTCAGGTCTTTGACACCAAGGCTCGCCAGAGTGCCGAGCGCGGCCTGTGTGTCAGCGTAGGACGCCAGCAATCCGGCTGGAACCGCAAGGGTGCTGATTCCGGCACCGACCGCCATCATGCCTGTTTGCATCCGATCGAAATTGCGGTCGATCCGTTTGGATACGGCCGCCACCGTCGAATCCAGACTTAGTACGGACGAACGAACCCGGTTGGCCGTGTTCGTGAACAAGTCACGCATGCTGATGACCACGCCCAAGCCGAGTTCGTTCATGTCGCCGCCTTCCGTTCCAGGTCAAGCTGGTTCATGAGTGCTGCCACGAATTGCTCGCGCTGCCGAAGTGTCAGGCCTGCCACTTCAGAGAAGGGCCAGTGTAGGCCGCCATAGGCCAGCGCGAACGCGTCCGCGGTCAACGGAGATTCGGGAACAAAAAATCCGGCTCGACCTCCACTCGGGTAGTCAGCCGTGTGCCGCAGGCTTCGCATGCGTGGTCGATTGATGTGTCGACGCCACCATCAACCGCTTGCATCTCGCGACGGAGCGCCACGCGATCTCGCATCGAAAGATCGGCCAGCGTCTTTTTGGTCGGTGGTTGGTCGTTGATGGTACGGATCCGCATCATCAGCGCGGTGGAAACCGTCGGCTCGGCGATCGCCGCCAGTCGCTTTTCGGCATGGCCGTCCAGCAACCCAAACGTGATTCGGGTTTGGCTGGGTAACACCACCGAGAAATCACGCTCTGACGGATATGGCCGAACGGGGAGCTGTCCCAGGTCGACGGCGATCACTTGTTCATGACCGCAGGCCGGGTTGGTGCAAGTCAAATTGAGATCGAGGTCGGAACCCAACGAGACCTTGCGCAACTCGATTAAGAGCGCCAGCCGATCACCGGCCAGCAAATCGAGCACGTCCGTAGCGGTGATGTCGGTCTTCTCCCCGATCCGAAGTACGCAGTTCTCGAACACCTTGTTGATGGCCTCGCCTTTCCGGACCAGCCGTTCGTTGGTCAAAAGTTCTTCCTCGCGACCGGTCAATTCGCGAATCTCGGCCTCGGTGCCGCTCGGCAAGATGACGGTATACATGCAAGTCACTCCTATCTATCCGGTTATTCCCAGTATTGATAGCAAAGGGTCAGTTTCTCAATCAGGTTTTCCGAGCTGCCGCCTTCCAACTCGTCGTATTCCAAGGCCTTGATCCAGGCGCCGTGCAAGGTCCACCGTCGAGTCTCGCTCCCGCTCCGGTCGTACTGGACCAATTCCACCTGGCGCATGTAGTCTGACGGCAAGGCGCCGTTACCCGCGTTGACGTCGACAATCGCGGTGATCCAATCGCGCGCAGCCTGTTCGCTCCCGTCCTGGAGCACGCCTTTTTCGAGGGTGATGTCGTCGAATTTGACGCGTCCAGCAAGCTTTTGGGGGAACATGCTGCCCGCGGGGTTGAAGGTGACTTCCTCGAATTCGGTTTTGGGGAGATTGGACTTGCTGAACAACGCCACGTCGAAACCATTGATTTCGACCGCGAATTGCCAACGTTGATAGAGACCTTTGGGCATGTTGCCAGGCTTCACAGGTTCACCTCACAGGCGCGCGCGGCGCAGGTTATCGGCGGTTGCCGGTGTAGATTTCTTGGAAGTTGGCGCCGGTAGGTGTCAGCGTGAAATTCAGTTCCACCATTTCGGCGGCCTTGACCGGCGTGACGAAGATGCGGACGCCGATTTCGTTGCGATCGATCACGGCTGGCGGATTGGTGTCTTCGTCGCACTGGACGCGATAAGCCGCCAAGCCGCCCTTGTCCTGCACCTCACGAAGGAAGGGGTTCAGCGTGCGTTTGATGGCGCGCCAAGTCTGCTCGTTGTTAGGCTCGAAAACCACGAACCGCGATGACTTGGAAATGGCTTCTTCTAGGTAGATCATGAGGCGTCGCACGTTGACGCGATCGAGCGCGGTGGATTGGCCCCAAAGGGTTCGTTGACCCCACACCGTGACACCCGAATCGTCGAAGACGGCAATCGGGTTGATACCCTCGGGATAGAGGGCGTCCATCTCGCCCTGGGAAAGCCGGTAACCGACGCCGAGAACGTTGAAGACTCGGCCGCGCGCAATCCCGGCAGGGGCACGCCAGACGTAGGCGGACAGATCGGATCGGGCGTAGCAACCCGCCACCGCACCACTCGGCGGAATAAGTCGATCACGGCCGGTCACCGGATCGGAGATCTTGAGCCAGGGATAGTACATCGCCGCGTAGGACGATTGAATGGGGGCGTGGCTGTAAAGGCCCTCACCCTTGCGAAAGTCGATGACCTCGAGGGGCTCGAGCAACATGGGCGGGTCCACCAGGAACATCAGGTCTCTTCGGGATTCTGCCAGGGCGGCACCCGCGGCGATCACTGCCGAGGACGACACGCCGGGCACCGCCAGCATATTCAACGCGTCTCGTTCCTGGAAGGCATACAGGCCGGTGTGCTGGGAGGGGTCGCCGATGTAGTCCTGATCGGAAAGGCCGGTCAGGCCGTCGTCGCCACTGGCAAGCGGTGAGGCGCCCACCTGCGGTTGGTCGTCGGTCGAATTCGAACCGGGATTGAGGTCTTCTACCACAATGAATGCCGACACGCCGTTGACGGCCAGCTCGCAATGGTTGGGGGCGTTTTCGTCCATCGACAGGTCGCGGAACACCTCAACTTGTTGGCCGCGATACCGAACAGCCAGATCGTAGGTGCCGGTCCCCCGACCTGATTCAGACGCGATCACTTCCAAGTAATCACCCCAGGAGCCTTCGCTGGCAGCGGATACGGTGAGGGTGTCGCCCGCGCCGCTTCCTCCGGCAAGGGAGGCGACTGCGAACGGGGCAACAACGCCCGAATCTTCGGATTCGGCCAATATCACTGCCGATGCCTGAACGGCCAGGGCCGCGCGCAACTCGGCGACCGTCGTGATCGGAATGCCGCCGCTGTCGGTGGCAAGTCGGATCGTGACGGCATTGTCGGCCACATCGACGGTCAGAGGTGAATCGTTGCCAGTCGCCAGTACTTCAATGGTGATCGCATTCCCGGCCGCCCCTGCAACCGTTGCCGTCCATGTGATCTCGTCGTTGCCGGCGGTTCCGGTTGTCAAGGAGGCGGCGACCTGCCGACGGTCACGCAAGGTCGTTGTCGCCCGCCTGGCGGTTACGGATGCCCGGTTGGTGGGATCGGATAGGTGCGCGATTCGGTTGACGAAGAGATTGCGGCCGCCATTGTCGAAAAACGACCGGGCTGCATAGGCCAAATACCCGTTGGCCGTATACCCACCAAAGCGGTTGGTGTACTGTTCCCAACTCGTGACCAGTTGCGGTTGGTTGATCGGTCCACGTTCGGCGACGCCGACCATGCCAGCCGTGGATGTGGAGATTTGCCGGACGTAATAAGAAAAGTCGGTTTCCTTGGTGTAGACACCAGGACTGAGATAAGCCGTCATGTCGCCTCCCTATCGGTTGCTCGACCGCTTGGTGCGGCGACGCGGTTTCGGTGCGGTCCTGCCGGATCCGGTTTGGGAAGCGGATGGCGTTTGACGTTCCTTCAAATCGGGCAGGATCTTGATGAACCCCCGGTGCGCGGCCAGGACGATTTCGGGTGAAATCTGGTCGGCAGGAACCGACAGCACCTTTCGGCTTCCCAAGTGGACCGCGTCATGATCTCCGGTCGTGTTCAGAGTGATGGGCTGAAACAGTAGGTTTCGAATCAGGGGCACAGTGACACCTCTTGGTCGGGATGAATCGTGATGGTTTCGTGTTGGCAGCCCTCAAACGCGACCATGCGATCACGAATGAGCTTGCCGGTTTGAAGTGCCCCGTCGAATATCGGGCAGTCCTCCACCCGGAACTGACCGGACGCCTGGCGCAAATTCGACAGATTCACGCGTGCGACCGAACCGAGCGGCTTGTCGACGGTGAGCGTCAACGTGCCGCGGTCGGCAACCTGCAATTGCGGATGGCGCGCGAAAAACCGGGCGACGACCTCGTGGAATTGGATCAATTCTCGTTCGGTTCGCGTGGTCACGATCAGGTCGAACACCAGGTGATACAAGCGCGGGAAACGGCCTTCGGTGTACGTGAGGTTTGGCAGGTCGCGGTTAATGAAGGTGGCCATCGTGCGACGCCGCTTGTGTTCCTCAAGGACGGGACCTTGCAGAATCACCGAAGGCAGGCGCTTGACTTCGAATGGGTCGTCCTTGGGCACCAAGATTGTATTGCCGTCGATGTCTGCCTGACAAAGCCTGATCAGCGATTCGATGGTCAGAAGTAGGGTATCCAAGGCGGCGACTCCAATGTGGGGCACTTCCTTTTCTACCTACCGGGATGGCGAGCCAAGTGTCGAAGCATCAAAACGCAATGCTCGATAAAAAACGCCGGCAGCACTGGGCCTGACGGCGTTTGATTACGAGCAAGAGAAACGGAAGGGATGTGGCCTAGAGCGACTTCAATCAGTGGCTGTTACCTTTTCTATAGCCACAAGCATGGGGTCAAGGTCACTTCCCTCGACCCTGATGCCGTCGACGAAATAGGTCGGAAATCTTTTAATCTCTAGTTCTTCCACCTCTCGATCTACATGGGATCGGTATCTTTTCCAGGCGATCGGATCCAAGGGGCGCATTTCCGGGTCAAGTTGGGCGATGAATGTTGCAAGCTCGGATGGGCTATGAGAAAGGGCGTGGACCTTACTTCTCGAGGACCAAAAGGTGCCCTCAAACTGTGTGTTCCAAAGGTATGTTTCGAGAGGTTGGCCCGGTTCCTCAGAGACAAACTTGGTCACCACCCTAATTCCGTTGGGTTTCTCGCGGATCAGGTTGTCCAAATTCTGGAAACCGATACGACAGTAGACGCAGGAAAGAGATGTGTACTCGATAATCGTGACGGGCGCCGAATCTGACCCGGTCGACGGCGCGCTTTCCTGCTCGATGAGCACGGGTACCTTTGCTTGGGTCTTCAGCCTCGCCATCAATTGGTTGTTTGCGTATGCGAGAAACAAAATCAAAAGGGTCGCGAGTACCGGATAAATTCGAAGGAGTGTACCCGAGAAGCTAACCTTTTCATTTGGCATACTTTCCACCGAAGAAGTGCCGGGCGGTCATCTTAAAAATCACTGGATGTTTCGCCACGAAGGCGTTCACATCTTGCTTTTTGACTTTGGCGATACCAGCCTGTTCCTCATCATTGTCAAAGGTCGCCACGTAGGCAAACTCTCCGTGAAAGCCGAGAATCCGCTCGTAGGCTTCCCAAGAGTATTTGAGTTCGATCGGTTCGCCTTTGGTGTTGTACCCATGAACAGGTTTGTCAACGGCAGGGTTTTCTGAATAGGCCATGACAATCAAGTTCCCGTGTGGATCAATCAACCAACTTCGAACGCCCGGACAATGGGTTGGAAAGTCACGTTCGGTATGGTGCGCAGCATTCGGGTCAATGCCCATGATTCGGAGATCTTCTTTCGACTCCTCGATATGGTTCTGAAACATCGATTCACCCCATTCGGGATTAAACAATGGCTTGAGTGCGCGATGCACCGTTCCAACGGCCTTTTTGGTTGTCATATCGAAAACCCAGAACTTGTATTCGTCGTCATCCTTGACGTAAACGAAGCGACCTGACCGATCTATTTTCATTCCATAGGAGGGTCGGCACGGTGAATAAGCGTCGGCGTCAAAGCCAAATGATTGCAATTCTGTCAAGGTCATCAAGGTAAGAGGTGGCGCGTCATTGTCGATGAAGAGAAGTGGGGTATCTTTCTTTAAATAGAAGGGGTTCAATATGCAAGCCCATCCGTTGACAACAGGTAGGGAAAGGTATTCCGTGACGAAAAAGCCTTTCTGGCTTTTCAAGCGCTCAGCATGAACGGATACGCCGTCGGTAGAAAATTTTTTGAAATACTTTGAGTCTTTGATAATCAAATGGTCACCAATATAATACAGAGACTTTGGCGACATGGCGCTGTCAGGACCCTCACCCTTTTTTACAAAATTATTCAGACGCTTCCCCTCTTTTGAGTACTGTGTAACAAAGGGTTCGTGCGCATTTAATGTGTATATATTACCAGAAGCGTCTATGACGGTCGATTTCGAGGAAAGCGGCATGTAATAGTCAACGGAAACTTGCCACTCGGGAATTACGGCCAAAACGGCAACAGCAATGAAAAACATGTGTCTTCTCCGTTCAGGCCGGGAAGAATGACTTCTTTCCGGCCTGGTGATTAATTATCCTACTTTGAGTTCCGTTTAGATGCAGGCTTCATAGGCTCTTTGAGCCGCACGGAGACAACGTTCTTGGGCCGGGCCTATTTCGCCGCCGTCTCCCATACAGCCATTGATATCATCCATCCATTCTTGTTGGCAATGAAGATCGTTGTCGCGGCTTCCCGCAAAAGACCACATGGAAAATGACCCATACATCAACGATACTGCCACGACGAGGCAGAGGTAAAGGTTTTTCATTTTGGTTCTCCTGTAAAGCAGATCGGAATACGCGAGGACAGCACCGCATCCCGATCGCTTCGGTTATATTTCTAGACTGGGATTACTCTTGTGGCCACAGAAGAGAATGATAATCAAATCAAATGGATGATTCAAGATGTTTTAATTTTAATTCAATATTTCACAATACAGTATTTAAAAACATTGAATGATAGTAACTACAAGCAGCATGCAAACTGCAACATTGATAAGAAGGAAGACTGCGAGCTCAAAGTGCCGGTTTCCATCAATAAAACAAATTCTTCGAAGGCAAAGGGTTTGTCTGAGTTTGTGAATTCAATCATGCAACAGCCTTTTGAATGGCCTTTCGATAGTTCCCGACCATTTCCCCTCGCATCTCGTCGAACACCGGGTGCAAAAATGGCCGTGCGGGAATCACGATCAGCGTGCCGTTCGGCATCCGAATCGTTGCGCCGAATTCCATAACCGCACCGATGTTCACCAGGTCTTCGCCTCGCTTGTTCGTCGCACCGCGCATCAAGCCCACGATGGCCTTATCACCCATGATCTTTTGCGTGATCGCGTTGATCAAATAGCCTTCATCGATCAGAGCCTTAGATGAACCTTTATTGGCGATCGTCGATGGTGACAATGCGACAAACTTTTGGCCGCCAGGTGCTTGGCTGATGATGCCCTTTTTGATCGCCCGAACCAGGATGATTGCGTTCTTGGTCGTGGCTTTTCGGAGTTCAACGGCCAGCCGTGCACCAAAATTCGAACCCACGTTCCGCTTCAACTCGTTCCAGTCACCGGTACGTTTCATGCCCATGTCTGCCACAACCTCATGTTTCGATGATCTCGACCAATTCCAGTTCCCAATGGGTCACGACGCCGAACAAGTCCTTTTCCACCCGTGTCTGGACCCGATAGGTTTGGCCACTGACTTCCAACCGGTCACCGGCCTGGATGACCGAATCCGGGAAGGTGCTGGCCTTGGCGTCAATCGCGTTCGTGACGTCAATCGGCGGGGTGCGAATGATCTCGATGGGTTCTTCACCAACCTCATCCCAGCCGTCGGGATCGGGGCCGAACAGGCGCTCGCCTTCGCCCCGTCGTAGCACGCGGGCCCTGGTATCGCACGCCTCGATCATTGCTCGGAAGACTTGGCGGATGTCGTCCGCTTCCCGGCTTGTCCACATTACAGGTCTCGCCCCTGTTCATAGATGACCGTGGCCAAGTTCGGCGTGATCAGCCCGCAATCGTCACCTGGCGACGACGGTGTCGGCCGAGCTGCCGCCAGTCGTTGTTGGTAGTGCGTGCGAAGGTCCTTTTCAAGGTTGGCCCATTCGACCGGCGTGCGGCTCCGGTCCACACTCTTGTCGCCGCTCGACACGTCAATGACCGTCGCCGTTCGCGCCCGCATGAATTGGCAAGCGTGGATCTGTGCCAGGATCAGGAACAATTCGCGTGTGTCGGCGTCCGGTTCCGGCGTGATCGCGCCCGCATCGATTTGGAATGTGCTGTCAAGATCGCGGCCCACAAAAAGGACCGCCTTGGACACGAAGCGTTCCGAGGCGGCCTGAGTGAACAGCCCGTGATCGGGATCGGCAAGATCCACTTGCAGGTCGACAATCAGGTCAGCCACCCGCATCGGTCAATTCCCGTTTGCGTTTCCGCAACGCGTCTTGCACGGTGCGGCGGGTTTCCTCGGTCAGCAGGTGGTCGATTTCGCCAACATCCGTTAACGCCGCTGCCGCGTCACACGCGTCGCTCCAACCCATCAAGGTGATTTCGTGACGGGTTTCAAGTTCCGGTTTCGAAGTGTCGACAGGATCAACCGCCACCAAAAAATCGTTGGCCAAGGCCGCTTTGATCTGCGGCGTCTCCGAGCATTCGCACGTCTCGCCAGGATTCAGACGCGCATGGGCATCGGCGACGATCAGCACGTTGGGGCGCATGTTTTTGACCCGCATGATGGCCACCTCCGTTAATCCAAGATCCGAATCTTGGTGATGATGTCGGGACGCGTCACGCCCTGACCGATTTCCGACCAGACCAACCAACCCGTTGAGAACTCCATCGCCTTGTCGATCGGTTGGGTTTTCAGGGGTTCACGCACGGCAAGTTTGCCGACTTCCTTGTTCGGCACGATCAGCACCTCGTTCATCGAGGCCGACGCGGTCAGCAGGATGGACCCGGTCCCGTAGTTCTTGACGACGCCCTTGGCGCGCAGCTCGGCCTTGGTCGTCGGGTCCAGGTCCCACGAACGCAGGTCATTGAAGCGACGGCCGCGCATCACGATGTGCTTCACCGACAGTTCCTTGTCCTCGATGATCGAAATCGCTTCGTTCAAGGCTTCCTCGGTCAGCTTGCCGCCGGTGACTTCGATCGTATTGGACGTGGGAACCGCTTCGCTGATCACCGAAATGGTGCGGCGGTCTATTTCCGTCCGAATCGCGTCGGCGGCGCTTTGCTGGATGTCCTGAATCGTGCCGATGTTCCCGTGGCGAAGCACGGAGACATCGACCGTCGGTGCGCTGTGGATCCGGTTAATTGGGAGTTCGACTTCATCCTGGCCGAGTTCCTGGGCGATGGCGTCGCCGTGCTTACTGATCCAATACGCCCGAACCTGGGGTTTGATCTGGTAGACCGCGCGTTCGCCCTTGGGCAGCGCATGCCGCGTGAGCAACAGGCTACTGATCTCCCGGCGCATGATCTCGCTTTCGATCGGTGCGGCGATCGCGGCGGCAAGGGCCTGCAGCCCGCCAGGCGTGTCCAGCGCTTCGGTCATCAACCCAGCCATGGTTTCCAAGAACTCCTGGCTGTGGTAGTCCACGACTTGTTCTTCCACGTGTTCCCCTTTCGATGAGAACCGCCGGTCAGGCGGTTTAGATAAGCAACTTAAACTTGATCGTGCTGCCGTTGACCGCGACGACGGTGCCGATCACGGAATCATCCGTTTGAACATCGGCCGTCAACAGGCTGTTGGCGCTGAAGGTCAGTGGTGCGCCTGCGGTAGGTGTGCCCTCGTAGCGATCGGTTTCGTAGAGGCCGCCGTTGAACCACACGCCTGGCATCTCTCCGACCGCGCAATCCGCGCGCAGGATGCCAAACGGCGTTGCGTTGCCGGTGATCGGTGCAAACAGATCGTTGCCAGTCAGCGCAACGACTTGACCTTCGGTGCCAGCCGTTTGCATGTGCCCGGCACCGTATGCGATACCTCGGTGAAGAGATCTGAAGAACGGCATGATTCCCCCTTTAGGTTTGGTTGGTGCGTGCGCGCCAAGCACCCATAAATCGCTCGGTTAGGCGGGATTGGAGGTCACCACCAATCCGGTCTTCCACGTCGCGCGGTCGAACGTCGGCGGTTGCGGTTTTGGCAACGCCAGGCTCCGAGGTTTGGGCGGTCCCGGTCGGCTTGTTTGGTGGAGCACCAGCGCCTTTCTTGGCCGCGGCCGACAGCGCGAAATCCCATGTGGTCTTGGCCGCGGTAAAGGCGGCGTCATCCAACTCGGCCAGCCGGTCGAGTTCCGCAGTCTTGGTCGACGCGTCCAATACGATTCCGCCGGTTTCCAACTGAGCAATCAGAGAAGCCGCACGTTCCCGTCGCGCGGCGGCCTGTTGCTCCGATTGAAGTTGCTTGACCTGCTTGGTCAATTCCAGGACTTTGCTTTCGACGGCCTGCTTTTCGTCCTTGAGGCGTTGGTTCTCTGTCTGAACGCGTCGCAGCTCCGCGTCTTGGCCTTTGGGTGCTTGCTCGGTTTTGGGTTTATCGTCATTGGGTGAATTGGCGGCCCTGGGTATCTGCGTTTCCTGACTGGGTTCCGTGACGTCTTCCAAAGTGTCTCCTTTCGGGCTGTCCGCATCGCGATGGGCGACTTGGGTGATTCGGGCATTCGGGTCGGCACCTTCCTTGGAAAGTAGGCCCAGACCACAGAATCGAACGCCGTTCAAGACCTCGAACACCGGTTTCCCCTGGTATTCCTTGCCTTTGTACTTTTTGAGGTGCACGCAGTAATCGGCCTTGGCCCGAAACGATTGGCCGCACACGCTGCAGGTTCCGGTTTGGTAATCGCATTCCATGGACACCTGGCGAATGACCCGTCGCGCGATCAGCTTGTGAACCAATCTCGCCAACGCGCTTTCGCGCGTGTACAGCTCGCCTTGGCATTCAATTCGGGTTTCCTCGCCTGCACCGGCCAGGTCGGCGGCGGTGATCGCGCCGACGATATCCTTGATGTCCTGACTGTGGGCCAGGTCGATTTTCTGGCCGATGGCCGATGAAAACGCTTGGCGCAATTCGTCTTCGCCAAAGTGATCGCCATTGCGGTTGGTGCCCACGTGGCACAAGGTGAACCGGAACCTCGGGTCGACGTTGAGAGTCGTGGCCATATCGGCGGCAGTTGTGAGCGGCTCCAGATCAACGGGAACGGTCGTTGTGCACCTCAAGGATCCCGACGCATCATTCTGCGGCTGGGCATCAAGGGTTTGCGGATCGGCTGAATCCATGCGCCACCTCGTTGAAAAACGCTCTCCCTATCTACCTAAAGCAATCACTTGCGAAGTGTCGGACGGTTGATGGCCTTTTTGGCCAGGCGCGCACCCAGGCGGTCTTCGATGGCTCGAATCAATTGATCCTTGGTCTTGACGGTGCTCAGGCCCATCTTGCGACGAAGGGCGGCCAGCTCGGCGCCAGCCACTTCCGTCCAATCGCGTTTGGGGTATCGGTCGGTCGCGATGTCGATCACGTCCTTTCGGGTGACGGTCACCGGCACCGAATAGGCTTTGGCCAGCTCCCGCAGTTCGGCCACCGTCAAGTCGCTGAGCGTCAGGGCCTCCGCTTTCTCGCGAAGGGCAATCATTTCGGCTTGCGCGCGCTTGAGCTGCGCCAGCAACTCGGAGCGATCACGGCGGCGACCGATGTTTGCGGCCCGTAAAGTTGCTTGCAATGCTGCGCCGTCCAGGCGGCTGTGGTCGACGGCAGGGTTTTGGCGGTTCAACTGGGCCACCAACTCGGATTTGGATCGCCACAGGCTCAACCCTTCGTCGATCGACAATTGCGCGAGTTGACCAGAGGGCAAGGCTTTCAATTGCGCGGGGTCGCCACTGTTGAAGGCGCGAGTACGTTCGCGTCGCTTGGTGGCTTTGACCTTCGCCAGACGGTTGATTTCATCCGGTGGCTTGAGTCCGCCTTTCTGTTTGCGGCCAGGCTCGGCAACTTCGAAGTCACCCGCCGGCACGTGCGTGCACCGGCAGTTCGGATGCCGCGGTTGGTCAAGAGGCTGATCGATAGGAAACACTTGGCCGTTCAGTGGTCCACAGACTGGACATACCCGTTCATCGTCCAGGGTGAGCCATTCCACTTTCTCGACACCGACTTGTTGGTAGAAGGTGACCCGTCCTTGGTTGTGCGCACGCAAGGTCTCGGTTCGGGCAATGAGTTCCAACCGATATTGCGCCTTCGAAAACACCCGGCCACCTGCATTTCGAAACGATTCCAGGTCGGGAATGACCTGGCCCATCTCTTTGGCGATTTGCTCCGAACTGAGGCCGCGCACGATGCCGGTCAACAGGGTGCGCTTGATCCCATCGCGCAATTCGCGGGATACGTCGCCTGACAAGCGAACCGTGTACTTGGCCAGGAAATCTAAGGCGTCGCGGTCGATAACCTGGAACACCGACGTGGTCAACTTGTTCAAGCCCCTCGGCGCCAGGTCCTTGAAATACGGAAGGCTCGCGGCCATGAGTGTTTGAGCCCCACCCCGAATGCCGTTTTTGAAGGCTTCCCGAATCGTCCGCCGAAACAACAATGAGCTGTTGGCGCGGAGATCGCCGACTATGGCGCTGATTTCCTTTTCGAGAGTCTGAAGGCCATGGGTCTTTGCTCGTTTGTCGTTCTCCACCATGTTTTGCGTCTTCGCCCGCAACATGATCCGATGGACATCCTTTTGTGTGGCTTCCAGCAGCGCAACCAATTCCGACACGGTCTTCTCGGTGTATTGGTTCCGGTCGGCGACCGTTTCAATGGTCGCGTTGCGAATCGCAATCGCTAGCGGGTCGCGTGTCCGAGCTGCTGTTGCCGCGATCACCTTTCCCTACCTGCGGCCGGATCCGGCTTTTGTGAGAGAAACCGACAGGCCGGGCTATCGAACAGGGTTTCCCGTCGATGGATCCGACAATGGTTGGTGTCCGCGTCGAAGTGGGCACAGTCGTCACAAAGCTTGTTCGAGGCCTGAGTACCCAACCCATCCAAAGCGGTCGCTTGGGCCTCAGTTGTGGCGCCATCGTCCAGGCCGAGAATTGCTTTGGCCTGCGAGATGTCCAACACTCCGGCCACAACCAGGTCGATGATGGGTCGGGTCGTTCGCTCGTCGAACAGGTCCAAGCGCTTTTCCTGTTCCCGATTGTCGCGCTCGATATCGGGAACCAGGTCCATTTTGGTTTGCAGGGTCGACCGGGATATCAATTTGCGGTCGTAGAGTTCCAGCAATAGCTTCTTGTAGTCGACGGCGTCGGTGGGGTCCAGGTCGTTGAACAGGTATTGCAGGCTTTTGCCGGAATAGCCGTTGGCTTCGATCCAATCAGCGAACACCCAATCGAGGATGCGGATGGCGAACCCTTTGATTTCCCGGATCATGACCAGCATCTTCTGAAGCGACACGGAGGCCGTCGCGAAGTTGGGCCCGTCTCCCGTAACCATGCTCCGTGACAGGCCGAGCGCGACCATGATGTCTTCCTTGACGTCGCTGATCTTGTCTTCGACGTTCAGGACCTGTCCCTCGGTGCCGTGGGTCTCACAAGTCACGTAAAACGGCACCACCAGCCCGCTTTTGAGGTCCATCCGGTTGATCATGTCGCGGGTCTGCTCCAACATGGCCTGATCGGGCATCACCATCTTTTGGCCGTAGCTGCCGCCGACCTTGATCAACCGGAGCGGTGTCGTCCAGCGCTTGGCGATCGCACGTTCGGCGCGGCGGTAGTCTCGCAAGAGTTCGATGGACTCGAACGCGGGCAGGACCATGCTGTTGCCGCGCTGCGAGAAGGTCGGCGCGTCCCATTTGAGGTGCAGAAGTTGGTCGACGGGGAGCTTGACGCCTCCGTCGCCGACGTTGTTTTCCGCCTGCTGGGCGGCTTTGACGAGTTTGCCGTCTTCATAGGTGACCTTGACCGAGACCGGGTTCACACACACCAGTTCGGCCAGGTCACCTTTGGGATCGGTTGACTTGAACCCAACCGCATCGCCTTTGACGAGCAGTTGGAGAATCATGTCCTTGACGAAGGTGGATAACTGGACGCGCTGGGCCAGGGTGCTTGCTTCCTGCTTGAGGTCGTCGTCGTTGGAAGCGAACTGGATACAGTCGCCGACGGCGAAGGTCTTCCAACTGTTGATGCAGTTCTTGACCAAGGGTTCCTCTTGGTAGAAGGCCCATGCTTTTTTGGCGCGCTCGGTCCATCCCGAGGGGATGGCCTCGTTGGTTTGGATGGTGGAAAAGGCCGATGGGTCAAGGGCCGCGACCGTCGCGAGGGGCCCAATTGCATCTGAGCTTGAAACCGCTGGGTCGTTTTTCATGGAATTGCCCCATGCTTTATTGTCGACGGGAATTCGACGATTCCCGCGAAGAACTTGGTTGTACATCCGAGATCATGCCAAGCCACGCTTGGCGCTTCGGTGCCGCTGAAAACCGTTCCGAAACGCATGAGAAAACCTTGGTCGTGGAGTAGAGAAACGAGGTCTCTATTGACCTACCTACCGGGATGGTCTTCGATGTGACGGATGCAGTGTTCTTCCTCTTGATTTCGGCGACGTTGGCCATGCGACAGGCCAGCAGGTACCGCTTACAAATTTAACGATTGTGAACCGTCTGCTTTTGATACTCTAGCGTAACCTATTTTCATTTAACCGATTTCCCACGCCATTTCCCATTTACCTTTATCCAACCCCAAATACAATTGGCCATCAAAACCTAGGTTGATACCACTGCTGTCTCCATCGATTTGAATTAAGAAATCGCCGACATTGCTCCCAGTTAACCAAGTTGGCCACCCTCCAATTCGTGTCCAATAACCGGTTGTGATTTTCTCACCAGCCATTTCGTTTGAACGAGGAAGTTCTTCAAATAGCTTTTCTAAGTTGTCTGGCACAATTCCCAAGTCGTCGGGATAACAAGGATAAGTAACAACTTCATCCCATATTAGGAAATCTGGATCAAAGCCGTTATTCGATACGCGCTCAGTTAAATTTTCAATCGAATCATAAGTAATTATTTCCCAATCGCCTCCGCTGTATTCCAATTGTGAATAATTATCGTAGTGATTCGGATTAAACTGATTTAATTCTAAGAACAATTGAATTAACAATGTCCCATCTAATTGGCTAGGAACAAATGGCAGTTCGTCTACGTAAAATTCAAAAACCGGAGTAAGTAGCGTCCCGTCTTTTGATTTGGGTAGAGGTTTTCGATCCGGAAAAAGAAAGGAACCCCCAAAATGACTTTTTCCAGGGGATTCATTGTGTATCGGTCTCCGTGGTAATGAACATTTCTTTGAAATGCTTTGATAACACTCAAAATACTGAGAAGTGACTTTTGAAAAATGTTCCAGCTCTTCGGGTGGAAGGTCTGGGCTCCAAAGAGATTCTCGCCTTCTTCTTTCAGCAGCTTCAATTGCAAAATGTTCCAGCTCTTCGGGTGGAAGGTCTGGGCTCCAAAGAGATTCTCGCCTTCTTCTTTCGGCAGCTTCAATTAAAGCTTTTTGCATTTCTTTTCTCTTTTTCTTGTTCATAAGACTGATCTCCAATTCATACAATTGCACAATCAGCGGATCCAACTTTACCGAGTCGGGTTTTATTGACTACGCCCCGAGACCATGCTCCTCAGCCCAATCACAGGTGTAACTTAGTCCAATCAGTGACGAGCCTCCATATGGCCAGCTAACAGTAATGTAATTAAGGTTTACCAATGCTGGTATTTCGATTGATGACTGAAAATCCGGCATATTTTTTACCCACTGGACCCCATTCGCTCATATCGAGAACGCATTGTTTTGTAGTATTCAAAAATGCCTTTTAAGATTTCCGAAACTAACGTCGACTGGGATCTAAAAAATCCTTAGACGGCGTTTAAATTATCGTCTAAAGGTGTGTTTTCCTCAATTTTGATGTTTGCGTGTAGCTTAAGATTTGACCCAGGAAAAGGATCAAAGGCTAAATTATTCACTGTACCTAACCAAAAGATTATCCCAAACAAGAGTAACTTCACAGAAATTGCTCGTGTCTGACAAAATCGTGGCCTGTGGTGCAACTAAAACGGTCGCTTGTGCAATAAACATATTTGACTTAATTGTGACCGGACTACTGTAGCATAGATTGTCGAGAAATAGTCAAGAGATCAAACCTCAGGAAAAAGGTCAACTACAAAATATGCCTCACGCAAGCTTTGGCGAAAATTAAAAACACGTTGCCGTTATTGCTATTACGCGGAAAGCCCAGCCCACAAATCCAAAAGTTAAAGGAGGTGTTTGTCCGTTCGCTCACCAGCATCGAGCCGGGCTGAAAGTACCTACGCCGTCTGCCAACGAACCGAAATACAAAAACCGTCTGTTACACCTTTGCTTACCGGCCTAACCGCTAAGGTTGAATCCTTAACTTAATCGCATTGCGCAAGCACGGGGATGATTTGACGACAAAGTGTGCTCGCCAACTTTCCTTTATGCTCTCAGCTAGCGCGGAGACGGTCTATCTCCTGCGCCCAGCTCTCCTCAAACCGGATCCTAAACCCGTCAAAGAAAAACGGGATTGGTCACCACAGGCAAAACGCACCTGGCCTGACCGCCATCCTGGTTCGTTTGGCTTCGTTCCCTCACCAACATGGCGCACCGCACGGCATCGATGATGTGATCGTGTCCTTTACTGTAGATCACGCGGCCGTCCCGCAACACATAGGTATGCGTGGTGAACTCGTCTTCGATGTCCGAATCGCTTGCAGGAATGATCAGCTCTCGTCGTTGAAGCGCTCCGTTAATGAGCTGAGTCATGTGCTCTTTGGTTCGCTTTTTGATTTCCTGCCCGCCGCGGACGGTCACGGTCGTCATGCCGCCGAAATGGATGCCAAGCAATCGGCCGTTCAGGCTATTCGACTTGTACTTGTCGAGGCCCAATAGCTCTTGAACGACCGCCATTCCGTTCCCACCGTAGTCCACACCAATTCCGGTTGCGGAGAAATGGTGATCCAGCAGGGCGATGACCTGAGAGATGCACGGATAGGCCACCTGCTCCATGTGGACTCGCAAGAAAAGCGTTAGGACTGGTTTTCCGCCGCTTTCGTCTTCGCGGAACACGACCAATTCAGTCGGGTCGTTGGTATAGCCCAGGTCGCCACCGATCCAGAACACGCCGTCCTGTGGCTCCAGGTTCAACAACATTTCGAGCCGATCGAAAACAGCCGACTCATCGGCACAATCAGTCAGTTCGGCGCCCGTGATAGCGATGCGGCTGTATGCCAACACCTCTTTGCGACAGGCGTTGAAGGCATCGAGGTTGAATGCGCTGTAACTTGGCTTGCCGTGTTCACCCGCAACCTCGTGTTGCCATCCTGCGGTGTCTCGACCGCCGTAGAAGTCGAGCAAGTCTCGCTCCCGGTCCTTGGTCCACAGAGGGCTGATCCACGACGGCCAGCGAAACACCTTGAACGAGCTGTTCGTGGTGAGCCGGTAATAGGTCGTGTTGCGCATGCCGTTCGGCGTCGAGTAAATCCGCATCCGGCCCCCGGTCAACAGACATTGGCGCAACGCTTTCCAGGCCCGCTCGGTCAGCCAGGCGCCTTCGTCGACCCAGACGCGGTGCACGTGGAGTGACCGGAATGATTCGCCGTTGGCACCTGCCGGCCGGAAGTACAGGACGGTGCCGTTGGTGAATTCCACCCGAAAATAGGGCTTGCGAATGATCTTGGGTGCACCCATTCGGGTCTTGGCGATCGACCGCGCTAAGTCCGGATTGTGGTCGACTTGATACTCGATTTCCTCCGCAAGCGTGTCCAATTGGCCCTGGTGTGGCGCCGCGATGAGGCCCTTCCCGCCTTTGGTCGTGAACCCGAAATGCAGGCAATCGGTCGTGAGGCAAATCGAGTTGTGGACGATGATGTCGTTGGCTACGAAGTTTCGGTACCCGGGCACGCTCAAGTCGTATGTTTCGGCGATGCCGGCGGGTTCGATGGCAGTGACTTCGTCCCAATAAATGTCAGAGGCGGCAACTTTGTGGAGGTCGCTCGATCGGGTTTGGCGGGCAATTCGACCGAGCTTGAAACGGCGGGTGTTGTACCTGCCGAATCCCCCTTGGTTACACTTGGTTTCTATGCTTTTCTCTGACCTTAACACCCTCTGAATCAGAGCCTTGGGAATGCTATCAGGGTCTTCAGGACAACCACCGAAATCACTGCAAAACGCGGCCAAATTCAAGCCTTTGATACCCGCCATGCCTATCAGCCTTTCGAACCGAAGAATGTAGGCTGTGGGCTTGATTTCGAGGACCCTGTAAGGCCGACCGTCGACCATTCGGGTCCGAGTCCGCGCGACAATGCCGACCCGCATCAGCAAGTGGGCAATGCCGTCGATCACCGCCATCGAGGCCGAGCAATATCCGACCTCTGGTTGCATGGTGGTACCGCGACGTTTCAAACAGAACCAGCCATCACAGCCGAACAACGCGGCGAGGAACACGGCGACCTGGCGGCTCGAGCAACGAAAGATTTCGTCGGGAATGAACTTGTTCTCGGACCGGCAACCGAACAGGCCATGGCCTTCCAGCCAGGCGCGGCAAGCATTGAGTCGGTTGCTCGTGATGGCTGGGTCGTTGACCACGCGATAGTTGATCTCATCGAATCGGTGGGTGGTCAGCCAAGGCCAGGTGCGCCCCACAGCAAGTTGGAATTCGTCCGCGATCAGTGGGTCTTCCTTGGTAAAGACCACGTTCCCGCTGGTCAAGGAGCCATCCGCCAGAAGAAACGCCAACAATTGCAACTGGTCGTCGGTCATTGCGGGGTTTGTAGGAAGCGAAACGGGTAGATTTCGGGGTACCGCCAGCCAGGATCTAGGCTGCAAGTCGTCGAGCGTCCGCCATCCATGATCCGTCAAAAACGGGTGATTGCCAGTCGCGGTGATCGACCGACCAAGCCGAGTTGTGAGCTTGAAGGTGGGCCTGGGGCCGTTCGCGTGTACCTGATAGTTCGTCGTCGTTTCGAGTTTGCCGTTTGGGGCGAGCACGGTAATCGTGCGACCGGGTTTCAACTGGTCGATGCGAATCCGTTCACCAGTTTGCGTATCGAGGATAAGTACATTCCCACACATGCACTTACCGACGTCGCGGCCGTCTAGGTGAACAATGTTTCGCTCGTCGCAGATCAGGTCTTCAACCTGATGGGGCCAATAGGTTCGCGGTGAGCCATCCCGGTTCTGTAGGTAGGTTTCGCCCCAGCGAACGGGGTTTTGCAGGGTTTCAAGGATCTTTCGATGATCGCGCTTCGATTTCGTCATGGTGGCGGCCCCTTTCCACCACTACCTACCGGCCTCGACTCGAAAGCGACGATTCAATGAAGCTAAAGAAGCCATAAGTGCATTTGTGTACACGTGCATACATGATTGCCGAGCTACTTAGGAGTCTAGACTGGCCCCTTCTCGCCATCTTGAACCCTTCCATGCCCCCTGCCACCTTCCCGCCACTCTAACTGTGCCGTCTGGGGGAATATCTTTGAAATGGTAGGCGGAAAAGTGAACAAACGCGCGGCGTACCTTGTGCCGATTTTGGGATTCAACATGACCAAGCTCGATACCGAAGTCGACCGCGGTGGATGGAGTGTATAGTTCACTGGCCTTTAGTGCCGCAATCGTCCTAAGTGCGTCTTCACGCATAGGTTTACCTGGCCTTCCCATGGTCGACCTCCGGAGGCCATCTTACGGCCAAGCAAGGGGGAAGGCAATTGTCTTTGGTTTTATACACAACCATGATTGTATACAATAGCCCCTGGACTATTTGAGGCTCTAAGCGCACCCGCTGGTTTTGGCTTGGTCAGGGAAACTTTCCGTAAATGGCCCAAAAAACGGAAAGTTGGCCCGGCAAGGCCGAACGGCACCAACGCGTGAGAGCCGCTTTGGTTCGAGGCGCCAACGGGCGTTTTACGGAAAGTTGCTGAATGGGGAGGATTCATGACGACAGGGCTGACCCTGAAACGGCCAACGAACGCCGCGGTACGCGACCGCGAATACCTGACCCCCGATGAGGTCGAACGGCTCATGAAGGCCGCGCGCTCGATTGGACGACACGGGCACCGCGACGCGACCATGATCTTGGTCGCCTTCCGTCACGGCCTGCGGTTATCGGAACTGGTGGAATTGAAGTGGTCACAGGTGCTCTTGAACGAGGCGCGATTGAGCGTGGTTCGCAAGAAGGGCGGCATATCGGGTGTGCATCCGCTTTACGGGGTGGAAATCCGCGCGCTGCGACGAGTAATGCGAGATTACCCTGAAACGACGTTCGTCTTTGTCACCGAGCGCAAGGGACCCTTGACGGCCAGCACCTTCCAAAAGTTGGTGAAACGCGCGGGTGAGAAGGCAGATATCGGCATTCCGATTCATCCGCACATGTTGCGGCATTCCTGCGGATTCAAGTTGGCAAACGAAGGTGTCGACACTCGCGCGATTCAGATTTACTTGGGGCACAGGGACATCAAGCACACGATGCGGTACACGGAATTGGCGTCGAACCGGTTCGCGAATTTTTGGACAGATTGAAAACGTCAAGCGTTCTCAAGTGGCACGTTTCCTGGATTTTCGGCCTCAACTTGAGCCTCTTCTTCAGTTTCCTGAATCCACAAAAGGAAAGCCGGGTCATGCCAAAGGATCTCGAAATCTGGATCTATTAGGGCTTTGGATCGATATTGGGCATCATAAGTGTATGCGGTTTTCAAATCTCTAAGTGCTTCAGGTACACAGGCTTTCATGATCCAGGCCCCAGCCCGATTGAAATATCCCACGCCTAGGTTAGGGTTCAAACGGAGAGCCTCATCGCAAGCGTCTTTTGCCTTTTCAGGTTCCTTCATCTCAATGTAGGTAAATGCGAGATTGATATAGGCGCTTTCACTGTTCGGATCATACTTCAACGCGGTAAGGCAATCAGTGACGGCTTCGCTTGGATTTCCTAACCTCACAAATGCTTCTGCACGCCTGACAAGGATGTCCACTCCGTGTGGACTAAATTGTAAGGACTTGTCAAAATCCGCTTTTGCATCTTCCCATCTCTCAAGGTCCATATTGGCGTTGCCACGCACAAAATAGGTATTGCAATGGATGAGCCCGAGGAGAATGGCTTGATCAAGGTCCTCAATCGCCTTGTCCGGTTTCCCCAAGGCGAGGTGCCCTACAGATCGATGGAAATACATCATGGGATCGGTGGGCAAGAGCGAAATACCTTGATCAAGATCTTTAAATGCTTGGTCTGTATCGCCAACGTCCACAAGCAGCACGCCACGCTCCGAGTAGGCTGACCCATTTTTGGGGTCGAGTTTTAATGCCTTGTTGAAATCAGCTAGAGCCTCCTTGTATAAGCCTTGATTCATATAGGTTATAGCCCTAACTTGATATCCCTCGGAATACCGTGGAGCATGTCGAGCGTAAATCCAGAGAAGACCGAAGGAAAGGACAGCAAGGGCAAGCCAAACTTGGAAGGCCAGCGCAAATAGGGTCAATACAAGGGTGCCCAGAAAAATCAAAACGTCGATTGTTTGCGCAGCGAGCAGGTAGCGGTTTCTGAAGATCCAGTGCAAAAAGTTGTTAAACACGAAATGCCACCAATAGATCCGTACGTGTCGATGCCTGTCACGTGACGAGCCCAATAATTGTCAAAGCGAAACTTTACCACACCAAGGTCAATAAGTCATTTTCTTGACGTCTCGCTTAGCGTTTGTGATTGATTCATTTTCGATGATGGCTTCCGACGAGTTCCCGATATTGATGGCGTTGATGCGCGCTCTTTCGTTGGCTTCCTGCCACGTTTGGGTTTGACTGGCTCCGACTCCGCTTCCGTTCCGGCCTTGGCCAAAATATCGGCCGCCCATTCCGCCGGCGTCGTCGTCGGTTCGACGGGCTTGTCGCCTTCACGGGTGAGCTTCGTGGTCTTGAGTTCCCGCATATGTGCGCGAATCATGCGATCGAAGCGTTCGGCGTGCTCGGGAAGGTCGAGGGTGATCGCGCGGTTGAGCTTGAGCCAGTACAGCGCGATCATCTTGACCTGGATCAGGTCGGCCGACTTGTTGAATATGAAGTCGCTAGACAGGGAATCGACCAAGGCATCGAACATGCCCTTTTCTTCGTCGTTGAGGACCGCGTTGACGAAGAGACCGTGTTTGAGGTTGTGGTTGTTGCCCGCGTTGCCGTGGCGTGTTCGGCTTTTGGGTTTCGGTGGTTCCTCGTTCTTGGTCATGGTCGCCATGTCATTTTGTGCCCTTGGGCTGAACTTGCCCGGCTTCTTGAACGGCATTGAACCCCCCGATTCGCTGAGTTTTTGATGACGTTTGATTTTCAGGGAGAGAGGGGGCGGCTTTAGCGGATCAAATCTCTAATGCCACCGGGGATTTTCGGCCTGCCGAGCTGCAGGAATCGCCCGACCCTCCATTCGAACACGCAAGGTCACAACCGCGCGTCCCTGAACCGGATTAGGTCGTCGTCGATCGAAGTCTCCTTTTGATGGAAACCAACTTGTTCCGTTTTCGCCAAGGTGCTGGCCAAGCTGGCGGTCGCCTCCGCCAGGCTTTTCAAGACCGCGACCAGTTCGGGCGAGGTCGATGGGTTCAAGTGTGAGATGTCCGGTTGCGAGGTGCCCTTCGGATTGGTGTCGAACAAGGGGCTGAATTCCGAGGTGTCGGGCTTGGAAGGGTGGCCGGTCGCATTCATTCGGGGTTTCAAGGTGGCCTCCGTGATGGGTTGGTGTCGCAGCCCGTCGGGTTGCTTCCTTTTCTACCTACCGGAGCAATCGGGGAGATGTCGGAGATCGGTTTCAAGGCCAACTCGAAAAACCACCTCACCTAAGAATCACACTACTACAAGTCTGTACCCAAAAGGGAAAGTGATAGATCAATACTTGTTTGGGAATTTGCAAAAAAGCAGTGATTTACTACTGACACCTTGAAAAGGCTCACGCTATAAAAGATTCATCAACAGCGAGCCAAACGAACGTCATGCTCGTCATACTACAATCAAGGAGTTCTGCAATGAACACTATCAAAGAGCACTCAATCCTGGTGAGCAAATGGGGATACGATCAAACCAATGTAACTTTTTATAGTGTCCTCAAGAGAACTCCCAAAATGGTCACTCTTCAAGAACTGGAGACCAACCAAACTGAATGTGAACCAGGCAAGTTTTCGGCGAAAGTAAAACCAGGAAAACCGCTAAACGAAAAGCCGATTCGACGAAAAGTATTGGTTCGTTTTGGCGAAGAAGTGGTCAGGATCGGTGAACGCCAGTTTGCTCGCCCTTGGAATTGGCGCGCTCAACGGGAAACCAGTTACGCTTAAACGAGATTGGCAGTCGCGCCATAGCGATGTGGGGCCGATTCCAGCCACCTGAGCAGGTGGCTGGAATCGGCCCTGTTTTACTTTGGCGGTACGCCGTCAGTATTTCAAATGCAGGACGTCAAGGCGTTGGCTCCTCGGCCGGACGACTGCATGCCGGTCGCGAAGGGGGGAAAGCATGAAGTGTCGCCATTTTTTTTAGGGCGACATCCTGAAGGAGGCTTTTACAGGAACCCCTTGGACTCATGGCTGCGCCAACTTGATGAAAGCTTCATCGTCGATCCAGACGTGGCCTCGGATGAAATGAACGGTATCGCGCTCGGATCGATCGACCAGCGGAAAGCCGTGGTGGTTTCGCATCCGTTGGTCGGCCGCGTAGTTCAGCAGAATCACCCGGCCTTGAGGGGAAATGCCGCCAAGCGCCCGTTGGGCCAAGGTGTCGTTCTTTAGTGGCTCGACCTCTTCGACGTACACGACGATTTTGTAGAGGAAGTCATCGAAGTAGTCGTAGAGGTCCGTGCTGTCAGGGCCGGTCACGAACTCGAAGTGCGTGCATTGGTAGGCAGCGAATCCAATACCGCGGGTGCAGTGGCCGATAACGGAACTCGCGGGAAGGATTTCGCGAAGTAGGCCTGGTCCACTCCGCCCATACAGAGGGCCTCGATGTGACGCTTTTGCTTGCGGAAGCAGCCGGCAGGGGCGTCGTTAAGCCTGGTGGTCGGTAGTGGAATTGTCGAAGCAGGAGTCACGAAGCCGAGGAGAAAGGATAGGAAAGCAAGCCAGGTGAGGGTTGCATAATTTGGCGTGTTGGGTGGCATTGAGGGCGTTGCCCAACGCGCCTTTACCTGATATGCGTATTTCCAGCCAGACGCGCGCCCGAAAGGGCGCGCGTCTGGCTATGTTGATGATGTCAGTGGTTTCCTCAATCGATTCAGCACGTGAGGGTATCCATGATCCACCCATCTGATTGTGGGGTAACGGTGGCCGGAGCGGCCAGGCCAGGAAGAATGGAAAAGTGACCGACCAAATTGAGTGTCGGGATCGTGTCGATTCTTTTCAAGGAAGACAGGGAGCGCAAGAGGTCACGGCGCGGGATCTTTGATGGGAGGCGCCTGAATCTGGAAGGAGTATTTTTCAAGGACACGATCGGCAGTCATGTATTGTTTTAAGAAAAAAACTCCTGATCACTACGGATTTATCATTTCCAATATTTCCCAAAAGACAGCAAGCGTCAATCTCCGTTTTTAACCTGTTTTGACACAGGTTTAATGTTGCAGGTGCTACCTCTTTCATTAATTAAAATTCAAATTACGCTTTACTGCTGATTCTTCAATCTGTGTCAACCAATTCGTTTCCTGCCGAAAAAATACGGCCCCAAGATTTCCATTCATACGCCCTTGTACAAAACAGAGGGTATGGCACCCTGGTTTGAGTTTCGGCATGATGGCGACAAAAAATTAATGATTGGCAGGTGAAAAAGTGGAAGATTACCAGATCATTTATGAATTCAGTGATTCAAGTGGTGTAATCCTTAGATTATCCTTGATCTTTGGCTGTGTCTCAATCGCGGTAATTCTTTTAGGTATTATCATGTCATTTTGTGGATTTGGAAATCTAATCCAAGAATGTCGGAATTTATTCCTGCCCAACGCAAGAACAAAGCCATGCAGAAAAAGACATTATGCAAAGACTGAGATAGTTGCATTATCAAATCCAGAGACTATTGCCATGGACTACTTTCTCTCAATAGATCGCGTAGATGATAATTGCTTTAAAGCGGATGTTAGTTTTTTTGGAATAGACATTTTTTCATCTGCTTTGTATGCATTAATGATACCGCTTGGGATAGGTATTATCATGATAGGAAAATTCCTTTTATTGTGCACTTTTGATGGCTATATATCTAAACACCGAATTAATAGTGAACTCCTTCGAAGTATGTCTTTAAATTCTTATCAGACCACGAGTGGTGTTGTAGAAATTACCAGAGTATATTATATAAAAAGACGCTTGATTAGTGAAACGATTTTGATCGAAGGAGAAACCTTCGAGATCGAAAGAGGTGCTCAATTTGGCTATTGTTTACCTGCAAAGATGGGAGGTGCCTTAAGTGAAGGGGTATATGCTACGCTGGATCATGTGGATGGATATATTATAAGGGTAACTATTAGAAACCCCAATGTGAATATCTCAGGCAAGTAGTTCAAAAGCCCCTTTCCAGCTCTGGCTTGCATAAGATTCTCCGGATCTCTTTTGCGAATCGCAAAGTCCTTTGAAAAATTTCAACCCCTCAATCCGCCTAAAAAACAGTGCAGCTTTTGCTACTTAAATTTAGTGGATTGGGCTTGCCGATAGCGTTAGAATTGGGATCAAGTAACTCCACACCTCGATTCTCGAAGGCAGTCTATTCCTTATGCCCAAGAACAAGTCTTCTCGTCGAAAGAAAGCAAAAGCCGCATCTACAAAGCCCGCGACGACCAGCCACATTCCCACAGATCTATTTCACAAATATTATCTCTCCTTACTCGAAGGTCAGGAGGCCAACGCAGGCCACTTCGCCTACTGGGACCTCGGCTCAGGCGAGCGACCGCAGAAGGTCAAGGTCGACTTCGAGCGAGTCGCCCACAAGGAAGGGATTGTCGCGCGGGTGCTTTTGGCGTCGGGAGGGCAGAGCTTGCGGTTCGCGTATCTGGAATCGGAAATTCCGATTGTTGGTGTTCGTGTTTTGGACAAAGATGGCAACGTGAAGTTCAGGCAGGTTCTCGAGGCTGCGGAATCTATTCCCCAGGTTAGGGTTTAGCTCGGTGGCAATGTGATGGACGCGGCTGCGCCTGAGAAAACAAGGTGCAGCGTCTGTGTGAATGCCACACGCGCCCAGGGGCTTATTATTTTCGATAGTAAATGATGTTTATCGATACAGAGCGACTGGTTGAAAGTGAGTCCTTTGTTGTGGTTTCAAAAATAAGCCATTTTATTCAAGATATTTAAACAATTCGCAATGCCTTTGGCACAGACCCCGCAGTACCATCACCTCGAAGTGACGGGCACCTCCTGAGGTCACCCGTTTCGCCGAATGCTTACATTGTGTCAGCGTAGTTCAGTGGCAGAGCGCCCGGCTCGGGACCGGGATGACGCGGGTTCGAGCCCCGCCGCTGGTAACAGTGTTTGGAGACGATCATGCAGGACCTTTACGACTCACTTTTTCAAAGACCCCGCCCCGAGGATGTCGCCCGGTTGATCTTGGATCAGCACGCCGCCTGCCTCCCTGAGCGGGTTGTTCACAACTTGGCTGTGGCCGCCCAAAGGTCTTTGAAGAACCCGAATTACCATTACTACTCTTCGATGTCCGCCACCTTCCACGAGCCCAAGGGATTTGCCAACAAGGCCGATCTGTTCGAGGTGCTGTTCCCGGAACTGGAACCCTTTCCGCGGCAGGACGAATCGAAAGCGCCGGTGGTCGGTGCCTATCTGACGAGTGCAGGTCGCGTGATCTCCAAGGAATTCGGCAAGAACAGCTTTCTTCACGATCGACTCGACAAGTTTCAGCGGAAGGCCGCCGGCCTCGACATCTCCAAAAAGCAGTACAACAAGCGCTTCCGGTTCCTTCGTCGAATGGAAGCCAAGCTGGAACGCCTGATGCGGAACAAGGAACTCGCCGATCTGGTCTACAAAGGGCACTCGGGGCTGACGACCGACTTGTTGTTCGAGACCTTCGCTCAAGATGAGGCGACCGCCTGTTTCATCGCGTACTACGTGTCACGCTGCAACCTGCGATCGGAATTCGTTGCCAGGCCGCAAACCCGGGCCTATGACCGCATCGCCGCGGCCTTGTTCGAGGCATGCACCGCAAGTGAAACGGCCAACTGGTTCGCCATCGGGCACGTGTACCCCAAGCCTGCCGTCCTGGCTCGGGTCACCGACACCCAGAAGGGCGTCCTGCTGAGTCGGTGGTACCAGGTCTTGGAAACCTGTGCCGGTTACCTCAAGCAAGTCTGGGAACGATCGAGCATTAACCGGCGGACCATGATTGTCAGACGGGGTAATGATTCCAGTACGTGGAACCTGTTGGCCAGCGCCTGGAGCCGGGCTCGAAGCCACTGGATTGCCCTGAACTACGCCATGGGCACCGAAGACATCTTGGATGAGATGTGTTTCGGCAAGGTCCTTCGGTTGATGGCGGCCGACTTGGTTTGGTACCACAGCGCGGTTGGCAACGAGTTGGAAGGCGACACGCCGGTTTGGGCCTCGCTGCCTTTGCCTTGGGAAGTCTTCGAGGGCAAGGCCCGGTGCACCCGGACCATGGTCGAACGGGTGTGTCGCGAGCACGACATCGATCCGGTCCGCAAAGGTTGGGTCGCACCTCGCCCGGCACACGAACCCGTGTCGTTCACCTTCACTCCTGAATTGGTTCACGGCGTCGCCGTCGGCCATCCCGGCCTGGCCAACATACTGAAACGCATCGGTGCCTTTTCGGGGAAGCACTTGAAGAACCTTGACCTGATCGGGTTGGATTCCTGAAATCACGAATGTCCCAAGATAGCTCAGTGGCAGAGCACCCGGCTCTTCATCCGGGAGGACGCGGGTTCGAGCCCCGTTCTTGGGCACCCCACCTGCGGGCCATGGCGTGGCCATGCGCCCGCAAACTCCTTGACCTTTTACATTCCAAACCCGAGGTAGCTCAACTGGCAGAGTATCCGGCTCTTACCCGGAGTGTTGCGGGTTCGACTCCCGCCCTCGGGATTGGCGGTCACGCCTGGGTCGCGATCGCCGTTCATTGACCCAAGGTAGCTCAGCGGCAGAGCATCCGGCTCATAACCGGAAGGACGCGGGTTCGAATCCCGCCCTTGGAATCAAATACGTACCGGCTTTGAGCAAGTGGCGTCTTCTGGAGAAATGAGCTTTTCCGAATGGATTGCGATGGCTGAATTAGGCAGCCTTGCAAGTCAGCGATGCAAGCGACGGATAAGTCACCCCTTTTAATGTCGGTATGGGAATCTGGTTCTTAGACCGGGCCATCAAGGTTCCTCTTTTTCGATTGAATCACCTTCCTCTCGAATGGTGCCATCTCGGATGCCTACCGCCACTGCCTCGGGTGTAGGGTCTTCGAGAGTGAAACCATACATTCCATCGACAGGTAATTCGCAAGCGTAGGCCATTAACACCTCGCGACCCTCCAAAGACATGTCCGCGAACACGTGGCGTACCAGCGCCGCATCCGTTTCGTCGTTCAATTCCTGGACGGAAAGCCATATATCGAACAGGACGTCGTCCGTCAAGGCGTCTTCGTCGACCGGATCTTCGAGCAAGAAGCCGAACCACGATTCTTGTATCGCTTTCCGTTGAAGGTCCAGCGTCCAAAACATGCGGTTGAAGTCCTCGGGAACGGCGTTGATCAACACGTTGAGGTCTTGCGGATCCACCCCGCGGGCTACGAGTGCGACAATGTGCGTGTCCCGCTGACCTGTCCGCTCCGTGAGATCATCCAGGAAATAGAACAGCCGGTGGGTGACGGGCAACAGGTGCGCCGCGACTTGGCCGTCGACGACGATGGCACCCTCCAGGACTTCGACTCCTGGCGGCAGCAGTTGGGCGTCGCGACTTCGGGCCAGACCGCGAAGGTAGGCCAGATGGTCTTGGCGGTAGGTGCGGATGATGTCGGTGGTTTCCTCGATCGATTCGGCGCGAGTGAGGACATTCATGATCCCCACATACGGTGCCGGGTCAATTGTGGCCCGAACGGCCGGACCAGGGAGAAAGGACAAGAAAACGATCCAAGTGAGCGTCGGCATCATGTTAGTTCCTTTCGGGAGAGGTTGGGCATCCTAGGCGGCTCAGGTTGAAATCCGGGACGCAAGGCGCCTTTACCTGACAGGCGTATTTTTCAACAAAAGGTGCGATGGTTCTGGGCCTGCCAGCGAAAATGACAGGGCTTCCGTTTTATGATGATGGCGACTCGAGAAGGGTGACAGATGAAACCAAAGGAAGCCCACCCGCTATTCCCAAAAGCAAAGGCTCGCGAAAGAAGAAAAAGACCAAGGCACCAGCCGCCAAGCCTGCGGCGACTGGTCCATTATCGGCTGAGGTTTATCACAAGTACCATCTAGCTCTACTCGAAGGCCTGGAGGCCAACCCGGGCCACTTCGTCTACTGGGACCTAGGCTCAGGCGAGCGACCGCAGAAGGTCAAGGCCGACTTCGAGTGGGTGGCCCACAAGGAGGGAATCGTCGTTCGGGTGCTGTTGGCGCCGGGAGGGCAGAGCTTGCGGTTTGCGTATCTGGAGTCGGGAATTCAGTTTGTCGGGATTCGGGTAATCGGATCGGATGGCCAAGTCAGATTCAAAGGTTAGCTAAGTCTCTGCCTTATGTTATTTGGGGGGCTTAAGTAAGCAAAGGTGTGTGCCGAATTTATTTTGAGAGCAGCCAGACTCTCTAAATATTATTTCGAAGCCTATCCGTTGATAAATTCATTTGAAAAGTGAATGGCACAGGGTTATTGCTGTCCCAAACAGAAGGAGATATTTTATGAAGGTTTGTTTTTTCGCTATCATCATTCTTTCTTTGACTTATTCGCTCGGACAAGATTCAAAAGCACATGACGACAGTATGCCTCCACCTCCATCAGGATACACCTGGCAACAATTTTCAGAAATAAACTCTGCTTTTCTTAAGCCAAACGGATGGTTCTTCAAGCACGAACAACGAGGCTCCGCTCACGTTTACGTTATTTCACAAGAATCAGTATTGGAACATGGATCATTTACTACCGGTCTAACATTGCAGGTGATAAAGTTTATTCAAAAGAAGGAGGGTTTGCCAGCTTCTGTTTTTGCTATACGTATGGCTCAAGCAATAAACGAGAGTAGTGAAAACACCATTTTGTCTTCCGCTGATTTAGGTACTGGTCCTTTTAAAGCATTCGGTATTAGATATCGCAACGCTCCGGTTGTGGGCGAACCCATCATCGTACATCAAAACTACATCGCTAATGACAAAAGAGATACTCTTTTTATCGTAACCTTCGAAAGTCCTGAAAAAGAATGGGCAAATGCGTGGGCCATTGGCGAGAAGATTCTTAAGCAATTCCTCATCGATGATGAGTATTAACAGCCTTGAATACTTGTTTTGGGGTAATGGGTTGAATTCAAAACGATGTTGTCTACCTGCTTTAGACAATGCAGCTTTACTTAACCGCAATTCTAATATTGGAAGCGGCGTTTTTATGGCCCCGAGCGTATCCTCATTGAGGGAATTATCAGGGGCATTCAGTTGCTCAAGTCGTTTGTGCTTCCGAGAGAGCAAAGCAGCCTGCTGCTGGTTTTGGCTGTTGGGTTACTTGGCATCACTTTGCCGGCGGTGACCCTTCTGACGCGTTTTCTTTTCGGAAGGCCTACACATTCCTTTTTCAACGGTTGAGACGGATCTGATTGGTTGTTGCCGTGGCGAGCGAATCGCCTATAAAGAAAGAAGCGTCGTTCGGGTGCTGTTTGCACTTGGCAGGTAAAATCTGCGCCTCGCGTATCTGGAATCGGGAATTCGGCTTGTCGGGGTTCGGGTGATCGGGGCGGATGGCGTGGTCAAATTCGAGCGTCGGTTTGAATCCTCCGATTACCAAGCAGAGTCCTGAAATGTACTTTGCCAGGGAGGAGGGAATGGCAAACTTTTTTGGCCGACGGTGACGCCTCTGCCGAACGCGGCCATTTCTGCGCATCTGTCTACCGATTCATATCCATCTTCCAGAGCAGGGAGCTTTAACTTAGGTGGTGCGACTACATATGGCGGCACACAGGACCTATGCCTAATTGTGGTTCTTGTTTGACCGCCTACCGAAAAAAGAGCTTGATCAATACGAGAGCAGCCTTGCATAAATCGCCAAGCCGTCTTCTTGAACTTTCTGGAGCCTGGCCTGCCTGAAAAGCTAGTCCTCGTTGATGGATCTCAATGTAGGTTAGAGCTCTTTCTGCGACCGGGTGCGGTTCGTTTGGCTCTCACACAACTTTTTTTAAACCGAGAAACTTCACTGCACATCCTCTCTCTTTGCTTTTTCAAGCATTTCAATCATGGATTTGTCATTCATTTTTTTGTGAGAATTTTCAGGGAAGAAAAAATGCGCAGTGACATAGGTCTTAGTATCGCTGTTGAATAAAAACTCTCCAACACGCAAACGCATCTTATCTCTTGGCATCTCTGTCCATTCATTGTTTTTTTGATAAAAAAAGTGCATTTTTACATTTTCACTTCCCGGCTCCCTCGATTCTAAAAACAAAATTCCATTCTGAGGTACATGATATTCGATTCGTTTCTTTGAATAATCGGCAGAATCTCCATTTGGGTGGTCAAATATTATCACAAAGGGTTCGTCTTCTTTTGCTTTTACAAAGTAATAAAATTCATGTTTAGTGCAAAAGGAAGTAATCGATAGAGTGAACAAAATTATCAGGATGTTCAATTTTCTTATTTCTGGTTTAATCATGCAACATCTCTCCATTTTTGAATGAATTTTTCTCTCTTATGGTGGATTCATAGCTCTTCTTTTTGGTTTTTTCAAAATCTCGGATGGAAATCAAATCCCTAAGTCTTTTGTTTCTATTCGATGCAAAGATTTCATTCCATTTTTCTCTTGAGAATGTTCCTTGTGGCGTTGTCACTGCTACAAAATGACCTTCCTTGTTTAGGTGAAGTATGACTTCTTGATAGTCCATGAAACGTTTGTTCACTCCTCCAAGCATTGTAGCAGGATTCAGCTCAGGTGCTAGAATACCATCGGTTACAGCATTTGCACCTCCAATGAAAACGGCATTTCCTGCCGGGTCTATGATAAATGCCTCAGCGCTAGGAAATGCATCGCCAAGCATTTCCAGCATTAACCCAAGTTTATTGCTGTCAATTTTTTCGATAATGACATTTGTTAAGACATCAATATCAGGAGTCCCAATGCGTCTAAGAGTCTTACCCTTCTCTTTCATCCAATCATTCAACTCTAAAAAATAAGGATAGGGAGGATTCGGTAAACTACCTCTATACTTAGTTGAAAATTTCAAAAATGCCTCTTTGCTTTCGATCAGCTCTAGCGTGGCTGTTGGTCTTCCTATTGCTGTACCGAACACCCAGTGATGGCTTGGGTCACTGTAGGTTGCAACAACCTCAACACTATTTGTATCTGAGTCATAGGTTAATATGTGAGTTATTCTAGAAGTGATTGATCCTGTATTAACTGAAAAACTCCTATCATCGCCATGGTAGGCTTCGCCAGTGAACGCTTTCGTTGGATCACCAAACGATTCAAAGGGTGCGAAGGATCTAATGTAAATAGTATAAACTGCCAAGCCATTCGGGTCCCAGAAAAGGATCGGGTTACCGGCGGCGTAGGCGTAGGGTTCTTTGACCGTGGTAAGGTCGTACAGATCGGGGACCCGGAAGTCGGGGTTGAGGAAGTGACCCAGTTTGGCGTCATAATAGCGGTGGTGCATCTGCGTCAGACTGGTTTCCCAGTCTACCAGGTGCCCACCCAGGCCAAGCGGAACGCTTGCGAAGACGCTGTCGGGGGCGACGCCCGCCTGTACACCCAGGGATGGGCTCTGGACTCGCTCACCCCAGGGGGTCAGCGGGCTGAGGTACACCGTCCCGCTTCCCACGTGCTTGTACGCGTAGGGCGTGCCCAGGTGGTCCGTGGCGATGTAGTAGTCATTGCCGCCGCCCGTGAGGTCCTTCAGGAAGGCCGGGCCCAGCGGGCCTTGGCCAATGGCGTGCGTCCACTCGATGCGCGGCGCCTCCAACGTGCCGCGCTGCTGGCCGATCGCGATCACCCGCGAGTCGTGCCATGCGAATACCAGTGGCACGTCGCTCGCCGGAGTCGCCGCCCGGATCCGGCGGTTCTGGTGATCATAGGCATACGCTCCCAAAACCTGGCCGTCTTCGCGGATCTCTGTCAGCCGACGGAAGCCGTCCCATGCGAATTCCCGCACACGGCCGTCGCGGTAGTCGATCCGCGTCAGGTTACCCAAGACCGGGTCGTAGCTATAAACGTCGACCCCGCCGGTTCCGGTCACGCTGTCGACGCGGCGGTGGTCGACCGTGGGGTCGTGAGTGAAGACATCGTCGCGCACCACCGTGCCGTTGAGCACCCTGGTAAGCCCGCCCAGGAGCTGGTTCCGCACTTCGCCGTAGTTTTCGGTCAGGGTGTCCGTACCCTGGCCGCCAGTGCGCGTGATCTGGATCGACTGGAGCTGCTGCCCCTCGGTGTACTCGGGCTCCCAGGTCTCTTCGAGGCCCGGCGCTTTACGCGTCACCTTGCTGATCTTCTTGTCCGGCGGGCCCGCCTCGCCCGCCTCGCTGCACAGGCCCTCGCTGGGAACGTCCTCCCAGTCGAGATCGAGGAGGAAAATGCCTTCGCTCTCCGCGATCTGGTCGAGCTGGCCCATTTCGTCCTGCGCGAGGTCGAATGAGGTCCCGTCGCCCCACGCGATCCGGGTCGGCATACCGTTTTCCCACTCGGTGTACTTGGCTTCCATGCCCATTGCGCGGATCAGTGTCTGGTTTCCGCCTACGTCGTACGCTATCTGAAAGCTGGGCCCCTGCTCGATGTCGATCAGGGTGACCTGGCCGTCTTCGTAACGGTAGGATATGGTCACTCCGTTGGGGTCGGTGTAGCTCTGTACCCGATTGGGTTCGGCCAGTCCCTCTTGTTGGCGCAGGTCCTCTAGATCGGGATAGGTCCAATTGCCCCAGGGGACTCCGTCGCGTGTCAGGCTCGCCAGGCGGCCATCGACGTCGTAACCGTAGACGTAGACTTCCTCGCTGCCCGGCTCGCCCGCCGTGATCTGCTCCAGCCGACCCTGGCCGTACTGGTAACTCCGAAGCAGCACTCCGCCGATCGTCACGCTGGTCAGTTGGCCCAGACCGTCGTAGCCGTATTCTTTGGTAGCCAAGCCCGGGTAGGTCACCTGGGACAGCCGGCCCTCGGTGTCGACGTCGGCCGTGACCCCGCCCGGGAGGTTCACGGTCGCGCTGTCGCCGCTGCCGAACACCTGCAGCGGTTGGCTGTTGCCCACCGTCATGCTCGCCACCGCACCCCAGCGGTTGTAGGTGTACTCGGTCAACGGCTGGTTGCCCCGCTTGAGCCCCACCAGGTCGCCGTGGGCGTTGTAGTTCATCTGGGTCGGCAGTCCACCTTTACGGGTGAGAGTCGCGCAGCTCGGCCGGCCACCCGGATGGTACTGGACTTCGATTCGCGCCACGTCGCCGATCTCGATGGTCTGCGGCTGACCCAACGGGCTCCAGTTGCTGAAGTTCAGGTCATGGCGGCCACCCGTGATCGATGCCAGCCCCAGGCTCTCCTCGCTGTAGTCGAAGTCGTAGACCCGATCGGGCGTGCGCACCTCGTCCACCCGGCCCAAGGCGTCCCGAACCCACTTGCGGGTGGTCACCCCGTTGTCGCGAAACGCCCGCGGCTGGCCGAAGCCGTTCAGCTCCAGCTCGTGCTCGGCGCCGTCGGGCAAGGTGGCCCGGATTCGGCGGCCGAAGCGCTCGGGGTCGACCTGGGTGCGGTCGTTTTCGAAGTCGTCGATGGTCCTTACTTGGTCGGTCTCGGCGTCGCGCCGGATCCGCATGGTCTTGCCGTTGCGGGTGACGTCGACTCCGGCGGCCGCGTTGGCGATGTGCCGTGTGACCTCGGTGGTCTCGCCCAGCCAGGAGGTGCTGCGTTCGGTCAGCAGCGACATGCCCGGCTGGCCCGCCTGCTCGCGGCTAAACAAAGTCAGCGTCTCACTGCCGGAACGGTTGGGCTCAGCGGTGGTCACCGTACGCAGGGTGTCCCGCCAGTCATCGTAGCTGCGCTGCGTTGTGAGGCCGCGGGTGTCGGTGGTCCCAGTCGGCCGCCAGCGTCCGTCGTAGCCGTCGATCGACCAATTCAGCCCATGGGCGTTGGTCCCGCCCATGACGCGGTTGTAGCGGTCGTAGGCGATGGCCACGGACGTGGCAGCCTGGGCTCGCTTTGCCTGGCCGCTGCCCAGCGTCGAGCCGATTGTCATCTGGGTCGGGTCGCCCGAGCTGTTGAACGCGGTGGCGGTCACCTCGATGGGGCCCGAACCGGCCTTGACCACGTCACCCCGTCCGTTGACCTCGGCCGTAGTGGTTACCGTCTGGCCCTCGCCCTTCTCCTCCGTCACCACGCGCAGGCGTCGCGGACTGGCCGCAATCGAGGTGGCAGTTTTGGTCTCGCGTTCTTGGTCGACGCCGCTACCGAAAACCTTCGTGGTCACGGTTTGCCCGGCCGGGTCCGACCAACTCGTCACGGTCGTGATGTCCTTGAATCCGTCCACTACGGTGATCTTGCCCTTTTCGTAGGTGATCACGATGGCGGAGTCGACGCCGTCCACCGTTTCGTCGGCCTTAGCCGGGTCCTCGAGGAACTTCTCGACGCGGGTCGCCCGGCCGAAGACGTCGTAGACGATGCGCACCTTGCCGACATCCGCCATTTTGGTTTCCTCGACACGGCCGAGTGCGTCGGTCACCAAATGCTCAACATAGGATTCTCCCTGAGCTTGAACCGTCGCCCGGTTGGTGATAGGGCCCTTCTCGCTCTGCACGACATCGTAGGTCGTCGTGACGCTGGTGCCCCCTTGGCCAGTGACAACCCGCGTTGGCTGGGACGTGGTCCCGAAGTAGGTGTAGGTTTCGGTCTGGCCGGTCTGGGTATCAGTGGTGCGCGCCAACCGACCCAACGCGTCATAGGTATAGCTCAGGTTCTGGGGATCTGGCGCCGTTCGCCGCTGGGCCGTGACCCGGCCCCAGATGTCGTAGTCGGTTTCAGTGGTGATCTCGGTGCTTTGGTCCACGACCGCTATACGCGGCCCCTGACCCGAAACGACCTCGTAACCGACATTCAGCGTGCGGCCCAGCGTCACATCGGTCTCGGTGTCAAGCCGGCCCAAGCCGTCGTAGGTAAACCGGCTCGTGACGTCGAGGTGGCTTTCCTCGGTCACGTCGCCGAACGGGTTAAGACGGCGCTCGGTCATAGCCATGCCGGTGCCAGGCAAATTCTGGGATCGTGTGCTGAAGGAGCCCGCGTCCATGTCTTTGCCACTGGGTCTGTAGTGGACCGAGGTGGTGCCGCCCTGAACCCGACCCACCAGGTCCTCCGTTCGGATGGGCACGCCGCTGGTGCTGAAAAAGGTTGTTTGGGTCGCGCTGGTGCCACCTTCGCCATCTGCGTTGGCGTCGGAGACGACCAACGATTTCTCGGAAACCTCGTAGCGCAGCTTGTCACCCACTGCGTTGGTCATAGTGTCGGGTGTCTCGATCCACCATGGCATGATCTGGTAGGTCCAGCTTTGACTGGTGCCGTGGATTTGGTGGGAGGTCAGGCGTCCCAAAGCGTCATAGCCGAAGATCTGATCACCGAAGCTGTCACCCGTGAGCTGCCACTGATGGATAGGCAGAACCGAGTCTCCCATCGTCACGGCCGTGCCACCTTGATCGGGATCGAAGCGGAACCCGTCCAGTTTGCGCCGTTCCCAGGTTCGCGAGAAGGTGTGAGTCGCGTCGACCCCTTCGAAGGTGTAGCCCGAGGACAGCCGTGTCCCGCTCATCGTGCCGAAGGTCCGCCTCAGTTCCGGCACCTCACCGCAGCCCGGCAGGGCCACCGAAACGACGTAGCCGGTCGTCCCGTCTCGGGCGACATCGAGGCTCTGGAGGCAGTAGCCGTCGCCGAGATTGGAGGTGGTCAGGCTTTTGGGCGGGTACTGGGCTTCGAAGACCACATTGTCGTCGCCTGCGTTCAACGCCTCCACCTTCTCCAGCCGGCGCAGTTTGAGTTGGCCCACTTCGGCTACCGGTTCGCTCCAGGTCAGGGTGTAGCCGCGCGGTGTCCCGCCGCCGCTGGTTTGGTTCAGTTCTACCCGAGCCAGGTAGCCGTCGTCCGTGTAGTCGTAGGTCCCCTGGACGCTGCGGGTCTGCATCGTCTGGGTCTCGATCACGGTGCCGACTGGATTCATCTTCCAGGTCCGGTCGATGGTGCGCCGGCCACCGCTGTCATTGGGGGCGTCCCAAAGCTCTGTCGGGAAACGGGCCGCATCCTCCGCCGCCATCTGGTTCTTCCAGGGGTAGTCGACACGCTCGGTCAACTGAACCTCGCCGTAGAGCGAGCCCGGCGCCTGCATCGAACCCGGGAAGCGCATCAGCGGGAAGCGGAGTCGGTCGGTTTCCTTTTTGTCGCGGGTCCTCTCGTTAATTTGGCTCAGCAGGTCCCGGTACTCGGGCCAACGCAGTTTGCTGCGGAGCTTGTAGACGACGTTGCCGCGGTGGATCAGGTGCCAGGGGCCGCGGTCCGGGAAACGGCGCACCTGGCTAAGGGCGTCGTTGCGCACCCCGACCTTGTCCCCGTCTTCGGCGAGGCCGGCCTGGATCTGAAACTGGCCCGGTTGCTCGAAGATCAACCGTTGATGAACTTTTGCGGTGGTAAAGTTGCGTGCGACGGTTTCCTCGCCCTCCTGACCGGCGCCATCAACTGCGTCCACGTCCTGCGGCCGCCACCAGACCGGCATGGCCTGGTACAGCCGAGCGCCGTCGAGCATTCCAACTCCGTAAGGCCCGCTACCGAAGGCGTAGTCGCGGTGGAAACTGCGGCGCCAGCTCAGGTCGAGCCGGGCATCGCGGGCGCTCACGGCAAGGTCGGTCTGGTGCAGCTCGGGCGAACCGGTCAGCAGGTCGAGGCCGCCGTGGAAGCGCAGGTCGTCCACATAGCGCGTCGGCACGCTGTGCCAGGCGACCAGGAACGGCAGGGTCCGCTGCATCACGGTGGTTCCCTGGCGCGTGAGGGTCAAGGCCACCTCGCCCTTCAGGAACCCGTGCTCGCGCAGCGCCTTGGCCTGGTTCTGGATCGCGACGTTCAGTTTCCGGGTGTCGAAGCCCACCAGCGTCCGAGCCTTCGCGTCCTTGACCTCGTGGACCACTTCGGCCGTGCCGGATTCGCCTTCGAGCCGGTAGGTCAGCTTCAGGCTCTCCTGGGCGAAAACCTCGACCTCGAAGGTGCCCATTTCCACCGTGAAGGCCAGGTCGGCCTCTTCTCCATTCTCTACATCCAGGTCGGTGGCGTAGAGCACGCCGTAGGGCTGGTGGGTCAGCATGCCCTGCGGGTCGCGGATCCGGCCGCTCGTGTCGTGTCGCGCGGTACCGGCCTGCCAGCGGGCCAGATCGTAGGACAGCCAGCCGAAGGTTCGGTAGGGGTTGCTCGCCAGCGGCAGGCGGCGCAGGCGCTCGTCCGACAGGCTCCAGTAAAGCGCGCCGTCGTGCATGAACAATTGGCGCCCCACCGGGGCTTGGTCCGCGTCGTCGTCGATCCAGGTCAGGAACATCTCCTCCGCGAACGCCTGGTCGAGGGTCCACTGGCTGACGCCTTGCGCCCGACCGCGGGCGTAGAGTGCCCGCAGGTCGAGCACGCCGACGCCCATCGCGTTGCCGATCCGGGTCCGCACGGCCACCAGACCGTGGGCGCGGTCGGCGGCCAGACCCAGGAACCCGCCAGGTAGATCCAGGGTGAAGCGCGGCTGGGTATCCTGGTCGAGGTCGGTCTTCTCGGGAACTTCATAAATATAGAGGGAACCGTCCTGGTCGAGGCCGCGCTCACCGAAGATCGCGATGTCGCGGGTCAGCGTCTCACCCAGGGCGGATTGGGTCGGGAAGGCCTCGACCACGGCGCAGCGCAGGCGGGAGACGCCAAAGCGACCCGGCTCACCTGGCGCGGTTTCGGTGCCGGTGCGGTGGGGCCAGACGGTTTTGGCCAGGGCGCGGCGGTCGTAAGGCGGATGGACGGGCGGCAGCAGGTCGGATTCCTGGGGCACGATTGCGTTCAAGCCCGGGTAGCCGAAGGCGGCCGCGGCGAAGGCCGGAACCAGCCCGTCCTCGGTTTGGTGGAGGAAGGGCGCGAGTCGGACCACGCCGCGCGGGTTGGCGTAGTGACCCACCGGCTTGGTTTTCTGCCAGGCATAAAGGTGGCGGCCACCGCCCAGGCTGTCCTGAAGCGTGGTGGCGTCAATGTTGGCGAGCTGTTCCAGGTACTGGCGCACGTCGTGGACCGTAGCCGTGCCGACTGGGCCGGCCTCGGTCAGGTCGAAGTCACCCAGGATCAGGTATGGCCCGATGGCAGCGAACCCGCCCTGGGCGCCCGTGGTTGGCACACGGAAGTGGCCCTTCTCCTCGAACTTGGCCCCGTTGTAGTGAAGGAACATCAAGACGTAGCTGTGCTGGGCGAAGGAGTAGTACTGCACGACCAGCATGGTCCCGGCAGGCAAGGCCCGCAGCCGCTCGCGGTTGTCGCGCTCGATGGCGAAGACCTCGGCGCCGGGCGCCGCGGCCAACGCCTCTTTGGTGATCAGCACCAGGTTGGGGGCCAGCATGCCCGGCGCCCGGATCGCCTCGGGGTACTCGGTGAGCAGGCGTGGCTCGCTGTGGCGGGTGTCGGTGTCGTAGATGCGCAGCTTGAAGCCGGAGGCGATGCCGTCCGGGTTCGTGATCCCGTCCAGGCCTACCAGTAAGTTACGTAGCCCGGCGTAGGCGCGCAGGTCGCCCGTCTCCGGCACCACCGTCTGGGGCTTGCTGGTCTGGGTCCGGAACTGGATGCGATAGTGATCCTTGGCTGGCTCGGTGCCCGAGGCCTTGGTGTCCGCCGGCTGCAGCAGGGTGCGGTTCTCCTGGTCGCGGACCCCGCGTACGTCGAGCGTGTATACCGTGTCGAGCTTGAGCGCTTCGGTCGGTTGGACCGTGAGCAAGCGGACCTCGGTCGCGGCCTCAACAGGCAGGCCGTTGGCGTCGAAGAAGGCCAGCGTGACCGGGTCGCCGCCGTCGGGGGTCAGGGTCACGCTGGCCGGGCCCACGTCGCGGACCGGCTCGCTGAATTCGAGGTAGAGCGGGTCGGCGATCAGGACGTCGGTGCCTTTGTCCTGGGGCGTGCTAGCGAGCACGGCCGGGGCGACGTTGGGGATGCCCGCCGCCTGGTCGGGTCGAACCAGCCAGACCCGCTTGTAGACGTCCTGGCTCTGGTCTTTGATGTCCACCACGGTCAGGGCGACGTCGAGCTTGCGTTCGGTGCCGTAGGCGGTGGCGGGCAGCAGGACGGTGATCGCGTCGTGGCGGGTGTCGCGGGTGACGGTCTCTTCCCAGCCCACCTCAGGGATTTTGGCCACAGCGTGTTTCAGGGCCTGATCGGCCTTGATCGTGACTTGGATCTGGGGCGTTTTGCCCCCGGTTTGGCCGGGATCGAGCAGAAGCTTGCCGGTCTGCCGAAAGGTCTCGGTCAGGCCGGCGTGGACCACGGGCTCGTCGTCGTCCAGGGTCACGACTTGCCAATCGAGTTCCAGTTCGGCGTCGCTGCCGGCACCGCCTTGCTTGGGCCAGCGCAGCCAGGCCGTGACTCGGTAGGCGCGGGAGCCAGCCAACAGGTAGGACGCACTCGAGGGGCGCAGCTCAAGCAAGGTGAGCCGATGGGTGACTGGGTCCATCGCCAGGATGGTGGGCTGGCCAGGGTCGGGCTCGGCGATAAAGTCGCCGTCGGCCAGCGGGCCGGTGAGACCGAGCGGCTTGAAGAAGGCGTTCTCACCATCGCCGAAGCGCTGGTAGAAGTAGACGTTTTGGCACGGGTAGTAGGGGGTTCCCGCGCGGGTGTAGCGGTCCGGGTTGAACCAGGAGGGCGGCGGCTCGACCCACATCAGGTTGCCGTAGGTGGTATCAACCTGGTTGCGGACATCCTGGCGCAGACTCTGGCCGAAGATGAAGCTGGTGCTGTCGGTGTGGAATAGGCCGTAGAGGCGGGCGTAGGCCTGGCCCAGCGAGGCGGCGATGCGGCCGCCGAACCGTTTAGTGCGGGTTCGTTTGGTCGTGCTGCCGAGCTGGCCGTCGCGGACGGCGACGGCATCGGCCAGCGTAGCGAAGGTGTGGGGCGTCAGGGTCTCCGGTTCGAGCGGGTTGGCCGGGAACGAGACCTCGGGCTGCAGCGCCACGAACGAGAGCATAGCGGTCCCAATGGTGGCGGGGTCGAGGTCGAGCTGGAACCGGCCGGAAAGGCGAGGCACGGGCCCGCCGTCGAGCGGCGTGATGCGCAACCCGCCGTAGAAGGCGCCGAAGGGGTCGTCGCCGTGGTGCGGGACCTTGGCCAGCTCGGCGCGGATCTCGGCCTCGTCGGCCAAGGCGAAGCGGACCTCGCGGCCGACGCCGTCCAGCACGCGCTCGATGTGGAGGGTGGTGCCCTCGCCGAGGTCGAGCACGAAGGGTTGGCCGCCCAGGATGACCTGACCGGGGCCCGTGCGGATGCTGTCCAGCTCGATCGAGGCGGATTGGCCATCTGGCCGGGTCACGGCCACCTGGATCCGGTCGCCGATGTCCCCCTCGATGCCCCGCTGATAGTCGCCACCCAGCATGGTGTCGGTCACGGTGGCGGCGGTATTGCGATTGATCAGGCGGATCTGGCTGCGGGCTGGGTAGGCGTCGGCCGGAGCGTGGACGGCGAGGTCATCACCGCTGGCGGTGAGGTAGAACCGCTTGAGGTCGAGGGTGCCGACGGCGCTTCGGTCGGCGGTTCGGTAGCTGAACGAAGCAGCCGAAACCAACGGGTGGCTATGTTGGCTCAGGAGACTGGTGCCAACCGTAACTGTGTACTCGGTGTCGTCAGCGAGTGGGGCCTGGGGGTTGAGGGTCAGGGTGCGGTAATCGGCCTGGCGCTGGATGCGCAGCGGGACGGTGGTGCCGCCGCCCTGGAGCGTGATCGCCTGGGTCCAGTCGTCAACGGTGCCTCCGAGGGCATGGGAGAAGGTGAGGCTGGGGATCTCGTGGCGACTGACGTGGACCTGGTTGGCGGCAGGCCGGTGCTCGACGAGGCGGAAGTCGGGTGCCTGAAGCGCGAGGTCAAGGCCATCGCGCAGGTCATCGGTCGAGGTGTCGGCCAGGTGGAGCTGGGCGCTGCGGGTGGTGGCGGGGTCGTAGGCGTCAACGGTCTGGGGCTGGTTCCAGCGGGCGACGGCGAAGCGGAACCCGCCATCAGCGGCGCTGGTCGCCCGCCAAGGGTGGACTTCAGTCTGGAGGGTGACCCCGACAACAGGGCTCGCGGCAAAGGTGACCTGACCGCGCAGTTCCGTGATCGAAAACGGCAGGGCAACCAAAGCATAGGCGCCGGTAGTGGTGACGTCGACGTCTTCAGGCGCGGCCTGCCAAGCACCATCGACGAAGCGCAGCCGGCCGGCGTAGACCCAGGTCGCCGCGTCCTGGCGGCGCAGCAGAACCAGCGCTTCACGGGCACCGTGCTGGAAGCGAATGCTCGGCGAGGCGTCCAGCTCGCGGCCGACGGTGAGCGTGAACGAGGCGAGCCGCTCGGCCCCGGCGGGCATTGGGATGTCAGAGATATCGGCGAGCCGGGTGCGGACGGCGCGGGGATTGACGGGCTGAGGTCCGAAATCGAGCTGGAGTGGACCGAGGTCGTGCACCGCGTCGTAGCGGAAGCCACCGAGTGGCGGTGACCCACCTTCCAGGTAGAACTTGATCGAGGCGGCACGGGTGTGCCCGCGGGTGATCTCACCGCGCGCCTCGATGGGCAGGCGGCCCACCAGCTTGGCGCGGCCGTCGAGGTTTTCGCCGTAGTAGTAGCAGGTCACGTCGAGCAGGTAGTCGGGGAACAGGTGCTGGCCGTCAAAATAGGTGTGGTGCTCGCGGGCGCGGAGGCGGGCGACGGCGCCAGAAGGATGATGACCGTGGGCGAGGAAGCGGAGTAGGGTGCGTGGCGTGTCTAGGAGTGAAACCATTCGAGGAAACGCGACCGCGTCAGCGGTATCTGCGCGCGGAATCCACGCGTGGTTTTGGCGGATCAGGAAGCTGCCGACGGCAGGGGTTTCGGTAACGAAGCGAGTATCACGGAGTACGGCGGCGTAGACGCCGTTCCCGGCAGCAGTCCAGGTGGCGTCGATGCGGGTGCCACCGACAGTCAGGTGCTCGGTGACCCTCCAGCCGTCGCCGTCCCGGCGCAAGAGTAGGACTTCGGTGGCCGGTGGAAGCTCACGCGGTGGCCGACGGAGCTGGACCTGGAGTGTGCCGATCCCGGTGGCGTCGGCCAGTTCGAAAGCGCGCAGTGGAGCGTAGCCGAGAGGGAGCAGGATGGGCAGGGCCTGGGTGCGCAGCGGAGTGACGCGGGAGGTGCCGCTGAAGCCGGAGGCAAACTGGAGCCGAAGGAGGGGATCGCTGAAAACCTGGGCGGTGGAGTGAGGCGGGCCGCGGCGGGTGAGGCGCAGGTCGAAGAGACGAGCGCCACCTGCAGGTGGGACGTCCAAGGTCCGGGCGATGGGGACGTAGGTGGGGTCGGTGACGCGGGCGGTGATGGGTGAGCCGGCCAGATAGGCGACGTAGCGGCCGGCATCGTCGGTGACGGCGGTGGTGCTGGCCGCGGGGCTTTCAAGTTGAACAGTGACACCAGTCAGTGGGTGGCTGGTCTCGCTGTCAAGGACGAGGCCATGCACGAAGTTAGGGTGCGCCACCGGCAGGTCGCGCTCGAGCTGGGCCTCGTTGCCGTAGACGTCGCGGACCTCAAGGCGGAGCTGGTGGCTGGCACGACTGCCATCGTCCTGGAAGGTTTGCTGCAGGGCACTGCCATCGCTGGCTTCGAGCACCAAGTCCGCGTTCAGGTAGACCCGAACCGAGGCGATCTCGGCGGCGGGTTCGAAGGAAACGGCGATGTCGAAGTTGCTACGGGCATCGACGGAACCGGGCGCGGTGAGATCAATCGTGGGCGGTTCGATCTTGTGGTGCACGGTGAGCGATTGTTCGGCGGTGTTGCCGGCGGCGTCGGTGAGGGTGTATTGGAAGGTGTTCGCACCTGACTGGAGAGGGACGTCGCGGTCATAGAAACGATGGCCGACGACAGCAACGGGTTGGCCGTCGCGGGTGAGCGTGACCGGCTTCGATAAGGCGTCGCCAGCCTCGCCAATGATGTGGAGACTGGTCCGGTTGGTGCGTAGGTCAGGTAGCGGCTCGGAAATGGCGAGAACCGGGGCAACAGTATCGCGGAATAGGTCGCGTTTGAGCCGGGCTTCGGGCAAACCGTCCTTGGTGGCGGTGAAGAAAAAGGTGTTGAGGCCTTCGGTGAGGGTGACGTCGTGGCTGAAGCGGCCATTGCCGTCGAGGGCGAGGATGGTCCCGTCGATCGAAAGGCTGGCATCAGTGGGGGTGACGGTGCCGGAAAGGGTGGCGGTGGCCGCAGCGCGGAAGCGGGCGGTGTCGTCGAGCGCGATGGTGATGGTTTCCTGCGCGAAAGCGCCCCAGGCAGGGCCGATTAGGAGCAGGAGACACGGAATCAATCGCTTGGCAATCATGGAGCAGACCTCACAGAAGCATCATATCGGAATGGGTTGGGTTTTGATGGGCTCGTGTTTATAGGGATCGAAGCGGTTCGTGGAGGGGATTCACGGGTATGCATTCTGAATTCTGGAGTCCTGGGCACAAATGGTCATTTGGGACAGCGCCAAATGAGAATTCCTCAGTGTGAGAGCAGATGAGGTGATGGTAATTTTTTGTGGAGGATTTTTTTGTTATATCATGCCTTGCATTCTTCTGTGAGGCTTCATGACCTTATCTTTTGCCGACTCAGTAGCAGGCATCACTCGAGTCAAAACATATCACAACAGACGTCTTTTTGAAATTAAAAAGACCTAAAAAACAAGATTTATCAAGTCTTCTCCATGTCTTTTACTGCTTCCCCCGAACCTGACAAACCTTCCGACAAAACAAGGCCGTGTCTAGGCTTGCTCTATTTTGCCGAAGTCTCCAGACACCCTTTGTCCAACTGTCGAAATTTGGATTTTCTACAAGGTGTTCACGGTCAACCGTGCCCAACTCGAACCGCATCAGTGGCGTCGGAATTCCCTGATTAGGCAAGTCCACACGATCGAACAGCACTTGCTGCAAAAGGAGGGACTGGAAACGAATCATGCCAGACATCAAGGGCACCAGTTTGGCTCGGCATTCCAGCTCGCTCGATCTGACAGGAAACCGGTGAAGCCGGGGTAGAGAGCGATTACCTTGTGGGGACCATCCTCCGAGTGTGAGGTCTTTGAAATACACCTTCAAAGTAACGCCTTTATCAAGAGATGGTTATAACAATAGTGAGTACCTTCGATGATACCCCCCAGAATCGACCCCCCCTTAAAGGGGTTCCTAACAGAATACCCCCCAGTCTCGATCCCTATTGATTTACCTGGCCTTATATAGGCGACCCTCCTACTACTTCACTATCTTCACTGTTAAAATATAAATATAAATAAATACAGGGGTTTAGATAGTGAGGTGAGGTTTCAAGACGAAGTGTGAGGTTTCAAAGCCCTCACTGGTACGGCCCATCTCATGTGTTGCATACAACACAATTGAAATCAATGCATTAGGCGAATTTCCTGGTCCGTTACATACACCTTCCCCTCAGGTAGTTGTTTCGGTTCGGCGCCAAGCCACAATACAGCAAGAATTGGCAGCACAGAGTTGGGGTTTGCTGCTACCGACCAGTTCGCTCGCACCGTAACGAGCGGCGAACTCCAATCAAACGCATTGCGTCATGGCTTTCGCTGGCATGCGGCAAGATTTTTCCGTCCCCTCCGACATTTCCAGGCCGGTTCCGGTAGGTAGCCCTGAGAAACGAGGAACCAGGGGGAAACCATGTCAATTCTCAGCCAATCGAGCCGGCAACTAATGAACCACGGGCCAAACGCGGGCGAAAAAGCCAACCACGGGACGTGGACCAACGTCGATCCGGTGCGACCGGTTTTCGACTCCATGCTTTCAGAACAGGCCGCACCTCGTCGTGACGGAGGCCTGGCTGGCAAGAGTGAGCCATCGGCATCCAACGACACTGTGACGGTTTCACCTCAGGAAGGTGCCGGGTCGTCTTCCGCTGACCATCCTGAAATTCTCGACAATTTGCAGGAAACCTCAAGCCCCGCCATTTACGTGTCTCCGAGGTTGCGGTATACGACCATCGACCATCCGGAACGGTTTGGTGCGGACCTGCTGTTGAACGATGTCGCCTACCGTCGCTTGGATCCGGACTATTTCGCCTGGCTCCGTCTTAAGATGCAGACCGTCGTTCGGGCCTACAACGAAGGCCAAATATCGCAGGACGCCTATCTGGCAATGCTGACGCCATTCGCAGTCGTTCAGGCACAGGCCGAGGCAGAGTTCGATCGAGCCACTTTGGATGCTGCTTGGTCACAGATGCTGGTGCGCGCAAGCGATTATCAGCCACCAACCTTGGAACGGTTCATTGAGGCCGGTGCCGTCGCTCGACCGCAACGGAAGGGTTCTGGTGATGGTGAGGCTGCCGCGGAAACTGGTTTTTTGTGGCCTGAACAAGGCAATTTCGCGTTCCATGTGCCGGTGACTGAGGAAGCCTTGTCGAAGGTCCGGGCAATCGAAAATGTGGCTCTTTCGGTTGGCTGGACTCATGAGCAGTTGTATCAGAATCGGAGTGTGTTCAAGTTTCCGTATGGACAGGAATATGGCCTTGTGTGTTTTTTGAAGGACAATATGAAGATTGGTGCTGTGACCGATAAAGCCATAGAGATGAAACCGGCTGATTTGAGAAGACAAGTTATGAAATTCCAGAGATCAGGAAATGAGACATAGACGTTCCGGATTGCCTCCAAGGGGCCTGGAATAATCTTCCATAAAAATATGATATGTGCTTAATATAGGGTATCTTCATTTTGTAATCCCCCTCCGGCAAGAGTCAAAGGTCGCAGGTAGCCTATCACAAAGATGCTACCTAATCGGCGACTTCAATTTCCCATACTCAGGCGGCAATAATGGAAGACAACGAGAACATCTTGCTAAGATCTCGGATAAATAACCTTGAAAAAGAGATTCAAAGGTTGACGCAGTTAAATAACCTTTATATCCAAAAGGTTCATGCGTCTAAAAAACGAAAATGGCTTTTTGCAAAACAGACAGCAAAGTTATGGACATGCTTAATGACAAGTCGTGTTGTTCAGAAAACTGCTATTTCATTGTGGGAGAGTATTGAAAAGCACAAACCCGGGCAGCCATTACCCAAGCAGGAGATTAAAGATTTCATAATAGCATTTGTGGCCGCAAAAGCGAGAGTCCCAATGTTTCTGATTTTGGGTGCAGGATTAGCAATCATTCCAAATTACTTTATCTATAAACAGACTCAATATTTGGGTTTGCAAAACAAAATGCTGGAATCTCAGACAAGCTTGTTCGAATCACAGACAATGGAAGTCATGCGGCAAAACGCATACATCGCATTTGAAAATACTTCCAAGTTTCGTTTGTTGCTGAACTCTCCCGTAGTTAGTCAACCTTCGATACCGACAGAAAACAGTGTTGCATATGACGAAGTGGCGGTAGAGCAGATAGTTCTTCTTGCGGAGTCTGATCCATATAACATTTTAAAATCATTAAAACCAATAATAAAAGACAATAATAAAGCTCGTAGCATCGGATCTATCATAGCCACGATCAAGATATCTTCAAGGCTTGACACGGAGAGCCTTCTGACATTCGCAAACCTTGAATCTGTTAATTTTCAAAATATTAGAGATGATCACTTCATTCGATACAGGGGCATTGCGCTACTCGGAGGAGTGGAAATTTTATCGTATTCACTATGGGAAAAAATGAATTTGGGACAATCAAATCTAAAGAGTTCAACATTGGATGAAATTAGATTTGAAAAGTGTGACTTTATTGGGTCTACAATGGAAAATGCAAGCATGAGGCAGTCTATTTTTTCAAGCTGTAACCTATCTGATTCAAAAATGAAATGTGTCGATCTATCAAAATCTAGGTTTGACGATTGCGACCTCTCAAAAAGTGATTTACGAGGTGCAAATCTAACCTTAGCAAGCCTCTACTTAGTGGATCTATCGAAAGCAGATTTAAGGGGAGTGACCTGGAATGAATCCCTGAACCTAAAAGGTGTAAATATCCGTTGGGCAATAATGGACCCAGAATTAAAAAGCTGGGCATTGGAAAACGGGGCAGTACAATTCAGCCCCAAAAAGTGGCAAGAATATGTCCATTCAGTTCGAATGGCTGACCGAGAATGACGATCATGAACCTGAATTTTGATCAGCTCTCCTCTTGCAGAATCGAATACGTCCGCCGCCGTCCTCCGCCCACCTTCGAAGTCACCACAAACCCGGCATCTCGAATCAACTTTCTCGAATGGAACATTCGCTGGCCGAATTGGGTCGTGTTCGTATACGGAAACGCAAGGCCCATGTCCTTGCAATACTTCGTTAGTCCGGTGAACAGGGTTTGGCCGGTTGCCGTCAAGACCTTTCCATCTTCGACCACCAGACCATACTTCATTTGAAAGTCAACAACTGCCGTCCCGCGACCATTGGGTGATTCGTCTGCATCACGGGCTCGCTGGCTCGCATTGAACAAACCGTTGAGTGCCGTCACGATCGGTTCGGACTCCCGCGCCGCCTCATTGCTGGTTTCATTCAGGGCGTTCACGCAGGCCACCAACACCGGATTGAGTTCTTCGAGGTCCGGGGCAGGTTGCTCCCCGCCTTCGGCAAGGCTGAACAAGTACATCAGCGCGAGGAAGTCCGTCGCGCGTGCCTTCTCATGGTCCCTGAACGTCCGTTTCATCAAGTCCATCGCCTTTTTGAGATGTCCATCCTGGATCCAGCCGAGTACCGTTTGGGTTTTTAGCATGATCAGAGATAGTATCTCGTCGCGATGTTCCTCGATCTTTTGGAGAATCGAACTTTCCAAGAACACCGGTTGGTCGCTTTGGCCTTCTTCCTCTGGGCTCAGGGGTACGTGACCTTCGATCCGTTCCTTCTCTTCTTCCTCGAAGCTTTTTACACGGTTATTGGACTTCCAGAACAGGATGGTAAACATCCGGCTCGTCAGTTCTGGGAGCCCAGCGCCTAGAGATTCAATTCCCGTCATGCACAACAGGCTTCGGGGTCGCTCCATTACGGTTTCGGTGTCAGTCCCGTTCGCTCGCTTTTCCCGGACCACGCCGGTCGACGCACACAATAGGAAGTCGGACAAATCCTTGCTGACGTTTTTGACTTCGATGTTGTCGAGCACCACTAGCGGATTCTTGGAGCTGTCCGTGTAGTTGGCCGCCACCGTACCGTTCTTTTGCTGGGTTTCCCCGAAAAGTAACGTGGTGAGCAGCTTCGTCGCGGTCGTCTTCCCGCAGCCCTCGCCGCCCTCGAACCGAACGATCGGCTTGGTGCCCGAGAAATCCAACAGCAAGAAGCAACCGATCCAGCTTGTGATCAAGTACCGGTCCACCAAATCGCAAGCAAGCGGATTGGAGAGCAACTCCGTGGTCAAGTCCTCCACCACTTCAAGGCTGATGCCCGTCTGAAAGTGGATCGGTTTGATTTTGTTGGCTCCACCCAGAACGACCTGTTCTGGGTTGGTGCCGTTTTGGACCACCGTCACCCCGTTCGGGGAGATTCGTGCGATTTGGCCTTCCTCATTATTCAGGTTGAAATGGATGACATGGTTCTTGGTATCCGTATGAATCCAAGTGGTCACATCCTGCTGTCGGCCATCGTTGACTGCGGTATTGGCCATGACCTCACACAATTCCCTTCCCATGGGATCGCAGGTTGACCGGCCCGTTTGTTTGAACAGCGCTGCGAGGTAGCGCCGTTTTTGACTGCCCGAGGCATCCATCCACAAGAGCTGGTTTTTCCAGAACATGTAGGGCCTTCCTTGGCTGGTGTGCAGGAAGACCGCGCCGTTTTCCACGAACCAATCGCAGGCCTTGACCGCGATCTTGTTATACGCCGGCTTCATTTGCGCCAAGTGGTATCTTCCGATCTCCTTGTCGATTAGCTCCTCACACGAGGTCGGGTCGTTCTTGTCGACCTCACCAAATTTTTTGACGAGTGCCCGTTTTCGATCCTCTCGCCTCCATTCCTTGCGCGCATCTTTGAGCAGGTCTTTTAAACCACCCAGTTTCATACCGTACAAATCCTTGATCATGACGAGGTGCCTGTCCTGAATGATTTGAGGCATGGGTGCAATCTTTTTCAAAATCGGTTTCAAAACCTCGATTCGGGCTTCATCCGCTTCAGGCCAATCCAGAGAGGTGATTTCCCACTCGACGGCAGTCTTCGCTGATTCGCGAAGCGCGAGAAACGCGTCGGTGGTTGCACCTTGATTGAACCATTCGTTGACATCGGTCTTGGCACGACCGATCAACTCGCGCGCTTCATTTCTCTGTTCCTCAGATAGTCCGTCAAGCTTGGCATCAATCACCTTTCCATCGGGATGGGGTTCAATGCCAAACCGTTTTTCCAAAGCGGTCCGTGCCTCTTGCTGGTACTGCCCCAATGGCAAGGACATGATTTTGCAAGTGATCCCGGCTTCGGCCAGCATGTGTGCGGAATCCAAAGCGCCTTTTAGACCGACCTGGCTGATTTCGTTGTCCTGGCAGATGTAGACGGTCTTCATCCGCTCCAATTTCGGAAGGACACGCTTCCAGTCATCCCGCTTGAGCCGAACCGTTACGGGCGAGATTACCGGAATACCACGCTCCATCAACGCTATCGCGTCGGTGATTCCCTCGGTGATCACCACCCAATCGGTGTTGGTGGACAGCACATCCTCATTGAACAACATCGAGTTGGTGACCGACTTCGAGACCCACGGCCGGCGCTCCGGATCGTGGACCAGCAACTTCTTGTATTTCGCGTTTTCGAACTGGTTGTGGGGAGTCCAGGGCGTCTTGCGGGCGATGCCGAAAACGACGTGGGCCTGCGACCAATACGGAAAGAACAACCGGTTTCGGAACAAGGGGAAGATGTCGTCGCGTTTGGTCTTGTGGAACAAGCCGGTCAGGAACATCTGGTCCCGATAGAATTCCTTGGATCGCAACCATACTTCAATGGGTGGAAGCCCTTCTGGCTCGATGTCGGTGTACCCGATCTTCAATTCCTTCACCGTTTCCAAGGAAATGCTGTAGTTCTTAAACAGCCACGCCAACACCTCGGGCCGCTTCAATAGGCAGATGTGGTAGTAGTCTGCCGCCGCATCCCGGATCGCATGGCACAGGTCGCGTTCCCGCCGGCGCTCCTCCACTTCGCGGATGTCGTCGCCGTACCCGCCGAATCCCGAAAGCGGCCGCATTCCCAGAAAATCAGCAAGGTAGTCGCGCGCGGCCCGGTGACTTTCAGGCATTGGGCCCCGCGTGTTCGTCGTTACCTGGCCGGATTGCACGAACTCGACCATATGAAGGACGTCCCCGCCGACACGGCAGCCATGGCAATAGAACATTTGCTTGTCGAGAATGACGTGAAAGCTGGTTCCGGACTGGGACTTGTGGTGGGGACAGTCGCATTCCAATACACGCGCCGTCCTGTTTTTGATGCGACTGGGAAGCAATCGGTCGGCCACCTTCCCGATGTCTGCCGCGGTGATGTTGTCGTAGTAGGCTTCGATGGTTGGATGTTTCATTCCGTCGTCCTTTCTCAGCTCACCATCAGGGAAAGATGGGTCCGTCGTACATGGGTCGTTTGTTTTTTGGCTGCCTGATCAATCCCATATGCGTCACCCAGGATGAAGGCGACCTGTTTGGCTCGAGTTACGCCGGTGTACAAAAGGTTCCGGTTGAGTTGGAATGCATGCTTCTTATGGCAAATCACAATGACGCACTTCGTCTCGGAACCCTGCAACTTGTGAATCGTCAGGCAATAAGCCAGTTCGATGTCCGACAAAATGGGTGAATTGCGGGCCAAGGTGACTTCTTTCCCCTCGAAATCGATAATGTATTCGGGGTTGTCTTGAAGCACCGACCCGATCGTTCCGTTCATCACGTCCAAGTCGTAGTTGTTTTTGGTCATGATGACCTTGTCCCATTTGTAGATAGGCGGTCTCCGGTTTTCCGGTACCTTGGGAATCGTCTGGCCATGGCACTTTTGGTGAACCAAACGTTGCAAGGCAATGTTGATTTCGCGGGTGCCCAACGGCCCCTTGTGAGTTGGACTGGCTACCTGAACGTCTGCAGCCAGGTCGAACCCAAATCGCTCGGACAACACCTCTCGATACAACTTTTCGAGGTAATCCCGGCATTTGGCCGAGTCCGGGAAACCTCCGATCACATACCAGGGATGAAGTTCGTCGGAGTCATTAGATTCAGGCGTGGGCGGAACTTTTCCGTCAAGAATCGCCAAACTGTTTTCCCGTAACAAACCCGCTTGGCGTTTGCAGGTTTTCAGAATCACCTTGGGGAACGATTTCGCATGGATTAAGTCGCGGAGAAGATTGCCCGGGCCAACCGGCTCGAGTTGGTTGTGATCACCAACCAACACGACCGAGGTGCGGTCGAGGTCGATGGCCTGAAAAAGCCGCCAGGCAAGAGCCACGTCCACCATCGAGACTTCGTCGACGATGACCCAATCAGCATATATTGGGTTGTCCGGTCCCACACGAAACTCAACACCGTCGTATTCGAGCAATCTGTGAATGGTTTTTGCGGGAAGCCCGATCATCTCGGTCATCCGCTGGGATGCTTTGCCCGTTGGGGCCGTGAGTGCAACTGTTCTCCCAAGGTCTTTGATCATCTTGACCAGCACATTGATCGTGAAGGTTTTGCCCGAACCCGCCCCACCAGAGATCAGCGAGATCCGGTTTATCAAAGCAGAAACGACGGCCTCGGCCTGCTCTGGTTCCAGGGTAGGGGCTATGTCGCAGACGTCGGTGCGAAGGTAATCAGCGTCTTCGACCAACTCGTTCGTACCGTGGTCATTAAAGATCTCGGCCAACTCGGTTTCCATTTCGTGAATCGAAGGCTTGGAAACCAGCAGACGCTTTCCTTTGGGAAAAGTGGTGAACTCCTTGTTTTGAAGGGATTTCTTTAGCGCCGACGTGATGACGTCCTTGCTATCCAACTCATCCATGGCCAGCAATTCATTCGCATCGTGAATGAGGTCGCCTGCATCTGTCCAGGTGTGCCCCTGCGCCAGTGCGGACTTGACGCAGTCCTTGAGACCTGCACGAATCCGACCTTCGTGACGCTTTTGAATGCCCATGGCTTGGGCCACGGCATCCACCCGTTTGAAGCCCATGCCCTCGACCTTTTCAATGAGTTGATATGGATCTTTCTCCAATAATTCACGCACGTTGTTCCCATGTATTTCCATCAACGTCTTGCATTGATGGTGGGTCAGACCGAACGAGGACAACCACGTCAACGTGCCGACATGATCGGCGTGTTTCTTCCAGACCTCGCGCAAGTGGTCGACGGTTTCCATCGAAACCATCCCGGCCTCGGCGATGCGTTCCGGTTCATTGGTAAGGACATCTCCGAAGTCGGTGCCGAAGGTATCGGCTATCAACTGAGCCTTGACCGGGCCGATCCCCTTGATGTCGGGATGGCAGGCAAGGAAATGCGCCAGGCCTTTCGGGTCAAGCTCGGTGCTGCCACCGACGTCGACCACCTTGAATTGCCAACCGTACTTATCGTGGCGGGTCCACCGACCTTTCAAGGTCAGGTGCTTGCCCTGTTCGGCGAATACCTTTCCCGCGAAGCTAACCAGTCCTTTGTCGGTGGCCAGCTTGCCGGCCGAAAACGTCGGCGAGCAAAAGAACACCTTCTCGACGAACCCGTCAATTTGCTTGAGTTCACTCATTACTTGTTCCTTCTCGTTTCAAGATTTCGTGGCACCGTGCGAGGTACCATTCTGTGAACGCCACTGCGGCCTGGCGGTCGCCGAGCCAGAACACCGGAATCCCGTGATCGAGCGTGATCGACATGACCGACCCAATGAGCGCGTTGGGTTTCAGTTGGCTGTTGTAGTTGCCGGTTAACGCGTCGCGGAAGTTGGCCTCCACCACGACGGCCGCGAATCGATAGGTGGCCAGTCGCTTAAGCTCCGCCTTGAACCGACGCCGCCCGCGGGTCAAGGTGCCGAGCAAGTCAGCCAGGGACTTGCGCTCGACCGCCACCTCGGTTTCGTGACCGGCCAGGGAGTAATCCCCAGCGGGCAGGGCACGGCGCACCATGCCCACCCGCTCGGAGTCGAACGCATACGGTTGCTTTTCCCTGGTGTCGATCACGATGACCGGTTGGCCGGACTCAGAAAGGGATATCGTCTTTGCCCGTGGGTGCGGAGTCGGCGGCGGTGTCGAGACCTTCGAGGCGTTTGTTGAAGTACACGTTGGTGCTGTCGGCCTTCACTTTCAGGAAGATTTCGAGATCGACGTCCAGCAGGTCGGCGAGCCGCAAGGGCAAGTCGCTGAGCTTGGCCAGCTCCAACCCGCAAATGGCCAGATCGGTTTTGATGTAGCTCATCGTGTTGGCCGTGAGCACCGAGTTTCGCCAGATGCGGCGGTTCCGGTACTTGCCGGAGAGCACGAGCAGTTCCCATTTGATCATCGGGTTGCCGGTCGTCTTCGCTTTGGTCAACTCGACTTTGGCGACACGAACCTGGTACTTCCCTTCGGGGAGGTCTTCAAAGCTTTTGGATTCCTTTTTCTCGGCGCGGACGAAGTCGTCGTCCATTGAACTCAGGTCGATTTCGTTTTCGAAATTGTCTTCCATGGTCATGGTGAAGTCTCCTTAAGGTTTCGCGGTCACGGCGTCTTGGCTATGTTTCTCGGTCTTGGCTTCCTGCTGGGCGTGCTCGAAGGCCGCCTGGAAGGCCGGGAAGTTCAGAGGCAACACGGCGGGCAACCGCTTGGTGCGGTCACCGGCTTCGAAGTGGGCGGATGGCTTGGTGTGGATCACGCGCTTTTGAACGGGCTTCCCGTCAACGACTTGGGTCTTGAGGTCGCAGAACAAGATCAAGTCGACCAAGCCCAGCACGAACTTTCGGGCCTTGTCTGGCAAGGTCGGCACGACCTTCTGGACCTTCCCGGTGCGGGTTTCGATGTCGATCGTCTTCGAGTGCGATACCAAAATCAGGCCGTAGGGCATGCCTGCCATCTTGGTCATGACTCGCGTGAACTCGTTGTCCACTAGGGCATAGCCCTTGCCGTAACCGAGGTCGGCGGGGTGTTCCATTTTGTGTTTGGCACACACGTATTCCAGGCAATGCCGGTACGCGAGGTCAATGGTATCGACGATGATGGTTTGAAACGTGTGCTCGCCCTTCGCGAGTTCGGCGCACGCCTCGAGCAAGTCTTCCCATTTGTGGATGGGCACTTGGAATGTTTCCAGGGCGTTCAGGCCGGGTTCGGTGGCGAGGAACAGGGCGCTCGGTGCCTGGCTGCAGAACTCCGATTTGCCGATTTTGGCGCCACCGTAGAGCATCACCGAAAAAGAGCTGAGGTCGGTTTTGGCGGGTGTTTTCGATTTGGGTAGGATCAAAGCTAACTCCAATTGTTGAACGTGTTTCGCGGTAAAGCCGGTGTGGCCCAACCGCTTTCCTGTTCTACCTAAAGCAAAGCGGCTCGAAGTGTCGGGTCAAAAAACCGGTTTCGCTGGCGCCAGCTCCTCGTGAGGCTCGCACCGCACGAACAGGTTGCCGGCGACCGCCTGGCTACCACCCGACCGACAAAGCGGCAGGTAGGCGCAGGGTCGACCGTAGGTGTAGCAACTGGTGCGGTTGGGGATGAAGAACCCGCGATGCACGGCTTCCTTGTAGGCCTGGGTCAATTGCCAGAGTTCGTGTTCCAATTCGCGGAACTGTTCGCGCGAGACCAGGAGTTCCTCACGGTGGAACATCGCGGGATCGGTGAGGTACTTGTCCGTCAGGCGGGACTGGAACTCGTCGTCGGGTTCCGGTAGCTTTCGCTTGGCGGAAGTGCGGCCGGTCTTCGATCGCGCGATCAGGACCGCGCGCCGTTCTTCGAACGCGTCCTCGGTTTCCCCGCGTCGTTGTTGCAATTTGGCCTTGGCCAAAACGTTGTAGATGACGCCCTTGATCGGCAGGCCCAAGGCCTTCTCCGCGTGGTAGCTATATATAATGATTTGGAAGTCATTCCAGAGCTTGGCCAGGTAGGTGCCATCGATGCTGGCCGCCGTTTTGTGTTCCAAGAGGTAATAGCCGTCTTGTCGGCGGACGATGCCGTCGATCTTCCCGGACATGGTCAACGTGGGATGCGGTTGTCCGGAGGCCGGGTTAAAGATCGGCCAACTGAACGGGACTTCAAGGCCGACGACTTCAAAGTCCTCGGTTGAGTATCGCGCCGCGTAGCCTTGCATCATCGCCATCGCGAGTTGGGAATCTCGCTTGCGGTTTGGGTTCGCTTCTTTATCTGGGATGGCGGCGGTGATGTGGCGCAACACATCGTCCAGGTCACCGTTGCCGTGCCACTTTTCCAGGCAGTCGTGGATCAGCGAGCCAAACCCGAGCACCTGCGGTCGGTCGATCGGGACCAGTTCGCGAAGGTAGCGCCATTCGAACGCGCGTTGGCAGGTCAGGAACTTCCGCCACATGGAATAGGTCGTTGTCGTGAGTTGGCTCATGGGTGATCCTCCCGATGACGAGTGTCTGATGGAAGCGCTTTCGTGTTCAGGCATGGGCGCGAACGGTGAAGGTGAGGATTCCGGTTCGGCCCTAGTGGGTTGTTTCGAGGGAGCCAGGCTTGTGAGCGGTGGTTGATCGACATGAGAAGCCACGTCGCACGGGTCGGCCGGTGTCGTCGAAACCGAGGGCGTGGCAGGTTTTCCTGTTGCGTCATGGGTCGCTTCTCCTTTCGAGTTGGGTTGGTTTCTTTGTTGGCGAGCTTGGTGTTCCGCGAGCGCCTGGGTGAACGCCGGCCTATTGCGCTTCCTGGAAAGGGGCACAGAGGTGTTCCCGGATACGGTTTGGTTGCCGTCGGACGGTGTGTTGTGGTCGTTGTCCGTACGGATTGTGCTGGCCGGATTGGCGGTAGTCGTCTTGGCCGGCTCAGCAAAGGGGGTGGCCGGTGTGGTGGTCACTTTCTTGGGCGTCGCCTCGGGATTTCGCTCGGCATACCGATCAAGACCAAACCGCATGAACGCGTTGCGAATCCGAGCGATGTCGTCGTAAATCGTCGCGCGGGGGACGCCCAGGTCACGGCTGATCTCTACCTTGGTATGGTCGGGTAACCTGTCGACGATCCGCCGTTGTCGGGGCGTCAACGACGCCATCACGCGGCGAACGTCCACGCGGACGTCCGCGGGATGGTCCGGAGTCGTCGCGCGGCTCACCGGCCTGGCGAGTGAATCGGTGGCGAGGTTGTCCTCGTTCCGAGTGAAGTTGCCCGCTCGGTCGGGTTGCGAGTCCTCGGTGGAGACCACGTCGTGGACGTACTCGCGCTTCAGGCACTTGCGGCGATCGATGAGGTTGCAGACCTTGTGGTCGACGACCCGCGACACGAATGTGGCGAGGCTTGCCTTGTCGGGATCGAACTTCGGCAAACGGGTCAATAGATCAAGGTAGAGTTCTTGGACGATGTCGTCGTGGTCGTCCCGCGCGAATTCGGCTCGGCGCTTGAGTTGGTGCGCCTTGACGTTGACCATGCGTTTGATTTTTGGGTCGTGGGCAATGTCGTCGGCGGTCGGTGTGGTCTGGGTCTGGTTCAATGGATCCCCCTGCATGCGGGGGTTGCTGTGGGTGCCGAAGACGAATGCCAAAAAAATGCGGAGTGATGCCGTGGTTCGTCGTTTGACGACACCCACAACAACCTCCGCTTATCGGTCAGTATGCTGTCTGGTGCTAGAAGCTATGTTTCAAAGAGCGTTGGGCTTGGGAACAGGTGTGTTACACGAATGTTCGGTAGTGAACGTGGGTCGGTAAACCGCGTTGGATTTCGATTTTGTCGATCACCGAAACCTTCGAGCTAATGATGAGGTTGCAGAGATCAGCGAGTGCGTTTGCGGCCGAAGGGCTGGTTTTGGCTGGTTTGGACGAGTTGGAGTGACAGGGGTATCGGCGAATCCATCGTGTTGACTCGCCGATGTATGGCTGGCCATCCCTGATTTCCAGATTGATCAACATGCCTTGGTTCAACTGTTGGATCTGGTCGATCAGGTCGGCAAAAGTGAGGGACTTAGTGGGGAAAGATGAAAGCATTGAGTCGTTCCATGGTGAGAGTGATCGGTGATGGTTTACGGGGGCACGAAAGCGTGAAAGTCAAAAAAGGCGAATCTAGAGGTAAATTAGGCGCATCTTACGGGATGGGATATATGGATGGGCAGACCATCCTGAACATTGATGGAGATCTTCCCGTTTTGTATGTCTCTGAGATACGAGATCAGAAACAGATGCTGGCGTTTGAGCCTGAAATCGTGAGGTAGGTGGCGCTGTTCGGGGAGGCCAAGACCCAATTTCACGGTGCGGGTTCCAAGCGCTGGGCCATCGATCATCGGTTCGCCTTGCTTGATTTTCACACCTTCAAGCGTTCCATGGTTGAGACGGTGGATGGCTTGAAGAAGACGTCTTTGTTTTTTGGTAAGTTGGCGGTAATTCAAAGGACACCTCGATATAGGGCGATTGTTTTTGCGTCATTTTGACCAATAAGGAGCTGTGATGCCCTGGTTCGTGCGCACCCAGAGCTGAGGGATCCTCGCACTACCTCGGTCATATTCTTGGTTAATCACTGGTTCTTATTGTCAAAACGACTTCATCACTTCGTCGTGGCTGGATTGTAATCTGAAAATTTTGGCCAGCACAATAGGGTGAATTCTTAAGAAAAATAAAACCTGCGCAGCACTTTAAACGCTCTTCCTAACACAATGTAGGATCCATACGGGATGGAGGTCGGAGACATATCCGTGGCCGGTTAGGTGAGAATTTTCGAAGCGAACAAAATTCGAGACCAGGCGCCACCTTGAAGCATCAGGATGTCTGCTCAAACCAGATTTTGTCCTGATAGTGCCGGTCGATGAAGTCGCGAACATCCTTCACTTTGTAAAAGACCCGCGCGTTCCGGGAGTTGCCAAATTTGAGATACCGCGGACCGCTGCCTTTGCCGCGCATGGCTTGCAGGCCGCGGACTGTGAAGGCTCGAAAGAACTTGGCGACCTCACGCTCGTTCATCAGATGTTCATCATCGAAGATCGCCTGGCGGATCTTGTGAAAGGTGTCGCGTTTCAGGGATTGGTAGGCCTCGGGGGTTTTGGTCTTGGCGGCGGCTTGGTGAAAGGCATCGAGGAAATCGGTGTTCAATGGGAGCCTCCGGAGGTAGATGGTGAGAACCAAGGGCTCTCCATGTCTACCTACTGGATACAGGGAGGCCGTGTCGGGACTACCGCCCTTTTTGATCACCTTCTCCTGATCGGGTACTCGGGCATGGGCTTATTTGACAAAGATGTGGGATGACACGCAGGAGAAAGCCCATTTTCTCGATTTCGATCCGCCGAAAGTGGCGCAAGCCGAAAATAGAGCCAGCAATGAATGCAACATGCGACCCTCTACCAGATCAATCACCTTTGAAAACGTAATTCCGAACGGGCCACCGATTCCGAACAACCTGCCCTTCCACCGCCAAAGCTGTCGAGGGACCTCCGTCGAGATTCAATAGCCGCTCGATCTTTGGCAGCCGATTCGAAACCAAAACCGCAAGATCGTACAAATAGATCGGCTCAGTCACGATGATCATGATGTCACCATCATTTGTAACTCCGACCAACGTTCGGCGCGCCGCGGCACCGGACCGGGAATGAATGCCTATTCTCCCACCAGGATCGATGACATATGGCCCTGACTGAAGAACGGTAGGGAAGGCATCCCGTTGGTCGTGTTTCGTGAGCAAGGCCAACTTGCCCTGCCCATCGATTGCAAGGAAACCGGAAAGCTTGGGGTCGATCGAGGAATTGATCACCTTCCCATCGATACGACAAAGGCCCGTCGGCGAAAAGTCATCTTCGAAGTAACCGCCGTTGATCATCAGGGAGTAGCGGTCAGGCTGCCAGTAAGAGAGAATGTCGTCGCCTGGCGACTTGTTGGGGACATCGATCACACCGAAGCCGTGGTTTTGGTTCGTAGGAATCGTGATGATCACGGCCTCGAGCCCCGCCTGTTCATCGACCCACCGATCAACGGTGATGCCATCATTGTTCACAGAGGTTATCCAAAGCAAAAACAGGGAAAGCGACATCTAAGCCTCGCTTCAATCAATGGAAAAAGGGATCACGGCTGTGGTGCAATGATTTAAAGGAAACGCCACGCCCAACCACCGGTGTTGCATCATCTACAGCAAGGCTGTGACGGGTTGCCGGGCGCGACGGGTTGATTGTAGTTCCTTGCCGTTTGGAATTCAATGTGTCACAAGATACAGGCCGATTGGGTTGATGCAATGCCTTTTCCGTCGGGGTTTTTCTTGTAGCGGAACCAATCTCAAACCCCGATCCGGCTTGGGGCTGCCAGGGAACTTTTGGTGCCAATACATGAAGGTCGCGTGTTTCAGGCCGTGTTCGCGGCAAAAGGCGACTTGCGAAAGCCCCGACACCTCCCAGGCGCGAATGTGAGCTTCCCAAGCCCCTGCTTTGGAAGCGCGAGTAGTCGTCTCATGAGTCTCATCCATGGTCTTCACCTCCTACCCAGCATTCTTGCCCAGGCGGTGATCGCTTTCTAGATGTGCATCCCTTGGCATTACGATGCTTGGGTTGTATACCGCGCCTTTTCAAGGTCATTTCTCGTATCGTTTTAGGGAAATTTGCGAGGTACGCAAAAGTGTTTGACGGGTTTGTGAGTGATGATGGGTCGCCGGAAAACTGAAAATGGGGGCATCCGATAGAAGTGTTGGCTACTGTTGCGGGATGAAGACAAAAGAAACGTGGAATAAGCAAGATGCGGCCATTACCCAAAATGTTCGAGTTCGAATGTCTATTGGGCTCAACAAACGAAGACTTCCGAAACACGCTGTACTTAATTCATGAGGAAACCAGGGCCCTGCTCTCTTCGTGGAAGTGATTTTTGCAGCTCCTTGCATTTTTGCTCAGGTCAGTCTATTCGCAAAAAAAATCAAATGCTAAAGAGCAAGAAAAAATGGTCGATATAGAGAGAAGTTAAATTCACCTGAAGCTAGGTACGTTCTTGCATCCAGTACCGTGACTGTTTTGATTTTGGTGAAAGATGACAATGCAGCCTTTGAAAGGGAGTGAGTTTTATGTCGAGATTAAGTATTCGAGGATTATCCAGCCAGGAAGAAGCTGAAATCAACAGGTTGTTAGACTTAGAAGAAGTGGATTTGTATATCGAGCTGGCCCAACAGCTAGGAACACTAGATAATAAAACAGATCCCGAAGATAAAGGCAAAAGTTGGCTAGGTGAACGCATAGAGACTATAAAAAAGTTAATATGCTCAGAAGGAAACTATTGTGATTTTATAAACGAAAACCCCAACATTCGATCAGTTGAAATTGTTGCAGCGTTGGGTGATCTTTTATCTAGTGTGTATGGCGGGCTTCCTGTGTTTACATTAGCTTCACTTTTAACTCAACAGCAACTCAACAAGTTATGTGAGTGTGCAGACCGTTGAAAGAGAACATTTCTCTCAAGAGCCCGAACGCTTTGGAAGTCTCCCTTCAGCTACGCTACCTAAATAACCAAATTATGGTTGTTTCCACGGGGCTCAGCGGCGAGGCTTATAGGCTAATCAGCATTTTTCAATCTGAGAAAATTATCAAGAGATCACTTAAGCTACACAAAAGAATAGAACAGGCAATACAGAGAGACGAAGAAGGCAAGCTAAATAGAAATTACAGAAAACGGCTTAAGTTTTATTTAAAACATCTTGGTGAGTATCTTTATTCTGTTGTGTTCAAAGATGAAATAGAAGATTCGTTAAATGTAGCTATTGGACAAGCTATCAGGTTTAATTGCGATGTAAATATTAGGTTAGTTGTATCGACAGATTTTTTAAACATTGTTCCGTGGGAGCTTTTTTACGCTGATGGGGCATTTTTGTGCCATGTCTACGATCTCTACCGGCACCCTTTTTCTCTTCAACCGGTAAAGCAGCAAGCAAGAAACATGGACAACCTATCTGTTCTTTTTGTTGGGGCAAATCCAAACAGCGACATTTATATCAGGGGTCAAATTGATGCTGTTTGCGCAGGGATTCCGCCGGACAAAAAAGATGCTTTTAACTTATTAGTTACTCCAGATGCGACCGTGACTAAAATTGCTAGTCGAATATTTGCCGGAACCGATATATTACATATGCTAGCGCATGGACGCTATGAAAATCAAAGCAAAAACATAAAAAGTTACTTTGTAGTTGATGGTGAATCAGGAAAGGGCCCTAACAGACTATCTTCTGAAATGCTACAAAGCTTCTGTAGAGCAAATCCAATGAAGCTGGCAATCTTAGGTGCATGCCGATCAGATCAAGCTTTTGATTATCAGAGTGTCCAAGAAGAGGTTATTCTTAATGGCGACTACTTTAGTACAGCCCATGCACTAATCAAAACTGGAATACCGTGTGTAGTTGGAATGTCTCATCCTGTATCAAAAATAGCAACAGAGATGCTTTCGCGTAGGCTTTATATTGGGTTGCTTCAACAAGGTCAGAGTATTGCACGCGCAATGCGCCAGGCGCGGCTCGAGCTTTTTGCTCACAACGACACTCTTCTTCCGTCCGACTGGTTTGCCCCTGTGCTTTACTCTCGTGGATTGTTTTATTCAAAAAAAGGTGATTAACACATGGTTAAAGGTGGTCATTATTGGCGCTTTTTGAAATAAAAATAGTTCCATCTGAAAAGGAATCAGTCATATTAGCAGAGTCAAACTTCGGCGAAGCAACAATCCAAGTACCAAACGTTTTTCTTGAAGAAATGATAAATAAATCAGAGCAGCTTAGAGAAAGCCATAAAAAACCAGATTTATGCAATTTAAAAGAAGAAATGATAAACTTCGGAATCCGCCTGTTTAGCGGAATTATTAAAGGAGACATCTTAACTCTATTTAATCGAACCATCGGCGGTTCTTTAGAAGGCCAGCTTGATATTAGATTAATGCTTGGAAAGGCAAAGTTAAATGCAATCCAATGGGAGCTTATGCATTATCGCAAGGAATATATCGGATTCAGACACAACTTCGTGCGCCATCCTTTTGTTGCTCGACCAGCAAATATTCCACAAAGAGAAAGAAAAAAGCTAAGAGTATTGGCAGTTTGTGTCGATCCTCTTTTCGGGGAAAGTGGCATACATGAAGAGCATCAAAACCTATGCGAGATACTACAAGGATATGGAGATAGTATTAATTTCACTTCTTTGTACCAAGAAGAAGCTACGCTAGATAACATCAAGGATTGCCTTTTCGAGGGAGTAGATATATGGCACTTTACAGGTCATGGACACTTCAACTCCAAAGATATTATTGAAAGCTATCTTTTAACATGGGGACGATCAAGCAGAGACACTGGTCTTCTCTCGATTCGAACACTGGCTACACTAGCCGTGAGTCAAAGCATTGGCTTTTGTTATCTGAATGCATGCAACACTGCGAGAGAATCAATCTCCAAAAATAAAATAACCTTAAATGAAACCCAAGGTGATTCTCTAGTTAATATGGCCCACGGGCTAATAGAAGCTGGCGCGCCCTTGGTTGTTGCAACCAATCATGAAATTACGATTTGGGCTGCAACAGTCTTTAGTAGAAGATTTTATAAAAGTATAATAAAATACGGTAACCGCGTCGACCAAGCAGTTCGCCAAGGGCGTGCTGAGTTGTATATTGATTCGGAGCGGGGATATGCTGGTGACTGGTCCAGCCCAGTGCTGTATGGTCGATCCCAATACATGGGTCTAGGACTTGAAGCTCTTGAATGGCGAGAAAGCTTTGATTTATTCCGCGTTAGAAATGTTGAAAAACCTGTTCTGCACGAAACAGCGCCTGAAGAAGATCAAATTATTCTTTGATTATATTTTTTTAAATTTTCGACACACATAAAAAGAACTTATGCTTTAATGATATGAGAAAATTGGTAATAGAAGCGACAGTGTTAATTCAGAGCTACCCTATATACAACAATATTGTGTGACTCAAAATGATATTCTCAAAAAAACATCTCGATTTGCTTCGTGCATCAGGAAACTCCAAATAGCCAATTTTTGAAAAACGACCACAAGCTGTAATAGCCTCAATCTACACGATATCAATGTTAAACTGAAGCCTCATTTCCCGCATTTAGCCAATCGAACCAGGTCTGCGCCTGGAATGTCCCTTTGATGAATGAACGGTCGCGGTAGGAATGCCCATCTCGGAGCACCCCCCCCGCGCAGATCCCAGCGTACGCTGTTAACGCACTGGGTTCCTCCCTCGGGTGGCCGCGTTGCTTGTCAACAAAGTTGTCGCATGTCGGCTGCCCTATGTGTCAGGATAGTTGTCGCCTCGGTTGGGCTAGGATTCTCAATTTGGTAAGGCAGGCCTGCCTGGATCAGCACAGAAGAAGGTCGCACCTGGACGGATGACGCCCTTAAATCCCCAGCGAGTGAAGCCACCCTGGGATGAACGGGAATCAGGTTGGTGACTTTGTTCCCTTGAACACTCTTTCTTTATGTAAACAAAAGGTAAAACTAGTCGATTTCCTGTAAAACCTGGCTGGTTTTCAACTTTCACTCTCGATGTCGCATATATGTCGCAAAATGGAATTCCCAGACTTCATTCAATCGACACAAGTATATCAAATCAAATATGTTACAAAACCACACCCTCTTGAATAGCAGCTCCACCTACAGGCCTGACGCCCCTCTCATGATCCGGGAACTTTGGACCTCACGGCTTTTGATTGGGGTCGTGGGGGAAATAATCGGCTTCGCTTTTTGGCGCAATTGATTGCTGTTGCTTGAGTCGCTTCGAGGCGTCGGCCCGGCGGGCCAACCTACAGGCTTTACGTCTCTTGCGCGAATGCGGGCTCTCCGAATCGAATCGCTTCGCGTTGTTTTTTTCCCGAAATCGAGCTGGGCTCTCGCCCCGCTTGTCCGCGACTCATTTGAAACCGAGGTGTACGTCCGCGCCTGACGGACCGAATCATCGGTGGGATTCGTGATATGGTAGTGCCGAAGTGGGCAAAGGGCTCTGGAAGTGCCCTTATCATCATGAAACGGGAGACGGTTACATGGTGGGTCGCGATTTTCGGGAAAACCACCCGGGTTCGATTGTGATCGAGTTTGTGGACGAGCCTGTTCCATCCGGCGAGAGAGGGCACCGGATGCCGGACACCGGTTCGAGGGTGGCGCGATGAACGGATACGCGTTGGCTCGTGTCCTCCACGTTCTGGGGGTTGTTTTGTGGATCGGTGGTGTGGCCATGGTGACGACGGTCATCATTCCCGCGGTGCGCCGTTTTGCTTCGGTCGAGGAGCAGGTCGCCTTTTTCGAGCGGGTCGAGTCGCGCTTTGCCATGCAGGCCCGCGTGACGACCCTGGTCACCGGCCTTTCCGGTTTCTACATGCTGTGGGTGATGGATGGCTGGAACCGTCTGCTGTCTCCGGCACACTGGTGGCTCCACGCCATGATCCTGGTCTGGTTGGTTTTCACCCTCATGCTGTTCGTGCTCGAGCCCCTGATCCTGCATCGCTGGTTCGAGGAGCGGGCCAAGCGAGACCCCGAGGGAACCATGGCCATCATCAGCCGGATGCACGTGTTCTTGTTGAGTATCAGCCTGCTTACGGTGGCGGGGGCGGTCGCCGGCAGCCACGGCTGGTTTTGGTTCGGGACCTGAGTGGGCTTGTAGGCGACCCCTGAGTCGCGCTCCAGAGCCGGCCGTGGGAGGGACGATGGCCGGGTGGTTCATCTGAGGTGGTAAGCCCCCGTGCTTGGTGCGGCACGGCAACGAAGGTGGCGACCGAAGCCATCAGCGGCACAACGCTTCTTCTGAGCTACGTCGAGGGGTCCCGGATGTATCCGCTTCGTTGGGGCCAGTGGCGTTAACTCACCAAGGATTAGGCCCACCGCCTTGCTTGCGGGGGTCCTTGGTTCGCACCGAAAAGTTCTGAGCGGAATGTCAATCGCTCTTTTTTAGGTTCAAAGACAAGGTTTGTCTTGTTGACTTGTTAGGATGGTTCAGGCGTCATGGCGTTTTTGGCAAGCCGGCCCACTGTAAATCGTTTGTAAACAAGCGATAGGAACCCTCGCCGAATGCCGCCTTTCGACATGGAGACCTGCTCGTTCGACGACAATGATTCCGCCCTAAACTTCATGCGCCCACCTGGCATTTAGGCCCTCGTCACCCAACTTTACGCGATGGCCCGTTGAACCAACCGTTGACCCATCCTGGACGGATTGACCGGAGTGCGCCCAGGTGTACCGACATCCTGCCCTTCACGTCAACGCTTTCGAAATACGGCTCTTAACTCCAGTTAGCGATTTTTTTTCTATTCTTTGGAGTTTGACATCATGTCTTCCTATCGCATTCAAAGGCGGCTCCAGGTTGGCCTTTCTCGTCGCCTGGTGTTTGTTGGCATCACTGCCTGCCTGTTTTTCATTCTGAATCCCCCCATTTCAGCCTCCGATTCTGAGAACCTTGACGACAGCGGCCGCCGCAACCCGGCCCTTACCGAACCCCAAAACGGCGTCGCCGCGCTTTCTTCCGATTCCGACCGCTTGGGCGTCCACACCTCGGCACCCTTCACCACCGTCAACGAGTTCACCGGCAAGCTCAACATCGCCCTCGACCCGATCGGGGTGCCCGGCATGTTCCTTCAGCCGCTCTACAAATCGCCGCAGGAAAAATACTGCGACGACGAGAGCGGATTTCGACTCTGCCCGATGAACGAGGCACCCTCTGGCCAGGGGTTGGGCTACGGTTGGAGCTTCAACTTCGGCTACATCCTGGCCCGCAATGCAATTTTCGACAATGGAACTGCACCTTCCTCCGCCGACTGGGAACGCGTTCGCTTTGTCGATACCGCGGGCAATGTCACGCCGTTCGGCCGGGATGGCGTCTTTCAGGCCAGCCCCGAAGACGGCGGTGCCGGCGATGCCTGCCTCCCCGACGGCTGTACACCGGTCCACGCCGACATCCACTTCATCGACAGCCAGCTCCGCCGCATCACCCGGGAACGCACCTTCGACGGCACCTCTCTGGAAGGCTTTTCCCAAAACAGCTATTTCCTGTTGGATCCGAACGGCCAGCGGACAGAGTATCAAGCAATCCACCGGGTGACCCAGTGGAACAACACCACGGCCGTGAAGTTCCTCCCGGTCGAGATTCGGTTACCCAACCAACGCACCATCAATATTTTTTATGTGGGTGGAAACGATCCCGATGGGACCCTGCCTGATTCGGGGCTCATCGATCGAGTCATCGATTCGTTTGGTCGCTCGCTGCAGTTCCACTATGCCGCCGGGAAACTGGACCGCGTGACTCTGGAATCTTCGCAGGGATCGAAACTTCTCAGATCCTTCAGATACCAGTCCATTCAAGTCGGCAATCAATCGTTCTGGGTCTTGCACAAGGTCATGACCCCGGAAGGCTACGAAACCGAGTTCACGACGGAAAACATCGGCGAGCCCTTTCCCTTCGTGACCGCCATGAAACTGCCCAGTGGCGGCACCGTTCGGTACCAATACGCCACCCAATCATTCCATCATCTGGAAGTCGACACGAGTGACTGCCGAGCGGCTCGAGACGATGGTTGCGAAGAGTACATCCTTCGTTCACGCCCCTTCGTGCGGTTGAGCCAAATGTCCTTCCGCGGGGGTCGCTACACCTTTGACTACCACCAATGGACCGCTTCCGAGGAACGGACGAATCCCCAGAACGAGGGCCGAATCGACGTCACGGTCACGGAACACAACGGCGACGACCAGTATCAGCGCATCACCAGCTACGTCAACACACCCATCTTCGAAACCTACTTCCAAACCTGGGACCAAGCCCACGTCGCGGGGCGTCCGCGCGAGCGCACCGTCACATTTGGGAATTCAAGCTACCGCGAAGCGTGGACCTATACCCCGCCGCTCAACATTGGCGGCCACGCGGGAGGTGATCCCGTTCAAGTTCATTCGCTGCGACAACACAGCCAGCTCGAGGACGGGGTTTGGTTGGACACCACCTACGAATACAGTTGGTTTGACGAGAACGGCCTGAATGGTCAGAACTTTGACCTGCACTTCCTGCAACCGACGGCGGTCGTTCGTAAGGCACGCCACGGGTCCCACATCCTGCGGAAGGACTTTGAGTACACACATCGGGTGGTCCGGGAATTCGACGAACACACCAACGTCATTGAAGATCACTATGCCATCAACCTCGTCACCGATGAGCGGGAAACCCTCCAACGAGGCGCGGTCGTGGAAACCGTGGGCCGTACCACCTACGCGTACGAAAACGCCATCTTCCCCTTCGTCACCGAGGTTCGGCGCTGGCGCGATGCGTCCGAATCCGAGCGCGACACCTTCGCCTACTACCAGAACGGTGTCAACCGCGGCCTGCTCCTGCAGGAAACCCGCGGAGACACCACATCCCCGACGAGCTATCACGACTTCGCCTTCGGCGTACCGACCCGGATCGACCACCCCGAGGGCGTCGACACCACTCGAACGGTCCATGCCGACGGCTTGGTAGCCACCGAAACGGTCGACGGGGTCACCACTACCTATCGGTACGATGGCGATGGTCGCATCGTGCTGGTTCAGCAACCGGACACCGCCGATCTGATCACCGAGTACTCGCGGCCCGGAGCTGCTGCGCCCTACATGACCAGCTACTACCGCCTCGACGCTCCAGGGAATAATCCCTCGGAGATGGCCTTTCCCATCGTGACCCGAACCAAAGCGGGCTACACCATCCCGGTGGTTTTCCGGCAATTCGACGAATGGGGTCGGGAAACGCGGGTGGGCATTCCTACGCTCGACCAGAAAACCTGGTATCGCGACACCACCTACACCCCGTTGGGGCTGATGTCGCGCAAGACGAGCGGGCTCGGGGGCCACTGGTCCTACGCGTACGACGCCTTCGGTCGGCCCACTCGCATTCATTTCACGTGGACGGAAGCGAACCGCATCCTGCAGGACACCACCTTTGACTATCGCCGAACCAGCGATGGTGGGTCGGTTTTCTCCCAAAATGTGACGGCCTACGATAGTGACGATTCGCTGGAGCGAATCCAGGAAACCGACTTTTTGGGCCGGACGACGATGGCTGGCACCAACGGCAACAAAACGTTCTTCCGATACGCCACCCATCCACGAGGGCTGGAAACCACCACGCTTCCCTATGGCGAAGCTTCGCTGGCCCGCACCACCGTGACAACCTGGCTCGGCCAGGTACGCGAAGAGACCCATCCCGAAATCAGCGAATCGGTTCGGTACGAATACAACAGCCGAGGTCTCCTGGAGAAACGATACCAGGGCAACGTCACCAATCCTACCGAAGCCACCAGGTACGTCTACGACGGCCTGGGTCGGGTGGTCCAGCGATACGGCCGCCGTCAAAGCGAGACGAGTGAATCATTGCTCTCGGCCTTCACCTACGACGCCCGCAACCGCTTGACCGAGGCGGTCCAGTATGCCGACAACGGGCTTCCGGTGACCTACACCTACAAATCGTTTGACGATGCCAACCGACTGAAAGGCATGAGGATCACGCTGCCCCAACTGGACGGCGCCAACCTGGGCAATTTCGATGCGCCGTTTGAAGCGCTTCCTGGCTCACGAACCTACGAACTCGACATCGAATACGACGAAATTGGTCGCGAGCGCTGGTTCCAGCATCCCAACGGCGCCTTCGAATCCTACACCTACGACTATTTCAGTGCACCACGGGGCGTTTTCTACGGATTTGGGCCCAATCATCCCGAGGGACCGGCCTTCGAGCACCTCATCGATCACGCGCAGTACAACCCGTACAATGGTCAGTTGTTGGCGGCGCTCTGGGACCAAGGTGAATGTCAGTCAGGCAACTGTGCACCAGCGCTTGCCCGAATGGCCGAGCCGGTTACCGACGAAGAACGCAGAAGGCCGCCGTTACCCGGAGACGAGCTGATCGATAGGGAGCCGATCGAGGCGGCGGCGGAAGAAGCACGGGATTCGAGCCTGTCCCTGTTCAATTATTGGTGGCCGGACAGCATGGGCCGATCGGCTTCCTGCCAGCTTCGCGGCAGCATGGGCTATCTGTATCAGCGGCAATTCACCAAGTACAACGAGTGGGGCTACATCGCGTCCTACACGCGAAACGACCGGCTTTTTCCCTCGGCGACAGGAATGCGCCACGAGTACACCGATCGGGGGCAGTTGCAATCGTTTGCCGTTGGGAATGAAGCCATTTCCTACCAATACGATACGGTGGGCAATCTGACCAGCCGCTCGTCGATGAGTTTTCACACCGGAACCGCGACGCTTGCGGTGACCGGGCATTCGGCCCTGTACAGCCAAGGAAACCGATTCCACCGGGACGGTGGATACGACTACGAACCGCAAGGCCGATTGGCCAACACTCCGATCCACCAAGTTCGCTACAACCGCGGCGGCCAGGTCTCGCAGATCCTGGCGAACCGTCGTATCGAAGACAGAGAACGCTTGGGATCCGGGGCTCAGCTCTTCCTATACGACGCGTTCGGGGAGCGTGTCGCGGCCATTCGCGAAGATGCGGGAACCGTGACCTATTCCATCCGCCATGCGGGCCGCATCATCACCGAAGAGGACTTTGCGACGGATTCGGTCGGAGACCTGAAGGAGCGTCGTCAGTACATCACGTTGCAGGGCAAAGCCATTTACGTCGAAAAAGAACGTTTCGATGATGGACAGCTTGAGGCCAAGGAGAAGATCCACTTTTTCCGCGATCGTATGGGAAACCCAGTCGTGACCTGGGACGGGGAAACCGACGAGTTCACGACCGCTGCCTACGAGCCCTACGGCCAGCCGCTCATCGAGGAGGCCCGCCACAAGGGAGCCCACGGTTTCACCGGGCACGACGAAGACCCGAGCGGTTTGATATACATGAAAGCACGGTATTACGACCCGGTGGCTGGTTGTTTCACCCAACCCGATTCGGGCCGGGATTTCAATCCGTACCTGCCAAACACCTATAACCTTTACAGCTACACGTATCAAAACCCGGCAAACGCTATCGACCCAGACGGAAAGGTCGTCGAGACGCTCTGGGACATCGCCAATATCGGGATGGGTGTCGCCTCCTTTGTCGATAACGTCCGGGAGGGCAACTGGGGTTCCGCTGCGTTTGATGCAGGTGGCGTTGCGGTGGACATCCTGGCTGCGGCCGTTCCAGTTGTTCCTGGTGGCGCAGGTGCGACCATCAAGGCCATGAGATATGGCGATGATGCGGTTGCATTGGCATCCACCTTGGCAACGAAGAGCGATGAGGTCGTGGATGGCGTGACAACGCTGGCGACCAAAAGTGATGATGTGGCAAAATTGGGCGGTGAACTCTACGAAATAGGGGATGGGGTCCGCCGGTCCAAAGCGGCTCAACTCAACGGCCACGAGACCATTAATGCAAATATCCTTAAAGATAATGTAGTAGTCGCGAATAAAGATATATCGATTAACAACCTGAGATCTCCCCATAAAGATTCCATCGATATGAGCACTCAAGAAATGAGAGATCGATTCAAATCGGTAATGGATGCGACAAGAAAAGGTGAAATAAAAACACCAATCGAGGTCACTCCTGGCGGAAATGGTCCAAAAATATCAGAAATTCAGTTCACCATCGGAGGTAGGTAATAATGATTTCAGGCGAAAAGCACCAAAAAGCACTGATCGCCCTCCATAAGATCCTTGTAACCCTGAGGTGGCTCGTAGGACAAGGTGACAAAGAAAAGGAGTACTTGTATAAACTCCTTGATTGGACGGAGTATCTACCCCTTTTGATCGCTGACCCTGAAGATAAAACAGAACGTTTTCACCAGGCACTAAGAGATCTAGCAGAAAACTTTCCAGAATGTAAAAGAGCTCTCGCCGTTTTCGAAGAGGACTGATCATACAGTTCAAAACCAATCCGATGCACATTAAAAGGGCTGACAATAACTGCGAACAGCCAGGCGCCTTCACGAATTTGTAGAGCCTGGCTCGCGCTTTTCCGTACCTGTCAGACACGTACAACTTTTATGGCTGAATCAGCCTCCTTTTGGGTGCGCATCTGGCTCTACTCAACCTACTGTGTTTCCGGCGATACTGGAACGGTTCGGCACACCAATACTTGTGGCCCTCAACTTCGAACCCTGAGGCCATTGTTTGCCTCCGCCATTTGAGCGCCCTGGTTGGTTCTTTACCAACCCGATGTGGCGTGCTACACCGGATTGAGGACTTTTGGTGTTCTGCGGGTCGATGCTCAGCACCTTCTTCCGGTTTTCCCCGTACACTCGAATCGAAACGCCAATGTTTACGGAATCATCTTAATCGGTATCTTAAAGGAAGTTACATGAGAGTCACCGTCGTTCTAATGATGACCTGTGTCGTGTGGATGCTCCCTTGCCGGGCTTTTCAAACGGGCGAGCCGACAGAACCGATCGGTCCCTTCATGGGCCTTGTGGGGGCGAGTCAGCCCAAGCTGCTGTTTCCCGATCGGATTTCCACCTCTTTGGGCGAGTACAACGGCACCTTCTCGCCCGACGGCAAGGCGTTCTATTACACCGTCAGCTTGCCGAGTTATGACGCCATCACCGTGACACGCATGTTGGCCGACGGCCGTTGGAGCCAGCCGGAGATCGCGCCTTTTTCGGGGAAGCACCCGGACTTCGACCCCCTGTTCGCACCTGACGGAAAACGGTTGTACTTCAGTTCTCGCCGGCCCGTCCATGCCGCCGACAAAGGTGGAAAGAGCGGCATTTGGGTGATGGAGAAACAGGCCGGCGGATGGAGCGAACCCAAGCATCTCCCCTTCACGAAGCATTCTGATTTTTACAGTTCGTTGGCCGAAAACGGCACCATCTATTTCAACACCTGGGATGAGAAACGAAGGACTGACGACCTGTTTTCGGCGAAACCGGGGCCCAACGGTTTCACGATCGAAAACCTGGGAGACCTGATCAACAGCCCCGCGTTGGATGCGGATCCCTTCGTGGCACCCGATGAGAGCTACATCATCTTTCGTTCCTATCGCGAGGGGGGTTTGGGTAGCGCGGACCTCTACATCAGTTTCAAGAAGGGGAACGTTTGGCAGAAACCCATCAACCTTGGCGCGCCAATCAATTCGGAGGCCAAGGAAATATGCCCGCTGGTCACCCCGGACGGCAAGCTCTTCATCTTTGCAAGTAACCGTTTCCAAACGTCTTATTACGATACCCCCGTGAAGAACTTGCGGGACGTGGCGCGAAAGTTCGGCAGCGTGGACAACGGTCAACTGAATGTGTACTACATGGATACTCGGTTCATCGAATCCTTGAAGCGCGAGCACGGCATCCAGTGAATCCTTTGCGAGGAGCTCGTGCGTGTACCTCCGCTCTCGGGCAACTCAAAGCTTGGTGTAGATCCGGTAGGCGCGCGGGCCGACCGGCTCGATCCGGTCGCGGCGTGGATGCGGCAACTCCCGCAGCACCACCGTGTGTCCCGTTCCCCACGGCCGGGTTTCCAGGCGGATCAGGCGATCCGCGACGTCGAAGTAATGCTCGTCGTGCGTGATTACCACCACCGTCTTGCCGCGCGACTTGAGCTGGGGCAGGATGCTGCGGTAGAAGAGCTGCCTGAAAACGGGGTCCTGGTCGGCCGCCCACTCGTCGAAGAGGTAGATCGGCCGATCCTCCAGGAAGCTGGTCAGCAACGCCAGTCGCTTGCGCTGCCCGCTCGATAGGTCGACCGTCGAAAAACGCTGGTTCTCGATCGTGACCTTGTGGTGCAAGTCGAGCTGGGCGAGGAATTCTCGGATCAGGTCCTCGTTCTTCGCAAGCTTCAGCCCCTGCAACTGCTCGAACAGGAAGAAATCGGCGTGGATCGCCGAGAAGAGCTGCCGGAAGGCGTCGCGCTTCTCCGCCGTCACCACCGCGCCGTCCCAAATGATCTCGCCTTCGTCCGGCGCGTAGAGCCCCAGCAACAGCTTGGCGAAGGTGGTCTTGCCCGTCCCGTTTCCGCCGATGACGAAGGTCAGTTCCCCCGGTCGAAGCGAGAAGTCGATCGGACCCAGGCGAAAGGGCGGATCGTCGCCGGAGGGCGGGTAGGTGAAGGTCAGGTCCGCATATCGCACACTGTGCCAGCTCGGTGCGAATCGGGACGGCTCACTCAGTGGCTCGCTCGGCGCTTCGTCGAGGCGGATGCCCAGACCCTCGACCCGTGCGAAGGAAATCGAGGCCTGAGCCAGGTCCGGCAGAACCAGGGTGATGCCGTCGAGCGGGTACAGCAGGTAGAGCAGGACCAGGGTGTACCCGGTGACCAGTTCGCTGGTGGGTGCGGCGCCCCAGGTGGGTAACAGGAACACCGCGAACCCGATCGCCAGGAAATAGAGGAGCTGGCTCAAGGTACCGCCGGTCACGAACAGCGCGATCCCCGTCACGGTGTGACGTCGATAGGAGGAGGCGGAAAAGCCCAGGAGCTCCTCGGTGAAGTTTCGTCGACGGGCGCGATGTTGTTTGAGCTCCTTGGCGCCCTCCGCCACGGCGTGGAAGTGTTTGAGCAGGAAATCGTTCTCGGCTCTCGAACGGTCCAGGTAGCTACTGCCCGCCTGCCCCAAGATCCGGTAGAGCAGCGCACCGCCGGCCAGCGCCATACAGACACCGATACCCGCGAAGAGATCGAGGTACATCAGGTAGGCCAGGCAGGACACGAAGATGCTCAGGTGCATCAGCAGGACGGGGAGTGCCGCCGTCGCATTGCTGATGCGAAAGACGTCGGTGGTCAGGGTGGCCAGGAGCTTGCCGGCGCCCATCTCCTCCAGATGGCGCAGCGGTAGTGCCAGGATCCGGCGACAGAGCGACATTCGTAACTCGAAGATGGCGCGTTCGCCGATGGCGACCATCAACACCTGGGCGCCGATTCGGGCCAGAGGGAACAGGGCCAACAATCCCAGAAACTGCCAGCGGGGATCGATGCCCTCGTCGGTGGGGCCGGCGAGGCCACGGTTGATGACCATCAACAGGCCGGTGTGGATCAGGCCGGAAAGGATACCGGCCGCGAAGGCGAGGAACATCGGTCGAGGTGCAAACGACAAAAGATAACGAATCAAGCGGCGTGCTGCCATCAGGGCCGCCTCCGGTACATGATGGGAAACAGGGATTCTGGCAAGAGATCTCCGGGCGCCAAATCGGCTCGGGTCAAGGCCTGGTCGATGGTGCAGTGCGGGTTCGGCTGCCAGGTGGTGTCGGCGCCCAGCCAGCGGGTGGTGTAGGCGATGCGTGGACGGCTGCCGTGCAAGGGGGCGGCGCCGTGGATGGTGTAGGGATGGAAAATGACCGCGTCGCCGGCCCGAACCGTCCAGGTGCGGACCGCCACGTCGCCGGCGCGGATCATCGCATCGAAGTCGGGGATGAAGCGGTAACCGGGCGCCAGGGCCCGGTCTTCGCGAGTCGGCGGCAGGAAGCGGGCTTCGCGACGCAGGTGACTGGCCGTGATGGTGCGCAACGGGGCCTGGTCCGGATCGATGTCGTGGAGCGGGATCCAGACGGTGGGCATATGGGCCCCCGCAAAGGGAAAGGACGCGACCCCGTGGTGCCAAGGGGTGCCGTTCGCGTCGCCGGTGGCCTCCTTGTAGTGCATCTCGTCACGCCACAGATGCAGCGCGTCGGCACCGATCACCTCGGCCACGACCTCGGCCAGGTGAATGGTTTCCAAGAAGGTTCGAAACAACGCGAAATCTCGGAACAGGGCTTCCAAATACACGCAGCCGTTGCGGCGGACGAACATGACGTTGTCCGAAAGGGGCCGGGTCATGGGATTTCTCGCGATCATCTCTTCGAGAAACGCGGCCAGCCGGCGAGTCCAACCGCGACCGGCGACGCCCTCGACGAGGGTCGCGCCTTCCTGTTCGTATTGCGCTCGGTGGGTGGCGGAAACGGGAATCGTAAGCATGGTGTGACCCTTTGGCAAGCGAGGCTCAGAGCGCGGACACGGCGACCGGTTCCGGTTCCCGGGTGGCGAAGTAGGAGGCGATCAAGGCCATTTCCTGCCAGGACATGCGCGAATACTCGGCCAGGTACCCGTCCAGGAGGATCGCGCGAGATGGATCCTCCGCCAACAGCTCGTTGACGTAGCGTGCGGTATAGACCACGTGGCGGATCTCGTCGCCCATCACCTGGTGGAGCACCGCCTCCAGCCGATGGCGGTAGGGCTTGTCGACGCCGGTGATCAGTTCGAGATATTGGTGCAATAAATAATAGTTGCGGATCTCGGCCGTATGGCTGGCGAAGAGAAAACTCACCAGTGCGCCGTCGAAGGCCGCCAATTCGTTCTCGACGGTCTCGCGGTGATCGTCGAAATCGTCGGTCATCGTCGTGGCCGCCACTTCTTTATATATGGTCTTGAACATGCGGCCATGACGGTATTCGTCCGCAGCGTGCGCCAGTAGGTCTTCCTGGAGCTGGCCGTCGGCGTGCTCCGTGGCGATGGCCTCGATGAAGCGCGCCCCCAGGGTCTCGTGTTCGGAATGGCGTTTCAGGCGGAAGGCGAGGGCGCGGTTATCGGCGAACATCGCTTCGTTCATGGCGCGCATGACCTTGGAATTGGTCACGAAATTTCGTTCCTGCAGGCCGGTAACCCTGGCCGCATAGATCGGGTGGAGGCCGATCTCTTGTTGTTCGAGCAGTTCGAGCATGGAATGGGGAAGGTTCATGATGGGCTCCCTGGCTGATGTACCGGGCAGGCTTCGGCCGAAGTGATGGCCACCGAAAGCGGCCTGCCCCAAAAAAGCGGGCGGCCACCCGCCCGCTTTCGAGGAAAGAGGAAAGAAGCGATTAGAAAGGCCAGCTCCAACGCCACTTGCCGTGGTTGTCGTTGCGGTCGTGGATACGTGCCAACGCGTCGGCATCGAGGGTCAGGCTGCCGTCGTCGGCGGCCAGGGCTTCCATTTGATGGGCGCGCTTGGTGACGTTTCCGGAGACCACGCCGTTGGCGTTCATGAAACCGGCGAGCTTGTCGGCTACATTGACGACGTCGGCAGATGGAGTGGCGTAGGTTTGCAGATTCATGGGAATCCTCCTCTTTGAGTGGGGTCGAAATGCCCCCGCCCCGATCGAAGACACGACGGAACGCGGCGACGAGATCCGTCGCAGGGTCCCTCTCCGCCGCATCGATATCCGGGCGAGGGTAAACGGGGCTGGATTCGCTAGGCCATGGCGGCGTCGCGAATGTGTCGAACCAGCGGCTTCAGGCCACAACAATCGGGGTCGTGGTCGGGCACGTGGCGCCGGTTGACGAGGCGGTCGTGGGGACAACCGCCCTGGCAAATTTGGAAAAAGTCACATGTCTTCATGCGCGACAGGCTCGAGGCCCGTTCGCGATTGGCGTTCTTGATGTAGGCCGTCTGGCGCATGACGTCGGCAATCGATTGACGCATGACGTTGCCGAAGATCGAGCCCTCGTCGCCGATGAACTTGTCGCAGGGCGCCATGTCGCCGTTGGCTTCGATGGTCAGGGTCGAGACCATGCAGTTGCCCGCCCAATAGCAATTGTTCGGCTTGGCTCCGTCGCTGAGCGCCGGGATCAAGTCGGCGAACGTCGTGATGAACATCTCGTCGCGATACTTGCGCCACCACACGTCGAACGCCTCGCGGAGGAAGTCGACGTATTCGTCGAAGCAGATGAAGCCGTCCTCTCTCGAAGCCGTTGCGCCCTTGTGGTTTTCGGGCACGATGTTGAGGAAATCGAGATTCTTCAGGCCGATTTCGTGAAAGTATGTCAACAGGCGCTCGGCCCCGATGTCCTGGAGGAAGCGGTCCACCACGACCAGTGCACCGTGGGGAATGCCGGCCGTCCGCAAACGGCGAATGCCCTCGACCACCAAGGGAGAACTGGGCTTGCCGTCCTTGTCCACCCGACGCCGGTCGTGCACCTCCGGCGGTCCATCGATACTGATCCCGACGCCGATATTGAGGGTGGACAGGAATTCGATCCACTCGTCGGTCAAATGGGTGGCGTTCGTTTGCAGGGAGATGCGAATGACCTGGCCGGGGCGCCGGAACTGCTGTTGCACCCAAATCAACTTTTTGAAGAACTTCGGTTTCAGCAAAGTGATCTCGCCACCGTGCCAGACGATTTCCACATGCTGAAGGCCGCGCATCGAGAGAACCTCGCGAATGGCGCGAACCAGAACGGGGAAGGACATGACCTGATTGTGTCCTTCCGCCCAGGAACGGCAGTAGGTACAGCGCAAATTACACAAACGGGTCGCTTTGAGAACCATGACGAATTTTGCGCTGGGCGATCTCTTTTCGGGTACCTCGCGCGCCATTTCCGCGGCGAATACCCGCCGTTCATGGGCGTTGAGGATCTCTTCTTCGGGGATGTTCCCGATGAATTCCTCGGCCGACTGGTGCTTCATACCAGCCGCCAGGACAGTGAGCGCCCGTTGTTCTTCAGGACTGAGCGTCGCCTTGAAGGCTTCGAAATCGAGGGCCAGTTCCGGCGGGATCCCAAACGTACCCACACCGGTACGTGAATCCAGGCCGGCGAGGGGCATGGAAGAATTCATGATGCATGTCCTGATGTAGGGTCGAAGACAAAAGTCAGTAGCCCTGTGGGGATGTCAGGAAGCGTGAGAGGAGAGCTTGTAGAAAAATTAAATCGTGCTCTTGGCTAAGTGTAGGCTTCGGTCTGACGTAGGTTTGATGTGCAGATCAATAAGTTGATACACCATAACTTTACTGTATAGGTTAATTCAAGTGATAAAAATTACAATGAACAGTGAGTAATTACGAATTTATAGAATCTGGTTGATTTATATGTGGAATTGAAAAACAATTGCGTATGTGTTTTGTTTTTATGAGTTGAAAAACAGGGTGCTCCGCGGAGGATTGGACGTAATCGAACGATCTATGTAGTGGGGGATGGCGGAAGGGCCGAGTCGAGTTTGCACAATGGATCCGGTTTTGTCGCAAGGCGTTATCTCAAACCACCGTTCGATTGAATAGCTTTCTCGCGTGCTTGCGAACACGCGCGGGCGGCACCTGGTCGAGCCATTCAGGGGCTCGTGCGGAGCGGACCCTTGACCAGTGGTGGGCTTTGGGGGTCGGATTCCGGTGTCGGCCTTCCGGTGGGCCACAGCCAAAACCCGAGCAGCAGGCATTGCACGATACGGGAGGGACCGAACAGGTAGCAGTTCCAGAGTTTGACGGCGGGTGCGAGGGCATGGAAGCCCGCAGACCGAATGGCGAGTGCGGAAAGGGTCATGGCACCGATGAGAAGCCAGATACAGGCGAGCGGGCGCGCCGGGTCGTCCCCCGACCAAAAGGCGAATCCCCACGAGAGGGAGCCGACGGCGAAACTGGAACTCAGCACGAACAGCAGGAATTCACTTTGAATGGGAAATGGACTGGGAGGCGTGAGGCCGATGTTCTCGCCGGCGACCATCGCGGCGGCTCGATGAGCGGGGCTGCAGAGCGCGCCGAGTGTTTGCTGGAGAAAGGTCTGCTGGCTGACTTCGGTCACGCCCCAGATGGCGATGTAGATCAGGCCGAGCGCGGTGGCTGCCGGAGCGACGCGATGTCGGAGGATTCCCGCTGCGAACACGGCCAACGACACCAGAACGGCATGGGCCGCGAGAAACCCCTTATCGATGGTGGAGGGGAGGGCGGCGGATCCCGACGGCGTGATCAAATAGGAAAGAAGCGTCAGTGCGGCGAACAGGGAGCAGGCGGCGCCGAAGTGACGCATGGATAGTCTTTTCGGGTTCGTGGGGGCCCTTTTGATTTCGGGGAACCGGTCGCTCATGGTGGGAGACGCCTCCAAATCCGCGTGTTGCGCGAGTCGATGGCGGGGAAGTCATTACTTCTCCCGTGCGCATCGAAGCCTGTCATCCGGGAACACGCAAAACGATTTGGAAAACCGTCAGGAAATATCGATCAACTCTTTGGAGGTCGGTGAGGTGGAGGGAGGTTCTTCGTAGATTAGGAGTTATTCATGTATAAGTTGTTTTTTACCACGGAGTTCGCAGAGGGTGCGGAGCTGGGATGGCTGAGGAGACAGGGTCTCCCAGAGCAGAGAAGAAGGGCCAGGGTGGATTCCCCCAGGCCCTCGGAGGAACGGAAGGATGAACGGTTTTAGTACCTGATGGTCTTTTCTTGGACCTGATCACCAATTTGCCTTGGATGAGGCTAAGGCTCTCCCCTCTAAGCTGTCCATTTACACGAGTTAGCGTAATTAAGCATAATTGAACAGGTTATGATGAAAAATATTTTGCCTACTTGCGTCCTGAGATTGCTGGCGTTCGAGATCTGAGGATGGTTTTCCAAATTCGTGTCAATCTGTGTGATCCGTGGACGGACTTTTTTGGCCGAAAAGTGTGCCAATTACTCCGTTCCCTATGTGACCTCTTATGTAACAAACTCTGTAAAGCTCGAAGATAAAGATAAAAACCTAAAAAGGCGGATGTGCAGGGAGTTCGTCGAAAAATGTCGGCCCGGCGGGCCAACTTACTGCAACGACGCCCCTCTCACAAATGCGGGAACTCCCAAACGATTCGCTTCGATTAGTTACCCACCTGAAACCCGGGCCCCCGGCCTGGGCGGCGACTCTCTTGAAACACAATGGTACCTTTAACCAGAGCTGGGTTTTGCCGTCGTCACATCTTGATCAGGAAGGCAGGAATGATCGAATCCAGGAAAAGCAGGACCATAATATGTCACCAATGCCGATCCTTTCCTGGTTTCCAATCTTCATGAATTCCTGCTTAATTTTAGGGATGAATGAGCCATGGCCCTTCGCCAGAAACCAGGTAGGGTGTTTCTTTCTCGAAATCGAGCGGGTATGCCCGCTGGTGCGGGGCTCTTATGTAACAAACTCTGTAAAGCTCGAAGATAAAGATAAAAACCTTAAAAGGCCGATGTGCGGGGAGTTCGTAGAAAAATGTCGGCCCGGCGCCCTTGGCGGGTACGGCCGGTATGGCCCGACACCTACTGCCACGACGCCCCTCTCACAATTGCGGGAACTCCAAGCAATTCGCTTCGATTAGTTATCCACCTGAAACCCGGTGGCCGGTGTGCCGGTGGTTCGGCATACCGACCACCGGCAATCCGTGGTCCGGCATTCCGGCCCCCGGCCTGGGCGGCGACTTTGTGGTAAAAACCCGCAGTCACCACCGGCCGGGATGGCCACCATCTAGAGCTTGACGCTGCGCAGCCGCAAGGCATTGCCGATGACCGAGACGGAGCTGAGGCTCATCGCCGCGGCGGCCAGCATGGGGTTGAGCAGCCAACCGGTGAACGGGAAGAACAGGCCCGCGGCGATCGGGATCCCCAAGCTGTTGTAGGCGAAGGCGAAAAATAGGTTTTGGCGGATGTTGCGCATGGTTTCGCGGCTGAGTCGGCGGGCGCGAGCGATGGCCCGCAGGTCACCTTCGATCAACGTGATGCCCGCGCTTTCCATGGCGACGTCGGTTCCTTTGCCCATGGCGATGCCGACCTCGGCACGGGCCAAGGCGGGTGCGTCGTTGATGCCGTCGCCGGCCATGGCCACCACGCGACCGCGAGCCTGGTAGTCAGCGACGATCTCGGCCTTGTGCTGGGGCAGTAATTCGGCATGGACCTCGTCCACGCCCAGCTTGGCCGCCACGGCCGTCGCGGTCGTCTCGCTGTCCCCCGTCACCATCACCAGCCGGATGCCTTCCTTCCGCAGGGCCGCCAGGGCGTTGGCGCTGGACTCCTTGATCGGGTCGGCCACGCCCAGGAGCCCCGCCGCACGTCCGTCGACCGCAACCAGAAGAATCGTCTGGCCCTGTTGGCGCAGCGCTTCGGCCTCGGCTTTCAGATCCTCGTGAACGATGCCGCGCTCCTCGAGGAACCGCGACGTTCCGATCAGGACCGACCGTCGGTCGACCGAACCCGACACCCCCTTGCCGGTCACGGATTCGAAATCTGTGGGCTCCACCATCCGAAGATCCCGCTCGCGGGCGGCGTTGACCACGGCCTGGGCGAGCGGGTGCTCGCTGGCGCGTTCCACACTCGCCGCCAGCCCCAACAACGTCTCCTCCGAAAAGCCGTTTCGCTTTGCAATGGAAACCAAGCGAGGCTTGCCCTCGGTGAGCGTCCCGGTCTTGTCGAGGAGCAGCGTATCCACTTTTTCCAGGGTTTCGATGGCTTCGGCGTTCTTGACGAGGATGCCGTTGCGGGCGCCGCGGCCGGTGCTGACCATGATCGAAATGGGCGTGGCCAGGCCCAGGGCGCAGGGGCAGGCGATGATCAAAACCGCCACCGCGTTCACCAACCCGTAATTCATGCCGGAAACGGGGGCGAGCCAGGCCCAGAGGCCGAAGGTCAACAATGCGATGGCGATGACGGCCGGCACGAAGTAGCCCGAGACACTGTCCGCAAGCCGTTGGATCGGCGCACGACTGCGTTGGGCTTCGGCGACCATGTGAATGATCTGCGAGAGTAGCGTTGCCGCACCCACCTTTTCGGCCTTCATCACCAATCCGCCAGTCTGGTTGACGGTGCCGCCGATGACCCGATCGCCAGTCACCTTGGCCCGTGGAATCGATTCACCGGTGATCATCGATTCGTCCACCGCGGAGGTGCCCTCCAGGACGATGCCGTCGACCGGGACCTTTTCACCGGGTCGCACCCGCAAGCGATCGCCGGGGAGGACGCGATCCAGCGGGACGTCCTCTTCGGATCCATCTCCCTTGAACCTTCGCGCCTGCTGCGGCGCCAAATTCAACAGGGCCTCGAGGGCGCTGTTGGTTTGGTTGCGTGCCCGGATCTCCAAGATCTGGCCCAGCAGGACCAGCACGGTGATGACGGCGGCCGCCTCGAAATAGAGACCCACTCGGCCCTCGGCATTGCGAAGGGATGCGGGAAACAGGTCGGGAAAGCCCAGCGCGACGATGCTGTACAAAAAGGCCACCCCCACCCCGGTGGACACGAGGGTGAACATGTTGAGATGGCGATGGACGAGCGAAGCCCAGCCGCGCTGGAAAAATAGGGATCCGGACCACAACACCACCGGCGTGGTGAGCAACAACTGCAGCCAGCCCGCCACCTGGTTGGGAATCAACTTCGCCAGCGGTTGGCCTGGCAGCATTTCTCCCATGGCCAGCAGGAACACCGGCAAAGTGAACGCGAGGCCGATCCAAAATCGCCGATACAGCTCGCGCTCCTCCGAAGCTTCCGCAACTTCCGCGATGGGCATCGTCGGTTCGAGCGGCATGCCGCACTTCGGGCAGTCACCGGGATGGTCCTGGAAGATTTCGGGGTGGCAGGGGCAGGTGTACCCCGGCTTTTTGCGTTCGACCGGTCTGACCGGCTCCAAGGCCATCCCACAGGTGGGGCAGGCGCCCGGACCCATTTGGCGAATCTCCGGGTGCATGGGGCAGGTGAACTCACCGTGGGCCGCCTCGGGTGTCGGGTGGGGAGACGGCGCATGTTTGGACCGCTGGCTGCAGCAGCTTTTCGGTGCTCCGTCCTTTCGCTGATCGAGCCGGTCTTTCGAAACTTCGGTAAGTTGAATCGACATGGGGTGTGCCTCCCGGTCATGGTCGTGATATCCGCTTCGGTTCTTTCGCCTCGGGGACGAGAACCCGGGCGGTTGAAAACGTGCGCCTCCGAAGAAATGCACGGAGCGCGGTTCAGGGCGTTTCGCCTCGCTGGCGGTCGGCCCGACAAGCAACGGTTCCCGTGATTCGATGGCCTTTCACAAAGGAGCAAGGTGTTGATTTTAGAGAGGATGATGGCTCGGGAACCAAGATGGGCCATCTTGCCGGCCGTCGTCACGTTTCCACGTGTTCGGGATCCACCGAATTGGCGAACGCTTCCAGGATGGGGCAGGTACTGGCCGAACCCTGGCCCTCACAAGAGCCCAACAGCGTTTCCAGCGACTCCTGAATCCGTTCGAGCGCTTCGATTTTCCGGCGAACGACGGCCATTTTTTCCTCGATGTGCCGGCGCACATCGGCGCGGGTTGCGTGATCGTCGGTTCTGAGGAACAGCAGATCCTTGATTTCTCGCAGGGCGAACCCCAAGTTTTGGGCGCTCTTGATGAAGGTGATGCGCTCGACCGCATTCCGGTGGTACAGGCGGTAACCCGCATCCGTCCGCTCGTCGGGGATCAACAGCTCCTGGCTCTCGTAGAAACGAATGGTTTCGATACTGATATCTGCCTGTGCGGCCAGCCGACCGATGGTCATCAGTTTTGCCATGAATTCCCCCCTTGCCTCGTTCGATGCGGCGTCTTGGGATCGTTTCGATGTTCGCTTGTGCGTGGCGGATTGGAACCAGCGAACGATAGCCGATGCGACATCCGTCTCCGGCGTCGTGCGTCTTTGGTTCGCCTCTGACTTCAAGGTAAACCCTGAAGTAAGGTGCAGGGTCAAGCGTTCTTTCGAAAAAAATTGCGATTCGGCATCCTCGCCGAGCGGAACCGGTGATCGGGTGAAAGGCCGAGTGCCCGATTGGCCGTTTTGGGGGGAAGTCGGGAGGGTATCGCCTCTTGCCAGAGGATACCGTTTCACCTTTGGGGGCGGCCGAATCGGGCTGACTACGATGTCGACCCGATTCGGAGGGGCCCGGACGTGCCGGACCTGGACCCTTGGTGTTGGTGGCCCGAATGGGCGAGAGGCTACTTGGTGGCCACGGGGAACCCGCAACGCAGCATCGAGGCGCCGTAGTAGGGATTGGCGGCGGCTTTCTCTTTTTGCAGCCAGTTGGCTCCCTTGTTGTTGAAGGCCATGGGACAGCGGTATTCTTGGAAACCCTTTGGATGGGTCACCTTGGCGAGGGCGATCATGGCGTTGGAGATGTGTTCGAACTGAACGCGCAGCGCCCCGATGTCCTTGGTTTTGGCGCTGGCGGCGAGGGCGGCGCCGAGTGCCTTGGACTGTTCGTTCCAGGTTTTCTTGACCGAAGGGGAGAAATTGTCGTCGCGTACCACGGCCACCGCCTTTTCCAGCAAGGCCACACCCGCTTTGGCATCCTCGAATTTATCCGCGGCCAGAGAGGTTTGGACCTGGTGGTATTTTTCGAACAGGGGCTCCAGTGGTCCGCCGGCCAGGGCTTGGGCGCCCAGCATCAGCAGTGTCGACAAGAAAAGTGTTTTGAATGTCATGATTCCATCCTCGATTGTTTTCAGTTTTTGGTTTGGGCCCTTTCCCCGGCAGGGGCATGGGCGTGTTTCAGTTTGATTTCGGCGATCAGGCTGTACAGCACGGGCACCACGAAAATGGTGATCAAGGCGACGACCATGCCGCCGAACGTGGGGATCGCCATCGGTTTCATGATGTCCGAGCCGCGCCCGGTCGACGTGAGAATCGGGATCAGGGCGATGATGGTGGTCGCCGTGGTCATCAGCGCCGGTCGCACCCGGCGTTGACCGGCGATCATGGTGGCTTCTCGGATGGCTGTGACCGAATCGGGTTTGGCCTCGGCAAACGACTGATCCAGGTAGGTGGAGATCAACACGCCGTCATCGGAGGCGATGCCGAACAGGGCCAGAAACCCGACCCACACGGCCACGCTGAGGTTGATGGGTTCGATGGCCAGCAGATCGCGCAGGTTGATCCCGAACAGGTGTCCGTCGAGAAACCAGGACTGGCCATACATCCAAATCATCAGGAAGCCGCCCGCCCAGGCCACCAGGATCGAGGAGAAGATCAGCGTCGTGGTGGCGATCGAGCGGAACTGAAGGTACAGGATCATGAAGATCAGGAAGAGTGCCAGCGGTAGGACCAGTGCGAGCCTCTTGGTGGCGCGGATCTGGTTCTCGTAGCTGCCCGCGAATTCGTAGCTGACGCCGGGGGGGATTATCAACTCGCCCGAAGCGATCTTGCCGTCCAGGTAGGCTTTGGCCTGTTCGACCACATCGACTTCGGCGTAGCCGTCGCGTTTGTCGAAGATGACGTAGCTCACCAGGAAGGTGTCTTCGCTCTTGATGACCTGGGGCCCGCTGACGTACGCCAAATCGGACAATTGCGCAATGGGGACCTGGGCGCCGCCCGGGGTCGGCACCAGCACCCGCTGAAGCTTGCCCAGCGTGTCGCGCAACTCCCGTTGGTAGCGCACCCGCACCGGGTAGCGTTCGCGGCCCTCGACCGTGGTGGTGATGGTGCGGCCGCCGATGGCCAGTTCGATGACTTTCTGGACCTGCTCCAACTTGACGCCGTAACGAGCCATGGCGCGGCGATCGAGATTGAATTCCAGGTAGGGTTTGCCGATGATGCGGTCGGCGATGACCGCGTGGGTTTGAACCGAGGGCACCTCTTTGAGGTACTTTTCGATCTGGAGCCCGACCGATTCGATCGTCTCCAGGTCCGGGCCCTTGACCTTGATGCCCATCGGCGCGCGCATGCCACTTTGCAGCATCACGATGCGCGCCGCGATCGGCTGCAGTTTGGGGGCCGACGTCGAGCCCGGTATGAGTCCCATCCTGACGATTTCGTCCCAAATATCGTCGGGATTGCGGATGCCTGGCCAGGCCTCCCGGTTCGGGTTGAGGTCCGGCTCCAGAGCGGGACGCCACAGGCGAAACGGCACCCCGTGCGGATCGGGGATCAGGTCGCCGCTTTCGTCGCGGGCGTACCTGCCGCGCACTTCGTAGGGCTCGCCATCGGGCGCGGCGACCGGTGTGCCGGCGGCATCTCTGAAAAAATCCCGTTCTCCGGCCTCGAACGCGAACGTCAGCCGCTTGCCGGACTTGTCGATCAGGAATTCTGGCTTGTAGTTGATCACGGTCTCGATCATCGAGATCGGAGCGGGATCGAGCGGCGTTTCGGCGCGGCCCAGCTTACCCACCGCACTGTCCACCTCGGGAATTTGATAGAAGCCGATGTTCTGTTTCTGCATGACATCGGTGGCTTCGTTAATGGCCGCGTGAACCGAGGTCGTGGGCATGTAGAGGTAGGAGCCCTCGTCCAACGGCGGCATGAACTCCTTGCCCAAACCTGGAAAGGCATGGGCTACGGTCGAAATGGCTTTGTTGGTCTTCAGCTTGGCGGGGAGCCAACCGAACAACGCATCGAAACCGAACCAGATTGTGGCCCCCAGGACCAACAGGGACACCGGCGCGGTCATGAACAACAGCCGATGGCGCATGGCCCAACCGAGCAGATGTGGATAGAGCCACTGCAGCATGCGGAAAAACAGCAGGATTCCGGCAATCATCAGGGCGACGAACAGGAAGTTCCGGGTGAAGCCCTTGCCCGGTCCCAGCGGATACCACTCCTCGGTGAGCAGGGCGGCCACCAGGATCGCCGCAAGCACGTTGACCGTCATCGGAATGCGCGTGCGAACCGAGTCCGGCAGGAGGTGCCCCCACAAACCGTAGGCGCCCCATCCCAGCAGCAACGGCGTCAGCCACCAGCTCCACAACGGGCCCAGGACCAGACCGGCCACGATCAGGAAAGCGTGGAACGTTTCGGACGGACGCGGCATTTTCAGGCGCCCTCTCGACAAGGGCAAATTCCGGCGGGGCCGGTCCGAACCCGTGCGACGACCAAACAGCATGTGGGCGATCGGGGGGATCAGCACCAGCGACACCAGGATCGAGGCGATCAGGGCGAAGGTCTTGGTGAACGCCAGCGGCCGGAAAAGCTTGCCTTCCGCGGCCTCCATCGTGAACACGGGCAGGAAACTGATGACGGTGGTGGCCACCGCGGTGAGGACCGCGCCGCCTACTTCGCTGCTGGCCCGGAAGACCGTGACCACCGCCGGCGTTTCGGGATCCGCTTCCTCGAGCCGGTTGATGATGTTTTCCACGATGACGATGCCCATGTCGACCATGGTCCCGATCGCGATCGCGATCCCGGAAAGGGCGACGATGTTGGCGTCCACGTGGAACTCCTTCATGGCGATGAAGGTCATCAGCACGGCGAGGGGCAACAAACCCGAAACCAACACCGAGCTGCGCAGGTTCATCAGCATGATCAGGATGACGATCACCGTCACCAGGATCTCGTGGGAGAGCGCCGTGTTCAGGGTGCCGAGCGTCTCGAAGATCAGGGTCGAGCGATCGTAGAAGGGCACGATCTCCACTTTGCTGACGGTACCGTCGGCCAGGGTTTTTTGCGGTAGGCCGGGCGTGATTTCGCGGATCTTGGCCTTGACGTTTTGAATGACCTCCAGCGGGTTGTCGCCGTAGCGGACCACCACCACGCCGCCGACCGCTTCGGCGCCGCCCTTGTCCAGCACGCCGCGCCGTTGGGCGGGGCCCAGGTTGACCGTGGCCACGTCTTTCACGTAGATCGGCACGTCGTCGTTGGTTTTGACGACCGCGAAGCGGATGTCGTCCAACTCGTCGATGAAGCCCAAGCCGCGAATGAAATACTCGACCCGATTGATTTCGATGTTGCGCGCGCCCACGTCCTGGTTGCTCATCCGAACCGCGTGGAAGACCTGCTCGATGGTGACGTCGTGGGCCCGCATCGCATCCGGATCGACGTCGATCTGGTATTCTTGGACGTGTCCGCCCACGGAAGCCACCTCGCTGACGCCCTCCGCCGAGAGCAGGGCGTAGCGGACGTACCAGTCCTGCGTGGTCCGCAATTCGTGCAGGTCCCAGCCGCCGGTGGGATTGCCTTCCGGGTCGCGACCTTCGAGGGTGTACCAGAAGATTTGACCCAGGGCGGTGGCGTCCGGTCCCAGCGAAGGCTGTACCCCGCTCGGGAGGGTTCCGGCCGGAAGGCTATTCAATTTCTCGAGGATGCGCGAGCGCGACCAGTAGAAGTCGATCTCTTCCTTGAAGATGACATAGATGGTCGAAAACCCGAAAAAGGAATAGCTGCGCACGGTCTTGACGCCCGGGATGCCCAGCAGGGAAGTGGTCAGCGGATAGGTGATCTGGTCTTCGATGTCCTGGGGCGAACGGCCCATCCATTGGGTGAAGACGATTTGTTGGTTTTCGCCGATGTCGGGGATGGCGTCCACCGGTACCGGATCGCGCGGGAGATCATAGACCTTCCAGTCGAACGGAGCCACCAGGATGCCCCAAACCACGGTGAACAGAAGCAACAGGAACACGACCAGCTTGTTGTTCAGGCAGAACCAAATCAGTTTGTCCATCAGGGACCGGGGCCTTGGATCAATGGTCATGTCCACCTGCCTTGGGGGGCGGGGCATCACTCGCCGCCTTGCGGGTTTCGGCCAGATCTTCCACCTGGGAGCCGCAGGCGAACATGCTCGCGCCGAAGTAGGGATTCGCCGTACTTTCGTGGTTTTGCAGCCAGTGGGCGCCTTTGTTGTCGAAAGCCATCGGGCAATGGAAGCGCAGCACGCGGACGGCGTCGGACGAGCCGAACTGCATGGCCATGCGGTAGATGTCCTCGGAAACGGCTTCGAAGGCGGCGCGGCCGGCCTCGATTTCGGGAGCCTTGGCGAAGGTATCGAGGTTCTCGGCCAGGTTTTCGTCGATGCGGTCCCAGTGGATTTTCCCCTTGGCATCGAGGTGGATCACCGCGGCCTTTTTCAGCGCACCCGCCAAGTCTTGGCCGGCTTTGTGCGCGGACGCCAGATCGTCGCGGCTCAACCGATCCTGAATCTGGAAATAGGCGCCGTACACCGCATCGAGGCTCAGGCGAAACGGCGCGTGGGTTTCCAGGACCACCAGGTTCGGGGCGTCCTCGGGCGCCGAGGGGTGATACATCATGCTGTACTTGGCGCGAATCTGCAGTTCGCTGTCGATTTTAAAGGCGCCGTTGACCACGACGCGATCGCCTTCCTCCAGGCCGGAAGTCACCACGTAGAAATCGCCGGTTTCCGGTCCGAGCCGAATCTCGCGACCCTCATAGGTGCCTGGCGCCTCGCCGGCTTCCACATAGACGACGCCCCGCTCGCCGGTCACCAGCACCGCGGATGCCGGCACGACCAGTGGCGGCTCGGTGGTCGACTCGGCCACGAAACCGAGATCTTCGGCCTGGACCAGATCCATGCCGCAGACATCGCAGGCGTCGGGGCCCTCCTTGACGATCTCCTGGTGCATGGGGCAGATCCATTTGCCGGCCAGGCCGGGATCCATGACCTTGCCGCCGCCGCTGATCATCGCGTGGGCCACGGCCCGGACGAACATGTCCGGTTTGAGCTTGCGGTTCGGGTTGGGTACGTCGATGCGCACCTTCACCGTACGCGTTCGCGGGTTCAGGACCGGGTCGATGAACACGATGCGGCCGCTGAAGGATTCGCCCGGGTAGGCCTCCACCTCGAATTCGATCTCCTGGCCGTAGCGGAGCCAGGCCAGGTCCGATTCATAGGCGTCCAGAATGATCCAGACCCGCGAGAGGTCCGCGACGGTGTAGATCGGTGAGCCGGTGTTGACGTAAGCGCCCTCGTTGAGGTGCTTCTCGATGACGACGCCCTCCATCGGCGATTCGATGGTCAGGTGATCCGTCGGTTGATCGCTTCGTTCGATCATCTCGATTTGCCGGGACGACAAACCGAGCAATCCCAGTTTTTTGCGCGCTGCTCGCAGGCGGCTCTCGCTTGCCTTGCGCATGGAACTCGGCCCGCTTTTCACCGAACGCACCGCTTGGCGCAGCTCCTGTTGGGCCGTCACCAGGCTGGGGCTGTAGAGTTCGACCATGTGATCGCCTTCGCGAACTTCGATGCCCGTGAAATCCACGAACAGCCGATCGATGCGGCCCGCGACCCAGGCGGTGATGTCGCCGACCCGTTTTTCGTCGAAGGCCACCTTGCCCACCATCCGAATCTCGTGTGCGATGTGGCGTCTTTCCACCGGCGCGGTTTGGACTTGGGCCAGGCTGCGCGCGTGTTCCGAAAGGGTCAGGCTCCAGGGGCCGTCGCTGTCGGACCCCTCGCTCACCGGAATCAGGTCCATCCCGCAAATGGGGCAGAGGCCGGGCTCCGGTTGGCGAATGTTGGGGTGCATCGAACAGGTCCAGATGGTCGCCTCCGCGCTGGAAGCGTCGTGTTGGTGGTCGTCTTCCCGCGGGGGCGGCATGCCGGGGCGGTTCAGCAACAACCCCAACAAAAGCAGACAGGTCAGCGAAAGTACGACCAGTCCGATATTTCTTTTGTCCTCAATCCAGCTTGCCATGATCCGACACCTCCCGTGCTTCGGCCGACCGTTCGACGCCGATCGCGACTTCGATGGCGGCCGCCGCCTTCAGTTGATTGCTCTGTGCCTTGTGAAGGGATAGCAGGAACTCGAGCAGGGCTTTTTCGGCTTCGATCAAATCCAGGTAGGAGTTCTCGCCGGTTTGAAAACCGCTGGTCGTGACCGTCAGGCTCTCTTCCGCCTTGGGGATGATCTGGTCGCGGTACAGTTCGACTTTTCGACGGGCGTCGTCCCATTGGAACAGAGCCCGCTTGAGTTGCGCCTCGAGATGGGTGCGCGCGTCCTGGCGCTGTTGGATGGAAGCTTCCACCCTCGATGCGGCGGCCCGGTCGATGGCCCGGTATTTCTTTCGCCAGATGGGCAGGTTCACCCCGACCGACAGCACGATCGGGTCCTTGCCGCTTTCGGGCTGGCCTGGCATGGCGGCACTGCCCGTATTGATCCAGTCCAGGCCGAACTTGAAATCGGGGTAGTGGTTCTTTTTGGCCAGGTCGACGGCCGTCCTGTCGGCTTCGATTTGGAAGTCGAGGCCGCGCAACGTGGGGTTGTGGCGGTTCAGAAGAGTTGACGAAGTTTTCGGGTCACGGGGGCGGTCGCCGTTCGGCAGCGATTCCGGGAAGGGCAGCGCTTGATCGACTTCGCGACCGAGCAGGGCGTTCATGGCCGCCTTCACCGGGTGCGCCACCTCCTGCTGGGTGATCAGTCGATCGGAAAGGGCATCGATCTCGATTTGGATCCGGATCAGGTCGTTGTATTGGGCGGCGTTGGTTTCGTAGCGCTCCGTGATCACGCCTTCCAAGTCCTTCAGCAACTGGAGGTGGTCCTGGGTAATCGCGATCGCACGACCCACATAGAAGTATTCCGCGTAGAGGGTCTTGAATTCCGAGTCCAGGCGCAGACCGATCGCGTTCAGGGCGGTTTGGGCTCGGTCGGCCAGGGCACGGGCGCGCCGTCCCTTCAAGGCCAGCTTGCCCCGCCAGGGGACTTTTTGACTGAGGCTGACCCGCTGTTTCTGCGGGCCAACGCGGGTTTCCACTTCCTGGATAAAAACGCCCAGCCCCACCGAGGGGTCCGGCAGCGCCGAGGCCGCATCCACTTCGGCATCCGCGGCCTGCCATCTGTGCAATGCCGCGCGGTAGGCGGGACTTTTGGCCCGAATTTCCCGAAGATAATCATCCAGTTCGTGCGCCACGGCGCCGGATCCCCCGCAAAGCAGGACGACCAGAAACGCCGCGCCACACCATCGTGAGGCAACGAACATCGTAAACCACTCCTAATGAATGTGTTGAAAATGCCTAATGTAAAAAGGGTCGAGGCGGTATCAACGGCACGCACAACGGGGCCTGGAATTCGAAGAGCCGAATCCTAGAGGGTCGTGCGTGCTGGGAGTGGTATCAAATGAGGAAACGCGAGAGCACACTGAGGCTGGGCGCCTTTGGAAGCGGCACGAAGGCGCACAACTCCTCGAATGAGGCGGAAGACTTTTCAGCCATGTGTGGGTGGTTCGCCAGCCAGGAAAACAGATCGAGCACCAGCCAGACGGTGACTTTGGCCGTCTGGGGGTTCGGCAGTGCGAACGAGACCTCGGAAGACGCGTGGTTGCCGCAACGACAGGTGTTGGTGACCATGACGGAGCCTTGCGCCCGTTTCGATGAATCACGCGCCGCGTCTTTCTCTCGATCCTGGGTGTGATGAGGGGTCGATGTGGTTTCATCGGAAACGTTTCCGTCTCCGTGGCAATGGGATCGAGACTCCGTTGCCAGCGAGACCGCGGCTTCTCGAGCACTGCAGGCGGCCTCGTCCATGCGGGTACAGCTCAGCTCTTGACAACAGCAAAAAAACGAAGCCCATAGGTTCGTGGTCAGGAGCAGGATCGCCGCAAATTTCATCAAACAGACACCTCAAAAATACCTTTTGAACTTATCGTTCCCGTTCGGCCGATGTCAATGTTTTTTAGACGACAGGCGGCGATCCCCAATCCGCCAACATTTGGCAAGGACTTTTGTAACAACTTTGAATCGAGTTGGTTGCGGATGGCTGGCGATCGATTGCCCTGCCTTTGTTTTGGCGTTACTCGGCCTTTTTCTTCGGCGCGGTTATCTTCCCCCGATCCAGGGGCAACGCCATGACACGAACACCTTTACCCTCGGTCGCGCGTTGCCCGATGAACAGGTGCGACGTCGTCATGGCCAATCTGGGAAAACCTCCTCCGCGGCCCGTGGGAATCGAATCGAGGCCGATGGGCCCCCACAGTTTTCGACCTGTGAGATTCCATCCTGCAATGCGCGGCTGTTGGCGTCCGTCTTTTTCCGCGACCCACAGCAGGATGACCTCGTTCGTCGGGGTGAGACGCACATCGACGCGACCGATGACGCCGTCTTCGAGGGAATCGGCGACCCGAAATTGGCGACCGCCGTCCGTGGACAGGGCGAGCTTGATTTGGGGTTGGCCCTTTGCGGTGAACCACGCCAACGCCAGGTTCTGTCCCCGAGCGGCCAGGGCCGGACCGTTGACCGGACAACCCATGATCTTCCAGTCGTCCTTTTGGGCCGCGCGCGGTGTGCTCCAGCCGGTGTCAGTTCGATGGGTCACGACGATGTCGCGTATTTCCCCGTCGCTGCGGTCGCGGTAGGCGACCCACACGTCGCGATCCCTCGTGGCGATGGCGGTATTGCAACATTCGCAGGTGCGCTCGTCCAGGGTCTGCTCCGGGCCGAGACCCTCGAGGCCGATGGTACGGTAGAGCAGGTGCATGGACCCTTCACCGTGATGATCGTGGCCGCCTCCTCCATGTCCGGCGGCCCCCATCGCTCGCCCGTCGAGCCAGGCGGCGGCCAGTGTGCCGTCGGCCAGGGGCGCCATCGAGACGAAGCCGTGCTCGGTGGGACTGGTATCGGTGTGGAGCCAGATGGGATCTTGCCAAGTCTCTCCGCCGTTTCGCGATACGGCCAGACGCAATCCGTAGGCATAGGTTCCGGAACCCAACATTTGCGGCCAGGCGGCAGCCACGAGTTTGCCATTCAGGGCGATTTTCGGAAAATCGGCCCAATTGACGAACATGTCGGCATGGGACACGATTTTTTGTGGATCCGCCCAGGTTTTGCCGTTCCATCGCGACCAATACATCGTGGTGTGGCCCGAGGAAGGGTCGTCCGTTCGCACCCAACTCATGAAGAGCTGTCCGTCCTCGGTGGTCAGGTAGGGCAAGGTGTCGTTCGCGTGCGTGGCGGGCGAGGGCATGTCGGTGATGGCCAGCGCCTGGGGGGTTTCCGCTTCCATGGCGGACAAGGGGTGGTGGGGCGCCAAAAGAAGCACCGCCAGGGATGAGATGAGCGTGGGGGTTTTGACGATGAAAGCCAGATTCATGATGTCCCTTCGAGATAGATATTCGATATGTCGCTCTTGAATGTAGCATGGACTCCGGATGCAGCCTCGTTACCCGCTGACATCTCGGAGGCATTGCGGCACCAAGGAAACGATGGTGGAGGAGAACCTCTAGGGGTGTTGTCGTGGCGGAGGCATCGTTTGGTTTGAATTGAATGGCGCCGCTTGAATTTTTCCCGCCTGGAGGGTGGTCATCCCATCGCCCGCTAGGTCCAAAAAGCGATATGCTTGGAGTTTGTCGGCCGCTTCGTGTGGCCTCGCATTCGCAAACCGGAGTACGCATCCTTGGCTTTTTTCCGCGGAACGTCGCTCTCGACTCAAGAGCGGCAATTTTGGGGTCTTTTGCTGCTGGGCATCTTCGCCGTGTTCGTGCCGACCATTTTCATGTTGTGGTTCATGTGGAAGGCCGTCGGTAACGAAGATGCGGCCGTGCGGAACCAACTGTTGAGCCTCTACGAGCGACGTCTCGATGAGCTCGCTCGTTCCGCCGACGACTACCGGCGTCAACTGTGGCTCGCGTTGGCCGATTCGGAACCCGATCGGCCTGCCGCACACCGTTTTGCCGAGGTGGTGACGGCCGGTGCGCTGGACAGTGTGGTCGTTCTCGGAGCGAATGGCCACATCGTCTACCCGGACCCAACGCCGGCGCCGATTGCCCCGGTTCATCGAGATCCCCAGTTGGAAGCGGCTCGCCTGGCCGAATCGCGCGACGCCGATTGGCCGGCGGCTCTCGCCCGGTATCGGTCGGTCGCCTCCCGCGCGGGGTTGGTGACGACGCGGCTACAGGCGTTGCTCGGTCAAGCTCGTTGCCTCGTGGCCCTCCAACGCAGCGAAGAAGCCGTCACCCTGTTGGTGTCCGAGCTGAACCGACCCGAGTACCTGGAGGCCCGCGACGAGCGGGGCCGCGCGCCGGCGATGGACGGGCTCGTCGATGCCCTGGCCTTGATGGATCTTGAAGAAGCCACCCGTGCGCCTCTCGCCAACGGCTTGTTGCGACGTCTCGGAGATTACGGCGCCTTTCATCTACCCGCATCCCAACGCCTGGAACTTCTCGGGCGCCTGGAACGCGTGGCGCCCGATCATTGGCAGCACGATCATTTGTTGCGAGGTGAGGAACTGGCCCGACAATTCGCCGCGAGCGGCGCCTCCGTACCCGACGACGGAAGCTTTCACCAGGTGAGTGACGGGCTCTGGGCCATGCTCCCGAGCGGCTCCGATCTGGTGGGGCTCTTCGGTGAAGAACGATTGCGACAGGAACTTTCCCGGCACATGGTGACTTTGGAGACCGGTTGGTTGGTGGACGTGCTCGCACCGGGTCAGGCACCGCAAACTGGGAACGAAGGACGCGCGGTCGCCCTGGGTGAGGGCTTTCCCGACTGGGTGCTTTCCTTGAGCGTGGACAACCGCGAGTTGTTGGTCACCCGCGCTCGATCCCGTCGTGCCATGTACATCACCTCCGGCATCATGGTCGTGGGCTTGATTCTGGTGCTCGGCGGTATCATCACCCGATTTCTTACCGGACACATTCTGGAGACCCGGCTCAAGAACGACCTCCTGGCGACCGTCACCCATGAACTGAAAACGCCGCTCGCCTCGGTTCGCATGCTGGTGGACACCCTGCTGGATGGCCATTACCGCGACAGCCATACCACCCGCGAATATCTGGAACTGATCGCCAAGGAGAACCAGCGCCTGTCGCGGCTCATCGAACATTTTCTCAACTACTCCCGATTGGAGCGCCACAAGACCGGTTTCCAGATGAGTTCGGTGTCGGTCACCCAAATCGCAGAGACGGCGCTCGAGGCCATCGGCGACAAGCTCCGCCACGAGGGATTTCGCACCGATCGCGAATGGGAACCCGATCTTCCCCGAATTCGGGCCGATGCCGACGCCATGACTACGGTCGTTCTGAACCTATTGGACAACGCCATCAAGTACTCGCGCGAGGAAAAATGGATTCAGGTGCGCAGTTACCTAGAGGATCGGCATCACGTGTGCCTCGAGGTCCAGGACCACGGGATCGGCATCTCGCGCCGCGCCTTGCGGAAGATCTTCAATCGCTTTTTTCAAGCGGATCGCAGTCTGACCCGGGAAGCCGAGGGCGTCGGCCTGGGACTCAACATCGTCAAGCTGATTTTGGATGCCCACGGCGGTAGGATTCGGGTCAAAACACATCCGGGCAAGGGCAGCACGTTCACCGTGGTGATGCCGGTCGCCGGTTCACGTCGTTAATCGTCCCCATGGTTTGGAGTCGAAAAAGCGCCGGATTGGTACCTCGTATGACGAGGGACGATGTGGCCTGTGCTGGGAACCGCCTCTTGTGGACGATTGTTGGGTTTCATTTTTGAGGATTTTGCAAAATTGAAGGCCCGGTCAGATGGTTGAAAACGAGGGTTGATAAGGCTTTCCGCATATATCGAAAAAAAACTAAAATCATCTCAAGAAAACTTTAAAAAAGTTCGGACGTGCTACAGACTGTTACTGTATACTGCCCGCCATACGAGGTATCGCACGTTCATCTTTTTCCTGATTGGTTTTTCCTGAGACGATGCCCTTCTTTGGCTTATCGCCCCGTTTTCGAGCTTTATTTTCAATGGTCTGTACTTCGGTGCGTTTTGGTTGGGGAACGAACCGGTTATCGATGTTTCGAATGGCAAGGTATGTGTGGTGGGATCGATACGATCTGAAGAGAACGCTGAATGGACGCCGGTCTTTTGCGGCTTTAGGGTGTTTTTCGCTGGAGCGATTTTTTTCTGGCGGATCTCGTGGTTCATTTCGCGTTTTGGTTTTATGATGGGTTATTCCTTCGTGACCTCGATTTCCCATCGAACGATTCATCGACGACCTCGTGGCGAGCGCGCCGCGTGGGGTCACCGTGCCATTCACTCTTCACTAAATGATAGATACTGAGATGCATATGAACGATTCTTTCTCCTTGACGCCCATGCAACTGGGCATGCTGTACCAGTGGCGTTTGTCTCGCACGTCCGGAGTGAACCTGGAACAGCTCTGTTGTCGCCTGCCCGAAAGCGTGAATTTCGACAAAATGTGCCAGGCCTGGCAGATGGTGACGGCGCGGTTCGATGCCTTGCGAATCGCGTTCGTGTTGGATCGGCCCAGCCATCCGATGCAGGTCGTGCACGGGGAGGTGGCCCCGGAAATCAACGATCACGACTGGCGCGGGGTCGAGCCCCAAGAGCGGGAAACCCGCTATCGCGATTTTCTGGCCTCCGATCGCCGGATGGGTTTCGATTTGACCCGGCCCTCGCAGATGCGGGTCAATCTGTTCCGGTTCGACAATCAGGATTACCGGATGTTGTGGACCTTTCACCACATCGTGCTGGATGGTCGTTCGTTCCCCATCGTATTGCGGTGGTTGTTCACTTATTACGATCGTCTGTGCGCGGGCGAGACCCCCGTGGTCGAAGCGGCGCCGGCCTATCGCCAATACGTGCGGGCCGTCGAAGAGCAGCCGATCGAAAGGGCCAGGACCTACTGGCGCCAACTTCTCAACGGCGTCGCCGATACCGAGTTGCCGGTTCCCCACACGCCGCTGCCGTTCGACAAGCAGATGGAGCACGACCAGCGCGAGATCCGAATGCGCTTGGATCGTGAGCAAGTGGATCGCCTACAGCTATTCGCCGAGGAAATCGGGGTGACGTTTCACACCTTGGTTCAGGCAGCCTGGGCGCAAACCATCAGTGCCTATACCGGCAGTGCCGACGTGGTCTTCGGCACCGTTCGGGCCTGTCGCTACCTACCCATCGAAAACCTGCAGCAAATGGCGGGCATGTTGATCAACACATTGCCCTTTCGGGTGCGGTTCAATTCGGAACAAACCGTCGGTGCCTGGTTGAACGAGTTACGCGATCAGCAGGTATCGGCGCGAGAGTTCGAAGCCGTACCGCTGGCGCAGATCCAGGAATGGTGCCGTATCGGGGCCGGGAAGACCCTGGTGCAGACGATGTTGATGTTCGAAAACCAGGTGTTGGAGAAGGTGCTGCAAAAGCAGGGCGGACCTTGGGCCGAGCGCGGTTTCACCCTTCACGAGCGCACCGAATTCGCGCTCGCCATGAGTGGTTACCTGGACGAAGACTTACTTTTGGTACTCGAGTACAACGCGGGCGTCTATCGCGGCGAATCGGCGCGCGACATGATGGATTTGATGGTCGAAGTCCTGCGGGTACTGCCCGACTACGTGGATCGCCCGGTGACGGCCCTGCCCACGTTGCACGCCGGCAATCAGGCCCTGGTCATGGCCTACAGCGATCAGCCCTTTCCCGAAGACAAAAACCTCTACGAGCTCTTCGAACAGCGCGTGGCGGAGATGCCCGACGCGTTGGCCGTGCGTTGCGAAGGCCGTGATGTGACCTTTGCCGAGCTGAACGCCCAAGCCAACCAACTGGCTCACTACCTGATCGAGCACGGCGTCGGACCCGATTCGTTCGTGGGGTTGAGCATCGAACGGTCATTGATGATGATCGTGGCCGCCATCGGAATTCTCAAATCCGGAGCGGCCTATATTCCGCTCGATCCCGATTATCCCGAGGACCGGCTGCGCCTGATGATCGAGGACACCCAGCCGGCGATGGTGTTGACCCAGGAAAAGTTCGTCGAGCGGCTTCGCATCGACAACGTCATGTTGGTCGCTACCGACGAGGATCCCCAGTGGTTGGCCACCCAGCCGACCCACAATCCCGGGGTTTCGGTACCGTTGTGTGCGCGCGGTATCACCATTTACACTTCCGGTTCCACGGGTCGCCCCAAAGGGGTGTTGCTGACCCATCGCGGCCTGGTCAATCACAACTTCACCGTGATTCGCATGTTCGACATGAAACCGGGTGACCGCGTCCCCCAGGTTTCGACGATCAATTTCGATGTGTCCATCGAGGAAATTTTCGGAACCTTGAACGCGGGCGGTGCGTTGGTCCTGCCCAGCGGCAGCACGCTGGCCAGCCTGACCGCGTTTCTGGAATTCGTGGAACGCGAGCGGATCACGGTTCTGAACCTGACCACCCTGTTCTGGGTCGAACTGGTGCACCATATGGCCGGAGCCGGTCTGCAATTCCCCGATTCGGTCCGGCTGTTCATTTGTGGGGGGGAACGCGCCACCTGGTCGGCCTACAACGATTGGTTACTGGTGGGCGGCAAACGGATTCGCTGGATCAACGCCTACGGTCCCTCGGAAACCACCATCATGTCCACCGCGTTTCAGCCACCGGTCGGTGATGGGGCTCGGCCGATGGAGAAGGATCCCCCGATCGGTACCGCGATCGACAACTATTGGTGTTACGTCATCGACGAATTGGGTCGCCTGGCACCGCCGGAAGTGCCTGGCGAATTGTTCATCGGTGGACGGGGAGTGGCCGAAGGTTATCTGAAGCGCCCGGATTTGACCTCGGAACGCTTTTTACCCGATCGCTTCCGCGAAGGCGTCGGTGTGATGTACAAGAGCGGCGATCGTTGCCTGTTGCGCCGCGACGGTCAATACGAATACCTGGACCGGCTGGACAACCAGGTGAAACTGAGAGGCTTTCGGATCGAGCTCGGCGAGATCGAAGCGGTCCTGGCCCGACATCCCGCTGTCGAGGAAGGTGCCGTCGTGGTTCGCGCCACACCGGCCGGTAGCCGACAGTTGGTGGCGTACGCGACCCCGCGTTCCGGTCAGGAACTCTCGTCGGACGAGTTGTTGGGCTGGTTGGGGCAGGAGTTGCCGGCCTTTATGACTCCCTCGGCCGCCAAGGTGATGGAGGTCTTCCCCAAGGCGCCCACCGGCAAGGTTGATCGCCGCAATCTGCCGGATCCGGACTGGCGCGAGGGCGCACCATCGCAGGCTCGGGTGAAACCTAACGACGAGATGGAAGCCAAGCTGATGAAGGTCTGGGAAGAGGTTTTGGGTGTATCCGACATCTCGATGGGTGACCATTTCTTCGCCCTTGGCGGGGATTCGTTGCGGGCCATGACCCTGTCCTCGCGGGTCGAGAGTGAATTGGGCCGCAACGTGCCATTGGCGCTGCTGCTGACTCACCCGACGCTCGGCGAATACGCCGTGGCCCTGAAGGAAGAGTTGGAATTGGCCGCCTTTGCGCCTCTGGTCCAGATTCGGGTCGGAGCGGAGGGCCGGCCTCCGCTGTTCCTGATCCACTCCCTGGGTGGAGATGTGCTGATCTACCGTCGCCTCGCCGAGTTGCTGCCCGAGGACCTTCCCGTTTTCGGTCTGCAAATGCAGGGTTTGGATCGAAAATCGCCACCTCACGAGACGATTCCATTGGCCGCCACCGATTTCATCGAGCGCATCAAACAGGTCCAGCCGGTGGGTCCCTATTACCTTGCCGGATACTCGTCCGGTGGTATCGTGGCCTTCGAAATGGCGATTCAACTGCGCAAGCGCGACGAGGAGGTCGCCTTACTGGGGTTGATGGATTCCGCGATTCCGCCCGTGGTCGAAGAAGCGAACCGACCTACGAAGCCGGTTTACGCCATGCGTTTCCTCAAGAACCTGCCGTGGTTGTTCTTCGATCGGTCGTTGTACAACCCGACGAATCTGATGCACAAGTTGCGGCGCAAACTGACTTCGGGTGCGCAGCCGCCAGCCGGGGAGCCGATCGCTGAAGCCGAATTGGATCAGGTTCAGCAAAACGAGGATATTGCCTTCGACTTGAGCGACCATTTCGCGGTCGATATTTCCTTTTTCCCCGAGTACCGAATCGACCTGATGAAACGGCACTTCCACGCCTTTTCCGTCTACGAGCCGGAAACCTACTCGGGCCCACTGACCCTGTTCCGGACCCGGCGTCAACCGCTGATGTCGCCGCAGAACAAGGTTCTGGGGTGGGATGCGATTACCGGGAGCGAGATCGACACCCATTACGTGAGTGGCGTGCACCACGAAATGTTGGATTCGCCGCACGTGGATCACCTGGCCCGATTGGTGACCCAGGTTCTCGAGCAACTATCCCGGGAGGAATCTACCGGGCAGATGAGGCTCGAACCCGCCGAGTCCTGAAGGCGCATCGACTTGGCGCATGCGTAGCGTAATTGGGTAGATGGTGGTATATCTGGTAACTAGAGTCGAAAAAAGATTGGACCTCAGAGTGTTCATGATAGACCGCCCCAGGTTGGATGGCCGCCGTGGCCAGAAGTCCTACCGCCCATGGCGGGAGCTGGGCCTTGGCGATCGACCGGGTTCGGCCAGGCTCTTGGGCACACTTCGAATGTATCGGGGCCGATCTGCAATGGGGAGCTAGGCTGCGAAGATGGCGTTATCGTTCAAGGAGCCCGAGAGTGATCGGGACGTAGAGAGCCGGGAAGAGCCCGATCGGCGGGCGCCACCACAGAGTCGGTTCATGGAGAGCTTTCGATTCGGATTTTTTTTCGGATTGCTGTTCCAGATGACGCCATTCGCCATCTACTTCATTTTCCCGCGTGCGTGGCCGGTGATGGCGGCATCGGTCATTGTCAGCGCCGCCGTTCTGTGCCTGATCATGTTCATGAGTGGTGCGCTTCGCGTGGCTGCGGGTGTCTTCGCCGCCATGATTGTCAGCACGGTGTCGTTCTTTCTCGGTCTGATGGTCATGTTTCGATGATACGCATATTCGAATGAGGGTGGCGGGCGAGCATTTGAGCGCGAAGCAAGTAGTGGTAGAGAATGTCTGCTGCGAGGAAAAATGCTTTTTAATATTTGTGTGCTTTAACGAGAAAAAGGATATCGAATAATACTTGCCAAGGTCTGGAAAGCCAGGGGAGAATGAGGGACGGCAGAAAAGGTATTCATCACTCTTGCTCCGGTTCCCGTGGGGCCTGTTTGGGGTCGCCCATGGTGGAAAGGGAAGGGAGTCGCCATGACGGACAACAAGCTCGAATTTTCCCACGACAGAGCGTTCAAGGATCTCGTGCTGACCTTCCCCAAGCAGTCGTTGCGGGCACTGGTGCCCAGGCTCGAATCGGAGTATGGGTGCTTGGAGGAGGTTGTTCAGCTCCGTCAGGAAATGCCTCGCCACATGATGCACGATCCCGGGCGCATCGTGGATTTGGCGATGCACCTCAAATTTCGCGGGGGTGGCGGGCTAATCTGTTTGATGGAGCACCAGAGCAAGAAGTCGTCGTTTTCGATCCATCGGCTGTGTCATTACGTGCTTGACCTGGATCGAATGGTCGGTGGACTGCCGGTTTTGCCGGTGGTGGTGTTCACCGATCGACCGCGATGGCGGCGCGACGTGCCGCGTCAGATTCGTCACGAGGCGCTGGAGGAGACCTGGCTGGATTTTACGTTCCTGCGGGTGAAGTTGCGGGACCAGGCCGTGGACGAAATCTGGGGGAGCGACAACCCGGTGTGGTACGTCCTGGCGCCGCTGTTGGACTACCCGGAGGAGGAGCGGTTGCACGTGACCGCTCTGGCCTATACTCATTTGTACAGGGTGACCGATCACGGGACATTCCTTCGGTTCATGGACTTCATCGACGTCAACGCTCGATTGAGCGATGAAGAGAAACGAAGGGTTATGATCTTGTTCGAGGAAACGGAGGATCAGATGAGCATGACGGTACGCGAGATGCTGATGGAAAAAGGCGAGCAACGGGGCATCGAGATAGGCGAGCAACGGGGCATCGAGATAGGCCTGGAAAAAGGCGAGCAACGGGGCATCGAGATAGGCCTGGAAAAAGGCGAGCAACGTGTTCGAACTGAAATGGTGAAAAGCATGCTGCGTGCGGGGTTGGATAAAGCCCAAGTCTCGGAGATCGCGGAAATGACAGTCTCCGAAGTTGTGGAAATCGCCTCCGAGATGTAGTGGAGAATCAGATGAGCATGACGGTACGCGAGATGCTGATGGAAAAAGGCGAGCGACGGGGCATCGAGATAGGCCTGGAAAAAGGCGAAAAACGAGGCATTGAGATAGGCGAGCAACGGGGCATTGAGATAGGCCTGGAAAAAGGCGAGCAACGGGGCATCGAGATAGGCCTGGAAAAAGGTGAGCAACGTGTTCGAACTGAAATGGTGAAAAGCATGCTGCGTGCGGGTTTGGAAAAGCGGCAAGTCGCGGAAATCGCCGAAATGAGCCTCGCCGAAATATCCGAAATCGGCGTCGACCTGTAATTTATTGGGGCGCTACCAACCAGGTAGGAGCCAAGAATTCAAATCAGGTCCGTTCCGGAGCGCCACCCAATTGCCCTCGAGGGAGATCCCGACTCGCGAGCGCGCGATGCCCAAATGCCAATGCCTCTCAATCCCGACCCCCTTGCCTCAACCAGCGGATCAGCTTGGTATCCCGAGGTTTGGGGCGCGCCAAATCCGCGTAGGAATGCCTCTCGGGAAAATCGAAGCCGTTCAAGGGCGCCAGGACGAAACGCTTCTCGTGAACCAGTCCCGCCTCGTCCAATCGGTAGCCGAAATGGAACAGCGCGCGCTGGCGGATCTGGTGCCAGGCAGCGCGATCCTGGCGGGTCGCGATGAAGGGGGCCAGGTCGTCCAGGCGCCAGACGTGAAGCGAACCGTCGTCGTGAGGGGTGACCAGCGTTCGGCCGTCGGGGGCAAATGCCAGGCGATTCACATCCCCTGCATGCGCGAGAAGGGTGGCCAAAGGTCGTTGGGATGCGACATCCCAGAGACGCACACTGTCGTCGCCCGAGGAGGTCGCCAACGTGCGTCCATCGGGGGAAAAGGCCACGCCCAGGACCGCACCTCGGTGCCCGGCGAGCGTGGCGAATGCCTTGCCGGAAGCGGCCTGGCCGTCGATGTCCCGTACGTCCCAAAGCTTCACCGAGCGGTCGCGAGACGCCGAGGCCAGGATCTGCCCGTCGGGGGAAAAGGCCAAACCCAGAACGGCTCCCGAATGGCCGGAGAGCGTCGCCCGTTCCCGGCCCGTGCGCACATCCCACAGGCGCACGGTCTTGTCGCGCGAGGCGGAAGCCAGGGAATGCCCGTCGGGGGAGAAGATGGCGTGATACGCCGCGGCATCGTGCCCGGACAAGGTCAACCGTGCCTCTTTGCGGTCCACATCCCAAATTTTGATCGTTTTGTCCCACGATGCGGAGGCCAGGGCGTTGCTGCGCGGTGAGAACGCGACGCTGAAGACCTGTGCCGTGTGGCCTTGCAACAGCCCCTTCGAGGCGCCACTGGTGGCATCCCACAGGCGGACGGTCTGGTCGTAGGAAGCGGAGGCCACCAGGCGGCCATCCGGCGAGAACGACACGCTCAGCACTTCCGCCGAGTGCCCGACCCCGGTGGCGAGCGACTCCGGTTTGGGTGGCGCTCCCGTGTTGCCCGCGGGGGCGGGCCAAAATTTGAGGGTTTGATCGAAGGAGGCCGAGACCAAAGAGGCGCCGTCGGGTGCGAAGGCCACGCTCCAAACCGAGGCGTCGTGGCCGGCCAGTGCTGCCGGGGCTTGGGCGCAGGTGACATCCCAGAGCTTGACCGTATGATCGAAGGAGGCCGAGGCCAGCAACCGGCCATCGGGAGAGAAAGCCACGTGGTAGGCCAGATCCGAGTGCCCCGAGAAGGTGGTGGGCTCTTCGCCGGTCACGGTATCCCAGAGTTTGATGGACTGATCGTAGGAAGCGGAGGCCAAGGTGCGTCCGTCGGGTGCGAAGGCGAGGCTTCTGATTTGAGCCGAGTGGCCGCGCAATGTGGCGCGCGCCTCGCCGGTCGCGGGATGCCAGAGCTTGATGGTTTGATCGAAGGAACCGGAAGCCAGCGTGTTCCCCGCCGGGTTGAAAGCCACGCTGAACACACCCGCCGAATGACCGGAAAGATCCTTCTCGATCTTGCCCGTGGCCAGGTCCCAGAGTTTGATGGTTTGATCCGAGGAACCGGATGCGAGCGTCTTTCCGTCCGGGGCGAAGGCCACGCTCCAGACCTCCGCAGAGTGGCCGGAAAGGGTTTGCAGCGCCGCACCCGTCGCGGCGTCCCAGAGCTTGATGGTCTGGTCGTAGGAAGCGGAGGCCAGGGTTCTACCGTCGGGAGAGTAGGCAATACTCCAGATCGGGGCCGAATGACCGACGAGGCTGGCGCGCGGTGTTCGAGCCTGGATATCCCATAGCAAGATCGTGCGGTCCAGCGAGGCCGAGGCGAGGGTGTGCCCGTCGGGGGAGAAGGCTACCGACCAAACGGTACCTTCGTGACCCGAGAGCGCGGCCTTCTGGGTTCCGGATTGGACGTCCCAGAGCAGGATCTTCCGATCACCCGAGGCGGAGGCCAGGGTTTTTCCGTCAGGGGAAAAAGCGATCCCCCTGATTTCGGCCGAGTGCCCGGAAAGCGCCGCTTTCCTTTCGCCGGAAGAAAGATCCCACAGCGACCATCGCTCCCAAAGCACCGAGAGCGTCGTACCCTCGGGATCCGGAACCAGGTCCATTCGCCAATCACCGAATGCGCGGCGCGATGCCCGTGCCGGTCGCAGGGTCGCCAAGCGCTCGCCGCCATGAAGATCCCAAGAAACCATGCTGCCGTCGCTTCCCAGGGAAACCAACGTCCGTCCATCCGGTAGCACGGCGAGGGCCGCCACGCCGCCGGACTGGCCACTCGCGATGCGTTCGGGTGCCTGCTTGGAGGGATCCCAGATCAGGATGTCTCCGCCGGCATGGGCCGAGAGCCAGCGATTCCCTGTCGCCTCCAGGTCGGATAGGCGTCCGGCTTTGGCATCGAGCACGGCGATCGTTTCGCCCGTAGCCAGCGATCTCACCTCCAGGATTCCCGAATCCGAACCCCTTGCCAGCAAGGTTCCGTCGGTGGAAAAGGCCAGGCTCGCGAGGGGTGTTTCGCCGGCTGTCCAAATCGCGGTGGGTTCCCGTTTTGGTGGGGATGCGAGCGACCACAACTGAACCGTTCCCTCGGACGTTGCCGTGGCCAACGTCTCGCCATCTGGAGAAAAAGCCAGATCTACGACAGTCTCACCGTGATCCAGAACCCGACTGGGCCCGCTGGATGCCCAAGGCCCGTCGGGCAGGGTCCAAAGATGGACCTTGAAGTCTTCGCCGGCCGAGGCCAGCAGGCCTTCGGAGGAGCCCGCGACACCGGGTCGAAAGGCCAGGGCGCGAATGTGGTTGGTGTGGCCAACCAAGAGGCCCGCGGGGCCGCCGTTCTTTCGATCGATCAGGCGGATCAGGTGGTCCTTCCCGGCCAGGGCCAGCAAACCACCGTCGGGCGAGAAAGCGGCCCGATTGACGCCGTGGTCCACGGGAGTGGTCCACAGCAGGTTGGCGGCGTGTTCCATCGCCGGATCGGCGAAGCGGCCCACCGCGGCGGGCAGGCTCCGGTCCTCCGGAATGTGTCCGGAGAGGGCCGCCAACGCATACAGCCAGGCCTCTTGGGGCTGATGGTTTTCGAGGGCGTTGCCGGCTTTTTCCGTGTACATCACTGCAAGGCTGTAGTTGCTCTCCAGCGTGCGTTGTTCCGCAATTTGCTGGGCGGCCTCGGCACGGGTCTTTTCCGCCTGGGCGCGAATCTTTTCGCGGTGCGAACGGAAGAACATGGCAAAGGCGAGCGCCGCCAGCAGCAGCGCGACCGCGGTAGCCGCGAAGGCCTGATTCCGACGGCGTCGCAACCTCGCCGCCGTTTCCTCGCCTGCACGGATCTCGCGTTCCGCCAGGGCGACGCCGGCGGCCACGAACTCCTTTTCCAAAGCCCCCAGATGTGGCTCTTCGCGCGCTACCAGCTCTTTCATTTGATAGAGCGGACCACCACGGAGCAGGTGGTCTTCGCTGCGATCGGCATCGGCCCAGGCTCGGGCGGACTGGCGCAGGCGGTTCAACAGGCGCGCGGTTTCGCGGTCTTCGGCCATCCACTCGCCGATCCGTTTCCAACGCCGTATCAACGCCTCGTGGGCCACGTCCACCAGGTCGACATCACGTCCTTCGTCGCGAGTTCCGGTCAACAGGCGCGAAGCCGTCCAGCGTTGGATCAAGGATTCGACCGTGGCGCCGCCGACCGCAACCAATTCCTCGCCGGTGGCGCGGCGCCGGGTATCTTCGGCCCCTTCGCCGGGATGGATCAGGCACAACACGAACATCTTGCGCAAAGTCTGACGTTCGTGGTCGTCCAAGGCCGCGTATTCCGACTCGGCCCGCCTGGCGAGGGCACCCTCGATGCCGCCGATTTCTCCGTAGGCGGCCAGGGTCAGCAGGGTGCCTCTTCGTCGTTCGTACAGTTCCAGGAGCGCGTGCTCCAGCAGCGGCAGCTCGCCGGGAGCACCCGCCACGTCGTCTAGGATCCGCTCCAACAGGCCGGGTTCCAGCGAGAGCCCCGAGAGCCTGGCCGGTGTTTCGATCGCGCGGGCCAGTTCGCCGCGGTTCATGGGGGTCACTTGCAGCGCGTGTTCCAGGAACAAATGGTTGATGTCCGGAAAGACGACACACTTGCCCAAAAAGTCCGAGCGCATGGTGACGAGGACCGACACCTTGCTGCCGGGTTGGTCGACGGCGTAGCACAACCCGGCTACGAAGGCGGCGCGTTCGCGGGCGTCCTTGGCGAGGGTGAAGATTTCCTCGAACTGGTCGATGACGAGGCAAAGTCGCTGTTGGCCCCGTTGATCGAAAATTTCGCGCGTGATGAAATGCAGGGCTTCCGGGGAGCTCCGCAGGCGGTTCAGCAAGTATTCCGTGGGTTGATCCGAGCCCGATTCACGAAGCAGGGAACGCAGGACGAAAGCCAGTTCCTCCAACGGTTGATGCGTGGGGGTGAACAGCGCGACGGCATAGTCGCGGTCGCGCAACCATGGAATTACGCCGGCCTGCACCACCGAAGATTTGCCGCTGCCCGACGGGCCGAGCAGCGCGATGAACGGATGCCGGTCCAGGTACTCGGTCACCCGTTGGACCACCGCCTCACGTCCGAAAAACAAGTGGCGATCTTCCTCCCGGAAAACCTCCAAGCCTCGAAAGGGACAGATACCCGCCGGTAGCGATGAAGCGCGTTCATCTGTGCGAATGCCCCGAATCGCCTCCGCCAGTTGGGCCAAATCACTGTGATCGTGACGGTTGTCAAGCCTTCGCCAAGTGAGTCCGCGTAGGTAGACCGGCAACTCGCTCTGCTTTTCGGGAAAGGCCGCGCCAGGCAACAACAGCGGAATCAGGCGCAGGTCCTCGGCGCGGAAGGCGAGCGTGTCGCGCTTGGCCGGATCGTGTTCCCAAGGCGTCTCGCGGGCATGGCCTTGACCGGGACCCAGGCAGATCAGGCAGGCCCGCGACAATTCGAGGGCGGTATCGAGGGCGCGGGAGCTGCCATCCGGCGATAGCCCCTGCCATTCGGGCTTCTGCCAAATTCGCAAATCGGCCTCGTTTTCCAGATAGTGCGTCAGCTCGGCGACCGAGTCGGCGTCGTCGGGGTGATACCAGAACAGCGCGTCGTAGACCTTCTTCGTTCCCGGCTGGTCCGACCGGTTGCGCAGTAGGGCGGCGAGCACCCGGTTGAGTCCCGCGATGAGTTCGTCCATGTCGTGATATCGTTCGCGCGGATTGGTCGCAAGCGCGCGGCGCAGCACGTAGCCCAGGGCCTCGGGGAGCGGTTCCCCTTGGTGACGGGGATCTTCGAGCGCGTTCGAGGCGCCTGGCGCGATGGTCCCGTTTTCCATTTGTGCCGCGTTCGAATCGGGTTCGCCGGCCAGGGGCGAAGGTTGCGTCTCACCCGAGGGATGGGATTTGTGCGTCGAGGGGAAGGGGACCGTGGGATCGTCGTTGGGCGGGTCCATCGCGACCGTGGCCTGACGTCCTTCCGCCATCAATCGGGTGATGGCCTCGGAGGGCTTACAATCCAGGTGATTGGGGGCGAAGCCGGTCAAAAGCTGCAGCAGGACCAGACCCAGCGCGTAGACGTCCGTGGCTTCCTCGACCGGGTGACCCATGCGTTGTTCCGGCGCGGCGTAGGCAGGCGTCATCAGCACTTCGCCGCGTCCCGCGGTATCGGTTTCCTCCAGGTGGGCCAGCCGTGCGATCCCGAAGTCCAGGAGTTTGGGCTCGCCGGCTTCCGTGACCATCAGGTTGTGGGGCTTGATGTCGCGGTGGACGATGCCGGCCCTGTGTGCGTACCCCAGGGCCTCCGCCGATTTGCGGATCATGCGCAGCAAGGTGGCGGTGGGTGGCTGGTTTTGGATGCACCATTGGTCGATGTGCTCGCCTTCGATGTATTCCATGATGAACCAGGGAAAGCCGTCCTCGGTGGTGCCGGCGTCGTGGAGCACGGCGATATGGGGATGATTCAAATCCGCCAGAACCTGGCGTTCGCGACGAAAGCGGTCCAGCATGCGCGGTGAGGTCATCTCCCGGTTCAGCAGTTTGACGGCGACCTTCATGCGCAATTCGCCGTCGCTGCGGACGCCGAGGTAGACCGCGCCCATGCCGCCGCGACCCAGTTCGCGCTCCAATCGATAGGGACCGATGTGGCGGCCGATCATGTCCTGTTCCTGGTAACGGGTTCGCCACAGGCGGCCGCTCTTCAATCTCAGGAACAGGACCGGTTTCCACCAGTCGGGGCTGTTTCGCAAGGCCCCTCGCGCCGCGGCCACTGCACGGTCGATGGTGGCGTGGCGGTCCAGTTCGTGGAAAAAGGCGGGCATGAAGTGGTCCATGGCCTTTTCCGAGACCGCGCCCAGGAGGGCCAAAACCGCGGGCACGCCGGCTGCGGCCAACTCGGGGCCCAACTTCGCCAGGGGGTGGTTTGCCGGTGAGGCGGAGTTGTCGGGCGACACCAGTACGATCAGTCGCGGTGGATGCTCCAGGTCGGCGATGCGGCGTGCCAGATCCCGGGCTGCCACCCGGTTGGCCATGCCGTTTCGATCTTCCAACCACAGCCAGGCGGTATTCTTTTCGAAGCTGCCGTGGCACACCAGGTAGAGCAGGTCGCAACCCTCGCGCATGACCGACAGAATCGCCTCGGGATCGGCGGGTTCCACTGCGGTCGGGTTCAGGTAATCCAGGCCTTTCATGGCTCGATCCGTTTCCGCTGACCGGTCGAACGGAACCAGGTCGAAATCGGTGGCGTTTTTTGGGCTGGCGACCGCCACGACAGCCTTCAATTGGGGGCTGTCACCGATGACCACGGGACGCCAGTCGGCGAAGGTGGGCATGCGGCTGAAAACGATGCCTTCACCGAGGAACAACGGGTCACCGCTCACCGGATCACACAGGGTCTCCCAGTGGAGCGCGTGCAGTTCGGGCAGGTTGGCCGCCAGCGAGAGCCGGACCCGCAGGCCGGCGCCGCGGGAGGTGGCATCGGTGCATATCTGCAGAAAGGTTTTTTTCACTTCCTCGTCAGCGAACAGGTCTTCGGCCAACAGGACACCGTAGCGCATGGGGCTGCGCCGTGCCGCTTCGAGCTCCTCGATGCGGAATGTCAGCTCGTGATCGGTGGGGGAGAGGCGGATGTGAACGTCGCTGTCGGGCTGGTCGTAACGCATCTGCATCACGTAACCCGTGTCACCACGATTCAGGGCCAATTCAAGGTCGCCAAACGCCGGCATTTCGGCTCCAGAATATCGGAGGTATTGGATTCATTCAGATTATCATCCCGGTCGAGGGCTTTCCAATACTGATTCACGGCACGGTGGCGACGGATCGCGAAGAGCTGACCCGGATCGATGCCTCCATCCACGGTGGCATTCCAGGGAAAAAATCCGCCTCGAACCATCCATATGATCGCGGTTGGCGCGGACCGCACGCGTTTCCCATCGTCGCGCTGCCAGCGGGGCTGGGCAGGTGTCAGCGATTCCGGTCTTATTCGTGCGCCTGGGAGGTGCACCACGGCTGGTGGATTCGGTACTTCGGAATCGCGGTGATCCCGGCTCGCTCGATGGACACCAACTTGCGTTTTACCAGGCGTGTCAATGCCGATTGAATCGCTCTCTTGGACAAACCCGTGCCCTCGGCGATCTGGCGCAGGCTCACTGCGCAGGCGCCCATTTCCGTGCGGCGGTGAAGGAACAGGAAAACCAGAAAGGCGCTGGGGTGGCGATCGTGGCCGACCAGATCGGGCATCAGGGTATCGATGATGTAGGGGTGTAACGTGATGGGTTCCAGTTTTTCGCTCCCAGCTATGGCAATCAGTAGCCTAGCAATCAATACACGGCTTGTAAACCGAAGCGAACCTGGATATTTTGGTAGTCACGGAACACCACTGCAGCGGGAACGAACCTACAAGATATTGAAGAGAAACAAGTTGCCCGATCATGGCCAGGATGGTTGGAGGGCTGTGGAACGCGTTCGTCGTGGGCCTCGGATGGGGTGCGCCCGTGGCAGGGGCCAGGTGTGCCCGCCAGGCCCGCTCCTCTCGGTTTCCGCCCAAAATGCCGCCGGCACATGAACTGGTCGCGAATTCGGGACCTCGATCGGTCCCGTGACAAAGGAGAGTAAGGTGATCAAAGGGATCAAGTTTGCGAGTATCGCCGTGCGGGATCAGGATCGATCCCTCGCGTTTTTCACGGAGAAGTTGGGTTTTTCCATCGCCACGGACCAGCCGTTCGACGACGAACAACGCTGGATCGAATTGCGCATTCCGGGCGCCCAGACGAAACTGGTGCTCTTCACCATGAAGGGTCACGAGGATCGGATCGGTACCTTTTCGAACGTGGTGTTTTACAGTGACGACGTGGCGGGAACCTACAGGGATCTCGTCGCCAAGGGCGTGGTGTTCACCCAGGAACCACAGACCCAGGACTGGGGCACGTCGGCCGTGTTCAAGGACCCCGACGAGAACGTGTTCGTGCTCTCGTCGCCCTGACCCGCAATCGTTTCGGGCGGCGCCTACAATCGAAGGGGCCGCCCGAAAGCGCCCGATCCGGTAAAGTCGGCCCCGCTCAGTTGGGATTGGTCACCTGGATGCGAGAGCCTTCGCGGGGTTCATACACCACGACCTGATCGCGCCCCGCGGCTTTGGCTTGGTAGAGGGCGCGATCGGCTTCCTCGATCAATGCCTCCAGGTCGCGTACGTTGTCGTGAATCGTGACGACGCCGAAGCTGGCCGTCACGCGCGGGATGTTGCTCGGCGGCCGGGTGGTGAATCGTTTCCGCAGCGACTGATGGAGGCGATTGGCGACCAGGCGAGCGTTTTCGGGATCCGTCTCGGGCAGCAAGACGATGAATTCCTCGCCGCCGAACCGCGCCATGAGATCGCTCTTGCGCAGTTGCCCCAAAATCGTCTCGGCGATGAACTGGATGACCGAGTCGCCGGTTTGATGGCCGTAGGTGTCGTTGACGCGCTTGAAATGGTCGATGTCGAACATGATCAGCGACAAATTCTTGCGGTAGCGCGAGGCGCGTTCGAACTCGCGTTCGGCCAGCTCGAAAAAGTAACGACGGTTGAAGATGCCGGTGAGTTCGTCGGTCGTGGCCAAACGCTTGACCTGCGAGAAGAGGCGGGCGTTCTCGATGGCGATTCCGGCCTGGTTGACCAGGGTGACCGCGAGGTCGATCGTGTCCCGCTTGAAGGCCTCGTTCAAATGGTGGTAGAGCTGGACCGTACCGATGATGCGGTGGTTGACCTCGATGGGAATCGCCAGGACCGTCCGAATCGCCAACTTCCCGCTGCCTTCCATTCGCGCGAACATGTCGCGGGTGTTGCCGATGAAGATCGTGTCCTCCTTTTCCAGCAGATCGGCGATGATCTGGGACTCCATGGCGTAGGTCGGCGCGCAGATGAGACTGCCCTCACGGGTGCGCGTCACCACCGGATCGAACCGGTTCTCCTGCTCCAGAAAGACCGTGGCGCGCTCGTAGGGCACCACGCGCAACAGGTGATCCAGCAATTGGTTCATCACCAGATCGAGATCGAGTGTGTGGCTGAGATCGTGGGTGATCTGGCGCAGGGTTTCCGAAAGAATCAGCGCCTGGCGACGGGTTTTGTAGCGCACGGTGATGTAGATCAGGAATAACCCGATCCCGGCGTAACCGGCATATGCCCAAATCGACAACCACGGGGGCGGGGTGACGATGAGGCGTACCGCCGTGCCCTCCTCGTTCCAGACGCCGTCGTTGTTGGAGCCGAGGACCCGCAGGGTATAGAGGCCGCCGCGCAGGTTCGTATAGGATCCGTAGCGGCGATTGCCCACATCGTTCCAGGACTTGTCGAACCCCTCCAATTTGTACTTGTAGCGGTTTTTCTGGGGGATGTTGTAGTCCAGGGCCACGTACTCGAACGAGAAAAAATTGTCGTTGTGGGAGAGGTGCAGGACCGGGAGACCGCCGGCTTTCCGACTTGATTTGATCGGGTCGTCGAACACACGAAATTCGGTGAAGACGATGGGCGGAACGTAATTGTTCTCCTGGATCAGCAAAGGATGAAAGACGCTGATGCCGTTGACTCCGCCGAAAAAGAACCGGCCCGTGCGATCGCTGGCGTAGGCACCGGTGTTGAACTCGTTGCTCTGCAGACCGTCGAGGGTGTCGAAATTGCGGAAATTGCGGGTGAGCGGATCCATGCGCGACAAGCCCCGGTTGGTGGAGATCCACAGGAGGCCGGCGCTGTCGACCATGATGCCGTAGATGAAATTGTTGGGCAGGCCGTCCTCGGTCGTAAAGCGGGTAAAGCTGTTCGTATCGCGATGAAAGAGGTTGAGCCCTCGATCGGTGCCGATCCAGATTTCGCCCTGAAGATCGGGCACGATCACCCCGACACCGTCATTGCTCAGGGAATTCGGGTTCTTCGGTTCGTAGCGAAAAGCCTCGAAACGACCCGTGTTCATGTCCAGCCGGTTCATGCCGCCCAGCGTTCCCAGCCAGAGGGTGTCGTTGCCGTCGGCGTACAGCGAATACACGCTGTTGTCGCTGATCGAGTGAGGATTGTTGGGATCGTGGGTGTAGGGCACGAATTGGTCGCGATTGGGATCGTACCGGTTCAACCCGCCGTCCTTGGTGCCGATCCAGAGGCGGTTTTGGTGATCCTCGGTCATACAGAGAATGGACTTGCCGCTGGGGTTTTTGGGGTTCTCGGGATCGTACCCGTAGCGCAGGAAGGTTTCGTTTTCGCGCTCGAAACGGTTGAGGCCGCCCAATTCGGTGCCGACCCAGATCTGATTGCGAAAATCCTCGAGCACCACCCGCACCACATCGTCACTGAGGCTGGTGGGATCTTTCGGATCGTGGAGGAAGTGTTCGTATCGGTCGGTTTGCGGATCCAGGCGGTTCAGGCCTTTTTCCGTGGCGATCCACAGAAAGCCGAGATGGTCCTCCAGGATCGACCAGACGACCGGGTTGGTCAGGGTGTTTTTCGTGTTGGGGAGCAGGCGGATGTGCTGGAATTCACTGTGGCGGCTGTTGAACTTGTTGAGCCCGCCGTTGGCCGTGCCGACCCACAGCAGACCCGAGCGATCCTCGAACAACATGCGCACGTTGCTCTCGCTGAGGCTCTTGGGAGCCGAAACCCGAGCGTAATGCCGAAAAAACTCCTGTTGGGTGGGGTCCAGGTAGTTGAGACCGTTTTGCGTCCCCACCCACAGCCGGCCCTTGCTGTCTTCGAGGACCGTGTGAACCGTGTTGTCGGACAGGGAGTTGGGCGTGTCCGGCTGGTGGGTGAAATTGAGAAAAAAATAATTGTGCGGATTGAGTCGACTGAGGCCGCGTTGGGTGGCGACCCAGATCATGCCGGACTTGTCGCGGGCCAGATGGAGGATCTGGTCGTTGCACAGGCTGTTGTCCTGGTTGGGATGGTGGCGAAAGCGACGAAATCGGCCGGTGGCCGGATCGAGCCGGTTGAGGCCCCCCTCCCGCGTGCCCACCCAGATGAAGCCCTCATCGTCCATTTCCAGCGACGTCACCTGATTGGCGCTCAGGGAGGTCGGGTTGTCCCGGTGGTGGCGGAAGGTCTTGAATTGCCCGGTCGGCAGGTGGAACACGGCCAAACCGTTGTCGGTGGCCACCCAGATCCGCTCGTCCGATTCGGCCAGCAGGTCGTTGACCACATCGGAAGGGAGACCGCGTGGGCGGTCCTTGTGAAAACGGAACCGCATGATCTGGTCGCGTTCGAGATTCAGGCGATTGAGGCCACCGCCTTCCGTGCCGATCCAAAGATCGTTCTCGGTGGCCAACAGGCAGAGAATGTTGTTGTCGGACAGCGTGTTCTCGTCCTCCGGATGATGGCTGTACACCACGAATTGATGCCCGTCGAAACGGTTCAAGCCGTCCTGGGTTCCGAACCACAGGAATCCGCGACTGTCCTGGGTGGCGCTGAAGACCGAACTTTGCGAAAGACCTTGTTCGATCGAGATGTGGTCGAACTTCAGGGATTGGATCTCGGCATGGCTCGGACAGAGACTGGCGGCCAACAGACCCATTGCCGACAGCAAGAGGCATCCGCTTCCGAGTCGGTGAAAAACGCGAAAGAGGTCGGCGAGCCGGTTGGAAACCAGTCTGCGGATACTGGTCCTAAGCTGGGAGCTGCTGTCGATGCTCACAAGGCGCCTCGCGGATCACGTTCGATGCGCCGACCGAAACCGCCGGTTCCTTTTCGGGCATTTGATCCTGAGATACGAGAACTTACAGGGGTAATGAATAAAAAACTCTGAAAAATGATCCTAGTCGACTCTACTTTAGCGCTTGGCTGTCCGAAAGTGAAGCACTTCGACCACGATCGGGTGCTTTGTTTTCGTCATCCAGTAAACTTTTGTGTGGTGGGGAAACCCCTTGGCGTCGAACTCGTACGCACCTGTCACTTTTACGCTTAAGCGCACGATGTCCGGTCTCTCGCTCCATGCGTTACCGAATCCGGCAAAGCCGACGGAACCGGTCCCGATCGCGGACATCCCCTTTCCCGGCCGATACCACGACGTCATCCCGAAGGGCCGCCCGTCGAACAAAACTCAAATGACGAGGACCTCGCAATTCTGGGCTTCCCACAGCACGGGGCTGGGTGCTCTGCGGAAAACGGTGATGGCACCGATGATCTCGTGGCGATCGTCGTGGACCGGTAGGGCCGATTCACAAACCCAGAGCGCATCGCCATCATAGGGATTGAGACCGATGGGACCCCTGCGGTTCACCTTCTCGCCCTTGCTGAGAACCGTTCCCAGCAATGAGGTCAGAGGCCGGCCCACGTTGTCTTGAACCCTGTAGACCTGGGTTTGGGGTTTGCCCTGGGCGACCTGGAACCGCCACCCCGTCAATTTCTGGGCCGTCCTGTTCATGTAGGTGATACGCCCTTTCGCATCGGCCATGATGATGCCCTCGGCGACCTCGTCCATGATGGCGTGGAACATCCGCTCGTTGTTTTCGATCTGGCGCTCCAACCGATGACGGTGCAGCGCCAGGGAGATCGAGGACTCCAATTCGCGCGCCGTGAACGGGTGCCGCAGATAGGTGAACGGGTCCTCCGGTGATTGGGGCGCCGGCGTCCGGTGGGGATTGTCGGATCCCAGGATGAACAACACCGGAATATGGGATTCCTGCAACAAGCCGATCGCCGCGCGAATCAGTTTGAGCGGCGTGGAATGGTCCAGGTCGATGACCACCAGGTCGGGTCGGCTTTCCTGGCCTTCGACGCGATCGATCCACTGCAGGGCCTGACGGGCACTGGGTACCGTTGCCACGACCGTGTAGCCCAGGGTCTTCAACTGGGCACTCAGGTCACCGGCACGGTCTGGGGTCTCTTCGACCAACATGAGCCTGACTTTTTCCATGGACCATGCAACTCCCACAAGGATTTTTCCAAGCCCATCAGCATATCTTCGAGCATGGCTCGAAACACGGGCCGATGTCGAAAGGTTCCGGCCGGCCCGCTCCAAGGCCGGTGGAAGATCTGCCCCACATCCAAAGGGCGATTCCACATTGGAAAACAGTGCAAAGGAAGAAGAGAAATCGAAGCACGCCGGTCAAAGCCGGCCAAATCGTTCAGGGCTTCGCCCGCCCGCCGATCGAGGTACCATCGGGGGCCACATCGCAGGCAGGTCGTTTGACATTAGCGGATAAAGAGTTATCTCGTTAGGTACTGCATAACATACGTTTCGGTCGTCGTTTTGGGCAAGTATTTTTTGAGAAATGGGCGATTTGTTGCGTGATCTATAAATGTTGAAGGTTTTTAAAAACTGAACACGGGAATTAATACAGAGAAAGAGCTCTCGCGGCTGTGGAAGACTTCTCGGGAATAGAGATCCTCCCGAAAAAGGTGGTCTATCCCGCACGGAGCCCAACCCGTGCCAAAGGTGAACGGTGTGGTGACGGAGTCGTCGGGACGGTCCGGACGCGGGTTCCCTCCAATGGGGTTCCTTCGATTGCAACCCTTGGTGATTCACGACGTAGTGCCTTACCATGACACTTATGACACTTCTCCAACCCTTTCATATGATGGCGGAACGGCTCGGTTTGACATTGCCCGACATCGAACTCGCCCAACCCGAAGAGATGCCCTCACCACAACGTGATCTGCTCGTGCACCACGGGGATATGACGTTGCGATTGCAGGACCACTACCGATTGCCGATCCACCTGGATACGCTCAAGGTCATGCAGGACGGCGACGTGCTCTACCGCAAAGTCCTGCTGCGGCTTTCCGATGGACGCATCGTCGAGTTCGGCGTCATCCGGATTTTCCTGGACGTTTTTCCCGACGAAGTGCGGCGATTGGTGGAGGCCTGTTACTTCCCACTCGGTGGGTTGCTCCATCGCTACCAAATCGGACATCACTCTTCGCTGCAGGGTTTCGTGACCTGTTTTTCCGACGGGATTCTCGAGCGCATCCTCGGTTTGGGCGCAACCACCCGCCTTTACGGCCGCCTCAACCGATTGTTGACCGACGATGACCGGTGCATCGCGGAGGTGATGGAAATCCTGCCGCCGAAGGCCGTGGATCCCGAATCCTTCGAAATGGATCGGGATACGCTCGGGGCGGGCTCCTGATAGAATGTCGATAGTCGATGTTCGTGGTGTCGGGATGAACGATTGGGGTTGCCATCGGGTCGAGACCCGCGTGGGGACGACCCTCGTATGAACCGGAGGTATAGGTTCCATGGAACATGTATTTGATGTCGTGATTGTCGGTGGCGGACCAGCCGGTTGCGCCGCCGGAATCCATCTGGCCAAGGAAGGTCATCGCGTCGCGATTTTGGAGAAGGCACGATTCCCGCGCTACATGGTCGGAGAATCGCTCATTCCCTACTGCTACTTTCCTTTGGAACGATTGGGACTGCTGGACAAGATCGAAGCGGCCGGTTTTCAGGCCAAGCACAGCGTGCAATTCGCCTCCACCAACGGGAACTGCTCTCAGCCGTTCTATTTCCAACAGCACATGAACCACCGGGCGGCCACCACCTGGCAGGTGGATCGCGCGGCTTTCGATCAAATCCTGTTGGACCATGCCCGTGAAATGGGTGTCCAGGTGTTCGAGGAGACCGCGGCCCGCGCCCTGATCCGCGACGATGCCGGTTCCGTCATTGGCGTCCAGGCACGTCGGGGCGACGAGCCCCTGACCTTCGCCGCGACCCTGACCATCGACGCCAGCGGACGCGACACCTTCGCGATGACCAAAAATCAGTGGCGCGTTCGCGACCCCTACCTGAAAAAAGTCGCGATTTGGACCTACTACGAACATGCCAAACGCGACACCGGTCTCGACGAAGGAGCGACGACCATCGCCTACCTGCCGGACAAGGGCTGGTTTTGGTTCCTGCCGCTTTCGAAAAACCTGACCTCGGTCGGGATCGTGGCGGAAAAGGACTATCTCTATGCCGAAACGCGCGATCCTGCGGCCATTTTTGCGCGCGAAATCGAGAACAATCTCTGGATCAAGGACCATTTGGCGGGTGCCCGGGTCGCCGGCGAATATCGCGTAACCGGTGATTATTCCTACCGCAGCAAGCACATCGCCGAGGACGGTTTGGTGTTGGTCGGCGACGCGTTCGCTTTCTTGGATCCGGTGTTCTCTTCGGGGCTGTTTCTGGCCCTGGTCAGTGGGGAAATGGGTGGCATGGCCGCGAACGAAGCGTTGCGGGACGGCGATGTTTCCGCGTCTCGGTTTGCCGATTATGCCGAATCCTTCATCGGTGGCATGGAAGCCTTCCGCAAGCTGGTCTACCTGTTCTACGACCACGATTTCCGGTTCGGCCATCTCGTGAAACGCCATCCGGATCGGCGCCCCGAACTCACCGATTGCCTGATCGGCAACATCTTCAGGGATTTCGACAAGCTCTTCCAGGCGATGTCCGAATTCGCCCCACTTCCCGAGCCGCTGAGCCATGGGAGACCGCTCACCGCCGCGACGCGCTGAGGGGATCTCGACCGTCGAAATTTGCGGAAGATGACAAATGATTCTTTTGAAAAGGGTTCCTCTCGGCTTTCTCGGTTATAATCAGCGTCTGTTAGAATTGCATGAACCAATCTTCAAAAAATTCTGAGACATCCGAGGAATCCGTTCATATGGAAATCTATGAATTCAAGTTGGTGAAGCAGGTCGATTTCAGTGAGGCCGACCCGGCGGGGATCCTGCATTTTTCCAACTACTTTCGCTACATGGAGCTCGTTGAACACGCCTTCTATCGCAAACTGGGTATTTCCGGTTTCATGCAGAAGAAAAAACAAAATTACGGTTGGCCGCGGGTCCACGCCAAGATGGATTATCTGGCGCCGCTCGCCTATGAGGATCAGGTCGAAATCCACCTACTGGTAGCGGAAAAGCACAAAAAGGCCATGGACTACCTTTTCTATTTTCGTCGCCTTCCCGATCGGAAATTGGTGGCCAAGGGGCATTTGACCGTCGTGTACGTTTCGGTCGATCCTCAGACCCGCAAATTGAAGGCATCCAAAATTCCCGATGAGATCACCAGAAGCATCGTCGTGGCTCCCAAGAAGCTGTTGGAATTGGAAGAATGAGGTAGGCCGGAGCCGGTGGTCGCGGTTGGGCCGTCACCCGGACCGCGAGGGTTGCGCGACGAAACCGACCGTTCGAGCCGGCCCTCCGAACCGGTTCTCAGAAAGCAGCCGTCCGTTATCGTGAACCGAAAGTGGGGGAGAGGTTTATGAGCGCCAGGACTACCGGATCCAAGCTGGATCGCGCCGCATTGGAAGCAGGGCAGATCGAGGCCCTGCGGCATCTACTCACCGAAGTTTCGCGGTCGAACGATTTTTACGCACCGCGTCTGGCGGGTTCGGGGTTGGATCCGCGTACGGTGACTCTCGACGATTTTCGTGCTCGGTTCCCGCTCACCACCAAGGCCGAACTGGTGGCGGATCAGAAGGCCCATCCGCCTTACGGCACCAACCTGACCTACCCGCTTTCGCGCTATACGCGGTTTTGTCAGACCAGCGGCACGACCGGCACCCCGATGCGTTGGCTGGACACGTCGGAGAGCTGGTCCTGGATGCTGGGAAATTGGCGGCGGGTGTACGAGGCCGCGGGCGTCAAGACCGGCGATCGTTTGTTCTTCGCGTTCGGGTTCGGTCCCTTCCTGGGGTTTTGGACGGCCTTCGAGGCGGGACTCTCGCTCGGGTGCATGTGCCTGCCCGGCGGAGCCCTGAGTACCCAGGGTCGGCTCCGGGTCATGCTGGACAACCAGGTCACCGGTTTGTGCTGCACGCCGACCTATGCCCTGCGGTTGGGTGAGGTGGCCCGGCGTGAAGGATTGGCCCTGGACCGGCTGCCGCTCGAGTGCATCATCGTGGCGGGTGAGCCGGGAGGCGCCATTCCGGCGACACGCAAAAAGATTTCGGAATTGTGGGGGGGCGCCCGCGTGGTGGACCACTACGGCATGACCGAGGTGGGGCCGGCCGGTTACGAGAGCCCTGGCACTCCCGGTCTCATGCACTTGATCGAGAGCAGTTACCTGGTGGAAGTGCTGGACCCCGATACCGCCGCCCCGGTGGCGCTCGGACAACGGGGCGAGTTGGTGTTGACTACGTTGGGTCGCACCGGGTCTCCGTTGATTCGCTACCGAACCGGCGATTTGGTCAAGCCGGTCACTCCCGGCCCCGACTGGGGTACGGTCGAGATCGGCTTGGAGAACGGGATCCTTGGGCGCGCGGACGACATGGTCGTCGTTCGCGGTGTCAACATTTTTCCCAGTGCGGTGGAAGCGGTGATTCGCGAATTCACCCAGGTGGCCGAGTACCGCGTTTGGGTGGAATCCCACGAAGCCATGACCGAATTGACGTTGGAAATCGAACCGGTGGAAGACGCCCCCGATCCGGAGGCGCTGAAATCTCGGCTTGCGGAAGCCCTCAAATCGGCCTTCAGCCTACGCGTGCCGGTACGGCTGGTCGACCCGGGCACCCTGCCGCGCTTCGAGTTGAAGGCCAAGCGCTGGCAGCACCGCTAATCGACCTCGACCTGCCGGGCCTTGATGTCCTTGCCCGCCTTGTAGCGGCGACCGCCGTCCAGGTACTTGAGCCCCTCCTCGTAACTGTGAGGAATGATTTTGGGGACCGGTGTCGGCCGGCGTTGTTCGTCTGCCGCGACGAAGGTGAAGTAGGAAACGTTGGTCACTTCCGTGGCGCCGGTCATGGGGTGCATGACCTCGACCGTCACTTCCACCAGAAAGCTGGTATGGCCGGTGTAGGTGACCAGGCCGTTGAAGGAAACGATCGAGCCGATCTCCACCGGTTTGAAAAAATCGAAGTGATCCACGGCAATGAACAGCGGGCGTCGCCGGCAGAAGAGGTGGGCGATGGCCCAGGCCGTTTCGAAGCACATGCGCATGATGTAGCCGCCGAACACTTTGTGGTGGATGTTGCGGTTCTGCGGATGCATCAGGATGGTGGTTTGGCGCTGGGTGGCCGCCATGGGGATGCCCTCGCTGGTGCCGCCGCGGGTCTCGATGAACAACTCGTGTAGCAACGCGCCTTCCTCCGCGCTGGGCGGCGTACGCAGATAGTGCGCGCGGGCCGAACGCTTGCGCAGCTCCGCACGGGCTTTGCCCTCTTCCTGGCGGCGGTGGTCCTCCTCCGTTTCCTGTTGGAGGGGGTTCACCTGAAAGGCGTGTTCGTCCTTGCGGGCGACCATGATGAAGTAGGCGCGGGAAACCAACTCCCAGCCGTTGGGTGTCTTGCTTTCCATGCGCAGGCCCACCTCCATGGAGCTGCGCCCGACGAAATTGACCTGGCCGAGAATGCGCAGATCGCGATCGCTCTGCAGGGGACAGAGCAGGTCGATGCGATCGCAGGCCGCGGTCACGATCGTCAGGTCCTTGTCGAAACCGTCGGTATGGTCGTAGGCGATCACGCCGGCGGCCGAGTCCATTTCCTCCATGAGCATGCCGAACCGCAGGTCACCGTGGAAGTTGATGTACTTCTCGCGGAGTCCCGGGTCGCTGCCGAACAAAAAGCGTTTCTCGAAACGGGAGTCATTGGGGCGTTTGGGCGGAAGGTCGGTCATGGATAGCTCCTTGGGGAATGTGGGTTCGACCCATTGGTCTCGAATGCACAATGACGATGGAAAAACGTGTCAGGTCGAGGTGCGGCGAAGGGCGAAGTACAGGCCGCCATAGGTTTTGGGATCGATGGCGACGCCGTTGCGGCGCTTGTCTTCGAGCCAACCGTCGATGTCTTCGAGGGGAACCACGTGGACCTGGATGTCTTCCGTCTCGTCGCCCCCGCCCTCGCCGACTTTCGTCAGGTCGCGCGCCAGATAAAGCGAGATGATTTCGCTCACCATGCCGGAACAGGGCGGCCCCTCCGTCAGGAATTCCCAGGAGCCGGCCTCGTAACCGGTTTCCTCGAGCAGTTCGCGACGTGCGGCTCGCTCCATGCTTTCTCGTTCTTCACCGGGGATGTCGCCAACCAGGCCGGCCGGCATTTCGACGACCCGACTCCCGATGGCCGGACGGTACTGCTCGACGAGGACCAGCTCGTGCCGGTCCGTGACCGCCACGATGACCACCACACCGGTGGCGTTGTGGCGTTCGGCGTATTCCCAATGGCCATCGCGCACCAACTGCACAAAATCACCGCGAGCCAAGATGGTTGGCTGCGGTGGTTCGGACCTTCGATCCATGGGTTCCTCCCGTTTTTTCGATGTTCTGGTTCCTGGTTCGAGGGCGAATCGAGGCCGTTCGGCGGAGTCACCCGCTGGTGGAAAAGATGCTCGCCGAAACGGCGGCCCACGTTTGTCTAGATCGTCCAGCGTTGGGGAACGATGAGTTTGGCGGTCATCAACGCATCCAGATCGGCAGGCGGCAACGCCAGGTCCGCTGGTGATGTCGCCGATACTTCCAAGACGCGAAGCGCTTTGGCCATGTGCGGTTCCAATTGAGAGACGAGGACTTCGCCCGACGCGTCGCGACGCAGCGCGATCGTGGGTTGGGTCTGCACGCCGGACGGCATGTCGATCTGGGTGAATTCCAAATGGCGAAGGACCGGCCAGGTGGTTTGCAGCAACGTGACATCCGGTGCAAGGGCGAGCTCGGACCCACCGGGCTCGGGCTCGAGCGTCAGGACCGCGGCGTCGGCCTGAGGCGCGTGCACGCAGGCCGCTTCGAATCTGGCGAGGTCCGCGGCCTGGCCGGGATGGTGCCGGGTCAACCAGTCGGTGAAGCGCAGACCGATGCCGCGCCGCTCCGGCCGTTCCGCGTGGGCGAAGGCGGTGACCTGCGCTGCGCGGTGATCGGCATCGGCTTCGCCGAGCAGATGCCAGGCGTTGGGACAGGCCGATGCGATGCCGGCCTCGATTTGGCGGGCGCTCAGGCCCAGTCCGTCCGGGAGGGGATACCCTACCGCGAATACGTCTTCGGGATCGGGCATGTAATATTCTTCGTGAAGAGCGCGGTAGGTGGCGATCGCTTCGGCCAAGCCGGTCTCGTCGGGGTTGGCTGCCAATCTGTCCAGTGCGCGATCCAGCTCGCCATGTAATTCGCCCTCGGTTTCCTCCATGACTTCGAAGAGCCGCCAGGCCACGTCCTGGACTTTCCACAGGGCTGGGTTCGCCGGCCAGGGCGATGCCGAGCCAGTGCCGCATAGCCAATCCATGACCGTTTCGATGCGCGTGATCAGGCTATCCAGGTCCGCATGCCGGCCGCGATCGGGGTGATGAAATTGCGTCACATAGCGGGCGAAGGCCTCGCTGTTCAGTCGGCGTGCCTGAGCTGCGGCGTAGGCCAAACCGTCGCTGCACAGATCCAATGCGGCCCAGGGCCTGGCGATGGGTCGGCCCAAACGCAGGGTCTTGGTGACCGCGTCCAGCTCTCGCGTCACGAATTCCCGGCCCTGCGCCATCCAGGACGCCGCGTCCGGGTCCCGTTCGAGCGGGCCCTGCATGGCGGCTTCCTCACATGCGCGACAATAGCGGCCGAACAGGGGACCGGCGCCGGCGTGATCGGGGCATCGCCGCAGGCCCGCTTCATCGAAGAAATAGAATAGCGCCACCGGCAACAGCTCGGAAAGGCGGGCGGCGGTCGCGTGAAAGAGGTTCGAGGCACCGGGTCGCCAGGCGAAGCCCACGAGGCCGTGACAAAGTTCGTGAGCGGTCCACTTGGCCCGATGCCCGGGATGGAAGCTGCCGATCATCACGTCGTTGCGGAACCCCTGGTATTTACTTTCCGGCAGGACGCCGGCCTGCCAGTCCCGGACGCTGCCCAGGTCGGGTCGGTCGGCCGGCAACCAGTGCTCGGGGGCCGGCATGGCCACGCGGTATTCGAAATGGCTCAGGAACAACCCGCTTGCCGCGGCGAGACGGCCGACCGCGGCCGCTGCGGGTGAGCGCCGTAATTCGTGATCGGCGGCTCCTGCAATGGAAAAAGATGTCGGTGTGGTCAACGCGTCCTCCCGGCAACGCAAACTGTGCCTATTCTCGCGCATCGCGACGTTGGAGGAAAGCCCGGGGCCACTGGTGACGATCTTTATTTTGAGCTTTTTACGAAAAATTAACGACCGTATGTCCTGGCGTTTCACGAGATAGGCGATGGGCCGACGCGCACCCCGCACCGGGGATGCGTGTGCGGCGCGGTCGAATGGAATTTTTTCCCTTCCGACGCGTGGCACGAGCCTTGGCGGCGCGGGACCCGCCGCGTCCCGCTGCGGCACCAAAAAGCGACCTGAAACCGTGGCATCGCCGTGGGGCCTGTGCTAGCATCGCGGTGATCCCAATGAGCCTGTTCACGTTCTTCATTCCCCCCACGAAATCCGCCCAGGGAAGGACCCCCTCCCGATGGGTAACTAGGAGGCAAGCCAATGACGATTCGCATCGCCATCAACGGTTTTGGCCGCATCGGCCGCGCCGTCACCCGCATCATTTCCCAAAGCGATGATATCGAGCTCGTCGCTATCAACGACCTGACCGAACCCGCGCAACTCGCGCACGCCCTGAAGTACGATTCCATTTTTGGACGCATGGAAGGGGTTCATGCCGAAGGCGACCTGTTGGTGACCCCCAAGTATCGCGCTCGCGTCACCGCCATCAAGGACCCCGCCGAAATCGATTGGGCTTCGCTCAAGGTGGATTTTGTCATCGAATCGACCGGCCGTTTTCGGAAACGCGCCGAAATCGCCAAACACCTCGCCGGTGGTGCGGATCGGGTCCTGTTGTCGGTACCCGCCAAGGATGCCCTCGATGCGACCATCGTGTTCGGTGTCAACGACCACGAATTGACCGGTTCCGAAAAACTGGTTTCCAACGCGAGCTGCACCACCAACGCGGCAGCGCCCGTCGTGAAGGTCATTCAAGACGCTTTCGGGATCGAGAAAGGCTTCATCAACACCATTCACGCCTACACCAACGATCAGCGCCTGATGGACATGCCGCACAGCGACTGGCGCCGTTCTCGCGCCGCCGCGGTCAACGTCATTCCCACCAGCACCGGTGCCGCCAAGGCCGTCGGCAAGGTGATTCCGGCCCTCGAGGGCAAGTTGGACGGCATGGCCTACCGCGTGCCCGTACCCGATGGTTCGGTCGTGGACATGGTGCTGCAGGTTCAAAAAGAAGTGACGGCCGACGAAGTCAATGCCGCCATGAAAGAAGCCGCCGAAGGACCCATGAAGGGCATTTTGGGCTATTCCGTCGATCCCATCGTCTCGACCGATATTTTGGGGAATCCCCACAGCTCGATCTTCGATTCGCCACTGACCCAGGTACTCGACGGCAATTTCGTCAAGGTCGTGACCTGGTACGACAACGAGTTCGGTTACAGCAACCGCATGGTCGACTTGATTCGCAAACTCGCCGGCTGAGGCTCCATCGGTCGACCTGTCCATGAAACACACCGCCGTTTTCTCGCGAAGACGGCGGCCTTTTCCTGCTCGCTTGGCCTGTATTTATCGTTCCAGTTGGGTCAGGAAGCGTTCCGGTTCGAACGTGAGATCCAGGTGGCGCTTCATGGTACCTTCGCTGTCGAGAATCAGTAGGTTGGGAAAACCGCTGACCTTGTATTTCTCGGCGAACGCGGTGCCGGCCTCGGACTCGTATTCGATGCGGGCAAACACGAAATCTCGTTGGACGGCCGCGCGCACGCGCGCGTCGCTCAACACCTTTTCGTCGAACTTGCGGCAGGAGGCGCACCAAATCGCCGAGAGATCGGCGAGCACCAGTTTGTTTTCGGCTTTGGCTTTGGTGAGCGCCTGTTCCAGGCTGAGGATTTCCAGGCCGGTGGCTTCCACCGCCTGTCGACCCCAGTGACTTTGAAGGGCGACGTTGCCGAAATAGGCGACCAGCACCACGCCGACATAGAAACCGATTTTCACGTATTTTTTCTGCATCAGAGATTCCTCGTTCATCTTTGTCAAGTATCCATTCCGTGGCGGCGACCCTTCCGCGACCCGGTGGCACAACCTGGCGCACACGACCGCGGTATCGGGTCGATCCCGGCGAACCGTTTCGACGAACCGCCCGATCGGCATGACGATCGGAGCGTGGCCCGAACCTGAAACCCTAAACAGCAATAGCCTAACCTCGATTCGGGTTTTTGGAAAATTTGCGATCGTGACGGGATTCGATGAATTCGATCCCTGCGTTGGTGTCGAGTGGGGGGACTGCCTCGGCCATCACGGGTGAGATCCGGTTCGGTTTTCCGTCGTCTTTCGTGGGGAAAAAGGAGCACCCTTGAGTTCAAATCAGCAGCGTGCCCAACTGTTGCGGGAATTGGGGCCGTTCGGCGCCGTTCTGATGGGCCTGGGTTCCATTTTGGGAACCGGCGTGTTCGTGTCAGTGGGCCTGGTCGTGATCCAAGCCGGCGGCTGGGTGTTGCCGGCCACCCTGGCCGCGGCCTTTCTGGCGTTGTGTAACGCGCTCAGCAGCGCCCAACTCGCGGCCAACCACCCCACCTCCGGAGGGACCTACGCATACGGAACCCGATACCTCGGCCCCTGGCCGGGGTTCATGGCCGGGTGGCTCTTTCTCTTGGCCAAGAGCTTCTCCGCGGCGACGGCGGCGCTGGGATTCGCCGGCTACCTCGCCGTCGTGTTCGAGATCGAACACCCCGCCTTTCAAACCGCTGTCGCGGTGACGGTGGTCGTCCTGGTGACGGCCCTGGTGGTCAGCGGCCTCAAGCGCTCCAACTTCGGCAACACCCTGATCGTGGGATTTTCCGTGTTGGTTCTGGCCTGTTTCGCGGGTTATGGGTTTTTCTTCGCACCGGAGAGTGCGGTCAGTTCCTGGTCGATCGAAGGTGAGGAGGCGTCCCTGCCGGTGTTCCTGCAGGCCACGGCCCTGATGTTCGTGGCGTACACCGGGTACGGCCGTATCGCCACGTTGGGGGAGGAGGTCGCCGATCCCCGCCGCAACATTCCCCGCGCCATTCTGTGGACCCTTGCCTTTTCGGCCTTGCTCTACGGCGCGATCGCCTGGAACCTCGCCACCGTGCCGCGCGAGTGGTTGGCGGCGAACCCCGCGGCGCCACTGGAATCGGTGGCGATGCGTTGGGAGTCGCCGCTGTTGGCCGGTTTGATCGCGCTCGGCGCCGCCACCGCGATGATCGGGGTGTTGCTCAATTTGGTCCTGGGTCTCTCGCGCGTCCTGTTCGCCATGGGGCGCGAGGGCGACATGCCGCGGGTTTTCGGCCAGGTGACCGCGTCGCGCTCCCCACGTGCCGCCATTCTGGGGATGGGCGCGATCGTGTTGGCGATGGTGTTCATCGGCAACGTGGGCACGACCTGGTCGTTCAGCGCGTTCACGGTGTTGGGATACTACGCCGTCACCAACGCCAGCGCTCTGAAATTGACCTCCTCCGAGCGCCTCTATCCCCGCCTGTTCTCTTGGCTGGGTCTGGTCGGTTGCCTGGGCCTCGCGTTCTGGGTGGAGGTGCGGATCTGGGTCATGGGCCTGAGTTTGATCGGGCTCGGCGCCCTGTGGCGATTGGCGATGCGCCGCTGAGGAATCTCGGGGAATGCTCGAGGAACGGCTTAGAACAAGCTGTTGATTTCCTTGGACAACTCGGTTGCTTCGTCTTGTAGTACCTCGGGGTAATGGTCCGGGTGGAAGGCCTTTTGGAGGGAGGTCTTGCAGGATCTGTATTTGCGGGTATCCACCTCACGACAGCGACGAACGAACTTCTTGGTTCGATCGATAAAACCGTCGCCCTTCTTGGTGTGCGCGTTCTTCTGGTAGCGCAGATCCAAATTTTGGCGCTCCAGTTCTCTTTTTTGGGCTTCCAGTTCGGATATCTGACAGTTGTAGCGCTCGCACTGTTCCCTGGCATGGGATAACTCGTGACTGAGCCTGCCGATGACGGTTTGGGCCTCTTGATGATGGCGTGCCTGCTGCTTGAATCGGTTATTGAGTTTAACGCGACCGCGGTAGGTGAATGACAGGAGTAGCGAGATGGTCACGAGAAGGATCAGCAACCCATAGGTCGGTAGCTCGATCTCGGGTGGCGAATCTTGGGCGGGAGCTGGTTCCGGTGCCGAAAGTGCTGTCTTTTCGAGCACAAGCTCTGGCCTGGCCGCCGCAAGTCGTTCACTTGGAACTGCATTCGATTTCGCTGTGTCGGGCTCTTCTAATTTGGTCTCGTATGCGGAGGATCGAGCCTTTGACGCGAGTGTTTGAGGTGTGGTTTGAACTTCGCTCACGGTTTCGACGGAATCAGAGTTCTCATGTTGGAGGTCGGTGACGAAAAGCGGATTCGTAACAAGGGGCAGGTCTTCGGGGCTCGAGTCGACCTCCTGGGTGGCGTTTGGATTGGGTTTGGTTTCCGGGTTGGCACTAGGCGATCTGGGTTCCGGGATGGGGACCATCGTTTCCTGGTCGGACTCTCGTTCGAGGATAGCTCCGAAGTCAAACGGGAGCTTTTTACCCGCCGATTTGGGAGACCGAAAGATCCGAATGCTGGAATGCGTGATGTGGTAGATCGCCTCTAGTTTTCGGTTATAAAACTGGGCCACTATAACCGAGCGCCGCTTCTCGAACAAATCGAATCGATGCAAACCGGAGCGCCATTTCTTCTTGCCTTTGTCTCGTTGGTTCATGTAGAGGTGTAGCAGGTGCCAATAGGTATCCTGATGATCCAGATCTTCGAAAAAGTGGGCTGGATTGACTAGGTCTGCCCCGGTTTTTAAGAGCATTTTCCGGGTCTTCTTGGGTTTGATGTTCCATCTCAGTCCCGAAAATGTGCGTTCGAGATTATTGGAGGAGACAATCGATTCACCGAAGTCGAGAGTAAATACGGACAGCGCGATCAACAGGAATATCTTCATTTCCAGCCTACCTTAAACGAATCCGATTCGATAGAGATTGGCAAATCAGGCGAAGGTCCCGTCCTTTCGTTTGATCTCTTTCAAATGATGCCGGATGAATCGAATCGCTCGCTCGGCGTTGGTGGAGGGGCTCAGTGTTTCTTCAAGCGACATTTTGTTGAAGGCGTCCTCGCCGAAGTGGTTGGAAAAGCTGTCGGCTTTTTTGGGTGGCGGAAGTTTTTTAATCGCAGTATCAACTTGAAGGTTGATGTCGTTGATTGTCTTCTTGTCCACCAACGCCACTTCGATCGCATCTCCATTTTGAACTGCCAAACGGAAGATAAGTGTTTGTGTTTCCATGTTCGAAGTGAATACGTAATGTTGATCGACAATTTTGGTGGAGACACTGACCACATTTTGAAGGTAGTATTCCTCAGTTTCGACACCTGATAACGTGTCGTTGATCGAGTCGTAGAAAAATCCATATGCGGCAATATGAGTGTCGGTCAGGAACAGTAATTGAACAAAATAGACGGCATAGATGGGTTGCTTGGCGGATGTGACTTGATAGGCTCCGAGGAAGCTCCGGGGCACCGTCGATAACTTGATCCGATGAGGCTGTTGAATCCCACCCCATTCCACGATGTTGATACAAGATAGATCGCGCGTTTGGCTTTCTTTTGGTAAGTCGAGTAAATCCAAAGGATCGATGTTGAGGAATTCGAGAGCCTTGTATTCGACTTCTTGCAGTTGCTGGTTTAATCGAATGAAAATCCTGCTTGGATCGTAACGGTTCGCCGGTATGGATCGGATGAGGTTGGTGTTCTCCGTGTGGTAAGTTTGGATCAATTGCTCTAAATAGGCGAGTTTGGTTGCGGACTTTTTGATGCAATAGTAGAGGAGGCTGCCGTACGCGGCGCAGTAGGGAATGATTGGCGTCAAGATTGCTGTACTACCGCTCTGTTTCGAAATAATTAATCCGCCGATTAGTGCGGGGAAAAGAATGAATATAGATATTAACATGATCGAGACAAGAAATGCTGTTAAGCCAGAATCTCTTCTTCCTGGGTTATTACATCGATCTTTTTGGGTATGGTTCGTTCTCTGAAAAATTTCGAAAATATTGTGATATACCATGCCAATTGCCGCTAGAAAGACAAGTCCCCGATGCTCCCCGGAAATCAATGAGACGATCGTTAGAGTGGCGAAGACAGCGGCTATGCCAAGATAGATCTTCAACCGGATAATCCTGTTACGTTCCTCTTGCGCCCGCTTGGATTCGCTTCTGAGAACACGCTGGTGGGTATTTGCCAAACACCGACGGCTAGGTCTGAAGAAGTAATCCCAACGCAATATGCTTTCTTTGTTTGTCAAGGCAAGTCGATCCCAGCCATTGATGAAAGATCGGCCAGACCGTTCGTGCTTGAACTCGGTATCGGCGGGCTCGAACAGTGTCTCGAAGACAAAGTAATCCCATAATCTTTCGCTCAGCCCGCTTTGGCAGGGTTTCCACATTTCGATGGCTCTGCCGTTTGTGACGATAAGGTAACTATGGGGTTCGTCGCCATAATAAGTTACCATTCGCCATTTTTCATTCGGGATCTCACAAAACATGTGTGTTCTTTCACCGATGTATGCTCCTGCATTGCCAAGCGCCTGGAGTAAGCTTTCCTTGGGTTCATAGGGTAAGCCTGGGAGATCGAATACTGCAAAATGAGTGATAAACGCTGGATCCAATTGTGTTTTCTGAAACATATTCTATCCTTGAATGCCCTGTGTTGAGTCGATGGGGCAATTGATAGTCTCCAAAAGGTGTAGATATTTATGCTGGGGCCTACAGGATTTTGCGATCCGGACGAGTCGACCAAGGGATGGCTGGACGGGTATTTTAATCGCGTTGGTTTGATAAAATCTTTTCTGCAGAATCAATAAGAATAGCGCCGCTGTCTTTTCCGTCTCCGCATCTTCCAAGGCGTTCAGGAGCCGCGACTCGATTTGGCCCAGTAACCGTCGCGGCAGGAATCTCGGATCTCGATCCGCCAACAGACCGAAGGCATGGAGCAGGCAGAGATTTGGATTGGAAGGATCTTCGGCCAGCTTCTCGGAAAGTGCGGCCAGGGCGCTGGCGTATTTTTGTTGACGGATGTTGCTTTCGATCGACGCGTACAGGGAACTTCCGCTTTTCCGGCTGTTTTCGATTGCCTCATTGACGTGCAGCACCGGCACGCGATGTCCTGGCAGACCGCACATCTGGATGGCATTCCGGGCGACTGCGAACGCTTTTTCGATGGATGTGCCCGAACCCAAGGCGTCGTAGAACGCCGCGCTGAATTCGATGGCGGCGTTTTGTTGAACGACGTCGTTCATGCCGATCACATACCGGATATATTTCGATATTTCAGCGGCTTGGGTTTGTGAGTAGCACGACGTCAGGACCACGCATCGAACCGAATCCGCAAAGATGCGGAAGAAATCGGTCAGGGCTCGGGTGGAGACCACTTGCATCTGTTCCGCCTTGTCTTGAAACACGATGCCTCGCGTTCCTTTGCCATGACCGTAGAACTGCAGGATGACCGGACCTTCGCCGTGCTCGAGCATGATGCGACGCAGGCACGAAGGATGGGCGGCCGGGCGGAGATCCAAGGAGAGACCGTTGCGATTCGTGGCCAGTTTGAGACTGTCTTTCAGCTCGCGATAGAGCCGGTCCAAGAGAACCTCACTCAAGTGTCCGTCTGGATTCGCGGACACTAACAATATCGATGTCTTCATGGCTTCCTCAATGAGTATCTGTTGAGTCGTCATACCCTGATTTGAGTACACATTGGCGTGATCTATCGTATGGTCGCTAATGGTATGAAGTGAGTACTTACACTATCTAAAAATAGTTGAGATCACAACGATCCCGACCTTCCCCGATTAAATCAGGAAGCCACGAAGGAAGGAATGCATGAAAATCTTAGGTGAAGGCGCACTCTGGACTAGATCGAAAAGGGCAGTTAGCACTTCGCTACCATACCGAGAGTGACGAGAAAAGCACGATATGGAATCCTCATGTGGAATCTCATGAGAATCAAAATGGAAATATCGAAATCGTAATAAAGGAATGCATTTCTTCGATGATATTGCAAGAGAATCAGGAGTAGTCGAACGATCGTTTGTGAGAGCTTATCCGGTGATGTGATATATGTCAATATGAAATTATTGGAAGAGTGGGCTTTTTCGGTAAAAAAATGTGAATGTAATGCTCGATGTAAAAAATGATTAATTTGTTAAAAAAAACTCATGAATGGAGTGAACCTTCTTGGCGTAAGAGTCTCTATAGTTGAATGGGTATCTGAAAGCTCGCACTTTTTTCGCTCTAAGGATAGTAAAGCCGCCATCGTCGAGGGGGGCCCTGCCGATGATCCCGGGTGGGCCTGCACGGGGTGATGTCACCGAGGGCGGTGTGACTGCTGCCATTTTTTCAGGAGGAGGAAAAGTTCATTCCACCAGGCGTGGCTTCTGCCGAAAAAGGGTCACGGTGGCCCGAATGCGAGGGTCTCGGTGGCAAACGATCTGCCGGCCTCCGTGCTTCCCGGAGATACTTTGCGGATGGAGCACCCTTGGAACATGGGCTTTATCGCCCTTCGCGGACCGGTTGCGGAATCTTTGTTGGTGCTTGGGCTTGCGGGAATGTGTTAGAATACCGCGGTTTCGGGTTCGTGTAATTGGGAATAGATATCAATCTCATGCTGGGCGAATGGGAGCGAGACAATTCCCGGCTTCCCGGTCACGCAACCCTCCATCGAAGTAAACCCTCGTACCTGTCTTCCAACGGCTGGTCAGTATGGTTCTTTCACTTTGCCCAGAGCCGTTTTTCGGAGTATCCAAGCCGCCCATGAAGACACGAGACCAAACGACCGTAGCGGGCCGCCCGCGTGCTGGGATCTGCATGCGACCCGGGGGGATCCAGCCCGAGCCGGATCGAGTTTTTTTAGGAATGTAGATGAACGAACAAGAAGAACAAACCCCGAGTTTTGCGGACCTGGGGCTGAGTGAATCGCTGCTTGCGGCCTTGGATGCCGTGGGCTACGAATCGCCTTCGCCGATTCAGGCGCGCATGATTCCACATGTCATGGAAGGTAGGGACGTGGTTGGCCAGGCCCAGACCGGGACCGGCAAGACGGCGGCGTTCGCCTTGCCTCTGCTGTCTCGGTTGGATTTGAGCCTCAAATCCCCACAGGCACTGGTCTTGACGCCGACGCGTGAACTGGCCATCCAGGTGGCCGAGGCGTTTCACCGCTACGCACATCATCTGAAGGGCTTTCACGTCTTGCCGATTTACGGCGGGCAGGCCTACGAGGGGCAGCTACGGCACCTGAAACGCGGCGTTCACGTCGTGGTCGGCACCCCCGGCCGGGTCATGGATCACATGCGGCGCGGGACCTTGGACGTGTCGGGCCTGTCCAGTCTGGTATTGGACGAAGCCGACGAAATGTTACGCATGGGCTTCATCGACGACGTCGAATGGGTTTTGGATCAAACCCCACCCGAGCGCCAGATCGCCCTGTTCTCGGCGACCATGCCGCGCGAGGTTCGCCGTATCGCTGAACGGCACCTGACCGATCCGGTGGAAGTGACCATCGAGGTCCGTACCACCACCGCCGAAACCATCCGCCAACGGTTCTGGATGGTGAGCGGCCTCCACAAGTTGGATGCCCTGACCCGCATTCTCGAGGTGGAAGAATTCGACGGCATGATGATTTTCGTGCGCACCAAAACCGCCACTCTGGAAGTGGCGGAAAAGCTCCAGGCACGCGGGTTCGCCGCCGCCGCGCTCAACGGTGATCTGGCCCAGAAGGATCGCGAACGCCGCGTTGAACGGCTGAAATCCGGCAAACTGGATATTTTGGTGGCCACCGACGTGGCCGCGCGCGGCTTGGACGTGGAGCGCATCAGCCACGTCGTCAACTACGACATTCCTTATGATACCGAAGCCTATGTGCACCGCATCGGCCGAACCGGCCGCGCCGGCCGCAGTGGCGAGGCGATCCTCTTCGTGTCCCCGCGCGAACGCCACCTGCTGCGCGCCATCGAGCGCGCCACCCGCCAGCGCATCGATCGGATGTCGATGCCCTCCACGGACGTGGTCAACGACAAGCGGGTCACGCGGTTCAAGGAACAGATCAACGAGACCCTGGGGCTCGACGGACTGACCCAAATGCGCGACATCGTCAGCAGCTACGTGGAGGAGAAAAACATCCCCGCGCTGGATGTGGCTGCGGCGCTGGCGATCATGGTCCACGGCGATCGGCCGCTTCTGTTGGACCCCGAGCCGGTTTTCGAAAGACCACCGCGCGATTTCCGCGACGATCGGCCGCAGCGTCGCGATCGAAACCGCCGCACCCGTCCGCCCGATGCGGGCATGGCGCGCTTCCGAATCGAAGTCGGCCACGTACACGGCGTCAAGCCCGGCCAGATCGTCGGTGCCATCGCCAACGAAGTCGGGTTGGACAGCAAGCACATCGGATACATCGACATCTTCAACGAATTCAGTACGGTGGACCTGCCGGAGGCCACCCCGCGCGATGTCCTGCGCCATTTGAAGAAAGTGCGCGTGGCCGGTCAGGCGATGCGCATCAGCCGCCAGGAGGCGGGCGATGGAAGACCGCACCGGGGCAGAGGATTCAAACACGGTGGGCATCGCGACAAGACGGGTCGCCCACCCGATCGCAAAGTCAAGAAATTCAAAGGTAACAAGAAACCATGACCCAAGGGGCCGCCCATCGAGGCGGCCCTTTTTTTGCCTGGGTGGCCCGAACCCATTAGCCGTTGCATTATTTCCCGAATCGCCTAAAATGGCCCTCGGAACGATGTGTTTCTGCCCCCAGTTTCATTTATTTCGTCAGCGGGTCTAGCCAGATGATGGGCCGTTTGCTTACCTTCTCTTTTCTGTTCGTGCTTTGGATGGTTTTTTCGGGTCAATTCGATTCGTTTCACCTGGGCATGGGTGTCGTTTCGGCCGCGCTGGTCACCGGCTTCACCGGTGCCTTCCACAGTGGCGGTACGGTGAAGGGCGCCTACGACAGATTGGGTCGTTTTCCGAAGTTGATCGGCTATTTCGTTTGGTTGGTGCTCGAGGTCTTCAAAGCCAACCTGCACGTGTTCACGCTTGCCTTTCGTCCCAATGTGCATGAGGCGCTGGATCCCCAGGTGATTCGTTTCAAGACCTCGCTCAAGACCGATTTCGCCAAGTTCGTCCTGGGGAATTCGATCACGCTCACCCCGGGTACGGTGACCTTGATGATCGAGGGGGACGAGTTCGTGGTTCACGCCATTACCCGGCAGGCCGCCGCCGATTTGCCTGGAGAAATGGAACGGCGGGTGGCGGAGGTGTTCGAGGCCTGAGCCGACCCGCCCGTCACGACGACAAGGCTCGCGCTTTTTGGCCCGGTTCGAGGTTTTCGACCGGATTCCCGATCTGCCCGCGGTCATCTCTCGATTCAATTTTGGAAACCCACTCTTCAACCGGAACCCTTCATGGAAAACGCTTACCTGGAAACCTTTTTTATCGGTGTCGGCTGCACGCTGTTTTTGCTGATGTTCCTGGTGATGTACCGCATCGCCAAGGGTCCGCTGGTGATCGACCGCATCATGGGCGCCAACATCGTCGGTACCAAGACGATGTTGCTTCTGGTCCTTTTCGGGCTGATTTACGAACGCGTCGACATGTTCGTCGATCTGGCCCTGACGTACGCACTGCTGAACTTCATCGGTTCGGTGGCGGTGGCCAAGTACTTCCGGCGCCAGGTGGCCCAGCGCGATGCGACCACCGACGGCACACCGCTGGAATCGGGAGGATCCCATGACTGAAGGAATGGGCATCGGCCCCATCGAGATCGTCAGTATGGCGTTGATCGGCTCGGGCGTCATTTTTTTCGCGGGCGCCGTTGCCGGCATTCTGCGCTTCCCCGATTACTATACCCGGATTCACGCGGCCGGTAAGGGCGACACCCTGTCGACCCTGTTGATCGCGCTCGGCTTCGCGGTCTACAACCTCGGCGACCTCTCGTTCCACAACATCCTCACCAGCATCAAGATCCTGATGATTTGCGTCTTCATCTTCATCACCGGCCCGACGACGACCCACGTCCTGATGGAGGCCGGCTACGCGCTCGGCTTCAAGCACTGGAAAAAGGACGGCGACCAAGAGGAGGAGGAACCGTGATCTGGCAGTTCGACCTCATCATTCTGGTGTTCCTCGTGATTACCTCGCTGATTGCCCTGCGGGTCCGCGACCTGATGTCCGCCGCGATGATCCTGGGGGTCTATTCCTTTTTGATGTGCCTGCTGTGGGCCGAAATGGGCGCGGTCGACGTGGCCTTCACCGAGGCCGCCGTGGGTGCCGGCCTCTCCACCGTCTTTCTGGTGGCGACCATCCTGAGAACTACGCGGAGGTCGAGCGATTGAAAACCATTGGTCTCTTGTCCGTCCTGTTCACCGGCATCCTGTTGATGATCGCCGTGGTGGACTTCCCCGATTGGGGCGACCCCCATTCGCCTGCCAATAGTTATCTCTCCACCCATTACATCGAGGATGTGGAAGAGGAAACGGCCGTACCCAACATGGTCACCGCGGTGCTGGCCGACTACCGCGCCTTCGACACCATGTTGGAAACCTCGGTGGTGTTCGTGGCCGGGATCGCCATCTTCGCAATCTTGCGCTCGATCGACGGTACTTCGTTGGCGGGCACGACCCGCCGGCTCCAGAGGCGTGGGCGCTCCAAGAAAGAGAAACGAAAAGGGCAGGGGCGCAACCGACGCGACGAGATGGTCGCCGCGGCCGAGCGTGAAGCGGCCAAACCCGACCTCATCGTGCAGACCACGGTGCGCCTGCTGATGCCCACCATCCAGCTTTTCGCGCTCTACGTCATCGCCCACGGGCACCACAGCCCCGGCGGCGGGTTCCAGGGGGGCGTCATCCTGGCGGCGGGCCTGATTTTGGTGGCCATGAGTTTCGGCCTGGAAAACACGCTGGCCCAGGTTCCCGAAAAGCTGAGCCTGCAGTTGGGCAACCTCGGGGTGCTGATCTTCGCCGGTACGGGCGTACTGTGCCTCCTGCTGGGCGCCAACTTCCTCGATTACCACGTGTTGGCGGCGATCTACCCGGCGACCGACGAGATCATGGCCCGCTCCCACAGCATGCTCGTCGTGGAAATCGGCGTCGGCTTCACCGTCATGAGCATGTTGTACCTGATTTACGCCAACCTTTCCTCCCACGGCGACCTGAAGAAAGGACTGTGATCATGCTTGACCTGATCATCGCCAAGTTCAACTACTGGGTCTACATCGTTCTCATGATGATCGGCCTCTATGCCATGATCGCCAAGAACAACTACATCAAGAAGCTGATCGGCATGACCATTTTCCAGACGGCGATCATGCTGTTCTACGTGTCGATCGGCGCCAAGCAAGGGGCCACCATCCCGATCATCGATCACCACGGTGATGGGGGCGACCACGGCGAGGCGGCGGAAGCCGTCGGCCATGCGGTCGAAACGGCGGCCCACGCGGCCGGCTCCCTCGACCCCGACGCCTATGTCAACCCGCTACCCCATGTGTTGATGCTGACCGCGATCGTGGTCGGCGTCGCCACCTTGGGCGTGGCGATGGCCGTCGTTCAAAAAATCCACGACCAATACGGCTCCATCGAGGAGGACGAGGTCTTGAAACGGATCAAATTGTAATGGATATCGTGCAGCAAGCGCCGATTCTCATGATTCTCTGCCCGTTTCTGGGCGCCTTCGCGGTCAGCCTGGCCGGATTGATCCAGCGACGCTGGTGCTATCCGCTGACGGTCCTGTTCACCGCCGGTTCGGCCTATGCCGGGCTCGGCACCCTGATCCAGGTTCTCCGCACCGAAGGCGGCGTCATCCGATATCGCATGGGGGGCTGGGAACCGCCGTTCGGCATCGAGTTCAGGCTCGACGCCCTCAACGCCGCCATCGCCCTGATGGTGGTCGTGGTCGCCCTGCTCGTGGCGATCTATTCACGCCAAACGGTGGCTTCGGAAACGGCGGGCAAGGAAGGGCACTTCTACACCCTGTTCCTCCTGTTGACGGTGGGCGTGTTGGGCATCAGCATGACCGGCGATGCCTTCAACCTCTACGTCTTTCTGGAAATCAGTTCGCTCTCCAGTTACGCGCTCATCGCCATGGGCCGCGGACGCGCCGCCTTCTCCTGTTTCAACTACATCATCATGGGCACCATCGGCGCTTCCTTCTACCTGCTCGGCGTCGGTTACCTGTACATCAAGACCGGCTCGCTCAACATGACCGACATCGCCCGAATCCTCCAGGAACACGGGCTGTACAGTTCCAACAGTGTGCGCATCGGGTTTCTGTTCATCCTGATCGGGGTCTGGATCAAGATGGCCTTCGTCCCGCTTCACCGCTGGCTGCCCAACGCCTACACCTTCGCCCCCTCGACCACTTCGTGCCTCGTCGCGCCATTGATGACCAAGGTCTCGATCTACGTCATGATTCGCATCATGTTCTCGGTCTTCAATCCCGAGTTCGTGTTCGGCGTCGGGCCCCGTTCGGATCTGGTGGTGTGGTTGGCGGTGATCGCCATGATGGTCGGCAGTTTCTACGCCTTGGCCAAGAACAAATTGAAAATGATGCTCGCCTACCTGGTGATCGCCGAGGTGGGTTACATGGTCGGCGGGGCCTGGCTGGCCAACGCGACGGGACTGACCGGCGCGATCTTCCACATCCTGGCCGACGGCCTGATGACCCTGGCGCTGTTCCTTGCCGCGGGCGCCATCTACTACAAGCGCAAATCCTACAACATCGTCGCCACCAAGGGGCTGTTCGGCAAGATGCCGTTCACCATGGGTGCCTTTGCCATCGCCGCCCTCTCGATGATCGGCATTCCACCCACCTGCGGGTTCTTCAGCAAGTGGTACCTGATTTCCGGCGGCATCGAGGCCGGTCATTGGGGCTTCGTGGTCGGGCTTCTGACCAGCAGCATGGTCAACGCGGTGTTGTTTTTCCGAATTCTCGAACGCGCCTACTTCGAAAAACCCGAGCTCCCCTACGAACCGGGCCGGCAAGGCAAGAACGCGCTCAACTTCGTGGAGCGGAAAGGCGTCGACGAGGCGCCGCTCACCATGCTGGCTCCATTGTGGGCCGCCAGTTTGGGTTTGGTCCTGTTGGGGGTTTACTCGGGGGTCGTGATCGATTTCATTTCTCGGTATGTCAACAGCGTGGGGTTCCAGTGATGACTTGTCGGCAAACCACTATGTATGCGTTAGATACGATGAACGTAACCCGACTGGCCGAGGGTTGGTCGGCGGCGATGCCCACCGATTGTGATCGGCGGCCGGCCAGGTGCGCCAGCGCCCACGGAAAGGGGTGTTGATCGCCATGGACACCCTCGTGATGACCTCCCAGTTGCCGTTGTACGCGGTGTTGGCCAGCGCCTTGGCGCCGATTCCCCTTATCTTGGCCGGCCGGAATCCCAACATGCGCGAGGCCGTGACCTTCGCGGCAGGCTTCCTCAAGCTGTGGTTCGTGATGAAAATGCTGCCGCCGGTGCTTGAGGGCAAGGTGCTCGAATACACGCTCTTCGAACCGGTCGCCGGCCTGCCGGTCCAGTTCCGGGTCGACGGCATGAGCATGCTGTTCGCTCTCGTGGCCTCATCCCTGTGGATCTTGACCAGCGCCTATGCCATCGGGTACATGCGCCCCTTGAAGGAGCACGCCCAAACCCGATTCTACGTCTTTTTCGCCTTTTCCCTGAGCGCCACGCTGGGCGTGGCATTCGCGGGTAACCTACTCACGCTGTACGTGTTCTACGAACTGCTGTCGATGTCGACCTACCCCTTGGTGACCCATCACCAGGATGCCGAAGCGCGCGGTGGTGGTCGCCGGTACCTGACCTACCTGTTGGCGACCTCGGTGGGCCTGGTTTTGCCGGCCATGCTGTTTTGTTACCTCAAATCGGGCGATATGACGTTCGCCGCGGGCGGCTTTCTGGCGGGCAAGGTCACACCGACCGAGGCGCTCGTGTTGCTGTTGATGTTCGTGTTCGGCTTCGCCAAAGCCGGTGTCATGCCGTTCCACGGATGGTTGCCGGGCGCGATGGTCGCGCCGACCCCGGTCAGCGCATTGCTCCATGCCGTGGCCGTGGTCAAGGTCGGGGTGTTCTGCATCCTGCGTGTCGTGACCGGCGTCTTCGGCCTGGATTTCCTCGAGCAGCTCGATCTGGGCCTGGTGGTCAGTTTCATCGCCGGGTTCACCGTGATCTGCTCTTCACTGATCGCCCTCAGTCAGGACAACCTCAAGCGGCGCCTGGCGTTTTCCACCGTCGGGCAGCTTTCCTACATCATATTGGGTGCCTCGCTGCTGTCGGACCTGGCCGTCAAGGGCAGCATGGCCCACATCGCCATGCACGCCTTCGGCAAGATCACGCTCTTCTTCTGTGCCGGTGCCATCTACGTCGCCACCAAGAAAAAGTACATCAGCGACATGGTGGGCATCGGCCGTCGCATGCCGATCACCATGGTCTGTTTCCTGATCGGCAGCATGAGCGTCATGGGCCTGCCGCCGACGGGCGGATTGATCAGCAAATTGCACCTGCTGCTCGGCGCACCCGATTCCGGGCGATGGTGGCTGATGCTGTTCTACGTCGTCAGCACCCTGCTCAACGGGGCCTATCTGCTGCCGATCGTGTTTCGCGCCTTTTTCAAGACCGGCAAACACTTCGATGCCGGCACCGAAGTCCAGGAAGCGCCGATGTTCTGCCTCGTGCCGCTGACGTTGACGGCGATCGGCTCGATTCTGTTGTTTTTCTTCCCGCATTTGGTCTTTGAATTGGCTTCTCTGATGGTGGAGGGATCATGAGCGAGGAAACCCGCGAACAAGAAACCGTGGCCACCCCGCCTGCCGCGCCGAAACACGGTGGATTCGATCCGGGGCTGATCCGCAAGTTGTGGATCGCCTTGGGGGTGGCCTGTGCCTTGCCCGTGATCGCCGAGCTGTTTGTCGACCGTCACCACGGACACGGGGAACACTTTCCCGTCGATTGGGGATTCGGGTTCTACGCGGTATTGGGGTTTCTGGCCTGTGCCGGCTCGATCCTGTTGGCCAAGGGATTGGGGCTCTTCCTGAAAAAAAACGAGGATTACTACGATCATGATGAACCTTCATAATCTGCCACCCTCGGCCATTTTGATCTTCGGCGCCCTTCTTTTGCCGCTCATGCCGAAGCAGCTCCGCAACCTGTGGTGTGTGGTGTTGCCGGCCGCCGCGTTCGTGTGGGTTTGGCAGGTGCCTCTGGGGCACGAGTTCGCGATATCGTTCCTCGATTTTCAGTTGGAATTGGTGCGGGTCGACCGCCTCAGCAAGGCGTTCGGATACATTTTCACCCTCAACGCCACCATCGGCCTGATCTACGCCTTTTACGTCAAGCGCTGGGCCCATCACGCGGCGGCCCTGATCTACATCGGCAGCTCCCTGGGCGTCGTGTTCGCCGGGGACCTGATCACCCTTTATTTCTATTGGGAAGCGATGGCGGTGTTCTCCACCTTCCTGATCCTCTTTCGCGGCCTCGAAGGCTCGAAAAAAGCCTACGGGGCGGCCTTGCGCTACGTGCTGGTTCACGTGGCCGGCGGCCTGCTGCTCGTCATGGGGCTGTGCATCTGTTACCAAAAGAACGGCGGCGACCTGACCTTTTCCGCCGAATTGTTCAAGGACCCCCATCTGGGCTCCTGGCTGGTCCTGGTCGGCTTTCTGGTCAATGCCGCGGCCTGGCCGTTGAGTGCCTGGTTGCCCGACGCCTATCCCGAGGCAACCGTGACCGGCGGCGTCATCTTGAGCGCCTACACTTCCAAAACCGCGGTGTATACGCTGTTGCGCGGGTTCCCGGGGTACGAGATCCTGATTCCGCTGGGCTGTATCATGGCGATGTACGGCATCATCTACGCGCTGCTGGAAAACGACATGCGGCGCATCCTGGCCTACAGCATCGTCAACCAGGTCGGCTTCATGGTCGTCGCCGCGGGCATCGGCTCCGAATGGGCGATCAACGGCGCGGTGGCCCACGCTTTTTGTCACATCATCTACAAGGCGCTTTTGTGGATGTCGGCGGGGGCCGTGCTCTACATGACCGGCAAGAGTCGATGTACCGACTTGGGCGGGCTCTACCGTTACATGCCGTGGACGATGGTGTTCGGCACCATCGGGGCCCTGGCGATTTCGGCGGTCCCGGGCACCAGCGGATTCACCAGTAAGTCGTTGACCATCCACGCGGCCGAACAGGCCCACTTGTTCTGGCCTTGGCTGGTTCTGGAAGTGGCCTCGGCGGGTGTGTTCCTTCACGCGGGCATCAAGTTCCCGTACTTCGTGTTCTTCGCGAAGGTCAAGGATTGGACGCTCGAGAAGGCCGATATCGGCGAGCCGCCTTGGTGCATGCGCATCGGCATGGCGCTGATGGCCTTCCTGTGCATTTTCCTGGGCGTCTACCCCGAGCCCATGTACGCCATCCTGCCGTACCAGGACGTGTTTCAAACCGATCCTTATCAGGTGTTTACCGCAGGGCACCTGGTTTCTCAGTTCCAGTTGTTGATGTTTTCCGGTCTGGTCTTCTTCCTGATGCTGCCCATGCTGCGGCGAACCAACACCATCGCGATTGACACCGATTGGCTCTATCGCAGGATCGTTCCGATGTTCTACCGCTTTACCGATTGGAGCCTGAACGGCATCAATCGGTGGACGGCCGCCTTGGTGGTGGACCGCCTCATTCCCCGTTTGAACCATTTCTTCGCCAGGGGACCCTATCGCGTGTGGGTTCGCGTCAATATGCCGTTCGCGCGGTTGAATCGCAGCATGGGCGAAGTCGAGGAGTTCTCGGCTCGGCGTTTCTTCTACCGTCAAGCCATGTTGGGGATCCTGCCGATTGGCGTCACCGCGTTTTTGGCGGTGGTGGGCCTGCTCATCCTCTTTTTCGCCTAGGTGCCGTCGTTTCCGCTTCCAAAGAGGGTCGTGTTGTCTGCCGGTCGGGCTGGTGATCAGGTTGCACGGCGACGCTACCTGACGGGGAAACCAAGCGGTGTGGATCACGCCGCGAGAGTCGACCATCAAGGATGGAAAACGGATCTGGGGGACCTCGGCGTCGGCGCCTTCAGCCAAGATCGCTGAAGCTTCCTGGTTCGGGCCCCGCGATGGTCGAAACAGGTTCGTTGAGGTCGGCTTCACGGTGATCCGTCAAAAACCGTGGAGCTGCTCCTCCTGCCCGCGTCCTTCCGAGGGGACCGCCTGTGGATCGGTCCCGGTCGAGGGGCGTCGGCACTGCGGTCGCCGGTCTCTGTAACCGGTGTTTGGTAGACCTGACAGTGTGGTAGTCAAACCTTACGTGATTTTGCAATGCTTGAATCGTAAAGGTAAATAAACGAGATGTTTACATGGTGGTTTGCGAATTGCCTCTACCGGTGGCATTCCCGAAAGACGGGGTGATTTGCACACGGAACCCAAGGAGTTTCCCCATGATCTACCATCGATTTACGTCTTATTTGTACGACCGCTCCAAGTTGATGCTACTCGCGATCTTGTGGCTGGGTGGTTCGGCCGTTGCCGACCATCGCGCCTATTTTCCTCATTTCACCTTTCGCGACAACCTGTGGCAAACCCAACTGGTTTTGACCAACACGACCTTTCTGAACACGGATGTGCGGCTTCGCGCCTATTCGGACGAAGGCGACCTGGTGGGCGAAACGTCCTTTCGCCTGGGCGCGGCGGCATCCAAGGTCGCCGATGTGCAGGACTATTTTGGTTCGATGACCGTCGATCGCGGCTGGGTGGAAGTGGTGTCCGAACCTGGCCGTGTCGAAGGTGTCGTGGTGTTCGGCAACACGGCGACGGGGGGCACTACCAGCCTGCCGATGGAGACGCAGGCCGATCAGGGGCTGCTGTTTTCATTCGTGCCGCACGACGCGGATCGCGAGAGCGGCATCGTATTGATGAACCCCGACGACCGCTTCGCGACCGTGGTTTTCGTCATGGTGGACATGGCGACCGAGCAACGCCAGGTGCGGGTGCGGACCTTGGCACCGCGTAGCCGCATGGTCACCATGATCGAGGACCTCTACGAAATGACACCACCGGCCCACGCCCGTTTGGAGGTCAAGAGTTCACGCGACGTCGTGGGATTCGGGCTCACCTTCCACGAGGGAGCCAAGCAGATCGTGGCGGTGCCGGCGAAGCCTTGGCGGATCACGGATAAACAGGCCTCCATCGAAATGGATTGGAAGGCGGTCTTGGGAGACACGCCCATCGGCGGAGCCGCATTGGCGGTGCACCGGGGCGGCCAGCCCGAATTGGCGGCCGCGGCCGGTCTCGCGGATATGTTCACCGGTGAGGCGTTCACCACCGAGCACGCGAGCTCGATTGGCAGCATCACCAAAACCTTCGTCGCCACCTTGGCCATGATGCACGTGGAAGAGGGACGCCTCAGCCTGGACCAGACCTTGGATACCTGGGTCCCCGAAGTGCCCCATGCCGACCGGATCACGGTGGAGATGATGCTCAATCATTCGAGCGGCATCGCCGAATACGGTACGCAACCATATGTAGGTGCACTTCTCGAACGTGATTTCGAGGATGTGTGGGATCCGCGCGAACTGCTCGCCTTTGCGCTGGCTGAGCCGCCGGTATTCGAGCCTGGCACCCAATACAGCTACTCCAACACCAACTTTCTGTTGCTGGGCATGATTCTCGAGCAGGTCGGTGGGCAACCGCTCGCGGCCCAATTGCGTGCACGCATCATCGACCCTTTGGACATGACGCAGACCTACCTGCGCGGCTTCGAAGAACCGGTTCAACCCCATGCCCGGGGGTTCATCTGGGATCCTCAAAACCTGCTGGGTTTGGGTGAAATCGTCGACACCCACAACATGGTCCACGGGAGCAGCAGCTTTGCGGATGGGGGAATGGTCTCGACCCCCTCCGATCTCAACCGGTTCATTCGTGCGCTGGTGGGCGGTGAACTCCTGCGGGAGGAGACCTTGGCGCGGATGCTGACGCCCAGCAAGCACTCACCCTTCTACGCGCTCGGCATCACCCTCAACGACGATGGCGCACCGGACGAGGCGACCGTGGGTCACGACGGTGCCTTCGTTTATGGGGTCGCCAACATGGTCTACTTTCAAGACTACGATCTGGCGCTTTCCGTCACGCTCGATGTGTACCCGCTCGACGACCAGTACCTGATCCACGTGCTTTCTTCGGCCATGTCGTTGGGCAAAGTCATGGCGTTGATGCCGTAAGGGGCAGAGAGGCTCACGCCACGAACGTTTTAGAGAGGACGCGAATCCTTTTGGGCTCGCGTCTCTCGCGTTTTACGGCTGCGTGCGATCACCCGCGTTCAGGTATCTCGTATCCGTCTTTGCGCATTTCCTGTATGGCTTTTTTGAAACAACGTTGCTCGGAGTCCCCGAATGCCGAGAGATTCGTCGTGCCAGGTAGGTTCAGCCGCCGGCTGAACTTGCCGAAGATCGGAATGCGTCATGCCGCCAGGCTCATTCGACCGTGGAGTGGTAGAACCCATGGCGCAGGTCCACGAGCGCCTGTTGCAAGGCCTGCCCGTGGAGCACGCCCGTCCGGGAGATGGGATGTTCCGTGATGCATGGGACGGGAATGTGGCGCCGTTTCAGCGTCTCCATGAGCCTCCACCAGAGAAAGCTACCCTCGAAGTGGTTGGGTGGCGCCTGGCCCGTCAATCGGGTATGGAACGCTTCGGAGACCAGAATCGCCTCGATGTGGTGCGTCTCCTCTTGACGATGGGCCATGTCCCGTATCGTCTGATGGTTGAGGGCCAGCCGCTCACTCAGCATCTGGGCGTAGAGCAACACGTAACTGGGGTCCTCGCACAACAGGATCTCCATTCGTTGGATCTCCAACGCCTTTTGGAGTGCCTGGGCTTTCTGAGCGTCCAGGCTGTGGTTGCGCGTCGTCGAGGCGCCTCGCTGTCGGTGTGGTGGGCTCCATTGCGTCGAAGGCAGGCTGAAATGGGACAGAGGGGCGATTTCGGGAACTTCGAAGCGGTAGAATCGCGGGTCGATTTGGAAGGGTTCCTCCCAATCGTGAGGGACGTGCGCTTTGAGAAAGGACATGAGGACTCACCAGAAAGGACGAAGAAAAGCATTGCAAGCGGGTTATGAAACCTTTTTGCGTTGAAACGACAAATTTGTGAAGACGAGAGCCGTCAGTGGCGATTTTGTTTTCATTCTAGGTTCAAAATATCGGCGTGACAAGGTTCGCCGCCGCCAAAGAAGCTTGCCGACGTAGGAAATATTGATTTTTCCTTGTGTTCTCCCCATCCTCTGCGAAATCCGTGGTGGTGAATGTCCTGCGGTGCTGCGGGGGCAAGTTCCAGGGAAATGCTTTGATTCGTGTCTATCCGCGTGATTCGTGGACAATAATACCCATTCCCGGGAAACCTCCCCGAGCGTCTAGAGGTTGGCCATTTCTTCCATGAGGAATGCGCGATCGCGTTCGGCCTCGAGCTTGAGTTCCTCGAACAGTTCGGACGCCTCGTCCAAAATGCCTTGCTCCGCCTGATTTTCCAACTGGGAGGAGATATCCCGGACCCGGTTGGCACCCATGTTGGCCGCACTGCCCTTGATGGCGTGGGCGTGTTCCCGGACTTTGTTCGGGGCACCTTCGTTCACCGATTGTTCCAGCAGGCCCAGGAATCGATCGGCCTCCGAGAGATAGAGATCCGTCATTTCGCGAATCAGGTCGGGATCGTTGCCGGTCGCCTCGCGCAGGCGCCACAGCTCCACCCGGGATTCCGAAGAACCGGAAACCTGGTCGTTCTCCGAAGGCGCCTCCTCCTCGTGGTCCGCCGAACTGCGCGCTTCCTCCGCATCCGACTCGGCGATCGATTCCTCGATCATTTTTTCCTCTTCCTGGTGTTTGTCCGTGTCCTTGGGTTCCATGTCGGCCTCTTGTTCGATGGGCATATCGGGGGATGTTCGGCCCTCGGTTTCCGGGTCGGTGTCGCTGGGTTCGGCCGGCATGAACCGGTCCAGAACTTCGCTGAGCTTCGCGAAATCGATCGGCTTGGTGAGGTAGTCGTCCATGCCCGCTTCCAGGCAGGCTCGCCGATCGTCCTGCATGGCACTCGCCGTCAGGGCGATGATGGGCGTGTGGCGTTCGTCGCCTTCGAGGCGACGAATCTCGCGGGTGGCCTCGAACCCGTCCATCTTCGGCATGCGGCAGTCCATCAGGACCAGGTCGTAGGTGCGTTTCGCCATCTCTTCCAACGCCTGGTGGCCATTGGTGGCGAAGTCGAAGGGGTAGCCCTCTTTTTCCAGCAGCAGCGCACCCAGCTTGCGGTTGACCGAGTGGTCGTCCACCAGCAGGACGCGCCCTTTGCGATGAGCGACCGGAAGATCCGTCCTGGTGGAGGGTTGGGTCGCCAAGGCTTGCTCTAGCCCGAGCGCGGTTCGAATGCTCAGGCGAAGTTGCGACAGTCTGATCGGTTTGGTGACGATTTCATCGATGTTGTGGTGTTCGAAACTCTTCTTTTTGGTGAGGGGGACCATGCAGACCAAGGGAACGTCGGGGGCCAGGCTGCGGGCACCTTTGACGCCCCGTTCCTTTTTATCGCCCAGGCAGTGGTCGTCCACCAAGAGGAGGTCGAAGGAATCGGGAATGTTCGGATCGCCGCTCGTCAGCAGGCTCATGGCGTCGCCCAGACTGGAGGCGAGAATCGGTTGGCAGCCCAGGGCGCGCAGGCCGTCCTCCAATACCTCGGCAGTGCCCGAATTGTGTTCCACCAGCAGCACGTGCATGCCTTCCAGGTCATTGTCGTGCCAGTCCGGCTGTTTCTCGATCTCGAACCGGAAGGGCAGGGTGAAGTAGAAGGTCGAACCTTTGCCCTCGTCGCTGGTGACCCCGATCTGACCGCCCATCGCCTCGACCAGTCGTTTGGAAATCGTGAGGCCGAGTCCGGTCCCGCCGTATTTGCGGGTGGTGGAGGCGTCGACCTGGGTGAACGATTCGAACAGGGTGTCGATCCGGTTGGCGGGGATGCCGATGCCGGTGTCGATCACCTCGAAGCGCAACGTCACCTGACCCTCGTCCTGTTCGGTGATCGAGACGAGCGAGGCCACTTCGCCTTCGCCGGTGAATTTGATGGCGTTGTTCATCAAGTTGATCAGGATCTGGCGCAGGCGGCCCGGATCGCCTTCCAACAGGCAGGGCGTGTGGGTCGGCAGCCAGGTCCACAGTTCCAGGTCCTTGTCCTTCGCTTTGCCGACCAACATCTCGCCCACGCTGTCGATGACCTCGCGCAGGTCGAATTCGATGGTTTCCAGCTCCAGCTTGCCCGCTTCGATCTTGGAGAAATCCAAGATGTCGTTGATGATCGAAAGAAGCACCTCGCCCGAGGTGTGCACCACCCGCACCAGTTCGTTTTGTTCCTCGGTCAGATCGGTTTCCATCAACAGGCTGGTCATGCCGATGATTCCGTTGAGCGGGGTGCGGATTTCGTGGCTCATCGTGGCCAGGAAGTCGGACTTTGATTGGGTGGCGGCCTCGGCGGCCTCTTTGGCGCGCAGCAGCTCTTCCGAAGCCTGATTGCGATGCAGTTCCAGCTCGAATTCGCGGAACGCCAGGCTCATGAATTGGGCGATCTCGCTCAGTGTCTCGATTTCGTGGGCGCTCCAGATCCGCGGATCGTCGGAGGAGAACCCGACCACGCCGATCAACCGATTGCTGTAGACGACCGGCACTTCCAACATACCCGCCGTCCCGCGCGGCGCGAGTTTGCCCATGAGGGGTCGCAGACGGGAGTCGACCGTCATGTCTTCGACCACCACCGGGTCGCCGTTCATCAGGGCCTCGTGGTATTCGGGCGCTCGACGCAGATCGATCAGGCTGACGTGGTGATCGGCCGCATCGGAAGATGGGGTGGCATGGACCAGGCGCAAGTGGGTCGTGTCTTTGACCTCGGCGTAGTAGACCCGGTAGTCCTTGAAGAACTTCTTGATCTGCTTCACGGCCGTGATCGTGACCTGATCCACCGGGGTGCCCGAGGTCAATCCGATCGAGAGGCCGTTGATCAACTGCAGCCGGGTTTGGCTCTCCAGCAGCCGTTCTTCCATCTCGACCCGTTCGCGAATCTGGTGTTCCATTTCGCGCTTGATGCGTTCGAACTGCTGGCTGCGATGGTACAGCTCGCGCTCGGCGTTGCGGTACTTCTCCTGGGTTTGGGCCAGGGCATTGCGCTGGCTGTTGCTGCGCCGAATCTCCTTGGTCAGTTCCTGGTTGAGCTGGTCGATATTGCGGCTCTGTTCGTTGAGTAGGCGCCGGCTCTTTTCCTGGTCGCGTTCCAGCAGGGTGTGCTTGGCGGCCAATTCTTCCAGGTTGTTCTTGCACACGGTGTAGTTCTCGCGCAATCGGGCTTCGTTCTTGAGGAATTCCTCGAGCATGGTTTCGCGCCAATCCAGGTGGCGACCGATCAACACGGCAATTCCGGCAAGGAAGATCGGGGTCGAAAAAGTGAGCAGCCGCGAAGGATGTTCCGTCAGGCTCGAAAAGAAACTGCCGTGGGGAACCTCGTCGCCGCCGGGGGGCGAGTCCAGCAAAAAATAGATGAGGGCGTAAACGAGACCGAGCCCAAAGCCGGCAATGGCCAATCGGAAAGTATAAGTCTTGTAAATGGGCGGTTTCGATTCGTCCATCGGTGGTTGCACTCTTCGAGAATATATTGTGCATTTTACTGAGCCCTGGTGTGCCAGTTCAACCGCAGATGAAAGAATGGGCCAGATCGTTTGGGGAGAGAGGGGGCCAACGCCCGTGCAGGCTTCGTTCGGGCCCGCCGGTCGCCCACCGTGATCGCCTTCCCGATGGCCGCCGGCGCCCTGGAAAATGACCGAGTTCGGGCGCTTTCAGGCCGAATGGGGCCGAGCCACCACGGGGCTGGTGTGGCGCATAGGCGCGATGGTATCCCGCGATCGTGGCTTCGACATTTTTCAATTGGGTATCTAGTGTGCGAAAATTTCTGGGTCACCGGGCATGTGCACCGCGAATTCTTGCGGAGTAGCTGGAATTTTCTGAACGGGATGCCTTTCAAGATCTCGCTACCGCGTCTATATTGGCCGTCAGAGATGGTGATTTACCTATGATCTAGTCTAAAAAGGGAAATACGCAAAGCCGTGAATTTCCACAAAAATGACCCAATACGCTGAAAAAAACAGACATGGGCCAATTGATAGGCGCCACTCAACGGACGTCATGGTAGAATCTTTGGTGAATTATAAGAATGGCCGGAGGTGTTTCTGCCGGGATTTTCACCGGGCAAGTTCGTCGGCAAGGAGGCTGAATGACGGTTCTTTACAGGCGAAATGGAATTCAATATGAAAAAGTGGATCGCACGAATTGGGAGGAAGCCGCTCGTTGCGTCGCCCGTGTGTTTGCCTCCGACGAGCCGCTCGTGACCCGTTTGGGCATTACCGAGGAGGAAATGTTTTCCTTCACGGGGAACTATTATCAAAAAATCGCCGAAGAAGGCCTGTCGATCCTGGCCCGAGACCAGCGCACCTCGCGCGTCATCGGGGCACGAGTCTCCGAGGATGCCGCCATTCCGCCACGCGCCGAACACGTGACCGGTTATTCGCTCAAGCTGCGACCCGTCTTTGCCTGCCTGGAAACGCTGCACCGCGTGTATCAGGAAGAGCGGATGCCGGAACCTGGCGAATGCGTGCACATGTTCATGGTGGCCGTGGAACGGCGCTACACCAATCGGGGCATCGCGCCTCAAATGAATCATCTCTTTTTCGAAATGGTGGCGCGAATGGGATATCGCCACCTGGTCACGGAGCCGACCGGTGCCATTTCCCAACACTTGCTGCGTGACAAATTGGGTTTCCGAGTGTTGCATTGCCTCGCCTACGAGGATTTCGAATACGAGGGGCGGAAAATTTTTGCCGGCATGCCCGAGCACCCCTGCATCATGTTGATGGAAAAGACACTCGTAATCGAAAAGAACCTGAAAACGGCCTGAGCACCCAAATCGAGCGATTCACGGTGGCGCACCCCCACCATAGGCTGGGTCGCAACGCCAAATGAGCCTGCCGCAGCGAGAGGCCCTTCGCGCCGTCCCGAGTACGCTTACGCTTTCCCCAAGGCGTTTCGCATCACCGTCTTGTGCGACTGCAAACGCCCCAATCGCGCACTTTTGGTGAGAACCCCTTCTTTTGTTCGGCGATTCGATCGCAGTCGCCCGCACCCGACCCCAACTTTCAGTTGGCGGGTCATCGCCTTTGTTTTATGCTTGAGAAAACACGTCTGTTCGAGTGAAATTGCGTGACGGCCGCCGGCATGGTCGATTCCCGAGCCGCGGCCTGCTTCGTTTGGCTTTGCGGGTGAGAGGAGGGCATCGGGCGGTGACGCGACTTACGGATCGATCGTCCTCGGAACAACTCGATGATCTTCGCATCGAATACATCTTCAATTTCCCCGACGGCGAACGCAAAGTTTTCCAACTGAACCTCGAAGACGGCTTCAATTTGCGGGAAGACGCCCACGAGAAGCCGCCGAACTGGACCGAGCTGGGCTTTCACCAGTGTCCCCACTGTCCCTTGAGCACGAAGAAGGAATCGCATTGCCCCCTGGCCGTGAGCCTGGTGGAACTGATCGAGAGTTCGGTGAATTTGCGGTCCTACGAGAAGGTCGAGGTGGAAATCCGCGCCAAGGATCGGCAGATTTCGTTTCACACCTCCATCCAAAAGGGGTTGAGTTCACTGATGGGCCTGATCATCCCCACCAGCGGGTGTCCCCACACCAGCTACTTCAAACCCATGGCGCGGTTTCATCTGCCCCACGCCAACGTAGAGGAGACCATCTACCGGGCGACCTCGATGTACCTGCTCAGCCAGTACATTCGCAAGCTGGAAGGCCTCGATGCCAGTTTCGATCTGCAGGGTTTGCGCGACATCTACCAGAACGTCCACGTGGTGAACACCTTCATCAGTCGCCGGTTGCGCTCGATTACCAACGAGGACGCATCGGTCAACGCCGTCATCATTCTGGACATGTTCTCCCAGTTGCTCCCGATGAGCATCGAACAGGCGTTGGAAGAGTTGAAACCGCTGTTTCACGCCTACCTGAATCGCTGACGGGTGTCCCTTCGAAAACGGCGGCCATGGCCAGGGTGCGTTCTGGACCTGCCGGGCGGCGAATGCGCGCCCATCCCTGAGAACCGACCCGGCAACGACGACCTCGCGGCTTCTGGCCGGGCACGAAAAAAAGGCCGAACGGAAAGGGCTCCGCCCGGCCAAATCGCTCCAGGAGTGGAACATCACAGAGGAATCATCTGTGCGGTGTTCCCTATCTCGTTGCGGTGCAATGGACCGCGATATTCATCAACGAAGTGGTTCCATCCGTCGGAACGTTTTCCACCACTAGAACTCGTAGCGGAAGGAGAAACGGACCGAACGGGGGTTTTGCCAATCGGTGGGTTGACCGTAATAGGGTTGGTTGGCACCGCTGTCGAATTCACCGTACTCTTCGAGCTGCGTCGCCTTTTGGGTGTTCATCACGTTGTAGACTTCGGCTTTGAGGCTGATGGCGCCCCGACCGACATTCAAACGGTAACCCAGGTTGAGGTCGAGGTTGGTGACCCAGGGGGTCCGCCCCGCCGAGCCGCGCGGCACGGGCTCACCGTCGGTGAAGAACGAAACCGCGCCATACCAGATGCGGCCGTAGCAATCGCCCTCGCAGTCGGTTCCGGGATGAACCCCGAAACTGTTGAGCGGGCGGCCCGACATGGCGTAGCCGTTGAAGCCCAGGGTGAAATTGGCGGGGAGCCGGTAGGAGCCGTACAGTTTGAGCTGGTGTCTACGATCGTTGGGCAGATCGCCGTATCCGTGGTCCATGAGTTCGGGATAGTCGAAGGAAGTGGTCCAGCCCGGGTCGGACTGATCGTTGTCGGAGCGCAGCAAGCCCTCGGTGTTGCCGTAGCTGTGGGCCCAGGTGTAGGAGCCCGACACCAGTAGGGAGTCGCCCACGCGGCCCTCGGCCGACATTTCCAGCGAATAGTATTTGCGGGACGATTCGGGAAAGCCGAGGTCGTCGGCCGAGATGAACACATCCTCTTTGACACCGTCGCCGTCCACGTCGTAGGGAATGCTCACGTCACTGCCGGGATTGGTGAGCAGCGGGAACCAACCACCCACCAGCGGTGCGTCGGGGTAGTTGGCCGCGATCCAATCGTTCAGGCCGTAGTTGATCGAGATGTCCTCGATCGACTGGACCAAGTCGCGATAGGTCACGCGGGCACCCACGCGCCATCCGCTCTCCAACTGTTGCTCGTAACCGACCACGTATTCGTCCGAATACATGGGGCCGGCTTCGCCGTTGAACAGGCGGTCGGAATCGGGAACCTGACCGTTGGAGACGATGTCGTGCTGAATGAGGTCGCCCAGCACCGGGCTTCCATCGGGGTTGACGTCCAACAGGTAGGAAATGAAGTGTTCGTCCAACTCGCCACTGGCCATGCGGACGTTGGTATTGGGGGAAATGGGCATGAAGAAGCGGCCGTAGCTGGTGTACAGCTTCATGCGACCCTCGCCCTGGGGATCCCACGAGATGCCCACGCGCGGGGCGATCTGGTTGTCGATGTCGACGTAGGTGGCGCCATCGGAGGTGGTGTTCTTGAAGGTGGTGTTGCGCAGCCCCAGGTTCAGGGTCAGCGAGGGGCTGATACTCCAGGTGTCATGAATGTAGATGGAGCTGCTCGTGGTGCCCGTGTTACCACCGCGAATGAAGACGCGGCGATCCACGTAGTCGGTGCCGGGTGCCAACCCGTAGGGATTGTCTTCCTCGGCGCGATAGTACTCGTAGTAGCCGTCTCCGGTGGGGGTGGTCAGGTCCTCGATGTCGAGGTCCTCGTCGTCGTAACCGAAGCGGAAGCCGTGGTTGCCCACCACCCAATCCACGTCCACGCGGAAGTTGGTGCGCTGGTCATCCTTGGTGTTGATACTGGCTGCCACCCAGTCACCCAGGCGGACCCAGGTTCCCGAACGGCTGTCCCAATAGGCCGCGAGTTCGGGGCTGTCGGGACTTTGGTTGTTCACGTAGTTGACCTGGCCGTACATGGCCGAAACACTCAGGGTATCGTTCACGTGCCAGTTGTATTTGGCGGTCCATACGTCGCCGCCCGTTTTGAAATAGGTGTTTCCGTGGGCGTCGCCGGATCCGCTGTCGAAGTCGTAGGCGAACGACTGCCGCGTGGTTTCCAGCTCGTTGTTGAAACCCAACAGCTCGATCGAGTGTGATTCCGTGATGTACCAATCGAGTTTGGCCAGCCAGAAGTCGCCCTCCTGATCGCGAGTGTAGAAGGTCGAGGTGTCCGCCCAGGAATCCTTGTAGCGGCGTGGGTTGGCGAGGATGTAGAAGAAGGCTTTGTCCTTTACGATCGGGCCGCTGGCGAACACGTTGTAGTCCTGCCATTCTTCGGTGTCTTCGCTGTTGTTGATGATCAACTGTTCGTTGCCCTCGGCGTCGGGCCAGAAGGTGGTGGGATTGCGTGCCGCCAAATCGCGTGGATCCCAGACAGTGCGCACGCCGAACTGGAATTCGTTGGTGCCCGATTTGGTGACCATGTTGACGACGCCGCCGATGTGACGGCCGAACTCGGCGGGCGTGCCGCCGGTCTTGACCTGAACCTGGTCGACCGCTTCCCAGGGATAGCGGATGGCGCCGATACCTTTGCGGATGTCGGTGATGTTCAGACCGTTCAGGTAATACCCGTTTTCACCGACCGACGCGCCACCGAAGGAAACCAGGTTTCCGTTTCCGAAATCGGAATCGCCCTGCGTCGTGCTCGGTGCGAGCAACGCGACGGCGTTGTGATTGGTGCGAACCGGGAGTTCCTCGGTTTTGCGGGTGTCGATGACCAGGCCCGAAGTGGTGTTCGTCAAATCGAAGGATTTGATGGTGGAGGCGGTGACGACCAGTTGTTCGCTGTGTTCGAGGGTTTGTGGAACCAGGACCGCTTCGAGCACGGCGGCACTACCCAGCGAGATGACGACGCGGTCTTTGACCAGCGTTTCGAAGCCGTCCATGGTGACGCGGACTTCGTAGGCGCCGATCGGTAGCGCCCGGAACAGGAAGCTGCCATTGGCCTGGGCGCTGGTGGAGCGCGTGATGCCCTTCAGCGCGTGGCGAATGGAAATCGTGGCGCCGGGCAGGGGCGCATCCTGGTTGTCGATCACCTTGCCGCGCAGTGTTCCGGAAGAGTCCTTTTGAGCGAAAAGGACGGGGGAACATAGCGGTGCAAGGAGGACGAGGAGCAGGAAAAGGCCGACGCGGTGAAAGCGGTGTGCGCCGGAAAAAGGTGAGCGTTGAGAGCCTGAAGGTGTTCTAAAGCTGAAGCGGGAGAGAGAGCGAAGGACAATCATGACGAAAAAGCTCCTTAAGGGTCGAGAGATAGACGTGGACCGGAGCAAAAGCCGGATATGTATGTAGCACTAATGATGTTTTGTTGATATATTAGTGATGTGTTAAGGCTGTGTAAAGGACAAATTTCGCCCTCTTTGCCATTTCACGGCGGGGCCTTCTTCCGAGTATGCGATTCCATCTCGATTCGAACCTCGCTCTATGGAGTTCGAATTTTTGAAAATAGTCTCTTAACCCGAATGATTCAAGTAACTAAGGTGGAGGTGGTGTTTTCGGGAGTAGGCCCGTCGAGCCGCCTGGTCTACGTCGTTCGGCGTGCTCCCCACTTTTTTTCGGGTTTGGGAAAAGTAAAGATGGATTTTGATGCCGTCTCGATGTTATGTGCCTTTTTCGGGGCCCGGGAGGCGCCTCTTTGGTGCGGTCCTCGGGCCTCGCTTCGCGGGCTGCGACTCGATGTCGAACATTGATGGGGCCGGCAGTTTCCTAAAGGGTACGGTCCATCAATATGGTGCACTCCTCTCCGCGAATCCCCGAAAATATGGGACTGTCCCGATAGCGAAATTCTTTGTAGTTGATGCGGTGGCGTTCCTCGAAGCCGTGAAGGTTGCGACATATGTATTGGGAGGCCCCGCCGGTCGCTTCGACCACCGCCTTTTTGAACCCTTTCGACCGAGCGAGTTCGAGCGATTCGCCCACCAGGCGATCGCCCAGGCGACGTCCTTTGAACGGCGCGTCCACCGCCAACATGAAAAGGTGGAAATAGAAACCGGGACGCATGTCGAGATCTTTGCTGTAGGTTTGCCCCAATTTGTCCAGTAGCGTGATGATGGGGAGAAAGACGGGGTCCCAATCCATTTCGGGCGGTCCGATGGCCCAGTCCTCGTTGATCAGGACGGCGGCTACGTGTCCGTCGTGGCGATCGAGGGCGATCATGCTCAACCCATCCTCGTGGGAACGCCTGAGTAGGGACGAAACGAATTGGAAAAAGAAGGGTTCGGGGACCCGCTGCGACGCGGTCATGGCCTCGTGGTTCAGGAAACAGCGTGTCACCACCTCGGCGGTTTGCGCGAGGAATTGCTTGGTGAACACGCGGATTTCGTGTGGGTCGGTGTCGGCCGCGTTGGAGCTTGGCGCGGTTGGTTTTGGCATGGGATCCCCCCTTCTCTCTAGGTTCAAACATCAGGGTTTCCGGTGGGGCACATCGCCAGGCAGCCTCCGGCGGTGCCATGTTCGCGGAACCTTCTTCTCGATTTCATTGGAACGGACAATCGGGTGCGAAACCCTGAATTTCGCCACACCAAGACACGGTTGGGCCACTTTCGATGTTGAGATATGCATGCATCGCTTTTGGATCTTCTCTATAGATCGGAAAACAGGTGGCGATTATTCACATTTCGGGGGAAAGAATCCCAAACCTCTGTTTGAGGAAATCCCGAATTGGGTGCTGCCGTCTTCACCGTTCAATCGGGAAGGCAAAACTCCTGGATTCCTTGCCCCGGATTGTGCGCTGCCGTTCCAGGCCTCCCGTGTCTGGGAAAGATCGAATGTCCTTTAAGCCGGAACTTGGTGCAAGGTCTTGAATTAAAACAAGAAACCAGGAAACGAGGAAACCAGAAAGATGCCGCTGATCGTGGGTTCGGCCTATTCTCCGGCTTGGGTGTGGTGTTCGGACTCTAGATGCAAAGGGGCATTGAGGCCAGGGGCACCGATAGGCTCTCGTGTGCTCGGCAAAACCCCTGTTTTGATTTGAAACGCCAAGACTCGGTAGACACTGCCATGGATGGCGACGAAGTCGAGAACCTGGGGGGTTAGGCGGCGACCCGAAAGAGTTCGAATCCCCAGTTTTTCCTTCCTGGCTTCAGCTCTTCCCGGGTTCCTGCTGAAATCTTGGCATCGACGCGTCGCTGCGACGACAGGACGCCCGCACGTTCTGAAAAAGTGAGGATTTGAGTTTTCGGCAACTTTCCGTTCTGGTTTTCCGATGACGGGAACACCTGGCCGGGAATATCCGAAACTAGGTCCCATCTTCGTGGCTTCCAGTTGGAACGGCTTTCCACAACGCCAAGACCCTGCTAGGCTTGGCTGGCGATGACGCCTCGCCCAGGAAGCGTCATGCCGTCAAATCACGCCGAGGAAGGTTGCCCATGCATTGGAAAATTTCGTTGATGGTTTTGTTGACCGGAGCCCTGATCCCCATACAGGCCGGCATCAACGGAACTTTGGCGCGAAAAACGGGCAACCCCCTGTTGGCCGCAACCGCGTCCTTCGTGATTGGAACCATTTTTCTTTTGGCCGTCTTTCCGATGTTCGGCGGTCAGTTGCCCAAGCTATCCTCGTTGCGGGGCGAGCCCTGGTGGATCTGGACCGGCGGTGCGGTCGGGGCGCTGTACGTCCTGCTCATCATTCTGGCGGTTCAGCGCACGGGTGCCGCGGCCCTGATCGTGTTCGTCGTCGCGGGCCAGATGATCGCCTCGCTGGTCATCGACCACTACGGGCTCATCGGCTTTCCGCCGGTGCCCATCAGTCCCCAACGGATTTTCGGCGCCTTGCTGCTGATCGGCGGCGTACTCGTGATTCGAAGTACCTGAGCCGCGTGCCGGCCCCGATCCGCCTCATTCGCCTCTGAGGAAGTGGGCGGTTTCGGGACGTTCCATGATGGCGTGAGGCAGCATGATCGTTTGTTTCGGCAGCGGGATGTGGTTGTTCTGCATGTACTGGTACAGTGCGACCAGGCGAACGCGCTCCATGACCAGATTGAAATCCTGCAGGCGTTGGAGGGCCTTTTCCCACAGCCGCTCCAAGGCGTTGTAGCGCTTGGTCTTGATGGCCGCCATGACCCGGAATCGGGGAATCTGGTGCTGGGCCCAGGGAATGGCCGCGGCTTCCAATTGACTCAATACCTGCTCCACCAATTCGCCCGAGACCAGGTTGAAATCCAAGGTGGAGATGATCAGGGCCAGCCAGGAGGACAGGTCCAACTTGGCGTCCTGCAGACTGATGCACAGATGGGTGAAATCGAAGGTGTTGGGGTCGCGCACCACGATTTCGGTGGAGAGCTGGAACAGGGGTTCGAGCTGCTTCAGGCGGGGATACTTCTCGCAGGTATGGCTGAAATTGGAAACCAGCTTCTTGACTTCGACGAACTTGCGGAAGTTCAGGTACAGGAACATCAGGTTGCGGTAATAGTGCAGATCTCCGTCCGCTTCGAGTTCGCGGGCGTGCAGGTTGTCGAGCGCCAGGTCGTATTCGAACAGCTCCTGGTGGGCCAGGCTGCACCACTGGTGCAGGCGACGCTGGGTTTGGGGCAGCAGGTCGCCCTGAACCTTGCCGACGGCGTGCACCAGCTTGGCGGGATACGGCTGCAGCAGGCGAATCTTGGCGGTGACCAGGGTGTTGGTGGCAAAGGGGTCCTGGCGAGATTTCAACTTCTCGTAGAGCAGGGTGAACAGGACCTGGCTCTTCTCGTACTCGTTGAAGGCCATCAGGATCGGTTGCAGCAGGGAGGCGTAGTGGATCGAAAGGTCGCGGAAATTGGGCTGCGCGAAAACCTGGTGAATGAAGCCGTGCGCCTCGCCGTGGTTGCCGCACTGGAATTCCAGAATGGCCGCGAGCGAAAGGGTGTGCACGTTGCGATTGATCTTGAGCGCCTTGCGGGCGAAGTACAGTGCCTGCGGTGAATCCGTCGACTTGTAGGCCAGCGCCAGCATCGACCAGAACTCCAGGTTGTTCTGGAACTGCGGCAAGGGGATGAACAGGCTGAGGTACTTGCGAATGGGCTCGTAGTTCGCGTTCTGAAAACAATAGCGGGCGTAGTTCAGGGCGTATTGGCTGGCCTTGGTGTCGTTTTCCGCCTGTTGGTAGAGGCGCGACAACATGAACCACAACGGCGGTGAATGGGTGAGGTAGTTGCGCGTTTCGTTTTCGATGGTTTCCGCGAGCAGGCCGTACTTGCGCGCCCGTTCGTCGGGGGGCAGGGAAGAGGTGAGGTAATGCCGCACCTTCTCGTTCTTCCAGCGAAAGCCCTCGGTGGTGCTCGATTGGAAATCCAGGAAGTTCAGCTTGTCCGCCGTTTCGATGGTAGAGCTGATTTCCTCGTAATTGGCACCCGTCAGTTTGGTCAGCAGGTTGAGATCGATACCGTCGGGGCAGAGCGCCACCCAGAGCAGCGCTTCCAGTTGCCGGGTATTGAACTCCTTGAGGTTCATCGGCATGGTGCTGACGTTGGGGTCCGGCGTGCCGAGCAGGATCGACTCGTTGGGGCTCTGCTGCATCACCAGCACACCGTCGCGCACGGCCAGTTTGCCACTGGTGCGGAATTCGTCGACGACTTCGATGAAACGGCCGACGTTCTGATGGGCGGTCTTCAGGAGCTGGGTGGTCAGTTCCACGCTGCTGGCACAGGGGCCGAACCGCGCGACCAGGTAATCGGAGAGTGCGATCACGTCCGGGACTTCCACGGCGATCGGCGGGCCGATGGCGCTGAACTCGGTCTGGTGCTTCTGGGTGGTGAGCACCATGTAGATGTTCTTGTTGGCGCTGGAAGTGATGGACTGGGCCAGTTGCACGATGAACTGGGCCAGGTTGCTGCTGCACTCGTGCAACCGCTCCACGGCGATGACGCACACCTCTTCGACGGCGAAGAACACGCGCAGGAACGCCGTCAGGATGGTGGAGTGACTCAATTCCTGGTATTGGCCGGGCGAGGGCCACTGCAGCCGGGGCAGGGCCGTGGCCAGGATTTCCTTCCAGGGATTCAGGTGCGGCTTGTCGTGGGGAATTTTGATGTGCTGGAGAATCATCTCCATGAATTCCAGAATGTTGGTGCCCTGGCGGCATTCCAACCGCACCGGCGATTCGCCGAAAACCTCGGAGCACAGGTTCTCCACGATGGTCGTCTTCCCGCTGCTCGGTTCGCCCTTGAGGTAGAGCATGCGGTGCTTGAGCCAGATGTCCTTGAGATTCTGGATGAAATTCCCGTGCAACAGCGGCCCGCGCGTCAGGACGTCGATCTTGGGGTGCTCGGTTACCTGTTGGGTGGGGCTGAACGATCTCAGGACCCGTTCCAGGTCGCGGTAAATCTCGCCGCAGGATTGCTGGCGATGGCGCGGATCGCGGCTCAGCATCTTGAGAATGATGGGATCCAGCTCTTCGGGCGTGTCTGCGATTTGGGAGGGGGGCTGGGGTTTTTTGACCAGGCGTTGGTAGATGGTTTCGCCGAGGGTCGGTCCCTTGAAGGGTTTCATGCCCGTGAAAAGGTCGTAGAGCATGACGCCGACCGCGAAAATGTCGGCGGTATGGGCCACCTGTTCACCGCTGATGCCCTCCGGCGACACGTAGTAGGCGCTGCCCATGAAGGTGTTGCGATGGGTGTACATCGTCATGTCCGCGACCTTCATGATGCCGAAATCGATCAGTTTGAGCACTTCCTTGCGGGAGATCAGGATGTTCTGGGGCTTCAGGTCGCGGTGAATGATCTGGTGCTTGTGGACGAAGTCCAACACGTCACAGAGCTGCTTGAACAAATTCAGGAAACTGGGCAGCGAATCGAAGAGGGTACGCTTTTTCCAGAAATTCTGCCAGGTATCGCCTTCCACCCACTCCATGACATAGGCGGGCTGACCCTCCCAATCCGGAAAGAATTCCTTGACCTCGATCAGGTTCGAATGGGGATAGGCGCGCAGGAATTCATACTCCATGTAGAACCGCTGAGGGCCCTGGGGCTCCTCGTCCGACATGTCCATCGTCTTGAGAACGAACTGTTTGCCCTCTTGATCGGAGCCCTTGGGGCCCTTGATCTTGTAGATGATGGAGCATCCGCCGCGGACGAACTCACCAATCACTTCGTAGGGGAAATTCTGCTTGTTCGCGTCCCCGCCGTTCTGACCGCTCAAGGACGTCTCGTGGGAATTGGAGGGCGTCTTGGTTTGATTCATGGGCGCGCTACCTGGAAACGGGCTTTTAGTAACTTTAAAGGCTTTCAGGGAGAAACCGAATGGGAATTTTCATCTATTTACGATTGAGTGGTCCAAGGGCATCCGTACTGGGTTGAAGGATTCGCTTCCCCTCGTTGTCTTGCGGCAGTGGCCCCATGTTCACGGGAGCGAACGCACCGGTGAATCTTTCTCGATTTTGCCTCGTGCGAGGCGTCGAGCCTGCTCAGGAGCCGCGTTTTTTGACCTTCTTACCCGGGCAATCGGCGTCGATGCAACGGCCGTAGAGCTGATGGACATGACGCACCATTTGGAAGTTGTGTTGCTCCAGAATCGTGTCCTGTAGCTGCTCCAACTCGGGGTTGAAGAATTCCAGGATTTTGTGGCAGTCCACACACACGATATGATCGTGGTGGCCTTGGGTGAGGGCGCTTTCGTAGCGGGTTTCCTGGCCCTCGAGCGCGAGGCGTTTGACCAGCCCGCTTTGTACCAGGAGGTCGAGGGTGCGGTATACGGTTGCACGCGAAACACGGACACGCTGGTTTTTCATGATGTCCAAAATTTCGTCCACCGAAAAGTGACCGTCGTTTTCGTACAGGGCGCGCAGCAATGCCAAACGCTCGTTGGTCACTTTACCGTTGTGGGCATACAGGAACGACTTGAACTGTTCTTCGAGTTCCTGGATATCGACCTCTTTGGTTTCGGGTTTGAGGGAATCGACCACCTACTTCCGCCCTTTCATAAAAAGATAGACAGGATTTCCCAAACCAGTCTCAGGTCGTTCGGGAAATATGGGAAATGTTCCTGTCCTTGGATCTTAGCTCAGGCTGGCGCCCAAGATCAAGGATCGCCGCCGCCGGGACACCGATTGGTGATCACGGGGATCGCGGCGCATCGGGTTCGTCGACGGACTGGGTGGTCTCGTGGTGCTCGGTTCGCCCGGTCGTGGCGGATTTCTCGGGCTCCAGCTCCAGCACGAAACAATATTGTTTCGGCAGGAAATGGAACAAATAGGGCGCGTATTCCCGGCTGATCCGCAGCCCGGCATCCTGGAACCGACGCATCAGGCGATTGAGATTGGCGGGCCGGGTGAACCCGGTGTGGGGGTCGGTGACGTGTTTGGAATCGATGATGACCAGGCGCGAGCGATCGTGCATGATGGCGCGCAATTTTTGGAGGAACGGGAGCTGTTCCTCGATTTCGCCGAGGACCTGTACCACGAGGATGAGATCGACGGGCTCTTCGATGCCGATGTGGTGCTCGTCGGTGTGGATCAGGCGAATGCGGGACTGGTAGGCGGCCGGTATGCGGGTCGCCAGCACGTCCAGCAGCGGTTTCTGGATGTCGGTGGCGAGAACCTGGCCGCCAGGGCCGACGCGTTCCGCCAGGCGCAAGGTGAAATAACCCTCGCCGGCGCCGATATCGGCGACCGTCAGGCTTTCCAGCGGGGAAAGGGTGTCCAGCAATTGCTCGGGCTTCTGCCAGAAGTCGCGCAGTCCCTGATCGAGACTTGCGGCCAGGGTGGGGTTGTAGGCTGGTCGGGCGAGGTCCTGGCCCGCGTCGGGAAAGGGGTCCGGAAGTTGGGGCGGCCGGGTGAACAGGTAGAAGATCAGGCCCAGCCACGGCAGCGCCAGGGCCAGGGCTCGGGCGTCGCGAATGGTGCGGTGCGAGCCGTTCCAGCCCGCGGTCAAACGGCGCCACCAGGCGCCCGCCCGTCCGCGCGGTCCTATTGTTTTTGGTGTCCAGCCATCGTATGATGTGCCCAACTCAGTTGCCGTCCAATGCTTTGCTGTTATTTCCGGCGCGGCGGGGCGCCTATGAGCTCGGAATGGAATGGGTCCATTGTACCCTGTTCGCCGTCGTGGGCAAGCCCTCGGCCGGATTGGTCGGCAGCATCCGCTCACAGGAGAAGTCACCGATGACGTTGAAACTTCAGGAATGTTATTGCGACCGTCCCGGTCTTTTGAAAATTCTCGACGACCTGACCGACCAAATCCTAGCGGATACCTTCGAAACCCAAGATCTGGCCTTTGTCGGCATTCTCGCCGGTGGCGCCGCCGTGGCCGATTACCTGGCCGCACGTGCGAGCGAAAAACTGGGCATCACGATACCCGTCGCCTATGTCGACATCCACCTCTATCGCGATGACGTCATCGATACCGACCACGATCCGCTCACTCGCGAAACCGAAATTCCTTTCGCACTTAAAAACAAACACATCGTCCTCGTGGACGACGTCCTGTTCACCGGCCGAACCGTGCGCGCCGCCCTCACCGCCCTGCTCGCCAAGGGCCGGCCCCGCGTGGTCCGCCTGGCGGTGGTTGTCGATCGCGGTTTCCGCGAGCTGCCGATCCACGCCGATTTTGTCGGTGTTCGCCTCGAGACTCGGCGGGACCAGGCCGTACGGGTGCGCCGCGCGAACAGCCCGCAGGAAGAATCGGGCATCTACATTTTCGAAAACGCCAAATCCTGAGATCGCCCCCAGCCGCGAAGGGGCCGCGACAAACCAAGGATCCCCGGTCGTCCCCGCCCGGATTCGGAGATTCGGCCGGTCGGGAGGCCGGGCCCGTCGCCCGTGCTGGCAGCCACCCGTTCGGGATGTTAGAATGATGGCGAACCGCTTCTGCACATCATGTCAACCCGTCTGGCGCCCATTTCCCCGCGGCGCGATCCGCCCAGTCGTGAGCGCGCTTGGGTATTGCGATTTCGGACCCTCAACCTTATCCCGCTCCCGTCCGATCCCCCGGGTCATCGCCGGTTTCGGTGTCGACCAATACCTTCCAACCGCGTTTCGCGGCGGTGGGAGCAAGGAGTTTTGCCATGGTGAACGTCGTCTACGGAGTTTCCGGTGAAGGCTCGGGACATGCCACTCGTTCCAAGTTTATCCTGCACCACCTTCTCGAGCGGGGGCACAAGGTCAAGGTGGTCACCTACGATCGCGGTTATGCCCTGTTGAAAGATGAATTCGATTGCTTTGAAACCGAAGGTCTGCACATTTCCGTGGAGGACAACGAGGTTTCCAAACGCAAGACGGTCATCGAGAATCTAAAAAAACTGCCTCACGGTCGGCGGCGCCTGCAGACCCTGCAGAAGGAAGTCTACGACGGTTTCGAACCCGATTGCGTGATCACCGATTTCGAACCCATGACCGCCTGGCTGGCTTCCCGTTACGACCTGCCCTTGATCACCATCGACAACCAGCACGCCATGCGGTACATGAAATACCCTTGCCCCGAGTACCTTTCCAAGCAGCGCAGGCTCACCGAAATGGTCATTCGCGCCATGGTACCCAAACCCGATGTCTGCCTGGTCACCTCTTTCTATCACGGTAAACCCACCAACGATCGAACCTTCCTGTTCCCACCCATTTTGCGCGAAGAATTTTACGACCTGAAGCCCGTCACCGAGGATTTCATTCTCGTCTACCTCACCCGTGGCTTCGAATCCTTCACCGAGAAACTCAAACAGTTCCGTCGCGAACGCTTCGTCATTTACGGGTGCGACATGACCGGCGAATACGGTCCGCTCCACTACAAACCCTTCAGCGCGACGGAGTTTCCTCGCGACCTGGCCGCCTGCAAAGCGGTCATGGCGACCGCCGGGTTCAGCCTGATCACCGAATCGCTCTACCTGCACAAACCCTTTCTGGCGGTGCCCATGGCCGGCCAGTTCGAACAGGAGATCAACGCCTACCTGCTACAGCGACTGAGCTACGGCAAGGCCGTGCGCGAGATTCACAGCGACGCCATCGGCGCCTTCCTCTACCACCTGCCCGACTACCGTGCCCATCTCCAGGGGTACAAGGCCATTCAGCAGGTTTCTTTGACCGCCAAGTTGGACCAATTGCTCGCCCATCGCTGCGCCGAAGCGCGCGATTTCCGCATTCGGCGGCAGTCCGGCGAAAACGGAGCGGAAAGTGAACTGGATGTGGACCCGACGGTGGCTTCCAGTTCGAGCTGAATTCGTCGAGGCGTGGCTTCCAACCTATTGTCGATGTCGCGGCGAAGGTCATTTCAATGGGGTATGTACCCAGGCTGCAGAGCACGAGCCCTGTCGGAACGGGTCGCGATCGGTTTACCGATCCAAGGTCCGCCATGGGTTGTCGTGGCGCCTCTCGAATTCGCCACGAGGTCCGTCGACAATTCAACCAAAACGGCAGAAGCGACGATGTTTTTCACAATGGGATGTCGATGAAGAATCGATGGCATTTACAACGAATCACCAAAGAAAACCGCGTTTTCGAAAGAGAACGAATACGCGGTGTTCATGGCTTCGCTGCCCGGCAAATGATCGCCGATTCTCTTATTGCAAGGGTGTGGCAGTTCTGCTAGGCTAGCCCGAGTCTTTGACTAGCGGTAAATCGCTTATAATTCATGTCTTTTTGACGACTTTTTGAGCGGGTAAGCGGCCCTTGTCTGCCGCATTTTTATTCCATTATTAAATTCGGGAGGGGCGGGGATGAGTGCTCGAGCTGATATTGAGCGCGACCTCAAAGAATTGATCGTGAAGACCCTGATGTTGGAAGACGTCACGGCCGACGATATCGAAACCGATCAACCTCTGTTCGAGGATGCCGGTTTGGGATTGGATTCTATTGATGCGCTGGAACTTGGAATGGCCATTGCCAAGACATATAAAATAAAGCTCAGCCAGGATCCTGACGAAAACAAGGAATATTTCACCAACGTCGGAACGCTTGCCGCCTTCGTTTCGGAAAAACTCGCCACGACAGGGGAGGCGTCCTAATGGCCACTCGCGAAGAAATTCTAGGACAGGTGCGTCACGTTCTCGTGGAGACGTTCGAACTCGATCCCGGGGACATCGTACCGGACGCCCACCTGTACCACGATTTGGACCTCGATTCGTTGGACGCCATCGATTTGGCGGTCAAACTGGGTACGCATACGGGGATCAAGCTGAAAGAAGAAGAGATGAAGGCGATTCGGACGGTTGCGGACATCGTCGACTTCGTCCATCGCAACCTGGATCCCGCCAAATCTCTGGGCAACTGACGCCCATTCGATCAACCACGGTCGTGCGGGCATGAACCAGATGCGCAGCGCGGATCCGCCCAGGATCTGTTTGCTGATTCCGATTTACAACAACAAGGACACCATCGCGGCGGTCGTCGACGAGGTACTGGACTTCGGTCTGCCGATCATCGTGGTCAACGACGGCAGCGACGCGGCGACCCGTGTCGAGCTGGAGCGGATGGACGGGCGGCGGCCGGAAGTGACCGTGCTCCACCTTCCGAAGAACGGCGGCAAGGGGTTCGCCGTGAAGCACGGCCTGCGGCTCGCCGGCGAGCGGGGCTACACCCACGCCCTGCAGATCGACGCCGACGGCCAACATTGCAGCGCGGACATTCCGCGCTTTTTGGAAGCCTGTCGCGAGTGTCCCGAGGCCTTGATCCTGGGGAAACCCATTTTTGGGGACGATGTACCCAAAGCGCGCTTGCACGGTCGAAAGTTGTCACAGGCTTTCGTCTGGCTGGAAACGCTTTCTCTCGATATCGGCGACCCGCTGTTCGGCTTTCGGGTCTATCCCGTGGCGCCGGCGGTGGCGTTGCTCGACAGTTTTTCGATGATCGGCAACCGCATGGATTTCGATCCCGAAATCGCCGTCAAGCTCTACTGGCGAGGGGTACCCATTCGCAACCTCGCCAGCGTGGTGAGCTACCCGGAAGGCGGTCTCTCCAGTTTTCGAATGGTGGCCGACAACATCCGCATCACCCTGATGCACACCCGTTTGACGCTGGGTATGCTGCCGCGGGTACCTCTGCTCCTTTGGCGGCGGCTGCAAAAATGAGTCGAGCGGAGTGGGCCAGCAAAGCGGAACGAGGCAACGAATTTTGGGTCAAGGTGGGGTTCAGGCTCTTGAACCTGTTGGGCTACCACCTATCGGCCTTCCTGTTGATCTTTGTCATCGGCTACTTTTTCCTGACGGGCCGCCAAAGCCGGCGGGCCTCCTTGGCCTACCTGCGCCGCGTGTTTCGCTGTCGAGACGAGCGAACCGGTGCGGAACGGCGGTTCGAGGTCTCCCCGCGCCGCCTTTCCTGGTGGCACGCCTACCGCCATCACATGGCCTTCGGACTGAACGTCCTGGACCGCATGTACTTTTGGCAGGGCCGCATCGATCGTTTCGAATTCACCTGGCATGGTTCGGAGCATTTGCGCGAACGGGACGAGGATCGGGGCATGCTCCTCGTCGGAGCCCACTTCGGTAGCTTCGATGCGGCGCGGGCCCTCTCGCTGAAAAAGTCCGTCAGGATCAATGTCGTCATGTACCGCGCCCATGCCCAAAAGCTCAACACCATTCTCAATGCGGTGGGGCCCCAGGCCAACCTGAACGTGATCGAGCTGGACTCGGCCGACATCGACAAGGTTTTCGAACTCAAGAATCTCATCGAAGCGGGCGAAATTGTCGCGATCCTGGCGGATCGCCTGCCCCCGTTCGGTAAGGCGCGCTATTGTTGGATCCCCTTCCTGGGAAAGGAGGCGGCCTTCCCGCAAAACACCTGGGTACTCGCGAGTTTGTTGGAGTGTCCGGTATACTTTACCGCGGGGATCCGCACCGGTTGGCGACGCTATCACGTATTCGTGGAACCACTGAGTGATCGGGTTCGGCTACCCCGGCGCGAGCGCGCGCTGCGCATGCAGGAAATCATCGGCAGTTATGCCGCGCGGCTCGAAGCGCTGTGCCTGCGCCATCCCTACCAGTGGTTCAATTTCTTTCCCTTTTGGGACGATCCCGATCAGACGGAGCAGCAACGAGCATGAGACATTACGCCTTGACGGCCATGGGCATGGTCAATGTCCTGGGCGATCGCCTGGAAACCATCGAACCGCGATTGTTTGCCGGCGATGTGAGTCGCCTCCAGGAACACCCTCTGCGAACGACGGGCGAACGGGTGTTGATCGGGCGCGTTCGCGAAGAGCTGCCCGGTTTTCCGCCCCGGATGCAGCACTACGATTGCCGCAACCATCGCCTCATCCTGGCCGCCACCAGCCAAATCGCCGAGGAGGCCGAGGCCGTCGTCCGACGGTTCGGTGCCGATCGCGTGGCGGTGGTGATGGGTTCCAGCACCGCCGGCCTGGATGCCAGCGAGCAGGCCTTTTTCCATTGGCGCGAACACGGCGCGCTGCCCGCGCAATTCGCCTACGAAACCCAACACGAGATGGGCAGTGTCTCCAAATTGGTCGCCGATCTGACCGGCGCGCGCGGACCCGCCTACACCCATTCGACCGCCTGTACCTCCAGCGCCAAGGTCTTCGCCTCCGCCGCGTCACTACTGGACATGGGCATTTGCGACGCGGTCATTACCGGTGGCGTCGACGTGCTGTGCAGCGTTCCCCTCAACGGGTTCGAGGCGCTCGGGTCCCTGACCCGCGAGCACACCCTGCCCATGAGTCGTCACCGCACCGGTCTCATCATCGGTGAAGGTGCGGCCATGTTCGTGCTGACGCGCGAACGTCGCGACGGTGCGGTTCACCTGCGCGGCATCGGCGAGAGCTGCGACGCCCACCACATTTCGGCGCCCCATCCCGATGGCCTGGGCGCCGAAGCGGCAATGCGCGGTGCGCTGGCCGATGCCGACCTGGCCCCGGACGAGGTCCACTACCTGAACCTGCACGGGACCGGGACCCCGCTCAACGACGCCATGGAGGCCAAGGCCGTCACGCGCGTCTTCGACGGCATTCCCTGTAGTTCCACCAAGCCGTTGGTCGGCCATGGGCTGGGCGTGGCCGGCGCCACCGAGTTGGGGTTCTGCTGGTTGGCCCTGACGCGGGGTAGGGCGGGGGACTATCCACTGCCGCCCCATGTCTGGGACGGCCAGGCGGACGAAGTCCTGCCGACCATGAATCTGGTGGCGGCCGGAGGGCGTCTCTCGCGCTCCGGACCGGTGCGATTCATGAGTAACTCCTTTGCTTTTGGGGGCAATAATTGTTCTGTTATCATTGAGCGATCTTGAGCCGGGCCGCAACGTTCCGCCCTTCTCGACCCCCTTCGTGATTTCGCTTGGCTTCGTCGCCAAGCCCTTGCCGTTCCGTTGTTTACCGCCGCAAATCGCAACGATTTCTCTTTTCGGGTGACGCCTATTTTGAACCAAAACCCACCGATCGAACCGAATCCCGGTTCGCAAAACAGTTCCGCCGGAATTGGTCGACCTCTTCGCGTGCTCGCCTGGCGCGCCTGGGCCCCGGGCTTGCCGGATCGAGAGGCGTTTCACACCTGGTTGCTCGGCCATGGCGCCTACGAACCGGTGGAGGCCAAGCCCCCTTGTGCGGCGGTGCCCTCCCGCCTGCGCCGCCGCTGTACCTACCTCACCCGCATGGTGTTGGAAACGGCCCTGCCGGTGTGCGACGATGCCGGCTTGGCGACCGATGCGGTGAACCTGGTCTACGGTTCCCGCAACGGGGAGATCGTGATACTCCGCGATCTCCTGTCCGATATTTTCGACCGAGAGCCGCTTTCGCCCACGGCGTTTTCCAATTCGGTTCACCACACGCCAACCGGCTATTTCGGCCTGGTGACCAAGAACAAAGGCATCTCCCGGACCGTCAGTGCCCATCGCGATACCTTCACCTGTGCCTACCTGGAAGCGGTGATGCTGGCCACGCGCTATCCCGAGACGCCCGTGCTGCTCGTCATCGCCGACGAACAGACGCCGGAGCCCTTCGACCGCATTCTCCATCCACCGCCGTTTCCCCATTCGGTGGCGATGATCCTGGCGCCTGCGCCCGCCGGTTCCGGCATCGGCCTGACCCGAGTGCGAAACGCGGCGCCTTCCCCAGAAGGTGCGGGTCGAGAACCCGCCGCCGAAGAGGGCGAAGAGCAGGTGTTCTCGTTCTTGCGCTGGTATTTGGGCGATGAAGCCCAGCTCGACCTGGACACCGAGTTCGGAGGTGTTCGGTGGTGGAGATAAACCGGTCCCTGGCCGAAATTCCGATCGAAAACCTGTTACCTCACCGGGAACCGATGATCCTGCTGGACTGCCTGATCGGGCACGAGGAAGACACCACCGTCTGTCTCTCGACGATTCATCCGGGCATGCCGTTTTTTCACGACGGTCGCGTTCCCGCCCACATGGGCATCGAGTTGATGGCCCAGACGATCGCGGTCCACGCGGGCTACCCCGCCTATCTCGAGCGGCGCGAACCCGTGGTCGGCTTCCTGCTCGGCTCGCCGAAGCTGGAAACCGCCGAGCCCTTTTTCGAAGAGGGCCGCGTGCTTCGGGTCGAAGCGCACCAGGTGTGGGGCGAGGCCGAGATGTTGCAATTCGCCTGTTCCCTGTATGACGATGGGGACGATCGCCAGATACAGGTCGCCAACGTGAATATTTTCAAGCCGAAAGATTTATGGCGCTATCTGGCGGAGGCGAAAAGGTGAGGTCCCGAAGCAAAGGAGCTGAAACATGACGCACCGGGTCGTGATTACCGGGATGAGTGGGTTGTGTCCCCTGGGGAAAACTTGGGCGGAAGTGCGCGAAAACCTTTGGGGCAAGCGCTCGGCGGTTCGCAAGATGGAAGGCTGGGACCACGTGGCCGGGCTCCAGACGCGATTGGGCGCCGCCGTCCCCGATTTCGATCGGCCGTCCCACTACTCGCGCAAGAAGGTGCGCACCATGGGTCGCGTATCCTTGCTCGCGACCCGGGCCACCGAACTGGCACTGGAAGACGCCGGATTGCTGGATCATCCCGTGTTGGGCAGTGGCCGTGCGGGGATCTCCTACGGTTCCACTTCCGGTTCGCCGCCGGCCATCGAACTCTACGCCCGTCAAATTACGGTCAACCAAACGCTGGCCGGTGTCACGGCCGCCCAGTACATCAAGTTCATGAGTCACACGGTGGCTGCCAACCTGGCCCAATTTTTCGGGGTTCGTGGACGGCTGATCCCCACCTGTTCGGCCTGTACTTCCGGCAGTCAGGGCATCGGCTACGCTTACGAGGCCATCAAGTACGGTCGTCAGGACGTCATGATCGCCGGCGGTGCCGAGGAGCTGCATTTGTTGGCGGCGGCCGTGTTCGACATCATGTACGCCACGTCCACCCGCAACGAGGATCCCGAAACGACGCCGCGGCCGTTCGATGTCGACCGCGACGGTCTGGTGGTGGGCGAGGGTGCGGGCACGTTGATTCTCGAATCTCTGGAGCACGCCGAGGCGCGCGGTGCCGAGATCATCGCCGAAATCGCCGGTTGGGGTACCAATTGCGACGGCCTGCACATCGTGAACCCGTCGGTCGAAGGCATGAGCGCGGTGATGGAGCTGGCGTTGGCCGATGCCGGCGTGAATCGCGAGGAGATCGACTTCGTCAACGCCCACGGTACCGCCACCGAGGTCGGCGATGTGGCCGAATCGCGGGCGACCCGCAAGGTATTCGACCGGGCCATGCCGATCGGCTCGCTGAAGAGTTACATGGGACACACGCTCGGGGCTTGTGGGGCCTTGGAGGCCTGGATGGGGATCCACATGTTGAACGAGAACTGGTTGGCGCCCAACCTCAACCTGGACCGGGTGGACCCCGAATGTGCCGAGCTGGATTACCTGCGCGAGGTTCGCGAAACCGAATTGCGCCAAGTGATGACCAACAATTTCGCGTTTGGTGGGGTGAATACCTCGATCATCCTGCGCAAGTGGCGTTGAGCCATCGCCGATTGTTCTGCTTGGAACTATTTCGATAAGGTGTGATTGGTTTTCTAATTGGGCTTCTTTTTTTACCACAGAGTCGCCGCCCAGGCCGGGGGCCGGATTGCCGGACCACCGGGTTTCAGGTGGGTAACTAATCGAAGCGAATCGTTTGGGAGTTCCCGCATTTGTGAGAGGGGCGTCGTTGCAGTAAGTTGGCCCGCCGGGCCGACATTTTTTGACGAACTCCCCGCACATCCGCCTTTTTAGGTTTTTATCTTTATCTTCGAGCTTTACAGAGTTTGTTACATAAGAGTGCACAGAGAACCCCGAGAAAACAGTATGCTTTTTATCCGAAAGAAACAACCGTAAAACTCAGGATATTTTCTGGATCTAAAGCTATGTAACGTGTTTGATTTATATTATCGATTTGGAAATGTATTTTTACTCTTTGTGGCAATTTTTTTGATGATTTGAAGGCTTTATAACGATGAAGTGAAATATACTATAAAACTCCGGAAACTCAGTGTCCTCTGTGGTGAAAAATATAATAAACCTCAACCTCGATCACACGCGTCCGCGGTGGCTGTGGTACCGTGAACTCCCTCTCAGAGCCAGGTCGCCCGTAAGGCCTTGTAGCGAGTGCGCCCCACCGGCAAACGGGTTCCGTCGACCAGTTCGACTTCGTACTTGCTGCCCTCCGAGCGATGCCACGATCTGGCCTCGTCCAGATTGGCCAGGTAGGATTTGTGGATGCGTTGCCAATGAGCCGGCAGGAGTTTCAGCAAACGGTCCAGGCTCTTGTGGTGCAGATGTGTGGTGCCGTCCCGCAAGACCAGTTCGGCGTAATTGTCGGCGCCGCGAATGTAGGCCACCTCGGTTAGCGGAACCAGCGAGACGCCGCCGGCCTTTTTGATCGCAATAAAGCGGGTGGCGTGTTCCGCGCGGCTGCCGGTTTCCCGGAAGCGTTGCACGGCTCGCTCCAATCGCTCGCGTCCGAAGGGTTTGGCGACGAAATCCAGCACGCCGTATTCGAAGGCTTCCAGGGCCCGTTCGGTGTGCGCCGAAACCACTACCGTGTGAAAGGCACCGGCCGCGGCCTTCCGCAGGAGCTCGAAACCGTCCCGACCCTTGAGGTTCAGGTCGAGAAACAGCAAATCGGGGCGTTGCCGTTGGATCAGGGATTCGGCTTCGGCCAGGTTGGGTGCGATGCGCAGGGAAGTCATGGTGTTGCCGGCGATGTCGAGAAGCAGGCGCTCCAGGCGGGCGGCGATCATGGTTTCGTCCTCGACAATCAAGACGTGCATGGCGTCTCCTTTCACCGACGAGTCCTTCGAAAACCTGTGAGAGAACCATTATCGGAAAGATGCCTCTTCGTTTTTAGAAAGTGTTCACGATTCACGGGGCCATCACGAAAGTCTTGATGACGGTATATAGTATTGATGTTGTGCTTTTTCGATCTATTTGATGGAGCGGTCAGGGGATGGTCGCATGACGTGTGAACGTTTCCGAGATCGTTAAAAGGACGCATCCAACTATGAAAGACGTCTTGTAAGTTATCTGATCGATACGTTGGCATGTCGTATCCCTCATGTATCTGCATTTTGATTCGTGTAAATCCGTGTGGTTCGTGGACACGTTTTTAGGTATGCTTCGTCGATCCAAAGGGGAACTCCGGTTCCATGGCTTTGCCAGGTTCCTTTTGGGGCTTGCCGGTCGCGATGCGCGTGATCCATCCTTCCGGCGTCGGTTCCGCCTCGAACGACCAATCGGAGCCGAACCCTTCCTCGAGACGCGCCTCGATGTATCGCGTGCCCGTGCCCGTCCCGCGCTGATCCGGCATTCGCTCCCCGGTCTCCGTGTCACCGGGTGCCAGAAAGGTGAAGCAATCCCTGGCTCCCTCGCGCCGATGGGTCAGTTGGAAACGAATGGGACCTTGGTCTGGTGCGTGGGTCAATCCGTTCTCGATCAAGGTGTGGAACACAGCCGGCGAGACCAGCACCGACAGGTCTGCGTCCGGGTCCACGACCAGTTCGTAATCGCCGCGGGTGCGGAACGAAAGGACCCGGAGAAGGGATCTGCACAGTTCGACTTCTTCCGCCAGCGGGATCAGCGTGCGACCCGAAATCCGCATGAGGGTGCGCATTTCCTCCCCCAGTGCTTCGATGAAACGCACACCCGCCGCGGGATCGCGCTCCATCCATTCCAATGCGGCCGTGAGGGTGTTCATCATGAAATGAGGCTGGATGTGTTTCTTCAGCAACTCCACCTCGAGTCGCGCCGAGTTGAGCCGTGCCTGGCTGTGGCGGCGACGCAGCTCCTGGACCTGGAGGCTGATCGAGATCAGGGTCAGGAAAATGAGAAACAGGAAACAGTAGAAAAAAATGGACTCCATGAACGCCATGCCGGACCAGATCAGGCTGGTGAAGGCGGTTGCCGTGCCTAGCAGGCCCAGGCGCGCGTGGGGCCTGCCCCGTTGCACCGCGCGGCCGAGGGGGGCCAGTGTCGCGAGAAGTCCGCCGAAGAAGATGCCGTAGGAGATGCCGTCCGGGCTGTCGCCCCAAATCAGGATGCCTATGGGCACCAGCAGCCAGCTCAGCATCCAAAAACGGGGTGAGACCTGGTGGCGGAAAATGAAGAAAAGAGGCAGCAACAGGGAAATCGCGGCCGTTACCAGGTTGATCAGCAGCAGGCGATCGGCATGCCACGGGTAGCGGTAGCTCAGCATGCGGAGGTATTCCAAGGCGAACAGGATGCCGACGCAGAGGCACAGGACGGCGAACAACAGGACGGCGGGCTCTCGGTGACTGAAGACGAAAAGCACCAGGAAATATCCGCCGACCACCAGGAACCCGCTGAGCATGGCGATCGGTAGCAGGGCCAAGCGCGAGCCGTGGACCAGCCGATTGAGTGGGCCGAAGCGCAACTGGAGCACCTGAAAGGGATGGCGGCCGTGGTGGTTCGAGAACCGAACGGCCAGTTGATGGCTTTCACGTTTTTCGAGGTCATCGGGGATGGCGAAGAAAGAGACGAGGTAGCCGGCCCGCTCGGTTTCGGGTGAACTGCCGACCTTACCATTACTGTATATCAGGCGGCCGTCGAGGTAGATCTCGCTGGTGGCCACGGCGACCAGCAAGCCGGCTCGGCTTCGGCCAGGCCGTGCGGGCGGTATGACGATTTCACGGCGAAGCCAGAGGTTGCCCTTGTATTTTGGATTGGCGGCGAACCAGTCCCGCCAATGCAGCCACCCCGAAGTGTCGAGATCCGGTCGAGCCCAGTCGAGATCATCGCCGGAGCGCAAGAGGATGGGGGTGGAATCGGGCTCTTCACGGGCGCCCGCCTGCCAAAACCCGGCTCCCCATACACCCAACACCATCGCGGCGAGGATGGGCGGCATTCGCTTGTGGACAAGGTATTTCAAACGGAGACCTCGAATCGGCGCATACGGCGGGATCCAGGATTCTTTATGGACGCCAGGTTCATCCTATCATTCCCGCCTGGTTCTGCCTGCGACGGTCTGTCGGCATAAGTCCGTGAAACGTGGGCGCTTGTTTCGCTCGTGAGCCGTTCACCGGCATTTTGAGGCGTTGCCGGAATTTCTATCCGGATCCGCGGCGGCGCCCCGTAAGGTTCGTTGATCAAGGTCGCGAATGAAGGAGGCGTTTCACCATGTATTCAACACAAAGAACCCACGACACCGCGAGGAAGGCACCGCTGCGGTTGATCTCGTCGCTGCTGGTCTGCGTCGTTTGGCTGTTCCCGGCGTATGCGGCCGATTCCGATGCGGAGCTGCCCGAGGCGGGACCCATCACGCTCCAGAGCCCCAACGGGCTTTCGGTCCCGGCCGAGTTGCGCTACTTCCGCGTTCCGGAAAATCGCAACAAGCCGGGTGGGCGCCAGATCCAACTGGCCTTTCTGCATTTCAAGTCCGAGCGCGAGGATCCCTTGCCGCCCGCGATCTATCTTTCGGGAGGGCCCGGCGCCTCGGGCATCAACCAAATTCGTGCGGCGCTGGATCGGTTGGTGTTGCCGATGCTCGAGGATCGCGACGTGATCGCCCTCGATCAACGTGGTACCGGGTTGTCGAATCCCTTGCCACCATGCGGACCGGATTGGTGGTTTCCCTTGGACGCGGTGGTGACCCAAGAGATGTGGGATGCCCGGTTGGCGGAAATCGTTGGCGGTTGTGCCGCGTACTGGCGGGACCAAGGCGTCGACTTGGCCGCCTACGACACGGAGGAGAGTGCCGACGACCTGGAGGCGCTTCGCCGCGTTCTCGGCGTGGAGCGCATCGCGCTGTGGGGCATGAGTTACGGGAGCCATCTGGCTCTGGCCTACCTGAAACGCCATCCGGCGTCGTTGGCGCGCATGGTGATCGCCGGCGTGGAAGGCCCGGACCATACCCTGAAATTACCCCTGGACCTGGAACGGGTGATCGACGAAATCGACCGCAAAACCGCGGCTCATCCCGAGTGGGCGTTACCGCCCTTGCGTCGTACGATCCCGGCGGTTCTGGCACGGCTCGAACAGGAACCGGTGCGGGTGGACGTGGCGGTTCCGAATCTCGGAAAGCGCACGGTCACCATCAGCAAACACGATCTGCAACTGGTCACCGCCTCGGTGTTGAAGCGAACCAAGACACAGACGAAGATTCCGTTATTTTTCAAGCGCATGGTCGATGGGGACTTCTCCGCGGTGGCCAAACGGGTGGCCGCCCTGCATCGGGGCCATCCGTTGAATCCGATGGGATTGGCGATGGATGCCGCCTCTTGGAGCAGCCCCGAGCGCCTGAACCTGATCGGTCGCCAGCGCGAGTCGGCTTTGCTGGGCGATGCGGCCAACCGTTCCTTCGAGGTCGTGGCAGCCCATTTGGGCGTAACCCCCTTGGCGGAGGACTTCCGCACGCCGGTCGCATCGGAGGTCCCGGTTTTGATGATCAGCGGTTCGTTGGACGGCCGTACCCCGGTCTCCAATGGGGAAGAGGTTCTGAGGGGGCTCCCCAACGGCGTGCACCTGATCGTGGAGAACGTGGCTCACGAAGGAAGCCTGCTGGCCGGCCGTCTCACGCGCGACAAGGTTCTGGCTTTTATGCGTGGGGAGAAGGTGACCGCCGCGCGGTTGGTGGAATCCGAACCGCGTTGGGCCGTGGAGGGAACACCGACGATCCTCACCGAAGCGGAGTTGGCCGCCTACGCGGGGCGATACCGCATGCCCGATAGGGTGATCACGCTGGCGTCGACCGAAAACGGCTTGATCGCCAGGGACCGGAGTGGGTCCTTTTCTCTGAGTCCTCGCGGCAAGGGCGTCTTTGTCAACGCCAAGCGTCGCATCCGCGTTCGGTTCCGAACGGAGGAGGGGCACAAGGTAACGGGTTTCGAGACGCGTATGGGCGGGAAGCGCGTGTTCGCGGTCCGCGTGGAGTAGGGGAGGTGGGGGGTTCCAGGGGGTGTGGCGGTGGTGGGGGATCGGGGCATTTTTTTACCACCGAGGGCGCGGAGTTTCTGGAGAGAAGAGCCGTACCGCCTGGATCGGATCTTCATAGTTTTATCGTGGTTTTTTTGGAGTTTTTTGAGGACGTTTTGTTTCCTGGCAACGTGGTAATTTTTTACTGAGTGCGGTGCAGTTTATGGGTTCGCGGAGGTGTTTTTGTTTTGTCGAACACGTGATAGGACAGGGGAGGAGATTTAGTTTCCCGTGGAATAAAGAGTGGTTTGGAGTGCTTTGTTTTGGCGTAGACTCTGTGCAGTTATTGAACATATGAGAATTAAATCGGGATTTGCTTCGTGATTATGTTGTGTGGGGATGGCGACGATTTTTTTATTGCATGTCGGCGGTTTTAGGGTGCGCTGAGTTTTTTAGTCTCGAGTTGTTATTTTGATTTGTTTAACGTTAGTAAGGTAATTGTGGTGGCTTGAGGTTGGTTTTCTCTGTGTTCTCTGTGTGTCCCCGTGCTCTCTATATGTAACAAACTCTGTAAAGCTCGAAGATAAAGATAAAAACCTAAGAAGGCGGATGTGCGGGGAGTTCGTCGAAAAATGTCGGCCCGGCGGGCCAACTTACTGCAACGACGCCCCTCTCACAAATACGGGAACTCCCAAACGATTCGCTTCGATTAGTTACCCACCTGAAACTCGGTGGTCCGGCAATCCGGCCCCCGGCCTGGGCGGCGACTCTGTGTTGTAGAAAGCGGGTGTGGGTCATTTCGTTGCTTTCTATGCGGCATTGGTTCGTGAATGTCTTTGGTGAGTCGTGTCGGTTTTGCTTCTTCGGGCTCTCGGTGACCTTTGTGGTGGAAAAATAGGAGAACCTCCGCCCATCCAGGGCCACCCACACCAAGTTGACGCAATTTTGACTCTTTTTTCCGAGAAAATCCGCTATTATTTGCGACCCCGCTTCCGCTATGGCTGCGGTGGTGCACGCTCCATCTAATCCTGATTCATTCCAAGGAGTTATATTCATGAAACACGTCAAAGGCTTGATCCTTCTGCTGGTCTTCGGTTCCGCGTCCTTCGCGTTCGCGGGCCGGGTTCAGGAGATCTACCAACCCACCATTCACGTCGATGCCCGTACCAACGTCTCCCAACTCGACGTGGAGAAAGCCATCAAGAAGGCCCTGGTGGGCCGCGGCTGGAAAGTACAGGACACGCTGCCAGGAGTGATCAAGGCCAAGTTGTTTATTCGCAAACACACGGCAGAAATCAAGATCGTTTTTTCCAAATCCGATATCCGGTTCGAGTACGTCGACAGTACCAATCTCCGGTACAAAGAGAAAAAAGGCGTTAAAATGATCCATCGGAATTTCAACAACTGGATTCACAACCTCGAGCGAGACATCAACGTCGGCTTGATGGGCTTCCTGCAGTGAGGGCGGGCCGCGGCCGGCATCGATTCGGCCGTGATTGCCCCCATCGAGAGTTGTGGTTTCAGCAGGTTGTGGAAAAAAGGAGAATTGCCATGATGATGTCCCAATCCAGAATGGTTCGCGGTCTTGTCGCCTGTTTGGTGCTCGGATTCGGCGCCTACGTGTGGGCCGGCGAGGTAGATACCCTCGTTGTCCCGGACAAGGTGCTCTTCGCCAAGAACCTGATCGTTCGCGGCAAGACCAAGACCGAATGCCGTCTCGAAGAGCGGGTCGCCGACGATATCAAACGCAACGTCGGTCGGGTCTACACCAACGTGGTCAGCGAAAAGCCCAAAAGCGGGAAGTATCACGTGCTGGAAGTCGAAATCGTCGACGTGTTCGGCGCCGGTGGCGGCGGATGGAGTGGCCCCAAGCATTTGGAACTTCAGGGGCGCCTGTTGGACAAGGGCGGCAAGATCGTCGGCTCCTTCCGCGGCAGACGCACCTCCGCGGCCGGGTTCACGGCGCTCAAGGGGACCTGTTCCATGCTGCACAAGTGCTCCAAGACCCTGGGCAAGGATGTGGCCGCCTGGCTGCAGGATCCCAAGCCGAATTCGTACCTGGGTAACGAGTGAGTTCGAACCCCACGCTCCCGTGAACCCACCACCGAATCCGAACCCATCCAGGCCCTTGGGTTCTGGATAACTCCCATTGTTTTCAGTGATTCGGGTTACAATCACCTGCACCTTGCGCCCGACCGTTTGACCATGGTTCCGTCCGGAAACTCGTTCGAACGGTTCGTTGGGGCGGGGATCCCGATACCTGTCTCGATTGTCCTTTTCGAGCGACCGTCGATCCCGTGCAACACTTGCCGGTGTATGGAAGGAATGCGATTTTTCGGGCGATCGACAGGTTTTGGAGGGCTCTCTTTTTTTGCCCTTTTTCTAAAGCTTGTTTGGGTCGTTCCGATGATTGCTATGAAGCCCTTCCCCCCCGGACAATTTGGAGGATTTCTTTGAAGACACGGTTACTGGCCTTGTTGCTGTGCCTTGGCTTTACATCTATGTTCACGCTGGCCCAAGAGGCCGGTCCCCCCGAGGAAAAACCAAAACCTTGGAAGGATACCCTTGATTTATCAGTCGTTTTGTCCGGTGGGAACACCGAGGCCGAGACTTGGTCCTTGAAGAACCTGTACACCTATCAATGGCCGCGAACCCAGTTCAAGGCCTCTGCCTTTGCCGTCCGCAAGGAACTCACCGAGGACAACTTCACCGGCCTGCTGCAGGACGACGGCTCGGTGATCGTGGAGGAAAACTCCGACACCGAGACCCTCGAAGAGAAATACGATGTCGAACTGACGCTGGAGCAGCAGATTACCGGCAGTTGGTTTTGGGATGTACACGCCGGTTGGGAGCGCGATCGCTTCTCCGGTATCGACAATCGGGTGGACATACACCTGGGTCTCGGCCGATATTTCGTGAAGACCGAGAATCGCGTCTTCAAGGCGACCCTTGCCGCCGGTTATACCGATGAAGATCCGGTCGTGGAAGATCCCGCGCACGACGATGGGTTTTCCGGCTTCCGGGCGGCCTACGACTGGCTCATCAAGTTCAAGCCGCGCGGTCAATTCACACAGAATTTCCAAGCGAGCACCAACAACGACGAAAGCGACGATTTACGCATGCAGTTGGACACCTCGGTGGTCAACCAATTCACCCGTCACATCGGCCTCAAAGCGGGTTTGTTGATGAAGTACGACAACAACCCTTCCCTGATCCCGGTGTCTGTGTTCGACGGAGCCGGTACCCAGGTGGACACCATCGAAGTCGAAAGTGACGAACTGGATACGGTCCTTACCATGTCCCTGTCGATTGCCTTCTGAAGCGTCCGAAGGCAATTGGCTTAGCTCCTGGGCTTTGGGCCGCGAACGGGAAACCGCTCGCGGCCTTTTTTTGTGTTCGCTCGGATTCGCCACGGTCATCGAGAAGTCCGCTAAGAACACGAAAGAACACGAACAGGGTACTCTGGGCCTCGTTCTCCAGATCATCAGGGCTGTTTGTAGGGAATCGGGAAGTGACTGTCCACGAATCACACCGATTGACACGAATTTGCCCCCACTCGAACATGTCGGACGACAGGCTTCCACAGTGGTGACAATGGGTATAAATATCAAGAATTTTAAATACTTATGCGTGACTGTCCCCATAGTCTTACCCCCATGGTCGGACGCGCCATTTTGAACCGGAGATCCATCGCGTGCGCGACGACCTGGGCAAGAACTGGTATGGGTTCGAACCCGAGCGGGTTGCCGTGGTGCCAGGCCTCAGCGACGGTTGTATCCTCGAATACCGAATCGTGCGCAAGTGGCCGGTCACCGAACCGATGAGCCAACGCATCTTCCTTCAAAACCCCGAGCCTACCAAACAACTCACCTTCACCCTCCGGGCGCCCAAGGAACTGGATCCGCACTTGAGGGTGGAAGGGGCGAGCCTGGAACGGGCATCCGAACGCGGCCAGATCGTCTATCGTTATGCCCGCGCAGACGTGCCCCCGATCCATTGGGAGCCATTTGCGCCGCCTGTCTACGAGCGGATTCCCAAGGTGTGGATCGCCCTTCCGTACTCGTTGAACCATTTGCCGGATGAACGCGACGAGCGCGACCTGGCGAGGCGTTTTCGCGAACGGAAAAAAGAGCTGAATCGCTACCGGCGTGTCGGTTCCCTGGACATCATGCGCCAGGCGCGACGTCTGACGAAGGGAGCCTCCAGCCGCGAAGAGAAACTCGCGATCCTGTATCGGTATGTGGCCGAGGAGATCGACGACAAGGCGGTGCGCAATCAATTCCACGACAAGTCGACCGCCGTATTGGCCAACCGGTATGCCAACCCCTTTCAGAAAACCAGTTTGCTTCGTTCGTTTGCGGAGTCCTTGGGGATCGAGACCCAAACCGCCTTCTACTTGCCGTCGGAATACGGGCGCAGCACCAACACGCTGCGAGAGCTCGATGCGTTCCTTCCCTGCCTGATCTTCGCATCCCCGCAGCGAACCCACTATTTGGCGCCCTATTGGCAGTCGGGCGACATGGACGTTTTACCGTTGTCCATGCGTGCGCGGACCTGTTGCTGGAAACCGAGGACAAGGAGTTTCACAAATCCCGGATCCCGAACCGGTCAGGGGAGAGGGAAGGGCTCGAGGAAACGGTGACGGCGGTGATTCAGTCGGATTTCACCATCGAAGTGCACCACCGCATCTCGGGTCGAGGGACTGTGGGCGAGTGGCTTCGGTTGGCGAACCGAACCCATCCCAGAGCCATGGTCGATCGCCAAATACGAGATCACTTTCAAAGGCGATGCGAAGGTTTTGCACTCTTGGACTGGCAGATCGATGACCAGGGTCGGGACATGCGCCTCCATTACCGGCTACGAGTCAGGTCGTTGTTGAACGGTGACCAAGCCGTGTTCGACCTGCACGAGCTGGCGCTGTTCGCCCCGGAAGAAACGGTGCCCCTGAGTTCCCAACGCGAGTTGGCGTTTCGGGTTCGATGGGCTCTGGACTATCGGTGGCAAGCACGCATTCGCGTCGAACCCGGGGTGTCGCTCCACTTCGATGCGCGGGACCTCGCGTTTCGAAACGATTTCGGCGCCCATCGGTTCACGCTGGACGCGGACGGCACCGGCTTGCATCTCGATCAACGTTTCTCGCGACATGTACTCGAACGCGAGGCAGGCGCCGACGCCGATTTTCGTGCCTTGCTGGCGTCACAAGTCGCGGCGTATCCGCAGTTGGTCGTGGTATTCAGTGGTAGCCCCTGAACCGATCGGCTCTCTCGAGGTAGGGGCCCGCCGGCCTGTACCGCGGGAAGTGCATGCTGGACGTTTCCCACGGGGCCGGCTCCGGCGCGGGCCCTGCGCTCGTGTCGGCGAGGGCGTGCCATCCTCCGCCATTACATCTCGCACCTCAGTTGGTGCGCCGTTTTTTACCGATCTCCGCCTGGGCGTCGAGACTCTTGTAATTTGCCAGGTCCGTGTGTCGCGTGATTTTTCCGTCCTTGGCGCGGACCACGAAAACCATCGTGGCATGAAGCAGGCCCGGTTCGGCTTTGGGATCGTCCGGCGAGAGGTTCATGGTTACGGCGATGGTGGCCACGAATACCCCCACGCTGTTGGAAATGTAGAAATGCTGGTCGACGATGTGCATCTGTTTCAGGACCTTTTCCATCCCGCTCAGTAATTGGGTGACGCTTTCCTTGCCCACGATCTCCGTGCCGTAGGTGGGATCTTCGTAAACGACTCCCTCGTCCATCAGGGACAGCATGCCTTGTGAATCGAATTTTTTCAGGTAATCGATGTACGCGTTGATGACGCGCTCGTTTTCCGGCGGGGTCGGTGGGGCTGTCGCGAAACTCCATCCCGTAAAGATCAAGGCCAACCCGATCCACGCCGCACGCCGTTTCGAGAGATTCATGTTCACTCCTTTTTCTCGTATCAGTGTTTCGGCCCTTTTGCGAATTTGTGGGCCTTGGCCGTGGATTCGACTTTAAAATGAAGTGATCCACGGTCTGTAATCGATACGCGGCGCGGCTTCATCGGCGTTTGCCGTTCATACCACTAATCTTGCCGTTGACAAGGTTCACCTGTGAGATCGGCCGCGGCATTCGGTTTGATGGAGAGGGCCCTGAGGGAGGCGGTTCGGTGAACGAAACATTGCGACTGTTGATCGTGGAAGACGAGCCACCGATCGCCAAATACCTGGCCAAAGCCTGTCGCAGGCTTTTGGGCCAACGCATAGCGTCCCTGGAAACCTGCCATTCGCTGGAACAGGCCGAGCGTTTCCTGACCCATCACACCGTCGATCTGTGCTTTTTGGATCTCAACCTGAACGGTGAGGACGGTTTCGAACTACTCACCCACATGACCGGCTATCCCTTTCACACCGTGGTGGTTTCGGCCCATACCGAGCGTGCCTTCGAGGCTTTCGCTCACGGGGTGTTGGATTTTCTGGGCAAACCCTTCGACGATGAGCGCCTGGCCCTGACCTTTCAGCGCTACGACGGCCGTCCGCGACCCTCCAGCGAATGTATTCAGTTCATCAGCCTGCGCAAACGTGGCAAGACCCAGCTCGTCGCGGTGGCAGAGGCCGTGTACTTCAAGGCGGCCGGCATCTACGTGGAAGTGGTTCTCGACAACGGGCATCGAGAGTTGTTGTGCAAAACGATGGACCGCCTGGAACAACTGCTTCCTCCGCGCTTCTTGCGGGTGCATCGTTCGATCCTCGTCAATCTGGACCACGTTTTCGCCCACAAACACATTGGTGGCGGCACCTATCAACTGGTGTTGAAGGACGGCCAATGCCTTCCGCTGAGCAGGCCCAAGTACAAGGAGCTGAAACACATGATTCGAGGTTTGTAATGCTCGTCTGGTTGTGGCTCCTCGCGGCTTGGGATGGCACCGGGCTCGTGCCCCACCGACATGATCTCGACAACAGCGAGTTCACGTCCATCGATGCCTGGCGCTTCTCGGATCGAGGGTCTGTGGCGCTGGCGGAGGGGACTGCAGACGTCGCAGCTCTTCCCATCGTGATCGCCGGCGAACCCCTGACCGAGATCACCCACTACTGGCTGGTTCGCGAGGTCGCCGTATCGGGGACACCACGCTCCTTCGACTTCCTCTCGATTCATGTCACCGGCCTGGTCTCGGCCTACGAAGTGTATTGGGACGGGGCCTTGGTGTTGCGCAACGGCGTGGTGGGCGACGCGCCGGATTCGGAGGAACCGGGGCGGAATCGAGGCGACGCGATGATTCCCGCCGAGGCGGGCGGTCCGGGCATCCATCTGTTGGCGATTCGGGTTTCCAACCATTTTCGACCCATTCCGGCCGCGGTTCCGGTCGCTTCGTTGGGTTACGCGGGCATTCGGGAGATGCTCTGGGTCGACAGCTTCTACATTCGGCTGATCAATTTGGGGATCTTCCTGTTGTCCGCCCTGTTGAGCCTGGCCCTTTTCTGGGCCGGTCCCGGTCATCGCGCCTACTTGCTGTTCGCGGCCTGTTGTGCGGCCTACATCGCGGAAGTGTTGATGACCCTCTTCCTCCAATATGGATTGCCCTGGCCGTTGGCCAGAAACGCGCTGCTGCTGGGGCGCACCCTTCACCCTCTCGCCGGATTCCTGCTCGGCGCCTTTTTTCTCTACCAATACCGGGTACCGTACAAGCGGGCGTTGTTGGCGTGGACGTTCGCCCTTCATCTTCTGGTGCTCGTGCCGTGGGCGGGCCTGTCGCCCGGATGGGCCTACCTGCTCCCGTTGGTCTTCGTGCTCAAGGCCATGCAACAGCGCGAGCCGGGTTCGTTCAGCTCTTTCCTGGGAGTGGCTGTCGCCGCCTCGGCCATGATCTTCTCGCGGGGCGAAGCGTTTTTCGCCTACAGTGCCGCCATGATCCTTTTCGTGTTCTGCATCGTGTTCGGCATGACGCGGCGCATTGCCGAACAGGAGCGGCGTCACGAGCGCGCCCGGCTGCGTTCGGCCCATTTGGAAACCCAATTGCTGAAAAAGGTCATCCAGCCCCACTTTCTGATGAACTCGTTGCTTTCCCTGATTTCCTACATCGAAGAGGCACCCGATCGTGCGGTCGTGATGATTCGTGCGCTTTCGCGCGAATTCCAAATCGTCAACCGAATCGCGGACGCCAAGACCATTTACCTCGCGGAGGAAATCGATTTGTGCAAGGCGCACCTCACCGTCATGGCCTTCCGCAAGGATGTGGATTTCGCGTTCGAACACCCGGAGCCGATTCCCGAGATCCGGATCCCGCCGATGATCTTTCACACGCTGGTGGAAAACGGGGTGACCCATGCGTTTCGGCCAGGCGAGGGGGGATCCTTCCGGTTGAGCCATTCGCGGGAGGGCGCGCGCGTGCGGCTTCGGTTGTGCAACGACGGTTCGCGGCTGAGAGGCGTGGACAACGCCGATTCGAGCCGGACGGACGGGCTGGGGACCCGCTACGTCAAGTCTCGATTGGCGGAGTGCTTTCCGGGGCGTTGGGAACTTCGAGCCGGGTTGGTGGCGGGCGTCTGGTGTGTGGATATCGAATTCGAGGTCCACGAACGGGATTCCTAAATGTCCACGAAAAACACTGTCCACTAAAACCATGAATCGAGGTCCACGAACGGGATTCCAAAATGTCCACGAAAAACACTGTCCACTAAAACCACGAAAAGACACGAAATGGAATGCCCCACATGTCTCTTCTCGCGTTGGTAGGAAGGAGTTTGTCCACGAATAACAACGATTGACACGAATTTATTAACCAATCTCGGATTTAGGCAGGGAAGGCCTTGCCTGTCCCAAAGGCAATCCTGAAGGTACCAGAGAAATACTGCGGACTGCGGGGACAGTTCGATGGAAGTGCCTTGATCCATGTGAATTACTTAAAGGCAACGGTGTGATGGGGGCTAGGGGTGATCCGGAAACCAATGGAACCATCCGAAGACTTGAGTGTGAGGTTCAGGTCTTGCCGGGCTAAGGTCGATTCGTGTCAATTCGTGTGATCCGTGGACAAACGTGTCCTCTGCACTATGGAGATTTTGTCTCCTCGGACACTCGGCGAGTCAGAAAAACTATTGACCCGCAGAACAGAAAGATGGGGCACCGTTCGGGCGTGGTACAAGCTCGTTTCAAAGTTTTTCGTGTTTTTTCGTGTATTTAGTGGACAGAATCGAGGCCCAGCAAAAATACGGAGACACCATCGAAATCCGAGCCGCGGACAAGGGACCCACCCGAGCCGGGTTGGTGGATCGAAACAGAAAACGGCGGAAGGATTTTCGTGGCTTTTGGTGGTTTTCGCGGACCGTGGGCGGTACAATGGCCGCACCTTCCCTTCACATGCTGAATTGCTTCACGATGCCCTTGGATTCCGAACGACGTTTTTTGAGGATGCGACATGCTTTTTTCCGTGGGCGCCGTGTTCGCCACCTATGCCGGCGTGAGACTCTTCGAGGAGCGCAAGAAGGTGCGCGAAGAGAAGTTACGCGAGCGACGCGCCTTTGCACGGGAGTTCCACGCACGGTGTCGGGCCCGGGCCGCCAAGGTCGTCCCATCACCGCCCGAGGAGCCCGAAACGGACCAACCCGTCGAGGCGCCGCAATCGCTTCGCGTGGATCCCCAAAAGGAATTGGCGCGCCTGGAACACTACACCAACATGAGCATCGCCACCATGGGCATCTTCGGGTTGAGATTGCTCGTGCCGGCGCTCGGACCCGTCGGCATGGTTTCCTACATCTACACCGCCATGCCGTACATGCGCGACGTGGAAAAGTCGCTGGTCAAGGATCGCAAGGCCAATGTGGATGTCCTGTTCTTTCTCGCCGACATGCTGACCCTGGGTTCGGGCAGCTATTTCACCGCCGGTTTCGGTCTCTGGCTGATCCATTCGGCCAAGTCCGGGGCCCAGAAGGCCAAGGACAACAGCGACAAGATGATCGCCGACGTGTTCGAGCAGTTGCCGCAAAAAGTCTGGCTGCTCGTCGATGGATCGGAAATCGAGGTGCCGTTCAAACAAATCCGGCCAGGAGATACGGTCGTCGTGGCGACCGGCCAGGTCATTCCGGTGGACGGTATCGTGACCGAAGGCCTGGCCGCCATCGATCAGCGTGCCCTCACCGGCGAGTCCCAACCCGCCGAGAAAACCGTGGGGGATCGGGTCTTCGCCAACACCGCCGTGATCACCGGCCGAGTGCTGATCATGGTCGAGAAGTCGGGCGAGGACACCACCGCTTCCCGTATCAGCCAGTTGTTGGTCAGTTCGGTCGGTTACAAGTCCGACATTCAATTGAAGGGCGAGAAGTGGGCCGATCTCGCCACCCAACCGATGCTGATCGCCGCCGGTGTGATGTTGCCCGTCGTCGGTGCGGTCACCACCGCGGTATTCATCAACAGTCACTTCGGCAACCGCATCCGCCTGTTGGCGCCCATGGCCACGCTGCGCCACATCACGGTGGCGGCCCAGCACGGCATGCTCGTCAAGGACGGTCGCGCGCTCGAGAAGCTCTGCCACGTCGACACCGTGCTGTTCGACAAGACCGGTACCTTGACCAGTGACGAGCCCGAAGTCCTGCGGATCTTCACCTGTCCCGGCTACGAGGAACAGGGGATTTTGCGCTATGCCGCCATGGCGGAAGGCAAGGTCAGTCATCCGATCGCGCGCGCCATTCTCAAAGCCGCGATGGATGCGCACCTTTCCTGGCCGGACTTGGAAGATTCCCAGTACAAGGTCGGATACGGCATCACGGTCGAGCTGGAGGAGGGCGTCCTGCGGGTCGGCAGCATTCGCTTCATGACCGGCTCCGGCATTGGCATTCCCCAGGCCATCGACGCCGCCATCGGCCACGCCCACTCGGTGGGCAACACCATGATCATGGTGGCCATGGATCGCGAAGTCATCGGTGCCATCGAGCTACAGCCCAGTGTCCGGCCCGATACCTCGGAGCTCATCAGGCACCTGCGCGAATTGGGGATTCGGCACATGGCCATCGTTTCGGGCGATCACGGCGGCCCGACCCGCAAGCTGGCCGAGGAATTGGGCATGGACGAGTACTTCCACGATATCCTGCCCGAACAAAAAGCCGATATCGTCACCAATCTCCAGGCCAAGGGTCGATCGGTTTGCTTCATCGGCGACGGGATCAACGACGCCATCGCCATGCGCGAGGCGGATGTGTCCATCTCGCTGGCCGGCGCCAACACGATCGCCACCGACGTGGCCGAGATCATCATGATGGATGGCGACCTGGCGGGGCTCGGCGACCTGTTCTACATCTCCCACAAGTTGGACCAGACCCTGCACCGCAGTTTGGAGTTGACCATCGCACCCGGCGTCCTCAACCTGGGCGGTGCCTTCGTGTTCCACTACGGGATCATGGCTTCGCTGCTGGTGAACTTCGGTTTCGGTGGCCTGGCCCTGGCCGATGTGCTCAAACCCTTCAAGCTGCCCGACCGCGCGGAGATGGCCAAGTCGATCGCGAGCGGTGCCCGGGGCCAGCGACGGAAAAAGATGGGCATCACGCGGGTGGCGAACGCTGCGGACTCCGTGACGAATGAGGACGAGGATGGCGACAGCCGGTCATCCGAGTCCGCCGCGCCCGTGACGACGCCCATCGTACAGCCGGCCTCCTGACGTTGGATTTGTCATGTTTTCGCAGCTTCTTTCTTTTTTCTCCACATTTCGCGCTTAAGTTTGTGCCCAGTTGGAGGCGGAGCCCTCTTCGGTTGTCGGAGCCGGACTACGGCGCGGGATCCGGATCGGTTCTCGGGTGTGCCGGAGCCCAAGGCTCCGGTCCGACCTCTGATCGCACCTGTCGGGAGGACCCATGACGGACAACTCTGGTGGAACGAACATGACCGCGGTACAAGCCCTGCTCGACTGGGTTCGCGACAACGGCGGCAGCTTTCCCGGCCAGTCGATTCGCGAGCAATCGGCAGGCGGTCGCGGCGTTTTTGCGGAGGTGAATCTCATTCGGCACGGCACCGTGCTGGAAATCCCCCGCCACCTGATTCTGTGTATGGATCTCGCACGCCGCTCACCACTGGGGCGGGCTCTGGCCGAAAAGGGCATCACGCCCCGTTCCTCCTACACCTTGCTGGCATTGCTACTGCTTCAGGAAGATGCCGCACCCGACTCGTTTTGGCGGCCTTACCTGGATTCGCTGCCGCGCGCCTATCCCGAGAGCCCCGTGTATTTCGACGACCCGACCCTTGCACTGTTGCAGGGCAGTTATACCCTGTCGCTGATCGCGGCCCGCCGGGAACAGATCGAGGCGGAGTACGCCATGGTCCACCCCGTGCTTCCGAGTCGCCCCGAGTTTCGTTTCGAAGCCTTTCGCTGGGCCATGGTCACCGTCATCAGCCGCGGGTTCGCCGTACTGTGTGACAACGGCCACAACGAGGCTGCGCTGGTTCCATTGTTGGACATGTTCAATCATCGCACCGACAACGGTATCGAGGGGTGCTACCGTGCCGAGCGTGCCCAGTTCGTACTTCACGCACTGCACGACCACGAACCGGGAGGCGAGCTGTTCATCAGTTACGGCACCTACACGACGGCCCAGTTTTTCGTCAATTACGGTTTCGTCGATACCAATTCCCGAGAGGGCGAGGCACGCGTGGTGGTGGAGCTGGATCAGAGAGATGCCTGGTTCCAGGAGAAACGAAAAGCGTTCAACGGTGTAACCCAGGTGGATCTGTTGTTGGCCACCTCGGATGTGGATTCGTTGTTGGCCTGTCTCCGGTTTTTGCGGTTCTCCGCTTCGGGAGGGCACGGCGAGGGCCGATTCGTCCCTCAGCTCGCGCTTCAACCGCGCGACCCGGCGGGTGAGCTGGCCGTCGCGAAGGCGTTTCGCCTTGCCTGCGAGGCGGCGCTGGATACGTTTCCCACCAGCTTGGCAGAGGATGAGTCATTCCTGCGACAGGGCCTGAATCAGGCCATGATGGGCTTGGTACGCATGCGGGTTTCGGAGAAGGCCGTTCTGCATCGTGCGGTCGAATTTGCGCGGTCCATCGAATCGTTCTTGGCCGATTGGGAAGTGGGCGGCTCGCCGAGCGATCGATTCGCGTCCCTGATGGTAGGGGCGGAGGGTGCCCGACGGCGTTGGCTCGAGGCTTGGTGGTCCGACATCGGCGAGCGGTTGATCGCCGCGAGCGATCCCAAGCCGAGCATGGCTTGAGCGACGAAGGGTCGCGTTGCAACCCGATTGACGGTAACTGCGGGTTTTTTTACCAGTGTGGTGTGCGGAGAGCCGGCTCCGCGGCGTAATTTGGCGGGGAGGATCCTTACCCACGCCAATGGATATCGGGCAGGCGAAAAAAAGTCTGAACTCATTCGGTACCCTCTCCGTCCTTTCTTTGTGTCCTCTGTGAACTCAGTGGTAAATAAAAAGTTATGCCCCATTACCTCTGCACCGGTGAAGGAATCCCCACCGTAGGGTTTCGGTACGCGACGGACCCGAAATGGGGTCGAGACGGAGGAATGTCACGGAAAGATCCCGTCCTTTGCGTTATCCTTTAGTTTTTTGTTCCGCCTCGCAAAGTGAGTGGCCCTCTTTTGCCGCGAGTTGCGCCTTTGCTTCCAAAATCAGCGATAACCAGTGCGAAACTATTTTTTATGCCCTCTTATCACTTTTTTCGGAACCTTGACAGCAAACAGACCACTTACTTTAATGTTGCAGTAAGCAAATTGTATAACCAAAGCCGAGTGAATCAGGGCGAAAAGATGGAAAAAGATGTTGGCGCGACACAGGACGAAAAAGCTGGTGAGTCACGAAACCCCACATTTCGTGTCCGTTTTCGACCTCTGGAGCCCGACATGTCGTTTGGGGACGTCCATTCCGTCGCGGCCCTGACCCGTGCTCGTTTTGGGGATTAAAACGGCCACGACGTGGTCGTCTCAGGAGAATTATTTTTATGAACATCCACCGCGATGGCATCCGATTTCACGTGTCTAACCGTTTCTCGTGGGTTGGTTCCTCCCGCATCCTCGTCCTCGCGCTCGTCCTGTTCTGGGTGGCTCCATCCATGGGGGGAGACATTTGCGACGATCGATCTTGCGGTCCCGATTACCAAACCATCGGTCGGTTGCTCTTCGTCCCGTCGAGCGTCGATGAACTTCAACACCTGCTGGACGAGGCCCTTCGTCACGCGGCCATGAAGTTGAATCCTCGAAACGAAGACCCCCAAATTCGGGCCACCATGGTCATGCCGTTGTTCCCGGAACTCCTTCAGGGCGAACCCGAAACGCCGGCCGAGGAGCGTCTGGCGGGCACTGTGCGGTTTTCCATCGAGGAGCTGGGCGATCTCGACGTCCATGCCCTCCTGGCCATGCTGGCGCTTCACCCTGCCTTCGACGTGGTGGAACTGGACACACCTGTCAAGCTCGACGATGCGCCGAGTGCATGGGACCAGGCCGAGGGACTCGCCCGCAAAGGTTCCACCTGGTGGGAATTCGACCAAATGAAGTTGGATACGCGTTGGATCGATCCCAGCAACCAGCCCTCCTACAAGCCCGTCATCGCCGTCATCGATTCGGGTCTGGACACCAGCCATCCCGCTTTCAATCACCTCAACGTGGTGGCCGAGCGCGATTGGACCGGCGAAAGCATCTTTCGTCCGACCCACGATTTCCTGGGACACGGTACCCATTGCACCGGCATCATCGGCGCCTCCTACAACAGCCACCATCGCCGCCCGGGCTTGGTCTCCTGGGGCAACTTCATCACGCTCAAGGTGTTCAATCGCTTCGGCCAGGCCTGTGTTTCCGAAGTCGCCCAGGCGATCGTGTACGCCCGTATCGAGGGTGCCGACGTGCTTTCCATGAGTTTCTCGCTCAACCGCGACGTGGGTGTCCTTCGCGATGCGCTGGAATACGCCGAGGACCGCGTGGTCTTGGTGGCCTCCGCCGGTAACGACGGCCTGAGCTTTCGCGAATCGAAAGCCTATCCCGCGGCCTACGGCAACGTGGTCGGTGTGCACGCGGTGGGCTGCGACGGCAACCTCGCCTGGTTCTCGAACTACGGCTACGACATGAACATGCCCGGCAAGGCCATCGAGAGCACCATTCCCGGCGGCAACTACCTCGTCTGGTCGGGTACCTCCATGGCTGCCCCGTTCGCGGCCGGTCTCGCGGCCCTGTTGAAAAGCCATTATCCCGCTTTGTCATCTAGAGAAACGTCGGAAATCCTGAAGCTTTGCGGCGGTGATGCCAAGATCGCCTTCAACCTTGCCGACGGCGGGGTCCCCAAGCGGGTCTTCGCCAGTGATCGTCGTAAGGAAGCCCGTCGCCCGGAAACCTCGACCAAAGGCGACGGGCGCGACCTGATCGAAGCGATCTTCATCGATGGTCGGTGGGTCAATCCGTACAAGGAACCCATCATTCTCGACGAGGGCTATCACGACATCCGCGTCTACTTCAACGAACCGATGGACATCGAGCAGAACTTGCGCGTCAGCCTCGGCGATGCGAGCTTCGCCCACAAGTTCGGATTTGTCGGCGAGTGGCAGGACAAATACCTCTGGATGGGACGCATCCTGGTGAGCTACTGGGTCGATTGGGGTCCAAAAACCATTCGCATCGGCAATGGGACCACCCTCTCCGGGTACCTGATCGACCGTTATTGCGGCGAAGGTGTGGAGGCCCGGCCGAACTCCCCGTCCTCTCACGCCAACACGACCGAGGACGAGACCAGCTTGGACGGCATCGTCTTCGAAGATCGAGACTGCGACTCGGGCAAGATCTACCACCTGCTCGATCCCTGGGCCTGGCACGGCATCCTGGGCTACCGTCTCTACCTGGCCAACAACCCCGGCGGCCCCTACTACCTCTACCATCCACAGACCATCTTCGATCCCGTGTTGCCCCAAGTGGACGCGCGCTACGTGAAGATCAAGCTCGTGCACCAGGAATACGGTGAAATCGAGCCCGGACCCGAGCCCTTGGTGAACCGCCGCAAGTAATCTGGTACATTCAACGCATCACACCGAGGATGACCGGAATGCCATGTAACCCTTCGAACCCACGGCGCCGCGGGTCGGCGCTGTGCGGGTTGGTGCTCGTCGCGTTGATCGCGATCGATTGCACCACCAGCCGCTCGGACGCCCAGCCGGCGCCCGACCTACCCGATGGACTCAACGTCACGTCCGTCGCTCCCAATGGTGGGGGACGGCGTGCCGGTTTGCGGGTCGGCGATATCCTGATTCGCTGGGAACGGCCGGCGGGCGCGTCTGCGGACGCGGCCACCGGCCGGTTCTCGGACCCCTGGGAATGGACCTGGCTGGAATGGCAGCAGAAGCCGCTGGGTGCCATTCGCGTCAATCTCTTTCGCGACAACGAGTGGTTGTGGCTTGCGCTGCCCGCGCACCCTTGGGAAACCGAGGTGCGTGGTCAACTCGACCATGAACATGTAGCCCAACTGCGAGAAGACCGTGAGCTCGATGGGGAAGCATTCGTTGTACAAGCACTCCCACGATGGACAAATCGAATCGGAGACCTCGAACGGCGAGGAGAGCGAAGCCAGACCTTGGCTCTGCGCTGGGAAGTAGCGCAAATCCTTTTGGACCAGAACGAACGCCTCCAAGCGATTGCCACCTTGGAGACCATCCGCGAAGACTTGGAACCCGGTGAGGTTCGTAGCTGGCTGTCCGATTTCATTGGCAGAACCTGGATCAGGGAAAAAAACGCCGGTGCAGCCGAGGAAGCGGTGAAGCGGGCATTCGAAGAGCGCAAAGACTGGCCAACAGTGGTGGGGACGGCCCGCTATTACCATCACATGGGACATATCGCACGGCTTCAAGGTGATTGGCAAAAGGCTTCGAAAGTCTGGCGGCAGGCGCACGATTTATTGGCGGCCTCCGCTCCGGATTCGCTGTTGTTCGCCGATCTTTCGCTCGAGTTGGGCGTCGCTGCCAAGAAAAGGCACGACTATGCTGAATCCGGGGAACATTACCGCGAAAGTGAGCGGGCTTATGCCCGTTTAGCGCCAGGAACCCGCAAACATGCCTCGGTGTTGTACAACCTGGGTTCTTTGGCACGATTGCAGGGGCGCCTTTTGGAAGCCGAGACCTACCAAAAGCGATCTTTGTCCATCATGCGACTCGATGCAACCACGCCTCCCAAGAAGATGGTTCGCCGCTTGGCTCAGTTGGCGATCATTGCCAACGACCGCAAGGATTATCAGGCAGCCGAATCCTTTTTTCTCGAAGCTTTGAAGCTGGCCGGTGATAGTGCCGTCGCACCGGTCGAACGTGCATACCTGTACAATGGCCTTGGGACGATCTATGCAGACAAGGGGAACTTTCAAAAAGCCGCGGATCAATTGGCACGCGCCAGTGAGCTGGCGAGCGAATCCAGTAATCCCGAAGACGGGGCTTTGATCGACACCAACCTGGGATTTCTCAACCTGCAGCGAAAGCATTACGATCTGGCCGCCGATTCGCTGCACCGGGCCGCCGAAGGCCTGAAGCGCGGTTCCGGGCTGTGGGCCTACAACCTGCGGCTCCAGAGCCAGGTGTTGCGCGGTCGCGGCGATGCCGAAGCCGCGCTGCCCCTGCTGGATCAGGCGCTGGACGAGTTCCCCGCCGAGTCCGCCTCCGGTTTCGATCGGGCGGAGCTGCTGGCCGAGCGCGCCCGCTGCCTCGCCGAATTGAACCGGCCCGGTCCCTGCGAGGACACCTGGCACGAGGCCGCCGCCGCTTACGAGCGCCAGTTGGATGCGCTCGGTGGCAATCAGTTCGTTCAGGCCGGTTTCTTCATGGGAGCCGCCGACAGTTACCGGAACCTGGTGAAGCTGCGGGCGGCACGGGGCGACGTCGCGGCGGCCTTCTCCGCCAACGAGCGCTTCCGCGGGCCGATCTTGCGGCGCCTGATGACCGGATCGCCCCAACAGGCGCAACTCCAAACCTGGCTGGATGCGGAAGAGGTGCAGGCCCGCCTGGATCCCGGAACCCTGATGCTTTCCTACTGCGTGTTGGACGACCGGACCTTCCTTTTCGCCCTCGATCGCGAGAACGGATTGAGCATCCATGCGCTCGACGGGGCGAACGCCGAAGTCCTCGAACGCCAGATTCAGGACTATCGAACGGTGTTGGCGGAGGGGCGCATGCGCCGCCTGGAAGATCTCTACCGCCGCGGGTACCGGCTCTTCAATCTGGTGCTGGCCCCGGTTCAGGATCGCATTCGCGAGGCCCGCCGCCTTCTGATCTGTCCCGACGGCCCACTGTTCCTGCTGCCGTTTTCCGCGCTGGTGACCCAATTGCCGCCGGAAGGTGCCGAGGATTGGCGCCAGGTCTCCTTTCTGGCCGGGACCAAACCCATCCATTTCGCCCTTTCGGGAACCCTGTACAGCCTCGATCTCGAAGCCCGCGGGCCGCAGCCGATCGAAAGCGAACCCCAGCATATCGCCGCTTTCGGCGCCGCGTTGCACACGCCGGCCCTCAATCTGCCGGAATTGCCCCAGGCGACCGCCGAACTGGCGGCCATTGCCGGGACCTTTCCGGACCGCACCCGTTGGTTCCACGGCGAACAGGCCACCGAAGCCCAGGTACGGTCCCTCGATCCCGACACCCACATCCTGCATTTCGCCGGTCACGCCGTGCACGATCTCAACGATCCGGCCGCTTCCGCCCTGATCATGACGCCCACCGATCGCGACGACGGCAAGTTGTTCACCTGGGAGATTCAGGAGCGCCTGACCCTCCAGGCCGACCTGGTGGTGCTGTCCGCCTGTGAAACCGCCCTGGGTCACGATATGGGCGGTGAGGGGTTGATGGGTCTGACGCGGTCGTTCCAGGTGGCCGGGGCCCGTTCGGTTCTCGCGACCCTGTGGCGGGTGGAAGATCGCGCGACGGCGGTGTTCATGGGCCACTTCTACGGGTATCTCCAGAAGGGACATCCCAAGGACCACGCCCTGCAGTACGCCCAACAGGCCATGATGCGCCACTACGGCCAAGGTCGACATTGGGCCCACCCACTCTACTGGGCGGGATTCCAACTGTTCGGCGATTGGCGGAAACAGTGATGTGCGCCATCTTTTTCGCCGTTTGCCCGCAACCAGTATTCGTCCTTCGCCACTAACCAGATAAACGCTGACGGGAGATTTATCATGACACTCAACGGATCCGATACCCCTCTGACCCGGAGAGATTTGAACCGCATGTTGGAGAGCGCCAGCCCCGCCGAGGTTCGAAAAGATTACGGGGATCGCCTGGATGGCAAGGCCGCCGCGATCCTGACCGATTTCGAACGATTGGAGACGCTGCTGTGGAACGCGACGCGTATTCTTCCGCCGGTACCCGTTTTCAAGTTGCCCGCCGATTTCCAGGTGCCCCGCCTCGTGGGGCAGGGAGAAGTCGTACCCATGCCCCAACGGCCGCGTCGTTTCGCGTCGCCGATCCCGCGCCTCTCGTTGGCGGCCGCGGCGGTATTGCTGGGCATGTTGCTTTCGTGGCTGGTGTTGCAACCGCGCGGCACCGATGCCAGCCTGACCCCGCCCGAGGCGGATCCGGTCTTCCGGGGACACGATGCCGGAGATCGGCGTGGGATCGCCCACGACTGGGCGCGTCTGGGCCAGGTGGCCCCTTTGCAGACCTATCTCAGTGAGGGTGGCGACGTGAACGAGCGCGATCCGAACAATCGAACCTTGCTTCACCTGGCGGCCTCGAACGGCCAGGATGAAGTGATTCAATTGCTGGTTCGACACGGCGCGCAGATCGACTCGCTGGCCGATCACCGCAAAACGCCCCTCATGTTGGCCGCCGAACACGGCCATGTAGATGCCTTGAATATGCTGCTCGAACACGGTGCCGACGCATCCCTGCGCGATGCCGAGGAACAGACCGCGGCCCAGTTGGCGGCGCGTTACGGCTACGGCGATATCGCCGACCTGCTCGACCAACGCAACCGGGACCCGCGTCACTCCAACCAAAAGAGGTAACAACCATGGAAACGGTCATTGCGTCCATCCATCGCTACAACGCCGGTGATCGCGACGCCTTTGAACCCATTCACGAGTACTACAAGAACCGCCTGTGGGCCTACCTGTGCTCGCGGGCCAACAACCGTGACGATGCGGAAGAACTTTTCTCCAACGTGTGCATGACCATCGCGCGCCGCCTGCCGACCCTCAAGGAGCCCGAAAAGCTGATCGCCTGGGTCATCGGCATCGCCCATTTCAAGGTGCGGGAGCGCTACAAGAGCCCTTCGATGAAAAGCGTCTGCGTGGACGATTTCGCGGAGGAGTTGGAAGACGGCTGCGCCACCCCCGAGGAAAACCTGGTCACCCACCAATCGCTGGAGCAATTGCACGACTGCATGAAACAGCTTCCCGATCACCAACGGGAGTACATCGAGTTGCAATACCTGGCCGGCGTCCCGCAAAAGGACGTGGCAGAGCAGTTCCACCTCAACACGGCCGCCCTCAAGAGTCAGATCTTCCGCGCCAAGGTCAAATTGCTTCACTGCCTGCGCAAGCACGGCATCCTGCCCCACGAGGAGGCCGCGGGTTCCGCGCTGCCCAAGACGGCCTCGCGCAGGTCCGGTCGCAAACTGAGCCCGGTCGCCGACGCGGGCTGAGCGGCATCCTTTCCCTTCTCGAGACAGATCCTCTGCGACAATGGCATTGCGGCCGCCTTCCCGAGGCGGCCGCTTTTTTTCAAGGGAACGGTTCGTTGTCGTTGCCGGTGGCTGCGGCCACCGGCTGCTCGCGATGGTGGCTTTCACTGTCCGCGGGCGCGGTTGCCGCATCTTCGGTGGCGGCCTTTCCGGGTAGGTCGAACCGGTCCTGGCCGTGGACCAGCGTGTGCGACGCGGTGGCCAGACCGCAGCCGATGACGGGGGCGACCAGGTAGATCCAGAGATGGGAGAGGTTTCCGGAAACGAGCGCCGGTCCCAGCGAGCGCGCGGGGTTCATCGAGGCGCCCGAAACCGGCCCGCCGAAAGTCGCTTCGAGCGCGACCACCGCCCCGATGATCAAGCCGGCGACGAGACCGCGTTCCTTGGCGCCCTGGGCCACACTGAGAATGACGGCCATCAGCCACCAGGACATGACGATCTCGAGGATCAGGCTTTGGGTGAGCGTGCCGCTGGGAAGGGTGGCGCCCAGGTGCGGATGGTCGGGGAATAATGCGTGAAGGGTGAGGCTGGCACAGATGGCGCCGCCGAACTGGGCGGAGAGATAGGGGAGCAGGCCGGCGGCGGGAAAACGTCGGGCGAGCCAGAACCCGATGGTGACGGCGGGGTTGATGTGGGCCCCGGAGATATCGCCGTAGGCGAAGATCACCGAAGAGACCACGAGCCCGAAGGTGATGGCAATGCCCAGGTGGGTGATGCCGCCGTAGATGTCGTGAACCACGATGGCGCCGGTTCCGGCGAAGACGAGAATGAAGGTTCCCAAAAATTCAGCGATGGCGGCTTGGTGTTTGGGTTTACTCATGGGTGCGGTGTGTCCTTGTCCGAGATGCGAGCGCGTCGCGAAACATGATGATGGTGGCAAGGAAGACATCCATTGTAGATGACCCGTGCGAGGGTGCCAAACCGAAAGCGCGAAGGAGCGATGATTGGTTCGGAAGGGGAAGGGATCGCCGCGAACGAACCCGTTCCGGGAAATGAACGGCCCGCGAGACGCCGGCCGTACCCGTGGACCGCCGCATGACCCGAGCCCTCGTGGGTATCGGAACGCGTGTCGGCGAGGAGTGGGTCCTGGCCGGTGTGCCCAACTCTTGGAATCCGGAGCTCTCGAGACGGACGGTTCCTCTCGCTAACGGCGCGACTACGGCGCGACTACGGCGCGAGCTTCAGGTACTTGGCGAGTATCGGCAGGAGCTGGCCCATGTCGATCGGTTTGGTGAGGTAGTGGTCGAACCCCTTCTTGACGGTACCTTCCTTTTGTTCCGTGAACGCGTCGGCCGAAAGGGCCACGATCGGAATGTCCGCATATTCCGGATTGTCGCGGAGACGGCGCGTCGCCTCGATTCCGTCCATCACCGGCATGTGCAGGTCCATCAAAATGAAATCCGGCCTGCTTCGCGCCACCCGCTCCAGGGCCTCGCGGCCGTTGTTGGCTACCTGGATTCGCAACCCCAATTCCTCCAAGAGGGAGCGCGTCACCTGTTGGTTGATGAGGTTGTCTTCCACCAGGAGCACCGCGTTGTTGACCGCAAAATGGGCTTCGACCGGGGGGGTCTGCGTCGCGGCGCCGCGGTTGGCGGGCGGGACCAACGGCAGGAGCACGAAAAAGGTGGCGCCTTCGCCCAATTCGCTCTCGACCCAGATCCGGCCCTCCAACAACGCCACGATCTTTTGGGTGATCGCCAATCCCAAACCGGTTCCCTCGAATTTGCGGGTGGGGGCGTTGTCGGCCTGCTCGAAGGCCCCGAAGATGGCCAGGTGGCGTTCCTTGGCGATGCCGATCCCTTGATCCGCGATTTGAATCAGGAGTCGGTGTTCCCTGCGTGCCACCGACAGGCGGACGGTCCCGCTATCGGTGAATTTAATGGCGTTGGCCGTGAGGTTCATGAGGATCTGATTGAGCTTGGTGCGGTCGGCATGAATGACTTCCGGAAGGTTTTCGGCGTAGTCGTACGCGAAATCCAAACCCTTCTCGTCCGCCGCGGGTTTGTGGATGTTGTAGATGTTTCGAACCAACTGGCGGAGGTTGAGGTCCTGATGGTGGAGCGCCATCTTGCCGGCTTCGATTTTCGAAAGATCCAGAATGTTGTTGATGAGCTCGGTGAGGTGTTCGCCACTCAGCTTGATTTGTTCCAGATGCTGGATCGACGTTTGGGGGAGATGGTACTTTTCGGCGTGTTTCAACAGGATTTGGCTGAAACCGATTATCGCGTTGAGGGGCGTGCGAATTTCGTGGCTCATGTTGGCGAGGAACACCGATTTGGCGCGATTCGCCTTTTCCGCGGTTTCGCGGGCCTTTTTGAGTTTTTGGTCTTCTTCCCTCCGGGCGGAAATGTCCTGCACGTTGGCCACGCGGTACAGGAGCTTGCCGGCCTCGTCTCGGATGGCGGAAACGTCGATCAGAACCGGAAACACGGAGTGGTTTTTGCGGATGTACTCGGCCTCGAACACAATCTGGTCTTCGTGGCGGATTTGCTTGAGTTTGTCTCGCAAAATGCTTCTCGCATGGGGTGAATAGATGTCCATCAAATGCTTGCCGTGCAGTTCCTCCATCGTGTATCCGAGCATTTTGGCGTAGGCGGGATTGCAGGACGCCACATACGGTGAATCGCCCTTACAGAGGATGACGCCCCAGCCCGAGTGCTTGAAGATCCGTTCCCAGTAGCGAATCTGCTCTTCCGATTTCACCCGATCGTCGATGTCTTCCACGACGGCGATGATGTGTTGCGGGACCCCGGAACTGTCTTTCACGTAAGTCGCCCGAAAATTGACCCAGACGGTGCGACCGTCCTTGCGTCGGTAGCGTTCCTTGAGGCTGTAGGAGTCCAAGGCGCCGTTCAGGGCCATGCGGTAGTGTTCGGCGCCTTGGCGGTTGTCTTCGGGGTGGGTCAGGTCGATGAATTTCATGTTGATCAGTTCCGCTTCGGAGTAGCCCGAGATCGTGGTCATGGCCTTGTTGGACCACAGGAGTCGACCCTTGGGATTGCAGAAGAAAATACCCACGGGGGCGTGGGAGAAGGTCAACCGGAAGCGGTTTTCGCTCGCTCGGATCTGGGCTTCCATGTCCTTTTGAAGGGAGAGATCGGTGCAGATACCGGAGGCGCCCGCGATATGGCCACCCGCATCGCGTATGGGGGAGAGGGTGACTTGGATCGTCACCCGCTTGCCGCACTTTTGTTCGATCACGGTTTCGATCGGGTTGCCGCGCGCATCGCTGAGATGGGCCAACATCGCCGATAACTCCGGACGGCGTTCCCGGGGGAAGAGCTTGAGGAAGTTGCTGCCGAGCACCTCGTCCTGGGCGGCTTCGAACAACTTCTCCGCACTGGCGTTCCAATAATTCAGCATGCCGTCGAGCGTGACGCCGAAAATCGCCTCGTGGGAGGAGCGGACCAGCGATGCCAGTTGGGCGGAAAGATCCTCGGCCTTTTTGCGCTCCTCGACGGCGGTCAACATGCGGTTCATGATCTGCACATGCAGCCCGTACACGGTCGCCATGGGGAGGATCTGGTTCTGTTCTTCGCGGGTGAAGATCCGCGTGGCGAAGAGCAGGCCGCCGGTGGTCTGGCCCTTGTCGCCGTACGGGACGTATAGCACCGATGGTGGGGAACCTTCGCAGAACCAGTGGCTCAGCGGGTCGCGACCGACTTCTTCGGTTGGGGTGGGGAACCACTTGGATGTCTTCGACTCCAGGATGTAGGAGAAAGGGCCGGTGATCCGTTGGAAGGAGGAGGCGTCGGCTTCGCGGTATTCTCCGGATTCCAGGTACCCGATCGTCGCGTAGGAGTTACCGGCGAACGACAGGACGCACATCTTGGAGGACGGCACGATCCAGCGCGAACAGCGGCACACCGCCTTCCAGAAATCCGGCAGCGATTCTTGGTTGGAAAACTCCAGGACGGCGTCGTAGACGAGGCCGAAGGTCAACCCATCGATTTGGACGTCTTGATTGAAGGGGTTTTGTTCAAACATGGCCTCGAGTCAATCTCCACCCAGCAACGACGATGGTGTCAACGATTCGCCTGGCGTGATGTGTCACCGAATTCCAGGGTGTCTCATGTATCGGCTCACTATCGGCGAAGGGTTATTTTGCCGAAAAACCCATCCTTGCTCATTCCGTTGGCCGATGTCGGGTCGTGGCAAGAGCACCGGATTCGGCCAGGTGTGCGTCAATCGATTTCGATACCGCTGGCATCTGCCCAAGTGTTGATGAAGTTGATAAATGCGGACATCATGACGAGTTCCAAGATTTCCTTGTGGTTCAGACCGTTTTCTTTCAGTTTCCGATAGTCTTCATCTTGGATTGAATTGGGGTCTTTGGCGGCTTTGACGGCAAATTTCAGTATGTCGCGATACTGTATCGGCACACCGGATAGGTCCTTGTCCAATATACAACTTTCGATGACTTCCTTGGATATTCCCAAGGCTTCCAACGCGCCGGTATGGGTCACGGTACAGTATCTACAATGATTGTGTACCGAAATGGTGGTGGCGATCATTTGCTTGAGGCTGGCCGGCAGCAGTCCCTCTACCAAAATGCGTTTGGTCAGGAACCAGGTGGCCTCTAAAATATCAGGCCTCAGTGCCTGAGATGTGAACCAGTTGATGGGGAATTCCTTACCGAATCCCGTTTTCACCATATCGTCATAAAGGTCTTCGAGATGCGGGTCGCCGGACGGGTCCCGCACCAGCTCAAATCGACTCATGACTTGGCTCCATGTGTTGAAAGGAATGGCCAATTATATATCACAAGCCGCTCATGCACCACGAAATCAGTCCACGAAATACGGGGAAGCGGATGGGTCTCTCGGCAAGAGATGTCCACGAAAAACACGAAAAAACACGAAAAGGATACTCCCGGCATCGTTCGCCAAGCCTTCCGGGTCGTTCTTGGTTACCGGGAAAGAACTGCCCACGAATCACTCGGATGACACGAATAGGCGTCCGCTCGAGCATGTCGAACCCAGAGTCTCTTGGTAGTATTTGATATTAAACATAATATTTCTAAGTGCTTAGGTGTAACTGCCTCCGCACCTCCTTCTCGGCAAGAGATGTCCACGAAAAACACGAAAAAACACGAAAAAACACGAAAAGGATACTCCCGGCATCGTTCGCCAAGCCTTCCGGGTCGCTCTTGGTTACCGGGAAAGAACTGCCCACGAATTACTCGGATGACACGAATAGGCGTCCGCACGAGCATGTCGAACCCAGGGGCTCTTGGTGGTATTTGATATTAAATATAATATTTTTAAGTGCTTAGGTGTAACTGCCTCCGCAACTCCTTCCTTTAGATGTGACTGTCCCCGTGACTCGAAAAGATGCGATATGGAAGCCCGCCTCTCCGGGCCGGGATGGCGCTCCCGAGCAGCGAAGAGATCGGGAAGCCGAAGAACCAAAAAAACCCTACCGCGAAACGCGGTGGTGATGAATTCCTGATTCGTGTAGATCCGTGTGATTCGTGGACAAGAATGCTTAGATGTGACTGTCCCCGTAACTCCTGAAGACACACGAACAGGGTACACCCGGCATCGTTCGCTATGCCTTCCGGGTCGTTCTTGGTAACCGGGAAAGAACCGTCCACGAATCACCCGACAGGCACGAATATGCGTCCGCACGAGCATGTCGAACCCAAGGGTCTCCTGGTAGTACTTGAAATGAATAATAATATTTTCAAGCACTTAGGTGTGACTGTCCCCGTGACTTGAAAGGACGCGATATAGAAGCCCTTCTCTCCCTTCCGGAATGGCGCTTGTGAGCGAAGAGGAGATCGGGAAGCCGGAAAACCAAAAAAACCCCATGGCCGAACGCGGTGGTGATGGATTCCTGATTCGTGTAGATCCGTGTGATCCGTGGACAAAAATCGAACCCCTCGGTGGAGTCGAGCCGTTGGCGCGGAGCCGACCCGGCGGGGAAGCGCGTTTTCGTGTTTTTTCGTGTTTTTAGTGGACAAACCCAGTCGCCCCGTTCGTGGACTCAGGTGTTGCTCACCATGCGCCGCGTCAGTTGATCCTTCAGCAGCGCCGTGGCCTGGTCGCCGGTCATGGGCTTGTGAAAGTAATAACCCTGAAACAATTGGCACGGATGGTTTTGGAAGAACTCCAAATGCTCCCGATCTTCCACACCCTCGGCCACCACGTTCAGCTCCATCGATTCCGCCAGCGAGAGAATGCCGCGGATGATGACCTCGGAGTTCAGATCCGTGCCAATGCCGCTGACGAAGGACCGGTCGATCTTGAGGACATCCACCGGCAGGCGGGTCAGGTAGCTCAAGGACGAATAGCCGGTGCCGAAGTCGTCCACGGCGATCATCAACCCCAGGCGATGGAATTCTTCCAGCAAGGTGATGGTATTGCAGGAGTCCTCCATGATGGTCGATTCGGTCAATTCGATCTCCAGGAGCCCGGGCGGCAGGGAGGTCTCGGCCAGGACCTTCTGAACCACGTCCAGGAACGCCCCTTTCTTCAACTGGCGCGGGGAGACGTTGACCGCCATGCGCGGACTCTTGGGGCCGAAGTGGCGGTGCCAGGAGGCCGCTTGGATACAGGCCTGCTGCATGACCCATTCGCCGATCGGGAGAATCAGCCCGGTTTCTTCGGCGAGCGGGATGAATTTGGCCGGGCTCACCGAACCCATGGTCGGGTGGTTCCAGCGCAACAGGGCTTCCATACCCTTGATCTGATGGCTGCCGGGATCCACCTGGGGTTGGAAATGCAGGCTGAGCTCGTTGCGATTCAGGGCGTGGCGTAGTTCCCCTTCGAGTTCCATGCGCTGGCGGGCCTGGATCTGCATGCTCTGATCGAAGAACTTGAGGGTGTCCTTGCCTTCGCGTTTGGCTTCGTACATCGCGATGTCGGCGGCCTTGATGAGAGCCTCCGGGTCGGTGCCCGACTCGGGAAAGGTGGCGATGCCCAAGCTGCAGGTGACGAACACCTGGCGGCCCTGGATCGTGAAGGGTGCCTGGATCCGTTCCAGGATTTTTTGGCCCACCATGATGACGTCTCTGGCCGACTCGAAACCTTCCAGGAGAATGCCGAACTCGTCGCCGGCCAGGCGGGCGACCACGTCGTAGTCGCGCACCGACTCGATCAGCAATTTCGCGAGGCCTTTGAGCAGCGCATCGCCGGCGTCGTGGCCCATGCTGTCGTTGATGCCCTTGAAGTTGTCCAGGTCCAGGAAGATGACGGACACCTTGCGGTCGTACCGCTTGTTGCGACTGATCATCTTTTCCAATTGCTGGCGAAAGGTCGTGCGGTTGGGCAGTTTGGTCAGGTGATCGTAGTTGGCCAGTTCCAACAGCTTTTGCTCCGCTTTCTTTCGTTCGCTGATGTCCAGGAAGACCATCACCCCGCCGGTCACCAGGCCCCGTTCGCGAATGACCGAACTCGAGAACACCACCGGAAAGGTCCGGTTCCCCTTGCTGCGCAACTGGTTCTCGTGGGCGCGTATCGATTCCCAACCGTCCGGGAAGGAACGCACGCCGGGGTCGTCCTCGACGAACAGGTCGCCGAGTTCCAGATCGCGGATTTCCTGGGTCTGAAAACCCAGCATGCTGAGCGCCGCCGGATTCATGAAGGTGATCCGGCCCTGGCTGTCCAGGCCCACGATGCCTTCGCCGGCACACTCGAGCAGCATCTCCTTTTGGTGGCCCAGGGTCTTGATGCTGTTCATCGCCTCTTCCAGGGCGTGGCGTTGGCGGTCCAGTTCCAGGAACACCTTGACCTTGGAAACCAGGATGTCGCGGTCCACGGGTTTGAACAAGTAGTCCACCGCGCCCACCTCGTAACCGCGCAGAATGTAGGTGTCGTTCTTATGGATCGCCGTGACGAAAATGATCGGTACGCACTTGGTTTCGAAGTAGGAACGAATCAGCGAGGCCGTCTCGAATCCATCCATGTTCGGCATTTGCACGTCGAGCAGGATCACCGAGAATTGATGGCGCAATGTGAGCGACAGGGCCTCCTCGCCGGATGCCGCCATGAAGACGTGGGCGTCCAGGGGTTGCAGGATCTTGCTCATCAGAAAGAGATTGGTGGGAATGTCATCGACGATCAGAACCTTGGGTTTGTAGTACTGCTCCATGTGTTGACTCCAATTAAGCGCTTTCCAGCGATGGTTGTTCGATCGGGGTGGAGGAACCGGGTGATTTGCGGTTCATGAGGGCGCGGATGCGCTCGAGCAGGAGATCCACGTCGAGGGGTTTGGACAGGTAGTCGTCCGCACCTTTCTCCAGGCATTTTTCGCGGTCGCCCTTCAGGGCCTGTGCGGTCAGCGCGATGACCGGCAGCCGCTTGGTCTCTTCGTCGGCACGGATATGCGCCATCGTTTCGAATCCGTCCATCACCGGCATGCGGATGTCCATCAACACGATGTCGATGTCGCGGCGCTCCTTGAGCTTTTCCAGGGCGAGTTTGCCGTTGTCGGCGATGAGGACCTGGAGCCCTTTGTCCTTCAGGACCTTGGAAAGGGAGAACGTGTTGCGGAGATCGTCGTCCACGAGCAGGGCCGTGACGTTGTCGATCCCGTTCCCGAAGGGGGTCGCTTGGTCCGATTCCTTTTCCGGGCCCGAAGCCGGTTCCGGTGCCGGCGAACCTGGCGGATGAGGAATCGCCGCCGAGGGATGAAATCCCGGCCCCTCGCGGTGTTCCATCGAATCCTTCAGGCTCGCGCCGTTCAGGTTGACCGAGGTGCCGTCCGGGCCGAAGGAACCACTCGCGATCCTGGCCAGGCCGTCGCCCACCCGAAGGGGCGATTCGGGACGAAAGGCCGGTGGTTCGGCGGTCGACGATTGGGGGCTGTGGAGGCAGGGCAGGTATACCGAAAACCGGCTGCCCTTGCCCTCCTCGCTGTCCAGGAGAATTTCGCCGCCCAACAGTTTGGCCAACTTTCGCGAGATGGCGAGCCCCAGGCCGGTGCCCTCGAAGTTGCGACTGGTCGAAGCGTCAAGCTGTCGGAAGGCTTCGAAGATGCTTTCCCGATGGGTTTTGGGAATGCCGATGCCCGTATCGGTCACCGAAATTTCCACCAAATGGGTCGGTGCGATCTGGCCGTCGAGCATCTCCTCGCCCGGTTGAATGCAGGTGGTGTGGACCCGGATATTCCCTTTTTCCGTGAACTTGATGGCGTTCGAGAGCAGGTTTCTCAGGATTTGGTTCAGGCGCTGACCGTCCGAATACAGCGTGTTCGGGATCGGATCGCCGAAGGTCACGTGAATCGGCAGGCCCTTCTTCTCGGCCTGCGGCACGAGGGTCTGAATCAGATCGTTGATGCTCTCGCGCAGCAACAGCGAACTCTTGGCGATTTTCATCTTGCCGGCGTCGATCTTGGCGAAGTCCAGAATGTCGTTGATCAACAGCAGCAAATCCTTGCCGCTGCTGCGAATGACACTCAGCGATTCCAACTGGTCCTTTGTCAGATTCTCGACGCGGTTTTCCAGTAACAGCTCCGAGAGGATCAGCAAACTGTTCAAGGGCGTGCGCAGTTCGTGGGACATGTTGGCGAGGAACTCGGACTTGAAATTGTTGACCCGTTCCAATTCGCGGTTGGTTTGTTCGATGTCGGCCTTGCGTGCCTTCAACAATCGGTTCTTTTCCAGCAGGTCTTCCTCGGATTGCCGCATCTGGGCGGCCTGCTTCTCCAGCGCCGAATAGGCCGATTCCAGCTCTTCCTGCCGTTGCGCCAGTTGGGCGGCCTGGGTCTGGGTTTCCTTGAACAACTGCTTCTTCTGCTCGCGGTTCTGGGCCGAGCTGAGCGAGATCCCGAGATGGGTCGAAACCCGTTCCAGGAAGGACAGGTGCCGGTCTTCGAACGCGTTGAGGGTTCCCAACTCGAGCAGGCCGACCAGGTTCTTGCGTTCGAAGATCGGGAAGATCAGCAGTTGGTTGGGGGGCGCCTCCCCGACCCCCGTGCCGATCGGGAAGAAGTTGGCCGGCAGGTTATCCACCAAGGTGGGTTTCTTTTCGTGAATGACCCGTTCCAGCAGGCCCATGCCGTAGTCGTGGGATTCGGTATGGACGTGAAAGCCGCCCGCGTAGACCTTGATCAGCGAGGGATAATCGGCGGCATCGAGACCGTAGAGTGCGCCGATTTGGGCTTCGAATTTGTCGGCGAAGAAGGCCAGGATCTCGCCGGCCAGATCGGGCAGGCTTCGGTTTCCCTGGGTCAGTTCGAACAATTCGCTCAAGGCCCGGTTTTGTTGGTTTTGCTGATCCAATTCTTCGTAGGAGCGCAGTAGCTTTCGTTCCAGGGACTTCGTTTCCGAAATGTCGCGAACGATGTAGGTAAAGCTCTCTTCCTCTCCCAGGCGACTGGTCCCGACGGTGAGGTGAATCGGGAACGGGTCCCCGTTTCTCCGTTTGCCGACGGTTTCCTGGCGGGGATCGTGGTTGCGGTGGTTTTCCGCATCGAGGTCCCCCATCGTCGAGATTTGTTTGGGTACGTAGGGCGCGCCGATCACCATGCTGATATTTCTGCCCAGGACCTCGCCGGACGGGTACCCGAACATGGTTTCGGCCGCTCGGTTGAACATCAGGATTTCCCCGTTCCCGTCCACCCAAATGATGCCGTCGGGGGCGGTCTCCAGGATGGCGCGAATGTCCTCCCCGTTTTTCCGAATGGACTGGGAGGCCGCGCGGTGGTCGTCCGCCATGCCCTGGACCACTTTCGATAATTGGCCCCACTCGTCCTTTCTGGCGCATAGACCGCGCAAATCCAGTTGCCCGTTGGGTGCGTCTTCCATGGCCTCACAGAGCTGGTAGAAGGGATGGAAGTCACGACGGTGGAGGACGTACGCCAAGATGCCCAGAACCAACGCCAGAATGAAGCCCCAGATCAGTGCTTCGTTCATGGATCGATCCCAGGTGATGATGGCGCGATCGCGTTCCGAGGCGATCGCGACCCCCAAAAATCGCTCGCGTGAATCGGGATCGAAGCGGAATTTATGGAAATAGACCGCGGTCTCTTTGCGCTCATGAGACCGGGTGAAGGTGAGTTCGTCCTTGGTCTTGCCCGACTGAAAAACCCAGGCCATCTCCGGAAAGCGCTCCTGGATCAGTTTTCGTTGGCCCAGGTCGAAACCGAACTCCTCGGTCGGATTGGCCGATACCAGGTAATCGCCGACATCGTTGGTGACATAGAACTCCATACCCTCGGGCACGTGCGAACGAATTTCATCGAAGAGCGCACCGAATTCCATCTTGATCGACAGCGCGCCCACCATGTGACCGGACGCGTTGAAGATGGGTCGCGTCGCTTGTAGGGTTGGGGTTCGCGGCATTTTAATCTCGCCCCGTTCCCGATGGAGGGCGAATTCCGAAAGATACGTCTGTTGGTTGCTGAGCGCCTGTGTCAGATCGTAGCTTTTTTCGTGTGATTCCAATCTCGGCATGGTGGGCTCGACCCGGATGGGCTTTCCGGCGCGGCGCGCGACGATCACGGCCTCTTGGCCGTTTTGATCGATCCGATAAAGGCTGATCTGCCGGTAATGGGGATTGTGTTTGGCGAAGGTCAGGAAGACACCGGTGATCAACTTTTCGAGATCTTCGGTGGATTTCTTCGGGGGGCTATCCGGGTCTTTTTTCGCTTCCGACCAGGCCAGGATTGCGGGTGATTCGGCAATGACGAACGTATCTTTGCGCAAGACCTCGATATTGCTGACGAGCCGTTCACCGGACGGCAGAATCTCGCGATGGAGCCGGTCCAGTTCGCGCATGCTGAAGTCCTCGTCCTTCTTGCTCTGGGTAATGGGCAACAGGAGCGAACAGGCAAGAAAAATCGCTGCAAAGGACACGAGGAAATATTTTTGAGGTAGGGACAGATGCCAAGGCTTCATGCTGCGCTCCCGAAGTTCGAGCGTTCGGCAGATGACAAACCAAGATGCGCGCCAACTCCTCACCGCGCCACGCGGAGATTGGATCTGTTCTCTCAAGCTACACGGATCATTCGATTTGGAAAAAGTCCGATTTCGGTGGTCGCGACGATCCTTTGGTAAAACCCGAATGGGTGTTCACTATTTCGCGGTCGCGATCCCCAAATAACCCCTCTTTTGCTAAGTGACGCCAAAAAAGCGAGCGAAATACGAAGAGACTGCAAGCTTGTGCTAAGAATCGCTAAAAAACGCAGGGTTGGTGATGGCCCTGCGCTGGGATTGCATCGGGATCGATTCCCACAAATCCCACATCGCGGGCATCGATGACCCGAACCGCTTCAGATCCCGTATTTCTTCAGTTTTCGCGACAGGGTCGTGGGGTGGATGCCCAGCAATCGCGCGGCCACGCCCTTTTTGTAGTTGGTCTTGGCCAGGGTTTGGAGGATCAGTTCCCGCTCGCTGGTCGGCGTGGCGAAGACCGGTTCGGTCGGTGTGGCGATGGCCACTTCTCCCGGTGTCGTCGCGCCGGGCTGTTCGGCGAATTCGGGCAGATCTTCCAGGCCGATGACATCGCCCCGGCGCATGACGAAACAGCATTCGAGCGTGTTCAGCAGTTCGCGGACATTGCCTGGCCAGTGGTAGTGGAGCATGTGGTTGAGGGCGTCGTGAGAGACGTGTTTCACCCGGCAATTCATCTTGCGGTTCAGTTCGTCGATGAACCAGGAAACGAGCAGGGGCAGGTCTTCCTTGCGTTCGCGCAGCGGTGGCAGCCGAATGGGCACCACTTGGAGCCGGTAGTAGAGGTCCGCGCGGAAGGTCCCCGCGACCACCATTTCCTGCAGGTCGCGGTTGGTCGCCGCCAGCAGACGCAAATCGACGCGAATGGTGTTGGTGCCGCCGACCCGCTCGAACGCGCGCTCTTCCAGCACCCGCAGCAGTTTGCCCTGCAGTTCCAGGGGCAGTTCGCCGACCTCGTCGAGGAACAGGGTCCCGCGGTGGGCCAACTCCAGCCTGCCGGGTTTGCGTTTGCCGGCCCCGGTAAAGGCGTTGGCCTCGTGCCCGAAAAATTCGCTCTCCATCAGGTTCGGCGAAATGGCGGCACAATTGACCGCGTGGAAGGGGCCCTGGGCGCGGTTGCTGCGCTCGTGGATCTCGCGGGCCACCAATTCCTTGCCGGTGCCGCTCTCGCCTTGGATCAAGACCGAGGACATGGTCGGCGCGATGCGGTCGATCAGGCGATAGACCGCTTTCATCTGGGTCGAGGAACCGACGAGGCGGCCGAACGAGATGCCGTGAAACCGCTGTAACTGCTCCCGCTCCTCGCGTTGAAGGTCGACGAACTGGAGCAGCCAGCCACCGGCTGGGGTCGGGCCCAACAGGGGAAAGGCCGAGAGTTGGACCGGAATGACGCGACCCGACCGCAAAGACCACTTCAGGCGGCGGTTGTAGATGGGTTTGCCGGACTTGCGAACCATGGTCAGGACGTTCTGCGTGGGTTTGAACGATTTACCCAGCAACTGAGCCAAAGGGCGACCGATGATGCTTTCGGGATTGGCGTCCAGGATGTGAATGCCGTCCTTGGAGATCAGTTCGACGGCGGTATCGCCGGCCACACGCATCAGGCCGCCCTTGATTTGTGAAAAGGTGGATTCCAACAGTAAATTGCGTTGTTCCAGCTTGCGAGCCATTTCCGTAAATTGAAAAGCCCTCGTGACCACACCAATCAATTCCAGCCGATTGACCGGTTTGCGCAACAGCGTTTGGATGCCCAGTGCGAAACAGGCACTCAGCTTTTCTTCACTCTCGTGAGCCGTAATCAGGATGACCGAGTGGGTGAGGCTCTCGTTGAGTTTCACCCGTTCGAGCCACTCGAGCCCATCTATTTGAGGCATTTCCAGATCCAAAAGAACCACGTCGGGTTGCGTTTCGTGCCACATGTCCAAACCGATCTGGCCATTCTCGGCACAAAGGCACCGGAAGCCTTCCTCTTCCAGAATGACCTTGAGGATTTGGCGACTGATCCCATCGTCTTCGATGATGAGGATGGTTTGCGGTTGTCGGCTGGAATTATCTGGAAACACAGGTGTCTCTTGCAAAGGGTCTTTTGGAAAGAAGAACGATATTTTGCGTGAATGAGTCCATCATAACACAGCTCGATCACGGGAATCTCGGTTTATCAAAGGGTTGCATGGCCCAGGAGTGCCGATCCTTCAGGTGAAGCTGTAATTGGTCATCGACGAGCCGCAGCGATGTTCCGCGTTCCACAGCTCCAGCACGGCCTTGCCGTCCAGGATTCGGAAGATGAGCGCATCAACTGTCCACGAAAAACACGAAAAGACACGAACCCCAAGGAGCGGGGCGTGACGCATGACCTGGCGGGGATCGTCAGGGGTGGTGAAGGCGGGAAGGCGAATGGCCGCCTTTTCAATTCGTGTGAATCCGTGTGATTGGTGGACAGATTTTTTTCCACGAATCACACGGAAGACACGAATGAGCACCCAATCTGGGATGTCCCGCGATAAGGGCTTTTTATGGTTGTCCACTAAAGACACGAAAAAACACGAAAAGGATACTCCCGGCATTGTTCGCCAAGCCTTCCGGGTCGTTCTTGGTTACCGGGAAAGAACTGCCCACGAATCACACGGATGACACGAATATGCGTCCGCACGAGTATGTCGAACCCAAGGGTCTCCGGGTAGTACTTACAGTGAATGATATAATTTTCAAGCACTTAGGTGTGGCTGTCCCCGTGACTCGAAAGGACGCGATATGGAGGCCCGTCTCTCTGGACCGGAATGGCGCTTGTGGCGAAGAGGAGATCGGGAAGCCGGAAAACCACAAAAACCTCATGGCCAAACGCGGTGGTGATGGATTCCTGATTCGTGTAGATCCGTGTGATCCGTGGACAAGAATGCTTAGCTGTGACGGTCCCCCCTAACTCCTGAAGACACACGAACAGGGTGCTCCCGGAACCGTTCGCTGAGCTTTCCGGGTCGTTCTTGGTTACCGGGAAAGAACTGCCCACGAATCACACGGATGACACGAAGATGCATCCGCACGAGCATGTCGAACCCAAGGGTCTCCTGGTAGTACTTGCCGTGAATAATATAATTTTCAAGCACTTAGGTGTGGCTGTCCCCGTGACTCGAAAGGACGCGATATGGAAGCCCGTCTCTCCGGTCCGGAATGGCGCTTGTGAGCGAAGAGGAGATCGGGAAGCCGGAAAACCACAAAAACCCCATGGCCAAACGCGGTGATGATGGATTCCTGATTCGTGTAGATCCGTGTGATCCGTGGACAAGAATGCTTAGCTGTGACTGTCCCCCCTAACTCCTGAAGACACACGAACAGGGTACTCCCAGAACCGTTCGCTGAGCTTTCCGAGTCGTTCTTGGTAACCGGGAAAGAACTGCCCACGAATCACACGGATGACACGAATATGCATCCGCACGGGCATGTCGAACCCAAGGGTCTCCTGGTAGTACTTGCCGTGAATGATAATATTTTCAAGTACTTAGGTGTGGCTGTCCCCGTGACTCGAAAGGACGCGATATGGAGGCCCTTCTCTCCGGTCCGGAATGGCGCTTGTGAGCGAAGAGGAGATCGGGAAGCCGGAACACCACAAAAACCCCATGGCCAAACGCGGTGGTGATGGATTCCTGATTCGTGTAGATCCGTGTGATCCGTGGACAAAAATCAAACCCCTCGGTGGAGCCGAGCCGTTGGCGCGGAGCCGACCCAGCGGGGAAGGACGTTTTCGTGTTTTTTCGTGTATTTAGTGGACAGTTTTTAGTGGACCGGACTTTTCGTGGACCGTGGTTTCCGTGGACAGGTGGTGGGTCCCTGTGGCTACAATCGCCACACCGCCCTTTTCGTGCGAGCCAAGACAGACACGGAGCCTTCGATGAACCCCAAAGAGACCATTGACGATCTGACCCGCCGCTTCTTCGCCGTCTTCACCACGGATACCGACGGCAAGGTGAACTTGGACGTCATCCACGATCTGTTCATCCCGCAGGGGTTGATCGTCAAAAACGTCGGACCCAACCCGGAAATCTATAACCTTCAGCAGTTTATCGAACCACGTGCCAGGATGTTCGAGGAGGGCCGACTCGTCGATTTCGTCGAAGAGGAACTCTCCGAACGCACCGAAATCTTCGGCAACATCGCCCAGCGCTTCTGCCGCTACCGTAAGTCGGGAACCATGGATGGCGCGCCCTTCGAAACCGAGGGGATGAAGACCATCCAGTTCATCAACACCGAGAACGGCTGGAAAATAAGCGCGCTCGCCTGGGACGACGAAGTCTAGTCCTCGTTGCGCTCTTCCAACAACAAAGTTTCTCGGAGGCGGAAAATTCCTTGAGTTCAAAGTTGTCGCAAATTTTTCGATTCATGGTAGGGAATGCGTCGGCGCTATGTCGCGATGCGTGAATCCTTCGTTCCCTCGACGATTGCCTCGTGGGTGACGACCCGGTTTCCATCGGTTTGGACACCTCTGTTGATCCCTTTTATAAGTGTATAGTTTTAAAATGGTTCAATTCGAATTATTCCATGAGGCCAGACTGTGGAAACGCCCTCGATGTTTCCCCGTCCGGGCAAGGCCCACATGGCCGGTGCCCACCAACGGTCTCTTCGTTTTAGATGACTCGTCTTGGGTGGCCCGAAAAATTTTGAAATGCCGTTCGGGGAATAATCCCAACCATCCCAACCGTTGACAAGAAACGACAACGCTTATTATGATGGTGCTCTGATTTTTCTCACTCTTTTCAAGGGTGAGGCAATGATATATGGTGCCTCTCGTTTTTTAATTGGTACAGGTTTTCTGTGTTCTGCATATTTCCTGAATTCATAGCTGAAACTTGATTTCGTCGATTAGCGTGCGCTTAAAGCACGATCGGACGTGATCTCGGTTCGAGCCTCTACCGTTTTATCCCAATCTTTTCTGGTCTCTGTTTCGCCCTTTATTTTATGAAAATTCTACCTCCGTCGTTGCTCGCCCCGATGGGTCGAGTCGGCTGGTGCATTGGTGACGCGAGACCACGCACAGGTGGTCCGAATGGCTTCAAAACAACATAACATTAATGATCTCAGTTGGCTGGGGCCAGGACCCCGGTTTTATGTATATCAGGTCGATCTCGTCGAGCGAATGTCGCAGCCCTTTACGCTGGAGGTCCTGCTCGAGACCAAAACCCCGGTCGATCCCCTGGAACTCATTCACAAACAGGGGAGAGTGGTGGTCAAGTGCGGCGAGAACCACGCCCAACAGCGCTCCCTTTCCGGCGTCATCGCCGAAGTGCGCCAAGTGCGAAGTGGCTTCGGCAGTGTGCACGGCCGCGAGGAGCGAGCCTATTACTACAAGCTGATCATGCGACCGCGGATGTGGTTGCTGACCAAGACCCATCGTTCCAAGGTCTACCAACACATGTCGGTGCAGGCCATCGTGTCCGAGGTATTGGGCGAGTCCGGCGTGGCCTTTTCCTGGCGGGCATCGGGAGGCACCAAATCGCGCGAGTACTGCGTGCAATACGGCGAAACCAATTTCCATTTCGTCAACCGCCTGTTGGAAGCCGAGGGGATTTACTACTACTACGACCACGACGGCGCCCAAACGGTGATCGCCGACAGCGCGGGCGCCCACGCCGGTTGTTCGCCGGTTGCGACCGTGCCCTACCTCGAGGGCGAATGGACCAAGGAGCGCGATCGCGAGGGCCTGCAAACGGTCGAGTACGCCATTCGGGCGGGTAGCGCGGCGGTCATGTGCGGCGACTACAATTACCAGACCTCGCAAATCAACATCCAGGCGAGCAAATCCATCAGATCGCCTTTGGCCGTAGCCGGTTCGGAGATGTACTTTCACAGCACGCTCCATGCGGATCACGGCGGTGGCGAAGCCCTGGCCGGCGTCCGCGGCGACGCGTCCTCGGCCCAGTTGATGGAGCTGTCCGGATCGGGCAATTGCCGATCCTTCGACGTGGGCTCCTGGTTCCAGCTCGAGGGGCATTACAGCCAGGATCTCAACCGCAAGTGGCTGCTTACCGAAACCACAATCCATGCCGAGCCGGGAGAATTTCGCGTCGATTTTCGTGCCGTGCCGCTCGGCAGCGCCTTGCGGCCCGAGCGATCCACGCCGCGCCCCAAGGTTCAAGGTCTGCAAACGGCGGTCGTGACCGGACCGCCGGGGGCCGAGGTCTATCTCGACAATCTCGGTCGTTGCAAGCTCCAGTTCCATTGGGACCGCGAAGGCCCCAAAAACGACCGCAGCTCCATGTGGGTGCGGGTTGCCAACAACTATTCCGGCCAGGGCTACGGGATTCAGTTCATCCCGCGTGTGGGACACGAAGTGCTGGTGGAGTTCCTGGAGGGCAATCCCGACCATCCGGTCCTGGTCGGCCGGGTATACAACGACGCCCAGGCGCCACCGTTGGGACCGGCCCAGAAATACCAGAACGCGATCAAAACCATCAAGGATCACCACATCATCTTCGACGACACCGACGGCAAGGAGATGTTCGACGTCCGTTCGCAGAAGGACATGACGGTATTGGTGGTCAATGACCAGAGCCGAACCGTGGGGCACGACCAAGCCACCCAGGTCGGTCACGACCAGGGCACCCAGGTGGGCAACGATCAGAGCATCGCCGTGGGGCACGACCAGGGAACCCAAGTGGGCAACGATCAGGGGACCCGGGTCGGCAACAACCAGGCGACGGAAGTGGGGAACGATCGCGACGTCCAGGTGGGCAACGACCAGCGTCACAGCGTCGGGAACGACGAGTCCGGCGCGGTGGGCAACGACCAGCGGCTGGATGTGGGCAACAACCGCGATCGCCATGTGGGCAACAACGAAACCGTGGCGATCGGCAACGACCGCCAGGTGGAGATCGGCAACAACCAGAACACGCGGGTGGGAGCCTCGCGCGAGGCCAACATCGGGAACAACGAGAAGGTCGACATCGGCGGCAACATGTCGCTCGACGTGGGCGACAACAAGAACGAGCAAGTCGGTGGTTCCTCCACCGAAACCGTGTCCATCGGCAAGGTGGTGACCGTCGGTGCGGCCATGCAGACGACGGTGGGCGGCGCCGCCAACATGAGCGTGGGCCTGACCCATACCGAGCAGGCCGGCCTGATCCGCAAAATCATTGCCGGTACCAAACTCGAACTCCAGTGCGGTGCGGCCAAGATCACGCTGGAGGCCAGCGGAAAGGTCACCATCAAGGGGACCGAGTTCCATTTCGAATCGACCGGGCCCGCCGTACTCAAGGGCTCGATCGTGGATATCAACTAGACCCGATTCTTTCCAAGGATTTGGCATCGACGAGACCGAACAAGGAGAGGAACGGGTCATGGAACTGATCAACTACACCCCATTTCCGCCGCTCTTTTTCAAGAGCCGCGACAAGCATCGCGTCGATCACGGCGTTCTGGTCCTACGCGGTACCTTCGCCATCGATCACGAAGCCTACCTGCGACCGATTCCGGACCAGGAGCCGGTGCGCACCGAGGACGTCTTCCACGGCGATCCCACCCAGTCGAGCCTGGTGTTCGAAGCCGATCTGGCGCCGTTCAAGCCGGCGACCGACATTCACCTCAACGCGATCGCCCGTGCTCCGGGTGGCAAGGCTCGCCGGACCTGGCCCGTCAGCGCCCGCGTGGGCACGCTGCGAAAGGACCTCTACGTCACGGGGCCGCGTCGTTTCTTTTCGAGCCTGGGCCTGTGGCAACTCTCGATTCCCAAGCCGGTGACCGAAGTGCCGATTCGCTACGAACTGGCGTTCGGAGGGGGGCCGGGCAAATCCGGCAAAGGCAAGGTCTACGAGCACAATCCGGTGGGGGTCGGCTACCAGACGGTTACGCAGACCCTCAACCCGATCAAGTCGTTCGAGGCCCCTTGCATCGAGGCCGCCGACAAGAAAATATCGCTTCGCGGACGCAACTACCGACCGGAGGGCTTTTCGCCGATCGCCCGCGCCTGGCTGCCTCGGCGCGGATTTGCGGGAACCTACGACCAGAAGTGGGTCGACGACGTCTGGCCGGAACTTCCCGCCGATTTCGATTACCGCTTCTACAACAGCGCCCATCCCGACCTGATCTATTCCGGATACCTGGTCGGCGGGGAGGCCGTCGAATTGCGCGGACTTCGCCCTGAGCGCGAACTCCTGCGGTTCGGCATTCCCGAATACAAGGCGCTGGTCCTGATTCGCTACGGGGACGGCAGCTTCAATCTCGCGCCGGCCTATCTGGACACGCTGGCCCTCGACGTGGCCGACCCCGATCCGAATCGGATTCGGGCCTATCTCACCTGGCGGGCCACCATCGACATTCGCAAACCGATTCGGCGGCTCGAGGCCCGGCTCGATACCTCGGCGGTGGACGGGAAAGGGGGGAGCCGTGGCTGAAAATGAAGGCACCCGCCAAACCGAAGAGGCCAAAGTCGTTTGCCAAACCCCCGATGTCTGTTTGACGCCGATCGGCGACAAGAAAGTACCGGTGCCGTACCAGATCATCGCGACCTTCGAGAAGGTCGAAGAGGTCTCCAACAACGTGCGCTTCACCCGGATGCAGGTGTTCACCGTCGACAGCCGCATCACCGAGGTGACCGGCGACGAGCCGGGCAAGGACGGCGGCCTCGTCAGTACCTGCAACGTGGGGTACGTCAAGGCGGTGACCCACTCCACCACGGTGCGGGTCAACAAGGCCTGGGTCGTCTACAACGACAGCTTGATGGAGATGAACTGCGACGGGCGGGAGGGGGCCGGCAACACCCAAGGCCGTGTCGTGTACATGAAGGTCTCGCAAATGACCGTCATCAACGACGACGGTTCCTTTTCCGGCGAAACCAATCCGACCATGGAAGTGGAACCCGAGGAGCTGCCCTGGTACGAACGCGCCTGGAACGCCACCAAGGAAGCGGCCGGCGAGGCCTGGGAGTTCACCAAGGAGTTGAACAGCGAGTACAAGCTGGTGGAGCGCGGTCTGGGCGTGCTCCAGACGGGGGGCGGCATCGGCGAAATGGTGCTCGGCGCGATCGGCGTGGTGGCGCCGGAGCCGGTCACCACCGGGTTGGGGGCGGTGGCGGTGGCCCACGGCGCCGACACGACCTGGGCCGGTCTGAACCAGATCTGGACCGGCGAGTTCCAATCCACCTTCACCGAGCAGGGCGCCACGGCGCTCGCCGAAGCGGCCGGTGCCAGTGAGGGCACCGCCGGGTGGGTCGGCACGGGTGTGGACTTCGTGGCCGGCCTCAATCCTGGCAGCATGGGCAGCAACATCGCCCAGGAAGCGGCGGAACAGGCCGCTCGCGAGGCCGCCGAACGAGCGGCCCGCGAGGCTGCCGAACGGGCGGCGCAGGAGGCGGCCGAACGCGCCGCACGGGAAGCAGCCGAACGGGCTGCGCAGGAGGCAGCAGAAAAGGCGGCGCAGGAGGCAGCGGAAAAGGCGGCGCAGGAGGCAGCGGAGAAGGCTGCTCAGGAGGCAGCGGAAAAGGCGGCACAGGAGGCAGCGGAGAAAGCGGCGCAGGAAGCGGCGGAGAAGGCGGCCCAGGAAACCGCCGAAGAGGCTACGGAGGAAGCGGCCGAGCGGGCGGCGCAAGAGGCCGGCGAGCAAACCGCGCAGGAGGCCGGCGAGGCGGCCGCCGAAAACGGTGTTCGCGTCACCAAGAAGAAAAAGAAGAAAAAGAGCAAGCGCGAGCAATACATGGGTCGCACTCCTGGCAAAAAATCGCGCACGGGTCGCGAGGTTCAGGAGCGCATGGCGGCCGAAGGGAAGCTGCGCGAACTGCCGGACGGAACCAAAGAAGTGCTCGGCCCGGACGGCAAATGGTATCCTATCGATGAAACCGACATGGGCCACCTTCGGGATGCCGTGGAGTATTGGAATACCGAAGGTTACCAGTACGGTGCGAAGTCGCAGGAGGTGCGCGATTTCATGCTCGATCCGGACAACTACGAGCTCGAGCCCAGCAGCATCAACCGTTCACGTGGTGCGACCCTGGGTCAGACCCAGCGGTACCGCGACCCGGCGCCGCCCAGTGGCGGTGGCACCAGCGGTGGAGGTTCCACAAGCGGCGGTTCCTCCGGCGGCGGTTCCAGCGGTGGCGGATCCACGAGCGGCGGCTCCAGCGGCGGTGGATCGAGTGGTAGTGGTTCCGGAGGTGGCGGATGACGGAAGTGAGGACCGTTCGCCCGCCATCACGGCGAATGGATTCGGCCACGAACCCACATCCGTCGTCGGCTTCGCGTCCCTGGTTCCATCCTCCGCGAGTGACCTGGGATCATTCGCGCGAAAAAACACAAAGGAAGTGCCGAGATGGCTGAACTGGATCCCAAAACCCACGAACAGATCAAAACCTATTGCGAACGCGGCGACAGTCTGGTCGAACTGGAGGAGTACGAGGACGCCATCGACCAGTACGAGAAGGCTTTCGACCTGATTCCCGAGCCCAAGACGGACTGGGATACGGCGACCTGGGTGTTGACTGCGCTGGGCGAGACCCGCGTCTTCATGGAGGATTGGCCGAACGCCTTGACGGTGTTGCAGCAGGCGATGCACTGTCCCGACGCGATCGGGAACCCGTTTCTCCATTTCCTGTTGGGCAAGACGCAATTCGAGTTGGGCAACATGGACCGCGCCGCCGACGAGTTGACGCGGGCCTACATGGGGAGCGGCATGGACTTGCTGGGCGACGAGGACGAAGATCCCAAGTACCTGGCGTTCCTGCGCACCAAGATCAAGATCGCCGAGTGACGCGATGACCGGGGACGCGGCGGGCACGGGAACCGCCGGTCGCGTCCCGAGCGCCGCTCCCCAACGAATCGTGACCACGAGACCACCTGAACCGTGAATCTCGCTGGGTGGTTGCAACCCCATCGAAGCGAGGAATCCCTGGTGTCCCCGGATGCAGAAAGAGCCGTAAAGCCTGTAGGTTGGCCCGCTGGGCCGACGCCTCGGAGCGACCCAAGCAACGGCAATCAATTGCGCCAAAGAGCGAAGCCGATCATTTCCCTCGCGACGCCAATCAAAAAGCCGCAAAGTCCAAAGCCCCCGCATCGGGAGAGGGGCGTAAGGCCTGTAGGTGGAGCAGCTTGCTCCACCAATCGAAGCAACGTCTGCTTCGACCTGCCACCAAGCCAAAGAGCGAAGTCGATCATTTCCCTCGCGACGCCAATCAAAAGCCGCAAAGTCCAAAGCCCCCGCATCGGGAGAGGGGCGTAAGGCCTGTAGGTGGAGCAGCTTGCTCCACCAATCGAAGCGACGTCTGCTTCGACCTGTCACCAAGCCAAAGAGCGAAGCCGATCATTTCCCTCGCGACGCCAATCAAAAGCCGCAAAGTCCAAAGCCCCCGCATCGGGAGAGGGGCGTAAGGCCTGTAGGTGGAGCAGCTTGCTCCACCAATCGAAGTGACGGAACCAAAGCAGACGCGTCACAGAAAGAGCGAAGCGCGGCCGCTCGGGATTGCCCCTTCATCGGAGCACATTTGCCCAGACTTTCCGCCTTGGGAGAGATTCACGGTGCCCGGATCGGTTCATCACGGCCGGTGTGGCAGGGGCGGTAAGCCAGCTTGCACAACCAGTCGGCGCAATCCGGAAACGCCGTGAGGAAGTGATTGGGAGCGGCGAAACCTCGGCATAGCCCGGTTCGGGGGAGTGGGTGGCTTCGCTCTTTGGCTCAATTGATTGTCGTTGCTTGAGTCGCTTCGATTGGTGGAGCTGGCAGCTCCACCTACAAACCCGACGCCTCTCTCCTGATCCGGGAACACCGAGTGAGAGTCGCTTCGAAGCGTCGGCCCGGCGGGCCAACCTACAAGCCTTACGCCCCTCTCGCGATGCGGGGACTTTGGACTTTGGGGCTTCGATGGCGTGCAGCCAGGGAGTGTCGGCTTCGCTCTTTGGCTTGGTGGCAGGTCGAAGCAGACATCGCTTCGATTGGTGGAACAAGCTGTTCCACCTACAGGCACGATTTCCCTTTCGAGATGCGGGGACTCCCGAGGTACGTCCTTCGATGGTTCGACCGGGTTCGGGATCTCGCACCCGAAAGGCCGGAACCCGTCGAAGGAACTCTGCTTGAAGTGCCCGTGTGCGCATAAGCGTCCTAAAACCTAAAGGTTGCGTAGGGGCGGTAAGCCAGCCTGTTCAACCTATCCAAGCATCATATCTCCAGAGTCACGATCTGTTCGGGAGGTTCCCGGCCCTTGATGAGCGCCGATCCTCTCGCGTTTTTTAAGTAAGTTGTCTTCTAATGCTCGGCCGCGGTCTCGATGACGACGGCCGGGCCCACGCCCTCCGGTTCCCGCACCGCGTCCACCATTCGCGCCACGCGCGCCGTGGGCGCTGGGCACAACGGCGTCAAGGCCAGCGTGACGGTCAGGTTGAGCAGCATGCCCAGCACCCCGACACCCTGCGGGTTGATGCCGCGTTCCAAGATGCCGAAGGTCCAGGGAGCCATGCCGAAGTACACTACCCCCAGGATGTAGAAACCCGTGAAGCCGATGCCGCTGAGCATGCCGCACACCGCCGGCACCGTACCCACCCGTTTGCTGAAAATGCCGAGCACGATCGCCGGGAAGAAACTGGCCGCAGCCAAGCCAAAGGCGAACGCGACTACCTGGCTGACGAAGCCTGGCGGGTAGACTCCGAACAAGCCGGCCACGACGACCGCCACACCGATCACGCCGCGTCCCACCAGCAGGCGTTTCTTTTCGTCCGCCTCCGGGTTGAGGATCCGGTAGTAGAGATCGTGGGCCACGCTGGAGGAAATGACCAGCAGCAGCCCGCTGGCAGTGGAGAGCGCCGCAGCCAGGCCGCCCGCGGCGATCAGGGCGATGATCCACGCCGAAAGCTCGGCCATTTCCGGCGTGGCCAGCACGATGATGTCGCGATCGGGGCCCGATAGCCCCTTGGCTCGCAGGCGTTCGCGGCCGTCCGCGCCTTGGGTGCCGGAAGAGGCCAGCCAGGCGCGGTGATCTTCGCGAATGGCGGCCAATTCCGCCGCAGGCAATTTTCCTGCACGAAACATCTCGTTGTCGGTGTTCGCCGAGTAACGCGCCTTGCCGTCGCCGTCGTCCAGCCACATGATCAGGCCGGTTTTCTCCCAGTTGGCGTACCAGGCCGGCATTTCCGCCTCGGTCTTGCCGTTGAGGCTGTCGATCATGTAGTAGCGCGCGAACGCGGCGGTGGCGGGCGCGGTCAGGTAGAGCAGCGAAATGAAGAACAGGGCCCAGAAGGCGCTCCAGCGCGCGTCTTTCACCGACTTCACCGTGTAGAAACGCACGATGACGTGGGGCAGCCCCGCCGTGCCGAGCATCAGGGCCAATGCGACCAACATGACGTTGATCTTGTCCCAGGATCCCACGAAGGTCTCGGTGTAGGGTGAAAACCCCAGATCGGTTTGAATCTGGTTCAGTTTGTCCAGCAGGTAGACCGTTTCGCCACCTGTCAGCTCCGGTTTCAGCGTCGCGCCGAGGCCGGCCTGGGGCAGGGCATGTCCGGTGAGTTTGATGCTGATGGCGATCGCCGGAATCAGGAAGGCGGTGATCAGGACCCAGTACTGTGCCACCTGGGTCCAGGTGATGCCTTTCATGCCGCCGAGTGTGGCGTAGATGAACACGATCGCCATGCCGATCATGACGCCCACATTGATATCCACTTCCAGAAAGCGGCTGAAGACGATGCCCACGCCGCGCATTTGGCCGGCCACGTAGGTGAAACTGATGAAAATGGCGCACACGACCGCGACCAGTCGCGCCAACCGCGAATCGAAGCGGTCACCCACGAAATCGGGCACCGTGTAATGGCCGAACTTGCGCAGATAGGGCGCGAGCAGCAGGGCCAGCAGCACGTATCCGCCGGTCCAGCCCATCAGGTAGATGCCGCCCGCGTAGCCCATGGTCGAGATCAGGCCGGCCATCGAGATGAAGGAGGCCGCGCTCATCCAATCGGAGGCCGTGGCCATGCCGTTGGCGGCGGCGGGCACGCCGCGACCGGCCACGTAGAAGCCCTTGGTGTCGCGGACGCGGCTCAGCCAGGCGATCGAGAGATAGAGGGCGAACGTGATACCCACGAATGTATAGGTCCAGCCTTGTACTTCCATAACGCTATCGAGATTCCTTCTTCAGTCGCTGCAAATCGCGGTGGTGCTGGGCGTCCAGCCGATTCATGACCAGGCAATAGATGAGGATCAGCACCACGAACGTCATGATGCTCCCTTGTTGGGCGAACCAAAATCCCAACGGGTACCCGAAGAGCCGAAATTGGTTGAGCACGTCGGCGAACAGGATGCCGCAGCCCAGGCCGACCACCAGCCAAACGCACAGCAAAACGCCCATCCAGCGCAAATTGCGGTGCCAGTAGCGATCCAGCAGCGCTTGAACACGGGGCGAAGAAAGGTCGGGGCCGGCGGCATCATCGGGAGAAGATCCGGTATCTTCTCGGGGGTCGGACGTCGTCATGATGGGGCTCTCTTCCTCGGCGCGACGGTTCATCCTGAACGGGAACCGCGATATCGGCCGATCGAGGTCGATCTGGGGAGATGCGCGGCACGCGGGCGGAGCCGGCGAGCCAGTTTGGTTCATGGAGGATCGCATCATCATAGCGGCAATCCTCGGGGGTCGCAATCACCGCCCCCTAAATCGTCCACGAAAACGGGTTGCCTTTTTTGTCCACTAAAAACACGAAAGGACACGAAATGGATACTTCCTGCATTGCCTGCCCAGTGATGCAATCGCTTATTCGATGCGTGTCAGGACAATTTTCTGTTGTTTTTCAGTGTGTTAGATCTGATAACAAGAACCTTGCCCAAAGGGCCAACGGGTTTGATTCCTGCCTACCGACTCGTCACGCGCGGCAAGTGATGACTTGTCCACGGACCACACAGATCCACACGAATACAAACACAGTCATTCCCTTCGAGGCCGAGTGTGTTGTTTTTCACGGAACGGAACACAAGCCCAGATGATTCAAAATGACAACTAAATCTGCATAAGCACTTGATACTTTTGATTTTAAGCTCAGACTTCTCTCAGAGTACCTGCTGGGTGACGTCCTTGGGTCCCATTTATCCGTGTCAGTCCGTGTGATTCGTGGGCAAACAAAAAATGTAGATCGCGATCCAACGCGGGAAGGAAACTCCCGACATCGCTCACTAAGCCCTTCGGGTCGTTCCTGGTGACCAGGGAAGAACCGTCCACGAATCACACGGATGACACGAATATGCGTTGGTCCAAACATGTCGAAACCAAGGGGCTTTTGGTGGTACTTGATGTGAACCTTGATAATTTTAGGTATTAAGGTGTGAATATGCCTTGGCCCGAGAGGACATGAAATGGAAGCCCGCCGCTCCGGATCGGGATGGCGCCAGTGAGCAGAGAAGAGATCGGGAAGCCGAAAAACCTGGCAAAGCCCCATCCCCAAACGCCGTGGTGATGGAAGCCTGATTCGTGTCGACCTGTGCCATTCATGGACAAGATTCGAACCCTTCGGTGGAGCCTGAGCATTGGAGCGGAGCCGACCCGGCGAGGAGGGGGTTTCGTGTCCTTTTGTGGACAAAAACACCAAAGCACACGAAAGGGTAACTCCCAACATCGCCTGCTCGGTAATCAGAACGCTCATTCGATGGGTGTCAGGAGTCTGTTTTTTAAAGTTCAGCTCGGGCTCTTCTCAAAACACCTGTCGTTTGCCCTTCATGGGTCCTGTTTATTCGTGTCCATCCGTGTGATCCGTGGACAAATAAAAAATGTCGAGCCCGATCCACCACGGGGAGGAACCGACCCCGTTGGGCCTATACTTTGTCGTGTCTTTTCGTGGTTTTCTTGGGTCCACTAAAAACACGGAAAAACACGCCAAGGCTTCGTCTGAGTGGTCTTCCCAGTCTGGAAGAAATGTTCCAATCCAGGATGACGAAACTCGAGCATCTAACCTTGGCCCCTTGAAATAGAGGGTTTTTACCCTTTGAACCTATAATCCAGGCGAGGTCGAAGCGCGAGATTCGGAGGAAGGAAACCGTTCGTGTTCGTGTTTTTTCGTGCTTTTCGTGGACTCACTCCGGGTTGGCGAGCCATAGATCCGAGTCGCTTTTGTCGATGACCGACATCCAGACGTCGCCGTCCAGGCCCACGTGGAGTCCGCCGAGGGGATAGATTTCCATCTCTAGCGGCACCCGTCGCCGGGTGGCCCCATCGTGATCGAGATAGACCAGCTCGGTCTCCATGTTGCCTTTTTCGTTCAGGTAGACCACGCCGGACTCGGTGACGCACCAGTTCGTGGCCGCCGTTGCCGGAAAGTCTTCGGCGACCTTTTCGGGTGCCTCGCTCGCCGCGAGGTCCAACCGCCACAGGCCGGGCTCACCCTGGCGGCTGAAGTACAGGCGGGAGTCGCGCGCGCCGAACCGCCCGATAAACCCGCCATCGCGCGTGACCGCTTCCGCGGTGCCGCCCATGGCGGGCATCCGCATGAGCTGCCAGGAGCCGTTTCGGTTGGTGGTGAAGTAGATGTAGCGACCTTCGGGCCCGAACACGGGGAACCGTTCGTCGGTGGCGTCGCGGGTCAGCCGCTGGACTGCCGGTTCGGCAGCGCTTCGGTAGCGGAACAGGTCGAATTGGCCGTCCTGTGGGACGGCAAACACCAGATCACGTCCGTCGGGAGACCAGCTCATGCTCGTCGAGAACCGCTGGGCGAATCCCTTCACCCGCCTGGGTTCGGCGCCGTCGCCGTCAGCCAACCAGAGTTCGGTGGAGCCGCTCCGGTTCGAGAGAAAGGCCAAGCGCGTGCCGTCGGGACTGGGGGTGGCCTGCCAGTCCCAGTGGGTCGAAACGATCGGTCGAGAGAGGGTGCCGCCGGCCAGGCGCAGTACGTTGATTTCGCTCTTCCATTCTTCGTAGGCGAACGCGCCAGGGCGCGCCGCCGGAGCTGGGCGTGTCGCGTTTCGCCCCTGGGTCGGCACGTACGCCAGGCTTTGGGTTGCCGTATCCAGCTTCCAAAGCGAGTAGTTCCCCGCGCGATTGGAACTGAACAGCAGGGTCCGCCCATCCAGCCACATCAGGCCCTGGATGTCGTGGTTCTCCGCGGTGAGTCGAACCGTTTTCCCCGATGCCAACGCCAACACGTGGATGTCGCCGATGGCTTGGGTGCGAAAACGAACGAAGGCCAGGCGCGTACCGTCCGGCGAGCGTGCGGGTTGGCGGTCCCCGAGGTATTGGGCCGGTGGATCCGTGAGGATTTGGAAGCGATCGTCGGCCAGGGATCGCCACACGATGCGCAGGGGGCCCATCTTCGAGGGCCGGTCCGCCAGGTAGAGACCATCGCCATTCGCCGCCCATTCGAGGTCCAACTGGCCCTGGGGGTTCGCGGAGCGGTACAGCCGGTGCAGTTGCCCGGCTTCGTCGCGGAGCATCACCGTCACGGCGTCCGCCTCTTTGGAGAGAAAGGCCAATTGGCGACCGTCCGGCGACCACCGGGGCGCGAACTCGTCGCCTGGCAGTTCGAGTAAAATATTGGGACTGCTACCTAATTCACCGGAATAAAGATCGGTTTGGTAGGCCCGGAATCCTTCGTACCGGAAATGGCTGAACACGTAGGATCGCCCATCCGGTGACCACGAAGGCTCCATTTCGTAGCCTGGCAGGCTGGTCAGGGGTCGGAAGCGATAACCCGGCGACCCCTCGTCCGATGGCATCGGAGGTGACTCCAGGCGCGAGGAGAGCCACGCCGTGGTCAGCCCGAGCAGCAGGAGACCGGCCATCAGGGCGGGCACCTTCGAAGGCGCGGCGGGCGCTTGGTCGCCGCCCGTCGGGAGCGGTGGGTGATCTTCGATGGGCGTCGCGTGCGGCGGCGTCGCCAGGGGTTCGGGGGAAACCGTCAACCGATACCCGATTTTCGGAATGGTTTCAATCATGCCGCGTGCCGTGGGATGGTTGCCCAGGGCCTTTCGCAATTTCGACAGGGCCCGATTGAGCGCGTGATCCGAGACGTGTTGTTGGGCCCAAATCTCCCGGATCAGTTCTTCTCGCGAAACCGTTCGCCCTTGGTGTTCCGCGAGATAGACCAGAATCCGCATGACCAGGGGCTCCAACCGAACCGTTTCGGTCGGCCCTTCGATCCGGTTCAGGTCGGGCCGCACCGTCAGGGGGCCCAGTCGAAACGGCAAACTCTTGTCCTGCGCCACCATGTACATCTCCCGAGGCTGTTTTCGTCGGCTGAGGGCTTGTCCCAATCTATCAGTTTGCGGTCCCGAGCCCCATCCTTTTTGCGCAGCCAACCACCAGGAATCAAAGGTTATAAAAAGGTCAGCAAAAGGTCAGCGGGCCGTGAGGACCTTTTGCCACGGAGTCCGTTAGGGTGGCGCAACACGTTCCAGGAGGTTTCCCCCATGCTACCGATGCTACTTACGACCCTGTTGCTCATCGAGTCCGGCCCGCCCAATTTCCATCGACCCATGTGGTCGCCCGACGGCAAGTACCTCGCGTTCATGTCCGACAGCGTCGGCAACTGGGAGTTGTTCCTGTGGGACCAACGATCGCCGAAGCCCACGCGCATTACCGAATCGCCTTCCTTCGACGGATACGCCTTTTGGGCGCCGGACGGCAAACGATTCCTGTACATCATGGCGGGAGAAACGGTGCCGCAGGCGATTTACCTGTACGACCTGACGCGAAAAACGAGCAGGGCGCTGACCAAACCGAACGACGGTGCCATTGGCGGCAAATTCTCGCCCGACGGCAAGTCCATCCTGCACAGCCGGGACCACGACGGCGTCCGGCATATCTACGTCATGGACGAGCACGGCGGCAATGTGAAACGGCTGACCCACGGCTCGGCCACGTATCACGGCTCGCCGATCTACGATCCAGCCGGTGAACGAATCGCCTACGTGAAAAATGAAGGTACGGGCTACGAACTGCGTTTGATGGATCCAACCGGCAAGCCGTTGGGGGTGGTGACTCGGGATGCCTCGCGAATTTACGGGTTGTGGTGGTCGCCCGACGGAAAGTGGCTGGCCTACAACGCCGAGCGCGACGGCGCCTATGAAATCTTCAAGATCGAGGTGGATGGCGGCAAGCCGATCCGGCTGACCCACAATCGCAGCATCGATCACCTTCCGGTTTGGTTGAGTCAGGATCGCCTGGTGTTCACTTCTTATCGCGGTGGGCCGGAGGAGGTCTACGAAATGAATGCGGACGGTTCGATGGTGAAAAAAGTGGCGATGCCGACCATGCCTACCAAGTGAGTCCGCCAAAATCCGTCCACCAAAAACTGTCCACTAAAAACACGAAAAAACACGAAAAGCCCACGGGAGCGCTGTGACTCTCGTGGGCCTGGATCTTCGTTCGTAGGAGGGTCGCTTAAATTACGTGTAAGCGAAACTAGATGTGAAACCCTAAACATGTCTCAACAGGTGGGTTGCCCACGGGAGCTCATGTGCTCATCTGGACCTGAATCCTCACTGGTTGGAGCGTCAAAATCATACGTGAACGAAGTCCAATGCAGGGTTTGTAAACGTATTGAAGCGATGGTTTTAGGCTTTGGTGGTCACTGAGCTGCCACATGGGAATTCATTTGATTTCACCAAGAATGCCCTTCGCGGAAGAACCACCCCAGCTAACTCGGGAGTGATGACCTAGGAATCCGAGGTAACCAACTGGGAAAGAACAGAACGGATTCCCGAAACCCATCGAGGAAGCGGTCGCCGCACTGGGCACGGCATGCAGGAGGTATCCATTTCGCGCTTTTGTCCACCAAATTGACGAAGGGCCCCGAAAAACCACCCAGCGAACCCGGGAGTGATGACCTAGGATTCCGAGGTAACCAACTGGGAAAGAACAGAACGGATTGCCGAATCCCATCGAGGAAGCGATCGCCGCCCTGGGCAGGTAATGCAGGAGGTATCCATTTCGTGTTTTTGTCCACGAAATTCACGAAAGGCCCCGAAAAACCACCCCAGCGAACCCGGGAGTGATTATCTAGGTTTCCGAGGTAACCGCCAGGGAAAGAACAGAACGGATTCCCAAAACCCATCGAGGAAGCGATCACCGCACTGGGCAGGCCATGCAGGAGGTATCCATTTCGTGTTTTTGTCCACGAAATTCACGAAAGGCCCCGAAAAACCACCCCAGCGAACCCGGGAGTGATGACCTAGGTTTCCGAGGTAACCAACGGGGAAAGAACAGAACGGATTCCCGAATCCCATCGAGGAAGCGATCGCCGCACTGGGCAGGTAATGCTGGAGTAATCCATTTCGTGTTTTTGTCCACGAAATTCCCGAAAGGCCCCGAAAAACCACCCCAGCGAACCCGGGAGTGATCATCTAGGTTTCCGAGGTAACCAACTGGGAAAGAACAAAACGGATTCCCAAAACCCATCGAGGAAGCGATCGCCGCACTGGGCAGGCCATGCAGGAGGTATCCATTTCGCGCTTTTGTCCACGAAATTGACGAAGGGCCCCGAAAAACCACCCCAGCGAACTCGGGAGTGATGACCTAGGTTTCCGAGGTAACCAACTGTGAAAGAACAAAACGGATTCCCGAACCCCATCGAGGAAGCGATCGCCGCACTGGGCAGGCAATGCTGGAGTTATCCTTTTCGTGTTTTTTCGTGTTTTTAGTGGACAGCTTTTAGTGGACAGTTTTAGTGGACGCCGCCCGTATTCAGGATCGGCTGCGGACCGCGATCGCCGCACAGGACCACCATCAGGTTGCTGACCATGGCCGCTTGACGTTCCTCGTTCAGCGAGACGAGCTCGTCCCTTTTCAAGCGCGTAAGTGCCATTTCCACCATGCCCACCGCGCCCTCGACGATCTGCGATCGGGCCGCGACCACCGCGCTCGCCTGCTGTCGCTGAAGCATGGCCGCCGCGATTTCCGGCGCATAGGCCAGATGGCTGATGCGGGTTTCCAGCACTTTGACCCCGGCTTTTTTCAAGCGCTTCTGTACTTCCACCTGCAGTTGTTCGCTGACCTCGCCGGTACTGCCCGAAAGGCTCAGGCCGCCGCTGCCGTGACAGTCGTAATCGTAGCTCGTGGCCAGGTTGCGCAGGGCCGCCTCCGACTGGACGTGGACGTAGTTTTCAAAGTCGTCCACTTCGAAAACGGCCTCCGCCGAATCGACGACCTTCCACACGACCACCGAGGCGATCTCGATGGGATTGCCCGATTTGTCGTTGACCTTGATGGTCTCGGTGTCGAAGTTCCGGACCCGCAAAGATATGGGCTTTTTGCTGTAGAACGGATTGGCCCAGCGCAGGCCGGGATCGCGCACGGTGCCCACGTAGCGGCCGAACAACTGGAGGACCTTGGCCTCGTTCGGGTTGACCATGAAGTACCCGAACAGGCAGAAGAAGGCGACCAGCATGGACAACACGGCGAAAACGACGACCAATGTGTCTTCGTTGGTGGCACCCCAGATGAGCACGCCGACCAAGGCGAGCATCGACAAAATGTTGGTAACCAGAAGGGGAATCCCTTTCCAGGCGGCAAGACGGATCTCGTGAATCATGTGACAACTCCTAATCGAAAAGGTTAGCGCCTCGGACATGGTAGAGATGCATTAGATGCTCTATGAAATGCGGCGTCGGTTTTCGGAAAGAAGGGCCGCATGGCCGGTTTTCGGCACCGGTTCGGATGGTTCGCACGCGGTGGCGGGCTACCCGAATGCCGGACTGCGAGCGACCAATGCGGGCCCTTAGGGGATCCGGCCATTTTTGGTTTGGGTTGAACTTTCGGTCGGCATAAGATAGGGGAGATCCTCTAAAAAACCAAGTTCCGATGATGGGAGTGAGTCATGATTTCTGGGACACATGTGGTCGTGTACAGTGAAAACCCCGAAGCCGATCGCGCTTTTTTTCGAGATGTTCTGGAGCTGCCCAACGTGGACGTAGGCGGCGGTTGGCTGATCTTCGGACTGCCGCCCTCCGAGGTGGCCGTACACCCCGCCGAAAAAAACGATACCCACGAACTGTTTCTCATGTGTGACGATATCGAGGCCGTGGTCGCGCGTTTGGCGGAGCGGGAGATCGCCTGTGAGCCCGTGCAGGACCAGGGTTGGGGACTCCTGACCTATCTCACGCTGCCCGGTGGCGGCCGACTGGGGGTGTACCAGCCGCGTCACGAGCGGCCGCAGAACCCGCAATGAGATGTCGGTTCCCGATTCCGTTTCATTTTTTCGACGGTACCGCCACGGGCGGGTGCCGGCAGAGAGGTCGTTGTGAAGCAATACATCAGTCTGGTCACGTTGGTCGTCGAGGATTACGACGAGGCGATCGCCTTCTTCGTGGGTAAGCTCGGGTTCGCTCTGGTCGAGGATACGTGGATCGAAGCGCAACAGAAGCGCTGGGTGGTGGTCACGCCGCCAGGGGCGACCGAGTCGCGTTTGCTGTTGGCGCGTGCGGTGGGAACGGACCAGGTTTCCCGCATCGGCAACCAAACCGGTGGCCGCGTGGGGTTCTTCCTGTTCACCGACGATTTTTGGCGCGATTACCGCCGCTACCGGGAAGAGGGGGTGGTGTTCACGCGCGAACCGGTGGAACAGCCCTACGGAACGGTCGCCGTATTCAAAGATCTCTACGGCAACCAATGGGATCTGGTGGAACCCAAACCCGGCGCCTCCGATTGAAACGAGGCATGGTGTTCATCCGGTAGAGGGTGAGGTTCGACCTTTTTGTTTTGGCAAGACGGGCGCCGAAGCGGTAGCGCACCATCTCGGCCAAGGGTGACTGCCCGTTTTCACGATTCGCGTCACGGCCCGCATGGGCTTGCTGATGGAACGGGAAATCTCCGCTTGACAGGGGATCGAACCAAACGCATGCTTATTTACGTAGTCAACTACGTAAATGTCTACGGAGGATCTCTCATGGATGATCACCACGATTTTCTCTCTTCGCTGGGGCCGCTCGGCCTCACCCTGCGGCTCAAGCGCTTGGCCGACCGATTCACCGAGGACGCGCGTCGCCTCTACGGTGCATTGAACCTCGTGCTGGAGCCCAACTGGCACGCCGTCCTGCTGTTACTTGCCGAGCACGAACCGCTGACGGTCACCCAGGTCGCCAGCCACCTGGGCTTGAGTCATCCCTCCATCGTGTCCACGTCACAAAAGCTCGAGAAGGCGGGTTACGTCGTGGCCAACACGGCGACCCACGATCGCCGCCGCCGCATGCTGCAACTCAGTGAGGAGGGGCGGGCGCGGCTCGCGGAGTTCCGGGACCTGTGGGATGCCTTCCGCGACGAACTCGCCGACATGATCGAAGTCGGCGGCGGGGACTTGATGGCCGCCGTGCAGGGGCTCGAAACCCAGTTGGCCCGTAAAGGCTTGGATCAGCGGGTGCGCAATCGGCTCGCCCGGCAAGCGGTTTCGGAAGTTCGCGAGAAAGACCGTCCCGACGTGCCGCTCCAGATTCGGCACATCGACGTGGAGGACCGCAAGGCCGTGGTCCGCATTGCCCGCGAACTCGTGCGGTCGGCGGACACCTACGCCTTCGACCCCAACATCTCGGACGAAGAGCTGTGGCAGTTCTGGAACCCGAAACCGCCTGGCCAGGGTTTCGTGGCGACCCTCGAAGGCGAGGCGGTGGCCACCTGTCTCATTCGACCCAACCATGCCGGCCCCGGATCCCATGTCGCCAATGCCGGTTACGCGGTTCGGGCGGACATGCGAAGCTTGGGGATCGGGCGCAGGTTGGGAGAGGCATCGCTGGGGTTGGCCGCCGAACTCGGCTTCTCCGCGATGCAGTTCAACAAGGTACTGAGCAGCAACGTTGCGGCGGTGAAACTGTGGCGATCACTGGGGTTTCGGATCATCGGCACCATTCCGGACGGGTTCCGGTTGCCCAGCGGCGAAATGGTGTCCTACCACATCATGTACCGCACGCTTTGAGGGGATCATCCCGGCCAAGCACGGCGAATCATCGGACAGGTAGCGGGGCCCGACGAAGGCCGTGCTTCGGCGGTGACCCGCACCATGTCAGTCCTGGCCCTTCCAGGGTACCAACCAGCGTTCCAGGCCGCGCATCAGTAGATCGAAACCATAGGCGATGAAGCCGATCACGAAAATGCCCGTGATGACCACATCGGTTGCGAGGAAGTCCTTCGCGTTCAGGACCATGAAGCCCAGGCCGGCCGTGGCGGCGACCATTTCGGCGGCCACGAGGGTCGTCCAGCCGAAGCCGATGCCGACCCGCATCCCGGTCAAGATCTCGGGAAGTGCGCCTGGCAGTACGATGTACCGGATGATCTGAACCCTCGACGCACCCAGGGTGGCGGCGGCCAGGATCTTCTCCCGAGCCACGGCCCGAACCCCCGCGCGCGTGCTCAGGCAGATCGGCGCGAACACGGCCAGGAAAATCAACACGATTTTCGCCGTTTCGCCGATGCCCAGCCAGATGATGATCAACGGGAGGTATGCCAAGGGCGGCAGTGGTCGGTAGAATTCGATGACCGGGTCGAGAACGCCCTTGGCCAGGTCGTGAATGCCCATCAGGATGCCGATCGGCACCGCGGTCAGGCAGGCCAACGCGAAGGCGCTGAACACCCGGAACAGGCTCGCCCAGGTGTGCTGCCACAGGGTGGAATCGGCAAAGCCCTCGGTGATCAGATCTCCCGTTTTGCCGAGAACCTGATTCGGTGACGGCAAAAACAACGGCTTCACCCAGCCCTGGGTCGTGGCCAGCCACCAAAGCGCCAACAATGACAACGTGGTGATCAAGCTGATCGCGATCGTGGTTCTCGGCGCGAAATGCCGATTCAGCGGATCCTTGACCGGTTGACCGTTCATGACAGCGCCTCTTGTTTGGGGTGAATGATTTCCAAAACTTCTTCACGCATGGCGATGAATGCCGGGTCCGATTTGATGGCGCGGGAGTCGCGCTCCTTCAAGAACCGATGGCAGAAATCCAGGTCGTAGATCTTGTGGATCCGCCCGGGTCGGGGCGTCATGACCACCAGCTTGGTGCCCATGAACAGGGCTTCCTCGATGCTGTGGGTAATGAACAGGACCAACTTGCCCGATTTCCGCCAGAGGTCCAGGATCAGCTCCTGCACCGACTCGCGGGTGAGGGCGTCGAGGGCACCCAACGGCTCGTCCATCAGCAGGATCTTGGGGTCCGCCGCGAGCGCGCGGGCAATCCCCACCCGTTGCCGCATCCCGCCCGAAAGCTCGTAGACGCGGTGATCGGCAAATGCCGCCAAGCCCACCCAATCCAGGCACTGACGTACCCGTTGTGCGCGTTGCGCGGACGGCACCTTCTGGAATTTCAATCCCAAGGCGACGTTGTGGAACACGTCCAACCAGGGCATGAGGGCGTTCTTTTGAAACACCACGCCCCGGTCGACGCCCGGACCCTCGACGGGCGAACCATCCATCAGGACGGATCCGGAGGTCGGCGACATGAAGCCGGCCAGCAAATTGAGAAGGGTGGTTTTGCCACAGCCGGAGCGGCCGATCACGACCACGAAATCGGAGGGCTCCAGAGCCAGCTCGATGGACTGGAGCGCCGTCACCTCCGGCGTTTTGCGGGAGGCGGGGAACACCACCGAGACATTGCGAAATTCGATGACGCTCATCGAGGCTCCGCGGCCGGATCGCCGATCAGCGTTTCGGCGAACCGCTTGGTGACGAAGGGACCGTAGGCGTCGTGAACCTGGTTGATCTTTTTCTGGTTGCGGAGAAAAAGCGCCGTGTCGTACAGCGCCTTGGCGGCACCCCCGTCCAGCCAGGCCGCGCTGCACTGTTCCTCCGGAGAAGGGAAGTGGTACTGGGCGAGCACGGTCGGCACATCCTCGGGCTTGGCCCCGGTCAATTCCGCAATGGCCTTGATTTGTGCGGTTTCGGGGGTCCATGAGGCTTTGTTCTGACGGTAGTCCTCGTCCATCTTGGCGATGACGCCGACAAAACTGTTCATGAAATCGGCCTGGTTGGCGGCAAACGAGTTGAGGACGATCATGCCGTCGAAGGTGGGTTTGCCCAGGTCGGCCAATTCGCCGGAGGTCAACAGGACCTTGCCGGTCTTGGTGATTTCGTTGAGGATCGGGCTCCAGACGAAGGATGCGTCGATCTGGCCTTGACTCCATGCGGCCATCACCGCATCTGGCTGAAGATTGAGGAGTTTGACCTCTTTGGCGTCAATGCCGTAGTGCTCCAACGCCACCAACATGTGGTAGTGGGTCGTGGAGGCGAAAGGCACGCCCACGGTTTTGCCCTTCAGATCCTCGATCGTTTCGATGCCGCTGCCTTCGCGCGCCACGAGGGCTTCATTGTCGCGAATCGCTTCGAGAATCCAGAACAGGGAAACGTCCACCCCGCGACTCATGGCGGTGGCGATGGGGCTCGATCCCGCGACGGCGATCTGCACGTCACCCGAGGCCATCGCCGCGATGACTTCCGAGCCGGAGTTGAATTTGCGCCACTGGATGGTACGGCCGGTGGCCTTTTCGAAGGCACCCGACTGAATGCCCACTTTCCAGGGGTTGAGCATGCCTTGGTAACCGATGGTGACCGGCTCCTGTTTTTCGACGGAAGGGGCGGACGAGGGCTTTTCGCTTTGGGTGCAGCTTGGCAGGAGGATCGCGAACGACAATGCGAGCAGGAGGCTGGATAGGGATACAATCTTCATGGTGATCTCCAAATGAATGACAAATTATTAACGGATTTTAGGATCCCGTGCTACCGAAACCCTGTGCCGGACGGTGTTCGACGGCGAAAGGGTGGCGTTTCGATTTCCGGGATGGCGCTTTCGATCGATTAAAAAAATAAATTGTGTCACACCTGATCGATGTTGGCTATCTAACCCTTTCAGAACGACGAACGAGGAGATCCCAAATGGAACCGGACTTGGATTCATTGGTCGGGCTGGCCCAGTCGGGCGACAAGGACGCGCTGGAGGATCTGGTCGGCTGCATTCAGCACGACATCCACCATCTCGCCATGCGCATGCTGGTCAATCCGGAGGATGCGTTGGACGCGACCCAGGAAATCCTGATCCTGGTGGTGACCAAGCTTTCGACCTTTGCGGGGAAAAGCGCGTTCAAAACCTGGCTTCACCGCGTGGCACTGAATTACCTGCTCGGTGCGCGGAAGGTTCAGGCCCGCGATCCCGGGTTGACCTTTCAAATGTTCGAGGAAGATCTGGAGCGCGGCTTGGTGGAGCCTGCACGGGCCGTTCAGGAGGATCGGGTGCTGCTCAACGAGCTGCGCGTGTCGTGCACCATGGCGTTGCTGTTGTGCCTCGATCTCAAGCACCGGGCCGCCTACCTGTTGGGATTCATCCTCGAATGTTCCCACGACGAGGCCGCGGAAATCCTCGGCATCACCAAAGCCAATTTTCGCAAGCGGTTGTCGCGGGCCCGCGAGCAGGTAGAGCGTTTCACGACCCGGGCTTGCGGCATCGCCAACGAAAGCGCGGCCTGTTCCTGCCCGCGAAGACTGCCTGCCGCCATGGCGCACCACCGTGTCGCAAAGGGGCGGATCCTGTTTTCCGGTGGAGATACGCCGGCCTACGAGGATGTTTTGGACAAGACCCGGAAATTGGAGAAAGATCTGAAAACTCTGGCCTTGCAGCGGGCGACCCGGCACTTCGACAGCCCCCGCGATTTTGGGAAGCTCATCCACGACATCGTCACGATCCAACCGTAACCACCAACCAGCCGGAAACACGTGTCGGCCGAAGGTCGCGTACCGGTGCAGCCCCGTTTCAGGCTGGTGACCAACCTGCGACATCGGCGCCCGTCAAGCCGAAAGGTCTCGGCTGTAGGATTTCGTCCGTACGAGGGCGGGTCCTAGCCAGGCGCGAGACGCGCTGCCGGCTTGGCGTCCGAATGCGCGCCCCGAGGAAGTACCCATGAAGATGACCAAGACCCTCTCGTGTCTTGTCGCGATCGCCGTGGCCGTCATGGTTCACGCGATCGCCCACCACTCGAAAAAAGGAGATCCAATGAAGCTCGAAGAACAGAACGTCATGAAGGCCGTGCTCGGTATGACGGCCGCATTTCACGCCAAGGACATCGAAGGGGTCATGGCCAGCTATACCCCGGAGGCGATCGTCGTGTTCGAACCGGGGAAACCGACCGGCGACGCCGAGTCCATCCGCGAGGGTTTCCAGGGCTTTTTCGCTGTGAATCCCGAATTCAGTTACGCGTGGCACCAGGTTTACGTCACCGGAGATTCGGCCGTGCACATCGCCCCCTGGCGCATGACCGGTCGGGCGCCCGATGGGACCGAAATCAACCAAAGCGGCCTGTCCGTCGCCGTACTGCGGCGCCAACCCGACGGGAAGTGGCTCCTCGCAATCGACAATCCCTACGGCAATACCCAGGTGCCGGCGCTTCGGCACTGACTCCTCCTCGAACCACGGCATCCGGTCGACTTGGAGATGGATTGTTCTCGATGAAATACCCGACGCCCACATGTGACGTCGGAATTCGGCAATCGAATCCTTCCATCCGTTAGACGACCTTTTCGATCGATTCCAGCCGCGAATACGGCGTGGGATGTAGGACTTCCCGCGCCTTTTTTCACGGGCCATCGTTCGGTACCGGCGAATGGGACTTCTCTTCAGCCATTGCACATCCAACCAACCCAGGTTGGACGTCCCGATCTTTCCCTTTCCGGGTGGACACTAGTTACCGAAGGCCTCCGCCGCCGGTTTGGGTTTGGCCAAATAGAAACCCTGGAACTGGGTGATGCCCAATTTGTCCAATGCCTTGAGAAGGGTCGGGTTGTCTACGAACTCCGCCACCAGGTCGATGGGTTTGTCGGTCTCCTGACGCAGTTCCCTGACCAGGTCGACGATCGATTTGATGCCGATCACGCTGAAGCGGTGCTTTTCACCCCGCTCGCCGTCGATCAACAGCTTGTTCAGCCCTTTGACCAGGGCCGCGTCGACCTTGAAGTAATCCGGAATGATCCCGTGTTCGCATAACTGCATCAGGCGAACCAGGTTGGAGCTGCGGACGCCATAGTCGTCGAGGGCCAGCCGGCACCCGGCCTTGACCATTTTCTTCAGGGTGCTCATGCTTTCCGGCGAGAGTTCGTCTTCCTCGCCCCACTCCACCAGTTCGATGATGAGGCTGGTGCTGGACACTCCGTATTGGTCGATCAGGTCCTCGAAAAAGTCGAAATAGGATCTTCCCCGGATGGTTTGGCCCAGTTCCTCGGTAGTGAAATTGATGGCGATATCCACATCGAGGCGGCGAATTTCCTTGAAGACCATCGGCAGGAAGGCTTCGGTCACCTCGTGAATGCGGCGCTCTTCCTTCATGGCCCGAAAGAAGCGAATCGGACTCAGCCCTTCCGACCGCCACAGGACCTCGAACTTGCGTCGGGACTTGCGAAACAGGCCCTTGGACTTGTTGAAGATTTCCTGGTACACGGGAAAAAACCGTTTGTGCTCCAGGATGTCCAGGGCCGTCTGGTATTCCTGGTTCTCCCGTTCCTTTTCGGTTTCCATCTCGGGCTGAAAAATGGCCGGTTTGCCTTTTCTGCTCTGCTCGACGGCGATTTGGGCGCGTTGCAACACCTTTTCCGTTTCGTTGAGGACCACACCGATGACCGCATCGAGCCGGTTGGCTTTGGGAAGCTTGTGAACCTGCTCCATGACCTTGCCACTGAAATTCTCCGCCTGCGCCGCTTGGCTCCAGTCACCGATCACCGAAAAACCGGGACCGTCCTTGTAGGTTTGGCCCTCACCCAAACCGGTCGTGCGAATGATCTCGGCGATGTTCTGCAGAATCTCGTTGCCGGCCTCTCGCCCGTCGCGCTCGTTGATCTGCGCCAACCCGTTGAAGGTGAAGCGAACCAACGAGGTCTCTTGGCCTTCTCGTTTACTGAGGTCCTGCCGCAATTGTTGGGCGTCGCCGATATGGTGACTCAGGTGATCGGTCGATTCACGGCCGATCGGCGACGTGCCCTGAAGCTGCCGCTCCAACGTGGTCAGGAGCTGGCCAAAGCCGTTGATCAGGATCAGAACCCGCTCGGTGGGGAGATGGGCGTGGCAGGGTTCTTCGAAGGTCAGGGCCGCGCGTTTCACCGAAGCCAGGGCTCGTCGAACCTGCACCAAGTACTCGAGCATTTCGCGGGGTTCTTCGAGGACGTTCGCCAATGGCGGCTTGCCGGCCTCGCGAATGACGGCGCCCAGTTGATGCAGGGCGAAGATCAGCTTTTCCGAACCCGAGAGGATCAAGCCTGGACGCGAAGCAAGGGCTTGTGCCAGTTCCTCGGAAGAAAGTTGGATCCGCTCGAATAAAAAGGATCGATCCATCGGTAGGTCCCTTCGATGTGCCGGCATCGGATCAGTGGTTCCGACTTGTTGGTAGTTTGGAGAGAGCTTTAAACGAGAAGTCAGCGAGAATCAAGGCGGTGGCTTTTCGTCGGGCTGATCGGTAAAAAAAGGATGACACCTTAATTCTGTATTTGCTGAGAGGGGGAGCCTATCCTCGCAGGATTATTTGGGGGAATAGGTTTATTTTACCATGGAGGCCGCGGAAGACCTGGAGATGAAACCGGATTTATCGAAATTGGAGGCTCGCCCCGTTCGGCTCTCATGAGAAAGAGGCATGCTGTGTAGTAACGCACTGGTTTCGAATGGATTAGGGGCGACATCGGTTCGGGTTTGCTATTCAGAGAACTATTTTTCGGGTAGAAAGAATGGTCGGGATGAAGGGCCGGTGTTCGCCATAAGCCGGATTTCTCTCTTTGTGTTCTCCGTGGACTCCGTGGTGAAAAAAAGCAGAAGGGCCGTATCCTCCGCAACTCCGAGAACTCAACCACCGGGGAGCCCGGACACCAGGTCGACCATATCCAGAACCGAAACCGGTAGGCCCGTGTCCGGGTGATCTTCCAGCCACAACGCCACCAGTTCGCCGAGTCCGGCTGCGGCTTCCTCGCTCGTGTTCTCGACGGTCAAGGGGTTTTGCATGTAGGAGGAGGCGGTGGGCCCGTCCAGCGCGCCGGGTTCGGCCACGTAGAACCAACTAATCAACTCCGCTTCGCCGCCCAGCGGGTTTTCGAGCCGTACCCCGTTGTCGCCGTACGATTCCTGGTCGCCGGTGTCGACCGTGCCGTCGGCGGTGCTGCCGTCGGTGCGGTCGTGGTAGTACAGCGTGGCCGTCTCGGCGATGCCCGAGAAGCGCGCGGTCGTGATCAGCGACCAGTCGAGGCTGGTCACCGAGGCCCAGTAGTTCGTCTGCTGCTCGGTCGAAAGGGTCGTGTCCACGCCGCTGTCATCCATGCCGTCGACCGGAATCGCGGTATTGTTGGGGTTGTCGAAAGAGGCATCCGCTGCGGCGGCGGTCAGGTCGTAGGAGAGCCGAAACCCCGTGACGCCCATCGAGGCGTCCACGGTCAAACTGGCCGGTGGCGCGCCGAAGAACGATCGATAGAAATACTTGGTTTCGGTGTACGGAATGGTGGTGGTCAAAATACTGACCTCGCGCTCCACGATGCGAATCACGCGGACCTTGCCTGCGATGGTGTGCAGTTGTTGCGGTGCGAGATCTTCTTCGGTCAGGGTAAACGGAAACGCCAGAATCTGACCCTGGATGCGAATCTTCTCGCGGTCCAGGATGTCGTCCGGTTCGGCGTCGGGTGCACCCAGTCGCAGCTCGTCGATCATGAGCAGGGAGTCGTCGAACCCGGCCCGGTAGGCTTGCGATTGAATCAGGTCCGCATCCGCGTCGTAGGTCATGTGCCCGGGTACGTCGTCGTGGAGGAGGGAGGAGGAACGGTAGAGGTAGAACGTGGTGGTGCTTTCGGTCACCGGGTCCGCCACGTCGATTCTCTGCCGGGGGAAGCCGGACGAATCCGGGTCGGAGAGCCAGGTGGAAATCATGACCGGTTGGCCGCCGTCCTGCGGTTGGAATACCAGTTCGTCGTTGGCGTCCCAGGCCCCGTCGTCCGGGTTGGTGTAGGAGCCGTCCGGATCTCTCTCGTCCACCTGAAAGCCCACCTGGTGCCATTCCCCATCGACGAAGGCCAAGAGGAACATTTCGGCCACGGGGACCCCGGTCCAATCGGGCAGTCGTTCCCCCGTCAGGATCACCGGCTCGTGGGCTCGAACCTGTGCTTGGAGGTGAGAGTTGGCGAAAAGGAAGGAGAGTAGGAACGTCGTTGTCGCGATGGATGTTCTCATGGGTGTGCCGCCCTTGTGCGATGTATGGGGAACGTGCCGGACGAGGACGCGGTTCCTGGAAACGAAGCGTACCACGCGTATGGTGCTCATGGCGTCCAGGGGCTGGCCTGGGAACCCGAAATGAAATTCTGGAGTCCCTGTCATGCGCTCTCGGCAAATCCGGTTTCGGTCGCGAGATAACCGGCTTCAGTTCAATGCCTGCAAAAAAATGTTCTTGCCGAGGGCTGAAGCCCGATACCGTGCCCATCCGACAAATCAACCGGGTTGCGATCATCCTTCCATTGCTGGATGGGCGCCCTTCTAAATTCGGCCCAGAAAACGCAGCTTCCGTTCGGTGTACTTGCGGGACAGGTAGAACGACCAAGTCAGCGGCAGGAGGCCCGAAGCCATGACGGTACTGATCCGGCTGTCGCCACCCGCCAATTCGGAAAGCGGGACACCGATCCAATCCCACAGTTGGGGAGCCTGACCGGCCAAGATCAGCACGACCAACAGGCCGCCGATCTTGGCGCCGTTGACCGTGGGTTTGCCGGTGAAGGCGTTGATGCCCTTACCCATGAAGGTACTTGCCGCCACGATGCACAGGTTGAGCAGGGTCAACAGGCTCCAGATCGCGGATCGTGGCGCCAATTCGATCGGCTGTTCCTGTTCCCGGAACGAGGCCGCGAAGTTGTCGAAGTTCTGCGGCGAATGGCTCGTCGGCATTCGGGTGTAGAGGCTGTAGCAATAGGGACCCGTAATGAAATAGGCGTGAATCGCCTGGCGCTCGCCATTGGGCAGAATCTCCTCCACGGCGACCCGATAGGTGTTCTTTTCCGGCAGGTTCTGCTTGCGGTAGACCAGATTGGCGAGCTCGGCCTGGGGATTGGCGATGGATTTGGCGTGTTGCTTCAGCCAACGCTCCAGCGCTTGCTCGTCATCGACCTGGCAGGGACTCTTCTGAGCCTTGATCCAATAGCGCGTGCCGCTGGTGTCAAAGGTGGCGAAGGTACGGCCACCACTGGCGTCGGCCTGCAACCATTGCCAACTGGGGCCGGGTGCGCGAATGGAAAAGTTGAAATCGGTGGCGACCAGGCGACCACCTTCCAATTGATCGACGGGAATGGGTTTCCAAAAGACCAGTGGATCTTTGATGGCTTGTGGGAACCAGTGAACCCAGATTGATATCAGTACGCCTAGGTACATTGCCTCAAAACCCTCATCAAGCGAAACCTGCAGGTGCCGTCTCTCAGCGCGCGACGAACCGAATGGGTTACCTTCGATGTGCGTCGCAGTCCTAGTGTTTCAAGCCAATTCGAGACTTTGAAAGTTGTCTAAAAATCTTTACGACACCGTTTTCAGCACCTACCATAGCCGCACTTTGGCATAGACGCAACCCTTTCATCTCAATTTGTTTTTAAATGCGAGACGAATTACGACAATCCCTTGGGAAGACAGGTTTTTGTTGAGATGGTAGGGTTTGAAATGCGTGAATTTGACGACTGATTCGGGTGGTTATCCATCGGTGTTTTCGCGATGTCCATCCGCCGTTGTCTCTATTTGGGAAACGCTCCTCAATTGGAACCTTTCTTCGCGGCGTGCACGACCTAATAATCATTGGCATTTCGTGATTAATGTAAAACTATTTTACAAATTTTTTTCACGATGTTTTCTTTTATGCTAACGTGCTTACATTCTCGAATCTGGTTCTTGGTCGCTGCTTTTCCCCGCTGGGTTTGGTTGCCGGCTTTTCCTCGTTCTCCCGCACCGCACGTTCATCATTTCATTTTGTCGTTTTTTTGGCTTCGCGGGATGGTGGAGGGGAAGTCGTGACGTGCCGTGGGCCGATTCGTGTGTCCTTCCATTTCTCGATGTCACATTTCGTTTTCTAATGAGGAGAGAACAACGTGAAGAACCACCTGTTGACGGTGTGCCTGGCAGCGCTATGTCTGCTGGCACCGCTGGCTGCCGGTGATCTCGCGACCCAGGAAGGGTCGGTGTGGATCACTATCGGTAACGAAAAATTAGGGACCCTGACCGAAACCCTGAGTAAAAGAGGCTGGAACGCCAAGACGCACCTGTTCAAGACCGACGGCGACGTGGCGGTCGCCCTGATTCCCTCGCGCCACGTGATGGAACTCAGCCAGGCCATTCACCACGAACACAAGCGCTGTGGCGGTTACATCGTTCACGAGACCCGTGAAGCCGCGTTGAAGGCGCTCGACAATCCCAAAATCGAACGCGGCATGAACATGATGTTCGCCGACTATTCGATCGACAACCCCGCGGTGGTCCAGGCCCTGTTGGAAGATCTTCAGGAGACCAAGATCGAAGACACCATCATCCATCTTTCGGACTACCACACCCGCTACTACACCACCCAAACCAGTGTGGACGCCATGAACTGGCTCAAGGAATTGTGGGAGAGCTACGCGAACGGGCGTGCCGACGTCACGGTGGAGTTTTACAGCCATAGTTGGCAGCAACCCAGCCTGATCTTCACGCTGGAGGGTTCCGATCTTCCCAACGAAGTGGTGGTCGTGGGCGGCCATGCCGATTCGATCGCCGGATTCGGCGGCTCGGGTCGGGCACCGGGGGCGGATGACGATGCCTCGGGTATCGCGACCATCTCGGAGATCATTCGGACGGCGATGGTGAACGACTTCAAGCCGCGCCGCACCATCAAGTTCATGGCCTACGCGGCTGAAGAAGTGGGTCTGCGGGGATCCGGGGCCATCGCCAGTTCGTTCAGCAGCAACAACACGAACGTGGTCGGGGTCATGCAGTTGGACATGACGGCCTACAAGGGTTCGCAAAACGATATCGTGCTGATGACCGACTACACCAACACCGCACTGAACAACTTCGTTTCCAGCTTGATCGACACCTACGTCGGCGTGCCCTGGGGCACCGATGCCTGCGGTTACGCCTGCTCCGATCACGCCTCCTGGACGAACAACGGCTTTCCGGCCTCCATGCCGTTCGAAGCGCAGATGGGCGATCATAACTCGCGTATCCACACCGCCAACGACACCCTGGCCAACGCCGGCGGCGATGCCTCGCACGCCTTCAAATTCGCCAAGATGGGGGCCGCCTTCATCGCCGAGCTGGGTAAGGGCGATCTGTCCGGTCCCGGCGATCCTCCGGGTGGCGACGATCCGGTCACGGAGAACTTCAGCGGCAGCCTGGCACGGAGCGAAATGGATCACTACGGTCCCTTCCAGGTCAAGGCCGGCACCGAGTTTCGCGCCCAGATCACGGGCACGGGCGATGCCGATCTCTACGTGCGTTTCGGTGGCGCCCCGACCACCAGCTCCTACGATTGTCGGCCGTACCTGAACGGTTCCAGCGAAACCTGCACCCAGAACGTGCCCAACGGCGTGACCGAGGCCTACGTCATGGTGCGGGGCTACACTTCGGCGACCTACGACCTCGCGGTCACCTACACCAAGGGTGACGGCGGTGGGGGCGATCCCCCCGGCGGCGACGAGCCGGTCACCGAGAATTTCGACAACAACAGCGTGGCGCGTGGTGTCAACGACAACTACGGGCCCTTCAACGTGGTGCCCGGAACCGAGTTTTCGGCCGTCATCGCGCCTACCGGCAGCGACAACGGCGATGCGGACATCTACGTGCGCTTCGGTGCCGCGCCGACTACCGGTTCCTACGATTGCCGTCCCTATCGCAACGGCTCGAACGAGACCTGCACCGATACGGTCCCGAGCGGTGTCACGCAGGCCTACGTCATGGTGCGCGGCTACACGGCCGCGGTGTACGACCTGACGGTTTCCTACACACGGCCCGGTAATTAACCGTCCTTTTCCAGCCTTCAGATGGGCGCGTGTCCGTGATTTCGATCGCGGCACGCGCCCTTTTTTGGGTCGGATCAAAGGAGGCCGGCCCACTGTCCCGAAAAAGAAACCAAACCGAATCACTTTGGATTTTTCACATTCAGCGAAGGTCATGATATCGAGAGAGGCGGGCTCGCAGTGGATGGTGCGAAGGCGGTAATCCGGAGCTTCATATAATAATGAATACATAAACGAGCCCGAGCCTGCACCCAACCGCACTTCCAATATCGGACACCCGCTCGGATATTCGAGCGCACCAAGGGTTGGCCTTCATCGAGATGCCGGTGACCAAAACCGAAGGCCGCGATATCGCCTTCCGAACCCCTTATTTCTTGTTGCCCAGGCGGAACGGAATGTGGTGGACGGTTTTGTGTTCCGCGGCCTGCGGGCCCTGTTCGATATGGCCTCCGTACCATTGCACGCCCGGCCAGGCGCTGAGCCCGTGGGCGATGACGCTGACCAGAACGACGATGACCGTGACATTGAAAAGCATGTGGCGATGCTGGAGTTCGGCTTCTTCCAATAGCAACAACCCGTAAATGATCGAGGCGACGCCGCGGGGTCCGAACCAGCCCAGGAAGCCGATGGTCGCCGGCCTGAGTTTCATCCCCCAGAGTGAGATCATGGTGGGGATCATGCGAATCGCGGTCAGGCTGAGCACGGCATACACGACCGTTTGCAGATCGATGTGGGGAAGCGCCGGCGGAACCATCAGCGCCCCGAAGAAAAGGAAGGTCAAGAGGGTGAGCAACTGACCCTCGGCTTCGCCGAACTCGACCAAGGCCTCGCACGGTTCGCGCAGCGTGTTGCCCAAGGCGGCACCCGCGCAGAATGCGGCGATGAATCCGTTGCCGCCGATCAGTTCCGCCCCGGCGAACGAAAGTAGGGCCAAACCCAGGGACGAGAGCCCGATGAAGGCGTGGCTCATCCAGCCGCTGTGGTGACCCCAGTCGACCAGTTTCCCGCCCAGGTATCCGATCGCGATGCCGGCGATCGGTCCCAGGGTGAGCTGCAGGAAGGCGAGTTTGAGAAAATTGTTGTCGTGACCGCTTTCCACGTGCATCGCGAGGCAAAGGAAGAACAAAAGCACCGGAAGGGCGAAGCCGTCGTTCAGGCCACTTTCCACATTCAGGGCCTGGCGGATCCGGATCGGCACCCGTTCGCTGCTGACCACCGCCTGGCCGAGCGCCGCATCGGTCGGCGCGAGGACGATCGCAAGCACCATCGCGTTCCAGAAGTCCAGTTCGGGGAAGAGTGGCAGGGCCACCAGGGCGCCGAACAGCATGCACATCGGTAGGCCCAGCGCGAGCATGCGAACGGGAATGTCGTGTTCCTTCCGCAGCCGGGTCACATCGATGCGCGACGCATCGGTGAACAGGACCAGGACGAGAGTCAATTCGGCCAGGAGGTGGATCAAGTGGTGATCCTTCTCCATGTGGATCAGGTTCAAGGCGCCCGGCCCGATCAAATAGCCGAAGAGCACGAACAACATGGGCGGCGTGATGGCCGTGGTTTCAATCCGTCGGGAAATGGCTCCGAAGGCCAGAATGAACAAGGCAACGGCAAAAAAGGAAAGGTGTTCCATGAGAGAATCCCTCTTCGATCGCGTACTTCCCGAAATGGAGATAGCGTCGTTTCCGGTTGCGGGCAGGTTTCATGGGGCAACGCCGAAGCGGGCGTCGCGATTCCCGACGCCATGCGAAAAGATCCCGGAGCCGGCGCCGCTTGATGACCGAGTGTTGGAATGGGTAGCGCCAGTATGCCATGTTCAGACTGTTTTGGGGGAACCATTCGGGTGTGGGCTCGTTGTCTCGATGAACCCCTGTGCCCAGCGGTCCGGTTTAGCGGGAATTGGCGATCGAAGCAGGCTCTGTCCACCTTGGCGACGGCGATCGAGGGGGTCGGGCGCCTTGTGAAAGCATCGAATCGGGAGGATCTCGCCCTGAACCCAAAGGCAGTTCGTCGATCCCGATCGGATGTGGCTGTGGAAGTTCAACGCCGCGTCACTGCTCGGGCCAAGGCAGGGTCTCGAGAGAGAAACGAATCAAAGCGAATCGCCTTGGAAGGCCCGCATTCGCGGAGGGGGGTCGCCGAAGTATGTGTCGGACCCGCCGAGGGAGTCGGGCAGACATATTTGGCGACATGTGCGTAATTCTCGCCTGTTGGGTTTTTTACCTTTATCTTCGGGTCTTACATGGGACGGTTCATGGCCGGCATCGACTGAAACCGGTCCCGCTCCGGGCCGCCACGCGGCGCGACCCGGATGACTGGGTTCCAGGTTTCTTTTGGATCAGATGATCGTGTGAATGCCGTCCAGTTTGATGAGTTCCAGGAATTCGGCGCGCGTCTCCGCATTGCGGAAGCAGCCTTTCAGCGAACTAGTGATGGTATCGCTATGGTGCTTTTTGATGCCCCGCTGAAACATGCACAAATGGGAAGCCTGAATGACACAGGCGGCGCCGCGTGGGCTGAGGGTTCGCATCAGGGAACCGGTAATTTGGGTCGTCATGCGCTCCTGCACCTGGAGGCGACGAGCGAAAACCTCCACCAATCGAGCCAGTTTGGAAAGGCCCACAATCCGTGATTCCGGAACGTAGGCCACGTGCGCGACTCCGAAAAATGGCAGCATATGGTGCTCACACATGGAGAAAAAGGGGATGTTGCGTTGGAGGATCATTTCGTCGACCTCCTCGCTGCCGTCCTTGAAGGTCTTGAGTACGGATTCCGGTTTGATGGCGTATCCGCTGTACAAATCTTCGAAACTCCGCAAAATGCGATCGGGCGTTTCCAGCAAACCCTCGCGGTCCGGGTTTTCGCCGATGTAGGTCAGGATCGTTTTCACGGCTTCGCGAACGTCTTGCTGACTGGCCTCGCGACGTTCCGTATCGTTCTTGTTCGACAAACTGGGCTCCTTGCTAACCCACCCGGAGCCTGTGGATCACGTCGATTCCGGGTCGGCGATTCGAATAAGGGGCCTATTGTAACTCGGAACCCGAGAAAATCGACCTTTGGCCGTCGATTCTTGCGAATTTTCGCCGCGAGCAGTCTCCGGATCTCGTGATGGGTCGGTTGTCGGGTCGAACTATTGTCCAGGATGTTTCCAGGGTTGAGGGCCTGAAATCCGCTGGGGTTTCGATGCCGCTCGTCGGGCGCATCGAAACCCCTATATGCGGATTTTCGCGTGCAGGTGTCAGCTTGCGGCAGAAGCCTGCTTCAGTTCCTGCACGGCCTCGTAGGTGCTCGCCATGGTGGTGGTGGGATTGACTTTACGCCAGATCTTGCGGATGATGCCTTCCGGATCGATGACGAAGCTGTCGCGGGACAACCCCTTGAATACCTTGCCGGCCCATTCTTGGTCGCCGTACACGCCGAGTGCCGTGCTCAGCTCGCCGCCCGTATCTGCGATCAACGGGAAATTGAGCTGGAACTTGTCTCGGAAGGCGGCGTGTGAATCCAGGTCGTCCATGCTCACCCCGTAGACGGTGATATCCGCCTTGGAAAAATCCTCGATGCTGTCGCGATAGCTGCAGGCCTGTTTGGTGCAGCCAGGCGTGTCGTCTTTGGGATAGAAGTAGAGAACGGTCCATTTTCCTTTCAAATCTTGCGGCAAATTCAAGGTTCCGCCTTGCGAGTGGGAAAGCTGGAGCTCGGGGAGTTGTGTGCCGATCAATGGTTCGTTCATGGGGACTCCTTCTTGTACTTGTTTTGTGAAAGGGCGAAGAAAAGAGCGGTGACGTTTTTCCGATCCGAAGAATAGATCGATCGACCGTCCGGCTGTACATCGGCGTGCCGGGGGCCACGAATCGGGGCACCTGACCGAATACGGAGCCTTGTGGCGGGCTCGTTCGGGTGTCCGGCCCGAAGTGTGTGATTCGGGTGGATGCAACCGGATAACCGAATCCCGCCCAATATACTGAAGCGAAACGCGTTGGGAAATGCGCGGGTCCAGCCTTCCGGGGCGTGCTTGGAAAGGAGGGGGCCTCCCGCTCGAGCATTTTCACGATGCGTTGCAGCCCAGTGGATTGTGCGGGTTCGGCCGCTCGAGTGCGCCGCCGAGGATCGCTCGACTTGGGTCTGAACACGGTTGTCAAAAGATCCCCTATTTATAGCGTAGTGCCCGTCCAGAAACAGTCTTTTTTGGAGCGGCTCCTCAAAATCGGCAGGGACCCCAATGCGAATCGGTATCGGCAGTAGAAATTCGTCCAATCGCTTGGCGACTCATTTTCGAACGAGACTCGAGATCGTGCCCATTAAGCTGTCTGCAAGCTACGGAGGGAGCCTCCCGTTCCTGGGAACAAGGCCTGGGAGCGAGAGACCGGGGCCCGGGGCATCGATGTTTGATATTGGCTAGACAATACGCGGTGGCCTCGTCAAGTCTATTTTGCGGTGTGTTTTCTTTTATAGATTAAACAGTTTGTAATTAACTACTTGAGAGAAGGCGTGCGTTTTGGGTGGGATCTGGAAAGAATCGTGACAAAATTTGGTAAAAAGCGCTATGATCCTGGAACAATGCAGTTGCCTCTTTCGTTTATCCCCGGAAACGAGGGAGAATGGCTCCCAGGAACATTTTCGTACAAGTTGCTCATCTCTTGGAGGACACCACATTATGCTGAAACGAGTCGGGTTGTTTTTCTTGACAAACCTCCTGGTCGTGATCACCGTTTCCCTGATCCTCAATATCGTCCTGCCGATGTTCGGCATTCGTTTACAAAACACGACGGGTCTCGCCATCTTTTGCGGCATTTTCGGCATCAGTGGCGCCATGATTTCCCTGTTCATCAGCCGCTGGGCGGCGAAAAGGGCCTACAACATCGAAATCCTGCCCGAGGGCGATCCCCTGCAGCGCATGGTGGCGCGTCTCGCTCGCGAGGCCGGCATCCCGGTCCCCGAAGTGGGTGTCTATCACTCGCCCGAACCGAACGCGTTCGCCACTGGTCCCTCGAAGAGCAGTTCGCTCGTGGCTTTCTCGACGGGCCTGCTGGACCAAATGCGCGATGCGGAAGTGGAAGCCGTGGCGGCCCACGAGGTATCGCACGTGGCCAACGGAGACATGGTCACCATGGCGCTCCTGACCGGAGTCGCCAACGCATTCGTCATGTTCTTCGCGCGCATCGTGGCCATCGGGATCGATTCGTTCCTGAGTGGGGACGACGACGAGGGCGGTCTGGGCTTCTTCGGTTACATCATCGTGGTCATGGTCCTGGAGTCGGTATTCATGATGCTGGCCTACATCCCCATCGCCGCCTTCAGCCGTTGGCGCGAGTATCGGGCCGATGAAGGCGCCGCGCGATTGACCAGCAATCGTTCCATGGCCAATGCCCTGGCCAGTCTCAAGAACGTCAGGCCCTACGGACGGGAATCGGCGGCCATGGCGCTGCAGAAAATCAGCAGTCCCAAGCGCGTTTCCCTGTGGGCGACGCACCCTTCGCTGGATGACCGCATCGCCCGCTTGAACGCGATGTAATCCACTGAATCCTAGATGTTTAAATAAAACGAAGCGGACCCCGAGAGGTCCGCTTTTTTAACGGTGTCGTCGAGGGGATCAGGGAAGATCCGCCGCGTCCGAGAGAGGGTCCTCTTCCTTGTCGAAGGAGGGAACCTGGTTGCAGTTGGTCGCATCGACGAAATCCAGCACGTCGATGACGCCGTTGCCATCGAGGTCGAAACGGCTGTCGAAGTTGTTGGCGTCGCGCCAGAGGTGGCGGAATTCGGTGAAGCCGGCCAGGACGGTCAGGTTCAGCGTAATGTCGTGGGTCAGGCTTCCCGAAGTGCCGACGACGCGAATCGCGGTGGCGCCGAGTGCCGCCGCTTCGGTCGTGTTCATGGTGACCGTGACCGTGCCGGGCGGGGTGAGCGGTTGGTTTTCGATGGCACCGCTGAACCCGGTGGGCAGCGGACTGGGATCGAAGGCGAAGGTCACCGGATCGTTGAAGCCATCGATGGCGCCGACCGTGATTTGCACCGGATCCAGCGAACCGCCGCGGCAAATGTTTTGGGTCGTGTTGTTTCCGCCTTCCAAGCTGAAATCGCCGGTGTCGTCGGAGATCACGTTGATTTCACGGGTATAGGCGAGGGTGCTGCCGCCGGGGCGGTTGTCGGTCCAGATGGGTCGCACCTCGTTGCCGACGATGGCCATGCCGTTGTAGTCGCCCCACTGAAAGCCGTCGTCGAAATAGTTGGAGCTGACCGACGTGATGCGGGTGGGTGTCTCGAACGTCTGGCCGCCGTCCTTGGAAATGCTGTGGTACATGTCCGGGTTGCGGCGTTGGGCGTCGTTGCGCGTGTCGTAGTACACCACGTGAAGGTAGCCGTTGCCGTCCACTTCCATCCAGGGATTGAAGCGATCCACGGTCTGGATGTCGTTCGTTTCGTGCGGCGACGAGAACTGCCAGCTCTGGCCGCTGTCGGCGGACCGGGCCACCACGATTTTGGAATGGTTGTTGGTGGCGGAACCGGTGGAGGCGTTGTCGTGATCGCTCCAGCAGGCGTAGATGCGGTCGTGATAGGTACCGCCCGTCAGGTCGGTGGTCGCCGAGACGTAGACGAACACGTTGCGACTGTCCATGGCCGGGATCGGGTATTCGAACTGGGCGTTGGTGTTCGCAACCGAGATCTTGGAACCGAAATTGGCCCCGCCGTCCGTCGATTTGGCGTAGTAGATGGTGCCGCTGGTTTCCGGCCAGAAGTGATAGACGTGACCCGAGGCATCGGACGTCACGTCCGAGCCGATCGCGTTGCCCGAATCGTTGTGCACGAAGATGCTGAAGTTCTGGCCGTTGTCGACCGAACGGGCCAGGCGCATGACGTTGCCCTGGTGCCAGCTCACGTAGATGTTGCCGCAATTCGGGTTCGTACCGCAATTGTAGTGATCCACGTGAATGTATTCCTTGTCGTCCGCACCGGAAGAAGAGATGGTGGCCGTACGCGTCCAGTTCATGCCGTTGTCCGTACTGCGGTAGAACCAGACACCGCCTGCGGCCCCGAGCGTGACGCCGTAGGCGAGGGTGCCGTCGGGCGACCAGGCCATGGTCGGGTCACAGCAGGAGTCGGCGATCGGGTTGGCCCCGCCGCTGGGGGTCCAGGTCGCGCCGCCGTCGTTCGAGTAGTAGTGCCATTGCCCGCCGTTGCCGTTGGCGCCGGCGATCACCAGGCTGTCGTTGACGGGGTTGATGGCGATCGCCGTTTCGGCGGCGTATTCCGGCGAAGAGACGCCGACTTCATTGCCCAGGTTGATGTCCGAGCCCTTTTTCCGTTCGAGAACCCGTTTCCCATCCTGAATGAAGCCGCCGTAAATCAACTGGAACCGTTCGGCGCCGGATCGCGGGTATTGGCACTTACCCGCCTTGAGGAGCTGCGGGTTGTTTTCGCGCAGCTCCACGCGATAGAAGATCGGGATGTTCTGTCGGTCTTCGAAGTCTTTGGGGGGCAGCTTGTCCAACTGTTCCTTGGTCAAGCCTAGGTTGCGATCGTCCCATGGAATGCTTGCCGCCACGGAATCGGCATAGAGACGGTTGTAATCCACTCTTGGGTCGGATCCCAGACGATTTAAATCGCCTGATTGAGTCCAAGCCAGGGTGGTAAATCCGATTATACAAAATACCAAAGCGGTCTTGGCAACCGACGTTTTGTACATGTTCATCACCTTACCTCGTCCATAATGATGCTCACGGTCAACTATGAAATCCGAATACGCAGGACCATAAAAATAGCCCTACTCCTCTTCTAGGCCTGCCCAACTTTCTTGGTCGGGCCTGTCGTTTTTGTCGTGAGGGCGTTGGCATTCAGGTCATTTAGCGTTCCATCGAGTGAGTGCAATCCTTCGTCGTGGCTTTCGGCGATGGGGGAGAGGTGCCTTTTATTATCGTTTCGTTCACGCGTCTCGTTTTGGTGAATTCTGACCTGAATTCGATGAAATCAGGATGGATCGGGTTGGCGATCCTCCCGCCCATCGAGGCGGTGCAGCCAGTCCGAGCATTCCTCCACGCCGGGTTGGATGCCGGTGGCCTCGTAGAGTGACCGGGCTTCCCGCCACAGGTCGATCGCCGAAGCACGCTCGTTTTGTTGGCTTTTGAGCAGGGCCACGCTGCGGATCGCGTTGGCCAGCTCGAGTGGCGAGAGGTCGTCCTGGGTTCGATAGATTTGCAGGGCTTCCTCGTAGAGGGGTTCGGCCTTTTCCAGTTGCTGCAGATCCAGATGGATGTCGCCGATATGACGCAGCGCGTGCGCCAGTGATCGGGTCGCGTTTCGCTGCCTGCAACCTTCGGCGGCAGCGGTGTACCATGAAATCGCTTCCGGCGCGTCGCCGCAATCCCGTGCGACTTGGCCCAGCATCGCTTGCGCGGACGAGATACCCGGTCCGTCCGCGTTGGCTTTCGCCGCCTCCAGTGCCTGCCATGCGGCATGCCGAGCTTCGTCCAAGCGGTCGTTTCGTCGCGCCGCGCGTGCCTTTTCGATCAGGGCGGTTACTTGGCTGGTCACAATGCCTCCCTGAAGACCGAAGTGGTCGATGGTGTCGGAGTTTCTGAAAATCGGTGAATCTGCAAAAATGTTATACCCGACGGCCGCCGCAGTAAAGCGCTTTGGCCGATCGGTGTGGGATTGGAACGCCGGTTTCTTGCGCGGGAAACGTTGGACCCATCTCTGGCCAAAAAAAGGCCCGTTCGCGAATCACACCGATTGACACGCATAAAAAAAGCATCCCCGGATCCCGCATTCTCGCTTGTTTTGAAGGACCGGCGGTACTATGGGGACCCTTTGGTGTTTTGGCCACGAAAGACACGACAACGCTGGTTGAAGCCACTCCAACGGTGTGGCTCCACCGAGAGGTTCCATTCTTGTCCACGAATGACCCAGATCGACACGAATCAGGAATCATCCTGGGATTCTGTACCCTTCCTCTTCCAGAGATAAATCGAGTTTAATACAAAGAAATTAAGATACTTACCATTCAAGCACCGCCAAAGGACCCTTGGGTCGACATGCTCGAACGAATGCATATTCGTGTCATCCGTGTGATTCGTGGACAGTTCTTTCCTGCTGACCAAGAACGACCCGGATAGTTTGGCGAAGGATGCCGGGAGTTTCCTTTTCCTGCCCCGTCGAGGCGGATCGACGAAAACACCCAGTGGGTTTTCGTCGATCCCGAGCCGACCGGATCAGGATCCGGGTGTGATGACCAGGGTCGTGAAGGTTGCCTCGTCACCGCGGCGCAGTTCGATCTTGTATTCACCCGCGATTGCGTAGCTCGATCCGTTGGCGCCCACGTGGAAGTGAACATCCGGTTGGTCGGCGGCCGCTTTCTTGGATTTCTTTTTCTTGCGTTTGGTGGTTTTCCCGGCCTGTTGGGGCGTGACCTGGAAATCCCAATCCAGGTAGTTGATGCCGCGCGTGGCCTGGACTTCCCGTTCGTGTACCTTCTCGCCGTCCCGCGTGATGACCACGCCCACGGTTCCCGGTTCGCTGGCGAGGAAGGTCAGTGTCAGGTGATCCGGTTTCTCGCCCGCGTAGTCCCAGGGCCACATCTTCTGGCCCCAGCCCCGTGAGAAAGGGATCGGTGGCGGATCGTGCACGAACAGGCCCTTGGCCAGGTTGTCTTCGGTGAGGAATTGGGTCGGCTCCAGATCCAGCACGAAGATCGAACGGCCGTGGGTGGCCACGATCAGTTCGTGTTCGCGAGGGTGGATTTCCATGGCGTAGACCGGCACCTTCGGCATGTCCTGATGGTGGGGATACCAGTTGTTGCCGCCGTCGAAGGTGATCCAGAAGCCCACATCCGTACCGAGATAGAACACCTTGTCGTTCTTGGGGTCCTGGCGGATGACGTTGCAGGGTTCGTCGGGCAGGTTGCCGCGCATGTCGCGCCAGGTGGCGCCGAAGTCGTCGGAGGCGAAGACGTAGGTCTTGAAATCGTCGTTGCGGTAGCCCGTCAGGGTGACGAACACGCCGCCTTCCTCGTGAGGCGAGGTCTCGATCGAGCTGACCCACAGGCCTTGGGTCATATCCGCCCCGATTTCGGTCCAGGTGGTGCCGCGCGTGACCCACAGGCGTCCGTCGTCGCTGCCGGCGTAGAGCGTGCCGAAGGTGTGCGGTGACTCGCGCAGGCAGGTGAGGGTGCCGAAGGGGACGTCGCCGACGCCTTGTGGGTCGGTGGTCAGGTCGTCGCTGATCGGTTCCCAGGTTTCGCCCATGTCCATCGAGCGCAGCACCCGGTTGGCGCCCATGTAGAGGATGTCGGGATGGTGGCTTGAAAGCACCAGCGGCGTCATCCAGTTGTATCGCAGCGGTTTTTCCTTGAGTTGATGGCGGGGAAAGATGGTGATCCGCTCGCCGGTCTGGCGATTGGTTCGGTAGTAGTGACCGAACTGGTAACCGCTGTACACCGTCGTGTTGTCGCGGGGATCGACCTGGACGAAGGCGCCGTCGCCGCTGTGCATGTGGTTCCATTGATCGTCGTAACGACCCTGGGCCGAGCTGGACCCGAACCAGACGCCGTTGTCCTGCAGCCCGCCATAGATGTTGTAGGGCGTGGCCATGTCGTAGGCTACGGTGTAGAACTGGCCCACGGCCTGGTAGTTGAACCGTTGCCACTCGCGTCCGGCGTCCCAGCTCATGTTGATGCCGCCGTCGTTGCCGAGCACCAGGTGATTCGGCTTCTTGGGATCGATCCAGAGGGCGTGGTGATCCACGTGCACGTTGGAGCGCATGATGTTGGTGAACGTCTTGCCGCCGTCGGTGCTCTTCAGAAGGGGGACGGCCCCGACGTAGAAGGTGTTCACGTCGACGGGATCGGCCTCGATCAGACCGAAATAGTAGCCGTAGCTCCAGGCGAAGTCGGGAATCGGTTTCTCGTGGGTCTTGGTCCAGCTCAGGCCGCGGTCGTTGGAGCGGTAGACCTCGACGCCGTAGACCTCGCGGTCGAACAGGGCCGAGTTCCCGTCGTAGAGGTAGCCGTGCAGGTCGGCCACTTCGAGCTGACCGGCCATGAGTTGTTCGCGCAGGCGTTCGACGGTGATGTCGCGATGGTACTCGTTCTGGCGCAGGAAATCGGAGATGACCTTGTCGTCAAGGGCCAGGAAGGCCTCCTTGTCCATGGTCGCCAGCTTCTTTTTGGTGAGCGGCCGGGGATCCGGTTCGGGACTGGTGTAGGTGCCCTGATTGTCGACGCAGGCGTAGATCACCGAGGGGTTCGCTTTCGAGATCGAAAGGCCGATGCGGCCCATGTGCTCGCCCTTGGGAAGACCGGTGACCTGTTCTTTCCACGAATCGCCGCCGTCTTCGCTGATGTAGAGCCCGGATCCCTCGCCGGCCTCCGTGAAGTCCCAGGCCAGGCGGTGACGCTGCCATGCGGCGGCGTACAGCCGTTTGGGATCGGTGGGATCCATTTCCACATCGATGACCCCGGTCTTCTCGTCGATATAGAGAATTTTTTTCCAGGTTTTTCCCTTGTCGCGCGATCGAAACAGGCCGCGCTCCTCGTTGGTGCTGTAGAGGTGACCGATCACGGCCACGTACAGGGTGTTCGGATCGGCGGGATGGACGATGATTCGGCTGATGTGATGGCTGTCGTGCAGGCCCATGTTGGTCCAGGTCCGGCCGCCGTCGCGGGTCAGATGGATCCCGGTGCCGGCGTAGGAGCTGCGGCTGGAGTTGTGCTCGCCGGTACCGACCCAGATCTCGTTGGGATCGTTGGGGTTGACCGCGATGGCCCCGATGGTGATGCTCGGGGTGTCGTCGAACAGCGGTTCCCAGGTGGTGCCGCTGTTGGTGGTGCGCCAAAGCCCGCCGGAAGCGTAGGCGGCGAGATAGGTTTCGGGTTTGTCACTGAACCCGATGATGTCGACGATGCGCGCGCCCATGATGCGTGGGCCGACGGAACGAAAGGGCCAGGCGCCCAAAGGGGAGGCCTCGGCCAGTTCCTGGCGTTTCTCGTAACTGGCGAGGCGGGCTTCTGCCGGGGTCGGCGTGGTGGTTTGGCGTAGCTCGCCACTGAACAGAAGGGCGAGACAGAGTTGCAGCAACATGAAGATCTCCTCGTGGGTTAATCGAATGAAGCTCGAGTGGAACTCGAAGGAAACGAGCATGCGGCAATGCGCGCGAATCGAAAGCGCAGGCAATGGAGGGCAACGGAGGTTGCGGGCTGGCGAAACGGCTTCAAGCCTATCACGTTTCCCGCGGTCGTGGACCAGCACGGCGCATCCCGCGGGGGTTCCGTATCGAATGGGACCCGCGCTGGGCGGAGGGCTTGTTCGGATGCCACGGGCACATCCGCAGACGAAAACCAGCGTTCCGGTTTGGTCGCTCCAAAAAAGCCCCTTTTTGGTTGCTCGATAAGGGCTCCGGACCAGGGGGCATACCCAGCTCGACTTCGAGAAAAAAACAACGAGAAGTGAGCCGGCTCGGAGAGCCCCCATGCGCGTAAGAGACGCAAAGCCTGTAGGTTGAGCAGCTTGCTCAACCAATCGAAGCGACCTAGAAAGGTTCAAAATCGATCATCTAGAGATTTTGAGGCCCGACTTATCCGCTTCGCTCTTTTACCACTCGATCTTGCGAAGCGCGGATCGCTTCGATGTGTCGGGCCAGCGGCCATACCGGCCGTGCCCAACCTACCAGGCCTTACCGGCCCTGCACGACGAATCTCTCGGCATTCGGGAACTCTAGACGGATTTGTTTTAAGAGAGCTCCGGACCAGCGGGCAAACCCGCTCGAATTCGAGAAAGAAACAACGCGGAGCGAGCCGATCCGAGGAGCCCCCATGCTCGTAAGAGACGTAAAGCCTGTGGGTTGAGTAAGGCCGGTATGGCAGCTTGCCTTACCGGCCCTGCTCAACCAATCGAAGCGACTTGGCAGAAATTTTCTGCGCCATCGAGAGATCGGAGGTCCGACCTATCTGCTTCGCTCTTTTACGACTCGATCTTGCGAAGCCTCGATTGCTTCGAAGTGTCGGCCGGGCCGGCTTACCGCCCCTGACCAACTTATTTCTGCGCCGACCCTCGAAGCATGCGGGAACTCCTCGTATGAATCACTTCGGCAAGTTCGTTGGGCCGGCATACCGCCCCTGATGCCCCATAGCACGCCGAATCTCTTCGTTCGAAGTGATCCACGCCTCGCAAAGTCGAGTGGCAAAAGAGCGGAGAAGTCGAGCGTCAAGAACTCTCGATGGCAATCCGGCCCTCGGTCTGAACGACGACCATGAAGACAACAGCGGACGGCCATAATGAAAATCGAAAGAAGGGGGCCATGGGGCCCCCTTTTCCGTCAGGAGGTGGGCCTCGGTGGATTGGGTGTCGCCGTCGCCGGACCCGCGCCCGCCGGCGGCGTGCCGCCCGGCGGTACCAGCCAGCCCGTCCCGCCCGTCGGGTCGGAGCGATCCGGGTGGAAGGTGTAGCCGAAGTTGTCGAGCATGGTCAGCTCGCGGTGGGTGACGCTGTCGCCCACGATCGCACCCGTCGTCCGGTCGCGCCGGACTCGGGTCTCGGGATCGTGCAGGTTGCTCACCACTCGGAACGTCTTGCCGTCGTCCACCCCGCCCATGATCCAGGCATCGTTCACCCGAATCGTCCAGGGATTGGAGTTGAGGTGCTGATAGCCCGCCGGGTGTGCCGCCATATGGGCGCCGACGTCGGGCAGGCGACCCATGACCGGCATTTCCGGTCGGTTGCGGGTGTCCTGGTAGACGCGCCAACCCGCCGCCGCATCCTTGATCGGATGGCTGGGATTGGCGAGCGACATGGCCTTGGTGAACCACCCCTTGGTCTTGGCGCGGAAATCGGCCCAGGTGCTCGCGTTGAGGTTCCGACAGGGCAGGCTGGCGAGCCCGAGCGGGTCGATTTCGCGGACGGGGTCCTCGGTGTATTGGTAGGGATTCATGCCGCCGCGAAGGCCGATCGGATCCGGCTGGGTGTAGCGGCCACATTCGGGATCGTAGTAACGGTGGCGGTTGTAGTGGAGCCCCGTCTCTTCGTCGAAGTATTGGCCCGGCAGGCGCAACGGCTGGCTTGCCTCCGTCACGTCCTCGTCGCGCAGGGCGCCGTAGACACCGTGGCTGCCCGACCAGATGATGGTCCCCTCGGGACCGGTCATCTCGCGTGGTAGGCCGCGATGGTCGTTGTGGTAGTACTGGATTTCGCCCGCCACCGCGCGCGCCAACGGACGGAAGCTCCCCGGCTCGTACAGGTAGGTGGTCGGTGACGCGCCTTCCACGGTCTCCTGGACCATCAGGTCGCCGTCCCACACGAAGCGGACCGAACGATCCTCGGAAACCTTGGCGATGCGCCGTCCCAGGGCGTCGTAGTGGTAGTGGGTCTCGCGACCGTCGCGAATGGATCGCGTCAGGTGGTTGAACCCATTGTATTCGAAGGTCACGCTGTGGTCGGTCGCGGCCCGTTCGACGAGGTTGCCGCAGGCGTCGTAGGCGAACCTGAATCCCTCGAAGCCGGCGAGGCGGTTCCCGGTGGCCTCGGTTTCGGGCGGGGCTTGCCCCGAACCCATCAGGTTGCCGGCCGGGTCGTAGTGGAACAACTCTCCCAAAAACCCTTCGACCGACTCCAGTTTCCCGTGCGGGTCGTAACGGAACAGGGAAAGGCCGTGGCGGCTGTCCTGCACCTGACTCAGCTTGCCGCTATGGTCGTATTGGTAGTACCGATCCAACACCAGGGGATCGCCGCTCCGTTCGGGATGATCCTGGCGGCGAACCTGGTAGTTTTTGAGGCGATCCATCGGGTCGAACGCCAGGCCGACCTCCAGCCCGTTGGCCAGACGGTGGCCGTTGACACGACCCAATCCGTCGCGCACGAAATCGACCAGGCCCTGGCCGTTCCAGTCCATTCCGGCCGAGAGACCGTCCTCGCCATGGCGCTGATCGAGCCGGTCGCCCGAGGGGAAGACCGTCGCGGTGCGCTTGCCCGTCGTGTCGTACTCGTGGCGCAGTTCGCCGTCGTCGCTGCGCTCGCAGATCAGGTTGCCCAACGCGTCGTAGTCGAAGGTCAGCGATTGGTGGCCGTTGGTGGCGCGAACCATCCTGCCGGCCGGATCGTAGCCGTAGGTGGCCTCCTGGACCTGGCGGCCGCTGCGCACCGTGCCGATCTTCTTCAGAACGCGCCCCATGGGATCGCGCACGTAGCGCACCCACCGCTGCTCGCCGAAACGGTGCTCGGTGACGAATCCGTGGGCATCGCGAATGAATTCCTGGACCGAACCGTCGAAGCCGGTTTGGCGCAGGATGCGTCCCTCGCCGTCGAAGGTGAAGCTGGTCTTTTCGCCCTTCTCGTTCACCACGGCGGTCAGGTTGGTTTCCGCATCGTAGGTGAACCCGCGCGTGGCACCCCCTGGCAACACCATCGAGGTCAACAGGCCCAACCGGTTGAAGATCTGGCGCGTCGTCTTCCCGCCCGGATCGGTGTAGGCGGTCATGGCGCCCAGGGGACCGTAGCTGAATCGGTGACGTTGCTTGCCGCCGTCGATGAGCGAGACGGGCTGGCCGAGGCCGTTGTACTCGTACACCAACTGCGCGCCGTCCGGCCGAATCACGTGGGTGACGTTGCCGTCGGCATCGTGACGGTACGCGACCTTGCGGCCCGACGACTCCTTTTTCCAAATCAGGTCGCCGCGAGGGTTCCAGCCGAGTGTGACGGATCCGCCCCCGGCCATGGTCATTTGCGTGGGCAGGCCCTGGGCGTTGACCTCGAAACGGGTCGCGTTGCCGGACGGATCGACGATTTCTTCCACCGAGCCGCGGTCGTTGTAGGTGCGCGTCCAGGTATTGCCGCCGGGATCGGTGAAGTCGACGGGCCGATCCTCACCGTCGTAGCTCATGCGGAACACCTGGCCGCCGGCATTGGTGAATTGGGTGCAGTTGCCGCGCGAATCGTACTCGTAGACCTCGCGCTGGATGCCGGGACCCACCTTCTCGCGCAGGTCGCCGTTCTCGTTGTAGAAAAAGTAGCTGGTGTGGCCGTTGCCGTCGGTGTGGCGTGTCAACTGACCGAAATCGTTGTAGTTGTAGCTGACGCGCACGCCGCGACCGTCGGTCGATTCGCTGCGGTTCTCTTCGGGATACCAGGCGAATCGATAGTCGTAGAAACCGTCGTCGCCCCAGTTTCGCAGACAGCGCCCGTAGATGTCGTAACGATCCCATTCGAACTGGAACCGGAACCCGCTGGCCAATACCCGCTCGGTGATGACGTGGTTGCGATAGCCGTAGCGTTCGCCGCGGTCCAGGCGGTTGCGCACCTCGACCAGGTCGCCTTCGGGGCTGTACCCGTAGGTCACGAAGGCCGGAGCCATGTCTTCGTACGCATCGCCTTCGGGAACCAGGTGTTCCATGCGGCCCGCGTCGTCGTACATCACCCGGAAGCCGCGACCCATGTTGTTCGAAACGTGGGCCAGGCGGTCCTGGTCGTCGCGTTCGAAGGTGATGCGGTTGTGGTGCGGATCCACGTATTCGCTGACCAGCCAGTAGCCGCTCTGGTCCGAGAGCTCGAAGATCTTGTCGTGGGTGCCGCGGCGCTTCAGGCGCAACCGCTTTTCGGACTCCCAGATCAACTCCGTCTTCTCCGAGGCGTGGAAGGCGCTGTCGCCCACGCTCACGAGCTTGGGGAAGAAGATGTTGCGACCTTCCTCGTTGAAATAGACGATGTCGTGCTCGTCGATCCGCATGCGCTCGCAGCCCGGGTAGGTCCAGCCGTGGCCGAGACTCAGGTCGCGGTTGTGGCTGGTGCGGTAGGTGCGTTGCCAACGGAAGGGCAGCGGGCCGTCGATGTCGAAGTCCGTCAGGCCCAGTAATTCTTCGCCGTTGACCATGCTGATGGGACAGCCGTTGGTACAGGTGTCGTTGCGGTCTCTGGCTGGCCTGCCGTTGTCGCCTTCGCTGGGGCGATTGCCGTTGCGGCGGTTGCGGCGATTGCGCAGACCCTTGACCAGCTTGAGCAGGCCCTTGGCGATGTCCATCCAGGAAGGCATCGGGAACCCGCCGATCAGGACGTTGGGCGAGCCGTCGAGGATCATGCCGGGATTGACCGGCAAGACGCACAGGTCCTTACCCATCAACAGGCTTGCGGCCATGGCGGCGGCGTCGTTGGCCAATTGGGCGGCACCCATGGCCGCGCTCAGGGCCAGGGCGTCGGCCATCGCCGAATTGTCGGCTTCCACCGATTCGATCGCGTCGCCCATGGCCGACAGGCCCTGAGCCGCGAAGCCGCCCACCATGATGCCGGTCTGGGCCACGGCGAAGACGGTCTTGGCGATTTGGGCCATCTTGGCCATTTTCGAGGCGGCTTGGGCGGCTTTGGCCGCCCGTTGGGCGCCACCCGCCGGCAGGAAGGTGCAGTGCATGGTCACATCGGTGACGCGTGCCGCACGGGATCCGCCGATGAAGACGTTGGAAGAACCCGTGAAGATCTCGTAGAAGGGCGGCAGGCCGCAGCAGGTGGGGCCGATACCGATGTCGCCGGCACGTGCCGCCGGTTTGCCGTTGATCAGGACCTGCACGCAGTTGCCCAGCATGATCGGTCCCAGGGGCGGAAGGGGAATCGGCGGAATCGGAAAGGGTCCGCTGGGTGGGTGGAGGATGTGGGCGTGGGGCAGCCCCAGGGCCATGTTGCCGAACGTCGCCGCCGGAAACTTCGGCAGTGCGTTGGCGATGACATTGGTGGCTTGGGCGAATCCCAGGTTCACCTTGTCCATCACGCGGGCGGGAGCGCCCACCACGGTGTTGATGCCGTCGGCCACCTTGTGGAGCGCGTTGGTGGGCCGGTTCGGCATTTGGGCGCTGGCGGGCCGCGGATGGCGTTTTTGGAAATTACTCATGCCGAACCTCCCGCCTTCAGGGTCGCCATTTCCGCGGCGACCTGATTCGCGGCCTCACGGTTCCCCAACTGCTCGTAACCCTTCTTCAGCTCTTTCAGCACTTCCTTCAAAAAGTCCGTGTGCTCGAATTCGCGACAGATCAGGGCGGCCGAGTCCCAGCGGTCGACCGCGCCGGTCATGTTCTTCTGTTTCGCGCGGGAGCGGGCATTGCCGTCGATCATGCGCGCGAAGGATTCCGACTCCTGGTGGGCCTGAGCCAACCGAGCCGCCTGCAGATAGGCCTCCTCGGCTTCGGGATAGCGCTTTTGGGCGAAGTAGGTTTCGGCCAGGTTCTTGACCACCAGGAACATGGTAAAGGTCTGCTTGCTCTCGATAGAGGGCGGTACCGCGCACTCGTACCAGTAACAGGCCTGGTCCAGGTCGTTGTTGCGGCGGTTCAGGTCGCCCATGCCCATCATGGACATGGCCTGCATGGCGTGGTTTTCCGTGCGTTGCCCGTAGGCCAGCAACTCCATGAACTTGGATTCGGCGGCGTCCTTTCGGTTGTATCCCGTATCCTTGATCGCCATCATCAAAGTCGCGTTCATGCGGTTCTCTTCCGGTTCCTCCGGGTCCTCGGCCTGATCGGCGAGGCTCTGGTCGATGGTTTCCGGTCCGAAGTCGCAGCCGTAGACCCGCACATTGGGTTGTTTGACCCAGGCGGGGATTTTGTTGTCGGCACCCTTTTCCACCAATTTGGCCAACTTGGCCGAGGATCGGAACATCAGGCGCAACCAGGACGCGTCCTGGAAATGGGCCGTCAATTGTTGGCCCCACTGCGACCAGGTGTCCGCGTTCTTGATTTCCATCGGTGCGAGGACCCACACCAGCCGGTTGTCGCCTTCCGGTGGGAACCAGGCGCGTACGGTGTCGACGGCCTCGGCCATGCGCTCGATGGGCGGGCGTTCCGGATCGAACAGCGATTCGGGAAGGTCGCCCAACGGCACCCTGCCGTCCTTGATCTGCCACTCCACGGCAATCGCGTGTTCTTCGCGAATGCGTTCCATGACCACGTCCGCGAAGGCGTGGGGATCGGTGAAGTTGTCACAGAAGATCATGTACACGTCGTAGGGATTGGAGGCCTCCACATCGCGCAACACCTTGAGGGGATAGGCGATGTCGGTATCCGAACAGGATATGACCATGGTGCGGTGACGATCTTCTTCGACGAAGTGTTGGAATTCGGTGCGCATGGCGTCGAACAGTTTCAACATGGGGAAACCTCCGGCGAACGCAGGAGTGCCAACTCCATGCGCGCCCCGGACCATACCGGTAAAGCGATCCTCATAGGGTGAACCTCGGACTAATTGGAATAGGGATAGGAGGGGTGGGACGTCGCTGCCATCTTATATATCACCTGGCGATAGAAGTGATGAGGCGGCGAAAAATAAACATAATTGGAAAAATTATGGGGCAGGAGTATGCGGAAAAGCAAGCGTCGAGATTGTGAGCTTCGTGACCTTCCGCAATCTAGTGCTCATTCAGAAACGAAACGATCGCAAATGCCGTGTTGGTTCGCGCGGATGGGTTCGCTGGCTGCTCTCTGGAAACGAATCTGTTTGGAGTTCCCGAATGCGGAGAGAATCGTCGTGCCAGGTAGGTACATCCGCCGGATGTACATTTCGGAGTGACCCATGTGAGGAGTTCCGGAATACGGAGAGCATCGTCGTGCCAGGTAGGTACATCCGCCGGATGTACATTTCGGAGTGACCCATGTGAGGAGTTCCGGAATGCGGAGAGCATCGTCGTGCCAGGTAGGTACATCCGCCGGATGTACATTTCGGAGTGACCCATGTGAGGAGTTCCCGCATGCTTTGAGAGTCGAAACTGTAGTAGGTTGGCCGGCCCGGCCGACACGTCGAAGTGGCCCATGCTTCGCAAGATTTAGTGGTAAAAGAGCGAAGCGGATAAGTCCGGCCTTCAGATTTCTCGATGGCCGATTTCGATCTGTACAGGGTCGTTTCGAGGGCGCATGGCGAGGGAAAGGATCGGCTTCGCCCTTTGGCGTGACTCTCCTCCGTTACACACGGGTGCAACACGTCGCTTCGAAGCGATCAAGACTGCGTAGATACGAAACGCCAAAGAGCGAAGTGCCGATGGAAGCCTGAGCTTCGGAATGTGCGACCAGCGGTCGCACCTACCTGGCACGACGACCCTCTTTGGCAGCCGGGAACAGCATGCTGGCTCGCCTCGCGTGGTTTCTTTCCCGAAATCGCCGCTGGTACGCGGCTCTTTTGCGACAAACCGGTATTCGACCCGAACAGCGTCTTACCGGTTGGCAAAAACCTCGGCTCCTAGAAGTGGCGTTTCGGCTGGGGCCGATCTAGCCCTGCCCTTCGGCCGCACCCTCGATCCAGGAGCGCCGGATCCGGGTGTCCGCCGTGACCGTTTGCGTGAGCGTTTTACCGACCAGTCGATCGCGCTCCAACCCCGTGAAAAATACCGCCGGATCCTCCAACGGCTGCTTGGTGGTGAGCATTTCTTCCGTCAGCCGCGTACCGGCGGGCAGTGCCTGGTTGGCACACAGGGCCACGTGGTAGTTCAGGCGCGCCGCGTGTTCCTGCGGCAGGATGCCGGGCTTGACGCCACGCATCCGTTCGATCCGGCGAATCATGCGCGCCATCTCCGCGAACTCCGCCGGCTCCAGGCTCACACGGTGGTCCAGGCCCACCATCTGCCGCGAGAGGGTGAAATGGCGTTCGATCAACTTGGCGCCCAGGGTCACCGCCGCGACGCAGGCTTCGATGCCGTCTTCGTGGCCGGAAAACCCGACGTGTTTGCCGTAGCGCGTGGCCAGGTCCTGAATGGTGTCCAGAAAGACCAGGTTTTCGGGGGTCGGATAGGCACTGACACAGTGCATCAACACCAGCGGGCTGTCTTTCAGAAGAGCCAACGCCTGGTCGATCTCTTCCGGTGCCGCGCCGCCCACACTGACGATCAGCGGAATCCGGGTCTCCGCCAATCTTGTCAACAAAGGGCCGTTGGTAATGCTGTGGCTGGCGACCTTGAGGACGTCGGGGCTCAATTGGAGCGCGAACTCGACACTGGGAATGTCGAAGACGGAGGTGGTGAACAGCAAACCCAGCTCTTCCGCGTGCTCCTTGCACGCCCTCATATCGTCCAGTGAAAGCTCCAGTCGCTCGCGCACTTGGCGCTGGGTTCGACCGAACTGGGGACATTTGTGAAAGGGTCGGTCCAGGAAGTCGGCGGTGGCCAGCGCATCGGGGCACCGTTTCTGGAACTTGACCATATTGGCGCCTGATCGCGCCGCGGCGTCGATGTGCTGGTGCGCCAATTCGGCGGAACCGTTGTGGTTCAGGCCGATTTCCGCGATGAGCAGGGCGGGGAGGCCGTCGCCGAGGTCGATGGGTCCGATGCTGAAGTGTTCCATGTGTGGTCCTTTCCTGGAAAGCGATAGGTTGTCGAGGGTGGGGTAATGGTTTCAAACGAATTCATTTATATCACGCGGTGGACGACCCTCCGGCGTCTTCCGGTGGGGTTGCGCCGGTCAGGTTCCGGGATCGCACCATTCTCGGAAGCCCCTCATGATTTCCCGTGGGGGAGGCGGGTTGGGCGAGGCGATCTTGCCGACCTCGATTTCGATGCATTGCGAATAGGGAAAATCCGGTAGTCGGTCGATGGGCTGTCCACCGGTCGTTTCGTATCCGCGATTGACGAGGATGTAGTGGTGCAGGCCCGCCATCGGCAGAAAAACCGAGGCGGAAGCGCCCATCAACGCGTTGCCGTCGCCGTCGACGACCACCACCTCGCGATCCGGTTGGGCGAGTTTGAGGCCCACGCCGACGGCAAGCGCTTCGCCCATCGCGTGCAACAGGTAGAGGTGGTTGGGCGCTTTGAAGCGATGGGCCGTCTCGCGCGAGTTCAGTCCATTGCAGAACACGAAAGCCGCCTTCGGGTGGCGGTCCAAGATCGATTCGATGGCTTCACGACGATTCATCGATGTTCCCCCGGTGAACGAGCAGTACGGCGATGCGTTCGGCCTCGCCGCCATAGGCCAAATCGAAACAACGGTGTAGGCCGGCCAACCCTTCCTGGCCGAAGTCCACGACCTCGATCTCGAGCAGGTCGAGCAGCGGTTGGGTGAGGCTGCCCCAATCCTGGTGCTGGGGTTCTTCCCACGCCAACTCGCCGCGATTGGAGACCACCAACACCAGGCCCGTTTCGTAGAGGCGTTGCAGGCCCAACAGGGCGTCGAGCGCGCGGCCCAGTCCGCTGTTCTGCATGAGCACGGCAGGACAGCCGTGGCCGGCGCGGGCCCCGAAGGCGATCGCGATCGCGTGTTCCTCACCGGGTACTGCCTGGTAGTGGTTCAAGTGCGGCAATACCTGACGGATGACGCTGTCGGGCACACCGGCCGTCAAGGTGGCCCGCCGATTGAGTTCAGCCGCGAATTCGGCACCGGTGCAGATTTGCGGATACAGCTCTCGCGACATTCAGTCCTCCATGCGGATGATGCGCCCGAACAGATCGGCCAGGTCCCGATCGGTGATCGGCCGCGGATTCACCAGGGGCAGCCCCTTGTCCATGCGGACCCTGGCGATCAGCGAGTCTGTCACGGGATCGGCCTTGCCGGTCAGGGGCACCTGGTAGGGGACCTGGAGCAGGGCCAGGAAGCGGTGGATCGCGACCAGCACGGCTTCCCGATCGCCTTCGGGCACTTGGAGCAATTCGCCGAGGGCCTCGATCCGGTCTTTCGCGTAATGGGCCAGGTTGAAGGCGATCACGTGGGGGGTGATGGTGGCGTTGAGCAGCCCGTGGGGAAGGTTGCTGTATTTGGCCAGGGCGACCGAGAGGGTGTGGATCAGGCCGGTGCGGGCGTGGGTGATCGCCAGACCGCCCCACAGGGCCGCTTTGGCCAGGGCCGTGCGGGCCGTGCCATCGTCCGGGTCGTCCATCGCCCTCGGCAGGTGTTTGAAGATGAGGGCCAGGCCTTCCTTGGCCTGGCAGTCGGCCATCGGATGGGGGGTCGCGCTGAGGAAGGCCTCCAGATTGTGGACCCAGGCGTCCAGACCGGTCGCCAGGCGGTAGCGTTCCGGCAGGGTGCGGGTCAAGTCGGGGTCGACCACCGCCCATTGCGGGAACAGGTGGGGCGAGTTGACCGTGAACTTCTTGCCCGATTGCGCGTGATTGATGACCGCATAGGGTGTCACCTCGCTGCCGGTGCCCGCCGTCGTCGGAATCAGGATGATGGGAAGCGCGGGCGCGTCGATATGCGGGGTGGGGTCGTGATCGCCACAGCGACCACCGTTGCGACTCAGGTACGCCGCGAATTTCGTCAGGTCCATGACCGATCCGCCGCCCAAGCCGATCACGAGATCGGCGTTGGTTTCGCGGAGGTGCAGGGTGAACCGGTCCACGTCGTCGCTGGTGGGCTCCTCCGGAACCGGCTCCGTCAGGACCGAGCAGTTGGCGGGCAGCGCTGCGACCTTTGCGGCCACCCCCGATTTGTGGGCCGAGGCACCGCTGATCAGGGCGACGTGCTGGTAATTTTCCAGTGGGATGTGCTTGGGAAGCCGGTTGAGAACGCCGCGCCCGAACACGATTCGGGTTGGATTGTAGTAACTGAACCCTTTCATGATGATTGCTCCGTGGTGAGAGGAGGCGTGCCTCGCGCCAAATCGACGCACGTCCGTGCCGAGGGGCGCCGTCGCCCCCGTTCGTGTACCCGCGAGTTGGTGAGGGTCATGCTTCCTTTTCGAAAAGGGCGTTGGTCCAAGCGATTCGTCGTTCCAGCCAAAGTTCCTGGGAATTGTCTTTGGCGAAGGTGACGCCGGCACGCATTTGGGCGCTGAGTTCGGGGCGGTTGCGGTAATAGTGGAGAATCTTGTCCGCCAGGCCGCCCACCGATCGCCAAGGCACGACGGTGCAGGCGCCCGTATGGGTCAGGTCCTTGTAGTAGTCGGTATCGAAGGCCAGCAGGGGGATGCCGGCGGCCATCGCATCGAAGGCGCTCCGGGGCGTGTCCTGGGAGATGGGTGCGGCCATGAGTAGATGATAGTCGTAGAGTTGATCGAAAAAGACCGGGCCGAAAGGAACCGCACCATAAAAGGTAATGTAGTCCTCCGCGCCGAGCTCCGAAGCGAGGGCTTTCAGTTCCGCTTCCTGCTCGCCGGCACCCAGGATGTGGAGATGGACCGCCTCGGCTCCCCGTTCGTGGGCTTGATGGACCGCGCGAATGCAGTAATCGATTCCCTTGTACGGCACCAGGCGACCGAAATAGGTCAGGTGGAGCGGCGCTTCGCCTCGTTCGAAATCGGTGATCTTGGATTCGAGTCGTTCCGAGGGAATCATGTATTCGGGTGAAAAGGCGACGTCGTAGAAGTTTTTTACGTGGGACCGACCGCCTCCGAAATCGTCGACCAGGCTCTGGCTCTTCAGCATCAGCAGCGAACAACAGCGGACCGCCCAGCGGATTTGAAGGGCACGCAGCGGGTTGTAGAGGTATTTGGCGATCAGGTAGCTGCGGTACGAAATGGCGCCGGTCGCGCGCTGCATGTCCACGCTCTTGCGGTTGTCGATGTCGATCACGAATATGGTTTTGCGGCGCATCAGCCAGCCTGCGAACAGGGAGAAGATTTCAAAGGGTTTCAGGATGTCGAAGGAGAGCCCGGCGTGGACCAACCCGGCGCCCTTGACCGCGCCGATGATCTTGAAAAAGGTGGGCAACCAGACGAACAGGGCGAATGCGAATCGCCCTGTTTCCACCGGATGGAGCTCGGTCAGGTAAATGAGATCCTCGTCTTCGGAAAGATGGCCCAGGTGATGTTTGTTGGCCTCGTAGTGAGCGTCGCTCATGCGGGGGGCGGCCACGCGCATGCGGTCGAATCGGGGAGCGAACATGGGCCGCGAGAGCCGCAAGTGCTCGGCAAAGGCGCTCTCGCAGGCAATGCGGCCGTCGGGTGCTCGGTAAAAGGGGACAGGTACCACCAACAGGTATTCCATGTGGACGTTTCCTTTGGCATTGGATTGGGGGATTCGTGCCGGCCGCGGTGGCGGGGGCGTTTCGAGGGCCCTTGCGGCTATCCGGCCCACAAATCCCGTGGGGTGGAGGTGACTCCGTTTCTGGATGGGCACATTCTAGCGCAATCGGGTGTGAAATGAGATCCAGATGGGAAGGAAAACCACAGGGATCAGCGCGGTTGGAAAAATACCCTCGCCGGCTCGGAACCCGCGGATCGAATTTTTTTTAAAAAAATGCGAACACTTCCCGGGATTCTGGTGAGTGCATAAGTGGTAGAGCATTTTGAAGGGAGCTAATAACTCCAAAACGCATTCGCGTTACGTTGGCCCGCATTGATTTTATCGATGCGGGCGATTTTTTTTGTCGGCTCGGAATTGTCCGTGTTTCTCCCCGCTCGCCCCCCTTTCCGTTCGGGTTCTCGGTTATAATCGGCTCGGTCTAACGAACAGGAAGGGGAAACATGACGCAATATTGGTCTTCAACGTTCACTCTGGGCATTTTGGGCGGCGGTCAATTGGGAAAGATGCTGCTCGACGAAACCGCTCGCTTGGATATCCGCACGTCGGTGCTGGATCCCTCTGCCGAGGCGCCGGCACGCGGCCGGACCGAGACCTTTCAGCGTGGCAATTTGATGGACTACGAGACCGTGCTCGCCTTCGGTCGCGAGGTGGACATGATCACCTGCGAGATCGAGCACATCAACATCGACGCCCTCGCGCAATTGGAGAAGGAAGGGAAGATCGTGCGTCCCTCGCCCGGGATCTTCCGTACGGTGGGTAACAAGTCCCTGCAGAAGGCGTTTTACCGGGATCACGACATTCCCACGTTGCCGTTTTTCAGTTTTGAGAACAAACGGGAGATGCTGGATCGGTTGGAAGGGTTACCGGCCGTTTGGAAGGCCGCCACCGGCGGGTACGACGGCCGCGGTGTCGCCGTGTTGCGCACCCAGGCGGATCTGGACCAAGTTCCCGACATGCCGGGCCTGATTGAAACCTACATGGAAGACAAACGCGAGATTTCGATTCTGATCGCGCGCAGTCCCAGTGGCCAACTGGCCGCATTCCCGGCCGTCGAGATGGTGTTTCATCCGACCGCCAATCTGGTCGAGCACCTCCACAGTCCCACCTCGCTGCCTGCGGAGGTCGCGACCCGCGCTCGGGAGATCGCGGAATCGGTGGCGAAGGCTTTCGACCTGGCCGGCATCATGGCGGTGGAGATGTTCGTGACACCGGACAACCGGATCTATGTCAACGAAGTGGCCCCACGGCCCCACAACAGTGGCCACCACACCATCGAATCTCATTTGACCTCGCAGCACGAGCAGCATCTTCGCGCCATCCTCGACTTGCCGTTGGGTTCGCCGCGCGCGCTGTTCCCGGCCGTCATGCTGAACGTCCTGGGTGGTCCCGAAAGTGGGAAGCCGCGCTACGAGGGGCTCACCGAGATCTTGCGTGAAGAGGGCGTCTATCCGCACATCTATGGAAAGGCCGAAACCCGTCCTTTCCGCAAGATGGGTCACATCACGGTGATCGGCGCCACGCTGGAGGAAGCCTTGGCCAAGGCGGAAAAGGTCAAACAGCGGCTCGTGGTCACGGCTGGCTAGAGCCGCTCCTGGCCGGATTTCCCGCGACGTTTCGTCGTCGCGATTTTCAAAAAAACGATAGGCCCCGATGGGGAGCCGTGGAAAGGATGTCTTCAATGCGCAATAGCAGCGTGCCACGTGTCGGTATCATCATGGGAAGCCAGTCGGACCTGCGGGTCATGGGCGCGGCGGCCGAAGTCATGGAACGTTTCGAGATTCCCCACGAAGTTACGATCGTCAGTGCCCATCGCACCCCCGAGCGACTGGTTCGCTACGGCCGCGAGGCCGAGTCGCGTGGACTTCGGGTCATCATCGCCGGTGCAGGGGGGGCCGCCCATCTTCCCGGCATGATCGCTTCGCTCACGCCGCTGCCCGTCATCGGCGTCCCGGTCAAGGCGTCGATTTCGATCGACGGCTGGGACTCCATTCTTTCGATCCTGCAAATGCCGGGCGGCGTTCCGGTGGCGACGGTCGCGCTGGACAACGCCCAGAACGCGGGCCTGCTGGCGGTGCAGATCCTCGGCGCCGCGGACGACGAGCTCAGGGCCAAGGTCGCGACCTACAAGCGGGAGCTGGAGGAGAAGGTTGGCGGCATGGTGGACCGCGTCGCGACCGAGGGGTGGCGTCAGGTCCGCGATCAATTGTGAAGCCGGAGGCCGTTTCCCAAGGGGCCTGAGCGAAACGGCGTTGCCTTTCGCTTGCGTCGAAGGCCAGCCCATGTCCGATCAAAGCCGGACCTAGAAACGCAAAAGAGCCAGGCACCTTGCAGATGCCTGGCTCTTTCGCTCAATTGGGATGATCAGCGTTGGGAACGCACGACGCCGTATCCGGCGCGCCGTCGAAATTGGTTTTTGACGTCCAGGAACTCGCGCATCAGGTCGATCATGCGGTGGACGTGTTCGATATGTTGAAGGCCGCTGATCAGGGTCACGGTGCGCCCGTTGGTAAGTTTGGCGCACAATTGCAGGCTGCCCTTGCCGAGAAAGCGGATTTCGCGACAGAAGAAGCCTGCCACCTCACACGAATACAGATGCCGTCCGGGCCAGAAAAAGGGCCGATGGCGGATGGACAGGACACCACACCCGATCAGGAGGGTGGTGCGGTTTCGCCACATCGCAAGCGACAGGTAGGTCAGCACCAGGCCGAGCACGACGGCGGCGGCGCGCCAAGGCTGTGTCAGGAGAAACGCGGATCCGAAGCTGGCCGCGCCGAGCAGCGAGGCGGACAGAACCCAGGCTGGCGGAAAGGTCCAGTGCCGGCGGAACAGCAGCTCGTGGGGGCGGGTTTCCACGTCGAAGTCTGCCGAGGCGAAATGGGCGAGATCGGTATCCGAGGTCGTATCAGGGGTCTTTAGTAGATAATGGGCGGGATTTTTCGAGAGGCCGCTGGGAAGTGGAGTACGGGGTAGGGGCGGACTCATATAAGTTTCCTCCTCCGTGATCGAAGAAAATAAGCCTTGCACTATACATGTCGGAAACAAAGGAAAATAGGGTCAAAAAAAAATGAAAGAAATTCGAGGTAATATGAAATCACAGGTTTCCGCTCCCCAAACATCGGCAATAAAAGGGACTGGGCAAGAATTCGCCAAGAAGCGGAGCGGATCAACTCGGATTCACTAAGATTAAAAGATTGGAACCCGAAAATCCACCATTGACTTCGTCTTTTTTTCGGCAGAACGAGTTTATCTTCAAGTAGGTTTGGGTTTGAAGCGGTGTTGTCGCGGAAAAATTGACCTTATGTCCTCGTCGCGAAAAAACCGAACGATCCAGGACATGAGTGCTTCGAGTCGGCTCTACCCGGCGGCGAGCATGAGTCAATCTTTCCACCACCGAGTTCGCGGAGGACGCCGAGAGGGCGCGGCCAGCATTCGCCAAGCCATGCACGGGACCGCCTCGCGAACATTTGCCTGAGAAGCCCGGAGATACGGATCATAAAAGAGTCCTGGCGTCTACAATACAGCACATGCTGTCCCAGTGTGTCGGCTAGGCGGAGGGCGACCACCTGTTTGGTCCGCCTTGGCGTAAACCGGCGAAAATCCCCGATTGAGCCCTCCCGGGAGACCGAATCGCTCGTACCCATCCAGAAACCGAGTTTTTCGAAATGGCGGCGCGGCATCGACCGCATTTCCAATGCACACGATTTATCAGCAGTCAGCTAACCGGTTTTTCCAATCGCCCGGTGACGATATCTTGCCGGCACCTGACAACTGACACCGGGGTCAACCAGGCGAACCAACTCGGCTGTTACGATCTTCTCGTTTCCGGATGGGCACCAACCCGTCGCTGTGATCTCCTGACTGGTTCGCGAGACACTGATGCCGATCAACCCATACCAACTGCAAGGTCTCCGCGAACTCCGCGTACTCTCTTGAAACAAACTTGCTTGGAGTCCCCGAATGCCGAGAGATTCGTCGTGCCAGGTAGGTTCATCCGCCGGATGAACTTGTCGAAGCGATCCATGATCAGAGTTCCCGCATGCTTTGAGGATCGGCGCGGCAGTAGGTTGGCCGGCCCGGCCGACACTTCGAAGCGATCCACACTCCGCAGATGCGAGACGCCAAAGAGCGAAGCACCAATAGAAGTAGGAGCTTTGGAATGTGCGACCAGCGGTCGCACCTACCTGGCATGACAACCCTCTCAGGCAGCCGGGACCACCATGCTAGCTCACTTCGCCTTGTTTCATTCTCGAAATCGAGCGGGTTAGCCCGCTGGTGCGTGGCTCTTATGTAACAAACTCTGTAAAGCTCGAAGATAAAGATAAAAACCTAAAAAGGCGAATGTGCGGGGAGTTCGTCGAAAAATGTCGGCCCGGCGGGCCAACTTACTGCAACGACGCCCCTCTCACAAATGCGGGAACTCCCAAACGATTCGCTTCGATTAGTTACCCACCTGAAACCCGGGCCCCCGGCCTGGGCAGCGACTCGGTGGTGTAAATTCCTCCCCACTCCGAATCCTCTCCCAACTCGAATTAGGACGAAAACCCGTTGGACTGCCCATCGAACAGGCTTCCGTAGGGGAAGGTCAACATGAACGCGGTGCCCTTGCCGATGCCGTCGCTCTGCGCGCTGATGGTTCCGCCGATTTCCTTCATCGCCTTGTAGCAGTAGTTCAACCCGAATCCGTGTCCGCGCTGCTTGGTGGTGAACCCGTGATCGAAAATTTTGTTCACGTTGGCCGGATCGATGCCGTGGCCGCGGTCGCGGATCATCACCACCGGTTGGTGATGCTTGTTCTGGGTGAGCTCCAGCGTCAGGATCCGCGACCCCTCCGGAACCTCGTTCATGGCCTCGATCGAGTTCTTGAAGAGATTGATCAGGATGTGGGTCAGCTTGACCTTTTGGGCCTGAACCCGGATGTCGTTGTGATACAGGGTCTGTACTTCGATCCGGTTGCGCATCAGGGCCGCCATGTTGACGTTGAGGGCGTCGCTGATCACCTCGCGCAGGTCGAGGTCCTCCAGCTCCATGCCGTGTTTGGCGTGGGTTTGCTGGGTTTTGATGACTTCCTTCATCAGTTCCAGGTTCTTGCGAATCTTCTCGGTTTCCACCAGGTTCTGGTTGTGCTCGCTTTGAAGGATATCGGCCAGGCGCATCAGGAAACGGGGCAACATCTTGCCCTTGGGATCTTCGGTGAAGAAGGTGGGGTTGTCCTGGTTGGTTTCCAAGAGCTCGCGGGTCTTGGTGAGACTGTTGATCTTGGATTCCTTCAGGGTGCGGTTGATGCGCCCGCTGGAGACATTGACGCTGTTGAGCACGTTGCCGATGTTGTGCAGCACTGCGGAGGAGAATTCGGCAAGCTCGCGGTTTCGGTCTTCGCTTTCCCGCAATTCCTGCTCGGCCTTCTTGCGGAAGATGCTGTGACGGATGGTGCGCGAAAGCAGGGAAGGGGTGAGCTCCTCCTTGGGAAGGAAGTCGTCGGCACCCATGTCCATGGAGGCGTTGTCGATGTGGGGGTCCTGGTGACCGGTCAACATGATCAGCGGCAAATGGTGGTTGGTTTCGGCGGCCTGGCGAATGATGTCCAGGCCGCTGCCGTCGGGAAGCTGGTAATCAGTGAGGACGACGTCGAAGCTGCCCTTGCGGACGGCCTGCACCGCCGCATCGAAATTGTCGACCCATTCGATGCGATAGCGAGTCCCTTTGACCTTGGAAAGCACCTTTTTGATGATAAAAAAGTCGGGTTCACTGTCCTCGATCAACAGAACCGAGATCTCCTCGAGTTCCATTTCAGACTGCTTTTGGTGTTCGTTCAAACCGCCCCCCTCCCGGCAGCTTTCGGCAAAATGACTGTTTCCAACCAATACTCTCCCATGATTCGCAGGGTGTTGACCAGTGAATTAAAATGAATGGGGCGGGGAATAAGTGCATTAGCACCAAGTTGATAGCTAGTGTGAATGTCGGTAGGGAGGGGATTCGGATGTAGGACGAGAATCGGAATGTGCCGCATGGCGGGAAGTCCGCGGATTTTTTCCAATATCGAGGTGGCACTCGGCGTCGAAGCCATGGCTTGGTTCGAAAAATCCAGCAAAACCAGGTTCGGCGGCGTAAAACCGCGCATTTCCGGCGGCGGAGGCGCCTGCTCGGCGGTCAACAGGCGACCGCAACTGGTGGTCGCCGTGTGGAGGTGGGGAAAACTATGCAACAACGCCTGGTGTGTCTGCTCGAGCCGATCGGGGTGATCCGACACGATGAGAACACGGCTTCGGCGAGATGACGTGCTCAATCGGGGTCCTCTCTCTCATGGGGTTACGAAAAGCCGGGGAACGCCTGCGAGATCGTCGACCAAAAGGAGGGACTTACGGATAACTGTTAGATAACGAGTCACTTGCCTTGCGTTCCGTCTTCAAAAATGTGCACCAACCACAGCAGCCCATGCAAGGCAAAGTTGGCACCTGGTCGTGAATTGGGTAGATCGGTCGTGTTTTTGCGTCCTGGCGGCATTCGGAATTTTCGTCAAGTGGCGCGCGTCATCGGCAGGATCACCGTGAATTGCGAGCCTTGGCCCTCGACGGAGGAAGCGGCGATGTCGCCGCCGTGGTGTTGTGCGATTTTTTTACAGATGGCCAGACCGATGCCGCTGCCTTCGTATTTTTTGTGGGAGTGGAGACGTTGGAAGGGTTGGAAGATGCGTTCGGCATGTTTGGCGTCGAAGCCGATCCCGTTGTCCTCCACGTGGAGATGACACAGGTTTTGGCTATCCATGCGGTCTGCGCGGATTCGGATTTCGGGAGAGACGTCCTGGCGACGATATTTGATCGCATTGCTGATCAGGTTCTGGAACAGCCGCTGGATCTGCATCTTGTCACCGCGAACATCCGGCAGGTCGTCCAGGTGCAGGGTCGCCCCCGAATCCTGGAGTTGGCCGCGCAGATCGAGGCGAATGTCTTCGATCAGATCCGTCAGGTCGATGGTGTCGAAGTCTCGCGGTTGGGTGGTGACCCGGGCGTAGTCGAGCAGGTCGTCGATGAGCACCTGCATGCGCCGGCAGGCGGTCGTGATGGTCTGAAGGTATTCGCGGGCATCGCCGTCCAAGCGCTCGGCGTAGTCCTCTTCCAGCATTTGCACCGAGAACCGCATGCTGCGCAGTGGCGCCTTGAGGTCGTGCGACGTCATGTGGGCGAAATCCTGCAGTTCGCGGTTGCTGCGTTCCAACTCGGCCATCAGGTGCTTTTTGGCCTCTCGTTGGCGGTACAGGTCCAGGAACACGTTGACCTTGCCCTTGAGGATGTTGGGATCCAGGGGTTTGAACAGGTAATCCACCGCCCCGGCCTCGTAGCCGCGGAAGACGAATTTCTGTTCCTTGTTGATGGCGGTGACGAAGATGATCGGGATATGGCGGGTCTTTTCGTAGCCCCGCATGAGTTGGGCGGTTTCGAAACCATCCATGCCTGGCATCTGCACGTCCAGCAGGACCAATGCGAAATCGTGCTTCAACATCAACGAGAGCGCTTCGTTGCCCGAAGTCGCCCGCACGATGTCGAGACTGGGATGCTCCAGGATGGCTTCCAATGCCAGCAAGTTCTCGGGTCGGTCGTCCACGATCAACAACTCGACCTTGGTGTCGAGCTGGTAGTCGTAATCTGAGTCTTTTGGATTGGAAATCAAGAGGCGTAATCCATGGGGTTCAAGCCTGGGTTATCGAGTTGGCCGTTGCTCCGGAATGGGAAACCGGGAGGACGCATCGGTTGGACTCGACGGCACAGAAGGCGCCTGGTTTTCGACCACGTTGGATTCTGTGTGACATTCGCGGGTTCGGGAATTCGGGACCGGATGGGTTTCCCGGCCGCGGTGAATGTGAGGGAGAACGGCGCGATCAAAGCGGGTTCCCTCCAACAGGATACCATTTCCACTCGCTTGTGGGACCAGGACTCTTCCCGGAATTGCGAAAAGTGCGTTCCGACTTCAGAAGGTTTCCTGGTGGGCCTCGGGATCGGGATGACCGGTCTTCCGATAGATTTTTTCCTTGGGTGCCACGTCTGCGAAGGCGTCGGAATAGGCCGAGTAGCGAATGCTCTCCTTGGAGCCGAGGCACAGGAAACCGCGTTCGGTGAGGCTCTCGAGAAAGAGTCGGAATACCCGGTTCTGCAGTTCTTTATTGAAGTAGATCAAGACGTTGCGACAAAAGATGACGTTCATTTCGCCGAAGACGCCGTCGACGGCCAGGTTGTGGTCGGCGAACACGATGTTGCGGCGCAGGCTGCTGTTGATGATGGCGTGGTTGTAGCGCGCCGTGTAATAGTCGGAAAAGGACTGGTTGCCGCCCGCACGCTGGTAGTTGACGGTGTATTCGCGAGCCAGCTCCAGCGGAAAGATGCCGTCTTTGGCCTTTTTCAGCACCAACTCGTCGAAGTCGGTGGCGTAGATGCGCGCGCGGTCGATCAAGCCCTCCTCGTGCAGCAGGATCGCCATGGAGTAGACTTCCATGCCCGTGGAACAGCCCGCGTGCCAGATCTTGAAGAACGGCAATTGGCGCAGTTCGGGCACCAGCTTCTCGCGCACCGCGTGGTAGAAGGTGGGGTCGCGGAACATTTCCGTGACGTTGACCGACAGGTTCACCAGCAATTTCTTGAACAGGGTTTGATCGTAGAGGAGCCGGTGTTGCAGTTCCGAAACGCTGTCCAGGTTGGCCTCGGCGAGGAAGTTGAGGATCCGGCGTTTAATGGAAGCCTCGGCGTAGTTGCGGAAATCGTAGCCGTATTTCAGGAAAATGGCTTCTTTCAGGAGTTTGATTTCGATGTTTTCGTTCTCGGCATTCCTCATGAACGCTCCAGGGGGTGCGGTCTCGATCAATAGAGCCATACCCGCATCAGACTCAACAGCTTGACGTTATCGACGGGTTTGGCCATGTAGTCGTTGGCGCCGGCGTCGATGCACTTGTGGCGGTCGCCCTTCATGGCCTTGGCGGTCAGGGCGATGATCGGCAGCTTGCGGTATTTGGCCTGTTTGCGGATTTCGCGAATCGCCTCGTAGCCATCCATTTCCGGCATCATGATATCCATCAGGACCAGGTCGATGTCGGGCGAGGCTTCGAGTTTTTCGATGCCGTCGCGACCGTTGGTTCCGACGATCACGTTCATGCCCTTCTCTTCCAGGACGCTGCTCAGGGCGAAGACGTTCCGCATGTCGTCGTCCACGATCAGGATGTTCTTGTCGCGGAAGATCGACTCCTTGTCGTGCACCAGGTTCAGCAGGCGGCGCTGTTCCCCGCCCAGCTCCGATTCGACCCGGTGCAGGAACAGAATGGTCTCGTCCAGCAACCGTTCGGCGGAATTGGCGGTCTTGAAGACCACGCTTTCCGCGTATTGATCCAGCTTCACCTTCTCTTCCTCCGTCAGGTCCTTGCCGGTGTAGACGATGATCGGAAGGTGGGGGATGCGGGAATCGTTGCGGATCTGGGACAGCAGGTCGTAGCCCGAGATGTCGGGCAGGTTGACGTCGAGCACCATGCAGTCGTAGTGCGAATCCTGAAGCAGCTTGATCGCTTCCGAGGCGCTGCCCACGCCGACGACTTCCACGTCCTTGCCACCGGTCAGGGCCAGCAGGCTGGAGCGCAGCTTGACGTCGTCTTCCACGATCAGCAGGTGTTTGATCGGCCGCGAGATGATGTGGCTGATACGGTTGAAGGCCTGATCCATGTCGGCCATGGTCGCGGGTTTTTTGAGGAAACCGGCTGCGCCCATCTTCATGGCCTCGAAGTTCCGGTCGGCACCCGAGATGAAGTGGACCGGGATGTGGCGCGTCTCGGGATTGTCTTTCAAGCGCGACATGACCGCCATCCCGTCCATGCGGGGCAGCCCGATGTCGAGCAGGATCGCGTCCGGTTTGTAGTAATCGGCCTTGTGCAGCCCGGATTCGCCGTCCCCCGCCAGCAGGCACTTGAAGCCCCGTTCGCGGGCCAGGTGCATCAGGGTTTTCTGGAAACCGGGATCGTCCTCGATGATCAACAGGACCGGGTCGCCGCGACGCAAGTTGTGGCGGTCGTCCTCGACCTCGTCGGTCGGTGGCGGGGAAGGGTTGCCTTGGGGAGCGCTGGCCGGTGCCGGCGATTCCGTCGGCGGGGTCGAGGGGTTCGGTTCCGGGTTGCCGGCGGGATTGGCCACGATCTCTTCGCCGGGCTCCTTTAGGACCGGTTTCGGGAGCGGTTCGGAAATCGGAGGTTTCTCCGGGTGGTAGGGGAGTACGATCTGCTCTTCGCCGGCGATGTCTCCGTGATGTTCCGGCAGGAACAGGGTGAACACGCTGCCGGAGCTCTCCTCGCTCTCCAATTTGATTTCGCCGCGCAGCAGGCGCGCCAGTTCCCGCGAGATCGACAGGCCGAGTCCCGTCCCGCCGAAATGGCGACTCGTGGTGCCGTCGGCCTGCTGAAAGGCCTCGAAGATGAGGGCTCGCTTGTCCGAGGGAATGCCCAGACCGGTATCGGTGACCGAGATGGCCACGGTGCGCCGGGGATCGAGCCGCGTCTCCGGCGACAGGTCGTCCCGCTTCGGCCGGTAGAAGCGCACCCCCACTTCGCCTTTCTGCGTGAACTTGATGGCGTTGGAGAGCAGGTTCCGCAAGATTTGCTCGGCCCGCTGGTCGTCGGTTACGATCGTGTTCGGAAGATCGGGATCGATCCGGGACTGGAAGGTCAGGCCCTTCTCTTCGGCCACCGGACGGAATTTCCGTTCCAGCGCCTCCGACATCTTTTGCAGCGGCACGGCGGTGAGGTGCAGGTCCATCTTGCCGGCTTCGACCTTGGACAGATCGAGGATTTCGTTGATCAGGGCCAGCAGATCGCTGCCGGACTGGTAGATGGTCTTGGCGAAGCTGACCTGTTTGTCCGAAAGGTTTCCGGCCTCGTTCTTTTCCAGGAGCTGCGAGAGGATCAGCATGCTGTTCAGGGGCGTGCGCAGCTCGTGGGACATATTGGCCAGGAATTCCGATTTGTACTTACTGGTCTGGGTGAGGTCGCGGGCCTTTTGCGCCAGTTCCTGGCGGGCCCGTTCCAGTTCGGCGTTTTTGTGGCGGACCTCGTCCCGTTGCCGTTCGAGGGCTTGGGAGCGTTCCTCCAGCTCCTCGTTGATCTGCTGTAGTTCGCTCTGCTGTTCCTGTAGGCGCGCCTGCGATTCGCGCAGGGCACGAGTCTGTTCTTCCAGCTCTTCGTTGGTGCTGCGCAGCTCTTCCTGACCGGCCTGAAGGGCCGCTTCCGATTCGCGCAGGGCACGGGTTTGTTCTTCCAGTTCCGAGTTGGCCTTCTTCAGTTCGTCCTGTTGGGTTTGGAGGGTGTCGGCCTGGTCGCGGGTCTGGCGCAGCAGCTCGGCCATGCGGGCCCGCGCGGTGGCCGTATTCACGGCGATTCCGATGTACTCGCGCAGCTTTTCCAACAGTTTGATCTGTTCGTCCGTGAACTCTTCGAAACTGCCCAGTTCCAAGACGCCCACGACCTCGTCTTCGAACAGGAAGGGCACGGCCAGGATGGCACGGGGCGGTGCCGAGCCGATCCCCGAAAAGACCTGCACGTAGTCGGGCGGGACATGGGTGATCAGGATGGTTTCACGTTCCAGCGCGGCTTGGCCGACGATCCCGTGGCCCAGGCCGAACGCGTTGGAGACCTCCTTGCGCTTCCGATAGGCGTAGCTCGCGATCAGCCGCAGAATGTCGTCCTCACCCAGGATGTAGAAGGCACCGACTTGGCCGTTGAGGTATTTGCACACGAACTGGATGATGTTGCGGCCCAAGCTGGTGAGATCCAGATCGCCCTGCATCTGGTCGCGAAGCTGGACCTCGCCGTTGGTTTGCCAGTCCTGGCGGTTTTTCTCCGAGCGCAGCCGGCTCAGCACCGTGGTCATGTTCGAGAGCGCCAGGCTGAGTTCGTCCTTGTCCGATTTGGGAGTGATGACGCTGGAGTAGTCCCCTTTCGCGATGCCTTCGGCTTGGGCGACCACCTCGCGCAGGGTATCGCCCATTTGGTTGACCGCCTGACCGAGCACGTCGTACTCGCTCCGCACCACCACCGTGCGGGTGAAATCACCCAGGGCGATGGCTTTGCACACTTCGGTCACATCCTGCAGGGAGATGATGACCTTGTGAAAGCTCTCCGCGAGCTCGCCGATCTCGTTGCGCGGCATCAGGAAGCGCGCGGTCTGCAGGTTGCCGATGGCCGCCTGTTTGGCGCGGCGCGAGATGTGGCGAATGGGGCCGACGATGCGGTTGGTGATCACGAGGCTGGCGAACAGCACACAGAACACCAGGAACAGCAGCGCGATCGCTGTGACCTTGATCAGGTTGCGCAGGTCGGCGAGGGCTTCCTTTTTATCGATTTCGGCGACGACGATCCAGTTCAGGCCCCATTTCTCGAGTTTGTCCAGTTCCGAATAGGCACCGAGCACTTCGTGGTCCTGGTGATCCAGATAAAACCCGGACTCGCCCATGGGCAGGCCGGTTCCGCTCGCTTCCAATTGCTGCAGGGCCTCTTCTCGCTCCTCGACATCGGCGATACCTTCGATGCGGGCCGACTCCGCCTCGAACATCCAGCCGCGGGTCGCTTCGGAGGTCACTTTGCGTTCCAGGATGGTGTTTTCCTTCTCGTGCAGACTCTGGGTGCGCATCAGCAGATCCTCGCCGACCAGATAGGCGTCGAGGGTTTCGAAGTCGGTGGAGCGGCGTTTCATGACCTTTTTGATTTGGTTGATCGGCAATTGAATGGCGAGCACGCCGACCACCTGGCTATTTTGGTTTTCCAAGCGTTTGCAGAGGAACATCGCCAATTCGTCCCAGGTGGGTTCGTACACTTCCAGATCCGAACAAGTCGGGGCTTTGGTATTGCGCGCGCGACGCCAGGCCTCGGCGAACTGCGTGTCTTTGTAGGGTTCATCGAGGAGATTGGCGCCCATGTCGTCGCCGCCCATGATCGAGAACAGAATGGTGCCATCGCGATTGATCAGAAAAGCGTCGAGGTACCCGTAGGTTTGTTGAAAGTTGCGCAGGTCGGCGGAGCCTTCGAGGGTGAGTTCGGTCCATTCGGTGGTCAACACGAAATCCGCCGCAGGCATGTTCGAGGCACGGAACGCTTCGTCGAGCGCGATCAGGAAGTCGATATTGGCTCGAAGTTCCGATTGCACCTGCAGGTCGCGAATGCGTTCCTCGAAAAAGCCTTCGATGGCGTTCTTTTTCGTGGCCATCGTTTCCGTCAGGCTGTCTTTGGCGTTGGTGGTCAGGGTCTCGTTGGTTTTCAGGCCCAGGTGGACCGAGACGATGGCCAGCGGCAGCAGCGAGATGGTCAGGAACCACAGGAAGATGGAGATACCCAGGCGCGACATCAAGGGACGCGGCCCCCAGAACAGGCGGCGTTTCAACGGCTCGTTGGGTTTCAAAAAGGCCTCCGTGGTCGCAAGCACGAGTGTCGTCATTCCGGAACGCGCATTCCGGCCGGGACGAAACACCGATGCCCGGTTCGAGATGCGTGCTGACTTCAGGTCCGAAATGCGAGATAACCCCGATTCTAACACAGCGATAAGGCATTTGGTGTCAGGCGGGAACAGTCGGTCCCAAACCCGGGCGAAGCCGAAAAACCCGACTACGAATCGGGGGTGCGGAGAGAGGACCTGTTGGGTGGCCCTGTCGAGATCCGATCAGGCCGGGGGCAAGCCTAATGCTCGAAGTCGACGATCTAGAGGCGTTGGCCGGTATCGATGTCGAAGCGAACCGTAGCCGGCTTGTCATCGCGGCGGAAGGTGTACATCGCGCCTGGCTTTTCGGTTTGGACGGAGGTGAATATAGTCGAACCAATAACCTCACTTTCGCTATCGATCTGAAAGTGTTTTTCTTGAGCAACGCTGCCCGAGATAATTTCCAGCTTCACGGGATCCATTTGTGAAGCGGAACTCCTGCACACCCCACGTTTATATAACCATGATCTGTGTTGAAATAACCTCCCATTTTGAATATCTCCATTATGGGCTGTAAAAAATGTTAATTAATTTGATAAGGGGGGGGGTGAATATTTGGCAAATCAATGTTGTGGTGCCTTTTTAACGCTTGCAGTTTGACGTGCCAAATGAAAATATTTATAAATAGTGACATTATTTTTTTGTTTTTTTCGCTTGAGTTTCTCGACCGGAGTGAAAAACGATGGCTCTGAGACGTTGCCGGAACCTAGCGGCATTTTGTGTTTAGTGAAAAAGTAATGTTCTTTTACTTTGGATAAAATTTGAGTGTCGATACCTGTTCTCTCGGAAAGTAGAGCTACATCTTGGCTATTGCCTCGGAATTCAAGCCATTTTTTTTGGCTCTTGGTGTTTCTTTGTAACAGGGAAAAGGAGGATTCTTGATTTATTGCGTGTTTTTTTTGAGAGAGCGGAGTATTGTGTTGAAAATAATGTCTCGCTCTTTAATGTTCTGCAGGGCCTTGTCGATTTTCTTATAATCCAGCTTGTTTGGGCTGGTCTGAACGATTGAGTTAAGAGTATCTAGGCTAGCTTCGGAGACTTCGCGATTGTCTGACCTGAGCATTTCTAAGAGCATGTTAAACAATTCATCGTTCCAAAATGAAATTTCACTAATTAATTCAGCGATTCTTGATTGAACTAAGTTAGTTTCAGATTTCCAAGTTTTGCATATGAAATCCCAATCGCTTTTGGATAATTGTTTTGCCAAAGTAATTGCGTGATCTATCCCGATATCTGACCAGAAATCAATTGAGTGATTCCTATTGATATAGGTGATAAATGTCTCATGGTTTTCCATGGTTTTCTCCTTGTTAATTTCCTGTTGGATAAGCCGATATTACCCGAGGGCCAATTTTGAATACCTCGACTTCGATACCCTTTACAATTAACCGATGCATTGTCGCTTGATTATTTATTTGGCTAAAAATAGCTGGCGAATCACCTACTTCCAATATTGCTTGAATAATGTCACTATCACTCCAAGAGTTAGGGAATAGAGTGCTTTTTTTGATTTTTGATAAATTGCCATCTGAATACTGAGTAATAAATTTTACAACACGAGTTCCATTAGGATTAGTGCTTAATACCTCAACTGCATAATCTGGATTCATCTCGTTTATTAAACTTGAGTGCCCGCCTCTTAATGTATTGCCAGGTAAAACTCTTTCTCCGAATAATATTTTATTTAACATGGTGGTTGAAATGACGGTGTTCCCTGAAGGACTAACTGTCATCTCCCATCCATCAAGTGCAGACCAGTTTATTCGGGCGCTTTCTATTATTTCATCAGCCTTAGACCTAAAAGGAGCAAGCAGCTCATCCATTGTATCGAGAGCTTCCTTAGCTACCTTCCGCTTTCCGTATGCCGGTATTAGATCATTGACCGATAGTCCCGTCTCCACACCCGTGACGGCCTCAAACGTACCACGTAATGCTTCTTCACCAATTAAGGCACCTTGTGGCGTCAAAAGAATATTGGACAGCGAGTAGTAAATCCATTTGCTTCCAACAACGGGATTCCTGAGGAACCACCAGGTATTTCTACCAGCAGCCAAGCTTGCTCGACCCGCACCGGAGATCACCCTTCCACCAACAGCAGCCGTAGATGTACTGGCCGTGATTGCTGCTGCTCTCCTTGTGAAAGCTGCATGATCAAATCGCTTAAGATCGGTTCTCCCTGTTAACCATCTGATCGGACCTCCAGAATTCACCCATTGAACCCTTTTGATTGGATCCATTATGGGAATGCTTGATCCTTCTACTAAATAGAGCTCACCATTGATTGAGACCTCGAAATCACCGCCCATTTCTATGAGTTTTCGTTGATCTTCTGAATACTCCTGCCAATAGACATTGTCATCAGCGTCTCTGTACGAGGTCCGATGGGCCAGCCCATCCGGGTCCCAGAACAGGAAGGGGTTGGCGCCGGCGTACGCGTAGGGTTCGTTGATCGTGCTGATGTCGTAGATGTCCGGCTCGCGGTAGTCGGGATTCAAGAAGTGACCCAACCTCGGGTGGTAGAACCGGTGGTGCATGTACACCAGCCCGGTGTCGTGGTCGTAGGGGTGCCCGCCCAAGCCCAGCGGTGGGGTGGGGAACAGGGCGTCTCCCGCGAGTGCCAGCCCTTCGGACGGCAGGCTCTGCCCGCCCGCGTAGGGCGGCGCGCGACCCGGCGCGGTCGCCAGCAGCTCGCCCCACGGGCTGTACGGCGTGTAGCGGACCTCCCCCGTGGCGGCGTTCTGCCACGCGAAGGGCGTGCCCAGGTGGTCCGTCAGGATGTAGGCGTCGTAGCCCGAGCCCGTCAGGTCCTTCAGGAACGTCGGGCCCAGCGGGCCGTGGCCGATGACGTGGGTCCACTGCACCACTTCGCCCTCGCGCTGGATACCGACCGCCACCACCCGCGATCCCTGGTAGACGTACACCAGGCGACCGTCCGTCGCCTGCGACGTGGCGCTGACCCGCCGGTGCCGCAGGTCGTAGGCGAAGGTCTGGATGCCGCCGTCCGCGCTGCGGATCTCCCGCAAGCGGCGAAACCCGTCGTAGAGGAGTTGGTGCCGGTTCCCCTCGCCGTAGTCCAGCCCCGTCAGGTTGCCCACCGCCGCGTCGTAGTGGAATCGGTGCGCGCCCTGTTCCAGAATGCGGCGGTCGTCGGCCGCCCCGTCGCGGGTATTGGCTGCATTCACCAGTGGCGCCTTCTGCGGTCCGGCCGTACGCACCAGTTGGGACATGATGTCGTGGACGACCTCGCCGTAATCCTCGTCGAAGGTCTGGGTCGTGCCGCCGAAGTCCCGCTCGATCCCCGTACCGGTCAGCTTTCCGTGCGCGTCGTACCGAGGGCTCATCCGCTCGACGAAGCCCGGTCCGAGACGCTCCAACCCGCGGATCGTCGGGCCGTGGTAGGCCGTTCCCTCGGGATCGGTACAGATCGGGCCCGAGGTGTCCAGGTTGTCCCAGTTCAGACGGATCCCCAGCTCGCCGCCTTCTTCCTCGATGCCCGTCAGCCGGCCCTCCGTCTGATCCACCCGGAACCGAGTACCATTGCCCCAGGTCATCCCGGCCGGTATGCCGTTTTCGTAGTTGTCGAAGCGCGTGCCCATGCCCATTGCCTGGACCGAGGTGACGTTGCCGGCGGCATCGTAGCGATAATCGATCGTCGGCCCTTCCCGGATCGAGAGCTGCCGTAGGTGGCCCTGTGCGTCGTAGCGGAAATCGGTCCAAATACCGTTCGGGTCCTGGTGACTCTTGAGCTGGCCCGTCTGGGCCGGGTTGGCGCGGCTCTCCTGAGCCTCGAAATATTGGAACCGCTCCATCACCAGTTGGTCTTTCAGGATTTGGCGGGGCTTCCCGTCCGTCCAGTCGATGCGGTAGTGTTCGGCCTGGAAATCCGCGGCGTGCGTGGTGATCTCGCGGACCTGGCCGGCCTCACGGTGAAACGTTTGCTGGGTCTCGCCACCGATCGTGATGTTCGTCACCTGGCCGTTGCCGTCGTGGGTCAACAGCTTGTCCTGCATGCCCGCCTGCTCGACCCGCACCACTTGGCCCGCCTCGTCGTTGTGCAAGACCACCCCTGGCAGGTTCATGCGCTGCTTGTCCTGGTGCAACTCGTAGGTCTCGCCCGTGCCGAGCGTCATGCTGACGGGGTATCCCCACTGGTTGTAGCTGTAACTGACGAATTGGTGGTGGCGGCGCAGGAAGGTCAAATCGCCGAAACTGTTGTAGCGACGCTCGGTGGGCAGGCCGCCCTTGGGTCGGGTGATGATGCAGCGCACCCGCCCGCCGCGGTGGTAATCGATGTCGTAGGTGGCGACGTCGCCCACCTCGATCCGCTCCGGCAGGCCGAGCAGGTTGTGATCGCGGAGGCGAAGGTCCTCACGGCCGCCGGTGATGCCGGTCAGGATGGTGCCGGTCCAGGCGAAGTCGTAGGCGTATTCCCGCGTCTGGATGCGCTGCAGCCGGTTGTCGCTGTCGCGGGTCGCCTCGAACCGATCGCCATAGCTGTGCTCCCAGGACTTGAGGTTGCCCAGCCCGTCGAAGCGATAGGTTTCGGTGCGCTGATCGGGATGGGTTTGGATGACGCCCCGACCGTAGTCCTGCCACGAGAACGTGGTGGCCTGCTGCTCGAAATCGACGATCTCGAGGAGTTGGCCGGTATCGAGGTCGAAGCGGATCGTCGCCGTTTTGTCGTCGCGGCGGATGGTGTACACCTCGCCTGGCGTCTCGGTTCGCACGGAGGTGGTCTGATCCAGCCAAGTGGTGTCGTCGGATGCGTTCCGGTCGGGGGTGTGGTGCACGGTGACGGCGTCGGCGGCGTCGTCGGTCTTGGTGACCTGCACCAGGTCGGGCGTGGCGTCTGCGTAATCGAAGGCGACAATTTTGCCGCGCACGTCGCGGCCGTCGCCGAGCCGTCCCAGCTCATCGTAGCCCAGTGTGGCCTGGTGCCCGTGGACCGTATCGACCTTGGTGACGCGACCGTAGGCGTCGTAATCCAAGCTGCCCTGCACACTGCCGGCGATGGTCGTGGGCTGGCCGTAGGTGTTGGCGGTGGGTGCTGTGATGGCCAGGTGGCCGAACCCCGCGCCCGCGAATCCGCCGCGGGCGTTGATGGCCGCGCCGCGTGGCACCAGCGTCTCGGGATTGGTGGCGGTGGTGGCGATATGGTGACCGTGCGGGGACACACCCAGCATGTCGCGGATCACCGTCCGATGTCCCAGTTGGATTCGTCCGGAATCCAAACTCGACCCTTCCAGCACCATGTCGCGGGTGAGTCCGGCGGGATCGCGCCATGTCATGCTTCCCTCGAGGTCGGCAAACCCGTTGTCGACGTGGACCTGACCGGCGCCGTAATCCAGCGCGATGCGTTCACCGCCCTCGCCGGTTTCCGCGATCGTCTTCGCGACCCCGAACGCATCGTAGCTGATCGCGACTTCACCCACGTCGTCCAGCCTGGTGCGGGTAACCCGACCGAAGATGTCGGTGCCGAAGGGGATGCTCTCGCTGAGCCCGTCTATCGTGAGAGTGGCTCCGTCAACCCTTGGCTGCCAACGTGTATCGTCATAGGGAAAGTCCACGACCACGCCGGGTTGGATCACTTGGGTGGGCAGATCGGTGTTCCCGTAATAGACGAACGTAGTGTCACGGCCCTCGTTGACGAGGTCCTCGATCATTTCGAGTCGGCTGAGTTGATCGTAGCGATAGCGAACGGCATCGCGGCCCTGGTCGTGATCGACGAACACGTGCACCAGCCGACCCAAGAGATCGCGGTCGGTGGTCTCCACCAGTCCTGAAGGGACGTGGGTGGCCACGGTTCGCAGCAGGCCGTTCTCGTAGCTATAGTCGTAGACGATCTGCTCGTCGTTGATGTCGGTCACCGTGGCGAGCCGGCCCACGTCGTCGTACTGCAACACCCGCTCGATGCCCATGCTCGTGACGACCTCGGGTTCGCCGAACCGGTTGTAGGCGACCGTTTCGGCCGCGACGCTCCGGCCCGGCACCCGAACCGTGGTGACCCGACCGGCATGGCTCTCGACGTCGGTACCGTGTGGCGCATAGAAACGCGATCCTTCGACGTTGCGTTGGTGACCCAAGAGGTTTCTTTGCCTGATCGGAGCGCCGCTCGGGGATAAAAAGGTGGTGATCCCGCGCTCCCCAACCTGAATGCCGCGCTGCTGGGCATTGACGCCCAAAGCGAAGGTGATCCGCAACGGATCGGTGTAGCTGCTGGGCGACTCGAGGAAGGGCGCGGCATGGTCGAACGCCCAATTTTCGCTTCCTTCCAACTGGGTGTGCCGGGTCATGCGGCCTAGATTGTCGTAACCGAACTGCTGACCGAGATAACTGTCGGCGCTCAGGCGCCAGGTAAAGCGACCGTCCCCATCCCGTTTCATCCAAGCCAGAGAGAACGGCGTGCTGCCGCGGCGGTAGCCGCTGGAGAGGAGCATGCCCTCCTGGAGGCTGAAGGTAACCACCGCGTCGGGCGCACCGCCCACGCCGGCGAGGGTGACCGAGCTGGGCAAGCCGTTGGTTTCGCGGACGGTCAGGGGCTGTGAGCCGAACGGACCGATCAAACCCGAAACGACCGTACCCGAGCCCTCATAGCTGAACGCATGCCGAACATCGCCGGAGTCACCGCCCACCGCGGTCATCGCCGTCAAGCGCTTGAGCTGGAAGGATCCGAGCGGCGGGCCGATGGCCTCCCATGTGTAGCGCATCTGGCGCCGAGAAAGGCCATTGCTGTTCGTGGTCAGCGTGGTCAGATAGCCTTCGTCGTCGTGATCGTAGTCCAGTTGGAGACCGTGGGCGGTCGTCAAGCTGTCCACGAGGGAGCCGACCTCCGTGCCTGCAAAGGTGGTGGTCAGGTGCCGACGACCCCCCGCGTCGGCTACTTCTTCCGTGATCTGGTTGGGGGCGTCGGAGGGGCCTCCTCCCGACACGAAGGTCATGCGGTTGCCCCAGGGCGGCATCACCTGTTCGGCCAGTGGCACGGGATGCAACAGGTTGTCGGGCCCATCGATACCCGTTCGGAAACGGAAGACAGGATACCGGAGTTGGTCGGCCACATCGTCGCGGCCCTCCAAGTGACGGTTCCAATGGGCGAACAGCGCGGGATAGGTGGGGAGGGTCGTGGCCCGGGCGGACAGGCGGTAGATCATCGATTGGCGGTGGTCGAGCACCCACCCGTTCTCGTCGCGATGGATTTGGGTCAGCAGGTCGTCGCGGACGTCGAGCACGCGCCCTTCGCGGTCAGGCTCGGCCGAAAGGCGAAACGCCCCCGGCTGCTGGAAGACGACCCGCTGCACGGCCCGCTCACCGGTGTGGAAACCCTCCGGCAGGGCACGCTCGCCCGACAGGGCCCACCAAACCGGCATGGCCATGTAAAGGAGTTGCCCGTCGGCCATGCCCACCCCGAACCGCTGGGGTTCGTAGGCGAAGTGATGGTTGTAGACCCGGCGCGGCGAGATGTCGAGTCGCGCGTCCAAGCTCGAATCGCGATGATCGACTGCCAGTAAATCGGGCATGCGCGCCAACGCGTCGAGGCCCTGGATATGGCGCATCCCGTCCAGGTAGTCGGTGGCTGGCGGGTGGTAGGCGACGAGAAACGGAAAGGCGTTGTGCTCCACCAGTTGGCCCAGCTCGTCCTCGATGCGGTACCGCACCTGCCAGGCGTGGACACCGCTGCTTCGGAGATCGTCGGCGGCACCGTCGCGATAGTGATCGACCAACGACCGGGTGTTGAACGTGAGTAGGTGGGCGGCGTCGCGCTGGGTGGTCTGGCTGAGCTCGGGCAGAGCGGTCGTGCCGTCGCGCTCGAAGGTGAGCGTGACCTTGCCGCGTGAAAGCATCTGAACCGCGAAGCTGCCCACTTCCATGTGGAAGGCCATCGCGTCCTCCGCCCGAAAGACGTCGTCGGTGGCGTGGAACACGATGTAGGGGTTGAAGTCGACCGTGTCGAAGCTGACCGTGCTTTCGCGGCTCCGGGTCCAGCGTTTGAGGTCGAGGATTTCCCAACCGACGGTACGATAGGGTCGGGGCACCACGTTGATCCGACGCAGACCCTGGTGATCCAAGGCGAGCAGGTTCCCATCGTGGAAGGTCATGCTCCAGAACTGACCGGCCCGCGGCGGGAACAGGAAGGCGGCGTGGGCGAATCCCAGGTTGGAGCTGGCATCGCCGGATTCCAGCAAGGCGCGCAGATCCAGAATACTGTAGCGGCCCACGGCGTCGGCCACCGCGACAAGCCCGGTTTCGGCGTCGACGGCCATGGCCCCGATACCCGGTTCGAATCCCAGTTCGAAAACGGGTGCCAACGGTTCCTGGCTGGGTCCGCCGCTGGGCAGGACGTACACCTGCAGCGTTCCCGCGGATCCGCCCTCTTGGATTCGGGAATAGCTGAACACGGCGATGTCGCGGGTCTTGCGCCGGCGGTCGGCGGGATCCACAAAGCTGAGATCTTCGGCCACCCCGGCATCGGTGCCGAACGGTTTACCTCTATCGCCCAGGTTGGGGTAGTTGGTGGTGTGCAACAGGCGGGTGTCGTAGACGACCTGATCGAGATCGGGCGAGGCGTGCACGCTGGCGGGCATGCCGGGATCGAAATGATAGATCGCGGGGAATTGGGCGCCGGCGGCGAGGAACGTGGGCACCTGCGCGCCGCCCTCGGTGCGATTGAAGGCGACCAGGCCGGTCACGCTGCCGGGCGAGCGATACATCGAAGCCACGCCCTCCTGCCTGAGTTCGGCGGCGCGCGGCCGGTCGCTTTCGGATTCGGGTCGGCGACTGGGATCGAGCAACACGCGCATGTCGAAGGCGGTGGTTCCACCGTTCTGGCCCAGAGCGGCGAGAAACCCGACGAACAGGTAGGGGCCGGTTTTGTCGAGCGCGAAGGGCACGCCGGGATGGGTGTCCAACGGATGCTTCTTGATGAAATCGAAACCACCGGCACCGTATCGGAACAGGAAGAGGAAAGGTCGGTTGTCGTAATGGGCGCGGTGTTGGTTCAGGACCGCTACGGCGAGTACCGAACCGGAGGGCAAATCGTCGAGGGGCAGGCGCGTGCGGTCTTCGAGCCGCGCGAAATCCAAGGGCCCACCGCCTTCGAGCCCATCGCCGATTTCCAGCTCCTCGGGCGTGAACAGGCAGATGCGGTAATTCCATGTTTGAGAGTCGGGGGCCTCGGCGTCCATGATCAAGGGATGGCGACTTTTGAGCGCCATGGGCCGTCCCGCCGCGCGCGCGTCGTAGAGGTCGAGCACCGGATTGGTGTCGTTGTCACGCGCCTGATGGATGTAGAGCACGAGATTGCGCAGCGTCGTAACCGCGCCGTTACCGACAACCCAATGGGGCGTGTGGAGGTCGGGCTGGATGGCCTCCGAATCGCGCAACTCCGCCGTGGTGAACGTCAGTGTGAACGGTTGAAACGGCGGATCGTCGGGGTTGGTATCGCGCAGCCCGGTGATGGTCAGGGTGTGCTGTGCGCCGAGCGACATTGGCACCTTGGTCTCGAGGTACATGCGGTCCACGATGCTGTCGGGCTGGATCTCGTCACCGTTGTGATCGATGAACCGCAGCGGGATGTCGCGGTTCCCGGTAAGCGTGACCCGCGATTCGGAGATCCCCGTGACCGGTTCGCTGAAACCGATGTAGAAGCGGGTATCCACGGGGATATCGCGCGCGTTCTTGTCGGGAACGTGCGCCACGACGCGCGGCGCCACGCCGTCGAGGGGGCGCACGGTTTGCCCGGTTTCCCGGATCAGGATGTCGCGTTGGACGGTCGCGGACAACCCGGCTTCGTTCTCGACCACCAGCTCCAGATGGATCAGGCCCTGGTTGCTCACGGCACCGCCGCCGACGTCGAAAACCACTCGATTGGGTTGGTTTGCCGGTCGCGGCGGTGGCGAACCCAGCCCCGAGACGTCGAGCCGCGCGGCGGTGACGGGCTGGTCGCTGTTGACGGTGAGGCGGATGAAGCGGCCGTCCGCGGCGAGAAGGACGTTGCCGCGCAGGCGTTCGGTCTGCCCGGCGTTGTAGACCGGTTGGCCCTCGCGGGTGTCGAAGACCTGCCAGTCGAGCTGGAGGCGCGGCGGTTGGGGGTCGTCGCCAGCCTGCTCGGCAAGGTAGGCGGCCGGATCGAGAAGACCCTGGGACAACACGCGGCGTCGATCCGCGCGGCCCGTGCGGTCATGGTGGGTGGCGTCGGTGACGATATCGGTCCCGACCAATTGGCCGGTGGCGGGATCGACGGCGAAGAAGCTCTGCGTGATGCCGTTGTAATGGGCGATCGCCCGGCCGTTGTCGCCGGTGACGCCCATGAAGTGGTATTCGGGGATGCCCTCGGCCGGCAGCGAAGCGCGGTAGATGGGTGCGCCCACGACGGGAACCATCCCGGGTACGCGGTCATGCCAGGCATGGGGCTCGAACGACCTGCGCTCGATGTCGGCATGGGGAACGCTGGCGACGTCCACTTGCTGGAATTGATAAGTGTAGGGATTGGCCCCGCTTTTGACCATGGTCGTCATGCGCGCCAGGTTGAAACCTTGTGCCCGTTTGGCCTTGCCCGGATTCGTCGGGGGTAGGCCGGGAACCGGCGATTGACCGAGATCGAAGGCGAGGCTCAACCGACCGGACGCCTCGGGCTCAAAACCGTCCCAACGCCCATCGATGCGCCGAACGGTCGCCTGGATGGCCGCGGTCGGAATCGGACTGAGCACTTCCGGACGGGTTGGATCGGCGGGGGCGGCGACCGGAGGGAAGACGGCCGTCAAGATCAGGTCGGCCAGGTCGTCCGTGTCGCCCGGGTCGATCAGGATGCGTCCTTTGAGCGGCGGTGGACGGTCACCCTGGCCTTGCCAGTTCAGGTCGACGCCGGCAAGTGGGGCCCAATCTGCGAACCCATGCAGTGCGGAGACCTCCACGAGGTCGGAAGCCAGGTCGGCCGCGCTGGTGGGCTGTGTCGACACGATCACGGTGCCGGGGTAGTCGACGGCATCGATGGCGAGATCGAGCCGATCGCTGATTCGCATCGTGAACGGACTGGAGCCGAGTTGCCACCCACCGTCGACGCGCAGGGTCGTGACTGTCTGGCGATGGATCGCGCCGTCGGGCGTCACGGCCTCCAACAACAACACTTGCCCGGGCTCGTAGCGGACTTCTCCGCGAAAGGGGCCGCCGGCGAGGGTGAAGTCGAACGACTCTTGGCGGAGGGCCAGGGTGGCGGTGAGCCGGGTTCCGGCAGGGTAAGTTTCGGCGGGCCCGATCAGGTAGGTTCGATCGGATTCGTGTTCCAGGTAGAAACGGCTCAGGTCGATGACGGAAATTTCGGGGAAGGCGGTCGTGAAATTCACCTGGTGCGACTCGGCCAAGGTGTCGCCGTGCAAACCGAGCAGGCCGGCTTCCACGGTCAGGCGGTAACCACGCCCTGGCTGTAAGTTGACTTGCGGCGCCACCTCGATTTCCAACCGACCGGGTGAGACCAGGGTCGAGACCGGTACATCTCTCCCGTCGCTGGTCGCGAGTCGGAGGTTGGCGGCGATGTTGGCGCTATCGCGACCCACTGGCCGGTTGAAAGCGATGACGATGGCGTGGTTGCGCGGCACGTGTGTTTCACCCGGGGGAGGCGCGGTGCCGACGACGCGAAAACCTGCCGCACTCAGGTCCAGATCTCGGCCGGTCAGCTCGGTGCGGCCGACAGTGGACGACAGGGCCAATCGACCGCCGAGGTGGCGTGCGGCGTGGTAGGCTTCGATCGTTCCGGCGGGATCGCGTTGGAACACCACTTGGCGATAGGCCCCGTCGTCATCACTGAGGGCGAACCAGGGATGGTGGTCGCAGGCGATCTCGACGCCCTCGATCCCGGATCCGTCTAGGGTGGCTCGCCCGGAAATCAGCGTCACCGGTTCGTTGAGGGCCACGACCGCGAAGGTACCGCCAGCGGCCATGCTCCCGTCGGTGTGGGCTGTCAATTGACCGGGCCGATCGGGATCCGGCCGGAGCAGGGCCGCGAAGGACCAACGGGTTCGCGTTTCGCGGCGCAACAGCACCAGCGGCCGGCTTTCGGATGGCCGATCCAACCTGACAATCGGATCGTTTGGCAAGGTACCGCCTACCCGCAGCTCGAACCCCGCCAGAGATTCGGCCCCGCCGATCAACGGCAAACCGTCGGTCGGGACGGCGCGGCTGTCGACCACCAGGTTTTGCGTTACGGCTGCGGTGAAATCGAGGGTGACCGAACCCAGATCGTGAAGGGGTCGATCTGCGAGGAACGAGGCCGGATCGGACACGCCGGGGTAGGCACTGAAATGTAAGTAACCGGAGCGGGTCAAATCGAGATCGACCTCGGCTTGAGCACGAACCGCCAAGACGCCGCCCAGGCGGCTGGGCTGGTTTTGGTCACCGAAGCCCAGGCTGTAACAGAAGAGGTCGAAGTGCGCATCGGGCAGATTGAGTGTTTCGGAGAAACGTTCGTGATGTTCGGCGCTGGTGAGGCGAGCCAGGGCGCCGGAGGGGATATGCCCATCGGTGGCGAAACGGGCCTGGACCCGGGTGGCGGGTTCCTGGAGCAAGTCGACCCGCTCGGGATCACAGCCCGCGGTCGCCTGGGTGCCGGGTGGTACCAGGGGAAAGGCATGTCGCTCGAGGAGGGCGCCTGGCTCGGGTGCGGGAAGGGGGCTCCAGGTGTCGCGGACCGCGAAGAGGTAGTCTCCGGTGCCGAGGTCGTCGAGGGCGAGATCGAGTGACGACGTGCCCAGGTTTTCGCGCGCCAGCACGCGCCAAGCGTGACTCTCGCGCTGGAGCGCATACAGCGCGGCGCCAAGGCTAGATTCGGGCAGTTGCTCCAGCCGGCATTGCAGGCGACCGTTGCTGGAGGCCTCCAGGTTGAATCCTCCGGCGGGTGAAAACCCGATGGGCAACAAGGCCGGAAGGGCCTGGGTGCCAAAGGGGGAGAGCCGGGTTTCGCCGCCGAAACCGATCAAATCCAGCGTCGCATAGCCGCTGATGGCACGCGCATCGCCACTGCCGTTGGCTTCGGCTTTGGACGTCAATCGGAAATCGGCCAGGCGCGTGCTGGGCTGATCGGTCTCGATTCGGCGAACCATCGTCAGATACTCGGGCACCTCGACCGTGACCGTCACCGGCATGCCGTTGACGTAGGCCTCGAACCTGCCGTCCGAATCCGAAGTCAGGTCGCGGGTTTCGTGGGGCGTGGTCACGCGAACGGGCAGATTGGCGGCGGGATGGCTGGTGGCGTCGAACAGCAGGGTTCCATGGAGTCGGTGGGCGCGGGCTACGGTGACCCGGCCGGTCTGCTCCGCTCGGTTGCCGAAGCGGTCGACGGCCCGAGCCTGCACGAGAATCTCGTCGCTGGTTCCGTCGTGGCGCTGTTCGCCCAGGAAGGGCGTGCCGTCGGCGGCCTGGTGGATCGGCACACCGTTGAGCGACACTTCGAACCGGGTGATGTTGGCGGATGGCTCGGGCGTCGCGGCGAGGGCAAACGAGCCTCCTGGCAGAACGGTAACCGGATGGCTGAGGGTGATGCGCGGCGGTTCGGTTTGTCGTGTGACGTGCAAGGTCACCTCGGCGCTGTTGCCCATGGTGTCGACGGCCCGGTAGGTCAGCGACTGGGTGCCCGGGGTGAGCGGAACCGTTTCGCGGAAGGTGCCGTCGGTTAGGGGCACGTCCTCGCCGACACGGGTGAATGACGCAATGTCGGCGTACCGGTCGGCCACGCGACCGGCGACTTCGATTTCCGGCAGGTTGGTTTCGTGAGGGTCCTCGGGGCGGAGGATGACGATGCTCGGCGGCTCCAGGTCCAAATAGAGGTCGCGTTTGGCCGTGGCCGGGCGATAACCGCCGTGGGTGGCTCTAAAGAGGTAGGTATTGACGCCGTCGCCCAAGGTAACCGCGTGTTCGAAGGTCCCGCCCGGGTCGACGGTGATGGGCACACCGTTGACGCGCACCTCGGCACCTGCAGGCACCACGCTGCCCCGAAGGGTTTGGCCCGGTTCGCGGAAGGCCGATTCGGTGTCGGGCGCGTTGACCGTCAGCGCGATGTCCGGCAGGTCGGCGGGATCGACGATCGGCAGCGTCAACTCGGCAAGTCCCACGTGACCGGCGCGATCCGAGGCCTGGGCACGCAACACCATGGTGGGGTTTGGATCGTCATCGGCGATGTCCAAGGTGAACGAAGCCCGGTCGCGGTCATGGACGACCGGATATGTCTGCCTGCCGGCCTGAAGGGTGATGGCCTGAATCGGAGAGGGATCCGCCGCGAGGACGCCGATGTCGTGACGACCACCGCGGATCAGGCGTTCGGGTGCCTGGATGGTCACGAGGGGCGGCATCGTGTCGATGCGGACGGTGCGCGTGTCGGTGGCGCTGGCTTGATCCAGGCTCGATTCGGCGACGATGGTGAAGAGGCCTTCTTCGCCGCTGAGCTGAGTCTGCCATGACCCGTCTTCGCCGATCTCGACGAGCGCGCCGTTCACCGTGAGTTGTGCCCGAGAAGGTGAGGCGGTGCCGCGGACCTCGAAGGGTTGGCTGGTCACCAGGGCATCGTTTTCTGGCTCGGTGATGGCCACTTCCGGGGCGAGCGCGCAGGGGCCGGTGTCGTCGCTGGGGTCGCTGTCGGCCGGAGTCACGGTTCCGGCGATGTCCAGGCCCGCGCAGGAGGCCAACGCATGACTGCCGCCCGTGGCGTCGAGGGTGATACCGGCCGCGACGGCCACGCCCGCCCCGTGGGAGCGAACCTGAGTGACCCCGCCGGGATTGGCGATCGTAATGGCCGGTTGGTCTGCCGCCGAGGCAAAGCGGACGGCGCCTTGGGCCTCGATCGAGACGCGACTGGCGCTGTTGTCGGGGTTGCGGTGGTCGACGGCATGGTCGAGCAGTTCGATGGTGCCGCCCAGCGCCCGCAAACTTATCTGCCCGCCGATGCCCTTGCTGGTGAGCGCCAGGGCACCTTGACCTCGACTGAGATCGAAACCCGGATCGGGCAGCAACATGCGGTAGAGTTGGTCCGTTTTGGTCGCGCTTTCGGACGAATCCGCGGACGCGGGCAGCTCGACCGCGACGGCCATCGCCCAGCCGTCACGCTGCGTGCCCAACAGGTCGATGGGCCGTAGCCCGGGTGCCATGAGGCGCAGCTCGGCCGAAGTGCCGTCAAAAATGCCCAATCCCAGGTCCCAGCCGCCGACCGGCGCCATCCAAGCGCCGGAGATGCCGTCTACTCCGTCGCGAATCAGGTAGATCTGCTGGGTCAGGTCGGTGCTTTCGATACGCAGCTCGGCGGGGTTCAGACTGGCCGGCAGATTCAGGAACAACCCGCGGAAATGGGCGTTCGCGGTCGTGGTCGACAGCGCCAATCTGACGGTGTTCTCGCCGCTTTGCGAAAGCGTGACCGTGACCGGAAGGGGAGCGGCGCCGTCGCGCTCGAAATCGAGCGGGAAGGAAAGCTCCTCGCCATCCGCGAACCGGGGTGGCCGTGGGCCGCGAATCGTGAGGTTGCCGGCGGCCTGCGCCCGGAGGGCCGTCGACGCGGGCACCCCTTCACCGCGGAGCCGGACGCCGGTGCCGCGGCGCAGGAACGAGCTGCCGCTGCGTTCCAGGCCGGTGAAGGTGGTGCCGTCCAGGGTCAGGTTCCCGCCGAAACTGGCTAGGCGCACGGTAGGCGCGCGGTTGGCGTAATGGACCGCGTCGACAAGGCCGAGGATGGTGGTGTCGGCGCCTGGCCCAAAGCTGGCGAGGCTCAAGTCACCGGTGCCTTCCTGGGCTCCGGCCAGGCGGATCGAGGCGGTGGATTCGACGGTCAAGGGGCCGAGCGAAGCGACGACGAGATCGCCCGCGCGGCCGAAGGTGCCGGTGATTGTGTTGGCCACGGTGCCTGCGATGCGGATCGAGCCAAACGAGGTGATCCAGAGATTGCCGGTGGCCGCGTTGTTTGCGGCGATCGAGACCGAGGCGCCGAGCGAGATCGCGATCGAACAGCGCGAATGTATGTGGAGCGCGGGCGCGGGTCGATCCGGACCGGCAAAGGTCGCGATGCGGGCCTGGCCGCCGATGATCACGGGGCGGTTGCCGAAATCGAAGCTGGCGGTCCAAGCCGCAGGGTTTTCACCTTCGCGCGTAAACGTGAAAAAGGGGGCGAGCGCGGGGTCAGAGAGGGTCGCCGTCGCCGAGGTGAAGTCCACCAGGATCTCACCATCGATCGTCAAAGCCGCGCCGGCGCAGTCTTCCGCCCCACCAGCCAACAGGGTGGCGGGGATACCCAGCGCCGCGGGAGTCACGACCGCTTCCGGCTGCGCGGTCAGTGGTGATTTCGCCAAGCCCAAAGACATCAGCAATGCGGCGAACATGAAGCGGCGAATCATACGGCAATCCCCCATCCACGATTTCAGCACAGTCGGTTGGCGTTTGGGGCGTGAAAAGCCCGGTGTCGAGACGGACCTCGGCGAGATGCGGCCGAGGCCGCGGGCTTGGGTGGAAATGTCATGGTTCATTGGGCCACCGCCGGAACGGTACCGGGCGCGGTAATCGCCTCCACGGTGACGGGTAGGAACCAGTGGTAGGTATCCGAGCGAGGGATCTCGGCGTTCAGGTGCAACTGCCACTTGCCCGGTTCGAGCGGTGTCACGGCCTGCAACAGGGCCTCGCCGCCCGTACCCTGCAGCCCTAGGCCGACGTAATCGGTCAGGGAGGCTTGGTGCTCGCAAACGTAGAGGAAACGTCCCGAGGGATCGCGACCGGACGGCCTGAGGTCCGCACCCGACAGCGTCGCATGGGGCAGGGTGAAAACCGGAGGCGGTGCTTCGTGCAGCGGCATGCCCAACTGGTGCAGCAACCGCACGCCCGAGGGATCGGCGAGATAGAGGCTGCCGTGGTGGGGGGCGGCCCCGGTCGCGATTTGACCGGCAAACCGGTTGGCCACCAAGAGGTGAAGCGCCACGCGACCGCCACCGCCGGCCTTGTCCTGATCGTGGCCGCCCAGAACGTCGATTCGGCCGAGTCCGCTGATTTCGCGAGCCACCAGACAGATCGATCCGCCGGCCGATAATCCCACCCCGCGGGCGCTGATTCGGCCGTCGAGGCGAACCTGCCCGGCGCGAATCACCACCGATCCGCCACCGCGTTCACCGCCGCCCGGCAGGCTGGGCCACACCGGAGAATCGTAGAGTCGTGGAATCTCGGGCGGGATGGCCAGACCGCCGTGATGCGCGTGGAACCGCTTGTCCCCGCGCGGTACCTGCCAGCCGAGCCCGTCCAGGGCGATACTGGACTCGGCGTCGATGGCGAGCGTATCGCGAATGTGAATGAAAAGTGGTGAGCGATAGGACAGCGGGCGCGGCGGATGGCTGACGTGTGAACCATTGGCCAGCGAGAGGTTCTTGGCTTCGAGCAGATGCGCGACGTCCAACGAGGCGTTTTGAAGGAAAATCCGTCCTTTGGTCCGCAGCGCCGGCAGTTGATAGTGGCGGCCCTGGAGCGTCAAGTCGCCGATCGCGAGCACGGTACCTTCCAGAGCGCCGGTGGGCAATTCCAACTCTCCGCGTTCCGAAACGGTGATCCCGCCCAGGACCACCCGAGGTCCGATACTCAAGGTGGTGCCGCTGTCGATCACGAGGTGTGTTTCTTCCAAGCCGGTGCCGACGTCCAGGTGCAGCGTGCCTTGTGGTTGCCAGATCCGCTCGGGCAGGAACAGGCCCGCGACCTCGAGGTGAACGGCTTGTTGCGGGTTCTCGTCGAACAGAATGTCCTGATGGATCACGAGGTGATCGGCCGAGACGAGGTGGACGCCGCCGCGCAACTCCAGGCGGTCCAAGTGGAGCTCGGCCCGAAGTTCGGTGCCCGCGGCCAGTGGCGGCAGCGGTTGGGCGAGGACGAGCCGGCGGGTGTCGTTGTCGATGATCTTGACGCGACGGGTACCACCTTCGACGGGGACGACCAGGGTCGAGCCGGTCAGGCCGGGCGGCAGCGACCCGCCTGGCTGGAGTATGTTGTCTCCGTCGAGGTCGTCTGCCGCAAGTTGCCGGACGCCCAGCGACACCAGGGGCGTCCGGCCGGCATGCCCGCGGCCGGCGATAATCAGGTGACCCTGTTTGGCGCGGGTCCCCTTGAGGAAGATCGTGCCCGCGCCCGCTTCGGTCCGCCGCGTCACGGATTCGGCCGGCGCACCGAAGGCCTCGATGCTGCCGCGCCACCGGTCTCGGGTGGCGAAGGTCACGGCGATGCGGCCGCCTCCCTGGCCCAGCTCGGCGGCCAGCCCCTCGGCATTGGCGGAAATCCGGCCAGACCCGCGCAGGATGTTGGTTTCCAGACGGACAGCGCCATTGCTCAGATGACTCCAGGGGTCGGCCGATCCTGTCAGGTGCCCGTCGAGCAGCAGCTCCGCACAGGTCAGCCGTACCGACTTGCGGCCGTCCCCGCTGCGGAAAGGCCGTGTCATGGAGCCGAACACCGGGTTGGCACGACCGTCGGAAGCCACTCCTTCGCCACCGTAACTTCCTGGCAGATTTGGGTTTTCCCAAAGGTGACCTACGGGCCATTCCAGCGGCGTTTGTACGCCGGCGCCCTCGATCACGCTGGTCTCGTCGACCGTGACGCTGCCGTTGACGCGGATGTGATCCGCGCTGAGCCGGCTGCCGCCGCGCAAGTCGATGCGGTGGGCGGTCAGGGTCGGGATCACCGCGTTGCCGACGGCCGTCACTTCCAGCACGGCGCCGTCTTCGAGCACCAGGTGGCGGAAGTTGGCGGGTTTATCCAAGCGCACCCGCGTACCGCCGTCGATGATCAGGCGTTCGGCGCGCGGCACCTCCTTCAGCACCTGCCGCCAATTCGATAGGCGTTTGGTCGCCGGTGGGGTGAAGTTGTCGATATCCAGTTCGCCGCCCTGGTGTTCGAACTGTTCGGTGACGATTTCGTCGGCGCTTCGGAAGTTGGATGCCACGGTGAGCGCGTTGAAGACGTGGCGCCCGTGGTAGTTGTCGCCCGTGTTCATGGTCGCGAAGCCGGTATCTCCGGTTATGGTGTCGGCGCTGTTGTCCGTGATTCGTACCGGGGGCTCGTCGCGCAGTATCAGGAACCGGCCGGCCAAGTCTTCGGGAAAGGCCTGCCCTGGATCGCGCAGCGTGGTATCGCCGTCGGTGTCGTCCGTACCTGCGGTGCGGCGGCCAAGGCTGACGAGCGAAGTGAACGGCAGGTCGCGATCGGACATTTCCTCCATCCACGGAATGGTGAGGTGGCCGTTGGGATATCGATCGTTGACGCGGAAGATGGTTCCCGCGGCCCCGGCGGACAGCAAGGCGAAATTGCTCGCGGCGTTCACCGTGCCGCCCTCGACACTCAGGGTGCCGAAGAATTGGTCGCCATCCGGTTCACGGACGTGCAGCGCGATGCGCCCACCGGAGGGGGTGACCTCCGGCGCCACGTTGGTGACCCGCGAACTACCCTTGGCGATGAGGTAACCGCCGTACCCCTCGATGCGACCCACATCGATCAGAATCGAGCCGCCCGAGCCCAGAAAGTGAAGGTCGTCGTAGCGAGGGTCGTCGAGACCCACCCGAATTTTTCCTTCGAGCATGAGCGAGTCCGCATGGATCTCGATCACCCCGCCGAGGCCGCCAGGTCGATTGGGGCGGTAGAGGTTCCCGTAAGGTCGGTCGCTTCCGATCCCGCTCGCGGTCATCGCCTCGCCGCCGTGCGCGAACCGGTTGCCACGGTAGCCGGCCCCGTTCAGGGCTTCGATGGCGCTGGCGAAATCCTCGATGCGCAATTGGTTGGCGATGTGGAAGATCATCGGTTCGTTGGGCAGGTCTTCGGGCGCGTAGAGGCGGGAGCCCTGCCCGGACTGGGATCCACTGACGAGTGCCAGGTTCTCCGCGGTCAGCGTACCTGCAAAACCCATGTCTCGATCGAGGGTCAGGCTCTCGGCGCGGATGTCACCCACCAATTGAACGTGCGCGTCGTTGCGGGCCGCCGGGCTGATCAGCTCGCTGTCGATGAACAGGGTTCCGAGGATCCGCGACCGATCGGCCTGGGTCCGCTGCCGCAGATCGACCTCGGTATCGCCGGTGGCGAAGGTGATCCGACTGTTCTCGAAGCGGAACCGGGTGGTGGATAGCGGATCGGTCAGCGTGATGTGGGCGTGACGGGTGTTCAGGCCCGTCGGCGGATCGGCTTCGAGCCCGCCAAGTTCGGTCAGGTTGGGGTTTTCCTGGGAGCGGCCGAACACATCCACGTAGGTGCCGTCGCGATCTTCGCGATAGACCGTGCCCGCACCGGCCTCGAAGCCGCCGAAGGCGTTCAGGCTACCGGTGAAGCCGCTCAGGTCGGGGGCACTGATGCGCAGGCGGCCGCCGCCACCGCCTGGCGCGCTGGCGAACGAACCGCTGAACCCGTTGGCCTGAGCGGAGCCCGCGCCGGTGATGGCGGTGGTGGCCTCGAGCACGATGGTGCCACCGGAGCCGAATCTGCCGTTCGCCAGAATCCCGTCGGCGCGGATCTCGCCGTCCAGATGCAGTGAGGCGGCGCGCAACCGCACGTGGCCGCCTCCGCCGTTGGATCCCACCGAGGCCGGTTGGGCGATATCGCCGTAGCTGCCGCGTTCTTCACCGGCTCCCAAACCACCGTGTCCGTGGCTGTCGGTGGTGGCCGCATCGGGGTGGGCTTGACCGGCTGGATAGCCGGCTCCCGAAACGTCGATCAGCGCCCCTTCGAAGATGCGCAATGCACCGTCGACTCGAAGATCGGTCAGGGCGGGATGGGCGGCGTCCCGGGTGGGGCTCTGCCGCAAGGTCGCCCCGGGCAGCAGGGTCAGCGATGCAAATCGATGCGTGCCGTCGATCACGTGGTCGCCGGACGTCAACACCAGGCTCGCGTCTTCCATGGCGGTGTCGTCGGCGCCGAGATCCAGACCGTCGGATTGGACCGCGTCACCGGGGATCAGGACCAAGGGGACCTCGTGCGTCGTGCGGTTGTTGCGACCGTCTCTCGCGGTGACCGTCATCGGCGTGACTGAGGTGGTGGAGACCACCGGTGCGGCCAGGGTACCGGCATAGGGAGCCTGGGTCAGGGTGACCGGGGTTCCCCCGATCGAAAAGGCTGCGTCGAGCACACCCGAGGCCCGGTGCGGCAGGGCGCCGAACAGGGTGAGATCGCTGACGAACCAGTCGAAATCGTCGGTCGAGGTCCCGCGAACGATGAATTTCAAATGAATGTCACGACCGTTGAAGGTGCTCAAATCGAAGGTCGGGTCCCGTTCCACATTGTTTTGGAACCAACAGGGTCGTTCGAGGAAGTCGGGGTCCGCTCCGGTAAAGGGGCCGTCGTAGGCATCGGCGATCAAATAAGGCGCGGCCTCGAACCAGGTCGCCCCATCATCGACGCTGATCTCCAGAAAACCGCCGCTGTCGGAGGGGTTGGCCGGGTTGTATCGCGACACCAGCGAGTGGAACCGAATCCGCGCTTCGAGCGGCGGCAACGCGAGCGGACCGATGACCAATTCCGCGTGGCCGTCGGGCTCGCTCTCGCCTTTGTGTCCGTACCACCGGTCGCTGCCGGAGGTGCTCCAGGAGCACTGCGTCGGGTTGCCCGACAGGGTGGTTGCAACCCAGATTTCGTCGCGGATTTGGACGGGGTGGTGCCATGGGCTGACATCGGTGATGGAGGCCTCGAACGTTCGCGCTTCACCCGAGTCGACCAGCTCGAACGGTACGGGCGCGACCATCTCGATGGCTGGACCGGTACGGTCCGGCACCAATTGCAGGGACGCCTGTAACCGAGAGGTGATGCCGTTGGCGCCGGTCGCGATGCCCTCGATCGTGAATGGGCGTCGGTTGGTCGTCCCCGGAACCTGGTGAAAGCGGATGTCGTCGCTGAAGAGCTGGGTTTGCGGTGGGTGGGTGCCGTCGTCCAGCGTCAGTTCGGTGACGCCGCAGGCCCCCTCGCAGGTGACCCTGACAGCGTCCAATTGGTAGCGGTTGGGACTGCTTCGCACGGAAGCGTCGCCGTAGAAATGCCAAGCTACCTGAACCACCTGCCCGCTGTAGTTGAAGAGACTGAGGCTGTATTCCTGCCACGACCAGGACTCGGTGAAGGCGTATTGGTTGTAGATCGGGTTACGGGAATCGGTGATGCGATCCGCCGGTCCCGAAGTGCTCCTCGGTCCCAGGATCGTCCAGGTATCGCTGCCGACGGGTTTGATTTCCACGATGAGCCCGTCGTCGCGGCGATCGAAGCTTCCCGAGTGCCGGAACCTCAGGAAGCTTTGCGGCGGTACCGTGAACACCTCGCTAACCAGGCGCGATTGACCGTATTCGCGGTCGCCCTCCAGGCGCCACGAGGTCTGACCTTCACCCGGATCCGCCCGGTCCGCCGACCAGGGGCGCCAACCGTTGCCGGTTGGGTCTTCGTCGCGCCAACGGCCGAGGCCCAGTTCGAAATCCTGGTAGAGGGCGTAGACCTGGAACAGGAACGGCACGGTCTCGAAGGACTCCACCTCCGCGCCGGATACCGGCAGTTCCTGGCGGACGCTGAACAACGACTGTTGCGGCGGAACGATAGTCAGCATGTGCGTCAACGGGGTCTCGTTGCCCAGGTTGTCGAAGGCGCGCACGGCGATCTCGCGCTGAACCGCATCGCCGCTCACGGCCGCATCGATGGTGAAATGCGTGGTGTAGGGCGTTGTGGTGAGCGTGCGCGTCTGGCCGTCGAAGGTGATTTCCACGCGGTCCATGCCGGAGGCGTCTTCGGCGACGGCGGTCACCGTCAGCCCTTCGCCGTCGTGGGCGAAGAAGTTGACCGGCGCCGACAATTGAACGCTGGGACCGGTGCGGTCTTCGTTTCGGTAGTTCACTCGGATCTCGGCGATGCCCACGTTGCCCGACGGATCGAAGGCCCGAGCGGTGATCGCATACGTCTGGTTTTGATCGAGGTCGGGGCCGTTCCAGGTGAAGGAGGCTTGGGCGGACGTCGTTTGTTCCTCTTCCGCAAAGATCCGCGATTGGGTTTCGCCATCGAAGGTGGCTTCGATCCGTTGGATCAGGTGGTTGTCGTCGGCGCGGATCTCGGTGGTGAACGGCACGGCTCTGAAAATGTCCGCCCCGTCGGCCGGTGTCGCGAACGCCAGCTCGGGTGGCTGGCGGTCCGGTGCGGCAACGGTGACCGAAACCGGGTAGGTCCCGATCGCGCCGGCCGCGTCGGTGAAGCTTAGCTGGGCCGTCAGGGTGGTCTCTTCGCCGGGGCTCGGTGCCTCGAATTCGAAGAGGTAGGGACCCGCACCCTCGATGTTGCGCGTGACGCCCTCGAAGGTCGCGGTCGCCGAGACCAACCCGGTGTTGCCGGAAGCCTCGGCGCTCATTGTGAACGGCTGACCGGGAAGCAACTTGCCGTCGACCAAGGGGGCGACCTCGACCCGATCCAGGCGCGGCTGGGCCAAGACCAACACATCGCCGGGCGCCAGCGTGCAGCCCTGGCAGTTCTCGTCGATGTCGATGGCGTCGAAGCGCAATGCGGGTTGCATGCGGTCGCCTGGGTTCGCGGTCGGTGGCGCGGCAGAGAGAGTGAACCGCGTGCCGCTCTGCCAGGGTTCGGTCGTGAGAATGCGCGGCGTGTGGGCGGTGTCGCCGTTGACGACCAGGTAGTAGCCGCGGTGTGATTCCGCCAGGGTCAGGTTGGGCACGTTCAGCAGATGGTCGCCGTCGCCGCCGGGTGTGGACTGAACGCCGGTTGGCAGGGTTTGGGTCGCGAAGCCGGGAATCGGCGTGATGGGATCGGCGTGAGTACGGTCGTTGGCGATGCGCAGCGTCCCGTGGTTTTGGTGCGTGCGGTCCTGCACGACCACGGTTCCCGCCGAACGTCTGCCATACGCCGTGGTTGTCAGCTCGCCGTCGTCGAGGCGGTCGTAGCGCACCGCAATGCGCCCGCCACCGCCCGAACCGCCATTGGCCGAGGCGGTCAGGTCTCCGGTGAGGGTGCCGGCCTCGATCCAGATCGAGCCACCGGCGCCGCTGTCACCGTCCGCCCGAAAGGCTACGCCCTCGATGGCTTCCGCCGTCAGGTGCAGGGCGCCGCCCGCTCCGTTGCCGCTACCATAGGATTCCGGGTACAACGGCGAGCCGTACGTTTCCTGGCTGATTGTGCCCAGGCCGCCGTGATTGGTGTCGGCAAACGACCAATCGATCGTTTCGCTGACGTCGAACGCCGAAACACCGCTTCCCTGAATGCGGCGCGCGGTTACGTTCAGCGCGGCGCGAAAGGGCCGATGGGCACGCTCGATGGATGAATGACGTAACGTGCTGTTTTCCAAGGTGATGTCGCGAACTTCGATCGGCAGGTCGAACAACAGGTCGCTGTCGATGAGCACCAGGTCGCGACTCTGCCACTGTGGTTCTGCGAGAATCAGCCGCAGTTTCTGGCGCTGTAGCGCGAAGGGTTCGCTCACGATGTTTAGATCTTCGGCCCAGATGCTGTTGACCTGGCTGCCCTCGAGCGTCAGTTCTGCGACCTCGATGCGTCCGGGAAAGCCCAGTTGGGCGCCATTGCGCAATTCCAGCCGATCCAGTGCCAGGACAAAAGCGAGCCGGGTCCCCGCGGGCAGCGGTTTGGGGATATCGCCGGCGAGGGTAAGAGTTTCGTCGTCGCTGGCGGTGATTCGGGTTCGATACGCCTGGTTCTCGTGGGTAAAGGCCAGGAGTAGGCCGGCGAGATCGGGCGGGAGCAGGTTCCCGGGCACCCTGAGCAGGCGCCGGTTGTCGGTGTCGCTGTCGGTGGCGGGCATGATGATTGGTGGACCACCGCTGACCCCGGTCAACCGGCGGCGCTCGGTTTTGTTGAAAGGTTCCCCGGTAAATCGCTGGTCGACGATCAAGTCTCCATATTGTTGGTCGGGACCTTTGAGATACAGCGTGCCGGCACCGTGGTTGTTGCGCACCCTACTGCTGTTGTCCTCGCCCAACACGACCTGAAGCCCATTCAGGAAGGTCGTGTCGCCACCGTGATAGATGGCGATCCGGCCACCCGCGGCGTTGTTGCCCGCGACGCTGAGTATGCCGCTTCCCGAAATTTGGGGGGCCGTCAACCATATCGAGCCGCCCGCGCCGTTGGTGTGACCGTCCGCATCCAATCGCCCGTTCAACGCCAGGCTACCGGCCTGGATGCGAATGGCACCGCCGCCGTTCGCGCCGCCGGTTCGGGTGGGTTCGGCGAAGGAACCGAACACCGGGTGATCGATCCATTGTCCGTCGGTGTCTTGCCTCAGTCGACCGAAACCGCCGTGACCCCATCGATTGAACGGTGATTGCCCGGCCCAAGCGAAGGGGGTGGGATCGACCTTGGTGGCGCCGCCACTGGTGATGACCGAGGTTGCATCGACGCTGAGCGCGTTGGTAATCGCCACCCGCAGGCCGTAGCGCACACCGCTGCCATCGCGATCGGCGACGTTCCACACCGAACCGTTGCGCAAGGTGACCGAGTCGGCCGCCAATGATTGGTTCTCGTCGGCGAGGGCGGCGGTCAGGGTGGCACCGTCCAGCGTGACCGAACCGACCTGCACGGGATGGTGGTAGACCAGGGCGGCGCCGTTGCGTAGCGTCAAACTGTCCAAATCCAGGGGGACGTGACTCGTGAGCCTGAAGTTTTCCAGGACCAGGTCGGGAATGCCCAGGTCCTCGAAGATCTCCAGTGCGCCGTCGCGCAACGCGAACCCGGTGGGGTAAGCCACGTTTCGCGCGCGAATCGAGCCACCCTGCAGTACCAATTCATCCGTGATCTCCACGCGATCTGGAGTGGCCAGGTGGCCGTTGCGCAACTCCACCACGTTGAAGCGGTGCAGGCCGCCGTAGCTTTGACCGGGAGTGAGGCTGGGGAACGTCGTGGCCGGCGTCAATGCTGCTTCGGTGTTGGCGGAAATCAGTGCCGGTTCCTGGCCTTCCACCTCCAGGTAGAGACCGGCCAGACTTTGCGGGAAAGGCGTTTCGGCTTCCGGATCGATGCGAATGCGATCCTCCGACGCGCCATCCGTCGCCGTGCGGAGGCCCAGGCCGGGAAGCGGCGTGCTGCCGGGTCCGGCTTCGGTCGTGCCGTTGTCGAGGATCAGCTTGCCGAGCGGCCAACGCGCCGACCGTAGGAAAACGGTGCCGGCACCGCCGCCGGTTTGCGTCGCTCGCGCGCTCATGGTCCCGGTGAAGCCGTCCAGATCGCTTGCGTGTACGGCGATTCGGCCCGCGCCACCGCTGGTCGCGTCGGCGCTGAGCCGGCCCTGGCCCGTGAGCAGCGGGGTTTGGATGAAGATCGATCCGGCGCCCCGGCCCTGCTGATCCACATCCAGATGACCGTCGATGGCGACCGATTCCTCGGCGTCGATCGCGATGCGCCCGGCAAAGCCCCAGGAATCGGCGAAATAAAGACTGCCGTGGGTGACGGCGCCGGGGCCTACGCCGGCAGCCAGCCCGCCGTGGTTGGGTCGTCGCGGGTCGGACGTCTCGAAACGCGAGCCGGCCTCGCGGGACACCAGTGTGCCGGCCAGCGTGAACTCGCGAACTCGAAAGTCCAGCGGTGATGCGGGATCCGAAGGCGTGGCGACGGTCGCGGGTGCACCGATGGTGACGCTGTCGACCGCGACGGTGCCACTGAGCACATGATCTCCCGAGCTGTAGTCGATGGTCCGAGCCTGGATATTCCCCGTCAAGCGCGTCGAGGCGGTATCGTCCAATACCAGATTGTCGAACAGCAAGTCGCCACTCAGCGAAGCGTCGGCCCCAAGGGCGAGTCCTGGCGTGGTATCGATGCGGCCGTGGCGACCGCGCAGGGATGCGTTTTCAAGCGCGATTGCGAAGCGTGCGTTGCCGCGCAAATCGACCCGCGCGGCCTGGCGGACGATCAGGCGATCGATGGGCAGCACGATATCGACCACGTCGCCTGTCTGAAAGGTGCCGAACGGCTGATCGGGCCGTGACCAGAGCTGGTCGCCGTCCTGTCGGTAGATGGACCCGGTGGTCGCGGGCCGATCGCGGTTGACGACTTGCAGGCCGGGGTAGGCCCCGAACGCGAGACGATGGGGCCGGGTGACGACCTCCCCGGTTTCGGGATCGGTGACCGTTTCGGTCACGGCCAGGGTCAGCACTTGAAAAGTTTGATTGGCGACGACGTGCTCGCTCACCTCGATCTGCTCGCCCACCACCAAACCGGCCTGACCCGGAAGCAGGGTTCGGTTGGAAATACTCTGGCTGCGGCTCGGTCCGCCCTCGATGGTCAAACGATTCAGTCTGCCGTCGGCCTGGCCGGGATCCGCGACGCTGTGGAACAGGGTACCGTGGCCGCAGCCCGTGGCGCCGCGGGCGCTCAGGATTCCTTCAAAGGGCCCGTGTATCGCGATGCGGCCACCGCTTCCGCCACGAACCGTGGCCTGGTCATCCGGAAACCCGTTGGCCGAGACCATTCCTTGCCCGGACCAAGTTGTGGCTTCCAACCAAATGCTGCCGCCGGAGCCGAAGGGTTCGCCACCCGATTCGCTGCGGCCATCGGCGCGAATCTCGCCGTCGAGCCAGATCGAATCGGCGGTCAGTTTCAGGGCCCCGCCGCCGAATAGGCTGCCGCCGGTGGTCGGCTCGATGGGCGAGCCGTAGACCTCGGTGTCGTTGTCCACATCGTCGGCCAAACCGGCGTGGCCGGCGTGACCGACGCTCAGGTTCAAGGCGTTGGGCCAGGTGGGATAGCCCTTGCCGCCGAGGTCGATGCGGCTGGAGGCGTCGACGACCAGATGGCGTTCGATCAGCAACTCCGTGTGCGCCACGTTGCTTTGACCGCGATCCGTTGGCGGTTGCGAAAGCACGGCGCCGTTGACGAGAACCAGGTTTTCGAACGAGTGCCGACCCTGGATGAGATTGTTCGTACCCAGCAAGATCACCGATTGGCCCTCCAGGGAGGGATCTCCGCTACCCAGATCGAGATCGCGAAGGACTTCGCCGTTCAGGTTGACCAGCGTGGCGCGGGCGATTCCCCGAGCGCCGCCCAAATCCGATGCTTCCAGGCGAACCGTCAGTGTTTCGCGGTCGCGCCAGGCCTCGGGAACGGTGGTTTCGGCCTCGATCTGAGCCTCACTCCCCGAGGCCACGCCGTTGGCCACCTCGGTGTCCTCCACCAGCAGGCGCCATGCGCCGAGTCCGTCGGGATCGCTGAGCCTGGCTCGGATAGTCAGGTTCAATCCTTCGGGAAGGAACAGTGGCAGCGGCTGGTTGTTTTGCGGGGTGATCAGGCTCAGCTCCGGAGCGCCCTCGGTGTCGATGGGCTCGACAGTGACCGAAATCGAGGCCGAACCGCGATTTCCGCGGCGATCCACGGCTTCGACGCGGAGCTGGAACGGGGTTGGTTCGGTGACGTCGGGTGGGGAGAAGGTAAGCTCGCGGGTATTGGCGTTGCCCGATGTATGCAGCGCGTCGTTCACATAGAGATGCAATTCCGAAAGCCCCAAAAGGTCCTCGGCCGCGAAGCGCAGCACGACGGATTCCGATTCGAACAGGGTCGCACCATCCAATGGTTCCGAAATGGCCACCGTCGGTGGCACCGAATCCAGAGCGACAGTGAATTGGCCTTCTCGACTGACAACCTGACCGATGGCGTCCTCGACCTCGAAACGCCAAGCCACCGTGCCGGGCTCCAGGTTGGGGCCGAGGTTGAGGAAGACCTGATGGTTGAGGCTGGTACGATCGGTTTGTCCGCTGTAGAAGCGGCTGGCCAATCCGCTGAGCGTCAGCCGCCAATGGGCCAGCGCACGGGCGTCGCTGAGCGAAAAGACCATGCGTTGGGGCTGCAGTGGGTCGACCGGGTTGAAGGCGGGCGCGATGTCGACGATCGCCGGAGGCGCATCGAGACTGAGTTGCCGCACGCCCAAGTCGAGCGTGTCGCGGTCTAACTCGAACGTCGATTCGTGGTAGCCGAAACGGGTGCGGTCCTCGATGACCAGCTCGTAGCGTCCATAGGGCAGATCCTCGAGCGCGAAATGACCGTTGGCGTCGGCCGTGACGGAGGTGGCTCTGGTTCCGCTTACCGAAATGGTGGCACCTGTGGCCGGTTCTTCGTCGAACGAGACCAGGCCGCTGACAGTGCCCGTGGGTTGCAGCCGAACGGTGATTTCGACGGTTTCGCCGGCAGTGGAGATGCGGCCTTGGGCGGCACCGGTGGCACCCGAAACGGGATCGCGCGCTGCCACCTCGAAGGTTCGCGCCATGACCTCGACCAAGCGAAACCGGCCCTGCTCGTCGCTGACTGCGGTTTGTTCGAAGATGGCCGGGAGACCCGGCAGGGTGAGGGTGACATCGGCACCGACGACGGGTTCGTCGCTCCCATACGCGAGCACCTGCCCGCCAACCGTACCGGTGGCCTCCAACTGAATGTCCACGGCCGTCGTGTCACCGGCCTCGGTAAGTGCCGGAGCACGGACGTAACCCACCAGGGCTGGCGCGCGAGCCACCAAATCCTGTGGCCTACCGAGCGGGATCAGGTCCATCATGTAGGCGCCCTGCGCGTCGCTACGCTCCACGAACGCATCCCACTGGATTTCGGCTGCGGCGACGGGATCACCCGCCAAGTCGAGCACCCGACCCAGGTAGCCGGCTACCGGCGCCATGCGCAGCAGGGCCTCGGTCCGCGGTTCCTCGCCCAGCTCCACCGTGGTCCGCAGCCCGACCGGGTTGTCGTTGGACCAGGCCTTGACCGGATAGCGGCCCGAAGCGAGGCCGCCGATCTCGACCGTGCCCTGGCCGTCACTGGCCACGGGCGCGCGATTGCCCACCTGGGCCTGACCGACGGCGGGGTAGGGCCCGTCGAACAGGCGCAGGACCAGGCCGCGCTCACTGACGTCGAGGGTCAAGGTGTGGGTTTGGCGCGTGCGGACCTTGGACGTGTTGGCCACGATAAGCGTGATCTGGTTGTTGCCGATGACGAAGCCCTCGGGCAACAGGTTGAAGGTGGCCGAGCCGCCGTTGCCATCGTGGGTGAATCTGCCGGTGATGTCGTGACCGTTGACCGTGATCGAGGTCCGGCTGGGATCGACTTCCGAATACTCCGTCGGTTCCGCCGTGGTGAACGACAAGGTGAACGGAAGGCTGGAGATGGTGGCGCCGCTCTGCGCAAAGGTCAGCTCCGGTGGGCTGGGATCGAAGTGAAAGTCGCCCAGATCGCGATCCTCCTGGAAGCCCTCGTAGGTGAATTCGCGATAACCGGCACCCGCCGAGACCGAGAGCGTGAACGGTCTGCCGGCCGGAATGGCTTCCAGCGCGAATCGGCCGTCGTTGCCCAGTTGACGGCTGATGGTGCCGCGATCCATGCGCAGCGAGACGGTGGCGTTGCGCGGGTTGGGATCGACCACCACGACCCTGCCGGTAAGCGTGATGACGCGTGGTGTGACGATGTCGATCGGGTTCAGCCCCGCGACGAGGGTGTGGTCCTGGCTGTGGTGGAGCATGTTGGTGGACACATGGGCCGAGAGGCGAACCGGCCCGATTGGTTGATTCTCGAACACGAAGGCGCCGTCGGCCTGGATGTGGGCTACTTCGAAAACCTCGCCACGGTGCAGGCTGACGGTGCCGCGATCGAACAACTGGCCGGCGGCGTCGCGCACGGTGCCGACCACGATCGCGGTCGGCGTGAGGCGTAATTCGCGATGGTCGTCCCGAGCGGGCATCTCGATCAGGGTTTCCAGCCGACCGGTGTGTCCGGCGGAGTAGGCCTTCAGCAGGTATTCACCCGGGAAGACGCGGTCGAGTTGGAAGCCACCGGTGTTGTCGGTCTCCGTCGATGCGGCCAGGTAGTAAAATTCCGTGTCCGTGTAGGCTCCCGGCAATGCGACCATGCGATGGAGTTCGACCGTGCCGCCGATGATGGGCTCGATACCGTTGGTGGCCAACAGGTTGCCCGCAAGCGCGAAATCGGGTGGGAATTGGATTTGGAGGTCGAGGGTCTCGTTGTCCTGGGTCAACTCGATTTCGGTGGTCGCGCTGTAGCGTTTCGACTTGGCGTCGAAGGCCCGAACCTGATAGGTGCGCCAGGGAATGAAGGGGAAACCGAAGCGACCGTCGGCCTGAATCGCGGTGCTGATGCGTTCCAGTCGATTGCCGCGGGCCACGTTGCGGTACTCGAGCTGGGCGGTGCCGCTGGTGATCGGCGAACCGTCGTCATAGCTGACGAGGCCCTCGATGCGCGAGCCACCGGAGAGCCGGATTTCCAGGTCGCGAATCGGCTGCGGTACGCCGTTTTCGTCGACCTCGACGGTGGCCTGGGCCAGTCCGGTGCGCGGTCCATCCCGTTCCCGGGCCCTGACCGAAAAACTTCCCCGCTCCACCGGCTCGATGAAAAAGCGGCCCTGGCTGTCGGCCTGGTAGGCGCGCGTAGGCGGGTCGGGCAGCCAAACGTGGGCGAACGCCGCCGGGCTGCCGTTCGCTTCGCGCACCGTGCCGCTGAGGAAGGTGGTGGGACCCAACTGGAGCGTGACCGACCGGGTTTCGTTGTGCTGTTCGAGACGTACTGCCGCGAACGCGATCTCGCGGGTATCGGGGTGGTAGGTGGCGACCACGAAATCCTCGAACAACGGAATTCGCGTGAACCGGAAATCGCCCTGATTGAAGGTGCTGATCGCCCGGGAGAAATCACCGTATCGCCGGGTGTGGTTCTGCAGGTAGACCCGATGAGCCCCGGCCAGCGGTGCACCCTGGGCGTCCAGGATTCGGCCGCTGATGGTGCCGTAGCCCGGGAACGTGAAATCCAGCGCCACCGAATCGCCGCCCCCGCGCTCCAGGACGAAGGTCTCGTACAACCTACTCCCGTCCGGGTGCGTCCCGTGCAGCACGTAGAGGCCGGAGGTCATGCCCCGCAGGCGCAGCTCGCCGTTGCCGTCGGTGGACCCGGTGGTGCCGCCCTCGATGAAAGTCTCCTCGTTCCTGATGTCGCGAGCGATGGTGACCTGGGCCCCGGTGACCGGAGTCTCGTCGCGCTCCAGCAGCCGGATCCGCAGATCGATGGGGGGCTCCAAAAGTAGATCCCGTTCCAGGTTCCCGGAGCCGGCGTCGAACGTCAGGAACACGTGAGCGGTTCGGCCGGTGAGGTTGTCGCTCGCCTGGATTTCGTAGCGACCCGTGCGCAGGTCGGGCAGCCGGTAGGCGCCTTCGGCATCGGTGCCGGTGTAGAGTGTCGCACCGTCTTGGGAGACCAGGGTGATACGCGCGCCGGGAACCGGCTCTTCTCCCTGCAACACGCGACCGAACAAATCGGCGGTGACGTCCGGACGCAGGAGGATGTCCAGGTCGGGCTGGTAGGGCGAGGTCCGCACCTCGAGCGAGCCCTGCCGCGCGGTGAACGGATCGATACCGAGCAAGCGGTAGGCGCCCATGGGCCAATCGGTGAAGCCGAAGCGACCGGGTGTCTCGCCCGTGTCCGGTTGGGTCAGTTGCTGCTCCAGCAAGGCACTTCGTTGGAAGAGTTTGACGAGGGCGTTCGGCAAGGGCTGTCCGCTCTCATCCAGAAAGCTGCCGCGAATGTTCGAGGCGGATTCGAGGTTCAAGGTCAGGTCGATCTCTTCGCCGCTGTCCGGCACCACGAAGCTGCGTTTGGCGATCAGGCCATTACCCGCAATCGCCCGAAGCAGAATGCGCCCGGTGGGCACGCCTTCCACGCGATAATGGGGCTCCCCAGCGCGAACGACCCCGATCTCCAGGTCCCCGGCACTCATGGGCAAGAGATACACATGGGGATTGCCCGGTTCCTCCTCCACGATTCGAATCTGGTCGTAGGCCAATCCGACGGTGGCGTAATCGACCGGGTTCCCCTCGGCACCCTCGACTCGGATGTTCAGATTGGATCGCCCACGCAGCACCAGGTCCTGGCGAAACGACACGCCGCTGGGCAGCAGGGCTTGAACCGCGGTGAAGTCCCCCGAATCCGTATCCAATCCAATCAATTGAACGGTATGGCCTCGCTGGTCGATGAGGTCGGTGAATCGGTATTGGCCGGCTTCGTTGGTGCGCACCGAAAGCAGGGTCGGCGAACCTTCGAGCGCTCGGGAAATCTGAACCAGCGCACCCGATACCGGCAGGCCCTCGGAATCGAAGACGGTGCCGAACAGGTCGGCCTGCTCGGCCGACGGAAAACTGAGCACGATGTCGCGGTGTTCGGCGTTGTCCAACACCCCTTCGAACACCGCCGTTTCACCCAAAAGATGATGGAAGCCCTGAACCGTGAAGGGCCCGTGGTTGAGGTCGTCGAAGCGCGCTTGCCCTTGGGCGTCGGTGTAGACCCGATGAGATCGGGTCAGCGTCGGGCTGCCGAAATCGGCGCCCGAGGTACGCGGTCGGATCGATTCGATATCGACGCGGCCCACGATCGGTTCGCCGTTGCCGTCCACCAGACGAACGGCGAAGCCACCCACGCCGCGTTGGTGCAGTGCGAGCCCACTGATCGGGTGGTCGGTGACCGTCACCTGCAGTTGGGCCACGCGGGGCCAGTCGGCGGCGACGATCAACCACTTGCCCGGCTGATCGGTTTCCACGGACCAGGTGCCGTCGATCGCGGTCTCTGTCTCGACGCGAAATGAGGGTGGGTTGGGCGGGGTGAGGTTGACCGCTCGGATCGGTACGAAGGCCATCGGTTCGCCGGCGCCGTTGCGCAGGATGCCGGAAAGTCTCTGGGTCCCCGGCAACACCACGTCCAACTGCTGGACAGGGGCTTCGGACGGAATGCGTACGTTTCGGGTCAGGCTCGGTCCCGATTCCGTCGATGGCTGCTCGAAGAACACCTTGATGTCGGTATCGAGCGGTAGGAACCGGATTTCGTAGGTTCCGTCGATGTTCGTGTAACCGGTGATGTTGCCGAACGAAAGAAGGCTCAAACCGTACCGCGCGGGGCGACCGTCGGCATAGGTGACCCGCCCGCGCAGGGTTCCCGCGAATCGCGGCGGCGGGCTATGGGGAAAGGTGTGATTGAAGGTGTTTTCTCCCGGCTCGGCGTTGAACGGCAGCCGTGCGGGTCCCGACAGGTGCCCATGCAGGATCGAGATCAGGCCCTGGCCCGCCACGGCGTCTTCCAGGCGGAAAAATCCGTCGGCGTCGGTTCGGGTGAAGCTGTTGTAGGTAATGTCCTGGGGGCCGACGAGAAAGGGAGAACCGAGGACCACGTGATACACCTGGGCCCCCGCCAACGGTTGGGCGTTGCCCGCGCCATCCGCGAAGGTGATCTGTCCGGAGATCCGTGCGGGTGCCGTGACGATGTCCACATCGATCGTCAGTGGGCTGTTGTGGGCGGTCAGGTAGCCCGAGGTCATGCCCAAGGCACCGATCCCCCCGGCTTTCACCAAAATGGGGCCGACGCTCAGATTGTCGATGCGGTAACGTCCTTCCGCGTCGGTCGTCGTTCGCCCGGCGTTGCCCGTCGTTTCCTGGTTGGTGGCGTACACGTCGACGAAGGGTGCCGGGCGGCCGTTGTGAAACACCGTGCCGGTGATGTCGGCCTGCCGATCGAACGCGAAATCGACCCTGATGACTTGACCGTTGCTACGGGGCGTGAACGAAGCGCCGCGTCCTCTGCGGTCGGCCAATCTCACCCAAAGAAACAGCGGGCGAACGCGTTGTTCATGTAAAAGCCGCCGCACGTTGACTGGGATGAAATCGAACGAATAACTGCCGTCGGGCGCCAAGGGTGTGGTGAGATCGTATCCGACTCGTTGCGTGCGAGGGTAGATCGCCATGCCACCGCTGAAATCTTCCGTATCCGGATCGGTCACTCTGCCGATGACGCGGATCCCTTTGTAGTAGGTGGAACCGTCGAAGGTTCCCTCCAAGTCGTGCAATCGCTCCCCGTCGCGACTGGTGATGCCTTCGATGCGATAGGAAATCGGGACGAAGGGGCCCAATGGCATTTGGGCTCGGGCCACGATGGTGCGGCGATCCGGTTGAATCCTGGCGAGGTGCACGGGCTGGTCGTTGATGAACAGGTGTTCCTGCAGCGGGTAGATCGAGCCCAGGTCGACGCTCTTGGAAAAATGAAACACCACGTTTTTGCCCGAGGGGTCGGACGGCCCCAGGTTTTCGGGGCTGGCCTGGGCTACGTGGCGCAGGGCGAATGGCTTCGCGCCCAAGATCTGCGCCGGAAGGGTGGTGGCGGGGTTGTCGTCCCGTTCCAGTCGAATTCGGCCGACGTCCGGGTCGAAGCTCAGCCGGAGCCGGGTCCCGACGTTTTGGGGCGCCGCCGAAAAGGTGAACAGGTCGCGACTGCCGTTGCGGGGAAAGACACCGGAAACCTCGATTCGACCACCCTGAGTGGGATGGATATCCACGATGGGAGTGGCGTCGTTCACGGCAACCCAGACCAATCGTTCGCGCTCGGAAAACGTCAGCATCGTCCCGAACGGGAGATCGCGACGGCCGTCGCTGTGGAGGATCTGGCCGGCCTCGTTGCGCGCGGACAGTTCGAAGGGTTGGTCGCTTTTGACCAGCAACCCGAATTGGTTGGGACTCTCGTCATTTTCCAACGCGATCGCACGGACCGCATCGATGCCCAGGCGCTTGTTGTCGGGAAAGGCTTGACTGAAGGCGGTCGCGAATGCCGCTTCGGCACTGGAAATGCCTTGTTGGATGCGGCGCCGTCGCAATTGGTCGATCGGCAGGTAGTTCCCGCCGGCGCGTACCCAAGTCGCGAACAGACGCGCCAGGGCTTCGGATTCCTCGGATCCGGCGGCCCGGGCGAAACCGGCCATGGCGAAGGTCCTGGCGAGGCTTTGAGCCGCCGCGGCGTTGATCGGGAGCTGGCCGGAGGGTAGCCGCTCGGGGCTTTGGAAACTCAGGTTCAGGGCGGCCTGAGCCAGTTGGCGCAAGTCGTGGCGCAGTTCGAGCGGGAACAGATTGAAGGTCTGCGGGAAGACCAGCGAAGTGGGCGACTGGCTATCGGGGTCGCCGACACCGGCGCGCAGGGTCAGCGCGCCGGAAGGACCGTCTTTCACCCGAAAGTACCCGGCCTGAACCGAGCCGGTGTACAGCGCACGCAACCGGTAGGCAACCGTAGCCGTTGCGCCTGGCGGCACCGTGGAGAACGTCTGGGTCGGATCGCCTTCGACCCGCTCGCAGCCGACCAGCGATTCCGGTGGAAGGGTGACACTGAAACCGGAAAGCGGTACCGTGGCGTCGTTGGTCAAATGCATCCGCAATTCGTAGCGCTGATCGCTTTCGACCGTATCCGGATGGTCGAAAACGACGCTGTAGGCCGGCGACTTGATGTGTACCGTGGTTTCGGCCTCGGATTCGAAGCGATTTCGGCTGCCCTCGAAATCCACTTCGCCGCTCATGTTCAGCACGATCTCGTAACTGCCCTCGCGTTCCGCCCGCAGTACGAAGCCGGTACCCGCATCTTCACCCGGTCCGATGCGATCGCGGTCGTCGCCGGTGCCCGCTTCCCCGTCCGCACCGGGATGAACCATGGGTTTGCTGCGACTGTGTCGAATGGTCAGCGGTAGGCCGAACGCGTCCGGGTCGGGCAGCGTGACCGTGGCCATCATGCGTTCCAAGTGGACGCTGGCACCTCGAGGTGCGCGGTTCATCACCAGCGCGGTCACTTCGAAATGGTCCTTGAGATAACTGAAATGACCGGGAACCAAAATAAGGGCGGGCGTGAGCGGCCAGATCGAGTCGGGTTCCACACCGCCCTCGATGGCCGGCCTCGTGAAACCACCCCCCTCGAGATAGGTGGGAAAAGCCAAACGAAAGCCGGCCTCATTGAACGGATTGGTTATTTTGAAGGGGCGGGATCCGATCGGGTTTTCGCTGTTCGGCTTGGGTTTGGGGAAGGCGGCCTGGACATCCATCGTTTCCCTTCGCGACCCGGTCAACAGACTGAAGGTGAATTCGAACACCTCGTAGTCGTCTTCGTTGAACAGGTACCCCAGCTCGGCGAGGTCTTCCGCGGTCAGGGGGCGGACGGCGGCTTCGGTGACGATGAAATCGTCGATCGCCTCCACGATCGCCTGGCGTGGCTCGGCAAAGGCCAGGGTTTCCTCGCCGAGCGTCAGGCGCACGTTGCGAATCTCGTAACGACCTTTCTCAACGAAGAGGTCGCGGCCTGCCGAGAGAAAGGCAGCCGTCGCCGGGGCGTTGAGGGCCACGGGCGCGGCGAGCCCGGGCCCGCTGAGTTCACCGCGGAACTCGGCACCCTGGGGGACGGCACCGTCATAGCGCATTTCCAGCACCACCGCCGGACCCTCCGGGTTGACCAGGATCGTCTGGTTCTCGGGACTCAGCCTCAGCCCTTGCCGTTCGAACACGAATCGCGTTTCGGCGAGAGGATCGGACTGGGACATGAGCGCATCGGGGTGCCCAACCAGGGCTGAGAGTAGCAGGAGGAAACCGAACCGAAGACGCATCTCGTGCCTCCCTGAAGTGACGGCATTCACATGAAAATCGTTCTCTTCAGATCTCGCGGGAGCGAAAGGGCCAAAGGAAGTTACCGCAATGGGAGGGCGGCCTCGGTGTGGGCGTGTCTAACGAGCCGGCAGGCGACGCGACCTGTGCGAAACTGAACGTTTTGGGTAGCCATCACCGCCTACACGGGCAAGAGCTTCGCGGTGAGGTTCAAAAACGATCTTGAACACAATAGCTTTCATTTTCTTGTCATGAGAATTGGTGCTCCATATACTACCTGGCCCGGTTAAGCGAAGTAAACAGGAAAAGTTGGGTTGTCGGGTTTTTTAATAGTGTGACTATTCGTTCCGGTTCTTGGAGGGATTTCTCCGTAGATTCAGGGTGTCGAACCGCTAAGTCTTTTTTTACCACTGAGTTCACGGAGGTCACGGAGGAAAGCGTTGAATGGCTGAAAAGACAAAACCAGCCTTGAACCACAGAACGCTCGAGTGGTTTCTTGGAGGGACATCGGACATATTGAAGAAGATTTATGAAAATATTATACTGTAAACATATGTGTTTAAACAATTTGTGTGAAGTGATCTGGCTCCGTTGCCTCCGGTGAATCCACCCGAGCTTCTTGCTGTTCTGGAAGACTACGCCCTCTCAGCCATTCGGCGACATCCTCCATGTTCTTCGTGAACTCTGTGGTTTTAAAAAGTTTATGCCTTAGGAACCCTGAACCTTCGAAGAAATTCCCTCCACGAAACCACGGGTTTCCTGGACGAAATACAAGGCAACCTGAGGCGCCATTCAAAAAAGCCCAGGCGAAATCCTGTTGGGCTTGTTGCTATTGAAACTGTGTCTGAATCAGGTTCTGGCGCTCGATGCCGACAGCACAACCAGTTAGGCCACATGCTCTCTCGTCCTGAAGTGCGGTGGAGCACCTGGTTCTGAAACCTCCGCACACCTCTTCGAACGGACGATGGTGCTGTCGTTGCCCTTAATCGAAATTCCTTCGATAAACTGAGTCATTCCAGATGGTGAGGTTAGGAAATGAAACTCTATGTTTGCGTATTGATGGTGTGTTCGGCGTTCTTTTTTCAAGACGCGATTTCCGACAAAACGGCGGAGGCCGCCGCTGCCGGGTTGATGAAGCAATTGGGCGGCCGCCTGAAAGCGGGTCTCCAGGAGGGGGGGCCGGCGGAAGCGATTCGAATTTGCAACGTGGAAGCCATGCCCATCACCGGCAAGGTTTCCAAGGAACAGGGCCTGACGCTCAGCCGCATTACGGATCGACCCCGCAACCCGAAAAACCTGGCCACCGCATCCGAGCGCGATCTTATGGATCTCATGCGCGCCGACCTCGAAAAGAAGGCGTTGAAGCCGCTGTATCGTTTGGATGGGGCCGTCTACAAACCGCTCTTGATTCAACCGGTGTGTCTCACCTGCCACGGAGAGAACCTGCCTCCCCAGGTGGCGGACAAAATTGCGGAGTCCTATCCCGTGGACCGTGCGGTGGGGTATCGGCCGGGCCAATTGCGCGGCGCGATCAAGGTCGCCCGCAATCCTTGAGTGAAGAAGGTTCCGGTCGAAGCCAACCATGAATGAATCTGATCGGCGTTTCCCGTTTCGGATCGAGACCCGTGAGACGAGGTGGGCGTCATCGGCGATGTGCTGACCGCCGTTCACGCCCACCGGCTCGCATTAGCGTTTCACCGTGGCGATGGCGGTGTTGATACGGATGTTGGTACTTGCATCGGGACCGGGCTTCTGCCCGTAGAGGTGGAAGTCCAGTTCCACACCCGGACGGAAGATCAGGCAGTGGGTGGAGCCACCGAAGTGGAACATGCCCAACTGCTGCCCTTTCACCACGTGGTCCCCCTCGCAGACCGTGATCTGGCAACTGGAGACCTCGGCCATGCCCACCGGCATGACGCACATCAATCCGATGTCGGGGTTGTCGGCTTCGATGAAGATCAGTGCGCGGGTGGCGACGGCCGTCAGAAAGGCCTGTGAGTCGTTGGGTGCCGCGTCGTCGGCTCCTCCTGGGCCCTTGAAGCCCTGGTACATGTTTTCGAGATAGTAGGAGCCGTTGATCACGTAGGCTTTTTTGACGGTGCCGCTTACTGGGCTGTGCCAACGGTGGTAGCTCAAGGCGCTGAGAAAGGCCTGGTAGACCGTGCCGCCCACGAATTGGGGCGTGTAGGGGTCCCACTCCAGCATGTTCTCCAGCGAATAGGGTTGGCCCTTGATCCAGAACTTGGCCGACTCGGACACGTTGCGGCGCAGCGCGAAGGGGGCCGATTCGCAGGCGTTGACGATCACGCGATCGTCGCTCGGGGCGGTGACGGGCCGCACGCCAGGGACGAAGGTGCGCGTGAAGAAATCGTCCCACGACTGAAAGCCGTAATCGGGGTCTTGCGGTTTGCAGTTGAAGATGTCCTGGAAGGTTTCGGTGCCCGTGCAGCCGGCACCTTCGCCGACCGCGGAGCAGGCCACGTCGACCATTTCCTTCTTGGCGGTTTCGCTCAGCCAGGGGATGACCACCGGCGTGCCGTCGGGGTCGCCCTCCACCAGCACGTAGCGCGAATCCTGGGTCACCAGGAACTGCGACCAGTACGACAGGATCTTCTTGAACTGTTGGTTTACCAGGCTGTTGGCGAAGACGTCATATCCGGATACGGTGCCCATCGGCCAATCGAGCAAGGCGTTGATGGGGAAGCCGATCAGCCCGCACGGCTCCAGCTCTTCTCGGCCCGCCTTCCGTTCTTCGCACTCGTAGTACTCGGGTGCCGTGGTCATGATGCCGTTGAGCAGCACCAGAAATTCCTCGAAATTGCGCACCTCGGGGGTGCCCAACGGCGTTTCCTTGCGGCGCAGATAGGCTTCGGCGAACATGGCCGCCATGGTTCGATGCAGGACCTGATCGGCGTAGACCATTTCCTGGAACGCCTTGATTGGCGGCACCAGGTCACGGGGCCGCGCGGCGATGCGTTTCTTGAGTTTGCGAATCCACCCGTCCACGTGGGTGGGGTCTCCAGGCAGCCAACCGCCCAAACGGTGACCACCTTTTTGGTGAAAAACCTTCGGTGATTCCATTTTCTTGACCTCTGATTTTTTCTGCGGGGGTAGGAATTACTTCGAGCTTTTCACAGGAGCCCTTGGTGGTCAAGAAAAGATTCCCGCGGACGGACCGGCCATGCGGCTCTCCCGGCCGTGACCGAGCATGGGCGGTTCCCGAGGAGGCCATCGGTTCCTGAAGTAGGCGACGTGGTCGGTGCCTGGAGAAATTGAATCGGGAACCCTGGAAGTTCGGGAAACCCGGACCGTAATCAGGGTCGTTCGATCACCGTTTTCAGGCTTTGCCGGGAGCGTCCTGCCGAGGACTCTCTGTTCGGGTCATGAAGGGGTTGTGATATAACCGGAATCGAGACGGTCGTCCCATGTCGCTGAGCCAAATGGCGTTGGGATGTCGCGTGAAGGATTGAGCCATCGCTCGACTGCCGACCGTTTGGAGAGGGAACCATGAATGCGGTTGTTCTTTGGTTGATCGTTTTATTGATGGGATCGCAGGCTGCCTTCGTCGAGGCAGGGGAGCGGGACGCACCGCGAGAAAAGGGGGAACCCGTCGCACGTTTACAGGAACACATCGAGAACTTGATTCGTCGGCACCCCGACGTGCCGTCGATTGCTCTCCACGTCAGTTCGTCGCGGCTGGGCCTGACATTCGACGGCACGGCCGGCGTGATCGATCGCGAATCGGGACGGCCGCTTCGCCCGGAACACCCGTTTCGCCTCGCAAGCATTACCAAAACCTACACGGCGGCCAGCATTCTGCGCCTGGCGGAGTCCGGGAAATTGGACATCCGCGCCTCCATCGAAAAATACCTGCCCAAGGCCTACGTCGACCCGCTCCGCTCGGACGGCTACGCCCTCTCGAAAATCACCGTGACGCACCTGCTCACCCACACCTCGGGGATGTTCGACCACGCCAGCGACCCGCGCTACATCGAGCGCATCATGGCCGACCCCGACAAGCGCTGGACGCGCGCAGAACAGGTGGGCCTATGTGTCGAGTTCGGGGAACCGAAGGGCAAGCCGGGCGAGTATTTCCAATACTCGGATACGGGCTACATTCTGCTCGGTGAAATCGTCGAACGCGTGAGCGGCAAACCGCTGGCCGAGGCCTTTCCCGAATTGCTCAAATTCAAAGACTTGGGACTCGAGGTCACCCGAATGGAAGTCCCGGATGCCGGAAAGCTTTCGGTCCCTAGAGCCCACCAGTACCTGGGCGACACGGACACCCACGACTGGGATCCCTCGCTCGATCTCTACGGGGGCGGCGGCCTGATCTCCACCGCCGGAGAGTTGGCGATCTTTTTCCACGCCCTGCTTGGCGGGAAGGTCTTCGATCGACCGGAAACGCTCGAGACCATGCTGACCGCGGTCGAGGCCAAAGACGGCGACGGCTACCGCATGGGCTTGGAGCCCATCGACGTCGACGGTCACCGCGGTTGGGGTCACCGCGGTTTCTGGAACACCTTCGCCTATTATTTTCCCGATCTGGACCTGGCCATCGCCGGTTCGGTCATGCAGCGAGAGGGCCCGCGTGGCATCGACCTGGTCAAGGAAATCTACGTATGGGTGCGGGACGAAACGCGTCCCAACTGAGCCTGGGTCTCCCGCATCACAAAAAAGCGAAGTTAGCCCGCTGGGCCGACATGTCGAAGCAGGTATCCCGGCAGATCCCGGATCCCAAAGAGTGGCGCAAAGCCTGTAGGTGGAGCAGCTTGCTCCACCAATCGAAGCCACGTAACCCCATCTTTTCGAACTCTTTAAGAGCGAAGCGTCTCAAGTTGGCAGCCACGCGTTCATTGAAGCCCCAATCTGCGAGAAGCCCGCATATTGAGAGTGGCGTAAGGCCAGTAGGTGGAGCAGCTTGCTCCACCAATCGAAGCCACGTAACCCCATCTTTTCAAACTCTTTAAGAGCGAAGCGTCTCAAGTTGGCAGCCGCGCGTTCATTGAAGCCCCAATCTGCGAGAAGCCCGCATATTGAGAGTGATGCAAAGCCTGTAGGTGGAGCAGCTTGCTCCACCAATCGAAGCGACGCATGGAGCAGAAGTGGGTAACGCCAAAGAGCGAAGCCGTTAATCACCCTCGCGGCGCGCCAACGAAGTGCCACAATCCAAAGTCCCCATATCGTGAGAGGGGCGTCAGGTTGGGTAGGGCCGGTAAGGCTGCCAGCCCGACGCGTCGAAGCGCGTATCTAGGCAACGTCCGCATCCAAAGAGTGGCGCAAAGCCTGTAGGTGGAGCTTCGGTTTGGGAGCATCTCGCCGGGTTGAATCGCAGGCGGAGTGGCACGTCAATGCCCCGCCGTTTTTCCGCTTTTCGCGGCGGGGGCGAAGGGCATGAAGGTTTCCAGGATGTTGCCGTTGGGGGCGTGCAGCGTGGCCGTCCATCGGAGACTGGGATCGCTCGCCAACAGGAGGTAGCCGAACTCGGCATGCACGCTGCCCAGCAGGGAGATTTGCCCGCCTGGCGCCGGATCGGTCGTGCTCGCCGGGCCGTTCAGGGTCGAGGTGTCCAGCCGCACGCCACTGTTGCCCACGATGAATTCCGGCGGCATCTGGCCCTGCGGGGCATACAGGTATTGAAACAGGTGGACGTGGCCGTTGACCATCATGTCGATCTTCTGGGCCCATCCTTTCAGTTCCGGTTCCTTCAGCACCGCGGTCATCGTGATGTTCCCTTCGAACGCGGTCTGGGTGATGCCCGGCACGGGCTGCGCCGCGGTCGGCGAGCCCATGACCACCAGCGGCCGGTGGGCCACCAGCCAATCGGCGTCGGTGTCGGCCAACGCCAACATGCGCGCATACACCTTGGTGTAGGTGGGCACTTCGCTTTCGTCGAGCGCCCAGCCGCAAAGGTTGGCGGTGTCGATCATCAGCAGGTTGAGGTTGTCCAACGCGAGGGCGTAGGCCGGCATCGTGTAGGCATTACGTCCCGTGCAGGGATTGGCGGTGTAGTCCGTAGCCAGCAGGGGCGAGGAGGGTTCGAGCAGGTAGAACCAACCCACTCCGGCGCGGGCGCACAACTCGTGATTGCCGCGCGTGATGGCCCAGGGCGACGAGGCCAACAGGGGCTTGGCGGGCGTGAAGAAATCCAGGTTCCAGGTCTCCCAATTGTCGCCGTAGGGCATGGACTTGGTCTCCTGCTTGAGGAAGTCGTCGCCGCATCCGTCGTAAACCCAGGCCTTGTTGCCGGGCGGCGAGTGGCTGGGCGTGCCGCGGTAGTTGTAGTCGCCCACGTGAATCACCAAATCCGGTTTACGGGTGGCGGCCTCGGCGCAGATTTCGGGGAAGGGCCAGGTGGCCTCCTGGTCGCAGCCTTGATCCGATTTGCAGCCGCTGTCGCCGACGATCGCGACGGACTGGGGATCGCTTTTCGGTACGGGTAAAGCCGTTCCCGCGAGCGTGGCTTCGGCCCCCATCGGCATGACCGCTTCCCAAACCGTGACGGGGAAGGCGGTGGTGTCGGGATTGGCTCTCGCCGTCATGGTGACCGCCTTGCCGTTGACCGTAAGGGACGGCGGAGTTTGCGAAGACGAGGTGATGGCGCGGGCCAACGCCATCGTTTTACTTTCTTTGGCCGACCAGGCCAGGGCCACGTAGCTGGAAAGGACGTCCGCCGATTCCGCGGCGGATGAGGGCACGAGGATCGACAGGCACACCGATACCAGAAACCACGCATGTTTCATGATCGCTCTCCGGAGGGCTGATTTGAACGTCTAGGGCAAGGATTGAGGACATCCTATCAAGCTCCGAAAGCGATGGCGAGCCATCATTTCCGCCTTCGGCGCCAGGTCAGGATGGTTGCTCGTCCGGGTCCGCCTCGGCCGACCAAAACCGGGCGAGCCGTTCGGTGACTTGGGCGGCGTGTCTCACCCGTTCCGGGCGCCAGTGGGCGGGAAACAGCCGCGCGTAATCGGGTTCGCTGAAGCGGCTGTCGATCAAACAGACGACCCCCCGATCTCGCTCGGTCCGAATCACCCGGCCTGCGGTCTGGAGGACCCGTTGCATGCCTGGCACCCGATAGGCGAAATCGAACCCGTTCTCTTCGAAATGCTCGCGGATCAGGTTCCGTTCGATGCAGATCTGGGGCAGCCCCACGCCGACCACGATCACCCCGATGAGACGTTCGCCGCGCAAGTCGATGCCCTCTCCGAAAATGCCGCCCATCACCGCGAACCCGACCAGCGTCGACGCGTCGCGTTCTTCGAACTCTTTCAAGAAAGCGATCCGTTGCGCTTCGTCCATCCCGGGTTCCTGGATCAGAATCTCGACGTCGTCATGCTTCTGAGCGAAATTTTCGGTAATCAAATTTAAATAGCGATAGGAAGGAAGAAAAATTAAATAGTTGCCAGACCTGGAATGAGTGACTGCTCGGATCATCGAGACCACGTCGCCCAGCGTGCGCTCGCGGTCGCGGAAGCGTACCGAAATCCCGTCCGCCACCAACAGGCACAGATGGTTGGGATCGAATGGCGAGGGCAGCCGCAATTGCGGATCCCGCTCTTTCGCGGCGAGCAGGGCGCGGTGATAGCCGAAGGGGGTCAGGGTCGCACTGAAGTAGGTTGCCGCGCGGACTTTGGCCAACCTCGCCTTCAACTGCGGCGCCGGATCCTTGCAGTAGACCTTGACCGCGAGGTCCTTGCCGCGTCGCCGGTAGATGGTGGCGAAGTGATCGCCATAGTGCTCCGCGCAGCGAAGAAACTGCCGTACGGTACGGAACAATTCGGGTGGTTCTTCGCCGAACAGGCCCGGCTCCGCCTCGGTCAGCCACTGACTGTAGGCGGCGACGAGCTTCTGCAACGGGGGGATCAACGCCTTGGGCGCCTCGGTAAGCGTTTGTTCCTTCAGCCCGGCGGCGTCCATCTCGCGCCCCATCTTCAGCAATTGCCGGTTCACCCCATTCAGCGCGCGCCGGACCATCGGGGCCCGTTTCGACCAGGTGCGCCGCACTTCCAAGACTTCGCGTTTGGACAGCTCGGCCGTGAACATGCCGCGGGCGCGATCGATCAGGTTGTGTGCCTCGTCGATCAGCAGCATGTGGGTCGATTTATCTTCGCCAAAAAATCGGCGCAGGTAGACGCCTGGGTCGAAGGCGTAGTTGTAGTCGCAAATGACCAGATCGGCCCAAACCGCCATGTCCAGCGAGAGCTCGAACGGGCAGACGCGGTGGCGGCGGGCCACGTCCACGATCGCTTCGCGATGGAGTGCGTCCGAAGCGAACAGGTCGGTCAGCGCATCGCGCACGCGATCGTAATAGCCGCGGGTGTACTCGCATTGTTCGATGCGGCAGGGGCCGTTTTCGTGGAAGCAGATCGCGTCTTTGGCCGTGAGGGTCAGCGCCTTGTACCGTAGGCCGCTGTCGGTCAGGATCCGATGGGCCCGCTGGGCGGCCTCGCGACCGGTGTTCTTGGCGGTGAGAAAGAAGACCTTTTCCACGTGTCCCTCGGCGACGGCCTTGATCGCGGGGAACAGGGTGGCGAGGGTTTTACCGGTACCGGTCGGGGCCTCGGCAAAGAGGGTGCGCCCGTCGCGGGCGGCGCGGTACACCTCGGCGGCGAGGCGCCGCTGCCCGGGCCGAAACCCGCCGAGCGGGAATTCGAGGTCGGCGATCGAGCGATCGCGCTCTTGTCGCCAGGCGAACTGCGTTTCGGCCCACTCGCGATACGTTTCGATCACTTCGTTGAAAAACACCGTCAGCGCGTGGAAATCGAGAATGGACTCGATTTCCCGAGTCTCGTCGTGCTCGAGGTGGAGGTACGTCAGGCGAACCGCTGCCTCATCCAGCTCGTGTTCGCGGGCATAGATATAGGCGTAAAGTTTGGCTTGGCCCAGATGGAGACTCGTGGCGTGGGGCGGAATGCGGTCGAACTCCAGCAGCGTGGTCTTGATTTCCTCGATGACCACGGGCGCCCGTTCCGCGAAGACGCCGTCGATTCTGCCGCCGATGACCAGCTCGAAGGGTCCGCAATCGTGGTGAAGTTTCACGGAGACTTCGGCGCGATAGCCTTCACCGCGCTTGCGCTGAAGTCGCTGGTGGCCGCGGATTCCCTGCAGGCCGCTCGGCGCTTGGAAGTAGTGTTGGAAGAGATCGCCGCCTCGCAGGGCGAAGTAAACGAGGTCGCGAACGGATATGGCGAGGCAGGGCTTCTCGGCAGCGGTCATGGGTGATCTCGGCAAGTCGTTCCAAAAATCGTCGTTTCTGGATGGGGACCAGTCTAGCCCGACCCCGACCAAAAAGGTAGGTCTCCATCCAAATCAGCGGAGGCCTCGGATTTTTTACCGCAGAGGGCACGGAGGTAACGGAGAAGTACAAATAGGTATCGATCAATTATTTTTATGTGCCTTGTACGAGCTCATCCAGGAGGGGTTTTTTGAATCGAGTTCTCTGGATCAGCCTGGTTTTCCATACAAACTGATATTGGCCCTCAGGTATCAGGTTTTAGCTAATGGTCTGGTGTTAAATATTTTGCTGAGACCTGAGACCTGAGACCGTACCCATCCAGACGAGCCAACTTGGTAGTTACCATCTTTTTCTGGATGGGCATTGGTTTAGAGCGCGGCCGCAGGAGCATTTTTCGATTGCAAGGCTGGTTCGGTACCAGCTCGAATGATCCTCCCCCAGTTGAGCTGAAACGTTTATTGGGCCCAACCCTAGGTAATCATCATCGCCTCAGATTTAGGAGAACTATAGTAGGTGTCTGAAATTAATTGGTTTGTGCTTTCTGTCCTCTTGCGGTTTTCCACCGAAAAAACCACCCAAGCTGTTTTTCCCATGTTACGAGAGAAGGTGTCTCCTCAGCCACTCCGTGTCGTTCTCTCTGTGGTCTCAGTGAACTCTCTTGAAACAAAGTCGCTCGGAGTTCCCGGATGCCGAGAGATCCGTCGTGCCAGGTAGGTTCATCCGCCGGATGAACTTGTCGAAGCGATCCATGATCAGAGTTCCCGCATGCTTTGAGGATCGGCGCGGCAGTAGGTTGGCCGGCCCGGCCGACACTTCGAAGCGATCCACACTCCGCAGATGCGAGACGCCAAAGAGCGAAGCACCAATAGAAGCAGGAGCTTTGGAATGTGCGACCAGCGGTCGCACCTACCTGGCATGACAACCCACTCAGGCAGCCGGGACCACCATGCTAGCTCACTTCGCCTTGTTTCATTCTCGAAATCGAGCGGGTTAGCCCGCTGGTGCGTGGCTCTTATGTAACAAACTCAGTAAAGCTCGAAGATAAAGATAAAAACCTAAAAAGGCGGATGTGCAGGGAGTTCGTCGAAAAATGTCGGCCCGGCGGGCCAACTTACTGCAACGACGCCCCTCTCACAAATGCGGGAACTCCCAAACGATTCGCTTCGATTAGTTACCCACCTGAAACCCGGGCCCCCGGCCTGGGCAACGACTCTGTGGTAATAAAAAACTTACGCATGAACAACCCTGCCCCCACGAAGAAACCCCCTCCCCGAATCACCCCCGTATCGGCGCGGGCGCCAGCGCGTCCTCGAAGCGGCGCATCAGGTCGTCGGCATCCTCCAATCCCACCGAGACGCGAAGCAGATCCGGCCGAACGCCGCAACTCGCGGCCCAGTCGCGTTCTCCGTAATGGGCCAGCAGCGTGTAAGGGCAGGCAAGCGTGAAATTGGTGCCCAGGCCGGGGCCCTTGCACACGCGCAGGGCGTCGTAGACGCGCGGCGCCTCGCTGGGCCCATCGACCAGCTCCAGCGAAAACAGGCCACCGAAACCCGGATCGGACGACATGCTCAGGGACTCGTAATTGGCGCGCGACACGAACTCGGGATAGTGCACGCGGGTGACGGCCGGATGCGTTTTCAGGTAACGGCACAACTCACCCGCGGTCCGGTTGACGCGGGTCAGGCGTGCCCGAAAGTCACGACCGTTTTCGGCCAGGACGATGGCGTCCTCGCTCCACAGCAGGTCCTCGAAGGTTGCGGCGAGGCCGGTGCACAGCGCATCGAAGCGCTCCGATTGGGGGTTGAGCAGCAGGGCGCCGCCCATGACATTGCCCACCCCGGAAAAATATTTGGTCAAACTGATGACCGCCACATCGGCATGGGGGAAGGGATTGATATTGGCGAAGCTGTCCAGTGTATTGTCGACGATCAGCGGGACCCCGGCTGGTCGCGTCATGTGGGCGATTTTGGCCAGATCCGGGGTTTGCAGCAGTGGATTGGTGGGACACTCACAATAGACCGCCGAAACTTCGCCGTCTTGAACCAAGGCGTTCAGGCGCTTCAGGTCGGCGCCGTGGCCGTGGGGCAGGAACACCGCACCATTGCCGAGTTTCTCCTGGACCTTGAGCGTGTCCACGTAGGGGAATCCCAACTGAACCGATGGGCGGCCGGGGATGAGTTCGCCGCAGACTCGGTGAATGGCCGCGATGGCGGCCATCCCTGTGGGAAACAACCAGATGCAATCGCTGGGAATGCCGGAGAGTTCCGCCAACATCGCGCGGATGGCTGTCTTGGCCTCGGCCCCTTCGCCGGTTTCCGATCGTTCCCGGTCCATTACCGATTGCGCCTGTCGCGAGGATACGATCTCGCCGGTGTGTTGCCAAAAGCTCTTGGCGGTCTCGAACCCGGACTCGGGGAAACACAACGCGAACACCGAGTCGAAGGGTGTCGTGGCGATGCGGCTCTCGAGACCGGAGCGCCGGTGCAGGAAAGCCTTGGCGCGTTGCGCGACGGCCAGGGACGGGAACGCGAAACAGGCCTCGCCCGGACGCGCCAGGGCCGCTTGCAGGTGTTTGTTCAATGCCACGACGAAGGGGTGGATCACGAAGCGCGGATAGCCGCATTGCAATGCGTTCACGATGTCTTCGGCGCCTTCTTCGTAGCCCACCACGTGACGCCAATGCGGCATGCTGACGGAGACTGCGTGACCGCCGTCCGGGAGTGGGAGCCCCAGTTGATGTCCCTGCCATTTAGGTGAGCTGATAAGATCGCGCATAGCAGCCAACCCTCCTGAACCCGTCCTGCAAATCCTCGAGCAGATCGCCGATCTCCTCGACGCCGACGCTGAAGCGCACCACCGCGTCGGTGATGCCCACCTGTTCCCGGACCTCGCGCGGCACAGATGCATGGGTCATGGTCGCCGGGTGGCAGACCAGCGATTCGACGCCGCCCAGGCTTTCGGCCAGCTTGAAGTAGCGCAGGCCCTGCAGGAGATCGCGCGTCTTCTCGAGGGTCAGGCCGAAATCGGCCACGACGATGCCGGAGCCGCCGTTGCGCATTTGGCGTTTGGCGAGTTCGTGGTCGGGATGGGAGGGGAGTCCCGGATAACGCACCCAACCAATGCCTGGCAGGGCTTCCAGCCACTCGGCGAGGGCCTGGGCGTTGCGTTGGTGTTGCTGCATCCGCAGGGCCAGGGTCTTGACGCCGCGGGAAATCAACCAGCTATCGAAAGGGGAGGGGTTGAGGCCCAGGGCCTTTTGGGCGAACACCATGTTCTCCGCCCACTCCTCCGAATTGGTGCAGACCACCCCACCCAGGCAGTCCGAATGGCCGTTGATGTACTTCGTGGTGGAGGAGAGCGAGAGGTCGGCGCCCAGGGCCAGCGGTTGCTGGACGTAGCCGCTGGCAAAGGTGTTGTCCACCAACAGGGTACTGCCGATGGTGCGGCAGATTTCCGCCGCGCGGCGGATGTCGATCACCTTGAGCAGGGGATTGGTGGGTGATTCCAGCCACACCAATCTCGGTTTTTTCACCCTGATCTGCTCGAATTGGCTGACTTGGGAAAAGTCCAGGTACTCGACGGTGACCCCGAATTTCTTGAACACGCGGTCGAACAGGCGGAAGGTGCAGCCGTAGACGTTTTCCTCGGCGAGCACCAAATCGCCGCTTTTCAGCGACGAAACGACGGCGGTGATGGCCGCCACACCGCTGGAGAAGACGGTGGCGTGGGCCGCGTGCTCCAGGGAGCGCAGTGTGGCTTCCAGGTTGCGGAAATTGGGGTTGCCGCTGCGGGTGTAGTCGAAGCCGCCTTCGTTGCCGTATTCGAAGGTCGACGTGGCGTAGATGGGCGGTGTGACCGCGCCCGTTTGATCGCGGTACCCGCAGCCCTCGTGAATGGCCCGGGTGGAGAAGCCGGAAATCGGCTCGGAAACGCGACATCGCTCGAAATCGCCGCCGGCAGGCGGGCGTTGTGAGTCTCTGGTCATGTTCTACCTCTTATAGGAACGACTGCTTTCGAAATTGGGGAAGAAGACCCGGTGCGATCCGGGGGTCACGTCCCGTGGTTTTGGACGTGTGGTGGTGCCGGGCGTCGCAACAGGGGGGAAGCGTGCGTCGCAAGGCGCCTGGGAACGAACCCGATGCTCCGGTGGGAAGCCGGTTCGGTGACCGGTGACGAGGTCTCACGGGGGAAGTGGGACATCGGGGATCCGGGTACCGAGCGCCCATGCGACGGGGGAACGTGGCGTTGGCGCGAGTGAATCGGGTGGAGACGGCGTGGTTCCGGGGGAGGGAAGACAAGCCGCGAATGAGGCACGCGAGGTGCGGGTTATCGGTTGGGGAAACGCATCGATGCCCGATGGGCGGTTGGGGTGGAGGTCGGATTTCGGTCGCGACTCGCTGGGGGAACGAGTGGCACGGCCGCACGGTGTCGGCGGGCGAAGCCGCTGGCGGGCACGTCAAATGGCGCCACGGCAAACACCGATTTAAATGGCTGACTCATGGAAGGCCTCCCCGATGGGCCGGAACTGTGCGGAAAAAAGTGGCGAGGGTCTGGGAAACGGACTCAGCGCCCGCACATCACAAAAGAGGGATAGCAGGTGGGGAGGTGAAGCATTAGTCGGTAGTGTACATAGGTGGATGTCACGGCCCTACTCCTCGATCTTTCGGATTATATAGGCCCCAAAATGGAGGGGCAACCCCAAATGGGGTGGGAGCGAAGGATTTCCCGCCGAAGAGATTTTTCCGGCTTGCCAACGTGAGATCCCTCACCCTGGCCCGCGCCGGCCTGTGTTTCGGATGTGCGCGTTCGAAAAAGGACGGGGTCGCGTCCTACCTAGTGCGCATCCAGAAACGGAATGGTTGCCACTTCCTAGGTGGTTTGGCTGGATGGGCACGGTATCAGGTATCAGTTATCAGGTATCAGCTAATTACCTATGAACAAGAATCTTGCTGATACCTGACGCCTGATACCTGACTGCTGATAGCCGCTTGCATTGGGAACCTGCCGATTCCGGGGAACCATTTCAAAAAACCGCTGTTTCTGGATGGGCACTACCTAGGCAGGCAATGGTTTCCAAAACCGTGTTTTTCTTGTCTAAATCAAAAAAACCTGTTAACAGATGGACGACCTTGCCGTTAAGATGAAAACAATTGGAAGTCAAGGCCTCGCCGGCTTTGAGATACATACAGGACACGCTTCGGAAACCGCGGAGGTCACCATGTTGCTCGCAAACCCCATCGGCAAAGTTCGCCTCACCTTGCAGCGCCCGGGCGAGGGCGTTTACGAGCGCTACGAAATGCGCTATGGCTTGCGGGTTCTGGAGGGTGAAGAGCACTTCATCTTGGAAGACGCCACCCGCGAAATGGAGCGTCCCTGGGAAGTGAATACCCTGGCCACGGCACCCACCGCCTCCACGGTGGTGTCCCAGTTTTTGCGGAGTTCCATGGACAAGATGGAAGACAAGCGGCGCCGGGGTTTCGCCCTGTTGGATGCCACCCGGCCTTTCTATCCCGTTTGGGACGACCTGCTCAACAGCTTCCCCCGCGAATTACCCAAAAGTTTCGACGAGGCCATCGAGGCCGAGCGGCTGCGTCGCGAGCGCGCCTTCATCGAAGCGCAGAACGGACGTTTCCTGTTCCAGCACGGCCTGGTCGATTCCCAGGCGGCCCAGGAAGAGGCGCGTCAATACTTCGTATCGGTGAAGCCGCGCAAGACGACGCGCCACCGCAAGTACCAGGAACTGGTGGAAGACCTGAACCAAATGCGCCTCTTCGATTGATCCGCGCAACCGAATCGCTCCACTACCCGAGGAATAACAAGGTTGGCAGTGCCCGCAAGCGAGCGGTAGCGGCCCGTAGGTTGAGCCGGGTCGCGTGGCAATGTTCGAGCAATCGAAACAACACGTTTTAATTTAGGCAAATAGAAAGAGCGAAACGCAGTTTCCTCCTGGCGGGCTGAGTGTTTCCGAGTTGAAGTGGATCCTCGACTCTTCATTTTTGTTGGCCTGCGAGCGGCGCTGATCGAGAGTTAGTAAGGTACATGAAATTTTTGTCGTAATTTAGCAGGAGAAATCTAGTGAAGAAGGAAATCCCAGGTGTTTTTTATAATGATCCAGAGATGAGCGAAGCAGACCTTGACGGCATTGATGTGCTCGAAGAGGGGGAGTGTTCTAACCTTTGGCAGGAATATGTAAGTGAGAAGAACCGGCACTTTATGTTGCTCGCGGATGATGAATGGCCCGCTAAGGTCGTAGGGCCTGCTGAACCCTGGTATATCTGGGAAGATGAATGGAATCGTGGAAAATATGATAATTTTAAATCAGCCCTATTCACGCTAGGTATAAATGGAGAAAGTACACTATACGTTTTTTGGGGAAAAGAAACGGGAGTAAAAACGAATTGGAGAATCTTTACCAATAATTGGGCCAACTTTCTATATGAGGATGAGGGGTGTATTTTAATTGTACTGGACAGCAAAACTGCTGTTATTCTTAGTAATGGCCGGGCGTGGAAGGGCGACCGAGGCAGCATACAAAAATAGCAAATGCTTTTACCCAAATTGAGCGATTCTTCGCGGCGCACTCGCACAACCTGCTGGGCTGCAACGCATCGTGAAAATGCTCAACGTACTTTCCAATTACGCCTCCGGAATGCCGGACCACGCTTTTCCCAACGCGTTTCGCTTCAGCATCTTGCACGATTGCATCCACCCGGATCGCACACTTTGGGTTTTAACGAAATAATTCCGGACGATTCTCGATGGACTCTTGAGTTTGACGAATTACGCCGTTAGGAGAACGTGTTCTCGAACTTGCAGGCAAACGGCTAGACGCGCGCCCTGAATGGCCCGCGTCTAGCCGAAATTTGACACCTGACTATCTGCAGCCGTGCCAGCGCGGTACCGCCAAATCGAAGTCGACTTGGTCGGTGGCGCCGTTGGCATCCAAGTCACCCGCGCAGGGAACCACGCAGTTACCGCGATCGCTGACCAAGGTAACGAGATCGCGAATACCGGTGCTGTTGTCCGCATTGACGTCGGCGCCGCACCAGTCCTCCGAAGCCGGGCGCATCATTTGGAACCGAATCAGTTTGCTGACGGCCACACCGGCCGTGGCGCCGGGATCGCGGATGTACCAGCGGCCGTAATAGCTGCCCTCCAGGGGAGAGGCGTCGGGGGAATCATCAGGTTGAGCCGGGCCGCGAAGGCAGCGTGGTCGATCAATCGAAGCAACACGCTTGAATGTAGAATAACAAAGGGAGCGGAGTGCCGATTCTCCCCGGCATGCCCAGAGACGGATGGTCGAATCCTTTCCGATTTTAACGGCGTTACAAGTGATTTGAGGCTCTCCATGTAGACGTTTTTGGTTTGTAGGAGTAGGATTAAATCCTACTCTTTGATCGAGTGGAGGTATTCAATGCGCACAACACAACAACTGAGCATTACGTTGCCAAACGATATGGCCAAAATGGTGAAAGCTAAGGTTGAGACTGGTGAATACGCGAGTGAGAGCGAGGTTATTCGTGACGGGCTCCGTGCCCTGATAGCGCGTGACCGTGCTGTTGAAAACTGGCTCCTGGGTGAAGTAGGTCCGGCCTACGATGCCCTGAAGGCTGATCCGTCCCGGGCTCTCTCCGCCGATCAAGTGCGCGCCCGCCTCGCCGCCCAACATGCGAAGGGGCGATGAACTACCGCGTCGTTTTCTCACCTGAGGCAGGGGACCAGCTCGAGGCTCTGTATCGCTTCCTCGCCACCGAAGCCTCCCACGATGTAGCCATGCGATACACCGAGGCCATCGTCAGCTATTGTGAAAGCCTTCGCACCTTCCCACATCGGGGAACAAAGCGAGATGACATCCGGCCAAACCTGCGAGTCACCAACTATAAAAAGCGCGTCGTGATCGCTTTTAAAGTGGAAGCCGATTTGATTTCGATTATTGGTATCTTTTACGGCGGGCAGAACTTCGAGACCATGCTTCGGGAAGGATCCTAGAGCGAAGTCTTTTAGACGGAAGTCAAAATCTGGCTTGTCGGGCCCTTTCGAAAGGCCATTTGCTGTGTAAATGAGAAAAAAACTGGCGGGAAAAAATGTTTGAAGGCCATATTGTCCTCTCGGAATCGGCATTGGATAATCAAGAGGTTGCAATTGCGTTCAAGCCCCGGCAAGAGTGGCCGAAGCCTTTCCGTTTTATCGGCTTTACAAGTGATTTCGTATCCATAGCTTGCGCAAGGCAAAAACCGCATCGAGGGAGTCAGGTGGGAGGAGGTCTATAATTGAGTTGCGTGAATCACCGGATGCAGAAACACATTTTTGCCTCGCTCGTCAGAATCTCCATGCTTTGGCTGCTACTCCCAGTTTTCGGGTTCGAGGTCGCGGTATCCTCCCCGCTTCCCGTTAGAATTACCTACAGCCAAGCCAAAACCCAGGCTCAGGAAACCGGCAAGCCGATCTTGGTGTATCTGCACAGGGACAGTTGTTCCTTTTGCCAGCGAACCGTACGGGCATTTTCACACGACGCGACGGTGAAAGCCGCATTGGCTAAAACGATTCTCTTTGTCGTTGATTGCGGGTCTCTGCAGGGTTCCCCGTTCGATGATTTGTGCAATGTGGCTCCAACTCCCACATTCAAGCTTTTGAAGCCCGATTTTTCCGTAGGGGTCGAATGGTCTTCCTGGGATAAGAAACTATTTGTATCAAATGTGAACGACTTTCTAGGAGGGAAGTCGTCAATGGCCAAACGCATGGATCAGGAGGTCATCGCCCTCAAGCTCGCCGAATTTGAGCGCGCGCCATCCGCGAGCATGGCTCTCGACATTGCGGAGGCCTTCCGAAAACTGGGAGATATGGAACGGGCCCTGTCTTTTTACAAAAAAGCCGAATCGCTGGACCCGGACGGAAGGGGTTGGATTCGCGTGTTGAGCCTGGAAAGCGACCTCATCTATGACCCAGGTTCGGTGTCCATTACCGACTGGACGCGGAAGGTGCAAGCAGGTCTGAAAACCGACCGACCAACGCCTGCAGATCGCGTATGGCTCATAGATCGGGTTTTTTGGTTAACTCCCTCATATCGACGCCGTGCGGTTATGCAGCCGTTTTGGACCCAGGTCAACGGTATTGATCCAAAGAATATCGAGCCCAATTATCGTTTTTTGTGGATGTTGCAGCACGTGGAGTACCTGATTGCCGAAGCGCGGCTAGAGGATGCTTGGCAGTACCTGGACAGTTACTACACGAACCCCAATACGCGACGGGCCAGACTCCTGTATTGGGCCCTCTCCCGGAAAATCGAGCCACCGGGTGGGCTCGTTGGGTTAGCTCGGGCCCATGTAGAAGGAGTTGATGAAGACGGGAAAACCTTGGCACACCGAATGTTGGCTGCTGCATATTCCCAACATGGACAAAGTGATGAGGCCTGGACCCTTTATCAACAAACCCAGGTAGAGGGGTGGTTGGATCGTGCCTCCAGCTTGAGTGAATTTATTGAGTGGGCGGCCGACTACCACTTCGAACCAACTCGCACAATCTCCTTGGCTGAAGCCTTTTTCGATCGGGAATCCCGTCCGAAACACCGATTGACGGTTCACTACGCCCTTGTGAAACTATGCTACGAAAACCGGAATAATCAACGAGGTCGAATCGCCTGTGAACGTGCGCTCCGCGATTTCCCCAGTCACTTTTATTTCCGGGAGTTCGCAGGCTATTTCGAGCGTCAAAGTGCAGAGGAAACGAAAACCAATCACCCACATTAAATGAAGTGAAACAAAAAGAGCCGATCCGGCGTCGGCATACGCGCAATACGATAGGGGCTCGACCCAGTTACCACCGACCGGGTACGGTCACCACCACACGAGGCTGCGCGTCGAGTCCCATTCGAGGAAAGGAAAATCCGGGTTGGCCGCCTCTCTATCTTCAAGGGGAGCCCGGTCTACCGGTTCCGAAACGAAAATCTTGCTGTGCAATGTCCTGCTTCCCGTGCAGTACCCGGATGACATACATGTTTCCGCCTTCGATATACCAATAAAAGCACCGGCCACGATAGGGGAAGCCGCGTAAACCCTTTCTGATGTGGTCACGAGGTGATCCGACCATACCTATGGCGGCCAAGTTATGCAGCTTATTGACCAGGTCAGACATGAAGGCTCGGGCGGCATCTGGATTATCTTTCGCAAAATGTCGGCGGATGTTCCGTAAATCCGCTTTTGCGGTGTCCGTGATAATGAGACGAAACGGTTTTATGATCGCCGGCCCTAATCTTCCATGATGTCGTTAAGCAAGGACTCGGCACTCTCGTACTCTGTCGTTCGGCCCGCTTTGATATCTTCAAAACCGAGATCGATTAACGAACGAAGTGCTTTTTGCTTGTTTTCGTAGTCTTCCAACATCCGAAGCCCAGCCCGAACCACTTCCGTTTTATTGCCGAATCTCCCGCTGCTCACCATGTTCGAAATGAAATTACGATCGTGCTCACCAAGTGTGAAACTTACCGACTTTACCATGTCAACTACCTCTTTTTCGCGTTCCGAGAGCCTAAATAATGTCATTATTGGGATATATAATAGCATTTTTTCGCGGCGGTTTTGTGGTTCCCTGTTGCATGGCATCTCTCGCACCCTGGCAAAACCAGTTGGCGTTAGGCCGCCGAGTTCGAACTCTCCCTGATTCCGCCAGAGTGAAGTCGGCTTCGTCGGTGGCGCCGTTGGCATCCAAATCGCCCGCGCACGGAACCACGCAGTCATCGCGATCGCTGACCAAGGTGACGAGATCGCGAACATCGGTGCTGTTGTCCGCGTTGACGTCGGCGCCGCACCAGCCCTCCGAAGCCGGGCGCATCACTTGGAACCGAATCAGTTTGCTGACGGCCACACCGCCAGGAGCCCGATTGAAATCGCCGTGTGGCCGCACCCCGCCTCGGTAGCTTAAAGAAAAAGGAGCATCGATTTTTTCTCGGGAAGAAAGCGAGGTCGGTGGACGTTCCTGTAACGGAAGAAAAACCAAACAGTTATCGAGGTACATATGAATGAATGGATCTCCATGGGCCTGCGTTGCATGATGATCTGGGCGAGCGCCCCGCTTTTTGCCGGGTTGGATCCGGTCTTCTTCGAGCGACTCGCCTATTGGCCCGAAGTGGAAAATACCCTGGGTCTGGTGTCGCTTGCCGAAAACGGCAATCAATCGGTGACCTATCAAGTGACGTTTCAAGCGGATTGGAGCGCCGACACCCATCCCGAAGGTTTTCCCGGCGGTGCCCATTTCTCGCCGTTGATCGGCGCGAACCATCACGGCAACCTGGTCATATGGGAGCCAGGCGGGCTGGCGACTCCCGGCATGGAAAGTATGGCGGAAACCGGCGCGACCAGTCTCTTGGCAGGCGAGATTCAAAGCGCCATCGACGCCGAAACGGCGGGGGACCTGATGCAAGGGGGCGCCATCGATTCGCCTGGCGATACCGACTTTTTATTTCAAGTGGATCGCCGTTTTCCCCGCGTCACCTTGGTGACCATGATCGCGCCCAGTCCCGATTGGTTTCTCGGCGTCCACGGCCTGCTGCTTTTCGAAGGGGGTCGCTGGCTGGAGGAACGGACCGTCACGCTCTATGCCTACGACGCGGGCACCGACAGCGGTCCCGAGTACACGTCGCCCAACATGGATACCCAGCCGCAAGAACCGATCGCGCGCCTTACCGAAAGTCCCTTCGACGTCGGCGGGACCTTGGTTCCCCTGGGCACATTCCGCTTCGAACGGGTGCCTTAGGACCCGTGCTCCGCTTCCGTGTGAAGGTGGGAAAGTGGAGAAAAAGAAGCCCCTTTTTCCACTGGAATACGCTGATGGTGGTAGAACCGACTCAGCGAACGATCCAGCCGGGATCACGTGCTCGAACCTCCCTGGTTGAACCCGGGGAAGGTACTGCGCGCTAGGGGGCTTCATGGAGATGGTGGTGGTAACCTTCGGAATCGTGGGATTTGTTTTGGTGGTGGTCAATCCCCTGAGACATCGCCGAATGCTTCGGACGCTGGCCCACGCCTTGGAAACCGGGGAGCGCAAAAAGCCGGGACACCCCTACGACATGGGGGATGGGCTGATCGGGACCCTCCAATTCGAACCAAAACATCCCAACAAGGTCGATGTTCATTTGGAGGTTCGGTTCGAGGAGCCCCGCGAACTTCCCTTTTCGGTCACCCGACGCCGCGATCGCGACAAACAGATGAAGAAGCTCGTGACCGGAGATTCGTATTTCGACGGTCACTATTTTTACAAGGGGAACGAACGTGCTTTGTTCTCGATGATGAATGCGGGCATGCGGCGGTTCCTCGATGGCCACGAAATGAAGCTCACCAGGGAAGGGCTTCGCATGACCCTTTTCGCGGGCGCAAACGTCGGTTCCCTGAAATTGGAAGACCTACGCGACCGCATCCGCGAGGGCGAAGAGATTGTCAGGCGTTTTCTGCTCCGTGGCGGTGATGTGGATGACGAGATCGACAATTTAGTTAAACTCGTGGCCCAGGATCCGAACGAAAACGTGCGGCAGAAAAGCTTGGTATTTCTCCTGGACGATATCACCGCGCTGCGGTCGGTACCGTCGGTGACCCAAGCGATGGAAAGCTCCAGTTATCCGGAAGTCGAACTGTTGGCGATCGCCACCGGGCGACTCGACCCGTTGCCGAACCTGCTGTCAGGGCCCGAGCGCGACACGCCGGCCTTCCTCAGTGCCTTTTTTCGGGTCGTGGCCAACCTGGAATCCGAGGATCGGACCTTGATCGCGCTTCAACTCGTGGTCGATCCCAAGGTGGCCCATTCCGCATTGCGGCTTTTGGAATCGGTGGAGGATGCGCAAGTCGTGCCCCACCTCATCACTGCCTATCCGGCAGCCGCGAACCGATTGGATATCCTGCGATATCTGGGGCGAAGGGTCGACGCCCGCGTGCAGGCGTTTTTATTGGAACGGCTCGAGGCCGACACCTGGGAAGAGCGCCAGATCGCCGTAAAAAGTCTTGGCGTCGGTGGGTCGTTCACTGCGATCGAGCCCCTGGCCAAGGCCAGAGATGTGGCCAGGCAGGGGATGAAGCGAGATATCGATCAGGCCATTCGCAAGATTCAGGCACGTGAGGGCGCGGGAGAAGGCGGTTGGATTTCCCTCGAGGGTTCCGAATCCTCGACCGGATACCTCTCTTTGGAAGATTCGATCTCCGGCCAATTGTCACTCGACCAAAACGATCCCGGCCATAGGTAGCGATGCACCGCAAGCGCAGTGAAATCGGCAGGCCCGGACCTCGTTGAGGTGTTTTATGGCAGGTATGACAGGGCGGCTAGCCAGCCCTGCCGACACCTCGGAGCAGCCCAGGCTTCGAAAGATCGAATCGTAAAAGAGCGAAGCAGATAAGTCCGGCCTCCAGATCTCTCGATGATTTATTTCGATCTGTGTCGCTTCGATTGCGCGCGGCGAGGGAAAGAATCGGCTTCGCTCTTTGGTGTCACTCTCTTCTGTTGCACACGTTGTTTCGAAGCGTCGGGCCAGCGCCCTGGGCGGGCCCGGCACCTACAGGCCCGACGCCCCTCTCACGATGCGGGGACTTTGACTTTGCGGCTTCGGATTGGGGTCCCGAGGGAGGCTCCGTGCTTCGCTATTTGGCGCAAATAATTGTCGCTGCTTGGGTTGTTTCGATTGGTCGGGCACGGCCGGTATGGCTGGCAGCCCAACCTACAGGCCCGACGCCCCTCTCACGATGCGGGGACTTTGGGTTTCACGGCTTTCGATTGGGGTCGTGAGGGAAATGGTCGGCTTCGCTCTTTGGGGTAACTCACTGCCGTTGCTTGGGTCGCTTCGACGAGTCGGCCCAGCGGGCCAACCTACAGGCTATACGTCTCTTGCACGCGTTCGGGCTCTCCGAGTCGACTCGAGTTGACGAGCTTCTGACCTGAGCCGCCACTGCGTAGTCTTGAACTTCCCGCCGTGCTGGGGAGACAGCCGGGTGGCACTGTGTTGATTCGTGTCAATTCGTGTGATTCGTGGGCAAAAAGTTCTCTTCCAAAAAAATGCCCAAGCGTTGCGTGGCCCAAGCCGAACCTAGGGCCCGGCATCGCTTTGTTGTCCCCCTGAACGCCTGTCAGATCCGCGTTCTCGAAAAAAATGCGTTTTTTTGAAATTGGGTTGATGGTTCGACCCTTCGTTTTTGCGATCCCCATCAAGCGGAGCACTCCGTCTCCGCGGAAGGTCCGGCCGGCCCCGCACCGCCAGCCGCCTTCCTGCCACCACCATCGCGATTCGAAGGAAGGACACCATGACCCGGAAACTCGTTGGATTGCTCGCCCCGCTCTGGCTGGGCCTCACGCTTTCGGCCCTGGCCTCGGACACCCTATTCGAAATGAAACGGCTGGGCCTGCGCCTCGAGCCCGCGCAACAGATCCTGTTGCTGGGTCATCCCGAACCCCATGTGGAATTCCAACTCTTTTACGACGGCGACATGAACCAGGCGACCCGCCTGCGCGCGGAACTCCAGGGTCCCGGCATCACGACGCCGATCGCCGTCGACCAGGCCGCCGCCGACGGGTTGACGATCCAATTGGATCGAACCGTCTTCGAAAGCGAGGGCACCTACCGCCTGACCGATGTCCGCCTGGAACAGGATGGGCGCGTGCTGGCCTACGCCCAACCGCAACAGGCCGAAATCGAGGTGGTCCGCGATCTGGTGGTGACGCGGGTCGAGGTGCGCGAACTGGACATGGGCGAGCTGCAGCGACGCGGCTACCTGTTCAGCGAGGACGACTTCGAATCGGTGGCCTTCAACATGTCGCTGGTCATGGGCGCCAAGCAGGTCGACGTGGAAGTGCCGGTCCTACTCCCCAAGAAACGCAGCCGCATGATCCAACCCCAGATCATTCGCGACCCCTTCCAACCCTACGTTCATTTCATGTGGGTGCCGGAGGGCCTGGGCAATTCCGCCGGCGGCATGCCCTACGCCGACCGGGAATACCCCGAGCCCGAAACCGACCGCTACCACATCCTCAGCCTGCTGGCGGTGCCAGGCAATTTCAACTACCTCAAGAGCCATTTCAGCGTGACCGGCATCGTGCTCAACGCGGCGCCCGAGGGCTATCAGGTCCAGGTTCGCAACCTCAAGGCCCGCATCGCCCTGCCCGAGGCCACCCGCTACGGTGTGCCGCTGCGCCTTTCCCAGCAGGACAGTGCGTCCTCCGTCGAGAAACCGATGACCGCGACCGGTGTCGACGGACTACCTGGCACGGGCGACGACGCCGACTACATCGATCCCGGCGAGGAGGCGTCGGCCGAGTTCCTGCTCATCGGGGACGTGGAAGGCATGTACGAGGTCGCCGTCTCGATCACGGGTGAGGCCGATCTTCCCCAGGGCACCCGCCCTGTCAGCGCCTCCGCGACCGGCATGGTGTACGTGCGCAGCCCCGATTTCTCGGTAACCTACGAGCACCCCGACACCGTGGCCGAGAGCGAGGCCTACGACTTTTACATGCACTTCACCAATCGCGGTGGCGTGCCGCTCCAAGGGCTGAGCGTGGAGCTGGACCCGTTCAAATTGATCGGCACCCAATTGGAGGACGGCTGGAACCCCATCCAAAGTCTGCCCACCATTCCAGCCGGCGGTGAGGGCACCATCCATTACCGTTTCGTGTCGCGCGTGACCGGCACCGTCGTGGCGTCCTATTACAAATTGGAAGATGGCTCGCCCAGCAATCTGTCCCTGGGTGTCGGTGTCGCCGAAACCGGTGAACGGCTTTCGCCCTTCGTCCTGCATTTCCCGCCGGCCTTCGAAACCGCCTTCGGCACTTCCCTGAGCGCCGAGTTGAAGCGCATGGGCAAAAAGCTGCTCGATTTTTCGCAGACGGCCGAGAGCGAACTGCCGGAAGGGGTGCTGCCCGTGACGCCGACCGCGGTCAAGACGTTCAACACCGGTATGGCCCAGGCCGCCCGCAACCTGGAACTGGGCCTCACCGATCGCCAGAGTCACGCCCAACTGTTGACCCACTTCATGCGCAGCGGCGCCGACCATGAACCCATCGACCTGTTGCGTCGCCGGTTCATCGAGCAGGAGAGCCTGGATCTGGAACAGGCCTGGGGAGACCGCCTCGCCGCGGTCTTCGCCGGGATGGACGACGCGAGCCTGCTCCGCCTCCTGGCCCAGGAAAACGAGGCGACGCCTGGCTTGTTCATGGCGATACTCGATGCGGATCGGCCGTTCTCCTGGAGACTGGAGGATGGCGCGGGCCGCGCACTGGGCAACCGTATCACCGAACGCAAGTTGCCTTTTGCGAGCTGGTTCCCGCTTTCCGATCGGCGCACCTTGATTTGGTACGGTGGTGGCGAAACCACGCCGACCCTGACCTTCGCACGCGACCAGGGCGACAGCGAGCCGCTGCAGGTTCGCACGCAGGTCGTGCTGCCTCAGACCTCCGCGGGAGCGCAGTACCTGGTGGGCAGCGATGCCGTGACGTTGGACGCCACCCCGGTTCGCTTCGGTTTCGATCACGAACTCGGGCTTCTGCAACTGCACCAAAACGGTCAGGTCAGCGAGCACCGCGGCGACCTGATCCCCAAAAAATCGTTCGATCTCCTGTCGGTTTCGCAACTGGACCGCCTGATTTGGCACCAGGCCGACGATTTTGGGCGCGACATTCTGCTCGCGTTCTCCAAAGAGGTCGATCTCGCGTCACTGGACCCGATCGAGGAACACCTGTTCTTCAACGGGCAGCCCGCTTACTCGGTCCAAGCCCAGACCGACGGCCGTTTCCTGGTGGTGGGTGCCCGCCAGCCGCTGGGTCCCTATCACGACATTCGCTACGAGATCCGCGGCGCCCGAGCCCGCGACGGACAGCGGTTGCCCACCCTCGAAGGTATCTTTCGCGGATCGAGCTTCTACACGGGAACCAGCGTGGCGGGCACCGTGGTGGATCGCAACGGCTCCGACCTCTCCCAGGGGCGCGTGTACCTTTGGCTCCGCGATATCGTCAATTCGCCCGACGTACCCGTATACCGCGTGATCGACGAGGTCGAACTCGACGAAAACGGCCGCTACCGGTTCGATTTCGTGCCCTTCTATCCGTTTGGCGAGAGTACCCAGGCCTTGCTCGAACAGTTCCGGCTGGGCGTGTTGCTGGAGGACGGGCGCTACGACACGCGCGATTTCACGATTCAAGGCGTCGGTGGCGAAATCGCCGCCGATTTCGCGTTTCTGCAACGCGGTTCGATTTGGGGCCAGGTGATCGACGAATCGGGCCAACCGGTCGCCGATGTGGAAGTCTACGGCGCCAGCCAGGACAACCCCCAACGCAGCGCGGCCATCACCCGCACCGATGCCTCGGGATTCTATCACCTGGACGGGCTCGAAGTCGGCCAGGTCCTGGTCAAGGTCGGGGCGCGGAACGGGCTGATCGCCATGGGCAGCGGGTATCTTACCGAACGGACGTCGCCGCTTCGCATCGACGTACAACTGAACCAACCCACCGGCACCCTGACGGGCACGGTCACCGTCGAAACCGATGCCGGCACGGCACCCCTGGCCGGGGCCGTCGTGGGCTGGGTCCTGGAAGGGCAAACCTACAGCACGGTCCGCCTCGGCCCCTTTCTCTATCCGGTCAACATCCTGACCCAGGCCGACGACCAGGGCCGGTTCCGTCTGGAACATGCACCGGCCGGGACGGGCGTCCTGTTCGCCTGGCACCAGGATGCCGTCTACCGCTACCAAAAAGTCACACTGCCCGCCGATGCCGAAGCCAACTACGATTTCCACTACGACCAGAGCAGCCGCGAGGGCGGCACCATCTCCGGCACGGTCGTCGACGCCCACGGCTACCCCATCGCGGGCGCGAACGTGACCACCCTCGGAGGCGGGACCTTCATCACCGACACCGACGGCGAATTTCGCTTCGAACGGATCCCCTTCGCCTTTGGCATCAGCCTCTTCGGTTCCCGTCCCGGCACCGATCTCAAGGGCTCCGCCACCGTCTCCCTGGATGCCCAGAACCCCCACGCCGACAACGTGGTCCTGGTCCTGCGCCAACCCGTTGCGGTGCGCGGCCGCTACCTCGATGCCGAGGGCGATCCGATTCCCTTCGCCAACATCTACAATCCCTACAACGACGGCCGCAAACCGAAGATATTCGCCACGACGAACGGCAACGGCGAGTGGGAAGGCTCCCTGGCCGATTTCAGCGGCCATCCCCTGTCCGAACCCGGCGAGGGCATCCAAACCGGCATCAACTACTTTACCGGATCGATGCCGCCCTCCATCGCGATGACCGAAGTGTTCGTGGGCCTCGAGGGTTTGGACAACGTGCTCGTCCAACACGAACCGCTCTCGTCGTTTCGGGTGACCCTGACCGACGGTCTGGGCAACCCCGTCATCGGCACCGTGGAAGTGACCGGCCAGGCGCCCTCGATCCACCTGGACTCGATGGGCATGCCCAGTCAGGAGCTGCTCTACAGCTTGGTGACCGATCACGAGGGCAGGCGCACATTCGACCGCATTCCGGTCGGTTCGGTCACCGTGAAGGGTGTGCACCCGCAGCTCGGCGAAACCGAACCGCTGACTTTCGAATTACAGCCGCAAGGTGGGACGATCCAGGAAATCAGCCTGGCGTTCGCCCACGAAGATCCGGCCAACCTGTTCGGCAAGATCTTCGATGTGGACGGTGTCTCACCGGCGCCGGCGGGCACGCTCGTCATGGCCCGTATCGCCTCCACGGGCCTGACCGCGACGGTAGCGGTCGATCCGGAGGGTTTCTACCATTTCGAGGACTTGGTCAACACCAGCGAACCCACCTTCATCCACCTGGCCGCGTACCGCCCGGACGACAACCACTTCGCCGTCGAGAACCTGCAACTGCACCAGGACCTTCACTTCCGCCACGACATGATCCTGCGGCGCAAGGGCAACGTGCACATCGGCGTGCAGCACGCCGACGGCAGCCAGGCCGATTTTGCGGTGGTCCAAATGCGCTACCGGGAAGTGGTGTACCAGCCCGACACGGGCGAGGGCGCCCACTTCAACCTGAACTGGGTGGAGCGGGAAATCCAAATCACCCCGGACGCGCCGATCGCCCACTTTTCGGACCTCCCGGTCAGCCAGTTCACGGTGAAGGCGCTCGGTCAAAACGGCTTGACCGGGCTGCGGCGCTATTCGCTGCCTCTGGCGGGCGGCGACCTGGACCTGACCGTCCAACTGGAAGCCGCCTCCAGCATTGCCGGGACCTTCATCGATCACGACGAACTGCCGGTGGTCGATGCGGAAGTCCAACTCTTCAGACAGCGATCCCTGCTGCACCAGAAGGTCACGGGCAACGAAGGCGAACAGGCCGGCCGTTTCCTCTTCGAAGATCTGCCCATGCGCACCTACCGGCTGAAGGGCACCGATCCGCGCACCGCGTTCGAGAGCCACATGGAAGTGACCACGTCGCCGTTTCTGCCGAACCCGGACGTAGTCCTGCGTCTCGATCCGCTGGCACACCTTGAGGGCATCGTCTACCGGGACGGTCAACCCCTGGCCGGCGCCACGGTGCGGCTGGAAAACGGCGACTTCTCGCTGGTCACCGGTACCGACAGCGCGGGGCGTTACCGCTTCCGGAACCTGGCGTTGGGCGAATACGAACTGACCAGCCAGACCCCGTCGACACCGGCGCGGGCGGCGGATGGCGTGCACCTGGCGCTCGCCGACGAGACCGTGACCCGCGACCTCCATTACGAGCCGGTCTACGAGGCCTTGCTCACGGTGCGTCACGCGGACGAAACCCCGGCGGACAATGTGCGATTGATCGTCGACGGCACCGACAACCATCTGCAACAGATCGTCTTCACCGACGCCAACGGCCAGGCCCGCCTGAACGGCTTGATCAAGGGTCGCTACTACACCTATGCCGAACATCCCGAGCTGCGCTTGGAATTGCGCGATTCCTTCTCGATCAGCGAAGCCTCGGTCTCGCCGGTAGAACAAACCGTGCGGTTTCCGGGTTGGGGCAGCATCGGCGGCCAGGTACGCGACAGCCTGGGTGAAACGCTTTCGCGTCCGGTGACCGTGACCTTCACCTGGGGCTGGGGCGACATCGGCGTCAAACGCTGGTCCATCACCACCGACGCCGAGGGTCGGTTCTACAAGAGCGGCGTGCCGCTCAATGAGCGCGTTCGCGTATCGACGACCGACCCCGAAACCTTCGTGTCGGGTGTCTACGAGGTGGTCCTCGCCCACACGGGAGAGCACCACGAGGAGAACCTGATCCTCACGGCGACGACCCACGGAACCGGTCAGGTGACCTATCAGGACGGGAGCCCGGCGCCCTATGCCGAGGTTTGGGTCGAGACGCCGACCAAGATCAAGATCCAGGCGGACGACAACGGCGATTTTCAGTTCTACCCGCTTGTTCAGGGCGAGGTGACGCTGTTCGCCAAGGACCGCTTCTCGCCGCGGCGCACCGCCCAGACCCTGAACATCGAGCCAGGTCCCAACGGGTCGCTGGAGCCGAGATTCAACCTCGCGCTGCCCCTCGGCGGGATCGCCAATGTGAGCGGCACCGTGACCCTGAGCGACGGCACGCCCGTTCGCGCCGGGCATGTGCGCTTGGAGGTCGAAGAGCTCGGCGCCGTGCTCACCAGCACCATCATGGCCAACGGATCCTATTTCTTCACCCACGTGCCGCAGGGCGAATATCGCCTGAGCGCCTATGACGCCAACCTGACGGAAACCAGTCCGGTGTTCGAGGTGGCGCGCCCCGAAGACGGCGCCTCGATCACCCAGGATATCCAGTTCCAGCCCAGCTTCGATCTCGCCGGCGACGTGATTCGCGGTGACCTGAGCGGGGTCGCCGACGCGATCGTGGAACTCTGGCGTCGCGAACCCGGCACGACCCGCTTCCACCCAGTGTACGCCACCACCGCCGACAGCAACGGCCATTACCGGATCCAGCACGTGTATCCGGCATCCTACCGGTTGATCGCCAAAGACCCGCTGGCCGATCTGGTGGCCCAATTCGAATTCGACATGACCAGCGGCGATCGCTTGGATTTCGACGTCCTGCTTCAGGCCCAATCCAATTTGCTGGGTCGCGTGGTGGATGCCGACACGGTGCCCTACAGTTCCGGAAGGGTGACCCTGTTCGACAGCGGCGGCGCCCGCCTGGGCACCGAAAGCATCGACGCCAACGGCGAATTCCGGTTCGACAACCTGACGCCGGGCAATTACCGCGTCTCGCTGTACGCCGAAGCGGGCTGGATCCAGGAAGACCACGACATTACCCTGATCGCCGGGTTGAACAACCTTCCGATTCAAACCGCGGCCACCGCGGAAGTCAGCGGCCAGGCGATTTTTCAAATCCTGCCCGCCCGACAGCCGGCCCTGTACCTGATCAAGGACGGGCTCTGGCGTATGGTGCAGCTCAACGCCAGCGGCCACTTCCTCATCGATCACGTGCCCGTGGGCAGCACGCTCACCGGTGTGTTGAAGAGCGGTCGGCTCCTGAAAGAGTTCGACTTCGGCATGGTGACGGCCGACATCGACCTGGGCACCCTGTACCTCGACGGCATCGCGCCGGAGCTGCAGGCCCCGGCCCAGGTGCAGATCACCAGCCTGCCGCATCCGTTGACCTTTCCGTTGGTGGAGAACGAAGCCGATTCGGCGGTCGATCCCGCGCGGACCCGCGTGTGGTGGAACGACGAGGACATCAGCTACCTCTTTACGACGGGTGCCGACAGCCTGAGCACGCCGCTGGACCTGCTGCCCGACAGCGCGACCCCGGGCGACAACCGCCTGGTGATTCAGGTCGGTAACCGGGACGGCGCTACCGCGTCGACGGAGATTTCCGTCGACGTGCAATTGACCGCCGGCGTCGTGGTGGCCTGGCCCACGGTGGGCGGCCAACCCTACGCGGGCAGCGTGACGCTCGATCGGGGCGAGCCGGTCGCCACCGACGCCCAGGACCGCGCCATCTTCTACGACGTCGCGCCTGGCGACCACACGCTCAGGGCGCGCGGCGGCTTGCTGGGGGCCCGCATCCGGGTTCAGACGGATTTGAGTCGTCCGGCCTACAACCTCGGTCTGGAAATGACCCAACACGGCGGCTACCGCGGCACCGTCTACGGTCCGGACGGCGAGCCCGTTTCCGGCGTGGTGCTCGAGATCGGCGCGGAGCGCGAGATCAGCGACACGGACGGCATCTACCTGTTCGATCTGCTGCCGCTCGGCTTTCACCGCGTCTACGCCGAGGGTGCGGACATGGTCGGCACCATGCAGATGTCTCGGCTGACGGTCAACCAGGCAATTCTCGACGGGACCGACATCCACCTCGTGGGTGAGGGGACCCTGCGCGGCGTGGTCTACGATCACGAAGGGGTTCAGCCGGTACCGGGTGTCCAGGTCACCCTGTCGTTTCCCGGCAAGACCGATTATTTCGAACGCACCACGCTCACCCAGGGCGATGGCAGCTACCTGTTCGAGCAAACCGCCACTTGGCCGTTCGAGCTGGAGGCCTATGAACCGGTCAGCAAGCGCCGTGGCCTGGTCTCGGGCCAGCTCGGCACGGCCGGTCAGGTCCTGGAACGCGACATTCTCCTGGCGCCCGCGGCCGACCTGAGTGGGGTCCTGCACCACGTGGACGGTTCCCCGGCCAACGGTGTCACGCTCCGCGTTTTCGACAAAAACCACGATTACGCCGAAGCGGTGACCGCCGCCGACGGATCCTTCACCCTGGCCGACGTGCCACACGGACCGCTCGAACTGGAAGGCGACCACCTGCCGACCCGCGAGTACCTGTACCGCGAACTGACGGTCGAAGGCACCTCTATGGAATTGGGTACGCTGACGATGGCGGTCGACCAACCGCCCGAGATCGACCTGGTCCAATTCCCCAACCCCCTGGATCCGCTTCTGGACCGCTGGTTCGCCCTGCAGGTGCGCGACGACCGCGCGCTGGGCGAGTATCGGCTGACCTTCAGCGGCGACTGGGACCTGACGTTCGAGGAGGCCCTCGATGGTGCCATCCTCGATACGGACCGACCCCACCGTTTGCCGACCTACTACATCCCGGACGGCAGCGTGCTCAACTACGAATTGGTTCTCAGCGACCATCGCGACCAGACCGATGTGGCGACGGGCAGTTTCACCGTGCAGCGGGATTTGCAGGGGCCGAGCCTGACTGTGCAGAGCCCGGCGGCGGAGACCGCATTCGACGAGGGCCAACCGATCACCTTCGCGGTCACGGCCGACGATCCCAGCGGGATCGACCGCGTCGAGCTGGCCTATCAGGGCGTCACCTGGGCCACCGATACGGATGCGCCCTTCGAATTGACGATGACCGCGCCGCCCGTGGATGCCGCCGAAATCCTCGATTTCACGGTGACCGCCTACGACCGGCGCGGCAACGCCACCAGCGTGCAACACCCGTTGACCATTCGTGCGGTGGTGACCTCGGGCGCGCCGTCGCTCGTGCTGCAGTCCCCGCTCGAAGGCATGCCGCTGCCGTTGAGCCTCGAAGCGGGACTCCGGCTCGAGGTTCGCGCGGAAGCGACCGATCCTGACGGACTTCAGTCCTGCATCCTGTTGCTGGACGGACAGGAAGTGTATCGTGAGACGCTCAACGGGACCCAGCTCCCGCTGGCGTTCGCCGTGGACGTTCCCGAGTCCATGCGCCAGCAGGCCAGCCTGACCGCCACGTTGCGGGTGACCGACCTGGGCGGGAACGCGGCCGACGCCGAGGCCCGCATCGACAACATTTCCGGTACCGTTTGGAACGAGGCCGCTCCGTTGACGGTCAGTCGGTTCGACCTGGCCCTCGACGGCGCCACCCACATCCTGGCCGGCGGCACCCACACGATCGACGGCCGCCACGAATACGCGAACCTCGTTCTGGTCAACGGCGCCGTGCTGACCCAAACCCAAACCGGCACCAACATCAACGACGTGGCCTTCACCGAGCTTCGCGTGGCCGGCCACCTGGTGGTCGACGCAGGCAGTCGCGTCGACGTCGACGGCAAGGGCTATCCCGGTGCGCCGTTCGAGTATCCCCAGGGCACCAGCGGCAGCCACGGCGGCCTGGAACGGGACGAGGACGATGCCGAACACAGTTATGGCTCCGTGGTCGCCCCCGGTTTGCCAGGCGCGATGAACGGCGGTGGCGCCGTGGACCTCGATGCCGCCGACCTGTGGCTGTCCGGCACCGTCTCGGCCGACGGTCCCAACACCAACTACGGCAGCGCCGGTGGCAGCATCCTGCTCGCCGGGACCGCGATCCACGGCTACGGCACCGCGCGTGCCAACGGCTTCAGCGGTCCCTTCGAAACCGGACCGGCCCTGCGCGGCGGCGGTGGACGGCTCGCCGTGTACGGCGATCCCGGAAGCATCAACCTCGAGGCATTCGGCGGCGACGACGCCGGTGCCGGCACCATCTACATCCGCCAGGTCGATCCCGCGCGACCCGACGGAACCTTCGACCTGCTGCGCGTGGCCCAGATCGCCGCGGCAGATCCAGCCAACAAGACCCCGGTCGCCGAGCTGCGCCTGGTGGCCGGCACCGACTTCGAGATCTTCCACAACGAACAGATCGACGGCCGTTTCGTCGACCGCCTGGCGCTGAACCAGTTCGTGCCGCCGGGGCGCTACACCGGCTACGCGCTGGTTCCGGAAAACGATCCCGGTCAGCGCTATCCCATCGGCGCCAGCATGCCCTCGGCCCTGCTTTCGCGGGAGGGCGAATCCTTCCCCGACTTCGCCGACGGCGAAGTAGTTCACGTCCAATTCGATTTCGATCGCATCGAGGTCAGCGCCGAGAGCCGGCTCCACCTGACCGGGCACCGCGTTCCGGGTCCGATCCATCTCGAGGACGCCAAGCTCAGTGGCGGCGTGCACGAGATCGATCTCGACGGATTCGAGGTGCAACGTGTGGGCGCCAACACCCTGACCGGACGTTTCCACGCCCACGACTTCACCGTTGGGGAAGGCGAGACCCTGTACCTCGATGGCACCCTGCGCGGGCACGATCTCACCGTTCCGACCGGGAGCCGCCTGACCGCACCGCCCAACCAGAGCGGCGCTTGGCTGCGGCTCGAAGCGGACACGCTGAATGTCCACGGAGAGGTGGCGGCCACCACCAACGGGGTGGCGCTCGGCTACGCGGCCGGCCACCACGGCGGGCTCACCACCGCGTCGCCCAACCTGCATCGCAGCTATGGCAGCTTCTACGAAGCGCGCAGCTTCGGGGGCGACAACGGGATCGCGCTCGGCGGCGGTCGCGTCGAGTTGGCCGCCCGCGTGTTGAACATCGAAGGCCTCGTCGATGTCGGCAGCACGAGCAGCTACGTTTCGGGCGGCTCGATCCGTCTCGAAGGCGAGGAGCTCGCGGGTAGCGGTCACCTCCGCGCCAACGGCAGGTTCGGCGTCCCCAACAACCTCTACAGTAGTGGTGGTGGACGTATCGCTATCCTGGTCGACCGTACCGAATCCTTCACCGGATCGATCACGGCCTACGGCTACGACGTGGTAGATCCCTACGCCCAGGGCGGTGCCGGCACCATCTTCTTCCGCACCGAACAGTGGCCCTTGGGCAGGCTGTTGGTGGACAACGGCGGTCACGCCGCGCCCGCGGACAGCACGCCGCTGCCAGGGCTGGGACAGCGCACCGCTGCGACAGCCACGGGCGGCGTCACCATCGAGGGCGGCGATTTCCGCGGCCACGACAGCCTGGTGGGGCTCCACGTCGTGGTGCCGGAACACGAGCCGATTCCGATTGCCGCCAACACCGAAGATCAACTCAGCGCCGACGGCAGTTTCCCGTCGTTGGCGGCCGGCGCGAGCTACAGCGGCCTGCACGTGCTGGACGTCCTGGAAGTGCGCGGCGGGGCGAGCCTCTACTCCCCCGATCCCTTCCTGATCCACGACGAGGTCATCGTCGATGGCGGCACGCTCAACGCCGAGACCGAACTGGTCGCGCCGACCACCATCAAAACGCTGAATGACGGATCGGCTGAGCTGTTCAACGACGACGGCACCACCGTCTACGAACTGGACAACTACCAGCTCATCGTACACTTCCCGATGGATGTCGAACGCCTCACGCTGCGCAACGGTTCCTCGCTGACCTTCACCCAACCGCTCCAGGTCGAAACCCTGACCCTGGAAGGTTCGACCCTGATCGACGGCGTCGACGCCGGCCATCCCCACCTGCGGGCCGACGCGGTGAGCCTGACTTCGGCATCGACGTGGACCATTGCCGACCGGCGCGCCGATTTCACCGCCCACACCATCGAGGCCCAAGTCACCGGCGCCCTGGTGGTGGACGCCACCAGTGAAATCACCACCTCCGGGGTGGACCGCGTGACCCACCAGGCGCCCATCTGGGCCGACGAAGCGCTGAACCTGCGCTCGCACGGCGGTTTCGGCGCTCGCGAAAACGAGTTCGGAGACTTCGCCCATTACACCGACGTGCCCACCGTCGGGTCGGCCATCTACCCGCAGTGGCCGGGCTCGGTGAAAGGCGGCGGCGTGATCCGGCTCGAAGCGGGCAGCCTCGACTTGGCGGGCACCATTCGCGCGGACGGTGAGGGTCCCGGTACCGGCGGCTCCATCTGGCTGGGCGCGCCCGTCATCACCGGTGCCGGTACGCTCTCGGCCCAGTCCGGCCAGGACCACCAGTTCGGGGGCGGCCGCATCGCCGTGCACTACGGCAACGATCGCTCCTTCATGGATCGCTTCACCGTTCGCCTCGACAACCCCAATACCGGCACCAATCACATCGCCTACTGGGGCGGTAGCGGCACCCTGTTCGTCAAAGGCGCCGCGCAGGCCCACGGTGAGCTGATCGTGAACCAACGCGACTACCCCAATGTCAGCCAGGAGGAACGGCTGACCCACCGCTACGCCTTGACCGGCGTGGCCTCGCCCGGCCGGCGTAACCTGGCTCTGGCCGACGAGGACCCCGATCCGCTGGTGATCAAGGACGCCACCTGGTTCGATCTGCCGCCCAGTCTGGCCGGTCTCTTCGTGCGGTTCACCGTGGACGCCACCCCGTACGAGGCGCGGATCGTGAACAACAGCCACTCGACACTGTTTCTGGCACCGCCGACCTCGGGCACCCTGCCCGCGACCGTGCCCGCCGGTACTCGGCTCGACTTCGTGCTCAAGCTGGACCGTCTGGCGCTGAATCGGGGGGCCATGCTCCGCTTCGACGGTATCTTGGAAGTGGGCCAACTCGACCTGGAAGCCGGCGAGGCGGTCAACAGTATTTGGGCCCAGGACATCCACGGTTTGGGTGAGACGCTCACCCTGACGGGACAGAACCTGCGCCTGACGCTCGACGAACCTGGCCTCGACGGGCTCGACCTGAGTCTGACCGACAGCGTGCTCTACCTGGACAAGCCGATTCGCTTCGGCGACGTGACCCTGACCAACAGCCGGTTGCGGCACACGCCCACCTATGTGAAGTCCTCGGTGGCCTACCTGCCCTGGCTGCACGTGGAAGCCGATCACGTGATCATGGATGCCTCCTCGCGCTTCGATGTCACGGGCATCGAGACTTTCTGGGTGCCTCATGATCGGGCCGGGCAAATCAGCCACGGCGGCCTCAACGACGTGGAAAACAGCGAGGTGTACGGTTCCTTGTTCCACCCCGACATGCCGGGCAGTGGTTCCAAGGTCGGCGGCCGCATCTACCTGCGCGCCAATCGCGTGGATGGCGGCGCCTTCCACGCCGATTCGGAGAGCGGGGCGGCCGGTTCCATTTGGCTCGACGTCGATACCTTGGCCGGCGACATCCATCTCTCGGCCGCGCGAACCGCCGACCAAATCAAAACCGGGGGCGGCCGCATCGCGGTCCACTACGACGACCGGTCGGCGGCCCACCTGACCTTCGACAGTCGGGGTCACTACAGCTCCGGCACGGTCTTCCTCAAGCAAAAGGACGCCGCGCTGGGTCGTCTGGAGATTGACAACCAGGTGCCCGCCGACGACCAGACCATCACACCGCTGCCGTCGTTCCCGCCGATGACCCTGCCCGCCGGAACCGAGGTGCAGGTGGACGGCGCTGCGGGCGAAACCACACTGACCGTACCCGGTCTGGTGGTCGGCCCCTGGTTCCGCGGTTACGAGCTGATCGTCAACGACGACAGGACCCAAGGTATGCCGATCCTGGCGAATTGGACCGTGGGCGACGACGCGGTATTCCGCCTGGCGGGAACCGGTACCATCCAAATCGGTGACCAAGTGCAACTGGCCGTTCGACTGGCCGAGTTGGATCTCTGTACCGGTTGCCGATTGGATACGACCGACCTGATCTTCATCTACGACAGCCAGTTCGATGCCGGACACCGTTTCGAAAACGGGGAACGCACCTTCCCGAGCGCTCCGGAAGTGGCCGACGGCCACCTGATGCTCGACAACTTCCAGATGACCATCCAGGCGCCGGTCGACTACGACCGCGTCACGCTGAGCAACGGCGCTTCGCTGGTGATCGCCGCGACCGAGGCGGGCAACCGCATTGGCGAGATCACCATCGAGGACGGCACCCTGAGCGTGGCCGGCCCGGCCGACGGCGTCACGCCAACGCTTCACGCCGATCGCGTTCACATCCAGAACGGCACTCTGGAAGTGGATCACCTGAAGGCCAACGTCTCGATCGAAATCGACACGACGGGCAAACTGACCGGCTTCTCGGAGTCGGCCGAGGGCCTGGCCTGGGGGAACACGACCCTGGACGGCGATGACTGGGGCACCAGCTTCGGCGGCATCGGCCAACCCAAGAGTTACGCGGTGTATGTCTGGTCGCCCACCTACGGCGACTTCAAGCGCCCGTTCGCGGTCGGCTACCTGCGTCGCCGACTCAAGGTCGAAACGCCTCAATTGCGTGTCGACGGCCTGCTGGCGCCTGCCGCCGTGGAGACCCAGCCGCGGGCCGGTGCGCTCTGGATCGAGACCGGAACCCTGTCGGGTACCGGCGCAATTCAGGCCAACGGCGGCGTGTACGCCAGCAAGGTCAACGGCGGCGGCCGCATCGCTCTCTACTACACGGACATGGCCCAGTGGCAGGGAAGTCTGGAGGCGTTGGGCCTGAAGGATCGCGACAGCGACCGATTCACCTACGTCTCGGGTTCGGGCACGATCTTCCTGAAGCGACCCGATCAGCCTCATGGCGACCTGATCGTGCACGGTCACGGCGAAGCCACCACCCACGGCACCACGCCGATGGTCTCGCTCGGCCGCCACACGCTCGGCGCGAACGCCTCCGTCGACGGCGCCACCTTGCACGATCCCGACGCCCAGTTCCCGTTCAGTCTGGCGGGTCTGTACCTGAGGGTCCCCGATGGCGCCGGCGAGCGCGAGCTGGAGATCCTGGCCAACACGCCGACCTCGATCACGGTCTCGGAGTCGTTGCCCAGCCTGACGCCAGGCGTGGAAATCAGCGCGACGCTGCACCTGGACCAGTTGCATCTCGACGGCTTCGCCCAGTTCCGTACGGAGGATCACCTGGTGGTTCACGATGCGCTGACCTTCGGCGATCGCAGCGACCGCCCCGCCACCCTGTGGGCGCGGCGCTTGACCCTGCCGAGCACGACCCTGACCCTGGCCGGGCGCCACGGTGGCCTGGTGGTCGACGAAACCCACAACCTGACGGACATCGAACTGGACGGGGCCAGCCTCATGCTCGACCAACCCTTCGCGGTCGATCGGCTCGAGCTGACCAACGGCTCGGTGTTGACGCATTCGCCCTTGTTCTCGCTCAACTTCTCGCCCTACACCCGCCTCGCGGGTATCGACCTGACCGTGCAGGAGCTCCTCTTGGATGCGACCTCGGCCATCGATGTGCGCGGCAAGGGCTACGCTTCCAAACCCGATGACTATCTGGCCTTGATCGGCCTCAGTGGCATCGACTTCGGTCGCGGCCACGGCGGCGAGTCGGACAACCAGAACGGCGGCTACCCCTATGGGTCGGCCTTCCATCCCCAAACGCCGGGCTTTCTCGGCGGTGCCGGGCGCGTTCATGTGGCCGCGCAAACGGCTCAATTGGACGGCACCATCGACGCCTCGGGCTTCATGGGCGGCAGCATCTGGCTGGAGATCGGCCAATGGAGCGGCAGTGGCCAGATCCTGGCCGACGGCGGCTCGGCCGACGGCATCGCCGCCTCGGCGGGACGCATCGCCATCCACTACGACCAAAACGACTTCATCGGGATGCCCAGCGCCAAGAGCCCGATCCGCAACAACCGGCAATTCGGCGCGGGCACGCTCTACCTGCGCGACCGCGCCGCCGGCGACGGCGACCTGTACCTGGTCAACGGCGATCCGGGCAACGCGACGGTATTGGATACGCCGATCTGGGGTATCGGAACCCACGTCCTCGCCGAGGCCTCGGCCGATCCCCGCGTGATCGCCGTGCCGAACGCCGATTGGCGCATCGGCGTGGAAGGTCTCCAGGTGATCGACGACAGCAACGGCGCGATCTACATCGTGATGGAAGCGACACCCGACCGGCTCGTGCTGGATCGGCCCGTCGATCCGGTGCCAACGGCCGGTTGGTCCTTCCGCGGCCGGGCACCGATCGCGACGGTGTACCAACAGCATGCACGCGTGACGTTGCAGTTCCCGGCCGAGGGTGATTACCAAGTGGTCGAGGGGGTCGACCTGGAGCCGCCCGTGACGGGCGACATCCTGGTTCGCCCCGCCTTCGAGAACAGCGTGGAATCCGGCCAGGCCTTCGAGGTCACCGTGACCGCCGTCGACAACGTCGCGGTCACCGGCCTGACGCTGCACTTCGATGGGTCCGACCATCAATTGGCCGGTGCCGGACCCTTCGTGTTCGATCTCCAGGCGCCGTCGGTGACGGAGACGACCTCGTTCGAACTGAGGGCGACTGCCGTGGATGCGCGCGGCAACCAGGCGATATCCGCGCTGACGTTGTCCGTCGTGCCCGCCGACCAGACGCTGCCGGCAGTGCAGATCGAGGCGCCGCTGGAGAACGCCGAAGTGGACGGCGGCGCGGACTTGACGACCCGTGTCCAATTCAGCGACAACCGCGCTTTGAGCGAAGTGCACACGACCTTCGCCGAGGAAACGCGCGTGAACCCGCTCGATCCGCCCCAGGCAAGCCTGACCGAGGAACAGACCTGGACGGCGCCGGTCGGCGGTGGCGACCGCACCATGGATGTGACCTTTACGGCGATCGATCTGGCGGGTAACCGGGTCGACGTGACGCGGTCGGTGCTCGTGCGCGACGTGACGGCTCCGGCAAACCCGCAGAACCTGATCGTGACGCCCGGTGACACCAGCCTGGACCTGAGCTGGACCGCCCCCGAGGATCCGGACGCAGATCTCGCCGGATATCGGCTCTTCCTCGATGGCTCGGCCAATCCGGTCGCGTCGCTCACCAACGAAACGCAATACACCTTGACCGGTCTCGAGCCGGGCACCACCTATCAATTGCGACTTACGTCGATCGACGGTTCGGATAACGAAAGTGAGGGGCTGACCCAGGAAGCGCTCACCTCCGGTGGTAGCGGTGCCAGTCTGCCCGCGCCCACCGCCTGGTGGAGTTTCGATCACATGGAGGATCGTGGTCCGGTCTGGCAGTTCGACGGCACTGCCGCCCACGTGGACATGGCGAACGCGTCCGGCATCGGACGCAGTGCCGCCGCGCTGACCCTGGCGGCCTGGGTCAAGATCCCCAGCTCGGCCTCCGCCGGCTATCGCGGTGTGCTCACCGTTGCCGACACCCACATGTCCGATCTCTACGCCGTGTTGCGCCTCAGCAGCTACCGCGCCGAACTGATCGGGCAGCGCCTGGACACGCTCAGCTATCGATCCATTCGCGACAACACATCGCTGAACGACGATCGCTGGCACCGACTCGTTGGCGTGCTCGATTTCCAGAACGACGTGGCCGTGCTCTACGTCGACGGGGAAGAGATGGCGCGCCGTCAACCGCTGCACGGCGATCCCGGCCAGACCATCGACCGCGACGTGCGTTACGTGCAGATCGGTCGGGTCGGCAGCTACTCGCAGTACTTCGACGGCAGCATCTGGAACGCTCAGGTGTACCGTTCGGCCTGGTCGGCGGAAACCGTGCAACGCGACTTCCGCAATCCGCAGCGTCCGTTGACGACCACCGACAGCGGCGCCACCATGCCGCCCGCGGGGATCTGGCTGCACCAGGACCTGCTGGCCGATCGCATCACCGACAGCTCCGGCAACGGATTTCACGGCGAGAACCAAGGCGCCGTCAAGGTATCGGGCACGCTGCCGCTGACAGGGATCGAAGCCGACGATGGCGAGGCGATGCTCGTGAACCAGGGTGCGGCGTCCCGCCAGGATCTGGCTCCGGGATCGGCACTTCTCCTGGCGGAGAGCGATGCCGTCGTCATGCACACGTCAACGGCATTGGAACCCTACAACCAGGTGAGCATGCACCTGAAGGTGCGACTGGATGCGTTGCCTTCCGGCACGGGTCAGGCCATGCACCTGGTCGGTCAACCCCAGGGCGGACCCCACCTGCGCATCAACGCCGGCGATCAATTGGAGCTGGATCTGGGTGGCGTGCTTTTGACCGGCACCAACGCCTTGACCACGGGTCGCTGGTACAGCGTGGTCGTCAGCCACGACGTGGGTGGAAACACCCGCCTGTATCTGGACGGCGTCGTGACCGCCGAATCCGCGGCCTCGGGTTCCCTGGGTGTCTCCGGCGGTGTGTGGACCTTCGGAAATACCGGATCAGGCGATGGCCTGCGTGGTTCGCTGGACGATGTGGCGCTCTGGGAAGAGACCCTCACCAGCGGCCAGGTGCTGCAAGTGGCCGGTTCCTCGTTGGATCAAGTGCTGGCGGACCAGCAAGCGCCGGCGGATCCGCGAAACCTGACATGGGAGCCTACCACCAGCCAGGTGACCTTGAACTGGCTGGCTCCGGAAGGGGAGGCCCCCACCGCCTTCCACCTCTATCTGGACGGGATTGGTGGCGCGGATCCGGTCGTGCTCGGCCCGGACATGCGCACCTACCTGGTCGACGGATTGGCGGCCGACCAGGCTGTGGCGATGCGCTTGACCAGTGTCGACGCCGCGGGCAACGAGAGCGCCGGCGTGGTCTTCACGGCCAGGACGCGGGTCGCCGATCCCGTGATCGCCGACCTGCCCAACCCGGTGGCCCATTGGGACCTGGACGAGCCCCAAAACCAACCGGCCTCGCTGTACTTCGACGGCAACGCGACCGTGGACTTGGGCCGCGCTTCGCACGTGCGTCGAAGTGCCTCGGCCATGACCCTCGCGGCCAGCATCAAGCTGCCGGCCGACACCGACATCAACCGCAGCACGCGCGTCGTCCTCAGCATCGCGAATCATCTGAGCGCCGATTACCACATCGCGCTCCAACTGCAAAACGGCCAGGCCGAGGTTCGTGGCCAACGGCTGGACAGCCAGACGACGCGCTACATTCGCGGCGCGGACGATCTTCGCGATGGTCGTTGGCACCGGTTGGTCGGCGTCATCGACTACCTCGACGACCGCATGACGCTCTACGTGGACGGCGTTCAGGTCAACGAGCGGAATCCCTTCCAGGGCAGTGGCGGCTTGGCCGAGGACGTACCCAGCCAATCCGTACAGATCGGCAATCACGGTACCTATTCCCAGCGACCCACCGGTCAGATCTACAACGTTCAGATCTGGCGGGCCGCCTGGACCGCCGACCACGTGGCCTACGATTTCGACCGTCCCCAGGGATTGGTTTCGGAGATGGCCTCGAGCGGGCTCGACCGCTTCACCCAACTGGTGGGTTGGTGGAAACTCAACGCCGGCAGCGGCTCGACGCTCGTCGACCACTCCGGGAACGGCTTCCACGGCGAGGGACTGGGCACCACCTGGATTCAGGATGCCGACCCGCTGGGTGCGGTGCGCGATCGTCGCGGCACCCGTCACGGCCACAATCGCCGTGCTGCGTTGGATCAAGGGTTGTTCGGCGAAGCGTTGCGTTTCGATAGCGCCACATCGTCGCGGGTCCTGGTGGACCACCGACCCGAAGATACGTTCGGCCCGGCCATGACCCTGGGCCTCTGGTTCCGTCTCGACGCCTTGCCGAGCGCCGAAGGGAAAGAAGTCGCCTTGTTGGGCAAGGCCGACGATGGGACCGGGTTCCAGCTCTTCGTCGACAAGGAAAACTACCTCGCTTGTCGCCTGCAGGACGGCCGCGGCCTGCGTGCCCTGGGACGACTCGAAGCCGATGCCTGGCACCACGCGGTGCTCAGTTGGCAGAGTGGAGATCGCATGCGGCTCTATCTGGACGGCGTCGAAGCGGCCTCGCTCGACACGACGCAGGCCGTGGGTCTCGCGGATGCGGATTGGCTCTGGGCCACCAACCACTTCGGCGGCATGAGCTTCGACGGTCGCCTCGATCAGATCAGCCTCTGGGACCGCGCGCTGACTGCGGGTCAGGTCGCCGGTCTCCATCAGGCGGAACCCACGGGCGGGCTGCAACCTCTGGTGGAAGACCTCCAACCGCCGGGTGCGATTCGCGACCTGACCTGGAACCCGGGCCTCGACCGCCTGGATTTCACCTGGACGGCGCCGGATCCCGATTTGGGCACCGTGGATGGCTACCGCGTCTTCTTCGACGGTGCGACCCAGCCGGTCAGCTTGGGCGCGGGCACGGCCGCCTTCAGCGTGGAAAGCCTGAATCCGGGCACCGAGTACGGTATTCGAATCGTCGCCTTCGACGCGGCGGGCAACGAGGGGCCGGGCGTCACGGCCATGGCCGCGACCGAATCCGACACGACGCCGGTCACCACGTCGGAAACGCCCATCGCCCACTGGCCGATGGACTTCTCCGAGGCCACCGAAACCAAGGCCCTGTGGAACGGCACCAGCTCCGTCGTCGACATCTCGGGCGCCGAGGATTTGATCCAGGCAGCCGAGGGGCTGACCGTATCGGCCTGGGTCCGCGTCGATCCACAGGCCAATGCCTCGAGCAACCGCACCATCTTCAGCGGCCGGAGCACCTCCGAAACCTACCTGTTGCTGCAGCTCAACAACGGGCGACCCGAGGTGATGGGACAGCGTCTGGACGCCGATCCCACCGTGTCGGTTCGCAGCAGCGACGACATTCGCGACGGGCAGTGGCACCACGTGGTCGGGGTTTTGGACTACACCGGTAACCGCATCGCGCTATACGTGGATGGGATCTTGGACAAGGAGGACACCACCTTCCAAAACAGCGGCGGCGGCCTGGGCGAGGCCGGTGCGGTCGTGAGCCCGCAGATCGGCAAGGCGCTCAACTGGTCCCGTTACTTCAAGGGCAACATCTGGAACGTCCAGGTCTGGCGGGCAGCCTTCGGCGCGGATCACGTGACCTACGCCCATCGGCACCCGCACGATCTGGCCAGCGACGATCCCGCCCAATCCGGCTTGATCGAAAGCGAGCACCTCTACGGCTGGTGGAAGTTGGGAACCGAGAACGCGGTGGTCGCGGACGCCTCCTCCAACGGCCGAACAGGTCAATTCACCGATCCGGCCTGGCAGACGGATGCCGATCCCGTGGTGACCGTACCCGAAACCCAGAACGGCCACGACGGCCTCAATCACGGTGCCGAACTGAGCGCGGACGGCCATGCGGGACGCGCGCTGCGCTTCGGCGACGATCCCGCCTACGTCGCGGTGCCCGAGGATTCGGTCCTGAATCCGGCCGAATGGACCTGGTCGATGTGGGTCAAACCGTCCGCATTGCCCAGCGCATCGGGTCAGGACATGGCGTTGGTGTCGAACCTCGGCGCGTCCGACGGCATGGCGCTGGTTCTGAGCCGCGAGGATCGGCTCGGATGGATGGGCGACGGCGCCCGCATCGAGTCCGGACTCTCGATCGAGGCCGGTGTCTGGCAACACCTGGTGGTCACGGCCGCCGGCAGCACCCTGCGGTTCTACCGCGACGGCGTGCTGGCCGGTGAAAGTACCGCGAGCCTGTCTGCCGCCGCGACTCGGGCCTGGACCTTCGGGGCACTCAACGACCGCGATCAACGACCCTTCCGCGGCACGCTCGACGAGCCCACCCTGTGGGATCGCGCATTGACCGCCGACCAGGTTCGCGCACTGTTCCTTGACGCGAGCGCCAAGACCGGGGCAGGGAAGAGAACCGCCGAGGAGGAAGCGTCCTCCGATCGACGTGTGACCTTGCCCGAACCGACCTATCGTCCCGAGATCACCGAAATCCGCGGCGAGCGCCTGACCCTGGATGGCTTCGAAAGCGACGGCGATCTGTGGTTGGTGGGCAGTCACCTGGAGGTCACCGGACCGATCGTGGCGCGCAACATCTACCTGCGCGACGGTAGCAGCTTGAGCCACCCCAAGCTGGCCTTCGGTCAAATCGGCGGCCTACAGCTCGTCGCCGCCGAAAAGATCGACATCGACGCCAGCTCGGTCATCGATCTGGACGGCAAGGGCTGGACCGATCCGGAAGACCGGTTCAGCGCCTCCCACGGCGGTCTGGCCACGGACGAACCGGCCGAGCACCGCTACGGCTCGCCGGTGCTGCCGGTCCAGCCAGGCCGTGGCGAACGGGGCGGTGGTGCCGTGATGCTCCAGGCTCCGGAGCTCGTACTGGATGGCACCATTCGGGCACGCGGCCTCGGTCTCTCGTCCGGCGGCAGTGTCCTCGCCAAATTAATTGAAATTTCCGGTAGAGGAATCATCGACGTTTCCTGCGGACAGAAACAGGAGGCTTTCGGCGGCGGCGGTCGCGTGGCCCTGCACCACGAGCGGCGCCACCGGTTCGGCGGTCGAATCCTGACCGGTGCGATCAACCCGGGCAGCCTGATTCTGGCTGACCGGCACGGCGATCGCCCGCGGATTCATGTCGCGCAAACTCGCCCCGACCTCCTGAACCTGTTGCCGCACTACCGTATCGGGCAAGACCAGATCGCGGAAGAGCTGCAGGATCACCTCGGTTCCGTCCTGAAGGTCACGTCCGAGCGCTCCCTGCTGGAGTTGCAAGGGCTTTGGCTGCGGGCGGGATCCTCGCGGGTTCGCGTTCGCGAGGTGCTCCCGCTGGATTCGGACAGTTGGTACCTGCGCTGCGAGGGCTACCTGCCGAGCCCCGCGCGTGACCTGCAGCCCGAGATCCTGCTGCAACAGGAATCGTTCGGCCAACCCGTCGAGGCGAACGCGATGCCGGTGGTCTTCATCGAAGACCCGCGCTGACCGTCTTCCCCGCGAGCGGCCAGAACACCTGACGGCGGAGGCCTGTGCGCCTCCGCCCGGCAACGCACTGTCGAAGAACTGTGAGGATGAACATGCGCCTTCTTTGGTTGATGATCTGGTTGAGTACGCCGTGGGCGATGGCCCAGGAACACATATCGATCACGCTGGTGGACCAGCCCCGGTACCTGAGCACGTCGCCCCAGACCATCGAGGGTCAGGTGGATCCGATCGATGCGGCGGTAACCCTGAACGGTGCGCCGGTCGCGGTGGACGGTTCGGGTCACTTCAGCGCCTCGGTGACGCTGAGTGCGGGCCTCAATACCTTTGTCTTTCGGGCCTCGTCCGAGGGCCTGGCCGACGCGACGGCCAAACGCGATCTGTTCCTCGATACCGAGGCGCCGGATCTCCAGATCACGTCACCGGTTCTTCCTCACCTTACCAACGAGTCGTTGATCCACATCTACGGCACCGTCCGCGATTTGGACCCGCAAACCGTGCTCGAGCGAGACGGGACCGAGGTGGCCGTGGAGAACGGCCACTTCGTCGATACCCTGACGGATCTGCCGGACGGCGAACACAACCTTATCTATGAAGCGCGCGACAGCCTGGGCCACCAAAGCCAGATCGAAGTGACGCTTGTCGTCGACAGCGTGGCCCCCGCCTTGACCCTCAACACCCCGGCGACCGTGGCGCCCAACGGGTCGTTCCCGGTCAGCTTCTGCATCGCTCCGGCCGAGGATGCGCGTCAGGTGACCCTGGAGGTCGCCAATCAGGTGGTCTACCAGGCCAACGACGGCACCTCGTTCGCCCAAGATTTCACCCACGACGGTTCGGGCGCCGCGGTTCCGGTCGCCCTGACCGTCATCGATCGTTTCGGCAACCGGGTCCAAGACCGCGTGGAGATTCCGGTCGCCCGGCCCAACTTTCTGTACGGCCGGGTGTTGGACGACAAGACCAGCCTGCCCTTGGCCGGGATCCCGTTGACCATCAGTTCCCCGGCCGGCCAAGAAAACGCGGTCACCGCCGCGGACGGCCTCTTCACCTCGACCCTGGCCGGCGAACCCTTGATCGTCACCACCGATTCCGTCAACCACGTCCGGCTCGGCCGCAAGGTCGCTCAGGCCGGCGGGGGATATCGCCTCACCGATTTGCGCCTGACGGCGCGCCGGCCGACCCAATCGAGCAGCCTGCCGTTCGTGGCGGACGACGTTCGGGTCACCCTCACCGGGTTCGGCGGCGGCGTGCGCGTCACGCCCTTTGGCGGTCAGGGCTTGCCCGCGCTGTTGCCCACCGGCTACGTGCCGCTGGCGGGCTTCGAACTTGCCGACGCCTCCGGCAGTGGCGATGCCACCTTGGTGGCGCCCACGCGCGGGTCCGTACCCGTGGGAGCCGCGAGCTTCCTGTTGCGGGCCGAGGCGTCCGGTTGGCGCGTGCTTCAGGCCGTGATCGTCGCCGGAAGTGAACTTCAGGTAACTGCGTCGGCGATCGAAGCCGGATCCTACCTGGTGGCCTATCGCGATCTCGAATTGGAGACCGAGCCGCCGCAGGTCGGCGATCTTTTGGAGCGCGTGCGTTTCCAGCTCGTTGGCGAAGCGCATCTCTATCAGGCGAGCACCGATCCCCAGGCCGTGTCGTTGATCGACGAGCCGAATACGCAAGTCGCCCTGTTGGTTCAGGGGCAGAGCCTGCGCTCCGGGGCGCTGGCCCGAATCGAGGCCCAAGAGTTCCACCAGCGGTTCAGCGGTGATCTGCGCCCGCCGGCCTACGGCCTCGATGTCTTTTGCTATCGCCACGGCTACGCGTCCGGCGGTGCCCGTCATCTGCGCGGGGCTTTGGACGTCACCAGTCGCGAGTCGGTGTCGTTGGAAACCACCCGCTACGCCCAGATTCGCTTTCAGGCGGAAGCCGGCTGGCTGGATCAGGGCGGTTACCGATTCGACAGTGCCTGGAACCTCGGCGCCGTGTCCTTGGACCTGGGGGCTCAGGACGGCACCATGCGCGCGGTCCGCATTTTGTCCGACGATGACCGAATCCCGCCGTTGGGTGCGGGTGCCTCGCTGGTGAAGGCCTTCGCGGTGGACCTGGATCGCGACCTGGTGCAAGCGCCGACCATCACGGTCACCGAGCCCGAAAGCCCGGCCATGATCTTCCTGGCCCATCGCGACGGTGAGCGGTGGTCCTATGCCGGTCGTTTGACTTTCAGCGACGGCGTGTGGTCCAATGCGCCCGCGACGACCGACATGGAAGCATCCGGTCATTACGCGGTCGTCGCCCTTCAATATCCAATTACCGAAGTTTCCGGCACCGTGCGCCACGGCTCGAACCCGGCGTCCGATGTGTCGGTAGGTAGCCAGGGGCACCCATGGCTGGGATGGAGCGACGCCCAGGGGAGTTACCGCACCTTCGTGCCTCGGGTGGCGCACCTGTGGACGCTCCAGGCGGTTCAGGCCGCGACGGGCCTGACAGCTTCCCGTGAACTGCCCGAAGTCACCGGTCTGGACGCCTTGGTCGATCAAGATCTGACCCTGGATCATCCCGAATTGGCGTTGGTGGCCCATCAGCCGATCCACAACCAACAGCACGTCGACTTGATGCCCGACATTCGTCTGGAGTTCAGCCACCTGATCGCTTTCGATCCGGATCTCTGGGTCCAGGCGATCACCCTCACCCCGGTCGGCGGCGGTTCCGCCGTGCCCCTGCAAATGCTCGAGGATACCGAAGTTCCGGGTCTGCGCATTCGCCCGCGCCAAACCCTGCAGGAAGCCACCGACTACCGGCTGCAGGTGGGCACGACGTTGGTGTCGACCCAGGGCGGGCAATTGCCCGAACCCGCCGTGATCGAATTCCGCACCCTGACCCGTGCGGTCGTCGGTGAGCTGGATCTCACGCGCTTCAGCCTGAGCTGGGAAAGCGAGCGCATGTACCTGGAGGCGCCGGCCGACGCCTATCCCGACCGCACGATGCTTTCCGTGCTCAATCCGGTCAATGCCTACAGCCTGAGCGAGACCATGGTCGCGGGCGGTTACCGCCGTGAGATCGAAGCCAAGCCAGGCGATGTGGTGCACCTGAGCGCGACCCTGCCCAACGGCGAGTTGGCCTCGGCCAGCCTGGACGTGGTGCGCACCGGGCCCAACCGGGTGCGTCTGGGCAGTCAGGGGTTTCGCTACGAGGTGGCGCCGGGCCTGGTTCTGAACGTCGAGGGCGTTTCCTCGGGGGCGGGCACCGAACTGGAGATCACCGCGGTCGACGAAGCTTCCATGCGCGCCACCGTCTCGGAGAGCCCCACGACGGCCGACTTCGCGCCGGACCAGGTGCTCAAAGGCGTGCAGTTCGAAACCGTGGACGGCTCGCCACTGCCCGGCTTTCGCGGATTCATCGAAACCGACATCGATCCCGCCACCCAGCCCGACAGCACCATGATCCTTTACTCCTTCCAGGTTGGCGTACAGGCACCGGCCGATCCCTTGGCCTTGGACGAGCTGACATCCCACACCTTCGGCGAGCCCCAGGGAGGGCACCGCATCGAGAACGGCGGTTTGGTCGGCAAACGGAAGAGCTTCAACCTCAAAGGTTTGGGCTTCGAATACAACATCCCGGGTAAAGGCCGGGGCGCCAGTCTGAGATTCGCCATCCTCGCCGACCAAAGCGGCGCCGAGCACTACATCTACCGGGTGCGCACCCTGCGGGAAGACGTCCGCGACCGCCAATTCGAGATCGACATGTTGTGGGCCGACGAAGCCCACTGGTTCATCCCGAGGGCCCACGCCCATCCCGGTGAAGACACGCCGCCGCACTACCCCATTCGGGAGGCGCTCGTCTATCGCGTCGATCCCGATTACGACGGGGTCAACTTCACCTTGGTCGGGCTCACCTGGGCCGACGCCAGTTATTCCTATGTGGTGCAGGGCAAGTTGGTGCCATCGCTTCGCGTGGTCGATCCCCGTACCGGCGTGATGGGCGAGGTCACGGGTATGACCTCGCTTTTGAACGGCGAGGGCTTCGTTCAGACGTTGACGCAGCTCGTGTTCGCCCATTACGCGATTCGGGCCGCCTACCTGCCGTTCGATATCCGCGAGCCCGGTGAGGTGTCCCAGACGAAGCTGGAACTCGAGTGGAGGGTCATCGATTGGGAGGACGGACAAGCCGAGGTCAACGATTGGGCCACCGCCGAATTCAATGCCCGCGGCCGCTTCGCCCGTGCCGACAATCGCTCGCTCCGCATCGAGATCAAGAGCAGTCAAGCGCTTGAGAAAGTGCTTGTGGGCGGATCCTGGTTCAATTCCCTCGAGGTCAAGGGCGAGACGTCTTCGCGCCAGATCACGGTGGATCTTCCGCAGGGCATGACCGCCGCGGAATCCAAGCACCAGGTCGACTTGCGGATCACCGATCTCAAGGGCCAGGAACAGCGATTCGTGCGCGACATCTGGGCCCTGGGCAACTTCGGCGACCTGCCCAGTCTGGAAGCGGTGCCGCCATCGGTCGTGGGCAGCGTGCCCAAGCACCAAGACGAGGACATGTTGATTCGCGAACCGCTCATCCTGTATTTCAGCGAGCCGGTTCGGGGGGTGGCGGATGACACCGTGGTCCTGCACGACCAGGCCCGGGGTGATGAGGCGCCGCTGCTGTACCTGAGCGCGGACGGCCTGGAGGTCACCGAGCAACAGTATGTCGACACCCTGATGATCGTGCCCCAGGCCTCGCTGAACATCGACACCGAATACCGCTTGCGGGTCGAAGGCCTGACGGACCACGACAACGACACCCTGATCCAAACGGCAGCGGACGGCAGTTCCCTCGATTACCACGAAATCCGGTTCAAGACCCAGGAGAGTCGCCCGGAAAGCCTGCTCGATCTGGAGGATACGGATCAGGTGCGGAGCTTCGCGGCCTATCGCAATCTGCTCTTGATGGCCGAGCCGGCCGAAGAGACACGCGGTGTCACCTTTTGGTTGAAGCTCCTCGATACCCGCGTGAATTCGGGTGGGAAGGCGCAGGTGGTGGCCAGTTCGCCGGTGACCGGTGGTTACGAGGGCTTTGGATTCGACATCGAAATCTTCACGCCCGACGCCCTGGGCGTGGAGAAGGGTTTCGAGTCGACCGTGATGGGTGTTCGGAACCAGGTGTATGCCGGGGATTTGCCGACCGGCACCTTGATCGTCGTCAAGGCCAAGCGCATTATCGACGGTTCGAGCCGGCTCTACTTCTTCGAGTACCAGGGCCGTGGTGCGGCCGGCGAGACCGGGCCCTTCCGCCGCATCACCATCCTGGATCCACCCGGAACCGGCGTGCTGACCAACATCGGTCGTTCGGGTCCCTACCTGGCCCTGGGTTTCATTGGCCTGGACGCGGTGCAGGACGGCGAGCAGAACGTCATCGGATCCCGTCGCGGCAGTACCCGCGTCTACGACATGCGCGACTACATGGCGCGCGTGCGCGAGCTGGGCGACCAGTTGGCGAACCACACCATTTCGTTGATGGAGTACACGACCCGGCTCCAAGCGCTGGGCGAGGTCATGGAGTATTTCTATCCGGGCGATCCGGGTGACCTGGAGGGCTTCCTCTGGAAAAACCGCGAGGGCCCGCAACCCGGCCTGCTTGCGGCAGCCATTTCCTATCCGGGTCTGCTGCGGGTGGATGCCCTGGATCATCGTGAGGATGCGCCCTTTTTCACCGGCCAATTCTACGACTTCCGCAACATTGCCCGGACCCTGTATCCCACCGGCAGCGGCTTCCCCGCGTTCGTCCCGGTTCCCGACGATCCGGGTCGGGCCGGCCGCTCGCGACGCCGTTGTTTCGCCATCGAGAACCTGGACCTGTTGACGGAGGGTTCGCTGGTGACGCGCGATATCGCCGTGTTCGCCGAAATGGATTTCCAGGCCGACAAGGGGTACCTCTACCTCTACGAGGTTCCCGATACGGCCGATATCGCATCGGAGCTGAAGCCCCGTCTCGCGTTGGTTCTGAAAAACGGGTACCGCCATTTGGCCGTGGATCGAGGCTTCGGGTTCATCGCCGTCCAAGATCTCGGCAACCGGGTTTCCGTGCTGGACGTCCGCGCCTTGTGGACCTACATCCAGCCGAACGAACAGCCGACGGTCATCGAGCTGGGTGAGCAACACCCCGCCATGGTGGTGGATCCCTTCTACGTGCCGCCGATGGACACCATGTTCTTCCACGACGGCGGGCTCTACTGGGCGGAGGACGTACAGGGAAGCGGCCTGGAGCGCTTGCAGTTGGCTCCGGTCAAATACCGGCGCGTAGGTTGGAACACCTACGATCTGAGCGCCTGGATGAACGACGACGACGCGGATGGCGATGTGGAGGATCGGCTGATCTACCCGCGCCACACGGTGCTCTACGCCACCGACATGTTCGACCCGAACGATCAGGCCCTCGCGTTCGTGATGGAGATCGGCTCCTTCGAATTGGAGTTGGAGGCGGGCGAGTCGGCAACCGTCATCTTCCGCGAGAAGGACGGGTCCTGGAGCCATACCGTCGAGGGCGAGGAGGCCCGGGTGACGGGCATGGCCGGTTTCAACACGGTCCCGTTGATGGAGTACTTGCGCGACGACAAAAAGGACGACTTGCGCGGGCGCGGCGTCTGGCCGTTCGAAGTGGAATACACCATTTATCGCAACCACAAGGTCATTGCCGGGGCCACCCACGACTTCCTGGTGGCCTACCAGTCGCCGCAGACCCGCTACATCGACGGGTTCCGGCAGCTCGGACCGATCGACGCGCTGGCCCAGTATCCGCTGTTGCTGGAGACGGATCACGGCGTGTCGCACCGCGATGCCCGGCTCGATCTGTCGCCCTCGCGGATGTTGGCCTCCGATTTCATGTTCCAGCGCGGCATCCACGGCATGGGCATGCTCAATGGGCAGATGTTGCACATGGCCTATCCGGCCTGGTGGTCGCTGGAGAACTTCCCCAGCGGCTTCCACCAGGGGGATCGGTCTCGGGCGCGGCTGGTCTTCGAGCATCCTGGCCAGTTTCAGGTCTCCGGTTCGGTGAGCGATGATGGCCGCACCGTGGATCTCTCCGAAAACGAGACGAACCAGTTCACGCTGGAAAGCGACGGTTGGCGGCTCCAGCACCAGGAGAACATGTGGTACGAGTTCCAGGCCAATGCGCCGCTGCCGCAGCACCGGGCCCTGTTCCGCCAACTGAACGAGCATCTGACCGACGATCCCGATGCGGCCGAGAAGATGCGGTACCCGTTGTTCCGGTATCCCGAGTCGGAAAAGATGCCGGCGTCGCTCTATCGCGAGGCCCAGCTCTTCCGTCAAATGGACCAGCCCTGGAACAACCAGATCAAGTTCCAGTCCGGCACGGGCAGCGGGGAGGTCTATCCGACCTTGGTGAAGGAGATCACCAAGGACGAGGGACGGGCCCGGCGGGTCAATCGATCCTATGCCGCCAAGCCGATCGGCGTGTTCGTGGAGGAAGTCAACGCCTTGGGCATGACGATTTCCTACGCGTACGACGACGACGGCTACCTGACCTCGGTGGTTCAGGACCCGACGGGCCAGGCGCGGACCACGGAATACGCGTGGGAGGAGACCGGCTTCGAGGCGGGTGACTTCGTCCTGAAACGCTTGTCCAAGATCATTCACCGCGCGGCGCCGAGCCCGGACCTGATCACCCATTTCGAATACACCGACAGCGACCGCCCGCTGCGCGTCACCCAATACACCACGCCCTTCGGTTTGAAGGATGTCACCACGACCCCCTCCATCGGTCTGCCTGAAACGGTGCGCATTCAAGGCGTGGCGCCGGCGCCCACACAAGAGGTGACCTTCGCCGAGCAGGACGGGCTTTGGTTGAGCAGCGGTCACTCTGTAGGCGAGCAAGTGTTCGGCTTGGTTTGGACGCGAAACCTCTTCGACGGCGAACGCTACCAGTGGCTGTTGGCCGAAAACAAGTTCCGCGATCAATTCTTCTCCTACAACGGCTTGGGTGACCTGACCGAGCACCATCGCGATGGCGGCAAACGCACTTGGACCTACGAGGGGCCCGAGTGGTTCACGCACGTCCCGACGGGTCACACGGACCCGCTGGAGCAAACCTTCACGACCCGCATCGAGGTCTCGTCCGGCGGGGGCACCATCACCCACGGCGATGGTACCGTCACCACCGTAGAGCATCTCTCCGGAAGCGGCGTCGCCTATCGGACCACCGATCATCTTCAGATGGAACGGGGCGGCGAGACGACCGTCAACTACGTGCCGGACGGGGACAATTACCGCGCCGAGAACGGGCGCATTACCGAAGTCAAGGTCGCGGGCATCGATGGCGCGGTCACCGAGTATCGCCACAACCGATTCGGTGAAGCGCAAAACGTGACGGATCTCGGTGTCCGCACCGAAATCGTGTCGCGCGATGGCGTGGGGCGACCCACGGTGGTGAGAACCGGAACCGGCGACAGGGTATCTCTTTCCTATTCCTTTGATAATGGTTTGGCGGTCACGAGAGCCACGTACGAGGTGTCCGGAATCACGCAGGAATCGTCGGTCGACGAGTGGGGCCGTCCCTATCGAGAGGAAGGGACCACGCCCGAAGGCAGTGTTTCCTATCAGTACCGATACGACGACCTCGGTCGACTCTCGACGCGAGTCGACGAGCAAGACGCCGGCAACAACGTCAGCTACCAATACCACGGCCGAAGTGGTGTCCTCGCTCGGGTCATCGGCTCGACCGAGTCCTATACCTTCCATGTGGGTGCGCAGGTTTGGAATCCCAGTATCAGTGGGCTCACCATCCAGACCGGCCAAAAGACCCGCGACGAGGTGTACGAGGTCGATGCGCTCGGGCGGCAGGTCCGAGGCACCATGGCCCAGGTCGGCCCGGTCACCTACGAATACACCGGCTTCGGCCTGTTGAAGCGTGTTGGGGACGCGCAGCACAAGGGCGTGACCTACGAGTACCGTGACAAACAGGTCATGGTCACCGACGATTTCCGCGAACTCCACACGATCACCACCGTGCAGGACAGAGCGGGCCTGCGCACCCACACCAAGCTTTCCGGCAACGGCCTCGACGTGAATGCGATCGACGTGCAGCAGGATACCGGACTCGAAGCGACCGGCGCCCAGGGCATGGAGTTCGCCACGTCGCAGCGCAACCTCCGCAGCGGCATCGAGCGGTCCTCGGTGATCAATGGCAAGGGCGGCCTGGTGCGCCAATCCCTGAACGATTACAAGGTGGAGGGTGCTTCGTTCAACCGGTTCGGTACGCCGACGCAGGTCGAGGGCCTGGTTCAGGAGTCCTTCGAATTCGACGATCTCGGTCGCTTGAGCGGCCTGACGACGGCCAACGGCCAGACCCTCGAGAACATGGCCTACGACGCCCGCGGTCGGCTTACCGGCTACCGCAACCTGCGCGGCAAAGAAGTTTCGATGGCATACCTCGAAGACAGCCTGCGCCGTGCGTCGGTAGAGGTCGAGGGCAAGAGCCGTCTCGGTGGTGATCGTCTGGAAACCTACGCGGCGTCGGATACGACGAGCAGTTCTTCGGTGGATTGGATGGGCTCGCGCATCGAACGGGAAACCGTCGATCCCAACGGACTCGTTCGCTTCACCCGTCCCGAGGCGAACGGAAAGGCGGCGGCGACGGCGGACCTCCACTTCGACGGGGAAAAAGGGGTGCCTACCCGCTACACTGATTTCACCGGCCTCAGCACCGACATCGATTGGCGGGACTACGGGCGTACCTTGATGGTGACGCATCCCGACAACAGCACGGAGGAATACCGGTACAGCGGGATGGGCGACCTGCGCAGTTACCGCCGCAACGGCGAGGAGCAGGTGCGCATACAGCGCGACGCCGAGAACCGCATCGATCGCATCGACACGCCCACCGCGAGCTACGACTGGGAGTACGAGAACGCCGGACCGTTGCTGTTGGGCATCACGGGCGGTCGGTACCCGATCGCCTTCGGCGACCACAACCATCAGGGCCTGCCCGGATCGATCGATCTGGGAGACGGGCGGTACCGGATCGACCTGCAGTACCATCCGGGCGGCAATCCGAGCTGTGTGGTGTTCCAGGCCAAGGGCGGCCTGCCCTTGGAGCGTCACTACGACGGGCTCGGCGACCTGACCTACCAACGCCGAGGCTTGGAGCAGGCGACCACCTACACCTACAACAGTTGGGGCGCGCCGGCCACGATGCGGATCGGCACCGGCCCGGAGCTCACGCTGTTCGGCGAGGGCGATCAGTTCACCCTGAACCTTCCTGGCGGAACCGTGGCGAACATCAACGAGGTCGGCCAGGTGCAGACGATCACACCGGCCGGCCTGCAGACCAAGACCTACGGGTACGACGCCGGTGACCGGTTGGACAGCGTCCGCATCGGCCAACGCGAACTTCAGCGGTACGAATACGGCGAGCAGACCGGTCAGGTATCCAAGGTCACGGTGACGGGTGATTTGGGCGCCGAGGTCATCGATTTCGGCTACGACACCGAAAACGGGCGTTTGACCCAGGTCACCCGCGACGGCCAACTCCTGGCCGAATGGACCTACAAGGAGCCCGATCCCGCGGCGAATCGACCGGTCGATCCGGATCGCATCGACACCTACACCGACGGCAATAGCGTGGTCACGCGTTTCGAATACGACGATGCCGGTCGCACGACCACGATCGATATCCAGACCGGCGGAGGGCCCACCTTCCACTTCAGCTACGACGAGTCCGGCCAGATGACGGCAGTTTCGGCGATGGGCATGTCGGCCCAATTCGAGGACTACGACGAGGGCTGGCCGGCCCGAATGACGTGGGGCAACGGTATCGGTTTTGACATCGCGCAGGAAGAGGGACGGCTGCAGTCGATCACCCAGGTGGGCGGCGATTTGGGGCTGAGCCTGACGTGGTTGGTGGACGCGGCCGATGCGGACTGCGCCACCCAGGACCTGAATCCCTCGGGCCCCATGATCACGGGTGTCGGACGCAGCGGTCCGGGTTGGAGCGAGAGCTGGTCGCCGACCTACGACGCCGAGAAGCAGCTCGACGGCATCACCATCACCCGTACGACGCCGGCGGGCGTTCAAACCATCGAGGAGACCTACGGACCGATCCAAAACAAGATCGCGTCGGGCCTGGTACGGCACCTCAACGAAGTGAACATCCTGAACCAAAGCAACACACGCGACACGAATGCCGACGGACGGCGTGTGCTCGACCAGACCACGGGTCTCGGCGACACAGATTACGTCTACGACCCCGACCTAGGCAACCTGACCCAAATCGGTTTGCCGGACGGCGCGGCCATCACGCTGAAATACGACGGCTTCCGCCGTCTGCGCGAGATCGCCAACTCGGCCGACGGGCACCTGGAAACCTACACCTACGACCAGGAGGGTCGGCGCTTGAGTGCCGCCACGCGATTCGCTTCGGGCCGCCTGGTCTTTGCGTACCACGAATCGCGAGTGATCGCCATCGGCACCCAGGAGTGGAGCTTGGGTGGCGGAGGTCAGCCCGAGCCGTCAGGTGAGCCGCGGTGGACGCACGCCATCGGCCACGGCCCCTGGGGCCCGGTGTTCATGAAGGACCTCACGGGTGGCGGTTACGACTACTACATCCTGACCGACCACCTGGGAACCCCGTTCGCGTACCACGCGGTGGGCACCGGCACCGTGTACTACACCCCCTACAACCCCTGGGGTGAGCTTCTGGCATCCCATCCCGACCGAGGGCCTCCGTACGCGGCCGAGGGCAGCGTGCCGACCGAGGGATTCGCGTTGCCGGGTGATCCCGTGTTCCCGTTCGTGCCGTTGGGTTTGGGCGGTCACCTGTACGAGCACGATACCGGCCTGGTGTACATGCACCACCGTTTCTACCACCCCAGGCTGGGCCACTTCATCAACCCCGACTTCCGCGCGCCGGACATCTACGACCCCACGACCTTCACGGAACCCTACGCCTACGCGGCCGGCAACCCGGTTTTGTTCATGGATCCGGATGGTTTAAAAATCACGATAAGAATTTTAAGAAATGACTCCTACGATTCCGAATATCTCACCTTTTCCGAGGCCGATTACGAAGCAATGCGCGAAGGTAGTCCATTTGTTTTCAAACATGACGGTCAAGAGTACTTCGTGGAAGGTGGTATAGCGGGCTCCGACGTCATTAAAAGACAGGAAGCTTTTACGCGTTGGATTGGTCCCACTTTGTTTGGTTCCGGTACTTACCGTGAATCGAGTATGGAAAACGTTCAACGTGATGCCATGATGGGCATATATTTTGGATTGACCGCCCCCCTTGCTGCTAAAGGCATGATGACATCAGCAGGGGCCGGTATTACTGCGGGTACGGTCGGTTCCATTGGTACTGCTTATGTTGGGGCAAAAGGTGCTAGCATGGTGGCGGATGCTATCAATGGTGGAAATACCTCAAAGGAAGTGGATCAGGTTTTTCAAAAAGTCATTATCCCACATGCGGCGAGCAATCTTTATTTTATGGGCGTGGGGGAAGCAATCCCCTCGCTGGTAAGGGTTGGCAGGCCGGCAACCGGTGCCTTAGATCAGATGTCCCTTTCTGGCTATGCTAAATATGCCAAGCAAATTCCAGGAAGTTCCGGACCACAGCCCATTCCACCGGGTGTTCCTCCCAATCCATACAGGGTATGGGGTAAGGAATTCAAGTGGAGAAAAGATTTATTACCATTAAACCAGCGAGGCGTGACGCAGGGTGGTGAAGTCAAAGTTCGCTTTGATCAAAAAGGCAAAGATTTGATTGAGACCTTAGACCATGAAGGGGTTCATTATTTCTTTTACACCGGTAACGAAATTAGAGACTTAATCGGAGATTTAGGGTATACGTACTCTTCGGTTTTGAAGTATACAGAGGAAGCTTTGGCAGAAGGTTATGCGAAAAGGAGTGTCTGGACTGGATTGAAATATCCATTTATAGTTGGTGATGTACATCCCGTAATACTAACTGTTGAAGGCAGTGCTTGGATTTACGGTATTTATTTTACACGGGAAGAGCTTCTTGAATATTTGCAGAAATAGAGGATGGAAAACCGAGAAAGTCGCCATTGGATTTTGCCCTGGAGAAATTAGGATGGATATGCCTTACAGGCGTGGTGCTCTCGAAACGATTCGGTGTTTTCAACCCGAGATGGGTCTTGCCGTCGTCGAATCTAGATCAGGAAACCCGGAAAAACCGAATCCAGGAAAAGCAAGATCTTGGGGTGCCACCAAATGCCCGTCCTTTCCTGCCTTCCGAAGTTCTTGGCTTCCTGCTTCATTTTTCGGGAGAATGACCCATGTTCCTTCGCCAGAAACTAATAATCGGAAGCCGCAGAGGGCGCGGCTCCCGTTTCTGACTCCACGGCTGGATTCGGGTAGAACGCCGGAGACGGGAACGCAAAACCCGAGCACACGGCTTGCGAGTGAGGATCAGCTAAGCGGCTGCTCCATGATACTCACCAGGGTGTTGTACATGTCGGCGGTCGGCCCGTCCCGAGAGATGACCGGGATCTCGCTACAATCCCGGAAGTTTTTTTCGGTCGTCTCGATCGGGCCGTGTTCGAGCGCGGTTTCGGCATTGGAAATGCCGTAGACGTGGGCAACCTCTTGGCGGACCTTGTACCGATTGATGTAGTAGCGGTATCGGGTGTGACAGAGGTAGTCCCGGCGGTCATACCGGTGTTGGGACTTGCGATGAACATTGAAGAAACTGGTGTTCAGGAAATAGGGATTGTTGGTGAAGCGCTCGTGTTTGAACACGAACAATTGGCGTGTTTCCGTCTGGTGCTCGATCGGCCAATCGAAAATTGGGCACTTGTTCAATCCGATCAAATCGAGAAGCAGCGATTGGTCGCTCTCCTTGTCCTGCGTCTTCAGAAGCTTGAAATTCAATCCGTCATCGGTCGCTTCCGGAATGCCGATGCACACGAAATAGGTGTTGTCCTGCAGGGCGGACTCGGGTACATCGAGACGGGTACCCACGTGCGACGATTCTTTTTCGACAGTGTTGTAATGGGTGGTGGAAGTATAGTAGGAAAGCCATTCTTTGGATACGCTTGCCAAAAGGTTGATCAGCGTTTTAACCGCTCTTGCCCCCATGAGTGCTCCTTTCGATTAAAGAATCATGCGAAAGGGGTTGGTACCCAAGTTCGCCGTGCTTCGATAGTTCAGGTTCCGTTGTGATGATGTGTCGCATCTGGATTGTTCCGGAGCGGGCGCCGTACCTCCCGGCAAGGGCGCGATTCGTTTGCGCTTGTCGATAAGCAAACCCAGGATGGTTTGATGGACCAGGTTTTCACTGTCGAACGGGATGGCACTGATGGTTCCCGACAGGAGGTCATCCGGTTTGGCCAACGCGTCGGCTTCGCTCATCAAGGTCAAAGAAAACGTCACCTGCGTGTCGTACAGCCGGAACCTGTATTTTCCGTACTCGTTTTTCTTGAACTCGTGGGCCTCGGTGTATCTCGGATTCAAGGTCATCGGGAAAAAGGAAATGATGCGGCCCATGTCTTCTCGAGAGGGTTTTTTCTCGGTGTCCTTGAGGACGTGCAGCAGCGCTTCGTCGATGGCCACGAAATACAATTTGGGATTGAGGAGCTGGTAGTGGTAATCGAGCTCGACTTTCGCTTCGGCTTCGCCGGCGGGAATCACGTCGTAATCGCAAACCACTTCGTCTTGGTTCTTCAGATGGTAAAGGAAAAGGTATCGCGTCGACTCGGTCAGGTTGTCGACCTGCATCTGATTTCGATCGGCGTTGATGCGTTGTTCATCAAACTCGATGTAGTTGGTGTAATGGAAGAATTCTTCCCGATTGTCGAATGCCTTGACTGTCCGCATGGCTTACCTCCCAGGGTGAAGGATCTTGCATCCTGTGGGACTTGCGTTGTAGAACGGATTCTTCAACCCTCGATGAGCGATTCGCCTCGATGCGATGCGTCGGGCCTCGAAAGCCCCACAGTCGAACGGGTCCATGCGAACTCGATCAAAAACTCGAGAAGATCTGCGAACGGTCGCCGGTCGCCAGGCGTCTTCGCCGCGTGTCCATGGCGCGCGCGTCACATGACTCCCGAGTTGGCTGGTGGTTCAGGTCGTTGCGCGAATACCCTGCATCACGGCGAAACGGGCGTTGATTTTCGCGGTGGTCCGGTCGCGATCAACGAGAAAGGGTGAGGGCGCGTGTGCCGTGAGAAACACGCGCACCGTTGACGTGTTGGTTCGGACCCGGCGAGGGGGGAGTCCGCGAGCGGGATCGCCCCTGGTACCGGAGGTGGAGGCCACGATCAGACGAATGCGTTGTTCCCGTCGTTGTCGTGGATGGCTTGGTCTCCGTGGTCATTGCTTTGGGTGGATCGGGAACCGGGCGCGCGGACCACGCGCGTTCGCGAGGCCTTGCCCTGGTTGACCGGCTGGGGACTTGGCTGTTTCGACTTGCGGGACCGCCCGATCACGCTGTTGGTGGCGTTCAGCAATTGCATCAGGCCGACCGTGGTCGCCGATTGGATGTGCGTCGCGGCGTTCTGTTGTTGGAGGGTGGCGTTGTGGGCCGCATTGGCCATCGCCTGGCTGGTTGAGATGAGGGCGTTGGTGGACGCGACCGATGGGGCGACACCCACCGTTTGTAGGTTCACTTGAGAGATCGAATCGGTGATCTGATCGTTCATTGCGGTTGGAAATGCCATGTTGGGGATCACTCCTCGTCAGGTGCGGGATGGACACCTGTATTTTGGTTGCACTGGTGACATGGGTGCCCCAAAGCGCGATAGATCGCGGACACCTGGCCGCCAGGGTTTGTGTGTGGATGCGGTTCAGGAACAGAGCGGGTTGTGCGGAGGCGGGGGATCGAATGGGGAAGGGGAAGGGGGCCCGGCGTGGTCCGGTCTTGCACTTCCCCTTGTCCCAAGGAAGAGATTCGCCTGGGATCGGGGGCTCCCAGACGAATCGGGGGGAATCCTATCTGCCGGGTCGAACCGAGCGGCGCCGGACCCGTCTCCGAGTGGACTCGGAGGACGGTGCGGCGCCACCGTTGCCTCGCGTCACCGGAAGCGAGGTGGCGACGTGAGGCCACGACCCCCATGGGATCATTTCAGTTCGATGATCTCTTTGGACGCCGTTCCGGTGGCAGCGGTGCCCAGGGCGAGTAGGCTCGTAACCCCTTGGGTGGTAGCCGCCTGCATGGTCATGAAGGCGTGTTGTTGGTTGCTGGTGGCGTTATGGGCCGCATTGCCCAGGGCTTGACTGGTCGCGAGGTAGAGATTGCTCGTGGAGACCGCGGGAGAGTCACCCACGACTTTGGTGTTGACCTGGGTGACGGAATCGGTGATCTGACTGTTGACTGCGGTTGGGAATGCCATTTTTGAACTCCTGTCCTTATCACGGAGGGTCGACGGCTGCGCCATCGATCCCAGAGTAGGTGTGACCTGAAGGGGGCGACACCCGAAGCGCCACAGGGAACGGGGAGAGCGAGCCCCCGGACGAGGATCGAGCAACGGTGGCTTCGGCCCTGGGGCCGACCCCGCCGCTCTTCTCCGTGGATCCCGTCTCGGCGGCCCCTGTGATTCGTCTTCCTGCGTCGCACCATGCAGGTTGCTTCTTTGTTGGTGTCCGGCTTGGCGAAAGGAAGGTGCCGAGCCGTGACCGAGAACGGAATGTGGCGAGGTCGAGGGCCGATTCGAGGGTTCCGATTTTTGGGTCATCGGCAACCGACCCTGGCGGATGCTGTTCCTTCAACCTCGCCCAGCCTTCATTTACTTGGAATCCAAGATGTTTTCCGAAGCTTCACCGGTGATGGTGGTGCCCAATTGCAGGAGGCTGGATACCCCTTGGGTGGTGGCGGCCTGCATGGTCATGTAGGCCTGTTGTTGGTTGCTGGTGGCATTGTGCGCGGCGTTGCTGAGTGCCTGGCTGGTGGCCAGGTAGAGGTTGGTCGTGGCGACGGCGGGAGAATCGCCGACGACTTTGGTGTTGACCTGAGTGACGGAATCGGTGATCTGGCTGTTGACTGCGGTGGGAAATGCCATGGTACGCTCCTATTTTTGGAAGAACTTGTGTGACCCGAGGGTCTTTGGTCGTGGGTTGAGGTGAGTGCGGCATTCGCGATCGGCGAGTTCGGTAGGCCGGCAACAGGGCCGAGGGCTTCCGCCCGACGCCCCTGGTGCCGAACGCGTCCTCCGCGCGGATCTGGGTTTTGAAGGATTGAGATCACGAAAAAGGAGACGAGAGCGGCGCAGTCGGTGTGCGCCCGATCACTGCCGAAGCGCGACCGGCGGTCCTTCGGGAAGCCGGACGGAGGGAACGCGACGGACAGCTTGGAGGAGAGAAAGGGAAGGGGAAGGGGTTAAGTCGCATCCTTTGGCGATCGTTCTTCGGGATCGATTCCGTCGGCATCCCGCTCGAAGGCGTTCTCGCGATCGGGGAACCCTTCGCGTCCTGCTGGGAAGTTGGGGGACGTTCCGTGGAAATACCATTCTTTGTAGGGGTCGCCCGTGGTGTAGTTGGCCAGCGCATCCTGCTGAACGGCCTGGGCTTCCCTTGCGACGGCCAAGTAGTCGAACTGTGAATCATCTCGCTTGTGCTTCATTCTGGGGCCTCCCAATGAGTGGTGGTGAGTCTGGTGGTTTGCTTCGCGAAGGGAACTCGGGCCGGACGCGATCTCGGCCATTGGCGGAATTCGGCTGGCGCAGGCGCGCCCCGAGGCGATCACGAATCCTTGCGGAAACGCGCCGTGCGAAGCGAGACCCACGGTCGTGAGGTGGCCAGGTCGCAAGCCGACCTCGAGTTCCCTTCCTTCGCGCCTAGTCGAAAAGTGCCGTGACATCTCGGTTTTTAAAGGCGGAACCAAAATTCGCGGTGGCCAGGCCGACAAGCGCTTCCCGAATCTGTTGGATCGAATCGAGGGAAATGCGAACGATTTTTCGATACTTCGGGTGGGGCTCCACCCATTTTGGTTTGGTGCTGTTGACGGTCATGTCGATCAGGTACAAATCTCGGGCGAACGGCATGTCGAATACGCGCTCCAGGGTGCTCAATACCGCGATCGCGCCGATCGAAATCTGAGCGTTTCGATACAGGTCGTCGATGGCGGCGATCAGGCCCACCTTGCATCCGGGCGTCGCCAGGATGGGCAGCTCCGTGCGCGCTTCCGCGTGGTGTTCCCAGAGGATCGAGTCGGGCCTCCGAGAGAACCCCACGATGCGTTTGGTGACGGACTGGATTTCGGACGCGAGTTTCTCCGTGAAGAGGCCCCAATCTGGGTCGCGTCGATGGTTCTTTCCCTCGTTCCCGAAACACTTCTGACCCGTGACCACGATCCGCTTCAAGGACTCGCGGACCCACCGTTTGTGATCGGCCAACTCCTGCAGCCGAGAAAACCGTTGGTGGGTGGACGGACCGGACTGGGACGTCACCGAAACTTCTTGGAACAATTTGGAGATGAGTCGGGGAAACTGGATCAAATCCGAGGAAAGTTCCGCGGAAAGCCATTCATCGCGGACGACTTTGGCTTTGACGATGGCGTCGATGGTCCAAACGTATTCGAAAAGGTAGTGCAGCAGGAGTTCCAAGCGTGGCTGGGTGGGATGGCGAACGGATTGGGGCACGATGTTTCTCCTGAAGGCGTCTCGCTGCCGTGGGGGAGTGGGGCTCGGGAGGGGGCGCCTTGCGGGTGGATAGGGGAGTTGGGTGGTGCCGAGCGAATCGGCACCTTGAAGGGCGCGGAACCTGGGTCCAAGTTGGGATGGGCTTGGTCAGGGGCGTAACTCTCCGATGGGATGAAGGACGGCGGTCATCGGTCGCCGGGTCACATCGCACGGTGACGGGAAGTCGCCGGCACGATACCCGTCGACACGAGGTGTCGGGCATGGGCCCGCGACACCCCATAACCGTGGCTGCCTGTCGAAAGGCAATGAGTTATCGCCTTATGACCCGCCCTCTGGGTCGGGACCGAACAACTCTTCTGGGGGAGGAACGAGCGCCATTGCCGCCGCCGTTGCCTTGCACGACTCCTTTGACTTCGTCCGAGACATTCTTCGATTCCTCCGAGACAAGTGCCGCCTCGACAGCGACAGATGCGGCCTCTTCGGAGACAGGATTCGTTGTTTCTGCCATGATTCACCTCGATTCTGATTGGTTTCTTTTCGGTACGATGGGTGTTGGGGGATTCACGTGCCGCGAAACCGGTCTCTTCAACCGGTTCGGGGCGCAGTTCCGCCGGCGAGGCTCGGGGCTCCTCCGGAAGTACCGCTTCCAAAGGCCTGGCAGGCTGATGGAGGCGAACACCACCGTTTCCACCAGGCGATGTGGTCGTGAATCCTGCGGATACGATCGCAGGAACGGGATGTGACGTGTCCCTTCCTGGATTTCGGGTTGGTTCGAAGAACGGAATGAAGCGGTTTCTGACAAGGCGGCGACCGCTCCAGGATCTGCTCGATCGAACCTCGAGGGACAGGTTCTTTCGAGGGCCGACGACGCGATTCGCGATGGCATCCACCGTCGGCTCGGCTTGGGATGCGACCGCAGGAGATCCCATCTCCTTGCGAGGTGCCGGTGGCGATCGGGTGTTCAACGCAAGGGAGATGCACGGCCCGGGGGAGATCAGGCCGAACCGGACAATTCCTTGCTGACGTTTTCGGCGTCTTTGACGACATTGGCAGCATCGTTGTTCGCCAGAACTTCGGCACTGGCTTCACAGCCCTCTTTGGAAACCTGGTCGCTGTCCTCGTGGGACTTACCTTCTTCAGACACCGCGGTGGACTCTTTTTCGACCGCGTTTTGTTCCGCTTCGCTGGCCATGGCTGCTCCTTTTGGCTCGAACGTTGGGTTCACCGCCAGGCGGTAAACAGTTGATCTCGCTTCCCGCCGGATACACGGGAAGGCGGCGATTGGCTCTCGGAGCCGCACGCCTGGCATAGGTGGAACGTTCGGAACGATCTTCCACTGGTTCGCGCGTGGCGAACCCGGGAAGCATGAACGCCGCAATGATCGGAGGATCTGGATAGGGGGTTGCGAAGGTGAGCGGGAACCATCTCGCGGGTTGCGTGAGGTCGCGAGCATCCGAAGAATCGCTTCGAGTCAGCCGTTTCGGGGCATGCCGAAGGCGTTCGAGCGACCGTGAACGAATGCGGTGATGCGCGTCACTTGGATGCCACCGACTGCAGGGTATCCAACAGTTCGGTGGCGCTGGTTCCGATTTGGTCGAAATTTTCGCGAGCGTCTTTCGCCATGGCACGAGCTTGGGCGATGGTCGCCATGTAGTGTCCTGAATGGCCTGGATCGGCCAGACACTTGGCGAGCGCCACACCAATGGTTGTCGCGGAAATGGAGTTCATGTTCCTCATGTTGTCCACGGAGTCCTGAAACGCGATGGCCAGCGTATGCGCCGCCGATAGGTAGGCTTTTTCCGAACCACTCGTGTTGATCTCCAACGAACTCTGAACCTGCTGTGGCGTCGGCTGTGCGACTTTCTCTTCACTCATGTCAACCCTCGTTTCGTGATTGGCGGGTACCGTTGTGTTTGGCCGGCGTTACCCGGCGGCGTTGCATACTGGTGGTGGGGGGACGGGGAGGAGTCTTCTGGGAAACGGCCGGCGAGGCCTCGCCCCCGTCAGGCCATGCCCGGTCATCGCGGTGGCGGGTCGGGTTCGCCGGGGTAGGTTTCGGGGGCATCCCCCGCGGTCGCTGGCGGCGCGATGGTTCGCATGCCGTTCGGTTCCCGCTCGATTTCTTGCGGGGCGTCGTAGGTGCCGGTCAATTCCGGCTCCGGCAAGGCTTCGAACGATCTCAGAATGAAGGAGAGGGCGGAGGTGATGGAGGCGTTGGTGGTCATTTGGGATTGGATTTGCGCATTCACGGCGTTGTGCATGGCCATGCCGAGGGCCTCGGCCATGACCGTATCCAAGATTTCGTGGCTTCGCGGGGAATACGCCTTGTCCTGGGGCACCAAATCCGGTTGTAGGGTGTTCAATGGATCGTTCGAGATGAGTTCCTTGCTCATGACACGACACTCCTCTTCCTCTCGTGGGTAGTGGATTCAATGAAATCAAGCTATCGCTTCGCGGGTTTTCTGACGACGCTTCTCTTCCGAAGACGATTCCCGCTCACATTTAGTGAAAGTATTTTTTGAACATTTGCGGCGGTTGCCGCCTGGGCCAGGATGTTGTTTTGCATTTGAATGGCCGCGGCATTCTGGGCCGCGAGCGCAAGCGACAGGCTCGTCGCCTGGTACAGTTGTGACACACTTTGGGCGGGGGTCTGTGCAACGGTTCCGGTTTCCTCCGCGGGCAGGTCCCCTGGCAGTTTTGTTGTCGAAACCGGAAAACCCATGGTCGTTCACTCGAGTTTGACGAGGGACGTTTTCGTTCAGGTCTGGAAAGCGTGGCGCGGCGTCGCGGAATCCTTGCCACGCGTGGCTCGATGCCGAGGATCGGATCCGTTCCGATACGTTTGGCGACTCACAACAACAGGTCTTTGTCACCTTGGCTCTGGTCGTTCTTCAAGTAATTGGAAAAGTGTTTCGAAAGCAATTCTTCCCATCCGATTTTCCAAATGACTTCCGTTCCCTGGACAATATGTCCCAGAACCTGGTCGTCCAACTGGAATTTGCAACCGCTGCCGGCTTCGGTCAGGTCGATGGTGATGAACGAGACGCCCGGCCCGCCCCAAGAAGGGAAAAGGTGCCCAACCAGCGATACATGCTTTTGAGGCACCAGCGCGGCCACTTGAAACCAGGTAAAACTCTCTCCCCGATCGCCGGTTTCGTAAACCTGTCCACCTACGCGAGTTTGGAACACCATTTTTTGTGAGGTAGAAAGAATATAAAAATCCTTGGGCATCCAATCGCTCATTTTCTGGGTGAACGCATGCCATACGTAGGTGCGGGGTAGCGGAAACACGATCTCTAAAAGCACTCGGGTATGACGTATCGACTGTGTGGGATTTTCATATGCTGCCATGGTGTTTTCCATCATCGTTAGAAATAGTGGAAAAGGATCGCCGAAAGGAGATCGATAGGTACGATTCGTCGCATCGATGGCAGAGCGGACATCGTGCGCTTTGCCCGACGAACGGGACGGAGAGAGTCGATCCAATGGGACTTGTTGCGCTGCGCTCGTGGCGGTCGCGCTCAATCCTTTCACCCGTTTTGACGACGAGGACGACCAGTTGTGACATTCTTTCGCCCGTTTCGCGGCGGGTCGCCTGCAAACCTCTGATGACACACTGGTTCGCTCATGCGCCTTTTAGCGCCCCCGGCTCCTGGCTTTCGACCAGGCCACGTCGTGTTCGGCGATACCCCACTTGAAGATGTGCGATGCACGATGAAGCGCCACACCCGATTCACGGAGTCCGGCCTCCAAGGCCGCGCCTCGGGCCCCGAAAATCAACCGGGTCGCCGTGATTTGGATCGATGCGAAAAAAAGACACGTCGCGGTGTCACAACAAGGCGAAATCGGAGTCTTTAGAAATACTGTGATTCCCGAACATGGCTCACCCAAGGTGGGCCCAGTATGGTCTCACCCGAAACCGAATGTGCAATCCCTGGTTCGAAGAGCCCCAGGTTGCGGTGAGACGGGTACGAGGAGTAGGATTCCGTGTTTTTGAAGCCCCGGTTCGATCCACCGTCGAACTACCTGACTTCCTTAAAGTTGGGTGAGGATACGATCTTGTTTTCGGTATCTCCCGACAACGTGGTTCGCTATCGAAGCACGTCCTGTCCGGATGCCGAACGTTCCGCTCGAGGTTCGTGGACACGGCCTCTTTCGCTGCCGATGTACCCGACCCGCCCCGAGATTTCAAGGACCTCGGAATCGCGTGGTGGCACAGGCCACCCGCGCTTGACCCGTGCCCACTTGGCCTCTTGCCAGGTTGCTTTTGCCGAGGGCCTGGTTCACGTCTTTCGCCTCGTACCCGGCGGGCAGGCGTGCATTTCGAAGCGTTCCAACGGGAGTGGCGAAGCGGTTTGCTCCGGGACCTTGTGGATCCAGCGATATCGCTGGGACAGGGATCGAAAGTGCCTGGTCTCGGAGCCGCTTCCCGGATGCCGGCGCCAAGGTTCCGGACCGGAGGACGAATTGCAACCGGGGATTGCGGTTGCGGTTTGGGGCGCACCGGTGCGGGGTTGGTTTTCCGTTCTTCGGGTTCCGCCAGGCGCCGGAGGCCCCGGTTTTTGGCAAGTGATTCACGTGGCGGAGGAAGCGGGTGGGGCCGAGGCGGCCGCGCCCAAGAGGCACTTGGTGGCGACGGCTCTCTTGGATGGCCCGCCTGGGATTTTGTGCGGCAAGGGCCAGGTGAGATCCTCCCTAGCTCCGGTTCTGGTCGAGGAAAGTTTGGTTCGGCGACAAGTCCTGCCTCCCCTGGGCATCGAGCGATTGGGACAGCTCCGCGGGCTGCGTTCTTCGGTCCCTCGATTTGAAATCGCCGACTGTCCGGTCACCACGCTGGTTTCGGGTCATCGCGGGGCCGACGCTCCTGCGAGAACGCCTTCCAACCAGGTGAAGTCGAGGGCCTCGGTGCGGCTGTCGGTGCCGGTTTGGGATCACTATCTTGGTTGCATGCGCGTGACCGTCGAAACACTCGCCATCGAGAAAGACGGAAGCCTGCGTCACGTCGAATCACCGAGCACGCCTCGCTCGAAGGTTTCCTAACCAGCGGGATCGCGCGCCGCGGCGGGTTCTCCAAAACGGTTCGCTTCGCGTTGTTTCTTTCTCGAAACGAGCCGGGTATGCCCGTTGGTCCGTGGCTCTCTTCAAGCGAAGTGGTGCATTCAACCCGCGATGGGTCTTGCCGCCGACGAATCTTCATCGGGAATCCGGGAAAATCGGAACCAGGAAAAGCGAGGCCATGGTTGCCCCGTCCTTTCCTGGCTTCCGCGATTCAGGGGTTCCTATATGATGGCGCTCGCCACGGCTGCGAGAATGATCGCGGCACCTGCGGACGTCACGGCCGATGCCGTGATTTTGTTCTGGGCCATCATGAAGGCCGTGTTCTCGGCCGAAAGCGCCATCGCATGCGAGGTGGCGACGTAAAGATTGCCCATGGCGAGGGAGGGCGCGCGGCCGATCACCTCGTCGTTGAGATTGGCGACGGCTTCGAGAGACACGGGGGTGGCGGCGATCATGGAAGTCCTCCTGGACGCGTGAACCTGTGGGGTTGGATGTTGGTGGAACGGTGCCGTTGGGTGGGCGAGAGGCCTCGTGAGCGGGTCGACCCGCCTTCGATTCTCGGCGGTGTCCCTTGCGGGATGTTACGGATCCGGATGCGGGGTCCGTGGATCCCGGCAGCGGCCGGCACGACGAGGGCTCCTTCGAGACGCGAGGGGTCGAGATGCACGTGCGGGTCGCAACGAGACGAAGTTTCGCGGTGACCACTGGCTCATTTCAACTCCACACGATTGTAGAAATTGATCAGGTAGGGATACAGGTGGTTGGTGATGAGATCCTTCCATCCATTTCTCCAAGTGTTTTCGGTATCGGCGGTGATGACGCCGATGGCTTGGTCCGTCAACAGCAGTTTGCAACCGGACGTCGTTTGGGAGAGGTCGAAGGTGAGGAACGAAACACCGGGCCCTCCCCAGGCAGGGAAGAGATAGCCTTTGAAGGCGATGTGGGTGTCGGGGATCATCGCGGTGATTTGGAACCACACCAAGCCACTGCCATGGTCACCTGCTTCGTAGACATTCCCGCCGATCTTTCTCTCGAACACCATGCGTTTGGAGGTGGGCAGGCTATAGTAAGTTTTGGGGATCCAGCGAGGCATGTGGTTGGTCAACGTGTTCCACACTTCTCCGCGTTCACTGGGAAAGTGGACCTCCAATTCGATCGTGGCATGTCGGATGACACTGGGTCGATCTTCACCTTGTTGCATCGATTACTCCCCCATGGTCGACCCGAGTCGAAGGCGTCGAACGATCCCGTCGGTTCGGGTCGAGAATTGATTTCTGCTTTGTCCTCGCACGCGTCGCGGTGGTTCGACATCCCGTGCTCCCTTCATAGGGTGCGTCCCTTTTTGGACATGCCGGAATGGTCGAGGATTTCGAAAACCAGGTATCGAGCCACCAAGGCGTCGCGCGCTCGTTCCGGACCCGATCGGTACGGATGCGGTACGGAAATGAAGGCCCAGGTCCAATTCCCGCCGAGCAGGAGCTCCTTGATGAAGTTTTGGAACGGTGCGTATTGATACACCGCCTCGGTCAGGGTCAGGATCAGGTGACCGCCGGGCCGAATGAGCCGGCAGATGTGGGACAGCAGCGATTTGTAGAATCGGCCCTGATCGAGGTGGGTATAGGTGACGATGTCGAAAGAGAGCGGAAGAAAGGGGAGCGGCGCCTTGAGCTTGGAGTGCACTAGGTTTTGGTAGTGGTTCCTGGCCTGTGCCAGACGCAGTTCGGGCTCGTCGTCGTGGAGCCCGGTGATCCGATGGAAGCCTCGCCGGTGAAGTTCCGCGCCCAGCAGGCCGTCGCCGCAGCGGAGATCGAGAATGTGCTCGTAGATTGCCGCAAATTCTTCCACCAAATTCGCGATCATGCGCGGCGCGTCTTCCCGCCAGGTGGGGGACAGGTGGTCTTTGGATCGGAAACCCAAGGTGGGTGTTTCTGCCTGTTTCAGGTCCATGCACAGAGATTGGGCGAATCGTGATGGCGATGGCGAGGGTATGACCGAATTCTCGAGATGGCTCATGTGTCAACCTTTCTATTTCGAGTGGGTTTAGGGCAGGAATCTACTCGAGGACATCGTGCGGGGCGGCCCGCGGTGGCGGGAACCTGTTCGAAGTGGGTGGCGGTGGCTGCGCCATCTGGGGTGATCGCGCCTCAGGAGAGGTCCAGAACACCATGGGCGTCGGTCGGAACCAGCGATCCCTCGAAGGGAACCGTAAGCGTGAGGACACCGTCTTGAAAATCGATATCCGCTTTTTTCCAATCCAAATTCGTCGGACACGAGAACGTTCGATTCGCGCTGCCAAAATAGGATTCGCGGTATTCCGGCTCGAAATTGCGCGGCTTTTCCCGCGAGAACCAAACGGTGAACGCACTCTTGTCGGGTCGAATGCGGATGTCGCGTTTTTTGACACCGGGCAGGTCGAGCACGTAGATCATTTGGTGCCGAATGTTGAAAATATTGACCTTGATGTCCGGATTCTGGGCATCCTGATCCGGCAAGTAATTTTGGATGACTTGATAGTAGGGATCTTCCTTGTCGGTGAAACCGGGTTTGTTTCTGCTTTTCCCTTGTTGACCGGCAGGGGAAATCCATTTTTTTTGTCTCATGCTTGGGTCCTCCAGGTGGGTTCGCGGGTCAATCGGATCGGAGTTTCGGGGTTCGCGGGGGCCGGCGTCGAGGAACGCCTTCTCTGGGCCCGTCGAGTCGATCGGGAGTGCGAAGACGACCGCCACCGCGGTTTTCGGAACTGTGGCGGAAGGGGTCTCAGCCTCGTTCCGTCTAGATTTAAGACGAAGCGGATGGATCCTTGTGAGTGAAGAATCGCGGCCAGAACCCGGTGGGACCAGGGCCTCGTGCCATTGGGGCCCGGTCCGGTCCGTTTCGGAGGATGCGCGGCTCGACAGAATCCCGGCCAGGCTCAATGGCGCAGGAAATATTTGATCGTGCGGTCGTTCGTCGGTTGAATCGGTCGTGCGTTGGACTTCATCGAACCGAGCAGCCGGCGGTACTGAAAATCGGCGATGTCCAAGGGGGTATCGAAAACCGTCCAAATCACGCCTTCGGTATGTGGTGCCGTGGTCAGGGATCCCAGATAGCGATAGTAACTTCCCTTGTCGGGAATGAAATGCGTCAAGTCGACCGGGTCCGGCTGCGTCCCCGTTGGGTCGCATGGATTGCCCAAGGCGGAATCGAGAATGCGTTCGAAGCCGGGATTGAATTTGTCCACCTGGAAGAGCACGCCCACGACCGCTGTCAATTGGTGCCGGTGATGGACCAGGTGAGCGCTCATGGCGAACCGTTTGTTCGCGATCTTGTGTTCGCTCGGGGTGTGGAACTGAAGCCGGTCCAATTCGAAAAAATCGCCCATCAGAAACATGCCGATCGGCGGGTGTGCGGAAGCGACGGGAATTTCCAGTGATCGATCGGTCAGGCGAGCCGGATGCAAGGGGACCGGACCGTAGCGGAACGAGATCCTCCCGAACGCTCCTTTGTGCTTCTTGCCAAGATCGATGGGCGATTGGAGGTTGCCGGAACCGACTTGTTCCCAGTCGGAAATCGGAATGCCATAGACGCGCGGAGCCCGGCCGAAAAAGGTTCGGCGTTTCGGTGGGGTATTGGGTCCACGGCCGAGAAAATAAAAACCCTTGTTCATGCAAAACCTCATCTGTGATGACCGCTCAGGCCCGTGTCGAACGGAAGACGGGAGCGACAGCGTTTGGCCTGGGCCGCCGCCGACGGGCATTTCGAACGGCGACCACCTGCCGGTCGATGTCGTGGGATCGATGCGTCGAAACGCGAGGGTGGGTTACGGCGACCCTGGCCACGCGCCCGGCCGCGCCTGGGCGTCTTTGAAGTCGTTTTTCGCGTCGTTCATGCCCGCTTGGGCTCCATGCCCGCAGCACAACGGCTCCTGAAGGAAAAAATGGCTTCCGGCCGTGTCGGCGTTACATTGCTGGCACGGCCGGAAGCCGAAGGAGGGACTCCTTTGGAGAGGTGGAATCGGTGGTGTTCGGTTGGGTGATCGACTTCGGCTTCGCTGCCGGCATGGATCGGAAATGTCGGGCTCGGGGGCGCTTGCCGACAGGTGCCGTTCCGGACCTGACCCTGTCCCGTTCAGAAGGGGAAGTAGTGGTACGGCCGGTGCGTTCCCCTGTGCCCCCTACCTCGCCCAGGCCCCTCCTTGGTGGCGCCCGCCCATCGAAAACGCACGGTGGATTCGCCCGAACAGGCCTGCCAGACGCTGCGCACCTTGAGTAGGTATGTCAAGGGACGCAACATGTTGATCGTGATCCTGGCGTTTCGCGATTCGCCGGTATCTTCGTCTCGAGCGACATGGAGTTGCGGCTTGTGCGGAAGACCGGGAAATTGGACGTAGAGGTCCAGGTGCGTATCGGCGTTACCCGATGTCTCGATCGTGTACAACCCCGATGGGCCGGGCTCCAAGACAAAATCCTGCTGGCGGAGATCGGCATCGAGCCGAACCCATCGATCGTGGTGTAAGGTGCTCGTGGCATGACTGGCTTTGTCCCCATATAGTTTCTTGATCACTTCGATATCCCCCTGGTCCAGTTGCAAGGGTTCATCGATGCCACACTCATCGTAGGGAGAAGGTGCCGAGATCAAGGTCGGGTCGAAAGCGTATTCCATGATGGACTTGGGGTTCCAATCGTCTCCGTAATAATATCCCGGCGGATTTTTATGGATAATATTGTTGTATGTCGTTTCTTTGTCCCAATTGTTGGGTGGATTGCCCAAGTCTTCGTAAACCGCGGCTTCGTTCCACTTGATTCCGCCCCTGGGGTTTTGGTGTGCGTGAAATAGTCCCAGCGCATGTCCGAGCTCATGTAATGCCGTTCCGTATCCCGATCGAGTCGTCAAATCCCAGCCGAAATTCATCGTCGGCATGCTTTTCGAGACCTTTCGATTCTCCGTGCCTACGTACGACCAAGATCCATCCGTTCGGCAAAACCCGATGCGCAGCAAGGAATCTTCTTGATCGCCGATGGGTTGGAAATCCAGATCCATTCCGGTTCGGGTCTTCCATTCGTTCATCGCCTTTTCGACCTGCTTCATTTGTTCCTTGTCCGAGGTGCCCCATTTCCCGTCCTTCAGGAACACGTAGGTCAGGACTTCTCCCTTTGGCCAGACGAATTCTTCCGCCCGCAATCCCGCCATTCGCTCGTCGGGGAGCCGCTGAGAAATTCGCTTGATCAGGGGAGGGACGATCTTGCAAAGCAGGGGTTTGTCTCGATCCTTCGCCTGGTTGGTCGGAGCATTTCCGCCTGATGGGCGAGCCGAGATCCAGCGCCGCCGGATAATCAGGCGATTCGATCCCAAAATCGCGATTCGCTGATGGAGAATGCGTCTACTGCGTCCCGCGCTGCGCCTCTTGACGCGGAATTTGATCCAACGGATTTTGCCTCTGTAACGCGCCATGGCTTTCGGCCTCACTGATCTGATGTTGCATAGTGGGTTTAGGGCATGGTTCAGGAATACTGTTTTGATCTATCGGGGATAACCGCTGCCCTGAGGAACCTGCGGCAGGCTTGCCTCGGGAACCAAGCTGGACGTGAAACCGTTGAGGTCGATCTCCACTCCGGTCGGCGATGACCGCTGGCTTTCTTGAAAAGACCTTGGCGGGCAGCGTGGAAGGAATCGTTACTATGTAGTGCCCATCCAGAAACAGGGTGTTTTTGTTAGGGATCCTCTGAATCGGTCGGGTTTCCAATGCAAGCTGCTATCAGCCTTCAGGTATCAGGTTTCAGCTAATTACCTTCGAACAAGTATCTTGCTGAAACCTGACGCCTGATACCTGATCGCGTGCCCATCCAGTCAAACCACCCAGGGCTGGCAGCCTTTCCGTTTCTGGATGGGCACTATGTAGAGTTCGTCTCATGCCAAACGAAACGCACTGTGTCTCTCGCGTTGGGAAAAAGAGGTCGGAAGTCGGTTCCGTGACCTACTTCCGACCTGCTCATGTTACAGCCCGTTTCACCCAATGGGACGAAGGGCTCCCGCGATTGTGATGCATCAATTTCCGCGATGACCGGCGATTTGGAACGAAGTAAGTGTGGGACAAGGATTGCGGCTCGATCATCCGGTGGAGGTTGCGGCTGTGTTCTCTCTTCGTGGGTCCCCGCCGGCACTTTTTCGCTTTCCGGTGCCCTCGAGCACGGCGCTCCGGTGGGTCTCGTTTGGGCAGGTGGGCGGTGGCACCCCAGGTATTCACACAGGATCCTCTCAGGCGTCTTATTGACAGCACGCATTGGAGGGTCGCTTCCTTTTGGGGGGAGTCGATCCCGCGATCGGATCGATTCCTTCGGGGGTGATTCGCATGCGATGGAACGGTTCGTCGCGCCTTCGGTGTTGGTTTGTGCGCCGTGGGCCCATCGAAATGGTTCCTCGCGTGACGCAATCCGGCATGGCAGGAACTGTCGCTCGGTTCGATCGAACCCTGGGAATGCGAACCCCTCGGTGCGGGTCGAAACAGGGAACCCATCCTTGGGTTCCCTGTCTTCCCCGAATGGGTGGCGCCATCCCCACGACCCCTTTATCGCCTCCGAAACCTTTGTCGGACTTGGGATTTTTCCCGAGACGAGGCGACCTGGGTCGACCGCTTGGGCGTGTCGCGGTTCCCTGTCCATGGTCCGAGACCGGGGTCGAACCTCGGTGCCGGGCGAGCAGTTCCTGCCGGGACGAATCGCGGATCGGGCCTCGACCGCGATGCGACCGAGGACCTCTCTTCGTTGGTTACCCACTTGGGCGCATGGAAAAGTCGGGATCCAGCCAGGTCTTGTTTGCATAGGGATCGTGAAACGAGGTGGGATTTTCGATGATGCGTCGAAAAGCATCCATATCGATGGACAGATTGTCGATATGGACCTCGCTGGTTCGATCCGAAGTGATCAACACACTCCTGGCCGCCGGCAGGATCATCTTTTCGATGACTCGCGGCGTAAACGACTGGGTGAAGTACTCCCAGACCGTCATGTCGCAGGGTGGGCGCCACCCCAAACCCATGGCCAATTTGAAAACCGGCTCGACGGTATCCATGATTCCTTTGTTCAAGGTGCAGGTTATGGCGCGCAGGCCGGCGATGCCTCGAAGCAGATTCTGGAATTGACCGAAATGGTCTGAATGATGCGTCCCTTCCCGATTGGCGACTTCCGAGGCCACATTCCAATTGAAATAGCGGCGATCGAAGATCAATTGAATGATGCTGTCCGCTTGAATATGGCTTCGGACATGGAATTCACGCTTTCGATCGGTGAACAAAATGCTCATCATGTTCGCCAAATAACACCAGGTATCCGTCAAGAAATGCCAAAGGCGCGTTTTGCAGAATCTCGGAAAGTTCAAATGACTGTGGTTGGTGAGGGTTCCCGTGGCGTACACGGCCAGCACGAATAGGAAGAGTTTTTGGAACAGCGCCAGTTGGGAGATGTGATTGGTTCGGAAGAAGCTGTGTTGCAGGTTCTCGGCTTCCGCCAGGATCGAGCGAAACAGGGGCACGGTGTCCGAAAGGGGTTGTGACTTCGCGGCCTTCCTGCGATGGCAGGTCAGGTAGACGTCGAAGGCTCTGCCGGCTCGGTTCAATCGCCGATCGAGATCGCTGTTCGTCGGGGTCGACTCGAATCGCTCGAGACTCGCGTCGCATTTTCTTTGGTGGGACTTCCATCGGAGGCGTTCGTCTGGCCACCTGGTGAACAGGTGAGAGCCTTTATCCAGATATTTGGCCGGTGGAACCGGCAGGCTCCGGTACAGTGAGGCGATGTGCCTGTTGATCCGCTTTCCCAAGTGGTTTTCCTGAACGTTGGCGAAGCGAGCGCCCCCAAATCCCTTAAAAAATAAATAACTCTCCAAGGCGTAGGACGATAATAACTTCCGTTCCATGCCCGATAATGTAAATTCCTTTGGATTGTCCGTGACATGCCAAAGGTGGGGCCTATGGATCGGAGAAAGTGTCGCTTCGTTTCGGGACGGCGTGTGCTTGATGTCGGCACTTTCCAATAACCACCGGAGCCGTGGTTGAACGCCGGTTGCATCGATATAGTCTTCCGCCAGAATGTGGGCGATTTTTTCCTTGATGTCGAGAATTCGCGCATTGTGGGATTCAAACGGTACCGTTTGTGTCAGCTCCTTGCCCGAGGAATGATCGACAATACATAAATTGGAATGGGATCGATCGGAAAACCGTACGCCGATCGATTTGAAGCGAGTTTCGTACAAGTGCCATCTGAGGGTAATCAGGTATTGGATCGCATCCTGCCACAAAACATCATACCGGTATGGATGAGTTTCCTCTTCGAGAGTATGAAGGATCTTAAATATGGTTAAATGAGCACAGAACCATCGATCAAAGAATTGGAAGGTGTCTTTCAAATGGCCTTGGGTGGGATTGAGGATCATGCACTTTAAATGTTCTGATTTTTCTAAAAGGTTGGTTACGTTATGGATGCTCATGATCTTGAGATTCTTGAGGGTCAGGTCGAGGATGTGCTCCAGTGGTTCCAGGATTTCGGATAAGTTGTGTTTGTCAAAATCGCTTTCTGCGATGGGTGCGATGGAAACCGAGGCCGCATTCCACTCTTCCGGACTCGGCCAGCGTAGGAACAATCCCGATTCCGGATCGAGCTCCTTGACGAATGAAAAGCCTCTCTTGGATAAGATCTTTTTGGTGACATCCAGATGGACCGCATAGTTGTGCTTCAGCTCCACTTGTATCTCCAGTTAAAACAGATCTAGGGCGAGGGGACTCGGTACGAGTGTTATATAAAAGTACATAAGTTAAGGCGGTCGTCAATAAGATTTTATAGAAAATATGGTTTTTTATGATATGTCGATGTTGTGGCAATGGTTTTCTATGGAGAATGTTCTGGATGTAAGCGATATTTGAATGGTTTGTATTAAAACAATAATATAACATTTGAAAATGATTCAATATATTAAACATGTTGAGCATTATACATGAATGAAGACGGTGGGTTGGCGGCGCGCTCCGATAAAGTTGACGAACGTTTGTTGGGGGTTATGTGGGACTTTGCCAAAGTACCCTCAAAACGCGGCCATTCGTCCCAGTTGCGTTTGCGGGGCGGGTCATGAAACCCGGGAGGCCTTGTCTGTTGGGGAATGCGTGTTGGCTCAGCCCGGGTTCGTGGTTGGCTGTCATGTCGACTCGACGGGGGGAACGGGGAGGCGAAGATTGGGGAAACCCTCAACTCCCATTGCCGGTTTCCAGTTTCTTTCTCAATCGTTCACGAACGAGTTGAACGCGTTTTCGGGCATTGGGTACCGTAATACCACCTTGGTTTGCCATGCTTTTATAGGAAAGGTCCTGAATGAAGTGCATGTAAAAGGTCTGTTTCAACTTTTTGGGAAGTTCATCGGCACTTTTCAATACTTGAACAAGTTTCTCTTGGTGGACCATGTGACATTCCTGGTTGGGAGCCAGTGCCAGGGTATCCGAGGTTTCCACCAAGGTGTTGGATGACTCGTCGGCGAATTGCACTGATTTTCGTTTGCGATATAGATCGATGAAATGATTGTGGATGACCTGCATGAGCCAAGCCTTCTTGTTCTTGATTTTGTTTGTGGCATTCGATGCATAGTTGTACGCCTTGATCATACAGTCCGACAAAGCGTCTTCTGCATCGTGTCGATTTCCTCCGGATAAATACAGGCATCTATTGAACAGTTTCTGTTCGTGTTCCTGCCAATAGTTCCAGAATTCCTCGAAATCCTCTTTCTCGGGTGAAGGGTCGGGGGATGCTTTGCGATGCTCGAATTGGGGATTGTACTCAGTAGACGCGGGGCGGATCGAATTGTGAACGAATTCACATCCGAAACTCTTTTTCATTTTTTCTAATCTCCTAGAATTGTTGAAGTTGACCAACCGATAAGGCCACGTTGACGGAGATGTCTCTTCCCCGGGGGAGGGGGGGGCGGTTGGTACGGGCGGGCTGTGACGGTGTTGGATGGGACATCGGATGGAGGCCCGTCGATCGGGAAGGCGTTGATGGGCAAGCGCACGACAGCCAGAGTCAATCGGTGCTCGCTCGCCCATGTTGGATGTTGGTCAAGCCGCATCTTTGCCTTTTCCTGGCGCGGAGTTGAACCAAAGCGAGACATGGATTTCTGGGCGAACCGGAACCGAAGGCCCTGAAGGATGTCGCGGGGAGAGTGACCGAGCTGTACAGCCATGGAGCCATAAAGCCACTTGGAAGGCACAAAATGGCGTGACTTCCCCCAAGGGTCGGCTCTGGACGGAGCGAGACCTATCTAGGCTTGCGAGTGTGACTTTTTGGATTATTGGCGGAAAAACGAGCTGGGCTTATGGAAGAGTAGATCTTTTTAAAACAAACAAATGAGAAAATAAAGGAAAAAGTGAAAAAATGCGTTCTCTATATGTGAAGCATTGCGTCTGGTGTTCGAAGACCTATTCATTTTGAAAAGAGCTTGAGCGCTGAAAGTAGAGAAAAAGAGGAGAAAAAACTGAATGATAATTATTGAAATTAATCCGTATCAGTGTGAATTTTCTTCATCTTAGGGAATTCTAATGAGGCTGTCCACCAAAAAAGTGACCTACATTTCAATTGGGGAAATGCGTTTGGAAGGCCCGCGCACCATGGGTGATTCAGCGCCTATCGCGGCACTTTCCCGGGTGCTTGGGCCCATCCGGAAGCAGCGATTTTTTGGGAAAGACCCTCGCAATCGCCAGGTTCGCAATGCAGTCCGGCATCGGCGGCTAGGGATTCGGTGTCAGCTAATTAACTGTGATTGAGTAGCTTGTTGGGACTTGGCGCCTGGAACTCGATACCTTGCCCATCCAGGCGAACCAACTTGGCTCCTTCCGTGACTCCGTTCCGGATGGGCACCCGCTCGTTCCGTTAGGAAAGAACCTGAGATCCTAACGGGAAAGTCTCTGGGGATCGGGATCGGCAATTTTTATTAGGAGGTCTGGCAGGATCCACGGATTTTTGCTAGATTTCCCTAGTCGCTTCCTTTTTTTGAATTTTTTCATCTTGCCATTCTCGCCTTGGGTTCGGTGAACGCAATCCGGGTAAAATATTGAAGTAAAACGGGTTGGGGAGAATTTCACGGATAGGACGCCGGTGAACCTCGGCGAGACGAACCCCGCGCTGGCCGATCCATTCCCCCTCGAAATGCAGGCTGGAAGGCTCGGTTTCCGTGCCCATCGGGAATGGCCTGTGTGTGAGCTTTTATCGATTCTTGTTGTGAGAAGACGTTTGTCGTTCTTTACACCCGGCTGCCTCGGATGTTCCGCCCTGCTCGCGTGCCTCATGGTTGGAGGACGATTGCGGTGTTTCCGCTGAATGAGGCTCGGTGTTTCCGGCCTTGAAACTCTCGGTGGGATGAGACCATGGATATTTGGGCCTGGTTGAGAAACGAAGAAGAAGTGTTGCGCAGGCGAGGCGCACATCGGTTGGCCAATTTGATCTTTGCCGTACCCCAATGGGTTCGGGCCAACCAGATCGACCGGGTACGGCAGACCCTGTCCGAGGCGATTTTGTTGGCCCGTCAGGAAAAGAACCCCTGGCTCGAGCTCTACTTTCGCCATTGGCTGATGCAGGGGGTCGTCATTCGGCAGTTCAATGTCGCCGAACACATGACTGAGGTCATTCGCTTGATGGAGTTCGCACACCGCGAGGAAACCCGGGATTGCCCCCAGGCCATCTGTGTGGTTCAGGATGTCTGTTGGGCCTACGATATTCGCGATCATTTGGGATTTGCCCCCGACCGGGCTCGCGTGGCGGCCGAGGCATTGGCGCGAATCGACGCTTCGTGGCCCTGCTTCACCTGCATCGGATCCGAGCTGATCTCGGCGTTGCGCGATGCGGGTCAGGTGGCGTTGGCCCAAAGTGAGCTTTCCCGTTTGGAAGCACTCGCTGCGTCGAATGGCCAGGGAAGCGGAGCCCCGACATTCGCCATCGACACGTTTTGGAACATGGTTGCCTTGGGTCGCTTCCGTGAAGCCTGGCAACTGAACGAGGCCCATGAGGCATCCGAACCTGACGCTTGGTTTTCCATCGCAAAAGAAATCCGCCGTGCCCGGTGTCTCGTCGGCCTCGATCGGGTGGAGACCGCATCTGAAGTCCTGCCGGAATTTTGCCGAATTGCGTCCCTGGTCGAACTCTATCCAACGTGGATGGAAGTGCGCTATCTTCTCGTTCGGCATGGGGGCGTAGCCAACGCGACCTCGACGCGACGAGACTTTCTGCAGGGTTTTCGCCGGCTCCTGGACTTGGGCGCCCTGCGGTACGCTTTGGAAGGCGCGGCCTATTACGCGGAGTTGGCGCTTCAGGCGGGGCTGCCGTACATGGCCGAACTGGCTTCCGAGGCCTTCGCTTCCATTCTTCCGCGGCTGGTTCGCCCTTTGGATGCACCTTCTCGTTTGGCGGACCTTCGATTGCGAATCGAAGCGCAAAAGGCAAACCTTCACTTCCCGAAATGGGTTGTGCAGGGCGATGGTCCGACATCATCGGATCCGGAGGCGGTTTGCGATAGGCTCCTGCACGTACTCGAGTCGTCTCCCGGAGATGTTCGGCTCCAAACGCGTCTCGTGTCCCTGTTCGGTGAACTGGGCTACCAGGCCGAGTTAGGAGATTGGTTGGCACGGATGGTCCACAGATTTCCGGAGGATGGGCATCTCTTTTCCTTGCTTGGTGACCATCTCTTTCGTTCCGGCCACGACGACCGGCTTCGCGAAGCGTGTGAGAAACGAGTCGAAGATGATGTTTCCGATCACCATCGGGCCACCGCCCACTGGTTTTTGGCGAACCTGGCTTGGCGCGAGTGCGCCTGGGAACGAACGCTCGCCCATTTGAAACGAATCCCCTCCGGGCACGCCCGTTACGTCGAGAGTCTCCTGATGCGGGCGGCGGTGTACCGCAAGTGCGGCCAATACGATGCCGCGTTTGGTTGCCTTGCGGATCTCGAGGCTGCCGACGATCGCTCTGCGGAATGGGCATGGGAAGGGGCATTGGTGGCCGCCCAGGTCGGCAACGCGCTCGATGCCAAGAAATTCGAGACCTTTCTTCGGGAAAGCGGGTTCGCGTGTGAAGAACGGCCTACGGAGACAGTCAGAATTCGTGGAACCGGCGAACAGGGCGGGGCGTTCGAGCTTGCGGCGAGGCGGACCGGCATGGTGACCGCGCTGGTTTGCGAACTGGCGCCGCCGAGCTCGGGACTGAACTTTGGCGATGAAGTGCTTGTCAAACCGCTCCGGTTCACTTCGGACAGGGGAGGGCATGCCGCCCACGACGCTGTGTTTGGTGTCGAATCGGTGCCTGCTACCCGCTCGGTACCCACGTTTCCCATTTTCGGGGTCGACCCGGGAAATCAGGCCCTGGCCGAACTGGAGCGAATCGTGGTGGATGCGGGAGGCGCCCTGGCTCGAGACGAGGATGCTTCGAGTGAGACCTGCTTCCATCCCCAGACCTGCGAGGAGCTGCCGGCGCTTTATGGGCGCTTCGCCATCTTGCCCGAAGCGCCGTGGCGTGCTTTCCACAAACGCCTCCTCCGGGCGACCGCGACCTACGCGCATCCGTTGATGTGGCCCCAATTGGCTTGGGCATTGAACCTCGTCGATTTGGTAGCGCACTGGCACCGCCTGGCCGTGCGTTACCAATTGAACTGGGTCGAGTCATTCGAACGGGACTCGTGCAAGGGGGGTACATGAACCCGCGTTTTTCCGAATTTCATTGCGCTCGAGTCGACTTCGAAGGCTTGGTCGACGTACTGAGCGAACACCTCTACTCGACACCCCACGTCATGGTCCGAGAGCTCGTTCAGAATGCGCACGATGCGTTGGTTCGTCGGCGCCTCGAGTCGGATGCTCCCAGGGATCCGGCTGTGCGGGTGGCGGTCGATCCCGACAACGGGACCCTGAGCGTCGAGGACGACGGAGCGGGCATGACCGCCGAGGAAATCAAGGCTTACCTGGCCACGATGGGGGCGGGTTATTCCCGAAGGTTGGCAACGACCTCTCCCGACGGGTCTTTGATCGGTGCATTCGGACTTGGCTTCTTCAGCTCTTTTTTCGTGGGTCGGAAGGTCGAGGTTTGGACCACCTCGTATCAGGAGCCCCATCGCGGTTGGTATTTTTCCAGCCGGAATGGGCGACAGTACGCGCTCGAAGAAACGGATCCTCGGGCGGTTGGAACCAAAATCGTGGTTCATGTGAAACCGGAGTTCGCTCAGGCTTACACGTTTTTGGGTGTTTTGAATTTGTTGCGAAAATATGCCTCCTTGCTGCCGGTTCCCCTTTTTTTAGGGGAGACGCGGGTCAACGACGAGCCACCGCCTTGGCGCACCGGCCAGCCCGTGGACGAGCATTCCTCCGAAATGCGCAACCTCCAATTTGTCGGCCGTCTGGAGGAAGGGTCGCCGCCGATCTGTACCATTCCGGTCGTGGTTCCCGAATGGGATCTCCATGGGTTGCTGTGGATTCAGGATCGGAACACGTATGCGACCAGCGATTTGCGAAGCATGCAAGTGTACGTTCGGGGAATGTTGGTCTGCGAGAACGAGCGTGATTTGTTGCCCTTGTGGGCAGGGTTCGTTTCGGGAGCGATCGAGACGTCTCGATTGGTGCCCACGGCAAGCAGGGAGTCATTGCAGAAGGATGCGGGCTATGCTCGCCTGGCCGAAGTCATTCGCGACGTCTTGATCGCAGGGTTGTTGCGGCTTGCCAGGCGCAGACCCGTCATCTGGCGACGAATTTTGCGGCGTCACAATGAGGCTCTGTTGGGGGCCGCGGTATGCGACCGCGAGCTCTTCGATCTCTTGGCGAATCAGCTCAAAGTGCCGACCACGGAAGGCGACATGGTCATGCCGGACATTTGCGGGTCGAGTCTGGGAAAGGTGCTGGTCAGTTTGGGTGACGAACCCGAGCCGGAAACCATGTTGTACCGCAGCCAGGGGATTCCGGTTGTATGCGGCTCGCGTTACGGCGCTTACGCGTTCGCTCGGAAGTACTGCGAGGACCGTGGCGACGCCATTTTGATCCTGGGGTCCCATCCAAGCCTCGATGTCTTGTTCCCCGAGGTCGAGATCTCTGGGGCGCAACGGGCGCACCTGGAGACGTGTTTCGGTCGGCCGGGCTTTCGGGTGAGGGCCACGAGGTTGGCGTCCAGTGCCATCCCCTTGATGATGGTGCCCAACCGAGATGCGGCATTGAAGAGACGGCTGGAAGCGGATCAGGTAGATGCGCGAATCGGCACGTCGCTGTTGAACATGGTCAAGTTGTTTACGGACACGCTTCCCGAGGACCGTCCGGTCTACGTGATCGTGAACCTGAACGCGGCGTTGGTCGGTGAGTTGTTTCGCCAGCCACCGGAGCGCGCGACCAAACTGGCGTCCTTGTTGGAGGCCATGGCCCTGGCGATGTCGGGAACCACGTCACTCTTGGGTTCGGACACGGGTGAGGCGCTGACACGGTGCTTTCAGCATTTGGAGAGCTTCTGCCTCGCCGGCCCCGAGCGAGATTGTTCCGGTCCCGTGCTGGAAGGTTGAACTTCCTTCCCCTTCGAGAAATTCGCTGGCTGCTTGGTATGAGGTTGGTCCGCAACCCAGAATGAATGGAGCCGGCCTGGCTGGCGGCTAGCCATCTCCTGTGATTGAGGCCTTTTGATGCCCTGGTGGTGGCTCGACGACAAGGTTCATTTGTTTCACCGCCCCAGAATTCAAGAGGTTAGGGGAACCTTGCTCCAAAATGTGCTTTGCATGGTTCATGTCCGGCACTGAATTTCGTCCAGATATTGTAATCCCGCTTTCCAAGGGAAGCGATGCCGACAGGGTCCTGTCCTATGTGTGAGGACCGATAAGACGGTTCGATCCGATGGTGCGTCGTCGTCACCAATCGATCCCCGAATTTGAGGGATAAGGCTTGTCGTCTTTTCGAGAGTGGCGTTCGAATCAAACTGACTCGCCTACGACATTCGTGTGGGGTTGTTTTGATCCAGAAATCTTCGATTGGATGAAACGGTGCGGGTGCATTTTGTTTCATTTTTTATCGGCAGCATCGCCAGGGCACCATGCCTAGTGGATGCCTATTGCCCACATGAGGAAAGAGACGACGCTTGTTCTCCATTTGTCGAAAGAAGCGCACGTATCGAGTTCTTCGCGGGGGGATCACCGTTGTCTAGGGATTAAATCAAATTTTTTGGGAGAAGTTGTATGGCAATCACCATTGTCAAGGCTCTACGACCTTTCGTCGATTTTTTGGAAAAGTATGATGTGCGTACGGGGATCGTCAATGATTTGAAAATCATTTCCTGGCTATGTGGAAAAGGTTGGGGCTACTTAATGGGTTATTCGGACAACCATGAACACGACCGAATAACTGTTGCCACCTTCAACGATGAACTTCGAACTCTCGAGAAAGATCTAAAAGATTTCTTGACCGGGTCCGTAGGGAATACTCCTCCTCTCTATAAATTGAACAGTCAAGTGAAAATTATTGAAGCGATCGTTCAATCTTCCCTGAATAACAGTCCAATATCACTTCTGCCCTTATGGCCGCGATTCGCTTCTGCCGAATTGGTCATCTTACATGCATCCGCTCAAGGCATCTCGGATGGTACTTTCGCTTTTGAAGACAACGACACACTCGAGTCGAGGGCTTCCCTCATTCTCGGCCTTACCAAGAGCTTCTACATTTCTTGTCATGATCAAATGTATCAAGACAGCATGAACAGGATCCGTGAGGTCCAGGGGTCGGTGGCCGATCAGGGGGTTAAGTTATTCGATTCCGGTACCGGTCTCGAGCTCACCACTTGGATTACCGACAATTACGAGCTTGAAGAAATCAAGCTGGCCTATTACGGCCTATTCGTGGAAGTCGAGTGGCAGCTTTTGAACAAGACTCTCATTTTGGATCTTACCGAATGCGTCGAGGCGGGGGTGGCCGATTTCCTACCGCAACAACCCCAAGGGCAACCCTCGCGAAACCGAAGATCCAGTCAAAGTCGTGGCATGGATTGTCCCAGCCGAAAAAACCGGGGAAGGTACGGTAGCAGTGCCCGGAGTGCGCCCGCCGTTTCTCGGCAAAGGCAGGTCATTCCCGATGAAACGGTCACGCTCGATGTACAAGCCAATATTCAGACCCTGCAGGACCATGCGGATGTCATTCCGGAATCGACGCTTCAGTTGATTACCTCTGGTGGAAGCACCCCGGATCAGCCTCAGTGGTCCCAGAATGCCGAAGCGCTCAGTACCTTGTTCGGTCTTGGTTCGGCCATCTTCACGGTGGCCTCTGCAGCCTTTTCCTTCCTTGCCGCACCCTTGACCGCCGTCGCAGGTGTATTTTCAGGGCTCAGTATTTTTGCATCCATCTCGTCGCAATATGGAAACGATGTGCAGGACCAGATTCAGGACGCCATTCAGAAAAATAACATCAGGCAGGCTCTGTTATCTTATAGATCACAAATGATCAGTATTCTCGATTGCTTGTACAGCACTTTCTACGGAGATAGATGGGCCGACCTGGTCTACAATTACCGTGACCAATTTGCTACGTTGAGCCCGGAGAGCGATGCCTACAGGGCCCTGGTCACCAAGTTGAACTCATATGACGAAGCGCTCGATCAGGCCACGACCTTGACTCGTGAAATGTGTTATAACCTATACAATAATAAAAGTTTGCCTGTAGCCAATGTTACCTTTCGTTTGTTCGTTCATTCTTTCTGTTTGTACACCAACCTTCTCGCTGGACAAGTCAATATCAGGGGTTGGAGTGGATATAAAACTATTTTGGGTAAACAGAAAGAATATACGGTACCACTGAGCAATTTAGGGTCATTTCTCAACTTGGCACTCAATCTGTTGATGTCCGCTGTCGACCGTGTCTTCTTGGACAGAAAGCAAGATTTTAGGTTGAAAGACACCATCGGCTCCATACTTTGGTACGATGATTGGCTCGATACCTACGTGTACGATGATCGAAGAGAAGTCGCCGTTACGGATGATTTCGATAGGTATGACTTTCACTCGACCGGAAGTCCACCCACTTGGAATGAAAGAAACAAAGAATATAAGTATCATTCGGGTTTTAAGAGCCTCAAGGATTACGTGGCCATCCGAGCCGGCCTGAGAGCTGTAACCAAGAGCTTCCGAAACTGGGGTGATAATCCGGTGATCGATATCGTTCAGTTGAACCAGATCTATGTCGAGGCGAAGGAGGCCGGCGTCTGGAAAACGCCTCCGGAGCTGCCGATCGAGCGATACAATCGGTACTTCCGGGAAAAAGCCAACATCATGATTCGAAAGTGGCAACATGCATCGGACGTTCTCAAGGATTTCTTCGACAGCAGTCACTTTTTTTGGCAATCGGGAACCAACCAATGGCCCAGTTACGACAAAGATCTTTATGACACCGAAAGTACGAATCTCAACCTCGAAAAGGAACTCGAGTTTCTTCATGATCCCAATATCAACTGGTACTACGATCCTACCAGTGACCGCGATCCTTTGAGAACGGAGTTGTTTACGCAGTTTTATATTTCTCGCGAACCAAGATGACGTGAGCGGTAGTCAGTCGATCATGCACATTTCTTGGATGTCCTCGTGCAATGTGATCGGGTGACAGGTGCAGGGGCGTGGGCGACCCGACAATCCATGGTAGGGCTGACGCTCTAGGAACTCGACCTTCGATGCCGGATCGCCACCCGCCTCCAGCCGCCACTCGATCTTCATCTCTTGGAACCCGCGCCAAGCCTTCCAGGTCCCTTGAATGTCACGGGCATCGCTCGTTTTCAATCCTCCCGACCGACTTGGCGACCTCTCCTCAGATACCCCGCCGCCACAATTCTGACGTAACGTTCAAAAAACCCTCCCTTCCACTGGGACCCACGGTAAAATAAGATCGCTCCCAAAATTCTCCCCAACAGATGTGATTCAATCGTGCGGAGTGATCAGGCCGATGTCCATGTCCGCTCTACCGCAGCCAAGGCCCGACTCGAAACCCATCGAGACGCGCGTATCCTTTTATAAAAGCATTGCCTTTAAAGTGCTTATGGGCATGCTGCTGTTCGATACGGCTCTCATTACCGGCATTGTCGTCGTCATGAATACCGTCGGCTCCAAGCTGGTGATGGCCGAGTCCGCCAAGTTGATCGAAGAGAACGGCAACTACGTGGTCAGCCAGATGAGTGCCCGCCTGGACAAGATCGAGGCCCTCACGCGCACCATGGCCAACGTGGGCGAGGTGCTGCCCCACGAACAGGCCCTGATTCGCAACACCGTTCGACCCATGCTCGATTTCGACGGCGATTTCGACGTGGCGGGCGGTGGCCTGTGGTTCGAACCCTACGTATTCGATCCCGAACTTCGCCGTGCGAGCTTTTTTTGGGGGCGCGACGAGCGCAATCAACTGGTGTTCTTCGACGAGTACAACGCGCCCGGCCCCGAGTTCGACGAATCCCGATTCACCACGGACGAACTGTATCGCACCTCCTTCTTGGCGTCGCCCGGTTACCACAACGAGGAATGGTACGTGGTGATCCCGCACATCGTGGAGGAGGGCAGGAGCTTCTGGTCCGGATCGTACATGGACCCCTACTCCTACCAGCCGATGGTGACGGTGACGGTGGCCATGCGCGATGCGGAAAGCGCCTTCAGGGGTGTGGCCACGGTAGACCTCAAGCTCGAGGGCCTGCACGAACTGGTCACCCAATGGGCCGGAAAAACCGGCGGCTACCTCTTTTTATTGGACCGCGACAATCGATTCATCACCTTTCCCAAACCCGAGATCGCCAAAATCTACTCTCGCGACGGTAAAGGGAACCTGGTCGAGGCCTTTCACACCGTGACCAGTTTCGCCGAGCAGGAACCCCGCTTCCGACCCATGGCGCGCGAGCTGGACGCACTCAATCGGCAATTGATCGACCTGTCGCAGGCCAACCCCTATTACACCCGACAGTTGGTGGAAGCCATCGATGCCAGCAGCTACCAGGTGGACGACCACGCCGCCCAAATGATCACTGCCGTGATGCTCGATCCCTACCGCGAACGCTTCCCCGACACCAGCCTGATCCATTCCGTCGAAGTCGACGACGATCTGCTGCTCGGCCAAAAGGTCGTGGTGTCCGTGTTCCACATCCCTGGCGCCTACTGGAAGGCGGTCATCGTCAAGCCTTTCGCCGAATACGGCCAGGTGGCCGGGCAAATCAAGATGACCATCCTCAACTACATTTTCTTGATCGCCGTGATCATCTTCATTCTCGCTTTTTCCTACCAGTTCCTGTTCATCGTGCGACCGATCAACCGCATCACCCGCAAGGCTGCGAGCATCGGCCACGAACTCCAGTTGGGCAAGTCGATCGGCGAGATCGAAGACCCCCAGGTCAATTTTCGGGCACGCGGCGAGATCGGACGATTGGCGCAGGCCTTCAACGCCATGACCTCCGAGTTGGTGATCACCCAGCGCCAATTGGTGGAGATCAACCGCAACCTGGAAGCCAAGGTCGAAGACCGCACCCGGGAACTGGAAACCAGCCAGGCCATCGCACTGCAGAACGCCCACGCCGCCGGTATGGCCGAGATCGCCACCGGCGTGGTGCACAACATCGGCAACGTGCTGAACAGCCTCAATGTGTCCGTCGATCAAATGGTCGGCGAACTGAACGAGAACCACGCCCAGGGCTACCAGCAGGCCATGAAATTGTTGGAAGCCAACCTGGATCACATCGAACAGTTCCTGCATCAATCGAAGAAGGGCCCGATCCTGATGAAGTACCTCATAGATTTCGGCGAAGTCTACGAAACGGAGCTGACCCATTTGTCCGAGACCTTGGTGGAAATGCGGGAAAAGGTCCAGATCATCAAACAAATCATCATGACCCAGCAGGTCTACGCCAAGGGTGTGGAGCTCTACGAGGAGGTCGATCTGGCCGAGGTCATCGACGACGCCCTCAATTTGGAGACGCCCTCCTTGAAAAAGAACGGCATCCACGTCGTGCGCGACTACCAGGTCGTCGAGCCCCTGCGGACCTCCAAGGTCAAGCTGATGCACATCCTCATCAATTTGATCAAAAACGGGCGCGAAGCGATGATGGCCCACAAATCGGATGAGGAGAAACGGCTCGTGATCGAGCTTTCGTCGCCGGACGAGGGGTGGCTCCGCATCCGTGTCGTGGACAACGGCGTGGGGATTTCCAAGGACAACCTGGCCAAGATCTTCTCCCACGGGTTCACCACCAAACGAGGCGGCAACGGGTTTGGGCTGCACTTCTGCGCCAACGCGGCCAAGGAGTTGGGCGGCGAGCTGACCGGTCGCAGCGACGGCTTGGGTCGAGGCGCCGTGTTCACTTTGCTCCTGGCCGTGAACGACGTGGTCATTTCGTAGGGGGTAGGATCGCCTTCGTTTCTAGGTGGTTGTGAGGCTGGGGCATTTTTCCACCACGGAGCCCGAAACGAATCGCTCGGGAGTTCCCGCATGCACGACGCACATTAATTAGGTTGGAACTCCTCGCATGGATTATTTCGACAAGTTCATCCGGCGGGCTTACCGCCCCTGATGCCCCTACCGGGCACGACAAATCTCTCGGCATTCGGGTGCTCCGAGCGGAACTTGCTTCCTTAAAGACTTTAAACCTTATCTTCGGTCTTTACAGAGTTTGTTGCATAAGAGCCACGCACCGGCGGACATACCCGCTCGATTTCGAGAAAGAAACACCCTACCTGGTTTCTGGCGAAGGGCCATGGGTCATATATTTCAAAAATTAAGCAGGAATTCATAAAGATTGGAAACCGGGAAAGGATCGGCATTGGTGACATATTATGGTCCTGCTTTTCCTGGTTTCCATCATTCCTGCCTTCCTGATCAAGATTTGACGCCGGCAAGACCCAGCTCAGGTTATAGGTACCCTTTAGTTTCAAGAGAGTCGCCCGAGTTCGCAGAGAGCAAGCTGAGGTATATCCGCCAGACCGGTAGGGAGACTTTCTGGCGGTCAACAACATTTTCGACGAGGCGTATTTCCAGGCCAACATCCGCAGGTCGGGACCGCACCAGTTCATGCGGGAAGGTCGCAACATCCAACTCCGCTTGGCTTTCACGTATTGAGATCGTCTCATCTGGCCGGGTTACCTTTCTGAGAACGATTGCTAGGAGATGCAGTACTCCGTGATCGGACGGGTGAAAATGGTATGGCAGCTTGCCTTACCGGCCCTGCTCAACCAAACGAAGTCACTCGGATGAGATGTACGGACCCTTTCGAGAGGGACGCAATTCCGGCTTTGGCCTGCTCGGGAGAATGGATCGCTCCGCTCTTTGGCTCTGGACTTTTTCGAAGTCGGTGTCGCTTCGTATAATGGACCCCATAATCGAGACCAGGAGCTAAGCTTCAAAAGCGTTAAGGTGGGACCTCGGGTAAACAGCGGGGCAGAGAGCCAAGGGGGAGCATAAAGCGGGCGCTCCACCATAGTGTTGGGGCCCACCCCTCGTACCCCAGGGGACACCTTGACGGCCCAGCAAGCTGCGCCATCAAGATGTCCATGGTGCGCCAGGGGTCCACCCTAACACCATGGTCGTTCGTCCGTTTATATCCCCCTCGGCCAACAGCTACTGCGGAGCCGGAGAGAGGTAAACCGAGTTTTGGCTAGGAAGCGCAACAATCACGATCCCAAGTTCAAGTCCCGGGTGGCTTTGGAAGCGATTCGCGGCATCAAAACGGTCTCGGAACTGTCAGCCCAGTACGGGGTCCACCCGACCCTGATCAACCGCTGGAAAAAGCAGGTGATCGAGTCCCTGCCGGAGGTGTTCGAGAGCGGGAAGGCTCCTCGAAAACCCGCCGGCGAATCACCGGAAATCGGCAAGCTTTACGAACAAATCGGTCGTCTCCAGGTGGAGCTCGACTGGCTCAAAAAAAAATCTGAATCCCTGCATTGAGGAGAAACGGCTGTGTATCGAACCCCATCACCGCCGGTTGAGCATTCGCCGGCAGTGCGCCTTGCTTGGGTTATCGCGAGCCTCGTACTACTACGAGCCGCGACCCGAGAGGCCCGAAAACCTGGTCTTGATGTCGGAGATCGATCGTATTTACCTGGATTTCCCCTACTTCGGCAGCCGACGCATGGCCGCCTTCCTGCGAGATCGAGGGTATGCGGTCAACCGGAAACGGATTCAACGGCTCATGCGGTTGATGGCCCTGGAGGCCGTGTATCCCAAGCCCCGCACCAGCGCGGCCAACCCGGCCCATCGCGTGTATCCTTACTTGCTGCGGGACCTGACCATCACCCATCCCAACCACGTTTGGAGCACCGACATCACCTATGTGCCGATGCGGCGAGGCTACATGTACCTGACGGCGATTATCGACTGGTACAGCCGGTACGTGGTGGCTTGGGAAATCTCCAACACGCTGGATGGAGCCTTTTGCCGCGAGGTTCTGAGACGCGCGCTGCAAAACAAGAAACCTTCGATATTCAACACCGATCAAGGCGCGCAATTCACGAGCCCGAAATTCACCGAAATCCTTCAGGAGGCAGAGGTTCAGATCAGCATGGACGGCAAGGGACGCGCACTGGACAACGTGTTTGTCGAACGATTGTGGCGTTCGGTGAAATACGAGCACATCTACCTGCACAGTTACGAAAACGGCCTGGAACTGTACCATGGGCTTCACAGGTACTTTGAACACTACAACAACGAGCGGCCACATCAATCGCTCGGCAACCAGAAACCCTCCGAGGTGTACCACGCCACCGAAGCTTAAGTTTGGCACCTTTTGGTCTAGACAACGGGGTCCACTATATCGATTGGTGGAACAAGCTGTTCCACCTACAGGCCTGACGCCCATCTTAGGATACGGGAATTCCCGGATCACGCTCTACGATGGGTCGACCCGATTCGGGTCGGGGATCCATTCCCCTAAGATCGGCAGCTCGTCGGAGCCAACCGGCACGAGGTTCCCGTAAGCCCACAAGCTTCGTAAAGCCTGTAGGTTGAGCAGCTTGCTCAACCAGCCGAAGCTACTCCGACGCGATGTACCGATTCGATCTAGAGGGCTTCTATCCCGGTTTTGACCTGCTCGGGAGAACGGATCGCTCCGCTCTTTGGCTCTATACCTGACCGAAACGGACGTCGCTTCGATTGGTGGAACACGCTGTTCCACCTACAGGCCTAACGCCCCTCTGGGGATGCGGGGAGTTTTGACTTATCGGCTTTCGATTGGGGTCGTGAGGGAAAGGATCGGCTTCGCACTTTGGCGCAATTGGTTGCTGTTGCTTGGGTTGCTTCGAAGTGTCGGCCCAGCGGGCCAACCTCCAGGCCTAACGCCCCTCTGGAGATGCGGGGAGTTTTGACTTATCGGCTTTCGATTGGGGTCGTGAGGGAAAGGATCGGCTTCGCACTTTGGCGCAATGGATTGCTGTTGCTTGGGTTGCTTCGAAGTGTCGGCCCAGCGGGCCAACCTCCAGGCCTAACGCCCCTCTGGAGATGCGGGGAGTTTTGACTTATCGGCTTTCGATTGGGGGCGTGAGGGAAAGGATCGGCTTCGCACTTTGGTGCAATGGGTTGCTGTTGCTTGAGTTGCTTCGAAGTGTCGGCCCAGCGGGCCAACCTCCAGGCCTAACGCCCCTCTGGAGATGCGGGGAGTTTTGACTTATCGGCTTTCGATTGGCGGCGTGAGGGAAAGGATCGGCTTCGCACTTTGGTGCAATTGGTTGCTGTTGCTTGGGTTGCTTGGGAGCGTCGGCCCAGCGGGCCAACCTACAGGCCTAACGCCCCTCTGGTGATGCGGGAACGCCGAGCGAGGGCGCTCCGGTGGAGGGGGAACGTCGCGCCTCCGTCGCTTCGCGCTTCACACGAGGAAGGGCCTGGCCTCACCGCGATGGGGAAGGCCAGGCCCGGTTTCAGGTGTCAGGTTGGGTTGCGTCTATTGGACGAAGTGTGGTTCCTTGTGGGGTCCCCAGGTCACGTCCAGGTCCACGTTGGGGAATCGCCGCTTGAAGTTGGTCATGACCCAGTCGCACGAGTTGCACGGCGCCAGCTCGGTGTGCAGCCGGACGTACCCCGTCGCCGTGCCCTGGTGGTTCCTGAACCGCTGGGTGATCTCCTCCAAGATCTTGAACTCGGTGTCGAATTCGCGGGTGTTGCGCGCCACGGCATCCTCGAACATGATCGGGTCCGACACGTCTTCGCGGGTGATGGGCTTGAGAAGCGAGTATCGGATGTTGGCGTTGGGGGCCTCGTCGGGCATGCCCACCCGGGCCGGACCGCTGGCGCTCCAGAGCTGGCCGCGCCGGCCATTGATCTTCCAATAGGCGCCGGCCATGTTTTGGTTGGGGCGGATGCTGCGATAGCGGAACCGCAAATCCCGCAGGTCGGCGTTGCACAGGTTGTGCACCAACACGGCGGGACCGGCCGCGACATCCTGGTTCAGGGCCAGGCTGCCCGCCACGTAGTAGGTGTGGGCCGTTTCCACTTCGAAGTTGTAGACGCGGAAGCTGCCCTTCTCGAAGCTGATCGCGTCGACCTCCGAAATCTGGCCGGCACGGGTCACCAGGCGATCGCCCGCTTCCAGGTCCTCGGCCTCCACCCAGCCTTGACCGTCCACGTAGAACGGGTGCTCGGTGGTGGTCTCGATCACCTGGTCGTCCATCTCGACCTTGACCAACGTGTCCTTGGTGCGACGGAACAGGCGGACGACCGGCCGCATTTCGATGTCGCCGGTCTCCTCGTTGAAAGCCCAAACCTGTTCGCCGACCTCGATGTCATCGATGGGGACCATGCCCTCGTCGGTGGCGACCAACGTGTTTTCGGTGAAACACTGACCCAGTTTGGCCAGGGCCCGCGGAGCCCGCGATCCGCTGCGAATCGTGCGCGCCAGGGAGGAGCGCATGTAGCGGAAGGCCTTGAAGGTGCGCTTGGCGATCTGGCCCAGGGCGGCCGAGCCCACGTGGGCGACACCGCCGATGGCGCCACCCAACAGCGTACCCGTCAGCCAGGCGTTGAACAGATCCGATCCGGATTGCCCGTTGATCGCGGCCAACGACAGCGACTCGAGACCGCCGAACACGGCTCCGGAGATCGTCGACAGGGCCAGGCCGGCGCCGAAACTGGCGCCCGCGCCGAGGCCGCCGATCGCTCCCGAAACGGCGCCGAAGGCTGCGCCCACGAAAATCCCGGCCCAGGTCTTGCCCGAGGACCAGTCCCAGGCGGCGGGGTTGAAGTTGCCGTTGTTGGTGGCGACGCCGCCGAAGTAACCGCCGATCACGGCGCCGATGATGGCGCCGATGATGATCGCGGTCAGCACCGCGAAGTCACCGGTGGGGTCCACGCGGCTGATGGGATCGCCGCCCACGTAGCTGTAGGGGCTCGCGAATTGGCCGGCGCGGTCGGTGGTGAGAAAGCTGCCACTCCAGGGATCGTAGTAGCGCGATCCGAAATCGTAGAGCTGGGCGTCCTCGTCCCATTGGCGGCCGGAGAATTTGGCCGCGAAATCGTCGGTACCCTCGCCGTGGGACGTGACCATGCGGCCGTACGGCTGGTAGGCGATGCGGGCGGTGACCGTACCGCGCTCGTTGGTGACGACCCGTGAGCTGAACACCTGGTCGCCGTGGAAATAGCGTATGCTGTCCGCGACCGGTACGCCGGCTCCGTTGGCACCAGGGGTGACGGCCGCCATCGCGGTGCCTCCGCCGCCGAGCGTCAGCGCGGCGAGCACCAGGCCGGTCGCCATGGCGCGTGCGAAGCGGGGCCGGGCGTAGTCGGTGACGTCGCGGGAAGCCAGGTTGCGAGCCTGACCGGATTCCAGCAAACCAGTTCGATCGAAAACGGCGGCCAGCGCCTCCCGGCTCCGACCCAGCCACGATGCGCGGCGGGCGCCCTTGAAGGCCACCACCAGGTAGAGCAGCAGCAGTGCACTGAGCAGCAGGCCCAGCAGCACCGCGCCGCCGGTGCCGTTCTCGGCCACCCGGCTCATCTTGGCCAACAACCCGTAGCCGACGGCGTGGGTCAGGCCTTCGAGGGTGCTTCGGTCATAGAGTGCGCCGTTCATCGCCAGCGAGGCGACCGTATCGCCCTTTCCGGCGCGCGTCACCGCCGCCACCTCACCCGAACGGCCGCCCACATGGAGGGTTCGCAGGAAGCTGCCGTCCGAAAGTCGGGTGATTTCGTAGCCGGGGAAGGCGTACAGCGTGGTGTGTTCGTGATCGCGCTTCAGGAATACGTTGCCTTCGGGGTCGTAGAGCGCCGTTTTCTCGCTGATGACTTGGGTACCGTCCTGGTCGCGTTCGACGCGGGTCGAGATCAGGCGGCCGTCGGCATCGTACCGGAACCACATCTTCGCCGCACCGTCGGGCGTGTGGTGTTGCGACATCCAGCCGTTGTCGTGGTAGGCGTAGACGTCGCCGTCGCTGCTGCCGGTCAGGCGGTTCACCGCGTTGACGTCGCGCTGGAATTTCACCGTGCCGCGCGATTGCAGGTTGCCGTTGGGGTCGTAGGCGAAATCCAGGTCCCCGTAGATCCCGGACGCGGAGGTCAGGCGGCCGGCGGCGCTGTAGCCGAAAGTCTGGCTCAACGATCGATTCGTGCCTTCGCGAACCGCGGTGATCTTGTGGGCGGTGTTCCAACTGAACTGTTGGTCCAGCAGGCGATCGCCGCCGCTCGTGGTGGATTTGCTGGATTTCATCCGACCCAGTGCGTCGAAGCCGTAACCGGTCGTGACGCCGTTGCCGTACTCGGCCAGTAGCGGCTGTCCCAGCGCGGTGTAATCCTCGTAGCGGATGATTTGCTCGGGCACCCGCCGGCCTGGCTCATGGAGACTGACCCGGCCCAGGTAATCGCCCCAGCGGTGGTAGGCATTGCGCAGGACGCTGCCGTCAGGATTGGTCGTTTCCACCAATCGCCCGATGGGATCGTAGCGGTAGAGGCTGGTATAGGTGGTGCCGGCGAATGCCCCGAACTGCGGTACGACGGTCTTGGCCTTGATCCGGCCCTGTTTGTCGTAGGCGTACCGCCAGGTGGCCTTGCCCAGGTTGTCGCTGGTGACCGAGGTCAGGCGACCGGCGCCGTTGGCGATGCCTCGCTCGCCGTAGGTGTAGCGATAGGTTACGTCGTCCAGGTTTTGCGAGGGCTGGCTCAGCGTTTTGCTGGCGATGCGGCCCATCGCGTCATGGGTCATGCTGATCTTGTTGCCGAGCGCATCGGTACTCTCCACCAGGCGTCCGCTCAAGTCGTAGCCGAAGTGCGAGATCCCGCTATCGGGGGCGTCGTGCTCCGTGATCTGGCCGCGCGAATCGTAGCTGAAGCCGCTCGCACCGCCTTTCGCATCGGTTTTGGTGGTGACGCGGCCCAGGCGATCGTATGCGGTCATCGAGATGTGGCCTTCCTCGTCTCGATGGCGCACCTTGCGGCCGTGACCGTCGAACCAGGTTTTGGTGCTGACCTCGCCCGCACGCGCGCCGGCTTGGGCCGAGGGGTCCGGCATGGTGGCCACCACGTAGAAGCCCTGTTGGTCCGCCCCGTACTGGAAGCGGTGGACGGCGCCCATGGGATCGGTGATGGATTTGATGCGGCCGTCGCCGTAGTAGATCCTGCGGTGATAGCGCACCGCCTCGCCGTCGTAGAAGGGCAGGGACTCGTCCATGACGCGCCCGGCCGCATCGAATTCGGTCAGGGTCACGCGTGTCTGGTCCTGGCGATAGCCTTGGGTTTCCGTGCGATAGGGGCGCAACAGCCCGTCGTGGTAGACGCGCTTCCACTGCCACCCGTCCTGGTCGTCTTCGTTCCAGGTGTCGCGGGTTCGGGTCTCCACGTAGTAGCCGCGTTGGCCGTCCATGCCGTAGTGGGTCACGGAGATCAGCAGTTGATCGTCCGAGTCGGGGTCTGGCCCGTAGTTGCGAACCGGCCGTCCGTGGGCGTCGAAATCGGTGCTCGAGACGTGGCCGTTCGCGTCCGTGCTCGAGGTGAGCAGGCCGAAACGGGCGTCGTAGCGATCCTCCTGGGAAAGCCCGCCTTCCGCGAACCGCGTCGTGTGCGGGAAGGTGTGGTGTCGATCTTCGAAGCGCACCGTGGTGACGTGGCCCTCGGGATTGGTGGTTTGAATGACGTTGCCGAAACGGTCGTGGGCGTAGCGGGTGCCGGACCAAACCTCGTGGGTGTCCACGTAGGTTTGGTCCTCCGTGAGATTGCCCTTGGCATCGTAGGTCCAGCGCTGCCAGGAGAGGTCCGTGCCCGCATGCCAGCGGCGCCACAGGGAGGCCAGCTCGGAGGGAATCGTCGAGCGGGCGAGCGTCTTCGACTCCAGTCGTTCGTTCAGGCGCCATGCCGCCGGATCCACCCGAAAACGGTTCACGGTCAACACGTCGTCATCGTCGTGGCGCGTATCGCCCAGGTCCAGTGTGGCGATCAGGTTCCCGTAGTCGTCGTACCGGTATTCGCGTCGCGTGGTGATGGTCGTGCCGCCCAACTGGCGTTCCTCGGAGGTTTCGGTCGGTTCGACGCGATGAACCGCGGTGTTTGCGGTGGTCGTCGCGGCGTAGCCGTGACGGGTCCTGTTGCTGAAGCCGTCGCCGGCTTCCGTGGTTTCCCGGGGCAGGCCGTTTTTCGGGAACTCGGTGTGATAGCGATGGGTGATGCGAAGTCCCGTGTCGCGACCTTCCACGGTCATCGCCCGGAAACCCATGAACCCGCGTTGCATGTCGCTGACCCCACCGAGGTAGGTGAAGTTGTAGGTTTGACCCTTGGTGGGGCCCGCGTCCAGACGGTAGGAGGCCACGACCCGCATGGATCCGTGGAACCACTGTTGCCCTTCCGCCAGGGGTGCGCTGGTGTCGACTTCGGTGTACAGGGCCTCGTCGGTCAGCGGCTTGTAGTGGATGTCCACCCGGCCGCCGAAGGGTTCTTCGATGCGGGTGATCAGGTCGGCCTTGTCGGCGGGATTGAGCAGTACGCGCAGTTCGTTGCTGTCCTTCTTCTGGTAGACCAGGTCGGTGAGGCCGTCGCCGTCCATGTCCAGCAGCCACTGGGCGCTGTCGCCCTGGTCGGACTCGTGGTCTTTGGTGCCGAACAAGGTCTCGTGGCTGTCGAAGCCGGATCCGTTCCGTCCGATTTGGAGGCGGTAGTGCTGGGTGCTGTGCTCGGTGGGGTTGTCCTCGTCGCTCCAGCCGTCGTATTGCTGGTACAGCAAATCGGGGATGCCGTCGCCGTTCATGTCCGCCAGCCACTGTTGCGCGCCGTAGATGTTGACGTAGGTGGTCGCGGCATGGCCCAACGATTTCTTCACGAAGGACGTGCCGGTGCTCACCAGCGCCTGGTACTGGATGACGCCGCCGCTGTTGTCCAACTGACCGAACATCAGGTCGGCCAGGCCGTCGCCGTTGACGTCGGTCAACCAGTGATTGAAGAAGAAGGCCGTGTTCTCGGCGTGTCCGTGCCAGCGCCGGGCCGAGCGAAACCCGCCTTCCCCGTTGTTGAGGCACACCATGTAGTTGAAATTGAGGCCGTGGATGTAGACCAGATCGGGCAGGCGGTCGCCGTTCACGTCCACCAGCCACTGGGCCTTGGATTGCCCGTTGTCGTGCACGTAGTCGCCGAGCGTGGTGGCACGGCGTGCGGTGGTGAAAGCGCCGCCCTCGTTGGGCAGCCACAGGTAATCCGAGGTGAGGGCGCGGTTGTAGATCAGATCCGCGTCGCCGTCGCCGTCGAAGTCCATCAGCCAGTGGCCGCGAATGTCGCCGAACTGGTCTTGGGGTGTGTCCTCCCGTTGGCCGTAGACCACCAGGTTGCGTGCCCCGTTGCGATTGCTCAGGACCGCGCCGTAGCGATGGTCGTATTGATCGTGGTCGCCCGCCGCGATCAGGTAGACCATGTCCAAGATGCCGTCGTTGTTGAGATCGGCCGACCAGACCTGTTCTTTGCGGGCCGGCTCGCCCAGCGTGGAGACGTCGGCGAAGGCCTCGTCCACCAGCCGGTCACCGGTGCTGCGCAGCAGGCGGAAGCGGTTGTTGCCCCGTTCCTTGTAGAGGAAGTCGGTCAGACCGTCGCCGTTCCAGTCGGCGGGATAGAACATCTCGCTGAAGCCCATGTCGCGGGCCGGGCTGCCCAGGTTGGTTTCGTGGATTTCGGACGATGTGTCGTCGTAGCTGAAGGTCGTGGGTTCGAAACACGCCCAATTGGGAGAGGTAGCCCGCGCGTCTTCATAGGCCGCGTTGCCGCAGCGTTCGATGGCCCGAACCCGTTGGCGCTCGCTGGTGGGGCTGACCTCGTAGTTCACCGTATAGCGCGTGACGGGTCTGTCCGAGACCCTGGTCGTGATGGTGTGCAGCAGCTTGTCGTTGGCGATGGTCTTCCCGCCGAGGTATTGGACCAAGGGGGTCCGATCCACATAGGCGAAATGAACCGAACGGGTGGCTGCCACATGCCCTCCGGTGTAGGCGATGGTCTCGATCAGCAACAAGCCGGAGCTGTTGGTCAGGTACTGAAAGGCGATGGTATTGCCGTTCAGGTCACTGGCCTGGTCGAGGCCCCAGGCCCGCGTGTGACCGGCGACCTCGGCCCGCGCCTGGGCCTCGCGGCCGAAGATCCAGCGATGGCCGCCGCGCTGGATGACCTCGAACCAGGCGCCGTCGCCGTCGATGTCGCCGTGGCCGACGATCTTCATCCAGCTCTCTTTTTCGGTGCGGTAGACCGTGCCGTCCTTGCCGTAGGCGGCAGCCCGTCGATCCGGCTGGGTCAACGCGGTTCCGGATGCGTCCTGTACCGCGACGAGTCGCTGGCCTTGAAAGTAGAGCCGGTCTTTGTCGGCTGCATCGAAGCGAACGGCGCGTTGCCTGCCGTCCACCGTCCTGGTTTGCGGGCCGCGGGTGATGCTGGGAATGCCCTGGAGCGACCAGCCGGGACCGAGCGGTCCATCGGGAATCATGCTGTCGTAGCGGAGTGCCAGGTTGGGTTGGGCGCCGTTGATTCCTGGCGGAATATCGATCGGCACCGTGTAGTTGGCCGCGCCCGAGGAGTTGACCTCGAAGAGGCCCTCGATGCCGCCGGCCGGGTTGGCCCATAGGTGGGTGAAGCTGAAAAGACATAGGAGGTATGGAAAGATCCTGGTTGGCTTGGATAGCCGATGCATGGAAAGACTCCTTGTATGCAGGGAGATAGCGGGCCGCGACCGCGGGTGCGGTCACCGCCTGTGGATGAGATATGGGGAGGCCATGGCGATGGAGATGCCACCGATGGCCCGGTCGGGCAGGCTGCAATGCGGAAAGGAAAAGGTCGACCGCGCGATGTGCCCGAGGGATGGAGCCGATCCGGGCTGCTGGCTGGAGGTCCCGTGGAGGTCGCGTGGGAAAATCGGATCGACTCCATGTACCTTGCCTAGAATGAACGGCTCAAAGTGTTCGGTTTTTTTCGGTCTTTTCGCGCGACAAATGATGATTGGAACTGAATGACGCTCTAAAACAATGACTTACCACTGAGTCGCAAATCGAAACGAACCTCCGGGAAGTTCCCGCATGTGTGAGAGGAGCGTTGCCGCAGTAAGTTGGGCACGGACGGTATGGCCGCTGGGCCGACACTTCGAAGCGATCCACGCTTCGCTAGATCGAGGGAAAAAGAGCGAAGCGGATAAGTCGGTCCTCGAGATCTCACGATGTTCGATTTCGATCTTTGCTCAATCGCTTCGATTGGTTGAGCAGGCTGCCATACCGGCCGTGCTCAACCTACAGGCTTTACGTCGCTTGGGTGCATGCGGGCTCTCCGAATCGGCTCGCTTCGTGTTGTTTCTTTCCCGAAATCGAGCGGGTAGGCCCGCTGGTGCGTGGCTCTTATGTAACAAGTCCTGTAAAGTTCGAAGATAAAGCCCAAAACCTAAACAGGCGAATGTTCGGGGCGTTCGTCAATAAAAGTCGGCCCAGCGGCCTTACCGGCCCTGCCCAACCGACTGCCGCGCCGACCCTCAAAGCATGCGGGAACTCGGATCATGAGTCGCTTCGACAAGTTCATCCGGCCGGCCTACCGCCTACCGAAGCTCAAAAAATCGAGAACCCGTGATCCGAGATTGGTTTTTATATCCGTGTCAATCGGTGTGATCCGTGGACAAACTTTTATAGCCAAATCGAAGTTCCGCAGTTCCGGGAGCTGGGATGCCGAGATGATGATCGCTTCAAGATTTGTCCAGATCGTGTTTGAGAAACCCCAGGGCGGCCTTTAGCTCCTGATGCACCGCGGTCCGGCCCAGACCCAACATGGACGTAATCTGGCGAATGCTGTAATCCTGGTAGAAACGCAGTTCCAAGATATGGGCGGCACGGGGCGAAATGGCCGCCAATCGCTTCCGCGACTGGTCCAGCGCGATCATGCACTCCGGCGAGATCGGCGAGGTGGGCACCGTCGTGTGCCTGCCGGCGAGATCGTGAAGCGATTCGGCCTGGCGGTACCGTTGGTATTTCTTGTAGTCGAGAATGATCCAAAGCATGATATTCCGCACGAGTGCGTAAAATTGTTCGCGATGATCCCAGGTGCGGCGCGCCTGGTAGTCGAGGATGCGGGGGAAGGCCTCCTGGATCAGTTCGGTCGTGTGCATGGACGCGATGTTGTCCCGATCCCGAAAATGCTCGCGAATGATCCTGGCCGCGATGCGTCGCATCGGCCCGGCGATGTGGGGCCACAACTCGTTTAGAGCTTGGGTGTCTCCATGTTGCCACTGTTGCAGGAGGCAGGTCACGGCGCCACGATCGGGGACTTCGTCGTGGGCTGTGTCGGATTGGGAAAAGGAGGAAACGGGGGAGGAGGGCGGAGGCTGTTTGCACGCGAACATCAAAGCTCCCTTCGACCTGTGTTTGCGCACAAGTACGGGAGCGGTTCGCGAAAACCCTGACAAGCGGATCGAGCCGTCAATTCATAGGCGTGCACGACCTGGCACCGCGCCCCATCCAAAACCCGACCGGGCTCGATGCGGGGAAACGCCTGCCGGGAGCGGGCCCCCGGCAGGATTTGGCGACGGATCACCCGTCGTCTCGTATTTAGTCGCGCACGTAGGTGAACACCAGGCCCTTGTCCAAAGCCCGCTTGTTCGTGCCTTCATTGGGATCGACGACGGGTGTCACCTCTTGGCCGTTGTGGTGGGTCCAGCCATCGTTGTCGTGGCGAAGGGTCGTGAAGTCGTCGGTTTTCGCGTCCTTGCCGTGGTGCAGAACGGCCGTTCGCAGGTGGTAGGTCTCGCCGCCGAATTGGATCGTATCCGGAATATCGACCGGGTGCGTGGCTTTGTCCTCGACCGCCGAATCGCGGTGCAGCCGGAAGTTCAGTACCGGCGGGGCGCCGAACGGCTTGGTGGTTCGGGTCGCCTCGCCTCTTTTCGGCTGGCCGCCGACCACGGCCGTCGCGTCGTCCATTTTCTGAGCGCCCTGGAACCGATCGAGCGCCTCCTGGAGATTCGCGACATTGGCGATCGGCAGGTCGAGGACGTGGGTCCGCGTTTGTTCGGTGTGGATCGAATCCTCGCCCAGGTCCTGGAGCTGTTCCTGACCCCCCGGGGTGAACGGCTGCATCTGGTTCAGGTTGTACCGAGTGGTCGTGAACAATCCGACCTTGGTGCTGCCTTCGGGGTCGAACAGCGGCAACAACTTGTCGAACAGCAGATTGGAGGCGTTCTGCAGCGGTTCGGCGGCCTCTTGTTCTTCTTGGCCGATCAGGTTCAGCGCGGTCATCGCTTCGATGGCGTGGGTCATGGCCTGGGTTTTGTCCCCGTCGCTGCCAGGGGTCACCAGGGTTCGCATGGCCGTAGCCAGCTTCTGGGCTTCGGCGAAATCCAAGCCCTTGGTCGTGATGGAATTCTGGAGGCTCGCCACGTGAGCTTCCGTGAACAACTCCCGATAGGCCGGCGCACCGGCGATCACGTTGAGGGCCGACGTCAGGAATTGGTGGTGTTGGGAGGCATTGGGGATACCGGTGTTGCGCACCTCACCCGCGGTTTGCAGATCGATCGAACCGAACGAAGAAACGGTGCTGGCGCGATGTCGCACGGGTTCGAGGTTCTTCTTCGGTCTGGCGAACAGGCGCCGCAGCCGGTTGGGATTCAACATCGCTTTCAGACCCGTGGCCTTGCGGCGGTGAACCACCCCGAATCTTCGCGTCACCTCCTCGGTATAGGGCTTCTCGTACTGCTGGGTCAGGAGATGGGTCAACGCGTCCTTGGCCTTGTTAAAGGCGACTTCGTTTTTCTTGTCGGCTTTGAATTGGTTCATGGCTTCGGTGAAATCCGTGGGCACGGGATCTTGGCCCAGTGCCCTGAACTTGGCCGCCACTTCTTTACTGATCTTGCTGTTGGGGTTGGCCAGGTTCGAAAACATGGTGCCGAACTGATTCCTGTGGGCGGTGACGAACTTGCCCCATGTGCCCTGTTCGAATTGTCCGCCGGCCTTCATGCCGTTGAATTGCTTCTGCACGTGGTTCAAGGTGTTGGTGCCGAGTCGCTCCGTCAGGTTTCGCGACGTTTCCTCCTGGTATCCCACACCCAGGGTGATGCCGCCGCCGGGCATGACGTCGACGCCGACTTCGGTGTCGAACCCCTTGGCGGTCTCGCCCGAGACGCGGAGAAAATGCATCGAGTAACTCTGGTCTTCCTGTTTGCCGAATCGGAGCGACACCGTCACCCGGCCACTGGCCCCCATGTCGACCCCAATCGGTTCCACTTCGCTGAGGCTGATCACCGGTTGCTCGGTGTCGAAGCCGCCTTCTTGGCCATCCTTGCGACTCCACATGGCTTCGAAAAATCCCTTGAAGCCCTCGCTGTTCTCCATCGCGGTCAGAACGCTCTTGAGGTTGGTGCCGGCCGTCACGCTCACCGAAACCGTGAGATAGTCGCCGTCGTTGTCGGGGTTGGAATCGTTGGTGACGTTGTCGTACTGGATTTTGGCGGAAGCCTTCCCGAGGCCGAGGTCGACTTCGAAGGTGTTGCTGATCGTCTTCGTTTCGCCCTGCATGACCCGCTGGTGCGACGGCAGGTTTTTGGGATTGATCTTAAACGGCGGTTCCATCAATTTTTTGGCGAAGGTTTCCATGCTCTTGTCGAAGCCGGGGTCCGCACCGTCGGTCGAGGCCTCGTCGGGAAAGGTGGCTTGATAAAGCTGGCTGAGTCGGGTGAAGGTATGGACCACCGCCTCGAGGTAGGCTTCCTTGTTTTTGGCGCCGCGGTGGCCTTTCAGTTCCGTGAGTGCGGCTTTGATCGCGGATCTTTCTTCTCGGTTGGTAGCTTTGGTGTTGCTGGCGAGGGAGAAATGGTCGAATTCGCCTTCCAGGTGGTGCATCGCATCTTTCAGGTCCGCCCGGAGGAAGGCCAGCTTCTGCGTTTTGTCCAGTGAATCCGGTCTGCCCAGAATATTGGTCAATTTGGCTTCGATTTCCCCGAATTTCGCGTGGCCCGTCTCTTTGCCAAAGTGCTCACCCTTCCACGTGAGGGCGAAGTGCTCCTTGGTCGCGGTTTTCACCAGGTCGGGCTGCTGATTCATGGCCTGAGTCATGGTGAGGTTTTTGGTGAAGGTCGTCTTCTTTTGCGCCGCCGAAGTGGTGTTGAGGAAACGCAGAATTTGGAAGGACAACTTGCCTTCGCCGCTTTTCGCGCGAGTTCGGACGAAGTCCGGTGGGACGTCCCGGTCCAGGTTGAGCCGGTCGCCGTTGTTGATGATGCCCAGCGTTTTGAGCTGCATTTGGAGTTTCTGGTGACCGGCCGGCGAGGCCTGCGGGAGATTGATGTTCAACAACGCGTCGGCCTGATGGCGCACATAGTCTTCCAGGCTCCGGTAGGTTTTTCCCTTACCGATGCTGGCGGCGGCACCGGCGCCTACCTGTGCCACGTTTTTCTTACCGGCGGAGAGGCTCAAACTCAAAGAGGCGGTTTCACTTTCGCGGACCTTGAGGTCGTCGCCGGTTTGCAGTGTGTAGTTGAGTTTGAGCCCGGCTTTGGCTGTGGCCACGGGTACCCCGAAAACGGTCGCCCCCGCGCCGATCGTGAACGAGCCCTCTACTTTTCGGGTGCCGCCGGATCGCGCCATGTCCGACATCTTGCCGTGGATTTCGGCCATCAGGTCTTTGACCACGCGGCCGCGAATGGCCGTCTTGAGTTCGGCGGCCACGCCCTTGAGAACCTCGCGGTGGAAGCCGGGTAGCGTCTTTTTGGATTGCGCCAACAGGGTGTTGGTGGTGGTGAGGAGCTGCTCGTAGACCTCGTACTCCTTCTCGACACGGTGGGGGTCGCCGGAGGCCACGGGTTCAAATTGGGCGAAGGGATTGGTCCTGCGCGTCCGATTGGGAAGTTCCGCGAGGTTTTGGCCCAGGTCCTTGAGGATGGTAATGGCCGATTCGAGATTGGAGAAATCATAGGTTTCGCCGAGCAGATTCTGGGCCTGGTGGCTGAGTGCTTCCAGGGATTCGAGCGACGGGTCGTGCGCCCGCATGGCGGCCAGCTTGCTCGCCGCGAGCGAGAGATCGATCGATTGTTCTTCGCTCAAGGGGATGCCTTCCGCCAGTTTCTCCTGCATGAACGGCGTGGCCAGCAAGGCTTCGACCACATCGCTGCCATATTTCTGTTTGATGTGGTCCAAATCGGCGTGGGGAAGGACGCCGGCCTCCACGAAGGGTGGGACACCGGTCATTTCCTGGTGGAGGAGGGTGTCGGCTCGTGCCAGTACTTGAGTGACCGTCGTGGAACCCAGGCTTGCCTGGTCGCGAATCATTTGATCCAGGTTGAAGTCTTGCGTGAGGCGCAGCGCGATGGCGGTTCCGTAATCGGTCTTCAGTGCTTCCTGAAAGTCGGCCACCGTATTCCGGTTCTCGGTGCGTATCTTGTCGTAGGTGGACTGCGACCAAATGGCTGCTTCGGCGGAGTTGTACAGTTTTGCCAGGGACGTGCTGATGTTTTTCCCCAACCAGTTCCCGATGTCGCGGGGCTGGTCTCCGGCCTTCAATTGATGGCCTGAAGCGACAATTCGTTGGGCTCCGGTTTGGGCAGCGGTTCTGTATTGTGTGGTCGTCATACTCATCGTGCTGGCGCTCCCTTTTCAACCCGCTGGCGTGCAAGCCGTGACATGGGCATGGCGATGCCCGTCCGCCTTCCGATGGCTCCCGATCGGTCTGAATTTCGAGATACTGGTGTCTCGAACCCGGGTCAAGTCGATCCGATGACGTCAGGGATCGAGGCGCCTCGGCGTCCGGGAATCGGCTGCGGTAGGGCACGGTCAGTGGGTGATTGTGTCTCTTGAATATATGGCGGCGGAAAAGCTGGAATTACGATGTGAATCGGGTCGGGAAATAAGGCGTTCCGTGGACGGGGAGGCATCGCGATCGCTGCGCTCTCGGCTGTTCCCGACGCGTTTTCGAAAAAGAAACCTAGCGTCGAAATACCTGTGGCGCAACGGCTTTGGATCGAGATGCGGGCTCAGTCACGATTGTCGTTTCACTTTCTTCGATCATCCTTCGAACGTCCGACGTGTGAAGGAGTAGGAGCAATTTCATTCACAGAGAGGGTGCAATGGATCGACGAGTTTCCGATAGTGTCACTGCCCTGGATTCGCTGTTGTCGGCATTCAGCGACCGAGTGGGCCTGGGTTCGATTCCCGTCAATGAGGAGGGCGTCGCCCACCTGATCTTTGACGGCGAAACCCAAATATTCATCGGCGCCCGCCCGGGTGCCGACCAGGTGGTGCTGTTCGCCGATTTGGGACGGATTCGCCCCGACAAACGGAGCGAAGGGTATCGCCTCGTCCTGAGCGCCAACGCGGGTCATCGGTTGGACCCGGCGGGCGAAGATCCCCTGCCGTTGCCGGCGATGCCCATGGCCTTCGCGCTCAACCGCGACACCGGGACCCTGGTGGTCAGTGATTTTCGCGGATTCAAGGAGCTTGATGCGGCGTCGTTCGAGCAGTGGCTTCGCGCCTTCCTCGAGGTGGCGGAGCGCTGGCAGGACCACTTCAAGGGAGGCCTGTGGGTCGAGACCGCGGGTTCTGCGGACTCGGAACCGCGAAACGGTTCCGGTTTTGATCCCGAACCCGGAGTGATTCCATTTCCAACCATGCGCGTGTGAGCTGGCAACTCGAATTGAAAAGAATGAACAGGGAGGACCCCACCATGCAATATGTTCCCCAATTTCAACGACTTCTGACCGGATTGGCCGAGCGGCTCGGGCTTGGCGCGCTGACCGCGGATCCCCATTCGGGACGTTGTATCCTTTTGGTCAACGGCGATTTGACGCTGGAACTGGGCCTGCTCGACGAGCGGCCGGTGATGACGGTCGCCGCCGACTTGTGTCCGCTGCCGCGCGAGCGCGAAGAGGCGCTCATGGAAACCCTACTGGCCGAAAACCTGTTCCCCTCCGCGATGGACCTGTCCTTCGGATACGACCCCACCAGCCAGCGTGTGCGGCTGCATGCGGCGTTCACCCTGGCCGATCTTGAAGAAGTATCTCTGTACCGGGCGCTGGACCGCTTCTTCAAGGTCGCTTCCCATTGGCGAAAGAAGATTCCCGAATTGCCTCGTGAACCCGAAGGCGAGCCGAATCCCGTGGTGTTGGGCGGTCCCGATCTGTTGCGCGTGTGAACGGGCGGCGCAGGTCGGGCCGAGCAGGTTCCTTCGGGCCTAGCCGTCCTCCCGCGCCTCGCCGCATTCCTGGTTCACGATCGTGATGAGATCGAGCACCGTATTTGTCGAGCCCCAATTCGGCAGTGCGTTGAAGAAGGCCTGCGAGAGCATGCAGGGGAGCGGAGAGATCGCGGCCAGGATATCGAAATCGTTGCCGATGGGTTCGCCCAGGTCTTCCCAGGAGTACCAGATCGCCAGCCACTGTCCGGCCCGGTTGGAACCGATGCGCGGTGTCCAGTCGTTGCCTTGATCGGTGGCGGCGCCGGTATTCAAGGCGGCGGGCGCCGTCCAACTGGCCCCGTTGTTCACCGATTGGGCGAAGAACACGTCGTCGTCGGTTCCCAGCACGTCGTCCAGATTTTCGTTCGACTGCCAGACCGTCACCCAGGTGCCGGCGCCGTCGGTGTCGATACTCGGGAGAAAGTCGTTACCCGTGTCGGTGCTCGCATTGGTGTTCAGGGCGATGGCGTTGGTCCAGTTGGCGCCGTTATCGGCCGAGCTCGCGACCGCCACGTCGAAATCGCTGCCTTGACCTCGCGCCGCGACGCTGGCGGAATGCCAGACGACGACCCAGTTCCCGGCCCGGTCGGTCGCGATTTCGGGATTGGTGTCCTCGAAGCCGTCGGTTTCGGCATTGTCGTTGACCACGGTGGGTGCCGACCAGCTCGCGCCGTCATCGGCCGAACTGGCTGCGAAAATATCGTTGTCCAGACCGATCGTGTCGCCGAGTGTTTCATTGGAGTACCAGACCGCGACCCAGTTGCCGGACCCATCCGTGGCGATGCGCGGGATGAAGTCCGCGCCGCCGTCGGTGGTGGCGTTGGTGTTCAACGTTGCCGGGGCCGACCAGGTCGCGCCGTTGTCCATGGAACGTGAGAACAGAATGTCTGCATCTTCGCCGGTATTGCCCGGATCCAAGGTGTTGTACCAGACCGTGAGCCAGATGCCCTTTCCATCGGACGCGATGAACGGATCGAAATCGTGAGAGGTATCCGCATTCGCGGTGGTGTTCAGTGCGGCGGGTGCGGTCCAGGTGGCCCCGTTGTCTTCCGAACGGCTCACGAGGATGTCCAAGTCGGTGCCGATCGCCGCCCCCAGGTTCTCGGTGGAATGCCACACGGCGACCCAGTTTCCGGCGCCGTCCGAGGCGATGTGGGGGCGCCCGTCCGTGCCGGAGTCGTTGGCCGCGTTGGTGTTCAGCGGCATGACATCCGACCAGGTGACGCCGTTGTCGCCCGAATGCGCGACGAGGATGTCGTTGTCGGTGCCGATGGTGCCGCCCAGGGTGTCTTCCGTGGTCCATACGGCGACCCAGTTGCCCGCGCCGTCATGGGCGACCTGTGGATCGAGATCCGAGTCCTCGTCGTTGGCGGCGTTGGTGTTGACGGGCGCCGGATCGGTCCATTCCGACTGGGCCGTCGTGGGCACGGCCGCGATCGGGAACAGCAGGCCAAGAGCGATCGAAAGGCACCAGGAGCGAAGATCTGGAGATGGCAACGACATCACGACACCTCGTTCGGAGAAAAATGAGGTCGGTGGAAATTTGGAAGGATGGTTATTTGGTCGGCACGGTGTGAGCCGCACTTTAGATCGTGCCCTTCCTGAAAGGAAAGGATGGGAAATCCGGTGAGGGTCGGCCTTGAGAGACATGCGATCGGTCATCAGGCTATAGGTGCCAGCAAAATACTCGTTTGAAAGTGATTGGTCGCCGACCGAACGGGGACTGCCGAAGCCGGTCTGTCTCGGGGGATTGCCGATTTCGAGGATCCGTTTCCAACTTCCGCCATTTCTATGCGGCGACGTTCTGTACTTTCCGGTTGTGAAATAGGTAACTTGGCCCAACAATATAAAAAAGAAAATAACCAAGTTCAAAATTCGGGCGATGTAAGGCAGAGGAGGAGTTTCCATGCAAAAGCCGACGATCACCCCGCGCGCGATGCTCCTCGGATGGTTGCTTTGGTCCTGTTCCCTCACCACGGTACTGGCCGCCCAGTACTCGGGCCCGCCTCGCGGATATTGCGGTTACCGCTATCAGGTGCAAAACGGTTGGGTGAAGGTTACCGAAGTCACGCCGGGCATGCCGGCCGCCCGGGCCGGTATGATGGCGGGCGATTGGATTCTCTCCTTCAACGGGGTCAACCTGGCCAATACGACCATGGCCGCCACGCAGAGAATCATTCACGGCCCCGTGGGCCAGACCGATACCTACCTCATTCAGCGCGGCAATCAAAAGTTCAACCTCACGATGACCCGCATCGCCTCAGCCACGCCCAATGCACCGGGGACACGCGGTTTGCTGGGCATTTCGTACCAAATCCAGCAGGGCTACGTGCGCATCACCCAGGTCACGCCGGGCATGCCGGCGGCCCTTGCCGGACTCCAGGTCGGCGATTGGATCCTGGCCTGCGACGGTGTCAGCCTGGCCAACACCAATTTGGCCAGTGCGCAGCAGATCATCAAAGGGCCGCCCGGCAAAATCAATCAACTTCGCGTTCAGCGCGGCAATCAGCAGTTCAACGTCTCCGTGGTGCGCGCCCAACCGAACGCGCCACAGGCGGGTCCGCCGAAGCCGGTGCGCGGGATCTTCGGGTTCAACTACTCGGTCGTCAACGGCTATGTCAAGATCACCTCGGTCACGCCCGGTTACCCGGCGGCCCATGCCGGCCTGGCGGCGGGTGACTGGATCCTGTCGATCGACGGGCGCAGCCTCTCCGGTGTGACCCAGCAATCGGCGGCCCAGATCATGGCGGGTGGGCCCGGTATCACCAATGCCCTGGTCATCCAGCGCGGCAATCAGAAATACACGGTGAACATGACCCGTGTGGCGAGCCGCTGACAACGCCGGGGTTCTCGCATGCCGGATGAACATTTCGAAGCGACCCATGTGAGGCGTTCCCGCAGGCTTTGAGAGTCGGCGCGGCAGTCGGTTGGGCAGGGCCGGTAAGGCCGCTGGGCCGACGCTTCGAAGCGACCCATGTGAGGCGTTCCCGCAGGCTTTGAGAGTCGGCGCGGCAGTCGGTTGGGCAGGGCCGGTAAGGCCGCTGGGCCGACGCTTCGAAGCAACCCAGGCTTCGCAAGATCAAGTGGTCAAAGAGCGAAGCTAATAAGTCGGCCTCGAGATCCCTCGATAATCGATTTCGATCTTCGCGAGGTCGCTTCGATGGCGGGTGGCGAGGGAAAGTATCGGCTTCGCTCTTTAGCCTAACGCTCTTCCGTTACATACGTTGCTTCGAAATGTCGGCCGAGCCGGCCAACCTACTACAACGACGCCCCTCTCACAAATGCGGGAACTCCCTGGCGATTCGCTTCGATTGGGTACCCACCGGCAATCCGGCCCTCGGCTTATGCGGCGACTCCGTGGAGATCAATCCTCGATCCGGGCAGGGAATGGCCGGCCTCAGGGTAATTCTTGGAAAAACTTGTTGTTGTGCCTCGGGGGAAAATGACGTACCATGAATTTTAATGACGGTGTTTTGACCGCTTTTTGGCGTGAAAATATCGTTTTTTCGGTTGAGTCGACTGGACTCGCCATCACATCGACTGGCAGAACAACCCTTTCAATCCACCTTCCAAAGCAAATGCTCCGACCCTGACATTTCTTTTCCACGCCGCTCTCCACGAGCCCTAGTGGTTTCTTTCGTCGGAGCCCACACAATTCACGCCGATCCTTTTCGGATGTTTCCATCCGAAGTCACTCATGGATCTTGCGCTTCCTGCCCGGCTGCGCGCCGGTAGCGACCGAGACCGGGCCGAGAAGACGAGTGCGCGACCTCGCCGGGTGCCGGGACGGTCGAACCCAGGAGATCTCAGTGCCTACCCTGATCATGATTCCCACGCACAACGAAGTGGGCACCATCGAAAGTCTGGCCGCTGACATTTTGGACCTGGCCGGTGACCTTCACCTGCTGTTTATCGACGATCTCTCCACCGACGGCACGCGCCGTGTCATTTTGGATCTCGAGCATCGGTTTCCCGAACGCGTCTTCCATCTCTTTCGCGAGGCCAAGCGGGGACTCGGCGCGGCGTACCTCTCCGGCTTCCAATGGGCGCTCAACCACGGTTATGCCTGGGTGTTCCAGATGGATGGCGACGGATCCCACGCGCCGCGGGACCTGGCGCGCATGTTGGCCGTTCGGGAACACGGTGTCTCCGCGATCATCGGCTCGCGCTACCTTCACGATTCCGGTTCCATCGGCATGACCGCCTGGCGCCGCCGGCTGTCTCGCTTCGGTTCGGGCCTGGCGCGCTGGCGCCTGGGCTTGCCGATTCACGATATCACCGGCGGTTTCAACGGCTGGCGCAGCGACCTACTGGAACGCATCCATTTCGGACGGTTTCACGCCAACGGGTTCGGATTCCAGATCGAGTTGAAGTTGAGGGCCACGGCCGGACTCGCCCGATTCGCCGAGGTACCCATCACCTTCGAGCGGCGCATGGCCGGCACCTCCAAGTTGGGCGTGCGCGACGTGCTGGAAGCGCTGATGCTGCTGGCGGTGGTGCGCCCGTTCAGGCGACCCAGGCTCCTGACCGGCGAGATCGATCGCCGGGAGGACGCGGCGTTACCGGTGGCGTCCTACATCGCGAAGCGGCACGGATGAGGAGCAGCCGTGTGTTTACCCACTGACCCACGTATTTCGGAGCATGAACGTTGACAAAGACCATTCCGAACACTTTTAGAGCTTTCGCGCCTGACCTGCGCTTCATTTGGCAAGGCCTGATCCTGGCCGGCGCCCTTTTGATGGGGCCGCTCGCGGTTTCGGCCCAGGACGACACATTCGGCGTACGCCTCGAGGATCATCGGGGACCCGACGCCAATGGACGCCACACCTTGGCCGAGCACGCCATCGAGGCCATCCAAATCCGATTGCTGCACGGGTCCTACGCCGTGGTCACGGCCTCGGGTACCAAACGGGTGGCCAAGGTCGGCGACCGCCTGGGTCGCGAGGGTTTCCTGTTGACCGCCATTCACGACGGTCGCCTGCTGTTTCGGACCCCAGGCGGGTTCGCCCTGCTCGAGACGACCGCGGACGGCGATACCTTTTTCCGCGAAATGCTGCCAGGCGAGGTGCCGGCCGATGTGCGCCGCGTCATCGAACAGGCACGATCGCGGGCCCAGACCTCCGATCGACACTGATCCATCGAACCCGCGCCCCTGCAAGCCGGCGCGCCCCATCTCCATTTTTTGTTGCCGCGACCCGCGTGTCGAATCGGCCTTTCTCCGCCAAGGTCACGTTTGAAGGAAGTCCCATGAAAAGATCCCTTTTCCGTCACATCCTACTCTTGTGGTTGGGCGCAGTCCCATTGGGATTTGGCGTCATCCATGCCGGACCCGCTTGTGTCGTGTCGCCCAATTTCGCCCAGGGAACCGAATCGACCCGATCCAAAATGCCGGACGCCCGTTTTCAATTGGATCGCGTGGTTGGGAATGTGGCGGTTTTCCGCTTTACGGGAGATCCCCAGGATTTTGGATACCAGGCACTGGGCCCGTTGAATCCCGAACTGCGCCAGGCGATGATGGGTGCCGTCTACCAGCATTTTGGCGATCTGTATCATTTTGCGGTGCTCACTTCCGACTTCACCTATATCGAGGGTGTTCAAGCCTTTTACCTACCGATCCGCAACGACGTCGCGGGCATCGGCTTGGAAAACTTCGACCGCACCGCCGACTTCCACAGCGCGGGTCGCTTGCAAGGCCTGATCGAGCTTGGCGCGCTCGACAAATTCGCGACAGGCGGTCTGGTCGATGCGCTTTCCCTTCGCGACGTTCTGCTTCACGAGTTGGGTCACCGCTGGTTGGCGCATGCCCGCTTTCTCGATGGCGGCAGTCCTTCGGCAGACTTGCTGAGCGGCAGCGGACACTGGAGCTACTGGTTGGACAGCGACGCGTCGCGCATGTACGGCCACGACTGGGCGCGGGTGAGTGACGACACCTGGCAGGCGCGGGGCGTGGAGCTGCGGTATTCCGACCTGGATCTATACTTGATGGGGTTTCTGCCTGAGGATCGGGTCGCGCCTTTGACCCTGTTGCGGCCCATCGGCACCGCCTCACCGCCCGACAGCCCCCTCAGTCCCGGCCGGGAAGCGCGCGCTGCCGCAGAAACCATCGAAATCGACCGGTTGACCGCGGCGATGGGGCCCCGTGAGCCGGCCTATGACGGCCGACTTCAATCGTTTCGCGTCCTTTTCATTTACCTGTATGCCGAACAGGCGCCTTCGACGACGACGCTCGCCCAAGTCGAACTGGGCCTCGGCGGAGCCGCCAACCTCTTCCGTGAACAGACGCGCGGGCTGGGACACCTGGACTTTCGACCCGCTCCCATCGCCGCCGATCGCAGCGAGCCCGATACCGCCGTCGCTTTGACCTTCTTGCAAAACCGTAGGGGGTCGACCGGGCTCTGGGCGGATCACGAAGCCACACTCGTCCGTGACTCGTCCGCGGCCATCCGTGCCTTGGCCCGATTCGGGGTGGACGTCCGCGCGGAGCTGGACCTCCTTGCCTCACTCGAAGATCGCAACGTGGACGAGACCGCTCGGATTCTGGCGACACTCTCCCATTTCAATCGAGCCGACGAGGATCGGCTGACAGACCTGCTTGACGCACAAGGCGACGACGGTGGATTTGCGCTCAGGTCCGGGTTCAGGGCTTCTCCCTTGGACACCGCTCTGGCGCTCGGCGCCTTGAATGGGGTGGCCGAAACGCGTGCGCGTGAGGCTGCCGACCGGGCCGTGTCCTGGTTGCTCGAGCGGCAGGCTGGCGACGGCGCCTGGGGCCTCGACGTCGGCGCCGCTTACGAAACCGCCGAGGTGCTGGCCGCCCTGGCCGGCTATTCCGGTTCACCGAGCGGTTTGGAAGAGGCCCGCACCCGGGCCACCAACTGGTTGCTCGGCTTTCAAGGGGCGCACGGCGGGTTGGGCCAGACCGACGTCGATTTCGCCGTGACTTGTGCGGTGCTGCGCGCGTTGGTGGCGGCGGGTGGATTGGACACGGCCGCCAAATCGTTTCTCGAACGCGCGCAAACGACCGCGGGCGGCTGGAACGATTTGATTCACGATACCGCCATCGTCCTGGAAACCCTGGACATGATGGCCGATACCGAGTCGCCCGATCCCGCGCTCGACCGGGCCTCGATCACCCTCGTTCCGGCCAATCCGGTGCCAGGCCTGCCTTTGACAGTTTCCGCCGAGATTCGCAACCTGGGCAGCGGCCAGGCCGAGGACCTGTCCTTGACCCTGTATCGTGGCGAGCCCGAAGACGGCGGCGAACAACTGGATCGGGCCACGCTTGGCCAGCCACTGGCCGCCGGCGCCGCGGCCCGCCTGGAAACGACCTGGACCCTTCCCGACGATGTGGAGGCCTTCACGCTGGTGCTCGTCGTCGGCAGCAGCACACCGGACGCGGCACCGGCGAACAACCGGCTCTCGTTCCCGTTTCATTTCAACGCACCTACCGCCGATGCCCGACTGGACGACGAAAGCCTGGTTCTGAGCAGCCTGCGTCCCGTCCTGGGTGAGACCTTTCGGCTGCGCGTCCGTGTGGAAAATACCGGACGTCTGCCCTTGAGCGGCGCCGCGCTTTCACTGTTCGACGGAGATCCCAACGGGTCCGGACAGCGCATCGCCGGGCCACTGGCCCTGCCGGACCTGGTCGCGATCACCGGCAACACCGTCGCCGAATTGGACTGGGTGGTGGATGGTCCCACCGGGCTGCGCAACCTGTTCGTGCACGTGGACACCGCCGAAGACCCTTTTCCGGAAAACAACACGTTGCGTCGCACCATCGATGTGCTGGCCGAAGCGGGCGGCGTGGACGTGGCGGTGGACCCGCTCAGCGTCGTGGCGACCCCCAATGTCTTCGAAACCGCGCCGCAATCACTTCGGCTGAGTTACCGACTCGTCGACATCGGTGGCACGGGACCGCAAAGTGTCACCAGCGCATTGTATCTCGGTGATCCGGCCGAAGGTGGTCGGCTCGTGGCCCAGCGTGTGGACGCTCTCGCGCCGGGAGGAAACTTCGATGCCGAACTCACCACCACGTTGGAACACCTGGCTGATTACGACCTGGTTCTGCTGGTGGATACCGGCACCGACAGCGACGTGCGGCCAGAAAACAACCGCCATGTCCTTCGTTTCGACGGCGCCGCCTTTAACGATTTCGAGCTGGTACCGGACTCCCTGAGCCTGACGCCGGGCCTCATCTCGCGCGACAACCGCCTGCGCGTCACGGTGCGCAACCGCCACCTCCAGCCGCGTACCGGAGTGCCCGTGCTTTTCAGTGCCGACAGCGGCGGCGGATTCGCACCGCTGGGACGCGCCACGGTCGATTTGCCAGGGGCGGGAACCGCCGTGGCCGAGCTCGTGTGGCCCGCTCCGGCAGAAACCCAGAGCGGCACCCTTCGCGCCGATCTGGATCCCGACGCCGCCTGGCCCGAGCTGGACGAAGGCGACAACCGCCTGGAAATACCGTACGCGACGCGCGCCGACGATCAGGCCAATCTGCATCTGGGCTCCGACGCCATTGCGCTTTCGGATCCGCCCTATCGCGAGGGTGGCCGGCTCGAGGTCCGTGTCACCGTTCGGAACACCGGGGGTGTAGCCGCCGACGGCCGTGTGAACCTGTACCTCGCGAGCCCCGAGGGTGCCTCGATCGCACCGGAACAGACGGTTGCCGCACTCCAACCCGGCGAGGGCCGCCTCGTGACCTTCGCCATCGATCCGATCGCGTTTCGCGGGGAGCAGGTCCTCGTGGCCCAAGTCGCTACGGATGACCCCGAATCGGATGCCGACGACAACACGGCCTACCGGCCCCTGTTCGTGACCGGCGGTCCCAACGCGGGCTTCGGACCGACGCCGATGATCCTCGATCCGGTTTGGCCGGCGGTCGGCGAAACCGTAACCGTTCGCGTCGCCCTGCAAAACGGTGGTGGCCAATCGGCCGAAGATCTCGTGGTTGCGCTTTATGCCGACGATCGCGACAGCGTACCACTCGACCAGACCCAACTGGATCTCCAGCCTGGAAGCGCCGAGGTCGCCCTGACGTTCGTGGTGCCCGCCGATCTCGAGCGACTCGTCTGTGTGCTCGATCCGGAAAACCTGATCGCAGAGCAGGTGGAAACCGACAATACCGCCTACTTGGGATTCACGCCCCGCAGCGGGGAGATCGCCGTCGACCGCACCGTCTTTTCGCCCAACGGCGACGGTGCTGCCGACAGCGTCACGCTTTTCTGGAACACCGAGGAACCCGAAGTGGATATTGCCTTGTTGGACGGCTCGGGCCGGCGCCAACAGGATTGGCGCGGACGGCAGGGGAGCGGCTCGCTGGTTTGGAACGGTCTCGGTGCGGATGGCAAAGCCCTGTCCGACGGCTACTACGTCTTCAGGCTCAGCGAATCGGCGTCCGGATTCGCCATCGCCGACATCACCGTTTCGCTGGACACCAACAACACCCGGATCCGCGAGGCGCTGGCCTCACCCGATCCGGGCTTTTTCGACACCCTGACCTCGGCGTTTGTCGGCGGTTCCGAATGGGCCGGTTGGGCCGAGGACGGCAGCGCCCTGATCGGCCGCTTTCCCTCCGGTCCACCGATCGTGGTGGCACCCGACGGCGGAGCTTTCGAAGAGTGGTATATTGAAACAGATCAGGTATTTACGCTGCCAGGACAGCCTGGCAGGTTGCTGATCGCCGGACCACTCGACTACTTCGATTTTCCCTATACCTTCACCGTGGCCGTCTATGGACCGAATCAGGAGACGGAGGCCTCCTTCGAGTTGGAGGAAGGCCACGTGGTCCTCGCCTGGGCCAATCGCGAACAGGTCCTGGTGGCGCAGAACGGCACCCAACTCTTCCTGATCGATCTGGACGACGGCGAACGCCACGAGCTGCATCCAGCCGAGGGCCAGTGGGACCAGGTCATCGGGGGTTTCGCGTACCAGGGTCACGTTTACGTCGTCGAACGCCGGAACGGCAGCGCGCCGAGGTTGGTGCGCCTCGCGCCTGATGGCACGGGCTTCCGCGAGATCTACGTGTTCGAGCAGGCCCCCACCGGCGGCTTCATCAAGACCCTGCATCGCGATCGGGGATACCTGGCGTTTGGGCTTCAGGCCTCCGAGTTCAGTAACCCGGTCGATTTGGTCTGGTTCCACATCGACAGCGGCCGTGCTTTCCGCTGGCTCGAAGCCTTCCCCGATGCCGAGCCCGATCCCACCGTCGCGCTCAGTGATGGACGCCTGATTCGCACGCCCGAAACCAGCGGCTCGACAGACGTCGTGGTCCTCCTCGACTGGCCGAGCGGTTCGCGATACCCGGTCTACGACAGCGGCCAGCCCGATTCGCTGATCAATCTCCTGCAGGGCCTGATTTCGCCGGATGGTGCCAAGATCGCCACCCGAGAGCCCTTCCCCGAGCAGGGACTGTACACCACCCGCCACAATCTGGGCCTGATCTTCGAGGCCTTCACGCTCTCCGGCGGTGTGGTTCGCCTCCAAGGCACGGCGACCGACCGCCATTTCCGGGATTGGGTTATCGAGGCGGCATCCCTTGCCGAACCAGATACATGGATTCCCACAGGCATGTCTGGCGATTTCAGTGTCGTCAATGGGTTTCTCGGGAATTGGCTTCCCGAAGATCCCGGCGCCTATCTGCTGCGCCTGACCGCACGCGATCGCGCCGGTAACGAGCGGCGCCGGTTGGTGAGCGTCCGCGTTCAGGAGCAGAAGCCGTTCTACGACGCGTTTCCCGACCATCTGTTGATTTCGCCGAACGGCGACGGCGTCGCCGACGCGGTCACCATGCAGTTCCAGGTTCGGGCCGCCTTCGAAGCGAACCTGACCGTTTCCGATTCGGAAGGGCGCCCGCTGTTCCAGAGCCAACAGTTCTTCGGCGCCGGCACTCAGGGCAGCTTGACCTGGCACGGCCGCGACGCCGGTGGCGCCGTGGCACCGGACGGCCTCTATCGGCTCGACCTGAACGGTATCGCCTTCCAAGTCACGGTCGATACGACCCCGCCCGAACTGACCCTGGCGCTCGACCCCCCGCGACGCGAACGCAACCAGGACGACGTCTTGACCATCGTGACGCGTTACGCACTGGAAGTGGACGATTTGCACCTCGCCTCCTGGCGCCTCGAAAGGCGCCGTCTCGAGGATGTCAACTGGACGGTCGTGCGTGCCGAGCACGCTGCCTACGCCACCAATCCGGGCAATCTCGATCGTCTGGACACGCTTGAACAGGTTTTCGAACAGGAGTTCCGGCTGGTGGCCGAGGACCACGCCGGCAATCGGGCCACCTTCACGACGGGCTCGGCCGTGGCCGCCAACCTCTGGCTGTTGGCGGGCCCCGACGACACGCCGTTCCTGGGCACCGATGGGTCCGCACCGATCCTGGCCCAAACCGCGATCGGCGGCCTCGAAAATCTCGACCTGGTGGCGCTCGTTCCCCGGGATCGCTTTCCCCTGACCCTGACGGCCCTCGAGTACGGCGGGGACACCGACGATTTGGTCACCCTGACCGAGCTGGACGCCGAGCGCAGCCTCTTCGAGGGACCGCGCTTTCAGCCCGGCCTCGCCGAAGCCAATCTGCCGTCGGATCGCGACGTGATCTTCCGACTGGTGTGCCAGGACCGGCTGGGGGGCACCTGGCGCTCCGAGTTCATGCGGCGCCTGATTCTTGCGCCGCGAATCGATTTCATCGGTTTGGAACCGGACGGCAACGGTGCCTTTCGCGTCGATTACCAGGTCTCGGTCGACAAGGACAGCGGCGTGCGCACCATGTCCGGCCGGGTTCTGGGCGGCGTGGATGTCGATCGCCGTTTCGATACGCCGATCGTCCTGAGCGCCCGCCCCTTTTCCGGAAATATCTGCAAGCCCGACCGCTACCGCGGCATGTTCTTCCAGGCTGACTGGCCCGACAATTTGCCGCCGAATGCCGAGCCCGGCCTGGTTCGCAAAAGGATGTTGCTCGAGAACGTGGTGTTCAATCCGGGCGAGCCCGACGAAATCGCGCTGGGCACGCTCACGGTGGGCACCCTTTGCGGCATCAATACCGTCACCGTACGCCCGCTCTACGACCATTGCCGTGACCAGGGCCAGAGCCGGCGGACCTACCTCGTCGCCGAGGCCGGAGATACACCGAGTTTCCCCGCGATCTCCCTGTTCGCGGATGCGGCGGGCACCGTGCCGCTGGCGCTCGACCTGCGCCCTCCGTTGCTGGGTGAACGGCGCTTCGAGATGGACCAGACCGAGCTGCAAACCGAAGGGGAACACCTGGTGTACGCCGTCGTTCGCGACCGGGAAGGACACAACATTCGCATTTCCCCGACGCTGGGTCGCGCTCAGATTTCCTTCGAATTGGTGGAAACGCTGGACAGCACCGAACCCCTGGTTCAATTGGCCGGAATCATTCCCTTCACTCCAGAGCCGATCGAGATTTTTGTACCCGATCAGGTGATGTGCGCGCCTTCCGAGCGCGAATTGCAGCATGCCCTCGACAACCGCGTGCCCATCGCTCGCGAGTTACAGGTGAGCGTCGCGTCCGCGAGCCATGCACCGCAACCGTCGCCGTCTCACTTGGGGATGCCCGTCTTCTCCGCCTGGGCCGTGCCCGTGGGCCGCGATACGCCGCGCGTCGAAGTGGATCTGTCCGCCCCCGCACCCACCGAATTCCCCACGATCGACATTGCGCCCTGGGCCGCCGCCGGATATGCGGCGTGGGAGCTGCACCTCCAGGCGATCAACGACGCGGGCTTCTGCAACGAGGTCACCGCCGTCGTGCAGCTCTCCGGTGACGCCGAATCGCTGGCCGCCGGGCTGACCTTGTTCACCGTTGGCAGTGATGCCGTCACGCGGTTCTCTCCCAACGGAGATGGCCGCCGCGAGAATGCCATCGTGCCCGTCGGCCTCGAAGGCTCGCTTCAGGTTGCGGCCTGGATCGAGAGTTTCGAGGGGGTCGATCAGCCGCCCGTCCGCCTGTTGCGCGGCGGTGGCGAAGTCGGGCCAGGTCGATTGACCCTGCATTGGGACGGCCGCAATGATGCCGGGGAACGCGTCGCCGAGGGAGCCTATCGCCTGGTCGTCGCCGGTTATGCGTCGTGTGGCACCGAGGTTCGCCGCGCGACCACGCTGCACCTGGACACGTCGCTGCCCGAATTGGCACTGCTGTCACCAGCGGCCGGAGCGGTCACCGTTCCCTCGGGTGTGCGCGTCGATGCCTCCGACGCTTCCGAATTGGCTTGGGTCCGCTTGACTGCCGCACCTGCCGAGGCCCCCAACCAAGCGAACATCCTCGCGGACCTGACGCGCCCGACGGCCTTGTCCGATCGCCGCATCGCCGGTTTGTCCGTCACCGCGCCGGGCGATTACCTGATTCATCTCTCCGCCGAAGACCTTGCCGGCAACCGGGCCGAGACCAGTGTGGTCGTTACCGTCGCGCTCGATCCCGTGATCGCGCGATGGGAGGCGACCGGCGATCTGCTCTCGCCCAACGACGACGGCCGTCAGGACGGTGTCGTGCTTCGCTACGAGTTGCGTGCGGCCGCCAACCTGACACTGACCGCCCAAGGCCCGCAAACCCATGTGCTGCGTGCCGACGTTCCCGCCGGAATCGGCTCGGGCGAGTGGTTTTTCGACGGTCGGGTCGGTGGCGCGAACCTGCCGGACGGCAGCTATACCTTGATGCTGTCCGCAACCACCGACAGTGGCGTCAACAGTGCCGAGTTGGACGTGCAAATCGATACCCGCGCTCCGAGCATGACGCTGTCCGAACCGGAAGCGGACACCGTGAACAATCTGGATCGCGTTCCGGTGGTGGTGACCTTGTCCGATGGTTCCGGCAGCGGGGTCGGGGTTTGGGACCTGGCCTTCGAAACCCCGGGCCAGGCGCGCGTCGTCGTGGCCGAGGGCAGTGGCGCGCTGGATGGCCGGACCCTGGTCGAGCTGGATCAACCCAACGAGGGGCTTAACCGGCTGTTCTTCACGGCCGCCGACGTGGCCGGCAACGTCTCGACCCGGCAAGTCGATTTCTACCGCGATCGCACCGCTCCGCGACTGCGCATCGATGTACCGGTGGCCAACCATGTGGTCAGCCTCGGCCAAACGTTGAACGTGGCCGGCACCTTCGAAGAGGCCTTTCCCGAGGATCTGGTCCTGTCGCTCGTGCACGAGGACGAATCCGATCCGCGCTGGCGCCAAGAATGGGACGCGGCCGCCTTGGCCGATCTGGCCGAGGGGTCCTTCGCGGCCTCCGTCGCGGTCGACGATATGCCCGACGGCCGCTACACCCTTCGCGCCCACATGATCGATCGCGTGGGGCTCACGGGCACGCTCGAGGTGCCCGTGGCCATCGACACGCGGCCGCCGGAGGTGGCCCTCGACGCCCTGCCCAACGGTGGCTTGCTGGCCGCACCCGTCGAGATTCGGGGAACGGCCCGTGATCTCCAGCTCGCCTGGTACGAGCTGGCCCTGCTGCCTTTGACGCAGGGCAAACGCGATGACCGGGACAAGGAAGACGGATTCGTCACCCTGTTCCGCGGTGCGGAACCCGTCACCGACGGCGTGTTGTTCGCCTGGACCCGCCTGCCGCCGGACGGCACCTATCGCCTGCGCCTGCGCGCCGCCGACGCGGCGGGCAGCATCTCCGAAACGAGTCGTGACCTGGTGGTCGATCGCACGCCGCCCGGCCCGCCGACCGGCTTGCTCGCCGAGGCTGCGTTACTCGAGACGCCGGCCTTCAGATCCGCTGTGACGCTGACTTGGGCATCACCCGGCGATGGCGATGTGTTCGGGTATCGCGTCTACCGAAACGGCACCTCGCTGACCGAGGCTCCGCAAGCCGCCACGTCGTTCCGCGACGAACCCGTCCGCGACGGGCTCTGGCTGTACCAGGTTCGCGCGATCGACCTGGCGGGCAACCTGAGTGAGTCCGCGGAAGTCGAACTCCTGGTGGATGCGACGCCGCCCGTGCCGTCCCTGTCCGCACCCGTGAACGGCCAGGTCGTCGGGGGCCTGCTGGACGTCGTCGGCAGTGTGTACGACGAGCGCCTGGTTCACTGGTCCCTGCACTACGGCGTGGGCGTCAATCCCCAGAACTGGCTGCCGCTCGCGGAAGGGACCGAAAACGTCGGCTTCGGGCTCTTGGCCCAATGGGCTGTCGCCGGACTGGTCGAAGGGCCGCATTTGCTGCGCTTCCGGGCCTCCGACGCAAGCGGCAACGTGGGGGAACGATTCGTCGAGGTCCGGGTCGAGAACCAGCCTCCGGCCAAACCCGCCACGCCGACCGTCGCCGCGCTCGGATCCAACCCGGGTCGTTTGCGTGTGACCTGGGCGCCCAATGCCGACGCCGACGTGGCCGCCTACCGCGTTTTCCGCGACGGCGCCTACATCGGGCGGGTGGACGGCTTCAGCACCGCCTGGCTCGATCCGCCGGTGGGTTTGGGCGATTTGCCCGACGGCACTTACACCTATCAAGTCGGTGCGGTGGACCAGGCCGGCAACGAAAGCGCGCTTTCCGATCCTTCCGACCCCTATCTGCACGATCGCGAGGCGCCCCACGTGGCGTTCCTGCGTCCGCTGGACGGAGCCCGCTTCGAATCGGACCTGACTCTCGAGGCGGTCTCGAACGCTCAGGACATCCAGTCCGTCCGCTTTCAGTACAAACTGCCCGCCGACGTGGATTGGACCGACATCGCCACTGACGGCGAGCAACCCTGGCTGGTGAACTGGACTCCTGCGATCGAGGACGGCGAGATCCAGTTGCGCGCCGTGGCGGAAGAGCAGGGGAGTGGTGAACTCGATCCCGCGCCACCCGTGATCACCGTGACCAAGGGCGACACCACCGCTCCTGCGGCCCCGGCCATCACGGCCGTTCGATTGCGTGGGGACCGTGTGGAACTGGATTGGGAAACCCAGGGCGAGGCCGACCTGGACCGCATCCATCTCATGCGAAACGGCGCGCTCGCCGCCGACTTGGACGCCGCGACATCCACCTTCGCCGATTCCGGCCTGGCCGCGGGAACCTATCGCTACCACCTGGTGGCCGTCGATACCGCGGGCAATTCGAGCCAACCCGGCGAATCGCGCCAAATCATGCTTTTCGCCCCGACGCTGGACGAGCCCGCCCTGCGATTCGAAACCCCGGCCGTGGCCATCGAGGGATCCGGCGCGACCGCACCTTTCGAAACGGTCGAATTGCGGGAGGGCACCGAGGTGCTTGCCACGGCCCAGGTCAATTCGGTGGGACGGTTCCGCATCGAGTTGAGCCTGCCCGAACCGGGCCTGTTCACCTATCGAGTCGTGCAGCGCGATGGACAGGACAACGAGAGTCTGCATGCCGACATGACCGTGATTCGCGTGCGCCCGGCCGAAGCGGCCACCGATCTCCAAGTTGTATCCGATGGTGGCGATCCGGCCGATGCGATCCTGAGCTGGCAACCGCCGGCCGTCGACGCGGCGTACCTCGCCGGTTACCACCTCTCGCGCGGCGAGGCCGAGCTTCAGCCGCTGGTGTCCATGTCCGCCGCCCAGTTCGCCGAGGTTCGGGCCAATGGGGTTCCTGTGGCCAGCTTGACCGACGGCGATGCCGGCACCTTGTGGCAGGGCCGTTTGGGCGCCAACGAAATCGTGTTCGATTTCGCGCAACCGGCGGCCTATGCGGGCTTGCGCATCGAGTGGGACACCAGTCATCCGATCCCCGCGTCTTTGGCGGTTCGGTTGGAGAGTCACGGCGTCGTGATTCCCTGGCGGGCTTTGGATCTGCCCCTCGGTTCCGTGTTCGACACGCGCGAATCCGGGCTGGTCGACCAAATGCCGCTGACCGGTCAGGTCATCCTACGGCTCGATGCAACGGAAGGCGCACCCGCCATTCGCGAACTGTCGCTCTACCACCAGCCCCTGATCGCCCCCGCTGCTACCGGCTACACCGATTCCGATCCGGGCACCGGCCGCCACGAGTACCGCCTGACAACCCGCTTCGTGGATGGCGGCTCGGCCGAAATCGGGCCCGTCGTGCTGAGCCTTGGTGACGTGGAAGCCCCCCTGCCGCCGAGTCAATTGGTGGTGTCGCTCGAGGGCGCCGATGCGCGGCTCGCATGGGTGGCTTCTCCCTCGGCGGACGTGGCCTTCTACCGCGTCTATCGCGACGACCGAGGCTTGGCCGATGCCGTCACCACGGCCTATGTGGATGCGGCGTTGCACAGTGGGACCTTCGCCTACCGGGTGACCGCGGTCGACGGCTCCGGCAACGAAAGCGAACCCAGCGAAACCGTATCGGTGACCCTCAGCGGCGGCGTGGCCACGGCTCCCGTCCTGACCGCCGAGGTAGATGCCGACGGAAGTGTTCTCCTCGTCTGGAACTACGATCGCGAAAGCACTGGTTTTGATGGCTTTACCGTCGAACGTCGCTTTTTGGAAGATTCAGGATTCGAGGTGGTTGGGCCCGGTGATGGCCAAACCCTGACGGATTTGGTTTTCCGCGACACCGGCAGCTTACCCGCCAACCGCACCCTGGTGTACCGCGTCGCGGTGCTCGACGTTGAGGGCCGCGCCACGTACTCGAACCTGGTCAGTGTCGTCGTACCGCTGACTGCCCCGACCTTCAGTTGGCCGGCATCCGCAGGATCGCGCCTGACCCTCTACCGCGGCCGCACCGAGCTGACCGGCTTCGGTGAACCCGGTGGTCGGGTCCAGATCCACCGCAACGGGCGGCAGGAAGTGGAGGCCACGGCCCTTTCTTTCGATCGCGTTCGCGACCTGGGATTGGTCGACCGAGAACCACAGCGGCTGGTATTTGGTGCCCAAGGCATCGTGCTGGTACCGTCCGCGGTCAGTCGCTACATGGTCATCCACGATCCCGAGTCCCAAAGCTCGCGCAGCATCACCGCCTCGCGTCGGTTCAGCCACCTGACCGTCGACGACGAAGGTGTGTTCGCGGCGTTCGTCGACGCCTACAGCGATGCCACCGGATTCGCCAAACTGCTGCACATCGCCTCCGGTGAGGTGCTCACCGTTCAGGGCGGCTTCGTCACCGGACCACTGCTCTGGCGCCGCGATGGCCGCCTTTGGGTGGTCAACGGCGCGACGATCTCCATGCACGATCCGAGTTCCGGCCAAACCGAAGCACTTTTCGAACACGACGAAGCCATTTCCCAATTGATCGATGCGCCCGCCTTCGGTGGCGTGTTGGTGGTTTCGGGCGAGGCGCCGGTCCGCGTCGCGTTGCTCCGGGACGATTTGCAGCCGAGTCTGCTGTTGGAGCGCGAGGTCCTGCGAGACCCGGTTTGGGCCGACGGCGCCCGCAGACTGGTTTGGCGAGATGGCAGTGAGCGGTGCTTCGCGCTTGGGTTCACCGTCGATGCCCGGCCCAACACCGCCGAGCCTGTCGCCATCCCGCTGAACAGCCAGATCGAGCGCTTGGTCGGCATCAGCGGCGACGGCCGCTTTCTCTTCGCCGCCACGTCGAGTGGTTTGCCGGTCGCCTGGGACATCTCCGGCCTAATACCGCGGGTCACCTCACTGCCCGAATCCGATCGAACCGTTTGGGGATTCACCAAGACCCGCCGAGACACCCTGCTGTTCGCGAGTCGCGACGGTATTGATTTCCGGTTGTTCGAAGTTCGCCTCGCGGGTTGGTTCCAGGCAGAGCTCTCCGAGTTGGATCCCGGCGAGAACCGCATCCGTGCCAACGTATTCGATCCGATGAGTCTGGACCGGGGCCCCTTCGGCGCCGACCTGGTCCTCGATGTGTCTCGGGCTCACCTGCCCGATGCCGTTACCTCCTACGACCAGCTCCGGTTCGTGCCCGCCGCCGCGTCGGTCGGCCAAACCGTGGCCGCGCTGCTCAACGTGCGCAATGGGGGCGGTGGCGATTTGCGCGATCTCGAAATCTCCTGGACCTTGGTCGGTCCTGACGAAAATCCGCGTTTCCTGCCGTCGTCGACCTTGCCGTTGCTGGCTGCGGGCGCGTACGCCACGGTCGGCCTCGATCTGGACACCCGCCATTGGGAGCCAGGCCGTTACCGGCTACGGGCCACGCTCGATGGGCGCGATGCGATCGAGGAGTTGGACGAAACCAACAATGGCGCCGCCCACACCTTCGTCGTCACGGACGAAGCGGGTCTCGCACTGGACCTCGCGACCGAAACCGATCCGATCGATCCCCTTGCGGATCTGGAGCTGACGGCGCGGGTCGTCAATACCGGTGCGGCGGCGTCCGGCTTGCGGGTGTTGGTGCGTTTGGAAACCCTGGCCGGCGAGCTGCTGCACGATTTCGAACCATGGGAAACCGGCACCTTGGTGTCGTTTGCCGAACGGGACCACGCCTGGCGGCATTCGACCGCCTCCTGGCTGGCCGGGACCTACCGCCTCGTTGGCAGCTTGTACCGTGGCGATGACCTGGTCGGTGAACGGTCGCTCGAAGTCACGCTGCGGGCCGATGCCCGACTCGAAGCGGATCTCTCCGGGTTGCCCGGTCGCATCGGTGCGGGAGCCGACCTCAGAGGAAGCATCGCGGTGCGCAACACGTCGGGGAACTACGCGTTCCGCCGTCTCCAGTGGGCGCTGGACATCGAACACGAGGGTACCCTGGCACCGGGCGCCGGCGGCGTCGCACCGGTGTTGCTGCCAGGGGGCGGCTGGGACCTGGAGGTCACCGTTGCCGGGGCGGATCTGCCCCAGGGCGAGGTGACGCTGTGGCTCGCGCTGACCGAGGATGGGCAGACCTATCGTCGGGTCGGTCATCCGCTGACGGTGACCAACGTGGCGCGGTATGCGGCCGAGGCTTCGCTCTACCCGACCCCGGGCGCGGTGACGTTGCCCCAGTCCATTCGGGCCGCCGTGGCCCTTCGCAACACCGGAAACCGCGCGCTTTCGCTTCCGCTGGTGGTCCGGTTACTGGATCTAGACGACAGCGTCCTGGCCGAAGCCGAATGGCTCGCGGAAGCCGAGCCGCACGAAACCGTCGAATCCGTCTTGGTGTTCGACGGTCGTGGCTTGGTACGCGGCACCTATCGACTCCATCTGCACAACCGCGATCAGGGCTCGGCTCCGGTGGCCGTTTCCGTCGAGGCCCTGGTCCAGGTTCGTACCGACGAGGTGCCGGTCCTGCGCTTGGAAGGTTTGCCCGCCGAGGGATACACCGCGGAAAGCGTCGCGCCCGTGGTGGTGGTCGAAGACGATCAGGACCCACTGCCCGAACCCGAGATCCTGCTCAACCATCAGCCGTTCGCGGCGGGTGGGGTTGTCGATGACGAGGGGGTTTACTACCTGGAAGCGACCGTGGTCGATGGAAACAATAACCGGGCCCGCGTCGAGGAAACCTTTTATGTCGATCGCAGCCAGCCCGAGCTGACCGTCACCGGGGTCGAAGATGGCGGGACTTATGGCGCGGCGGTTCATCCCCGCTTCGAGGTCACCGACCTGACGCCCGTTCGGGTGGCCGCCACCTTGAACGATCAGCCTTTTCTGTCGGGTACCGAGGTGGCCGAGCTGGGCGAGTACGTGTTGGTCGTGATCGCCGTCGATCGCCTGGATCATCGAACCGAAACCCGGGTGGCGTTCACGCTGGTGGATGGCGACGAGGACTTGGTTCAGTTTACCGGTATCGCGGATGGGACCGCCTACCGCATGCCCGTGACCGTGGACATCCAGCTCGCGAACGGCGCCTCGTTGGAGGCCTTCACCGTCAACGAAACGTCCGCTACCGCGCCGCTGCAGCTTACCGAAGAAGGCGTCTATCGCCTCGAGGCCCGGGCCGTACGCGGCGAGGCCAGCCAAACCGTTCGGGCGGAGATCGAAATCGACACCACCGTTCCCGAAATCGTGAAAACCGGCGTCGAGGACGGCGGCTACTACCGCGAGTCCGTCTTCCCGGTCATTCTCGTCGATGGCGAGCCGGCCGAATCCAGCCAGGTGACGCTGAATGGAGCGCCATTCGCCTCGGGGAGCGAGGTGGCCGCCGAGGGGGTCTACACCCTGGCTGTCAGCGCCGTCGACCGTGCCGGCAATACCGCTTCCTCGAGCTGCCGCTTCACCATCGACCGCACCGCTCCCGAGCTGCGGGTGTTCGGTGTCGAGGACGGCCAGACCTACGTCGAGACTCTGCTCATCACCTGGCAGCTCGTCGACGATTGGCCCGGCACCGTGACGGCCACACTCGACGGCGAGCCCGTGCAGAGTCCACTGTCCATCGTCCAATCCGGCCAATACACCCTGGTTCTGCACGGCAACGATCTGGCCGGCAACACCCACTCGTCCCGCTACGACTTTGTCGTCGACGGGGTCGAGCCGCTCGTCGTGATCGAGCCCGTGCGCGACGGCGACGTGTTGCGTGGGCCGGTGACGATCACGATTTCCGTCAGCGACACGGCCCGTGCCAGTTACGAGGCCTTTCTCAACGGGCAGCCCTTCGTGTCCGGCCAGACCTTGACCATGGAGGGCGAGTACCTGCTGCGCGTCGAGGCGCTGGGCAGCAACGACAGTGTGCTGGTGGTCGAGCGGCGTTTCACGCTGGACCAGACACCGCCCCAGATCCTGATCGAGGGTGTGGCTGACGGCCAGACCTACGATACACCCGTGACACCGGTCGTGACGGTCGAGGAACTGCATCCCGGTACGGTCGAACTGACCCTGAACGGCACATCCTTCGTGTCGGGCACCACCGTCTCGGCCCACGGCACCTACCGGTTGGATGTCGTCGCGATCGACCTCGCCGGCAACCGCGGCGAACGGTCCCTGACTTTCGCGTTGGGCGATGCGCCGCCGCTGACCATCGAGGTCGAGGGCGTCGCCGATGGCGGCTTCTACGCGGATTCGGTCACGCCGGTGATTCGTTTCGTCGGCGAGGAGATTACCGAGACCGAGATCACGCTGAACGGCGCAACCTTCGCCTCCGCAACGCCGGTCGCGGCGGAAGGGGAATATGCCCTGCGTGCACGGGCCGCCAATGCGACCGGCGAGCGGGCCGAAGTGTCCGTGGACTTCGTCATCGATCGCACCGCGCCGGTCGTGGTGATTTCGGGTGTCGAGGATGGTGTGGTTTACGACCGGCCCGTCCAACCTCGAATCTCGATCGAGGAGGCTTGGCTAGCCGAAACCCTGATCACCCTCGACGAGGCACCCTTCAATTCTGGCACCGTCATTTCCGCCGACGGCAGTTACCTGTTGCGGGTGGTGGCTCTGGACCGTGCCGGGAACCGAACCGAACGCCAGGTCGCGTTCGACTTGGAACTCCAGGCGCCGCTCAGCCTGACGCCCGAGACGTTGGTCTTCGGCGACAGCGAGGTGGCGGTCGAGCAGCCGTTCCTCATTGCCAACCACACCGCCCAGAAGGTCGCGCTCGGTGGCGTGGAGATCGGCGGGGAAGGCGCGCGGGCTTTCTCGTTCCTGGGTTTTGCCTCCCCCACGGTGCCGCCGTTCGGCAACAGGTCGGGCACGATTCGCTTCCTGGCTCCGGCACAGGGTCGCTTCGAGGCCGAGCTGGTGATCCAGGTCGAGGGCGTCGACATGTCCGAGCTGGTGCTGCCGATGATGGGCACCCGCGGGACGCCCGATTTGGTGGTTGCCCCGCTCGAACTCAATTTTGACCGAGTCGATCTTGGCAAGGTCGGCCGGCGCCGGCTCCATCTGCGCAACGACGCCGACCGGTTGGTCGCGCTCGACGTGGCGGGCCAGGACGAGCACTACCAACTGGAAGGCGACACGCCCATCGAGCTGGAGCCCGGCAGTTCACGCGAGGTCGTGGTTCGCTTCGTGCCGGACCGTGCCGGAAACTTCGGTTCGACGATCGAGCTTGCTGAAATCGGTGGGGCGCGTCAGTTCCAGATCGCGCTTTGCGGCACCGGGGTCGACGTCTGGTCCTGGGTCGCCTTGCCCCACGGCCACGGCATGCTTCCCAGCCAACTCCACAAATCCGGGGAGCACCTTTGGTTACGTGACGATGCCGATCTGGCGTGGTTCCACGGGGAGCCTGGCCAGGTGCGGGGACGCGGTTCCCTGGGTACCGGGCGAGGTATTCGCGGGTTTTGGCCCGTGGACGAGCGAACCGCCTATTTCCACCTCGACGAGATGGGCTTCATGCTGCGGCGCGATGCCTCCGAACGCCAGCTTACGTGCGGCGGCGCACCGCGCCACGCGGTGGTCGAGCCGGCTTCCGGTGACCTGCTCTACCTGGATGCCGAAGGGCGGCTCATGCGGCTGGGTGCCGAGGGCAACCTGACCGAATCGACCGTTGCCGGCGCGCTCAGCGATGGCCAATGGCTCGCCGTTCACGAAGATGGTGACCTGCTCGCGCTCGATGGCGCCGGAATGCTTTACCGGGGCTCGCTTTCCGACGCGCCGCTTGCGGCCTGGTTCGACCTGACGCCGTTTCTGGCTGGGGAGGCGCCCGTCGCCCTGGTGGCCGATGTCGACCGGGGCTCCTGGTTGTGCGCGGCTGGTGATCGGCTGCTGCGCATCGACGGCAATGGTCGGGTCGAGACGGCGTTCCGCCACGTTCGCCCACTGCGTTCCGTGGTCGTTCAGGAGGGCTCGCCCTGGTTTGTCGATGCCGATCGGCGCACGCTTTGGCGCTGGGAGAACGGTGGCGCGGACATCCAGTGGACTTCCGAGAATCGCGCATACGAGGCTGTCGCGGTCGATGGGGGAGGGGGTCGTATCTTCTCGATCGATGGTGAGCGGCTCGTCGTGCACCACATCGAGAGCGGTGCGCGCCAGGTTTCGCCCGAGCGACCCGGCTTGGCATCGGTGATCCGCTTGGCCTACGACGGCGACTTGTTCGGTCTCGAAGCCTCTGGGCGCATCCTGCGCATTCGCGACGACGGCCGCACCGAAATCTTGGCCGAACCCCAGGTGACCGGTGCCCCACACGGGTTTGTCGCAGCCGAGGGGAATCTGGCCGCCGTCACCGAGGACGGGCTGTTCGGTCTGCGGAGCGGTGCCCCGTTCTCCATCCCTGTCGGTTTTACCATCGAGGGCGTGACGGCCATTCCTGGCGACCGAAACACGGTGCTCGTCGGCGAGGTGGATTCCTCGCAGGTGCGTCGCATCGACCTTGCGAGCGGCCAGGAAGTTGGGATGTTGGCGTTCGCCCGGGCGCCGCGGGGACTGCTGTGTCTTGGCCCCGAGCATTACCGCTACCAGCATGGGGGCACCGTGTACGAGCGCGAGGGCAAGGTGGCGCGGGTATTGTCCGGTCCCGACCCCATCGGCGAGGGCTGCCTGTTGCCGGGGAGCCCGGTGGATGAGGCCTGGTACCTCGATGGTTCGCGGGCCCAGCTCTTCCGGCTGATGCCCTACGCGCCGCGCAAGGCCGATTGGGGTCGCCGTCATGGGGTGCCGTTGGAGGCCGACATCGACGGCAGCGAGCGTATCGACGTCCTCGACCTCATCTGGCAGTACAACACCACGAGAGGGAACTGAGATGCGCCGAGAACAAAGGTTCCCTAAGCGGAGGCAGCGGGAGCTGACGAGCCACCCCGCGATCAATCCACCGCAGCAATTCAACCAAGCAGTACCCGCCCCAAAAGAGAGTCGTCGAGGCAGTAAGTTGGGCAGGGCCGGTAAGGCCGCCGGCCCGACCAGTCGAAGGGTCCCAACTGTGAGGTTCCCGGCTCAAGAGAGGGTCGTCGCGCCTGTAGGTGGAGCTGCCAGCTCCACCAATCGAAGGACCCAAATCAAACAGTACCCGTCTCATGAGAAGGTCGTAGCGCCTGTAGGTGGAGCTGCCAGCTCCACCAATCGAAGGACCCAAACCAAACAGCACCCGTCTCAAGAGAGGGTCGTAACGCCTGTAGGTGGAGCTGCCAGCTCCACCAATCGAAGCAACCCAAGCATCGAGAGCAACCAACACCAAAGAGCGAAGCCCAAATCCCCGATCGATCAAGTCAATCGAAGCGACCAATACCCCGTCATGTTCCCACCTCCAAAGGGTCGTCGCGCCAGGTAGGTTCGGCTGCCAGCCGAACGCCCCGAAGCGACTCCACCTTCGCTGTTCCCGCAGTTCCAGAGAGCCGCAGTGACGTCCAAACATCAAAAACCAGTAACCCCCGTGGAGTCCCCATGCCCCGATTCGTTCCCAACCCGCGCTCCGTCCAAAGCGTTTTCCTCTGCCTGGCCCTGATTGGCGCCTCGGTCTTGTACGCACAGACCCCGACCTATCGGCCCGAGCTGCCTCGCGCCACCGATCACGCCGAGGCCATGCGCGCCCAGCGGCGTCTGGCCACACGCCTGCGCGACCGGCTGAACGCCAGCCAGAAACGGGACCTCAGCCAGGACGAAACCGCGGCCATCGCGTCCGATCGCGCCGAGTTGGACGACTGGCTGGCCCTCCAGATCCACCAGACGCGCGAGCTGATGGACCTAGTGACCCAAGACGAAAGCCAAGCCCGCCTTCAGCACGAGCTGGCCCGCCTGACCGACCTGCGACACTTACTCGACGACCACGCCAAAACCGCGGCCGACCTCCCTGATCGCATGACCGCCCTGCTGGCCGAGCCTGAACCTTCCGACTTGGCCCCCTGGGCCCCACTGTGGGCCAGCCCCGAAGCCGGCGCGGTGCCACTCCGCCGCGGACCGCCGCCAAGCACCGTAGACACCGTCGACCTCCTGGCCGAGGCTTCAGGCAATGCGGGTCCCGAACACCAGGCTAAAACCAGCCAAACCCCGCTGCTCGACCGCCTGCCCGCCGAAGCCCGCCAATCGCCGCTGGCCCTGCTGCGCTACCTCGAAATCCATCTCGCCCACGACCCCTACTTCGGCAACCAGCGCGCCCCGCGCACCGTGCTCGACGACCGCGCCGCCAACGACCTCGACGCCGCCCTGCTCCTCGCCGCCCTGCTCACCGAGATGGACGTCGAAGCCCGCGTCATCCACGGTCAGGTCCTGTTGCCGGCCGAGCCCGCCCTCGCCTGGCTGAGCGTGGCCGAGCCCGGCGCCGTCGCCGAGGTCCTGCGCGCCGCCGCCGTGCCCTTCGAACCGATCCTCGCCGAAGGCCGCATCGAGGCCTTTCGGCTCGAGCGCTTCTGGGTCGAGGCCTGGCTGCCGCTCTCAGGCTATCGCGGAACTGGGGCCGGCGCCGGCGACCGCGCTTGGCTTCCCCTGGACCCGCTGTCCCGCGGCACCGTCCCTCCCGACACCACCGACGCCTTCGCCGCCTTCGATCTCGACACCGTCGCCCTGCTCGACGCCTTCGAAACCATTGCCGGGGCCGACCTCCCGCTGAACGACCAAGCCCCGTCCGACAACGGTGCCACGACCTTCCTCGCTTGGCTCGACCAGCAACTCGCCGTCCACGGCGCCAACCTCGCCGACCTGACCGCCGGTTACGTCGCCCCGCCCGCCGGTCCCGACCTCCTGGCCCTGACCCTCCCGTTCACCGTCGAGCAGCGCCTCGCGACTTTCACGCCCTCGACCCTGCCCCGCGCGCTCCAGCACCGCGCCCGCTTCCTGGTCCGCGACGCCGCCGGCACCCCGATTCTCGAACACGAGCTCGCCCTTGCCGAGCTGGGCGGCCGCATCCTCTCGTGGGACGCCGTGCCGGCCACGCCCGCCGACTTCGAGTTGGTCGCCCTTCACGGCTCCCGCTGGCAGGTTCCCGCCCACCTGCTGCGCCTCAAGCCCGCGCTCCTGCTCGAAGGGAACCCGATCGCCACGGCCGACCTGGACTTCGCACCCGGCCAGCGCCTCGAACTCGACCTCGCGATTCAAACGCCAACCGAGACCTTCGCCACCGTCACCAACGCCCTGACCTGCGGTGGCTTCGCCGTGCTGGCCGTCTCCGGCGGCGGCCACCCCCTGGTCCCCGCCGCGACCGACCTGCCCGTCTACGACCCCGCGCGGCCCTTCGGCAACAGCCTGCACGCGGTCGCCACCGCCTACCTCCGCCGCGTGGCCGACACCCGCTGGACCCTGGCCAAGGCCATGCGCCTGCGCCTGGTCCAGCCCACGGCCGGTTTCGCCTGGGCCCGCGTCCACCACCGCCTGACCACGCTCGACGGCCTGTCCGCCGCGCTCGAACCCGTCGCCCTCGCACTCGACGCCGACTCCCTGCCGGCCCGGCCGGTCGCGCCCTCTGCAGCCTTCCCCGCCGAACGCCTCGCCGAGTTCCGCCGCCTCGACGGCCTCGCCGCCGCCCAGCAGGAGCGTCGTATCCTCGAATCGCTGCACCCCGACCTGCGGGCCGTCTCCGTGCCCGGCGTGCTCGGCTACGCCGCGGCCCAGGGCCTGGGCGTCGAGGACCTCATGCCCGGTGATCAAGACCGCCTGGACGCGTTCCCACTGCCCGCGTCGTTCCGGCTTCGCCTGGAGGACGCGCTCGATCAGGGGCTCCAGGTCCGGCTGACCACCGCGCCGCTGGCCCTGGGCGAGGCCACCGTCTTCGCCGCCCGACTCCACCAGCCCAGCGACGGCCGCACCGCCTGGCTGCTCGACGACGGCCTCAGCGGCGCCGTCACCGCCAACACCGCCAGCAGCCTGTTCAACATCCTGGGCGCCGCCTTCGCCTTCCCCGAGGTCGACCGCCGCGTTTTCGGCGACCGCGAGGTGGCCTTCCTCATGACCGTGCCCGGCTGGGACTTCGACGTCGTGCCCGCCGATTCCGGCAAGGCCGAGTTCCACTTCCTCGCCCTCAACTCTTTGGGCCGCCCGGTGCCCGACGCCTCGATCGAACTCCAGCTCCGCAACCAGCGCGACCAGGTCCCCGTTGGCTACCACAGCCACGCGGCCGTCACCAACGGCTTGGGTATCGCCGAGTTCCGGTTCCAGGTCCCGCCCTACACCGACCGCAACGCCCTCTTCGTCCAGCTCGAGGAAGCCCACCAGCACCTCTCGATGGTCTCCGCCTACCACTACGTGGCCCGCTCGGCCCAGGACCCCACCGTCGTCGCCAACAACGACGCCACCGCGCTCGTCAAGCCCGGTGCGGCCCGCACCACCGCCGTTCGGCTGGACACCACCTTCGAGAGCGAGAGCTTCAACTTCATCGTCACCGTCGGCCACGTGGCCAGCCTGTTCCCGTTCCTGCTGGACGCCCACGGCAACCCCATCGCCAACCACACCATCGAGCTCGCACTCCAGGGCACCAACACCTCCGAGAGCTGTGACGGCTTCGAAGGCATCGCCGCCGACTTCGTCGCCGAGGCCGGTAGCCTGCCGTACCGGCCCGACGCCGCCTTGTTCGAAGAACGCGACCTGCGCCAGCCCCAGCGGCGCGTCTCCTTCACCGCCCGCTTGTTCGGCGACGGCCTCTACCTCGAGCCAGGCCAGTTCGGCGACGTCGTTTCCTTTGGCGGCGGCATCGTCGACCGCGCCGAGGCGCTGGACATCTCCGGCGGGGGCGCCCCGCCGTTGACCGTCCTGCTCGTGTCGGCGCCCTACGACCCCGCCACCTCGCTCGGCGAGATCGACTACCCCGGCAACGCCGACTACGAAGGCCCCGTCTACGGCAGGTCCTGCATCCATCCCGCCCAAACCGGGATCGCCCCGCGCGGCACCGGCTGGGAGGCCGGCGACATCTGCGGGGTCAGCTACAGCGCCGGAAGCAACTTGCTGGGCCTCGACGACCCGGCCGCCGAGGCGGCCCACCGCAATCCCTGCTACCAGCTCCGCTTTGGTGACTTCGGCTGGAACGGCGTCAGCAGCGCCGACCGCAACGGCATGCCCCGCCGGCTCTTCCGCATCGATCCCGACAGCTCGGGCGGCCACCCGTTCGACATCCCGGTCGAGGTCACTAAAATCGTGCAGGTCGCCGTGCACGACCCCGGCAACGAAGGCGAACGCGAGGCTTTCGCCTGCAGTGCCAGCTTGGCCTGCAAGGACTTCTTTTTCGACCTGGGCGACCAGCACGTCCCTGTCCAGGAGCTGCGGCCCGGCTTCCTGCGCCTGCGCGACGGCCACCACGACGCCGACCTGCCCTACGAGCTGACCACCTTCGACGGGTTCGGCCGCTTCCAGCTTTCCTTCACCGTCGACCAGCCAGGCATCGTGCATGGCCGCTTCTACTACCACGTCGACAGCCAGGACCTCGATGACGGTAGTATCACCAAACTCGCCGACTCGATGGACACCGACTTCCTGATCGGGTTCTACAGTTGCACCTTCGACGAGCCGGTCAGCGTCGCGCTCGACGGCCGCAACCGCCAGGTCGCCGACGTCGCGGTGGCACCGACCTTCACACCGGCCGACCTGCCCTACCTGCGCCTGCACCGCTACGAGATCCTCAAGGACGGCGCCGTAGTCTCCGATTCCTTCCGCACCGGCAGCACGCGCATGCAGCTCCTGGCCGGCAGCGTCTGGGACCCCGACGCCCGCTACCAGATCCGCTTCAGCTACGACGTCGACCGGGCCGGCCAGCTCGCGCCCGAGGGGTTCACCGCCACCGTCGACGTGACCCTCGACCGCGGCGCCGACCTCGCCGTCATCGACATCGAGGAGCACAGCCTCTGGCTGGACACCAACCCGCCAACCGCCCGCAAGCGAGAGGTGGATCGCAAGGCGCCTGACGACGCCTGCGCCGATCCCGACGGCGACGGCCTTTTCCGCGCCTGGCCGGTCTTCGCCCAGCGCTACACCTACAGCCACCTCCAGGACTACCGCGACGTGGACCTCAGCCTCACCGACGAGGCCACCGGTTTCACCACCATGTTCATCGACGACCTGCCCACCACTGGCACCGACGAGGGCGAGCTGGCCGAGGCCCGCCTGCCCCACGAGGCGGCCCGGCCCTTCCTGTTCGAACGAGAGCCACCCACCACCGGCGGCTTCATGGCCTGGCAGATGACCGGCGATCCACTCGATAGCCAAGCGGGTCCGGTGTTCGGCCCCAAGCGCCTGCTGCCCTACAAGTTCCTGATCGGCGGGGTCGGCGTGATCGTGCCCGGCGAGACCGAAGACGAGCGGGCCCGCGGCTACGAGACCGACTACGAGCTGGTCCTGGAAGAGGACCCCGTCGGCGACGCCGACACGAGCTGCAGCGCCATCAACCGCAATCTCGGCTTCCAGCTCAACCACGAGGCCACGCGGGTCCGTTTCTCGCTGGGCGACCGCGTGCTCTACGACGGCGTGCCGCTGCCGCCCGGGCAGTACGAATCCAGCCACGACTTCCTGACGCCGGGTCTCTTCGAGTGGACCTTCGAGGCCGACTTCCGCGACGGGGCCCGCAACACCTACACCTTGACCCGAAGCGGCACGGTCGACATCGTCAAGCGGGTCCGCAAGCGCATGGCGATCGGGTCGACGGTGGTGCGCGGCGTCAACCTCAACTCGGGCAGCCTGAACGTGGGCAGTACCGATCTTCACATCCCGGGCCTCAACGGCGGGCTGGCCTTCACCCGCAGTTACAGCAGCGGCGGCGGCCAGAACTACAACCCGCTGGGCATCGGCTGGATCCACAACTACCAGTCGCGCCTGGTGGAGGGCGGCTGCGACATCCTGCAGGTCGTCGGCGGCGACGGCAGCGGCCAGGTCTTTCGGCGCCACAGCGACGGCCAGTACCGGCCGGCGATGCCCGGGGTCCATTCGCGCTTGGAGGCCAACGTCTACGGCGGCTACACCCTGATCACCAAGTCGGGCCGGGCCTACGTCTACGGACCGCCGCTGCCGTTCGATCCGGGCGGCGAGGCGCCGTTCACCTTCGGCCAGAACCTGCGCTTCATCGAGGACACCTTCGGCAACCGGACGGTGATCCGCTACGACGACCTCACCCGCCAGATCCGCGAGGTCCAGGAGCCAGGCGGTCGGAAGCTGGTCTTCAGCTACGACTACAGCGGCTTCTACCCACTGCTGACCTCGATCGCGACCGAGGGCGTGGTGCCCGCGATCACGGTTCACTTCGCGCACGACACCGACGGCCGACTGGTCCAGGTAACGCGCGACGAGCGAATCGAGCGCTACCAGTATACCCGGGCCTGCGAGGGCCACCGCCTGACCCAGTTCACCAACCCCAACGGCTTCGAGACGACCTACGTCTACTACGCGCCCGGCGAGCTGCCGGACCTTGCGGTGGACGCGGGCTGGATCAAGGAGATCCGCGAGCCCGAGGGCCTGACGACGCGATTCGTGTACTGGGACCAGGGCAACGGGATCACGGGCGCGGACGTCAGTGACGACCTGAGCACGACCAGCTACCAGTTCAACCTCAACGGTCAGCCGATCCAGATCACGGGCCCGCTAGGCACCAAGCGAATGACTTGGACCGAGGACGACGTCCTGCTGCTGAGCGAGACGGACGAAGCGGGGCGCAGCTTCAGCTACGGCTACGACGCCAACGGCAACACCATCCTCAAGCGCCAGGACGGCGTGATGGAGGAGACCTGGACCTACCATCCCCTGTGGAACAAGCCGCTGACCTACACCGACCCGCGGGGGAATGTCACGACCTGGGACCTCGACGAGGGCACGGGCGCGGTGCTGGCGGTCAACGACGCCATGGGGAACCAGACCGAGTTCGGCTACGACGCGCGCGGCCTGCTGGAGACGGTGACGGACCCGCGCGGCCACGAGACCAGCTACCGCTACGACGACCTGGGCTACGCGCAGACCCAGACCTTGGCCGACGGAAACGTGGTCCGCACGACCTACGATAGCCGTGGCCGATTGCGCAGCAGCCGCGACAGCGCCGACCGCAACACCAGCTACCGCTACGACCACCTCGACCGCTTGCTGGAGCGCACGTCCACGGCCGACCAGAGTGGCGGCCGTCTGATGCAGTACTTCGATCACCTGCCTATGGGCCAGCCCCAGCGGGTCCGAGACGGCGTACTCGAGATCGGCTACGGCTACGACGAACTCAACCGCGCCGTCACCTTGACCCTCGACCCCGGCGAGGGCCAGCCGCGCATGCAGCGCGACCTGACCTACGACATCCACGGTAACCCGATCCAGGAGGTCTGGTCGGGGGACCTGGGCATGACCAAGACTTTCGTGCGCGATTTCGACCCGGCCGACCGCCTCGAGCGCGAAACCCTCAACGGTCAGTTCTATTCGGCGCGAACCTACCGTGCGGGCACCGAGCTGGTGGCCTCGATCACGGATTGGCGTGGCGCCGTCACCCAGGCCAGCTACGACCCGAACCTCCATCTGGACGCCCTGACCCTGGCCACGGGGCACCAGCTCGATTTCGACTACGACGTGGCGGGCAACCGCATCCGCGAGGTGGACGGCAACGGCCACGTCACCAGTTACAGCTACGACCCGCTCAACCGGGTGGCGTTCAAGGTCGATCCGCTCGGCCACCGCACCGAGTACGACTACGACGCCAGCGGGAACCTACTCGGCTGGCGGAACCGGACGACCGGTGCGGGCGAGACCCAGCAGTTCGACGAGCTGAACCGGGTCGTGCGGCACACCTCCCTCAACCCTGCCGGCAGCGGCGACCAGGTCCGCAGCTACGCCTACCTTCAACACGGGCGCCGCGTGATCGAGACCCTGCCCGAGGACTTGCCGATCACCGTGGAGATGAACCAGCTCGGCCAGACCATCGCCATGAGTCAGGGCGACATCGTCGAGCGCTACCACTACAACGCCAACCACGGCGTCGTTCGGGTCGAGCATCCCGAGCGTTTCGAGACCCTGCGCCAGGTGGACGGCATGGGTCGGGTCGTGGAGGAGCGGGCACCGCACGACTACCTCACCCGCCACCGCTACGACATTTTCGGCAACCTCGTGGAGGCGACCGACCCGCGAGGGATTCACACCCAGATCAGCTACGACCGCTTCGACCGGCCCTTGACGCGTCAGTCCAGTCACGCGACCGGCACGATCACCGCGCACTGGAGTTACAGCCAATCCGCCGGGCGCACGACGGTGGTGGGCACGGATCATCGCGGCAACACCGTCACGGGCCTGTTCGACGAGCTCGACCGCCTGCTCGAGCAGACCGATGCGGCACGCGGTGCGACGCGTCATCAGTCGTGGGATGCCGCCAACCTGCGGTTCGCCCGCGATTACAACGGCAACGAGACCCATTTCCACTACGACGGCCTGAACCGGCTTTTATGGCAGCGCGATGCAGGCGGCGAGATCCGCACTGCGTACGACGACGAGCACCTGACCGTGCAGACCGTGGACCGGCGCGGGATCACGACGGTGGCCGGGTTCGACCAACTCGGCAACCTCCTGACCCGATCGCGGGCCGGGATCCGCCTCGAAACGAACCAATACGACCGCCAGAACCGGGTCCTGGTGCAGACCGACGCGGAGGGCATCGCGCGCCGCACGAGCTACGATGCCCACGGCCGGCTGGCGCGCCAGGCGGTCGGCGACCAAGTGACGCAGTTCCGTCAGTACAACCAGTTGGGGTACCCGGGCGAGGTGCACGACGGCCGGGTCAGCCTGTTCCAGACGCACGATTTCTACGGCCGGGTGGTCAGTACCACCAACGAGTTGGACGAGCAGGTGCGGATGACCTATGACCCGGCGGGCAACCTGACCTTGCGGGATGCGCCGTCGCCCACGGGTGAGCGGGCCCGAACGCAGCACGCCTACGACTTGCTGAACAATCTGCGACAGGTGATCGAGCCCAACGGCGCCGAGACCCGCTACGACTGGAACCCGACTTGGACGGAACAGACCGTCACCGACGCCGAGCAGGTCGTCAGCGCCTGGACCTACGACCTGGCCGGTCGGTTGACGGCGATTCAGCATCCGGGTCTGGGCGTGACCGGCTTCGGCTACGACGCCAACGACAACCGGACCTCGGTCGAGCGACCCATCGGCAGTGCCACCTTCGGCTACGACTACCGCGACCGGGTCATGGACGAGACCTGGCAGGGCAACGCCCACGCGGACGCCGCGATCCACAGCATCGACCGCGAGCGCGACGCCAATGGCAACCTGACCCGGGTGCGTCAGATCGGCAGCGAGGGCACCTACGAGCGCCACATCGACTACGACGACCTCGACCGGCCCTACCAGTTCAGCGATAGCCGCGGCTTGGGCCACACCATCGGCTACTACGACAACGGCACGCGCGAAAGTGTGACGGATGCGCGCGGGTTCACGGTGCGCTACACCTACGATCGGGCCAACCGGCTGGAGACGGCGGTGGTCGACGGTCAGGGGGTGGCGCGGTTCGCCTACCACGCCAACGGTCTGCCGGAAGAGATCTCCCTACCCAACGGGACCCGGGCCGCGTACGCCTTCGATCGGGCCAACCGGCCGACCGAACTTGGCCACGAACGTCCGGACGGCAGTGCCACGCGCTACCACGCGACCTATCATGCGGACGGCAGTCGCGCCAGTATGGTGGAGGACCGCGGTGATGTGGGTCGCTGGGAGACGACGTACCGCTACGACATCAACAGCCGGCTGACCGAGTGGACGCGGACCACACCGCAACACCGTCGGACGACCAGCCTGTCGCTGGACCGGGTGGGCAACCGCACCTACGAGCTCGAGCAGGGCGACGGCTACCTAAGGGAACGGGAATACAGCTACCAGCCCGGGCACCAGATCAGCGGGTTCGCCGAAACGACGCGTGAGGGCGAGGTGGTGACCGCTTCGCGGCAGGTGCTGTACGCCTACGACGCCAACGGCAACCGCACCGCCAAGACGGACGTGGATCGGCTCGCCAAGCGGGCGACGGCGACGCGGATGCGGTGGGACGCGCGGGACCGGCTGCGGCGGGTGGAGCACAACGGGATCGAGGCGTTGAACTTCGCCTACGACGACTTGGACCGGCGGATCCGCAAGTGGGGCGACAGCCGCCAGGGTTCGGCGATGCTGTACACCTGGGACGAGCTGGCGGTACTGAGCGAGCACGAAGAAGGGGCGGGCGCCGGCGGGGACCCTCTCCCGCTGGCGAGCTACGCCTTCGCGGGCCAGCGGCTGGCGATCGAGCGGGTCGGGGTGGGCGTGCAGTGGTTCCACCACGACCCGTTGGGCAGCGTGGCCGAGCTGACGGATGCGGCGGGTGCGCTGGTCGAGGCCAAGACCTTCGACCCGTGGGGTCGCGAGGAGCAGGTGTTCGCGAGTGCGGCGGGCGGCTACAACCGCTACGGATTCACGGGCCACGAATACGACCCCGAGACCGAGCTGACATACGCCAAGGCGCGCTACTACGACCAGGACTTGGGCGTGTTCGCAAGCATGGACCGCTGGGACTTCGCCCAGTTCGACCGCCCGCCGAGCCTGCACCGCTACCAGTACGCCAGCCGCAACCCGTTGGCCTTCATCGACCCGACGGGAAACAACGACGTCAGCCTGGACGGGTTCATGGATTTGGTGCACGACGCCAACGCGAATATCCAAATCGCGCAGACCTCGGTGCAAAAGAGTGTGATGGGCTTGCTCAAAGGAGCGCTGAGTGTCGTGGTGGAGGGCGCCGAAGAAACCGTCAAGATGGCACTCGACTTGGGCATGACAAACGTGAGCATGACCCACTATGCCCTGACGGGTGAGTTCATCGATTTCCAGATGCAGAGCGCGATCGGCAAGGGTTCCGAGCAGGGCATGACCCACGGGGACCTGTTCAATGGCGTGGTCACGGGTGTTGCCAACCTGCCCGTGGAGTACGGCAAAGCGATCGCATCGGGTGATCCGGAGCGGATCGGTAAAGCGACGACCAACCTGATATCGGTGATGTGGGGCTTCCGAACGCTGAATCCCGCGACGCTGAAGGCGGGAGTCACCCAAGGCGTGAGCCGCGTCACGCGCGGTGTCAAGGCCAGTGCGAAGATCGTCAAGGAAGGTGTGGAGAAGACGGCGACGGTCGCCAAAAGGGTGAAACAGGGCGCCAAAGTCACCCTCGCCAAGGCGAAAGGGGCCGCCACGACAGCGGGCCGCGTTGCACGCATCTACGGGAGACAATTCGGCCGGGAGCTGATGAAACCCAGGCTGGGGTCGCTCGGCGGCAACTTCCAATTCGCAATCGACGCTGGCGTCCGAGTAGCCAGCAGGATAAAATCAGGGAAGGTTGTCGCATCCCGCAAAATAAAAGTTAATACCAAAAAACTAAGATATGCCAAAGTCAACCAATTAAAAAATAAGGAAAAAATATTGCCAACAGGAGATATTGATCCAGCGGCTGATGCTTTGGCAAAAAGATTGAAGGGAGAGGCCAGTGTCAAGATGGAAGGCTTTGGGAACAGAGAGTTCGATGCCATTAGCCAAGAATATGTTGCGCAGACTTTTGGTGGAGAATCATTTGCTTTTAAACCAAAGAGCTTCTTAAGTAAACGACGTAGAAATCAGATCAGAGAAACCTTAAGAGCTGCACGGGAAACAGGAAGAGAAGCTTTTTTTGAATTTGTTGGTAATAGACCAGCCCAGGAGGTGGTGGACTTTATTAATCGAAATGCAGATAGAATCAATGCTAAATATAAGATTGACATACAGACTAGGTGAACAGCATGGCAAATACTATCCGTGAGTATGAAGGATTGATCAAAATTAATGATCTAACTACTCAAAAAGTGGATCAAATATTGAAACTGTTTGTTTCTAAAGAATTAGAGTACGATCTTTATGAGTCACAGCTTGAAGTTCAATATACAGGTAGGGATTTTAATCGAAGTTTCGAAAAAATCTTAATTGAGCTTGCTCAAATAATTATAGACGCAACAGGAGAAATAACTTGTCAAATAGATGATGATGAGAATGGTTTGTCATTTGAGTATTATACAATAAACAATGGCCGCCTTTTTTGTCAAGAAGGAAAAATTCAAAGAGGAGCTGCTCGCATTGTTGAGTGAATGTTGATATTGACAATGATAAGATTTTTAATTTAAGATAAACTTGGCGCTCCGCTGGTTTTAAATGTGTCAAACTAGTCCTTTACCCAAAGCGAATGCTGCGGAAAGCGTATAAAGCTTTTTAGTATGGATCTAATCAAACCAATCGGCATAGCAGGTTCGCAGAGATAATCTAACTTTTGCAAGCAGTCGAGACCTTAATCCTTTATCCCTTTGTTGACTATCTCTACCATAGGCGTGCAGTGGTTTCACCACGATCCACTGGGCAGCGTCGCCGAGTTGTCGGATGCGGCGGGTCGGTTGGTCGAAGCCAAAACCTATGATCCCTGGGGTCGTGAGGCGCAAGTGTTCAGCAGCAGCGAAGGTGGGTTCAACCGCTACGGATTCACGGGGCACGAGTACGATCCCGAGACCGAGCTGACGTACGCTAAGGCCCGTTACTGCGATCAAGATCTGGGCGTGTTCGCGAGCATGGACCGCTGGGACTTCGCCCAGTTCGACATGCCGCCAAGTCTGCATCGGTACCAGTACGCGAACCGTAATCCCTTGAGGTTCATCGATCCCACCGGTAACGAGGGGAAAGCAGCCGATGCCGAAACGGATAAAGATCACGAAAAGTTATTGAAAGCCCGAGGCATAGTGCCAGGCACCGTAAATTCGTCGACCGATACCGCGGTAAAAGTTGCCAACATAACCACGGAATTTCTCTTTGATATCACTCCGTACGGCGACTACAAAACGATCACGAACCCTGAAGCAGGCAATGTTGAATACGGGATGGCCCTGTTTGGTCTTTCAGGCGGGCCGGTCCTCAAAATGATCGCCAAGGTGGGCAAATGGTTCACCAAATCGCGAAAAGGAAGAAAAGCGGCAGAAGGTTTGGATGAGGGGATCGAGGCCACTTCCGACGCTCTGGACAGCTCCAAGGCCACCTCTCGGGCGGACGAGATGTTGGACGCGGGCGAGGACACCCGACGAGCCAAGGTCACCAAGGAAAACGCCACCAGCTCAAGAACCCGAGGTGCCGACGTCGAAACCCCGAAAGGGACACCGAGATCTCTTCGGAATGGCGCAGGGAGCGCCGCCGAGAGGACGAGCCAGTCCGTGGAGGAGGCTGCCGAGCAAGCGAGAAGAAAGGCGGCACGCCACGAATGGCGCGTCAAGAAACGCAATACAGTTGCGAACATTAACAGCGAACGAATCCAAGCAATTGGCGACATTTTGCGTGGCAAGAAACCGCGAGCTGAAGTAAGTTCTTTAAAAAGGCCAACACCAAAAAAAGAGCAAGCATCTGTAACCCGAAAGAAATCTGGTTCAACACCAACCCAAACCACATTTAAGAGAGACATTACTACAGTTTTAGATGATGATGGGTCAAAGTTGCTTAACGCTACCACAAAAAAGAGGGTTAAATTGGAAATTATGTTTGACGAGATTCGTGAAGGCAACACGCCTAGGCTAAAAGGTGTTCACATTGATGGGGCGAGACCTGGGGAGGTCGGACTGAAAGAGTTAAATGAATTAATTCGGATTTAAGGAAAAAAAGAGGGAATTGATAAAATACTACTTGAAGGAGCGCGAGGGTCCACAGGGAAATACAAGGGTAAAGTGCCAAAGATTAGGGAGATTTTAATAGATGAATAAAGTCAAGGTCGTTTTTGGAGGCTGGGAGGAAGGTTTTGCAGGTATAAGTCTCACCAAGGCACTGTTGAAATTTTCTGAGATGAGGTTTCGGGATGCAAAAATTAATACAGATTTACTTTTGGATGGTAAGCGAATAGAGATTTGGTTAAAAGAAAGAGGGAGTGCAGAGCGACTGATAAAAGAAGCGAGAAGCTGCGGGGTGCAAATAGCCGAAATTCAAAACATTCACTAGGGTAGATTTAAAGCCTTTTGTTCACATACTAGATTTGGAAGAAGTGGTGTGTGACCTGCAATACAAGCGATTGGAGAACTCGGGCTAGGTGTGCGATGACCGGGTAAGCCGTAACCTGGGTCATGATTAATACGGTCGGGGGAGCGGGCCCGAACGCAGTACGCCTACGACTTGCTGAACAATCTGCGACAGGTGATCGAGCCCAACGGCGCCGAGACCCGCTACGACTGGAACCCGACCTGGACGGAACAGACCGTCACCGACGCCGAGCAGGTCGTCAGCGCCTGGACCTACGACCTGGCCGGTCGGTTGACGGCAATTCAGCATCCGGGTCTGGGCGTGACCGGCTTCGGTTACGACGCCAACGACAACCGGACCTCGGTCGAGCGACCCATCGGCAGTGCCACCTTCGGCTACGACTACCGCGACCGGGTCATGGACGAGACCTGGGAGGGCAACGCCCACGCGGACGCCGCGATCCACAGCATCGACCGCGAACGCGACGCCAACGGCAACCTGACCCGGGTGCGTTAGATCGGCAGCGAGGGCACCTACGAGCGCCACATCGACTACGACGACCTCGACCGGCCCTACCAGTTCAGCGATAGCCGCGGCTTGGGCCACACCATCGGCTACTACGACAACGGCACGCGCGAAAGCGTGACGGATGCGCGCGGGTTCACCGTGCGCTACACCTACGACCCGGCCAACCGGCTGGAGACGGCGGTGGTCGACGGCCAGGGGGTGGCGCGGTTCGGCTACCACGCCAACGGTCTGCCGGAAGAGATCTCCCTACCCAACGGGACCCGGACCGCGTACGCCTTCGACCGCGCCAACCGGCCGACCGAACTCGGCCACGAGCGCCCGGACGGCAGCGCCACGCGCTACCACGCGACCTATCATGCGGACGGCAGTCGCGCCAGCCTGGTGGAGGACCGCGGTGATTTGGGTCGGTGGGAGACGACGTACCGCTACGACATCAACAGCCGGCTGACCGAGTGGACGCGGACCACACCGCAACATCGTCGGACGACCAGCCTGCCGCTGGACCGGGTGGGCAACCGCATCTACGAGCTAGAGGAAGGCGACGGCTACGCACGAGAGCGCGCGTACAGCTACCAGCCCGGGCACCAGATCAGCGGGTTCACCGAAACAACGCGTGAGGGCGAGGTGGTGACCGCTTCGCGGCAGGTGCTGTACGATTACGACGCCAACGGAAACCGCACCGCCAAGACGGACGTGGACCGGCTCGCCAAGCGGGCGACGGCGACGCGGATGCGGTTGGACGCGCGGGACCGGCTGCGGCGGGTAGAGCACGACGGGATCGAGGCGTTGAACTTCGCCTACGACGACTTGGACCGGCGGATCCGCAAGTGGGGCGACAGCCGCCAGGGTTCGGCGATGCTGTACACCTGGGACGAGTTGGCGGTACTGAGCGAGCACGAAGAAGGGGCGGGCGCCGGCGGGGACCCTCTCCCGCTGGCGAGCTACGCCTTCGCGGGCCAGCGGCTGGCGAGCGAGCGGGTCGGGGTGGGCGTGCAGTGGTTCCACCACGACCCGTTGGGCAGCGTGGCCGAGCTGACGGATGCGGCGGGTGCGCTGGTCGAGGCCAAGACCTTCGACCCGTGGGGTCGCGAGGAGCAGGTGTTCGCGAGTGCGTCGGGCGGTTACAACCGCTACGGATTCACGGGGCATGAGTACGACCCCGAGACCGAGCTGACGTACGCCAAGGCGCGCTACTACGACCAGGATCTGGGCGTGTTCGCAAGCATGGACCGATGGGACTTCGCCCAGTTCGACCGCCCGCCGAGCCTGCACCGCTACCAGTACGCCAGCCGCAACCCGTTGGCCTTCATCGACCCGACGGGGAACAACGACGTCAGCCTGAACGGGTTCATGGATTTGGTGCACGACGCCAATGCGAATATCCAAATCGCGCAGACCTCGGTGCAAAAGAGTGTGATGGGCTTGCTCAAAGGAGCGCTGAGTGTCGTGGTGGAGGGCGCCGAAGAAACCGTCAAGATGGCACTCGACTTGGGCATGACAAACGTGAGCATGACCCACTATGCCCTGACGGGTGAGTTCATCGATTTCCAGATGCAGAGCGCGATCGGCAAGGGTTCCGAGCAGGGCATGACCCACGGGGAGCTGTTCAATGGCGTGGTCACGGGTGGTGCCAACCTGCCCGTGGAGTACGGCAAAGCGATCGCATCGGGTGATCCGGAGCGGATCGGCAAGGCGACGACCAACCTGATATCGGTGATGTGGGGCTTCCGAACGCTGAATCCCGCGACGCTGAAGGCGGGAGTCACCCAAGGCGTGAGCCGCGTCACGCGCGGTGTCAAGGCCAGTGCGAAGGTCGTCAAGGAGGGTGTGGAGAAGACGGCGACGGTCGCCAAAAGGGTGAAACAGGGCGCCAAAGTCACCCTCGCCAAGGCGAAAGGGGCCGCCACGACAGCCGGCCGCGTTGCACGCATCTACGGGAGACAATTCGGCCGGGAGCTGATGAAACCCAGGCTGGGGTCGCTCGGCGGCAACTTCCAATCCGCAATCGATGCTGGAGTTCGGGCAGCCAGCAGGATAAAATCAGGGAAGATCGTTTCTCGTCGATTATTAACAAAACAAAAGAAGACTACAGAAAAAAGACGATCAGCAGCGGAGATTGCTGACAGGAACAGACGTGCTTTATTACTTCGAAAGGCTCGACAGGGCGGAGATCCAGGTCTTGCGCCCCTCGTTAGAGACCTCGAAAGAGCAGGTGTTCGCGTGGACGATGTCAATGTGCCTCTTCCGAATCCTTTACGTCCAGGGGAATTATTGACCGATTTAGATGTAGTATTACCAAATGCAGTTTTGCAAGTGAAGAAAGCCTCTAGCGCAACTGAAATCATCGAGCAAGTGCAAAGAACTCAATCAGCAATTGACAAACCAGTTCTTGGTTTTATTCTTGAAAAGAACAAAGCTGGAAGAAGAACAGTTGTCAAGGCTGGTTCGCACATACCCGTTACCAACGATCTCAGTTTACTCATAGAAGTGCTTAAGTAGGGAGGGAGAGTTTGTCTCAAGGAATGCGTCTTTTTTTGTTGCCAAAATATAGACTTTCTTTCTTTGAAAAAGATTTGATTGATAAATTCGGATTTCGTAACTCAGTATCTAATTTTGATGGACATGATTGCACATTGTGTTATTATAATAATGAAACATTTATGAATATCGGGCAATTAGCTCAACCTCTTAATTCTGTTGAAGATGCAAGAGAGTGGGATTGGATAGATGTTTCAGTTAGATGTAAGCTGAAAAATAATTTTAATGTTATTTCTTTCGATTACAACAAGCAACAATTGGCAAGAAAAATTATTAAATTCTTTCTTGTGCACATTTTGGATGATAAAGGAGACTTAAGCCAATGTATCTTTGATAATGACTATGGAATACTGATTTCAGCACAAGATATCTTTGATCGATGGTCAATAAGCCCCGAGTGGGACTGGAGAAGATCTTCTCTTCCAGAGCTGCCAGGCAAACCAAGCGTCGGTGACTAGCTTACCTAAAAAATTCACTACCAAGTATTAAAACATTGACTACGAGTTATTTCTGAAGGAGCTTCGGTATTGATTCAGCGTAGCTTTGGCTGTCAAATGATAGATTTCTACTTTGCGTTTGTGATTTAAGGTGATTATTGAGGCTTAGTGTTTGAAAAATAATATCGTTTTATCCTTCTAAACCATCGCGAATGGTCGAAAGGACTTTATGAAAGCCTGAATAATGAATTAAATTTATATAGTAAATAGTTATTGGTTAGATAACGAAATGCTATTAAGAGTAGGTGAGCTAGGACTATGAACTCCAAAAAAGAGGATATTCGGTAGGTAAAGGTTGATGCCTGTGAAAATTCCAGAAGAATCTTTAATTGGGTCTTGGAGGAGCTAAAGGGGGGAATAGAAGATATCGTTTGAATTGCAGTTGACGAGCCGCCTGGCGGCCATCCAGCACCCGGGCCTCGGCGTGACCGGCTTCGGCTACGACGCCAACGACAACCGCACCTCAATCGAGCGCCCGATCGGCAGCGCGACCTTCGGCTACGACTACCGCGACCGCATCATGGACGAGACCTGGCAGGGCAACGCCCACGCGGACGCCGCGATCCACAGCATCGACCGCGAACGGGACCCCAACGGCAATCTGACCCGGGTGTGTCAGATCGGCAGCGAGGGCACCTACGAGCGCCACATCGACTACGACGACCTCGACCGGCCCTACCAGTTCAGCGATAGCCGCGGCTTGGGCCACACCATCGGCTACTACGACAACGGCACGCGCGAAAGCGTGACGGATGCGCGCGGGTTCACGGTGCGCTACACCTACGACCCGGCCAACCGGCTGGAGACGGCGGTGGTCGACGGCCAGGGGGTGGCGCGGTTCGGCTACCACGCCAACGGTCTGCCGGAGGAGATCTCCCTACACAACGGGACCCGGACCGCGTACGCCTTCGACCGCGCCAACCGGCCGACCGAACTCAGCCACGAGCGCCCGGACGGCAGCGCCACGCGCTACCACGCGACCTACCATGCGGACGGCAGTCGCGCCAGTATGGTGGAGGGCCGCGGTGATGTAGGTCGCTGGGAGACGACGTACCGCTACGACATCAACAGCCGGCTGACCGAGTGGACGCGGGCCACCCCGCAGAACCGCCGGACGACCAGCCTGTCGCTGGACCGGGTGGGCAACCGCACCTACGAGCTCGAGCAGGGCGACGGCTACGAACGGGACCGCACGTACAGCTACCAGCCCGGGCACCAGTCGTGAGAGGGCGCCGAAGAAACCGTCAAGGTCCGCCAAAAGCAACCGATCACCTCATTCTCGCTTACGCCGATCCAGGAAGCTCTGCAACAAGCGCTGAGGCCTGATTGGTGAAAACGGTTCCTTCGCTTTTCAGTAACTCCCTGAGGGAGAAAACGACCGTCGATGCTGAACCTTTTTTCGTCTAAATAACGCTGACGATAGTGAACGCCCATCCAACAAGGGAAACCTGCCAAGCGGATGGGCCATGGAAGAGGGACCCGTTCCCAAAGTTCGGACCTCGAATCTCGGCGACGCGGCTTGTCAGGGGCGATGAGCCGGGATCCGGTATCCAGTGTGGGACACGACTTCGCTTTCAGTCTGGGGACCGGGACGAGTGGACCCCATCGAAATGTCTGCACTTCCCGATGGGCACTCGGGACCTGAGCGGTTTTCTACCGGAGGAAACATGGCGAGCATCCGGTACTTTCTTTTCGGGATGGCGTTGCTGTCACATCCATTCGGATACGCGGCGGACCATTCCCTGGCCGATCTGGGCATCGACTTGGCGGTTCCCCTCGAAGCTCACGCCGTGGCGTGGTGGATTGACTCAGGTTGGCAGACCGACCCGCCACCCGCCACCGGGGAGGCCGGGGTTCCGCACCTTCGCTTCGTTCTGTCCACGTCTCCGGGGGCCTCGGACATTCAGGCGGGTGTCCTGGTCGACCCACTGGATGAGGGGCTGACGCTCTATGTGGACGAGGTGCGCATTTGGCCACGCCACGTGCGCGGTGACAAGCTGCCCGGCCATCGTTTGCCCGAGGTCGTTCCCTTCCCCCTTAGGCAGGAAGGCTCATGGGTACGGGTCATCCGGGATGGCCCGTCGCGCGAGAAGGTGAGGTTCGGGGCCCTGAGCGATCTTTTCGGGGAACGGGCCAGGCTGAGTCACTGGGCGACCGTTCACCAAATGGGATTGACCGGCATGTTTCTCTCCTTTTGCTTCCTGCACCTGGCCATGTTCCTGTTTCAACCTGCCGCCCGATTCCACCTACACTTCTCCCTGTTTACCGGCTGCTGCGCCGCACTGTGTTGCCTTCGCTTTCAACACTACTTCACCGACGATCCTCTGGCCAATCACCTGTTGCCCGGCCTTCAGTATTTCTTCCTGTGGGGCTCGGTGATGGCGATCCTGGCATTCGCGCAGGCGAGTGTCGAGGCCGAACGGCGCGGCCTTTGGATCGGTTGCTGCCTCACTGGTGCGACCGCCGTCGCCTTGCTCGCGCTGTGGCCCGCCGAAATCTGGGTTCAACGATGGGGACAGGGTTTTTTGCTGGGCTGCATGCTCGAGCTGGGACGGTGCGGGGTGGAGATGGCGCGCCGGCGACACCAAATCCTGGCTGGCAGCGGCTGGATCCTGTGCCTTGGCTTGACCCTGTTCCTTGCGGTCGGTGCCTGCGACATTCTGGCCGAAATCGGGCTGTTCGCCTGGCCTTGGCACTTCGCGGCATTCCCGACGGTCCTTTATGGGTTCGTCGGGCTGGTCCTCGCCGTGTCCATTTCCCTGGCGCGATCCGCGGCCCGTGCGCAAGCCGATCTGTCTACCCACGCTGGTCACATCGACAGACTGACCTCGAGCGTGGAGCGCCTTCAGCTCGAACTTCAAAAGAAGCAGATTCAACCCCACTACCTCATGAACTCGTTGACCGCGTCCATGGCCTGGTTCGAGACACACCCCGAAGAGGCACCGGACTTCATCGAGGCCTTGGCCGAAGAGTTCTCCCTGTTCCGACGCATGTGTGCCAAATCGTCGGTCAAGATGGAAGACGAACTGGCGCTCTGTCGACGTCACCTGCGCATCATGGCATTTCGTAGAAAGAATCGGTATCGCCTGGATTGCGAGGGGATTAGCGGCGAGGAATCGGTACCGCCCACCCTGTTCCACACACTGATCGAAAACGGCATCACCCATGGTCCGAACCAAGACCGCGAAGTCGTGTTCCGTTTATGCAAAATCGCAAAAAACCATTACCGTTTCTCGGCTCCCTTGGGCGAAGGTTCGCCGGGTGAGGCGCCGACCGAAAGCGGCGACACCCGTTCCGAGGGATTGGGTCTGCAATACATCAAAACCCGTTTGGAGGAGTGCTATCCGGGCAACTGGTCGCTGATCAGTGGGCCTTCCAGTGGCCGGTGGCACACGGAATTGTCCTGGTGCGAGGCGTAGCCAGGTGGGCCGAGCCCTCATCAACGCGCCTACCGCGGTTTTAGGGAGACAGCATGCATATCCTCGTCGTGGAAGATGAGCCCGTGATTCGCGAGCGCAATGCCCGGCTGTGCAAGGACATTCTCGGCGACGATCTCACTCGGATGCACACGGCCGAATCCCTGCCGGAAGCCCAACAATGGCTCGAACGACATCCGCCTGACCTCTTGCTGTTGGACCTGGATCTGGCGGGGAAGGACGGGTTCGCCTTGCTGAAGCAGGCGGTCGCCGGCGCCTTTCACACCATCATCATTTCGGCCAATACCCAGTTCGCGCTTCAGGCCTTCGAATTCGGCGTGCTCGATTTCATTGCAAAACCCTTTGGCAAGAAGCGTTTGGAAGCCGCCTTGTCACGCGTTTCGGATCGCCGTCGCAGTGTCTGCTCGCATACGAAGTATCTGGCCGTCAAGCAGGGGAGCCGCCTGGCGCTCGTGTCTCTCGATACCATTCGCTACATTCAGGGGGCCGGTCCCTATTCGGAATTGTACAGCTCCGACGCGGCGCCCATGCTGCACGACAAATCGTTGGAACGCTTAGAGAAAGTGTTGCCGCCGAACTTCGAACGGATCCACAAATCGTACATCGTAAACATGAATGTCGTGGAAAGCCTGATCAGTGGGCGCGGAAGTCGCTATGCCGCGGTGTTGCGAAATGGTGAACGGCTGCCGATCGGGCGCACGCGCTACAAACAATTGAAACAGCGTTTCGATGGATGAGCCACACCCGATCCGATGGGGTTTGGCCGTGCCCCCTCGAGCCAGCTCGATGGAGGTGCCGCACCCGATCCGATGGTGTATGGCCGTGAGGCCACGCGCCGACGAGAAAAGCCCAAGCGGTAGCCGAAAGGCGCCGCTTGGGCCACATGTCGGTGGGCGCGTCGCGAACCCAAATCAGTTGTTGACCATCGAGTTGTCGTTGCCAACCGCATTGATGGCCGGTGAGGTGTTGGTCGTATTACCGCTGAAGGTCACCCCCCGGATGTCGATGTGCCCACCGTACGTGGCGTTTGCCCCGGTGGTGTTGTTGGTCAGCGAACTGTCCTTGCCCCGGATGTCGCCGCCGGCGGTATTGTAGCCGATCGTGCAACTGTTCGCACTGCCGTTCTCGATGCGGATGAAGGCCCCTTCGGCGCGAACGCCGAAACCGCAATCGTCGATGTCGGCGTTGTCGGCCCAAATGTGGGAGCCACCTACGGCGTAGAGCCCGACCGAGCTGCAATCGTCGACGTCGATGCTGTTACACTCAATCGAAGAGCTCATCTCGGCCAGCACGCCCCAGACGAAATCGGCCACCGCCAATTGGCTACCACAAACGATGGAACTGTTGCGGCGGGCCGTCACCCCGTTCCCGGGCGTGGTGCCGCCGTTGATGGTGAACCCGTTCAACATGCCGAGCTGGGTCCCGTTGGTCACCACGATGCCGTCGGAGCTGTTGGCGATGTTCAGGACGACATTGGTTTTATCGGCGGTATCGCCCAACAGTTGGATGCGGGCACCGTCGGGATGGTCGACCGTAATCGTGGCTACGTTGTTGTAGGTGCCGTCGGCCACTTGAATGGTTACCGTCGCGTCCTGATCGATGTGCTTGCCATCCAAACAGGCGAGAGCCGCATTGATATCGGCGTAATCCGAAGGCACGTCCAGGGTGATGTCCTCCGTAATCAGGCGCACGCCTTCGAACGATTGGGAAAGGTCCGAAATTTCCCAGGCCTCGAGGACGCGATCGTAAAATCGCACCTCGTCCAGCTTGGCGGTGGTGTAGTTGTTCAGCGCGTCGAAGGCATCGCGACCGGCACCGAGCATCAGCTTCGAGTTGGTGGATCCGATGCTGGCACTGGAAGTCAAGGTGTAGGTATCGACCAGCACGCCGTTGAAGTACATCTTGATGTCGCCGTCGCGATCGGCTGTGGCGGCGTAATGGTGCCACTTTCCGGTTTCGGGAGTGGTTACGTAGACTTCCTCGGCCAGGGTGCCGAAATCGATGCGAAAGGCCAGATCGCCGTCGTCCTGCCAGTCCAGCGAATAGCCGGTGAAATCGGTGCTGGATTCGCGATACCAGATCATGTGCTCGAAGGACGTGGCGGCCGAAGCGCGATAGGCCCAGAACGAAATGGAGAAATCGCTGGTGGCGAAGGCCAAGTCGGTCATCGAGGTGTATTCCAGGTAGTCGTTGCCGTCGAAGTCGGCGGCCTCGTCGAAGGGGCAGCCTTCCATGTCCGTGTCGGTGTTGGAGGGCGTCGTATTGGAAACCGTTTCCTTGAATTGGTCATTAGAGGTCAAAGGTACGTGGCCGACCAAACCCTCGTCCAGCCCGGCGATAGCCAGGGATCCGAGGGCGAGAAGAAGCAGCGGCAGGAAGCGTTTGAATCGAAACATCGAGAACTCCTTTGCAGGTTCAAAAATCCGCGTCGGGGCGAATTCCGGTCATGCGCGGTCGAGGGATTCCTTCGTGGTCATGCCTACCGCACTGCCGGGTGAGGCAACCTTAGGTCGATGCGCCGGTCCAACGGAACGAAATTCAAATGAACGGCTCCGCGGCTGCACCAACGTCCCCGTCCACCTTCGAAAACAGGAGCTCTGGCAGTCACGTCGCGCATGGACGGCGTGGTTTTCCACTTGGTCGCGGCGTCTCCGAAGGGCACCCAACCACATCCGAAAAGATCGGGGTGATGCTTAGGGTTTGGCGTTGGGCGGGGGATTGGCTAGAATCGGAAATGAAACCGAACCTCATTCGATAACCCATTCTCGATAAAGGAGTAATCCATGTCGGAAATCAGTGAAATCACAGGTGGTTGTCTTTGCAACGGGACGCGGCTCACCGCCAAGAACGTCAGCAAGCGCGTCGGTGCCTGCCACTGCGGGACGTGCCGAAAATGGTCGGGCGGACCCTTCATGGCGCTGGACTGCGGTACCGAGGTCACCTTGGAGGGCGAAGAGAACATCACCGTCTTCAACTCGTCCATGTGGGCCGAGCGTGGCTTCTGCAACAAGTGCGGATGCCATCTCTTTTACCGCCTGAAAGGTAACCAACAGTACATCGTGCCCGTCGGGCTGCTGGAAAATCGCGACGAGTTCGAGATGGATCACCAGGTGTTCATCGACGAAAAACCGGAATATTATGCATTCGCCAACGAGACCGAAGACATGACCGGTGCCGAGGTATTCGCCAAATACGGTCCCTCGGCGGACTGAGCGGCGCTCGCCCCCATCGTGCCGCAGGTGTGAACGTGCAGCCGGGCGCCCGGTGCCGAAATCTGCGGGTATCACCAATCGGGTCGATCCCTCCGGCGAAGTGATTGACAATCGCGGTCATTCGCTTCGCCGGAACCGGTTTCGCGTCCTCCGGGATCTCTTCCGCGCGGCGATGGACGTTCGGAAGGGACGCCAGCCGTAGGCTTGGTCGAGAGATCACAACCACTTGCGGCCGAGGCGCGGTAGGATAGTGTCTACCCTGACTCCTGGTTTCCAAGAGTGTGGGCGTCCGGTCGGGTTTCGTCGATGCGGCCTCTCCCGCTCATTTGGATGGATCAGGAAGGTTGGGGACCACCAACGATTTCGACACCATGGGGGAGGAACGCTGTGCGCGTGGCCTACATCACCGCCGGAGCGGCCGGCATGTACTGCGGGAGCTGCATCCGCGACAACGCATTGGTCAAAGAGCTGCAGCGTCGCGGGTTGGACATCTCGCTGATCCCCACGTACACCCCACTGCGCACGGACGATGAAAACGTCAGCATGGGTCGCGTTTTTTTCGGCGGCATCAACGTGTACCTCCAGGAAAAGATGTCGCTGTTCCGCCACACCCCGTGGCTTTTGGACAAAGTCCTGGACACGCCGGCCCTGCTCAACTGGGTCTCTCGATTCAGTGCGTCCACCAGTGCCGAGGATCTCGGAGGTTTGACGGTCTCCATGCTCGAAGGCGATCAGGGCCCGCTTCACAAGGAACTGAGCAAGTTGACGCGCTGGCTGGCTCGGGAATTCAAACCCGATTTGGTGCAACTGACCAACTCGATGCTGGCCGGTATGGGACCCGCGATTAAAAAAGAGGTCGGGGTGCCCGTGCTGTGCGCCCTGCAGGGCGAGGAAATCTTCCTCGACGCACTGATCGAGCCCTACAAGAGTCGCGCCCACCGTCTGCTCTGCAGTCGTGCCGCCGAAATCGACGGATTCATCGCCACCTGCTCCTTCTACAAGAGCTTCATGGTCGACTATCTTCAGGTGGCGCCGCAAAAAATCGATGTGGTGCCCCTGGGTTTGAACCTCGACGGCCTGGTGCCCGGGACCAAGAAGCCAGGCGCCGGAAAACCCTTCCTGTTGGGATTTTTCGCGCGTCAATGCCCCGAGAAAGGGCTGCATTTGCTGATCGACGCGTTTCTGAGACTGGCCGCCGATCATCCCGATCTCGAACTTCGCATCGCGGGCTACCTGGGTGGGCGCGACACGGCCTACGTGAACGAGTTGAAGGAAAAGGTGGAACGTGCCGGGCACGGCGCGCGATGTCAGTGGGCGGGTGAGTTGACCCGCGAACAGAAAATCGACTTTCTCCAGCGGTTGGACCTGTTCTCGGTGCCCGCGCCCTACAAGGAACCCAAGGGCCTCTCGATTCTGGAAGCCATGTCCTGCGGCGTTCCAGTGGTGCAGCCGCGTCACGGTGCCTACACGGAAATGGTGGAACAAACCGGTGGCGGTAGCCTGGTCGTCCCCGACGATGCGCGGGCGCTCGCCGAGCAAATCGCCCATTACCTCGACCGGCGCGACATGTGTGCCGAGCAGGGAGAAAAGGGCGCCGCCGCGGTTCCGGAACTCTACAGCGTGGCGCGCATGGGTGAGAAAACGCTCGAGGTCTACCAACGCTTCGTGACGACCGCCACCACGTCCTGAGCCACGGAACGGGCCCTTGCCGGGCCGGCCCACCCTGGCCCGACATTTTTTTTAAATTTCCTGCTCACTTCTCCGAACCCCTCAGCGTCTTGCAGGTCAAGGAGGCTTGCTTGGACACAAACGATGCGCGATTGGTGGAAAAAGCCCGCGGTGGGTCCTTACAAGCATTCGACGCCTTGATGATTCGTTACCAACGAACGATCGTCAAGATTGCCATGAGCTTCACGCGCGACGCCGATCACGCATTGGACATCAGTCAAAACGTGTTCCTGAAGGCCTACCAAAAGCTGGATACGCTGGCGGACCCGGACCGTTTCAAAGCCTGGCTGATGCGTATGGCCTACAACGAATCCCTGAGTTGGCAACGAGGGAAATCGAACGGCGACGTCTTGGAGCCGGACGAGAGCCTGGAACAGAAAATACCGGTCGAAGGTGGTCAGGAATGGGCCTTTCAGCGTGCGGACGATCGGCGCATGCTGTTGCAACTGCTTGATTTGCTCAACCCGAAATATCGCCTGGCCGTGGTGTTGAAGTACTTCGAAGACTGCAGCATCAAAGATATCGCCACCACCCTGCAGTGCAGCGAAGACGTGGTCAAGAACATGCTTTACCGCAGTCTCAAACGAATGGCCGGAAGTGCTCGCCGCGTCATATAGGAGGCAGACATGATGGATGCCCATCCATCCCAAGATCCCGCGAACGATCCCGAAAGAAACGAGCGATCTCGCACCCTTTGGAACGACATCTCGGCCGCCGCCCGCTCGGATGCGGCCGATGGAACCGGCCCTGTGCCGGAAGATGAAGAAGCGACGCTCAAGGCGGTGCACCAGGCCCTGCTGAACATGGACGAGGATGGCGAAGGCATCACCGATGCGCGACTCGGCAACATGCGGCGGGCGGTACTCAGTGAGCTCGAATCCAGCCAGAAGGCTCGCGATCACGTCATCCGACCCCTGCCGCGCGATCCCAAACCGGATCCCGCCGCGCCGAGACGCCCTTGGCTGCCGTTGCTCGCCATTGCGGCTTCGCTGTTGATCGGCGTGTTCCTGGGCGCCCGCCTCGTTCGGTCGCAAACCGACCCGTTTTGGTGGTACCAACCGGTTGGGGCCCACGCCGAATCTGCGGAGCCGGAGTTCCAAGATGCGGTGCCGGTCCTATCGCAAGTGGTGGCCAGCCGCAATCCCGATCTGGAGAGCCTGCCCTATACCTATGGCAACATTTCGGTCGAGCCCACCAAAGACGGGCGTGTGGCCGTGTCCTTCGACGTCGCCGCCCATGTGAGTCTGGTTCGCACCAAAGACGACCCGCTGGTCAAGGACATGTTGGTGCGGTCGCTGATGAGCCCCGAAAGCATTCACTCCAGCCTCCAGGCCATCGGCATGACGGATTCCGTGATGGATCCCGAAATCAAGCGGGCGCTCATCCGCGCGATGGAATCCGATTCCGAACTGGCCGTGCGCATGAAAGCCATGTCCAAGCTCGCTCAGGCCACGGGCGATTCCGAGGTGCGTCAGGCACTGCTGCGGGTTTTGAAGGAAGATCCGTCGGTAACCATGCGCATAGATGCCTTGGATTGTCTGATGGGCGATGCGCCCAACGACAATCTGCTGCGCGAAATCGAGGCCGAGCTGCGCGAACGGGGGGACACGCCCCTGCTGATGCGGGTCAACGAGTGGGAACGCCATTGATCGCGTGACGATCGACGATCGATTGACATATTTCGACATTTCGACATTTCGACATTTCGACGTTCCCCGACCTGCCGTCGCTTTTGAATGACCACGAACACACAGACACTGATGAAGGAGTTTTCAGGATGATAAAGGCAAACGTCACACTGCTCACCGCCTTGAGCCTGCTGTGGAGTGCACCGCTCTTCGCCGGCAAGACGATCAACGAGAGTTACACCCTGGCGCCGGGTCAGGAATTGAACATCCGTCTCAAGACCGGGGGGTCGATCACGGTCGAAGGCTGGGACGAAGACCGGGCCGAGGTCTCCTACAAGCTGCGTGGCAGGGAGGAGGACGTCGTCATCGAGGCCAAACCCACCGATGCCGGCTTCAGCATCCGCTGTGAGCCCAAGTTCAAGAGTTGGCGCTCCAGCATCGACGTGGACCTCGTCGTCAAGGCGCCGCGCCTCAGCGATGTGCGGGTCTACACCTCCGGTGGACGTTTGACCATGAAGAACCTGGAGGGTGAATTCAGCGGCAAGACGATGGGCGGCAAGATCATTCTGACCGCACTGGCGGGCTCGGTCGACCTACTCACGATGGGCGGCGACATCGAGGTCAACGAGAGCACCTTGGACGGCCGTGTGAAAACCATGGGTGGCGACATCGAGTTCACCAACGTGGTGGGCAACGTGGACGGCTCGACGATGGGCGGCGACGTGATCTACGACAACGTCAAGTTTTCCAAGAATAAAAAGGCCGATTTCACACCGGACGACGTGGTCAAGATTTCGACGATGGGCGGCGACATCCGCGTGGAAGACGCACCTTTCGGCGCCGAGGTGAAGACCATGGGCGGGGAGATCCACATCACCCGCGCGGCCCAGTTTGCGGTCGCCAAAACGATGGGCGGCGACATCGAAATCGGTGAAGTCGACGGCTGGGCGAAGGCCACCACCATGGGTGGCGACGTCACGGTGAAGATGGTGGGCGATCCCGCCAGCGGCCGTCGCGACGTGGAGTTGGGCTCGATGGGCGGCGACATCACGCTCTACGTACCGCGCGAACTCTCGATGCACTTCGACCTGGAAATCCAGTACACCAAAAACAGCAACCGCAACTACGACATCCACTCCGATTTTCGTGTCCAGAAGGAAGAGGGTTCGGGGTGGAGCTGGAAGCGCGGTCGCAACGCCAAAACCATCGTCGGCACCGGCGAGGTGAACGGCGGAAAACACAAAATCAAGATCCACACGGTCAACGGCCATATTCGCATTCGGGCCGTCGATTGAGTCGCGCTCCCAACGCGGGAGGCGAACTCGATCTTCATCTTCCTTCGGAAATGTCACCGATGATGTGACGTCATCCTACAAGCCCGGCAGCGCCCGCTGTCGGGCCTTTTTTGTCCACTAAAAACACGAAAAAACACGAAAAACCCTTCCTCGATACCCGCGCTTCCAGCCGATATGGGCGGTTGGTCGGAATTGCGCGCTGAAAACCCCACCCACCGATGAGCCTTGCAGGTGGATCGTGATCGATATTTTCTGTTTGTCCACGAATCACAACGGATGGACACGAAAAGACAAAACCCATGGGTGGTACACGACAGGCCCCCCCCTTAGAGGGATCCGATCGTAAAGCTAAAAATATCAATCGCTTATGTAGATTTAGTTGCCACTTGTGAATCATTTGGGCACGTGTTCAATTCTGTGAAAACAACGCAATAGGCCTTGAACGGAGCGATTGTATTCGTATTCGTGTGGATTTGTGTGATTCGTGGACAAGTCGTCATATGCCGCGTGTGATGCGTCGCCACACAGGAACCGAACCCGTCGGCTTATTGGGCCGCTTTCAAGTTCCTAGATGTAACCGGCTGAGAAACAACAGAATGTACTCCCTAAGCCCCACGATGAGGCGTCCGCGTCACTGGGAAGGCCATGGTGGGCGTTTCCAGTTCGTGTTTTTTCGTGTATTTAGTGGACAAATTAGGAACCCTCGGTGACTCATCGTGTCTTTTCGAGTTTTTCGTGGACCAAGCGGGGATTTGTGACGGCATCGGTCGACCGCTAGGCCCCGCGATTGCTATATATCTAGGAACAAGCTGTACCCTTTTTGCCGTTTTCCATGGCTTTTTTAGACTTGTGCCGTCACACCGCCATGGGACAGGAGGCCGTTTCCATGATTTACAAACGATGTCTCGTCCTGGCTCTAGTCTTTGGAACACTCGTGGGAATCACCGCGCTCGCGGAAGAAGAACTGTGCGGGAACCTGAACCAATCGGTCTGCCTACAAAACAGTGCGACCGTGACCCTGGTGAACAACGTGCCGATCCCACCCGGCAGCGTGTTCGTGCTCACCGTGCCCGGCGTCAGCGTCAATGCCCGGTTCGAGCCCTCGGGACAGCCGACCGTGCCGTTCCGGCTGGAAGATCACGGCTCGGTTACGGACAACTTGGGCGGCGTTTGGGGGCCGGTCAAACCGCTCGCCGGTGACAGCAAAGGCTTTTCCGCGATCTCGTTCACGCTCCTGGAAAACACCCTCAATGGCGCCTCCCAGATGATCACCTTGAAGGATATTCGCGTCTGCCAGCTCGTTTCCGACGAACCGGGCCTCGTGAACTTGAGCGTCTCGTTCTACCAGAACACCAATGGCAAGAAGGAATCGGCACACCATGCGAACCAAGTGACCCTGCGGTTCGACAAGAATTTCTCCCAATTTTCCACTTGTAAGCGCTTTGCGGGCCACCTTCCGCTGCTGCAACAGGGTCATTTGCTGGCGATTACCAACCCCCACGACGAGCGCGTCCTGATCACCCTCGACGACGAACGTATCGAGCTGCGCCCGAACCGTCAGTTGCTCATCGATGCCTCTTTCGGTGGCAGCGCCTTTTCCTACACCTGTAACCGGCCGTTGCCGATGGTGCTCTTCGAGGATGGCGAGGATCTCAGCGTGACGGCCCTCGATTCGCGCGACAACCACTACTGGGTCGTGCCCCACCTGGCGCGTGATGCGAGCTCCTGGGAAAACGCCTGGGTGTTCGCCTCCGGTGAATCGGTGTCCCTGACCTGGGCTCAAGGCGACGATCGCGGCGGATTGCGCTTCCAGCCAGGCGTCCATCAGCTCGGTTTCGAGGTGTCCGAAACGGGTGGTGCCTCCTGGTTGCAGGTCCACGGCAATCGCGCCCACAACGGCTATTTGAGTTTCCGCCGCCACGACGAACGCGGCGAGGCATGGGTCAACGCGGTACGCATCGATCCCTCGGAGGCGATCGGCAGCGAGCTTCTCTACCTGCCGCATATCGCCATGGATCGCGTCAATTTCTGGACCGGCTTTTCCCTCGCCAATCAAAACGAAGAAGCGGTATCGGTGCGGCTGACGGGATATGCGGCTTCCGGTGCGCTCGCGGCCGAGGAAGTCCTGACCGTCCAGCCCCAATCCAATCTGTTGGGGGTCATCGGCACCACCCATCTGTTATCCACCGACCAGGTCGCCTGGGCCAAATTGGAAGCTGATGCGCCGATCACCGGCATCGCCCTGATCGGCAGCAACCGGGAGAACGGGGTCGGCGTTTCGGGCATACTGCTGCCGAACCAGGGTCAGACCGAGCAGTTCTTCCCCCTCCTGCGCACCGACGGGGCCTTTTGGTCGGGATTGACGATCGCCAATCCCAGCGCCGATGAAGTGCAAATGGACCTGGAATTCTTCGACTCGAACGGTCGTCTGCTGGAGAGCCGGTCGGAGACCCTCCAGCCCCATGAAAAACAGGTGACGTTGGTACCGCGCGACAGTAGCCACGCGGTGTGTCGTGCGGATGGTGAACTGCTGGCCTACGCCTTCATCGGTGTTTCCGAGTCCGGCAAGATCGGTGGTTATCTCGGTCAGGTGCTTCCTGAACCCTGAACGCCGCGTTCGGCCACGGTTGAATTGACGATTCAGCGATGTCCGGCGTCCCATGGGAAACCGAGCATCCGTTGGTGGCTGGGCACCAACTAGAACCCGGATTGGATGATGGCGAACGCGAGGGCCGCTCCGGCCGTTGCGCCAGGAACGGCGATTTTCTTGGTCAGGGAATGGGCAGGGAATAGCCCGGTGTAACCGGTCAACAGCAAAGCGAAGAGGAACAGGATCGCCGTCACGGGTTGCAGCTCGGCGTAGAAGAAGGCCATGGTGGTCAGACCGAGGAGAACGGTGCTGAACAGGTCGCGTGTGCCGGCAAAAACAGGAAGATCTTTGTTCCAAAAGCTCAAAAGAACCAGGGGGCCGGCCGCGGCGGCGAACGCACCCGCCAATTGCGCGAGGAACATGCTGCCCGACAGCGCGAACAGCAAGGCCGCCAGCGACGTGGCGCCGACGACGGAAAGGGTGCCGAAGCGGGAATGGTCCTCGAGATGGTCCCAGTTCCAGCGAAAAAGGACCGCAAAGGCCGTCAACCCGGCAAGCCACAAGGCCTTTAGGCCAAAGGATTCCCAATGGTATTCGAACATGGGCTGCAACATCGCAAAAAACAATGTCGCGAAGAAAAGGCCGATCGACCCGAGGGCGAGGGCCCGATTCGGCAAACGGCGTTGTACAGCGGTGAGTAGGCTCGCCACGGGAATGGCCAACAGCAGCCACTGACTCGCCTCATTGGGGGGAAACGAGGGCATGCCTCGCAAACCGAGATAGGCGCCGATGAACCCGATGCCCAGGGCCGCGATGCCGAATGGCGAAAAACGACGGCTTCGGTTGCGGGTGGCCAGCACGTAGGCGCCGACAACCAAGGCGCTGGAGAACAAGGGAAGCAGGACTCCGTAGAGGATCGGCGTGAACATGAGGTACTCCTTCAAATTGGGGATTCCCATTCTGTTCGGGGGTCCCGGCTACCGGGAACGGATAGCCGGGCCGCCTGTATCCTTTATTTCTTCAGTGCTTCGAGGGAGACGTAGATTTCCACTTCGCTGCCGATGCCGCCCGGCATGAAGTCGAGGCCGAAATCCTCGCGTTTCACCGTGAACGTCGATTCGAAACCGAGGCGATAACCACCCCAGGGATCCTTGCCCTCGCCGATTTTGATCAGTTCCAATGAGATGTTCTTGGACTTGCCGCGAATGGTCATTTTGCCTTCCACTCGAAAGCGGTCGTTCCCGGCCGGCTTGACGCTCGTCGCCTTGAATTTCATGACGGGGAACTGCTTGACGTTGAAAAAGTCGGGGCCCTTGAGGTGTTGATCGCGCTTTTCGTCCTGGGTATCCACACTGGCAGTGCGGATGGTGATTTCGATTTTACCGTTGTCCAGATCGACTTCGCCGGAAATGTCGTTGAAGCGTCCGACGGTGTTGCCGATGCCCAGGTGACCGACCTTGAAGGTGGCGAAGGCGTGGGAGCCATCCACTTGGAAGTTGGCCGCATGCAGTGCGGGAACGGTCGCGAAGGCGGTGAGAGCGAGTGCGGTAAGGGTCATCAAACGAGACATGGAAGTCCTCCAAAAGTGTTGTGTCATTTCGACGGAAGCCCCATGACCAAGTCTCGTGCCAGCTTGTGTTGTACTGTAACTGTTTGATAAAAAACAACATGTATAAAAACGAGAGAATGGTGAATGGTTAGGTGCGATCACAATGATGACGTGTTTCAATCATTTTGATCGAGTAGGGTGGCACGATTCACTCGCAAACGACCTGGCGACCCATTGAACCGAGGTCCATGGTTGTCCCCGAATTCACGGTCCCCGAATTCACCCGAGCGGGAGCCAGGTTTCGCTCAGACCCAGTGCAGGCACCCGAACCAAAATCTAGGATTCAAAAAAAATGTAGGGACAGCCAAGTCCGAGTTCACCGTTCTGGACTCTGGCATCCCGGAATTAGGTCTATTCGTGTGCATCCGGGTGATTCGTGGACAAATGGGTTTCACCCACCGAAGGTTCCACGACAGCCTACCTGGGTTTTCGGGAGATCCGGAGCCACGTCATTCGTGGAAGATCTGAGTCCCAAATGGGGTCAATCGCGGGGCCTGGGTCGGATCTCGCTCTGGTTCTTCGGGTATTTGCCTTGAACGCCGCGCTCCTTGTAGTAGGCCGCGATTTTCTCGAAGTCCTTTTCGATGTCACCGGTTGGGTGGAGCACCGGGCCGTAACCCACTTCCTTGCGTGCGTAGTCCAAAAACCCCAAGACGATCGGTATGTTGGCCTCGAGAGCGATGTAGTAGAAGCCGGTTTTCCAGTAATCTCTGCGGCCGCGTGTTCCCTCCGGCGGGATGACCACGTTCAGGTAGTCGCTTTCCTCGAAGGCCTTGACCATCTGGGCGACCGTGTCGTTCTTCTTCGATCGATCGATGGGAATGCCACCCATTGCACGGAAAAAGCCGCCGAACGGCCAGCGAAACACCGAGGCCTTCATCATGAAGGAGATGCGCTGATCTGTGGAAAAGCAGTAGAAGAGCATGTTCGGCAGGTCCCAGTTGGTGGTGTGTGGCACGGCCAAAGTGATGACCTTGGCTTCCGTGGGAATCTCACCCACCGCCTTGAAACCGAGAAGTTTCATGTAGGTCTTGCCGATCAAACGACGAACGGCCAACCAAAATCGTGAGCCTTGTTGAGGATGCGCCATGTATCTCGAAAAACCTGATTCGAAAATGTTTCCTGATTTCGGCAAGGCGATGCCAGGATTCGAAGCTGAAAAAGTGCCGTGGTACCGAAAACCCGAAGTGGGTGCCCACCAGATCCGCAAATCCCGAGTGTCGGAGGCGGCTCCGCTCCGGGGTGGACAGCTCACATGCAGTCGCGAGGAAGAACGGCATGTCGCCTCGCTGCGCCCTCCATTCTAGGCGGTTTTGCAAAAGGGTAGGGGAGTTTTTTCACGTTTTTTTGCAAAGCTTTAGAGGAACCCGGCGGGGACGCTCGGAAGAACCTGCGCCAGGGCCTCGCGCAGGCGGTGTTGCCAATCGCCATCGGTGTCGAGTTCGAACACGGGCTCGTCCGCTTCGAACCCTTGCCACTGCGCGAATTGGTGTGGGAGTAGGTCGGCGGTGGCATCGGACACATCCCCGATTCGATGGGTCAACCGATGACGCAGGATGGGTTCGTCGGCCCTGCACCAACAGAAATGGAGGCTCAATTGGGCTTCGTTCGCCGCCTGCAGAAGCTGGGCTCGCCAGGTCTGGCGGTCGAACTTGGCATCCACGATCACGGGCATGCCGGTTCGCGCCAGGGCCACCGCCTGCTCGATGAGTTCGGCGTAGGTCCTGCGGGTGTGTTCGGGATCGTAGAGATCGGCATCTCCCTGGCTGTCGAGCGGCTGATCGCCCAGGTGTTTGCGCAGGGCATCCGAGCGGAGATGGATTGCGCCGAGCAAGCCGGCGGCGTAGGCGGCCACCGTCGATTTACCGGCACCCGAGAATCCGGCCACGGCCACCATGCCCAGGTGCCGCGGTTGGGCGAAGCGCCAGGCCAGCCGATAGAATCCGGCCGCCTTTGTTTCGAGCTTGTGGCGTGCTTCGGAGCCCAGTGCTTCGTCGAGGCTCATCAGCGAGTAGACCTTGGCACGCACGTAGGCGCGCAGGGACACGTAGAACGGGATCAGGCGGGCGCCCGCGTAATCGCCGGTCCGTTCCAGGTAGGTGTTGAGGAACCCGAAGGCGAGGTCGAGGCGATCGCGGTAGACCAAATCCATGACCATAAATGCGACGTCGTAAAGTACGTCGATAAAGCGAAATGCTTCGTTGAACTCGATGCAGTCGAAAGGGCAGGGGTCGCCCTCGAACCAGCATACGTTGTTCAGGTGGAGATCCCCGTGGCATTCGCGAATGAAGCCGCCGTCACAGCGGGCGAGAAACCAGTCGGCATGCTCGGAGAACAGGCGATCGGTATAGGCCCGCGTTTCGTTCAATTGCTTTTCGGTCTGCAGGCAGCCCACGAACGCGGCCGTTTCGCGATAGTTGTCTTCGACCACTTTGCGCACTGCCCCGAGTGAGCCGAACCGCGTGATGTGTGGGCCGCGCGGGGCTTGGGCGTGGATATCGGCTAGGCGTACCGCCAGCCGACGCAGGTGCTCGGACTCGAGTCGACCGTCCGCGAACATGCGGCTGAACACATCCGCTTCGTCGAAACGGCGCATGCACACCACGTAGTCCACCACATCCTGTTCGGATCCCATGACGTACCCGGCCGCGCGGCGCCCGATGGGTCGTACCTCGCGGTACAGTTGCGGTGCGTAGCGGCGATTCAGGTCCAACTCGGCCTGGCAGTACGATTTGCGCTTGGCCAGCGTGGTGTAGTCCAGGAAACCGAGATTCAGGGGGCGCTTCAGCTTGTAGGCATAGGCGCCGGCGAGGAAAACGTGGGAGATGTGCGTGCGCACGACCTCGACCGGGGCGTCCACCTCGTGGGGATAGAATGCGCCATGGTGCATGGCCTCGATCAGGGGGGCTTGACGCGCCTCTTCCGGGGTGGTCACGACGGAACCTCCTCGTCTTGGTTCGGACCGGGTTTCGATCGATAGAGGTCGGCCCATCTTAACCGCCGACGACCCAAATCCCATTAAAGAATTCAGTGAGAATGGAGTGGAGGCGAGGGAGAGGATTTCTTTGTGGAGGCAGGGATGTTAATGGTTGGATTTGTTTTTACCACAGAGTCGTTGCCCAGGCCGGGGGCCTGGGTTTCAGGTCAGAAACTAATCGAAGCGAATCGCATAGGTGTGCCCGCATCTACGAAAGGGGCGTCGTGCCCGGTAGGTGCGCCGGCCCGGCGCACATTTTGAAGCCGACTTAGGATCGCGCCGACCCTCGAAAATATGTTGGAACTCCTCGCCTGGATACCTTCGACTAGTTCATCCGGCGGATGAACCTACCTGGCACGACGAATCTCTCCGCATTCGGGCGCTCCAAACGCAGCTTGTTCCAACAGATATTTTTAGCGTTATCTTCGAGCTTTACAGAGTTTGTTACATAAGAGCTCACCGTGATCGCGGAGAGCAGTTGGACCCAACACACCATCTTTCAAGTGAGTTCGTGGTTACTTGATTGAGGTGTCGTTGTTTAAGTATATGTAAATATTATACTTTTGCCCCGCGCTGTCCTGGTTGTCCTTTGGGAACTTACAAGAAACCGCCTCTTCCTGGCTCATTTTTGGCTAAAAAGTCTGCCCACGAATCACACCGATTGACACGAATTAAAGGAACATTCTTGGATCCCCTGTTCCCGATTTTTTGAAAGACCGGCGGTACGGCGTGGACGATTCCCTGGACATGCTTTGATTCGTGTCCATTCGTGAGATTCGTGGGCAAAATGGCCCTTTTCCAAGAAACTACGCCAATGACTCACCAATTCAAGCATGTGATCAAAAACCGTTTAACGGGTTTTACCTGTATGGAAGACGGCGGACGTGGACAAAGGTATTTAAGGTGTTATTTTGGATAATGCGATTTGTTTGTGCTTTTTGGTTGCTTCGTGCCTGCCTCGGTGAACTCAGTGAACTCTGTGGTTTAAAAGAAGTTATGTAGGTGTTGCCCTGCATCTACGAAGAAATTCCCACCAGAGATGAATGTGACGACGCCTCTCTCGGAGGCCTCTTTCCCACGAGTTCCGCGCCCGCTTTTGCGTAACCAAACGAAAACGACCTGAACGGGAGGGTTCGCATGATCAAACAGTTGATTCGCTTTATCGTGGCCGGCGTGGTGGCCTTCGTCGTATCGGTGCTGTTCGAGGAATTGGGCATGGGCCTGCTGATCGCCATTTTTATCGGCGTCTACCTCTTGACCTACACCTACGGCTGGATGGTGGATGGAGAGGATCTCTTGGATCTGGCGCTCGACGATGACGATTGAGGAGTCGGATGCGAGCGCGTTCCGCGCTCGGCCCTACCGTGACGGCGCCATTACACCTCGAAATTGAAGCCGCGCTGAACCAACTGATCGTATTTTTCCCGATCGAAGCGGTAGAGCTTGGCAGCCCGGTGCGCCACCTGTTGTTCGAATTCACCCGTGTCGATCAACAGGCCCATTCCCTGGATTTTTTTGCGGAAATTGCGTTTGTCGAGCTGTTTTTCCAGGATGACCTCATATAAGTGTTGAAGCTGGGTCAGCTTGAACTGTTCCGGCAACAACTCGAAGCCGATCGGCTGATAGCGCACCTTGCCTTTGAGCCGGGCCAGGGCGGTTTCCAGGATCTGTGCGTGATCGAAGGCCAGTTCCGGACGCTCGCGAACCGAGAACCAGGCCGTATTGGCGGCGTCTCCCGAGGCGCGAATGCCGTAACAGCTCAACTTGACAAGCGCGTAATAAGCGACCGAAATCACGCGCGTGCGCGGATCGCGATCGACCGCACCATAGGTATACAACTGCTCCAAATACAGGTTGTGGATCCCGGTCTCTTCTTCCAGCTCGCGGCGTGCGGCCTCCTCCAGCGATTCCTCCATTTTCACGAATCCGCCGGGAAGGGCCCAATAATCTTTGAAGGGATCCAGTCTGCGTTGGATGAGCAGGATCTTCAGGTCACCCTCGTCGAAGCCGAAAACCACGCAGTCGACGGTGACGGAGGGTCGAGGATAATGATAGGTGAATGCCATTTGAATCCTTTCCGATGTCGCGAGAGCGGCCTTGGATCGGGTTCCGCGCCTGCGGTCATCGAGGAAATGCGCCAGCCGGTGTTTTAACAAAAAGCGATCGGCCACCAAATTCCGGGTCTCGGGGTGAGGACCATCAGCAGGACAGGGCGCCCCAACCTCCAATCGTGGAAATCGTGCGCCCGATGTACGATCGCTCATCTTGGTCCCTATTGTGTCACGCCGTAGTGGTTTCGGTCGACTCCCGTAACTCTTTTATCAGGCTGGTTTTCAATCGGAACAGCTCGGATTCCACGCCGCAGGGGTAGGGATCCGGCTGAATCATGGCGCGCACCCCTTCGGGAAGCATGGCCAGTTGCTCGCCGGCGCGGGCCCGGACGCGATGCACCGACTCGGGCGGCACCAACACCGAACCGTCGCGGAACACCGGCTGTAACAGGTCCTGGCTGGTGGCCGAAGCGGGAATCGTCCAGGCCTCGCCCCCTCGGTAGGGCACCATTTCGCGCCGTTCCGGGCGGCTGAGGGTTTCTTCGTAGATCATGTCGCCGATGTAGCGGCCGTCCTGTTCGAAACGGCGCACTTGCAGGATGCCCGGGAGGGAGATCTTGATTTCCTGCTCGGACAGTTTCAACTTGTAGCGCCAGGCGTCGCCGTGCTCGCGCAAGGCGGTCAACTTGTAGACCCCGCCCAGCGCGGGCTGGTCGTAGGCGGTGGCCAGCTTGGTGCCGACACCCCAGACGTCGATGGCGGCGCCGTCGCGTTTGAGCTGGCTGATCGCGAATTCGTCCAGGTCGTTGCTGGCGACGATGCGGGTATCGTGGAAACCGGCTGCATCCAACAGGCCGCGCGCTTTTTTGCTCAGGGCACATAAATCGCCCGAATCGAGACGGATCCCCATGAGTTCCTGACCCTGGCCGCGCAGCCGGCGTCCTACCTCGATCGCGTGCCGCACGCCCTCCAGGGTGTCGTAGGTGTCCACCAGCAAAATGCAGTTGTTGGGCATGGCCGCCGCATAGGCCTCGAATGATTGGAGCTCGTCCTCGTAAGACATGACCCAACTGTGGGCGTGGGTGCCCTTCACGGGAATGCCGTAGCGCTGGCCGGCCAAGACGTTGGATGTGGCAGCGCAGCCGCCGACGTAGGCGGCGCGACTGGCGGTGATGCCGCCGTCGATGCCCTGGGCCCGACGCAGTCCGAATTCCAGGACGGGGTCGCCCTGGGCCGCTTGGGCCACGCGGGCCGCCTTGGTGGCCACCAGAGTCGGGAAATTGATCAGGTTCAGGAGCGTGGTTTCCAGGAGCTGGCATTGGAGCAGGGGACCGCGCAACCGGATCAGGGGTTGGTTGGCGAATACCACCGTGCCCTCCGGTGGGGCCGCCACCTCGCAGGTCAGTTCGAGCCCGGCTAAATAGTCCAGAAACGCGCGCGGGAAAAGTGCTTTGCCGTCGTGGCCCCGCAGCGTGGCGAGGTAGGCGACCTCCTCGTCACCGAAGCGGTAGGATTGTAGGAATTCGATCACTTCCGTCAGTCCGCAGAACACCGCGTAGCCCCCACCGAAGGGCGGTTTCCGGAAAAAAAGATTGAAGACGGCCTCGGAATCCGCGCGGCCGTGCTTCCAGTAGCCGGCCGCCATGGTGAGTTGATATAGGTCGGTGAGCATGGCGAGGTTAGACGGAACGGACATGGGCGCCTCCTTGTGGTGTAAAAAGTACACTAAGTTCGGGTGCTTGTCAATTCCGGCCCCCTACATTTTTAAAAAAACTTGTGACCGCTACCTTTCTCGGGTTTTAATTTCCGGCGAGATTCGTATTAATCCATTTTCGTCCACTGCGATTCGTATGGAATCCTTTGGTTTTTCGACCGTCCTTGGGTCGTGTTCGCTGGCATTCATCGAACCCATGCGGTGTTTCTCGTGCGATTTTTGGTTGCCGCATCGGTTTTCTTTTCATCGTGCACCCGCCCTTTATTCAAGGAGACAACATGCTTTCTGCAACGCCGCCTCGATGGTCGGCATTGATGCTTTTGGCCTTATGGCTTTGCTCTGCCTTTGCCGGCACACCCCCTTCCGCCTCTCACGATTCGATTCGCAAGGACAATCCCGATACCGTCACGATCGCCGGATCTCTACAGGCTCAACTGGGTTGTCCCGGTGATTGGCAACCCGAATGCAGTACGACCTTTCTCACCCTGGACGACGAAGACGACGTCTGGCAGGCGACCTGGACGGTTCCCGCGGGCGAGTACGCCTACAAGGCGGCCCTGAACGGGACCTGGGACGAAAATTACGGAGCGGATGCCACTGCAGGCGGCTCCGACATTATCCTGAACCTGACCGAAGAAACCGCGGTCAAGTTCTACTACGACCATCGCAGCCACTGGGTGACCGACAACCACAACGACCTGATTGTCACTGCCGCGGGAGACTTTCAATCCGAGTTGGGTTGTGGTGCCGATTGGGATCCCTCCTGCCTGGGCTCGTGGCTCCAGGACCCCGACGGCGACGGCATCTACCGATTGGATGTGACCCTGCCGCGAGGCGATTACCAGTGCAAGGCGACGATCGACGAGAGTTGGGACGTCAACTACGGCGCCGACGGTCAGCCCGGTGGCGACAACATCGCGTTTTCCGTGGAAGCGGATCAGGCCGACGTTACCTTCACCTTCGACCCTTCCGACAACCTGTTGCGGGTGGACGTAGACATACCGGTAGCGGGCGGTGAACCCGCCGTTCAGCACGCCATTCAGGACGAAGTGTTCTATTTCGTGTTGCCGGATCGCTTCGAGAACGGCCGCGTGGAAAACGATTTCGGTAGCGATCCCGGCGGCGACAGCGACGACGACCGTATTCGCCACGGATTCTGGCCCCAGGAAAAGGGATATTTCCACGGGGGCGACCTGGTCGGGCTCACCAATCGACTGGATTACCTTCAGAACCTGGGTGTCACCGCGATCTGGATGACGCCGGTCTTTCGCAATCGCACCGTCCAATCGGACACGACCAGCACGCTGGGCTTCGCTTCCGGTTATCACGGCTACTGGATCGTCGATTTCCTCGGCGTGGATCCGCACCTGGGCAGTGAAGCCGAGTTACGAGCCCTGATCGATGCCGCCCATGGCCGCGGCATGAAGATCTTTTTCGACCTGGTGGTCAACCACACTGCCGATGTGATCAGGTACGCCGAGGACGGGAACGCCTATCGTTCCAAGGAAGACGCGCCTTACCGGGACGCGGCGGGCAATGCCTTCGACGATCGCGATTACGCCGGTGGCGAGGCCTTCCCGGAGCTGGACCCGGCCACCAGTTTCCCCTATACGCCGACGTTCCCGACAGAGGCCGATGCCAACGCCAAATCGCCGGCCTGGCTGAACGACCCGATCTACTACCACAACCGCGGTAATTCCACCTTTGTGGGTGAAAACTCCCTTTACGGCGACTTTTTCGGCCTGGACGACCTGTTCACCGAGCATCCCGACGTGGTCGACGGGTTCATCGATATCTGCAAACACTGGATCGATGAATTCGGGATCGACGGGTTCCGGCTGGACACGGTCAAGCACGTCAACATCGAGTTCTGGCAGAGCTTCGCCCCCGCGGTGACGGCCCACGCCCAGTCCGCTGGCATCGCCGATTTCTTCATGTTCGGCGAGGTTTTCGAATTCAATCCGGCGCTGATTCGCAACTACACCACGGCGGGACGCCTGCCCTCGGCCCTGGATTTCGCGTTCAAGGGGGCGGCAGAAGGCTTCGCGGTTCACGGTGCGCCGACACATGACCTGCGCGGCTTCTTCGAGGCCGACGATTACTACACGGACGCCGACAGCAACGTCTATCAAATGGCCACCTATCTCAGCAATCACGATTCGGGACGGTTGGGCTTCGCGCTGCGGTCCCAGCCCACCAACGACGCGGAGCGCATGTCCCGCTTTCGCCTGGCCCATGCATTGATGTTCTTCGCGCGCGGTTTCCCGATCCTGTACTACGGCGACGAGCAGGGATTCGTGGGCGGCGGAGGCGACAAGGACAGTCGCGAAGACATGCTGGCCAGCCAAACGGCGGACTACAACGACAACGACCTGATCGGCACCGATGCGACCACCGCCCAGGCCAACTTCGACCAGAGCCATCCGTTGTATCAGGCCATCGCCGAGCTGAGTGCGACGCGTGCCGCCGAATCCGGCTTGCGTCGCGGCTTCCAGATCACGCGCTACAGCCAGCCCCAGGCCGGGATCTTCGCCTTCTCGCGAATCGACCCCGAAACCCGAGTCGAATACGTGGTGGCGCTGAACAACGGTACCGCCGAGGCATCCGCCCAAATCGCCACCTTCAGTCCGGCCACGGCCTTCGAAGCCGTCCTGCCCGCGGGCGGCAGCGCCCTTCAAGCCAACGACGCCGGCCAGCTCGATTTCTCCCTGGCCGGGTTGTCCTACGCCGTGTACCGCGCGGCCGCACCGATCTCCGTTCCCGCGCCGTCCGCACCGACCTTCACCAACCCGACAGAGGGGGGTTCGGTCGATGGCCTCGTCGAAGTCGCCGTGAGCGGCAACGAAAACACGTTCGGCACCCTGTCCTTCGCGGTTTCGGTGGATGGCGGTGACTGGCAACCGATCGGCACCGACACCAACCCACCCTATCGCGTGTTTTTCGACACGACCGAAATGGCCTCGGGGACCCCACTGCGGTTCCGCGCCATTTTCGACGACCTGGCCGGTCAGGCGCGCGCGACCGAAGTTTCCGCTCAGGTGGGTAGTGGTTCCGACAGCACGCCGTCCTTCGCGATCGTCCACTACCAGCGCGAGGATGGCGATTACGGCGATCATACGACGGGCGATTTCAACGATTTCTGGGGGCTCCACCTGTGGGGCGACGCCATAGACCCCGACGAAGCCACCGAATGGCCTGCACCCAAGCCCTTTTTGGGTGAGTCCAGCTACGGTCGTTTCGCCTGGATCGGGCTGTCCGGCCTGCCAGGAGCGGTCAACTTCATCGTGCACCGCGGCGACACCAAGGACGGCACGGATGCCGATCGCGCCTTCGACATCAACGAGGCAAACCAGATCTGGATCCGCCAGGACGACGGCAGTCACTACTTCTCCCAGGCCGCGGCCGAAGGGGCGGCGACGATCCGTTACCAGCGGCCGGACGGCGATTACGGCGTGGGCACCGAAGCCTATTGGGGCCTGCACCTGTGGTCCGAAGATGGCGCCAACGCCATCGATCCGGCCATCGAAACCGATTGGGGCGCACCTCGCCAGCCCGATGGCGTCGACGAGTTCGGTGCCTGGTGGCGTCTTCCGCTGAATCCCAACGATCCGGCGGCCGCTTCGAAGCCGCTCAAGTTCATCATTCACAAACCCGGTGGCGACGATACGGGCCCCGACGGTGATCGTGAGCCCGGTGGCGATCGTTTCTTCACACCGGCCGAAACGCCCGCGATCTGGGTGTTGGCCCAAGACGAGACGCTCTACCGCGAGCGCGGCGCCGCCGAGAACTACGCGACCATTCACTACCATCGCCCCGATGGCGACTACGGCGACACCGACAGCGACGATTTCACCCAGTTCTGGGGCCTGCATGTCTGGAACGGCGCCGCATCGCCGACCGGTTGGACCTCGCCGATCAAGCCGGCGGGTCGCGACGGGTTCGGCGTGTACTTCCGCGTTCCGCTTCAGGACGGCGCAACGGAGCTGGCCTACATCATCCATCGCGGCGACGAAAAAGACCCCGATGCCGACATGTTCCTGGACCTGCGCAACGTGGGTTACGAGGTATGGCAGCTCTCGGGTGCCGATCCCGAGGATCCCTACCTGTTGCCGCGTCGAGGCGCGGGACCCGGCGGTCCCAATCCCGGCAATATCAACGAAAGACGCGCCTACTGGGTCAGCCGGGACCAAATCCTGTGGGAAGGCGCGGATGACGCGGGCTTGATCTACACCTTGCACAGTGATCCGGACGCCAACCTGGCCACCTCGGATTCCGGTGTGGAAGGCGGCACCTCGGTGACCCTGGCGCTGGATCCGAACGGTGCCGATCAGGCCGTGCGCGAGAAATTCCCGCACTTGGCCGATCTACCGGCCCTGCGCCTGCCCGACCTGGATCGAGCCACCCTGATCGAGCTGTTGCGCGGTCAGTTGGCGGTCGGTGCAGTGAACGGCGACGGCGAGGCCAACGGCGCCACGGGCCTCCAGATTCCGGGTGTTCTGGACGACCTGTTCGCGGCCGCCCGCGACGAAGCGCTGGGGATTGTCTGGCGCGACGAGGTGCCGACGTTCCGAGTCTGGGCGCCGACGGCGCAGCACGTGGAGCTCCACCTGCACCAGGGTGCCTTTACCGAGGATCTCGGCGTACGCGAGATGACCTTCGACCCTGAAACCGGGATTTGGGAGGCCACGGGCTCGCCCGACATGCGCGGGACCTATTACGTGTACAACACCAGGGTGTACATGCCCGGTCTGGGCTTGCTGACCCATCGCGTCACCGATCCCTATTCGCTGGGTCTGGCGATGGGCTCGGAGCGCTCGCTGATCGTCGACATGCACGATCCCGCCACCCAGCCTGCCGATTGGGACGTCCTGGCCAAGCCGGCATTGGCCGCGTTCGAAGACATCACGATCTACGAATTGCATCTGCGCGATTTCAGCATCACCGACACCACCGTGCCCAGCGAATGGCGGGGCCGCTACAAGGCGTTCAGCGCCAGTGGCTCCAACGGCATGAACCACCTGCGGTCGTTGGCGGCCTCGGGCCTGACCCACTTGCACCTGTTGCCGGTGTTCGATATCGCCACGATCATCGAGGATGCGGGCCAACGCATCGAGCCGGATTTCGACGAATTGGCCGACCTGCCCGCGAATTCCGACATGCAGCAGGACATCGTCTCCGCCACCTCCGACGCGGACGGGTTCAACTGGGGCTACGATCCCTGGCACTACACCGTGCCGGAAGGCTCCTATGCCACGGAACCCAGCGGTTACGGCCGGATTCGCGAATTCCGCGAAATGGTGGCCGCCGTCAACAAGCTCGGTTTGCGGTTCGTCATGGACGTGGTCTACAACCACACCAATGCCTCCGGGGCCAGTTCCCGCTCGGTTCTGGACCGCCTGGTGCCGGGCTACTACCACCGCCTCGACGAATCCGGCAACGTCACCAACAGCACCTGCTGCGACAACACCGCCGCCGAGCACACGATGATGGAAAAGCTCATGGTCGATTCGCTGGTGGTCTGGGCGCGCGACTACAAGGTGGATGCGTTCCGCTTCGACCTCATGGGTCACCACATGAAACGCAACATGCTGGTGGTCCGCGAGGCGCTCGACGCGCTGACCCTGGCCGAGGACGGCGTCGACGGCAAAGGCATCTACCTCTACGGCGAAGGCTGGAACTTCGGTGAGGTGGTCAACGGCGCCCGCGGCGAGAACGCCACCCAGCTCAACATGGCCGGCACGGGCATCGGCACCTTCAGCGACCGTCTGCGCGATGCGGTGCGCGGCGGCGGTCCCTTCGACAACGGTCCGGACCTGGCCCGTCAGGGTTTCGCCAACGGCTTGCACACGGATCCCAACCACCTGCCGCAAGGGGATACGCTGGCCACGCTGCTGCTGCTCTCCGACCAAATTCGCGTGGGCTTGGCCGGAAACCTCGCCAACTACCAATTCGAGGATCGAACCGGGACCCCGGTGACCGGTGCCCAGGTGCCCTATGGCGATCAGCCGGCGGGTTACACGCTCGATCCCCAGGAAGTCATCACCTACATCAGCAAACACGACAACCAGACGCTGTACGACATCAACGTCTACGGCCTGCCGCTGGAGACCGCCATGGCCGACCGGGTGCGCGCCCAAATGCTGGGCCTGAGCCTGGTGACCTTGGGCCAGGGCGTGCCCTTCTACCATGCCGGGGTGGACATGTTGCGCTCCAAGTCTTTGGATCGCGACAGCTTCAACTCGGGCGACTGGTTCAATCGCCTCGATTTCAGTTACGAAACCAACAACTTCGGCGTGGGCCTGCCCGTGGCCGAGAAGAACTTCGACAACTGGGACCTGATGGCGCCGCTGCTGGCCAATCCCGAACTGGTGCCGAGTGGCGACCACATCGTCAAATCGGCCGCCCTGTTCCGCGAACTGCTGCGCATTCGCTACAGTTCCGAGCTGTTTCGACTGCGCACGGCCGCCGATGTCCAGGACCGTTTGCGCTTCCACAACACGGGACCCGACCAGATTCCCGGCGTGATCGTCATGACTGTCGAGGATTTGGAGGAGGCCGACCTGGATTCGCGTTACGACGCGGTTGCGGTGGTATTCAACGGCACACCGAACCAAATCGACTTCCAGGCCGATTGGTTCGCGGGCCGCACGATGGCGCTGCATCCGGTTCAGGCGAGTTCCATCGATCCGGTGGTGCGCGACGCCGGTTTCGATGGCGAGAGCGGAACCTTGACGGTTCCGGGCCGCACCGTCGCGGTGTACGTGGAACCGGCCGACGCCGCCGACGATGTGCTGCTGATCGGCATCGAGGAACTCATCGGGGTGGTCACGGTACATATCAACGACGGCACCCTGGGACCGCTGATCGGGACCCGTTTGCTGACGCTGCTGAACTCGGCGCGCCTGTTCGCGATCAGCGACCAGGACGACTTCGCGCGCATCATGCTGCGAGTCACGCGGTGGTGGGTGCTTCGCGGTGACGTGCCGCCCGAGGTGGCCGACGCGTTGTTGGCGATGATCGAGCCGTTGCTGAACAGCGGCGACTGACCGACATCGATTCAATCGCGAACGAAGGCCCCACCGGATCCCGTTCGGTGGGGCTTTTTTTGCGCCAACGAAGCGCGCATGCACGGCGTTCCCGCAGCCCGAGAGAGGCGTGGTGCCCGGTAGGTGCGACCGCTGGTCGCACGAGACGAAGCGATCCCAGCTCAGGGTCCCCGAATCAGGAGAGAGGCGTGGTGCCCGGTAGGTGCGACCGCTGGTCGCACCAGACGAAGCGATCCCAGCTCGGGGTACCCGAACCAGGAGAGAGGCGTGGTGCCCGGTAGGTGCGACCGCTGGTCGCACCAGACGAAGCGATCCCAGCTCGGGGTACCCGAACCAGGAGAGAGGCGCGGTGCCCGGTAGGTGCGACCGCTGGTCGCACCAGACGAAGCGATCCCAACTCGGGGTACCCGAACCAGGAGAGAGGCGTGGTGCCCGGTAGGTGCGACCGCTGGTCGCACCAGACGAAGCGATCCCAGCTCGGGGTACCCGAATCAGGAGAGAGGCGTGGTGCCCGGTAGCTGAGGGAGCCACCCAAGCCAGCGTGCTCTACCAATCGAAGCAACGTGCATAGAACAAACACGTTACAGGAAGAACAGTACGCATCGGCTCGACGTTGTCCCTTCGCCGAAGTAATGTTGCCAAGAGTTCCCGCCAGCGGAGAGATTCGTGGAGCCAGAAAGGTCAATCACGAGGGGCAAGCCCGCTGGATGAACCGAATAGGCACGACGTCTCTCTCGACATGGGGGAACTCCCGATCGAGATCGCTTCGAAATGTCGGCCGGGCCGGCTTACCGCCCCTGACCAACCTACTGCAACGACGCCTCTTACAACATGCGGGTACTCCCAGCCCCAAAGCTTCGGAATGTGCGACCGGCGGTCGCACCTACCTGGCATTGCGTCTCTTGTGAGTTTGGCGGAGACTCCCGATCTTGATCACTTCGATTGGTGGAGCAGGCTGGCCTGGGCGGCCCCCTCACCTACAGGCACGGCGTCTCTCTCGACATGGGGGAACTCCCGATCGAGATCGCTTCGAAATGTCGGCCGGGCCGGCTTACCGCCCCTGACCAACCTACTGCAACGACGCCTCTTACAACATGCGGGTACTCCTAGCCCCAAAGCTTCGGAATGTGCGACCGGCGGTCGCACCTACCTGGCCTGACGTCGCTCTCGACTTGCGGGTACACCCAGCCGAGAAATTTCGATGGGTGGCGGCTGAATCCGCGTTCAAAGAACGTCGCGCCAGATCGAAAAATCCCGGGTGTGGTTCGCCGCCTGTGTTAAGATAAGTCGCTCCCTACGTTGTTTTTTTCCTGTGTCTTTGCCACTGTTGCGGGTTCTTCGAAAACGATACCCTTCGCCGAAGAACACCACCGATTTCAAACCCATCGCCCGATATGAATGCTTCCGAAATCTCGGCTGGGACGGGCCCTATGATCAGCTATTCCCGTATTCTGGAAATCGTCGGCGACATCATCAAGGTGCACGTACCCGCGGACGGCGCGGGCAACGGCAAACCGGTTCGGTTTCGCGATCTCGCCGTGATCGAAGATCGACAGCGCCGTGAAATGCACAGCCTCGCCCAGGTCATCGAACTGGATCGCGATTGCGTCTCGCTCCAGGTCTTTTCCGGCACCAAGGGCCTTTCCACCCGTGCCTCCGTGCGCTTCCTGGGTCACCCGATGCAGGTGACCTACGCCAACCACATCCTGGGTCGCGTTTTCAACGGCGTCGGTGCCCCGATCGACGGCGGGCCCGGGCTCGACCACGACCCCAAGATCGACATCGGCGGACCCTCCGTCAATCCCGCCCGCCGCATGTTGGCCTCGCGCATGATTCGCACCGGCGTGCCCATGATCGACGTCTTCAATTCCCTGGTCGAGAGCCAGAAAATCCCGATCTTCTCGGTTGCCGGTGAACCCTACAACAAGTTATTGGCGCGCATCGGCATTCAGGCCGACGCCGACATCGTCATCTTCGGCGGCATGGGCCTGATCTTCGACGATTTCCACTATTTCAAGCGGGCCTTCGAGGATGCCGGCGTGTTCAGCCGCACGATCATGTTTTCGCACCTGGCTTCGGACCCGACCGTGGAAACGGTGCTGGTTCCCGACCTGGCTCTGGCCGTGGCCGAACGCTTCGCCGTCGACGAGGGCAAACGCGTGCTCGTCCTGCTGACCGACATGACGGCCTTTGCCGATGCCCTCAAGGAAATCGGCATCTCCATGGAACACGTGCCCTCCAACCGCGGGTACATGGGCGACCTCTACAGCCAACTTGCGCGCCGCTACGAAAAGGCCAGCATGTTCCGCGGGGCCGGATCGGTGACCGTGCTGACCGTGACGACCATGCCAGGAGGGGATGTCACCCATCCCGTGCCCGACAACACCGGCTATATCACCGAGGGCCAGTTCTACCTGCACAACGGCGTCATCGACCCCTTCGGTTCGCTATCGCGCCTCAAGCAGCACGTGATCGGCAAGGTCACCCGCGAGGACCACGCCCAGGTGATGAACGCGATGATCCGCTTTTTCGCCGGTGCCCGCGATGCCGAACAGAAACACGCCATGTCCTTCGAGCTTTCCGACTACGATCACAAACTGCTGCGGTTCGGCCGCCTCTTCCGCGAACGGTTCATGGGCATCGAGGTCTCGCTCGACCTGGAGGATGCGCTCGATTTGTGTTGGCGCACCATGGCCGAGTGTTTCGATCCCGAAGAACTGCTGATGAAACAGAACCTCGTCGACAAGTACCTGCCCGAAACCGAGTCCGCCGTCGAGGTGGAGGTGGGCGAATGAGTCGCCTGATCCTCAACAAGAGCGCCCTGAGTCGGGAACAGCGCCGCCTCTCGGCATTTTCGCAGTTCCTGCCGTCGCTGGATCTCAAGCGTCGCCAGATCATGGCGGCCAAAAAGGATCAAAAGACGGCGCTCGCCGAGCTGCGCGACACGTTGCGGACCTATCGCGAAGAGGTCGGTCGCGATCTACCGATGTTGGGCACGGGTCGCATCGATTGCAATGGGCTCGTCTGGGTGACGCAGGTCGATCTCCGGTGGGAGAACCTGGTCGGCATTCGGTTGCCGGTGATGGGCGAGGTTCGGTTCGGCTACAAAGAGTACGGTTATCTGGGCATGCCCCATTGGGTGGATCGCCTGGTGATCCTGATGCGCGAGGTCCTGGAACTGCGCGTGAAGGAGCAGATCTTCGAGCGACGCCTGCGCTTGCTCGAGGAGGCCCAGCGCAAGACGACCCAGCGCCTCAACTTGTTGGACAAGGTCCTGATCCCCCAAGCACGGGCCAACATCAAAAAGATCAATTTGTTCCTTGCCGACCAGGAGCGCGCGGAAGTGGTTCGCGCCAAGATCGCCAAGGCCAAGCGGGAGGGCGCATGACGATCGTCGACCTCCGCAAGGCCACTTTGATCGGGCTCGCCAATCAGCGACGGGAGGTGCTGGCCGGGCTTCAGGCGCTCGGGGTGCTTCATCTCGAAACGCTTTCCGAAACCACCGCGGCCACGGCCCACATCGGTGAAGTGGACGCGGATCTGACCGAGGCGATCGCATTCCTGCTGGCCGCACCGTTCAAGCGTCGCCAGATCAAGGACCCCACCGATTTCGATCCCGCGACCGTGACCCGCGACGCGCTCCGGATACGCGAAACCATGCGCGAGTTGGAAGATCGCCGCGAAGCCCTGATCGATCGCATCGAGAACCTGGAGCCCTGGGGCAATTTCGATTTCCCGGATCTGGACGACCTGAGCGGTTACAAGCTGTGGTTCTACATCCTGCCCCACTACCAGATGGCGCGGGTCGTGGCTTCCGACCTGGTGTGGCAGGTGGTGCACCGCGACAATCGCGATGCCTACCTGGTGGTCGTGTCCAAGACGGAACCGCCCGAAGACGCCATGCCGGTGCCGCGCGTTCACACCGGCTCGATCACCTTGGCCCGGCTGCAGGAAGACCTCGACCGGGTCGAGATCGCCATGGAAGAGGCGGCCATCGAGCGTACCCAGCTCACGCGGTGGATCCACCTGCTCCTTTCGGGCAAGGCCGACTACGAGAACCGGTTGTCGCTGAATCGGGCCGAGCTCGTGGTCCTCGATGCGGGCGAGGTGTTCGCCGTCGCCGGCTGGGCGCCCGAGGATACGGGCGAACGACTGGCGGCCTTCGCTTCACAGCACGGCTTGGCGCTGCTGTGGGAGGCGCCGAGTGCCGAGGACGCGCCGCCGACCCTGCTGAAAAACCCGCCCGAGGTGGCGGCCGGCGCCGACATCGTCAACTTCTTCCAAACGCCCGGCTACGGCAGTTGGGATCCCTCGGCGGTCATCTTCTTTTCGTTTGCCGTGTTTTTTGCGCTGATCCTGTCGGACGCCGGGTATGCGCTGGTCTTCACCCTGTTCCCACTGTTGATGTGGCGCAAACTGTCGCGCTCGCCGCGCGGCCGGCGGCTGGGCCTGCTGGGTTTGGCCATGGGTCTCGCCGGCGTGGTGTACGGCGCCCTGGTGGGCAGTTACTTCGGGACGCCACCACCGGCGCCGTTTCTGGCCCAAGTCGCCATATTGGATGTCCGCGATTTCGACGCCATGATTCGGCTCTCCGTGTTCATCGGCATCATTCACATCGCGGTGGCCAACCTGGCGCGAGCTTGGGCCGCCCGTGGCTCGTCCATCGCCCTGGCTCCCCTGGGCTGGTTTTTCCTGATCGCGGCCGGCACCGCCTACTGGCTGCAGGGAGAACCGACCTTGGTGAGTTGGCTCTCCGGCGGCCTCGGCCTGGGTGCGGTTCTCTTCTTTTCCGGGAGCGCACCACTCGCCGGCGCGGCCGGCATCGGCCGTCGCTTGTTCGAAGGCCTCAAGGGCCTGACCGACGTGACCAAGGCATTCGGGGATGTGCTCAGTTACCTGCGGTTGTTCGCCCTGGGTTTGGCCAGTGCCTCCCTGGCGACCACCTTCAACCAAATGGCCGCCGACGTGGCCGAGCGTTTCGCCGGGATCGGCATCGTGTTCGCCGCGATGTTGCTGGTTCTGGGGCACGCACTCAACTTCGTGTTGGCCGTGGTCAGTGGTGTGGTCCACGGCCTGCGTTTGAACCTCATCGAATTCTACAACTGGAGCATTTCCCAAGAGGGATATCCCTTCCGGGCTTTCGCCAAAAAGGAGATCGATCCATGGAACCGTTCATGATTGCATTGGGTTGGGCCGGTTTGTACGGGCCGATGGCGATGGGCGCCATCGGCAGCATCATCGGTTGTGCGCTGGCGGGGCAAGCCGCCTGCGGCGCACTGTTGGAAACGGATCGCGGTCACGGCAGGTACATCGGCCTTTCCGCCATGCCTTCCTCTCAAACGATTTACGGCATCGTGGTGATGTTTTCACTGAACCGCGAGGTCAACCTGGAGAATGCGCCAGGCCTGTTCGCCGTCGGGATCCTGGCCGGTGTGGCCCTTCTGTACAGCGGCATCCGTCAGGGGCAGTGCTGTGCTTCGGCCATCAACGTCTCCAAGTCCAAACCCGAAATCTTCGGCCTGTCGGTGGCACCGGCGGCCATTGTCGAAGGGTTCGCTGTTTTTGCCTTCATCTTCGCGCTGGTCATCAGTGCCGGCATTCCGACCTGAACGAGAGGAGGTGGTCGTGAGCGAAACACCGCATCCCACCGCATCCGGGGTGGAAACGCTGTTGGCGCGCCTGCGCGACGAGGGCGTCGAGGCCGGGCGTCGACAGGCGGCCGAGATCGAAACGGAGGCGCGCGCCAAGGCGGACGCCCTGGTCAAGCAGGCCAAAGCCGAGGCCGACGCCATCCTGGCCGAAGCGCGCCAGCAGGCCGAAACCCTGAAACACGCGGGCGAAGAGGCCTTGCGCGTCGCCGCGCGCGATTCGGTGCTGCGCACCCGCGACATTCTTTTGAACCGTTTCTCCAAGGAAATCAAGCGTCTGGTCTCCATGGAGATGAAGGATGGCGAAATGCTGCGGCGCCTGATTCTCGAGGTCGCGGGTCGGCTGCGCGACGAGGCCGACTTGGAACGCCGCGAGCGCCTGGAGCTGCTGCTTCCCGAAAAGCTGGTGGACGTCGATGAGCTGCGGCGCAACCCGGTCGAGGTGCGCGAGGGCAGTGTCGACGACTTCGTTTCCAGCGTGGCGGCCGGATTGCTGCGCGACGGCGTGGTGCTCTACCCGGGAGAGGAACACGAAAACGGCATTCGGGTTCGCATCGTCGATTGCGACATCGAGGTCGACATGAGCGACGGGGCGGTGGCCGAGCTGCTGCTGCAACACCTGCAACCGCGATTCCTGGCCCTGATGGAAGGCGTGATTCACTGAGCCGGAGGAATCCGTGGCCGACACCTACTACACCCTGATCACCGCATTGCCGCACTTGCCGAGCCTGTTCAAGAACAAGCATCTGCCCATCACGCGGATTCGGCTGGAAGAGCGGCTCCGCATGCTCAGCGAGGAAGATACGAAGGTGTTGGCCGATATCGAGAACATCTACGCCTGGAACAAGCCGGGCATCGAGGATGGGCGCATCGTCACGGAAACCACCGCCGCCCTGGCCCGGGTGCCGCATCCCGATCTTCAAACCGTGATCGAGCGTCGCCTCGCGTTGCGGACCGTGGTGACCGCGCTGCGTTATCGGCTCGCCGGCGGCACCCCCGGCAATGCCGGACGATGGGGTTACCGGCCCTGGGACCGCTACATCGAAAACCACCTGCAGTATCCCTATTTCCACATGGAGCACCTCATGCCGTGGCTACCGGAAGTCGCCGAGCTCCTGAACAAGGGATTGAGCTGGGAATTGGAAAAACGCCTGCTCGCCATCGAATGGGAAGACCACAGCCGGGTTGCGGCGCGCCACTATTTCGATTTCGAAGCGGTGGCGCTGTACGTTCAGCGCTGGCACCTGATCGCGCGCTGGACCGGCTGCGCCCATACCCACGCGCCGGCGTTGTTCGAAGATTTGGTCGCGGAGGCAATGGTCTCTTCGCGACCCTTTTTGGAGCATATCTCGTGATCGACACAAGCGAAAAAACATCGGTTTTGGCCAAAGTCATCGTGGTTCGCGACGACATCGTCACCTTCGAACTCCAAGAGGAGGGCGAGCGCCACGGCATCATGAAGAACGAGGTCGTCTTCATTCGGCCCTCTTCCAATCCCGCCGAACGCCTGCAGGCCGAAGTACTGCGCATTCGTGGTCGGGAAGCCGACGCCCAGGTATTCGAGGATACCCGCGGGATCGCCATCGGCGATGCGGTGGAGCTTTCCAGTCAATTGCTGTCGGTGGCCCTGGGGCCGGGACTGCTCAGCCAGGTCTACGACGGCCTGCAGAATCCCCTGGAAAACCTCGCCGTGCTCCACGGGTTCTTTCTGCCGCGGGGCACCGCCGTCGACGGGTTGGATCCCAACAAGCGCTGGAAATTTACGCCCACGGCCAAGATCGGCGACGTGTTGAGGGCCGGAGACGTGCTCGGTTCGGTGCAAGAAGATCGCTTCACCCATAAAATCTTCGTGCCGTTCGACATGGTCGGCGAGGTCACGGTCGATTGGGTTCAGGTCGGCAATTTCACCGTCAACGACCCGATCGCGCGGGTCGTCGAGAGCGACGGTCGCGAACGCACGCTGACGATGACCATGCATTGGCCGGTGCGGCGCCCGATTCCCGCTGCACTGTTGCGCCGGCGCAGCTCCATGCGGCTGTATCCCGAGGAACCGATGGTGACCAGTTTGCGCCTGGTCGACACCTTTTTCCCCGTGGCACGTGGCGGCACGGCCTGCATTCCCGGACCCTTCGGGGCGGGCAAGACCATTTTGCAACACCTGATCTCGCGCTATTCGGCGGTCGACGTGGTGATCGTGATCGCTTGCGGCGAGCGCGCGGGCGAGGTGGTCGAGACCATCACCGAGTTCCCCAACCTCATCGATCCCCACACGGGTGGCTCCCTGATGGATCGCACCATCATCATCTGCAATACGTCGTCGATGCCGGTGGCCGCCCGTGAAGCTTCGATCTACACCGGTGTCACCCTTGGCGAATACTACCGCCAGATGGGTTTTCACGTGCTGATCATCGCCGACTCCACTTCGCGCTGGGCCCAGGCCATGCGCGAGACGTCCGGGCGTTTGGAGGAGATTCCGGGCGAGGAGGCCTTCCCGGCCTACCTGGACTCGTCCGTCCGCGGCATCTACGAACGGGCCGGTGTGATTCGCACCAACGACGGCAGCGTCGGCAGCCTGACCATGATCGGCACGGTTTCGCCGGCGGGCGGGAATTTCGAAGAGCCCGTGACCCAGTCGACCATGCGCACGGTCAAGACCTTTCTGGGGCTCAGCTCGGAGCGAGCCTACAAGCGGTTTTACCCGGCAGTCGATCCCAGTCTGTCGTGGAGCCGTTACCGCGAACAGCTTCGCGATTGGTTCGACCGCGAAATGGATCCCGATTGGACGCAGCGCGTGGAACGGATGCTGCGCTTGCTGCAGCGGGGCAATGAGGTCGCCCACATGATGCAGGTGACGGGTGAGGAGGGCATCAGCCTGGAGGACTACCTCGACTACCAGCGGGCGACCTTCGTCGACATGGTCTATCTGCAGCAGGACGCCTTCGACGACGTGGATGCCTCGTCCTCGTTGGCTCGCCAGAAGGTCACCTTCGCCATGGTGGCCGAGGTGGTCGCCCACGAACCGAACCTCGCGGACAAGGACGCGGTACGCAAGCTGTTCACACGCCTGACGGGTTTGTTCAAAAACTTCAACTACGCGGCCGAAACGAGTCCGGATTTCAAACGGTATCGCGCCGAAATCAAGGCCTTGTTGGGCGGCTGAGCGGCGAGCGCGATCGGACGAACCCTCACTCCGGTCCACCGAGGAAACGCGGCAGTTGCAGGTGCCAGCGAATGGCGGCGAGTCGCAGCAGGAGCGTGGCGAAGAGCCCGGTCCAGGCCGCGAGCTGGGCGCCGAGCTCCAGGTGGCGCATCAGAATGTAGACGGTGGCGCCGAAAATCGAGGCGGTGGCGTAGATCTCTTTGCGCAGCACCAGCGGAATGTCTCCGGCGAGCACGTCGCGGATCGCGCCGCCGGCGACGCCGGTGAGCACACCCATCACGACGGCCGTGATCGCCGGGGTTCCCGTCGCATTCGCCTTGGCCGCGCCCATCACGGTAAAGAGCGCCAGACCGCAGGCATCGGCGAACAGCAGCGGTTTGCCGCGCGGTAGGATGCGCGGTCCGAAGATTTCCGTGATCAGGGCGACGCCGCCGGCCACGATCACGTAGGTCGGATCGCCGATCCAGAAGACCGGCGCGTCCAGCAGCAGATCGCGAATGGTGCCGCCGCCGATCGCGGTCACCACGGCCAACACCATGCCGCCGAACAGATCCATACCTTTACGCGCGGCCACCAGGGCGCCGGACACGGCGAACACGGCTACACCGACCAAATCGAACACGTAGAGCATGAGTCACCCGAGAGCCTGTCGATGGGATACGAATGGATCGCGGCGCGGCGTCGTGGCGAACGGGAGAGAGCCGGCCGGATCTGGCCTAACTTTACGGGTGCCTGACCCGTGACGCCAAGAGAAAACGTTGAAGCTGCGTCGGTTAGGTTTGTCGACCGCCACGCGGGCCAGCGGTCGATCGAGTCACCCCCCGAGGAAACGACTGGCAGTGTGTGACCCCGAAAGGTGGTCAATGTCTTGCCAGGGGGCGAGCCGAGGGGTTTCGAAACGATCCTTTTTTGGTTCATCTTTGGAAAAAAAGTTTGTCCACGAATCACACCGATTGACACGGATTCCGGCGGCATGACGGCGATAGTGCCGTGTAAGTGCTTTGATCCGTGTTGATTCGCGTGATTCGTGGACCAAATGGTTCTAATCCGAGAAATCACCCAAGCGGTTCTTCCGAGGTTGGGCCGGTTTAATCTCTTCGGTGACTCTGTATGTAACAAACTCTGTAAAGTTCGAAGATAAAGATAAAAACCTAAAAAGGCGAATGTGCGGGGAGTTCGTCGAAAAATGTCGGCCCGGCGCCCTGGGCGGGTACGGCCGGTATGGCCCGGCACTTACTGCCACGACGCCCCTCTCACAATTGCGGGAACTCCAAGCAATTCGCTTCGATTAGTTACCCACTTGAAACCCGGTGGCCGGTGTGCCGGACCACCGGCAATCCGGCCCCCGGCCTGAGCGGTGACTCAGTGGTGCATTCCACCTGAGATGGGTCTTGCCGTCGTCGAATCTGTATCAGGAAACCTGGAAGAGTCGAAGCCAGGAAAAGCAAGGTCGTGTTGTGCCACCAAATGGCTGGTTTTTCCAGGTTTCCGATATTCAGGGGTTCCTGCTTCATTATTCAGGTCATGACGGAGACAGTCCCTTGGAAGTGCTTTGATTCGTGTCAATTCGTGTGATTCGTGGACTAAATTTCTCTTTGCCGAGTTTTGGGAAGTTTTTCCACCCTGGCGACTCAGTGATGAACATCCGCGGCCATCACTGGTCGGAGTGGAAAACGACGTTTCCGGCACTCGTTTGGCTGGAAACCTCCCCACGCCGAGTTGGCGTGGAGATTGATAGGGTGGGGGAGTCTTTTCAAGAGCTCGTACTACACGGTGACTTATAATGGATGTCTGTCAGCCGTCAATGGAGGAAACATGTCGCTCAGCAACCCGAATCGAATCCGCTCCTGTCGCGGATTGGCCTTGTGTGTCGCCCTTTTCTTTTTTTCGACCTTGCCCGTTTGGTCCGGCGACGAACGCTACGCTTTGATCGATATCGATCGCGTGGGGCCGGACCGCGTGGCGGCCCTCAAGCAGAACCCCGCCTTCGCGTGGTGGGTGGAAATGGGACCGTCGCTCCTCGTTCTGGCATCTGATGCCGAACTCCAGAGCCTGATTCGAAATGCGGCTGCCGATGCCCCGGTGATTCGCGTGTTCGCCGACGTGGGCGTCGACCGCGAACGCCTGTACGTCGTGAAATTGGATCACTTTCGAACCCTGCCGAATCTGGACGGCATCGAGTTGGCCCGTGCCGGTCGCCGCGCCGTCGTTCAAATGTACGCCGAGCCGCCGCGCCACTTGGCGCACGGCGCCCATGCCCACGACCTGGATTTCCGTCGCTTGGAACCCTTCAGCGTCTTGGCCGCCCAGCACGAAAACCGGACCGCGCAGCAGCACAAGCGCGCGCCGGATCCCGCGATCCAAGCGGTGGTCGATCAAATCGACGGCGATCGCTGGCTCGGCGACGTCACCCGCCTCGCCGAATTCAATCGCTATTCACTGGGCACCGAGATCGCCGATTCGCGCGACTGGTTGATTGGCCAGTTCCAGGCGATCGAGGGGTTGACGGTTTCCACCCAGGGTTTCACCTTTTCGGGCACCAACGTCCAGAACGTCATTGCGGTGATCGAGGGAACCGAGCGCCCCGATGATTGGTACATCATCGGCGGCCACTACGACAGTATTTCCGAGGACCCCACCAACGCCGCACCAGGCGCCGAGGACAACGGCAGCGGCACGGCCGGCGTGCTGGAAATGGCACGCGTATTGGCGGCCGCCAAGCCCAAATCGACCATCCTCTTCATCGCCTATTCCGGCGAAGAACAGGGCCTTTTCGGCAGTTTCGACCACGCGGCCCGACTCGCCGGCAACGATGACCTGAGCAAGGTCAAGGGTGTGTTGATCATGGATATGATCGGTTACACCGGGGACGAGGACCTGGATGTCCTGCTGGAGTCCGGTCAGGTGGGTGCTTCGCTGGTGGAAGCCTTTTCCACGGCTGCCACCGACTACACCAATTTGCGCGTCGTAACCAGTTTCAACCCCTTCGGTTCGGACCACGTGCCCTATATCAACCGCGGTGTCCCGGCCCTGCTGACGATCGAAAACGATTGGGACAGCTATTCCGGCTACCACCGGACGACCGACACCGCCGACAACGTCAGTATCTCGATGGGCCTGGAAGTGCTCAAAATGAATGTGGCGGCGATGGCCGAGATGGTCGGGATCGAGAACGGGGGCTCGGGCTTCGAAGCGGTCGGCCGATGGATGTACTCCTGGCTTTCCTATACCGATCGCTTTGAAAGTACCCTGGTTGCAAACAATTACGGCTCTACGGCCGCGCAGGTGGAATTGACCGCGCGCCGCACCGACGGCAGCACCGCGACCGCCAGCCGCACCATACCCGCCAACGGCTTCTTGGAGGAGGGGGTCGCCACCCTGTTCCCGAATTTCGACCGTGGCCCGGGCTTCACCGTCGAACTCGCTGCCGACCGGACCACCATTCACGGTCGCTGGGTCACGTTCAACCGCGATACCGATTCCGGGCTGTCGCCGTCCCAAGGCGTGGCCGTGGCCATGCCCGAGAACGGCACCATGGAGGGCACCCGCTATGGGCGCACCATTCTGTTCGGCTACCTGCCCGTGATCGACGGGAACATCTCCGCGCCGGTCATCGTCAATGTGGGCGCTGCCGCCACCGACGTGACCCTGACCTTCCACAATGCGGCCGGCGACCTGCTGCGCACCGATACCGAGACCGGACGCGGATTGGCGCCGGGCGTGCCGGTCGCGGTCACGACCGACGGGCTCTTTCCCGGGATCGATCAGAACGTCACCATGACGGCGACCTCCGCCGATCAGCCCTTGACCGGTGTCGTCTTCGTCTTCAACCAAATCGGTGAACCGGCGATCGGCAACGTCAGCGCGACCAGTAATCCCACTCCCTAATCAGCGCCCATCCGGAATCAGCCGTTTTTTGAAATGGTTCCTCTGAACCGGCAGATTCTCAATGCAAACCGGTGTCAGGTAGGGGCGCCAGGGGCGGCAAACCCGCCGGATGACCATTTCGAAGTGATCCATGAAAGGGGTTCCCGCATGCTGCGAGGGTCGGAATCGCGGTAGGTTGGCCGGCCCGGCCGACACTTCGAAGTGGCCCAGGCTTCGCGAGACCAACGGGTAAAAGAGCGAAGCAGAAAAGTCGGGCCTCAAGATCTCCCGATGATCGATTTCTATCCATGTTAGGTCGCTTCGATTGGTGGAGCAGGCAGGTCTGGGCGGCCCCCTCACCTCCAGGCACCACGGCTCCCTCCTGATTCGGGAATTCCGAGTCGAGATCCCTTCGACGAGGCGGCCCGGCGCCCTGAGCGGGCCCGGCACCTACTGCAACGATGCCCACCTCACAAATGCGTGGCCTCCCCGGCGATTCACCCCGATTAGGTTCCAACCTGAAACCCATAGGCCTGAGCGGCGATTCGTTGGAAAAGCTCGGGTTCGAAGCCGAGCTATCCCAGCGAGGGTTGGGCGGGCAGGTGCGCCGGCAATTCGCGCTTGATGGGGGCGGGGGCGAACACGTCGGCCTGCCAGGTGCCGCCCAGCCAGGTTTCCACCAAGGCTTGCGGCCAGAAATGCCGATTGACCACCGCCGCGTGGTGCAGGCCTTCGGGAGGCGCGATCAGGGGCAGCCAGGTTTTGGCCATGTACCCTTCGGGCAGGTGTTCACGGTGCACGATCAGGTGACTGAAACGCACGTCGCGTCCGTTCGTGAGGATTTTTGGAACGGGCAGGTCGAACACCTCGTCGTGCGCGTCGAAGACCTTTTCGGCGAAGCGCATCAAGGGCTCGTTCCGCGGACGATAATCCTTGAGGCGATAGACGTCTTTGGCGATGTCGCGCAACTCGGCCAAGTGTTCGGTGTAGTGTGGGTCGCGGGAATAGACGAACTCGCCCGGGACCGCCTCGAACTCGCCGTCGGCGTCGAACAGTGCCTCGTGCGCCTGCACCAACATGCCCCAGACCACGTCGCCGCGCTCCAGGATTTCCGGTTGCTCGGAAAAGAAGGCGGCCAGCCGAGATCGGTCGGGGGCGGCCTCCAGCCAGCCCGGCATCGGGCGGGACCAGTGCTCCCGCGAATCGGGACCCGTCCGGGGCGGCCTTCCGAAGTGCCGACGAATGTCCTCCAGGTGTGCACCAAATCCATGCAGCATGTGCTCACTCTCCCATCTTTTGATTTGTATCGAGGTTCTCGGGTAGGTATGGGTATCGAGAAAAGGAATGCGGCGGCTCAGGCAAGCTTGCGGGTGAGCGACCAGGTGATGCGCCTACCCAACGACAGGCGACGTTTCATGCACTCGCGCCACACCTGGCGCAGGGGATTTTGGGGTTCCAGGATTTCCTGCGCGGCCAGGCGAAAGCGCGCATTCAGTGCGTTGGGATCGCGAACGCGTTGGGTGTCGAGCAGCGCGGCAAAACATGCGAGTACCGAGTACCAGGGTTCGGACGCTTGCTCCACGAGCGAACCCCAGGTCAGAAACTCGAACAGGAACGCCTGGTCCTGGCCGCGAACCAACAACGCGCTCATGAGGATGACGACGGTATGTGCCGCACTTCGATCCGACGGCTGGCTTTGGAGGATGGCACGCGCCCTGGGCTCGATCTCGTGCCAGAGACCCAGCCCGCGCAGCCCGACCAGGTACTCGACCTGGGCGGAAAGCGGAAAATCCCCGCAATCCTGCCAGGCATCCAGCCAGATGCATAGGTTGTCCCATTGCCCCATCCTCATGTAGGCGCAGGATACCACGCTCCAGAGCACGGAAGTCTCGGGTCTAAGGTCCGGATTGGCCTCCCGCCAGGCGAGCACGATCTGGGGACCGTGCTCGTCGGAGAGGGCGTCGAGCACCATGGCCAGGTAGTATTGCCATGGTTCCTTTCGAGCTATGGGTTCGAGCAGGCGGCCGACCTGGGCCAGGACCCCCCACCAGTTTTGGCTGCCGCTGAAGCCGATGACGGCACCCACGAATCCCGGCGAAACTTCGGTGCCGGCCTCCACCTTTTCCAGGACACGCGCCAGGGCCGGGCGCAGCAAAAAGTGCTCGTCGATTTGATCGAACAGGTATTCCAGGCGGTCCTCCGAGATTCGGACATCCGGAGCGCCGATCGCCAGTAGCCGATCGACCAGCACATCCTGGTTCCCTTCCAGGCAGGCGAGTTGGGTGTGGCGTATCAGGATTTCGGCGTCGTCGGGAGCGATGCTCGCCGCCAGGTCGGTCAGTGCATTCGCGGCGTGGCGCGCCAGGCCGTTGCGGAAACAGAAATCGAAGCGATGGCGCTGAAGATCCTCCGAACTGGGAAACCGTTTGGCCAGACGCTCCCAGCTCTCCACCAGCCGTGGCGCGGGAAACCCGAGAATCTCTTCCAACTCCAGCTTGATGAGGCCCAGTTCCACGTTTTCGAACAGGTCTTCGTTCAGGTAGAGCAGCAGATCGTTGCCGACTTCGAGCGCGTTGTCCTCGCGCGTCCACTGAACCGCGAGCTGCCACGCCCAGATGTCGGCCGGGGTGCGCTCCAGGTGCCGGCGCATGGCGTCCAAGGCACGGTCGTTGTGACCCTCGACGCGATCGACCAGGGCCAGCATCGGTTCCACCAAGGTTTGGGTCGGGTTCCGTCGCTTGACCTGGCGCAGCAGGTCGCGAGCGCTGTCGAACTGGCGTTCCACACAGTGACAGTTCACCATTTCGTAAATGGCCGGCCAATGGTTGGGACGCTGTTCCAACACGGCGGCATAGGCGGCCTTGACCTCGTCGAACTGGCCGGCCAATTGTTCGCGTTTCAGCGTCTCCGCCAGCAACATCAGGCCCATGGCGCGGTCGTTGACGCGGTCCGGCAGCTCCCGCGCCAGTTGCTCCGCTTCCTGGGTGCGATTCAGTTGGCACAGTAGATCCAGCACCATTTCCCAGGCCGACAGATCGTGAACGATGCGTTCGGCCCCTTTCCGCGCCACGTCCAGCGCTTCCATCGTCTGGTCGCGTTGGAGGTGGATCCGGGCAGTCGCGCGATAGCCGTCGAACGCGAAGGGATCGAGGCGAACCACTTTGCGCCACTGCACCAGTGCGTCGTCCAGGTGACCTTTTTTGACCAAGAGCTCGGCATAGCTCGCCCGCATCTTGGTGTCGGACGGATTCCGTTCGGTCAAGTGCCGGTACAGGGCGAGCGCCTTGTCGATCTTGCCGCCGCTCAAGTAGAAATCGGCGAGGGTCAATTTAAAAGAAGTGTGTTGCGGATGTTGGTCCATCATGCGTTGCAGGGTGGGCTTCACCCGTCTCAGGGACTCGAGGCCCGCGCCCTCGCGCAGGTGGAGGTTGATCCAGGCGTGAGCCAGCATCGGATCGTCCGGGCGGGTGTCCAGCCAGCGCCGTACCTGAGCCTCGGCCTTGGGGAAGCCGAACAGCTCGCACATCCACAGGCTCACCATCTCGGCTGGTTCGAAATGGTGAGGGGCCGCGTAAAAGGCACGCTCGATGGTGGCAAGCAAGGCCTCGCGCTCCCCGCCGTCCCTGCTTGCATAGATTTGGTACAGATGGCTGAATGCGGCGTAGTTGTTAGGATCGTGCGCCAGCAACCGCGTGAGATGTTGCTCCGCCAACGCCGGTTCGCCCCGCTCCAAGGCGATGGCTCCCTGCAGTTCCGTCAGGTTCGGATGATCCGGATCGGCGTGCAGGGCCTCCGTCACCGCCGCATCCAGACGGGCTTCCTGGTCGGCTCGATCCGCCCGCGAACTGGCCTGCCACAGGTGGAACCAGGTCCAGGCGCGAACCTGAAGGGCCCAATCGTCACCCGGTTGTTCCGCCAAGCGTTCGTTCAGATGCTCGATCAAGCGCAGCCGATCTTCCCGAGTGGCGGCCGATTCGGTCAACTGTTCCAGGTAGAGTTGGGCCAACATGCGATGTTCCGGTTGTTCCCGATGCCATCGGGCCGGAAGTGCCGCGGCCGCGTCGGGACCCTGCGTGAGCCCGACGAATTGGATCAGGGCGCGTCTCGCACCCAAATGATTTGGGTTGAGAGCCACCCATCGTTCGGCCGTCTCGAGGCCCCTTTGGTGATCTCCGGTGTGGGCGTGCAACAGGGTGCCTGTCTCGAGTCGCTCTTCCTCGGTGGCCAAGCGACGCGTGGCGTTCCAGGCCCGTTTCGCACCCTCCCGCTTCCCGTATTGCATGAGAAAACCGGAGGCGAAAGCCCAGAGCGTTCCGTCTTCGGGACGCCGTTCCAGGCTGCTCTCGAGGATCTCCAGCGCCTGGTCCGGTCGACCGAAGGCTTCCGCGGCCCGAATGTATTCGATCCATGGCCCGGCACCACCGGCTTCCGCGCACAGGTGTTCGGCTCTTTGGGCGAGGAAGCCCAGCGCGCGTTCCTTTTCGCCTAGCTTGTGACAGGCCCAGGCGTAGCCGCGGGCGAAGACATCGTTTTCCAGGTGTAGCGTGGCCGCCAGGCGCAGGGGCAGCAGCGCCTCCCGATTGCGCTGGGTTCGCATCAACCATTGACCCAGGGCAAAACACAAATCGGCCTGATGGGGCTGCAAACGCAAGCCGCGTTCGATGACCCGGGCCGCGCTTGGTTGGTGTTTCGCGGAATGGGCGAGCTGTTGGGCGAGTGCCGCGTGGAATTGCGTGTGGGGGAAGATGGTGACCTCGGCTTCGAGCTCCGGCAGGCGAAGGCCCTCCACGATCGCCCGTAATGCCGCGCGATAGGCGGTGGGGTTTCGATCGTGTTGCAAGGTACCCAGATACAGCATTTGCAGGCTGGTGGACCGGGGATGAGTCTCCAAGAGGTCGCGAACCTGGTGTCGCGTTTCCGACCAATGGCCGGCCATCTGCCGGCAAAGCACGCTCTGGTAGCGCGTCAGGGGGCTTTCGGGATCGCATGACTTCGCTGCCTCGGCGATTTCGCGACACTTGGCCAGCGCCCCTTTTTCGTGGTGGCACCAAAACTCGATCAGGCGTTCCGCGGCTCGGGCTTGGTGCCAAACGACGTCGCGCACCCGGTTCGACATCTCCTCGGGAATGACCGCGAAACAGAGAGGTCCGATGGGTCCGTTTTGGTCGAGATAGGATTTCAGGGGGATGTCACCGAGAAAATCGCCGCTCGGGTCGTGATAGAGCAGGGAATCGGTGGTCGTGTCAAATCCCACCGCGGTGCAGGCGTGACCCATTCCGGGGTGCACAAACGTCGCGACACTGGGAATACCGCGTTTCAACAGTTGCAGAAAAGTATCGCGATGCGCCAGGAAGGGTCGAAAACAAAGTCCGTTTTCTTCGGCCCATCGTTTCACGCGCCAGGGGTTGGTGCCGTCGTAGGCCAGCTTCCGCGCCAACTCGTCCTGGTCGATTTTGAGTCCGAGCGTCTGTAGGCAGGTCGCCAAGGAAGCGGGCATACAGGTGTTGTGTTTCTGGCGGATGACCGGATGTTTCAGCAGGATCCGTCGCCCTTTGGCCTTTTCCTTCAGGGCCGCCAACAGGTCGTCGACGTGCTCCGAACGGGCGTGTTTCGCGTGGAAGGCCAGGGAGCCGTGGTCGCCGAGTTGCTTGGCGAGTTCGGCCTGAATGGCGTGGTTCCGACGGCGCGTGGTGCGATCGGCCAGCGGTGCGTAATGGGGCAGGCGCCGGGCCAGTTGAACCAGCGGCAGCAATTGTTCGCGAACCTGTCCGCCACTATTGCGCTCCAGGGCGTGCAAGGCGTAAATCAGGCCCAGTTGCAGAATCTCCAGAGACTGGCCGCCGGCTTGAATCCATTGGAGCAAAAGGCCCGCGGCCTTTGGAAGTTTGTTGAAATAACCATAACAAATAATCAGGGCGTGGGCCGCCGAGGTGCAGCCTGGCTGGCGGGCGTATACGGCTTCCACCAACGGAAGGGCGTCGTCCCAGCGACCCGCTTCCATCCAGATATGGGCCTGGTGGAGGTCCAGCCAGGGGCAAACCGGATTCAGCTCGCGGGCTCGCGTCATCCAGAACGTGCTCGATTCGAAGTCGCGGTAACGGGCGAAGATCTGGGCGTGTTGGGCAACCCACCGGGCATCCAGGGCGGGGTCTTCCGATCCGAAATCGGGATCTTCCACAAAATCGCGCAGTTGATTCAACGGAGGTTCGCCAGAGGGTTCCCCGTCGCTGCCGAAGAAGCGGACCTGGGGGTGTTGGGGCGATCGCTTGCGTGCTTCGCGCAGCAGGATGCGCGACTCGCGGCTGCCTCCCAGCTTCGCGGCCAGTCGGGCGGCCAGGACCAGTTCTTCGACCGTGAGCCGCGCCGCGAGTGAAGGGCGGGACCAGTAGGGTTGGGTCGCGCGGTAGGCATCCAGATACCGGCAATCCCGATACATTTGGTCGATTTGAACGGCAATGGCGTTCCGATAGGGCCGAACCAGGGTCATGGCAACTCGCAAAAAACAAACTCACGTCCTACTGACGCTAAAATCATGATACATGATAGGCTGATAAGTTAAAAAGCCTAAAAATTGACGCGATAAGTTAATTAAATTACCTTGAAAACTTGTAGTCACTCCGTCGGGCAAGTTTTTGGAATCCGGGGGCTTCGCATTCTTCCGTTCCAGCCGGGATTCGGTCATCATGGGGGTCGTCAAGGGAACCGTTGTTTTCGGAGCCCCACGGGGGCGTTCCCGCTAGGGATCGACACTCCTAATGACGGTTTGGCGACCGCGATGCGAACGCCGGGCGTGGCCCATGTCACACAAAGCCGGGTCCAGGTATCTGGAAATCGGTGCCGGGACACCAGGCAAACAAGGCTTCGTCCGTGCGCCCTCTCGGCTGGGTACTCGTGTCGCCAATCTGCGTCCGAGTCCTGGAATCAAATCCTTACTCCTCCAAAACCAGAGAGATGCTCATTCCCGAGCTCTTGTGCTATGGTGAGATATTTTTTAGGGGATCATTTATATATTTTTCGCATTTCTCAAGATTTCCGATTCCGCTCGATCTTTGGCGATGGCGTATTCGCCCGCTCGACGATCCATGGTTCTCTCAATGACATGGCCCCCAATATACGGCCTGTTTGCTCGCAGGTGCGCCACAAATGTCGGCGCGTAAAAAAATCAATTGGAGTACCTATGCTTTTTGCGATTCATCGACCCGTTGCCAGGCGTTGCTTGGCGATATGTCTTGTCCTGTTTCCTTGTGCACTCCTCGCCCAAACCACTCCCGAGTACGATTCGATTTGGGAACGGGTCCGTTACCGTCATGCCGATCTCGAAGTGAACCAGGCCTACCAGTCTTTGCAAGAGGTGGATTCCACCGAGCAGGGCCGTTTGAACGCCGATCTCCGCGCGCTCGGCGCCAACGTTCAGGCGAGCCGGGTGGACGGGTTCTCCGGCCGTTGGGGGACGGTGTTGCTCAGTCGTCCGTTGATGCCCGGCAATGGCGTGGGCAACAAGATTTCCTGGAATCGGTCGTTCAAGAGCGTCGCCCAGGAAAAAGAAGCCGTGTTGACCGCATTCACTGATTTTCTGGGGCAATACAAAGAGCAGCTCCACCTGGATCCCTCCGAATTCGGAGCCGAACACAAAGTGACCTTCTACCGCGATCGCGAGCTGGTGCGCATCTACATCCCGCGCGCGATCGACGGTATTCCCGTGCGGCACAGCAACATCAACGCGGCAGTCAACAACGGGAACCTGGTCCTGTTCGGCGCCCATTTCTGGGGCGATGTGGCGCCGCGGGCCGCGACAATCTCGGAAGCGGAGAGCCAGCACATCCTGAGCGAGTACCTCGGCGAGTCGTTGCGTTTCGACGGTTTTCGCCACGAGGCCAGACTCGAGTACATTCCCATGGCCAAGAACCGCCACACGCCGAACCAGCATTTCGGTGACGGCTACGACTATCGCCTCTGCTGGGTTCTGGCCCCCGAATTCTCCGGTGAAATTCCCGAGTGGGAAGCGCTTGTGGACGCTGAAAACGGGGAAGTTCTTTCGTTCCAGGACACCAGCCATTATTTCGCGGAAAGTCTCACCGTATCGGGCGGCGTGTATCCCCTGACCAACGACGGGGTGGGGCCCGAGGGGCAGGAGCAGGACTATCCCTTTCCGTTCCTGCCGGTGACCACTTCCACCGGCCGCACCCTCTACACCGACGGCGGCGGCAACATCTCCGTGTGCAACAACACCACCGTCATCGGTACACTCGCGGGCCGATACGTGGTGATCAACGACGTTTGCGGTACCTTCGAGGAAAGCACCGATACCAACCACCTGGATTTGGGCTTCGGCGATGCGCCGGGCGATACGGACTGCGTCGTGGCGGCCGGCCGTTCGGCGGGGAACACCAAGTCATCGCGTTCGGCCTACTACGAAATCAACCGCATCGTCGAAATCGGTCGCGGGCACCTGCCGGACAACGACTGGGTGCGTTCACCGTTGCCGGTTCAGGTCAACATCGACGATACCTGTAACGCCACGGGCGGCCCCGGCGGGTTGCGCTTCTTCAAGTCCGGCGGCGGTTGTAACAACACCGGCGAAATCGCCGGGGTGTTCGACCACGAGTGGGGCCACGGCATGGACGGTGCCGATGCGACGCCGGGCATTTCCACCCCGGGCGAGGGCATCGCGGACCTGTTCGCCGCGATTCGCTTGAACACCTCCTGCATCGGTCGCAACTTCCGCACGATCAACTGCAGCGGTTTCGGCGATCCCTGCCTGGACTGCACGGGTGTGCGCGACATCGATTGGGGCAAGCGCCAATCCAACAGCCCGCACAACGTGACCTGGGCCAACGACACCTGCAAGCCCTTCGGCGGCGGCGGCCCCTGCGGCGGCAGCGTGCACTGCGAGGGTCAGGTCTATGCCGAGGCGGTTTGGGATCTCTGGAAGCGCGATCTTCCCGCAGCCTTCCCCGAACTCGACGAACGTGCGCTGCACGAACTCACCGCACACCTGATCTTCCAGGGCTCCGGCGGTGTCGGCGCAGCCTTCCAATGCAACCAGGGCTCCGGCGGTTGTGGTGCCAACAACGGCTATCTCAACTACTTGGCCGCCGACGACGACGACGGCAACCTGGACAACGGGACGCCCCACATGACCGCGATTTTCGCGGCCTTCGACCGCCACGGCATCGCCTGTGACAGCCTCACCGTTCAGAACAGCGGTTGTGCCAACGGCCCCACCGCGGCACCGACGGTTCAGGCCGCCGCCACCAGCCTCGGCGCCGAACTCACCTGGAACGCCGTGCCCAACGCCGACACCTACCGGGTTTATCGTTCCGAGGGCGTCGACGCCTGTGCCCTGGGCAAGTACCTGCTGACCGAAACCGCCGGCACCTCTTTCACCGATGCCGAGCTGGCACCCAGCATGGAGTACACCTATCTGGTCGTGCCGATGGGTGCCGGTCAGGCCTGTTTCGGACCTTCGAGCGGCTGTGTGACCGTGACACCCGAAGGACCGGAAGGACTGGCCCTGGGGTTCGTGGCCGATCTGGAAATCACCTCGGGTGACGGGGATATTTTCTTGGACAACTGCGAAGACGCGGTCATCAGCGTCTCGGCCTTCAACCTGGGTAACAACGCGTTGACCAACGTGCGCATCACCGAAGTGCGTTTCCCCAACCAACCGGACATCGTGCTCAACGAAACCCTGCCCAAAACTGTCGCCGCGAGCTTGACCGGCGATTGCACCGGCGCCCCGGTCACCCTGGCCTTCACCGCGTCGGGCTTGAGCTTCAATGCGGGGCTCGAGGTGGAAATTGTGGCCGAGGCCGACGGGGTGGATGGCGCCACCGGGTCCTACACCTTCGACAAGACCCAAAGTAACTGGGAAACGCTGCCGGTCGCGACCTTCGATTTCGAAACCGACATGAACGGGTTCCAGGCGATTTCCGGGACCTTCACGCGCAGCAATGCCATCGACGGCGCCGGCGGTTCCGAATTCTACCTGGCGTCTTCCGCCAACACCCACAACGTGTGCGACGTGGCCTATTCGCCGCTGATGGAACTCTCCAGCGATTCGACCCTGTCGATCCAAACCCATTTCGACATCGAAGAGTTCGGTCAAGGCTGGTGGGACCGCGCCAACCTGGCCTTGGTGAACGCCACCGATGCGAGCCGTTCGGTGATCGCGCCCGACGGAGGGCGCACCTACAACGCGTCCGGTCAGGCAAGTTCCTCGTTCTGCAACAACGGCGAGGACGGCTTTGCCGCCGCGATGGAAACTTGGGCCGAGAGCACCTTCAGCGCCGGGGCGCTGGACAGCGCCAATCAGGCCGGCCGTCAGCTCTACCTTGAGCTTCGCTACGGCACCGACGGTGCCGCCGTCGGTTCCGGTTTCCGGGTCGACAGCATCTCGCTGACCAACGTCAACGTGCAGGTGCCCGAGGCATCCTCGCAATCCTGCTGCTCGTTCGAGTCGCTGTACGCCACCTGGCCGGATGTCACGATCCTGAACATGGTGAGCTGTGTCAATCTGGAGCAGCCGGTCTTCAAGACGCCGTTGGTGATGTCTACCACCGGTCATTGATCGTCCGCGCGTTCGATCGCAAAGCTCCCAATCACAAGGTTGGGAGCTTTTTCTTTTTGCGGTCGTGGTTTCGGGGGGGTGCCGCGGGTCGCGTCGAAGGTCGGCGACCGCGTTCGGTTCCGCTTGTGCCTCTCTCGGGTCGGCCCTAGAATAAGGTGTCTCCCTTGTTTCTCTCGATCGAGCACGGCCTTTTGCGCCAAGGAGAATTCGTGGCCACTGCCAGTTTCGTTCACGATCTGGGTATCGTTCTAGGCGTTGCGACAGGTACCGGCATTCTTTGCCGTAAGTTCAATCAACCCAGTATTCTCGGCTACCTTGCCGCGGGACTGATCGTCGGTCCCTACATTCCGATTCCGCTCTTTGCCGACATGGGGCGGGTCCATTCACTCTCCGAATTCGGGGTCGTCCTGGTCATGTTCGTGATCGGCCTGGAGTTTCAACTATCCAAGCTGTTCAAGGTGCTGCCGGTGGCGGGCTTTTCGGCCCTGATCGAAATCGGCACCATGCTCTGGCTCGGTTTCTCCATTGGGATCTGGCTGGGATGGAACAAGGTCGAGGCCCTGTTCCTGGGGGCGAGCATCTGTATTTCCTCGACCATGCTCGTCAGCAAGATCTTCGAGGAGCGGCCCGTTCCCAAGAATGTCCGCACCTTCGTCCTGGGTGTGCTGGTGTTGCAGGACGTCGCCGCGATCGCGCTGATCGCCGCCATGTCGGCCGTCGCCGAGAGCGGCACGTTCTCGGTTTCCAGCCTCAGCGTGACCCTGGGTAAATTGACGCTCACCTTGGCCGCCATGGTCGCCTTGGGGTTGCTGATCGTGCCGCGTCTGGTGCGGTACGTGCTCAACCTCAAAAACGCCGAGGCCTCGATCGTCACCGCGGTGGGGATCTGCTTCAGCTTCTCGCTGCTCGCCGAGGAGTTGGGCTATTCGGTGGCCCTGGGTGCCTTCGTGGCGGGGTTGTTGGTGTCCGAATCGGGGCGCGGCCACGATGTGGAGCACATCATCAAGCCGATCAAGGACGTATTCGCCGCGATTTTCTTCGTTTCGATCGGGATGACGGTCGATCCGCTGTTGGCCCTGGAGAGCATTGGGCCGGCGGCGTTGGTGCTCGCCGGTGTCCTGTTTTTCCAGTTGATGAGCATTTCGATCGCCGGGATTCTCTCGGGGAACGGGGTGAAACAGTCGCTGACGGCCGGTTTGAGTTTGGGGCAAATCGGTGAGTTCGGGTTCATCATCGCGTCGTTGGGCATCGTTGCGGGCGTGGTTCGCCCCAGTTTGCAGCCCATCCTGGTCACGGTGGCGGTGGTTACCGCCTTCACCACGCCGCTTGCCCTGCGTGGCGCGCCGCGCCTGGTCGATTTCGTGGACCGGCATCTTCCGGCCCGGATGAAGCACCTTTTGGTCGTGTACGAAGGGTGGTTCGAGGGCATTCGCCAGGGGAAGACGACCGAGGAGCGTTCGGTGGGGAGCAAGGCGCTGCGTGCCATCGTGTTGGATACGCTTGGCTGGATTTTCGTGACGGCCGTCTTTCTCTTTTTCTTCTACGACATTACCCAAGTTTTGGGAGAGCAACTCGGGGTGCCGGCGGCCTACCGAATCCTGGCCGCCTACGGTTTCCTCTTGTTGATTTCCATTCCGCCACTTTTGGGCATCGCCCGCAACACCCACAATTTGGGTGAATGGATCATTTGCGAGGTATCCGCCCACCGGGCGCGGTCCGCGACGGCGATGACGCCTACCGGCCAGTCGGTGCTGCGTTCGGCCGTTCGCGTGTTGGTGATGATGGGTGCCGGCATTCCTGCGGCCGCGGCCTTCCGACCGCTGGTGGGCTCGCTGGGAATCGGCGTGGTGATCGTGGCGGTCATCGTCATCATGCTGGCGTTTCTGTGGAAATCGGCCGGCCGATTGGACGCCGAAATCCGATCGGAAGCCGAACGCCTGGTGGCGTTCCTCGATCGCCAGCGTTCGGAGGGCGTGAACGAGCAGGCACCCGACGCGTTCTTTCCCAACTTGGAGAACATGGACGGCATCTACATTTTCGAGGATTCGGCGGGGGTCGGGAAGACCCTGACGGAGTTGAACCTGCGCGCGCGTTCCGGGGTCCTGGTGGTGGCGATCCACCGCGAGGGACAGGACGTGGTATTGCCCACCGGATCCGAGCGATTGATGGTTGACGACCTGCTGTTCGTGACGGGCACATCCGATTCGGTGAAGCTGGCGCGCAAGCTACTGGCCGAGGGTCCAAGCGCCGAGGAAGAGGATGAGGCGTTCTCGGAAGACGAGAGTTCGACCGCAGCGGAAGAGCCGGTGAATTAGGGCGCACGACGAGGATTCGGACCGGCGCACCCATCACGGCCTGGTGTTTGTGTGGGACTGCGCACCATCGCGGTCGACCGATTGCTTGGTTGATCGTTGTTCGCGGCCAATCCTGGAGGGATGGCCAACATCATGCCAGGTCCACAACTTATTGAAACGCGGACCGTAGGTCCGCCACCAGCAGGCGTCCTGAAGGGACGACACAGTACAGCGAAGGGTGAGGTGCCGTAGAGGCACCGTAACCCTGGTTGTTGGGGGTACCCGAACCCCAGCCCCAACGGGGCGGAACGATGCGGGCCGTCGCGGAGTGCCCGTCCTGCTCGAGGAGCCGCCAGGCGGAGCATCCGTCGAGTTCGAGGAGTCCTTCGCGGAGCCGCCCCTTCAGGGCTGGAGTTCGGGCTCCTCGAACAACCAGGGTTGCGTCGTCGTCCCGACTCCTTAACCCTTCGCTGTCATGTATGACCCTTTCAGGGTCCCTGCTGGTGGCGCACCAAAGGTGCGCGTTTTAAATAAGTTGTGGTCCAGAGGGACGTCCGGTCGCACCTTCAGCGCGACCCGGGGCAGGTGCCCGTCCAGAGGGACGTCCGGTCGCACCGTCAATGCGACCCGGAGCAGGAGCCCATCCCAACCTTGCGGTATGCTGGGATGGGCACCATCGCGGTCAACCGAATGCTCGATTGTTCACCGTTCGCGGCCAATCCTGAAGGGATGGCCGGCCGTATGTTTGGACCACCATACATAAAAACGCGTGCCGTAGGCACGCCACCAGCGGGCGTCCTGAAGGGACGACACAGTACAGCGAAGGGTTAAGGAGGCAGCGCCGACGCAACCCTGGTTGTTGGGGGTTCCCGATCCCCAGCCCCAACGGGGCGGAACTATATGCTCCCTCGCGGAGTTGACGTCACCTTTGAGGAGCCCTTCGCAGAGCCGCTGGGAACAACCATGCGCGGAGAACCCCCCCCGCACATGGCTCGATCTTCGGGCAGGTCGGCGATCAGGTGGGTTGGGTTTCGCCCGCCTGGAGTCCCGGCTCATCGAGGGTTTCGGTGCCAGGCTTGGGGGTGAGCAGGCTGATGCTGACCAGGCAGAGGATCGAGGCGAAGATGGCCGGCAAGACCTCGTCGCAGTTCTGGTAGATGAAGCCAGGCACGATGTCCTGAATGAACGCGGCCTCTTTCCACACCAGGGTCACCACCGTGCCGGCGATGATCGAGGCGACGGCGCCGGTCGAAGTGGCCCGTTTCCAGAAGAAGGCCGCCACCAACGATGGCGTGATGGCCGCGCCGTAGATCGTGTAGGCGTACAGCGCCTTGTCGAAGAAGGTCGCCGACTGCGCGAAGCCCATCGAGACCGCGTAGGCGATCAGGCCCAGACCCAACACGAACAACCGGCTGAGCAACACGATGCGGCGCTCGTCGGCGTCGGGGTTGACGTACTGCAGGTAGACGTCGCGAATCAGGGTGGTGGCCGGTACCAAGAGGAAGGAATCGGCGGTGGAAATGATGATGCCGACCATCGTGGTCAACATGATGGCGCCCAGCGCCGTGGGGAGAAACTGGTGAGAGGCGTAGATCAGCACGTTGCGGCCGTTGGCGGCGTCGGGAATCATGCTGGAGCTGATCCAGGCCGAGGAGATGATCGCCAATTCGATCATGATGACCGCGAACACGAGGAGAATGGTCGCCTTGGTGGCGCCCTTGCTGGTCGAGGATGCGGAGAACCGCTGGTACATGTTGGCGTCGCCCATGGCCAGCAAAAACGGCGGCAGCAGGAAGTTGACGATGTCGAATCCCGAATAGACACCCCAAAACTGCATGTGGGTGTCGCGGCCCGTCGCCGCGAACGCCTGCTCCATGCCGGACCAACCGCCGGCCGTATGCCAGAGAATCGGCAGGGCGATCACGAAGGACAGGGTCATGACCACCCCGTTCACCACGTCGGTGTAGGCGACACTCACGAGGCCGGCCAACATGGTGTAGGCGATGATCACCGCCACCGCGATGGCCGTGCAGGCCTGCAGCGACAGGATGCTGGAACCGGCGTCGTCGGTGAGGACCGTGTGCAGTACCGCGCCGCCCGCATTGTACTGGTAGGACACGATCACCATGTAGGCCATGACCAGTGCGACCACACTCAAGACGCGCGCGTTCTGTCCGTAACGCGATCCGATGATTTCGGGAACCGTGAATTTTTCGATGCCGCGAACCTTGCCCGCAATGCGGGTCAGGACCATCACGCCCATGACGCCGCCAATGGGCAACATCAGGGCCGCGAGACCGGTTTCGTAGGCTTTGCCGGCGTTGCCCAGAATCGAACCCGTGCCGACCCAGGTGGCCAACATGGTGCCCACCAGCACCCAGGGGGAAAGGCTGCGCCCGGCAACGGCGAAGTCGCTCTGCGTCTTGATTTTCTTGGACTTGTAGACACCCATCATGATCAGGGCGCCGAGATATAGACTGATTGCGGTCAGGTAAATCATGAAAACACCTTCTCGTGCAGAATGAGCTGCATCGGAAGCGAACGACGAAACCGCCGACGAAAAGGCGCGGGTTGGGGAAATGACCCGAATTGGCGTGGAGTGCGGCGCGTGCTCGCATCGAGCGAATGGCTTGTGGAAACCATCTTACACGAGAACCTCGAAAAATCTTTTGTGAAATATCAGGAAGATATCAGAAAATTTTTTCCATTCTCTATTCTTCGACGATCTTTTGACCCGACGCCCCATGCCTTTCCCTCCATGCGCGAGCGACTCGGCCGTGAACTTGGGACGAGGTTCCTCATTCGATGTCCCCTCGTTGGGGGCCGCCCGATTGGACCGGTTCATCCCGTCCCGAACGGCGTCGTTTGCGCCACCTGTGCGCGATCGACCACAATGCGATCTCCAGCCCAAACACGCTCAGGCCGATGGGGAGCGGTGCCACGAGCGTTTGGCGCAGCGCCCGTTCGTGCTGCGCCGCGAGCGCTTGGGGCACCGCCTCCGGGTCGGTCTTCAACCACCGCTGGATCGCGTCGCGGTCGATGTGGCGGCCAGGGCATGCGGTGGCACTGCAGTCGCGGTGCAGGTGAATGTTTGCCGGGTCGATACCGTACCGTCGGCACAGGGTCCGCACCGCGTTGGCCAGCGCCGGCTGCAGGTGCTGGGGGAACGGTGCGTTTTCGTAGTTGCCCACCAGCGTCAGATGCAGGGCCGTCACGTTGCACCACTTGTTGCGGGTGGCCACCGAGTATCCGCCCCAGCGATAACGGGCGCCCACCTCCAAATGCCCGGCGGGCACACCGGCCTGTCCATTGGCCAGCACCAAGTGATAACCGATGTCGTACCAGCCACGTGCGCCATGTGCGCGGCGGATCGAAGCCAGGCTGTCGGATGGGGACGCCGTGTGGTGGATCACGATGGAGCGGTAGCGGGCTCGGGGGAGAAGCCATGCGCAAAAACATGCGATCAGGAGAAAAATAAGCCAGGTTCTGAGAAAATTCATGTTCATTTCATTCCATACGATAGGTTTTTATATAGATCTCGCGAAAAAGCAAGTGATGAAAATGGCGCAATCCAATGGATGCGCCCAGGAGCCGTTCCCATGGGTGGGCCAAATCGATGGGGCCCGGGACACCGAGCGCTCTAGATGGTGTGGCGTGCATCGCTGAGGAAATAGGCAAAAAATAAGGATTTACCACCTGATGAGAGATAAGAGAGGAAAGAGATTCAAGCGGTGCTGAAAGGAAGGTCGAGGTGTTCTCGCGCCGGATGTCGTCCTGGGGAGTCGATCGGGCGAACCTTAGAGGCCTTTCACTTCATGAACCCGACCGTTGGCGAGCGCGGGGCGCGGCGGCACGGTTTGCCGGGCGATCCCTTCGTGTCTCGAACCGTTTTCCTCGTGCATGTTTGAACATCAATCGTGAATCCCACGGAGGTCCACGTGCTCGGCTTTTTTCGATCCAAAAAGAAAACGGAACGGGTCATCGAACCCGGGATCATACGCGTCAAGAATCCGGACATCATGATCCGCGTGAGGTACCAGCGCCTGACGGAGCGAGATCTGGGCATCATCGCCTACTGGTACCATCAGGTGGAAGAGGATCTGGACGTCGTCATCGACCGATTTTATGACAATTTGCTCTCCATCAAGGAAACCAAGACCATTTTGGAAACGCACAGCACCGTGCAGCGCCAACGACCCTTGCTGAAGCGATACCTTGAATCCATGTTCTCCGGGGTGATCGACGACAACTATGTCGCCTATCGCCAGCAAATCGGCGATCGGCACGACTACATCAAGCTCGAGACGTTCTGGTACGTGGGTCAGTACGAGATCATCCGTGAAGCGCTCACCAGCTTGGTGGCGGACAAGGGCGCGACGCCCCAGGAACTCATCCAGTTCATGGCTTCCTTCGGAAAGCTCTGCCACTTCGATATGTCGTTGGTCTTGGAGGCCCTGGCCCAATCCCGACTGGCCAAGATCAACGCCATGGCCGAGGAGAGCAATCTGTTCATCGATGAGATGGCTGCAGTCTTTCAGAAGCTGGCCAAGCGCGACCTGACCGTACGATTGACAGTGGACGAAAAAAGCAAGTTCGAGAGCATCGTGCGAGAGTTCAACGTGGCCTTGGATGTGCTCGATCAAACCTTCAGCTCCCTGTTCGGCCACGCGAAGGAACAGTACACGACGGGTGCTTCCACCGTGGCCGCGGCCATCGGTGAAATGACCACCACCATCGGAGAGCTGTCGCGCCAGGGCGAAACGGCGCGGGCCGTCACCGGCGATACGGTGGTCAACATTCGCGAAACGGTCTCGCAGATGGAAGTGTTGACCAAGGCCAGCAGCAATATCGACAACATCACCAACATCATCGTGCAAATCGCCGAACAGACGAAGCTGCTGTCGCTCAACGCCACCATCGAGGCGGCGCGTTCGGGAGAGGCCGGCAAGGGGTTTGCCGTCGTCGCCGGAGAGGTCAAGGAACTGGCGCGCCAGACGAATATCTCCATTCAGCAGATCCGCGAGTTGATCGGCTCCATTCAAACGAGCACCAAACACGTGGGCTCCGGCATCCAGAACGTCAACAAGGTCATTCAGGAGATCGACGGCATCGTTTCGGGCACGGCCTCGGCCACCACCGAAATGGACGTGTCCGTGAAACAGCTCCGAGCCCATGCCCAGCAATCCGCAGAGGAGGCGGCGGCCCTGACCGAGCTCTTGGGCGAATTCAAGCTCACCCGGCGTTCGTAGGCGCGGAAGCTCCGTAGCCGTAACCCCGATCCCGCCGGGAATTCCGATAGAGGGACCACCCGATCGCACTCCGGTGATCGGGTGTGCGGCCGGGCCGTTCAGCTCTCCAAAGCCGAATCTCGATTGCGCCGCGAAGCCTCGGGTGGTAGGTTGATCGCTGACCATGGCCTGCACTGCAAAGGGTCGCAACAGGGTCGGACCCCGCCGTGGCGACCTCGAGTCGGATGGTCACCGCCGAGCGAACGCCGAGATTCGGCGGTTCACCGGGTGGCCGGCGGCTCGGTGCATTTCTGATCTCAACCGGTTCGTCCGGGTTAGGATTCTAGGATCGATGGGACGAAAAAGCCTCGCGGTCGAGCGGCGCACGCAAATTCTCGATGCCTTTCAGCGCTGTATCCTGAAACACGGGTTGGAAAAGAGCTCGCTGGAACGAATCGCCGCCGAAGCGGGTGTCAAACACACGATCATTCGCCACTACATCGGCAACCGGGATCAGCTTTTGAACGCGCTGATCGATCGCTTTACCGAGCATTACTTGGCCCATTTCCAGGAAGCCCTGAGTCGGGCCACCGAAACGGCCGCGGTGGAAGCACTGCTCCAGTTCCTGTTTTTACCGGCCGAAGAAGACCAGACCCGTGAAGAGGAAGCGATTTTTTCCGAGCTCCTGGCGCTTGCGGAGCGCGACGCGCGGGTCATGGACGAAGTCAAGCGCATCTACAAGGCCGTGGAGAAATCGTTTCGCGAGGTCCTCGACCGCTACTTTCCCGAGTTTTCCGGCCCACAGAACAAAATGGCGGCCCATGCGATTCTGTGCCTGTCCGAAGCCAACGCGACCCGACGCTGGTTGGGCTTTCCCGTTTCGCGCAGCAAGGATGCCTATCGCGTCGCAAAAATGATTTTGGACGGAATCGCCGAGCAGGCAAAGCGGCACTGAACCCCAACCTCGGCAAGTTGGTAGCGCGGTTTGGCAAGGGACCCCTTTTCGAGGCTCCGGATTGGTGATCGCCCTGTGGTTGCCGGCTTCGGTGCGTCTATTTTGAGAAAAAAGTCACATCGCATCGGTTCGTCGAAGAAAAACTCCGGGTTTGAATCCTCCGTTGTAAATAGTTTTTAACAAGTAGGTTGAGTGGAGATTAAGTTGCATTTACGGTGTGGGTTCTCGAAAATTTAAATTTTAAGATCTTGAAATTTATTTCTTCTTTCCCTACATTGATGCTTGTGCCGGTCTCGGCCTCCCGGCTTGCTCGCCGGGATTCGAATCGAGGGAGGAACCCCATGCGCCAAGCCATTTTTTTCACCGCGATACTCGCACTCGCGATCGGTGCACTCGCGACAGCCGATTGCGGCCAGAACGCCTGCCGGGACATTCCCGCCTCACAAATGGACGAGCAATTCGCCGGCTGGCGGACCGACACGGCCGATTGCAACCAAGACGGGGAGGGTGATGTGCGAGATTTTGTGTGCATGGTCAATGGATTGGAGGACGTTGAGGAGATCCTGCTGGTGAATGGCGAAGTGTACACGGTCGATTCCCAAAACCCGTGGGTTCAGGCTCTTCTGATTCGCGATGGCGTCATTGTCCACGTGGGCACCAACGAATCCGCCCGCGCCCAGGCGGGGCCCGGTGCGACCGAGATCGATCTCGAGGGGCGTATGGCCATGCCGGGGATCCACGACGTCCACATGCACCCCTTGGAGGCGCGCTCTCCCTTTTCCGGGACCTGCATACTGGATACCGCGGTGACCGATCCCGAGCAATACATCCCCGTCCTGCGCCAATGCGCGCCGGACCAGCAGGCCACCGATTGGGTGCTGGGTTGGGGGCATTCGGTGTTCACCCTGTTGGAGGCCCAGCGCAGGCCGGTCGACATCTTGGACGAAGCGATTCCGGATCGGCCCGCCGCGATCATGGAAGAGACGTCGCACTCGTTCTGGGTCAATTCACTGGCGTTGGAACGGGCGGGCATCGACGCCGATACGCCCAATCCGCCCGGTGGGGTGATCGTGAAGGATCCCGCCACCGGAGAGCCCACCGGCATCCTTTTCGATTCGGCCGGCGACTTGGTGATGGATCTCGCCTGGCAACCCACGGAGGAAATCAAGGAACTGAATTACGAAGGCCTGTTGGAGGCACTCGGCGAGCTGAATCGCCACGGGATCACCTCGGTTTGCGAGGGGCGCACCTATTGGAAGCGAGACTTCCAGGACGCCTGGCAGCGGGCCGAACGCGAGTCGCGCCTGACCGTGCGTGCGATCCTGGGTCTTTGGGCCTATCCCAGCATGAACGACGAAGCCCAGTTGGCGGAACTGCGAGGGCTTTACCGCAACGATCCCGACGCGCTTCTGCGCCAGAACCAGGTCAAGGTCTATGCCGACGGGATCCTGATCAACTCCACGGCCGCGATGTTGGAGCCCTACAAGGAAACCCTCGGCGACATTCCCAGCCAAACCGGCCTCAATTACTTCACCGAAGCGCGACTGGCGCGCTACATCGAGGAACTGGACCCGCTGGGATTCGATTTCCACATTCACGCCATCGGTGACCGGGGCGTGCGCGAGGCCTTGAACGCGATCGAGGCCGGCCAAGACGCGGGACGCCACCGACTGACCCACCTCGAGGTAGTGAACCCCGAGGATTACGATCGGTTTCGGACCTTGAACGTCATCGCCGACATGCAGGTCTCGGGTGATTTCGCGCAGCCCCAGAACTGGATCGAGGTGGCCTTCCTGATTGGGAACCGGTCGCAGAACCTGATTCCCCTCAAAGACCTGCACGAGGCGGGCGCCAGGATCAGCTTGAGCAGCGATTGGGACGTCAGCAGCCTGAACCCGTTCGTGGGCATGCAACGGGCCCTCACCCGCGCGCCCCAAAACCTGCCGGATCTGGCCACCGCGGTGCGGGCCTATACCCTGGATGCGGCTTATGTCATGCGCCAGGAAGATCGCGTGGGTTCGCTGGAGGTCGGCAAGCGGGCCGACCTGATCGTTTTGGATCGGAACATCTTCCAGGTGGGCACCACCGCGATCGGCAGTACCTCGGTGTTGTTGACCATGCTGGATGGTCGCATCGTGTACGACGGTCGGCCCAAACGATAACGAGTGGTGGATGACCGTATCTCGCGACTCGAAAGGGGAAGGGCCCCGTGCTTGGGTGTGCGCACGGGGCCCTGTGTGAAGTGGGGTCCGGGTCGCAGGGAACCGCACTTCACCCTCTCCGATGCCGGGGTCGGTGGTCATCCGGGACAGTTGCCACACCGTGGGATAAGCGCCGATCATCAAAAGGCCGACATGGGAGAGGTCGCGTTGGAACGTTGCCGGGCGAGGCGGAAAGCGTGGATTTCACTCCAGGCCTTCGCCTCGTCCCATTAGGGGTCCCTGGGGACCCGGTTCATCGGGAAGGAAGAGATCCGAGAGACGAGCGGTGCCCGTCCACCCGGCCTCTTCGAATCGGGTGAGCCGGCCATCGGTCAAGGTAGGCGGCAGGCGTCGGTGTCGTAACGGACGTCCTTTTCCAAGATGGTTTGGCCGCTGTGACTGGCGCTGTCCTGCACCTTGAAGGTGATGCGGTAGGTGCGGTCCGCCTGAGCGACGAACGCCTGGCGGTAGTAGCCGTTGACGAGCTCGGCCTGGATGCAGTAGTCGTCGAGGCAGATGTACTGCCAGGAGGCTGACCAGCCCTCATCCACGATGTAGACGTAGAGGCCGTTTTCGCCGTTCCAGGCCACGCCGAAACCATCGCATTGGCCGCCGTCGCCGCCGTCTGATCCGTCGCCGCCGTCGCCACCGTCGGAGCCATCGCCTCCATCGCCACCGTCGGAGCCATCGCCTCCATCGCCGGAATCACCGCCATCGGAGCCGTCGCCACCGTCACCGGAATCACCACCGTCGCCACCGTCTGAACCGCCACAATCGGAAGTACCGAAGGTCACGGTGTCGTCGACGATGAGTTGGCCGATTTGGTTGTCCTGTACCTTGAAGGTGATGCCATAGGTCTGGCCGAGCGTCGCGGAGAAATCTTTGTAGTAGACGCCGTCTTCCAGGGTGCCGGGCAGGCAGTAGCCGTCGAGGCAGAGGTAATGCCAGGTGGCGCTCCAGCCTTTGTCGCGGTGGAAGACGCGCACGGTCTGGTCGTCGATTTTCTGGATGCCGAAGTCGCCGCAGGGTGTGCCGTCGCCGCCATCGCCACCGTCGCCGCCGTCGCCACCGTCGGAGCCGTCGCCACCATCGGAGCCATCGGTGCCATCACCACCGTCGCCGCCATCGGAGCCATCGGTGCCATCACCACCGTCGCCGCCATCGGAGCCATCGCCACCATCGGAGCCGTCGCCACCGTCAGTGCCGTCGCCACCATCGGAGCCGTCGCCACCGTCAGTGCCGTCGCCACCATCGGTACCGTCACCGCCGTCAGTGCCATCACCGCCGTCGGAGCCATCGGTACCATCACTGCCGTCACATTGGTCGCCGCTGCAGGTCGCCATGCTGCGTGCCGGGACACGCAGGCTTCTGCCGTCGGAGAAATTGACCACGATCTCGCGATCTCCGGTGTTGTAGGCGGCGTAGGTCCGCTGCCCGTTCTTTTGGAACACGGTGTACAGAGAGGTATCGGCGGTCACCGAGCCGACCGGCTCACCCAGGTTCTGGAAGGTGCGAATCCAGTGCAGGGTGTGGGCGCCGACCTGCATGAACGCCGAATAGGGGCGTCCCTGCCACAGGCTCATGGCCTCGTCGGGGTCCGTTTGGGCCAACGTCATGTAGAACAGGTCGGTCCAGCGCTGCATGGTACCCTGAGGAGAGCGCGCTTCGTCGGCTGCGATGTTGTCGAACAGCTTGCGGCCCATGCCGGGCACGTTTTGGGTCAGGTACATTTTGCCGGCGTTGATCGGCAGCAGGTTGATGCCCACGACCTCGTCGGCCCAGGCGTTGGAACCGTTCATGTCCCACCACACCTTGTACATGCAGGCGCCGTCGAACACGATGCCGCAGGTGGTGCCCTGGAAGTTGGGGTGGTGGTTTTCGCCGGTGTAGTCGAACCAGTATTCCAGGCCCGCGCGGCTCTCCTGGACGTAGCCCCAGATGGCCATGTCCCGCATGGTGTCGTCACCGGCGATGGTGGACAACACGATGGCGGCGTGCCAGAAATTCATGGCTTCGCCGTGGGATTCCTGGTTGTTGCCCAGGTCGCTCCAGCCGTCGCCGAATCCCGCGGCGTGGGAGTAACCGAACCAGGGCTCGAAATGGCGCATGAAGGGGAACATGGGATCGTTGCGGTCGGGCGAGTAGGCGGCCCGAATGAACAGGCGAAGCATGGGCCACAGATCGGACTGGGCCAGCCAGTTGGGATCGTGCAGGGCCACCTGGGCCGCCGCCTGCAGCCAGTAGCCTGCGTGGAAGTGCCAATCGTTGAATTCCCAGAGGGTTCGCCAGGAGCCGCAGACGTTTTGACCGATGATGTGACCCCACTCCTGGTCGTAGAAGAAGTGGTTTTCGTCGCCGGGGCGCGGGTATTGGGGGTTCATCCAATAGTCCATCGCCTGCTTGATTTCGTTCGCGGCCTGATTGGCCACGTCCATTCGGCCGGCCTGACGCGCGACGGCGATGATGCTGGCGATGTGGTGGAAGCGCTCTCCGACCCAGTAGGAGTCGTCGCAGCCGTCCAGGCCGCGATCGAGGTGCGGCAGGTTCAGCACGGTGGCCGCCTGGCCGCGGTTGCCGGAGTTGTAGCTCATCCAGTGATCCAGCGAGGCCATCATTTCCTGGTCCGTGGCGGCGCCCGTGTCGGGCAGGTAGGGCAAGACGCCGTGGAACGGCTGGACCGTGGCGAACTGGTTGCCCACCAAATTCTTCAGCGTGCCGCGAACGGTGCGGTAGTCGGAGCCGTCGAGGTCGAGATTCTGGCCGCGCCACTGGTGGGGCAGCAGGGCCTGGATCGTGCGGGTTTCAGCGCCGCGCAATGGTTGGGTCCGGACCTCGTACACCGTGGTCACTTCCGATTTCCGCTCGTCGTAGTCCCAGGAAATGCGCGAGGCCACCACCTTGGCGTAGGCGTGCGTCCGGAACCGCTCGTAGGTGGCCGCCGAACTGTCCGGCAGGGCCGCGACGATCACGTACGGGCTGTTGCCGACGCGGATCGAGCCACCCACCTGAATCGAACCCTGGCTGGAGACGAAAATGCCGTAGTGGCGGTTGTCGATGCGCACGGCGACCGCGTCTGAACCGGCGCTGCCGTGAACGATGCTCGCGGAGCCGTTGACGCTCAGTTCGGGGGTGAGACCCTGGAATTCGGCCACCATGAAGGGCGAGCCGGCCGAAGACGTGACGTCGATGTGGCCGCCGTTGGCCAGCATGCGCAGCACTACGTGCCAGTCGCCGTAGTCGTGAACGCGGACCTCCTGAAACGATCCACCGCTCGCCGTGACCACCAGGTCGGCGTTGTTCTCACCGTGGTAGTCCGACTGGATGAGGGCGTCGAAGTCGTAGCTGCCGCTGTTGGCCTGGCGCAGCACGACGGGCGGTACGCCGAGCATCATGCCCTGCGCCGTGAAGCGCATGGCGAAGGGGAGCGGGTAGAGATTGAAAGAGAAAGGCTGGTGGCTGGCGCTACTCCACCAATGGTGGGTGGGATAGGGGAACGACACGTTGTCGGTGAAGAAACGGGCTGGGGGGCCGCCTGCCACGGTGGGATTGCTGAAGTACTGGCTGTTGTGCGTCGTCGTGTAGCGGCCACCGCCGACTTGAACCCAGTTGGCACCGGGGAAATCGGCATGCGCGGTCCATGAGAACGCGAAAATCGCAAGATACATCAGGATCGCACTGAAATGGGACTTCATGGATCTCTCCTCGAAAAGTAGGCATTTTGATGGAATGGGTCGCCTGGGATGTCACGCGATGGATGCATTCAGCGGAGGGCGTGACGGCCCGGACGCAAAGGAAGGGACTTCGAATCGATGAGAGGAGGCGCGGCCGAGTTCCGTGCCATCGATCGCACGAAACTCGGCGTTGCCGGGACGTGATTCGAAACCCCGCTCACGGGTGAGAGCTGATTCCTCCACTTCGGATCGTGCGTGGCCGTACCCGGGCCACGCGCCTGAGTACTAGGGAACGGGGCCCTGCCAGAGGCAAGTGTCGTCGTCGAACGTGATGGTTTTTTCGGTGATGTATTGTCCGAGGCCGTCGTCTTGTACTTTGAATTCGATGCGGTAGGTGCGGCCGGGTTCCGCAGGGAAGACGCGGGCGTACCTGCCGTCGCCGAGGCTTCCCGGCACGCAGTAACCGTCGAGACAGAGGTAGTGCCAGTTTCCGCTCCAGCCGCGGTCTTCGTGAAAGACGACCATCTGGTGGTCGTCCAACCGGGCGATGCCGAAATCGCCGCATGGGCCCGGTCCGCCGTCGCCGCCGTCGGAGCCATTCCCGCCGTCGCCGCCATCGGAACCGTCGGAGCCATCCCCGCCGTCGTCGCCATCGGAACCGTCGGAGCCATCGCCGCCGTCGCCACCATCGCCGCCGTCGGAACCATCAGAACCGTCACCGCCGTCGCCGCCCTGACAGGCATCGTCGGCTTGGAAGACAATGCGTTTCTCGACAATGTATTGGCTGAATTGGTTGTCCTGAACCTTGAAGGTCAGGTCGTAGCTTTGGCCGGGCGTGGCCTGGAATGCGTGGACGTAGCGGCCGTTCACCAGCTCTCCTGGCAGGCAATAGCCGTCGAGGCAGACATAGTTCCATTGGGCCGTCCAGCCGAGATCGCGGTGGTAGACCGTGATCGTGTTGGCATCCGTGAACATGAAACCGAAGTCGTCACAGGGTCCGCCATCACCGCCATCGGAACCGTCGCCGCCGTCAGAGCCGTCACTGCCGTCGGAACCGTCGCCGCCGTCAGAGCCGTCACCGCCGTCGGAACCGTCGGAACCATCACTGCCGTCAGAGCCATCGGAGCCGTCACTGCCGTCGGAACCGTCGCTGCCGTCAGAGCCATCGGAACCGTCATCTCCACCGGTTGTCGGCGCACCCGGGTCTGTGAACGGATAGGCCACGTAGGCCAGCAGGTCGACCCGTTGACCGGCACTCATTGCCAACACCGCGTCGCGAGATTCCAGGGCCTCTCCGCCATGCCAGAGGATGGCTTCCATCAGGTTGCGCGCCCGACCGTCGTGAAGGTAGCGGGTGTGTCCGTTCACATCGCCGACGCTGCCGACGCCCCAAAGCGGCGGAGTGCGCCACTCACGCCCGTTGGCGCCCACTTCCGGGCGGTTGTCGGCCAGGCCGGGACCCATGTCGTGGAGCAGGAGATCGGTGAAGGGTTGGATGGTCAGGTTGCGCAACTCGCGCCGCGGGGTGTCGGGACTGGTTCGCATCGACGGCCGGTGGCACGCGATGCAGTTGGCGGCCTCGAAGAGGTCCTTGCCGCGAATGGCCGCCGGGTCGCGCCAATTTCTGCGCGGCGGGGGCGTGAGGTTGGCCACGTAGGTCGCCATCTCTTCGAGTTGATCCCAGCCCAGTTCCACGCGACCGCGATCCGGGAAGATGGGGGTGCCCACGCCCATGTCGTTCAGGAGGGCTTTGGCGACCTGCTGTTTCAGGGACGGTGCGCCCGACTTCCAGCCGTAACGCCCGAGCCTGGTGCGGTTCTGTTCTTCGTCCCACACGCGATTGGCGCGGCCCGAGATGCCGTCGCCGTCGGCGTCGTCGGCATCTTCCCATGCCAGGATTTCGGCTTCCGAGACCGCTTCCAGCAAGCCGAGACCGGTCAACTGGGGGGCCATCCTGACCGAAAAAAGTACCGACTCGCCATCGATGGGCTCGTCGCGCAGCTCGCTGAAGCTGTAGCGCGGCCGAACCAGGGTATAGGGCGTACCGTCGGCGAAGTTGCCGTGAACTTCTTCCCAGGCGGTGTGCATCACGCCGTCGGGCTGGCTGCCGTCGACGGCATCTTGTTGAAATTGGGGACCATAGACCGGGTGAGGGGCGTTGCTGCCCGCGACACTCAAGCCGATGACCTGGGAGCGGTTTTCGTCGCGTGAATCCACCGCCGGTTGACCGCGGCCGTCCAGCACGTGGCACCCGAAGCACGACCGACTGTCGTATTGCGGCCCCAGCAGGCCGGATTCGAATCGGGGACTGGTTTCCGGCTGCGGGGCCGACGTGTTGCCGTTACAGTCCGTCAAGGTGGCCGGTCCGCGCAGCTCACCGGTTTCCCAATCGGTGTCGAACAGGGTCTTGCCTTCGATGAAGGTGCGCATCGTATCGGGTTGGATGTTGTTGATGTGTTGAACGAAATCGAATTCCGGAATAGTGATTCGCGAGACCGAGGCCAGATCGGCGGCGTTTGCCCACGGGTGTTGGTGCTGCACGCCCAGCTTGCCGGTGCCGGTGTAGTAGCGCATGGTTTCCGAGTAATACTGTTCCGTTTTGCCGATGCCGTTGGTGACCTTCAAGGTCAACTCGAAATCGATCACGGTGCCCGGCTGGGTGTTCGGGACGTCGACCGAAAAGACATTGCCCTGTTTGGCCATGTGCAGGCCCGTCGTGAATTCGGCCCGTTCGCAGAGCGCCTCGTAGCCTTGGTAGTCGTGATAGCGAAAGTCGATGAAGTCACCGACGCCGGTGGGTTCCACCGTTACCGTCAACCGCGTGCCGTGATCGACGATCGTCAGGTCGTAGAGCGTTCCCGCAAAGTATCCTTCCACGTAGTTGTCGGTCCGCATCTCGCCTTCGTGGCGGAATCGATTGCGGCCGGCGGTGCGCAAGGTGAGGGGAAAGGATTGTCGGGCCACGGGCCCATCGGCGCGGGGAAGGGCATGCCAGGCGCTGTTGATCTCGATGGGCCGCCGCGACCCTTGGACCTGCCACGCGAAATAGTAGTCCAGACGATCGTCCGCCGCGACGCCGCCGATGGTCGTGCGCCAGGGGGAGCCGCCATCGAGGCTCAGTTCGCGGATAGGGCCGTCGTTGACCCGGAAGAAGAGGGTGACCCGTTCGGTTGGGGTGGGGAAAGGAAGGGGATCGTGGGGTGAAAAGGATAGGTCGAGCCGGTTATTGGAAAAACTCCATTGATGATCGAAGGATCTGGAGCTTGAAAAAACAGGGAGAACCAGGAATAGAACGAAAACAGGTAGAAGGAAGCTTTTCATGGAAAATCCTCACGGCGGATCGCATGGAACCAAGTGAGACAAATTCGAGAATGTATGTAAACGACCCGCACAAAAATTGGGAGAAGCGGAGTACGAGCGATGAATGGAGATATGTTAGCGTTAACAATACAACTTGTATGTGACTTTTTTCATCAACTTTTACAACTTTTTTTCATTGGGTTTCGGTGGGATATTAGTTGTATTCATGTAAATGATTTGGACAGAGTGGTTATGTGAAATCAGTCGTCTCCAAAAAAATAAACGACAGTTGGGAACATCTCCGACTTTTACCTGGATGAGAAGTCTCGGGTGTCGTGTTCGGTGATCGTTCCGTGTGAAATCCCATCCATGAGAACCGCGGACCAGTAGGTGCAGTCGCTCGATTTCGAGACTGAAATACCTGGTGGGGTTTCTGGCGCAGGGCCATGGGGCGTGACTCCCGGAATTGAATCGGGAACCCGGAAAGGCCGAAAGCCAGGAAAGAACACCCCTTGGTTGCCCACCATGATGGTTCTATTCCTGGCTTTTGGATTTCCAGCATTCCTGATTCATCTTCGACGACGACAAGGCCGATGCCGGGTCCGAAGCATTGGGTTGCCTAGGATGCTGCGGAGATTCTGGTCGGAAATGTCCCTCTCAGGTTTTCTGGTCGCTTTGTGGGGTGAACGTCATGAATTACAGAAACAAAGCTTATATTCGATGTTTGTTTCGCTGGGTTCAACGTTGCATGGCACGCTCTTTGGGTTTGAGCCAGGCTTGGTTCTGGTGGTTCGCGGATCTACGCTGAATCCAGCGTCGGGCCGTCCGGGGTCCGGCCATCCGGGGTCCGGCCATCCGGGGTTCTCCCATCGGGGTTTTCGGATGAAACGGTCGCCACCGGTGCTTCAACGGGTTTCCAGAAAGCGCTCAGCACCAAGCTGCCCAGCCACAACACCAAACCGACGCTGCCGACGGACAACCAGAACCAAAACCCGCCCATCTGGTCCAGCAGGTAGATGCCGAGCGGCGGGCCGATCAAGGCGCCCAGCGAACCGGCGGCGGTATAGACACCCATGTAGGTGCCGCTGTTTTCACCGGAACGCTCCGCCACCAGGGTGTGCGAAAACGGCAGCGACAACATTTCGCCGACGGTCATGATCACGATGCAGACCGTGGCCCACATGAAGCTGTCGTGAAACACCAACAACGCGAATCCCAAGCTGAACAGGAAGCACCCGAATCCAAAGAGCTTGAGCGGATCGCGACCGTCCAACGCGTGTACCAGGGACATCTCGAACAGCAGAATGACTCCGGAACTGATGGTGAACAACAGGCCGATCCGCTCTTCCGAAAAGTCGAGATCTTTCTTTAAATACAGGGGAAAGGTGCTGAATATTTGAAACAGGATGATGAAAAGCAGCGCAAACAGCGCCATCAAGGCCATGAAGTGCATGTCCCGGAACGGTGAGTTGGGTGGAACTTCCCGCTTTTCCGACGTGGCGGTCGCGGCTTTGGCGGCGGGTGCGGTGGCCATGGTGGAAGGGCGCACCAATATTAAGAAGAGCACACCCGCGCCCAGGCAGGTGAGGCCGTCCACCATGAAAATCCAATCGTAGTTCGCTGCCGCCACGAAACCGCCGATCCCCGGGCCGATCGCCATCCCGCCGGTTCCGGCGATGCGGATCAGGGCGAAGGCGCGCGTGCGGTTGGCGGTCGTCACCCGCTCCGCGACCGCGGTCATCATCGCCGGGCGAAAGGCGTCGCTCACGAATCCGATGATGAAGCAGCCGAACGCCAGCGCGACCAAGCCGGCGAGCTGGAGAAACAGGGGGAACACGATGCCGGCCCCAAACAAACTGACCGTCATGATGCGGGTCGAACCGAACATGGTGGAGAGACGTCCGCCGGCATAGGAACCGAGCACGGAGCCCAAACCGAAGGCGAACAGCATCGCTCCGGTGTGCCCTTCGTCGAGGCCGCGGCTCTGGGTCAAAAACAGCGCGAGAAAAGGCAGGACCATGGTGCCGGCACGGTTGATGAACAACACCAGGCAAAGCAACCAGATGGAACGTGGAATGCCTGAATACGCGGAGCGGAAAAACTGAAATATTTGCGCCATGACACCACCCCGTGGAATCCAACATTCGAATGCCGGAAAACTGGTCCGAAACGGCCGGTTTCGACCGCTTCCGGAAACGCAGATTGCACATTCTACAGCATCTGATGTGGATTGTGCGTCCGAGAGATGAACAACAAGGTTGCCACCTCGATCTAAATTGCGTAAAACTTGAAGCTTAGCTAATAGTTACTTGTAGTGGGGGAAAAGAACGTTTGCTCCGTTTTTATGATTTGTAAGGGCCTTCTCGACAATCAGACCCGAATGGTTTGTGATTGTTTGGAAAAAACTTGGGTTTCCTGGCCATTCGTGACCGCCCGCATGGGCGATGCCGGCGTGCTGATCGACACTGGTACCGCGACCAGACGTCCGGAACACTCGCAAAGAGGGGAGATACATGAATAACGGTTTGCGCCTGTGGGCTTCGGTTCTCGTGCTGATCTACATCGCGTCGGTCGACCTGTTCGGGCAGACGAGGGACTTCATCAACGAGACGCCCTATCTCGAGGGGCCCTGGTTCGTGCGCGCCTATTATGCCGACCGCGACATGTTGCAGAAGCTGTCGGCCCTACACGAGCCCCGCATGGCCGACCGGGAAAACGGCTATGTGCTGGTGGATATTTCGGAAGAGGATATCGCCGACCTGTTGGCGCTGGGCCTGGTCCTGGTCGTCGACGAAGCCGCAACCAAGCGTTTGAAGGGTCCGCCTGCGTTCCGCGGAGTCCAGCGCGTGGGTATTCCGGGGTTCCCCTGCTATCCGACGGTGGAGGAGACGTTTTCGATCGCCCAGGAGCTGGTGACCAACCATCCGGATTTGGCGGAATGGGTGGATATCGGCGACTCGTGGGAAAAATTGGACAATCCCGAGGAGGGTTACGACCTGATGGTCCTGAAACTCACCAATCGCAATACCGCGGGCGACAAACCGGTGTGGTTCTCGATGTCCTCGGTGCACGCCCGGGAATACACCACGGCGCCGCTGATGACCCAGTTCGCGCGCGACCTGGCCGCCGGGTACGGTGTGGACGCCGACGCCACCTGGCTGTTGGACACCCAAGAGTTTCATTTTCTGCTGATCGCCAACCCCGATGGCCGCAAGCGGGCCGAGGCCGGCCAATCTTGGCGCAAGAACGCCGACAACGATTTCTGTTCCGGTTCTTCTCTCCGCGGCATCGATCTCAACCGCAATTTTCCGTTCATGTGGGGCTGCTGTGGCGGCTCCAGCGGGTCGGCCTGCAACGAGACGTTTCGCGGCCCCAGTGCGGGTTCGGAGCCCGAGGCCTCGGCGATCGTGAATTACGTCCGCACCATCTTCGAAGACCAACGCGGCGACGGGGTGGACGACCCCGCACCGGACGATGCTTCCGGTATCTTTTTCGATATGCACAGCTTCAGCGAGCTGGTGTTGTGGCCCTACGGCTTCGATACGACCGAGGCGCCCAATGGTGCCGCCTTGGCGACTTTGGGCCGGAAAATGGCCTTTTTCAACGGATACAGCCCCGAAAAGGCTTCCCAGTCCTTCAACACGGATGGGACCACCGACGATTTTGCCTACGGTGACCTGGGCATTCCCGCCTATACGTTCGAACTGGGAACCTCCTTTTTCCAGAGTTGCGGTTTCTACGAAAACGACATCCTGCCGAAAAACCTGCCCGCCTTGTGGTACGCGGCGCGGGTGGCGCGGACGCCCTACCTCACGCCCGCCGGGCCCGACACCTTCGACGTCTCCCTCTCGGCCGTGGCGGTCCTGCAGGGAGAAGCCGTCAACCTGACCGCCGAACTCAGCGACGGTCGCTTCAACCAGAGCAACGGCGTGGAACCGACCCAGACCGTGGCGGCTGCCGAATATTACGTGGACATGGCGCCCTGGGAACAGGGAGCGACCGGGCTTCCCTTGGCTTCCCAGGACGGCGCATACGACGAAACCCAAGAGACGGTCGGCGTGACGCTGGACAGCGGCGCCTTGACCACGGATCGCCACACGCTGTACCTTCGTGCACGCGACAGCGACGGCAATTGGGGAGCGGTTACCGCCGTGTTTCTGTACGTGCTTCACCCTCAGCTTGCGCCGCGCATCGAAGGACGGGTGACCCAGGCCGAAACGAACCAGCCGTTGCAGGCGACGGTCACCGCCGGCCAGTTTTCCACCCAAACGGACGAAACGGGCCACTACAGCCTGACCCTGCCGGAGGGCACCTACACCCTCACGGTGGCGGCGGACGATCACGGTTCCGCCCAGCAGACCGGTGTGGCGGCGGTCGAAGGCGAAGTGCTCACGCGCGATTTCGCGCTTCAGCCCATTTGCGACCAGGTCACCCAGGACGGTGAGCAAGGTGCGGCGGGCTGGGTCGCCTCGGGGACTTGGGCCTTGACCGACCAGGTGGTGCACCAGGGATCCTTCGCCTGGACTGACAGTCCCAGCGGCGATTACGGCAACAACCGTGACATGTCGCTGACTTCGCCGTCCCTCTCGATGGCCGGCGTCACGAATGTACGCCTGACCTATTGGCAGCGATACGACCTCGAATCGGGCTACGACTACGGGATCGTCGAATACCGCATCGCGGGTGGTGCCTGGATCGAGGCCAGCCGCATCAGCGGCACCAACACGACCTGGAACGAAACCGAGGTGGCGCTTCCCGATCTGGACGGGGAGGGCGAGGTACAGGTTCGGTTCCGGTTGACCAGTGACCAGGGCGTCACGGCGGATGGCTGGTACTTGGACGAGATTCGCCTCAGCGGGTCGGGGGCGACCTGCTCCGAAACGAACTTCATGGACCTGATTGGTCGCTGGCCGGAAGGTATCACTGTCCTGGACATGGTGAGCCGCCTGGAGTGATCGCCGCTGCCGACCCTAACCGTCAGCGAATTCGGTGCTTTGCGTCGAGGGATCTATCTCGAACCGCGAGCCGGTGCCCATCCAGCAGCGAAAAGATCGCAACCGCGAAACTGAAACGCCCGGATGGGCACGCGATCAGGCTTCAGGCGTCAGGTCTCGGCAAAAACCTCGTTCTTAGGTAATGAGCTGACACCTGATACCTGAGACCCGACTGCCAATACCAGTCGGCATTGGAAACCCGGCCGACTCGGAGGAGCATGTGTAATAAAACCCTGTAACTGGAGGGATACTGGCTATTCCAAATCCCAGAGTAGCACGCGGTCCACTTGCAGGTCCTTGCCCAGCATGAAGCTCTTTTCGCCGACATCGCCGAAACCCATTTTTTCGTAGAATCGCCGCGCGCGTCGGTTTTCGGACCAAACGCCGAGCCAAATCCCGCGGAATCCGAGCGAACGCGCCTCGTCACCGCAGGCGGCCATCAGCGGCGAGGCCAATCCCTCGCCGTGGAAGGGCTTGTCGATGTAGAACCGTTCCAACTCCAGGCAGGGCGACACGGGGAGCGTCACCGTGGGTTTCTCCAGATTCATCCGCGCGTAACCGCACAACTCATCGGCCATGTGCATCAGGAGGAACAGCGTGTCCTCCCGTGCCAGCGCCTTTTTGTGGCACGCCAGGGTCAGGTGCTCGGCCAGGTATTGCTCCATGTCCTCCGGCGTGTTGTGGTCCTGGTAGGTATCGATAAAGGTGCGCATGGCGAAAGCCGCCAGGGGCAGCGCATCCTCCAAGTTCGCTCTGCGTACCGCGTATGACTTGGAACTCAAACAAACCTCACTTTGGTACAAAGGTCGAACCGGATCGAGAAGAAGCGGTGCAAGTGCTTTCATTTTAGCAGGTACCGCAAACCCGTGTTCCCGGAAAACAGGTGGGGCCATTGCCGGGATTGTCTCAGTAATGTCTCGTGCAGAGACATGTGTGAGACAAGTTGAATGTCTCAAGCGAGACAGGCCAAATGAACTCATCATTAGAAACATGTTTGGATTGAGTAAGTTAGCGAAAAATGGAGTCTTGGCACGGTCACTGCTCTTCCTACCGGGCACCGACGCGAAGTTCCACCAGGAACCTAAGGCACGCCAACGGTAGAGGAGGCTGACATGCAGAAGCGTTTTCCCAAGATTCAACTCGTGGCCGGAGCGTCACACAAGGTCCGCAAGGTCACCCCTTCATCCGTAACCGCGATTGTCGATTATGATTCCGTGCCGGTCGAACTGGAAACGGGAGCGAGCATGTTGCCGCTTCCGATGTTGCCCATCGGCGAGACCAACCTGGTCGCCCTTCAGTGGGCCTGGCTTCAGCGCAACGGATTTCTCAGGGCCCGCCTGAACGCGCCCGATGCTCGCGGGTTGTTGCGGGATCACCTGGAACGCAAACATTTACTGGCCGAAGGTCGCGATACGCGCGGCCAAGGCCTGTTGCTCCCCAAGGATATGCTCAACGGTTGCGACTCCCTCGCACGGTTGCTGCTCGAGACGGTGGTCGGCCCTGGTCAAGGGGTATTTCTGGTGGCCGGCCACCTTCTCGGCAGCTCTTTGTTGCCAAGTTTCGGCAAACAACCGATGCTCTTCTATCGCGGTGCGGACCTCGTGCCGATGGCGTACCTGCCCAAGATCGAACTGGTGACGATCTTGCGCCGGGTGAAATTGGTGCGCGACCTCGACCATTTGGTGGCCCTGATCGCCCGGTTCTTTCCCCTGCACCAGCGCGAACATGTGGAAGACGGGCTGATCGAGCTGAAGGATCTACACGATTACCGTAGGCTGAACGAGGGTCTCGAGGAACTGGGAGATGATGAGAAAGTGGGGTCTCTCTACAAAGAAGGGGTCGAGGTCTTCATTTGAGGTGAACGGACAGGGACGATGGGGAGGTGGCGGATGTGTGAGTTCGAACAGGGAGCAGGAGAGAGGAGCGCGATCGCCACTCGGCCACTCGACGTGGCGATGCTGGAACAGTTGGTCTGGATGCTCGGCGTGCGGATCCAATCCGGCAACGAATTGGTGCGGCGAACCCGCGAACAGACTGCCTCGGTGCGGCGGCTACGTGGCCAGGTAAATCGAACCGAAGCGGAACTGGGGCGAATCCGGGGGGAGATGAACCGGCGCATCGCGGTCCTGGCCGAAATGCGCAGGGATTTGGAACGGGGACTGAGCTGAAGCCGACGAATCCGACGATCCGAAACGCCAAAACCTGAACAATAAAAAAGGGCCGCGTTACCGCGGCCCTTTCCGTGTTCGAAGATCGACTCAGGCTTAGAAGCTGAAGCGAATACCGAACTGCCCCTGCCATCTGGAACGGATGTCGTCGATGGTGAAGCGGTTGTCGGGGTTGGTGATCTGCAGGTCGTAGATCGGCTTGCCTTCGTCGTTTTCGCCGCGGTAGCGAATCGGCTGCACGGTGTTGAAGTTCACGTACTCGTGCAGACCGTCTTCGTCGTCGAGCAGGTTGGCGACGTTGAAGATGTCCAGGTAGGCCTGAACGCGGTAGCGGCTGAAGCTGGTTTTCAGCGCGAAGCTGATGTCCAACTGGTGGATCCAAGGTGCGCGAGACGCGTTACGCTCGGCGATCTGGCCGAACTCCAGGTTGCCGTCGGCTTCCACGTATTCCACGAAGGTGTTCCAGATTTCCTGCTCGCTCAGGCCGGAAGGACCACGCCATTCGACTTCGTCCATGGAGGCGGGCACGTACAGCAGGTCGTTGCTGAACTGGCCGTCACCGTTGACGTCGCCGTTGAAGATGTTGGAGTAGGCGCGACCGGACTGGGCGTTGTAGTAACCGGAAACGGTCAGGGTGAACTTGTCGGCCACTTGGAAGTCGTAGGCGACCGAAGCGGTGAAGCGGTCTTCGATACCGAAGCGCGAGTCGGCGGTTTCGGGCTCGTTGGGGTTACCCTGGTTGGGCACGAAACGCCAGTTGGAGAAGGCCTGGCTGGAGGTACCGTCGTTGACGGACTCGGAGCTGTTGTAGAGGTAGCTCACGAACCAGTAGAGGCCGTCGCGGAAGGGGCGCTCGAGCTTGACGTTGAGCGAGAGCTGGTCGCCTTCGCTGGTGTTGGTCAGGTAGATCACATCGCTGAGGCCGTTGTCCTGGCGCTCCCACATGGGACGGCCGTCGAAAGCGGTGGCGATGGAACCGTCGTCGTTGCGCTCAGGCACGATGTTCAGGTTTTGATAGAGGATTTCGTTCATGTTCTTGGAGTAGATGACTTCGGCACTGGCGACCATGCCCCAGAAGCCCAGGTCGTGGTCGTAGGCCAGGTTGGTGCGGAAGACCTGCGGCAGCTCGAAGTCGGGATCGATGACATCGATCTCGTTGGTGAAGGTGCGAACGCCTTCGATGGATTCGGGCTGGTTGAACGGATCCGGGTTGAAGGGGATGTGGTTGTCTTCGCTGACACCGCGAACACTGGCGCGAACGCGGGTGAACTCGATACCGGTGTTGGAGTACTGGTTGGACAGCCACACGTACGGGGTACGGCCGGAGAAGATACCCAGACCACCGCGCAACTGACGGCTGCCGTCGCCGGTGACGTCCCAGTTGAAACCGGCACGGGGCGACCACAGCAGGTTGCCGTCGGGGGTGTTGGTGGTGGACAGGCCGCCCGTGCGCAATTGCGCGTTGGGGTTTGCGATGGGGTTGTCCTCATACCACTGGAAAGAATCCATGATCGGGTTGTTGGTCGGCTCGTCCGGGAACAGGGGGACGTCCAAACGCAGGCCCAGGGTCACGGTGAGGGAGGGGCTGACGGTCCACTGGTCGCCGGCGTAGAAGCCCAACTGCTGGGCGTCGAACTTGGCGGACTCGAGGGGATCGTCGGTGGCGGAGAAGCTGTAGTCGTACTGGCGAGCCCAGCCATTGCGGAAATCTTCGAGGGTGTCGAACTGGTAGGCACCGAAGTTTTCGCGGATGAACAGGTTGTCGAAGCTGAACAATTCGTTGTGGGTACCCACGGTGATGGTGTGGGCGCCCATGAAGAAGGTCAGGTCGTTGGTGATTTCCAGGATGTCCTGGTCCAGCGCGTTGCGGGTAGAGAAGCGCTCGGTACCGGCTTCGAACTCGTCGCCGATGCGGCCCGGGAACTGGTCGTTGGGGAAGTTGTTGTCCGGATCGATGTTTTCGATCTCGACCCAGGGGAACGGATCGCCAACGCCGGTACGACGGTCTTTGATGGTTTGGTAGCTCAAGCGGAATTCGTTGTAGAAGCCGCCGAAGGAGCTGTTCAACTGGACGACGGTCGAATTGGTTTCGTTCGGGAAGAACTGGGCGTTACCCGGGAAGTTGTAGGCGAACAGGTCCGGAGCGATGCGATCGTTCTCGGCGTCGACGTAGTTGTGACGCACGGTCAACTGGTGGGCGTCGCCGATGTTGAAGTCGAAGCGAACGAAGATGGTGTCGCTGTCGGTGTTGCGGGTGATCTCGTCGAGGCCGCCGGGATCGTAGCCGTACTGGTCGCGCAGGATGCTGACGAACTCTTGGGCTTCGTCGAAGAAGCCGAAGTTCTGTCCCGTGCCGCTGGTGCCGTCCTGACGGATCTCGACGCCGGTGGGGACTTCTTTGCGTCGGGATTCGGCGGACACGAAGAAGAAGGCCTTGTCTTTGATGATCGGGCCACCGACGCTGAAGCCGGTCTGGGTTTCGTCGTACTCACCGAACTCGGCGATGTCGCCGCCGGGAAGTACGTACTCACCGAATTGGCTGTCGGTCTTGAAATAGTGGAACAACGAACCGCTCAGGTCGTTGGTGCCGGACTTGGTGATGGCGTTGACGCCACCGCCGGAAAAACCGCCCTGACGGATGTCGTAGGGGCTGACAAGCAACTGGATTTCTTGGATGGCTTCGAGGCTGACGGGCTGGGCTTCGGCCTGGCCACCGGGCGCGCCGGAAGCCGACAGACCGAACAGGTCGTTGTTCACGGCGCCGTCGATCAGGATGCTGTTGTAACGGTTGTTGCGGCCGGCAACGGAAAGCGTGCTGGCGCCACCCTCACTGTAATCTTGGAAATAGGGGTTGGTACGAGCGAAATCGGAGATAGCGCGGTTGACCGTGGGAAGCTTTTCGATCGCCTCTTCGCTCACGTTGCTGGCTGCACCTTGGCGGCCAGGGTTGATGAGCGCGTTGGTGTCGGCGACGACGACCAAGGTTTCTTCCACGGCGTCGACGGTCATTTGGAAGTTGATCTCTTGGGTCTCACCCAGTTTCAGGAAAAGGTTGTTCCGCTGCTGGGTCTTGAAACCCGGCATGGTTGCGGTAATCGTGTAGGGTCCGCCAACGCGAACGTTGCGCAAGTCGTAACGGCCATCGGCACGAGTGACGGCGCTGTAACGAGTTCCTGTGGGTTCGTGAACACCGTTGATCACGACGCCGGGCAAAGGCTGATTGTTGGAATCGACGGCATCACCAGTTAGGTTCGCTGTCGTGACACCCTGGGCAAGGGCTACCGTCGTCCATGCTGCGCACAAAACGCAAATCATGGATTTAAATAATTTCATCGCTCCCCTCCAAGCACGGGCTTAGGTTGGTAAATTTGAAAGGACAAACTTGCTCTCCATATTTTTTCGAGACCTCTTCCGTTGCGAGCAACCGGAGACCTCGCTCGGCATACCAGATTGCTTTTTGTCGATGATGCCGAATCCATCACCGATACGTACCCCGCCGACGGAGTCGTGTGGAACTGGCTCTGTTCCGTCTTGTCCACAATACCGGGTCCAAATCAAAGGAGATTCCCTCGAGATAGGCAAATAAAGATTAAGAGCTAGGGATATCCCGGAGTACATCCAGGTATTTCTCATCGTCGCTTCCGAACCCTCGGACGCGTATCGGCCTGAAAAACCGAACGCCGAGGCGCTTGTTCGAAGATCCTCGATGGACAGGGACAAGACCGCCCACCGTCAAAGCCTGGCAACTGTGCCATTGGAATGTTAGCAGTCTTTGAGGCTTATGTTAAAAAAATGTTAAGTTGCCGAGCTGCGTCATGGAATTTTTTACATTGATGTCCAAAAGAACCCCTAACTTTATTCTCTTTGGAGAACCCGTGAAAACCCTGTACATTCCCCTCCCAGAGCCATTTATCCGCCCACGATACTTTCTTCCACCACCACTCCCGGCTACAATGCTTGACGTTCGACAATGTCTTCGTTTTGTTAAGGAGTTGTAGTTTGAACCCTGCTTTGTTAAGAAAAGTCATCCTCGGTGTGTCCGTCGGTTGGGCCGTGATTGCCGCTATTTTGGCGCTGACATTTTTTATGGGATGGTTGCCCCGAGAGATCTTCGATTGGGTGTTCATCGGGGGCTTTATCCTTTATGCCGTGGTCATTACATTCCTTTCGAAAGCGTTGCAGGAAATGTCCGACGACGAAGTACCGCCCGCGGACGACCAGGTGGAGAAGCCGTCGACCGATCCTAAATGAGGGTTTTGTTTTTTGACGAGGTGCGGCATGGCCGGTTGCGGTTCCGTCAGGAAACTGTAAAACCGAACCTGGTCGGCGAGGGGATTTGGCGAAAAGTTTTTCGATGAAGCAACAGTTCCCGGTTCGGCGAGCATCGTCGAATCGGGCCTGTTTTCCCTCGCTCATATTAATAATGTATGGGACCTCATCCGGTGGGAACCAAGCGGACGATCCTCCGGCGCGGCGCCCAGATTTTGCGGGTGGAGCAGGATTTTGGCATTGGATCCTTTGGATCCGCTCCCCATAATAAGGATAGGGGAGATGTGAAATCCTGCCTTGGTGACGGGTGTTGTATGGATGTATCCGAAGCGACACATCAACTTTCGAACCGTCAGGTCTGGTTTTCCCCGTAGAGCACCACGCGATTTCGTCCGGTGCGCTTGGCTTCGTAGAGGGTGGCATCGGCGAAGTTGAGCAGGTCTTCGTCGGAGGTCACGCCCGGCCGATCGGTATCGACCAGCCCGATGCTCACGGTGACCTCGATTTGGTGGTCGCCGATTTCGAACACGTGTTCCTGCACGGCCAGGCGGTAGCGTTCGGCCACCACCCAGGCCTGGCTCTGCAATGTCTCGGGCAGGATCATGGCGAATTCCTCGCCGCCGATCCGCGCCACCAGATCGCCCTTGCGGCAGATCTCCTTGAGCAGGGAGGCGACCGCTTGAAGCACCGCATCGCCGACCGAATGGCCGTAGGTGTCGTTGATCAGTTTGAACCGATCCAAATCCAGAAGCATCAGCGAAAAACTGCTGTGCGATCGTTCGTGGTGGGCCCAGAACAGTTCGATCTGCGAATCGAAGTGACGGCGGTTGTAGAGGCCGGTGAGACTGTCGGTGAGGGCCAGTTCCTCGAGCAACTTGTTCTTCTCGTGCAACTCGTCGATGAGCCGCTTGATGCGCATTTGCGCTTGGATGCGGGCCGCCAACTCCTCGAACTTGAAGGGTTTGGTGATGTAGTCGTCGGCGCCCGCGCGCAGGGCGGACACGATGTCCGACTCCTTGTTTCGTCCGGTCAGCATCAGAATGGGCGTAAAGGCGAAATCTTTTTTTCCGCGAATGGTGGTCACCAGATCCAAGCCGTCCCAATCGGGCAGCTCCCAATCGAGCACCATCAGGTCGGCGTCGCCCTCGTTGCTTTGTAGGTAGCGCACGAGTTCCACACCCAGGGCGAATTCGCGGACGTGGAAGCCCAGTTTATTGAGGTAATGCACCACCAGGCGCCGAATGGTGGGACTGTCTTCGAGAATCAGGGCGGTCTCGGAACGGCGGTAACGCAGGTCGACGATCAGCCGCTCGATAAAACGCAGCAGGTGCTTGCTGGGCCAGGGTTTTTGAAAGAATTCCTTGATCCCGGCCGAGAAGCCTTTGCGCAGCAACTCGTTGCCGTCCAGCGAGGTGATGACCACCACCGGAATGTGGGCCGTCTCGCTGGATGCGGAAAGTTGGCGGCACAGTTCGTAACCGTCGATACCGGGCATCAGCAGATCGGTCACGATCACACTGGGATTCAGGACGGCGGCGACCTTGTGGGCACAGGTTCCGTCGCTGATGTAATACATGTTGAAGCCCGCCATACCCAATTCGCGAAACAGGACACCGCGCGCGGTACGGCTGTCGTCCACGGCCAGGATGATTTCGGGACGGTCCCGCGGTCCTTCCCGCGCATAATGGATGAATTCCTTGATCGAGGGCTTGTCCAGCGGTTCGCACAAAAGGCCCGAGAGTTGACCATAGTAGGCGGAGTGCTGCAGGCGGTTGTCCGGATCGATGTAGGCCATCACCGGAACACCGTGCTCCACGGCGAGCGTGAGCACGCGATCGATGGCGTCGTCCTGCTGGGAAAGATCGGTGCTGGGAATGACGACGGCGTAGGTATCCTCGATTTGGGCCTTGAGTAAATCGTAGAGCGAACGCCAGTTGGAAACCAGCTTTACGGGAACATCGACATCATGGAGCGCACGGAGATCAACCTTGCAACTGAGGATGGTAGGGTTCTCCATGATTCGAGCCACCTGAAGGGAAAGTAAGGCCGCCAAAAATGGCCGGGGCCACGCTCTGAATGGACGAGGTAAAGCAATTCCAGCTATTTTAGGCCAATTACGGTGGAAATACCAATGGCTCGTCCCCAGAAATCCCGACGGGACATGCTTTTCCTCGGGGAAGTTCTCGGCGCGGACCACCGAGGCGCCGGATTCACTTTATAATGGTGCCAAGCCACCCCATCGGTCATGATCGGGCGCCTCGGACCATCGTCGAGTCAAACGCCGGATCGCCACCCCTCAGGAACACATCGATGCAGCCCATCTGGAAACAAGACAGCAAGAGCCGCAACATTCAGCCCAAGGATCTGCCGCAATTCGAGGCGGCGGGTACCCAGCTCGATCACTTTCAATTTGCGCGGGCGATGCGGATGGTGAGCACCCGTGCCGTTCTGCTCGTCGCCCTTCTGGCTTTGGTGGGAATCGGCTTCCACATCGAAACGTCCCTGCGCCTCAAAAAGGAGCGGTTCGGCCAGTTCGAAAAGCTGGAGAACACGACGTTCCGGGACCAGGTGCTTCTGACGGTGCGCAGTTTCAAGGTGGAGGATTCGCTCAAGGGGTGGATTTTCACCACGACGCCGCGCAAAGGGTTTCAGTTCATGGTCGTCGACGTGGAGGTCACCAACCGCGCCGATCGCAGCTATCGGTTGGATGCCTTTGGATTCTCGATGTATACCCGCAACGGCAATCGCTACAATACGTCGCTGAAGATGCGGGGCGCGCGCGGCAGGATCACCTCGCAGAAATTGAAGCCGGAAAAGTCAGCGGATGGCCTGGTGGTTTTCGAATTCAAGAAGGGCGAGCGTCCAGATTCGCTCCAGATCGGGGGCGGGAGCGGGACCGTGGCCCGCGTGCCTCTGCGCTGATCGGGCTCGCCAGAAAAGGGCTGGTCGAGACGACGGCGAGGGATGGGATTCGCACACGAAGTGGCGACCATCCTGGCGTACCTCGGATACCGGGGCAAGTACCCGATCGAGCGGATCCAGGAGCATTTTTCCGTCACCCACCGAAAAGGGGGCCGACGGAGGCATCATGCGAATCCTTCACCTCGTCGGCCTCCATTTCCAGGCGCCGATTGCAGTACATTACAGGGCCAATGATCTGGGCGATTGGGGGAGGTGGCTCAATATCCACAACTTGGCCGCACGAATCTGGCGCTTGGCGGTTGCCCGCGAGATATTCTGAACTTGGGCGATTTCCGTGCTCGACATACCGCCGAAGTACCACATCTCCAAGATTTGCGACTTGTCCGGATCGATTTGGGTCAATTTGTTCAGTGCCTGGTCGAAGGCCAACAGGGTTTCGTAATCGATGGCCTTCTGGCCGACTTGATCTTCTTCCAGGGGATTGAAGACGATGCCGCTGCCGCGCTTGACGCGTTTCCTGGCGCGGGCGTGGTCGACCAGGACTTGCCGCATGATGCGCGAAGCGAAGCCGAAGAACTGTTCGCGGTGCTCGAACGCCAATGGGCTGCCCTTGGCGAGCCGCAGGTAGAGTTCGTGAAGGACGATGGTGGGCTGGAGCGTGACCTGATGTTGCTCGCGGCGAAAGCAGGACTCGGCCAGGTGTTTGAGATGGTGATAGACCATCTGGAAAAGTTCGTTGAGGGCAGCGGGGTCACCTTGGGACCATCGATCGAGATGGCCCGTAATGTCGTGATTCATCGGATGCCTCGGGTAGTGGAGATAAAATGGTGCGAGATAAGGGTTTTTGTAAAAAACGTAGGGAAGGCCACCTCGAAGGATGGCTTTGGTTGGATCATTCGAAATTCAGTTGTTTGACAAAATAACCTAATAAAATAAGAAAAAGTGCTGAATTAGGAAAATAGATGAATTAAGTACGCATGGCTTTTCTAGCACGAAAATCCATCGCGTTCGGTCTCGGTTGATTGACTGAAGGAGTGTTCAGGAAAAAGCGTGATGCAGATCACTTATTGAGCGCAAAGGTCGAGACTCAGGGCGAGGTCGTCGCATCCGCGATTCGGGCGCACCGCAATCAGGCCTCTTCATCCTCGGAGATCAGGGGACGGCTCGTGGATTCGGCCAAAAAGTTCATGACCGCCTGAACGGCCGCCGATTTGCGGCGCTCCTGATGGGCCACGAGCCATACTTCGCGGTAGATGTCGCCGGTATCGATCGGCAGTCGCACCAGGTGTTTGATGTGGCGGGCCGTCGGTCGCGGCAGCAGGCCCGCACCGAGGCCCGCTTTGACGGCCGCGATCAGGGGTTTGAACCCGTTGCAGCGCAGGATGGCCTCCAGGTTGGGGTGGCGCTCGTGGAACCAATTGGATTCGGGTAAGTTCGGGAACATCAGGTCGGGCACGATCCACTCTACCGCGTAGGGATCGGTTTTCTGCTCCTCGGTGAGCTTGGCGTGATAGGCCTCGGAGACGTAGACCCCGTAACCGAAACCTCCCAATTTGCGCGCCACCAGGTCCGACTGATGCGGTCGCACCAGCCGAATGGCCACATCGGCCTCGCCGCGGCTGAGGTTGACCAGGTAGGGACTGCTGCGTAGGTCGATTCGGATTTTGGGGAAGTCCCGATAGAATTCCGGGAGCAAGGGCGCGATGTACCAGGTGGCGATTTCCTCGATCGTGGCGACCACGACGGTTCCGGCGGCCTCGGTATTGGCGCCCTCCAGGGTGCGTGTGATGCTCAGGGCGGTGCGTTCCATTTCTTCGGCCAGGCCCAGCAGGTGCTCGCCCGCGCTGGTGAGCGATAGGCCTCGCGTGTCGCGCGTGCACAAACGCACGTCCAGGTCCGATTCCAGTGCCGCCAGGCGGCGACTCACCGTGGATTGGTTGACGCGAAGTTTGCGGGCCGCCTCGGCAATCGATTTGGATCGGGCCACGGTCAGAAAGTAGCGCAAGTCATCCCATTGGAACACGTGGGAATCCTCCGTGCAGAAGTGTGAAAAGGAACGTCAGATCCATCCTATCCGCGATCGATTCGCTTGGCAATGCAAATTCGCATGGAGTCATTGCTGGATTTGATCTGGCTATGCGTTCATGCCGGCATTAAGGTGTTATTGGGCGTCTTTATTCGACGGTCACATCCAGTCTCGCGGGTTTGCCGGTATCGGCGCCCGCCTTTTTTCGAGGAGGCCGTTTATGGCTCAGCAGGTTTCGATCGCTTCCGCCGTTCCCGATACGTCATCACCCATTCGGCAGGTCCCCAAATCGGCGTTGAACCCGAGAATCGTGCCCTTGTCCGACGAAGAAGTCGCCTCCATGAAGGATTCGGCGTTCACCTATGCCGGCCCCATGGCTCCGCCCTGGATGAGGGCGACCTTGGGTTTTGCCGGAAAGTTGGCCCCGCGAACGTTGGCGCCCTTGGTTTCGCGTCTTTGGTTCACCCCGGGAAAGGCGGCCCGTCCGGCCCGTGAACAGGCCTGGCTGGAGGCGGCGCAGCGGCGCGAGACGCTGGTGTGGCGCGACGGTACGGTTCAACTCTACGGATGGGGCGGGACCGGCCCCCTGGTTCTGCTGGTTCACGGTTGGCAGGGGCGCGGCACGCAAATGGCGGCATTCGCGGAGCCGCTGGTGGAAGCCGGTTTTCGGGTGTTGGCCTTCGACGCGCCGGCCCACGGCGATTCGGCCGGCAAGCAGACGCACGGCGAAGCGTTCGCCCGGGTGATCGAAACGATCCAGCGCCAGGAAGGTCCGTTCCACGCCATGATCGCCCACTCCTTCGGCTGCGCACCGGCCACCTACGCCCTGCGCTGCGGCGTCTCGATCGAGAAGCTCGTGCTCCTGGCCCCCGCACGCGGATTGGAGTTCGCCATTCGCAGTTTCCAGGTGGGTTTGGGCGTGCCGGAGCCCGTGGTGCCCCATTGGAAGCGCATCGCCGAAGCCAAGGTCGGTCAGGTCGGCGATATTTGGCGGGCCATGTCGGTGACCGCCAATCTCGAAGCCATGAATCCCGATGGTTTGGTCGTCCACGACCGCGACGACCATTGGGTCAGCGTTCGGGAAGGGCGCGCGGTGGCCTCCAGTTGGGAAAATGGAACCTACTGGGAAACCAGCGGGTTGGGTCACCATCGAGTATTGCGCGACCCGGAGATCGTGGCGCGGGTCACCGATTTTTTGAAGGGTGGCGGTGCATCCGAAGCCTAGCCTGCCTTCGGGGTGAAGGTCTCAGGATTTCCACCACTGAGTCGCCGCCCAGGCCGGGGGCCGGAATGCCGGACCACGGATTGCCGATGGTCGGAATGCCGAACCACCGGCACACCGGCCACCGGGTTTCAGGTGGGTAACTAATCGAAGCGAATCGTTTGGGAGTTCCCGCATTTGTGAGAGGGGCGTCGTTGCAGTAGGTGCCGGGCCATACCGGCCGTACCCGCCCAGGGCGCCGGGCCGACATTTTTCGACGAACTCCCCGCACATCCGCCTTTTTAGGTTTTTGTCCTTATCTTCGAGCTTTTTACAGAGTTTGTTACATAAGAGCCACGAACAAACGGGGCGGACGCCCAGCTTGATTTCGAGAAAGAAACAACGCGAAGCGAGCCGATCCGAGGAACTCACATGCTCGTAAGTGACGCAAAATCTGTAGGTTGAGCAGCTTGCTCAACCAATCGAAGCGACTTGGCAGAAATATTTTGCGCCATCGAGAGATCGAAGGCCCGACTTATCTGCTTCGCTCTTTTACGACTCGATCTTTCGAGGCCTTGATCGCTTCGAAGTGTCGGCCGGGCCGGCCAACCTACTGCCGCGCCGACCCTTAAAGCATGCGGGAACTCCTCGCGTGGATCACTTCGGCGAGTTCAGCCGGCGGGCTTACCGCCCGCTGAACCAACCGGGCACGACGAATCTCTCGACTTTAGGGCACTCCAGACAGATTCGTTTCAAGAGAGCCACGCACCAGAGGGCATACCCAGCTCGATTTCGAGAAAGAAACAGACCACCTTGTTTCTGGCGAAAGGCGATGGGTCGTTCATCCGAAAAATTTAGCAGGAACGCATGAACATCGAAAACCAGGATAGGATCCGCATTTGGTGTCACATTATGGTCCTGCTTTTCCTGGTTTCGATCATTCCTGTCTTCCTGATCAAGATTTGACGACGGCAAGACCCTGCTCAGGTTGAACGCACCACCATGATTCAAGAGAGGTCGCGGAGATCGCGGAGCCGAGCATCGGTGTACCGGCGGAAGTTGCCCGCATCTTGGAGAGAGACATCGAGCCGCCTGTAGGGGACAGGCTGGTCAAATTATGGTCGTCTCTTCTTAATCTTTCGATGGCGTGCTTTGCAACGGATCGAACCCGGCCAGTTCCTCGTGCTCGCGGAACACCACCACCGGAATCGGCGCGACCCGCTTTGCCAGATCCGACAAGCGGTCGGGGTCGGGTTTTTCCCGCACCTGACGGATGAGGATCGCCAGGGTCCGTTTGGGATACCGAGCGGCGATCTCGCCGTACACTTCGGGATCCTTCTCGCCCGAATCGCCCACCAGCAGGAACTTCTTGGTGGGAAAATCGCGGTAGAGGTTCAGAATGCGTTCGCGTTTGTAGGCGATCTTGTCCTCGAATAGGAAATGATAAAAGGTTCGATCCTTGACGCGCAGAGGTCGGAGGAAAAACACTCCGAGGGGGAAGCGATTCGAGCGGATGAATTCGGCCAAGTCGGGATAGAGCTGCCATGGGCTCGCCGACACATAAAAAAAGGATGCGTCGCGTGCCGCCCATTGCCGGTAGATCTCGGCGAGTCCGGGTGTCGGCGCGAAAGGACGGCAAAAGGTGTTGATCAACAATTCGCGTTTATCCAGAACGCCGCTGATCTTGATCGTGTCGTCGATATCCGAAACGACGGCCCAACCGCCGTCGGACACCCGATGCAGGCGACCGCGGAACAGGCGCGTATCGCGGGGAGAGGTCACCGCCGCGAAGGAGTCGGGGCTTTTTTCGGGCAATGTCATCTCGCCGTGAAAGTGGCCCGACGCATCGGACTTGTCCAAGGTGAATTGATGTTCGCCCAGTAGAATGGTGATCCGCTTGCCCCGTTCGTTATCGACGAGAAACCAGCGCATGCGTTCCTCGAACAGACGGGCTTCCGAGTCGGTCAGGTCTCCGAGGGCTTTGCGCAGGGAAGCCGCCAGGGCCCGACGGGTCCTGGAATCGAACTCCGGCTCGAAAATCCAGCCGTGAACCTGCGCTTGCCAGGTGCCTTCGGCGGACTGTTTGGCCAGGCTCGGGAAAAAAACGATTTCTTCATCGCTGGCGATCGAAGGATGGAGCGCCAGCAGCAACCAACAATAGATGAGCATGACGCCCATTTTATCCGGGATCGGCCCGCGCCGCGTTAAAAACTGAACATCGCCTATCAATTCATCATGATTTGACGACTGTCGTAAAATCGGACCACTGCTCGATACGGAAGGCACGAATGTCGCGGACTGAATTCGGAAACCATTCGAGGCCTCGCAAGCACTGCATGGCCAGGAAAAGGTTGGCCATGTCTTCGTTTTCTGTTACGTAAAGGCTGCCTTGCACACGTCGAAAACCATGTTCATTTAACACGGAACCGATGTCGGCGTAGGCCTGCGATACGCCATCGGGGATGGTGTTGCTCGGTGCTTGCAACCACTAGATCGAATGCGATTGCGTACATCAACGCGCCTCAGGGTCATTGTTGAGACGAGCTAATCGATACTCCACTTCTTCACCTGTCTCGACCAACACCACGGAAATCATCCAATCGCCGTCCTCTAATTGACGTATCGGTCTACCAATTTCGTATTTGGGTCCAAACGCACCGAAGCTTTTGATCTTTCCGACCGGTACTTGGGGTATGGAGGTCTTGGTATTCATTCCGGTGACTCCTCTGCACACGCTCACAACAAGAATTGCCTTGCCAGAAACTTGTTGCAAGAATGCCTTCGCCCTGACCGGGAACCGGTTGTTGTTCGCAACTTGATCGATGATAAAGGCAACAATGAAGCGGATGAGCCCGGGCACTCCCGACACCAGACCTGGTGTCCGGCCAGAGCTTGGTCACTACACCAGAAAACCGTGGCTGTACCAGGCGCCGGGCTTGAAACGATCGTCGTTGTGGGCCACCCACTCGGCGATCTGCTCGATCGCCCGCTGTTGCTGGGCCACCGGCATTTCCAGCTCGAACGGCACGTCGCATCCGTAGCGGATCAAGAGCTCGTGGTGCGCCAGATCGCGAAGCATGTTGGGCGTGTGTGGATCGGCCATACCGTCCAGCAAGAGCTTCGGCGTGATCAACTTGCCGCGCCGGTAGCGTTTGCCGCGCTCGAAGGCCTCCTCGTTCTTGCGCCACCAGGCCAACCAGGTGTTGATGTCCTGGCTGATGCGGTCGACGTACTCGCCGGCCGGATTGCCGTTGGGATTGAGTACCGGCTTGCCGTCGCGCCAGGCTTCCAGCTCCGCGGGGGAGAGCACGTCCTCGTCCGGTTCCTCCGGGACCCAGGCGCGCTCGAACAGGGTGGCGCCGGTGATCAGTTCCAAGGCGCGAGCGGCGATGGGTGCCACCTCGGTGCGACGGAGGTAGCCCAACAGCGGTGGGATACCCGAAACGTCGCCCAGCAGGCCCAACCCCAGCAGGGTGGAAGAAGAGGTGGGCGTGGCGTTCATCAGCTTGTTGCAGTGACCGGGACCGCCGCACAGGCCCAACGCCAGGCGGGTCCAAGGCTTGCGGGCGCGCTTGGCGAGGAAAGGCGCCAATTCCGTGTCGCCCAGGCGCAGTAGCGCCAATGCCGTTTCGCGCAGATCCGTGTTCTTGTCCTCGGCTTCCAGGATGCGCCGCAGTTCGGAGACCTGGTGCCGCGCGTTGATGCGGCCGCAGGCCCAGGGGAAGGCGCTGCCCAGGCCGTCGGCCGAAGTTGCGTACTCGTCGAGCAGGGTGAGTGCGAGGCGGTTGCGGTACCAGGCCAGCAGCCGCAGGACGACCGGTCGGTAGATCGGGACCTGGTCCTTGGCGAAGTAGAGCAGGTCCTTGTACCAGACTTGGGGACAGGCCAGGACCAGCGCTTCCACCAGGGCGCGAATGTGCTCCGGATCGCTGGGTTCGAATTCGTGCAGGAATTCCAGCAGCGGCATGATGTCGGCCTGCCGACAATGGACGTAGACGGCACAGAACAGTTCGCCGGGATCGCCGGCAAGCCCGGCTTCGCGGCAAATGGCCAGAGCGTGGGGACCCCCACAGATCAGGCCGGCCAGGTGGGCGTCGCGACGGGATTCGTACGCGGCCAGGTCCAGCCAGGTCAATTCCAGGTCGTCGAGGCCGTGGACGCGCTGCTCGTAGAGGAAGCTGGCTTCCTCCAAGTGCTCCTCGTACAACTGCCGATTGAAGGTGTCCACATCGATCACGGTGACTGCTCTCCAGGATCGGGTTTCGAAGCGCCGCGGCCGATCGGGCCGGTCTGCGCTTGGTTTGTCGTCTCACGTCCACGCGCCTCACCGACCACCGGTCGCGGCGGCGTCATCGCCATCAAGCCATGCAGCGTTTGGTTGGCCTGCTCGCGAATCGGATGGGTGGGCGGCGCGTGTTTCAGTAGATTCTCCCACAGGATCAGCGCGCGTTCCTGGTGAATGTAGGCCAATTGCGCATAGGGCGACAGGAACTGGGGATCCAGCGCCAGGGCTTGCTCGAAAAAGGCTCCGGCCTTGCGCACATCGCCTTCGTTGAGGAAGTGGAGCGCCTCGTTGAACCAGGGCAGCGGATCTTCCGGAAAGGTCTCGCGGTATTGCTTGTTCGTCTGGTAATAGGCTTCGATCTTGGACTGTACCTGTTGGTCGCTCTTCAGGAAGCCGAAGTGTTGGATCTGAATGCCGCTCGGCAGGATCTGCACGTCGGGAATGCGGTAGAGCGACTGCTCCACCGTTTCGTGGACCGGACGCGAATAATGGATTTCCGGTTGGTTGCGGAACAGGCGCACGGCGAGGGTGTGAACCGGCGGATCGTCCTTCTGGTGATTGGCGACCTCGAACGAGTAGGCGTGCGGCTCGGGGTTGTCCAGCAGGCGATGGAGCAACGGCAACTGCCCGCGGTCGATGGTTTCGTCCGGATCCATCGACAGGATCCAGGGCATGTCGGCCATCGCGTTCGCTCGGTTGCGGGCCTCGTCCAACTGCAGCCCCCGCATCGAGAATCGCTCGATCTTGTCCGTGAAATGGCGCGCGATCTCCAGGGTGTCGTCGGTGCTGCCGGTATCCACCAGGCAGATTTCGTCGACAAACGGCTGCCACTCGTCGAGAAAGGCTTCCAGGCGTTCGTCCTCGTTCTTGGTGATCATGCAGAGGGCCAGGCCGTGCCGCTTCTGGTAGCGGCGCAGCATGATGGTCGGGCTGATCAGGTGGTCGTAGGTCGTGTTGCCCACCAATTCGGCGCGCGGGTTCTTGTCCATGCGGCGGTAGAAATCGTACTTGGCGCGGCGCAGGTCTTCGCGGTCGTAGCCGAGATGACGCACCCGGATGTCGGTGTAGTGGCGGGCGCCCTCCGAAAATTGCGGAATGTTGCCGCAGTGCAGGCCCTCCTCGGTGCCGTCCACGATGCGTTGATGGGGATGCCAGCGGTACATGCGGTACCCGCACATCGAGCCGAAGATCCCGTCGGCGCGGAACCAGGTATGTTCCGGTTCCCAGAAGGTGTACCAGTGGAAACCCAAGACCTTGATGTGCGGGTTGTTCAGGTGCATCAATCTCTGGGCGCGGTCGCGATTCATCTCGAACACTTCGTCGGCGTCGATCGAGATCACCCAGTCGGGATTCAGTTCGCCGGCCATCTCGAGGATCTTGTTGCGGTCCCTGCGTTCGTCGAACGGCAGATCCTGGAAGACGTACCGCGTGACCGCCGGGTGGTTCCGCACCATGTCGCCGGTGCCGTCGGTGGAGCCGTCGTCGAGCACCACGATGTGGTCGGCGAAGCGGGCGGTGGCGTTCAGGCTCTCCTCGATGGTGTCGCGTGCGTCCTTGATGCGGTAGGCGGCCACCAGCTTGCGCCTGCCGGACCTGGCCTCGCGCCACTTTTCCGAGAACCGGGCTCGGTTGCGGAGGCCGAAACGCATCTCCGGGTGTGTCCGGCGGAAGGTGGCGCCGCCCTCGTGGTGCACGTACACGTCACCGGCCACCACGCAGGACCAGCCCGCCTCTTCGGCACGCAGGACCAGATCGTTGTCGTCGAAGCCGCCCGGACTGAAACGCTCGTCCAATCCGCCGATGTCTTCGTAGCAGGCCCGCGCGAACATGAGGCAGAAACCCGAGAGGAACCAGGCCCGCTCCCATCGCCGTTCGTTTTGTCGTCGGAACTCGGCCGCGTGGGCGTTCAGCGTTGCCGCATCCGGGTGGTTGGGACCCTCGACCGCCTGCAGTCCGCCGACCGAGTTGCTCAGGGGCCCGGCCAGGCCCACCGGACCCAGGCTGCCGACGACGTCGGGCGCCTGGTCCATGCAGGCCCGCAGGCCGCCCAGCCACCCCTCCGACACCATCACGTCGTTGTTCAGCAAAACCAGGTAGCGGCCTCGTGCGGCGGCGAGTCCCTGGTTGGCGGCCACACACCAGCCGTCGTTGTTCACCCGCGGCATGACCCGGATGCGCGTGTCCCGCTCCGCCATTTCCTTCAGGTACCCGCGCGTCCCGTCGTGGGATCCGTTGTCCACCATCAGGATTTCGGTGCCCTCGAAAGGCAGGGTGGCGCGCAGCGATTCAAGGCAACGCACCGTCAGGTTCAGGTTCTCGCAGCTCACCACGATGATGGAGTACACGATGTCCAATGGCATGCAATTCCTCGGTAGATTCAGGCTTCGAAACGGACGTAGATCACGTTGGACACGAACTGCCGCGACGAGGCATGCAGCATGAAGGCATAGGTGGGCGCCGCGATTTGCAGCCATTCCTGCAGGTCCAGGTGGAACCAGGCGCCCCAATCGGTGCCGTAATCCTGGATGTCGTCGTCGAATACCGCCTTGCGCTCGAACAGGTTGCGGCTGCTGGGGCTTTGGTCTTGGATCTCCACCGCCGTCAGGAACAGGCCGTCGAGCAGCTTGCGCCGTTGCGGAGGTGCCGTCGCCTTGGGCTCGCGCAGGCATCCGTAAAGGATGGGGCGTGGCCCGCCGGTGCGGCGGAAGGGGTTGTTGGGAAGCGCGATCGCCAGGCCCGGTTTACTGAGCACGGGCGAGGCCGACTGACGTCCGAGTTCGATGGTGTTGCCGTACATAATCGATTCCTTGGCACTTAGTAAATGACCGGTTGCAAACCCACCAGGTCGAGGCCCACCACGTTGGAGGTCGCCAATTCCAGCACCGCGTGAACGAAGAGGCTCGGCGAGCGGGTGGGGTAGGGGGTCCGGCAGGAAAGGGTGGTGTTGATCCAACAACCCTGGAACCCGCCCTGGGGCTTTTCGTCCAGCGGGTGGGGCGGAAATGGGGGTTCGGCGCGCAGGTTGTGGTCCGGTTGTGTTCCCGGCGGGTAGCGCACGAAGTCGTTGACCGTGCGGCAGGTGAGGCTGCGGCGCTGGGCCGGATCGCTGAGGACCAGGACGAAGGCTTCGGCCAAGGTGTGGTAGCGATCGGCGATGTGGCCGGGCAGCATCGCGGTCAAGTGGACGTCGAACCGCGCCACACCGTCGCTGTAGGTGATGCGCGAGGCCGAAAGCCGAATCAGGTCCTTGCCGGGCTCGAACTTCGGCGAGGTGGGCATCTCGTTGTAATCGAATATCAGGGGCTCTTCAAACCACATGGTGACGTCCTATCCGAAATAGTTCCAGAACCGGGAGTTCATGGTTGCGGTGTCCAGTTTGACGCGTTTCATGCGCGGCTCGCAATGGCTCGTGCAGAACTTGCCCTTGGCTTCCACGTTCGCGTCGCCGCGGTAGAACATGGTGCACAGCTTGCCCGCGCCGCCGTAGCGGTAGGCTTGGCCGGAGGTGAGCCCCGGGGGACCCGGTCCCAATACGGCGTTGGTACTACAGTGATTCCCGCGGCCGCCGTAGACATCGGTGTGCCAGTTGGGGTTGTGCTCGTCCGACAGCGAAGCGCCCGCCGCATTCCAGCGCGATTCCTTCTGCACGGCCATGCCCACGCCATGGCCGACCTCGTGGGTGAAGGTCTGCAGGACCTCGGTCGTGCCGTCGATGGTGCGAACCAGACAGAAATTGCAGAAGCTGTACCCCATGATGCGGTGTTCCTTGACCACGGTCCAGCGCATGTCGAAGGTGTTGCCGGCCGTGGCGAGGTGGGTGGTCAGGCCGGGCACCGCATTGAAGTCCCAACGCACCACGCTGTTGTGGTTGGTATTGGTGGGTAGGCTGAACCGCGGAATCACGTTGGTCCAGGGCTTGCCGGGCCAGCGCACCTGGCCCTGGGTGATCCAGGCCGTGGCGTTGGCCGGATCCGTGTACATCAGGTGGTGGTAGACCGTCGAACCCGTCACCGCGGTCACGCCCAACTGTTGGCGCGGCTGGGGCGAAGTGCTGAAGATGTTGGGCGCCACCAGCAGGGCCACGTTGAAGGGTTTGTTGGTCAGGGTCCCGGTCCCCGAGGGCGCCAGGTTGATGATGCCGTTGGGGGGTCCCGCCATGAACGGGAAGGACAGGGCCGGCGACCGCACGATGGTGCCGTCGACCCGGGCCACCACCGTCAGCGAGGCGGTCTTGCTGGTGTTGACCAATTCGATGAACCCCGGCTTGAAGGCGTTGACGAAATCGGCCTCGATCGAATTGAAGAAATTCAGCGAGGCGTTGCCCACGTAGTAGACCGTGTAATAGATCCGGCGCCAGGTCTCGAAGGTATCGGTGCTGACGAAATTGGCACGGTCGCCCTTCTTGGCGGCCTTGACCACCCATTTGTCGCCGCCGACGTGCGGCAGGATCACGTCGTTCTCGAAAAAGCCCGAGGCCGCCCGCACCGTTTCCGCGTGGCGGACCCGTGCCCGTTGGGTCAACGAGAGATAGATCTCGTTGGTGTTGTTCGCGCCAATCGGCTCGACCCACCACTCCACCCGATCGCCCGCACTCACGTTGGGGATGTTGTTCGGCTGGAGCTTGAGGGTGCGGGTATTGCCGTGAACGTTGGTGACACCCGAGGGAAGATTCACATATTGCTTGATAACGGCCATGATTGGGTTCCTCAATCATCGGAAAGGTGCAGATAGCGATAGGGTTGGGAGCTTTATTACTCGACGTCGATCTTGACGGGCGCCCATTCTTTCGGCGTTTCCGGCGGGTCGGGGAAGAGCGGGATGGTGATCAGCGGCGGCTGGATCAACGGAAAGGGTGGGGTGTTCTTGCTGTTGTGGAGCATCAGGTCGAAGGCGCGCGACACGCCTTTCCCTTCCGCCTTCACGTCGAAGGAGTAGGTGATGAATTCAGCCTTGTCCATCACCGTTCCGGAGGCCACACCCTTGTTGACGCCTGGCTCGTCACCGGTGCTGCGCTTGAAATTCGAACTCTCCACGCAAATGGCGCAACCGTCGGCCTTGACCTTTTTGGCGGTCTTGGCGCTGTCGGAAGACATGGCCATGTTGGGGTAGGGGATCGGAACCGGCGGTGACGGTGGTGCCGGCGTCAGGCACACGTCGGGAAAGGCCATGGTGATGCCGTTGCTGGACTTGTGGACCACGGTTCGAAAATTGGCGCCGACGGTGACGGGCATGATGCAACTCCTTGACAGGGGATTAGGTGGCGGGTGACGCGTGAGCTCGGGAAAAGATCAGGACGCCGCGTCGGGCATCCGAACCCAGGGCGGCCAGGAGGCCGGAGGGGTGGGGCGCCTGCTTTTCCCGCATGGCGTAGGCGGCCAGCGCGAATCCGATCGCCGCCGCGGCCACGCCGCAGTGACCGAGGCTTTCGGTCGGATACCAGATTTCGCCCAACTGAAGGCTGGGCAGCATGCGGCTGAGCACCGCGCCCCATTCGCGCGCCGGGCGGGAGGTGCCGTTCAGGGTGACGATCGCCCATTCCGGCAGGGCCAGGTCCTCCAACTCTTCGTTCAACTGGTTCAGGATCTCGACCAGTCCGTCGCCCGAGGTCGGGTTCGGTGAGCCGGGCGGCTCCGGTTCCAGCCCGGAGGCCACCGCTTCGATGACGGCCATCGCGCCGGTCATGCGCGCTTCGGCTCGGGCCCGGGTCTCCAGCATGATCGCCGCCGCACCCTCGCCGGGAATGAACCCGTCCAGGTTGCGCGCCGATTTCAAATGGCCGCTCGCATCGAGCTGGTCCAGCAGGCCGGATTCGAGAAACGAATCGGCTGCAACGACCACACAGGCATCGATCGCGCCTTCCAGAATGGCCGTACAGGCCTGTTCCACCGCCAGGGGAAACCCGGCCTCGGTTTCGTGAATCGCACCGGAACCGGGGCGCATCGCGATGCCGGTCCGGGCTTCGATGTCCTGCAGCAGATCGCGCCCCAGGGGACGTGGGAGCACGGGGATGCACGCCAATCGGTCCAGATCGCGACGGCGTAGGGGCGTGCGGTCCAGCAAGTCCGAGACGGCTTCGGCGGCCAGCGCGGCGATCCGTTGCGGACCCGGTTCGGCGGCCAGCGTCTGCACCCGCGACCACACCAACGGCTGCGATTCGGCGAGTTCTTCGTCCGAGGCCTGGCAGTAGTAATTCTCCGTTTCTTCGAATCGTGCGATCCCGGCGCGCATCGAGGCGAAACACTGCGGCGCATGCAACCCGATCGGGGTCAGGAGGCCGATGCCGCTGACGCAGACCTGTCGGGCCGGATCGGTGGATCTCAGATGGTGGATCGTCACTGTACTGCTCATGCTGGCTCCGACTCAGGTCGTTTCGATCTGGATTTCCTTGACGTGGAACAGACGGTCGTGGACGTCGTGGACACCCCGCCAAATCTGGGTGACCTGGCGGTTGTCGGCATCGATGATCACGGTATCCAAGGGTGGAATCAGTTGTTCTTCGACGTGGCCGATCTTGACGCGCGCACCCACGCGCAAACCGGGCAGGGCGAAGCGCCAGGGGTGGCCGGATTCCGAGACGTGGATCGCCTCGACCGGTTCGACGCCGCGCAGATGGCCCGGCGCGATCAGGTCCGGATGGGCGGCATTGTGGAAACGCGGGTCGAAATCGCGGGGCAGCAGGGGCGCACGCTCGGTCTGCCAGGCCTCGTCGTAGGTTCCCGCGAAACTCAGGCGCGGTTGCCAATCGCGGGCCAGGAAGCCGAAGCCGGCCGGTGCCGGGCGGTCGCTGATGCGGCGAACCATCGCGCTGGGATCTTCGATGCAGGGTAGCGGCGTGCCCTCGATCGGTTGGGCCGAGCGTTTGGCCCGAAAGCCGCGGCCTACCGGGTTGCGCGGCTCGCGTTCCCAATGGTCCTGGCGCTCGGCGCTGGCGTCCTTGCCGCCGTAGGCCAACTCGTAGATCAGCGGCATTTGGGTGAAGAAACGCGGTGCCGAGGGTTTGGCACCGGTGAGTGCGTCCTCCCAGATGCGCTCGCCGGTCACCATGACCGTTTTCTCCAATGCGCCGACCTTCAAGCTGACGCCCAACTGGCTGACGGCCCGGCCGCCCGGCGCTTGGGCCGTGCCCACCATGACGATGTCGGTGGCCGGCTTGGCGGGGCCCATCTCGTTTTCCCAGAGGATGCTGGAGGTACCCACCTCGTCGCGGTACGTGTCGCTCGACCGCGGGGGCGGTTGCTCCTCGGCGGGACCCAAGGTGCCGTCCTCGCCCACGTCGAAGGTGGCCTTGAGCAGCACCAACAGTTGATCGCGACCTTCCGGATCCTGGTAGACCGTGCGCTCCGCCGCAAACGGGGTGTGGTTGACCAGTTTCATCGGCACCCCTTTCGCCGCTTGGCCCCATGCCTGGCCAGGTGCGATCCGCCGCCGGCGGTCGATTGATTTCGAATGCGATACATATGACCCCGATTCACGAGCCCGGAAGCCCTCAATTCATGCCGATTTTCGAGCCCTTGATCACCACGTCGCCGGATCCTTTGACCGTGATCTTCTTTCCCGTGATTTGGATGTCCCCGTTCTTTTTCATCACCATCTTGGCCGAGCCCACCTTGACGGTGAGTTGGTCGGCGATGTCGATGGTTGCTTTTTTCTTGCCCGTAACCGTAATGTCCTTGCCCACCGAGACGACCGCTTTGTCCTTGATGTCCATGGTGTAGTTCTTTTTCCCGCTGATCGAGATGTCCTTCTCAATGGTCGCGGTCAGGTTCTTCTTCACTTCCAGGTTGGCGTCCTTCTGGATGACGACCGTCTGGTTCTTGCCCACGTTCAGGTTGTAGTCCGAACCGACCGTCGTCTCCATTTTCTTGCCGACCGAGATCTTGTAGTTTTCCGTCACCGTTTCCTGGTAATCCTTGACCACCTTCTCCTGCAGGTTGCCTTCGACCGTGATGATCATGTCCTTGCCGATCGTCTCCTTGTGGTTCTTGCCGACGGAGATGGTGCGGTTATCGCCGACGGTCTGGGTGTCGTTGGCTTCCACGAGGGTGTTCATGTCGCGATGGGCCCGCACGTCGATCAATTCGGCGCCGTCCTTGTCGTCGAACATGATGTGGTTGTCCTTGATGGTCTTGATGATGTTCTGCCACTTGTTGGACGGGCCCAGGGGCGGCGGGTTGGCGTCGTGGTACACGCGGCCGGTGACCAGGGGGAGATCGGGGTTGCCTTCGAGGAAGGTGACGATGACCTCGTGACCGACCCGCGGAATCCACTGAATGCCGTAGTCGGGGCCGGCGTAGCCGTTGGAGACGCGCACCCACATGGACGAGCGATCGTTCTTCTGGCCCTCGCGATCCCAGTGGAACTGCAATTTGCAGCGACCGAGCTGGTCCAGGTAGACCTTGGAGCCCGAGGGGCCGGTGACGACGGCGGTTTGGGTGCCGTAGACGCGCGGCCAGGGTGTCTTGCGCGGCGGCCGGAAGGGGATGTCGCAGGGCATGGCCGTGAACGCACAGGCGTATTGGCCCTGTTCCAGGCTGATCGAGCAGGACGTGAGCAGCCACTTGGCGTTGAAGTCGTCGTGGAAGTGATCGGTGATCGTGATCGTGTGGCCGGCCGCGAAGGAGCGACAGTTGGCGCTGCCGTGGGCGCGGCGGGCGGTGGCGGCCGATTCTTCCTTGGCGAGGGTCGCGTAGGTCTTGCCCTCGCCGCTGTCGCGATAGTTGCGCGTGTGGTCGTAGTGCTCCAGGTTCGTGTAGAGCGGTTTCCTCTTGTCCTTTTGCTTCACCTTCAGGTCGAGCTGCGCGGTTTCATAATTATAGTGTTGGACCTCGAAGCAGCCGGTGCTAACGGTTTGTTCGTAGGTGAAATCCGTGATGCACTCGTCCTTGCCGAACTTCATGTGTGGCGACGTGTCCTCGTCGTAGCGGGCCTGGGCCGTGGGTTTACAGCCGGGATGGCCGGACATCTTGTTGGTGAACAGCACTTCGCCGCGTTCCTGGTCGAAAAAGAAGCAAATCCCTTCCTCTTCCAGCAGGCGCGAGATGAAGGCGAAATCCGTTTCCTGGTATTGCACGCAATAGTCGCGGATCGAGGGGCTGGCGCCGAGGGTCCAGCGGTTGGCGATGCCGAATTCACCCAGGATCTCCTTGGTGATGTCCTCGGCCGAGACCTGCTGGTAGACCCGCGATCGCGTCTGGCGGGTGAGCAGCCAGAGTTTGGGATGGATTTCCACGTGGTACACATAGGTCTTCTTGTCGCTGGGGTCGTGTTGACCGAAACGGGTGCGAGCCTGACCGAAGCGCGTGATGATGCCGCCGAAGTAACGGGTGTCGGTGAGTTCGTCGCCGCACATCAGCTCGATTTTCGCTTCGCTGTAGAGCATGTCCGAAAAGGCCAGGCCCGGGTTGTCGCTGACGATTTGCGTTTGGATTTGGTAGAGTTCCGAGATCTCTTCCTGAACCGAAAGCGTCAAAATCTCGATGTCGTTTCCGGGTGATTTCCAATAGACGTCGGAAACATTGTGCTGCAACGCGGTCATAGAACGACCTCTTTTTCCAGCGCGAGCGCGCCATAACATAGTGCCCGGGCAGCCGAAACCGGCGCAACACCTCGGGCGGAGAACGGTTTAAGGAAAAAGTTCCAAAGGAATAGGTATTCTTAGCATTATAGTCTTAGGTTGGTGGGGCCGCAAGTGGTGTGGGACGCAGTGTGTCCCAGGTCGCACCTCTATAGGTAAGTGGTTATTTTCAATGGGATTATTCGTTTTATTTGCAGTTTTTTCCAACATGATGGAGAGCGGCGCTCTCGTTGGCTGCGTTCAGGCTTCATCCTGGCGGGAGGAACCTGATCAACCCATCGAAGCAATTCGATCAGACGTTTAAAAATCGTCGGCGTCCCAGAGATTCTCCCGAACCGATCAAAGAGCGGCCGTTTGGAGCGCTTGCTCATCCGAAGTGTCTCACCTGTCAACCGAGCTTCGATCGCGGAAATTGGTCTCTGGGTAGGCACCCGGAGCTTCCGTGAAATAAATCAGAAACCCATGAAGGAAGGAAACCGGGAAGAAGATCTAGAGGATGGCGCCTTGTCGGCGTTGGTCGTCGGCTTCGAACGATCGACCCCGTCAATTTCCTGGCTTCGGATGTTCCTGGCTTCCTGATGGATTCACCGAAGAGTGACGTCCACGTGGACGGTAAGGCCACGCTCAAAAAAATGCTTTTGGCGTGACCGCTCTTGAAAAAAAGTGTTGTTTTTTACCTGACCTGGGTCTTGCCGTCGTTAAATCTTGATCAGGAAGGCAGGAATGAACGAAACCAGGAAAAACAGGACCATGATGTGTACCAATTCCGGTCCTTTCCTGCTTTCCGATGTTCATGGGTTCCTGCTAAGTTTTTCGGATGAATGACCCATTGCCCTTCGCCAGAAACCATATATAGTGTTTCTTTCTCGAAATCGAACTGTGTATGCCCGCTGGTTCGCGGCTCTTATGTAACAAACTCTATAAAGCTCAAAGATAAAGTTTAAAGTCTCTGATGGAGCAAGTTCCGTTCGGAGTGCCCGAATGCCGAGAGATTTGTCGCGCCCGGTAGGGGCATCAAGGGCGATAAGCCCGCCGGATGAACTTATCGAAGTAATCCATGCGAGGAGTTCCAACCTAATTAATGTGCGTCGTGCACGACGCCCCTCTCGTGAATGCAGGAACTCCCAAGCGATTGGTTTCGATTAGTTACCCACTTGAAACCCGGTGGCCGGTGTGCCGGTGGTTCGGCATTCCGACCACCGGCAATCCGGCCCCCGGCCTGGGCGGCGACTCGGTGGTAAAAACCCGAAGTCACCGCCAATCAAATTTCTGCCAAGCGGCTCAATGATGCATCCGGAATTCGCGGGCCATGTCGCACACCGCCAACACCAGCAACTGGGTGGCCCACCGAAGAAACGCGAAATCCACCGTGTCGACCACGTCGCTGCTGCGGTGGTAATGCGGGTTGCGAAACTCGGCCGTGTCCGTCCACATCATGGCGGGTATCGATTTTTTCCAAAACGGCGAGTGATCGCTGCGATGGAGTACCGGGAAGAACTGTTCGACGCCCATCAACACTTTCAAACCCAGGACTTCGTATTCCGGCACGTAGGTTTTGGCCAGGCGCATCAGGCGATCGTTGTGGGCGTTGGAGTGGCGATTGCTGAGAATCGCCAAAAAATTACCGGTGTCGGAGATCGGCACCGGGATCGGCAGACCGGGCGGCACCTGTTGCGATCCGGGTCGATGATCGCAGTAGCCAAGCATTTCGAGCACCTGGATCCCGCCGATCGTGTAGGGATCGCCTTTCTGGTAGTGCTTCACGAAATCGGTGCTACCCAGCAGTCCGTCCTCTTCGCAATTGAACAGAAGAAATCCGACCGGCTGTGGCCGACTCGCGAGGGAAAGGATCCTGGCACATTCGAGCAGGGCCACCACGGCGCTGCCGTTGTCGTCGGCGCCCGGACAATAGGGCACGCTGTCGTAGTGGGCGCCCACCATCACCAGCGGACAGTCGAACGGTTGTGCGGGAAGGGCCACCACGTTTCGATAGTCTCCCTGGAACGCCACGTCGTAGCCCATTCGCTTCAATTGATCGAACAGCCAGTCGCCGATGCGCCGGTTGGCCTCCGGTTCCATCGTGAAATGGCGGGGCACGGCCACGGTTTCGAGCCATCGTTTGAGGCGTGCGCCGTCGACGGCTTCCAACATGTGGCGGTATTCGGAGTCGGGAATTAGGGGATCTGCGTCGCTGGAATCGATCGTCAACATGGCGGCCGTCCTCGCTCGTTCGCGCCTTGGTGGAAGTGAAGGATCTCCACCGGTTTTTGCAATGCTTCTTGGCTCGAATCATAACAAAATCGGCGGAGGAACGGCGCCAGGGATGCCGGTCGCGCGTGGGATCTATCGCAAATCCCCAAAAAAGCGGACCATGTGTCGGGGGGAACCGCGGGCACCGCGTAAAGGATCGATAAGAAGCAGGGGAGACGTTTGAAAGGCGTATGTTAAACCTGATAATTGTTTAAAAAATACTCGATTTCGCCGGAAGAAGACGTCACATGATTGCGGTGCGGAGGTCTCGAGGGACGCCGTACATGGGCATCGGTGCGCCGACGGACGGAAGGACCTGCTTGAACTGCACATCTACGCACAAGGAGTTTCCATTGATCCCATTCATTCAACCCAGTTCCATCGCCACAAACCGAGTGCTCTTGCTGGTCGCGGCGCTGTTGTTCAGTGTTTCCGCATGGGCGGGTCCCGGTGAACGCCGCGGTTGCGGCACCAAAACGCGCCGGGCCGAATTCGTATCCAAGGTTCCTTCCGATTGCGACGGAAACGGAACCATCATCAGCGACGCCTATCGGGTCGACGACATTTTCACCTTGAAGCTGGTCATTCACGTCATTCACAAGGCGGACGGCACCGGCAAACTCAGTGAGCAAACCGTGCGCGACGCGGTGCGCATCCTCAACGAGGACTTTCGCGCCATCGAGGGGACCAGCGGCGCCGCGGGCAATGACGGCGGCATTCAGTTCGTCCTGGCGGATCGGGATCCCAGCGGGAACCCGAGCTCGGGCATCGTCTACGTGGAAAACGACGCCTATTTCGACGGTGAGCTGGAACAATACGGCGCGGCCCTTCAATGGGATCCCGAGCGTTACGTGAACCTGTACACCAGTGCGGGCGAGGGTGCCGGCGGCGTGGTCTACCAAATGCCCTGGGAACCCTGGGCCGAGCCCGCTTTCGAAGGCATGGTGGTGGCCTACGACCTGATGGGTCGCGACGATGCCACCGGTGAATCGCACCACGTGGCCACCCACGAGATGGGCCATTACCTGGGCCTCGAACACACCTTTTTCGGCATGGAGGAAGGCGAACCCTGCATCACCGGAGACTGCAACAAGACCGGCGACCTGATCTGCGACACCAATCCCCATCCGGTGCCCGATCTGGATGTGAGCAGTTGTGCCGCCCGCACCTCCTGCGATGCCGAGGAACCGGTTCGCAACTACATGAACTACATGCCCGAGACCTGCATGACCGAGTTCACGCTCGAACAGGTCAACCGCATGCGTTGCGTGGTGCTCAACTATCGCCAGAAGCTGATTTCCGATGACGCCGGCGGTGGTTCCACCGGCAACGAAAACGCGCGTTGGATCCCCCACGTCACCCGCGACGGCGGCGGTTTCGAAACGTCCCTGTACCTCACCAATCCCTCGACCGCCGACCTGTCCTACACGCTGAAGGTCTACGATCCGGCGGGCACGGTTATCGGCGAACAAGAGATCGGCATCCCGGCGGAGTCGCGCAGCGTGATCCGCCCCAGTCTGATCGCCAACGACGGCGAGCCCAGCCACATCGCCGTCACCGGTGCCACCGCGGCCAAGGTATCGGCGGCCTACCGCGTGGCCGGTGCCCACGGGGTCAGCGCCCACGTGTCGGAAACCACGATCAAGGGTCGGGGTTTCCTGATTCACCTGGGTGAGGCCGACCTCATCTTCGACGGCATCGCCATGGTGAACACGGGCACCGTACCCGTAACCGTCAGCGCCACCGTGATCGGCGACGTGGATCAGTCCCGCGAAACCGCGGTGCTGGTCGAAGACCTGGGCGTGCTCGCCAAATCGCTGGTTGACTTGTCGCGCCAATTCCCCGATGCCGGCAACGCCGTGATTCGCCTGGAGGCCACCGGTCCCATCAGTGTGACGGCCCTGCGCGGTTCTCGACCCGGCAGCCAGAATCCCTTCCTGCTGGCGAACCCGGTCATCAGTGTTGAGTAGCACCTCGAGCGGTCCGGACATTCCGTCTTGACCGGTTTTTCGGCGGGCAGGCGCTTCGGCGCCGCCCGCCATTTTTTGTGGGTGGTGGAGGTTGCGTCGCGGTTTGGTCGGGGCTTGTGGGGGCGATTTTTTTTACCACTGAGTCGTTGCCCAGGCCGGGGGCCCGGGTTTCAGGTGGGTAACTAATCGAAGCGAATCGTTTGGGAGTTCCCGCATTTGTGAGAGGGGCGTCGTTGCAGTAAGTTGGCCCGCCGGGCCGACATTTTTCGACGAACTCCCTGCACATCCGCCTTTTTAGGTTTTTATCTTTATCTTCGAGCTTTACAGAGTTTGTTACATAAGAGCCCCGGACCAGCGGGAATACCCGCTCGATTTCGAGAAAGAAACAACGCGATGCGAGCCGACTCGGAGAGCCCGTACGTGCAATAGAGGTGTAAAGCCTGTAGGTTGAGCACGGCCGGTATGGCAGCTTGCTCAACCAATCGAAGCGACTTGGTAGAAATATTTTGCGCCATCGAGAGATCGGAGGCACGACTTATCTGCTGCGCTCTTTTACGACTCGATCTTTCGAAGCGCGGATCGCTTCGATGTGTCGGGCCAGCGGCCCAACCTACCTGGCACGACGAATCTCTAGGCATTCGGGCACTCCGAGCAACTTTGTTTCAAGAGAGTCCACGGAGGACACGGAGGTTTGAGAAAGTCTTCGCTGCAGTTGAGTCCGAGGCTCTGAGGCGATAGATTCCGAGCCCACCGAGGTTGAAGTAGGCCAGAGGGTTTCGGGGTAGATACAGATCGAAACTGAACTGCTTTCAGATTCTCGCTTTTTCGAAAGGGATACCTTTGGAGTAGGTTTCAGGCCCGTGCAGCGCGCCAGGTCAATCTTGTTCAAAGCGCTTTCGGCCACACTGAGTGTCGGTTTTTTAGACTATATATTCAAGCTTTAGGTGTGACCCAGAGCAAGCTCTGCGACGCATGACCTAGATGATATTCCGTCAAGGTTTCATCTCGGTCTATGGCGACTGCGTTTCCCTCGGTCTCCTCTCGGAACGGTGAAGTCGACAGCCTTCGCCATATCGGCCCAGTCGGTAGGGTGGCCCCAAGTTGTTTTGCTCTGTCGTACTTTTCGGAATGGGGGTTCTGTAACGCAGGGGAACCGAGCCCTTTCCTGCTTCTCTGGGAACTCCGTGGACTCAGTGGTAAAAATAAAAAAGATCGACCCAAACCCCACCCCGATCAAATCCGCCACCTCCGATCTTTACGCGAATTTGCGTTCTACCGTGGGACCTCCATATTCTTTACATAGTTTCTCGCTATCATGTGTTTCGCGGACCTGTGTTGGGTCGCGGCCCTTTCGAAACCACCCTTGGCGAGGAACCCGATGAATGCGATGCCGATTCGAATGATGAACGAACACGATGCCCTGATTCATTGGCTCCTCCAGCATGGCGCGCGCTTTCCCGATCAGCGTGTCGTCGAATTTGCGCCTGGAAACCGCGGAGTGATTGCCGCCAAGCCATTTTCGCGCGGAAACGAAGCCCTGTTCATTCCCCGGCAAGTCATGATGTGTCGCGATACGGCCGACGCCTCCGATATCGGTCGGGCGATTCACCGATCGCGAGTGAGCTTGATCTCCGGACAATGTGTGCTCGCCGCGTTTCTGCTTCAGGAAATGGAGAATCCGCGTTCCTTCTGGCTGCCGTATTTACGGACCCTGCCCGCCGACTTCGACGATTGTCCGATTTTTTTCAACGACCGGTTGCTCACCTGTCTCAAGGGTTCCTATTGCCTCGACATGGTTCACGAGCGGCGCCGGATCATCGAGACCGATTACCGCTCGCTTTGCGAAGCCGTGCCCGGCTTCTCCCGTCACGCACTTTCGGCGTTCACGTGGGCCATGACCGTGGTGAACACCCGCTGTTTCGGGGTTCCCGGCGAAGAGGACGACTGCATTCCCGCGTTGGTGCCGTTGCTCGACATGTACAACCACCGCCAGGGGTACGATTGCAAGCGACACTTCGCCTCGGCCGAGAATGGGTTCGTGCTTCAACTGAATCACGATTTGGCTGCCGGCAGCGAACTGTGTGTCACCTACGGCGCCAAGTCCAACGGTCGTTTCTTCGTCAACTACGGCTTCCTCGATCGCGCGAGCGACCGCCGCGACGCCCGCATCAAACTGGTGCCGGACCCGCGCGATCCCACGATCAAATTGAGGCTGGCGCATTGGAAGGGCGCCGACTCAAAAGATTTCATCGTCTCGACCGACTCCTGGGATTCGATGGAAACCTGCCTGACCGAGCTGCGCATGGTCGTGTCCGCCACTCTGGATCAAAGCGTGTACCAGAGCGATCGCGAAGGGAAACCGCGTTCCCTGAAGCACGAAATTCTGTCGTTGCACCTGCTTGTTCAGCACGTGGACACGGCGTTGGCGCAGTTTCCCGGGTCGGTGGAAGAGGATCGCGCCTTGCTCGACGGAACCAAGAAACCGATCCGCCCGGACGCCCGCTTTCTGAGCGTGGTGCGCATGCGCGCGTACGAGAAGGAAACCCTTCAGTTGGTACACGACTTCGCCGAAGCGGCCCTGGCCGTCCTGTGCCTGCCGCGGAAGGAGATGATGGCCGAGCTGAGACGGCTCGCAGCGGAGGACCACCAAACGCAAACGCCTTGGCTCCAAGGCTGGTGTCACCAGATATTGGCCGTGTTCTCCCTGAAGTACGCCTGGCTCGAGCGCACCGATACCGCCGAACCCGAGACCGCCTCGCAGGACGATGCCCGGCTCAACGTGGTGCCCGCCAATCCTTCGCTCTGGCAGAAGATGCACCAGTTGGAACTACCCCCAGCCCAGCGTCGGTACGTGCCCAGGCCGGAAGAGCTCCTGCGCGAACAGGTCTTTTCCGATGGAATCCGGCCTCAGACCGTGGTGATTCGCATGGGCGAGGAGCCGGTGGGCATGTTCTGCTACACCTTGGAAGAAACCGGTGCCGCCGGGTTCTTCGGGTTTCAGGTGGACCAGCAGTACCAGGGGAGGGGCGTGGGCCGCTGGGCGCTACGCGCGTTTCTGCGCGGCATCCTGCACTTCCCGAACGTCAACTGTGTCCGGCTCAACGTGCACAAGAAGAACGTGGACGCCACCTGTTTCTACCTGCGCGAGGGGTTCAAGCTGATGGCGCCGATTCCCGAATCGGCGGCCCATCTCTGGGATTTGATCATCGACCGCGAGGATATCGAGGCGCGTTTCGCTTCGCCGACCCCGACGCCCGTGAGTTGAGCGGAAGGGTGGAGACGGCTCGGGTTTCCCGCCCGAGCGCGGACGGCCGATGGTGCGATCCCCGAGCTCCGATTCGTGGTCCTCGCCCTGGTTTGGACGCTTCTCTCGATTTCGGCGACCCGGCCATCGGCCTTACCGAAATCGAGATCGCCTCAAGGGAGGATGCTGCTGGGGTCGCGCTGATTGTTGATGCGCTTGACCTTGTTGATCCAATCGCCGGGAAATTCCGTTTCCTTGGCCGACACGTTGGCCACGTCGCTCTTGTTCACGCTCAGCGTGACCAATTTGCGCGAACTGTCGTGACGTACGTTCAACCCCGCGAAGTACCAGGCCGGTTCGCGCTCCTCGATGACCAGGATCAGCTTCTCCTCCGCTGACAATTGGGTCAGTTGGCCGATGAACTCGGGGATGCTGTCGCGAAGTTGCGTGACGATCTTCTCGAAATCGGCTTCGCGCAGCAGGTCCTCTCGCTGCAGCTTTTCCCGCCAGGCCCGCATGCGCCGGTTGACTTCGTTTCGGTTGAGCGAGATGGTCTGGGCCTGACCTTCGATCGCGGTGGCGTTGTCGCCGACCGGTTGGGCCGCCTGGCTGCGGTACCGCACCGGAATCAGCACCAACACGCCGTTTTGGTCGAGGTAATAGCCGCGTACCGGATCTGAGGTGAAGACGCCGAATCGGGTGCCCTGTTCGTTGATGCGCTTTTTCACCAGAACCTCGACTCCGGCGATCTCCTCCCAGATGGTCAATTCGCGGTTATTCGCGTCGAAGGGAGGCAGCAACAGAAAGAAAAGAGCGAAGGTGGAGGGATTCATGACGATCATTGACGAGTCCTTAATTCGTTTTTGCGAGCTTCGCGCATCAAGTCTTCTCGAAGTGTGACAAGGTATTCCGCGTTTTTAAGCTCGAATTCCTTCATCTTGTCGGTCAGGGCCTCGGTGAAGACCCCCAGGTTTTCGTCGCGCTCCTCGTACACCGCGTCAAATCGGCGATCCACCTCGCGTTGGGTCAGTTGGGCATTGAGCTCGATGGCTTCCAGGAGCCGCTCCTCCAAGGCCGCGATGCGCTGTTCCTGGTTGTTGGCCTTCGTGCCGAACAACGCGAATCCCATGGAAAAACCCTGTGCATCGAATTTCAACTGGAAACCGAGCAAGGAGAGCACCAACATTGCCGCCGCGCCGAGTGCGGCCGTGCGCCGAATCAGCGCCCGGTGCTTGAAGCGGGCAAACGAGATGTGGCGTTTGGGCATGGCCGGGATGATGGGTTCGGCGGCCTTGGCCACTTTCAATCCATCGGAAATCAAGCGGAACCGTTCTTGGCAGGGTGGGCACTCGGCCAGGTGTTGCGCCCGTTCGTCGTCTCGGGGTTCCCCCATCAGGACGTCGATCAATTCTTCTTCGGAGAGATGCCTCACGATAAGCCCCCTTCTTCAATCACTTGTTTTCTCCTCATGACGCTGCCCAAATTGCTCAATGCCTTGTACAGCCGGCTCTTGATGGTGCTGACCGGCTCGTCGAGAATCTCCGAGATCTGGTCGAAGGTCATGTCTTGATAGATTTTCATGACCACGACCGATTGCTGGTTGGGCGGTAGGTCGCGCACGGCCTCTTCGACCCAGGCGCGCTGATCCTTGGCAGCGTAAATGCCTTCCACGTCCGCTTCGGCCCGGTGATCGGCCACGTCGTAGCCGCGATCCTGGATGACCTGGAGCGACTGCTCCTTGCGAACTTTCAGGCGTCTTTTGTAATCGATGCAATCGTTGATGGCGATCCGGTAGATCCAACTGGAGAACTGGGATTCGCCCTTGAAATGAATCAAATTGCGAAATGTTTTGAAAAAAATGTCTTGGACCAGGTCCAAGGCGGTATCGGTATCGTGCACGTATCGGTAGACCAGACGGGTGATCTTGGCCTGATACCGTTCGACCAACACGTCGAACGCCCGACCTTCACCCTTCTGGGCGCGTTTCACCAATTCCGTGTCGAGTAAGTGCTCCATGGGTTCTTTTCCCCTTTCCACCCCCTCTGACGCGCCGTTTCGAACGGTAGTCTAAACTTTTTTGCGAGGGTCGCGCCGGAGGTGGATCCCGAACGGTGGGGGCGCTGCGCCGAGGCACTGCGTGACCTTCGGGGGCGGCGTTCCGGTGCCCAGCCGGAAATGGAAAAATCGGAACCGCCAAGTCGGTCCTTCAGGATGGGCACGGGCTCGGGTATCGGGTGGCATGACTCGGCAAGATTCCCATCGCCCGGTGATTGGTCGAAACGTGAGAGCTGGCTGTCGATACCGGTTTGCACATGGTGCCCAACCAAGGCGGAGGAACGGTTGCGACATCCCCCGTTGCTGGATGGGCACTTCCCAACTGGAATTCTAGCGCCTCTTTCAGAGTTTTCAGGTTTGGAAAATAAGAAAGCGAACCGATTTTTATCTTAGGAAACAGACGACACGAACGAGACCTCCGCACTGCCGGGCCCCGGCGCGATCGCCTTTTCGCGCCGATCATTTCTCCTGGCCGCAAAACGACGCAAACTGGTGTACAATGGCGCAACCCTCATATCCTCCCTTTTCTGGCCGGAAGAGACGTCGGCGCATCGCGACGCACGTTCTCTCCGTGGTTCGTTTGCCTATGCGTCACTTTCGTTCTCTGTTCGCCTTGACTTTGCTACTGCCTTTCCTTCACGCACTCGACCCCGATCGCGAGCCGAACCAGTATCGCGTCACGCTTTGGGGCGCCGCCCAAGGCCTGCCCCAGCTCACCGTCAACGATGTGCTTCAGGCCAAATCCGGATACCTTTGGGTAGCCACCCAGAACGGGTTGGCGCGGTTCGACGGCCATACCTTCGAAAATTTCTATCAGTATGACGATCGCCTGTTCAATCCGGTCTTCAAAGACGGCTACATGGAAGTGCTGTTGGAGGACCCCGACGGCACCCTCTGGATCGGCACCCGCGCCAGCGGCTTGGTTCGCCTGCGCGACGGCGTCTTCGAGGCCTATACTCTGGAACACGGGTTGCCCAGCCTGCACCTGTGGAGCCTGGCGCGCGACACGCGCGATCGTCTGTGGATCGGCACCAGCGATGGCCTGTGCGTCATGGAGGGCGACCGGTTCCGCACCTATACCACCGCCGACGGACTGGGTTCCGACAACATCGTGTCGCTGCTGGCGGACGATGCGGGCAGGGTCTGGATCGGCACCGATCAGGGGCTCAGCATCTTGGAAGGGGAGACGCTTCGGCATTTCGAGGCACACGAAGAGGTTTGGGGCCAGAACATTTCGGCGCTCTTTCAAAGTCGCGAAGGCACCATCCTGGTCAGCACGCGGGTCAGCGGCCTCATGCGGGCGATTCCCCTGCCGTCGGGCGACCGTGCGGTCGATGAAACGCCCTACCGGTTCGAATGGGTGCCCAGTCAGCCGCGGTCCCTACAGATCGAGGCCATCTGTGAAGACTCCGGCGGCAACATCTGGTTGGGCACCGGCCAAGTGGGATTGGCGCGCTACCGCGAGGGACGGGTCCAGCGATATACCGGGCCGAACTCTCAATTCGGAACCGGCATCTACTCCATTGCCGAGGACGCCGAACAGACCCTCTGGGTCGGGACCCGCAACGGGTTCTTTCAGTACCAGGATGGCAAGTACTACGTGGTGGGCGAGCTGGACGGGTTGCCAAAAAACCTGGTTTGGAGCGTGATGGAAGACAATCAGGGTGCCGTGTGGATGGGCACCGAAGGCGGCGGCATCAGCCGCTGGCACGAGGGCAAGGTCAAGAGCTGGAATCGCGAGCACGGCCTGGTCAACGAATTCGTCCTCACGGTGCTGGCCCATTCCAACGGTGACGTCTGGGCCGGCACGCGCTACGGTTTGGGCCGCTTGCGCGACGATCGCGTGCGGGTCTTCACCAAACGCGACGGCATGGTCGGCGACTACATCCGCGCCCTGATGGAAGATCGCGAGGGCAACCTCTGGGTCGGGACCAAGACCGGGGTCGCCGTCTGGGATGGGCAACGCTTCACCAACTACACCGCCGCCGACGGTCTGACCGACGAAGTCATTCGCGCCTTCTACCAAGACCGCGAGGGCACGATCTGGATCGCCACCGACCACGGGCTGAGCAGCTATGCGGACGGCAAATTTCGCTCCTACACGACCGACAACGGCCTGGCCAACAACTCGGTACGCGCCATTCTGGAGGACGACACCGGCGCCCTTTGGTTCGGCACCTACGGCGGGCTGAACCGCTTGGTCGACGGGCAGTTCAGCACGGTGACCCGCGATCACGGGCTGTTCCAGGATATCCTATTCAAGATTCTCGACGACGGCCGCGGCCATTTCTGGATGACCACCCACGACGGGTTCTTTCGGGTCTCGCAGGCCGACCTCCACGCCGTGGCGGATGGCCGCCTCGACCGTCTGACCAGCACCGTATTCGGATCGCGCGGTGACAAGGGGCTGGTCGAATGCAACGGCGGCAGCAGCCCCTGCGGCTGGCGCACGGCCGACGGTCGCCTGTTGATGCCCTCGATGACCGGGCTGATCGTCCTCGATCCCTCGCAGGGCACCCGCAACCCCTGGAAACCGCCGACCTACGTTACCAAGGTGCTGGTCGACGGCGTCGAAGTGCCGCCTGACGCGCGGCGCCGGCTCCCCCCGGAAACCGAGAAGATCGCGTTCCATTTCACCGGGATCAGTTTCGAGGAGCCCGCCAAGGTGCGGTTCCGCGTCCAACTGGAAGGATTCGACAAGGACTGGGAGGACATCGGCAACCTGCGCTTTCACTACTACACCGCACTGCCGCCAGGGAACTATCGGTTCCGCGTGCAGGCCGCCAACAACGACGGTGTCTGGAACGAAGTGGGCGATTCCGTCTCCTTCTACCTGGAGCCGTATTTCTACGAGACCAAGGTGTTCTATGCGTTCGCCCTGGTGATGTTCGTGTTGCTGATCTTTGGCGGGCACCAACTGCGTCTGGGCAAGGTCGAGTCGCGCAAGAACCAGTTGGAGGAGTTGGTTCGCGCCCGGACCCAGGCGCTCGAGAAAACCAACCGCGAGTTGCAGGCGGCACAGGGGCATTTGGTCCGCGCGGCCCACCTGGCCGGCATGGCCGAGATCTCGGCCGACGTCATCCACAACCTCGGCAACGGCCTCAACGGGGTGAATGTCTCGGCCGGCCTGATCCGCGATTTCGCCCACAAGTTGCCCACCGAGCAAATGACGCGGCTGGGCGAATTGTTGGTCGAAAACCAGGACCACCTCGGTGAATTCCTTTCGGAGGATCCCCGTGGCGTCAATGTGGTGCCGTTCGTGGAGCGCACGGCCCAGAGTCTGGAACGGCTGAGGATCGATCTGGCGGCAGAGGGTCAGCGGCTGACCGAAAACGTCAAGGAACTCAACGAGGTGATTCGCGCCCAGCAGGCCTTGACCGAGCAGAACGACAGGTACGAGGTCGTCGAAGTACGGGAGCTGGTGAACGAGGCGGTGTTGCTGCAGGCCGACAGCATTCGCGAGAACCGCGTCAACCTGGTCACCGAGATCAGCGATTCACCCTTGGTTAGGGTGCAGAAGACCAAATTGCTGCGGGCCCTGGGGAACCTGGTCAAGAACGCCTGGGAGTCCACGGTTCAGGTAGGGGAGCGCGAGAAACAGGTCAGGATCCATACCTTTCGGAAGGACGGCGACTGGGTGCGCCTGGAGATTACCGACAACGGTGCCGGCATCGCACCCGAAGACATCACCCGTGTGTTCCACCAGGGCTACACGACCAAGAAGCACGGTCACGGATTCAGCCTGCACTATTGCGGCAACGTCATTTCCGAAATGAAGGGCAAGATCTCGGTGCACAGCGACGGGCCCGGCACGGGCGCGACCTTCCAGATCGATCTCCCGATCGCGGTGCCCTAGGCGCTCGAAATCATGTGGGATAGAGATCTTGCCAGTTGATCTCGGCGTTGGTTCCGAGGCGTCACCTGGTGCTCGCAATAGATCTTCCCGTTCATTGGAAAAAACTGCCCACGGATCACACGGATTGACACGAATCATCAGGCCCATCCAGGAACGAAATCATGTCAACAACCCAAGCGATCCGGTTGGAAGGGCGCGATATCAGGTATCAGGCGTCAGGTCTCGGCAAGATCATTGGTCAAAGGGAATGAGCCGGCGCCTGAGACCTGACTGCCGATGCCAGTTGGTATGGGCAACCCTTCAGATTCAGGGGAGCGTTTGCAGAAAAACCCGATTCCTGGATGAGAGCACTAACTGGCCAGCGAAGGGAGCCCCATCACCCGAAGTGTGCTATTTTGTTCGCCAAGTTCGCGACGCTCGCCAAAGCCCCGAAGCGGGTCGTTGCGCCTCCGGTTCGACGACCCGATCCCCGCGCCATCGTCTCCAGCGGTTGACGCTGTGTTTCCCCCCAAACTACGATGAAGAGGAACCTACCATGACTCATCCCCAAGAAAGCCTCGAACAACTGAAGGAGCGCTATGCGGCCGTCCAAGCCAAGCAGCTCCAGCTAGATATGACCCGTGGAAAGCCAGGCCCGGAGCAACTGGATTTGGCCAATGCCATGCTGACCCTGGTCGATGGCGACCACTACAAGGACGATGCCGGCACCGATTGCCGCAATTACGGCGTGGTCGACGGTCTGCCCGCGGCCAAGCGACTGTTCGCCGACTTTCTGGAATGCGACGCCGAAGAGGTCATCATCGGTGGCAACGCCAGTCTGACCCTGATGCACAACTACATCGCGCGCGCCATGCTGCACGGCGTGCCTGGCAGCCCGCGCCCCTGGTGCCGCGAATCGGCGGTCCGCTTTTTGTGCCCCGTCCCGGGTTACGACCGCCATTTCAACGTCTGCAAGGAAATGGGTATCGAGATGATTCCCGTCGCCATGAACGACGAGGGGCCCGACATGGACCAGGTGGAGCGGCTGGTGGCCGAGGATGCGTCGATCAAGGGCATCTGGTGCGTACCCAAGTACGCCAACCCCAATGGCGTGACCTACAGTGACACGGTCGTCGATCGGCTGGCCTCGATGACCACGGCGGCCCCCGATTTCCGGATCTTGTGGGACAATGCCTACGCCCACCATCACCTCTACGATCAAGAAGACCAGTTGAAGAACATCCTGCAGGCCTGCAAACAGTGCGGGAACCCCAACCGCGTGATCATGTTGGGTTCCACCAGCAAAATCAGCTTCGCGGGAGCCGGCGTGTCCGCCATGGCCTGTAGTGTGGAGAACCGATCCGACGTGTTGGGCCACGTCAAAATGGAGACGATCGGCAACGACAAGCTCAATCAACTGCGCCACTTGCGGTTCTTCCAGAACATGGCCGGGATTCGCGCCCACATGAAAAGGCACGCGGCCATTTTGCGGCCCAAGTTCGAAGGGGTCCGCAAGGTCTTGACGCGGGAATTGGAAGGAACCGGCCTGGCTACCTGGACCCAACCGCGCGGCGGTTATTTCATCTGTCTCGACACGGCGCCGGGATTGGCCAAGCGCGTGGTGGCGTTGGCCGGTGCGGCTGGCGTCAAGCTCACCCCGGCGGGGGCGACCCACCCGAACGGTCACGATCCCGACGACAAGACGATTCGCATCGCGCCTTCGATGCCGAGCCTGCCCGCGATCCTCGAGGCGACCGAGGTCATGGCCCTCTGCGTGAAGCTCGCCGCGGCCGAGAAAAACGCCTGATTCCAGAGGCGGGCGGATCGCTGAATCCGCCCGTCGTCTCCAACCGGTGTGAGGTCAGCCAGGGGCCGGAATGCCGAAATCGCGGCCAAATCCTGTTTCAGACGTCCTACGCGACCACCTTCCAGTTGCAAACGTGGATTTTGCTGACACGGCGTTACGTTTCGGTCCGTCACGGGCGGAGCCAACCCCTAATCGGCAATAGCGGTCCCGGTTCGACGCGATGTTCGTCGGAGAGCGCTTATTGCCGATGGTTCCGTAAGTTTGAGCTGTTCGTTGACTGAGTTATGGTTAACCTTCCCCTGGGGGATTCCCATACCGATGTCCTCTACCACTCAGAGCGCATTTCGGCCTGGTTTGATGCTTGTGTCAACCATTTGTCAGAAAAGAACCGCGCAACAGCGGGCCAACCCACTCGATTTCGAGAAAGAAACAACGCGAAGCGAGCCGGCTTGGAGAACCCGCATGCGCATAAGCGACGTAAAGCATGTAGGTTGAGCAGCTTGCTCAACCAATCGAAGCGGTCTAGAAGGGTTCAAAATCGATCATCGAGAGATTTTTAGGCCCGACTTATCCGCTTCGCTCTTTTACCAATCGACCTTGCGAAACGCAGATCACCTCGAAGTGTCGTGCCAGCGGCCATACCGGCCGTGCCCAACCGACCTGGCACGACGAATCTTTCGGCATTCGGGAACTCCAAACGGATTTATTTCAAGAGAGGGGCCGCCGACGCAGAGTCGAGCAGTGCTTAGTTTGGTGTAAGAAACATCCGCGCTGCTTGGGCGAGTTTTCGGGCTTCCGTTGGGTTGCTGGTATAGCGCCGACAGTAGGCGCGAGCACATGCTGCGTGATGGGATTCGTTGCGGCAGAGCCTTTTGATGTCCTCATTCGCATCGATGCGATCCTCGTCATTTCCATTGGCGAGCAACCGAAAGGCGACATCAAGATGCGTGATGACATCGGCGCGTTGGGATTGTAAGGTATGGCGATTCAGTTCGAAAAAATCAATGGTCACCATGGCTCGCCGATGTTGGCGGGTACCAACTGGACCTTTGGCGATGGCCAAGTGCCCGTAAAAATCGATGAGATCCTCGGGATTCTCGTCAAAATCACCCAAAGGATAAACCAACAGCGCCCTTTCTCCCGGTTGGTGCATTGGATCTCCAGCCCGCGTGTTGCGGCGGCCTTCAATGGGGAAGTAACATGATTTCAGGGGCGTGTTGCAGGGTTTACAAGACGTTAAAAAATTAAAAGGATGGTGCCATAGTTTGAGGTAACCCCTTGCAGAGGCGTTGCCGGTCGGGAAATCATAGTCCAGGTCGCGTTCCTGCTTGATCGCCCTCGTGGGCCACTTCGTTACTGCGCTTTTTGGGCGAAAATGCTCCACGTCATGCTCAATCTTTCCATATCGTTCGCTTTCCAGCAGGCGTTCGCAATAACCACATTTGTTGTGTTGGAGCCGCATATAGACAGCTTTGATCTCGCTCCAAATACCTGATCTCAATTTGTTGGTTTCTGGATTGTATGGTGATTTGGTGAGGTCCGCCGCTCGATCTCCCCAGCCGGGTTTTTCCTCCTCAATCAATCGGTGTAGTGCCTCAAGAGTGATGGAGAAGCGAATCATGACTGGGGCTCTTGTAGCGATGTGGTTTCGTTGGCTCGGGCCATGTAGCGGCGGGCGGCGTTCAGGTCGCCGGCTTGGGCGTCCCGTAGCAGCTCGACCAGTTCACGCTCTTTACTGGGTGCTCGGGTAGTTCGCAGACCGAAATAGGGGCTATGCAGGATTTGCTCGACGTTGAAGCCGTGAATCGTTTCTCCCCGTTCGTGAACGGCCATGGCGCCGTCCTCCTCAGCTTCAATCACCAGCGGAGGATTATGGAAGGTTCCCGCCACGATGGGGCTATGGCTGGTGAAAATAAATTGCAAGTTGGGCAGGGTTTTACTCAAGTGAGTTACGATCTGTAATTGCCATGCGGGGTGGAGGTGCAAATCGACCTCATCGACCAGGACTACCCCACGCATGGTCGCCAGGGGCATGCCGTCGGGGGCGCAGGCGGCCATGTGGGCGACTAAGTCCGTTGTCCAAGCGATGTAGGCGCGATACCCGTCGGATAGGGTGGACAGGGGAAGGGTGATGCCGTTGTGTTTGAACAGAAAATCACCGCCCTGATCTTCATCCAAAAGGGTCGTGCCGTCAGGAAGCAAGTTGTTGATCAAGGTGAGAATTTCATCGAAACGTTTGGTGCTGCGATATTGGGGGAGCCAGGATTCCAAGGGGGTCAGGGCCTCGTTGTCCTCGAACAAAGTGACGACGCGATGATAGCGCAACCACCGTTTGCGGCGAATGGCGCCCAGGTTGTATTCGCCGGTTTCGATCCGCCGCGTGGCACCGTAGCCGGCCAGGAAAAAGGAGGGGTGATTGTCCTCGCGGTAGGCTGCTAGATAATTCTCGCCAGTTTTGGTGTCCAGTGTTTCTCGCGCGGTCTTGCCCTTGAGCCGTTTGATCTCCAGAGAAGTCGGCCAAGAAAGAAAAGGTGTATCGGCTTCCGCCTCGTGCAGCATCAACGATCCCTTGATGCGCGCAAGTCCCATGCCTTCTCGAACCATGCGGTGGGAGACATAACCGCAATCGCGGAGAATGGGAGTCAGCACGGCCAACGCGATGGCTTTGAGCAGGGTCGTTTTACCGGCGCCGTTGCCTCCGACGATCAGGTTCACATTGTTCGAGCCCTCTCCGACGGAATCGCCTGCGTCCGGGTGGCGGAAGGTGCAGTCGGTGTGGCGAAAACAGCGCAGGTTGCGAAGGCTGATATGACTGATGTACATGGCTTCTCTCTTGGTTTGAATGTCTCTACCTTATCACGAGTGGCGCATCCCCGTGATTCGGTAATTAGTAGTGGGGAAGCGGTAGTATTTTTGGTGTGACGCGATCATTTTGTTCGAGCCATGAACGGTGACGCGATCCATCAGTTTGTCACTTACGGCTACCATTAGGCCTTGTCGGATCCGCTTGGTTAATGGGGTTTACTTGTGACGTGAGTGTCGGGAAATTCCTCGAAAAGTGAATTTTCCGTGCCTATTCTGGACGCCTATCTTTATATGACACACCGCTTCGTCTGTTGCTTGCTCCATTTGATTCCGGCCGAGTCTCGATCCGAAGAGAAGCGTTCGCGCGCCGACCGCGCGTCCTGGAGGTCCCTGCATCATGACCAATATCACCGATGTGACATGCACCATGGCCGGGAACCAACCCAGCTTCAGCGTTACCTGGAATAACGATTGCGGGAATTCGTCCAAGCCCCAACTCAATGACCCGAACAATAACGTCGTGAGTGCCACCAACGTTGGGGTGGAATGGTCCAATTCCGTTTCTCCGGCAACCGAGAGCTGGAGTGCGGCGGCAAGTCTCAACGCGACGGAAGTCTATAGCATGTTCATTGTGCAGGGTGGCGGCGACGGCACGGTTTTCAGCAGCGGTGTTCCCGTCCTTTACACCACCGCGACGGTCACCAGCGCGACCTTTGACGGGACGTCGGTGACCGTCGATTGGGACCCGCCAGAAAGCTCCCCCCACCCCGGGCGAAATGAAAATCGTGCTCAGCAACGGATCGAATCACCAAACGGTGAATACCTCCGATCCCGACAGTGTGACCTTTACCGTGAATGGTGACCTTCTCGGCGACCCCAATTACACCGTCACGCTCACGCCCATCTCCGGGGTCGCCACGGGCCCGACGACCAAGCCCTTCGAGGTCACCGACGTGCAAGGCCAACACCCGAAAAAACCACCGGTGACACCCCAGAAACCACCGGCGCGACCGGTCACTGCCGTTGGGCCGGAGGTGACGGGCCTGCGGGTCACGGGGTTGACGGCCGAACAGCTCGCGGTGACGGTGGCCACGCCGCAGGTGAGTGATCGAGAGGGGCTCGTCTACTATGTGGCCATCGTGACTTGGCGCCAATTCCAGATTGCGGTTTCCAAACCGGTCGATACGGTCACCGGCCTGACAAGAAGCGATCAGCGCCACCTCGACTTCACCCTGGATGGCCGCTTCGACGGTTCGCGAAATTACACGCTGTCGCTGGCGACGGCGTCTGGCCCGGGCGAGGACGCGACAATCGGCGGTCTCGGTGTCGGTATGGAATTGTTACTCGGCGCGCCCGACCAAGTGGCGATCGAGTCGTGGTGGGCCGACCAACAGCTTCATGTGTCGGCGCGGGTGACGCCGCCGGCAGGGCCTTGGCTCGCCACCGGTGCGATCATCCGCCTCAACGACGGCACCGACACGCCCATCCCCGGCACGGAAACCGGAGGCGTCGGTTTCGCGCAAACCACGACCCTTGCCGACGCGGTCGCGGGCGCGGCCTATACGGTTTCGGCGGCCTCGGCGCGCGGTAGCGATATAGGCCCGGTCGGCGGTCCGTGGCCCGTGCTCTCCACCCAACCGAGCTTGCAACGGGTGACGGTCGAAGCGAACCGGCTCTCCGCGACTTGGGGGACGGTTTCCGATTCCGGCGTCACGGGTTACCGGTTGACAGTCGCGGCCGATGGGATCGCGCCGATTCAGGGCCTGTTCCGCGGCACGAGCGGCACGCTGCTGCTGCCGGCGGGGGTTTCGTGGGGCGAAACGGGCGCGACGGCGGTCGTGGTTCGCGCCGTGGGGACCATGACGGCGGGACCCAGCTCTCCACGGGTCACACCGATCACGCGCGTACCCGGTCAACGAACGGCGACCTGGTCGGCGGGCGGCACGGTTTGTACCTTGGGCTGGGAGGCGGTGACCGGAGCAGCCGATGTACGCTACGCGGTCGACATCCTTCAGGGCGATCTCGGTCCACCAGGACACGGCGACCACCACCCCCTACAGGGTCCCGGACGGCGTGTTGAATGCGGGCGGCGGCTTCCGCTTCCGGGTCCGGGCGACGGGTGGGCAGAATGTGGCCTTGGAAGGACCCTGGAGCGCGTCGACGCCGATCTCGACCGGTGTTCCCGGCGCACTGGCGGTTGAATACGACGGCCAAACGCTGACGGCACGCTTTGCGCCGGTGCCGGGCGCAACGGGTTACCGCCTGGTGCTGGTCGAAGACGGCTCCGAGCAAGGCGAACCCTGGTACACGTCGGAACCTTTTGCGCGGAGGGCGGTCCCATCCGCGACGGAAGCGACCTTGGCAGTACAGGCGGTGGTGGCCGGCGGGCTCGGCCCGGCGCGCAGCGCGGCGGTGTTCACCACGGGTTGGTACCCGGCCGTCGCCACGGGCGACAACGGGAGCATGCCGTGGTTGAACCCGGCGGTTGCCGCCGACATGAAGGCGCGCGCGATCACCCCGCCCGCGGTGGCCGTCGCGGGCAAGGGCCCGCAGCCCTACATCTTCGCCCTTCGCCCGCTGTACCCCAACCTGCAAAGCGCATCGGATGTGGCCGTCGCGCCGTTCGACCCGGATACCGGCGGCTTGGGTACGCCGCAAGCGCGCGACTACCAGGGCGTCGACATGGAGGATTGGGCCCATGCCTGGCTGGCGGGTCTCGACCTGCTTTGTACCGGGGCTTACGTGACCGCCGCATACCCGGTCAACCCGAGCGCGCTCGGGCGATTGCTCACCGCCAAGCAAGGCCTCGCCGAGGCCGTCGCCGACGGCTTGTCGGTCATCCTCGCCGATCAGGACGCGTCCGGTGCCGCCGTCGGCTCCGTTCCGTGGAAAGCCGCCCGCGAGGTGCTCCGCCAACGGCTGCTGGGCGATCTCGTGCGCGCCTATGACGGGACCGCCATGGTCCAGTACCAGGTCGGCGTCGACGCACCGAACGACGTTGCCAACGCGCGTTTGTCAGGGCCCGGTTCGCTCGCCGACGATCGGGACGACGGCGACATCGCACGGCTCGGCAACGCCAAGTGTTCCTTGGCGACGGCTGAGGCCGGGACCCTGACTTTCCCGCTCACGTTGAGTCGACCCGACCAGGATCCGGCCGCGACCCTGAACCCGACCTATGCCGTCAACGAAATCGAGTACCACATCGAGCAGGTGACCGACGGTTACACGAACGCCGATTGGCTGCATTTCGTGCGGAACTTCGCCGCCGATCCGCCCGCCGGTTATCGCGTCGATCTGGGCACGCCCATCATCCCCGTTCCACTGCGTTCCTATCCGGCCCAGCCGGCGTTGGCGTTCCAGGAGGCGTTGACCCATCCCGCGCCCAAAACCTTGGCCGACGCGCTTTTGTGGGATTAACGGTTTGCCGTGTCCTACCAGGGGGAAGTCCAAGATCAGCTCCTCATCGCTGTCGAATTCAATCGGAGCGAGGGCGGGGACGAGCAAGGTCGCAAACCCACGGCCGATGAACTTTTCGATGCCTTGGCCCAGTACGCCGCCGTCGAGGGCCCCTTGTGGCGCCTGTTGGATCGCCTCAAAAAACCGGACCGAGACCAAGACGATACCGCGCTCTTCACCGCGCTCGACACCTACGCCGACCTGGCCGAGCGGGTCTCCGCGGCTTGGGCCGCACACTGGGGCGGGGGAGCGGGCGAGGGCGATGCCGGCCTGCCTCCTGCGGGGGGCCGCCCCGCGGAGGGCCGCCCCGCGGAGTACCGCCCAGCGGACCTGGGCCTGATCCACCCGAGTCGCCGCAGCCCAACCCGAACAGAAGTGAAACCGTTGGAACACCGCATCCACAACTATCTGGCCTCGTTTACCACCCGAAACGAAACCGGGCTGCTGAACGCGCTTTCGCTTACCCAACTCGACGACGACAACAGGCTGGGCTGGCCCGAGGTGAGTGTGGTTTTGGCGGGTGACATCGTCGTTCCCTTGGAAGGGACCGACCCACTGCGATCCACGCGGGACTACTTTTTCCCCGAGAAGGTGCGAGTGCCGGTGACTGCCCCACGCCGGCTGCGCTTGACCTTCCCCAAGCTGCACATCGCCGAGGTCCAAAACGCGACCACCGCCGTTTCGGTCGTGCACAATGCACGTCTGTTGGGCGCCAGTGGGCCGCGCACCTGTTCGTCGTTCATGTTCCGCACGCCCGAATCGGCCTTCCCCCAACCGCTGTTCCCGCTGATCCGCGTCGCGGATCCCCTGGTGATGAAACCATGGACGGGCAAGGGCGAAAGCGAGGACGACGCGTTTCGTGCCGTGCTCGGCACCCTGTTCGACGAGCGCTTCGAGGATCGCGACATCGGCTTCGCCATTCGTTATGGCTACACCTTGGCCGAAGGCGACCCCCCGCTGCAAACGTTTCTGCCCGTCGCCCTCCATCCGCGCACCCGCGTCGACGATCAAACCGTGCCGGGGGTCGCCGATACGATCGAGGCCTGGAAAGAGAAGGTCGACCCGGTGCAAACCGGCGGGTGCTGGTCCTTCGACCTCAGTCTGTATTCAACCGTGAACCCCGACCAGACCCGCCCGTTGCTGGAACTCAAACAGTTGGTGTTTCCGGTCGCCACGGCCTGAGCGGCCGTCATTTGGTTTGGTTGTCGGGGCATCGCCCTTCGGCAGGTTGACGAGGATGCAGTGCCCCGCAACGCTCCATTGAATGCCGACTATCGCTACCGTGTTATACTAGCCTGCTTCAAATATCCCGATTCTTCAGGCGCCGGCTCGCGACGATTTCACGAACCGGTATGTTCGCTTTTTGCGGTCGCCGACGCCTACCTCCCCATATGACGTGAGGTCCCGCAGCGACCGCTTTTTCACTTTGTCCTCGCCGGTATGTCGCGACTGTGCCGTAAAGCCGTACCTTTCTCCGTAATCGTGATCCGCCGGCAATCGATCAAACATTCAAGGGGATCATTATGGCTTTCAAAAAACCTTCCTTTAAACAGTCATACGAGAACTACATCGGGGGCGAGTGGGTCGCACCGGTTGATGGTTCATATTTTGACAATACGTCGCCGGTAGACGGTGAATTTATGGGCAAAGTCCCTAGATCCAACGCTAAGGACATCGATTTAGCCGTACGGGCCGCCTGGCGTGCCGCCGAAACCTGGACCAAGACCTCGGCCACCGAACGCAGCAACCTGTTGTTCAAGATCGCAGATCGCATGGAAACGAATCTGGAAGAGCTCGCCCTGGTGGAAACCTGGGACAACGGCAAGGCGATTCGCGAAACCATGGCCGCCGACCTGCCGCTGGCCATCGACCACTTCCGTTACTTCGGCAGCGTGATTCGCGGTGAGGCCGGTGACATCACCGATCTGGATGCCAACACGGTCTCCATGGAGGTCCACGAACCGCTGGGCGTGGTGGGCCAGATCATTCCCTGGAACTTCCCGATTCTCATGGCGACCTGGAAGCTGGCACCGGCACTGGCGGCGGGCAACTGCGTCGTCCTCAAACCGGCCGAGCAGACGCCGACCTCGATTCTTGTGTTGGTGGATTTGATTGCCGATCTGCTGCCGGCGGGCGTGTTGAACGTGGTCAACGGCTTTGGGCCGGAAGCGGGCAAGCCGTTGGCTACCCACCCGGACATCAAGAAGGTGGCATTCACGGGCGAGACCACCACGGGTCGACTGATCCTGCAATATGCGTCTGAAAACATTACGCCGGTCTCGCTGGAGTTGGGAGGCAAATCGCCGAACATCTTTTTTGACAGCGTGATGGCCAAAGATGACGAATTCTTGGACAAGGCCATCGAAGGGCTGGTGATGTTTGCGCTGAACCAGGGCGAGGTGTGCACCTGTCCGTCACGTGCGTTGATTCAGGAAAACATCTATGACGATTTCATGGCCCGCTGCCTGAAACGCGTCGAAGCCATCAAATTGGGTAACCCGCTGGATCCCGAAACCATGATGGGTGCCCAGGCCTCCAACGACCAATACGAAAAGATTCTCAACTACATCGACGTGGGCAAACAGGAAGGTGCCCAACTGCTGATCGGTGGTGAACCCTTCCAAAACGAAACCTTCCCCGCCGGTTACTACATCAAACCCACCGTATTCAAGGGCACCAACAACATGCGCATTTTCCAGGAGGAGATCTTCGGTCCGGTGCTGGGCGTGACGACCTTCAAGGACGATGCCCAAGCCCTGGAAATCGCCAATGACACCCTGTATGGCCTGGGTGCGGGCGTCTGGACGCGGGATGTTCATCAAATGCAACGCATTGCGCGGGGCATCGAGGCCGGCCGCATCTGGTGTAATTGCTATCACGCCTATCCGGCCCACGCCTCGTTCGGCGGCTACAAAAAATCCGGCATTGGTCGCGAGACCCACAAGATGATGTTGGATCACTACCGCCACACCAAGAACATGTTGATGTCCTACGACAAAAACCCCTTGGGTTTCTTCTAAAAGTTTGGCCGGCTCCCGCTCGTGTGCAGTTCCGTGAGGGGGTGCCGGCCCGCCCTTCGTTCGAATCGGGTCATTTCGGTTTTCAATGCCCACCGGGAGGAGTCATGTACCTCGAAAGATTGGCCGTGACCGATCAGGCCAGACAAATTATCGACCAACTGCGCCGGCAACACGGCGAGCTGATTTTCCATCAAAGCGGAGGCTGCTGCGACGGCTCGTCCCCTATGTGCCTGGCCAAAGAGGATTTCCTGATCGGCTCTCGCGATGTGTGTCTCGGCGAAATTCACGGTTGCCGTTTCTACATGGCGCCGGATCAGTTTAAATATCTGGAGAACATGCACATCACCATAGATGTCACACCGGGTCGCGGGGCTAGCTTTTCACTGGAGATTCCGCTGGGGGTGCGCTTCGTGGCCATCTCGAAACTGCTGCCGGAGGGCGAATCGAGTAGGCTGAGACCCGTCGAAACCTGAAATTCGGGCAGGCTGAGACCCGCCGAATCCTGAAATTCGGGTAGGCTGAGACCCGTCGAAACCTGAAATTCGGGCAGGCTGAGACCCGCCGAAACCTGAAATTCGGGTAGGCTGAGACCCGCCGAATCCTGAAATCATCGCCAACTGCGAGTTCCGACCAGGATCGCCAATCTCTCCCCACTGAGTCGCTGCTCAAGCCGGTGGCCGGCACACCGGCCAGTGGGTTTCAGGTGGGTAACGAATCGAAGCGAGCCGATTCGGAGAGCCTGCGCGCGTAAGGGCCGGTAAGCCTGTAGGTGCCGGGCCTTAACGGCCCTGCCCGCCCAGGGCGCCGGGCCGACACTTCGGAGTGCGCATCTAGTCAGCGCCCGCATCGTGAGAGGGTCGTCGGGCCTGTAGGTGGAGCAGCTTGCTCCACCAATCGAAGCAACTCAAGCAACGACAATCCATTGCGCCAAAGAGCAAAGCCCGAAATCCCCCTCGCGACCCCAATCCGAAGTCGTCAAGTCCAAAGTACCCGCATCGTGAGAGGGGCGTCGGGCCTGTAGGTTGGCCCGCCGGGCCGACGCGCCGAAGTAACCCAAACAACGACAATCCATTGCGCCAAAGGGCAAAGCCCGAAATCTCCCTCACGACCCCAATCCGAAGTCGTCAAGTCCAAAGTACCCGCATCGTGAGAGGGGCGTCGGGCTTGTAGGTGGAGCAGCTTGCTCCACCAATCGAAGCAACTCAAGCAACGACAATCAATTGCGCCAAAGAGCAAAGCCGATTTTCTCCCTCACGACCCCAATCGAAAGCCGTAAGGTCCAAGGTCCCCGCATCGTGAGAGGGTCGTAAGGCCTGTACGTTGGCCCGCCGGGCCGACTCTTCGAAGTGACTAATCTCAAAATCCCCGCATCGTGAGAGGGGAAAAAGGCCTGCAGGTGGAGCGACCTAACACAGAACGTAACCGATCATCGGTAGATCTAGAGGCCCGACTTGCCCGCTTCGCTCTTTGATCACGCTATCTTGCGAAGCATGGGCTGCTTCGAAAAGCCGGCCGGGCCGACTTACCGCCCCTGCCATACCGGCCGTGACCAACTTACTGCCATGCCGACTCTCAAAGCATGCGGGAACTCCTCGCATGAATCACTTCGGCGAGTTCATCGAGCCGATGAACCTACCGGGCACGACGGATCTCGCGGCATTCGGGGATTCGGAGCAACACTGTTTCGAGAGAAATCGGTGAAAACCCCCCCCGGCCCTGGTCGACCCCCTTGAAGAACACTTCGATTCGATCCGGGTTGGCCAGCCAAGGGAGGGGAGTGATTCACCGTCGATCGATCCTTGCCATTCGGGATGAGCACAAGGCTGCAGAGGGGCTCCCGGTTCTCCGAACCGATCCGAAAACCGGGGAGCGACGGCGTCATGGCTTTTTCTTGGCGACGATGCGCGCCACGTTGTTGCGGTAATAACCGGTTTCTTCCCGGTTCTGTTGGGCCAGTTGGAGGGCTTTTCGGTAATTGGCGAGCGCTTTGTCCAAATCGCCTCGTTCCTCGTAGGCTTCAGCCAGGCTGTCGAAGGCGTTGGCCGAGGAAGGGTAGTGGGAGGTGTTCCAAAGGAAGGCTTCGATGGCCGCCGCCTGGTCGCCTTGTTGTAAAAGCTGGTAGCCCAAACGATTACAGTGGGATTCCGTCATGGTGACGGGGTAACCCATGCGTTGGGAAATCTTTTTGAAGTGATCGAGGTGTTCGGCCAGCCCGCCCTTTTGGGTCTCCGGCGTTATCGGCCAGAAGGAAAAGATCTGTTGCAGGCCCCAGTAATTGGCGCGCAGGACGACGGAGCCGTGATCTTCGTCGTCGATTTGGCGGTGGGCCGCAAAAAAGCCGTCGATCCGTCTCTTTCCCAGGATGTCGACGAATTCGCGGAAGGGCGGGTTCATTTTCGGGTGTTCGTTGCCTTGAACGACAACCAAGGAGGAGGCGAGCGACGTCCGGTTTTTCAGAAAGCGGTCGAGTCGTTCGACGGGGTCGTGGTCGGCCCAGAAGAGGGTGGGGCTGACGGCCAGGTAGGCTTGAAACACCTCGTTTCGGCTGAGGAAGGCATGGACCGCGAACAGCCCTCCGTAGGAGTGCCCGGCAAACACGCGAAACGGCTGGGTGCGGTAGCGTTTGTCAATTTCCGCGAACAGTTCCTTTTCGAAGAAATCCAGGAAGCGGTCGGCGCCGCAGCACACTTTTTTGCCGGGATTGGGCGGTGGTGTCAGATCCCGCGTGCGTTGCGTGTTGGCCACCGCTACCACGATCATTTCCGGCATGCGTCCGTTTTCAGCCAGGAAGGCGATGCTGGCGGTGGTGTGGTCCAAATGGGTTTGCCCGTCGGTCATGTACACCACGGGATAGGACTTTTGTTGGGTTTGGTAACCGCGGGGCAGGGTGACGTAAATGGTTCGATCCTCGCCCATGATGCGCGAAGGCAACGCGAAGCGTTCACCGCCGATCAGGGGCGTTGGTTTGGGGTCATGCGTGGGTGTCGCCGCGAGCAGGCAAAGCAAGAAAAACAATCGATCCTCCAATCCGAGACTCATGGTGAGGGTTTCCGTCGGCCCTGGCTTCGAGCGTGCGTCGCTTCGAAGTGCCATGGAACCTTCGCGGCACGGCAGACGGAATTAACCCCTTTCATCTGAGTCGCATCGAGGCGGAACATAGTTTGATTGGATTTTCCCTGCAGGTGGGGGGCGCCCAAAACACAACGGTTGAACCGTCGGGATTCCCGGTTCGGCCATTCGGGCACAGGGACAGGGTCTCAGCCAAACAGATGATGACACCGTGTGGCCGATTCATTCCCGGGCACGCGCGGAACACATTGCCGAGGGTCTGACTGAACCGAGCGCGCCGGTTCATCCCCCCGTGCGCGCGGAACACCTACCTCTACGTATGGGATGCCATGTTTGGGTCGGTTGAACTAAACCGCTTCGCGGTAGTTGGCGGCCATCTTTCGAAAGAGACCACCTTGTGATCGAGGAGGAATCACCCCTTCGATCAACGAAACAAGGAGGTCGTGATGACCGAACTTAGAACTCAATTTACGCGATTTTTGGAAACCCGCAACTATGCGCCCGGCACCATCTACCGATACGTGCTCACTGTCGCTGATCTTGCCCAACACGACCACCGCCGCCCCGACCGCCAATGACGAGGAAGTTCAAAACTTCCTCCATAACATGGCTTACCGGCGCAAACTCAGTTGGTCTACCATCCACACCGCCGTGTGTGCCCTCCACTGCTTCTACCATCGCTTCCTCCGCCATCCCCCGTATCAATTCATGATTCCGACACCCAGGCTTCCTAAACGGCTGCCCCTTGTTTGGAGCCCCGAGGAAATCCAACACCTCATTCGCACTGCGGGTCAACACTGCACGCAAACCCAAGTGATCTGCGGCAATCGCCATTGTCCGCGCTGCGGCGGCGGCGCCCGTTTCCGCTGGGTCGCCCAGCGCATGGATGAGCTGTTGCCGGTACCCTACTTCCACCTCGTATTCACCTTACCAGAGCAGCTCAATGCGTTGGTCCAGCACAATCCCCGGCACACCCTCGGCTTGCTGTTCCGTTCGGTTCGCGATACTTTGGCCACCTTTGCCAAGGATCCAAAGCATCTCGGTGCGGAACCCGGAATTCTGATGGTCCTGCACACCTGGGGTAGCAAGCTGAACCTTCACTACCATCTCCACTGCATTGTCACCGGTGGTGGTCTGGCGCCCGACAGGTCGCGTTGGATCGCCTCACGGTCACCCGACTACCTCTTTCCGGTCCGCGCGATGAGCCCCGTGTTTCGCGGAAAGTATCTTGGCGGCCTGGCCAAGCTGATCCACGACAAGCAGCTTCGATTTCCTGACGCATGCGGTGAGGGCTATTGGGAAAGACTGAAATCTAGGCTCTATCGAAAGCCATGGGTGGTCTACGCCAAACCGCCGTTTGGGGGACCCGAGCAGATGCTCAAATACCTCGGTCGATACACCCATCGTGTCGCGATTTCAGACAAGCGCATCCTCAGTCACGTCAACGGGATGGTGCGTTTCGTCTACAAAGATTACCGCCAAGGGGGGCGACATCGGGTCATGACGTTGCCCGAACGTGATTTCGCGCGTCGCTTTTTGGATCATGTATTGCCACGCGGTTTCGTCCGAATTCGCTACGCCGGCCTTTTGAGCCATCGCAAAAAGGCGGAGAGCCTGAGCCGGTGTCGCGAGCTATTGGGCTCCCCGGTTCTCCAACTGCCCCAACCCGGAACGACCTGTCCGACCCACCCTGCCGAAATCGAGACGGCAGAAGCCTCCGACCCGTCGTTGGACCAAGCGCTTGGGCCAAGAACCTGTCCGAAGTGCGACCACGTGGCCTTGTTCTTTAAAGAGCCGATTGCGTTGGTGGTGGTCACCCGGGCGAGACGAAAATGGTGGGACACCTCATGAGCACCGTGAAAGTCCGCCTGATGAAGTTAGACCCCAAAAGAGATGCCCAAAAAGAGGCATCACGGCCAAAGCTTGGCTTGAACTCAAGTTGGCCACGTGCTCGGCCGGATGGACCCGGCCAGGCTCAACTGCCGACAGGGTCTTGGTTCGTCCCGACTACGATTCGGAGCGATTCAGCGCGAGGCGTGATGGGTTCCGGACAAGGATGGCGGTTCGAGGGAACGGGGTACTTCCATAGAAACCCCATAGGGAGCGGGGCGGTAAGCGAGGGGCGGTAAGGGAAACGCCGCGCGGCTCAACGGTTCCGTTCAACCAGTCTTATCAAGAAGCGAATCAGTGGACGTCACGGTACCGATGCGGGCTCGCTTCTCGATAAGACTCTTTTCGTTCATCCCCGCGCGTGCGGGGAATACATCCTATGGTGCTCTATGCGATCATTGAACCGGCGTTCATCCCCGCGCGTGCGGGGAATACAAATGATCGAACGTGTGAAAGAGAGCCTTCCCCCGTTCATCCCCGCGCGTGCGGGGAATACTCGAATATTCCAGAGGTCGAGATAGACGTAAGCGGTTCATCCCCGCGCGTGCGGGGAATACGTCGTGAGGAACCGGTTCGGACGGTAACCTGTTGGTTCATCCCCGCGCGTGCGGGGAATATCCCCTGTTGCTTTGGCTCTGATTAAAATACACTGGTCTAGAACTAGAAGGAAGCCAGGGGGTTGTGTATTTGGCAAATTGGTACCGATTTTGCCTTCACCTTTTTTCCCCTGAAAACGTCCTCTTGCACGCATTTTACCCTGGCCGCTTTGGCCTTTCAATCTCTAGCCTCCTTGGGCCCCGCTGTGTTGCTCGCGGCTATACCCGTCGACCCCCACGGCTCATTGCCAGGCTCGATGAGGTTTCTCGTTTCACATCCTGGCTTTGCGGCGGGAGAGTGGCCACCCCCGATCAAACAAGGAGTGATGGGGACCGGTGAGATGTATTTCCGTTTTCCAAAACTCAGTATGTTCACGGGGAGCCAAGTCGATGGATAATATCCAACTCGATGGTTATGAGTCTGCTCCCTTTGTTCCGCCAAGCTTTTGTGCAAAATAGGCTTTGTTTGTACCCTTGAAGCCGTTGATCAATTTGCGACACATATCTTCATGGTCCGCGAAAACGGTCATCCAAACGGACCAAAACCCATCTCTTTTAGCAATGTCATAAATCAGTTCAAACAGCTCGCTTACGGGGTATCCTATTTTCAAGGCTGCTTCATATTTGGCAAGATAGTGCCGGGCCGTTCGGTTTACCTGTTCTCTCAATTGAAACCGATTATCACTATCTTCGTTTTCGGTTCGATTCAATTTAAACAGGCAGCGAGTTCGCCTTGCCGAGACTCGGTCCTGCCAAGCCAAGTTTGGATTGACGATTACACGACCATCTTTAAGGTAACGGAATGCATTCCAAGTGTCGTGTTCATCAGGCCATAGGTACAAATTTTTATCAAAGTCCCGTGGACCTTTTTCATGTCCAAGTGGTCTCCCATCCTTAGCACTTTTCATGGAATTGCACATGGTACAGCTAATCAGGAAATTGCTCCATTCGCGCTTCAGATTCGGTTTATAAGCCTTGGCCTCCATATGCTCCACGGCAATATTGGCATTGAGGGCAATGTGAATCTCGCAATAGGAACAATAGTTTCCCAGCCGTTCTAGTAAGTAGGGTTTGGCATCACCATATTCGGAGAAGGACGCACAGGGCGAAGAGCCTTTATCAACCGGCCTCATGAAGTTCTCCCAAATCCCGCGGCGGCGCGCTCCAATCGCATGGCGGCTTGATAGGCGGGATCATGGCCCTCGGCTTCCATTTCGTCCATTAGGCTATCCAGCTTTTCCAGATAATCCCCGCGTTCAGATTTCGGTGCCTGCTTTGCCTCCTCCAGTAATCGGAAATAGGCTTCCGCGGTGTCTATTTTCTCCCTGTAGCGTGCGCTTCTTTGCACATGGCTAACATTCTGCCAATGTTCGGCAACTTCTTCCACACCCATGGTGTCAACATTCCGCGGCGGAAAACCTTCTACAGGGCTCAGAGAGATAATCCTGTCCCGATTGGGTTCCAGGGATTGGATGATGAAGGGCGAATGGGTCGTGGCAATAAACTGAATACTTGGGAAGGTTTTAACCAGGGACTCCACGACTTGACGTTGCCATTCTGGGTGAAGATGCAGATCCATTTCGTCAATCAGAATCACACCCGGGGTGGTTTTGATGATCTTTTCCCCAAGATGCGGGTTGAGGATGGCCATGCGATAGGCTATATCGGCAACCATACCGAGCATATTGCGTTCGCCATCGCTGAAATGTTGCAGCGGCAATTCGCGGCCATCTTTGAAACGAGCAAACACCGTGTCTTCTTCGGCGCGATAGAAGAATTGTTCACATCGGGGCATGGCTTCTACCACGGCTTGGGATACGGCTTGAAAACTGCCAGGCCCTTCTTGGCGGCTGATGCTTTTTCGATAATGGACAAGGGCAATGCGCTTGTACCAGGCAATGAACAGTTTTTCATTCGAAGCGGGATCCAAGCAATCCGTATAGCCGTCAAAACGGGACGGCACCTTTCCCGCGGAAACAGGTTTCGCCTGCTTCTGTAACCAGACCCGCCCCGTTCCGTAATAACCAATCATGGGTAAAGTTACGGACTCACCATTCATCACTTGTTCATGTATTTTTTTTGAGCATTCACGTAATTCAGAGGCATATTTGTAAGTCGTTTTGCCCCCGCTGCTTTTTTTGGATCGCTGCCATTCAACAGGGTTACCGGCTACCTCACCTTTGGCTTCAATTTCAACGGGAAACTGGCGCTCCATTCTGAATTCAGCCGGAGCCACCTGGTGTTTGACTAAACGGATTTCGTTGTCTTCGATGGTTCTTTTATCTTGGGTATCCAGATCAATGAACAAGGTTCCAGCGGCGACCGATAATGCTTCAAGAATGCTGGTTTTACCGGTGCCGTTTTTGCCGATGAGCAGATTGAATGGTGCAGAGAATTGATAGGTTTCTTCAGCAAAGCCTTTGAAGTTTTTGATTCGCAGTTGGTCAATGCGCATGGGTTTCTCCGACGAAGTCACCTGGCTGGATTCTTGTAGCTTGGAAACAAGGGAAGCATATCATAACCCAACTTCAGCGCTCACCATAGCCAGACGCCAGCCCGAAAGGCTGGCGTCTTCCTGCGAACGTATTTCGTGATTTTCTTAAATGTTCGGATGGGAGCATATTTCCGAGTAACAACATCGCGAGATGAGGTATTCTCTTCGGGTCAACATCAATGTTTGCAGGTTGCTATCTCTCATGGACCCTATGACTCCATTCCCATACCAACTCGAATTAATCGCCTTTCCCGATTCCGACTTCGCCTACGCGATTGACGAACTCCTCAATCTTCTCAATACTTTTCCTGAGATCCTCGAACGGCTCGAAGCTGACCTCGACCGCCATGCACTGGTCTTGAAACAAGCGCGCCTCAATCACCGTCGCGCTTGCGCTGGAACCCCTCATCTTCCCGGCCTCGACGATCCCGATCCCCTCGAGGCCATGACACCTAGCGAACTGAAGCTGGGCATCGGACGGCGCCGCATGTCTGCTCAAGACGTCTTGTTCTGCTTGATCTGCCGTTATTTTCTCGATGGCGTCAAATCTGTTTCGGCCCGAGGTTTCTTTGCCGAATCCCGCACCGTTGCGCGCTATTTCTCGCAGCAGGGGCGTCCCTGTCCAGCGGGATCGACCATCACACATAACGTCAATCTTGTCAGCCAGGCCACGTTGGATCTGGTTTTGGACCGGATCATCACGACCATTCGATCTCGGAACCTCGATGACTTCGCCGAGGTCACCCTCGATAGTACTGCCGTTCGGGGCAACACGGCCTGGCCAGCCGATTCCGAGCTGATCGCCAAGATCGCCCGAAGCCTTCACAGAGGCCTCTGCCAGCCGATCCTGGAGGACGTCACGACTTCGATGGCATCACGAATCGACGTCTGGTGCGAAGACATCGAAGCAGCCCGTCGATCGATTCGCTTGGCTTCGGGCAAGGGCGCGAAGGCGGTTCGCCAACACCACTACGGGCTCATGATCGATGCGGCCGAGTATCTGTCCCAAGAGATGGGCGGGATCCTTGACCACCTTGCCACCTGGGAGCACGGCCACCGGCCTGGCAGCCGGGGCTATCAGCGTTGGATGGAATGGCAAGCGCGGATGACCAAAGATGTGTCCCAGCTCGATTCGTTGATTCACACGACGTGTCGTCGGGTGATCGAGCAAGAAAAAGTCGGGACTGCCGAACGGGTTCTCAGTGTGGCCGATCCGTCGATTGCGTGGATTGAGAAAGGGGGACGCGAGCCCGAAGTCGGTTACCGAGTCCAGATCGCCAAAAGTGCCCGCCAATTCGTGGTGGCGGTCTCGGTGCCCGAAGGTAACCCAATGGATGCCGGTATGTTCCAGCAGACGTGCCGAGAAGCATTCGAACGGATAGGGACCACGCCCGCGACCTGTAGCGCAGACGACGGATATGCTTTCAAGGCGAACCAGCAGTGGCTGGCGCGGCAAGGGGTGCAAACGAAGTCGTTCAGTGGTGAGATCGCAGGCGAGGAAGCGTGGGAAAGCAAACCCTACCGCGAAGCGCGGCGAATGCGATCTTCGGTGGAAGGGTTGATCGGCCAATTGAAAGCGCTGTTTGGATTCGGGCGGGTATGGCGGAGAGGGTTGGAAGCGGTGAAGGCGGAGCTGACAGGCAAAGCGATCGTCTACAACCTCTACCGGTTACAGCAACTGGTTCAGACCTGTTAACGAAGCCAAAACGATTAACCAACCGAGAACACAGGAGGCGGTGGCTTTCGGCTGCTTAAAATTGAAGCGAAAGATGGAAAATCGTACAGAACCCCCCTAAAGACCAGAGAGGGGTTGAAAATAAACCTCCAATGCAGGAAATCACGCGAAATACAGGTTTAACTCGGGCATGTGCCATAAGACGCGCCCCCTTTCGGGCGCGCGTCTAGCCAGTGGCATGGGCATTCCATCATTCGCGCAATCTTGCTTGAGATTTTCGATTGATAAATCCAGCCGGGTTGGCGGAGCTAGGGCGGTTCATCCCCGGCGGCGCGGGGAGCACAGGTGCCCGAATGCTTGTTGAGAATTAGATTCTGGTTCATCCCCGAGGGCGCGGGGAACACACGGTAGCCCATGCCGTTACTAAAATAAGTAACGGTTGAACTAAACCTCTTCGCGGTAGTTGGCGGGCATCTTTCGAAAGAGACCACCTTGTGATCGAGGAGGAATCACCCCCTCGATCAACGAAACAAGGAGGTCGTGATGACCGAACTTAGAACTCAATTTACGCGATTTTTGGAAACCCGCAACTATGCGCCCGGCACCATCTACCGATACGTGCTCACTGTCGCTGATCTTGCCCAGCACTACCACCGCCGCCCCGACCGCATCAATGACGAGGAAGTTCAAAACTCTCCATAACATGGCTTACCGGCGCAAACTCAGTTGGTCTACCATCCACACCGCCGTGTGTGCCCTCCACTGCTTCTACCATCGCTTCCTCCGCCATCCCCCGCATCAATTCATGATTCCGACACCCAGGCTTCCTAAACGGCTGCCCCTTGTTTGGAGCCCCGAGGAAATCCAACACCTCATTCGCACTGCGGGTCAACACTGCACGCAAACCCAAGTGATCCTGATTGTGGCTTATGCCACCGGCCTGCGGCTCAGCGAACTCTGTCATCTTCGCCTGAAGGATCTCGATCCGGACCATTAAACCATCTGGGTCCGCCAGGGGAAAGGGGGCAAAGACCGGGCCGCCCTCTATCCGCCCCGCCTCAAACAAGTTTTGAATGAGTACCGGGAAGCCTGCCAACCGCTCGACTGGTTGTTTTACCGACCCGATACCCCGCACCTTCACCTTTCACCCAAGACCTTGGTCAAACGATTCGCCAAACTCAAAGAACGGGCCGGCCTGATTCGTGAGGGCGGTCTTCACTCGTTTCGACACAGCTTTGCCACCCACCTCATTGCACGTGGCATTGATATTTACACCGTTCAAAAGCTCCTCGGACATAAGAGCGTCACCACGACTCAGGTGTACATCCATCTTGCCCAAAGCATGATCCTTTCCCGTGCCCAAAGCCTCGACCTGCTCGACTACCAATCCTTCAAGGGGGTCGAAACACCCAAGAGATCCCAGCCCTGACCCGGCATGTCCGGCAAGGGACCCGGTCTTCCGATCCGTTCCCTAGCCACCGCCCGACTCGGTGACCTCTTTGCCCATCTCGGCCCCTCCTTTCTCGATGCGGAGGGCCTGACGGGAGCGCAAGCACGCGTGTTCCGGGATCTTGCGCAGTGCCGCACGCCCGCACTTGGCGGTGAGATCTGGTCATGTCGCCATTGCGGCGAGTCGGTACCCGTCTACCATTCCTGCGGCAATCGCCATTGTCCGCGCTGCGGCGGCGGCGCCCGTTTCCGCTGGGTCGCCCAACGCATGGACGAGCTGTTGCCGGTACCCTACTTCCACCTCGTATTCACCTTACCAGAACAGCTCAATGCGTTGGTCCAGCACAATCCCCGGCACACCCTCGGCTTGCTGTTCCGTTCGGTTCGCGATACTTTGGCCACCTTTGCCAAGGATCCAAAGCATCTCGGTGCGGAACCCGGAATTCTGATGGTCCTGCACACCTGGGGTAGCAAGCTGAACCTTCACTACCATCTCCACTGCATTGTCACCGGTGGTGGTCTGGCGCCCGACAGGTCGCGTTGGATCGCCTCACGGTCACCCGACTACCTCTTTCCGGTCCGCGCGATGAGCCCCGTGTTTCGCGGAAAGTACCTTGGCGGCCTGGCCAAGCTGATCCACGACAAGCAGCTTCGATTTCCTGACGCATGCGGTGAGGGCTATTGGGAAAGACTGAAATCTAGGCTCTATCGAAAGCCATGGGTGGTCTACGCCAAACCGCCGTTTGGGGGGCCCGAGCAGGTGCTCAAATACCTCGGTCGATACACCCATCGTGTCGCGATTTCCAACAAGCGCATCCTCAGTCACGTCAACGGGATGGTGCGTTTCGTCTACAAAGATTACCGCCAAGGGGGGCGACGTCGGGTCATGACGTTGCCCGAACGTGATTTCGCGCGTCGCTTTTTGGCTCATGTATTGCCACGCGGTTTCGTCCGAATTCGCTACGCCGGCCTTCTGAGCCATCGCAAAAAGGCGGAGAGCCTGAGCCGGTGTCGCGAGCTATTGGGCACCCCGGTTCTCCAACTGCCCCAACCCGGAACGACCTGTCCGACCCACCCTGCCGAAATCGAGACGGCAGAAGCCTCCGACCCGTCGTTGGACCAAGCGCTTGGGCCAAGAACCTGTCCGAAGTGCGACCACGTGGCCTTGTTCTTTAAAGAGCCGATTGCGTGGGTGGTGGTCACCCGGGCGAGACGAAAATGGTGGGACACCTCATGAGCACCGTGAAAGTCCGCCTGATGAAGTTAGACCCCAAAAGAGATGCCCAAAAAGAGGCATCACGGCCAAAGCTTGGCTTGAACTCAAGTTGGCCACGTGCTCGGCCGGGTGGACCCGGCCAAGCTCAACTGCCGACAGGGTCTTGGTTCGTCCCGACTTCGATTCGGAGCGATGCAGCGCGAGGCGTGATGGGTTCCGGACAAGGATGGCGGTTCGAGGGAACGGGGTACTTCCATAGAAACCCCATAGGGAGCAGGGCGGTAAGCGAGGGGCGGTAAGGGAAACGCCGCTCGGCTCAACGGTTCCGTTCAACCAGTCTTATCAAGAAGCGAATCAGCGGAAGTCACGGTACCGATGCGGGCTCGCTTCTCGATAAGACTCTTTTCGTTCATCCCCGCGGGCGCGGGGAACACCAATCGACACGCCAACAATATGGCCGTCATTTCGGGTCATCCCCGCGGGCGCGGGGAACACCCAGCCTACGAGTTCGAAATGCAACTTCGTATCGGGTCATCCCCGCGGGCGCGGGGAACACAACGTTTGTCCAACCGACCCAAAGACGCGATCGGGGTCATCCCCGCGGGCGCGGGGAACACACTAACCGCCGTGTTGCTCCTATCGAGGCCGACGGGCCATCCCCGCGGGCGCGGGGAACACGTGATACTCAGGGCGACCCACCAGGACGCGGATGGGTCATCCCCGCGGGCGCGGGGAACACCCGAGCCTCAGCCGGACGTTGAAAAAGGGGACCGGGTCATCCCCGCGGGCGCGGGGAACACTGGTTTGACGGAAAAAGGCAACCCGTCATTCACGGGTCATCCCCGCGGGCGCGGGGAACACATCGAGGACATCATGGGATGGCGGAACTACGGCGGGTCATCCCCGCGGGCGCGGGGAACACGATGTCAAAAAGTTGACGCGTTACCAGTGCGAGGGGTCATCCCCGCGGGCGCGGGGAACACGCACACTTAACGGATCTGCCATTAGTACAACTGGGGTCATCCCCGCGGGCGCGGGGAACACAACACGATAAAAGGACGTCGCGACGCTATTGCCGGGTCATCCCCCGGGCGCGGGGAACACCCGTATCATCTCGATACCAATCACTAATATTAATTGTCATCCCCGCGGGCGCGGGGAACACCCGACTTCCAGTTCCTGTGAGCTTCGCTCTAACCAGTCATCCCCGCGGGCGCGGGGAACACCCCATGAACGCGGCGTCGGGATCGACGTAAGCCGGGTCATCCCCGCGGGCGCGGGGAACACTCAGTTCAATCTACGCTCACCGCTTCTCGAGAAGGGTCATCCCCGCGGGCGCGGGGAACACCGGATTGATGTTATTCATGGTTAATCCCAAACCGGGTCATCCCCGCGGGCGCGGGGAACACCAATCACCCTCACCCACGATAGAGCGGGTGATCGGGTCATCCCCGCGGGCGCGGGGAACACGAATCAGTCCACATGTTCGAGAAATTTTGGATCGGGTCATCCCCGCGGGCGCGGGGAACACTTCAATGGCTTTCGATCAATTTTCACACCTGTTGGGTCATCCCCGCGGGCGCGGGGAACACGGACACATGGTATTGAGATACTATGTGACACGCGGGTCATCCCCGCGGGCGCGGGGAACACGTGGTAGTATATACCGGCACTAAGCCATGTGCCGGGTCATCCCCGCGGGCGCGGGGAACACTAGCTGACCATTATGCCCTAAGATTTGTCCGTCGGGTCATCCCCGCGGGCGCGGGGAACACTGTTGCTTCACGGTCCAAAAATTCAGCGAATTCGGGTCATCCCCGCGGGCGCGGGGAACACCTGTTATTGCCGTTTCTCGGCTCACATGGATACGGGTCATCCCCGCGGGCGCGGGGAACACTTCTGATAATGCCATAAAATTTTTGCCCGAAACGGGTCATCCCCGCGGGCGCGGGGAACACTCATGGCTACTACAGCCGAACGTGCGTTGGTGCGGGTCATCCCCGCGGGCGCGGGGAACACCATGATAGCCGTCCTTTTTCAGTTTTATGCGTTGGGTCATCCCCGCGGGCGCGGGGAACACTCCGCAATTAATATCTTTTACTTCTTCATAGTCGGGTCATCCCCGCGGGCGCGGGGAACACACCACAACAACCCCAATGAAACAGCCTGGGATCGGGTCATCCCCGCGGGCGCGGGGAACACTCCTTGAATACGAGAAAGGTAAGCAACAAAGACGGGTCATCCCCGCGGGCGCGGGGAACACTAATCCCATGTGATTGTTACAAACCTAGTTCTCGGGTCATCCCCGCGGGCGCGGGGAACACGTTTCCGAACCGAACGTCATTTTCTGGGCCAGCGGGTCATCCCCGCGGGCGCGGGGAACACGCGACTAGAGAAGAGTTATCGTTTCTCGGTACCGGGTCATCCCCGCGGGCGCGGGGAACACCCGTAATACTTCCAATTTTTCCATGTCGATTCCGGGTCATCCCCGCGGGCGCGGGGAACACGATATCCTCGATAGCTTCAACCAGAACGATCCCGGGTCATCCCCGCGGGCGCGGGGAACACTTCGAGCTAATTCAGGCCATATTAAGATGTGGCGGGTCATCCCCGCGGGCGCGGGGAACACACCACAGAACCTTCCCAGCATTTTATAGGTGACGGGTCATCCCCGCGGGCGCGGGGAACACGTTTTTTGCACCCAGAGGACATGAGACGTGTGCGGGTCATCCCCGCGGGTGCGGGGAACACTTGGACGCCTCCAGAATCGCGCTCATCGCGTTCGGGTCATCCCCGCGGGCGCGGGGAACACTTCACAACATGACGCGGTCGTCGAGGCCGCGTCGGGTCATCCCCGCGGGCGCGGGGAACACGACGTCGATGAGATGTTTGGTCTGTTCTGCGCTGGGTCATCCCCGCGGGCGCGGGGAACACTCGCGTGTTTCGACGGAATGTATTTGTCCGAATGGGTCATCCCCGCGGGCGCGGGGAACACAAAACCGAAATTCAACAGGATGCTATTGAAGTTGGGTCATCCCCGCGGGCGCGGGGAACACTCTCTTAGCTGCCGGGGATTTAATTCGACAGTCGGGTCATCCCCGCGGGCGCGGGGAACACATTTTGTGTGCGCGTCAGCAATTCACCCGGCTGGGGTCATCCCCGCGGGCGCGGGGAACACTTTCAAGCACATAAAGCACTTTTTCTTTTCGCCGGGTCATCCCCGCGGGCGCGGGGAACACATCGAGTGATGTAACCGATGGCAGTCAAGCGTTGGGTCATCCCCGCGGGCGCGGGGAACACACCCAGCCGATCACGTTGATAATGGTCTCGGTCGGGTCATCCCCGCGGGCGCGGGGAACACGCATATCATGAACTTCGATATACCAAGCGTGTCGGGTCATCCCCGCGGGCGCGGGGAACACCCGTCGTTTCGGCTCCCTGGTAACGCGAAGGGCGGGTCATCCCCGCGGGCGCGGGGAACACTCATATGGCGTGCATTTCCCGATGGCATGTATCGGGTCATCCCCGCGGGCGCGGGGAACACTCTAGCCGAGCAATCGCATTAGCTCAATGGTACGGGTCATCCCCGCGGGCGCGGGGAACACTATGGAGAGATAAGATTGACTTCTTGAATTACCGGGTCATCCCCGCGGGCGCGGGGAACACGACTCGCTTTTGGATCCGGATTGTTAGTAGAAAGGGTCATCCCCGCGGGCGCGGGGAACACGTTATTTCGGCGTCTGGCACTGCAACCGCCACCGGGTCATCCCCGCGGGCGCGGGGAACACGGCGTCTCTTCTTCGAGTAAGGGCCAATAGGTCGGGTCATCCCCGCGGGCGCGGGGAACACTCTGGTTTGGAACTGGCTTTATCTTCAATTGGTTACGGTTTTTGTGAAGTGGTACCTATGTTGCTTAAGGGAGGCCATCCCTCGTTCATCCTCTTCCCATTTTGAATCGTTGCACCGCAGAATTGTCACAGGTCTAACCAGGTTCCCCTAAATTAGCACAATCTCTCATTCCTCGATAGCTGGCCGCGTCCCAGTCGGAAACCCCACCGCCCGCCGCGGACCCTTCCAAGCCGAAACGACAGATACCCGCCGCGTCCGTTCGTCACCCAAGCGGCCTTGGGGGCGCTTCCTAGCTGCCGTAAAGCCCACCCCCTCCGTTCGTGGTCGACCCTGGCGCATCCTTCAACCGGTTGTGCCAAAAGCTGCTTTGACGCCGGTCGGCTTCTCCTCGGTATAGGGAAGTTCGTGTTTTTAGGTAGGTTTCGTAGCGGGCGACGACGCCCTCGGCATACCGCGCCAGGGCGTCGCGTTCGCCTTGTCGCGTGGCCGCCACCGCTTCCGCCGCGTCGATGCCGTCGCTCAGTGCCTTGTGGATGCCTCGCGAGCTGATCGGGTCGAAGGCACAGGCCGCATCGCCGACCGCCACGTAGCCGTCGCCGGCGATTCGATCCAGGATGAACGAGGGCGCCGCCTTGATGAACGGGCTCCCCTCCACCAGGGGACGGCCCATGATGTGCGGCGGCAGGAGTCGGGTCGTCAGGAGCTTCATCAGCCACTGGCGGTGATCGCCCAGCGCGCCCCGCCGCACCGTGTCCGGATCGCACGCGAACGCACAGGTCATGATGCCGTTCGGCAACCGGGCGCCGTACCACCAGCCGTCCTCGACCGCCTCCAGGAAGGTCTGGGTGGGCACCTCGTCCCCCTCGATGCCGGCAAAAAAGCCCGTCAGGCAAATCAACCGGTCGTGAACGATGCGTCGTGCGCCGACCTGGCGGGCGAACACGGCTTTGCTCCCCGTGGCGTCGACCACGAACGAGGCCTCCAACTTCGCGCCGTCGTCCATCGTCACGAGCCAGCGCCCGCCGCGCCGTTCCGCCTGGCGGAAGCGGGCGCCGAGTCGCAATCGGCCAGGGCCTTTGGCCACGTGGGCCGCCAGCCAGGCATCGAAACGCCGGCGATCCAGGTGGAATCCCTGTCCGTGTGGGTTGAACAGGGCGTCGTTGAACCCCGGCCGGGGCCCGCCCCACAGGGCGCATCCGCCCACCGAGCGAGCGTGCCCCTCTGCAGCGAACGACGCCATCAAGCCGAGGCGGTGCAACAGGTGGCGCGTTTCGGCCGGCACGCATTCACCGATCCGAAGATTCCGGTAGCGGCCGGCCTCGATCACCCAGGTGTCGGCCACGCCGAGGCGCGCGAGGGCCAACGCGCAGGCACAGCCTGCCGGGCCCCCGCCGAGGACGACCACCTCGCAACGGTCAATCATCGTCATCGGGTTTCGCGTTTTGCGGCCAAGGTTGGACGCCGGGCGCATCCAGGAGGCTTTCCACCTCGAGGAAATGTTCCGGATCGTACGTGCCGGTCGTGATCTGGCTGCCGGTCATGATCATCCCCACCTTGGGCCAGTTCTCGACGAAATCCAGATACTCCTGGTAGCGGCCTTCTTGCGCCGGGTTATCGGTGAAGGTGCCAGGGCCGCGGACCGAGAACCGTTGCGGCCCGAGAGCATCGCCACTGGCTTCGGCGGCCACGTAGACCGCCACCGGGCGCTGGGCCGGCCACGACCAGTACACCGTGGTGCTGTCGTCCGGGTTGGGATCGGTCTGGTGAACCGCACAACTGTTGTAGTCCGTGTGCCAGGGGATTGACATGAACTTGGAGGTATCGCCAGGCTCGATGTGCGGCCCCAGCGGCGTATGGCACGGCACCCATCCTTCCGTCAACAACGGCTGCGAGGGCTGCACCGCGGCGTAATCGAAATGCTTGCCGTTGATGCGGAACGGGCCGACGCCGGAACAGTTCCAGTGGGTGATGTAGAGTCCCGGTTGACGCACGATGAAGGTCATGTCGATCCCTGGCGAGAAACGACCGCCCAGGCAGTTCATCAGGACGGCGCGATCCAGGGCCTCGCCCTTCCCGAGGGTATATCCGCCCTTTTTGAAGGTGCCCGCGTTCCATTGCTCCAGGAAGAAATACTGGGTGAACGAAGGTGAAAGGAACGGTTTGCCCTGGTCGCCCAGCGACAGCGGCATCAGCGGGGCACCGACCACGTTCTGGCTGGAAATGTTGGGATTGCGAATGAAGCCCAACCCGCCGAGGATGGTTTGGGCCGGGTGGTCGTCGGCCGAAATCGCACCCACCGCATCGTGGGATCGAATCGCCAGTTCCGGCAGGTTGGTGTTCCAGCGCTGCAACGCCGCCGCCCGAAAGATCGGGTAGATGTGTTCGGCGAAATCGGGTTGGTACTTTTTGTTGAAGCGCGTGTCGTAGATTTCCGGCGCGAGTTGGAGCTTGCGCACCCAGGTATCGTAGATATCGTCCCAAAGCGACACCACGTTCAGGGTCTGTGGCGCGTAACCGGGATCGGTGGAAATCACCCAGGCGCCGACCGTGTCCACCGTCGAGCCGTCCTCCAACACGAGCACCGCCCGGACCGGTCCGTCGCAGGTATCGTCGAACCAACCGTCGTTATCCACCGGCTCGGTCAGCGGTCCCGGCGCATCGCCGCGGGTCCAACTGTTGGCCCGGCCATAGGCCGGCGCGAAGATCAGGCGCCCCTGCTCGTCCGTCTCGATTTGGCCGAGGGTATCGATTTCGCCGTCAGGGGCGTACAGGCGGTTGAAACTATCGCCGGGAAACGATTTGGGATAGTCGTATTTGGTGACGATTTCGGCGCCGCAGCCGTAGGACGCGGGCGTGGTCCGGTCCAAATCGACTTTGGGCGCACTGCAGCCCTTGATCGCGCGCGGCCCGGGGTCGATGACCAGGCGGCGAATGCGGGCCGGATTGTTCAGGTCGTCGCCTTCCTGGGGATTGCGTATCGGCGGCAGGGCGCCCTGGGCATAGCCGTCGATCATTTGCTCGAAGGGCTTCAGCTCGGGGTTTTCCAATACATAGTTGTTCGCCTTTTTGTTGGCCGTGTGGACCGTCCACACAATGTCGACGACGTTCTTGCCGTCGACCTTCGTCTTGCCCAGCTCCAGCTCTCGCCCGCCATGGTTCGGGTACCGTTCGGGGGTTTTCTCGAGATCGTATTCGAAAACGCGGAAGCGGGCGGCCTGACGTTTCAATTGACCGAACCGGTCGCGCACGTCGTCGGAGGTGATCGGCGTGTCTTCGGTGCCGGCCTTGATCGGCAGGCCGCCGGAGGTGGGCGGTAGGCCGTCGGGCACGGGCAGCCCGGCGATGGTTTCGGGTTGCAGATAGTACTCTTCACTGTTGCCGACCCTAGCGAAGCCGATCGCCGGGTGAATGCGAAAAACCTGTGTCATCTTCAATGCTCCTCATCTCAAGGCTGGGGGAGGCCCCCTTATGTTCCCGGTTGATCCGTTTGCGTTTTGGGGTCGGGGTAGAATTTGGGCACGGCGCCGTGACGCCAGCAGGAGAGCACGTTGGCGCCGATGGTCGGCATCAGGGAACCGAAGTCCGCGGTGGCATGGCCGTTGATGAGATCGGTCAACTCCTGAAGGAAGACCGCGAAGTTATCGATCAAGGTCTGCTGGGCTTGGTACCCGGGCGTTCCCGGCGCCGGATTGGTCTCACCGGAATACACCGGTGAATCTTCGATGACCCGGCCGCTCAGCAACCGAGCCCGAATGCTGGAGAACTTCCGGAAATGCGCCCAGGCCGGCATCACGCCATCGGCGGTGTTCCGGTACTGGAGCGGAATCTCGCGATCGCCTTGGTACTGGCCCTCACCCTGGTCGGTGATCGCCCAAATCAGGTTCTGGGCTTCGCGCAGGCCGTCCAGCCCGTCGTGAATCACCGTTTGGTTCTCAAAATGGTTGTAGTAGTTTTTGAAGAAATCGATTTGGCGTTGGCCGCCGCGCAGGTGTTCCACCAGTTCGGCCATGCCCACCAAGGTGGCCTGGTAAAATTCGGCGATGGAACCGTATTGGTAGATGTCTTCCTGCAGGCTGGGCGAACCGTGGGTGGCCCAATCGGGGTACTCGATCAAGCACATGGTGTTGATGCGCGCCAGGTCCAGCGGTCCCAACTCGGCGGTGTAGGGGTGGTAGATCTCGGTGGGATTGGGTGTGTCCAAATTAAAATTCAGGACCGGTATCTCCTCGTATTGCAGGAACTCGGGCAAAAACGAGAAGTTGTCAAAGTACGCGTTGTAGACGTTGGCCGCCAATTGCATGTGCAGCATTTCCTGGTAGAACACGGAGCGAATCAAGCGGAACGCGGGGCTGGCGGGGTTTTTGATGGAGTAGGCGGCGGTCATGTAATAAGGAACGGTCCAAAACTCTAGGCAAACCGCTGCCTGGAGGTGGGTCCGCAAGTGGTCGAGATGCCATTTGGGCGGAAAACATCCGGGGTCGCATGACGACATGGTGATACCTCGCTGATCGGTGTGGGGGAGGGAAAGACGCACCCATTCCCGTGCTATGGAAACGGAGGCGGTGGGGCAAGTTTTTTGAGGAATATCATCTATCTTAGTTAAATTTCAGGCAGTGCGCAAATATGGAAGCGGTATTTTCACGGGTATCAATAAGAGATAACTATTGTAAGACGCGCATTCGCACGACATGAGCCCACAGAATACTATGCCTTGGCGGTGAACGGTGACTGCGGGTTTTCACCACAGTGTGGGGCGGAGGGGGTTTTCTGTCGGTGCAAGGGGTTGACGTGTAAGTCTTTTTTTACCATGGAGTTCGCGGAGTTCACGGAGAGCCGTGCGACGTACCTGCGGAGATTTTTACCGCCATTTGCCGGTGAGGATGACTCAAGAAATACATTTGGTTATCGAGAATTTTAATTATCCTTTGGAAACTACCTTTGCAAACGCACGAGAGATGTCCCGAGGAAACCTTCATTACATCCGTAACTGCGAGCCAAGGCCATGCTGGGCCATCGATTACAAAGAATCCAACAAATACATCAATGATAAATAGCGGCCACAAACATGAATCAACTTTGATTCATCTGCGACCTTCCATGTAACCATCCGATCCACTCTTCCTTGCTGGTGAAGCAGGCGTTCCCTCAGCCTCACTGAACCAGCCTCCGTAACCTCTTATGTAACAAACTCTTTATGTAACAAACTCTGTAAAGCTCGAAGATAAAGATAAAAACCTAAAAAGGCGGATGTGCGGGGAGTTCGTCGAAAAATGTCGGCCCGGCGGGCCAACTTACTGCAACGACGCCCCTCTCACAAATGCGGGAACTCCCAAACGATTCGCTTCGATTAGTTACCCACCTGAAACCCGGGCCCCCGGCCTGGGCAGCGACTCTGTGGTTTTAAAAAAGTTATGCAAGCGGCACTACGTACCAGCGAAGCTTTCGACCCAACTCCGGAACGCCTTCCGCATGGATTTCACCTGCATTTGACTTCCACTTTACGGCCGCTTCACGGGCCCTCCCTTAGGCTTTCCTTGAACCGCTACACAAAGGAGAGCTCTTATGAAATCTGTTTATTTTCTGCTGACGACCTTTTCCCTTTGCGCCTTTGGTGGCATCGTCATTCCGGTGACGGTACCCGACGGCGATCACCGAACCATGGAGGAAGACTTTCCCTTATCGCTTTATGTGGACTACGGTCCCCACGAACCGATTAACCATCCGACCATCGTGGAAACCAGCCTGCCCATGATCGAAATACTGCAACGGAACGGGGCCTATGGGCACATCGACGCCAATGAAACCCAGTTGCCCTATGCGCCCGGGAGTGTCGACGACGATTTGCTTGCGGCCCTCGATTTCGATCACGACGGCGATGGTATTTACTGGTATGTGGATGGAAGCCGGAACGTTTTTTACAAGAACACGGCACAGGGCATCGAACGGACCTGGCGCCTTTGGGGCCACTTTGCCTTCAGCGAAATTGCCACCACGCCCGACTCGGATTATGTCTGGGTCTATGATGCCTGCCGCGGCGACCTGCTGCGGTTGCACAAGCGGTTCCCCTGGTGCTTCACGCGCTACGACTTTGATCGCCCCATGGAGATCAACGGCCTGGCCGTGGATGAGACCTCTGTCTATGTGGTGGACACATCACTTGGCGACAATGTGATTTACCAATTCGAGATGGGGCATTTTTCCTTGGATTTTGTGTCGTCCTGGCAAGTGCTGGGGTTCGAAAATGACCTGATTACCGATATCGACCTGATGCCGGACGACAGCATCCTGATTGCCACAACCCATCCCGACCTGAGCCTGGTGCTGGTTGAAGACAAACACAAGGAACGGGTTTCACCGATCGAAAATGCCGCGGAACTGGCCCTGGTGGAGCTCATCAGCTTGCCTGAAGATGTCAAGCAGCCCTCCGGCATTTGGCGGAGCGCCCAAGGTCAGTGGTTTCTCACCACCGATCAGGCGGAAGTCTTCGAACTCGATGAAGACTTTCAAAGTGTGGGGCAGTTTGATGTCGACTATCAGAACGTGCAATGTAACCAAGGTTGTACAGAGGGCATCAGTGGCGATGACGCCAATGTATATGTATTGACCGATGAGGGATACGTAGCCCGTTATGAACGGGACATGGACACCTACCAATATCGGGAAGAATTCGATGTGGCCTATCCGGGTAACGATGGCGAGACCTTGTCGTTTTCGGGACTGACCCACCGTGCGGATTCGAATTCCTTTTTCCTTCTGTCCGATGGTGCTGAAGATCAAGAGGACATCCTGCTCGAGGTCGATGCGGCATTCAATGAATTGTCGCGCCGCACGCTTTCCTATCAAGGTGAAGTCGAGGGCAGTATTTTCGATTACGATGCCGCCGGGGTCCAATACTACGACGGCAAAATCTACGCGCTTTCTTATGCCTACAAAGACCTGCTCGAGATCTCCCTCGATGGGGAAATCCAGCGCACGTTCGGGATCGATCCGACGATTCTGCGTGAGCCGAGTGGCCTGTTCATTCAGGATGACCGGGTTTATGTGGTCGGTGATCACGAAAATAACGAACCGACCCCACCTGTAGCCGTTTTTGCCTTACCCCAGTAAGGCAGGATGCTTGTCCGGAGCCTATCTCGAACAGGAGTTCGGGATAGGTTCCGGCCTTTTCGAGAAGCAAGGCTTGAAATGGCGTGAACCAGGAACGCCTAAAAATACCTATGTACCGATAGGGGAGGGGGTCTCGAGCTGCACCTCCCCAACATCTCACATGTTTGGGAGGCTGCGGCATGGCGTATTTGCATTTCAACACGATGGCTTTGGAAACCGGGGTGACGATGGCGGGAACCGACTGGTCGGCCTACCGGGCGCACCAAGTGGTTTGGCAGTTTTTTGGGGACCACGCCGACCGGGACCGAGATTTCCTGTACCGCTTCGATCTCGTTCGGGGCGAGCCGTTTTTCTCGGCGTTGTCGGTGCGGCCGCCCCGGAATATGGCGGGGATCTGGGACCTGCGTTCGACGCCGTTCGATTTACCGGAGCTGGAAGCGGGGTTAAGCTTCCCGTTCGCCCTACGGGCGCATCCGACGCGGTCTCGATCCTTGGGCAGCGCGGCGCGCGGGCAACGATTCGACTTGATCCGCACCCACGATCCCCAAGACGCCACCAGCTTGGAGGAAACCTGCGCGATGTGGCTCCTCGATCAAGCGAACCGCCATGGGTTCCGGTGCGATCCGGAAAGCCTTCGTGTCGCGGCGTGCCGTCTTGCCACCTTCCGGCGCAAGGGGCGTTGGCTGACCTTGGGCATGGTGGACTTCGCGGGCGCGTTGACCGTGACGGACCCGGCCGCGTTCACGACGGCGATGGTGAACGGCATCGGGCGGGGAAAGAGTTTTGGATGCGGCCTTTTGTTGGTGGGTCCCTATGCAACCCTGGCTCCATCTGAATCCGGGGCGCTCGTCTCCATCCCGGCCCCGTGTTGAAGGTGCCCATCGCGGCCTCGATCGCTCAGCCGATGGGCCCCATTTGTGGGGGCGAGGCTGTTGGTTCATGCGACTTACCCAAGCAGTGGTCGGGATGGCTTCGAATCGGTCGGTCCTTGTGGCAACGAGGATTTCTTCGAAGGGGCGCTTGTTCGGGATTGGGTCCATAAGCAGGTTCATGACGAGGCCTCCAGAAAAATCGATCGGGAAGCCGGGAATTGCGGAATCATACCGGTCCTGCTCAATCTACAGGCTTTATGTCTCTTGCGCGAATGCGGGCTCCTCGGGCCGGCTCACTTCGCGTTGTTTCGTTCTCGAAATTGGACGGGTTGGCCTGCTGGTTCGGGGCCCTCTTGAAACAAAGGGGAACATTCAATCTGCGCTGGGTCTTGCCGTCGTCAAACCAAATCGGGAAGGCATGAAGAATCGAAACCAGAAAAAGCATGGGCCCGATGTGGCTCTAAATGTCTAACCTTACCCACTTGAGAACACAGTGGTCAGACTGACGATGGTTGGATTGCCGGACGACCGGCACACCGGCCCGGGCGGCGACTCACCGGTTCAATTCCGAGGCCCGGTATCGCCCTGTTTGTCCTCAATACACTGAAATCAAAATATTTACAAGAAAAGTAGGTGCTCCCCCTCAGATAGTTGACCACGAACCCGACCAAATCTCGCTTGGTCATATTAGACCCAGAATCCACGATGGTGAATTCCGTGTAGAAGCTTGGCCATTTACGAAGAACGGATCCCAGCCATGGCTTTGTGGACACGAGCCGACAGTGGTGAAGCAGATTGGAGAAACATCATGAATCGAGCGTTGGTAGTGGGCTGCATGATCATGTTGGCGGGTTGTGGACCTAAAAAAATGGCCCTATCAGCCGAAGCTACATCGTTGCAAGGGAGAACGCTGGTAGTCCATACCTGGGACCCCGTTCCTTTCGCCGACAAGTCTTTTGCCAAAGTGATGAAAGACGAGTTGGATCCGAAAGAGATATTCGGTCGATCCGAGCCCGTAGAATCAAAGGTCGCGCGTTTCCAGCTTGAAGACCCGGCAATCCCGGTTGCCGACCACCTCGCTCGGGTATTGGCTGATCGCTACCACATGGACGTGAAGATTTCCAATCGGCACGGAACCTTTTCAGGAAGACGGGAGAATGTCACCACGAAGTACCCCGATTTCGACTTTGTGCTCGAAGTGAAAACGAACTACTGGGCCGTCACTCACAACCTTCCCAGTTTGACGAAACTCATGGTTCAGTGTTTTGTCCAAGTCCGCTTCATCGAGCGTGGCAGCGGAAAAGTGTTTGCGTCCGGCTTGTTTGACGCCAAGCACGAAGGTTTCGGGCGATCCCCTTCAGCCAAAGAACTGTGGGATGAGGAAGCGGCGCTCCTCAAAAAAATGTTGGCCGAGTGCTCTAGAGAGATCGGCGCCGAAGCCCAACAGGAATTGTTCGGACAAGCCTCGAAGTATCGACCCATGTCGAGTCTTTAACGATCGGAAACGTGACCCTCCGTTTCTTTTCAGGATCATTTTAAGAGCGAGGACCAGCATCGAGCCGGGCCGAAAGTACCCGCGCCGTCTGCCAACGAATCGAAACACGAAAACCGTCTGGTACACCTTTGCTTACCGGCCTGATCGCTAAGGTTGAATCCTTAACTTGATCGCATGGCGGGGGTGTGGGGAACCGTTGGTTCTCGTCGCTCGATGTCGCCGCAAATGGTGAGTAAGTGGTTGGTGAAAATTACTCGGGTTCTTGAAAAAAAATAGCCGCGAGTAGGTGTGGAGAGGGAGGGGAATAGGTAAGGTCTATGTAATTTGACTCACCCCGATATAATGAGAGCTTTGGTTGGTTTGGTGCCTTCTTATCGCCTTTGGCCGGCGACGCCGTACCATCAGGCGGAAATCTCGCAATGGGGAGACGTGACATGGATTTGGAGGTTCCGGGAACGCGCGCTTTCGCCATCTACAATCACGCCCTGGACCTGGACGGCGAAGACCGGGAAGCTTATCTCGCGGAGGCCTGCGCCGGCAACGGCGCCCTGGCGGAATGGGTGCGCTCCATCCTGGTGGCGGCTACCGAGCAGGGTGCTTCGCTCGAGGAGATGATCGGCCACGAGGCCTCGTCCTTTCTTGAGGAGGTGGTACCCGGGGCCGTCATCGGCGGGTATCGCGTTTTGGCGCGGCTGGGCGAGGGCGGCATGGGTTCGGTTTTTCTCGCGGAACAAGAGGCGCCTCGTCGCCAGGTGGCCTTGAAACTGATTCGACCGGAGCGGGTCTCGCCGGCCTCGATCCTTCGGTTCCGTCACGAACAACAGGTGCTGGCCGAGCTCCACCATCCTTGCATCGCCACCCTTTTCGGGTGCGGGGCCGCCCCGTCCGGCGCGCCCTTTTTCGCCATGGAGTTTATTCGGGGCGAACATCTCGGTGCGTGGTGTGACCGCCGTTGCCTGACACCCACCGACCGGATCCGGTTGTTCCTCGAGATCTGCAAGACGGTCCAGTTCGCCCACGATAAGGGCGTGATCCATCGCGATCTCAAACCATCGAACATCTTGATCACTGAAATCGACGGCAAGCCCGGGCCAAAGGTCATCGATTTTGGCATCGCGCGCTTCGAGGCCGGGCCGGAGGGTGCCGAAGCCGGTGCTGAACCGGCCAACCCGGTGCGTTCGAGGACGGGCGCGGTCGTGGGGACGCGCGCCTACATGAGTCCGGAACAGGCACGCGGTTTGCCCGCGGACACCCGGTCCGACGTCTACTCGCTCGGCGTGATTCTGGCCGAACTGTTGGCCGGTCGGCCGGCGGCCCATGACGAGCGGGCCAAAGACGAGGCTGCCGTGCCGTTGGAAGGGCTGTTACTCGCCAGGTTGGCCGGCGCCGATACGTCGGCGCGCGCGGCGCAGCGTGGGCAAACCTCGGTTAGCCTGAGGAAGTTGCTTGCCGGCGATGTGCGTTGGATCGTGGCCAAGGCCCTCGCGGCGGATCCCGAGGCACGGTACCCGTCGGTGTGGGCGCTGGCGAGCGATTTAACACGCTACCTCGAGGGTCGCCCGCTGTGGGCGGCACCGCCGGACCGCCTCTATCAGGCGAAGAAGTTCATCCGGCGCAACCGGCTCCAGGTGGGGGTGGCGGGGAGTTTCGTTCTGTTGCTTCTGGCCGGGATCGTCGGCGCCGCCTCCGGATGGAAACGCGCGGGTGCCGAGGCGGCCCACGTGAAACACACGGTGCGCATGCTTCAAGAGTTCCTGGCGTCGCCGAGTCCCCTGGAGGCGGGCCCCGACGTGAAGGTGCGCGACCTACTCACCACCTTCGAAGCCCGCATCGGCGACGATTTCGAGGGGCGAGCCGAGACCAAAGCGGCACTCAACCACGTGTTTGCAGCGACCTACCTGGGCCTGGGCCTCTTCCGCGAGGCCGAATCCCATGGCCGGACCGCACTGGCGATTCGTCGTGAGCTCTTTCCGCCGGCCCATCCCGACCGCATCGCCACCCGACTGGTGATGATCGAGATCGCGACCGAACTGGCCCGTCACGAGGAGGCGAACGCGCTCGCCCGCGAGAACCTGGCGGCTTGTGAGCGCGCTTTCGGCGCCGGGGACCTGCGCACGCTCGATGCGCTCGAGGCTCTGGCCGAGGCCGAGTTCAAAATGGGACGCATCGAAGGTGTGGCGGAGAAACACCGGCGCGTCCTGGCGGGGCGACGTGCACGTCTCGGCGATCGACACGAGCAGACTTTGCGCAGCCTGAACAATCTCGCCGCGACGATTTCCTCGCTCAACCGCTTGGCGGAAGCGCACGCGCTCCAGGAGGAGGTGGTGGCCGGTTGCCGTGTGGTCTTCGGCGAGGACCATCCGCGTACCTTGACGGCGATGAACGTCTTGGGATTCATCCGCATTCGGCAGGGACGGCACGCCGATGCCGAGCCCTTGTTCCGCGAATTACTCGCCCGTCGCGATCGGGTACTGGGGCCGGATCATCCCGATACGGTGACGAGCCTGCACGGCCTGGCCGGGGCGCTGCGCGGAAGCCGCAATTTCACCGACGCCGAGCCGGTATTTCGCCGGGTCGTCGCAACCCGTGAACGCGTCCTGGGAGCCGATCACGAAAAGACCCTCGAGGCGATGATCAACCATGCCGGTATCCTTGGCCGGCTGCAGTGTTACGAAGAAGCCCACGCCTTGTTCGACGAGGCGCGCGAGCGGAGTTTGGTGGCGATGGGTGAAGGCAACGCGATGGCGGTCCGGGTCCTTGGTTTCCAGGCTCGGGTCTTTGGCGCGCAGGGCCGTCATGAAGACGCGATTCGCTTGTTCCGCGAGGTCCGTGCCCGCGAGCTCGAACAGGTCGCGGGGGTCGAGAACCGCAATACCCTGACCCTGCTGGGCAATCTCTGTACGGTGCTCGAGAAGGCGGGCCGCGAGGCCGAAGCGCGCGTCGGTTTGACGGCCTTCCTGGCGGGACGGCGCACCCTCCTGGGAGCGGACCATCCCGCGACCTTGTACGCGATGGAGCGTTTGGGCCGCTTCCTCGCCGCTCACGGCGAGCAGGCAGAGGCGCGAACCTTGATCGAGGCCTGCCTGGACGGCAGGTCGAAGGTGCTCGGCGCCGATGATCCGCTCACGAAGCGTGCCCGGCAACTACTGGATTCCATGGAATCAAACGATTCGGCCCTGGAGGCCGGATGATCGGGCCGGGACGCATGCCGACCCCGTCCACCTTGCCGAGGAGGAGTTATGCAGCACGCCCCGGCGGCGGGTGAGATTACCGAGTTATTGGAGCGTTGGCGCGGCGGCGATCGCGGGGCTTTGGATCGTTTGTTTGCGCTGGCCCACGGTGAGCTGGTGAAAATCGCTCGAGCACGGCTCGGGTCTCGCTCCGACACCTTGTTTTCACCCACCGTGCTCGTCAATGAAGCCTGCCTGAAACTGTTGAGTCGCGAGCCCGGCACCGACCGCCCTTGGCGGTCGCGGGGCCAGTTCTACGCCTTGGTCTCCACCGCCATGCTGCATATCTTGGTCGATCACGCCAAGCGCAAGAAAGCGGCAAAACACGGTGGAGACACGGTTTGGGTTTCGTTTGATCCCGAACGAGACGGCCGCCCGAGCCCGGATCTGTTGGCGCTCGGCCAGGCGCTGGCCGGCTTGGAACGGCTCGATCGCCGTCAGGCCAATATCTGGAAGTGCCGCTTCCTGTGTGGGCTGAAGATTGCTGAAATGGCCGAGGCCTTCGAGCTGGGCGAATCCACCATTCGTCGCGAGTTGAAAGCCGCAAATGGCTGGGTTCGAAGCCAGTTAAGGCACTCGGGCGGCAACCTCGCCATGACCTAGTATTCATCCGGAAACAAGGTATTCCTGAAAGGGTTCCTCGGGATCGGTCGATTCTCAATGCAACCTGGTATCAGCATTCGTGTATCAGCTAATCACCTCTGAACAATGATTTTGCTGATACCTGGGCCTGATACCTGATACCTGATACCTGATACCTGATACCCGATACCGTGCCCATCCAGCCTAACCATTTTGGGAGTCACGATCTTTTCGTTTCTGGATGGGCTCTACCTGAGCGAAAGACTTTCCGTTTTTTTGAGCGCTTATCTAACCCTAGCTCGTGTGCTCCGGTGTCGGGCGATGAAACGGTCGGGTCCAGGTGGTCCGGCCGGCGCCCGCCTGTCGCGGCCCTTGTGGTGCGCGACCATTTACCCATGACTGGAGAACGATCATGCTAGATCTTTTCAGAACCAGGGAGTGGTGGTCGAGTTTGGGGAAACGCCTGGCGATCGGCGTTTGCTTGTGCTTGACCGCGGCTCCTGCTTTCGCTTTGGACCCTTGTGACGGCGTCCTCGACGGTGAATACGAAATTTCCGCCGCCGTGGAGGTCGACGAAACCCTTGTGAATCAATTGATCGAGACGCAAATCTTGGAAGATCGCCTGCCGATGACCGTGACGGGGAACCTTGACGACTTGATCACCTACCAAATCGAATTGGATCAGGTGCGCGCCGAGTTCACCACCGATCGGGCCGACCTCGTCTTCTCGTTTTCGGCGAGCGCGGTTATCGCGGGTTCGCCCACACCGGTTTACCGCGCCGTGATTCGGCCGGGGCTCGATATCGGCCGCTGCCGGGTCACGACCGGGTCGGTCTTGGCGAGCCTCGAGGGCCTGGTTGACGAACTTCGCGGCGCCAATCTTCCCGATTGGCTGGTGGACGCCTTCCTGGCCGAATACGGCTTGTTGGAATTGGAGGTCTATCGCGGCCAATTGCTCGAGGCATTGGGCGGCGAGCAATTGGCTAACCACGCGATCACCGTCGCCGATTTGGGGATTGGGTTCGCCGTGGTGGACGGGTCCCTTCAGTTCACCGTTTCGGCCGGGTTCGACGCGGAACGCCCCAGGTTCGATGTTCGGATTGCAAGCGGCGGTGGTGTTTATTTGTGGGCGAACCTGGAAGTAGAGGTTGTCATCTTGGAGGTTTTCACCATGGAAAATAGACCCTATACCACCGCACAAACGGGCCTGACGAGCAAGAACCAATGGACGCTCTTCCGCACGGATCGCGCGATTGGGTCCGGTGCCGTCGTTGTCTACGGCGAGTTTCGTGGTGGTGGTTCGGTCTATGCGCGCAAATGGCTAGCCAACCCGGCCGGCGGCATCCTTAGAGGGGCATTCAATTGAGAGGAGTGGCAGTCATGAAGAAGATGTTCGTTTTATGTATCCTTGGCGCCTACCTTCCCGGCTTTTGCGGCGATGAAGACCCCGATCTCCAGCCGCCGAGTCCGCCTTCCTCGTTCACGGTGCCTGCTTCGGCCTACGCGCCGTCGGTACAGGTGTCCTGGGGGGCGGCCACGGGGCAGGTAACCTATTACCAGTTGTTTCAAATAGATCCATCGGGTTCCGAGTTTCTGGCTTACTCGGGTTTGAATCGGTCTGCCGAGGTCGATCTGGCTCAGCCAGGTGTCCATCGGTTTCGCGTCAGGGCCTGTAACGGGGTGGCCCGGAGTTCGTTTCGCCACGCCGAGACGCTGGCGTCGCCGCCGGAAAGCAGGCTGGGCGATGTGCGGGTTCGCATGAATGAATCCGACATAAATCGCGGGTTGGCGGTGCTTACCGTCGCACGCGTCGTCAATGTCGGCGATTTGGAGTACGGCGCGTTGTTACAGGCTTGGATGGCCAATCTCGATTCGGTCGAGGTGGATATCCAACCGGGTAATCGAGTGGTGGTTTACGGCCTGCTGACGCTTTTCGGCGAGATTGATCTCGAGCTCTTCGAATTTGACAAGGTTTACGACGTCGATTTTTTCCTCTACGGCTCCTTTAGGGTGGCGACGGAAGGTGATCAGGTTCGGCTCGTGTTCCGCGCCGACGATTCCGAGCTGGATCCGTCGCGCAATCTACCGGGCATTTTGAGGTCCGTGGCAACCCATGCGCTGAACGACCATTTTGTGAACAAGGATTTTGACATGGGCGGTTTCACCCTGCCGGCGTTGCCCGAGGAACTGGGGGTGGTGCGCACGGAAATCGAAACCGATGAGCACGAAGTGGTGTTGGGTCTCACGCTGAACAAGGCGCCCACGGCGAGGTTCACTTACGCGGTTGGGCCGAACCAGACGACCTTCACCGACATGTCCTACGACGACTTGGGTATCGTGTCGTGGGCTTGGTCGTTCGGCGATGGCGGCGTTTCCAATGAGCGTCACCCTACCCATCAATATGCGAATCCCGGCGCCTATGAAGTACGCCTCACGGTGACCGACGGCGACGGCGTTGCCTCGAGCCTGACCAAAACCATCGACGTGGGGACGCTCACCCCGCCGACGGGGGTGATGGTCACCTTTGCCGACGGCAAGCATCCGCACATCACTTGGACGGCGGTCTCCGGCGCCGATTCGTATCGGGTGGAGCGCGCCTTGGGGAATGGCTCATTTGAGGTCATCGGGACCACGGTTGGATCGGCATTTACCGATCAGATGCGAATTCACCCCAATCATCCGGAGGCGCCAAGCAGTAGCCTGACGGTCACTTGGTACCGGATCCAGGCGGTTTCGGGCTCGGCGACCTCGCGACCCTCGAACGCCCTGTCGGTGAAGACGAAGCTCTATCTGATCGAAGAACCCTTCTAGCAGTCGACTCGGTCGCGGCGGCGTGAGGCCGTCCTTTCCGAATGCGTCGGCCGGCCAACCCGAACCGGAGCCGTTCCCACGGGGCGTCTCCGGTTCGTTTTTGGGTGGGATCGCGCGCGTGCCGCGCGACGAGCGCTTCGTGTCACCCTGTGTGCGCGGGTGTCGATATGTCACACGTTGTCGTGAGCGGTTGGTGGAGGAATGGGAGACTCACGGGAACCTAAGGGCTTCGGTGTGGGGTAATCAGGACGGTGGCGTGGGGGTTCTTGGCAAAGGCCAACTGGAGGCTGTACTTTTTTCCTTTCTCCAAGGTGTAGGTCACCACCTTAAAAATCTCTTCACAGCCGGTCTGCATTTCAAACAGGTTGGAGGACAGGGGCGTGCCGGTTTCGGTGTCAACCAGGTCCAACCAGATCTTTGAATCCAGACAGATACGATACACGCCGTCGGCTTCGATGATTAACGGCCATGATCCGCCATAATGACCCTGGAAGCTTTTTTTGCGCTCAGGTGGCGGGGCGGCATAGGAAACCTGCGGCATGGGCACCAGCGTAACCTCCTGTTTCCGGGCCGTGAGAAAGGTTCCCGAAAAGGGTTCCGTCGTTTCTCGTGCCTGACGCACGAGTTGGAACTCCCGGGTCATGTCCCAAGAGTAATCTGAGCAATCACCGTGCATTTCGGTCATCGGTCTGGTGGGTTCACCGCATATGAAAAGAAGGAATAGCAGCAATTACAGCTCCTCGAGGCAAAAAGGTAATCCGAGGCGGGCGCGGCCTTGGTATGGGTTTCAGCTCCTGGACAGGGTGCCATTTTACTACGAGTTCGGACGCTGCCATAGGAAGGCAAATCCCTCGGCTCGACAGCATGGAACGCCGAGTGGAGAGGAGCCGTGAAATCAGGGTGATCCGAGAAGAGAATCGGAGCGATGAGCCGAGGGCGGAATCATGATGGAGCTACCGAAGCCACTGAAAAAAATGATCAATTAACGATCTGTTTCTTTTCCAGGCCGCGATGGTGTCCGAAGTTGGCTGCGGCTCAGTTTGCAATGAAGTCCAGAACATTGAGGATGCCGTCGCCGTTACCGTCAAGCGATGCCAGGTAGAGCGCGTCGTTGCTGTGGGCACCCCACCTCATCCACTGTCCGCCCTCCGACTCGATACGCTCATGGGCGCCGAGATCCGGTCCGTCCCCGCTGAAAGAATCGTTGATCCCCGGGATGACCAGGCCGGCATCGACCGCGGGGCTACTTCCGTTCGGGGTGAAATTGCCGCCTTCGGGATCGAGCAAGAGCGGGTCAGCGGCGATCCCGTTCGGGTTGAGCCCGGTCGCCGCGATGAATTGGGCGAGCGAATCGTAGCGCGAGGCGCCCCAGCGGATCAGGGATGCATCTCCCTGGTTCCAGAACAGGTCGTAATCGATATCGATGGGCTGGGAGGTGTTGGCGTTGTTGAGGGCGTGGGCCGTGCCGACCCAGAGATTGTTGCGCATGACGATATTGCGCCAGGTCCCCGGTGATTTGATCCAGAACCCGTGATTGTCGGACCTCTCCGCGTAGCTGGTGTTGTGAAACAGATAGGAGATCCCGGAGGTCGGTTGTCCGGCGACGTTGTATTTAAAGGGCAGGCCGGTGTAGTTGCTGTTCCCACCGCCGGTTCGCGAGATCGTGTTTCGCAGGGCGTAGACCGGGCCTTCCAGGATCGGTGCCAGCGAGATGCCGACGAGCACATCGTGGAAGGTATTGTTCCAGATCCGGAGATTGGAACAGACGCCGTCCGCCGAGAGGCCGTCATCGCCGGCCCGTTCAATCGTGTTTTCGTAGATGTCGGTCTCGTTGGTGAGCGTGCCGTTATCGCCTTCCGGACAGGCCCCCAATGCGTCGAAAAAGTCGTGAAACGAGTTGCGGCGAATAATGTTGCCCCGCCCGGTCACCGGAGAGAAGAAGACGATCGCACCACTCTCGAGCTGGGCGCCCGCCTTGACTGCGTCCCATGGCCAGAGGTAGATGGTATCGTAGAACTCGTTGTGTTCAATGAGGTTGCGGTTCGCCTCGCGTTTAATCCCGATCGCAGTGTCGTTGATCGCAAAGGTACAGTCGCGGATCCAACATTCGGAGGCACCGTTAAGGTAGATCGCCTTGGCGTAGCTGCCGCGACCGTAGTGGCGGAAGGTCAGGTCGTGGAGGGCCAGCCCGGTCCCGCCGAACTCGAACGCGTAGTTGTAGCGGGACACGATCATCACGGCCTCGTTGGGATCGGCATTGCCGGCGAGTTTCACGTAGAGTGTGGTCCCGTCGGCGAAGAAACCGGGCAATCCCCATTCGAGCGATTCCAGGTCGGCGAAGTTACCGTAGGGATAGAGCCGCTCCCCGTTTGCTGTGACCAAATGGGTGTCGGCAGCATTGGCCGTCGTCCGATACACGCCGTTGCCCTGCGCCGTCCAATGGAAAGCCGCCGGGTCGGCGCCGTCGAAAACGGCTTGCTCACCGGGCTGGGACCGGATCATGATCGGGTTTGAGATCGTCCCGGACCGAGGCGGCGAGAATTCACCGATGTAGTAGACGCCGCCTCCCATAAGGATCACCTCACCGGCGACCGCCCGGCTCAACGCCTCGGTAAACGAGCAAGGCGCATTTTCTGTGCAATCCGTGCCCGATCCATTCGGGCTCACAATCCATTCCCGTTGCGGCGCGGGCAGTTGTGGTTCCACCCTGGTCTCGCCTTCGGATTCGAGCAGGAGTCCGTCGATGGGATCGCCCGGGTCGCTGAAGCGCACCTGGACTTCGTACCTTGTTCCGGGGGTTAAATCGAATAGGCTGCCGACGAATCGGGTCGCCGAAACGCGGGTCAGCGGGAACCCTTCCTGGAGGGGTTCTCCGGGAAGACCGTAGCTCGGTGTGGCGATTGCGGATTGGTCGGCGTCCTCACCGCTGTCCATCTCGACGATGATTCCCATGGTGTGATGATTCCCGTAGAGTTGGATCTCGACGGCAGCCAAGTTCGGTAGGCAGGCGAGTGCGGCAAACGTGGGGATCATGAGTTGTTTGGAAAATGGGACCATGATTGCCTCTCTGTTGGTGCTCGGCATTGAGCCGGGCAAACTGCTCGCCGGCGAGAATCCTGTTCGTGTTCATTCGCAGTGATTGAAAGAGGCACCTTACTCGGATAGATCGTTCTTTGTCTGTGACTTCACTCAAGGAGTCCCCGATACCCCCAGCATTCCCGCCGAAACGGGACGGCGAAAGCGGGAGACGCTCGTGACGGCTCGTTCCAAGCCGGGACCCTCTGAACCGAAATTGGATCCTCTGGAACCTCCTCGAACCCTTGGAGGAAATCCCCAGTTTGATCTGGGTGTTGTAGGGGAGCGGTCGATGGAGTTGATAAACCTACCCGAAGGTCCCACTCAATTCACCGAAAATCATCACGGCAACACGATGAGAAACGCAGGCCCCCACCATCGGGAGTCTTTTTTTGGCCCAGAACTCGACTTCCCATCAACCCAAGTGTGCGAAATCTGTGCATTACCCGGGTCATCGATGCGGGTGCAGGGAACACTCTGGTCTCGAAAAGATTTGCTTCCAGCGCCAATTTTACATTCGCTTCCAGACCTTGGCTTTTGCCTGCTGACGAGATCTCTGTCCCGATTTATCATAGACCCATGCTCAACCAAATCTCCAAATTTTCGCCGCTGCCTTCATCCTTCGTCGCGTTGGACTTCGAGACGACCGGGCTCTATCCCCACCTCGGGGCCCGGATCATCGAAATCGGAGCCGTCCGCGTGGAAGGCTCCCGCATCCTGGACCGCTGGTCCAACCTGGTCCACACCCCATCGCTGCCGGCCTCCATCTCGCGCCTGACCGGGATCTCGGAGGTGCAGCTCCGGAAGGCTCCGACGCTGGTCACCCTCCTACCGCAGATCTGCCGGTTCCTCGGGGCCGGACCAATTGTCGCCCACCGCGCGGCCTTCGAGCGCCGTTTCTTCTACGACGCCTGCGCCCGTTGCGGTCTGCCGGGCCCGCGTTTGACCTTCATCTGCACCCACGCCCTCGCCAAAACCCGGCTGCCCCATGGGCCGTCCTACCGGCTGGCCGATCTTTGCGGCCATTTGGGGATCGGCGAAGGTTTGCGGCCCCACCGGGCACCTGACGACGCGGAGCGTGCCGCACTGCTCGCGCTCGCTCTGGATGGGGTTGGCCCTGCCGAATCGAATGGAACGCAATAATTTGGTGGGATTTACAGAGGATGGTCGTTCAAGTGGTATTCACATTTATTTCCAATTTCTCGGGAAAGTTAATTGAAGCGGGAATAGCCATCGCGGTATAAGTGGCTCACCTCTCCAAACCATCCCGCAAAGGGACTTCTCGTGACCGAAAAAGATTATTTCCGCTACTGGGGCAAAGCCAAACCCGAGCACGACGGGGCCGAGCCCTACCACCTCTTGCCGTTCCACTGCCTCGACGTCGCCGCCGTCGCCTACCTGCTTCTCGGCGGCGCCAACCCAGCACCGGATTCGAGCCAGAGGCCCTATTGGGCCAGGCTGTTCGAGGCGTTTCTCGAGCCGCTGGGCCGCGAGGCGTCGCTGCGGTTCCTTTGTTTTTTGGTGGCCTGCCACGACCTCGGCAAATTCAGCCACCTGTTCCAGGCGCAAGTCCCCGAAATCTATCGGGCCCTTCAGGAGCCAACCGGGCCCACCCGCCATCGACGCGGCCCGAGGCACGATGCGCTCGGTCTGGAGTTGTGGATCGAGCTCGAACCAATCCACCTCCGGCCCCTGTTCCGCGACCCCACTTGGAAACAAGCCTGGATCGGCCCGCTGGACGCGCTCGCCGTGGCGGTGACCGGCCATCACGGCCGCCCTCCAAAAACACCGAAGAGCTCCCATACCTTGTTCTCCCCAGAGGACCGCCGCGCCGCCGCCCAATGGGTTGCCGACCTGACGAAGCTGTTCCCGTTCGAACTCCCTTGGCCCGCCTCGGCGAAGGGAGACCTCGACCAACGTTTCAAACAGCTCTCGTTCTACTTGGCCGGCTTCACCATGGTCTGCGATTGGCTGGGCTCCAACCAGCGCTTCTTCGCCTACCACACCGAGGGCGCCAACCACCCCATCGAGGACTACTTCCACACCGTCGCGGTTCCCGGCGCCAAGCGAGCGCTTGCCGAGACCTGGCTGGTGCCCCCGCCCACCGCGCCCGCCAAGACGTTCGCCGCACTCTTCCCAAGTCTCTCGGAACCGACCCCGCTTCAGGCCAGGATCGAAACCGCCCTGAACCTCGATACCGAAGGCCCCAACCTGATCATCATCGAGGACTTGACCGGCAGCGGCAAGACCGAAGCGGCCTTGATGGCAACCCAAAAGCTGATGGCCAAGGGCCGGGCCGCCGGCTTCTTCATGGGTCTGCCCACCATGGCCACGGCCGACCAGATGTTCGACCGGATGGAGAAGACCTTCGAACAGTTCTACATCCCCGGCGATCGCCAACCCGCCCTGATCCTGGCCCACGGCTCGGCCGCCCTGAACCCCGCGTTCTCCAACCGTCTGGGTTTGGAGGCGGTGCCCGCGGAACGACACCTCGATGGCGAAGCCGCGCCGGCCTCCGCGCTTTGCTCGTCGTGGCTGGCGGACAACCGCAAAAAGTGCCTGCTGGGCGCGATCGGGGTCGGCACCGTCGATCAGGCGATGCTCGCCGTGATGCCCGTCAAGCACGGTGCCATGCGGCTCTTCGGGCTGGTGAACAAGGTGCTGATCATCGACGAGGTCCACGCCTATGACGATTACATGCGCCACATCATCGAGAACCTGATCGCCTTCCACACGCGGGCCGGCGGTTCGACCATCCTGCTTTCGGCGACCCTTCCCGGCAGGTTGCGCCAATCGTTCGTCAAAAGCTTTTACCGATCCCTGGGCTACCCACCCGAGGACATCGACCTGGTGTACGGCGAAAAGCCACCTTTCCCGCTGATGACCCACGTTCGAGCGAGCGCCCTGACAGCCGATCACGCGACCTGGGAAACACCCGAGGCGCAGGTCCAACACGTGAACGCCGCTTTCGTTCACGACGAGGAAGAGGTTTTGGCGCAAATCGAGGCATGGGTGGCCGAGGGCAAGTGCGTCGCCTGGATTCGGAATACGGTCGACCAGGCGACCGAGTCCTTCGAACGGCTTGCGAACCGGGCAGGCATCGATTCGAACCGCCTGCACCTGTTCCACGCCCGCTTCTGCGGCGCGGACCGCGAGCGCATTCAAAAAGACCTGCTGGCACGGTTCGGCAAGGAGGCCGACTACCGTGGCCGTCGTGGCCAGGTGGTGGTGGCGACCCAGGTCCTCGAACAATCGCTCGACGTGGACTTCGATCGGGTCGTCAGCGACCTGGCCCCCATCGATGCCTTGGTCCAACGACTGGGTCGTCAGCAACGACACCCGCGCACGGAGGCGGGGGAGTGGCTGGACCCCGCCAACCACGGCCGCCGCAGGGACGAACGCGGATCCAAACATTTTTTGGTCCTCGCCCCCGCTTGGCGGGAAGATCCAGAGAAAGATTGGTACAAGGACGTCTTGGGCAACGCGGCCTGGGTCTATCCCAACACGGCCACCAACTGGTTGACCCAAAAAGCGCTGCGTCAAAAACCCACATTCGCGTTGCCGCAGGATTCGCGAGATCTGATTGAGGCGGTGTACGGGGCGGTCGATCTCCCGGAACTCCTGCGGGACATCGACGAGCAGCATCGTGCCGAAAACTTGGGCAATCGATCCAAGGCCATTCTCCGAACCCTCTCGTGGGAACAGGATTACGAAAGCTCCCATGAACGAGGCGTATTGGATCGCGAGGAACTGACGACCCGGCTCGGCGAAAACCCGATTCGGCTTCGACTGGCCGAGTGGGACGGCCAGCGATTCTCACCACTCGCTTCGGCATCGAATGACCCAGGCGAAACGGAACTCCTGCGTTGGCACAAGAGCCAGGTTTCGGTGCGCTTCGGCCCGGTAACGGGCAGCCCGGGCTGGCAGGGACCACAGGAGCGCGCGTACCTGGCGCTCTGCGATGCCTTGCCGGACCGGAACAAAGGCGTGGCGTTGATTCCCATGGTTCCGGTCGGGGAAGGGGAGTGGGAAGGTCGCGCCCTGACCGGCGACGGCGAGCGTCCCCTTTTTTACTCGCGAGAAAAAGGTCTGGCGCTACCGGATGCCGATCCAGAAACGAATTGAATGTAACTTCCAAGCTGGCTCGGCTGGCTGGGCAGGGGATCAGGGATCAGGGATCAGCTTGTTCACAGATAATTAGCCGAAACCTGATACCTGACTGCTGACAGCAGGTTGCATTTGAAACCCGGCCGATCCACAGGATCCACTTCCAAAAAGACCTTTCCTTGGATGCACGACAAAAAGCGAAGGGTGGACCCGAAAAAAATCACTGCATATTGATCCAAATTTCCGCCCTTTTTCGCAGATACCAATAACGAGCAATACGTCGATCTTTTTTGATTATCACGTAGTGAGATACATATGCTGAATCTACTGACCGATCGCTGTTTTCCCGTCTTGCGCCAGGATGGTCGCGAAGACACCATCCCCCTTCACCAAATCGCCGAAACCCGGAACTCCGTCACTCAGTTCCTCACCCCTCGCCACGATTTCGACGGCGCCCTCGTGCAGCTCGCCATCGGCGTGCTTCAAACCCTGTTCGCCCCGCCAGACGAGGACACGTGGCTCCAGCGATTCGCGAACCCGCCGGACCCGGACGAGCTGCAGGCCGTCTTCGCCAAGGCCGCGCCCTTCTTCGAACTCTTGGGCGATGGCGTGCGGTTCATGCAGGATCTCGAGCTGGAGCCAACGCCATCCGAGGCCAAGGGCATCGGGACCCTGCTGATCGAGGCCCCGGGCGGCAACACCCTGAAAAACAACATTGATCACTTCGTCAAGCGCGGCACGGTTCGCCAATTGGGTCCCTTCTTCACCGCCGTCGCGCTCTATTGCCTGCAAACCAACGCGCCCAGCGGCGGCGCCGGTCACCGGGTCGGCCTCCGTGGCGGCGGCCCGTTGACGACGGTCATCTGGCGCCCGACCCTGTGGCAAACCCTGTGGCTGGGCGTGTTGGTCCGCGACGACCTGCTGGCCGGGCACCCCGATGCCCACCGTCAATGGGAGCTGGAGGACTGCTTCCCCTGGGCCCGACCGACCCGGGACAGCAAGAAAAAGGGCTCCGAGATCCACGCGGTGTCGTGCCACCCGGCCGTGCATTACTGGGGCATGCCGCGCCGCATCCGATTGTGCGACCCCGATCGCGACGGCGGGATCTGCGACCTCGAAGGCCGTCACCGGTCGGCGCTGTTTCGCGACTATGTCACCAAGAACTACGGCAACAACTACGGCGAGGGCTGGCACCATCCCCTCACGCCGCACTATTTGGACAAGGCCGACCAGGTGCTCCCCCTCCACGGCCAACCCGGATCCCTGAGCTACCACCACTGGCTGGGCCTGGCCTTTTCCGATTGCGAGCAGGGCAAGGAGCGCAGGCTTCCCGCGCGAATCGTCAGCCGCTACGGTAATCGGGTGCGGTACCTGGAGCGAATCACCCGCGAGTCGGACATGCGGGAACCCCGCCTCTGGGTCTTCGGCTACGACATGGACAACGCCAAAGCCCGCGCCTGGATCGACCGGACCATGCCGGTGCTCCTGGCCCACGCCGACGACATCGACCAGCGAGAACACTACCGCGCACACATCCAGGGCATGATCCAGGCGGCGCGAAACGTCTGTCAAACCTTGCGGGCGCAGGTGAAATCGGCGTTCAAGGGGCCCATCAAGGCCCGTGGCGATTGGTCCCATCTGGACTTGACCTTTTGGAACGAAACCGAAGCCGACTTTTTGGCTCTCGTGGCCCAATTGGCGCACGACCCCGATGCGGTCGAACCCCGGGAGACCTGGCTGCGGCAATTGCAGCGCAAAGCCCTGGTCTGTTTCGAGTCGCACACTGCCGACCGGGCGGTCGAAGTCGTCGATCCCGCCCGCGTCGCGCGCGCCTACAACCAGCTCGTCAAGTTCACTTCACCCAGGGGCAAACGGCTGCGAGCGATGCTCGACTTGCCGCCCGCCCCAACGAAACGCGAGGAGACGACCGCATGAACACAGCCAACCGAGACCTCACCGCACACGTGATGACCGTGGTTTTGAAGTGGTTCGGTGATCCGTCGAGTCACCGCAAATTCGCCCGCGAAAGGGCCGAACTCCGCCGTGCCGCCAGCGAGGACGAGGCCTGCGCCTGTCCCGGGTTCTTTCGTCTGCTGCACATGGTCGAGGCGGCGCAGGTCGTGGACGGGGAAGTTCGCCGCCCCTCCTGCAGCCTGACGCCCTACGAGCGCGACACCTTGTTGCGGCTGGCGATGCTGCTGTCCCGGGTTCGCGCCAACAAGGACAACGAGCCCTTGGCCCGCCAAATGGCCGACGACGCGAAAGGCCGTCCCAAGGTCAGTGAACTGCGCTTTCGACGGCTGCTGGCCTCCGAGGGTTCGGACGCCCAACTACGTGCCTGGCGGCGCATCATTCACCTGCTGGGCCGGGAAATCAACATCGCCGACCTGACCAGGGTGATGTGGACCTGGAATGCCAAAACCCGCAAAAGGCTCGCCTACGACTACTACGCCCATCTGCCGCAGAAGAAGGGTTGAACCCCGGTTTGCCTGCTGCCCGGGCTGCGATCGAGGATTCCGCCGCCTTCGATCGCGCTTCGTCTCTCCACCACTTTCGAATCACTTCCGCATTACTTCCGCAATATTTTCGCGCTTCATGAGGAGTCACCATGTCCCGTTTTACCCAATTGCATGTCCTGACCTTTTATCCGCCGTCCAACCTGAACCGCGACGATCTGGGCCGGCCCAAAACGGCTCAGGTCGGCGGCACCAACCGCCTGCGCATCTCTTCCCAATGCCTCAAACGCGCCTGGCGCACCAGTGACCTCTTTCAGGAAGCCCTCGCCGGCCACTTGGGCGTGCGCACGCGCAAAATCGCGACCTCCTGGGTGATGCCGATTCTCGAGGAACAGGGCATCGACGAAAAGAAAGCCAAAGAATGGGCCCAGCATTTCACCAAGACCTTTTCCAACATCAAGAAGGGCGATCTGGATACGCCCCAATTGGTGCATTACTCGCCGGAAGAGAAGGCCGCGGTGCTGGCACTGGCGCGCACCTGCGCCGAGCAGAAGCGTCCGCCGACCGACGACGAGCTGCACGCCCTGCGGGGCGCCCCACACGCGGCCGACATCGCCATGTTCGGCCGCATGCTGGCCGACCATCCCAGCCAGAATTGTGAGGCCGCGGTTCAGGTGGCCCACGCGATCTCGGTCAACAAGGTCGCGGTCGAGGATGACTTCTTTACCGCGGTCGACGATTTGAATCGACGCGAAGACACGGGAGCCGGCCACCTGGACGAACTCGGCTTCGGATCGGGTCTCTACTACCTCTATGTCAACATCAACCGCGACCAATTGGTGTCCAACCTCGGCGATGATGCGGACCTGGCCAGCCACAGCCTTCGGGCCCTGGTCGCGTCGATCGCCAAGGTTTCTCCCGGCGGGAAGCAAAACAGCTTCGCCGCGCTCGGCCTGGCGAGCTACATCCTCGCCGAGCACGAGGACCAAAGCCCGCGATCCTTGGCGATGGCCTTCATCAAGGACATTCGGGACAGCGACCAATCGAATATCTTGGCCAACGCGGTCGATGCCATGCGCACCATGCGTTCGAACCTGGCCGACTGCTACGAGGTCGGTGCCGGTCGCGCCATGGAGTTCTATCCCGCGGCAGGCGAAGGCCGCTTCGGCGAACTGCTCGATTTCGTCAGCGAGGGGTGAGCCATGGAAGAACAGCTCGAACGGTTCTTGGTGTTGCACCTCTTCGGGCCGCTGCAGTCCTGGGGTCCGGTGGCGGTCGGCGAGCATCGCGGCGATGAGGGGCGGCCCACCAAAAGCGCCGTGTTGGGATTGCTCGGGGCCGCGCTGGGCCTTTCCCGGGAAGAGGCGGACGTCCACGAGGACCTGCACCGGACCTTGGGGTTCGCGGTGCGGGTCGATGCGCCCGGGATCGTACTCAAGGATTACCACACCTCCCAGGTGCCGGGCTCGCGCAAAGGGAAAGGCTGGTACACCCGGCGTGAGGAATTGGGCGAGCAAAAGCTGAACACGGTTCTGTCCGACCGCTATTACCGGGCCGATGCCTGCTTCACGGTGGTCCTGTGGATGCGGGAGGAAGGTGCCTTCTCGTTGGCGCGACTGAGCCAGGCCCTGGCTCGGCCCAGGTTCCACTTGTACCTGGGCCGAAAGAGTTGTCCGCCGGCCTGGCCCCTGATCCCCAAGATCGTGGAAGCGCCGAACCTGAAGGTCGCCTTCACCGAGGCACCCCTGCCCCAGCTCTTGCGAGAACAGGTGCGGGGACCGCGGGGTGCCGGAAGGGGGCAACGCGTGTATTGGGAGGGGCACGACGATTCGCTGAAGACGCAGCACCTGTTCCACCGTCGCGATGGCCTGGCCTCCCGGCGACGTTGGCTCTTTCACGCGCGAGAAGAACGAGGCGGACTCCTGGAGCCGGAGGGCGAGGTCGCCCCAGATCACCGTGAGGGGAGGGATTGACGATGTATTTGAGCCGGATAACGTGGGAAGGCAGTCCCAAGGAGATCGCGAACTGGAACCCGTACCGCCATCACGAAATGGTGTGGAAGTTTTTTCCCCTCGATCCCAAGGCGAAGCGTCGCTGGATGTTCCGGTACGACTTGGATCGGGGCCGTCCGAGGTATTTCCTGGTTTCCCTGGAACCGCCGCAACCCGTGGCGAAGTGGCGGGTCGAAACCAAACCCTACACCCCCGACCTGTGCAACGGCGATCTGCTCCATTTCGATTTGCGCGTCAATCCCGTCGTCTCGCGCCGGGAAGGCAAGCGGGTCAAGCGCTTCGATGTCGTGATGGACTACAAGTACCAATTAGATAAAGAGGCACGCGAAAAGCTGGATCAAAACGAGTTGATCTACCGGTTGGGCTGCGAGTGGCTGGCGCGCCGCGCGTCGTCGCACGGTTTCGAAATCGGCGCGCGACGGACCCTGGTCGCCTGCTACCGACCGTCGGTGTTCCACAAGCGGAAGCACCCGGACCCCATGACGGTGACCACGATGGACCTCACGGGAACCCTTCGCGTGACGGAGGTCGATGCCTTTCGGAACATGTTGTTCAACGGGTTGGGGCCCGCCAAGTCGTTCGGGTGTGGCCTGATGCTGGTCCGGCGGGCATGACGATCCTGCCCAAGTTGCGGCCCACGCCGATCAAGGACCGCATCTCGTGGCTCTTCCTGGAGCGCGGCCAGTTGGACGTGCGCGACGGTGCCTTCGTGCTGGTGGACCAGCGAGGCGTGCGGACCCACATCCCGGTGGGGAGTGTGACGTGCCTGTTTCTCGAGCCCGGCTGTCGGGTGACCCACGAGGCGGTGAAGCTGTGCGCCAAGGTCGGCTGCCTGCTGGTGTGGGTCGGTGAGGCGGGGGTGCGGCTCTACGCGGCGGGTCAGCCGGGCGGGGCCAGGGCGGACCGGCTCCTGTACCAGGCCAAGCTGGCGCTGGACGAGACGTTGCGGTTGAAGGTGGTGCGCAAGATGTACGCGCTCCGGTTCGGCGAGGAGCCGCCGGCCAGGCGCAGTGTGAACCAACTGCGGGGCCTGGAAGGGAAGCGGGTCCGGGAAATTTACCGAGACATGGCGGCGCGCTACGGCATTCCCTGGGGCAAGCGGAACTACGACCCCAAGGATTGGGACGGTTCGGACCGCATCAACCAGTGCCTGAGTTCGGCGACCGCCTGCCTGTACGGGCTCTCGGAGGCGGCTATCTTGGCGGCCGGGTACGCGCCGTCGATCGGGTTCGTGCACGTGGGGAAGCCGCGTTCCTTCGTCTTCGACATCGCGGACCTGGTCAAGTTCGAGAGCGTGGTGCCCGTGGCGTTCGCGGTCGCGGCAAAAAAGAGCAAGGACCCGGTCCGCGAGGTTCGCCTGAAGTGCCGTGACCACTTCCGCAAGGCCAAGCTGCTCGGCCGCTTGATTCCCCTGATCGACGAGGTGCTCGCGGCGGGCGGCCTGGACGTGGCGACGATCGAGCAGGCCGGCGTGGTCGGGCCAGCGTTCTCCGACGAAAAGGGGCTGGGCGATGCTGGTCATCGTGGTTGAGAACGTGCCGCCGCGGCTGCGGGGGCGCCTGGCCGTGTGGTTGTTGGAGATTCGGGCCGGGGTGTACGTGGGCCAGGTCAACGCCAAGAAGCGCGAAATGATCTGGTTGCACGTGGAGGAACTGGTGGGGGAGGGGAACGCGGTCATGGCCTGGAGCGCGCCCAACGACCAGGGTTACGACTTCGCCACGTCGGGGCGGAACCGGAGGCTGCCGGTCGATTTCGACGGCGTCAAGTTGGTGTCGTTCTTCCCCGAAACCGAAGGCGGAGCGGCGGGAGCCGAGGATGGGGAAGGGGAGGAGGACGTACCCTTCCAGTTCGACGACCTGTTGTAAGGTAGAGCCATGATCTCGAACGAGCTCGGGAAGAGAGTGTTTCGATCCAGCACCGGCAAGCCTGGGCAAAACCCCGCCGGCGCGGGGATGAACCGGGGTCGGTGTACTCGCCGTTGACAACCTCGACGTGTACCCCGTCCGCGCGGGGATGTACCCTCCAACTCGATCGTGTCGAGTTAGGAACCATCGTGTACCCCGCCCGCGCGGGGATGCACCAGCGCGGGATCAGCGGCGGACGTGAAAAACAGAGTGTACCCCGCCCGTGCGGGGGCTACTTCGGAACGAAGGTCTCGGTGTTGGTGGTGACGTGGGACCACGCCACATCGGCGTTGGCGCGAATGATGTGGAGCACCGACTTCAGGGTGGGGACACCGTTCACTTCCTGGCAGGTGCAGGCCCAGGTAGTGAGGGTGCCCCAATCGCGCCATTGAACCGAGAACGTCAGGGCTTTGGCTTGGTGACCCGAACCGGCGACATCGTTATACAATCCGCTCAAGGCAAAAACTTTGCCGGCTGAGCCAGGGGGCTTGTAGAGACCTTCGAAGGTTCCGTAGCCCGGGCCGGTTTCGGTCACTTTGTTGATGGTTATGACCGACTCGAGCTCGTTGACCCAATCGCCCTGGAGATTCTTGCAGTTGGGTTTGGGCGACTGGCCGAAAAGGGGAAACGCAAAGGAAAGGGCGAACGTGAGAATGGCGAATTTTTTCATGGGTTTTCCTTCCGTGACTGGCTTTGGGGAGAATCCGGCGCAACCCCAGCAGGCCTCGAAGGAACGAACCGACACCGAGTGTGGGTGTTTGGGGATCTGCGGTATTTGATCGTGCTGCGAGGGGGGGAAGTAAGGCGGGGAATGCCGGGGGAGGACTGGGGATAGGTGCGAATGCCGGGGATTCTAGCATGGTTGTTCGGGCTGAATGTGACCTTCCGGCGCGAGGACGGCCCATTCGGTCTCGCGAGAAACTGCTGTGGTCACCGGGAACTTCGTCGAAGAAATCAGGAAGCCATAAACTGAGGAACCCGGGAAGGTACCCACGAAGATGGTGGTTCGTCGTTACATTTTTTCGCCCTCGAGCCATTCGATCCATCCGACTTCCTGGCAACGGTCGTTCTCGGATTCCGGTGGCATCGATCGAGGAAGGGGACCAGGTGGGTTGGACCAGGAGGAAGGGTGTCGAATTCGACGGGGTCGAGCCGATGTCGTTCTTTCCCGAAACCGAGATTGATGGGATGCGTGCCGAAGCCGGGGAAGGGGTGCAGGAAGTGTCCTTCATGTCGGTGACTTGTTGTAAGATAGGGTTAGCGCTTCGAACGGACATGGGATGGAGGGTTCCGATGCAGTGTTGGAAATGCTGGCAAAATCGGTACCATTTCCCAAAAGCCCTATCTCCCTGAGATTGGGTAAGTTCGAAACCAGTGTGTTCCCCGCGCCCGCGGGGATGAACCGACAGAATCCACAGGGTAATAGCAGTCTTCTGAGTGTTCCCCGCGCCCGCGGGGATGAACCGGCCTTTGAGATCGTAGCCACCGGCTCGCGTCTGTGTTCCCCGCGCCCGCGGGGATGAACCGCCAATGGATTCAGACAGTTAGAAATTAATTCAGTGTTCCCCGCGCCCGCGGGGATGAACCGGCTGGTCTAGTTTACGGAGAGGACCAACATTTGTGTTCCCCGCGCCCGCGGGGATGAACCTATTGCATTTATATAAGCAATTAGAGATTCTTCGTGTTCCCCGCGCCCGCGGGGATGAACCGCCCTGCCCTGGGACGAACTAGAAAAAAAAATGGTGTTCCCCGCGCCCGCGGGGATGAACCGGTGCTCTTCTGACGAGCACCACGTAAAAATGGGTGTTCCCCGCGCCCGCGGGGATGAACCGCTCACAGGAACCGGAAGTGGACGAACTTCCGGGTGTTCCCCGCGCCCGCGGGGATGAACCGATACCGTAATTCGACATCGAACTCGGGAAACGGTGTTCCCCGCGCCCGCGGGGATGAACCGCCCGATTCCTGCGAGACTCCGATTGTTATGCCGTGTTCCCCGCGCCCGCGGGGATGAACCCCGTTCGCTCGCGATGTGATCACTGCGGCCATCGTGTTCCCCGCGCCCGCGGGGATGAACCGCGTATCCGCCAATCACGCGTTCGGCGGTAACTGTGTTCCCCGCGCCCGCGGGGATGAACCGTTCCGGATGGCATGGTGGGTTGAGATGACGTGGTGTTCCCCGCGCCCGCGGGGATGAACCGCTCATCACCAGCACATTAGACAGAGAGGTACCGTGTTCCCCGCGCCCGCGGGGATGAACCGATCGTTACCACAGTCCAATCGTTTTTTGGCGAGTGTTCCCCGCGCCCGCGGGGATGAACCGGTCTTTTGTCGCCGCGTCACTGAAGTACAAAAGTGTTCCCCGCGCCCGCGGGGATGAACCGCAAATTCTCTATGAGTTGCCGCTGTCTCGAAAGTGTTCCCCGCGCCCGCGGGGATGAACCGCCAACTGGCAAGTTGACCAGAAAACGACTCTTGTGTTCCCCGCGCCCGCGGGGATGAACCGGCCCGCCGTTTTTGTTAAAGCTTCTAGAGTCAGTGTTCCCCGCGCCCGCGGGGATGAACCGTCGCCGGCTTCCACATCTCGGCCCTATACAACGTGTTCCCCGCGCCCGCGGGGATGAACCGGATGTTTTAGATGAGTAAAGCACTTTTAAAAAGTGTTCCCCGCGCCCGCGGGGATGAACCGATGTATTTCAGATACAGGGCGTCGACAATGTGGTGTTCCCCGCGCCCGCGGGGATGAACCGTCTCTATCGCGTCGGAAATTGCGAGAATACAGGTGTTCCCCGCGCCCGCGGGGATGAACCGTGCTCGTAAACATTGCATGTGAACACCTGTGCGTGTTCCCCGCGCCCGCGGGGATGAACCGTACCTTCAATCTGCCTACTGCCTATCTTAGTAGTGTTCCCCGCGCCCGCGGGGATGAACCGAGGTCGTTGACATTACTGTCAGTTAACCTAAGGTGTTCCCCGCGCCCGCGGGGATGAACCGAATCCCTGTTGCAACAACACAATTAATTTTAAGTGTTCCCCGCGCCCGCGGGGATGAACCGTAAAAATGAGGGCGGCCCACTCTGCATGCGCGGTGTTCCCCGCGCCCGCGGGGATGAACCGGCAAAGTGATTGTATCTATCCATTATTTCCTTGTGTTCCCCGCGCCCGCGGGGATGAACCGTTTGAAAAAGCAGCATGGGGGCCTTGCGGGAGGTGTTCCCCGCGCCCGCGGGGATGAACCGACAACGTCCGGTTTGCCAAGCAACATGATTTCGTGTTCCCCGCGCCCGCGGGGATGAACCGAATATGCTGAGAAGATCATAGAGGAAATAGAAGTGTTCCCCGCGCCCGCGGGGATGAACCGTTTACAGAATCATTTTGCATTACACAAACGACGTGTTCCCCGCGCCCGCGGGGATGAACCGATTCCTCTTAAAGAGTTAGATATTAATCAGATGTGTTCCCCGCGCCCGCGGGGATGAACCAGTTAACACATGATCTAATTGAACATTCAATACGTGTTCCCCGCGCCCGCGGGGATGAACCGACGACACAGTCGTCTTCGAACCCTATCTCACCGTGTTCCCCGCGCCCGCGGGGATGAACCGCCCTGGGGATGGAACTAGGAAAAAAAAATGGCGTGTTCCCCGCGCCCGCGGGGATGAACCCCAGTTATCTATGGGGCTAGTGTTGGCACGGTTGTGTTCCCCGCGCCCGCGGGGATGAACCGCGCAACGCAACGGATCTCCGGAACGCGATCAAGTGTTCCCCGCGCCCGCGGGGATGAACCGCTAGCTTAGAACTAGCTTAATTACATGGAGGTGTGTTCCCCGCGCCCGCGGGGATGAACCGAATGAACTTGGGAATCCATCCGAGTGCTTCGCGTGTTCCCCGCGCCCGCGGGGATGAACCGGAACGTTTCCTGGCGGATCTGCCAGTCGAGAAGTGTTCCCCGCGCCCGCGGGGATGAACCATAACCTTCTTTCATAATGAACCTCACTCTTTTGTGTTCCCCGCGCCCGCGGGGATGAACCGCTCTCTATCACTTGTTGCGATTTTGTACCATCGTGTTCCCCGCGCCCGCGGGGATGAACCGAAACGACCATCCTAACGATATTATCACACCACGTGTTCCCCGCGCCCGCGGGGATGAACCGGCATTCAGGGGGCCCTGGATGCCTTCAATTTAGTGTTCCCCGCGCCCGCGGGGATGAACCGTCCCTTATGATTTCTTTTTCTTCTTCTTTGAGGTGTTCCCCGCGCCCGCGGGGATGAACCGACTGCCCGCTTCGGATGCGAGTGATACTATGAGTGTTCCCCGCGCCCGCGGGGATGAACCTCGCCAAAAAACGTATGTGTCACGGTCACGATCGTGTTCCCCGCGCCCGCGGGGATGAACCAGACCATAAGAGTATATGGTATTTTTGTGGAAGGTGTTCCCCGCGCCCGCGGGGATGAACCGCGGGCAGTCTTGAGGACGACGCGCCAAAAATCGTGTTCCCCGCGCCCGCGGGGATGAACCGATATACTAGATTTGTGTTGTGTTTTGTCAGGTGTGTTCCCCGCGCCCGCGGGGATGAACCGTATCATGGTTTTTGATGCTAACATGCGGATCGGTGTTCCCCGCGCCCGCGGGGATGAACCGGACTATCCAATTACGGCATCTTCAATCGACTTGTGTTCCCCGCGCCCGCGGGGATGAACCAATACCCTCATGGGCTTAAATAGTACCATGGAGGTGTTCCCCGCGCCCGCGGGGATGAACCGCGGAACGCGAGGGATCTCAGAGACGCGATCAAGTGTTCCCCGCGCCCGCGGGGATGAACCGACGAGAACGGCGAAAAACTGTTTGTCGGAAAGGTGTTCCCCGCGCCCGCGGGGATGAACCAACTTCATCAATGTATCCGGGGTTGCTTTAAATGTGTTCCCCGCGCCCGCGGGGATGAACCAGGGTAAGCTTTTCTAACCCTAGTTATTTTATAGTGTTCCCCGCGCCCGCGGGGATGAACCGAAGAATCCATTTAACGAGGAGTAGTATAATCCGTGTTCCCCGCGCCCGCGGGGATGAACCGAAACCGTTCAAAAAATGAAACGTTCCCGCAAAGTGTTCCCCGCGCCCGCGGGGATGAACGAAAAGAGTCTTATCGAGAAGCGAGCCCGCATCGGTACCGGGACGTCCGCTGATTCGCTTCTTGATAAGACTGGTTGAACGGAACCGTTGAGCCGCGCGGCGTTTCCCTTACCGCCCCTCGCTTACCGCCCCGCTCCCTATGGGGTTTCTATGGAAGTACCCCGTTCCCTCGAACCGCCATCCTTGTCCGGAACCCATCACGCCTCGCGCTGCATCGCTCCGGATCGAAGTTGGGACGAACCAAGACCCTGTCGGCAGTTGAGCCTGGCCGGGTCCACCCGGCCGAGCACGTGGCCAACTTGAGTTCAAGCCAAGCTTTGGCCGTGATGCCTCTTTTTGGGCGTCTCTTTTGGGGTCTAACTTCATCAGGCGGACTTTCACGGTGCTCATGAGGTGTCCCACCATTTTCGTCTCGCCCGGGTGACCACCACCCACGCAATCGGCTCTTTAAAGAACAAGGCTACGTGGTTGCACTCCGGACAGGTTCTTGGCCCAAGCGCTTGGTCCAACGACGGGTCGGAGGCTTCTGCCGTCTCGATTTCGGCAGGGTGGGTCGGACAGGTCGTTCCGGGTTGCGGCAGTTGGAGAACCGGGGTGCCCAATAGCTCGCGACACCGGCTCAGGCTCTCCGCCTTTTTGCGATGGCTCAGAAGACCGGCGTAGCGAATTCGGACGAAACCGCGTGGTAATACATGATCCAAAAAGCGACGCGCGAAATCACGTTCGGGCAACGTCATGACCCGACGTCGCCCCCCTTGGCGGTAATCTTTGTAGACGAATCGCACCATCCCGTTGACGTGACTGAGGATGCGCTTGTCGGAAATCGCGACACGATGGGTGTATCGACCGAGGTATTTGAGCACCTGCTCAGGTCCCCCAAACGGCGGTTTGGCGTAGACCACCCATGGCTTTCGATAGAGCCTAGATTTCAGTCTTTCCCAATAGCCCTCACCGCATGCGTCAGGAAATCGAAGCTGCTTGTCGTGGATCAGCTTGGCCAGGCCGCCAAGGTACTTTCCGCGAAACACGGGGCTCATCGCGCGGACTGGAAAGAGGTAGTCGGGTGACCGTGAGGCGATCCAACGCGACCTGTCGGGCGCCAGACCACCACCGGTGACAATGCAGTGGAGATGGTAGTGAAGGTTCAGCTTGCTACCCCAGGTGTGCAGGACCATCAGAATTCCGGGTTCCGCACCGAGATGCTTTGGATCCTTGGCAAAGGTGGCCAAAGTATCGCGAACCGAACGGAACAGCAAGCCGAGGGTGTGCCGGGGATTGTGCTGGACCAACGCATTGAGCTGCTCTGGTAAGGTGAATACGAGGTGGAAGTAGGGTACCGGCAACAGCTCGTCCATGCGCTGGGCGACCCAGCGGAAACGGGCGCCGCCGCCGCAGCGCGGACAATGGCGATTGCCGCAGGAATGATAGACGGGTACCGACTCGCCGCAATGGCGACATGACCAGATCTCACCGCCAAGTGCGGGCGTGCGGCACTGCGCAAGATCCCGGAACACGCGTGCTTGCGCTCCCGTCAGGCCCTCCGCATTGAGAAAGGAGGGGCCGAGATGGGCAAAGAGGTCACCGAGTCGGGCGGTGGCTGGGGAACGGATCAGAAGACCGGGTCCCTTGCCGGACATGCCGGGTCAGGGCTGGGATCTCTTGGGTGTCACGACCCCCTTGAAGGATTGGTAGTCGAGGAGGTCGAGGCTTTGGGCACGGGAAAGGATCATGCTTTGGGCAAGATGGATGTACACCTGAGTCGTGGTGACGCTCTTATGTCCGAGGAGCTTTTGAACGGTGTAAATATCAATGCCACGTGCAATGAGGTGGGTGGCAAAGCTGTGTCGAAACGAGTGAAGACCGCCCTCACGAATCAGGCCGGCCCGTTCTTTGAGTTTGGCGAATCGTTTGACCAAGGTCTTGGGTGAAAGGTGAAGGTGCGGGGTATCGGGTCGGTAAAACAACTAGTCGAGCGGTTGGTAGGCTTCCCGGTACTCATCCAAAACCTGTTTGAGGCGGGGCGGATAGAGGGCGGCCCGGTCTTTGCCCCCTTTCCCCTGGCGGACCCAGGTGGTTTGATGGTCCGGATCGAGATCCTTCAGGCGAAGATGACAGAGTTCGCTGAGCCGCAGGCCGGTGGCGTAAGCCACAATCAGGATCACTTGGGTCTGGGGGCAGTGTTTACCCGCAGTGCGAATGAGGTGTTGGATTTCCTCGGGGCTCCAAACAAGGGGCAGCCGTTTAGGAAGCCTGGGTGTCGGAATCATGAATTGATGCGGGGGATGACGGAGGAAGCGATGGTAGAAGCAGTGGAGGGCACACACGGCGGTGTGGATGGTGGACCAACTGAGTTTGCGCCGGTAAGCCATGTTATGGAGGAAGTTTTGAACTTCCTCGTCATTGATGCGGTCGGGGCGGCGGTGGTAGTGCTGGGCAAGATCAGCGACAGTGAGCACGTATCGGTAGATGGTGCCGGGCGCATAGTTGCGGGTTTCCAAAAATCGCGTAAATTGAGTTCTAAGTTCGGTCATCACGACCTCCTTGTTTCGTTGATCGAGGGGGTGATTCCTCCTCGATCACAAGGTGGTCTCTTTCGAAAGATGGCCGCCAACTACCGCGAAGCGGTTTAGTTCAACCGTTGTGATTGACTCCATCTCATAGACCCGCGTGGTGTTCCCCGCGCCCGCGGGGATGAACCCTCGGGAATATATTCCTCGAACAAATCAATGTCGTGTTCCCCGCGCCCGCGGGGATGAACCAATGAAACTCACCAAAATCATTTTTTATGCCATCGTGTTCCCCGCGCCCGCGGGGATGAACCGCCGTGGCAGGGTCGGGAAAAACGACTCTGCTTGTGTTCCCCGCGCCCGCGGGGATGAACCGGTATCACTGACCTACCCAGACGGCTAAAAGCCGTGTTCCCCGCGCCCGCGGGGATGAACCGTCTCCTAAAAAAGTCAAAACTTTTGCTTGACCGTGTTCCCCGCGCCCGCGGGGATGAACCGGGGCCGCGGAACGTTTTGGTCGCGAATTCATCGTGTTCCCCGCGCCCGCGGGGATGAACCGTCATGGTCGCCAACGATTGCACCGATCTAGCGGTGTTCCCCGCGCCCGCGGGGATGAACCGCTGCATCTAGCGGCGACATGCACGCATATGTCGTGTTCCCCGCGCCCGCGGGGATGAACCGGCTTTCGATCTCACGGGAAAGATAGAGGGTTTGTGTTCCCCGCGCCCGCGGGGATGAACCGCCTGTTATCGCGAATGGCGGATTCTCGCCAAGGTGTTCCCCGCGCCCGCGGGGATGAACCCTGAACGGGGGTTTGACGACATAGTCTAGGTGTGTGTTCCCCGCGCCCGCGGGGATGAACCGCGTGTGCTAGCATGGTGCCTAATACTATGTCTGTGTTCCCCGCGCCCGCGGGGATGAACCGTTCGTTTACAATCCAGGCAGTTATACATCCGTGTGTTCCCCGCGCCCGCGGGGATGAACCGTCAACATTTCGCGGCGTTCGTAGAGCAGCCCGGTGTTCCCCGCGCCCGCGGGGATGAACCGCGGCGAAAAAAAAGGACGTCCCTACCCGGCTTGTGTTCCCCGCGCCCGCGGGGATGAACCATCACAAAAACATCCACTTCCAACCGCCACGACGTGTTCCCCGCGCCCGCGGGGATGAACCGGGATGTGTCACATGTCACAAAAAACGGAAAAAGTGTTCCCCGCGCCCGCGGGGATGAACCGCCCATTCGGTCTTTCGAGCTGGTATCTCTATCGTGTTCCCCGCGCCCGCGGGGATGAACCGGCCCGTTTTTTGCGTCTCGAAGCCGTATGCTTGTGTTCCCCGCGCCCGCGGGGATGAACCAACTAAACTCTAACTGCTAACACTACAATCTAAGTGTTCCCCGCGCCCGCGGGGATGAACCGTTCAGAACTGTGGTAAAAATCCAACTGAAAGAGTGTTCCCCGCGCCCGCGGGGATGAACCGTTCTCGGACCTAAACAGCGTTTCGAAGTAGGGGTGTTCCCCGCGCCCGCGGGGATGAACCGACACCGATGTTGAAGAGTTTTCCGACATAGTAGTGTTCCCCGCGCCCGCGGGGATGAACCGATCGTTCACATTAACGTCTTCCAGAGGTGGTGGTGTTCCCCGCGCCCGCGGGGATGAACCGTCCGAGACATGCGGCAAGCCTATATGAAGATGGTGTTCCCCGCGCCCGCGGGGATGAACCGCAATGGGTGTTCGGGCGCCCCATTGCGTATTGGTGTTCCCCGCGCCCGCGGGGATGAACCGTCAATAAGGACGTGACGTGTCAGGAACTTGGAGTGTTCCCCGCGCCCGCGGGGATGAACCGGGCCTCGGATGGCCGAATCGTAGCCTCGTTTGGTGTTCCCCGCGCCCGCGGGGATGAACCGTTTATCGGGATGAGAAAATTTTACGTTAATGTGTGTTCCCCGCGCCCGCGGGGATGAACCGACGCAAAAACGGGCGTATGCTGCAGCCATGCAGTGTTCCCCGCGCCCGCGGGGATGAACCAGATCCGCAAGCTGCGCCATTTCAAGAGCTGTAGTGTTCCCCGCGCCCGCGGGGATGAACCGGCAATGGTATGCCGTTTGCTGGAGCGCATGCGGTGTTCCCCGCGCCCGCGGGGATGAACCGTGGCACCGCTTTGGATCTATTACGACGGCACCGTGTTCCCCGCGCCCGCGGGGATGAACCGCCTTGGTACACAATGAGTTAGCTTGATGGTATGTGTTCCCCGCGCCCGCGGGGATGAACCGAGATGACAAGATTCATGCCATGATGTTTGGCAGTGTTCCCCGCGCCCGCGGGGATGAACCGGCGAAACGAAGCTAACACCTAACAATCTTAGGGTGTTCCCCGCGCCCGCGGGGATGAACCGTGGTTCCGTGAAATATGATTTTTTCTTTGGCAGTGTTCCCCGCGCCCGCGGGGATGAACCGAACAACGACGCGCAGCAGCTAAGAAAATGGCCGTGTTCCCCGCGCCCGCGGGGATGAACCGCGACACTCACCCAAGATTGTAACGAGTTCTTGGTGTTCCCCGCGCCCGCGGGGATGAACCGTGGTGTCGGCACCACGAAAACCATAGATCGCCGTGTTCCCCGCGCCCGCGGGGATGAACCCCAAGCGGTTCAAAAGGGATCCGCCCATAGGGCGTGTTCCCCGCGCCCGCGGGGATGAACCGCATTCCACCTTCGATCGATGGCGCCTCTCGGAGTGTTCCCCGCGCCCGCGGGGATGAACCGGCCAAAGCTGCGGCAGGATGGTATGACGAAGCGTGTTCCCCGCGCCCGCGGGGATGAACCGTGCTCTAATTTGTTTACTATCATCCACTGTTCGTGTTCCCCGCGCCCGCGGGGATGAACCGGCCACGTCGACACGGGCCCGCACCTCAGCCAGGTGTTCCCCGCGCCCGCGGGGATGAACCGTTTCGTTCGACAAGATCTTCTAGAGTATATTCGTGTTCCCCGCGCCCGCGGGGATGAACCGGCGGGGTCGGGTTTGGGTTGGCGGTTCAGAACGTGTTCCCCGCGCCCGCGGGGATGAACCGACAGCCTCAGAGCGACGAAGCGCGGCCGATGGGTGTTCCCCGCGCCCGCGGGGATGAACCGTTTGACTTGCCGAAGTTGCGACATTCGTTTATGTGTTCCCCGCGCCCGCGGGGATGAACCGTAATTGCTCGGGCGAGAGCCCCGCAGCGGTCGGTGTTCCCCGCGCCCGCGGGGATGAACGAAAAGAGTCTTATCGAGAAGCGAGCCCGCATCGGTACCGTGACTTCCGCTGATTCGCTTCTTGATAAGACTGGTTGAACGGAACCGTTGAGCCGCACGGCGTTTCCCTTACCGCCCCTCGCTTACCGCCCCGCTCCCTATGGGGTTTCTATGGAAGTACCCCGTTCCCTCGAACCGCCATCCTTGTCCGGAACCCATTACGCCTCGTGCTGCATCGCTCCGAATCGAAGTCGGGACGAACCAAGACCCTGTCGGCAGTTGAGCTTGGCCGGGTCCACCCGGCCGAACACGTGGCCAACTTGAGTTCAAGCCAAGCTTTGGCCGTGATGCCTCTTTTTGGGCATCTCTTTTGGGGTCTAACTTCATCAGGCGGACTTTCACGGTGCTCATGAGGTGTCCCACCATTTTCGTCTCGCCCGGGTGACCACCACCCACGCAATCGGCTCTTTAAAGAACAAGGCCACGTGGTTGCACTCCGGACAGGTTCTTGGCCCAAGCGCTTGGTCCAACGACGGGTCGGAGGCTTCTGCCGTCTCGATTTCGGCAGGGTGGGTCGGACAGGTCGTTCCGGGTTGGGGCAGTTGGAGAACCGGGGTGCCCAATAGCTCGCGACACCGGCTCAGGCTCTCCGCCTTTTTGCGATGGCTCAGAAGACCGGCGTAGCGAATTCGGACGAAACCGCGTGGCAATACATGATCCAAAAAGCGACGCGCGAAATCACGTTCGGGCAACGTCATGACCCGACGTCGCCCCCTTTGGCGGTAATCTTTGTAGACGAAACGCACCATCCCGTTGACGTGACTGAGGATGCGCTTGTCGGAAATCGCGACACGATGGGTGTATCGACCGAGGTATTTGAGCACCTGCTCGGGCCCCCCAAACGGCGGTTTGGCGTAGACCATCCATGGCTTTCGATAGAGCCTAGATTTCAGTCTTTCCCAATAGCCCTCACCGCATGCGTCAGGAAATCGAAGCTGCTTGTCGTGGATCAGCTTGGCCAGGCCGCCAAGATACTTTCCGCGAAACACGGGGCTCATCGCGCGGACCGGAAAGAGGTAGTCGGGTGACCGTGAGGCGATCCAACGCGACCTGTCGGGCGCCAGACCACCACCGGTGACAATGCAGTGGAGATGGTAGTGAAGGTTCAGCTTGCTACCCCAGGTGTGAAGACCATCAGAATTCCGGGTTCCGCACCGAGATGCTTTGGATCCTTGGCAAAGGTGGCCAAAGTATCGCGAACCGAACGGAACAGCAAGCCGAGGGTGTGCCGGGGATTGTGCTGGACCAACGCATTGAGCTGCTCTGGTAAGGTGAATACGAGGTGGAAGTAGGGTACCGGCAACAGCTCGTCCATGCGTTGGGCGACCCAGCGGAAACGGGCGCCGCCGCCGCAGCGCGGACAATGGCGATTGCCGCAGATCACTTGGGTTTGCGTGCAGTGTTGACCCGCAGTGCGAATGAGGTGCTGGATCTCCTCGGGGCTTCAAACAAGGGGCAGCCGTTTAGGAAGCCTGGGTGTAGGAATCATGAATTGATGCGGGGGATGGCGGAGGAAGCGATGGTAGAAGCAGTGGAGGGCACACACGGCGGTGTGGATGGTAGACCACCTGAGTTTGCGCCGGTAAGCCATGTTATGGAGGAAGTTTTGAACTTCCTCGTCATTGATGCGGTCGGGGCGGCGGTGGTAGTGCTGGGCAAGATCGGCGACAGTGAGCACGTATCGGCAGATGGTGCCGGGCGCATAGTTGCGGGTTTCCAAAAATCGCGTAAATTGAGTTCTAAGTTCGGTCATCACGACTTCCTTGTTTCGTTGATCGAGGGGGTGATTCCTCCTCGATCACAAGGTGGCCTCTTTCGAAAGATGGCCGCCAACTACCGCGAAGCGGTTTAGTTCAACCGCCAGGACACATTTTCTATTACCCAAATGGTGAGTGTTCCCCGCGCCCGCGGAGATGGACCCCGGTGGGTTTTCGATGGTATCTCCCGGAGTCGAGGCCGGCGTGGATTCGGCGGCTGGGTGCACTCTCTTGAAACGAAGTGGTGCGTTCAACCTGAGCTGGGCCTTGCCGTCGCCAAATCTTGATCAGGAAGACAGGCACGATGTAAACCAGGAAAAGCAGGGCCATGATGTGTCACCAAATGCCGATCCATTCCTGGTTTCCGATGTTCATGCGTTCCTGCTAAATTTTTCGGATGAATGACCCAAGGCCCTTCGCCAGAAACCAGAAATAGCGTTCTTTCTCGAAATCGGGCGGGTTTGCCCGCTGGTGCGCGGCTCTTTTGCAAGAAGCTCTGTAAAGTTCGAAGATAAAGCTATAAACCTGATCAGGGGGATGTTCAGGGAGTTCTTCAATAAATGTCGGCCCAGCGTCCTTGGTGGGCACGACCGGTATGGCCCAGCACCTACCGGGCCATACCGGCCGTGCACGATGCCCCTCTCGTGAATGCGGGAACTCCCCAGCGATTCGCTTAGATGAGTTACCCACTTGAAACCCGGTGGCCTGTGTGTCGGTGGCCTGTGTGCCGGACTATCGACATTCCGACCATCGGCAATCCGACCATCGGCAATCCGAACACCGGCCTGGGCGGCGACTTTGTGGTGGCAGCCGAAACGGCTCGCGACTTTTGGGGCGAAATGCACCGGGCCAGGACGAAGTTCACCTTTGGGACCTTCCACCGCTGGACCCACAGGGGATCTCGCCCCCGAAGGTGCCGGGTCGTGAGCGGCACCACAAAAAAGGGCGGGACGTGGGTCCCGCCCGGTTGGAGCATGGTCGTCAAAGCATCGGAGGGTCCCGATTTATGGATAATTGACGGAATAGGCCGGTTTCAAATCACGCCCGGGCACCACCCGCGGTAACTTGAGGGCGTCGATCACGTCCGTCGACCGCTCGCTCAGGCACCAGGCGCAAACCACGGTGCCAGGACGGTTGATGCGCGCCTTGAGGGCCTCCGGTGACAGGTCGAACACGTCGACGACCTCCACCGTTTTGGTGCGCTTCAAATTGGCCACGGTCGCCAAATCCTCATTGAAGAAGTCGATCTCCCGCGCCAGGCCGCCTTCCAGGTCGCCGTGGGTTCCCGAGAGAACGGTCACCTGCTTCCCCTTCTTTTTGGGCAATCCTTTCAACAGTTTGCGAACCATGTAACTATCCGTCAATTCGGTGGTGACGAATACCTCGCCGCCGCTCTTGTTCTCGACGGAATAGAAGTGAGGCGTCGATTTCTTGGCGCGTAGGTTGGGATCCCAGGGAACCACCTTGGTTTTGCCTTTGAAGTGGTCGCGCAGGAAGGTCTGGCTGTTGAAGGAACGCCCACCAATTTGGTCGCCGGCTTCAAAGCCTCCGGAGTTCTTCACGGTCACGGGCCCGAGATCCTTAGGGAAGTCGCCCTTCACGCGCGAACCGGCGCGCGACACTTTCGAAAACGATGAGCCGAACCGGCCTTTCAGGGCCTTGGCCGCCCGGCCGAGTGCCTTGCCGACGCCGTATCCGGCAATTTCGCCCGCCGCGCCGAACAACGCGCCGTAAAGCGCGCCTTCCGCGAACGAGGTGAACAGTTCCCCGCCGGTTTGTCCGTTGAGCGCCCCCAAGGACACGCCTTCGAGGCCGCCGAGAACAAATCCGGAAGTCACACCCACGACCAAACTCAGGGTGAACCCGCCGGCCGCGAAGGCCGCGCCGCCGAGGGCGCCGCCCACGGCACCGAATCCGGCACCGATGAAAATGCCGGCCCAGGTCTTACCCGACGCCCAATCCCACTTGGCGGGATTGTACTCGCCGCCGTTGGCGCTGACACCACCGAAGTAACCGCCGATCACGGCACCGATGATCGCCCCGACGATCAAGGACACGATGAAGTTGCCGTCGGGGTCGATCAGGCTGACCGGATCGCCGCCCGCATAGGTGTAGGGGCTGGGGAACTGCCGCGCCGCATCGGGCGTGATGAAGGTACCGGCATGGGGATCGTAGTGGCGCGCACCAAAATCGTAGAGCCCGCTGGTCCCATCCCATTCCTTTCCGGAGAATTTTGGCACGAAATCGTCGACACCCTCACATGCGGCACCCACCTGGCGGCCATAGGGCGTGTAGAGCATCTGGGCGACCACGGCGCCGGATTGGTTGGTTACCAGCCGGGTACTGCTGATTTGATCGGTGTGGAAATAGCGCACGGTACCCGCAACCGGACGGCCGGGCCCGTTGACGCCGGGAACGGTGGCGGCCATGGAGGCGGGACCCACCAACACCATGGCCACCATGGTGAAGCCGGTCGCCAAACGGGCGAAACCGCGGTCGCGCACGAATTCGGTCGCTTCACGACGACGCAGGCGCATGTCGCGTTCGCCGGCCAGGCCCAAACCGACCCCCAGTTGGGCGAGAACCCCGCGGGCACGGCCGATGGCAGAACGCGAGCGGGCCCCGCGGAACGCCAGCCAGGCATACAGCGCCATCGCGGCGAGCAACAAAGCCAGCGAAAGGGCCAACCCAAAATGGGGATGGTCCACCACCCGTTCCAACGCGGCCAAAAACTGCCATTGCGACTTCATCACCAGACCTCTCAGGTCGGTGGTGGTGTACAGGTTCGGCAGGAGCGCGGCACTCTGGGCATTCCCGAAGCCGGCGCGGGTCACCGCGTACAATTCACCGCTTTTCCCCCCGATCGACACCGTGTGGGTCACTTGACCCGAAGCGGTGCGGTCGACGCGAAATCCGGGGAAGGCAAAAAGGACGGCGCTGCCGTCGGCGTAGTTTTTGGTGACGGTGCGGTTGCCGTAATCGTGGGTGGCCCGCTCGTGGTTGTTCCAATCGCGGCCGCCGTTGGCGCTGGTGTCGACGGCGGTGAGGTTGCCGACCGCATCGAATTCGTGGCGAATGTGGTTTTGGCCGTTTTGGCGTTCGGTCATCCAGCCGCCGTCGGAATAGCGGTACCGTCGCCCACTGGAGGTTTCGCTCAAGCGGTTGACGGCAACCACGTCGTCGCGGAAGAAGGTTTCGTCGTCACGCGAAACCAGGTTGCCGTTGGCGTCGTGCGCATAGTCCAAGGAACCATAGGCACCACTCGCGGTCTTAAGCCGTCCGCGGTTGTCGTAGCTGAAGAATTGGTTCTGGTCGGCATCCATGCGTTCGCTGATGGAGGTGACCTTTCCGGCCGGGCTCCAGGTCAACCGCGTATCCAACAGATCGCTGCCGTTTTGGGTGCGGTACAGGTTGCGCGACAGGATTCGACCATGCACGTCGTAGGTGAAATCGGTGGTCAAACCGTTGCCGTACTCGATTGTTTGGGGACGACCGGCACTGGCGAAGTCACGCATGCGCACAATCGTCTGTTCGGTGGAACTACCGGCCTGTTTGAGGCGAATCGCGGTGAGGAAGCCGGCATTGTCGTATTGGTGCCGGCGGACGCTGCCGTCGGGATAGGTCATGGCCGTCAATTGCCCACTCGCGTCGTACTCGTGACGCATCACGTAGGTTCGGCCGGTGAAGGATCCCGAGCGAACTTCGAGCGACATGGTGTCGGTCAGGCCCAGGCGATTGTAGGCCCACCGCCAAGTCATGGGATCCTTGTCGCGATGGATCGACGTGACGCGTCCTTTGCCGTAGGCCACGCCGCTTTCGTCGTAACGGAGGGTGAAGGTCACGTCTTTCGAGGTTCCGTCGGCGTAGTCGCGGACCTCTTCGATCATGCGGCCCATGGCATCGAAACGGAAGCGGACCTGGTTGCCGGCCGCGTCGGTTTGTTGTGTGCGCCGGCCTTCGAGATCGTAGGTGTAGGTGGTGGTGCCGGTATCGGGTTCGGTGCGGCTCAAGACATTGCCACGTGAGTCGTAGCTGAAGCGGGACACGCCGCCCAGGGGATCGACCACTTCCAGAATGCGGCCCATCACGTCGTATGCCCACGTTTGCCGGCTACCGTCCGGGTTGGTCAAACGCGTTTTCTGGCCGTCCCAATTGTATTGGGTTTCGGTCGTCACGAGCACGCCGGCGTTGGTGGAGGAAGGATCGGAAACACGCCGGGTCTCGACCGGACCCTGGGCGTTGGCGCCGTATTGGATGTGGGTTTGTTTTCCGCCTGGCTCGTCGATGCGAATGACGCGCGACCTGGCGTCGTACGCCAGTTCCACGTAGCTGGGCGTTTCACCTTTTTTGTATGGCAGCGATTTGCGCCATTGGCGTCCGGCCTCGTCCAGAAGGTCGTGGCGCACGAGCACGTCGCCGTTTTCGCCGCGCGACTCGATGCGATAGGCGTTCATCCAGCCGTCGAAGTAGGTACGCTCCCAACTCCAGTTGTCGCGGTTGTCATCGGTATCGCTCACGCGCGTGCGGTCTTCGACGAAATAGCCGTAATCGCCGTCGAACCCATAGACCGTTTCCCCGATCAGGACGTCGCTGCCGTCGGCTGAACGCGTCCACGTCTCGATCGGCCGGCCGAACCCATCGTATTTGGTGGTGGCGATCACCCCGTTGGCGTCGGTCGCCGTGGTGAGTTCACCCCAACGGGCATCGTAGATCTGGGTTTCGCTCAACCCGGAAACGGGATAGGAGATGCGATGGGGGTAGGTGTTCCAGGTGGTTTCGTAGGCGATGTGAACCGTATCGCCCGCGCGTCCGGTTTTGGAGGTGGGGTTGCCGAAGCGATCGAAGGTACTCGACTCGACGGCCCACCGGTGTTGGGGAACCAGGTATTCTTCGAGCGTGGTGTTGTTGCCGCGAGCATCGTAGCTGTAACGAATCCAAGATTGGTCCACGCCGGCGCGCCAAGTGTGGAACACGTCGGTGGATTGCGGGTTGCCCACCATGATTTTGGTTTCCAGTTTTCTGCCCAGAATCCAGTTGGTGGGGTCGTTGGCGTACCGGATCACCGTCGCCATGTCTTCATCGGAGGGGTCGCTGAGGTTTTCCACCAAATCGACGGTTTGGTTGCCGAAGGCGTCGTAGGATTTGGTGGTGCGAACCACGCCGTCGCGGCCGTCGTAGTCGGTGGTTTGAACCTGAACGGTCGGCAAAATGGTGATCACCCCGTTTTTGCGCCGAACTTCGTATGCTTGGGTCGAAGACGAAAGGAATTGGCCCTCACCGTCACCGGAGGTGGCGAGGTAACTGCGCTGTTCCTTCACCCGTCGCGCGAGATCGCCTTCGGTGTGGTACCGGGTTTCCGAAACGATCTTGGAACCCTGGTGAATCGAACGGGTTTTGCGGAAACCGGTGAAGCCGCGTTCCGCGTCCAAGATGCCGTCCTCGTAAATCATGCGGAACCGTGTGTCGGGATTGCTTTTGGCCTTGATCCGGTACGAGGACACGATGGCAATGGGGCCGAAAAAGTACTTTTGACCGGCGCCCGGATGAGTTGAACTTACGCGATAGTGATCGCCGGGGCTCAGCGTGCGATAGTCGATTTCCACCCCGGCACCCATGGTGTTGTCGATTTCGATCAACAAGTCACTGCGTTTCCCCTGGTTCAGGAGAACCCGAATGCCCTTGTAATCGTCGTGATCGTAACGGCGAACCACGTCGGCGACGCCGTCACCGTTCACGTCGAGTAACCACTGTTGGGCCGGTGTCGCATCGCCGATTTCTTCGAAGTCACCGAACTTGCGGTGATATTGGTCGTCCGGGCCGTTGCCGAATTGGGTGGTTTGGTAGTAGGCGTTGGTGGGCACACCCTGGTTCACCAATTGGTAGAGCAGGTCGATGGCCCCGTCGCCATTGATATCGGTCAACCATTGCAACGAGCCGCCCGCGGTGGCCTTGGTACTGCGGTCGATCAGGTCTTTGGCCATAAACGAAGTGCCGGTACTCAACAAGGCTTTGAAGCCGATGGTGCCCGGGCTTTTGGAATGGGCGTACACCACGTCGCCCAACCCGTCGCCGTTGGCGTCGACCAACCAGTGTTTGAACCCGAACACGACATTGCTGCTGAAGGTGTGCCATTGTTGCGGCGAACCCCAGGACGCACCGTCATTGACCATGACGTAGTAGTTGAGATTGTGTGCGTCGACAAAAATCAAATCGACCCTACGGTCGCCGGTTACGTCGGCAATCCACTGTTGGGAAGAATCGAGGTTCACCGGGCGGGGATTCGAGGCGATCCGGCGCGCCGCTTCGAAAGAAGAACCGTCGTTGCGCAAAAGATAGTAATCATCGCCGTTCAACGCCTGGTACACCAGGTCGGGAAAACCGTCGTTGTCGAAATCGACCACCCATTGGTGCGACCAACTGTAGATGGGTTGTGTCGAGGGGCGACGCCCGTAGTGAATGTTGGTTTTTTGGCCGGAAGCCGAGTTGATCACCGCGGCAAACTCGTTGCCCTCGCCGGTGAGATAGAGCACGTCCGTCAGGCCGTCGTCGTTCAAGTCGGCGGCGAAAAACGGCTGGGCGGCATTGCGGAACAGGGGAAAGTCCAAGCCGGTATGGAAATCGCGGTTTTGGAAGCCGTAGCCGCTGGACGCGGCGGAGCCCTGGCTATGGTAGGCGATGAAACCACGGCGATCGTGATTGTAGTAAAGCAGATCGGCAAAACCGTCCAGGTAGAAATCACCGACAACGAAAGAATCGTTTTGGTGAACGGGGGTACCCAACGAGTCGAGCAGAACCTCTTCGCGTCCCCCGAAATTGGGGCTGTCCTGGTAGTTGAATTTCATCGGGTTGAAGCAACCGACGCTACCCATGGCATCGTAGGTACAGCGATACAGTCGATTCAAACGCGGTTTGCCGCTGCTGGGGCTGGTTTCGTAGTAAAGCGCGTAGTATTGGACGTCTTCGCTGCCCAGGTGCGTGTAAATGTTGCTCAGGGTGTGGGAGACCGTCAGGGCGTGGCCACCTTCGTAAATCGTGACGGGCTTTTCCCGTGCTTCGTACCGAAAACTCACCGCGCGGTTGCCGCTGTAGGCGCCGTTGTTGGTGTAGTCGATGCGATCGACCAACAAACTGGAACCGGTGTCGGTCCGGTAACTGAACAGGATTTCATTGCCGTTGCTGTCGGTAAGGGAATCGACACCCCAAGTACGGGTTTTCCCGGCCAACTTCGCTCGGGAGTCGTCGTTTCCGCCCAAGATCATGTGCCGACCGTCGCCGAAATCGACGGTGAACGAGGCCGTGCCGTCCATGTCGCCGGATTGGGTCACGCGCATGAACGACTGGATTTCGGTGTGGTAGACCGTACCGTCACGGCCGTATGCGGCCGCCCGCGCGGATGGGGAATCGAGTTCGCGGCCGTTGCGATCGGTGACGGCAATCAAGCGTTGCCCGTTGTAGTACAAGCGATCTTTATCGTCGCTGCGATAACGAACGGGTTTGTAGCGACCGTCGTTCATTTTGGTTTGGGGACCACGGCCGATGGAAGGCACCCCGCTCAGGGTCCAGCCGATGCCCAGCAGGCCGTCGGGGGTATTGCTGTTGTAGGTGAGCGCCAGAGCCGGTTGCATTCCACCGATGCCGGGCGGGACATCGATACCGATTTGGTAGTTGGCGCTTCCGAAGCCGTCCGTGGAGAACTCGCCGATCAGGCCGCCCGCCGGAAACGGCTGGCTCAGGCGCAAGTTCAGGTCGCGAACGAGCGGACCAAAACAACCGTCAAACGCCGATTCGCCAAATACATAGACCTCGATCTCGGCGGGTGTACCGTGATAGTCGCTCGAGGAAATGGCGATGGGTTCCCATTCGTCCCGCAACGCCGACGCACTGTCGGTGTCGACGCGCAGCACGTCGAGCGTTTCTCCCGCGTCGTCGCGCAGGGTGACGCGGAAGACAAAGCGATCACCGTGAAACAATTGAGCCAACATTCGCGCGCTGAAGTCGGTTCGCGGATGGGTCTTCAGTTCTTCCTCGGTGAAACCCAACTGACGAAGGTCGATGGTTTGACGCAAATGCATGAAGTCACAGGTTCGAATTTCGCCGTTTTGGAAGTGCCAATTTCCGTAACTTCCTTCCCAACCGCGCGGGTTTTGCGGGCCGATGCGGTTACTGGTCGGCGAGCCGACTTGTGGGTTCTGGAGAAGGTTTTGATGAAAGGGTCCGGCGCCAAAAACGAGCGGGGCCCACAGAAAAACAAAAATCAAGAAAAGCTTGGGTTTTACTAACCAAGCTCTACGAAAAGAAGTCATAGACAGTTTGTCTCCATGAATGTATTGAGTACGCGTGATTTATCGATTTTCAGTTTGTCGATAATTAACCCGAACTCATGAACAAACCGTCATGGCGAACTGTGTTTGTTTAAAGCTCAATCATGCAGCCGGGCTATTTCGTGATCTTGTTCACGCTTCCTTCTGGAGATGTATCTGGCTGGCGAGCACCTTTCTCGACCAGTGTGACGAGCCGCGATCAAGCCATGAATACCATCGAAGGGTCCACCTTTCTCGATTCCGGTTTCGCCAACCACCCCGGCGCGATCAGAACTCGGGCGTTCCGCCGTTCGCGCGCATCGAGAAACCACGCGAGGTCCGGCCTCGATCCCGCCGAGAACGAGGTGATATGGGTGAACCCGTGGGGGCCTTCGCCGGGTCGCTTGGCAGCGCCGAATCGATATCTCGCACGGGTACAAAAAGACCTCGTGTTTCCCCTTGAAATCCCAAGGATTACCATATATGGTGGTGGGCGACGGCATAATGGTTACAATCAATGAATACGCCAAAAGAACATGGTTCCCGGCTCATCTCACGACATTTGTTGTGGGGACACCAAGCACATAAACAAAGGATCTTTTATGCGTACTATCATGGAACCCTTCCGCATTAAAATGACCGAACCGATCAAGATCATCACAAAAGAAGAACGTATCCAAAAGCTTGAAGAAGCATTTCATAATGTGTTTCTGCTGGATGCGGAAGATTGTGCCATAGATTTGTTGACCGATTCCGGCACGGGAGCCATGTCGGCCCAACAGTGGGCCGCCTTGATGCTCGGCGATGAGAGTTATGCGGGAAGCAGGTCTTGGAAGCGGTTCAGGGATACCATTAAAACCATCACCAACATCAAGCATGTGTTCCCGACGCATCAGGGCCGTGCCGCCGAAAGCCTGTTGGCGATGACACGCATCAAGCCTGGAGATGTGGTCCCCAACAACAGCCACTTCGATACGACCAGGGCCAACCTGGAGGTGGCGGGTGCCAAGGCCTTGAATTTACTGAACGATGAAGGTTTGGATCCAACCTTGGACGCGCCCTTCAAGGGCAACATGGACATCGCGAAGCTCGAGGCCTGTATCGAAGAGCATGGCGTCGCAAAGATCCCTTTTTGCATGATTACGGTGACCAACAATACCGGCGGTGGGCAACCGGTTTCCATGGCCAACATCCGTGGCGTGAAAGAAGTCCTGAAGCGACACGGAATCCCCCTGATCATCGATGCGTGTCGCTTTGCCGAGAATTCATACTTCATTCACGAGCGCGAAGAAGGCTATCGGGGCAAGGCTTTGCTCGAGATAGCACAAGAAATTTTTTCTTACGCGGATGCGGCGACCATGAGTTTGAAAAAAGATGGTTTGGCCAATATCGGCGGTTTCTTCGTTTGTAATGACGACGTTTGGGCCGAAGATTTTAAGAATATGCTGATTCTGCGCGAAGGATTCCCCACCTATGGTGGTTTGGCCGGGCGCGATCTGGAAGCCATATCGGTAGGGTTGATGGAGGCCTTGGATTTCGAGTATCAAACCTATCGCCACGCTACGGTTTCCTATCTAATGAACAAGTTGGAAAAAAAGGGCATTCCCGTGATGAAACCGGGTGGCGGCCACGCTGTATTTTTGGATGCGAAAGCGTTTATGCCCCATATACCGTCGCTGGCATATCCTGGCATTGCACTCGTCAACGCGCTTTACATTGAGGGTGGCATTCGCGCGGTGGAGCTTGGCTCGGTCATGTTCGGTAGTTTTGACGAAGCGGGAATCGAGCAGGCCTCGCCGTTGGAACTCGTGCGTCTGGCCTTCCCCCGGCGGGTCTATACCCAAAGCCATTTCGACTACCTTGCCGAGGTGATCGAGGAGGTTTGGAACCATCGCGAAGCCTATGCGGGGCTGAAAATTACCAAACAGCCCAAAGTGCTTCGACACTTTTCGTGTCATTTCCAGCCACTGGCCTAATTACCGAACGACGCAAGCTCTTTCGGAACGAAGTGGTGCATAAAACCTGGGATGGGTCTTGCGGCCGTCACCACGTTATCTGGAAGTCAGGAAAAATCGAAGCCAGGAAATGCATGGCCATGGTACCCCATCTGCCATCCGTTCCTGGCTTTCGATTTTCATGGCTTCATGCTTCATTTTTCTGGTGAATGGCCCGTGGCCCTTCGCCAAAAACGAAGCATGGTGTTTCACGTTCGAATTCGCGCTGGATGTTCCCGTTGTTTCGGGATGGGCCTCGCCGCGGTCCCTCCGTCACTTGTCCTCTGCTTCGCGAGGGGGTTCCGGGTCCTCGTCCACGTTCAAACCGATGCGCTTCGCCCGTCGCAACCACTGTAGGCGGGCCAGTTCTCGCATGTCGCGTACGGGATCCGATTCGTCGACGATTTCCAAACCGATCAGGGTCTCGATCAAATCCTCCATCGTCACCAGCCCCTCGACACCTCCGTACTCGTCGACGACCACCGCCAAGTGGTTGTGTTCGCCGATCAACCGTTCGAAAAGCTCGGACAGCCGACAGCTTCCCAGGACGATCGTAATCGGCCGCTTGAGTTCGGGATCGGAAAGCAACGTCTGACCACGTCCTTCCGCGGCGCAAAGCAGCACATCGCTCCGGAGCACGAAGCCGACGACGTTGTCCGGATTCTCGCTATAGACGGGAATGCGGGAAAAGCGGATATTGGGATGGGACGCCCGTACCTCCGCCACCGTCATGGTTTCCTCCAGCGAGAAGAGCACGGTGCGCGGCGTCATGATATCTTCGGTGCGCACCTCGCGCAGGCGAAACAGGTTCTGGAGGATACGCGATTCGCTTTCGTTGAAGACCCCTTTCTCGCTACCTTGCCCGGCCAGGGCGAGGATTTCCTCCCGTTCCAGGACCAGGACCACGTCTCCGGATTTCAGCAGGCGGGTGAGCCCTTCGGCCATTTTCACCAAGGGCCACATCGAAAGCGTGATCGGTCCCAAAATCCGCACCAGCCAAGGGGTCAGCCGGCGCCAGTAGAGCGCGCCCAGCGTTTTGGGAATGATTTCGGAGAGGACCAGGATGAGCAGGGTCAGCGCGGCCGAAATGATGCCGACATAGGTTTGACCGAATACCGCGGCGGCTTGTGCCCCGGCACCGACGGCCCCCACCGTGTGGGCGACGGTATTGAGGCTGAGGATCGCCGCAAGTGGACGGTCCACCTCGTCTTTAAATCGGCGCAAACGCCGGCCGAGCTTGGGTCGATCGCTTTCCAGTTGGGCGACGAAGGAAGGCGAAATGCTCAGCAGCACGGCTTCAAGGATGGAGCACAAAAACGAAACGCCCAGCGCAAGGACCACATAGACGATCAGCAGTGTCATAGATTGGTTTTTCCTCTGTGATGCGGGTTCGGGCTTCAGTGAGGAAGCCTTCTCGCGTACGTTCATCCCCGTAAGATTTTGCCAGAACATATCAGGCCTAACGCCCGCCGTCCAGCACCTGCCGCAGACTTCGGGGTCGATTTTTTCCGGGGGATCCCTGGGACCTGAATCGTTTCGCGCCGATTGCCGTTGGTTTTCGGTAGGGTGGACGCGGGGCGAGCCCTTGGGCGATGGTGGTCACGAACAGGGTATGATGGGTTTTCTGGATGGTCGCCGTGGCATACCAGGGCGCCGATCGGGATGTCGGGGACGCTGCGTTTCGTCCTCGATGTCCATGACCCTGAACCCAAGCGAGGTTTGCGTGATTGTCGTTTATGGAATCAAAGAGCGGCTCAACCCCATCAAGGCCCAACTTTCCGATATTTTGCACGACTGCATGAAAGCGGTGCTCGGCATGCCCGAAGACAAGCGTGCCCACCGATTCATGCCCATGGACCGAGAGGACTTCTATTACCCGGGCGGTCGTAGCGGCGCCTACACGGTCATCGAGATCAACATGATCGAAGGTCGCAAGATCGAAACCAAAAAAGCGCTGATCAAAGCCATGTTCCGTCAGGTGGAGGCGCGGCTCGGCATCGCCCCCGTGGACCTGGAAATCACGATCAAGGAACAGCCGGCCCATTGCTGGGGCTTTCGCGGCATGACCGGCGACGAGGCCGCGCTCAACTATAAGGTCGACGTCTAGCGGGATCCTCGGTGGGTGTCGATTGCTACCGAGGCGTTCGAGCGTGTGTGGCGGGCGGGATGGCGCTGCACGCCTCGCTCTTTGGAGCCTCGGAGCCGCGAGCCTGGGTCCCTTCGATTGGTGGAGCAGGCTCGCTTACCGGTCGTGCTCAAGAAATCGAAGCGACTGGGCATGGTGAAATCCATCATCGGGAGGTCGAGAGACCTGGCATATCTGCTCCGCTCTTTTACCACTTGATTTTGCGCAGTATGGGCTGCTTCGAATGTCGGCCCAGCGGGCATACCTACTGCGACGACGGCGCACTTCGAAATGCGGGAACCGCGCGCGTTGCTGGCTTCGATTGGTACATCCGGCGGATGTACCTACCTGGCACGACGTCCCTTATCGACATGCGGGAACTCCGAATGGTGGCACTTCGACGTGTTGGTCCGCCTCCTACTTGACTCCACGCCATGTTAGGGCGGGTGGATACTTCCGGGGGAAGGGTGCGGACTGGTCCGCCTCCGCGAACTCCGCGATCTCGGTGGTGGAAAATTCCCCTCCCACCAACCCATGCCGGGCCCTGCACCCAACTCCCCCAATCAAGACCCCAACTCGGCAGCATCCTCCCCGTGCCGCACGGGAAAGGATCCCGCCTCCACCTCCTCGGAGAGGCACATCTTCAGCGAGTAGGCCTGCGTCAAGCTCAGGATCATCCGGTTCAGGCGACTGATCTCCAGCGATTGCAGGAGGTTGAGAAACATCAGAAACCCAATCGCCAGGAAGAAGACGCCGTTGGCGGCGATTTCGAAACCCAGCCACGACGTGAGCTGGATCATCGGCGCGGGGAACAACGCCATCAGGAACAGAGCCAATGCCACCGCGAACCAGAACAGCAGCGAATTCTGCGTCATCAAATTGCGTTGTACCGTGCGCCGCAGCAACCACAGGTGACAGGCCACGAACACCATCGTGAAGCCCAACACCGAAAAGGGGATCTCGCTCATACAAACCTCCGAAAAATCGACGACAACACCACTTTGGGAATCACCTGGATCATGTAGAGCACCGATTTGAGGCCCTGAATCGAGCTGGCGCCGCCGCCGCGTTCGGCCATCTCCACGGGCACTTCGACCACCCGACATCCCGCCCGCAACAGCATCGCCAGCGACTCGGGCTCCGGGAAGTCGTGAGGGTAGTGGTTCGCGAACAGGGCCAGCACGCGCCGGTTGACCATGCGCATCCCCGAGGTGCAGTCGCGGATGCGGCGCCCGGACATGAGGTACAGGGTCCACGAAATCATCCGGATCCCCAACAAACGCAACGGCGTGCTCTGGTAGCCGCGCCGCTCCAGGAATCGGCTGCCGATGACGCAGTCCGCCTCGGCCAGGGCCGTTTCCAGGCGGGCGATCTGCTCCGGCTGGTGTTGCCCGTCGCCGTCCATCTGGATCGCCCGGCTGTATCCGTTCTCGAAGGCGAAGCGGTAGCCGGTCTGCATGGCACCGCCGATCCCGAGGTTCATCGGCAAATTGATGTGGCGGACACCGGAGCGTGCCAGGATCTCGGCCGTGTCGTCGCTGGACCCGTCGTTCACCACCAGCAGGTCCCAACCCTCCGGGTCACCGAAACGGTCCAGCAGGGTCGGCAGGTTGTCGGCCTCGTTGTAGGCCGGCACGATCACCAGGCCACGATCGATCACGCGCGTGGAACCCGTTGCGAGGTCGCTGCCCAGCGCCGAGACATCGGCCGTAGGCCACCACCAACGCCACCCGGGCCGGTCGCTTGCCGGGGCCCCGAACGCGGCGCGCCGCACGAGTGGCGGTACGGCGAACAGGGTCAGCCACAGCAAGGGCTCGAACGGGTAGAAGTAGCGATCGATGGGGTTGAGCATCAACAGCAGCGGCAGCCCGTTCAAAAAGGGGAGACCGCCCAGGAGGAACAGGTAGGGACGCTTCCGGTACACCGCATACAACCAGGCGCACAGCGAAAAGAGCATCAAGATGGGCATCTTGTTTTTGAAGGACAGCACCATCAGGTGCCCGTACAGGCGCCGAAAGAGGCCCTGCTCGTGATAGGGCGGCATCCAGTGAAGGTAGTCGGTCTTGGCGGCCAGGTTGCGATGATGCGTCCAATTGCCCTGCCGCAACGGCAGCTTCGACATGTCGTAGATCTCCTGGGTGGGGAGCCGCATCGAGGAAACCACCCCGCGCAGGTACCCCAGCGGATCCCGCCTGACCGCCGACAACGCGATGTCGCGGTACTGCCGATCGTAACCGAGCACCGCCCTCCTCGGTTTGGCGGGGTCGAAATGCTTCGCCCGAATCCGGTACAGGGACGCGAGGTCCGTGTAGGCGTCGCGGTCCTCCGCGGGAAGATCCTCGGCGACCAGAAGGCCGTGGTAGGACGTAGCCTGCAGGAACTGCCAACCGGATCCTTGGGCGATACCCAGCAGGCCTCGCGAGTGGTAGTTGTAGCCGACCCAAGCGAGGATCGGCACCACGGCACAGCTCCCGAAGAGGATCCACTTCCCGCGTTGACCCTTCAGCGAGGAAAACCACAGGCCGGCGAAGGTGAACAGCGCCAGGAACAGGACCCCGTTCGCCCGAGTCAAAGTCAGGGCGGCCACCCACAGCCCCAGCCCCGCGAAATAGCCGTAGCCGCGGTCGGGTCGGCTCCGCAGCAGCAGGAACCACCAGCAACAGCCCACGGTCAAGAAGCAAAACAGCGTTTCGGAAAGGACCGCATTGCTGAACGCGATGTGATGGGCACCCAAGCCCATGATCAAGGCCGGCGGCCAGGCCCAGATCCCCAAATCCAGCCGGCGCCCCATGTCGAGCACCATCAGCGCGGTCAACCCGTCGAGCACCGCCTGGCCGAGCTGCAGCCAGGGGTACAATCCGGGTCCGTGATGCACGGCCGAAATGAAGAGCGGATAGCCGGGCGTATCGTAAACCGAGCCGAGCCACCGCTCCGGGGCATGGACGCCGATCGGAAGATAGCGAAATAGGGAATCGGGGAACAGCAAGGTGCCGAAGCGGTGCAGGAACCACATCCGCAGAAAGATCGCGGCGATGAACAGGATCGCCATCGGTGTGACAAAAGGGCGCCGTGACGGTTCTCTCGCGGTCATGGGTTCGCGGTAGAGCTCGCGAAAAAATGCCGGTATCCCCCACGTACTGGAACGATTCATCGAAAACCACCTGAATTTCACTTCATTCATCGAAACCCGCATAGAACCGGTTCGGGAGGATCCTGGATCCCGAAACCGACGCACTCGGGAGATGGGTTGATCTCCGTCACATTGCGGATGAAATCCGGAGAAAGCAGAATGAAGGCCGAAACGCGTGGTTTTTCTTTAACTGTTTGAAATAAATATACTTGTACTAATTAGCACCAATCGGTCATCGCCCGGAATCGACGGTGAAGCCCATTTTTTTGCCCTGGCGGCACCTGTCCAGGTGACCGGCAACAGGATCTTCTTCAGATCCACGGGTTCACGAAGAAACGGCGATTCGACGACAAGGGTATCCCTCGTGTCCAATCGCCGTTGTACCGGTTTCACGGCGTCCGAACCGAGCCTCGGTTCAGACGCCGTGTGAAACGGCGCCTGATCGTGGGAAGCAGCGAACAGGTGCCGCGTTGTCGCGATTACTTCTGGATGCGCACCTCGCGGTTCTGACGCTTGTGGATCGCGTCAAACACCTCTTGGGGCGGTACCCATTCCTGCACGCCGATCGGGTTTTCTTCCTTGCGCAGGCTCTGGCTGTTCTGTCCGTTTACGTCACCAGGTGAGCGCGCCCAAAGTACATTGGTGCCCGGCTCGATGATGAACTGTCCGTTTTGGTAGTTGAGATACCGGTAGTAGAGGTACAGGTTGTCCCAGTCGTCGTAGTCTTCCAGCACGTTGTAGGTGCCGGAGAAATTGATGTCGAAGCTGCCCGTACTGTTGGAGACGCTGCCGTCGCAGTCGTAATCGAGGCCGCCCAGGGTTCCGGCCTCGGAGATCGCGTTTTCGTCGATCGGCGCGTTGGTCCCGTCGGAGTAGGTGATGTGGAATTGCGACGGATCGCCGAACAGGCCGTGCAACAGGTTGCCCCAAGTGTAGTTGTCGGGTCTGCGGGCGTACAGCTCGTCGCGGCAGGCTTGGATGCCCTGTCTGCCGCGCGCATACTGATAGCGATCGAGAATCATGGCGTGTACGTCCAGGTCGGGGAAATCGTGGGGCACGCCCTGGAGCTGATACAGGTAGTTCATGCTGCTGAGGTAGTTCGGCTTGTAGTTCAACAACTGACGTTCGTCGTACGAGAGTTCGGGATTGCCGCCGTGGGCGAAGCCGACCACGTGACCGAGCTCGTGGAAGATGGTCGAGGCGTGGGCGTTGATGAGCATGTTGCGGTTTTCCGGCGTGTCGTCATCCATGCGCCAGCGCGATCCGCCCATCGACAGGTAGAACCAGTAGTCGAAGGTATCCGGCGCCTGACCGGAGGAACCGCGGTTGCTGCCGCCCTGGGAGTTGGCGAACAACAGGTAGTAGAAGATGCGCTTGCGCTCGGGATTGTTCTCGAAGTACTGGGGCATGAAATCTTCTCTCATGCCCGGTACCGGGATTTCGCGACCGTTGTAGGTGTCCGTCCAGCGATTCAGGTGCACGTATTCTTCGAAGGGAATCGCCTGACCCGCACCCAGGTCGTGATCGGCCGGATCGATACCGGGGCTCTGGTCGTAGAGGTCGCCGATGTCGAAGTGAACCGTGTACCCGCGTTGGGCGAAGAGGTCCACGACGATGTCCAGCGACTCGCGCAGGGGCTCGGTGCCGTGGTCCTGCAGCGGGTTGCCTTCGCCGTCGGTCATGACGTTGCCTTCATAGTCGCGCAACGTGTGAACCGCCATATAGTCCACCTCGATGAAGATGTCCTTCTGGTTGGTGCGCGCGCCCCAGTCGTAGAGCGGCATGCCGTAGAAGGTGCGGCCGGGCTGCTCGGCGCAGTCGGGGATGCCGTCCAGGTCGGCGTCGACGTTGATGTCGGCACAGGCCGGTTGCACCGGGTGCGGCACGGTCGGATTGTTCAGGGTGAGTTCGATGGTCTGGGTGGAGACGTTGCCGTTGTTCTCGACCCGAACCACGAAGCTGTCGGTATTGGTGGGACGGCTTCCCAGGTGGTTGTAGCTGTACGTGAACCGATGATCGAAGCCGTTGCTGATCTGAATGGGACTGCCGCTGAACATGATCACGCCGTATTCGGGATCTTGACAGACGCTGATCTGGTAGTTCTCGTCCACATTGCCCTGGATACGGATCCAGGAGCCGTAGCTGTTCTCGGTAACCTCGCCGTTGCCCAACCTGTGGAGGGTGAACCCGCCGTCTTGGCCGGGGGTGCAGTCGCCGCCGTTGCCGCCCTCGTAACTGGCGGTCAGCGTCACGCCGCTGTAGCTGCTGTAGCCCACCAGCATGACGTGGTAGCGTGCCTCTTGTGGGTTGGCGAAGTCGCAGGTTTCCCTATTGCCGTTGACCCAAGGCCGGCAGTCGTAGGTCGTCTTGGTGGGTTGCGCTCCGGCGCGGACGTACATGTCGCAGTCGCCGCTGCCGCCGTCGATGTTGAAGGTGAGGTTTGACGCGCCCTGGGGCACATCCAGGTAAAAGTGCATTTGGCCGTTTTGAGCGTCGCCCAGTCCGGTGACCGGGACGTCGTTGCTCAAGGGGCCGCCGACCGGGGCCTCGTAGTCGGCCACGAGGGTGAGCCCGGAATAGCTGGTGTAGGCGCGAATCATGACGTGATAAGTGGCCTGGTTGGGTTGGGCGACAGTACAGGTTTCGGGGTTGCCGTTGACCCAGGGGCGGCAATCGTACTCGGTCTGGGAGGGTGCCGTCCCCTCGCGAAGATACATATCGGCATCCCCGCTGCCGCCGGAAATACGAACACTCAGGTTCGAGGCCCCGGCGGGAATGTTGATGTAGTAATGGGTCTCCGTATTTTGAGAAGCAGAAAGGTTGTTCAGCGGAATGTGATTCTGCAATTCGGTCGCATTCTTTTGCAGAAAAACGTGCTGAGATGCCTCGGGTGCATGGGTTTCCGAGGGCTTTTTCAGGTGTCGACCATCGGTTGGTAGTGCAATCGAAGGTGACGGAAAGAGCAGCAAGGTCGCAGATAGAAAAAGGAAATGTGAAAATGCAAACTTACAATGACGCATTGTTCTCTCCTCTAGGAACCCCTTCTTCCGAAAAGCGCTTCCTGCGGACACACCTAGACCCTTGCTCGTGAATCGAGTGACCCTTGTCCGCGAAACCGATCGGTGTCGACGTCGAGTCCGTTCGGATCGTGGGGTCGACGGGGGTCGCGATGTCACGAGGCGGTGGGTGCCGTCGCTTCTCTTCGAAAAAGGTTCCCGCTAAGTTAGTCGCGTCATCCAAAGAGACCGGACGACCCGACGGCGCAAAAACCGCACGGGGCCGGACCTGGGACGCGATTCGGGGGGTTGGGGCATCGAAATCGGACGATGCCGTTTGGTTCGGGATTGGGGGTTTCGGTTGGGCTCATGAAACGCCCAGGCACGGGAAGGCACACCACTTCCCAGCCCGGTCATCTTCGAGCGGGAATCGGAAAACGCACGGTTACCGGTCGCACGGCGAGGCACCGAGACCGGCTGCTGCCGATCGGTCTTTGGGGATCGGCAGATGCCAACGGGAATCGTGATGAGATGACGAGACGGGACGACCGGCACAGGGGTCCGGCTCGCCGTTTGACGAAAAAATGATGAAGGGAGGTTAAAAGAGCGGGTCCCACCAATGAAATGAAAAAAACGGGAGGGGACCGAATCGCGGATGGGAAAGGGTAGAGGTTGTTCCCGCGGGGCAGGGCAAGTATGAGATGGGTGTGTGCCTGTTCGATCTGAGTGATATATTAATTGGATTTCTTTTGTAAAACAAGTGTAAATCACTGTAAATCAGGTGTTACAGCTCACCTTTTGCAGAGGGTTCCTGTAAACGGAGACACGCCTCGTCCGCTAGCCCGTTCCTCGGAAGGGCACTCCTTCGCAGGCGCACACTTCGCCATGGAAACGGTTTTAAACCGAAGAGTTTACACATGAAGCGGAGCTGTGCTCTTTTATCCTGATACCTGATACCTGATACCTGATAGCCCTGATTCCGTGGCGATCCGACCACGGATCGCCTTTACATTTGATCGAGCTCGTAGCGAACCGCTTCGGTTTGGTCCTTCTTGCGGAACGTGATGGTGCGAACCCCTTTCAGCACGCGCGGTAACCTGGCGATACCGGCCTGTTCCAGCAGTTCGTCCCGGCTGAGCGGCCGTCCCGCGGCGCGCAGGGCCTCGACCACCCGCTTCTGGTTGGCGGTCAGCTTCGACTTGGGTTTTTCGTCCTCTTCGGATTTGAGCTTGGGGTCGGGTGCCAGTTTGGTGACCTTGACCGCCTTGGCTTTGGCCGAACCGTCTTCGTCGGGGGCTTCCCTTGGCATCGAGAATTGGAGCGGCGCCGACAGCGGTTCACCGGCGGTGGTCGGCTCCGGTGCAGTCGTGGGCTCCGGCTCCGATGCCTCTCCCGTCGCGCCGAGTTCGTTGAATTGAAGCTCGATGCTGCGACTTGTCTTGGAAACGCGGGTGATCAGCTCTTTGCCGAAGCTGTTTGCGGCCACTTTCTTCAACAGTGGGCAGATAAAATCCGGTTTTTCCCAGTCATCGTAATCATAAAAAACTTTGGCTTCATCGACCTGTTCCAGCGCGGACGAAAGTAAGTCCTCCGCCCAATCCACATCTGCCGCCGAGTAATGGGGTACCAACCTCAATCTGCCTCGCATTGATCCTCCCGAGAGTGCATTCCAAAGGTGAGTTGAAAAGAGAAAGCGTTGCGCGTGGACTCTCGCGCTCATCTGGAGGCTTGTCATTCCGTGGGACATATGCGCGAGGGTATCGAGCGCGAAATGTCTGTCCGGGCAGGGATCCACGGCGATGAATCGTTTTGTGCGGGGAAGCCGTGGCGACCGGTTGTATGCCTCGGACACCACCATAATGAATAAGTGAAACAATCACAATAGAGAAAATCTAATAAAAGAATATTCATCTCAAAAAAGGTAATGATAGTACCGAAGGAGAACCCTTGCACTCCGGCAAGTCTCTTGGGCATAAATTGCGGCATTATGGTGCGAGTTTTCAATTGAACACGGTTTCATTTGTCTGTTCCTCGGCGCTTTCCTTGCTCTCTCTTGAAACGTGGTGCATTCAACCTGAGCTGGGTCTTGCCGTCGCCAAATCTTGATCAGGAAGGCAGGAATGAACGAACCCAGGAAAAGCAGGACCATGATACGGCACCAAATGCCGATCCTTAGAAACCAGGTGTGCTGTTTCTTTCTCGAAATCGAGCGGGTATGCCCGCCGGTACGTGATTCTCTCGAAACGAATTCGTCTGGAGTGTCCTAAAGTCGAGAGATTCGTCGTGCCAGGTAGGTTCAGCCGCTGGCTGAACTCGCCGAAGTGATCCATGCGAAGAGTTCCCGTATGCTGCGAGGGTCGGCGCGGCAGTAAGTTGGTCAGGGGTGTAAGCCGGCCCGGCTGACACTTCGAAGTGATCAGGGCTGCGAAAATTCAGAACGCCAAAGAGCGAAGCTCCAATAAAAACAGGAGCTTCGGAATGTGCGACCAGCGGTCGCACCTACCAGGCACGACGCCCCTCTGATGAATGCGGGAACTCCCCAGCGATTCGCTTCGATTAGTTACCCACTTGAAACCCGGTGGTCGGTGTGCCGGATCATCGGCAATCCGGCCGCCGACCTGGGCGGCGACTCGGCGGTAAACATCCGAACCCGCTTCCCCAACGAGAAAAGGCCCCGGCAGTGCCGAGGCCTTTTGGGTTTCCGCAGTCGGTGAACCCGTTATTTGGGCAGCGAACCCAGCAGGGAGGAACGTCCCTCCTCGTTCACGTGACGCAGGTAGCCGACCATCGGCTGACCGCGACCATTTTGGACGACCAGGTACTTGTCTTCCAGGTCGACACCGGGAAAGACCTCGCCCAAATCGCCGACCCAGGTGGCGTTGCCACCCTCGGGAACGGTCCAGGTTTCCTGGGCGATTTCCTGATGATTCAGGTCGTACAGGTGGAGCGTGACGTCGGTGGGCCGAAAGGCCGCGAGATACAGCAGGGTTTGCGCCGATTCGGCCAAATCGTGGAACTCGATGGTCGAGAGACTGGAGGTCAACCGCGGCAGAGGCATCATCGCGGGCGATGCGTCGCCGGATCCCACCTGATCTTGCAGCATGATGCTCCCGAACGTCGCCGCACTGCCGAAGGCCAGCAGGCTGGTGGGTTGATCCCCGTCGAAATGCTCGGAGGGATCGATGGTCAAGGTCCCCTTGGCCTTCACCTGGAAGCCGGCATTGGCCCGCGCTCCGTCGGCACCGTAGGCGAGCAGGAAGATGCCGCCGTCGCTTTCGCCGGCGTTGAACAGGTTCAGGCGAACCGACTTCAGATCGTTCCCGACGGGGAAGAAGCGAATGGTGCTGTTGTAGAGAAACGGCGTCGCTTCGGCCATGGCCATTTCGGCCCAACCCTGAAAGTGGTACTGGGTGCCGCACAAGCGATTGCCACTGGGGGCGCGAGCCAGGAGCGTCAGGTCCGCCTGCCCCACTGACTCGGGAAACAGCTTCTCGAGTTGCGCGACGTAGGGCGCCGCGCCCTGTGGCGTGACGCTCACCGCGTCACCGATTCGTCCTTCGGCGCCGAACAGTTCCAGGCTGAGCGGTACCGGCGCCTCGAAGGTCGCGCCTGGCAGCGTCAGCACCACCGGAGACATGCTGGTCAAACCGACGAAGGTCACCTTGTTGGTCATCGTGGCGTAGGTGGCGGCATGACTCGCGGCGTGGGTGCCCGCCGAGGGGCCACGCAGGTTGTCCAGGTGGGCCGTCATGGTGAGGTCCTTGTGGAACCCGTGCAGATACAGGCTGTACCGGGTGGCGTTGCCGAACAGGTCCTCGGGGGCGAACAGCGTTCGCGAGTTGGGCTCCAAGGTGACGGTGGTCCAGGCTTCGCGCTGGCGTACGACCCCGCGCAGCCTGACGGTACGGGTTTCGGAGGCCTTGTTCCATATCGCGACCTGGCTTTTGAAGGAGCCGTTGTTGACGATCCAGGGCAGCGATTGAATGATCGGCGGGCGCGAAGGTGTGGCCAGGCAGTCGAAGGTCACGCCCTCCTTTTGCGGCAGGTAGCTCAGCGAAGACAGGTCGCGTTCCACGTATTCCGTCAGGAGGTCGCAACTGTCCGTGCCGATGCGGTTGTTTTCGAAAAACAAAAGCTGCGCATCCTGGTAATTGACCGGTGCCACGTAGGGCAGCTCGGTCAACTCGTTGCCGGAAACATCCAGGAAGAACAGCAGTTTCGGCAGTTCAGGCAGCTCGGTCAACTGGTTGTCGGCCAGCGACAGGCGCGACAATCCCAGCGACTCGGCGATCAAGCTCGGCAACTCGGTCAACTGGTTGTCGTCCGCGATCAACGTCTCCAAGAAGAACAGATGATCGATCTGCGGCAGCCCGGTGAGCCGGTTGCCGGACACGTCCAGGTAGCTCAACTGGTGCAGGCGAACGATTTCGTCGATGTTCTCGAGCTGGTTGTCGGTGGCCGTCACGTCGATCAGGCTCAGCGGCAACCTGGCCAGTCGGGTCAATCGGTTGCGGCTCACGTCCAGGCTGCGGAGATTCTTCAATTGGTCCAGGCCGCTCAGGTCTTCGATGTCCCGTTCGGTCAAGTCGAGGGAGCTGATGGCGGACGCTTCCAGCCGGCTCAGGTGGCCGTCCCCGTCGGTGTCGTGGGCCGCCAGTGCGGCGGTCAGGTTGGGATCCGCAAACTGGAGCCGATCCTGGTCACAGGAAAACCCTTCGCCGAGTTCGAAGGTTTCCCAGGTCTGATGGCGCAGCGAAGCCAACAGCGTGCAGTTTTCGGTGCTGAGTGGGTTGCCGGCGAGGTTCAGCCGAAGCAACGTGGCGGGCAGCGCCTCCGGAAGGCGGGTGATGCCGTTGTCCGTGGCGATCAGGCCTTCGAGATTCACGAAGTGGCGCAGGGGCGCGATGCTTTCGATCTGCTGACCGCTGACATCGATGTCGGTCACCGAGGCGGCTTCGTCCAGGGAGATCTCGCCGTCGTCGTTGGCATCGGCCTGGGCGAGAATCGCCAGCTTGAAGTTCGGGTCTTCGAAGGCGATCGCCGATTCGGTACCGGCCGTGCACGCCGCGGCGGCGATGCGGTCGCGCAACAGCTCCTGCACGCGAGGGTGGAAGCTGAAGGTTTCGGGAATGGCGGTCTGAAAGTAACAGTAGCTCATGATGGTGCCGCCGTCAGCGGGGGCGTCGCCGGTATAGGTCGGGCAGCGATCGATGGCGGGCAGGTAATCGTGGGTGTGTGGGCTACCCAGGTTGTGACCCAGCTCGTGGGCCAAGAGGCTGACATCCGAGAGATCTCCGTCTTCCAGGATGGTGCCGAAAAATGCGCTGCGGCCGAATCCCCAGGTGCTGTCGCACAAGGTATCGATGAACCCCTGGCCATAGCCGCCGATGGGCGTGAGCAAATGGGTCAGGGTACGCGCGATGTGCTGTTTGCCGTTGTTGGGATCCTGCCAGTGATCCTGAAGTTCGTAGAGGGTGAAGGTGTTCCAGGGATGGGCTTCGGGGTACACGGCCACGTGGGTCAGGCGCAACGCCGCACCGAGATCGCGTTCGTAAATGGCGCTGACCGCGGCGAAACTGAGGCTGATGACTTCTACCAACGCCTCGGTGGAACCCATCTCCCGATAAAGGAAATTGTCGGTCTCGATGGCGAGGTCGATCACCGTGATCTGGCCGTCGTCCGATTTGCGGGGAGACTTCGACATTTCGGGGAACTTGAAACCGGTTGCCGCGGCGCGACACTCGAATCCTCTGTTGATCTGGGTGGTGTAGCGTACCGAGTCCTGGCGCCAGGTGAGCCGTTGCACGCCGGCCTTGGTTTCCGCGAATCCGCGGTATCCTTCCGCGGCGTTGCCGGCGAGGAAAATCAGGCGGCCTTGCTTGGTGACCGCGCGGTAGTACTGCCGATCGCGGGAAGGCTTGTGGCGGCGGATGCCTTCGCTGCGGTATTCGACGACCACGCCTTCCTGTTGCCAGATGTCAAACGATTGAAGGGCCAGGTCGACGGTGCCATCGGGAGTTGGAAACGCTTTCAGTTGGGCGGGGAGGGATTTTTGGGCGGGGGAGTGGTAGCTGAATGCGAGCGAATGGGGCTCGACCGGCGATCGGGGGGCGTCCCAGCCCTGAATTGCCATTGCCAATAGGAGACTCAAGATCATGTTTTGTTCACCTTTTAAGTAATTAGCGAGATTGCACGATTGAGGACGACCGGAAAAATTCGGGGAGTTCATTACCAATGGGTACGATTCATGGCGGTGCGCCTCACAAGACTTTTGTCGCGACGGGAAGCGAGAGCGGCGCGAACCCATGGTTCCGGGTCGTTCGAACCCTCGCGATCGACCGGGTACCGGTCGATCGGCTCGATGGCTCCTGCGTTTGGAAAAAGCCTTGTGTCGTATCACGGACCCCGAGTGGCGTGCCACGACTCGGTCGTCGAATCAGCCCGCCCATCGATGTACTCGGTAGAGAAAAACAAGGGGGAAAAACGGGCGTAGGAAAAGATTGTATTCAATCAGTCCAAAAAAATATCGCAAAAATCTATGGAAAAGTGACAAAGATCGGTAGATTTGGTGACTCAGGTAGGCAAACAAGCGTGAAAAAGTGGTACGAACCGGCCCGTTCGCGATGGAAAAGGACCGCGATGGCGAGTCGTGGCGGCGCGGTCACCATAAAAAAAGGCCGGAGTGTTCCGGCCAATTTGCTCAAGCTTGAAAAAGGAACGAGGTCCCGATCGGATTCGTTGTCCCTTGCCATAGACAACGCCGATCAAGCCCATATCCGAGCCTATGCTTCAAGGTGTTGGAGAAGGATAACTAATTTCAAGAGGGAATTTTGAAAAAGTGCGGCAGGATTGGGAGGTGAGTTTCGTGTGCCGCATGAGTTGATTTTAATTCCATGTGAATACGTGTGTCTCCGAAAATAGTGCATGTGTGATCCCGGTCATCATCGCGGCGTGGATCCACGGGTGCCGCGGAACGCGTCGCGGTCGCCGCCCCGTGCTGCCCGGGTTTTCTCCATGGTCCCTGTGGTTAGGCACCTTATCCATGTGCGATGCGCCCGGAAGGGCCCCGGTTTCGAAGCCCGAACCCACGCGAAACGGTGCGCCATATTAACCGGGTTGGCACCTTTTTTTTCAATGTTGTATTGACCTGGCCGGAGAAATCGGAAATGATTTTCCAACTCCCGATCGGCGATAAGCCATTGCATACTTTTGTGTTTGATTTTGCCACGGTGCTCCTTACCGAACTCAACGTGAATGTATTTTTCTACCAAACCCTTCATTCAGGCGATCTCCGGTTTTCATTAATATTGCCGGCCCTGAACGAACGGAGGATACGCGATTACTGCACATGGTCGAATCTCATCCGCTCGGCACACGCCTCCCGTGTGGTCGACCTCGGGTGGGGCTTCGACGGGTTGGTGTCCCAAGTGGCCGTCATTCGGGACGGTCGGGCCACGGCACCTCGAAGTGGGCCCGGACAGTGATCCGGCAAGCTTTTTTGTCGATCGGGACAAAACCCAGGAGAGTTCACAGGAGGGAATCATGCGATTTCTTTGGCAGACCGAATCGGATTTGCGCCGGACGCTGCTGCGCCGATTCAGGAACATTTGGACAACGAGTGCGATGGTCGGGCTCTGCGGTCTCGGAGCGATGGGCTTCGCCCAGGAAAGTCAAGCGGAGGAAGAGTCGGTCGAACAACCGGCCATCGTCGAAACGATCACGGTCGGTACGCGACGTCTGGAGCGGTCGCAGACGGAAACCCCGGTGCCGGTCGACGTGGTGCCGGTCGAGGAACTGGTTTCCGATTCGGGTCAATTGGATTTGGGCCAGCTTCTCCAGTTCACCGCGCCGTCTTTCAATTCGAACCGTCAGTCGGGCTCGGACGGCAGTGACCACGTGGATGCGGCCACCCTGCGCGGATTGGGACCCGATCAGGTGTTGGTGCTCATCAACGGCAAGCGGCGCCACACGTCGTCGCTGGTCTATCTGTTCGGTACCCGGGCGCGCGGCAACGTGGGCACCGATTTGAACACGATCCCCGTCAGCGCCATCGAGCGGATCGAGATCCTGCGCGACGGTGCGGCGGCCCAATACGGATCGGACGCGATCGCCGGCGTCATCAACATCGTGCTGCGCAAGGATTTGGGCCTGAATGCGGTGGCCTCTTTGGGGCAGTACCAGGAAGGGGATGGCGATTACGGCCAGGCCGCCCTGAACTACGGCATGGAACTGGGCAACGGCGGGGTGTTGAACCTGACGGGTGAGTTTCTGACCCGTGACCGCACCGACCGTTCCGGCGACAACGAACCGCGCATCATCGGCGATGCCGAAACCGAAAACAGCATTTTGTTCTTCAACCTGAGCAAGCCGGTCGGCGACGTGGGCACCTTCTACGGCCACGGCGGCCTCAACGCCCGCGACGGCGCCGCCGGTGCCTGGTACCGCGACGGCGTGGGTTCCGACGACATTCCCTCGCGCAACTCGGCGGAAATGTACCCCGACGGCTTCGTACCCGAAATCGAAACCGACATCGAAGACTACTCGGCCGCGTTCGGGTTCCACGGCCTGGCCGGCGCCTGGTTCTACGACATCAGTACGACCTACGGTTCCAACCGCATGGAGTACCTGATCACCCAGACGCTGAACGCCTCGATCGCCACCACCAACAACGGCATCTCGCCCACCGAATTCGACGCGGGCGGTTTCCAGTTCACCCAGCACACCACGAACCTCGACTTCTCCCGGTTCTTCCCCGATGTGCTGGCCGGCGTGAACGTGGCCACCGGCTTCGAGTTCCGGCGTGAAACCTACGAAATCTTCGCCGGCGAGCCCGGTTCCTACGCGGACTTCGACGGTGCGGGCGGCGGCAATGCCGGGTCCCAGGGCTTCCCCGGCTTTCAACCGGTCGACGAGATCGATGCCGATCGCGACAACACGGCGCTCTACCTGGACGTGGAACTACAGTTCTCCGAAAAGTTCCTGCTGGCCGCGGCCGTCCGCGGTGAGGACTACAGTGATTTCGGCGACACCGTGAACGGCAAGCTGGCCCTCAGCTACAAGGCCAGTGAGCGGATCGCCTTTCGCGGCAGCGTCAGCACCGGGTTCCGGGCGCCGAGCCTGCACCAGCGTTATTTCAGCTCCACCTTCACCGATTTTATCGCCGGCGTCGCCGCCGACGTGAAACTGGCGCCCAACGAAAGCGAATTGGCGCGCCTCGTGGGCATTCCCTCGCTCAAGGAAGAAACCAGCGAGAACCTGACCTTCGGGTTCACCTACACCCCGCGTTCCGAACTGACCATCACCCTCGACGGCTACGTGATCGACATCGAGGACCGCATCGTCCTGACCGGCGGTTTCACGGCCGAGGACTCGGACATCGGCGAAATCATCGACGCCCAGGGCCTTTCGGAAGCGCGCTTCTTCACCAACGCGATCGACACCAGCACCGAGGGAGTCGACCTGACCATCGCCCATCGCGGCAAGCTCGCCGGCGGCAACCTGAACAGCTTCGTGGCCTTCAACTACAACAAGACGGAGGTCGAGGAAATCAACACCGCCCCCAGCCTGGAAGGCAAGGAAGAGATCTACTTCAGCACCCGTGAGCGGATGTTCGTCGAGGGGTCGGCACCCGAAACCAAGGCGACCCTGACCTTCGATTACTCGCGCGACCGTTTCGGCGGCAACCTGAAAGTCGCCCACTTCGGCGACGTGGTCTCGGGTACCTGGACCCAGTTGGACGATCCCGATTCACCGCCGCAATCCTACGATCCCGCCACCACGGTGGACCTGTCCTTCAACGTGGATCTGGGTCGCGGCGTGACCTGGACCTTCGGCGGCACCAACATCTTCGACACCAACCCGACGCGCCAGGATCCCAACGAGACCGAAAACGGTGCGCCCTGGGAAAACGTCCAGATGGGCATCAACGGTTCGTTCTTCTTCACCAAATTCAACCTGAAAATGTAATCCCGATTTCGGGACCCAGAAACGCGAAAAGGCCGCCTTACGGGGCGGCCTTTTTGGTTTGTGCCTCTCCTGGAGAATCGACTCGGGGGGGGATTCAACCGATTCCGGTGGGGGCGAGCTCACGCATGGGGCGGGGTTCGATTCAGACGACCTTCGCCTTGATCAGGACATCGCTTTCGAGCCGTTCGGTCTCGTAGACGTCCAGCGGCGGCGACTGCTCCAGGCGGGCGATGCCCGTGGATCCGATCGGTCCGGGTGCACCGGAGCCGCCGATCAATTTGGCCCCGACGAACGCCCAGACTTCGTTGATCAGGTGTTCGGCGAAGAAGGAACCCAGGGTGATGGCGCCGCCTTCGACCATGAGCGACAGCACGTCGTGCTGGGTGAGCCGTTCCAGCAGGGGAATCAGGCTGATTTCGCCATTTTCGGTGGGTGCAATCTCCCAGACCTCCACGCCCTTGCTGACCAATTCGGAGCGATGGTAGACGTCCATCGCCGAGGTGGTCGCAAGCACGGTCTTGCCGGGCAGCGACGCGTCGAACAGTTTGGCCTTCAGGGGCACGCGACCGGTGCTGTCCAGCACCACGCGCAGGGGTTGCCGTCCGTCGTGCTCTTCCAGCGAGACCACCAGTTCCGGATCGTCGGCGATGGCGGTTCCGGCACCGACCAGCAGCGCATCGCAGTTGTCGCGCAGGCGGTGGGTTTCGGCGCGCGACTCGAGCCCGGTGATCCAGTGACTGTTGCCGGTGTGGGTGGCGATTCGCCCGTCCAGGCTCATCGCGTACTTGGCGATGACGTAGGGGCGTTTCGCCGTCATGAAGTGGAAAAAGGCGCGATTCAGGTGGCGGGCCTCTTCCTCGAGCGGGCCGCGTACGACTTCCAGGCCGGCCGCCTCGAGTTCCTTGTGGCCTTCGCCCTTGGTGCGCGGGTCTTCGTCGCTGGTGGCGTAGAAGACGCGGGTGATGCCGGCATCGATCAGGGCTTTGGTGCAGGGTGGTGTGCGGCCGAAATGGCAGCAGGGTTCCAGGCTGACGTAGACCGTGGCGTCACGCACGTCTTCGGTGGCACTGCGCAGGGCTTCGATTTCGGCGTGGGGTTCGCCGGCGCGATGATGCCAGCCTTCGCCGATCACGCGGCCTTCTTTGACGATGACCGCCCCGACCATCGGATTCGGCGACGTGCGCCCCGCGGCACGCTCGGCCAGCTCCAATGCGCGTTTCATGAATCGGATATCACCCTGGCGCCACTCGGGTTGATCTTTGATTACCTCACCTTCCATGGTGTGCTCCCCCATTTTCAAGCATTCCCCTTTGCGACAGCGGGCGTTGGCGCCAAGGGGACAGGCTCCAACGTGCAGCGCACGCCGATCGAGGCGTCGCCAATTCGAAGCGGAGAGAGGTGGTGTTGGTGGGAAACCTCGGATCCTACGGCATACATCATGGCGCCCCAACCCCAGGCAGCTTCGATCCGGCAAGTATCAAACCAAGGGCGTGGGGAAAAAGCAAGGAAAAGCTTGAATGAGAAAATTCCGAGACGGAAATGGGTCGCGGCCTTGTCCATATATTTGAACGCGGCGTTTTTTGACGCGGCCTTCGGAACTTCGCAGGTGTCGCCAAGCGGTCGTGGTTCCCACCCGGACCGTCGCCGGAATCTTCGTCGCTCGCACGCGAGATCGCCCGGCAGGCTCGGGCGACGGTAAAAGGCCTAAAACCTAGTAGGTTAAGTCTGGCCGCCCAGATCGCGAGCCCAATCTTCACTTGAAACAAAAGTGCTCGGAATGCCCGAATGCCGAGGGATGCGTCGTGCCCGGTAGGTACATCCGTTGGATGTACGTTTCGAAGTGATCCATGCGAAGAGTTCCCGCATGCTTTGAGGATCGGCGCGGCTGTAGGTTGGCCGGCCCGGCCGACACTTCGAAGCGATCCACGCTTCGCAAGATTAAGTAGCCAAAAAGCGGAGCAAATAAATCGGGCCTAGATCTCTCGATGATCGATTTCTATCCATGCTAGATCGAAGTGATCCATGCGAAGAGTTCCCGCATGCTTTGAGGATCGGCGCGGCTGTAGGTTGGCCGGCCCGGCCGACACTTCGAAGCGATCCACGCTTCGCAAGATTAAGTAGCCAAAAAGCGGAGCAAATAAATCGGGCCTAGATCTCTCGATGATCGATTTCTATCCATGCTAGATCGAAGTGATCCATGCGAAGAGTTCCCGCATGCTTTGAGGATCGGCGCGGCTGTAGGTTGGCCGGCCCGGCCGACACTTCGAAGCGATCCACGCTTCGCAAGATTAAGTAGCCAAAAAGCGGAGCAAATAAGTCGGGCCTAGATCTCTCGATGATCGATTTCTATCCATGCTAGATCGCTTCGATTGGTTGAGCAAGCTGGCTTACCGCCCCTGTTCAACCGGCAGGCAAGGTGTACTTTTCTGGAAATGCTTGTTTTATGGTTTACGGCTTCGGTGGTGGGTGTTTTGGGGAATGGACGCTCGTGGGCTTGGCGCGTTGCCGCTACGCCGGCTTCTGCCTGTCCGGCAGCACCACCGAGAAGGTCGTGCCCACGCCGACCTCGCTGGACACCGTCAGATCGCCACCCATCATGGTACAGAAGCGGCGGCACAACATCAGTCCCAAGCCCGTGCCGCCGTACTTGGCCACATCGGCCGTGTGCACCTGGGTATAGGCCTGGAACAGGTGTTGGAGCTGGGTGGGGTCCATGCCGATACCGGTATCCTCCACCTGCCAAAGCGTGTGCGGATCGCCGTTTTTGGCCGCGTCGATCGTCACCCGCAGGGTGATGGTGCCGTTTTCCGTGAACTTGGCCGCGTTGCTGATCAGGTTCAGCAGGATTTGACGCAATTTGGTGCGATCGGCATAAATCAGGGTCGGGCTGCCATCGAGATTGGTGCGGAACACGTTGCCGCCCTTGGCCACCAGCGGCTGTACCAACCCCGTCAGCTTCAGCACGAATTCTTCGACGGCGAACGATTCCCAGTGCATCGACGTCTTCTCCGCCTCCAGCTTGGAGAGGTCCAGCAGGTTGTCGACCAATTGAAGGAGTTGGCGGGCCGCGTAGTTGATTTTATCCAGGTCGTCCTGGTACTGCTGGTGGTCGTTGTCTTCGGCCTCCTCGGCCAGCAGCTCGCTGTACCCGAGGATGGCGTTCAGCGGCGTACGCAATTCGTGGCTCATGGCGGCCAGGAAGCGGCTTTTGGCCTCGGCGGTGGCGGTAGCCGCGGCGGCATTGGTCCGCATGCGTTCCTTGCGCATGCGATCCTGGAACACCAGGTAGCCGAACGCCAGCACCACCGCCAGCAGCAGGGCGCGGAACCAGACCTCCGCCCAGAAAGGAGGGTGGATTTGGAACGACAGGCGAGCCGGGCTTTCGCTGCAGACGCCGTCGCTGTTGCAGGCGCGCACCTCGAAGGTATAGCGACCCGGCGAAAGGGCCGGGAACAGCACGTTGTCGGTGGTGCCCTGGCGCCAGACGGCCTCGCCGCCCTTCAAACGGTAGCTGTACTTCAGTTCCTCGGGGGCGGAGAACGTGATCGCCTTGAACGAAATGGCCAGGTCGTTGCGGTCGTGGGGCAGGCTGTAGACGTCCTTGGGGCGCTGGGGAACGCCGTTGACCACCAGGCCGCGGATGTGGATCGGCGGGGGCGTGGTGTTCGGCGTGAAGTTCGCGTCGTGTCGAACCTTGGTCACACCGTGAACGGTGCCGAACCACAGGTTGCCGGTCTTGTCGCGAAAGGCTCCGCCGCGGTTGATTTCGTTGGAGGCCACCCCGTCCCGCGAGGTGAAGACCGAAAAGGTGCGGTAATCGTAGCGGTACAGGCCGCGCAGGGTGCCCACCCACAAGTGACCGCGCCGATCGATCGTCACCGCCTTGCACATCGAGGACGAAAGCCCCTCTTTGGCGCCGAAGCGTTCGAAACCGTGGTGATCGTAGCGGTACAGCCCGTCACTGGTCGCCAACCACAGCACCCCGTCGCCGTCGCGCACCAGGTCTTGAACGAAGAGTTCGGCATCGGTGGGTCTTTGGATGGGCTGGATCACATTCCGGGAAACCCGAGCCAACCCTTCGGCGGAGCCCAACCACACCCCGTCCTGATCGATCCACAGGGTGTTGATCTGTGCGGCTTTCCAACTGTTGGGGCCGCGAGGCCTCGTGAACATCCCGTTCTCGTATTTCACCAGGCCACGACGGGTCCCGATCCAGACCCGTCCCCCGTCATCCTCGGCCAGGTCGTAGACCGTGTTGTGCGGTAAATCCCTCCCGCGTTTGTAGTGGCGGAAGGCCTGGCCGTCGAACACGCTCAGGCCGCCGAGCGTGCCGACCCACAGGGACCCGTCCGACGCGGACATGGCGCACATGACCTTGGGATGCGCCAGTTCGTCGTTGCGTTCGAACTGCACCAGGCGATCGCCCTCCATGCGCGAAAGCCCGGCACCGTTGCTGCCGATCCAAATGGTGCCCTCGCCGTCCTGGGTAATCGCGTACACGTTGGGGTCGGGCAGCCCGGTCTGCTTGGCGTAGCGCAACAGGTCCTCGCCCGGCAGACGCGACACGCCGCCGCCGAAGGTGCCGAACCACAGGCCGCCCTCGTGATCGCGCAGGAACGAATAGACACTGTTCGAACCCAAGCCGACCGCACTCGTGTATTGCTTCACGAGTCGCTCTTCGGCGTCGAAGCGAAAGGCCCCCGATTCGCGGGTGGCCACCCACATGTCGCCGTTCTCGCTCTCGAAAAAGCGATTGACCGCCTCGCCGGCCAACGGGTTCTCGACCGATTCTTCTGGCTGGGAACCGGCGTCGTCGGTCGCCACGGGGCCCGGGACACGCAGCTCGCTGCCGTCCCAAATCAGGGCGCCGTTGCGGTGGGTGCCGATCCACAGGCGACCGCGCGAATCCCGGTAGAGGGTTCGCACGTTGCGCGCGGGCAACCGGTCCGCCGCGGGGAAGGGGGTGATGCGAATCCCGTCGAAGTGAGCGATGCCGCGTTCGGTACTCAACCAAAGCCCGTCCCGCCCATCCGACGTGATGGCGCCGACCTGCCTGAATTTCATCTCCTCGGGTGCATCGAAACAGGTCAGGGCGTGACCGTTCCACAGGCACAGACCAGCTCCCAGCGTGCCGATGAAAAAGCCCGGGCCGCTGGGGTAGAGCGCGCGAACCGGGAGATCCAGACGCGGATCGATGTGCCCGAGACTCTCGAACGCATCTCCGTTGAACGAGGCCAAGCCGCCATCGGTCGCCACCCATATCCGCCCGTCCGGCGTCTGCAGGATCGATCGGGTCAAATAATGGGGAAGCCCGTCGTGATTGGTGTAGTTGTGAAAATCCAGACCGTCGAATCGGCTGACTCCGGCAATCGTCGCGAGCCACAGGTATCCCTGTTGATCCTGGTACATGTCGTACACGGTCGATTGCAGGAGGCCGTCGTCGATGGAAAGCGTGCGAAAGGGAAGGTATTGGGCCCAGGCAAGGCTGTGCCCAAACAGAATCAATGCGATCTCGAGAAAAGGGGACAGGCTTGAACGAAGACGAGGTCTCCAATCGAAGCGCGCCGGCCGGGGGCCCGAGCCTGTACTCATGCACGACTCCAGTTCTGTCGTGTGAACCGTGTTTCATTGAAATGCCGTGACCCTATTATAACCAGGCAGGGGCCCATCCAGAAACAGCGGTTTTGGCGAACGGCTCCCTCGGATCCTGCCGCCAGGCCCCGTTGCGAGGCGGCGATGGCCTTGTGGCGGCGGTGTGACCCTCGAAATTCGGATTCCCAAGGCGCCGAATTTCGAGGAATCCTAACTTTTTGAGAACAGGGTGCTTCCCTTCGTGCAACAAGACTGTTGCACACTGGAATGTCCCATTTCAGGTCAAAACACGAGCCCAACCGATCCGCGAACGATTGGAAAAGGACCCGTTCAATCCAGGGCCTGATCCAAAAGAGTCAGTTCGGCGGTCAGTGCCTCGACCACTTCGCCGAGGCGCCCTTCCCAGGTGCCGTGGGTCGCCACCCAATCGCGCAGAATCGCGTTCTGGCCTCTGGCGTTGCCCAGTGCCAGCAATTCCTTGAATTGGGAGATCGCTTCGGGAGTCCCCTGTGCGCGGGCGGTCATCCACAGATCGAGCGCGACGAGCAGCGCCAAGGCGTGCTCGATCGAAGAGAAGGGCGTCTCCAGCAGGCCCCGTTCCTGGTGCCATTGAACCGCGTGCAGGTGCTCCAGCCCGAACCAATCACAGGTTCGCCCCATGCGTTCGTCCAAATCGCACCACAGTTGGCAACGGGCCACCGCCGATTGGATCGGCATGTGGTAGATCTGTGACTCGAATCGATCCAGTCGTGCGAAACGCGGTAGCAGGGCCAGCACCCGCTCGTATTGTTCCCGTTTGGCGAGGTTGCAGTCACGCGGATTGGGATAGAGGTGATCCCAGTATTCCATGGAAAGCAGTTCCAGCGCATAGGACGCCATGAGCAGCGAGCCGGTCGAGGGATTGCGGTCGAAATGGGTGGGTCGATGGCGACACGCCAAATAATGAAAGGCCTTGCCCAGTTCCTGAAGCAGGAGATGGAGATCCGTCCAACTGGTGGTCAAGGTGAGCGAAAGGTAGGGGAGGCCCGTCAGGTCGCGCATGACCAAAAAGCTTTCCGCCGTGCTGTCGGGCCAGGTTTCGATGTGCATACACTGGTTCTCGACCAGGGTCTTGAACCACGCGTGCAGCTCGGGATCCATGGCTTCGAACAGGCGCTCGCCGATGGGAATCAAGTCCTTGGGGTTGTCGCCCAGGGGAGGAGGGGCCTGGTAGGCGGGAACCTGCATGTCCCAGGGATACAACACCTCGACACCCAGGAACCGACGATGTCGTTCGTCGCGGACGCGCAATGCCGGGACGACCACCTTTTCACAGGCCTCGGCGTATTGCCGGCAGGTGGCGGCATCCAGGGCATCCAGCCCGGCCTGGCGGAACACGAGGGCGCGGAAATCGTCGCCTTCGGTGGGGGGTGCCCACTCGCGGCGCAGGTTCACCATGCGCGAGAAACGCTCCTCGCGGAACGGCGCAAGGCGGTAGTATTCCTGGGAAACCACGCGCCAGGCCTCTTCACGGGTGCGCCGGGAAGAACCCGTCAACTCCCAGATCAGGGAGGTGAGGGGTCGCGCGTGCCCGCGCCAATCGAGGCGGGCGGTACCGACCTCTTCTCGGTGTTCGCGGGCCATTTCGGCGATTTCCCGTTCGATCTCCGTTTTTCTCTCGGTATGGTTTTCTTGCCTTGCCTCGACTTGACGCTGCCAGGCGCGAAACACCTTGGGACAGTCGTCCGAAACCGGGAAAAATTGGCTTTGAACGGCGTCCAATTTTTGACTGATCAGACGCCATTCACTTCTTAGCTTTTCGATTTGGGTCAGGGCGTCGGCGCGGACCCTGGATTCGTCGTGTTTCGATGCGGCGACCAGGTGCTGCCTGGCCTGTTCTTCGGCGTAGGCGGCCTCCAGGTGCGCGCGGCGTTCGAGCCAGGCGTGTTTGGTCGCAGGGGTGTCGGGCAGCCCCTCCAGCAGGGCTGGTGCATCTTGCGTGAGGTCATAGGCCAGGTCGCATTCTGGGGACAGTTCTTTCATGGGAGCTCCCGAAAACCGAAAGAGATCGGCGACGATGAATGTGTATGGAATGAATAAGGATAAACATTTCAGGAATGGTAGATTCAAGAAAGCGGAGAGCACAACTTACCGAAAAGGACCCATATTATTTTACGCCCACCTGGCGGGTTCCCGAATACGGGTGAGCGACCGAAATCGACGCCGCCATACACGACATCCTTGGGGATGATGGCGATCGACGGGTGTTCCCAATTCCAGGAGCGCGGAGAACGAAGCTCGGCATCCGGAGTCAAGGCTTTAAAGATTCATGGGTAATGCTTGAAACAGAGCAAGTCTCATTTTCTCCTAAACGTATATTAACATCAAATTTAACTTCATGTTGAGCGCCAGAATTCAGTTCTTTTCCGATCGGCGGAAAAGACGCGCGACGGGCGTCGAGGCGGGTGAGAACCGAACCGGATTCGATCTCGATTGGTTGTTGCCCAACCGAAGCGAGGGTGCTAGCGTGTTCGCGGGTTGTGGCGGTTCTGGGCCAGGTTCTTTGGCCAAATGTCCAGGATATGATGGGTGCTGCGAAAGTTATTTGCAAGGGAGGAGATTCGGGTATGGAGAAAGTTTCGGATTACAAGGGGATTCAGTCTGTCGAAGGAATATGTGATGTGTTTCGGTTCTCGGGCGGATCCCCCCTGTCCGATCCACCCGTCCCCCTTTTTATCGAGTTACCCCACGGGGCCACCGAGTTGACGCATCTACACGGCTTGAAATCGCGGATTCGCCAGTACACCGACGACCGATACGACGACTTCTTCATGGTCAATACCGACCAGGGTTCCCCCGAATACGCTTTTTACCTCGCCGGTGCGCTGACCGATCCGGCCCTCGTCGATCGGCTGGGCGACCGCCTGGGTGCGACGCAGCGAACCCGACTGCGCGAGATCCAGCGTCGCTTGGACATCGTGGTGTTGCGAAGCCTGTTGCCACGCACCATCGTGGACGTCAATCGCCAGTGGGTGATCGACGAATCGGTTCGCAAGGCCGCCAACCTCACCGGAACGACGGCTTCGTTCATCGACGACGAAGCCGATTTGACGTTGCTGCACGAGCTGTACGATCGCTACCAGCAGCAGGCTCGCCGGGGTTACGCGTTCGCGTGCGAAAACGAGGGCTTTGCGTTCAACCTCCACACCTACGCACCGATTTCGGTATCCCTGGTGGAAGGGGAATACATCGTCGACACGTTGCACCGCGCCTACCAGCCGGCGCAATTTGCGACCTACGCCCATCGGCCCGCGGTCGAGTTGATCACCACCCCGCCGGACGGTTCGATGCTGGCCCCGCCGCGCCTGGTGGAACGGGTGTTGGCGGCCTATCGGTCGCAGGACATCGAGATCACTTGCGACGACCCCTATCCGTTGCATCCCGCCGCCGCCGGGTACCATCACTGCGAGCGCTATCCCCACCGCATCTTGTCGATGGAAATTCGGCGCGACTTGTTGGCCGAATCGTTCGAGCCGTTTGCCATCTGGCCCGTGAGCCCGACGAAATTGGCGCACATGACCGATCCGTTGGTAGAAGGCATCGCCGGTTTCCTCTCCGATACACTTTGAGTTGGATGTTCGCCGGTTGAGGGGTTGTCCATCCCGGCTTTGTGGTGGCTGCGGTTTCTACCACTGAGTCCACAGAGAAAACGGAGAATTATAATAATTTTTTAGAAGTTAGCCACGATTCCACACGGGTTGTCCCAACTAAACCTTTTTCGGAGCCTGCACATGGGGGGTTTCCGAAGATCAGCGTTTTTTCAGTGATCACCCTTGAGTTTAAATCGTTTAGTTCAATCTTGTTGCCAAAAAACATAGAGATTTCTTGTTCACATCGAAGATAATTAGGTAGCTGAGTGGCAGTTCAAGCCGCTCTTTATGAGGATGGCAATTCCCCCCCTCGACGGCTTCGTGCCTGCCTCGGTGAACTCTGTGAACTCTATATGTAACAAACTCTGTAAAGTTCGAAGATAAAGATAAAAACCTAAAAAGGCGGATGTGCAGGGAGTTCGTCGAAAAATGTCGGCCCGGCGGGCCAACTTACTGCAACGACGCCCCTCTCACAAATGCGGGAACTCCCAAACGATTCGCTTCGATTAGTTACCCACCTGAAACCCGGGCCCCCGGCCTGGGCGGCGACTCCGTGGTAAAAAACAACTTACGCATTGTTTGCACGGCTCCTTCGCGCACCGCACTCCACAGTGTCGTGTTACAATACGCCGCTTTGGCAACCGCCTGGGGGAGCTATGGCTGCGAGTTTCTTTTTCTTCTTTCTGCTGTTCGGCCTGCTTCTGCCGTATCTCAGCCCGGTCTTGCTGGATCTGGGTTTTTCCAAATCCCAAACGGGATTGATTCTCTCGGGGTTTTACTTCTTCAACGCGATCATGCCCCTGCTCGGCGGTCGCCTGAGTGATCGCTTCCTCTCCGTGGATCGCCTGTTGCGGCTCGACGCTCTGGTTCTGATGGCCTTGACCCCGATCCTCTGGGTGTTCTCGGACGAGGCCGGCCTGTTGTTTCTCCTACCGCTGTTCTTGTTCGGCGCGGCCCAAGCGCCCGTCATTTCGCTTCAAGACACCCTGGCCATGCAGGTCTCGGGCGGCGACCCCAAGCGCTACGGTCACCGGCGGCTGGTGGGCTCGCTCGGGTTCATCGTGTCATCGATCGGCATGGGCTACCTGGTCGATCGCTTCGGCCTGCGGATCTTTTTCCCGGCGCTGGTTGTCGCGGCCCTCCTGTTCTGGCTGAACTCTTTTTTCCTGCCGCGCGAAATCAAACCCCGCCAGACGCGCCGGCAATCTCCCTTCTGGCGAGAGCTCACCGGGAGCTGGTGGCTCTGGTTGCTGGCGATGATGCTGCACTGGCTGTCCTTTTCGCCGTATCACTACGGCTTCACCCTGCTCTTGATCGATTCCGGGATTTCCGCCGAGGCCACCGGTTGGTATTGGAGCCTGGGTGTGCTCGCGGAGATCGGGGTATTCCTCGCCTCCGGCTGGTTCTTCAAACGCTGGCACTACCGGACCCTGCTTTTGGCGGCGTTCGCGGCCAACCTGATTCGCTGGTTGGTGATCGGGTTGTATCCGGTGGCCTGGGTTCTGGGCGCGAGCCAACTTTTGCACGGTCTCGGCTTCGGCCTTTTTTACGCCGCCGCGATGCAGGCCATTTCGCGGTTTTCCCAACAGGGGAACCGCGCCAGTTACCAGGGGCTGTTCTCGACCTGTGTGGGCGGGGTATCGGCAATCGTCGGAAGTGGGCTGTCCGGCTGGCTACACGAGCAGATGCCGATTCGCGAAGTGTTTTTATGGATCCTGCCGTTGCAGGCTGCCGGTTTGGTGCTGCTCTGGCTGAATCCCTTGAAACGCCAGGATCCGGCCTCCGAATTGCCGCAGACGTTGCAAGCGGAGCGCGGGCGGCCTTGATGGGTTGAGGTCGGGCGCCCGGCCCCGCATGGTTTCGGGGCCGAGATTTTATTACCACCGATCGAAGTGTGCATCTTGGCAGCGCCCGCATCCAAAGAGGGTCGTGAGGCCAGTAGGTGGAACAGCTTGTTCCACCAATCGAAGCGACGTCCGTTTCGGTCAGGTATAGAGCCAAAGAGCGGAGCGATCCGTTCTCCCGAGCAGGTCAAAGCCGGGATTGAAGCCCTCTCGATCGTATCGGAACATCGCGTCGGAGGAGCTTCGGCTGGTTGAGCAAGCTGCTCAACCTACAGGCCTGACGCCCCTCTCACGATGCGGGAACTTTGGACTTGGCAACTTGGGATGGGGCCGCGAGGGCAATTCTGGGCTTCGCTCAATTGCGTAATTGTTTGCTGTTGCTTGGGTTGCTTCGACGCGTCGGCCCAGCGGGCCAACCTACTGACTTTACGAAGCTTGGGAGCTTGCGGGAACCTCGTGCCGGTTGGCTCCGACGAGCTGCCGATCTTAGGGGACCGGATCGCCGACCCGAATCGGGTCGACCCATCGTAGAGTGTGATCCGGGAGTTCCCGCATCTCGAGAGGGCGGCAAGGCCAGTAGGTGGAACAGCTTGTTCCACCAATCGAAGCGACGTCCGTTTCGGTCAGGTATCGAGCCAAAGAGCGGAGCGATCCGTTCTCCCGAGCAGGTCAAAGCCGAGATTGAAACCCTCTCGATCGTATCGGTACATCGCGTCGGAGGAGCTTCGGCTGGTTGAGCAAGCTGCTTAATCTACAGGCCTGACAACCCTCTCACGATGCGGGAACTTTGGACTTGGCAACTTGGGATGGGGCCGCGAGGGCAATTCTGGGCTTCGCTCAATTGCGTAATTGTTTGCTGTTGCTTGGGTTGCTTCGACGCGTCGGCCCAGCGGGCCAACCTACAGGCTTTACGAAGCTTGGGAGCTTGCGGGAACCTCGTGCCGGTTGGCTCCGACGAGCTGCCGATCTTAGGGGAACGGATCGCCGACCTGAATCGGGACGACCCATCGAAGAGTGTGATCCGGAAGTTCCCGCATCTCGAGAGGGCGGCAAGGCCTGTAGGTTCACCAGCTTGGTGAACCAATCGAAGCGACTCGAGCAACGAAAGAACTCGAGGCTAAAGCGCGAAGCGTCCCCGTTCCCCTAAAACACCCGAGGCACGCGTTTGGGTTTCTCCACGGGGTCAGGCACAAAAAAGCCGCTCGGGGGAGCGGCTTTTGCGGGGAGATGGCATCGGTTGAGAACGATTACAACTCGACGCGCGCATTCAACTCGGCGAAGCCAGAGGCGACTTCCTGGTTGTCCGAATGCAACACCAATTGATTTTTGCGAGCGACCTTGCCCAAATACCGAACCGAAGCTTTGTTGGTCACGGCCTTGAAACGGTCGTGCACCAAATAGATGGCGTTGACATCATGTTGGGCCAACACCAAACGATTGACCACCTGCGCGATCTCGCGCGTGTTCTTGACCGGTACCTTGAACAGCTTCGCCTGGGCGATTTGGGGAGGTATCAGGACTTCGGAAATGTTGGGGTTGTAGATGACGGCAATTTTTTTGATTTTGGGGTTTTGATTGACCACTTCCACGAGATCCGCGGCCACCCGCTCATTGCCGAACGCACTGGTTTGAATCATCAAAATCAAGGAAAGCAGGACTCCAGTCAGGCGCATGATCGATGCCTCCAAAGCAAGTACATACGTCACAGAATTGTACCGTGGAACCGAAGCGGTATTGGAAAATACCGCTCCAAATTACGGAAAATCACGTACTTGTCACAAAAACGACCGTATAGGCTCGCGCACCGCGACATTTTTGGGAGTTATCCTCATGATTTGTTCACAACGCAACTTAATTCATGAAATCAACGGGTGACCGGCACCGTGACCGCGAGATACCGTTTCGAAAAAGGGATCTCGAAACCGAATGCCGAAGCGGGAGCCTGGCGGCACTCTCGCGAAAACCCGCCAGGAACCCAGGCAGCGTGCAACCCAGGAAGGGAAATACCAGGATGGGCATTCCCCGAAGGCTGGGGTTTCCTTGGTTGTCGGTTTCATGCCTTGCCTGATCGAAGGCGAGGACCATCTCGGGCCGATCGCGTCAACCTTCGGAATTCACGATAGCGAAAGCCCGCGTCGGAAAAGATCCCAGTCCTCGAATGCGCGGCGGTACCGCGTAGAACAGAAATCCCTCGTCCGGCAGTTGGTCCAAGCCGCACATGTGCTCGACGATCGGAATTCCCGCTTCCAACAGCAGCGAGTGAACCGGGCGACCGCCTTCGACGGTGTCGTCGATGTTCAGGCTGTCGATGCCCACCAGCCGGGCACCTTGGCGGCAAAGCAGTTCGGCCGCCGCTTCGTCGAGGCAGCGGTGATCGCGAAAGTAACGGTCGTCGCCCCACCAGCGGGCGTGGCCCGTGTGGATGAGGACCGCTTTGCCCGCGATGTCCACGCCCTCGAAGAGTTCGGGGCCGAGTACGCGCGGTTCGGCGGGAGCGTGAAAGACGCGACCCGGAAGATGGGCGATGTGGGCCAGCGGCAGTTCGGCCAGGTCGTAGCCCGATCGGTAGCGGTGGATCGGCGTGTCGATGTAGGTTCCCGTGTTGGCGATCATGTCAATTCTGCCGATGTGGAATTCGGTACCCTCGGCGTAATGGTCGTGGGAAGCCTCGTAGCCGATGAAATCTTCGATAACGGGACCGGGCAACCCGCGGTAGGTGATCATCCCCGCGGAAATGGGGTGATTGAGATCGATCATTTTGGGTGGTTTGATTTCGGGAGACATGGGCACCTCGCGATATTAAGGATGGGGGTGATACAGACCATGGGAGCAAATGGCGTGCGGAGTCAAGTGCGAATCGAGGTCCTCCGGAGCCGGTTCCGACCCGCCGCGAAGCGGGTAATTGCCTATACGCAATAGAGTACTGCCGAGGTCTGCGATCTGTTATGATGAAAAGCGTCTACTTTTCCCGCTTCTCCACCCCCAGAAAACCACGAGATGAATGTCATAGATCGTCTTGTCGTGCTTGACTTTGAACCGTCGCTGCCTAAACTGGCGTGAACGAATCAATCATGGAGGATGTGTCGATGCTGATAGCGAATGCGCGACCCAAGATTTTGGTAGTGGACCCGCAGCACGACACGAAAGAAACCCTGACCACTCTGCTGGGAGAGATCTACCGGCCGGTCGAGGCCACCTCCAAAGAAGACGCCTTGCGGCAGTTTCGCGAGAACCCGGACATCGAACTGATCCTGACCAGTACCCGATTGCCGGACGGCGACGGGTACGCGTTGTGCGCGGAATTGCGCGCCGAGCAACGCACCCAGAGCGTGCCGATCCTGCTGATGGCCGTGGATGACGAGGCGCCCCGATTCAGCGAGGCCTTCGGGTTGGGCGTTCGGGATTTCCTCCGTGCACCGCTGCAGACGCCGCTGGTCCTGCAGCGCATCAAGACCCAATTGGAGATCCAGTTCCTGCGGCGGCAGGTGGAGCACGCCTCGGTGTTGGATGGGCTGACGGGCGTCAAGAACCGCCACTATTTCGACGAAACCCTCAAGCGAGAGTGGAATCGCGCCCGCCGCAACCGCCGCGCCCTCTCGCTGATCCTCGTGGACATGGACTTTTTCAAGCAATTCAACAAAATGTACGGCCACCAAGCCGGCGACGACTGCCTGAAGCTGGTGGCCCAGGCCATGGCGCGAACCGTCAAACGCCCCGGTGACTTCGTGGCGCGCTACAACGGCGAAGAGTTTGCGGTGCTGCTGCCGGAAACCGAGTCCGAAGCGGCCTTCCTGGTGGGCGAAACGCTGCGCAAGCAGGTGGAAGCGCTGGAAATCGAGAACCGCGACGCCGAGGAAGTGGGCGGTCACGTGACCGTCACCCTGGGACTGGCCAGTTTGGTGCCCACGGCCGATCTGCACGAGGATCGATTGATCGAAGCCGCCGAAAAGGCGCTGGACATCGCCAAGAACGCCGGTCGCAACCAGATCAAGGTCGTGAGTTCCACGACCCAAGACACGTAAGGCGAGTTCGGGGACCCAAGACGCGTCATCGGTCAGCGGAAACCTCGGCGAGACCCGAGCTTCTAGCTGGCGCCCATCCAGAAAAGGAAAGATCGTGGCGCCCAACAAGGGCTGGCTGGATGGGCACGCTATCGGGTTTCAGGCGTCGGGTTTCACAAGATGCTTGGTCATCGGTGATTGGCTGACTGCTGAAAGCAGCTCACGTTGGAAACCATGTCGATCCAGAGGACCCCTTCCGCAAAACCCCTGTTTCTGGAGGGGCACCATGGATAGGGCAGCATTCCCTTACAACTGGTGGCCGTGACACTCGGTTCAGGCCGCGCGCCATCATCGATTCTCGAATCCGCTGGCGACGCCTGGGTTTCCGGCGCACCGCAGCGACCATGTCTGCATGCCGACATCCATGCTTTGGTCGGCTTGCGCAGGTGGATCGAAATCCCCATCAAGGAGATAAAAATGGTTCGATCGGCGGGGCCCGCGAGGACTCCGCCGATCGTCGTGTCGGGGTTTCAGTTAGGTCGAGGGATCAGCGATTGAGTCCCTCGTGAATGGTGTGCACCAGGGAGGCGGGGCCGAAGGAGCGGTCGTCTCCCGAGATCTCCCAGAACATCACACCGCCGAGGCCCTTGCTGCGGATGTAGTCGATCTTGATGTTCAGGGATTCCCGATCCTCGTAGCTGATGAAGTGACCGTCGTGTTGCGAGGGGCTGTACAGGTAGGGTGCCTGGGCCGCCTCGTCCCAATGGCGGGTGTAGTTGCCGCTGCCGGCGAATTCGGCGATCTGCCAGTAGTCGTTGACACCCGTCGCGCCGGAGGCCCAGTCGTCCCAGGTTCCGGGCGGCACGCCCGTGCTGGACTTGAAGAGGCCGCCGTCGGTGGCGGGAACCCCCTTCCAGGCGCGTCCGTAGAAGGGTACGCCGACCACCAGGTTGCGGGCCTGGGCACCGGCTTCGAGCAGCTCGGTGATGGCGCCGTTGACGTTGTACTTCTGGCGCATCTGGTCGTTGGGGTTCGGGTCATTGGGATTGGCGTAGAGCGGGGAGTGGTGGTTGGTGGTGTTTTCCCAGGCGCCGTGGAAGTCGTAGGTCATGACGTTGATGAAGTCGAGCAGGGCGTCGATGGCCGACACTTCCAGGTTGGCGATCTTGTCGTAACCGGCACCGATCGCCGCGGTCAGCAGGTAGTGTTTGCCCTCCTGGGCGCCCAACTCGTCCAACTGACGGCGCAGCTCGGCGAAGAGCTTGGTGCAGTTCTGCTTGTCTTCGGGCCGGTACACGTTGCTCGGCAAGCCTCCGGCGACCGGGTACTCCCAGTCGAGGTCCACGCCGTCAAAGCCGTACTTCTTCACGAACGCGACGCAGGAGGCGGCGAACTTGGCGCGCGAGGCATCGGTCAGGGCCACGTCGGAAAAGCGACCCGACCAGGTCCAGCCGCCCACCGAGATCAGCGTCTTGAGGTGCGGGTAGCGCTCCTTGAGCTTGAGCAGTTGGTTGAAGTTGCCGCGAATCGGCTGGTCCCAGGTGTCGCCGGGGTAGCTCTTTTCGACGTCCGCCCAGGAGTCGCCGATCATGATCTCGCCCGCACTGGAGATGTTGGCGAAGGCGTAGTTGATGTGAGTGATTTTATCGCCAGGAATGTCGGCCACCTGGAAGTTGCGGCCGTAGATCGCCCAGGAGGTGTAGTAAGCGATGATCCGTTTGCCGTGGCCACCGTCGCCACCGTCGGAGCCGTCGCCGCCATCGCCGCCATCGGAGCCGTCGCTACCATCGGAGCCGTCGCTACCATCGGAGCCATCGCTGCCGTCGGAGCCGTCACCGCCGTCGCTACCGTCGGAACCATCGCCGCCGTCGGAGCCGTCACCGCCGTCGCTACCATCGGAGCCATCGCCGCCGTCGGAGCCGTCACCGCCGTCGGAACCATCGGAGCCGTCACCGCCGTCGGAGCCATCACCACCGTCGGAGCCATCACCACCGTCGCCGCCATCCGTGCCGTCGCCGCCATCGCAATCGCCGCCGGTATGGGTCAGGTGGTAGCCTCGCGGCTGGGGCACCTCGGAACCGCTGTAGGTTCCGTTGAAGCCGATCGTGGCCTTGCCGCCGGGGGGGATGACCGCGTTCCAGGAGGCGGGCTCCACTTCGTAGGAGCCGCCGCTCTGGGTGACGCGACCGTTCCAATGGGATCCGATCTGGGCGTCGAACTCGAACGTAAGTTTCCAGTCGCGAATCTCGGCGTCGGAGGTGTTCGCCACCGTGATCTCGGCGCCGAAGCCGCCGGACCAGGCGCCGGTCACGTTGAAGTCGATCGCGGCGCAACCGGAGCCGTCACCGCCATCGGAGCCGTCGCCACCGTCGGAGCCATCACTGCCGTCGGAACCGTCACCACCATCGGAACCATCGGAACCATCGCTGCCATCGGAACCGTCGCTTCCGTCGCCGCCATCACCGCCATCGGAGCCGTCACCGCCACCGGGTGCCGCGCCGTTCAGTCGAAAATTGGTGGGCACCGCCTCCACGTTGCCGGGGCTGCCGTTCCAGCCGAAGCTCACTTTTCCGCCGGGTGCGATGGTCGCGTTCCAACCCATGTCGGCCACCGAATAGCGGTTGCCCTCGCGACCCTCGAGGCGTCCATCCCAGATGCTGTCGATGCCGTAATCGTAGTCGAAATCAAGGCGCCAGCCCTGGATCGTTGCGGCGCCGGTGTTGGTGATCTCCAATTTTCCCGTGTGGCCGCTGCCCCAATCGGACGACAGGCTGAAATCCACCCGGTACTGAATGTCCTGGGCCGCAACCGTGGCAGTCGCCACCATTCCGATCAAACTCAACAGTGCGAGCCTTAGCGGCGCCCGCGTTCCATGGAAAACCATATGTTCTCTCCTCAAAAAAATGGCACATGTTCGTTGCATTCGCGGACCTGGAAGAGGAGCGTCCAGCCTCACGGACCCATCCTCGCGGAGGGGCCTTCCTCGGTCCAAAGCCTTTGACCACCGGCCTGGGCAGGCCAATCCCGAATTCGCTTCGATCCCTGAAATGATGAAAAAAACGACATACGAATCAACGACAGAGCAGAAGCGAATGGAATGAGTCGATCGCGAAATCGGGACAGGGTCGACTTTCTTTATCTAACCTCCATTATCTTGGCCGAGCGATCTGTGAGGTGAGCCACGTTCTTCGGCTTTGAGGTCCCCGAAAGCACTTTTTGTTTAGTGGAATTACAAATTGTTGTGACCGGATTATACCCAAAAGCCAGCGAATTTGATCAAAAAATGAAGAGGATCACAAAAAACCACAACATAGGGGGTGTGATTCTACGTCGAAAAGCCGGGAAAGCATGCCCCGAGAGGTCGTTCTGAAGACAACTGCGATATCTTTTGTAAAACTAAGTGACAAAAATACCTAAGCCGTTTTATCAAAGAGGTTTGAGTGGCACGATCCAACATGGTGATTGGCGAGGGATCATTTTCACCACTGAGATCGCGGAGTTCGCGGAGGGAGGGGGAATGGGCGGGACTCCTTGCTTGCTCCGGAGGTGGTGAATATCGTAAGTTTTTTATTTCTAAAAATTAAACGGGGCGTGCATTTTCCGTTCGTGGAGTATGGACGTAGTGTACAAACCACGGTTGTTGAGGCTTGATCGTCGATGGTTGCCTGCCGGTTGATGCAGGGCTTTTTCACCACGGGTTCGCGGAGTTCGCGGAGCAGCGGAGGCGATCCATCGCCCATTGCATGGGAAAATGACTCGGAAAAGGCGGTAAGTATTTGTATTTAAAAAACTAATTGGTAATTGATGTTTTTGGAAGTAACCGAGATTGGAATTTTTTGGCAGGGGGACATGAAAGGCTGGGGATGGCTTGGGACAAGTTTTTTGTTCCGGCGATCCCCGAGCGAATGATGTGTAAATCCTGGGAAGCAGGAGCCGTCTTGGGTCGTGCACGCTCCCTCCACGAACTCCGTGGACTCTTATGTAACAAACTCTGTAAAGTTCGAAGATAAAGATAAAAACCTAAAAAGGCGGATGTGCGGGGAGTTCGTCGAAAAATGTCGGCCCGGCGGGCCAACTTACTGCAACGACGCCCCCCTCACAAATGCGGGAACTCCCAAACGATTCGCTTCGATTAGTTACCCACCTGAAACCCGGGCCCCCGGCCTGGGCGGCGACTCCGTGGTAATAAAACGCCCCAACCCAACACCATCAAAGGCCGAGCACCGACGCCCGACCTACGAATAGTCGTCCGCCTCCCGCTCGCTGCGGTTGACCAAGACCGCCCGCGACTCGCGCACCGTGCCGTCCTCGTTCCGCACGGAATCCGCCGACAATTCGACCTCGATGATCGCGCCGCTCTTGGTCACGAACTGATAAGGCACGTTCTTGCAATAGCCCTTCTCGAAGAAAAACGGCAGCACCGACTTGATGGCCAGGTTGCGGCTCTCCTCCGTCAGGAAATCCAGCGATTTCCGGCCGAGCACTTCATCGCGGCGGTAGCCCATGACGCGGCACCATTCGTCATTCACGTCGATCAGCACACCTTCGTTGTCGATCGCATGCATCATGACGGGGACATCGCGGTAAGTTGTCTTGCCCATCGGTCCCTCCCGGCCGTCGCGCGGCCTCGGGCTTGGCTGCATCAGGAGACCTCGTCCATGACGTGGGTCCACAGGCTCTGCTGAAGACGGGTCTTGGTCACGGGTTTCATCAGGATCTCGACGATACCGAGATTGGAAAAAATCCGATGCTGGTTGTCATTGGCGACGATGCCCACCTTGGCCACCTTGCGTTCCTCGCTCTGAAATCCAGCCAGGGCCTCGACCATCGCCGAGAGCTTCTCGTGACCGAGCGAGCTGTCGAAAATCACCAGGTCCCGGCGTCGCTCCCGACAGTGGCGGCAAAGGTCCTCGACCGAATCCACCGTCGCGACCTCGTGACCCAGTTGGCGCAGGAACCGGGTCGTCATGATTTGGGAGATCGGATCGGTACAGGCCACCAAGGCCGAGAGCATCATGAGGGGCTCGCCCGCATCGACCTGGTCGTCGGGCAGCGTGACGGGAATCAGCAAGGTCGTGGTCATGCCCGCTTCCGGCTTGCTGGTCACCCTGAGATTCCCGCCCAACTCCTTCACGAGCTGGTGGGTCAGGTACAACCCCAGGCCCGAATAGGCCCGGCTGCGCATTTCCTGGTCTTCCCCGGTTCGGATGAACCGCTCCAACGCGAGGAGCTGGCTTTCGTTCAAGCCCGAGCCGGAATCCTTGACCCAAATTCGCAGCATGACCGGCGCCTGGGACTGAGGATCGGCGTGGGCCCCCACCTCGATGGTCCCGTGACGGGTGTGGCGCGAGGCGTTGTCCACGAGGTTGAACAGGATTTGACGCACGATCAGGGGGTCGGTGAGAAACACGTGGGGCACATCCTCGTGAACGTGCAGCGTGATTTGGTTTTCCTTGCGCTTGGTCAGGAGGTCGTAGGACTCGATGACACTCTCGAGCAGGGCCCGGAAATTGATGGCTTCGTACTTTCCGGGAAGCTTGCTGTCGTGGGCGTTCTGGTAGATCAAGATGTTGTCGATGACCTGAGCCACCTGGCTCGTGGCCTGGTGGATCAAACCCAGATCTTCGCGATGAACGTCCGAAAGCCCCTCGGCTTCCATCAAAATGTTGGTGCTGCCTTCGACCACCGCGAGGGGTTCCCGGATCTCGCAGCACAGATCGGTCAAGAGGGTTTCTTTTCGTTGATTTTCCTGGGCCGAGGCCGCCAGTTCCCGATTCAGCCTGCGTCGTTCCCGGCGATGTGCCAATTCGGCCATCACAGCGCGTGCGACGACGCGCAGCCTGGCGATGGCGCGTTCGGTGACCTTCCGGGGTCGCGTATCCATCAAACACAGGGAGCCGATGTTGTACCCCTTGGGCGTTCTGAGCGGGATGCCCAGGTAGAACCGGATGCCGGTCTGACCGACGACCAGGGGATTGCCCGAAAAGCGCGGGTCCTCGGAGGCATCGGTGACGACCAAGGGCTCATCCCCCAGAATGGCGTGGGCGCTGAACGAGATGTGCCTGGGGATTTCCGCGACGTCGAGGCCCTGGCGGGTCAACAGACGCTGGCGATCGCGGTCGACCAGGCTGATCAGGCAGATAGGCACCTCGAGGATTTCCGAGGCCAACCAGGTCAGGTCGTCGAAAACCTCACCACGAGGGTCGTCAAATAGATCGTACTCGGCCAGGGCGTCCAGGCGCTTGGTCTCGTTGGGCGGGATTTCGGGCTGTTTCAAAGATGCGGCTCCTCGGTGCGCCCCGTGTCTCGATTTTTTTCAAAAGTATCGTGGACAAAAATCAATACCTTGATTTTTCAAAAAACGAAGAGGCAACGCAACCTCTTTCGCACCATTTCCTCGCAGCCGAACCGCAGGGGTACGGGATTCCCTGTCACCCCTCACGTGATCGCGGTCCCCAATCGTGCGGAAAATAGGTCAGAGGAGAGGGAAGAGGCCCGCGAATCCTGGATACTTGAAGAAGACGTGCGGCTCGATCCAGGACAAGGCGCGCGAAAATTCGACGGATTTTTTCGAATAGGGCACTAAGAGAAACTCGCCGGTTTTCCTGTGCTGGAAATTTGCGACAACCGGTGCTTGACACCGAGGTCGCCCCTTTTTTATAGTGAAAATCAACTGGTCTGACCACTTACCAGTTGGAGGTGTTCCTTGAACGCGTTACCACCCCTGCAAAAGCCCGCCGTCCACGCCGAACAGGTGCTCATTCGCGCCTTTCTCGACGACGAGCTGCCCGCCGGCACCGCGCTCCCGGGCGAGCGCCAACTGGCCGCGAAGCTCGGCATCACCCGCCCGACCCTGCGCGAAACACTCAAAAAGCTGGACCGCGACGGTTGGATCACCATTCGCCAGGGCAAGCCCACGGTGGTCAACGATTTTTGGATCGAGGGCGGCCTCAACGTGCTCAGCGCCATGGTGTCCACCGGCCGCGCCGTCGATCCCCTGTTCATCGCCAAACTGCTCGAGGTTCGCCAGGTTCTGGCGCCGGCCTACACCTGCGCGGCCATCATTCACGATCCCGATCGCGTCGTGATCCAGACCGCCAGACACGAAGAGCTACCGGACGAGGCGGAAGCCTATTGCCGGTTCGACTGGGACATCCACCACGATTTGGCCGTGACCAGCGCCAACCCGGTTTACCCACTGATTCTCAACGGTTTCCGCGAACTCTACCTGGACATCGGCATCGCCTACTTTTCGTTGCCTGCCGCGCGGCGGGCGTCGGATCGGTTCTATCGCACGCTGGGGCAGCTCGCGCGCCAACGCCAGAGCGATGCCGCGGAATCCCTGACCAAGAACGTCATGCGCCAGAGCATTGTCTACTGGGCCGAATTGCAGGCGAATCTCAACGCACAGACAACCAAGACATCCGAACAGGGAACGGGCGCCGCTCCGGAAGCGATGCCTCCGGAACCGGTGATCGCCGAACCGGCGATCGAGATCGACTCGCGCTGAATCGATCGTTCCGTCCTTGGTTCGACACGAAACACACATGGGCCTGGAAAGATAGGCCGCTCCATAGCCGTGCAGGTGCGGAGCGGCAAGTTGGGGGAGGAGAGACGATGAAAAGATGGAATGGATGGGGCGACGAATCGGTGGACATGCACCTGGCGCCCACGGCAAAGGCCCTGTTGGCCGAGCTGGTCGGGGAGGGCGAACCGCAACAGGACGTTTCCCTGGAGGCCACGATCGCCAGGGTGCCCACTTCGCGATTGCCGGCACATCCCCTGGTCGACCGCGACCCCGAAGTACGCCTGCGCCATGCGGCGGGTCAAAGTTTTCCCGATTGGGTTCACGTGCGCAGCGGTTCCCTGGCGCGCTTTCCCGACGGCGTCGCGCTTCCCACCACCGCCGACGAGGTGCGCAGCCTGCTTCGCTATGCCGACGAGGTCGGCGCGCGGGTGATTCCCTACGGCGGCGGCACCAGCGTGGTTGGCCATTTGACCACGCCCGCGGGCGAAGCGCCGGTGCTCACGATCGCCACCACGCGGCTGAACACCCTGACCCACTTCGACGAGACCAATCGCCTGGCCAGTTTCGGCGCGGGCGTCACCGGTCCCGACCTGGAAGCCGCCCTGCGCGCCCGTGGTTTTACCCTGGGGCATTATCCCCAGTCCTTCGAATATTCGACGCTCGGCGGTTGGGTGGCGGCCCGCTCGTCCGGCCAGCAATCGCTGGGGTTCGGACGCATCGAGGACATGTTCGCCGGTGGAACCCTGCACACGCCCGCCGGCGACCTGGTCACACCACCGCTGCCCGCTTCGGCGGCCGGTCCCGACCTGCGCCAGATGGTCCTGGGTTCGGAAGGGCGAATGGGGATCTTGAGCGAGGCCACCGTTCGGGTACGGGCCCTGCCTGATTCGGAGCGTTTCCACGCGGTGTTTTTCCCCGATTGGGCGCACGGTGAACAGGCCGTCCGCGCCATTTCCCAGGAAGGGTTCCCGCTCTCGATGATGCGCCTGAGCAATGCGCTGGAGACCCGCACCAACCTCGCGCTCGCCGGCAAGGAACGCCTGATCAAGGGACTTCAACAATACTTGGAGCTTCGCGGCGTCGGCGAGGAGGGTTGCATGCTGATCCTCGGCTTCACCGGCTCGCGCGAATTGGTCAAACTCAGCCGGCGCAAGGCCCTGAGCATTTGTAAGAGCTACCGCGGCGTCCACATGTACCGCATGCTCGGCAATGCCTGGCGCAAGAACCGGTTCCGCACGCCGTACGTGCGCAACGGGCTGTGGACCATGGGGTTCGGGGTCGACACCCTGGAGACCTGCGTCAGTTGGAGCCGCGTCGGCCAAGCGATGCACGACATCGAACATGCGTTGCGCACGGCCCTCGAACCCGAGGGGGAACGCACCCACGTGTTCACCCACCTCAGTCATTTCTACAGCACCGGCAGCAGTATCTACACCACCTACCTCTTCCGCCTGGCGCCTACCGGTGAAGAAACCCTGCGCCGGTGGCACAAACTCAAGAGCACGGCCTCGGAGGCCATCGTCAAACACGGCGGCACCATCAGCCATCAACACGGCGTCGGCGAGGATCACCGTCCCTACCTGGTTCACGAAAAAACCCCGCTCGGCATCGAAGCGCTGAAGGCGAACTGCCGCTTCTTCGATCCGAACGGGATGATGAATCCCGGAAAATTGGTCTGATCACCCCAAGACACCAACGAAGCTCACCAAACCTACCCAGCACACGCGACTTGGGTCGAGATGAATAAAAGAGGCGAGTCATGAGTGAACACCAGCATGGAAATACCGAACCCTCTCCTTCCGGGGGTTGCGAGGCCTGGAACGCGTCCTGGCGGTCCCGATTCTGGGGCGAACTGGCCTCCGACGAACACCCCGTTTGGGATTTGATCATCATCGGTGGCGGCATCACCGGCGCCGGCATCATGCGCGAAGCGGTCCGCATGGGCCTCAAAGTCCTTTTGGTGGAGCAGCGCGATTTCTCGTGGGGCACGTCCAGCCGCTCGTCGAAGCTGGTCCACGGCGGGTTGCGCTACCTCAAGGAAGGGCACATTATGCTGACCCGCGATGCCATCCACGAACGCCAGCGCCTGCTCAAGGAATCGCAAACCCTGGTTCAACCGCTCAAGTTCCTCATTTCCAACTACAAGGGACAAAAACCCGGCAAGTGGACTTTTCGAGCCGGCCTCACCCTGTACGACCTGCTCGCGGCCAAGATGGATCACGAGGTGTTCGACGCCGAGACCTTCAAGATGATGGTTCCCCACCTGGATCCGGAAGGGTTGCAGGGCGGTCTGCGCTACGACGATGCACAGACCGACGATTCGCGCCTCGTCTTGCGGCTCGTGTTCGAATCGATGGCCCTGGGCGGCTCGGCACTCAACTACGTTCGAGCCGAAAAACCCTTTTTCGAGGACGATCGCGTCGCCGGCGTAGTGCTTCACGACTTGATTCACGGGGGATCGGCCCGATTGCGCGCCCGCGTCGTGGTCAACGCCACCGGAGCCTGGGCCGACCATCTCCGCCGTACGGAGGAAAAGCGGCTCCGCCCCCTGCGTGGCAGCCACCTCGTGTTTCCGGCCTGGCGCCTGCCCGCGCCGCAGGCGATGACCATTCTCCATCCCCGCGATCGCCGGCCCGTCTTCCTGTTGCCCTGGGAAGGCGCCAGCGTGTTGGGCACCACCGATGTGGACCACCGTCAGGATCTCGATGAGGAGGCCTCGGTCACCGCCGATGAAGTCGACTACCTGATGGAAGTGGTACAGGCGCGTTTCCCGCGGCTGAATCTCACCGTCGACGACGTCATCGCCAGTTGGTCGGGCGTGCGGCCGGTGATCAGTCACGGTGCCAAGGATCCCTCCAAGGAATCGCGGGACCACGCGATCTGGGACGAGAACGGGCTGCTCACCATCACGGGTGGCAAACTGACCACCTTCCGCAAGATGGCCTTCGACCTGCTGCAAAAGGCCAAAAAATACCTGGGTGACGATGTGCACATCGACAAGCATCCGCCGGTATTCCGTCAGGACGAGCCGGATTGGAAAGCCCTGCCGCCGCTGGAGGCCCCGATTCGAAACCGGTTGCTCGGTCGCTATGGCCTGGCGGCCGGGGCCTTGATTCGCTGCGCGGGTCCCGACGAGTTGAGGACCATTCCCGGTACCGAGACACTGTGGGTCGAACTGCGTTGGACCGCGCGAAGCGAGCAGGTGGCACACCTGGACGATCTGCTGTTGCGGCGAACGCGCATTGGCCTGCTCCTGGCCGAAGGGGGCCGGGACATCCTGCCGCGCATTCGGGAAATCGTCCAGATCGAGCTGGATTGGGACGACGCCCGTTGGGAGAAGGAAGAAGCGGCCTACCTGGAAATTTGGCGTCGGCACTACAGTCTTCCGCCGGAAATGATCGAACGCGCGGCATCCGATGAGGCGACGGAACCCGAGGATCGGGAAGCCACCCCACCGGTCGTGCCCCATGAGTGACGAGCCCCAGATTCTCGCCATCGACAACGGGACCCAGAGCCTGCGGGCACTGGCGTTCGACCCGCGGGGCACGTTGATCGCCAAGGTGCGGGTCCCGTTTCAGCCCTATTTCGCCCAAAAGCCGGGCTGGGCCGAGCAGGATCCCGAGGTCTACTGGAACGCCCTGGTCGAAGCCTGCCAAACGCTCTGGAAGCGGCCCGGCGTGCGCAAGGACGCGCTGGCCGGTGTCGCCGTGACCACCCAGCGCGGGACCGTCGTCAATCTGGACCGCGAAGGCCGGCCCCTGCGCCCGGCGATCCTGTGGCTGGACCAGCGCACCACGTCGGGTCAGAAACCGGTCGGCGGCCTGTGGGGGCTGCTGTTCAAAGTGGCCAGGGTGGCGGACACGGTGGCCTACCTACAGGCGAATGCCGAATCGATCTGGCTGCAGACCCACCAGCCGGAGCTGTGGCGCGATACCCACAAGTTCGTCCTGCTCTCGGGCTTTCTGAACTACCGCCTGACCGGTCGGTTCGCCGACTCCGTCGGCAGCCAGGTGGGTTACTTGCCCTTCGATTACAAGGGGTTGGCATGGGCGGGACCGCGCGACTGGAAGTGGGACGCGTTGGGCATCGAGCCGACCCTGCTGAACGAATTGGTGCCACCCGCCGAGCGACTGGGCGAGATCACCGATTGGGCGGCCGAACAAACGGGGATCCCCAAGGGATTGCCCGTCATCGCGGCGGCGGCCGACAAAGCCTGTGAAGTGCTGGGTGCCGGCAGTCTCGAGCCGAACGTGGGTTGCCTGAGCTACGGGACCACGGCCACCATCAACACCACCCAGGCCAAATACGTGGAATCGATTCCCTTCATACCGCCCTATCCCGCCGGGGTCCCCGGTCACTACAGCCCGGAGATTCAGATTTTTCGCGGTTACTGGATGGTGGAGTGGTTCAAACAGGAATTCGGCCACAAGGAAGTGGAGCAGTCCTGCGCGCAGGGTGTACCGCCCGAGGTCCTGCTGGAACGGTTGATTCGCGACATTCCCGCGGGAAGCGACGGACTCATGTTGCAGCCCTACTGGACGCCCGGAATCAAACTGCCCGGCCCGGAAGCCAAGGGTGGGGTCATCGGGTTCACCGAATCGCACACGCGCGGCCATTTGTACCGCGCGATTCTCGAGGGCCTGGCCTACGCCTTACGCGAGGGTAAGGAGCGCGTCGCGCGTCGGTCGCGCGTTCCGATCACCAGCTTGCGCGTTTCCGGAGGGGGCTCCCAGAGCGACACCGCGCTTCAAATCACGGCCGACGTGTTCGGCCTGCCCACCGCGCGGCCCCACACCTACGAGACCTCCGGGTTGGGCGCCGCGATCATCGCTTCGGTGGGGCTGGGTCTGCACCCCGATTTCGAAACGGCCGTATCCGAGATGACCCACCTCGGCGAAGTGTTCGACCCCATTCCGGAGCACGCGCGCCGGTACGACGCCCTGTACCGCAACGTCTACCTGAAGATGTACCGCAGGCTGCGTCCCCTGTACAAAGAGATCTACCAGGTCATGGCCGGCATCTCCGGCTGAGCGGTCGACAGGCTCCAGCGGGGAGTACCCGCACCTCGAGATGCCGAGGACCAGCGGGCAAACCCGCCTGGTTTCGAGAAAGTGACAACCCGAAGCGAGCAGGCCCGCAGACCCCGCACGTTCGTAAGCGACGTAAAGCCTGTAGGTTGGCCCGCTGGGCCGACACTTCGAAGGGACTCGTTCGAGGAGTTCCCGCATGTCGATAAGGGGCGTCGTGCCAGGTAGGTACATCCGCCGGATGTACCATTCGAAGCCACAAACGCGCGCGGTTCCCACATTTCGAAGCGGGGCGTCGTCGCGGTAGGTTGGTCACGGGCGGTATGCCCGCTGGGCCGACACTTCGAAGTGACCCACGCTTCGCAAGATCAAGTGGTAAAAGAGCGGAGCAAATAAATCGGTCCTTTAGATCTCTCGATGACCAATTTCGATTTTTGCAGGATAGCTTCGATTGGTTGAGTACGGCCGGTATGGTACGGCCGGTAAGGCAAGCTGCCATACCGGCCGTGCTCAACCTACAGGCTTTACGTCGCATACGAACGTGCGGGGTCTCCGGCCGCCGTTCTTCAGCGAAACCTTTGGCTCCGCTCTTGGTGATCGGGCGACATTGCGACTTCCGTCACTTCGATTGGTTGAGCAAGCTGCCATACCGGCCGTGCTCAACCTACAGGCTTTACGTCGCATACGAACGTGCGGGGTCTCCGGCCGCCGTTCTTCAGCGAAACCTTTGGCTCCGCTCTTGGTGATCGGGCGACATTGCGACTTCCGTCACTTCGAAGTGTCGGCCCAGCGGGCCAACCTACAGCCGCGCCGATCCTCAAACCATGCGGGAACTCCTAGCCTGGATCGCTTCGGAAAGTACATCCAGCCGGCTTACCGGCCCTGCACGACGCATCTCTCGGCATTCGGTGGCTTCAAACGGTACCCTTCGCTCACCGCGCAAAGACCCGGTCGAACAATTGGGGGTCGGCCTCCAGCCAACGCCTGATCCGTTCGCGGTCGTAGTCGAAGAGAAGCACCGATTGCGGTCGGAAATGCTTTTCGGTCTCCGTGACGAGCTCGCGCAGTTGGTCCGGCTCCACGCGTTGGATGCGGAGATAGTCGCCCACGGCGACCTGATCCCTGCCGAGCATGTGGTCCGTGATGGCGCGGTACAGGCCCGGCTCCTCCTCTCGGAAATGGGTCGGATCGAAATCCTGGAGCGTGGCCTCGTTCACCAACCGCAAAAAGCGTTTGGTCGCGGTGAACTGAATCGCCCAGGAGAACGTCGGGTAGGCCGCTTGAATCGGTAGGGGATAGCCGGCGGCGTCGCGAAGGTAGCCCTTGACGACCCGGTTGTCGAGAATGGCGTTTGTCTCCTCGAAATCGCGGGGGGATCCGGTGTGGTAGAACATGAGCGCCCCGCTGTCGGCCGGCGGAATGCCCGCGGTCGTGCGGTGACGGAGCTGGTAGAGCCGGATCGTGACGCTGACGTGGACATCCCCGAAGGCCTGGTCGAAGGTCCGGCGAACCGCGTCGATCAGGGCGAAATAGGTTTCGCGGTGGCGGGGTTCCCAATCACAGTCCAACTGGATCTCGTCGATGGTGGAAATCCCCGAAGCGTGCAACATGGCCTGGACCCGGTCGCGCAGGAACCGCGCAGGTTCGTCCGGATCGCGGCGCGCCAGGTGTTCGAGTGTCGAGCGGGTGATGAAGACGACCGGGACGACGCGTTCGGGGCGGTACCCGCCGCGCGAATGGAACGGGGCCCGTACCCGAAGCTGCCCCTTTTCGGCATCCCAATCCAAATCGAAAAAGCGAAGGTAGAGCGTGTCGACCGCAAGCCGCTGGAGCAGATCCGCATCGGCGTCGTTCAGCTTGTCGCCGGTTTTCCAGTAGTAGAAGGCGGCCTTGGGAGCTGGGCCCGAACGGGTGCATGTCGTGGCCGCACCGATCAGGAAGGCTGTGGCGAGGGCAGATGCCAATAGCACGGCGGCCCTGCGTGGTGCGCGGAAAAAAGAGATCGTCAAGAAGGGTGCCGCCTTTTCCTAGGGCTCTCGATCGCTTGATTCGGAATCCGCCGGCATTTTCTCGAGCAGGGCCTCGATGGCCGGTCGATTCAGGTACCGTGCGAGCTGGAGCAGGGATTTGGGGTTTTCGAGTTCGTCACACCACTTGAAATACGGGCACACAGGCGTGGTCGGCGGCGGACCGGCTTCCAGCAGCAGGTGGATGACTTCGATCCTGTCGAACCGCACCGATTCCGCCCAGAGCCGCTCGGCCTCGGTCTGTTCGGCCCCGGCTCGTCGCAACGACGCCACCAGTTCGGGATCCACCAGGTGGTAGGCGAAGTAGAGTGCATCCCGGCCCTGTGCGTCGCGCACTTCCGGTCGCGCCTTGCGGGCGAGGAGCTGTTCCGCAAATGTTTTGTCGCGATGACGCACGGCCCAGATCAACGGGGTTTCTCCGTTGATCGGGTCCTGCTGGTCTACGGATACCCCGTGATCGATCAACCAGAGCGCCATGTCGGTGCGACCGTAGAGCAGGGACCAGGAGAGCGGCGTGGCGTTCAGCAGGTCGTCCGCCTCGTTCGAAAAGGTTTGGGACGCAAGGGCCTCGACCAGTGGGGCGTTGCCGGCGGCAAGGGCGTGGTATAAGGCGGGCACGCCGTGAATGCGGGTGTCATTGGTGAGGCGGTACCTTTCGATGATCGCAGGGTCCCGCTCCTTTTGGATCGCCGAGAGCATCGCATCGGGATCCGTAAACAAGAGGGCGCAGAGAAGCGTGATCATGGCGTGTCTCCCGAGTTCGGTTCGAAGGCGGACAATGGCGGACAGGTGGGACGGTACGCCTCGAAAAAGGCGGTGTCCTTGTATTTCCGGACGAAGTGCGAGAAATACTGATGTTCGGGATCCCGACTCGGGACTATCTCACGGGAAAGGAATCGGTTGCGGGAGGCCTGCACCATGATGCAGGCCTCCGCCGCCAACTCGGGCGCGGCCTCGTTGTCGGCGACCTCGAGATAGTAGCGCTCGGCGCGCAGGTACCTGTTCAGCAGATCCATCTCATCGGATGCCGCCGAGCCGTAGGCATCGTTCATGGGACCGGTGAACCAGTGTCCCTCGGTCCCCCAGTAAATGTAATTGTGGGTCCAACGGCGGCGGTCCACGCCGCCCGCGATATAGGGACTCTCCGTGGACCTCAGGCTGTAGAAGATGTGACCCATCATGAGGGTGATCCGGGCATGGGCAATCGGATCGTGCTTGGCCAGTCCCTTACGGCCCAGATCCAACGCTTCCAGCCGGGTTACCAACCCTCTCAGACTGGTTTGTTGGGACTCCGATTCGTTCACCAGTTCCGGGTTCTGCATCGAGAAGTGAACGATCGGCGAGGCGTCGCCCGCACCCATTTGGTCGAAGTAGGTGTGTGCCTCCCGCCAGGCACCGCGGCGAAAGGCGCGCAACGCCCGGATTTGAAGCAATCGATCGCGGTTGGCCACTACGGAACCCTCGAACAAAAAGCGATCCATGGGATCCGAGGGATTGTCGACCTGTTTGGCGAAGGCGTCCAGGTCCGCATTGTCGACCATGGCGCCCAACATTTCGATCGCAAGGGTATCGGATCCGGCTTTCTCGTAAGTGAGGGCGGCCCGCGGGATGTCGCCCTCCTTGAAGAAAAGCTGGGCGATGACCGACATCAGCGATTGGTATTTTTCCCTGGCGTGTTCTGGGTCCAGTTCGCGATTGACCTGAAACCGATCCAGGCAGGCGAGTGCCCGGGTCTTCCAATCGTGATCGGCGCTTCCCTGGTAGTTCTGGCCGAGCATCAGCAAGACTTCGAGAACATTGGCCTGGTCGCGAATTCTGGAATCGGTGTCCCCGACGGCGCGGGCGGCCGCAAGGTGGGTTTCGGCCGCCGTCCCGTCCCCGTCGAGCAACGAGAGGTAGCAGGCGGCCAGGTACCAATAGGCCTTGTGAGGCACTTTGGGATGGGTGGCCGCTTTGAGGAAGGCTTGGCGAAGCGCGGCGAATTGCTTGGGGGCGCTGGCCTCTCTGGGAGCGGTGAGGAGGTCCCATCGGCCCTCCAATTCGTGAATTTCGATGCCGTGGATGATGGAGCCGGCACGCAACGCCAGGTCCGGGGAGTCGGGCGCCAGCGTCAACACGCGTTCGAAAGCCTTGGCGACCCAGTTGCCGCGGTAACGGTCGGCCGAGATCAGCCAGACCCAGACCTTGTCATCCGTGTCGCTCAGTTTGGATTCCAGTTCGGCGACCTGATCCGGTGGTTGACCGGCGAGCGCCCACTGGAGGGACTGGTAGGCGGGCCGGGCGATCTCCACCGGCGTCACCTTCATCAGGTCGAAATAGATCGGCAGGGCCTGGGTCATTTCGCGACGCACGTAATGGGCGCGGGCCAGATAACCCGAGGCCCAATCGGTGACGAGGCCGGGTCCGTGGTTGGCGACAGTTTCGTCGAACAGGACGCGGGCCCGCTCGGAAGACTGCAGCTCGGCGGCCAGCCGTACCGCCAGGAACCCGTAGCGTTGGGCGATGAAGGCGTGGGTGGTATCGGCGCGGGCGTGCTGTTCACATCGGGTCAGGAGCCGTTCCAAATCCCCGGCCCGGTGGATTTCTTCGCTCGGTCGCGAAGTCCAACCGAAGTGTTCCAGCAGCCCGAGGACCTCTTTTGCCGCGAGCATGTAGGTGTAGGCCTCGCGTGCTCGGAGCCGATCCGGCGCCTGAGCTGTCAACCGCGCGGAGATCTGCTCTTGCGTCAAGGTGTATATTTCTTCGTCCAGGTGCGTCAGGCCGATGTCCTGACCGTACGCGTGCCACAGGTGGCGATTGATCTTGTGAAGCGATTGCAGGTCTGCCGGATTCGTCATCGTGGGGTAACCCGGACTAGGGGTGGGGGGATCGGCGTCGCGGGGCGCCGCGAGTTCGTAGTCGAACAGGCTCAAATGGACTTCTTCGTAGACGCCTCCCGGGCCGCAGGCCCACAGCAGCGGTGCCGAGGCGAACGGAATCCAGAACAGGAGCGCGAAAGCAAGACGCATGGGCAACCTCGTGTGAAATGAACGGTGATGGCGCGGGCCGCGATTTTTTTGCGGGAATGCCTCGACGCTATCACCAGGCTGGCGGTTCGTCAATCTCGAGAGGTTGCCGGAGAGGGCCTCTTTCAATCGGCGGCGATTTATCGCGAGGGTGGGTCCATGGGCAGGTTCGGGAGCCGCGTCACTCCGGCACATGTGGACGCGGGGTCATGTTACAACGATTCCTCGCTGGCCGGCTTGTTTTCCTCCTTGGGGTCGTTGTTCAGTAGGGGATCGCCGGTCGGCGAAACCGGAGTTCCCTTGGGGTTGTGGCCCTTTTTCGGGGGGACGTGTTCCTCCAGGTACTTGTCCATTTCGGCCGTATTGAGGATCAGTGGTAGACCGTCCTTGCCGCTCCCGATGACCACGATCTTCGAATTGGGCGATTTCGCCAATTCCAGCGTGGCCTTGATCCCTTTCCAGCGCAGCAGGTGCTCGCTGATACCGCTCGACACGATCTCCTGGAAATCGCGGACCCCTCGGGCCTCGATGCGCTTCCGTTCCGCCTCTTGGCGTTCCTTCTCCAACCGGAAAACGTATTCCTGAGACTCCTGCTCCTGCTGCAGCTTGCGCTGGATGGCGTCCTGAATCATTTTCGGCAGCTCGATACGACGCACGATGACGTCGTCGACCTGAATGTAGCGCGAGCCGACCTCGCCCTTGGAGTTGCGAATGATCTTTTCGATCGGTTCGCGCTTGGTGCTGTAGATTTCTTCGGGGTAGTAGTGGCCGACCGTCTCGCGAACCACCATCTCGATCTCGGGCACGACGATCTTGGTCAGGTATTTTGGGCCGACATTCTTGTGCAGGTAACCCAGCCGCTCGCGAATGGGGCGATACCGAATCGAAATGTGGACCTTGATGGTCAGACCATTGCGCGCCAGGGCCTCGATGACCTGCTTGGATTCCTGGATGCGGATGTCGTAGATGTACAGCTTGTCCCAAGGCCAGATGAAATGGGTTCCTTCGTCGTAGCGCTCGTCCACCCGAGTGCCGCCGAAGAAACGGCTGTAGTAGACACCGGCCTGGCCCGAGTGGATCGCGATGAAGATGTACGGCCAAAGGATGACCAACGCCAGGATGAACGACAGGATGCCGATGGCGATTTCCCGTCGATGGGTCAGCAGGTAGTGGCGTGCGTTGGCGACGCGTTCCGCGATCTTCGCGCGCGCGGCCGCGAACCGTCCTTTGCGCGGCTTCGGGGCTTCCTCGCCGTCACCGTCGCCGCCCGAGCCGTTGCCGCCGTTCCCGTCGTCCGAACCGCCACCGCCACCGGTCGCCGCATGGGGTTCCGTGTCCGCGGCGGCTTCGTTCGGAGATGGGTCGGCTCCGGATTCGTCCGGTCGCGGTTCGGAACCCGGTTCGTCCTTGCGAGGTTCGGCGTCTTGGGGTGAGGTGTCTTTTTTCGATTTCATGGCGCTACTTTCTTTCGGGTCATGGATCTGACGATGGGAATCATTCTTCTCGATTTGACCTTGTGACGGGTCAAGGGCACTTCGGCCTGTTCCGGCTGGTACAGCACGAACTTACCCATGTCCATCTTCAACACGCGATCCGCACAGTGGAAGTAGTGATCGTCGTGGGTCACCGCCACGATCGTTTTCCCTTCGCGTTTGAGTTTGGGCAGCATGTGCTCGTAGAAGTGACGGCGGAACCCCGGATCCTGGTCCGCGGCCCACTCGTCGAAGATGCAGACCGGCTTGTCCTCGAGGAACGAGTTGATCATCGCCAAGCGTTTGCGTTGGCCCGTGGAGAGATCCAGGTTGGTGAAGCGACCGGACTTGTAGCCTACCACGCCCGAAAGCTGCATTTCCTTGATGAAATTGTGAATCAGTTGGGGTTCCACGTCCTGCAGGCCGTAGAAGCGATCGAACAGGTGGAAATCGGTAAAGATGATGGAGAACAGTTCCCGGTAGGATTGGTAGTTGTTCTCGTCGATGGGTTCGCCATCGACGAGGACCGAGCCGGAATCGGGGTAGTACAGCCCCGTCAGCAGCTTCATCACCGTGGATTTCCCGCTGCCATTACCGCCGATGATGAACAGCACCTCGCCGGCGTGGATCGTCAGATCCACCGGGCCGAGGGTGAAGGTGTCGCGCCCCTTCTGGTGGCCATAGCTGAAGACGAGATTGCACAGATCGATCGTTTCGAAACGTGCCAGCCGTTCGGTGACGTGTTGCTCCACCGGCGCGTCGCGGCGGGTGTACTTGTCGAGTTTCCGTTCCAGGTCCTCGATGTTGTCGATCGAGACGTTGGTTCTGGCCAGGCTGGGAATCGCGGCGACCAGCATTTCCAGGGGACCGACGATGAACAGTATGGCCGCCGTCGTCTTGGTGATGACATCTCCGCTGATGTGCCCCAACTTGGGAAGCAAGAACACGATCACGGCCAGCAACACGTAGTAGAACGCCTGGGTGAACATGAAATTGGAGAGCAGCAGTTTTTCCGAGACGATCTTCAGGTCCTTCGTCTTGGAGAGAATGCGAAGCACGTAATTATTGTACAGATCGTCGTTGCGGCTCTGGTTGACCTTGAGTTCCTTGGAGCCTTGAAGGACGTTGTTCAGCGAAGAAAAAAATTCCGTCTCCTGATCGGTCGCCAACGCGATGTTGCGCGTCACCTCGCGTTGGTTGGAAAAGTAGACGAAGATCGCGGCCACGATCATGCCCACCGTGATCAGAAAGGCCAACTTCGAGAGGGCGATCAGGTAGAGCACGCAGAAGAAAAGCATGACCGCCGACTGCAGCGCGTTCACGATCATGGGCGCTCCGCTGGAGATCGTTTGGGCGTCCTGCGTCAGTCGGTTGTAGATCTCGCTTTCGCCCAGGGTTTCGATCGTACGCAGATCGGCGGCTCTAATTTTATTGATGATGCGGGCGCGAATGTTCTCGATCACCTTCTGGACCAACACGGCCGTTTCCAACAGCGCATATTTCTTCGAAATGAAGAAGACGCAGATGGCAAGCAGGAAAATCGCGAGCATGCGGAAGCTGGCCGCACCGCTATCGAGCGCCTGATCGGCGGCGGAGTTGATGACCGCGAGAATGCCGGCGTTGGCGAGACCGGAGAGAATGGTCATGACGATGAGCGGCGTTCCGGAGGAGTCAGCTTCCTTTCGGAAAAGTTGTAAGAGTTTCATGGATGAATACGCAATCGTGGATGGAATTTTATTAAGCGAAGGAATCCCAACCGGATGGAAGGGCTCCAAAGGCGAACAGGGCGGGAAGGGCGCATGTGCGACCACATCTCCGGGGGAGGGGAGGGAGACAAGAAGATGAAAAGTCCGAGAAAATGAATATGTTACATGAAAGTCCGAATGCTGGCAATCACTGTGGTGATCCGATTTACGTTTCCGGGTGGGTTTCGCGGGGGAGACGGTTCATTCGGAGTGATGGGGTTTGCTCTGTGTTGATTTCAAGACAATAGATCTGAGACAAAAACAAGACGCAGGCTTGATTAAGACAATCAGTTGATGCACAAGTCTTAGTATCTGATTTCGTTAACCCTCTCGGATCTTGATCTTCAATACAAAAACAGGTACCATGCGGGCATGAAGATCAAGATCGCCTACGATCACATTCCCAATCTTGAAATCGAGGCTGGTGCGGAGGAATGCGCCAGGCTGTTGATGCTGCTCGCTCGGCAGGGACAGGATCTGACGCCGGCAGTGACGCGCGCCGAGCCTCCGTCCGTGCAGCCCCGTTCCGAGGCGACGACCGAAACGAAGCCGCCAGCCGAGAAATCGGCACCTCGCACCCCGACGGCACCGGGCAACGAGAACCCCACGCCCAAGGTCACGCCTCAGCGAGCGGGCACCCAGCGGCGCACTTATCGAGGTCAGGTCAATCGCAGACAGCTTGTGCTGGACACGCTCGCCACGCTCAAGCGGCGCGGTATCGAAAACCCACGCCTGGACGACATCACCCGTTGTTATCGAGAGCTGTTTCCCGAGGCCGACATGAACCACTTGGGTCAGATCGTGCGCGACCTGGCCAACAAGACCGACAAGGTCGAACGGCTTCAATGGGGCGTCTTCCGTTTGACCGATGCCGGCGACCGGGAAACGCGCCCGGACACCGCAGAAGACTGAATTGGTTCTCGACCGGGGATCCGTCTTGCCGTCGACGAAAATCAAGAAACCAGGAAATTCAAAAACCAGGAGAAGAACTTCGTCGTCTGCAGCCTACATGATGTTTCTTTCCTGATTTCCGATATTCATGGGTTCCAGGTTTAATTTTTCGACAAATGGCCCATGGCCCTTCGCTGAAACCGAGTGAGGTGTTTCTTTCTCGAAATCGAGCTGGGGATGCCCCCTGGTTCCTGGCTCTTATGTAACAAAGTGGTGCATTCTACCTGAGCTGGGTCTTGCCGTCGTCAAATCTTGATCAGGAAGGCTGGAATGATGGAAACCAGGAAAAGCAGGACCATGGTGTGTCATCAAATGCGGATCCTTTCCTGGGTTCCGATGTTCATGGGTTCCTGCTGATTTTTTCGGATGAACGACCCATGGCCCTTCGCCAGAACCCAGGTGCGCTGTTTCTGTCTCGAAATCGAGCTGTGGATGCCCCCTGGTTCCTGGCTCTATATAATGTAAAACCTGAAGATAAACCTAAAAGGGCGGATGTTCGGGGAGTTCGTCAATGAATGTCGGCCCGGCGCCCTGGGTGGGTACGGCCGGTATGGCCCGGCACTTACTGCAACGACGCCCCTCTCACAAATGCGGGAACTCCCAAACGATTCGCTTCGATTAGTTACCCACTTGAAACCCGGTGGCCGGCGACTCTGTGGTGAACTTTTTCAGTTTGAAGCGCGCCCGATCCGAACCGAAAACCACGCCGAATCATGCGCGACACCGTAAGATTGCCGCGGCGCGATAACCTCTCGCAATGAAGCGAGAATCGTGTTAGATTGCCAACCGGCAATACGTCCGAAAACGGTATCTACCATGCGCCACGAAGCGTCGGAGTTATCCATTGTTGATTGGGTTAATGTGTTGGTTTGTAGTCCTGGGCGCCGACCTGACCATCGATCGGTCAGTCCAGGAGGAAATGTTGGCCGTGAGACGGCACCTCCACCGCCACCCGGAACTCAGTAATCGCGAGTTCGAGACGCAAGCGTATTTGAAAGAAAAGATCGCTGCCGCCGGCTTCGATCGGATCACGGTCCACGCGAAAACCGGATTGAGGGTCGTGTACGACACAGGGAAACCGGGGCGGACGCTGGCCTTCCGCGCGGATATCGACGCCCTGCCCGTGACCGAGCAGACCGGTTTGCCCTTTTCCTCGCAGAACGAAGGCGTGATGCACGCCTGCGGTCACGACATGCACACCGCCATCCTGTTCGGCGCCATGCTGTCCATCAAAAACGATCCGGACCTCACCGGTACCTTCGTCTTTCTGTTTCAGCCCGCCGAAGAGGGCCCGCCACCGGGCGAGGAGGGAGGCGCCTCGCTGATGATCGCCGACGGCGCACTCAGCGACCCCGTCCCCGACGTTATCTTCGGATTGCACACCATGGGCAATCTCCCCGTGGGCCATGTCGGCTATCGTTCGGGCGGCATCATGGCTCGCGCCGATCGGTTCTTCCTCACCGTGCGCGGCAAGCAGGCCCATGGCTCCACCCCTGAAGCGGGTATCGATCCCATCTACATCGCCTCGGCGATCGTGACCCAGGCCCAGAGCATCGTCAGTCGCCGTACCGACTCGCGCGATCCCGTCGTGGTCTCGTTCGGTGAATTCCTCGCCGGCCAGCGCTTCAACATCATTCCCGACGAGGCACGCCTGAGTGGCACCATTCGCACACTCGACGTGGAGACGGGAGATCGCATTCCCCAGCTTCTGGATCAAATCATCGCCGGCATCACCGAAGCACACGGCGCCGAGTACAAGTTCGAAAACGAGACCATGTGCCCCTCGACGCAGAATCACCCAAAGTGGACCCGACACGCGGTTGCCGCGCTTCAAGATTCGGGGTTCCAGACCACACCGGTCCAGCCGGTTCTCGCCGCCGAAGACTTCGCCTACTACGCCGAGAAAATCCCCGGCGTCTACTTCTTTTTGGGCGTGTGCGACCAGGATGAATGCGCCAACATTCACTCGCCGCATTACAAACCCTCCGAAGCGGCGCTCGAAGTAGGGGCCCGCATGTTTTACACCTACGCCAAATCCTTTTGTTCCGGAGCTTTGGATCTATGAAGTTCAGCGCACCTGCGCGCATCGATCTCGCCGGGGGAACGCTGGATGTTCCCCCTTTGTGTTTTTTGGTCGAACACGCCAAGACCTTGAACCTCGCCATCGATTTACGCGTGACCATCGAAGCCACGCGTGAATGGGAAGGGGTCGCCCTCGACGAAGGCAAACCGCAACCTTTTGCCAGCATGCCGCTGTACGAGAAGGCCTTTGCCTATTTCGGGGCGCCGGAGGCTCTCGGCCTCCGCGTGACCAGCGATATTCCCAGGGCCTCCGGCTTGGGGGGCAGTTCGAGCCTGCTCGTGGCGCTGGTCAACCTCGTCCAAAGTCTTGAAAACGACCATTCGTTCGATAAACATAAAGTCTTGAAGTGGGTGACTGTTCTAGAACACCGCCTGCTGGGTAAGCCTGCCGGGACCCAGGACGCCATCGGCGCCATTCACGGCGGTTTGAGTTCGATCAGTTATGAATTGGGGATGCCTACCCGTCAGGCGCTCCCCGTGCCCGCATTCCTCACGGAACGCCCTTTGATCCTGGCCTATTCGCCGATTCAGCATCACTCGGGGATCAACAATTGGGCGGTGGTCAAGGCGGCCTGCGAAGGCGAGGCGCGAACGCTGCGCACCCTGCACGCATTGGCCGACAATGCGCACGATCTGGAATCGGTTCTCCTGTCGGGCGACGCTCGCGATTTCTTTGCCTGCATGCAGCGCGAAGCCGCGCTCCGCCAGGAGCTGTGCCCACAGATCCTGACCGAGGATATGGCCGCATTCGCGACACGCTTCAAAGATGCGCTCGCCTGCAAGGCTTGTGGCGCCGGGGGCGGTGGTTGCATGCTGGCCTACGGTCCCGATTACGATCTCGACGAAATAAAAAGCACCGCTTTGGAAAACAACCTCCAAGTCTTCGAAGTAAAGCCGGATATGCGAGGTTGTGAGCGAGTCGATCCGTGAGCCTGTTTGGCGAATCCACGCCGCCCGCGCCGTTAGCGGAGCGCCTGCGCCCCAAATCTCTGGATCAGGTCCTGGGTCAGTCGCGTGCGGTTTCCATGCTCGAAGCCTTTCTGGCACGGGGAACCATGCCCCACATCGTGTTTTGGGGGCCACCCGGCACCGGCAAGACCACCATGAGCCGGCTTCTGGCTTCGCTGTTGGATTGGGAGGGGCGTTCGATCAACGCTTCCTCGGCATCGGTCAAGGATATTCGCGAGTTGGCGGCCGAGGCGCGCAACGGCTGGCAACAATACGAGCGCCGAACCCTGGTTTTTATCGATGAAATTCATCGCCTGAACAAGGGTCAGCAGGACGTACTGTTGCCTATCCTGGAAGCCGGCACCTTCGTGCTGGCCGGGTCCACCACCGAAAACCCCTACTTCAGCCTGAATCAGGCGTTGCGGTCCCGCGTGCAGCTCATTCAACTCGAGCCCCTAGGTCCGGACACGATTCTCGAAGGCATGCAGGGCGCCGTAGCGGCCCTTGGCCTGGAAGCCGACCCCGAAGCCCTCCAGTGGGTTGCGACGCGGACCGGGGGCGATTTACGGCTGGCTTTCACCGTTTTGGAGAGCGCGTCGATGATCGCTCGGGCCACCGACGAGATCATCACGCTCGATCATGTCACCCTGTGCCTCAGGCAAACCCAGGTATCCGGCGATCGCAAAGGTGACAATCACTACGATCTGGCGAGTGCGTTTCAAAAATCCCTGCGAGGATCGGATGCCAACGCGGCGATCTATTACCTGGTCCGTTTTCTGGAAAGCGGCGAAGATCCTTTGTTTGTCGCCCGTCGCCTGTTGGTGACCGCAGCCGAGGATGTGGGCAACGCGGACCCCCAGGCCTTGGTGGTTGCCGGTCACGCCTTTCGTGCGGTACAGGTCCTGGGCCTGCCCGAAGGGCGTATTCCGCTGGCTCAGGCCGCGTTGTACGTGGCTCGGGCGCCCAAGTCCAACGAAGCGGTGGAAGCTTTGGGCAAAGCGGCAACCCTGATTCGCAACCGAAGACTGGATCCCATACCGCCTCATTTGCGCGACAGCCACTACAAGGGAGCCAAAGATTTAGGTCATGGTGTGGGTTATGTTTATTCACATAAACACCCTGAGAAAAGTCAGATTTTTCTTCCTGAAGAGATTGCGCATGAACAATTTGTCAGACCCGGGAAGCGCGCCCAGGGCAGGGAAGAGGTACCGGCGGAATTGCTCGAACGCCTGCTCGAGACTTTGCGGGCCAAACAGGCGGAAGCGGACCATTTCGAAATCGAGGCTCAGGTGTTGGCCGAGGCGCTGGATGTCCCGGAACCGGTCATTCGTGCCGGCCTGAACCTCCTGGTTCAAAAAGGTCAACTGACGTTCAAGCGCGTGTTTCGTCTCGCGGAGGCGGAAACCCCTGCGGCAAAAGAGCAAGAAACCGAAGACAAGCCGGCCGAAGAGTGATTCGGTAACGCATTCTGAATGCAATGGTTCGGAGGCTCGTGCGTCGTGCTTCCGATTTTTCGATTTATTTCGAGCATCCAGCCCTGAGCCCTGGAAGGGCGGCTCCGCGAGGGCTTTTCGCACTAACGCAAACTTTGCGATGGACTCCGCGGAGGTGACGGAAACTCCGCATTGGGCCGTCCGAACTTGACGCAAACTCCGCGACGGCTCGCATCGTTCCGCCCCGTTGGGGCTGGGGTTCGGGAACCCCCAACAACCAGGGTTACGGTGCCTCTACGGCACCTCACCCTTCGCTGTACTGTGTCGTCCCTTCAGGACGCCCGCTGGTGGCGTGCCTACGGCACGCGTTTTTATGTATGGTGGTCCAAACATACGGCCGGCCATCCCTTCAGGATTGGCCGCGTACGGTGAACAATCGAGCATTCGGTTGACCGCGATGGTACCCATCCCAGCATACACGGGTTGGTTGATGCGCCGATACCGTCGATCGTGTATGATGCGGAAGCCGATGGCGTTGCCTCATCGGTTTTCGACCCTACACCGCGCATCGTCATCTCGGGCGCGGCCGGATGGGTTCGCTCCGGAAGCCTCGCATGGCTTTTCGGTGCCTTTCTCAGGGAGGATTCTTTGACCAAACGATGCGGTTACATCGCGCTTGCCGGCCGCCCGAACGCCGGCAAATCCACTTTTCTCAATGCTGTGTTGGGCGAAAAAGTCAGCATTGTGTCCGACAAACCCCAAACCACGCGGAACCGCATCCTTGGCGTCTACCACGGCGACGATCTCCAAATCGGGTTTTTCGATCTGCCAGGCATCCACAAACCGAATCACGCCATGAACCGCGTGATGATGCGCCTGGTCAACCAAGGCGTCGGCGACGCCGACCTGATCCTCCATTTCATCGATGTTTCGGTACCTCTTGGTTCAGGCGATCGCTTCGTCCACGAGATGCTGGGCAAACTCGATATCCCGATCATCGTGGTCGCCAACAAAATGGACCTGGTCAACAAGTCGAAAGTCTTGCCGACCCTGGACACGATCCACAAGGAATTCCAACCGAAAGAATTGATTCCGATTTCGGCCAAGACCGGTGACAACCGCGATCATTTGATGTCGATCATCGCCTCCTATCTACCGGAGGGCGAATTCCTGTTCCAGGACGACATGCTGACCGATCAACCCATTCGGTTCATGGCGCAGGAACTGATTCGGGAAAAGATCCTGCACTACACACGCGAAGAACTTCCGCACGCCGCGGCCGTCGCCATCGAATCTTTTCAATACGACGAAGCGCGTGAGACGTACGAAATCGGCGCGGTCATCTACATCGAAAAAGCCAGCCAGCGGCGCATCGTCCTGGGCCAACAGGGCTCCATGATCAGCAAAATCCGCCGGGGCGCACAACGTTCCCTGCACGAACTCTTGAAAAAACCGGTGGAGTTGGACCTGTTCGTCAAGGTCAGCGAGAACTGGCGGAACAACGACCGCTTTTTGGGTGAAATCAACCTAAAATAGTCCATATTCTTGAAATAAAAGGGTTATATAAACCGCTCCGAGCCCGATCGCACGGCGATCGGATGGTCTCCGCAGGGGCGCCCGAAACGTTTGGCGCGAGCCCATGCGGCGGGCTATAGTACATCAACATCAAGAGCCACAGGTTCGACAGGGAAGGGTCTCGGAGCCGCGAGACCAACGAATGACGCGCTCTGCCACCCCTGGCCGCAATGGCTCGACGTCGGATTCTCCCGACATTTGCAATTTTACGTAATCAATTGATTATAAAGAGGTTGTTTGATGAGTTCTTTTGTTCACCTGCACGTTCACACCGAATATTCGTTGTTGAACGCCTCCTGCCGAATCCCGCAGTTGGTTGCCAAGGCCAAGGAGCTGGGCATGACCGCCCTGGCCAACACGGACTACGGCAACATGTTCGGCGCCATCCGCCACTACAACGAGTGTCGGAAGGCGGGGATCAAGGCGATCCTCGGCTGTCAGGTGAACCTCACGGAATCCTCGCGGCACGAAAAGATCAAACGCTCGAAAGCGGATCGCGGCGGGATGCGCGAGAGCTTCCACCTGATCCTGCTCGCCAAGAACCAGACGGGCTACCAGAACCTCTGCAAGCTGGTGTCGACCAGTTACACGGAAGGTTTTTACTACAAGCCGCGCGTGGATTGGGAACTCTTGGAAAAGTACCACGAGGGCTTGATCTGCCTTTCGGGCGACCTGGGTGCCTACATCCCCCAGCACCTGAAAGCCAACCGCTACGACGAGGCCTTCGCCTACGCCAAGCGCCTGCGCGATCTGTTCGGGCCGGAGCATTTCTTCATCGAGCTGGAAAATCATTTTCAGGACGAGGAAATCCAGATGATTCCGGTCCTGGCCGGGATGGCGGAAAAGCTGGGCGTGGGATGTGTCGCGGCCAACGACGTGCACTATCTGGAACAACCCGATGCCGAGGTGCACGACGTTCTGTTGTGTATTCAGTCCAACGCGTTCCGCGACGACGACAGCCGGTGGCGCTTCCCCAACAACGAATACTATTTCAAGACCCCGGAGCAGATGTACGAGATCTTCAAGGGGTACGAAAAAGCGGTCGAGAACACGGTCAAAATCGCCGACATGATCGAGTTCAAGTTGATGGAGGAATACCAGCTCCCGCTTTTCGACATTCCCGAAAACCACACGCTGGAAACCTACCTGGAGCACGTCAGCCTGGAAGGCTTCGAGAACCGCCGCCGCACCGTGCTGGAACCAATGAAGGACAAGGGCGTGCTGCGCAAGGAGTGGCCGGAATACTACGAGCGCATCAAGGAAGAAATCCAGGTCATCAACGACATGGGATTTCCCGGCTACTTCTTGATCGTCTGGGACTTCATCCGCAAAGGCAAGGAAATGGGCGTGCCGGTGGGTCCGGGCCGCGGTTCGGCGGCCGGCTCCCTGGTCGCCTACTCGCTGGAAATCACCGATATCGACCCCTTGCAGTACGATCTCCTGTTCGAACGCTTCCTCAACAAAGAGCGGGTCACCATGCCGGATGTCGATATCGACTTCTGCCAGGACCGGCGTGGCGAAGTCATCGACTACGTGACGGAGAAGTACGGGCGTGAAAACGTCTGTCAGATCGTCACTTACGGTACCATGAAGGCCCGCATGGCCATCAAGGACGTGGGGCGTACGCTGCGGTTCTCGCCGCAGGAAACGAACCGAATCGCCAAGCTGGTACCGGAAGACCTGGGCATCACCCTACCCAAGGCGTTGGACCAAAGCCCGGAATTTCACGAGGAATACGAGAAGGACGACCGGATCCGGGAACTGATCGACCTGAGTATCAAGGTGGAGGGCCTCAGCCGCAACACGGGGGTGCACGCGGCCGGGGTCATCATCGCCCCTGGCGACGTGACCAACTGGGGCCCGATCTACAAGGATCCGAAGAAGGGCACCATCAGCCTTCAGTACGCCAAGGACGAGGCCGAGCAGATCGGCCTGCTGAAGATGGACTTCCTGGGCCTGAAGACCCTGACGGTGATTTCCACCGCGCTGGCCAACATCAAGGAGACCACCGGTGAAGAGGTGGACCTGAACACGATCACCAGCTTCGACGATCCCAAAACCTACGAGCTGTTTTGCAAAGGCGAAACGGACGGGGTGTTCCAGTTTGAATCCGACGGAATGAAAAACCTGCTGATCCGCCTGGGACCCAAACGCTTCGAGGATTTCATCGCCCTCAACGCGCTCTACCGGCCAGGTCCGCTGGGATCGGGCATGGTCGACACCTTCATCGAGGGTGCCCACGGAGCCGAAGCCCATTACGAGCTCCCCGTCCTGGAAGACATCCTCGAAGAGACCTACGGCGTTATCCTGTACCAGGAGCAGGTCATGCGGGTCGCCCAGGTCGTGGGCGGCTTCACCCTGGGCGGCGCGGACCTGTTGCGCCGCGCCATGGGTAAGAAGAAGGCCGAGGTCATGGCCCAAAAGAAGTTGGAGTTCCTGGAGGGCGCCAGTAAAAAGGGGTACCCGGAGGACGTGTGCGGTGGCCTGTTCGACAAGATGGCCGAGTTCGCCAAGTACGGCTTCAACAAATCGCACTCGGCGGCCTACGCCCTGGTGGCCTATCAAACGGCCTTCCTGAAAGCCAACTATCCGGTCCAGTTCATGGCCGCCTTGCTGACGCTCGATAAAGACAACACGGACAAGGTAGTCAACTACGTGGAAAAGTTGCGGCAGATGGGCATCAAAATGCTGCCGCCGGACATTCGTCGCTCGCGCGACAAGTTCAGTTGCGAGGGAAACAACATCCGCTTTGCGTTGAGTGCGATCAAGGGCCTGGGCGACAACGCGCTCGAGTCGATCATGGAGGTCAAGCGGGAGGAGAGCATCGACTCGCTGGTGGACTTCTTCGAAAAAGTGGACCTGCGCAAGGTCAACAAAAAGGTGATCGAAGTTTTGGTGAAATCCGGCGCGTTCGACTTCATGGAGCTGCCGCGGCGGGCCATGTTCGACGCCATCGAGGATTTGCACGGCTGGGGCCAACAGATCCAGAAGGAAGCCAAGGGCGGCCAGGACAACTTGTTCGGTGAAGACGTAGGGGAGCGGTGTTACGTCAAATTCGGCGAGCACGAGTGGCCGGACAAGGAAAAGTTGGACTTCGAGAAGGAGACCCTGGGGTTCTACCTCTCGGGCCACCCGCTGGAGGCCTACCGAAAGCTGTTCAAGAAACACGCGACCGGGTACACGCGGGACCTGGAAAAGACGGCGGCGGGCAACGAGGTCATCATCGGCGGCCTGGTGCAGTCGGTCCGCAAGATCACGACTCAAAAGGGCGACATGATGGCCTTCCTGACGCTGGAAGATTTCTATGGCGTGGCGGACGTGGTCGTGTTCCCCAAGAGCTATGAAAAGTTCAAGCACCTGCTGGCGGACGAGGCGCTGCTGGTGATCAAGGGCCGGGTGGACTTCCGCAACGACAAACCGAGCGTGCAGTTGCAGGAGGCCTGGGAGCTGACCGAGTGGGAGGCCAAACGGGTACGATCCTGCGTGTTCCAATTCGACGCCAGCGAGGTGGACGCGGGCCTGTTGTCGCGACTGCACCAGGAGCTGAAGGGCAGTCCTGGCGAGTGCCAGGTCTATTTCGAAGTGCAGGTGGACGGCAAGTACAAGACCGTGATCAAACCCCAGTCGTTGAACGTGGAGCCGGGCAGTGCCCTGTCGCGGTTCACCCAGGAAAACGGAAAAATAAAGATGCTGTTGCGCTACTGACGCCAATGTCGGCATGCCGACATTGGCGTCGGAAGCCGTCCCTCGAAGCCGAACCGTCAGAAGTCCCCGCATCCAAAGAGCGACGAACTGCCGGTAGGTTGGGCCGCTGGCCCGACATCCCAGTCCGAAGCCCAACTGTCAGAAGTCCCCGCATCCAAAGAGCGACGAACTGCCGGTAGGTTGGGCCGCCGGCCCGACATCCCAGTCCGAAGCCGAGCCGTCAGAAGTCCCCGCATCCAAAGAGCGACGAACGGCCTGTAGGTTCACCAGCTTGGTGAACCAATCGAAGCCACTCACTTCAAACGAAGCGACCTGATCGAGAGCGAAGCCCTCAATTCCCAAAACCGGATTGCGGATCTGTTGGGATAGAGCCGTCGTGATGCCGGCGGGAAACCCAATGTCGGCATGCCGACATCGGGCAGGCGGTTTAGGCCACCCGCGTCTCTGTCCGTGTTGACTCTTGATGGGATGTGTTCCATTGGCGGCCATCCACGAGGGATTGCCACCAACGGAGAGCTTCCAAGCATTCGGGTGACCAAGCATAACGGGCATCCCGAAAGACGCATCGTTGGGATGGGTTCGACCCGGGTCGCGCTGAAGGTGCGACCGGACGTCCTGAAGGGACGGCACCATACAGCGGAGGCGGTCCGGCGGTCCGGTTAAGGAGTCGGAACGACGACGCAACCCTGGTCCTCGGTAGTTCCCGAACCCCAGCCCCAACGGGGCGGGACTACGAAGCGCCTCGCGGAGTTCCCGCCAAGTTCGGATGGCCCTCGCGGAGTTCCCGTCAGGACCGGATCTCCCAGGGTTCCCGTCATAATCGGATGACCCACGCGGGGTTCCCGTCATGTCCGAGAACCTTTCGCGGAGCCGCCCCTTCAGGGCTGGATGCGGGAACCCCAGGCAACCAGGGTTACGGTGCCTCTACGGCACCTCACCCTTCGCTGTATTGTGTGACCCTTACAGGGTCCCTGCTGGTGGCGCGCCAAGGCGCGCGTTTTAAATAAGTTGTGGTCCCGGGTGACGTCCGGTCGCACCTTCAGCGCGACCCGGAGCAGGTGCCTATCCCGAGGGACGTCCGGTCGCACCGTCAACGCGACCCGGAGCAGGTGCCCATCCCAACCATGCGGTATGCTGGGATGGGCACCATCGCGGCCAACCGAATGCATCCAAGCATTCGGTTGACCGCAACGGAGAGCATCCACGCATCCGTTCGATCACGGCCAATGACCATCCCAAACCACGTCCCAGAGTATCGCTACCAGCCCGGCAACGTCCACTCACACCTCCGGCGTGACCCGGGCAGGGGGTTGTTCATCGCGATGTCCGCGCGCACCTCCTGCACCTCCGCCGGCACCCGATCGCTCGATGTCGGCACGCCGACATCGTCGCTTGCGGGGTCGAGCCTTTCGCGATATAACTGTCAGTTGCGCCGCGCTCCGTGACCGGCCGCACGACTTCATTTCTTAGGGACAAGACCATGACCAAAAAGCACTACTTCATCGAAACCTGGGGCTGCCAGATGAACGAGCACGACACGGAGAAAATGGCCGGCATCCTCTCGGAAATGGGGTACGAGCCCACCTCTGAAGTCGACCAGGCCGATGTCTACCTGCTCAACACCTGCACCATTCGCGAGAAAGCCGAAGAAAAAGTCTTCTCTCGCCTCGGCGTATTGAAAAAGGTCAAGGAACAGCGCGACGGCGACATGCTGATCGGCGTCGCCGGCTGTGTGGCCCAACAGAACGGCGGCCATATCTTCGATCGCGCCCCCTATGTGGACCTGGTCCTGGGCACCCAGGCCCTCAAAAAACTGCCGGACATGATCGACGGCATCCACGGCCACCAGGGGCGCCAGGTGGACACCCACAAGGATCCCAAGAACCACCTGTTCCCCGCCAGCCTGCCCAAGCGCAGCTCCAGCCTGCGCGGCCGCGTCACCATCATGGAAGGCTGCGACAATTACTGCACCTACTGCATCGTGCCCTTCACCCGCGGTCGCGAGCGCAGCCGCCCCTGGCAGGACATCCGCGACGAAGTCGCCCGCTTGGCCGATTCCGGTTACAAGGAGATCGAGCTGCTGGGTCAGAACGTCAACTCCTATTTCAGCTCCGTCAATTTCGCGTACCTGCTGCGCGCGCTGAACGATATTTCGGGGATCGAGGTCATTCGCTACGTCTCGCCGCACCCCAAGGACTTCGATCGCGAAGTGATCGAGGCCATTCGCGACTGCCCCAAGGTCGCCACCAACATCCACCTGCCGGCCCAGTCCGGCAACAGCCGCATCCTCAAGCGCATGGGCCGTGAGTATACGCGCGAGCTGTACCTCGACAAAGTGGCCATGATTCGCGAGGTGCTCGACGGCGTGCCGTTCAGCCTGACCTCCGACTTCATCGTCGGCTTTCCCGGCGAGAAGGAGCACGAGTTCTGGGATACCGTGACGCTGTTGGACGAAGTGGGCTACGACCGCATCTTCTCCTTTTCCTACTCCGAACGGCCAGGAACCGGAGCGGTCAAACACGGGGACCCCGTACCGCTGAAAGAGAAGCAGTACCGGTTGAAGATTCTTCAACAGCACCAGGCCGAAGTGCAAAAAGAACTGATGGATGCCCGCGTCGGCAAGGCCGCCAACATCCTCGTCGACACCGTCAAGCCAGGGGATCGCTATCCCATCGCGGGCCGGACCCGGGACAACATTCTCGTGCACGTCGAGTCCGAAATCGGCAACCCCGAGCGCTTTTACGGGCAGCCGGTCAACGTCGACATCGTCGACACCGGCCTGCACACCCTGCGCGGCAAGTTGACGGACCACCAGGTGAAGCACCTGGCCGAACAAGTGCCGGTGGAGATCGCCACCGCCTGAATCGCCCATGTCGGCATGCCGACTTTCTCCCATTTGGAGTTACGGGTGGCAGGTTGTCGCGCGGGTGACTTGGGTGCGCCGGCTCCCCAAGGGGCAGGCTCGGGTTGCGTTCGCGGCCGAGGCCCCGTCGACCGGTGGGCGCGGTCGTGAATCGTCCAGGTTTGTCGATCTCACCCTCACAAAAAAATGACAACCCGCAACGCCTGTGAGGCATGGCTTTGCGTCTTTCACCCGCGTTCACGCCGTTTTGTTCCCTGGCATCGCCCGAAACGATGGGCTAAAATGGCTCCTGATTTCAGGAGACCCAACCCTAAAAAACCATGAATCGGTTAGGTACATATGATGATCATCTCCATTGCGAACCAGAAAGGCGGCGTCGGTAAGACCACGACTGCCATCAACTTAGCTTCTGCCATGGGTTTCGCCGGCAAGAAAGTGCTGCTCATCGATTTGGACCCGCAGGCCAACAGCAGCATGTCGTTTTTGAGTGAGCCGGCCGAACGCTCTACCTACGACTGGCTTCTCCATCCCGAGAGCGATGCCGAGGCCGCCATTCACGAGACGCAGACCGAAAACCTTTGGATCGCCCCGGCCAGCATCGGCCTGGCCCGCGTCGAACAGCAGCTCCAAGGCGAATTGGAAGCACCCTATCGACTCAAGGACGTGCTGGATTCGGTCGCCAACGATTTCGATTTCGTCTTCATCGATACACCGCCGACCCTGGGTCTGTTGACCGTCAACGCACTGGTCGCCAGCACCCATTTGGTCGTGCCGATTCAGTCGTCCTACTTCGCCATGGAGGGGACCGACGACCTGCTGGATACGGTGGAGAAAATCAAGAAACGCACGAATCCGGGACTCGAGATTTTGGGTGTGCTGGTGACCATGTACGACAAGCGTACCGTGCTGGGCCGCGATATTCTCGGCCAGATTCGCGAGGTATTCGGCGCCAAGGTGTTCCAGACGGTCATCACCCGCAACGTGCGCCTGGAAGAGTCGCCCGCCTACAAAGAGTCCATTTTCACTTTTGCGCCGCGCAGTACCGGCGCCCTTCAATACCAGAACCTAAGCGAGGAGGTGCTCAAGCGTGTCAGCTAGAAGAGGCTTGCCGACCACCAAGAAAATGCGGCACAGTGCCCACTACGTGGACAACCTGGTGACGGAACGCGATGGAGGCGTGGTGGGTCGCCACCTTCCTCTGAGCCAAATCAGCCCGAACCCGGACCAGCCCCGAAAGGACATGGGCGATCTGGAATCGTTGACGTTGTCCATCAAGGAGCAGGGCGTGCTGGAACCCTTGTTGGTGAACAAGGAAGGGCGCGAATACCGCATCATTTCCGGGGAGCGACGCTACCACGCGAGCACCGCCGCCGGGTTGGAGATGGTGCCCTGTATCATCAAGAACCTGGACGAGAACCAGATCCTCGAAATTGCGCTGGTGGAGAACCTGCAGCGCAAGGACCTCCATCCCTTCGAAGAAGCGGACGGGTTGCAGGTCCTGTTGAAGAAGTTCAATTACACCCACGATCACATCGCCCGCCGGATCGGGAAAAGCCGCTCCTCGGTCACCGAAATCCTGACGCTGGCCACCTTGGCGCCCGAAGTTCGCGAGGCCGCCATGGAGGCCGACATCACGGCCAAGACCATGTTGCTGGGCGTGGCCCGGCTCGACACGCTCGAGGAGCAGTTGGCCATGATCGAGCGGATCGCGAACGGTGCCAGTAGGGAAGAGGTACGTCGCGTCGCGAAGAAGCAGAGCAAACCCAAGCCGTTCGTGTTCAAGTACCGATCGCCTGGCAAGACCTTCAATTTTTCGCTGAAGTTCAAGAAGAGCGAGGTCGAGGCGGACGAGATGATCGAAGCGCTGGAACAGGTGCTCTCCGATTTGAAGGCCCAGGCCCGGGGAGGGGAGTGAAGCGAGGCGAGGGGAGTGAAGAGCGAATCCCGGCATGGTTTTGCGGGGGAAGGGTTCATTTTTACCACGGAGGTCGCGGAGGCCACGGAGGTCGTAAGCGCCTTGGTTCTTGGAGTTTCCGCCTCGGATCGTTGCTGGGTTTTGAGATGGGATGAGTCGGCTATGGTTTATGGCCGAACGGATGCCTGGATGCGATTCCTCCACTATCGACCAAATGCTCGGATGTTCACCGTTCGCGGCCAATCCTGGAGGGATGGCCAGCCCTCTGTTGGGATTATCACTTGATTGAAACGCGTGCCGAAGGCGCGCCACCAGCAGGGACCCTGAAAGGGTCATACATTACAGCGAAGGCGGTCCGGCGTTCCGGTGATGGACATTGTCCACGATCAACCGGATGCTTGGATGTGCACCGTTCGCGGCCAATCCTGGAGGGATGGCCAACGGAATGCCTGGACCACAACTTATTTAAAACGCGGGCCGCAGGCGCGCCACCAGCAGGGACCCTGAAAGGGTCATACATTACAGCGAAGGGTTAAGGAGCCAGAGGCGACGCAACCCTGGTTCTATGGAGTGCCTGAACCCCAGCCCTGAAGGGGCGGGACTACGAAGCGCCTCGCGAGGTTCGCGCCATGTTCGGATGGCCCTCCGTCGGGTTCCCGCCATGTTCGGATGGCCCTCCGTAGGGTCCCCGCCATGTTCGGATGGCCCTCCGTCGGGTTCCCGCCATGTTCGAGGCCATCCGCGGGGATTCCCGCCAAGTTCGGATGGCCACCCGCGGAGTTCGCGCCATATTCGAAGAACCCTTCGCGGAGCCGCCCCTCCAGGGCTGGATGCGGGAACCCCAGGTAACCAGGGTTGCGTCGGCGCTGCCTCCTTAACCCTTCGCTGTTCTGTGTCGTCCCTTCAGGACGCCTGCTGGTGGCGCGCCTGCGGCACGCGTTTTTAATAAATGGTGGTCCAAAGGGACGTCCGGTCGCACCTTCAGCGCGACCCGGGGCGGGCCCATCCCAGCCTTGCGTTGTGTCGGGATAGGCACCGTCCGCGGCCAACCAGATGCCTCGATGGGAACCATTCGCGGTCAACCGGATAGTTGGATGGTCGCTGTCCGCGGTCAACCGGATGCTTGGATGGGCACCGTCCGCGGCCAATCCTGGAAGGATAGCCGCGAACGCAGCAGCCGATCGGGATGGATATGATCCAAGCATTCGCCATCGAGGAAGTCACATGCACCTGGATGACCGTGGTGTAGGGGAGAGGCATTCGGTATACTCATCCCCGGCAATCGTGGTTACAGGGTGGGTGAGATGAGTGAGAGTCCCTATGGCTTGCTGGAACCGTTCGAAGAAGGGATCTGGACGTGCCGCCAACCGTTCCGTTTTTTTGGCTTGCAAATCGGCGCCCGCATGACCGTCATCGACCTGACGGGACAAGGCGACCTGTTCGTCCATTCACCGATAAAACTTGGGGAAAAACTGAAGCAGGACCTCGAAGCCCTAGGCTCGGTCAGGCACGTGGCGGCACCCAACTGTTGGCACCATTTGTTTGTGGGTGACTACAAGGCGCAATATCCCGACGCCCGTTTTTACTGTTCGCCAGGTCTGGACATCAAGCGACCCGATATCGAATTCGACGAGGTTCTCGAGGAAGGCAAGGCGTATCCTTGGTCGTCCGAATTGGCACACCATGTCGTGGGTGGATGTCCTACGCTGAATGAGGTCGTCTTCTTTCACGCGACCACCCGCACATTGGTCGTGACGGATATCGGGCTGCACATCTGTGAGGAGAGTCCAATCACGACACGCATGCTGTTCAGGGTGATGGGCAACTACGGTCGGTTCGGTTGGGCACCCATCGAGAAGAAAGCCCTGATCAAAGACAGGGTGCTGTTCCAGCAATCCATTTCCAAGATCTTGGAATGGGACTTCGAGAGAATCGTGCTTTCCCACGGCCGGCTCGTCCGAGAGGACGGCAGGTCGGCTTTCCAAAAAGCGTTCGGGAAACATTGAGGGCAAACGCGACAGTCGAATTCCGATTCCGAATAAAATCCCGACTGGAAGAGCGCGAGGGAGAGAATTGCCAGCGCGGCAATCAGCTCCTGGGAAGCTTCGCAACAATCGTTAACTTTACATAATATGACTTATAGGGAAAAGATGCTTCGGAAAGGATGGCTCGGCCGCTACATGTGTCGCGTTGTGATCTCGCCTATGTGGCTGCTTGTCAACCTCTTTAGGTACAAGGGGTTGGGCTTAAACTCCCGCTCAGTTGCAAAATGAGGATGTCACCGATTGAGGCATCGCGATTTTTCACTCAAAACGGGCTTGTTTCTCGCGATTGTGTCCGATTCGGCAGCCAGGGTGTCTTCTTGGGGGTTGTCGTCTTCTCGGCGGGTTTGCGGCTTCGGTGAGCAGGTTTTTCCACCACAAAGGTCACGGAGGTCGCAGAGACTGCTGTCGCATTGGTCTCGAAGCATCCGCCCTGGTCGGCTGCTGGGGTTTGAGGTTGGGTGGAGTCTCGTTACTTCGAGGATCCGTTTCACCGATGCGAAACCAGACGCCTCTCGTGAGTGGTATCTGGAGTCTTGGATGCGAGACCAGGCCCCGTTCGATGTCAAGCGACATTTAGAATTGACCCCCTGGCGACATCAGGAATGGGTCCCCCCTTCGTTTGCAGACATGATGACGATCCCTTGCCGCCCTGCTGGTCAAGGCGGCAGCAACCACGGAATTGCGGCAAAGGGGGAATGGATCCCCCCGTTGCCATTGATGCCGTCGCAAGATTGAAGCAGCGCTTCTCGTAACAGCGCATCATCGCATCATCAAACTCTGGTCGTTGAAACATATCCTGGCTCTCTTGCTGATATCGGCGGACCGAACGTAGCCTTGCTCCGATTGATCATGGTTCTCCGTCGGTCATCGTTCCTGGCTTGGTCGCCATACAACCCAATCCCTCGACGCTCATGGCTCGTCCATAACTTCGACAGACAGGAATAAATAACTTTAAAAACAAGGTTTGAATACAAATACATCATTAGATGTCAGATTTCTGATTTAAAATATCGATAATGGCTCCTAAACCTGGAAATAAGTTCCAATAAACTGATATCTAATGCTTTGCTTTATATTGTTTTGCTCGTGTTCCGGTTCAATGCGGAGTCCGATAGTGTCTGTGTGCTCGTGTCCGACACGGAGTTCGGTAGCCTCTGCACCCTCGGGCCCGACGGGGTTGAGATCGTGAATAAATGGTGACCCTGACCCAGCGGAATTCGGCAGCCTCCGCGTACTCAGGTTCGACACGAAGTACGGTAGCCTCCGGCGCCCTCGGGTCCGGCAGGGTCGAGGGCGCAAATGAAAGGTGACCGTGACCCAACGGATTTCGACAACCTCCGCACCCTCGAGTTCGATCCAGGCAAACCTCCGCGTACTCAGACCTGCCCCATCTGGGACGCCCCCTCCAAGACCCGGAGGGCATTTGACCTCCGTGACCTTCGCGGCCTCTGTGGTAAAAAAATCCCTCGTTTTCAGAATCGAACCCGCATTAGCCGCCACTCCCCTTCCTCCGGGAGTGAACTTTGGAACAACGCGAATCCTGCACCCATAGTAAGACTAATTCAGAATCAAGACAAACACTATCAAGACTTTGTTCACGGTGTTAAAACCTTGATGTTTTGAATGTCTTGCTTTTATCGGCACGCCGACATCGCCAACCTCACACCCGGATCACGAATCGACCGAGCCGACGTCCGGTTAGTGGTACAATGCGGCGACTTAACGAAACCGTCCTTTTCACCACTGCGGAGGTTGTATGAATCCCTTTTTTCGCGTTCCAAGCGAACCGATCCCCTTCGACCAAATCACGACCGATTTGATTGCCGAGGCCGCCCAGCGTGCGCGCGACGAAGCACTGCAATTGAAGGCCCGAATCCTCGAAACGGATGTCGCCGACAAAGCGCGCCTGATGCTGAAAGACGAGATGCGGTTCGTCATGGATCGCGTGCTCTCGCCGCTTTACCTGCTGAACGAAACCCATCCGGACGCCACCATTCGCTCCGCCTGTCAGCAGGCGGTTCAGGATCTGTTCACCTTTCTCAACGCGCTGGCGCTCGACGAGGAGCTGTTCCAATCACTTGACGCCTTCAATCGCGAGGTTCAAGAGGGCCGCGTTTCCCTGGACTCGCTCGAACTGCGTTACCTGGACAAGAGCATGGATTACTACCTGAAAAACGGGTTCAAGTTGAGTGCCGAGGACCGCACCACGCTCCAGGAGATCGATGACCAACTGAGTGCCCGCGAACTTCAATTCAACAAGAACATCTCGGAGTGCAACGATTCCCTGATCGCACAGGAAGCGGAACTCGACGGCCTGACCGATGATTTCAAGAGCCGCCATCGCCAACCCGACGGTACCTACAAAATCACGGTGCAAACGCCCAGTTACATGCCGGTGATGAAGTTCGCCAAATCGGAAGATCTGCGCAAGCGGCTCTACTACCTATATAACAATCGCGCCAAGGACAAAAACGGAACCCTGCTCGAAGAGATTCTCGAATTGCGCTCGAAGCGTACCCGACTGTTGGGTCACGATACCTTCGCCAAGTACCAGCTTGACAGCGTCATGGCCAAGGAACCCGGCAAGGTTTGGGATTTTTACGACGAACTGTCGCGGCGCGTGGTGGACAAGGCCCAGCGCGATTACGATGCGCTCAAGACCTACGCCGCCAAGGGTGAGGTCGCGGCCTGGGACAAACTCTTCGTCACCGAGGCCTACCGCGAGGCGGAGTTCCAGCTCAACGAAGAAGAACTGAAGGCCTACTTTCCGCTTGATCGCGCCCTCGACGGCATCTTCTCGGTGGCCCAGACCCTCTACGACATCGAGTTCCGCGAACATTCCGAGCTGCCGGTGTGGCACGACACCGTGCGGGCCTTCGAGGTGGTTCGCGACGGCAAGCGCTGCGGCCTGTTCTACCTGGACTTTTTCCCGCGGGAAAACAAGTACAGCCACGCCGCGTGCTTCGACATCCAGCCAGGCAAGCGCCTGGGTGATGGCGAATACGCGACGCCCACCGCGGCCCTCGTGTGCAACTTCACCGAGCCTTCCGAGAATCGCCCCAGCCTCTTGACCCACAATGACGTGGAAACCCTGTTCCACGAGTTCGGCCACCTGATGCACCAATTGCTGACCACTTCCCCACTGTCCACCTTCGCGGGGACCAACGTCATGCGGGACTTCGTCGAGATGCCGTCCCAGATCATGGAGCACTGGGTCTGGGAGCGCGCGTCCCTCAAGACCTTCGCCCGTCACTACCAAACCGGCGAGGTCATTCCCGATGCGTTGGTCGACAAGCTACTGGCCACCAAGCACCTCAACAGTGGGATCAACACCCAGCAGCAGTTGTTCTACGGGGTGATCGACATGACGCTGCACGATCGCTACCGGCCAGGCGAGGGGCAATCCATCAACGCCCTGGTCATGGACCTGCAGCGCGAGCACACCCTGTTCGAACCGATGCCGGACACCCACTTCGAGGCCGGGTTCGGCCACCTGGTCGGGTATGCCGCCGGCTATTACGGCTACCTGTGGAGCCGCGTCTTCGCCGACGACATGTTTTCGCGGTTCAAACAGGCCGGGCTTTTCGATACCGCCACCGGCCGCGCCCTGCGCGATCAGGTGCTGGCCAAAGGCAACACCGAGGAACCGATGGAGCTGATCCAGGCCTTCCTCGGCCGGGAACCCAACATGGACGCCTTTCTCCAGAACCTCGGGGTTTGAGATCGGTGCCACTCCCCTTTCGAAGCCGTGTCGGGGGCGTCGGGAGCGCGTCCCCGCATGGTTTTAAGGGAGGGTTTTTTTCACCACCTTCTTTGCCAATGTCCGATAAACGAATGCCGATGGGAAAACGCCGCCAAATCCGAGATCCTTTTGGACGAGGATCTGCCCCGGGTCGCGCTGGAGGTGCGAACCGCCTTCGCTGTACCCTGTCGTCCCTTCAGGACGCCTGCTGGTGTCGTCCCTGCGGCACGCGTTTTTATGTATCGCCGTCCAAATATGGGTTTGGCCATCCCTCCAGGATTGGCCGCGGACGGAGACCATCCAAGCATCCGGTGGGGCGCGAACGGAGACCATCCCAACATGACGAGTTGGGATGGGGATTGTCCGCGGTCAACCGAGCTTGGAGGGCCTGATCCATGTTGGGTTCACCGTCGATGAAAACGCGTACCAGAATCACTGGGCGGCCAGGTAACGACCCAACCAGTCGTGGACTTCCTTCCACCACAACACCCCGCCTTTCGGGGTCAGGATCCAGTGGTTCTCGCTGGGGTAGATCACCAGGCGCGAGGGCACGCCCTTGCCCTTGAGTACCTGGTACATGTTCAAACCCTGGGTGTAGGGCACGCGATAATCCTTCTCTCCGTGAATGATCAATGTCGGGGTCGAGAAATTCTTGGCGAATCGGCTCGGCGAGTAGCGATCGATGCGCTCGGGATCTTCCCAAGGGGCGGCGCCGTAGTTGCCCGGACGACTCCATGTCCAGTCCGAGGCGAACTGCGACATCAGGTCGTAGACCCCGGCGTGGTTGACGGCCGCCGCAAAGCGATCGGTATGACCCACGATCCAGGAGACCATGTAGCCGCCGTAGGAACCACCGGTGACGGCCATGCGCTTTTCGTCGATGAAGCCCTTGCCCACCAGGAAGTCGGTGCTCTTCATGATGTCGTCGAAGGGCTTGTCGCCATGGGCGCCCCAAATCGACTCGCGGAAGGCTTGCCCGAAGCCGGTCGAGCCGTGGAAGTTGACCGCACTCACCACGTAACCCTTGGCCGCGAACAGGGACAGGTTCCAGCGGTAGTGGAATGCGTCGCGGGAGGCGCTGTGGGGGCCACCGTGAATGACCTGTAACAGAGGCCACTTTTTGGTGGAATCGAAGCCGGGCGGATAGATGACGAACATTTGGGTATCATCGCCGTCGGCGCCCTTGAACGTCATCGATTCGGCGGCGCCCACATCCAAGGCAGCCATGCGTTCCGCGTTCGGATCCACCAAAATCCGCGGTTCTTTGTCCTTGGCCTTCATGGCCAGCAGGCGTGCCGGAAAACCGATCGCTTCCTGCAGAAACACCATGTCGCCCTGTTTCGAGACCGAAAGGCCGGTCGACGAATGCTTGGAAAACACCTCGGTCACCTTGCGGTTGCCGAGGTTCGCGCGAAACACCTGATTGTGCCCCTGCTTCTGGGCGACGAACAGGATGCCCTTGCCGTTCGGGGTGAAGGCCAGGCTACCGACTTCCTCTTCGAAATCCGGCAACAGGGTTTCCACGGATCCGTCGGCCAATTTCAATCGTGCCAGCTCCGAGACGTCGGGCGCCACGCTGACACGGTCGTTGCGGTCAAAGTAGAGGTGGGTTCCATCGGGCGAAAAACGCGGATGGTGATCGAAAGCCGGGTTGGACTCCGTCAGGTTGCGGATCGTGCCGTCGGCGCGGGTTCCACCGCTAGAAGGGATCAGGAACAGGTCGAAATCGAGGGTGGTGTAGGGCGGCTCGGTCTTGTTGGCGGAGAAGGCGATCTGGGTTCCGTCGGGTGAAACCGCGAACGTGGAGGAGGACGACCAGAACGGCAGCAACAGGGTTTCGCCCGGCATCAGGTCCACGACCTTGCCGCTGGCCACGTCCAGTGCGAAAAGGTGCTGGACCGCGCCCGCTTTCATGTAGTGATCCCAATACCGAACCAGGCGGGATTCGGTGATTTTGGCCTGGGTCGGATCGTCTTTGATCTCTTTGAGGCGGTCTTTCAAGGCGTCGAAATCGTCGTTGATGTCGGGCCAGGTTTGGGCCAGGAAGTAGACGGTCTTGCCGTCGGGCGACCATTGGGGTGCGGAAGGCGAGACGGGCAGGCTGGTCAGGGGTCGCGCTTCACCGCCATTCATCGGCAAGAGGTAGAGCTGGGTGCCGTCGCCGTTGCGTTTCGAACGAAACAACAGGGAGCGGCCGTCCGGATGCCAAACGGCACCGTTGTCCGAGCCGTTCTGCCAGGTCAGTTGGCGCGCGGGTTCCGAGCCGTCGAAGGGCACGAGCCACAGGTCGCTGTTGCCTTTGTTCTTTTCCATATCGAAGACCGATTGTGCGTAGACGACCCATTTTCCATCGGGCGAAAGCTTCGGCGATGCGATGCGCGCCATGGCCCACAGGTCTTCCGCCGTCATGGGGCGGCGGTCTGTGGCCACAACCAGAACCGCGGACAGGGCCACCCAAACGAAGAAGCCCAGAACGCCTCTCCCCTTTCTACTGCTGATCATGAATCCATCCTTTCTCGGGTTCACTCGAGTTCAACGTGGTTCGATCATTACCAAAATTCCGTTCGATCATAGCAGTAACCGAAGGATTCGACACTTTCAGGCTGGACCGCCAAAGCGTTCCCCGAAAACGCGAGGCGGACCGAGCACGCCGATGGCGGGTGCACACCCCAATTCCGGTGCTCCGGATCCCGTCCGCGGGTCCGGTTCTCCCCATTGCCGTTTGCCCGTAAATGTGCTGAAATCGGCCGGAATCCTTGCATCGGAGCATCGCCAATCCACCGTGCCGTCGACCTCGGGATCCACTCCCGGCTCGGCACCACGCCCCAGTTGCCCCTTCGTCCTCGGATGTCTTCGGCCACCACCTCAAGAACCAAAAAGGAACCCACACCATGAGTCGTCTTCCAATCGCGTTTATGTTTTCGGGCCAAGGTGCTCAATTTTTTCATATGGGAAAGGAACTGTACGAAGGAGAACCCGTGTTCCGTCGCGCCCTCGAGGCTTGCGACGAACTGGCCCGCCCGTTGTTGGGCCAATCCCTGATCGACATCGTGTTCGATCCCTCCAAAAAGAAGTCGGACCCGTTCGACCGCCTGCGTCACACCCATCCGGGCTGCTTCATGCTGGGTTATGCCATGAGTGAATTGCTTCGATCCAAAGGCATCCGTCCCGATTTCGTGCTCGGTTATTCGCTGGGCGAGTGGAACGCGGCGGTCGAGGCCGGAGTTTTCGATGTCCAGGAGGTCATACCGCTGCTGGTGCGTCAGGCGTTGACTTTCGAGGACAAAACGGTGGAAGCGGGCATGATGGCGATCCTGGGCCCGCCCGAGATGATGCAGGAGCGGGCTTCGATGTTCGAGGGCACCTGGCTGTCCGGGATCAATTTCGCCACCCATTTCTGCGTGACCGGCACTTTCGATCGCCTCGACCACATCGAGACGTCGCTGTCCGACGAAGACATCATCTGCCAGAAGTTACCGGTGCGCCGAGGTTTCCACTCCCCGCTGATCGAGAATGGCAGGGCCGGTTATTTCGATGGCCTTTCCCCCGCGAAGGAGCCGCGCATCCCCTTCTTTTCCGGGGTGGCCGGCGGACGGGTGGACTTCCCCGATCAGGCCCATTTCTGGCGGTCGTGCCGGGAAGCGGTGCAATTCGAAAAAGCGGTTCAGACGCTGGAGCGAATGGGTCCCCTGCGCTATGTGGACCTGGGGCCCTCGGGTACGCTCGCCAATTTCGTCAAGTACGGGGCCGGTAGGATTTCCACGTCCAAAACCGTCAACATCCTGACGCCCTTCGGCCGAGAACTGAGCATGCTGGAAAAGGCGGTCGCCGCGCTGCGTTGACGCTCCGTGAGGATCTCTGCCGCGGCGCCCCGTTCCGGCGTGCCGCACCCCACTCCCCTTCCCCCAAAGCCATTCCAAGGAACCGACATGCCCATCAGCGAGTCCGACAACTGGGCCACGCCGCTCGAATTACACGACGACGAAATCCACGTGTGGCTGGCCTTTTCCAACCAAATCACCGATCCCGACCTCCTCAAGCGCTACCATCTCTACCTCAATCCGCTCGAGGCCAAGAAACAGAAGCGCTTCTATTTCGAGCGGGATCAGCACCAGTACCTGGTCACGCGTGGTTTCATTCGCAGCCTGCTCACGCGATACGTGCCCGAAGTTCGGCCCTCCATGTGGACCTTCGAGACCAATAAATACGGCCGGCCCTCGATCGTGCGCGAGCCCGAATGGCCGAATCTCCGTTTCAACATTTCCCATACCCGCGGCCTGATTTCGATCGCCGTCGTCAAGGATTTGGAAGTGGGTGTCGACGTGGAGCAGGTCACGCGCGACGGCGAGCAGATCCAGATCGCCGATCGCTTCTTTTCGAAGCGCGAGGTGACGGAGCTGAAGAGCCTGCCGGAAGCCAACCAAAAGGATCGCTTCTTCGATTATTGGACGCTGAAGGAATCCTATATCAAGGCGCGTGGCATGGGGCTGTCCATCCCGCTGGGCGATTTCAGTTTCCTGCTCGAAGAGGGGCGCCGGATCGGCATCTACATCGATCCCAAACAGCTCGACGACCCCGAGCGATGGCAGTTCCGCTCGTGGCGTGTGTCGGACGAACACAAAATGGCCCTGACCCTCGAGCGCAAACCCGGGGTCTCGTTCCGTCTGTCGCTGCGCAAGGCCGTACCGCTGGTCGGATCCGAACCCTTCACCTGCGAGATGCTGCGCGACTCGATGGATTGAGCCCGCACCGTTCAACCTCCCCGAATTTCTTCAACCACCGAAACGGGTCGTTTCAGGAGTGTTCCGTTGATCAATCTGTTCGTTGCATTTTTCGCCTTCGCCTTTTCACCGCCGCCTTCGCAGGTGGTGCCCTTCCCCGACCAGGACGACATTCGTCTGCAGTTCTTCTCTTCGCCGGGTTACGACGGCAAGGTCTTCTTTTTCGCGCCCCACGAAAACGAGAAGGTGGTCAACGATTACCTCGCCGAGAAGGTGGTGCGCGAGCGAGGGCACTTGTTGATCCTTCGCCAGCACGGTGAGCGTCACCTGACCCTCACCGTGAACGAGGGGCGTTACGAACTGGATCCCAACCGCATGTTCACCTCGGCGGGTGCCGCGTCGTCGTTGCTGCGGCTCAACGAAGGTTTGACCCGCGAACATCCGGACTTCGAACCGACGATGGCCAGGGCCCTGGCCATCGGCCACTGGGTGGTCGGGCACATGAACGACCTGAAGCGCGGCACGGTGGTGGTGGCGATTCACAACAATACCGACGGCTACGACGACGACGGAAAGGGCGGCATCGGCACCGTATCCATGGAACGCTACCAGAAGAAACTGGACAAGGGCGCCAAGTACATCGCCAAACTGCACCACGGCACCCATGACGAGGACGACCTGTTTTTCATCAACCGCAAGCGGGATTTCCGCAAGCTGCGCAAATGGGGCTACAACATCGTGCTCCAGCATCGCCAGGTGGCGACCCTACCCGATGAGGACGACGGATCCTTGTCGGTATTCGCCGAGATGAAGAAGGTCCGCTACATCAATATCGAAGCCCAGCGCCGCGAGGGCTGTGACCACCTGGACGTCCAAAAGAAAATGGTGGATCGCGTTTTTCGGATCGTCTTTTAAGGAACCTCGAAACGCGCGGAGGTCGCCATGCGCATGACCGAAATGGATCATCCCCACACGTCCCGGTTGGATCGGGTGCCCACGATCGAGGCCCTGAACCTGCTGGCCGATGCCGATCGCGAGCTGTTCGGCAGCGATGCCTGGGGCGCGGGCCTGCTGGATCCCGACTTCCTGGCGGGCCTGGAGGCGCTGTGGCGCCGAATCCACGACACGCTGCGAAAGCCGGGCGGTCGGGTGGTGTTCGGCGGAGCGGGAACCAGTGGGCGTCTGGCGCTGCAGTGCGCGGCGACAAGTGGCAAACCCCAGGTTCATGGGTTGTTGGCCGGCGGCATGGCCGCCTATTTCCGAGCCCGGGAAGGGGTCGAGGACTCCCCTGCCGCCGGGCACGCCGATCTGGTCCCCTACCTGGCCGATCCGGGGCCGGCCGTGTACGTGGGCATCACGTGTGGTCTTTCGGCGGCCTATGTGGCCGGCCAGGTGGCGGCTTGTCTGGATCGTCCCGACACGACGGTCGCCGTCTTGGGGTTCACCAGTCCCGGGACCGCCGTCGATCGGCCGCTGACCGGATTGGGCCGTCACGGCGACTCGTTCCGCGCATTGCTGGCGACCATGCAGGAAATGCCGGACGCCTTTGTGTTGACCCCCGCCATCGGGCCCGAGCCCCTGACCGGGTCGACCCGCATGAAAGGCGGCACCGCGACGAAAATCACACTCGATGTGCTGCTCGGGACGGAAGCACCGCGGGCCCGAATCGAGACATGTCGACAGGTGCTGGCCGACGCCTACCACCGTGCGTCAGATCTGTCGCACGTGATCGAGGCGGCCGTCGCCTGTCTGGCCGAAGACGGCCAGCTCGTCTACCTCGCCCCCGATCGGTTGGGGTTGATGGCGATCTTGGATGCGAGCGAATGCCCGCCCACTTTCGGCGCCAAACCGAACCAGGTCCAGGCACGGGTGCCGGGTACCGTGACGCGCTGGCTTCCTGGCTTCGATATGAGCCTTCACCGGCTCGTACCGGTCGAAGGGTGGTTGGGCGATGGCGCCAAAGGACGGCGGATACCGCCGCGTGCGGTGTTGGCCTTGCGGCCACCCGAGGCCATTCTTCCTCCCGGCGTGGCCGTCCCGGGCGATGCCATCCTGCTGACGTTGCCCGAGCCGGACGCGGTACGGACCTGGGACGCCGGCCTGCGCGACCTGTGGTGGAAGTGGCGGCTGAATGCCGTTTCCACGCTTGGTTTCGTCGGGGCCGGTAAGGTGTTCGGCAATCGCATGATCGATCTGCGCATCAGCAACTTGAAGCTCTACACGCGTGCCTGTCGCATCGTGGCCCACCTGGGGCGATGCTCGGAAGATGACGCGGACGATGTGCTTCGGCGCTTGCTGGACGCGACCGTGGGCGTGCCGCGCGAGGCGTTGATCGCGCGCGCGGTGCGGCAGACGCGCCTGGTCCCCCGAGCGGCGTTGGTGGCACGGGGCCTGACGCCCGAGGCGGCGGAGGCGCGGTTACGGCGCCACCCTAAGATCGTCGACGCCCTCGCCGCAGAAGGCATCGAGTAGCGCCTGGGCTGCACATCTCCCCAGGATTGGCCGCGAACGGTGACCGTCCAAGCGTTCGATTGATCGCGAGCAACGGCCATCCAAGCATCCGGTTGATCGCGGACAATGCCCATCCCAACATACCGCAAGGCATGGATGGGTTTGCCCCGGGTCGCACCTTTCGGGCGATCCGAAATGCGAAATGTCACCTTCTGGATGGGGCCCGTCGCGTATTGCGGCCGGGGTGGCGCCAAATGAATCAACCATGGCGCGATCCGCCATTTTCCCCAATTGGGTTTCCCACTAAATTGGTGACCAGTAAGGAACGCCGATTGGCACAGGGGGACATCATGAATTCAGCTACCGCGAAGAAAAAAGTGGCCTTGATTACGGGCGCATCCTCGGGCTTGGGAAAAGCCTTCGCCAAAGCATTGTTGCGCGAAGGCATGGTCGTGTACGCCGTCGCCCGACGCTTGGACGCCATGACCGATTTGGTGCGTTTCGGCGCCATCACCTTGAAGATGGACATCACCGTGGACGACGAGGTACGCGCCGTCGTGGAGACCATCGAACGCGATCACGGTGGCGTGGACGTTCTGATCAATAACGCCGGTTTCGGTTTGTACGGTGCCATGGAAGACGTCGCCATCGACGACGCCCGATACCAATTCGAAGTCAACCTGTTCGGCCTGGCCCGCCTGACGCAGTTGGTACTGCCCTCCATGCGGATAAAACAGGCCGGCAAGATCATCAACATCTCTTCCATGGGCGGCAAGGTCTACACTCCGCTGGGTAGCTGGTACCACGCCACAAAACACGCCCTCGAAGGCTGGTCCGACTGCCTGCGGTTGGAACTGAGCCCGTTCAACATCGACGTGGTGGTCATCGAACCCGGCGCGATCCAAACCGAGTTCGGCAGCGTGATGATGGACCCGATGGTCCAGCGCTCCGGCAAGGGCCCCTACGGCGACATGGCCAATGCCATGGCCGCGGCGACGGAAGCCTCCTACCAAAGTGGCGGTGCCTCCGATCCCAGCGTGATCGTGAAGCTGATCCTGAAGGCCGTTCGCGCATCCAAGCCGAAAACCCGCTACGTGGCCGGCAAGTACGCCAGACCGATGATGTTCATTCGCAAGTGGTTCGGAGACCGGGTCTTCGACAGAATCGTCCTTTCGATGGTGCACTGATCGTCGCCAAGGTTCCCCGAAACACGGGTGGCGATGACGGCTCCGCGAAGAGTGGGTCACCGGAGTCGACCTCGACATCCCCATGAACGTATGTCGTCACGGTGGCAGTGACGCCGCCCAGGACCCCTGCGCTCGTGCACGGACCCGTATGGCGGTGGGGCGCGTCGAAGTACGCCCACCATGCACCAATGACCTCACCCGAATCGATGCCCACAAGGAGCAGGGCCTCGCCTCATGATTCGGCTCCCCTTTTCCGAAACCTCCCATAAACCCGAAGATATTGAAGCGATCCCCGACATGGGGATCGAAGCGAGGTCGTCCCCATGAAACAGGCAATCCATTTCAGCGTGAACCGGGGCTGGAAACTGATCATCGCGGACATGGGCATCAACCCGGGTCACGTCCTGACCCTGGCGGGTTTGCCCACCGACCTGTTCTCGCGCAAGGATGCGACCCTGACGGCGGCGGAGTATTTCAATCTCTGGCGCGGGCTCGAACAGGCCGCGGGCACCGAGGAACTGCCCTTGAAAATCGGTCAGGCGATTTCGGTGGAGGCTTTCGATCCGCCCATTTTCGCCTGTCTCTGCTGTCCCAACCTGAACACGGCACTGTTGCGCCTGGCCGATTTCAAGCGATTGATCGGTCCCATGAGGATGACGGTGGACATCAGCCAAGAGAGAACCAGCCTCACATTGACGTGCTACGGGCACGACGGTGCGATTCCGCGCTCCCTGGGTGCCGCCGAGCTCGTGTTTTTCACCCAGTTGGCGCGCTTGGCGACACGCAAGCGCATCATTCCCGTCCAGGCGGAACTCCCTAACCTCCCCTCCGATACGGCGCCCTACGACGTTTACTTCGGCACGCGTCTGCGATCCGGTCAGGCCGTACGTATCGGGTTCTCCGCCGAAGACGCGACCTACCCGTTCCTGACCGAAGATGCCGGCATGTGGAACTTCTTCGAAGCCGAACTCAAAAAAAAGCTGTCGGACCTGGACACCGAAACCAGCATCGCGCAAAGGGTCAAGAGCGCGCTGTTGGAAATGCTGCCCAGCGGCCAGAATTCGATCGAGGAGGTGGCCAACCGCCTGGCGATGAGCAAGCGTTCGTTGCAGCGTCACCTGAGCCGGGAGTCATCGAGCTATCAGGACATCTTGAACGGCACGCGCAAGGAGCTGGCGCAACACTACCTGGTGCGGTCCTCGATTCCGCAGGGCGAGATTTCCTACTTGCTGGGTTTCCACGACAGCAACTCGTTCCAGCGCGCGTTCAAGGGCTGGACGGGCGCAACACCGGGCGAATACCGCAGCAAGCACCTCGCGTTGGAGGCCCGTTCCTGACCTTTCGATCGGATCGGCCCGAAACATCAGGCCCCGTTTCATTTGTGCACATCCAACGCCTGTGCCAACAGCTCGGCTTCGAATTCCAGGAACACGAGGTGAATTTCGAGGATATCGAGCACGGCGTCCCGGTCGTCGCTCGGCACCCTCTCCAACCAGGTTTTTCGAGCGAATTGTGCATTTTCGAGTGCGCCCGTGTTGTGTTGCATGAGTAGTTTCAGGGCCGCGACTGGGTTGCGCCGTTCCCACAGTTCGATGGTCCGCGAGAATTCGATATAGGATTCCACCGTTTCTTGGAAGTATGCCGCCTCACCCTTTTTGGGGTTCATGATGTCGGAAAAACAAAGCCGGCAATAACTGGTGTAGATCGACCCGTAATAGTGCATATTCCGCCATTGCTCGATGAGCGCGTGGCTGCACTCTGGCGTGGGAGGCGTGTTCGCGATCATTTCCCGGCCCCGTCTCACCCATTCGCGAATCTCATCCATGCAATCGGCGGGAGTTTCTCCGCACATACCGGGACCGGCAGGCCAACAGGGGTCGAGGCAAAAGGTGTTGAACGGAACATGAATCGTCGGGCATGCGAGGATCGAAAGGAATAGAATGGATGGAATCATATAAACTCCAGAAAGTGAATTTTCGTGACAAACAAAAGATTACCATTTTTCGTTGCCTTCAATCCAGTTGTTGCCCATCCAAATTCGAGAAGACTGTAACCGCCAAATTGGTTTTACGATGCACGCTGTCCAGCTCGGTCACCCGTTACATTTGGAACCGGTGGTCACGCACCATTGGCGAAATGTGGTGAAAAAAGCGTTCTTCCTCAAACCCATGCCCAAATGGCAGCGAACAACTCCGCCTCACGAAATGGAATCGGCGGTTTGATGGGTACTCAGGCTTTCCGGTGCCAGGATCGCGGTGGTGGTCTCTTCGTCCACGGTCGGTGACGTGGGAGCGATCGCGGGCAACGTGAACGTGAACGTCGATCCCTTGCCGAAGGTGCTCGCCACCTGGATGTCGCCACCCATCAAGCGGCAGAAGTAGCGACTGATGAACAGTCCCAAACCCGTTCCGCCGTACTTGTTGTGGTCCTCGATCTGTGAGAACTCCTTGAACAGGCGATCCATCTTCTCCGGGCGCATGCCGATGCCCGTGTCGCGAACCTGGAATTCCAACCAGTGGTCCTTTTGGCGTCTGAGCCGGCGAATCATCAAGTGGATGTGGCCGCCCTCGGTGAACTTGTTGGCGTTGGTCAACAGGTTCAGCAGGACCCCGTGGAGCTTGGTGATATCCGTGATCATGAGTCCCGGGGGTCCCGGCTCGTAATGGAGCTTCAGCGTGTTCTTGTTTTTCAGGAGCATGGGCTTGATGTTGTTGAGCACGTTGCCGACCAGGGTGGCGACGTCGAACTCCTCCACGAACAGGTCGACCTTGCCCGATTCGATCTTGGTCAAATCCAGGATGTTGTTCACCAAGGAGAGCTGGTACTGGGCCGCCGATTTGATCTTGGCCACATCCACGCCCACATCCAAGAGCAACGGATGCGCGTCATCGGGTTCCTCCAGCTCTTCCTCGATCAGCTCACTGTAACCGATGATGGCGTTCAGCGGCGTACGGAGCTCGTGGCTCATGTGGGCCAGAAAGGCACTCTTCGCGCGACTGGCCTCGATCGCCATTTTCTGTTGTTCGGTCAACAACTCCATGCGTGCGCGCTGTCGTTCGCGTTCCCGTTGGCGGTGGATGAATCCAAAAACCAAGACAAATCCGATGGCCAAATAAGACATTTTGGCAAACCAGGTAAAATAAAAAGGAGGCTTGATTTCGATGTCCACCACGATCGGGTCTTCGTTCCAGACGCCGTCGTGATTGGTGGCCTTCACATGGAGGCGATAGGCACCGGGCGCCAGATTCGGATAGGTCGTGAACCGGCGGGTGCCGGCGAAGTTCCAATCGGGATCGAGGCCTTCGAGATAATAGGCGTAGCGGTTCAGGGCCGGCCGGGTGTAATCGAGCGAGGCGAACTCGAAGGAAATGAAGTTCTGGCGATAGTTCAGTTCGATGCGCGATCGGTCGTAGAGACGAATCCCCGCATCGCGGTCCATGATCCTGAATCCCGAAATGACCACCGGGGCGATGAACCCATCGTCGGAGATTTGGCCCGGATAGAACGAATCGACCCCGAGCATGCCCCCGAAAAACATTTGCCCGTTGGGTGAGCGGTAGGCCGATCCCTTGGCGAATTGGGTGTTGCGCAAACCGTCCGTGACGTCGAAGTGACGGAAATTACCGTTGACCGGGTCGAACCGTGTGATGCCCCGGTTGGTGCTGAGCCAAACGTAACCGCGGCGATCGGCCAGAACGCCGTTCACCGCGCCTTGGGGAATGCCGGGACCTTCCGGGAAGGTGCGCACGGAATCGTCTTCCTTGCTCAGGGCGATCAGGCCGCTGCTCCTGGAGGCGAGCCACCAGGTCTCGTCGTCGTCACACATGTGATAAAAGGCGTCGTCGGGCAAGATGTCCTGGTCGCCGTTGTTCGTGCCGAAGACAGTCATCTCCCCCGTCCCCTGGTTCATCCGGGCCAGGCCCTTGTTGCTGCCGATCCATAACAAGCCCTCGCGATCCGGCCAGAGGAAATGAATGCGCGCGGCGGAGAGGTTGCGGTAGGCGGGCACATCCGGAGTGAAAGGAGTGATGGTCCCCCGTTCCCAGTGGTGGACGCCTCGTCCGGTGCCCAGCCAAAGGCGTCCGGTCGCATCCTCGTAAAGTGAAAAAATGCGGTTGATCTTCTTGACGGTGGGATCCGCGGGATCGGGTTCCTCGATTCGATAGCGAACGAACCGCTCGGTCTGCCGGTCGAAATCATTGAAGCCGTTCAGGGTTCCGATCCACAGATTGCCGTCGCGAGCTTCCAGAATGGAAATCACGTAGTTGTCGCCGATGGTCGTGGGGTCTTCCGCCTGGGAGCGGTAGTGAACGAAACTCTGTTCCCTGGGATCGTAGCGGTCGAGTCCGCCGCCGTAGGTGCCCACCCAGGTCAGGCCGTCGCGGGTCGTGGCGATGGCGCGCACGTTGCCGAACGTCAGGCTGTCCAGGTCCGAAGGGGCGTGCGAGAGATTCGTGAATTTGGGCGGGCGTAGGTTGAGCCGGTTCACGCCGCCGCCCTTGGTGGCGACCCAAAGATTTCCCGAAGAATCCTCGAAGATGTCGTGGACATCGTGGTGGCTGATCGAATAGGGATCGTTGGGATTGGTCTGGTGGCGTCGCCACAGGAGGTCCGGCGCCAGGTAGCAGAAGAGCCCGCCAAATTTGCTGCCTGCCCAAATCCGACCATGGCGGTCCAGGTAGAGCGATGTCACCGTGAACTGATCGGGCTGGTTGGGACCTCGACGCGGCTTGGGCACCTCGGCATAGGTACCCTTGCCGAGATCGAGCACGACCAGATTGCGATCGGTGCCGATCCAAAGGGATCCCTCGTTGTCCGCCACGAGGCTGCGGATCTCGCGCTGGTGATCCAGTTCGGTCCCTTCCTCGCCGATCCATTCGAAGGTTTCGGTGGCGAGGGCCATGCGCACGAGCCCCTTGTTGGTGCCGATCCAAAGATATTCGTCCCCCTCTAGATACATCGACCAGATGCGCGCCCCCGGCAACAGGCCGGGATCGTAGCGGCGAACCTTGCCGGTGCGGGTGTCGAGACGATTGATGCCGTGGTCCAGCGTACCCACCCAAAGTGCGCCCCGTTCGGCCAGAATCACCGATTGAAGGTGATTCGAGGCGAGGCTCTCCGGATCGCCGGCGCGATGGCGATAGGGCCGAAACTGCTCCTTGTCGGGATCGAACCCGTAAAGTCCGCCTTTCCAGGTGGTCATCCAAAGGTGGCCCTCTCGATCAAGCACCAGGTCGCTGATGTTGTCATCGCCCAGGTTGGTTGTATGGGGATCGTCGTCATCCTTGTAGAAGGTCTTGAACTGGTAGCCGTCGAAGCGATTCAGGCCGTGGTAGGTGCCGAACCAGAGGAACCCCTCGCCATCCTCGCAAATGGTCCAGACGAAGTTGTGGGAAAGGCCCTGTTCGAGGTCGATTCGCGTGAAGCGGCCCTCGGTCTGCGGATCTCCCGCGCAAAGCGTCACCCAGGAGAGAACGAAACCCCAAAAGGCCAGGCGCAGACCTCGAAAGCTGCCGGCCAGGACGTCGGTCCCCTCTGAGTCCGTAATGCGCATCACACGATCCTCGCCCTTTTTCGCGCAAAGGTCCCAGGACCCATTCTCAATTCACAGCCTCTGAAAGCCATCATGTCGCAAACCCAATCGGAGAAATCGAAAAAAGATCGCCTCTCCCAGTTTTTTCATAGGAGTCGGCTTTGCGGTACCTGTCGAAATCAGCCTTTGCATTCATTGTACCGCGAAATGCTCCTTTGGCGCAGTCCCGCCCCGCGCCACAAGGCGCAATCCGGCTCGGCGCGGAGCCGTCCGGTTCAGACATGGGTCTCCCCTGTCTTGGGTTGTTCCACGATGATTGGCTTCATTTTGCGGATGGTGACGTTTTCGGTGCCGACCACGGCAGGCAGGTACATCGTGAAGGTGGTGCCGCGCCGGTACTGGCTGGCCACTTCGATCGAGCCCCCCATCAGCCTGCAGAAACAACGGGTCACGTAAAGGCCGAGGCCCGTTCCGCCGTATTTGTTGTGATCTTCCATTTGGGTGAACTCGCGGAACAGGTGTTGGAGCTGATGCTCTTTGATGCCGATGCCGGTGTCCTCGACCTGAAAACCGACCCACTCCTCCCCTTCGCGATCGTAGCGAAAGACCCGCAGGCTGATCTGGCCGCGAACGGTGAACTTGTTGGCGTTGTTGAGCAGGTTGAGCAGCGAGGCCTTGAGTTTGATGATATCGGCGACCATGTTGCCCGGATTGGCGGGTTCGAATTCCAACAGCAACTGGTTGCCCTGTTTCTTGAGGAGGGCCCGAAGCTGGCTGACCACCGATTCGACAAGCTCCCGAATGGGGAAGCGCTCGAGGAAGAGTTGAATGTCGCCGGACTCGATCTTGGTGAAGTCCAAGAGGTTGTTGACGAGGGACAACTGGTAGTAGGCCGCCGAACGAATCTTGAGGAGATCGGTGTTGAGCTGGCCGCGATCCTGTTCCGAGTGAATCAATTCGGCCATTTCTTCTTCCAGGATCTCGCTGTAGCCGATGATGTGGTTGAGTGGCGTGCGTAATTCGTGGCTCATTTGGGCCAGGAAGGCACTTTTGGAGCGACTGGATTCTTCCGCCATTTTCTGGCGTTCGAGGATTCGCTCGACCCGAGCCTTTTGCTCCAACCGCTTTCTACGCGCCTGGAGCAGGATGCCCGCGAACAGGAACAGGGCCGCCAGATAGAGCGCGTAGGCCAACGGGGTGCGGTAAAACGGCGGCAGGATTCGGATCGACAGGGTGAGCCCTTCCTCGTTCCAGACGCCGTCGTGATTGGCGGCGCGAACGCGGAACCGGTACAGGCCAGGCGCCAACAGCGGGTAATCGGCGACGCGTTGGCGTCCTGGCGGCGACCAATCGCGATCGTACCCTTCTAAATAATGTTGATAGAGGTTCTTCTCGGGTGCCGTGAAGTCCAGGGCCGAGAATTCGAAGAACAGAAAATTTTTGGAATGCTCCAATGCCACGGTTTCTTGGCCGAGCGGGGGCCGGCGCTCCCGATCCATGACGCGAAAGCGGGTGAGCGCGATGTGGGGCGGGTTCAAATGATCGTGAAGGTCTCGAGGGATCAGGCTGTTGAGGCCGAGTGGGCCTCCGAAAAAGAGTTCGTCGCCGGATTTGTGATAGGCACCCACCGAGAACTGCTCGCTCTGCAGGCCGTCGTCGATCCCGAATTCTCGAAAGGTCTCTTCGTTCGTGTCGAACCGGCACAGCCCCTTGTTGGTGCTGATCCAGAGCTGATCCTCGTGATCGGCCAAGATGCCGTAGACGATGTTGTTCGGCAATCCGTCACGCAGGCCGTAGTGGCGAAACCGGCCCGATTCGCGATCCAGCAGGCTGAGTCCACCACCGAAGGAGCCCACCCACAGGCCTTTGCCGTTTTCTCCGATCGACAGCACGGTGGCGTTGGGCAGGCTGGATGGATCTCCGGGGATGGGTTGGTGAGAGGAGAACATCTGCCGCTCGGCATTGAACTGGTTGAGCCCGCCGTGTGCGGTGCCCACCCAAATCGTGCCCTGCGAATCCTGAAAAATCGTGTACACGTGCGTGCCGCGCGGTGCGCCTTCCATCGTCGGGTGGCAGGGATGGTTGATGAAGTGCCCGTCGCGAAATCGCGAAATCCCCCGCGCGGTGCCGACCCAGATCTCGCCGTCGTGGGTTTCGAGCAGGCTTTCCGCCTGGTTGTCCAAAAGCGAGTCGGGTCGCTCGGGGTCGTGGAAGTAGCGACGGAACCCACCGCCTTCCTGCATGAGGTTGAGTCCCGCGTAGGTAGCCACCCACAGGCGATCGCGCCGATCCCACAACAGGGCGTAGACCCATGAATGGCTGAGGCTGTCCGCCACGGCGGAGTCGGCCAGGTAGTGCTGGGCGGTGTCGTTGCGTCGGTCGATGCGCGACAGCCCACCGCCGCGCGTGCCCACCCAGAGGGTTCCATCGGGCTGGGTCGTCATGGCGCGAACTTCGGCGGCCGGCAGCGAGTGAGGCTTGCCCGGCACGTGACGGTACAGCTCGAATTTGGGGCGTTTGGTATCCAGCTTGGAAAGGCCGCCACCGCGTGTGCCCACCCACAGCACGCGGGTCCGGTCGATCAGCAGCGAGCGCACGTCGTGATGGGAGAGGCTCTGCGCGTCGGTTCCGGAACTGAGATGGTGGGCCCAGCGCCCGGTCATCTGGTCGTATTCGAAGAGTCCGAAAAACAGGGTGCCGACCAGCAATCTACCGGCGCTGCCACTGATGATCGTGTTGATGTTGGTCGGCTCCAGGGGCGTGCCGTCTTCCTTGATCGGCTGTTCCCGAACCAGGCGACCGGCGTTCAACTCCAAGCGAAACAGGCGGCGATCGGTACCGATCCAAAGGTCGTTCAGTTTCGAGAGGAACAGGGTGCGCACCTGGGCCTGATTCAGCTCCACCCCGAGCTGCCCTTGGGCCTCGAAACGCATGAAGGTCTCGTCGCCCGCATTGAAGGTGTAGAGACCACGCTCGGTGCCGACCCAAATCAAACCGTTCGCATCGATGGCGAGATCCCAAACCCGGCTCTGGCGATCGTCTTCCTCCCATTGAGGAAAAAACGATTGGGCACGGCCGGTCTGGCGATGAAACCGCACCAACCCGTTGGCATAGGTGCTGAGCCACAGGATATCTCCCTGGCCTCGGTGAATCCGCTGAATGCGGAGCGCTCTCAGGGCTTCGCCCCCCTCGCCTTCCGAGTTGAAGCGTTTAAAGGTGTCGCTGTTCGGGTCGTAGCGATTGAGGCCGCCGCCCCAGGTCCCAATCCAGAGATACCCGTCCTCGTCCTCGTAGATGCAGCTCACATTGTCGCTGGAGAGTGTGCTGGGGTCCGTCGCCTCCGATTTGTAGGAGCGAAACTGGTACCCGTCATAGCGGTCGAGCCCGTTTTGGGTGCCGACCCACAAAAACCCCTGATGATCCTGGTGGAGGGCGTAGACGGATCGATGAGACAGGCCCTGTTCCAAACCGATCCGCTTGAATCGAGGAGGATTCCAAGGCGAATGTTTGGCGTTCAGCCACAGCGTGGACGCAAGAAAATGGAGGATGAGGCACTGGGCAAGATACCGAGAGAACATGAACGGTTCGGTTCCCAATGGGCGATTCCATATTTTGGAAAGCTGTCGTTTGCGGTTGTTGGGGATTTTTGGTAAGCGGAGAAATCCCGGCAACATCGAGAAGATCCGCCGAAGGAGATTCACTAACCCTATCATGCCGGTGACGCATCAAAAAGGGAAAAACACAGTATCTTTTCTTAACTTAACCGTCACAAGAAGACAACGCTGCGCCAATCTGTCACCGGTTCCAGACACCTTGGCGGCGCATTGGTGTGCCAAAGACGTCAGACGCTCTCCCCTCCATGCTCGAATCACCGCGACCCCTCGAGCCGTGAACGGTCGCGTATCGGCCGTCCTTGCCCGAAAAGGGCGCCATTCCCCTATCCGTGCCGTGACCCCTGTCGCATTCTCGGTGGATGGCGTCCCGAATCAAACCGGTTCGCAATTCGGTGGCATGCAACGTGCTCTTACCGGGCCCTGTAGGCTTTCTTAAAAAGTCTCCTCTCCGAGTTCCTCACCACCGATATGGAGGTTCGCTACCATGGCAAGCGGGTAGCGGACCTCCTTTTTTTGTTTTGGGGCCCACTTCGAAAAGTGGGGCCGCCTGGGGATCGACTCGTCAGTTGAGCGAGGCACCCGTCGCCTGTGTCAGGTTGAAGCGACCGATCTGATCTTTCAGTGAAGCCACCTGCTCGCGAACCTCACGACTCGATTGATCGCTCTGGGTCAACAGGTCGCCGTTGTGGTCCACCCGATCCACCAACGCGACCTGGTGCTTCTGCAAATCGCCGAGATCGCCCGAATAGCCGCGGACCTGATCCGCGATCTGCTGGGCGTGGCCCACGAGGACGTGGATCGAGGAATCCGCGGTGTCTACGTGTTTGGCGACACCCTGAATGTGCTCGGTCAGTTGGTTGGTGGTCTGTGCACTCTGAGTGACACTTTGAGATACATCGAAGATGACCTGCGACTGTTCGCGAACGGAATGGGCGATGTCGCCGAAGGCCCGGTTGATTTCCTGAACCACGTTCACGATGTTGCCGATGGCGGCCACGGCCTCTTGGGAATTGGACTGCATCGCCTGAATCTGCTTTTGGATGGACTGGGTCGCCTCACCCGTTTTTCGAGCCAGTTCCTTGACCTCGTTGGCGACAACCGCGAATCCCTTGCCGGCCTCCCCTGCCGACGCGGCCTCGATGGTCGCGTTGAGCGCGAGCAGGTTCGTCTGGTCGGCGATGCCCCGAATCAAGGTCACGACATTGCCCACCTGGGCAGCGGACTCACCGAGTTGCGTCACCAATTCCGAGGTTTCCCCGGCTTGCTGGGCCGCCTGATTGGACAGTTGCGCCGTTTCGTCGGTGCTGGCCGAGATCTGCGACAGGGAGGCCGAAACTTCCTCGACCGATGCCGCCAATTCGTTGATGACCGAAGACAACTGCACGACTTCGGAAGAGGCATGGTGTAGGCCACTCGAAACTTTCTCGGAAACGCCCGAAATGGTTTCCGTTTCCTCGTTGAGATTGTCGGTCAGCGAGGCGAGCGTCCCGTTTTGGGTCAGCAAGTGGCCGATGTTTTCGGCGAAACCGTGGGCATGGGACTTGGCTTCGCCTACCTTGGCGGCGCTGTCGGAGAGGTTTTGACACAGATGATCGGAGCTTTGGTCCAGTTGGTCGGTCTGGGCACGGATCGAACCGATCACGCCGCCGACGTCGGTGCTGATCCGATTGAGGGACCGCACCAGGGTACCCATTTCGTCCCTGCCCGTTTCGGGCAGCTCGCGGTTCAGGTCGCCCTCGGCCAGTTCGTGGGTGAATTGCAGGACTCTCGCGAACGGTCCGGCCAATCGAGAGCGCACCATGGCGATGCCGAGCAGGGCGATCAGAATCGACAATCCCCCGATCACCCATCCGGTGGTGCCCGTCGATCCGCCGCCTCCGGCGGACCCTGCGAGGTATTGGCTCGCATCGGCGATTGCCTGGCGAGTTTTGATGACCTCGGTCATCATGGCGGAAACCGCGGCCGCGTCCATGGCCGGCTGGGCGGGTTCCGCCGCGATCGTTTCTTCGCCGAGTGCATCCGCCGCCGTGTCGGCCGCCGCATCGGCGCCCTCGGCTGCGGAGGTATCCTCTTCGAGCAACGCATCCATGTCGAGGCCCAAACCCAGCGAATCGCCGCCCGCCGGCGCCGCATCCCCCGTGGCATCGGGCAATGGCGCCACTTCGTGAGCCTTGGCGATCAGGGCCTGCCAGGCTGTATCCACCCCGTTCAACTTGTCCAAGAGATCCTGGTTCGCGGTCGGATCGGGCAGGATCAGGTTCGAACTCCGTTGATCGGCCGGGACCTGCTCACCGCGAAAGGCACTCATGATCGCGGAAAAGTCGCCCTCGGTCTGCTGACGGGCACGGTGCCAGGTCTCCCCATCGACACCGCCGGCCAGGGCCAGGGTTTCTTTCGCAAGGCGCTCGGCCAATTCCGCCTGCTGGGCCAGGACGGCCCGCGGGTCGGTCTTTCCACCCGAGTCGTCCGCGGCTCCCCCGGTGAAAAGCGAAGCGACGGACAGCAAAATCAACAGGGCAAACAAACCATTGAAAAGAAGCGAGAGTGATACATCCTTGAGCAACCAGGCCTCCTACGTCCATGGCAGGTGCCGTCACAGGGCAGCCCTGTTAATTGGCACACCGCAAGAAATCCAGAATCTAAAGGTAAAATTCAAAATTGGGAATCAAGTAGGATTATTGTAGCCTTTGACGCGTTCGAATAGAACGTTTATTTCGATCGAGATCATGCGAATTTTTGGCGGTCTCCGAGCTGACAGCGCCGCAAGAATTGACCATAATAGGTACTTCGTGGCTCAGATCAAGAAAACGAGGTTTCACATGATCCGAATATTGTTCGTTTGCACGGGGAACATTTGCCGCAGCCCAACGGCAGAGGGCGTTTTCCGTGACCTGGTGGACACGCGCGACCTCGCCGATCGGTTCGCGATCGATTCGGCCGGCATGATCGGCTATCACGTCGGCGAACCACCCGATCCGCGCTCCGTGCGCATGGCGCGCGACCGCGGGGTGGACCTTTCGGGACAACGGGCCCGCAAGATCCAGCACGGGGATTTCGAGGAGTTCGACTACCTGCTCGCCATGGATCGCAGCCACTACGAGGATATGCTGGCCATGGCGCCGGAACGTCATCGCGACAAGATTCATCTATTTCTGTCGTTTAGCGAGGACGTCGCCACCGAGGACGTGCCCGATCCCTACTACGGAGGGTCCGAAGGCTTCGTGCACACGTTCGACCTGATCGCGTCCGGCGCCGACGCCCTTCTGAATCACGTGCGCCGCGAACACGGGTTGTAGTCATCGGCCTTCATGCCGAACCACACCCGTTCCGAGCCGACGACCGACCCGTCCTGTAACTTTCCCACACGGACGCCCATTCCCTGCCCGCGATCGATTTCGGGCGATTCCCTTCGAAAATGCACACCATCATTTTTCGTGAAGGAGTGAATCCCTTTGGACAATCGGGACCAAACCACAGACCCACACGCCCAGATGGGCGCACGAGAACTCAAAAAAATCAGAAATCGTCAGGCCATCCTGGCAGCCGGACAGCGGGTTTTTGCCCAAATCGGTTACGACGCCGCCACGGTCCGTGACATTGTCCGTGAGAGCGGCCTCTCCCCCGGCACCTTCTACAACTACTTTCAAGACAAGGAAACGGTGTTCCAGGAACTGATGAACGGCATCGTCGGCGACCTACGCGGTCGCGTCCAACGGGCTCGCGGCGAAGCGCGCGACGCCCACGGTTTTCTGGCCAACGCCTTCCTGGCTTTTTTCAACATGTTTCGGGACCAGCCCGAGCTGTTGCAACTGGTCTCGCGGAACCAGGCCGTGTTGCGCGGACTGGTCGCGGACGGCCAACTGGTGAGTGCGCTGTTTTCCGAGCTCGCCGCCGACCTGGAACGGGCGATGGATTCGGGCATGATGCCCCGCGCCCCGGTTCAATGGATGACCTGGGTCATGGCCGGAGCGGGCTTCGAAATATTGGCCCAAATGGCGAAAGACCCGGAAATCGAGCCGCTGGCGATGGCGAATTTTCTCTCCGACCTATTCCAGGGCGGGATGGCCCGCGTCGCGGGTCGCGCCAGTGTGGAAACGAGCTCGGCCGGAAAATGAGCGTGTGCCCATCCAGCGCGGGAAACCTCGCGACAAACCTCACCGGGGGCCGCTGGATGGGCACGGCTCGGCCTTCAGGTATCAGGTATCAGGTATCAGGTATCAGGTATCAGGTATCAGGTATCAGGTATCAGGTATCAGGTATCGGCTAAATGTCTGTGATGATTAGGTGTACCTAGTATCCCCAGATTTGGTGCGTGTCCGCATATCCTTGTGGAAGTGCCCAACCAGCGCTGAAACCTCGCGGGAATGCTCCGTGAAGTTCGCTGGGTGGGCACGGTATCGGCCTTCAGGCCCCAGTCAAACTACTGCGAACGTTCTTGTTTGCCGGGACCTGAGCGATAGGCGCCGGCAGGTGCTTCAACAGCCGTTTGCGGAAGGCGTGGTATCCCACCGTGATCGTGTGACGCGGCGTATCCAACTGATGGTAATCGGGATGATGGATCTCCGCGTGAATCGCCCTGCCCAAATCGGAAGGTAATCGCCAGGTCCCGACCAGGTAACGGGCCAGGATCTTGGCTTGCAGTTCCGCCAAGGGCCAAATGCTGCCCAAAGGCTGGAAAAGCCCGATGAAATACAGATTTTTCGGCCCGTTGGGGAACATCTTTAAATAGAGAGGCACCGGACCCTCCGAATAGTCGACCGTCGCCTTGTCGAAAAAAGGATGGGAGATGCGGTATCCGGTGCAGGCGATCACCGAATCGTAGTCGCCTTGGCTGCCGTCGCTGAAATGAACCCGGTGGCCGTCGAACCGCTCGATGTCGGGCTTGGGCGTCACCTTGCCGTGGCGAATGAAGTACAGCAATTCCGAGTTGAGGGTCGGATGGGTTTCACCGAAGCGGTGGTCCGGCTGGGCCAACCCATAGGAGCGGTTCGAACCACGCAGGAAATAGAGGATTTTTTCCGAAACCCAGGTACGCAGGGGTTTGGGCAACCACAGCAGCCGTTCGTTCATGATGTCCGTGGGAACGCCCAGCATGAATTTGGGCGTGATCCAATACCCGCGACGCATGCTGATGTCGGTCCTCTGGGCAACCCGACTGGTTTCGACGGCCACGTCGCAGGCGGAATTGCCTCCGCCGATGACCAGGACCCGTTCGCCCGCAAAGGGGGCCGCCCTCTTGAAGTCGTGGGAGTGGAGCAGCCGTCCGCCGAACTGACCCGGATACCTCGGCATTCGCGGGTCCCAGTGGTGGCCGTTGCAAACGACCAACTCGTCGAACTCACGTTCCTCGACCTGGGTCGGCTCGCCCGCTTCCCTTTGCAGTGAAAGCCGCCAACCTCCGCCGTCGCGCGGCTCGGCCCGAGTCACGGTCGTGCCGAACTCGATGTGTTCGTAAAGCCCGAACTGACGAGCGTAGTTTTGAAAATAGCTGGCGAGGTGCCGGTGCCCGGGATAATCGGGGTAGTCCTCGGGCATGGGAAAATCGTCGTATTGGGACAACTTCTTGGAACTGATGGTATGGGTGGTCTCGAAGACGCTGGAATGGCCCGGTTCGGTGGAAAAGAGCCAATTCCCGCCGACGTCCCGGTTACGGTCAAATACGGTGATGTGTTGAAAACCCGCATCGCGCAAGTTTTTGAGCGCGGTAATGCCACAAGGCCCGGCACCAATCACGCCGATCCGTCGATTCTGTGTCATATCGGCATCTCCAGGTGGGTGGACGGGTAGGCCCCGGGTCCAGCCCCGATGTGAGTGGAATGGGATTCTAGATTCCCAGAAGTGAACGACACTGTCAACACAAAGTTGACACATGCGTCAGTTTTAAAGTCATCTCCTTCCCTCTCCACCGAATCCACATCACGGGCCTCTTTTTCCCGTAGAGTGCTAACATGTGCCCATCCGGAAACGGTGCGATCTCCCCTCACCGAGATCGACCGGTTGGATGGAGCCTGCACCGACTCCCGAGTGCGGCGCATCGTTCCCGACGAGGCGCCGTTTGTGAAGCGATACCGAAGAAAAACCGATATCGTTCACTTTGGCGGTAAGAATCGTCCGACCTGAAAGACAAATATAACGTCGAAGCCCTTGACCACGGCTTCGCACGCTCAAAAATTTAGCTAAGGGGACGTTATGAAGTTGGTTTTCGCCATATGGGCAGCATCTCTTTTTCTGGCGCCGATCCACGCAGCTTCGCCCGAGGACATGGCTTCCTTCGACAAGGTCTGGCAGACCATCAAGGACCGCCATTGGAATTTGGAAGCGACCGGCGTAGATTGGGCGGCCATGAAAGAAAAATACCGGCCAAAGGCGGAAAAGGCCGAAAATCGCACCGAACTCCACGACGTGATCAACGGAATGATCGGTGAATTGGGCCAAAGCCATTTCCACGTCTACGGCTCCGGCTCGTTCAACGAGCTGGAGGGCCTGGTGGGCGACTTCTCCGAAGGCGGACCGGGCACGCTGGGCATTCAGGTCGCCCTCGTCGACGATCAAGTCTACGTCGTCGACTTGACGGACGAGGCCGCGAAACAAGGACTGAGCGTCGGATGTCGCATCCTGGAACTCCAGGGCAAACCACTTGCGCCGGTGGTGACCAAAATCAAGGATGTATACAGCTCCGTAGCCCAAAGCCGGCTCTACCTGACCCGCACGCTGAACTCCCTGTTCGAGGATTTCCCCGGAAAAACGAAAAAGTTGAAGGTCGCCGACGGTGGCAAGACCTTCGAGGTCAGCCTCACCACCTCCAAACCCGCCGGTGAACCCAAGCAACTGCTCAATCTCCCCACCATCTATTTCGAGTACGAATCCAGGGTGCTGCCGTCCAACGTGGGTTACATGGCGTTCAACGTCTTCATTCCCGAGGTCAAGACCCGCTTCGACAACGAGACCCTCAAGACGTTCGCCGAAACGGACGGCATGATCATCGACCTGCGCGGCAACGGCGGCGGGATCGGATTCATCGCCGTGGCGTTGGCCAACCGGCTGCTCTCGGAAAACGCCAAGCTGGGGGTGATGAACAACACGGGCGGTAGCCTGAATTTCGCGGTCTTCCCCCAAAAACCGATCTACGACAAGCCGCTGGCGGTCCTGATCGACGGCGGCTCGGCCAGCACCAGCGAAATTTTCGCGGCGGGCCTGCAGGATCTCGGACGTGCCCGCGTCTTCGGAACCCGCTCGGCCGGTGCGGCCCTGCCCTCGATCATCGAGCTCCTCCCCAATGGCGACCGCTTCCAATACGCCATCGCCGACTACGTCAGCGAAGGCGGCCGCCATCTGGAAGGCAACGGCGTCAAACCCGACGAAGAGACGCCCCACACGGCGAAGAGCCTGGGTCACAAACAGGACGCGGCCATGGAAGCCGCCTTGGCCTGGATTCGTGCCCAAAAGGGAAAAAGCGGGTAAGCCCGGACGATATCGAGGCTCTCGAAGGCACGCGGTTCCCACCCGGGGCCGCGCTCGCCTGAAGCCGGGCGCACCGAAACCCGGGTTGTACCGCGCCATTTCCTCCAATTCGCCAACTTCGGGTCATCCGAGTTACAATTATCGATTCGACAAGTTTCAAAGGTGTCCCGACGGTTTTTTCCGTCGACCCCATGCCGGACACCTCAGAAGAGAAGGAGTTTTCCCATGAATGCGACCAAAACGACACTTGCGGTGCTTTGGTTATTGATGACTCCGGTCTTGCTGGCCGGGAAAGCCGACGAAGTTTTGGACAAATCGGCCAAGGTTCTGGGCGGCGAGATCGCTGCCAAGGAAATCACGAGTCTGATCCTGAACGGACAGGCGACCATGCCCCAGGGGCTGACCGCGGACCTCCAGGTTCTCATGAAAGACGGTGGGAAACTCTACACCAAAATGGAAATCGTCGGGCAGGGCATGTCGATGGTGGCGGAGCAGGGCTGCGACGGTACCGAATGCTACGAAAAGAACCCGATGATGGGGACGCGCAAACTGGAAGGCCAGGAAAAAGAGAACCTCCTGCTGCAAAACGACTTCAAGGCCATCCTCAACTGGCGCGACCACTACAAGGAAGTGGCCTACCTGAAAGAGGAGAACGTCGGCGATCGAGCGACCCACAAAATCAAGATCGTCACCAACGCCGGAATGGAAATGGTTCAGTACATCGACAAGGAAACCTACCTGATCCTCAAGACGGAAGCGCTGATGACCAGTGCCATGGGCCAGATGAACGTGATTTCCACCTTCCACCAATACAAGGACATCCACAAGGGTTTCCAGATCCCGATGGAGACCAACGTCTCGGTGATGGGCCAGCAGATGAACCTGGTCATCAAGGAAACGGAAATCAACGCCAAGATTCCCGACAGTAAGTTTCAGCTCCCTTCCGAGCTGACCGCCGCCGCCACCGAGTAGGCGCCACGCGCCACCCGACACCGGCTCATCGCCCGCACGCGATGGGCCGATTTCGTTCGATTTGCATTCGTTCGGCCGACGGGCCGAATCTGGAGAAACGTACTTGAAGGATTACCACCGTTTGAGCGTGGCGCCGATGATGGCCTATACCGACCGCCACTTCCGGTTCATGATGCGCCAGTTCACCAAGAGAACCCTGCTCTACACCGAAATGGTGGTCGGCAACACGATCACCTACAATCTGAATTCCGATTTCCTGGATCGCGTGCTGAAATACGATCCCATCGAACACCCGATCGCCGTGCAATTGGGCGGCGACGATCCGAAGATACTCGCCACCGCGGCGCGCGTCTGTGAAGAATACGGCTACGACGAAATCAACTTGAACGTCGGTTGCCCATCGGACCGTGTTCAACGGGGCCGCTTCGGTGCCTGCCTCATGAAGGAACCCGAGCGGGTGGCGGAAGTGGTCACGGCCATGCGCGACGTGGTTTCGATTCCGGTGAACGTGAAGCACCGCCTGGGTGTCGACGACCTGGACAGTTACGAACATCTCTGTCGCTTTATCGAGATCGTCAGCCAGAGCGGCAACGACCTGTTCATCGCGCACGCCCGCAAGGCCTGGCTGAAAGGCCTCAGCCCCGCCCAAAACCGCAGCGTGCCTCCCCTGCGCTACGATTTGATCTACCAACTCAAACAAGACTTTCCCCATTTGGACATCGTCATCAATGGTGGGATCCAGACTTTGGCGGAAACCAAGGAACACTTGAAACACGTGGACGGGGTGATGGTCGGTCGCGCGGCCTATCAGCAGCCGGAGCTGTTCGGCGAAGCGGATCACGTCATCTTCGGCGAGCCGCCGCGGGAGCCGATCGACGAATTGGGGCTGATGGCGGCCCTGAACGAATACGCCCGCCGGGAAGTCGCCTCGGGCCTCAAGTTCTCCCTCGTGGGCAAACACCTGGTTGGCCTGTTCAAGAACCGCCCACGTGCCCGTCGCTGGCGTCAGGCGGTGAGTCGTCTCATTCAAGACAATCCCAAAACCTTCGATTTGGTGGAACTCTACATCAAGACTTTCGGTTACACCCCTGCCGAACTGACGCAATCGGCACACCCCGAAGCTTCCTGAGCGGGCGCATTGGCCTGGGTGGGCACCCCGTGAGACAATTCCCGGCAATGGCCCGCGTGCACAAACGCGACATGACGCGAACGATAGAGGTATGCATGGATTACCGTTTGGCTTCGAATGGATGCTGGAGTGCCGAGATGGGCCCCGTTCGCATGGGCTCGTGCCTCGAACTCGAATCTCTCGACGAGCTGGGCCTCGAGGTTCGACAGTTGAAACAGGTTCACGGTGTGGCTATCCGGGACGACGCCTATTTTGCCAATGAACGGAGCTACCACGAGGGCGACGGGCTGGTTTCGACACTTCCCGGCGTGGCGCTGGTGGTGAAAACCGCCGATTGCCTGCCGGTCGTGTTGAGTGACGGCCACAAAATCGCGGCGGTTCACGCGGGTTGGCGCGGTTTTCGGGCGGGCATCGTCGAACGCCTGACCGGGCACTTCGACATGTCGCGGGTTTTCGCGTTCATCGGCCCCGCCATTTCGGCGGACAACTACGAGGTCGACCGCGACCTCTACGAAGCGTGGCTCGCGGAAGACCCGGCCTTGGCTTCGCACCTGAAGCCGGCGCCGGCGGGCGGCACCAAGCGGCTGTTCGATCTCAAGGGCATGGCTCGCGCCCAATTGATCGAGCTCGGCATTGCGGAGGCTCGGGTGGAGGTGGTTCCGGTTTGTACGGTGGCTTCTCCCCTACCTTCCTTTCGCCGTGACAAAAATCGCGATCGCTCCATTTACAGCTACATCTATCGTATGACCGAGGGAATCTAGCCTTCCTAGCCGCTAAGCGAGTCAGGCGTTTTTTTGAAACATCCGGGAACCGAGGCACGGGCGGTTCCTTCGAAACGGTCATCGCCGCCAGTACCTGGCATGGACCCGGCCAAGGGTTCTAAATATCTGAATTCATGAGTGCGCCCAAAACGGGCGCATTTTTTTTGGCTGAGGCTGGCAACGCCAAAAGGGTGTACGGCCCTGCTCGGATTGGTCGAAAGGCCAGTCGCAAGGGGAAACCTGGACGGCCCCGGTAAGAATAGGGATTGACAAATTGGTAAACATTTCGAAAAATTTATGTACATCTTTGGTATATCAGATAAATTTCATTTGTCTATTTCGATACCTCGCCATTGATAATCCATTCTTGATTTGAGGAGAGCATATGCGTTCACTGCTCCTTTTCCTTCTGCTCGTCCAGGCGGCCCTTCCCCTATTGGCTCTGCCCGAAACGGGCGGACCCTGCCGTGTCGGGCCTTCCCTTCAAAAACACATTCACGGGCTCTACCGACAACAGCCGGAGCTGGAGGCGCTCCACCGCAAGGCGGAAGCCCAACAGCAACTCGACCTTCAACGCTTTTCCGCACTTTCCGATTCGGAGAAAAAGGCTCCGATCTACACGATTCCGGTGGTGTTCCATGTCATGACCTGGCAGAGCGACAACGGCAACGACGGGTACGTGACCGACGCCAAGATCCACGAGGCGCTCGAGATCGTGAACCGCGAGTTCAACGCCCAGAACGGGGTCTTCGACGACATCGTTCCAGCCTTCGCCGGTATCGTGGCCGATCCCCGTATCGAATTCGTGCTGGCGCAACGCGATCCCGACGGCAACCCGACCAGCGGCATCACGCGCGACGTCACCATTCACACCTACAACGGCCTCTGGAGTTACCCGGAGCTGAAACGCGTCAACTCCTGGCCTCACGACAAATACCTCAACGTGTGGGTCGTTCAGAGTTCGGACGGCAGCAACGGTTCGGCCTGGGCCTATCTCCCGTCGCAGGTGGACGAAGGTAGCGGCCTGGAAGACCTTGACGGCATCGTCATTTCCACCTGGGCCCTGGGTGCCACCACGCCCGGCTACCACTCGATACTCACTCACGAAATCGGCCACTCGCTGAATTTGCGGCATACCTGGGGTCCGGGCACCCACGGCAGCGCCGAGGCCTGCAGCGAGGACGACGGCGTGAGCGACACGCCGAACTGCTCCGGAACGAGCGGGTGCGACACCTCGGCATCCACTTGTGGCAGCCTGGACATGGTCCAGAACTTCATGGACTACGCCAAGTGTCCGATCGCCTTCTCCCAGGGGCAGGTCACCCGCATGCACGCGGCCCTCAACTCCCAGGTCGCGTTGCGCAACCAGTTGTGGACCCAGAACAACCTGGTGGATACCGGTATCGTAGGGAGCCAGGTTCGCGCCTCCTTCCTCGCTTCCGGTAAACGCATCACGCCGAACGAATCCGTCGACTTCACCGATCGATCCGTTTCCGGTTCCAGTGCGATCACGTCCTGGTCCTGGTCGTTTCCCGGCGGGAGCCCGAGCGCCCACAACGGCGCCACGCCGCCGCCGATCACCTACGCCGAGGCCGGCGCCTACGACGTGGTGCTCACGGTAAACACGGCCTCTGGTGCCACCCACCAAACCCATCGCCGCCGGTACATTCAGGTATCCGACGACCTGGCCATGCATCCGGGTACGGCCCTGATCCACAAGGGTACCTTCACCGACGCCCAGCCCACCCGTTACTACGACCACGATGTGGACCACACGTTGACGGCCTACCCGCGCGACAACGGCCAAATGCTGCGTTTCTCCTTCGCAGAATTCAGGCTTGCGGACAGCGACCAACTCCGGATCTACGACGGCACGTCGACCAGTGCGCCGCTCATCGGAACCTACACGGGCTCGAATTCACCCGGTGTGATTCGCGCGACCAATGCTTCCGGTGCGATTACGTTCTGGTTCATCGCCAATGGCAGCGGTAACCATCGCGGCTGGGAAGCGGGTTTCGACTACGTGGACGATACCACCTTCATCATGCAGTCGGGCACGTTCTCCACGGGTTCCGGGGTTTTCGTGGATCCCGGTCTGCACGGGAACTACGGGGTCGAATACAACGAAACCATGACCCTGTCGCCCAGTGAAGCCGGTAAAATGCTGCGCGTGGTTTTCACCTCCTTCATGATGGAAGATGTGGACGAGAACTGCGAGTACGACTACCTGGAAATCTACGACGGGACCGGCACGTCCTCGCCCGCGATCGGCACCTTCTGCAGCGCGGGCTCGCCGGGCATCATCACCGCCTCGAACGCACAGGGCGCACTCACGTTCCGCTTCGTCTCCGACAACAATCGCACCGGACCCGGCTGGAGTGGGTTCATCACCCTGGAGGATCCGGGCGGCAACGAGTACCTGATGAAAAACGGTCAGGAGACCACGTCCGGTGGTATCTTCCTCGACGGCGGGAAATACGCCGACTACAGCGACGACACCAACCAGACGTTGACGTTCCACCCTCAATCGGCCGACCAAAAGCTGCGGGTCACCTTCGCTTCCTTCCTGATGGAGGGCGATGACGCCGACTGTGAGTACGACACCCTCGAAATCTTCGACGGGACCAACACAAGCGCCACCAAAATCGGAACCTTCTGCAACAGCAATTCTCCGGGTGTGGTCAGCGCCAGCGATTCGAACGGTTCCGGGGCCTTGACTTTCCGGTTCCTCACCGACGACAACACGACGGGCCCCGGTTGGAGCTCACTCATCGAACAAGTGGACACGGACGCGACTCAGGTCTACACGATGCAGTCCGGTACGGTTCAGGCGGAATCGGGCATCTTCATCGATTCCGGCCGTTACGGTTCCTATGCCAACGACGAAAACCGGGTGATGACCATCGTCCCACCCAGCGGCAACCCGTTGACCTTCACCTTTGGCGCCTTCAGCATGGAGCCCTCCGATCGGACCTGCCTGTACGACTACCTGGAAATCTACGATGGTACGGATACTTCCGCACCGTTGGTGGGCACGTACTGCAACATCAGTTCGCCGGGGAAAGTCACGGCCACGAATCCCAGCGGTGCCCTGACCTTCCGCTTCGTTTCGGACGACAACACGATCGGGCACGGATGGGCGGCTCACTTCTCGACCGAAGCGGGTCCCCCCAACCAATCACCGGTGGTATCCATCACGGCGCCCGCCGACGGTGCCACCTATGAAGTCGGTGACGCGGTTTCTTTCGCGGGCAGTGCCGACGATGCGGAAGACGGCGATCTTGCGGCATCGCTCTCCTGGTCGTCTTCCAGGGACGGCGTCATCGGCAGCGGCGCTTCCTTCTCTGTCTCGACCCTCTCGGAAGGCATCCATGTCATCACTGCCTCCGTGAGCGACAGTGCCGGAGCGACGGAATCCGATTCGGTGACGATCACCGTTGAAATGGGTTCGGGCATTCCGGTCATCGGCAACGGCCAGACGATCGAGGGATTGAGTGCCAGCCAGGATGAATGGTTGTACTTCCGCATGATCGTGCCGGAAAACACACGCGACCTGACGTTCGAAATCAGCGGTGGATTCGGTGATGCCGATCTGTACACGCGTTTGGGCGCCCAGCCCACCCGAAACGACTGGGACTGCCGTCCCTACAGCAACGGCAACAACGAAACCTGCACGGTGGCGAACCCCAGCGCGGGTGAGTACTTCATCGGTATTCGGGCCTACAACAGCTTCGGTAATCTCCAGCTCACGGCTTCCTACCAGATCGATACCCGCCAGGGTTTCACGGAAACCGATTTGGCGGCGGCCCATGGTGATTGGTTGCACTTCACCATCGAGATTCCGGCAGGTGCGAGCCAGTTGGATATCGACATCGAGGGTGGAAGCGGCGATGCCGACCTGTACGTGCGAAATGGGGCACAGCCCACAAAAGACGACTGGGATTACCGTCCCTACATAGGCGGTAACCGCGAATCGGTAGATGTGGCGAGTCCGCAAGCCGGAACCTGGCACGTCAGCCTTCGCGGCTACAACGCGTTCTCGGGCGTGACGTTGACGGTCTACTACGAGCCGTAACGACACGAAAATCCTCCAAACTGATCAAGCGGGTTCGGACGTCGTCCGAATCCGCCTTTTTCGTTTTGCTCCGGGGCTCGAATCGCCACGGTGCTCTACGGAGTGCCGGCAAGCCCAAAAGTGTTGCGATGGCAGTAAATTGGTCAGGGGCGGTAAGCCGGCCCGACCGACATGTCGAAGTGCGTCTCTTTGGAGTGCCCGTAAGGTGAGAGTGGCGTCGTGCTTGTAGGTGGAGCAGCCTGCTCCACCAATCGAAGCGACTTCGGCTTCGACGAAGTATTGAGCCAAAGAGCGGAGCTATCGAGATCGGAAGTTCGGGGCCAATCTACGGAGTGCCGGCAAGCCCAAAAGTGTTGCGATGGCAGTAAATTGGTCAGGGGCGGTAAGCCGGCCCGACCGACATGTCGAAGTGCGTCTCTTTGGAGTGCCCGTAAGGTGAGAGTGGCGTCGTGCTTGTAGGTGGAGCAGCCTGCTCCACCAATCGAAGCGACTTCGGCTTCGACGAAGTATTGAGCCAAAGAGCGGAGCTATCGAGATCGGAAGTTCGGGGCCAATAACCGAAATCGCTGGGGGTTTCGGTTGAAGGAATCAGAAGGAATTACTTCGGCAGAGATACATTTGGCAACCATCTCCGGGATACGAGCGCTCCCTGACGGCCAGTTTCAAATGATGGAGCAAGCTGGCCTGGGTAGTACCCTCATTTACAGGCAGGACGAATCTCTCAACTTGCGGGCACCTCGCCCGCTCGTTCTTCGATGAACACGGATATGCCAACGTCGACACTTCGCTCTTGACGAGCTTGAATTACTGAAAGTTACCTCGCTTCGAATGGTTGAGCAAGCTGAGGCTGTGTGAAAACTCATAACATGTATATTTATCAGTATTTTACGTTTATTTTTGCGCAATTTTGTGCTATAAGTCTTTTAAAACAAGTGAGGTATCCGTGTTTTATGAGATACATTTCAGGCACTCCTCGTGATCAAACCCAGATGTTTCCTCCCCTCATGGACGACTTTGTTGCTGAGGAGAATCCGGTTCGGTTTATTGATGCTTTTGTCGACTCGCTCGACATGGAAGAACTTAAATTCGTACGTTCCGAACCTAAAAAAACCGGGCGCCCTGGCTACGATCCCAAGGACCTGATCAAGCTCTATATCTACGGATATCTCAACAAGATACGTTCCAGTCGAGGCCTCGAAAAGGAAACCCATCGGAACGTAGAGCTGATGTGGCTGATGCGTGGTCTGAAACCCGACTTCAAAACGATTGCCGATTTTCGCAAGAACAACAAAAAGGGGATCGCTGGGGTATTTCGCCAGTTCACCCTACTCTGCAAAAAGAACCAATTGTTCGGCTGTGAATTGCTCGGTATTGACGGCAGCAAGTTCAAAGCAGTCAACAGCCAGGCACGGAACTTCAATGCCTCGCGTTTGGCGAAGGTGATAAGCCAGATCGAAGAACGCATCGAAGACTACCTGGAAAAGCTGACCAAGCAGGACGAGAAAGAGGCAAAGGTTCAAAAGGCGACCAAGAAAGAGCTGAGAGAAAAAATCCGCAAGTTGACGGAGCAAAAGGAGGAATTGAAGGAGGCCGAAACTCGGTTGAAGGAGAGCCAAGATAGTCAGGTATCTCTTACAGATGAGGACGCCCGTGCAATGAGGGGAAGGCATGGGAAGACAGTGGGTTACAACGTGCAAATCGGAGTGGATCACAAGCACAAGCTGGTGGCGGCGGTGGATGTCAACCAAGCGCGAAACGATAAAGACCAGTTGAGTGGGATCAGCCTAAAATCAAAGGAAAATCTGGGGATCGAAAAGTGCGAGGTTGTAGCGGACAAAGGATATTACAGCCATCAGGAAATGGCGAAGTGTTTGGATGAAGGGATTACACCGAGGGTGCCTCCCTGTAGAACCCGGCAGCAGACATCGGGTCGATTCACGAAAGAGGCATTCGTTTACGACAGGGACGCGAACACCTACACGTGCCCGAACGGAGAGGTGTTGGAGCCCTTGAAAAAGAAGAGCTCAGAACAAGCGAAAACCATCTATAAAACGAAGGCTTGCAAAGGATGCCCGCTCAGAGATCAATGCACCACCGCAAAAAGCGGTCGACAGATCGAGAGAAGCGCATATGAAGATCAAATCGAGGAGTTAGAGCGGGAGAGCAAGAAAAAGGGCTTCCTGCAAAAGGCCCGAAAAGGGCTGGTGGAACATCCGTTTGGGGTGCTAAAGGCGAGCTTCCAGTATGGGAGTTTCTTAACGAAAGGAATGGAGAACGTGAGGACAGAAATGAACTTGGCGGCCCTGGCCTACAACATGAAGAGGTTCTTCAACATCATGGGACAAGAAAGACTGATGGAAGCTCTGTAAGAATAATACCGCGACTGAGTTGTAAGTTGTTTTAACCAAGCTAATTAAAAGATCAGGTGCTACCTCACCAGAAAAAGGAGACAGAAACCATCACCCCAAAGCCAACAAGATAAGGATTAAGTTGCGGAACGGCCGGAACGGCCGGTGAAGAAAAAGAACCGGTGCAGGCCGAAACGAGGGAATTCAGGGTTTTCACACAGCCTCAAGCTGCTCAACCTACAGGCTTTACGACCCTCTTTGGATGCGGGCACTGCGAAGATTCGCGCTTCGAAGTGTCGGCCCAGCGGGCTTACCACCCCTGCCCAACCTACCGACATGGCACTCCTCCTTGGATGCGGGGACTTCGGAGCGCTCAACCCTCGGTGGCGGTCTGCGACGCGGATGCCGGATATTTCACCTTCCGCTTGGGCGGCTCGAGCGGAAATTTGAGGCGAACGAGACAGCCCGTGCCGGTGCCGTCGCTCTCCACCTCGATCTCGCCGCCGCTCTCGTCCATGGTCGCCGCCGCATAGTGCAGCCCGAACCCATGGCGACCCGGCTTGGTGGAAAACCCCTGGTTGAACACCCGCTGGCGAACCTCCGGCTCGATGCCGCTGCCGTTGTCGGAAAGCGTGAGCACCACCCGATCGGGCTCCATCTGGGTCGCGACGCGAATCCATCCCTTGCCCTCGGCCACCTGTTCCATGACCGATTCCCGAGCGTTTTCCAACAAACACAGGAAGGTGCGCAACACCTTGGCCCGCTCGAGCGAGATCTCCACCACCGGCTGTAAATCCCGCTCCACCTTGATCATGTGCTTTTGGATCAAATACCAATCCAAACCGAGCGCCTCTTCCAGCAGTTCGTTGATGTCGACCTGTTCGCGCAAGACTTCGCCGCGCGAGTGCTGCCATTGCTGCTGAAGAATGGCCAGGGTCGTGGAGACCTGGTCGTTCAATTGGCCGGCCTCGTGATCCAGCAGGGCCAAGTGCTCGCGCATGGCCGAGGCGATGGTGCGCACGGCCTGGGGAATCTTGGCGCCACGTGGATCCTCGACGATGAATTCGGACAGGCGGTCCTCTTCGCTGGTCAGCAAATCACCCAACTTTTCGAGCATTTCCAACCACTTGCGCTTGGTTGCATGTTCCTGAATGAGCTGGCAACTGATGCCCAGGCTGTTGAGGCTGTTGCCCATGTTGTGCAGCACGTAACTGGCGATTTCGGCCATGCCGGCCTGGTGGGCGGTCTTGACCAACGCGTTCTGGGCGTTCATGAGGTCGGTCATGGTGCGCGCCCGAATCAAGGCGGTAATGATGTGGTCGCGGAACAGCTCGAACTTCTCGAGATCTTCATCGCCAAAGGCTAGCTCCGGAGTCAGGGTCTCCAAGACGATCACGCCCGCCAATTGATCTTCCAGCCGCAACACCATCGCCAGGAGACCGACGGGTTGGGTGAACGCCCAGCCGGTTTCTTCCCATTGGGCGACATCCAACTCGGTCTTGGTGAACAAGCCTTCCTGCCACTCGCGCCGGTGGGCCTGGAGCAGCGCCCGGAGCTGTTCCTCGCTGCGCTCGAAATGGAAGACCGAGTCCGGGTAGCCGATCGCCGCCGGAACCATGAAAGTTTTCTTCATGCGATCGAACACGAAACAAAAGGCCCGGTCGGCTTGCGAGAACAGGCTGGTAATTTGATGGAGCAGCGTTTCCAGCACGCGCTCGAATTCGATTTCGCGGTTGATGGCCTGGACAATCTGGTTCAAGGTCTCCATTTCGCGGTATTTCTGGTCGAGGGCGTAGTTGCGGCTTTGGAGCTCTTCGGTGCGCGCACGCACCAGGCTCTCGAGGTTGCGGTTGACATACATCAGATCCAAATGGGTTCGAATCCGTGCCAAAAGTTCGGGTTTCGACACCGGTTTCGAGAGAAAGTCGTTGCCGCCCACTTTGAACGCGCGAACCATGTCTTCCGAACGGTTCTTGGCGGTGAGGAAAATGATGGGCAGCTCCTGCATGGAATACTGCTCGCGAATGCGGGTACACACCTCGTATCCGGACAGATCGGGCATCATGATGTCCAGAAGCACCAGATGGACGTCGCTGCGATCGGCGAGAACGGAGATGGCCTGCTTGCCGTCGACGGCTTCGACCAGGTTGTAGTTGCGCAGCGAGAGGTGGTTGGCCAGCACCTTGCGGTTGACCGGATCGTCGTCGACCAGCAGGATGTTGGGGCTGCCGGGCAGCATGGGGCTGTGCAGCTTGAGGGTTTGGGTCCCGAACGATTGGGTGGTTTTGGCAGGCAGGCGATCGGCCAGTGGCGAATGGGCGTCCGCCAGGTCGCCGGTCTGAAAGAAGGCTTCGGCGTTGCCCGTATCCTGGGCGAAAGGCAACGTGAAAAAGAAGGTCGAACCGGTGCCCTGCTTGGTATGCACCCAAATCCTGCCGCCGTGCAGTTCGACCAGTTGCTTGGTGACCGCCAACCCGATTCCGGTGCCGGTATGCACGCGCGCCGTGTGGCCGTCGGCCTGGTGAAACGACTCGAAAATGGAGACCACCTGGGATTCGGGAATCCCACAGCCGGTATCGGCGACGGTGATGCTGGCCTGGTCCCCTTCCATGCTGGCGTTGACGGCGACGGTCCCCTGGTCGGTGAACTTGATCGCATTGCCGATGAGGTTGTAGAGGATCTGCTGCAACCGGTTGGGGTCCGCCAGCACCACGGGAAAGTCCTCGGGCACCATGTTGATCAGCTCGAGCGGTTTCTTGCCGATGAGGCCCTTGCTGATGGAAAACACCTGATCGACGGTTTGTTTGACCGAATTGGGGATCAGGTTCAGATCCAAATCGTGCCGCTTCAATTTGGCGTAGTCGAGGATGTCGTCGACGAGCCGAGCCAGCCGGTGCCCGCTGGAGACGATCATTTTCAGATCGGTTTTCATGCGGGGCGTCACGGCACCCGCGGCCCCGTCGAGCAGGGATTCGGTCAGGCCGATGATCCCGTTCAGGGGCGTACGCAACTCGTGGGAGGTATTGGCCAGGAACTGGTCCTTGAGGCGATCCATCTCACTCAACCGTTGCAGCGCGTGGCGCTCGCTCAACAGGCGGGCCCGCACCCGCTGGACGCCGAAGATCGCCATGCCGACCACCAGGACTGCGAACAGGCTCATCGCCCAAAGCGTGCGCCACCACGGTGGTCGCAAGTGGATCGCCAGGTGGGTGGGCTCGCCCCAGGCACCGTTCCAATCGGTCGATTTCACCTGGAATCGGTATTCGCCGGGGGGCAGTCGGGTGTAGGTCGCGGTGCGACGGTCGCCGTTGGTTTCGATCCACGCCTCGTCGAACCCTTCCATCTTGTAGGCATAGCGGATTTTGGGTGTGCCGGAATAGTAGAGAGCGGTGAAATCGAAACCGATGACCGGCGGCTGATCGGATAACACCAATTGATCCAAGAGATAAAGTGGTGCGATGGTGTGCTCCGAAGCCTGTCCCGAGAAAAAACCGGTCGTTCGTTGATTGTCCAGGCGCAAGTGGGTGAGCACCACCGGCTGGGGCGGCACGTCGTCCTTCAGGCGGTTGGTGGCGATCATGTTGAAGCCGTTCGGGCCTCCGAAAAAAAGACTGCCGCTGGTATTGCGGTAACAGGCGCCGAAGTTGAATTCGTTGCCCTGCAGCCCATCGTAGATGTCGAAGGTCTGGATTTCCTGGCTCCGCGGATCCAGCCTCACCAGCCCGTTGTTGGTGCTGGTCCAAATCATGCCGCGGCCATCTTCCACGATGCCGTAAATGGTCTCGCTGGGAAATCCCTGGGGGATGCCGAACACGCGAAACCGCCCCTGCTGGGCGTCCTCCAGGGCGTTGAGTCCGGCCTTGGTCCCGACCCACAAGGTGCCGTCGGATGCCTTGGCCAGCGAAAGGATGTTGTGATTGCTCAGGCTGTAGGGATTCCCCGGATCCTGCAGGTACCGGCGGCTGCGACCGGTCTCGGTGTCGAAGCGGTTGAGTCCGCGGGTGGTGCCGACCCACAGGCGACTGGGGCGGTCTTCCAGCGCGGCCATGATTTCGCTGCCGCTGAGGCTCAACTCGTTGTCGGGATCGTGCTGAAAGCGCTCGAAGGCGCGCTGTTCCGGAATCCAGCGGTGCAACCCCCTCATGGTGCCCACCCAGATGTCGCGACGGCTGTCCTGCAGCAGCACGAACACGACGTTGTTGGCCAGGCTGGCGGGGTTTTCGGGCTCGTGACGGAACCGCGCGAATCCGGAATCCTCGGTATCGCGCAGGCTCAGCCCGCGATGGGTCCCGACCCAAAGGCGATCCTGGTCGTCCTTGAGCAGGCTGTAGACGCGACTGTCGGAAAGGGACTTGGGGTTCTTGGGATCGGCCTGGAACTGGACCACGCGGTCGGTGAAGAGGTCGTACAGATTGAGCCCGTGAGAGGTGCCGACCCACAGGTACCCGGGCCGGTCCTCCAGGAAGCACCACACCGTGGAATTGGAAAGCGAATTGGGGTTGTCGGGTGCGTGGCGATAACTGACGAAGCGGCGCGATTGGCGCGCGAAGACGTTCAGGCCCGACTCGGTGCCGACCCACAGGTTGCCGATCCGATCGAGCAGCAGCGCACGCACGTGGGGGTGACCCAGGCCGTGAAGGTCGTTGGGTCGGTAGCCGTGTACGTAGACCTGCTCGGAATTGGGGTTGTAGCGAATGAGCCCCTCTCGGGTGCCGATCCAGAGGAGTTCGTCACCCATGCTCTCCAGGGTGAGCGAAGTGATGAAAAGGGGCTCGTCGGCGGTCTTGCGGTGATTGGCCAGAGGGACGGCGGTCGCGGTGGTGGCCCCCTCCTCGGCCTGCAAGATGCGAAAAAGACCCACGCTGGTACCGATCCACAAGGTGCCGCGGTGATCGCGGACCAGGCCGGTGACCGTGATCCGGCCATGGGCCTCTCCTGGCAGGGCGATTCGCTGAATGCTCCGAGGCGATAGGGTTTCCGGCCATTCGGCATCGATTTCGATGCGATCCAACCCGGCACCCGTCCCCACCCAGGCCCGGTCACGGCCGTCGATCAGCAGGCTGCGGACCCGGCCATCCAGGGACAGGGCCGATCGCTCCTCGTTCGAGGCCAGCGCTTCCGAAGGTGCGGGATTGGCGAAAGCCTCGCGAAAGTTTTTCCAGCGATTCCGCTCGCGATCGAACAGGTTCAGGCCCTTTTCGGTGCCGATCCACAACCGGCCCGTACTGTCGCCCTCGACGGCGCGAATGCGGTCGTGATCCAAGCCCACGCCTTCCATGCCGACGCGGTAGTGGGTGACCTGATTTTCCTGGAGGCGCAGGTGGTTCAGGCCCGAATCCCACGTGCCGACCCACAACTCGCCCTTGCGATCCTGGTACAGGCGGACGATGTGGTTGCCCGACAGGCTGTCGGGATCTCGGGGATTGTGGCGCAGAATCTCGAACTCGTAACCGTCGAACCGATTCAATCCGTCCTGCGTGGCGATCCAAATGAAGCCGGTTTCGTCCTGAAGGATGTCGTACACCGAACCCTGGGACAGACCGCTGGTCCGATTCCACTGCTGGAAGCTGATCTGGCTTTTTTGGCCGTGGAGGAAGCCCGTAGAAAGAAGTAGCAGACCGATCCCACAGGATAGATACTTCCAGTGTAATCTCAAGAAATTCAAAGGCTTCCACCCGTTCTTGAACCAATCACGACGCTTCTCGCGGGAGTGCGCCAGATTTGACCACGCCCCTACCCCGCCCGCCAAGTACGCCATGGGGCACCTTGAGAGAAAAACCGATCAGCCAAGTAGGAATTGGATCCATTATACTTTAGGGGAGATCGGCTTGCTACCGGCGAATGATCCCCGTGAGATCTACTTGTAGAATACTTAGGCTACCAAGTAAAATATGGCCTCTGTCTCACCTCGATTCACGAGGATAGTATTGTTAGTGGCGAAATCTTTTTTGAATTTTTCCGGAAAAGCGTGAGGTTTCTGACAAAACGCGAAACCGGCCGTTCCGCGTGAGAATTCCTGACTTATAAGGAATGGGATGATCACCGGGTACTTTCGTTTGCGTAAGGTTCCACGGAACTTTTTTCCGATCGATGTTTTTGAATCAAACCTTCGTTACATGGATCCATGGCTTGATGTCCCCTTCAATTTGCTTCGGTACAATGCGTTTTTTCTTTTCGGTCGGTTACATTGGCCGCCCAATTTTCCAGGAGGAACATGTGAACTCGAGATTTTTTTGGTCTGTCGTTTGCCTCGTACTGTGGTTTCCCGCGGTGCAGGCACAAGAGGCATTCGGAGAGGGCGACCTGCGCCGTTGCGGGACCCCGACGCGAGAGGAGCTCATCGAGCGCTACGGTGAGTCGCGTTTCGATCCCTCCGATTGCAGCGACAACCTGACCAACCCCACAGAGGCCTACGATCCGGCGGCGAGCTACCAGATCACGGTGGTGGTCCACATCATCATGGACGACAATTGCAACGTCGGCTCGCTCAGCGACGACCTGGTCCACAATCAAATCCAGGTCCTGAACGAAGATTTCCAAGCCATCAAGGGTTCCAGTGGCGAGCCGGGCAGTGACGCCAAGATCCAGTTCGTTCTGGCGACGACCGACCCGGACGGCAATCCGACCACCGGTATCACCCGCTCCTGCAACACGTCTTGGTACAACGACAACGGCGGCTACTACAACGATCTGGCATGGGACCCCTCGCGCTACATGAACATCTACACCAACTCCGGTGACGGTTCCCTGGGTTACGTCCCCTTCCTGCCCGCCAACGCCAACGGCTCCCTGGTGGGGACCAACGCCGATCGCGTCGTCATCGGCCACACCTACTTCGCCGCCAACACGGGCAACCACACCAATTTCGACCTGGGCCGCACCGCGACCCACGAAGTCGGGCACTTCCTCGGTTTGGAACACACCTTCACCAACAGCGGTGGCTGCCCCAGCCAGGGCACGCCCAACTGCTACAGCGACGGCGACCTCATTTGCGACACCAACGCCGAGCTCAGCCCCAATTTCAGTTCCTGCAACGATACCGAAAACGATTGTGGCGAACTCAAGCCCATTCACAACTACATGAACTATTCCTACGACCCCTGCATGTGGGAATTCACCACCGAACAGATCCGTCGCATGCGCTGCACCCTGGAAAGTTACCGCACCGATCTGTACACCATCGTCAACAACAACTGTGACGGCAGCGACGTCGCGGTCGATGCGGGTTCGGACGTGGCCGTATGCCTCGGCAGCGACACGGAACTCTCCGCCGGCGGTTCCGGCGGCGCGGGCAACTACAGCTACTCCTGGCAACCGACCGACGGCCTGAGCGATCCGACCGTGGCCAATCCCACCGCCGCGCCCACCGAGACCACCACCTACACCGTCACCATCACCGACGGCAACGGCTGCACCGCGCAGGCCCAGGTCACGGTAACCATCACCGACGGCGTGGCCGCCGACATGTACAGCTACTGGCGCAACGAGGGCGTCGGCCAGGGCTACGACTACGACTCCAACAACATCGTCAATGTCCTGGACTTCGTTCACGCCCTGACGGCCTGCCAGTAATCGATCGAGATCTGGCTCGTGCCCATCCGGAATCGGGAAGATCGTGATTTCCAAAATGGTTTGGCTGGATGGGCACGGTATCCGGCATCAGGCGCCAGGTCACAGCAAGATCATTGTTTCAAGTTGATTGGCTGACGCCTGAATGCTGGTACCCGTTGGAATTGGCGACCCTGCAGATGCAGAGGTACATTTTCAGGAAAACCCTGTTTCTGGATAGGCTCTAGCTGTCTGCGGCCCGGCGGTTCGCCGCCGGGCACCTCGCCCGAAACGATCCTTCAGGTACCGAGCGTGAATTGAAACCGGTGTGCCTGGTAGCTGTCCGGTTTCCTGAAATAGGTCCGCTCTTCCATGTACACGCCACCTTCCGTATCCAGGGTCAACACGGTTCCGCAGCGGCTACCGTAGATGGGGCTGACGATGAAAATCGGCGACAGCAGGCGCTCCCACTCGGGCCCGATGCCGGTATCGGGCAACGATGCGGGGTCGGGTTGCTCGCGGTCGCCCAGCAGTTCGAAAAGCCGGTCGACGGACCATTCGTCGGCATCCATGGAAAGCCCGTCCAGGAAGCGCTTCCCTTTGGCTACCTTCGGCCAGGGCGTGTTGATCACGTCGTTGCTCAGCCCGTGAATGCCGGCCCCGAGAGCCTCGATGCGGTTGGTGCGGTTGTCGTAGCAGTACAGACGCGAAACCGTTCCGAAAATCAGGTTGAACCCGTTGTAGTCGCCGCCCTTCTCGAGCAGGAGATTCATGAATTCCCGCTCGCCGGTGTGGCCTCGCAGGAAATCGCGCACCAGAAGCCCGCGCGACGGCGCGAAAATCTTGCGTTCGGCAGGGTTGCGGATATTGGTGATGGCCGCGACTCGACCGGAGCGGTTCACGCCCAGCCAGGATCCGCCCGCGGTTCCGTCGCGGCCCGCCAAGATCTGGTGTTCGTCTTCCCAGAACGCCAGCGGCAGTGCCGGACGGCCGTAGAATTCATCGCGATTGGCCACCAAGACCAGTGGCAGCCGTGGGAAGTGTTGGTATGCCAGAAAAATGATGCACATCGTCTGTCCGCTGGGTTCCCGATTGATTCCCGCTTCGACGCGTCTGCGATGCCGCGGGAATGACTCGAATGATAACCCGACCGGGTTCGGTACTCCAGCTTCGCGGTGGTTCAGGGCTCCTCGAACAACGACAGTTGATCGCCCGCGCGCGGCGGTGGCTTGAACAGGTCCGTGCGCAGCTTGTTGCGGCTCTTGTTGAGATTGAGCTTTTGTGCGACCAGGCGAAACCGTTGACTCAACAAATGCGCGAAATGACCGGTACCCCGCATCCGTTTGCCGAATTCGGCCTGGTACTCCTTACCGCCACGGCTCTGCTTGATCAAACTCATCACGTGTTCGGCGCGATCGGGAAAATGGGTTTCGAGCCACTCGCGAAACAGCTCGCGAAGCTCCAGCGGCAGGCGCAGGAACACGTAACCGCCGTAGGCGGCGCCGGCCTCGGCACCGGCGGTCAAGATGGCTTCCAACTCGTGATCGTTGAGCGCCGGAATCATGGGCGCACTCATGACGCCCGTGGGAATGCCGGCCTCGGAAAGCGCGCGAAGGGTTTCCAAGCGACGATGGGGCGCCGCGGCTCGGGGCTCCATGATCCGCGCCAGCTCAGGCCGCAACGTCGTCACCGACACGAACACCTGGGCAAGGCCCTTTTCGGCCATGGGCGCCAGCAGGTCCAGATCGCGCAACACCAGGGCCGACTTGGTGATCAGCGCCACGGGGTGCTGGAACCGCGACAACACGGTGAGCACCTCGCGGGTGACGCGATGTTCCCGTTCGACCGGCTGGTAGGGGTCGGTGTTGGCCCCGACCGTGATGGGCTTGGGCTCGTAGGACTTGCGCCGCAGCTCCTTCTCCAGCAACTCGGCGGCATTGGTCTTTTTGAACAGGCGCGTCTCGAAATCCAACCCGGGTGAGAGCCCCCAATAGGCGTGCGTCGGCCTGGCGTAGCAGTAAATGCAGCCGTGTTCGCAACCGCGGTAGGGATTGATGCTCTGCTCGAACGGGATATCGGGCGATTGATTGCGGGTCACGATGGACCGGGTGGCATCCTCGGATACGGTCGTCTTGATGGGCGGCAATTCGGCCAGGTGATCTTCGAGCGTACCCCAACCGTCGTCGAAGGCCTGGGACTGGGCTTTTTCGAAGCGTCCCTCGCGATTGGTGAGGGCGCCTCTCCCCTTGCGCGTCACCTTGAGATCCAGATCCGTCATCCGAGCGCCCCCGTTGCCGTGTGCCACATCGCCATGCCCCATTCTACCGTGCGCCGGTCGCGAAAGGGGTCAATCCGGAATTCAGAGAATTTGGGAGGCCCCACTTCGCTTGGGCTCCAAGGCGGGATCGCGCAGGTGATGACCGGAGGTCAATCGGGAAATCAGCAGCGGGTTTCCGGGAAAGGTGGCGCAAATTTTCAGGGGATGCGGATCGACGCGGCGATTTTCCGGCAACATATTTTCGTTTTTTATTTACCGGTTATTTTCTTTTTGGTTACAATGAGCACACATTCATTGTTTGGCCATTTAAATTTCACATTCCACCGTGCCTTCCCGACCGGCTGGCGCCCCGGTGGCCCCCGGTCTTTCACGACCGGACATATCCTCTCTATATTCTCATTTTTCAATTTTCCATCGGGGTCCTGTTTCCAAAGTGATGCCACCTCGGACGGCACGTCTCGAGGAGAGACAGTATGGTTCCTGAACTAATCGGTAGGCTCGTTTCTCGCGCCCGCCCCTCTACCCTTGCCTCCGTCCTGACCATGTCCTTGATGTTCGCCCTTCCCCTTCTCGCCGCTTACCCTCAACCGAAACAGCTTGCCGGGCCGCCCGAAGCGTTCTCGACCATGAAGTCGATCGACCCCGCCGATGCGGGTACACGCGCCCATTCGGCCCTGCTGCCGGTGCGGCTGGAGCCGAGCAAGACCGATCCGGGCACTTTGACCTGGCGCGCTCGGGTCCCGATCGCGATCGACGGTCCCGTTCACCTGCTGGTCCTCAACCAAGGCGAACCCTGGCAGCTCCAGTTACGCGCCCCCAACGGCAAGCGCGCCTATCCCATCGAGGATCTCGCCCAGCTCCAGGAGCACACGTCCATTTCGGTGCTGAACAACGATCTTCCGGGCTCCTTCTACCGGGTCGACCAGATGCCCCGCGGTGATTGGTCGATTTCGATTCAGGCCAAACACGGCGGCGTGGATCCGCTCGCCTTCAGTGACGGATTCCTGGTGATCGCCGACGAGGCCGATGCGGCGATCTATACCCACCTGGGGCATCGTCGCCAGTTGGTCGGCACCCCGCTGACGCTTCATTGCCAGGTGACCCAGCGTTACGAAGATCGCGATTCTTACGAAAAGTCTCTCTCCCATCGCTTGGACGAGGTTCTGGTGGAATTGCAATCGCCTGCCGGCGAGATCCACAGGCTGACGATGCGCGACGACGGATCCGATGGCGACGCGCTGGCCGAAGATCGCCAGTTCTCGCTGCGCTTCACGCCCGAAGAGCCGGGTCGCTACGTTGCCCACATCGTGGCTCGCGGCACCGACGGCCAAGGGCGGCAATGGGTCCGCTCGACCATGGACGCGATCGAGGTCCTGCTCCCCAATTTGGATCTGCGCGAGCCCCTGGTGGAAGCCAGCCCGGTGTCTTCCAAACGCGTGAACCTGCAGATTCCCGTGGACGAAATGGAAACCGGCGGTTCCTATCGCGTCTATGCGGAGCTCTGGGGCAAGGACGCCACCGGCCCCTACAAGGGTGTCGCCTGGCTGGGCGGCATGGCGCGCGTCGAGGATGGCTTCCTGAATCTGGGCCTGGATACGCGCTGGCTGAGCCGAGCCGGAGTTCACGGCAATCTGGAACTGCGCAACCTTCGAGTCGAGGACAGCACCACCTACATCGCCCTGATCGAGAAGCAGGCGGGAATCCCCGTCCAGATGCCGGCGATTCCCGAACACACCCTGCCGGTTTTCAAGACGGTCGACGAAGAAATGCTGATGGGCCCGCGCCCGGTGCGGGATCTTCGCAACAAAGCCGGCAGCAAACTGATGCTGGTTCACGGTTTCTGCTCGGGAGGCGGCACCTGGCCGACCAACCATTTCAGCAACTATCAGGTCTTCTCCGACCCCAACAAAAACCGCAGCCACGACACCTTCGCCCAATTGATCGCCCAGCAGGGTTCCAACCTGGATTCGTTCGGGGTGGTGGCCCATAGCCAGGGCGGGGCGGCCGCGCTCCATCTCTATACCTATTATTGGAGCGGGTTGGACAACGCCACCGGCAATCGACTGATTCAATCGGTCGGCACGCCCTACCAGGGTACGGTTTTGGCCGGTCTCATCGCGGCGATCGGCGACATCTTCGGCATTTCCTGCGGCACCAACGAGGACATGACGTACGACGGCGCATCCCAGTGGCTGTCGGGCATTCCCTCTTGGGCGCGGCAAAAAGTCTACTACCACACCACCTCCGAGAAGGACGTCTGGTGGCGGTGGGACTTTTGCCATATCGCGGCCGAGTTCGTGCTGGACGATCCCGAGGACGGCACGACCGAGAAATGGGCCGGCCAGCTCTCGGGCGCCAACAACATGGGCCACAAGACCGGTTGGTGTCACATCGAGATGCGGGACCCGGCCCAGGTCAAGGACTCTTCGCGTAACAGCAACATGAACAGCAACGCGGCACGCTGATTTGGCGCACTGAATTCAGCCTTTCCGCGAAGGCATCCAAAACCACCGGCAGAACGGCCCACCGTCGTTCCGCCGGTGGTTTTTTTCGTCTATCACAGAAGAGAGTTACACCAAAGAGCGAAGCCGATACTTTCCCTCGCCATGCGTCAACGAAGTCGCAAAGTCCACAGTTCCCGCTTCACGAGATGGGCGTCAGGCCTGTAGGTTGGCCCGCTGGGCCGACGCTTCGAAGCAACCCAAGCAACAGCAATCCATTGCGCCGGAGAGCGAAGCCGATCATTTTCCTCACGACCCCAATCGAAAGCCGAAAAGTCCAAATTCCCCGCATCGTGAGAGGGGCGTCGCGCCTGTAGGTTGGGCTGCCAGCCCGACGCTTCGAAGCGATTCAGGCTACGCAAGATCAAGTGGTACAAGAGCGAAGCTGATAAGTCGAGCTTCTGGAGCTCTCGATGATCGATTTGGATCAATGCTAGGTCGCGTCGATGGCATGTGGCGTGGGACATTACGGCTTTCGATGGGGGTCATGAGGGAGAAATTCGGGCTCCGCTCTCTGGCTCAATACCTGACCGAAACGGACGCTGCTTCGATTGGTGGAACAAGCTGTTCCACCTACAGGCCCGACGCCCTCTCGAGATGCGGGAACTCCCGGATCACGCTCTACGATGGGTCGACCCGATTCGGGTCGGGGATCCGTTCCCCTAAGATCGGCTGCTCGTCGAAGCCAACCGGTACGAGGTTCCCTCAAGCTCCCAAGTTTCGTAAAGCCTGTAGGTTGAGCAGCTTGCTCAACCAGCCGAAGCTCCTCCGACGCGATGTACCGATACGATCGAGAGGGTTTCAATCTCGGCTTTGACCTGCACCGGAGAACGGATCGCTCCGCTCTTTGGCTCAATACCTGACCGAAACGGACGCCGCTTCGATTGGTGGAACAAGCTGTTCCACCTACAGGCCCGACGCCCCTCTCACGATGCGGGGACCTTGGACCTTACGGCTTTCGATTGGGGTCGTGAGGGAGAAAATCGGCTTCGCTCTTTGGCTCAATGGATTGTCGTTGCTTGGGTTGCTTCGAAGCGTCGGGCTGGCAGCCCAACCTACAGGCCCGACGCCCCTCTCACGATGCGGGGACCTTGGACCTTACGGCTTTCGATGGGGGTCGTGAGGGAGAAAATCGGCTCCGCTCTCTGGCGCAATGGATTGTCGTTGCTTGGGTTGCTTCGATTGGTGGAACAAGCTGTTCCATCTCCAGGTCCTGCCGCCCTCTCGAGATGCGGGAACTCCGGGATCACGCTCTACGATGGGTCGACCCGATTCGGGTCGGGGATCCGTTCCCCTAAGATCGGCTGCTCGTCGAAGCCAACCGGCACGAGGTCCCCTCAAGCTCCCAAGCTTCGTAAAGCCCGTAGGTTGAGCAGCTTGCTCAACCAGCCGAAGCTCCTCCGACGCGATGTACCGATACGATCGAGAGGGTTTCAATCTCGGCTTTGACCTGCACGGGAGAACGGATCGCTCCGCTCTTTGGCTCAATACCTGACCGAAACGGACGCCGCTTCGATTCGTGGAACAAGCTGTTCCACCTACAGGCCCGACGCCCCTCTCACGATGCGGGGACCTTGGACATTACGGCTTTCGATGGGTGTCGTGAGGGAGAAAATCGGGCTCCGCTCTCTGGCTCAAGGGATTGTCGTTGCTTGGGTTGCTTCGATTGGTGGAACAAGCTGTTCCACCTACAGGCCCGACGCCCCTCTCACGATGCGGGGACCTTGGACATTACGGCTTTCGATGGGGGTCGTGAGGGAGAAAATCGGGCTCCGCTCTTTGGCTCAATGGATTGTCGTTGCTTGAGTTGCTTCGATTGGTCGGGCTGGCAGCCCAACCTACTGCCGCGCCGACTCTCAAAAAATGCGGGAACTCCTCACTGGGCGAATTCGACGGATGCTGTGCCGAAAAGACCGTTCGGTTCGAAACCATGGACGGCCGCATGGTCGCGCTCCAAGCCCTGGAAGAAATCAACGGAAATCCCTGGACCAGTGTGGCCGAGTTGACCATTCTCGCCGAGGAGTGATCGCCAGCCGGGGCCGAGGCTCCCTGTCGGTCATTGGTTGAGCAGATTCTTGAACTGACGGACGTGTTCCTCGTGACCCAGGTCCTCGCAAACCCGAATCAGGGTGACCCAGAGCTCGCGAATCAACCGGGTTTGAATCCCGCGATGACTCGCGAGCACCTGCTCCGCATGAATCAGGAGGGGTTCCGCCTCCGCATAGCGACCCTGGGCCGCCAGGGCCAGTCCCAGAACCTTTTCGCAACGGACCGCCTGGAAGTTGTGCCTGTCGAAAATGGTGAGTGCCAGTCGATGGGCCTTGCGTGCCGTGACCTCGGCCTCCTTGACACGGCCCTGCACCAGATACAACTTGGCCAGGCCCCGCAGAGGGTAGAGTAGTTCCCCATAGTCCGGGCCCATGTTTTGGACGAGGGTTCCCTGGGCCTCCAAATACCGCTGTTCGGCCTCTTCGAGGCGATTGAGATCGACGAGGGCGCCGGCCAGGTTGGTGAGCGTGATCGCGATCGTGGGGTGTTCGCTGCCGTAGACTTTGCGCTCGATAGTGAGCGTCTCTTCCAGCAGGGGCAGCGCTTCCTCGAAGCGATTCAGGTCCAGCAGCATCATGGCCCAATTGTTCAGCCCGCTGGCGAGATCGGGATGGTCGTTGCCCAGAACCCCGCGGTAGATGCCCACCGCCTGGTGTGCCAGCCGTTCGGCCTCGTTCGGTTGCCCCCGTTTTTGCTGCACGATCGCCAGGCTCGTCAGGCTGTAGGCGATGTCCAGATCGTCCTCTCCCAGGAGGCGGCGGCGCATTTCCAGCGCGTCGCGATGGAGGCGCTCGGACTCGGTCAAGCGATCGAGTTCCTGGTAGAGCAGGCCCAGGTTGTCCATGGTGGTTGCCACGGTGGGGTGCTCGTCGCCGTAAAATTGGCGCTTCATTTCCAGCGACTCGCGGAAAAAGGAGATGCCTTCCTGGTAGCGCGTCTGCTCGAAGGTCATGATCCCCAGGAGATTCAGGGTTTCGGCGATGTCCGGATGCGAGGCACCGAGCACTTTGCGCTGGCCTTCGAGGACCAGGTTCAATTCGCGGCTCCCGGTTTCGAAATCGCCGCCGACCTGGGCCAAGCGCGCCAGCGATTGACGGCTGAGCCACACCTTGGGATGGTTCTCTCCCAATCGGGTTCGGCGAATGTGCAGGGCGCGCTCCATCGATTGCCGCGATTGGTCGAACTCGCCGATCATCATCTGCAGGTCGGCCAGGTCGCCGAGCGCATCCGCCACCAGCGGGTGGTTTTCGCCATAGGTTCTCTCGCGCAGCGCCAATACGTCGCGATAGACCGATTTGCCTTCCTCCAGGCGACCCTGTGCCACGTGGATACCGGCGAGCGTAAGTTGGGCATCGCCGATGTCGGGGTGGCGCGGCGGTAAATATGCCTCGAACAGTTCCAGTGCGCGGCGCTGATAGGCCAGGGCCTGACGGTACTTGACGCGCACGTAGAGGAAATTGGCGAACTCGGCCGCCATTTCGGCGAACAGCAGGTCGCGGTCCCGTTTCTCGAGAGGCGCGGCCACGGCGCCCAACTTGAGCAGGGCTTCCTTGTCGACCTCGAGGTCCCTGGCTTCGCGAAGCCTGGCCATGCCCTCGATCGCTTCCCGGTACAGCGGTTCGGCCTGACGGTAATTCCCCTTTTCATAGGTGATTCGCCCCATGAGGAACAGGCTCTCGTAGGTCTGGTGATGAACCTTGCCGAGTGCCGATTCGCGCAGTGTGAGCGCTTCCTTGACGGCCTTTTCGGCGGCGGGATAGTCGGCGAGTTCCAGGTGCACGAGCGCCTTCAGGTGTTTGACCTTGGCCAGTTCCAACGAGCCGGGCGTCAGCGAGGTTCGCAGCGCCTCGGACTCGCTCAGAAAGGAGAGCGCCTCGGCAAACAGGCCCTGGCTGATGTGGACTTCGGCCAGGGTATCCAGCAGGTTGGCGCGTATTTCGGGATACTCCTGCAGCGCACCGCGAATTTGAAGCGACCCTTCCGCCAGCAGATCGTCGGCCGTGATCGATTCGCCCTCCGCGAGTCGTGGATCGGCGGCCTCGAAAACACCCTTCAGGAATTTGGTGGCGATTTCGGAAACCTGGCGTTCCTGCTGGGCGCGGTCCCGCTCCACGTGGGCGCGATCGCGCTCCTTCTTCAATTGAATCTGTTGAAACCAAAGGGTCACCAACAGGGCGAACACCAAAACCAGAAAGCCGGAAGCGACCCCCAGTGCGGTGCGGTGACGACCGGCGAACTTCGTGGTTCGGTAGAGCCAACTCTTGGGTCGCACCCGCAGCGGCAGACCTTCGAGGTAGCGCCAGATCTCTTCGCTGAGCGCCTCCACGGACGGAAACCGTTGGCTGGGCTCCTTTTGCAGGGCCATGAGCACGATCGTATCCAAATCACCGGCGATGTGACGCCGCCAACGGGGCACGTGGGTCATGCGCGAGACTCTGGTGGTGCCCACATCCATTTCGGGCACATCGGATTGGGAGGCAAACACCAGCGAACTGGGTTTCCGCGGGGGCTCCTCGCAAATCCGCCGCATGGCCTCGACCAGCGGCAGGTCGCGAATCTTGAGCGGGCGGGTCTCGGTCAGCAGCTCGTAGAGGATGACGCCCAGAGAATAGATGTCGGTGGCGGCGGTCAACCGCTCGCCCTTGACCTGTTCCGGCGAGGCATACTCCAGGGTCATGGCGCGATGGCCGTGTATCGTCTCGGTATCCTGGGCTCGCGTAGACGGGTCGAGCCACCCGGCGATTCCGAAATCCAGCAGTTTGGGTTCGCCGTGTCGGTCCACCAGGATGTTTGCCGGCTTCAGGTCCCGATGAATGACCAGATTTCGGTGGGCGAAACTCACGGCGCGGCAAACCTTGCGGAACAGCCGAAGGCGCTGGCGCAGATTCAAATCGTGTTTGCGGCAGTAATCGTCGATGGGTATGCCTTCGACATACTCCATCACGAAGTAAGGCCGTCCACCGCTGGTGTTGCCGCCGTCGAACAGGGCCGCGATGTTGGGGTGGGAGAGATCGGCCATGATTTGGCGTTCCCGTTGGAAGCGCTTGATGACATCGTCGGCGACGCCGCGTTTGAGGAATTTGACGGCCACTTCCATAGAGAACTCGCCCTGGCGGGTGGCCAGATAGACATCGCCCATGCCGCCCTCGCCGATGAGCCGCAACAGTTGATAGGGACCGACGCGCATGCCGGCGAGGGTTCCGCCGTCGCTCAATTCGCCGAAGGTGTTCATGACCTCGTCGGCTTTTTGAAGGCGAACCAGAATGGTGCGGCAGAGGTCCTCGTCCTCGCCACAAGCATCGCGAACGAACGCCTCGCGTTCCGAATCCGGCAACACCAGGGCACGTTTGAAAAGATCGAGAATACGGCGTTCACGTTGGAGATTCATGAAGCGGAACACATCCTGACGGCGAGCGAGAGACCCACGAAGAAAACGATCGATGCGTGGAATGGGTTGAACTTTTCAGAGTGGCTGAAGAACGTGGCTGTTGGCCGGGAGCGCGTCTAAAGCGAAAACGAGGTCATGTATGCGCGAACCCAAAAGATCCCTCGAATCATAAACCAGGCGTGAAACCCAAACGGCCCGGCGTTGGTCAGGAAGATCACGAAACACACCCGAGCTGCTCTATGTTTCGGCGTTCGATGCATGTACTTGACCGACGGGGAAAGGGACGGGCCACCATGAAAATACCACAGGCCGCCCCCGCGCCGAAAACCAACGATCTGCCCGGGGCCGGGCTTTTGCGGGTGATGTGCGGATGCCTGGGAGAAATCGCGGGAAACGCAGAACAAGTTGGGCAGCTCCCGACGAAAAATGTAAAAATATGACGAGATCAGTGAGGAGCACCCATTGAACAAACGTCAGTTTCCCTTTGCCGGGGATTTGAATCGCGACATCACCCAATTGTTACTTCGTTGGCAGGATGGCGAACCCGGCAGCATGGACGAATTGTGGCCCGCGGTCGCCAACGAGCTGCGCAAACTTTCCCGTAAAGTGTTGCGCGAGTTCGTTTCGGACCATCGTCGCGGGGTCGACATGTGCACCACCGATCTGCTGCACCAGGCCTTCCCGAAACTGAGCGAATACCGCGGTGATCCGGAGCGACCGTGGCAGAATCGCCGGGAATTTTACGCACTGGCCAAAAAAATTCTGTTGTGGGTGCTGCTCAATCACGAGAAATACCAATTGCGCCACGGCGGTCGCTTCGAGGGCGAGGAAGTCAACGACCAGATCCAGGTCAAGCCGCCGCCGCTGGGTCCCGAGCAGCTCCTGGGGCTGCAACGGGCGCTCGATCTGCTGGAGCAAATCGACCCGGTACAGGCCAAGATCGTCAAATTGCGCTTTTTCGAAGACGCGACCATCGACCAGATCATTCGCGAGACCAGCTACGGCCGAACCAAGGTCTTCCTGGAGCTCAAGGCGGCCCTGGGTTTTTTGCGCCACAAACTGACGGCCTGAGCGGCCCACGGGGCAGTAAAGGCGGACCACTTCCCTACCCCGAGCAGCGCCCAGCCAAGACTTGCGACGTGCCGAACGCGGGCATCGGCTTCCGCGGAGGGTCCGAGTGACTCCTTTCATACGACACGCATGTCGGCATGCCGACTTGGTAGGCGGTTTTCCATCTCGGTCGGCGTGACACCGGGTTGCCGCAACCGAGGTCGCGGAGGGAACGGAGGCGAAACAGACTGCGATCGATCCAAGTATGTGGCAGAATGAAATGAACCGAAGCCATCACTACCGAATCAAGTCCGCTATCTTGTTTCATCGTAAAAGGTAAACGCACATGACATTCGAACCGCCAAAGGACATCTGGGATACGGCCAAGCTTTTGGAATACGATCGTGCCCTGGGCCAGGGACATGAACTCTATTTGGACTTGACCCAGGGGCGAGGGGAATTTTCGTTGCGTCCCATGCTGCGAGAATTGGGCGTCTCCGATAAAGGCTCGTGGAAACTCCGTGGCGCACACGATTCTCAATACCTGGTTCTTTGCGGGCACCGCGGCTGTGGAAAAAGCACCGAACTGCGCAAGCTGGCCGGCCGTCTTCACGGTCAGGATTTGTTTTTCGTGGTGTTCACCGATATCTTGGAGCGTTTGGATCCCCAAAATTTACAATATACCGATGTGTTGATGGCCTCCGCGGGGGAACTGTTACACCAGTTGGCACAGGAGTCCATCTCCATCGAAGATTCACTCGTCGAACCGCTCAAAGACTGGTTTTACGAGCGGGTGAAAAGTAAAACCAACACCCAGGATTTCGAGCTGAAAACCGAAGCCGGTGTCCAGGCGAAGCAAGGACTCCCTTTTTTGGCGAGCCTGTTCGCAAAAGTGACCGCCAGTTTCAAGTCGAATGCGACCTACAAGACCGAACTGCGCAAGGCCATCAAAAACAGTTTTACGGACTTCGCCGCCCACTTCAACAAGCTTCTCGCCGAAGTCCAGAAGATCATCCATCAGGATGGGCTGGGCCACAAAGTGTTGTTCATCATCGACGGTACCGATCGCCTGAACGGCGAAGATGCGCAACGATTTTTCATCGAAGATGCCAATCAGCTCCAACTGATCGCGGGGAATTTTCTCTATTGTGCCCCGATTCACCTGTTGCACACGGGCAATCAGTTACAGACTCGCTTCAAGACCCACATGCTGCCGATGGTGAAGCTTCACGAAAAGGACGATGAAACCCATCTGTTCGAGCCGGGTTATCGGGTTTTGCGGGACATGGCGTTGCGACGGGCAGATATCAGCCTGTTCGACAGCGAAGAGACCCTTGCCAAACTGGTACGCTATTCCGGTGGCAACCCTCGCGAATTGATTCGGCTCATGTCGTCGACTTTTTCCCTGACCGAGACCGAACTGTTCGATGACGAGGCGGTCGAAAAAGCCATGGACCGGTTGGCGGCCGATTTTGATCGCTGGTTGGGCCCCCAGGATTACCAGGCGCTGCATCAGATCGACGAAGGACACGAGCCGGAATGTGAACCGGAACGGATCAACAACATGCTCTACAACCTCGCGTTGCTGGAATACAACAGTTACTGGCGCAGATCCCACCCCGCCGTACGCCGCATCAGTCACTATCGCAAGCTGGCCGAAGGAACCGAATCGTGACCGAGGATGAAGCCCGGAGAACGAGCGAGACACATCCGCTCCCTGCCGAAAAAGAGCCGAGCCGGACGCTGCCGGAATCGTGGTGCGCTTTCGAAGAGCCTGACTCGTGGAAAGGTTCACTTCGCCAAATGGATCGTTTGGTTGGCAAGGGTTCCGGTTTCCGTTTGATCGTCGCGGAATACGAGGACCTCACCGTGCGCAATTACGCCATCGAACGGTTGATGCAGATGTGGCCGCACGCGATTTTGTTCGACTGGGATCCCAGCACCGACGGTGATTTCTCCAAGTGGGAATCTCGGCTTGTCGATTTGGCCTCTCCCCGGCAACCGATTTTGTTGCGAGGTTTGGAAGAGGTATTCACGGGAGACCAATCGCAAACTTGGTTGAACGGCTTCAATTATCATCGCGATGCACTTGCACGCTTGAAGGTCGCCCTGATCTTGTGGCTTCCGGCGAAGGGCATCAGAGCCTTCGCTCTGGGCGCGCCGGACACTTGGTCGTGGCGGGCGGCGGTTGTCGGCTTCGAAAACCCCGAGCCGGCCGTGCGTACTTTGTCCGTCGATATGAGCGCCTACCTGCCGCATGCCGAGTCCACCAGGCGGGCCGAAGACGGGATGCTTGGGTATTCGTCGGAACCCCACCAGGCAGAAGCCATGACAGCCCCCTGGAAGGTGCAACTCTGGTTGGTGTTTTCGTTGTTTCGCGAACCGGCGACGTGGGAGGCGATCGAGGCGGTCATTCGGGATGAATCCCTTCCCGGCTTGACCGACGCCTTGGTCGGGCAAGCGGATTTGGCGATCAAGTACGCCATCTCGGTCGCGGCTCGAGACGGCTTCCTGGAGCGCGTCGGGGAAGGTTGGCGATTGACCGATGAGGCCTCGGCATACGGAGAGCCACAATCCTCCGAGCTGGAGCCCTTGGTGGTGAAGACCGCACATCAACGGTTGTGTGAACACTATCAAAAGATCTGCCCAAAGAAGCATCCGGATACACTGGACGAGATGAAGCCGCTGATGACCGCGCTATGGCATGGCACGCGAGGATATGATCCCATGTCGATCTGGAGTGTGATTTATTTCGGCCAAATCAACAGAAGCCAGCAATACCTGGCCGTCGATTTGGCGGCGTTGCCGGAAAGCCTCGCGCTGCTGGATGACGGGATCGAAGCCTTTGCTTCCGCATCAATCGGGTCGAACGAAGGGCACTTTTGTCGCCTCCTGGAAGTCCAACGCGCAAACCTGTTCATGCTTGCCGGAAAATTTGATGCCGTTCGGTCGACAACCTCGCAGCTTCGCGTACATACCTCTCCCGACAGCCTGCCCCGGTTCAGGAATCAATGCATCGAACTCACCACCTCGCTTTGGCAGGGCCATGATGCGCGGGCGTTGGAAGTAGCTCGCGAAATTGACGAGCTGAGCGTGGAAGCGGGCAGTACTTCTCGGCCTCGGATCATCGTGACAAGTGACTCCCCTAAAGCGATCGATTTCCGAAAACGAGTGGCGAACGCCGTATTTTTTATCCTGCGAGCACGGGGTGTTTCCGATGCGCCACCCTGCGATTGGAGCTCATTTCAAGACGATTCATTCCTATTTCGGGATGACGGCATCTTGGACGTTTTTTTGGTTCAGGCCTATCTTTCCGTAAATCAAATGGATGCGGCCGCCAACCACGCGCAACGGCTTCTCGATCATGGTACTCGACGGGAATTCACGCTTTCGAAATGGATGGGTCATCTCAGCATGGGACTTGTACTCACGGCTTTGGGCGACGACAAGGATGACGCCCCTATCGAAAAAGCCGCACGGCATTTGGACATTGCCGTGCATGGTTTTCGCCGCGCACGGCTCCTGCCCCTGCTGGCCGAATCCTTGGTCGCCCGGGCCCGTTTGAACAAAGTTCGAGGTGATTCGACCTCGTGGAAGAATGACCGAGCCGAAGCTCGAGCGATTGCCGGCGAGATCGGTATGGTCATCTGGGAAGGGTTTTCCAAACTACCTCCCTCGTGACCCCGATCCAGCCAGGGTTTTGACGGGACACCGCCATCACCTCATGGTCGAGAGTGGTCCCGATGAACCAAACACGTCAACGCTTCCCTAACTCTTCTTCAGGTGAAATTCGGTTTTTTTCAGCATTGCGTCGAGCTGAAATTCGCATAAATCGTTCAAAAATGATTCGAATCGGAATTCATGACGAACCCTCACGATCGATCGATTACAGCGATTTTCGCACTGGTCGTGAGATTTTTTTTCATCAAAAATTGAATATAAGCAAAGGTGCACGTAACCATTATCAATCTTTTCATCGGGTTGGTATCGATTGCGTTGTGGCCGAAATTCAGACTAGAACACGACTCTTTTGAAAGGATTTCAAACCGCGAAAACCTTGAGATACGTTTAAATTTTGGTTATGTGACACTTGTTTACATAGGTATATTTTCAAAAAAATCACAGAATAAAATTTAGGTCACAAATGCCATTACCGAAAAGTTCATCTGACCCTTTCTCTTTCCCATTGGAGGTTTTTCATGGCCTTGGCTCCCAATCTTTCGGAGGTGACTTCCGGTCGGGCATCGACTCTGAACCGCCATCTCGAACTCTCCGAAGATCAAATGCGACGGCTCGGCTACCAAGCCATCGACATGGTCATCCGCCATTTGACCCAGATCCGCGAAAAAAAAGTGATGAACTACAAGAGCGAATCCGTCCTCGACCAATTGCTCAACGATCGCCTGCCCCTCGAGGGCAGTCCGCCAGAATACGTGCTGGACGACGTGCAGAACCGCGTCTTTTCCAACATCACCCATCACGACCATCCGCGCTTTTTCGCTTTCGTTCCGGGACCGGGTAATTTCCCCGGAGCGGTCGCGGAATGCCTCACCAATGGATTCAACGTATTCTCCGGAACCTGGATCGGCGGAGCCGGTGCCGCCGAGATCGAACTGATCGTCATCGACTGGTTACGCACCCTTTGCGGCTTTCCCGCCCAAGCGCGAGGGGTTTTCCTCAGTGGTGGCAGCGAGGCCGGTCTGGTGGCCATGGCCACGGCACGCAACGCGCTGTTGGACAACAAGACCGCCGACGCAACCATCTACTGCTCCGATCAAACACACAAATCCATTGACCGCGACCTTTGGTTGCTGGGTTTTCCTCGTGAAAACATTCGCCGCTTGCCCTCTCTGGAAGACTACACACTCGACCTGAACGCCCTTGCCGAAGCAGTGAGGCGCGACCGCAAGGCCGGTATGCGTCCCTTCTGCCTCGTGATCAACACGGGCACGACCAACACCGGCAGCATCGATCCGATCCAGGGAGCCGCCGACTTCTGCGAAGAAGAAGGCATGTGGCTCCACGCGGACGGCGCCTACGGTGCCGGCTCCATCTTTTCGACCCGAGGTCGGGAGATGCTCGCCGGACTCGATCGCGTGAACTCGATCGGGATGGACCCGCACAAGTGGATGTTCCAACCCTATTCCTGCGGGTGCCTGATCGTTCGTGAAGGCGTTCACCTGCGGCGCACGTTCCAGTACCGCGCCGAATACCTGAAACTGGTAGACGACTCGCTCGAACGCAATTTTTGCGATTACGGCATTCAATTGACCCGTGACTTTCGCGTCCTGAAATTGTGGTTGTCGCTCAAGATTTTTGGGGCCGAGTCCTTTGGCAAGGCCCAGGATTGGGGCATGTACCTGGCCGAAGAGGCGGAACGTGCGGCACGCACCCTACCCAATTGGGAAGTGGTCACGCAGGCCAAACTCGCGGTGCTCACGCTGCGCTACGCCCCGCCAGGAACCCGGGAAGACGAACGAAACGCCCTTAACGAGGCCATCGTGGACCAATTCAACCAGGAGGGCTATGGCATGGTGATTCACACTCGCTTACGCGAAAGGACGGTGATTCGCATGTGCACCATCAATCCACGCACCGAGGTTTCGGAAATTCACGAAACGCTGATCAAGCTCGACGAGATCGCCCGAAGCCTCGCCTGAAAAAAAGCCGCGCAGGGATCTCCTGCGCGGCTCCTTTTGCACGGGTTTCGTCGCCAGCCTCAGTCCATTCCGGAGGGTTGGCTCGAGCCGGACTCGATGCGATCGGGCACGAACGCGCCCTGTCGCTCGGAGTTCTCGCCTTCGGGTTCCTTGACGGGAATCGGCAGGTGTTCGAGCAGGACCGGGAACACTTCGCTCACGTGCTTGACCGTGACGATTTGCAACCGATCGCGAATCTCGGCCGGAACCTCGGCCAGGTCCTTTTCGTTCTGGACGGGAATCAGGACCTTGTCCAGGTTGGCGCGCAGGGCGGCCATCAACTTCTCCTTCAGGCCGCCGATGGGCAACACGTTGCCACGCAAGGTGATTTCACCGGTCAACCCCACGTTCCAGTGAATCGGGATGCCGGTGAGCGCCGAAACCAGGCCCCCGGCCAGCGCGATGCCGGCGGAGGGTCCGTCCTTGGGCGTCCCACCCGCCGGTACGTGGATGTGGATGTCCATGTTCTTGAACGATTTGCCGTAGATGCCCAGGTCGTTGGCGTTGGCGCGGACGTAGGACAGCGCCGCTTGGGCCGACTCTTTCATGACATCGCCGAGCTTGCCGGTGAGGCTCAGTTTGCCGGTTCCCTTCATCGCCTGGACTTCGATCGAGAGGGTTTCCCCGCCCACCGAGGTCCACGCCAGACCGGTGACCATGCCCGGCATGTTCTCCTGCTCCAGCTTTTGGTGCGAAAACGGGGCGATGCCCAGATAGTTCTGGACCTTGCGCCGGGTCAAACGGATTTTCTTCTCCTTGCCGGACTTGAGGCGATCGGTGACCGCCTTGCGGCACAGTTTGGAAATCGTCCGGTCCAGGCCGCGTACGCCGGCTTCACGGGTGTAGCCACGAATGACTTCCAGCAACAGCTTGCCGGGAATCTGGAGCTGATCGTCGACCAGGCCGTTTTCTTTCATCTGTTTGGGAATCAGGTAGCGATTGGCGATGTGGACCTTTTCCAACTCGGTGTAGCCACTGAGTTCGATAATTTCCATGCGGTCGCGCAAGGGCAGCGGAACGGTGCCCAGGTCGTTGGCGGTGCAGATGAACAGCACCTTGGAAAGGTCGTACTCCACTTCGAGGTAGTGGTCCATAAAGGTATGGTTCTGCTCGGGATCGAGGACTTCCAGCAAGGCCGCGGTGGGACCGCCGCCGAAGTAGTTGCTGATCTTGTCGATCTCGTCCAACAAGAGCACGGGGTTGACGGTTTTGACCTTCTTCATGGTTTGGATGATCTTGCCGGGCATGGCGCCGATATAGGTGCGTCGATGGCCTCGGATTTCGGCCTCGTCACGCACGCCACCCAGGCTGATGCGCGCGAATTCGCGGCCCAGGGAACGGGCGATGCTCTTGGCGAACGAGGTCTTGCCCACGCCCGGAGGTCCGGAAAGGCAGATGATGGGACCCTTGAGCGCGCCGACCGCCTGGCTGACGGCCAGGTACTCGATGATCCGCTCCTTGGGTTTGTCCAGGCCGTAGTGGTCCTCGTTCAGGATTTCCTCGGTGTGGTGGACCGAGAGATTGTCCTCGGTGGCCTTGGACCAGGGCACACTGGTCAACCAATCCAGGTAGTTGCGCACCGGGGTCGCCTCGTGGGACTGCAGGCCGATTCGACGGAGCTTGGCCAATTCCTTTTCGGCCGTTTCGCGAACCGCCTCGGGCATTTCGGCTTCCTCGATTGCCTTGGCGATGGCGTCGAACTCGGCGTTCTCGGGCGATTCACCCATCTCTTCCTGAATGGCGCGCATCTGTTCGTTGAGGAAGTATTCCTTTTGACGCTTGCCGACCTGTTCCTCGATACGGGCCTTCAGATCCTTCTCGAACTTGCGTTGCTGGATTTCCTTGTAGAGCAGGGTGTAGACCTTTTCCACCCGTTCGCGGGTATCCAGCGTTTCAAGGATGTCTTGGAGTTCGTCGAGCGAGGCGTTGAGCATCGGCGCCACGGCGTCGGCGAAACGACCGGCGGGGACGTCCTTGCGGTCCAACTCCTCGTTCCATTGGATCTGCTGGTGCTTTTTCTCCATGTCCAGATGGTTGAAGACCTCGTGTTTCAGGGCCTGGACCAGTTGGGGCAGTTCCAGATCGGCGGATTCGCGCGAGGAGACCGGGCGGGCCTTGGCGGTAAAGAAGGGGCCATTCAGGTCGACGGCCAGAACGGAGGCCCTTTGGCTGGGTTCGAGCAGGGCCTGAACCGCGCCGTTGGGCAGGCGCTGAACCTTTGCGATGCGGCCGATGACGCCCATCTGGTGTAGATCGTCGCGCGATTTCACGTCGCGATCGGGAGACTTCATGGTGACGACAAGCACAGGCCGCTTGCGGGTCACGGCTTCCTTGATGGCTTCGAGTGACTGTGGGCGGTTGAAGAAGAGGGACTTGGGGGTTTCGGGAAAAACGACGACATTCTTGAGAGCCAAGAGCGGGTAGGTGTGGATCTCATCTTTAGTGTCGAGCTGTTCACTCATGTGATAGCACCTCACTCAATTTTTCAATAAGTAAATCACTCATTGCATACGAGTGCAAGTGACTTATGATTCACTTTTTCTTTTGGGAGGGCTTTCCACCGGGGGGTCGACATCTAGGGACGGACGTCCCGATTTACGTGCCGGAAGGGACCCGGTTCCCCGCGATGTCATGCGACATCACAGTTCCCGCCTGTCGAGAGGGTCGTGATGCCCGGTAGGTTGATCCGCTGGATCAACGCGTCGAAGCCTCATCGCGAAGAGAACCCGCAAGCCGAGAGAAGGGTAAGGCCCGGTAGGTTGATCCGCTGGATCAACGCGTCGAAGTGACGCGACACGAATGAGTGACTTTCGTCCAAAAGGGCATCGACCTTCCGTTTCAGGTACATATACGCCACTCATGCCGAGATCCGGAGTGCCGATGGTCGGATTGCCGAACCACCGGAACACAGGTCTTAGGCATACCGACCACTGGGTTTCAGATCGAAACCTAATCGAAACGAATCACTTGGGAGTTCTCACATCCACGATAGGGGCGTCGCCGCAGTTGGTATGGCACGGCCGGTATGGCACGGCCGGTATGGCATGGCCGGTTCCGAAGCGCCTGCTTCCATTGGTGCGTCGCTCTTTGGTGTTTTGTTCCTGTCCGGCCCTGATCGCTTCGAAGCGTCGAGCCAGCGGCCATACCGGCCCTGCCCGATCAACGGCCGTGCCGCTCTCCGCTTTCGGGAATCCCGCGAAAACGCCCGTCGTTGAGCCAGGCGGGGGTCGCTTCGCGCTTTTTGGCAATGGACAGGCGTTACCTCGATACTTGCCGGTGTCGACCGGGCCGATTTCGATCGCACCCGAACGCGACGCTTCGACGCTCGGAGGTTCGACCCGGTGTCCTGGATTCTTCGGCAGCCGGACGCGCGCCGTTACAACTGCAGCTTGTACCCCACCCCGTACACGGATCGGATCACTTCCGTTCCCGGCATCACCGCCGTGATCTTCTTGCGCAGGTTCTTGATGTGGCTGTCGATGGTGCGATCGGTGACCGCGCGGAAATCGTCGTAGAGATTGTCCACCAACTGGTCGCGCGTGAATACGCGGCCTGGTTGCTTAATGAGCACCCGCAACAGGGTGTACTCGTTGGGTGTCAGGGTCAGCAAGCTGCCCTTGACCCGGATTTCGCGACGCTCCTCGTCCACGGCGAACACCTTCTCCTCTTCGGGCTCCTCGCTGCGCGGTGCCGCCCGCCGCAAGACCGTCTTCACTCGAGCCACGACCTCGCGCGGACTGAAGGGTTTGCAAATGTAGTCGTCGGCGCCCAGCTCGAGCCCCAGGATACGGTCCACTTCTTCGACGCGTGCGGTCAGCATCAAGATCGGCATCTGGGTGAAGGTTCGCAGTTCCTTGCAGATGCTCATGCCGTCCTTGCCCGGCAACATCACATCCAAGAGCAGAAGCGAGGGGTTTCTGCTGCGCACGTAATCCACGACCTCGCTGCCGTTTTCGATCCAGTGCGTTTCGTAACCGTGGGCGGAAAGGTAATCGGTCAAGACCTTGGCGATCTTGGGTTCGTCCTCTGCGACCACCACCAAAGTTCCTGCTTCGCTGTTGTCACGATCATTCACGTCATGTCCACCTTTCTAACGGGAAGTGAATCCAGACGGCCAGGCCGCCCAGTTCTGAAGTCTTGGCTTCGATGGAGCCCTGATGGGCTTCCACGATGTTTTTGCAAATCGCGAGGCCCAGGCCCGCACCGCCGTGTTTGCGGCTGCGAGAGACCTCGGCGCGAAACAACCTCTCGAACAGTTTGCCCAGCATCTCCTCGGGAACCCCGGGCGGGGTGTCCTCGATGCCCACCAGGATCTCCTCGCCGTTCATCCGGGCGGTAACCCGAACCATTCCGCCGGCATTGGTGTAGCGCGAACAGTTTTCCAGGAGGTTCGAGAACAGTTGGGTCAGGCGCTGGTGATCGCCGCTGATTTCCACCTCGTCACCCAGGTTGGCGTGGTACTCGAGTTGAAGCTCGCGACGGGCGAGCCGCGGTTCGTAAAGATGGACCACCTGATCCAAGACTTCACTGGGATGCAGTGGTTCCTTTTTATAATTGAGTGCACCCAGGTCGGAAAGAGAGAGTTCGTAGAGGTCGTTGACGATCTGGGAAAGGCACAGCACCTCGTTGTGAAGCGACTTGATGCTGCCGTCGTCGGGCCGGCGGACGCCGTCTTGAATCGCTTCCAGTTCTCCGCGCATCACGGCCAGAGGGGTGCGCAGCTCGTGAGAAATGTCGGCGATCCAGCGTTGGCGTGCTTCCTGGTTGTGGGCGAGAGTATTGGCCAGGTGATTGAAATCCTGCCCCAGTTGCCCCAATTCGTCGCCGCGACTGACTTCGACCCGCGTTTTGTAGGCGCCGGAAGCCAGGTCGTGAGCGGCTCGGGCCAGGGATTTGATGGGACTCGAAAAATGGCGCGCCAGAAAGACGGAGACCAGGCTGGCAAGCACCAAAACCAACCCGCCGAACATGTAGAACTTGCGGTATTGATCGGCGAGGAAGCGATAATCGTTGCCCGTGATCGGGTTTTCGCGCCGACCGATGCCCAGGTAACCCACGATGTTACCCTGGTGCAGAATCGGTTCGAGCAATAGGTCCTTGCGGTTGATGGCGCGTCCGGCAATCGGCCGGTGGTTGGCATCCAGCAACACGTAACGCGGCGGTAGGTCGCGTCCGCCGCGTCGCCCGCTCGCAACGGCTCGCCTGCCGTCCGAGGACCAGGCTCCGTTCCGTGCGGTCGTGTCGGCGGTGGAATCATCGTCGACCCCATTCGAGCCCTGGTCGTAACCGCCGCGGCTGCGGGGATCGCCCGAGGTCGAGGCGAATCCTGAATCTCGTTCACCCGAAGCCGTGGCCGTACCAGCCGATCCCGCTCGATCCGGTTTCGTTTCGGGCAAACTGTCGTCGCCCTTGGCGGCCAGCTCGTGTGCGCCGTTTTCCACTTTGGCCACATTCGTTTCGGGAAGCGTCACCGAAGTATCGTTCTCGAAGCGGTCCCGCGGCGAGCGCGGGCCGTACTGCGGACTGACGGCATCGGCTTCGCGCCGGCGCGGGCCACGTGGACCTCTCCCCCATCCGTGATCGGGCTCCAAATTGCCGCTGCGCCGATCCGCGCGCGATCGGGTGGGGTCTTCGAACCAATGTTGCGGCGGCCGATGGCCGCTTCCCGTTCCAAATGAGTTGCCTTCGCGCAGGTCGTGCCACACCTGGCGGTTTGATTCGAGGCGACGCCAGCCGTGAACGGCGTATTCGGTAGCCAACCGATTGACGAAATCGCGTTCCGCATCGACGTCCAGGCGGTCGAGGTACTCCTGGAAGCCTTGATTGAGGCTCCACTGCATGAACATACTCATGAGCACGAGTGCGGCGCCGCTGCTGATCAACATCGCGAAAAATAGCTTGTAAACCATCTTGAGCTTGAATTTCACACTAAAAAACCTATTCCCGCCTTCAGCATTTATCGAATCCGAAGATTGAGCACGGCGCGTGATTCAGGCGCCGAAACTCATGGAGCAGCGATAAGAAAATCACATCCAACCCATACTTTAACCCGGATCGAAGAGAAAAAACGAGCGTGCTTGACCCACAAATTCCGGAAAAGAAGAAAAGTAAGAAATATCCGTAGCTTTGGATAGTTACCCTTTGGCCAGATATGGGGCGAACGCGCGCGCGAAGGGAAGGCCTGGTTGCCCAAACCCTCCCGCAGATCCCTTTTGCAAAGACCCCTTATCCCCGCTGTGGTGCCTCCCGTGCAATCACCACCACACAGGGACGCGGCGTTTGATCCAAGGTACCGGAGGGCCAGTTACTTCCCAGCGGTACCTTGCGCGTCTGTTGGAACGGTTCGCCCCGGCGATCGGTAAGCGCATAGTTTCGTTCCTCCTCGGGACGCGCGGCACGCCGGGTTCCGTTCACCTCTCCGGGATGCTGTACCGAGAGAATCAGCCCCCGGCCGCCGTCACAGAAGGTGGGTCCGGTCAACTCGCATTCTACCGGCCCGATCCCGAAACAGAAGGGCGTACCCGCCCCCGGCCCATGGGTCGGCACGAAAAACAGGGAGTTGTTGCCGAAGACACCGGGGAATTTGGAGCCTCCGGGTTTGGTCTTGCCCTTGCGGCGGTCGACGGGCTGGTTCAACACGCTGGTCGAAATGTCCGTCACCATCCAAAGATGCCCCTTGGGATCGAAAACCAGATTGTCGGCACACGCGAAGCCGCCGCCTTCGTCGGAAACCTCACCCGAAGGGACGAAACGCCCCCAGCCGAATTTCGTGGCATCGGGCCGATCGCCTTCCTCCACGATTCGAAAAATACCACCGTACATTCGGGAACTGTCACCCTTTCCATCGGGAAACACGCGAAGGTCCGGTGAACCGTCGCCACCGCCGGTGTGGTCGGTGAAGGCGATATAGACACTGTTGTCGGTGGGATGCACTTCCAAATCTTCCGGCCTGGAGGCGGGCGTGGCACCGGCGGCACCGGCCATGGCATAGGCGTCCATCAGCAGAACGCCCATTCGGTATCGATCGCGAGCCGCCCCGGTCATCCCTTCGGGCGCAGAGACCAGATCGCCCAAAGTACACTGATCGAAAGGTTTGCCGGCGAACGCGCTTACCGCGGCCATCCAATCGGCCGGTGTCTGCTCGGTTCGCTTTGCACCCGCGACGCCGACCGCCACATGTCCACCGTCGGGCCGGCGCGGCAAAAACAGGTGTTGGCTGGCTGTGTGTTGCGGTTGCGGCTCGGCCAGCGGGGTGTCGAGCTGGAGCGGAATCCAGCGACCGCCGTAACCTGCGTCGAACTTTGCGGCATAAAGGGTGCCCTCGCCGAACAGGTTCCAATTGGCGGGATCCTTGGGGTCGGCGACGGTTCGGCGACTGACGAATTTCCAGACGTGACCGCCGCGCCGATCGTCGCCCATGTACGCCGCCAGTTTTTTACCGGCTTGGCATCGAAGGGCGACATTCTCGTGGCGGAACCGGCCCAGCATCGAGTGTTTGGCCATCAAGCCCGTCTTCGGATCGATCTGGCAAACCCAGCCGTAGCCGCGGCCGTCGAGAGGTTGCTTCAAGCCGGCGCCCATACCGGCGATGAAGGTGGGCTCGGGCGTTCGGGCGTCCACTTCGCCGGCCCGGTTGAACGAGGGCGAGGCTCCCAGCTTCTCCTTTCGCGGGAAAAGACTGCCATCGGCTTTGATCAGCGGGTTCACGTGGTTCTGGATGTTCTCCTCGCAGGTGAGAAAGGTTCCCCAAGGCGTGGTGCCGCCACTGCAATTGCCAAACGTTCCCGGTCCGGCCTTGGCGACCGATGCGGCGGGCCCGTCCATGGCGAATTTGGCCACCACGGCGGGATCGATGTTTTGGGTGGAGAAGGTAGAGATGCGGCGGTGATCGGTGGCATCTTGGACCACCGAGTAGTGGCCCTGGGCGGATCGACGAATCCGCAACACCGAGATGCCCAGGTCGCCGAGACCCTGTTCGCAGAGGTAGCGAATTTCCGCCTGGAGTTCCTTGGACAGCGCCCCGAAATCGCTCAGGTCACAGGCGTGGGTGGGCATCAGGGTGCCCGCGATTTCCAGTCGCGGCTTTTTGGGGTTTTCGGCGTCGGGCCGGATCGCGACACGGGGCGCGCGGCCCCCGTGGTACTGGGTGAACCCCTGGAGCCAGGGCCGGGAGGAAAGTTCCTCGTGGTTCACGAACAAATAGAAATCGTCGGAGGTGCCCTCGATCGGGACCAAACCGGTGTAATCGTTGTTGTATCCAAATTGAACGCGATGCGCGTCCGGGCCGAACCGGTCGCCCCAACCCGCCAGGACGCGGTAGGCGAATCCTTCGGGCAACAGCATGTCGTCCACGACTTCGAACCGATGGAGCCGGGTCTTGTCCAGGCTTGGATCGGCGAAGCTGCCGGGTGAAGGAACCGGGGAAGCCACCGGTTTCCAGGCCGGCATGCCGTCGGTCAGGCTCCAATCGGCCGAGTGGGCTTCGGGTTCGGTGGCTGCGGCAGCGGCGGGCCCGCTTTTCGAAGAGGTTGCGGCCGCGCCGATCGGGGCGGCGACCCAGGCGGCAGTGCCCGCGCCGGCGCCCAAATAACGCAAAAAGCTTCGGCGATCGAGCGGGGAGGCGGAAGAGGGTGATTTCGAGTGCTTCGATGGCATGGAGTACTCCTGAAAGGTGGGGAGATTGCGAGTGAATGCGAACGAGCCAATCGGCGATCGAATGGAAATGAAATGGATCGAGACGGTCGTCGAGCCGAAACGCTCAGGGAGAGAGGGCCTCGGGCTCGGTATGGACTTCGCGCAGATTCAACATGCGCAGGGTTGCGGCCTCGGGCGTAACCGCTTGCCGCTCCGAGGGTTCCGAACGTGCATGTTCGGCCATGTATTCGCCCATCGCCTGGATGCAGGTCTCCAGAACGCGAAACAGATCAGCCGCTTGCGGTAAGTCGCGGGTGAGGTTTTGGCGATAGCGTGCCAAGTTGGCCAGTCGTTGCCGAACCGCTTCCGTGGTGATTTGCGCACCGATAACGGTGCCTTGGCCGGGGATATCGTGCTTGCACAGCATCTCCGTGGTGGTCAGAAAGCCCACCAACTCGTCGAGCCAGGCCCCGTGCCCCTCACGCAAACCGGTACGAGCCAACAAATCCGAGAGCGAATACTTCTCGTCCTGGCGGTGGAAGAGATCCAGCTTCTGGAACTGAAGGAAAAGCAGGTCGCGAACCAACCACGAGAGTTGATCCAAAAAATCTTCCGAATCGGGTTCGTCCTCGTTCGTCTGGACCAGGACATCGCCCTCCGGACCCTCTTCGGCCGGGCCGTGTTCTTCGTATCCCGGTTGCGGCGTGGGCTCGCGGACATCGGGCTGTGGCTCGCTCACCCGAACCACGATGTCTTCGGGTAGGAACTCCTTGGTCTGCATGATGCCGGTGAACTGACGCTCCAAATCGTCGGCGAGCACCAGGTTGTGCTTTTCCGCCATGGCCAGGAGATGGTCGAGTGCCTCTCCCGGCAAGATCTTGCCGGCCTGAACCTGGGCCAAGATTTCGCGAGCGGCCTCATCGATGTGCGCCATGAACCCTCACTCCCCTGCTGCTTCGTGTGGCCTCAGCATACACCGACATCACGGCGCAACGCCAGAACCGGAGCGAGACAACCGCGAACGAGGGCCCTTTCGGCCTTCGCGGCGGGAACGGCGAAGAGCCTTCAAATCGAAAGGTCCAAGCGGTTTTCGTCTTCGGGCATGCACATATCCGCAACCGAGCTGGCGGCGCGCTCCGGTGCGACCTTGACCGTCAACGAGGCTTCCCCCAGACCCAGCTCTTCGAGCCGATCCTCGAGCAGGTGAAGATCGGCCAGAACGCGGTGATGCATCTTGCGGTTTTCCACCCAGAAGGTGGCGTTCAATTGGTCGCGTTCCTTGAGCGCATCCACGCGCAGGTGGCCCCAGCCGGCAAAATCCAGGTGGATGACCACGAGAAAACGACTGCGATCGCCACTGCCGGGCAGGCGCATGTAGGCCAGCTCCATTTCGGTATCGCGATCGCCCATCTTGAAAGGCAGGCTCAGGTACAGCGGCGCCTGGTTCAGGTTCTGGTGTTGGTTGAAGTCGCGCACCAGATCGAGCATTTGCTTGATTTTGCCGATGCTGTCGGCTCCCTCGGGCAACAGGGATTGCAGCAACTCGGTGGGCAGTCCGTCCACCTGGCGTTCCATGCGCGCCATGGCCTCCTTGAACAGCGGTTCCAAGCGTTTCATCTCCAGGCGCTGATGGGATTCGGCTCGCTCGCCGAACTCGGATTTGAGGAAGGGCCCCTCGAACAAGGATCCGAGATCGGGCTTTTGACCCGCGAGAATCTGTTCGCGAACCTGTTCGAACTGCTGCGCTTTACGGGCATTCAGCGGGCTTTTGGTTTGGAAACTCCAGTCGTGGTGCTCCCCTTCCAGGGCGAACCGCGTCAGCTCGGAAAGCAATGCCCGATTCTTCTGAAAGGCGGCCATCAGTTTGGGAAGGCTCTCGCCACGATGCTGTTCCACCTGACCGAGAAAGCGTTCGGCACGGCGGATCCAACTCATTTCGCGAAGTTTTTCCTCGAGCCCGGGATCCTTGTCGGGGAGCAGGCGGTCCATGGCCAGGTAGCGCCGCATGCCTTGCTCCTCCCGCACCAGGCGATCCTGGAGATTGGGACGCGGATCGGTGCGCCGCGGCAGGTCGCGCACATCCTGGCGCCACAGGTCCCAATCGAGCTCGGCATCGCCATGCTGCTCCAGCAGGCGAACCAAACCGCGCAAACCGTCGGCCATCCCGCGCGCCGCCTCGAAAGGATCGCCGCCCCCCTGGGCCATGCGCTCCCCCAGGCGCCCGATTTTCCAGACCTGATCCAGCAGGGCGATGCGGTGGAACTTGGATGAATGCTTTTGCAAAAAAGACGTGATCTTGTCGTTGATCTCTTCGCCCTTCAGGCCCTTCAGGGCGTGTTCGAAGCCGTCGACCAACAGGCTCGGCTCCTGGGCGCCCACTTCGCTCAATTCCCGCAACAGGCCGCGATGCTGTTCCAAGATGTTGAAGAGCTGGGGTCGGCTGCCGTTCAAACGAACACTGTTGAGGAACCTGTCGAGCCGAATGATGCGCGACTGGTCGTCGAACAAGGCGGGATCCGTTTCGGTCGCGGCTCGCTCCGCCAAAAATCGATCGAGCCACAGGTAACGATTGATGCCGCGATCGGCGGCGGTGACCCGCTCCCGTAGATCGGGATTGGCGTTATCGGAAGTCAGGGTGCGTTCGCCCTGGCGCCACAGATCCCAGGACACCTCTCCCAGTGGATGGTGACGCTCGTGGGAAAGCAGGTAGCGGGCGGTCTTGAGGGTGTGCACGAGTCGAGGCAGCGTGGCGCGCGGATCGGCCTCGCCCCGCAACAGGCCGTCCACCACGTCACCCGCCTTCCAGGCCTGGTCGATCAGCGCCACGCGCTTGAAATCGAGCAGGTGGTTGCGCAACAGGTTGGTGAGCTCCCGATTGACGCGATCCTTGGGCAACTTGCCCAACAACGGCTCCAATTCACCGAAGGTCTTGCGCGATTGGGAGAAGCGGTCGTTGTCGACGGCCGTCGTTTGACCGCCCTCACCCATTCCGGCCAGTGCATCGCGAAGATGGGCGTTGGCCGGCAGAAATCCGTCGGGTTCGCCGATATGCGGCATGCGCGCGATGGCATCGCTCAAATGGTCGAATCGCGCGGGAACGAAGGCGTTCAGGCCTTGCTGCACCCTCGGGAAATTGGACTGCGCCAGGAATCGTTCGAGAGATTTCTGCAGTGACGGCGTCATCTGCGAAAGCCGGTGTTCGCCGTTGAAGAACTGAAACAAGTCGCCGTGCTTGACCGGATCCAAGCGATCGAGCACGAAAAAGGCCGCCTTCTGGGCGGGGTCCAGTGCGGCGAAGGTCCGTGCGAGCGACAACATCCGTTCGCCACCGTGGGAGGCCAGCATGCGGCCCTGTCCGGCTTTGGGAAGCCCCTCCCCCAACAGTTTCTCGAGGTCGAGTTTTTGGGTTCCCAGGTATTCCTTCACCCGTGAGAGGGCGGTGGGGTCGAGACTGGTGAGCCGTTCCGAGGGCGGCTTGGCGGGCGGGTGTTTGAGAAAGTGGATCAGGGCCGATTTCAACTCGCCGTCGAAATGGATACCCGGCTTGCCCGTGAGAAAAGCCGCCAATTTGTGATAACTCTTGGCGTCCAACAGGTGAAGCAACCGCTCGGCCAGCGGTGACCGGGTCGAACCGGTGTGGCGCAGGGCGGACTCGACCCAGAATCGCTGCTCCAACTCCTCGAAGGAACCGGCGGCCGCGAAATTGGGAATCTCCAGGTTCATGGTCTGGAAGAACTGGTCGGCCAGGGCCGGGGGAAAGCGAACCCAGGCGGGACCGCCGGCCACCGATAAGGAAGGGGCCTTGGTCCGCAGCACTTCGACCAGAGATTGAAAGGCCCCTGCATCCAGTGGTTTGACCAGTGGTGGCAGGCCCATGGGTTCGCGCGCGGCGATTTTGGGCAGTTCGGCCAAGACGCGCGCATCCAAAGGGCCCTTGCCCGTGAGAAAGCGGTAGGTCGCCGGGTCCAAATTCGCGTCGACCTTGTTGAGCACCTGGAGCGCGCGCCAGGTGGCGTCGTCGAAGCGGTCGGCGTTGCTGAGCAACACCACCCGCTGAATGTCTTCGGGCATGGCGCGCAGCAATGCCTGAACCTTGTTGGTGAGTTCCGGATAGAGATCGCCGGCGTTGATGGCGCCGGGGGCCTGAACCTGGGCGACGCCGTGCGCGATCTCGTCCAGCATCAGCAGGATGTCCGTTCGGGTCACCCCGGTGTTCATGCTGAGCTGCATCAGCTTGGCGAGTTCCGCCGTTTCCCGTGCTTCGAAATGAATGCCGGCATCCTGCAGAACCTGCATGTGTTGTTGCAGGGCGGAAGCGTGGGGCACGTTGATTTGGGCAAGTGGCTGGCCCGCCTCGGATTGGACCTGGACCTGCAGGCGGCCTTTTTCGATACTGAGCGCGACCGAGCGCGCCTCTTCACCGGAGAACCCGATCAGTTTGTCCCCGAGCCGCACCCCGTAGGAGGCATTCCCCTGTTCCAGGCGAACCGGTCCGTCACGGTTGACGTCGAGCCGAACACGGCGAGGTTCCGGCATCGGGGTTTGAACCTTCATTGTCGCTCCCACAAGGACGAGCGCCACCGCTTCGCGTCGGTCCGGAGCACCGGAAGAAAGCGGTCGTCGCATGTTCCAAGGACTTTGCGTCCATTGTAACCCGCATTTCCCATAAACCTTCCGCTCCGAAGGCGAAGTCCGACGAGAAATGCGGGATCCCGCCTTTCGCGAGCACGACCATCCGCCGTTTGGAACGTGAGCCGCCATATCGGCGATCGGGACAAAAAAAATCGCCCAGCCGTGAGGTGGGCGATCAAACGTAACGCGAATGCGTTTTGGAGTTATTAGCTCCCTTCAAAATGCTCTACCACTTACACACTCACCGAATCGAACCGAACCGTTCACAATTTTTTTTAAAAAAATTATGCCACCCATCCTGGGAGGCCCGAACCCGCCTGAACGTGCAGCGGCGCGACTCGGCTTCGGATGGCCGCCTTCGGTTTGCGGTGGGCCGGATCACGTCTGGGCAAACCGGAATTAAGGGACTTGGCCCGGTCTGGCGTTGTTAGCATATAGCGGTTCAATCACAGCGATTTGCATCGCGTCGGGGTCGACCCCTCGTTGGTTCCGAATCTGACTTGGTTTTGAATGACTTTCACCGTCTCAGTCCGCCCTTGAGGTGATCATGTCCCTGTTCTTTTCTCTGTGCTCGCTCCTTTTTCTGGCTCCCATCGCGCCGGAGCAACCCACCGCCGCGACGACCGACGATCCCGCCGCCTTTTCGATCATCCACTTTGTCGATCTCCATGCGACGGCCACCGATTCGGAACTGATCGTCACCGGCACCTTGGAACCCTTTCTCTCCATGGACGACATGGAACGCGAAGAATTGGGCCTTCCCAAATCCCTGCAATACGGCCTGCTGGACGGGGTATTGCGGCAAATGTGGCTGTGCCTGCTTCACGTGGATCGCGAGCGCGCCTCCGTCTTCCCCCAGCCCCTGACCGAACCCAAGGTGTTCTACGACCTGCCCTACCAACTGGCATTGCGTCACCTGACCGGCAAACCGATCCAACGCCTGCGCAACCGGGTTTCGATCGGGCTTTCCACCAAGCCGGGCTACGCGTTCGTGGCGCGAAAAGACGATCACCGCACGATCCCCCTGAAAGACCTGAACGGGTACCTGGACTTCGTCAAGGCCATCTTCTTTCCGGAAGGCGAAGTGCGCTGCAGCCTACCCGGTGCAGATCACTTCCTGATGGAACTCTCCTTCATCACGCCCTTCACGCCGACCAGCGAGCGCCGGGAAATCATTCACGCGGTGGCGGGATCCGGCTCGGTCTGGCATCGCAACGATCCGGATCGGCGACCCCACATGCTGGGTACGGCGCACTTCGAATGGCAGGGCACGGCCCTGCTCCAGACCAGCGCCTTTCACCTCAAGCACTATCGCAAGACCCTGAAGCTGTTGATCTCGGGCCTGGATCATTACGAGCGAGGGAACAAGAGCGCCGCGGAACGCGACCTGGAAGCCTACCTGGCGCGATGTCCGGCGGAGCCCACGGCCCTGGCGACCTTGGCCGAAATCTACAGGACGACCGGTCGCATTCATCGAGCCCACGAACTGCTGGTGCGCAACATCGCCGTCGTGGCGCCCAACGAACGGGCCCGCAAGGTCTTGGAACGCATTACGGGCAAACTGGACTCGCATCGTTCCACGTTGCTGGCGCGGCGTCACACCTTCAAACAGGAGCCCCGTTTGAAGCCGACGGTGCTCAGTCCCCGCTCGGGCGACCTGGTCGGCGGCGAGGTTTCGGTTCGCATCGAAGGTCCCAGCTCGCCGTCGCGGCTGTTGAGCATGGACCTCTACGTGAACGACGAACTGGTGCGCGAATTCAGCTCCCCGCCGTTCCAACATCGCCACAAGTTCCACAAACAGTACGGTCGGCAGCAATTGCGCGCCGAGGCCTTCTTCTACGACGAGACCCGGGCGGTCACCACCACCGAATTCAAGGCGGTTCCCCTCGAAGTGGAGGAACAGGTGAACCTGGTGACCATTCGCGCCATCGTGACCCAGGGCGGGCGACGTTTGCTACGGAACCTGAAATCCCTGGATTTCATGGTGCTCGAACGCGGAAACGCACGTCCGATCGAACGGTTTCGCCGCAACGAGGCGCCCCTGAACGTGGTGTTCCTGCTGGACACGTCGGCTTCCATGGGCGGCCCGAAACTGTTCAGCACCCAGTTCGCGGTCAACACCTTCATCGAGCAGCTCGGGCCCAAGGATCGGGTGGCGGCCTACACCTTCGACCAAAAGGTCATGCGGCTGTTCGATTTCACCGAACCCTCGGCCACCCCCGAGGGTAAGTTGTTCACCCTGGCGCCCCAATCGGCCACGGCCCTGAACGACGCGATCTACGTGGCCCACGAGCAGTTGATGGCGCGATCCGGGACCAAGGTCATCATCCTGGTATCCGACGGCTTGAATACGATGTCGACCGTGGTGGACGAAAGCCTGCGCGAAATGCTCAGCGGATCACCGGTGATGCTGTACGCGCTGTATTTCAACGAGGAGCGCTTGCCGAAATGGGATCGCTCGGGCTTTTCGTTCTTGGAGGAATTGGCGGGGCTGACCGGCTGTATGGCCACCGAAATACGGGATTTCCGACACATGGATCGCGACTTCCTGCGGATCTACCACGAGTTGCGATCGTACTACCTGCTAAATTTCTACACCCGCCAGAACAAGCTGGAGCCCGATAGTCTGGACCTGTTCATCAAGAAGCCCAATACCCAGGCGCGCTTTCGTCCGTTCCTCGGGGATCTGGACGAAATCTACGGTGAAAACCAGACGGCCCAGCAATCGGATTAGGGTCTCAGGGAAGCGCTTTCTCGAGCCCCCCTGGCGCAAGGAAGTCTGTGCCCGAACCACACGGATTGACACGAATCAAATCATCGATCTCGATTGTCGAGAGTTACTCCGTGTTCGGCAGGCCCATTCGCTGGATGTGCTACCGAGGGAACTTCTCGGCTGAATCACTTCGGCAAGTTCCTCCGGCAGGCTTTCCACCCCTGTCCTAGATTCCTTTCGGCTGATGGGTGAGATATGCGGCCGCGACGTGGCGGTTGTTCTTTTGGGCCCGCGGCTCGAACGGGCAGTGACGGCACCCATTTCCGCAACAAAAACCACGACTCATGTGGAAGCGCTCGGTGAAGACCGTGTATCCCTCCGGCGTCAAGTACCGGTCGCTGCTCAATCTCTCGAACAGCGACGGGATGTCCTCTCTGTCCATGTCACCCTCCACCTCGGGAAATCCGTATGCACCGCGCGCGGCTCCCAAGTCTAACACCGGAACCCCTTCGCAAACAGGGGCGCTGTCGCGTGCAGAACGGCGAATTCGAGATCAGGGCACGACCAGCGCCTGGTTGGGATAAATCTTGTCGCGTTTGCTCATGTTGTTGGCGCGCAACAGCTTGGTGAGCGAGACGCCCAGCTTCTTGGCGATCTTGGCCATGGTATCGCCGCGCTGCACGCGGTACTGCTTGCTTGCCGAACCCTGTTGAATCTTCAGGGTCTGGCCCAGGCTCAGACGGCTGCTGCTGAGCTTGTTCCAACTCTTGATCTTGCCGATGGTGGTGTTGTACTGACCCGCGAGGCGCCACAGGTTGTCGCCCGAACGCACCTTGTGGGTGACCCAGCTCCCGCTCGAGGCGGCGACGGTGGGTGGCGGCAGTTTCACGCCGCGACCGGGAACCTTCAACTTCTGACCCGGCCAAATGCGGTTCTTGTTGTTCATCTTGTTGGCGGCCACGATGCGACCGATGGTGGTCTTGTACTTCTTGGCGATGGTGTACAGACTCTCGCCGCGGCGAACGCGGTGAACCACGTAGGCGTCGGCGGGCAATTCCCCGGCGGGGATCTCGGCAAGCGCCGTGACGGCCTGCTCGGCGTAGGTCGGCGGTACTCGCAGATTGTAGGTCACGTCCGGCGTGAGGCCGTAACGCAGCTCGGGATTCAGCTTCTTCAGGCTCTTGGCCGGCAGGCCCAGGCGCCGTTCGACCTCGGAAAGATACAGGGGCCGATCGACCTTGACGATCTCGAAATTCATGGGCGCGTCGAGTTCGGGCAAATCGAAGCCGTATTTGGCGGGATCCTCCAAAATGGCCAGCGTCGCCAGAAAGCGCGGCACGTAGCGCGCCGTCTCGCGCGGCAGTTGTTCGTACAGGTCCCAGAAATTGTCGAGGTAGTTGAGGCGCTGCCCGTTGATCACACGCTGGACACGTCCCTCGCCGCAGTTGTAGGCGGCCAGGGCCGTCAGCCAATCGCCGAACAGGTTGTGGAGATCCTGCAGGTAGGCGATGGCCGAATTGGTGGCCTTGATCGGGTCCATGCGTTCGTCGATATAGCGGTTGCGTTCCAGCCCGTAGCGGTAACCGGTCGAGGGGATGAACTGCCAAAGGCCCAGCGCCCGCGCCCGGGAAAGTGCGTTGGTCTTGAAGCCGCTTTCGATCAGGGCCAACCAGATCAACTGCTGGGGCATGCCGTTTTCGGCCAGGACCTTTTCGACCATGGGTCGATACATGCCCGACCGCTTGTAGGATGCGAGGAAGAATTTCCGTTCGCGCGTCTGGAAACTGCGGATCTCGCGCTCCACGTGTTCGTTGATGACGATGGGGATCGACTTCTTCAGATCACCCACCGAAGTGGTTCGGCTTGCGTAGATCTCCACCACCCGGCGCGAAATCAGGTATCGCAGGTCGTCCTTTTCCTGGAGAATCTCGGGATTTTGCCGTTCGTCGATGCCCAAAATCAAGGTGTAGGCGTTGTCCAATTCGCTCAGGGCCGCCTCGAGCTCGCCGGATTTCCAAGCCTCCTGGGACAACTGGTAGGCGCCCAAGGCCTGTTCCAGCATCTGGCGTGGCGTCAGCGACTCCTCTGGCTCCCCTTCGCCGGCGGCATGATGGTGATGCGCGTCCGGTTGAAATGCGGTCGCATCTTCAGGCTCGCCCTGATTCGCCAGAAGCGACGGATCGTCGCTGGTAGGTAGCGGGACGGAGTCGTCTTCCACATCCGCGAGCGATTCGGGTTCGGCCTCGGTCGCCACGGTCTGCATCTGGGGTTCTCGGTCGACGGGATCGGGCGGTGCCTCCGTCTGGGCGACCTGCTTTTTGGCGCTGAGGCATCCCAGGCTCAGAAAGGCGAGACACAGCATCGTGGACCAGGAAAGAGCGGACGAGTTCGAGGACGACTTGGTGGTGACACGGTAGGACAAACGACATCTCCATAACGTTGGCTTCTGCCATTTTTAGGGTTCCCAGGCGGGGCTGCAACTGAAAAAAGACGGTGATTTCCCGAGAGTGATCATCGACACCGCGTATGTCTGACACGTCTGATGGTGTCGACGTCGCTCGAATTAGGCCTACAAGCCCCTGACTACCATACAGAAAGCCCGGAATCCCTGTCCAGGTGTTGTTGGTTTGGATGACGGCTTCAGAGTTGGAGAATCATCGCGACCCGACTTCTTACGTCGTGCGTCCCTGGGCTTCGCGCACCCGCTCCAACAGGGTTTTGGTCTCACCCCAAAACCGGTCCCAGCGGTCCTGTTCTTCCTGGGGAAAGCGGTTCAGCCATTCGGGGTCGCGGACCTCGCGCCACTCCCGGCCCTGCAACATGTGAGACAGACGGTTTTCCAGCCGGTGCGACTTGATCTTGCCGTCGGCAAAGTTGCGTGCGCAGTTGTCCCGCTCCTCGCGCAGGAGGAAGAGAGCGTAGTCGCGAAATGCCGCCGAAGCCCGTTCGCCCGTGCGATGCCCTTCCTGCTGAACGCTGGCCCGCACCGCCAGGTAGGCGGCGCCATAGACCTCGCTCCAAATCCCCAGAATGCGCTGCAAGCGAGCCCAAAGGCGCTGAGAGATAGGATTCTTGGGGACCTCGGCGCGAATCGTACCGCAGAGCCCGGCCAGGTCGGCCAACGGCAAATCCTTGTGGTCGTTGAAAAAATTCTCCATCGAAAGGTGAAAAAAAGCGCGGGTCGATCCCCAGTAGTGAACCAGGAGATCGCCGCTCATCTGCAGGTCGGTGCGCGTTCGCAACACCTCGCCCAGGGCGTACTGTTCGACGTTGAATACCTTGGTCGGACCGTAGAGTTCGTCGACCAGCCATAGCGCGCGATCGAGCAACGCCCGATCGGCATAGTCCAGGCCGACGACCCCCGAATTGAACATCATCGAATCCGCGGAAATGGTGTAGGTGCCGCCCTCGGGATCCGTCAACGGCCGGCCGACGGCGTAATCCGCGATGCCCTTGTGCGCCTCGAGGATCAGGCCCTCGGGTTTGTGCATCACCGTGTGACCCGGTCCGACGCGCTCGAACAGGCGGCTCGGCGATTGCGTGAAGTAGGTATCGGTATCGATGAAGATACAGGTTCCCTTGAAGCGGTCCATGACCTCCGCCATGACGCGATTCTTGGAGCGATGAAGGTAATTGTCGGGCCCCGCCCATTCGGCCAGCCGATCCGGATCGAACGGGTGGGACACCACCGGCCAACCCGTCAGGTAGTCGAGCTTGTCGGTGGCCAGAACGATGTCGATACCGTGATCCGGCTCCTCGTTCAGGAAGCGCAGGGCGCTTAGAATGCTGAATTTGACTTCTCTCCAGTAATCCTCTTTCTCCCCGTAGATGAGGTACAGGAGAACCTTCTTGCGATCGCTCAATGTTTCCTCGTATGTGTTCCCAGGATCTTGGAAAGGGGTCTCTCCGTCCCCGCAACGGAAGGCGGCAAAAATGACGGGATGGGAGAGACGAAATCGTCCGGTAATTTGACGTGCCCTGCAACCAGTTACGTAACCACTGTGTCTATGGCTTTTATAATTCTAACACCACTACCTGCCGGAGACACCCCTGGATTCGCGAGATCCTCCCGGCTTCAGAAGGATCATACCCATTGCCAGTAGCCGCGGCACGAAAATGTACCAAAAATAATTCGGGGTCCGCAATCGTGTGGGACCCCGAATCGTTTCGGCGGGTACTCGTGCCGAATGCTGGTCAGGCGGGCGCCGCGGCCAGCATGGCATCCAGTTCGCCCTGGTGTTCCAGGCCGTGCAGTTCGTCGCTGCCACCGATCGATTGCCCGTTGATGAAGATCTGGGGAACGGTGGTGCGACCGCCGCTCATTTGGACCAGTTTCTGGCGCATTTCGCGATCGAAGGAAACGTTCACGTCGCGAAAGGCCACGCCCTTTTTGTTCAGCAAATGTTTGGCGCGGATGCAGTAGGGGCACCAGGGCGTGGTGTAGATGACCACCTCGGCCTGGTAGTTTTGTGAATCACTCATGAGACCTCCCAGTCGCGTGCCGTTTCGAATCCGAATCGGAGAAACGGACACCAGGTTTTAGGTTAAGCGAACACCAGGCGGCAACGCAAACATTCCCGTGGCTCGTTCCCGGTGCCGAGGCAAGGCGGCCAGCTTGCCCTAGGACACGCGCGCAATCCGGGCGAACCCTATTCGGTTTGGCCGGTCGACGCCACTTCGAACAGCAGGCCTGGCTCGATGCCGGGGTGGGTGCCTCTCAGGAAAAGGGCGTGAGCGGGCTGATCGGAGGTGATGCGAACGCGTCGTCCGGACAGGTCGGATTGAAAAAAGTCGGAGAACACGGCCGAAACCTTGGCGCGGGGAGCCAGGGCGGCGTCGAGGATCGCTTCTTCCAGGGCCACGCCGCGGTCGTCCAACAAGGATGCCGTCACAGCGGCAGCCCCGTCCCCGAAATTGACGAGCGCCAGGCCGTCGAACGTCAGGACGCCGTTGCCGGCAACCACCTCGAAGGCGTGGGCCGTGCTACGGCGCTCGCGGACCTGGGCCGGCGTGTTGGCGGCCAGGTCGTGACGGTACTGGATGGCGGAAACGACTTCCCGCGGGGCGGTGAGGGTGAGATGGCTGACCTTGGCATCACCAAAAAGGGACGCGAGTGCGACCCGGGTGAAGGCGGCCACATCCACATCGATGGCGGCCATCGCCAATGCCTCGCCGCCGGTGCCGTAGGCCACCACATCCACGACGGCGTCCAAGCTTCCGTGATTGCTGATCAACAGTTCGGAGTGAAAGCCGTTACCGGGGCGCGTTACGTGCGGGAGCACGCGGGTGGTGGCCGTCCCGCAGCCTTGGTTCGGCGCCTGCTCGCGGGTGAGTACCAGTTTGCGATCGACCTCGATGTCGGCATGGGTTTCCCGCGCCCCGTCGGGCCAGGTCACCGTCAGCAGGTCGATCCGCGTGGCGGCGCCCAATCCAAAGTGCGCTTCGGCGGGATTGTGGGAGACGAACTGGTTGCCGTTCCCGATCTCGCGAACCTGTAGGGTGTCGCCCACCTGGATCGTCACCCGCGCACCCAGTGCGTCGCGATTGCCCGAACGATCCTGGAGGCGAACCTTCAGGTAGTGTGCCTCGCCGTGGCCGTCGTTGCGAAACAACTTGGGGCTGCCCTGGTTGTTGGCGACGATCAGGTCCAGATCGCCGTCCAGATCGTAGTCCAGGCAGGCCACGCCCCTGCCCTGGGCGGTGTCCACCAACCCGAGGCTCGCGGAGCGCTCTTCGAACCGGCCTCCCACGTTTACGAACAGTTTGCTGGGATCCACGTCGTAGCCCTGCGCGAAGTTCCCGAAAAATCCGTTGACGTGACACAGGTCCAGATCGCCGTCGTTGTCCAGGTCCCCGAACGTCGCACCCCAACCCCAATGGCCTTCGCGGACGCCGGCCTCGTCGGTGGCATCCTCGAAGGTGCCGTCTCCCCGGTTGCGATACAACCGATTGCCGGTGGAACCGGTATTGGGGTTGCCTTCGACGGGGCTGATGGAGGTGACGAACCAATCGAGGTCGCCGTCGTTATCGTAATCGCCCAGGGCCGAGCCCATGCCGTTGGCGTCGGTGATCGGGCTGCGATCGCCCTCGACGAAGCGGCCGTCGCCCTGGTTGAGAAAGTAGGTACTGGTCTTGAAATCGGCGACCACCACCAGGTCGGGCCAGTGATCCCCGTTCAGATCGGCGAAGCCGGGGGCGAAGGCGTTCACGCCCACCAGGGCCTCGGCGATACCGGCCGCTTCGTCGATCGAGGTGAAGGTACCGTCGCCGTTGTTGCGCCAGAGGTAGCCTTCGTGCTGGGTCGTCCAAAAGGCGAGGAACAGGTCCAGGTCGCCGTCGCGATCGATGTCGCCGAATACGCCGCCGAAGGTGTCGCCTTGGGCCGTGATGCCGGTGGATGTGGTGACATCGCGGAAGGTGCCGTCGCCGTTGTTGGCCAAAAGCAAGGGTTTCGAACCCTGGATACCGCCCAGGAAGAGGTCCGGCCAACCGTCCGCCGTGAAGTCGGCGAAGACGGGGCCGCAATCGAATCGTTCTGGCAGGGCGACACCGGCCGCCTCCGCGATATCGGTGAAGGTGCCGTCGCCATTGTTGCGGTACAGCGCGTTCGCCCCTTGGCTACCGGACACGAAGAACAAATCCTCGTCGCCGTCGCGATCCACATCGGCGACCGCCACGCCGCCGGAGATGTATTCGGGCTCCGTGTTCCCCGAATAACGATGTTCGAACCGGATTCCCGCCGATTCGGTCACCTCGGTGAAGGTCCAGGATTCACCGGTTCCCTGCCACAGCAGAAAGCCGGCAAGCAGCAAGCACGTCATGGGATTCTCTCCAATGGTATGTGGCGGAACGAACTGGTGGGGAGGGGTTTCCGAACCACATGCACACAAAATGAACATTCGATGGTGAATTGGCAGTCATCATGCGGGAAATTCGGCAACATGGCAAGCCAAGGGTTTCGTAAAAATCGGCCGGAGCGCGAAAAAAACGGCACTTTCCCAACGAATGCAACCAATCAGGCCCCGTTCCACCGGGACCGGAGATTTTTTTCAAGGGAATCGAAGAGCGGTGTCTCGATCGCCGAGATTCGATCGTCGAGGGGGTATAGCGAGTACCTATCCCGAAGCGCCGCCATCTCTCGATCGTCTCCAGGTGGTGCGGGACCGACACCGTCGCCCTACGATGGTTCCCGAAATGTCACAAGTCATTTTTCCACAGTGGCATGAACGTAGCTCAAGCGCCGTTTCCGGATGGGTACTCGCTAGAATATTCCGGAGGTTTCTCATGTCTCAAACGAAGTTGTTGAATTGGTTCGAAATCCCCACCGAAGATCTGGATCGCGCCTCGAAATTTTACAGCGAGGTCTTCGACCTGGAGTTGCAACCGGTGGATTGGCCGGACATGCGCATGGCCTTTTTCCCCGCGGACCAAAGCATCACCGGCGGCGCTCTGGTGGAAACCGAGCAGCACAAGCCGGGCGGTGACGGCGCCCTGGTGTACTTCGGAGCCAACGGCAAACTGGATCAAACCCTGGAGAAGATCGGCAAGGCCGGCGGTCAGGTCATCCTGCCGCGCACCTCGATCGGCGAACACGGTTTCATCGCGCAATTCGTCGATACCGAAGGCAATCGCGTCGCCCTGCACAGCCCCAATTAACGGGGAAGTGCCCATCCGGCGATGGAGCATTCGTCCTTGACAGGGGCGGATTGGCTGGATGGGCACGCTTTCGGGGTTCGGGCCTGGCACAGCGAATCTCTCGACATGCCGGAACTTCCTAATGACACAGCTTCGAATTGGCGCCTTTCCACGGAAGAAGAGGCTCCGCTCTTTGGATTTATGTTTGTTCGCAGCCGAGTGGCTTCGATTGGTGGAACAAGCTGTTCCACCTACAGGCCCGACGCCGCTCTCTCGAGATGCGGGAATTCCCGGATCGCGCTCTACGATGGGTCGACTCGATTCGGGTCGGGGATCCGTTCCCCTAAGATCGGCAGCTCGTCGGAGCCAACCGGCACGAGGTCCCCGCAAGCTCCCAAGCTCCGTAAAGCCTGTAGGTTGAGCAGCTTGCTCAACCAGCCGAAGCTCCTCCGACGCGATGTACCGATTCGATCGAGAGGGTTTCAATCTCGGCTTTGACCTGCACGGGAGAACGGATCGCTTCGCTCTTTGGCTCCATACCTGACCGAAACGGACGTCGCTTCGATTAGTGGAACAAGCTGTTCCACCTACAGGCCCGACGCCCATCTTAGGATGCGGGAACTCCCGGATCGCGCTCTACGATGGGTCGTCCCAATTCGGGTCGGGGATCCATTCCCCTAAGATCGGCAGCTCGTCGGAGCCAACCGGCACGAGGTTCCCGTAAGCCCCCAAGCTTCGTAAAGCCTGTAGGTTGAGCAGCTTGCTCAACCAGCCGAAGCCCCTCCGACGCGATGTATCGATACGATCGAGAGGGTTTCAATCTCGGCTTTGACCTGCACGGAAGAATGGATCGCTCCGCTCTTTGGCTCCATACCTGACCGAAGCCCCTCCGACGCGATGTACCGATACGATCGAGAGGATTTCTATCCCGGCTTCGACCTCCTCGGCAGAATGGATCGCTCCGCTCTTTGGCTCCATACCTGACCGAAACGGACGTCGCTTCGATTGGTGGAACAAGCTGTTCCACCTACAGGCCCGACGCCCATCTTAGGATGCGGGAATTCCCGGATCGCGCTCTACGATGGGTCGTCCCAATTCGGGTCGGGGATCCATTCCCCTAAGATCGGCAGCTCGTCGGAGCCAACCGGCACGAGGCTCCCATAAGCTCCCAAGTTTCGTAAAGCCTGTAGGTTGAGCAGCTTGCTCAACCAGCCGAAGCTCCTCCGGCGCGATGTACCGATACGATCGAGAGGATTTCTATCCCTATTTTGACCTGCACGGGAGAACGGATCGCTCCGCTCTTTGGCTCCATACCTGACCGAAACGGACGTCGCTTCGATTGGTGGAACAAGCTGTTCCACCTACTGGCCCGACGCCGCTTTCACGATGCGGGAACCCTGGACCTTACGACTTTCGATGGGGGTCGTGAGGGAAAAGGGCGGCTTCGCTCTTTGGCGCAATGGATTGCTGTTGCTTGGGTTGCTTCGACGCGTCGGCCCAGCGGGCCAACCTACTGGCATTTCGCCCCTCTCGAGATGCGGGGACTTTGAACTTTGCTGCCTTGCTGGTGTTCGGTAGGGGGAGAAAACCGGCTTCGCTCTTTGGCGCAATGGATTGTCGCTGCTCGAGTCGCTTCGATTGGTGGAACAAGCTGTTCCACCTACTGGCCCGACGCCGCTCTCATCATACGGGAACGCCTCGCTGGGCTGGCTTCGATGGCGACCTCGAAGATCGGGCTACCGGTTCACTCAGTGATCGCCCGTCAATGGCACGAACCGCACCGCCATGGCGTTGGTCCGCCGAATGCCGCCGTCCTCCAACTTTTCGATGGTGTGCAGGTACTGAATCCCGGAATTGGGACCGACGGGGATGATCATCTTGCCACCCACCTGCAATTGGGCGATCAACGGCGCGGGCACCTCCGTCGGTGCCGCCGTCACGATGATGCCGTCGAAAGGCGCGTTCTCGGCCCACCCGTAGTACCCGTCGCCCTCCTTGAACGAGATGTTGCGATAGCCCAGCCGGGTGAGGGTCGACTTGGCGCTCTGGGCAAGGGTCGGGACGATCTCGACGGTGTACAGGTGAGACACGATCTCGGCCAGGACGGCCGATTGATAGCCACAGCCCGTCCCGATCTCGAGCACGCGGGACTCGGGGCCCAACTGCAACATCTCGGTCATCGCCGCAACCATGTAGGGCTGGGAAATGGTTTGGCCGGCCTCGATCGGCAGCGGGCAGTCGGCATGGGCGAATTGTTTGTATTCCTCAAGAACGAATTCCACGCGCGGCACGCGTTCCATGGCAGCCAAAACCAGAGGGTCCACCACACCTCTACTCTTGATTTGTGACTCCACCATGATTTTGGTTGCTAGCGTCAAACTGCCTCCCCCCCATCGCTCGGCGCCCAGTTTTCGTTGTCGGTAACGGCATTTTATTTTAACCCGGATGTCAAGTTCGGAACCAGCGAGCGGGTTCACCGTTTTGCGGGAATCCTGCCTCGGCGAGTTCGGAGGATGACTTTCGCGACACCCACGGCCGATAAATTGCGCCCAACATAGCGATCACATTGACTACAATGAAACCGTCCCCACGGTTATGACTCATCCACCCGACAACTAAGACCCTAATACTGACGACACGAGGCAGGTTGGTACATGTCTTTTTTCAAGCGCGTTTTTTCCAGTATCGGAATCGGTTCGGCCAAGGTCGATACCATTCTCGATGGCGACACCTTTGCGCCCGGTGAAATGATCGAGGCAGTGGTACAAATCAAGGGCGGCGGCGTCGCCCAACAAATCGACGATATCTACCTATCCATTCACAGCACCTATCTGGCAGAACGCGAGGGTCCCGACGACGAGGAAACCACGGTCGAAGCGGTGGCGGTCCTCGACAAGTTCCGCCTGGCCGAAACGCTGAGCGTGGAGCCCGGCCAAATCGAAGAGATTCCGTTCGAATTCGAACTCCCGCTGGACACACCGCTCACCATGGGCAGCACCAAAGTCTGGATTCAAACAGGCCTGGACATCAAGAAGGCCGTGGACCCCGGTGACCGCGACTACATTCACGTCCAGCCGGACGACCTTCAGGGCGCCGTGTTCCGGTCCCTCGAGGAATTGGGCTTCGTGCTGCGCGAGGCCGCTTGCGAAGAGGCGAGCCACTGGAAAAACCGCCTGCCGTTTCTCCAGGAATTCGAATTCAAACCCCACGGGGGTCCGTTCAGCGGGCGGCTCGACGAAGTGGAAATCGTGTTCTTCAGCGAAGGCGAAACCCTGGAAGTCCTCATGGAAGTGGACCGTCGCGCCCGTGGGTTCCGTGGCTTCATGGACGAGGCGCTCGGTCGGGACGAATCCATGGTTCGGTTCGAGGTCATTCCCGAAGAATTGGACGACCTGACCGACAACCTCTACGAGATGATCAACAATTTTTGTTGATCGGCGGCGACCGAATCCGTCACAAGGCGGGCTCGTGGTAGGATGCTGACACACTTCCGACAACATCGTCGTGCCATCTTCTGATTGGGAGCTCGATCACCGTGTCGCCATCCACCACGCCCGTTCAACGTCCCCACCTCTCCGCCGAACTCCACGAACGCCGCGAACGTGTCTTCCTGCTGCTTGCCGGCATCTTCCTCGGGTCGATGGCCATGCTGAACATCATCGGCATCACCCGCTTCATTCACATCGGCCCCCTGGCACTGGCCGTCGGCGTTCTCCCCTACCCGCTCACCTTCCTCTGTACCGATCTCATCAGTGAACTCTACGGTCGCCGTCGCGCCAACTGGTTGGTGTTCACCGGCCTGATCGTGAACCTGGTGGTCATCGGTACGGTCTGGCTGGGGCAGGCCTTGCCGCCGATCAGCGAGGCCGCACGGCCGGAGTGGCTGCCCGAGGGATCCTGGAATCCACCGCCCTGGCAGATGCTCTCCCTCACCGAGCCGGTGCCCCTACCCAACGGGGCCGTCCTGGAAGGCAGCGGTTCCCTCTTTTACATCATCTACGCCTGTACGGCCGGCGCGGTGGTGGCCTCGATGTTCGCCTACATGGCGGCCCAATTCTGCGACGTCGCCCTGTTCCACTTCTGGAAAAAACTGACCAAAGGCAAACACCTCTGGCTGCGCAACAACGGCAGTACCCTGGTCAGCCAACTGGTGGACAGCACCATGGTGATCATGATCACCTTCGGCGGTGCCTTTTTCCGTGGTGAAAAGAAATTTGTGGAGCTGTTGGTGCTGATCGGGTCGGGCTACCTGTTCAAGATGACGGTCGCGCTTTTGGACACACTCCCCTTTTATGCCGGGGTTCATTATCTGGGTCGATACCTACAAATCGATCCCAGGACCGAGCACCACATCGATCGCGAGGAAACCACGGGCTGATCGCGAGCGTTTCGCGCGTTGTCCACGACCGGGCGAATCGGATCGGCTGCCGCGAAGGCCGCCTTGGGAGGCACCTGCCTTCAGATCCAATTGGCCCGCGATTTCGTTTTGGGTCGGAACGTCGCCCCGTGCCAGGATCGTCGGAACGCATTTAGCCGTATTTCCTCAGCGACGAATTGGTGTATATTTATTTCATATTACACATATTGTTATTTTTCATAAAGCACACCCCTTCCCTTTAGATTCGAAATAAAAAATCGTAAAATAGAGACATCGATCGATTGAAATACGGAAACTGCCACCCTTTCACGTTTCTGTATGCTCCTCGATGTTCGAGCTCCCGGGCGGGTCTATGACTGGTTTCTCGATCTTGGTTTTGGCTGTCTTCGCGACGCTTCACGCGGCGCCGGTTCCACTGGACGCATCGACCGACACACCGGCGTACACGCGAGCCCTGTCTCCCCGCGAGGGCCCGCCCGATCCCCGCGAGATCAGTGCCCGCGAGGCGCGGCTCCTGATCCGCACCCTCGATTACGTGCGCAGCATCAAACCCAAATCACCGCTGACGTTTGCGATTGTGTTCGATCCCGAGAACAAGGTTTCCAGCCAGGAAGCCGAACGCTTGGCCGAACTGCTCGATGCGGCGCCCCAAAGCGACAAGGGAAAGCTCGAACCCCTGCTCATTCCCCTCACGAACCTGAACCAGAGCCTGAAACACATTCAGGTGCTCTACCTGACGCACGGTTTGAAGCCCTTCTATACCGTGATTTCCGAACGGGCCGCCCTCTACGGCCTTCTCACGCTGAGTACCGATCCCAGTTGCGTACGTGCCAACGGTTGTGTGCTGTCCATCCAAACGGAGAGCGGAATCGATATTCTGATCAACAAGAAAATTATGAAGCGGAACCGGATTGATTTTGAAGCCGCCTTTCAATTCGCAGCCCAGTACCTTTGAGCATCTCGGGGAAATTCGCGATTTTGAGAGGACGGGGCTATCATGTGGCTTTTTTCCCCTCCCAGATCTTTGTCGACTATCATTTTTCCGTTAGAATAGCCTAATAACCCATAGCTATCGGATTGGGGTCTCCATTTCTGGGCAAGTTCCTGTTTCACGACAACCCGTCATCTGCTTTGGCCTGGCACGTACAGCAGTCAATCGGCATCTCATGCTCACCAACCCGGATCATAGGAAACTGTTATGGCCCTGAACCGGTCTTTCTTCCGGCTGAATGTCCGTTACTTACTGCTGATGGTGACCGGTTCCCTGGGAAGCTTGGTCATTTTGCTTTCGATCATGCTCGCCGGCCAGAGCAACGAGGCGCGCCAACAGGCCCTGTACTTCGAACAGGTGAGCGAAATCGTCGACGTGGTCCACGAGATGGACGAGGCCCTGGGACGGGAAGTGACGGTCGGCATGCTGACCATGGTCTCGGAGGGTGAGGAACGCCACGAGATCATCCCGAAGTTGATGAAGATCCAGCGCGAAAACGACCGGCATATCATTCGGGATTTGAACGAAATCATCCGCGTCGCGGGAACCAACGACAACCAGCAGGTGGTCGCCCTGGTGCGCCGTTTCCGCAATTCGTACATGGAGCTGCACGCGCTACGTCCCGGACTGTTGGCGCGGGACGGGATCCATCAGGCCACGTGGCTCGATCAGTTCGGCAAACTGTTCCACTACCTCCGCATGATTCGCACCGAACTGGTCCAACCGCGCGACTCCGGCCAACAATTGATTCGCCAGAACCTGCTGGCCAAGAACGCCGCCGCCCAACTGTTCGACACCACCGTCCGGGAAGGCGTGCTGTTGATGTGGATCATGAATGCGCGAGCGGAAGACCGCCATCGCGAACTCCATCGCCTGACCCTGATCCGCGAATGGGCCGATCACGATCGAACCGCCCTGCTCGAATCCCTGGAGGGCAAGGGGCTGCTCTCGCGGAACCAGGAGGTCCAACGCGCCAAAACGAACATGCTGGACCAGTTCGACAAGATGGAAGTCGATCGCCGCCGGATCTACGCCGCCGCATTGCTCGAAGAGCCCAGCTCGCTCTCGACGTCCCAATGGATGGAAAAGCTTTCGGCCGCTCTGGCCGGGATCGCGGATGTGGAGCGGGCGCTCAGCCAGCCCATTCGCCAATTGCTGACTCGCGATGCGGCCAAGGCCGATCGGCAGTTGACCGCGGCCATCGTATTGGCGGCGGTGTTGGCGATCTTGTCGCTGGTGTTCCTGTTCACCATCTACCACCGCGTGCTCAAACCGGTACAGCAGGTTACCGAGAGCATGACGATGCTCGCCGCGGGATCGACCGCGGTGGAATTGCCCAATCGCAAGTACCGCGACGAGATCGGCGACATGCTGGATTCGCTTTCGGTATTTCGCTCCAACGCCCTGCGCATGCAGCAGCTCTCGCGCGAACGCGTGAAGTTCTTCCAGAATTCGCCGCAGATGCTGTTCATTTGCGATCTGGACGGCACCTTTCGGGAAGTGAACGACGCGGCCGAACAAATCCTGGGTCGGCCGTCGAGCTGGTTCAATCCCAAACACCTGCTTTCGGCGGTCCACCCGAACGACCGCAAGAAGACGATACGGGCATGGCGCCAGGTTCACGCCGGTGACGATTTGAACGACTTCGAGAACCGGGTGCGCCACCGCGACGGCAATTACCGTTGGATTCTCTGGAACGCATCCCTGCTGCGCCAGGACAAACTGATCCTGATGGTCGCCGGCGACATCACCGATCGCAAAATGATGGAAAGCGATCTCCTGCACGCCAAGGAAGCGGCCGAAGCGGCCAACCGCGCCAAAAGCGAGTTCCTGGCCAACATGAGCCACGAGATCCGAACCCCCATGAACGGCGTGTTGGGCGGTGCCGAGATCCTGATGGAAATGGATTTGACCAAGGACCAGGAGCGATTCGTGGCCATCATCCAGCAAAGCTCGGAGCACCTGCTGAACATCATCAACGACATCCTGGACCTTTCCAAAATCGAGGCCGGCAAGATGGACCTGGCCGAGGAGGGCTTCGATTTGGCCAAAACCATCTGGTCGGTGGCCGAATTGATCAAGGTTCGCACCCAACCCAAGGGCGTGTCGCTTTTGGTGGACCTGCCTCCGGAGTGCCCACTCGGGGTCGTCGGGGACGAAGGTCGTCTGAGGCAGGTGCTGGTGAATCTGGCCGGCAACGCCGCCAAATTCACGGAAGAGGGGTCGGTCCGCATTTCGGTGCTCCCGATCGACATCGGGCGCAAACGGGTGCGTTATCACTTCGAAGTCATGGACACCGGCATCGGCATTCCCAAGGAACGGTTGGAGCAGGTGTTCGACAAGTTCAGCCAGGTCGACGCCTCGACGACGCGCAAGTTCGGCGGAACCGGATTGGGACTCGCCATATCCGTGCAATTGGTGGAAATGATGGGCGGGCGCCTGGAAGTGGCCAGCCAACTTGGCGAGGGTTCCCGGTTCTGGTTCGATTTGGACATGGAACGCGATCCCAACCACGATCGCGCCGAGCTTCCCAGCATGTCTCACTGCCAGGTGGCCCTGTGGATGGACGACCCGGACCGTCGGGCCATCATCGGCACCTACCTGGATGCGGCCTCGATCTCCTGGCACGCCTACAAAGGTTCCGAACGACCGGAGTTCGCCGATCGCGACCCCATCCTGCGTCCGTACTACCTGATCGACTCCGACGACGTGCCCAAGGATCGCCTGGGTTCCTGGCTGGACACCCTGATGGTGCGCGATCCCGGCCTGGGCACCAGCCGGCTGATGTTTCTGCACGGCGATCAGAAGGTCCCCACCCAGAAGTCCGAGTGGGGGTTGGTTCTCGCCAAACCGATCGACCCGATTCGCCTGATCGAGTTGATCCTCGAGGACGAGCCCGAGATCCCGGTGGCCGACTCGGCCGAGCCCCAAACGGGCCAGGCCGCGACGGTCGGCCGCATCGTCGGCCCCAGCGTGCTGGTGGTCGAGGACAACGTGGTCAACCTCACCATCACCGCCCACCTGCTCGAACGCCTGGGATGCCGGGTCAGCCGCGCCAAGGACGGCCGCGAAGCACTTCAGAAAATGCACGACAAGGTGTTCTCGGCGGTGCTGATGGACTGTCAGATGCCGATCATGGACGGCTACGAGGCGACGCGCCGCTGGCGGGAAATCGAGCGCTCCAAGGAATCGCGCCAACACATCGTGGCCCTGACCGCCAACGCGATGAGCGGCGATCGCGACCGGTGTATCGCCGCCGGAATGGATGACTACATTCCCAAGCCCGTCACGCTCAAGGAATTGATTCGCGCACTCGAGCCGGTCGGGATCATGGTGGCGAACCAGACCACGAGTGTCGCCGGGCAGGATGCCACCTGAGCCCGGCGACCGTTCGGGTTCGGTTCAGCAGCGCGCTTTTTTGCGTTTTTTTCCGACGCGCCCCATCGACACCACTTTTTCGATGTAGTCCGGCGCGAACGGCACCTTGCAGGCCGTGCCGCCCATGTCCACCGAGACCTTGCCGATGCGTGCCGCCACGGCGCGGGCCTCGTCCAACAAGGGCGCGACGTAGCAGCCCACGCAGATGACGAAATTGTTCATGGTGTAACGGGTTCGGTTGGGAGCCTCGGCGATGGTTTCCTCGACACGACGCATCAGTCCGCTGATCGCCGTCAGGTCGAGGTCCTCGTCGCGGCGCAGGGAGAGCAGCGCCCCAAGCGTGGCCCAGCCACAGGAAGAAACGTGATCCTCCGGAGCCTCGATCCATTCGAGACCGAGTTCCCAACCGTGGCTTCCCTCGGCCGCCACGCCGGCGACCGAGTACTCGGAAACCATGTACCAGTAGGCCTGTCGGGCCCAGGTCCGCAACAGGTCCGGTGTCATGCGTTTCGGTTCGGCGATCAAGCCCGCGAGATACATGGCGTCCACGTTGCCCGTTTCGAACAGGCGCAAGCTCAGCTCGTGATCCGCTTTGACTTTCTTGACGATTTTTTTCAGGTCACCGACCCGAACGCCGAAAATCGGCTCGCGGGCACCGTGATTGGTGTAGATCCGCTTCGTGTTGGGATTGGCGTAGCCTTCCAACTCCTGCATCACTTCGGATAGTTGCATCCTGAACCTCTTGGATTGTGAATGATGGCGTCCTCACACGCGGGCGGGTCGCACGGGGAGTCGATCCACGGCCACGCCGCTGGCGGCTTCGATCGCGGCTGCCAGCGCGGGTGCCAACGGAGGCACGCCAGGCTCGCCGATACCGGTCGGCAGGGCGTCGCTCTCGATCAGGTGAACCTGAACCTCCGGCATTTCCGGCATGCGCAGCATGGGATAGGTGTCGAAATTGCCTTGCAGCACGCGGCCTTCGCGGGCGCTGATCATGCCGTTGAGGGCGAGGGTCAGGCCGAACACCACCGCGCCCTCCATCTGGGCCCGCACGTTGTCGGGATTGACGACCGTGCCGCAGTCGACGGCCACGTCGACCCGGCGAACGATTGGATCGCCGTTCTTCATTTCCACATGCACCACCTGGGCGATGTAGCTGTGGAAGCTGTAGTGACAGGCAATGCCCCTTCCCTGCCCCTTGGGCGTGGACTTGCCCCAGCCGGCCTTGTCGGCGGCGACCTGAAGCACCTTCTTCAGGCGTCCCGTGTTCAGCTTGTAGGGACTGCTTTCCTCTTCCTTGCTGAACACCAGGTCCCGAGGTTCGCCGAGCAGATCGAGGCGATAGGCCAGCGGGTCGATCTTGGCCGTCGCGGCACATTTGTCGACGAAGCGGTTGATGGCGAACGCGTGAAAGATATTGCACACCGCGCGCAGCCAGCCGATCCGCACATGGGCGGCGGCTTCGCCGACCTCGAGCTTCACGTTGGGGACGGCATAGGGGTTGTTGGAGAAGCCCAGGCCGAGTTCGCCCTCGGATCCGTGTTTGGCTTCCGGGCTGAAGGTGGAGCCGATGGAGGGAAACACGGTTCGGTGCAGCCATGCCGTCGGCTTGCCGTCCTTGCCCAGGGCGGCTTTCAGGTATTGGACGCTGTCGCTGTGGTAGTAGTCGTGGCGGATGTCGTCCTCACGGGTCCAGGTCACCTTGACCGGTTTGCCCACCGCCTTGGAAACCGCGACGGCCTCCAGAACGAAATCGGGTTTGGATTTGCGGCCGAATCCACCGCCCAACAGGGTCACGTGGACGGTGACGCGATCCTCTTCCAATCCGAGCATCTGGGCCACCATGGTGCGCGTGCGTTGCGGCGCCTGGACCGGGGCCCAGACCTCACAGGAATCGGCTTTGACCCAGGCGGTGGCGACGGGCGGCTCCATGGAGGCGTGGGCCAACAGGGGCACGTAGTATTCCCCTTCCACGATTTGGTCCGCCGCGGCGAAGGCGGCGTCCACATCACCCTCGGTCCGTACGACGTGGCCCGGTTTCTTGGCCGTTTCGGACATCGACTTGGCAAAGGCTTCGGTATCGAAGGCGCCGTTCGGTCCGGCGTTCCACTTCACTTCGAGTTTTTCGCGGCCCTTGAACGCCGCCCAGGAGTTCTCGGCGACGACGGCGAGGCCACCGAGCGGCTTGAAGACCACCGGCGGTTGGGCCGAATCCAGTTTGATGACGTCCAGGACGCCCGCAACCTTCTTGGCCTCGTCGGCAGAAAACGATTCGATCGTCGCACCGACCACCGGCACGTGTTCCACCGAGGCGTAGACCATACCGGGTACGGTCACGTCGAGCCCGTAGCGCGCCTTGCCGTGTACGATGTCCGGCACGTCGACACCCTTGATGTCCTTGCCGATGATCTTGAAGTCCGCGTGCTTCTTGAGTTTGGGATTCTCCGGCAATTCCAGGGCGGCGGCCGCTTCGGCCAGTTTCGCGTAGGCCAGACGGCGCTTGCCGTCCTTGTGGTGGACCTCGCCACCGGCGCCGCGGCATTCTTCTGGCGGACAGGACCACGACTTGGCGGCCGCCCGCTCCAGCATCTCGCGTGCGGCCGCGCCCGCCTGGCGCAACGGTTGGAACAGGGTGCGCACGCTGCGCGATCCATCGGTGTTCTGGTTTCCGAATTTGGGATGGCCGGTGGCCTGCTCGATGCGCACCTGCTGCCAGGTCACCTCGAGTTCCTCGGCCACCAACATCGCCATCGAGGTACGCACGCCCTGGCCCATTTCGGATCGCGACACGGTGATCGTCACCTGGCCGTCGCGGCCGATCGAAACGAAGGCGTTGGGGGCGAAGGCCGGTTTGGGTTCTCCGGGCGGTGCGAACAGCGCCGCTTTGGCCGGAGGCGCCGAAACCGCCAGGGCCAGGGCCGCACCGGATCCGATACCCGCCTGGAGAAACTGACGTCGGTTCAGTTTGGTGATGCCGTTCATGGTTTGGCCCCCGTTTCCTTGGCAGCCGTCTTGATGGCGGCACGAATGCGCTGATAGGTGCCGCATCGACAGATGTTGCCGGCCATGGCCGTGTCGATGTCTTCGTCTTTGGGTTCGGGGCTGGAAGCCAGCAGAGCCGCCGCGCTCATGATCTGGCCGGCTTGACAGTAACCGCATTGAGGCACGTTGTGTTCGATCCAGGCCCGTTGCAACGGATGGTCGCCCTTTTCGGACAAGCCTTCGATCGTGGTGATGGTTCCGTCGCCCACGGCTTCCAGAGGCAGTACGCAGGATCGAACGGCCACGCCGTCGAGATGCACCGTGCACGCACCGCAGTGGGCCGCGCCGCAACCGAACTTGGTTCCGGTAAGCCCCAGCAGATCGCGCAACACCCAGAGCAGCGGCATCTTGGGATCCGCCTCCACCGAGTGTGTCTTTCCATTGACCTTGATATTCTTGTTTGTCACGAAACGCTCCTCGCTCGACTGGTGACGCACAGCCTACCGACACGGGACCAATCGTACGAGGTGGGTCGGGTGGGGAGTTCCGATGGGTCCGAAGAAAAACGGCGGTAGGCTGGACGTAGGTCGTTTGCTCCCTATTCTAGCGGGGAACGAGGACGGAATCGGAAAAAACCGGTGTCATGGCGCGTCACATTTTGTTGGGCGCTTCTTCCAATTGGGATTCGAAAATCTGCAGGCGAACACGCGCTTTGCGGGTGAACTCGCCTTCGCCGTTCACTTCGCGCAAGCGTTCATAGCTGTCCTTCAACAGCGGGCCGGCCTCCTTCAGGCGACCTTGGGCGGCCAGGCTGGCGCCCAGCACACTGCGGGTGTTGGCGGTGCGAAAATAGTTGTCGGAAAATTGCGACTGAAACGAGGCCAGCGCCTGGCGCAGGATGTGTTCGGCCTGGTCGGGATGGCCTTGGTCCAACAGAAGCTCACCCAGGTTCATCTGCACCCGCGCCACGAGGTAATGCCCTTCACCATAAGAGTTCAGCGCAACGGAAAGGGCCTCGCGATAGAGATTCTCAGCCTTCTCCCAGTTGCCGCGATCGTGATGGAGGCGGCCCAGGATCCGGTTGGCCGTAGCGAAACTCGGCTCGTTGGATGCCATGGTCCGTTTCAAAACCTCCACGGACTCTTCCAGCAGTTGCTGGGCTTCCTCGTATTCGCCGTTGGCGCGCAGGGCGTTCCCCAAGAATTGCAGGGCGGCGCTCAGGTAGGGATGGTTGTTGTCATAGATTTTTCGGCTCCCCTCCAACTGGCGCCGGTACAGCGAGATGGCTTTGTCGTACTGGCCGATCTGGTAGTAGGTCAGTGCCAGGTTTCCGGTGACCGCGATCGTGTTGCGGGCCAGGGGGCCGTACTCCTTGCGATTGTGTTCCAGCACGCGGGAGAAGGCGTCCAAGGCCTCCTCGTTCTTGTTGCTCACCATGTAGATGATGCCCAAGGCGTTGAGGCTGTGGAAGAAGCTGGGATGATCGTCCCCGAGCACCCTCGAACGGATCTCGTACACATCGCGATAATATTGCTCGGCCAGATCGTAATTGCCCAGGCACTGATACAGGTACCCGATCTGGTTCCGCACCTCCAGGACCTGGTCGTGATCCGGGCCGAGGCGTTGGGTGAAAATGCGCAACGCCTCGGTGTAGTAGGGCAAAACGCTGTCGTACATCCTGGTGTCGAAGTAGGCGTTGCCGACGTCGTAATAGGCGCGCGCAAGCTCCAGGCTGTCCAATCCGAAGGCCTTGCGGCGATCTTCCAAGGCAATTTCCAGGAGGGGCTGGGCTTCATGATACAAACCGAGTCCGGCATAGGCCCTGCCCATGGCCGAGAGCAGGTTGGCGCGCGCCCGTGGCTGGTCCTTCAAATCGTTGGCGATGCGTTCGGCCCCCTTGTCCAACAATTCCTTGGCCGTGACCGTCTGTCCCCGAGCGAGGTCGGGATCGTTGATGCTGAACAACTCGACCATGAAGTTGACGACCTCTTCGGCCGTGTCGCGTTCCTCCTCCGTTTGACGGGCCAGGTGGAGCGCGAAGGCCGAGAAACCGATCAGGAGGCCACAGAACAGACCCACGGTCACGAAGGTCCAGCGGTTGCGCGACCAAAACTTGGCGAGCCGGTAGGACATGCTCAAGGGCCGGGCGTGAATCGGCAAACCCAAAAAGTAACGGCGGATGTCGGCCGTGAGGTGTTCCACCGACGGATAGCGGTCCCGCGGTTCGTAGGCCAGCGTCTTGAGGACGATGTTGTCCACGTCGCTGACGAGACCGCGATTGAGGCGCGCCGTGTTGCTTCGCTGCCAGAAGCGCCACCCTCTTTTTGCCTGGGTCTTGCCGGTTTGGATAATCAGGCGCCGCTGCACCGCGTCGCTCGGTTTGAGCGGCCGCGTTTTGGCGATCCGCGATTCGGCTTCCATGGGATCGCGTCCGGGGAAATAGAAAGGGCGGTTGCCGGTCAGGAGCTGATAGAGAATCACGCCGAGCGAATACACGTCGCTGCCCGTGCCCAGCCGCTCGCCGCGCAATTGCTCCGGGCTGGCGTACTCGAGGGTGAGCATCCGTTCGTCCAGCACCGTGGCCGTTTTGGGCGTCATCGTTTCCGGATCCAGCAGCCCGGAAATGCCGAAATCGAGCAATTTGGGTTCGCCATCGCTGGTCACCAGGATGTTGGCCGGTTTCAGGTCGCGGTGAATGACCAGGTTCTGGTGGGCGAAACTCACGGCGCCACACACCTTTTGAAATAGCTTGAGCCGGTCGCCGACCGAAAGTCCCTGGCGATCGGCGTATTGATCGATCGGGACGCCGTCGACGTACTCCATCACGAAAAAGGGCAGGCCCGAATCGGTGGTCCCCGCGTCGTACAATTGCGCGATGTTGGTATGGCTCAAGGCCGCCAATATTTTTCGCTCCTGGTAGAAGCGCCGCAGAATGTCGACCGTATCCATGCCGCGTTTCAGGACCTTGATCGCGACCTGCTTGCGCGTATCGTCATCGCGCGTCGCCAGCAAGACCAGGCCGGTTCCTCCCTGCCCCAATTCCCGCGTCACCCGGTAGGGGCCGATCTGGCTGATTCGACCGAACGTCTGGCCGTCCCAGGCCTCTTCGGACACCACTTTCACGGCGCGCGGAGTCCAATCGAGGGAAGCGAAATTTTTTGGGTGGTCCAGGGTGGTCATGGGGTTTTTCCTAAGGTCACATTCGAAACCGCGGCGATCCGAGTTTCACGACCGACGGGTTTGGGCACGCATTCCACCCGGATACGCGGACGCGAGACATCGGACCTACCGACTCTTCTGTGGCGAATCTCACCAACTAGGGTTCCTCGAAAAAGAGAATGGGATACATGGGCCAAATGGTAAAGATCCCCTCTCGGTTTGTGGCAAAGGCATTTTTCGGAAACGAGGACGCGGCATTCGTGTTCAAGACAGTTTTTGCGAGCGGGTATGGGGGTTCTCTTTTTTCGAAGTATCTAGCAACATGTTCGGCATAAAATCCATTAAGGTTGAAAAAGAGCGGGATGAATGTTGATGGGCAAGGCTAGGTTCCGTTCTTTCAAGGAGTTGGCAATGAAAGATATCATCGGGTAACGTTCGGAAAGCGACAGCGGATGCAGCGAGTTTGATTGTAATCGGTATTACCGAGAAGGCCCAAATTGTTTTTAAAGTAACAAAGTTTGACATAATTCTCGATTGAATAATTTTTACGGTGTGTATTCAGTCTATTCTACGATTTTCTAAAAGCCCGAGTTCGCCGACACCATCGGTCGGGACAGGTAGGGACATCGACCGATGATGGAACGCACGAACGGGCCGCACCACCTATGGATCCCGTTGCCCTCGGCACCGCTGTCTATGAATGAATCGGGGCGATGATCGCCCCCCCCAGAGTGTGCTAGGGTTGGCTGGCCAGGCCCCTCTGTCGCCTCGCGCGATGCATTCCGCGCCACAATCCATCCAGGGCTCTACTCATGGTTTCCATCTTCCAGCAGTCGATCGGTGAGGTCGCCGCGCTTGCCGCGGCCTTTCTCTGGGCCATCGCGACCCTTTACTACGCCAAGATCGGCGGTCACTTTCCACCGATTCGACTCAATCTGCTCAAGGGACTGATCGCCCTGGTGTTGGTGGGCGTCGCCCTGCCCTTCAGCAACGAATCCATGCAGGGCTTTTCGGGACTGGCGGTCTTCCTCCTGTTGGCCAGCGGGATCCTGGGCATCGGCCTGGGGGACACGGCCTATTTCGAGGCGTTGAATCGCCTGGGTCCCCGGCGCGCCCTGCTGATGGAGACCCTGGCCCCGCCGATCGCGGCCGTGTTGTCCTTCCTGTTTTTGAAGGATGCGCTGAGCTGGCGCGCCTGGCTGGGCATGGCCATCACCATGGTGGGGGTGGCCTGGGTCATCAGCGAACGCACGCCGGAAGCCTCCGTGGAGGACCGGAGCCTGGTGTTTCACGGCGCGATCTTCGGGTTCCTGGCCGCGGCCTGCCAGGCGGGCGGTGCGGTGTTGTCTTCGGCAGCGTTCGCCAAGACGGATATCGGCGCGCTGGGCAGCGCCGGCCTGCGCCTCGTGGCCGGCATCGCCTTCATGCCCTTGCTGATCTGGTGGCGGGGCAAGCCCAAGGCACAGGTGGCCGCCAAACGGACCGATGTTCGTCGCCCCTGGCTGATCCTGGTGTTCGCCACCTTCATCGGTACCTTTCTCTGTTTGTGGCTGCAACAGATCTCGCTGAAAACGACCAGTGCGGGCATCGCCCAAACACTGTTGGTGACCAGTCCCCTCTTCGGCATCCCCCTGGCCATGATTCAAGGGGAACGCGTGTCCCTGCGCGCCGTCCTGGGCGTGCTCGCCGCCATCGGCGGGATCGCCCTTTTCTTCTGAGTCGACGGGCCGGAAGCCACACCAACCGATGGCACCAAGGAAAGATCGGCCCCACCCCGGAAACATCGGAGCAGGGCCAAGCTTTTCAGACGCGTATCGACGGGGACTGTCCCAATCCCGCCCGACGCTTCGGTGGATGCGTCGAGCGAGACAGGGCCGTTATTCGGCATTGAGCTCCTGGCCGAGGGTGTGTCCGAACTGGAGCGCGCTGTCGTAATCCTGTGCCGTGATGACTCGGATTCCGTTGCTCAGGTCGATGAAGACGTCGTCCGCCGCCGTGGTCGGGTCTCCGATGGACTGCGCCGGGAGCTGGATCGCGCCGTTTTGCTCCATGTGCCAACTGGTGGGCACGACGTTGCCGCCGTAGGAGACACCGTCGATTTCGCAGGAAGGCGATCCCCACGGGTAGCTGGCGACCGTCTTGCCATCCAAGACGCTCACTCCGTTCACCCGAGCCCAAGCGAGCACGGTCACGCCGAAGCAAATGGCGGTGACGTATTTGTCCTGGGCCACGAAATCGTTGACGAGTTGGTTGACCAGGTCGCGGTGGCTGTCGTCGCCGTAGTAGAGGTGGTTGTAGGAGCCGGGGAATTCGTATTGGTAGTGCGAGGAACCCCAACCACCCACGAAGGTGATGGCGGCGTAGTCGTCGGCCACGACATCGGCCAGGGCCAGATCGGGCCAGACCATGCCGCTCTCGGCGCCTTGACCGCTGTTGGCGTGCGGCGAACACCAGGCCTGTTGGCCTGCGGCGACCACGACCTCGCGACCTTCGGCTTCCAACCCGATGCGGGTCTCGCTGTACTCTCGGTAGTAGAAATGCGTGTTGGCCAGGACCATGAGGACGGGAAGGGACGGATCCGGCAGGTTGGCAAACCAATCCTGAATTTCGGCGGCGAAGACCTCGCCGAAGTAGGTGCCGCAATTGAAGCTCTCGCCGAGCACGAAAGAGTCGTCCAGCACGAGGACGTCGTCCTGGGAAGTGGTGGGGTCACCGACGGAGCCGGTCGGGAGGAAATTGCCGCCGTTGGCTTCCACGTGCCAGGCGGTCGGAACCCCGTAGTATTCACCCTCCAGGGTGAAGCCCGGCGAGTTGCCGAAGTAACCCACCGCATCGTGCCCATCGAGGGGGCTGACCCCATCGATGCGGGCCCACGCCAAAACCGTGACGCCGTAGCAGATGGCGCCGATTTTCTTGCCCTGGTCGTGGAAATCGTCGATCAACTGATTGACCTGGTTTCTCAGCGCGGCATCGCCATTGTAGAGCGGATTTTGGTAGGTTCCTTGGAAGGCGTACTGAAAACTGGAGGCGCCGTAGCCCCCCACGAAGAGAATGGCGGAGTATTGGGCGGGATCCACATCGAACAGCGAGATGTCGGGCGTGACCGTCGGATCGTTGGGACCGTGTGGGTAAGCCGTATCCGTGGTCGGCGCGGCCACCGCGATCGACAGCCCAGCGGCTTCGAGCGCCTGGCGGGGCAACGAATAATCGGGATAGTAGAAGTCTTGATTGGCGACGACCATCAGGACGGGGTCGGGCTCGCCTTGGGCCCATGCGACACCGGGCACGGCACCGATCATCGCGACAAGAAACAACGGCAAGATACGATACATGTGGGTTTCCTCCTGGGAAGGGAAATTCAGGATGCGGCCCAGTAACGGAACTGGGATCCGCATCCCCCCACTCCGAAGGAGAAAATGTGACTGCGGTCACCGAGCGTCTGTCGTTTGCGCGTTGGCGGGCGGGGTTCACCGCATGGGTCCGATGCCCCGCCGGAAGCGGGCAGCCGGAAGCGGATCTCCGAAAGCGGACCTCCGAAAGCGGACCTCCGTAACCCGCGCCGCCCGAGCGAAACCGAGGATTCAGCGACGAGCCTTCCGCTGACGCACGGCCAACACCACCAATCCGCCGATCAGGGCCAGAAGGCCCGCGGTCCCCAAGGTCGGCACGACGCCATTCGCCAGCACCAGCAGGGTGGCCTCGCTGTTGTCGCCCGGGTTGCCGTTGCCGTCGGGATCGTCGTCGGTCCCGTTCTGGCTGGTGTCGGACACGAAAGTGCCCGTCGACGAAGTGGCCGAAGCCTGTGCCGAATTGGAAAACAGGGTTTGGGTGCCCGTCGGCTCGACCCGCAGTTCCAACACCACCGAGCCCTCTTCCCCGGGGGGAAGCTCATCGGTTCCGTCCAACAAGTCGATATCCTGGTCGCCGTCGAAACCGGGATTCACCGAGAAGCGAGTGCTCTGGGGCGCTTGCGACAGCGAAAAGTCGGCTCCGGCGAAGACCTGAGCCAGGTCGTTCTGCACCTGAATTTGTTCCAGCGGTGCATCGCCACGGTTCACCACCCGGTATGCCAGGGTGACCCCGAAGGCACCTTCTTCGAGACCGGTGACCGCCGCGTCGAGCGCCAGCCCGATGCGGGCCTGCAGATCGTACACGATGGTCAATTGCGGCCGTTGGGCTGCGGTTGGGTTCTCCACCGAATCGAAGCGTTTGGCCGTGCGGCTCGTGGACTCGTCACCCACGAGGACCCAACCGAAATTGGGTGCGCCGCCGTCCACCCAGGCCTGGACGTCCCCGACCAACGCAGGGTTGGAACCCCAGGTATATTCGCCGTTGCCGCTCACCGCGATCGAGGACGATGCGGTGGGCGCGAAATCACCACCCGGGTTGTCCCAAAACTGGTTGGGGAAGAAGGTGTGAATCCAGGTGGCGTCGTTGGCCTGGGGCGTTGCGCCACCACCTTCTTCGCCGTCCGCGTCCGAAGCGCCCTGACCCCAATCGGAGGTCACCCGGTGTAGGCCCACGTCGACGGCGCCGGAAACGGTGCGGGACACGTTCATCCGGAGTTGAACCGATTGAATTTGGGCGCCTGGAGGAAGGTTGCCGGCGATATCGAAGGCCACGAGGCCGCGCCGCACCAGGCCGCCATTGGTCGTGCCGGCGAAGAAATGATCGCCGGCCCCGTTGCTCAGGTCACCCGATGGCGACTCGTAGAGGGTGTTGTCACGGGAAGGGGTCAAGGTGATTTCGATTTGCCCGACCAGGGGGGCGACCAGTAACACTTGGCAGAGAATCAGTTTCACGCCTGCAATGGGGAAATGGTGGGAGACGGGGAGCATGGGATCTCCTATCGGGACCTTCGACGAGGTGAACATACCTGAGGAGGCCGATTGATGGTGTTGGGAAGAACGAGAATCATTATAGCAGTCGAAATCGGTGCGGGGTCGCCCGGGCGTAGCGGAACCGCCAGGCTGGGTAGCGCTCACGCCGATCCAAGGGCTTGCGGACGCGGAACGGGAACGATCCCGGGTGCGGTCAGCGCGGCATGAGCTGTTGGAAGCGATCGACGATGGTTTCGGCCGCGCCCTGCATGATCAGCTCGGCCAGCGCGTCCACGTGACGATGCCGCCAATCTTCCAGGGGCCCGCCCTTGACGTGGCTGTTGAACGCACCCATCGCCGAACCGCAGTAGATTTGGTAATTGACCTTTTGGCCCGGTTCGCCCTGGATCGCCCACTGCGCCGCTCGGTCCAGGTAGGCTTTGAAGACGGCGGCCATTTTGTGTTTGGGGTTTCGCCCAATGCGGTCGACTTCGCTTGGCCGTCGCCGAGCCAAGGCGTCGCATACCCTCGTCCAGACGGACGCCAAATCCTCGTTGAAAAATTTCCGGGCCAACAATTCGCGCGTGTCCGAATCGATGTCGTCCAACGAGCCACAATGGCGGAACAGTTCGTAGAGTTTGTTGGCTCTGGCCGGGAAAAAGACCGATCGCTTGACGACCTGCACCTGGGTGCCCAGCTCGAACAGGTCGTCGGCCGGCGCATATGCGGTGTCCTGCACCTGCAGCCCTTGCAACATATCCTTGACCTGGTCGCAGATCGCGGCTTCCGGGGTACATTGGTTGATCGAACCGGTGACCACGAAGTCGGCCCCCATCAGGAACGCCACCGCCGCGGCTTCCGGGGTCCCGATACCACCGGCGGCGCCTATCCGAATGGGTGACGCGTAACCGTGGTTACGGCATTGGGCGTCGCGCAGGCGGAGGATGGCGGGCAGCAACGTGGTAATCGAACCCCGGTCCGTATGGCCGCCGCAGTCCGCGGTCACGCAGATGTCGTCGGCAACCGGCAACGTACGGGCGATAGCTGCCTCTTCGCGGGTCAACCGTCCACCTTGGACCAGGCTTTCCAGGAGCTTCTCCGGTGCCGGCGACATGAAGGCCTCGGCCACTTCGGGCCGGGAGACCTTGGCGATCAGGCGCCGCGGGGTGTGAGGCCGTCCCTCGCGGGCGCGGTGGGCACCTTTGAAACGGAACCACACCAGCGCGGGCTGGATGCGCATGAAGGCCGCAGCCTCGATCGTGCGCACGTCGTGGCGAAGGTACAGGTCCACGAGCGCCATTTCCAAATCCGGGTCCTCGATGTCGGCAAAGAGGTTGACACCGTAGTTCTTGGCGGTGCCGAGGGCCTTGCCGATGCGGGTCAAGGCCGCGTCGATCGTTTCGATGCTCGATCCACGCGTGCCCAGGCAACAGAGAAGTCCCGCTTTGGCCATGCGAATGACCATGTCCGGTGAGGAAATGCCGCGAAACATGGAGCCGGCCATATAGGCGTAGCGAACCCCATGCGCCTGGCGGAAGGCCTCGCTGCCCAGCGACTCCGGTCCTAACCCGGAGCCCGGTCCCGAAGTCTTGACGGCACCCGACGTCTCGACGAGTGACGTGGGTGGCGGCGTTGGGGAATCGGCCCCGCGCCGGGAAGTGGTGGCACCCCGTTCGGGATCGACCGAGACGGCTTCCTTGGATTCGACGCTGGGAGACGGGACTTTTCCCTTGGAAAGGGGGTCGGTCTCCGCGCTCAAGTCCAGCGGTTCCGCCTCGCGTTTGATTTTGTAGAACAGGCTGGTAAGCACCTGTCCTGGCCCGACTTCCACGATTTGGGAAATCCCGCGGGCCAGCAGGTAACGGATCGTTTCGGTCCAGAGCACCGGTTCGCGAAGTTGGCGAGCCAGGTTCTCGTGAATATCGCCCGCGTAAGGTCGGCCGCTCACGTTGGCGAGCGTCTCTATTTTTGGCGATTGAAAACGCCAGCCACGCAGGAATTGGCCGAACTCTTCGGCCGCCTCGGCCATGTAGCGCGAGTGAAAGGCCGCGCTCACCTTCAGAACCAGGCAACGCCTCGCGCCCGCCGCTTCCATCGGGGCCACCAATCCCTCGATCCGTTCGAGGGGACCGGAAATCACGAGCTGCGAAGGCGCGTTTTCGTTGGCGATGTCCACATCGCGAGCGCCCTCCCCTTCCAGGACCCGCATCAGCTTGTGGCGCTCGAGACCGACCACCGCCGCCATGCCGCCCCCTGCCATGCGACCCATCAACTCCCCGCGTTTCTTCACCAAGCGCAGGCCCGTCTCGAAATCGAAGGCCTCCGCTGCCAGCAAGGCGTTGTATTCACCCAGGCTGTGCCCGGCCACGAATTGGGGCGGGGCTTCCTGCTGCCGGCACTTTTGGTAGTAGTGAAGGGCGTTCACCACGAACAGGGCGGGCTGGGTGAACTGGGTGAGGTTCAATCGATCTTTGGGATCCTGCAGGCACAGCTCGTGCAACGAATAACCCAAGATCTCGTCGGCTTTGGCGACCAGCTCGGGAAACGCTTCGAACAGGTTGGCGCCCATCCCCTTGTGTTGGGAGCCCTGTCCGGGAAAAACGTACGCAATCATGAAAACATCTCCAATATAACGAGATAGATCAAGGACGGCGAGGACGATTCGGATTTGGAACTTTGAATGTTCGGTCTATTAAAGAGGATCCGCCCGTTTCTGGAAAGCCCAAAAAAGCGGTGAGCGCGGTGGCGTGGCGCTGGCCTTTGGCGAGAAGGGTCGTCCATTCCGAGCCTCTCGGCCCGGCTCAGTCGGACATCGCCCGGTGCAGGGCGTCGCTCGATGGTGCACCATCCTGGGAGGACGTGACGCCGGCATGGGACAGCAGGTTGCGAAGGGCGCGAAAGCGCTCGTTGGTGCCGCCGAGATTGGGATAGCCGTCCAATACGGGCCTGGTCGAATCCTTCCCCATGGCGCGCGACCCATCGTTTCGGTCGACCCATGGGCGAGATGGTGATGTGAAGACTTTGGCGCCATCGTAACCGAAGGGAACCGTCCGTGGGGGCAAAGTCGATCCGGATCGGGAGCCCGGTCCAGGCCCTGAAAAAACGGCCGCGCGCCTTGCCGGGGGCGCCGGCCGTGATGTTTCGACTTCCTTTGTTCGATGCGTCACCCGACGTGCGGGTTGGGTGTCCGCGACGACGCGCGCCTTACAGGCACACCTCGGCGACCAGATCCAAAACGTTCACGTTGTTCTCGGGCCACATTGCCACCAACGCCAGAAACGTTTCCAGGCAGGCTCCTCCATTTTCCTCGCCCAGGGTCGGAATCGCCTGTTCCACCCAGTCGCCGGATTCGTAGGGCAAGCCGTCTCCCACGAAGAACTCCATGGAATGGTCCATGTCCACGGCCTCTACGAAATCGGCCGCATCGCCCCAAATTCCGGCGGCGACCGCCACCGAAGCGCGCGTGTGGCCGCCGGAGCCCCACTGCACGTACCCGCGAATGGCCTCGGCGCTGCCGAAGTCGGAGGTGGCGTAGAGTCCGAATTCACCGTCGAGCGCGCCGACCCCCCAGGCCTGATTGGGGAACCAATCGGTCGCCGTATCGGTTCCGGTGGAATTCATGTGGATGATCACGAATCCGCCTGGGGGGATGGTGCGGTCGGTGCCCAACTGGACGTAACGCGGGTTTCCGTCGAAGTTACACAGCCACCACTCGCTGGCGTCCGCGGTCGTCAGTCCGATGTTCTTCAACTCGGCCAACTGCTCGGTTTGTTGGTCCAGGTTGATCAGCAGCTCGTTGAGCACGATGGTCGGGGTGCCGTTCCGCAGGCCCAGGTCGGGCTCGGCCGATTCTTCCCAGTCGTTGGGGCCGAAGGGGCCACCGCCGGTCCCCGTGAACGAGAGCGATGCACCCGCCGCAGGTGCGGTCACGAATTCGGCGGCATCGGTCCAGATATTGGCGTCCACGGCCACCGTGGCGCGCGGATGGTTGCCGCTCCCCCACTGCATATAGCTCCGTATCGAGGCCGGGCTGCCGAAATTGTTGTCCACGTACAGGCCCATTTCGCCGTCGACGGTGCCGATCGTCCACGGAGCCGAAAGGACCCACAGGGTGGCCGAATCCTGGCCCGTGCCGCTCAAGTCCACCGCCACGATCCCGCCAGGCGGAATCGTTCGGTTCTCTCCCAATGAAACGTACGCGGGGTTCACACTGCGGTCGCAGAGAAACCAGCCACTCAGGTCGGCTTCGGTTTCACCCAGATTGGCCAGTTCGACCCATTGCCCGTCCGGGCCGTCGGGATTCGACAACACTTCGTTGATGACCACTTGTGCCGTGGCGATCTGGCCCAGCAACGCGACCCATGTACCACATAGAACCACAACTCGCCGAAAATCCATGCGCAGACCCATTTTTTACTCCTTGATTTCGGCCGCGAGACACCGGCAGGACGCGCCATACGAAACAAACCGGCCCCGGCCGTTCGATCCTGTGTGACCCGACTCGCACCATATCGCGGGTGGTCCTCACGCGTCGGTCGATCCCGGCCGGAACCAGCGGAGACGGGAAGTACCGCCTCGTTCCTTGCCGGAAGGTGGACCAAGGGCGCGAGAACACCGAATCGGAATGGGCACGGTTCGAGTTTGAAAAGGGCATCAGCATGTTTAGAACGGTGAAAACTTGTAACTTATTCTAGCCAGTGCTCATGGAAAATCAGGGATTTTTTTCGAGACGGGACCGCGGGACCCGCTCGGTATCCCAAACCGCGAAGAAGTAATGCCCAAAGATCTGTTCTATAGTTAGATGATTTTTATTGAAAAATATTTTTTTCTATTTTAAGATCGTGTTCAATTCAAACAAGGATTGCCACATGGACGCTCTTCGTGTCATTCGCGACCGTCGACAGGCCGCCACCCTGCTTCAGGGCGATCGACCCAAGCTGCTTGCCCAGCTTCGGTTACCCGCTTCCGCGACCCTCCTGGCCAAACGCCTCGAACTCCCCCGCCAAAAGATCAACTACCACCTGCGCGCCCTCGATCAGGCCGGCCTGCTGAACCTCGTCGAAGAGCGCCGGGCCCGCAACTGCCTGGAACGCGTCTTCCAAGCCACGGCTCGGACCTACGTCATCTCTCCCGAAATCCTGGCCGATCTCGGCACCACGCCCGAGGAGGTTCGCGATCGGTTTTCCTCGGCCCATCTGTTGGCCATGGCCGGCCGTACCATCCGCGAGCTGGGCGCGCTGCGCGAAGCCGCTGCGGAGGCGGGCAAGCCGATCGCCACCCTCGGGCTGGAAACCCAGATTCGCTTCGCATCGGCGGCCGATCGGGCCGGCTTCGCGGAGGATCTTCAACAAGCCCTGGCAACCCTCATCGCGCGCTATCACGACGAGGCGGCGCCCAACGGGCGCACCTACGCCTGCCAGGTGGGTTTGTACCCCTCGATTCCCGACTGACCAGCGGCCTTCCCCGGAATCGCCGATCCCCCAGCTCCGCATCCCGCGAGGTTCCGTCCCCTTTCGTTGCCCACCGGGGTCGCGAATACCGGACGAACGGGATCCTCGTGCCCACGGGTTCGCCCGCACTTCCGTGTACCGCAGTCCGGCGCAACCGCTTCGTTTCACATCACCATGACACTGATTAGGAGGACTTCGATGACCGACAAAAAGGAACCTGTCTCACTCCCCGATCCCAGAACCTTCTCCATCGATATCGACTTCAAACAGAGCCCCGAACGGGTGTGGCAGGCCTTGACCGACCCCACCGAAATCTCGCGCTGGTTCTCCAACAACGCCGAGGTGGAACCGACCGAGGGCGGCCAGTTCGAAATGACCTGGGACGTCGAGGGTTGGGGGTTCCGGACCCGTGTGGCGACTTGGAAACCCAATCAGCACCTGGGCCTGATCGAAGAAAAGGACCATCAGGGCCAAAAGGTGGTGCTCGCCATGGACTACTACCTGGAAGGCCGCAACGGCGGTACCACCTTGCGATTGGTGCATTCGGGATTCGGCCGCGACGAGGACTGGGATCAGGAATTCTCGGGGATCTCGCGGGGTTGGCCCTACGAATTGCGCGTGTTGCGCCACTACCTGGACCATCACCCGGACACGCCGCGCCACCTGCGGCTGGTCACCCACCACACCGACCTGGCTCCCCGAGACGCGTTTTCGCGGGTTTTCGGACCCAAGGGCCTGGCCAAGAATGGCGGCGTGCATGCGCTCAGCGAAGGCGACAGCTTTCGCCTGGAAGTCGGACCGCAAGAGGTCTATGCCGGCAAGGTGTTTTTGGTCAATCCGCCGCGTTCCTGGGCGGGCACGCTGAACGGACCCTACGGTGGTTTGCTGCGTTTCGAGATGGAAGCCGACATCGTCGTCCTGAGTCTCGCCCGCTGGGGTGGCAACGCCAACGAAGTCAACCAGTTTGCCGATGTATGGCAACAGCGGCTGGCGGAATTGCTCTAAATTCGCTGGGATTTCGCCTGCGACACCGCGCGTCCGATCCTCGTTCCCGGCAAAATCCACACTGTCCACCGTGAACCATCCATGTCACAATAGCTTTTTGGGATACCGGAGGGCGGCTTTCACGCATTGCCGCCTTCCGGTTTTCTGCTTTTCGGCGCATCGACGCACTTCGAACCACCGGTTCTGGCGTGGGTGCGACGGGCAGTGCCCGCCGAATTCCGCGGTTCCTCACAAGCGAGGTATCGATCAGGAGCGATCATCTGCGACATGGATTTTTTCAAACGAAACATGGCCATCGTTCGAATTACGCGAATCACGATCACGCTTCTCGCCACCTTCTCGCTCTGTTCCGGCCTGCCGACCCGTGCGGCCGACGATTACCAGTTCTGGCCCTTCGTCACCAAAAAAATGGGGTCCTATCGGAATCTCAATCTGAGTATCTACGCCGAACCTCGCTACAGTACGGAGGACGGCCGCTGGTCCGCCTACATTTTCGGGCCGACCCTCAGCTACAAGCGCAACCCTTGGTTGACATTCGCCACCGCGGTCAAAGTATTGCAGGTCCGCAGCGGCGACGGCTTCGCGCGAATCTACCGCTACGAGGGCCAAGTGGGCCTGGATTTCAAACTGGCGCATCGATGGCGTTACCAGCACCGTGCCCGGCTGGAGATTTTGGACCGGCACGGGCGCCCCAACAACGACCGCATCCGCAACCGGGCCCAGTTCAGTCGTCCCGTTTCGTTCGGGCGCATCAACAAGGTTTTCTTCAGCAACGAGTACTTCTTCGATACGACCCACGGCGAATTCGACCAGAACCGGTTCGTTCCCTTCGGGATTTCGATGCCGCTTCGCAAAGGTCAGACTCTCAGTCTCTTTTACATGTACCAGCACGTCCGCGCCAATTCGCGCGATCACCACATCCTGGGCGCCAGCCTGTCGTTCTGACTCGATCAGGTTCAGTTGACGAAACCGGGTTTTGCGCCGTTGGCGCGTCGAACATCCGAGCCGGGAAGGCGGGTTACCGAACGATTCGCCGCCGAGCGGGGTCACCCGCGGCGTTGAGGCTACGCGTCGATTCCCTTCCCCGCCGGCTGGTTCGGGGTGCGGCACCCGCGGTTTTTCCAGTAATCCTGGCGCAAACCCGACAAAAGATTTGACTTGAATGCAGACCTGAAACAATCAATACTAAAAATCTCAACCAAGCCAGGATACTAAAACCGAATCCCTTAATCTGCCTACCCATCCCATGGTTCCAGGTTCGTTTATGCTGCCTTCCGAAACCGAGAAAACCTTGGGCAAAGTGCTGGTTGTCGACGACGACAACTTCACCCGCCAACTCTGCAGGACTGCCCTCGAGCGCCACGGATTCAAAGTGGATATTGCGCTCAATGGGCAGGAATCGCTGTATAAATTCAACCTGTTGAAACCCGACCTGGTGATCATGGACGTGAACATGCCGCTGATGGACGGGTACCAGACCTGCAAGGCACTGCGTCAGGACCCCTTCAGCCGCGACGTACCGATCATCATCATCACCGGCATGAACGACTACGATTCCATTTCGAAAGCCTTCAAAGCCGGTGCGACGGATTTCCTGACGAAACCGATCTCCTGGGTGATCCTGGCCCAACGCTGTATCTACGCCCTGCGGGCCAGCCGCGCCTTCCGCGCCCTGCGTGAACAGGAACAGGGCCTGGAGATGGCCCAGAAAATCGCCCATATCGGCAGTTGGGACTGGAAAATCAGCGAAAAGGCGATCTTCTGGACCGAAGAACTGCACCACATTCTGGGATTCGCACCGAACGTGCCGCGTACCTTCGACCAGTTGCTCAGCACGGTCCACCCCGAGGATCGACCCGGCCTGGAAAACCTGATGCAGGGGGTGTTTCAGAACGCCACCCCTTTTTCGCGCGATCACCGCATCATCCGCACGGACGGCAGCGAACGGTACGTGCACCAGGAAGTGGTCGTCACCGCCGATTCGAAAGGCATTCCCACCCGAATCCGCGGCATCATTCAGGACATCACCGACCGCAAGAAGAACGAGCAGGAAATCCGCCGTCTGGCCTATTTCGATTCGCTCACCGGCCTGCCCAACCTGGTGTTTTTCAAGGAATCGCTGCGGCAGAGCTTCACCTCGCGCATTCAGCAATGCTACATGGGCATCTATTTCATCGATCTGGATTCGTTCAAGAAAATCAACGAGACCTTCGGTCACGCGTTCGGCGACCAGCTCATCCTCGAGGTGGCCAAACGCCTCAAGAGCCTGAGCGGCAATCTGTTCACACCCAACGATCCGATGGCCACCCCGATGCTGTTGGGTCATGCCGGCGGCGGGCGGTTTCTGTTCTTCATCAACAACCTGGTCCAACGCGAGCAGGTGGAGGACGTGGCCAAGCGGATCCTCGGCATTCTGGAACAGCCCTACCTGCTGGCCAGACGCGAACTGTACGTGACCGCCAGCATCGGCATCTGCGTGCATCCACACCACGGCAACGATCCCGACCTGCTGATGAAGAACGTGGAACGGGCGATGTACCACGCCAAGGAGCTGGGGAAAAACAACTACCAGTTTTACAGCCCGGCCCTGGACAAAAGCGCCGAGGAACGTCTGGCCCTGGAATCCCATTTGCGCAAGGCGCTCGAGAAAGAGGAGTTGCTTCTCTACTTTCAACCCCAGATGGAACTGGCCACCCATCGCATCATCGGCGCCGAGGCCCTGATCCGTTGGAACCACCAGGAAAAGGGCATGATCTCGCCCGGTCACTTCATCCCGCTGGCCGAGGAAAACGGCCTGATCCTGCCGATTGGGGCCTGGGCGATTCAAAAGGCCTGCGAGATCAACAAAACCTGGCAGCAGGCCGGCTACCCGCCGATCACGATGGCCGTCAACCTGTCGGGCCGACAGTTCCTGCACCAGCCGATCGTGGAGATCATCGCCCAGGCACTCAAGGACACCGGCCTGGATCCCCAGTACCTGGAAGTGGAGATCACCGAAAGCCTGATGATGGTCAATGTGGACGAAAGCATCGAGATCCTGAAACGCCTGCGCAACATGGGCGTGAAGATCGCCATCGACGACTTCGGTACCGGCTACTCGTCGTTGGCCTATCTGACCAAGTTCCCCATCGACATTTTGAAAATCGACAGCTCGTTCGTGTTCCGCATCCTGGAAAGCGAAGGCGCGCTGGCGATCACCTCGGCCATTGTGGCCATGAGCCAGCGGCTGGGCCTGAAGGTCATCGCCGAAGGGGTGGAGAAAACGGCCCACCTGCGCCTGCTCAAGGACATGGGGTGCGACATCATTCAAGGTTATCTGCTCGCCCGACCGGCCGCACCCGAAGACATCGCGCCGATGCTGACCCCCAAGTATTTCGAGAATATCGAGCACGGCGAGCAGCAGGAGAACTGAAACGGCCGGTATCGGGCCAGGCGGGCAACCGAAAATCCCAACTCGTGGATAAACCCGTGATTTCCGGTACACGGAAAAAACCGCAAGCCTGGTATACTAAAGCGAATTCATCGATGCCAGAAAACATCACGCCAAGCCACGGCGCTCGCAGGAAACCGTCACCACCCAAAATGTCCCGGTTTTGTTGCAAAACCGGCAGTCGAACCCACATCATCCATGCAAACTTGAACGACTATTCGTCATTTTTTTAACAGAACGGTGCTTCATTTCCAAGTTCAGCCACTTTCCAAAAAAGGAAAGGGTTGCGAGACTATGATTTTTCTGGCATTTTGATGAATGAGATCGTAATTTGGGGCTTTTTTTTCGGGCAGGAAGGAACATTTGGACCTACGTGCGGCTTTCCTCATTATCGCCATGGAACAAGATGTTCTGCGCACGCCGACGCAGATCAGTGAACTCGGCTTTCCCACGGAGCGCGATCAACTGGCCGACACGATCGGGGCCTTCGCCCGCGCCCACGAGTTCGCAAATTGCGCGAAATGGGAAAATGAGAGCGATGCGGCGTTTCGCCAACGCTTGCGTCGACAATTCGGATTGACTTGGGTACGCCGTTTCGAAGCCTTCACGGTGTCGGGCCGCGGTATGCACCGTTCGGTCAGTTACCCACGCGCCCTTTGGTTTCACGAGATCGACAAATTGGCCCTCGAGCGCGCCCTGCACTCGGCCGTCCTGTTTTTTCGGCTCCAGCCCTTTGAAACCTATTCCCTATCGGAAATGCTGGACCTGTGGCGCGGCCCGCAACACACGCGCAAGCGGCAGCGCGACTTTCAGCGCAAACGGTTCCTGCGCCTGGCCAGGCAGAACGGGTGGACCGACAAGAAACAGGAACCGTGCTGGACCGGACTCGAATGGGTCCGCTGCCTGAGTTCCTTCAGCCGCATCAGCCTGTTTCGCTACCTCGCCGGCCTGCGTCACGACCCGGAGCTGGACGCACTGGCGCCGAAAGCCCGCCGGCTTATGCAAGGCGGCCCGATTTCCATGTTCTGGTACGCCTACGCCGACAACGCCAGTCGCCTGGCACGGCTCTCGCCCGCCTATCCGTTGATCGTGGCCGAGGTCGAGGCACGCCACCTGGCCGATCAACGTGCGGCCGCGGCGGCAAGGCAGACCCCACCCGTTGACTCGCCGTCACCTCGATTCGAGGTCATCGCACCGGGCGACGGCGAGTGGGTTGAGGTGGTCGAACCGCAGGACCGCGAACCAGTTGGTGCTTTTCAACCCCCGCCGGAACCGACGATCGCGTCGGCCCGGCAGGGTCCTTCGTTTCGACCGGGTGCGTTGTGGTTATGGCTGGCGGCAGGATTGGCCGCGCTGGGATTGCTGGCGCTCTTCCAGGACGAACCGAATCGGACCCCCACGCCGGTGGCCACGCATGTCAAGGTGACCCACGTCAGTGAGGAGCAACCGCGCAATGAAGCAGATACCGACCTCGACCAGCAACCTAGCGATCAAGATCATCCACCCGCGCTGCGCAATTATTCGGGAATCCTACCGCCGGCGGATCCATGATTAGGGTTTATCGTCATTCACGGGATCAGGAGGAGGAATTGGCCCTCCATCGGATTCGAGTTGCGATGATTGCCTGGCAGCAGCACTTATTTCAACGGTGTCCTGAATCGCCCCAAAAGGAGAACCTGTTGTATTCACCTGGCTTTCAACAGGTTGCCTTGAGGTTTCGAGAGCCTGTACGGAGATAGACTGAGACTGAACGTTCGCGTAGAGCGAACTAACGCCGGAGATTTGCATTTTAAACTTCCTCCCAAGGGTTTTATGGACACTCCCAAGCCAAAGCGAACTGAACCATCCGCTTCAGTCGGAAGCTGTACTTCACTTTCTGGAACGCGGTAATTCGTTCAAGATGCTCATCGTAGGGCAAACCCGTGCAGCGTTTAATCAGCAAATCATTTAGCTCAATCCAAGGACGTACTTCGGCATCATCATTAGCTTCGACTATGGCACGTGCTTCCTCGGTAGCCAGGCGAGCTTCAGTAAGATTGCCGGTAAAGAAATAGAAAGCGCCGAGATCAGCCATGTTCCCGGCTAGCAAACGTATGTGACCATCAATTTTGTGCTGTTCAATCCCCTTTTTAACGTATCTGACTGCGCCATGGTAATTCCCCTTCTCGAAGGCTATTTGAGCCTTAAGGTGGTAGAAATGCCCCAGCAAAGCCTCGTTAATTTCCTTTTGGGTAAATACCGTGAAAGCTCGATTTAGATAGAAATCAGCTTTCTGAAACTGTTGTTGACGAAACAATGCCTCAGCAAGGCCTAGGTAACCTCGAACCATATTGCCGTATGCCTGATAATCGCCATAGAGATCGATCGACTCAAGGAAAGCTTGTTTTGAGGCTTCGAAACGTTCGAGCTCCATATGGAGATGACCTTGCAACAAGAGACAGCTAGCCTGAAAGTGTAAATTGATGTCGCTGTTCAAGAGCATTTCAAGGATGTGCCCTGTTTTCTTGAAATCTCGTTGATAGAATGCGGCCCACGCCAAACCATAAAGTTGCCTAGGATCACCAGACTCTAGGGATTTCTCTTCGAAAAATTTTTCAGCCGAGTCTGGGCCGTCCTCCAGGAGCTTTTTCATCCCCTCGCTATATGCTTTCTTTTCTTCAGCAACGGATTTTTGCCCAAAAGCAGTTATGGGGAGAAAGAGCAACAAACAACAGATGCCACCTGCAAACCACGTTTTCATACCCGACTCGCTCCAATTCCCACGGGAAACCTGCATCGATGGCATGGGCTCGACCGGACCAAATCTCCTGAAAATATGCGGCAAAACATGCCGACACCGAAAAAAATCAGCGGCTCCACAGGAGGTGGTTCATTCTCGGATCAAAATTTCGACTGGATTTAAACAGGTTACCCAACGGATCGCCTACAAACACATTGCTTTCCAATGTCATCTTAACATAACTGTCAAGTCTCGGATGGCCGCGATCCGAAGTTTTTCCAGGGGCCTCGCAGGCGGATTTGAACCGGTGTCCGTTCTCGGGTGGCAATTTCACGGCAAACCCGAGAAATTTCGCCTTTTTTTTCATTAAAACAGGCTTTATCGTAAGGACAGGCTTTTTCAGGAGCCGTTTGTTTCGTACCAGTTCGACCGATCTTGTCAGGGTCACAATTTCGGAACACGGCTTTCCTGTGATACAACTCCCTCTTTCTCGTGTGAAACGAGTCGGGCCAGTCTCCCTGACAGCCGCTTCACACCGGGCAAGAGCTTGTAGGGCATACTCGTGGGATTTCTCCAACCACTCCTCCCACGGGTCCTTTCTTAAATCAGGGCAAGTTGGGGACCCTTCCGCCGAGTTCCACTTCGCATGTAGAAATCTGGATACCAGGAACATCCACGAAACACCACCTCCGGATTTCAATGGGATATGTGTCTGTGAAACAAAGTGAAAGGGTCCCTTTTTCTTTTTGGGCCCTGGGTAAGCCTTTTAAAATCAAGTGGCTTTTTACTTCAGCGCAAATGCCACGGAGATTTCTGGAGTTTTGGGAATTGCGATCGTTTTTCATGACGATGTCTCTTCCACCTGGAACAGGGCCGTCTCGGTGTCGGTACGTTTCCACGTGACATTACCCACACCACCAGAATGTTCGAGATGCACGTGTATCGCCTGATTCGGTGACACTGGATGCACTATCCCGAAATCCAGCCAGAACACTACGCCGATCCTACCTGTTTGTCCACCGAAAACAGGGAAAACGCGACCGTTGTCTCAGTCCGCGAAAGGCACGCGATCCACGAAAAGCCCCAACCAGGACGCGCCGCTCGTTTGAAGGGATTTGTCCACGAATCACGCGGATGGCACGAATATCAGATCTTCACTTTGGTTCCGATCCCCAAATCGGGTTGTGTTCAGGAAATTCTGAGTGGCGTCGGGTGATTCGCGGCCAAAGAAACACAAGCCCTATCTTATTTATTTTCAGATAAATGAAAGTGATCCTCGGGAAGTGTTGGCCACTGTTTCGCTCATCCGAAGATTGACCCGTCGCCAAATGACGACAACTCAAAGCACTTGGTTTAATACAGTTATGTATTCTCAGTCGATTTTCTGTCGGGGCACGACGACGTTCCGGCCCCCCATTTGCCCGTCTTCTCGAACGGTTATTCAGGAAATCATCACAAACTGTTTATATCAAATAATTTACAGTTTTGGCACGACGCTTGTTCTTTAAGAGGCACGACGAGCATCACCGATTCTCGGATGCTCCCCACATTCATCACTTAAAGAGTATTTCGAGAACTATCTGGAGGATTACATGAAGAACATGCTGAAACTTATGACTGCCTTGACCCTGATCGCCGGCTTCACCGCCATTGCCGAAAACGCTTCTTTCGACAGTCTCGACGCCGACAAAGACGGCTACATCTCCCAGAGTGAAGCCGCCAAGGACAAAGGCCTCAACGATCAGTTCATCAACCTCGACGCCGACGAAGACGGCAAACTCTCCCGCGACGAATTCGCCAAATACGAGCCTTCCAAATAATCCACCACCACGGTCGGATTGATATCGATCGGCGGTGAATCAACCCCTTCGCCGCGGTATGAATTGCTGCATCCCCTTCACAATGAACGGATGGGCTCCGCCCCATCCACCGTTTTGCACCGTGAAGCCACTCACCCTCCGGGTGGGTGGCCCATTTTTTCGTCGCTTTTAGCGGATCTGATGATTCCACGCCTCAGATCCATCTACTCCGTTAAGAGCGCACGCCAATCCAAGGCCCGTGGGTCAGTCGACTCACGGGCTTTTCTTCGTTCATCCCCTTCCCTATCGAAGAAAACCCCCAGCGAAAGCACCTACACAATCTCCGCGAACTCAGTGACCTCGGTGGTGAAGAGACGCCCTCGAATGCCGCTGATTTCGGCCAAACGCTACGCCCTCAATCCCTTTGGAATTGCGTGTGATCCAAATCGTTCTTGGCGAGCAGCTTGTAGAACTCGGTCCGATTTCGCTTGGCCAGCTTGGCGGCCTGGGACACGTTGCCGTTGGTGATTTGAAGCAACTGGGCCAGGTATTCCCGCTCGAACTTCTGCCGCGCTTCCGCGAAGGTGGGCAACTGCGGCGCCTTGTCGCGCAGGGCCTGTTCCACCAATGGCAAGGCGATGACCGGCGAGGCGGTCAGGGCCACGGTACGCTCCACCACGTTTTCCAACTGACGCACGTTGCCGGGCCACGAGGCCGCCACCAGCAGGTCCATCGCGTCCGGCGCAAACGCGGTCACATCCTTGTTCGTCCGCGTCACGGCGCGTTTCAGGAAATGGTTCGCCAGCAGCGGAATGTCCTCGCGCCGCTCGGCCAGGGACGGGATCCGCAGGCAGACGACGTTCAGCCGGTAGAACAGGTCCTCGCGGAACCGTTCCTCCTCGATCGCTTTTTCCAAATCGCGATGGGTGGCCGACAGCACGCGCACCTCGATCGGAATATCGCGCGTGCTGCCCAGCGGGCGCAGCGTTCGCTCCTGGAGGACCCGCAGCAGCTTGACCTGAAGCGCAAGCGGCATATCGCCGATTTCGTCCAAAAACAGCGTGCCGCCGTGGGCCGTTTGAAACAGGCCCAGCTTGCGGTGGATGGCACCCGTGAAGGCGCCTTTTTCGTGACCGAACAGCTCGGATTCCAGCAGGTTCTCGGGCACGGCACCGCAATTCACCGCCACGAAGGGTCCTGCCTTCACGGGGCTGGCGTCGTGAACCACTTTCGCGAGCAGTTCCTTACCGGTACCGCTCTGCCCCTGAATCAGGATGTTCACGTCCGATTGCGCCACCTGCCTGGCTTGGGCCAACAACTCGTGCATGGCGCCGTTGCGGGTGATGATGGTGGTTTCTTCCGCCTCGCCGCTCGCTGGCTGGCTGCGGCCCGAATAACTCAGCGCCTGACGGATATCCTGGAGCAGTTTCTTCTTGTCGATGGGCTTTGTCAGGAAGCTGAACACGCCCTGCCGAGTTGCCGCCACCGCGTCCGGAATAGTGCCGTGGGCGGTGATCATGATGATCGGCACGGTCGGCGCCATTTGGTGGATTTTGGCCACCAGGGACAAGCCGTCCATTTCGTCCATGCGCAGGTCCGTGATCACCAGATCCGGGTGCGCGGTCTGGAAGCACGACAGCGCTTCGCGACCCGACGCCGCGGTTTCCGCCCGAAACCCCTCGGACTTCAGGCGCAACGACAACAGGCGCAACAGGCTGGGATCGTCGTCCACCAGGAGAATTCGTTGTTGCGTCGTTTCCGTCACGGCACCTGCTCCTTTTCCTCCACCGGCGTCTGCTGGCGGCTCATCTCGGTTTCGATGCGCGACAAGGCCTCGATCTTCTTCTCGAGGTCGGCCTGTTGGCGTCGCATTTCGTCGCGGGAGCGACGCAGGCGCTGTAATTCGTTGTGCAGGTTCTGCGATTGGCGCGCGCGCGTTTCGAGAACCTGCAGCCAGGGCCGTAGCTGTTCCGGCAGGCAGGGATCCTCGCCGAGCAGATCGAGGTTTTGGCGAACCGTCTGCCAGTTGCGCGCCGAAGGCAGCATGCCCGCCAGAACCACCAGACGAAGCCGGTTCTCGAAGTGATCTTCCATTTTCAAGGCCGCCTTCGCATCCAAGAGCGCCACCTTGCGTTCCCGTTCGCCCATGGCGGCGGCGCGTCCCGCAAAGGCCACCCAATCGTCCAAAGGTAGAAAGTCGTCCGGGTGGGTCGCGTGGGGATCGGCAGGCATCGAAGCCAGTGGCGCGAAGGCGTCGTCACACCAGTCTTCGGCGACGGGTTCCGGGGGGGCGACCTGCTCCGGCAGGGAGGCCGCCTCGCGACGGGGACAGCAACCCACGAGGCCGATCAGCAGCGTACAAGTAGCGATCCACTTCATGCGTGTTCCTTGAATGGGTGAAACGGAAGCTCCAAACGAAAGCAAGCGCCCGAAGCACGGTCGACGATATCAAGCTTTCCACCATGCGCCAAGACGCATTCTCGAGCAATGGAGAGGCCAATTCCGGAGCCTTTGAGATGGCCCTTGCGCGGCGTACTCCCTTGGAAAAAGGGGTCGAACACCTTGCCTCTTTCAGCTTCCGGAATACCGGGTCCCTGGTCGGCCACTTCCAGCGCCACCCCTTGGGAATCCTTGCTCCCGGTGATCCGGATCCATCCTCCCTGGGGCGAGAAGCTGACCGCGTTGGAAATCAGGTTGTCCAGAGCCGTCCGCAGTTTGGCGCGATCGCCCTCGAGGTCCAAGGCCTGCTCGGGAAGCTGGAAGCGCAACAGCTTGCTGGTTGCGGTGAGTCGGTGTCCGGCCACGACCTCGGCAACCAATTCGCTGAGATCCAGCGACGCCACCTGGAGCTGGGCACCCTTTTGAATCAAGTTGAAATCCAGCAGGTTCTCTATCAGCTTTTGGAGGTTGCGGCTGTTGGCGTCCAAAATGTCCACCACTTCCGTCTGCTCCGGCGACAGGGGGCCCGCCACCCGGTCGGCCAGCAGCTCGGCGCCCTCGCGCAGGCTGGACAGCGGCGTCTTGAGCTCGTGAGACATGCGCCGCAGGAATTGATTCTTCTCCTGCTCCAGGCTGTTGAGGCGCAGACGCAACCAATCCAGGCGCTCGCCCAGGAATTCCAAGTCGCGCGGGCCGGCCACGGCGATGGAGCGATCGAAATGGCCGGTGCCGAGCCGACGAATCGCTTGATCCAACTGGTGAATGGGGCGGTTGATCAGGAACGTGAACAACGAAATCAACAGTAACGTTACGGGAACCAGGGCCAGGGAGCGGAAAACGAGGGTGTTCTGGGTACGCTCGACCGCCGCCTGCAGGGAGTTCAACTCCGCATCGACGAGCGCGCCACTGTCCTCGGCGGTGACGGCGGCCAGATCGCCCATTCGCGAAAACCGCTCGATGCTCTTGCGAACCACCTCGCTGTCGAAGGGTTCGCCCGCCAAGGTCGCCACGACTGCCTCGGCACCGTCTCGCAGGTCGTTCAGTCGCCGTTGTTGGTCGGCCTGGCGCAGCAGGCTCCGCAATTGGGTCAGGACACCGAGGAACTCGGTGTGATCGGCGCGATAGAGCGCGAGTAGATCGGCCTTCCCGAGTATGTGGTACTGGCGTGCCCGGCGCTCCATGTCCAACAACAATTCACGCGAGCGCTGGCTGAGGCGGGTCGCCTGAATGCCGGTGAACACCATGTTGCGGCTCTGGTGGGTCAAATCGTCGAAGGACAGGCCCGCCTGATAGATCGCGGTCAACAAGGGCAACGTCACGAACACGAAGGCGGCGAGAAGCAGGTGCAGCAAGGATCGCGGCCGGGGCCAGGCCATGGTGATTCCTCCACGAGATCGAACCGGAAAACGGGGATTGGGCGCGTGCGCCCGGAAAAGTGGAGCATTGTACCCCATTTCCAGTTAATGAATAAGCATTCGCCCCCACGGGCGGTGACCCAACACACAAATCGTGATATTTAAGTATCTTCCACCTTGTTACCATTCTGCACGATCACTCCTGGCCGTCGTTACCAGGAGAAGGCGCGTGAAGTGGACCCCTCGTTTTTCAAGGGATGTGGTGGGTGGAAGCAACTTACTGCACGTACCCAGGTTACGTATGCGTCCATCCCCCCTCGATTCGATCCCATCGTTCGTCAAACGCCCCATTCGATTGGAGCCTTCATGAGCCACTCCCCTTCGGAACCCCCTGCCTCCGCCCCCGCTCTCGAAATGCCCGATTCCCCCCTCGACCCGGTACACCCAAGCAGACCCGCCAAGCGCCGCATCGAGGGCTACGATGTGGCGCGAGCCCTAGCCGTGCTCGGTATGATTCTGGTCAATTACAAGGTGGTGCTGGTGGCCCAGGGATCCAACGCCTGCGTCTGGCTGACCGGATTCGCCTCGTTGTTCGAGGGACGCGCGGCGGCGACCTTCGTCATTCTGGCGGGTGTCGGAATGAGCCTCATGACCGCACGGGCCCGGGCCAGTCGAGAGCCGACGGACCTCGGCCGGGCCAGGATCACCCTTCTGCGACGGGCTCTGTTTCTCTTCGTCGGCGGCATGCTGTATACCCCTTTGTGGCCGGCCGACATTCTCCACTTCTACGGCCTCTACATGACCCTGGGTGTGCTCTTGATCCGCGCATCGAGCGCGACCCTGTTCGCCGCCATCACGGCACTCTCGCTGTCTTTCGCGATTCTGTTGTTCCCCCTGGACTATTTCGGCGATTGGGACTGGACCACCTTGACCTATCAAAACTTCTGGACCGCCAAGGGATTGTTCAAGCATCTGTTTTTCAACGGGTTTCACCCGGTGATTCCATGGGCCGCCTTCCTGCTCTACGGTATCTGGCTGGGGCGGCAGGACCTGCTCGATGCGGCCCTGCGTCGCAGGATCATGCTGGTCGGCGCCTTGGTCGCGGTGGTCGTCGAAGGTGGATCGCTGGTGCTGGTGAGGACCTTCGGCAAAGGCTTGAGCGGGGTCGAGCTGGAGCTGGTCCAGGCCTTGTTGGGCACCGAGATCATCCCGCCGATGCCGTTCTACCTGTTGGCGGCGAGCGGCACGGCCACGGTCGTCATCTGCCTCAGCGTGTGGCTCGGCGAGCGGTTCCCGCAGGCGTTGTGGAAACGGGCGCTGGTACACACCGGCCAGCTTGCGCTGACGCTGTACGTGGCCCATGTGGTGATCGGCATGGGTGCCCAGGAGGAACTGGGCCTGATCGGCCAGGGCACGATTTTCGACGCCTTCTGGTGGACCCTGGGTTTCTTCGCGGTGGCGGTGGTGGCGTCGCACCTCTGGCGTCTGCGGTTCAAGCGGGGACCGGTGGAGGCGTTGATGCGCAAGATCGCCGGGTGAGCGGTGGTTTGGCTGGAACGAGCAGGCTGCCAGCGATCATCCCGCGAAGTGTGGATCCCGGCACTCCCCGCATGGCAACCTGATACCTGATACCTCGGCGAGCCGATCGGCTCGCCGCGGTTAGTTCTGTTCCTCGGGTACGCGGTACTTGGCCACCAGCGACTGCAGGCTGGCCGCCATCTTCGCCATTTCGCCCGCCGATTCGCGCAGGCGATCGGCATCCGTGCGGCTGCCGCTACTGGTTTCCGCCATGCGGTCCATATTGCCCGTGATCGCCTTGGTACCCTTGGCCATCTTGCCCACGTTGCCCGAGACCCGTTCGGTTCGGTCCACCATGCGGGTCAGGTTCTCGGCGATGCGGTTCATCTCGCGCGAGGCCTGGCCGACACTGTCCGTCACCTGGTTCATGTGCGACGAGGCCAATTGAATGTCGTCGGCGTTCTGGCGGGTGGTCTGATTCTGTTGGTCGACCGCGGTGGCGATTTGATTCATGCGCTGGTTGACCTCGCCGATGACGGCGTTGATGTTCTGTATTTCGGTGACCGCGATTCGGGTCGATTTGCCCATGTCGGTCACACATTGCTGAATGCGGGCCGTGGCTGCGTTGGTTTCTTTCGCCAGCTCGCGCACTTCGGCGGCCACCACCGAGAAACCACGCCCGGCCAGGCCGGCCCGTGCCGCCTCGATCGTGGCATTCAAGGCCAGTGTCTGGGTGACCTCGGCGATTTCCTCGATGGCAGCGATGACCGAATCGATCTCGTGGGTCGCGGCGCTGAGATGTTGGATCTGGACTTGGGCACGCGAGGCGGAATCCACCGCTCGCTGCGAAACGTCCAAAGCGAGCCCCGCGTTTTGGGAAATCTGGCCGATGGTGTCCGACATCTCCCCGGACGCCACCGCCAGCGACGAAAGCCGGTCGTCGGTTTCGCGCACCGCTCCGTCGGCGTGCTTCATGTTCTCGGTCACCTGGTGAGAGGAACTGGACACCGTATGCAGCGAGCCGTTGATTTCACCCGTGGACTGGGCCACGGTGTCCAACCGACGCCCCATGTCCGACGTGGCCTTGGCCACCTCGCGAACCTGCTGGTCGACCACGGCCGCGCCCTCGGAGAAGCCCCGGGAAACCTTGACCAGATCGTCGGCGCTGTCGGCCAGCATCAGGGCATCGCGTTGGATACCGGAGATCCCCTGGCCCAAGCCGTGCACGAAATTGTTGAGCCAGCGGGCCATTTGACCCATCTCGTCGTTGGCCTTGACCTCGAGCCGGGGCGTCAAATCGCCGTCCGCAATTTTCCCGACCACGGAGCGCATGCGCTTCAGCGGAATCAAGATCATGCGGTTGAGCGCCACCGCCAGGAACAGCAACCCGAGCGTCAACAGGAGCAGGTCCACCACGATGCCGCGAATCACGTGACCGCGGGTGGCCTGATCGCGCTCGGCCAGCGAAAAATCGATGCGAACCGCGCCCAGAACCGTGCCGTCGGGGACCAGGTGACACGAGGTACAGGCCACCGCCTCGCCCTCGATCTCACTCTTGGCGATCGCCGGTTTGATCATCGTGATCACGCGCCCGATCTCTTCTTCGTGGAGGATCGATACCACTTCCCCATCCAGGGCGCGCAGATCGTAGTCGTCCTGGGCCGATTCGTGCTCGTTTTGGGCAGGGAACTGCTTGTTGAGGGCGTCGCTGCGAATGGTCCGGACACCGATCACTTCGGGATTCGCCAGCATCTTCCGCTGCAATATGTCGCGCCTGGCGATGGTGCCGGTGAGCATCATGGTGTTCAAGGCGTCGAAATAACCATCCGCCAAGTCATCCACGTGTTTTTCCGCATTCTCTAAAACGTACTTGCTCTGATCGCGGATGGAGAGCCAACTGGTGGCGGCCGTGACAACCAAAAAAACCGATGCGACCAGAGTGAGGACTTTCCAACGAATGGACCGATTGGCGAACATGAGCACTCCCCAGTGGAAGAAAACGCCTAGCGAGACAGGACGAAGACCGCGAATCGCAAACGCGATCCAGATGGACAGTATATCCTATTCCCGGGCTACTCCGCAGACCTGGTCGAATAAGTTATCCATTATTTTTTCAGGGTGTTTACCAAAATTCGACCAAATCAATTATCACGAAGAGATTAGGCTGGGATGTGGGAGGCGAACAACAGCCGATAACCGCGGCGCTGAAGCTCGACGGCACCGGCCGAGGAGACCGGCTGGATCAGGGCCAGGATCGTCAGCATCTGATCGCGATGGTTCGGCAATTTCAATCCCTCGGTCGTGTACACGGCCCATTCCTCGAACCCTTCGTAGCGCAGGACCCAAGTGGTCAGGACCTTGATCGCCTGTTCGAAGTGGTTGCAGGTATCCGGAAAGAACACGCGCGGATCGGCGGTCCGCATGCGCACCAGGTCCTTCTTGATGACCGGTCGAACGGAGAGGGTCGACTTCTTCCAGTGGATCATGCGCACGTCGTCACCGGGCTGATAGGGCGCCAGGTACTGATAGTCCCCGGTCTGCTGCGATACGAATCCGCGTTGGGTGTCCTCGGCACTCACCAATTCGGGCACGTGGTCCAACACTTCGGGAAACACCAACAGCCGCTGCTCCAACTTGAAAACCTGCTTGCGGGAGACCAGGCCGAAGGGGTTGGCCGACTCGGCGACCACCGATTTGAGAACCAACCAACCGCGCTTTTCGGGCTCCAGGGAAAAGGTGAGTGCCGCCTCCCGGCCGGGCCTGAGTTGGGCCAACGGTGCGGTCAGCGGTTCGTCGAAGCCCTCCACTTCCACCTGAATCGAGGCATGGGTCACGGGCAACAGGCGGTTCGCGTTTTCGATGTGGATCTCGAAGGTGCCGATACGCCGGGCGAAAAGTTCGGGAGGGTTCTTGATGTGGAAACGAAACTTGTTGAACTGGACCTTCAACATGGCCAGGTTGTACAGAAAAAGCGCGAGAAAGGTGCTGGCCAGCATGAACAGCAGGTTGTGGTTCACCAGGTAGCTGATCAGAAAGGTCAAAAGGATCGCGAGAAGATATAGCCGACCCGGTTTGGTCAGGGCCCACCGATTACCGATCAGCTCGGCTTCGATCACGCAACACCTCGTTTCAAAGGGAAAGGGCTCGGAACAGCGTCACAATGGTTCTACGGCATCTGCGCCGAAAGAGACAGATCTCGGGCCGAAAAATGAAAAAGCACCTTTGGCTCAAAGGTGCTTTCGGGCGGGAAAACCTCGCCAAATGATCTGTTTCACCGACCCGAAACAGGCCGGCTCGGTCGCATTCAGTCTTCGTAATTGTCGTAAAGCGGATATTCGTAAAACTCATCGGCCACGAAATGGCCCACGACGGCGCCCAGGCCCAAAATGACAGGCGAAACAGTCAACAACAGAGAAAAAAAGTACCACATGGTCTGGTCAGACTCCCTTGTCGGTTGCGTTGCGAGGATCTCGCTCGGCGAACCGGATTGTGGCGGCGTCGGCCCGGAGAAAAACGCGGACGAACCACGCCCGGCCGATCCGAAAATCCATCCAGCAAACCTTAAAGCCATATAGCGGAGGAGTCAAGGGCAAAGTCGGTGACTGGGGCGTCCCCGGCCGCATATATGGAAAAGGCGGTAGTTTCCTACCGCCTCTCGTTGGACACGCCTTGTTGCGCAAGCTGGAGCGATCATGGAAATCGGCTCCAGGGAGATCGTCTTAGTTGTAATACTTCATGCGTTGACGCTCTTTGCGAAGCTTCTTCAGAATCTTCTTTCTGGCTTCGAGCTTCTCTTTACGACGAACCTCGGAAGGCTTCACGAAATGTTTTCTCTTCTTGATTTCGGAAAACAGACCGGAACGTTCACACTTGCGTTTGAACTGTTTGACGATCTCATCAATGGTCTCATGACCTTGCAAAACAACAATTGGCATAAGGTGTCACACCCTTTCTAATTTCAACTTGCAGCATGATGCTGGAAAGTACGGCGCGCTTTCGCTACGACGCACCCAAGCAGAATACCAAGAATGGCAACGAGATAACAAGCTCTTTTTGAGGTAAATAGCAAATCGGCGAAAGCGCGTTTCTCAGCGTGTGGGCACCCGTTCGACCCGTTCCGCCAGCTCGGCCGGCACCTCGGCCAGCGGTTGGTCGATGATGCCGCCGCCCAAACAGACATCGCCGTCGTACAGCACCGCCGACTGTTTGGGCGAGACGGCGCGCTGGGGCTCGTCGAACACCAGGTTCCACTGGCCCTCGCCGGCCCCGGCGACCAGCGTACACGCCTGATCCTGTTGACGATAGCGAATCTTGGCGGCGCACCGGTGCGGCAACGCAAGAGGTCGCTCGCTGCAGGTGGTGAGGCTGCTCATCGACAGGGCCGGCGCGAACAGCAGCGGGTGGTTCTTGCCTTGGGCCGCCAACAACACATTGCGGTCGGTATCCTTGCCCACCACGTACCAGGGATCGCCGGGGCCGCCGATGCCCAGGCCCTGGCGTTGGCCGATGGTGTGGTACATCAGGCCGTCGTGACGGCCCACGACGTTGCCCGCCGGATCCTCGATGTCGCCGGGCTTGGTGCCCAGGTAGCCCTGGAGAAAGTCCTTGAACTTGCGCTCGCCGATGAAGCAGATACCGGTAGAATCCTTGCGGTCCCAGTTGGGTAACCCGGCCGATTTGGCCAACTCGCGAACCTGCGTCTTGTGCAGCTCGCCGAGCGGAAACACGGCCTTGCTCAGGGCGCGTTGGCCCAGGGTGTAGAGGAAGTAGGACTGGTCCTTGTTGGGATCCACGCCCTTGAGCAACTGGTAATGGCCGTCGTGGAAACGCACGCGCGCGTAATGGCCGGTGGCGATGCAGTCCGCATCCAGCTCCAAGGCCTTCTCCAGAAAGCACTTGAACTTGATTTCCTTGTTGCAGAGGATGTCCGGGTTGGGCGTGTAACCCCGGCCGTATTCCTGGAGGAAATGCTGGAAGACGTGGTCCCAGTATTCCTTGACGAAGTTGAAGGTGTAGAACGGGATGCCGACCGTATCGGCCACCAGCCGCGCATCGCGATGATCGTCCTCGGCGGTGCAGCCTTCGTCGTCATCCTCCCAGTTCTTCATGAAAATGCCGACGACGTCGTGACCCTGCTCCTTGAGCCGCAGGGCCGCCACCGCCGAGTCGACTCCGCCGGACAATCCGACCACGATCCTTCGTTTTTCCATGATGTGAACTCCTCGTCTTTCGAACTGATGGCACCGCTGACGTGCGGTGACGGGCGAAACGCCTCTCCCCCAGCCTCTTTCTACGCGCTTTGGGGACGCTTTGCAACGGCCGGAACCGATGGGTTCCGCGTCGGCGTTCGGGGCCGTGCCTTCATTGGCGCGGCAGGTGAAAATTGTGGCGACAGGATTCGGAACAAAATTCCAGGATATGGCCCTCGACCACTTCGTTGACAACCCGTGTCTCGGGGAAGAAACACGCACAATTGTGACAGCGAATCATCGAACCCTTGTCGATCGTTTTATTGCTCGTCCGCTTGGGTGGCTTGGTATAGCGGCCGCGAAAGGGGTTGTCGCCGCCACCACTGAAACTTTTGTACTTCCGCTTTTCCGGGTTGGTAGAATTGATGATATAAGTAGCTGCTACCAAAAAGGCGACAAATGCGATGAGCAAGACCATATTCGACCCCAATTCCACTATACCCTAAAACGAGCGCTTTTTTGCGTTGATCTTGCGGGCGCGTCCCTTCTTACGACGAGGCGGCCCGGCCGGTGTCCGTCCCCGCTTGGGTTCCGCTCACCCAACCCGTTCCGCACCAAAACCACGGTGGTAAGGGCCGGCGATTCTCCCCTTCGCGGAAGCCCTCATGTCATGTAAAGGTATAAGTCTCGGCCAAATGGACTGTCAATGAAAGAGCACGACGCGGCCCCCGATCCCCGATCGACCATTCCGAGTATCAACCGGCTGAAGGAAGAGGTGGCGGGCCATCTGGGCGCCCAATGCCAAAACGAACGGCTGGTCACGCGCCTGGCCCGCATGGTGGCCGCCCGGATGCGCGAGACGCCTCGGCCACAAACGACCGCCGACCTGATCCGCGAAGTGCTCGCACCCGTGACCCGTCCCGGCCCCCGTCCGATGATCAACGCCACCGGCATCCTGCTGCACACCAACCTGGGGCGAGCCCCCTTGCGTCGCGAAACGGTTCGATCCGCGCTGGAAGAGGTGGCCGGATACACCGACTTGGAACTCGATCGAGACTCGGGCAAACGCGGCCATCGCGATCGCCACTTCGCGGCACTGGCGCGGACCCTGTGGGATGTGGAAGACGCCACGCTGGTCAACAACGCGGCGTCGGCGGTGTGCCTTGCGTTGGCCGCACTGGCGAGCGGCAGGGAGACCGTCGTCAGCCGCGGTGAGTTGATCGAAATCGGCGGTAGTTTTCGTCTGCCGGAGATAATGAGCTTCGCGGGCACGATCCTGCGCGAAGTGGGCACCACCAACAAGACAAGGGCGACCGATTACGCCCGGGCCATCGGTTCGGGTACGGGTTGCCTGTTGAAGACCCATCCCTCCAATTACCGCATCGAGGGGTTCACGGAAGAAACGGATCTGGCGGCCTTGGTGGCGCTGGGCCGCGAGCACGGTCTCCCCGTCGTCCTGGATCTGGGCAGCGGCCTGAGCGAGGCGCTGACCTTCCCCGCCGTTCCCGAACCGACCATCGAGGCGTCCCTGGCCGCGGGGCCGGATGTCCTGATGTTCTCCGGTGACAAGCTACTGGGCGGCATTCAGGCCGGTATCGTGCTGGGCAAAGCCGCGTGGATTCAACGTCTGCGCAAGCATCCGATGATGCGTCTGGTGCGGGCCGACAAGTTGACGATCTCCATCGTTTGCCATCATTTGCGCGATCTGGCGGCGGGCGTGCCTCTCCCCCTTTCGCGTTTGGCCACGGTCGCTCCGGAGGATTTGAAGGCGCGCGCTCGCGTGATCCGCGACCGTCTGAACGGCGATTGGTCCCTGGTCGAGGACTTTGGCTTCGTCGGTGGCGGAAGTCTCCCCCAGGAACGGCGACCGACCCTTTCGCTCACGGCGCGCTTCCCCAAGAAAACGGCCTTTGCGCGCCGCCTTCGTCTGGGGGAGCCAGGGGTTCTGGGCCTGATTCACGACGACCGGTTCGTCCTGAATCTTTCGGCGGTTTTCCCGGAGGAAGATGCCCTGCTGATCGCCAAGGTGAACGAGGCCTGGCGTTCCTGAGCCGGGTGGACGTCGCCCCGAACCCTTTCATCATCCCAAGGCAGATCGTTTGGAAGGCGCAAGGATTGGGCCCGAGCCACCGCGAATCCGTGCAAACCAACCTTCGAAAGGAAGGGGTTCGGGTTCCGCCGGAACCCATACCAAAACCGAATGCCGCGCACGCCCGTCGCGGCATTTTTCGTTGGCGGGATCACATTTCCTTCAGGTTTCCACCAGTTCCTCACCAAGAAGTCGTTTTTTTCTCTACCCTCGCCCCTAAATTCTCGCTATGTTTGCATCATTTTCAGTCCAAATGACACATACCCCCCAGTACTCGAATCGATGCCGACATTTTCGGAACTAGCGCTACGTCAGTATCAGTTGCAGGAAAACCCCATGGTGTCGGAACCCGGGATCATCCCCATCAGATCCAACGATCCGGGAATCCGGCCAGAGCATGATATGGAGAACACAATGACATTATTATTTGGTCGCGGGAGCACGGCGAAGGTATGGGCGGTGATCCTCTGGATCGCGCTCGACCTGACCACCGTCGTCAGGGCTCAGACCGTTTCCGATCCGAACTTCGTCGTCGACGCGATTCACTTCGGCAACGGCATGATCAGTATCGAATTTCTCCCCAACGGAAGCATGTTGGTTTGTGAAAAGCGCGGCGTGATCCTGCTGTTCACACCGGACGGGTCGGGTGGGTTCAACGATCCCACGACGTTCGCCGACCTGCGGTCCCAGATCGACGCCACCCAGGAAAGCGGATTGCTGGGAATGGCGGTCGATCCCGAATACGATCAGACCCGTCACATCTATTTGTTCTATACCACCAACAACGACGAGCGGCTGACACGCATCACGGCCAATGCCTCGCACACGGCGATGTCGCCGGGCTCCGAGACCGTGATCCTCGATAGCCTGCCCAAGGTGCACACCTTCCACAATGGGGGCGACATCCAGTTTCACCCCAACGAACCCGCGTTCATCTACATCGCCCTGGGCGACGACAACAACCTGGGAGAAACCGACGATACGCCCAACGTCCAGCACCCGGATTTCTACGAAGGCAAGATCTTGCGCGTCAACAAGGTGGACGGTGGCGGCATCGCCTCGAACCCCTTCTACGACGGCAACGCCAACAGCATCCGCTCTCGCGTCTGGGCCGTGGGTTTTCGCAACCCGTTCCGGGTCACCTTCCACCCCGGCACACCGGCCGAAGACGTCCTGTACAATTCGGAAAACGGCAACTCGACCGACCGCCTGTCCTGGGTCAAGATGGGCTCCAACGGGGCTTGGAGCGCCGCCGGCGACAATGGTGGCTTTCTGGATCCGCCGGATCCCAACCACCGCGTGATGGCGGCCCGTCCACCTTCCCAGGTAGGGATCGCGATCGCCGACGGCGGCCCCTTCGCACCCGATGGCCCGGTCCTGTACACCGGCAACTGGTGGCCGAATCCGCCGCGTCTCTTTCGCTGGAGCCTGACCGGTGCCGACCTGGACACGTTGGTGGAGATTCCCATCGATGGCGGCGGCCCTTTCGTGGACGACGTGGTCGCGGTCGACCTCCAGTTCGGACCGGACGGCTGGCTGTACTTGAGCGACACGGGCGTCGACGAGGCCCTGGGCGGGTTTTACGCCCTGCGCCGGGTGCGTTTCATCGCGGGCACGCCGCCGGACGCGGACTTCACGACCAATCCGAGCCCCGCCACGGGCGTGGTCCCGCTGAACGTCCAATTCTCCGACCAATCCACGGTCAGCGGCGGTTCGATCACGGACTGGTCCTGGGATTTCGGTGACGGCAACCAATCGTCCTCCCAGAACCCCAGCCACACCTACACCCAGCCTGGCCGGTATCAGGCGACGCTCGAGGTGACCAGCAACACGGGGCTCAAGGACACGGCCGAGGCGGAGGTGCTGGCCTACCAAGTCGCGTCGATCACGCTCGACGGCACCATTTTCGACGGCCGCAACCTGAACGGAAACGGCATTGCGGAGGCCACCGAGCTTCGTTTTTACCAAACGGACGGCGTCACCCCCGCTCCGGTCACGGGCGGGACCGGACCCGACGCGAACCGGGTGGCGATCGCAGCCGGTGGAATCATCGACACCACGCACGATGTATCACTCCTGGGTGACGGCCTCGTCGTCAGCGCCGGGGAGCCTAGTTCGGACAGCTTCCATCCGGCCTGGATCGGGATTCCGGTTCAGCCCACCGTTCGCGGGTTCGCGGCGACCCTCGATTTCTACCTTTCCGACACGATGATCACGGGGCGCGCCCTCACGCCACGAGGTGAACCGGCCGTGATCGACATCGGCACCGCGCGGGGCGACGCCCAGTCGCCGCTGGCCCTGCCAGGAGGGCGCGACTTGCTGGTCGGGACGCCCACGGGCGTGGCGCACCGGCGCACCACCGACGGGTTGGGTTACTACCACATCGCCGTGCCGAGCGGTTCGGGCAACGCGACCTTTTTCTTCGACCTGGTGGGCGACACCAATACGGGAACCTACCCCTCCCAGACCCACGACGCGTCGATCACCAGCAATCAGGCCCACCCCATCGACTACACCATCGGGCAGTATTCTGGCGGTGCGACCTGCGACGATCTGGACGGCATCGCGGAGACGCCCAACATCGACTACGCCTCCCAAATCCAGCCCATCTGGAGCAACAACTGCACGGGTTGCCACGATGCCTCGGGCAGCAACAACGGCGGCCTGAACCTGTTGACGAACAGCTTCGACAACCTGGTCGAGCAGCCCAGTTCCTTCGTACCGGGATTGACGCTGGTAACTCCTGGCCGAGCGGACCGCAGCTACCTGTTCGAGAAAGTCAATTGCGGGAGCCCGCAGTTCGGGAACCGGATGCGGCCGTTCGAGCAGATGGATCTGGCGGATCAGGCGTTGATTCGCGACTGGATCCGCCAATTGGATCCCAGTGCCGGCTGCAGTGAGGGGTTGATGCTGCTCGCCAGCGACTGGCCGGACGAAAACATCCTGAGCTTGGTCACCTACATCAACAGCAATTGTCGTTGAGGACCCAGCCCCGGACCTCGGTTCGGGGCTTTTTAGGATCAGGTCGGTTGCCAACCTCGCCACGCGCCAGCGAAGCGGTTCCCGCAGCGGGAGAGCGGCGTCTGGCCTCATTCCCGCTGCACCATCGAAGCCGTAACGTCAAGGGTTCCCGCATCCGGAGAGCGGCGTAAGGCCTCTTTCCCGCTGCACCATCGAAGCCGTAACGTCCAGGGTTCCCGCATCCGGAGCGGGGCGTCTGGCCCGTAGGTTGGGCTGCCAGCCCGACCAATCGAAGTGACGTAATAAACGGCAGGGGGTCATGCCAAAGAGCGTAGCCGATTTTCTCCCTCTCCCTGTGCCACCGAAATCGAACCGTCCAGGGTTCCCGCATCCGGAGAGCGGCGTAAGGCCTCTTTCCCGCTGCACCATCGAAGCCGTAACGTCCAGGGTTCCCGCATCCGGAGCGGGGCGTCTGGCCCGTAGGTTGGGCTGCCAGCCCGACGCGTCGAAGCAATCCAAGCAACAGCAATCAATTGCGCCAAAGAGCGAAGCCGATTTTCTCCCCCTCCCTGTGCCTCCGAAGTCGTAACGTCCAGGGTTCCCGCATCCGGAGAGCGGCGTCTGGCCTGTAGGTTGGCCCGCTGGGCCGACGCGTCGAAGCAACTCAAGCAACAGCAATCAATTGCGCCAAAGAGCGTAGCCGATCATTTCACTCACGACCCCAATCGAAAGTCGAGAAGTCCAAAGCACCCGCATCCAATTGGGGTCGTAAGGCCTGTAGGTTCACCAGCTTGGTGAACCAATCGAAGCAACTCAAGCAATGACAATCAATTGAGCCAAAGAGCGAAGCCCGAAATCTCCCTCACGCCCCCGATCCGAAGTCGCCAAGTTCAAAGTACCCGCATCGCGGGAGGGGCGTCGGGCCTGTAGGTTCACCAGCTTGGTGAACCAATCGAAGCAACTCAAGCAATGACAATCAATTGAGCCAAAGAGCGAAGCCCGAAATCTCCCTCGCGCCCCCGATCCGAAGTCGCCAAGTTCAAAGTACCCGCATCGCGGGAGGGGCGTCGGGCCCGTAGGTTGGGCCGCCAGCCATACCGGCCGTGCCCGACCAATCAAAGCGATGCAACCCGCGATGAAGTGCAATGTTCAGGAGCGAAGCAGTGTGTTTCGCTGAAGGATTTGCCACCGAAGTCGCCGGGTTGCGAAATTCCCGACTCCATGGAGAGGCGTGGTGCAGAGCCGGTTGGGCCCGTCAGGGATGGCGGATTCTGTCAGGGGCCCAATTGGTTTTGCTCTTTGAAGTAGCCCCCCTGCTCCAGACCTTGCTTCGATTGGTGGAGCAGCCAGCTTACGCAGCCCGGATTTTAACGGCGCGACGAATCTCTTAAGCTGCGGAGATTGATGACTTCGTGGGTGAGGGCTCAGGGAGGTTCGGGGCTTCGCTTTTGGGCATAACCTGCTGCTGTTTCTGGTGTTGCTTCGATTGGTGGAGCAGGCTGCTCCACCTACAGGCCTGACGCCCCTCTCCGGATGCGGGGACCCTGGACGTTACGACTTCGGTGGTACAGGGGAGAAAATCGGCTTCGCTCTTTGGCGCAATTGATTTCTGTTGCTTGGATTGCTTCGACGCGTCGGCCCAGCGGGCCAACCTACCGGCCAAACGCCCCTCTCGCAATGCGGGGACTCCCGACTCGTGTCACTTCGATGTGCCGGCCCGCCCCTCTCGCGATGCGAGAACTGTGAAGGTTCCGACGTCGATGGTGCGCCGCGAGGGAGATATTCGGCTTCGCTCTTGAGCGTAACCCACTTCTTCTCCAAACATTGCTTCGATGTCTCTGACACCCATTCGGGTTCTTCGCACCGGCGCTTTGGCACACCCGGGAATCAGCGCGACGTGAAGTCGATTCGGTAACCCTTTCGATAGTGAATCACCCGCACACGCGACCGCTCGGGTGGGTCGCCCTGGATCCGGATCTCCAACACCACCCCGTGTCGATCGGCGAAGCGACGCAACTCGCGTCCCTCCTCCGCCAACGTCTCCAGTGTCCACTTCGCGGATAGGGCTTCGGCACGCAGCGCTTCTTCGGGGTAATGCGCCAACACCCAACAGCCCAACAGCTCGCGGGCCGGTACCGGTAACCGAAAGAAGGGCAACGCTTCGTACCGCAGCCGGCCTTCTTCCAAAACGATGGAAAAGGCGCGATTGCCGATTGGGGTCAGCCCCACCAGGGCATGTCGGTCTCCCTCCACCTCCACCGCCAACTGCATGCGGAACGGATCGCCAGAGTTCGGTTGGATGACCATCCGCTGCAGGCCGGCAAAGGGTTCGCCGAATCCTTCGAAGGTGGACAAATCGATCTTGGCACCTCGATCGAGACGTACGCGCGCGGAGGTGTCGCGCTTGACGGCGCACCCCGACAGGCACAGAAGCCAAAACGCCAGGATCACCAAGCGCCACGCGAGATCCAGTCGTTCCGATCGGTACCTTCCTCGTGAGGCGTTCATGGTGATTTCCGACCTCCCGCGAGTGGCGCCAACAGCAACGCCCACATGATCCCGCACCATACCACCCAACCGAACAGGTGCAATACCGGCGTGCGGCTCAGGGCCAGGAGCCCGAAGGAAAGCACGGTCGTGCAGGCGGACAGGAAGATGGCCATCATGGTCGTGGTGTGTTCCTTTCTGGATTCGGCGAAAAAGATGGTGTAGTCGACGCCGATGCCCAGCACCAGCAACAAGGCCAGAACCCCAAACAGGTTGAGGGTCTTGCCCGCGATCGCCATGATCGCCAACGTCGCCAACGCGGCCAATACCGGCGGCAACATGACCCGGGATCCGTAGGCCAGACCGTAGCGCCACATCAACAGGAGCCAGATCGCCACGTAGGAAAGGGTCACCAGCCGTGTGGCCAGGACCCGGTATCGCTGGAACAAGTTGTTGGTATCGCGCACCTTGTCCACGTAGGCGACCCCTTCGCGGCGGGCCTCCAGCTTCGCCAGCGCCGCGTCATCGTGCACATCGCTCAAGAACACCACGGCGGCGTGGGCATCCTCGATCTCTCCCAGCCAAAGGTGCCGCATCGCCTTGGATGCCGGGCTCGCCAGCCATGCCTCCACCGTCAGAAGCTCGGGTTCCCGGGTGAAAAGGGCGTGCTTCACACCGTCGGCCACCGCCGGGTCGAAACCCATGCGCTCGGTGAACGCCGCCAGTGGCGTGATCGCCTCCGGCTCCCCTTCCCCGGCAAACAGGGCTTGCCGCAGGAGATCCAGGTTCTCGTTTTGACGTCGCGCGGAAGGCACCCGGGTGGTGATCCCCTGGGCGTGACCCAGGGCACCCTCGGCCACCAGCCGTTGTAAATCCGGTTGCAGGGTTTCCTCGCGTTGCAGGACTTCTTCGGGCGTCGCACCGCGCACGACCAAGAATCGGCTGGTGTCGACCCCGCCACTCAGCGTGCGAATCACCCCTTCCTGGTGCCGCAACGCCGAGGAAGGCTGTTGCAGGATGCGAATGTCGTCGTTCGGCGTGAGGGAAAAGGAGGCGATCAACGCGACAGGTACCAGCGCCACGAGAAGCACCCTCGGACCCCGGCGGCCGCGCAATCGCTGCCAGCCATCCAGGAAGTCTCGACAGCGGTACCACAGCCAGGGGCGGCGGAAACCCGGTTGTGGCGACGCCATCGCGGGGAACCAACACACGACCGTGAGGTAGGCGGCGATCAGGCCGACCGACGAGAAAAGCGCCATTTGGCGCAGGCCGGGAAAGGGTGCCACAAAGAGCCCCAGATAGCCCAAGACGCTGGTGACCGCGCCCAAGGTGATCCCGGGAAAGATGTGGCGCAACCCCTTGGCCGGCGTCCAGGGATCTTCCGCGGTCAGTTGTTCGGCGAAAAAGTGGAACGAATAATCGATGCAAATGCCGATCAGGCTGGCACCGAAACCCAGCGTCAGCATGTGAATCTCGCCGAATACGGCGAAACAGGCGACAAAGGCGGTCAGCAGCCCCACCGCGATCGGCAGCAGGGACAACAAAATGGGGCGACCCGAACGGAAGATCAACAAGACCAAAAGCACGACGCCCAATAGCGAGCCGACGCCGATGGTGGACACCTCGGATTCTGCGGATGCGGCGCCATCGGCTGCGTAGAGCACGACCCCCGTGGCCAGGATGTCGCTACCCGGGTGTTCGGAGGTCACGCGCCGGCGCAGGTCGTCGAGCGCACCCGATACATCCTGCTGGATCCTGCGTGAAAAGGCGCTGCCGTCCAAATTGGCCGTCATGAGGTAGTAGGTTCTGCCTTCGTGAGTGCCGCGCAGCAAGCCGTCGTCCAGTGTGAACGAACCTGGCGGACGCGGCAATGCCTGCCAGAAATGGGGCAGAAACAACAGCGGATCGTCTTCCAGGAGACGCGACCAGGCGCTGGAGAGCGGTGAATACAGAGCGCGCTCGGCGCGGCGCAACAGGCGCCCGGTTTGCGGCGGTGCGGCCGTCAGCCAGGTGTGCGCCTGACCGTCCAACAGGCCGAAGCGATAGGGAAAATATAGTTCGAAAAAGGCGCGCTCCAGATCCTCGTCGATCCGAAAGGTCAGCTCGGCGATGCCCTCGGTTCCAGCCAGTTCATCCGCCAACAACGTAGCTGCGGCCCGGGCCGTCCGCTCGCGTTCGTGGCCAACCAGCACCACCAGGGTACGCCCCACGTGCTCGGCATAGGTGCGCAACGCTTGTTCCACGACGGGGTCCTGCTCGGTCGCGGGCAGCAGGGCCAAAATATTGGTTTCGATGCGCACGCCCCGCAGAATCGAGCCCACCAGCGCCGCAACCAGCAGGAGGACGATCGCGTTCCAAATCCAAAAGCGCGTTTTCACCGTCGGGGCATCTCCTCTTGGAGTCCAAACAGGTCGAGTTCGGCCTCCGTGAGCTGCGGCGGTTCGGTTTGCACATCGGACAAGCTGATTTGCGTCACATCACCCGAGGTCTCGTGAAAATCGATGCGCGCAACGGTATCCACACCACGTAAGGTGATGTGATCGATGAGCCGTTTCATGACGCGGTCCTTGGGCTTCAATCCAAGCGTCCAATGCTCCTGGTCCCCTTGAAAATAGAGATCGAACGAACGCTGCAGCGCCGAGGTGTCCCCCCCGAACAGGGCGAGAAAGATCTCGGTGAAACCGTGCACGATGGGCTGCTCGGAAGCGGCGATGTTCAAGGTGGTCTCACCGTCCTCGCGCTGGGTGATCCCCGATTGGGTGACGAGAAAGAGGCTGTCGAAGGGCTTGATGGTGTGCCAGTACAGGCCGTGATCGGCCGAGAACAGAAACCGCCCACTGGACAGCAGGGGGCGCCGCAAGGCCGTTATTTTCTTGGTTTGATCGAAGTGGGCCCGAAGCACGCGAACAGCCTGTAATCGCCGAGCGACGCGCTGAAAAGCCTCGTGGTCTCCGGATACCTTCTCTCCTCGATACAGATCGACCTCTGACGCCGTCGACGGCGGGAGATCATCTCCTGGGAAGGCCGAAACCAAACCGATACTCAGCACCAGAAGCAGGAACCCGAGCCGCGCGAGCCTTGGCCATGTCCTGGATGCGCCGGCGTGTCGGCACGATGCCGAGGATGAGTCGGGCTCCCGGATTTCTGCTTTCGAGCGAAATGCCATCCGTGCAATCAATGGGAAACCTCCAGATTTGCAACACTTCGACGTGGGTGTCGCGATCGGCAGACGATTGTAACATCGCAACCGGTGCCCTGCCAGAACCGGCGGAACACCATTGCCTGGGCCGTGGCGGCACCCGGTACTCGACTACGGGATGCCGCTCTCGGCCTTCGCAATACTCATGCCCGCAGGTGGTTAGCCCAAGCACGACGCCTACCGGACCGTGGTCGCGCTACCGTCGCTGCGACCGGCACCGCTTGGCGGATCCTCAGCGAGCTCCGTTGCATCGAAGCACCGCCCGGAATGAGCCTCTCACCTACCGCTTCCCCACTCCGCCGGTTTTGGCGACTCGATGTTCCGAATTTTGTTTTGTTTGTCTGAATTATCATACAAAGAGTGTATGATCTTTCCGAAGCGTCGAATTCTTCTCAGGAAGAACATGTTTGTTTTCAACAATTTCAGCTCGTGTGTGGGCTGGTATTCGACTTGCTCCTCGTTACCGAATCCCGGCCACCCGATGATCGATACCGTCCGGGACGATCGCAACGGAGGTCCCCTTGCCTTACCGCGGAACATTTCTATCGATGGCGTTGATGGTCTGCGTGGCAGTCCTGCTTTTTCTGTTTTTCGAGCGTCAGGTTTCGCGATTCTGGGTGAATCTCGCCATTCATCCGGATATTCGCACGGCCCTTTTGGAAGCCGCGGACGACCAACGCACCCTCTCGCGACTGAACCCGGAGGAAACCGAACGCTATCGCGCCAAATTCGACGAGTTGACCCGCCTCCGGCAGAACCTTCTGATCCTGGAACACAATCGCGACGAAATGACCCGCAACTGGGAAATGCTGTTGGGCGGCACGCTGGCCGCGATTCTCTTTCTTTCGGTGGCGCTGCAATGGCTGTGGCGCAGGCACACCCACACGCAACTGAAAGCGTTGGACCAGCCCCTCGCGGAACTGGCGTCGGGCAAGGCGGACATTCGCCTACACGGCCGCGCCTCGGGTATTTTCCGCGAAATCGGCACCAAGATCGAACAGACCTCGCGCTTCCTCTCGCGCCAACAGGAGCAGTTGCGCAGCCTGAAACATTTATCGTCCTGGCAGGAAGCCTCGCGACGGCACGCCCACGAGATGCGCACCCCCTTGACGGCCGCTTCGATGGAGGTCGAACGCCTGGCGACCCTGATCGAGGAACCGGCCGAGGCCTGGCCGGCCGAGCTGGAACGCGCCACCCATTCGATTCTCGAGGAGTTGGAACGGCTCAAGCGATTCACCCAGGCGTTCACCTCGTTCGGGAAGATCCGCAAACCCCTGCTCGAACGCCACGACCTGGCGGCCTATCTGGCCGATTACGCCGATCTCTTCGCCACCAGTTGGCGCAACCTGAGCCTGCACTTCGACCGCCCCGTGGCGCCCCAGGTCGCGGCCTTCGATCGCGAAATGATCCGCCAGGTGTTGGTGAACCTGTGCAACAACGCCTCGCTGGCCATGGAGCCCGAGCGGGGCGGCGTGCGTTTCGACCTTCACGTCACCTTCGGCGATCTCCAGGTCTCCGTGATCGACGACGGGCCGGGTGTCGACGGCTCGATCGCGGATCGGCTGTTCGAACCCTATCAAACGACCCGACCGGCCGGCGATGGGATGGGCCTCGGCCTGGCCATTTCGCGCAAGATCATGCTGGATCACGGAGGTGATCTGCGGTTGCACGCATCCGGTCCGGAGGGGACGGAGTTCCGGTTGGTCTTCCCTCTGGCGGAAAGCATACCCACCAACCAAACCGAGGAGGAGCAAGGTACATGAGTCATCAAGAAAGACCACGGAGTCGCCGGGGTGCCCGACCGATGAAGAGATGCGTCGTGCCCGGTAGGTTCATCGGCCCGATGAACTTGTCGAAGCAATCCATGCGAGGAGTTTCACCCGAGTTGTCGAGGGTCGGCGCGATAGAACAGTCGGCGTTCGAATGTGCGGCGGGCACGGCCAGTGTGCCGGACCATCGAAATTCCGACCACCGGCAGTCCGGCCCCAGGCCTGTGCAACGACTCTCTTATGTAACAAACTCTGTAAAGCTCGAAGATAAAGATAAAAACCTAAAAAGGCGGATGTGCAGGGAGTTCGTCGAAAAATGTCGGCCCGGCGGGCCAACTTACTGCAACGACGCCCCTCTCACAAATGCGGGAACTCCCAAACGATTCGCTTCGATTAGTTACCCACTTGAAACCCGGTGGTCCGGCAATCCGGCCCCCGGCCTGGGCGGCGACTCTGTGGTTGTAAATCAAATCCACGCCCGGTCACGTGCTCCACACCAAACAATCTTCCCAGGAGGCCCTCATGCCCCAAATTCTCGTCGTCGAAGATCACGATAAAATCCGCGCAAACCTGCTGTTCCACCTGCAGAAATCCGGGCGGTACGAAGCCACCGGCGTGGCCAGCGCGGAGGAGGCCGAATCGCGTCTCGCGCAGGGCCGCGTCCCCGACCTGATGCTGTTGGATATCCGGCTCGGCGGCAAGAGCGGCGTCGACTTCATTCGGGAATTGGACGCGAAGCAGCGCCTACCCCCGACCATCGTGGTGTCGGGCGAGGCATCGATCAGCGAAACCGTGGAGGCGCTGAGGCTGGGCGTCTACGACTTCATCGAGAAGCCCGTCTCCCGCGAGCGGCTGCTGCGCTCGGTCCGGAATTGCCTGGACCACCACGCGCTCAAGAGCAAACTGGTGGAACTGGAGGCGCGCCTTTCCGAGGGAAGCCTGCTCCTCGGTGATTCCCTCCCGATGAAACGGCTGAAGGACCAATGCGCCAAAGTGGGGCCGACCGAAGGGCGGGTCCTGATTCGCGGCGAATCGGGCACGGGCAAGGAGCTGGTGGCCAATTGGGTCCATCGTGCCAGCAAGCGGGCGGACGGACCCTTCGTCAAAATCAACTGCGCCGCGATTCCGATGAACCTGATCGAGGACGAACTGTTCGGTCACGTGCGCGGCGCCTTCACCGACGCCCGCACGGACAAGGCCGGGCTCTTCGAGCTGGCCCACGGCGGCACCCTGTTCCTCGACGAGATCGGCGACATGGAGTTGGGGCTGCAAGCGCGCCTGTTGCGCGTGCTGGAGGACGGCCAGGTGCGGAGGCTGGGCGACACCCGCGATCGCCGCGTCGACGTCCGCATCGTGGCGGCCACCCACCGAAGCCTCGAAGAGCTGATCGGCGAGGGCACCTTTCGGGAAGACCTCTATTTCCGACTGAACACCCTGCCGCTGGAGATCCCACCGCTGCGACAGCGGGGCGACGACATCGCGATGTTGTTCACCTGGTTCACGGCCCACTACTGTCGCCGCAACGGCATTCGCCAGAAAGGGGTCGCCCCGGCTGTCACCGATATTCTCAAACGCTACCACTGGCCAGGTAATGTTCGCGAATTAAAGAACTTAGCAGAACGGCTCGTGATATTGGGCGGAGATCCCATCGACACCGACGATCTGCCTTCCGACATCATTCGCGGCGAGAGCAATCTCGAGACCGGGTTCCTGGCGCTGAACATCAACAACCGAATCATGCCGCTGCGCCAATTTCGGGCGCAGTGCGAGAAAGAGTACATCGAGCGCATCCTGCGGCGCACCGACTACAACTACACCGAAGCCGCCAAACTCCTGGAGATCCAGCGCACCTACCTCTACCAGAAAGCCCAGACGCTGGGCGTCCGCAAGGGATAGGAAGCGCCCCGCCTCGTTCGAAACGAAGAGACGGGGCCCGCAATCAGGGTCCGAGGTTGATGTACATCAGGTCGCGGACATCGATCAACGCATCTCCCGTCGCGTTGAATTCCGATTCCCGGCGCCAATCGGGCAGCAGCAGGAACAGATCTTCGACATTGTTGAAGCCGTCGCCGTTCAGGTCCGTGCTCCCCGGGTGGACCAGGACGGTGACCAGCCCCACCAAGGATTCCGAAGTGCCGCTGTCGGTCACTTCGATGCGGAAAACGGCCGTTTCGGTGAGGACCGGGTCGAGCACCAGCGCCGCCTCGGTGCCCACCAGCGTGTTGGATACGTGGTCGTACCACTCGAAAGTCGGCACGCCGACAGAGCAGCCCACATCGGCCGTCAAGGTCAACGGGGCCAGGCCCTGGGCCGTGCTTCCCGGCGCCACGCGCAGCTCGAAGACACCGTCCAGGGTGAGCGACGCCGAATCGGACACGACCTGGGGTCCACACCCACCGTCGACGACGCAATCGTAGAGGCCTTCGTCGCCGCTGCCGAGGTTTTGCAGGACCAGAGAGGCCGACGTTTCTCCCGGCAGGTCCAGGCCGTCCAGACGCCATTGGTAGGTCAGGGCACTGCCATCGGCCGCAACGGTGAACTGAGCCGTGCCGCCATCGCAGGAGGATACGTCGGCCGGCTGGCTGGTGATCTGGGTGTCGGGCGAGATCAGGAGCGAAGCGCCGCTCGAGGTGACGGCGGGGCCGCAATCCCCGTCGACCACACAGGTATAGGTGGCGGCATCATCGTTGCCGACGTCGTTCAGGATCAGGGTCGTGTTGGTCGCACCGACGATGTCCTGACCATTCTTGCGCCACTGGTAGGTCAGGCCCTCACCGCTCGCACCGACGTCGAACTGCACGTCGTCGCCAATACAGGCGACTTCGCCGATCGGCTGGGTGTCGATCGCGGTATCGGGACGCAGGCTCAGGTTCGCGGTCGCGCTGGTGATCGGATCGCCGCAGGAGCCGGTGATGACGCAGGTATAGGCTCCCGCGTCGGCGGCTTGCACGTCATCGAGTACCAGGGAGGCGCCCGTCTCACCTGGCAGATCGGCGCCGTCCTTGCGCCATTGGTAACCGAGACCCGCGCCCTCGGCGACGACCGTGAAGGTCGCCGACGCTCCGGCACAGATCTGCACGGCATCGGGCTGATCGGTGATCTGGGTAGCTTCGACCACGTTCACGGCCGCGGCCTGGCTGTCCAAGGTGCCGCAGGTTCCCGTCAGGCGGCAGAAGTAGGAGCCCGCATCGTCGGCAACCGCGCCGGCGATGGACAGCGTCGCACCGGTCTCGCCGTTCAACGCCTGGGCGTCCTTGAACCATTGGTAGGTGAGCCCGTCGCCGGAAGCCGTGACCGAGAGCTGGATGGGATCGCCCAGGCAAACGGTGGCACCCGATGGCTGGTTGGCGATCGCCAGGGCCTGGTTCACCGTCAAGCTGGCCGAGCCGGAGGCCTGGGTGCCGCAGGAACCCGTGACCACGCAGTCGTAACTGCCCGCATCGGCGAGCGCGACCGGGTCGATGGTCAGGGTCGCCGAGGTGGCACCGGCGATATTGACGCCGCCCAAACGCCATTGGAAGCTGCTGGCACCGGTCGCGGCCACGGTGAAGATGGCGGTCTCCCCTTCGCAGCGGACCAATGCCCCCGGTTGTTGGGTGATGTCGACGGAATCGGTGATCTGTAGCGCGACGGCATTGGAGGTCACGTTGCCGCAGTCGCCGTCGATCACGCAGTCGTAATTGGCCGCATCGTTGGCGTCGAGATTGGCGATACTCAGCGTCGAGGCCGTCTGGCCGGCGATATTGGTGCCGTCCTTGCGCCACTGGTAGCTCAGGCCGGAACCGGTCGCGACCACGGTGAACAGGGCCGTATCGCCCTCGCAAAGCGTTTGCGCCTGGGGTTGGGTCGAAATGGCCGTCGTCGGATTGACGGTCACGGCGGCCACGCTGGAGGTGGCGGTACCGCAGGATCCGGTGACCACGCAGTCGTAATTGCCCGCATCGCCGGCGTCCGCGCCCGTGATCGCGTAGCTGGCACTGGTGGCGCCGGAAATGTTCGCCCCGTTCAGGCGCCACTGGTACGTCAGACTGGTGCCGTTGGCGGTTACCGTGAGCGTGGTGTCGTCGCCTTCACAGAGCACGGCGCCGTTGGGCTGGGCCGAAATCGCCGTCGCTTCGTTCACGGTCAGGCTGGCGACGTTGGAGGTCTGGCTGCCACAGGCGCCCGTGACCACGCAGTCGTAGTTGGCCGCATCGCCGGTGTCCGCGCCCGTGATCGAATAGGTCGCCGAGGTGGCCCCGCCGATGTCGACACTGTCCTTGCGCCACTGATAGGTCAATCCCGTGCCGGTCGCGGTCACACTGAAACTGGTATTGTCGCCGGCGCAGACCACGCTCGCCTGGGGCTGCCCGGTGATCGCGGTGAGATCGTCGACGGCGATACTGGCCCCGTTGGAAATCAAGGAGCTACAGGCGCCCGTGACCACGCAGTCATAGGTGCCGGCATCACCGGAACCGGCGCCGACGATCGAGTAGCTTGCCGCGTTGGCCCCGCCGATGTTGATGCCGTTCAGGCGCCACTGGTAGCTCAGGCTCGTGCCCGTGGCGGTGATGGTCAGGGTGGTGTTGGCGCCTTCGCAGACGCTGCCGCTACCGGGATGCGCCGAGATCGCCGTGGCCTCGTTCAAGTTGAGGTTCACCGCGTTGGAGGTAACCGATCCACAAGTTCCGGTGATGACACAGTCGTAACTGCCCACGTCCCCGGCGTCTGCGCCCGTGATCGAATAGGTCGCCGAGGTGGCCCCGCCGATGTCGACCCCGCCCAAACGCCACTGATAGGTCAAGCCGGTACCGGTCGCGGTCACGCTGAAGCTGGTGTTGTCGCCCGGGCATACGGTCACGGCCTGGGGCTGGCTGTTGATGGCCGGTGCTTCGTCGACGACGAGATTCACGGCATTGGAAGTGACCGAGCCGCAATCCCCGGCGACCACGACGTCATATGAGCCCGCATCGCCGGCCTCGGCATCGACGATCGCGTAGGAAGCCGAGGTGGCCCCACCGATGTTGACCCCGCCTTTGCGCCATTGGTAGGTCACGTTGCTGCCCGTGGCCACCACCATCAGGGTGGGATCGTCGCCGGGACACACGGTCGTGCCCGAGGGTTGGTTGGTGATCGCGGTATCGGCGATCAACGACAGCGTCGCGGCGGTGGAGGTCTGGCTGCCGCAGGCACCGGTGACGACACAGTCGTAGCTGCCCGCGTCACCCGCGTCCACACCGGTGATCGAATAGGTCGCCGAGGTGGCCCCGCCGATGTCGACCCCACCTTTGCGCCACTGGTAGGTCAGGCTGGTACCGCTGGCGGTCACCGTAAAGCTGGCGTTGTCGCCGCTGCACACGTTCTGGTTCGAGGGATTCGTATCGACCGAAGTATCGGTGTTCAACGAAAGGACCGCGCCGTTGGAGGTCACCGAATCGCAGGCGTTGGTGATCACGCAGGTGTAGGTCGCGGCATCGGAACCCGATACCGAGCTGAGCATGTAGCTGCTGCTGGTGGCGCCACCGATATCCACACCGTTTTTTCGCCACTGATAACCGAGGCTGTCGCCCGTGGCCGTCACGCTGAAGGTCACGTTGTCGCCCGAGCAGGCCGCTTGGCTGCTCGGTTGGGAGCTGATGGCGGGCGCCGAACAGGCCGAGGAGAGCAGGACGATCTGGGCCAGGTCGCCGAAGTTGGACAACGAAGAATAACCCGAAGTCTGGGAACCGGAAATGTAGGAGCGACCCGAAAACGGGCCTGCGCCGTCCACGGCCGCCGGGAAGGTGGTGCCGGTGTCGTTGATGCGGAGCACCATGGCCCGCGTCGCACCGTCGGGAAAAGACTGCGGCGTGGCGAGCATGAACCGGTTCCAGCCTGCGGTGGCGGCGAAGCCGGTCTCGGAGTGGATCAGGCCGCTGACCGAAGAACCGGCAAACGAGGTGTAGAAGTAAAAATCCACGGTGGCCGGCCCTTCGCGAATGAAGACTTCGAAACCGTCGAGCGTGTCGTGGCCGGTCGTGTTCTCGACATTGAGCGCGGTAAAGGCGGTGTTGCTGCCGAAGCCGACGCCCGAAATGCTGGTCGTGTCGTCATAACGCACGTGGTTGTAGTCGGCCACCGAACCCGGATCGATATCGAGGGTGAAGGCCGCGCGTTTGGAAGCGGCGAAATTGGTGAGCGCCACATTGGTGGCGGTGCCGTCGTTGTCCTTCGAATTCGGGTTGGACGAATCGTTGAAGGTGGTGTTGTTCGTCGAGCCCGGATAGGGATCGCCCGTGTCGCCCTGGTCCGTCTCGCTGTCCAGTTCGGCCAGGCCGTCCGCTTCTTCCAAATCCACCAGTTTGCGGTTCTCGTCGGCATTGGTGGTTTGCGAGGGATCGATGTGCCAGACCATGACGCCGTCACCGGGCAGGCCGCCGTCGTAGTCGGTGCGGTGGCGCGCCGCGATGAGGAAGTACTCGCGCACCTTGTAGGGATCCAGGTTGATGCGGCGCGCGTCAGCGCTGCCCTCGAGCGAGTTCAGGCTCACGCTTGTCTGGGAACTGGTCACGACCGTCGGCGTGAGGAAATCCACCTGTTCCTTGCACCAGGCCATCAGGTGGGCCGGCGTGTCGCCCGAGGCGCCGCCGGTCTGGTTCCAGCTTCCGCTGCCCATCAGGCCCCAGTCGCCGATCCCCTCGGAGCCGCCGGTGATGTCGTACAGGTCGGGCAGGCCGAACATGAGGTGGCCCAACTCGTGGCACATGATCCCGATGGTGGCGCGCCGGCTGGTGGCGCCCACTTCGTGAATCTCGCCGAACATGGTGTAGGGAGACAGGTCGACCGAGTCCAGGGTCGTGGTGCTGAAGGAAGACTTGTGGCCCCACACGCGCGGCGTCGGCGAAGAGGCGCCGCCGAACGAGTTCTCGTAACCGGCCAGGATCAAGACGATCGAGAGTTCCGAGGCGCTGACCGCGCCGTCGGCATCGGTGTCGAACGAACTGTAGTCGATGAAGCTGTTGGCGGCGGTGACCGCATCGATGGCGATCGTGCGCGACGTGCTGGTCGTCTGCCCCGGGTTGGGGTGGTTGTAGCCCAGGGTCACCGAAATCATGCCGTCGTTGCTGGTCCCCTGGGTTTCGCTTGCCGGGGTGACCGTGAAGTTGTTGTAGGAATTCTCGAGGAAGAATTCCTTGACGCTGCCGGTCGCGCCGAAAATAGCCGACTCGAAATCACTGACGCTGTAGGTAAAGGACCGATTCGAAAAAGAGACCAGCAGCACCAGGATCGGCTGGGTCGTGGCCCCTCGGCGGACGACCGCCCAGGGCTCCTCCCGCTCGGTGGGCGCGGGCCGCAGGTGCCGCGGCAGGCGAGAGAGCTCGGTGGCCGGAAGACTGCCCACCACCGAACGCGTGGCGCGCAGGCTGCCGTCGAGGGCCTTTTCCGCGTAGTACCAGGTGTCCTTTTCCTTGACGATCGTGTGACCGTCCAGCGTTTCCATCCAACTGACGTAATAGTTGCCGCGCGATCGTGCCACGAAGGCCGTGCCGTCCGGCTGTTTCAGGGTCACCTCGATCGGCGCGGCGGGACTCGCCGCCCACAAACATGTCGCTGCCTGAAACACAGCCCATAAAAAGATCCAACCACGCATTCCAAATCGTGCCAAACCAGGCCTCCCCCATTTTCTCCGATTACCGTTGGCGACTGGCCGCTGTGTTCCACTATGGAAAAGAAAATGGAAATCTACAGGTACCAGCCCGTTTTGCTGATGGTCTTCCGTGGCGTTTGGTTCTGTTTGGGCGAACCGGGTCCCTTGGTAAATGATTCCCTTTTTACATCGGGCGAACGATAAATTCTACTTAACTCCGGAGCGCAATCTGGCCCGAACTTCCATCAGCGCGAATCCCAAAAGATTCTGGCCGCGCCAGGTTTCGGGGTGGCGGGCGGCCTCGTCGCGTTCGCTCAAACCGATACCCCAAATTCGGTCCTGGGGACTCGCTTCCACCAATACGCGGTGGCCCGTCCCCAAGAGAAAGGCGCCTTCGACGGCGTTCTGGGAGAATTTGGCCACATTGCCGCGGACCACGATGTCGAAACAGGCCGCATCCCAGGTCTGCTGATCGAAACCGGCGACCTCGCGACCCAGCATTTTGGCGTCGCGGGGATGGCCGGCCGCGAGGATTCGTCGCCATTGGGCATCGTCGCCGAACAGCACCGCTTTTTGGGCCATCATCCAGTGTTCCGCGGTTCGATAGTGCACGCCATCGAGGTGGAAACCGGTGTGCCACCATTGGCTGAAACACGCCTTGCCGACCGACCCGTCTCGTGGCGGCGTGTGGCCCCAGAAGAACAGGTACTTGGCCTCGGCGCCTCCGGCCAGGCACGCGATCAGTCGATCTCGGTCGCGCACTCGATCTATGGAAACGGTCACGATCGCCTCCTCGCGGGCATCAGTGTACCGGAATCCCATACCATCCGCAGCACCGATTCTCGAGGCCGGCGGCCACGCCACACCCGGGTCGCCGGGAAACCCGGGTTGTCTCCCGAAAGTGGGCCACCGCCCGATCCCTCGCCAAGGGACGCTACCCCCGCCGCCACCGTCCCTTTTGCCCGGTGCTCGTGGTAGAGTGTGCACAAAGCTGCAGATTCAGCGCTTTCGATACACCGAGGTTCCCCATAGATGAGCCGAGAACAAGCCGTATTGGGCACTCTGATCCTTTATAAATTGGTTCTGATCGCGATTGGTGTCTGGGCCAATCGACGCACGCGCAGTACGGCCGATTTCTACTTGGCGGGCAGGGGTCTCGGCCCTTGGGTGGCCGCCATCAGCGCGTCCGCCAGCTCCTCCTCCGCCTGGTCCCTGCTGGGCGTCAGCGGTGCGGCCTACGCCTGGGGATTCAGTGCGTTCTGGCTTTTCCCCGCCGTGCTCTCGGGCTACCTGTTCAACTGGCTCTGGCTGGCGCCGCGCCTGCGCCGCCTGAGCCTCGCCGACAACACCATCACGCTGACCGAATGGTTGGTGGGTGCCGACAATCCCAAACGCCAGATGACCAGCACCTTCTCGACGCTCATCATCGTGTTCTCGTTTTCCTTCTACATCGCCAGCCAGTTCCAGGCCTCGGGCGACACCTTCGCCACCACCTTCGGGCTCGACATCCAGACCAGCATCCTGATCGGCGGCGCCATCATCCTGTTCTACACCCTCCTCGGCGGATTTTGGGCGGTCAGCATCACCGACACGCTGCAGGGTCTCTTGATGGTGACCAGTGCCCTGGTGCTGCCCATCATGGCGTTGTGGGAAGTGGGTGGTCCCGCCGAACTGTGGCGGACGCTCGGCCAATCCCAACCGGAAAATTATTTCAGCCTAGTGGGTCCCAACGCGGGTTTTGCCGCGGTCGGCTTTGTCGCCGGGACCTTGGGCATCGGCATGGGATACCCGGGCCAGCCGCACGTGGTGAACCGTTTCATGGCCCTGCGCGACGAGGCCGCCCTCAACAAGGCCAAGGTGATCGCCTTGAGCTGGGGTACCATCGTGTTTTTGGGCATGCTGGTGGTGGGCTGGTGCGGCCGCGCCCTGTTTCCCGTCACCGACAACAACGAACAGATCCTGTTCAGCATCGCCAACAACCTGTTTCCACCGGCCATCGCCGGAGTGATGATCGCGGCGATTCTCTCGGCGATCATGTCGACGGCCGACAGTCAGCTCCTGGTGGCCTCCTCTTCCCTATCCCACGATCTCCGCCAAGAACGGGCCGAAACGGAATCGATTTGGATCTCGCGAACCGCGGTCACGGGAATCTGCCTGGTGTCGGTGATGTTGGCGCTGTTCGCACCGGAAAAGATCTTCTCGCGCGTGCTGTTCGCCTGGTCGGCGTTGGGTTCGGCCTTCGGGCCGGCGCTGATCGTCAAGGTGGCGGGTTACCGCATCCGCCATCAGTGGCTCTTGGCCTCGCTGGCCGCGGGCTTCTTTCTGACGGTCTTTTTCAATGGCCTGGAAACCCAACCGCCAGGCAAGTGGCCGGAGCGACTGGTTCCCTTCGCGATGGCGCTCCTCTTCGCCTGGCTGGGTCGGGACAAATCGGTTCCGCGCGAGCCCGTGCTCCGGTCGGAGAATGCCGATCCTGCTCGCTGAGCGCCTAGTCTCCAGTCCACTAAATACACGAAAAAAACACGAAAAAGATCCTCCCGGTAGGGCCTGCCCAGTGAGCCAATCACTTCGTCGATGGGTTTCAGGAACACATTCTTCTGTTTCTCAGCGTGGTTGATCCGAGAACTGGATCGTTGCCCGAAAGGCCTACGGATTCGATTCCCGTGTGGCTTCCGGTCACTGGCGACATTTGATGATTTGTCCACGGATCACACAGATCCACACGGATTCAAACACGGCCATTCCGTTCGAGACCTGTTGCGTAGTTTTTCCCGGAACCGAACCCAAACCCACTTGGTTCAAGACGACCAATACATCTACATAAGTAATAGTGCTTTTTTAACTAACAATTCGATCTCTTCCCAAAACACCTGTCGTGCGCCACCCATGGGTCCGGTCTATTCGTGTCTACCCGAATGATTCGTGGGCAAACGGGAAATGTCGATCGCGAACCACCACGGGGCGGGACCCACCGTTCCCTTATTCTCCAAGCCTTCCGGATCGTGTTTGGTTCCCGGGAAAGAACCCCCTGCGGTTCGCGAGGATGACACAACGTCGTGCCCGATCAAGGAACATTCTGAAATGAAAAACATAGAAATGGATTCAGCAAGTCCTTCGCTCGAACCCCTCGAAGGTAAACGGGGCATCATTGGGCGGGCCATGCCGGGCGTGTCTTTTTCGTGTCCTTTCGTGTTTTTAGTGGACATGTGGCTGCAAATTGAGCAGGATGGCAGCAAAAAGGCCACACCATGGATCAAACATTCCAACTACCGGAACCCATCGAAACCTTTTTGGCTACCGCACTGCCCCGCATGCGCTCCGAACCGACCCTGGCGGGCGTGGCGGCTGGCGGCTCCTTCATCGAAAAACGGCTCGACCCCTATTCCGACATCGACCTGGTGGTGGTCGCCAAAGACGCGGCCTATGCCGAGCTCTTCGAACGGCGATTCCAATTCGCCGAGGAACTGGGCGACCTGGTCAACGCCTTCACCGGCGAGCACGTGGGCGAACCACGACTGTTGATCTGCCTTTACGGCGACCACCCGCTGCACGTGGACCTGAAGTTCGTGAACCTGACCGATTTCACCGATCGGGTCGAAGATCCCGTCATTCTCTGGGAACGCGACGGATTGCTGAGCGAAACCGTGGCGGCCCATCCCGGCCGGTTCCCGCCCTACGATGCGGAATGGGTGGAGGCCCGCATCTGGACCTGGGTCCACTACGGGGCGACCAAGCTGGGTCGCGGTGAGTTTTTCGAAGTGCTGGACATGTTGGCGTTCCTACGGGTCCAGGTGCTGGGCCCGCTCAGCAAGGTGGTCGACGGCCAATTGCCGCGCGGCGTGCGCCGGTTGGAGCAAGACCAACCCGATCGGGTGGCGGCGTTCCTGACCACGGTACCGACCTCGGTCACCTTCGACGACCTGGCCGAGTCCCTGTCGTCCGCGGCCGATCTCTACGCGGCGTTGCGGGCCAAGCTGACGGTGGCGCCGACCAACATGCGCGAGCGGCCGGAACGGGTCGCCAGAACCTACCTCGCCCGCATTCGGCGGGAACACGCCTGATCGGGTCGCCTCGAGCCATGGGCGGTGGTGGATCCGGAAACGTCGAAAAACCGAACACAAACCGTTGTGGGAAGGGACATTCCATTCAGGTCAAATCTGGTCATAATCGGCGCTTGCGGTTATACTTAGGGACCCTCTTCATCAAGGAAGCGCCGATGATGTGCCGTCCTGAAACCGTCCAACGCGAGGATTTTTCACGTGAAGTTGACTCGTATCGTTTTTTTACTCCCTACTCTATTTTTCTCTCCCACATTTTCGCCACTTTTCGCACAACTCCAAGGAACCGTCGTTGACAGCGCCACCCAGGCACCGATCGCCAACGCCCAAATCCGCATTCAGGGTCGTGCCGCCACCGTGCTGACCGACGACGGTGGTTTCTTCCGCCTCGAAGACACCACCGAATTTCCCTTTTTCCTGGCGGCCGGAGCCCACACTTATTACAACGGCACCGTGTTGATCAACGGCAAAGACGACACGACGGGCATTCTGTTCGAACTGGAACCCGTCGATCTGACCGTCACCCCCGACCACGCCTTGAACGCACCCACCGAGTGCCAAACATGTCATCCCGACCAGTACGACCAGTGGCGCGGATCGCCGATGGCGAACACGGGCCTGAACGCCTGGGTCTTCGACGTGTTGGACGGCCAGGCGACCGCGGGCGGCATGAACGGCTTCGTCTACAAGCGCGACGGCAAACACCGCGACATGAAGCCCAACTCTGAATGCTCGGCCTGCCACTCTCCCATCCACTGGCTGACCGACATCGAAACGGCGGGCATGGGCGACTTCCACAATCCCAACCAGGACATGCTGGACGGGGTGCAATGCGAGGTCTGTCACCGCGCGTTGGACGTCGACCTCGAAAAGATCAACTGGCCCGGCGTGTTTCCCGAGGCCTTCACCTTCCTGCGCGGCCCGCAACGCATCGAGTTCGGCCTACTGGGCGATGTGGACTACAACACCTTCATCATGCGGGCCGGGTACAACCCGCAATTGCGCGACCGGGTCTGTGCCGCCTGCCACGAGGACAACACCGACCACGACGCCGACGACGATTACGAAGACCCCGGCAGCGTCCCCCACGAAACGTCCTTTTCGGAATACCAGATCTACCGTTCGGTGGTCGGCGAGGAAAACGCGCGAACCTGTGTGGATTGCCACATGCCGGCGACCGATGCCGACACCTTCTGCCTGTTCGGCACCGTCGAACGGTCGCCGGGTACCATTCGCGACCACGACATCCGTGGCACGACGCCCGAATATCTCGAGAACGCGGTCACCATGAACACCGAGGTCGCCCTGGAACGCGGCATCCTGAACGTCGACGTGTCGATCACCAACGACAAGGCGGGCCACGCGGTGCCCACCGGCGTGATGATCCGCAACATGATCCTGTTGGTGGAAGCCTTCGACAGCGGCGATCAGGCCCTGGTCCAACTCTCGGGCGACGTGGTCGACGTCATCGGCGGCAGCGGCGATCCAGATCAGGGTTTCTATGCCGGTCTGCCCGGCAAGAGTTTCTACAAGAACATGGCCGATGGCGAAAACCAGCGGGTGTTCTACACCGAAGCCGATCGCATCGCCGAGGATACGCGCATCATGCCGGGCGAAACCTATCAAGACCGCTTCCGCTTCGAACTGCCCCACACGGGTCAGGCGGGCGCCGAGGTGGATCTCGATGTGCGCCTGATCTACCGGCGCTCCTTCTTCGAACTGACCCACCAGAAGGGTTGGACCGAAACCGGTCTCGGCCTGCCCCTGGCCGACATCGCGCCGCCCCATTACGGCCACCTGATGGAGCGCTTCGAGACACAGGTGGACGCGTGTACCTGGAAGGACTCCGACGGTCAACCCGGCATCGATCAAGGCGATCTGCACACCTTGACCGGACATTGGCAGGAACCCGCCCCGTGGGGCAACGAAGACGACGGCGCCCACATCGATGTGCGCCACATGACCGCGGTGGTCAACTGTTACTGACGATCCCAGGCCTTCTCAACGGTTTTTCCAATCCCCAACGGTGTGCCGACACCACCCACCTCCACTTCGATCACCCATGTACGGCCGCGGGCGATGCGGCCGTCATCGCGACTCCCCAGCCTTCCGATCCATCCATGTACACCACGAAACCGAACGCTGGATCGGCTCCATATATTTTTTGATCATATCTGGCAAACCACAGCTTATGCCCTTCTACCTATCGTGTTTTTCTCGAGGTCATGATGAAAGTTATTCGAGTGTGTTCCGCGTTGTGTGTCAGCCTTGTGTTTTGCGCACTGTATGCCCAGGAATGGGAACGGTTCGAGCAGAAACTGACCGGCTCCACCATTTCCTTCAACAACAAGCACGGCCATTCATGGGCCGATGTGGACGGTGACGGCGATTTCGACCTGTTCACCAACGGCTCGCGCAGGCTGTGGCTCAACAAAATTCACGAAGGAGAAGGGTTCGTGAGGGCCGACGAATTGATTCCGTCGCTTTCCGGCAGCGGCTGGGCGGCCTGCTTCGCCGACTTCGACAACGACGGCGACCTGGATATTTTTTGCGGCAACACCGGCGAGGATTTTCTGCTCGAGAACCGGTTGCCCGAACCGTTCGTCAACGTGGGCCCCGACTACCAACTCACCGATCCCCGGTGGTGCCAATCGGTGAATTGGGCCGACTACAACGCGGACGGCCGGTTGGACATCTACATCACCCACGAGACGCCCGATGGAGACGGCCCACACCGGTTTTACGAAAGCGACTACCCGAACCCGTTCATCAAGCGCTTTCCCACCACGATCAACGCACCCGACGATTTCGGTCTGGCCGACAAGAACTCCCACGCCTACGGCCTGGCCTGGGCCGACATCGATATCGACGGCGACCTGGACGTGGTGACCTCGGCCTGCGGCTTCTCGAACACCATTCCCGGCCAGAACCCGCACAACAAGGTCTACCGCAACAAGGCCCCGGAGATCGGGTTCGAAGACGTATCGCTCTCGGCCGGCCTGGTGGACGAGTCCGAAATGTCCAACGGTTCCGACGCCTACTGGGCGATTCTCTTCGACAACAACGGCGACGCCCTGCCGGACCTCTTCATCGGCGACAACAACACCAATCACCGAATGTGGAACAACGTCTCCGGCCCGAACGACATCCGACTCGACCAGGTGGACGCCCTGGGCAGCATTTCCACGACCGGCGCCTTCATCAAGGGTGCCGCGGCCGGTGACTTCGACAACGACGGCGACCTGGACCTGTACACGGCCACCGAGGGCTTGCTGGTCAACGACGGTACCGGCAACTACCACTTGCAGAGTGGGGCGCTCCCGCGCGGCAGCGGTGACGCCAGTTGGGTCGATTTCGACATGGACGGCCAGTTGGACCTGTTCAATTTCGACGACTTGTTCCGCAACCCGGGCAACCCCAACAATCACTGGATCGCGATCGAATTGGAAGGCGACCCCAAAAAGGGCACGACGCGCGATGCCTTCCACGTCAAGATTCAGCTCACCGCCAACGGCATCGTACAGCATCGCGAGCACCGGTTCATGGTGGGCACCTATTCCCAGCACGTGCTGCCCACCCATTTCGGATTGGGCGATGCGGAGATCGTGGACGAGATCCGCATCATTTGGCACAACGGCGAACCGCCCACCGTGCTGACCGACATCCCGGTCGATCGCTACATTCGGATTCGCCAGGACGCCGACTGTTCGGACACCGTGACGCGCACGGCCGCCGAAACCCACTATGTCTGCCAGGGTGACGTGCTGACCCTGTCGGCGGAGACCGAGAGTGAGGAACCGCTGCAGTGGCAGGTCATCTCCGGGCCGGACATGAGTCTGCACCAGTTCGACACCACCACCGGCACCAGCGTTCAGTTCACGGCCGCTCGAGCCGGGGCCTACACCCTCGGCGTCTCGCTCGCGGGGTGCCCCCAGACCACCCGCACCTTCGTGACCCTGGACAGCGACTTCGACGAGAACGGCCTCTACGGTGCCGGCGACCTGTTCGTCGCGGTTTCGGGCTGGGGCACGGACGAACGGGAGAATTACGAGCGCAACGGTGACGGGAACCACGACATCTTGGACCTGATGTCGTTGTGCGAATCGGCCGAAAGCGCCGATGCCCCGACGCTGGCGCGCCTGCGGCCGTAGCGGGAGGCCCGGGGTGTTGTGGCAACCGATCGGCGTCGTTCACTCGTGTTTCCGCGAGAAGTTCGGCATTCCCCGACAACCGGGTCTGGCACCCCATGCCCGTGCCTGGATCGAAATGGACCCACCCTACGACGATCCCGATGCCTTTCGCGGCCTCGAAGCGTTCTCCCACCTTTGGGTGGCCTGGGTGTTCCACCAGAACAAGGCCACGCGTTGGTCGCCCCTGGTGCGCCCGCCTCGCCTGGGCGGAAACGCCAAGAAGGGAGTGTTCGCCACGCGATCGCCCTACCGGCCCAATCCGTTGGGGCTCTCGGTGGTCGAGTTGGTCGACATTCAGCAGGAAGCGGGATCGGTTCGCCTGTTGATTCGGGGTGCCGACATGGTGGACGGCACACCCGTGATCGATATCAAACCCTATATCCCCTATGCCGATGCCCTGCCCGAGGCTTTGGCCGATTTCGCGGCCGAGCCGCCGCGGCCCAGGCTTCGGGTGACCTTCAGCGAACATGCGTTGGATCAGCTTCGGCACATCGACGGCGATTCCTATCCCGACCTGGATCGGCTGATCGTGGACGTATTGGCCGGCGACCCACGACCGGCCTATCGCGCCAAGGAGGCCGACGGCGAATTCGCGATGCGGCTCTACCAGTGGGACGTCAAATGGCGCATCGAGGGAGATCGGGTCGAGGTACTGGCCTTGGAACCGATGCCGCACCGCACCCCCGAGCGGGGAAAGGTCGGCGACTCCCCCTGAGCCGGTGTGGACATGCAGGTCCTCACCAGGTCATACCGATGCGAGGTGTCCGCAGGTTCGAGGCAGATGGCGTGCCGGTTTGTCGGCCCGGCGGGCTTACCACCCCAGCCCAGCCTCCCACCCTGATTCCCTCCTTGGGATGCGGGAATCGCGGAGATAGCCACTCCGGGTGCAGGCAGGCTTCGCTCAGCTTCCGGGCTTTTTCAGCACCAGAAAAAATACCTCGCCTCGTTTGTCCTTCAGGCGTCCGGCCAAGGCTTCCGCTTCGTCGCCCGCACCCATGAAGACGTCGATATGGTTTTCGCGAATGGCCCCGCCGGTATCCTGATCCAGCACGAAGCCCGAAAAGGGCTGTGGCGGTCCCTGGCTCTGGTGCTGCATGCCTCGAATGAACGCCAGCCCACCGCCGGGAAACAGCTTCTTGTCCGTGGCGATACTGCGCCGCGTCGTGACCGGGAACCCCAGGGATCCGTGTGGGAACAATTCGGGCCGCAAATCGCGGTGCGTCACCCCGTCGCTTTGGTAGAACACATAACTCTCGTTTTGGAAACAATAGCGCGCGATGTCGTCGGGGTTGTCGCGAAAATAGGCCGTCAGGGCCTGCATGCTCATGTTTTCGCGTGGGATGATGCCGTCCTCGATCAACAACCTGCCCACCGAGACGTAGGGCCGCCCGTTCTTGCCGGCATAGTCCAACTTGAGGTAACCGCCGTCCGGCAGTTGCACGAAACCACCACCCTGAATTTGGAACACGAAGTTGTCCCAATAACTCGCGAGGTAGACCAATTCCAGATTGCGCCCCGCCAACACACGATCCTGGTCGATGTCGGCCCGCGAGAAGTAGGGCACGATTTGGCGCTTGCCGTCCAATCGTGCCATCAACCGATCGCCCCGCATGGCCGGCCCCGGCTGCACGAATTTGGGATCGAAGAGATCGAGGCGAATCGCCAGCAGGTCGGCGGGCTTGCGGTAGAGCGGATACCGATAGATGCCCTCCAGGCGTCGCGAGCCCTGGAAGACCGGCGCGTAATAGCCGGTGAACAAGATGTCGGGGCGACCGTCCCAATGCCAGTGGTAGAGATCGAATTCGGCCTGCAGGGCGCTTCGCAACGCGGCCCAGTTCCCGTAGTGGCGCAGCCACAGCTCCTGGAAACGGGTCAACGATGCGAGCATGTCCTCGGAGGAATAGGTCGTCTGGCCGAACTGCCAGCGTCGATCGGCGCCCGACCGCTCCAGCCAGGTCATTTGATAGGCCAATGCGGCCAACATGCTTTCGCGCGTGTGGCCATCGACCATGTCGGGCCATGCCTGGGGTGCCAGCCGAACGAACTCGGTGCCCGTGGGCGGAGGCGGTGGTGGTGGCGGCGGAGCGGGTCCACGACCACAACTCACCAAACAGGCGAATAGCGCCGTGCAAAGAAGGGTCGCCCTATTGAACAAGGATGGAAACCGCGAAAACGACAACGGCATGGCACAACTCCCGAGAGGTCGAATGGGGTTGGTGAAATCACTTGGGGACCGCGACTTGCGGAGTGGCCGTCGGTACACGAGACTATCAGGAGAGCCCAAAACTGGCGGCCGGTTTGGATGCAAACGTTTGGCTAACCTTAACACTAAGTCGATCCATTTCTTGGCGCGATCTTTCTCCAAAGATACCGGGGAACCTGTCGCGGCGCAGGCGTGAACCTTGACTCCGCTAGAGGTCACGCCCCCCGCATCCATCACAAACCGCAGATGTTCCGAAACCCGAGGGCCAGGTCGAACCACTACCCATTGTCGATGGGCATCACGTCTCGGTTGTGGGATGACGGTGAACCGCACCCCGATCCCCACACCGAAGTTCCACGCGGAAACCCCGATGCCCAATCGCCAAAACCCAGGATGGAAAGCGTTTCGATTCAGGACGGCGCCATTTCTTCACGAGCGTCGTGTGAGAGAAAACCCCGATGCCACAGGCGATTTCACACCTCCCGGGAAAAAGTTTAAGTTTTGGGGAACCAAACCCGACGAAAGATTCAAATGACAATGTCCCTTCGAGGCATCATCACGGCCTCCACCAATCCTAGAAGCTGAACACCCTGATCCCGCGACCCGGTTCCTTGCCCTTTGACGCCGATCGACATGTTCCCGGCACCGTGAATGGCTCCATTTAAGATTGACGAGGCTTGATGTGATGAAAGATTGGTTTCGCAGTTTGAAACACCTTATTGTTCCAGCCACCGCTGAAGATGCCGACCGTTATGCGGTCTATCAACTGCAGCAACCGCGCGATTCCTGGTTGTGGCGACTTTTCGCCGCGCGCGGACCCGAACGCCGTCGGCCCAAAACCGCCGAGGTCGCCGTACCCGTTTCTCGACATCCACGTGCTCACCAAAACCGGTCTCACTGAGGCCCCATCGCTTTCAAGGCGGGCATCCATGTTCAAATGTGTGCTTGTGGCATTTTTGATCCTTTCGGTCCAGGTCCTGGCCGGTGAGCCGGAGACCAAACCCGAAAAGGCTCCCGAGAAAACCCAAGAACACCAGACTACACCCGCCGCGAAAGCCGCCGAAAAAGGTGAAGCCAACGCCGCCGCATCCGGCGGGTACGTCGTCCAATTGGATGCCGCTCGCGGCACGCCGGTGGAAGATCCGGTCCTGTCGCCGGACATCCAGGCGGGCCTGGCCGAGCTGATCAACACCTCGACCGAAGGACTGGTGGAACAACGCCATCCGAACGGCACCGTCACCGTGGATTTGCAGGGCCGTTTTCAATCGGCCATGGTCGCGACCATCGGCAAGGATGGCAAGGTCGTGGCTCGGTGTTATTCGAAAGACCCCGAGCACCGCTGCGCCCTTAACCATTCCGAACCCGCTCCCCCAAAGCCAGAAGATTCCAAAAAGAAGCCTTGATTCTCTCAGGCCCCGGGCGCTCAAGGACGAACGCTTCGGGTTGCCAAAGGTATTCAGCAGCCCCGTCGGTGTTTACCGGCGGGGTTTTGCTTTTTCCGGTATTTGATTGGGAGAAGATGAAAGTCCGCATTGAAACGGACGGATTTTTCATATTGTCGCTCTTCTTCGGAGTAGGTGTTGTTTTTCGGGATAAGCATATCTACTATAAATAAAACCTTGTCTTTTTTCCCCGTTATCAATCCTTTTCGAGTACCGCCGGTATCCATCCGGGAGATTTGGGTACCGGTCCGTCTTTCAGGAGATCAACCATGTCGTTTCACGGAAAGCGTCCTAACTTCCTGATCATCACTACCGACGAGCAGCGGTTCCCGCCACCTTACGAGAATCCGGATGCCGCCGCCTGGCGGACGGCGAATCTCAAGGGCCAAGAGCGCATCGCCTCCCGCGGCATGTCCTTCCAGCGTCACTACACCGGCAGTACGGCCTGCGCGCCCAGCCGCACCACGATCTACACCGGCCAGTACCCCTCATTGCACGGCGTTTCCCAAACGCCGGGAATCGGCAAGAGCAGCTTCGATCAGAACATGTTCTGGTTGAAGCCGGACACCGTACCCACCTTGGGTGCCTGGTTTCGTGCCGCCGGGTACCAAACCCATTGGCGCGGCAAGTGGCACCTCAGCTATGCGGACATCGACGTGCCGGGAACCCAAACCGCCTTGTTGAGCAACGACAACAACGGCGAATCCTATCCAGACCGAGTGGAGTTGTACCGCGAAGCGAATCGGCTGGAACCATACGGTTTCAAGGGTTGGATCGGCCCCGAACCGCACGGTAAGAGCCAAGCCAACGACGGCACCAACCGAGATCCTGGCTTCGCCGACCAGTCCATACGCCTGCTGAAGGAGCTGGATCAGGCCTATCGCGCCAACCCGGACGGGCAGGAACCGTTCCTGGCGGTGTGCAGTTTCGTCAATCCCCACGACATCGTGTTTTCGGGACATCTGTTACAGAATTGGTTCTCCGGATTCCAGGCCGCGCTCGAAGCCGGGTCCCTGCCCAAGGTGACGCCGCCCCCGACCGCCAATGAATCGCTGCAGACCAAACCCAGATGCCAACAGGACTACATCTACCTCTATCCGAGAATGTACCTGCCGCAAGCGACGGACGAAACGTACCGCCAGTTCTACTACTACCTGATGGGCGAGGTCGACAAGCACATCGACTCGGTCTATTCCTGCCTGGAATCCTGCTCCTTTTTCGAGGACACCATCGTGGTGTTCACCTCCGATCACGGCGAGATGTTGGGTGCACACGGCGGCGCACACCAGAAGTGGTACAGCGCCTACGACGAGATCCTGCGGGTGCCCTTCACCATTTCGAATCCGCAGCTCTACGCCACCCCGAAAACCTGCGATACGTTGACCAGCCACCTGGACCTGTTGCCCACCCTGCTGGGCCTGGCCGGCGCCGACACGGAGGCGCTGCTCCGCAAACTGCGCATCTCCCACTCGGAAGCCCATCCGCTGGTGGGTCGGGACCTGAGTTCGTGGATCGTGGACGGCAATGCGCCTCCTGACGGCGTGCTCTACTTCATGACCGACGACAACGTGGAAAACGGCTCCCAAATGTGGAACCCGATCACCCAACAACCCTACAACAGCGTGGTTCAACCCAATCACCTGGAGACGGTGATCGCCAACATCGCCACGCCCGACGGGAGCTCGTTGTGGAAGTACACGCGCTACTTCGACAATCCGCGTTTTTACGACACCACCGTGAAGAAGGCGCCGATCGTGGGTGCCGGCAACCCGGACGGGGTCGTCACCGCCGAAGGCATTCCGCCCGAGTTCGAGGCCTACAATCTCAGTGAAGATCCGCTGGAGGAACACAACCTGATGTCGCCGCACTGCGAGAAGCGCATCTCACCGGAGATTCTCGGGCAGCTCGAAACGCTTCTGAACGAGCAGCGCAAACAAAAACGCCTGCACCCGCAAACCACCAATCAGGATGCCGGCGAGGAAACGGTCGCACCCTGGCGGGATTGAGACCGACCGAAGGAAGGAATGCCGGTGCCCTACCGGCATTCCCTCGAGCGGAGTCCGGAGTGCGATCGGACCGGAAACCCGGCGATGGATCGGACCAACCTCGTGAGTGGCGCCAAACAGGACCCCCGTTTGGCGCCGTTCAGGTTGTCCTGGAAAGTTGACATCGGAAACATTCTTGACGCTTGAACTTTGCCGGCGAGCTGAGTAAAGTGGGTACCAGATTTCGAACCCAAGATGGGTGATGTCGAACGAAAGGACCTCCGTTCGACGAACGTCGACCGCTCGCCAAAACGGGTGGGGTCGCGCGGCCAGCCCTCCTACGAATCCCTGTGCCTCGAGGCGTCGGTGTGCGTTCACGCACCTTCTCGGGTCGAATCGTACATTTGCTGGATTCCTCGAGGACGCGCCTAGTTCGCTCCCACTTCGATCCCATGGGTGGAGGTTCCGAAGTGCTTTCCGAACTCGATTTCAAGGAAATATGTTACGGATCTCCCGATGGTTCGGGACATTTGGTGAACCATCTGACCGGAGAGCCCATTTCGCCCTTGGTTCAATTCGTTCACGCGCAGTTCCGGAACATGGTACTGCTGCCGGAGTTTTCCTGCGTGGGGGCCAAGGCCGCCATCAACAGCAACGCCTACCGGTTCGCCCTCTATCGCGAGATGGGTTCCGCGGAAGCCACCGAGGGACTGATGCGCGACCTGGCGCTGTTTGTCAAGGATCAGGAGAGTTTGGGCGACATGAACACCTTCATCGCCGCCTTCGATCGCCCGCACCCCACCGGCGAAGAACATTTCGAAAGGATGATGTGGGACCAGCTCCAGAAGCTGCACGACGGCGATCCGGTCGCTTGGGATTCCCAGGTCAGCGACAACCCCGACGATCCCCACTTCTCCTACAGCTTTTTCGGGCGCGCCTTCTTCGTGGTCGGCCTGCATCCGGCGGCCTCGCGCTATGCGCGCCGGTTCGCCTATCCCCTGTTGGTTTTCAACGCGCATTTCATGTTCGAGGGCCTGCGCGAAAAAGGACGGTTCGAACGGTTCCAACAGGTCATTCGCGGAAAAGAGATTCATATTCAGGACAGCATCAATCCCAATCTCTCCAATTTCGGGGAAGGCTCGGACGCGGTTCAATATTCGGGTCGGCCCGTGGGCGACCAATGGCAGTGTCCCTTGCAGGTCAAGAACTCGAATACGGAACCGTCGGAAGACGAGGGAGATGCAGCGGCAGGCGACGCCCCCCAGCCGCCCGTTCCTCCCGAAAAACCGGAAACCTGAGCCGCCTCGGCCTACGCCCGAAGCACGCCCGCAATCCGGCACGCGTTCGTGGCCGACAAGCGCATCGTTTCCACTGGACAGCGCATTTCCAATGATTTAGGTTGGTTCATAAATGCGACCGAATCTCAGTCCAGGTGCCCCATGGCCTCCGAATACCTATTCCAAGCCAAACGACCCGACTTCCCCCTCTATCCCTACATCGGAGTGATCTGGTACATGAAGGGTCCGCCCTTCCTTCACCCGTGCGAACGGCTGCTGCCCACGGCCACGGTGGAAGTGGTGATCAATCTCGGCGAACCGTTCAACCTCATCTGCAATCCCTTGCGTGAACGCACCCTGCACCGGTACGACGGTGCGGTCGTCTGCGGGCCGCAATCGGGACACTTCACCATTGACACCAACACGGAGCGCCACCTGGTCGGCATCCATTTCCGGCCAGGCGGGTTGACGCCCTTCTCCCCCCTGCCCTTGAGCGAAATGCGGGATTGGCACCTCTCGATCGAAGATATCTGGGGCGACGAAGGACGCCGCCTCCACCACCGTTTGCTGGAGTCCAGCCCAACGGTCGAGCGATTTCGCCTCGTCGAGGAATTTTTTCTCTCGCAGTGGAATCCCACAAAGATCAACCCGGCCATCGAATCCGCCCGCAATCTCTTCGTGTCGATGGGGCCCCAGGCGCGAGTCGCACCGGTCGTCGATCACATCGGATTCAGCCGTCGCCATTTCAATCGGCTGTTCCAAAGCAGTTTGGGCATGCCCGCCAAGGCCTTTTGCCGCATCTCCCGTTTCCAGCACGCGCTCAGGAAACTCGAGGTGGACCCCCACCCGGACTGGTCTTCGTTCGCGCTCGATTTCGGTTTTTACGACCAGGCGCACATGATCAATGAATTCAAATCCTTATCCGGGTTCTCACCCGAACTCTACCTCGCCAATCGGGGCACCCGGCTGAACCACATCCCGCTGCGGGAATGATGTCCCATTTTTCCAATACGGAACCTGAACCCGATATCAAAATAGCCTTGTTCACCCGATGGTCCTCCGGCGACGCTCCCCTCTGGAAGGCCGGCCTCGGGTGCAGCGAATACCAAATCAGCGCGCCGCTCGGCGCCCACGTAAAAGGAGTTCCACATGTCCGACTCTGCTGCCCCTGAAGGTTATCAAACCGTCATTCCCTATCTCGTCCTCGACGATCCGGAGGCCGGAATCGAATTCATGGAAAACGTGTTCGAGGGTCGATTGACCGAACGCGTCCTCGGAAAGGAAGGCCGTGTGCAGCACGCGGAAGTCACCATCGGCGATACGGTGGTCATGATCGGCGTGGCACGCGAAGGGGTTCAGGCCTTGCCCGCCATGCTCTACGTGTATTGTGCCGATACCGATGCTACCTACCGACGGGCGCTGGAAGCGGGCGCTACCTCGGTGATGGAGCCCGCGGATCAGTTCTACGGCGATCGCTCGGCGGGCGTGCGGGACAGCAACGGCATTTCCTGGTGGATGGGCACCCGTAAGGAAGAGTTGTCCCGCGAGGAATTACAGCGCCGCACCTTGGAGCGGGAAAACGTCTGACGAGGTCCCGTTACCCCCGCATTGGTGCGGCGGGTAACGGGTTCTTTCACGCAATGGGGTCAGGACGGTGCCGGCCCTTTGCGGGCCGTGACCGTGACCCCGATGTGGGGATGCTCGGTGCCATTGTATTCCACGGTCCGGGGTTTCTGTTCCGTGCGCACCGGTTTCAGATCGGCCGGAAGATCTGTTACCACCGCCTCCATGGAGGCGAAGACCTCCGGTGCAATGCCGTGCTCCGACATGTCGACCTCGGTGATGCCGATGTAGATCATGGTCCCGCCCGGGGCCAACATCTCACTGGCGTGGGCCAGCATGCGGCGTCGTTGTTCCGGCGGCAGATGGATGAAGCTGAAGAGCACCAGGTCCGCCGGCTGATCGGGCTGGTAGGCCAACAGATCGGCCACGTGGGCGGACATCGAGAATCCCCGCCGATCGGCCACGTACGTGGCGCGGTCCAACGCCTGGGACGCGAAATCCACCGCGTCCACCTGCCAGCCGCATTCGGCCAACCAGAGACTGTTCGCGCCGTCGCCGGCGCCCAGGTCGACCGCGCGGCCCGGCTTCAGATCGGCCGCAATCTCCACCAGGACTGGATCCGGCGGGCCAATGGCCATGTCGGCTTCGCGATACAATCCCTCCCAATAGTCCTTCAGAAAAGGCTTTTCACTCGTTTCCATATCCATGCTCCTATGATCGTTCTTTTGGTTGGCCGGAATCGGGCCCCTCCGGCCCCTGGGGGGCATCCCGCCGAAACACGCCTTGGGAGAAGGTCCGCCAAGCAAGGCTCGGAATATCGCGCGGGGCGACGGAACCGTGCCGCAGACACTCCCAGGCGATGAAGAGGACGCCGTCGAAACTGTGGGAGACCCAGTCGATCGGCAAGTCCGGTTGAATCTCGCCGCGCTCTTGAAGAGCCTGGATCATCGCGCGAATCTTGCGGTTCATTTCGCCAAAGCGACAGGTTTCGCGGTCGTGTTCCGCATGATCGTGGGCGCCCTCCATCAAGAGCTGAAAGCCATTGCTGCGGCTGGCGCAGAGTTCGACGATCTCGCGCAGTTGGTCGCGCGGATCTTCGTGGTTTTGTTCGGCTTCGTCTACGATGGCCAACGAGCGTTCGGCCAATGCGTCCTGGATGGCCGCGATCAGGATCTCGCGATTTTTGAATTGCCGATGAATGGTCATGCGGCTGACACCGGCCGATTCGGCGATGGCGGCCATGGATGCAGCGGGATCGCGGGCAAGGGCGGCGATGGCGGCTTCCACGATTCGGTCACGGGTCGAGGCCATGATGCACCTCCTCAATATGTTTCACCAATGTATCATACGTTACGCCAGTGTAACAATTTTAATTTTTCGGAGGCCCGATTCCCGCCGATTTCCAACCGCTGTTGGCCGCCAGGAACTTCCACAAATCCAATCAGGAAGTCGTGAAGCACGGAATCCGGGAAGACGGCTGGGAAAACGACGACATGTCGTAACTGATCGCCGCTATCGAGCAATTGACCCATCCAATTCCCCGGTTTCGGTCGTTCCTGGTTTCCCGGTGAATCGATCGATGATGGACATCCGCGAGGCAATGCCCGGCAGGGCGCCTCCCGAGCCTCATGTGCCCGAACCAATCGGAGCGAGTCGAGCCGGATGACGGGATGGCTCAAAGAAAAACGATGTGAACGGGCCGTGCTAGAATCCGGGTCGAAACCCACTCCGCGAACTCCCTTTTCCAGGTCGGGAAACAGTTCGGATCCAAGGTACACGCACGTTGAACAACTACAAATTGCTTCAGCCGTTGGCCGCCATACTGGAAACCCAGAGCATCACCAAATCGGCGCAAAAATGCAACGTCACCCAATCGGCGATGAGCAAGACGCTGGGGCAAATCCGGGAAGCCTTTCACGACGACATCCTGATCAGGGAGGGTAACCACTACGTCCTCACGAAACGCGGCCAGGAACTCAGGGAACAGTTGCCGTTGTTGCTGGCTCAAGTGGATGCGTTGTATGTGCCAAAGGTCATGGACCCCAAGACGTGTACCCGAAACTTCTCCTTTGCGACCAGTGACTTCGGGGCTCAGGCGATCTTTCCCGAAATCTGTCGCAGCATCGAGAAGGAAGCGCCGCTCGTCAGTGTCGAGTGCCGACTGTGGCGAACGCGACAAGCGTTGGACCTGGCCAAGGATTCTCTGGATTTGGTATCGACGCTCGCAGTTGCGATTCCGGAAAACCTTTGCGGAAAAATCATGGCCCAGGATCGACTGGCGGTGGTGTTCAGGGAGGGGCATCCCTTGTCTCGTGGAAGCATGAGCCTCCAGGATTACATCGAGGCGAGACATGTCCTGATCATGGGAGGCGGCGACAAAGACAGCGATGTGGACCGAGCCCTGGCGCGCATGGGCATGCGTCGCAACATCTTCGCGAGGGTCACCTTCTTTCAGGCGGCATTCGAGATCCTGGTTCGATCCAATGCGCTGATCACCACGCCGCTGCATATCGCCGCGGACTTTACCAAGCGGTACGAACTTCAATTGAGACCGCTTCCCTTGGACGTCGAACCCCACCATTACTATCTCCTGTGGCATGGAAAACACCACCATGATCCGGAACACCAGTGGTTTCGAGAGCTGTGCTTCCCCATCCTGAAGGGACAACTGGAAGAAACGATCGCCAGCGGCATGAAATTAATTCATACTCACTCGGATTAAATTCCATTTTACGGAATACCTTTGGCCTTCTAAGATTCACCACCACAAGGTTGATCGCGAGGAGGGTCTCATGGAATATTCCGCCTGGTTATCTTTGGCGGCTGTCTGCGTTCTGGGGGCGGTCATGCCCGGTCCCAGCCTCTTTTTGGTGCTCCACCACACCGTCTCGGGTACCCGCTGGAACGGGATCATGGCCGGTATTTCCCACGGCCTCGGCATCGGGGTTTATGCCGTCCTGACCGTGGTCGGCCTTTCGATGGTCTTGGAACAATTCCCCTGGGTGTTCGCGATCGTCAAGTATCTGGGCGTGGCCTTTCTGCTCTGGCTGGCCTGGAAGGCGCTCAACCACCAGCCAGGTATCGAGGAAGGACGCGCCATCGGTGGGGACATCCCCTTGAAAGAGAGCTTTTGGAGCGGGTTGATGATCTCGTTCCTCAATCCGAAAATCGCGATTTTTTTCATCGCCCTATTCAGCCAGTTCGTGGTGGCGGATGAAAGCTGGAAGCACGATTCGATTCTCGTCGGGACCGCCGTGATCATCGATATCACCTGGTATTGCCTGATCGCCACGGTGCTGTCGCATTCCGCCCTGTTGCCCAAACTCAGAAAGAAGGAACCGCTGATTCACAAGATTTCGGCCGCCGCCCTGGTCATCGTGGCCGCGCGCACGGTTTTTTTGTGAGACAGGACCACCAAAGCAGCAGGTCCGACCCAAGCGAAGATCCTCCGCCTTGGAAGCCGAAAGCTGACCGGCTGGGCCTTCGCGGATGGTGGCATTGGATGATCGCAATCCATCCCGAAAAATTGACGAAAGCGTTTTGATTGTGGGGCGGCGAAAATGCTAGGCTAGTGCCCATCCCGAAATGGAAACGGCGCAACGCCCCAATTGGTCCTCCTGAATGGGCACACCATCAGGTGCCGGGTCTCAGCAAGCCTTTTATGATCAGGCTATTAGCTGATTTCCGAATGTGGGTAACAATTCGCGTTGGGGAGCCGGTCGACGATGAGGACTCATCTCCATGGACCGCTGTTTCCGGATGGGCACGAGGCAACGCTTCCATGAATCTCCCCTTATCTACCCGTCTCCGCCGGCTCGGAGGCTGGACCCCATTTCATCTCTTTCTGATTGTCACGACCGGTTTCTTCCTTCGCTCGGAAGACCTCCCCGCCTGGCTGGCTCATCCCGATGCGTTCTTTTTCGATGGCCAGGGCAAAACCCGACCCCTGCTGCTCAATCTGGACGGCTATCACTACCTGCGCGAAGCGTCGGAAGCTTTTTCCCGACTCGGATTCGTGCACGACCCGCAGCGCATTTACCCGGAAGGGGTGGTCACCCCCCTGCTTCCCTCCTTCCCTGCCGTGTGCGTCGCCTCGCTCGGGGCCCTGCTGCCCTTTTCTCTGGATTGGATTGCCGTCTGGCTGCCGGTTCTGCTCGGCGCGGCCTGCGGTGCCGCGCTGTATCGGCTGGCCCGCGAGCTGGACCTTTCCAAATCGGCGGCATGGTTGGCCGGCATGCTGGCCGCCGCATCTCCCATTTGGGTGGAACGCACCCGCCTCGGTTTCTTCGATACCGATGCATTCATCCTATGTTCCCTGTTGATGCTGGTCGGCGCCTATTTGCGACTGGCCCGGGATGTGGAAGCCCATTCGGATCCAAGCCTGTGGCGCCGTCCGGGCTTTTGGATCGCCTGCCTCTGGGGTTGGTCGTTGTTGTGGTCCTGGGATTCGGCCCGCCATGTGGTCGCGGCCATTTGGCTCACGACCCACGCCGGCTTTTTGGCCCGCTGCCGCCTGCGGGGATCGCGCCTCGTCCTGGCTCGGCAATGGGTCGCCATCGCCTGCATCCTGGTTCCCACCTGGGGATTCCAGCCCCAGGGGTTCTTGACTCGGACCCGCGCCATCTGGGACTTCGTCATGGGAACTCCCGATCGGTTCGGTTTCCCCCACTCGGCGGTCAACATCCACGAAATGGTGGGCCTGGGCCCGCTGGAGGTCGCCGCCCAAGCGACCCATTTCGGCTGGGTCGCGCTGTTGGCGATTCCCGGCTGGATCCTGGCGGTCCGTGAACACCGCGAACGGCTGCTTCCCATGATCGCCTTGGCGGCTCTGACCATGCTTCCGTTTTTCTTGGGCCGCCGCTATTGCCTGTTCCTGGTTCCGGTCGTCATGCTCGGCCTGGCCATGGGATTCGACGCTTGGTCCAAACGATCTCCGATCGCCGCACCGCGCATCGGCCTGCCCTCGAGCCTGGTGCTCCTCTTCGTCATGGCCTCACCCCAGTTTCGCCAGACCCAGGGCCCCCTGGTCACGCCCCACCTGAAAACCTTGCGCGCGGCGGCAGATATCCTTCCCGAGGATGCCCTCGTCTGGACCTCCTGGAACCTGGGCTTCCCCCTCGGTTACTACACCCGGGCGACGACCTTTGCCGACGGCCACCATCAACAGGGCGACCGCCAACACTACCTGGATTGGCCGCTGGTCCAACCGGACCAACGCCTGGCGGCCAATTTCATGCGGTTCTACAGCGTGCACGGCCTGCCAGGCATGCGGTACCTGTTGCGCGCGATGGACGACGATCCGGCGCGCGTTCAACGGCACTTCGGGGAACTCTGGCGCGAAGGCCCGACCGCGATCGCGAGGATGCACGACGAACGGTCCCACCTCGAGGTTCCAAACCACGACGCGGGTCATTCCGACGACTCGGGATGGCGCGATTACCTGTTCCCCACCCAGACGCGTCCCCTGTTCCTGATCCTGGATCGCGGCACCGTCGCCAACGCCAACTGGCAGTTTTGGTTTGGAACCTGGGACTTCGCCAGGGGCCAGGGCACGGAAGGGACCTACTGGCTCTTGACCCCCGTAACGGTTCAGGATCGAACCTTCGCGCTGGGGAACAAATCCTTGTTCACTTGGCGCGATGGAGGCACCTTGCGATTGGCGCTCGATGCCGAAGCCAAAGCTTTTCCGTTGGCGACACTGGCGGTGCACGACGGCAAAAACCTACGCATCACCGAAGCCGAAAAAACCGGAGGTTACCATTTCGAGTATCTCCAACCCCGGAAAACCGCGGTGGTGACCGACGCGATGGGCGCCGCCTCCGTGCTGAACAGCCTGTTCCTGCGTCACACCATGATCCCCGCCCATTTCGAACCGGTCGCGCTGAAATCGCCCGACTACCAATTCTGGCGGGTACGCGGCGACGCCCCCGCCAGTGGCACGAAAGGCCGATCAGGACCGCCGGTTGACCACCAATAAAATGCCCTCGCGACCCGTGGCGAGCGAATCGAAGTAGGCCTTGGCGGCGGTGAGCCCGTTCAAGCGGACCACACTGTAATAGTTTTGCCCGCAGATGAAGTGGGCGTCGAATCCCAACATTTCGCTGAAACCGAGGCGTTCGACCTGTTGCAGGCAACGTTGAAACACGTCCGGAAGATCGCGATGAAAGTGGAAAATCAACAGTTCGACGGGGAACTTCAATCCCGTCAGGGCGCGGTCGGTCAACTCGGGAATCCCCAATCGAACGAAGTTCGGCATGCCGTAGTGGTTGATCAGGCGGGTGAGCGTGGTCGCGTGAACCCGGCGAACCCTGACCGTCGCGTCCTCCGACCCATCAAATTGGACCAACTCACTTCGATAGCGAGCAGGGTTACCGGCAATGGAATACATCTCGATTTCGCCTTCTTCCTCGATGACGGCCGCAGGTTCGACCACGACGGGATCCGAGAACACCGGATCGCTCGCCGCTTGGCCCAGGTCGGGATCGACCACCACCACCTGGGCGCCCACTTCGAGAAAACGACGCGTCGATTCGAGGTCGCGGGCGCCGACGTTGAGCACCAGGGCGCCGGTCAGCTCGGGCGAAACCACGTCGATGGGCATGCTCGACTCGTTGAGGCCGCGAATGATCTGAACGCCCATGCGGGTGAGGGCCCGATGGCGAAACGCGTGCGTCAACGCCGATTTGGCCTGGTAACCCAAGCGCTCCACACAGGCGAAAAACTCCGATTTCAGTTGGGCGTCGCGAAGTACCGCGTCGAACGGGATCAAACGTTCCGGGTCAAGCTCGGGAAGGGCCAGCTTGGACAGGTCGGCGTACGGAATCGCCAATGGCAGCGACAGCACCTCCGCCCACACCGCCGGCGAATCTTCGACGCGAACGACGGTCACGTCGAGACCTTCCATGATGCGCCGGTACCACGACACGAAAAGCGCGGCCAACCGATGCACGGGATCGGTGTGGCGTTCCAATTCGGGAACCCCCTCCTGGAGCCATGCCATCAACGGCGAATCGCCGATGCCCTGTTGGTGCCAACAGGAAACGACTTCGAAAGGATGCCGTACCACGAGTACGGTCGCCCCCCAATCCCGTTCGATATCGAGACCGGGCAACAACCAACACAGCGAGAATGAAACACGTTCGCGCTGAAGTACCTTCCCTTCGGGATCGGAACCGTGCATTCGGCGCAGGCGTTCGAGGCCGGGAACGCCCGTGGATGCGAAGGGAATCTTCAAACCATCAAGAAAACCGGCGACCATCCCCAAGGAAGCCGGGTCGATGGCGGTCACCAGACGCGATCGCCCTGAATCCCGATCCTGAAAGGTATCGGGTTTGCCGTGGTGACCCGTGCCATTTCCCGCGTGCTCCATATGCACTTCCCATCGGGCAACATCCGCCAGGCGGATGGTTGCGACGCACCAGAACCCCTGATTGTCTCCTCGCGGCCTGGGGGGCTAACCATTTCAGCACGCAAGTTTCGTTTGGTGACGATTTAAATATGATTAGAACACAAGGTTGCCTCGCTGCCAAGCGCTGGCCATCAGCCGTGGTGCACCGGCCTGGCCGCATTCACGGCCGGAATGCCGGCCCGTGCCCTACACCCAGCGAAAGTGGCAGAATGGCGGAGAATACAGGACAAACGAGCGGGGCGGTAATAAGAATTTTCCGGAAAACTATCCCAAACTGGAGACCACATACTTTCAGGAACGAATTGAGGGTTGCTTTGCCGTCTCGTTCCGATAGAATGCATCGGACAAGGCGGTCCCACCGCGCTTGGCTCGAACCTTGGTCACCGGAGTCCCGTCGCCATGACACACGCACTCACCGTATTCGCATTTCCCTTTGCGGGAGGCAATCGCTTTTCCTACCGGGAACTGTCCGACCGCCTGCCCGCCGACATTCGGCTGCACACCTTCGATTACCCGGGTCACGGCAGCCGTTTCAAGGAAGCGCCGCTGGCCGACCTGGACCGCATCACCGAGGACGCGTTCAATCAGATTCGCGCACAGTTGGAGACCCCGTACGTGATCTACGGCCACAGCATGGGTGCCCAGGTGGGTTTCAAGGTGGTCCATCGCCTGTGGGAAGCCGGTCTGCCAATGCCGCGCATGGTCATGTTCAGCGGCCGAAAAGCGCCCGAGAACTGGCATCGGGACGAACACTACCACCACCTGCCCAAGGAAGCCTTTTTCAAGAAGATCAGTGATTTGGGGGGCTGCCCGCCCGCCTTCCTGGCCAACCCGGAACTGAGGGACCTGTTCGAGCCGATTCTCCGCGCCGATTTTCAGTCGCTGGAACTGTACGAGGTGACGCCCAGTCCTCGGCCCCTGGAAATCCCGATCGCGGTCGTCACCGGCACCGAGGAAGACATCGAGCCGGAGCACATCGCCAATTGGCAGAACGAAACGCGGCAACCGCTGATTCGCCACCAAATCGAGGGCGGTCACTTCTTCATCGTGGAACGGATCGAGGCCTTCTCGACCTGGATGATCGAAACGTTCTCCCAGTGCCTGGAGCTGGCCGACCAGTCCCAATCGCGATGAAGCACCGCCGGTCCGGAACCGATTCGCGAAGAGAAGCGAATCGGCCCGGTCATGGATTGGAAACGGAACCTGGAATGACACCTGATCCCTACTCGCGGATCCCGTGGTCATCCGGGCGAATCGACCCGAGGGTCGGATCTTTCCGTTTCCGGTTGGGCTCCCCTTAGAAGCCGATGGGTTTGTAGCGATAGGTGGTGCCGTCGCGAACCCAGTCGATGGCCTGGATTTCGCCCTCGTCGTCAAGCAAGACCTCGCAGGATTCCATCTTGGCACCGCCCGCGATCTTGACCCGCATCACCCGAACCTCGTGCTTCTTGCCATCGAACAGCAGGCGCTTCTGCGGACCCAGCCCCTCGATGGTGATGCGGCGATCCACCGGCTTGACCTGGGGCCAGCCCATCAGGGACTTGGCGTTGTAATAGCGTCGCTCGCCATCGTTCATCTTGCGCAGGTCTTCGAGCCGGGTTATGAAGGCGGTGGCGTATTGGAACGGGATCAGGAAGGTCCGGCCCACACGCTCGGTGAATTGCTCGGTCTTTTTCGTGCGTCGTATCGGCTTTTTTGGATCCTTGCTCTTTCCGGGCGGCTTGATGGCCACCGTCCGCGTCATGAGCAGGGTCGCCCCCCTTCGGCGCATGTCGAGTGTCACGAAATCGTTGCCCTGACGCTCCTTGAAATGCAACCGCTCACCAAAGCCGCGCAAGCCCAGGGTGATGGCGAGCCCGATGTGGCCTTTGGCGGCGGAGGGAAAATAACTCTGCATGTGCACGCGGTGCCGCTTGTTGTTTTTCTCGATGATGAACCGTTCGGAACCCACCGGCTTGTTGCCCTGGAAGATCAGGAACCCGCCCTTGCCGACGGGATTGCTGATTCTGGGTAAATCCGGAAACCCTCGCCAGGGGTAGGCCGCATCGATGACCGGTTGCGCCGCCATCGTCATTGCCGAACTCAGGGCCATCCACAAACAGGCGGCCACCAACCACCGCGGTTGGAGGAATCGAATTGGAACCGACGGCCGGATCTCGGCGCCTTCGGTTTGATGAGGCTGCATTCGCACCATTCGTGGGGGCATATCCACTCCTTGAATCTAAAGACATGATCTGGCCGCCGCCGAAGCGCGCGGCATTCCGGGAAACCTGGGCACCGTTTCGTCTCGATCCCGGAAATCCGGGACCCGCGAGGCCTCAATCGGGCTTCAGGAACGACGACAACAGGTGGTTCACCTGGTCCGGCGCATCCAATTGCATCCAGTGACCCGCTCCCCGCAGCGCTTCGAAACGCCACTGACCGCGCACGAAATGCGCCGAATCACGCATTTGCGATTCGAGCAAAAAGGGATCTTCATCGCTCCAGATCCCCAGCGTATCGGCGGACACCGCCGGCACCGGCTGACGGCCCTGCAACTTCGGTTTCATGTTGGCGCGGTACCAGTTCAGCGCCGCCGTCAAGGCGCCGGGACGCGACAAATCGGCGATCCACCGGTCGCACTCGGGATGGTGCCGCACCAATTCGCGCAGGAGCTGCCAATCCTCGGCCTGCAAGGCCATTTCGGCAACCTCTTCGAATTGGAAAAACAACATGTACCACGACTTTTCGCGTTGGGCCACGGAGTGGTTTCGCCGAAAGCTCATGGGATGGCCCACCGACATGACCGCCAGGCGGTCTACCGCGCGCGGCACCATGGCGGCAAAGGACCAGGCCAGCACCGCGCCGAAATCGTGGCCGACCAGATGAACGCGCGAGAGCGACATGTCCTGAAGCAGACTCACCAAATCGGAAACGATGTGGTGCAGTGAATAGGCACCGACCCCCTCGGGCCGGGAACTGGCGCCGAAGCCGCGCAGGTCGGGCGCGATCACGCGGAAACCCCGTTCGAGCAGGAACGGGACCTGATGTCGCCAAAGGCGATGCGAATCCGGGAAACCGTGCAGAAGCAAAACCGGTTCGCCGCTGCCGTGATCCAGGGTGAACAGGTCGATACCGTTGACGTAGTGAATGCGGGAATTGAAAGGCAAGGGCTCTGACATGAGACAGCCTCGTGATGATGAAGAAAATGGATGAGCCATCGACCGTCGTGATGGGGAAGTGCGGGGCGGCCGAAAGAAAGGGGAACCGGGTGAATCGCCACATTATATCAATCCTGCCCCGGATGTCGCGTGGTTCTCACACATGGCAAGCATCTTTCGCCCAGCGATCACATAACACCAACCAAGCTAATATATTAAGCGGATACAACCCATCGCACCCCGACGGATCCCACCTTTTCCGCCCGGACCATCGCTTTCCCGGCTACGTGCCTCCCCAGGCACATCTCGTCGTTCGTGAAAATTCACACTGCTTCCGAGCACCCAGCTCTCGGCGAATATGTTAGTCTGGGCATTGTGCGAGCGCCCACGTCAGCCGGCGTTTGCCACACCTCCAGGGAACCCCCATGAAATCACGTAGAGACATTTTTCTTGGGTTTGCGATCGTCCTGCTCCCGCCCCTGATCGCCGCGTTGTGGACCTTTTATTCCAGCCTTTTGGTCAGTGACCGTATCGATGATCTCAGCTCGTCCCTTTTCCCGATCCTGGAGCTCACCAACGAGATCACCATCAAGGTCAACGATCTCAAAGACCATTACATCGCCACCGCGCTTGATCCGGACGAGGAAGGTTTGCGCGTCTGCCAAAGTCTCGGCGCCGAGTTGAACGAAGATTTCGGGCGCCTGCAGGCGCTTTCGGACGACCCCGAGATCCGCGACCTGCATGTCATGTCCGAACACTACGGGCGAACCGGACAAAAATTGATTCTCGCCATGTTGGAGGGCAAGGAGCACGCCTTCATGGACGAGGGCGGCACCATGTCCCAGGTCGCCGGTACCCTGGTGTCCAACCTGCGCAGTTACCGCGAAGACAAGGAACGACGCTTTTCGGAAAACCTGAACCTGGTCAACACCCATGCCCGATACACCAACAACGTCACCCTGTTTGCCACCAGCGTCGCCCTCGGTTTCGGCACCCTGCTGGCCTTTTGGCTGCTGCGTGGGTTTTCCCGCAAGAACCTGCAGCTCCGCCAGGCCAACCTGGCCCTGGAAAGCCGATATCGGGAGATTTGCGAGGCCAACACGCAGTTGGAAAAGGAGATTCGCGAGCGCAAAAGGGCCGAGGAGGCCCTGCGCACCAGTCTCGCCTTCGAGGAAGCGCTCTCCCAGGTATCCAAACTGTTCACCTCGACCTACGCGCCGAACCTGCGTCAGGTGGTCAAGATCCTGGGCCAGGTGGTCGGCACCAATTTGAGCTTCATCGGGCTGCTCAAGGGCGACCATGTCCAAATGGAAAAACTGGTGGAATGGACCTGTGGAGATCCGGTCTATCGTTTTCCGGACGTCATGGATCTCAACCTGGAGAAGTTTCCCAGGCTGCTCGACGTGCTTGCCCGCGGAGAGATCATTCAAATCGACAATGTGGCCCACCTCCCCTCGAAAGCGCAAGGCGAGCGGGCCTTCGCCGAGGCGCTGAACATTCAATCGGTGTTGCTCATGCCGATCAGTTCCGAGGACAAGGGTTTCTGGGGCTACATGGGTTTTGCCGACGTGAGCGCCGTCCGCTACTGGTCCAAGGAGGACATTCGCATCCTGCGGGTGGCCACCGAGATGCTCTCCAACTTCCTGGCTCGGAAACGCGCCGAAAAGAAACTCAAACACGACGCCTTCCACGACGCCCTGACCGGGCTGCCCAATCGAGCCCTGGCGATGGAGCGACTGACCCACGCCATCGAGCGCCAGGAAGTGCATCCCAAAAAATGCTTCGCGGTCCTGTTCCTCGACCTCGATCGCTTCAAACCGATCAACGATTCGCTGGGCCACCAGTTCGGCGACCTGATGTTGATCGAGGTGGGCAAGCGCCTGAGAACCTGCGTCCGGGGATTCGACACGGTGGCCCGCCTGGGCGGCGATGAATTCATCATCCTGCTGGAAGAAATCGAGAACGCGGATCGGGCCAAGTCGGTCGCCGCCGCGATCTTGCGTGGCCTCAACCACCCCTTCCTGGTGAGCGGCCAGGAGCTGTTCATCTCGGGGAGTATCGGCATCGCGATATCGTCGGGCGATTACCTGGCCGCCGACGATGCCCTGCGCGACGCCGACATCGCCATGTACCGCGCCAAGACGCTGGGCAAATCGCGCTACGTGGTGTTCGAAAAGTCCATGCAGACCCATACCCTGACCACGCTCAAAATGGAAGCCGACCTGCGTCGTGCCCTGGAGCGCGACGAACTCCAGATCTTCTACCAGCCGATCATCAGCCTGGAATCGGGGCACATCATCGGGTTCGAGTCGCTGTTGCGTTGGGTTCATGCGGAACAGGGCATGATCCTGCCCCACGAGTTCATCGCTTTGGCCGAAGAGACCGGACTGATCTCGAATCTCGGCGAATGGGCCCTGCGCAAGGCCTGTTCGCAATTGGCCCGTTGGCAGGCGATGGGACACGAGGAATTGAGCATCGCGGTCAACTTCTCGACCCAGCAGTTCTACCAGGAGAACCTGCCCGGCATCATTCAGGACGTGTTGGTGGAAACCGGTGTGCCGCCGGGCACCCTGAAGCTGGAGTTGACCGAGAGCATTTTGATGGAAAACCTCGATACCAACGTGGAAATGTTGCGCAACCTGAAGCGCCTGGGGCTGGAGATCCTGGTTGACGATTTCGGCACGGGCTACTCGTCGCTGAGCTACCTGAGCCGGTTCCCCCTGACGGCGCTCAAGATCGATCGGTCCTTCGTCACCGACGTGCCCGGCAACATGGACAATGCCGCCATTACCTCGGCCATCATCGCGATGGCCAACAGTCTCGACCTGCAGGTGATCGCCGAGGGCGTGGAAAACGTGGATCAACTCCAATTCCTGTGGGGCAAGGGCTGTCACATGGTCCAGGGTTTCCTGTTCAGCCCCGCGCTCTCGGTCGAGGAAGCCACGACCGCCCTGTCCCACCAGGAAACGGTCGAGGCGTTTGCGCGCATGATCGGGGCGGTGGAAGGTGCCCCCAAATGAAGCGCGCGGGAAACGAGCTCCGAGAGGCGCTTCGCCTCGGCTTCGGGCTGCTCCTTCTCGGTACGTTCGGCGTATTCGCGTTTCGGGGCGAGCGGATCGACATCGCCCCAAAATGGGTCTTGAAGATCGAAGGACACCCGCTGGACGGATGCGGACGGGTCACGGCGCTCGATGCCGAACACCTCACTTGGGAAACAACCCGCGATTGGCACCTCTTGGGTGTCAAGGCCACGCTCCGCTTTTAGGTGCGATATGCGTGTGTTTGCCTTGCTTTTCCTTCTCAGCCCCATCGCCGAATTCGGCCAGATCGATGAAGGCGTGGTGATCGTGACCCATCCGGACAACGCCGTCGAGTCGCTTTCCCGCCGCGACCTGCAGCGCATCTACCTCAACAAAAAGCATCATTGGCCGAACGGCACCCGGATCATCCCGACGACGGTCAGCGAGGAAACGCTGTTGGCGGCGTTCCTGCGCCAGTTCCTGAGCAAAACCCCCGCCCAGTACAGCACCTACTGGAAACGAATGATTTTCAGCGGACGCGGTACGCCTCCCCAGACGTTCGAAACGGTGGAGGAATTGCGCGCCTTCATCCAAGCGACACCGCGTGCCATCGGCTTCGTTTCCGCGTACACCGATCTCGAGGGGTTGAAGGTCGTCTGCGTGGAGTGATCGACAGGGATCCGAAATGGACCCGTCGCGGGCAGGATGGTGCGGCATGACCGCGAAAGGGTGACCGAGACGGCACGATTCCGCTTGGCCAAGGATCGAGTCGGTGCTCGTTCGGTCATCCAATTTGTATGGGTAGATCACAAAATCGGCCAAACCGATTGAATTATCGGTAGCTCCGAACATCTAATACCCACACCCAAAAAAATGACGCCTGCGTCAGGGCAATCACACCGCAGACACAATATCCATATCCTCTTTTTTTCGTCTGACGGACTTACGAAGATTGTCTATTTCCAATTCCCTTTGTTCTTCTCCCTCATCATGCCTACCCATTCAAAGGATGGACATATGTTCGCCATACGGTCTCCTCTACCGCAACCGACCTGGTTGTGTTGGTTGTTTCTCGCGACCCTTCCTCTCGGTGCCCAAACCATTTCGGACCCTAACTTTATCGTGGAAGAGATTTATACCGGCAACGGTACCATTTCGATGGAATTCACGACGGATGGCAAACTCTTGGTTTGCGAAAAACGGGGCGTGATCCTGCTGTTCACACCCGATGGCAACGGCGGCTTCAACGAACCCACCACCTTCGCCGACCTGCAGCCGCAGGTGGATTTTTCGGGCGAAAGCGGGTTGCTGGGTTTGGCCCTCGATCCGGAATTCGATACCAATCGCCACCTGTTCGTGTTTTACACCACGGAAACCGACCAACGCGTGGCTCGACTCACCGCAAACGAAGCGGTGACGGCCGTCGTCCCCGATTCAGAAGTCGTCCTGCTGGCCGGCTTCCCCAGGGGCTCCGCGTTTCACAAGGCCGGCGACATCAAGTTTCACCCACACGACGACGCGCTTTTCATTGCCCTGGGCGATGACGATGGTTATGGATTGGCCATGCAAGACGGTCTTCCCCTGGTTCAACACCCCGACTTTTACTACGGGAAGATTTTGCGCATCGACAAATCGAACGGCAACGGACTGTCCGACAATCCCTTTTGGGACGGCGACGCCACCAGTATTCGCAGCCGGGTCTGGGCGGTGGGCTTCCGCAACCCGTTCCGCTTTGCGTTTCATCCGGAGGCTCCGGTACCGGACGTTCTCTACAGCTCCGAAAACGGCGAAACGACCGATCGACTTTCCTGGGTCATGCGCGGTTCGAACGGTGCCTGGAGCAATTTGGGCGACAAAGGCGGTTTTCTCGATCCGCCCGACCCGAACCACCGCGTCCTCGCCGCTCGGCCGCCATCGACGACCGGCATCATCATCGCCTCCAGTGGGCCCTTTGCCGGCGAGGGTCCGACGTTGTACATCGGAAATTGGTTTTCGAACACGACCAAAATCGACCGGTGGGTGTTGACCGGCGAGGATATGGACCAATTGGAGCCCATCGCCATCGATCAGGGCGGCGGTTTTGTGGTCGGCCCGATGGCCGTCGACATGGAATTCGGTACGGACGGTGCCATGTACCTGACGTCCACGATCGGCGATGACGCCCTGGGCGATTGGATGGCCATCCATCGCGTTCGCTATATCGGCGGAACGCCACCGAACGCTTCGTTTACCACCGACCCGGCCGGCAACGAGGGCTTGATTCCCCTGACGATTCAGTTCACCGATACGTCGACCGTGGCATCGGGCCTGATCGAGTCCTGGCTTTGGGATTTCGGCGACGGGCAAACCTCCACCGATCCCAACCCAAGCCATACCTACACCGAGCCCGGTGTGTACCGGGTCAGTTTGCGTGTCACCAGCGACAGTGCCCTTCAGGATACGACCACGACCGACATCCGCGCTTTGCGTCGCATCACCCTGAATCTGAGCGGTCGTGTATACGATGCCCGCAGCCTGCCGGCGAATCTCGTGAACGGCGCCACGGAATTGCGGTTTTTCCAGAGTGACGGGCAGGATCCGATCGCATTCGCCGGCGGAAGCGGCGACCACGGCAATGCCATTCCGGTCACCGACGGCATCATCGATCTCGACCTGAACTTGGACCTCACCGACCACGCGCTGATCGTCTCGGCGGGCCATGGTTCGCCAGACGGCCTCCACGCCGTTCGGGCCGGAATCGGGATCGCACCCGAACTATCGACCACGGACGCCGTTCGCGATTTCTACCTTTCCGATCGCATGGCCAGCGGGGTGATCACCGATGCGGCATTCGATCCCGTTCGGGTCGATATCGGCACCGCCCAGAACCAAGCGGGCCAATTCATCGATGTGGGCGGTGGTCGAGATTATCGAGACGGCACACCCGCCAGCGGTTTTCTCCACCGACGTGAAACCGATGATCGCGGTTTCTATCACGTCGCCTTGCCCAGCGGCGCATCGGATGCGCTGTTCTTCTTCGACCTGGTCGGCGACACGGGAACGGACCGGTTCGCACCCCATACCCTTTCCCAGAGCCTGAGTCCCGGCCAACATTGGGCGCGCGACTTTCTCGTGGGTACCTACGCCGGTGGTGATGCGTGCGACGATTTGTCGTCGATCCCCACCACCGAGAACATCGACTACAACACCCATATTCAGCCCATCTGGGTGAACTCCTGTGTCGGTTGCCACAATGCGTCACCCACAAACAATGGCGACCTGAACCTGGTCACCGACAGCTACGCCAATCTCGTCGAGGTGTCGTCCACCCAAATCGATGGCCTGCTGCTGGTGAGCCCGGGTCACCCCGACCGCAGTTTCCTGTTCGAGAAAGTCAACTGCGCCACACCTCAAATGGGTACCCGCATGCGGCCCACCAATCCCCTCTCCCTGGAAGAACAAGCGCTGATCCGCGACTGGATCCTGCAATTGGAGCCCAGTCAATGTGGCGCCCAATTATCCGCCCAATATCCCGACTGGCCCGAGACCTCGGTCCTGGATCTGGCCATCCTCGTCAATCAATTCTGCACGACGCCCTGAACCCGGGCCGGATTCCCTCTCCCCTGCTCGATGGAATCGAGCTTTTCGCCGAATCCCGACACCGTTCCCATCCAGTGAATCCACCTTGGGCGTTGTCATCCTTTCGGTTCTGGATAGGTACCCACTAGGTGAGCAGGCGGAACAACATGAATACACCCACGTAGTTGCCCAAACTCGAACCGATGTGGCCCAGCCAGGCCACCAACAACACGCGCGTCAGACGATTACCGTAGATCCCGCGCAGGCTGCGCAAGTCTCGCGGGATCTGCTCGCAATCCGAAACGAGGGGTCTGCGCAGCCATCCCTCGAGCAGGCCCACCACCAAACCGGTTCTCAGGAAGGGACTGAGCGGGGTGAACGGCGTCACCACCAAGGCCGAGAAAAACGACAGGAACCGCGGCCCGGCGGGTAGCAGGAACAGGCCCGTGCATATCCAGTTGGGCAACGCCCAGGTCAGAAGCAGGTCGCCCGCGGGAATCTCGGGACGGTGCAGCAGCCCGTAGATCACCATGCCGATCACGAGCGCGCTGGCCAGCCAGGGCATCAGTTTGGCCAGTTTCGAGCGCGCGGGCAATGATCCAAGACTTTCGCGATCCACACCGGCATTGAAATGGCGGGCCACCCCGTCCAATCGCGATTCGTGCACCACCGCAACGATGGAATGCCCATCCGCGCGCTCGATGCTGCTCATCAAATACTGGTCGGCCTCTTCGAAAAAGGGCTGTTCGAATTCGGGAAGCGAACGGCGCAAGGCATTGTGAATGGAGCGTTCCGAATCCAGGTGTGGCTCCGGATCCGGCTTTTCCGGCTTGAACACCAAGGCCTGAATGAGTTTGAGCATGGCACGGGCCCGCTGGCGGGCCGAAAGCTGTTTCCACGAACGCTTGAGGGTGATCTGGAGATCGCGGTCCCCGAACTCCAACCGCGCCCCGAGCGCCTCGGCCTTGGCGATCCGCCCCAGCATTTCGTCACCCAGACGAACCGCCACATCGCGACCGCGTCCGTGCTGGAAGGTCGAGGCGGCCAAATTGGCCAGCAACAGCAACATCCTCCCCTGACGCAGGACATCGACGATCTTCATCTGGCGCCAGGTCGCTTCGTCCGTCAGTGCGCGAAACCGCGTCTCGCACAATGGGAAGCAGACGGTGTCCGGATTGATTTCCGCCACGATTCGGTCCACTTCGTCCAACGATTGCTGAGAATGGTCGGGTAAACCAATGAGATGAATGACTTTTTCCTGACCGGTCAACGCCATGACGCGAACGTCGAGCTCAGAGGCGGAAAGACTCATGGATTGCGGCTCCTGGGTCCAAACTCTCGGATAGATCATACTTGAAGGTCGGCGATTGGCTGTCCGTCAATTGCCCAAATCCAACGCAAAAGGTGAACCCCACCGGTGCACGTCGCCATCGAGCCCGCCTACCTCCGTCATTACGGGCGCATTTGCGCGAGATCGGGTCCATCCAGAAGCGAAAAGATCGTGATTCCCAATAGGTTTGGCTGGATGGGCACGGTCTCGGGTCTCCGGCGTCAGGCATCGGCAAGATCCTTGTTCATAGGCGGTTAGCTGACACCCGAGACCTGGCTGCCGATAGTGCCTTGCATTGGAAGCCCGGTCGATCCAGGGAATCCCTTCACGGTAACCCCGCTTCTGGATGAACAATGGCCGACACGAATCCAGGACGAAAAGCGAAAGACGAGATTTGTGAAAAATCCCGAACAGTCAACAGGCGCGAACGATAACAAAGCCGCAAACACGAATCAACCTTTGGTTGAGAAAAAAGCGACATAACGGGGGCTGTTTTTTCAAGAAAGCAAACAGATGGTAACCAAAGCGTAAAACCTGTTTTTAATGCTTTTCAGGGTGAACATTTTTGTTAGAATTTGGCAATTCAAGATACCTAAAGCAAAATAACCTGCGAACGAATCAATCGATGTCAGCGTAAAAAGCACGGCTATTTTCCATTTCGTATTTTTTCGCCACGGACGTCTCATCCATTCTCCCCACAACGACCTTTTCACTTTGGTTTCCCAATGCGATGGAAGCCCCCTTCGACGCCGGCGCACACGGAATTCCGGTCCACCGCCATGTGTCCATCGGCTCGTTGAACCGCTTCGAAAAGCTCGTGAATCAGGCATTCGAGCCCGTCGGTCATCCCGCTTTCGATTCCCAAAACCAGGAAACGAATCGCGCCTCGTTTTTCCGCAACTCGGATAGGTTATCTCGATCCCGTTCGGGCATGATTTCCATCCTCGCCTCACCCAGGAGAAACAGTATGAAGATCCCGCGTCAAACGATTACAGCCGAAATCCCCACGTCTTCGATGGCGGACATCGCCTTTCTGCTCATCGTTTTTTTTATGCTGACCAGCGTCTTCGCTTCCAATAAGGGTATCACTCACCTATTGCCCGCCGATAAGAGCGGTGTTGCGCCGGAAGCCGCAATTTTTATTCACATATTATCCAATGGCAACATCGTGTCAAACGGAAACACATGGTTACCGGATCAAATGCCTCGACTCGCGGACCATGTTGCCATGATACTCCAACAAAATCCGAGCAAGCCTATTATCTTACTATCAGACAGTGATGCTGCTTACGGTCGAACCATTGCGGTATTGGATCAATTGAAACAGATAGAGAGGGCATTGGAAATTCAACTTTCGATCACCATACCCAGTGGTTCGGAAGCGGAATTCTACCGCAATTTGAATCCTACATGAGATTGGGACCCATCGACACAAACTCCATCCTGGTCGGCCAAACTGGTCAACCGTCATAAAGCGAATATTTTAGGTCACAGTCGCATTTCGACAAAAAAAGCACCGCACGGGAATTGAGCCCGCCCGTGCGGCGCTCAGTTGGTTTTTCGAGGGAGTTTGAAACAGTTAAAACGAAAAACCAATTGGGCTGCGCTCGACGCAAAACGGGTACCGTCGTTCGCACTGACTTTCAATATTTCTTTGCGGGTTTTGGGGGTGGATCTCAAAGGGCGGAATTGCAGGGCGCCAACTCGATAAAGGAGGTCAAAGACCTATCTACTGAAAATCCATTCCAATCAACATATATCATCGGCAAAAATATCCTACACTTAATATTTTACGATCTCAATACAAAAAAGTGATTCGTTGATGTGATTGGCGGTCTCGCGCCCCGATCCGATTCGGCCCGGAGCACCGCCGGCATCCGCTCCCGATGATAACCGGGATTGTGGCAAAACACCTCAAACCCCACCGTTCGAGAGGGTTACCGGTCCATCTGGCGCCCCTGTCCTCTCTCCTACGCATTTTTTCAAAAAATCCCGACACTTTTTTTTAAACAAATACGACGCATTCGTTTCCAATCCCGCAGTTAGGCCAGAAGCCCTGATTTTTTCTACTTTTTTACCATTAATTGACGGCCCGCTTCATACATTGGGCCCTTTTTCAAACCCACTCATCGGGTATCACACTTTTCTTCGAGGTATGAGCTTGAACCCCAAGGCTTCTATTTACGATTGCGTCATCCCATCCGGTCGGGGTGACGTCACCCTTCTCCTGGACGATTGGAGAAACGGCAGCACCGAGGCTCTTCACAGCCTGATTCCCATGGTTTACGAAGAGTTGCGGCGCATGGCGGACTATCACCTGAGAGGCGAGCGCCAGTGCACCATGCAGCCCACCGTGCTGATCAACGAACTGTACCTACGCCTCAACAAATCAGTGAATGCAGGGCTCGAGGACAGCACCCAGTTCTTCCGCTTCGCCAGTACCCTGATGCGGCGCATTCTCGTGGATGACGCCCGTCAGCGGAACACCAAAAAACGCGGCGGTCAATCCGACAAGATCACCGAGGGCCAGGACGGTTTCGTCCTGGCCGACGGACAAACCCTTTCCCCTGAAACCCTGATCACCCTCGACGAGGCCCTGACCCAACTTTCGGCCGGCAAACCGAGAGCGGCCCAGGTCGTCGAGCTGCGCTTTTTCGGCGGTCTCCAAACCGAGGAAGTCGCGCAGATCCTGGGTGTTTCCAGGTCCTTGGTAATGCGCGAATGGCGCTTCGCCAAGCAATGGCTCGCCCGCGAAATCAAACAGGTCCAGGGTCCGCACCAAAGCCCCGTGCAAGCGATGGGTAGCGGTGCATTACGGAAAGGGGTGACAGCATGACGTTGACGACAATGGCCGTAGAGCCGAACTCACAAACCTGGTGGCAACAGGTGGAACACCACTACGATCGCGCTTCCGCGCTTCCTGCGGAACAGCGAGAAGGCTACCTGGTGGAGGCCTGTGGGCCCGATACGGATTTAATGAACGAAGTGGCATCGCTGCTGGACACGGACGAAGATGTCCTGGATTTCATGGAACAGGGCCTGGCCTACGAGGACGAGCAGGAGGCGCTCATCGGTCAGACACTCGAGGGTTATCGCATCGTGCGCAAACTGGGTAGCGGCGGCATGGGTACCGTTTTCCTGGCCGAATCCCAAGATTTTTTCCAAGACCGTCACGTGGCCGTGAAACTGTTGAAACCCCAATTGAATAACGAATCCTGGCGTCGCCGGTTCAATGCCGAGCGCCGCATCCTCTCGCACCTGGACCATCCCAACATCGCCGGCCTGCGCGGCGGCGGACATCTCGCCGACGGAACGCCCTACCTGATCATGGAGTACGTGGAAGGCGAACCCATCACCACCTTCTGTGATCGTCGCGGTCTTTCCGTGGCCGAGCGACTCCGCCTGTTTCGCAAGGTCTGCGCGGCGGTGCACTATTCCCACCAGAACTTGATCATCCACCGCGACCTGAAACCGGACAACATTTTCGTGACCGAAGCGGGAGAGCCGAAGCTGTTGGACTTCGGTATCGCCAAGCTCCAAGCCAGTCACCCGGACCACCAACAGCTCACCACCACCCAGAACCGTTGCTTCACGCCCGACTACGCCAGTCCCGAGCAGATCCTGGGTTACCAGATTTCACCCAGGGCGGACGTCTACGCGCTGGGCATCGTGCTGTACCAACTGTTGACCGGGTTCAAACCCTTTTCGGGCCTGCCTGGCAACCAACTGCTCTTTGCCGTCTGTCGCGGTGAACGCACCAAACCCAGTGAGTTCCTGACCACCATGATGGCGGATCCCACCCGTCGGGTCGACGTGACGCGCGTCGGTACCGCTCGCAGGCGGGACGTCGCCTCGCTCGCGGAGGGGTTGCGCGGCGATCTGGATGCCATCGTGTCGAAGGCGATCAGTCGCGTGCCGGAGCAGCGCTACGAACACGTGGAAGCCTTCGGCGACGACGTGCTCCGCTACCTGCTGGACCTGCCCGTCGCCGCACGCGAGGAGAATCTGTGGCGGCGGGCCTTCGGCTGGTTCAAACGCCAGCCGCTACCGCTGTTCGCATGAGAAGCCTACCCGGTGGGCCTTCTGCGCCGACCGGGTGATTCCCCTTTCCAATCGAAGGGTGCCGGATCGAAGTCCCCGCGAGCTCATGAGGGTCGTCGGGCCTGTAGGTTGAGCAGCTTGCTCAACCAATCGAAGCAACCCAAGCAACTACAACCAATTGGGGCAAATAGCGAAGCACGGAATCTTCCTCGCTAGCCCAATCCGAAGTCGCAAAGCCCACAGGCCCCGCATCATGAGAGGGGCGCCAGGCCTGTAGGTGGAGCAGCTTGCTCCACCAATCGAAGCAACCCAAGCAACTACAACCAATTGGGGCAAATAGCGAAGCACGGAATCTCCCTCGCTAGCCCAATCCGAAGTCGCAAAGCCCACAGGCCCCGCATCATGAGAGGGGCGCCAGGCCTGTAGGTGGAGCAGCTTGCTCCACCAATCGAAGCAACCCAAGCAACTACAACCAATTGGGGCAAATAGCGAAGCACGGAATCTCCCTCGCTAGCCCAATCCGAAGTCGCAAGGCCCACAGGTCCCGCATCATGAGAGGGGCGCCAGGCCTGTAGGTGGAGGGGGCCGCCCAGACCAGCTTGCTCAACCAATCGAAGCGACTCAGCCCGCGATGAAGTGCGATGTTCAGGAGCGAAACAGAGTGTTTCGCTGAAGGATTCTCCATCGAAGTCGCTGGGTTGCGATATTTCCGCCTCCATGGAGAGGTGTGGTGCAGGGCCGGCTGGGCCCGTGGGGGCGGGCGGGTTCTGCCAGGGGCGCGAATGGTTTTGCTCTTTGACGTAACCCACTCCCCTTCCAAGCGTTGCTTCGATTGGTTGGGCAGCCAGATTGCGCGGCCCGGCACCAAGCGGCACGACGAATCTCTCTCGCTGCGGGCACTGCGGAGTTTGATGACTTCGCGGGTGAGGGTTCAGGGAGATTCGGGGCTCCGCTCTTTGGCTTAACTCTCTCCCGTTTCGGACGTTGCTTCGATTGGTTGAGCAAGCTGGCCGTGGCGGCCCCCTCCACCTACAGGCCTTACGACCCCCTCAAGATGCGGGTACTTTGGACTTCACGGCTTTTGATTGGGGTCGTGAGGGAAATGATCGGCTTCGCTCTTTGGCGCAATTGATTGTTGTTGCTTGGGTTGCTTCGACGCGTCGGCCCAGCGGGCCAACCTACAGGCTTTACGTCACCTGCGTTTTTGCGGGTTCTTCGAAGTGATTCGATCTCGGGATGTTCAATAGCGGGCTTTCCGCCCTCGATGAACCTACGGATTCGCCCGATGACAGCGCCAGGCTCGATCGAAATGCCATCCTTTGACCTGCGGGCATAAAAAAAGGGCTCGACCTGATCGAACCCTTTTTTTCATTCGTTAGGGGCCGCTTCAGGGAGCGACCACCAGGTAATAGGACGCCACCGGCTGCCACTTCACGTAGGCCGGTAGGGTCTTTCCGGACAACACCGACTGCAGGTTGTCGCCACCGGAACCAAAAGGCTTCTCGTGAACGACGACCTTCATGTCGCCTTCGGCCGATACCTCGACCACCGCGTAGGCGGCGTGGTAGTTACCCTCTGCCGCCGAACCGGTTCCCTTGTGCGGAATCCGGGCCGCGATCGGCGCCTGGTCTTTCTCGTATTGATCGAAAAACTTGGCGCGATACTTGGCGACGGCCTGGGCCGCGGGCTTGGCGCGACTGATCTGGTCGCGGAACTTCTTGGCGGAGCGGTGCTCGGCCATCACGTCCAGCAGCGCCGGCGCACCCGCCATCACCGCACGGTCGATCATGTAGGGCACCAGCTTGCGGCGCCTCAGGTTCAACACGTTGGTGTAGATGTCGTCGTTCTTGTTTTGAGCGAGGTACACCGAAATGAGGATGGCACCGGTCGGCGCCTTCTTGTCTTCCAATTTGGACTTGGTGTAGAGGAAGAAGCCTCGATTCTGGTGGGAAATCTCGGCAAACGCAAAATCGTCCTGACCGGTGGTGGGATCGACGATGGCCTTATTGGCAATCTCGATGAACCGGTCGTAATTCGAGGGGCGTTGAGCCTGGATCAAACCGCTGCAGGCTGCCAGTCGCACGGCCACCGAATTCTCCTCGTTGGCCACGTGGGGCTCGAAGACCTCGGGGCTGAGACGGTCCCCGAATGTCGCCAATAGCCGCAGCGCAACCATTTTGGAGGTGTCGTCCTTCGCCTCCGTCAGGTTGGCGTTCAAATCGTTGCGAAACCGAAACAGATCCATGTGCCGCAGTACGTGCATGTACTGGATCTTCTTTTCGTCGGGTAGGGCGTTGAGATTGCGGATGATGGTGCGCAATCCGCCCATTTCAAAATGCTTGATCAGTTCACTCGCGGCGTGGTCGGAATCGCCTTTGAGAAATTTTTCCACTAGTTCGTCGCGATCGGGCAATTGCCCAAAACAGAAAGCGGTCGAGAATAATGCAATCGCGAATACTCGAAGAACCATGCTGCCCCCGTCAATATTTTCAGGCTTCGTATGGCATCCGAATCCGTCACGGATCCGGGCACAAATCGAAGAACGAGCCGATAACCCAAATCGAACGTTTTCCAGGGATCCGATCACACTATCTCTTGGAGTTCAACACATCGCGACGTGGCTCGACACACGATTTCGAGTAGGTTCTCGCATGCCTACACGGCCTGCCTCGACGCGTTGGGCTCCACTATCTTGCGAAACCGCATCCACCCGAACGCACGCTCTGGGTATGAATATGCACTTCATTCAAGCCGATTTTCGCACGGCTTGCAAGCAAGAATCTATAAACCGTAAACGTAAACGTTTATTATAAAATAGTTTACACTCACAACACAACCAAACGAGAGAACCGCGCGGGTCAGGTACATTCCCGGGAGACGGTAACGCCTCCCGGAACGACCAATGGATGGGCATGTCGAACGTCGTCCGGATCCCCCTCTTGGGAGCGGGATCCGTCCCGAACGCGATGCGGCCGTGCGCGCATCGCCCCGCCGAATTACTTGTCGGCCTGGTGCACGACGATCTGGTTGAAGGGGATCTCGATGCCGGCGGCGTTCAGATCCTCGTAAACCGTCTGGCGCACGCTGTGGATCATGGTGAGGTAATCGTCCGGTTGGCACCAGACATTGACGGAGAAGTCGAGCGAGCTGGCGCCCAGATTGGCGAAAAAGACGCCCGGTTCGGGGTCGGTCAGCACCCCTTCCCCGCGCTTGGCCGCGCCCAACAGGACCTCGATGGTCTTGGGAACGTCGGCGCCATAGGCCACGCCGACCTCGACACTGGCTCGGCGGGTGCCCAGGGTGGTGTAGTTGGTGATGGGACCGGAAAGTACGGATGCGTTGGGAATGATGATCTTGTGGTTCTCCGGCGTCAGGATGGTGGTCGTGAAGATACCGATGTCGTCGACCAAGCCCGTCTCACCCGCGGCGGAGATCCGATCGCCGAGGTTGAAGGGTCGGAAAAACAGAATCAGGACCCCGCTGGCGAAATTGGAGAGGCTGCCCTGCAGCGCCAGACCGATGGCGATACCGGCGGAGGCCAACACGGCCACGAGACTGGTGGTTTCGATGCCGACGGTACCGAGCGCGGTAATGACCGCCATGACGAGCACGATATACTGAAGAATGTTCCCCAAGAATCGGGCGAGGGCCTCGTCGACCTTGCGGTTGCGAAGGACCCCGAGCAAGATGCGGTTGGCCCATTTGCTGAGAATCCAACCGATGACGAGGATGATGATGGCGATGAAGAAGTTCTGCAGGAAATTCAGGTAGGGAGCCAATAAAGCCGTTTCTTTTCCGTCCATGATGGTAAAACCTCAAAACCTTGACGATCTGGAAAATCATTGAATCCTTGCCGAAGTCCCGACGGAGCCCGCCTCATCCGAACCGCACGCCGAATCGAAGATCGTGCGCGGAGAAACGACTCGAAGCGCAAAGTCAAAAAGGAGATTTGCGCCTGATGGATGCCCCAACCAGTGCCCTGCCCGAAAAAGGCCCCCCGCCGATCGACGAGTTTGGCCGGCCGAATGGGCAGGATCCCGGAATTCGGAGTTGGGTTCCAGCCACGAAACCGCTGGGCTGATTCCCGATACCCGACCGCCGAGATCACCTCGCATGGTCTCGGGGACCCATCCAGGGGACTCGTTCCAAAAAACCTGTGTTTCTGGATGGGCACAATCTAACATCAATGAGACGCGAAGAAAAGTTAGTGCCCATCCAGAAAAGGAATGGTTGCCGCTCCCAAACTGGTTAGACTGGATGAGCACGGTATCGGCTCGCCACCGTCGGATTGCAGCAACGTCCTTGTTTGCAGTTGATTGGCTGATAGCTGATGGCCGATACCGCGCAGGACGGGATCGCTGGCCGTTTCCGTGATCCACTTTCGCAAAACCGACATTCCTGGATGGGCGCCTGTTTGAAAAAACGGGCTTGCCGCATTTCCCCGACCTGTCCGATCCGGCCCTCCATCGAAAAACTGAAAGAAAGGCACGGCCCCGTGTGTTTGCCGGCAAGAGTCCCTGGCGAACGGACCGATCCGTGCGCCGAGAGAACCCGCTAACGAGGAGACCCACGTGAAATCGACCAAACTCCAGTTCACGAACGCCAACGGCGAAAAACTGGCAGCCCGCCTGGACAGCCCCAAGGATACCGACCCCAAGGCCTATGCGCTCTTCGCACACTGTTTCACCTGCTCCAAGAACCTGGCCGCCGTCGGCCATATCAGCCGCGCCCTGACCGGGGCCGGATACGGCGTGCTGCGCTTCGACTTCACCGGACTCGGCGAGAGCGAGGGCCAGTTCGGCGACACCAACTTCTCTTCCAATCTGCTGGATCTGGAGCATGCGGCCCAATTGCTGGCCGAAACCCGCCAGGCACCCAAATTGTTGATCGGTCACTCCCTCGGCGGTGCTGCGGTCCTGAACGCCGCCGGCAAGCTCGAATCGATTCGCGCGGTGGCCACCATCGGCGCGCCGGCACACCCGGTCCACGTCAAACACCTGGTTCAGGAGCAGGAGGAAGAGATTCGGGACAGGGGTCAGGCCACGGTCTGTATCGGCGGCCGCCCCTTCGAAATCCGCGAACATTTCCTGGACGACCTGTTGGCGCACGACGCCGCCCGGAACATCGGCCGCCTGGGCAAGGCGCTGCTGGTGTGCCACGCCCCCTTCGATCAGATCGTGGGCATCGACAACGCGGCGGATATTTTCCAGGCGGCCAAACATCCCAAGAGCTTTCTGAGCCTGGACAATGCCGACCACCTGCTTTCCCGTGCGGAAGACGCCCGTTACGCGGGCGCCATGATCGCCAGTTGGGCGGCGCGCTACACGGATGACTGATCTCGGAGCCGATGCGGAGCCAGGCGGGCCTGATCCCGTCTGGACCGCAAGGTGCAGGGCCGAACCTCCGGCGGCACTGGCGCCTTTGCCCACAAAAATAGGTGAATAAGAAACTTATCGGCCCCGATCGACGACATAGGGCTTAGAGGCCCCCATTCTCCTTTCGCGTCCAAAGCCCCGCCCAAAGGAGTCCGCATGTCGTTTTTCGCGCTCGTCGGTTTGCTCTGCTTCGCGCTTCCCATCACCGATTCAGGTCCGTCGATCCTGGTCATCCGCAACGTTACCCTCGCCGATCCGGTCCTCGAACAGGTCGTCCCTCATCAAACCCTGATCGTTCAGGATCGCGTCATTTGGGCGATGGGTTCGGCCAGCGAAATAGCGATACCCGATCAGGCGACGGTCGTCGACGGAAGCGGGCGCTACCTGATCCCCGGCCTGAGCGACATGCACGTCCACCTGCAATCCTTCAACGACACGACCCTCACCCTCTTCGCGGTCAACGGCGTCACGCTGGTTCGCGACATGGGCGGCGACCCATTGCAGGCCAGGGCGTTCAAGGAACGCATCGCCGAAGGGCGCCTGATCGGCCCCCGGATCTTCGCCGCCGGCCCCATCTTCGAATATCGAAAATGGCTCAAGGCCGTCCGCTCCCATTTCAAGACCCCGCTCGAGTTCCGGATTCCCGTGCGCGATCCGCATGAAGTTGCGGAGGCGTTCGAGATCATGGGGCCACTGCCGATGGATCTCGTCAAGGTACGCACGATCGCGGATGCGGACACCATGGCGGCGATCGGAAGAGAAGCCAAGCGTCGCCAGCTCGCGCTGACGGGTCATGTGGAAGGCCGTTTCTCGATCGAGGAATCGATCGAAGCCGGGCAAACCGGCTTCGAACACCTGCCCTTCCTGTTGTTTCTGGATCCGGAATTCACGGAGGCGAAATGGGAGAAGGCGATCGACGGGATGGTTCGCGCCAACGTGTTTTTCGACCCGACCTACGTGGCGATGATGGACCGCATGCGCACTGCCGAGGAGATGCAGGCCAATTTGGACAAGGGCGACCCTCGGAGCGGCCTGGTATCCGATAGCTTGCGACGAAAATGGCAGGATCAGGTCGCCGAACGGCGCGCCGAAGGTGGCGGCGGCATCGATTGGAAAGGCACGTTCGACAAGGTCAATCGCTTCGTGAGGCGCTGCCACCAGCGAAAAGTCCCGTTCCTGACGGGAACCGACCTGGCCGTGCCCATGGTGTTCCCGGGAAGCTCGGTCTACGAGGAGATGCAACACCTGGTCGATCACGCCGGATTCACCCCGCGGGAGGCACTCAGGGCATCGACCCTCAACGGGCCTCGCGCGCTGGGGCTGGAGAAAACCAGCGGCCGCATCGCCGTGGGGCAGCGCGCCGATCTGGTGCTGCTGAAAAGCGATCCTTTCACCGCGGTCCCCTCCCCCGACGCGATCGTGGGTGTCGTCGTCGCAGGTCGATGGTTGGATCGAGAGAAACGCGCCTCTTTGAAGGCTTGGGTCCAGGCCAATCGGAACAAGACCTTCGACACTTCGAAGGCCGACCAGGTCCTGGAACGGACCTATCGCGAGGCGCCCACGCAGGACAAGGCACTCTTCTTGGCGCGGTACCGTTTCATTCAAGGCGATTACGCGGCCTCGATCCAATACTTCAAGGAAGCCGGAGCCAGGGGCGCCGACGAGCGCCTGGTCGCGCTGGGTCGTTTCAACGCCCTTCTCAACGGGCTGGACGATCCCGATTTCCAGTGCAACTGCGCCATGGCCAGCCGGATCCTCGAGCGGTACATCGAACGCCGAGGCAACAGCCACGCGATGCAGTTCCGCGGAGCCTTGCGCTTGAGCGAGCAGCTTCTCGGCGCGAAGGCCTGTAACGGCCTGCTGGGCCAAAGCCTGGCGCGGCTCGACACCCTGAAACCGGCGGGAGAGGATGCCACCGCCTTGGATGAATCCCTGATTCAGCGGCACCTGGCGCTGGCCATGAACTTCCACATCTCGATCACCGGCGACATCGACAAGGCGTTGGCCTACCGCAGCATGCTCATGCCCAAAGATTGGCGCGACAATGCGGGCTTGCTGAACAACACCGCCTGGTGGCTCTTCCAGCATCGAGCGGGCCTGGATCGTGCGCAGAAATTGGCGGAAGCGGGCGTGGCCGCATCGACCTCACCCCGAGAGAAGGCCAATGTGTTGGATACCCTGGCCGAAATCCAACATGCCCGCGGCGAGACCGACGCGGCGCTCGATACCATCCGCAAGGCGATCGACCTTCACGACAGCCCCTACCTCCGCAAACAGGAAGCCCGCTTCGCCCAAGCGGGGGAGTGACGTTTGTCGGCCATTCCGGCCAGACGTGATCCAAGAAGGTTGCTCCCAAGCCGAACACCGGTGACTGGGTTTCAAGTGGGAAACCAATCGAAGCGAATCGCTCGGGAGTTCCCCCATGTCGATAAGGGGCGTCGTGCCAGGTAGGTACATCAGGGGCGGTAAGCTCTCCGGATGTACTCTTCGAAGCCACCAGCGCGCGCGGTTCCCGCATTTCGAAGCCCACCGTCGTCGCGGTAGGTTGGTCACGGGCGGTATGCCCGCTGGGCCGACACTTCGAAGTGACGCATTCAAGGAGTTCCCCCATGTCGATAAGGGACGTCGTGCCAGGTAGGTACATCAGGGGCGGTAAGCCCGCCGGATGTACTCTTCGAAGCCACCAACGCGCGCGGTTCCCGCATTTCGAAGCGGGTCGTCGTCGCGGTAGGTTGGCCCGCTGGGCCGACGCTTCGAAGCGATCCACGCTTCGCAAGATCAAGTGGTAAAAGAGCGAAGCGGATAAGCCGGGCCTCAAAATCTCTCGATGATCAATTTGGAACCATTCCAGGTTGCTTCGATTGGTTGAGCACGGCCGGTAATGCAAGCCGCTCAACCTACAGGGCACCCCTCTCGCGATGCGGGGACTTCTGACTTTGCGGCTTTTGATCGGGGTCGCGAGGGAAATGATCGGCTTCGCTCTTTGGCGCAATTGATTGCTGTTGCGTGGATTGCTTCGAAGCGTCGGCCCAGCGGGCCAACCTACTGGCTCGACGTCTCTCTCGTGATGCGGGAATCGGGAATGATGGTGCTTCGACAAAGGGAGAGCTGGTGGAAACCTGGGCTGCGCTCGATACTGTAACCCATTGTCGATAAATGGGTTGCTTCGAATGGCTGAGCACGGCCGGTATGGCAAGCTGCTCAACCTACAGGCGTTACGTCCCTTACGCGCGTGCGGGTTCCCCGGACCGGCTCGCTTCGTAATGTCGGCCCAGCGCCCTGGGCAGGTACGGCCGGGATGGCCTGGCACCTACCGGGCACGACGGAACTCTCAGCATCCGGGGGCTCCAGGCAAGCGTCTGGCTCGCCTGGATCGGCACCGGCTAGAACTGGAATCCCAGGTCGTCCTTGGCCCGTTCGGACTTGAGCCGATGCTCGCGGATGAACGTCTCGAACTTGTCGGCCGCCAGCGGCTTGGAAAAGAAATAACCCTGGATTTCGTCGCATTGGAAGGCGCGTAAAATGATCAACTGCTCCTGCGACTCGACCCCCTCCGCGATGACGTCCATGTTGAGCTGGTGGGCCAGGGAAATCATCGAGGAACACAGAGCCGCATCGCGCGGATCGGACGTCAGGTCCATCACGAACGCGCGGTCGATCTTCAGGGTATCCAAGGGGAAGGATTTGAGATAGCTCATCGAGGAGTAGCCCGTCCCGAAATCGTCGAGCGCCACCTTGCAGCCCAGCTTGTGGAACGCCATCAACGTTTGTCGAGTCGCTTCCGGATCGTCCACGAAAATGCTTTCGGTCAGTTCCAGTTCCAGGCACTCGGGCGGCAGGCGGGTATCGATCAGGACCTGCTCGACGATGCGAAACAGGTTCTGGGCGCGGAACTGGCGTTCGGAGAGATTGACCGCCACGCGCAGCGGTCCCAACCCCATGTCGATCCAGCGCATGGTCTTGGCCGCGGCCTCGCGCAGCACCCACTCCCCGATCGGCAGAATCAGGTCCGTCTCCTCGGCCACCGGAATGAACTCCCCGGGCGAAATCATCTTGCCGCCGTGCTTCCAGCGCAACAGGGTTTCCATGCCGGTGATGCGGTTCTCGCCCAGGCACAACTGCGGTTGGAAATAGATGGTCAATTCCTGGCGATCGAGGGCCGACCGCAACTTGCTCTCCATTTCCAGCAGGTGGCGGGTCTTGCTGTCCATCCCCTCGCCATAGACGCCCGTATGCCCCGAGCCGAGCCGGCGGGCGTGTTTCATGGCCGTCTGGGCGCGGCGCAAAACCTCCTCCGGATTGCGTACCATCGGGGCCACGGTACTGATCCCGATGCTCGCCTTGGTGAAGACCTCGTGGTCCTCGATGTGGAACGGCGCGATGAGCTGCATGTGGATCTGGTTGGCCACGTGTTGCGCCTGGCGGGCTTCGGAGCCGTCTTGGAGCAGCACGACAAAGGTGTCGCCCCCGAGAAACGCCAGGGTGTCCCCTTCCCTCAGACAACGCTCCAACCGCTCGGCGAACGCCACCAACACCTCATCCACCATGTTGTGGCCAAATCCCTCGCTGATGACCTTGAACCGATCGATATCGACGTAGAGCATCGAGTAGCACACATCGCCGTTGAGTTGGCTGCAGGTCATGGCCTGGCTGAGGCGATCCATGAAAAAGCCGCGAAACGGCAGGCCGGTTCGGGTGTCGTGCAGGCTTCGGTTGGTCAAATCGGTGATCATTCCGGCCACACGGGTCGCCCGGCCCAAGCCCGGTCGATTGGCCGAACCGCGGCACAGCACCCAGATGTAGCGTCCCGAATGATGCCGAATGCGGTGCTGGTCCTCCAAGAGCGGCGTCACGCCCTCCAGGTGGAGCGCCAGGCGGCTCTTGAACGCATCGCGATCGTCGGGATGGACCCGCTCGAGCCAATCCTTCTTGGTGGTGTACTCGGTCTTCATGTCGAGCCCCAACAGCTCTCGACAGGTGCTGTTGAGGTACACCGTGCGGGTCTCCAGATCCAAATCCCAAAGGCCGTCGTTGGTACCGCGCGCCGCGAGCAGGTAGCGCTCCATACTGTCGCGGACCTGTTCGATGCGTTGCCGCACCTCTCTCACGTTTTGGGTCTTGGCGCGGATCAAGGCCAGGTTGAAGGGCCGCACGAAAAAATCGGTGGCACCCGCTTCGATCGCCTCGACGCCCTTCCCGGCCAGCTCTTCCGTCGCGAGCACAAACACGGGCAAATCCTCGTGGTTCTGCTCGAGGCGAAGGTTCTGCACCATTTCCAAAACGGGCGTTTCCGGTTCCACCCATTCCGCCAGCACCAATTCCCAGGAGCGCGATCCCATCAACAACATCGCTTCTTCGTAATCGGCGATCGTCTCGACGCAGTCCTCTTCCCCGACGAACTCCTGAAGTTCCTCGGCGTGGACGAGAAACGAGTTCCCAATGAAGAGGACGGTTTTTTCTGGGTTCAAAGAGCCACTCCCGTCTTCACCGACCGGTGTGCCGGGTCGGCACGGTTCCCAAAAACCGTTTCGGAGGTTCCCTGGGACCATCGACCATGCCTGGCGGAAAGGGCGATTTTTCCGGGTTCCCGGTTTTTCATTGAACGACTGCTAACATGTTAGGCCTGTCACGGCGGCTTGACAAGACCGAAGCCGCTCGCGAAGCAGAGTTTTGCCACCACCATCACGCTTCGCGGCCATCGGATCGCCACCCGAGCGGCGACCGGATTGTCGCTGGCTCGATCACCGGGAGCCGGCGGAGCGGCCGGGCTCAGTCCAGCGTGCGCTTGCGTTTGGGCAGGTCGACGCGATCGCCGTCGTTGACGGCCACGACCTTGGCGTGACGCGCCGAGGCCTCCTCCACGAAAGGCGCCAGGTGCACATAGCGCTGGGAAAAGTGGGTGAGCACCAGCAGATCGGCCCCGGCACCTGCCGCAATGTCGGCGGCCTGACCGGCCGTCAGGTGCCCGTTCTTTCGGGCGTCCACCGTTTCCGAGGCGAGGTAGGTCGATTCGCAAATCAGCATGTCCACCTTCTCGGCGAGGCGCCGAGCGTTCTCGCACACCCGCGTATCCATCACGAAGGCGAAGCTCTGCCCCCGTTTGCGCACGCTCACGTCCTCGAGCCGAACCTCTCCGGACTCGGTCGCCAGCACGCCCTCGCGTTTGAGCCGACCGATGTCGGGACCGCGAATCCCCCGGTTCCGCAGGCGTTCCGGCAACACCGTCACCGTTTCGCGATCGCGAAAACGATAGCCCCAGCAATCCACCGAATGATCCAGCGGCATCGCCTCCACGATCAGGTGGGCGTCTTCGAAGACGATGCCCTCCTCGTGAATGGGCACGAACCGCAGATTGGCCTGATTGTGAAAGATCGAGGCGTCGACGAGGTTGTCGAGATAGCGCTGACCGGAAGCCGGATAGAACACGTCCACCTGGTGGGCGATGCCGTCGAGCGACAGGCGTTGGACGATGCCCGGCAGGCCCAGGCAATGATCACCGTGGAAATGGGTGATGAAGATCTTGGTGACTTCCGAAACGGATACACCGTGAAAGATCATTTGGCGCTGTGTTCCTTCGCCGGGATCGAACAGGAACCCTTCGGCACCCCAACGCACCAGGTAGCCGTTGTGATTGCGGCGACGGGTCGGCACCTGGCTGGCGGTGCCCAGGGCGAGAAAGTAACGGTCGTTGATGGCGGCACCCTCCGGGGTAAACAACAGAGTGCCTTCATTTTACCGGCTCGGGCAGACGCGCGCTGAAGAAAACGTTTTTTTGGAGGTGGGGAGCACATCCCGGGATGGGTTTGGAGCCTAACTTTTTTCTTTACCACCGAGTCCACGGAGTTTGCGGAGGATGACCGATTCGTTCCACACGCCGTCACATTCGAACCATGATCTCGTACCTGCCCATTTGGAGGGAAAGACTGTAACTGCAGTATTGGTTCAATTGAACGGGCACGGTATCGGCGTTTGGGTTTCAGGTATCGGCAAGATACTTGTTCATAGCTGGTGCCCATCCAGAAACGGAAGGTTTGCAACTCCCAAGGTGGTTCGCCTGGATGGCACGGTTTCAGGGTTCAGGGTTCAGGGTTCAGGGTTCAGCAAGATACTTATTCCTAGGTGATTAGTTGACACCTGAAGCCTGACTGCCGATGGCAGTCTGCATTTGATACAAGGCCGGTTCAGCGGGCATCTTTTCAAAACCGTCGTTTCTGGATGGGCGCTGCTAAGCATGCGGGAACATGTGGGATGCAATCCAGCCACTCCGTCCCTCAGACGACCACATCAACTGTGAACGCAACTTGCGCGGGAGTTTTTCCCGCCCATCTCCGCGACCTCCGCGGACTCCGTGGTGAAAAATTCCTGGGCCACTGCATTTCCCGGCCCAGGCCAACCCTCCGCCGAGCCCTCCTCGCAAATCGGGAGGACCAGCAATAGATCGCCCACCAGGTAAACAGTTGCCACCCAACAGGATTAACTGCAAAATGAGAATAGCATCTGCCGCGGGATTCCAAAATGATTCAGCTTCCCGACTACGAAATGGGAAATCAGCTCTTCTCCGGAAAGCGTTCGCGCATCTTTCGGGCGGTACGCCTGCGCGATCAGTTGCCCGTCATCCTCAAACTCCCGCTTCACAAAATCCCTTCCAACGACGACTTGGACCGGCTCCGTCACGAATTCGACATCGGTGGGGCCTTCGAGACGGAGGCGATCGTCCGACACCACGCACTGGAACCGTTTCAGGACGGGTTGGTGCTGGTTCTGGAGGACTTCGGGGCCGTCGACCTAAAGCAGGCAATTCCGGAGGAAGGCCTCGCCGCCAAGGAGTTCCTGGCGATCGCGCGCCAATTGGCCGAGGGCGTGGGTGCCCTCCATCACCAGGGCATCATTCACAAGGACATCAAACCCCGCAACGCCGTCATCAATCGCGACACGGGGCGGGTCAAGATCATCGATTTCAGCACGGCCACCCGAGACCAGCTCCAAGCCAGGCCCGCTTTCGACGTACAGACCGATGGTTGCGAAGACAGCCTGGCCTACATGTCCCCCGAACAGACCGGCCGCATGAGTCGCGCCATCGACAACCGATCCGACTTCTACTCCCTGGGCGCCACCTTCTACGAACTTCTCACCGGCCGGCCACCGTTCCAGGCGACCGATTCGCTGGAATACGTGCACGCCCATCTGGCCCGCAAGCCGGTGCCCCCACACAAAATTCGCGAGAATGTACCGCCAGGCCTCAGCGCGATCGTCATGAAGCTGCTGGCCAAGAGTCCGGACGACCGCTACCAAAGCGCCCACGGCCTGATCGCCGACCTGGTCCATTGTCGCGACCTGCTCGCCGAAAAGGGAGAAATCCCGGAGTTTCCCCCGGGCCGGCAGGACGTGTCCGACCGGTTCCACATCCCTCACCGGCTGTACGGCCGCGACCAGGAACGCGAGCTGCTGATGGCGATGTTCGCCCAGGTCAAGGAAGGTCACTTCAGCACCTTGCTGATTTCCGGGTACTCGGGCATCGGCAAGACCTCCCTGGTCAACGAGCTCCAGGAACCGCTCCTGGAAAGCAACGGATTCTTCGTTTCCGGCAAATTCGAACGGTTGAAACGCCACATCGCCTACAGCGGGATCAGCCAGGCTTTCGAAACCCTGGTGAGTTGGCTGCTTGGCGAAGGTAACGAAACCGTATCGGCCTGGCGCGGGCGCATTCTCGATGCGGTTGGCCCCAACGGGCGCCTGTTGCTGGACGTCATTCCCGATCTGGAACTTCTGATCGGCCCCCAGCCCGAGGTCCCGTTATTGGGTGTGCGCGAAACCCAGTTCCGCTTCAACCAGGTGTTTCGCGACTTCATCGACGTCTTCGCGAGCCACCAGCACCCGCTCGTGCTGTTTCTCGACGACCTGCAATGGGCCGACGTGGCCTCGTTGCGCCTGCTCGAAGAGCTGGTCACCAGCAGCCGTCGCGGGTACCTCCTGTTGATCGGGGCCTTCCGCGACCACGATCTGCAACCCACCGATCCCCTGTTCCTCGGATTGGAACAGCTACGCGCCATCGGCTGTGAATTGGATCGAATCGCCCTGACGCCCCTGGATCCCTCGCACACGCGTCAACTGATCGCCGACACCCTGCACACGGACGCCGAAGAAGTCACCGATCTGGCCAACGAGGTTCACGCCAAAACGCTGGGCAATCCGTTTTTCACCAGCGAATTTCTCAAAACCATCCACCGCAAGGGTTGCCTGACCTTCGATCACGGCAAACAGCGGTGGCGGTGGAGCATCGAGGCGGTTCGCGCCATTCAGGTCAGTGACAACGTGGTGGAATTCCTGGTGAAGCGGCTGGGCGAACTGTCGGAGCGGACGCGCGAAACGCTCTCGCTGGCGGCCTGCCTGGGCAACCACTTTTCGATCGAGGAACTGAGTCTGGTTCGCGAGTGTACGCCGCAGCAGACCATGAACGATCTGTGGGAAGCGGAATCTTTCGGGTTGGTGGCGCCGATCCTGTTGTTCTCCGGATTCGGTCACCCCGACGAAGCGCCGGCCGCGGCGACGCCCTACCGTTTCATTCACGACCGGCTGCACCAGGCGGCCTACACCCTGATTCCCAAGCCGGAGCGTGCGGCCATCCACCTGAAGGTCGGCCGACACCTGGCGCAAAGCCTGACCGGACAACGCCGCGAGGAACGCCTGTTCGCGCTGGTCACCCAACTCAACCGCGGCCGAACCCTGATGCGGGATCCCCAGGAAAAGCTGGAACTGGCGCGACTCAACCTCGCGGCCGGCATGAAGGCCAAAAACGCCACCGCCTACCAGGCCGCGCTGGAACATCTGGAAATCGCCTCGAGCTTCCTACCCGAGGACGCCTGGGACCGGATGCCCGACCTGTCGTTTCACGTTCATTGCGAATTGGCGATCTGCGCATACGGCTGCCGCAACTTCGAGCGCGCCGACGGCCTGTGGGACCTGCTCTGGCAACGCGCGCCGGACGCCCGTACCAAGGCGGAAATCTGTCGGATGCGGCTCTCGCAATACATCGCCGACAGCCGCCTGGAAGAAGCCGCCGAGTTCGGCTACATGGGCCTGGAGAGTCTTGGCACGGCGATGCCCACCAATCCCGGCAATACCGCCATCCTGATTCGCTACCTCAAAATGAAGTGGCTGCTGCGTGGTCGCGAGATCGCCGACCTGATCGATCTTCCCGACCTGGACGATTCGAAGGTCCAGGTGCAGGCCGACATCCTCATGGAACTGGCACTGGTCGGCTACCTCACCAACCACAAGCGCTTGTTGGTCCTGGCCAACCTGATCCGCATGAACCTTTTCCTGGAGCACGGCAACAGCCCCCAGGCGGCTTCGACCTATGCCACCATCGCCATGCTCTCGCTCCACGTCTTCGGCGATTACGAGGCGGGCAAGGCGTTCGGCATGTTGAGCATCGCGCTCAACGAGCGATACGGCGACCTTCGCTACCGCTGTAAAATCCTGGCGGTATACGCCTTGACCGTGCTGCCCTGGTTCGAACACTGGAAGAAGCAGCGGGCCTGGTTCACGCGGGCGATCGAGGCCGGAATCCAGTCCGGCGACTTGATGTACCTCTCCTTCTCCTGCATCTATTTCACCGGGTGGGCGCCCGAAATGGATCTCGACGCGGAAATCGCGGAGGCGGAAACCTACCTGGCGGTGATCAAGGAGAATCGCTACACGGACGCCTGGGAATTGGCCACGCTGTTTCAACAATACCGTCGCAACCTGCGCGGGCTGACGCGGAACCGCTACAGCCTGAGCGACGACGGATGCGATGTGGACCGACTCGCCACCGACTTCCTCGAGCGCGGCTTCGAGCTGGGTACGGCCAACTATTATCGGTTGAACGTGGAGCTGTGCTTTCTCTACGAGGATTTCGATGCGGCCTGGAACTGGCTGCGCAAGCTGATGCCGCTGGGCTCCTCGTTCCTGGGTTTGATTTCCTCGGCGGAAAACTGGCTGTTCGGCTACCTCACCTTCTGCCAAATCCTACCCACGCTTTCCCGCTTCCAGCGCATCGACGCCCGTTCCAAAATGAAACGCATTCGCAAGCGGTTCGCGCGCTGGGCGAACCACTGCCCGGGGAACTTCCAGCACCTCGCCGACTTGGTGGAAGCCGAATGGGCCCGTCTCGAGGGGCGCTTCGAGCAGGCGGAAATGTACTACGGTCGTGCGGCGGTGGCCGCCAAAACCCAGGGCTACCCGCGCTTCGAAGCCCTGATCCAATGGTTGGCCGGGCGATTTTTCCAGCAGCGGGGACTTCATCAGATCGCGGCCCTCTTTCTGCGCCAGGCACACGCGGGTTACGCGAAGCGCGGCGCCCTGGCCAAAGTCCGCTCGCTCGAGGAACGCTATCCGGAAGTGCTGACCGGCGCCCGCACCACCCTTTTCGGCAAAAGCGCCCGTCCCTTCGATTCCGGCATCTTCGAGATTCCCGCCAAGGGTTCCCTCGGCGCCGAAACGATTCGGCAGGAGGTGGAGAATCAGGCCGATGCCTTCGACCTCATGACCGTTTCCAAATCGGCGCTCGCCATTTCACGCGAAATCGAGTTGGACCAACTCCTCCGAAAAATGATGGGCATCATGCTGGAAAGCGCGGGCGCGGAACGGGGCTTCCTGATCCTGGATGAATTCGGGACCCTGTTCATCGAGGCCGAAGCCACCATCGACACCGCCGAGGACGCCGTGCTGCAACACACGCCCTTGGACAAATGCGAGCGATTGAGCCAGAACATCGTGCGCTACGTGATGCGCACCGACGAAACCGTAATCCTGGCCAAGGCGACGGCCGAGGGGCTGTTCACCCAGGACAGCTACATCCAGCGCACCCAGCCCAAGTCCCTGCTCTGCCAGCCTTTCCGCTTCAAGGACCGCAAGGCCGGCGTGCTCTACCTGGAAAACAACCAGGTGGCCGACGCCTTCAGCCGGACCCGCGTGCGCATTCTGGACCTGCTGCTCAGCCAAGCCGCGGTGAGTCTCGAAAACGCCCGCCTGTACGCCGATACGCAGGCGCTCAACAAAGCCCTGAAACGCGAAATCGAGGAGCGCAAGACGGCCGAAGCCGAGGTCCGGGCCCTCAACGAGAACCTGGAACAACGCGTGACCCAACGCGGTCGCCAACTGGAGGCGGCCCAGAAGGAACTGTTGGAAAGCGCGCACCAGGCCGGCATGGCGGAAATCGCCACCTCGGTGTTGCACAACGTGGGCAACATCCTCAACAGCGTGACCACCGCCGGCCAGATGATTCAGGACACCATCGATCGTTCGCGCCTGCGCGGCCTGATCAAGGCCAACCAAATGCTGCGGAACCACTTGGACGATCTTCCCGCATTCCTGGCCGAGGATCCCAAGGGCATGAACCTGATGCGCTTCTACCTGGAAATGGATCGAGTGCTCCAACTCGAATCGAAACAGATCAGCGATCACGTGGCGCGCCTGAACCAGAAGGTCGATTCGATTCGCGACGTGATCATGGCCCAGCAGCGATACGCGGCCGGCGGTTTTTGCGACGAGTTGCTGGAGTTGAGCCACGTGGTCGACGCGGCCCTGAACCTCCTGGGACTGGACCTCGCCCACCACGGCGTGACCGTCAAACGGGACATCCAGCCGACCCCACCGGTCTGGATCCAAAAGGTCAAGTTGGTGCACGTCCTGGTGAACATGTTGCGCAACGGGTACGAGGCCATGTCCGATACGCCGCCGAACGAGCGATACCTCGAGATTCGCCTGCAAACGAAGGAACACGAGGTGATGTTGAGCGTGACCGATCGGGGCATCGGCATTCAGGCGTCCGATCTCTCGCGGGTGTTCAGCCACGGGTTCACCACCAAATCCAAGGGGTTCGGATTGGGCCTGCACGCCAGCGCCAACTCGATTCGCGAGATGGGCGGGCGCATTTGGGTCGAATCGGACGGGCGTGGCTGTGGCGCCACCTTCCTCATGGCGTTCCCGATCCCCACGGAAGAAGACCACGAGCAGGCGCCGGCCTCGATCCACGCCGATCCACCGAAAGATCTGGTGCGCAGCGGCCATTGATCGGCATCGTCAGCGCTGTTCCGGTCTCTTGACGGTATCCGCCCGAAGTGCCCGGATTGATCGCCGGGAGATCCGTCGTGCCTGGACGGTACCCGCTGCGAGGCCACTCTTTCCGGGAACGAGGCAACCGAATGACGCGACCCTGGCCAATTCTCATCGCCAGTCTCCCGCCTCGCGACGCCGATCCAGACCATCCATCGAGCTGATCGGCGATGCCAAGGCCCGAGCCGGGTCGGCAAACCATCCAGTGCCTTTCCAACCGGTTTTTGATAGAGTTAGGAGCGGTGCTTCAGCACGCGACTATGATGTAAAAGGGAATGCCGGTTCGACGCCTTGATTCTTATTTCGGTGGTGTCGCGCGGGCGTTCGATTACCGAGGATGTATCATGAAAAGTTTGTTTCGTTCCCTGATGTTGATTTTGACGCTCTGTCTCCCAATGGCCGCCATCGCCGCATCGACCGGCAGTACCACCGACAAGGCCAAGAGCGAGGCTACTTCGAAGGCCAAGTCCGACGCTGCCAAGAAGAAATACGAGGCCGACGCCAAGAAACACAAGGCCGACAAGGCCAAGTCCGACGCCAAGGACGCCAAGAACCAACCCAAGAAAAAGGCGAACTCCAAAAAGGCCGAAGAAAAGAACAAGGCCGCCAACAAGACCAAGTCCAAAGCGAATAAAAAACTCAAAAAGAAGTGGTAGAACCTTCACTTCCATCGTGGTGGCCAGTCGTCGGTAACGCGGTCTGGCCTCCGTCGTTCGATTACATGCGTGCCCTGCGCGGCAACATTCGAGGAGCCCAGTTCCATCCATGAAAAAGGCATCGTTCGGTTCAGCGGAAGGATTGCAGAAATTCCAGGAATACTGTGAGGAAAGGGCCCGCCAGGCGCGGGAGGCACGCGAGGCCGCCGAACGAACGTCCCCAGCCGCAAAGCGTTGCCCGCTGTGCAAGGGCAAAGGGTATACCTGGAAGGAGATCGACGGTTACCGTCACGTGGTCCGCTGCGTATGCCAGAAACGATTGATCGCCCGCAAGGCACTGCGCGAGGCCGGCGTCCCCGAAAAGTTCTGGGACACCACCCTGTTCGATCCGGCCGAGGACGACCGCGATCCGTTTCGTCCCTACGGCGGGCCTGGCCGCGATCCCGTGGCGATCGGTTCCCAAAAGCACGCGCTCAGCGTCTGCCGCGAACTGCGCGACCTTTACCTCGAAGCCTTTCTCCACCACAAGCAGATGAAGGACATGTACGGGCTCATGCTCTTCGGCGACTCGGGCCGCGGCAAGACACGCCTCATCTGTTCCCTGCTCTCGGATCTGATTCACGCCGGCCTGCACTCGGTACGTTTCATCGAGTACAACGAACTGTTCAAGTTGATTCGTTTCAGCTTCAACAACAAGCAGATCAGCTACAAGGGCATCTTCGACAACCTGCTGCGCGCCAAAATCCTGGTGATCGACGATCTCGGTACCGAACTGGGCGGCGATCTGACCTGGGCCCTGGACAACATCGGCTACATCATCAACGAACGCTACACGGCCAGCCTGCCGACCCTGTTTACCAGCAACTACTGGGAATCGATTCCCAACCAGACCAATCGTCGCGGCAGGCCCACCGGCTCGGAAAACGACAAGAAACTGTTCGAAGGCAATTCCTGGGACATGAAACGCACCCTCGAACGCCAGAACGCGGATTCGGCGAGTTCCGGCAAGCAAAAGAACCTCGAAGAACGCGTCAGCTACCGCCTTCGCTCCCGCATTCGCGAAATGTGCCTCGAAGTCCACGTCGAGGGCTTCGACTACCGCAACCGCATCGCCAAGAACCGCGATCTATTGCGCCAAAAGGAACAGTGGAAAAACGAGAAAAGCGGCGGCTCCTGAGCCGCATCGTCGGTCCTCATCCGAAGATCTCGGTCGAAAACGGACCAAGAGGGTTCCGTTTCCCGCCGGACATACAGGGGCTCTCCCCCGCCAATCGAATGCAAAGGAGATGAGTCATGGGATTGATCAGCGGCCTGATGGGCAACGCTTCCGAGGTTACCGTCGAGAAGATCGAAAAAGAGTACGGCAAACTGCTGGCATCACACGAGTCGGTCAAGCGCGCCTTCAAACTGGTACGCGACCTTTTCATTTTCACCGACAAGCGCCTGATCCTCGTGGACAAGCAGGGAATCACCGGCAAAAAGGTGGAGTACCACTCGATTCCCTACAAATCGATTTCCCATTATGCGGTGGAGACCTCGGGTCACTTCGACCTGGATGCCGAGCTGAAGATCTACATTTCCAGCAACCCGAATCCCATCCAAAAGCAATTCAAGAAGGACGGCAACATCTACGAGGTCCAGCGGACCCTCTCGGAGTTCCTGCTCTCCTGAACCGCTCCCCTCCCTCCAGCCGGTTCCGCGCAGGAACACCGGTGCATCGTCCGCCAATTTGGGAAGGGCTCGATCGCCAGGCATGGTCATCGGAGTTCCGGGAATCGCAGGAGGCAACGGATGAGTACCCCGCCGGGACCCGATAGCCGATGCCGTTACCGTACCCATCCAAGCGAACCACCTCGACAGTGACGACCACCCCGTTTTCGGATCGACACCAAACCGAGCCCTGCCACGCGACCTCACGCGATGTTACACTGGTAGACCCCTTCCGAAAAGTGTGCGCGACCACCAGGCGGTCGTGCCCATTGCCGCAATGATTGGCCATTTCGGACGAGGGATTTTCCATCCGATATCATCGATTGGTCCCGTACGACCAGCCGGAATCAAGGCCAGTGCTTGTGATTGAAATGCGCTCTACCATCCGCCGAAGCCCATGGTTCGCGTGGGGATTCGGTCTCTTGACGCTGTGGCTCGGCACGCCGGTCGACCTCCTCGCGCAGCATCGCCATTTGCGCTTCTCGCACCTGACCACCTCCGACGGCCTCTCCCAAACCAACGCCAAGGTCATCGTTCAGGACAATCGGGGATTCATCTGGATCGGCACCGACGACGGGCTCAACCGCTACGATGGCTACGCGTTCGAGGTCTTCCGCCATCGCCCGGACCAACCAGGCAGCATTCCCAACAACGAGATCACCGCACTCTGCCCCGAACCCTCGGGCACCCTGCTGGTGGGCACGCCCGAAGGCCTCGCCCGCCATCACGAAGATGGGCGCTTCGAGACGCTGAACCTGGGCCTGGTACCCAATGGCCGCAAGGACCCCTTCTCGGTCAGTGCGCTTTCGATCGATCGGGACGGCACGATTTGGGTCGGTACCAGTCACTACGGCCTGGTGGCGATCGACCGGGACGGCCGTCCCCGGCTCATGCTGGCCGACCGCACCATCACCACCCTATACGAGGACCATTACTATCGCCTTTGGGTCGGTACGCGCTCGGGCCTGTACCGGCTCGACGAGATCGGCGGCGATTTCCTTCAACGCGATCCCTGCCCAGCGGAATCGACGGCACGACCCCATCCGGGCCGATCCTCGATTTCGGCGGTCCTCGAAGATCATCGCGGCGACCTTTGGATCGGCACCCGTCGCGGACTGCTCCGTTTGCCTTCGGAAGGCGGGCCGTGCACATGGCTCCTACACCGGCCGGATCTGCCGAACGGCTTGAGCAGCAACGAGATCCGCACCCTGGTCGAAGACCGATTCGGCAATCTCTGGATCGGGGGCGCCAATGGCATCACGCTGCTCGATCCTGATCGGCGTAGCTTTTCCCATTTCCGCCACGCAGCGGCCGATCCCGACTCGCCGCGTACCGACAAAATCCGCTCGGCGTTCATCGACCGGGCCGGCGTGATTTGGATCGGCCAAGATGGTGGCGGCCTGTTGAAAATCAGCGAAGCGAGTCTGCGCTTCGAAAATTACCGCCCCCAGCCGAACGCGCCGGAAAAGGGTTTGAGTCATCGCATCATAACCGCGTTCCACCGCGACCATCGCGGCGAGCTGTGGGTGGGCACCTACGGCGGCGGGTTGAATCGCTGCAATCCCGAGGATCCCCACGCCCCCGTACGCGTATTGCGCGCGGCGCCCGGCTCGGAACCCCATTTGACCCATGACGACGTCCTGGCCCTAGCCGAAACACCGGACGGCGCACTGTGGGCCGGTACCTACGTGGGACTCAACCGCATCGCTCCCGATCGGCGACAAATCCGCCGCTTCGTCGCCGATCCCGGCCAACCGCAGGCCCTGACCGACTCGTTCGTGATCGATTTGCTGGCCGACCGTCAGGGGCGCCTTTGGATCGCCACCAACGGCGGCGGCCTGAACCGCTGGCATCCCGAAACGGACGGCTTCCAGGCCCTGCGCCATGCAGCCGACGAGCCGGGCAGCCTCAGCAGCGACAACCTTTCCTGCCTCGCCGAGGACGAAGCCGGCCGCCTGTGGATCGGCACCTGGTCCCACGGCCTGAATTGGTTCGATCCCGAAACCGGTTTCCTCCAGCGCTTCCGCGCCCGCGCCACCGAACGGGACGCGGGCCTCAGCGACGACGCCATTTTTGCGCTCCACATCGCCGACGAGCGTACCGTTTGGGTCGGGACCCGGCACGGCGGCCTGAACCGCCTGAATCCACGTGGCGGTTCGGTAGAAATCTACAGCGAGGCACAAGGCCTGCCCAACGCCAGCGTGTACGGCATCCAGCCGGATCACCGCGGACACCTGTGGCTCAGCACCAACCAGGGCATCACCCGGTTCGACCCGGAGCGACGCACGTTTCACGATTACACCCTCACCGACGGCATCCAGGGCAACGAGTTTTGTCGCGGGGCTTCCTATCGCGACCCCGCCGGCATGCTCTACTTCGGCGGAGATCAAGGGTTCACCAGGTTTTTCCCCGCGAATCTCCAACCCTTCGAGGTGCCGCCCCTCGCCGTCGCCGTCACCGAAATCACCATCGACAACCTAGACGCACGCGGGCGCTGGCGCCATCCACCGGAATCCTCGACGAACCTGGCCGAGCTCACTTATCGCGATCGCTCTTTGACGTTTGCCTTCGCCGGGTTGGATTTCACCGAGCCGAGCCGCAACCGGTTCCGCTATCGATTGGAGGGATTCGATCGCGACTGGCAGGCCACCGACGCGGGCAAGCGTTTCGCGACCTACACCAACCTCGATCCCGGTCCCTATCGGTTCCGCGTCGAAGCCGCCGGGTACCACGGCGACTGGCACGAGATGGGAACCCCCCTTCGCTTTCGGGTGTTGCCGCCCCCCTGGCGAACCTGGTGGGCCTACACACTTTACGGAACCTTCCTGTGTGCCTCGATCATCGCGGTCTGGCGCAACCAGCAACGCAAACTGGCCAAGGAACGGGCAATGGTCCAGCAATTACGAGAGCTGGACTCGATGAAGGACGAGTTCCTGACCGTCACTTCCCACGAATTGCGGACCCCACTGCACGGCATCATCGGCCTGACCGAATCGCTCCTGGACGGCGTGGCCGGCGACGTGAATCCCGCCCTCGGCCAAAACCTGGAAATGGTGGTCGGCAGCGCCAGACGCTTGACCAACCTGGTCAACGGCATCTTGGATTTCCACCAAATTCGCAACCACGGCCTGCACCTCCAGATCGCGGCGGTTGACCTGAAAACCCTGGTGGACGTGGTGCTGACCCTTTCGGCACCGCTGGCGAACGCCAAGAACCTGAAACTCGAGAACGGGATCGCCGCGGATACGCCGGCGGTGGCCGGGGACGAGAGCCGCCTCCAACAAGTGCTCTACAACCTGATCGGGAACGCCATCAAGTTCACGGAAGAAGGCGGCGTGCGGATCACGGCCCGATACGATGGGGAATCCGTCTACGTGGAGGTCATCGATACGGGCATCGGCATCGCCGCGGACAAGGTCGAACGCATCTTCGAGGCCTTCGAGCAAAGCGATTCGTCGATCGCGCGCACCTACGGCGGGACCGGCTTGGGCTTGGCCATCACCCAACGCCTGATCCAGATGCACGGTGGGTCCATCTCGGTCCAAAGCCGCCTGGACGAAGGTAGCGTCTTTCAATTCACGCTTCCCTTGGCCGACGAACCCGCCGATCCGGCCCCGACCCAGGATATCGGGGCCGCCGAAAAGGCCGCACCGGCCAACCCCGCCGATCCGATCGTGGCCGACCGGGAAATCGTGCAGGGGCCGGCCGTGGAGCCGACCGCCACCGCCTTCCGCATCTTGGTGGTGGATGACGAACCCGTCAATCGCCAGGTTCTGTTGAACCAACTACGCCCCCGGCACGCGCGGGTGGACGAGGCCTCTTCGGGTACCGAGGCCCTCGCGATGCTGAGCTCGGACCCTGCTTACGATCTGGTGCTCCTGGACATCATGATGCCGCGCATGTCCGGCTACGAGGTGTGCCGGCACATTCGCGAACGATTCGCGTTTCACGAGCTGCCGGTGATCTACTTGACCGCCAAGACGAGCACCCAGGATTTGGTCGCGGCCTTCGCGAGCGGCGCCAACGATTTCCTCAGCAAGCCGGTCGGCAAGGAAGAGCTTCACGCTCGCATGAAAACCCATTTGGATCTGCTGGCACTCAACCGGGAACTGGAGCAGAAGGTCGGCGAACGTACCGCAGCTTTGGAAGCACGCAACCTCGAATTGAGTACCCTGAACCACATCGTGCAGACCATCAATCGCGAAATGGATTTGGAAGACGTGGTGAAAGCCCTGCTGAAAGAGGCCTTCACCGTCATCCCGAACGCGGCCCGCGGCGCCTTCCTCATTCGGCGCAAACACCACTCGGGATTTCGGATGTTGTCCGCACATCGGGATGTCGAACCCCAATGGCAGACGATGTCCCTCTCGAACGAGGCCTTGGCCGGCCTTTCCGGCTGTGGCGACACGCTGCCGATGGGGCAATCGGTGGTACGCATTTGCGGGCAGAGCCACGAAAGCGACGCGGTTCTGCCGGGATTCGCGCGATTCCACGCCAGGCTGGTGATGACCCTGGTTCGCGGCGAAGAGCAACTGGGCTTGCTGCTCTTGGACAGTACCGCGCCCGACGCGCCTTTCGCCGATGCGGATGTGGCCATCCTGCAGCATTACCACGAGCATGCGGTTTCGGCCGTCAACAAGGCGGCGACCTTGGACGACCTCGCCAAGGCCCAGGGTGCGTTGGTGGGTGCGGCGCATACCGCGGGCATGGCCGAGGTGGCCAATTCGGTGCTGCACAACGTGGGCAACATTCTCAACAGCGTGGTCACCTCCGGCCAAGTACTGGACGGGCTTTTGAATCGGGACCGAGAACTGGGTTTGTTGGCCCGTCTGGCGGATCTGTTGGCATCCCAAGTGGATGATTTGTCCCGTTTCTTCGCCGAAGACGAGCGGGCTCAGATGGTGGTACCGACCATTGCGCGCATCAATGCCAGCCTGCAGCAACGTCACGAGCAGGCGCATCACGAAAACGCGACCCTGATGCGCCACCTTGCCGCGATAAGGTCGGTCATCCGCGAACAAATGAAGTTCTCCGACGTCAAGGGGCCCCAGCATCCCAGCGACCTCAATCGCCTCATTTCCGACGGCTTGAATATGGAAACCTACATGCTGCGCGATCGCGGCATCGAAGTGACACTGGATCTCCAGCCTTTACCGCTGGTGGTGGTCGAGCGCTCCAAGGTGATTCGCATTTTCTTCTATCTGCTCAAGAACTCGTTGGACGCCATGCGCGACCTGGCTTCACCGGAATTGGGCGTCCGATCCTATGCGACCGGCGACCGCGCGGTCCTGGAGATGACGGACAACGGCACCGGTATCGCGCAGGATCATTTGTCGCAGCTCTTCACACAGGGATTCTCCACCAAGCCCAACCACCACGGATTCGGCCTGCACTATTGCGCCAACGCCATGAACGAGATGGCGGGGTCGGTGGAAATCCACAGTGATGGACCAGGCCAAGGCACGCGTGTGCGTTTGATCTTTCCGGTAGAGCGCCCCGAAACGGTCAACTGAGTCGCGGCACCGAGGATCGACGCGATGGTCTCGAGCCATCGAAAAACGAAACGATGGCAAGTGAGGGGTGGTTGAAAAGTATCGATATGCGATACCATGGCCCAATCACTTCCAGCGAGATCCATTACCCATGCTCGAAACACCACTCATTCTGGAAACCCTCAAAGGAACGTTGCGCCGCCAGAAGATCACCTACGCCCGCGTCGCCGAGCATTTGGACTTGAGCGAAGCGAGCATCAAGCGCCTGTTCACGCGCGGCGGCTTTACTCTCGAACGATTGGAGCAAATCTGTGCCCTGGCGGGCATTCGATTGTGCGACCTGATCCGCCAGGCCGAATCGAACCCCGAGGCGATTTCAGCCTTGACCCCGGACCAGGAGCGCGAGCTGGTCGACGATCCGGTATTGCTGTTGGTCACCTTCCTGGCACTCAATTCCTGGACCCTCGCCGAAATCCTGGCTTGCTACGATTTGGGTGAGGCGGACGTTTTGCGCCGGCTGCTGCGCCTGGACCGGCTGGGCATGATCGAGTTGCTGCCCGACAACCGGGTCCGCCGATTGGTGGCGCGTAATTTCAGTTGGCGGCCGGGCGGGCCGGTTCAGCGTTATTTCGAGAGTCAGGTGCGCCGCGATTTTTTAGAGAGTTCGTTCAACGATCCCGGTGAGCACCTGCGTTTTGCCGGCGGCATGCTGTCACGCGAGAGTTTGACCCGCATGGAGCAGTCGATCGACAAGTTGTTGGCGGAGATGGATCGCCTGATTCAGCAAGACAGCGATTTGCCGCTGGAAGAGAAATTCGGCACCGCCGCGATCTTCGCGATTCGCCCCTGGGAGATGCCCGCGTTCAAGCAATACCGCAAGGTGGAGCGACGCAAGCCGAAGTGAGCGATTGCGGCACATGGCTCTGGGGATTTTTTTTACCACAAAGTCGCCGCCCAGGCCGGTGGCCGGAATGCCGGACCACGGAATGCCGGACCACGGAATGCCGGACCAGCGGGCATACCCGCTCGATTTCGAGAGAGAAACAGCATACCTGGTGTCTGGCGAAGGGACGTGGGTCGTTCATCCGAAAAATGAAGCGGGAACCCATGAACATCGGAAAGCAGGAAAGGACCGGCATTTGGACACATCATGGCCCTGCTTTTCCAGGTTTTCTTCATTCCTGCCTTCCTGATCAAGATTTGGCGACGGCAAGACCCAGCTCAGGTTGAACGCACCCTTTTGTTTCGAGAGAGGACACAGGGAACCCGGAGACAACCGGACTGAGAATGGAAACGAGCGGTATGATATGGACGGAGGATGCCGTTGACTTCCCGATTCCGACGCTTCGAACCCATCGACACCGCGCGATGTCGCATTCGCAGGTTCCGGCCTGAAGACCTGGAACCGTTCGCGGCATTCATGGCCGACACAACCGCCACCGCCTATCTCCCCTTCCCCGACGAACACAAAACGCGTGCGGGGGCGCGACAGCTCCTCGAAGCCACGCTGGCATCCTATGATTCGGATCGACCGATGTTCGCACTCGCGGTGGAAGCACGCACCAATGGCCGGTTCGCGGGCTTTTGCGGCGTGAACCCGCTCGACGAAACCACCGCGGAAATCATGTACGCGGTGATCCCCGGCGCAAGCGGCCAGGGTTACGCTACCGAGATCGCAGCCGCATTGGCGAATTTCGCGATCGAGAAACTCGGCTTTCGTCGGCTGGTGGCCTTTATCGTCCCCGCCAACGAGCCTTCGAAAGTCGTGGCGGCAAAGGCCGGCTTCGCGGACGAGGGCCTGGTCGAGCATGCGAATTTTTCGGAAAAGGTACACCGGTTCGCCTACACGCCCGACTTGTGAGCCGAGCACGGGCGTCGACTCGGTAGCGGCTCTTGGGGACATGAGCGTACGTTGGGCGAAGAACCGCAAGATCGGAAAAGCGGACACCGGAACCTCGTGGGATGATGCCTTCGAGCGACGGAGAGAGGAACCATGAGTACCCACGACCACCCGAAAAACGAAGCGTATCGACAACGCCTGTACCGCGCGCTGCTCTTCATCGAGGCGAACCTGGATCGACAGCTTTCCTTGGCGGAAGTCGCGAGCCAGGCGAACCTGTCGCCCTACCACTTTCACCGCATCTTCCACGCACTGGTCGGCGAAAGCCTGGGCATTTACCTACGCCGCATCCGACTGGAACGGGCGGCCCTTCACCTTCAATTCGTTCCAGCCTCGGTGACCGAAGTCGGCTATGCCGCCGGCTACGGCTCCCCCTCGGCGTTCACCAAGGCCTTTCACCGCCATTTCGGGGTTTCGCCCAGCGATTTCCGGCGGCAAAAGCGGTCTTCGGATTCCTCCGCTCCCATGCGTTCCACACATCATCTTTCGAAGGAACATTCCATGTCTGAACCCTACGCCCCTCTGCACTTTCGGACCGTCCCGCCCCAACCAGTCCTGTTCGTTCGCGAAAACGGCACCTATCCCGAGGCCGCGCCCAAGGCCTGGGCCAAGCTCATGCGCTTCGCCCGAACCATGAACCTCGTCGACGAAGAGACGCTCCGCTTCGCCATCGCCTACGACGATCCGGACATCACGGAGGCGTCCCAACTTCGCTACGATGCCTGCATCGCCGTCTCTCCAGAGATCGCGGCCGAAGGCGATGTGGGCCGCCAAACCCTAGCCGGCGGCCGCTACGCAATCTTCCTGCACCAAGGCCCTTACCGCCTGCTGGAAACCACCTGTTCCAGGGTATTCGGAGAATGGCTTCCCACCAGCGACCACCGTTTGCGCGACGCTCCCTGCCTGACCCGCCCCCTCGATCTCGACCCCCCGTCGGTGCGGCCGGAAGACCTGCGCACCGAATATTGGGTACCCATCGAGGGTTGACCGGAGGCCGCCGTCCGCTGCTTCGGGCACGAACCCGACAAACTTCGACGAGGAACCAAAGCACAGGCACGTTCGCCATGGTGGCCCCGCTGGCGAACCGGTCTCCCTATCGCTAAGCAGGATCGCGATCGGGACCATCGGTAGCGTTCGCTCGCAATCTCGAAGAACGTATCGGCGGAGTTCCCAAGCGAAACCGGCTTCGACCATCAGCCTTCAGCGAACCTGGTGAGCATGCGAATCCGACCGAGATCGGGTTCCGAAGCGCCGATCACGTGCCCATCCAGGCGACCCAAAGCGGCCCTTGCGGGCTTTTTGGTTCCGGATGGGCACCGTTCACCCGATGCTCGGAGCCGGCATCACTGCAACGCGCCAATTCCGGCAAGTACCCCGATGACCACCACCATCAAAATCGAAAGAACGATCGAACCCAGCATCAGGATCCCGATGCTCTTCCAAAACTTCCGCTGGTGCTCCATCGCCGCTTCCAGCTCCCGCACGTCGCGACTTTGAACCAGGCTGTCCATGGAGCCCGCGTAGCGCCAGAGAAAAATCGACGGCAACAGGTACACGAAACTCATGACCGTGTAAAGGGCCCCCACCGCCAGGTTGATGCCGCCTTCGGCGGTACTGCCGGTGGCCATCAGGAAGACGCCGAGTCCCAACATGAAGACCCCGCCGAGCAGGGTCATGCCTCCGCCGAAAAAGCCGAAGAACGCCATGACGCGAACCCAGGTGCGCGTTCCATTGAGTGATTCCACGATCGGACTGGTGACCTGTGCCGACCTGCCTGCGGGAGGTTCCCTCACCGCCGAAAAATCCGCCTCGGGTGCCGCGAAAGCATTGTTTCCATCCATATTCTGGCGCTCCTTGACCATCGAATTTTCCACTGCGAACTCGGCCACGCCACGCGTGACCCTATATCTCACAATCGATCTATCTTTCGGCAGATGTCCACCCAGGCCTCAATTTCTTTGATCTCCGAGACATAGCGACAGTTCATGATTTGAACCCGGTCGCGACCCAGCTCCTTCTCGCGGAGCTGATCGACCTCCAGGTCGACCAGGATCTCCACATGGCCCAGTGTCAATTTGGCGGCCAGGAACCGGAATCCGGTTTCGAACTTGTGCTTGCCCCGGTTGACCAGGGCCACGGAGGACCGCGACACGTCCCAGATGTACATCTTCAGCGATTTCATATCGTCCAAGAACGCTTCTTCCTCACTGATTGCCAGTACGGCAACCGCCTTGGGATACACGAAAAAGTGGGACTCCTTGGGTTGCGCCTTGAGTGATTCCAGTTCGGCGGGCATGTCACAATAAAACAGGACCCGCCCCCGAACGTCGTGGGTCATATGGGTGACCCGAGTTTGGAAATAGACATCCAACGAAGGGATTCGCACCGCCAGGGTTTGATCGCGCAAGGCCTCGGTGAAGCCATACACGATGAACTTTTTGGGATCGTAGCGAAAAACGGCACCCTTGTGGATCTGGTACCCTTCCGCATAGCTCAACTCGAGCTCGATGCCCTTCTTCTTGGCCTTGGACATGACTTTTTCAGCTTTACTACCGAACAAAAGCCCCATCGACGTCTCCATTTCCCACGCCCATCGTGCGGACGTGGCCGGCACACCATGATTGGCTCCACCATCGGATGCCGACCCGACGGGAATTACGGTGCTGCGCCCAACGACCTCTGACATAACGAATAGGGTGCGATACGCTGGAATGCTTGATACCAAGGTGAGCGATCGGGTTTCAGCAACCGGACATCGACATCGGAACGAACAACGGTTTCCGCAGTTGCGGCCATTCACCCGACAGACTGGGGTGAAACATCAAATGGTTGTGGCTCCATGACGGGCGTCCGGTACCTGAGACCGGATCGATCGATTGAGGTTGAAACCTCTACATGGTACCGAATTTGTCGACGATTCGGTAGGCAAGATCGCGAATCGGAGTGGTCCGACCACGACGAACCGTCTCGTTCACCTTCTCGATCGGTAGGCCCGTCCACCTCGCGAACGCTCCTCGTTCCGGTAAGGATTACTTAGGCTCAACCATCATGAATTCACGGAGTTAGATTCGATCGCCGGAGAAACCGAACGAAAACCAGCGGTCGAAATTCAGGCTCCTTTCCCTTAGAATGGGCGAGTACATTTTGATGTATGTCAAAAATTATCTTCCGACCTTCACCGCTACTACGGAGTACACCCAAATGAGACCCTCTCGCTTTTGGATGCATTCACCCGATCCCATCCTCGCCACCAATCCCGGCTGCAGGACCGACTGCGCCGCGCGACCCTTTCACCGACATCTGCCTGGCTATCGGGCAACGCCGCTTCACCGGCTCCGCGGACTGGCCAGGCGATTGGGTCTTGGTGGCCTGGCGCTCAAGGACGAATCCAAACGGTTCGGTCTCAACGCGTTCAAGTCTCTCGGGGCCTCCTACGGCATCTACCGCTACGTGGCCGCGCGGTGGCGGGAGTCGACCGGTACCGCGCTGAGCCCAAGCGCCTTCCTCGAAGGCAAGGCGACCGAAAAACTGGGCCGCATGACCTTTTGCACCGCAACCGACGGCAATCACGGGCGCGCGGTGGCCTGGACGGCGCGCATCACCGGCAACGACGCGGTCATCTTCGTGCCGGAATGCATGGTGGAAGAGCGACGTCGCCACATCGAACACGAGAACGCGGAAATGGTCATCGTGCCTGGCGACTACGACGCGGCCGTCGAAACCGCGGCAGTGGAGGCCAAACGCCGAAACCTGCACGTCATTTCCGACACCAGTTGGCCCGGTTACGAGCAAATCCCGGCCTGGATCGCCGAGGGCTACGAGACCATGTTCGTCGAAATCGCCGAGGCCACGGAAGACGAGCGCTTTCCGCCCGATGTGGTGCTGTTGCAGTGCGGCGTGGGTGCCTTCCCGGCCTCGGCCGTGACCTGGTTTCGGCGCCGCTATTCGATCGATTCCCCCAAAATCGTGATCGTGGAGCCCCTGGGTGCGGCCTGCGTCCTGGCCGCGGTCATGGCGCGAGCGGGCGAGACACCCATCGACGTGGGCGACGGTCGAACGATCATGGCAGGCCTCAACTGCGGCACGGCATCGAGGATCGCGCTTCCGGCCCTTTGTCAGGCCGACGCCTTCCTGGCCATCGACGATCACTACACGCGCAAGGCCATGCGCACCCTGTACCACAGCCTTCCCGGGGATCCCCAGGTGATCTCGGGGGAGTCGGGCGCCGCCGGGCTGGCGGGGTTGATGGCCATCCTCGAAGAGGCGGCGCTGGCACCGGTCCGAACGGCGCTGTCGATCGGCACCGGCGCGCGGGTGTTGGTCGTCAACACCGAGGGCGACACCGATCCTCGTCACTTTCGGGAAATCGTCCTCGATTAGGCAGAGGTGGTTTCAGGTCCCTGCATGGGTATTGAGCGAGGATTTTTCTTTTTACCACAGAGTCGTTGCCCAGGCCGGGGGTCGGATTGCCGATGGTCCGGCACACCGGCTACCGGGTTTCAGGTGGGTAACTAATCGAAGCGAATCGTTTGGGAGTTCCCGCATTTGTGAGAGGGGCGTCGTTGCAGTAAGTGCCGGGCCCACCCAGGGCGCCGGGCCGACATTTTTCGACGAACTCCCTGCACATCCGCCTTTTTAGGTTTTTATCTTTATCTTCGAGCTTTACAGAGTTTGTTACATAAGAGGCCGCGAAGGCCACGGAGATAGGACAACCCGTCGTTTTCCGAAGATGGGCACTTCGACCATCGATCCTGCCCGAGTTTAGACGAGGTCGCGTCAAAGCCTGGCCCTGACAGTTACCGCGGACTTTTACTTTGAAACCAGGTAAGAGCTAAAAAGCGTGTCAACTCCAGACCCATGAAGGCCTGGGCACGACTCTTCGAATACCAAGCCAAATGACACTAAAGGCCTCCCCTCCGCCGAACCTACACTATGCGGGCCCCATGTTCCCAAGTAGGGCTATCCCCCAATCTCAGTGAACTCCGCGAACTCCGCGGTAAATTTTTTTTGACTCCAGCTCCATGCAAGTATGGACACAACTCTTCAAACTACAACCACTTACGGCCCACCCTCCGAAAACACGGAATTTTCCACCTGCTACGCAAGGGTCACAATGCGGCATCAAAATCTCCGAAAGTGATTTTTTACATCTCCACAGTTTTTTACAGCTTTTCGCTTGGAAAATGAAATCGAAGGGTTAAAATGGAAACTCCTTCCTGAAATTTCTGAAATGATGATCCCATCCGGCCTGAACATTTTCCCGGAGTTTTGCCATGACGACAGCCCCCCTCCCCTCTAAGCTGTCCGAGGCCGTTCTGGTGCCTCCACCTTGGCATCTGCGCGGCTGCGGGTACATCCTCAGCTACTACTTCCCTCGGCATCTCCTCGATATCTGGAGTCGACACTTCCCCCAAGGAACCGGCACACCCACCCTCCCTTTCGGTACGGTGATGCTGGTCGACTACCGCGAATCCGACGCCGGTCCCTATCGCGAACTGCTGCTGATGCCCGGTGTGTTTCGTTACGGTCTTCGTTTCCATCCCACCATCACGCGAATCTACGTTTCCACCCATGTCAGTATGGTCAACGGCCGCCGCAATTGGGGGATCCCCAAGGAATTGGCCGACTTTTCCATCACCCAGGAAGAAGAAGGCGTCGAACGCATTCGCCTCTCGTTGGAGGGCCATACGTTCGTCGACATGCGCCTGGGCACGCGCGGACCCAGCGTCCCCGTGACCACGGCCACGGTGCTGCCGTATTTCCGCAGCATCTGCCAAAACTACGAGGGCCGCCGCATGCTCATCCCGCTCGCGGGTAACGGGCGCATGTGCATGGCACGGCTCCAAGGTGCGCGGATCGATCACGGGTATTTCCCTGATTTCACACGCGGTACCCTGCTCGGCGCATGGAAAGTCACCGAATTCGGCCTTCATTTCCCGATCGCGAAAGTTCTGAACGGCTAATCGAGCGCACTTTTCGACTCGTCGACCATCGACGCGCCAAAGCCACCCAAACCAGGCAAACCACCTACCCGGACGCGGGTCACCGGCATACGTTCCTACCTCGGCCGATGACCCGCTTCCAAACGATGTGGATCGGCGCCCCATGAAGGGAACTATATTAAAAGGGACCCGGGTCCCGCGCCGCCCTTCCCCGAGGCAGGCCGAACCGATCCAAGCGCGCCGACCGGGTTTTCGACCGGACATCCACCTGCCACCGGTACATCACGGGGTTTCGGCCTTCCTTCCGGGTAGCGTTCCCACCCCATAGCGTGTAGCTTTGAATGAGAAGTGCTTCGAGGAAGGCGCAAACGAGGCCGGCGCTTCGCCGAAAGCCAACCGAGACGGATGCGGCACGGTCAACCAGGGCAACCGCGCCAGAAAGACGATGACAAATCGACAACGCGCGGTGTTACAATACCGGGTCTGGCTTTCGAAGCCTGGTAAGTCGTAGGAGTCAAACATGTTCGGACCTGTCGGTTTTCAGGAAATCCTGGTCATTCTTTTGGTGGCGTTTCTCATTTTCGGTCCCAAGCGGTTACCCGAATTGGGTCGCTCCCTGGGCAAGGGGATTCGCGAGTTCAAGAAAAGCACCACGGGCATCGTCGACAGCATCAACGACGAAATCAAGAAACCGGCGGAGCCCACTCCCGCCGCACCGTCTCCCCAAAACTTGGCACAAAACCCCGCGACGCCCAAACCCAGCGAGGATGTTGCCGAAGTGGTCATCAACATGGAAGAAGAAGGTAAAAAAGGTTAAATGGCCGAAGTGAAGCCCGATCCCAACCAAATGGGCTTTTTCGAACACCTGGAAGAGCTGCGCGTCCGTCTGATCCGCAGTGCCGGGCTCTGGCTGGTCATTTTCGTGGCCTGCTTCCTCAACGTGAAGCCCATTTTCGCCTATCTGGCCGAGCCGCTGAAGCGCATCACGAAATCCGACCACATCTTCGGCGCCACGCGATTCGAAGAACCGTTCGTCGCCAACTTGCGCGCCGCCTTCTGGGTCAGCCTCATCTTCTCGAGCCTGATCTTCTTCTATCATTTCTGGGCCTTCGTCGCCCCGGCCCTGACCAAAAAAGAGAAGCGCTTCGCGATTCCCTTCATCGTGTTCATGGCGCTTTTCTTCATCACCGGCTGCCTGTTCAGTTTCCAGTACGTGTTTCCCCACGCCCTCGGGTACCTGATCCAGTGGAACATGGACGAACTGAGCGCCTTTACACGATCCAGTTACCTGCAATTGCTGTTTTTGTTCGTCATCGGGATGGGCATCAGCTTCGAACTGCCCTTGATCCTGTTTTTCCTGGCCAAGGTCGGGTTGGTGAACTACCGGTTCCTGTTGGACAAGTTCCGTTATGCGGTGTTGATCATTTTCATCGCCGCGGCCATCATCACCCCCACGCCCGACCCCTTCCTGCAGACCTTCATGGCCGCACCCATCCTGCTGCTCTACCTGTTGGGGACCTTTCTCGCCTGGACGGTATACAAGAAGGATGAGGAGGAAACCACGGAGGACCCATCCTCCGGCGATTCTTCCGATGACTCCCATTCGGTTTCGGCCTGAGCGGATTCCGCCCGGAATCTGAAGACGAGGAGATGTTCCCTTGGATGTCCACGCCATTCTTTCGCTTCTGCGCTCCCCCTGTTGTCGCGCCACACTGAGCGCGACGCCCGAGGGGCTGCACTGCGATCGCTGCCGCCAGCGGTACGAGATCGATCCCTCCGGCATCGCCGTCCTGTTACCTCCGGAGTCGCCGGCACAGCCCGGCGTCGCGGAGCCGACAGCGAAAACCAATGAATCTCGACCTTAAAACCCGATCCTGTACGTCAACATCAAGGATTTGTCTCATGGAAGATCTAGACGCCCTTTTCGCCATTCTCGACCGATTCAGCCAAACCAAGCTCCTGGTGGTCGGCGACATGATGCTCGACCGGTTCATCTGGGGAAAGGTCAGTCGCATTTCTCCCGAAGCGCCGGTCCCGGTGGTTCAGGTCACCCGTGAATCGGCCCATCTGGGCGGCGCGGCCAACGTCGTGTGCAATCTCGAATCGCTGGGAGCCAAGGCCACTCCCATCGGGTTGATCGGCACGGACGGACCCGCCGCGGATTTTTTGGGTTTGCTGAAAGCGAGCGATATCGACGATCGCGGCATGGTGCGGGACGAATCCTTCGAATCCATTCAAAAAACGCGAATCATCGCCCAACGGCAGCAGGTCTGCCGTGTCGATCGCGAGCGCAAGACGAGCCTGACCCCCGAACAGGAAACCAAGGTCCAGACGCGTCTGTTCGAACTCCTGGAAGAGGCCGATGCCGTCATCGTCAGCGATTACGGCAAAGGGGTCATCACCCGCCACCTGCTTCAGAACCTCATGCAACGCGCGGGTAAACGCATCATAAGCGTCGATCCCAAAGACAAAAATTACGATTACTACCACGACGTCACCGTGATCACGCCCAACCAGAACGAGGCCCAGGGCATGTCCGGTGTCGACATCGAGGACGAGCAGGGCTTGCGCAAGGCGGCTTCGGTCATTTTCGAAAAGCTCCACTGCAAGCGATTACTGATCACCCTCGGCGAGCGCGGCATGGCGCTGTTCCGTTCGCCAACCGACATGGTCCTGATTCCGACCCAGGCGCACGAGGTCTTCGATGTGAGCGGTGCCGGCGATACGGTCATCGCCACCTACACCCTGGCCAAAGCCGCCGGCGCCACCCCGCGCCAGGCCGCGATTCTGGCCAATGCCGCCGCGGGTGTCGTGGTTGGAAAATTCGGAACCGCAACCCTCAACCGCCAAGAGCTGCGCGAAGCCCTCAAGCGTTGGCAGAAGCTCGAGGCAGAACGCGGCGAGACAGGCTTTTTTGCCGCGAAAGGTTGATTCGAGGCGGCCGTCCGTCGGCCCGCCGACAAATCGATCAGGAAGGTGCTCAGTGAATCCCGACCATCCTCATTTCGTCAGTCCCGGTCTCAAACGGGTCGCCACCCTGTGTGTGCTGCACCACCACCGGAACCTGATGTTGCTGGAACGAACCAAAGAGCCGCATATCGGCCGCTTCACCCCCCTCGGCGGGAAGGTGGATCCCAACGAAACGCCGCTGGCGGGTGCCATTCGCGAAACGTACGAAGAGACCGGCATCGAACTCGATACCATGCGCTACCGCGGCATGTTGGTGGAAACCTCTCCCCTGGCCCATATGAACTGGGTCGGCTTCGTGTATTCGGCCGAGATCGAGTATCGCGAACCGCCCACATGCACGGAAGGCACCTTGAAGTGGTTGGATTTCGACGAACTCCATCGCTCGCCCGTTCCAGAGACCGATCCCTACGTGTACAGTTACATGTTCCGCAACGAGCCGTTCATGCTCAATGCCCTTTTCGACGACGAAGATCGCCTGATCCGACTAGACGAACACATCAGCGGGGCCTGCCTGTTCAATCGCGAGGGTCGCCCGTGAGCCGCGTCAGATTTCGTTGCGAGACCCTCTCCCCAATTTCAGGTGCCGGCCCTTACACAACACCGGCGCCTCGCGGGCAGGAGGTGTTCATGCACGGGCCAACTTTTCCTAGGAAATCCGAGGGTTTCTTTGGAGAATGTTCGGAAGCAATCGACCGCGGTCTCACTTCCGGAAATTCGAGGGAGGAAGTTTAGTTATGGCTTGGGGATGGAAAGCGTTCGGCGCCGCGTTGGGCGCTGCATTCGGCGGCCCACTGGGCGCAGGCATCGGTGCCCTCGTCGGTCACGGCGTCGACAATTACACGTCCTCGGACAAGAAAAACGAAAAGGACGAGGTGACGATCCTTGGTGTCGCCAGCTTTTTGAGCCAGGTCGCCCGCGCCGATGGCAAGCAGACCGAGCTCGAACGCGAGCTGATCGTCGAAATTTGTGCATCGTTGGCCCAGGGGGTCGACCCGAAACACATTCGCTTCATGATCGAGAAAGCGCAGAACAACACCCAAATCTTCGAGAAGGTGGTTCAGTCGGCGCGAACCAAGCCCGAACTGCGGATGGCGTTGCTGATGTACGCCTGGCGTGTCGCGGCCAAGGACCTGAAAATATCGCCCGAAGAGGTGGCCTGCATCGACCGATTGGCGGAACGCATGGGCGCCACCAAGGAAGAGTCGGATATTTGTCGCCAGCCCTTTTACCGCGAAGTCCGCAACGACGACTACGAGACATTGGGACTGCCGTTCAACGCCAAACCCGAGCAGGTGAAGGCGGCCTTCCGGGAAATGAGCATCAAATACCATCCGGACCGCCACCACAGCGCGCCCGAAGAGTTGCGGGAATTGGCGAGCGAACGGTTCGCCAAGGTCAAAAACGCCTATCAGGCGATCACCAGCGGCGGTGGCGGCGGAAAGCTCCAAGCCAAATTGGCCGACTCCAGCCAGCTCACGGTTCCGGTCGAGCGCGAGGTGGTGATGTGCTTCGTCTGCAGCCAGAAGGTGCGCCTGCCCGATCCGGCCAGCCACGCCAAAGCGCGCTGTCCCAAGTGCCAGGCACTGCTGCTGTTCGAATCGACCACCGCCAGGAAATGGGCGGCCCACAACCCCGGCTGAAGTCGATGATATCCGACGAGCTTCAAGGTCGGAACCTCTCCCGGGAGGCCATTTCGGCCGAATCCGGGGTGCGTTTTTTTCCGTCATTCCGGTCACTCCCGAAAAGCTCCAAGATTGCGTCACTTTTTCTCCACATTCCTGGGGTAATCTCGTAACTCATCGGGGATGAGTCGTTTCCCCAAAAGACCCGTTCCTCTCAGCCCGTGAACGGGTCGCATCATGGCTCGATGTTTCCGCAGAGCCAACCAAACACAGGTGTGTCCGATACCCTTCGCCGTTCGCGTTTATTCGACGATAAACCCGGGTCGCACATACCTTCCATCACTTTCCTGATTCAGGTCGCGCAGCACTCGACAATGAGAGTGTGGTGAATACCTGCGACCTGGACCATGCCCTCAGTCCCGGCTCTTTCGGAAGTTGGAGGTAACTCCGGTCCAGGATGAGTGCAACCAACCGCCAAGGAGTTGAAGAGTATGTCCAGCAATCACGTTCGCCATTCCAGTTCACATTCATCGCCAATCCTGCAGAGCCACACGCCAAGTGTTCACCCACACAAAACCCCCAGCCCCCTCAAGCTGAGTTCCACCCCCTCCAACTCCAGCTCGCCCAAACTGGAGGCGAAGGGACACGTCTCCCATTCGGTACCAATCGATCAAATCGCGCTGGAATCGAAGGCCAAGGGCGATGAAGCGAAACGCCTCCAAGTCGTTCAGCTACGCATCAACACCATCGACGACAGCGGTGCGCTGCCAAACAGCAAGGCATCGATCACCGCCAAGGCCGAGGCAGCCTTCCATGCATTTGAAGTCCTACACCATGGCAAGTGGGACGATCCCCGACCCAATACCAAAAAGGTCTACACTCTCCCCGAATTCTTTTGGAACGATTTCGGCCACAATCTGAGCCCGGAATTGGAAGCTCATGCCATTGCCGAGATTCAGCGCCTGGCCTCCCAGGAACAGTTCGAAGGTTGCGTCTTCGTATGCGGCACCATGACCGTGGCCCACGCCCCCGAAGACCTCGCGAAACTCGTGGATTCCGATCTCAGACAAATCGAGGAGGCGTTTGGCTTCGACGCAAACGCATTGGACCCCATCAAAGAACGGGCGGAATCCTCCGAGAACGAAAACTTCAAAAGGGAACCTTCTCGCGAACGGAAGATCATGTCGGCGGTCGGGCACGAATACAATCGGGCGCTGACGGCCCTGAACCCCGACGCGGCGCAATTGGCGCCCGACGAATTGAAAGATGCGGAAATCGACGAGGGCGAAGTCTTGGAGGCAGCGATCAAGGAAATCCAATTCCTGGATAAAAACCGCAAGGCCTTGATGTTCCTGACCTCCCTGGGTCAAGGCCGGCAACCTTCCGAAGCGCAATTGAACAGGTTGCGGGACCTCGTCCAACAAAACGACGCCGCGGCACTCGCCGAAGCTCAGGACATTTTGGCGAGCCTGGTCGTCCCCTACAAGTCCGCTGTCGGCGTCAAGCGTGATTTCAAGAACCTGAGTTCGGTGAAAACGATTCTGCGCCTTTACACGCGTGTGGAAAAGGAACTGAAGAGCCAAATGCAAGATCCGCCGGGTCGCCTGCCGTTCCAGACCGTCGCGGACGCCGTCGAACAAAAGCTGCCTGCATTCAAAAACAAATTCCTGCCTTTTTACATGACGGCCTCCGACCGCACCGAGCACAAATCCGGCGTGAACAGAACGAAAATCAAGGAAGAATCGCGTGGCGGCCGGACCGTCAAATTCAGAAGCGACCCCAACCGCCAATATACGGCCGTTCCCATGCGGCACACCATGTTCAAGACGACCGAAAACAAGGCGATCGTCATCGAAGGTGGCATCGATGGGAAAATGGGCTCGGTCAGCAAAGTCGTGCCTTCGGAAATCGACAACCCGCACTATACGAAAGCCGCCACCAGCGGCAAGGGCTATAGCAAGAATATTCAGGACATTCGCCACGAATCGTTCTCGGCCTTTCCCAGCGGCAACAATCCTCAAACGTCCCGCCAACAATCGATTGCCAACGCTCGCGATGTAGGCATCGACGCCTCGAGCTTCGAATTCGAATCCCCCAAGACCGGCATGCGGCTGGCCGTCGCAATTTGTCGCGACTACTCTGAAGGCTTCTACGATGCCTTGTCCAGCGAGCACCGCAATGTGGACCACCTGCAGGTCGTTTCGGCCGGGGTTCCGTCGAGCAAACTACCGAATCACATGGACGGGGTTCACACCTCGATGGCGGTCAACGACGGCTTGAACAGCGAATCCAAAGTCAAGGATTTCACCAAGCGGCAGGATGCCCCCTCGCTGATCGTGGATTTCGATCCCCATACACGGGAGCTCACTCCTCGACCCATGTACGGCAAACAATTTCCGCCGACCTTCCCGATCGATGTCAATCGCGGCGGGTTCAGTGTGGACATCAGTGCACCAATCCACCTTGACCGTGCGCCCGACTCGGATGACGAGTCCTTCACTTCGGAAACCGAATCTCACATGAAAGACATGATTGCCGAACTGACGCGGAGCGAAGCCGATCAAATCAGTAGGCTCGGTGACCAAATCCAAACGGCGACAGAGCTGAAGAACCATCTCGAACTGAGCGAAGAGAACCTGCCCGAAGTCGTCGAAGCCATCAACCAAAACCCGGATCTCACGGCCTTTAACGGCGAGAAGCCAGTTCAAACGGCCGAGGAAGCCAGATCCTTACTCGTTTCTTACATCAAGGCAAGGACGTCGGAGCAAATGGAATTGAACACCGCACAAATCAAGCGGCTCGCGCATTTGGACCTGCTCAGGATGCCCAGTCACCGCACTTGATCGACAACCGATTTACTTCAATCCGTGCATCCCGGGGCGGTTCGCCCCGGGGTCTTGCCTTTAATCGCGATATGCACCAGGTCCCTTGACGCCGGTTGGACCATGGTTACCGTAAATCCAAAGCTTTCCAGAATGGAATCGTTTCTGGCCAGATCGAGGCCGTCTCACAATTAGGCCAAACAAGCGAATCTCCTGAATTCGGCCAACTTAAGTCCAAAAAGGGACATCCTGGCCAATCCCGAGGCCTTATCATTCCGTCGCCCTGGAGCGTCCCCATTTTTCGTCGATAAATCGATCGACCTCTGCGAAAGGCTCTACTCCCCTCTTTAGTTGCGCGCCTGGGATATCAGGTGCTGCTGATTTCGTATTTAGTCTTTTTTACTTCATTTTGGTCAAAAATGTGTAAAATTTCCTAACATTTGTTAAAAAAATCACCCACCGCCCTACCCAATCGTCTCTGGATTGCGCTAGACTGATTTCGGAAACGGTGCAGATGCGGCACGATCGCCGTCGGAAACGCGCTTCATTTTCCCGAAGCGTTCAGCCCGGTTCCACACATACGCGGACGTCACCGACCAAGCCACGCCCCTCACGCGCACGATAGATAGGGATTCGACTTTCACCGCTCTCGAACGGCCTTCGGGCGGCGAATCCCTGGTTAAGGTAAAGTGCATGCGAACCATGGGAGCCCGGTCTTTTGGTCATGATCACCTCGCAGGCGGCCCACGCGACAGCTCATCAATCACAAAACGGGAGCTACAGAACCATTCCAACCACAAGCACCAGAACCCCACACACCGCCCTCCAAATAGGCAAAGCCAAACAGAAACAAGTACTTGGAAGCCATTTTTTCAACCAGAGTCATCGGCCTTTTTACAAAGGAGCTCTCATGAATCAAGCCAATGCGGTGGAAAATACCTCGGATCTGCGTTCCCATCTCGAGCCAGGACGGCCCGAACGGAACCTATCCGGTGTCGCCACGGGGCATGCCGCCACCGCAAAGCCCGGCCACCTGATTGGCCAGGGCAACGAGTCCTTGGTTCCCGAGCAACCGCTTCCCCCGATCTCCCGGGAGGAGAAGAAGGCGCTGTACGACTCCCTGCTCCAAGCACTGGGGACGCCCGCCAAGCTCAACGAATTCCAGGCGCGGCGTTGCGCCATGTGGCAACCGGCCATCGAAAAGGCGCTGTCCGGCTTGACCTCGCGATTCAATCGCTGTCCCCACGTGGTGTTCGATCTCGAGTTGGCGACCGTTCGCATTTCGTTCGACGAAATGAAGATTCTCCTCAACGAACTCCTGGAGAACGCGCTGGCCTACAGTTTTCCCGATTCGCGCGTGGTGGTGCAGGGCCGAGTCGAAGGAACGGGTTACCTGATCTGCGTGTCCGACGAGGGCCACGGCATGGACTCGGAAACCTACGAACACGTGGCGCCCTACGCGGAAATCAAGGCGCCTCTGGAAGACGAAGACGGGTTGGGTCTGCAACTCTGCAAATTGATCGCCGAAGTACACAGCGGCGCACTGACCATCGCCAGCACGCCCGGCGAAGGCACGACCGCCATGGTGGTGTTCCCTCTGGACTGAGGCCCCGCGGCGTCAGCGGGCTTTGAGGTTCTCGAGCAGGGGCAACCGCAACACGCGACCGACCGCCCAACGCGTCGCCAACATGCCGGTGAGGAATACCGCGGCCAGTGTGTAGAGCACCGGCTCGACCGCCGGACCGGCGTCGACGCGATACATTTGCGGCAGCACCGCCACGAGCGCGGAAAGACTGCCCACCAGCATGCCCTTCGACAGCACGAGCCCCATTTCGGCGAACTGCAGCCACAGCAATCGATTTTGGGAGAAACCCAACGCCTGCAGCGTCGCCAACTCGCCGGCCCGTTCCAACGCGTTGCGGAGCACGATCAGGGCGAGCCCCAGGGTTCCCAACAGCAGGCCCAGGCCGCCCAGTACCTGGAAAATGGAGATGTAGGTATTCTCGATGGCGTGAAAACCGGCCAGCAGTTGCCCGGTCGACTTGGCATCGAGCCCGTATTCGGCCAGGCCGCGCTCCAAGGCGGGCATCAAGGCCTGGGGATCGCCGGAACGGGATTCCATTAAATAATAGTTGAATCCCGCGCGATCGGGGAATGCCCGCAGGAACTGCGATTCCGCCATGATCAGCTCACTTTGGAAGATGCTCTTGTTGACCGTGGCCACGATCCGCAATCGCAGGGGTTCGCCGCCGGCGTTGGGCACCACGATGTCCTTGCCCAAACCCGATTTCAAGATCCACAAAATGGAATTGAAATCGCCGATCACGGGTATGGCGCCATCTTCGAATTCGGTGTTCAACAGGGTCCAGGGATTGTCGGCCGGCTCCAGGGTGCTGAAAAAGGTAAATCGTCCGTTCAGAGCTTCGGGGTTCGGCAAGCCGAGAATGCGCGGCTTACGGGGTGCAAACAGATTCAAACAGCTCGCATCGTCGCCTGGCAGTAGCCGCATCGGGACCAGATCCGTTTCGGCAAGCATTTGACGCAACCCATCGTCGAGAGTCAGCGCATCCCAACCCTTCTCGTCGGAAAGATCCACGAACAGGGGCACGTCGGATTCGGCGACGAGATCGTAGCCGCCGGCCGGACCACCTGGCGTCTGGGCATCCGCACCGCCTTCGTACTTGCTCAAGCCGGTGACCACCAGGACGAAGCAGGCCGCAGCCACCAAAAAAACCGATAGCAGGGCCCTTCCCGAGAACAGTGCCAGGTTGCGACGCGCCATGCCGGTCAAGCCGTCGAAGGGCGCGTCACCGGGAAAGGGACGAAACCCGAGCGACACTTGGGCCAGGCCGGCCACAAGCAGGGCGACCCCCAGGCCGAAGGCGGGTCCGGCGGTTTGCTCCACGAACGCGAGGCTCACCAGGCAACCCAATCCCAGGAGCAGGGCCAGGGCGCGTACCCAGCGTGCGCGCCCCTTTCCGAAATGCATGGCGTCGGTACGACCGCCGGCCAGCAGCCGGGCGGCATCCAAACGACGCACGTCGCGCACGGCCCACACCACCGTCAGCCAGGCCACCAGTACCGAGCTCACCCAGCCGACCAATGCCGGCAGGAACGAGACGTGTAATTCGAGCACCGAGGTACCCAAGCCCCACCAGTGCCGCATGCCGTACATCATCACCGCGGCGAAACCCCAGGCGCCGAACACGCCGAGGGTCGAACCGGCGGCAGCCAACACCAGGCCTTCTCGGACGAACACCGCGCGCACCTTGCGCGGCGGAAAACCCAACGCCAGGCGGGTTCCGATTTCACGCGATCGCTCGCTCACGGCCAGGCGCATCAACATGCCCAACAGGCCCAAGGCGGCGGCGATGAGGAAAAAGCTGAAGGCGATGAACAGACCGGTGAAATCGGTGGCTCCGGCGGCTCCTTCCAACGCCAAGCGCCGCAATGGAAACGGCGCCATGTTGCCGAACTCCGGCGTCAGCACCCGTTTCAGCTCGTCGCGCCACCGGTCCCGCATCGCTTCCGGTTCCTGTGTGAGCAGACGAAATCCGGTGGCCTCCCCAAAGCGGTTGTGCCACATGCGCCGGCCCCGATCCAGGGTCACGAAGGCCTTGGGCGCGGCGCGATAATCGTCCCAATAAGTCTCGTCCACGGGTCGAATCGCGGACAGGTTCATTTGAAACGGAGGATCCCAGTCGCTCATGTTGTCGGCGTCTTCGATGCCCGGAAAGGTGGGTGAAAGGTTCGCATCGACGCCCATGCCGGACATCTCGACGATGCCCTGTACCTCGAAGGAAACCTGCGATTCGCGGCTCTCACCCCCCTGTTCCACCTGGAAAAAATCCATGACAACCCGATCGCCGAGACCCACTTGCAACTGAGCGGCGGTCCAAGCGTTGAGCCAAATGCCCTCGTCGTCCAGGCCTCCCTCGCCCTCCGCCACGCGGAATCCCGGTCGGGCCGCATCGATCGGCAAGGCACAGACGGTGGAATAGGGAACGGCTCGATCCGAGGTTCCCAACCGATTGGCCAGGTAGGTGAAGACGGGAAAACGGTCGGGCACGGACAGCCGGGCGGCCGTATCCTCGAACATCCGCAGGTGGGCTTCATCGAAAAAAAACGAGCGGCTTTCCAGAGTGACCGAATCCGGACCCAGTCGCCAGGCGAGTCCCAAATCTCCGAGCGTCATGGCCGTACCGATCCGACGCGTCAAATCCTCGTCGGACATGCCCTCCGGAACGCCGCTCACCACGGCCACGTTGATGAGACCCTCGCGCTCCAATTCGCGTTGCAATCGATCCAGCGGGAGAAATACGTTGAAAACACGAGACTTGGCCGCGCCCATGGCAAAGCCGCCCAAACCCGCGTCGGGTAGGATCTCGGCGACCTGCACGCGCAGCCGGCGGAGGACCCGATTGGTGTCCTTGTGGGAAAGGATCGCCTCGCGGTTCAGGTCACTGGGGTTTTGAAACGAGAGGAGCAGGTCGTCACCGACATCGATCCCCAGTTCGGCGGCGAGCGCGCGGTTGATGACGGCGGCAGGAAAACCCGGCTTGGCCGTCTCGAACACCAGTGGCTGGGAACTGCCGAAGGCCTCCACGAAGCGATCATCGACGCCCAGCACCTGGACGCCGGAGGCCCGGGTTCCGGCAGCGGTGGCATTGCCCTCGACCAACAACAGCGGCGCGGCCAGCAAGCCGCCACGGTCTCCTGGAGAAGCGGCTTGATGCAGCCGATCGGCAAAATCTTCGTCAAAAAATCGGCCCGGTGCCAGCGCATGCGTCAGGGCTCCCAATCGGGCCAGGGCCAAGTGCCGCAAGCTGGAGCGCACCGAATCGCCGATGAGCAGGGCCCCGATCAGGACCGATGCGGCGATCGCCATGCCGAGCAGCGCCGCCGTATGAATACGCCAATAATAGAGCAAACCGCGAAACACAACCGCCTCCGATCGACCCCACGATGAGGGACATGGAACCTACGAAACCAGAAAATCGCGCTCATTCTACTACAGATTTCTGTCGGCTCTCGCATCCCGAGCAACGCTCGATCCGGTATAATCGAAGAATTGAACCTCCCTAAAAAACCATTCATTCCGGGAAATGCGGTGACACAAGGACAGTCCCTCCCAACCGGACCCGTGCCTCACGTCGGGGTATCGGCGCGCCCGAGCCAGGGCCGTTTCGCCAGTCGATGGTTTCCGCTGGTGATGGGCGTGTTGTGCTTGCCGGTCGTGGCCCAACCACCGCAGCCCCGGTTCCGGAACTACGCGCAAACCGAGGGTCTGTCCCAATGCAGCATCAACGGGATTCTGCAGGATCGCTACGGTTTCTTGTGGGTGGGCACCCAGGATGGGCTCAATCGATTCGACGGATACGAATTCACGGTGCTGCGTCACCGGCCCAACGATCCCCACAGCCTGACGGACAACTTCATCACCGCATTGGAACCGCGGGCCGATCCCGAGTCGCACCAGATATGGGTCGGCACCTCCAATGGCTTCAACCTCTTCGATTTGGACACCATGCGCTTCACCCGCTACCTGCCCCAACCCGATCGCGAGGACTGGCTTCAGCACCCCTGGGTATGGGATCTCTACGAAGATCCCAAGTGGGGATTGTTCATAGCAACCAGCTCGGGTGGCCTCTATCGACTGGATTTGGAAACCAACCGGTTTCATCGCTATCCCGCCGTCCGCAAACAACCCCACACGGGCAGTTACGCCATGGCGACCGCGATCGTCCCGCTACGCGACGGGCGCTTGGCGGTCTGTTCCGGCCAGGGCATTTCACTGTTCGACCCCGCCTCCACCGAAACGCGCTGGATTCCCGGCGGCCAGGGACCGGGAACGCTGAGCCACCGCTGGGTGTGGCACGGTGTTCAGGATGCGCGCGGCACGCTGTGGCTGGGTACCGAAACGGGCCTGGATCGGTTCGATCCCATTACCGAAACGGTCACGCCGATTCCCTTGTTCGAAAGCCCCTACCCGATTTGGTCGCTGGCCATCAACCGCCTGAACCCCGACGAGTTGTGGGTGGCCACCGAAGGCGGTGGGCTGATCACCTACCACACCGTCACCGGTAAAAAACGGGTCTGGCGCCACAACCGTGCCGATCCTTTCAGCATCGCCCAGGATTCGATCGCCCGACTGCATCAGGACCGCGCTGGATTGCTCTGGATCGGCACCGACGGCAGTGGCCTCAGTTGTTACGATCCACGCCACATCAAATCGTTCAACCTGGTGCGCCACCTGCCGGGCCAACCGCGCAGCCTCAGCAACGATCACGTGTTGTGCTTCGCGCTCGACCGCAGCGAAAACCTGTGGGTCGGCACCGGGGACGGGCTGAACCGCCTGGAGTCCGACACCGGACGATTCCAGCACTTCAACCACGAACCCAAGCGACCCACATCGTTGACGGACGGCGTGATTCGCAGCCTGTACGTGGACGAGCAGGATACGCTTTGGGTGGGCACCGAAAACGGCTTGAACCGTTTCGAGCGGGAGACCGGGACCTTCTCGCGCTTTTCAAGTCGATTGGAAGACCCCGAAACGCTGAGCCATCCACGGGTTTCCGACATGCTCGTCGATGGCGAAGGTCGCTTTTGGATCGCTACCGAAAACGGGCTCAACACCATGGATCGCGAGACCGGGCGATTCACCCGCTACATGACCGGCGATCCGCGATATCCGCAATTCCTGGAAAGCCGCATCTGGCAATTGGCCGAGGATCCCGATCGGGGTCTGTGGCTGGCGACCGACAACGGGCTTTACCGGTTTGCGGTCGATGAGCGCCGGTTCACGGCTTTTTTCCCCGATCCCGATCGGATGGACGCCCTGAGTCACCATCGCGTGACCGTCCTTCATCATGCGCGCGACGGTTCCTTTTGGATCGGCACCTCCGGTGGCCTGAACCGTATGAACACCGAAAGCGGCACCTTTCGCAGCTACACGACGGACGACGGCATGGCGAACGATTTCATCAACGGCATCCTCGAAGACGATCGCGGCCATCTGTGGATCAGCACCAATGGCGGTATCTCGCGGTTCGACCCCGAACATGCCAAGTTCCACCACTTCGACCGCGACGACGGCCTTCAGGGCAACGAATTCAACGTGAGTTCCTTTCTGAGCCATCCCGACGGGTCCTTTTTCTTCGGCGGGCTGAACGGGTACAACCATTTCTTTCCGAATCGAATCGGCGTCGACCAGTACCTGCCTGCCGTGGTCCTGACCGAATTCTTGTTGTTCAATCAACCGGTCATGCCGGCGCCGGATCACGGGTTGTTATCGAAACCGCTGTTGGCGGCCGAGCGATTGGAACTGAACCACCGCCACACGGTCATCGGATTCGAGTTCGCGGCGCTCCACTTCGCGCATCCCAAGCGCCAGCGTTACCGGTACCGGTTGCAGGGGTACGACGTGGACTGGATCGAAACCCGCGCCAACAAACGCTTCGCCACCTATACCGGGTTGCCGGCGGGCGAATATGTCTTTCAGGTCCGCGCCTCCAACGGCGACGGCGTCTGGAACCTGGAGGGCACCGAAATCGAAGTGCACATGGCGCCGGCTCCCTGGCGGACCTGGTGGGCCTATGCGTCCTATGCGGGGTTCGCGGCCTTGCTGACGCTCTCGTTCATCCGGCGCCAGCGGCTGATGCTGGCCCACGAGCGGCGACTCAATCGGCTGAAGGACGATTTTCTGGCCAATACGTCCCACGAGTTCCGCACGCCGCTCAACGGCATCATCGGCTTGGCGGAGTCGCTGATGGACGGGGTCACGGGCGAGCTTCCCAAACAGACGCGCTTCAACCTGGCCTTGATCGTTCACTGCGCGCGCCGCCTCATGGGCCAGGTCAACGACGTGCTGGATTTCGCGAAGCTGAGGCACGAACGTCTGCCGCTGCATTGCAAGCCGCTCAATCTACACACGATCTGTGACCTGGTGCTGCAGCTCTATCAACCCTCCCTTGGCGCCAAGCCGCTCGAACTGCGAAACGAGATCGACCCGGCCCTGCCCCCCGTGTTCGCCGACGAGGATCGCCTTCAACAGATTCTCTTTCACCTGCTCGACAACGCGGTCAAGTTCACCGAGGCCGGCCATATCGCAGTGGGCGCCGAGGTACAGGGCGACAAGATCTCGGTCCGGGTCAGCGACACCGGCGTCGGCATCCCACGCAACAAGCAGGAGCGCCTGTTCCGGTCCTTCGAACAGCTCGAGGCTTCGGTCACCCGCAAGCATCGCGGCTCCGGCTTGGGCCTGGCGCTGACCAAAGCCTTGGTCGAACGCCACGGAGGGACCATTCAGGTGGACTCGGCCATGGGCTGCGGCAGCACCTTCCGGTTCACCCTGCCGCGATCCTCGGAGCCGGCTCAAGCACCGAGCGAGGTCCAGCAACAGATCCTGGGCCGAATCCTGCCCATGGACACCTTGGACGACGAGAGCCAGGGTCCCTCCGTGCCCCAGACCGGTGGTGACTTCAACATCCTGATCGTGGACGACGAAGCGGTCAATCGACGTGTCCTGATCAACCACCTATCCCTGCGCAACTACCACCTGACCGAAGCCGCCGACGGTCAATCGGCCCTGGCCCTGCTCAACCACGAGATCCGATTCGACCTGGTCCTGCTGGACATCATGATGCCCCAGCTTTCCGGATACGAAGTCTGCAAACGCATCCGCCGCCGCTATTCGCCCAACGAACTGCCGATCATCTTCCTCACGGCGCGCAACCGCATTTCGGACCTGGTGGAGGGGTTCGCCTCCGGAGCCAACGACTACCTCACCAAACCCATCTCCAAACACGAGCTGTTGGCGCGGGTCACCATGCACCTGCGGCTCCTGGACGTGCATCGCAATCTGGAGCAGAAGGTCACGGAACGGACCGAGCGCCTGGAAGCCAAAAACCAGGAACTGGCGGCCAAGAACGCCGAGATCGTGCGCACCCAAAACCAGTTGATCATGAAGGAGAAGATGGCATCGATGGGCACCCTGACCGGCGGTCTGGCCCACGAGATCAAGAACCCGCTCAACTTCATCAACAATTTCAGCGATCTCACCCTGGAGCTGCTTCAGGAGATGGACACCTTCCTCAACGAAAACCGCGACCCCATTCCGGAGGAGGTGCTGGATCGGTTCCTGGAGTTGTTGAACGACCTGGATCGCTGCTGCGAGCGAACCCGGTACCACGGTCGCAAGCTGGAGCAGGTCATCGAAAAGATGCTGACCTTGACGGGTGGCAAGAGCGCCGAGCGCCAGGACGTGGAGATCAACCGTTTGGTGGATCAGTACACCGCCCTGGCCTACCACCGCTTCAAGGTCAAGAACGACACCATCCAAATCCATTTCCTTTTGGATCTCGATCCCAACGCGGGCTCGATCGTGGCCGTGCCCCAAAATTTGAGTCGGGCCATCATCAACGTCGTCACGAACGCGGTCGAGGCGATCCTGAGTCGTCCGGAATCGGAATCCCATATCGAAGGCACGATCTGGGTGCGGACCAGCGCCCATTCCGAAGAGGTCACGATCGAGATCGAGGACAACGGACCCGGCCTCGCCGATACGGTCGCCAACCAGGTGTTCACGCCCTTTTTCACGACCAAGCCCACGGGCGGCGAGCACCTGGGCCTCGGATTGACCCTGACCTACGACGTGGTGGTCCAGGAACACGCGGGCCGCATGTCGCTGGCGCGAGGCAGCGAGGGCGGCTGCCTGGTGGTGATGACGCTGCCCCGCGGCAAGGTCGAAGAAGCGTCACCAAAGTGACTCCGGTTCCAGCCTGAAACCTGGTGATTCTCGGGTAGTGGCAGATCCGATGCGAATGCCGGTGTGCCACTCACCTTTCGTTGGGGCCCGTGGAGGGTACTTGTCCGAAATTCTCGAAACCCCCGAGAAAAATATCGGGAACCCATGAAGTACGGAATCCAGGAAGGAGGCCGGAGAGATGGTACCTTGTCCTCGCGGGGCCTCGCGTTCGCACGGTCGACCCTGCCGATTTCCTGGTTTCGGTGGTTCCTGGGTTTCTGATGAATCGTTCGGAGAAAGATATCTTTACGGCATGTAGGGCAATGATTCCCGAAAAATCCAAGTGCGCCGATGATCAAGTATGGAAATTGTCTTTCAAAACCGGTGTTCATGTGACCGAACACCGGCCCTTCAAAAGATCTGCTTCCGCTTATGATTTTTTCTCAGCCAAAATCCGTTCGATCACCCGCACGACTTCTTGCGATTTCCGCGAGTCGAGCGCATCGGGATGAGGTGGTGCGAAGACCCCTTTGTCGTTGTCGAAGTACTGTCCGGAAGCTGCAGCGAACGAATCGTCAAGCGCCGCCTTGCAGAGAATGTCGCCGCCGATGCGGATGTCGCCGCCGGCCACACCGAAGGCCTGCTGTACCATCTTGCTGCCAAGCATGGACCCGGGATTCACTGCAATGATGGCCGGACCGCCATCCGCCAGGTATTCGGCCATCTCGCGAGACCACATCGTCAGGGCCAGTTTGCTTTGGGCATAGGCCGCGCCGGTGGACAGGCGCGTTTTGCCGGCAAGTGCGTCGGGGTCGACGGGCGACTGCGCGGCCGAAGACAGATTGACCACGCGCCCGGATCTGTCGAGCAACGGCAAGAGCCGCTGGGTCAACAGATAGGGAGCGATGGTATTGACCGCGAACCGCACGTCGAGCCCGTCATCCGTGATGGGAACGGGTGCGTTGTAGACGCCCGCGTTGTTGATCAGTACGTCGAGTTTTGGGTGCGTTTCCGCCACCGCCTTCGCGAGGGCCTCGACCTCGTCCAGGCGCGAGAGATCGGCGGCATAGCTTTCGACGCGCCCATTGCCTGGCCGTGCAGCGAGCGTTTGTTCAGCCTTTTCCAATTTGGCACGATTGCGCCCGTGCAGCAGGAGATGATGGCCCATGGGAGCCAGCATCTTGGCTGTTTCCAAACCGATGCCATCCGTCGAACCGGTGATGAGTATCGTTTGCGGCATGTGCGTCACTCCTATCTTTCGCGAATTTCGGCAGAAGGTTGGCGGCCAGAGGTACGGGGACACCCGACCATTTCAGCCGTCAATGAATACCCGCTTGACGTGATGCGTATCCATGTATTCTCGAAGCGAGGTGATTTTTCCTTCCGAGAGTGTAACCAGAAAGTGGTACAGGTTGTTGTAGATCGTTCCGTCTGCCATTTCCCCATAGGATTCCATTTCCAGGGCGACCCTGTCCCCTTCCGCCGTCCACCCCGTGGGCGTCAGCCTCATCCCGTTCGGGATTGCGTCCTTCACCACGCCCATCAGATCGGCGATCCCGTTTCTGTCCATTTCGCCCGACATCGGCAGACCGCCTTCCCGGCCCATCACCCTCCAGACGACGGCATCGTGGAGGAGTCCGAGCGCACCGGGAACATCGCCGGCCGAGAAACGTTCGAAAAATTCGCGCACCGTTTGCTTGTTCTGTTCGAGGTTCCCCATTACTGAATCTCCTGAATGCCCAGCAGCACCTCGTTCCAGCCGCGCTGATTGTTCATGTCGAACTGGGCGCCGTTGTCGTTCGCGTATTGGAACCGCTTCTGCGCCGGAGTTTGGCTCATGGACTGGTAGAGCCAGTAGGCCTCTTCCATCAGGGCGTCCGCAATGGTCATATCGGTGGAGGCATGGACGGCCTGTTTACAGGCATGGATGGAGGCCGCCGGCCAGTGCGCGATTCGGTTGGCCAGCGCTTCCACATGGGGGCCGATGTCTTCTGGGTCGAGTGCCTTGTTGATGGTGCCGTAAGCCTCGGCCTTGTCCGCGTCGAAGTCTTCGGCGCTCAGGATGATTTCCAGGGCGCGACCCAGGCCTACTTGACGCGCCATGCGCGAAGCGCCACCGCCGCAGGGAAGGATGCCCATCGCGACTTCCATTTGCATGAACTTGGCCTTGCCGCGAGCCGCGAAGCGCATATCGCAAGCCAAGGCAAATTCGTGACCGCCGCCGCGTGCGAAACCCTCGATTTTGGCGATGGTCGCCTGGGGCAGCTTGCTGATGCGCTCCAGTGTGGTTTGGAGGTCGAGCAATTCGACCGCGTCGCGAGAAACCGCGGTCGTGGACATGTCCTTGAGGAAATCCGTGTCGGCATGGGCCACGAAAATCTCGGGATGGGCGGATTGGAAGACGACGACCTTGATGTCGCGATCCAGTTCCAGTGCTTCCGCCAGCCTGTTCAGATCGGCCAACATGGGCAAACCCTGAATGTTGACGGGTGGGTAGTCGAACGTGACCCAGGCAACGGCGTTTTCGATGTTAACGCGAAAGGTAGTGAACTGATCGTAACTCATATGGCATCTCCTAAACGAAACTGGTAGCTCCAAAATGCGATGAGGAAACGATATCATCTTGAAAAATTATATAAACAACCTATTATTTAATTCATAATTCGGAAAATGGATATAATCATATGGATACAGAAAGCGTACAGCTCTTCGTTTTGGCCGCGGAGAAGCGGAACATCAGCGCTGCCGGCCGGGAGCTCGGCCTGGCGCCGGCCGTGGCCAGCGCCAGGCTGGCCAAACTGGAAAACGCACTCGGGGCGGATTTGCTGCACCGCTCTACCAGAAAAGTGACCCTATCCCTGGAGGGGGCCGAGTTCCTGCCCTACGCCAAGGAGATTTTGGCCCAGGAAAGTGCGGCCCGTGCGGCATTGGGGCAGGGACACTCGACCGTGACAGGCACCTTGCGATTCACCGCACCCAGCACCTTCGCCCAGCTCTACATCGCCCCTCTCCTACCCGAGTTCCTCGAGTTGCATCCCGGTATCAAGCTCGACCTGCGGCTATCGGACATGCAATTCAATTTGATCGAGGGCAGTTTCGACTTGGCCCTGCGCAATTCGGTGCTGGCGGCCACCAGCCTCAAGAGCCGCAAACTGGCCGACGACGAGCGCGTCCTGTGCGCCGCCCCGGATTACTTGGAACGAAGTGGAACGCCCCGGCACCCGGACGACCTCAGCGAGCATCAACTGATCGCCTTCAAGGACCAGTCTCCGAAAGAGTTGATGGGTCCTGGCGGAGCATCGGGTCAATTCGACCCACGCCAGGCGGGATGCCGATTGGTCGTCGACGACGGGCTGAGCCAAAAGCTGGTAACCGTCGCGGGGGCGGGTATTTCCGTCAATTCACTCTGGAGCGTGCACCGCGAACTCGCCACCGGTTCGCTGGTCCGCGTTCTGCCGGAGTACGTGGTCAACGACCATTCCGTGCTCTGGCTCGTCTACCCGAAGTCGAACGTCCTGACCACAAAAGTGAGGGTCTTCATGGACTTTCTCTTGGACAAGATCGGCAAGTCCCCGACCTGGGTGCAGCGCTGATTGGCCGTCGAGCCCGAGACGACAAAAACCTGCTCTCGACCGCCAAGCACGTCGATATCGCGCGCGCTAAAACCGAAGTCGATCGGTCATCGATGTCGTCATCAATGCGATCGAAGCGACGTAGCCTCGTTCGGGAGGCGGAGTCCCCTACCCAAGGCCCGTTCCGGGTGCGCATCGACGCTCAACCCAAAGAGGGCCACAATCGAGATCTTCGTCAAGGCCCGCGAAATATCGGTGGGCATTCACCGATATTTGGGTGTTTCATTATTTTTCGTGGTTGCCACCACGCACATTTTTGATCTAACACGCTGAAATAAAAATATTTAATTGTTCGGCATCAAGGTCGCATTACCCAGGGCACCTACTGGTGGAGGTGAACATGCGGTCCTTGGCGACCTCGAACGAGCGAAAGGCCGGCGCTGCCCCTCGGGTTCGATCTGTTTCGAAGCCAAAGAAAGCGCCATGTCCGATGCTTGTGAACGCCGGCAACATCCCATCGATCGCAAATGGCTTCGCGGCACCCGCACATCGGCTGTCACGCAATGATCCCACGGAGCTTTCTTTGCCGGATCGAGAAATCGAAAAAAGCGGGTCTTCGCGACCACCGTTTGGTGTCCCCGTTCGCGAAAGAACCCTCCCTACTGCCGGCCCCCACGCGACCCCGAGAGCGAGCACCGCAGTCGCCTCGCCAACCGTTCGCCAAGCGGCCTCCCCCCAAAAATCACCCATTCGAATCAATGACAACCTTTGGGTCAACCGTAACCGACAGAAAACCAAAACGAACAGGAGATTTTCCATGCTGAAGAGAAGGAACTTGTTACCAATGTCCTTGATCGCGTCTTTGTTGGTCGTCTCGCTCACGCCCCTGACCGCGGGTGGGCCTACGGCGCAAAAAGGCGAAGCCAAGTCCAACCAATTCTGGTGGCCCGAGCAATTGAACCTCGCGCCGTTGCGTGCCCACGATCCCGCGTCCAATCCATATGGCGAGAAATTCGACTACGCCGCCGCGTTCAAGACGCTTGACTTGAAGGCGGTGAAAAAGGACATCAACGCCATCCTGACCGAGTCGCAAGCATGGTGGCCGGCCGATTATGGCAACTACGGGCCGTTCTTCATTCGCATGGCGTGGCACAGCGCGGGTACCTACCGGACGGCCGACGGTCGCGGTGGCGCCGCCGGCGGCCAAATGCGGTTCGACCCCCTCAACAGTTGGCCGGACAATGCCAACCTGGACAAGGCCCGCCGGTTGCTCTGGCCGGTCAAGCAGAAATACGGTCGCAATCTTTCGTGGGCGGACCTGATTGTGTTGACGGGCAACGTGGCCATGGAAAACATGGGCTTCAAAACGCTCGGCTTTGCCGGAGGCCGCGAAGACGACTGGGAGCCGGATCTGGTCTATTGGGGACCGGAAGCCAAATTTGAAGGTGACAAGCGCCATAGCGGCAATCGGAAGTTGGACCGCCCGTTGGCCGCGACCCAAATGGGTCTGATCTACGTCAATCCCCAAGGCCCCAACGGCAATCCCGATCCGCTTGCGGCCGCTCACGACATTCGCGTGACCTTCGGTCGCATGGGCATGAACGACGAAGAAACGGTCGCGCTGATCGCCGGCGGCCACACCTTCGGAAAAGCTCACGGCGCCCACAAAGCCAAACATGTCGGCGCCGAACCCGCGGCCGCCCCCACCGAGGAACAAGGCTTCGGTTGGAAGAACACCGCCGGCAAAGGCAAGGCCGAGGACACCTTTACCAGTGGCCTGGAGGGCGCATGGACTTCCGCACCGGCCCGCTGGACACACATGTTCCTGACGAACCTGTACGCATTCGAGTGGAAGCAAACCAGGAGCCCTGCGGGTGCGATCCAATGGGTGCCCACCGATGAGTCCATCAAAAACGTTCCCGATGCGCATGTCCAAGGAAAATTCCACGCGCCGATCATGCTCACGACCGACCTTTCGCTGAGATTCGACCCCAGTTACCAGAAAATCTCCAAGCGTTTCCTCGACAATCCCCAGGAATTCGAGAAGGCCTTCGCCAGGGCCTGGTTCAAACTGACCCACCGCGATATGGGTCCGCGAGCGCGCTATCTCGGTTCCGAAGTGCCAAGAGAGGAAATGGCCTGGCAAGACCCGGTTCCCAAACAGAACCACAAGCTGATCAATGCAAAAGAGGTGGAAAAACTCAAAGCCAGGATCCTCGATTCGGGTTTGACCGTACCCGAGCTCGTCAGAACGGCCTGGGCATCCGCATCCAGCTTCCGCGGCAGTGACATGCGCGGTGGCGCCAATGGCGCACGCGTTCGCTTGGCGCCCCAAAAAGACTGGGAGGCCAACAGCCCGCAAGAACTGGCCAAGGTTCTGGACAAATTGGAAAAAATCCAAACGAGCTTCCAGAAATCGCTTTCCAGGGGGAAGAAGGTCTCCCTGGCGGATGTGATCGTCCTGGGCGGCGCCGCGGCCATCGAGAAGGCCGCCAAGGACGGCGGATACAAAAACGTCAAGGTACCCTTCACTCCTGGTCGAATGGACGCATCCCAAAAACAGACGAACGTCGCCTCCTTCAATGAACTCGAGCAGAAGGCGGACGGTTTCCGCAACTTCTTCGCTGCCGGCAATTACCGCTCTCCGGCGGAGATGCTCGTCGACAAGGCCAACCTCCTGAACCTCACGGTACCCGAGATGACCGTTCTGGTGGGCGGCATGCGGGCGCTGAACGCCAATACCGACCAATCGCGGCACGGTGTCTTCACCGACCGGCCAGGAACCCTGAGTAACGATTTCTTCGTGAACCTGCTGGACATGTCCACCAAGTGGAAAAAGTCGGCCTCTTCCGAGGGAGTTTACGAGGGTTACGATCGGGCCACGAACAAGCTCAAATGGACGGCCACCCCGGTCGATCTCATCTTCGGTTCCAATTCGGAACTGCGCGCGGTGACCGAGGTCTACGCGTTCGAGGACTCGAGAGAGAAGTTTGCGCGGGACTTCGTGGCGGCCTGGACCAAGGTCATGAATTCGGACCGCTTCGACCTCTGAGGCGATCGAACCCGTAACTGTACTCGCGTGTCGCGGTAGGCCATGCCTCCGCGACACGCTTCGTCGACGTGACCCTTCGAATTTCCGGGCAGTGCCCATCCGACATCAGCGGTTTTTTGAAGCAATGCCTCGAAACCGACAGGTTCTCCATACAAACGGGTATCAACGCGAACCGGGCCAGCGGTTTGATCCGTGGACGGACTTTTTGGCCAAAGACGAACCAGAAAGCGGTGGTTTCTCGAAAGTCGCCGCCCCGACAATCGGAATTCAGGCTTCATCATGCGACTCGAGACTTCGGCTTTTTGTGTTTCTCGGCAGGGTGATGCTCGCGATGCAGCCCTTGGCGTTTTCACGGTTTTTCAGTTCAAGCGTGCCGCCGTGGGCTTCGATGATTTCTCGACTCAAGAGTAGTCCGATGCCCGCGCCTTTGGGTTTGGTGGTGTAAAAAGGTGTGAAGAGGTTGTCCGGGTTTTGGATGCCCTCCCCTTCGTCGATGATCTGGACGGTTGCGGTTTCACGGTTGCCCGTCAGCCGGATCTCCACCCGACCCTCCCTTAGGGTCGTCGCCTCCACGGCGTTTTTGAGAAGGTTGAGGCCCGCTTGCATGAGTTGGCCCTCGTCGGCTTTGGTTTCCAAGGTTTCCGGGGCTTGGATGTCGATTTCTACGTCGGGGAAGAGCTTTACCAATCGGCGGATCAGGCTCGGCAAGTCCAACGAACACATTTCTGGTGGGGGAAGTTTGGCCAGGCGGGTGTAGCCGTTGAGAAAGCGGGATAGATCCGCCGATTGGTTGATGATTTCGGATAAACCGCTCAACAAGTCTTCGTTTGGCAGGGGTTCACCCCGGGGATGGGCCGCCCAGCCGTGGAGTGTGTCCGCCGTGGAGTGGATGGCGGCCAAGCCGTTGTTCAATTCGTGTCCCAATACCCGAATCAACTTTTTCCAGGCTCGGCGTTCCTCTTCGCGCAGGACCGCGCTGAGGTTTCCCACCATCAGCAAGGTGTACACCAGGCCCTTCTCTTTAAAACGTCGACACGATATTTCCCAGCGCCCGGTCTCACCGGCGAAATCATGGGTGACCAGCCGCCGGCCTTCCTCCTTCAAAAATTCGGTCAGGCCGAGCGCGCCCGCCGATTTACCTTCGAGGACAGACTTATTTTGGCCGAACATTCGTTGCGCCGCCGGATTCGTCCTTTGAATGATGCGGTGTTGATCGAAGACAATCACCGCGGCGTCGATCTCGCGAATCACCCTGTCCAGCAACAACAAGGCACCCTGCTCACCCAAACGCTGCTCTTTCAAAATCGCGGTCAGGCCGTTGATTTCGGCCAAGACCGCGTCAAAGGGACTTCCCGGAGATCGGATCCTGCCATAAATGGCGTATTCGCCTTCTCGGAGCGATCCCAGAAGGTTGATCAAGGTTCCGAACGCATGGCGGACCTTGTAAATCACCACGAGGGCGGTTACCAGGCATGCCGCCGCCAGGCCGCCGAGTAGCGGCCAAAAGACGGGTGAGCGCGAGTGATGGCTGACGTATTCGAAAGCGAGCGCAGCCCCAGCGATTCCACCGGGCAACAAGCACAGGCCGGCCAACTGGAATTCCAATCCCGGCCTGCGCATCAGGCGCTGCCTTTGCCGAGCCCGTGCTTTTCCATGCGTCGGTAGATTGCGCTTTTGCTGACACCTAATGCCTCGGCGGCTCTAACCGCGTTACCGCCGAACCGGTCCAGGGTGGTTTGGATGAGATACTTCTCCGCTTCGGCGAGCGTCATGCCGTCCAGCCCTGGCCGTCTTAAAGCCGTTTGCAGCGCGAGATCGCCGGCCTCGATCACCGGCCCCGCAGCCACGAGAACGGCGCGCTCGATCACATGTCTGAGTTCGCGTACGTTCCCCGGCCAGTCGTAGGCCTGGAGTTGGCTCATCGCCCCGCGCGCGAAACCTTGAAACCGGCGGTTATAGCGGGTTGCCAGTTCCTTCAGGAAGTGCTCGGCCAGGACGAGAACATCGTCGCCGCGGTCACGCAAGGGCGGTAAATGAACCTCGATGGTGTTCAATCGAAACAAAAGGTCCTGGCGGAAACGGCCCGCGGCGATCAGTTCCGGGAAATCCGCGTTGGTCGCGGAGATCAGGCGTACGTCGGCGCGGTGTGTGCGTGAGGAACCCACGGGCTCGAATTCGCCGGTCTCCAGCACTCGGAGCAGCTTGGGTTGTTGGGAGATGGGAATCGTAGCGATCTCGTCCAGAAAAAGCGTCCCCCCCTCGGCGATCTCGAACCTGCCCGGTCTACTTTCCAGAGCGCCGGTAAACGCGCCCTTGATATGACCGAACATTTCGCTTTCGAACAGACTCTCGGGAATGGCGCCCATATTGACGGAAATCAGCGGCGCCGCGCCGCGGGGCGAGCGGCGGTGCACCCGGCGCGCGACCATCCCCTTGCCCGTGCCGTTCTCACCGGTGATGAGAATGTTGGCATCGGTGGGCGCGACCTTGTCCAGCAGGGACATGACCTTCTTGAAACCGGGATCCTCGGACAACAGCGGTTCGTCGGTCCCGCCGAGCAAGCGGGCGGTCGCCTGAAGACCGCGGTTCCGCGAGCGGGTCCGGGACAACTCGAGTTGCGTGTTCACGATCTGGAGCAAGCGGTCGTTGCTCCAGGGCTTTTCGATAAAATCGGCGGCACCGCGGCGAGTTGCCTCCACCGCCAACGAGATTTGCGCCCAGGCCGTCATCACCAACACGGGCATTTCCGGATCCAGGGTGCGGATCGCCGACAAAAGGTTCAAGCCCTCTTCCCCACTGGTGGTGTCCCGGGTAAAGTTGAGATCGATCAATGCCAAATCAAAGGTTTCGTTCCTGCACAAATCAAGAGCCGCAGTGGGATCGGTCGCAGAGCGACAGCCAAAACCCTCGCGTTTGAACAGCAGTCCCAAAGCGCGAAGGACCTTGGCATGGTCGTCGACCACAAGAAGCCTCGGCCGGCGGGAATCAGACACGGCCGCGCCTTTTCATGATCGTCCTGTGTCGACAAGCGAGCATCATTGATTCCTCAACAGGATCGCGGGATTGATGCGACTCGCCGAAAAGGCGGGCAAAAAGGCGGCCGCGAAGATTATCAGGAAGAGAATCAGTGGAACGCCGGAAAATACCATCGCATCCAGGGTCTCGACGCCGTATAACATCTCCGCCAAATATCTTACACTAAGAACGGCGGCCAACAAGCCCGCAGGGATTCCCACGATCCCGATTTTCAGGGCATCGGCCAGCTCTTCGCCGATGATCCGCTGATCAGGAGCCCCCAGAGCGATGCAGATCCCTATTTCCCGGCGACGTTGCCGAACGTTATAGACCATCATGGCGTAATTACCGATCGCGGCCAAGACGAGGGCGAGCAAGCCGAAGATGGCAAACAGGTTCGTAGCCAAGCGTTTGCGCCACAAGCCTTTGGCTATGAAATCACCGTAGGGCCGAAAATCGAAGATGGACTGTTCCGGATCGATGTCGTGCATCCGTGCTTTCGCCAATTTTTCAATGGCCGCCGTCCCCAAGCGCGATTTGATGAATACCATGTAGTTGCTTTGCCGCGATTGCAGTTGGTGGAGGTAGACGGTGAGATCTTGGACCGAATACGCGGAATGCCGCACATTCTCCACCACCCCGACCACCGTACGCCAGGGCGTTTGGCTGTCGGGATGGGAGAGCTTCAAGCGTTTCCCCAATGGATTTTCGCCCGGCCACATTCGGTTTGCGAAATCGCGGCTGACAATCGCGGTTGGCGGGGCGTCGATCAAATCGGTCTTGTCGAAGTTGCGGCCGCGATGCAATGGGATCCCGAGGGTTCGAAAATAATCGATGGAAACGGTTTCCAATTGAACGGCGGGGTTTTCGCCATGTGCTGCCAGATCTTGGCCTTCGATGGTGAACACGACGGGGTTCTCCAGAACGAAAGGGGGTCTCGTGTTCATGGCGATGCTTTCGACCTCGGGAATTGCCGACAATTCCTCCACTAGCCGGTTGAAGAGCATGTGCTTTTTTTCCACTTTCCCATAAGTCCCCCAAGACGGGAAAATACTGAAAGTGGTCACGTTCTCGTAGTCAAAACCCAGGGGAACGTCCAGCATGCGTTTGAAGCTTTTCACCATCAGGCCGGAGGCGATCAGGAGCAGCGTGGCGAGCATGACTTCTGCGCCCACGATCATTTGGCCCAAACCCGCCCGGCGTTGGTTCACAAGTGAATTGGAACTGTCCTTGAGGTGCTCGGCCAACCGGTCTTCCCGGGTGCTGAAATAACCTGCCGCCGCGGAGGTCAACGCCGTAAGCAACGTGATCACCAGCGAATAGGTCAACACTTCGCCGTCAACTCGAATTTTCATCCAAAACGGAAGGTCGGCCCGAATGATGTCGATCAAAAAGTCGACGCCGTGTATTGCCAGTTGCAATCCGATCAGGCCACCGACGAGCGCCAACAGCAGGCCCTCCCATAATTGTTCGCGAATCAACTGCATGCGGGTGGCGCCGAGCGCGGCACGAATCGCCATTTCGCCGGCGCGCTCGTTGTTCCGGATCAGCAGCAGGCCACAGACATTGGCGCACGCCAGCAGCAACACCAGGGATACTCCCGCGCTAAGCAGCACCAGGTAGGGTTTGACTTCGCCCGTGAACAACTGCTTGAGGGGTATGGCTTCCACTTCCAGGCTTGCATGGGAGTCCGGCCACCGTTGGGTTAGGCGCTCACCCCATGCCGCCAGCATTTGCGCCGCATCCTCGGGCCGCACGCCGGGTTTGAGACGGGCCACCGCAAACGTGTTGAACCGGTGGCGGGATTCGAAATCCATATCGACGAAGGCCATGGAGCGGTAGAGTTCGATTTGGCCGGGAAAGTCGATCCGCGGATCCAGCACCCCGTACACGTGGTAGCCGTGAAAAGCGTCCAGGGTGAGTTTGGTCCCGACCACCGCGGGATCGCCGCCGTAACGTCGCATAAACAGCTCGTGGCTCAGGACCACGCTGTGGTTTCTGAAGCGGTCGTTCGCCTCTTCCCAGGTCCCGCCGTGAAGCAGCGGAATCCCCAAAACGCGAAAGAGTTCGTGGGTGCAAAGCATGGCCCGGACCTCTTCGGGCGGACGACCGTCGTTGCTGATGTTATAACCGCCGGTGGGGTCGAAGAATCGGGCGACATCCTCGAAGATGTCGAACTCTTTCCGCAACAATTCGAAATCCGAAAGATTGAGACCGCTCCGTTCGCCGCCGCGCTTGGCCTGAATCAACATGAGCCGGTCGGGTTCGGGAAAGGGCAACGGCTCGAGTAGGATCCCATTGAGAAAACTGAAGATGACGGTATTGACGCCGATCCCCAAGGCAAGCGTCGTCAATATCACCAGGGAGAGGATCGGCTTCGCGATCAGGGCACGAAAAGCGATCCGAAATTCCATCCACAATCGTTCCAACATGCTAGGCACCTCTTGCCGCGGTTGCGGTGATTTCATCCGCCACGACGCGACCGTCGAGCAAGGCGATTCGACGTTGGGCGTAGGCCACGAAATCCGGATTGTGGGTCACCATACAAATCGTGGCGCCTTCCCGGTGCAAGTCGCAGAGCAGCTCCATGATCATGACGCTGTTCTTCGAATCCAGGTTACCGGTGGGTTCGTCGGCCAGCAGAATGGCGGGATCTCCCGCGAGCGCCCGCGCGACGGCGACGCGTTGTTGTTGCCCGCCGGAAAGTTGGGAGGGACGATGATCGCGTCGGTGCGCCATTCCCACCTTCTCGAGCGCATCGTCTACACGGCGCCCGCGTTCGTCTCGTGAGAGCTTTCGATACATCAGTGGAAGCGCGACGTTTTCGCTTACGGACATGCTGCCGATGAGGTTGAAGGCCTGAAATATGAACCCGATCTCCCGGTTGCGGAAGTGCGCGCGTTCGTTGCGGCGCAACCGTGCCACGGACTTGCCGGCGAGCGTGAAATCGCCACGTGTGGGCGTGTCGAGTAGGCCGAGGATGGAGAGCAGGGAGCTTTTTCCGCAGCCCGAGGGACCGGTGACGGTCACGAATTCCCCACGGCGAATGGTCAGGTTGACGTCGCAGAGCGCATGGGTTTCCAGCTCGGCGGTGTAGTACACCTTTTCGAGGTTTTCCAATTGTATCAGCGCATTTGGATCGGTCATCAGTTCTTCCTTGGTCTGGATGGGCGTTCATCGCAGTCGTAATTGGTTGGCCTCGGGCCATTTAGAGGTGTCGGAAAGGATGACGCGATCGTGTTCCGACAGGCCTGCCTTGATTTCGATGGTCCGCACCGAGGCGGCGCCGAAAGTAACCGTTACCCGTTCGGCGGTATTTCCGTGATCGGCGAGACGAAACATGTTGGTTTGGGAGAACGGTGCCCCGAAGGCCGGTCGCGACACATGGAGCACGGATTCCAACCGTTCGAGTTCGATGACGCCGTCCACCGTAAGATCCAGCCTGGCCTCTGCAGGCAAGGATTCCGGCAAAGCGACGTCCACGCGCACCGCGCCGTTTCGGGCGACGGGGTCGATGCGTTCGACCCGTCCCCGGATGACCGCGCCTCGCGTATCGATCCGTACAGGCTGCCCCACGACAATTTCCCGAACACGCGTTTCGGGAATTGACAACTCAGCCCGGAGATCGTCCGGCTTGGCAATCAGGGCCAGCAGATCACCGGCGGAAACCTGGCGTCCGCTCTCCCAGGGCAGTTGTTGCAGCAAACCGGTCGTGCCCGCCCTGACGGTGAGCGCTTCGCATTCCTCGTAGCGAAGTTCGACGACTTGCTCGAGGCGCTGTAGATTGGTGCGCGCTGCGGCGCGTTCCGCGGCGATTAGGGTCGTGAGTTGATCGGCCCGGGTTCGTTCGAGGTTCAACTTGGTTTCGGCGATTTCCAACTTGATACGCGCCCGCTTGGCGACGATTTCAGAGACCACACCCTCCCGATGCAGGTGGGTTTGCGCCTCGGAATCGAGACGGGCCTCCCTCGCGGCCTGTTCCGCCAGCGATATTTCAGTACTTTGTTGGACGCGTTCCCGTTCCAATCGTGCTTCAAGTGATTGAAAATCCGAACGTGCCGATTGCAAGGCCAGTTGCGCCTCGCGGTGGGCCTGTTCCAAGTGTGGGTTGGTCAGTGTCAGCAGCAACGTATCGGGTTCGACGGGAACACCGGGCCGCAGAAAGACTCGATGCACGCGACCGGCCGATAGTGCGGTAACCCACAGGGGATTACGGGCTTGAAGTGAACCGGTCCCCCGAATTTCGCGAATGACCAGGCCCCGCTTCACGGTATCCGTCCAGATGTTTTCCCGCTCCAACAGCGGTGATTCGGGTCGTTGAAATGCTTGAAGCGTGACGATTAGCGCCGACAAACCAAGCCCCGCGAACAGCCAGTACTTAAGCCGCGTTCGCCGCCCGGATTCACCACGGGGAATGTCCATCAAATTCGCCTCGCACAGAAAATATGTCGCGCGTGGCGGCTAAGATGCCCGCCTCCGACGGGAGCCCTTAAAAAGCAAATGTGGCGCCAATCCTAAAAGTCGACTCAAGCATCTGTAAAATATATGCTTGTGAGTTTTTCTGGGATCTAATCGTGTAGCAACAGGTTGCGCTTTCGGGAACGGAAGTTGCGAAATCGGGAACCGAGAAACGTGCCGAGATCGAACCCGGAGGTTCTTCCAGGAGACCTGACGTGTTGAATTGCATCGAAAGGCCTGCGAGCCTCAGCCCACATCGGGGGTTCGGTGCCGAAATCAGGTGGTCTTTTTCCTCGGCTGGTCAATCCTCTAGGCCGCGGTTGCAGGTACGAACCAGTCGCTGTAACTGGTAGAGAATGTTGACGATCGCTTTTCCCGTCAACGTTCCCCTCACCGCTTCCGAGTCCCTACGCCATACCCGCTCAATCTCAAACAGCGCTTTCAACTGGCCGATCCATCCCCCCACCGCCGACCCCATCCTCGCCAAGACGGCCGAAGTCCCAACGGAACTCTCCAATGTAAGGATTCACAACAAAACTCAATTATACTCGGGGACCGTTTTGACACTAACGATACATCGTTACCAAGCAAACACAGTTACAATACATAAAGGATTCAATCATGTCGAAAATGAAGCTAAACTCCCGAGTAACTTACTAATAAACATGTTCCACGTGGAACATTTTAACAGTATTTTCAATCAACACATGGTATACTACCTCCATTATCTCAACCAGGAGGCATCTCATGTTCACCCAAAGCAACCCGACCGGCTATACCAGCGTGTATCTCCTACCCATTGGGCACCGCGACCGCGACGCGCATTGGTGCGAGCTCCGCCTCACCGTAACCCACTATCGGTACGGTGCGACGCGCGCCGAATCGCGCACCCGTGCCCGAATGGTGCGCGTCGCCGACCTGGCCCGTGTGCTGGAAGCAGATCTGGGGCGAGTGCGCGCCGCGGGTTATCGGCTCGGCGGGCCCGCGACGTTGGTCGCCGGAGTGGCGGTCGACTCGTGGGTTCGGTCCTCCTGGCGGTGTGCCGCGGCATGGGTGGCGTCCCAGGCGGAACTGGTCTCGGCCGAGGTGTTCCCCATGCCTGGGGTGACACGCGTTTGGCTCGATAATCCCACCTGGATCCGGCGCCGGCCAGCCCCCGTGCGGCGCGCCCTGGACTGGTCACTGATGGGCATCGCCGGCGCGCGGTCCGATGCTCGGGCGGCCGGGTGAGAGTTCCGGGCCCTTGTGGGGACAGCGGTTAGTTCTGTTTGGAACCCCGCGGCGCACTCTCGCAGATGTTCAGTGCCGCAGTAAATGTCGGTTTTGCGGAAGCTGGCGAGATGGCTACCGAGCTTCCAGTCATATATTAAGTACACGAAATGTCCTACCATATGCCGCTCGATGTGAGCAGTTCATCGAGGCAAATGTCGAAGGGGGCGGACGTCATCCGCGAATGGCACCTGTCGCCGTCGAAACGTGGCGCCCTCGACGTATTCCGGTTCGCTGATCCGGTCCATTCGAAAATGCCGGAAGTCATTGCGCGCGGGATCCCAGGCCACCAAATACCATAGCGGCGGCAGGATCAGCATGGCTTGGGGTTCGACATGTCGGCTGGTTTCGGCCCCTTTTGCGTCACGGTACTGGAAACGCAAGAGGTGCCGTTGGAGAAAAGCTGCCTCGAATGCGGGCAACAAGGCGGGCTCCATGGTTCCCATGTCGGATATGTCTACCTGCGGAGAGAGCTTCCCCACATACAAGCAATCCAAAAATCGGCGCAAATCTCGAATTTTGTCCGACGGCAGGGCTTTCTCAATTTTGGCAAGCCCGGCGTCTGCGAGACCTGAAAAGGGCAGACTTCCGGCGGCACGCATGGACGCAACGCTGATGAGGAGCGCAAAGACCTCGGCGACCGAGAGTCGCGCGGTGGTTTGAACCGATTGCGGATCAAGTCGCAGGCCACCCCCGCGCCCGGGTTCGGAATGAATGACAAAGCCCTCATCCCGCAACGCGCTGATGTCACGTAACACCGTGCGCCTGGAGGCACCAACCTCTTCCGCCAAGTCAGCGACTGTCGAAGTACCGTTGCGGCGAAGGCTACGCACGATGGCGTCTTTTCTGAGGCGAACATTCATTTCGTCATGCTTCCAATCAATAGTGCCAGTTTTTGGCACCATTAGATCTTAATTTATGGCTGTCCGCGGTAGCAAGGAGACTTTGAACTTGCAACGCGCATCCTCAAACCCCCGGGGTTGAAAAGAGCGCCGCCCAAAGTAGCAGGCGTCGCCAGATCACCCCGCGACGATAGAAAGGAATTTGAATGTTCAATCCAACCGACTTTCCCAAACCCACACTCATTTCAGTCAACGGTGTGGAACTCGAAATCTTCGAAGCGGGCCGGCAAAACGCGGGAAACCCGATTGTGCTCTGTCATGGCTGGCCAGAGCATGCCTTTTCCTGGCGTTTTCAAATGCCAGCCCTTGCCGCAGCGGGCTACCATGTCATCGTCCCTAACCAACGAGGCTACGGCAACTCATCGCGTCCGAGCGAGGTAACCGACTATGACATTGAACACTTGTCGGGTGACCTCGTCGCACTTCTCGATCACTACGGGTACGAAGCTGCCACCTTTGTCGGGCATGATTGGGGGGCGATGGTCGTTTGGGGGCTGGCCCTATTGCATCCCAATCGTGTCCATAATGTGATTAATCTGAGCTTGCCTTACCAAGAACGCGGAGCAACTCCCTGGATCGAGTTCATAGAACAAATACTTGGCAGTGATCACTATTTTGTCCACTTCAATCGACGGCCAGGCGTCGCTGACGCCGTATTGGAGGAGAATACGTTCCGATTCCTGCGCAACCTGTACAGGAAAAACGAGCCACTGAGAGAGCCAGAGCCAGGAATGGCGATGATCAATCTCGCCAGAGCGGAAACACCACTCGGTGAGCCCATCATGAGTGACAGCGAACTGGCCGTTTTCGTATCTGCCTTCGAGTCAACGGGGTTCACGGGCAGCATTAATTGGTACCGAAATCTTGACCGCAACTGGCACCTGTTGGCGGACGTGAACCCAGTGATCGAACAGCCCACGCTCATGATCCATGGTGATCGGGATCCAGTCGCGAGGAATGAAAATCTGGATAAGTTCGTGCCCAATGTGGAAGTGGTCAATCTCGATTGCGGTCATTGGATCCAGCAAGAAAAGCCGGAAGAAACGACTCAAGCGATATTGAAATGGCTGGCACAGCAGGCTTCCGCCTAGGTTCGACAGCGTTTTGAAGTAAAACCCGCCCGACGACTTGGTCGGAGGGCGGGTAGAGACGCTCGAGAAGCGGAGCGTTCCTGTGCAACACACAAGCGATCTTCGTCGGACGATCGGCCTCGATGGAGCACGATCAAACCCAGGCGAATAAATCTGATCGCTAACCGGTTCACGCCAGTTGATCCTGCCAAGGCGGAAGCCCAATGACGAAAAGAGGAGGCGGTGGCCTTCGGCTCCTTAAAAATTAAAGGGAGGCAGGAGCTCGTTCGATTAAATTTTAAAATTCAGCCGAGAATTTGAAATATTCCTGTGATATCGGGAACACGCAGGACCCAGATTTAACTTTGTTCCCTTTGCTACGATGGGCCTCTTTCGGGTGCTCGTCTAGCAACCATCATTTATTTGGAGCGTGGTGCACATGGTGATTTTCCGACAGTAGCGTTTGAAGCCATCAAAGCGGTGACGTCGGAAGAAGGCAACGAATTCATCGGGAACGGCGATTGGTTCGGTGTTACGTCATGTAAGGAGACGGAATGACAAAAACGTCAATTAGGAACGGGGCACCATTGGCGGCATTGATCATGGCTGTTGTTGGAATTATTTTTGATTATATTACGCCGCTTGGGGTGGCCGCAGGTGTCATTCATATATTATTTGTGCTTACTGCCATTTGGTTTCGTTCTCCTCGCACTGCCTTTTTCTTTGCGGGAATTGGCACAGTATTTACATTGAAAGGCTATCTACTCATTTCCGATATACAGGCAGACACATGGATCGTGCAATTAAACCGTGCTCTTTCAGTTTTAGCATTATGGGTAGTTGCATTAATAGTTTACTTTCAAAAAAGGATGGCAAACGCTCTAGAGCAAAGTGAAGCGCGCCATAGTGCATTCATAGACAATGCGATCGATGGGATGATCACGATAAACAACCAAGGCATTATCCAGAAAGTGAATCCGGCATGCGAAAAAATATTCGGTTATGTAGCAGAAGAAATGCTGGGCCAGAATGTAAATATTCTCATGCCGGAGCCATATCACAGCGAACATAATGGTTATTTACAGAATTATCGAAACTCGGGTTTTAAAAAAATCATCGGCATCGGTCGGGAACTAGAGGGAATGCGCAAAGATGGCTCTACTTTTCCTATTGATCTTTCGGTGAGTGAGATGAGCCTAAAAAGTGAGCAATTGTTTGGTGGAATTGTTCGTGATGTTACAGCTCGAAAAGAAGCAGAACGTTCTTTAAACCGCACAATGGAAGATCTCAAACTGTCCAATGACGAGCTTGAAAAATTTGCTTATGTTGCCAGTCACGATCTAAAATCCCCGCTCAGAGGAATTGACAACTTGACAAAATGGTTAGCCGAAGATTTGGCAGAAGTCCTCGATGATGAAAATAAAGATCGTTTGGAAAAATTACAGGGACGTGTGTTGCGCATGGAGCGCCTGCTGGACGACCTATTGGAGTATTCACGTGCAGGGCGAAATCTGAAAAAAACAGAGAAAATCAAGGCTGATCGGCTGATAGATGACGTCAGGAGCCTTCTAAATGTCCCGGCAGAGATTGCTATCACGGCGGATGAAAGCCTTGATGGCATCTTGATTCCACGTATGCCACTGGAACAAATTTTTCACAATTTGATCGGTAATGCCGTCAAACATCACGACAAAGAAAAAGGCATTATTGTTGTTTCTGCAAGCGAAAGTACATTATTTTATGAATTTTCAGTGCAAGATGATGGTCCAGGCATTGCAGAGAGATTTCAGGAAAAAATATTTGAAATGTTCCAAACCCTCAAGCCCCGCGATGAAGTGGAAGGCAGTGGCATGGGTTTGGCCTTGGTCAAAAAAATTGTGTATCGCTTCGGCGGGCGCATTCAGGTTAAGTCAAAAGAAGGCAAAGGTGCTACCTTTACTTTCACTTGGCCAAAGAAACCAAAAATACGATCCATAACCATTTAAAAAAAGGAGCAAGCAGCGTGAGTGGAAAAACAGTCAACATCCTATTGATAGAAGATGATGATATCGATGCCGAAGGTGTCAAGCGGGCCTTTAAGAAAGCGCGTATTGCCAATCCATTATTACGTGCCAAGGACGGGGTGGAGGCACTGGAAATGCTACGTGGCGAAAACGGCAAGGACGTTATTCCCATTCCCCATTTGCTGCTGGTAGACCTGAACATGCCGCGTATGGACGGTATTGAGTTCATGGAAGAGCTTCGCGGTGATCCGAAGTTCAATAAAACCATTGCCTTTATTCTCACCACCTCCAAAAGGGATGAAGATAAAATGGCCGCCTACGACCTGAACGTTGCCGGTTATCTTGTCAAATCCAAAGTTGGTGATGGTTTTGTGGATATGATTGACATGCTGGATCATTTCTGGAAAATCGTAGAATTTCCAGAATAGCCAAGTGTGGCATTATCATACAATAGTAAGACAAAAACGAGAACTCCACATCTCGCCGTAGCGAGATTTCGATGCTGTCCATGAGTTATGCCGTGGTGATATCCGGCGCAATGGATGCTCCATTTTGACCGGAGTTCCAAAATCCCCTTCCGGTGTACCGCGTCGAAGAAGAGGCTCACGTTCAAGGATTGGACGACCAGGCACGCCTGCCGACGCCATTCCCGCGCATAGCCGGCCGGGGGTCGCCGTCGTAGAGCGACACCTGGAGATCGTGCGCCGAAACCTGGCAGCCACCGGTGAGACACGAGTATTTCGGTATTTTTCTGGCCTCCATTCAGGGCGTTTGCGTCGGTCCAGCCGCCTTCGAAACGCCCTTTTGGGGTGCAACCTTATTAAAGTCAGGACTACGGCGTTGCCGTGGGCTAAAATCTTCGTGTCCCTTTGGGGCTTGGTCCAGAGCTTGAACTTCCGTGTTTCAGATACCCAACCCTTATGTGGGTAGCACCCAGGATCGTCCCGACAAGCCAGGGTTCATTTGCTAAGTTTGCAAATCTATAAATCCACTTTCGTGGTTGCCGACGAACAAGTTGTAGTGAAACGACCGAATGCGACAAGGAGTGCCTTTGTGAGCAAGTTGGAACGAGTTTTGGGCCTGATCGCCCTTATTTGTATCCCTCTCTGGGGCAGCGAAACCCCCGAACCTGCTGAAGATCTGACGAGTAAACCGGAAACGGTCTACGAGGAAGTCCAGGTCCGGCACCGCGCCGACGACCAGGCTGGCATCGCCGACTCGGCCGCGGAAGGCGCCACCGGCCAGGCCGACCTCGCCCGGCGACCGATTTTGCGACCCGGCGAACTGCTGGAAACCGCGCCGGGTATGATCATTACCCAGCACAGCGGCAGTGGCAAAGCGAACCAGTACTTCGTGCGCGGGTTCAACCTGGACCACGGTACGGATTTTTCAGTTTCCCTGGACCACATGCAGGTCAACATGCCGACCCACGGTCACGGTCAAGGCTATGCCGATCTCAATTTCCTGATCCCTGAATTGGTGGAACGGGTGCGATACCGAAAAGGTCCCTACTACGCCGACTTGGGCGATTTTTCCTCTGCCGGCTCGGCTCAGATCGACTATCAGGACCGGCTGGCCGATTCTTCCCTTTCGTTGCGTGCCGGCAACAACGGATTCGGTCGCCTGCTCTGGGCTCAATCGACTGAATTGGCTCACGATCACAACTTCCTCAGTGCGGTGGAGTTCGGCCGCCACGACGGGCCCTGGCTACGCGGCGACGACGCGAAAAAGTTGAACGGCGTTTTGCGGCTCAGCCAAGGCGACGCGGCCGACGGCTATTCATTGACCTTGATGGGCTACGACAACACATGGCTGGCGACCGATCAAATTCCGCAACGCGCCGTCGACACCGGTCTGATCGACCGCTATGGTTTGGCGGACCCCGATTTGGGCGGTGATTCCTCTCGTTTCAGCCTGTCGTACAGCCGCCATCGGGCCGACCGCGATTCTCGATCCGAATGGTTCGCCAACGTCGCCGCCTACGACCTGACGCTTTTCTCCAATTTCACCTATCTCCTCGAGAACCCCGAGCAAGGCGACGAGTTTGAACAGGCGGACGACCGCGTCATTGGCGGGCTCGGCTACAAGCATAGTCGGCAGCACACATGGCTTGGCCGCGATATGAACACGGAAGCTGGGATCAGCCTGCGATTCGACCGAATTGACAATGGCCTCTACGGCTCACAAGGTCGCCTTCGCCACCAAACGATTCGCGAGGACCGTGTCGCCCAGTACGCCGGCGGCCTGTACCTGCGTAACCAGATCCGCTGGAATGACCGCTTTCGCACCATTGCGGGACTTCGTGGCGACTACGTCAGCGCTGACGTTACGGCCAGGTGGGCGGCCAACTCAGATCAAGTAGACGACTTCATCCTCTCGCCCAAGTTTTCGGCCGCGTTCCTGGTGGCGCCCGGGACGGAAATCTTCGTCAACAGCGGCTATGGCTTTCACAGCAACGACGCCCGCGGCATGACGATTCGCATCGACCCGGTTGGGGGCGAAGAAGTGGGTCGGGTCCCGCCCTTATCCCGTTCGCGCGGGATCGATGTGGGCATCAGCAGTGGACGGATCAAGGGCCTGCAGACGTCATTGACCGGATTTTGGTTGAAGCAAGATTCCGAATTGGTTTTTGTCGGCGACGGCGGAGGTACGGAGGCAGGTCGACCCAGCCGTCGGACGGGCATCGAATGGGCCAACCACCTGACGATCGCATCTTGGGCCTTCGATCTGGATTTCACCTGGAGCCACGCTCGCTTTATCGACGAAGATCCTGCGGGCGATTACATTCCCGGCTCCGTCTCGCGGACGTTGGCCGCCGGAGTCGTGTACCAAACAGAGCGTGGTCTTTCAGGCGGCTTGCGGCTGCGTCATTTCAGCGGGTTACCACTGATTGAGGATAACTCTGTGCGGGGCATGGCGACGACGTTGGTCAACGGCAGCCTTCACTACGATTTCGGCCGCCGAATCGAAGTAGGCGTGGAGGTGTTCAACCTGCTGGACGAAGACGACCGCGACATCCAGTATTACTACGCATCGCGATTGGCGGGAGAGCCAGCGCAGGGGATCGAAGACGTGCACTACCACCCGGTCGAAGACCGCAATGTTCGCCTCGTATTCCAATGGCGGTATTAGGAGCAGTTAGGGTACGAGAAGAACCAGCTCCACGTGGCATCTCTCGACCCGGTGTCAGCGCCATCTCGCTGCTTCTTCGGTTTAGGGAAACAAATAACAAGGGAAGGTTTAATCGTTTAGTTACAGCCGCCTGGTGCAAATCAGGCGGCTGTTTTGATTTCCAGACCGAGCGTGACCCGATTTCATCAACCCGGCCGCATCGATCCTATCGGTATTATCAGCGCCGGATTCGCTCTTAAACCAAGCGTGCCAAGAGATAAGTTAAAGCCGAAAAAAACGGCGACGGACAGACATTTTGCCCAAAAACGGATCGTGCCCAGCATGGGATATTAATCTATCGGCCAACGATGAAAGCGTGGGATGACCGCCTGCCCGCCGGTAAGCCACTGAAAACAAAAACGTAAAAAGCAAAAAGCCCGCGAGCGCTGGGCTCCGGGCTTTTGGTTTACCCCCGTGGGGTGCTTTTCGCTGATGAGGTAGGTGGTGCCCCCAGTCCGACTCGAACGAACGACCTACGGTTTACAAGACCGTTGCTCTACCAACTGAGCTATAGGGGCATTCTTCCAAACGCAGGGCCTGATTATATGGAAGTCGACGCGATTCCTCAACCCTGAAGTTCACCTTTTTTATGGCGGTGTCGGGAGGGCCATTTCCTGAAGTTTTCATCCCGATGCGGGCCGCCAGCTCTCCCTTAAAACTCAACTCGCAATAGCCACTGAATGTTGTGTTTGAGCGACCATGAGCTCTTGGGATCACCTCGATTCGTCGCGACGTGCTCCAGGGAATCCCCTGCTGAAACACCGACCCGATCCCAATCCCAAGGACCTGTTGTCGGGATTACTTTTCTCGACCTCAATCCGGACGCGGGAGACCATTGGCACACGAAAGAATGGGAAACGGCGTCCAGGTCACGCCTGATGGATTACCCGGCCTGGCTCGGTCGGTCGTGAGGACGACGAAGGGCTCTCGGCCGTCCCGCAGCCTCACGCTTCGATATCGATACCCGTCTGGTGTCCGCCCCTTCCCTATTGGCCAAAGTAGCTCCCACGCCGACAAGGGAGTTAGCCACGGGGAAGCGGTAGTGTCCGACTTTGGTGGTAGAATCCAAGCTGTCACGCATCCGATCGTCAAAGCGGCATTTTAGCGGTTGGGTCAGGGAGTGATCATGGTGAAGCCCGTAGACCCTGCAGATGAGACCTTTGGCCCGCGTAACCTTTCCGGTCTTGGCCGGCTGACCGTGGAAGCGATTACCGGCCTCACCGATTTGGTGGAAGCAGTGCATCACACGGTCACCAGCTTGTCCGCCGTGCGCGGCGCACCGCAACAACATCGAACGAAGGGCGTTACGGGCATGGTCTACCGCAATATTCGGGCGACTACCGAGTTGGTTGGAAAGGGTCTCGATCCACTGCTTGACGCCGTCAGTGCACTGCTCGACAAGCAGACGACATCTCCCGCATATGAGGCCTTGCTGGCTGCTCTGAACGGGGTGCTCGGCGATCATCTGGTGGCGCGGAACAACGGGCTGGCGATCCCGATGCAGTTCCGTCGAGACGGTAAGGCAATGGGCCAATCATCCCTGTGTCAGGCCGTCCGACCATCAAAAGGTCGGCTCGTCATCTTGGTCCACGGTTTGTGCATGAACGATTTGCAGTGGCATCGCCAAGGGCACGATCATGGTGCGGCGATAGCCCGTGACCTGGACTTTTCGCAGATCTATTTGCACTACAATACAGGGTGCCATATTTCTGAAAATGGCAAACGCTTTTCGGATCTGCTGGAAACGACCGTTCGCGGGATCGAGGCTCAATGCACGCTTCCCATCGAACTGTTCATCGTCGCCCACAGCATGGGCGGACTGGTTTCCAGAAGCGCCTGCCATTATGGAAAGGTAGCTGGCCATGATTGGCCTAAACGCCTTCGAAAACTGATTTTCCTGGGGACACCGCATCAAGGATCGCTTTTGGAAAAGGGCGGCAACCTGGTGGATGTCATTCTGGAAATAAACCCTTACAGCGCACCCTTTTCGCGCTTGGGAAAGATCAGAAGCCGCGGCATTACCGATCTGCGCTACGGTCATGTCGTAGACGAGGATTGGCAAGGGCGGGATCGGTTCGAATGTTCGGGGAATCACCGGACGTCGGTACCATTGCCGCAAGGCGTGGACTGTTACACGGTTGCGGGCACCAGCCGCGCCGAATCCAGTGCGCTGGGCGACTATCTGATCGGAGACGGGCTCGTCACCTTGGACAGCGCCCTCGGCCGTCATCCGGATCCTCGGTTGAACCTGGCGTTTCCCTCGGAACATCAATGGGTTGGTCGCAATTTGAACCACATGGATCTTCTCAACCACCCAAAGGCGTACGCCACCATTCTGAAGTGGTTGAAAGACTGACCCACGGGCAATCTCCTGACACCCGCGTTCCAAGGACTCACTCACATGGCGAGGAGGATGTCGCCCCGGCCACCTCATCGCTGAGATAGTGATTGCGGCGATTGCGAGTTGAAGCGCTCAGGGTATTTGGGAAACCTCTTTTCGTGAGGAAGGACGGGTTCTGAGCCAACCTGTCGATGAGAGACGTTCCTTTTTGGTGGGAAGGGCTTCGTGTAGCACAGGGTTCGAGCGGAACAGAACCAGTGACCCGCCATTGCCACGTCGTGAGTGCGGCGTCGGGAAAAGTCGATGCCTTCCCCACGACTGGTGATAAACTGTCCAAAGAGCCTCAAATGACCCACCGAACAACTGAATGTGACCGTCGGAAATCCGGTTACCTGGTTATGGTTTGTCGAAAATGCCCGTTGGAATCACATCCACCGATGGCCATATCCGGGCCAGTCGTCTCGGCGAGGGGAAGCCGGTAAACATCGAGCCCGATCTCCCACCTAGACACAGACCAGAATTCATTGCACACGAGCCGGACCGCCACTCGGTGAAGTCTGTTTTTTCAGGAGAAGAACGATGCCGCGAACTTTTAACTCCATCGTCATCAACGCGCCCATCGCCAAAGTCTGGGCCATCGTGAGCGATTTCCACAAACTGAACAACTGGGCTCCCGAACTATTTATGAGCTGTGACGCCACGGGTGATCTGGGGCCCACCGAGGTCGGTACCAAACGCGTGTTGAACGGTGCAATTTACGAAACCCTGATCCACTTCGACGCGGAACAACATCACTTCGAATACTCGCTCGACGAGGGGCCCCCTCCCATATCTTCACAGGACGTGACCCAGTACGTGGGCTCGGTGAAGCTCAACCCGGTGACGGCCAATGACACCACCTACGTGGCTTGGTCCTCGCGCTGGGAATCGGAAAGCGACGAGGCCGTCGCCTTCTGCAACAGTGTCTATGTGGGTCTGCTCAAGGCATTGGCTGCCGCTTGCGAGTGACTTCACGCGCTCCCTCCGCAGGTACCCATCCCAACTCGCGAAACGACAGATCGAATGGCCGCGCAGTGCGAACGCCCTACGCGGCCACCCGATGACGCCCTATGTTGGGTGCGGGGCCTATCTACTTCCTTCAGTCATAGACGTTCAGGCCGTTCGACATTGCGTTGTATTCGTCCAGGCGCCGTTCGATGTACAACACCAACTCCGTGTAATGATCCGCGACCGCCGGAATGATATCGGGTCGGGGAGGCTGGTAGTCCAAGCTCGGGTTCTGTAGGAACAGTGCTCGATAGCAGATCATGCCGGCCAGAAAGTAGACGGTCGGCGATCCGTGCGGCGCCTCGTCGACGTACAGATCCGCAAAGCTGACGTCTTGCATGAAGGGCTGCGTTTCAATGATGTCGGCGATGATCGGACCCACCGGAATCGTGCGCAGGCGGTAGGCCGGTCGGGCTGCCTGCAGCAGGTTCTGATAGTCGCGGTGCCAATCGTAATAGTTCCCACTCCTGGTGTAGTTGTTGAGGGTGGTCCAATCCGCCCGGCCGAGTTCGTTACCGTTGAGGACCCCCAGGCCGATCATCGAGGGCTCCGGCCAGTGCATGTAGAGAATGATCTCCGTTTCCGGCTCCTGCGCCTCCACGTAGTCGAGCACGCGGAAGGTATCTGTCAAATAGTCCTCCGGCGTCAGCACTTCCTGCTCGAAGTTACTGGGCATGAACAGCGTATGGGTGTAGTCGCGGCTCGCAAAATCCACGGGAGGATATTCCGGCCACGGCTCATACGCATTGGTCGCATAGCCCAGTTGGGGAGTCGGCGGGATGCCGTGGTAGCTCAATTGGCCGAACTGGCCGTTCCCGGCCGATATGGTTCCGCTCCCGGCGGCCAAGGCGCCCAGCCAATAACCGGTGTTCTGCTCGCCGTGGTTGAACAACGAGTGGCCAAAGTTGTAGAACCGCACTTCGTCCAAAGGCTCGCCACCCGGCGGATCGCTCGGCGACACCACGTCGATGGTCACGGTGGCGAAACCCATCCGTCCCGAGTCGCCCCCGTCGTGACCGTCGGTCACGGTGTAGGTGAAGGTGATCAGGCCGAGGTAATCGATCGGCGGCGTGAAGGTGAAGACATCGCTGTTTGGATCGAAATCCACCGAACCGTGGGACAGGTCCTCGACCGTGACCAGGGAAAGGGTGTCCCCGTCCGGATCGATGTCGTTACCCAAAAGCGTGCTCACTCGAATGAGCAGCTCGATGTTCTGGCGGGTTTCCAATCGATCGTCAACGCCCGTTGGCGGAGTGTTCGTCGGGTCGGGATCGCCAGACCCCGCATCACCGCCAATCTCGATGATCACGACGGCGAACCCATAACTGCCATCCCAGCCCATGCCGGAACCGTCGTCGATGATGTAGGTAAATCGGCCCTGGCCGACGAAGCCCGGTTGAGGCGTGAACACCACGGCCTGATCTTCCCGATCCAGGCTTGCGATGCCATTCTCCCAATCGTCGATCAGGAGGAGCGTGAAAGCGTCGCCATCCGCATCCAAGTCGTTTTGAAACATTTCCGCGAGCGAAATGCGAATGGCGGTGTCTTGTGGAGTGGTGAATTGGTCGTCGCGGGCATTCGGCGCCGCGGCAAAAACCGCATGTGAAGACATCAAGGCGATGATCGTGAAGATGGGGAGCCACGAACGGCTTGGTTTCGAATGAGCATTTGTAGGAGCAGGCTGTTGCATTTACGATCCTCTCTATCTTTATTAGTAATAACAAGTTAAGAAAAAAAGACACACACGGGATAACTCGTGTATGTCGCAGTGGGACGTCATGCAGGATCTCGAAGTTAACACCACGCAACCGGCCTCTCAATCCATCAATTTGCCAAAAAGTATAGAAATTCCCAAACGGTGTTAATTATCACGACCCAGCATAAACACTCATACTTCCATTTTGAACAAATCGTTCTGTTTTACTTTTGTTCTGTTTTTTAATCAACCAATCTTCACCCTCGCACCTGGCCCTTCACCTCCGAGGGTTCTTGTGAAAGCCGAAGTCGATCGAGATGAGGCCGGTCGGAAACACGAAGCCACGAAGCAAATTCATACAAGCCGGCAAAGAAGAGGTTGTTTGGTAATGATAAATAGCGTACGATCTTTATCAGGACGATTTTTTTACTCACTTTTTAGTAAAAAATCACACAAAATAGCGTCCAACCGCGCTCGCCGCACCAGTTCCACTCTGAAACATCGTCAATCCCAAAACCAAAGCAAACGCCTCGACAGCACGCTTTCTTTGCCACGCCGCTCTTTTTCCGAGCCAAAGTGGTTTCTTTCGTCGAAGCCTGCACAACCCACTTCCCTTCCCTGATGACTCGCACAACTGGCCTGTTTTAGTCAGTCGCCAGAGTTGCACAAGCACTCCATGGGAAGGCACGCGATTCACCAGAGCACTTCCGTTCTGGCCCAGCTCGATGACCACCGCATCGCACATGTCCTCCTTCCTCGTTGTGGAGTCCCCATGCCCCGATTCGTTCCCAACCCGCGCTCCGTCCAAAGCGTTTTCCTCTGCCTGGCCCTGATCGGCGCCTCGGTCTTGTACGCACAGACCCCGACCTATCGGCCCGAGTTGCCCCGCGCCACCGACCACGCCGAGGCCATGCGCGCCCAGCGGCGTCTGGCCACACGCCTGCGTGACCGGCTGAACGCCAGCCAGAAACGGAACCTGAGCCAGGACGAAACCGAGGCCATCGCGTCCGATCGCGCCGAGCTGGACGACTGGCTGGCCCTCCAGATCCACCAGACGCGCGAGCTTCTGGACCTAGTGACCCAAGACGAAACCCAAGCCCGCCTCCAGCACGAGCTGGCCCGCCTGACCGACCTGCGACACTTACTCGACGACCGCGCCAAGACCGCCGCCGACCTCCCCGATCGCATGACCGCCCTGCTGGCCGAGCCTGAACCTTCCGACTTGGCCCCCTGGGCCCCACTGTGGGCCAGCCCCGAAGCCGGCGCCGTGCCACTCCGCCGCGGTCCACCGCCAAGCACCGTAGACACCGTCGACCTCCTGGCCGAGGCTTCAGGCAATGCGGGTCCCGAACACCAAGCCAAAACCAGCCAAACCCCGCTGCTCGACCGCCTGCCCGCCGAAGCCCGCCAATCGCCGCTGGCCCTGCTGCGCTACCTCGAAATCCATCTCGCCCACGACCCCTACTTCGGCAACCAGCGCGCCCCGCGCACCGTGCTCGACGACCGCGCCGCCAACGACCTCGACGCCGCCCTGCTCCTCGCCGCCCTGCTCACCGAGATGGACGTCGAAGCCCGCGTCATCCACGGTCAGGTCCTGTTGCCGGCCGAGCCCGCCCTCGCCTGGCTGAGCGTGGCCGAGCCCGGCGCCGTCGCCGAGGTCCTGCGCGCCGCCGCCGTGCCCTTCGAACCGATCCTCGCCGAAGGCCGCATCGAGGCCTTTCGGCTCGAGCGCTTCTGGGTCGAGGCCTGGCTGCCGCTCTCAGGCTATCGCGGAACTGGGGCCGGCGCCGGCGACCGCGCTTGGCTTCCCCTAGACCCACTGTCCCGCGGCACCGTACCACCCGACAGCACCGACGCCTTCGCCGCCTTCGATCTAGACACAACCGATCTGCTCGATACCTTCGAAACCGTCGCCGGGGCCGACCTCCCGCTGGACGACCAAGCCCCGACCGACAGCGGCGCCACGCCCTTCCTCGCCTGGCTCGACCAGCAACTCGCCACCCACGACGCTAACCTCGCCGACCTGACCACCGGTTACACCGCCCCGGCTGCCGGCCCGAACCTGCTTTCCCTCAGTCTCCCGTTCACCGTTGAACAGCAACTGGCAGCCTTCACACCGTCGACCCTGCCCCGCGCTCTCCAGCACCGCGCCCGCTTCCTGGTCCGCGACGCCGCCGGCACCCCGGTCCTCGAACACGAGATCGCCCTCGCCGAGTTGGGCGGCCGCATCCTCTCCTGGGACGCTGTACCCGCCACTCCCTCCGACTTCGAGCTGGTCGCCCTCCACGGCTCGCGCTGGCAGGTTCCCTCCCACCTCCTGCGCCTCAAACCTGCCCTTTTGCTCGAAGGGAACCCGATCGCCACGGCCGACCTGGACTTCGCACCCGGCCAGCGCCTCGAACTCGACCTCGCGATTCAAACGCCGACCGAGACCTTCGCCACCGTCACCAACGCCCTGACCTGGGGTGGCTTCGCCGTGCTGGCCGTTTCCGGCGGCGGCCACCCTCTGGTCCCCGCCGCGACCGACCTGCCCGTCTACGACCCCGCGCGGCCCTTTGGCAACAGCCTGCACGCAGTCGCCACCGCCTACCTCCGCCGCGTGGCCGACACCCGCTGGACCCTGGCCAAAGCCATGCGTCTGCGCCTGGTCCAGCCCACGGCCGGCTTCGCCTGGGCCCGAGTCCACCACCGCCTGACCACGCTCGACGGCCTGCCCGCCGCGCTCGAACCCGTCGCCCTCGCGCTCGACGCCGACTTCCTGCCGGCCCGGCCGGTCGCGCCCTCCGCAGCCTTCCCCGCCGAACGCCTCGCCGAGTTTCGCCGCCTCGACGGCCTGGCCGCCGCCCAGCAGGAGCGCCGTATCCTCGAATCGCTGCACCCCGACCTGCGGGCCGTCTCCGTGCCCGGCGTGCTCGGCTACGCCGCGGCCCAGGGCCTGGGCGTCGAGGACCTCGTGCCCGGCGATCAAACCCGCCTGGTCGCGTTCCCACTGCCCGCGTCGTTCCACCGTCGCCTGGAGGCCGCGCTCGATCAGGGGCTCCAGGTCCGGCTGACCACCGCACCGCTGGCCCTGGGCGAGGCCACCGTTTTCGCCGCCCGACTCCACCAGCCCAGCGACGGCCGCACCGCCTGGCTGCTCGACGACGGCCTCAGCGGCGCCGTCACCGCCAATACCGCCAGCAGCCTGTTCAACATCCTGGGCGCCGCCTTCGCCTTCCCCGAGGTCGACCGCCGCGTCTTCGGCGACCGGGAGGTGGCCTTCCTCATGACTGTGCCTGGCTGGGACTTCGACGTCGTGCCCGCCGATTCCGGCAAGGCCGAGTTCCACTTCCTCGCCCTCAACTCTTTGGGCCGCCCGGTGCCCGACGCCTCGATCGAACTCCAGCTCCGCAACCAGCGCGACCAGGTCCCCGTTGGCTACCACAGCCACGCGGCCGTCACCAACGGCTTGGGTATCGCCGAGTTCCGGTTTCAGGTCCCGCCCTACACGGACCGCAATGCCCATTTCGCCCAGCTCGAGGAAGCCCACCAACACCTCTCGATGGTCTCCGCCTACCACTACGTGGCCCGCTCCGCCCAGGACCCCACCGTCGTCGCCAACAACGACGCCACCGCACTCGTCAAGCCCGGTGCGGCCCGCACCACCGCCGTTCGGCTGGACACCACCTTCGAGAGCGAGAGCTTCAACTTCATCGTCACGGTCGGCCACGTAGCCAGCCTGTTCCCGTTCCTGCTGGACGCCCACGGCAACCCCATCACCAACCGCACCATCGAGCTCGCGCTCCAGGGCACCAACACCTCCGAGAGTTGTGACGGCTTCGAGGACATTGCCACCGACTTCGTCTCCGAGGCGGGCAGCCTGCCGTACCGGCCCGACGCCGCCTTGTTCGAAGAACGCGACCTGCGCCAACCCCAGCGGCGCCTCTCCTTCACCGCCCGCCTGTTCGGCGACGGCCTCTACCTCGAGCCAGGCCAGTTCGGCGACGTCGTTTCCTTTGGCGGCGGCATCGTCGACCGCGCCGAGGCGCTGGACATCTCCGGCGGGGGCGCCCCGCCGCTAACCGTGCTGCTCGTGTCGGCGCCCTACGACCCCGCCACCTCGCTCGGTGAGATCGACTACCCCGGCAATGCCGACTACGAAGGGCCCGTCTACGGCACGTCCTGCATCCATCCCGCCCAAACCGGGATCGCCCCGCGCGGCACCGGCTGGGAGGCCAGCGATATCTGCGGGGTCAGCTACAGCGCCGGCAGCAACCTGCTGGGCCTGAACGACCCGGCCGCCGAGGCGGCCCACCGCAATCCCTGCTACCAGCTCCGCTTTGGTGACTTCGGCTGGAACGGCGTCAGCAGCGCCGACCGCAACGGCATGCCGCGTCAGCTCTTCCGCATCGATCCCGACAGCCCGGGCGGCCACCCGTTCGACATCCCGGTCGAGGTCACTAAAATCGTGAAGGTCGCCGTGCACGACCCCGGCAACGAAGGCGAACGCGAGGCTTTCGCCTGCAGCGCCAGCCTGGCCTGCAAGGACTTCTTCTTCGACCTGGGCGACCAGCACGTCCCCGTCCAGGAGCTGCGCCCCGGGTTCCTGCGCCTGCGCGACGGCAGCCACGACGCCGGCCTGCCCTACGAGCTGACCACCTTCGACGGGTTCGGCCGCTTCCAGCTTTCCTTCACCGTCGACCAGCCAGGGATCGTGCACGGCCGCTTTTATTACCACGTCGACAGCCAGAGCCTCGAAGACGGCAGCATCACCAAACTCGCCGACTCGATGGACACCGACTTCCTGATCGGGTTCTACAGTTGCACCTTCGACGAGCCGGTCCGCGTGGCGCTCGACGGCCGCAACCGCCAGATCGCCGACGTCGCGGTGGCGCCGACCTTCGCACCGGCCGACCTGCCCTACCTGCGCCTGCACCGCTACGAGATCCTCAAGGACGGCGCCGTCGTCTCGGACTCGTTCCGCACCGGCAGCACGCGCATGCAGCTCCTGGCCGGCAGCGTCTGGGACCCCGACGCCCGCTACCAGATCCGCTTCAGCTACGACGTCGATCGGGCCGGCCAGCTCGCGCCCGAGGGGTTCACCGCCACCGTCGACGTGATCCTCGACCGCGGCGCCGACCTCGCCGTCATCGACATCGAGGAGCACAGCCTCTGGCTGGACACCAACCCGCCGGCTACCGGCAAGCGCCGAGCCGACCGCAAGCGACCCGACGACGCCTGCGCCGATCCCGACGGCGATGGCCTTTTCCGCGCCTGGCCGGTCTTCGCCCAGCGCTACACCTACAGCCACCTCCAGGACTACCGCGACGTGGACCTCAGCCTCACCGACGAGGCCACCGGTTTCACCACCATGTTCATCGACGACCTGCCCACCACTGGCACCGACGAGGGCGAGCTGGCCGAGGCTCGCCTGCCCCACGAGGCGGCCCGGCCCTTCCTGTTCGAACGCGAGCCACCCACCACCGGCGGCTTCATGGCCTGGCAGATGACCGGCGATCCACTCGATAGCCAGGCCGGTCCCGTGTTCGGCCCCAAGCGCCTGCTGCCCTACAAGTTCCTGATCGGCGGGGTCGGCGTGATCGTGCCCGGCGAGACCGAAGACGAGCGGGCCCGCGGCTACGAGACCGACTACGAGCTGGTCCTGGAAGAGGACCCCGTCGGCGACGCCGACACGAGCTGCAACGCCATCAACCGCAAGCTCGGTTTCCAGCTCAACCACGAGGCCACGCGGGTCCGTTTCTCGCTGGGCGACCGCGTGCTCTACGACGGCGTGCCGCTGCCGCCCGGGCAGTACGAATCCAGCCACGACTTCCTGACGCCGGGTCTCTTCGAGTGGACCTTCGAGGCCGACTTCCGCGACGGGGCCCGCAACACCTATACCTTGACCCGAAGCGGCACGATCGACATCGTCAAGCGGGTCCGCAAGCGCATGGCAATCGGGTCGACGGTCGTGCGCGGCGTCAACCTCAACTCGGGCAGCCTGAACGTGGGCAGCACCGACCTCCACATCCCGGGCCTCAACGGCGGGCTGGCCTTCACCCGCAGTTACAGCAGCGGCGGCGGCCAGAACTACAACCCGCTGGGCATCGGCTGGATCCACAACTACCAGTCGCGCCTGGTGGAGGGCGGCTGCGACATCCTGCAGGTCGTCGGCGGCGACGGCAGCGGCCAGGACTTTCAGCGGCACAGCGATGGCCAGTACCGGCCGGCGATGCCCGGGGTCCATTCGCGCTTGGAGGCCAACGCCTACGGCGGCTACACCCTGATCACCAAGTCGGGCCGGGCCTACGTCTACGGACCGCCGCTGCCGTTCGATCCGGGCGGCGAGGCGCCGTTCACCTTCGGCCAGAACCTGCGCTTCATCGAGGATTCCTTCGGCAACCGGACGGTGATCCGCTACGACGACCTGACCCGCCAGATCCGCGAGGTCCAGGAGCCGGCCGGCCGGAAACTGGTCTTCAGCTACGACTACAGCGGCTTCTACCCACTGCTGACCTCGATCACGACCGAGGGCGTGGTGCCCGCGATCACGGTTCACTTCGCGCACGACGCCGACGGCCGGCTGGTTCAGGTGACCCGTGACGAGCGGGTCGAGCGCTACCAGTACACCCGGGCCTGCGAGGGCCACCGCCTGACCCAGTTCACCAACCCCAACGGCTTCGAGACGGCCTACGTCTACTACGCGCCCGGCGAGCTGCCGGACCTTGCGGTGGACGCGGGCTGGATCAAGGAGATCCGCGAGCCCGAGGGCCTGACGACGCGGTTTGTGTACTGGGACCAGGGCAACGGGATCACGGGCGCGGACGTCAGTGACGACCTGAGCACGACCAGCTACCAGTTCAACCTCAACGGTCAGCCGATCCAGATCACGGGCCCGCTGGGCACCAAGCGAATGACTTGGACCGAGGGCGACGTCTTGCTGCTGAGCGAGACGGACGAGGCCGGGCGCAGCTTCAGCTACGGCTACGACGCCAACGGCAACACCACCCTCAAACGCCAGGATGGCGTGATGGAGGAGACCTGGACCTACCATCCCCTGTGGAACAAGCCGCTGACCTACACCGACCCGCGGGGGAACACCACGACCTGGGACCTCGACGAAGCGATGGGTGCGGTGCTGGCGGTCAACGACGCCATGGGGAACCGGACCGAGTTCGGCTACGACGCACGCGGCCTGCTGGAGACGGTGACGGACCCGCGCGGCCACGAAACCAGCTACACCTACGACGACCTGGGCTACGCGCAGACCCAGACCTTGGCCGACGGCAACGTGGTGCGCACGACCTACGATAGCCGTGGCCGATTGCGCAGCAGCCGCGACAGCGCCGACCGCAACACCAGCTACCGCTACGACCACCTCGACCGCTTGCTCAGCGAAACCAGCACTGCCGATCAGAGTGGCGGCCGTCTGATGCAGTACTTCGATCACCTGCCTATGGGCCAGCCCCAGCGGGCCAGAGACGGCGTGCTCGAGATCGAGTACGGCTACGACGAACTCAACCGCGCCGTCACCTTGACCCTCGACCCCGGCGAGGGCCAGCCGCGCATGCAGCGCGACCTGACCTACGACATCCACGGTAACCCGATCCAGGAGGTCTGGTCGGGGGACCTGGGCATGACCAAGACTTTCGTGCGCGATTTCGACCCGGCCGACCGCCTCGAGCGCGAAACCCTCAACGGTCAGTTCTATTCGGCGCGAACCTACCGTGAGGGCACCGAGCTGGTGGCCTCGATCACGGATTGGCGTGGCGCCGTCACCCAGGCCAGCTACGACCCGAAGCTCCATCTGGACGCCCTGACCCTGGCCACGGGGCACCAGCTCGATTTCGACTACGACGTGGCGGGCAACCGCATCCGCGAGGTGGACGGCAACGGCCACGTCACCAGTTACAGCTACGACCCGCTCAACCGAGTGGCGTTCAAGGTCGATCCGCTCGGCCACCGCACCGAGTACGACTACGACGCCAGCGGGAACCTACTCGGCTGGCGGAACCGGACGACCGGTGCGGGCGAGACCCAGCAGTTCGACGAGCTGAACCGGGTCGTGCGGCACACCTCCCTCAACCCAGCCGGCAGCGGCGACCAGGTCCGCAGCTACGCCTACCTCCAACACGGGCGCCGCGTGATCGAGACCCTGCCCGAGGACTTGCCGATCACCGTGGAGATGAACCAGCTCGGCCAGACCACCGCCATGAGTCAGGGCGACATCGTCGAGCGCTACCACTACAACGCCAACCACGGCGTCGTTCGGGTCGAGCATCCCGAGCGCTTCGAGACCCTGCGCCAGGTGGACGGCATGGGTCGGGTCGTGGAGGAGCGGGCACCGCACGACTACCTCACCCGCCACCGCTACGACATCTACGGCAACCTCGTGGAGGCGACCGACCCCCGTGGTATCCAAACCCAGATCAGCTACGACCGCTTCGACCGGCCCTTGACGCGTCAGTCCAGTCACGCGACCGGCACGATCACCGCGCACTGGAGTTACAGCCAATCCACCGGGCGCACGACGGTGGTGGGCACGGATCATCGCGGCAACACCGTCACGGGCCTGTTCGACGAGCTCGGCCGCCTGCTCGAGCAGACCGATACGGCACGCGGTGCGACGCGTCATCAGTCGTGGGATGCCGCCAACCTGCGGTTCGCCCGCGATTACAACGGCAACGAGACCCATTTCCACTACGACGGCCTGAACCGGCTTATATGGCAGCGCGATGCAGGCGGCGAGATCCGCACCGCGTACGACGACGAGCACCTGACTGTGCAGACCGTGGACCGGCGCGGGATCACGACGGTGGCCGGGTTCGACCAACTCGGCAACCTCCTGACCCGGTCGCGGGCCGGGATCCGCCTCGAAACGAACCAATACGACCGCCAGAACCGGGTTCTGGTGCAGACCGATGCGGAAGGCATCGCGCACCGCACGAGCTACGATGCCCACGGCCGGCTGGCCCGCCAAGCGGTCGGCGACCAAGTGACGCAGTTTCGTCAGTACAACCAGTTGGGGTACCCGGGCGAGGTGCACGACGGCCGGGTCAGCCTGTTCCAGACGCACGATTTCTACGGCCGGGTGGTCAGTACCACCAACGAGTTGGACGAGCAGGTGCGGATGGCCTATGACCCGGCGGGCAACCTGACCTTGCGGGATGCGCCGTCGCCCACGGGGGAGCGGGCCCGAACGCAGTACGCCTACGACTTGCTGAACAATCTGCGACAGGTGATCGAGCCCAACGGCGCCGAGACCCGTTACGACTGGAACCCGACTTGGACGGAACAGACCGTCACCGACGCCGAGCAGGTCGTCAGCGCCTGGACCTACGACCTGGCCGGTCGGTTGACGGCGATTCAGCATCCGGGTCTGGGCGTGACCGGCTTCGGCTACGACGCCAACGACAACCGGACCTCGGTCGAGCGACCGATCGGCAGTGCCACCTTCGGCTACGACTACCGCAACCGGGTCATGGACGAGACCTGGGAGGGCAACGCCCACGCGGACGCCGCGATCCACAGCATCGACCGCGAGCGCGACGCCAACGGCAACCTGACCCGGGTGCGTCAGATCGGCAGCGAGGGCACCTACGAGCGCCACATCGACTACGACGACCTCGACCGGCCCTACCAGTTCAGCGATAGCCGCGGCTTGGGTCATACCATCGGCTACTACGACAACGGCACGCGCGAAAGCGTGACGGATGCGCGCGGGTTCACCGTGCGCTACACCTACGACCCGGCCAACCGGCTGGAGACGGCGGTGGTCGACGGCCAGGGGGTGGCGCGGTTCGGCTACCACGCCAACGGTCTGCCGGAAGAGATCTCCCTACCCAACGGGACCCGGACCGCGTACGCCTTCGACCGCGCCAACCGGCCGACCGAACTCGGCCACGAGCGCCCGGACGGCAGCGCCACGCGCTACCACGCGACCTACCATGCGGACGGCAGTCGCGCCAGCCTGGTGGAGGACCGCGGTGATTTGGGTCGGTGGGAGACGACGTACCGCTACGACATCAACAGCCGGCTGACCGAGTGGACGCGGACCACACCGCAACACCGTCGGACGACCAGCCTGTCGCTGGACCGGGTGGGCAACCGCACCTACGAGCTCGAGGAAGGCGACGGCTACGCACGAGAGCGCGCGTACAGCTACCAGCCCGGGCACCAGATCAGCGGGTTCACCGAAACGACGCGCGAGGATGAGGTGCTGACCGCTTCGCGGCAGGTGCTGTACGATTACGACGCCAACGGAAACCGCACCGCCAAGACGGACGTGGACCGGCTCGCCAAGCGGGCGACGGCGACGCGGATGCGGTGGGACGCGCGGGACCGGCTGCGGCGGGTGGAGCACGACGGGATCGAGGCGTTGAACTTCGCCTACGACGACTTGGACCGGCGGATCCGCAAGTGGGGCGACAGCCGCCAGGGTTCGGCGATGCTGTACACCTGGGACGAGCTGGCGGTACTGAGCGAGCACGAAGAAGGGGCGGGCGCCGGCGGGGACCCTCTCCCGCTGGCGAGCTACGCCTTCGCGGGCCAGCGGCTGGCGATCGAGCGAGTCGGGGTGGGCGTGCAGTGGTTCCACCACGACCCGTTGGGCAGCGTGGCCGAGCTGACGGATGCGGCGGGTGCGCTGGTCGAGGCCAAGACCTTCGACCCGTGGGGTCGCGAGGAGCAGGTGTTCGCGAGTGCGGCGGGCGGCTACAACCGCTACGGATTCACGGGCCACGAATACGACCCCGAGACCGAGCTGACGTACGCCAAGGCGCGCTACTACGACCAGGACTTGGGCGTGTTCGCCAGCATGGACCGCTGGGACTTCGCCCAGTTCGACCGCCCGCCGAGCCTGCACCGCTACCAGTACGCCAGCCGCAACCCGTTGGCCTTCATCGACCCGACGGGAAACAACGACGTCAGCCTGGACGGGTTCATGGATTTGGTGCACGACGCCAACGCGAATATCCAAATCGCGCAGACCTCGGTGCAAAAGAGTGTGATGGGCTTGCTCAAAGGAGCGCTGAGTGTCGTGGTGGAGGGCGCCGAAGAAACCGTCAAGATGGCACTCGACTTGGGCATGACAAACGTGAGCATGACCCACTATGCCCTGACGGGTGAGTTCATCGATTTCCAGATGCAGAGCGCGATCGGCAAGGGTTCCGAGCAGGGCATGACCCACGGGGACCTGTTCAATGGCGTGGTCACGGGCGTTGCCAACCTGCCCGTGGAGTACGGCAAAGCGATCGCATCGGGTGATCCGGAGCGGATCGGTAAAGCGACGACCAACCTGATATCGGTGATGTGGGGCTTCCGAACGCTGAATCCCGCGACGCTGAAGGCGGGAGTCACCCAAGGCGTGAGCCGCGTCACGCGCGGTGTCAAGGCCAGTGCGAAGATCGTCAAGGAAGGTGTGGAGAAGACGGCGACGGTCGCCAAAAGGGTGAAACAGGGCGCCAAAGTCACCCTCGCCAAGGCGAAAGGGGCCGCCACGACAGCGGGCCGCGTTGCACGCATCTACGGGAGACAATTCGGCCGGGAGCTGATGAAACCCAGGCTGGGGTCCCTCGGCGGCAACTTCCAATCCGCAATCGATGCTGGAGTTCGAGTAGCCAGCAGGATAAAATCAGGAAAAATTCTTTCGAGGAGGAAAATTTCTCGAAACAATTACCAAATCAAAAAACGCGGCATTCATGGTAGACGAATCTTAAATATTGGCGCAGGAGACAACCCGATGCCCCGCGCAATAAATGCTGATATAAGAGATGTTCCCGGAGTGGATGTCGTCGCTGATGCGAACAAGTTGCCATTTAGTACGAATCACTTTGATAAAGTCTTTGCTCACAATCCATTTGGATTTAACCCAGTAACAGGTGATGTTGCCAGAGTTCTAAAGCCTGGCGGAACTATGACCGTAACAGGTCAACCTCGGAATCCATTTTTCAGACAGTTTGTTGATAAACTTTCAAAGGAGGAATTGAGAAAAATGGGTTTTGAAAAAATATCCCATGGTTCAATCGTTGATGATTTAATTCTCGGTACACCAAAAACAACTACAGGAAAGCCCTTGGACACATCAGTCATGATTCAAGTAACATTAAGGAAACTTTAAACTTGACTAAAGTACAGCTAAACAAAGATGAATTTGAACGACTCGATTTCTCCGAAAGTATTTTGATTTTTCACCCGCCTACCTTTCCAATTTCAATATTTGAAATCAGAATTTGGGGAGTCACCTTATTAAAGAACCATGATTGGCAGTTTTCAACCTGCAGTGACCCTCTAATTGATATTAAAAAAGAAGATCAATTTGTAGCAGATTTCTCAAAATTATCTTTTGTTAATGTGGGCTCAATCAAGATCTCCGCAAAGCCCTTTGATAACGATAGTCAATCCGGATTTTTCGTCAACCGAATAACAAATACTGATATTGTATTGGAAAAGAAATGGAATGGTTCCTTTGCGAAAGATTTATCACAATTCCAAATGGCCTGCATTCTAGATTGGCCCAGTGGTTTTTGTAATTTAACAGTATTATGTGAAAAATGTGAATTTTCCTTTGATAAAAACAAGCTAATCTCTGTAGCAGAGTTCTGCAAAAAACCTTCGGATTATATCCCTAAAGCCTTGCGGTAGCCTTCCTATCTATGAGGAAGTTTTACGAGCGTTAACAGTGCTGGTTCGCAAGGAGATTGTTGAACAATATTATAAGGCATAATACCACGCTTTAATCTCCAATAGGTGGGCGAATGGGCCAGCGCGGAACTCGCCCGACCTTGTCTTACGCAGAAACGAGAAGGGGCAGGGCCGGGTCGCGATGGCGACCAGCTCGATGTGGAACCAGTCACGGCGTGCAGGTGACATCTACGTAAGCGCTTAGTGTGTCGCGGGTAGGCACATTGAAACCGGATAGAGATAGTGGGACATCTCAAATACGGAGATTTCCCCTTGAGCAATTCATCTGCTGCGCGTGTCGAGAAACGGGAGCTGTGGCAAAGTCGCATCGAAGACTGGCAGGCGTCCGAATTGAATCAGTCTGCCTACTGTCGCCAACATGGTTTGGCGCTGCCGCAGTTCCAATACTGGAAACGACGTTTCTCCGAGCCCGCGCCCAGCCGGGGGCTTCGGCTTGTCCCGATCAAAGCCGAGCCAGGGTCCTCCAGCCTCAATCCTGAGGGCCGGGGAATCATCCGGCTCCATGCACATGGCTATATGTTGGAGATCGAGCCGGGTAGCGATGTCACGCTCTTGGCTGCGGTTTTGGACGTTTTGGGAGGTCGGTGATGTGGCATGTGAGAGCCGATGCGCGGGTGTTTCTGGCGTTGGGAGCGACGGACATGCGCAAGGCGATCAATGGCCTCGCCTTGCTTGTTGAGCAGGAACTGGAGGGTCGACTATTTTCCGGCGATCTGTTTGCGTTCAGCAACCGCAGCCGCACACTCGTGAAAATCCTCTACTGGTCGCCAACCGGATTTTGTACGGGGCGCGCAGCCTATGGATGAAACGGCTTGAGGCTGAACGGTTTCGCTGGCCCACCCGCGAGACCGAGGTCCTCCAAATCGGGCAACGCGAGCTCGCCTGGCTGCTCGACGGTCTGGACATTCGCCAAGCACACGAAACCTTGCGGTATTCGGCATGCAACTAATTCGCATGTCAAGGACTTGGATCACCAGCGTAGCGCACTGGTTTCTGGTGGGTTGTGCTAGGATTTTCGCTATGGAAACCGCCGCGATTGCGCTCGCCGAACAAAACGAAGCCCTCAAACAGGCGCTGGCCCGAAAGGACGCGCAAATCGCGACATTGGATCAGCACATCGGACTCCTGGAAGAGCAGCTCCGGCTGTTGAAAGCCAAGGCCTTCGGGCCCAAAAGCGAACGCATGAGTCAGTTGGTGGGTCAACAGGCTTTGTTCGATATGGATGCACTCGAAGCCGAAGAGAAGCCGGCCGACGACGAGCCCGCCTCGGATGAGGACGCGCGCGAGACGATCACATACGAACGCCGCAAGAAGCGCGGCCCGCAACCCTTCCCGGAGCACTTACCGCGTGAGATCCGCAAGCATGAACTCCCGCCGGAAGAGCGCCAGTGCACCTGCTGTGGCGAGGAAATGACGGTCCTCGGCAAGGACGTGACCCGAGAACTGGAGTACGAGCCCGCGGTTGCCAAGGTCATCGAGCACCACCACTACAGCTAAGGCTGCCAGCTTTGTAAGCAAGACGAAGACGGGCTCGAGACGCCGATCGTATCCGCGCCTCGCCCTCCTCGATTGATCCCCGGAGGTCCGGCTTACCGGGGGATGGCGGGCCCCGGCCTGTTGGCTTTTGTGATGACCTCCAAATTCGTGGATGGCCTGCCGTTCTACCGAGTGGAACGTCTGATGGGTCGACTGGGCGTCAAACTGGGCCGGGCAACCATGTGCAACTGGGCGCGCCAGATCGGTGATCGACTGGAGCGGATGTGGGATCTGCTGCTTGCCCAAGCCAAGCAATACACCTGGCTGCAGATGGACGAAACTACGGTCCAGGTGCTCAACGAGCCGGACAAAGAGAACACCACGAAGTCGTTCATGTGGGTCATTCGTGGGGGGCCACCTGAAAGGCCTATCGTTTTGTTTCACTATGACCCTAGCCGATCAGGCACGGTGGCGGCACGATTGCTGGAAGACTTCCAAGGCACCGTGCAGACCGATGGCTATGCCGGCTACGACTTTCTAGGTCGCGTGCCCGGGGTCGTGCATGCCGGCGATTGGGACCACGTTCGCCGCAAGTTCGCGGATGTCCGCAAATCACTGGGAAGAAAGGGTAAAAGCGGGAAGTCAGGAAAAGCCGACGAGGCCTGGAAGCTGATCGGCGAGATGTACCAACTCGAACGGGAAGCCAGGGAGCAGGGCGATTCGGATTCGGCGTTGCTGGAAATGCGCGACAAGCAGTTACGTCCGAAAATCGCCGCGTTCAAAACCTGGCTGGACCACCTGGCAGGCTGCGTGCCGCCCAAGAGCCTCCTGGGCCGAGCCATCCAGTACGCGCTGGGCCAGTGGCACAAGCTGGATTTGTTCCTGGATCGTGCGGAGGTTCCGATGAGCACAGCCTTGGTGGAGAACGCGATCCGACCCTACGTGATCGGCCGCAAAGCCTGGCTCTTCAGCGGCAGCCCGGAAGGCGCCCAGGCCAGCGCCCGGATTTACAGCATCGTCGAGACGGCAAAGTTAAACGGTTGGGAACCCTACGTCTATCTAAAACAGTTGTTCGAGCGTCTGCCTGCCGCACAGACCGACGAAGACCTCGCGTTGCTCTTGCCAACATGTTCTCAGGAAATCATCGCGTATTCAGCGGGCCACGACGCGACGCATTAAGCGCTTACCACCGCAGCACCGCCGGACGACCAGTCTGTCGCTGGACCGGGCGGGCAACCGCACCTACGAGCTCGGGCAGGGCGACGGCTACGAACGAGAGCGCGCGTACAGCTACCAGCCCGGGCACCAGATCAGCGGGTTCACCGAAACGGCGCGCGAGGGCGAGGTGCTATCCACCTCGCGTCAAGTGCTGTACGACTACGACGCCAACGGAAACCGCACGGCCAAGACGGACGTGGACCGGCTCGCCAATCGGGCGACGGCGACGCGGATGCGGTGGGACGCGCGGGACCGGCTGCGGCGGGTGGAGCGCGACGGGATCGAGGCGTTGAACTTCGCCTACGACGACTTGGACCGACGGATCCGCAAGTGGGGCGACAGCCGCCAGGGTTCGGCGATGCTGTATACCTGGGACGAGTTGGCGGTTCTGGCCGGACTTCGCCCAGTCGGTGGCGGAGCTCCCTTTTTTACTTCAATGTCAGCGTGTGGGTCTTGTCCGGTTCGACGATGGCGCGCTCGATCACTCGAGGCGGCGTTTCGCGGGTCTGCACGCGGTAGGTGCCCGCGGGGACCTCCACCGGCTCCGCACCGACCATGCCCGATGCCACCGCCTCACCCGTGGCGTCGAGGACGTCGTAGGGGATCTGGAAGGCATCCGTCACCGATTCACCCAATTGGGCCGCGTTGTCGGCGTCGAAGTAGGCGCCATCGCCCAAATCGGCCCAGAGCGCGAACGCCTGCTTGAGCGCCTCATCCTCGATCGCGAAGCCGACGATGTTCACGCGCACGTCGATGCCGCCGTCCTTGAGGGCTTGGATCGTCGCGGCCGGATCACCGCCGCAGGTCTCCTCGCCGTCGGTGATCAACACCACCATGCGCTGCCCCTTGACCTTGGCCAGGTCGGAGGCCACCAGTGAAAGCGATTCGGCGATTGGGGTCTTGGCCAGGTTTTTCGCCTGGATTTGCTTGATGCGCGCAACCGTTTTGGATCGATTCAACGGCGCCAACGCCTGCTCCAAGTCCGTGCGGCACGCGTCCGCCTCCTGATGACCGAACACGCGCAACGCGAAGGGCGTGCCCTCCGGAATGGTTTGGGTGACCAGATCGACCAGGGCCTGTTTGGCGATGTCGATGCGCCGCTTCCCATCCATCCGTTGCAACATGCTGCCGCTGGCATCGAGAATCAGTTCCACGGCCGACTCGGACGGGAGCGGGACCGATCGGGTATCCTTGCCAAGTACGATCGCCAAACGGCCAGGAGGCGTGGCGGTGGGCGTCACCACCAAAAGTTGACTCGCCAGCGGCTTATACTTCCTGCCCGTCAAGTATTGCAACTGATACTCGCCCGCTTCGAGCGGTGCGCGAATCGTCAAAGGACTGCCCCGATTGGTGTAGCGATAAGCGGCAAACGCCCGCCGCCCCTCGGGTTTGTGGACGACGCCGATGAAATCGCGTGGATTGTTCGGCCCCTCCCACGTGACGTCGAACGAACTGCCGGCCTCCACCCTGTCGGGCGCCTGCAAGCTGGCACTCACCGGCTCCACCTTCAACGGTATCGACGCCAGGGTCATGTATTTCTTGGCGGTCAGGTAGCGAATCTCGTAATCTCCGGCCTCTTCAGGGACACGTACCCTCAAGGGATTACCCCTTCGGGTGTATACCCAGGTGCCGTACTTGCGTGCCTTGGCTCCGGCCTCCACGATCGTGACGAAATCGCGAGGGTTGTTCGGTCCGGTCCAATCCACCGACAGCCATCCACCAGCCTTGGCCGAAGGCGCGGCCTTCAGCTCCGCCGAAACCGCGGTCACCGTCAGCGGCGTCGTGGCCAGCGTGTAATAGCGACCGCCCGTCAGATACCGAACCTCGTAGTCACCCGCGACTTCCGGCGCCGTCATGGTGAACGTGGAGCCCTTTCGCGTGTAGACGTAGGAACCGTAGGTGCGCTCCTTGGCGCCGGCTTCCACGATGGTGACGAAATCCCTCGGGTTGTCCGGACCGGTCCAGGAAATCTCGAACGTCTTACCCGCGGCCACGGACGAGGGCGCCGTCACCGTGGCACTGACGGGTGTCACCTTCACCGGCGCGCTGGCGAGCGTGAAGTACTTCTGTCCCGTCAGGTAGCGCACCTCGTAATCGCCCGGCTCGTCCGGCGCGGGCAATTCGAGCGGATTCCCCTTCTTCGTGCGCACGTATTTGCCGTATTTCCGCTCCGGTGCATCGGCCGCGACAATCGTGATGAAATCCCTCTGGTTGCCCGGACCCGTCCAGTTCACGTCAAACCGCGAACCGGCCGGCACCGTGGCGGGCACCTTCACGGTCGCCGTCACCGCCGTCACCTCGAACGACTTCTTCACCAGCGTGGGATACGGGTGGTCGGCAGCGAGGAAACGCACCTCGTACTGCCCGGGCACCTCCGGGGCGGCGACCGTCCACGACTTCTGACGCGCATACTTGTACTTTTTGTATTTGCCTTCCGGCGTGTCCTTGGCCACGATGGTGATGAAGTCTTTCTCGTTTTCGCCCATCGTCCATGCAACGGTCATTTTGGCACCGGCGGCAATGGTTTCGGGACACTCGATACTTACCTGGCCATAGAGGGCCTGACAGAGGCATAGCAGAAAAAGGATACGTCGCAGCATGGCGTCCGGACTCCTTGTGATATTGGGGTTTTGCCCCATTCTAACAGAGTCCGCCGAAGAATCGACCAAAGGAGCCACTCATGGACGCCTGGTACCTTTCCCCGCGAGGCGAGGCCAGGCCGGCGACATCCCGCCACCGCCCACCGTGGCCGGAACCGCGTCGATCGAGATCAGGCAGACAAGGCCCCATCCGAAACACCGTGCAACCACAAAGAACCGCCCCCGACACTCCCCTTCCCTACGCTTATCGAAACAACGAATATCGGCGGGCGTGGCGATCAAAACGGTGGATCCGTCACACAATGGCAGACACATTTGGAACCGCAAATCCCATATGGTGTATTGTGTACGTCTCAGGAATCATCCATCCATATCATATTATCGAAATCTACTTTTCAAAACGCATATGACGTTTGTTCAAAATGCTTTACAGGAGTATTCATGTCCCGCAAATGGATCGCTTTCGTTCTGTTTTGCCTTCCCATCTACGCCCAGGAAATGACGATGGCGCGCTTCTACGAAGGCGTGGCCCTGTGGAACCAGTTCTGTTCCGGGCAAGATTGTACCGATTTCGATCAAAACGGCGATTCGCGTATCGGCATGTTGGACCTGGTCCAGGTCGTCACGGAGCACCTCATCCCGATTAGCGATCCCGACGCCCCCGTCCTGCTCTTTTCAGACATGGAAAGTGGCCCGAAATCAGGTTGGAGTGCGGCCGAGCCGCAAAAGGGCGCCGCCATCACCATTTGGGGTAAGGGATTCGGCCTCGAACGAGGCACGAGCTACGTCACGGTCAACGGCATCGCCCTAACTGCGGACACCGACTACGCGGTTTGGGCCGAATCCTGGCCAACCCCTTTCTATCAGAGAATCACCTTCTGGCTGAACGAGAACATGACGAGTGGCGCCGGAGGCATCACGGTCACGATCGACGGCACCGAGTCGAACAGCCTACCCTTCACCATCCAAGCCGGCCGAATTTTCTTCATCACAGCCGACAATGACAATGGCGAAGGAACCATCGACAACCCGTTCGACATCAAAGACACGCGGTCCGGTGCTCGCTGGGTCTCGAACATGCAGCCTGGCGATATCTACTATTTCCGAGACACCGATCCCTATACCGAAATGGCGGATGGCGGTAAATCCATACTATGGTTAAGAGACACGGCTCCAAGCGGACAGGCGGGCAACCTCATCGGCCTAATCGCCTATCCCGGCGAAAAGCCCCTGTTCTCCATTCCCGTTTATAATTCCAACTTCCACAGGGGGTACCAGGCCAGTAACGATTACATGGTGTTTTCCGGCTTCGAAATCGATTCGGAGTATTGGACCGCCAAGTTGGCCGGCGATCACCATCGATTCATTGGAAACAACCTGATCGGCGTGAAAAACTTTTACGAAGCCGGCACGGGCACCTTGAACGTCGGCGGCAACGGAAACACGGTACTGGGCAATGCCGCCCACGGCGGGCGCAGCGGTAACCGGCTGGATCACGCGATCTACCTGAACGGTTGCGCCCCGGACGAAGGCAACTACGTGGGTTGGAACTATTTGTACGACAACGATTTCGGCAGAGGTCCGATTTTGGTGGTCAACCACCAGGAAAATCGGTGCGACTCCTCGGAAATCCTGAAATCTCACTTCATCTTCAACAACATCATCGATTGCAACCCCCAAAGGTCCAGAGCCATCGGAATTTACGACCTGAGTTACGATAGTGGCGAACCCGAGCCCGATCCGACCTATGTCTACAACAACATCGTGATGAATTGCGGTACCTACGATCCGAACGATAGCGAGGTGGGTAGTGCACCCGCGATGTACCACAACAACGGCCATGCCCGTTTCTACAACAACATCTTCCACAATTCGGGATACGTGGGATTCTCGGCAGGAGGAAGCTCCCTGAAGCTCACGACCCATTTCCGCAACAATATCGTGACCATGACCCAGGACTTTCCAGGAAACGGCGGCACGACCGATTACGTGGAAGTCGACGAGAACACCCATCTCTCAAACAATCTGTATTTTGGAAACGGTGATTATCCAACCTGTGGCGGTTGTGCCGAAGATGCGGAGAATGTCAACAATGAAGATCCCCTTTTCGTCAACCCGGCAGCCACCAACTTCCAGCTCCAAGAACTCAGTCCGGCCATCGATGCCGGCACTGCGGACTTGCTCTTCGAGTTTCTACCACCACACTATGCGCCGATCACGCGCGACATTCATTTGATACTACGGGAAGGCCGTTACGATCTTGGAGCTACGGAATACCGGGAGTCTCCCTGAACGGTGCACGAAAACGCAATCGGTGGTGCCTTCTGGCTTCACGTACCGGGCCCGAGGGTTCGATTTCGTTGAACCAGGATGCAGACCTCTATGCGACCCTGCTCGACGACGTGACCGAACTCTCGTTCAGCCCCTCGCCAAAACGCGCGCAGTGGCTTCACGTGGCCAAGGGCCGGGTGACTCTCGACGGTCAACACGCCCTGAAAGAAGGAGACGGGGTCGCCATTCGCGACGAGCCCGTCATCGCACTGAGCCAAGGCAATCAGGCGGAGGTGCTGCTGTTCGACCTGGCCACGTCGGGCTAATCGGATCCCGAACAGGCGGGCCCCGGGGTTCAGCTCACCGAAAACCCAGAGGACTCGATCGGGTTCTTTCATGGGCGACCCTGTCAAGCTCGATCCAGATACAGGTCGTTTTTGAAACCGTTCCTTGGCATCGGCTCGATCCCCAGGGTAAATAGGTGATCAAGGCCTTGCCGATAATGTTGGCCGTACTCCTCCAGGAACCCAGTTGGCATTGACGATCTTCCCAGTTCTGGATGGTTCTAATTCGGTGCCGAGCCGACCCCCGACAAGAGCTGCGGCCCAAGATCGCGATCCATGCCGCGCTCGAAGGCCTCCACCAGCTCGCGCACTTCCCTGTCGAATCGGGCCAGATCGTCCGCTTCCTGATCGCAATGATTGGCCAGCACGACTTCGGCCACCTCTTTCATGGAAAACTTGTCCGGATGGCGGGCCAGCACGAAATGGTCGGGTTGGTTCGCAACCCCCACCAGGAATCCGGCTTTCACGAGCCGAGCGGCCAAGTCATCCACCAGCCGGGGCGGGATGTGGAAGCGATAGGCGAAGGTGGCCAGGTCCAGAAACGCAACCTGCCCTTCGAGTGCGCGGCGCGCCTCGAACAACATGGCGAAGGCGGTCGCGAGCTGGGTCTTGGTACCGATGGGACGATTGGCCCGGTCCAACTGGTAGACCTTCTCGTTTTGCATGGCGTGGGTGACCAGGGCACCGCACAAGACAATCAACCAACTGACGTAGAGCCAGGCCAGGAAAATCGGGACCGAGGCCAGGGTTCCGTAGATCACGTTGTATTTGGTCACTCCTGGCTGAACCCAGATGTAGAGACGCAACCACATTTGCCACATGATGGCCCCGACCAGACCGCTCACGAAGGCCGCAAAAAAGCGCACGCGCGTGTTGGGCATCGCCATGTACAACAGGAAGAAGGCAATCCATGAAGCGAAAAAGGGCACGAGCCGAACCAGCCCCAGACCCTCCAAGGTATCGCTGAACTTGAATTGGGCGGTGACGGTGATGGCCGCCACCAGCAGAATGGGCACCATCACGATGATGCTGATGTAATTGGTGATGCGTCGACCCCAGGAGCGCTGCTCTTCGAGGCCCCAAATCAGGTTGAAGGCACCCTCGACCTGGGAAATCACCTGAACGACCATGGTCAGCAGGATCACGCCGCCAATGCCGCCCAGACGGGCGAAGTTGGTGGTGGTCACCAGATTGACGACCTGATCGGCGAACTCGCGAAACTGTTGGGGCATGTCGGCCAGATAGGTCTGCATCTCGATCAACAACTGATCGCCGAAGCCCAGACCCTTCAATACGGCCAGGCTCAAGGCCAGCAACGGTACCAGCGACATCAGGGTCGCGAACGTCAGTGCCGCGGAGAGCTGGCGCACGCTGTCCTGCTGGAAGCCACGCTGTACCAGATAGATGATGCGCAAACACCGGAGCCCCACCCGTTTGAGACGCGGTAAGGGCGCGAGATCGGCTTCCCACATGCCCCTGTGCCAAAAAGAGATCAAATGATCGCGCTTGTCCCGCAAATGGCGCAACCATGCGGCCGGTTTGGCGTGTCCCACAATGACTCCAGATCCTTCCAAAAATTGAAGATCGGGCACATCATAACATGTCGGAGAAACGTATCGGGCCAGGTAGATCACCTGCCCCGAGCACCTTCGATGCACCGTGGGAAGGATTCGGGCTGTGACTTACACCGGAGAGGCACTTGGCCGAAGGCTCCTCCAAACTCCAGGCACTCGGATCCGGGCAGCCCGGCGTCATGACGCATTCATCGAAATTCAAATACTTAAACGATGCCTTCGGTAACAGAATGAAAGATCCGAAAATAAAGAAGAAAAACGAGAGCTTCACCCTTCGGGCATCTTCCAGGATCCGGCTGGCGTCCGCAAACCGGACATGCGAGGAGTGACCGCTATTCCTCGGAATCGTGGTGATGCACGATGCGGTCATAGGCATCGTGTAGGCGCTCCCAGAGATGACGAACGCCATCGACCACTTCGTGCCATGCTTCGTCCGCCACCTGGCGAAATTCCACGAGGTTTACCTCTGCTTCCGCGAGATAGTCTTCCAAATGGGAAATGGCCTCGTGCTGGAGGGTCTCCCGTTTGCGTTCATCGCCGTTGACGTTTTCGAGGAGCTTTCGCCCTTCGCCCACTTTCTGCTCGAGCTCGCGAAGATGCTCGGATTTGCCGCCGTTTTGCCAATCGACCTCTCGATCTCGTTGGTTCGAATCCGTCAAAGCCGTCCTCCAACTTCGTGAGCGCTCGTCCTTATCCGCATCGATTCCGGGAAGACTGGGTCACCTGGAACCGGTGAGCACTCCATTTCGATAAATCCTGGTGCCATGAACGAGTGGAAACCGCCAACCACATCAAATCGAGGTGATCCACATACACATACCCGGTAATAGGAAAAACACGGTGACGACGTAGGCAAACGCGACCGACTTGCGCTCGGCAGCCTGACCGGCCAACATCTCCGCCCCCATTAGCGGCAGTTGCCGCAAAAAGGGGATCCCGTAAATGAACAACACACCCAAGGTATTGTACATCAAATGCACCATGGCGATTTCCAACGCCAGGTGGGCATCGCCGGTCGCCGCGGTGGCAGCCAGCAACGCGGTAATGGTCGTTCCGATATTGGCGCCCAGGGTGAAGGGATAAATTTCCCTCAGTCCGAACAGACCGCTTCCGACCAGCGGCACGGCCAGGCTGGTCGTGGTGGAAGAGGATTGGACGAAGACGGTGACGACGGCGCCGGAAGCGATGCCTGCAATCGGACCACGCCCGATGGCCGCGTGGAGAATGCCCTTGGCGCGGCCGACCATGACCTTGCGCAACAATTTCCCCATGTACAGAATTGAGACGAAAATGGCGCCGATGCCCAACAGAATCATCAAGATACCGCCGAAGGGTTCGGGTATCGACTCCAACAGGCCTTTGACGCCTTTGACGGCGAACTTGGTGGCGGGTTTGATGAAGTTGAGCCCGCCCGTGTCCATGCTTCCGGAGCCGACGAACAACAGAGAAAGCTCGTCGCTGATCTTCTCCAAAAAGCCGGTGGCCATCTCGAGCGGGAGAAAGAGGAGCACAGCCAGGAGATTGAAAAAATCGTGAATCGTGGCCGCCGAAAAGGCGCGCTTGAATTCCTGCTTGTCGCGAATGTGGCCCAGGCTGACGATCGTGTTGGTGATCGTGGTTCCGATATTGGCGCCCATGACCATGGGAATCGCCGTGCTGACGGGCAGGCCGCCGGCAACCAAGCCGACGATCACCGAGGTCACGGTGCTGGAGGACTGAACCAACGCGGTAGCCATGGTGCCCATCAACAGGCCCATGAACGGGTTGGTTGCGAAGGCGAACAGCCGTTCGGCGCCCTCACGCCCACCGGAAACCCAATTGAATCCGGTGCTGATCATGCCGACGGCGACCAGCAGCAGGTAGACCAACGCGATGATGCTGATCCAGTACCTTAGCGATTTGGACCAAGGTAGGGAAGGTTCCGGGTCGGCTGAGTGGGAGTCTATAAGGGGTTCGCCCCTCGAACTGTTTTCGTCAGAACCAAGGTTCATGGTTTTGGCCGAGCCGGTAGGGGTGGGGCTTTGATCCACGAGAGAGACTCCCAACAATCATTTCGAGGCCTGAGATGCAAGGCCCTGGTTTTTCGAGGTAACGAACCATTCGAAAACCCGCTTGGGACAACACCCGTGCAGGAGGTGTCGTTTCAAAAAAATCAGGGCCAATGGTAGAGGAGAAATCGGACATTGTCACGCGAGTTTTTCATGAGAAAAAGGTGAGAAAACTAAAGAGAGGCAATGATCCCGGGCGAGTTCTGGGGCGCATTTCGCAAAAAACCGAGTGTCAACCTGTCGCTACACGGTAGGATCGCTTGTCGAGGCACCGCATCGACCGCTACTCCTGCATGTGACGAGCCCATTCCACGGCTTCCACGTAGGCGCCGGCGATCTCGGGCTCGGGCAGGTCCAAACTGGGTGACCACTGGGCCACGGCGGCCCAATCGCCGCGTTCGTAGGCGAGAACCGTTTCCAGGACGTCGCGGTGAAACCCCTTGCCACGATGGAGCAGGGCCTTTTTCAAATCCTTCACCAACGGGATTTCCAGCAGGATTTCCATGAGCGGACGGTCAAGCAGCACATCGATCACGGTGAACAAACCCATCAGGAAGAATTCGGGTTTGCGTTTCTTTTCACCACAGCGCTCGGCCAGGAGTTCACTCATCCGCGCACGCACCGTCGCACTGGTCATCAACTCGGTGGTACGCTCCTCGGCCATGGTCGACAGGGAGAGCAGGGTCGCCCATTTCTTGATCTCCTCTTCGCCCAACAAGACGAGCGCGTGCCGAATCGAGTGGATTTCGTTGCGCAGCGAAAAGAAGGCGGAGTTGATGTAGCGCAGTAATTTGTAGGAGAGCGTCAGGTCGCGACCGATCAGGCGCTCCAGCTCGTGGTAATTCAACTCGGGGCGGTGGATTTCCTTGAGCATCTGTAAGTAAATCAAGCGATTACCGGCCAGATTGCGACGACTGAGAATGGTCGGGCGACAGAAGAAGTAACCCTGAAAAAAATGAAATCCGGCCGAGAAGGCATTGTCGAAGTCGGCCTCGGTTTCCAGTTTTTCGGCGAGAAGGATCTTGTCCATGCCCTGAAGCCGGGGAATCATTTCGGCTTTCTCGGCGTCGGTCGTGGAGAGCCAATCGATTTTCACGATATCCACCAGATCCATGAGGGTCGTGTACTCCTCCCGCCAGACGAAGTCGTCCAGAGCCAAGGTGTACCCCTGCTTCTTCAGGCGCCGGCAGGCCGCCACGACCTCCGCGTCCGGCTCCACCGTCTCCAGGATCTCCAGGACCGTGTTGTGCTTGGGCAAGAGCGCGGCATGATCCCGGACCAACATTTCGCGAGTGATGTTCACGAACGCCTTGCGCCCGCCCGCCACCTTGTCGATCCCGAACAAAAACGTGCTGTCGGCGATGACGCGGGAAGCCGCCTCGTTCAGGTCGTGATGCCGGAAATAGTTGGCCAGCCCATCCCGGAACAGCAACTCGTATCCGAACACATGGCGATTGCGATTGAAGATCGGTTGGCGCGCGATAAAGATTTCCATGGCTTGGGAGAATGATTCCTTATCGAGGATTCCGTCGAAATCCGGAAAACGGAAACTGCGCGCGGCAGAAACAGGTCCGCGCCGTGTGGGCGTATTGGGAACGGAGCGGCGAAACCAACGCGCCGCCGGTTTGCCGTGACCTTCCCGGCCACGGGCCTATCATCACCAAGACCGCGATCCATCGATCGTTTAAGAGAAGACAAGAGCAAGGACTTTCAATACGATAGCCGAGGTACCACGAGTAGATCGATTGTACCGGAACCGACCGGTTCGCGCCACCGTCGGCGCGTCCATCATCCCGGTCGAAAACGTCGTGTGGCACGAGCGGGACTTTCGCCCTCAAGCATCCTTTGTCGGTGCCGATGCCACCTGCATAACGAGGGACCATCCAAAACGGAAAGATCGCAACCGGTAGTTTGGTCGCCTGGGCGCCTCGGTTCCGAGCGACCGTGTCGGAACACGCCCGTTTCAGATGGACACGAAGGAACCAAAGGAACGAAATCGATGTCGCAGACGCGTCAAATGCTCCAAGCCCTGAAAAAGTGCCAGCGTGCCCGGGGCATCACCTACCGGGAACTGGGCGAACGATTGGGCGTCAGCGAGCCGACCATCAAGCGCTGGTTCTCCACCGGTGCCTTCACGTTGAAAAACCTGGAGGAAATTTGCAACGTGTTGGAAGTCAACATCCTGGAATTGGCGAAGTTGACCGACATGTACGGGCCGGAGCTGATCACCCGACTGAGTTGGGCCCAGGAACAAGCCCTGGCCGATGATCCCACCCTGCTGCGTTTTTTCTACCTGTTGATCAACGGTTACGCCGCGGCGGACATCGCCGCTGATTTCGAGCTGACCGAACTCCAGACGCTGGCCCTGCTGACCCAGCTCGATCGCTTGGGACTGATCGAACTGCATCCGGAAAACAAGGTCCGCCTGCTGACGTCCAGAAGTGTCGAGTGGCAGGAGAACGGCCCGGTGCGCAAGGCCTACGAGGCCCGCATCAAGAAAGAGTTCCTCAAAGCCGATTTCCACGACGAAGATGCCGCACTGCATTTCTGCACGGGCGAGCTGAGCCCGGCCTCGCTCAAGATGCTCTCGCGCAAGATCCGCAAGCTGGCATTCGAGTTTTACGAGATGGCGGAAATCGATTTGGCCGCGGACCACTCGGAGAAACAGAGCGTGGGCCTGATGTTGGCCTTCAGGCCTTGGATTTTTTCGCTGTTCGAAGAGTGGCGCGAAGAAGAGAAGTGAGGTCGCGAACCACAGATCGCGACCTTGCCGGAGCGGCAGGACAGCCGGAAATCAGCCGAAAACGGCCATTTCGAAGCGACGTTGAAACGCCTTCGGCAGGGGGTCTTCCTTGCCCAGCCAGGCGAAGACGCCCAGAAAGGCCAAACGTGCGCCGTCCTCGTCATAGTGTTTGTCGCGGTAAAGCACTTCCAGGAACTGGTCCAACGCGTCCTCGAAGGCACCTTGCCGGAGCGCCTCGATGGCGGCCTTGTAATATTCGGGGACTTTGGGGTTGGCGTGGGCGGGCAGCGCCTGAAGGTCGTGAGAGAGGACCTTCGCCAAACCCGCGAGATGTTGGGCATGGTCGTAGGAGTCGGCATCTTCGGGGATTTCGGCGAGGATCTCGGCCGATCGCTGTGGTTTCACGAACATTTGGGCGAGGGCTACCTGCAAGCGATTTTCGTGGGTTGCTTCGGCTTCCAACTGTTGTTCTGCGAGAGCGGCCGCCTCCGCGGTTTTCCCGGCAGCGAGCAAGGCCGCGACGGACATTTCGGCAGGCGGGGTCGGTTCCGGTTCTTCGACCAATTCCTCGGCCTCGGCGACACCGCCCTGGATGTGCGGGGCCAACCACTGCCGCAGTTCCGCCTCGGGCAGGGCGCCTTGAAAGCCATCGACGATCTGACCGAAGTGAACCAACACGCACATGGGAATGCCGCGTACCTGGAACTGAGCCGCCAATTCCTGGTTCTTGTCGACGTCCACCTTGACCAGTTTCCAAGCGCCGTTGGCCTCGGCCGCCAATTTTTCCAACAACGGCCCCAACGTGCGACACGGGCCACACCAATCCGCCCAGAAGTCCACCAGGACCGGGACATTCATGCTGGCCTCGAGCACGTCGGTGCGGAAATCCGTTAATTCGTATGCCATGTATCTCGCTCCACTCCAAAGTTCGTTCCCGGACCGCTCGGCCCAACCCACGCGACGGGGCGGGGGTGCGTTGAGGATATCCCGGGTTGACTGGGCCTATCATCGACTTCCTTGATCGCCCATGCAAGGAGAAAATGCAGGACGTGGCCACCTGCTGCCAAGCGACGATCCACCCCTGTCCACTAAAAACACGAAAAGACACGAAAAAATAGAAGTCCCAAGAAACGGTCACCCCGGACACTGCATCAACTAAAGGTTTTAAACGGTTCAGCTCGAGATGTTTACATCTACCTGTCCCCTACAGTTGCCTTAGATTTCCCACTACCGGCCATTCGGTTCGGGAAAATCACCATGTTCACTGCATAGCACCTACCCAAAGGTCACGACAGGTTGGTACCCAATATCTAACTGGATGCTTAATTTGTTAAATTCAAGATGTTTGCATCTGCCTGTCCCCTACAACCGTCCACTAAATACACGAAAAAACACGAAAAATCATCACTCCCTCGCTGTGATCCATCGAAGCCCGCTCCCGCCTTGCAGGTTAAACGGTTAGGCCCAAGATGTTTGCATCTGCCTGTCCCCGACAACCCGGCCGACAACCCGACGATCTTTTTGTCCACGAATCCACACGGATCCACACGAATGAAATGACGGGATCCGGTTGTGGCCCATTTGGACTTCCGTGACGCGGACAGCCGTTCACCTGGCGTGGATTGATTGCCAGTTAGGTTTACCCCTTGCCACGATGGCTCAATGTTGAACCCGGGGCGATCCTGACGGACATCGAAAGAGATCAGGTAGGGTAGAGAAAAAAACCGGGATGGACCATCGGTCACAAAGTGCCATTGGCCAGTCAAAGATAAATACTTGAATTTGTATAACTTACACAGGCCTCCTCCTCAAGGGAAACCTATGCTTCAGAAACCGTGGCTAGGGGTACATCCGTGTCAATCCGTGTGATTCGTGGACAAATTCCAAATGTCGCCCACGACGTTCAGCCGGGGAAGGAGCACCCGGCCGAACTCTATCTTTTTCGTGTTTTTTCGTGTTTTTCGTGGACAGTTCTTTTTATCGAACCCTTTTCGTGAGGTTCGTGGACTAGAACTCACGGGCCGCGATGTGAACCTCGCGAGGCAGGTTGACCGTGAAGGTACTGCCCTCCCCCAACTCACTTGCCACACTGACCTGACCGCCCATCATCTCCGCGATCCGCTTCGTGATCACCAAACCCAGCCCGCTGCCGCCGTAATGCTTGGAGGTGGAGGCATCGCCCTGGCTGAACGGCTTGAACAACCGCGCGAGCTGTTCGCGGGTCATCCCGATGCCGGTATCGCGGATCTGGAAACACAAGGTTTCGCTGTCGTCGCCGAGCGAGACGCGCAACACGATCTTGCCACGCCGGGTGAACTTGCACGCGTTGCTCAGCAGGTTCAGCAGGATTTGGCGGGTTTTGGTCACGTCGCCCTTCACCAACCCGATGCCTTCTTCCACTTCCAGCGTCAGGTGATTGCCGTTCTTGCCCACCAAGGGCTTGAGTGTGATGGCCACTTCCTCCACCAACGAGGACAACTTGTACTGTTCGAGATAGAGCTCCATCTTGCCGCGCTCGATCTTGGTCAAATCCAGCACGTTGTTGATCAAAGACAGCAACTGCTTGGCGGACGACTGGATCTTGAGGACGTCGGGCACGAACGGGCTCTGGTCTTCGCTCTCCAAATCTTCGTGCAGGATTTCGCTGTACCCGATGATCGCGTTGAGCGGGGTGCGCAGCTCGTGGCTCATGATGGCCAGGAAATCCGATTTCTGCTGGTCCGATTGGCGAGCTTCCTCCTCGGCGCGCGTCATCTCCTCGGCGCGCTCGGTGAGGGCCAGCAATTCGGCCTGATGGGTCTGGAGCTCGCCCACGGCGGCCTTCAAGGCCAGCAGGGTATCGACCCGTGCCAGCAATTCCCGCTTGTCGAAAGGCTTGGTGATGTAGTCGTTGGCGCCACATTCCAGGCCCTGCACGAAATCCTTGGACTGGTTCTTGGCCGTCAACATCAAGATCGGCAGCTCCACCAGCGAATAGACGTCGCGAATGCGTTGGGCCACCTCGTAACCCGACATGCCAGGCATCATGATGTCCAGAATGACCAAGTCGAACCGCTCGCCGTCCTCGACGCGTTTGAGCGCCTCGATGCCGTTCATGGCCTGAACCACCAAAAAATCGCGCAGGGACAGGTGATTGGCCAGAACCTGCTGGTTGACCGGCTCGTCGTCGACCACCAAAACGCGGTACTCGCCCCGCGAAAAGGCTTGATGCGCCAAATTGGCGAATTCCAGGGACTCGTTGGACAGCGGCGGCTGGGTGATTTGAATGACGCGCTCGGTCTTGACCGTGGGGGCATCTTCGGAAACCTGAAGCGTAAACCGGAACACCGAACCCTGGCCGAGCTCCGATTCCACCTGGATATGGCCGCCATGCAGTTCCACCAGGTTGCGCGTGATCGCCAGGCCCAGGCCCGTCCCGCCATGGGATCGCGTGGCCGAGACCTCGACCTGTTCGAACATCTTGAAGATATCCTCGAACTTCTCGGTGGGGATACCCACCCCCGTGTCGCGCACCTCGACCGTCACCCGGTCATCCGCGCGGTGCGCCGAAACAGTGATCGATCCGCGCTCGGTGAACTTGAGCGCATTGCCGATCAGGTTGTGAAGAATCTGGGCCAACCGATTGGGGTCCGCATCCACGGCCGGCAAATCCTCGGGCAATTGGTTCTCGAGCGTCAATTCCTTGCCGATCATCAACGGTGCCGAAAGCTGGAACACGTCTTCCACCGCGGCGTGGAGATCGACCGGCTCGCGCTTGAGATGCACCTCGCCGGTTTTCATTTTGGAGAAATCCAAAATGTCGTCCACCAGGCTCGCCAGGCGTTTTCCGCTGGCCACGACCATCGCCAGGTTTTGGCGGACCTTGTCGTTGACGTCGCCACCCGCACCGTCCAACAACGACTCCACGATGCCGATGATGCCATTGAGCGGCGTGCGCAATTCGTGTGACGTGTTGGCGAGAAAGTCGTCCTTCAGCTTGTCCAAACGGCGCAGGTGCTCGATCAACTTGCGTTGCGCTTCCTTGGCCTTCAGTTCCTGGGCCAGGGCGTCTTCCTGGGCCTGCCGCTTCTCCTCTTGGGCCCGTTCGGCCTCGCGCAGCTCGCGCACGTGTTCCAGGGTCTTGCGGAGGGTAATCTTCAAATCATCGAAATCGATGGGCTTGGTCAAGAAGTCATAGGCGCCCCGATTCATGGCGGCGCGAATATTTTCCAAATCGCCATAGGCACTGACGACGATGGCCTGCATCATTTTGTCGCGAGCCTTCAAATTTTGAAGAAAAGATAATCCGTCCATTTCCGGCATATTGATGTCGGTCAGTACCACATCGATATCCGGGAGCTCTTCCAGCTTGTCGAGCGCTTCCTTGCCATTGTGGGCAAATTCGAACGCAATTTCCTTGTTTCTGATCTCGCGACGAAACTTCTGAGAGATGAGTATCTCCAGGTCGGTTTCATCGTCGACAACCAGGATCTTGGCGAGCATAGAGACTCCAAAATCACAATGGGACGCCTTTTATTGTATCCGGAACAAGATGAAAGTCAAAAACAGAGTCCAGGAAAAAACACAGTGCCGCCACGGGTTTTCCCGAAAGGGGAATTGGCCTGCCGGCAGCGACATGGCGGACCGCCACACCACCGCTTCGAACAGACCCACGAAATTCCCGTCTACCGACGACACAGTGGTTTTCTTTTGGATTTCCGTGGGCCGTGGGCGCGCTGGTCCTCATCGGAAAACCGACCCTCCCCATGCCCCGTCCCGCGTCGAAGCGCGTTCCCCTTGAGCGGGCCCAGGCGAGTCGCTATGCTTTGGGACGACATCCCGTCCGGATATTTCGGCACGAACATTCCCCGACCGATTTCCGGACCACCGAAGGTGACACCATGATTTCGCAACCGCGTTTCCGTTTCTGCCTGGTTCCGATCTTCCTACTGTTCGGGCTGACCGGCCCGCCGCTGTGGGCCAAGCCCAGAATCATGCCGGAACTACAAGTCGACATTTCCGGCAGCGAGGGGCGACCGGTGCAGGTACGCCTCTCCGCCCGCAGCAGCTTCAGCCTGAACTATCGCCAAATGGAAACCAAGGTGAGCGAAGGCGACGGGCGCCTCGTGTTCGCCTCGCAACCGGTCAAGCGCATGAGCTGGATGGTGGTCACCCTCGCCTGGCAGCCGGCCGGGCTCGCCGAACGGGTGCTGGTCTACGAACTCCGCATGAAAAAGGGGCCCAAGACGCCGAAGGGTCGGTTGCTGGTCTCGCAGAAGCAAAAGTCCGGTTACCTGCTCGACAGCGATTTTCCCATCGGCGATTGCAACCATCTCTTCAATCTGACGCAGAACGACGGCGTGCTGCGGCTCGCCATCGACCTGCCCCCTTCCTACCTGGCCTGCGAGGAAGGTTCCGGTTCGGTCAACGATTTCAACGCGGTCGGCAACCGCGACATCAACCAGGGCCAATTCAATTTCTACAAATTCGACGACGACCTGCGCATGGGCAACCAGTTTTACCGGGAAATGGGCGCAACCCCCGAAAACCCGCCACTCCAGGATCGGCAAATCAACGGCTACGTGCGCAACCTGGTGACGCGCATCGGCAAAGCTTCGGACATGCCGCACCTGGATTACAAGGTGACCGTCATCGACGCGGACGTCCTGAACGCCTTCGCGGTGCCCGGCGGCTACGTCTTCGTCTATCGCGGCCTTTTGAACGACGTGCAGTCCGAAGCGGAGTTGGCCGGCGTCCTGGCCCACGAAATCGCCCACGTCACCGGAAGACACGGCACCGAGGGCGTCACCTCGGCCATCAGCAAGACCGCCCTGGCCATGGCCGCCGGCGAGCTGGTGAAGCGGGAAACGAAGGACAAGGACGCTTGGATCGGCTCACTGGTACAGGGCGTCATTTCGGGCGGGACCCAGTACTGGATCGTCGGCGGTACCCGCAAGCGCGAAGCGGAGGCCGACAAGCTGGGCGCCCAATACGCCCAACGTGCCGGTTACGATCCGCGCGGTATCGCCACCCTGTTCGAGCGGTGGTCCCAGAAAAAGGGTCATCAGGCATCCCGTTTGGATCAGATGTTCAGCGATCACCCGAGCGACGAGGCCCGTGTCGCCGCCGTCATGCGCGACGTGCACTACTTCCTGCCGCCGAGCCCCGATCTGGTCCGTACCAGTCCGGAATTCCAAAAGATGAAAAAACGCCTGGCGCAACTGCCGCCACCCGCCCAGAAAGGCCAAACCGCGGGCAATGCCCTGTTTTCCGCCTTTCAACGGGTCAACGAAGCGATTCTCTCCCACGAGATCAGGACCCACCTGGAATCGGGCGACAAAAAAGAGTGACCCGCCCGGAACGAAAGAGAAGACGCAGATCACGGAACCCGAAACCGCGTCAACCATTTTTCAAGATCGCCACGTAGGTTTCCGTTAGGTTTAAACAAAGGTAGTGTTGCCAACAAAGACCCTCACGGAGTCCCGATTCCCATTCGTCAAGCATCCACATATCCCTTTCGTACCGAGTGCCGCAACGGCGGCATGTTCCGAGGGGCGGCCTCCCACGTGATCGCGCGTCGGGTCGAGGGTGTGCGATGCACACACCGGCCGCTCCCATCCAACCGGTTTTCCTTTGCCATTCGCACGACAACGATGAACGAGGCTCCCCACCAAGTCCGGCTCCGGCTCTTCCGAGTTGGATGCCGACGACCGCTCTGGATCTTTCCCATCCATGCAAGACACGCAACTTGAAGTGCTCAACCAGGCCGCCGGCTACACCTCCGAAATGATTCCCTTTCCGGACAAGCTGGCGCGCATCGTCCGCTTGCTTCGCCAGGCCTTCGGTTGGGAGGTCGTCGCCCTGTTCCTTCCCGAAGAGGACGACTCGGTCCTGGTCTGTCACGCCCTGGCGACCACCCTCGACACCAACCTCCATCTGGGATGGACCTTTCCGACCCAGCTCCATCCCCTGCCGTCCAAAGGCACCGAAGAAAGCAGCACCTGTGAACCCATCCCCCTCCCCCACCGCGGCAAACCCCTGAAATCGCAGCAGGCGCTGTGGCTCGAAACTGCGGAGTTGCGGGCCTTGTTCCAGGTCGAGAGCAGCCGAAAAAAGGCGTTCGACGCCTACCGGAAACTGCTGCACATGGTGGGGTCGCAAATCTGTCACGCCCGCGTCTGCTCCAATCGGTTGGAAGAAATCAAACGGCACATGGCCCTGACCGGACTGCTCAGTCACATCTCGCGGGTCGCAGTGGATGACAGCGGTCTGGAGGCCTGCCTGTCGCGGATCACCGAGACGATCTCGGCCAATTTCCCCATCAGCATCGCCAGCATCATCCTGCTCGACGACAGTGGCGAACACTTCGAACTGGAGATCAGCAACGGACCGCTCGAGTTAGCCAAGGCCACCGAAACCTGGCCGATTTCGATCGGTGTCTGCGGGCGTGCGGTGCGCGAGGGCAAGGCCCAACTGATCCACGCCGACACGCCCGATCCCGATTACGTGCCAGGTAATCCGCTGGTGGAGAGCGAATACGTCGTGCCCATCCGGTTCCACGGCCAGATTCTGGGTGTCCTCAATCTGGAAAGCACGGTGCGCACGACCTTTTCGGACAACGTCTGCCTGATCCTGAATTCGATCGCCAACCAGATCGCGGGGATCATACAAATCGCATTGACCAATCAGCGCCTGGAAGAGAAACAGCGCGTCATCGAGATGAAGACCGCGGAGTTGGAGGAAGCGAACACACGCCTGGCCGATGCCAACGAGGAAATGAGCCGGGCCAACGAAGAACTGGAAACGTTGTCCATGTCCGACGGCTTGACCGGCCTGGCCAATCGCCGTTATTTCGACGATTACTACGATCGCGAATGCCGTCGCGCCGCCCGGAACGGCGAACCGATATCCCTGATCCTCCTGGATGTGGACCACTTCAAGGATTACAACGACACCTACGGGCACCTGTTGGGCGACCAGTGTCTGATCAAGATCGCCAAGGCCATCCGCACGACGGTCCAGCGCGGCAGTGAATGGGCGGCGCGCGTCGGCGGCGAAGAGTTCGCCATCGTGTTGTCGCACCACGATCACCCCAAGGCCCAACAGGTCGCCGAGACGTTGCGTCAACGCGTCGAGGAGCTGGGCATCGAACACCGGGCATCGAATACGGCCAAAGTGGTGACCATCAGCCTGGGCGTGGCGACCTGTGCCCAACCGCCGCCGTCCTTTTTTGCGGCGACGCTGTTCCAATGCGCCGACGACGCGTTGTACAACTCGAAACACCAGGGTCGTAACCGCGTCACGGGCATTTGCCTGGACGTGGACTGAGCCGATGGCGGCTCGGTCCCGGCCTGCGCAGGATCCGTTTGGTCGGACTTCCGGGTGTGCGAAGCCCGACCTGGTGGAATGCGTTCGTTGAAGGAAGCTCGATGTTCCGGCACATCGTTCGGCCGGAATGAAAAACGACGTGTCGTGCATGAACCGGATGGACATCCTGCCGTTCACGCGGTCCCGGTCCCCCTGGGATCCTCTCGTGCGAGGCAAGCGAGCTGAGACACGACGCGGGGAAAAATATGGCGTTCGATCGTGGCAGTCGAGGGGCGTTACCGGTAGCCCGGTTGATCGTCGGTCGAATCGATGATCAGGTGATGGTTACCCAGGTTCGCATCGTGCGTGCCGGGCACCACATATCCCCCGTTCCCTTCGAAGGTATTTCGAATCAAGGTGATCATCCACGGATAATCGGCGTTGTCCCACTGCTTCAGGCGCGCGATGGCGAAATACTGGTTGCGGGCCATGTGGTTGGCTTCGAACGTGATTTCGGCTTCGGCGGAGACCTGTGCGCCGATCCAATTGTTCGCGATCAGGTTTTCGCGAAACAGGTAGGGACCACCGAACATGATGGTGTCGATGCCTTGACGGTTGTTCACCAGGATGCAGTCTTCGACGGTGACTTGGTGGTTCCAGGGACGCAAGGCGATGCCGGAGCCCATGGAGCCTTCGATGACGCAGTTGCGAATGGTGATGCGGTCGTTTTCGAAACTGCTGCCGAAGCCGAGCCCGATGCCGAACCAGCGCTGGTCGGCATTCACGTAGAAGCCGTCGATGGTGATGTCGACGACGTCCTTGAGAATGAACCCGTTGACCTGCACGGCACCGCAGGCTTCGAGGATCAGGTCGGAGAAATCGGCCAGGACCGGGGTTTCGTCGAAAGTGCCTTCACAGACGACCACCCGGTAGACGGACTCGGTGCGCGCGGCAAGCAGCGCCTTCTGAATCGATGGGTACTGGCGGGTTTCGCCGGAATCGAAGAAGCCGACGACCCTGCCGGTATCGCAGATGTCGCAATCTTCCGGTGCCTTTTGGGCGAGGCCCCGTCCGGTGAGTTCGTTGTACTTGGTCGCCCAATGTTGGGGCAAATCCAATTTGTGAATCCCCTCGTGTTCAAATGGGGAATCTTGACCCATGAGAAGAATGGGTCCCATGCAAAATACCGTAAGCAGCATGAGTACTGTATTCCATGCTCTATTCTTATTCAATTGATACCTCCGTAGCTCAGTGAAACTTGAAAAATTCCGCCCTACCACGACGTCGTTAAAAAGCAATAATTGTATTACACCTGATAATTTAATCTGGTGTGATTCGTTACGTAATTTGTTGAGGCGGGTGCATGGCCGGTGCATGGGTTGTGGCGGTGGGATTTTTTTTACCCCTGAGTCCACAAAGAACGCGGAGGAGAGTACCCGGAATTCTCGCGCCCAAACAAGAGACGCCTTCGCAATGGGTTGAGTGAAAGACCAGGGAGAAAGGCCTCGTCCGTCTGGCAAACCACTTTTGACGACATCCGGAGTGATTTCCTTCTTCTTTAGATCAAAACCTACAACAATCAAAATGTTATTTTTACGTTTTAACATACCAATTTTTCGTCTTTTAATTCGAGACGGTATACAATAGCCTGATGGAAGGGGTTCCAGACCTTATTGAACGGGAGGCGCTATGACCAGCGGACACGAGCGGAATGAATCACCCTTGGAGCCATCGAAACCCGATTTTTCTCACCTTGCCCCCGAGCTTTTCCGCTATGTGCAGCAACAAGATCCGGATGCCTTGAACCGGTGGCTGGCGGACTTTGCCCAAATGAACCCCGAGCGTGTCGACACCGAAGCGGACGCCACGGGAGTAGCGACCTCGGAGGACCCCAATCGAGACGATTTGATCGAGCTGGGCGAAGGCTCACTGTGTGGCCCCTTTCGCATCGAGAGGAAGCTGGGTCGCGGTGGCATGGGCAGCGTCTATCTCGCCAGCCGCACCGACGACCTTGATTTGCAGGTGGCCCTCAAAACGCTCCACGCCTGGAACAAGAAATACTCTCGAATAGCAGGATATGGTTGGGCGAACAACATACATTGCTTGGTGATAACTTGGTCGATCTCGCTCAAGTACTGGCCGATGATCTCCGTCCCGAAGAAGCACTGCCCTCGGTTGAGGAAGCCATCGAAATCTACGCGCATGCTCTGCCTCCACATCACGAATACCATCATGTTGCAGCTTCCCTAAAAGGTTTGATCCTCTACAACTTGGGTCGGCAGGAAGAAGGATTGCCGCTTCTGGAAAATGCACACCGAGCTCTCTACGACCGCTTTGGTCCCTCCCATTACCTCACCGAAGATGCGCTGAACCGACTCGAGCAAGTCGAATCTCGTCGCCACGCCGACTGAAGACGCCACTTCGCAGAGCCCTCCCCTCGGGCCAGTTTCACCGAATCCCATGCGCATCGACCCGGGATGACGTCTCCTTCGAAAAAATCGATCAGAAATCCAGGAAGGTCAAAAGCCAGGAATGGAAACGGTCAGGCAGCTTCCCTCTCATGCGACCTTTTCCTGGCTTTCGTTCTTCATGGGTTCCAGATTCATTGCCGGCCCTACAACCCCTGTCCCTACTCCAGGACCCAACAGCCAAAGAACCCAATCAAAACAAACGGTCTTTTTCACCCGATGATGCCCTTCTCCGATCTCTCCCTCCGCGAACTCTGTATGTAACAAACTCTGTAAAGCTCGAAGATAAAGATAAAAACCTAAAAAGGCGCATGTGCGGGGAGTTCGTCGAAAAATGTCGGCCCGGCGGGCCAACTTACTGCAACGACGCCCCTCTCACAAATGCGGGAACTCCCAAACGATTCGCTTCGATTAGTTACCCACCTGAAACCCGGGCCCCCGGCCTGGGCAACGACTCGGTGGAAAAAAAAGACTTATACAAAAACACCCACTACCTACATAGCTCCTCCACTCCCATCCATCAACAATACTTTACAAATCATTCAATTAATCAATCATTTCAATATAAAAACATCCTCCACCCACCCGGAGACGAATCTCACCAAGCGCACCGTTTTGGTGCGTTTTCTCCAGCAAATTGTAGTATTCTTGCGGTTTTGCGCCCATCCGTTTCCCGGTCGCGCACCCTCACACTCCACACCACCGGATCGCCATGCTCGTCATCAGCCTTCTCCCGCTTTTCGCCGCACCGCTGCTCCACTGGCTCTGCACCAAACGCAGTGCACTGCTCCACCTCTTGGACGGCTTCATCTTCGTCGCCATCGGCGGCCTGATCCTCTCCGAAATTCTCCCCGAGGCCGTGGCGCACGGCGGCTGGTGGGCCCTGCTCTTCGTGATCCTGGGCATGGCCGTCCCCACCCTCTCCGAACGCCTCTTCCACAGCGAAAAGCAAATCCACTCGATCGCGCTCGCGCTCGGCCTGATCGGCCTGTTCCTGCACGCGATCACCGACGGCGCCGCCCTGGCCCCCAGCGCCCACGATGGCCACGACCATCACGCCCACCAAATCCTGTCGCTCGGCGTGCTGCTGCATCGCATCCCCATCGGCCTCACCATCTGGTGGTTCGTCAAGCCGCAATTCGGACGCAAAGTCGCCCTGCTCGTCCTCGTCCTGATCGGCGTGGGCACCATCCTGGGCCACGAGCTGGCCCCCGCCATTCTGGCCCCGCTCAACACCAGCGGCATGTCCTTCTTCCAAGCCTTCGTCGCCGGCTCCCTGATCCACATCGTGTTCCACCGACCCCACACCAAGGGCAGCGGCTGTTCCCACCACCAGGAGGGCAACTGGGCCGAAGGCTTCGGTAACCTGCTGGGCGCCGGCGTGGTGATTTACATCGCCTCCCACCACAATCACTTCGCCGACTGGCCCTGGCTGAGCGAGGTGGGTCGAACCCTCGCGGATCTCACCCTCGAAAGCGCACCCGCCCTACTGCTCGCCTACGTGTTCGCCGGGTTGGCCACCGCGTTCATGCCGCCATCCTACATCGAGTGGATGCGCGCCGGCCGCACCTGGAAACAGTCCCTGCGCGGCGTGCTCGTGGGGCTGCCCCTGCCCGTGTGTTCGTGCGGCGTGGTACCGCTGTACTACACCCTGATCCGCAAAGGGGCACCGCCCGCCGCAGCGCTGGCGTTCCTCATCGCGACACCCGAGCTCGGGATCGACGCCATTCTCGTCTCACTCCCCCTGCTGGGCGAGACCATGACCGGCTTGAGGATCCTGGCCGCCGCACTGGTCGCCTTGATCGTCGGTACCCTCATCGGGCATATCGTCTCCAAGCGGACGGACCCCCTCGAAGGGGCCGGTGCCATCGCCGACGAAGACCATCGCACCTGGCGTGAGAAACTCAAATTCGGCCTGATCCACGGCATGGGCGAGTTGGTCGACCACACCGCGCCATGGATCTTGATGGGCCTCCTGTTGGCCGCGGCCATCCACCCTTGGCTGGGCTCCGGCGTCCTGGCTTCGCTGCCCGCCGGTTGGGAAGTCGCGCTGTTCGCGCTGTTGGGTATGCCGCTCTACGTCTGCGCCTCCGGGGCCACGCCCCTGATCGCCGTGTTCCTGATCAACGGTGTATCGCCCGGCGCCGCGCTCGCCTTTTTGATCACCGGCCCCGCGACCAACGTCACGACCTTCGGCGTGCTGGCCAAGCTGCATGGCCGGAAGATCGCGATCCTGTTCGGCCTGGCGACCTTCGTCGTCACCGTGCTGCTCGGTTTGGCGGTCAACGGCCTGTTCCCCCAATTCCAACCCGTCGGCCTGGGTACGGATCACACCCACGACGCCTGGTACCAGGTGGGATCGCTGGCGTTGTTGCTTCTGCTCTACGCATTTTCCCTGCTTCGACGCGGGGCGCGGTCCTTTTTGGCCGAGTTGTTCTCCCAGGGCGGACATTCCCATGGCGATCACGATCACCATGATCACGACCACGATCACCATGATCACGACCATCACGGCCACGATCATCATGATCACGACCATCACGATCACCATCACCACGGCCATCGTCACCATGGTCAGGAAGAGGCCGTTTCCCATTGAATCGCTGCGGCGGACGGGCTCGGAACCGATCACTTTCTTCGGGCTCTTCCCACTTGGATCGCTTCGATTGGTCGACCGAGCCGCCAACCGGCCGCCACGACGCCCCTCTCTGCAGCCGAGAACGCCTCCTTTGGTTCATTTCGATTTTAAGGGGCGAGAAGGCGCGGAACCCACGAGTTTCATTTGGCTCGGGTGGAGAGCGTGTAGGGTTCCGCCTCGGCCGGCGGAACTTCGTCGCTCGCGGGTAGGGTGAAGGAGAAACAGGATCCCTTGCCCTTTTCGCTCTCGACCCAAACCTTGCCGCCTTGAACCGCGACCAACTTTTTCACGATCGCCAAGCCCAGGCCCGTGCTCGACTCGCCACCCGTCGGGCGCGCACTCAGCTTGGTGAAGGCACCGAAAACCTTTTGCTTGTCTTCGTGGGTCATGCCTTGCCCCACATCGCGAACCGAGGTGGTCACGAATTCGCCCGCACCATCGAAGGACACCCGCACATGCCCATCGGGATAACTGTACTTGACCGCGTTGCTGATCAAGTTATCGAGAATCTCACTCAACTTGAGGCCGTCCGCGTATACCAACATCCTCGTTTCGGGTGGATCCAGGGCCAGGGTGATGTTCTTCTTTCGAGCGGCATGACTGTAGCGAAGAACCACTTCTTCGGTGATTTGGGCCAAGTCCACCGTATCCAATTCCAGCCGCACCGTGCCCGCCTCGATGGCCGAAATATCCAGCAACTCCTTGAGCAGCCGTTCCATTTCCCGCGTCGTGCGCTCGAATTTGTCCAACATCTCCAGGTGCTCACCGATATTCATTTCCTCGGACTGGATGGTTTCGCGCATGCACTGCGCCCACATGATCAGCCCGCTGATGGGTGAGCGGAGATCGTGCGCCACGATCCCGAGGAATTCGTTTTTGCGCACATTCAGGCGCTTCAAGTCCTCCAGTATGCGCGTCTTGCTGAACGCCGAAACCAGGTGCTGTTTCAGCAGCGGCATGAACGAAAAGTCCAAATCCGAAAAGGCATGGGGATCTTCCATGTTTTCGAAGAGCAGGTAGCCCCAGGTCCGCTGGTCGTCGCGGACCCGCAACACCAGGATCGAGGCCGGGATTTCCGTACCGAACAGGGCCCGTTCACCGGTGCCGGGCATGTGGACCGTCCAACAGAACAGGTCTTCCTGCAATTCTTTCAACAGGCTGACGTAGCGCTCCCGAAGCTCCCTTTCCCCGATTTGGATGGGCGCCAGAATTTGTTCGTCCCAACCCAGAACCCCCTGAAAACAGAAATAATCGTTGTAGGGATCGTAGGTCAGGGCCCGTGCCCGTTGGATCTTGCCCCGAAACGGCAGCAATTCCACCAACATGCGAAGGAAGTTGGTCAGGGAAGCCACCGAATTGATGGCGCGCACCATCTTGTCCACGGTGCGCAGTTCCTGGTTCTTTTGCCGCAGATCGGACGTGCGGGCGGCGACTTCGGAGGCCAGATAGCGCTGAATGCGCTTCTGCCTGAACACGTAGCTGCAGCCGAGCAACAGCAGGCTCACCGCGTAACCGAACTGGGCCCAACGACTCCACCACCACGGCGGCAATACCCGAACGTGGATCCGGGCGGGCGTTTCGTTCCAGACCCCATCCTGGTTGGCGGCCTTCACCATGAAACGGTACTCGCCAGCGGGGAGATGGGTATAGGTCGCGCGCCGGTTGGCTCCGTGGGTTTCGATCCAGTGATCGTCGATGCCCTCCAGTTTGTAGAGGTACCGGTTCTGTTGGGGATTGGCGAAGTGCAACCCCGCGAAGGCGAAGGTGACCATGCGGTCCTTCGCACCCAGCACGATTTCGTCCATGGCGAACAGCGCACGCGGCAGGCTGGTGGTCGTCGCCCCGCGATCCCCCCGCGGCACTTCGATAGGCAATTTCCGGTTGTAGATCAGCAATTCGGTCAACACGATCGCCGGGGGCATGCGGTCGGGTTCGATGGTGCCCGGGAAGAACTCGTTGAAGCCGTTGACGCCTCCCAGGAAAAAGCGACCGTCGATTCCCTCGAGGTAGGCGCCGGTATTGAATTCGTTGTCCTGCAGGCCGTCTTTGGCGCTGTAGGTCTCGAAAGCCACCGCGTTGGGATCGAACTTGGCGATGCCCTTGTTGGTGCTGACCCACAGAAACCCGGCCTCGTCTTCCAGAACCGAGTAGACCACGTTGTTGGGCAGCCCGTCGCGCATGTGGTACGCCGTGAAACCACGCTCCTCGCCGTGAAACAGGTTCAGGCCCTGGGTCGTGCCCACCCAGAGACGATGGTGCGAATCCTGGTAGACGGTCTTGATATGGTCACTGCTCAGCGATTCGCCGCGATGGGGGTCGGCGCGGAAGGCCCGAAAACCCCGCGTTTCACCGAGAAACAGATTCAACCCGCCGTGTTCCGTGCCCACCCACAGCCGATCTTCGCGATCCTGGTAGATGACCCAAACCTCGTCGTCACTGATCGATCCGGGCCGGCCGTCGGCGCGAAAGCGCGTGAACCGACCGGGTCGAGTCGGGTTGACCAGGTTCAAACCGTGGAACTCGGTGCCGACCCAGATCCTGTGCGCCCGATCCTCGTAAATCGACCAGATATTGTTGCCACTGATGCTTTCCGGGTCCTCGGGGTCGTGTTGGAAGGCCTCGAAGGGCATGCCTTTGCGTTCGCGCATGAACAGGCCGTTCCCATCGCTTCCAGCCCAAACCCTACCGGATCGGTCGACACAGACGGACATCGTCGAGTTGCTGTCGAACCCGTGTTCGGCCACGTTGTCGCGGTGATATTGCTCGAGAACCGCGCCGTCCAGCGCGAGATGGAAAAGGCCGTGCCCAAAGGTCCCGACCCACACCGAACGGGCGTCTTCCTGGGCGAAACAGCGGATGACCACGCCCTCCATCAGGTGGCCGAACTGGGCGCTCTGCGGGTTGAGTCGATAGATCCCGTCGCCGTCGGTCCCAATCCAGATCACTCCGGTTCGGTCCTCCAACAGGCTCAGAATGATCGTGCTGGCCGAAAAATCCCGTTGGGCGGGACGAAGCGGTTTGTGCTGCCAGGTCGTCGTTTGCGGATCGAAGTGAAACAGGCCCTGGTCCTCGGTACCGACCCAGTAGGCGCCGCGCCGATCCTGGAGCACGCTCAACACGCGACGCGGCATCGCGTTGGATGGCGCAAAGGCGCGAAACGGTTCCGAGGCCTTGCGGGCGTGGAAGAGCCCGTCCTGACCGGTGCCGACCCACAGTGCGCCGTAGCCGTCGGCGTGCAGGGCCTCGATGTCGTCGGCCGGCAAGCCCGAGGGATGACCGATCGATTCCAGGACCCCCGAATCCGGATGAAGACGCAGCAGGCCCTGTTGATCGCAGCCCAGGAAAAGATGGCCCGAGGGACTTTCCGCCAGGACGCGAATGGACGGCAGCCGCTTGCCTTCCGGAAGGGTCAACCGAATGCGTTCGAACACGCCGTCTTCGGCCCGGTAGCGATTCAAACCCTTGAAGGTCGCGACCCAGACATCGCCGTTTTCGACCACCATCATGTCCTTGATGTAATCCGAACTGAGGCTCCGTTCCCGATCCGGATCGTGCTTGAAGATGCGAAAGCGTTCCGTGGCCAAATCCATTTCGGCGATGCCGCCGCCTTCCGTGCCCAGCCACAGGTAACCGGGCCGCGGCTCCACGATGCTGTGAATGGCGTTGTCGGGCAGCGAATCCGCCCGATCCGATCGGTTGCGGAACACCTTGAACTCGTAGCCGTCGAAGCGGTTGAGGCCATCGCGGGTCCCGAACCACATGAACCCGTAGCTATCCTGAAAAATGCAGTAGATGGTGCCCTGGGACAGCCCATCTTCCACGCTCAGATTGCTGAAGGCCCTGAGCGAGCCGGCCCGCAGCCCATGGCCCTGGCCACAAGCCAGAAGCCCGATCAGCAGAAGGATCCGAAACGGTGATGGGATCGACCCGTGCAATGTAACCAGCATGTGACGCAAACTTTTTTCGCAATTTCGGGAGTGGAGATGGCCCCGTTGATGGCTCGAACGCGGAGAGGATTGGGGGGATTACCGGTGTGTTTGCTCAATGTCCTCATGGGGGACATCGTGTGTGGCTGTTTCAGAATATGTATCGACTGGGACTTCCCCTTTCTAAAAAAACAGCCGGATCGTTCTTTAATTCGAGCAGGCGGCAGGAGTGGTGAGCCGCCGCGAGCAATCCGTGAACCCCATCCAGTTCCCCCCTTTGCCGGCGTGCCACGGTATACGCCGAGTCGGTTGCGGCCCCTACGACGCACGGTTTGGCGTGAGGCACTTTTTGGTTGGGTTCTCCATTCACTTTGAAAACGACGGCAATACCGTCGAGGTCGACGCATCGATTATTTGTCATTTTTTCTTGGAAATGTGATTTTGAAATTATCACACACATTAGTATTTAAATAATTAACGCCAATTCCCCAATTCAATATTCAAGATCCTTCCGTTTTCAGCCAACATTGGTGCTTTTTGAGTATAATTAGGGCACATCACTTCACAAAATCCCTTTTCCCGTTTCGTTACCGCGGGAGGGCCGACAACCCCCTGCCGCCCAGGTAACACCAGCCCGTCCAGCATGTTTGAGGTGACACGGTGACCTGTTGGTTTGTCAAAGCGATTTGCCTTATGTATCTGTGTGCGCCTCCTGCGCCGGATTCGCCCAACGCCATCGTGATTGCCGAAAACTATTGGAGCAGTCAAATCGTGCTCTCCCAGATCCTGGGTTCCCTGTTGGAATCATTGGGATATTCGGTGGTTTTCCGTCCCTCGGATACGGATCGCCAATTCGAGGCTCTGGGCCGCGGCCTCATCCACGTGCAGTTGGAGGTCTGGGAAGGCACGATGAAGGAATCGTTCGAACGCGAGCTTGCCACCGGACGCATCATCGACGTCGGTTCGCACGACGCCGAATCGCGAGAAGAGTGGTGGTATCCGCACTACGTGGAGGAACTGTGCCCGGGCCTGCCCGATTGGCGGGCCCTGAACGAGTGCGCCCATCTCTTCGCGACGATGGAAACCCAGCCCAAGGGCCGCTTTCTCACCGGTCCATGGGAAAAGTACGTTCAACAGCGCATCGATGCACTGGGCCTGAATTTCGTTGCCGTGGAGGCCCCACAACCGGATACGCTCTGGTCGGAGTTGGGCGAGGCCTTTCGCCGCAAACAACCCATCCTGATGTTCAATTGGACGCCCAATTCGGTCGAATACGTCTATCACGGGCATTTCGTGGATTTCCCGATCTACCGCCCGGATTGTGAATCGATACCGTCCTGGGGCATCAATCCGGATGCCCTCTTCGATTGCGGCAGTCCCCGAAATGGCTGGATCAAGAAAACGGTGTGGCGCCACTTTCCCAAGGATTGGCCCTGCGCCTATAAAATCGTGCAACGCCTCAGCTTGACCAACCAAATGTTCTCGGAAATCGCCGCCCTCATCGATTTTCAGGGGTACACCAAGGTCGAAGCGGCCGAGATCTGGATTCAAAAACATCCCGAAGTGTGGGCGGCGTGGATTCCCGCGGAGTGCCGGCAGGAATGAGCGGGAATCACCGGAAGTTCTACCCCTACGGCGTTCAGATTCGGCTGCTCAGCGGTTTCACCCTGCTTTTCGCGTTGACGTTTTCCACCAGCCTGGCCGCCATGCTGGTGTTCCGCTCGATCGACCGGAGTTTTTCGCGCGGGGTGGCCCCCAGCATGGACGCCGTCGTGGATGCGGTCCATCTCTCCGATCAGGGTCAGCTCCTGACCAATCTGGCTCCCAAAATGGTGCTCGCTGGCGACCAGACGGAACTGCTCGGCTACACCATCCAGTTCCTGGATCGCCACGATGCCTATCTGAAGCTCATCGAAGAATCCTCGCAGGGCACCATCAACCACACCCACCTCGACTACCTGCAGACCTCCTGCGTCGACATCCAAACCGTCATTCGCGATCTCGACCTGCTCGTCGCCCAACGCATCGATGCCCAGACGAGCACGCGCCGGGTGATTCCCAACCTGATCCGCAAATTGGACGGGATCGGTGAACGCATCGCACGAGAGTCCGGTAGAAACGGGTCGACGAAAGCAAGAGCCTGGTTCCACCACACCCAATCGGTCACGGGGCTGCTGTTTTCGATCAGCACGGAGAGGGATCCGCAATTGGTGATCCAGCGACGCAAATCGATCGAGGAACTGTTGGCTTCGAGCAAGGTGCAGGCGATGTCGATCGAGGGTGAATTGGGCCGGGATCTGCTACAGGCACAAGATCGTCTCCACTCCTTGATCTTGGGAAAAGGCGGGTATTTTCACCAGTTGGAACGAAAGGCCAAGCTGGATCGCGAAATCGCGGTCAAGTTGCAACGGGAGCGGTACATTTCGGATTCCCTGAACAAGGCCACCTTTCAGTTGGTCGAGCAATTACGGGATCGGGTGGGTTCCATTCGCCGGGAAACCGACACCTCGTTGGAGAAGACCCAGTGGATGATCACCGGATTCCTGGGCCTTTCCCTGGTGGGCGCCATCGCCGTGATGTTCTATCTGGAACGCAATGTCATGCGCCGCCTGGCCCTCCTGAGACTCAACATGACTCGTTACGTGGAACACCAATCGCCCATCAAGGACATTCACGGCAAAGACGAGCTGCACGAGATGTACGTAGCCCTGAAGGATCTCATCGAGCGGGTCGAGGATCGCGAGGCCCGCTTGCGCAAGCTCGCCACCACGGATGGCTTGACCGGGGTGCTCAATCGCCGGACCTTTTACGAGAAAGCGCGGGAGGAAGTGGAGCGGGCCACTCGCCTGAAACACCCGCTGAGCCTGATCGTGATGGATATCGATCATTTCAAACGGATCAACGACCGATTCGGCCACGATGCAGGCGATCGGGCGATCGTCGAGGTCGCCAACCGCTGCAGCTCCCAAATCCGAAAGATCGATCGGTTCGGTCGCATCGGCGGCGAGGAATTCGCCGCGGTCCTGGTGGAAACCGAGTTGGCGGACGCGATCATCTGCGCCGAGCGCATGCGCAAGGCGGTCGCTGGCGAGGAACTGGATCTGGGCGAAACGTCGATCGAGCTGACCGTGAGCCTGGGCGTAACCAGGTGGAGCCCCGAAGACGCCATCGAAACGACGTTCAAACGGGCTGACGCCGCGCTCTACAAAGCCAAGGAATCGGGGCGCAACAAGGTCGTTTCTTAAAGGCTCATCAAGCCGGCCAGCCACCCGTTTCGATGGGAATCCGCGAAGTGAAAGTCGTCACTTGCGTCCCTTTTCCGCATCGAAAAGTCCGAAACGTATGGCAGGGTACAGTTCATCGGAATCTGATTTTTTTCGGTTTGTCACCACAATCCCCTCGGAATATAAAAAAGCGAACGCCATGGATTCCGATAGAGGTACGACCATGATGCCACGCCATTTTCTGTATGTATCACTCGCCTGCCTGCTGCTGACCACGACCTCGTTCGCGAGGGACGTGCCCACGGCCATCACCTCTTCGGACACGCCCCGGCGGCATTTCGAAAAGCGCAGTTCCAGCGCCGTGCTCACCTCGCAGGAGCGCGCCTACGTGGCGCAGTGGCGCGTCCAGGATCCCAGTTGGTGGCGGAGTCCGGAGCGCAACCGAGAAGCCATGACGCGCATGAACCGCATCCTCAACATGGCCCACAGCGCCATTCTGCCGCTCACCGACCTGCACCGCCACCCCGAGCTCTTCGGCATCAGCCATCACCGAACCTCGTCCGAGCCCAACGATCTCGGCTGGCTGCGTATCGATCACCGCGAACGCCCGGACCTGTTGGTCTTCGAAAAACTGGTCATCCAGCACCTGTCGGACACCTACGGCACCCTGCTCGAACAGAGCCGCCGCAAGGGCGCGCCGCCGATCTGGCAACTCGCCGACGCGACCGCCACCAGTGCCTGGCCATGGTTTCGCGACGAGCGGGGCCGGCTCCCTTCCCAGGAAGTGCGTCGCCAATTCTTCCAGGCAATGCGCCATCGCCTGTTCACCGAAAAACACATGCAGCACACGCAGGGCGGCGCGGCCCTGGCCGACATCCACGACCGCCTGATGCGGTGCGGTGAAGATCCGCGCGCCTGTTTCTCACGGCTCATGTGGGACAAGATCGAACGCAACTTCAGCCAGCAGCAGAAACGGGTCCAAGGCTTTCTCGCGGCCATCGATCCGGCGCTGTCGCAACGAATGGTGACCTACCTCATCGAAGAACCCTATCGAGGCTTGATCCAGACTTTCGTTCCCATTTCCGATCAGCGGGCGTCGCAATACTATTTCAATGCCTACAAGAGCGGTGGCGGCTCGAGCCCCTTGGAACAGCGCGTCGATTTCGATCCGGGCCACTATGTCACGACCCATTTCCGCCCTTCGCTGCAGATGCACCTGGCTACGCATTCACGACCCGGCGACACGTCGGGGTCGACGCCCTTCCATGCGAGCCAAGCCCATGCGGAAACCGACATGGTCGATCTGCTGCTTCGCCGCCAATGGAAAACCGTGGTGGACTATGGCTTGCCGGATCACCACATCGCGCACTTCCTGGTGCTCAAATGCCAGGGATTCGACATGCAGTTCGGTTTCCAGGCCAGCCTGAAGTCCGACAACCGAACCGCTACCTTGCGCCGGGTCGAAGGCAACCAGCGCTACCATCCCCCTTTCATTCATTTGGGTACCCTAGTCGACGGCAGTACCATCAACCATCCCCAGGCTTTGACGGCCATGCTGGAAGGACGCGAGATCCCCTACGGGTCGCGATTGCAATTCACGGTCTCGCCGTCCATGAGTGCCTACAAACAGATCCACGAGCAACAAAAGCCGCTCATGACCATGGGCCACGTGTGGTACGAGCGCCTGAAAACCAAGGTCGCGGGACCCCAAACCCTCTCCTGTTCCTTGGCGGTGTCCGGCGGGAGCAGCCGGGACTTTTTGGTGCCCCTGTTCGAAACGAAAGCCGATCGCCTGTCCGACCTTCCGCCGATTCTGGAAACGATCGTCAAATCGAAGGGGTTCCCCCAGAACGACCTTTGAGCGCCTCGGGAAATCCGGAGGTCGCGATGGCCAAATGGCCACCGCCAGCCCTCCGGCCTTGGAACCTCAAGCGGCTTGAATGAGCACGAAACGAAGGTCGCTGGTCGCCTTCAATCTAAGGTCTTCCGAGCGGACCAGCACATTCTCGGGAACCGGCTCCCCGTCGATCAGGGCCTGCCCCTGGAAAAGGTAGATCAGAAAGGGACCCGACCCGCGATGCTCTTCGTTTGCAGCAAGGAAACCCACGTCGATCGTCGTTCGCGCCGGGTAGGTTTCGGTTTGGTCGGCGGGCCCACCGTACACACGCCGGATGCCACCCTTCTCGACCGCATAGGTTTTGTAACCGGCCGGCTCGCCCAGTGTTTCCGGTGCCACCCACAGTTGAAGCATCCGGTTTTCCTCGGTGTCCGGATTGACTTCATTGTGAAGGAACCCCTCGCCGCCGGCTCGCTGTACCTGAACCTCATGGTGATCGAGCATACGCCCGTGTTCCAGGGTCCCCTCGTGGGCAAGGCGCCCCTCGATCATGACCGAGATGACATCGACCTCCCGATGTGGGTGCATCCCGGTTTCACCCTTGGGTTGAAAGCGAGCATCGGCCAAGTACACGAAATGGCCTAGGCCGGCCCACGATTGTGGCGTTTTGCCGGGGCCGAACACCCTGGGATCCATGACCAATCGATGTTCGGTCAGCCCTCCGAAACCACCGAGCGGCAAACGGTCGCGTTCGAGTACCTTCATAACCTTTCCTCCTTTCCTCGTTCTCGTCGCACAATGAGCCCTTTTCACAGTTTCAGGATGCGCCATGAGCGGTGAAGCCATCGACCACCCACCCATAGGACGTCAGACGGGAACTCATCAATTCCCCGAGTTCCCTTCCCTTGGGAGACCGCCAATCGCCCATGATTTCTGCCAGAACCGAGGCCCAGGTCGCGACTTTGACGCCAGCCTGACTCATGCGGTGAACGGCAGCGTCGCGAATGGCCGCGTCCCAGGTTCCGGAGGCATCGATGACCGCATAGACATCGTACCCTTCCGCGACCGCGGAGATCGCCGGGAACATCAGGCACACATCGGTGACAATGCCGGCCATGATGATCTTTTTGCGACCGGTCTCCTCGATCGCACGCTTGAATTCCGGGGAATCCCACGCGTTGATCTCGCCGTCGCGACCGATGAATCGCGCATCGGGTAGGGTATCGCTGATTTCCGGCATGACCGGTCCGTTGGGTCCGGTGGCCACGCTGGACGTGACGACGGTCGGTAAATCCAGGATCCGCGCGAGATGGGCAAGGCCCAAAATGTTGCTCTTCAGGACGGTTGGATCGATATCACGACAACCGACCAGGAGTCCGGTCTGATGGTCGATGGATGCGAAAACGGCGTTTTCTGAGGTGAGGCGTTCGGCAAAGCGATTGGAACCGGTCATGGTTTCCTCCGTGTTTTTCGTTCGTCGCCTACCAAGATAAATCTTTCCACCGGGGAGCAGTAGCCCTCGAAAAAGCAAAAGATCTTTCTATATATGAAATAATCATTCTTCGATCGAGCGCCATATTGGATGTGAAACAAGCCGGAGGTTTTCCGATGCGGGATCTCAACGACATGATTGTGTTCGCCAAAGTGGTCGAGGCCGGTGGGTTCTCCGCGGCTGGACGGTTGTTACAATTGCCGACGTCCAACATCAGCCGGCGCGTCGCACGTTTGGAAGTCTCGCTGGATGCGCGGCTGCTGGAACGAACCACGCGCCGCATGCGGCTGACCGAACTCGGCCGCATCTATTACGAGCATTGTAGAAGGATCATGGAGGAGGCCGATCAGGCCGAGCAATCGGTTAGCATGCATCGGGGCACCCCGATGGGGTTGCTGCGCGTCAGTGCTTCGGTCACGACGGGGATTCACTTGATCAGCCCGCTCCTGACCGAGTACCTGGAAGCCTACCCAGAAGTCAAGGTCGACCTGAACCTGACCAATCGCCGGGTCGACCTGATCGAAGAAGGGTTCGACGTGGTGATTCGGGTGGGCTCCCTGCCCGATTCCAACCTCACAGCCAAGTATCTGGGTGAAACGAACCTGTATCTCTGGGCCGCCCCCGGGATCATGGGCGAGCTTGGGGTGCCGGAGGTCCCAGCCGACCTGGCCCGCTTCCAGGTCCTGTGCATGAGCGACAGTGGCTTTTCGGCGAGCTGGACCCTGGAAGGACCCGCTGGAACGGAGACGGTGCCGCTGCAACCTCGCGCCTTCGTCAATGACTTTACCGCCATGCGGCAATTGCTCTTGGACGGCGCCGGTATTGGTTTTTTACCCGGGTATATGTGTACCGAGATGGAAGAGCGGGGGCATTTGGTGCGAGTCCTCCCCGAGTGGCACCTGCCACCCGTCGTGTTTCACGCGCTTTTCACGGGACAGCGGGGTGCGGTTCCCAAAGTGCGTACCTTCCTGGACCTGATCGTCCGCAAACTGCACCCCGAAAAGGCCTGCGAGACCTGAGAGGACACCCCTTCAGCGACCGGATCCAGGGAGTCGCGGACGGTCGACTTCCCGAAGGGGCATCCAATTTCAAAGAGCCGATAGGTCCGCGTAGATCAGGTACTCGACGATGCGATCGGCGTCCAATCTGAGCACGGTGGCGAAGGTCGCGGTAGTGGTCGTGCCGTCGAGCCGAACGTATTGGACCCGGCCATCGCAGATCACCCAATCGCCGTCGGTGAACACGTGTTCGACAATGTGGTTCATGGCCGCAATCGAGTCGAAAAAGGCGCGATTGGCCTCCAGAACCGCCTGTTTACCGACGACGGGCGGATGATTGGCGAAACGGAAGCGCACTCCCTCGGCGAGGAAGGTGGCCAGGCCGTCGAGATCGCGGTTGTCCACACGGAGATAGAGCTTTTCGATGAAAGTGGTGTGATTCATGGACTTCTCCTCTCGCCTATCCATGGGTCCCACCTTCGGCCGGCTCCAGGGTGATGGTGGGATTGACGTCGTAGCGGTTGCGTTCCGCGGGATCTTCGCTCAGGTACTCCACGAATTCGAATTGGTGGCCGGCCGGTTCCAGGAAATAGACACTCCTGCGAAAGGGATGCGCCTCGCCCACGATGTCGATGGGAAAGCCCTTGCGTTCCAGCCTGGCCACCACCGCGTCCAGATCGTCGACCACGAAGCCCAGGTGGGCCAGGCCTGGCTGGTGCCCGGACAGATCGCGATTCTCGCCCTCTGAAGGATCGTTGAGGGTGATATAGGTGTGGTCGTCGCCCACGTGTAACCAGCGACGGGGCGTCCCGCGCCAGTTCATGCGCCCACGCCGCCGCACGCGCCATTCGGGAAATGCGGTCAAAATGAAGTCGAGGGTCTCGTCGATGTCCTTGACGAGCAGATTGGCGTGTTCAAACCTGATCATGGTGTGCTCCTCCTGTACCAAAGCGTGGTTCGATCGAGTCTGGCTCCTTGGAAGCCGTCTAGGGAACAAGCCTACGCCGTTTCCTGAACATCGATAATCTGGTAATTTGGAAACATATTGTCGCAAAATTCTCTACAATCGAGGCGTTATGGAAGCGTATGGTGTGATTCCGGTATTCGTGGCGGTAGTGGAACAGGGTGGCTTCGCAGGAGCGGCGCGCGAGCTGGGTTTGACGCGATCGGCGGTCAGCAAACGAGTCCAGGCCCTGGAACAGCGGCTCGGCGTCCAGCTCCTGCACCGAACGACGCGCAAGATCCGCCTCACGGAGGCCGGTGCGCACTACTACGAGCATGCGGTCAAAGCGCGCGCGGCGGTTCGGGACGCGGAGGACGCGGTCAGTTGGTTGCAGGGCGAGCCGCGCGGGCGGCTGCGCGTACATACCCCGATGTCGTTCGGACGCCTCCACGTGGCGCCCCTGATTCCCGAGTTCCTGAAGCGTTATCCCGAACTCGAGGTCGACATGGAGATGGAAGACCGCATGGTGAACCTTCTGGAGGGCGGCTTCGACGTGGGCATTCGATCGGGGAATCTACCCACTTCCAGCGCGATCGTGCGCAAGCTGGCGCCCGGCCACAGCGTGGTATGCGCCTCCCCCGAATATTTCGAGCGGCACGGCCGACCGGCAACCCCCGAGGAGCTGACCCAACACAATTGTGTCCTGTTCAGTTTTTCCACCGAGGTGGATACCTGGACCTTCCTTGACGCGCACGATTCCCGCGCCATTCAGGTGTCGGGCAACTACCGGGTCAACAACAGCGAAGCCTTGCGTGAGGCGCTCGTGCGCGGGATCGGCATCGGCAGGCTGCCGACCTTCGTCGCCGGTCCGGATTTGCGGGAAGGGCGATTGGTGGCGTGCTTCGAAGCCCTGCGCATGCCGCACAAAGAGATCTACGCGGTGATCCCCGAACGTCGGTTCATGCCAGCGAAAGTGCGGGTGTTTCTGGATTTCGCGGTCGAGTTTTTCGGCGGTGACAAACCCTGGTGGGACACCTGGTGAGACCGTGGTTTCCGAGCGGCGAATACAGTGAATGCTATGCCGACATGGATATTGCGCGCATACCCTGGCATGGTCTCGAGATCAAAAAAACAATTTTGTCCACGAATCACGCGAATTGACACGGATTGGAAGTCATTCTCGGCCAGCCAGGCTCGGCCTCCGTTCCTGTAGCGGTGATTGCTTGGAAGAGCCCGAAGATCACGGTACCGGCAGGGATCACCCAAATCCGGGATCCGTGATCTCGTGCATGGTTCAGGCGTTCATTTTGTTTTCGATGGTGAGGTGATCGGGTTGGGCCGCCACGCGATCCAGCCAGGCGCGAATGGCGGGATAGTTCTCCAGCGAGAAATTCGCCTCGTGGGCTTTGTGGGTGTAGGCGTACAGCGAAATATCGGCCACGGTGTAGCGGTCGCCGACGAGGAACGTTCGCCCATCGAGATGGCGTTCCATCAGTTCCAACGCCTTCAAGCCTCCTGGCCGCCGAGCCGCCAGCTTGTCGGCGAATTCTTCGGCATTGGGCAGGTGCAACCAGAAGCGCGAGGTCGCGATGAACGGCTCGTGACTGTATTGCTCCCAAAACAGCCAGCGATGGACCTCGAACCGCAACAACGGATCGTCGGGAAGCAACGGGGTCCCTTCGGCCAAGTACAGCAAAATCGCATTGGACTCGCTGAGCACGTGCCCCTCGGGGGTGACCAGCACGGGGATCTTGCCGTTCGGATTGAGTTCGAGGAATTCCGGGGTGCGGGAGGCACCGGCCAAGATGTCCGTTTCGATGTAGCGGAACGGTTTGTGACACTGATGCAGCAGCAGGGCCACTTTGTATCCGTTTCCGGAAGTCACGTAATCGTAGAGTTGGTACATGGGGAAACCTCGTCCTTTCGTGATGTGCCTAAAGGGCATGATTCAGATAAGGTGCACGATCTCGCAGAACGTTATCACGAGTTGGCGGAGGGGCCGGTCCAAAAGGTAGATTTCGATTGGGTTAAGGGTTAATCGCAATTTTTTACCACCGAGTTCGCGGAGTTCACTGAGATCTGGGGTTAGCCGTATTTGGGAACATTGCGGGCACATCGTGTGGATGCGGCGGAGGTGCGGTGCTCTATAGTTTCATTGGATTTGGGTTATGGAGAGTCGAACCCCGGCTTGCACGGATCTGGAGGCGAAGTATTTTTTGACTACGGAGTCACCGCCCAGGCCGGCAGCCGGATTGCCGATGGTCCGGCACACCGGCCACCGGGTTTCAAGTGAGTAAAAATTAATCATTTCCCTACGCCATTATCTCTGTGACCTTCCAAGAGCCTATCTCAATCATTTTTTCCAAAAAAATGGCAGCCAGAGTCTCCTCCGGCACTTTGCACCTACCTCCGCGATCTCTGTGAACTCTTATGTGACAAACTCTGTAAAGCAGGAAGGTAACGTTAAAAATATCTGTTGGAACAAGCTGCGTTTGGAGCGCCCGAATGCCGAGAGATTCGTCGTGCCAGGTAGGTTCATCCGCCGGATGAACTAGTCGAAGTAATCCAGGCGAGAAGTTCCAACATATTTTCGAGGGTCGGCGCGATCCTAAGTCGGCTTCAAAATGTGCGCCGGGCCGGCGCACCTACCGGGCACGACGCCCCTTTCGTAGATGCGGGCACACCTATGCGATTCGCTTCGATTAGTTACCCACCTGAAACCCGGTGGTCCGGCAATCCGGCCCCCGGCCTGGGCGGCGACTCTGTGGTAAAAAAGAACTTACACACAAACATCCCTGCACCTTCGAAGCAACGCCCTCCCAGAATCGGCAGCCACATTCGGATCGAGACGAAAAACTAAAACCCGAAATCGCGTCGCAGTCCGAGCGTGATGCGGTCGTGGCGATCGAATCCCAGGAACAATCCCAATCGCGAACCCTCCGGCTCGCCGTAGGCGGCGTACCCCGCCGAAATCTGCCAGTCCTGACTGATGCGGTACTCCAGGGCCAGGCGCGCCAGCCAGCCGTATTGGGCGCGATCCCCAACGGCCAAGCCGATCAAGTCCATCGACAGGTCGTCCCGCAGGGCCGTGCGTCTGAGACGCAGCGCCGTCTGCATCCGATCCTCGGGGAAGAGCGGATCGGCGCCCGTTTCATCGGAGAACACCGACTTTTGCAGTTCGACCTGAATGTGTGTGTCGCGAAAACCGGAATGGGTGAGGCTCACCAGCGCGGAACTCACCGCCGCCGTTTCCGTCCCGGGCAGCAACCCGACGTAGGTGTCGCTCTGATAGGGCCGGTCCCATTCGTGGGCAAGCTCCCACTTCCACAGCCAAGATCCCTTGGCTGTGCTGCCCGCGGCACCCAAAAGCCAATGGCGTTCGTGATCCAACACAAAGGCGACGGATCGAGCCACCGGATCTTGAACCACCCCGGCCAGAGTCCCCTCCTGGCGCACCAGCCGTCCGAGATAGAGGCTGAAATCATGGTGGGGTCCCTCGAAGGCGAACCGACCGGCTACCTGGGGTTCGCCCCACTCGGATGTGGTCGGTTCGTGACGGAAGGAAAGCTCGGGGCCCACATCCCCCAACATGGGCAACACGCCGGTGAAGGGACTGAAATCACTGGTGATGCCGGGCCGGTAGCCGTACTGCGCCACGGGAAACACGTGGGCTTCCATTCGGGTTTTGGTGCCGGTCCAGCCGACGCGCAGCCCCACTTGCGGGAGACGCAGATCCTCCGGCAACGCCAGGCCCGGCTCACGCTGATCCTTGGGGAAGGGCGCATCCAATGGACTGAGCAGGTCGCCTTCACCCCAGGTCACCACCTCGCGCCCCAACACCACTTCCCAATCGGATGTCTCGTAGGCCACGAAAAGTTCGCCGAAACGGAGTTGGGACTCGTAGATGTCGAGGGTTTCTCGATCGTAGTCGTCGCGGTCATGTCGGTAGGCCGCATCGTATTCGCCATGTAGGTCCGCCTTGACCCGAAACCGTTGAAAACGATGGCGATAGGTCAGATTAAGCGTGTTGCGGAACTTGGCCAGCGGATTGTCGCCCCAACGCCGCGACCACAGGCCCAGCTCCGTGTGCCAGAAACCCGTCCAATCCTGCGCCGCCCGCGTTTCTTTCCGGTCCGGTACCCCCTCGGCAAATCCGATGTCGTCGTCACCCCAGTCGTCTTCCTGCGCCCAGAGCGCCGGCACCAGGCAAAGCAGCGCGGCCATCGCCGGCACCAGGATGCAGCATCGTTTCATATCCCGCGTTCCAGCACCTGCTTGGTGAAATCGACCTCCTGGACCTCTTCTTGATCGAAGGCTACCTCGTCCATGCGGAACTCGGTCGTGGACAACACTTCCTTTCCGCGCACGGTGCGGACCACCAGCCGGCGCGTCACCCACACCCCGTCGATCAATTCCACCTGGTGCGCCTTGGAGTACTTCAACTTCTTGCCCTTGGTGATCCAGGCTTTGATCTGCATCGCCACCAGCGATTTTTTCGAGATCCACAACTGCGATTTCAAATAACCCGTCTTCTTCGCTTCCCGCGCGTCGGTGGCTCGCGCCAAGATCAGCCAACAGGGCTCCCCGTCCACCACCACCTCGTCCGACAACAACTCGAACTCGTACAGGTTGGTGTCCATGCGGGTCAGGTCGCTGTAGCTCAGGTCCGATCCCAGGAAGGAACCCGACTGTTCGGCCGTGGCGATGCGCGTGGTTTTGTGCATGCCGGCCAGGTATAGCCACTGCGCGTCGTCCTTTTTACCGTCTTCGTAATCCAGCGACAGGAAGCCGGTGTTGCGCATGGAAGTCGGACTGACGATATGCATGATCTGCTTGCGGTGATCGCTGGCCTCGAGCTGACGAAACCGCAGCGAGCGCTCGCGTTTGCGGCCGTTCTTGCCGGTAATGATCATGTTCATCGTGCCCAGGGCCCGGTCGCCCAGGTCTCTCTTGGCGAAGGCTTCCATGACCAGTCGGGGATCGCGGGTATCCGGCGCCGGCACGACCGGCGTTTCGGTCACCAACAGGCTGAACAGAACCAGTGAAAGCATGGAGAACTCCTTCAGGCCGCTTCGGTTTCGACGGGGGTGACAGGGGCATCGGCCGGCTGTCGGTTCCGACAGAAGGTACGCAGCAGAATCGGACCCAGCAGGACATCGGAGAGCAGGGCGAAGATGACGGTCACCATGATCAGCCCACCGTAGATCTTGACGTTCACGATCGTTCCCGCGAAGTACGCCACGTGGCCCAGGGCAATGATGAACGTGGTCGATACCAGCGCCGGTCCCGAGTGCTCCAGGGTGTACCTGATCGCCCGCTCCACATCGCCGAACTCGCGAAAGTGAATGCGGAAATGGTGCATGAAGTGGATGGTATCGTCCACCGCCAATCCGATCGTGATGCTGGCGATGAGAATGTTGCTCAAATCCAGCGGAATCCCCAGGAAGCCCATGGTCCCGAAGGTCAACAACACGGGGGTCAGGTTGGGAACCAGGGCGATCAGGCCCAGCCGGAGATCCTTGAGGAACAAAAGCAACATCATGCCGACGAATAGCAGCGAGAAACTGAAGCTCTTGATCAGGTCGAAGATCAACTGGCTGACGGTCAGGACCAGGTTGTAGATGTTCCCGGTTGGCCGTACCTCGGCGAGATCGCCCACGATCTGTTCGATACCGTCTTCCAGGTAGGCCCGAAACGGCATGTAACTGGTTGCTTCCATCCAGGACAGGCGCAAACTCATGTGGCCCACCTGAAAATCATCGGTCACCAACGAGCGCAGGTTCTCGGGAGAAGCGTTCTCGAAAAGCAGCAACATGTCGTCGAGTTCGGCCTGGGTATCGGCCAGCGCGAAGGATTCGGGACCACCACCGTGGAAGGTGGCGTGGGTCTCGCGCAAGATGTTCAGGGGGCTGACCGCGCTGCGCACGAGGGGCGCACCGTTTTCGGGATGGGGCCATTTCTTGAGATGGGCTTCCAACGTGTCGAGGCGACGCAACAGTTCGAGGTCGCGCAGGTCCGCCTGGGCCCCGGCCTCCACCAACAGCTCGATTTCGCCGGTACCGGACAGGTTCGTCTCGATCTTGTCGAACCCCTGGCGGATTGGCTGATCGGCGGGAATCCAGGCCATCGGATTGTGCCAGACCTGCAGTTTGGAGAGGCCGTAGCCGAACACCACGAACAGCGCCACCATGAGCGTGAAGCCCCAGTGCAGACGGGTGCCGATCCACATGGGACGGCGGTCGGAAAGTCCCGACATCCAACCCAGCATGCGGCCCATGCGACCCAACTGGGTGCCGTCCTTGGGAACCGGGTAGGGCTTTCGGTCCCAGAGAAAGAAGAGCGGGATGAAGGAAAGCGAAAGCACCATGGCCGAGCACACGCCCAATGCTGCGCTCACACCCAATTCACCCACGATTTCGGTGCTGGCCGCCGTAAAACTCAGCAGGCCGGCCATCGTCGTCAGCGACGTGAACACGATCGGTTTCCCGGTCAGACCGAGGGTCGCCACGATGGCCTCGTGAAGCGCCAACTTCTGGCGTTTGACCTTGAAAATGGCGTAGAAGTGCACGGAATCGCAGATGGCCACACAGGTCAGAAAGCCCGGGAGAATGTTGCCGACGAACGAAACCTTGATTCCCAGAAGGGCCATGAGGCCGTAGGTCCACATGATGGTTTGGATCATCAGCAAGAGCGGGGCGCAGACACCCCAGAAGCGACGGTGCAGAAACACCATGGTAAAGATGATCAGGACGAAGGAGAGCCCGCCGAGGGTCAGCGTGTCCTTGGTCACCAACCGGCTCATCGCCAGGTTGATGGCCGGCAACCCAGCGGTGTGCAGTCGAAAATCCAGAGCCTCGTAGCGCGCCAGGATCGCTTCGATTTCCTCTTGGACCTGGTGGGATTCCTGTTCCGTGATGGGCCGGGTGCGAATGAGCAGGACCGACATGTCGGCGTTGGGCGACACCAGATAGCCCACCACATTGGGATCCTGTAACAGCGCCGCTTTGGCGCGCTTCAAACGCGCACCATCCGGGAGTGGATCCAGCGGTTTGTATATCTCCAGGGTGTCGTCCTGCAGCCTGGTTTTTTCCACGTTGATCAGCGACCGAATGTCGTCGACGATCGAGCCGCCCGACTCCGCGCCCCAGCCTTCTTCTCCGAACTCCTCGAAGCCCCCTTGAACCGTGGTGGGCTCTTCCGCTCGAAGCGATGCGAGGTCGGGATTGAGGTCCGCCAGTTCCCCGTGTAGCGCCGCCAGACGTTCCAAATAGGACTCGGAAAACACATCGCCTTCGACCAAGACCACCGACATGTCGTCGCGACCAAACTCCTCCCGAAAACGTTCGAGCGCCAGGGCCGGCGGCGCGTTTTTGTTCATGATGTTGTCGAAGCTCGCGTCCACTACCAGATGACGCGCCGCCTCGACTACGAAGAAGACGTTCAGCATCAGGATCAGCGCCGCGTACTTGCGGCGATGGCGCAGCAAGTGGTTCGCCCAGGATTCGAACAGGTTGGTTTTGCGGGTCATGGACGACCTCGTTCGGTGAAGATGAGCGGTGCCGCGCGGCGGGAGCCGTCGTCGATCCCTGCCATGGAGCTTAAGAAGGCTTTGTTACCAACAGATTACCGGGGAATCTAGATTGATTCCAGAAATCGATCCCATTTGCCCGACCGGAATCGAGGCGACCGGGACCACCGAGTGGGTTCACCTGGATGGATGAAGTATCGGCCTTCTGTTTTCATGTCTCGGCATGATGATCAGTTACAGATAGTGCCCATCCAGAAGCGAAATCATTTCTACAACCCAAGCGGTCCGGCTGGATGGGCACGCGATCAGGTATCAGGCGCCAGGTATCAGCAAGATCATTGTTCACAGGTGATTAGCTGACACCTGATACCTGACTGCTGATAGCAGTTGGCGTTGGCAACCCTGCCGATCCAGAGGTGACTTTTCATTAAAACCGCTGTTTCTGGATGGGCACCCGTCAACTGAATCTCGGGCCCTTGTGTCCGCAGTCCGAGACCAAACGCCACAGGTTCCATCGCGGCCCATCTCGTGGTACAAGGGAAACAGAACAACGAGGATTGGACTTTTGAAGAGCTTGGCGACACTTTGGAAACCCAAGGGGCGGAAGGGTATCGAGCTTTTTCGGGCTCGGTTGCATCGCTACCGGTACGCCAAGCACATGCACGAGTGTTTTACCATCGGGCTCAACGACGGCGGTCAGGGCCGCTTTTGGTGCCGCGGTACCGAGCACGAGGCACGCCCGGGCGGGCTGAACCTGATCAATCCAAACGAGGTCCACACGGGCCAATCGGAAGATCGCGGCTGGTTCTACCGCGACATCTACATAGAAGTGAGGACCTGGCGGAAGTACCTTCAAATGCTGGGGTTCCGTGATGGACTTGCGGAATTCACCGCACCGGTGGCCGAAGGTCGTAGGACTTGGCAGTCGTTCCACGCGGTATTCACCGCCATGGATCGCGAAGCCTCGCAATTGACCTGTGACACCTTGTTCCTGGAGGCCTTGGCCACCCTGGCTCCGTCGCTCTCGGCGCCACTCCCGGAAGCACACCCCGCCACGGCACGAGAACCGCGCGCCGTGGCAAACGCGAGGGAACTTTTGGAAGCCCACCGCGACGAGGACCTGACCCTCCGGCAGCTGGCCCAGTCGGTCGACCTGCATCCGCACTACCTGGTGCGAGCATTCAAGAAGGCCTACGGTCTACCGCCACACGGCTACCAACGACATCTGCGGCTTCTCGAGGGGAAGCGACGTTTGGCGAACGGGCAACCGATCGCCCAGGTGGCGCACGACCTGGGCTTCTTCGATCAGAGCCATTTCCACCGGCACTTCAAACAAACCTTCGGCGTCAGCCCCGGCGCCTATCGCAAGGTCAATAGCGTACAAGAACCACCGCCCCCAACCGCCTAACATGACTGCAAACCGCCGGTCCCCTCTCCCGTCGGGACCGCTAGGAGCAGACATGGAACTTCAGACGATTCTGGGATTTACAGTGGCCAGTGCGATTTTGATCGCCGTACCCGGCCCCAGCATCTGGTTGGTGGTCTCCCACGCCATGGCCGACGGGCTCCGCGCCGCATGGCCCACCATCGCCGGCGAAGCCCTCGCCCACGCCACCTATATCGGCCTCTGCGCGGCCGGCTTGGATTCGCTGTTCGGGCAGGCGCACCCGATCCTCGGTGTGCTCAAATGGGTGGGCGCCATCTATCTCACTTTTCTGGGCATCCAGATCTGGCTGCAATCCCGTTCGGAAACGTCGGTCTCGCCCACCGCGGCCAAGCCGCCGAAGCACGGGACTCGGTTCGTCCAGGGCTTGGCCGTGACGCTGTGCAATCCCAAGGCTCTGGTCTTCTATGCGGCCTTCTTTCCGCCGTTTCTGAACCCGAACTACCCGATTCGCACACAACTGGTGCTGCTCGGCACATGGTTCCTGTTGCTCTTCATGATGATTACGACCCTGTTCGCCATCCTGGCGGCATCATCGGCCAGTCGATTCCGAAAGGGTAGATCGGCGCTGTGGCTGAACCGCATCGCCGGCGCGACGCTGATCGCGATCGGTGCGATGCTGGCCTTCTCCGATTGAAGGATTCGGCGAAATGCGCCCGCCAAGAAATGTGCGTGATGGCCGTGCCTTCCAGCCGGCTCCGCGCCGTCGTTCAGGTGGATTGCTTCTTAGGTTTCCGGGCCAGCCAGCGCCGACCGATCGCGAAGTCCTCCAAGCGCTCGGCGAGCGCCTTCTCCTGGGCCAGGAAGAGGGACACGAGCCGCGAACCTAGGGCGTCGTCGGCCACCATTTGCAGGAGGTAGCGGTAGAGGTAGGGTGCCTTGGCCTCGCGGACCGATTCGAAGGTTTGGGCCAAGGCGGCGGCCATGGCCGATGCGGTGTGCAGGTCGTGCCCGTGATCCTGGTGCCAGGCGGCCATGGGGTCCTCGGACGCCAACAACGACGCACCGAAGGTATCGCGTTTCCGATCGAGCCGTGCCGCCTCGTCCAGCATGCGCAATTCGCGCTGGAACCATGCTGCCGCCCAAGGCGTCGCATCGGCAAAGGCGAAATCCTCCACGATGAGCACGCCGTCCTCACGCAACAGCGCGGCAGCGCGGGCGACGGATCGTCGGAGATCGTGGATATGGTGCAGTGAGCGGGTAAATAACACGACATCGAAGGGATCGTCATCCCAATCAGGCCAACATGCCTGGATCGCCCGAACCCCTTTGGCCCGGGCCGCCTTCACCGCGTCTCGATGGCTGTCGAGCGCTACCACATCGTAACCCCGATTGACGAGCGCCGCAGCGAGTTCGCCCGCGCCACATCCGATTTCCAGAATCCGCCGCGATCCGTTCGGCACCGATGCTTCGATGAATGCCAGGGTTTCCCCGGTCGCAAGGTCGATCACGCCCATGGAACTTCTCCTTGAACATTTTGGCCACAGTTTACACGGACGACGCGAACACGGAAATCAACAACGATCAGTTTTTTCGGAAATATCACCCATTCGATCGTCTCGCAGGTTTGCAATTAGGCTTCCAGGGAGCGAGATGCGTTGCCGGCGTGCTCGTTTTGTTGGAGATAGTGCTTCAGGAAGAGCAGTCCCCCTTTGAGATCCAGGTACACCGAAGATCGGCTCATACCCATTTCGGCCATGATGCCCTTGAACGACATGTCCTGGTAAAAGCGCATGTGAATGATGCGCGACTGACGTGGCGCAATCGTCGCCAGTTTGCGCAATCCCTCCAGAAGGGTCATGATCGAATCGAGGCTGAGGGCTTCTCCGTCCGCGATATCGGCGAGTTCCACATCGGCCGCCAAATGGCCTTGCGCGCGAAACTTCTTGCGCCGGTAGTTCAGGAGAATGTGCAACATGATCGACTTGGCCAGCGCAAAAAACTGGGCCCTGTTTTGAAATTCCCGGCCGATGCGATAGTGGTAAAGCTTGGGGAACGCCTCGTGAAGCAGATCGGTAGCCGACATGGTCGCCGCGGGTCCCGCACCCGCGACGAACTCGGACAACAATTTGAGGGAAATGTGCTTCAGGTCGTCGGCGACCGCCGGCCACAACCGATCGAACACGGCGCGACCCTCCTCCTGCCATTGACGCAACAGACAGGTCACGTCGCCTTCATCACCCATGGGTTTCCGTTCTGGATTCGAATCGTTCATGGTGCCATCTCCTAAAGGAATGGAATCGAGGGCGATCGAAAGATCGACTGAGGCTCCGAGGACGGGAAGGGTTCGAGGGGCCTGTGTCCCATGCAGGAAACGAGTTCAGGAGGCGGATTCATCCAAATCCTTGAGGCGTTCGGCAACGAGGTACCTTTGGAAAAGGGTCCGAACTTCGCGGAATTGGGGAGCTTGTCGATCCTCCCCACGCCAGAAAGCCTTCAATGCGAGCCAATGGCGCGTAGAAGGTTGGGTCAGGTAACGGCGCAGGAGCCTCACCGCTTCGATTCGACTCACGATGCGGTGCCGTTCGGGAAGCTCCGTGTGCGAGGATACCAGGTCCGCCAAATGATCGAGCGGAAGATCCGACGGCACGCGCAGATTCTCGTAAAGGGCGAGCACACTGGCAACCTCGAACCATGGAAGGGTTTCCTCGCCATAGCGGCGTGCGGTTCTTTCCAGGTTGTCCACGAGCCTGGCTCGCGCCGCATCCACCGACACCACCGCCGCCAGATAGCGCGCCACCGAGAGATCGTGATAGTAATCTTCGAAAGAAGGCAACGCCGAACTGGTAATCGCCGTCGTGTCGATGCCCAGGTAGCAGGCGGCCTCGAGCGTGTCGCCGCGAGAAAGCGCGATCGAAGCCAGCAGTCCATTCGCCCGGGACATGCGTAATCCCCGCGTTCGGTTCCGGTTGAGATGCAAAACGAGGCGTGCGCGATCGGCACTCTCGGTCAGGTTTCCCATGGCGTAACGAAGGCGCGCCAATTCCAACAGGGGCCTGTCGCGGCTCGTGCCGTGGTTGGTGGACGACCGAAACAAGGATCGAGACCTGTCCAGAGCCCGCGCCGCTTCGTCGTACTCGTGACTCTCGAGGAGTGCGCGCCCCAACCATAGGTAGGCCTTGGCGCCGGGCACCGGATCGGTTTCACCAAAGGCGGCACCGGCCGCGACGGCTCGGGCCGCCAACCGCGCCGAGGTTTCCGGATTCCCGATCATGAGTTCGGAAAACGCCAAATTCCTGAGGGCGAGCTCGGTGTCGGGATGTTGCTCCCCGCGGCTCGCGGTCCAATCCTGAAGCACTTCGCGATAGTATTCGCGCGATCCGAAAAGGTCACCATCGTGCTGCAGGACGGCAGCCAGGTTGTTTTTGATCGTGGTGGTTTTGGGATGATCTTCGCCAAGACGTTCCCGGCGAATCGCCAGCGCTTCCTCGAAGGCCACCCGGCTCGCCTCATGATGATCGGCCTTGAAATGAAGGTTGCCAAGGCTGACGAGCAGACCGGCCAACGTCGGATGTTTGGATCCGAGCCGCGTACGCGCGATGCGAATCGACTGGGCCGTCACATCCAACGCCTTGTCGTACGCGCCGAGCTTCGAATAGACGTTGGCCAGGTTGGATTGCGCCGAAATGGTCATGAGATGCTCCGCCCCTCGGTGCCGCTTCCACAGCAACACATTCTGTCGAAAGACCTCCTCGGCCTCGGCAAGCCGGTTCGTCTGAAAGAGCAGGATGCCCCACAGGTTGTTGACCTCGGAGATGTCCTCCACATCCACGGGCTCGATGGTATCCAAAATCGATCGGGCCTTCCGGATACGGGCCTCCACGGCCTTCCAGCGACCCAGCTCGAGGTCGGCCCTGCCGCGATTGATGAGCGCCTTGGCGTAATCTCTGCCCGCCGCGTTCGTTGGCGCTTCTTCGAAAAAGGATTCAGCCGCGGTCAGGAGCGGTATCGCCTCTTCCACCCTTCCCTGCTCCAAATACAGCAGACCCAACTCCATACCGGCCTTGATCGGCACGGGATGTCGGACGCCGTGACGTTCGCGTTCCAATCTGTAGGCTCGCGCCAGCAAGGGCTCGGCCGTTTCCAGAAACCCCATCTGCCGATTGATCAAGCCCAGGACCGAAGCCAACCGGGCCTGCATCTCGGGCCGATCGCCAAAAGCTTCCTCGAGGTTGTTGGAGGCGTTTTCCAACAGGAACTCCACCGAAAGGTCGGTCGATTCCATCGCGAACGGATCCGCGCCGACGAAGATGTCTTGGATGAATTGGGAGGTTTGGGCGTTGATGCGGCGTTCCTCGTCGATCATCCGCCACTGGCGGTAGAGAGCCGCGGAGAAGAGCACCGCCATCATCGTCGTAAACAGCGCGGCGGTCACCGACAGACGGTTGCGGCGCACGAAGCACCGAGTACGGTAACGCCACGATGATGGACGCGCCAGAATCGGCACGTCGTTTTGGTAGCGGACGATGTCTCCCGCCAGGTCCGCCACACTCTGGTAGCGGTCCTCGGGGTCGAAAGCCAGGGCCTTTCCCACGATGCAGTCCAGGTCGCCACGCAGTTTCGTCACCCAGGTGACGGGACCCGGATCGTAGGCATCGGATCGATCCCGTTCGAACCACCCCCAAGGTGGCACCTGTGCCGGCAGGGTCGACCGCAGAAGGGAGCTGGCGAGCGGGGCCGGCCCACCATTCATGCGTTCGAGCAGTTCGAGGGGTGAGCCTTCCGAACGGTGAAAGGGCCTGCAACCCGTGATCATTTCGCAAAGCAGGATCCCCAGGGTGAAGATGTCCGAGGCGGTGGAAAGCGGTTGGGAACGCAATTGCTCGGGGCTGGCATAAAGTGGGGTGAGCACCCGCCCCGCGGCCTCGGTCACGGCTTGTTGGTAACCCGTTTCGGGATCGATCAGGCTGGCGATGCCAAAATCCAGCAGCTTCGGCATCCCGTGTTGATCGACGAGGATGTTCGCCGGCTTCAAATCACGATGAATCACGAGCTTTTTGTGCGCAAAGGCAACCGCGTCGCAGATTTTTAAAAACAGATCCAATCGCTGGTTCAGATCGAGTCCGAATCGAACGCAGTGAACATCCAGATGCTCGCCCCGAATTCGCTCCATCACGAAATAGGGTTGCCCCGCCGGCGTGAGGTTACTGTCGTAGATTTGGCAAATGTGGGGATGCTTGAGCTGTCCCAGTATGCGCCGCTCCATCACGAACCGGCGGGCGTGGACCGAAGACTCCAAATGGCGACGGAGAATCTTGATGGCGACCGGCAACGCGGTTTCGTCTTCCCGCACGGCTTCGTAGATGAGGCCCATGCCTCCCTCTCCGAGAACCCCCAGGATGCGATAGTTCCCCAGGCGCTCGGGTGGTTGATCGCCGAGCAACATGGAGAAGTCCAGTTCCTCCTCGACGGCCAGGCGAGCCCGAACCAATTCGAACAGTTCCCGATCGTCGCCGCATTTCTCGGAAAGAACGGCAACCCGCCGGTCTTGCTCCAAAGCAAGGATTTCCATTAAGAGATCGAAGGCTTTCCGCTCGCGTTTCAGAGTTCCACTCACCGATTGACGACCTTTCCGCTGTGTTGATGTCCATGCTCGATTATTGAGAAAAAGGACGTGGAAAACACCCTTTTCTTCACAGGAATCCGGCTCGGCATTACAGGTTTCGAAGCCCGCGAGGCCGCGTTTCGCGCCGGGACGATTCCCGTCGGCTCTCGCCGGAACCGCGTCGGGACAACCGCCACCACGAGTAGCGTAGGGCCGTTTTGCCCGACGGAGGAGCCCGGTTCCCCGCGGTGGTGATGGGTCTCACGCTTGCGGGAATCGGCTGACATTTCATTAAACATAGTTCCCCTCCCGGGACGGGTCTCTCATGAGGATTCGAGGTACCACCTCGATTTCTCAGGAAATGATCCGGTAGTGCATTTACGAGGTGGTGTCGCTGGGAAGTCGGTTCTCCCTCTTTGGCTTCCTGCAAGGGGTCAGGACCCGTTGCTCTCCCACCTGTCCGGCACCGTCGCTCGCCGACCAGCAGGGCGTCGTTGCACGGTGCCCTCCCGTGCGGCACCACCTCGATTTTTTTGCCACCGCGACCCTTGTGCAGGAGAGATGGATGACAACAAGTGGCAGAGCAGCCAGATGGGTCAGGTAGGGAGAACATGCCTCGTGGAAGGCAAAAAGGAAACTAAGTTAGTTTAGTCACTGAATTAATAAACAAAACTCGATATACTGCCCCCGTGAATCTTTTCACTCCCGGCCACTTCACTCCTGCCTGGCTTGTTCTATACACCCCAATGTATCCCACATCGCTCGCATGGAGAAGGACAAGCCGAACCAAACCAAGGGCTCGTGTCGCCCAGATCACTTTTTACGCACGCTAAAAAACATATTCTGGAGGTCGTCATGATCGACATCGCTTGACGGGTATCGCGTTCCTGCCTTCTGAATCCCACCTCCCCGCCCTGGACTTCGACGTCGCGGTCGAGCCCCACGGTCGGGATGGACGAGGTTTCGCGGTCCGGCAAACCGGTTCGACCCAGGTCCCGACCGGTCTGAGGAGAGTGCCTGACACAAGGAACCGCGAGCGGCGTCCACGAGCGAAATGGCGCGGCGTTCCCGGCCGAACTCGCTCGCTCGAAATCAACACTCATGACTGAATGGCGTCCGACTACCGTGGCGCCCCAAAAAAGGTGAGAGAAATGTGCTTCTCGAAGATTCGTCGGGACCCGAACCGACGCTTTACTGCCCGCCCACGATGCGGGACCGGGCTTCTTTTGTCACTCATCGTTGCCGTTCTTCCTTCCCTGGCCGCCGTGCCCGCGGACATTGAATACACGACGGTCGGAAGCCCCTGGTCCACGGGCTTCCAAGGAGAAATCCAAATCACGTACCGGGGTGAGCAACCCCTGCAGCAGTGGGAGCTCAGCTTCGCGCTGGACCACGCAATCGAAAGTATCTGGAACGGCCAAATCGCGGGAAGCCAGGGGCAGACCTGGATAGTAACCGGACCGAGTTGGTCACCGGACCTGCAGCCCGGCCAAACGGTCAGCATCGGCTTCATCGGAAAGAAACGGGCGGAAGATCCGCTTTCGGCGCCTCGAGATTTCCAACTCCAGGGGAACTGTCCCGGCGGTTGCGGTGACGGTTCGGACGGCGGCGATGGTTCCGATGGTTCCGATGGGAGCGACGGCTCCGATGGTGGCGACGGTTCTGATGGCTCCGACGGCAGCGATGGTAGCGACGGTTCCGACGGCTCTGACGGTTCCGATGGGAGCGACGGTTCCGATGGCGGCGATGGCGGCGACGGTTCCGATGGCGCTGACGGCGGGCAAGACCAGGTGATCGTCACCTTCGTCCGCACATCAAGCTGGGACAACGGTTTCAACGCGGACGTCCGAATCACCAATCCGGGGCCCGAAGCCATCGAAGGCTGGGAACTGGGCTTCGGCTTCGAACCCCAAATCACCCAACTTTGGAACGGAACTTTGCGGGTCGATCCAGGCCCGGTCTACGTCGTGACCCATCTGGACTGGAACGGCCAAATCGCGCCAGGCGCCTCGGTCACCTTGGGCTTCGGCGCCACGGGCACCTTCAGCCAATCCGTCACCGACTGCACCCTCAACGACAGCACCTGCGACGTTCGCTACGAAATCGGCGGCGGAGGTGGTGGCGGCACGCCAACGGCCTTCATCGGTCTCGAGGGCGTGGATGACGACGCCACCTTCACGCGCATCGACGGCCAGGGAGAAACCGGCTTTAGCTTGAGCCTCACCAATGGCGAGACGCCCGAGGCGTTCACGGCGGTGACCAGTAACGCCGACGTGCTGGGCGTGCGCATCGAGGCCGACCACCGCCTCGTTCTCACACCGCGCGCTGCCGGATTCGCCGGGATTCGCATCGAAGAAGCCAGCGGCGGCGTGCGCCACATCGGGATTGCCGTGCGGGAGACCGACGGGTCCATGCCTGGCCTGCCAGGGTACTTGGCTGTCGGTTCGGTGAGCGAGGACAGCAATTCCCATCTCTCCTTCTTCCGAAACTTCGACGAGGGCGACCGCAACCGCCGCGTGGACATCCGCTACATCTACCTCAACGGCGGCCCCGTAAACGGCTGGGTTACTTGGACAAACGTGCCAGGAGATCGTGCGAGGCGGTATATCCGCGAAAGCCAGAAACTGGGCATCATCCCGTTTTTCATCTACTACAACGTGCCCGACGGCGGCGAAAGCTACGAGACCGACAAAGCCCACCTGCAAGATCCCGAATACATGGCCGGCTACTACCGCGACCTCAAATTGGCGCTCGACATCATCGCCGAAGAAGCGGACGGTTGGCCGATCGGCATGTTGCTGGAGCCCGATTTCATCGGCTACATGGCCCAAAACCGGGAAAACCCCGATCCTCTCGCCTTCCCCGACGCCGGGCCTGGCGTCGCCACGCGCACCGACGCGGCATACACCACCGACGACCGTGACGGCGAGCCGATACTCGTTCGCGGAGAAGATCCCGATTTCCCGGCCTCGATTCGCGGTTTCGTCGAGTCCGTCAACTACTTGATTCGCAAGCACACGCCCGACACCATCATGGGTTGGCAATTCAACCTGTGGGCCTCTCCGCCCGGCGGGCACACGGGCACGCCCATTCCCGGCAGCGGGCTCATCCACAAGACCGATACCGAAGGCTTCGAGGCGGGCCGCGCCAACATCTACAACGAGGCCGCGGCCATCACCCAATACTACCTGAACTCGGGCGTCGCCAGTTATCAGGCCGATTTCGTCTCGATCGACAAATACGGGCTCGATGCCGTCGGTCAGAACAACGGCGCCGCACAAAACCCGGAAGCTTCGATCTGGTTTTGGAATGCCGACCATTGGATGAACTACCTGATCTTCTGTCGAGCGATGAGGGAGACCGCCCAATTGCCGGTCATCCTGTGGCAGATTCCGGTGGGTCACATCAACACCAGCGAAGCCGACAATCCCTACGCCGAGAACGGTCGCTACACGCCGTTGAGCAACCAGCACCAGCGCTGGGAGGACTCGGCGGGCACCTTCTTCCTCGGGGACACCTTCAGCACCGAAGGGGCCCGTTTGGACTTCTTCAGCCGCAACCAAGGCGGCGACGCAAAGGTCAGCCGCGAGGGTAACCGCGTCACCTGGCGCGATCACATGCAGGAAACCGCCGATGCCGGTGTCATCGCCGTGCTGTTCGGTGCCGGAGTGGGCACCAGCACACAGGGCACGCCGCCCAGCGGTCCCACGGAAGCCGATCCCACCGACGATTACTGGTGGATCGTCAAACTGCAACGCTACCTCATGAATCCCGTTGCTCTACCGCAACCCTAGGGCGTGAGGCCCCACTGGCCGGGTCCTCGTGGCCCGGCCAGTTCCCAGGCAGAACCTACTCGAGCGAGATAACTCCTATCATTTCAGGTACTCCCATCTGCCTGTCCCCGCTTGAACCGCATTCTCCCCCATCTGCCTGTCCCCGCTTGAACGGAACGGGCACGGCACCAGAACCCACCAAATCGGATCGCTCGGACGCCATGAACTTGCCAAACCCGGCCAGTTTCTCCCGCGAAATTACAGAAGCCCAATAACTCCCATCATTCCAGGCCCTCCCATCTGCCTGTCCCCGCTTGAACCGCCATCTACCTGCCCCCGCTTGAACGGGAACGGAACGGGCGCGGCTCCTGAACCGACCGAATCGGATCGCTCGTACGCCTTGAACCTGCCAAGCCCGGCCAGTTTCTCCCGCGAAATTACAGACGCCCGATAACTCCCATCATTTCAGGAACTCCCATCTGCCTGTCCCCAACAGAGCGCCCACCAGACCGTCGATGCCGCCGTGGCATCAGTCCTCGCGAAAGGAGGCCCACGGGAAGGGGCTCCCGTGGCCAGGAAAGACCTGCTCGATTGCGAGGCTCTCGAGTTTGATCACGCTGGCCCGTGCAGCGACAGCGTCGTCCATGATCGACCAGAGCTCCGGCCGATCGGTATTGGCCAAAAGGTCGCCGCAAAACAATTCTCCCGCGGCCGTGAGGACTCCGATTGAGCCCCGCGAATGGCCCGGGAGCCCGACGATCCGTGCAGCCAACCCATATTCCGAGAGATCGTCTCCGTCGTCGAGGAGGAGGTCGGGGGTGAAGCGATCTCGGGGCGACAGCGCGAAAAAGGAGTTCATCATCCACGTCAGCAGCGCGTTGCGTTTTTTCCTGCTCGAAAAGAACTGGCCCGCTTCCACCATGCCGACATCTTCGCGGTGCATCGCGATGCGGCTGCCGTACCGTTCCCGGAAATATCGTGCATTGCCGCAATGGTCGATGTCTCCATGGGTCAGCACGATGAGTGTCAAAGCGCCAGGCCGGCAGCCCGCTTCTTCCAGCGCCGCTTCGATCTGTTTTCGCCTTTTGGGCATGCCCGTATCGATCAACACGAACCGGTCACCCGATTCCACGAGGTAACAATTCACGGAAACCCCAAAAGAGAAAGGGGTGGTGATCGTCGTGATTTGGTTCGTCATACCCGAATCATCGCTCCATTGTTGGCTCTCGAACCATCACCGGCTGCGAGCGGTGGCACCCTCGACGGTTCGGCTAGCCAGCCATTCCGACGGCTTCACCATACCAAACCCAGGCAGGCATGGAACGGAATTGCGCCCATGCGCGAGGTACCAGAAGCGGTTCCCCGCGTATGGGCACAGGCTCACCAACAGAAGCGCGAATTTTGGAGACGATTCCGGGCTGCTGCCGGCAAGGCTTTTTTATCCAGGATTCTCGGAAAGGCCCAGCCTGAACGACAGGATCGAAAGCAGGCGCCCGAGCCCGACGCGGACTCGGACACCTGATTTCGAAATCGGAGCCAGGCTCAATCGATCGGCACGAAGATTTCCGTTCTCAGGTTTTCCACCTTGGTGCGCCGGGGATCACGGTTGAGATAGCGCTCCAGGCAGGGGGCGTCGCGAAGGGTCTCCCCACTTTCCGGCAACCACCGACCGAAAATGAGGTCGTAGGTCTGGCTGAATTGCTCGTAGGCACCCTTGTGCACGAATACCGCGTAACGGCCGCCGGGCAAAGTTTGAATACCCACTTCGCCATTGGCCTCCACCGTGTCGGACACGGTCAGGCAGGCATCGTAGCGAAGTTTGTCGGCCTCGGTGATTTTGGGGCTGTCGTGGCTGATACCGAACATCTCGGAGGACTCGCCGATAACTTGCTGGCCGTAGGCGAACTTCATCAGAACGCCCCAAGCCAGGGAAGCGACTTCGCCGTAGGGTCCGGTTTTGCGTACGAAGGCGACGCGTTGGGGTTCGCGCTCTACGATTTTGTGATCCATGGTCAGTTTCCTTTCGTGTTCGCACCATGCGGGGGGCTCCGGCCCGGCCGGAATTCGGTTGGTCAGGCGATAACTCGCAGGTGCCAATCCGAAAAAGCGGCGAAAGGCCTTGGTGAAGGCGGCCGGTGTGCCGTAACCCGCCGCATAGGCGATGTCGGTAATGGAGAGTTGGGTATGACGCAGTTGCAGGGCCGCACGCTCCAACCGCAAACGCCGAATATGGGCGTTCAGGGATTCGCCGCAGAACGCGGCGAACATGCGGTGAAAGTGGTACGGCGACAGGCACGCCAATCGTGCCAACGTCTCCAATTGAAGGGGTTGATCTAAATGATCCTGAATGTACAGCCGCACGCGGTTGATGCGTTGGTGGTAATCATCCAGGGTAGACGGTTTGTGGACCATGGTGCCGGTAACCTCGTTCTCGCGATGACCTCATTCTGACACCGCCGCCGCACCGCCGCTATTCCGCGTTTGCGGTTTTTAGAGAAGAATTCCCGAGGTGGTTTCAGCGCGCCGTCCCTCCTTCGTGGTCCTTCGCCTCGATAGAAAATACTTGGGGGAGAACCCTTCCGTTCTCTATATTCAGGTAATAGAACCAAAAACAGAGCACCGAGGACCGCTCCCCTGCGGACGTGAGGCACGATGATCCACCCTTGCCACGACGACCCACCACCTCAACCGCCGCGAGACCAGCGACAGGCCAAGGAACTCGCCGAACTTTTGCGAAGAGGTCGTTCCGAGGCCTTGGTGCGGTGGATGATCGAGACCACCGCCGACGAGGATCCGGCCTTGGGGGCCCGTCTGGCGAAATTGCTGGAGCTCGCCCAAAACGAACGCGGCGAGCCCTCCTCCGGAGAATCCATATCGAGAAACGAACCGGATTCGCGTGAAACGGATGGCGACCAGCCTTCCTCCGCCCCGGGCGACCTCGTGCGTTACCACGCGGAACTGGGACCCGGAACCCGCTGTGGCCCCTTTCAAATCGAAAGAAAGTTGGCCAGGGGCGGCATGGGCAACGTCTACCTCGCCAAGCGGGTCGACGACTTGGATCTGAAAGTCGCCCTCAAGGCGCTGTTCACCTGGAACCCCAACGCGGCCGCGCTGTTTCAGAAAGAGTGCAAGATCCTCTCGGGTCTCCACCACCCCAATATCGCCCATCTCATCGATGCCGGCGTGATGCCCAGTGGCCAACCCTGGCTGGCCATCGAATACGTGGAGGGCCAAACGCTCTCGGACTACCTGAAACGCGTCAATCCCGACCTGAAAGCCCGCCTGCACCTGTTCCTGAAAATATGTGACGCGTTGAGCCATGCCCACCAACACATGGTGATACACCGGGATTTGAAGCCCCGCAACATCATGGTCATGCCCGACGGCGATCCCAAATTGCTGGACTTCGGCATCGCCACCACCCTGAATCCGGAAACGGGCGAACAATTTACGGTCACGGCCAACGTGGACCGGATGATGACACCCGAGTACGCCTCACCAGAGCAGATCAAGGGATTGCGGATCGGCGCAGCCTCCGACGTCTACAGCCTGGGTGTCCTGCTCTACGAAATGCTGACGGGCCGGCGCCCCATTCATTTCGAGACCCACAACCTGGTCGAAATCATGCGCACCATGGACGAAACGGTCGTCCAAAGACCAAGCACGACCGAAATCGAAACCTCAGTCCTGGTCCGAGATTTCTCCAGCCAATTGCGGGGTGATCTGGACAACATCGTGCTGAAGGCCCTCGCCCGGGAACCGGATCAACGGTATGCCAGCGTGGAAGCCCTCGCCGCGGATATTCGGGCCTACCTGCTCGGTCTGCCCGTCATGGCCCGCACGGCGACCCGCATGTACCGGTTCCGCAAGTTCATCCGGCGGAACCCGTGGCCGGTCGGTTTGGGCACCCTTCTCTCGATGTTTCTGCTCCTGTTTTCGCTGTATGCCCAGCGTCAGCGAACCCTGCTTACCAAAGAACGCGATCTGGCCAACCGCGAGAAACGGACGGCGGAACACGTCACCGATTTTATTGTGTCGCTGTTCGAGCAAGTGGATCCCGACCTGTCCCGGGAAGGCGAAATCAACACCTTCGAGATCATGGAAAACGGCCGCCGCCAGATCGACGAAACCCTGGAGCATCAACCGGATGTACAGGTCCGCCTGATGACCACCATGGGCAAGCTGTACCGCGTGCTGGGCCGTCACGAGGTCTCTCAGGATTTGTTGGAGCGGGCCGTGGCGAAGTCGAATCGAGATGCCTCCGACACCTACCTGACGGACCTCGAACTGGTCCGCACCCTTCAGGCCCGCGGCGCCTACGAGGAGGCCAGGGAGCGGCTGGACGCACTCGGCGAAACCGAGCGGCCGGGTACCGATCTCGACCCCGGCCGAAATGCCCGCCTGGCCCACGCCTACGGCAAGCAATGGTTCCTGGCGGGTAACTACGTTCGCGCCAAGGCGCACTACGCCCAGGCGGTCGACGGGCTTTCTGCACTGACGATCGTCGAGCGGCTACGGCTTCGCAGGGATCGTGCGGAACTGGAATCGGCTTTGGGCAATTACGAAAGCGCCATCGACGAGCTCCGCATCCTGTTGGACCTCCAAAAAGAGCACTTGGGTCCGGAACATTCCGAGGTGGCACGAACCCTGGCCTCCCTGGGCAATCAATACCAGTTCAAGGGCCAATTCGAAGCGGCCGGAAGCGCCTACGAGCAATCCGAGCGCCTGACTTACCAGCTCTTCGGGGATCGTCACCCCAACTACATCGCCTGCCTCGCCCAAAAGGGCCTGCTTTTCGAGGCAATGGGCGACTATGCGAGCGCGGAACCACCTTTGCGACAAGCTTTGGACCTGGCCCGGGACCTTTTGGGTGAGGATCACCCCCAAGTGGCGGCGACCCTGGTGCACTTGGGTTCGCTGCTGCATTCCAACGGAACCTACCCGGCCGCCGAAGACCTGTATCGCCAGGCCATGGCAATCCAGATATCGCGATTGGGTGAAAAACATCCCGAAATCGTCAACGTCCTCAATCACCTCGGCCTTCTCTTCAAAACCAAGGGCGACTATACAGGCGCCGAGAATTTCTATCGACGCGCCCTGGCCATCGCCGCCGAAACCTTGGGAGAAAAACACATGACCTACACCACCCTCAGCAACAACCTGGCGATGGTCCTTCAGATCAAGGGCGATCACGCCGGGGCCGAGGCCCTCCAAAGAAAAGGCCTCGCCATTCGCAAGGAGGTTTTGGGAGAAAAGCATCCCCTGGTTTCTTCGACCTACAACAACCTGGCCCTGCTCCTGAAAACCCAGGGCAAATATGCAGAGGCCGAGCCGATGTACCGCAAAGCCCTCGAATTGCGTCGCGAACTCTATGGGGACGAACATCCCAAGGTGGCCGTCAGTACGTTCAACCTGGCCGTGCTCCATCACGTCAAGGGCGATTTCGAGGCCGCCGAGGCGTTGTACCGCGAAGCCTATCTCATGTTTCGGAAGGTCGTCGGCACGCATCACCCCTACGTGGCCGCCAGCATGGAAGGCCTGGGCGCCATCCTCTACACGCGCGGCGAGTATGGGGAGACGGAGGACCTGTTTCACGAGGCCGGCGAGATCTTCCGCAAGGCCCTCGGCGAGAAACACATTCGCGTGATCCGAAACCACATCAAAATCGGCAACTTGTATCGAAGACGCGGCGAGCTGGATCGATCGGCTTCACACTTCCACAAGGCGATCACCCTCGCCGAATCCATCTTCCCAAAAGACCACGAAGAATTTATCGCGCTCCGAACCGGCCTGGCTTGCACCTCTTTGCTGCAAGGCGACCGAGCTTCCGCCAAACCGCTGCTGGAGCGAGCCCTGAACATCGTCGAACGAACCGGGAACATTCGCGACGGGTCCGAAACCCGAATTCAGCAGGCGCGCCTGTTGCGCCTTCGCGGAAACCACGCCGAAGCGGAACACCAATTGCGCGAGGCACTGACCATGAGACGAGATCGGTTCGGGGCGAATCACCACACACTGGCGCCTCCCCTCTTGGACCTGGCCGAATTGACCTTGGAAACCGGTAATGCGGAGAAGGCGCTGTCGCACGTTCGGGAAGCGATCGCCATCCAAAACGAAACACTTCCCGCCAAACACGAGTTCCATCGCGTGGCGGAAAGCATCATGGGCGAAACCCTGTTTCGACTCGGAAAAAAGAAAGAAGCCGAACCACTGCTTCGCAACGCACATCGAGCGCTCGCCGATTACCTGGGAGACAGCCATTTCCTGACCCGGGATGCGCAGAAACGGCTCGAGACGGCATTGGCCGGAAACGAGTGACAACCGCCTCGAATCCGACCGGGCACGTACATGGAAAAGGCTCCCGCAGGCGGGTCAGGTCGCGACAGGGGGAAGATCGGACTGATCCAGCCAGGATACGGTGGTCGCTTCTCTGTCGACAGCCACGACCGCCTTCGACAGGTCGAGATAGGTTTGGTCCCATTTGATGACCGGTCTCGCCCACCTGATTGCTGAGCAGGTACAGCGCATGTCCCTCGCGCAATCCACTTGGATGAACGAAGCGCAGCGCAACCAATTCGTAGCGCCGTTGCGTGAAGTCAATGCGGCACTGGAGTCCTCGGGCGCGTGAGGACCGCTTGAATGGCAATGACAGCCTCAGAGAGAACATACCTCATTCCCGAGAAAAGTCCGGCACCACCGCGATGAAAATTCTGCACGCCACGGCCAGTTGGGCCATCAAGGCGAAAACTAATAAATACTCAGTCACACTGACTCTGCTTCCGTGTTATCATCTTTCCACTTTTCTCAAATTTAACAACCAAACACCATCTTGCATCTTGCCATGTTTTTCTAAAGACAGATAACTTGGCATTATTTCCATTTCTTCAGCAATTTTCGCTGACCCTGAAAACGTCATAGGTATGTTCCCCCGATCATCCCGATGGTTTCGGGATTCGGTGGGTTTGTGGAGTTGGGTGACGCGTGCATCGGGAGTGGTGTGTCCCACCACACCACGTTTCGAAGCCGACACCTGCTGCAGGCACCCTATTTCACCACAACTACCATCGTCGTTCACGTCGGTCTCCGGGATATTCGCTGGAGGGTGCACGGCCCTTTCCACGGGAAGCCAGCATTTCGACAGTCCGGGTTTGGAACATCCGGTCATGCACAGATTCGGCAGCCTTCGGGCGAGCAACACCCAACACGACAGAAAGGTCGACATCACAGAGATTTGGAGGTTGGACATGGGGGAACCATACTTGGGTGAAATCAGGCCATTCGGCTTCAATTTCGCGCCGAGGGGTTGGGCATTTTGCAACGGTGACTTGTTGCCCATCAACGACAATACGGCACTGTTTTCACTTATCGGCACCCAATTCGGCGGCGACGGGCGCACGAACTTCGCCCTGCCTGATCTGCGCGGCAGAACCCCAATTCACACCGGACTCGGGTACGACGTCGGTGCTTACGGCGGCCTAGAAGAGGTGACCCTGACCCATGCCACCATGCCGGCGCACACCCATGCGTTCAGCGCGATAGACGCACAGGCCGACCAATTTGCGATCACCAACACGAGAATGTTGGCGATTGCCGGCAATTCCGCTTATTCGATCGCCGCCAACCTGGTCAACATGGCATCGGGCAGCACGACATCCACTGGCGGCGGCTCCCCTCACAACAACATGCAACCCTATCAAACCGTGAATTACTGCATCGCGCTTCTCGGCTATTATCCGCCCCGGGATTAGTCCTGGATCCATGAACGTCAAGGGCGATGGTACCCGGTTGGCCTTTGCCCACTGCATCGCAATATCTGTAACGGAACCTTGCCTGAGTCAGGAGGAACAGGATGTCAGAACCATTCATCGGAGAAATCCGCACCTTCCCCTATACCTACGCCCCGGCAGGCTGGATGAGCTGTGACGGGCAATATCTTCAGATCGGTCAATTCTCGACTTTATACGCGATTATCGGGACCCTGTACGGTGGTGATGGCCGAACCGATTTCAGGCTTCCACCGCTCAACGCCAGCGCGGTCATGGGAAACGGAACGGGGCCGGCGCTGCCCTATTCGCGCCAAGGTTACGCCTATGGCGCGTCAGAGATTACGCTCCAACCAAGCCAATTGCCCCAGCATACCCATACCGCCAGGGCCGAGCAGGATCTCTCGGATACGGATGCGCCCACCGGAAGCTATGTCTCCATCTTTCAAACACCGGCTGGACCCGGCGTTCCGGTTTACAAGGAAAAAGACGATTCAACCCAAATCGTGGATATGAACCAATCCGCCCTGGCCACAGCAGGGGCCACCCAATCCCACTACAACATGCAACCCTATTTGCCACTGAGGTTCTGCATCGCCATCATCGGTATTTTCCCTTCACGCTCATAGGCCGCCATCGCGACCACCGGAAGCCAACTCCCAGCTCACGTGAAAGGGTCCTGGTCTGGCCTTCGGTTCTCGTCCCGTGTCTTGCCTGCAATCCGACCCCCAGCGTTTGTCGGGTCCCATTATCGTACCGGCCGGTTCTCCCCCACTCCGGATCGGTAACCAACTATTTCGAGGAGCATTTCCATGAGTGAATCGTTTTTGGGCGAAATCAGAATCTTTGCCGGAAACTATGCCCCAGTGAATTGGGCCATCTGTGATGGGCAGTTGCTTGGGGTCGCGCAAAACCAGGCTTTGTTTTCTTTATTGGGCACCCTCTATGGGGGCGACGGCCGCACCAGTTTCGGCCTGCCCGACTTTCGCGGCAGGATACCACTCCATTTCGGGTCGGGGCCTCCCATTGCGGGACCACCGTTGACCAATCGCCCGCTCGGCTCGAGAGCAGGTGAACCGACCGTCGTGTTGACGGACGCAGAAATGCCAAATCACAACCACCCCATGCAGGGCAGTACAAACACCGCGAACCTCACGACCCCTTCGACCACCGTGCTTGCAAAGGTGGACGGTGTTTTTTATGAACCCGAGACCCAGGGTGACAGGCTTCAGGATTTTCCGGACGACACGGTGGGCAACACGGGAAAAGGCCTGGCTCATCAAAACTATATGGCCACCCTCTCGGTGAACTACATCATCTCTTTGAAGGGCACCTACCCGCCACGCTCCTAATCGGCCAAGAACCACGCTGCCTGCCGTACGCGCCAAGTGCGGCAGAGCGCCTCCCCGCTCCTGTTGTCTCGGCTATGCCGGGCATCCGACACCACAGTCCCTTCGCCTGGGCACGTTGCACGACAACCAGGACACGCTCGAGGTGACCAATCGCGGCCGTCACATCGCCGATATCGAGCGGCTGCTGGAGTGCCCCAACCGTCTGGTCGAATCCGGCCACAGCGTGATCATGATCGCCCGCAATCTGGACTTGATCAAATCCGCCGACCACGTCATCGTCCCGGGTCCCGACGGCGGGCACAAAGGCGGCCGAATCATGGCCATCGGCACGCCGAAAGAGGTCGCGGCAGTGCCGGAAAGCCATACGGGTCGTTTTTTGTAACGCTATCTATCGCAGTAGGCCCCGACCGGGGAAGCAGCCCCGGTGGCGAGTGCCCATCAGGGAGCCGCATCTTCCCGACTTCTTGGAGAAGGGTGCCGGATGGGCACCCTTGCATGCTCCGATGTCGGATCAGATGGTTAGGGCGTCAATGGTCTCGTAGGTCTTCAATTCGAACCGCAACTTGCCCGACTCGGTCAATTCACCCCACTCGCGATTGAACTCTGCCCAACCGGGATGCGTCATACAGGCTTCGTGATCCTCTTTCGTTTGCCATTCCCAGTAGGTCATGAAATGACTGCCGTCGGTGGCCAGGTGGGTACGGCGGGAAACGAAGCCCTTCAGGCTACGAACCAACGTTGCCGATTCTTCGGTCATTTTCGAGATGCGGTCTTTGATTTCCGGGTCGAAATAGGTTTTGGTAATTGCAATAAACATTAGGGAAACCTCTCGTATCGTGGTGAAAGTGGGAAGGGTTTTCAGCGGAGCCTGCGGGAACGTCGAGGGACGGGTCATGGATTCCGTCCGTTCCGGGTTCTGGGATGTCAGTTCGATATGCTGCCGCTCATGCGGCACCTTCCCTTGCCGATGTGTGATTCCACATAGTCGACGACGTGTTTGCCCTTTTTTCGACACGGTTTGAAAAAAACCTGATCGCAAATGTGAAAGAATCGGAACACAAACCCAAATCATCGAGAACGACAACGTGACGGTATCCGACCGCACCCGAGAGGGATGAACATGAAACCCGAAGACAAAGACTATGCGATTACGACCGACGTGAAATACGGTTTTCAGGAGCTTATCGACATCCACGAGATCCAGGCCGGTGTCCGGGATGACTGGTACAACGAAACGCTTTGCAAGGTGAACGATTCGGTGGCGCGGCTTGGCGTGGTGAAGGGTGAGTTTCACTGGCACAAGCACGACAACGAAGATGAATTCTTTCTCTGTATCGACGGGGTGTTCTACGTGGAAATCGAAAACGGCCCCACCTTCGAACTGAAGCCGCAGCAAAGTGTTTGCGTCCGGAGGGGCGTGGTCCACCGGACCAGGGCCCCGGAACGAACCACCATCCTGATGATCGCTTCCGCTGGCGTCGTGCCCACCGGCGATTGACATCCCAACTCAACGGGAGCTCGGAGTCACCACGACCCTGCAGAAAACCTGCGTTCGGGGAAGGACGCGATCATCGCATTTGTTTGGGGATTGTGCTAGTTTTCAGGCAAATACACCAAACCAAGGGAGTCCGCGATGAGGTTTTTCTTCATGATGTCCGTGATTTCGATGTTTTTCATGGCCGGTTCGGTGCCATCCGTTTTCGCCGGCGAAAAGGCTGCGACCAAGTTACCGTTCAGTTCCGCTCGCAAAGCCGGTCCCACCCTTTACGTTAGCGGCCAGGTGGGGCGCGCACCGGACGGCAAGAAAATAACCGAAGACCCCGCCGCGGAAACGCGACAGGTCATGGAAAACATCGCTCGGATTCTAGAGCGACACGGTTACGGCTTCGAGCATGTCGTGAGCGCCACGGTGTACCTGCGCCGCATCGAGGACTACGCCGCCATGAACAAGGTCTACGCCACCTACTTCAAAGGCGAATTCCCGGCTCGCGCCTGTATCGGTGGCCAGGATCTGGTCGCCCCTTACAACGTGGAAATCAGTTGCATCGCCTACAAGGAATGAGACACCGACGAACTCGTCTCTGCCCCAGAAGTGTTCCGCTCCAATAGCTTGCCCTCCGCAGTCATCCTTCTCGGACCGCTGGTTTTGCGTCGTGCCGAGCCATCACGAAGACCTTGCGCGCCAGTCGATCGTTCTTCGGAAAACCAAGGGTCCACACGCCCCGAAAAAAGTCCTTGAACCTGACGCGACGTCAGGAATTAACCTCGAATGCGACGGTGAGATTCGCCGAGTTTTCGATGGAGGCCCCTGCATGCGACCTTTCCCCTGGAAAGTTGGCGACATGGCGCGCCATACCGGGCTCACGGTGCGCACTCTGCATCACTACGACCACATCGGTCTGTTGCAACCCGGTGCCAAAACCGAATCGGGTCACCGCCTGTATGGAAAGGCCGACCTGACCCGCTTGATCTGCATCAAATCGCTGAGATCGCAGGGGTTTTCGCTAGAGGAAATCCGTGAACTCCTTCTGCGACCCGAGTTTTCGGCAGCCAAGGCCATCGAACGGCACCTCGACCGTCTATCCCAGGAGATCGAGCTGAAAACCAGACTGAAACACCGGCTGGAGCGTGTAGCCAACGCCCTTCGGAGACAGGAAGAAGTTCCAGTCGACCAGCTCGTGAACACCATCGAGGTGATGACGATGTTCGAAAAGTACTACACCAAGGAGCAATTGGCGGAATTGGATCGGCGCGCCAAGAAATTGGGGCCGGAGGCCCTCGAACAGGCCCAACGAGATTGGCAGGACCTGTTCGCCTCTTTTCGAGACGAAATGGCCAAGGGCACCCCGGCCCAATCAGATCGAGTCCAAAACCTCACCCGGCGGTATCGAGAACTGATCGAGGCCTTTACGGGCGGGAACAAAGGCATCGAAGCGTCGCTCGGCCACATGTATCGGGAGAATCCCAACGTGGCGGCTCAATACGGATTCAACATGGACAGCGAGCTGATGACCTACATTTCGAAGGCGATGACGGACGAGGTGAACTCCTGATCCCAACCGGCGCCCATCCAACGAATGGACCGGCCTCATTCCACGGGATGGCTTTCGTTTGGATGGGCTTGCCCTAAGCCGAGCCGAACCCCACGACCTGCATCCGTTTGGCTCTCGGCATGGTCCTTCGGCCATGCCACTCCATGCTCTGGTCATCGATCAAGGTCTCTCAGGAGCCGGAACATGTTGCGGCTTCCGATCGCGCAACCAAGCCTCGAACAACCCGTGCCAGATCTTCCACTTGTGTCCTCCTGGGCGAGTTGTCACCTTGATATGGGGCGCCTTCGGAGCCAGAAGCTCGACGGCGGGCGCCAGGCGATCGGATTCTCCGTGGAGAATGTGGATCTCGACGCCGGTTCTCCGTGAGTCCTCGAGCAGAAAACGCCAATTGTCCAACAGCTCACGCTCCAAGCGATCACGCGGTTGAAACTCACTCAGGCCTTCCATGTGCAGGCGTTTCAAAAAGTCGCGGCGGCCGAGAAACGGAGCGAACAATACCAATTCGTCCACCCGATCGGGGAAAGCACGGGCCAAATACAGCGCCCCAAATCCACCGAAAGACACGCCGAGAAGCGTGACGGGAATGTCGGGATAGGCCTTCATGACTTCGTTTTCGATACGTTGAGGCATGGTACCGGTTTGGAAATAGCCCACATGAGAATCGAGCGCGATCAATTGCCAATCGCGAAAACCCTCGGGTTGCCGAGCCACCAAATCGAAAAAGCCGTTGCGGCGAAAGTGCGCCTCGCTGTCCTGGTACCCCGGTAACATCAACATCAACCGTCGTGGCGCCTGGCTGGGCGGTTCGGGCCAATGGTCGCTCGGGATCGGGGTCTCGATCGAGCGCTTCGCACAGCCGGCAATCAACAAAGCGAGCGTCACGACGAGAATCATGCCGCGCCGACGCACCCTATCGCTGGGAGACACAGGGGGACTTCGCAAACCAATGCTCCGGTGTTCGATATGGACTGGAATCAACGAAAGTCTACCATCGGGAACCGACAATCCCCTAGCAGTTGGAGTCACGCGGGCTTCGACGGCACCTGGAGGGCCGGATTCGAGGGTGTCGGGTCTCGGTATCGCCCCACCCGAGCGGATGAGCTATACTGGACGCATCAGCCTCAACCACACGTCTTTGCCGAAAGTTCCGATCGAAAGGAACAGGATGTCGGTATGCCTTTGGCAATGATGTTTCAGGAGCACCTCATTGAAAAATATATCGGGTTGGAATGCCGTGGTGACGGGTGCCTCTTCCGGGATCGGCAAAGCGATCGCCGAAGCATTGGCAAAAGCCGGTTGCCAGGTAGCCTTGATCGCACGACCCAGTGAGCGGCTGGAAGACGCCGCGGAATCCATTCGCCAATCCGGTGGCACGGCGCAGGCGTTCGGATGCGATTTGGGCGATACGGACCAACTTCTGGCCACGCTGCCGAACATCGAAGCCTCTCTCGGGCCCATCGACATTCTGGTCAACAACGTGGGCTCGGGAACGTTCAAACCGATGCATCACATGTCGGCCGAAGAGGCGACCGCGCCCGTCCAGCTTCCGTTCAAAGCGGCGATCGCTGCCTGCCAGGCCCTTGCGCCCAAGATGCGGGCGCGTAAGCGAGGCCATATCGTCAACCTCACCAGCCCGGCCGGCTACTTTCCGCTCCCCTACATGGTCCCCTACACTGCCGCTCGTTACGCCATGGTCGGCATGTCTCTGGCGCTTTACGAAGAACTGGTTCGCGAAGGTGTCGGCGTGTCCTTGATTTGTCCCGCACAGGTCAACACCGGCTATTTCGAGCGAGAGGATGCGGATCTCGATTGGTACCCCAAAATATCGAAGATGTTTCCCGTACTCGAACCCCAGGATGTCGCGGACAAGGTGATTCTGGCCATCCGCAAAAACAAGCGGGAAATGATTTTCCCCTTCGTACTCTGGGCATTCATTCGAGGCTTTCAGAAGGCGCCAGGGCTTTCCCTCGCCGTGTTGAAAGCGCTGGGACTTTGGTACCCCAGCAAAAGGCTCTCTTAATTCGTCGCCCGTCCCCCGTAGTTCCCAAGACAGGTTTCGTTTGGTGGGTTTTCGATGAACAACAAGAACATGTTTTTGTGGTTTACTTTTAGCTGTTTGGGCCTGCTCGTCCTGCTGGCATTCGGCAGTTGGCTGGCCGTCATGATGTTCTACTCGACCCACGACGAGGTCCTGGCCAAGGTGTCCCATGAAAAAACACCGGATGTTGGGGCCTATCCGGTCTACGCACCCACCTTCGACACCCAGCTCGGGGAGGTCCGGGCCGGCAAAGCCTTTCTGGGCAAGGAACCCCGGACGAACACGGTCTACCTGCTGAGTGCACACCACCTTCTCGGTGAAGCCGGCGGTTTGCCGCGCGAGCTGGCCTGGCACGAAGTGCCGGAACAAGTCCGCAGCGTCAGGTGCGCGTCCGACGACCCAACCTTCGAACCCTTGACGTTTCACGAGGTCATCCCCATCGAGGGCGCCAGGAAAATGGACATGAACTCATGCACCCAGGATCTGTTGGTGTTTCGCGCCTCCGAGGACCTGGCTCCCCAGGCGCTACCCTTTCGCACGGAACCTATCGGCGTGGACGAACCGGTATGGCTTTATTCATCCGTGAGCAACGATGAAAAGACCCTACACCTGGCGGTGGTCACCGATGTCACCGAAGATTGGCTCGAATATGTGTATTTGGAGGATTTGGACCTGACCGCGACCAGCGGGGCACCCGTCGTCGACAAAGAAGGTCGCCTGGTCGCCATCAACCTGGGAGGCTATGCTCTCGGCGGGCTGAGAGGCCTGGGCAATCCGGTGTCGGCGGTACGGAACAACCTGGCGCGCGCGACACAGGGGAAATGAATCGAGAGAGCCCGAGAGAGCGCAGTGGAGATTTGTCGCTCCGTTACATTTCGGAGGCGATTTCCATAACTTCGGAGACGCTCATTTCCGCGATTTCCGCGACTTGGGCTTTATCCAACCCCGCACGCAGCATGCTTTTCACCATTTCGCACTTTCGATAAAGGTCACCTCGTTCGTAACCCAGTTGCTTGCCTTGTTCCAGGCCTATCTCGATGCCCCGTTGCTCCCCTATCTCGATGCCCCGTTGCTCGCCTTTTTCCATCAGTATCTCGCGTACCGTCATGCTCATCCGATTCTCCGCTACATCTCGGAGGCGATTTCCATAACTTCGGAGACGCTCATTTCCGCGATTTCCGCGACTTGGACTTTTTCCAACCCCGCACGCAGCATGCTTTTCACCATTTCGCACTTTCGATAAAGGTCACCTCGTTCGTAACCCAGTTGCTCACCTATCTCGATGCCCCGTTGCTCCCCTATCTCGATACCCCGTTGCTCCCCTTTTTCCATCAGTATCTCGCGTACCGTCATGCTCATCCGATCCTCCGTTTCCTCGAACAGCCTCGCCAAACTCCGCTTTTCTTCACCGCTCAATCGAGCGTTGACGTCAATGAAATCCATGAAACGAATGAAGGTCCCGTGATCTGTCACCCTATATAAATGGGTATAGGCCAGGGCCGCCACGTGCAAGCGCTCCTCTTCCGGATAGTCCAGCAGCGGCGCCAGGACGTACCATACTGGATTATCGCTACGCCAGATGTCGTCTACGTTTTGTTCGCGCAACTTCACCCGCAGGAACGAAAAGTCCAACCAGGTCTCTTCGACCGCCTCGTGACGAATCCGGCGTGCCACATCGCGCCGCCACCGAGGGCGATCGGTGAACACCACCACGGGCAAAACCGGTAACCCACCCACCATCCGATCCAGGTCGAGCACGTAGTGACACAGCCGATGAATCGAAAACGACGACTTCTTGCTCTGGTGCTCCATCAAACAAATCAGCCCGCCACCGCCGCGAAATTTGAGGTGCATGGCCAGGTCCACGATGCGGCCGGGATCATACAGTCTGTGGCGGGGCATCTCCTGGCGAAGCTGAACCACCTCCTCCAAGCATCCATATTCCGTTTCGAGCCTGGGCACCAAGGCACGAACCGACTGCTTGGGAAACGCAAGAACGAGATCCTTGAACGCCTTGTCATGGGAAAATTCAACTTGGTCCTCCGGCATGACGCCTCCGTTCCCTCTTCCGACAAGAGAATCGATCCAGAGTCGAAAGAAAAATCTTTGCGATGGATACTGCCTGGTGCTGCTTCATTCTCCCCTGGCTCGCCTGACCCTGGCAAGCTTTTTCCTTACCAAAAAACACACCTCTCAACATCCATATTTTTAATCACGAAATTTTCTCAACCCAACCGCACACAGCTTTCACCAGCGGTATATCTCGAAGTTATTTTATTGATTATCGAAAAATATCCCACCACTCTCCTTGCGGCGCTACACTCAACTAATTTGGATACTATCAAAGCTCTTCGAGGTCTGATCCTTTTGGCTCGAAATTCACATGATACAATTTGATCTGCTTTTGCCCGGCGGCTTATCATGCACATCCCTAGCCGCCAAGGCGGCTAGTTCGAAAGCCAATGAATTGCTTACGTTACCAATCCGTTGGGATCTGCATACCCGTCCCCTGGATTTGGTCCAGGCAGGATACGCCTTCATTTTCCCCGGATGCCACGCCATGAAAGAGGGGTGAGACTCCTGATCGAACAGTCACCCCTTCCCTTCTCCACTTAAACATCTCCCCATGGTCCCGAATTCTGGGTTCTCGGCGCAACAGGCTCCGGGAACCTTTCTCGTTGGCGGCTCGATCGCTTCGATGCATCATTTGGGCACGTCTTCATCCAGCAATTCAGGGCGATCAAGAATCGATTGAAACGCCTCGATGAAACGACCCACATGGACCCCATCCATCAGCGCGTGATGGGCCGACACGTGCACCGGCATTTCCTCTTCGCCTTCCGCTCCCTCGATTTTGCCGAACATGATCTTGGGTACCGAATCACCTAAATCACCCGGTCGCGCGTGACTGAACCCCGTGAACGCCAACCACGGCAACACCGAGTAGTGAATCACGTCATCGGTGGTGGAGGGCGTCAGCGGCGGGGGATTTTTGCGAAAGGCCTCGATGCGTTGGCGGCAATCCCGATAGAAGCCGGTGAATGTCGCATGGTAGGGAACATGGCAAAAGCCAAAGGACTCCGGCGAATCGGGTACGGTGAAACCCGCCTCGATTCGGTCATGCACCCAAACGCGTTCGCCGCGTAGCCGATAACGAAACGAGGGCTCGCCGTTCGCGGCCGATTGAGAACCATACAGCAGACATGGAAAGGATTTGAGCTGTCGCGCCCGGGCCCAGGCCAGTAATCGGCCTACGCGCACGCGCACGCACACACCGAAAAAAGGATACTCGAAGGTTCTGAAGAAATGAAACAGATCGCGGCGCGGCCATTGTTCGAGATCGAGGAACGGCATGTTTTCCCTCCTCAGGCATGGAGCGGGAGCCGAACACGCCCGGCTTTCACCGGGAAGTCACGGCCCGCCGAATCACGAGCCACGAGAACCGGGCGTCTCCTCGCTTCATCCTACACCGGGGGGCCTGCTTTTCCACCAAATCGGCCTGATTGTTTTGGCATTACGCCCGATAGAGTAGGTACCGAAAAATACGCCCTTACAATTCCGGAACCATCGCGCGCACCGCGAGATTCGGTTCCGCTCGACGCGATCGTCTCGATGGGAGGTTGACGTTGGATAGACCCATAGTCAATGTACAGGACGTGCCCAGAGCACCGCGCTCCGTGTTTCGACGCAACCTCTGGCACCAAGCTCCGGGCATGTGGATTTGCGGTTTGGTGTTCACGATTCTCGCCGTGGTATCCGGACTGACCCTCCTGATCATTCAGTGGATCGCCAGGCCGGGCTTCTTTTTGGCGGATATCCAGTTGGACCGAGCATCCATCATCGCCGAAGGCCGTGTGACAGGTTTGAAGCTCAGCAGTACCGGGCGCAGCCGCTCGGGAGACACCTATCGGGTCGATTTCACGTTTCCCCTGCCGGACGGTTCCACCACGCAGGGGTATTCCTTCCTCAAACGACCGGACCTTCAAGCGGGTGACCCGGTGACGATCGAGTACTTGCCCGACAACCCGACCTTGGCACGGATTGCGGGAACCTACGCGGCCGCGGTACCGACCCCGCTGCTGTGGTTGCCGGTCTCGATGGGATCGGTGGGACTCTTCTTTCTGATTCTCATCCGGTTTCGGGTCCAGGCCCTCAGAAGGCTGCTGAGCGAAGGCGACACTCGCCTGGCGAAGGTCACGGATATCAGCCTGAACCGCCGCCTACGAGTCAACGGAATCCACCCATGGCGGTTCACCTATCGCTTTCAGGCAGGCCCTTCCGGAGCGTCCGAGGGCCAGACGCAGTGGTTCCCGACAGACAGAAAAATGACCCAACCACCGATCTCCGTCGGCGATCAGGTGGTGATCCTCTTTCTGCGCAACCACCCCGATCACAACACGATCGCCTGGGCCTCCGATTTCGATGCCACCCACGAATGAAGGAATCTCGCCAAGGGTGATGAAACGTTTTTCGGGAGCCGAGTTCATCAAGGTACCGGATCGAGCAGGTCTTCCAGGAGAAACGCCGAGAGTTCCGCACGCCCCGAAAAATTTCACCTTGGCGGCGGGCCACAGTGGCGGCGAACCGGTCTATCGCCACGGAGCCGCGAGCGCCTATCCCCAAGCGGGCCGGCTCGAAGGCGCGGTGGAGCCCTGGCACATCGAAACGGGTGATCGTGAGAAGAAAGAAGACGCCGATTGAGCCGAGCTCAAAGGGACCTTCGCTCTCGTTCTTCGGCCACCGCGAACCCGCGCCGCTCGATTTGCCTGCGCGCATCGCCGTCGGGCCTGATGGCGGGATTGGTGTGGTTGAGATGAATGAATCGCACCTTCCCGCGTTGCTCCGGGCTCAGCTTCGCGAAGCGATCCATGCTCTCCACGATGAACGGATGGGGAATCTCGTTCATATTGCGGCCCGGAATCTCACCCTCGGCAAAAAAGGTGGCGTCCAGATAGGCGACGTCCACCTTCGCCAACCATCGCTCGATGGGGGTTTCCCACTTCTCCCATTTGTCGATATCGGGGATGAACAGTGCGGCCCGGTTGGGTCCTTCGATGAAGTATCCGACCGTTTCAGTGTACTCGTCGCGATGGGGCACCATAAACGGCGTGACCGAAAGGTTCTCGGTCAGCTCGACCTTTTGCCCGTCGGCCAGCGGTTGCAGGACGATGTCCTTCAGGCGGACCAATTGATCCCAAGGTCCGTTCCCGCTGAGGAACCGGACCATGCGTGGCATGGCGAAAACGGGAACCTTGCGTCCACCCATCACTTCTCGGCCCAGATGCAACAACCCGCTATAGTGGCCGATGTGGCCGTGGGTCAGGAAGATCCCCGCGAGGTCCGGCGCAGATTTGGGAGGCGCCACCCGGTCCAGCGTGCGAAGCTGCATCTTGAAATCTGGTGTGGCGTCGAACAACCACCGCCGTCCACTCTGTGGATCCACCAGTGCCAGACTAGCTGCATGGCGCCGGCGATTGGGATCGGCCCAGGCATCGGCACAGCAGGCTTTCGCGCACGCGGCTTGCGGATATCCGGCATCCTGTGCAATGCCCAGCACCACGATGAAGGGAACATCGGATTCGGGTCCCGCCCCGTGAACGGCGCCCAGACAGAGCAGCCACGCCAACAGGCAACGGGGTCGAAGAGCTTTCGCAACCACGGACAGGGCAACCATCGCTACCTCCACCGGATGAATGGTATCCATTGGGGTTTCATCATACACAAGGTCACATCTGGCTTCAATTCAGGGGTTTGGATGACACTATCGCCATTTTCCTGAGCTCCATCGCACGATCGAGGGAACAGTTCCCCGCGCCACTGAGGGTGAAGAAAACGGCGGAGAAAAGCATCATCAAGGCGGGGAACACGGCTGGGTAGGCGTCGCCGATGTGAACCATGGCGATCGCGACGAGGAAATTGACGATCATGATCGATCCCGCGAGCCGCACACACAGCCCCAACAGGAAACAGATCCCGGCCAGAAACTGGGCATAGACCGAGAGAAAGGCACTGAACAAAGGAAACGGGAAGCCGTGATGCACCAGGAACTCGCGAAACTCGAGCATGCGGGCGTAGCTGAACACGTTGTCCTGCGTGCCGTAGATCAGGTGGAACCCCACGATCAAGCGCAGGAATAGAGGACCGTATCCCTCATAGGCTCTCAGCTTTTCAAATGGTTTGGTCAAAAGGTCGTACATGGGTTCCCTCGATTCGAGATCGACGCTCCGCTCGAACGGTCACGTTCCCGCCCATGTCCCGGCACCCTCGATCCGTTTTAGATGTTCGGTGAATATCTCTGGCGCAAATTGTAGCACCGAAGCGTTATCGCACTCGAGGTCGCCCTGGGCCAGGCGCCCATCAGCCTTCGTAGGCACGGAACAACCCCCTTGAACACAACGATTACCATTATCATTCTCATCTTTCGAACAACAGGAAAGAGGCGACTTATCCGTTAGGTTTTAAGTTAGAATAACGGTATCGGTTGCTGAATCAACATTCCCCATACTCGACGCTCCTTGCGATCGACCTTTTTCGTCTTACCGTGCCTGTAATAGGAGGTACAACATGGGCCGAACCAAGCACTTATTTCCCGAAGGTCGTCCCGTTACGAGATGGCTGCTCACGGGGCTTCTGGCGATGGTCACTTGGAGTGCGGCCCTGGCCCAGCTCGGTGACCCCTGTATCGTCGCCGACAACGGTACCGGCACGGTCGATCTACCTCCCAAGGGCTGCATTTTCCGAACACCCCAAGAGGTGTTCAAAATCATCGATGGGCTGCCGCCGGGCACCACCATCGAAATGACACCACACCTCGGCGGCTTCTTTTGCAGGAATCCGCTGACCAATACGGCCTGCTTGGTCGAGGATGGCGGCCTCCTAGGCGGTCAGCGCGAGGTTTTCAATGCGGTCATGGTTTGGGAATTACGGGGAACGGGAGAGCTTTCAGGGTATCGCCGCATCATTTCCCTGGAATTCGACATGGAGACACAGAGCGCACCGCGTGCACCGGGTGAGGCCCTCCAGGGTTTCGATAGGGAGATCACCAACCTCCAAGGATCCCTGCCACCGGATCCCGATTTCTCCTCGCTGACCATTATCTCGGGTAGGGACAACGGCCTCACCAGTTTCGGACACACCTTCCTCCACGATCTAGGCGACGGAACCTTTTTGGTCGATTCCTTCTACGATGTCCCTTACCAGATCGATTTCGTGGGTGCGCCAGGTGGGGTCCTCGAAGGATTGGCAGGGTCGACACAGGGCACGACACGCTTGGAGGCCCGCGGGAACTTGCCCGATCGCCGTTGTGAAACCGAGGACAATGGTACCGGCACGGCCACCCTACCCCCCGAAGACTGCAGTTATCTCAGTCCCCAACAGAAACTCTTTATTATCAATGGCACACCACCGGGCTCCATCATCGAGATGAAGCCGACACTCTATCAATTCGATTGCCCCCAGCCTTGCGGCCAACCCGGTGGAATCCTGGGTGGCGAAGTAGAAGTGTTCAACGCAATGCTTCGTCTCAACCTCGAGGGCACGGGCGAACTTTCGGACTTTCGCCGCACTCTCAGGGTTCCAGTTTCCGTCGAAACCCATTCCGCGCCGCGCGTACCCGGTCAACCAGTTCAGTATCTGACAGCCGAGCTCGTCAGTCTTCAAGGCAGTATCGCCGGTGATCCGGATTTCGCCTCGTTGTCCATCACCGCCGGCAGCAATTTTGGACTGCCAAGCCCCGGGCACACGACCCTTCAGGAGGTCGATGGCGGCAAATTCCAGGTGGATAGCTTCTTCGATATCACCTACCAGATCGAATTCACCGGAGCCGCGGGCGGCGCCTTGGCAGGTCGGCAGGGAACGACCCAAGGCACGATCAACATCGAATCCCGTCGCTCGAAAACCGATGTGACCGGCCAAGACAACGGGACCGGTACGGTTACTTTACCGCCGGAAAAGGGCCAGTACGTCAATCCCATCAATGAGATGGTGATTCAAGATGGACTGCCTCCGGGATCGGTTTTGGAATTGATGTTCAGTCTCGAATCCTTTTTCTGCCAGGTCGTCGGTTGCGGGCAGACAGGCGGCGATCTCGGTGGCGAACGAGAGGTTTTCGAGGCCAGTCTCGGTTTGGAGATAAGGGGCACCGGAAATCTCGCCGGCTTCCTGCGAAACCTGAGCATGCCGGTCACCCTCGAAACCCATTCCGCCATGCGGGCACCGGGTGATGCGGTTCAGCGTTTCGACACCCAAATCTTCAGCATGGATGGCGCCATCACCGGCGATCCGGACTTCGCCAATCTCACCATCACGGCAGGCAGCGATCACGATTTGCCGACTCCTGGCCATACCACCTTGACCGACTTGGGTGACGGCAACTTTTTGGTGGACAGTTTCTTCGACATCACCTACCGAATCGAATTCACGGGTGCCCCAGGTGGTGCGCTGGACGGCATGTCGAGCACCGACGAACGAAGCGTTCGCGCCGAAGTCTGCGAACGCTCGGGTGCCTTGGCGCACAACATAACCATCGTCAAGAGTACCAACGTCCCCGATCCCACGGATTTCGACTTCACCGGCAGTCTGGGCAATTTTTCTCTGGACGACGACTCGAATGTCACGTTGAGCGATCGACGCATTTTCAACAACCTGGAGCCGGGAACCTACGAGGTTTCGGAGTTGATCGAGCCAGGTTGGCTGTTGACCGACATCGTCTGCACCGATTTGGACAACGGGACCGTCGTGGACGTGGGCGCCGGCCTGGCCACCATCGACCTGGACCTGGGCGAGGCGGTCGTTTGCGAATTCATCGCCACCCGGTGCGCCGCCTCACCAACCGCCACCGTCACGGGAAATGCGATCATCTGTTCTGGTGAGAGCGCCCAGATCGAGGCCGCACTCACGGGCACAGGGCCGTGGGACCTCACCTGGTCCGACGGCGTCATGCAGCAGGGTGTCACGGTCAGTCCCGCCACCCGCACCGTTTCCCCTACCGCCACCACGACCTATTCGATCGTGACGCTAAGTGATTCGGTCTGCGGCGGACTCGGTTCGGGCAGTGCCACCATCACCACGTTTACCAATCCAACGGCGAGGTTCACCATGCCTTCGAAAGGTATGGGGCTCGATCCGGTGTCGTTCTCGGTTGATGCGATATGTGTGACGCCACCGATCCAATATGACTTCAGCACCGATCCCCCCACCCCCTTCACCGAGGACAACGAGACCATCACGATCGGCAACAGCCCACCTCCATCGCAAACCACCCTCATCGAGGTGACGGTCTCCGGCGGAACGCCCAGAGGTGGCGCCACCACCTCGGCACTCCTTCTGGTGGCGGCCAATGATCTCTTCTTCGACTTCAACGGCGACGGCTGCAACAACCTGAAGGATCTGTGGCGCCTGGCTCAGGACTGGCTGACCCCCTTTGCACAGGACGCAGATGGGAATGCAACCATCGACGTACGCGACTTCCTGTACCTCAATCTGGATGATCCCATCGATTGCACCAAAGATTGATGGTGAACGACACAAACCCGACCGTCCATCGAAAACCGACCATCTGTACCGGACGGGTGGCGAGGTGCCGGCGTCAGGCAGGTCAGCGTACGAGGCGCGAACTGCACTTTCCTGAATCCATTTTCATCGCGAAGACAGTTTACAAAATCAAAAACTAATCACTCAAAAACATTAATCCATGTCAGGGACATTGATTTGACTTCCGTCTTTCCTTTGGGAAGCCGCTCGGGTTCGCCAGGCAAACGAACGGAGGTCGACATGAGCCTTTTTTCCCGTATCGCCACCACCATCCTCACCATCCCCACCTCTATCTCCTTCGTTACCTGCATTTCCACACCATCAAACCAAGTGTTCGCCCAAGAACCCGAGATTCGGTCCATTCGCAACACGGCCGTGGCCACGCCATTTCGCGGTGATGGCCACGCGTCCACCTGGGATGGCCGCCTGATTGTCGTTTCGGCTCCTGGCCTGTACGCGGGAGAGCCGTACCTGGGTTGGGTCACCGCCGCGTTGCGGCCCGAGGCTCTGGTACGAGACGAGGACGGGCTGCCCGATTTCACGGCCCCGGATGCGGTTTCGGAGCCCACCTTTCTCCACCGGGTCCCGATTCCGGCCGGTGATGACGGCGTCTTTTCGGACGAAGAGCTGCGACAGATCCACCAGCATCCGGACGCCCAGGCTGTGGGTATGGCGGTAGTGAACATGATCGCGCTGGTGCCCCACCCCGACCGGGCGGAGAACCCGTATCCCGTCGACGAGCATGGCAACCCCGATCCAGGTGGGACCTTTGCCTGTTACGACATGCTGGTCTTCGCCACACTGCACGGTTTCGATCCCTTCAACCCGGAGGGAAAGGACGTCTTGGGACGGCTCTCCGCCAAGATCGTAGTCGGGGAGCCCAAAACGGTCCGGACCTTCATTCAAAAGGCCGAGATTACCGCACCATTCGCCGCGTTGAAGACCTTGGACGATCAGTCCATTCGCGGGATCGAGCCCACCATCACCAACGACGGCCGCTTGCTCGTGTTCCAGGGCGATCCCGGCAACACCGGCGAAATCGACGTGATCGTCTATTGCTGGAACGAAACGCCAGGCGCGTTGACGGGCTGGTCCCGGCCCCAGAGCCTGAACCGCATGTACGAGCTGGATCGCGACCGCATGGTCGGCGGCATTGCGTTCCACGAGCGATTTCCAATCGCGAAGCAACCCCTGATCGGTGCCGACGGGCGACCCTTTGCGGACGAACAGCTCTACCTCGGCGCCTATCCTTGGATCAGTCGCGACGGCAGCGAATTGTTCCACACCACCCTGCGTACCGGCCGCGGCGAACAGGCCAGGCGCGCCGGTCTCGCCGTGATTGGACGTTTGACCGATTTCCGGCTACGTCCGATCGATGGCCCGCTCAATCCCAATCGCGGCACCTTGCTTCCCGATCAAGAGAGCGAGGGCCGCCTGTTCTTCTCCTCGCCGGGCCTCAGCCCCGGCATGTGGAAACCTTTCCCCGAAGCGCGCGACAATCCGGTCGGCAACACAGACTGGGGTCCGGTTTACCCACTGTTCAGCAGCAACAACGCCAACTACAGCGAAGTTTCCTTTTACGATCCAGACTACGTGGCGGTGGTTCCGATGAACGAGGTCGTGGCCCAATACGGAGAGGTGGATCCGCTGTTCGCCAACAATTTGGCGCGGACCGGCGAGCCTGGCCGCTTGGATTCGGCATGGTTCCCCCAGGAGTACGGATTCGACGGAGAGGACATCAACCGCGGCATGGTTGGTCAGGCCCTATATCTCGGCGATCGCGGTAGCGTCACGGTCAGCGCAAACGAGCTGGTGAACGACATCCAATCGGTCACGGTACAGGCCTTCGTCCGCAGGCTGGTGGACATGAACCAAAGTGCCGACAATCACGATCGGCACCTGGTGACGATCGAAGGCGCCCTGGAACTGGTGCTGCTCGAGGATGGACGACTCCAGGCATGGATCCACCGCAACGGCAGTCGGTACGGGGTTGGTCCCGCCGGGACGCCCCTCCCTCCGGGAACCTGGTTCCACGGGGCCTTCACCTACGACCATCGCTCGGGCACGCTGCTGCTCTACCAAGATGGGATCCTGATCACCGAAGCCGTCATTCCCGATCCCGGTCCGGTGGTGGTCGCCGGCGGCGATCTGGTCCTGGGCCCCGGATCGTACGGGCAACCGGCCGATTTTGTCGCGGGCAACGAGGCCATCCTGATGATGGACGAAGTGATGGTTTCCCGGGTGGTTCGTTCGCACCGAGAGCTGGCCCGCGATGCGTTGCGCCCCCTTCCCAAATCCCAGTACCAAACGACCGAGCAGGCGTTGCCGCTGGGTTTGGAGCGGGCCGATGCCAAAATCCCCATGGACAACGCTTGGACCGCCGAAGCGGCAGCGCTTGGGGAACGTCTGTTCTTCGAGACCGGACTCTCCAGCAACGGGATGTCCTGCGCGACCTGCCACGAATCGGACCTAGCCTTCACCGACGGACTTCCCCTCGCAGTGGGCAACGCGAACACCACACTGAAACGCAACACCCCAACCATTCTGAATCGTTTGTTCTCCGCCGCCCAGTTCTGGGACGGCCGAGCCGCCTCGTTGGAAGAACAGGCGCTGCTGCCGATCACCAACCCGGACGAGATGGCCTCCTCCGTGGCGGAAGCGGTGGCGTTCCTCAGCGGTGATCCTTCCTATGTGGCCGATTTCCAGGCGGCATTCGGTGAAACGCCCTCGGCATCCACGATCGGCAAGGCGATCGCCAGCTTCGAGCGAACCGTCCTCGGCGGCAACAGCCGAATCGATCGATACGAAGCGGGGTTGGAAGGCCTGACCGAAGGCGAGTTGAACGGGCGACGCCTCTTTTTCGGCAAGGCGCGTTGCGTCGCCTGTCATACGGGCTCCAATTTCACCGACGAACGTTTCCACAACACGGCCTCGGCAGCCGATGTGGGCGACGTCGATGCCGCGTCCCAGGGGCGCGGCGCCGTCACCGGCCGAAGCCAGGACATGGGTGCCTTCAAAACGCCCACGTTGCGCGACCTCGATCTAACGGCGCCCTACCTGCATGACGGCTCGGCCGAGCGTCTGGTCGACGTAGTTCGGCTCTACAATCGAGGTGGCCGAACCGAACGGGGCCGAGACTTCGAGATGCGGCCGTTGGGCCTCCGCGAAACCGAAATCGACGACCTCGTCGCCTTTTTGTTGGCCTTGCGTTCGGACGCAACGACGGTGGACATGGGCCATTGGTGGCCCCGTTGGCCGGAACGCTCGGTCCTCGACCTTCTCCGCCAGCTTCCCTGACATTCAGGAGATTTACCTCAATGCCCCTTGCCGGCGACGGTCGATATCATCGAATCGCTGTCCCGATCGAACAAGCGAGTCGGGTCCCTGGAGTCCCGCGCCAGGCCGCTCACTTCAATGAGGTCACTGCAAGCCGCGGTCGAGGCGAACATCGAAGAATACGTGGTCGTCGTTTCCCTTCCGGTGATCGGCAATCTGGGGGCGCAGGCATGGCCGAGTCGGCCTTGCAAATCGCCGAACGCATCGATTCCGGCGCTCTGGCCGAAGACGCTCGAGACATCATCCGCGGGTTGGAGAAGGACAGGCTCACGACGGCCGTTGACGCGAAAGCGACACGGCAAATTGCGTCCGGTAATATTGGGCCCTGAAAATCCACGCTCGATCGCAACCAGAACATCCTTATCAAAAACAAGACCCTTACAAAATATGTTGTTCCGCGACCGATTGAGCTTGGTAGAATGTGGATCTTTCTTGCCCATTTGCGGCATCGGTGGCGTGATGAACGACGCGCGCCCCAACAGAACCCTGCGAGCGAGGATTGGGCAGGATCGAAATCCAGCGAGGTGTCCCATAGCGTCCCCTAGCCTGGCGTCGAAATTTGGATCACTCCTTATCATGGCGCTGCTATTGAGTCAGTGTTTCTATCTGGGCACGCCCAATACCGAGTCACCGAGACGGCGTGGAAAGTATCACCCGGTCGCAGGAACTGCGCAGCCCCTAAGCCAGCCCAGGGAATTTGACCTCGAATGCCAGACCGAGGGCCACACCTGTGGGATGCACGCCCTATCCACGATTTACCGAGGGTACGGACTGGATCCAGAGCGTCAGGAGCTGCGGTTTCGACTGGGCGTGGATCGACGCGGCAACCCGCTGGACCCCTCCAGTCAAGGCTCTCTGCAACCGGATATCCTCCGGGTCGTTCATCAGGACGGGTTCCAAACCCACCTTGTAGATCTTCAGGAGCTTCCCGCCGCATCGGATGAGATCAAACGGCATTTGGCGCAAGGCCACTGTGTCCTGACCCTGATTCGGCGAAGGCAAAACGGCAATCTTCATTGGGTGGTCATGCAAGGTATCGAGCAGGAGGAAGTCCGGGTCTACGATTCCTTGGCCGAAAAACCCTATGGAGAACCGCTCCCGGACTTTTTGGTCAACCATATCCTGAGTGCCGTGCTGATCACGCCGGGAAATGGGGACGTGCCTTCCAACATCTGGAGGGACCACCTGCGCGGAATCAAAGAAATGCGCAAAACCCAAGAGCGCATGAAGGAAACCAAACAGCAGTAGGTTCTTGGTGCGTTGGTCTGCCAAGGATCCTTCGCTCCACGGACATGATTCGGGTACAATGATCCCTTTCGATTGAGAAATTGCACGATTGGGAGGATTCGGTGATGCGTTTCATGATGTTGCTCATGATGGCGATGGGCATTTGGGTTCAGGCCGGCGAGGTCACCCTCGTCTACTTGGTTCGCCACGCGGAGAAAGTCGACAGCAGTGATGACGCAGGCTTGACCGAAGCGGGACAGGCGCGAGCAGATAAGCTTGCCACCTTTTTTTCACGCATCCCACTCGCCGGAGTCTACGCTACCGAGTACAAGCGTACGCAGCTCACCGCGGCGCCTGTCGCAAAGGTCGCAGGCCAATCCGTGACAGTCATCGGGGCTCGCGAGGCCGGTTCGCTGGTAAAAGCGGTGCATGCGGCAAAAGGAAAAGCCCTGTTTGTGGCTGGTCATTCCAACACGGTCCCCCAGTTGATCGAAATGCTTGGTGGTCCCGAGGTACACATCGACCACGCCGATTACGACAATCTGTTTCTGTTGATGATTCACGACGACCGGGCGGTCCTGCAAAACTTTCGATTCACACCATGACCTGCCCGAGGGAGACCCGAAGCCCGGCATCTGAGTTCTGAAGATAACTCCTTATATTCTAGGCCACTATATTTTCCTGTCCCCAATTCCCCTCCCAATTCCCACCCAATTCCCCAATTCTCACCTACAGCGTTACGAGGCCTTGTCCCTCACTTCCCTTGAATGGAACCCCAGGCCAACGGGACTATCTTGGATTGTGCTTGTTACCCACCCACGATCGTTCAGCAGCCAACTGACCTCAAGCGATTTCGATTTCTGAACACTTGTCGCACAAAGGGAGACCTGAAGCCCGGCGTCCGAGCTCTGAAGATAACTCCTTATATTCTAGCCCACTATACTTGCCTGTCCCCAATTCCCAATCCTCACCTACAGCGTTACGTGGCCTTGTCCCTGACTTCCCTTGAATGGAACCCCAGGCCAACGGGACTATCTTGGATTGTGCCTGTTATCCACCCACGATCGTTCAGCAGCCAACTGACCTCAAGCGATTTCGATTTCTGAACACTTATCGCACAAAAAATCGATCAATAACTGAACCCGTAGTGGCATAAAGAGTCGATCGGGGTAAATGAGCCAGGTGGCCTTGTCGTCAATCATGTAGGAATCGAGGAGCGTCACCAAGGCGCCCGAGGCCAGGCCTTCCCGCGTCGAGTAATACGGTAGGTAGGCGATTCCCAGGCCTTTACAGGCCGCGGCGACCAGCACCGGGTTGCTGTCGTTGCTGCGCCAGTTTCCCTTCACTTGGATCTCGCGAACACCGCCGTCCACCTTGAATCGCCAACGGTCGGTGTTGCCGATCAAGCAGTTGAAGCGACGCAAATCATTTGGATGTCCGGGTGTCCCGAACTCTTTGAGGAATGTGGGACTGGCGCACAGGGTCAATTTCCGGGTCACCAGCTTTCGGGCCAACAGGTTGCCGCCCTTCAAGGCTCCGAAACGTATCGCCAGATCGAATCCTTCCTCGTGAAGGTCGACCTGGCGGTTGGCGAACACCATCTCCAAGCTGATTTCCGGATAAAGCAACATGAAATCAGCCAATATCGGCCCGATCTCTCGAGATACGAATTCTCCACCGGAACTGATCCGAATCAAGCCTTTGGGGGTTTCAACCTGATCCAGGATCCGCCCTTGGGCGGCCTTGAAGCCCGCCCACAGTTCGGAACAGGCAAGATAGTAGGTCCGACCGTTGGGTGTGAGATTCATCGAGCGCGTCGTTCGATGTAAGAGCTTGATCCCCATCCGCCGTTCCATGGCGTCGATCTGACGGCTGATGAAGGAAACCGAAACACCGAGTTCGCGTGCCGCTTTGGAAAAGCTTCCCCGCTCCACCGCCGCGACAAACTCGGGAATGCCTTTCAAGGCATCGACATCGTTCATCGTATGACCTCATTTTCGCAAAATAGCAAAAGTATTTTTCATTTTGATCTATTGTGATCATTTTAGCAAAAGCTTACATTGGCAATACACCGCGAGCACAGCGTCTGGCCGATAAGGACCTATGTCCAAAACTCCTTAACGCTCAAGACTTTGCGCGCCGTGTCTCCACAACATCCTCAAAGGAATAAAAAAGGAGTCCCAGCGATGTTTCCTCTCGGCTTTTGGTCACTTGTCTTCATGGCTTCACCGGAAGAGCGCCCAGCAATTGAAAACATAGGTTGGATCTTCAGCTACCGAATCGAATCAGGCCGGCTGTCGCACTTCGAGTCCGGCTATCGCGACCACCTGGACTGGCACCGCCGACACAAGGACCACATGGCCTGGTATGGATGGTTCGTCGCGAATGGGCCCCGCATGGGAACCTTCATTGACGGCACCTTCGGCCATCGATTCGATGCCTCGAAAAACCGCGTCGATCCTCAAGGCGATCAGGAACACTTCCAGCAATTTGTGGCTCCCTTTGTCACACCCGCCAACCGCACCACATACGAGCACCTTACAGCCGCGAGCACGAGCCGATTTCTGGAAGAACGGGAAAAACCCGAAGCCATTTTGGTGTATCGGCTGACGTTGGCGGTCGGCTGTGAAGACGCCTTTCGAAAAAGCCTGGTGGCGATTCGAAGCACGTTTTCCAATCAAGAGCAATCCATGGCGTTCAGTTGGTACAAGGTCTTGGAAGGGGATCGCATCCCAACCTACGTCTTGATGATTCCCATGGGAGAAGGATACGCGAACGTACAAACGGCCACGGCGGTCGTCTCCAACATGGACGGCAATTGGCGCGGCTTGGTCACATCGTTGGAAACGGAGACTTGGAGCTACCGCAACGATCTCAGCTATTTCCCCTAGCCGCCTTGGCGGCTAGTGTCTCTACGAATGGGTGTAATTGGTAATCGAGGACAGGTGTAATCAGGGACAGGCAAATGGAGTGTAATCGGGGACAGTCAAATGTATTTCACTGATTTTAAACCATTTAACACCCATGCATTCTTCATTCCCTGTGTCATCGCCTATCTGGGACCTACCTTCATGCTCAGGCTCAAGCTATCGGGAAAGCTGTGAGATATGGCGAAGGACACGATACAGTGAAAAAGGCCCACGACCCATAGGTTGGGAAATCGACGGTATGCGCGGCAGGAAACATATCCTGTGATCAGGGTGACCCCCATCAAAAACAAATTGGGGATATGGAACAGGGCGAAAAGACCGGCCGCAATCAAGTCAGCAATCTTCCCATCGGGGAACACCTCTCGCAAGCGCCGGTACATCACACACAACAACCCGTATTGCTGAGCCGTCCCCCAAACGAAGCCCCAAATCAAATCCCCGGGCCATTCGTGGATTGGTGGAAAATGCCAGGTCGACTGCGTGAGGAGCACCACGAGAAGCAGGGGCACCGCCAGCCACCGCAACAAGAGCCGAAGCGCTTCCAGAGCGTTGTCCAGCCTCAGTCCAATCGCTTTTGGACCTTCGCCTGCCCGGCGGTGGCCAGCCAGGCCAATACCAAAATATGCTGCCAACATGATTTGAGAATGGCCTTGGAATGCACCCTTCCAAATCCAAATATAGGAAAGGAGCAAAGTGACCATGGAGCATAGCTCGATCAACGGTTTTGTGGCTGCGGCATGGACCCGTTCTGAATGCACCCTGGCCTCCTGCCCGATCGGATGGAAATCCGAGTAGCGAATCCCGCGGTTCAGTGGGCCGGCCCGTGCCGTATTCAGTGTGAATCGACGCGAATCAACATGGAATCTGGATTGATGGGCAGAGGCGGTGGCGTCGGCGTGATTCCAGGCGTGGTTGAAAAAGGCTCTTCCATTCAATTTTACACCGCTTGTCCGTTTTCGATTCAAGCTCTAGATTTGGCATCGTACCCACAAATTGAATTCCGAGACAAAGGCATGCCCTTTTCCCTTCCCTACCTAGGATCAAGTCGATCAGCGCTGGTGGCCGTCATCACTTGGTGCATTCTCGCCGTTTTCGCCAGCGTCCATATGATGTCTCTCGAAGGGAATCCGCTTTGGTTGCGCATGGTGGCATTGGCCATTTTTGCGTGTTTGATGGGGCTGTATCTTGGCCTGATGGTCGAGGGGCCGAGTCAAGAGCCGATATCATGGCGCTGGGCACCGGTGATCGTTTTTTTGGCCTGCTACGGCCTTACCCAGGGCTATTCAGTGCTCGCCGGTCAATGGTCTGTAGCAGATGCGTTGGGTGGCGTCGCGTTCCTGGGTATCCCACTGGGCCTCGTTTTTTTGGGAAGGTCTCGCCCTTGGCCAGGATGGGTAGACGTAGCCGTGATTTTATCGCTCTGGCTCCCTTACGAGGCTCGATTGCATCCGGCTCTGCGGTTGCCGCCGGGATCGGGAGGAGTCCAGTTGTTCAAACTGATGCTGATCGTGGTAATCCTGATCATTTACGTACGGCTTCGACCCATCCCGAAATTGGGAGCGAAACTTGATCTCGACCGCAAAGAGTTTCGCATCGCTCTAATCTATTTCGCTGTTTTTGTAGTTCCGATCGCCATCCCCTTCGCCATGCTCACCGGCTTCGTGGAGCCGGGTATGGTTCCACGATCGGCCTTCGAATACAGCGTCAGGATTCTGGTAACCCTTTTCTTCGTCGCGTTGCCTGAAGAACTTCTTTTCCGGGGGCTAATTCAAAACCAGCTCATGAATCGGCTCGGAGAGCGGCCAGCACTGGTGATCGCCTCCATCTTGTTCGGCCTCTCCCATATCAACAACCTCGATCCACCATTGGTATATTTGCAGTTCGGTGCCCTAGGCAGCCTACCGGTCCCATGGGCATATTTAATTTTAGCCACCATTGCGGGCCTGATTTACGGGCGGGTGTATCTTAAAACGGGTAATCTGACTGCCGCGGCATTTACCCACACGTTGGTGGATGTCACCTGGTGGACATTTTTTGCCGGTTCAACCTCTTAAGTGGTAAGTAAGTGGGGACAGGCCAATCGAAGCATCTAGTTTTAATCGATCTACATCCGTTCTTCCGAATTGCTAATGTTATTCATACTAATTACCTTTTTGATCTAGACCTTTCCAGAACACTCTCTCCAATTCAATTTGACATCTAATAAATTTTCATTAAAGATATTCTCGACGATCCCCTAGTTCAGGCTTCGCTTACTCCAAAGGAGTAGCAAGCCATGAATATTTGCTCGCTAGTTGTTCTGTGTCTTGGACCCCCACCCAGCGTTTCCTATCTGCTGTGTGACGGCCAACTCTTGCCAATGATCCCGCCATCCCTTATTGAGGCCCTGGCGGTTGGGAATGGTGTGCTCGCCTTCGGGTTGCACAAATATTCATTCTCTCGAAAAATCGATCTCCAACCTCAAGGCTTTTGGTTCCAAGCGGTTGAGCACCACATCAGGTGTCCGCTTTCTGACATTCCGCAAGCTTCTGGGTCTTACCGAACATTGCCCTCTTTAGGTCCGATTGCGAAGCGTTTTTGTGTTTGCAGGAAACACGACATCGAGCGATGTCTCGCGGTTCGTTTGTTATGGGGGCCGCGATGAGCAGAAGGCCCCGCATCAAGCCGCAACAACCCGTAACCCGCTATCATGTGATGACCCGCACCGCCCAACAGGCATTCTACCTGAGTGACCAATGGGTGCCTGGCTTCAAAGACCGTTGTCTTCAAATCATCGAAGCGATGGCCGACATCTATTACGTGGATCTTTTTGCATGGGTCCTCATGGATAATCATTACCACTTGTGCATCGAGGTTCGTCGCCCCGACATCTGTGCAATGGATATTCAAGCCAGATACGAACGTTTACAGGAACACAAGACTTCACCGCGACCCTGGCGAACGGAATACGTGGACCGTTATTACCGACGCTTCACCGACTTGTCGCGATTCATGGCGGAGATCAACTTGCGCATGACTCGAGCGTTCAACAAGGCGTGCGGGACTAGCGGACACATGTGGGGCGGGAGATTTAAGAGCAAGATTATCGAGAACGATGAAAGCATGCTTCGAGTGATGACTTACATCGAGCAGAATCCGGTTCGCGCAGGCATTTGTCAGCGTCCATCCGAATACGAATGGTGCTCGGCAGGCAACTGTCACCAACGTCTCGCAATGGGCAGGTCGACAACGGTTCCTGCAGTTGGATTTGTGGGGACTTGGCCGAAAGAGAAGCGGGCGCTCAATATAGTGGACCCCGTTGTCTAGACCAAAAGGTGCCAAACTTAAGCTTCGGTGGCGTGGTACACCTCGGAGGGTTTCTGGTTGCCGAGCGATTGATGTGGCCGCTCGTTGTTGTAGTGTTCAAAGTACCTGTGAAGCCCATGGTACAGTTCCAGGCCGTTTTCGTAACTGTGCAGGTAGATGTGCTCGTATTTCACCGAACGCCACAATCGTTCGACAAACACGTTGTCCAGTGCGCGTCCCTTGCCGTCCATGCTGATCTGAACCTCTGCCTCCTGAAGGATTTCGGTGAATTTCGGGCTCGTGAATTGCGCGCCTTGATCGGTGTTGAATATCGAAGGTTTCTTGTTTTGCAGCGCGCGTCTCAGAACCTCGCGGCAAAAGGCTCCATCCAGCGTGTTGGAGATTTCCCAAGCCACCACGTACCGGCTGTACCAGTCGATAATCGCCGTCAGGTACATGTAGCCTCGCCGCATCGGCACATAGGTGATGTCGGTGCTCCAAACGTGGTTGGGATGGGTGATGGTCAGGTCCCGCAGCAAGTAAGGATACACGCGATGGGCCGGGTTGGCCGCGCTGGTGCGGGGCTTGGGATACACGGCCTCCAGGGCCATCAACCGCATGAGCCGTTGAATCCGTTTCCGGTTGACCGCATACCCTCGATCTCGCAGGAAGGCGGCCATGCGTCGGCTGCCGAAGTAGGGGAAATCCAGGTAAATACGATCGATCTCCGACATCAAGACCAGGTTTTCGGGCCTCTCGGGTCGCGGCTCGTAGTAGTACGAGGCTCGCGATAACCCAAGCAAGGCGCACTGCCGGCGAATGCTCAACCGGCGGTGATGGGGTTCGATACACAGCCGTTTCTCCTCAATGCAGGGATTCAGATTTTTTTTTGAGCCAGTCGAGCTCCACCTGGAGACGACCGATTTGTTCGTAAAGCTTGCCGATTTCCGGTGATTCGCCGGCGGGTTTTCGAGGAGCCTTCCCGCTCTCGAACACCTCCGGCAGGGACTCGATCACCTGCTTTTTCCAGCGGTTGATCAGGGTCGGGTGGACCCCGTACTGGGCTGACAGTTCCGAGACCGTTTTGATGCCGCGAATCGCTTCCAAAGCCACCCGGGACTTGAACTTGGGATCGTGATTGTTGCGCTTCCTAGCCAAAACTCGGTTTACCTCTCTCCGGCTCCGCAGTAGCTGTTGGCCGAGGGGGATATAAACGGACGAACGACCATGGTGTTAGGGTGGACCCCTGGCGCACCATGGACATCTTGATGGCGCAGCTTGCTGGGCCGTCAAGGTGTCCCCTGGGGTACGAGGGGTGGGCCCCAACACTATGGTGGAGCGCCCGCTTTATGCTCCCCCTTGGCTCTCTGCCCCGCTGTTTACCCGAGGTCCCACCTTAACGCTTTTGAAGCTTAGCTCCTGGTCTCGATTATGGGGTCCATTATACAACTACGTTTTTTGGATGGATTACCAAGCGTTGTGCATCCTTCATCCCAAGTTGCGTTTGGAACGACCTCCATGGGATATCGCCCAACATTGCCTGGACGAGGACACCATCACCAAGTGGCGGGAGGACTTCGAGGCGCGCAAACCTGTCGATTGGCGTACACAGGCCTATGGTTCAGAGACTTTTCATCAACAAATTTGCCAGGCCGAAGAGTGCCGTCGGATAGAGCTCGACTGGGCCAAGTGCAGCCCAGCCATTCGGAGGGAACGCAAACAACACTTCAAGAAGGAGGCGCCCTCATCGGGCCACTCTCAAGCAATTACTCGACCCAAAAATAATTAGGGCACCGGCCGAAATTAATCGAAAATGAATGCAAAGTGGTTGAAGGCAGCGACGACTGAAGGATGCCTCATGGCCAATTTCGCCCATTTCCAATGAGCCAACCATCGACGAACGGTCTAGGCGCAAAGGAGACACCACGAGAAGCCACCAATACTCCTTGGCGCCCAACGCGATAGGCAAATCCCCATGCGGCCATGCCAGCACATCTGCATTGTGCATCGGCATCTGCATCGAGATCACCCGCCAGCGCTCAAGCTTCACGAATCTAACTAGTGCCCATCCAGAAACAGGGTGTTTTTGTTAGGGATCCTCTGGATCGGTCGGGTTTCCAATGCAAGCTGCTATCAGCCTTCAGGTATCAGGTTTCAGCTAATTACCTTCGAACAAGTATCTTGCTGAAACCTGACGCCTGATACCTGATCGCGTGCCCATCCAGCCAAACCACCCTGGGCGTGGCAGCCTTTCCGTTTCTGGATGGACACTAACTAGTTGAATCTGCCTGTCCCCATTTCCCTGCATTGTGCATCGACATCTGCATCGAGATCACCCGCCAGCGCTCAAGCTTCACGAATCTAACTAGTTGAATCTGCCTGTCCCCATTTCCCTTCCCCCCACCCATTTCCTCCGTTTCCCCACCTACGGTGTCCCCGCCTCTAGCTACGCCGCTCGGTGTATACGTGGAAACGTAGCGGCACCATCCATCTTCTGGTATGGTCGGAGAGCCTCCGTCGCTTTGGCCTCCAGATCATTTGGGGTCTCCCTGATCGCTCCAGGCTCTTTCCCAAAAGAGATCCCCCCACCGAAGCCTTTTCAGGGTGTTCCAAGGAATCTATTCATTGGGTCGAAAATCGAACCCGATTGTTCCTTCGGCGTCCGCTTTTGCGCCCACACGATACTAACGGCCGGTAAGGAGCGTACCTTGGTCCCAATCGACGATTCGACCCATTACCTGAGCTTTGTCATCGCCTACATTCGCGGAATCCTCGATCTGTCCGACGAGACCGACTGTGAGGCGTTACTCGAGGCCGCAAGACAGCGGGGATTACGACTTTTCCGCTTCAAACGAAGGCACTTGCCCCGAGTGGCGCAAGTAATCGGAATGCTCAAGGGTCTTCAGCCAAGTGATCTGCTGGATGTGGGGACGGGTCGCGGAAGTTTTCTCTGGCCGTTTCTCGACCAATTCCCTTGGGTTCCCGTAACTTGCGTCGAGAACCATCCCATCCGCTGTCGCGATTTGGAATCGACTGCAAAGGGAGGGATCGACCAAATCTCGGTTCGATCCGTGGATGTACAACAGGGCCATTTCGACGAACAGGCCCATGATATCGTAACCGCACTCGAAGTATTGGAACACCTACCCCGTCCATTTCCCGCCGTTGAAAACCTGGTAAAAACAGCCCGCCGTTACATCGTGGCCTCGGTTCCCTCCAAACCGGACGACAATCCCGAACATATTCATTTTTTCGAACCAAAAATGTTTGAGTCCCTGTTCATGTCGGCCGGTGCCCAAAGGGTCGATCTAACCTGGGTGCCAGGCCACATGATTGCGCTCGTCAAGGTGTATTGAATGTTGATCAAGTATCCGCGCACACGTCATTTGGAAGGATCTCGACTCCAACCGGGGGACGAAGATTTGAGCCAGGTTCGCTTGGGTGACCTGGCGGGACACCATTTGGTGGTCGAGGAAAAAATGGACGGCGCGAATGCAGGCATCCGGTTCGACGGTCCCGATCATCTGCTCCTCCAGAGCCGTGGCCATTTTCTCACCGGCGGATATCGTGAACGCCACTTCGACTTATTCAAAGCCTGGGCGGCCCGGCATCGAACGGCGCTTTGGAACATTATGGGAAATCGCTACCTCATGTTCGGCGAGTGGCTTTACGCCAAACACACCATTTTTTACGACGCGCTGCCACACTACTTTTTAGAGTTCGACATTTTTGATCTCGAGCGACATCACTTCCTCGATACCCCGAGTCGAAAAGCCCTTATCGCTGGTAGTCCGGTCGTCTCGGTTCCTGTGCTTACCGAAGTGGACATCGATTCTCGAACGCGAACCGACACCTTGACCAAATGGATAGGGTATTCAAATGCGAAATCCCCGAATTGGCGAACCAGGTTAAAGGAGGTCGCGGCTCGGGAAGGCCTCGAACCGCATCGTATTGAAAGCGAAACAGATCCGTCCGATCTGATGGAAGGTCTTTACTTCAAGGTGGAAGCCGAGGGAAAAGTGACCGATCGTCTCAAGTGGGTTCGCGCGGATTTCCTGACCACCGTAACCGATTCAGGTAGTCATTGGTTGGATCGCCCAATCCTACCCAACCAATTGGCGCAGGGTGTCGATCTCTTCGGTTGCGACGGGCCATTTGGGGAGGTGACGCCATAATCCCCCAGCCGCTCGCTCTATTCCAAAAGTGGTGTCCCAAGCCTCCGAGCTGGCATGTGGATTGGGATGGCATCGATCACGAGTTCCGATGGATCCGGGCCATGCGCGGGTGTCCCCAAGACCCCGTCTTTCACGCAGAGGGCGATGTTTGGATTCACACCCGAATGGTGTGCGAGGCCATGGCTGCATTACCAGCGTGGCGTGCAATCGACGCCAATCAACGCACTGCTCTCTTTGCGGCTGCACTGATGCACGATATCGGGAAACCAGCCACCACTCGAGAGGAAGACGGCCGCATTACCTCGCGTGGGCATTCCGCCAAAGGCGCATCCATGGTGCGCAACCTTTTGTGGGAACAGGGTTGCCCGTTCGAGCTGCGCGAGGCCCTGGTGAATTTGATCCGTTTCCACCAAGTGCCCTTTTGGCTTGCGGAAAAAGAACATCCCGACCATGAAGTCATGCGCATCAGCCAAGGTACCCGTTGCGATTGGCTTGCAATCCTGGCCGAAGCGGACATGCGCGGTAGGGTCTGTCTCGAAGACAGTCAGAGAGCACTAGACAACATCGCCCTGTTCGCCGAATTCGCAGCGGATGCTGGCTGTTTTCGAGAGCCGATGACCTTTGTCGATCCCTACACCCGTTATCGTTTTTTCAAAGGCAAGTGGTTTCAGAACGATGTTTCAGCATATCGCGATTTCTCCGGCAACGCCTTCCTCATGAGCGGGTTACCTGGCTCCGGAAAGGACCTTTGGGTTCATCGCCGTCTGTCGGGCTTGCCAATGGTTTCACTGGACGACATGCGACGTAAAATGGGGGTGAAACCTTCCGACAATCAAGGCCGGGTGATCCAAGCCGCGAAGGAAAGGGCAAGAGTTTTCTTGCGAAAGGGCCTATCGTTTGTTTGGAACGGTACCAACCTCACCGCGAAATTGCGTCAACCCCTGATCGAATGGTTCGAAGACTACCGGTTTCATGTCACGCTGGTCTATGTCGAAAGTCTCTACGAGCACCAAGCGACTCAGAACAAAAATCGAGACCACGTCGTACCCGACCGAGTCATCGGTCGAATGCGTGAGCAGTGGTCCGTTCCCGATCCCTTCGAAGCCCATGACGTGATTTTCGAGGTTTCCGGAGGCGCATGACCGAAGCACTCGTCATCGCAACTCTTTCATTTCAAGTTTTTTTCGTTTGCCTGTCCCCTTTTCCCCGGTTTCATGTCACGCTGGTCTATGTCGAAAGTCTCTACGAGCGCCAAGCGACTCAGAACAAAAATCGAGACCACGTCGTACCTGACCGAGTCATCGGTCGAATGCGTGAGCAGTGGTCCGTTCCCGATCCCTTCGAAGCCCATGACGTGATTTTCGAGGTTTCCGGAGGCGCATGACCGAAGCACTCGTCATTGCAACTCTTTCATTTCAAGTTTTTTTCGTTTGCCTGTCCCCTTTTCCCATCCCCTTTTCCCATCTACCGTCCAAGAAGGAAGCAAGCGAGTAGCAAAAGGCTCCAGAAATCGCCCAAGGCCTCCCGCAACGACCTCTCCACCGACGCCTTTGGGCCTCACCTCGAGGCCAACTTTGGTTTCAATATGATCCGCGTCAGGTTTCGGGGCTCTTTCGCTTTTGGGCTGGGTTGACAGGGCTCGGTAGGGGCGTAGAATGACCGCGTATTGAGACTGCTTCTCATTTCTGACAAGAGGTTTTTTCATGCGCCTGCTTTCCAGTTTCCTCCTTCTCTTTTCGCTCCAGGTCCTTTCCGCCGATTCGATCCTACTTCGGGGCTCTGTTACCGACACCGCCGGACAGCCGATCGCCGATGCCGAGATCGCGGTCGAGCACACCCAAATCCGAACGACCACCGATCGCCTCGGCAGGTTCGAACTCCGCTTCCTGCGACCAGGCACCTACCACTGCGATATCACGGCGACCGGGTTCACGGCGGTTCACCTCGATCTGGATGTGGCGTCCGTGAAAAAAACCATCCTCATCCGCATGGAACCCGAATTCAGGCAAGAATTGGTGGTGACCGGAACCAAAATCGCCAAACGCCTGGCCGAGACTCCGGTCCGAACCGAACTGGTTACCCGGGATCAGATTGAGGCGACGGGCTCGCGAACGCTCGCCGACTCAGTGGAATACACGACGGGAGTCCGCGTCGAATCGAACTGTCAGAACTGCAATTTCTCCCAAATCAGAATGTTGGGCTTGAACGGCAGCTATTCCGAAATCTTGGTGGATGGCCAGAACACCTTCTCCTCGTTGGCCCATGTGTACGGCATCGAGCAAATCCCGGCCCGCATGATCGACCGCATCGAGATCGTGAAAGGCGGCGGCTCCGCACTATACGGTGCTGGAGCGGTGGCCGGCGTGGTCAACGTCAAAACCAAAATGCCTTACGAAAGTGGCGGTGTCGCAGCCTACAACTCCGGTTGGATGGACGGTAATCCGATGCATTCGCTGAACGGCCTTTATGATTGGGTCTCCTCGGACAAGAACACCGCCCTGACCGTCTTCGGCCAAGACGATGCGGTCCCACCCGTCGATCTCAGCGGTGACGGCTACACGGAAGTCAGCAAACGCCAGCTACGTTCGATCGGCGCAAGATTGAACCAATACTTGATGGATCACGCGGCCCATCTTTCGATCCATGCCACTACGATGAAAGAAGATCGCCGCGGGGGTAATGCGTTGGATCGGCCCGAGCATCAGGCCGATATCGCCGAATCGGTCACCAGTGAAAGAGTCTCCATCGGCGCTAGCTGGCGTCACAGCCTCGGCGGGACCCTCGATTACGCGCTGAGCGCCAACTACGCCGACATGGACCGCGATAGCTACTACGGCGCCGGCCAGGATCCGAACGCCTATGGGATGACGTCCAATCCCCTTTGGATCGTCGACGGATCCATCAACTACTACCGCGGCAAACACACGGTCACCATGGGACTCCAGTACGAACATGACGAAATGGAGGACAGTCAGCCCGCCTACAATCGGCTCACCTCTCACCGGTACCGAAACGTCGGGTGGTATTTTCAGGACGATTGGTCACCCACGGGCGACTTCAGCATCCTCACCGGTTTGCGTATCGATCGACATTCGGAGTTGAGCTCGGAGATCATCTCGCCGCGAATCGCCCTGCGCTGGATGGCCGCGCCGGGAATTACATTGCGAACCTCGGTCAGCAGCGGTTTTCAGGCCCCCAAGGTGTTCGATGAAGACTTGCACATCAGTCAGGTTGGCGGGGAAGGTCTGATCATCGAAAACGCCGAGGATCTGAAAGAAGAAACCGCCGTCAACTACCTGATCGGCGCGGAAGTCATGCCACCCCTGTTGAAGCCCTATCAAATCTATGCGGAATTCAACCTGTTCTACACCCGAATCGAGGACCAGTTCCTCGTCGTCGAAGCGGACGACCCGACAACCGATCCATTCGAGTTCTCGCGGCAGAATTTTGGCGAGGCCGAGGTCTACGGGGGCGAAGTGAATGTTGGCTACCGATGGCAAAAAAAATGGGATGTCCAACTGGGTTATGTCCGCAAAAAGAACCTGCTCCAAGAGCCGGATCCTGATTTCTCCACCCGAGAAGAATTCCGAACCCCCGATCAATACGCCAACCTGAGTCTATTTTGGAATCCACAGCGCACCTCGCGCCTCTTCTTGGGCTATCGATATACGGGGACGATGAAATCCCCTCACTACGCAGGCTACATTCAGGAAGACCGCTTGGAAACTCTCCCCGAATTCCACACCCTGGATGCCAGTTACAGTCACCAGATTTCCTTGGGCGAGAACCGGGAAATGGAAATCTCGTTGGGCGGCAACAATCTAACCAACACCTTCCAAAAGGATATCGACCAGGGACCGGACCGCGACTCCACCTACGTCTACGGGCCACGCTTCCCTCGCAGATTCTTCCTGAACGTCCAGTTCAATTTTTAATCGCATTTTTCTCGGAGCGTGATTTCCAAACTCATCGAGAGCCACGCAAAACGCCTGCGGAAATCTATATCATGGCCGCGGACGGCTCGGGCCAAAAACGAGTGACCATCCTGAACGCCCGAAGCCATTATCCTTAATGGTCACCCGACGGAGAAATTCTCGCCTTCGAAACCAATGTCACGGGCGATCTGGAGATCTTCGTCACGAAGCCGGACGGGACGGATATGGAAAACGTCACGAACCATCCCGCCCGCGACACCAGCGTTTCATGGTCACCCGCTGGGCACAAGCTTGTGTTCATCTCGGACGGGGATGGTCAGGCCGACATTTTCGTGATGCACATATCGAAGACAAACGCACGCCGGTGGGAGTGAATTCTCCCGTTCGGAATGTTCGATTCCCCCCTCTCAAAACCAAGATCTTAAAGTGGGAAATGAGGGTTGGAGACAATATCCACGCCAACGCCGTTGGGATCGACGATGCTGAAATGGCGGTCACCCCAGGGTTCGTCACGGAGGGACACGACAACGGGGACGCCGAGATTCATCAGGTGGGCATGAACCGCATCTACATCGGCGACATTGATCGTCAGATACACGCCCTGGCCGTCGAAGGGCTGCTGAAAGAGACTGGGTTGGCTGGGGTGGTGTGGTTTCAGAAAGGAAAGTTCACTGTAATGGGGTTCGGGCGTGGCCATCAAGATAAACCAATCATTCTCGAAAACCACCTGGAAATCGAGTAGCTCGGTATAGAACCGTTTGGTTTCAGACACTTTTTCCGTAATGATTCCTGCATTGCAGCGCATGGTTCGCCTCCTCGGTAAGGGTAAGTACAGATGGTCATCGTTTCAGACATAAAGAATGGTTGCGGCGGGGTTCCCACCGACCTGGGTGCCAAGCGTGTTGCGATGGTTTTCAGATATGGATGGGTCGACGATTCGAAAACCGGCTAGCGAGCGACTTCGTGATTCGAGTTCGATGGATCTGCGTCCGGCAGCCACACCTCGATTTCTCCACGGCGACCAACGGGATCGAAACGATGATCGTACCGTTCGAAATCGGCACCGATCAACGTGCCGAGTCCGCCCTTTGGCAGCCAGGTCCCCCAGATGTAGTTGAGCGTATGGGGAAATTGATCGAGGGCACCCCGGTGGGTAAACACCCGGTATGACCCGCCTGGCAACAGGTAACGCACCATGCTTGGCGGGACGCCGAGCTCCTCACGAAAAGGCACGGCGGTCAGGTAGATGAAATCGCCGGATCGCCGCGGGCTCACCTCCGGATGCTCTCCGAGACAGAGACCGAAGGAAGCACCGATTTCATTCTCGGCCGAATAACCGTCGATCGCCTTCGCGAACCGACCCCATTGCGTTTCGATCGCGGCAAAATCGGCATCGGTATACGACCCCGCCAAACCCACCACCTCTATGGATTCGCGCCGGCGCAAATCAGGTATCAGGGTTGCGGAGGTCTGGAGTGATTGCATCAGCTCTTCGGAGGCCGGAACTTTCTCCGTGTATGTCGGTCGGGGCCGTTCCTTGCGAAAAGCGCCAGGAGGCATGCCGAACATGCGTTTGAACGCGCGTGTGAAAGCCGCTTGAGATTCGAACTGGCAAGCCAATGCGATGTCGAGAATGGCGCGCGAGGACTCCTGCAAGGAGCGACACGCTTCGGTGAGCCTCCGCTTGCGCAGGTACTCCGCGACCGTTTCACCCAATACCGCGTGAAACATGCGGTGGAAGTGGTAGGGCGAAAACGCCGCCTGAGCAGCGATATCTTCGAGGGAAACTGCTTGAAACAAGTGCGCCTCCATGAAGTTCACGGCCGCGGCCAGGCGCGGATAATATCCTTCTATTCGACGCGGGGTCATCGTAGACACTCCCTTCCGGTTCAGGCACGTCCTGTAATGCAGAACATCATATGCTGTCAGGCTTTGCGATGTTTGATCATTCTTGCGGAATTGCAGGGTTTCGCTTTTCGAGGCACTCGACCGAAACCGCTCCCCTTCCGCATTCACCAACGAGGTGAAATCCAAAAACAACCTGACTTATAACTTGTTTCGTTTGAGCCTGTTTCATTTGCCTGTCCCCAACACGCCGGTTTCGTAGACACTCCCTTCCGGTTCAGGCACGTCCTGTAATGCAGAACATCATATGCTGTCAGGCTTCGCGATGTTTGATCATTCTTGCGGAACTGCAGGGTTTCGCTTTTCGAGGCACTCGACCGAAACCTCTCCCCTTCCGCATTCACCAACGAGGTGAAACCCAAAAACAACCTAACTTATAACTTGTTTCGTTTGAGCCTGTTTCATTTGCCTGTCCCCAACGGGCTTCCCACCAACGGGCTTCCCACCAACGGGCTTACCAACGCGCTTGCTGGACGGTCCACCGATCCGGCTTCATCGGCACCAACGGGCTTCATTTGCCTGTCCCCAACGGGCTTCCCAACGCGCTTGCTGGACGGTCCACCGATCCGGCTTCATCGGCACCAACGGGCTTCATTTGCCTGTCCCCAAAAGGCTTACAACGCGCTTGCTGGACGGTCCACCGATCCGGCTTCATCGGTATGTGGAATGGCACCACCGTTTTCCTTGGCCACCCCCGCTCGCTCGCCGATGCGCACGCCGCATTCACCATCGAAGCGGATGCTTAAAACGAACGGGCGTACAACTTATTTCGTTTGAGCCTATTCCGTTTGCCTGTCCCCAATTCGCCTGTCCCCAATTCCCCCTATTCCGCATTCACCATCGAAGCGGATGCTTAAAACGAACGGGCGTACAACTTGTTTCGTTTGAGCCTATTCCGTTTGCCTGTCCCCAATTCCCCCAATTCGCCCGAACCGGGGGCATCGGCGGCGTCGGCACCTATGTCGGGAGGAGCGTGCATGTGGGCCGTTCGGGCTCCGCTCGGCTCGATCGTCGTTTCGACTTTATCGGGAGGCCGCGGTCAATCCGCGCACATGACGGCACCACCATTGACCATGGTCACCAAATCCCGCACGTCGACCCGCACGCCCTCGGGACCGTCATCCCAATAGCTCAATGAATTGGCCCAATCGTTGTCCAAGCGGGTAACCACGCCGAGCCGATCCAATTGCGGCATGGTCCGAAACCGATTGAGCCGCGTCGTTTCGCCACCAGGTAATTCCAACCGGTACAGGTACAGGTCCGGACCGTCCTCCTCCTGGTTCCCCGTGGGGCACGGATTCGTGCCCCCCCAATGCATCGCCCAATACAGAACGTTGCCCGAACGGTCGATGGCCAGGTCGATTATCCGAAAAAACGTGGCGTAATGGATTTGTAGATCGTTTCCATCGCGATCGATACTGAAGATGATTTGGTCGGTCCGGCCCGGCATCGAATCGGTGCCCGTCCCCACGATAAAAAGGCGCCGCGATTTGCGGTTCCAAAACATCGAGGTACCCAACGCTTCGACATTCGGGTGGCTTGCGGCCGTAAAGATCGTCGTTTGCGCACCGCCATCGGAAAGATTGGCCCGGTGCACCGCGGTTCCGTCGTACCAAAAGACTTCCTGATCGGCGGCATTCACGCAAAACGCCCGAAACAGATGTTCACCGGCCAACTGAAGCACCGTGCGAACACTGTTTCCGTCGGAATCGGCTTCCGACAGGGTCAGGGCGAAGTCATCGGTCCAATAGAGCTTGTCCGTAATGGACTCGTAATGGACCAGGTTTGGATCCAGATCGGTGTCGACTACCGTTTCTACATCCGAGCCGTCACCGAATGCCGATGCTTTGCGAATGTCGTTCGAATCTTCCTCGCTCCAAAACAACGTGTGCCTCACCGGGTCGACACTGAAATCGATCGGTGTTTGCACTGGAAGGTCGCCCAATTGTTGGGACAGCTCCTCGAGAGCCACGAACCGGTAGGAAGTTCCCGAACTTTCCGGAATCACGATTCGGTTTACATGCAAGCCCAACAACGGCCTGTGGGTTATGTCCAACGCAACTGTTTGTTGGGCGATACGATCCGTATCCAAATCGATGACGCGAACCTCCGAATCTACCCTGCAAAACGGATGAGGGATTATCTCGAAAAAGTTCCCATTCAGAGGGTTGTATAAGAAAAACAGGGAACTACCCGACCAAACCCGAAAGAACAATTCCACGCCATTCAAGTCGTAGGCACGCAGGACGTTCTGTTCTTCCGCATAGATGCGGTTCCGTTCCCCATCCACAAAAAACTTACCCGCCTGAGGAGCGGGCACGGGAAGGGGTTCCAACACCACCGTCGGATCCCCACCGGTGAGGGATGTGCGCAGCAAACCCCGAACTCCACTCTCGTTCAACAAGGTGATATACAGGTGCTCGCGATCCAGATCCAGAAGAAGATCGTCGATGCGGTCCACACCGGCAGGCTGGAAACTGGTGACGAAATTGCCCGCTTCGTCCACATGAACCACTTCGGTCTCGTCGAACCAAAAAAAAGCATCGCTGCAGGGATCGAATCTCAGGGCACCGTTGCGATTTCCGAAGGCTTCGGCCTCTGCAAAAGGCGTGTAGGTGTTTTCCTGCAACGGGCCGGTCGCCCAAGTCTCCTGGATCGGATCGTAAAAAAAGATCCGATCTTGGCGCAAGCTCAAGGAACCGGGGTCGTAAAGCGCGCCCATGGCCTCGAGCAGGGTCGCTTCACCGCTGACCAAATCGCCGCGATAGAGGTAGATTTCGGATTGAGTGTACCAAACCGTGTTGGTATGCCAGTCGAATGCCCCAAACGAGAAGTCTGTTTCGAACAGCCGATCGAGGTTCTGTCCCAACAGATCGCTCGACTGGACACCCGCGTTGTCCAGCCACACCAGACGCGTCTCGTCCCCGTTGAATTGCAGGTCGTAGGGGGCGTTGGCGAGATCCTGGACCAATACCTCCGAAACCCCGCTCTGAACGTTGGTGCGCGCCAAATCGTCGCCGAGCCAATGTACCAGGCTCTCGTCGCCATTCACCACAAACGAACTCGCGGTGGAGACGGAGAGATCCACCAGCGGCTGGGGCGAACTGCCGTCGACCCCCGCGCGAAAGACCGACGCACCGATCAAATAGTAGAGCGCCACGCCAGGCCGCAGGAAAAAGGCGTCAATGGTTGGGTCGGCCACGAGCAACGTCGCCTGAGTTCCATCGGTCGCGACGCGGTGAATCCCCTCAGCGGATCGCCAATAAAGGGTTCCGGCCTGTTCGTCCAGCACCAATCCGTCGTGATTCACCAATTCCGTGGCCAGAATGTTCAGATCCTGTCCATCCAAATCGCGACTACGCAGCTCGTCATCGGTGAAATAGAAAAGCCGGGCCGCATCGGGTGAGACGGTAATTTGCCGCAAATGCTCCTGAGTGGTTTCAATGGTCTCGAAATTCCGATTCTCGAGTGGCACGGCACGAAACACACCGTCCTCGTCGAGCCCGATCAATTCACTGCGTTGAATGCCTCCCATGCCCCAGCTCGTCCACGAAAGCCAAACCGAGGCGAGGGCCAAGCACCGAATCATCACGCGTTTGGGAACCAGTTCCCGAAGAAGGATCATCACGGACTCCCTAGGCCGGTTCTCGCTTGAGTTCCGGCGCGACAAAAATACATGTTTGAAAGGTTCTCTCCACAAATTAGCCGCTCGTTGCCGATTGTCAATCACGAAGTCGTGAAAATGACTTTCTTTAGGGGGGATAAGGTAGAACCATCATTCCTGGTACTTGCCAATCTGGATGACGTTTCCCACCCTCGAACGCCAGCAAAAAGCCAGGGCTCATTGTTCAGTGCGTAAAACCAGACAAATTCCGGAAAAAAATCTCAGACAACCTTCCGTTTTTGAACATGGCCACCGGAAGAACGGCAATGTTTGTCGAAAGGCAAGTTTCTCATCGCGGGGGTTCGATCCAAAAGGCCTGGAGCCCTTGTTCGTCATCCAGATCTCGAGCACAGGTACGGAATATACACCCTAACTTGGTTTGGTGTGAGCCCGTTGGACAATCATGTTTCCCTTGTTTGCCTGGCGGTCGAATCCCATAGGCGAAATCGGGATGGAGAACTGCCTAGTCGGCGCACGCCAAGCTTCGGAACCAACAAGCCATCCGCTTCGCATTCCTCATAGATGCGACAGCTCTTCCAGGAAAGAACCACAACCCTTTTAATTAAAGACCTTTAGGAAACATGCTCATTTTTTATTAAAAAACGGTATAGGTTTTCCCATCTCATTTGGTTAATGCAGGTAGAGGGCGGATGATGGAAACCGATTCCCATAGCCCAGTATCACGTTATGGTTATCGAAAGCCAAAACCGTCATGCCGAGCATTTGCCATTTATCGATCATCTACGGCACTATCACTATGCTCCGTATCATATAGCCCTTGTGTGTTGTCTTCAAAAAAACGTCAAAACTAACACATCTACCCCAAACCATTTACGCACTATTGGAGGATTTCATGAATACTATGGCTGAATCTGAAGCTTGCGGTGCATTCGATCCCTTGCGCGATTGGCTCCAATCCGGTGGCGCCCAATTGCCCAAAATGGAAATTCGGCACATCGGTTCGGCTGAACGTGGCCTTTTCAGTAGGGAGCCCTTGGCGTGCGGAGAACGGTTGATGTGCATCCCCCGCCACCTGGTCATGTGTTCGGACCTGGCCAGAGAATCCCAAATCGGCCGTGACATGACGAAGGCCAGCCTGCCTTTTGAATCGCAACAGACCTACCTCGCCGCGTTCATCCTCACGGAGTTGGAGAAGACCCACTCCCCTTGGCACACCTACCTCAACACACTGCCAAAGAGCTTCGAAGAGGTCCCCATTTTTTTCAAGGACGAGTGGTTGGAAGTCATCAAGGGATCCCTGACCCACAAGCTCATCCAAGATCGGCGCTCGCTGATACGTGGGGAGTACGCCATGCTGTGCGAAGCCGTTCCTTCTTTTGCGAGTTTCCCCTTCACGCGGTTTTCCTGGACCATGACCGCCGTCGATACCCGGTGTTTTGTCATCCCCTCCCGATTCGGCGGCCAAGCCGTTGCGCTGGTACCCTTCGCCGACATGGGCACCCACGATCGTTCCACCCCAACTCAATGGTCCTATTCCGAAGCATCGCAGTCGTTTCATTTCACAGCCACCTCGGATATGCCGGCTGGCGTTCACGTGTCCATCGATTACGGAACCAAGACCAAAACAAAACTTTTTGTTCGATATGGTCGGTTGGAAGCAGATCCATCTGAAGGTACCGCCGAAATCGAGGTTCCCCTCCTCAGTGACGATCCCTGGCGTCGTGAAAAAGCGGCCTTTATTCGTCGCTGCGGCGGGCCGATCTTCCACCTTTCTCTTTCGGATTTTTCGGGCCTCGAAAACCTCTTATCCGCGATTCGGTGCGCGCTAGCTGATTGGAATTCGCTGACACAACGCATGCTCACAGGTGCGGGTAAACCCCACACACGTGCTGGAGAACACGCCGTCTTCGGCATGCTCGCCGACTTGTGCCGTCAGGCGCTGGCCCGATTCTCCCCGTCTCCAACGTCGCATCCGCTGTGGGGTCGATACGCCATGGACGACGATGGCAGCGATGAACAAATGGAGCACCTTCTCGAAATGCGCGATGCGGAGCGGAGCCTGTTGTATCGCCTGCTCGATTTTGCCAAGCAGATGGGATCGCATTTGGCGGGACCTGCCACTTCGACACTTGGCCAAGGCAATCAACCTCGCTTGAATGCCGCACCAAGGGCCAGGACCGCCCTTTGGCACGACCAACGACCACCTCTTTCGAGCCAGCCCGAACCTATCATCGCGATTCAGACCCATCTCGACCACGGGGAGGGCTGCTCGACCGGCAACGATCCCCTACTCATGATTTCTACCGATGCCACGGCCTGGCCCCTCCTGTGCCGGATTCAGGTGCAACCCGAACAACGCCATTTCACCCCTTCCCCCTTGGAACTGATCCATCGGCAACTGACGCAAACCCATCGACCTACCCAGATCGTGGCCATCCACCATGGCATGCGGCCCATCGGTATGTTCACCCTGTCTTTTGAAGTGGGTGGCCAGGTATGGCTCGACGGATTCCAGCTCGATCGCGACTACCAAGGGCAGGGCATCGGCCGCAGGGCTTTGCGCACGGCGTTGAACCTCGCGCTCGGGAACCGAGCTTGCCGAGGCGTCTGGTTGAAAGTACACCGAGACAATCTCGTGGGGATCCGCCTTTTCGCGAAGGAGGGATTTTCCTGGAACACCATGCACGACGGCAACCCCAACGGCATGATCACCATGAAAAAGCTCCATTCCGTGATCCAAAACCATCAGTCCAGCTCGTGGGCAATACCCGAGAATTCACCGATGTCTACCCGAGAAGCCCTTCGAGTCGCCGTGTGAGCGGTGGTTGGGGATAGGGGGATTGGGTGAGCGGTGATTGGGCGGGGGGTGGTTGGGAACTGGAGCGGTGGTTGGAGGGGATGGTTGGGGACAGGCAGATGTTTCTCTCTGTCTTCATTGGAGATAGACCACTCCCTCTCCGCATTCCTAAAAAAGTGGGGACCGCCACCCTTCTGCAGAAGGATGACGGTCCCCGAAGGGTCGCCAGTAAGTCTGACCTATCTCTGGAATTCCACAATATCCAGCGGTGATTGGGCGGTGATTGGGGACAGGCAGATGTTTCTCTCTGCCTTCATTGGAGATAGACCACTCCCTCTCCGCATTCCCAAAAAAGTGGGGACCGCCACCCTCCAGCAGAGCGTGACGGTCCCCGAGGGGTCGCCAGTAAGTCTGACCTATCGCTGGAACTCCACGTTATCCAGCAGAATCCTGCCGAACGTGTTCCTGGTAAATTCGAACCAGATGTACTTGATCCGGCCCTGGTCGATGCCAGAGAAATTGTCCAGGTCAACCAGCACCGTCTGCATGGCAGATTTGCTGTAATCGCCCTCCGGTTTGCTGCAGGCCCCGACAGATTCCTCCAACTCGTAGCGGTCGGGAAACGGGATGGCCGCAAATTGACTGGCCCAAACCGAACGATGGTTGTTGTGTTCATCCGTCAGCCAGACCTTGAAGTCCTGATCCTGATTGTATGGGTTGTACAAAAACCCACCCGGCTCCGAATGAACCTGGCCCACGCGAAAAGCCAAATCCTTGAACCGTTTCAGATCCCGTTGGCCTTCCGGCACCGTAAAACGCAGGTACTGGGAGACATTGGCACTCTGCCAAGTGACGCGCAACGCCACCGTATCGTGAGGAGAATGACTGGAGAGCAGCATCGAATCCGCCCGAGCGATCTGAAGCGACGGGGTTTTGGTGTAATTGACATCGGGACCGTCGAAATGATTGATCACCCTGCGGATTTCGGAACTGAATTGGGTGAACAAGCGGACCGGGCTCCCCTCGGGATTGCCCCATCCGTCCGATTTGGTCGTGGTCATGGCGGCGACCGAACCGGGCTTCCAAGCGCCGCGAAACATTCCCTCGTATTGATCCTGCCCAAAAATGCGCCAACGCAAAAACCCAGTGAGATAGGCCTTGGCGATACAGGTCATGTCGTCGTAACTGAAGTACCCCGTGTGCGGGTAACAAAGGTTGGGCGACGTGAGCCAACCATCGTGGGTCGCGCCGTACACGAAGGCCATCGACTTGTGCATGGGTGTAAAAGTTTGGGTTCCCTCGGTGGAGAATTCGACACCGGCACGATCGTAGGCCGCGTGGGCCGCCGCCGGAACATCCGGAGCGAAAACACTCCACCCGAGCGTGTCCTGGTCGCGAGAGCCATACAGCGCGAAATACGCGGGAACGGCCGTCGGATCCAAGAAATCATCTTTCTCGGAAACCGGCGACAACCCCACCAACGCCTGGAGGTTCAGGGGCTTGCCCTGATACCAATTCAGCATGGCGGCCTCCACGGCCATGGTCCCGCCGAAACTGTGACCGATGATGGCGACCGGCGCATCCGCGTCCAAGCCGAAGGTTTGCTGAACGTCGGTGATAAAATCTCGCGGTGGAATCTGTTGCGCGTTATTGAACCGGTCGTAGGAAACCGCGATAAAGCCATTGCGGGCGAGATGTTCCATCAACTCCCAATATTTGTGATGGTAGTGAGATCCTCCCGTTCCAGGATTGGCGTGAATGATCAAAACCACGGGCGTCTGGCGGTTGAAATAGGCCTCGAATGGGTAATAGACCAGGCCGTTGTCGCCGTGATTGGGCGGGTCGGCCCCCAGACTGAAGAACTCACTCACGGCCCCCAACTGCGCCAGGGGATATTGATAGGTCGCCCCCAAAATGTTGGGATGCGTGGTTTCGAGACAAGGATCGGGTTTGGGTGTGGTGAATTGTGCGAATAGGGCAGGAGCATAAACGGCGAATGCCGCGAGACATAGAAATAGATACGGACTTCTTTTGGAAACAAGCGATGTACAAATAGGCCACATGGGGCGCCTCCGTGAACGAGAAATGCCGACCTCGGTGCTCTTGGTCCTGAGTCCGATGACGGCACGTCGGTCCGAGGGATCGTGACTGCCTGGCACCTGCCGCCTCAACAAGGTCGGTGATGGATCGATCACAGAACGAAAACAAAGCTCGTTTCCTCTCACTCTTTTCCCACGGAGGTAGGGCCGAGGCTCCTTCAGCGATCGAACGCTGCCCCCTACCCTCTCGTAGGATGTCGATAACCGCTTTTTTTCAAACAGGTTCCATCTGCCTGTCCCCTTTCGCCGAACAAAACGCCTTAGGAATTTTAGTGACAAGCCTCCATCGAACCCTACACAATGCGCGGAAAAGGAGAGGTGGTGCCATGACCCAAATGCAACCCGAATCAAACAGGTCTCGCTTCTCGGAGAATTGGAAGCCGTTTTTTGCCCTGATGGTCTCCACAGGCACGCTTTCGGTGGTCGCCTGCGCTTTTGCCGACAACGAGATTTTGCCTTGGGCACTGGTCGGCGGCGTCCTCGCCTTTGCATTCCTGCCCTTCGTTTTGGTGTTCACGGTGCTTCTCTGTGGCGCCTTGCTGCTCCTTCCCTTCTTTTTGATCGCCGCCGCCTGGGGCGATTTCGACATCGGCGACGTTTTCGGATTCGACACACCGGACCTGATCGGTTCCGGTTTTCAGTTGTACTACGGCACCTTGGGACAACTCTTCCCCCCGTGGTTCTGGGGTCTACCGACCGGCTGCCTGCTGGGGGCCTCCGCCTTCCTGTTCCTGCATCACGGATCGATCGAGAGAAAACGAACCGAAACCCAAGCCTACCTTCGGCAAATCGAATCGAACCTCGACGCCCATTACCGCGAACACGGAATCTACCCTTGGCCGAGCCCGGGTGAAAAGCTCGACCTCACCACCCTGGGGATGCACGTAGAAGGAGAAAACCACTTCGCCGTCGATGCCTTCGACCGTCCCCTTTTCTACCGCGTCGTCCAGGTGGAGCCGAAACCCGAACCGCCGCCCAAACCCGAACCCAAGGGTTTTTGGGCCTCACTCAAAAGAAAAGCCGAAAAAAAGCTCGCCAAAAAACCCGAACCACCTCCCAAGCCTGCCTTCGAGCTGAGATCTCACGGCTATGACCGCTATTCCCGCTCCGACGACATCGTGATCGAACGCAATATGGAGGAACCGCCTGAATCATCCATCGAGATCACTTTTCCCTTTGGGGGTGAATCCCCATGACGATAGCCGACCTGCCCGTGACGCTCCCGGTTTTCCACCCCAAAAACATACGCGATTTCTTCAATGGAACCTGAATCCACCGAAAAGCGACCAGTCAAAGCACGCCATCCTCTCAAACGCGAAGACGCAAATCCGAGCCCGCAATGCCAAGATAAGCGTGGCTGTTCCCGATCACCCAAGGGCACTATTCAACGAAAAATCAGGGCAAATTCAAAAAAATCGACCATCCTCATTACTTGAAAGAATTTTTCTTTCAGAGAAATTACCTTTCCTGATTTTCTGAAAATATCCGTTGATAACTCATTACCCACGAATCATATTGAATGTGCCCTTCCAATCATCGAGCTGTACCGACCGACGGCGCGACCGCCGCGGTATCGGGCCCGGGAGCCCATCATGAATGATGTTGTGCGTGTGCGTGAGCTGTTGTCACGTCTGGAAAAGGGTGACCTGACGTTCGACCAGGCGAGGCGAAATCTCGAAGCCTTCGACATGGACACCTCGAGGGCCTGCGGATCGACCTTGGATTTGGATGTTTCCGACCTGACCATCCCCCTGATCGGCGGCATCTTCCTCTCCGGCTCGACCACCACCACGGAAGGCGCCACGGCCACCGATACCGTCACGACCACCGTGTCCGCGCCCACCACGATCTCCACCACCAAGACCACCAGCGGCACCTTTCCGCGAGGTGGGAGATCGGATTCCGGCACCACCACCGTCACGGGACCCGCCACCACGGTTACGGGCGTCACCAGCGTCCGCCTCACCCTCACCGCCGTCCAATCACTGACCTTCACCAAAACGTTGACGGCCCCTTCCAGCAGTGGCAGCGCCACGTTCACCGTGACCGAAACCCAGCGCGTCACGACCACCCAATCTCTCACGCAGGTCAACTCCCAGGACGATTCCTCCCTGACGACGAGCGCCACCAACGCGCCCTTCACGGTGACCTACACCAACGCGGCCACCGGTGGGCAAACCACCACCACGACCCGGGCCTCCACGACCACCACCGCGCCGACCACCACGTCCAGCCCGTCCGGTAGTGAGACCACCCCCAGCACGTCACCGACGAGCCCCAGCCAATCGGACGGGCAACAGCAAATCTCGGTCGTGGGGGTTCCTCTCGAAGACCTCTTCCCGGACGCCACGCCAACCAAACTCGACATGGGCATTTAAGGGGAGGCACCACCGTGATTCCCACCAAGATGATTCTGGATCTTCTGGATTTGTTGCAACGCGGCGATATCAGCTTTGCCCAAGCCTTCGAGGCCATCGAGCAAAAGCTCGCCTTCGAACGCTATCGAACCCTGTTGGAAGCCCGCTTCAAGGGGTTGTACGTGTTCATCGCCAAGGGGCGGGTCTTCGTAGGCGACGATTTCAACGCGATGTCGAAGCGGGTGACCGCCGCCCTCAATGGCGCGGTCTATTACTGCGAAAAAATAGAATGAAGGAGTTTGGCCATGGCCGGAAGAGCCTTCCGCAAACCTGGGAGCGAATTGGTCTACATCAAGGCCAGATGGTCGGGCCCCGAAGGTGTCATTGAAAACGACAAGGAATTCATCGTGGACACCGGAGCCGAAGAATCCACCTGCAAGCCATCCAACACCCGAGGGAAAGGTTTGACGTTCGTGGGTTTTCGCGGTGCTTCCGGAGTGGGTGGATCCACCGTCACCCCCGCCTGGGACGGCGGTACGGCGACCTTCGATACCCAATCGCCCGACGGCGAAGTCAAGACCATCCAATGCCAAACCGTGATTACCGAAAGCGATTTCAACCTGTTGGGCCAAGACCAATTGCGCTCGAACAAGATTTCGGTCTTCAACGGCGATCCCCCCGCGCTGGTCACCGGCTTTCAGCCGCGATAACCAAGGCCAAGATCTGCCCGTGATCGGAAGCCAAAGGAGCACGGCCCCATGAACGATATCGATCGAATCCGAGAATTGTTGGTTTGCCTGGAGCGAGGCACCATCTCCTTCGAGAACGCCTTCCGCGAAGTGGATCGCCTCGGGCAGCGTCCAGTGTGCCGGCAGGGTTCCGACCTCGTGTTGGACGTGTCGGATATCGTGGGTCCGCTTTTTTACGACACACTCATTTCGGAGACCACCACGACGACCGTCGCCACGGCCGCGGGCACGACCACCACGATTTCGGCTCCCACCACGGTGACCACTTCCGGTTCGACCACCCTGGCCGGCGTGGCGCCGAGCGGATCCAGATCGGGGAGCACCACGGTCAGCGGCACGGCCACGACCATCACCGGGGTGACCAGCGCCGACTTCACCGCCACTTCGGTTCGCTCCGCGAGCACGACCACGAGCCTCTCGGCTCCTTCCGGGACCGGTACCACGACCTTCACCGTCACCCAAACCACCCGCCAAACCATGACCTTCTCCCTGACCCGAGTCACTTCCCAAGACGATTCCTCGCGAACCACCAGCGGCAGAACCAACGCCCAAACGCTCACCCTCACACGCGCAACCACCAGCGGAAGAACCACCTCCACCTCGCGCGCTACGACCACCACGACGACCGTCCCGACCCGGCAAACCACGAGCACCTCCCCAACCGGTCAGCGCCAGAGTTCGGGAATGGCCACGCCCACCACGGCCCAGGCCATGGCTTCGGACAATCCCAGCCTGGTTTCCGGGATCCCGATCGACGAGCTCTTCGCCAACGAGACACCAACCAAGGTTGACTTGGGCCTCTGAACCGCACCCGTCCGGCTCGCTCGCCGCCCACCTCCTGTACTGCCAGGCCACCCTCACGCCCGAATTCACGCCATGCTCCGTACCCTCCCCGTTCGAAATCCCGTGGCCGATGTCCCCAGGAGCACCGCTCCCCGCACGGCATCGGCGAGGAAGGTATCCACATTCGCTTCACTTATTTGCGAAAACCGGCTTTCTCTCATCACGACCGGATCCATTGCCCCTGGGGTGAATCGTTTCCCGCCACCCCCGACCAAATCGATTTGTTTCGCTCGATCTGGTGGGCGGGTATGCATTTCGATGCCGCCGTGCGCCACGTGCATCGCCGGACCCGCAGCGAGCGCTCGAGGGCCGTCCGCCAACGGCTCCTGACCGCCTATGAGCATCCCGACAACCTCATCGGTGTGCTCGATCTGCGCTTGAAGCGCCGGTACGACGTGATTCTGATCGATCAGGGCTACGGCGGCGTTTGGGTCAACACCGTTCAGATTTTTAAAATGTTGCGCCGCAAGGTGCGCACACTGCTGATCTCACCCGTCAAACCGCTCTTCGAGGACGACGATCGCGGCGATGTGCTCACCCTGGAAGATTTGCGTCAGGATTGGCCCGAGCTGAGCTATTTCAGCTTCGTGCATCTCGTCCGCGGGGTGATTGCCACCCTGAAGACCGATCTGTTGCTCATTTCCCACCGATCACAGTCCCTGTTCCTGTTCGACCTCGTCGGCAACCAACCCACCGTGATCTATTGCGACGGGTTCTGCGATCCCCGCTTCGCTTTGGGAAGGGCGATGGCCCCCGGCATTCGAAACGAAGCGCTCTTGCGGGAACTCTTTTTTGTTCTGGCGGCCTCACCGCCCAGTTTTTTCGGGATCCTGTCCGATCCCAGCAAGAGTTTCGCCCTGCTGACCATGGGTCGGCGCGCTCTGTGTGCGGCGCGGGAGAACTGGTGCTGGGGTGAACACCAACGCCAGGTCATGACGGCGGGCTTGCCACACCTGAATCCACCGCCCAAATTCGTACCGCCGTTCATCGACACCGGCATCTTTCGCCCAAGCCTGGTGGACCGCACCAAACGCGTGCTGTTCACCACGACCATGCACAACATCGATAAAAAGGGATTGCCGGAACTCCTGAAGGTGATGGGACGCGTCTCCAAGCTCGAGGTCCATTGCGTGGTGCGTCAACCCGAGCACCTGCCGAAGGAAGTTCGGCGCTTCGGCAGACGCATCCAGGTGCAAACCCTGCCGAGGCGTCGAATGATCGAAGCCTACCACCGAGTTTGGTTCAATTGCCGGGTCAGTCGCGAAGAGAGTTCGCCGGTCTCGATTCTGGAGGCGATGGCCTGCGAGCTCCCCCAAATCGTATCCCCTGCGGTGGCGCGCCAGATTCCCATCATCGAAGACGGCACCACCGGGTTCGTGATCGATCCCGACGATACGAACGGTTTCTGCCGAGCGGTCCGAACCCTGCTGGAAGACCCAAAACTTCGGGACTGCATGGGACGCGCCTGCCGGGAACGGGTGCTGGCCTACGATCTCCATCGACGCGAAGATGAGGTGCTGCGCTTTGTCGGAAACTGAACGTCACCACGACTTGGTTTTGTGGAGCGATTTGTTGATCCACACCCATCACGACCACATTCACGTGGCCAGCGAGCGCGGTGGGTCCATTGGTTCGTTGGAGTCGTCCCTACTGGAGCGGGTCATGCAGGGACCCTACCCCCTGGAAGAACTGGTCCAATGGCTGAGCAAGCAAATGGACGCGCCGCCCGACGAAGCCGCCAAGATCCTCTTGGAGGCCATGAACAAACCGAATCCCCTGCTTCAGCTTTGCCGGATTCCCGCGTTTTCGCGGGTGGACGTCCTGGTGATCCACCTGGGCACGCAGCTACCGCCTTCGGAATTGCGCCTACTCTGCCGGCCGTTGATCGAAGGCGGTAAAACGGCGCTGATGGCGGTTCGGAAAACGATCGAGGACCGCACTTTGGCAGCGGCCCAGTTATCCCTGTCGGATTTTCGAGAACGAGGCTGGTGCGACTCTTTGCGTGGATTCGTCCAGATATTGCGGTTCCTGGCCCGACGCTATGCCAAAGGCCTGCTCTTCGCCCGAACCCCGGACGCACTGCCGTTCTGCGACCTGATCCGCGAGATGCCCACCGTGATCCAGCTCCAGCGAGATTGGCGACCCATGTTCCTCGCCCAGGAAATCGCTCCGATGCGCTGGCGTCATGACGCCGTCCTCCGTTGCCTCGCCCAACACCATTACGCGATGACGTCCACCGATGACCGCGGCGACCACGTCCTGCCCGAAGCCTACCATTCCCTCACCTTCACCCGCATGGAGGGCTGGGTGCTGCGCGACGCCGCGCACCTCCTCTGTTGGAACCAAGAGCAGGCCGACCGGCTCGAAGTAGCCGAGGTCAACCCGGAGCGGATCACGATCCTGCCGGCCGCCGCGCCGCTGGGCCACCTCCCGTTGCCACGTGCCGAGGTCCCATATCTGGGATACCTTTGCGGTCGCGATTTCCGGGAGGAACCCCATCCGCAGGTGATGGGGCTCGTACTCGAGGCCTTGAGGCACCATCGGCCGGACCTGCGCCTGGCCGTGTGGGATCCGGGGGGCTGCGGCTGGGTTCGGCAAGCCGGCCAGGACACCATCGGAGGCGCACGACTTGCGGGAAGCGGCAGTCGCCTCCTCCATCGCGCCCGCTTTACGCTGGTGACGCCTGATGCCCGAATGCGCACCGATGCCATGTCGGCACTCCTATCCCGGGGCGCACCGATCGTGTTGTTGGGAGATCCTCCTTCGCGGGAGATTCATTCCAGTCTGAACACGAACCCGCCGTTACCGGTCGTGAGCCTGCGCCATTTGGACCGGGAGCTGGCGCCCGTCTGGCAGCACTTCGCCACACCACGGGCTCGGCACGCCTTGTCGAGGGCCTTTCACGATCAAGCTCGCGCCTGCCGGGCCAAGATCCTCGATCACCTCTCCGGCCGATAATCACAGTCTCCAAACCGGCTCAACGTATCAACCACAATCGATTCATATAGTTACATTTGACTGTCACCGTTTCGTCAACGACCGCTGGGTTGGGCCGGGCACCCGTTCGAGGCAGAGCGGACGTCCTAGGCGTATTCGACCGGCATGACGTAGACGTAGATCGGCGAGTTGTACATATCTTCGGATTCGATGACTTCGACCGGTTTCCAGCGCGGAACCGCAAAGGTGGAACTGACGACCACCGTTCCCGGCGTGAGTTCCGTTTCGAATTTCTTTCGCAGATCGGCCATCAATTTAGGCGCCAGGTAGCACACGATCGCCTCGGCGTGGAAAAGCGAGACTTTGAAAAAATCCGCCTTGGTCTGCCTCACGTTGGCGCGTCTCAAGAAACGTTGAAAAAACCGCGATATCCAGTAGGGCACCGGCGAGCTTTCATAGGCGTGGACAGTGCAATCGGGAAGGTAATCCGCGAGGGTAAACGTCAGGGTGCCAAAGCCGGAGCCCAGTTCGTAGACGTTGCCTTTGACCCGCTTTTTCCTCAGCGCCTGGATGATGGCCTGGCTCGGCCGACGTGCGGTCGGCGTCGGGGAGATTCCGTTTTTCAGCGAGTGCCACACGATGGAAACGACACAGGCCGCCACTCCCACAACCACCAAAACACCAAGCCAGGTTCCCATTGAGCTACTCCTTAAAGGCCAAAGTGTAACAGGAATCCAATGGGAAGGTGGTTTCTGGGAGTGGCTTTCTTCGTGGGTCGAGGGCGATGAACACATAAGGTTTTTAAAATCATACACTTAACTAAAACGATAGAGAAAAACACAAAGTGACGGAAGTGACAGAGGTTACCTATGGCCGCTTGAGAGCCCGCCATAAACCCCTTTCGGAAGGAAATGCGTTAAGAGGTTTAAATCAAACCACTTAAGATGCAGGTAACATACTTTATCGAAGCAACTTCAAAATATTTTACAGGTTTTGGTACCAAATTCAGTTAATCCAAGCAAGAGCGAAGAGAGACGAAACGCGCATACCCAAGGGTCCATTTCGTTCTCGAGTAGATCATTCGGATCGCGGTGTTCTACTTAAAATTTTGACCCGTTGACGCTAGCCGTCCGAAGCCCTCCTGTCGTTTGATTGCAAAACGAGAGGGACGCCGTGCGTCATCGATTAAGGAGCACAATTATGGCCATTTCGCAAAATAATGTAAGTGCATCGAGTTCAAAGAAACTCTCATTCTTGGATGCCATTAAAAAACGTTCGATTCAGCCCCAACACCAAAACAGTCTAAACTCCAGCCAAAAACCAAAAACCAATCATTCCGGTAATGTGTCAAAAACGCCATCTTCCAGCAAGGTTCACCTCAATTCAAAAAACGCTCAAGCCAAACGGTATCAGGTGGTACAGCTTCAGGTGAACACCACTCACTCAAAACTGGACAATTCGAATAAGAATATCTATGCAAAAGCTAAAACCGTGTTTCAGGCGCTGGAAACGGCACAAAAATCCAACATCATTGACAATCGAAATAGTACCGCAAAAATCTTCACGCTCCCGGAGTTTTTCTGGAGCCAATACGGCACGGCATTCAGTAAGGACCAGGAACAGTACACGCTAAATACCATTCAAGAATTTGCACGAAAGGAGCAATTCGAAGGTACCGTGTTCGTCCTCGGAACCATGGTCACCGCACGTCCACCCGAAGCATTGAAAAACATCACAAACAAGGAATTGAACACGATTCAAGAAAAGCTTGGTTTGAATCTCAAGGAAGCCTATGCGGATGCGACCGCTGCCAAAGAGGAACCAAACGGGCCCGTCAGCAAAGATCGGAGATTTCTTTCCTCGATTGGCGACATGTACAATGCCGCACTCGAAAAGGCAAATAAAAATAATGACGCGAACATCACTCGAGAAACCATTTTTAAAAATGTACTCGACCGTGCAGGGATCATGAAGGATAACCTCGAAGGCATGAAGGCCCTTTGGGCCGTCCCCCACGATGCTTGGCCTAGTAACGATGATTTGGCTAAACTGCAGCAAGCATACAAAAACAACAAAAATGTAGAAGTGAAGAATACTTTGGAAGAATGGATGCAACCCTGGAGCAAAAAAAGCACCCTAGACAAAGAACATATCCCCGCCATCATGAACTTCTTCGAGAAAGCGGGCAACTCCGATAACGCCAAGTCCTTGATGGGTGAGTTTCGCGAACACGTCTTCCCCAACATGGTTCCGGCAGAGGAAAAGAGCCAACTAAGCGCCAACTTGGATACTAAGGATAAGAAAAAATATCCCGAGATCGATAACAAATCCATGTTTCGGAGCTTCGAGAACAAGGCGATCACGATTGAAGGTGGCGCGAATGGGAAGATGGAATTCGTCAGCAAAGTGCTCCCTTCTCTCATCGACAGCCCCAACTACCATAATGCGAGCAGCCAGCCTCACTTCGAGAAAAATGCGTATCAACTCCACCCGAGCCTAAACAATCCGATGACGAATACGAGCACTATGAAAAAGAACGCGAAAAATGCAGGGGTCACCCCGGAATCTTTCACCTACTCTTCTGAGAAGACAGGCCTGGAAATAGGTATCGCCATTTGCCGAGATTACTCGGATGGCACATACGGAATCCTGGCTGACAGAAAACTAAAAAACACGATCCACCACGGACAGGTCATCAGTGCAGGTGTGGAGCACTTAAATCCGAAAAACATGAACTCGCTCAAATCCCTGGCTATGAACGACGGTGCGAACAATGTCTATGGAATGGTGACCAATGACTTGAAAACTTCCGAACAGAAGAATTCTCACATCTTCAAATATCACGACACACAAAAAAGCTTCACATACGAGGCATCACCGTCCAACCATAAAATGCAGATGCAGCCAATCGACAACAACAATAACTACACATTCAACATCAGTGAAACCGTTCACCACCGAGATAGCCGCGCTTCCTCGACATCCTCGTTGAACTCACAAACCAATGTCGGCGCCTTTGACGCCGTAAACAAATCCATAAAATCGTTTAAAAATGACCTTGCCAAAGTCACGGCCGAAATAGACAGTGCAGCCGATATGTACCATGCTCTCGGCGGCAAAATGTATAATAATCGGGGCGGAAACGACAAATCCAATAACGCCAATGAAAACGAGATCATCAAAAAAGTCAATTCATCCTTGGATATCCTAAAGCACAATAATAAAAACAAAGTAAACGACAAAGAAACAGCCAAGAACACCCTTCTCAAATTCATCAAAGAAAAATCCGCCACAGAAAAGGACTTAAAAAACAACATCAAAAGCGCGAATGAGTTCTTAGAATCCGCGCCGACCTCAAACAATTACACCGCCATTAAAAAGAAAAAGGAATCGGAGTTGGAAAACAACAAAGTGATCCAGTAGAACTTGATCGATCTCGAATGACTCCGTTTTCTCAGTGACCCCCGCGGTGAAAGTCCGCAATCACCGCCAATCGGAATGGAAGACAACTTTTCAGATTCACGTCACCAAAATCGAAGGCGGGCCGAACCCCAGCGGTTTGTCCCGCCTTCGCCATGCTTTTTCCGGACACGATCGTTGCAGAAAGCACCGACCACGACCACGGCTACATGATCGACACCCGATCGAAACCCCCGCCGTTACGCCTGCCTTTGCCCCGACAACTCCGAGCAAGAGCCTAGGCGCCCCCCAGCCCGCACATTTCAAACGCCTTCCCCAAAAAAACACATTTTCAAAATCATGCGACTAAGTATATTTTTAAGGTGCTGGGAATTTTCAATTGACCGCAAACACGAGTTGTTGGTAGCATCCGCTTCAACACCCCTCCCAAACGTTAAGATTCACCAGCTTCGCTCATTTCGTGCGGCTCCGTGCTTGTACTTCAAGCTGTGGTGATCGGTGCACCTTGGGAACAGACCACCATTATTCATTTTGCACACAGGCGATTCTCCCAGGGCTTAACCAAATCACACTCAGCGATATGTTTCCGCCCTTTCGTAAATTCCTCCCATTCAAGCCCTCCGTTCCATGTCCTTGAACTCCAAGTGGTCGATTGACGTCATGCCCTCGCAAGGTATTGGATTGCAACAGATTGTAGACATCATGGCGATCGCAGCCGAGGAGCAGGCTCGCCGCGATCGAGAAGGGTTGCAGCAAAGCCAAAAGGACCCCCAAGCCTTTGCCCCGCGCCCGGCGCGGAACTAGAGAAGGAGGATCCCGGTCATGATTCTGGCAAAACCCCCCCTCAAAAGAGCGTCGCGGCGCCGCCTGGGTGCGGTGTTCGGCCCCGCGATCAACCAACCCCGGATCGAACGCAGGCCCCTTTTTACCGAGCGCCATCTGCCCCTTTTGATCGAAACCTCCGCCGAGATCGAGCCTCGCGGCTGGGCGGATGCCCATCATGACGAGCTGAAAGCCCATCTGCGGGAGCGGGGCGCGGTGCTGCTGCGCGGTTTCGCAGCGGCCGATCCGGAATCCTTCGCGGGCCTGATCCGCGACCTGGCCGACGGGGCCGAGTTCCGACCCTTGGAGAACCGATCGGCGCTGTGCACCGCCGTGTCCGAGAAGATCGGCACCTCGACCGAGTACCCGCCGCAACACGAGGTCCACTTGCATCAGGAGTTCTCCTACGGCGCTTCCTGCCCCTCCATTCTGGCTTTTCGTTGCGAGATCGCAGCCGAGGAGCGAGTTGACATGCCGATCGCCGACTGCGCCGCCCTGTACCGCCGCATGCCGGAGACAGTGCGCACGGCGTTCGAGACGCGGGGCGTGATGTACGTGCGCAATTACGGGCACCACCTCGGTCTTTCCTGGCAGGAAGCCTTTCAGACCGAGACGCGGGCGGAAGTGGAAGCCATCTGCCAGGCCGACGGCATCGAGTTCGAATGGCTGGCCCACGACTGCCTGCGCACCCGCAAAAGGTGCGCGGCGGTTCGGCGCCATCCGGAAAGCGGCGATTTGCTGTGGTTCAACCAAGCCCATCTGTTTCACGTGGACAACCTGCCAAAAGAGATCGGGGCCTATCGGCGCAGCCACTTCGCCCGCCAAGTTCTGCCCCGCAACGCCTATTTCGGCGATGGCTCCCCGATTGACGGGGACACCCTGCAGGCGTTGAACCGAGCGTGGGCCGCGGAAACGGTCGCCTTCCCCTGGCAGGTCAACGACCTTTTGTTGTTGGACAACGTCCGCGTCGCCCACGGCCGCCAAAGCTATCACGGCGACCGCCGCATCCAGGCAGGCATGGCGGGCGTCGTACCGGCACCGCCCACCCCCGAGCTACCGGCCTGAAGATGTGGCTTTCCAACGATTTTCACCGGAACCCACGCATGCGCGAAGCGAGGAGCGATTCAGAAACGAATCCCATGGCATTCGTTTGGCGGAACAACAGCGATGGCGTTGACAGCCGACCCGGCATCATGCGGTGAGCGGCCCCGCCTACCTGTCGTCATTCGAAGCCGGCTTCGACAAGCGCTTAAAAACCTAATTCGAACTCCGTTTCGGCATACTGCGAAAGCACAGATGAGAAGAACTCGTTTTGGCGAAGAATCGCACAAAATGTCAAAACGCCGTTTCGTCGCTTGCCTAGAATGGCCTCATCCCAAACGAAGGAGCGGCCCCATGAACACACCCCATCGAGACATTTGGACCACCTATACCGAGTCCTGGAAGGTGGACGCCAAGGAAGGAAAAATGGCACTATTCGAACAGTGTCTGGACCCCGCATGCGAGTACACCGATCCACTGGTCCAGGCCCGTGGCTGGCAACAACTGATCGAGTACATGGCCGACTTCCACCGTCAGGTCCCCGGCGGTCATTTCGTGACCACCTGGTTCCTGGCCCATCACCAGCGCAGCATCGCCAAATGGGAGATGCGTAATGGCGAGAACCAGCCCATGGGCGAAGGCATCAGCTACGGCACCTATAACGATCACGGGAAACTGCTGTCCATGAACGGTTTTTTCGAAACACCCTGACATGAACTACCGGCAACAAATACAAAGTGCCATCGACTACATCGAGGAACACCTGCACGAGGAGCTCACCACCGCCCAGGTGGCGAGCGTCGCCGCAATCAGTCAATGGCACTTTCAGCGCATCTTCAAGGCGCTGACGAAAGAAACGTTGAAGACCTACATCCGCTGCCGGCGCATGTCGCACACCCTCGATCGCCTTCTGGGCAGTGACGCGCGGATCATCGACATCGCCATGGACGCCGGCTACGAAACCCAGGAGAGTTTCACGCGGGCCTTCAAGCAGATGTTCGGGATGACCCCGAATCGCTACCGCAAAATGGGCGAGAACGCCCTGTTTTTGAAAAAGCTGAAGCTGGAAGGCGACTACATGGACCACATCAACCAGAACCTGACGCTGGAGCCGAAAATCGTCAGGATGGAGGCGAAACGCTATCTGGGCATGAGAACCAGCTTCTACGGTCCGGAATCCGAGAAAAACAACATTGGCGACAAGCTTCCGGTGCTTTGGCAAAACGCGCTCGAGCGGATGGAGGAGATCGAACACCTGGTTCCTGGAATGGGCTACGGCATCGTGCGCCAAACCAGGGAGCGAACCGACCTCTTGGAATATTTCGCCGCGTTCGAGGTAACCCATTTAGAAAACCCCCTCGAGGGCTTCGAGCTGGTCGAACTGCCGGCCACCACCTACGCACTGTTTACCCACCGGGGCTATCCCCGGTCGCTGAATCATACGGTCAACTACATCTACGCCAATTGGTTGCTGCGGTCGGGCCGGCGACACAGCTACGCCGCGGACCTGGAATTCTACGGATCGGAATACCGACCCGATTCGGACAAATCCGTGATTCACTACGCCATACCGCTGGTGGAGGAAGAGACCGACACGTCGGAAGCCACGTCGTAGATCCTCGCGTCAGAATGGAGAGCCAGCCCACTGCCGACATTCGCCCCGGCCTCCTTCGAGGCCAGGGCTTTTTCGAACGTGGCCCGTTTCGCCACGGCCGATCGGATCCGCGGATCGACGAACCCACCGGCTCGATTTCGGGGGGCCACACCCGACCTGGCTTCTGGTGAAGGGCCATGGGTTCCCCTTCCAAAGAATGAAGCAGGAACCCATGAACATCGGAAACCAGGAAAGGATAGGCATTTGGCGGCGCACCATGGCCTTGCTTTTCCTGGTTTCGTTCTTTCCGGGCTTCATGATTCAGGTCCGATAACGGCAAGACCCATCTCAGGTTGAATGCACCTCTTCGTTTCAAGAGCGGACACGACTCTTTCAGGATGTGGGAACTGCGATCCTGAATTGCTTCGAGGAGCCGGGCCGGCGGCCTCACCGGCTCTGCCCAACTTACCGCTTCGACGGCTCTTTCATCATGCGGAAACAGTGAAGTTGAATTACTTCGAGGCAGAAACGGAAAAAACGGAAAAACGGGGACAGGCACGTGTAACCATCTTCGAGAAAACGGGGACAGGCACGTGTAACCATCTTCGATATTGAAAGTTACCGGCAGCTCAAGTACAAACCTTCGCATCCCCAGTCTCCTGGTTCTGCTATGGTAGAGTCGCGCGGATGATGCCAGTACCATGGATTGTTCCAGGGCCTGATCGCCCGACCTTTCCTCGGCGAACACGGCTCGCTCAAATCAGGTCGAAGCTCGAGACCCTTCCCCGCATCGATGTCCCTCCCATCACGGCACTTCTCGTGATGAAACTCAGGAAAACTGCAGAATGGAAGATCTCCTTATCTGGATCGTTCTCGCCGTGGTCGGCACGATCCACGGCGTGGATTACTGGCGTCGGAAAAAGTACCAACACCCCTTACTTGTCATACCAGACAAAGACTTCGACGCCTCTGGTGCAACGGACTGGTGTACCTGGCATATCGAGGCGGTGCGGATCTGCCTTCACATTCAATTCAATCGTGCCTTGACAGGCGGCCCCAGCCTGCTGCCCATCATTGCCGGCGTATCGCCCCCGCCAGGCAACCATTCCACCGGTGACCCCGCCTTCGACGGCCAAGTGGCCCTCTACGGTACCGAGGCCCGGATCGTCGGCATGTTCACCGCATCCATACGCCGTGACCTGCTTCTGTTCCGAGACGTATCGTTGGAAGGCTCGGTGTTGAAGTGCTATCTGTACTCGGACGCGATGGGACCACCGATCATCAGAGCGTCCAAACTCGAAGGAGAGAGCGTATCCGCCCAAACCGATGTGGCGCTGGACCTCGCCAAACGTCTGGTCGAAATCGACGACCTCGAAGCCGGTTTGATCGCCAATATTTGCGACGACGAGCTGGATGCCGTGTCCGAAAAGAGTTTGACCGTGCTGCTTGGCCTGGAGCCCAACACTTGGCGAGATGCGTTTCTGGGCCACCCATCGATCGGTTTTCCCACATGGCGCCGGCGCTTGCTCGACGCCCTTGCAGGCGGACAATCGCTGGTCACGACGTTGCCGCCATTGATCGATCAATGTGACGCGGAGAACAGCCACCACCTGATGACCCTGATTCGCAGCCAACCGCGCGACGAACGAATCGTGTTGCTCATGACGGCGTTGTCCAATGCGTGTCTGTTCGCCGCGTCGGCGCACGATCTCCTGAAAGGCTGGCACCAACCGGCCGTGCCGCATGTTCTCGCGGTGGTGCGGTCCATGCCCCCCGATACGGTGCCGACCGAACTGGTCCTGGCCATGGGCGAATTGGAGGACACCCGCATCGTCGACTATCTCTTGGATGTGTTGCCGGGGCGCCCCATCGAACTGGCGATTGCGGCCGCCAAGGCCTTGGGTGCTTGCGGTGATTTGGAGACCATCGAACCTCTGGCTCGGGTCCGAGCGAACACCAGGGGTCGACTCGCCGAGGAGTTGAAGATGGCCATTTCGCGCATTCAATTGCGTCGTGGTAGCGGTGATCCCGGCTGGATCAGCTTGGAGGAAGGCGCATCACCCGGGAGCGGTAGACTCAGCTTGGCCGAGAAAGCCCGAAAGGGACTTCTATCCGAGTCGCCTGGCTTAGATCGGGATAGGCGATAGCAGGCACGGGGCATGGGTGACAGGCCCGTGTGAACACCCTTGAGAAGGGCCATGGGTTTTTCTTCCGAAAAATGAAGCAAGAACCCATGAACATCGGAAACCAGGAAAGAACAAACGGGCAGTTGGTGACACACCCTGGCCTTGCTTTTCCTGGTTTCGGTCTTTCCGGGTTTCTCGATATGGAATCGACGACAGCAAGACCCATCTCATCTTGAATGCACCACTTCGTTTCAAGTAGAGCACACAGCTCTTTTTGGAGGCGGGAACTGCGATCCTGGATTGCTTCGAGGAGTCGGGCCGGCGGCCTTACCGGCCATGCCCAAATGACTGCCGCACCGCCTCTTTCGTCATGCGGGAACTGGGTGCAGGGTGCATGGGGGTGCATGGGGACAGGCGCGTATAACGTGTTTTGTTTAAAGGTCTTAGATTTGTTTCCATGGAAATCCGTCTAGTGCTGGACTGGGTTTTCCCAAATTGCGAAAAAAATGATTCTTCTTTTGAACCGCTCCCGAAAACCCGGCGTTATTGTGGTTCAATCGCAAAAAACCGATGGTTATTCGCGGCGACCCATTTCCACCTACTCGGTATCACCTTGCCCATTCAAACCACAGAAGAAACCCTGGAAGAGCTCATGACCAAAGCCGCCCGAGGCGACGACTCGGCGTTTGCGGCGCTGGTCGATCGCTGCCAGGCTGGCTTGATCCAATACTTGACCCTCATGTGCGGGGATCCCCCTGAAGCCGAAGACCTCGCTCAAGAAGTGTTCGTGCGCCTCTATCGCAGGCGGGCCCACTATGAACCGGTCGCCAAATTGAAAACCTATCTCTACCATATCGCGCGCAACCTCCTGAAGGATCGCTATCGCCGGAAACACCGTCGCGGTGCGGACATTTCCCTGGAAGCACCCGATCCACAGGGCGTAGCGCTTTCCGAGAAACTGGTTGGGGATCGACCCGATCCGCACCACCTCGAGAAACTGTCGCTCTACGACCTCATCGGCAAACTTCCCGAAGGCCAGCGCGACGTGCTGCTACTCAACAGCGTGGAACAACTCACCTACCCGGAGATCGCCCAGATCCTGGAGATCCCCATTGGCACGGTCAAAACCCGAATGTTTTTCGCGGTGCGAAAGTGTCGCGAACTTCTGGGCCGCTGACGAGGAACCCCATGGCATCCCACCCCCAATTCGACCCGTCCGACGAGGCCTTCCTCGCGGAACTTACCGACAAACTGGCGGCGGCCCGCGCGAACGACGAGGCCCGCAAGCGCGCCTTTACCAACCAGGTCATGGCCAGGATCGAAGCGGATCCCACGCCCTCTTGGCGGCGTCGCTTCTTCTCCGGGCCGAAACTGCTGTTCGCGGCGGTGATGGTGGTGCTGGTCCTGGGGATTCTGCTGGTCCAACACTTCGGGTCCGACCATGCGATTCGTGCCCAGGCGGAGAAAATCCCGGTGCCAATGGACGGGATCGTGGCGCGGTCCGACCTGTTCGCGGCGGTCGAAGGTAAGCGAATCGTGATGGTGGTCTACGAGTACTACGGTGAACACTGCCTGTGGCTCTTCGACGAGGAGGACATTCGCCCGAGCAGCGACCCAGAGGTGGCAGCCGAATGGGAACAACGGGAAAAATGGTATGCCCAGGTGAGCGCCGGCCGGTTGAAAATCCCGGCTCGAGCCCTGGCCGCCACCTCGGCGACAGCGGAGGATTGGGTCATCATCCAGGTTCGCGACCATTTCGAAATTTGGTCCGCCGCCGCCCTCGATCGGTACCTTCGCGAGCAGAGCTGAATCCCACCGCCAATCCCGTCAGTCGCGTTCCGACAGGCCCGAACTGTCGCGTATCGCCATGCCCGCTCTGGCTTCGGACCTGCCTACCGGCCGTCCCCTACCGGCCACACCTTCCCGGTCCTACCTTACCGGTCCTACCTTACCGGTCCTACCGTTTCCATCTTCACCAATTCAATCCAAAGGAGATCTCTCATGAGGCGATGGATGAAATTTGCCATCTTGGCCCTGCTCGCGTTGATCGGGCTGGGAATCGCGGCTGCCGCGGTTCTTTGGGCCGCGTTTCCCCGATCGATTCCCGCCCCCGAATCCCGCGTCGAGGGCGACCCTGCCCAACTGGCGCGGGGCCGCTACCTGGTGAATCACGTGGCCCTGTGCTTGAGTTGCCATTCGGAGCGGGATTGGGACCGTCAATCGGGTCCGGTGGTCGCGAGCACGGCCGGTCAGGGGGCGACGCATACCATCTTCTCACCGGAGGATGCACCCGCGGCGAATATCACGCCTTTTGCGCTCGGTGATTGGAGTGATGGCGAAATCGCCCGTGCCATCACCAGTGGCTTGAATCGGCAAGGCGAGCCACTCCATCCGGACATGCCCTATTACGTGTACGCCAGGCTGGCGGAATCCGACGTGATGGCCATCGTGGCCTACTTGCGAACCCTACCCAGCATCGACCACCAGCCCCCGAAAGCCAGTCCCCCGTTCTTGATTTCGATGGTGGGCCGAGTTCTTCCCAAGCCCTACCAGGCCAAGCCCATGCCGCCCCAAGACGACTCGGTGGCCCGCGGTCGGTACCTTGTCAACGCGGCTGGTTGCAGGATGTGCCACGGCGGCGACCTGGCCGGTGGCATGCGGCTGAACATTCCAGGCGGCGGTTCGGTTACCTCGGTGAACCTGACCCCCCATCCCAAGGCCCGCGTCATGGGCTGGAGCCGCGAAGCCTTCGTCGCCGCCTTCAAAGCGTTCGCGGTGGAAGAGGTCCGCCAACTCGAGACCCCCCGTGATCGCAACACGGTGATGCCTTGGATCCAATATTCCGACATGACCGAAACCGATCTCGGCGCAATCTACGACTTCCTCAAAACGGTTCCGCCCGTGGCCCCCGATTCTTGAGGCAGAAACGAGCCGACAGACACAATCGTTTGTTTTTCAGTTGCTTGCATCTGCCTGTCCCCTTCGAGCGCCTTCGCGAGCAGAGCTGAATCCCACCGCCAATCCCGTCAGTCGCGTTCCGACAGGCCCTAACTGTCGCGGATCGCCATGCCCGCCCTGGCTTCGGACCCGCCTTACCGGCCGTGCCCTACCGGCCGTGCCCTACTGGCCGTGCCCTACCGGCCACACCTTACCGGTCCTACCTTACCGGTCCTACCGTTTCCATCTTCACCAATTCAATCCAAAGGAGATCTCTCATGAGGCGATGGATGAAATTTGCCATCTTGGCCCTGCTCGCGTTGATCGGGCTGGGAATCGCGGCTGCCGCGGTTCTTTGGGCCGCGTTTCCCCGATCGATTCCCGCCCCCGAATCCCGCGTCGAGGGCGACCCTGCCCAACTGGCGCGGGGCCGCTACCTGGTGAATCACGTGGCCCTGTGCTTGAGTTGCCATTCGGAGCGGGATTGGGACCGTCAATCGGGTCCGGTGGTCGCGAGCACGGCCGGTCAGGGGGCGACGCATACCATCTTCTCGCCGGAGGATGCACCCGCGGCGAATATCACGCCTTTTGCGCTCGGTGATTGGAGTGATGGCGAAATCGCCCGTGCCATCACCAGTGGCTTGAATCGGCAAGGCGAGCCACTCCATCCGGACATGCCCTATTACGTGTACGCCAGGCTGGCGGAATCCGACGTGATGGCCATCGTGGCCTACTTGCGAACCCTACCAAGGATCGACCACCAGCCCCCGAAAGCCAGTCCCCCGTTCTTGATTTCGATGGTGGGCCGAGTTCTGCCCAAGCCCTACCAGGCCAAGCCCATGCCGCCCCAAGACGACTCGGTGGCCCGCGGTCGGTACCTTGTCAACGCGGCTGGTTGCAGGATGTGCCACGGCGGCGACCTGGCCGGTGGCATGCGGCTGAACATTCCAGGCGGCGGTTCGGTTACCTCGGTGAACCTGACCCCCCATCCCAAGGCCCGCGTCATGGGCTGGAGCCGCGAAGCCTTCGTCGCCGCCTTCAAAGCGTTTGCGGTGGAAGAGGTCCGCCAACTCGAGACCCCCCGTGATCGCAACACGGTGATGCCTTGGATCCAATATTCCGACATGACCGAAACCGATCTCGGCGCAATCTACGACTACCTCAAAACGGTTCCGCCCGTGGCCCCCGATTCTTGAGGCAGGAACGAAGCGGCAGGTGCAATCGTTTGTTTTTCAGTTGCTTGCATCTGCCTGTCCCCTTCGCCCCCACGCCCCCCTTCGCCCCCACGCTTGCCCTTCCCCCCACGCGCCCTTCCGTGGACTGGCAACACGGCCGACTTCCCGACGAGGAAGAGGTTGGTCGAGGCCCTGCGTCGCCTCGAATCCCTCGTCCGATTCGGTGGCGGGAGACTTGTCGTAAAGCGTTCTGTTTTCTTCGCATGACACGCTTTCGTCAAGATCGTGTAAAATAGTGTTTACACAAAAAAACCGAACAATCGGTTTGTTTTCGACCTATTTTTCCGTCGCCAAGGGGGAACACATGGCGAACCTGATCAAACACGCACTTGGCCTTTCCCTGTCGCTCCTTTTACTGGCCGTACCCGGCCCGCTCTCGGCAGGAGAAGTGATTTCAGGTACGACCGGTGGACGGGCCTGGCTGGCCTATCTGCCCTCCGACTACAACGGCGCGGCGCCCGTGCCGCTCATGATCATGCTGCACGGCTGCACTCAATCCGCACAAGATTTCGCGACCAGTACGACGATGAACGATTTGGCGGAAGCACACAACTTCATCGTGATCTACCCGGAACAGCCCTCCTCCGCCAACATGGCTCGTTGCTGGAACTGGTTCGAACCCATCAACCAGGGCCGATCGGGCGAGGCGGCCTCGATCGCGGGCATCGTCACCCACTTTCAGAACAACTACGCCATCGACGCCAACCGCATGTACTGCGCCGGTTTTTCGGCGGGGGGCGCCATGACGTCCATCATGGGTGCGGTCTACTCGGACCTGTTCGCGGGGATCGCGGTCCACTCGGGCCTGGAGTTCAAGGCCGCGACCAGCAGCCAAACGGCCTTTTCCGTCATGAGCAACGGCGGCCCCAACCCGAATACCCAGGGCAACCTGGCGTTCGACGCCATGGGCCCTCGCGCCCGAATCCTTCCCACCATCGTGTTTCACGGAACCTCCGATTTCACGGTCGCCCCCATCAACGGCGAACAGACACTCTCCCAATGGGCGCAGACCAACGACCGCGTCGACAATGGCGCGGACGACGACTCGATCGACGACACCCCCGAGGATGTCCGCAGCGGCACGGTTGCGGGTGGTCGAAGCTACACTCACTCCCTCTATGAAGACGCCTCCGGCCAGGTGTTGCTGGAGCACTATTCGGTCGACGGCATGGGCCACGCCTGGTCGGGCGGAGAAGGTTTCCTGTTCACGGACCCGAACGGCCCGGACGCCTCGGCGCTGATCGTCACGTTTTTCGGCCTGGACGGGTCCGCCGTCGACACCACGCCGCCCATCACCACGGCGACACCCGCCGGCGGGGTCTACCACATGTCGGTGACGGTATCGTTGACGGCCAACGAGCCGGCAGTGACACACTACACCACGGATGGCAGCCTGCCGACCGAGCAGTCGCCCGTCTGGACCGCGGCGCAAACCTTCGACGAGACCACGGTGCTGCGCTTCTTCAGCATCGACGATGCGGGCAACGTCGAATCGCCCGTATCGGAAACCTATACCATCGACAACACGCCGGACACGACGCCACCCACCACCCTGGCCGAACCCGCCGGCGGAACCTACACGGGCCCGGTATCGGTCACCCTCAGCGCCGACGAGCCGGCCACCACCCATTACACGCGCGACGGCAGCGCGCCAGACGGTTCCTCGCCGACCTACGTCAGCCCGATCCTGCTGGAATCCGACACCCAACTCAAGTTCCGCAGCGTGGATCAGGCGGGCAATTGGGAATCGGTCAAAACGGAGAACTACGTCATCGAGGCGCCCAGCGCGATCGAACTGCGCTCGATCGGCGCGGAGGACGGCTACGTGGGTCTCTACTTCGCTGACGGCTTTTCCACGAGCGACCACGTGGCCGGCGATCCCGGCATGTTCAACGCCGAACGGAAGCGCATCATTCTCTCTTTCGATACCGCATCGATCCCGGCGGATGTCACCCTGGCGGGAGCGACGCTGGTCATCTGCAGACAAGACCTGACGGGAAGCGTGTCACGCCTCGACGTGGACCTCAAATCCGGTTCGTTCTCGAACGACGCTGCTCTCAGTCGTGGTGATTACAGCGCTGCCGCCTCGGGGACCAACGTCTTCACGATCGCGATTCCTTCCGCGAACGACGCCTGTACCGAAACGGCATTGCCGGCAAGCGCGCTTTCGCTGATTCGTCGCGACGGTCGCACCCAGTTCCGGCTGAAAGCGGCCACGACGGTGGATTTTCAACGAGACGAATTGACGATCTACGGCGGGGAACACGCGACGCTGGGGGCGCGCCTGATTCTGTCGGTCGAGTAGCGTTTTCTGGAACTCAAAAGTCCACGAATCACACGGATTCACACGAATGGGAAGATCCGAAACCTCTGCTGGCCTGCGACGGCGCGGGTCTGCGGGTGGTCAGCGGCATGGCGGGTGGTCAGCGGGGACAGGTGCATGGAACTTTCTGAATTTATTAAGGTTCATTCCAGTTCCATTCCAAGAGAAGCCTACCGCGGATACACCATGGACGGCGATCCATTCGTGTCATCCGGGTGATTCGTGGACAAATTTCCCTGGCCCGAGTCTAGCAGGACCCTCCGAGGACAGCCTGCGGGGACAGGACAGCCTGCGGGGACAGGTAAATGTAATATATTTGTTTTAATCACCTTCCGCTCTATTACGTCTCAAAGAGTGGCCCATCCAGGCGAAACCATGGATGACGATCCAGCCGTGTCATCCACGGGATTCGTGGGCGATTTTCACACCCGATCCTAGGTGGGCAATTTGAGAGAAGAAGCTTTTGGAGATTGGCGACTCCCTGAGTCGATGACCGAATCCCCGCACCCATCGCACCCGGTTTGTCGTACCTAATCAGGTGGCACCCAAGTTCATCATCGCCAGAACTTCAGACCCCTGGCGGCCCATTTCGGGAGCCGATATCATCACTCATTCGAAACCACCCGGAACCAAGGAGACATCGGTGCGGAAAAACCCGTTCTTTGTTGTACTCGTCGCGACGGCCTTCACGATGTTCGCAGCCCTTCAAACTCAGGCGCAGGACAAAGCGAGCCGGATCGACAAAGTCGTTCGCCGCTATGCCGCCCATTCGACGTTCAACGGTGCCGTGCTGGTGGCGGAGGCCGGCAAGGTAATCTACCGACAGGGACATGGCCAGGCCAACATGGAATGGCAGGCGGCCAACGGCCCGGACGTGGCCTATCGCCTCGGCTCGCTGAGCAAGTCGATGACGGCCATCGTGACCATGCAACTGGTGCAGGACGGCACGTTGGGTCTGGACGATTCGCTGGCCACCCACTTGCCGGAGTATCCCTCTCCCCACGCCAAACGCATCACCATCAGACAATTACTCGGGCACCGCTCAGGCATCCCCCACTACGTCGCCATCCCGGGCTGGTTCGAGGGACGCTTCAAACAGCCCATCACCGACGTCGACTTCATGGCCGTGATCGCTGCGCTGCCGCTGGATTTCGAACCCGGAACCCGCACGCGCTACTCCAACTCGGGCTATTTCCTATTGGGCAAGGTGATCGAGAAGCTCACTGGAAAGACCTATGGAGCAGCCCTCGAAGCGCGGCTCTTGAAGCCCCTGGGGATGAACCGTACCGGCCACGACCGCCTCGACCGCATTCTGCCGAACCGCGCCGCCGGCTACCTGTTCGCGGCAGGTGGCGGTTATCGCAACGAAGACTTCCTCAACACCGCGGTTTTCAAGGCGACCGGCTCGGTCTATTCCACCGTGGACGACCTCTACAAATTGGATCAGGCCCTGTACGGAGACGAGATTCTTTCGGCCGAAACCAAAGCCACCATGTTCGATCCGAAATCACCCATCGGTTGGCAGGTCGCAGAGCGCAAGCTGGCGGGCCGAGAGAAACCGGTGAAAACGATCGGCTACAACGGGGCCGTCAACGGATTCAGCTCGATGCTCACGCGCTTCGTGGCCGATCGGCACCTGGTGATCCTCTTGAGCAATACAGCCACGGGTTATTCGATGCTCTACGAATTGACCGACGACCTTGCCGCGATTCTCTACGAACTCCCGCGGAACCACACAACACCGGCCAGCTTTCTCCTGACCCAATCGGTGGTCGACGGCAACCTCAAAAAGAGTATCGAAACCTACCGGGCGCATAAAGATCGCTACGAACTGCGCGAGGGACGGATCAACGCTTTGGGTTACCAACTACTGGAAGCCGGCCTGACCGCGGAGGCGATCGAGGTGCTGAAGTTGAATGTCACGTCCTTTCCCCGTTCGGCGAACGCGCACGACAGCCTGGCCGAAGCCTACCTGGCCCACGGCGACAGGCAAAAGGCCGCCAGCCATTACCGAACATCTCTCGAATTGGACCCGAGCAACGACCACGCACGCACCGTGCTTTCGAGAATTGGCGCGTCGCCGTCACGATAAAACCGAGATTGGCGGGTCTCACATGTTTCCACGCGGTGGTCTTTTGATCAAATACCACCGCATATTTTCAACATCTCTCCATTTGTGATTTTTTATTTAATTTGCACCATCCCCTGCGGCACATCGCCACTTTTGATGTAAAATGATGCTGACTTTCCCTGTCTCATTTTTTTTCGAGATGCATTTTCTCGGTAATTCTCTGACCAATTGATTTCGCAGTATTTGCGGTTAGGTCGATTTTGATTCCGGACTGGTTCCCGTCCATGGCGGAATCGTTGCGGTGTGGGTCCGCATGCCCGATCGTGCGTCGTCTCGATGTGGTGACCAGTCCGTTGAACGATCCGGACCCCACACACAACGGTAAGGAGAACAGGAGCCATGACGAAGAAGGCATCAGATCGTGACCAACAAGCTGGAAAAGCGCGGGGATTCACCATGGATCGCCGCACCATGCTCAAAACTACCGCGGTTTCGCTCGCCGCCGTCGGTCTGGGCGCATCGGCGATGCCGGGTCCCACCCACCCATTGGGGTTCTGCCCGATCATCGGCACGAAAAACGACATCGTGACCCTGTTCGGCCCGGATTTCGGTTCTTCGTTCGAGGACGTATCGGCGCGGTTCAGTCACTCGATGTTCGGACATCCCTTCCTCTGGCCCAGCGGGTTCTCCGGTGGCGAGTTGCTCACCACCATCACCGCCCTACCCTTCAATCTGTCGCAAGCCCCCATCGAAACCGTGATCGGCGAAGGTTACCATTCCATGCCGTCCAACCTGCCCTCGGGGCTCGCCATCACCACCCCCATCCGCACCTGGCTGGGCAACGGCGGTTCGCGCTACAAGTCCTTTCAGAAGTTCTCCTTCCCCTATACCACCTTGATTCACAGTTGCTCTTCGTTTTGGGGCGGACTGGACCACACCGGCAAATTGAGCATCGATTTCTTCGTCCCCAAGGATTTCTGCTGCTGCCCCATCAGCCCGGTCGGGCATCGCTGGTCCCTGCGCTTTTATGCGGCCACCGCCGGCAACGCCTTCGAAATCGAGTACCAGGCCAGCCTGATTCTCACCGGCTCCCTCTATCCCTGGCAAATCGCCGACGCACTCTGCACGGTGCTGACCTCGGCCTTCCAGAGCAACTTCACCATTTCGCTGATGTGCCAGGCCACGCACCTGTTCGACGACCAAGCCAACATCACGATCGGCGCACCCAGCGGGGAGGGCCCGTTCGTCAAGGGCGCCATCCATGTGGAAGTGGACCGCATGGACGACAGTGCCGAGTTCGATTCCGTGCCGTGCGACTCCGTGGACTCCCAATGCTGTGATTCCCTGGACGACGATTCCCTGCCCTGCGACTCGCTGCACGAGAATTCGATTCCCGATCACTGCCCCTCGATCGAAGCGGACTTCCATCCGTTCATCTTCTCCTGAGCGCGAGCTTCGGTGAGGTAGGCCATGAATACGTTTAAACTGCTTCTAGTGGTGTTTTTCACCTCCTGGTGCTTCGCGCAGGATGTCGACTGCCCCGGTTTCGAGATCCTGGAACAACCCGAAGCCCAATCGGCCTGTCTGGGTGAATCGGCATCGTTCAGCGTGGTGGCGACCGGCGCGGGAACCCCGACCTATCAATGGCGCAAGGACTGCGTGCCGCTCGTCGGCGAAACGGCGGCGACGCTGACCATCGATGCGGTGACCGACGCAGACTACGGTTGGTACTCCTGCACCGTGACCGACGACTGCGGCGTGTTGCACACGATCGAAGTGCCGTTGGATCGCGACCCCGAACTCGCCATCACCCAACAACCGATTCCCTTCGACTTCGCCTGCCTGGGCGATCCATACACCCTCGGCGTGACGGCAACCGGCGCCACCACCTTCCAGTGGCGCAAGGACTGCGAGCCGATCCTGGGTGCCACCAGCAGCACCTATGAAATCGATGCGGTCTTGATGGAAGACCTGGGGAACTACGACTGTGTGGTGGGCAATAGCTGCGCGGTCCTGACCAGTACCACCGCCAACCTGATGGCGCAGTCCATCCCCACGGTCGAGTTACTGACGTTCGACATCACCTGTGAAGACGCCGCAGGCAGCCTGTTCGCCATCGTCAACCCGACGACCGGCGTCACCTACCAATGGTTCAAGGACGACGTGGCGCTCGTGGGCGAGGTGTCTCGTCGCCTACGCTTCAATTCGCTCGATCCCGACGATTCCGGCGAATATTTTTGTCGCGTCCAACTACCTTGCGGCCCGGAAGACACGGAGACCTTCGATCTCGCGGTCCAGCCCAAGGCCCGTTTCACCAGTCAGCCGCAATCGCAAAGCGTGTGCGAGGGCGACACGACCACGTTCGCCGTGGTCGCCGAGGGGCCGGCCGAAATCACCTACCGCTGGCAAAAGGACGGCAACGACCTGCCCGACTCGAATACGCCGACCCTAATCCTCGAAGACGTGGACGCCGACGATTTGGGCCAATACCGGTGTTTTCTGAGTTCGGGCGAATGCGACGGCGAAGTCAGCGAGACGGCGACCCTGTCGTTGGATCCCGACTGCGACGAACGAGACGTGAACTGTCCGGGCTTCGCGATCGTGCAACAACCCCAAAACCAGACCGCCTGCCTGGGCGAGTCGGCGTCGTTCAGCGTGACGGCCATCGGCGAGGGCACCCTGAGCTACCAGTGGCGCAAGAACGGTTTCAAGCTCGATGGGGCGACCGCGTCCACCTTGATCCTCGATTCGGTGACCGACGCGGACTACGGTTCCTATTCCTGCACGGTGTCGGACAATTGCGGCGTCCTGACCACGATCGTCGTGCACCTGGACAGCAACGTGGAACTGGCCATTCGGCAGGATCCCATGAGCAACTACCGCGCATGTCAGGGAGAAAGCTTCACCTTCAGTGTGGTCGCCGAGGGGGCCACCAGCTATCAATGGCGTCGGGACTGCGAACCGATCGAAGGCGCCACCGACAGCAGCTACACCATCGAATCGATCGGGCCCGACGATTTCGGGAAATACGACTGCGTCGTGATGAACGCCTGCGCGGTCTTGACTTCGAAATCCGGCATCCTGTTCGAAACACCCCTGCCGTCGATCGAGGTGAGACCCGTGCAGACCACCTGCGTGGGAGAAAACGCCTCCTTGTGGGCGATCGTCGTTCCCGGTGGCGCGGTGGATGCCTACCAGTGGTACAAAGACGGCGAGCCGCTGGCGGGTGAAATCGCCAGCGTGCTGCAGTTCTCTCCGCTGTCGACCGAAGACTCGGGTTCCTATTTCTGCCGGCTCGAACTGCAATGCGGTTCAGTGGATACCGAAACCGAGGAATTGGTGATCGAGCCGCCGGCCAGCTTTACCAGCCAGCCGGAATCCCAAACCGTTTGCCCGGACCAGACCGTGACCCTCTCGGTGACCGCGACCGGTCCGCAGAACATCACCTATCGCTGGCAGAAGGACGAGGTGGACATCCCGGGCGCCGATGCGCCGACGCTCGTGATCGAGGGATTGGACGAGAACGATGTGGGTGACTACCGGTGCTTCCTGAGTTCGGGAGACTGCGGGGGCGAAGCGAGTCAGGTCGCGACCCTGTCCCTCGATGTGAACTGCTTCGTCACCGATCCGGAACTGCGTACCTTCCTGGTCGACGCCACCTGGCGCGACGGGGAGAACGATGTGGTGATCGATCTCGACGACAACGGCCTGATCTCGCAGTCGGAAGCCGAACTGGTCACGGGTGTTTTGGACGTGAGCGGTCTGGGCATCGAAGACCTGGTCGGCATTTCCTTCTTCGCCAACCTCACGGGCCTGATCTGTGCCGACAACCGGCTTACCGGCTTACCGGCCGAGCTCGGCGACATGGCCAACCTGAAAACGCTGGACGCATCCGGGAACCAGATCGACCATCTCCCGGATTTTTCGACGACCTCGCTGACGTTCCTGGACCTATCCAACAACCGCCTGCCAGGCGCGAGTCGAGGCCTGGGCGGGGCGTTCCCGAGCACGCTCGAATCGCTGGCCCTGGACAGCAACGCCTTCTCCAGCTTGCCGAGTCTCGTCGGCCTGCCGGAGTTGCACGTCTTCACCATCGCGGGCAATCAAATCAGCGATTTCGCCGGCCTGTCCGCGGACAACGGCATCGGCGACGAGAGCCAGGACCGCATCGCCCTGGAATACAACCGTTTGGGTGACCAGCCGAGCCCCTGCACGGGCTTGCAGGATCTCATCGACCGCATCGCGGCCAGCGGTGCCGAACTCAGCATCGATCCCCAAGTGGACGTGCGGCCGAGCGCCGATTGGCCGCAGGAAAACGTGCTCGACCTGATGATCTCACTATTCGTCGACCTGAATTGTGGAGGTGATCGTTAACGACTTGGATGGTGTTGAGGGCTCTGGGATTTTTTACCACGGAGTCCACGGAGCACGCGGAGTTCAGGCGGATGACGCGATTCGGAGCTTCAGTAGCAATGTCGAGAAGGACCGGAGTGGGACTTGGAGGGACGCGTCATGAGCACGAGTTCCTTGGAACAAGGCAATTTTGTCCACGAACCACACGAATCCACACGAATATGAACACAGTCATTCCGTTCGTGACCTCTTGCGTTGTTTTTCATGGATTGAGCCAGCCATGAGTCCTGTGTATTCGTGTCAATCGGTGTGATTTGTGGACAGACTTTTTTAGCCAAACCGTGTCGCCGGTAGTATCGAAAGAAGGGTGGCGCGCAGCACGGAAGCAATTGACAATCTTCGGGCGCGAACGGATCCTCACGTCGGGCTTCGGTGGAAGCACCGAAAAAACGATCGGAAATCCAGAACTCAAAAAGCCGGGAAGGAAAAAACGAGCGTGGGTTCTCAATTACCTCCAGGTCAGGATGAATCCAGGGCTCCCGTTGGCCTTTCAGTTTTGCGTTGGCGTCTCCGTGCCCTCTGCGAACTCTGTGGTTAAATTTTTTAATTAGAGCACCCTACAACTCCCCTCCGAATACCCACCCGGTCCACCAGCCTCCGCGAACCGGATGGGTCTCCGTCAGAACGTTTTTTCGGTGGCACCGATCAAGGTCATCCGCGATGCCGCGGGCGGGTTCACCGCACACTTCTTGATGACCCCCGAAAACGTTTTGAATGCCTCACTGCCCTGCAGGGCCTTCAGGTGCGACTCATCGCGAAAGGTCGCGATATGGGTGAAATGAAAGCCTTCCTCGGATTTGAGGGACTGATAACTCATGTCGAGCGCGTCGTGGTCGTCGATGTACCGCACAAAAGCCGCAACCGCCTCGCGGATCTCGGCCAAATTCGCTTCCTCGATGTCGTAACGGATCAAAAACCGGATCATGGTTGACCTCCCATTCGTGTTGGGCCCCATGGTAAACTCTCGACAACAATCAACAAACACGAATAAAAACATAGTGGTTATTCACATGGCGAATATCTCGATCGACCTCAATCTGTACCGGATCTTTCAGGCCTTGATGCGCGAGGGCAAGGTTTCGGCAGCCGCGGATGCGCTCGGCCTGTCGCAGCCGGCCGTCAGCCACGCGCTGGCCAAACTCCGAGCGGCGTTCGGCGATCCCCTGTTCGTGCGTACCCGACACGGCATGAAACCCACATCACGGGCGATGGAGATGGCCGACGCCATCGATCGCGGGCTGGCCATCCTGGCATCGACGCAAAACAACCAGGCGGCGTTCGATCCAGGCAAAGCCAGAGGTCGGATACGGCTGGTGATGGCCGACGACACGCAGGCTCTGGTGTTGCCGCTCGTTACGGCACTGCTCGAGCGAGAAGCGCCAGGCATTCAGTTGGAGACCTACAAGCTCGACCCGGATTCGGTGTTCGAGGACCTCGAATCCGCGCGCAGAGATCTGGCGTTTGGGGCCTTCCCCGCCTCACCGACCTCCATCTACCGACAGAACCTCTACCGCGAACATTTCGCCTGCGTGGTCAGGCAGGATCATCCGCGTATCGGCGAGTCCCTCACTCTGGATCTCTACACCCAAGTCCCACATATTTTGATTTGCCCTTTGGGCAGGCCGACCAAAGGCCTCGTCGACGACGCCCTGGCCAAGAAGGGTCGACGCAGAAGCGTCGCGCACTACGTGCCCGAGTTCCTTGCCGCGCCGCTGATCGTCGAGCGCACCGATTTCATCCTGACGCTTTCAAACCGTATCGCCCACCTGATGGCGCGGATGGCGGCAATCAAAATCCTCGAGCCGCCCATCGAGCTGCCATCCTATCCCGTCGACCAGATCTGGCACGGCACCACCCACCACGACCCGCTGCTGTCCTGGTTCCGGCGCCGGGTTTACGCCGTTTTTCGGGAAGAGGGCCCACCCGAGGCGCCATGTGCCTAGTCGGTCGCGATCACGGGAATCGCACCTCCAAAAAGGGGTGGGCTCGATGGGGTCTTGGGCCGAACAAGTGCGTCCGGCCGCAATCGAGGGCCGAACGAGGGATGTTCGGCCCCATGAGACGGATCATCCGTAGCTGAAGAAGTTGAGCTTGTTGCCGTCGAGGTCGCGGAAATACCCGGCGTAAAAGCCTTCGATACGCTCGCCGGGATCGCCCTCGTTGGCGGCACCGAGGGACATGGCCTTGGCGTGCAGCGCGTCCACCGTTGCCGGACCATCCACCTTCAGCGCGATCATGACGCCGTTGCCCACGGTCGCCTCGTTCTTGTCGTAGGGTTTGGTGATGGAAAACATGGCGCCCTGGCCGAGCTGCCAGCCCACGAAGGTTTCCGTATCGAACATCTTCTTGGCGTCCATATCCGAAAAAAGCTGATCGTAGAACGCGGTTGCTTTCTCTAAATCGTTGGTACCGAGCGTAGTGTAGCCAATCATGGTGTAGCCTCGAGTATCGTAATTTGCGACACGGACCGTTTCGGGATGGAGACCCGGCGAATCACCGGCTTGCCGACTCGGCGCGTTCACCCCTCGGGCCGATCCGTCTCGTTCTCCATCATTCCACAAGGCCGACGCGGGGCCCACCACGAAAAACAAGAGATGCGCTTGCAGTTTTAGGGATACCGACCCCCGGTCGATTCGCGGTCGACCTGCCGTCGGGCCATCTCGCGCCGATCACGCCATCACACCATGGATGCTCTCGGCGGCGCATAGATCGAGGCCGACCGGTTTGAAGCCCCTTTCGCGCAAAAGTGGTATGTTTGAACCACGACCATGTGTTCGCCCAACCGGGTGTTCTCATCCAGGATTCGTTCGCGGAAAACGCCTTCGCGCGGACTTCTCCGGCAGGTGTCGGTTACGACGTACGGCGGCAGCATGACGAAGCAACACGCAGCCATCACCGACTGGGCCCGTGTCAAAGCGATCCTCTTCGAAGCGCTCGCGGCCCCCGAAGCGGAACGGCACCAACGAGCGGAAGATCTTTGTGCGGATTTCCCGCACCTACTGGCGGAAGTCCTGGACCTGCTCGCCCTGGACGAAGACGCATCCCTGGTGATCGATAAACCGGCCGCGGTCGAAAGCGACTTGACTCTCGATCCCGAACGAGCGAGCTTCCGGGACCCGAAGCGGATCGGTCGCTTCGAAATCCTGGAGAAACTCGGTCAGGGTGGCATGGGTTCGGTGTACCTGGCCCGCAGTGGCGCAGCCGAGACACCGGCCAAGGTCGCGATCAAAATAATTCGTTCGGGCTTCGCAAGCGAGCGAATCGGAAACCGTTTCCAACAAGAGCGCGACATTCTGGCCAACCTGAAACACCCCGGCATCTGTCGGCTGCTGGAAGGAGGAACCGATCGGCATGGCGCGCCCTATTTCGTGATGGAGTATATCGAGGGTCAACCGATTCACCACTATTGCGACCTTTTCCGCATGTCGATCGCCGACCGTTTGCGGTTGCTGGTCGAGGTCTGTGAAGCGGTGGATTTTGCCCATCGAAACCTGATCGTTCACCGGGATCTCAAACCCTGTAACATCCTGGTCACGTCGAACGGGCAGCCCAAACTGCTGGATTTCGGGATTGCCAAGTTGCTGATGGACATGCCCGACCGTCCCGGGGGACCCTTGACCGCAACTCACATGAGACCCATGACGCCAGCGTACGCCGCGCCCGAGCAAGTTTTGGGACACCCGGTGACCACCGCCCTCGACATCTACGCCCTCGGGCTCCTGCTCTACGAACTGCTCAGTGGCCGGCAGGCGCAGCCGCTGAAGAGTTGCCGCCACTCCGATCTGATTCGCGTGGTGGTCAAACGAAACCCTCCTCCCTTCAACCAGGTCCTGCTTCCGAAGGACGACCCCGATCGAAGGGAAAACTTGACCGCGATCGCCGAAAAACGCGGCACGACCCTGCATCAGCTCCGCCGCACGCTGCAGGGCGATCTGGAAGCCATCACGGCCAAGGCGTTGCGGAAGGAACCCGACCGGCGCTACCCGTCGGCCCAGGCGTTGGCCGAGGACATCCGGCGTTACCTGAAGGGGCTGCCGGTCCAGGCTCGCCAGGGCCGGAGACTCTACGTACTCCAGAAATGGATACAACGCCACAAACGGGCTCTCGCGGCCACCACGCTGCTGTCGTTCGTGTTGACGACGATCGGTTACGTCAACTGGATCGAGGCACGCCGACGGGAAGAAACAGCCCGGCGCACACGGGAGATGACGCAATTCACGGTCGGCCTCATGGTCCTGGCCTCGCCCGAAGACCGGCCTGCCGGCATCCGCCAATCCGAGGTGCCCCTGCTCGATATGGCCGAGCGCCAATTGTCGGAAATGAAGGCGGTACTCCCCCACCAACGATCCAGATTGTTGCGAGCCCTGGGCAAGGTCTACCAAAACCGAGGGATGGAGGAACGCGCGCCGGCTTTGCTTCGCGAAGCCCTCACTTTGGAACTCTCCCACGAACCGATCGACGATCGCGAGGTCCTCGAGACGCGATTGCTTTTGCTCCAGCACTACATGGGCGTCGGGTCATTCGACGAAGGCTTCGCCCAGGTGGATGAGATCGAAGCCATCCTGGACCGTGCCACCGATTTGGACACCCCGATGCGCGCGACGACCTTGGCGAGCCTGCTCGAGTACCGTGTCAACGCGATGGGTTTCTGGGCGGGCGACGAAAAGGCGCTGGCACCGCTCTACACTAAACTAGCCGCGATTTTCGAAAACGAGCACGACAAGACCAGCGACTTCTACATCTCGTTTCTCAAAGCGGCGACCCGGTACCGAATGATGGAATCGAAATTCCAGGATGCCGTGGTTCTTTCCGAAGAGGCCATGGCTCGAGCCGAGGCCTTCTACGGACCCGAACACGCCGTCACCGCGGAAATCCAGGCCGACCACGCGATCCTGATGGTCCGGATGTTCCAAACGCTCCAGGCCCGCACCCATTTCGAAACGAGCCTGCCGGTGTTGGAACGCCACCTCGGCAAGAACCACCCCAAGTTGGGGTTTTTCTACTCTTACCGGGCCGTCGTCGATTACAACCAAAACAGAACCGAGGCGGCGGAAGCCGGCCTGGCCGACGCCATGCGCATCTTGGAACGAACCAACCTGAAAACCAGGCTACACCTGCTTTCGAGCCTGTACTACCTGCTTTTCAGCGTGCAAAACTCCGGCAATACCGAAGCCAGCAAACCCCTGTTGACCAAGGCACTCGAGACCCTCGGGGAAGACACACCCCACCTGGCCTGCGCCTCCGGATTCCATCTGCTCTACGCGACCTACCTCATGGAACGGGGTGAATTCGAGGAAGCCGAGCACCACTACCGCAAGGCCCTGGCATACCGGCGGGAAGCCCTGGGCGAAAACCACTTTTTGACGGCCTATGCCTACCTCGGGATGGGTGCATGGCACGGGATTCAAGGAGCGTACGACGCGAGCGAACCCTATTTGGAGCAAGGAATTTCGATCGCCACGCCCCTGGGCGACAAGGGATTTCAGGTGAAATCCACCGGATTGGCCTACCTGGCCCAAATGCACCGCCGTCGAGGACGTCACGACGAAGCGATCCAGATCATTGACCGGCTGACGCCCGAGCTGGACGCCTTCTGGGGACGCAACGGTCGCTACGCCGTCGGCAACCGCCTGCTACTCGCGAGCATTCTCCTGGACGTCGAACGATTCGACGATGCACAGTCCGTTTTGGAGGAAGCGAAAGGCCGCATCACGGAGGCCTCCAACCTGCCCGCGGGGATGTTGCTTCAAATGGAAAACATGGAAAAAATCCTCGCCGAGCATTTGGCCGAAACGGACCCATAGCTTCCCACCGAAACGCGGCACGAGGGTTTGTGGTGAGGCGAGGAAAACCACCGGATAGACGAGGCCGGGACAGGGACGCCAACCCCAGCGAGGTCGAGGGCGCCCGGGAACGGTAGGCCTGCGGCGGCACGACGAGGATGTTTTCTCGACACCGTCGCATCCATACCAGCGGTTTTCCTCCCAAAAACAGAGGGAGCGGTGCGGGCTAAGACAGGTCCTCGGCCAGGTGCTCGACTTGGTCGATTTCGGCCAGGGCCGCGGCGGCCTCGGCCGAATCGAGATCGGGGTCGGGATCGGGGTCGTAGAAGGATGCCTCCTCGATCACTTCCGTGGCTTCCGCGAGCAGGTAGGCAGCGGCCGCGGTTTCCAGGAAGTCCTCGAACTCCTTGTCCTCGTATTCGTCGTAACCGCCATCGTCGTCATCGTCGAGATCCAACGACCAATCGGCGTCGTGAAACGCGAGCTTGCGATTGCTGCGCAGGGTTTTCCGATAGAAACCCAGGTCGGCTCGGTCCTGGTGATGGCGTCGGCGAAAGTCGTTGACTTCCGGCAGGGCCATGCGGGCAAAGCCCTCGTAGGGCATGCGCGCCTGGGCGCCCAGCGAAAAGGCGTCGTAGGCCAGGAAGGGTGCACCGGTGGCGGCCATGCCCGTCATGAGCCGGCTGAAATCCTCGTAGCGGTCGTATTGGTCGAGGTTGATGCGAATGGTGCGCACCAGACCGAGCTGCTTGGCCAAGCTCTTGCGCTTGATTTCCGGCACCTCCACCAGCCATTTGGATTTGTCGGGAAAGTACCAGCGTTTGCTGCGACGCCATTTGCGCATGACCTGACCGATGCTGGAAATGCGTTGTTCGCGATTGGTGATTTCCGCGCTCAGAAACGCCTTCAAGTCTTTGAAGTAACTTCGCTTGTGCTTGAGGGCGGCGAGCTCCGCGATCGTGGGTCGCAGGCTGGGACGGATTTGCGCGTGCAGCGCTTCGGGGTCGGCAATGGTCAGGTGGTTCACCAGCTTGTCCCGCAGCTCGTCGACGGCTTCGCGCTCGAACGACGCCAGTTTTCGGCGTAGCTCGGCCTCTTCCCGCACCAGCCGAACCACTTCGGCATGTTTCTCCTTCCAGCGATCCAACTCAGCCTGATGGCGCGCCATCTCCTCACTCAGGGCTTCGTACCGTGCGGCGTGATCCTCGAAAGCACCGGGCAGTCTCTCGGCCACCTGCTTCAGGGCGCGGTTCTCGCGCATGGAGGACAACGTGACCACCCGAAGGAACTTGCCGAAGGCGCCCCGCTCTGCGGGACGGTGTACCTGGCGTTTGAAGAGCCACTGGAAGTCCTTGAATGCGAAGGGCTCCATATCCTGACCCAGGTCCTTCACGACGTTGCTGTACCGAATGATCTCCAGGCTGTAGCTGCCCGTTTCCGGGTTGATCAGCGCCTCGCGATCACGGAACTTCGCTTGCTCCTGAACGAACTGGAGCCGCCGTGCCCGCTCGTCTCGGGTTGCCTTCAGATCGACCAGAACGGTGTTGAGTCGTGCAGCTCCCGTTTCACGAGCGATTTGGGCGATGTCGACCGCGTCGGGGTCGGTGATCAGTTGTGCGGCCGCATGTTGTCTGGCTTCGCCCGTCGCATCCGCAACCGACCGGCTGGCCTCCTCGACCATCGCCATTTCGGTCTCGAGATAACTGATCTGGGTCTGATAACTGTCGATGGCACCGTCAGCCATCGCGAGCAGGGATCTTTTAGAAATCGACAATGGATATCTCCTCATGGTCTGTCGTCCAGGTGGTGGGGTCATCGAGGTTCAAAGCTGGAACTCGGCCTTCGAGCGCCGCATCCACGAGCCGGGTCAAGCTCTCGGCCGTCTCCCGTGGCCGTTCGATGCGATGAAGTGCCCGGATGGCGCGTGCAAGGAGATCGGGCTCGAGGTGGTCTTCGAGGTGATCGAAATGACCACGAACGACCTGATCCACCGCACCGGCGTCGAAGCCCTTGAACAGGCGCCCAAAGAGCTGGCGTGCCGTCACCCGATCCGTCCCCCAGCGTTCGAGACGCGAGGCGATCCAGCTCGCCCAATCGAGGTCGCATACCGATTCGGGTCGCACTTCGGCGCCGAGCTGCGATCGGTTCCAGCGGTCGCGGGCCGCTGCCGCCTCGTCGACCAAGTCCATGCGGTTCGCCAGGGTCTTCTTCCGCCACCCATGCCACTGCCAAACCGTTTCGAAAGGCACCGAAGGATCGGTGATGGGGCGCACCTCGCCGCGGCGCCACAGGTCCATAGCCTCGGCCGCGGGATAGAGCGCAGCGGCATCGAGCGAGGAGGGGGCGACATGGGCCTGAAGTTCGAGCAGGGCCACCGCCCCGCGCAAGGCACCCATGGCACGGGGGCGCTCGGCCATCCGCGCCCGCAGCCGATCGGCCCGCTCGGGGTCGAGCAAGGCGGTAAGTTCTTCGCGAATCAGAATCGGGTCGAATCCAGCCAGAACCCGGTGCCATCCTCGATGACGGCCCTCGGCCAGGCGTTCGTCCTGGCGATCGAGGCCTTTCCGCTGCGCGAAGAAACTGGTGGGTATCCCTGCCGCGAGAAGCTCCTGATAACTGTTGTACCCGCCCGCGCTGAACGCGCAGTCGAAGCCGCGAAAGTAGCGCCAGGCCTCGGCTTCCCCCAAGGCGATCACGTTGGCCCCATAGCGCCGCTTGCCACGGTAGAGCGGCCCATAACCCACCACACACAGGTTGCGCGGATCGGCGACCACCTCGTCCACCAATTGATGAATGTTCGTCTCGGCCTCCCGGTCACCGCCCCCGCCGGCACTCACGTAGACGAGACGCTGTTCGGGCCGTGCCCCAAAGGTTCGGCGCACCTGCTCTGGTGACAACCAATCCTCTTCGCGAATGCCGTGGACCGGTCCGATGAAGCGCCGCCGGGTCGCGATCTCGGACGCGATGGGATAGTGAGCCGCACTATCCGGATGATCGGGCACCAGAATGCGTTCGTAGAGACCCAGGTGGCTTTGGTGAACCTTGCCTTCGGCGACTTCCCGTCGTTTGCGGCGATCGATGAACAGCGCGGCCTTGGCGTAGTCGCGCAAGAACACGAATTCGTGGAATGCGCCCTCCGGCTGGGTGTCCATCACCAGCACGTCGGGTTTGATGCCGGCGACGAGGTTGGAAATCAACATCTTGCAGCGCGCCGCATGACGCCGGGCCGAAACCGCGTCGTTGACCGCCACGGTCTTGGACGGCAGTTTGTAGACGGGAAAATCCCAAGCGACTTCGGAGGCTTCCGAAGTGGTCATCACGTGAAAATCGCAGCTCCGCCCCTGGCAATCGAGCAGCCTCTTGGCCTGGCGGGCAATGGCCAACAAACGGCTGAGATGCCCCAGACCGGTACCGTTGATGGCGTAGAACAGAATACGCGGTGCGGCCATGCTCATTCCGCCTCGCAGAAGTTCGAACGAGAGAAGAGATCCTCCAGGCGGGGATCCGGCGGTTGGGGATCCTCGGAATGTTCGTTGGCCACGGTTTGCTTCAGCAGGTCCAGATCCTCTTCGCTCAGGGAGAACGACGCGCTCAAACGGTCGAAGAAGCGCCGCTCCCGATCGCTGTAGTCCTCGTCGACGGTGGCCAACGCATAGGCGTTCATGGCAATGAAAAAGCGGTCTTCATAGGTGGTCACGGTCGCGATCAGGTCGTCCATGTGAATGTCGCGCACCGAGCCGAGCAGGTAATCGATATCGGTATCGGGGGCGTGGACTTGTATCAGGAATTCGAGCAGACTTCGCTCGTCCGGATGAACTTTTCCGTCGATGACGGCCATCTTGGCCCATAGACGGAGCGCGGCGATAAGGGGTTTTGGGGTTTGTACCATGGATCAATTTCCTCCGAGGGTTGTGCCTAGGACTGGCGAACTTGGAATCACATATCAAATAGGCGGGAAAAGAGCCAAAATCAGATCAAGTTTTTCATGCCGAGGCAGAAGACACGGCCCAGTGATGTTACAGCTTCGTGGTGCGCCCACGCAATAGATCAGGGCACTCAACGCCCCGAACACTCGGCTTTCCAGGTTTTTCACTTTATCTTCGAGCTTTGAAGAGATGCTTTGGCTCGCCGTGCGCCGTCGAGGCGACCTGGAACGGATCGAAATCGATCATCGAGAGGTCTAGAGGCCCGACTTATCTGCTTCGCTCTTTTTCCACTTGATCCTGCGAAGCCCGGGTTGCTCCGAAAAGTCGGCCGAGCCGGCTTACCGCCCCTGACCGGCCTGCCGAGCACGACGAAACTCTTGGCGTTCAGGCACTCCGAGTTACTTTTTTCAGATTCTTGAGCCGCTTCTCCAAAAACATCGCTATACCCATTGAACCCGGTTACATGGACTTCCATATGGTAGTGAGTCCTCGCGTTAAAGCCATATTCCCAATTTGGGAGTTTGTCAGTTACATAGAATCGACAATGTAATTAAGAGGCCTACTTGATATCTATGGCTTTCAGATTGGCTTTTATAGAGACACATGTCGCACATTGCGCAAAAGCACCCCATGCGTTTTGGTCGTTTTGGGCTCTCGCGTGGTCATTATCATTCCAAGCGGGTTCCATTCAATCTCTAATGTCTAACTCGACAAACGTCACATAGCTCAGCTCAAGGAGAAAATCATGAAAAAATTGCTGATGATGCTTCTGCTTCTCGGTTCTTTCGGTTTCGCCAACGAAATTCAAACCCAACAAACCAATCTCGATTCCTTCGTGAACGCCGATCTCAAGGATCGGGTCACCTTCATCCTGGAGTTCTCGCAGCGGTTCATGTTGAGTGATCGCGCCACCGATGACCTGTTGGTACTCACCTACGAAACCCAAGGTGACCGGGAAGCCTTCGAGGCCGGAGTCGGCCAGATCTTGAGCGGTCTCAAAGTGCCCACGCCCACTTCCAAGCGCTGCAGTTTCATTTGCTTCGGCGTACCTGGCTGGCCCAATGGCCTGCCCACCACCTTGGACTACTGGACCGCGGCCATTGCCTGCGCCTGGCTTACCGGCGGGCAGGGTCGCCTGGAAGTCTGTGGCGTTTAAGATTCCCGAACCCCCCGGTTTGGTCGTCGGTCCTTGAAAAGTCACTGATGCCCGCGGAGCCAGGCTCCGCGGGCCACCGCACCGCTCTCCCTCGCTCATCATTCACTTCTCCATGTTTCACGTATGGTTTCAAACTATCACAGGAGCACCACATGAAGAAAATACTGATGGTATTGATGATATTCGGCGGCCTCGGGTTGGCCCATGATCAACATACATCACAATCAGCGATCGAAACATTCTTCAATGTCAACCTTTCGAAACGAGTCGAATTGATTCTTGAATTTTCAGAACACAATCATTTGAGCGATCGCAGCACCGAATACCTCTTGGTTCTCACCTACGAGTTTCAAAACGATCGAGAAGCTTTCACGGAAGGCATTCAACAACTTTTCAGCGATATGGGCGCATCCAAGCCATCGATCAGTGATGATGGATCCTATATTTGTATAGGATCCGACGGCACACTCATCGATATTCCCATCGTACATCCCGATTACCCTTGGAACTACTGCCTCATCTGCTCGTTCTTAGGTGGTCGATGTTACTATGACTGCCCTGTTTGCAACGCGAACGATGCACCATGAGATTTCTCCGCCTCTCTGAGAAAGCGAAGTCCGCGGCGCCATGTCCGCGGGCTTTTTCTTGGCGGCGGCAAGGCATGTTCTTGATCGCAGATCGGGATCAACGCCGAAACCGGGCAAAGGCGTCCTTGAGGAAATCGATGGTGAGCCGAACCTTGTGAGGCAAGAAGGTGCGGCTGGGGTAGACCAACCAGGCCGCGGTTTCGAATTCGGTGGCCGCCACCTGCATTTCGGGAAACAATGCGACGAGATCGCCGCGCCGAATGTCCTCGTCGATCAACCAATTGGCCAACAGTACCGGACCCATTCCCCGCAAGGCACAGCTCCGCAACGAAAGTGCATTGGAGACGACCACGTCGCCATCCACGGCCACGGGAATTTCCCTGCCGGTTTCCTCTCGGAACACCCAACGGTTGCGGTACGGTTTGAAGGGAAAAAGCAGACAGCGATGATCGGTGAGGTTCGCGGGCTCCGAAATGGGCGGGTGGTTTTTCAGGTATTCAGGTGCGGCACAAACGCGGTAACGGGTCGGAAACAGTTGAACCGCCACGACATGGCCCTCGATGCGCGGAGCCAGACGAATCGCCAGGTCGATGCGCTCCTCGACGAGATTCAGATTGCGATCGGTAAACGCCAGGTCCCATTTCAGGTGGGGAAAGGCTTCGCGGAAACGAGGCAACAGGGGCACCAGGCAATGATGCCCGAAGGCAGTCGAAGCCGTCAGGCGGAGTGTTCCAGTCGGCCCCTCCACGACGGACATGGCCGCTTCTCGGGCGCGATCGAGCTCGTCGATCACCGCTTCCACCCGCTCGAAAAAACAGGTGCCGGCCTCGGTCAGGGTCAACTGGCGGGTCGTGCGCTGAATCAGGCGAACACCCATCTGTTCTTCGAGGCTCGTGATCGCCCGCGACACCGAGGACGGATCCAAGGCGTGATCCCGGGCCACGGCCGCAAAACTGCCCCGCCGTACGACTTCTACAAAAAGCTGCAGGTGTTTGGTATCCATTCCTGCATTTTACGCAAGAATCCGATGCGCGTGGCGTTATTTTTCCCTAGCCCGAAACCGCCTAACCTTGGGAACCAACGAGGCCGCCCCCCTGTAGGAGCGGCAACATATCTGGAGGTTCCACATGTCACATATCGCGGTTTTGGGAATGGGCGCCATGGGTTCGCGCATGGCGCGTTCCCTCATCGATCGAGGTCACCGGGTCACGGTTTGGAACCGATCACCCAAACCTCTGGCAACCCTACGTGAGCGAGGCGCGACCATCGCACTCTCGCCGGCACGGGCGGTTCGCGATTGCGAATTCGCCATCGGCATGGTCCGCGACGTGACCGCATCGAAGCGGATCTGGCTCGATCCCGAGGACGGTGCATTGGCGGCGATGCCCGACGATGCGATCGCCATCGAATGCAGCACTCTGACCCTTGAATGGACACACCAATTGGCCGAAGCCTTCGCGGATCGGGGTCTCGGATTTCTGGACGCGCCCGTCGCCGGTTCTCGCAAACAAGCCGAAGCGCGTTCGCTGATTTTCCTGGTCGGCGGTGCCATGACGCCTTTTGAGAAGGCCGCGCCCGTTTTGGCGCATTTGGGGGGACCGGTTCACCACGTCGGCCCGGTGGGCAGCGGGACCATCGTGAAATTGGCGGTCAACGCCTTGTTCGGCATTCAACTGGCCACGATGGGCGAGTTGATCGGGTTCATGGCACATGCGGGCCTCGAGCCCGAGCGGGGTTTGGCGGTGTTGACCTCGACCCCGGTGTGCAGCCCGGCGGCCAAAATAGCGGCAGCATCGATGCTGGACCGTCATTTCTCGCCACAATTCCCTATCGAACTGGTGCGCAAGGATTTCGACTACGTGACGTCCACGGCGCATGCACAGTGCGCTGCGGTACCCATGGCGCAGGCGGCCGGGGAGATCTACCGCAAGGCGGAACAAGCCGGTTTTGGTGGCGACAACATTACGGGATTGGTTCGACTCTACGCCGCGGACTGAGTTTGGAGAGAGCCACGACTGTCGGGCGGGACACCGGCTCCCGTTTTGGAGGCGCGCGAATCGCCCGGCAGGACTTGCAGTGCCGACTCTCGAAGCAAGCGGGAACTCCTCGCGTGGATCACTTCGAAAAGTACATCCGGCGGATGTTCCTACCGGGCACGGCGACTCTCTCGGCATTCGGGAACTCCAGGCAGGTTTGGTCGGTTAGGCCAGGTAGGTGCGGCGGCTCGCCGCACATTCCAAAGCCGAATACTCCAATGCTCCCGCTACAGGCAATCCTTCACTCTTTCCATTCCCAAGCATGCGAAGCCTGGATCACTTCGAAAAGTACATCCGGCGGATGTTCCTACCGGGCACGACGACTCTCTCGATATTCGGGAACTCCAGGCAGGTTTGGTCGGTTAGGCCAGGTAGGTGCAGCGGCTCGCCGCACATTCCCAAGCCGAATACTCCAACGCTCCCGCTACAGGCAATCCTTCACTCTTTCCATTCCCAAGCATGTGAAGCGTCGATCGCTTCGAAAAGTACATCCGGCGGATGTACCTACCGGGCACCACGACTCTCTCGGCATTCCAGAACTCCAGGCAGGTTTGGTCGGTTAGGCCGGGTAGGTGCGGCGGCTCGTCGCACATTCCAAAGCCGAATACTCCAATGCTCCCGCTACAGGCAATCCTTCACTCTTTCAAATCCCAAGCATGCGAAGCCTGGATCACTTCGAAAAGTACATCCGGCGGATGTACCTACCGGGCACGACGACTCTCTCGGCATTCGGGAACTCCATGCAGGTTCGTTTCTCGTGAGAACAGCACCGGCTCCGCGCCGCCATCGATGATGAAGGCGAGGCGGTTTCGAACGCGGCTCGGCCCGCATGTTCCGCATTGGGTCCAACGCGGTTCGCCGTCCGGGGTACGAAACTTTTTAGGAGTTTTTTACAACCTGATGACGTTTGTATTCGCCTGGCTTCTTATGATTTTTCCGAGCCTATTCCATTCCTGTCTCGGAGGCGATCATGAACCGACTTCCCCTGTGGATCCTGGCCCTGAGTTTGATTCCCCTGCCCCCTGTGACCGCGACCGATTCTCTGGATATCCGCGAGGTCACGGTCTTTAAAAACGGACTCTCGCTGTTTCATTTCGAGGGCTCGGTGGCCGTTGACGACGAGGGCCTGGCCACCGTGGGCCCCTTACCCGAACCGATCTACGGCACCTTTTCTTCCTACTCGGCGACGCCGGACGTCAGGATTCGCCAAGTGACGACCGCACCGCGCACCCTACGGAAATCCGTACCCGCGGCCGGTCTGGCCGAATTCATGATCGCCAACATCGGAGCGGAAATCACGGTGTACGAGGAACTGTCGGATCAGGGAACCCACCCGCCGCCTTCCTACGAGGCACTGTTGATCGGCGTTCCCCAACCGGAAGATCCGCACGTGGCGATTCTTCGCACGGAACTGGGTGACAAAATCCTTCCGATCGAGACCATCCGATCGATCATGGTCAAGGGCCAGGCCCAAACCGAATATTCGGTGGATCGATCCGAGGAACTGATGACCTGGCGCTTCGAAGGGACCGGCGGTCCGATGCGCGTGAAGGCCGGCATGATGTACGTGGGACGTGGTTTGCGCTGGGCGCCCTCGTACCACATCGATCTGGACGGAACGGGCAAGGCCCGAGTCCGGCTGAGAGCGACCTTGATGAACGAGGGCCCGGCCTTGCGGGACGTACATCTGAACCTGGTGGTTGGGGTGCCCGACTTCCCGTTCGCCGATATGGTGGATCCGTTGGCATCACCCGAACTGCGGGCGGAGATCGCCCGCGTGCTCCCCCAGGCCGCCCCGAATGTCAATCGCTTCTCCAATGTCCTCGTCACCCAGGTACATGCGCACGCCAGCCTCGGGCACGGTACGCAGGCCTCGAATACCTCCGGCGGGCGCGCGACCTCACCAGTTCCCGGAAACGACGACGGCGAGGACTTGCACGTCTTCGAATTGCGGCATTTTAGTCTGGAGAAAGGGGCCCGGGCGATGGTCGACATCTTCCAAACGGAATTGAATTACCGCGATCTCTACCTCCTGGACATGCCCCTCAAGCCGCCGCCGGAAGCATCGCGGTACCGCAGTCACAACGGTCGAGAGGCAACGGGTACCGTCGCACCCGCCGTGACCCACAACATTCGCCTGCACAACGACAGCGACGTTCCCCTGACCACCGCACCGGCCACGGTCTATCTCGACGGTGCCATTCAGGCCCAGACGCTGGTGACCTTCACCCCAAAACAAGGTTCGGTGAACCTGGAACTGACGAAGGCCGTGGCCATCCTGTCGCAAAACGAAGAGCGCGAAACCAACCGAACCGTCGACCAACGGCGCTGGCGCAATCAGCAGTACACGGAGATCCACATGACGGGCAGGCTGGACATCGCCAACTACACCGGCAAGGAAGTGGAGCTGTGGGTCACTCGCGAGTTCATGGGCCAGGGACGAAGCGTCGGCCAGGACGGGCGTTGGCACATGCTGGCCCTGATGGATGTGCGCAACCGCGGGGCCGCCATCGGTGTATCCGGCTGGTGGTACAGCTTCGCCTGGCCGGCCTGGTGGTACCACTTCAACGGCATCGGCCAATTCGAGTGGAAATTCCGCCTGGAGCCCGGCAAATCGAAGGCTCTGGAGTACGGCTACGACTACACCTGGGAATGACGAGTCGAGTGACGGCAGAGGCCTTCGCACGGGGAAGCGATCCGGACGGCGTATCGAGATCGAGCCGAACTAGGGTGTAAACCTTTGGAGAGACGAGGGCGTTTGGGTGGACGAAATTGATGGAACAGGAGCGACGAACCTTGAAAATCTGTGTCCTTGCCCTATTTGCCACCGCCCTTTTCGGGCAGGTCCCCCGTGACGTATTCCCAGAACCGGCCACTGAGTATCGCGGCAAAATCCTCGCCGTCGTATCCAGCACCGGCGTCAACCCCAACAGCGGCAAATCGATCGGTTACGAGCTGACCGAACTGTCGCGCGCCTGGTACCTTTTCGAGGCCAACGGCTACGAGGTCGAGGTCGCCAGTCCCAAAGGCGGGCCCGCCCCCGCGGTCATGGACGACGAGGACATGACCGACCTCGACAACGGCTTCCTCGCCGATCCGGCCGTCAAGGCCAAACTCGACCACACCCACCGCATGGACCAAATTGACCCCGGTGATTACCGCGCCATTTACTTCGTCGGCGGCAAGGGTGCCTTCTTCGATTTTCCCGATGACCCACACATCCAAAAGGCCGTGGCCGATATTTACGAAAACGGCGGCGTGGTCAGCGCGGTGTGCCACGGACCGGCGGCACTGGTCAACGTCAAACTGACCGACGACTCCTACTTGATCGAAGGCATGAAGATCTCGAGCTTCACCAACAAAGAGGAGCTGCTGCTGAACAAAAAGGCCGAAGCGGTCTACCCTTTCCTGCTGGAGGATCGACTGATCGAACGAGGGGCGGTATTCGAGCAGGCGCCCCTGTTCCTCAACAACAGCTCGGTGGACGGCCGGCTGGTCACCGGCCAGAACCCGTGGTCGACCTGGGCGGTAGCGGAAAACACGATTCGCGCGCTCGGCCACGAACCCGTGCCGCGGATTCGCACAGCCAACGAGGTCACGGTAGAAACCATCGCCGCCCTGCGTAGCCGCGACCTGAAGGCCGCCCATTCAGTCAAGCAGGGAAGCGAAAAGTTCGACCACGTCTTCCTGGCCTCATACACGGTCGCCACCATCATCGACGGCGATGCCGCGACAACCCTCGACCTGATTCGCCTGAGCGACTACACCTGGGTTTGGGTCGTCGCAGTGTTGACACCACTCGCCCTGGCGGTGGGCGCCTTTCTGCTGGTACGCATGCTCTTCCGCAAGACCGTCACGGTAATCAGAAAACGAAGGGAAGCAGCCCCGATCTGATCCTCGATCCATCCGTTCCTCCGAACCCGGCTCCCCAAACGAAGGCCGGGTCCGGAGAACCGATGTTTCGCGCCAGGGACGAATGGCCGAGGAACAGTCACCGACCCTTGGTCCATCCCGAGCTTCCATACCCCGGACCTTCCCGAGGTGCCGCCCACCGAAGGGGCATCCCGGGCCGCGACACTTTCCGCCTTTTCATCCCGACCACGACTGGCTAGGATACTTCGCAAGGCTTCCCCTTCACGGCAGGTGAAGGCCGCTTCTCCTCTCCCCTACGGCCATCGCGATCGATTCGATGGTCGTGCGACGCGCGCATCCAAATGAGGAGCTACCTTGCTGGCCAAACAATTCATACTCGGCACCTCGATGATCCTCGGCAACGTGGTCTTCCACGTGGGCATGCTGTTGCTATTGGTCAAACAGTTGAGAAGACACGAGCCCGATCCCGACCATCCCCGATCCCTGGCCCGCATGTTCTTTTATTTGACCTATGCGGTGCTGATCATCATTTGCATTCACATCGCCGAAGCCGCCAGTTGGGCGCTTGTGTACTACGCCTTCGGCGAATTCTCCGATTTCCCCAGCTCGCTCTACTTCTCCATGGTGACGGCCACGACCCTGGGCTACGGCGACATGACCCTGAGCGAGAGCAAACGGCTCCTGAGTACCTTCGAAGCCGTGGGCGGCCTGATCCTGTTCAGCACCAGTACCGCATTCCTGATCGAGCTGATGCGGCGCATTTTCGATGATCCGAGCAAAGCCGAGGCGTGAGTCCGGTGCGCGATCAGTTGCCCGGGGTGGCTTGGGTTCGCCCTACGATCACGGGGGCCAGCGCCAAGGGGCCATCGCCGGTCAGGGCTCGCGCCTTTCCACTTTTCATGTCGTGGAGGTAGATGCGCCAGGACTTGCCGTCCTCGGTGCGGTCGTAGGCGAGCCAGCGCCCGTCCGGCGACCAACTGTGCCACATTTCGTCGGCGCGGTCGTCGGTGAGCTGCTGCTCTCGAGAACCGTCGGGACGCACGGCGAAGATACTGTAGTTGCCGTTCCGTTTGGAAGCGAAGGTGATCTGGTTGCGACGGGCCACCCAGAACGGCGGACCGGCATGGAAGCCGCGGCCGTCGGCCAAGGAATCGTCCGATTCGGGGTAAAAGGTCAATTGGCGCTCCTGGCCGCCGTCGGTCGCGCGAATCCACAACTCGTCCTTCCCGGAGCGTTTGGAGCGGTAGACGATCTGGCTGCCGTCCGGCGAAAAGACCGGATCGTTTTCGTAGCGATCGTTGTCGGTCAGGCGTTTCAGCTCACGACCGGAGGCATCGATCAGGTAGAGTTCGTGGTCCTTTCCATCCTTGGCGGAACACACCACGAATTGTGTGCCGTTGCGCCGCGAGGACAGCCACGAATCGACCACCAGAAAGTCGGTCATGCGGCGCACACCGCTGCCGTCGGCGCGCATTTCGTACAGATGAAACTCGCGGTGCTTGGCGTCGCGATCGGAAACGAAGTAAAGCTTGTCGCCCACCGCCAAATACACCCAATCGACGCCTTTCCAGTTGGAAATATTGCGTTTTCCACTTCCGTCGGCGTTCATGACATAGATTTCGTAATTGTCGGTGGCCGGGTCCTCAAAGACGTTGTAGGCGATCTGAAGCGATTGGGGCGGCGCGGATTCGCCGGCAACCACCAGTGCGGCGCAGCCCATGATCATCATAAAAAGACGTAACACGCTCATGCAAGACTCCCTGAATTCATACGAAATGGCTTTTGTTTCGGGAGTCCAATCTATCGAACCGGGATCGCACCGGTATTGGAAAAAAATTACCTCTCGAGACCCCAGGCGCATCCCAATCTGTCGGATAGGGCGACCCGCAAGGTGCGCGAACGGATTCAATCCGTCAAGCCAGCCGCGCATGGGCCGACCTTTTCGGCGATGCCGACCGAACCCTCTCAATGAAAGGGCTCCAGGCCTTCCTCCGGCTCTCGACCCAATTGGACGTAGCAGGTTCGCAATTGATCAACCACCCAAGCTCGCGCCGAACCGAAAAACGTCTGCTTGTCGCGCAGCGCGGTTTCCAGGTAGGGCACCGCTTCCTCGAATCGCGATGCGCTCACCAAACAGGAGGCGTACACGGCTTTGGCTTCGATGATCATGGCTTGGCCCTCCGGTAATGAGGCTTCCAACAGACAGAGATGGTGCCACGCCATGTCCAGCGCTTCCTGGTGATGCCCCTGCTCGTTGCGGTGGCGCACGTACTGGGTCAGGGTTGCCACGGTACGGGGGTTCTCCGGGCCCAGGTTGTGGCTGCGAATCGCGTGCGCCTGGCGAAAGTAATCCATGGCCAACTCGATTTCACCGAATTCCGCCAAATCGGTCCCCATTTTCCAGAGGGTGGTCGCGGTCCCCTGGTGTAGCTCTCCCAAGACCTTGCGGCGAAGACCCAGCACCAGCGCATTGTATTCCAGCGCCAACCCATTTCGGTTCGTTCGAGAATAGATCGAAGCCACATTGGCGTAGGCGAGTGCGGTAAGCGGGTGGTCGGTGCCCCACTCCTTCAACCGCGCCTCGAGCACTCGGTGCGCGTAACCGAGCGCTTCGTCGTAGCGTTCCCGCATGGCGAGGATCGCCATGTAATTACTGAGGCTGAAAATGGTTTGGGGGTGGTCCTCGCCCAATTCCCGAGTCCGAATGGTCAGGGCCCTTTTGAAGTAGTGGTCAGCCCGCTCGATATCTCCACGAGCGTAGAAGAGACCGCCCAAATTGTTGAGGACCGGGGCCAGGTACAGACTATCCGGGCCGAACACTTGCTCGCTAAAAGAGAGGGCTTCCTCGAAATAGGTTTGGGCTTCGTCCAGGCGACCCAACCTCTGCAACATTTTACCCAAACTCACCATCGCGGCCGGTCGGGTACGGGTGAACACGTTTTGACTCCCTTCGCTCGCCGCCAACGCCTGCTTGAACAACTCTTCCGCTCGTGAAAATTCTTCCAAATCGCCCAGAATGGCGGCCAGATTGCTCATACTTTCCGCCGTTTCCGCGTGGTTGGGACCGTAGAGAGATTGGCGCAAGTCCAGCGCTTCGGTATAGGCCGCCCGCGCCTCCTGAAGTTGGCCCTCCTCTTTCAACAGGAGCCCGGACCAATTCAGGGCCTGGGCCAGAAGCTCGGTCCGCCTCCGCCCTTCCGGGAGCTGGCGGGCCATGGCAGTCGCCTCTCGGACGCGCTCGAGGCCGAGCTTGTACTCACCACGCACCAAGTCGGTGGAGACGACACCGAGAAGGGCCGAAGTGGTGGCAAAGGGATCGTTTCGGCTGCGGCACTGCTCCAGCACTTCCGCCATCAGCCCAGCGGCCTTCTCGAGGTATCCCATGTTGGCGTAAGTCCTCGCCATGATTTTCAGGAGCCTCGAGCGAACTTCCGGCTCCTCGCTCAATTCACCCCTTTTCAATGCGGCCAGCGCGCGGTCCAGCATCTCCACGACCGTGAATTCGGCCCCCTTGGCCTCGACCGGATCCGCCATTTCCAGGGTGTTCGAAAGGAACTGCACCACCGATTCGGCGGTGGCCGCCTCCAGTTCGGCTCGGTGCCGCGCGGCCTCGGTCTTGCGGCTCTCCAACAGAGTCGCCACCGTGAACGTCGAAGGCAAGAGCAACAGGACAGTCAGAAAACCCGCCAGCAGTTTGTTGCGGCGAAAGAATCGACCCGTGGTGTAGACCAAACTGGGTTTACGCGCTTGAATGGGAAAGCCCTGAAGGTGGGCTTCGATATCCTTGGCGAAGGCGGCCGCGCTTTCGTAGCGAAAGGACGGGTTTTTGCTGAGGTTCTTGAGCACGATCAAGTCCAGATCCCCGCTCAGGATGCGCCGAATCCGCCGGCTGTCTTCGCCAAAGGCGGGACCTTCGATTGCCGGGTCTTTGGGCGCTTTTTGCCGTGTAAGGGACAGGGCCTGACTGGGGCGGACGGGCTCCTGGTTCAGCACCGCCTTTTCCAATTCCCGCAAGCTCTCATTCACGGGCGCATACGGCCAGGTACCGGTCAACAATTCGTAGAGGACCACCCCCAACGCGTACAGGTCGCTGCGCAGCGAAACCGGCGCCCCGCGAATCTGTTCCGGACTGGCATACCGCGGCGTCATCAGGCGCACGTGCGAGGCCGTTTCGGCCATGGCGTCGGGTTGATCGGAGGGGTTCAACATCTTGGCGATGCCGAAATCCAAGAGCTTGGGTTCCCCCTTGGCCGTCACCAGAATGTTTCCGGGCTTGAGGTCGCGGTGCACGATCATGTGCGTATGGGCCTCATGGACGGCATCACAAATTTTGCGAAACAGGTTCAGTCGTTGGTGAATCCCGAATCCCTGTCGGTCGCAGTAACGGTCCAGGGGTTCACCTTCCACATACTCCAGCACGAAATAGGGCAATCCCTGGTCGGTCGTGCCTGCATCGAACAACTTCGCGATGTTGGGGTGATTCAGGCCTGCCAACATTTGTGATTCCGCCAGGAACCGACGCCGAAATTCACCGTGCTGCATCCACGCGCCGAGGACCTTGATGGCCACCGTGCGCCGCACCGGATGTTCCTGTTCGGCCTGATACACCGTGCCCATGCCGCCCTGGCCCAGTTTGCGCACGATGCGGAAGGGCCCGATGCGATCCGGAGATTCTCCCGGGAAATCGCCATCGGCCAGGCCACCTTCGAAGGGTTTCTCGGGAAACGACGATTCCGTGCGGCTCAAACACTGCCTCACTTGTTCGTGAAGCGCCGGATCCTTCGCGCAGACGCGGCGAAGATAGGTTTCACGCCGATCGGGTTCGAGGACCAATACCTCTTCCAAAATCTCGAGCACCCGCTTCTGGCGTGAAAGCGTGGGTTCCTGCATGCATGCCTCCCTTGGCAACCCTGCATCCCAGGGAGCGCCGACCACACGAAGGGCCGACATGGTTCGCTCGTATGACCGACCCGAGAAGTGCGCGGTGGCAGACCAAACGGGGACATCACGTCGAACGGACTCCAGGGCTGGGTATGGTGAACCGTCGTTAACGAATACAAGATTCGCGTCGCCAAGGAAGCATGGATAATTATGAAATTAATCTAAAAATCAAAAAAATAAACTCATTCGAAAATTCAGTCACATTAAACACCGAGCCATTCGGCAACTCAAGGATCCAATCATCTAGAAATGCTCGGTCTTGTATTTTAGTGACATCCATCACAAACGACAGCACCACAAATCAAGCGAGCGCGGGCCTCCAAACCAGTACCTATCCCGAAACGACTGGCTCACGACTCCCAAGGTGATTTGACTGAATGGGCACAATTTCAGGTCTCAGGTGTCAGGGATTGGCAAGATACGTGTTCAAAGGTATTTAGCTGACTCCCGGTGCCTGATTGCCGAGGCTGGCTGGTGTCGGCGACCCTGCCGATTCGAAGGAGTATTTTCATGAAAACGCTGGTTTATGGATGGGCACAAACCAGCCAAATGGTGTCCAAGTGGGCACAGCCGTGTCTCGCTCGACGCCCGGAGCCTTCTCCCCGCTCCCCCCTGAAACGTCTTCGGCGCTTCGCCGTTGAATCTGGTATCGTTACCAAGTTCCAGTGTCCGATGCCAAGTCTTGGGAATGCGGGAGATGTTCGATGACGGCACCCTCACACATCGCGCTGGTCGGCTGCGGCTTCACCGGTACCAGCGCCTTTTTCCAATTGGTCGATGGATATCCCGTCGAGGAAATCACGATTTTCGAGGCGAGCGGTGAATTCGGCCCCGGCTATCCCTATCGCCTCGACGATTGTCCGGATTACCTGATCAACAACACGACGGACACGATGTGCCTGGTTCCATCCAACACCCGGGCCTTCGTGACCTGGCTGAAGGGAAAACCCGAACTGGCCCCCGATTTCGACGAAAGGGGGCATTTGCCGCGATCGGTTTTCGGGCGCTTCCTGAAGGACGTGTTCGAGAGCACCGGCACCGTCGCCGCGATCAAGGGCATTCGGGTCAACCTGGTCCCCCACGAAGTGATCGACATGGACGAAGACCCGCAAGGCAGGGTCACCCTCCACTGGAACGGCGGGCGCACCACGGTGGACAAAGCGATTCTGACGACGGGCCGCTGTCCCGATCTGGACAGGGTTCCACCTGCGCCGGCAGAGGGGGCCACCTACGTCGCGAGCCATATCCGCAACGCCGATCTGGACGAGGTGCCCCTGGACGCGAAGGTTCACGTTTTGGGCGCGTCGCTCAGTGCCTACGACGTGGTCAACCGCTTGTTTTCACCGTCCACCGGCTGCGCCTTTCACCGGGATGAACGGGGCACACTGCAATTCGAACCCGGCCCGAACCAACGGCGGGTGCTGCTCTGTTCCCGCAGTGGTCGCCTGAAGGCCATGCAAAGCCGGCACGAAAGGGACCTGGAACGAACCGAAGTCACCCCCGACCGCCTGCGGCGACAGGCCCGCGCCGGAGCGCTCGACCTCCCGACCCTGGCCGAGATGATTCGCAAGGAGGCCGACCACCACGGTGCGGTCATCGATTGGGATGCGGTGCGCGACCCATATGCCGATTGCAGCACGGCAGCCGAGGTCGACCAACGAGCCGGTGACCTGCTCGACGAGGCCATCGCCGACGCGGCAGACCCCTCCCGTCTCAACTTCCTCGTGGATTTTTTCGACGATGCGCGCGACGACCTGTGGCAGTGCTTCGGGGAACAGCTTCTGACGGCAGCCGACGAACGGACCTTCCGCAATCGCCTCGAAACCGCCGTGCTGGCCTATGCCGCACCGTGCCCCGTGCCGACCGCGGAAAAGCTGCTGGCGCTCCATCGCGCCGGGCGACTTTCCTTCGTCAAAGGCGTTCGCGCCATCGGGACCACCCCGACCGGCCAATATGAAATCGAGCACGAACACGGCACGGAAACGGCCCGGGTTCTCGTGAACACCACGGGATCGGTCAATCTCGACGTCGTGCACGACGACCAGCCCGCACTGGTCAGAAACCTCGTGCGCAAGGGCCTGATCGGCGCCTATCGACGCGAAGGACAGCCCATGAAAGGGGCCGCGGTGGATATGCGGACCTATCGTTCGCGCGACGCACGCAGCATCTATATCGCCAGCATGCTGCTCTGGGGGCCCGGCATCTTCACGAGTTCGGCCTACACGATGGCGCGGGTGGTCGAACAACTGCTGGCCGAGCTGTTTTCGGAGGACTCGTAACGAAACGCAAAGCCGTGGAGGGCAGGAGATCCGTGGGGTAAGACGGAGCGTACCGCGACCGGCAGGGCGAACGAATCGACGCCGATGGCCGCAAACCCACCGCCGCCACGGACTCTCGAAATTTTAGAGCTGGCTTTTCCTCGCCGATAAATAGAAAAAACCTTTAGGCCTTAACCCATGTCCTGCTGGCGTATCCCGGTTTCGCTTCTTTTCTTCACCGCGACGTTGTTCTCCCAGGAAATCACCACGTTGTCCGATTTTCAGGAGTATATGGACAGTCTGGTCATCACCATCGCGGAAAAGAGGGCGTCGCGACTGTCCGAGGCGACCGGTGCGATCACGGTGTTTTCCGGTGACGAGATTCGCGCCATGGGTATCCGGAACCTGAGCGAGTTGTTCAACTACGTGCCCGGCATGCAGAGCGAGATCAACACGACCATCGACGGACAGCTCGACTACACGATCGCGCGCGGTTCGGCAGGGTTCGGCAACGATTTTCTGGTGATGTTGGACGGGCAACGTCTCAACAACCTCCACAACAACACCGCATCGCTGTTCTTGCGCTTCATCGACGTGCGCAACTTGGCGCGGGTCGAGATCATGCGCGGCCCGGCCTCGTCCCTGTACGGCTCCAACTCCATCGCCGGTGTCATCAACCTGATCACCCACAAGACGGGCAAGGCCCTGGAGGTTTCGGCCGGGAGCCACGAACGGCGTGAAGCCGTGGTTCGGTACCACGATTCACGGACCGACGCGGACCTCAGTTGGGGACTGTTCTACAGCTTCCACGAAGACGACGGCGAGCGCTTCGTCGATTTCAATCCTCACTCCAGTTTCAACGGTATCGCCGCCGATCAGCACCCCGAGCTGGCGTCCTTCCGCGATCCCCGCACCGGCCAGGACCTGCACCTGCACCTTCAATTTCAAGAAAAAATCCATGCGTCGCTCAAGTACCAGAATCGCGAACTCGAAGACTACTACCTCTATTCGGGGGGGATCCTGCCGAACGTCAATCGGGACGAAACGCATTCGTGGTTGGGCAGCCTGGCTTTCACCCATCGTTTTAACGCGGCACTGAAAGCACAACTCCGATTCGACGGCCAATGGGCCGAACGCGAAGGGTTGCACTCCCCACTTCCGCGCGGCGTGGCGTTCGCCCAAGCGGATCACTTTTTCGGGGGACCGATCCAAGAGTACCGGCTCATCGAATCCAAGCTGGAATTGGAATACGATCCGGAAGGGCCCTCGCACCTGGTGTTCGGCGCGGAAACGGCCAGGGCCGAGAATCCCCTGGCCACGGCCCAGCGAAACTACGACTTGCTCGCGGACCCACCCCAATACCTCGGCGAGATCGTCACCTTTTTCGATGAATCACAGTGGTTCATCGACAACCAGGAGCAGCGCACCACCGGCCTGTTCGCCCAGTTCTCCAGACTGATTCGCACGCGAACCAAGGCCTTGGTCGGCCTGCGATGGGACGATTTCCGATACGGTGGAAACCACGTGAGCCCGCGACTGTCGGTCATCCACAAACCCAGCGAGCGCCACGTGCTGCGGTTCATCTATGCGAAGGCGTTCCGGGGACCGGGCCTGGCCGATCTTTTCGAGCAAAACAACCTGGTGTCCCAAGGCAATCCCGATCTGCAATCGACGACCGTGAAGAGCTACGAACTCGGGTACGAATTCATTTCCAGCCGGCTCACCTTCGCCACGCACCTCTACACCGCGCACATGCACGACGTGATCACCTTGGTGCCCAACCCCGAGGCCACCCCCGGGTCCCCGGCGAACCTGTTCGCCAATGCCGGAACCCAGGACACCCAGGGCCTGGAACTTTCCGCGCAATGGCTCGTCGACGACACCACCCGGCTGAAAGTGAACTTCACCCACCTTTTCGACACGGAGACCGACATGGAGGCCGCCGCAGGTAGCGAACGGCCGGAAGCGTTCATCGCGCGAAACAACGCCAGTGTGGTCCTTCACCGCCAATGGGATCACCTCCATTGGAACCTCAACGGGTATTACCGGGGCAGCATGGAGGCCCTCGAACGACAGGACGGGTATGCGGTGGTCAATACACGGCTCGGATTGCGCGCGACGGATCGACTGAGCCTGGACGTGACCGTGACCAACCTCTTCGACGAGGCGTATGCCTCGCCGGCGCTCGGCGTGGGACTCGGCACGAATCCCCAGGGAGACGTGGTGCGCGAACTGCCGCGTCACCGGCGTTGGTTTTTCGTGGGTGTCCAGTACCGATTTTCCGATCCGTGACAGCGATCCGGAACATGCGACGCCGGAACCCGGGAGCCGGGCATCGAGTCACGAATGCGCCGTTGGGAGGGCATGTCGCTCACATCGAACGGCGAGCCGGTGACGATCCGCACGGATTCAGTGGAGCTACCGAAACGGATTTCCAAACCGGGGCGGGCGAGTCAAACCGATCTGCGTCCACGGTTCCCAGCCCGCGATGGCACTTGATTTCCGAATCGTTGGGGAGGAGGCGAGGTTCCATCTCTTTTCCTCATTTCCGCCTTTTTTTCTCCACATTCGACTCCTAGATTGCCATCAACACATCGGAGCCCCCCAACTCATGGAATCCGCGCCGCCACGATTCCCCTACCCCAAATCCTGGTTCGGTCTCCTTTGTGCCCGCGATCGTACCAGCACCGATCCGGGGCCACCACCAACGAACCGACCGAAGAACCCGCCAAGACGGAACCTCCGCCAAAGCCGTCCCAGCAGCGGAACCGGTCGCGGGACACCATGCCCGAACAGGCCCCGACGCGGAAACGACATTTCCGACATCTGGAAACCCATCAAATGAGCGAGTTCGGCCCCACGGGCCTGTCCCGCCATGGTCACACTACTCTCATTATCTTTGTTTAGAGAAAGTTACAGTAAATATTCCTGCATTTCCCAATACTCTATTCCCGTTTGGGATCAGCCAAGTCCTCAACAGGATTCTCTCGATCAGGTCACCATCATCCAGGAGGCACACGACCATGACGACTGCAATGACCTCACAGACACCGGCCCCACACTTTTCGCTCAAGGAATCGGCATACGTCAATCCGTCGACCCTACATCACGGACGCTGGGCCTTTTCTCCGCTCCTTCCGATTCCCGACGAGCGGCAATTCACGATCTCCCTTTTCGATCGCGACACCTGGGTCGGCACCGCCATCCTTTCGCCTGCCGCCAACGGTCGTTTCGACGCCTTGATTCGCCTCCCCGAAGCGGCCCTCACACCGACCCTGTTTCTCAACGGCATCTGTATCGCCACTGACTACGACACCCCCGACACGCTGGCGGGTCTCGCCTACCTGGCCCTGCGCCGTGGCCGAATCGAGGGTTTCAAGAACGTGGTCGTCCTGTTGCCGCCCGACGAAGATGAATTGGCCACGGTGCTGCATCTCGCCCCGCTCACCCACCTCAAGCCCGTCAAAATCGACGGCACCACCTTCGAGGCGTTCGCCGCCAAGATGGACCTCGCCACGCTCCGCGCTTTCGAAACCTGTGACGGTAAGATCCGCGCCACTTTGAAGAAGCACTTCATCCACGAAATCATCGAGACCCACCGACGCTGGCTCGAACGCTTCAACCAAGGCAGTTGGTACCGCGCCATCGCCGGCGGTACCATTTCCCGCGAGCAATACGTCCGCTCCCTGCAGAACCTCCACCAGTACGTGCGCCAAAGCACCCGCCTCGCCGCCCGCGCCATCGCCTACGCCGCCCAGGACGATATCCGCGATCATTTCATGAACCACATGCGCGGGGAAATCAACCACGAGCTGGTCATCGAGCACGACTTGGAGCACCTGGGTGAAGACGTGGCCTACGTGAAGCACCGAATGCTGCCGGACTCGGCCACGAACGAGTTCATGATGGTCCAGGAAAGCACCATCGGGTTCCATCGCGATTCGCTTCTGTTCCTGGCCTGCTCCATGGCCACGGAAGGAATCACCGCCAACCTGCCGCCCTCGTTCATGGAGGGCCTGCATCGCGCCATCGCGAACTGGGGCGTGGATCAACCCAAAAAGGCCTGCCGCTTCCTGGCCTCTCACATTCAATTCGACGGCGGAGATGACGGGCATTTCCAAATGGTGGCGGACACGATCCGGAAGTTCATCGATCACGAATCGAAGCTTCAGCAATTCCTGAAGGTCCTGCGGGCGGCCATGAAGACCTTCGAACGCGGGTTCAACGCCAACATCGACGACATGCACCTCTGGTCCGCGTCCGGAGGTTCTTGACATTGCAGAGAATTTTCAGGCGAACCAGTGCAAACCCTGTCATCGCGATCCCCGGAACCAATGCCTGAACGCGACACCCTCGAGGAGATCGGAGCCATGGCCCGATGCCTTGCGTCGTCGAGGATTCCGGCGTTCGGGACGAGCGCGGTGGCCTCCATCGTCCACGGCGGCCGAACGCGAGCCCCACAAATCCCCCAAACCGTGAAATTCCTCAATTGCGACAAACTTTCTCCACATTTGAGTCATAGGATGTGTGCAAGGCATCGAGGCGGAGCGCTTTCGACACGGCGGCTCCAGCCGGAAAATGGCACGGAACCGTCCTTTTCGTTTTTCAGGGCGCTGCAAGGGGCAGGGGTCCCCGAGATCCATTACCCCGCGACAGTCGACCCTTCGCGTATTTCCAAGATTTTCGTGAACCGTATAAGGAGACCCTCATGAGCATCCAGGCACAACAGATCAATCAATGGTTGAACGAGCTGAGTCAGGGTTCGGCGGAACCGCTGACACTGGACGAAGACGGCCGCTGCACGCTCGTTGCGGACGATGTCGAGCTCGTCGTTTCCACCACTCCCACCAGCGATCAATTTTTCATCAACCTGTCGGTCGTCGATCTGCCGGAGAGCGGACAGGAACTGTTCTACCGCCAAGCGTTGACATTCAACCTGTTTCAGCAGGATACCCGCGGCGCCAGTCTGGCGATCGACCCCCAGTCCAACGAAATGGTCCTGTGTTACACCCACGCCATCGAGGGTACCGAGCTGAACCATTTCAACAACATCGTCCAGAACCTGATCGAGACGACCAAATCGTTGCGAACCCAACTCGAACAAACGGTCCGCGATGCGGCCAACGCGCCCCAGCCCTCGGCACCGGCGGCACCCGCCCCCCAGGCTTCGGATTACGCGCCGGCACCCGCCATGAGCGGACACGCCCCCGACCATCTGGTTCATTTCATGAACATGGCCTGATCGCCACAGCCGCACACGGCGGACGACAGTGGCAAGGACGAATGGAACCCTTGGGGGGCCGTAGATTCGGCCCCACACATATCATGAGGTGTGACATGTTCAGATCGACACGAAGGTTGCGGAGGCACGGCCTGCCCAAGCTTGGAAAACACGAAGCCGCGTCTCGGAAATCGGAGGAACTGAGCGCAGTCCAACATGGCTTCGAGGAACGCAAGGCATCGGAATCACCGAGATCACCGAGACCCCGCTGGGAGCCCACAAGACGGCTCCGGACATCGCCGGCCTTTTGAGGGGCCTCCGTCAAAAAATCTCATTTTCTACCTTACTTACGCAAATTGTAAAAAATAACTCACGCTTTACTTCACGATAGAAGCACGGCTTGAAGCCACACCGAGCCAAACTCCGTAATCTCTGCGTACTCTCTTGAAACAAAGTGGTGCATTCAACCTGAGCAGGGTCTTGCCGTCGTCAAATCTTGATCAGGAAGGCAGGAATGATCGAAACCAGGAAAAGCAGGACCATAATGTGACACCAAATGCCGATCCTTTCCTGGTTTCCGATGTTCATGCGTTCCTGCTAAATTTTTCGGATGAACGACCCATGGCCCTTCGCCAGAAACCAAGTGTGCTGTTTCTTTCTCGAAATCGAGCGGGTTTGCCCGCTGGTTCGCGGCTCTTATGTAACAAACTCTGTAAAGCTCGAAGATAAAGATAAAAACCTAAAAAGGCGGATGTGCGGGGAGTTCGTCGAAAAATGTCGGCCCGGCGCCCTGGGCGGGCCCGGCACCTACTGCAACGACGCCCCTCTCACAAATGCGGGAACTCCCAAACGATTCGCTTCGATTAGTTACCCACCTGAAACTCGGTGGCCGGTGTGCCGGACCACCGGCAATCCGGCCCCCGGCCTGGGCGGCGACTCATTGGTAAAAAGGAACTTACATGTAAACGGCCCTGCACCTACGAAGAAATCCTCTCCTCAGAAACCGCGGTTGCGCCGGCCTCCGCCGCCACCATCCGAGGTTCGCCCTTCTGCCAACGGTCGGTGGTTTCCAGTTGCGCGGCCAGGCGGAGCAGGGTCGTCTCGGCGCCGAAGCGCGCCATGAACTGCACCCCGATCGGCAAGTCGCCCACCCGATGGAGCGGTAAGGAAATGGCCGGCACGCCGGTCAGGTTGGCCAACTGCGTAAACGGCATTTTGGCCAGGTTCTTGAGACTCTCCACCTTGATCTTGCGCTTGAGCAACCCGCTGAGCCCGAGTCGATTGATGATCTTCAAACCCACGCGCTCGAATCCGGGCATGGCCAGCTCACCGACGCGGAGCGGCGGTGCGGCCAGGGTCGGTGTCAGAAAGAGATCGTACTCCTCGAAAAAACGCCCCACGGCACGGGTGGGCTCGTTCCAGTGGGATTTGTAGAACGCGAAATCACCCGCCGTCAGTTTTCGCCCCATGACGCGCAGGGCCCAGGTAGCCGGCTCCACGTCTCCCGGTCGAATTCGCCGCCCCAACACCTTTTCCAACTTGCGAAGGCTGGCGTCCACCTCGCCCTGGTACATGGTCACGTAACACTCGGCCAACAAGTGGCCGTCGTAGTCGGGCGCATCCTCCGCAACCTCGTGACCCAGGCTCTCCAATAGTTTCGCCGTTTGTTCCACCGCTTCCCGGCAGGCCGCATTCACCGGCGCCCCCAGCGGCGATTGGGTGGTGTACGCGATCCGGAGGGATCCCGGCTCGCGGCCGATCTCCTCCAAAAAAGGCCGCTCAGGCGGCGGAATCTCGTAGGGTGCGCCCACGTCGGCTCCGGCCAGCACATCGAGCATCGCCGCACAATCGCGAACCGTCCGCGTCAAGGCGTGACTGACCACCGCGCCACTCCAGAGCTCGCCGTTGAACGGGCCCAGGGGTACACGTCCGCGGGTGGGCTTCAACCCCACCAAACCGCAGCACGACGCGGGAATGCGAATGCTGCCGCCACCGTCACCGGCCGAGGCGAAGGGAACGAACCGCGCCGCCACCGCGGCCGCCGAACCACCGCTGGACCCGCCCGGCGTGTGCTCCGGGTTCCAAGGATTTCGGGTCGGGCCCCAAAGCTCGGGCTCCGTCACGCCCATCAACCCGAATTCAGGACAATTGGTCTTCCCGACGAACACCAGGCCCGATCGGCGCAAACGCAGCGCCATCTCGCTGTCCTGACCGGGAATATATCCCGCACAGGCGCGGCTCCCCATGCTCATGGGCACCCCCTTCACCACCGTTTCGAGGTCTTTCAACAAAAAGGGGACCCCCTTGAACGGGCCTTCCGGAAGCGGTCCGGCCGCAACCCGTCGCGCTTCTTCGAACATGTCGGTCACTACTGCATTCAGGGTGGGATTGTGACGTTCGATTCGGGCGATCGCGGCCTCGACCAATTCCGAAGGGGATACTTCTCCGCGGGCAACCAGCTCGGCGAGGCCGAGGGCATCGTATTGGGCGTAATCCAACAAAACGGGACTCCTGACGAGTGCCCATCCGAGAGCCGATTGAGGATCATCTACCCGATGGTCCATGTTCCGCCGAGGTTCGTTCCGAAGACCACGGCTTCCGGATGGAGACTAACTCACTGTGGATTTGTCACATATCCTCTCAGAACCGGGTTCTATACGCAAGGCCGAGCGCCGACTCGACGAATCCGGTTCGAAGTGACCGGACGGTCGTCGTTCGGTTCGAGGCACCTCGACCGACTCCTGACCACGCGACTTCGTTCGGGAACGACAAGCCGAGGAAAATATGGAACAATGGGAAGGTCTGAAGCAGGAAGCATGTCATGGGAACCCATTCCGCCAGCGATAACAGCCCCATCGAGGACATTCCAAACCAAGCGTCGTTGACCGCTTATCTGGGCCAATGGCGAAAAGGCGATCCGCAGGCACTGAACCGACTGCTGCATTTGGTGTACCGCGATTTGAAGGGTGCCGCCATCCACTATCTGAACGGCGAGCGTGCATGCCATACACTTCAACCAACCGCCTTGATCAACGAGGTCTATCTAAGGTTACAGGCCAACGATCGGCTCTCCTTCCAAAACCGCGCCCAATTCTTCGCCTTCGCCGGTCGCCTCATGCGGCAGATCCTGGTGGAACACGCTCGCTCTCGTGCGGCCGTCAAACGAGGAGGCGATCGAGAAAAAGTCTTCCTGAGCGATATCACCGGCGTCATCAGTGACAAGCAAGGCGACCTCAATTCGGTACTCGCGGTCGACGAGGCCCTCGAGAAGTTGGATAGGTTGGATCCCCGCCAGGCACGGATCATCGAGTTGCGTTTCTTTGCCGGCCTGAATACCGGTGAAGTGGCCGCTGCGCTGGAGGTATCCGAGGCGACCATTCAGCGCGAGTGGCGTGTCGCCCGTTTGTGGTTCATGCGCGAATTGTCGACCAAAAGCTAGCCCCTGGATGGCAGTGGAACCTTGTGACCAAAGCAGTCACGCAACGTTTGGATCGGAAGGCGGCCGCGATGGACACAGAAGCTCGAGGTAAATGCCCACCCGATAGGAACCAAACGGAGCTTGGCGCCGCATCCGAGCAGAACCGGACCCCCTCGCAACCAGAGGTGATCGGCGATTATCGCGTTCTGGAGGAAGCCGGACGGGGCGGCATGGGCGTGGTCTACAAGGCGGTCCACCGCGACGATGAGTGCGGCCAGCCCGTAGCCGTCAAGGTGTTGAAGCCGGGTTTCGATTCGGAAAAGGTGATTCGCCACTTCGAGCGCGAACGCCAGATTCTGGCCAATCTGCGCCATCCCTACATCGTCGCCTGGCGCGAAGGCGGGCAAACCCGGGAACTGCAGCCTTACCTCGTCATGGAGTACATCGACGGTCTCCCCCTGACTCGATTCTGCGCCCGGCATCGCTTCTCGATCCCACAGCGGATCTCGCTGTTCCTCAAGGTATGCGAGGCGGTCCAGGTCGCGCACCGCAACCTGATCGTCCATCTGGACCTCAAACCCGGCAACATCCTGATCACGCCCGGCGGCGATCCCAAGCTGTTGGATTTCGGGCTGGCCAAACTGCTTCAACCCGGCCAAGAGAGCGACACCGCCTCGCAGACCCATCCCGCGTTTCACATGCTCACGCCCGGCTACGCCAGCCCCGAGTGGGTTGCCGGCGAACGCGTCTCGGTAGCCAGCGACGTCTACTCTCTGGGCGTGGTATTGTTTGAATTGCTGACGGGCTCGATTCCGTTCGCCGGCGAGTTCGACAACATTCAAGAGTGGCTGCGGATCGTGAGCCGAAAGGCGCCGCCCAAACCCAGTGCCGCCTGGAAACAGGACCGCCCCTCGCAATCTCCACACGAGGTGGAAGACCCCGTCGTGCAGGGCGCCAACCATCGCCGTCACCACGGGCGACTGCTCCAGGGCGACTTGGACAGCATCGTGCTCAAGGCGCTCTGTCGCGAACCCGGTGACCGTTACGCCTCGGTTCTGGATTTGAAGCAAGACCTCGAGCGCCATCAAAAGGGCTATCCCGTTCAGGCCCGGCGGCGACGCTTCCTGTACGCAACCGGCAAGTTCCTGACGCGGCATTGGCGACTCGCGTCGGTGGCGGCGGCGGCCATCTTCCTCCTGGCCGCCGGGCTCGTGCGCATCGCCCACCACAAGGCCCAGACCTTGCGGGCACAGGGTCGGTCCCAGCAACTCACCGAGTTCGCCATGGACCTGTTCGCCCTGCAGGACCCTTTCTCGCCCCACCGCGATCAGGCCGAGATCGATCGCTTTCTCGACAAGGCCCAAAAAGACATCGATCGGGTTTTCGCTGGCGAGCCGTTGGACGCCGCCTACATCTACCATTTCCTCGGTGTGACCTTTCTCCAGCGGGGCCGCATGGACCAGGCCCGAAGGCTGCTGGTCAACTCGCTGAACCTGCGCGAGAAATATTTGCCGGAGGGTCTCGATCCGGAAGAGGACCCGCAGATCGCGGAAATGCGGATCCAGGTGGGTCACTGGTATCGCAGAAGTGGAGACCACGCCACCGCGATTTCCTACTATCGGAAAGCCTTACCGGTCTTGAAAAGCCAGCGAACCGCGAACCCGGAGGCCTTTGGCGACCTGTTGATGAACCTGACCGCCAGCCACCTAGCCATGGAGCGACGCGAGGTCGCACGCGCCTTCCTGACTCAGGCCGAATCCCTTTTCCTGCAACAGGATCCACTGCCGTTGGAAAAGGTCGAACGATTGGAAGCCTTGCGCACCCAAATCGAGCGAGACCCCGAATAGCCGGGACCGCCCTGTTGCCCAAACCCGAACTTTGACCTACTTTGTAAAAAAGTTCACCAAGAAAAAAACCTGTCTCATCATCGCTGAAGGTCGAGGAGGGCGTCGTGACCAAATTCTTTCGGCTGGTGTGTTGTCTCTGCTTTGCCTGCGGCCTGTTCGCCTCGGATGAGGAAGCCCGCATGTCCCTGTTCGTCGTCGGTTGCTTCACCCCCGAATTCCAAGACATCTTCGACGGCGACCTGGACGGCTACCTGCTGATCGGCGACGACTCCGATATCGACGGCTCCTACCTGCCCCGCAATTACGACAACGAAATTCCCAACCAGAATTGTGATTTACCGATCCGCAGATCCAAGCGCGGCGATGGCTTCAACGTCATCCAGGGCACCTTCGTCGATGTGCAGTTCGAGGTCGACAATTCGAGTACGACCGGCGGTGGTCCTTTCGATGCGCCAGGCACCACGGTGGTCCTCGAATACCCCGAGGGATTGGTCCCGCTCCTGGCCACGCTCCCCTGTGAGGTGGTCGATCGGGAAGTGCGCTGCAACCTGGGCACGGTGGCCGCCAGATCGCAAAAGGGCGTGGCCGTTCGATTCTACGCGGCGGCCACGGGCGAATACGCGCTGACCGGCCGGGTCTCCAGCGACCTTTTCGATCCCGACACCTCCAACAACGCTGACCTGGCCAACTTCGAAGTGGTGGCGCCGGCCACCCACCTGGTCTATCCCTGGATCTCGAAAAACGATCAATTCGAAAGCGTCATCGTCGTCAACAACTTCGGCGATATGGAAGCCCTGGTCTGGCTCTCCGCCGTCCGCCAGGAGGGCGAGTTCCACACCCGGCCGACCCTGATCCCGGCGCGTGGGTTTTTGAAGGGCGCGCCCGCGGAACTCTTCCCCGAATTGGGGAATGGTGGCGGTTTCAGCATGCGGGTCCTGTCCGAATCGCCGGCCGTTCGCGGACGATGGGTCACCAACGACTTGACGGCCACTTCCAAGAGTTCACCTTCCCAAGGGGTGGCCATCAACCTGCTGGACCGCTCCCTTTCCGCGAAAGACCGCGCCGGAACGCGCATCATGTACGGCTACCTGCCCGTCTCGAGCACCTCGTTCTCCGCACCGGTCGTGGTCAACATGGGCGCGGACGATACCGACGTGACGCTGGACTTCTACAATGAAGCCGGTAACCTGATCCTCTCGGACAACCAAACCCTGCGCAGCCTGGCCCCCTACCGGCCCTTCGCCGCGGTCGCCAACAACCTGGTCCCCGCCGACAGCGGCAACCTCGCCATGATCGCCAGTTCCTCCGGTGGCGCCACGATTACGGGTGTCGGCTTCGTGTTCAACGCCAGCCGGGAACCCTCGATCGGGAACGTGACTGGGCTTTCGACCGGATCCAGCCAGAGCGGAACCCACCTGGTGTTGCCGTGGATCTCCAACAACAGCGGCAATTTCGAAAGCATCATCGTCGTCAACAATTTCAGCCCTCGCAACGAAGTGGTCACGCTCACCGGTCGCCGCCGCACGGGTGACCCGGAAACGGTGACGCGCACCATACCCGCGAACGGGTTCCTGGAAGAGTTCGCCAGCACCCTGTTCCCCACTCTCGGCAACGGGTTCGGCTACACCGTGGAGATCACGACGAGCGCGAACAAGATCGCCGGCCGGTGGGTCACCAACAACCTGATCACCGAATCGATGTCGTCGCCCGCCCAAGGCGTGGGCATCGACCTGAACGCGACAAACTCGCCCCGTCACGGGACCGACGTCCTGTACGGCTACCTGCCGCTGACCGACACCTTCACCTCGGCACCGGTCATCGTGAACGTGGGCGACACGACGACGGACGTGACACTGCGCTTCTACGACTCCGCCGGAAGGTTGGTGGCCGAGGATGCCTCGACCCTGGCAGCGATCGAACCCTTCCGCCCCTTTGCCGCCGTGGCCAACGATTTGGTTCCGGAAGGCACCGGCGACATCTACATGGTGGCTTCCTCCAGCGGACAACCCCTGACGGGGGTGGCCTTCGTCTTCAATGCGGGCAACGAACCCGCGATCGGAAACGTGTCCCGCATCGATTTCTCGCCATGAGGCGCCGGACACCTCGGCGCGGACTCGGCATCGCCGTCGTCGTTTCGAGAAAAACCAACCGCAGCGACCCGCTTCAGGGTTTCCGCATATACGAATGAAGTTTCGCCCAGGCGGGTTGGGCATTGACCATCCTTCGTGACGTTCAGCCGAGAGCCCAGGCCGATTCACGGGTACCGCAATGCTCGGAAAAAGAACCGGTATCCATCCGGCGGGACCTTGACGCGATGCGCGAAGGAATTCCCCGCGGGATGGTACCGGTTCGCGTTCAGATCAGTCGCAGTCGTATCTCAACACGGTGTACATGTAGTTGAGCTCGGCCCAAGCGTCGTAGGCGCGATCACGGGCGGCGGCGGCATCGGGATCGGTGCATCCGTCGATGGTGATGGCACGGCGGAAGTAGATGTAGGTGCTGCGCAACAGGTCGCGCGCGGTTTTGACTTCGTCCTGGGCTTCGCTGAGGTCGGGTGTGGCGGCGCACAAGAGGGTTTCCGCTCGTTTGACGGGGGCGACGGCGGCCTCGAGGAAGGCACGGGCGCCTTCGTCGTAACTGCCCGGGCAGTTGACGTCATCGGCGGCTCCACGAATGTAGGGGATGTGAAACGAGCGTAATTCGCCCGCAATATCGCACAACTCGTTGGTATCGCAGCCGCCGGCGATGGCGGACGAACCCATGATCATGCCGAGGACCATTACCATGGAAATCATTTTCAATTTCATCTGAATCTCCTGCTTTTCGTTGTATTCGGATGCATCGCGACTCGCGATGCGGCTCGTCCCTACAAGCGAAAGCAGGCCGAAAACCCCATCACACTTTTTCGATTTTTTTTGAATTCATCGTCCCCGTCCGTTTCGAGATCAAGGTTCCTCGCATAATTGATATTCCCGTTTGGACGGTCGTAATTGGAGGCCACCATACCCGAGTTCGAAAACCTCGGGCCGTGCCTCGGTCGAGAAATAGATTTCGTAATCCCCGGACGGCACATTACTGAAAAAGAATTGGTTTTGAAACGCCTTGACCAGCTCACTGAATGCGACGCCGTTGGTCATGGTGCCCGTGATCTTCACCAGCGAGGCCGACTCGAAACATCCACTGACGAAATGCCACTCGTCGACGTGAATCTCCAGATCCAGCAGATCTCGATCCTCGACCTGAATTCGCGTGAAGCCAGGCATATCGTAACCGGCCGACAGATAAGCAGATGCTTTCGAATGATCCAACCCCAGATAGTAGGTCCCCAACTTCACTTCCTGGAAGGAAAAGTTGCCCTGTTCGTCACCAACCACCGAACGACTATCGCCGCTGGGTTCATAAAGATAGATTCGTCGATTTCCGACGGCTTCGCCATTCCGGAAAATCGATCCGGTTACGGCGAAGGAACGAACGTCTCCAAGATCCACTTTTTGGTATTCGGGATCGACGATGTCGACTTCGATGGTCTCTTCGTAATCCCGGCCTTGCAACACGAAGCGGGTATGTCCCAGCGGTAGGCCGTCATGCGCGTATCGTTCGGGATCGAAATCCCGAACCCTGATGACATTGCCCAGTGCATCCACAATCGTGAGTCGAATTGCCTGGACGTATTGTTCAGGATCGATGGAGCCCTCTACCTTGGTACCGCGATTCAAACGCAACACGATCGGATCGGCATCGCTGTCGATCGGCTCGGGAACCACGCCGACCAGGTTTTTGGATACATAACCACCACCGCTGGTCTGGATGTCGTAACGCTGGCTCACGCGGAGATTGTAGAAGGTGACAAATCCATGTTTATCGCTCGTGTGACCACGCGATCCACGCAATGTTTTCAGCGAAACCGCACAACCGGAAGCCGGCTTACCATCTTGATCCAACAACAGGATTTGGATCCTACCCAGAGAGGCATCTATCCAAAAATCCTGCACTTCACCAGTATCACCAGCGCGGAAACGATAGCGAAACTCGTAATATTCTTTTTTGCCCATGCTCAATCGCAGCACCAAATCTTCGTCCCGCGGAATACCCTCGATGCGAAAGATCCCGTCGGGAAAGTGTCGCCCCTTAGTCTCGAACGCACCATATGGCCCGTTCTCGCGGACCAGTCGTGGTTTGAAGGATTCGACAGGCTTCCCGGTCTGCCGATTCATCACCCGCCCCACGAGAACCGGCTTTCTGTGCAGAACCACGTCGGTTTCGGGACCCTGGAAGGGGTAGAGGGATTCCGGTTCATAGGCTTTGTGTCGGAATACCACCTCGGCTCCTTCGAACACTTTGGTCAGTCGATAGCGACCCTCCGCGTCCGTGTTCGGCTTCTCCATGTCCAGGCACCGCGTGCAATAGATTCGAACATCCGCAATCGGCCGCCCGTCTTCATCGGCCACGATTCCGGAAATCTCGCGAGAGCCATCTTCGGCCAGGAGACCCGGCAACGCATTCAGGCGCACCTCGAATTCGGTTTGCGGCCAGGCCATGCGTTCGGAAGTGTCGGCATAACCACTGGCCGTGACCGAGACCTTGACCGTGCGATATACGGGCAACGCAATGTCCACCCGGCCCTTGTCATCGGTGGCCATGAGGTAGTGTTGACGTGCCTCGGACTCGAGACGTACGCGGACTTCGGCACCTTCGATGGGCTGGCCACTCTCGCCCACGACCCGTCCCAGGATTCTGGCCGATGGGGTCGTATCAGTCGATGAAGCCGCCAGTTCTCCGGAATCCGTCTCGAGCGGTACCGCGTTGGCAGCCAAATGATCACCATCGGCACCCAGGTCGGGTTCCTCGGAATTGACGACCTCGGTGTGCATGGGCTTGTCGGTCGATCCGACTTCCCTACCCGGCGATTCAGAAGCGAATCGGAAAAAGAAAAATCCCCAAAGCGCGAGATTCAACATCAGCAACAGCGCGAATTGGCCTTTGTGCATAAGTCCCCCTTCGTAAGAAAAGGCGACAAAAGCGCCCTGGCAACACCAGGATCGATGTCATTCTACCGCCGATTGGGATGTCGCAACCACGCCAACCAGGTTCGTGCCACGGATCTCCCTTTGGGGACCTACCGCGACACCGGTCGTCGAAGCCGTGCCGAAACCACCCCGCCCGGAAACGGGGCGAGTCGGTTGATGGGGCGAGAGCCGAAACGATCGTGTTCCATCCCGATCGGCAGTCACCACCGATGTTCTGGAGTTCGGAAAAAACTCGGCTTACAGCGATGAAGGATTGGAGACCTGGCGCCCAAGACCCGCACCAGGCCCATCCAGCCACCTCGCTTGGGTAACCGCAGTGATTCCACTCGTGGAGGGACACTCACCCGTGGCGCTCTTCCTGGATGAGCACGGATTTAGTGGAGCTCTCCGTAAAGGGCCACGAATTCCTGGGTCAATTTATGCTTGGGGGCGAGATGGACCAGCGGCACACCCGCCTCGTGGCTTTCCCGCATTTTGATGGAACTGGAGAGTCGCGTTTTCAAGACCGGCAAATCCTCGCTTTCCAACTGGGAGACCAACCGTTGCGGCAGGTTCGCACGCGGCAGGTACTGATTGACCACGATCCCTTCGACCTTCAGGCGCGGATTGTGGTCTTCCCGAATTTCGGCCACGTTTTCCATCAAGGTGTACAACGCCTCGCGACTGAACTGATCACAGTCGAAAGGGATCAGGCAACACTCGGCCGCGATCAGCGCGGAAAGGGTGTAGAAATTGAGAGCGGGCGGCGTGTCGATGTAGATGGCGTCGAACGACTCGTTCAACCGCCGCAATGCGTCACGCAATTTGAAGATTTTGTGCTTGGCTTCCAAGCGGCTCTGAAGCTCGCCCAACGCCGGGGAGGCCGGAATGACCGACAGGTTTTCATATGGCGACGCGACGACGTATTCCTCGGGATTCTTGAGCAGGAGACGAAAGGAGAGAAATTGTTCGAAGAAGCCCGCCACGTTGTCGCCCTTCTCGGAAGCCTCGCGCCCCAACAGGTAATGGCTGGCATTGCACTGCTGATCCAGGTCGACCACCAGGGTTCGTTTGCCCTTGGCGGCGCTGATGGCCGCAAGGTTCGCGGCGATGCTGGACTTCCCCACTCCCCCTTTCTGATTGAAAATCACACGTCGCATGATGAACACCTCGCTTCCTCGGAATCGACCAAAAGGTAAGCAGCGATGCGGCAATGGTGAAAAACGCCCACCGAGAACATCCGCCCGAATCCCGAACTCACATCAAACTGTTTAAATTAAAGTAGTTATCATACCTTCGCGCAACCCGATTCCGCAACACCTTTCGCCGTCGTCGGGGTTCGAGGACCTCGCCACATTGCGGCAATCCCTGATTCGAAACCATTTGCCCGGTTCGAGCTTGGAAATTTTTTTTCAGGAAGGTCGAAGAGAACGCGTTCAGGGAGCTATACGCCTCCGCAACGTTCGGACTCGCTTGCCGAGTACGGGTCGGCATTGCGCAACTGCATATCCAACCTTTTGTTTTCTTTGATTTTGCGTCTCAATTGACAAAAAAGACAAACCACGAAGTCATCCCCTTCTTCCCGGCCTTTCGAAACTGAAACCAGAACATTTTTGCATCGTCGGCGCCACATTTTTTTGCACCGCCCTTCACGGAAAAACTCCCGAAAAATCGGGACTTCCCACATCACCGCAATCCGGGCATTTTCTTTTTCCACAAAGTCGCTTCAACCTCGATGCATTCGATCCGATAGAATTCACAAACCAGCCACTGGTTATTCGGTGACAAGGACGTCGCCACATTCATGCCACACGGAGGTCGCAATATATGTCTGACAAGAAAACCCTCAATCTCAACGAAATCAAGTACCTTATTGCAAACAAACCACTTGCTATCGTTCGCCTGGAACACTCTCCTCAAACCAAAACGTTGATATGCAAAGCGATTTCCGATCTGAAGAAGGATGTGAACAGCAAGCAAACTTTTGAAACGCTGCTGGAATTTCTCAAAGATCGCGCCCCCAAATACAATCTCAACCGCAACGAGAACGGCGCCCGCGAGTTTCTCATCCGCGAAATCGAGAAGGCCCTGGGTCTCCATCGAACCGGCAAACCCCAAAAGACAGGTCTGATGTCCCTATTCAAGTTGGTGACCGGCTGACAAATTCGGCGCGGCACCTCACAGCGGGCGAAACCTATGGCGTTGTGCGAAACCGAAGGCAGGGGCTCCGATGTGGATCGGAGCTACATGCCTCTCCGCCGCCAACCGCCAGGTCCACAGGGCTCGCCTTACGTCATCCACTGTCGCCGAGGGTCTCGCTCCGACAGGTATCGTGCAGCGTGGCCGCAATTTCGGCCAGTTCCCGCGCGCTTCGTCGCAGGGTGGCAATGGCTTCGTTCGATTGTTCCATTCCCTGGCCCAACACATCACAGGCCTTGACGATCGTGGTGCTGTGATTCGCCGAGACCGCGATGCGATCGGCGATTTCCTGGGCGCGGCTCTGTTGGCCCCTGACGAGCGTTCCGACGCTTTGCTGTAATTGGCCGATTTGCGTGACCGTGCCCGAAAAGGCGTTGCTGGTTTCGACCACGGTATCGACCTTGTCGTTGTTCTCCGTGATCTGGCGCGTGATTTCTTCGGCGGACTCTCCCGTCTTGGAAGCCAGCTTCTTGATCTCGTCGGCCACCACGGTGAATCCCCTACCGGCCTCTCCGGCCCGGGCGGCCTCGATCGTGGCGTTCAACGCCAAGAGGTTGGTCTGGGTGGAGATGCCGGTAATGACCTTGATGATTTGGCCGATCCGCTGCGAACTCTCCTTGAGGCCCGAAGTCAACCGGCCGGCCTCGTTGGCCTGGCTGATGGCCTGGGCCGCAATGGATTCAGCCTCTTCGGCCGAGCTGGTCACATGCGCCATGGCACTGGAGGTCTCGTGAATTTCCTGAGTCATGCGTTGCAGGTGATCGTGGATCTCATCGTTCCGACCGGCCACTTCCTTGCTTTGGGTCAAATTGATTTCCAACTGTTTCTGCAGCGTCGCACCGCTTTGCCGCATATGTTCCGATTCGTCGTTCAAGCGTTCGGCCAGGGCCAGGATCTGCCCGAACACTTCCTGCAATCGCTTGCCGCGCCGTTCCGCTTCCTGGCGGGCCGCTTCCTGCTCGCGTACCGCGTCCTGGTGGGCCAGACTCGCTTCCTCCAGTGCGGCCGCCTTCTTTTCGATCTCCTCTTTGGCTCGTTCGTTGGCCTCGACCGCCTCGTTCATGTGCTCCAACGCCTTTTTCTGGGCGGTCCCGATCTTCAACCGAATCTGTTCCAACACGGTGACCGATACCGTCACGGCCGCCAGTTGTTTCACGATGTTTTCCGCGCGCATCCGCGGCAGGTCCTCGACGGGAAGGTTCAAGGCGTACAAATCGACTCCCTGCTTTTGGAGGTAGGCGTACCAGAGGATCTCGACCAAGACCAGCACGAGCCAGATCACGGTTCCGCGAAGCCCGGTCAGAATGACGGTGAACAGCGGCAGGACCAAAAACCAGTAAATCGCGCTGGATTCGATGCCGCCGGTCCGGTAGGTGTAGAAGCTGAAATACCAAAAGAGAATCAAGGCGACCAGGTGGCCGAGAATTTTGAGTGGGACCGACATCTTGAGCAACATGGCGACCCCGCCAATCAGCACCATGGTGAACAAAAGGTTGATGGCCAGTACCGTTTCGTGGACCTTCAGCCATTTGATGGCGGTCACCAGGAAGAAGATCTGGCCGACCATGCAGAAGATGATCACGATTCGGGCTTGGCGCTTCGTTTCCACATCATTCATGTGGGCGCTCGGGATGAACCAATTCAGCATGCGATCGATCGCGTCCGTCAGCTTTTCAATTAACTCCATGAAGTGTGCCTCCCGAATGCCGCGCGTGACCCAAGTACCGGGATCCGGACGGATCCCATGATCCGAATCGTCGGGGGGATGAGGCGCGATGGGAACTCGCCGGTTCCGGTGACGCCGTGATACGCGAGGATCGTGGGGGTTCATGGATGCATTGCCGGGGAATGTCCCATCCGTTACCGGAAACTGGAACCCCTGGTCCCACCATGGTCTCGCCGAGAGTCGATCTCTTGGGCTTTCGTTGCGCGGATTCCCCTGCCTTTTCGGCATTTTTCCAAAAAGAATGAGCCGATCCGGCGGAGTTCCGCAACTCTCTAGGTTTTCGTTGGTGGCATCTCGCGAATCTCGCGGGAAAAGGGGCGAGTTTTCCTCATGCTCGACCTTGCAGGCACGTTGCCTTCCACGAAGAGAAGCAGGAATCCAGGAATAGCGGAAGCCAGGATTTTTTTCCACGGATCACACGGATCCACACGAATTCCCTGCACCTCCGGGGGTTGTCCCGAGGTTGGCGAGTTCGGTGGGGACAGGCAAATGTAATCGCTTAAAAACATTGGCTTTAGGTTCGTGATCTTCCAGCAGCTAGCTGGGGCGGTAGATACATCGAAGCACTTTTTACTCGTGCGGATCGGTTTGATTCGTGGACTTTTAACGCCTCATCAAATGCCTGATCGAGTAGGCTCACGGGTTTTGGTGGACATCCTTAAGCGACCCTCTCGGATACGGAAGGCAGGGTACCTTTCGATGGCGAAAGGCACGCGAAACGGCTCCGTCTCCGGCACGTTGGCCAACAAATTTTCTCGAACACCCAAAATTTCAATTTCTTTGGGGACACTTTCGCGGATTTCGCGCCATATAGTAATGAGTTCCTCAGCCCCGCCTTTCCCGACAAAAGCATCGCGTTCCGGAGTTTTCATTGAGCGACAACCATCAAAACGACCATCCTTTGATCGAACAATATTTAAAGAAGTCGATTTGGAGCCGCCTCGGCCGACTCTTCTTTACCCTGATCCTGCTCACCCCCATCGCCGGGCTGGCGAGTTGGTATGCCTGGGGCGTGATCGGTTCCGACAAGCGTCAGGAACTTCGCGAAACCTATCCTGCGATCGAGAAGTTGGCCGCCTACGTCGAACATCACGGTTTCCAGTTCGACACACCGCCACAGGACACCGACCAAGCGAACGGTCGCCCCGGTTCTTCACCCAAGCAAGCCAACCCCGCTCCGAGACCGGCCAGAGAACCGCGCGACGAAACGCCCATCATCGACATGCGCGATGAAGCGCTTCTGGCCAAGGCCGCCTCGGATCCCGACCCGGCCACCCAATCCAGCCGAAAACCATCGGCTCCCGCGCTTCAACCGCAACAGATCGAGTCGGACCCGGTCCGCCGGAAGACAGGGGAATCGGGCTGGATTCAACTTTCCGACGGCACCATCATGCGTAAGGACGAGTTCCATGCACGCGCCCGCGAAGAACGCGGCGACCGCTTGGCCAAAGTGGAAACCCTGCTCGAACAGGGTGGTTTTCCCGTTCGGATGAAAGCCTGGGACCGAGCCCATCCCCTGACCTGGGACGACTTCGCCAACCAGAACGTCAGCGAAGAAAAATCATTCGCCGGTGCCTATATCCTTAGCGGAATCTACCTGTCGTCGAGCAGGAACAGCTTCCTGGCCTTCGCCTACATGGAACCCAACCTCTCCTGGTGCCGGCCAGGGATGCGCAATGACTATGGACTCGCCCACGAACAGCTTCATTTCGACATCAGCGAGATCTTCGCCCGTCAATTGCGCGCCTCGCTCGCCAAGATCCCCCCACACGAGATCGACAAGGCCAACGAAGCATACCGACGCATCGTCGACGAAATGAACCGCACCCAAACCCGTTACGACGACGAAACCCAACACGGCATCTCCAGGGAATTGCAAAGCAAATGGGCGGAAAGCGTCGCGGATGCCCTGGAAAAACTGAACCTCCATTACTGGAAACCCAAATGGCCCAGAAGCAGTCTCCACCCGGTCACTCATTTCTACAAAGCCCAACTCTACGAGCTGGGTATCGAGGGTTCGGACCAATCGTTGACCCTGGCCGCCAAGTGGTATCGAAAGGCCGTTGTCGGCGAATCGGCGGCCGCCGCCAACAACCTGGCACGCATGCACCTGTTCGGACACGGCGTGAAGCAAAACGAGAAAAAGGCCTTCCGGCTGTTCCGCAGAGGCGCCAAGGCCGGCAGCCCCTACGCTCAGTTCAATCTCGGGGTCATGTACCTTCACGGCTACGGGGTGAAACCCTCGAAGGAAAAGGCGGTGAAGTGGTTCACGGCCGCCGCCGACGGCAACCCCCACGCCCGCAAGGCCTTGATCAGGCTGGAACGCGAAGCCGCCAACGGTCAAACGGCCCAGGCCGATCGAATCTCGGCCAAGTGACGGGTGGCGAACCCCTGTTTTACCTTTTCTTTACAAAGTTATCTTCCGCGGGTTACGCTTTTCCCAACACGCCGCCCATCGACCCACCGGCCCCGCTCGCGGTACCCGCCACGACGAAACCTGCTGTAACAGCATGTGTTCGCCGCGGCATTCCGCAATGCGGCAGCGCGCCGGGACGACATGCGGTTCGGAATGGCTCCGAGAACCCCCATCAAAAATTCTGGTTTTGGAGCATTCTTCCGATAGGTTCACCAGATGCCCCGAGAATGAATCACGGTGGGACTGCATGGAAGAGAAACAAGAGCGCTTTCTCAAAAAGTTGGCCGCACTCCGTGGGGACTATGCCAAAGAGTTACCGGAACGATTTCAAAAGCTTCACGAATTGGTGGATCGGTTGGAAAAAAACCGGACCGATACGGCAGTCTTCGACGAAATCGTCCGTCGGATCCATTCGTTTTCCGGTTCTGCGGTCTATTTCGGCTACGGAGAGATGAACCTGATCGCGCGCGAGTGCGAAATGGTGCTGAACGATTGGCAAGAGCGCGAGGTCCCGGTCGACGATCGCGAGATCCAGCAGCTCAACCACTTTCTGGCGCGGCTGGAAAAGGCGGCCGCGTCGCCGAGCCCCACCCGCCAGACCACGCTGATCAACGATCCGTTACCCAAAAGCGAAACGAAGAGCCCCAAGCCCCAGGACGCGGGGAACGCGCTCCACATCTGTCTGGTCGAGGAAGACCCGCGTAATCGCGGCGAGTGGGAACTGCAACTGACCCTCTTCGGGTTTCAGGTCCATTCCTTCGAGCAAATCGACCAACTTCGGGCGCGGTGGCGCCAGGGAAAGTTGGACGGGACCGAAGAAGTGGGCCTGATGTTGCTGAACCTGGACGAACAGATGCGCGATCCCGGCAACAGCGAACAACGCCGCTTCATGGCCCAGTTGAGCATGGAGACCGCGGTCATGTTCACCGCCAGCCGCGACGACCTGACCGTGCGACTGGAAGCGGTGCGCATGGGCGGCCGCGCGTTCCTGACCAAGCCGATCGAAATCAACGACCTGGTCGACGAGGTCGACAACGTGCTGTCGGTCACGCCTACCGAACCCTTTCGGATTCTGATCCTCGAGGACGAAATCCACACGGCGGAGCACCTGAGCAACATCTTGGAATCGGCCGGGTTTCGCGTTTGTGCGGTGACCGATCCCTTCAAACTGCAGGACAAGATCGGTGAATTCAACCCGGAATTGGTGCTTCTCGATTACCACCTACCCCAATGTACCGGCCTGGAATTGGCCAAGGTGATTCGCCAGCAATCGCGCTACATGGCGATCCCGATCGTGTTCCTTTCCACCGAGGAGAACCTGGAACGTCACTACCACGCCCTGATCGCCGGAGCGGACGACTTTCTTACCAAGCCCATTTCGCCGCGGCAGTTGGTCATTTCGCTGCGTGCCCGGTTGATTCGGGCCAGAGCCCTGCGGGCCATGATGACCAGCGACAGCTTGACGGGGTTGTTGAACCACTCCACGGTCAAGCAGCGCCTCGCCTCCAGCCTCAAAATCGCAGACCGCAACAACAAACCCCTGACCTTCGCCATGCTCGACCTGGACCATTTCAAGACGGTCAACGACACCTATGGTCACGCGGTAGGCGATCGGGTCCTCAAAAGCCTCGCATGCCTGCTGCGGCAACGGCTTCGTCGCAGTGACATCATCGGTCGGTACGGCGGAGAAGAGTTCGCGGTGATCCTGCTGGACACCGATGCGGAGCGGGCTTTCCACGTGATGGACGAAATACGCCGCAACTTCGCCCGCATCAACCACGACGCCGATGGGGTTTCGTTTCACGTGACCTTCAGTTGCGGATTGGCCTGTTTCCCCAACCACCAAGACCTGGAAGAACTCTGTATGGCTGCCGATCAAGCCTTGTACGCCGGCAAGCACCAAGGCCGTAACCGCATCGTCAAGGCGCCACCGGTCGGCACGCCACCGTTGGCGGAACCGCCGGAGTGAATCGAGGATAGGGCGCGGCTTCTTGGAAATGGTTCCTCTATTCGGTTGACGAGACATTCGGGCGAGAACCTCGTGGGCCGGTCAAAAACCGGGCAGGGAGTTCCGATTCAGGTAAAAGTCGTCTCCGAGGCCACTTCGGGTTGGCGCAGCGGAATGCGAACCTGAAAACGCGTACCTTCCCGATAATCGGGATCGATGTGCAGCGAACCCTCGTGCAGTTGCACGTACCGCTTGGCGATGACGAGCCCCAATCCGGTTCCCTGGTCCTTGGTGCTGAAGTAGGCCTCGAACACGCGTGGCTGGTCCTCCAAGGGAATTCCCGGCCCGGTGTCTTCGATCGTGATGAGGGCGGCGTCTGGCTCCGCGCGCACCTCGATACGCAGGCGACCGCGACGTTCCATCGCCTGTACCGCGTTGACGATCAAATTGTGCAGGCTGCGCCGCAGGAGGCGTGCATCACCCTCCACCTCGAGGCGGTCGGGCATGGTCACGACCAGTTCCAGATCGGTCATGGCCTTCTCGTAGGGCGACACCAGGTCGTGTACCAGGTGCGTGAGGTCGAAGGGTTCGACCGCGAGCGTCACGGGCCGGGCGTAGTCGCTGAACTCGGTGGCCGTGCGCCGCAGGATCTCCACCTGGCGGGAAATCTCCTCTTTGGTCTCCAGCAGGGCGGGCCCGAATTCGGGATGCTCGTCCTGATAGAGCTTGACCAGGTAGTCGATTTCGAGCTGGATCGGGGTGAGCGGGTTCTTGATTTCGTGGGCCACGCGCCGCGCCATTTCGGACCAGGCCTTGAAACGACCGGCCTCCATGGCGTGGGTGATGTCCTCGATCGCCAGGATGAGGCGGATGCCGCGCTCGGTGGTGCCGGGCACCGCGCGGGCCTTCACCAACAGTTCTCGCCGGCCGGTGGACCCCGACAGCCCCACGTTGCACTCCCCTTCCCATTCGGCGTCGACCGCCTCGCGCAACGGCACCAATTGCGGCTCACGCGCCAGCAATTCGTCGAAGGTTTGGGGGATGGAATCCATGTCCAGCAGCTCCCAAGCCATTTGGTTCTGTAGCAGCACGCGACCTTCGCGATCGAATCCGACCAGGCCGCCGCTGGTCGCCTTGAGCGTCTCGTCGAGCACGTCCAACTGCTCTTTCAAGCGCGATTGACTGAGCTGGATGCGTTCCTGCATGCTGTTGAAAGCACTGACCATGCGCTCCAACTCGTCCTGGCGATGCACGATGATCGGGCGGTTTTGAATCCCCTTGGCCATGCGCATCGCGCCACGCGTGATCGCCGATACGGGCCGCAGGAAGCTCTGAGCCAGGAACCGCGTCAGGCCCGCCATCAGGAAGAACAACCCGGCCAGGACCGTGACACTGAATTCCAGTTGCTCCTCCCAACGCAGCGATTGCCGCCGGTTGAAGGGAATCATCGTCATCGACAGCACCGCGGTGTGTTTGTCGGTGAGGCGAAGCGGCGAATAGCTGACCCAAATCGAACTGCCGTCGGGCAGGTTGCGCTGTTGGAAGGTGTAGGGTTTGTTCTCGATGATCAGCGAACGCACCAGGTCGAAGGAAAGCCGCCGGTTGAGAATACCCTCGCGAAAGACCTCCGGTTGGTGGGTCTTGTACACGCGACCGTCCAGATAAAGGCTCAGATCTTCGTTCAGAATCCGCGAAAAACGCTGCACCGGCAAGTTTCGTGGATTGGATCGCTCGAATTCACGGGTGCGCTGTTCCACTTCGGCGTCGCCGCCCCCTCCGGTCAATTCGTCGTTTTGGGGCTCGAGATACTGGATGAACAGGTTCTTGGCCGCGAGGATGTTCGAACGCGCGATCGCCTCCACTTCACGTACCTGGTTCTTGCGAATCGACTTGATCAACAGATAACCGAGGGTCGCGGTGGGCAGGACACTGCTCAGGAACATGAATCCGGCCATCTTGAGTGCGAAGGAACGGCGCCAATTGGCCAGCGGGCTGCGGGTGGGGCCCAGTCCCAGCCGGATCAGTCGCAGGATCAACCAGGCGGCCAGGAACAGCGCCAAATAACGCACGAAGATCATCCTGAGCGGCGTCGCCTTGTGGGTGATCCGATACAGGAAGGGCGAGCCGGAGAAGAAGAACAGGGTGTTGCGCGGCGACTTGGGATCCGGTTTCCAAAAATACACTTCTTCTTTGAGACGCTCGCGTTCGTCCAAGGTCAGGGCGACCGGATCGCCCTGGTTGTACAGCGACCGGCCGTTGCCGTCGTAGACGTCGAGGATATAGGCGAAATAGGGAAAGGCGTCGCGTGAACGGAAGGGGTAGCGACTCCCCTGTAGTCGACCCAACTGGCGAACCAACGACAGATTCTGGTAATCGTTGCCCAGCACGACCACCAGCTCGTAATCGCCGCGAACCGATGACAACAAGGTTCGAAACACGAGCCAGCCGGGACCGGAACGATCGGAACCGGATCGGTCCAGGCTGGTGATCGATTCGACCTGGTTCAGCGGCACGTGGTAATAGGGAATGCGATCCAGTGAAATATGCTGATCGACCTCGCTGACCGCCTCCCCCTGGGGACTGGACAAGCGCATGGCGAAATCGATCTGCTCTTCCAGGAGACCGCAACGCTGGGCGAACATCTCCATCAGGTGCTCGTGAGGCGCGTGATCGATTTGATCGGTGAGCGGTTCCAGTTGACCGATCAGGCGACCGATCCGAAAATGGTTGCGCTCCCCGAGCAGCGTGATCTCGTCGAGAATCTGGTTGCGGACGAAGTCGAGTTCCTGGCGGTGCTCGGTGAAGACCATGTTGGGATAGAAGAACAACACGCCGACCGCCGCACGAACGGAGGCCGGAGCTCGCACGAAACCCGCCAGCGCCAACAAGGCCAGCGATCCGAGCGCCTGCCACCGTTCAGGTTGCAGAAACAGGCAGACCCCCACCACCAACCCGAGGGCGATCGCCAAATGAAGCCCTCGTTCCCAACGGGCCCGATCCATCAAGTGGAGGAGACAGGCCAGCAAAGAGAGGAAACCCAAGTAGCTGAGTAGTGCGCCTGGCGAGTCCAATGCCTCGAGCGGATGAATGTAGGAAAAGACATTGGCCTGTTGCAGGGCATCCGCACCGAACATCACGAATCCGGCGGCCAGCACCAGGAACGCGAGGCTCCACAGCGGGTGCTTGGGCGCCAGGGCGCCCCGCCCTCCCAGGAGCACGAGAAACGCCAGGGAGCTGGAAAGAAAAAGGTGGAACGGGCTGATCAGCAGGCCCCCGAGCACGGTGGTCCCGAAGATGTAGGAGGCCAGGACGGTGGTATCGTCCGGCGGGATTTGCGCGAACGAGCCCAAAGCCACCAGGGCGAGCAGAGGCGGGACGAACCGGAAACGAACCGGGGTCTTGCCGAACAACAGGAAAAAGGCCGCGACCAGGGCCAAGACCCAACCGAGCGCGGCCGCATCGAACAAGAGCGAACTGTCGTGATCGGGAAAGAAGCTGAGGTCGTAGGGCAATGCCGGCACGGTCAGGGTTTCGGCCAGATCCACCAGAAACCGGCCCTTTCCGGGCTCGACCACGCGCGGTTGATAATGACGAAAGGCCGGATCCTGCGCGACCAGCCAGGTATGGGACCGCTCCTCGAAGTGACTGGACACCAGCAGCGTTTCCAAACACAGAAAACCCTCCGCCTGTTCGGCACTGGGCAGCGGTACCAGGACCTGCAGGAAGAGCCGGCCGTCGCGCATGCCAAGCGCAGGGGCGCCCGGCGTCAATCCCTCGTAGGATTCGCTGAAATAGTTCCCCTGCCAGACCAACGGTTCCATGTTGAGGTTGAACAGGGTCACCGAGTCGTGTGCGGGCAAGTCCGCATGGCGAAAAAGAGATCCCGATTCCGGGTTGCCGAGGCGGGGATTCTTGCCGCGCAAGAGGGCCAGTGAGCCCTGCATCTCGCGATCTTCGAGCCAGGATTCCAGGTGAAAGTCGCGCATCAAATGAAGCGCGGCATTTTGGGGAACACCCGGTTGCGGGATCGTCTCGGCGGGGATCCACAACAGCAGCGGCGCGGCGACGAGGATCAGGATCAGGCCGGAACTGCGACCCTTCCATTCGCGCATGGCCGCCGCGAAGGCGAACGCGCCCACGAGCGCCTGGGCGATGTACAGAAACGAATGGGGAAAACAGACGGTGAAGACCTGAATCGCGAGGAAGACGCAAACCAGATTGTAGGCTCTGAAAAATCCCATGTACGGCGATTCCATCAATACAGGTCTTGAAGTACCCAACGTTGCAGGGCCAATTGGGAGGATCGTTGTTTGAAGTGAAACGCGAAAACGGCCCGGTGTTCGCGTCCACTCTTGCGGTCACTCAAAGTCAACTGAAGATGAACTTCCAACCAGGCGAAATTGGTGTCGCCCTGGGAATTGATGATTTGGGCTTTGGAGACGCGAAACCGATCGTGAATTTTTTGAAAGCCCAAGTTGACCTGTTGCTGGCTCAGATTGCCGTGATCCTGGAGCAGGGGCCGCAAATCCACGTGAACGCGCCCCTGATCGGCCAGCAGCCGTGCGAACCGGCTGCCGCTGTTCTTGGCAAAGATGTCGTCCAGGGGGGGCAGTCCCTCACCCCCGAAACTGCCAAGCATCCAACCGAGGACACATAAGCTCAAAACACCAGTCATGCAACCACCTCGTGCGCGATCGAGGCTTCGACTCGCGCAATCCCGCCGCCAATGGGAACGTGCATCCAAGCACCTGACGGGAAATCATTTCGAATCGTTCGGTCTCTCGGTTCATTATGCAATATTCAGGCACTGGTTTGGGACGGGACCGGCGAACTGCGGCATTTTTGTGGCCATGAGGGCGAGCGAGGGAGCGTCAGCCAAAAAAAATGGCCCTCACCAATGTCACCCCGAAGGGTTCTCGGTGAGGGCTGACAGTGTAACGCGGATGCGTTATGGAGTTTTCAAGCTCCCTTCAAAATGCTCTACCGTTGATACACTCCCCAAAACCTGACCGACCGTTCACGCATTTTTCAAAAAAAGGTGTCCGGAGGCGGCCCCAAAACGAAAAAAGGCCGGAGCACCGTGGCTCCGACCTCCGTGTTCGTTGACAGGCGGCTGCGATCGGCCGCCTGGAACTTAAAAGTTGTAAACCAGGCCAAGGGTGAAAATGTCACCGCCAAGCTCAAATTCACCGTTGAGAAAGTCGGTGGAGCTCGGCAAGCTGACGCCGGCATTGTCGGAATCGATGTACGCATAGGCGAAATCGAAAGCCCAGGGGCCGTGGTTGTAGGTGAAGCCGGTGGTCAGCCACAGGCGATCGTTATCGGGGATGCGCGGCGTCCGGTTTTCAGGAGCGGGAATCGGGGTTTCTTCATCGGCGATACCTGCTCGCCATACCCAATCCTCGTTCACTTGCCAATCGAAGCCCAGCGAGATGCGAGTCGCCTCGTCCCACTCGGTTTCGACCACGGAATCCACACGGCCGGTTTCGGAGTAGACCACGCGCAATTCGGGAAACACGGTCCAATCGGCCCACTGGACGTCCAGGCCGAGCGACACGTTGCCGAATTCGTGGGTCAGGCCGACAAAAACCAAAGTCGGCAGGGTGATGTCGACGAAGCCACCGGAATCGGCGAAGAGCGGACGGCCGTTGGGGTCGACGAACTGCGAAAATACGGCTTCGTAGCCGGCGGGGATGGTGAAGTCGGCACGACCGTCGAGGCTGCCCTCGACTTCGTGACGGTAACCGATACCGAGACGGGTATGGTCGGTGAAATTGAACAGGCCACCCACGTTGAAGCTGACCTTTTTGTCATCACCGGTGATCTCGACGGAACCATCGTTCATTTGGGGCGCCAAACCGAGAGCGGTGGCTTGGGCGGGACCGAGTACCGAGAACCCGATGGTGCCGAAATCGATGTGCTGGGCGATTTTGGCATCGTCCATTTGGTAGTAGTTGATGCCGACGCCCAGTGCGACGCGATCATTGAACTCGTAGCTCAGGGCGAGGTTCACGGCGATGGTTCGCAGCTCCGATTCGGTGGCGTGATAGCGACCAACCCAGTCGGAATCGAATTCGGTGGCCAGACCGAACGGCGCGTTGATCGAGCCGCCGATCCGGATCTTGTCACCAAAGCTTTTGACAATGTACGCGGAAGGAACGACGGCCGATTCCGGGCCGTTGCCGCCACTTCCACCGGTAGTCGGAAAAGCGCCGGCAACCGTCGAGCCCTGGTTCTGGAACTCGGCGTCGATGGAAAGAACGTTGGCCGCAAAACTGGCCACATCGCCTTCGCGACTCATGGCCGCGGGGTTGAACCAAACAGAACTGCCGTCACCCAAACCGGTGGTCACACCGGAAAAGGCGCGGGCAAGACCGCGGGCGGATTGCTCGGAAACCTGATAGCCGCCGGCCATCAGGGATGATTGAAAGCAGACGAAGCACAGCGCCAAGACGACCACATGACGCAGGCTAATACGATAACTCCACATAATCCAGTCTCCTAAGTAACTTGTGACGGTACGGCATACTCCTGGATTCGTACCTTGCAGCTTCCTGAGCGGCGTAACGACGACCGGATAGGCGGCGGTCTGAAGCGATTGGAAGGGATCGCGGAACTCACGAGGCGCACCCCAACCCGTCCGACCCGATTCGGAGACGGGAGGAAACATGAATCCGGTGACAACCCATGTAAACAATTCATAAGGAAAACATGCCTACCCAGGAAAGCATAAAAAGAATCGTCAAACGTAGGACAAATGGGAGCCAGGTCCCATGAGACCACGTGTGATGAACCCGAGCCGAACGGCAACCAACGTGGAAACCGAGACCAAAATCAAGGCATCAACCGGTGGAAAATTCGGCGGAAATCATTTTCAATCGCTTGACGAACCGGGCCTAGTGTATCACCGAACGAAAGGTCTTGGAATTTTTTTCTGGTGGAAACAGGGCTTTTTTTGAGGATTCGTTCAGTTTTTTGACTCAAAACACAAGTTTAAAGAAACCAAAGCACAAGAAAAAAGTGAACACATAATCATTATTATAAAGCGCCTGAATCCACGCGCCGTTCCACCGGAAATCCGGCCATCGCCGCCCGGCGCCCCGTTCACCGTAATCCCACGATGGGACTGCTCTCGCCTCCGCCTTTCGCAAAGTCATCTACGTAGCGTCCTGGATTTTTTCCGCACTCGGCATATTTGGTAAAGAAAAATCCCGAACGGGGGAACCTACCGACGCGCGGGTATCTCTCCGAAAATCAGATTCCCTTTTGTGGTTTTTGGCATTTGGGTATAAAGTGGAGATCAAGTAAGACCACACCACCCATCAGGCGCTCCCATCAGAATGGATCCGTCGCATCGAACCATTGTCGGTGTTGATATATGCGCGCGCGAAATGTTCGGGAGGTTGCGCCTAGAGTAAGGACGTGACCTTGAGAAAGCCCCGCATTGTTTCCCTGATCCCCAGCGCCACCGAAATCGTTTGCGCCCTTGGGCTTCACCAGCGCCTGGTCGGCCGTTCCCACGAATGCGATTACCCCGCCGACGTGGCCACGCTGCCGATCTGCAGCACGCCCAATCTCAATCCGGCCAAGCCGTCGCGCGAGGTGGATCTCCAGGTGCGCGATCTGGTGAAGAACGCGCTCTCGGTGTACGAAGTCGACGCCGAGCGATTGGAGCAATTGAGGCCGACCCACGTGGTCACCCAGGATCAGTGCGCGGTGTGCGCGGTCTCCGTCCAGGAGGTCCAAGACGCCCTTTCCAGCATCTGCAATCGCGATACGCAGGTGGTGAGTGTCCAGCCACGAGATCTCCAGGGGATTTTGGACAGCATGCACGAGGTGGGTCAGGCGCTGGAGGTGCCGTTCAAGGCAGAGGTGCTGGTCACCGATCTCAAGGCCCGCATCAACGCGATCTACGCCAGAACCCACGAGCTCCACGATTTTCCGAAGGTGGTCTGCCTCGAATGGCTGGATCCGATGATGGGGGGCGGGCACTGGGTCCCCGAGTTGGTGCGTTTGGCCGGGGGTCACGACCCCCTGGGCGTGGTCGGCAAAAACGCACCCGACCTCGATTGGGCGCGTCTTTTGGAAATCGACCCGGATGTCCTGGTCATCTTCCCTTGCGGTTTCGATCTCGAGCGCACGCGACGCGAGGTCGCCACCCTGGTCGACACCGAGAACTGGCCCAAATTGAAGGCGGTCCAAGCGGGGCGCGTCTACCTCATCGACGGCCACACCTACTTCAACCGACCGGGCCCGCGCATCGTGGACTCGCTGGAGATTTTATCCGAGATCCTGCACCCCGGCGAATTCTCGTTCGGCCACGAAGGGACCGGTTGGAGCCGAATGGCGGCGCCCGTCGAGGAAGCGCCGAAAAGCGAGGCGCCGGCCCCCGAACCCGAAAGCGGTTCATGAGGCGGTAGAAGTACCTTTTTCGATCGGGTTTCTGCCCAAAAATGCTATGCTGCCAGGGTCATCCTCACACGACAGGACCCGACAACGGTACGTCTCTTCCACGTCCGCGGACTCGGGTTTCAGATGCGTTCGGTGCGGCTTGCCACGGCATGACAACGGCAGCGACGACTGTCGGTTGCAGTGCCCCCCACAGGCGGTGTTTCGAAGCATGTGTGTGCGGGCGATCGGACCACTGAATTTCGAGATCGCAACGGGAGATCCTTCATGAATACTCGCTTCAGGGTTGCTGGGAAACATCGAACCGTTTGGCCCCGCCCCCTTTTGTCGTTTTGCTTGTTCCTGGTCGTGCCTTTGGCCGCTTTGGCACAATCGACCGATCACCTGGTCTTCGCGGGTCCAGGCGACCCTTTCAACCCCCACGCGCGCGGTGAAACGGAGACCCTGTTTTCGACCCTGGCCGGCATCACCAACTCCCCCAACTCGATCACTTCACAGTTTTTCCCGGATCAAGGCCCCAAGGCGAATCGCTATTTCACGATCGGCGTGGACGATTTCATCATCCCCGAAGGCGAACGTTGGATCATCGAAGAAGTCCGCGTCGTCGGTAACTTCACCGACAATGGCAGCCCGCAGGGCATGAACCTGTTCGTATTGGCGTCCAATGGTGCGGGGACACAACCCGACACGATCGATATCTTCAACGACGCCGACCCGAACGTGCTGTTTTTGGGCGAGGGCCTCCCCTTCACGGATGCCGATTTCGGTGATTTCGTGATCGCCCTCGATGCGCCGCTGATCCTCGACGCCGGTCGGTACTTCGTAGGCGTCCAGCCCATCATGGATTCCAGCCTGTTCGGCCAATGGCTTTGGACCGAAAGCGCGTCGGCGCCCAACAGCGGCATGACCATCGGCAACGAAAGCGCCTGGATGGAGAACTTCGACATTCTCGGCAACGGCGCCTGTGTCAACCAGTGGGGGGCACGCGTGACCGATTGCGCCATCACCGACCCGGACGACGTTTCCGTACCGGAGCGCGATCTCGCCTTCGAAATCGGCGGCTCGCGCGTCACGCCGGGCATCACGCGCAATGCGCCGGCGCTGCTGACCACGAGCGAGGCGGGCGGCGAAACGAGTTTCACCCTGGTTCTGGACGGGATCCCGACCGAAACGGTGAACATTCAAATGACGTCCCTTCAACCGGGCGAGGCGCAACTGGTCGTGGGTGAAGATCCACTCGGTGTCACCGCTACGGTCAGCTTCGACACGAACAATTGGGATCAGGAGCAGACGGTGCGGGTGGTCGGCATGGACGACCCGTTCATCGATCCGGGCGGCCCCTTCGTGGTGACGTTCGCGGTCGTGACCGACGACCTGTTGTATGCCTCGTTCACCCTGGACGACCTGCCGGGCGGCAACCTGGACGATTTCTGCGACATCTTCCGCCACGACAACGCAGTCGACGCCGACGCCAGCATGCCTTCGGCCTCTTCCAACGCAGGCAGGCTCGCCTACCTGTCCACCGCCGACCCGTTGGGCACCAACGGCGACGGTAGCACCGAAATCTTCCTGTTCGACACCACCACGCTCCTTCAGCAACAGATCACCAACACCGCGGATCGCTTTTTTTCACGGCCGTTCCTGAGCGGCGACGGTTTGCGCCTGACATTCTCCAGCGATGCAGATCTCACCGGCCAAAATGCGGCCGGACGGGTTGAAGTGTTTCTCTACGAGCTGGGCACCTTCACCCAGATCACGCAGACCACCGATGTGAACGGAGCCTTGGCGGCCGGCATCTCCGAAGATGGCGGCACGCTCGCGCTGCTCTCGGCCGACGACCTCGACGGTGCCAACGGCGACGGCAGTCGGGAGGCCTACCTCTACGATATCGCCGGCCAGAGCTTCACCCAAGTCAGTGTGGGACCCGCCAACGAACCCACCGAGGACGTGGGTGAGTTGATCGTGCATCGCGACGGCGAAGCCGCCACCTATCTTCGCGGTGACCCGGCCGATCTGTTCCAATGGCACCGCGGTGTGGGTACGGGCAATTTGATCCGAACCGGCCATCACACGCGCATCGACGGGACCCGCGACGGCCGGCGCATTAGCTTCATTTCCAGTGACAACATCGACAACAACAATCCCGAAATGAACGCCGAGCTGTATGTGGTCGACTTCCTCTCCGCCAAACGCGGCTTGCCCATCACGCAGGTGACTTCCAGCGCGAGCGCCACGGTGGAAGATGCCGCCATCAACAATCGCGGGCTGCTGGGCTTCGTGGCCGACGGCTTCGATCCGGTCGGGACGAACGGCGACCTGGGCAAGGAGTTCTTCATCACCCAGATGGGTTCGGGCACCTTCGAACAGGTGACCGAGTTCGCGGACAACCAGGCCACCCAAGCGCGTTTCGAAGGTATCGATCTGGGGGCCGACGCCAAACAGTTGATCTACAGTTTCAACCAGGACCTGCGCCAGCGGGTGTTTTTGGAGGGTGTCCGTCCCGGCTTCATGCTCGCCGTCGCAGCTTGGCGCGGTGAAGAAACCAACACCGTCCTGACCCTCATGCCCATGCTGTGTGAACCGGCAAACTGAGGCAGGCAGCCATGACCCACCCATCGCTGAACCACACCGATCACCGCCCCTGGCCGATGCCCACCACCGAGTGGCGCTGGCGCCAGACGTGGTGCGACCTGTTGTTCATGCACTACCACTTCGACCCCGAACAGATCCGCCCCTTGATTCCGCCGGGGCTGACGCTGGACACCTTTTCGGGACACGCCTGGGTGGGCATCGTGCCCTTTCGCATGGAAGACGTCATGTGGCGCGGCCTGCCAGGCATGCCGGGTGTGTCCAACTTCCCCGAGCTGAACCTGCGCACCTACGTGACCTTCGGCGACAAGCCCGGGGTTTGGTTTTTCAGCCTGGACGCGAGCCAAGCGATGGCGGTGTGGGCGGCGCGAAAGTTCTTCCACCTCCCCTACCGCCACGCCTTCATGGCGGTCACCCGCTCGGACGATGCCGACATCGGCTATTTCAGCCGGCGCAAGGACGATTCTCGCCAGATCGGGTTTCGCGCGGGATACGGCCCCTGTTTCGATCCGCTCGAGGCGCCGCCGGGCGGTTTGACCCACTGGTTGACCGAGCGTTACTGCCTGTACGCGCAGTCGAAGCGCGGGCAGGTGTACCGAGCCGAGGTGCATCACGCGCGGTGGCCGCTAAAGAAGGCCTGGGTCGAGGTGGAAGAGAACACGGTGTTGCGAACCATCGATTTGGCGACGCCGACGGATCAACAGCCACACCTGGCCTTCGCCCGGCGACTGGAAGTGGTGGTGTGCCCCCCCCACCCCGTCCACTAAAAACTGTCCACGAAAAACACGAAAAAACACGAACACCCTTCTGCCCGCCTCGCCCTTCGACCCTGCATCGCTTTGGTTCGAGACTTGGAAAGGGATTGATTCCTAAAAATGCCTTCCCTGCGGTGCCGCCGTGGCTTTGGTGAATGTGTTCGCCCAGGAATCACCCGAATTGGCACGCACGTGAATCAGAGCCTGCTCGGGTGAAGGAGGCCTAGGGGAGATCCTTCCCCTACGCGATTGTGGGATACAACCGATTTATCCGTAGGAGTTGCGGGTTTCTTTCGCTTTCGGGAGGCATCCCTGGGCCGGAGATTCCCGATATCATTCTTTTCCAAGGTAGCAGGTTCCCGCAGCTAAAAACCCAAACCAAGTACCGCCACGAGGGGATGATCATCCGTCCATGGCCGAAGGGATTTTAAGAGAACCATAGAGGTCACAGCTCGGAGGCAGCCGATAAAAAGGTGAAATCAATCATGCGGCCGAGAACCCAGATTCAAGTACCGCCAAGTGGGGATGTTCATCCAGCCATGGCGGAGGGGGTTTTTTTCGTGTTTTTTCGTGGATTTAGTGGACAAAAAAGGCGGCAGCCCGGAGGCCACCGCCGCATCGCTTCACATCGATTAAGCCCTAGCCGAGATTGTCGCGGTCGAGGTCCTTGGACAGCACCAATCGCTCACCCGAGGTCAGGTCCACCACCGTGGTCTCGATCCGAGCGGGCTCGTGGCCCTCGCCCAGGTCGAACCGCACCTCCTGCAGCAACTGCGGGTAGTCGTAGGAACCCTTGCGCTTGCGCACCTTCAACTCGCCGGAACGAACCCGCTCGGCCAGCAACTCGCCCGAAACACCGTAGACGCGATGGCTGATCGCATAGTTGGCGCGCTTCTTCTTCCAACCCGAATGGGTCCACGCCATCCAATCGGTGCCGGTGCTCAGCGTCCACTGACCCTGCTCCATCTCCGCCGATCCGTTCACGTTGGCCGGAACGATGCCGGTCCCCTTCGGGTAATAACCGGAAAAGTGAGTCGCCACGCGGTTCACACCCTTGGCCACCACCTGAATGCGGCGGTAGCGATCGCCGGCCTGGTTGCTGTAATACCGAATGCGGTAGTAATGGGTCAGCTCGTCGACGGTCTGCTCCAGGACCTTGGCCAATCCGGCGCGGTTGGCGTGGTAAAAGCTGCCCGCGGTGCTGGACGCGACTTCCGCGGTGCGATCCAAAACACGCGGTGCCTGGCGCACCACGTAGCGTGCCGAAGTCATGTCCACGTGGCGATCGAGACTGATGACGTTGACGGTCACCTTGTTGTAGAGGGCCGTCGTCTGGATGTCCTTCATGGAGAGAACCGCGGGATCGTTGCTGGAACCCTCGTTGTCGTCGCTGATGTGCAGGTCCCAGGGATTGGAAACCAGAACCAGGTTCTTCTCACCGGACCAGACACCGAGATAGTTGACGAACTGGCCGAGAATCTCCAACTCGCGGCGGTAATAATCCTGGGTCAGGTGATGGGAAGAACGGTAATGCCCGGAAGGCCCGAAACCGGGCACGCCGAAAGGTCCGTACCCATGGCCGAAATTCCGGCCCTGGCGGATGGACGTGTACGATTTGTAGCGGGACTTGCGATAGTATGACTCGGCCATGTCGACCGCCTCGAGAAAGTGCTCGCGATTGGCGGTGAACGGTAAAAACTCGATGATGCCGTCGGCGTTGACGGCCAAACCGAAATCACTGTTCCCGTGATCGTACATCGTGATGTAGTTGCGAAGATGCTCGAAGGAAGTCCGCATCACTTCGTACTGGGTATTTTTGAAATCGAGAAGAATCATGGTGCGTTTGCGGCGGGCATCGCGCTCCGCGGCGTTCAACGCGTTGAGGTCGACCTCTTCAAAAGAGTCGATGGCTTGGACCCGGCCGTTCTCCTTCACGACGAAATCCGTCGCGTTCAGGCCGTACAGTGACTTGCCGCCGAGTGTATGGGCTCGGACTTCGAGCTCCACGAGGTTGACCTTCATTTCCTCGGTGACGGTACGCTCATCATGAGCAAAGAGGTAGCTGCCGAGGGACACAGCCAAAAGGGCGACGAGGCAAATGGGGGTTCGCTTGATCATCGTAATCCTCCACGATTCACGGGATTATGGGAATGTGTTCACACAAGCCGGGACAGCACGACCGATGCCATCGGGTTCGTCCGCAAACGAGGTCATCGACCACCCCGACCCTCCTCCCCCGTCGGCCGTCGTCGCCGGACCACCGCATGGTAGAAACAGCGGATCATTGCTGGACAAGCGTTTTTGGAAGAAGATCAGGAAGCGAACGATCGTTGTTTTCAAGGCGTAAGACAGGTGACAAGAGGCTAGGGCCTACCACCATTCCGTGACACACATCACAGAATCACCCTCAAAGGGATCGGTACCACCGAGTTTCCAGGGCATCGGTGATCGTCATCGCAACGAGACATGCATGCCCATGGGTTGACCTTTGGAGGTCATTCATCCAACAGGAAGTCGTGGATTTCCAGTGCCCCTGTCCTGAACCGAACAATGGGCCTTTTGAAGGAAGAGGGCGAAACCGCGATCGCGCAACGGACCACCGAAAAGGAGGCGATTCCCTGCGCGGAGTCGGACCCATTGGTGAAAGTCGAGTGACACTTGACTTTCGTCTCAGGCGGAATTTCGAAAAATGGGCGCTTTGGCGTTTACCCCGCAGGTCGAATCCGCTAAAAATGGGGCGTTGTCCCTCTACCAAGTTTCGTGAGGTAGCCATGTCCACGAACCGCTCATCTTCCCCATCCCGCACCGATACGGGCGCGGCAGCCCAACCCACGGCGCCCCCGGCGGAGGACACGGCGACATGGTCGGCCCACCCCTTTCCGGCGTTCGCCGACACATCCGGCGATCCCGTCGAACACCACGACCTCACGATTCCGATGACGGCCTCCTTTTTCACGGCCATGGATGCCGGATCGCCGGCCCTCCCCTTTTCGGCCGTGTTATCCCGCGTGCTGCAGCGATTTGGGAATGGCGGCATGGTTCCGCTCCAATGGTTCGACGACGACGGCCTACGTCGACTTGAACCACCGGTAACGCGATCGGTCGAATCACTGGTCGAGCACCTAAAGGCCGCTTTCGCCGAAACACCCGTAACGGACAAATCCGACCATGGGGCGCAGCCCGATTCGACCCCGGCGGTCGCCATCTCCTGGAGATCTACCTCGGATGGGAAAGACCAAGTCGATCCATTGGCGGAACCGGGTGAGGCCTGCCCCATTCGGGTGGTGGTCACGCCAAGCGCGTCGTCTCTCGAAATTCGCATTTCGACCTGGGCCGCCAGCCTGGGCGCGGGCTACGCCGAACGCCTCGCCCGACATGTGGCGCACGCCGCGACCGTGCCGCCCGAGCAATGGCAGGACCCGACCGCACTGCTGCCCGAGAGCGAACGCCACATGCTGCTGAAGACCTTCAACCCGCGGTCCGGCATGGGCATCGATCCCCAACCGCTTCACGAACAATTCGAAGCCAGGGTCGGGCAACACGGTGACGACATGGCCGTGCTCAGCGAAGACCTTTGCTGGAGTTACGCACTGCTCAACGCCCAGGCCGACCAACTCGCCACGTTGCTGCGGGGTGAGCTGGACGTCCGCGAGGGCGACCTGATCGCCGTCATCCCCGATCGACGCGCCTACCTGCCGCTGACCCTGCTCGCGATCCTCAAGTCGGGCGGTGCCTACCTTCCCATCGATCCCGATTTTCCCGAACAGCGCACCCGGTTCATCTTGGAAGACGCGAAACCCAAGGTCGTCATTTGTTTCGGCCACCCCCCGGCCATCATCCACGAATGCGACGCCCGCCTGGTCCAACTGGATCGCCTGGTCTGGCAGGCCGATACCTCTCCGTGCCGCCATCACGGCAAACCGGAGGACCTGGCCTACGTGATCTACACCTCGGGATCGACCGGCAACCCCAAGGGTGTCGAGGTCGAGCATCGCCATTTCCACAGCATGATCCACGCACAGATTCACGGATTCGAGGTCAAGCGCGGCGACCGCGTCCTTCAAATGGCCTCGCCCTCCTTCGACGCCTCTCTCTCCGAAATTTTCATGGCCCTGCTCAGCGGCGCCGCGCTGGTGCTCGCCTCTCCGGAAGCCGTGGCCAACCAAAAGAAACTGGCCGCCCTGATCGAACGCTTCGAGGTCACCCACGCCACCTTTCCGCCGGCCTACCTGCACAGCCTGAGCGATGAGGCCATCGAGCCCCTGCGCGTCATCATCACCGCCGGCGAGGCCCCGATTCGCGAAGACGCCCGGCGCATCGCCAAACACAAGATCTACATCAACGCCTACGGACCCACCGAAACCGCCGTCTGTGCCTCCTTCTATCGGGTCGATCCCAAAACCGACAGCGAGGGCCGCATCCCCATCGGTCGCCCCTTGCCGGACCTGGGGATCTACATCGTGTCGCCGGACCTGGAACTGCTGCCCTTGGGTATGGAAGGCGAAATCTGCATCGCCGGCAAGGGCGTGGCGCGCGGCTACCTCAACCGGGCCGAGCTGACCGACGCGACCTTCGTCCAGAATCCCTTCTGCCCCGGTGAACGCCTCTATCGCACGGGTGACATGGGTTTCTGGAACCTGCGCGGCGAACTGGTGTTCCTGGGTCGCGCCGACGACCAGGTCAAAATCAACGGGTACCGGGTCGAACTCGGCGAAATCCAGTACCACCTCAACCGCCACGTGGGCATCGAGGAAGCGGTGGTGTTGGCGACCACGCGCGAATTCGGCCGGCGCGAGCTGAGCGCCTACTTCACCCGCCTGGACACCAATCGCTTCGCCGATCAAAACGAGGCTCAGGACCCGTTGGCCCCGACTTCGTTGCGCGCCTGCCTGGCCAGGTGCCTTCCCCGGCACATGATCCCGGCACATTTCATCGAGCTGGATCGCTTTCCGCGCAATACCAGCGGCAAGGTGGACAAGAAGGCCCTGCCCGAGGTCACCCGCCGAGGCACCACGCCCTACCGCGCACCGCGAACCGAAGTCGAACGTCACCTGGTCTCGCTCTGGGAAAAGGTCCTGGCCGTGACCCACGTGGGCATTCACGACAACTTCTTCGAACTGGGCGGCGACTCGCTGGCCGTGATTCGACTGGTCTCCATTCTGCCCGAAGACCTGCTGCACCTGAGCTTCCAAGATCTCTTCCAGAGCCCGACCATCGCGGAACTGGCGGTATTGAGCAAAGGAAACGCCCCATCGACGACCCAAGAGGTCAACGAAACCGCGCCCTCCGCCGAGCCGCTCCCATTACTGGCCTCGCAGGGATTCTTTTTCACCAACGGCGGCACCGATCAATGCAGCGTTCGACTTCGATTGGAGGCACCCGACCCGATTCAGGTCAACGCCCTGCGCATGGCGATGGAGCAGGTGCAACAACACCAACCCAACCTGACGCAGGTTTTCGTGCAAACGCCCGAAGGTTCCTGGGTCCGTCATTTCAACGCCGCCAATCCCGATCTGCAATTGGTGGAGGAAGCGACCCTGCACGATCTCATCGAGGGCGCCGAGGTCACCTTCGACCTGGCCACGGGTCCTTTGTGGCGCGTGATCCTGGCTCCGGAGTGGCATCCAAACCAATTACTGCTCATCGCGCATCGCGCGCTGGCCAACGAAACCGACCTGCTCGTCCTGCACCGCAACCTGGAAACCGCCTACCGCGCCAGCCTGGTCGGCGAGGTCGCCAGTTTCCCTCACAAACCGGTGACCCCCGGCGAGTTGCTGGCCTATGCCGAAAACCACCAGGCGCTGGCGTCCGCGGTACCGGCCCGGTCTCGCGACGGTGCGGGCCTGGGTCTCGCGGCCGATCGCACGCAATACCAGGTCACCCTCAGCCCCGCCAAGACGCGCGCGCTCCTCGTTCGCGCCGGCAAGACCTACCGCTGCAAACCCTTCGACATCATGCTGGCCGCGATGCTGCACACCCACGTCCTGCTCACCAACGAGGAATGCCTGCAGCTCACCGCCGGCGATCAGGACCGCCAACCGCCGCGCGGCCCCGATCTCTCGCACACCGTGGCCTCGCTGGAACGCCACTTCGTGGTCACCCTGACCGCCCCCAACCGACGCAACCGCATCTCCGACTGGATCCGAACCGTCAAGGAAACCCTGCGTCGCTTGCCTCACAACGGATTCGGCAGCTCGCGCCTGCTGGCCATGGTCAACGACGACTCGTTCCCGCAGTTCTATTACCTGGGCCAACTGGACGCGGAGCCGCCCGATCAACACCTACTGGGCAGCCTGGCCACACCGCCGCGCACCATATCCGGACCCCAGGCTCGCGCGCCCAGAGCGCCGCGGTACCTGCTCTCGGTCATCAAGAACCAGTTGATCATCGATGCCGACCTGCCGACCAACATGCCGCGCAACGGAATCCGTCATTACCTCCAACGCTACCGCGTGGTGCTCGAGGACATGATCGAACACTGCTGCACCCAAAAATCGACCTACCCGAGCCCCAGCGACTTCGGGCTGTCCCAGTTCGATATCGAAGCCTTCGACATGGCACTGGCCTCACACGGGCTCAACCCGTCGGAAGTGGCGGACATGGTGCCGCTGGCGCCGCTGCAACTGTCGATATTGCGCCACTTGGAAGAGAACCCACACGACGGCGCCTTTTTGCGCCAATCGATCTACACGTTGGCCGGCCCGCTGGAGTTGGATATCGCCGAACGGGCCTGGCACTATTTGGCCCACCGCCATCCGTTGCCCCGCACCCTGTTCATTTCAAAGGGATTGGATCGCCCTTTCCAAATCGTTCAGCGCAAGCGGCGCCTGCCCTTTCGCACGGTTGACCTGGAAGGGATGAGCGGTGCCGACGCGCGCTTCCGCCGCGACGAGCTGATCCGCGAAGAGCACATCAAGCCCCTCGATCCGTCCACGACGCCCCTCCTCCGGGTACTGATCATCCGCCATCACGCCGACCTGCACGAAATGGTGGTCACTTGTCACCACCTGGTCATGGAGGGCGACAGCCTCCAGCAGTTGATCGACGAATGGTTCAGCTCCTATCGCGCCAAACGTGCCGGCGAGACACCGGCTCTGAGCCATCGACCGCCGTTCCGCGACTACACGCGCTGGCTGCAGAGCCGCGATCCCGAACCGGCGCGACGCTATTGGGCTGATTACCAGAAAAGCGTGCGGCCGTTCCGGCTGATCCCCTCGATGCCCGAATTCACCCCGTCCTACCATCCCGGCTACATGTCGCACGTCATTCCCGAACGCGACCTGAAGCGGTTGTGCGATTTGGCGGTGAGCGTACAGGTCACGCTGAACAGCCTGTTCAAGGCGCTGTGGAGCCTGGTCTTGGCCCGTCAGGGTCAAACCCGCACGCCGGTGTTCGGCGTGAACGTATCGGGTCGACCGGCGGCCTTGTCCGGCTGTGCCGAAATGCTTGGCCTGTTTCAATTCGCGGTGCCGCTCTGGGTTCGGCTGGATCCGCAAGATCGGTTTCTCGACATCATGCGCCGCGTCCAGCACGATGCCGCGATCGCGGAAGGCACCACCCCGCTCACCCTCGACGAGATCCGCAGCGTGGCGCCCAAGCGGCGCATTCTGTTCGATCACTTGCTATTGCTTGAGCGGCGCCCGGCGCGCGAGCCCCGTCTGGAAGGCACCCGCCTGGAGATCTTGGAGCTCGCCAGCTACGAGCACACCCCGTTTCCCTTGACCGTCTTCGTGACCAGCGGCCCCACCATGGAGTTGCGTTTCGCCTACGACCGCAACCGCCTGCCGGAGTCGCTGATTCGATCGCTCAAGGAAACCTGCATCGCCGTCGTCGACCGCATTCTGGCCGCGCCCGAAACCCAATTGGGCGAATTGGCACTGGTACCCGAGGACCCCAAGCGGGAAGCCGCCTTACAGGCCTCGGGAACGAAACCCTAGACATTCCCCGAAAACCGCCCCGGGAAGTTCGCGGCCGATTCTCGAGAAACGGCCGCGATCGGGATCAATCACCAAATCGGGTGCGATCGTGGTGCGCGTCCAAGTTCAGCTCGGGTCCCTTGGGTACGACGCGTGTCGGATTGATGGTTTCGTGGCTGTAGTAATAGTGTTGCTTGATGTGCCAAAAATCCACGGTCTCGGCCACACCGGATTGCTGGTACAAATCGCGCAAATACGGCGCAAGATTGGGATAATCCGCAATTCGCCGCAAGTTCGTCTTGAAGTGCCCGACGTACACCGCATCGAACCGGACCAGGGTGGTGAACAACCGCCAATCGGCTTCCGTCAATCGATTCCCCACCAGGTAGCGATGCTTCGCCAAACGGGCATCCACCCGATCGAGAGCCGAGAACAGGTCATCGAAGGCCTCCTCGTAGGCTTCCTGGGTGGTGGCGAACCCGCAACGATAAACGCCGTTGTTGATGTTGGGATACACCAAGTCGTTGATTTCGTCGATCTCCGTTCGCAGTGCTTCGGGGTAAAAATCCAATCGGTTGCCGGTCACCTCGTCGAATGCGCTGTTGAACATGCGAATGATCTCGGAGGACTCGTTATTGACGATGGTGCGGCGCTGCTTGTCCCAGAGCACCGGAACCGTCACCCGACCGGTGTATTGCGGATCGGCCGCGGTATACACCTGGTGGTGATAGCGAAATCCGTTGATGTGGTCGCGAAAATCCTCGTCGTCCGTGCGGTACTCCCAGCCGTGCTCCATCATGTGGGGATGGACGACGGACACCGTGATGTGCGATTCCAATCCCTTTAAATTGCGAAAGACGAGGGTGCGATGGGCCCAAGGACAGGCCAGCGAGACATACAGGTGGTAGCGGCCCGACTCGGCATTGAATCCCCCCTCGCCCGAGGGGCCGGGTGCACCGTCGGCCGTGATCCAGTTGCGGAATTGGGCGCTCTCGCGGACAAAGCGCCCCTTGGTTTTTTTGGTGGCGTACCATTGGTCGCGCCATTCTCCATCGACTAACAAACCCATGTTGCGACTCCTCTGCTCGTGCGATTGGTGGCGGCCCCAGGGGGCCTCTCGTTCGATGCCCCATGGGTTTACAGAATCCGTGCCGAATTGATCCGCTAACACAACCCACTACAAACAAACGAGTTCAACTTCGAAAAACGCGTAAGATGGGCACTTGGCTCACCAAAGCCCGATCAAAATGAAGGTGCCGTCCCATCAGGGTGATCGAGCCGGCGCACCGTTTTCCTTATAAACCTGGCCGGCTTTCATGACGAAGGCCACTTTCTCCAAAACGGCGATATCCTCGAGGGGATTGCCCTCGACCGCGATCAGGTCCGCGTGGGCACCTTTGGCCACCGTTCCCAAATTCGGTTCGTCCAACACTTTCGCGGCCACCGACGTCGCCGATTGGATCGCGGTCATGGCCGGCATGCCACCGTTCACCATCAAGCCGAACTCGCGCGCGTTCATACCGTGCTTGCTGACCCCGGAATCGGTGCCGAACGCGATCGGTACACCCATTTCATAGGCCTTGGCGAAATTTTCACGCATCAGGCGGCCGACTTCGAGCGCCTTTTGGGCCACGACCGGCGGCAGGGCCCCGCCCTGCTTGGCCATGGCGACCACCGTGTCTCCAGCCAGCAGCGTGGGTACCAGATAGGCTCCCTTTTCTTTCATCAGCACCATCGCTTCTTCGTTGAGAAAGGTTCCGTGCTCGATGGTGAGGACCCCGGCCCGCACCGCGCGAACGATGCCCTCGGTGCCGTGTGCGTGAGCGGCCACATGAAAGCCGTAATCGTTGGCCGTTCCCACGACGGCTTCCAACTCGGCTTCCGTGAATTGGGGATTGTGGCCGCTTTTGGCGACGCTCAGCACGCCGCCGGTCGCCGTGATCTTGATCAGGTCGGCGCCGTCCTTGTAGCGATGGCGCACCGCCTTGCGCGCGTCATCCCCACCATTGATGACGCCCTCGCGGGGGCCGGGATCGCCGGCCTTGTCGCGGCGGTAACCGTTGGTCGGGTCGGCGTGCCCACCGGTGGTGGCCAGGGACTTACCCGAAGTGAAAATGCGCGGGCCGACCACCCAGCCCTGCTGGATGTTGTCGCGCAGGACGACCGTCACGTTGTCGCGATCGCCCAAATCGCGTACCGTGGTGAAGCCCGCCATCAGGGTCCGCTCGGCGAAGACGCCGGAACGCAAGGCAACTTCGGCCGTGCTCTGCGTGAATTTTTCGGTGTAGGATTCGGGCCCCAACTCGAAACTGAGGTGGGTGTGCAGGTCGATCAGGCCGGGCATGACGGTGGCCGATTTGAGATCGATGATCCGATCGGCCTTCTTGAAGACCAAATACCCCTTGGACACCCCGGTGATCTTGCCGTCCTCGATGACGATGGTCACCTTGTTCCGCGGCTTGTCGGAGGTCCCGTCGATCAGGGTTCCCGCATAGATCACGGTTTGGGCCCATAATGGCGGCGTCAGGAGCCACATCGACAGCACCAGACCCAAGACAGTGATTTTGGTTGGGAAACGGCAACGGATCGCCGCGAAGGAAACGGAGTATCGGGGAGACGAAACAGCGGTCTTCGCCATGATGGGCACACCTCGGTAAACGTAATCTCGACAAGTAAGGGGTCGGTTCCACGACGAACGTCATGGAAATCCCTGCGCACCGCGAAGAACCAACGCGTCCCGGCCCCTTCCTCCACGCGAGATTCGGAGCCGAAACAGCCAACCGTTCGGGCCTCCACGTCGAGGAAAGCGACTTCTTGCCCATGCGGCATGGCCGGGAGGGGTGGAACTCACCTAAAATGTGAAGGAAGCATCCGAATGTGGTTTGATGGCTTCGCGATGAAAACAGTATACCCAGCCTGACCGCGATATCGGGAACAAACCGCTTCTCTTTTTGTTACTTATGATCCCCGCCATAGCCAGGAGCCGCCCATGCGATTCGTTCGATTTCCCGATGCCGCCCAATTCCTCGAGGTCGTCAAGGACCCCCTGATCCAAGCGGAAGCCAAGAATCAGGTGTTGTTGGGCGTTTCGCTGAGGCTCGCCCGGCACCCCGAGCGCACGCCGCCCGACATGCTTTTCGGCGCGATCGTGCGAGGTGGGCGACCGATTGCGGCCGTCATGCACACGCCCCCCTTCCCGCTCCATTTCTCCCTGTTCGTGCCCGCATCCGAATCGCGCACCTGCCTTGTCCACCTGATCGCCTGGCTTCGCGGGCAAGGCCGAACCTTCCCCTCGTTCTTGGCCGAAGCCGCCACGGCCGACCTGTTCGCGGACCTCTGGCGCGCGACGGAGACCCAGGCCGACGCGCCGCAACCGTTGGTGGACATGCGCCAGCGGATCCACACGCTGGACCACATCCCCGATCCGCCGCGTGCGCCGGGCCGATTCCGCCCCGCCGACCCCGCCGACCCCGCCGACCGCGACCTCGCCATCCAATGGGCCCGTGCCTTTCAACGGGAAGCCCTGCCCAACGAGGCGGACCGGAACGTGGATGTCGAAACCGGACACCGCCTCGACGACGGCCATCTCTTTTTCTGGGAGCGGGATCGACCCGTGGCCATGATCTGCAAATCGCGCCCGGGCGTGACCTGCTGCGCGGTCACGTTGGTCTACACGCCCCCCGAGGAACGCGGCAAGGGTTGGGGCACGGCCGTGACTCGCGCGCTGAGCCGCAAGCTGTTCGAAGAGGGCTGGCAGCGTTGCGTGCTGTTCACCGACCTGGCCAATCCCACGTCCAACCGCATCTACGCGGCGATCGGCTATCGACCGGTCTGCGACATGACCAGCTACCGCTTCGTTTCGGGCGAGATCGAGGAGGGATAGGAGGTCTCCCCGCGATGTCGTGGTTCTGTGCAGACTCTACTGGAACAGCCGGCATTTTTAACGGATCGAACCCGATTGGGCGAAATCGTGCCCACCGAATGAACCGAGTTCGATGGAACCCGGCTAAACCCGGGCTAGAGCTGTAGTTTTCCATCCCGATCAACAGCGGCTGCCGATGTTCATCACAGAGTCGCCGTCCAGGCCAGGGGCCCGGAATGCCGGTGGTCGGTATGCCGAACCACCGGCACACCGGCCACCGGGTTTCAGATGGGTAACTAATCGAAGCAAATCGCTTAGGTGTTCCCGCATCTACGAAAGGGGTGTGGTGCAGGGCAGGTAAGGCCCGGTAGGTATGCCACGGCCGGTATGCCACGGCCGGTGTGCCACGGCCGGTGTGCCACGGCCGGTGTGCCACGGCCGGTATGGCCAGGTAGGTGCGACCGCTGGTCGCACATTCCCAAGCTCCTGTTTTTATTGGAGCTTCGCTCTTTGGCATTCTGAATTTTCGCAGCACTGATCACTTCGGAGTGTCGGCCGGGCCGGCTTACCGCCCCTGACCAACTTACTGCCCCGCCAACTCTCGCAGCATGCGGGAACTCCTCGCCTGAATTACTTCGACTAGTTCATCCGGCGGATGAACCTACCAGGCACGACGAATCTCTCGACATTTAGGCATTCCAGACGGTTTTGTTTCAAGAAAGCGGCCGAGGAGACAAAATCTCCCTAGAACTGGGGAAGGGTGCGCGAAACACGGAAGGATCCATGCACCTCGAATCGAACCAGAGAACGGCTCTCGGCCGCATGAGTCGGGCCGATTAGGTCAGCAATGCCCAGAACAGTGCCGAGAGATACAACCCCAAGCCATAGACCGTGTGGGCTGCGAGGCTGCGGATGCGGGCGATGTTGGGATGGGGCGTCTTCGATGCCGCCACGCCTGCGCCCATTCCCGGCTGCATGATGAAAAACGGTGCGACCACCGTCACGACTCCGATGAACACGGCTGGAAAGAATGTCGGGTGGCGAGCCCAATCCAGCCCCCAAATCGCGAGCAGCAAGGCGGCAAAGGTGATACCGATCGCGTAGTGGGCACACCAACCCAAAATACGTTCCCCCGGAACGGGGTCGGCCTGGGCAATGCTGGAGTGTCGGAATCGTCCCTGGGGGAAATGTCCAAGCCAACGGCCCACCATGGCGTAGTCCAGGGACGGCGTCCCGAAGCATCGTTTCAAAAAGATCGCCCAAAGATCCATTACAAAAGTGGCACCAACGCCGATGGCCACCGCACGCACTCCGAATTCCAGAAATCCAACCATGTGTTCCTCCTAGATGTTTCAGGCCACCCACCTCCAACTCGTGGTTGCAATCGGGGGGTGAGGAAATTACGGGATCGAGTCCGCCGGTCTTGACAGGCTCGTGAAGAGCAGGCAGTATATCATTCAATCGAACAATTGAATGATGTTTTTGAAAAAGAGAGAGCCATGTCGACCCCTCAACACAACCCACAAACCCAGATCCATGATGAGATTGCCGAATTGGCCCGCACCCTCGGCCATGCCCACCGCCTCGTCCTCTTGGACCACATCACCCAGGAGGAATGTGCCGTCGAGACATTGGCCGAGCGATCCGGGCTCTCGGTTGCCAATGCCTCCCAACACTTACAGCGGCTCAGGCGGGTCGGGCTCGTTCAGACGCGGCGAGCGGGAAAGTATGTGTTGTACCGCCTCGGAGACGGTCCCATCGTGGCCTTGTTGGCCGCGCTCAGGCATTGTGCGGATCACAATCAAGCCCAGATGCGCCAGGTCGTTACCGACGTGATTCATCAGAAAGACCACTTGCAGACCATGCCGCTCGACGTGTTGCTGGAGCGAATGAAAGAGGGCAGTGTGACCCTGTTGGACGTGCGGCCGGAACACGAGTACGCCACGGGCCACCTACCCGGCGCACTCAACATCCCATGCGATGAACTCGAACGGCGCCTCGCCGAGCTACCACCTCATCGGGAGATTGTCGCCTACTGCCGAGGTCCCTTTTGTGCGCTCTCGTTACAGGCGGTTGCCGCATTGCGCGGCAGGGGCCTCCGGGCGCGACATTTGGAGAGCGGCATTCCGGGTTGGAAGGCCGCCGGCCTCGATCTCGACATATCCCCCCAACCAAACGCGAACGAGAGCGACGATTGATCGAACATTCGCCCGCCAACCTTCGCTCAACACGAAATGACCCCCTGAATGGAAAGGAACCCCATGACACACGCACAACTCGACCTCAGCGCTTATCTTGAACGAATCGGCTACGATGGGCCGCTCGTGCCCTCCTTGGCCACCTTGAACGGCATCATTGCAGCCCACACCCAGTGCATTCCCTTCGAAAATTTGGACGTCCTACTTGGCCGGGAGATTGCCCTGGACAACGCATCCTTGCGGAAAAAGCTGATCGAAAATAACCGCGGTGGCTATTGCTTCGAACAAAACGGCCTCTTGATCTCGGTGTTGGAGATCTTGGGTTTCGAGGTAGCGCCGATCAGCGCCCGAGTGCGCATCGGTTCCGAGCGAGATCATATTCCACCGCGAACCCATCTATTCGCCCGAGTCGAGATCGAGGGAACCAGTTGGTTCGCCGATGTGGGGGTCGGTGGCCTCACCCCCACCAGCGCTATTCGCTTCGTGCTGGATGTCACCCAGTCTTCTTCTCATGAACCGCGCCGCATCGTTCGCGAGGGCGATCTTTATTTTCACCAGGTCCTCCTCGACGACGGCTGGAAGGACGTCTGTGATTTCACCCTCGAGCAGATGCCCCTGATTGATCGCGAGGTGGCCAACTGGTACACGTCGACCCATCCGGAGTCCCATTTTCGGGATCGTCTGCTCGTCGCGCGTGCCACGCCCGAAGGCGGGCGGGTCACCATACAGAACGACATATTCAACATGCGCAACGCCGCGGGCGTGGCGAACAAGCAGAAAATCACTTCGAAAGAGGACCTTCTCCAGATTCTCGCTCGCCATTTCGGGCTGCGTTTTGACATGGATATCCCCCTGACTTTTCCCAACTTGTCTTGGTAATCAGCCCTGGACTTACCGGTCAAGGAAAACCTCCTGGACCGCAATTTTGAAAAAACGGCGCCGAACCGGGTTTGGGTAACGGATATGCGACAACTTCGTCGACAAACAATGTTTTGATAATCAGGCATGGTGGACGGGTTAATCAATTAACTCCGTTGCCGTGGTTCGGCAATCGAACGCAAACTTAAAGCCCAAACAAACCCCGAAAATTGCAATGAACAATCCGATGGCAAACTTAGCATTGCCGGCAAAAAGGGTTACGATAATTGCAGCCAGAATGCAAAGCGCGGCAAACAGTAAAAGGATTATCGAATACGGGCTTGAAAGCCTGGTTACCTTCATGAAATTGAGCAGATCAAGGCTCACGCCGACTACCCCTGCAACTACCGCCAGCCAGAAAGGCACTTTTAAGGACAGTGTAAACAACTCAAACGAAATAGAACCGGACAGACCGGTCACCTTTTGTCCTGGGAGGATTGCCCATTCCAATGGAAGAGTGATGATTAGGGCAAGAATGGCACAGGCACCCAGTGCCAAAATATTGTTTTTCAATGAATAACTCCTTTTCATTGGCGGGGGCAGGCCACTGCTCCCCCAATAGGGGATGTTTCAAACGATTTGGGCAAGCGTTGCTATTGGGGGTCATTCCCAATTGAAGAGGCGCTGGACAAGAAATGTCAGCTCGTATAAATAGGCGAGATATCGGCAGAACACGCATCAACCCATTTAGATATCCGAATTGGGTTCGCAGAGGCCCCTCTTCACAACTAAAACCGAATCAAAGACTTAGGATCAATTTCGTTGAGGTCTGCTGCAGTTCGAGGCTGGCGATTTCCTGGGGCTCCGGCCCTTAATCGAAAACCCGATTCCAAGCTCGGGATTTGGGAACGATGGCTTGACAAAGTCTACCTTCCCACGTGCAACGACCTGAAACTCAAACAGATGTATCAGGCCATGGGTTTCTTCTACGAGCACGCCAGGGCTGTGGAACAGGCTGTTTTCCACAAGACCGCCGATCTCTTCAACCTCAAAGTCGACCTCATCTTTTACGACACCACCGCGGTCTCCTTCCGTGTCGATGAAGAGGATGTCGACTTCGACGAGCGGACTTCCCCCGGTTTTCTGGACAGACCAGAAAAGCAGTCATGAGGGTAGAATGCCAGATCAAGGCGAGCATGGATCACAGGCTTGGGTGGGTCAAGACCCGTTCGGCCTGTGGACCTCGGACTTTGGCGTGAACATAAAGCGTGGACTCCTCCATAGACCGGGGGCCCCGCCCCTCCGGCCACCCCCGAGCCTGCCGGTCGGGAGCAAAAACCCCCTGCGGGGGCTTTCCCTCCCGCCCGAAAGGGCGGAGGATACCGAAGGGGCCAACCCACGGATCCATGGAGCTTCCCCGATTTATCCTTCCCGCAAAGGCCGAGGCCCCATGCCGGCTCGAGTGCCTGACGGCTGGCCCGGACTGGAGAGGAATGGTTTCCATGGCAAGAAAGAGAAAAGCGTACACCGAGGAATTCAAGATCGAAGCGGTGCAATTGGTGACGGAACACGGCTATTCGCTGGCGGAGGCGTGTCGAAAACTGGGGATCTCCACGAGCATGCTGTCACGATGGAAGGCGAACTACCTGAAAAAAGGCGAGAAAGCCTTTCCCGGCAAGGGAAAGCGGAGCGAGGAAGCCGGGGAAGTGGATCGTCTCCGAGAAGAAGTGCGCCAGCTCCGAATGGAGAACGAAATCCTAAAAAAGGCGACGGCCTACTTTGCCAAGGAAGTGCTGTGAAACATGCGTTCATACACATGCAAAGTGGGCAGTACCCAGTGGCGCTGCTGTGCAAGGTGATGGGGGTATCCCGGAGTGGGTACTATGCCTCTCGCTGGAGAAAGTCGTCCCAGAGGGCCGTGGACAACGAGAAGCTCGTGGCGCAAATCCGAACGATTCACCACGCCAAACGGCAGGTTTACGGAAGCCCTCGGATCCATGCCGAATTGGTGAAGCAAGGCGTGTTCTGTGGGAAGAACCGCGTCGCTCGATTGATACAGCAAGCGGGAATCCGGGCCAAAACCAAACGGAAGTACCAGGTCACCACGGACTCCAGACATCACCTACCGGTGAAGGAAAACCTCCTGAACCGCAATTTTGAAACAACGGCGCCGAACCGGGTTTGGGTAGCGGATATCTCCTACATCAGCACCCACGAAGGATGGTTGTACCTGGCGGCCATCCTGGACCTGTACTCCCGGCGGGTGGTGGGCTGGCACATGGCGGCGCACATGAGAACGGAGTTGGTCACCCGTGCCCTGGAGATGGCGGTGAAACAGCGGCGGCCGGAACCGGGATTGATCCATCACTCGGATCGCGGAAGCCAGTATGCGAGCGAGGCCTACCAGAACGCGTTGATCGAGAACGGGATGCTGAGTAGCATGAGTGGGAAAGGCGATTGCTGGGACAAAGCGCCGATGGAAAGCTTCTTCAAAACGCTGAAATCGGAACAGGTGGTGGGGCAGAAATATCGAAGCCGAGAGGAGGCAAGGGGGTCAATATCCGAGTACATCATGGGGTTTTACAATCCAGAGCGGCTGCAGAACGCGTTGGGATACCAGAGCCCGAATGAATACGAACAAACGCAATCCATCTGCACGTGGGTTGCTTAACTCATTGTCCACCAATTCGGGGTAGGTCCACTCCAGAACCCAACACGAGCCCTGCACAGCCTGACGCGACGCAATAAGCGCTTACGCATTTTCATATGTTCGACCTGACTGCGCCGATGCCGGGTCAGGTTTTGAGCACCCTGCTCAGCAGACGGACCCAGGGTCCTGTACCGAGCAAAACCCGGGTTCGTTTAGGAAAGCGTCAACATGATTGCCCAATCCGAAGCAAAAAAGGAGTGTTCGGTTTTTAACGAGCACTCCGGGTGACAAACAAATTTCCGGATGTTTTCTTCATTCTCAGATGGGGTATATATTTAGATGGCTTGATTATCCAAATGGATTACTTTGTTGTGAATAGAAGTATTTTACTGCCTTATTCTCGTAATCTCCATTTGTATCATTTCTTACGTAGAGCTCCCCTACTTTATAGAGGATGTGATCTGGAAGAAAATTGATAATTGGTGCCATGTCGGAACGTCCAATGTTCCCCCAGTACTGAGCGCTACCAAGAGACTTTGACCAATCTTTAAAACTGTATGCCGAAGAAATGTTTCCTCCATAAACAGCCACTCCGGAGATGCTTTCTGCAACCTGGCTTTTGAGCGTTTGACTGGATTCTGCCGTGTGTTCAATGTTCGCACTAATTTCCATAAACTTAACTATGGTGTCAAAATTGGCCCTGATCATTTCGTGCGCATTCATCATATTAGTTGTACTAGTTGAATTAAAGGAGTAGATTCGTGAAAAACTACCTCCAAGCAGCACTTTTGTAGAGATATACTCTCCCCATTTTGTTTTAAGCAAATTCATGAAATCATTAAGTTTTTCATCTGCGGACGAGTCGTTGTCAAGAATTTCAAGTACATCTTGATTGAACTCATTGGTGGTTCTGAAGAGGTTATTTGTAATAGCGTATGAAAATTTTGGAATAAAATATGATGCGACTGAATAATCCTTTTGATGACTATTGGACTGATGTCCCGAGGAGGTTCGGGTGCGTCCTATTGTCCCTCCACCAATAAGGGGTACGCTCGCAGAGATCGAGCCTGAAAAATACCCATAATAGTCGTTTATTGCCAAAGAATATGAGGAATAATCGGAAATACTGGAGAAGTAGTAATTAAACGTGGATGTTTGGTGAACCATATCGCGGGTAAATGATGAAATTGGATTTATTTCCAAAGCCGAGAATTCGCTCAAAGGCTCAAGAGGACTGGTTGGAGAATCGTGAAAGAATATCCCCTTAAAACTGTTTGTGTTCAAAAAAACACTTTCCCATTGATCGACAGTCCAAGCTGCATAGTTTTTATTGTTCAAATCAGCAATACTCATTTTATCAATCTCCATATTTTTTTATCCAAATGGATTTGAGTCATCTACGATAACGTCATAATTACTGGTTTGACTCTCGGCAATCTGAAAAATGCCAAAAGAAATAGATTGAGAATCTTCGGTTTCAAAAGTAAAGTCAAGTGTGCCGTATGGATCACCTGAGCCTCCCCTATTGGGATTTAAACCTACTGGTTTGATTTTGTGAATAGGGATACTTATATCGGTTGAAATGGCATGATCCGAGGTTGTTTTTTCATCTGCACTGCCATATGTTGGTTCAACAACAAGTTGACCGTCAGGTAGAATTCTATAGGTCAGCTCTTTGGTGTGAATAGCGGTTATTCTAGACATTGTCAATGTAAAATGGTCCGATTGAAAATATGGCAGATAAACATTTTTGGGTGGCTTGGATCCACTCCAAGAGTTGGTATCAAAACGTGCGTATGGAGCATTGGTGTAATTTTCCCATGTATCTTCAAGTTTTTCTGGTTCAGCTTGAAAAGGAGTATCATATGCTGAAAAATCAGGATAACGGGATTGACAACCATATATTATTCTAGTTTGATCAAGTCCATAATAAAGAGAAATAAGATGACCTAAGATTGAAGTACCGAACACCTCAAACCCAATAGATAACGATTCTTGGTAAGGTAAAATGGCAATATTTGACCAAGTCCAGGTAAAACCTGATTGGCTACTGTTGTTATACTTCGTATCGCCCATATATAGAGGAAGTGAGTAATTGTCAACTGTATAATTCGATGAATTGTTGAATAATTTTATCTTTGTGCCAAACTGATTTCCATCATTCCATGTACCGTGAAGAGAAGACAGCTTTAATCCTGAAACAATTCCTTGAGAACTCATTTCTGTACTCCTTTATCAAGTAATTGTATTTTTGTGAAGAATTGAAACGGTTACGGGCTTAATTGACAAAGTGCTTCGGGACATTTTTGTTGTAATTAATGTTTTCATGGCATTCGCCACAACACGCTCCTTTAATATTGTAAAATTCGAACTGTTTTTCACTTTTCCTGATTGCGAAAAGTTTGCAAAGGCAAGCCGCATGGATGACTCCCCTCCAGCGCCTCTGCCTTCCATTCCCAACAAGAAGACCGGCCATCAACCCAGCCCGGATGTTTTTCCATAAAAAGGGCAACATGAATGCCAAACAAGGTTGGTTAACCGCGCTCTCGCGAACAAAAGAAAACAGAAGGCAAGCTGTTTATTTCAAATAGATTAGATTCACCTCCATAATCCCAGCAGCTCGCGACACAAGTGGGTGTCGCCAAAGCGCCTCAGTTCCAACGCGTTGGTACATTGTCGACAACACGTTGCACACCGCGGCGGTATTCCAGGCCCACCTTTTGTGGCGTTCATCCAAAATGGGTTTCGCTTCGGGGATTGGCATGAAGTACGTACGCCAGGACTCGATGTCGCGGCGAATCGCCTCATAGACGTCGCTCAGCACATCGGCGACATGCCGTGACGGGTTCCACATGGTTCTGGTCGCCATGGCGAACCCGCCGCGCGCAAAGGCCCGCGCGAGCCGCCCTACCCTCGCTATATGGTGGGTTTATGTTTTTGCATTTACGTAAACAGGGCGAGTTCTGAAACAGTCGTTTGTTCGCTGCGATTCGATGAACCGAGTCATCGGATCGAGCCCGCACAAGGTCGCCCCTTACCTCATGATTCGTAGGGCAGTTCCCCCCCTTGACCACACTGGCATACCCACCTCCTCGTCTTCGATCAGGTTTTTGACGGTTGGCGAACCGGCGGCTCGGCGCCCGGATCACGGCGGGCGTCCCCTGGGGTCGCGACCCATGGTAGGATGGGACATATTTCGATCACGATATGTCGGACGCGGTCCGAATCGATCCCACTCACGGCACTCCAACCGCAGGCGTGGCTTGAATGCTCCCCCCTCCATCCCACTTCGAGCGAGGCTCCGTTGGCCGCCCAAAAAGATCCCCTAGAAGCCTACATCTCCCGTCTGATCGATCTGAGATCCTCCCATACCCGCGAATTGAATCAGGAAGAAATGCGCCGCATCGCGCTGGATCTCGGACTCACCGAAAAGGACTTGGAACAGGCCGAGAAGACCGCACGCGACCACCTCACCCGCGCTCGCACCTACCTCATCCACCGCCGTTACGGCGACGCGATCGACGAACTGAATCTCGCCGCCCCCCTGCTGCCGGAATCGGTCGAGGTCTTCCTGGACCTAGCCCAGGCCCACGCCGCACTCAACCACCGCCAGGAAGCCGAGCGCTATGCCCGCCATTGCCTCTCGCTGGATCCCAGCCACGCCGGCGCCGTGGAGATCCTCAACCAACTGGACGGCGCCCACCCCGGCTCGGCCATGGGAACCGTCTCTCACCCTCGCCTTCTGGCCGGCGGGCTCGGGCTCTTCCTCGTGCTCGGCGGCGTCATGCTCTTTCTCCTGCTGGTGCCAGGCGGTCAGAAACCGGCCCACTTCCCCGTTCCGGGCTTCGAATCGCCGGAAACGTCCACGCCGCATACGGAACAACCCAAGGACGGCCCCGCCGAACCGGCCGAACCCACGGAAACCGATCCCGCCCACCACGGCAAGCGGGAGATCCCGCTCAACCTTCACGGCGCCGATCACCTGGCCCTGACCCAAGTCCGCTCTCGTCTGAGTGTTTACTCCGAAAAGGCCTACTACAAGGTTCGCGGCCTGGTCCGCAACGAGGACGATACGGACCTGACCCAACTGACGGGCCGCCTGGAGCTGATCGACAAGGATCGGTTGACCCTGAAAACCCAGTCGGTGACGCTGTTCCGCGAAATGGCCGGAACCCGGGTCCATCCTGGCGAAGCCGTCCCTTTCGGGCACACGCTCGAAGCGACTCCGGACCTGGCGGAAGTGCGCCTGGTGGTCGAGGTCGCCGATCGCGAACCCTCCGCCCGCCTGCACAAGCCCACCCCGGTCGAGCTGACCTGGACCACCCTCAAACCCGAATACGCCGAACTGGAAGTCTGGCAGCGGAGCTATAGCGAGCACCCCGGCAGCGATCGCGAAACGATCCAACTCTCGCTGGACATCGTGAACGCCGGGAAGGGCCCCTTTTCCCTGCTGCGGCTCGACATCGTGTTCACGGATGCCGAGGGCAGCGTCCTGAATCGCCGCTCCCTCTATGCGGTGCCCAGTTCGCATCCGCCGTTACAGCCAGGGGAAAAACGGGCGGTGCACACGGTCGTGTCCCTGGCCGGGAACGCCACCGGATACCGCGTCGAGGTCGTGCAAACCAAGTGACTTCGGTGCGGAAGATCGCTTTTTTCCGAATGTCCGTCTTGCTACCGAGCATGGGTCGAGAGTCCGCTATTCAATCAGGAATCCCGGAAATTCAAACGCCAGGAAGTGCACGATTCTCTTCGGGTTATGAGGTCTCCGGTTCAAGGCGACGGCACCTCCAAATGAGTTCGGTGCGGAAGGTCGCTTTTCTTCCGAATGTCCGTCTGCTACCGAGCATGGGTCGAGAGTCCGCTATTCAATCAGGAATCCCGGAAGTTCAAAAGCCAGGAAGCGATTGGCGTTTTTCATTTTGCGATGAGGCCTCCGGCTCGAAGGCGGCGACCCTCTCTCGCTCACGAGTTTTTTCCGGCTTCCGTACTTCATGACTTCTTGGTTTTTTTGCCGAAGTCAGGCCAAGCCCCCCTCAGTCACAGGCTGTCGCGGTTCACCCGCACCCGTCGAGGCCGTGTTCCGTTCACGGGTTCGGCTTTCGGTTCAAAGGCCGAAATCCGCTTGCGCACGTGCGTTCTTTCCGGCTTCGCTCCACCATGGCGTCCTGGATTAATTGCGAACACCCAACCGTTTCCACCACGCCACCCGTCGCGCCCGAATGGACGGCCCCGACCTCCGGCTCACGATTCCCTGCAGGCCCATCCCTCTGGGGACAGTCGATTTCTCAAGTTGTTCGAACGATGCCCGAAAGGAACAATGAAGGAACCCGTTCAAAAAAATCATCTCGGAGGGCTGCTCATGCGTGTCGCCATGCTGGTCTTGCTGCTGTTTCCCTCCGCCTATGCACAATTCGGCGCCAACGCAACCGTCACCTCGGACTACTACTGGCGCGGCATATCCCAAACCGACGAGAACCCAGCCCTGCAATTGGAGCTCGATTGGCATTCGCAGACCGGTGTGTACACGGGCATTTGGACTTCCAACGTCGACTTCGGCGACGAGACCGATTTCGAAGTGGACTTCTGGCTGGGATACAAACGCGCCTACGACAGCGGGTTTTCCTGGGATCTCGGATACGTCTATTACACCTTCGAGGGTTCGGCCGCCATGGAATTCGGCGAAGCGTATCTCGGCCTGAACTTCAAAGGCTTCGAGATCAAGTACTCCATCGACCCGGACCACGAAAACGCCTATTCCGAAAGCAGTTACACTCACGAGTTCGGGAAGCGGTGGCACGCTTCCGCACGGGCCGGTCACTACGATTTCGATGTGGCCGGGGACTACACCGACTGGGCCTTCCTGCTCGGTCACGCGTTCAAGGTGTTCGACGTGGAACTCGCCTACATGGATACCAACATCGACGATCCACCCGCCGTGGCCGATGCACGCGTCGTGCTTTCGCTCTCCAAGAGCTGGTAAGTTCTCCGCTGGTGCAACGTGGCCTCCCCATCCCAACCAACCCACTTCCATCTCTCGGTCATTCCCCGGATCGAGACCCGACCACCCACCCGGGCGAACATCCGCGTCCGGGAAACCCGTGCCCCTAAATCGTAGAGGAGACGAATCGATGCCGGACCTCGGAGCTCTTGACAGAAAATTAGGACTGAGAACCAAAGTGTTGGTCTTCATAGTCTCGATCAGCGTACTGCCCCTCTTACTCTTTGCCGCGATTACCCTGACCCGATCCCAGGAAACGGTATCGAATTTTTCGGAAGAAACCATCCAAATGTCCAAGGATCAGGTGTTCAACGCGCTCCATTCGGCGCGTACCAGCAGGAGGAATCAGGTCCAGGACTACTTCGGCTTCCTCCAAAAGCAAAACCTGTCGTTCGCGGAAAACCCCATGATCACGAGCCACATGGCCGACCTCACCAAGGCCTTTTTCGAGGTGGCCTCCACCGTCGAACGAAATCCCCGTCGACTCGATGCCTACAAGGAAAAGGTCGCCGAATTCTACGACACCACCTTTGCCGAAAAGTACCGCGAACATAACCCGAAGCAGGAGGCACCCGGCGACGCGCTGTACGCCGAACTCCCAACGGCCAGCCTGGTCTTTCAGCACGACTGGATCGCCACATCGCTCCACCCGCCCGGAGAAAAGGACAAGCTCGATCGCAGCGAGCGCGGCTCGAGTTACGATCGGCTGCACGCGCAATTTCACCCGGTCGTGCGGGCCTATATGGAGCGCTTCGGCTACTACGACATCTTCCTGATCGAGGCCGAGACCGGCTACGTGGTCTATTCGGTGTTCAAGGAAGCGGATTTCGCGACCTCGCTGGCAGCGGGTCCCTATCGCGATTCCGGCCTGGCCAAAGCCTACCGCGGCGCCATGGCGCGCGACAGCCACGACGCCTATCACCTGGTCGACTACAGCCAGTACACGCCCTCCTACGAGGCCCCCGCCAGTTTCCTCGCCGCTCCCATCGTCGTGGACGGCCAAAAAATCGGGGTCCTGGCCTTTCAGATCCCGCTGGACCGCATCGACCTGATCATGCGCGAGCGCACCGGCCTAGGCGAGAGCGGCGAGGCCATCCTGATCGGTCCCGACATGCTGCCGCGTTCCGATTCGCATATGGATCCCGCACGCTTTTCCGTGGACAGCGCCTACCGCAAGGGCGAGGCGGGGAAGATGAACTTCCCGATCATGCGCCAGGTCTTTCAGCAGAACCAGACGGGTATTTCGGAGACGACCGACTATCTGGGTCGCGAGGTGGTGACGGCCTTCGCCCCGGTGGACCTGGGTCCCTTCAAATGGGGGATCGCCGTCAACCTCTCGAAAGAGGAGGCCTTTCAACGGGCCCAACAACTGGCGACCAGCGGAAACGAGTATCGCGAGAAACTGTTGACGACCGCGATCTTGATCCTGATCCCCACCCTGATCATCGTGATCTTCCTCGCGATTTTGGCGGTGCGCACCGTGGTCGGGCCCATCAAGCAAATGGTGACGTTCGCCGAAAAGGTGGCCGCCGGCGACCTGAGCGATCGACTACCCCTACAACGGCAGGACGAGCTGGGCACCTTGGGCGAGGCCATCAACCACATGGTCGACCACCTGAACCGCACCATTCGCACCGCTGCGGAAAGCGCCAGTCTGGTGCTCGACAAGGCTCAGTTACTGGATACCCGCGCCGATCTGCTGGAAGACTCGGCCGAGCGCACCATGCACGAAACCCAGGAAATCAGCGATCGGGCCCAAGGCATGACGCAAACCTTCGGCGAAGTGGCCGGCCAGGCGGATCACACCGCGAACGAGGCGATGCAGGTCTCGGTGACCGTGCAGAAGCTGGCCTCGGAAGCCACTCAGATCACCCACACCGTGGGCGAAATCAGCGCCAACTCACGACAAATCTCGGCGGCGGTGGAGGAGATCAACGCGACGGTGGCCGAAATCAGCACCACCTGCACCCGGGCCGCCGAAACCAGTTCGGTGGGCAACGAAAGCGTGGGCAACGTGACCGAACAGATCCAGACCGTGACCGATTCGGCGGGCAAGATCGATGCGGTCATCACCCTCATCAAGTCGATCGCCGAGCAAACCAACCTGCTCTCGCTCAACGCCACCATCGAGGCCGCCACGGCCGGCAAGGCGGGCGCCGGTTTCGCGGTGGTCGCCGCCGAAGTCAAGGAACTGGCCCAAAAGACCCGTGAAGCGACCGGCAATATCTTCAAACAAGTGCGTGCGCTGCAGGAGGATTCGGCGTCGGCCCAGGATGGAATCCTCAAGGTCAGCGAATCGATCGAGGAGCTGAACCAGGTCAACCTGTCGGTGGCGACCATGGTCGAGGAGCAGGAGCGGACGATTCACGAGGTCGCCAAGAACCTGATGAGAACCACGGTCGATACCGAGGAAATCGAGCAAAGCATCGGCGGCATTTCCCAAGGCCTGGCCGAGATCAACCAGATCTCGGTGACGGCCAGCGAGAACGCCCGATCGATCAACCACAGTGCGGTGCGGTTGGTGGACGAGGCCACCGCGGTCAATCGCGGTGTCATGGGGATCCACACCAAATCGAAGGAAACCTACGAGTTCGTTCGGGAAGTCAACCAGGCCGCCCGCGAGATGCGCGAGATGGCCCAGTCGTTGGACGAGATCGTGTCCAAGTTCCAGCTATGAGGGCGGCTCGCGGGAAAAACGATGGCTCGGGTTCACCCCGGACGGCACCCGGCCGTGAACGGGCCGGGCCTCAGAACCGAACACCCAACACGGTGATGTCGTCGCGCTGTTCGATCCCTTGGGTGAAAAAATCAAGTTGAGAAGAAAGAACCCGTTCCTGGTCCAACATCGAGACTCCCGACATCGAGTTGAGCAGTTGCTTAAAGCGGCGGGTTCCGATTTTTTTTCCGTCGACGTTCGGCTGGTCCGCAAATCCATCGGTACAAAGGTACATCGTCAACCCATCGACCAAATCGATTTCGTGATTGACAAAGTGGTTGGGAGATCGCCTTTGCCTGCCACCGATGGACTTGCGGCTCCCCTTGATTTCCACGATTCCCGATTGGTGGGGCAGGTTCAGATACACGGGTCTTCTGGCGCCACAAAACACCAGGGTCTTGGCTTCCAGATCATATCTGCAAAGCGCGCCGTCCATGCCATCGGTCGCCTGTCCCGTCTCCTGTTTCAGCACGCGCCGCACTTCGGTGTTCAAATACTCGAAGATCATGGCCGGGTCAAAAATACCTTCAAGGCTGATGATATGGTGCAATAGCGTGTTTCCGATCATCGACATGAAGGCCCCCGGCACACCGTGACCGGTACAGTCGAAAACGGCCAGAAATGCGTATGAACGGTATCTGTTGAACCAAAAGAAGTCTCCCGAAACCAAGCCGCAAGGCCGGAATAGGCAGAAGGAATGGGGGAACACGTGACGAACGTTTTCGAGCTCCGGAAGAATGGCATCCTGAATTCGCTTCGCATAGGTAAGACTCGACACTAGCTGGAGATTCTTCTTGCGAACTTCGGCAGTGCGCTGGGCGACTTTTTGTTCCAACCTGCTATATAAGGTGGCATTCTCGACCGAAATAGCCGCCAGCGAGGCCAGCATTTTCAACACTTCGAGGCGCTGGGTCGTGAACACGCCCACGTTGAGACTGTTCTCTAAAAAGAGGACGCCGAGCAATTTGCCCTGGTTGATGACGGGGACGCACATGACCGATTTGGAGCGTCGCTTTTTGATGTAAGGATCAAAAAGATAGCCGCCGCTTTCCGAGGCATTTTCCAACACCATCGGGTCCTTGCTGTTAATCACGAATTCGATCAGCGATTTGGGCAGCTCGCCGGGTTGGAAATCGCTCAGTTCCCTCGAACAGATCTCAGGACCCCGCTCGTGGGCATAGCGCACGCAAACCGTCCACTTCCCGTCTTTATCCATCAAAAACGAGCCCTTTCGCGCACATACATTCTCGCAGATGATCACCATCATGGACTCGAGTAGGTTGTCCAAAACCATGTTACCCATGATGGCGCGAGAGGCTTTGAGAAAGGTATTCAAATCGATGGCTTCGACCCGCACGCCAGCGTTTTTTGTGGTGGAAAAATGGTTGGTCGCCAGCGAAATGCTGAATTGTTTTTCCAACATGAGAATTTTGGCCTTGGCGCCGCATGCCCGGTATGCGCCATGGGCTCGATTGAGAAACACTCCCGCGGCCTCGGGCTCGTCCTCGGCGAGCCATAACAAACCGAGACGCTCCCAAACATGGCCGGCATCCAGAATGTGGTTGTTTTCGGTGGCCAGCCTGGCGGCGGTTTTGAAATGCGTGCGCGCGCCCGGCCGGTCAGACAGCGCCCAGGCGCGTTCCGCCGCGAGAAAATGGTGTTTGTGTTTGAAGTTCATCGGCCCCCATTGGGCAGCCCACTCAACTTTTTCTATGGACTGATCGGCCGCGTCAAATAGTATGTCGCGTTTAGCCGGTGCAACGTCATGACTTAGCGCGAGGCAAGCTAATCCATAGTAATAATGAACTTGGTAGAGCAGAACATGATCTTGGATGAACGGAAGCAACGATTCGATCGGTCGCATTTGATCCACGGCTTCTTGGTAGCGGCCGAAGAGACAGCAAAGAAACATTTTGTTGTAGTGATAATAGATCGTGCTGTACACGTCTTTGTTTTTTAGATGCTGAGCCGGCATGACCGACTCGTCATAATGTGGACCGGCCAGATCATGAGGGTTTTCCTGGGTTCCGCGAACGTTCTCCAAGGCCTGAAAGAAGATTTGGAGGAACTGGGCCACATAATGTTGCTTGATCCTGTGGGTCAATTGAAGGCACTTTTCGAACTCTTTGCAGGCGTGATCCAGGTCCTTGCCCACCAAACTCAGATAGGTGAGATAGAAAAGCAAAGCAAAACCGGCAATTCCGAATTCGCCGGCCTCCACCGCCGCATAAGATATCTCCAACTCTTCGTCACCCACATCCAAGAGCGGTTTTTTCCAAGCCCACAAGGTCGAAGCGATGTGGTCAATATAAACTTGGAGTTCCTTTGACGGATAGCGTTTGCTCAGCCAGGTGGCCATATCGCTCATCTGGGTCATGCGGTCTTCATCGCGGCGGCGGCAAAGTAACATGGCGAGGGAAACGAAGCCCATGGCGGAATCCTCGCACAGCCCCCTTTTCAAGGTCAGGCTGACCATTCTGACAATGACCAACTGATGAAGGCTCGGCCCGATTGCGGCGGTGATCGGGACGATGCCGCGTAAGAGGCGCATTGCAAGCAACGCTTGGCAATCGTCCATTTTGGATTGGGCGCTGATCCGATCCGTTCCCACCCGGTCGATCTCGGCTATCAGCAGGTCGAATTCCCGATTCACTTCTTCACTGGAACAGTCGCTTGGGAGGTCCACACCCAGGCGGCCGAGCACCGAACAGGCCCCTTCGAGCGCGTCCGCGTGCCGGTTTTGAGAGATCCTGGCCTTCAGTAAGACATCGTACGCACTGCCGGCATCGGTATCGGTATTGCTGTTATCCACTATTTCAGCCAGCAAGTGTTCCATTTGGGCATCGTTGCCGCTTAGAAACGCAGCGGTGGCGGCGTCGTTGTGAATGACCAGAGCGGTCTGGTAATCGTGGCGCCAAGCGTTCTGGGGCAACAGTGTCAGCGAAAATCGAAGGTAGGCGAAGGCCTCCTGGTAGGCCACCGACGCGATCGCTTTTTTTGCCGCGATCCAATTGATGATCATCAATTGCTCCCGTTCCTCGGGATCGGAAATGTGGGTCACGCTTTTATTCAAGTGATTGGCTATTTCGAAGACCGTCGTCACCTTGGTCCATGCCTCGAGCGTTTTCGGTCCCGTCACCCCGGCGTTGCGGACCAGCAATCGTCCCAACTCCAGATGAGTCGCCATTCTCCCTGTGTCGCCCATCAACTCATAGGCGGTTTGCTGAATGCGATCGTGCAGGAAACGGTATTTGGCCACGAGTTCCGGTGAATCGGCATCCACCAAGAAATGGGAACCGTCCAAAGGCGCCAGCAACCGATCTTCCAAGGCTTTTTCCAAATGAAGGGCCGCCTCTTTCTTGGGTTGCTTGGAAATCATGGCCAGGGTCTCTATATCGAACGTGTTGCCGATACAAGCACCCAACAACACCAAATCTTGCGTCGGTTTGGGCAATTTCTTGACTTTTTCCGCAAGAAATTCGGCAACATTTTCAGCCATCTTCTGGGAATTCAACCGTACCAAATCCCAAACCCAGCGACTGCTCTTCCTTTCATGGTGAAGAATGCCCTCATCAGCCAAGCTTTGAAGGAATTGCTTTAAATAAAAGGGGTTTCCATTTGTTTTCTGGTAACAGGCACGGGCGGGTTCGCGACAGTCGGCCGGGTTCTGGCCAATCGATTTGGAAATATAATTCAGGGTTTGTTCGAAGGTAAACGGAGCCAGGCTGAGGATCTCGATGTTTTGGGTGAGGCGTTGCAAGTCGCCCAAGGCGGTGGCCAACGGGTGATCTTCCTCGACCTCGGAATCGCGGTACGCCCCCAAAAAGAGCACGTTCTTGATTTGGGAGTGGCCGATCAGGGAACGAAGTAATTTCAGCGAGGGCAGGTCGATCCACTGCAAATCATCCAGGAAAATAACCAGCGGTTCCTCGGGAGTGGCACAGGCCGACAGAAAGTTGGAAAAAACCAACTCGAACCGATTGGAGTTGGCCGACATCGAAAGGTCGGCCATCGGTGGCTGTTTGCCCGTGATCCGTTCAACTTCCGGGATCAGGTTGGTGATCAATTTCCCACTCATCCCAAATGCTTTTTGAAGCCGTTGGCGACGCTTCTCCATGGCAGTCGCCGATTCGCCGAGCCACTTCGAGACCAGGCCTTTGAAGGCATGAACGAGAGCCGCATAAGGAATATCGCGGTTGAACTGTTCAAATTTACCCGAAATGAAGTAGCCACCTTCGATGACGATCGGCTTGTGGGTCTCTCTGATGAGGGTCGTTTTTCCCACGCCAGGGAGTCCGGCAACACAAACCATGCAGACTTGACCGTCACGGACTTGAGCGACGGCCTCGATCAAGGTTTCTTTTTCCGATTCCCGGCCAATACATCCCTGGGGCAGGCGGAACATTCCCGAGGTATCGGTCGAACCGACGGAAAAGGGCTCGATCTCGTTCTGGGAGTCGAGGGCATCGAGGCATTTTTCGAGATCGAAGATCAATCCACGAAGGCTTTGGTAGCGCTTCTCCACTTCCTTCTGGATCAGGGTGAGGACAATGTCGGAAAGGACGCGGGGAATGCCGGGATCATGCTCGAACAGAGCGGAAGGCTTTGCGGCCAGGTGCTGATAGATCCAGCTATTCAGGTCATGGGCGACAAAGGGGTGCACGCCCGTCAGGATTTGGTAGAACGTGAGTCCGAGCGAGTAGTAATCCGATCGATAGTCGGGAGAGCGGTTCATGCGGCCGGTTCGCTCCGGGGCGATGAAGGCCAGGGAGCCTTCGATGACATCGTCGCCGAGCAGCGAGCCACCCCAACTGTGTTTGGTGGCGATCCCGTAGTCGATGATTTGCACGTTGCCGCGTGCTGGATTCCACACGAGGTTGGAAGGGTTGATGTTGTTGTGAATGATGCCCGCTTCGTGGATGGCTTCGAGTTCCCCGGCCAACCCGATCAACAACTTCAAGCGCTCGGCCAGGCTACCCGGCACCTTGCCCTCGAGGCGATCCAGTGATTGGCCGCCGAAATCCTTCATCACGAGCGTGTTCAGCTCAGCTTCGACCAGGAGGGGCAACGAATCGACATTTTCGGGTTCCAAGTGACGCAGGACCCGGAACTCATGGGACAGCCGAGCTGAGGAAATGAGATCGGTGGAAGTTTTTATGAAGACGGGAACTTGGTCCCCAGTTCGGTAACCCCGGTATATTTCCGTGGTTCTTCCCTTGTGGGCGACTGAAACGATCTTAAAGCCGGGCAATCCTTTCATCATCGTCGGTTCCTTCCGTGGAGAGCTGGCGACCAACCTCCCAAACCCTTTGATTTTGGGATCACAGGTACTGCGGCCCTTTGGGACGGCAGTCTCGATCTCGTGTTCCCTGGTTTCTTCCCGGCGGAGCATTTTTCGCATAAAGGCATTAAAATCAATCCTCTTAGCAATTAAGTGTAGATGAATGGAGACCTATTGTCAGCTCTAGCGTCTATGCCTTTGTCAAGACTCCCGCTGCAGATTGATACCGTCCATGGGACATTGAAGTCCGGGAGGGTAAGAGTGTCATCATGGCTCAGAATCAATCATCGGCCAAATGGGCCCTCATGTTCAGCAAATCCTTCCTGCCGGGTGCATTTCCATCGTCGCCGCGCGCCATTTCGAAGGGATCCTCGAGGCCGGCTCCGGATGGTGGACCCGGCAGAGCGGCTTTGACAGGAACAGCCAATCCCCAGGTAACCTCCACAAAGGAAAGGCGGAAACAGGCTGACATGACCGATTCGTCCTGCGGATTCCATCGATCGGATCGACGCCGACCCCGCAGGGAGCGATCGCTCCTGCGCAGCGGCATCGGGAAAGCAGGCCCACCGACATCCGCGAGGGCCTGCTTCATACCGTGCCGGTCGATCGACCCGGTGAGCAAACGATGCCGAAGCATCGGCGACTTTTCGTATCTCGGTTTGGTGCGGCGCCATGGATCGTCATACAGTGGTGGAAGGAAACCGCGCCGGGAGGCAGCGGACAGGCTCGGGCCTCTTCGAAGCCGATGGCTTCGATCGTTTGCTGACCGTCGATTTCCCGATGCGGCAACAGACCGCGCTCGTGGCTGCGATCGATGTAGTAGAGGCATCCGTTTCGTTCGCTCGCCCCATCGAGGGGAATCCAAAACGAAATCGAATCGTAGGGCGGTGGCCTGAAAAGGGCATCCTGATGAAACGGGGTTTCCTTGAAACCGGGCTTCTTCAAGAAGATACGCCATCCGGCAACGACGTCTTCGGGTTCGAGCCCGAACAATTGGGCCCCGATGCCGACGATCTTTCCATAGATCTGGGAGTCGCTCAAATAGTCGGAGTGACTGGCCGAAAGGGTCATTTCCAGCACGTACTTCTCGATCGTCAGGGTCGTGGCGAGGGTCTGGCTGTCGAGTCCGAATGCATCGACGAGGATGTCCTCGAATTTCGTTCTCAAACCCTCCAATTCCCCTCCCTCGAGCAGCAAGGGATGGCTGCCGTAACCCATTTCCCAAAACCGGGTCAATTGACCGGCACTCAATTCAGGGTTGCAAGGACCTTCAAATTCAAAAGATGGGAAAGTAGTCATGGAACAACTCCTCCTCGATCGGTTTACTGAACAGCTCCGCCTCGACCGGGGCGTCGAACAATCGCCCCGCAGCGAATCTGGGCCAGAAATGTCGCAATCCGGGGACCACCACACGGACAACGGCAAGGTCGATATCCGGTCTGGTCTGGTCGAGTACCAGGAGATCCAGACCACGTCGCGCGGAAAGGGCGATGCAGGCGTCGATGGCTTGCCCGAAATGCGTGAACTCTCGACGGGGTAGATCGTCGCGTGAAACCAGGCCGGCCGGGCGAAGGAAGGGCTGAGTTTCCAGATTTTCGTCTCGATACCATCGCCGCGTCAATTCCGCTTCATGCCTCGGGTCGGCTTCGAGGTGCTCGAGCGCACCGTTACGAACGAGAGATAATTTTTGATTTACTTCGGTCAACGCCCTGGCCATGGCGATGTTCGCATCGAAATGGGCGCCAAACCCGAGCAGCATTTCGCGCTGGGGTCCCTTGTCCAAGTAGGAAATGGCCGCAAAGGTGGGAATTCCCAAATCCGTCGAGATGAAGAGCAGGTGGAGATTTCGACCGAGCGAACGGTAGAAAGCCTGAATTTGCGCGAAGAAGGGCTCTGTAAAGGTGGCGAGGTCCACACTTGGGCAGGCGAGACGGTTGTACCACCAAATGGCCACCTGATCGCGTTCCACAAGTTCCAAAAACCCTTGGATGATCGCTTCATCCATACAACTACCGGCCGCGCAGCCATTGAAATTTGCGGTCCCGAATTCCGAGCCCGAGAGACCCGCATATCCTTGATAACAGAGGGCTGTCGGCAAGTAGCGGGTCTTTCCGGACACCATCGAATGGAGCGGGCTCCATTCGATGTCGGCCTTTGTGTCGAAGGGCTGGGGAATATGACAGGCTTCGATTTCGCGCTGATTCCACCGATCGCGTTCGGCGTATTGGCGAGCGCTGAATAACTGGACCCGATTGGGATGGATGGCATCGGGCTTCATGTCTTCGAAGCGGCCCCTCAATCGCGTCTCGTCCCCTTGAAAACTGCCGGCGTAGCGCTCGATCGATTCACAAAGAGCGCTGGTCCTGGCCTGATCGCGATCAATACCCTTACCCTCCGATCGACCGGCCAATTCCCGCATCAGGGCATCGAAGCTCTGGTAGGTCCGCCCCATTTGATGACGACTGACAAAGACGGGTGCATGGTGGCGGGTCTCGGCATCGTTGGCCTCGATGATTTGCCGAACAATACCTGTAATGGGCGAAACCAGGTGTGCCAACCGGGCATAGGTTCGCTGCGGAGGCTCGCGCCGATAACCCGCCAAGGTGATGTCACCGATGGCCTGACCGGACAACCGTGGCTTGTCGCCGGTTCCGATAGGATAACCTTCCGGCCGGCCGCAAGCGGGGCACTGCAGCCGTTTGGTGATCTGGTGATGCTGGATGTCGAAGACGCGGGTGTCCAGTACCGCGATCTTGTTTTCCAAGGAGGGCAGTCCCGCAGCCCATTTCCCGATTTCGGTGGCAGCCAGGGCCATGGCGGCGGCGCGCGTACTGGGCAGGGCCGCACGGGGCGTCGAAAGGTCCACCTCCGCGGGGCCCAGGTCGTGCAAATACTTCTCGATCGGCCGGTTTCTGCTCAAGCGATGGGTCAAACAAGTCCAGCAAGACGTTTTGCCCTGCACCAGAATCGGACCGATCCAGGGCCTTGTCCCCTCCGTGTTGAGTACCATCCAGGGCTGATTCGATTCGAGAAATTTTTGATTGTAATCTTCCAAACGAGGATCGAGGTAATTGGAGGTGCGAACGACCACCAACGCGGGCTCGCCGCCGATCTCCAGCCCGAGATCTGTGAAGGTCCCGGCAGTACCGCCGTCCTGCGTCACGAGGTCCTCGACACCGATCGTGAAACGGTCGAGCCCTTTTCGATTCGGATGGACGCCTTCACCCAATTCCTGCCAAAAGGCCTGCGCTTCGAGGTCTTCCGTGCAGGACCGTTCATCTAAAAAACCCTGCTTGTGGAGAAGGCCGATTCCATAGAAAACCTGGGCGGAAGAGTAGTCGGCGGCCAGGGCACCGACCAGCGATTCATCATCCATTCGTCCATCCAAAAGAGGAATCAGGTCTTCGTATAGTGAGCCCGATATCAAATGGGCCCGATCTTCATCGCATAAAAACACGCCTTTGCCGGAGCAAACGGCATAGCGGTACTTGGGTTTGAGTCGTGGGTATCTCATGAGCCGGTCTCCAAAACGTATGCCCGAAAATCGAACGACGGGTTGCAAGCTGCCGAGGCGACGCGCAAAGCCACCCCGACTCCGACGATGGGTTGCACCGGATCATTCTCACAAAACCGCGAACTATGGGTGGCGCCAAGCGATTCAGGTACGCTTCCTCTGGAGCCGAGATTTCTCCCATGATGGATTGCGCCGAAACCTTGCGAAAGAGCGGCCAGCGACGGGGTCGACCCGATCGCCTTCGTTCGCATCGCATCCGCCGGGAATACGGCGAACGAAACCCAGGGATTTCGCTCGCCTTCCATCCGAGAGGGCCTGTGCCAAACTCGATAGGGCACCGATCGTTATGGGTCAGCAAAAGCGATTTGGATACACGTGATAGGGTGTGGTCCCATTGGCTATATCTTGTAGATCATTGTTTTTCAAATCGTTAGGGCGATCAACAAGTTTCGAGGCTCGCTCGAGGTCGACATTCAAGGTGTTTAATGCCCAATTCTTGAGCGTGTTCGTCGGGTCCTTTTCGTAGTCGGATGCCAATTGTGGGTCGAGCCACGCCTCTGCGATAAAACGTCCCAACTGTACTGGAGTTAGGTATTTCTGCTTGTTCGCCATGTGCCGCATATCCTTTCACGAGAGCACCGGAGATTACCACCGATAGGTTACCCCTCCATAGTAGGTTCGGGGCGGCCCAAAGAACTGCAACGTTCCAATCAGGCCGGTACTCCTGACGACAGATTCACGGTACAGTTCATCACTAAGGTTTTGACCAGTAAGGCTCAATCTCCATTTGGCGTTGCGTGGTTCATAGGAGATTTGGGCGCTCCATAGGTGGAAGGCCTCCTGTTCGACAAAATCCGCTTCGAATTGATTGAAGTAGATGCGTGATTGGTAGCGGTGATCCAGCCTGAAACCCACTCCGCCCCTGTTTGGATCCCGATAAAGCAGCGAGGTTACCGACGAGAATTCCGGTGCTCGCGGCAGAGAATTCCCCGCGAGATTGATCGGGGTTACGGGATCGGTGCCGTCGGGATCCTGGGTGACATAATCCTGATAGGTCGCATCCAGGAAAGCGACATCCACCTGGACCGAAAGCGAGTCCTGTAGCCGCGCCCGTACCTCCCACTCGAGACCCTTGACTTCGGCGGCGGCAGCGTTGCGGATCGTGGCGAGATTGGCGGCACCTTCGAACTGGTTGACTTGAAGATCGCGGTAATCATAAAAAAAGCCGGCGCCACTGAGCGTAATCCGTCCCTCGGCAAGCGAGGTCTTGAGGCCGACCTCATAGCTCCACAAGGTTTCCGGCTCGAAAGTCGCGACGGGCGGAAAGAAGGCATTGGCATCGAAGCCTCCGCTCTTGAAGCCACGCGCGATATTGAAATAATACATGGTCTCCGCAAAATGGTACTCGAGAGAAAGGCGGGGCATGATCGCATCCCAATCATCCTCGACTCGCGATGTGCCAATCGATCCGCCATCAATCACGTGGTTGATCACCATTTCTTTTTCTTCATGGGAATAACGGGCGCCGAGGGTCCCCTTCCAGTGTTCGCCAAACGAACCCGTGACGCTGCCGAACAGGGCGTGTGCCTGTACTTCACTGTCGGCCGCGGGAGAAAGTGTCGTTTCCGCCGGCTGCGTGATGAGGAAATTGAAATTTTGGGAGGCGTCCTCTTTGAGCGAGAACAGACCGGCAAGCCATGAGAACCGGCGGCCTTCACCGCTGACTTGGAACTCCTGGGTAAAGGCTTCCGACCGTTCGAAGGCACGATTTCTGGAAAAGTCGATATCCGTGGCATCGATATCGAGATGGTTGTCGTAGTCGGAGACCCGAAACCCGGTAAGTGAGGTGATCTCCAAATGCTCCAGGCGCCTTTCGATGCGCAGAGATTGTCCGTATTGGGCCAGATCATTGTTCATGAGCTGATCGAATTTGACGTGACGTCCATCTTCGGGAATGACCGCGCCAAGGGCCACCGCCGGCGAAAATGCCCTACTGTCCACCTTGGCACCCAAGAGGCGGCTGTCGTCTTCATTTCTGTGATCGACGGCCAAGGTCAGGTCCCAATGGGCACCTGCCAGAAACCGCAGCGTCAATCGGCCCGCCCAGGTGTCCTTGTCATCGAGGTCCTCGCCAACGAGATTTTCGGTGAACCCATCGTGTTGCCATTTCTGTAGAACGAGACGGGCCAGGACCCGATCCCTGACGAGCGGGAAATTGGCCAGGGCACGCATTCTCGTGGTCTCGAAATTCCCGTAATCGACACCTACCTCGAAGTGTCGCGCTGCCTCCGGCTGCCGGTTGACGATCTTCAACGCGCCCGCCGTGGCATTGCGACCGTACAAGGTGCCTTGGGGTCCTTTCAGGACTTCGACACGCGCTACATCAAACAGGTCCTGAATCGAGGCGACCGGTCGGGTGTGATACACGTCGTCCACGTAGACGGCCAGGGTGGGATCGGCGCCGATGGCGAGAATGTCATTGCCTACCCCCCTCAGGTAGGGCTGCCCGAACGCGCTGTTACTGCTGAACACCAAGCTGGGAACGAGGTTCTGTAATTCTCGAGTGTCGCCGGTTCCCGAAGACTCCAAAGCTGCGCCTGTTATGACTTTCACGGAAACAGCCGCTTTCTGTGCGCTTTCCTCTTTCCTCTGTGCGGTCACAATCATTTCTTCAACGGAAGCGGGCAACTTTTCCAAATCGGAACTTTGGCCAAGGACCCATCCACCGAGACAAGCCAGCAACCAGAACGTACGCACAACCACAGTTACGCTCCAAGCATGAAGTACATACCAGCAGCCTCACTACCAAGAAAAGGTAATTCGAACAAGTATGATGTTTTGTGCAAGGTGCTGAAGTAAAACAAGATCGAGTACACTCGCCTGCTCTGGAGCGAACGGTGCGAGCCTTTCTGCGATTTGTCGCAATCCAACAGCGAGTTCCATCACGCCACCAAGAATCTCTTCTCTTGGAATTGACCATTTCAATTTGTTGAAGTCTTATTGGCTCAAAGCTTAACGGAGTGGCGACTTTCTGTAAAGGGGAATTCATGAACGCCAGTTTTTTCGGTTAAAACAAAACAAATAATAATGAATACACTGTTGTGTTTTCGTGCCAAGCTGCGAATAACACGAGAGCCTATAGTCATTAATTTACCGGAAGATAAGCGTAAAAAAGAATGGAAAGGCCAGTTCGCTGGAAGCCCCTGTTACGGGCAACCATCGAGACTGGCCTCAATGCCGGTAACTCCAACGGACAGTGAGCTTTGGGCGCGATCCGAGTTGGTGCGATGGTGCAAATTGCCGGTGGGTTTTTGGCCCAAAACCGTGCAAGGATGCGATTCAACCCTGGCTTTTGGCTTTTTCCTCGAAGAACTGGCGGATGCGTTCCATCATCGGCGCGTGATCCTGGCGCGAGATGACCACCTCGATCAGGAAGGGCTCGCTCGCATCCCAGGCTCGTGCCAGCGCTTCCCGCAGCTCGCCCACCCGTTCGACGCGCTGGCCCGCGCAGCCCTGCGCCTCGGCGATGCCCACGTAGTCCCAACTGGGTAGGGCGAAGTAGTCGCGCGGCCCGTCGATGACCTCCAACAGTTCGTAGTAGCTGTTGTTGAGCACGATGATCACCGGACGCAGTCCACGAGCCTTCATCACCGCCAAATCGTTACCGGTCATCTGAAAGGAACCGTCACCCGTCAGTACCACCGGCCGCTTGTCCGGATCCGCCAGACCCGCGCCCAGGGCGCCCGGTACCGCGAAGCCCATGCTGGCGTAGAAACCCGGTGCCATGAAGGTATCCACCTTCAGCTCCAGGCCCAGGAACCAGGACTCACCCACGTCGGCCAAGACCTGGGTCCCCCCGTCCAGCAGCGCCTGCAGTTCTTCGCCCAGGCTGGCCAGGGTCGCGACATCCCCGGCGGGCCTGACCGGCTTGGCCTGGATCGCTGGTGCGATCGGCGCCACGTCCCGCTCGGCACACTCGGACACCAAGGCCCCCATCACATCGGCGATGTAGTGCTCGGGATAGTGATGGTGCCGCACCCAGACCCCGTGTTTGCAAAGCGAGATGCAGCACTCGGGCGGGATTTCGGCCGTCCCGAAGCCGTTGTTCACATCGCTGTCGATGACGCCGATCTTCACGACACAATCGGCATCGGCAACGATGCGACGCGCCTCGGGATCACCCAGATCGCCCATGAACACCCCGCGGAACAGGGGATGGCGCTCGGGGAACACACTTTTTCCCATGACCGAGGACACCACCGGGACCTGCCAGGCCTCGACCAGGCGGATCACCTCGCGCGCCACCTGGCTACGGCGCAAGCCGACGCCGACCATCACCACCGCGGAACGGGCCGCGCGCACCAGGTCGACGATTTCCCGGGCCGCCTCGTTCAAACCGGCCGCAGAGGGCCCGGTCACCGCCTGCACCACGGGTGACGGGGTTGCCGGCCGTTCCGGCAACGGTGCGAAGGTCATGTCGCTGGGGATTTCCAGGTAGCCGGAACGATGTTCCGACAAAATGGTGCCCAGCACGCGATCGATGTCGTCACGGGCCGTGCTCGGATTGTCCAGGACCGCCGCGGCCGCCGTCACTTCGCGCAGAATCTTCAACTGGCTCTCGTGGGTCTTTACCAGGTGGTGGATTTGGGCCATGTGACGCTGACCGACCCCTGGCGCCGCGCTGATCAGCAGCACGGGCGAATGTTCGGCGTAGGCCATCGCCATCGGATTCACCATGTTCAAGGCGCCGGGTCCATAGGTGGCCACGGCGACCCCCAACCCGCGCAGCCGCGCATAGGCGTCGGCGGCGAACAGGGCGTTGGGCTCGTGGCTGCACACCACCGTGTCCACGCCGGCATCCTGTTGGGCGCGGTAGAGCGGCAAGGCGAAGTCGCCGGGAATGCCGAACGTGTGGATCACCCCGTGTTGTTTCAGACGATTGAATAGATAACCAGCCAGTGTTTCCGAACTCATCCCTCACCTCCATCGACGGCGGACCCCACCGGAGCCGGGTCCTGCGAAATACCGCGCACCTTCCGATCGAACAGGTGATGAAACACCCGTTTTTTCACTTCCAACCGCCACTGCTTGGTCCGAAACGACCAACTGGAGCGCCGGGGACTCAGCCAAGCACATTCTTCGGGCAGCATCACCAGGCTGACGTGTACGTTGGGCGCCAAGCCGATGGGTAGGTTGTGACGCATGCAGGCCTCGTACAGGTGGCGGAAGACCGGAACCATGTCTTCGGTTTTCGGCGGCGGCAAATGCGCCAGGGCGGTTCCCTTCAACGGCCGGAACACACAGACCGTCGGGACCGCGCCGACCGAAGTGATCCGGTCGATCGCCGCAATCGTGGTTTGCGGATCCTCCAACCCGGCGATGATCTCTCCGTTGGTCACCCAGGGCTCGTGCATGTTGACCTTTTTGCCGAGCGCGGCGCAGAAATCCATGGTTTCCAGATAGCGATCAAGCCCGTACGTCGCGCTTTTGCCGGGACAGATCTCGTCGAACCGTTCGCGGTCGTAGAGTTCGAAGCAGAAGGACACCCGGTTGACGCCCAACTCGCGCAGCCGCCGATAGCGTTCCAAATCCGAGTGCGGCGGCGTCTGAACCCCCACCAGCAGGCCCGTCTCGCGCTTGACCGCCGTGACCAGGGGTTCGAGCACGTCCAGGTAACCCTCGTCCTCGTGGTGACCGGTGTTGAAATCCACGTAGGTGATGCCCGATTGAAGTTTGGCCATCCTGACCACTTCCAGCACCTCGCGTTGGGTCTTGTCCGAGGCGTCGTCGGCTCCCAGGTTCAGGCCGACCGAACAGAATTTGCACATCTCGCGGTTCTTGCGCGTCCAGAACTCACAGACGTTGGCGGCATAAATCCCGAGGTAGGTGCCCTGAAGCGTGCCGACCCGCGACATCTGCTTGCCGGTGGAGCAGCGCAGGTCGTACCAGGTCGGCCTGGGGGCGATCTCCACGTCGGTGGCCAGGCCGTTTTCGTGGCGAACCTGAAAACGTCCCTTGCGAAAAGTCAGCAGAAAAGGTGACTGGGCACAAAAATCTTCGGCGACGGGTGCATTGGTCCAAAGGTTCCCGGGCAGGACCAGTTCCAATCCGCTGCCCAGGCCGGCTCGAGTGCGTAAAATTCCGCGAGATTCGTGTAATTCCGCAGTGGCGTCCTCATCGATGCGCAAGCCTTCGCAGTAGAGAGCCAGTTTCAAAAGTGCGGGGTTATGGGGAAAATCGCGCGCTGCATCCAGATCCATATACCAGGCCTCCAGAATCGAGTGATGCGGTTCTAGAGGATAACGGCAATTTATCGGCCAAAAAGGCGAGCCCGCGAAGAGATCGGCGGAGGAGACGACAAGCGGAAGGAGCCGAGCCCGGCAATAGGAACGAAGATCGAGGCCGTGGCGCCGTCGCCAAAAATAGGGTGACCGCGCGAAAACGCAAGAGGGTCAACGGTTGTAGCTGAAATAAATACATTTTCGTTGACATTGAGACGGCGTCTCAATAACAATAGCTCCGTCGCAATGTGACGCCCACTTTTTTCGCCTCATTGGCGAAGTGCACTCTATTGATAATTTATCTTTATTTTGCACTTTTTTCTGGAGTTTTTGCATGTCTATCTTGCCCTTGGAGCGTAAGTTTTCAAAATTTTCACTCCGCCCTTACCGGCAACGCCTCGTTTCACTCGCACTTTGCGGATTTTGCGCCCTCACGCCGCTTTCGGCCCAAGCACCCAAAGCCGACTCGGTCACCGAGTCTACCAGCGCCACCGCCCTCTGGCCCGCCTCCCTGGCCGCATCCATCGCGCGCCCCGAACTGGTCGCCTGGCTGGCCGCGGAGGCTGAAGTCGATGCAGACGAGCGCGGCACCTCCGAGGACTCGCCCATGACCCAGGCCGATAGCGAGCCCTCCATTCAGGAACGGATCGTGGTCAAAGGTGAAAAAACCGAGCGCACCCTCTCCGAAACGCTTTCCAGCGTGCGCGTGGCCACCGACCAAGAGATGAAAAAAGCCGACATTCGCGACATGTACGCCCTCCTCAACCGCACCGCGAACGTCACCAGCCGCTACGGCGACAACGGGTTCACCATTCGCGGTATCGACGCGGTCGACGTGTCCGGCGGCGGCTTCAACGGCCTGGCCTCGGTCTACGTGGACGGCTCCGTCCTGGGTCGCCGCACCATCGAAGGCGGCACCCTGAGCACCTGGGACCTGGAGCAGGTGGAAGTCTTCCGCGGTCCGCAATCTACGACCCAGGGTCGCAACGCCCTGGCCGGCAGCATCTTCCTGCGCTCCAAACAACCCCAGTTCCAAATGGACGGAGCCCTGAAGGTTGCCGGCGGCGAAGCGGGACAGAACCAGTTGGCCTTCGCCCACGGGGACGCCCTGATCGATGGACGCCTCGCCTATCGCGTCTCGGCGGACGTGCGCGAGGCCGAAGGCTTCGTGACCAACCCGCAGATCGACACCGACGCCGACAGCCACGAAACCGCCACCTACCGCGCCAAACTGCTGTTCGTGCCCGATTCGGATCGCGACCTCAACTTCCTGCTGACGCTGACCCACGGTAAGGCCGACAAGGGCTGGGACAGCCAGCGCTCGGATGTGGCGGATCCCTTCGAAGACCGCATCGCCCCCTTCGACATCGAAACCTACAACGATTACAGTACCGACATCGCCACCCTCGAAATCGGGTACGGCTGGTCCGATCGCTGGCGCCTGTCTTCGGTCACCTCGGTCAACCAAGGCAACTACGAAGCACAGTTCGACAACGACCTGAGCGCCCAGGACCTCGGCTCCACCGTTCGCGAGCTGGAAACCACCAACATCACCCAGGACCTGCGTTTCCACTTCGAGGGTGACCGCACCAAGGCCCTGATCGGGGTATATGGCGCCTCGCTGGACGACGACGACGGTTACCAGGGTCGGGTCGTGCTGCCTTCGGCCGCGCTGGGCATTCCCGAGTTCCTGCTGCCCTTCTACCCCGAGCTGATTCAGGCCAGCACCGGCAACACCAACCTGGCCGAGACCCGCAACTTCGCGGTGTACACCGACTTCAGCCATGATTTCGACGATCGGTGGACCTTGGTCGGTGGATTCCGTTACGACCGCGAAACGTTCGACCTGGAGTTGAACAACAGCGCCGGCCTGATTTCCACCCTGCCGAATCCCGCCGACTTCGGGGCACCGCCCTATCCGGTCGGTCTGGCCGAAGGTATCGCCCAGGTCAACGCATTGGTCAGCGGCCAAATCGCGCAGGCTAACGGCGAGGGTGTCGGTGACACCGACTTCGACGCCTTCCTGCCCAAACTCGGCATTCAATATCGAAACGAAAACGGATGGAACGCGGCTTTCACCATACAGCGGGGCTACCGCGCCGGAGGCGTTTCGGTCAACGCGGTACGCGCCACCGCCGACGCGTACGATCCGGAATACACCTGGAACTACGAGGCTTCCTTCCGCGCCAACCTGCTCGACAACCAACTCCTGCTGAGCGCCAACACCTTCTACACCGACTGGACCGACCAGCAGATCACGGTGGCGCTGTCCGCCAACAACTTCGACACGACCGTCATCAACGCCGGCGAGTCCCGTCTCTACGGCGCCGAGCTGGAATTGCGCGGCAAGATCGACCGCAACTGGGACATCTACGCCGGCGCGGGCTACACCAACACGCGCTTCGAGTCCTTCGTCACGCCCGACGGCCGCGATTACACCGGTAATCGCTTCCCCGGCGCGGCCGAGTGGACGATCACGGCCGGCAGCGCCTACCAACACGCGTCCGGCTTCCTGGTCCAGGGCGACGTGAACTACCTGGGCGACAGCTACCGCAACCCGGACAACGGCGAAATCGGCATCCAGGACGCACGCACGCTGGTCAACACCCGCATCGGGTACAACCACAAGCACTGGGGCCTGTTCGTCTATGCCCGCAACCTGCTGGACGAGGAGTACGTGACCGTGGGGCTGGTGCGCGAAGGCGCCCTGTTCAGCCTCGGCGACCCGCGTACCGTCGGCGCCAACCTCCAGGTGAACTGGTAACCGCGGCCGGCGTGAGGAGGCGATCATGATCGAACCCATCACCAGTTGGCCGTTGACCTTGGCCATCCACACAGCCGCCATGCTCCTCTGGTTCCGCGCCCGAGGCCTCTGGCCGATCGACAGCGAACCACCTCGCGCCCACCTCCCGCTCGTGATCGCGGCGTCCCTCGCGGCGATCGCGGCCGCGACGGGCTGGGTTCTCATGTTGGGTTTGGGACCCGGATTGGTGACGGCGCTCTGGGCGACATCCTTGATCGGTACCGCACTGATCGTCACCGCCAAGGTCGCGCCGGACTGGATGCCCACCTGGGTCCTGGCCTGTGTTCTCGCCGGAGGTATGCATGTCGTCTTCATCTAAGGTTTCGCGTCCCTGGGGACAGATCAGCGCCGGCCTGGTCGGCGGCCTGCTGCTGGCGCTCGCCGTGGGGGTCACCTTTTCGATCTACTGGCCCTCCGAGCCCTTCGACCGCATGTTCCTGGGCGCCCTGCTCTTCCCCTTGATCTGGATCGCCGCCATGCTCTATGCATTCACGGCCGACAGCGGCAAGCGGGCATGGTTGACGATCGGCATCCTCTCGCTGGTGTTCACCGCGTTTGACGCGCTCGGCCTCTATCTCCACCAAGCAGCCTGACGCCGAAACCTTCCCCACTCGCCACGACACCCACACCCATCACTTCGATACAGTCCGCCTGTTCGCGCCCAATCCATCCCCCCCCCCAGCCCACCAATGGTGAACAGGCTGGGTGCCTCACTCGCATCTCCAATCCCGTGCCCCCTCACGGTTGCCCTGACCTCACGGAGCTGACATGCAGCAGCGTACCCGAAAAATCATGTATGAGACCCACGCCTGGGCCGGACTCATTCTGGGCATCTTTCTTTTCGTCATCTGTTTTTCGGGATCGGTGTCCCTGTTCGTCGGTGAACTGGCCACTTGGGAACACCCCGAGCTGCGTCGATCCTGGAACCCAGCCCCGTTCAGCCTCGAGTCTCGCTTGCAGGATGCGCGCGCCGCGGGCTTCAACTACCCGAACCTGTTCGTGCGCATGCCCAACCCGGCCCGGCCCTATCTCCATTTGATGCACTTCAGCGACGGCGAGCACTACGAACTGCGCCTCGACCCTCACGACGGATCCGTCCTTCCCAAAACCCACGCCGAGATCGCCGAATTTCTGGGTCATCTGCACACCGATCTCCACCTGCCCTACCCGTTCGGCCGCTACCTGATCGGGTTTTCCGGCATTTTCCTGTTGCTGCTGATGGTCACCGGCATCGTCATCCACCGCAAACGATGGGCGGAACTATTTTTGACCCGCCGCCCCAAAACGCGCCGCATGTGGCTGACCGATCTCCACAAGCTACTAGGAACCTGGAGCTTACCGTTCATCACCGTCATCGCGTTCACTGGTGCGATCTTGGGCCTGCTCGGTTTTCTGGGTGGATTCATGGCCCTCGCCTCCTACGATGGCGACGTTGCGGCGGCCACCGCGGCCTTCACGGGACCCGCCGCCCAGAAGCAGGACAAGCCAGGCCGGATGTTGTCGCTGGATGCGCTGCGCGATCGCGCGTTGCAGGAGCAACCGAAGTTGCAGATCCAGTACGTGGAAATCAGCGAGTACGGCGATCAAGGCGCTCATGTGGAGTTCAGCGGCCCGGTCCGCGGCACGCTCACCTTCCAAAACACCTTCATCTACAACCTACACAGCGGCGCCGAAGTGCACCGGGTCGATTGGTTGGCCGGCGGGCTCTGGAGCCGCCTCTTCGGCATGGTCACGCCCCTCCATTTCGCCAGTTTCGGCGGTACGGCCATGAAATGGCTCTACTTCTTCCTGGGCCTGGGCATGACGCTGCTCTCCGCCACCGGAACCATGATCTGGTTGGAGAAACGCCTCAACCAGCGCCGCAAGGCCGCCGCACCGGCGAGCACCGAGCGATTCGCGCGAGTGGCACTGGGTATTTGCGGCGGGCTTCCGGCGGCCACGATCGCCCTGTTCTGGGTCCACCGGCTGTACCCGCGGGCCGATGACCACGACCTGGTCGGCGCCCCTCTGGTTTTCTGGCTGGTTTGGCTGGCACTCACCCTGGTCGCCTGCTTCGGTCCGCCGCCAAAGGCGCTGGCCCGCCCGCTGCTGCTCGGCTCGGGACTGGCGGCCGCGGCCGTACCCGTCCTCAACGGTCTGACCACCGGGCACTTCTTCTGGGACAGTTGGCGCATGAACTGGTTCTACGTGTTCGGCGTCGACGCCACCTTCCTGCTCCTCGGCCTCGGCGCATGTTGGTACGCGCGGCGATTCCACCCGGCACCCGCAGCCAAAACGGAGATGGCGGACTCGATCACCCAACCCCAGGAGAGCTGATCCCACTCGGGGCGGCCCTGTCGGAGACAGCTTCGCGGACACTCGAGCAGACCGCGACCGATCCAACGGGATCGACGCGAAAGGCTCGGCCTCGAACAAATTGATATCGAGTCTCAATTACAAACTTACCCCTCCCACAACCACCAACCACACACGGCAGCTCCCCACGACCTGCCCCCCACTTTTCGATCATCGAGGTTTCCATGGTTTTGCCCTTTACCGGTAGTGAATATCTGGAGAGTCTTCGCGATGCCCGCGAGGTCTGGATCTACGGCGAACGCATCGAGGACGTCACCACCCACCCGGCATTCGCCACCGCCGCGCGCATGATGGCCCGCATGTACGATGCCCTGCATGACCCGGCCGTTCGCGACGACCTCATCACGCCACTCGACGGCGGTGGCTTCACCCACCGCTTCTTCAATCCGGCCACCAGCGCCGAAGACCTGATCAAGTCCCGCGACGCCATCGCCGCCTGGGCCAAGATGTCCTACGGCTGGATGGGCCGTTCGCCCGAGTACAAGGCCAGCCTGCTCGCCACCCTCGGCGTCAACGCCGACTTTTACGGAGACTACGCCGACAACGCCCGAGCCTGGTTCCAAAAGGCCCGAGAGCGGGTGTACTTCTTCAACCACGCCATCATCAACCCGCCGGTCGACCGCAACCTGAGCCCCGACGAATCGAGCGACGTCTTTCTCTCGCTCGATCGCGAAACCGACGGCGGCATCATCGTCAGCGGCGCCAAGGCGGTGGCCACCGGCTCGGCCCTGACCCACTACAACTTCATCGGCCAAACCAGTCAGGTCACCAACGAGGACCTGGCGCTGACCTTCATCGTGCCGATCCACGCGCCCGGGGTGAAGTTGATCTGCCGCCCCTCCTACCCCATGTCCGCCCTGAAAAACGGCACGCCCTTCGACTATCCGCTCTCCAGCCGCTTCGACGAAAACGACTCGGTACTGGTGCTGGACCAGGTCTTCGTACCCTGGGAAGACGTGTTCATCTATCGCGACACGGCCAAGACCAAATCGTTCATGGGCCGCTCGGGCTTCGTCCCGAACTCCTGTTTCCAAGCCTGCACCCGTCTGGCCGTGAAGCTGGACTTCCTGACGGGCCTGTTGGTCAAAGGGGTCGAAGCCACCGGCAGCCTGGACTTCCGCGGCGTGCGCGCCCAAATCGGCGAAGTCCTGGCCTGGCGCAACACGCTGTGGGCGCTTTCGGACGCCATGGCCCGCAACCCGGAGCCCTGGGTCAACGGCGCGGTGTTACCCAACAGCCGCTACGCCCTGGCCTACCGCGTCATGTCCACCATGGCCTATTCCCGCTACCGCGAAGTGGTGCAGCAGGTCGTGGCCAGCGGCCTGATCTACGTCAACTCCTCGGCCGCCGATTTCCAAAACCCGGAACTGCGTCCCGATCTGGATCGCTATTTCCGCGGTTCGCAGTCCGACGCCGAAGAACGCATGAAAGTCATGAAGCTGTTGTGGGACGCCACCGGTTCGGAATTCGGTGGCCGCCACGAGCTTTACGAGCGCAACTACCTGGGTAGTCACGAGTTCGTCAGACTGGACGCCTTCTTCTCGAGCCTTGGCAACGGCGACTTGAACGACTGTGTCGACATGGTCGAGGACTGCATGGACGAGTACGACCTGAACGGCTGGACGGCTCCGGACCTGGCCGAAGCCCATGCCGCCGCGCAACAAACGCTTGCTTCGGAAACGGCGCAGCAGCCCACCTAACCCGCATTTCCCGCCCTCCAGCGACAACCCCATAGCATCGATGAATGGCCACCCGGTCCGTCTCGGATCGGGCATGGCCGAACTCCGCCCGCCGGTAACCATCCCGATAGGCCTCCCCTATCCCAACCACCCTTTCCCAGGAGCAGATCATGATCAGGGAAGACAGTGAGCTGGACAGCCCGCGCATCGACCACGTCGAGCTCTTCGTGGGCATGGCGAAAATGGTGACCTTCTGGCACACCCGCGCCTTGGGCTTCCGCCTGGCCGCCTATGCCGGACCCGAAACGGGTGTGCACGACCGCGTGTCCTACCTCGTCGAGAAAAACGGAATTCGGCTGGTGATCACCTCGGCCGCCCATCCAAGCGCCTTCGACATCCTCTCGTTCGTGGATCGCCACGGCAACGGCGTCAAACATCTGGCCATCGAGGTCGACGACGTCGATGCCGCCTTCGCCGAAGCCACCGCTCGCGGCGGCATTCCCCTTCGCGAACCGGAGACCCTTCGCGACGAAAACGGCGAGGTGCGCCAGGCCCGACTCAAGTTCCTCGACAGCAACGAGCTGAGCCTCGTCGATCGCAGTGAGTACGAGGGCCTCTTCGCCCCCGGTTTCCAACCGATGGATGAATCCGATGAGCCGACCGAAGCGACGTTCGGTTCCAGCCTGTCAAACATCGACCACATCGCCTTCGGCATCTATCCCAACGAAATGTCGCGCTGGACAAGCTACATCACCGACCTCTTCGGCGGCACCCTGATCCAGAAATGGGACGACGACGAGGGTGTCGGCTCCGAGTACTCGGGCATGCGACTGGCCGTGTGGCGCGCCGCCAATCACGGCATCACCGGTGTCTTCGTCGAACCGGTCAAGAGCAAACGTCCATCGCAGGTCCAAGAGTACCTGGAAGCGTTCCACGGCTCGGGTGTGCAACACATCGCCTTCGCATGTGACGACATCTTCGAAACGGTGGCCACGATGCGCCGCAACGGGGTGTCCTTCGTCTCGTATCCCGACACCTACTACGCCAATTTACGGCGGCGTGGCCACATCCCGCACGACCTGGTCGACCGCCTGGAAGAGCACCACATCCTGTGCGATCGCCAAGGCAAAGCACTTCTCTTCCAGACTTTTACCAAGCCGTTTGGCGATCGTCCGACCTTCTTTTACGAAATCATTCAGCGCCGCTTCAGCTACGAAGGCTTCGGCCAGGACAACGTCCGGGCTTTGTTCGAAGCCATCGAACAGGACCAAGCCCGTCGCGCCGGCCTGGTGAGCACCTGATCCCCAGCACATCGAGATCCGGGCCGCCCGGTGCGGCCCACCACCCAAGTTTCACGAGGAGAACGGCATGTCGCGTCGCTACCGACTGACCGAACCGCAACGCGGTATCTACTATGGCCTGCAGTGGCAGGGCGAGCCCCAAATCTACTATATTTTGGGAATTTCCCGTATCGAGGGTCCGCTCGACCCGGCCCTGATGGCGCGCGCCATCGACTTGGTGCACCACACCCAGCCCGCGCTGCGCCTGGCCATCGAAGACACGGATGAAGGGCCCCGCCAGCGCATTCGCGATGCGGTGAAGCCCGATTACGCCTACATCGACCTCGGTTCGGTGGACGCCGAAACCGCCGAACGGTACCTGGCGGGGCTCTTGGACGAAGCGCGCCGTCACGAATTCCGGCTCGACCGCGACATGCCGTTCCGCACCCGCCTGATCCGCCTGGGCCCCGAGCGATTCGCCTGGTTTCTGCACGTGCACCACCTCATTTGCGATGCTTGGGGAACCTCCGTCATCTACAACGAGGTCAGCCGCCTCTACCGCGAATTGGCGACCGACCCCAACTACACCGAACCCGAGAACCTGGCCTTTTTCGACTACATCGATTTCGAAGCCCAGTACCTCGAATCGCCGCGCTTCGAAAGCGATCGCACCTACTGGCGCGAAAAGATCGAGGGTTTGGAACCATTTCCCCTGGATCGCGCCTTCCCGCGCCCAAAGCGCGGCTTCAGCTCCCGCCGCGAGGAACGGCGATTGACCCAGTCGCCGGCGATCTACGCCTATTGCGAGCGGCACAAGGTCTCGGTCTACACCTTCTTCGCGGCGTTGATCGGGCTTCACCTGCACCACATCAGCGGCTTGGACCGCCTGGCGCTCGGGGTTTCGGTGCTCAACCGGCCACGCAAGGCCCACAAGGGCGCCGTGGGCATGTTCTCCAACTTCATCCCGCTGATCTTGGACCTGACCGAAAGCGCCACCTTCCCCGAGCTGATCGCCCAGGTCGGCGCCGTCAGCAAACGCGATTTCCGCCACCAGCGGCATCCCATCCACCGCATCCTGACCGCACTGGACATGGTCGAAGCACAGCTTCTCCCGGTTCAGTTCAACTACCAGAACTCACTGTACGATGCCAATTTCGGCCATTTCGCACACGATCCGGTCTGGTACTTCTCCGAGGCCGAAGAGCACGTGTTGACGTTCAACATCAACGACTTTCAGGAAGGCGGCATCCAGTTCAGCCTGGATTACAGCACCGACGTCTTCGACAACATCGACTTGATCTGGGAACGCATGGTCTCGCTCATCGACCAGATCCTCGATGAGACGCAAACCTGCTTGACCGAATACGCTCCCTTGCCCGAACGCGAGCGCGCCCAACTGATGGCCTTCGCCCGTGGCGCGGAACCGGCCCAGTCCGCCCCGCGTCACGTGGTCGACCAGTTCCTGGAAACGACCGACCGTCATGCCGCGCGCGCCGCCCTGGCCTGGTCCGACGGCAGTTGGTCCTATGCCGAACTGCACGCACGGGCCGCCCGTTTCGCCAATGCCATGTCCGCGCGCGGCGTCGTCGCCGGTGACCGCATCGCCCTGCGCCTGCCGCCCGGCCCCGAGGCCGTCGCCGCCATCTGGGGCATCTGGCTGGTTCGCGCGACCTATTTACCGCTGGACCCCGCCATTCCCGCCCAACGCCTGGAAACCATCGTCGCGCAGGCCCAGCCACGCCTGATGATCGGCGGGGACCTCGCGATCAACCAAGGCGTGGCCACCCTGGCGGCTGCCGAACTCGAAGCCCAGCCGATCGAGGTTCCCGTCGAACCGCGATCCCTCGAAGACGACGCCTACCTGATCTTCACTTCGGGCTCGACCGGCACGCCGAAGGCCGTGCGCAACCATCACGCGGCGCTCGCCCATTACACCGATGTCTTTTCCCGCTACGTCGATCTCGAGCCGTCCGATCGGTTCGGCCAACAGGCGGCCCTGACCTTCGACACCAGCCTGGAGGAAATCGTGCCCGTTCTGCTCGCGGGCGGCACGCTTTTCTTCCTCGATCGAAAAGAATTGCTGGATGGCGCCGCGCTGTGGGGAACCATCGAGCGCGAAAAATTGACGCTGCTCTCCACCACTCCGGGGGTGGTCGGCCTTCTCGATGAACAGGCTCCCGACCAGACCTCGCTTCGGGTCCTCATTTCCGGCGGTGACGCGCTGCACCCGGAGCACTATGCGAACCTGACCAGCAAGGTGCGGGTGCTCAACAGCTACGGGCCCACCGAAACCACCGTGTGCGCCACCTACACCGACCTGGGGCGGGACGGCCACGGCCTGGGCCGGCCGCTGCCAGGCGTGTCGGTGTACTTGGTCGACTCACGTCGCCGGCTGGTACCCGTGACGGTCACGGGTGAAATCGCCGTTGCCGGCCGCGGGGTCAGCCGGGGCTACTTGGGCCGGCCCGATCTCACCGAGGAACGCTTCGTTCCCAATCCCTGGGCTCGGGGTGAGCACGATCGCGTGCTGTACCTGACCGGCGACCTGGGCAAATGGGACGAATCCGGACGGCTGCACTTCGCCGGTCGCGCCGACCGCCAGCTCAAACTGCGCGGATACCGCATCGAACCGGGCGAAATCGAAGCCGCCTTGGAAGCCCATCCCGATGTGCGCGCCGCGGCCGTCGTCGCCGAAGTCGACGGAGACGGGGACGCGCACCTGGTCGGCCACCTCTCCGGCGACCGCCATCCCGAAACCGAAACCCTGCGCGATCATCTCGCCGCTTCGCTGCCGGAGTACATGATCCCGTGGCGGTTCGTCCACTACCCAACCCTGCCGCGCAACACCGCGGGCAAGGTCGACTTTCGCGCATTGCGGTCCACCGCCGAAGCTTCCGTTCCCCGCCAGGTCGATCCCCCGGCCACGGATACCGAACGGGATCTCGCCGACATTTGGAGCCAGATCCTGGACCAACCGATCGACAACCGTCGCACCCACTTTTTCCAGGCCGGCGGCCATTCCCTCAAGGCGACCCGACTGGCGCGCGCCATCGAACGCCACTGGAACGTCGCCATGCCTCTGGCCCACCTGTTCGGGAATCCGAATCTCCACGACCAGGCGGCCCTGATCGACCGCGCCGAACCGCGCACGTCGCTGACGATTCCCCTACAGGACGAGGCCGACCACTACCCGATCTCCCACGCCCAGGAACGCCTCTGGCTCCTGCAGTCACGGACGCCGGAGGACACGGCCTACCACATCGCGCTTGTGCTCGACATGCGCGGGCCGCTGGACCGCAACCGGCTCGAAGCGGCAATGCAATGGGCGATCGATCGCCACGACTCGCCGCGCGCCCGATTCGTGCGCCAGGACGGCGAACCCGTGCAACGGATTTCCACCGATCTACGGCTCTCGCTGGGCGGCGGTCCCCTGGACGCCCACAAGCTGGACGCGGCCCTGCGGCGAGACGTCCTGACCCCGTTCGACTTGAGTCGCGGCCCTCTTGTGCGCAGCTCCCTTTGGCAATTGGGACCCGAACACGGGATCTGGGTGCTCGTGTTTCACCATATCGCGGTCGACGCCTGGTCGGTGGACCTGGTACTCGCAGAGGTGGTCTCCCACTACGGTGGCCAATCGAAAGCCCTGTCGGAGCCCTTTCAAGCCAGACACTTCGCGGCTTGGCAACGCGCACCGGAAGGCATCGCGGCCTATGCCGCCGCTCGCGATTTCTGGTTGCAAAAGGCACGAGATCTCCCCCGTCCGCTGGACTTGCCGATTCAGGGTCGCCGCGGCACTTCGCCTCGCCCGGCAGCGCTCCTGACCCGTCGCGTCGATACGGCGCTCGTCACCAGGCTGGATGCTTGGGCCGCACGCCACCAAGCCACGCGGTTCATGGCACTTCACGCCGGCCTGACCCTGTTGCTCCACCACTTCTGCGGCGGCGCCCGCGACATCACCATCGGGTCCCCGATCGCGGGACGCGACCTACCCCAACTGGAGCACAGCGTCGGCTTCTTCGCCAACACCCTGGCCCTGCGCACCCAAGTGGATCCTGCCGAGACGGCCGATGCGTTCCTTTCGCGTTTGGCACGCGAAGACCTCGCCGCTTTCGACCACGCCGCCTATCCCTTCGACCTGCTGGTGGAGGCGCTCAATCCGCCTCACGAAACGGGCCGAACGCAACTCTTCGACGTCATGCTGGTCCTGCTGAACACGCGCGACCACCACGAAGGCCTGAACGGCATCGAAGCCCGGCGCCTGACCGCGCCCGTTCGCCACGCCAAATGCGATTGGCTCTTTTCATTTCGCGAGCAAGGCGGGGAGCTGTTCCTGGACTTCGAGTACGACACGGACCTCTACACCCGGGCTCGCGCAGAGAGCGTGGCCGACCATTATCTGAACCTGCTCGAACGCCTCCCCCGGCGCGGCGACGTCGCGCTTCGCGACCTTCAGCGAACCCGCCATCTCCAGTCGGAAGCCGCCGCACCGACGTCGTGTTCCTACACCAACACGGCGCATCGCTTCGAAACCATGGTCGCGACACACCCCTATCGAATCGCCCTGGAAACGTCCGACCAGGTGTGGACCTACGGTCGCCTCGGCAACGAAGTCCAGGCCTTGGCCGAGCACCTGGCGGGTGCCCACGCCGTGGTGCCCGGCGACGTGGTGGCCGTGGCCACCCGCCGCCCCAGCGAGCGCGTGATCGCGCTGTTGGCGTCGCTGCGCCTTGGCGCCGTGTTCCTGCCGATCGACATCGAGTGGCCCGAGCCGCGCCGCCGCTTCAGCCTGGACGACAGCGGCGCGCGCCTGATCCTGGCCGACAGTCACCTGGACTGGGCCGGATCCGCCGCGGTCGTGCTCCCCAGGCACCGAGCCCAACGGGCCACCTCGGCGCCGCCGCCCTTCGCCGCCGCACCGCGCCACCCCGCCTACCTGCTCTACACTTCCGGCTCCACCGGCCGCCCCAAGGCCGTGCTGCAAACCCACGGCTGCCTGGACCACCTCGTCGACTGGCAACTGGCGTCCCTGCCGACCTGCGGCCGGGTGCTGCAGTTCGCCGCCTTCACCTTCGACGTCTTCCTCCAGGAAACGCTGTTCGCGCTCTGCGGCGGCTCGACGTTGCTCCTTCCCGATCCCGCGCAGCGCGGCGACCTTGCGGCCTTGCGCCGTTTGATCGACGAGCGCACCGTTTCGGTCGCCTTCCTGCCCTACACCGCCCTCAGACACCTCTGCGAAAACGCCCCCGACGGCTGGGGTCACAGCCTCAAGCACCTCATCACGGCAGGTGAAGCGCTGGTCCTGACGGATGGCCTCAAGCAGTGCCTGCGGCGGCGCCCCAAGCTGCAGCTCCACAACCATTACGGGCCCACCGAAACCCACGTGGTCACGGCATTTTCCCTGAGTGCCTCCGCAGCCGAGTTGCCCACCCTGCCACCGATCGGTACGCCGATCGCCCAAACCAGGGCCGAGGTTCGCGACGCCCACGGACAGCCGCTCCCCGACGGCGCCACCGGCGAACTGTGGATCGGCGGGCCCGGCGTCGCCGACGGCTACTGGAACCGGCCCGTCCTGACGGCCGAACGCTTCGTGCCGGAGGAGTTCGCGGAAGGCCCGCGCTGGTATCGCACCGGCGACCTGGTCCACCGCGACGAAAGCGGGGCCTACCACTTCCACGGCCGCATCGACACCCAGGTAAAGGTTCGCGGGTTCCGCGTCGAATGCGGCGAAATCGAACACCACCTGACGGATTGGCCAGGGGTGCGCGACGCCGTGGTGGTCGTGAACGAGGCGGATTGCGAGTTGGCCGCCTGGTTGACCGGCGAGGCGGTGCCCGACGAGGATGCGCTGCGCGGGCATCTGGCCGCGCGGCTGCCGAGTTACATGGTGCCCGCCCACATCTTCGCCGTCACCCGACTGCCGATGACCCATAGCGGCAAGGTGGATCGGGCCGCGCTGGCCGGCGGCAAAGTCGATGCCCTGCCTCTGGGAGCCAACGGGCCCGATGCGACGGCACCCACAGATGAGGATTCCGCCGATCGCCAAAATCGGAGCCCGCATACGGCTACCGAACGGCTCTTGGCCGACTTGTGGCGCCGCACGCTGCACCTCGGCGATCGGCCCCCCGCCCGCGAGGACGATTTCTTCGCGCAGGGCGGCCACAGCATCAGTGCGGGCCGCCTGGCCCTGGCGTTGGAACGGGATCACGGCCTCCAGATCGAACTGCGCTGGATCTTCGATCACCCGCGCCTCTGCGATCTGGCCCGGCATATCGATTTCCACCGCGAAGCGGGCACCTTCTCCCCGATTCCGCCGCGGCCGGTGGAACCCACGGCACCGCTCTCCTCCGCGCAGATGAACATCTGGCTCGCCTGCCAGAACCCGGCCCGCTCACTGGCCTACCACATCCCCGCCGTGTTCCACCTGCGCGGTCCGTTCAACCGCGAAGCTTTCGAACGGTCCTTCGCGGATCTCGTGGTCCGTCACGAGGGCCTGCGAACCCGGTTCATCACTCGGGAGGGCCAGCCGGCACAGGTGGTCGCACCACCGTTCCGGCCCGAATTGACCCTGCTGGACGCGAAACCCGGGGAGGATCCCGCCACGCACGTCCAGGCGTTCCTGGAAATCCCGTTCGATCTGGAACGGGGCCCGCTGTTGCGCGCGGCGCTGATCGTCGATCACCATCGATCGACCCGGGACGCGCCTTGCCACCTGCTCGCCTTCGTGATCCACCACCTGGTCGCCGACGGCTGGTCCCTGGATCTGCTCGTTCGCGAGTGGTTGACCAGCTACGACGCCCGCTGCCTGGGCCACCCCAACCCGTTGATGCCGGCCGCGCTCCACTACGCCGACTTCGCGGTCTGGGAGCGACACCGGGCGACGGGGGAAACGGGAACGGATCGTGATAGAACCACCACCTCAAATCCGACGGTACCGGCTTTGTTCGAGCCGGCCCTGGAACTGGACGCGAATCACCCGTTCACCGGCCAGACCGACCTGTTCCAGTGGTCCCCTTCAACCCTGGCCGAGCTATACCGGCTGGCGCGTCATCACGACGCCACGCCCTACGCGGCATTCGCCGGCACCCTCTTCGCCGCGCTCCACCACTGGACCGGTCGCGAAGATTTGAGCCTGGGCATGCCAAGCGCCGCGCGAATCCATCCCGACACCCGCGACATGATCGGCGTCTTCGTGAAGACCCTGCCCCTCCGTGCCCGGCTCGAACCACAGGACCGATTCGCCGAGCTGCTGGCGCAGGTCCGGGGATCTCTCGTTCGATCCCTGGCGCACCAGGACGAGAAGGACAGCCACATCGCCGACGGCGGTCGTGCGGCCGCACCGATCCAGGTCGTGCTCGTGCTCCAGAACACCGCGGAACAGGACGATCCAGGCTTCCTGGTCCCCGGCATGGAAGTCACACCGGAACCCATCTTCCCGCGCACCAGCCGTCTCGACCTCAGCTTCAACCTGCGCGAAGGGGCCGAGGGCCTGGAGATCCAGGTCGAATATGACCGCCGCCGCTTCAATCCAGAAGATATCGCCCTGTTCATGGGCCGCTGGCACGCGTTGGCCACGGCGGCCGTGGCCGACCCGGACCTCACCATCGCCGAACTGCCCTTCCAAACACCCGAGGAACGGGAACAAGCCGTCGTGCTCGACGTCGATTTCGATTTTTAGGAACCGCCATGACTACCGCCACCGACTTGCTCCAACACGCCAACACCCAATTCTGGTGCGATCGTCTCCAGGAGTCCCGCCTTCCTTCGGGCGCACCGATCGACCGCGCCACTTCGCTGGTCATCGACGGCGATCTGCAGGAACGTCTCGAAGCGCGAAGCCGCGCCAATCCGCTCGCCCGGCGCATGATCCTGATCGCGGTGTGGCGCGCCTGCTGGCGCCGTCACGGCATTTCGGGCGATCACATGCTGGCCATGGCACCGCCGGACGCCCCCGAAACGGGCGAGCCGGTCTTCATCGCACTTGGCGGCGATACGTCGATCTCGTTACGGAACCTGCTCCCCGAGACAAAAAAGGAGCTGGAACAGGCGTTGGCGCACCGCGACTACGACCCGGATCGCCTTCGCGACCTGCTGGGCGCGAACCGCGATCCCCAGGTGGCGGGGATCCTGGAGTTCGGCTCCTCGCAGGCGGAAGCGAGGCTGCAAGCGGCCTGGTCGGCTCGCTTCACCCACGCTGCGGATGCCTTGCGCATCGAGATCCGATTCCAACGGGATCCGGGCTTCTCCGCCGAGGCCTTCGCCAAACATTTCAGGAACTTGCTGTGCTCGGCTTTGGGGGAACCGAACCTGCCGATCGCCGAACTGTCCATGCTGACGGACGAGACACGGGCCGAACTGCTGGCTACGAGTTCGGGTCCCGTCGATGAACCCCTCATCGAGGCCGCCATTCACCAGGTTTTCGCCGACACCGCGATCGCCCATGGGAGCGAGCCCGCCCTGGTCCACGGCGGGCGAACGGCGACCTACAGCCAGTTGGTGACCCGAGTGCATGGGGCGGCGCAACACCTGCGCACCCGCTACGGCGTCGACAAAGGCGATCACGTGGCGGTCCTGATGCCGCGCTCGCCCGAAGCGGTCACGGCCATGCTGGCCATCTTCAGCTTGGGCGCGGTCTATGTACCCGTCGACACCCGCTACCCGGCCGCACGTCGCGACATGATCCTGGAGGACGCCCAACCCGTGCTGGTCCTGTGCGGCGACGGGACGGAACCTTCCGGGTACACCACCTGCCCGTTCGCGACATGGTACGCGACGCATGCCGACGACCCCCCGGTACGATCGCTGGAGACCAAAGTCGCGCCCGAAGACCCGGCCTACTTGCTGTTTACCTCGGGCTCGACGGGGCGCCCCAAAGGCGTGCTGCTGAGCCATCGCGGTTTCGTCAACATGGTCGCGGACCAAATCGCCCGGCTGTCCATCACGGCCGAGGACCGCTGCCTGGCTTTCGCCCCCCTGGGCTTCGACGCCTCGCTCTACGAAACCTTCCTGGCCCTGCATGCCGGCGCCGCGCTGCACCTGATCGACGATTCCACCAAAATGGACACATCCGCCTTCTCCGCTTATATGGACGATGCGGCAATCACGGTCGCCACCCTGCCTCCCGCCTTCCTGGCCTCGCTCGACAACCGCCCCTTCCCTCATTTGCGCGTGCTGATCACCGCCGGCGAGGCGCCGCGACCGGCCCAGGTGGCGCACTACAGCCAGTCGCTGACCTACATCAACGCCTACGGCCCCACGGAGGCTTCGGTCTGTGTGGCCTTGGGCCGCCTTTCGCCCCGGGACGCCGACCTGTCGACGATTCCGATGGGCACGCCCGTCCGCCATACACGCGTATTGATCCTGGGCCCCGACGGGCGCCTGCTCCCACCCGGCGCAACGGGTGAATTGGCCATCTCCGGACCCGGGCTCGCACTGCAGTACTTCGGCCAGCCGGAAGCGACCGAAAAGGCCTTCGTCATCCAGCCGGAACTGGGAGCGCGGGTCTACCTCACCGGCGATCTGGGGCGGTACCTGCCCGACGGGCGCCTGGTCTTCCTCGGACGCCGCGATCGCCAGCTCAAATTGCGCGGGATCCGCATCGAGACCGGTGAGCTGGAAGCGGCGCTGCACGACCTCGGCTATGCGGATGCCCTGATCCAGGCCCGCGACGGCCAGGCCTGGGCCTTCGCCCTCGGTACCGGCGACGAAGCCGAGATCCGCCGGCGCCTGGCGCAGCGCATCCCCGATTTCGCCCTGCCCCAGCGCGTCCTGCTGCTAACCCAATGGCCCTTGACGCCCAACGGAAAAATCGACCACGACCGCTTGCACGCCATGCTTCGGGAATCGCGCGAGCCCGCCCAAAACCCTGCATCGGAAATGGAGCAACGGCTGTTCGACCTCTGGTGCGAAGTGCTTGACGAGGCCCCCAACGGCGTGGCCCAATCGTTTTTCCACGCCGGTGGCGATTCGATCAAGGCCCTTCAGGTGGCCGGCCGCCTCAACGAATCCGGATTGCGGCTCACGGTGCGCGACTTCTACGAAGCGCCCACCATTCGGGAACTGGCGTTGCGCTTGCGCCGCGTCGACAGTGCCGACGCAACGGAGGAAACCGGCGACACCATTTCGCTTTCGCCGATCCAGCGGTGGTTCTTCGAAAGCGGCCGAGAACCGCTGCACCACTTCAACCAGGCGGTGATGGTGGCCCCGCACGAGCCGATCGACACGGCGGCGCTCCAGGCCGCGATCTACGATCTCTGGGCCCACCACGATCAATTGCGGGTCCGCTTCGAAGGCGAGCCACTCCGGCAAATCTCGGGTCACCGGAACGACCCTCCGGCGCTGACACGCCACCAGGTCGGCGACGCCACCCATCTCGACACGACCCTGTTGACCGAGTGCCAGACGCGCTTCGATCTCGCCAAGGGTCCCCTGATCGGCTGGCATCTGTTCGAGGACGGGCAGCGGCAACGCCTGCTCGTCGTGGCCCATCACCTCGTTGTCGACGGCGTCTCTTGGCGCATCCTGCTCCAGGACCTCGCGGCGCGCTACCACATCCACCGCCGCGGCCTGCCCACCGCCGCTCCCGCCAGAACCCAGAGCTTCGCGACCTGGACCCGGGCTCTGCGCAACCGGCTCGACACATTTCGCCTGGACCGCACCTACTGGCAGACCCAACTGGCGCTGCCCGCCTACCGCTTCGAGAACGACGAAGCGCCCACCGTGGCGCATCAACGGACCCTTGGGCGCAACCTGCCCGAAGTCCTGACGCGTGCGCTGATGGGCGACATCCACCGCGCCTACGGCACCGACATCAACGACCTGCTGTTGACCGCCTTCCTCGACGCGCTGCACGAACTCACCGGCGGGTCCCGGTTCAAGCTCCACCTGGAAGGGCACGGTCGCGACGAAAGCGGTCACGTCGATTCCAGCCGCACCGTGGGATGGTTTACCGCGCTCTATCCGGTCGTACTGGAGAGACCCGACACCGACGACCTCGCGGAGCACCTGATCACCACCAAGGAGACCCTGCGCCGCATCCCCGACAAGGGCCTCGGTTACGGTGTCCTGCGTTGGCTGGAAGAAGACCCGCTCGAGGATCCGCAACCGGCACAAATTTCCTTCAATTTCCTGGGCTCGTTCGACGGCGGCGACGAGAGCGGCCCGTTCCGATTGGTGCGGGAGCCGGTCGGCCCCATCCAAGCCGACGAAGCCCGGCGCCCGCACCGCCTCGACCTGATCGGCTGGATCCACGAAGGCCAGTGCCGTCTGGAGCTGACCTGGCACGAGGGCGATTTCGGGGAAGAAGCCATTAGCGGCGCTCTCGCGGCCCTGGAAACCTGCCTCGAACGAATCCGAATCCAGTGTGCCTCGATCGAAACGCCGGTGCGCACCCCTTCGGACTTCACCCATGCCGACCTGCCGCGATCCACGGTGGCCGAGCTTTGCCACGCGCACCGGCCCGTCGACATCCTGCCGCTGACACCCATGCAACAGGGCATCTACTTCCAGAGTCGCTGGTCCACGGATGCGACCTACTTCGAACAGACGGCCTACCTGCTGGAGGGTCCCGTCGATGTGACGCACTGCGCCGACGCCGTTCGCTTCCTGGGCGCGCACCATCCGGTCACGCGAACCCGTTACGTGGAACCCGAAACGGGGGTCCCCATCGCACTGGTGTTGCCCGAAGGTGGGCCGGCATTCCGCCACCACCATCTCGGCACCTACGATCCGGAAGCGGTGGAAGCATACAAGGCACGCGATCGCGCCGATCGCTTCGACCTCTGCGAGGGGGCGCTGATGCGCATGACCCTGCTGACCTTCGACGACAACCGCGCCTGGTTGATTTGGAGCTTCCACCACATCCTGATGGACGGGTGGTGCCTGGGCATCCTGACCCATACCTTTTTCGAGCGCTACGCGGCCCTGGTCGAAGGCCACCGCCCCCAGCTCCAGCCCGATCCCGCCATCCGCCCCTACTTCCGCTGGTTGGCACGCCGCGACCACGACAGCTCACATGCCTACTGGCGAGCCCTGTTGGACGGCGCGACGCAGCAGACTTCGCCCGTCAGGGGTCCGGCCACGGAGGCGTACGCCTGGTCCCGCACCAGTCGCCGCTTCGGCCAGGAGCGGACTGCCGCGCTGAGCGCCTGGGCGGCGGATCACGACATCAGTCTGTTCAATCTCGTCCAGGCACTCTGGTCGGTCTGGCTCGCCAAGTTCAACCACGCCGAAGAGGTCCTGTTCGGAACCGTGGTCTCCGGTCGCCCTGCGGAAGTCCCCGCCATGGCTCGCATGGTCGGCCTGTTCATGAACACCGTGCCTGTTCGAGTCAGGGTCGACGGCGCTCGGTCCTTCGCCGATCTGGCGGCGGATCTCGCCGAGCAGATGAACGCGGGCACGCCCCACCAGCAAGTCCCGCTCCACGAGATCCTCGCGCGCCATCCCTTGGGTCGCAACCTGTTCGACCACATCCTGGTCTTCGAGAATTACCCGGTCTCGCGGCGCATGGACGCCCTGATGGATCGGCTGGGTCTGCGACTCGGTTCCTGGGAGAGCTTCGAACAAACGCCCTACGATTTCAACCTCTCGTTCCACCCCGGTGAAGACCTGGAGTTGGTCTTCGAAACCAACGCCAACCGCATCGACAATGCCGCCGTGAGCGCCATCGCCGACCAGTTGACCTTCCTCGCCGACCAAGTCCTGGCCGACGACAGCCTTCGCCTTGACGACCTGGCCCTGACCCCTAGGCCGCTGATCCTCGAAGGGCCCCTGCTCGGAGTTGCCCACGCAGGCTCCCTGCTCGACCTGTTCGAAACCCAGGTCGCCGAGCGACCCGAGGCGATCGCGGTCATCGACGGTGCCGATCATTGGACCTACGGCGCCCTGGATCGCGCCGCCAACAGCCTCGCCCATTACCTGATCGAGGCGGCGGGCGTCACGCCCCGAGACCGCGTGGCCATCTGTGTGCGCCGAACCGTGCGCATGCCGCTCGCCGTGCTGGCCGTGGCCAAGACCGGCGCGGCCTACGTCCCCTTGGACCCGGCCTCGCCCGAGGAACGCCTTCGGTTCATCGCGACCGATTGCGAAGCGATTCTGTGCCTGGTCGAGAACGCCACGGCGTTCGCCCATGAAGGTACCCAACTCGACTTGGACGATTTGGTCCTGGAGGATTCCTCCGAGAAGGCCCCGCCACGCGCAACCCAGCCCGAGGACACGGCCTATCTCGTCTACACCTCGGGTTCCACCGGTCGCCCCAAAGGGGTCTGCGTCGGCCACGGCGCCCTCGCCAACCAGATCGCGGCCTGGCGCAGCGCCTACGAGCTGGACGCCACGCCACCCGTCGCGCTCCAGGTGGCCGGATTCGCCTTCGACGTGTTCACCGGCGATCTCGCTCGCACACTGCCCGTGGGCGGTACGCTGGTGATTTGCGACGAGCAGGTGAGGTTGGATCCGCCGGCCCTCTTCCAATTACTGGCATCTCACCGCGTCACGCTCTTCGAGGGCACGCCCGGATTGGTCATGCCGCTGCTGCACTGGATGGCCGAACAACGGCTGGGTCTTCCGCAATTCCGCCTGTTGATCGTGGGCAGCGATACCTGGTCCGCGGCCGACGCCCGCTTCGCCCGCGAGCTGCTGCCGGCCGAGTGCCGGCTAATCAACAGCTACGGCGTCACCGAAGCCACCATCGACACCTGCTTTTTCGAGATTCGCAGCCTCGCCGACCTGCCCGAGACGGGCCAGGTTCCCATCGGGCGCCCGCTCGCCAACAACCACATGCTCGTGCTGGATCGAGCAGCCAACCCATTGCCGACCGATGCCGTCGGCGAACTCTTCATCGGCGGTGCCGCGGTGGCCGAGGGCTACTGGTCGCGAGCCGATCTCACGGCCCAGCGTTTTCGCGAACTCCCCGAACTCGGAAGGAGCTATGCTACCGGCGACCTGGCCCGGGTCCTGCCGTCGGGAGACGTGGTCTTCCTGGGCCGCGGCGACGCCCAGGTCAAGGTACGCGGCTACCGTATCGAATGCGGCGAGATCGAAGCGGCCCTGTCGACGGCCGAAACCGTACGTGCCGCGGCCGTGATCGCCCGCCCCGACGCCTCCGGCCAGAGCTGGTTGTGCGCCTACCTGGTCTCAAACCGAGAGGACCTTTCCGAAGACCAAGACACGCAGGCGCTCCGCGACCATCTGGCCGCGAAGTTGCCCGAATACATGATTCCGGCGCGATTCCAGTGGCTCGACCAATTGCCGCTGACCGTCAACGGCAAGATCGACCGAGCCGCGCTGCGACTCAGGGATGAAGCGCCCCTGGCCGATGGCGGCGGTCGCGGGCCGCGCCACGACTTGGACGCCGCACTCTGGTCGATTTTCGCCGACCTGCTCCAGCGCGATCCCGATCGGCACGACATCGACCTCGACTTCTTCCAGGCCGGCGGGCACTCCCTGCTCGCGCTGCGCTGCCTGGGCCGCATCCGCCAGGAGCTGGCCTACGACCTCAGCCCGCGCGACTTCTTCGCCCATTCCAGCGTGGCGGCGTTGGCCGACCTGCTCGACGAGCGCCAGGTCTCGACCGCGTTACCGCCCATCGTGGCCCAGCCCGAGGCGGATCACTATCCCGTTTCGTTCAGCCAACGCCGCCTGTGGATCCTTCACCAAATGGAGGCGGTGGAGGCCTACAACGTGCCAGGCGCCTTTACGCTCGAAGGCCCGCTGGACGTGGCGCGCCTCCAAGGCGCCATCAACGCCACCGTCGCCCGCCACGAAAGCCTGCGAACCGGGATCGTCACGGTCGCGGACGCACCCCGCCAGATGGTGGTCCCCCAGGTCGTCGTCGACCTGCCGCGAATCGATCTCTCCGACGCGGCCGATCCCATGGCCGCCGCACGCGAGCACGCCTACGCCGAAGCCAACCGCGCCTTCGATCTCGGCCAGGCGCCGCTGTTCCGCGTGACGTTGCTGGTGCTGGCCGAACAAAAACACCTGCTGCTGTTCACGCTGCACCACATCATCGCCGACGGCTGGTCCATGGACATCCTGTTCCGCGACATCGGCGCCGCCTACACCGCGCTCGGCCAGGGAACCGAGGTAGGCCTGCCGCCTCTGCCCTTCCAGTACCGCGATTTCGCGGTGTGGTTCGAAGCGGTCATGTCGGGCGACATCGGCCAGCGGCAACGGGACTTTTGGCAGACCCAGTTCGCGGACGAGGCGGCCCGCCTGGAACTGCCCACCGACCGACCCAGGCCTCCCTTGAAAACCTATCGCGGTAGCAGTGTCGCCATTCCGCTGCCCGCCAACCTGATGGACCGCTTCGAAGGCTTCTGTCGCGACCGCCGCGTCACCCCGTTCATCGGCTTGCTTTGTGGGCTCAAGATCTTGCTCTACCGGCTCACCGGCCAGACCGACCTGGTCGTGGGTACGCCGGCCGCCGGGCGACCCCATCCCGACCTGGACAACCACATCGGCCTGTTCATCAACAGCCTGGCCCTGCGCACCCGGTTCGACGACGACACCTCGTTCGACGACCTGTTGGCGAGCGTTCGCCAGACCGCGCTGGCGGCCTTCGAGCACGGCGCCTATCCCTTCGATCAACTGGTCGCCGACCTGGCTCACGCACCGGACCCTAGTCGCTCACCGCTCTACGACGTCATGCTCTCGCTGGTCGAACAGGAACGCCACCTGTCCGAGCGACTGGGAGACCTGACCGTCGGCACCGTGGAGACCGATTTCGACACGGCCAAACTGGACCTGAGCTTCGACTTCCTTCGCGCCGGGGACATCTGGCAGTTCTCGATCGAGTACAACAGCGACCTGTTCGATCCCGAAACCGCGCACCGGTTCGGCGGTCGCCTGATCCGCATTCTGGACCACATGGCCACGGCCGACCGGCCCGACCACCGGACCTTGGCACTGGCTCCCCCCGAAGAGCTCTCCACCCTACGCGCGCCCCTCTCGGAAGCCGGAGAGAAGGATTTGCACGAGCCCGTCAGTCCGATCGGCGCCTTTATCGCGACAGCCGAACGGTACCCCGATCGCCCGGCGCTGCATTTCCGCCGTGAAAGCTGGAGTTACGCCGAGTTGGATCAATTTTCCGGGCGCTTGGCACGTGCCCTGACCCGCCTTCCGCGCTTCAAACCGGGCCAACCGGTGGCCCTGCTCGCCCCGCGCGACGCCCGCCTGCCCGCCGCCATCCTGGCGCTCCTGCGCAGCGGCGCGATCTACCTTCCCATCGATCCCGATTATCCCGAGGATCGGGTTCGCCTGCTCCTGCGCGAGGCCGGGCCCCGTCACGTGCTGGCAGACGACGCCTGGCTCCCCCGAGTTCAGAGCCCCAGCCGCCGGGTGACCAGCCTCGACGATTGGTGGGCTGCCGCGGCCGCACTGGAACCGCTCCCCTGGCGCGAACCGAACCCCGAAAACACCGCCTACCTGATGTTCACCTCCGGCTCGACCGGCGTCCCCAAGGGCGTCGCCGTCAGCCACGCCAACTTCGGGCACACCCTGGGTGCGGCCACCGCCGCGCTCACCATCGAGAACGGCCCGGAACCGCGCATGGCGTGGTTGGCTTCCCACGCGTTCGACATCTCGTTGTTCGAGCTGCTCCTGCCGCTGACACGCGGTGCGGCCCTGGAAGTCCTGACCCGTGAGGATCTGCTCGACCTGGACAACCTGGTCGCGGCCCTTGCACGCATGACGGCCTTCCACGCGGTGCCCGTTCTGCTGGACCAAATCCTGAACCACCTGGGACCGGACCGAACCCTGGACAATCTGCGTTGGGTGTTCACCGGGGGCGACCGCGTCCCCGCGGAGCTTCTGGACCGCGCCGAACAGGCCTTCCCGGGAGCCCGAGTGCTGGAGTTCTACGGCCCCACCGAAACCACCATCATCTGCACTACGCTCGACGTGCGTGCGGAAGCCGCAGAAGGCATCGGTGAATCCTGCATCGGGCGGCCGCTGCCAGGAGTCGAAATCAGCCTGCGCGATCGACACGGCAACGTGGTACCCAAGGGTTGCGTGGGCGAGATCCACATCGCCGGGCCCGGAGTCACCCCCGGCTACTGGCGCAAGCCGCAATTGACCGCCGAGCGGTTCGTCGTCGACGGGACCGGCCACCGCCGTTACCGCACCGGCGATCTGGCCCGCTGCCTGTCCAACGAGCTGCTGATCTACCACGGCCGCGCCGACCACCAGGTCAAGATTCGCGGCATCCGCATCGAGCCCGGCGAGATCGAAGCCCACTTGACGAGCCATCCGAAGATCCGAGCTGCCGCCGTCGCCCCGCGCCAAGCCAAGGGCAAGACCCAACTGGCGGCCTACCTGGTTCGCAGGGACGAGGGCTCCACCGAATCCGCCGGTGTGCGCCCCGACCAGTTGCGCGGATGGCTGAGCCGCAAGGTCAGCGAAGCGATGGTGCCCACCCTGTGGTTCTTCCTCGACGAGCTGCCCCGCGATCCCAACGGCAAGTTGGACCGCAAGGCATTGGACCGATTGGAGCCCGAACCCGCCAACACCACGGCGGGCGCCGTCAAGCAACCTGCCAGCGATGTGGAAACGAAACTGCGCGACATCTGGTGCGAGGTGCTTCAGCGCGAGGACATCGGTGTCGACGACCACTTCACCGAAGTCGGCGGCCACAGCCTGGAGCTGACCCAGGTGGCGCTGCGCATCCAGCGCGTGTTCGGCCGCAAATTGGGCATCCGCACCCTGATCGCCTACCCGACCATCGAAACCCTCGCCGCCCAGATCGAGTCGGCGCTGCCGGCAACCGCGGCAGAAGATGCGGAACCGGCCCTGGAATCCGCACCGAACACCGATTACTTCAAGGCCACCGCGGACCAGGAGCGGCTTTGGGTGCTCAGCCAATTCGAGGAAGCCTCGCGAGCCTACCACCTGCCGGCGACCTATCGCTTCCGGGGCGATCTGGATGAGGCGGCATTCGAGCGCGCCTTCCAGACCCTCTGCCAGCGCCATCCACTGTTGGGCTCGCGCTTCGAATCTACGGACAGCGGCCCCTACGTTCGAACGGCGAGCACGGCCATTCATCTCGAGACAATAGATTTGTGTGAAGATCCGGACGTCGGGACCAAAACCGGCGAGATCATCCAAAACCTGATGCACGGAGCCTTCGATCTGACCACCGGCCCGCTTGTGCGCGTCTTGTTGATCCGCGCGGCCGCCGGTGAATGGGTGCTCGGTTTCAACCTGCACCATACGATCGCGGACGGTTGGTCGATGGGCGTGCTACTCGCCGACTGGTGGTACCTCTATCGGGCAGAGTGCGGCGCACAAGCGCCCTTGCCGCCGCTGACCCGGCAATTCGCCGATTACGCCCATCACACGAGCCAAGCCCGAACCCGAAATCGCGACCGCGACCTGGCCTGGTGGCTCGAACGCTTCCCCGCCCCGCCCGCACCGTTGGCCCTGGTCACGGACCGGCCCCGCCCGAACCGGCGCGCCTACCGCGGCGACCAATTGGCGTTCCCCATCGAGCCGGCCCTGTGGAAAGCCCTCGTCCATTTCGCCGAGTCCCAGGCCGTCACCCCGTTCGCGGTACTGATGGCCGGCGTGTACGGCTGGGCCCATCGCCACAGCGGCCAGACGGACATCACCTTCGGTTCGCCGGTCTCCGGCCGCGACCGCGAGGAGTGGGAAGGCATCGTGGGGCTTTTCGTCAACACGCTGGCACTGCGCCTCCAGATCGATCCGGAGGCCGGCTTCGCCGCACTTGCCAAGCACGTGGCCGCGGAATTGGAGGGTGCACAGGCACACGGTAGCGTCGGGTTCGCCGAGTTGGTGGAGCGGGTCAATCCACCGCGCGACCCCAGTCGCTCGCCGCTGTTCGACGTGCTGGTTTCGATGTTCAGCAAGGACGGCGAGCTGCCGCCCGGTTGGTCGATGGAGCCGGCCGACTACCGCACCAGCCAATTCGATTTGAGTTTCCAGTTCGGTCGGGAAACGGATCGATGGGTTCTGTACCTCGAATACGACGCGGACCTGTTCGATCAGGCGACCGTCGAAACCTTTGCGGCCCGCTGGGCCGCACTGATGGAAGCGTGGTTGGCCGCGCCCCAAGCCCATTTGGTCGATCCGCCACTGATCGATGCACCCGCCTGCGCCCCGCCCGCCCCGCAAACCGATGCAGCGGCTCGCTCGCTTCCACGGCACGAAACGCCACTCACCCGCATTCTCGATCGGGCCGGCCGTGAGCCGAACCGCATCGCCCTGCAACGCGGCGATCAAACCCTGAGTTACGGCGACTGGGTCGCGGCGGCCGAACGCTTGGCGACCCGACTGACGCCCATGCTGGCCGAAGCGACCGATCCCATCGTCGCGGTGGCCATGCCGCGCGACGCACGCCTCGCCGTGGTGATGCTGGCCATCTGGCGCTGCGGTGCGGCCTACCAACCCTTGACGTCCGACCTGCCGGACGCCCGCCGCGAGCTATTGCTGGCCGACAGTGGCGCCGACCTCCTGGTCTGCACCGAAGAGACCCGACCCGACAAAGCACCCTGTGCGATCCTGAGCTACGAGGACCTGCCTGCCCAGGCAGGCGTATCCCTGCCGCAAGTCCCCCGCGATCCAGAAGCGCTCGCCTACCTGATCCACACCTCCGGCTCGACGGGCCGCCCCAAAGGCGTGCGCATCGGCCACGCGGCGCTCTTCAACTTCCTGCAATCCATGGCCCACCAGCCAGGCTTGGCGGAATCCGACCTGGTCGCGGCCGTCACGCCGGTTTCCTTCGACATTTCCGTGCTTGAATGGTGGCTGCCGGCCTTCGTCGGTGCCCGTGTCGAGATCACGACCCGGGAAGAGCTGCTGGCCGATCCCGCCATACTCGAAATGCGCGGCGTCACGCTGCTCCAAAGCACGCCGGCCAATCTGGCGTTACTGTTGGAAGCGGGTTGGCGCGGTTATCATGGCTTACGTGTCCTGTGCGGCGGGGAAGCCCTGCCCATGCCGTTGGCCCGGATCCTGGCGCGACATGTGAAAGTCTTGTGGAACATGTACGGTCCGACGGAAACGACCGTGTGGTCGGCCTGCACCCGGATTACTGGAGAAGAGTCCCGTATCCACGTGGGTGGGCCGATCGACCATACCCACATCCATCTGCTGGACGACCGCGGACGCGGCCTACCGGCCGGGATACGCGGTGAGATCGCAATCGGGGGTGCCGGCCTCGCCGAGGGCTACCACGACCGCCCCGATTTGACCGAAACGGCATTCGCGGTTTCGCCCCAGATCCCCGAGCTGGGCCGCCTCTACCGCACCGGCGACCTGGGCTACCGCGATGGCGGCGGGAACCTGGTCGTTTTGGGCCGCCGCGATCACCAAATCAAACACAAGGGCCACCGCATCGAGCCTGGCGAGATCGAAGCCATCCTCACAAGCCAAGCAGAGGTCGCGCAAGCCGCGGTTTTGCTGCAGGGCACGGCACCCGACACCGTGTTGACCGCCTACATCGCGCTGAGCGAAGGTTACGAGCGCCACTCGGCTGCCGAACTGCGTCAACCACTGACTCGCCTGCTGCCCAGTTACATGGTGCCGCAGCGCTGGGTCGCCGTCACCGAAATGCCGCTCAACACCAGCGGGAAAATCGACCGCGCCGCCCTGGCCGCCATACCCAATCCGGCGAGCGAACCGGAAGCCGAAGCGGCAACCCTGAGCGATCGGGAACACGAGCTCGCGGCGCTTTGGGGCGAAGTCGGTGTGCCCGATGCCCAGGCACCGCAGGCGCACTTCTTCGAGCGCGGCGGCAACTCGCTGAAAGCGGTGCGGCTGTTGGGCCGCTTGCGCGAGCACTTCGCCGCCGCACCGAGCCTGGCCGATCTCTTCCTGAACCCGACCCTCGCCGAACAGGCCGCCCTGATCGATGCCGCCCAGGCAATCGATGTCACCCCCATCGAACGGGTTGCCGAAGCGGCACACTACCCGGCCACGCCCTCGCAACAGGCCATCTGGCAGCACGAGCGGCTTCAGGACCCTTCGACCGCCTACCTGCTCGCGGGCGCCTACCGGCTCCGCGGCCCACTGGACGGGGACCGCTTGGCGACCGCACTGGCGCGGGTCGCCGCCAACCAGGAATCGCTGCGGACGGGCTTCGTCGACGTGCATGGTGAGGCGGCCATGGTCGTCGCCCCCTCGGTCGTCCTGCCCTGGCGCGTCGAGGACCTGCGCGATGCCGACGATGCCGAGTTGCGCGCCCGTGCGATCTCAGAGGAGGAAGCGGGCAAACCCTTCGATTTGACACAGGCCCCGCTGTTCCGCGCCCGGCTCCTGATTCTGGACGAGGCGGACCACCTGCTCCTGGTCACGCTGCACCACCTGATCGCCGACGCCTGGTCGCTGGACCTGCTGCTGAGCGATTGGCTGGCCGCCTACCGCGACCTGTCTTCGGGAGGACGTCCCGCGCCACCCCCGGCATGGCGCTTCAGGGACTACGCCGCCCACCAGCACGCCCGCAGGCAGAGCGACGCAGGTCGCGATGCGGCGGCATGGTGGCGAAACACGCTGGCCGATCCGCCCGATAAACTCGACTTACCAACCGATCGGCCCTACCCCGATCCATCCGCCAACGCGATCCCGGATCGTACCGGCGCCACCTGCCAGATCGAGTTGAGTGCCGAACTCCATCACCGTTTGACGGAACTCGGACGCGCCCAGGGCACGACGCAGTTCCAAACACTGTTGGCCGCCACCTTCGCCTTCCTCTATCGCTACACCGGGAACGACGATCTCATGATGGGCACGGTCCACGCAGGCCGGAACCGACCGGAATGGGAGTCCATGATCGGCATGTTCGTCCAGACTCTGCCGCTTCGTGCCCAAGTCCAGGGTGATCAATCGTTTGCAGCACTGTTGGACGCGGTCCGAACACATGCGTTGGACGCGTTCGAGTACGCCGACCTGGCCCCTAGCCAGGAGATGGAAGACCAGAACGCCTCCCCAACCGAAATGTCCGCCTCGCCCGTGGCGCTTCCCCCGCTTCAGGTGGTCATGGTCCTGCAAAACACGGAAGCCGGTCCGGGTTGGGCGGCCTTGGGGCCGGACGGCATCGAGGTCGCAGCCGAGGAGCTGGATACGGCCCAGGCCAAGTTCGACCTGGCCTTCCACTTCTCCCCGACCCCCTCCGGTCTGAGGTTGAGCGTCGAGTACGCGACCGCGCTGTTCGAGGCCGAAACGATGACCCGCTGGCTGAGACGCTTCGCCTCCCTGCTGGAACAGGTGGCGGCCGATCCATCGCGGACGATCGCCGATTACGACATGTTGTCACCGGCGCGCAAGGCCGAGGAACTCGCCAATCTGCAGCGCGTCGCCCAGCTCGAACCGCCCAAAGACACGCTGATTGCCCGTTTCGAATCCATCGCCTCCCGAAACCGGGACCACGTCGCCCTCGTCGATGGGGACCGCCGCTGGACCTACGGCGACATCGACCGGCTCAGCCGGCGCATCGCCAGCCAACTGTCCACCCGCTGCGGCGTCGGTCGGCGCAAATGCGTCTGCAACCACGTGTGCGGCCGGCCCGGGCCGCGCGTCGGCCTTCATTTCAGGCGTCGCGGCGAAATGGTCATCGCCATGCTGGGTATTTTGCGCGCCGGCGCCGCCTACGTACCGCTGGACCCGGACTACCCCGCCGAGCGGTTGGCCTTCTTCGCCAAGGACGCGCGACTGACCGCCTGGATCGGTGACGATTCCGAGAACGAAGCGCTCGGCAAACTGCCGCGCCTCGCTTGGTCGGAAGCGATCGAGGAAGTGCCCGAAGACCACGAGATGCCGGAACGCCAAGATGGCGAGGCCTACATCATCTACACCTCGGGTTCGACCGGGAAACCCAAGGGCGTGCCGATCCGCGACAGCCAGGTGTCGAGCCTGCTGGATCACGCCCAACCCCATTTCCAATTCGGTTCGCAAGACGTTTGGACGCTGTTCCACAGCGTTTCGTTCGATTTCTCCGTCTGGGAGATCTTCGGCGCCCTCTTGCACGGAGGAACCCTGGTCGTGGTTCCCTCCGAAACCGCCCGCGATGCAGGCGCATTCGCCGCGCTGCTTCGCCGGGAGCGCGTGACCATCCTGAACCAGATCCCCAGCGCCTTCGCCGCCCTGTGCGCGGAAGAAGTGGTTTTTTCACAGACCCTTCCGAATCTGCGCGCCGTCATCTTCGGCGGCGAGGCCCTGAACCCCGTGACGCTGCAGGGCTTCGCGGCGAACCATCCCGACTGCCGCCTGATCAACATGTACGGCATCACCGAAACCTGCGTGCACGTGACCTTCCGCGAGCTGGACGGGGCGGCCCTGGCCTCCGGTCTCAGCGACATCGGCAACGCGCTTCCGCACCTGGCCATTTCCCTGCTGGGTCCGAACGGCGAATGGGTACCGGACGGCGCCGCGGGCGAGATCTGCGTCAGCGGCCTGGGCGTGGCGCGTGGCTACCTCAACCAGCGCAAGCTGAGCATGACGCGGTTCACCCCGCACCCGGCGCGCGAAGACGTAACCATCTACCACTCGGGCGACCGGGCCCGGCGCGCCAACGACGGGCGCCTGATCTACCTGGGCCGCGCGGACCATCAGGTCAAGGTCCGCGGCTACCGCATCGAGTGCGGCGAGATCGAGGCGGCCCTACTGACTATCGACGGCGTGTCGGAGGCCATGGTCCTCGTGGCGAAGGACGCCCACGGCAATGGCACCCTGGTCGCCTATCTGATCGGCCGCGACGAAGGTCCCGATCCCCGACAGGTTCTGCGAGAGACCCTGCCCAGCTACATGATTCCCAACCGCATTCACTGGCTGGCCCAGTTCCCGCGAACGCCCAGCGGAAAAATCGACAGGGCCGCCCTGCCCGATCCCTTCGCGACGACCGAAGCGCAGCGGCCTCCCCAGACGCCGATGGAGATCGAGATCGCGGCCATCTGGCGGGAGATCCTGAACCTGCGCCACGTCCCTGGGCAGAAGAGCCATTTCTTCGAGCTGGGCGGGCACTCGCTGAGCGCCCTGCGGGTGTGCCGTCGCATCCAACAGCGCTGCGCCCGGACAGTGACGCCACGCGTCCTGTTCGAGACACCGGCCCTGGAAGATTTCGCGGCCCTGGTCGAAACGCTTTCAACGGATGAGAACGCCACCGAGGCGCCCATCCCCAGGCTCCCGGACCAAGACGACTACGCGCTGAGCCCACAGCAGGAACGGCTTTGGCTGCTGAGCCAGACCCGGCAATTGGTTGCGGCCTATCACGTCACGGCCGCCTTCGAACTCGAAGGTACGCTCGACGCCGAATGGGTCGCCGATGCCATCCAGCACCTGGTCGATCGCCACCGCGCCCTGCGCACCCGGTTCGTGACCCGGAAGGGTTTGCCGCGCGCCCACGTGGTCGACCGGGTCGATGCGCCGATCACGCTGGGCCATCGTGCCCAGTGGCGCCGCGAACGCGCGCTGTCTTGGGCCACCGAGCCGTTCCAGCTTACGCGGGCACCGCTGCTGCGCGCCTTGATCCTCCACGAGGAAAACCGCGTCGTGGCACTCTGGCTGTGCGCCCACCACCTGGTGGTCGACGGATGGTCGATGGAGCAACTCCAACGGGATTTCTGGAAGTATCTCTTGGGGCGGGAAAGTGGCGATTCGCAGAGTCCTATCGCCACGCAACAACTCCGTTACGAGGACTACGCGAACTGGCTGCGCGCGAAAGAGGGGCCACGGGCCGATCTCTGGCGCTTCTGGAACGCCTACCTGGACGAAGCGTGGCCGGTACTCCAGCTCCCGCAAGATCGACCGCGGACGGCTCAACCCGACTTCGCAGGCGGCCACGTGCGCGCCGCGCTGGATCCGGCTTGGATCGAAGCGTTTCAGACCCGCGCACGCACGCTGGGGGTATCCGATTTCTCCTTCCACCTGACCCTGCTCGCGCTGACAATGGCCCGCCTCAGCGGCCAGATGCGGATCTCCGTGGGCGCACCCGTCGCCGGACGCCCGCGGCTGGACCTCGAGGACCTGGTCGGATTCTTTGTCAACACCCTGCCCTTGCGCATCGCACTCGACGGTGAGGAATCGCTGACCGGCCTGCTCCGTCGCGTGCACCGCGACGTCCTGGGCGCCCTCGATCACCAGCTCTACCCCTTCGATCAAATGGTCGAAGATCGCGGGGAAACCGCCGAGCCCGGCCGCTCGCCCTTTTTCGACGTGATGCTGGTCTTCCAGAACCAGGACGGCCAGGTCGCCATGCCGGAACGATCGGAGGTCCGTGCCAAGCCGATCGAGTTGCCGACCGGCGGCGCCAAGTTCGACCTGACCTGGACGCTCGAAACCGCGGCGGACGGCTGGTTGTTGGACCTGGAGTACCGTACCGCGCTGTTCTCGGAAACCACGGCCGAGGGTTTCATGCGCGCCCACCTCGAACTGCTGAGCCGGATCGTCGAAGATCCCGAGGCGCCGGTCACCCAACTGATCCAGGTTGCGCGAGTGCAGTCGCCGATCTCGGACGAGCTCGATTTCGAGCTGGACTTTTAATGCGCGCTCCGCGCTGCCGAGCACCGCTCGTTTTTTGAAGGATGTGAAGTCATGGATGCACTGCTAAGCGTCGAATTGGCCCTGATTCAATCTCTGCGAAACCTTCCCGAATGGGAGCTCGCCTGGGCGGGAACCACGCCGGTTCCGCTTACGGACGAACCCTCCGTAGCAGAGGCGCCTTCGCCGGAATCGTTCGGAATGTCTCTGCCGAACGACCTGAATCAACGCCTGGTTGCCGTCACCAAGGCCAATCCCTGGGCCGCATACAGCCTGTTGACGGCGACCCTGCGTCTGCTGTTGTTCCGCCTGGGTGCCGACCGCGACCTGGTCATCGCCTCACCATCGCCGGATGCGCAACGCGACGAAGGCCGCGAGGGCCCGCTGCTCGTTCGCTCCCAAGTGGAACCGGACGGGGCCTTCCGCGCGTTGGTGGCCACCCAACGCCAGGCGCTGAACCACGCCATGGGCCTGATTCCCGAATCGCTCGAAGCATTCGCGGCCTGTTGGCACGCCAACGAGCGCGGCGCACCGGAACGCGTGTTGACCGTGACCTACAGTCAAGCGGGTCTGCTGGAGGAACCCTCCTGGCAGGCACCGTTTGCCTTTCAGGCGGCACAGGAGGATGGGGTCTGGCAATGGCGCGCGACTGTCGCCCATCATTTGGGCGGCGCGGCGCTGGCACGCGAAATCGCCAAGCGTTTCTGCATCCTGCTGGGCAATCTGCTGCGGGACGGCAGCCAAACCGCGAAGGCCGCGTGCCTCCTGAGCGACGGGGAAATCCAGGAACTGCGCGAGGCCTCCGGCCAGGCCGAACCCTACCCCGAAACCACCGTGTTGGCCCGTTTCGCCGATCAGGTGGCACTCCGGCCCGAGGCTGTCGCAGTCGAATACGGGGAGACACGCCTGAGTTACGCCGAGCTCGATCGGCTCGCGACGCGGCGGGCCGAAGCCCTGCGCGGCCGCTTCGACATCGGTCCCCGCAATCGGGTCGCCATCTGGGGCCACCGCGACCTGGATCTGGTGGTCAACATATGGGCCGTGCTGAAAGCGGGGGCTGCCTATGTTCCGCTCGATCCGACCTATCCGGAAGACCGCATCGCCTACATGCTTGAGGACAGCCAGGCCGACCTGCTCCTGGGTGCGCCGCCCAAAGGCGTATTCTCCATGGGGACGGACATCCGGCGGCCGACGCACGCCGACCTGGAGGCGGCCGCCATCGATGCCGTCCCGCTCCAGGATCCCACGCCCGACGCGACCGCTTACGTGATCTACACCAGCGGCTCGACCGGCCGCCCCAAGGGGGTGCCCATCCACCACGCCGCCCTGGCCCAGTATCTTCAGTGGGCCGAGTCCACCTATCGCGGCAACCGTCCGGCAAGCATGCCGCTCTTCACCACGCCCGCATTCGACCTGACGGTGACGACCCTGTTCCTGCCCTTGATTTGCGGTGACCGGGTGGTCGTCTACGGCGACGAAACGGCGGACGAACTGCTCACCAAAATCTTCGCCGATCGGCGCGTCGACCTTGTCAAGTTGACGCCCGCCCACGTGGCGCTACTGCCCCATCTCGAACAAACCCACGTGAGCCGCGTGATCCTCGGCGGCGAGGCGTTGTTGCCCGAGCAGGTTCGTCGGCTGCGGGCCCTCAATCCGGCGATCCGGGTGTTCAACGAGTACGGCCCCACCGAGGCGACGGTGGGCTGCACCCTCGCCGAAATCGAGGATCCCGAGGACATCACCATCGGGCGCCCGGCACCTCATGCCGAAGCCTGGATCCTCGACGCCGCCGATTGTCCCCTGCCGCCCGGCTTCCGCGGCGAACTGTGGCTGGGCGGTGTGGCGTTGACCGAAGGCTACCTGAACCGCCCGGATTTGAACGAAGCCCGTTTCCGCCCACATCCCCTCGGCGCGGGTCGACTCTACCGCACCGGTGACCTGGCCTCTTGGCGCGTCGACGGCCGGCTGGACTACCACGGCCGCAACGACCACCAGCTCAAGGTCAACGGCTACCGCATCGAGGCCGGCGAGATCGAAATCGCCCTCACCTCGCTCGAGGGTATCGACGAAGCCGCCGTCATGGCGCGCCCGGGCCCGACCGGCACCCCGGTCCTGGTGGCCTACGTCACGGGTGCCGGTGCTTCCGACGAGGGACGCCTGCGCACCCACCTGGCCACGATCCTGCCGCTGTACATGATGCCGGCCTTCTTCGTGTCGATGCCGCGCCTGCCGCTGACCACCAACGGCAAGGTCGATCGTGCGGCCCTGCCGGATCCCCAACCTGTCGTCTCGGCCGAGCACCCAACGGCACCGGCCACCGAGGCGGAAGGAGTCCTGTGCGACGCCTTCGCCGCGATCTTCCCCAATCGAACCATCACCAGCCGCAGCGACTTCTTCGCGCTCGGCGGCGACTCCATCAAAGCCCTCCAGATCACGGCCCGCGTCAACGAGGCCGGGTGGCGCCTGGAAGTGGGCAACCTGTTCCGCGAACCCCTGCTCGGCGCTCTGGCCGCCGGCCTCGTCCGGCACGACGATCAGGTCCACTTCGAGCCTCTCTCCGGTGCTGTGGCGATGACGCCGGCCCAAACGCATTTCCTGCGCACCTTCGCGGGCCATCGCCCCGCCTACAACCAGAGCATGCTGTTGGAGTTGGTGGATCGGTTCGAGGAGCCCGTCCTGGCCCACCTCTGCACGGCCCTGGTACGGCGCCACGATGGCCTGCGCGCGATATTCGCGGACGCTGCCGAAGAGGGCACCCAATGGATTGCCGATGGCGCCGCCGACGTGACCTGGGTGAACCTGAGTGGCCGCACCGACGCCTGCGAACGGGCGCAGCGTTGGTCCGCCGACGTACAAAGCCATTTCAATTTGGAAGAGGGCCCGCTGGTGCGTTTCGTCCACTTCCGCTGCGACGACATGGACCGGTTGTTGATCGCCGCCCACCACCTGGTCGTCGACGGTGTTTCCTGGCGCATCCTGTTGGAAGATCTGCACCGCATCCTTCAGCGTCATCGCCTGGGGCAGGAACCGGAGACCTCTCCGCGCGGACCCGGTCTCGACGCCTACGGGGCCTGGATCGAAGCGACCTTCGACGAAACCCGTCGTGCCCGGGAACGCCGTTTCTGGCAAGACCAGGTTCGCGACGTCGCCCAGCCCGTTCCCGATCCCCCCGAATCGTTGGATGCGGAGGCGCTGAACTGCGACGACGGGCCTCGCCTGGCCCACGTCCACCACGAGTGGGATGCGCACACGACCGCCACCCTGCTCACTGGCGCCCATGAACCGTTCCACACCGAAATCAACGACTTGCTGCTGACCGCCCTGGCCGATGCACTGAGCCGCGAAGAAGGTCTCGATCGCGTGCTCGTGACGCTGGAGTCCCACGGCCGCGATCCCGAGCCCGGCGCCCCCGACCTCAGCCGCACCCTGGGCTGGTTCACCACCTGGTTCCCGTTCCGTTTGGAGGTTGGCGCGGGCGATCTTCGTTCGCGCATCGAAGCGGTCAAGGAGCGCCGCCATACCATTCCCGCGCGCGGCCTGGGCTTCTCCCTGCTGCAGAGCGGGGGTGAACTGGAAACCGCCCAATCCGCCATCGGTTTCAACTACCTCGGCCAGTTCGAGGAACCGGAAAACGCCGACGACCACCCGGCCTTCCGGTTCAGTCCGCTGGAAATCGGACCGGAACACGACCCGGCGGACCCGCCCGAATTCGATTGGTTCTTTTCGGGCATGGTCCGGGAGGGTCGCCTGACGATGGGCTTGGCCTACGACCGCTCGCGCTTCACCGAGACCCGCATGCAACGCCTGATGAACGGCTTCGTCGCGGCCCTCGACACCCTTTTGACCGAAATCGGTGCACAACCGCGATCCTGGCTCAGTCCCGCCGATCTGGATCTGGCTCGCCTGGACCGAGCCGCTCTGGAAGCACTGCAGGCCGATCGCGAGTTGGTCGACCTCTACCCGCTCTCGCCGATGCAACAGGGTTTGCTGTTCCACCACGCTTTGGAGGCCGAGTCCGGCAGCTACGTGGAGCAGATCGGCCAGGTGTTGACGGGTCACCTGGATGTGGACCTGCTGGCCGAAAGTCTCGAACGCGTAATGGAAAGTCACGAGATCGGCCGAACCCTGTTCTTCCCCGACGCAGGCGATCGACCGCTCCAAGGTCTGACGCGGCACACGGGTGTGGCGCTGACGCTCGTCGAGCTGGGCGAAGCGCCCGATCCCGCCGCGGCCGCACGGGCCTTCATGGACCGGGACCGAGAAGAAGGCTTCGACTTGGAAGCGGGCACGCCGTTGCGCGTCCAGCTCCTGAGCCTGGATTCCGATCGAGCCTGGCTGATTTGGAGCTTTCACCACATCCTGATGGACGGCTGGTGCCTGCCCCTGCTGTTCCGTGCCCTGATCGAAACCTATCGCGGCTTGCGCATCAGCAGGGATCTGCACCCCACGCCGGTACCGCCCTTCCGCCGTTTCATCGGCTGGCTGAACCAACGGGACCACGAGGCCTCGGCCTCGTTCTGGCGTGACTACCTGAGCGATCACGAGAAGACCCCGATCGCGACGGTGACCCACACCGAGCCCGACCGCCGGAGTTACGAACAGAATTGGACCGAACACGAAAGCGAACGGCTTCTCCAATTCGCGGCCAGCCACCGTGCAACCGCCAACCAGGTGGTGCAGGTGCTCTGGGGTCTGGTTCTGGCCCGTCAGGGTTTCGCCGAGGAAGCGCTGTTCGGGGCGGTCGTCTCCGGTCGCCCGGCTGAAATCGCCGGCATCGACCAAATGATCGGTCTCTTCATCAACACCCTGCCCGTGCGCCTTCGGTTCCAGGCCGAGGAACCACTGACCGAGGTGCTGCGGCGCCGGCGCGAGGAGATCGCCCGCGTCGAGCCGCACCAGTACTTCCCGCTGGCCGAGATCCAGCAGGGCACGCCGCTGTTCGACCACATCCTGGTCTTCGAGAACTACCCCGAGGGCGACGCGCTCCTGGACAGCGAAGACGGGCTGCGACTCGAAGGCGTGCTCAGCCACGAACAAACCCACTACGGCCTGACCCTGGTCGTGGTGCCCGACAGCCGTTTCCTGTTCCGGGCCGACTTCGACGGTTCACGGATTCCACCGGCTAAAGTGACGCGCCTGCTGGAAGACATGCGAACCCTGTTCAACGACTGGTTCGCCCATCCCGATCTTCGCCCATGCGACTGGCCGCCGAAAGCGCAGGTCGATCGAAAGACACGTTCGCAGCCCTGGACGCCCGACCCGGACCCCCTGGTCCGTTTCGCCCAGCATCTGAGGATCGGCCCCGGGGAGCCGGCCCTTCGCCACGGTGACCGGATCACCACCTACGCGAGCCTGGCCGAAGGCGTGACCCGGCAGGCCATGCTGTTGCGCGCCCGTTTCGACCTGAACCCCGGCGACCGCGTGGCGGTGATGCTGCCGCACGGGCCCGAGCTGATTCAATCCCTGCTCGCCGTGTTGTACTGCGGCGCGGCCTACGTCCCCTTGGACCCCGCCTCGCCGCCCCGCCGCATGCGCCGCATTCTCGAGGAAGCGCAGGTCGCCCTGATCGTGACCGGCAGCGACATGCTGTCGGACAAAGGTCTTACCGACTGGCCCCATTTCGATCCGAGCGAGTGCACCGAATCAAACGGTTCGCAGTACCTGACCCAGCCGACTTTCGCTCCGGCCGCGGTTTCCGGCGATACGACCGCCTATATCATCTTCACCTCGGGTTCGACGGGCACGCCGAAAGGGGTGGCGGTGAGTCGCGCCAATCTCGCCTGGTACCTGGCCCGCGCCGAAAACCTCTACTTCGCCGACGCGCCCAAAGCGGACATGGCCTTGTTCACCTCCACCGCGTTCGATCTGACGGTGACCACGCTGTTCTCGCCGCTGACCCGCGGCGCGGCGATCTTCATCCCCGGCGGCGAGCACCTCGACGAACAACTCGCGGCCAGTTTCGCGCCGGACAGCCCGGCCCGCGCGATCAAACTGACGCCGGCCCACGCGGCGCTGCTCACCGACCTGGCGCCAACCCCGGTGACGCGCGTCATTCTGGGCGGTGAAGCGCTGAGCCCGGAGGCGGTTCGCACCCTGCGCGCCCTGAACCCCGCGATGCGAATTTTCAACGAGTACGGTCCCACCGAAGCCACCGTGGGTTGCATCGTGGCCGAGATCACCGGTGACGAGATCACCATCGGTCATCCGATGGAGGGCGTGGGAGCCGTGGTACTCGACCGCTGGGGCCGCCCCCTGGAGACCGACGATCCGGGCGAGCTGGCGATCTGCGGGCCAGGCGTCTCGCAGGGCTACTGGCAACGACCCGACTGGACGGCCGAACGCTTCATCGCGCTGGCCGACGGCCGTCGCGCCTATCGAACCGGCGACCTGGTCCGGCGCGACACGTCGGGCACCTTCCACTTCCTGGGCCGCATCGACGACCAGTTGAGCCTGCGTGGGTACCGCATCGAGGCGGCCGAAGTGGAACGTCACCTGGTGGACCAGGACGGCATCGACGAGGCCCTGGTCATGGTACGCCAGGCAGAAGGGCGGCCGCGTCTCACGGCCTACCTGCGCACGGCGGCGGCCCTGGATAATGCCGAGTTGCGCCTGGCGTTGGCGCAGCACCTGCCCAAGTACATGATCCCCGAGGCCTGGGTCTTCCTACGGCGCTTCCCGCTGACCGTCAACGGAAAAGTCGACCGCGACGCGCTGCCGGAACCCACCACCCAACGCGGTACGCGCGCGGCAACTACTGATCAAGAGCGGCTATTGGCGCGGATTTGGTCGGAGGTGCTTGGCCACGACCAGGTTCCCGTCGACGAGGACTTCTTCGTGCTGGGTGGCGATTCGATCAAGGCCCTGCAGATTCGGTCCCGACTCCACGGGGCCGGTTTCGCGCTGGACATGAAGGCCCTGTTCCGCGACGGTACCATCGAACGATTGGCGCCACAGCTTTCCCGGCGCAAGACGGTCGCCCACCGCGTGGACAAGGCCGAGGTGGCCCTGACACCCGTCCAGTTCTGGTTCCTGGGCCTGGAATGGCTGCATCCCGAACACTACAACCAATCGCTGATGTGGCGGCTGGGTCCGGACGACGCGCCGGAGATCCTGCGTGCGGCCTGGGAAGCGGTACTGCGCCATCACGGTCTCCCGCTGACGCGGCTCTCCGATCGCAGTCTGCACCCGGTGCACGAGACCGAGGGGATTTGGTCGGATATCATCCTGGATGACGCTGCGAAACTGGAAGAAACGACCGCGGCGATCCAGGCGGGTCTTTCCACGAAGCAGGGCCCGCTGTTCCGCGCCGTCCACATCGAAACCCCCGAGGCCCGTTTCCTGTTGTTGGTGGCGCATCACCTGGTGGTCGACGGCGTGTCCTGGCGCATTCTGCTCGAAGACGTGGAGGCGGCGATCGCGGCCCTGGCCGAGGGCCGGCCCGCGAAGCCGGAGCCCGTACCCACCAGCTTCGGGTACTGGACCCGGCACCTCCGCGAAAACATGCTGCCGCGCTGTCGCGAGGAGGAGCTGGCCTATTGGCGAGCACTCCCCCGCTGGCAGAACCCGGTAGTGGACAACGACGGCCCTGTCCGCCATGTGGGCGGTCAGCAGCGCCTGAGCGAGCCCCTGGACGCGGCACTGACCGCGACCTTGATGGGCCCGGCCCACAGGGCGTTCCGCACGGAAATCAACGACCTGTTGTTGTTCGGTCTGGTCTCTGCCTTCCAACAGGAGGAAGGCAGATCCCGACTGGCCGTAACCCTGGAGGGCCACGGCCGCGAAAGCGATGACGAGGACCTGGACCTGAGCCGCACGGTCGGCTGGTTCACCAGCATGTTCCCCGTCGTCCTGGACCTGGCGAACCAAGAGGATCGCGGCGAAGCACTGCAGGCCGTCAAATCGGTGCTGCGAGCCGTACCGCGCAAGGGCATCGGCTATGGCATCCTGCGGTACCTGGGCGGTGAAAAGCTACCGGCCCTGCCGAGCCTGTCGTTCAACTACCTGGGCCGCTTCGAAGCCGGCGCGGGGACGCGCGTCTTCGAAGATGCCGGACCGGAACAGCATCCGGGTGATCGCAGCCCCTTCGAATGGGCATTCGGCGCCGGGGTAACCCCCGCCGAAGACGGCGACCGCCTGATGCTGTTCCTCGATTTCCATCCGGAACGCATCCGTCCCGAGCGGGCGAGCCGCCTGCTGGACGCGTTCGCCACCGCGTTGGCAGACACCGCCACGCTGTGCATGAACGCGTCGGAAGCACGTTGGACGCTCGCCGATCTGCCCTTCACCGGGCTCGACGAGGCCTCCCTGGCACTGATCCAGGAGCGTCATCGCCCGGTAGACCTCTATCCCGCCTTGCCCATGCAGGAAGGCATGCTCTTCCAGGCACTGACCCAACGCGAAACCCAGGGCGGCGGTGCCTCTTACGTGAGCCAACTGCGGCTCCGCCTGAATCGCGAGCTGGACCTCCCCACGCTCAACATGTCGCTGAGTCTTCTGCACGAACGCCATCCGGTACTGCGCACCCTGTTCGTGACTCATGCCGGCCCCCGCGTCTGGCAGGTGGTGAAGGCCGCCGATCCGGTGACTACCCGCCGCCTGGATTTGGGCGAACTGGCCGCCCCAGAGGCAGCCCTGGTCGAGTTCGCCCACGAGGAGAGTCTGCGCTGCGGCGATCCCCTGCGCGGACCGCTCAGCCGCTGGTCCTGGATCGACACCGGCGAGGGCGGCGGCACCCTGCTCTGGACCTTCCACCACTTGCTGATGGACGGCTGGTCCGTGGGCCACGTGCTCTCCGACCTGGTACATCTCTATACCCGCTTGGCCGCGGGCGATCTGCTGGCCCTGCCGCCGGTACCGGCCTACCGCGAATACCTGCTCTGGTTGGAAGGTCGCCCTCGTGAGGCGGCACGCCGCTGGTGGCGCGAACACCTGGCCCCGGCCGATCGACCCACCGCCCTCCCGTTGCGTGCCCGGACGAACGCCGATTGGCAACCCCAAGCCTGGGTCAGCGGGGAGGGTGCGACCCTCCTGGCCGCCGCCGAGGATTTCTGCCGATCCCGCCGCTTGACCCTCAACAACCTCTGCGCGGCCGTTTGGTGCGCCCTTCTGGCGAAGCTCGGCAACCAGCCGGCCGTCACCTTCGGTGCGGTCACGGCCGGGCGCCCCAGCGACCTGCCCGGGGCCGACGAGATGGTCGGCCTCTTCCTGAACACCCTGCCGGTTCACTGTCCCGTCGGGGCCGCCAGCACCATCGCCCGGCTCGCCGAGCAGCTCCAGGACCTGGCGGCCACCCGCGACGCCCACCAGTATCTCCCCCTGGCCGAGATTCAGGCGCTGTCGCCGCTGGGCCCGGACCTGGTTCGCCACCTGGTGGTCTTCGAGAGTTACCCGACGCCCGAGGAGATCGGTGCCGAGCAGACCGAGCTGCGCATCGAGGACCTGGACGTGGAGGAATGGAACCACTACGACCTCTCGCTGGTGATCGTGCCCGGCGAGTTGGGAAGCATCCGCCTGGAGTTCAACCGGGGCCGCTTCGAGCCTGCCGCCGTGGCCCAACTGGGCGAGGCCTTCACCACCTGGCTGGCGGCGATCGCCGACCTGGCGGACACGAGCCTGACCGAACTGCCCCTGCGCGCCGAATGGACCGACCAGCTCCCGGAACCGGTTCCACCCCAGCCCAAATATCCGAAGCCGGCGGTGTCTCACCGTGAGCCCTCGCCCGAAACGGCCGAGGCCCTCGACGCGAGCATCCAGGACCGCATGAGCGCGCTGTGGTGCGAGCTGCTTTCACGACCTGCCGTCGGTCCCCACGATTCGTTCTTCGCGTTGGGCGGCCATTCGCTGATCGCCGCCCGGCTCAACGCCCGCATTCAGGAGCTGTTCCAGGTGCGCCTGCCGCTACAGGCGGTTTTCACCGCACCCACGGTGGCGGACCTGAGCGACACGGTGCGCCGCGAACTGGATCACCGGGCGCGGGCGGCATCGATCGAACCCGTTGCGCCGGCGCCGCACTACACCTTGTCCCCGGCTCAAAAGCGGATTTGGATCCTTGCCCGACTGGACGAAACCGGCATCGCCTACAACATGCCCACCGCAGTCTACATCGAGGGCCCGCTCCAACCCGAAGCGCTCGCCCAGGCCTTCGGCGACGTGGTCCAACGCCACGAGATCCTGCGCACCCGATTCCCCGAGATCGACGGCGAACCGGCCCAGGTTGTCGAGCCCCAATTGGAACGGACATCGTTCCTTCAAATCCACCGTGGTGGCGGGGAGAATCGGGATGCCGTCCTGCGCCGGCTGGCCGAATCGCCCTTCGATATCGCCGCACTGCCCCTGCTGCGCGCGGTCCTGCTGGAGGAAGGCCCGGACCGCTGGGTGTTCGGCCTCAACCTGCACCACTTGCTGGCCGACGCCTGGTCGATGGAGCTGCTGATCGGCGAGGTCCTGGACCGTTACCACCAGCGTGCCGAGGGACATACGCCGCCGCCCATGGAACCGAAGCGCCTGCAATTCAAGGATATCGCCGCCTGGCTCGTCGACCGCTCCAGTGGCGACCAGCTCGCCGAACAACGTGCGTTCTGGCTCGACCTCCTGGCCGACGCCCCCGCGCCGGTGACCTTGCCCACCGATCGCCCGCGTCCCGTTCTCAAGTCGCACCGCGGTGACCGGCTCATGCTCAAGGTTCCCGAATCCTTCGGCGCGACGCTGACGGCCTTCGCCGCCGAGCGCGACCTCACCCCCTTCAGCCTCCTGCTGGCCTCACTCGACGTGCTCATCGCCCGCTACACCGGCCGCGAAGACATCGTGCTCGGTTCGCCGGTGGCCGGCCGCGACCACGCCGACCTGGCCGATCAGATCGGTGTCTTCATCAACACCTTGGCACTGCGCAACCGGGTCTCGACGAATCTCCCCTTCGAGGACATCGCCAGCCAGACCCAACGCACGGTGACGGAGGCTCTGGCCAACCAGGCCTACCCCTTCGACCGCCTGGTCTACGATCTGGCCGCGCAGGACGGGAGCCGCGATCAGCCAGGACACGCCGCCCTGTTCGACATCATGATCTCCATGGTCCAGCAGGATGACGCGCCAGGGGAAGAAGCGCGCGACCTGCGCGTCACGCCGATCGAACCCGAGTTCCGCACCAGCAAACTGGACCTGAGTTTCGATTTCCTGCTGACCGGAAGCCGCCTTCACGGCGTGATCGAGTTCAACACCGACCTCTACGATCACGCCACGGTCGCTCGTTTCGGGCGTCACCTGATCTCGTTGGCGACGCGCCTGCTGACGTCTCCCGAACAGCCGGCCGGCCTGGTCGACTTCCTCGACGACACCGATTTGGACCTGTTGCGGCGACGCCTGCTGCCGAAATCCGCGGTACGCGTGCCCGAGGGCGACGTCGTCGCCGTCCTGCAAGAGCGGGTACGTCGAAATCCCGAGGCGACGGCCCTGATTCGCGGCGACCGGACCCTCACCTACGCCGAACTGCACCAACGCGCAAGCCTGCTGGCAACGCTCCTCAAAAAGGCGGGTCGCGTGCGTGCCGGCGATGTCGTGGGCGTCGCCTTGAACCGCGACTTCGACCTGGTGGCGGCCATGTGGGCCGTTTGGCAACTGGGCGGGATCTACCTGCCGCTCGATCCCGGCCAACCGCTCGACCGGCTGCGCCGCCTACTGGCGGAAGCGCGGCCGCGCGCGGTGTTGACCACGGACGATCACGCCGAGTCGCTTCGCGATCACCGCTACCGCGTGCTGACCACGGCCGAGGCGACGACCACCGCTTCGTCCGTGCGGCCTCGACCCCTGAAGCCCGAGCAGCCCGCCTACCTGATTTTCACCTCCGGCTCCACCGGCAAGCCCAAGGGCGTTCTGGTCGGTCACGGGCAGTTGGCGCACACCATCGGCCACGCGCGCCGAAACTTCGACTTCACGGCGGACGACCGCATGCCCTTCATCGCGCCGCAAGCCTTCGACATTTCCCTGTTCGAGTTGCTGGTCCCGCTGTGTTCGGGCGGGATCGTGGAGATGCTGGACCGGGATGAGGTCCTGGACCTGGAGCGCCTGGCTCGGGCGCTCCAGGACGCGACGGCATGCCACGCGGTCCCGCACCTCATGGACCGCCTGCTGTCCCACATCGAGGCCCTGCCGGAAGCGGAGGCGGCATCCATGGTGCCGCGCATCCTGTTCACCGGCGGCGATCGAGTGCCCATGACGCTTCTCGCCCGAATGGCCGAGCGCTTCCCGCAAACGCGAGTGGTGGAACTCTACGGACCCACCGAAGCGACGATCATCTGCACGGCCCTCGAGTTCAGCGCCACGAGACCGCTAATGCCAAGACAGAAGCAAACCGAAAAATGCGAAGCTCCACAGATCCTCCCCGAAGCAATCAACCTCGAAGATCCCGCAAATCAAGAGAGCGACCAAGCCTGTAGGTTGGCCCGCCGGGCCGACACTTCGAAGCCGTCAACCCAAGAATCCACCCCAAACCCAAAGACGAAGCGACCACCAACGCCCACCCTCCAACCAGCAAGCCCCAAAACCCCAAGCCACACCGGCAACTGCATCGGTCGCCCGCTGCCAGGCGTGGTGATCCAATTGCGCGACAACCAGGGCAGGCTGGTGCCCCCGGGCGCGGAGGGCGAGATCGTCATCGGCGGGCCCGGCGTGGCCCAGGGCTACTGGCGCAACCCCGCAGCCACCCAAACCGCCTTCCTCGACGACGACGGTGACCGGTTCTACCGCACCGGCGACCGCGCCCGCTGGCTACCCGACGGAAACCTGGCCTTCCTCGGCCGCGCCGACGACCAAATCCAGGTGCGCGGCTTCCGGGTCGAACCGGCCGAGATCACCAACGCCCTCACTGGCCATCGGGCCATCCGCCAGGCGGTCGTGATGGTGCGTAAGGAGCAAGGCATCGCGCGCCTGACCGCATGGCTCGAAACCGACAGGCCCCCCAGCGAGCAGGACCTGCGCACCTTCCTGCGCGACCGTTTGCCCGAATACATGATTCCCGAAGTGTGGATCCCCCTGCCCGTGTTCCCGCTGAACCGCAACGGCAAGGTCGACCGCAAGGCGCTCGCGAAGCTCCGGGCCGAAACCGAAACCATCCCACGCGACGACCATCGCGCACCGCGCACCGAAACCGAAGCCCACCTGCACCGGATCTGGCGCGAGGTGCTGGGCCACGATCGTTTCGGCATCGACGATCACTTCGCCGATGTGGGCGGGCACAGTCTCGAGGTGACGCGGGTCTCGGCGCGCATCCAGGAAGTGTTCGGGCGGAAAATCAGCATTCGCTCCCTGTTCACCCATCCCACCATCGCGGGCCTGGCCGAAGCGGAACTGGCCGATCTGGCACCGTGGACCACCAGCACGGCGATCCCGGTACAACCCCAGCAACCCGACTATCCCACATCTTTCGGTCAGGAGCGACTGTGGCTCCTGAGTCGCTTCCCTCAGGGCGCGCGTGCCTACAACATCCCGGCCGCGGTCGAGATCGAGGGCGCCTTGGACGTGGCGGCCTTCCGCGCCGCCCTGACCGACCTCGTGCACCGCCACGAGATCCTGCGCACCGTCTTCGTGCGCCGCGCGGGCATGCCCCGCCAGGTGGTGCTGGGCGCCGAGGCGGCTCCCGAACTGAGCTACCGCGAGATGGTGGAGGAAGCTGTCGATGCCCACTGGATCGAGGAAACGGCCGCCAGCCACGCCGCCGAAGTCTTCGACCTGGCGCAAGCACCGCCATGGCGCGCTTGGCTGTACCGAATTGCAAAAGAACGGTTTGTGCTGACGTTCAACATACACCACATCCTCGCCGACGGCTGGTCGATGGGTGTCCTGGTGCGGGAGTGGCTCTCCTTGTACATCGCTCGGTGCCGGGGAACGGAGGCGGCGTTGACGCCTTTGCCGTTCCAGTATCGCGATTACGCCGTGTGGCAGCGCGAACGATTGACTTCCGACGCCCTCGCCGAAGCCGAGTCCTGGTGGAGCGCGCAGTTTGCCGACCCGGCACCCGCGCTCGACCTGCCCGCCGATGCACCGCGTCCCGAGGTCCAAACCTACCGCGGTGCCCAGCTTCAACGCCTGTGGGCGCCGGAGCTCGGCGCCAAGTTGGCCGAATTGGCCAAAAAGCACGATTGCAGTACCTTGACCGTGCTGCTCGCCGCGGTGAAGGCGCTCTTCTACCGCTACACCGGCCAGACCGACCAGACCCTGGGCCTGCCGGTCGCCCACCGCGACCAGCCAGGGACCGAAGACCAGATCGGTTTCTACCTGAACACCCTGGCGCTGCGCACTCGCTTCGCCGGAAACGACGCGTTCGGTGATGTGATCGACCGGGTCCGCGACCAGCTCCAGGCGGCCCAGCAGCACGCCGACTATCCTTTCGATCGCCTGGTGGACAAACTGAACCTGCCGCGCGACCCCAGCCGCAACGCCCTCTTCGACTGCATGGTCAGCTTCGAGCGCGAGCGCCGCGACGCATTCGACGCCGGTGGCGCGGGGCTGCAGATGCGCGGGGTGGACTTCGACAAGGAAACCGCCCACTTCGACCTGACCCTGAGCTTCCACGACCTGGACGAGGGCCTGGCCCTCATGATGGAGTACAACCGCGATCTGTACTCGGCATCGCGGATGGCCCGCATGGCCGAGCATCTCGAACACATCGTCGAAGACGCCGTGGCCCGGCCGGACCGTCGCCTTTCGGAACTGGCCATGCTCTCGCCGGAAGAATGGCGACGCCTGACGACCCCGCCCGCTCCGCGGCCGTTCACCATCGAGGCCACCGTCGCGGAGCGGTTCGAGGCCATGGTCGCGGCCCATCCCGACCGCGTGGCGCTGGAAACCGAGCAAGGCGACTGGACCTACGGCGAGCTGAATCGGTGTGCCAACCGCCTGGCGCATCTGTTGATCGCCAGGCTCCGGGTCGGTCCCGGCGACCGGATTCCCTTCGTGGCCGCCCGCGAATCGTGGATGATCGTCGCCCCGATCGCGATCGCCAAGACCGGTGCGGCCTACGTACCCGTCGATCCGCAGCTCCCGGAAGAGCGCATCCACTTCATGTTGCGCGACGCCGAGGTTCGCCTGGCCCTGGTGCAGCGACGCTTTGGCTGCCGGATCGCATCGTCCGGCGTCGAAACGATCGCACTCGAGGACATCGATTGGTTCAATCTGCCCGTGGACAATCCCCCTCGCCGCGCGGGCGCGGACGACCCGCTCTATATGGTCTACACCTCGGGGTCGACTGGCGTGCCCAAGGGCGTGCTGGTCGGCAACCGCTCGTTCATGAACGCCGTCGCCGCCTGGCGCGAGGACTACGACCTGGGTCGGCGACCGGCCCGTTCGCTGCAAATGGCCGCGGTCGGGTTCGACGTGTTCAGCGGCGACCTGGGCCGGGCCCTGCTGAACGGCGGCACCTTGGTCTTGTGTCCAAACCAGGTGCGGCTCGATCCTGCCGCGCTGTACGCATTGCTGACACGGCGCCGCATCCACCTTTTCGAGAGCACTCCCGGGGTGGTGGTCCCACTGCTGGAACACGTCCATCGCCGCAACCTGCCGCTGGACCACCTGCGCCTGTTGATCGTCGGGTCGGACGCCTGGCCGGCTTCGGTCTACCGCACCTGGCGCCAGCGACTTTCCGGCGAGGTCCGCATCGTCAACAGCTACGGCCTGACCGAGGCCACCATCGACACCAGTTTCTATGAGGCGCCGCCGGAGGAAGTGCCCCTGCACGGCCAGACCCCGATCGGCAAACCCATGGCCAACATGTGGATGATCGTCTGCGACGAAGCCGGGAACCCCATGCCCGAGGGCGTGCCAGGGGAGCTTTGGGTCGGTGGCGAGGGCTTGGCGCTCGGGTATTGGGCGCGGCCGGAACTGACCGCGTCACGCTTCGGTCCCAACCCCTTCGCTGCGGACGGCGACCACCGGAGCCGCCTCTACCGCACGGGGGATTTGGCCGTCCGTTTGCCCAGCGGTGACTTCGCCTTCCTGGGTCGTCGCGACTTCCAGGTCAAGGTGCGCGGCTTCCGAATCGAGCTGGGCGAAGTGGAAGCGGCCCTTCGTGCCAGTGACGAGGTAGCGACCGCCGCCGTGGTGGCCGACGCCAATCGGCTGGGTGCGGTATTGGTCCCCCGCGAGAGTATGGCCCCCGAAGCGTTGGATCTCGATGCGGTGCGGGCCCTGCTCCGGCGCCGGCTTCCCACCTACATGATGCCCACGGCGTGGGCGGTAGCGGCCGAGCTTCCGCTGACCGTCAACGGCAAAGTCGACCGCGACCAAATCTGGCGCCTGCTGGAGCGCGATCGACGCGAGGCGTTCCAACCGTTGGCGGGCGCCGCGGAACTGGCGCTGGCGCAGATCTGGGCCGAGATCCTGGAGGTCCCGGTCGCGGAGATCGGTGCCGAGGACGACTTCTTCGAGCGAGGCGGCCACTCGCTCAAGATCGCGGCCTTGGATGACCGGGTGCGCCAGCGGTTCGAGGCGGTGCTGCCCTTCGACACCTGGTTCCGAACGAGCCGCCTGCGTGACCAGGCTGCCATGCTGGGCGACATGCCCGACCGACAATCCACCGATGCCCGAACCGGTACCGGTGAGGACAACCGCGAATCCCAGGCCGAGGAGGCCCGATCATGACCATGCTTCGCTTTCTGCACCGCCAACTGGGCGGGCGCATCTACCTCGTCGCGCTGTTGAGTCTGCTGACCGGTGTGTGCAACACCCTGATGATCAAGACCATCAACGACGTCATTCACGGCGGGATCAACGCGACGCGGATCGGCATCTTCACTGCCGCGATCGCAATCTACCTCCTGGCCTCGCGCGTGTTCAACCGCGCCCTGCTGCGCGCCACCCAGCGCGCGGTCTTCGAAATGCGGGCCGACATCCTGCGGCGCGTGCTCGCCTGCGATCTGACGCGCTTCGAGCAGGTGCCCAACCAGTACGTCTACACCTCGATCACCGAAGACACGACGGAGGTGGCGCGTTCTCCGGAGATCCTGAGCAGCCTGCTCACGGCGGGATTCACCGTCTTGGCCTGCTTCGTCTACCTCTGCTGGTTGTCGCCGGCCGCCTTCCTGCTGATCTTGGCCTGCATTCTGGTGGGCGGCGGACTGTACACCAAGGTCGCCGGCCGCGCCGCCCACGATTGGGAGATGGCCCGTCGGACCCAGGACGACTTCTTCCGGTTCGTGGATCACCTGCTATCCGGGTTCAAGGAGCTGAAGATGAACGACGCCAAGCGGATGGCCTTTTTCGAAGACGACCTGCTGGGTCGCTGCCGACAGAGCTACGACCTGAACGTGCGCGGCGGCGAGAAGTACATCCAGGCGGTGATCGTGAGCGGCGTGCTGATCTACGGCGTGCTGGGCTTCTTCGCCTTCACCGGCCAGAGTTGGCTGGGCCTGGAGGCGCAGCCGTTCGCGGCCACGATTCTGGTCATGCTGTACTTGACCCCGGCGATCCAGCAGACGGTCGACCTGCTGCCCACATTGGATCGGTTCGGCATCGCACTGAACAAGATCCAGCGCCTGCGCGACGACCTGGCTCGGCCCCAACCGCCATCGATGGCCGAACCCGCGGTGTCGGGTCACCTGACGCCGGCACGCGACAGCTCGTCACCACCGACCGAGGCCGGCGATGTCGGCCAGGGCGACGCGCGTGGCGCCGATGAGGTGGACGCCTTGGGAACCCTGCCGCCGTCGGATTGGCGTGTCCTGCGGTTGGAACGGGTGTGCTTCGCCTACCCGGCCGAAGAGGGGGCCGAACCCTTTCAGGTGGGGCCCATCGACATGGAGGTGCGTCGCGGCGAGACGCTGTTCATCGTGGGCGGGAACGGCTCCGGTAAGACCACGTTGCTCAAGCTCCTGCTGGGCCTGTACCAACCGACGTCGGGTCGCCTGACGGTCGACGATCGCACGTGGACCCCGGGAAGCGCCGCGCACCGGCACCTGTTCGCGCCGCTGTTCGCCGATTTCCACCTGTTCGACCGGCTGTACGGGCCGGAAAACGGACCGGCCTCGATCGGCGATCGGTTGAAGGCGCTGGAGATCGATCACAAGGTGGAGGTGATCGACGGACGCTGGTCGACCTTGGACCTCTCGCAAGGCCAACGCAAACGGTTGGGGCTCGTGCAGGCCATGTTGGAACCGGCGCCGATCCTGGTGATGGACGAGTTCGCGGCCGACCAGGACCCACACTTCCGCGCCCACTTCTACCGCGACTTGCTGCCCGCATTGAAGGCGGAGGGCCGCACGGTGGTGGCGATTACCCACGACGAAGCCTATTTCGGACACGCCGACCGCATGGTGCACATGCGCGAGGGCCAGGCGGAGGAGGAGACGCCGACCGCGGCCGCATCGCTGGTGGCCGGCGGCTTGGCTCGCTGAGTCGGAGGCTCGTCGGGGATGCCCCTTTCCCTTCCGTTCCCCGCCAGAAAACCCAGGCATCAACGCGTGGCAAAAGCCAGGCAGCCTGGGTTTTGTTCCATTCATGGGCGACTGTTCCGATGATGGGCTCGCGGTTTTCGGGGGGCGTCGGGTGGCGTTCCTGTTTCTTTTCTTGCTGGGCTTGATGGTGTGGGCGGGGTTCGTTGGATTTTCCAAAGCGTGGTCGAAAAAACGGAGCGATTGTTCGCCCAAGACTGGTCATCGGGGCCGCTGTTGCCCCCGTTGATCGAGAACATCCAGTGGGATCCCCTGCCCAGATTCCGCCAACTGTGTTTGCAGGAAGTCGTACGGCATGATGCACCGGAAGCCATCGCCAAACTCGATCTCAGCGCAGGTGATGGGTCGCCAAACCCGAAAGCCGTCTTGCTGCGCGTCTTTGGCGGCCAGTGCCTCCCGCCTTCGACGATGCGCATGGGTTTTACATCGACGGATGCGGTGACCGGCTACCTTCACGTTCAAATCGCCAGATCCCTCGCGCCGGAAATCGGGGTTCCGTTGATGCTGTCCTCCTTGGAAAATCATATCCTGGCCAAAACCGTGCTCAAGACGCTGTGCGACATACAAGAGTCAATCTCGACCCCCACCAAATCGCCTATTACCATCTGCCGTGGTTGCGGACGACGATTGTCAAGTACATCGGTCGCCCCGACGATGAACGGGTCCTCGGTTTCCTGTTCGAGGTGCTCTCGAACGGTCGCGACGAGGAGTGCATGACGGCCGCCCAACTATTGGGCGAGTACGGAGATTTTGCCACCATCGAGCGGTTGGCCAAGGTGTGGGACCGTGCTCGGTTCGGTTTCCGAAGGGCGCTCGATCGCGCGATTTCCAAGATTCAGGCCAAGGAACAGGTAGGTGATCGCGGTTGGGTATCCATGACCGAGCCCTCGCCCGAAGTCGGTCACGTTTCTTTGTTGGAAGCCCAACCCTCGGAGCAGGAAGAATCCGGGCAATCTTGAATACGGATTAATGCCGTTAGGGTCCAAGAAAAGTGCCGAGTTTTTCTTTGGCATGGCAATACGCCGTTTAAATTATCAATAAGCACACCAACAGGCGTTTTTTTTCGGAACAGTTCAAATGGAGTGGCCAGATCTTAGGCTAGTCCGTTTTATTTGATTTGTTTTTTTTTGCCAAAAAATCATCCACAATTCGTGCAATAAGGCTGCCTGTGATCCAACCCAAAACCAAGCCTATTGCGGCGAAGGCGAAGATCCATATCAAATTGAACCCTTTAATTACCCCAATCAATATACCCGCTGAAATTCCTAGAATTGCAGCCACACACCCTGACATTTCTAATAAAGTCATTTCCCCTCCAGCTACATCATTTATGGTTTTACTCTAAACAGGAACATTAAAATCTGCCTACTTGCTGGATCAGGACCTGTACCTATGGTTGTACGAATTCCTGCAGCGAAATCAATGAGGTTAATCGAAGAACTTCGCACTGGGTAGTTTGCCTTGAGCCACTTCCCTCTCTCTACTACACCTAAAACATATAATTCTCCACTTTTTCCGACAGTGAACCCATCCAGTTTGGCTTCATTTTTACGCCAAAATTTACCGCTAAAAGTTTTCTGGCCTCTCATGTAGAACCCCCGCTCTGCACGTCCAAGATTCCAGTAGTATTTATCGTTTTCAATTCCTTGCAATATCCACTGACGAAACTTTCTTCCTTGAGTGAGCTTAAACGCTTTGGCATCACGAATTGCCTGATGCAACACAAAACGACCTGTTTTAGCATTAAATAAAGCCGAACGTAAACTAAGATTAGCACTCCTTGGAAGAACACCTGCACCACTAGCTTCAGGCCCCAATAGAACCATAGGAGCCAATGCCAAACCTAACTCTGTCCCGCCAGCAACTAAATCAAATTCAGCTTGGAAGTCGCCTTCCTGAGCGAGAATCATGTTCGAGCCAAATTTTACAACGGGTTGCGCAGCCCCTTCAACAATGACAGGAATAGCGCCTTTTTCCTCGAACACGCTAACGATTGGTGCTAATTCATCACTTGCTTGCCTGGAAAGGGAAGGATCTACAATTCCAAATCGATCAACACCCAGGAGTAGAGCGTTATGAGCCATGCTGGCAGTAGCAACAGAATTTTCCCCAAAATTTAGGCCTCCATGCCCAGCTCCCAATACCCAAAGCAAGGCTCTGTCTCCATAGAAATCGGTTGCTGCAGAAAGCCGCTCAAAACCAGGCTCCATTCCCTCGATTTGGTTTTCCTCCAAGCTGGCAATCACTTGATCTTTTTTAGTCAGAGTGGCGGTTTGAGCGGCTGCAATGGCTTGGGTTGCTTTTTCCCTCGCTTCGTAAAAGCGCTCTGAATGTGAGCTTTTCCAGAAAAGAGCGTAGCGCAAATAATATAGTAAAAAATCCCTTGAACCTGGTGGTGATTGGGGGCCACGACCCGGTTCCTCGGCAAGACCATCCGGGTCCCAGAAAAGGATGGGGTTGCCGGCGGCGTAGGCGTAGGGCTCCTTGACCGTGGTGGGGTCGTAGAGGTTCGGCTCGCGGAAGTCGGGGTTGAGGAAATGGCCCAGCTTTGCGTCGTAGTAGCGGTGGTGCATCTGCGTCAGGCCGGTTTCCCAGTCCATCAGGTGACCGCCCAGGCCCAGTGGGGCGCTGGCGAAGACGCTGTCCGGCACCACGCCGGCCTGGGCACCCAGTGATGGGCTTTGGACCCGCTCGCCCCAGGGCGTCAGCGGGCTGAGGTACACCGTCCCGCTGGCCACGTGCTTGTATGCGTAGGGCGTGCCCAGGTGGTCCGTCGCGATGTAGTAGTCGTGGCCACCACCCGTGAGGTCCTTCAAGAAGGCCGGGCCCAGCGGGCCCTGGCCGATGGCGTGCGTCCACGATACGCGCGGCGCCTCCGCCGTGCCACGCTGCTGCCCGATCGCGATCACCCGCGAGCCGTGCCATGCGAACGCCAACGGCACGTCGCTCGCCGGTATCGCCGCCCGGATCCGGCGGTTCTGGTGGTCGTAGGCGTACGCACCCAAAACCTGGCCGTCCTCGCGGATCTCGGTCAGGCGCCGAAAGCCGTCCCATGCGAATTCCCGCACGCGGCCGTCTCGATCGTCGATTCGCGTCAGGTTGCCCAGGACCGGGTCGTAGCTATAGACGTCGACTCCGCCAGTTCCCGCCACGCTGCCCACCCGGCGGTGGTCGGCCGTGGCGTCGTGGGTTAAGGCATCGTCGCGCACCACCGTGCCGTTGAGCACCCGGGTCAGGCCGCCCAAGAGCTGGTTCCGCACTTCGCCGTAGCTCTCGGTCAGGGTGTCGGTGTCCTGGCCGCCCGTACGCGTGATCTGGATCGATTGGAGTTGCTGCGCCTCGGTGTACGTGGGCTCCCAGGTCTCTTCGAGGCCGGGCGCCTTGCGCGTCACCTTGCTGATCTTCTTGTCCGGTGGACCCGCCTCGCCCGCTTCGCTGCACAGGCCCTCGCGGGGCACGTCCTCCCAGTCGAGGTCCAGCAGGAAAACCCCACCGCTCTCCGCGATGCTGTCGAGCTGGCCCTTGTCGTCCTGGCTCAAATCGAAGGTGGTGCCGTCGCCCCACGCGATCCGGGTCGGCATGCCGTTGACCCACTCGGTGAACCTCGCCTCCATGCCCATCGCGCGGATCTGGGTCTGGTTGCCGCCCGCGTCGTAGGCCATCTGGAAGCTCGGCCCCTGGGCGATGTCGATCAGGGTGACCTGGCCGTCCTCGTAGCCGTACGACTGGGTCACGCCATTGGGGTCGGTGTAGCGCTGCACCCGGTTTGGATCGGCAAGTCCCTCCTGTTGGCGCAGGTCCGCCAAATCGGGATAGGTCCAGCTTCCCCAGGCAACGCCGTCGCGTGTCAGGCTCGTCAGGCGACCCTCGGCGTCGTATCCGTAGACGTAGACTTCCTCGCTGCCCGGCTCGCCCGCCGTGATCTGTTCCAGCCGACCCTGGCCGTACTGGTAACGCCGCAGCAGCACCCCGCCGATCGTCACGCGGGTCGTTCGGCCCAGGCCGTCGAAGCCGTATTCCTTGGTGGCCAGGCCCGGGTAGGTCACTTGTGACAGCCGACCCTCGGTGTCGACGTCGGCCGTGACCCCACCCGGGAGGTTGACGGTCGCGCTGTCGCCGCTGCCAAAGACCTGCAGCGGCTGGCCGTTGCCCACCGTCATGCTCGCCACCGCGCCCCAGCGGTTGTAGCTGTACTCGGTCAGCGGCTGGTTGCCGCGCTTGAGGCCCACCAGGTCGCCGTGGGCGTTGTAGTTCATCTGGGTCGGCAGTCCGCCCTTGCGGGTCAGGGTCGCGCAGCTCGGCCGGCCGCCAGATGGTAATGGACCTCGATCCATGTAAAGTCACCGCTTTGCTTCAAGAAAGTCATGTGGCAACCCTGGATGTGCACATCGAGCCTTCAGGATAAGACCTGTGATGGCCGAGTTATTTTCGAAAAAAACTTAAAACCAGAAAAGTGAGCGCAATTACTCCAATCCCCAGAGCGATATTTTTTAACTGAAAATGAATGAGAATGGCTGTAAGACCACTTGCCAAGCAAATACATGGAAACGCAGGGCCTAGAGCCCATGAATGTCGAAATCGCTCAATCTTGTCTAACGAAAATCCTAGAACAATAATCAACACTCCAATCACAAACAGCATTCGTGCTCCTTACTGGAAATAGTACCAGGTCCCAACACCATCAACACCGAGTGAACCCAAGAATAAGCGTTCGGTGACGGGGTCGTGGACTGGATCGAATATCTGGCCGTTCAAACCCACATTTCGAGATTGAATGTCATTAAACGCAAGCTTCCTTTGAGATAAAGCTGAAACACACGGGAATTCATGAAACGATACCCATCGGGGAAGTAGGCCCGACGTTTTTAACAAATAGGTTGCCACCTCTCATTTGAAACTGAGGAGCCATATCACCCAGCATATTTTCGCAGGTGCGTTGACTGATTGACGAGCCCACCACTGCATCAGCCTATTTGATTTGGGGTTGATCCGTTTTACCCACCAATCACCAAACCTCCGCACTTGAACACCTGGCGGACGACTCTCCCAAAGAGACGCCCCACCCGGAGCGATATTTGTGTTGAGGGCCTGAATGGAACGATATACACCAAAAGTACTTAATAGGGCTATAGTACCGACGTAAACGGCCTTCCCGGTTTTACCCTCTTCGTATCCTTCGATCCCGATCATGCGGCCTTGGTACATACCATACCCTACTAGACCTGCCGTGCCAGTCTTGGTCAGGGCGCTAACGATTTGGCCACTGGTCCAACCTTTTTGGATCAAGCCAACCGCAAGGAGAGATGTATAGCCCGAAACGGCGGAGCGCTCCCAATTCACCTCGCTCAGGCCTCGGTTTTCCAGCGCCATTTGTCCACCGACATCAATTTTTCTGCCCACAAGCTCCGGCACACATTTGCCATCATGATGCTTGAAAGTGGTTGCGACATTTATGCGTTGTCCAAAATGCAAGAGCATTCCGAAATAAAGACCACAACTATCTATCTTCGGGCGACTACGGCCTATTTTCAGAAATTAATCAAGAAAAAACCTTTGATCTTTTGATTAAATAATTCTATCTCTGAATTTTAATAATTGAAGAAGCCTCAGCTAATGATCCGAGTTTGAGTAACCTTATAAGGTTATGGTATTACTTATTAAAGCACGCAAGTTAGATAACCAAGGCAATTATAATTGAAATAATTAACCCTGCTATTCCAATAATACTTAACGGCAGTACTGAATCAATCTTGCCATTTCTTGATCTTCCTCGGTGAATTTCAATCGATAAATACCAAATAAATCCCAAAACAAGCACTAACCATTTCATTTACACTAATCCTCCTCTGTTGCGAGAATATAAATGGCATATCCAGATAGCCCAGCAGTAAACCATTCGAGCCCTTCTTGCAATGGATGCTTAGCTGGATCGAAAATTAAATTCTTAGGCCCTCCAATATTGCGCGGCCTAATATCGTTAAAAGGTGTGCGAAGTCTCACTGAACCCTTCATCCAAGTACTCCAAAAATTCCCAGGAGCGTATGCCCCTACATCACGGGTTATCATTTTACCGTTTTTATACAAAAAACTAGGAGCCAAATCCTCCAGTTTACTCAAAGCCCTTGCTTGAGCGTTGAGAGAACCACGCCCCCACCACTGAGCAAATCGTGATGAGCTGGGGTTTACCTCCTTAATCCAGTAATTTCCACGTTTTTTCACTCGAACACCACCGGGAAGGTTTTTCCATTCAGTTGAGAAACCATGAGAACTGCTGGATGAATTCAACCCCGATAAGTTGACATTGAAGCTGTCTGGATTACCTCTTAGGGCCATTAATTCACCTGTAAGGGCTCGGGTTGAGCCATAGAGTCCTAGCCCTCCAAGTAGTGTTTCGCCAACTCCAAGACTTGTTTTGAGTGCGTCTCTCTCTTGAATACCTTCATAGGTACGGATGGAGCCGTCATAAATCGCGTACCCTGAAAGCCCTGCTTCGGCCGTGTAGCTGAGACCTCGAACAAAGCCGAATCCGCTGCTGGTTCCAGCTCCAAGGCCAAAAACAAGCAAACTGCCACTAACTACGGTGATTCCGATACCTTCAGTGATCTCACCCGCGCTTTTCGTAATCTCGGTACCAGGTCCAAAAAAGTGTTCCAAGACTGCATTTGCTCTTACCTTATAGAGCGCTTGTCCTTGATCCGTCGTTAGATCCGGGGCACCGGCCTTGAGTTTGAAGTATTCACCTGTGTAATGGCCATAACCCACCGATTGGCCTGTGACCAGCTTGATCCAGTGCTCTTGCGGCATGTACAGAGTTTGCAGAACACCGTAGATGTCGCGTGCTTCGATCTTTACACGCCCATTTCCAACGTATTCGACTGCGAGACCATCCGGGTCCCAATAGAGGATGGGATTGCCGGCGGCGTAGGCGTAGGGCTCCTTGACCGTGGTGGGGTCATAGAGGTCCGGCTCGCGGAAGTCGGGGTTGAGGAAGTGACCCAGGCTCGGGTCGTAGTAGCGGTGGTGCATCTGCGTCAGGCCGGTTTCCCAGTCCATCAGGTGGCCGCCCAGGCCCAGTGGGGCGCTGGCGAAGACGCTGTCCGGCACCACGCCCGCCTGTACACCCAGTGATGGGCTTTGGACCCGCTCGCCCCAGGGCGTCAGCGGGCTGAGGTACACCGCCCCGCTGGCCACGTGCTTGTACGCGTAGGGCGTGCCCAGATGGTCCGTCGCGATGTAGTAGTCGTGGCCGCCGCCCGTCAGGTCCTTCAGGAAGGCCGGGCCCAGCGGGCCCTGGCCGATGGCGTGCGTCCACGCGATGCGCGGCGCCTCCGCCGTGCCGCGCTGCTGCCCGATCGCGATCACCCGCGAGCCGTGCCATGCGAACACCAACGGCACATCGCTCGCCGGCGTCGCCGCCCGGATCCGGCGGTTCTGGTGGTCGTAGGCGTATGCACCCAAAACCTGGCCGTCCTCGCGGATCTCGGTCAGGCGACGGAAGCCGTCCCACGCGAATTCTCGAACCCGGCCGTCGCGGGTGTCGATCCGCATCAGGTTGCCCAGGACCGGATCGTAGGCATAGACGTCGACCCCGCCCGTGCCCGCCACGCTGCCCACCCGGCGGTGGTCGGCCGTGGCGTCGTGGGTGAAGACATCGTCGCGCACCACCGTGCCGTTGAGCACCCGGGTCAGGCCGCCCAGAAGCTGGTTCCGCACTTCGTCGTAGTTTTCGGTCAGGGTGTCCGTACCCTGGCCGCCCGTGCGCGTGATCTGGATCGACTGGAGTTGCTGCGCCTCGGTGTACGCGGGCTCCCAGGTCTCTTCGAGGCCCGGCGCCTTGCGCGTCACCTTGCTGATCTTCTTGTCCGGCGGACCCGCCTCGCCCGCTTCGCTGCACAGGCCCTCGCGGGGCACGTCCGCCCAGTCGAGGTCCAACAGGAAAACCCCACCGCTCTCCGCGATGCTGTCGAGCTGGCCCTTTTCGTCCTGGCTCAAATCGAAGGTGGTGCCGTCACCCCAGGCGATCCGGGTCGGCATGCCGTTGGCCCACTCGGTGAAGGTCGCCTCCATGCCCATCGCGCGGATCTGGGTCTGGTTGCCGCCCGCATCGTAGGCCATCTGGAAGCTGGGCCCCTGGGCGATGTCGATCAGGGTGACCTGGCCGTCCTCGTAGCCGTACGACTGGGTCACTCCGTTGGGGTCGGTGTAGCTTTGGACCCGGTTGGGATCGGCCAGTCCCTCCTGTTGGCGCAGGTCCGCCAGGTCGGGATAGGTCCAGCTTCCCCAGGCGACGCCGTCGCGTGTCAGGCTCGTCAGGCGGCCCTCGGCGTCGTACCCGTAGACGTAGACTTCTTCGCTGCCCGGCTCGCCCGCCGTGATCTGTTCCAGCCGACCCTGGCCGTATTGGTAACTGCGCAGCAGGACCCCGCCGATCGTCACCCGGGTCATCCGGCCCAGGCCGTCGTAGCCGTAATCCTTGGTGGCCAGGCCCGGGTAGGTCACCTGTGACAGCCGGCCCTCGGCGTCGACGTCGGCCGTGACCCCGCCCGGCAGGTTGACGGTCGCGCTGTCGCCGCTGCCAAAGACCTGCAGCGGCTGGCCGTTGCCCACCGTCATGCTCGCCACCGCGCCCCAGCGGTTGTAGCTGTACTCGGTTAGCGGTTGGTTGCCCCGCTTGAGGCCCACCAGGTCGCCGTGGGCGTTGTAGTTCATCTGCGTCGGCAGTCCGCCCTTGCGGGTCAGGGTCGCGCAGCTCGGCCGGCCGCCCGGATGGTATTGGACCTCGATCCGCGCCACGTCGCCGATCTCGATGGTCTGCGGCTGACCCAACGGGCTCCAGTTGCTGAAGTTCAGGTCGTGCCGGCCGCCCGTGATCGACGCCAGCCCCTGGCTCTCCTCGCTGTAGGCGAAGTCGTAGACCCGGTCGGGGGTGCGGACCTCGTCGACCCGGCCCAGCGCGTCCCGCACCCACTCGCGCGTGGTCACGCCGTTGTCGCGAAACGCCCGCGGCTGGCCGAAGCCGTTCAGCTCCAGCTCGCACTCCGCGCCGTCGGGCAGCGTCGCCCGGACCCGGCGGCCGAAACGCTCGGGATCGACTTGGGTGCGGTTGCTCTCGAAATCGTCGACCGTTCGGACCTGGCCGGTCTCGGCGTCGCGCCGGACCCGCATGGTCTTGCCGTCGCGGGTGACGTCGACCCCGGCCGACGCGTTGGCGATGTGTCGCGTGACCTCGGTGGTCGCCCCCAGCCAGGAGGTGCCGCGTTCGGTCAGCAGCGACATGCCCGCCTGGCCCTCCCGTTCGCGGCTGAACAGGGTCAGCGTCTCGTTGCCGGAACGGTTGGGCTCGGTGGTGGTCACCGCGCGCAGGGTGTCCTGCCAGTCGTCGTAGCTGCGCTGGGTGCTGAGGCCGCGGGTGTCGGTCGTGCCCGTGGGCCGCCAGCGCCCGTCGTAGCCGTCGACCGACCAGTCCAGCCCGTGGGCGTTGGTCCCGCCCGTGACGCGGTTGTAGCGGTCGTACGTGAAGGCCACGGACGTGGCCGCCTGGGCCCGTTTCGCCTGGCCGCCGCCCAGCGTCGAGGCGACCGTCATCTGGGTCGGCATGCCCGCGCTGTTGAACGCGTCGGCGGTCACTTCGATCGGGCCCGAGCCGGCCTTGACCACCGCGCCCCGTCCGTTGACCTCGGCCGTGGTGGTCACGGTGTGGCCTTCGCTCTTCTCCTCGGTTACCACGCGCAGCCGTCGCGGGCTGCCGGCAACCGTGGTGATGGATTCGGTTTCGCGCGCCTTGTCGACGCCGCTGCCGGACACCGTGGTGGTCACCGTCTGCCCGGCCGGGTCGGACCAGCGCGTCACGGTCGTGACGTCCTTGAACCCGTCCGCCACGGTGATCTTGCCCTTTTCATAGGTGATCACGAGGGCGGGCTCGGCGCCGTCTTCGCCCTCGTCGGCCTTGGCCGGGTCCTCGGGGAGTTTCTCGACGCGGGTGGCCCGCCCGAAGACGTCGTAGGCGATGCGCACCCTGCCGACATCGGCCATCTGGGTTTCGGCGACGCGGCCGAGCGCATCGGTCACCAGGTGCTCCGCGTAGGATTCCCCCTCGGCTTGAACCGTCATCCCATGGATGATCGGACCTTCCCCGCCCTGCACGACGTTGTAGGCGGTCGTGACACTGGTGCCCCCCTGGCCGGTGACGATCCGTGTCGGCAGGGACGTGGTCCCGAAGTACGCGTAGGTTTCGGTCTGGCCGGTTTGGCTGTCGGTGGTGCGCGCCAACCGGCCCAGCGCGTCATAGGCATAGGTCTGGTTGCGGGGGTCCGGCGCGGTGCGACGTTCCGCCGTGACCCGGCCCCAGATGTCGTAGTCGGTCTCGGTGGTGACCTCGGTGCTTTGGTCCACGACCGCCACCCGCGGCCCCTGCCCCGCAACGACCTCGTAGTCGAGGTTCAGCGTGCGGCCCAGTGTGACGTCGGTCGCGGTGTCGAGCCGGCCCAAGCCGTCGTAGGTGAACCGGTTCGTGACGTCGAGGTGGGTCTCCTCGGTCACGTCGCCGAACGGGTTGAGGCGGCGCTCGGTCATGGCCTTGCCGGTGCCAGGCAGGTTCAGGGTCCGCACGCTAAAGGAATCCGCGTCCAGGTCCTTGCCGCTGGGCCGGTAGTGGACCGAAGCGGTCCCACCCTGGATTCGGCCCACGAGGTCCTCGGTGAGGATGGGCACGCCGCTGGTGCTGAAGAAGGTGGTGTGGGTCGCGCTGGTGCCGCCCTCGCCCGAGGCGGTGGCGTCGGAGACCCGCAGGAACGCCTGGGTCACGTCGTAGCGCAGGGTGCCGCCCACGGCGTCGGTCGTGGTGGCGGGCGTCTCGATCCACCAGGGCGCGGCCTGGTAGGTCCAGCGCTGGCTGGCGCCGTGGATCTGGTGGGCGGTCAGGCGGCCCAAGCCGTCGTAGTCGAAGGTCTGGTCGCCGAAGCTGTCGCCCGTGAGCAGCCACTGGTGGATGGGCAGGATTGAGCCCCCCATCGCCACGGCCGCGCCGCCCTGATCGGGATCGAAGCGGAACCCCTCCAGCTTGCGCCGCTCCCAAGTCCGCGAGAAGGTGTGGGTCGCGTCGACCCCTGCGAAGGTGTAGCCCGAGGACAGCCGCGCCCCGCCCACCGTGGCGAAGGTCCGGCCCAGTTCCGGCACCTCACCGCAGCCGGGCAGAGCCACCGACACGACGCGGCCGCTCGTCCCGTCGCGGGTGACGTCGAGGCTCTGGAGGCAGTAGCCGTCGCCCAAGTGCGACGCGGCCAGGCTGTTCTCCGGGTACCGGGCTTCGAAGACTACGTCGTCGTCGCCCGCGTGCAACGCCTCGACCTTGACCAACCGCCGCAGTTTGAGGTGGCCCACTTCGGCCACCGGCTCGCTCCAGGTCAGGGTGTAACCGCGCGGTGTCCCCCCGCCGCTGCTTGTCTGGTTCAGTTCCACCCGGGCCAGGTAGCCGTCGTCCGTGTAGGCGTAGGTGCCCTGGACGCTGCGGGTCTGCATCGTCTGGGTCTCGATCACGGTGCCGGCCGGGTTCATCTTCCAGGTCCGGTCGACGGTGCGCCGGCCGCCGCGGTCGTTGGGCGCGTCCCACAGCTCGGTGGGGAAGCGGGCCGCGTCCTCCGCCGCCATCCGGTTCTTCCAGGGGTAGTCGACCCGTTCGGTCAACTGGACCTCGCCGTAGAGCGCGCCCGGCGCCTGCATCGAGCCCGGGAAGCGCATCAGCGGGAACCGGAGCCGGTCGGTTTCGTCGCTCGCGCGGGTCTTCTCGTTGATTTGGCCCAGCAGGTCGCGGTACTCGGGCCAGCGGAGTTTGCTGCGGAGCTTGTAGACCATGTTGCCGCGGTGGATCAGGTGCCAAGGGCCGCGGTCCGGGAAGCGGCGCACCTGGCTGAGGGCGTCGTTGCGCACGCCGACCTGGTCCCCGTCCTCGGCGAGGCCGGCCTGGATCTGGAACTGGCCCGGTTGCTCGAAGATCAGCCGCTGGTGGACCTTTGCCCCCGTGAAGTCGCGGGCGATGGAGCCTTCGGATTTGGTGGCCGTACCGCCTTCACCCGGCTCCGGGGCGGCGCCGTCGACCGCGGCCACGTCCTGCGGCCGCCACCAGACCGGCATGGCCTGGTACAGCCGAGCACCGTCGAGCATGCCGACCCCGTACGGCCCGCTGCCGAAGGCGTAGTCGCGGTGGAAACTGCGGCGCCAGCTCAGGTCGAGCCGGGCATCGCGGGCGCTCACGGCGAGGTCGGTCTGGTGCAGCTCGGGCGAGCCGGTCAGCAGGTCGAGGCCGCCGTGGAAGCGGAGGTCGTCCACGTAGCGGGTCGGCACGCTGTGCCAGGCCACCAGGAACGGCAGGGTCCGCTGCATCACGGTGGTGCCCTGGCGGGTGAGGGTCAAGGCCACCTCGCCCTTCAGGAACCCGTGCTCGCGCAGGGCCTTGGCCTGGTTCTGGATCACGACGTTCAGCTTCCGGGTGTCGAAGCCCACCAGCGTGCGGGCCTTCGCGTCCTTGACCTCGTGGACCACCTCGGCCGCGCCGGACTCGCCTTCGAGGCGGTAGACCAGCTTCAGGCTCTCCTGGGCGAAGACCTCGACCTCGAAGGTCCCCATCTCTACCGTGAAGGCCAACTCGGTCTGGGCCTCGCCCGTTCCGCCAGCCGGCACTTCGCCCTCGACGTCCAGGTCGGTGACGTAGAGCACACCGTAGGGCTGGTGGGTCAGCATGCCCTGTGGGTCGCGGATCCGGCCGCTCGTGTCGTGCCGCGCCGTGCCGGCCTGCCAGCGGGCCAGGTCGTAGGTCAGCCAGCCGAAGGTCCGGTAGGGGTTGCTCGCCAGCGGCAGGCGACGCAGGCGCTCGTCCGACAGGCTCCAGTAAAGCGCGCCGTCGTGCATGAACAACTGGCGCCCCACCGGCGCTTGGTCCGCGTCACCGTCGATCCAGGTCAGGAACATCTCTTCCGCGAAGGCCTGATCGAGGGTCCATTGGCTGACACCTTGCGCCCGGCCGCGTGCGTAGAGCGCGCGCAGGTCCAGCACGCCGACGCCCACCTCTTCGTTGCCGATTCGGGTCCGCACCGCAACCAAACCGTGGGCGCGGTCGGCGGCCAGGCCCAGGAACCCGCCAGGCAGGTGCAGGGTGAAGCGCGGCTGGGTGGCCTGGTCGAGGTCGGCCTTCTCGGGGACTTCATATATATAGAGGGAACCGTCCTGGTCGAGGCCGCGCTCGCCGAAGATCGCGATGTCGCGGGTCAGCGTCTCGCCCAGGGCGGTCTGGGTCGGGAAGGCCTCGACCACGGCGCAGCGCAGGCGGGAGACGCCGAAGCGGCCCGGCTCGCCTGGCGCGGCCTCGGTGCCGGCGCGGTGGGGCCAGACGGTTTTGGCCAGGGCGCGGCGGTCGTAGGGTGGGTGGTCGGGTGGCAGCAGGTCGGATGCCTGGGGCACGATCGCGTTCAGGCCCGGGAAGCCGAAGGCGGCCGCGGCGAAGGCCGGGACCAGCCCGCCCTCGGTCTGGTGGAGGAAGGGCGCGAGGCGGACCACCCCGCGCGGGTTGGCGTAGTGACCCACCGGCTTGGTTTGCTGCCAAGCGGTGAGGTGGCGGCCACCGCCCAGGCTGTCCTGAAGCGTGGCGGGGTCAATGTTGGCGAGCCGTTCCAGGTACTGGCGCACGTCGTGGACGGTGGCCGTGCCGACCGGGCCGGCCTCGGTCAGGTCGAAGTCACCCAGGATCAGGTAGGGCCCGATCGCGGCGAACCCGCCCTGGGTCCCCGAGGTCGGCACGCGGAAGTGGCCCTTCTCCTCGAAGGTGGCCCCGTCGTAGTGCAGGAACATCAGGACGTAGCTGTGCTGGGCGAACGAGTAGTACTGCACCACCAGCAGGGTCCCGGCGGGCAGGGCCCGCAACCGCTCGCGGTTGTCGCGCTCGATGGCGAAGACCTCGGCGCCGGGCGCCGCGGCCAGCGCCTCCTTGGTGATCAGGACCAGGTTGGGGGCCAGCATGCCCGGGGCCCGAATCGCCTCGCGGTACTCGGTGAGCAGGCGCGGCTCGGCGTGGCGGGTGTCGGTGTCGTAGACGCGCAGCTTGAAGCCGGAGGCGATGCCGTCCGGGTTCGTGATCCCGTCCAGGCCCACCAGCAGGTTGCGGAGCCCGGCGTAGGCACGCAGGTCGCCCGCCTCCGGCACCACCGTCTGGGGCTTGCTGGTCTGGGTCCGGAACTGGATGCGGTAGTGGTCCTTGGCTGGCTCGGTGCCCGAGGCCGTGGTGTCGGCCGGTTGCAGCAGGGTGCGGTTCTCCTGGTCGCGGACGCCGCGCACGTCGAGCGTGTAGACCGTGTCGAGCTTGAGCGCTTCGGTCGGTTGAATCGTGAGCAGGCGGACCTCGGTCGCGGCTTCGACCGGCAGGCCGTTGGCGTCGGAGAAGGCCAGCGTGACCGGGTCGCCGCCGTCGGGGGTCAGGGTCACGGTGGCCGGGTCCACGTCGCGGACCGGCTCGCTGAATTCGAGGTAGAGTGGGTCCGCGATCAGGACATCGGTGCCCCTGTCCTGGGGCGCGCTGGCGAGCACGGCCGGCGCGACGTTGGGGATGCCCGCCGCCTGGTCGGGTCGGACCAGCCAGACCCGCTTGTAAACATCCTGGCTCTGACCGAAACCGTCCACCACGGTCAGGGCGACGTCGAGCTTGCGCTCGGTGCCGTAGGCGGTGGCGGGCAGCAGGACGGTGATCGCATCGTGGCGGGTGTCGCGGGTGATGGTCTCGTTCCAGTCGACCTCGGGGATTTTGGCCAAGGCGTGTTTCAGGGGCTGATCGGCCTTGATGGTCACCTGGATCTGGGGCGTTTTGCCTTCGGTTTGGCCGGGGTCGAGCAGCAGCTTGCCGGTCTGCCGGAAGGTCTCGGTCAGGCCGGCGTGGATCACGGGCTCGTCGCCGTCCAGGGTCACGACCCGCCAGTCGAGTTCCAGCTCGGCGTCGCTGCCGGCGCCGCCTTGCTTGGGCCAGCGCAGCCAAGCCGTGGCTCGGTAGGCGCGGGAACCGGCCAGCAAGTACGAGGCACTGGAAGGGCGCAGTTCGAGCAAGGTGAGCCGGTGGGTGACCGGGTCCATGGCCAGGATGGTGGGCTGGCCGGGGTCGGGCTCGGCGAGGAAGTCGCCGTCGGCCAGCGGGCCGGTGAGGCCAAGGGGCTTGAAGAAGGCGTTCTCGCCGTCGCCGAAGCGTTGGTAGAAGTAGACGTTCTGGCAGGGATAGAAAGGTGTGGTCCCGCGGGTATAGAGGCTTGGGTTGTACCAGCTCGGCGGCGGCTCGACCCACATCAGGTTGCCGTAGTCGTCCCTGACGTCCTTTCGGACGTCCTGGCGCAAGCTCTGGCCGAAGATGAAGCTGGTGCTGTCGGTGTGGAACAGGCCGTAGAGGTGGGCGTAGGCCTGGCCCAGCGAGGCGGCGATGCGGCCGCCGAACCGCTTGGTGCGGGTCCGTTTGGTCGAGCTGCCGAGCTGGCCGTCGCGGACGGCGACGGCATCGGCCAGCGTAGCGAAGGTGTGGGGCGTCAGGGTCTCCGGTTCGAGCGGGTTGGCCGGGAACGGGACCTCGGGCTGCAGCGCCACGAACGAGAGCATGGCGGTCCCGATGGTGGCGGGGTCGAGGTCGCGTTGGAACCGGCCGACAAGGCGGGGCACGGGCCCACCGTCGAGCGGCGTGATGCGCAGCCCGCCGTAGAAGGTCCCGAAGGGGTCGTCGCCGTGGCGCGGGACCTTGGCCAGTTCGGCGCGGACCTCGGCCTCCTCGGCCAGGGCGAAGCGGACCTCGCGGCCGACGCCGTCCAGCACCCGCTCGACGTGGAGGGTGGTGCCGTCGCCGAGGTCGAGCACGAAGGGTTGGCCGCCCAGGATGACCTGACCGGGACCCGTGTGGACGCTGTCCAGCTCGATCGAGGCGGTTTGGCCGTCGGGCCGGGTGACGGCCACCTGGATCCGGTCTCCGATCTCGCCCGCGATGCCCCGCTGGTAGTCGCCGCCCAGCATGGTGTCGGTCACGGTGGCGGCGGTGTGGCGGTTGATCAGGCGGATCTGGCTGCGGGCCGGGTAGGTGTCGGCCGGCGCGTGGACGACGAGGTCGTCCCCGCTGGCGGTGAGGTAGAACTTCTTGAGGTCGAGGGTGCCGACGGCACTGCGGTCGGCGGTTCGGTAGCTGAACGACGCGGCCGAAACCAACGGGTGGCCGTGTTGGCTGAGCAGACCGGTGCCGACGGTGACGGTGTATTCGGTGTCGTCGGAGAGCGGGGCCTGGGGGTTGAGGGTCAGGGTGCGGTAGTCGGCCTGGCGCTGGATGCGGAGCGGGACGGTGGTGCCGCCGCCCTGGAGCGTGATCGCCTGGGTCCAGTCGTCGACGCTGCCACCGAGGGCGTGGGAGAAAGTCAGGCTGGGGATCTCGTGGCGGCTGACGTGGACCTGGTTGGCGGCGGGCTGGTGGTCGAGGAGGCGGAAGTCGGGCGCCTGGAGCGCGAGGTCGAGGCCGTCGCGCAGGTCGTCGGTCGAGGTCTCGGCCAGGTGGAACTGGGCGCTGCGGGTGGTGGCGGGGTCGTAGGCGTCCACGGTCTGGGGCTGGTTCCAGCGGGCGACGGCGAAGCGGAAGCCGCCATCGGCGGCGCTGGTCGCCCGCCAGGGGTGGACTTCGGTCTGGAGGGTGACCTCGGCGACAGGGCTCGCGGCAAAGGTGATCTGGCCGCGCAGTTCGGTGATCGGGAACGGCAGGGCCACCAGGGCGTAGGCGCCGGTAGTGGTGACATCGACGTCCTGGGGTGCCGCCTGCCAGGCGCCATCGACGAAGCGGAGCCGGCCGGCGTAGACCCAGGTTTGCGCGTCCTGACGGCGCAGCAGGACCAGCGCCTCGCGGTCGCCGTGCTGGAAGCGAATGTTCGGCGAAGTTTCCAGCTCGCGGCCGACGGTGAGCGTGAACGAGGCGAGACGCTCCGCCCCGGCGGGCATCGGGACGTCGGACATATCGGCGAGCCGGGTGCGGACGGCGCGGGGATTGACGGGCTGAGGTCCGAAATCGAGCTGGAGTGGACCGAGGTCGTGCACGGCGTCGTAGCGGAAGCCGCCGAGCGGCGGGGACCCGCCTTCCAGGTAGAACTTGATCGAGGCGGCCCGGGTGTGGCCGCGGGCGATGTCGCCACGGGCCTCGATGGGCAGGCGGCCCACCAGCTTGGCGCGACCGTCGAGCTGGTCGCCGTAGTGGTAGCAGGTCACGTCGAGCAGGTAGTCGGGGAACAGGTGCTGGCCGTCGAAGGTGGTGTGGTGCTCGCGGGCGCGGAGGCGGGCGAAGGCGCCGGAGGGCTGGTGGCCGTGGGCCAGGAAGCGGAGTTCGGTGCGCGGCGTGTCGAGCAGCGAGACCATCTTGGGGAAGGCGACGGCGTCCGCGGTATCGGCGCCCGGGATCCAGGCGTGGCCTTCGCGGATCAGGAGGCTGCCGACGGCGGGCGCTTCGCCGACGAAGCGAGTGTCGCGGAGCACGGCGGCGTAGACCCCGTTCCCGGCGGTGGGCCAGGTGGCATCGATGCGGGTCCCGCCGGCGGTCAGCCGCTCGGAGACGCGCCAGCCGTCGCCGTCCTGGCGCAGGAGCAGGACTTCGGTGGCGGGCGGGAGTTCGCGCGGCGGTCGGCGGAGCTGGGCCTGGAGCGGGCCGGACCCGGTGGCGTCGGCCAGTTCGAAGGCGCGCAACGGAGCGTAGCCGAGCGGGAGCAGGACGGGCAGGGCCTGGGTGCGGAGCGGGGTGACACGGGCGGTGCCGCTGAAGCCGGAGACAAACTGCAGCCGCAGGAAGGGGTCGTCGAAGACCTGGGCGGTGGAGTGGGGCGGGCCGCGGCGGGCGAGGCGCAGGTCGAAGAGCCGGGCGCCACCGGCGGGCGGGACGTCCAGGGTCCGGGTGATGGGGACGTAGATGGGGTCGGTGACGCGGGCGGTGATGGGCGAGCCGGCCAGGTAGGCGACGTAGCGGCCGGCGGCGTCGGTGACGGCGGTGGTCGCGGCCGCGGGGCTGGCGAGCTGGACGGTGACACCGGCCAGCGGGTGGCTGGTCTCGCTGTCGAGGACCAGGCCGTGCACGAAGTTGGGGTGGGCCACGGGCAGGTCGCGCTCGAGCTGGGCCTGGTTGCCGTAGACGTCGCGGACCTCGATGCGGAGCTGGTGGCCGACGCGGCTGCCGTCGTCCTGAAAGGTTTGCTGCAGGGCACTGCCGTCGCTGGCTTCGCGAACCAGGTCGGCGTTCAGGTAGACCCGAACCGAGACGATCTCGCTGGCGGGCTCGAAGGACACGGCGATGTCGAAACTGCCGCGGGCGTCGACGGAAGCGGGCGCGGTGAGGTCGATCGTGGGCGGCTCGGTTTTGTGGTGCACGGTCAGCGACTGCTCGGCGGTGTTTCCGGCGGCGTCGGTGAGGGTGTAGTGGAAGGTGTTGGCGCCGGGCTGGAGGGGGACGTCGCGATCGTAGAAACGGCCGCCGAGGACGGTGACGGGCTGGCCGTCGCGGGTGAGGCTGACCGGTTTCGACAGGGCGTCGCCGGCCTCGCCGATGATGTGGAGGCTGGTCCGGTTGGTGCGCAGGTCGGGCAGCGGCTCGGAAATAGCGAGATGGGGCGCGACGGTGTCGCGGAAGAGGTCGCGTTTGAGGCGGGCTTCGGGCAGGCCGTCCACGGTGGCGATGAGGAAAAAGGTGTTGAGGCCTTCGGTGAGGGTGACGTCGTGACTGAAGCGGCCATTGCCGTCGACGGCCAAGGCGACACCGTCGAGCGAAAGGCTGGCGTCGACGGGGGTGACGGTGCCGGAAAGGGTGGCGGTGGCCGCGGCGCGGAAGCGGGCGGTGTCGTCGAGCGCGATGGTGATGGTTTCCTGCGCGAAGGCGGCCCAGGCGGGGCCGAGGAGGAGCAGGAGACCCGGAATCAATCGCTTGGCAAACATGGAGCAGACCTCACAGAAGCATCGTATCGGAACGGGCTGGGCAAACAGCTCGAACCCTCACTAGACCCCTATCATACACCAACAACACCTTAAATAGACTATATTTTTAGTCATTTAGACCATTTTTATTCAATCAATTAGTTTCTTCGCCCTTTTGTTACGCGGAGTTGGTGACCGTGCCCAGAGGGGTCGTTTGGTGAAAATCCGATTTCCCGGCTTGTCCGGATGGACAACGTTTTTTTGGCAATTTGTTGACGGCTTCCTCACTGCAATGGGAATGGAAAAAAGAGGCCATTGTGGTCCGATCCTTAAAAATGTGAGGCTGATTCACCATGAAACTTTTTAATATTACATTGGGATTGATGTTCCTTATCTCGTTGAACGACTTGGTCAAGGCCGATGAATTGACCCAAAACTTCGGCGACCACCTGATGAACGCACAAGTGATCCAACTGACCAACGGAGCCCAGTACTTCGAAGTATCGATTGGCCATTATCGGTTTGACGGCAATGGTGGGGTGACCTTCAGTCGCCTGCACATGGATGTGACCGATGCCTACACGAACGGAAAACTCGGTGCAAAACACGTCAATGTGCCCATCCGGGACCTGTACGGCACCTATCGACCTCACGACCTCGATCAGGACTGCACCATGGCCGATATGGGCAACATGCGAGCCCCAATTTCGACGAATCTGATCACTACCGGTGATTACGACTATGACAACGGGTATCTCACTATCGATATCAATGGCGTGACCAGTGTGTGGCAGTATACCTCCTCCACGAACCGGTGGGATCTCGTCGATAAATTTTTTGCGAACTCGAGTATTTCCTTACAGAACTACAAGGGCTACGGGTATTCCTCCAGAGGTGTCGGTCCCGCCCAGTTGGACTTCAAGAATCACGTAATTCCCGGTGTGATTGGCGACACGTCCATCGGCTACACTGGCGAGATTTGGGAAAAACACAGGACCGCCGACGCCTCCTCCTGGCTCACCCAGAAGGTCAATTCCGACGATGATCCCGACAGAGCCTTCACACTCAGAAGCATCGACTACAGCAACGTCCCCGCCTGGGGCTCCAATCCCGAACCCAACGCCTATAGCTACATCTGGTATTACAACCTGATGAACGTGGAGGACCTACAGGACGCGAAAGATAATATGGGGCCTTCCTTCGACGGCACCAAGGGCGCCATGGTCCAGAACTCGATATTGACCAACTACTATCCCGCTTACCCCACCATGTTCTTCTACAACGTGGGCCACATTTTCCACGCGGCCCCCAAGAGCCCCTGGGGTGCCGAATCCCAGGAAGCCTTCGATTCTCGCCACTGTTGGACGGATTCGGATACGCGCTGGACGCAAGGCCACATCAAAATTCATTTGGGTGCGTGGGATGGGTCCAAAATCTCAAACGTAGTTTCGGTGGAAGTTTCGCTCTATGTGGGATATTTTCCCACGGTCGGAATCGGCTACGGCAAAGGCAGTCACTAATAACCGATCTTGGGGCTTCGCGCCTTTGACGTCATCCGCAACACCCCTGACTCGGCTCCTTTTTGAGTCAGGGGTTCGCTGTTTCGGGGCAACACACCATGCGCGCGCTCCACGGAGTCACGAAGAACACCTAGGCCAGAATAGGTATCGAATGGATGCGGGAACCCTGTGTTCATTCCGGACTTCCGTAGTTGTCGGGCTTCCTGATTACTTTTCACAACGGTAATGCCGATCTGGGTTCGAAGCGTCGGTGTGCGCAGCAACGTTTCCCGACAGCCGGTTGCTTGAACGTTCAAACAGACTCAGCCGTGATTCGGTCCTCGTGATTCCAGCACATGACACACGCCGTTTTCGACAAATCCAACACGGCGGGCAATCCTTTGCGAAACGGGATTGGATGCACTCCAGTGCGGGGTCAACCCTCTCCGGAAACATTCTAAAACCATGGTGCCGGCCAGACTCGTGGCAAAACCCTGGTTGCGGTATCGAGGATCCGTCGAAATCGAAATCTCCGCTTTGTCTCGCGCCGCGGTGTACGTCGTCGCCAGGGCGACCATCCGCCCCTCATGACCAATGAAAAAACCAAAGCCATGTCTAAAGAAGGCCTCTGGGGTTTCATGGACCTGAAACCCATGGGGGGTCAGGCTCCCGTGGGCGGGACTCTCCGGTGTCAAGGGCGCAATGTGAACATTTGGGGATACATCTCCGCGGTGCCTGCTTGCCCATTCGCGGGCATGGTCGCCAGGAATGAAGGTCATCATGGACCGGTCTTCGGCATTCGGAAAAACGGCTTGAATGAGGTGTTTCCATGTCGAGCCCGAATACACGAGTTCCCGGGCCAGACCACTCCCCTTCACCAAGGACAGCGCATCTTCGGAATCCGGGTCGCCCCCCAAAATCGAATAACACCCGACGTCGAGCCGCAATGCTACGGGATGCTCACCGGTGGACATGATGTGGCCGGCCCTGCCTTCCAAACAGGCATCGATCACGGCTCTCAAACATGGATGATCCCTGAAATAGAATGCGGGGTTTTGCATATCCTCTCCTATCTGGCGTTTTTGGAGTATATCTCGATCCGTCACCCGCCTCAAAGATAGCTGGTCCCTCCTCATGCGCGGGCTGGCATGATCGTGTTTTTGACCGAATCGGGAGCCATGCCTTTTCCGTGACAAAGACCACGCCCATATCCCTCCACTTCTGCCTGGTATGTATTACCACGAGGCCAGGTCCAACGTGCCGGCGTTCGACCGTCCCGTTTCACCCGCCGTGCATCAATTCCTTCGTGGGTGAGGCCGGGCTTCGCCGGTCCGGGGAGACATCCGCCGCCTTACGATGTTGTCGTATGCAGCACAACAACCTTTGGCGGCGCTGTCCTCCCCCGATTCCTCGCGTATCCAGGGCGACGCGCCCTGGTCGGTCCGTTCCCCTCGCGATGCCGGCCACAGATCCCGATCAAAACCAAAGGTCACACGCCGGCGGGGTTCTTCACCTTCGCCGCGATCGCGCGACCGACGCCGGCCGCGGAGGCGGGGTTCTGGCCCGTGACCAGGCGACCCGCCACCCGCACGTGCGCCTCCCATTCGGGAGCCTTGTGGAACTGCCCGCCGGCTTCGGCCAGGGTTTCTTCCAGCAGGAAGGGCACCTTGTCCAACGTGCCGAAGGCCACCTCTTCCTCGCGGGTGAACCCGGTGATCTCCCGCCCGGCGACCAAGGCCTCACCGCTGGCCAGTCGGACCCCGGCAAGCGCGGCCGGGCCATGGCATACGGCGCCGACGACCTCGCCTGCATCGTAGATCGCGGCAATCGCCGCAGCCGCCGAATCGTCACGGCACAGATCGAACAGCAATCCATAACCTCCTGGCACATAAATGCCTTTGAAATCAGATATATCCACCTGATCGAGGCGATGGGTTCGGCTCAGGGCCCGCATGAATGCCTGGTCGTCCAGGTAGCGGGCGTTCAGCTCGTCGGCACGGTCCGCACCGTAGTAGGGCGCCGCACCTCCGGTCAAACTGGCGAAGACCAGTTCCAGGCCGGCAGCCTCCAGCTCGTGGGCCGCATGGCTCAGTTCGGGGAAATAGGTGCCGTTGGGTTCTCCGGCAAGGGTCTCGACGTTGGTCAACAGGACGAGAATCTTTTGAGCGGTCATGGGTGCATCCTCCAGGGTTGGTGTTTGTGACTCAGTCAATGTAAATTCTTTCCGATGAAGAGAGAATGGTTAAAAAGTTCAAACTCTTTTGCTGAGGAACAATAATGAGCACCTGGAATGGTATCGATGAATTCAATGCGGTCGTGAAGTTCGGTGGCTTTTCGGCCGCGGCGCGTCACTTGGGCGTGTCCACTTCCTATGTAAGCAGGCAGATCGACCGTCTGGAAACGCGGTTGGGCATGCGGTTGCTGTACCGCACGACGCGCAAAGTCCGACCCACGGCCGCGGGCCTGCGGTTCGCCAAACGATGTCGAGATCTTGCGGAAGGACTGAACGAAGCGATGGACGAAGTACGCGGTGAAGAGCGAGATCCAAAAGGCGAGATCCGCATGACCATGGGAGGTCGCTTCTCGGAGCAGGTGGTGGTTCCGGAGATTCTGGCGTTCATGCGGCAATATCCGCACATCTCGATCCGCCTGGATTTGAGTGCGCGAAACGTAGATCTGGTGGAAGAAGGTTACGACCTGGCCGTGCGCTACGGGGTGATGCAAGACAGCGCCCTGGCCGCGCAACGCTTGGTGGGGCGCCAGTTGTGCATGGCCGCAGCCCCCGCCTACCTGGCTGCGCGAGGCACGCCGACCCGCGCCGAAGAACTGGCGCACCACGATTGCCTGACCGGCAACACGAACTTCTGGCGGCTGCGTTTCCCCGACGGACACCGCAACCTGAAAGTGGGCGGGCGCTTCAGTGCCAAGAATTCGGCGGATTCGCTGACCGCCGCCGCGCTTGCCGGGCTGGGCATCATCTACACGCCGAGGTATTACGTTGCGGAATATTTGGAGGACGGTCGGCTGGTGCCCTTGCTGGAACCCCACTGGGGCGAAGACATCGGTACCTGGCTGGTCTATCCGGATCGCAAGAACCTGCCTTCGCGGGTACGACTGCTGATCGATCACCTGAAACGAGAGCTGGGCGGGTTGACCTCGGTGTGATTGTGGCGTTGGTTTGCGTGCGGAGGGGGTCGTTTGGCGGAGAATTTTTTTACCACCGAGCTCGCGGAGAACACGGAGAGAGAAAAGGAGGACACCCTCCATGAGATCGACCGCAGTGGATAGATCGTGGAGGGTGTCCCGATAAGCCGCTTGATATGGCCAGCCTAGATGGTGTAGCTCGCCTCTCCAGACTGTCACCGCACCATCTCAAACCATGGCCACTTTCATTCTCGAGGGCTCATTTAGCGTCGAACATATGCATAAATGTCGAAGACGACCTGCGGATAATCTTGAATTCCTTTTTATCGTTTTGGAACATTTCCTTTGATTCCGAAATGAAGTTCTTCATCGATTTGGCCACATGTTCCAGTTGGGTAAGCAGGCTTTCTGCTCGCAGCTTCGCAAATTCAATGTGTTTCTTATCGGATTCTTCTAATTTTGAATTTTGATCCTTAAGGGTCAAGTCACATTTTTGAACAAATGCATTAATCTCCTTTTTCTGATTCACTAGTGAGTTAACGGTCTCTTTATGAGGGACAAACATTTCATTTTTTATTTTTGCATTTGGATGTGCATTTTTATAATCTTCCGAATGCTTCCAACCCTTGCTCACACAGTCGCCAAAAGTCATTTCAAGCTGTTTGATTTCATTGTTTATTTTTTGCGCCTGCTCACTTTTCGGATTTATTTTTCCGGGTTTCATTCTGTAATGGGTATAGGTATATTTATCATTGGTTTCATTATTTTTGTAAGGCTCGGTCAGTTTGGCCAGGGACAATTCCTTATAACTGTCTGGATTTTGATCAGCCTTTTGAAAATACTTACCATTGGCGATATGTACGGCAACATGTTCCTTGCTTCCATTACTTTCGCGGGAGATCACCACTAGGTCGTTGGGTGCGGGCAAGGGCTCGTTCCCCTTAATGTCGGACACGTTTCCTTTGTTGCCGGTGTCCTCACAGAAACAATTGACAAAATGATTGATGAGTTCCATGGAGTTGTCATACAGGGCAAACTCTTTGCCATAGGCCAACATCGCCGTATTGTAGCAATTGGGTCCTTCGAATCCACAGCCTTTCACACTGTTGAGAAGTACTTTGATATTTTCATTTACATTATTGGATATTTTAGATCCAAGCCCAAATGCATTATTGAAGTCGGTGTCACTCTCCTTGGTTTCTTCGGTTTTCATAGCCCCCGTACCAAAAGCTTGACTGAGCATACTGAGTTGAAGCATTTTATTGTTTGCGATATTGGCTGTGGAATTCGCAACAAAGTTAGGTTTGGTAGAATTGGATGGATTTGGATTCAGCTTCAACTTGTTAGAATTGGGAGTAATTGTTTGAGTGGGAGCGGTCGACTTGCTTGAAATATTATTAATAATCGGTTTTGTTGCCATGATCATTCTCCTTGGATTTCATTATCAGCATTGACTTTTTTTAAAAAACTTTAAACTTGGTATAGATCTAAGATATAAATTTCTCTCCCGGTCAACGGTGACCATGGGATTTCACTACAGAGTGGCTAAGAAGACTAGATCTCCCTAAGCAAGGAAGAAACACACGATTGGTTGCTTAGAACAGGATAGTTTTGTCCACGAATCACTCGAATAACACGAATTAAAAGAATTTCCACAAAATGGTTCTCGTAGTGTCGAAGTTTCTTCAAAAAGTCCGATATACGGGATTCGAAAATGATGATTTCATCCGATACACTTTGTGTGCTTCCATGAAATCTCGCCAGGTTTCCGGTTCTCAATGGTAGACTTTGTCTCCACAGGCGTTCTGTTGCTATCTCAGTGAACTCCAAGAGCTCTGTGGTAAAAATACTTATGTATGAATAGCCTGTAACACTGGGATTCAGGCGTAGTTGATCACCGCATACATGTTGGTCATATCGTGGGGCGACATGGTTTCGGGAACCCCTTCGAAGCTGGTGGGCTCCACTTGGCTCAAGCCGTCTCTCAGCTTCGAGGCGGTATCCAACAGGTTCCCTACGATGTTGGCGAAGCAAGAAAAGGTCGTCTGTTCGATTTCTCGGGAATAACAGTACATCAAGCTCTCATTCTTGGGATCCACCGCCAGCGAGCCCCCCAACGTTTCTTGCTGGAACAGGTTGAGGGTCATGGCTTGGTACAGGATGTCCGCACGATTGCCATGCGGTAAGTCCATGATCTTGATATTGATGAAAAAGTGGTCGCAGGCGTCCTGGGCGAAGATCTCCAATTCGAAGTCCTGATCGCCGATCAGCGCACAGCTTCCTTCCTCGTTCAGTGAAAGAGGCATTCCGTACTGGTTTCCCAGGTCCCGAAGCCAAGCATTTACTTGGTGAAAAGGTGTCTCCACGATATCTCCTTTTAATTTTCTTCTTTCACACCGCTATTTGACCCGAACGACACGCCACCCCTCACGCGGACGCAGGGCGACCAGACGCCTGGTTACATCGCGTGATCGAGTGGTACTCGACACTCGAGACGGCGTCACTTTTCATGGAGGAACCCTCCTCGAGAGTTCCTGCGTCATGCATCCGCCGGGCAAATAGGATTCCGACAAGGCGCCCGATGCATCGACCGAGCTTCATGGGACTCGGTGATCGGGGTTCTGGCCTGATAAGTTGGAAGTTTGCAGGATCGGGGAACGAGGACATCGCAGCATCCCGTGACGACGGGTCCCTGGATCGCGAGGTGATCGATCGCCTTCTAACTGGGATAACCAAATCGAGCAGACAAACCTCTACAGGAATGGACATTTTTTTTCGTTCACCGCCAAGCGCCTTAAAAATGGATCGTTCCACTCTGGGTCCAAGGCTGGAACCCCCACCCTCCAAAACAGCGAACGCCTCAAATGGATCACTTCGACGAGAACATCGGGTCCGCGAACCTCTCGGCTTGCCGACACGCCAAGCAACCGTCGTTCGATTCGTTACAGGTTCCCGTGGCAGGGTAACGGGTCTCATGATCTGCCGTCGAGAAGATATATCTTTAAAATCCAGGCAATTGGAACTTGCATTTGCTTGTGGAAATCCGACCGGCATAGAATATAGGCACAGCCCGTTCTTCCTTCCTGAATCTTCGCGGCCTTTCCGGAATTGTCTCCGTATCTTTTGTGCTCCGGGCCTACCTCCACGATCTCCGTTAACTTCCAAGAAACCACCCCCTTGTGGCTCCTCTTTGACTAAAAAGTCTGCCCACGAATCACGCAAAGACAACGCCAAGAAAAGCTTGGCGCAAACTGACTGGGTTCAAGTCCCAGTGGAGTAAGGGGTTAACCACCCGCTCCTACCGAGTGTTGCGCACGGGAAGGAGACCGGAAAGAAAGGAGGAAACCAGACAACGAAAGGCTCCCCTTGGGAAACCAGGCCCACGTAATTGTCAGCGGGGGGTACCGAGGTAAACAGCGGGGAGCAAGTCGAACAACTCGTGCGAAGTGTACACAGGGAACCATTTGGGCCAGAGGGAGGCCGTACCTCCTGAAGCCAAATCAGCCTCGATAACATTGTGAATCTCGTCGGTGAGCGTGTTTTGTGGCGCGAAACCAACACAAGCAGTCCGCGTTGGTGAGGGCTGTGAGGGGCGAGCGGGGTCAAAGGGCCTGGCACGAATGGGGAGTTGCGAACCAGGAACTTGGGAGGCCTCACCCCCCCTGGAATAGAAACAGGTAAGGCGGCACCAACCATACGGGAGGCCCGCTGATGGGGAATGGGGAGTCGGACGACCTCATAGTACTCGGAGAGCGGGAGAGCCGCTCACAGGGGGAAGGGGGTCGCGATCAGATGGAGCTTTCAAGGGACCACACCACTGAGAAGGAGGTCGGCCGTGAGTGTGTCAACAGCATTGGAAGGAATAGCGAACAAGGCGAAGCGGGACGGGTCGCACCGATTTGTGAATCTGTATCGGTTGCTGAACGAAGAATCGCTCCACATGGCTTGGAAGGAACTGAACAAAAGGGCGGCAGCGGGCATCGACAAGGTGACGGCTGCGGAGTACGGCCGAGATCTGGACAAGAACATCGAGGAGCTGGTGAAGCGGCTGAAAGAGAAACGCTACAGGGCGACGCCGATTCGAAGGCAGTACATCCCGAAGAGTAACGGGAAGATGCGGCCTTTGGGAATCCCGGTACTTGAGGACCGATTGGTGCAGCGTGCCACGGTGATGATTCTGGAAGCGATCTACGAGCAGGATTTCCTGGCGGTGAGCCATGGCTACCGGCCAGGAAAGAGTGCGAAAGGTTGTGTGAAAGAACTGCGGGACGAACTGCAATTCGGTGGGTACCGGTACGTGGTAGAGGCGGACATCAAGGGATTCTTCGATCATCTGGATCACGATCTGCTGATGAAGATGCTGGCTCATCGGATCAACGACAAGAGCCTGCTGCGGCTGATCAAGAAATGGATGATCGTGGGGGTGCTGGAGCCGGAAGGCATGACGATTCACCCCAAAACGGGAACCCCGCAAGGGGGAATCATCTCACCGATCCTGGCGAACGTCTACCTGCACTACGTGCTGGACTTGTGGGCGATGAAGCCGTTTGGGAATCACTGTCACGAGCGGGTGAAGTACGTGCGGTATGCCGACGACTTCGTATGCGCATTCGTGTCCAAAATGGATGCGGAACGGTTTTACGAAGAACTGCCGGTGAGACTGGCGAAGTTCAACCTGTCGTTAGCCGAAGACAAGACGAGGATTCTGAAGAGTGGTTGGTGCTGGGGAAAGATGGCGCAAGCCTTCGACTTCCTGGGATTTACCCTAAGGTGGGATAAGGACCGTAAGGGCCGTCCCTACTTGCGACGGAAGACCTCGCGAAAGAAGCTGGAGCAGGGAGCCCGAGAGATGAAAGAGTTCATCAAAGCTCATCGCTCGCTGAAGCTGCCGAAGCTGATCGAGAGAGTGAATACGAAGCTGAGAGGTCACTACGAGTATTTCGGGGTGATCGGGAACAGCCGAGGCATTCAGGAATTTGCGAGAATCGTCACGAGACTCTTGTTCAAGTGGCTGAATCGCAGAAGTCAGAAACGGAGCTTCAACTGGGAAACCTTCGAAGGGATGATCAAACGGCTGGGCCTATTGAGGCCGAGGATCACCGAAGAGAGGGACAATCAGCTCAAGCTACCATTCCTCCGTTGAGCCGAGTACGGAAGCGAATCTGATCGAAGAGCCCGGTGCGGTAGTTCCGCACGCCGGGATCTGTGCGGGGGCTGTCGGGCAACCGGCAGTCCTACCGCGACTTGACACGAATTAAAAAATCGTCCTCGAATCCCGTGTTCCCGATTTTTTGAAAGACCGGAGGCACTGCGAGAACTTCACACCATGAAAATTCTTTGAGTCGAGTGATTCGTGGACAAAATCGTCCTGTTCCAAGAAACCCATCAAGTGTCCTGTTCCAGGAAACCCATCAAGTGTTTCTTCCTTGTTCAGGGAGACTTAGTCCTCTCAGCCACTCTCTTGAAACAGAGTGGTGTATTCAAGCTGAGCTGGGTCTTGCCGTCGTCAAATCTTGATCAGGAAGGCAGGAATGATGGAAACCAGGAAAAAAAGACCATGATGTCTACAAATACCGGTCCTTTCCTGCTTTCCGATGTTCATGGGTTCCTGCTGATTTTTTCGGATGAATGACCCATAGCCCTTCGCCAGAAACCAGATATAGTGTTTCTTTCTCGAAATCGAGCGGGTTTGCCCGCTCTTGCGCGGCTCTAAAATGTAACAAACCCTGTAAAGCTCGAAGATAAGGATAAAAACCTAAACAGACGGATGTGCGGGGAGTTGGTCGAATAATGTCGGCCCAGCGGGCATACCGCCCGTGACCAACCTACCGGGCACGACCCCCTCTCACAAATGCGGGAACTCCCAAGCGATTCACTTCGATTGGTTACCCACCTGAATCCCCTTTCAACGTCGCCGACCCACGCCGACCCGATTCCCGGTGATTGGGGTCACACTCGAACGACCTTCTACCCAAAGTTCGCCTCGTCGGGCTTGCATCTCCTGCATCGCTTCGGGTGAAATAATCGCTTCGGGGGATCTTTTTTTTACATATTCCGCCCTTTTACATGTATTGCATGTTTTCTAACAGCCCTCGCCACGGTGTACCAATGACGTCTTTTAAAGGCATGAGTCCCTTTCGCAAATGGGAGTTTGTCGACCTCGATAAAAACCATTTCAGATTCGAACCCCCCGACCTCTTCCCCACTTTTTCTTATGAGCATTCGGTGGTCTCGGGGATCGAACCGCCGCCCCGCGTCCAGCTCGGCCAGCCCTCGAACCTGCAGTCTGGCTTGACCGAAAGCGCCCATGTCGAAAGTGCCATCAAGCTCCAAAAGGACTTGGAAATACAGCGCATGGAGATCCTTCTCTGCCAGGATCCCGGTCACATCCTGCGATATGGCGCCCAGATGGCCACCGCGCTCGCCCTCAACCACGAGTTACTGGAACAACTGATTCGCGGCCGGCTCGGCCGCCGCCGGCTGGAGGCCCTGGTGGTCCAGGCCGGCTTCCACTACACCTGGCTGGGCCGCTTCCCGGAAAGCCGGTTCATCGGCACCGAACACTGGTGGCGCACCCTCACCCGCCTGCGCTCGCTGGGCATCGAAATCCCGACCGACCACGCGCATCCCGTGCCGAAAACCGGAGTTCTGGCAGGCCGCACCCTGCACCAGGTCATCGAGAACATGCGCAACGGCATCTTCTTTTCGGGCACTTCGGAATTACTGGAATCGGACGACGGGGGCGCTTCCGTTTCTTCCGGCCGCACGACCAGTCATGCGAAACCCAAGGCCAAGTCCAAGCCTCAACCGCCGCCCGCGCCCCGACCCGCTCCGGCGCCACCTCCGGTCGCCAACCAAACCGCCGCACCGAGCCTGGGACCGAACGGCGAGATCGTCGGCGACACCAACCCGCCCGTGGCGCCCGAAACGGAAGAAGAATCGTCCTGGTGGGGTGGCCTCACCTCCGCGATCTCCAACATGTCGCTTTCCGACATCGTGCACACGACCCTCGACGTAGTCGGCCTGGTGCCCGGACTGGGCGAGGTCGCCGACGGCCTGAACGCGCTCATCTACCTGGCCGAAGGCAACTACACCGACGCCGCCCTCTCGGCCGCCGCCATGATTCCCTTCGCCGGGGCCGCGGCCACCGCCGCCAAATTCGGGAAAAAGGGATTGGCCGCCGCGGACACGCTCGCCGACGGCATCAAGGTCGGCAAGAAGGTCAGCAAGCCAGGCACCCCGCCGGTCAAGAAATGCACCACCGCCGGCTGTCCGATCTCGGTCGTCACCGGCGAAGAGCTGTTGCAGCACAAAGACTTCGTGCTTCGCGGCACGCTCCCCTTCGTATGGGAGCGAACCTACCGGACGGGCCACGACGCGGACTTCGGCATGGGCCACGGCTGGAGTTACCCGGGTGTGGAACGCATCGATTTGCACGGCGAGGAAGCGGTCTTGCGCGACGAAGAGGGTCGCCAGATCTTTTTCCCCGAACCCGAGGTCGGCGAGACGGTCTACCAGGCCATCGACAAGCTGTTTCTCCGCCGCGAAGATCGCGACACCCTGGTTCTCGAAGCGGACCAAAAACCGACCAAGGTCTTCAAAGCCGTGGACGACGGGTTTACGCTCAGCGAGATCCGCGACATGCACGACAATGTCGTTCGCTTCCATCGCGGGCAAGGCGGGCGGTTGGCGCGCATCGAAACCAGCTCGGGCCGGGCCGTCGCCTTGGTTTGGGACCAAAACGGGCACATCTCGCACATCGCCCCCGCCGACGTCCAAGGCAAAATCGGGGATGAACCGCTGGCTGTCTATCGCTACGATGCGCAGGCCGACATGATCGAAGCCGTCGACCGTCTGGGTCACTCGGAACAGTACGGCTATCGCAACCACATCCTCGTCCAACGCACGCTGAAAACGGGATTCCGGTACTTTTTCGAGTGGGATCGTTACGACACGGAGGCCCGCTGCACGCGCAACTGGGGCGATGACGGCAAGTACGACTACCGGTTCGATTGGCAACCGGACCGACGGCAAAGCACGATCATCGACAGCAACGGCGGCGAGACCCGCTACCGCTTCGACGCCCACGGCAACATCGTCGAAATTCGCGATCCGCTGGGCCACCGCACGCACTACCGTTTCGATGCGTCCAACAATCTCTGCGAAACCATCGATCCGCTGGGTCACCGCATGCGCTACACCTACGACGCCCGCGACCGGCTGGTGGAAGTGCGCAACAAACTGGGCAACCGCACCCGGTTTCACTACGATGGGCAGGGCCGCCCCACCGGCGTACTGGATGCAGCCAACCAACACTGGCAGCGCAGTTACGACGCCAAGGGATCGCTGGAGGCCGTACGCGATGCGCTGGGCCGCGAAACCCGGTACAGACGTGACGCGCGCGGTCAGATCACCGAGATCGCCCAATCCGGGAACGTGGTCAAGCGCATGGTGTGGAACGCGCGCGGCGAACTGCTGGCCGAGACCGATGCGGTCGGCCGCACCACGACCTACAGCTACGACACCGAGGGCAACCTGGTCGCCATCACGGGCCACGACGATGGGCGTCACCGCTTCGAGTTGGACGCCATGGGCCGGATTGTCCGCATGGAGCGCCCCGACGGCCGAACCGTATCGTGCGCCTACAACGAAAACGGCATGATGACACGCTTCGTGGACGCCGCGGGCCGCGAGACGCGTTACGAATATGCAGGCCTGAGCGCGGTCGTGCGGCGCATCGACCCGGACGGCACCAGGTTCCGCTACGAATACGATCGGGAACAAAACCTGACCGCCCTGATCAACCAGCGCGGCGAACGCTACAGCTTGAGCTACGACGCCAACGAGCGGCTGATCGCCGAGGTGGGCTTCGACGGCCGCGAACAACGCTATCACTACGACCCAGTGGGCAACCTGGTGCGCCTCGAAGACGGCCTGTTCCGCACCATCGATTACCGGCACGACGCCATGGGCCAGATGATCCAAAAAGTGTCCCACCACGCCGGAACGGGGAAACGGGAAACCACCGAACTGGACTACGACGGTCTGGGCCGCCTGGTCCGGGCCACCAACCCTCACCGCGACTTGCGTTTCTATTACGATCCAGCGAACCGCCTAGTGGAAGAGTGGCAGGACGACCACATCCTGACCCACGGTTTCGACGACGCGGGTCGGCCCACCCAGACGCGATTCGACAGCCAGGTGTTGGACTACGACTTCGACGCCCTGGGCCGTTTTGCCGGCGTGGCCGGCGACCGCCAGATGATCCACCAGGTGGCCTACGACGATGCCGCCGGCCAGGTCACCCGACGCTTCGGCAACGGGCTTTCCGCCGAACACAGCTACGATCCCATGGGACGCCTGAAACGCCAGAAGACCCTGCTGCCCGGCGCCCTGGGCAACCAACTCTTCTTCGGTCGCGACTACGATTACGACGATGCGGGCAACCTCAGCCAGATCAAGGAGTTGGCGACGGGTCACGTCACTCGGTACCACTACGACCACAACAACCGGTTGATCGAGGCCGACGGCATCCTGCGCGAACTGTTCGCATTCGACCCGGCCGGCAACCTGATCGACGGCGGCACACCCACCGAACCGGCCAGGCCGCTGGAGGGCGGGTACGTCAAGGGCAATCGGCTGTTGGTGTACCAGGACAAAAAATTCGAATACGACGACGTGGGCAACCTGGTCAAGCGGGTCCAGGGCCATGCCGGCTGCGACATCACCGAGTTCGCCTACGACGCCGAAAACCGCATGATCCGCAGTGTGCGCCATGGCGTGGCGACGACCTACCGCTACGACGCCCTCGGTCGGCGCATCGCCAAGCAGACCCTGTCGGAACGAACGCGGTTCTTCTGGAACGGCGACGTGCTGCTGCGCGAGGAGCGCGACGACCAGGCGACGACCTACGTCTACCAACCGAATACCTTTCTCCCGCTCGCCCAGATCCGCGAAGAGGGTACCTTCCACTACCACCTGGATCACCTCGGCACGCCCCACATCATGACCGACGACCGCGGCGGCCTGGCCTGGTCCGCCCAGTTCACCGCGTTCGGGAAGATCACCGAATTCGATCGCGAACAGGTGGACAACCCGCTGCGGTTCCAAGGTCAGTACTTCGACCGCGAAACCGGGCTCCACTACAATTACCATCGCTACTACGATCCCGATGTAGGCCGTTTCACCAGCCCCGATCCCATCGGGCTGCTCGGTGGCGAGCACCACTATCAATACGCCCCGAACCCCATCGGCTGGATCGACCCCTATGGGTTGATGTGCAAGGAATTGGATGCCGGCAACGCGGTAAATATCGATACGGGCAGCGCCTCCGCCTTCATTTCCCAGGACTCTCCCATTCGCCACCAGCTAAAGACCCAACTGGGCGATCGACAGATGGTGATGACCGAGACCGCCGCGGCCGAGTTCCAGGGCATGCTGCGTGTGGCGGGCCCGGAAGAAACCGCGCGCGCACAGCGATTCTTGAAGCGCGTCAATATCATTCCCGACAACCCCTCGAAACGGGCGATGGACCTGAACACCACGAAGAAAGTCGGCGCGAATGATAAAGTGATATTCGGAACCGGCGATCAACTGTCCATTCCCACCATGACGGGCGATGCCAAATTTTTACGCGGCGCATCGGCACAGGGTGTCGATTTCGACGCGATCGTTCACGATCCGGTTCCGCTCAAGGGCTTGTGACATGACCGGCGAATTTTCCCACCTGCGCAGCACGATCGATCTCATCCGCAAGGCCTTTCCCGACGGCATCAGCGACGAAGATTACGCCTTTGTTTTAAGGTTGTTCTACGATCATCTATCGGACAGGAACCTCGCGGATGTCATTTCCTTGACCACGGGAAGGGAGCCGGCAACCGCGCTCAACGACATTTACCGGAGCGCGAGCATCCCAGAATCGGATCGCGACCTGGAGCGAGTACGAAGCGTGCTCTACGAACACGGATTCGAAGCCTGGCTGGACGAGGACTAGTATTTGTGTTGCCCTGCAGGCCGTGCGCGTTCCCATCGGAGCGAGCGCCCTACTTGAGAGAAAAAACAACCGAAGCGTGCCAGCCTGGAGAGCCCGCATCTTCAGAGAGGCGTAAGGCCTGTAGGTTGGGCTGCCAGCCCGACTAATCGAAGCAACCAAAGCAACGGCAATCCTTTGCGCCAAAGAGCGAAGCACAGAATCTCCCCCGAGACCCCAATCCGAAGCCGCAATGTCCAAAGTCCCGCATCGCAAGAGGAGCGTCGGGCCTGTAGGATAGTCTGTTGTGTGTCAACCCTAAAATTGGGGGAGGAATGCGGAAATCTTGTCAGGTTTTGCACATCTTTTCCGCAGACGCACACTTTTGAAAATCCTCCTGGTACGGAACTCCTGTTTTTAGAATTGCCCGCATGAGCACCAACAATTTGCGCATGACCGCCACGACAGCGGCCTTTTTCGACTTTCCTTTGCGTATCAACCGCTCGTAGAATGTTTTCATTTGTTCGTTAAAACGGCAGGCTGTCAGCGCAGGCATGTAAAGCCCCGCTCGCAGTACCGCTGAGCCTTTGCGACTTATAATCGTCGTTTTTTTCACCGAGGTCCCCGATTCGAACTTTGACGGGTTTAACCCTGCAAATGCACCGACTTGGCGGCTTCGCGCAAATCTTCGGAGATCTCCCATTTCAGCGATGACCATTACAGCAGTGAGGAAACCGATCCCTTTTATCGTGCATAACAAGTCCACATCCTTCTTGAGTTTTGGGGTCCGGTTGAGAAGCTTTTTGATTTCCTTCTCGACCCGATCGATATGGTCTTGTAGCTCCTTGAGATGTTTTTTTCGAATCTTCTGAACCGCTTCGATTTGCAGCGGCTGACCTGCCCGATTCCCCTCGGCTACCTGGAGTTCGACATACTCCTGCCTGCATCGCCACAAGTCCTTGAGAATCTGATAGGTCCGACTCGGAATCGTTTGAATTTTAGGTTTGCGTTCTTGACCGAAAAGGGCAAGCAATCGAGCATCCACCCGATCGGTTTTATTTCGAAGACCTCGGCTTTTTGCGTAAGCGGCCGTGAGCGAGGGGGTGATCATACAGATGGATGGCCCCTTGTTCATCGACAGCCACAAACGTAATTCCTCGGCGTATCTTCCACAGTCCTCCATCACGACCCAGACATGCTCTTTGAAAGGTTCGGGAAACCCAAGAGCCTCATCAAGCCAGGTCAAGGCATCTTCTGCCCCTGTGAGAGTCCTTGGGAATTTACGAGCGGGAATGCGGTGAAATGGGATGTCTTTCTCGAATGGGACGCCTTTCTCGGTGGAAACATAAGCGATATCGAAGGTGTTTTTGCTAACGTCAATGCCGGTCCAGGCGGTTAGGGTCTTGGTCATGAAGAGCCTCCACAATGCCGAAGAGGTGAAGGACGGTACACACCGCAAAAGCCAAACCTGCAAAAACACGGACTTGAAGAATCCCAGATAGTCTGCGGTTTTCAACGGTGTGGAAAGGGTGAGATGAGCAAAATCCTACAGACGAGCTACCCACCAGGGCGCTCAGGTTGGTCGAAGGCTTCATCTCACCCGGCGACTCTGGTCGGCCGGCCGGAGTCGCCTAACCGTCTACCTAAAAAGTTTTCCACAAGATTCACAGTTTCCACAAAAAGAAAAAAAGAAGCAAAAAAAGAAAAAGGCTACGGCTGTGACGAACTGAATATTAACCATAGAGCTTGAACTCTATGGTACAGGTTGGCCTGCTAGGCCGACATTTCGAAGCGGCCCAGGCTTCGCAAGATAGAGTGATAAAAGAGCGAAGCGGATAAGTTGGGCCTCTAGATCTCTCGATGATCGATTTCGATCAGTGTTTGGTCGCTTCGATTGGTGGAGCAAGCTGCTCCACCTACAGGCCTTACGCCTCTCTCACGAGGCGGGGACTTTGGACTTCACCGCTTTCGATTGGGGTCGCGAGGGAGATTTCGGGCTTTGCTCTTTGGCTCAATTTATTGTCGTTGCTTGAGTCGCTTCGATTGGTGGAGCAAGCTGCTCCACCTACAGGCGTTACGCCTCTCTCACGATGCGGGGACTTTGAGACTAGATACTTCGAATGGTCGGCCGGGCCGGCCAACCTACCAGGCATCACGAATCTCTCGGCATTCGGGGACTCCGGGCAAGTTTGTTTTCAAAGGTACATATCGGAGAGTCTCGGCCCTTTTTTCGAGCAATGCAGGGGGTCGATCGGGACAACCGCCCGCCCTCCATTCCCACTCGAGCTGCCCTTTCGCGAAGGCTCGTCATTCTCGTGCAAATTTAGGAATCCACGTCAAAGGTGGCCATTCACGAAAGCTCCATTGTACAATGCCAGCGAATCGCCGTTGGCAGACCAAGGCGATTCTGCAATAAATCGGCGGAGACGAGATACCACGCCACGGAATCCTCGTCCTAACTCCATCGAATCCCGCCGCTCCCCACGCGAGGGGTGTGCCCTCGATCGCAACCCCTCAACGCGACTCTGCTATAATGCATCCAGTTTCACCTCAATGGTAAATGAGCGCTCTCAAAATGAATCATTCCAATTCCATAAAGCAAGCGAGCGGTGCGTCCTCCTCCGTCGCGGAAGATACCTACGCGAAGCGGACGAAACCGGCGCTCTGGACATTGGTGTTTACCGATCTGGTCGACAGTACCAAACTGGTCGAGCGCATCGGCGACGCACGTGCCTCGGAAATTTTCAGCCATCACGATCGATTGGCCCGCGATCTCATGAAGCGATGGGAAGGTCTCGAAATCGACCGAACGGACGGCTTCTTCCTCGTTTTTCGGCGGCCCGTCCAAGCACTGGGTTTTGCGCTGAGCTACCACCTCGCGCTGGAACAAGTGACGGAAGTCTATAAGGAAACGGTCACCACCCGAGTCGGCCTGCACCTGGGTGAAATCGAACTCCACCGCAACAGCCCGGAACGCATCGCCCAAGGCCAAAAGCCGCTGGAAGCGGTCGGCCGCGCCATTCGCCTGACGGAAAACCTGATGGAGATGGCGAGCGCGCGCCAAACGCTTTTGACGCGTCCCGTCCTGGAGTTGGGCCTGGCGGGCGCCAGGGAAACGCCATTCAGCGACAAACCCTTTCAGTGGGTTTCCCACGGGGATTACCTGCTCTCGCGCAACACTCCCCCCTTGGAAGTCTGCGAGCTGGGCAACACGGAGCACGCCCCCTTCACCGCCCCGATACAGAAATCGAGCCTGGGCGATACGGGCGTGACCACCCTGCCCTGGCAGCCGAAGGAAGGCGCCGAGATCCCCGGCCGCAAGAACTGGGCGCTGCACGACAGGCTCCGCAAATCGAAGACCCTGAGCGAATGGGTCGCCGTGCACAAGAAAACCGGCGATCGGCGCGTCTTCAAATTGACCTCCGACACGGATCAACTCAAGTTGCTCAAGCGGGAAGTCGCCGTCTACCGGTTGCTCAAGGAGGAACTGGACGACCGCGCCGACATCAACCCGATCAACGACTGGAACTTCGAGCGCCCGCCCTATTTCATCGAGATCGCCTACAGCGAGAGCGGGTACCTGCACGAATGGGCCGAATCCCAGGGCGGCCTGAAAGCGATTCCCCTGGACCTGCGCCTGGAGCTGGTGGCCCAGATCGCCGAAACGCTCGACGCGGCCCATTCGGTCAGCGTGCTGCACAAGTGCCTCAGCCCCAAAAGCATTCAAATCCAGGTGGATCGCAAGGGCAAACCCCATGCGCGCCTGACGAATTTCGGGTTCGGTGCCATTTCGCGACCGGAACGACTGAAGGATGTCGGCGTATCGACCGCCCAAATGAAGATCCCCACCCTGTTCAACGCCCAGTTGGGCGTTTCGGACCTCGCCCTCTACCTCGCGCCCGAAGTGCAAAAGGGCCACACCGCCACCCTGCAATCGGATATCTACTCGCTGGGCGTGCTGTTGTACCAATTGTCGGTAGGCAGTTTCGAAATCTCGGTGACCGGTTACTGGCAGGAAAACATGGACGACCCGCTGCTGCGCAACCTCATCTCGGATTTGGTGGACGCCAATCCCGCCAAACGCCAGGCGCGGCCGCTGTGGGTCGCCGACCAATTGAGAACGCTCGAAGCCCGGCGCCTGGAAATGCACGAAACGCAACTGGCCGAGGACCGCGCCAAGCAGGTGGCCGAGTCGGAACTGCAGCGCGCGCTGGGTCGCGGCAACCGGTACAAGTGGTTCGCCTTCGCCCTGGCGGCGCTGCTCCTGCTCTCCTTGCTGGGGCTGGGCCTGGTACTCGTCGACCGCGGCAGCCTGAAGAATCAACTGGAGCAGCAGCGCACCAGCGACACCGCGGCACCCGGAGTCGACGACGCCGCGCCGACGCGCTGAGGTCGCGATGACGGAAATCGGAACCCGCTCCCTCGAACTCAAAACCCTCATCATCCTGGACATCGCCAACCGCACCGAAATGATCGATCGATTGGGCCAAAACGGCGCACGCACGCATTTCGAACGCCACGACGACCTGGTCCACGACCTGCTGCCCAATTTCGGCGGCACGGTGATCGACAAGACGGCCGGCTTTCTGCTGGTCTTCCGGCGCCCGATCGACGCCGTCTCCTTCTCGCTCAACTACCACGCCAGCCTCAACCGCATGCGCGAATTCCACGGCGCCAAGGACTCCTCGGACGCGGTCTCGCCGCAGGGCCACCTGGGTATCCACCTGGGCGAAGTCTACCTGATCGAGAACCCCATCGAAGACGTGGCTCGCGGGGCCAAGCCGGTGGAGGTGGAAGGCCTGGCCAAGCCGATGGCGGCGCGCCTGATGTCCCTGGCCACGCCCGGCCAGACGCTGATGACGCGCGGGGCCTTCGACCTGGCCCGACGCGCCTTCGCCGACCGCACCCTGCCCGAGCGGGAAGTCCGTTGGATGTCCCACGGGTTCTACCGCTTCAAGGGCGTGGGCGAGCCGATCGAGGTCTACGAGGTGGGAATTGACGAGCTTTCGCCCCTAATCCCCCCACCGGGTTCCCGCAAAGCCCAGCGCGTCGAATCGGACGACACCATTCAGGGCTGGCGGCCGGCGCCGGGCATGGAAATCCCGCGCCGTCCCAACTGGCGCCTGACCGAACGGCTCGGCTCCAGCACGTTCGGCGAAGTCTGGCTGAGTCACCACAAGAACACCCGCGACCCCCGCGTCTTCAAGTTCTGCTTCGAAGAGACCCACCTCCACAACCTCCAGCGCGAGGTCACCCTGTTCCGGCTCCTGCGCGAATCGTTGGGCAACCGGCGCGACATCACGCGCATCCTCGATTGGAGTTTCGATGAACCGCCCTTCTTCATCGAATCGGAATACACGCGCGGCGGCAGTCTCGTCAACCTGGGCAAAAGCGAAGGCGGTCTCGCAAAGGTCCCGCTCGAAGAGCGACTGGAAATTATCGCCCAGGCGGCGGAAGCCCTGTCCGCGGCCCATTCGGTGGGCGTTCTGCACAAGGACCTGAAGCCCGCCAACATCCTGCTGACCCAAGACCTGGAAGGTCATCTGTGCGCCCAGCTCAACGATTTCGGCGTCAGTGTGGTCACCGACCGCAAGCGATTGGAACAGGCCGCGTTCACGGTCATGGGGTTCACCGAGACGTGGAGCGAGGAAGAGGCCCGCAAGCGCGGCTCGCACATGTACGTGGCGCCGGAGTTGCTGGAAGGCAAACCCTCCAGCACCCACGCCGACATCTATGCACTCGGCGTGGTTTTGTTCCAAATTGTCGTCGGTGATTTTCAAAAGCCGCTCGCACCCGGCTGGGAGCGATCGATCGAGGACCCGCTACTTCGCGAGGATATCGCGCTGATGACCGACGGCTCGCCCGAGCGCCGCATCGGCAACGCAGCCGAGGTCGCCCACAACCTGCGCTCGCTGGAACAGCGCCGCACCCAGAAGCAGGAGGAGCGGGACAAACTCGAAGAGGCGGAGCGAGCCAAGGACGCGCTTTCCAAGATTCAGGCCCGTCGCCGCCGCACCGGCCTGGCGTTCGCGATCGTGCTGTTTTTCGCATTGGCCATGCTGTTCCAATCGAGACGCGTCGCGCACGAGGCGGAGCGTGCCAACCGCGAAGCCACAACCGCTCGCGAGGTCAGCGAACTGCTCATCGACATCTTCTCGGTGCCCGAAAACGACCCCGAGCGCGGCAGCACCATCACCGCACGAGAACTGCTGGATCAAGCCGCCGGCCGCCTCGAACGGGAGCTGGTCGATCAACCGGCGACGCGGGCCCGCTTGATGACCAGCCTGGGCAAGGCCTACATGCGCCTCGGCATCTACGACAAGGCCGAATCGCTGTTGAGCGGTACCCTCGAATCTCAAAAAGAGGTGCTCGGCGAAGAGGACGAAGACTTGGCCGACCTGCTGGTCGCCATGGGTCAACTGCGCACGCTGCAGGGCCGCTACTTCGAGGCCCACGACCTACTCGCCCGCGCCATTCGCCTCATCGAGGACCATCACGGCCCCAAGGATCCCCATCTGGTCCCCGCACTCCAGGCGATGGTCATCATGTTCCGCCGCCAGGACCTGTTCGCCGAGGCCGATTCCTTCCAGCGTCGGCTCCACGATTTGCGGGGTCCGCACCACAGCCTGACCACCGGCCAGGAAAGCGGCACCAGTCTCAATCCCAAATTCGTCGACCTTCATCACGAGCTGTCGCTGACGCGGGCGTTGGACCTTCCCGGGCCGGTGGACCGCGTCTGGGGCGAGACCGCCGTGCCCGGTCGCATTCTGATCAGCGCCCCGGAACACTATTACCTGATGGACATGGACGAGAAATCGCCGCCCACGCCGATTCCCCTGGCCAAAGGCGAACAGATCGTCGGTTTGTTGGAGAACGGCGATATCGTCTTCCGCACCGCCAACGGGCTCCGCTTTCGGTCGCCGGATCAGGGCGAAAAGGATTTTCGCATCGAGGTCAAGATGCCCCTGGCCAAGGGCAGCACGGTCGCCCTCAGCCCCAACGGCCGTTTCGCCGCGGAGGCCGACCACAACCGCCTGCGGATCTTCCGCATCGAGGGCAATCGCGCGATGCGCCGGTTCAAGCGCGCCATTCCCCGACCCGAGCGCTTCCAACTGGTGCTCAGCAATCTCAGCCTGGCCTACCTGGACAAGACCGATTCGGACCGCGGCCTGACCTGGATTTCGCTGTATAGCGGCGAAACCCTCTGGCAAGGCCGGGTTTGGGAAGAGGACGCCGTGGCCGTGGCGATCGACGATCAAACCGAGCATATCGCCATCGCCAGCGGCGAGGAAATCGTCGTCTACCAAAACAATCGCGAACATCACCGCTCCCACAACCTGCCGGGACAGCGCCTGGACAACGGCCTGGCCTTTCTCTCGGACGCCACGCTCGCCATCGGTGGCGTGAACCACATCTGGATGTGGCCGCGACGCCTGCCGCCCGAGACCTTTCAACGCGCCGGTGCCGAGATGCAGGTCATCCAATGGGCTTCACAGGGTTTGTTGGCCTGGGACCAACGCAATCACCAAATTATGAGCTTCGCCTACGGCAACCTGGACATCGCCCGCCAAATCAAGGTGGACAAGGATCCGATCGCGACCCTGACGGCCAACCCCGAGGACTCCACCATCTACGCGGGCACCAACGGCGGGCATCTCGCGCGCTATCGTTTCGACGGCAACGAGCTGGTGGGCAAAGCCATGGATCGCCAAGCCATTCAGGCCCTCCAGTTCGGTGCCGGCAAGGTGTTCCTCACCGCGGAAGGCCAGCCGCCGATCTGGCTGGACGGCGAAACGCTGGCCAACACCACGCCCGGAGGTGACACATCGTTGCCCATCGACGACACCTTCTTCAGTGCCGCCTCCCAAACGCTGTGGACCGCTTCGACGGACAAGGGCATCGCGAGCTGGACGCCCGACGGTTCGGTAACCGGTGCATCGGCCGCCATGAACCTTGCGGAACCCGTTTCGATTTGGGTGGACGAGGCTCGCGGATTGGCGATCGCCGGCGATCTGGCGGGTAGCTGGTCGGTTCTGAAAAAACGGGATTCGGGCTGGACCAAGATACGCACCGAAGCCACCGACGCCAAAGCCGTGCGCCGCATCCTGCCGCTGGAGGACGTGGGCCTGGTCCTGATCTTCGGTGTCGACCCCAACGACATTTGGGCCTACGATCCGGAGCGCGACCGTTCCTGGCAGTTGCAGCAGGTCGCCGACCACCTGGTCAACGGCGTGGCCGTGCACGGCCGCCAGGCCATCTTGGTGGGGCGAGACACCCTGGTTCGTTATCGTTTTCAACGGGTGGACGGCGAACTCCGCTACGAGATCTCCATGGCGCTGAGTACCGCGCTGGGCGACGCGACCGCGGCGGTCTGGCTCCCGCTCCACCGGTCGATCGCGGTTTCCTCGGCCAACGGCACGCTCAGCTTCATCGAATTGGACGCCCTCGAACGCGCTCCGCTCTTCGAAGGACGGCTGAGCGAAGATTGAGATCGGCTCACGGCGATCGCTCGGAGGGCCCGATGCTGTCGGCGGTTTCGGGTGAGGTTGGTTCGTCGAGCGCCCGGGTCTCGAACCGGAGCGGCAGTTCCAGCACCAGGGTGGTCCCGCGGTCTTGCTCCCGCAGCCGGATGTGCCCTCCCAACTGTTTGAGGGTGTTGGCGGCGTAGTGGAGCGAACCACCTCGGCGCGGTCCCTTGGTAGAAAAGCCCTGGGCGAAGATGCGCGCTTGCAGGCCTGGCTCGATGCCGGTTCCCGAATCCCCGATCGCCACCAGGATGCGGTCGTCGCGCAGCTCGGTGGCGACCCTCAGTTCCCGCCTGGCGGTCGACGGCAAGCCGGCCATCGCCTCGCGTGCATTTTCGATCAAGATGTCCAGAACCTTTTGGAGCCGGGGTTTGTTGACCGGCAGGCCCGGCAGGTCGGTCAGCTCGCGATTCACCACGATCCCGTGCCTTTTCAACTCTTTTTCGCGGAAGGTCAGCGCGGCGTGCAACATGTTGTTCAGGTCGGCTTGTTCCAGGAAGTGTTCGGCTTCGGCCAGTTCGTTCTGGTTGCGCATGAAGAGGCGGATGTTCTTCACGTGGGCGCGCAGGGATTTGGCATCGTCTCGCAGGCTTTCGTGGATGTCGCGCAGGTTGTCGATGAGTTCGGGAACCAGGGACGTGATCTTCCGGCCCTGGGGATCTTCGGCCAGGTAGGCGGCGAGGCGGTCGTTGTTGGTACGGATCAGGGCGAACACGCGATCCACGACACGCAGCGGGTCCTCCTCGAGGATCGAGGAAATGCTCTCGATCGAGACATTGATGCTGTTCAACTCGTTGCCGACATTGTGGAGCACCTCGGTAGCGATTTCGGCCATGCCGGCACCGTGCGCCGCCCGCACCAGCTCCTGCTGTGTCTCGAACAGGGTTTTGGTCATTTCTTCCAGCTCCGCGAACATGCGGGCTTTGGCGAAGGCCGTCAGGGCGTGTTCGCGGAAGCGGCGGCAGCGCTCCACATCCGAATCGAGGAAGGCGTCGCCGCGCGCGTGGCTACCCAGCACCAGGAAGCCTTCGGGCTCCTCGCGCAACGCCAGCGTCATTGCCAGGATGGCTTCGGTCCAGGGTAGATCGCCAATGCGACCGGCGGCCTCCACGTCGAGCAGGTAGATGCCGCGCTCCAACCGCGTGTTGCCGGATTCGAAATATTCACGCAGCATCCGGTACGGGAGCCGCCGGCCCACCCACGCCTCGGCGTGCTCGCCGCGCACATGGCGGAATTGCAGGTACTCCATTTTTCGATCCACCTGGAGGAACATGGCGATATCGGCCTTGGGAAACAGGTCGGTGGCACGCTCGACAATGGTTTCGAGCAGTTCGTCCATCTTGACCTTCTGGTTGACCGACTTGATGATCTCGTTGAGCTGCTCCAATTCGTTGTTGCGGCCTTCCAGGGCCCGGGTGCGCTCGGCCACCTCCGCTTCCAGGCGCCGGCTGTAGGTTTTCAGTTTGCGATGCACGTTGGCCAGTTCGATGTGAATCTCGATGCGCGCCAGCAGCTCGCCCTTCGAGACCGGTTTGAGAATGTAGTCGTTGGCACCCGATTCGAAGCCCCGCACCAGATCGGCCACCAGGTTTTTGGCGGTGAGGAGCACGATCGGCAGTTCGTCGGCCGAATAGCGCCGCCGGATCTCCGTACAGACCTCGTAGCCCGACATGCGCGGCATCATGATGTCCAGCAGAACCAGGTCGAAGCGTTTCTCGCCGTCGAGAAGGCGGATCGCCTCCGCACCGTCGAGTGCCTTGTCGACGGAAAAACTGCAGGGCGCCAGATGATTGATCAAGACCTGGATGTTCACCGGTTCGTCGTCGACGACCAGGATGTGGACGCCATCGCCGTCGACGGCAAGTTCCATTTGGGGTTCCCAGGTTCCTTCCGGCTGCGGTGCCGCCTGGAAACGGGTCAATTCGGATGCGGTACCCACCGTGGTGCGGACCTCCGGCCAAGCGTCGTCCACCGGGACCTCCCGTAGGGCGGCCTGATTCGCGATGGCGAGTTCGAAACGGAAGGTAGAGCCCTCGCCCGGCGTGGAATCCAGCGTGATCCGGCTGCCGTGCAGGGTGACGAGCTGGCGCACGATCGCGAGGCCCAAGCCGGTACCGCCATGGGTGCGGGACACGGAACCGTCGGCCTGCTCGAAGGTCTCGAACACCCGTTCCTGGGCTTCCGGTGCGATGCCGATCCCGGTATCGCTGACGCTGATCCGCAGCCGCCCGTCCAGGGGCTCGGCCGTGACGGTCACGGCACCCTGCTCGGTGAACTTGATGGCGTTGCCCACCAGGTTGTGCATGATTTGGAAGAGGCGGTTCTCGTCCGCGAGCACGTCCGGCAGTGACGCGTCCATCCGATGCGCCAGGGTCACCGGTTTCCCCGCCACCAACGGTTGACACAAGCCGAAGACGGTCTCGACGATGGTAGCCAGGTGCACGGGCCGCAGCCGAAGCTTCAGGGCACCCTGGCGCAGCTTGGAGAAGTCGAGAATGTCGTCCACCAGGCCGGCGAGTCGACGTCCGCTGGAGGCGATCATGTCCAGGTCGTGGCACACGGGAATCTCCAGCGAGCCACGGGCCCCTTCCAGCAGGGATTCGGCGAGGCCGACGATGCCGTTGAGCGGCGTGCGCAACTCGTGCGAGGTGTTGGCGAGGAACTCGTCCTTGAGGCGGTCCAGTTTCTCCATGGCCTGCAGTTGGGCCTGCTGGGAAACCAGGGTCAATCGTTGCTCACGGGTTTTGGCGCGATAGAGGACGGCGAGCAGGGCGATTCCGGCCAGCAGATAGAGCCCGTAGGCCCACCAGGTCCGCCATGGCGGCGGCAGGACCCGCAATGGCACACCGATACCGGTCTCGTTCCAGACACCGTCGTTGTTGGCGGCCTTCACGCGAAAGCGATAGGTGCCCGCATCCAGGTTGGTGTAGCTGGCGCGGTGGCGGTTGCCGGAGTAGACCCACGCTTCGTCGAAGCCTTCCAGCTTGAAGGCGTAGCGGTTCTTTTTCGGTGCCGCGTAGTCGAGCGCGGCGAAACTGAAGGAGATGACGGCGTCGCGGTGGTCGAGCACGATCGCGTCGCGCCGATCACCCGCGATTTCCCCCATCCACTGGCGGTTGATGCGCTCCATTTCGGTGATGACGACGGGCGGCGGCGGACGTTCGGGGAACACCTTCTCCGGTCGAAAGCGGTTGAAACCGTTCGATCCCCCGAACCAGAGATCGCCGTCGGGGCTCTTTCCCCAGGCGCCTTCCTTGAACTCCAGGCTCTGGAGCCCGTGGCTCTCGTCGAAATTTCGTACCACGTGCGTCTCGGGATCCAGGCGCGAGATGCCGGCGTTGGTACTGATCCACAGGAGTCCCGCATCGTCTTCGAGGATACCGTAGATCGAGTTGCCGGCCCCACCGGCAAGCAACGGACCCGGGTGGAACGAGAGCGCGTCCAGATCACCCACGGCCCGGTCGAGTCCGGAGGACGTCCCGACCCAAAGGCGGCCTCCGCTGTCGTGGTAGATCGAGTACACGTTGTCGTGGGAGAGGCTGGTGGGATCGTTCGGATCGTGGTCGTAATTGGTGAAGGTGTTCGTGGTGGGATCCATGATCGAGAGCCCGCCGCCGTAGGTGCCGAGCAGCAGTCGATGATCGCGGGGAAGGATGCGCCAGATGCGGTTGGCCGCCAGGCTGCGGTGATCGCCGGGGTCGTGGGTGAAACGGGTGAAGATGCCCGAGGAGCGGTCGAAATGGTCGAGGCCATCGCCGAAGGTACCGATCCACAAGGCGCCGGGCTCGGTTTGGTTGATGGAAGAGATGTAGTCGCCGGAAGGGGTGCGCGGATTGCCCGGCAGATGGCGGTAGTGGCGAAAGGCGCCCCTGGCTTCGTCATAGGACAGGAGCCCACCGCCGAAGGCGCCCACCCACAGCGTGCCTTGCGCGTCCACGAAGACTTCCAGGATGTCGTCGCTGCTGAGCGAGCCAGGATCGTTCGGATCGTGCCGAAAGTGCTCGAAGGTGCCGGTTTCCAGGTCGAGTCGTTCCACGCCTTTGCCCGTGGCGATCCACATGTGGCCGCGACCGTCGGGATGGAATCCGCGGATGCTGCTGTCGCCCAGGCCGTTTTTCGAATTGGGGGCGTAGCGATAGTGGATGAAGGATCGCTGTTCCAGGTTGACCTTGTTGACGCCGGCTTCGAAGGTACCCACCCAGAACAGCCCGGATTGGTCGCGGAAGAGCGAACGCAACAGGTTGCCGGAGAGGCTGATGGGATCGGCGGGATCGTGGGTGAGTTGACGGAGGTAGCCGCGATCCGGATCGAAGAGGAACAGGCCGCTGTAGGTGGCCAGCCAGAGGGAGCCGGTATCGGTCAGCAGCAGATCGCTGATGACGTTGGTACCCTTGCCGTCCGGCAGCGGATAGTGCGTCAGTTGGCCGGTATCGCGATCGAGCATCTGCAGGGTACCGCTGAAGGAGCCGACCCAGAGACGTCCCCGATCATCCTCCAGGAAGCGTTTGATTTGGTTCATGGCCACGAAGTCCGGCTGCTCGGAACCGTTGGCGAAAAGGGTGAAGCGTCCGCCGCGCAAGCGGTTGATGCCGTTGACACAGCCGGCCCACATGGTGCCGTCGCGAGTTTGGTAGACGGTTTCCACTTGATCGTGGCTGAGGCTGGTGGGGTCGTTGGGATCGTGGCGAAAGACCTCGAAGGTACCGGTTTCGGGATCCAATCGGTTGAGGCCACCGCCGAGGGTGCTCACCCACAACCGGTCGTCCCGATCCTGAAAGAGCTGGCGCACGGCGGGGGAGCTGAGCGCACCCTTGCGGTCCCGGTCGGGCAGGTAACGCACGAAAGACTGGGTGTTCCGCTCCAAACGGTTGAGGCCATTGGAGGTACCGACCCAAAGTCGCCCCTGGCGGTCGACGAGCACACAACGCACGTAGTTGTCCGAAAGCGAGGTGGCGTCACTCGAATCGTGTTTGAAGACGCGGAACTCGAAGCCGTCGTAGCGACTGAGGCCTTCCTGGGTGCCGAACCACAGAAAACCGACATCGTCCTGCGCGATGTCGTTGACCACACTGTGCGGCAACCCATCGGAGGGAGTGATGCGCTCGAAGTGGTAGAGGTCGGGCTGGGCCCGCGCCAACGGCAGCGCCAGGCTCAGCAGCGCGAACAGGCAGTGGCGACCCAAGGCACGCGCCGAGGTGGAGAAGGAAAGAGAAGCGTAGATGATCATGAAAGGACGTTTCCAAGAGAGGAGTACCTTATCTTATCGGTACTTCCCAAAAAAGTGTGCCTTTCCGTGCAGCGAACTTGAAATCGAGCGCCTCGGACGCGGCCTCCACCGCGAAACCTACCTAGGGGACGAGACCCCTACCCTGCCCTGGGGTGGCGAACCCAGGGTTCCCGATGCTGAGCGGCATGGGTACGGCCAGGCTACCTCTCGTTTGAGCCAGGAGCCCGAACCATCCCCGGCACCATCGATCCTCGGTCGAAGCACTCCGAAACGCCCTGAAGTGAATTCCGGCTGACCAATGTGCCGCCAAAGACAAGGGCTGACATCGTGAACCGGTAGAGTCTTGAGGTGTACCGAATTGAATACCTAGGTAAATCGTCGTCTTGTAAATCCTCTGTAATGGGCACTTCAAAGTGTGAGTTCTTGCCGCCTACCAATGTAACACCCTCAGTTCACCATCCTCTGCGGCGTCCTTGTATTGAGGTTCACAAAGGCCCTGATCTCGACAGCACCTGGACACCAAACCCTCGCTGACAACATCCTTTGGGAGCTTTGCGTGTCCGCGAGGCATCGACCAGACTGCCAACGCGTATCGGCCGGTTCGATCGAAGTATGCCTTGGCGCACCTGAACCATGACCTCTTCGTCAACGATCTTGAAATACGGACCTTAACTCCTTCATCCATCGAATTGAATTTTGTCTGGAGTTGGACACCATGTCTTTCTATCCCTCTCTTCGAGGTCAGCGCTTTCGGCGTGCATGCCGCCTGACGCTGGCCTGCGCCATTGGCGGGCTTCTCCTCCTAATGAGCACGTCGATTTCCGCCTCTGACGCGGATGCCGAGGACTCGAACCGCCGCAACCCTGCCTTGACCGAGCCTCAAAATGGCGTTGCCTCCCTTTCTTCGGACTCCGATCGTCTGGGCCTCGGTACTTCAGCGCCCTTCACCACCGTCAACGAGTTTACCGGCAAGCTCAACATCGCACTCGATCCCATCGGCGTTCCGGGCATGTACCTGCAACCCATCTACAAGTCGCCGCAGGAAAAGTATTGCGACGACGAAAACGGTTTCCGCCTGTGTCCCATGAACGAGGCGCCCACCGGCCAGGGTTTGGGCTTCGGGTGGCGCTTCAACTTTGGTTACATCCTGGCCCGCAACGCTGTGTTCGGAAACGGAACCGGTCCGGCCTCCGCCGATTGGGAACGCGTCCGCTTCGTCGATACCGCCGGCAACGTCACGGTGTTCGGCCGCGACAGCCTGTTTCAGGCCGATCCCGAAAACGGTGGGCCCGAAGACGTTTGCGATTTCGACGGCTGCATGCCCCGCCATGCCGACATCCACTTCGTCGACGACCAATTGCGCCGCATCACACGAGCGCGAACGCTGGACGGAACTTCCCTCGAAGGGTTTTCCCAAAACAGTTACTACCTGCTCGACCCCAACGGCCAGCGCACCGAGTTCCAGGCCGTTCAGCGCGTCACCGAGTGGCACAACGCGACTGCGGTCAAGTTCTTCCCCGTGGAAATCCGCCTTCCGAACCAGCGCACGATCTCCATTTCGTATGTTGGCGGCCGCGATCCCGACGGGACCTTGCCCGATTCGGCGCTGGTCGACCGCGTCACCGACTCCTTTGGTCGGGCATTGCAGTTTCACTATGAGGGCGACCGACTGATTCGGGTCACGCTCGAATCGTCCCAAGGCTCCAAGCTCCTGAAGTCGTTTGCGTATCGGTCCATTCACATCGGAAACCAGACCTTCACGGTCCTTCACAAGGTCACCACGCCCGAAGGCTACGAGACCGTTTTCACGACCGAGCACATCGGCGAGCGCTTCCCCTATGTCACAGCGATGACCTTGCCCGCCGGTGGCACGGTCCAGTATGACTACGCCTCCCAAGACTTCCATCACCTGGAGGTAGACACCAGTGATTGCCGCACCCCGCGCGATGACGGCTGCGAGGTCTACCACACCGTTTCCCGCCCATACGTGCGCCTGAGCGAGATGACCTTTGCCGGTGGTCGCTATACCTTTGACTACCGCCAGTGGACGGCCAACGAGGAACGTACCAACCCGCAGCAGGAAGGCCGGATCGACGTCACGGTCACGGAACACAACGGCGACCAGACCTTTCGGCGGGTGACCAGCTACGTCAACACGCCCATCTTCGAAACCTACTTCCAGACGTGGGACCAGGCCCATGTGGTCGGCCGTCCGCGCGAACGCACCGTCACCTTCGGCGATGCCAGTTATCGGGAGGCCTGGACCTACACGCCGCCACTCACCATCGGCGATCATGCCGGCGGCGACCTGATCCAGGTTCATGCCCTGCGGCAGCACAGCCAGTTGGAGGATGGCGTTTGGATCGACACCAACTACCACTACAGTTGGTTTGACGAAAACGGCCTGAACGGTCAGAACTTCGATCTACATTTCCTGCAGCCGACGGCTGTCATGCGCAAAGCACGCAACGGGTCTCACCTGTTGCTCCGGGAGTTTGACTACACGCATCGGGTGGTTCGGGAGTTCGGCGAACACGACCACGTCTTGGACGCGTCCTACGTGCTCGGCCTTGTTACCGAGGAGCGCGAGACCTTCCAACGAAGCGCGGTGGCGGAAACGATCGGCCGCACCACCTACAGATACCAAGACGCGGCCTTTCCCTTCGCGACGGAGGTTCGGCGCTGGCGCCATGCGACCGAATCCGAGCGCGACACCTTCACCTATTATCAGACCGGCGCGAACCGCGGATTGCCGTTCCAGGAAACCCGTGGTGAAAGCGGAGCCCCGACCCGCTTCCACGACTACGTCTTTGGTGTGTCGACACGCATCGATCACCCCGAAGGTGTGGACACCACCCGGACCCTCAACCCCGACGGCTCGGTGGCCACCGAAAACGTCGACGGCGTCACCACGACCTACCATTACGACGATGACGGCCGCGTCGAGCTGGTCCAGCGGCCGGACACCGCCGACCTGGTGACCGAATACGCTCGGCCAGGGGCTTCCGCGCCCTACATCACGAGCTATTACCGGCTCCAAGCGCCGGAGCACGGACGATCGGGGATGGCGTTTCCGATGGTGACCCGGACCAAGTCGGGCTACACCATCCCGGTCCTGTTCCGGCAGTTCGACGTGTGGGGTCGGGAAACCCGCGAAAGCATTGCCACGCTCGATCGAATCACCTTTGAACGGGACACCACCTACACGCCGTTGGGCCTGGTGGCGCGCAAGACCAGTGGCCTCGGTGGCCATTGGTCCTACGAATACGACGCCTTCGGTCGGCCAACCCGCATCTATTTCACCTGGACCGAAGCGAACCGCATCCTGCAGGACACCCTGTTCGGATATCGCCGAACCGCCGATGGCGGCGCGATCCTATCCCAACGTGTGTCAGCCTACGACACAGACAGCACCTTGGAACGGGTTCGGGAAACCGACTTCCTGGGTCGGATCACCATGGCGGGCACCAATGGATCAAGCACGTTTTTTCAGTACGCCGCGCATCCAAAGGGTCTGAAGGCGACGGTTCTTCCCCTCGGAGATAACGCGCTGGCCCGCACGACGATCCGCACCTGGCTCGGTCAGGTACTCGAGGAAACCCATCCCGAAATCGGTGAGCCGGTTCGATTCGCCTATGACAATCGCGGGCTCTTGGCGCGCCGGTATCAAGGCGACGAGGCGAACCCCACTGCCGCCACCAGGTTCGTCTACGACGGCTTGGGTCGCTTGCGGGAGACATACGGTCGCCTTCTAAACGAACCCAACGAATCATTGCTGTCGACCTTCGCCTACGATGCCCGCAACCGCCTGACCGAAGCGGTTCAGGTGTCCGACAGCGGGTTACCGGTCACCTACACGTACAAGTCATTCGACGGCGCTAATCGGCTTATGGGCATGACGATCACCTTGCCGCAGTTGGATGGCTCTAGCCTGGAAAACGGAGACCTCTCAGTTGAAGCGCTTTCGGGAACTCGCGCTTACGAAATCGATGTGGCATACGACGAGATCGGCCGGGAACGGTGGTTCCAGCATCCCCATGGGGCCTTCGAGTCCTACACCTACGACTATTTCGGTTCGCCACGAGGCGTGTTCTATGGGTTCGGTCCCAACCATCCCGAAGGCCCCGACTTCGAACACCTGATCGATCACGGCCAATACAATCCCTATAACGGTCAGCTTTTGGCGGCAATTTGGGATCTGGGCGATTGCCAGTCGGAGAGCTGCGCGCCGGCACTCGCGCGGATGGCGGAGCCGGTCACGGCCGAGGAGCGAAGCAGGCCCCCGCTCGCCGAGGACCAGTTGATCGATGAGGGCGCGCTCGAGGTCGCTGCCGCGGAAGCCATGGGGACGGGTCCCTCGCTGTTCAACTACTGGTGGCCGGACACCATGGGTCGCTCGGCGACCTGCGAGCTTCGCGGAAGCATGGGGCACTTGTACCGATGTGTCTTCACCACCTACAACGAGTGGGGCTTCATGGCGTCCTACACCCGAAACGACCGGTTGTTCCCTTCCGCGACGGAGGTTCGTCACGGCTACACCGAGCTGGGCCAGTTGCAGTCGTTCGCCGTCGGGAACGCGTCGATCACCTACGGCTACGACCTAGTCGGGAACCTCACCAACCGAACCGCGCTGAGCTATCACACCGGGAATGCGACGCTGGCCGTGGGTGCCCATGCAGCCGGTTACAGCCAGGGGAACCCGTTTCACCGAGACGGTGGTTACACCTACGACGTGCAAGGCCGGTTGACGGGCACACCGAACCATCAGGTCCAGTACAACCGAGCCGGCCAGGTTTCCCGGATCACGGCAAGTCGGCGCGTCAACGGGAACCGTTCGGGATCGGGTGAGCAATTCTTCCTGTATGACGCCTTCGGCCAACGCGTTGCCGCCGTCCGCCAGGACACCGAAAGGGTGACGTATTCAATCCGCCACGCCGACGGCCGGATCATCACCGAGGAAGACTTCGCCCTTGGAACGAACGACGCGCTGAAGCAACGGCGCCAGTACATCACCTTGCAGGGCAAGGCCATCTATCTCGAAAAAGAGGACTTCGAAAACGGTCTTCTCGTGAACAAGGAAAAGACTCACTTTTTCCGCGATCGGTTGGGCAACCCGGTCGTGACCTGGGATGGAGAAACCAACGAGGCCACGACCTCCGCCTACGAACCCTACGGGCAACCGTTCATTGCCGAAGCCCGCCACAAGGGCGCACACGGCTTCACCGGTCACGACGAAGACCCGAACGGGCTGATCTACATGAAAGCCCGGTTCTACGACCCGGTGGCCGGCTGCTTCACCCAACCGGATCCGGGCCGTGATTTCAATCCGTACCAGCCAAACAGTTACAACCTGTACAGCTACACCCACCAAAACCCGGCGAACGCGGTGGACCCGGACGGCCAAGCCCTGGAAACCGTATGGGACGTGGCCAACATCGGCATCGGGGTGGCCTCGTTCGTCCACAATGCCCGCGAAGGCAACTGGCTCGACGCCACGATCGATGCCGGCGGTGTGGTGGTCGACACCTTGGCGGCAGCGGTTCCAGTCGTGCCTGGCGGCGCGGGAACGGCGATCAAGGTGTCGCGGGCCGGGAAGATGGTGGTCAATGCCGCGACAAAGGCCGACAAGGCAAATGACCTTCGCAAAGCGGCCAATACATTGGATAATGCGGGGGATACTGCCAAAGCCCTGGACAAGGTCGATGATGCGGCGAACGCTGCGAAGACCACTCCCAAAACTTCTCCCAAAAAAGGTTCCGCAGGTGGGAAAGGAGCCGGCAAGCGGTTTCCGGATAAAGTCAGAGAACAAGCGAGGAAAGAGAGCGGTGATTCATGTGTGTTCTGTGGAACACGAACCTCGGACACCCCAGGCCCTACGAGGTCAGAAATTGACCACGCCATTCCTAAATCAAGGAATGGGAATAACACTTTGGACAATGCACAGAATACTTGCCGAGGTTGCAATCGGAGCAAGGGTGCAAAAACAACGGAAGAATTTCAATGGCAATAAACAAGGAACAAACATGACAAAGTATAGTGTGGAAATTGGTGAGAATGAAGAAAAATCAACCTGCCACTGCTGTAAACGAATATCTTACAACGGTCATGGTTTTGTTTATAAAGACAATGACGCTTACGGGGTATATTATGCCGCGTGGTCTCCTGAACACGAGGTAAAACAAGTATCGTTTGCCATTTCTTTGGGAGACTGGGATTCGAGTTCAACAATTCGCGATCGAACTTGTTTTGGCTTTCAAATCACTGACGACCGGGATGACGTCACGTTTTCTGCAATCGGCCCAGAAAGCTCGCCGTGGCCAAACTCCGATCTTTTAGGAGAAATGATATCCAGACAAAGTGCCCTCATCCACCCGCTCTTTCAAGAAGCGCTGCTCATTTCTGAAAAAGTTGTTCGAAGCCATGAAACAATTTCTCAATATTTAGGGTGTGCGTGAATGATGAAATGAATCACGTCACAATGGATGACCAAGATTTCAACTTTCACGAGGCACCGAGATCGATCGTTTGGGACGATGAGGTGATCTGGATGTCATAGTGACCCGCAAACGGGCACCAGCCAAACCTTATTTAACAAAGGCTTCGGTTCCTTCTTGCCCATCATAGTGGGGGGCAGCCCTGTCGGCAGCGAACACTTCATCCAAGCGGAGAACGGTCGTTCGCACCCGTGCCGGCGCCGAGCCGGAGCCGGCACGGTCGCGTCAGGCAAACATACCGGGCAGGGGCGGAAATTCGGGAGGGGGGTGCTGGGCCGAAGCCTCCCGTTCCGCCGTGAAGTCGCTTTCGTACCCGGCCTTCAGGGTTTGCGCCAGGCGCAGCAGGGCGTCCATGGTTTCCGCCAGTTTCGGCTCGTCCAGCAGCGCCAACGGCATGGACCAGGTCAACAGCAGGCGGTCCTCGGCCTCGTCCAGGGCCAACATGCCGATTTCGGCCAGGCCGCCTACATGGTTCATTTGCAGGCTGGTTTCCAACAAGCGACGACGCTCGGTGCGCGAATAGCGGGAGAGATCCACGAGCGGCGAAATCATCGAAAGGTTGGGATCGTCGTCGTCAGCCTCCAAGATCAGCGGTGGCCCCTCCTCTCGTTTGACCGCGCAGATCCCGTTCTGGTTCAGGGCCAGGGCGAGACCCACATCCGTGCCGATCGAAATCAGCCAGGAATTCAATTTTTCTGTCGCCTTCATGGTGTGTCTCCTTTCCGTGGTGGTGGCTGCATGCTCCGGATGGCCGGATTGGTGGTGGTATTCGGGGAGCGAGTTCGGATGTCGGGCGAATCACCGGGACTTCGTGCCAGGCCAACCGCCAGCGACGTGGCCACGCCGGTGAAGGGGCCCCGAAGTGTTTGGCTGCCTCGGGTTCGTCAACAACGGGTCAGGTGCCAGGACGCCGCCGAGGCGACAGGCGGCAGGGAGGCCGTTTCCGGCAAGGGGGCCGACACCTTGTCGGGATCGAGTTTGGGGAGGAGGTCGAGCGCCGTTTCCAGAAGACAGCCCAGCAGGTTGACGAAGGCCTCGTCGCTGGTGCCGGTGGGCACCCGATAGCCGAGCACCAGGCGTCGGCCGCTCGGATCCAACGAGATACAGGTCCCTCGCGTCTTGCGGCCGGCCAGGTCCAAGACCAGGGCGCGCTGGATCAGGGCCGCGCGCCGATCGCTGTCCAGGGCCGCAAAATCCTTCAGGTCGACCCATGCATGGATCGGTGCCCGCTCGTCGCCGGCAGCCAGGCAAATCACCGGTCCCCCGGGGCCGCCCAGGCCGCAAACCCCTTCCTCGTTCAAGGTGAGCTCGGTGCCTACCTCTTCGGAAAGAGCGGCCAGCCAGCGGGTCGCCTCCGCATGTTCACGCATGATCGCCTCCTACTTCCTCGTCTTCGTGTTCGTCTTCGTCCTCGTCATCGCCGGCATAGGCCAGCGGCTCGTAGGACATCACCGACGTTTCCCCGGCGTTTGGGTACGGCGCAAGAACCTGGTAGGGCACGCGCCCGGCGGCACTTTCCGCGTAAAAAACCGGCACGCCGTCGACCAGGGCCGGTTCCGCGAGTTCGGTCAGGTCGAAGGGACCGTAGTTCCGCGTAACCGTTGCCGGGCTGTCGTCGTGGTCGTGCAGGGCGTCGTACTCGCGGCGATAGGATTCGGGTTCCATGATCATCCGGAACATGGTGGAAGTGTTCAGGTAGTTGGCCAGCCGGCAATAGGCGATCAGATGTTCTTCACGCCGCAGCCCGGGCACCGCGTGCACCAGCGCTTCCAAGCTGTCCACGGCCCGGTCCCCACAGAGGATCACCACCTCGCCATCCACGCTTCGCACGTGAATCGGGATGCCATCTACGTGCGCCGAAAAAAGGGCGAATGTCCACATCATGCTTACTCTCCTTCCCTTAGCGGATCCCGAATTTCTTCGGTTCGGTCAGTAGACTCCACTCGGTATTCACGTATTTGTCTTGGTCGAGGGGGTATTTCGGAGTTGGGTTCACGGGTTGGGTTCCGTCCCAACTGAGTTCCCACAGCTCGTCGTCGCCCGTGAAGGGGTTTCGCAAAACCCCGAACAGGGTGACTTCGTCGCCTCCGCCCCAATTGCTATCGGCGATCACCACCGGCGTGACGGGCGGATTCAGGACCTCGAACAACACCTTCCCCATGATTTTTTTCTGATTGGCAGTCGGGTTTCCGCCGAGCTCGGCAACCAGAGCCGTGTTCAGATTGGCGGGGGTTCTACCGCCGAGATTGCCCAAGCGCCGGAGGACCGAGGCCGCATTCACGTTGAAACCCGGATAGCGGTTGAGTTGGAGAACGGCGGTGGCCACATTGTGGGGGGTGATTTGCTGGGCAGAAAAGGTTTGAAGGGCCACCGGGTTCAGGGTGTTCCCCATCCAGGTGTCGATGTTGGCGTGGCCTTGCCAGGCTTGAACGAAGTTCGGGTCTATGCCCGGTTTCAACAGAAAGGCGTGGGGGCCATTGGAAGTCGGCACGCTGAACTGCCGCAAATCCTGCTGCACGAAATGGTTGCCGTGATTGGTGATGCGGGCGTGCATCGTGCGCATCTGCTGAACCGCGAATCGCAGGACATCTTTGGCATCGCCACTGGCGCGGTGATGATTTCCGGCTTGCAGTCGCGCTCGTGCCGAAGCCTGTTTCCCGTAAATCATGCCGATGATGGCGGGGGTCCCATTGGAGCCCTTGGCAAAGCCCAACGGGTTTTCCTGCATGTGGCGGATGCGTTGGATCATGTTCGTGGCATCGATGCCCGGTCCCCGCACCCCCTCGGCCAATTCGCCCACCGCTCGGGTCAAGGCGCGCATCTGGCGACGAATGGGAGAACGGTTGGGAATGGTGGCATTGGTCAGGCGAAGGCCGTGTTTGATGCCGGAGAGACAGGCTCGATGCAAATCGTTGGGGGTGCGAATCGGGGTGACCTGACGGGTCACCGGATCGCGCCACGAAAGTTCGAACCCGCCTTTGGTGGAGTGGCCGTCGTCGGCCACATGGTTTTGGCTGAAGTCCGAGTTGTACTCCACGATCAAGTTCTGGTCAAATACCGAAAAGACGTTTTCCTGCCAACGTTGGTCGAAGTTGTCGAAGGCGGTTTGGAGTCGTTGCGTTTCATTGGCATCCTGGCCTTGGATGCCGGCGCGGATGGTCGCCGTTTCCATGAATAAATTGTTGGCGAAAGCACCGACCGCGTCGCCGGCAATTCTCCTGATTTCATTGGACGTGTGCTGTGTTTCCGCGAAGCCGGCCATCGTGTACTCGGCGGCACGCATCAGCGGGTTCTCCATTTGGGCGTGAAAGGCTGCCTCCGCGGCGGCGGTCCGAGCCGGCACGTTCACTCCGGCATTTTGGATGATGTCGTTGACGATCGCTTCGACGGTGGTATCGAAAGTATGCGGAACTCCCTGATACTGTTGAAAATAGGAACGATTGTCGGGTGGAATCAAGCGACCGATCGCCCCGTTCACCAAGGCGGCGTGGTTGATGGCGGGGAATCCGGCAGCCGAAAGAGCTTCCTTCACCCCTGGCAATTCGTGCAATGGTTGGGCATCCGCCAGGTTGCGCCGGCCCACGCGGGTGAGGTCTCCGGTGCTGGTCAGGCGGATGGTTTGGGTGTAGTTGTCTCGGTTCAGTGTCGTGTTCAACGGCAGGGCCACATCGACGCGGCGATTGGCGTTGGGTCGATAAGTTCCGGTAAAGCACCCGTTCCGAACCATTTGGGACAACATGTTCAGCATTTTGCGCGGTTGTTCGTCATGGACCATGACCGCCACACTGGTGGCAAAACAGGAACCCACGGCACCCTGACGGACCTCGGCCAGCAAGGCGGCCAGAACCGCTCGTTTCGTATGAGTCCGGGTCACGGCCGTGCCCGTGGGCAGGCCCAAGGTGGCGCGAATCAGGTTCCGTGCGGGGTTGCCGTTGCCACGTGGCGAACGGACCGCCCCCAAATCGTTTTGAAAGCCGGCATCGTTGGCCAAGAGGTTGAGGATCTTCAGCAGGTGCGCCTGATGAGGGCCCCGGCCGTGTCCCGCGCGCAGTGGATCGTTCTGCAGTTGAGCCGAGAATTCGGCCACGAAATTCTGGTCGATGGCCCCACCGGGACCGATGATCTTCTCCGCCATCTTCACCGCGGAGTGGCTGTTCCAGGAAACCGAAGCATCCTGCAAGCCCGATTTGTTCTGGGCCAGCGCGTGGTCGTAGTCTTCCTGCAACAACTTGCCCACGGCGATGGCCGTCGCATCGTTCTGACGGACATCCTGGATGTGGAGCCGTAGCCAACCGACGCCCACATCGCCGGAGGCCACGAGTTGGGCTGCGCGAATCTTCTGGCTGTTGGACCAGGTGTCCACGTTGATATTCAACGATTCCAAGATGTCGGTGGCCGTGTTGACGTCCTCGCTTCGGTAAAAACCAACGTGGTTCACGGTGTTGACCAAATTCAGGTTGTTCAGTTTGGTTTGGGTGGCCGAAGTGCCCACGTGATGACCGACTGCGGGATCGTAGAGTGCCAGGCGGGTAGTGGGGGCCGGGGAACCCCTCAAGCCGCGTAAAAGAGAACTGCCGTAGCCGTTGCCCGAAGGAACGGCGCGTGCACCCGCGGCAAAAGTGCCCGTCACGAATTTGGGTCGCACCTGAGTATCGATGCCAGGCATGATGGACCTCCTGTAGCGTCTTGAAAATAGGCTTACCGGTGAAAATGATCGCCATCGTTTTCGGCGGCGTTTTTAGTGAAGAAAAGGTCAGGTCGCGATTGGTTGCAAAATCTAGAAGCCGAATATGGAGACAAAATGGAGATCTCATTTTTTCCGCCATATTCAATAGATTTACACCCAACGCAAATTGACAGCTCCAACAAAAAAAAGCCACACCAACAACCAGTCCTCCGATCGACTCGTTCTTCGAGGGCCTTTCTGTAAAACTCTTGCTTTAATAAGATTGAATCGCACCGAGATTGCCGGAGACGCCATCCCTGGACGAGGAGGGCGTGATAAACCCCACCGAACGACGATCGGCAGCGGAAAAAGAGCGAGCGCTTCGGGGACCTTGTGAGCGTTCCAGCACAAGATCGAGACTCTTCAAGAGAAGGCCAACCCGACTCGGTTCATCGATCGCGGAAGGTTCGCGAAAAACACGTTTGCGGCTGTACGAAGTCGTCCAACTCGCAGTTTCCGCATCCTGTATGTGCCGGGGTCACGGTAATAACATCACCAACCGTTTGGAGACCTTTTGCTTCAGCCGGCTCGAATCGTCCAGCTTCTGAAAACTCGATTCCAATATCGAGATGGCTTCTTCCTCGAACCCGGTCCTCGCCAAATGAAGACCGAAATAACCTTCGTACCTGCCGAGGTGATGGGCCGGCAGGTCGGTCTCCCGCGCATCCTCCACGACTTCTCGATAGGCACGTCGCGCCTCCTCGAACCGCTGCATGTTCTCCAATATTTCCGCACGCGTCACGCGCGAGTTCAGCACGCTCGTGGGAGGTGTCGCATCTCTGGCCGACTTTTCCTCGATCGTCCGGTCGATCGTTTCGAGCGCCTCTTCGTACGCCCCCGCCTCGTTGAGAACATGTGCCAAGTTATTAAACGCTGAAAAATAACCTTCCGGCTTGGGTTCGGGCAACCGTCCGTAGACGTCGATCATACTGCGGTAGTGAATGACCCCGGCCGCCGGCCCCTCGATGTCGGTGATCAGGTGGGCATAGGTGTTGTGGATTTCCAGCGTGGCCGGGTGGTCAGCGCCGAGAACCACCTTCGCCCGCTGGTACAGGTCCTCGATCAGTGCGAACGCCTCTCGGGTTTTGCCCACGTTTTTCAAACAGACCGACACCACGTGGCCCGCCTTGATGGTGTAGAGGTGATTCTCGCCATAGTTTTCCGCTCGAATCCGCGCCAGCTCTTGGAACATCACGAGCGCTTCCCCGTGGCGGCCAGCCGCGCGAACCTCGTTGGCCAGGTTGTGCCTGGTGAGCATGATCTGAAAGTCATCCTGTCCGGGGAAGCGCTCCTGTTCGTCCAGCATGGTTCTCAGCATGCGTTCCGCCTCTCGGTGCTCGTCCTTCTGTTTGAAATAGGCGATGAGCACCGATTGGATCAGGAATCGGCCCGAATCGTCCGGAGCGAGGGTGGCCAGCTTGGCTTTCAAGCGCACGATATGCGTTTCCACTTCCTCGGCGCCGCCGTGGGCGATCGCCAATTCGGCCAGGGAACACTCGGCAATGAGGTGTAGCCGCGTACCGGGTTCCGAGAGTTCGAGTAATCGTTGAAATTCGCGCCCGGCGTCGTCAACTTGACCCAAATGTTTCTTGACCAGGGCGAAACGTTCCAAACTCGCCAGCGTATCCGGATGCGCGCCGCCCAAATTCGCCTTGCGCCAATCCAGGGCCGCCGCGTAGTTATGCTCCGCTCGGCGATACAACCCCAATCCATAACAAGTGTTGCCCAAGGTCATGCGCAGGCGGGCGACCTGCTCCGAGTCCAGCTCGACCTGGGTGTCCAGGTGGTGTTCCCAGTGGGCCAGGACATCTGCAAAACTCAGGTTGGGTCCCCTCTGGTCGGGATGCGAATGGGTCACGATATGGTTGTAGAAATCGTGGGTCTCGACGACCTTCTGTTTCGAATCGAGCCCGACCTTCGCCAGATGAAGTGCCAAGGCCAAGGCCACGAAGGCCGTGACCAGTCCCAACCCCGAAACGAAAGCGGCACAGGCCACGGCCCTGTGACGTCGGCGCCACTTGCGAAATATATAGATCCAGCGCTCGGGCGCGGCCCTGACGGGCAGCCCTACCAGGAAGCGGTGTAGATCGCCTTTCAGCTCCTCCACCACCTGGTAGCGCGCCTTGGGATCGAGGGCCAGGGCCTTCTTCGAAATCCAGTTCAGGTCCTCCGCGATCTTGCGCTTCAGGCGCGATGGCGACTCTCCCAAGGCTTCGGCACGCGCGTCGTCGACGACCTCGTCCAACTCGAGCCGCGGCACGCGGAGGATCTGTGCCCTCAAATCCTTGTCGCGATCCAGCTTCGTGACATCGATCGGCGGGGTCCCGGCAATCAATTCGAAGAGTACCGCACCAAGCGCGTAAATGTCGCTGCGGGTGTCGAGGGGCGATCCCACATCGGCCCACTGCGGACTCATGTATGCCGGCGACCCAATCAGCATATTGGGCGGTTGCTCGAGAAGGTGGCCGGCAACCTTGGCGATCCCGAAGTCGATGATTTTCGCCCGGGCACCTTCCTTTCGCTGGATCACCAAGATGTTGGAGGGTTTGAGATCGCCGTGAATGACGCCCTGGGTGTGGGCATACGCCACGCCGTCACATACTTGCTGAAACAATCGAATCCGAGCAGACAGGGAGAGTTTGTGCATACTGCAAAAGTCGCTGATGGAAATACCGTCGACAAACTCCATCGCCAAGCAAGGATAACCTTGTTCCGACGTACCCGCATCGTAAAACCTGGCGATATGCTCATGCTCCATAAGCGCCAACGTTTGGCATTCTTTTTCGAATAATTCATAGAAAAAATCTTGGTTTCTCTCCGCTTTGATAACTTTTACGGCAGCGATTTTTTTATACTGATCATCGCGCTCCGCCCGATACACCACCCCCATGCCGCCGTATCCCAACAGTCCGGTGATTTGATAGGGTCCCACCTGAACCAGGGAAGCGTCCTCGCCCAGCGAAGCCCAGACGTGCAAGTGGCGCAATGGCTGAAGATGCGCAGGTAGAATGGGTTCCAAGAGATCTTCATTCGACGAGGGCGGCGACAGCAAACGCCGCAGGCGCGCAACCGAATCCGGGTGCGTTTTCCCCAAATCATCCAGAAAGGCGCTGCGTTCGGCCTCTGTCATTTCAAGGAGCTGCAAATAATATGACTCGAGCGTTTTCAGATCCATAAAACCCTCCCGATCGATAGAAATCGTGTACCTCACGGAGATACTTGCGAAATCGCACCACAAAACGACTCACGATCGGGGTTAACAATACACGCGCAACTGCTAATATGTGCAAGATGAACCCGTTGCGAGGAACCCTTTGTCCACAAAATATTTAGAGACTACCGATTTGATCCGGCAATGGCAATGTGGCGATGGTCAAGCCTTCGACATCTTGATCGAACGCGTTTACGACAGTTTGAAGACGATCGCGCGTCGCAACTTGGCCAAAGAGTTCCGCGGCTCCGGACTGGACACCACCGAGTTGCTGAACGAGGCCTGCATCCTGATGATGGGCAAGCAATCGGTGGAAATGAGGAATCGCCGCCATTTTTTGAACGTGGCATCCCAGGCATGCTATCGATGGCTGGTCGACGAATCGCGCAGGCGCAAGACCCAGAAACACGGTGGCGAATGGGTGCGGGTGAGTATCGAGGAAGGGCACGAGCCGTGGAACCTCGACGTCGATTCGGTGTTGGTACTGGATCGTTTATTAACGGATTTGGAAACCCAGGATCCGCTGCTCGTGCGCATCGTCAAGATGAGAACCTTCGCGGGTTTCACGATCCGCGAGGTCGCGGAGCTGCTGGAAGTGCCAGTCATCACGGTCAACCGAAAATACGGCTTTGCATTGGCGTTATTACGGGAAAAATTGGAAGCGGAACCACACTGATCGAGGCTCGAGCGCGGGGACGTTGCCGCGGCCTGCCGGTGAACCACCCCTGATGCCCGAGTTCCGAGTCGTTCGAGTTCCGAGGGGCTCGGCTTCCGGATATCCGGCTTTCCCGGCACGGCGGATCGCCGCTCACGGCACCGCTGCACCGGATCCTCCGTGGGATTTCGCCCCCGCCAAGGGAAAACATGCACTAGAATGGAAATACACCTCCCTCTTTTTCACCCGTGAATCCGAGTCGCTGCTTTTCGCCGCCTCGGTTTCGGTTCGCTCCCCTGCTTGCCCGCCATCTTCTGCCTCCCCTCTTATCCCTTCAGGAGCCCCACATGACGCCCGAAAGCGCCCACGCCTCGCTCTCCGAACTCTGGTCCTTGCTGGAACGAAAGCAGATCCATCTTTGGTTGGAGGACGATCGGCTGCGGTTCCGCGCACCGCGCGGCGCGCTCGACACCCAGCTCCGCGAACGGATCGCCGAAGCGCGCGAAGCCCTGATCGCCCACCTACGCGAACAGCCCGCCGCCCCGCTCGAGCCGCTCTCCCTGACACAGCAGCGACTCTGGCTGCTTCACCGCATCGAGCCCGTGCCCGGCCTCTACAACGAACTCTCCGCCCTGGAACTGCGCGGCCCCTTCGATCGCGCGGCCTTCGAACACGCCGCTGCGGCCCTGATCCAAAGACACCAGATCCTGCGGACCCGCTTCCCCTGCGTCGACGGCCAACCCGTTCAGGAAGTGCTTTCGCCCGAACGGGCCGCGGACGTCCTGACCTGGCGCGACTGGCGCCAGGAATCGCAATCCAACCGGGATCGGTCGCTCGCCGAACTGCTGGAAAAGGAAGCCGTCTTCCCCTTCGACTGTGAATCGGATCTGTCCGTGCGCATCGGTGTCTGCGCCATGGCGGACGATCGCACCGTCCTCGTGGTGAACACCCATCACCTGATTTCGGACGCGACGAGCTGGCCCATCTTCTACGAAGAACTGCGGACCCACTACCAGGCCTTTCGGGAAGGAAACGTCGAACCACTTCCGCCACTTCACCTGCAGTACGCCGATTTTGCTCGCGAACAACGCGCCCGTTTTACGCCCGAACACCTCTCCGACGAGCAGGACTACTGGCGGCGCAGCCTCTCCGGAGCGCCCCACGTCCTCGACCTGCCCACCGATGTCCCCCGTCCGGCGGCCCAGAGCTTTCGCGGCGATCGCCTGCCGCTCACCCTGGATCCCTCGCTGCGTTCGGCCATCGAAACCGGCGCACGTCTCTGGTCGGTCACGCCCTTCGCGATCCTCTCGGCGGCTTTCGCCACCCTGCTGTCGCGCTACAGCGGCCAAGACGAGGTGTTGCTGGGGTTCCCGGTATCCAATCGACTTCGGTCCGAAACCGCCGAGTTGATCGGGTTCTTCGCCAATACGCTGGTCCTGCGCGCCAGCCTCGACGCGGACCCCGACTTCCGCACGCTGGTTCGCACCACCCGAGATCGCATCACCAGCGCCATCGGCCACGGCGAGGTGCCCTTCGACCACATCGTCGAGGCGCTGAATCCCAAACGCGATCTCAGCCGCTCGCCGCTGTTCCAGGCCATGATCAGTTGGCACGACGAATCGCTCTCGTTCGCGCCCATGGCGGAGCTGACGGCCCGGGAAATACCGATCCCCTCGCGGTTCGCGCGTTTCGACCTGACCCTGACGGCTTGGCCGGAACAGGATGAGATCCGCGGATTCTTGGAGTACGCCACCGATCTTTTCGAGGCCTCGACCATCTCGACCATGGCGGATCAACTGCGCTTCCTTTTAAAGGAGCTGCTGGCCCATCCGCAACGACCGGTGATGCGGATGCCGCTGGCCCCGCCGTCCGGCCCACCTTCGATCGAACCCACCTCGTCACCGGCCACATCGGTCCTGGAGGATTGGCGGCGCGCGGTGGCGCGTACCCCGCAAGCCGTCGCCGTCGTGGATGAAGCGGGTGCCTGCACGACCTACGCGGCCTTGGATCGAGCCGCCAGCGATCTCGCGGCGGATATCCGGGCGGCGGGCGTGTCCATCGGCGACTTCGTCATCGTACTCAGCCGACGGGATCCCCTGGATCTGGTCGCCATGCTCGCCCTTTTCAAAGCGGGGGCGGTGTACGTGCCGCTGGAAGCCGATCGTCCGGCCGAACAGGTGGCACAGATCGCGGCGGACAGCCGACCGGCACTGCTGCTGGCCGATCGCCGCCCGGCGGGCATGCCCTCCGAGGTGCCCCTGCTCGATCCAGCTTCGCCAAGATCCACCCGACACGAAGGATCCCTGCCGCAACCGGCACCCGAGTTGCCGGCCTATCTGATCTATACTTCGGGATCCAGCGGCCCTTCCAAGGGAGTGTGGGTCGCCCATGGCACATTGGTCGAACACTGCCGCGCCGCCGCGCGTCGCTACGACATCGTCGCCGCGGACCGCGTGCTGCAATTCACCGGAGCCGGCTTCGACCCGGCCCTGGAGCAGGTTTGGGCCGCCCTGACCTCGGGCGCCTCCGTAGTCCTGCGCGGCCCGGACCCCACTCCGATCCCGCGATTTTCGGAGTTTCTGGAACGCCACCGTATCAGCGTGATGAACCTGCCGCCTACCTATTGGCACGCCTGGATGCGTCACGCGAGGGAAGCGGAACAACCGCCCCAAGACCTGCGGCTCTGTATCCTGGGTGGCGAAGCGCCGCCACCCGAGAGCGCCGAGCTCTGGGAATCCTGGTGCGGGTCCGGTATCGCGCTGATCAACGCCTACGGTCCCACCGAAGCGGTGATCACCGCGTCGAGCGGAGCGCTGCGGGCCGCTGATCCGATCACGTTGGGCACGACACTGCCCGGCCGCACCGCCCAAGTCTGGGACCGGTACGGTACCCCCCAACCCGCCGGCGTACCCGGCGAGCTGGTTCTCGCGGGAACCCTGGCCATCGGGTACCTCAACCGACCCCGCGAAACGGCGGAAGCCTTCGTGCCGGACCCCTTCGGCGGTCGGCCCGGGGCGCGGTGTTACCGCAGCGGCGACCGCGTTCGTCGGGACTCACGCGGTCGGCTTCACTACCTGGGCCGACTGGACCGTCAGGTCAAGATCCGCGGCATCCGCATCGAGCCGGGCCAGGTGGAGGCCGCCTGCCGCGCCTGTACCGGCGTGCGCGACGCGCTGGTCATCCGGCTGGAACGCGATCCCGACGTCCCGGTCCTGGCGGCCTACGTGGTGCTCGAGCCCGCGTTCCAGGGCCGCGCCGATTGGCCCCAATGTCTGCGAAACTTTTTGAAGTCGCGCTGCACGCCGGCGATGATTCCCGCGGTGTTCACCCCGATCGAAACCCTACCGACCGACACCCGCGGCAAAGTCGACGCGCGCCTGCTGCCCCCACCCCAATGGGAACCCCAACGTACGACAAAAGGCACCGAACCGCCGAACGATCCGATCGAACTCGCCCTGCAGGACATTTGGTGCGAGGCGCTGGGCTGCACGGCCCTCGCACGCGAGGACGATTTTTTCGAGCGCGGCGGGCACTCGCTCCTGGGTCTTCAGGTGATTCACGAGGTGTCGCGCCGACTCGGCGTCTCCCTCTCCCTGCGCCAATTCTTCGTCACACCCACCCTGGCGCAGATGGCCCGCCACCTGCGAACTCGCGGTGCGATGCCTACCGGCGATTCGGCCGACATCCCGGCGTTACGCCCCGATCCCGAACGCCGCTTCGAGCCCTTCCCGATGACGGAAATGCAACAGGCCTACTGGATGGGCCGCAAATCGGCGTTCACGCTCGGCAATGTCGCGCCTCACGGCTATGTGGAACTGGAAGGCCAGGACCTGGACGTGGATCGCCTGGAAGCCGCGATGCAACGCCTGGTGGCACGACACGACATGCTTCGCGCGGTGGTCACCGCGGAGGGTGAGCAGCGCGTGTTGCCCAGCGTGCCGCCGTTCCGCATTCAGCGAGCGGATCTTCGCGGACGCAAACACGCGCACAGGGCCAGTGCCCTGGCCGAGATCCGCGAGCACATGTCGCATCACGTGTTCGATCCCGAACGTTGGCCGTTGATGGAAGTCCGCGCCAGCCTGCTGGACGGTGGTCGCACGCGACTTCATTTCAGTTTCGACGCGATTATCGCCGACGCCGCCAGCATGATCCTCCTGGGTCGTGAACTGTCGCAGCTCTACCAGAACCCCGATTCGCACCTGCCGGATTTGACCCTGACCTTTCGAGACTGCGTGCTGGCCGAAACCGAGACCAAGCGAAACGCGAGCTACGACACCTCGCTGGCCTACTGGCGCGATCGCCTGGCGGACTTGCCGGCGGCGCCGGCGCTCCCGTTGGCCGTGGATCCGGCCACGATCGATCGGCCGCACTTCGTGTCGCGTCGCCACACCATGCCCCGCGCCCGTTGGCAACGCCTGAAAGCGCTGGGCGCCGGCTACAACCTATCCCCTTCCGGCCTGTTGTTGGCCGCATTCGCCCGCGTGTTGGCCATGTGGAGCGAGCAACCGCGTTTCACCCTCAACCTGACCCTGTTCAACCGGCCACCGCACCACCCCGAGATCGATCGGGTTCTGGGCGATTTCACGACCGGCGTGCTGGTGGCCTGTGAACCCTATGCCGAGCCTTCGTTCGGCGCCGGCGCCCAGCGCCTGCAACGGCAGCTCTGGTCCGATCTGGACCACCGCCAGGTCAGTTCGATCACCGTCATGCGCGAATGGTCGCGCCGACACGGTGGTCGCCCGCTGGTCCTACCGGTGGTGTTCACCAGCACCTTGGGCCTCCAGGCGGAGGATACGCAGGCGATCCCCGAGTGGCTGGACGAGGTGTTTTCGGTTTCGCAAACGCCGCAGGTCTGGCTGGACCACCAAGTGACCGAACAGCACGGTGACCTGAGTCTGAATTGGGACGCAGTGGAATCTCTGTTCCCGCCGGACATGGTGGACGACATGTTCGCCTCCTACACGCGCCTGCTGGATCGACTGGCGCTCGACGCCTCGCTCTGGACGCGGGAACCGCTATCGGTCCCGTTGCCGCGCCGTCAGGCTGCCCGCCGCGAACAAGCGAACGACACGGCCCGCGCCGAACCGGGTCTGCCGCTGCACGGTCCCCTGATTCACCGCGCGCTCGAAAACCCCGACGCGCCAGCCGTCTTGGACGGAGATCACTGCCTGACGCGCGGGCAATTGCTCCACCGGGCCCGGCTCTTGGCACATCGCCTGAAAGCCGATGGTGCCTGTCCCAACCAGTTGGTCGCGATCGTGATGCACAAGGGATGGGAGCAGGTGGTCGCGGCGCTTGCCGTGCTGTTGGCCGATGCCGCCTACCTGCCGATCGACGCGTCCCTTCCGCCACACCGCATCGCGCGCATGCTGGAGATCGGCCGCGTCCGCCAAGTGCTGGTGCAACCGGATCTGGAAGCCGATCACCACACCTGGCCGGCGGGCCTGCGCCTCTATCCGGTTGCGCACCAGGGCGCCGAATCGGCCGTTTCCCTGGAAGTCGATCTGCCGCGCGCGGGCGCCGAGGATCTTGCCTACGTGATCTTCACCTCGGGCTCCACCGGCGACCCCAAAGGCGTCATGATCCGCCACCGCGCCGCCATCAACACCGTCATGGACATCAACCGCCGCTTCCAGATCGACAGCGACGACCGCGTGCTGGGCATTTCCTCGCTGAGTTTCGACCTCTCTGTCTGGGACATCTTCGGGGTCCTGGGCACCGGCGGCCAGCTCGTCCTGCCCGGCACGGAGCCGAACCCGGCCCAATGGATGGCACTCCTGGAACGTCACGGCGTCACGATTTGGAACTCGGTACCGGCATTGGGTCGCCTCCTGGTGGAATACCAGGAAGAACAGGCGGCACCGGACCGACTCCCGCTACGGTTGGCCATGTTCAGCGGCGACTGGATCCCGCCGGACCTGGTGCCGCGCCTGCAACGCTTCCAACCGGATCTGCAGGCCATCAGCCTGGGCGGGGCGACCGAAGCCTCGATTTGGTCGATTTTCCACCCGATTGCGGCGGAGGATGCCGGCAGACCGTCGATCCCCTATGGTAAGCCCCTCGCAAATCAGCGTTTCCATGTGTTCGACCAGAACCTGGCCGCACGCCCGGACGGTGTCGGCGGTGATTTGTACATCGCGGGCGTGGGCCTGGCCGACGGGTATTGGCAAGATCCCGAGAAAACCGCGGCCAGTTTCCTGACCCATCCCGAGACGGGCGAGCGCCTGTATCGAACCGGCGACCTCGCCCGCTATTTCGCCGACGGGAACCTCGAGTTCCTGGGTCGAGCCGATTTCCAGGTCAAGATCAACGGGTTCCGCGTGGAGTTGGGCGAAATCGAAACCGTGCTGACGGCGCACCCGGATGTCAAATCCGCGGCGGTCGTGGTCAGCGGAAATCGCTTCGACGGCAAATCGTTGGTGGCCCACGTGGTGCCCCAAGAAGCGGTAGAAGCGATTCGAGCGGGCGACACCGCCGAACCTAGCGAACGCGAGGCCGAGCTTGCAGCCTACAAACTCGGCCAGCCGGGCCTTTCCGGCTGGGAACCGGATTGGCCATCCGTATCGCTTCGCAGCCTGGTTCCGGCGGAGGACGACGCGCGCTACCTGCAGCGGGCCAGTCACAGGCACTTCGCAACCGAACCCCTGCCGGTCTCCCGAATGGCCGAGCTGTTGGCCTGCCTCGACCAACGCTCCTTCTCCTGGCGGGCGCTGCCGAAGTACCGGTACCCATCGGCAGGCAGCCTGTACGCCGTGCGGGCCCACCTGTGGGTGCGCGGGGCGCGCATCGCGGGACTGGACCCCGGCTGGTACGTCCACGATCCCCGCGAAGGCCGGCTGGTGCGGCGCCCCACCGAAGCCGATGGCGAAGCGCAGATCGGCCGGATGTTCACCGGCACCAACGCGCCGATCTTCGCAAGCGCGGCCTTCGCCCTGGTGCTGGCCGCCGATCGCGAGGTGGTCGCCAAGATCTACGGATCCGGCTGGCGCGACCTCTGCCTGGTGGAATGCGGCGCCATGGTTCAATCGATCATGGAGCAGGCCGCACACGTCGGCCTGGGTACCTGCCCCATCGGTGGTTTCGACGAAGAGAAAAGCCGCATTCTGCTCGACTTGGACGAACGCTACCGGCCGCTTCACGCGATGCTGGGCGGGGCCTTGCCGGCCCAACCGGCATCGGGTGATTTGGCGGAGGCCACCGACGCCGCACAGCTCGAAGAACCCGTGGAATCCACCGGCTCGACCCCAACCGACCTGGCATCCCGGTTGAGCGACCATTTGGGCGAACGCCTGCCGACCTACATGGTACCGAACCATTGGATGTTCGCCGATCGACTGCCCCTCACCGCCAACGGAAAAGTGGATCGCAAAGCCCTGCCCGCGCCGGAGAACCCCGTGCTCCGCGAGGCGGAGGAAGCACCGCCGCGCCCCGGCCTGGAAATGAACATCGCCACCTTCATGGCCGAGCTGCTCCAACGAGATCTGGATTTCGGCCGCCATACCGGCCTGTTCGCGCTTGGCGGCGACAGTCTGACGGCCGTCCGGCTGGCCCGACGCATCGGTGAGGCGCGCGGAATCGACCTGTCGGTTCGGGTCATCTACGACCGGCAGACCGCGGCGGCCCTGACCGAACACGTGACGGCCCTGGAACTGGCGGCCCGGACGCCGATCGCCCCCGAGGAGGACGACGACCGCGAGGAGCTCGAGATTTGATGTGAAAGTGCAGAGGACGGCTCCAGCGATTCCCAATCGCCGACCGTTCCTGCTATTCTTAAATCACACAGGATTCTCACATCGGATCATTTCATGAACTCCCTTTTGGATTCTCGAGACGAGCCACTCGACCACAGCAGCGCCCAGGTTCTGGTCGTCGACGACGATTCGGTCACCCGCCACCTGGTCGTCGACCAACTGGAACAGGAAAACCTGGTGGTCCACCAGGCCGAAGACGGCAAGGAAGGCCTGGAACTGCTGCGTCGCCACCAGCCCCAGCTCATCCTGCTCGACTACCACATGCCGCACATGAACGGCATCGACTTTCTGCGCCAGGTCGAGTCGGAGGGGGTCCAGTCCCACTCGGTGATCATGCTGACCTCGACCGACGACCAGCAAGTGATTTCCGATTGCTACCAACTGGGTGTGCACGCCTTCATGGTCAAACCGGTCAACTACCTGATCCTCAAGGGCCAGGTGAAACGCGCCTTGGCCCTGAATCGTTACGCCCGCGACCTGCGCCGCCAGATCCAGACCACCGAGCGCCATTCGCGCCTGCTGCGCACGGTTTTCGACAGCATTCCCGAGGGCGTGATCGTGCTCGACCACAACCTGCGGGTGCGCATGATCTCGGCCAAGGCCTGCACCATCCTGGGCGTGCCCAAATCGGCGGTGCTGAGCCTGCGCGTCAACGAGGTGTTGGGCGAGGCGTTCACCGAGCCCGGTGCCCCGCTGGACCGCTGCGTGGCCACCGATTCGAAGCTGACCAACATCCAGACCCACGTGGAGCGCAGTCCGGGCACCACCATTCCCATCGCGCTGACCATCAACCGCTTCTCGCCCAACGACAAACAGCCCGGCTGGATTCTCCTGTTTCGCGACCTGCGCCAGGAGGAGCACAAACTGTTCGCCCTTTCCGACAAGGAGCGGTTCGGACGCATGATCAGCGGCGATCTCAAGATGAAGGAGGTCTTCGACCTGATCGACAAGGTCGCCGATACCCATGCGACGGTGCTGATCATCGGCGAGAGCGGCACGGGCAAGGAACTCGTGGCCCGCGAGCTGCACGACCGAAGCAACCGCAAGCGCCACACCTTCCTGGCCGTGAACTGCGCCGCGATTCCGGCCGAGCTGCTGGAAAGCGAGTTCTTCGGCCACGAAAAAGGCAGCTTCACCGGCGCCGGCCAAACCAAGATCGGGCGCTTCGAGATGGCTCACGGCGGCACCCTGTTCCTGGACGAAATCGGCGAGATGCCCTACGGCATGCAGGGCAAATTGCTGCGCGTGTTGCAGGAACGCAAGTTCATGCGGGTCGGCGGGAACCGCACCATCGAAGTGGACGTGCGCATCGTGGCCGCCACCAACAAAGATCTCAAGAAGTTGGTTCAGGAGAACCGGTTCCGCGAAGATCTCTACTACCGCCTGGCCGTCATCCCGATTCATCTGCCGCCGCTGCGGGAGCGCATCCTAGACGTCCCGCACCTGGTCCACTACTTTATCGAAGTGTTCAAGAAACGCCGCCACACCCAGGTCAAGTACATGTCCTCGGACGTGCTGCAACGGTTGATGGAGCACAACTGGCCGGGCAACGTGCGCGAGCTGGTCAACGTGCTGGAGTACAGTTTCGCGGTGTGCTCGGACAGCACGCTGCACCTGGAGCACCTGCCCAAGGAAATGCAGACGCGGACTTCCGGGGTGCAGATGCGGCCACCGGCGAATACGGAAAAGGACCACATCCTGCGCACGCTGGAAAGCGTGAACTTCCGCAAAGGCTTGGCCGCGGCCAAGTTGGGGATCAATCCCTCGACGCTGTACCGCAAGATGAAGAAGTTCGGTATCGATTGAGGTTTGCTTGGAGGGGGGTGCTTCGTAGGTATTTGGGTGACCATGCGTTGGTTTTTTTTCTACCACTGAGTTCACGAAGTTCTCGGAGAAGAACACACACGGAGTTGCGGAGGAGACGGCACTTCCCGACATGGGAAAGAGTTCAGTTGGGTGATTTCCTTCAAGTGCAGGATGGAGGCGAGAATCATTGGCACTCAACAAGATTTTCATTTTTTTTGAATTAGTACATTGTGACGTTATAAAATTCAACACAACACAACACATTGAGATATTTCTATTTTATTATGGTTTTCAATCTACTAATATCTTTCAATACCTTGTCGATTCAGCCGATGATTTTGATCAACTATCTTCCTATGTTCATTTCTAATATTTAGCCGCAACTACGACCAACATACGCCTAAGGTTTAAAGTATTCAATTACAACACCTTACCATAAACATTTCCATTCCTCAAATTGCCAATCCATCATCCGCAGAAGCAACTCCTCCTCCGTTTTCTCTGTGGACTCCGTGGTAAAAAAATCTGCGAAGCCCATCACATTAAACCTTTCGTACACAACCATTTAAATATGACTTCCCTGACTCTGGTCCATCATCCGCAGTAGCAACTCCTCCTCCGTTACCTCGTTGGAGAACGGCAAGGTCAGAGAATCCAACTTCCACAACTGTCGTGCGCTGCGCATGAGCGCGATGCCGACGATCGAAGTGCACATGGTCGCCTCCGACAGCCCCCCACCGGCGTCGGTGAGCCCGGCACGCCGCCGGTCGCACCCGCGGTCTGTAACGCGATCTTCGCGGCCACGGGCAAGCACGTGCGCTCGCTTCCCATCGACACCGTTTACTGGGGAGCCATTCAAAACATTGCAAAATCGTGCAGAACAAGTGTTCGGTTCCCCAACCTTGCAAAATCGTGCAAATGAATTTTGGTGTGCAATCGGCGCGTTTCGCACTTCGACCGTGCATCAACCCCGATTTGGCCAGGATCACGCGATCCCCGCTGGGTTCGACTCCTCCCTGCAGGTCCATCCGGGTCGCCCGGGAACGATTCTGTTTACGCCCTATGTCTTTTTAACAGTCACAAAATAATAGTGTTATCTATCTCTAGCTAAACCCGTACCGTCGGGCTTCTCGCTCGTCACTCCCAGCGGTCAGGATGAAGTGTCCGCGACATCGATACGGGTTTGCCCGGGCCGAATCACTGCGAAAGGAACATGAAAAGATTTCACGACCATGCAGGCGTCAAGTCGCCGACAAAAGGACGTCCAACCGCGTTCGAGGGTCGCAAGAAAAAACTATGCAAAAATTAAAACTCATAAGTAAATGCAAGATCATAGGTTTATTTGAAAAATTCATCCGCACAAAACATTGCATTTTCGTGCATCGCACTTCCAAAAAGAGGCCATTTTCATCCGATTGCTACGAAAATCCCCTAAACCCTTGAAAGTATTGACTCATACAAATTGGCACGAGGCTCGCTATAAGGAGGGCAGAGACAAAGGCACCTCCATTATTTTCGACGAGAACAAGTAACAACTTTTTGTAACGATTAACTCAGTGGCTCATTCGCACATCATTGTGTGCCATCTTGGGCCTGGCGAACCCAGGCCCATTTTTTTCCCAAATTAAAAGTTTCCTTCAGTGGCTCATTCACACACCACAAGTGTGCCACCCTTGAGGGGTCCTTCTCGGACCCCTTTTTTTCCCGATTTCCTCAGTGGCTCTTTCACAAACCATTAAGTGTGCCACCTTATGGGGTCTCTCGTAGACCCCTATTTTTTTGTCCCCACGATCCATGGCATGGTGTTTCCGGCCGTGTGCATCCATGCGGCCTCGGTTGTTTACCAAATGCCCGTGCTTACAGGGGCACCCGCCGCCGCGAAACCACTGGATCCTTGGGTCGCATTCTGGTGAGCGATGATTTCTCAGGCGCTGGGTGGTGTTCATCCGAAGTCACGGCTGGTGGGGATGGCAACTCATCCTCCATCGTCGACTTTTTCCTTCGCCCGCCGATAAACGTGCCAGCCGATGGCGCAAGCGGCGATCCATACCAGGGGAAAGCCCACCTGACCGATGGAAACGCCTGTCTCGATCGCCCGCTCCATCTCCTCGGGCCCCTCGCCCACGGGCGATACGGCCAAGGCGATGATCGCGTACACGACGATCAGGCCGCCGCTGCCCGTCAAGCACCCTGCGCCACACCCGCGCCGAAGCGCCTTCCGCGATGGCTGCGGTTCAGCCATGGGTCTGCCGAGCCAGGAGGTGTGGGTCTCGAACCTCGATCGCAGCGAGAAGCGGAATGGGGGCCACGGTCCCGCTCACTTGGCCATCGGCGCGAAGGAACTGCGCACGAAGAGCTGCTCCAACCGCGGATTGGGTTCGAAATCGGTTTCGTGGCGATCGCGCTGTTGGGTCTCCTCGATCAGTTTGCGATCCTCCGGCTTGATCCCCAACAGGGTCACCAGGCGAAGAAACGCCTTTTCTTCCCGGCTGTCGTAATCGCGATCGACGTGTGCCATGGCGAAGGCCCGCAGTGCGATGAAAAAGCGGTCCTCGTAGGTGCGAATCTCGGAGGTCAGGCTGTCCAGGGATTCGTGCCGCACCGATTCCAGCAGCCGATCGATGGCCGCGTCATCCGCCGGCGGTGGCATCATGTCCCTCAGAAACGCGCGTTCCGAAGCGCGAAAACGTTCGTCCATCAAAGCCATCTTCGCCATGACCTTGACCGCGGCTGCCCGAGCCCGGGCGCGATTCCCTCTCACCATGGCGATCTCCTGTGTTCATTTCGATTGGTCGAGGTTCTATTCTACCCAATTTCGACCCCATCGGGAAAATCTTGCATCCAACCCGGACCTCATCCGTTAATCAGACGAAGTATCCAAAAACACGGAGGATCACATGGACTCCCAACCCGTTCGCCAAAGCGCCGTTTCCTTCGAAGGTAACGCCCGTTTTCACCTGGCCCTGTCCGTGGCCGACATCGACCGCTCGATGGCCTTCTATTCCCGAATCCTCGACCAGGCGCCGACCAAAGTTCGCCCCGGTTACGCCAAATACGAGGTTCGCGAACCCTCGCTCAACCTGACCCTCAACCAGGGGCAACCGGTTTCGGGCGGCACCCTTTCCCATCTGGGCGTACAATTGAAGAACACCCAGCAATTGGCGGCCGTCCACGCCCGACTCGAAGAGGCCGGCCTGGTCAAGTCGGTCGAGGAAAACCACGTGTGCTGCTACGCCCTTCAAGATAAATTCTGGGTTGCCGATCCGGACGGCAACCAGCTCGAGTTTTTCGTGGTGCTGGAGGCGGATGCCAACTCTCCCGCAGATCCCGCCGTCATCGCCGCTCAGGCCGCACAACCAGCCGGCTGTTGTACCTGACCTGACCGGGATCGAGCGCCACGCCGGCTCGGCGCTTCGGTCCCCTGCCCCACGAGGCGGTGCACCGCCCCACCCAACGAGGACCCATCATCTTGTCGACACCCATGACCGAACAAACCGAACGAATCTGGCTGGAGTTCCACCAGCGATTGCGGGGCTACATCCTCAAACGGATCGCCGATCCCCACGAGGCCGAAGACATCCTGCAGGAAGCCTTCGTGCGCTGGATGGAACGCCCACCGCAGAACCGCAACCCCACCGGATGGCTCTTCACGGTGGTGCGCAACCTGATCTACGACCATCACCGCAAAGCCAATCGCCACGAGAACCTGGAGGCCGAATCGCTGCCGGCCCTGGACCAGACCGAGGTCACCGAGGCGGAGCAGCGCGTGGCCTCCTGGCTGGAACCGATGCTGTCGCTGATTCCGGAGAAGTACGCGATCGCGGTCGACCTCGCCGACTTCCAGAATCGCTCGATGAAGCAGGTGGCCGAGGAACTGGACCTGAGCGTGCCCGGCGCCAAGTCGCGCGTCCAACGGGGACGTCGCCTGCTGGCGGAGGCCCTCACCGACTGCTGCCGTTTCCAGTTCGACCGCGAGGGCCGCGTCTCGGATTGGCAACGGAACCATCCAAAAGGCTGCCAACCCAACCGCTGCCGCCCCGAGAACACCGCACAAAAAAAAGGGACGGCATGCTGAATGCCGTCCCGGCTCATGCCCTCGACCACTCATCGGAAAAGTGGCGTGGGTGCCGTTGGGAGAAGGTGTTCCCGCAGGAACGGTGCTTGGGCGGTTCGCTGCCGAAGCGCACCGTCCGGGGAAGGTCGGTATCGAGCCTCGCGATCCGAATCTCGATCCCATATCCGCCAGCGTAGGTATGCGCGAGACCTGACCGTCGAAACCCGATACCAACCCATCCAGACGGCGACCCCCGAATCACGGGGATCGCCAAGCCACTGGATGATGGTTACTGGAAAGAGGCCTTGTCGGTCTTGAATCCGTAGCGGGTGACGCTGTAATCGGTTTCGAGCCGAATCGTGATGCTGTCACCGTCGACGTAGGCCCAACCGTCGCTGCGGCCGAAGGCGTTGCCCGACCCGTTGGAGATCAGGTTGCCGGAAACGCGGTAGACGGTGTTGCCGTTCTCGTCGATCACGCTCAGGTAGTCGTAGCCGGATTCGCTGTTCAGCTTTTCGAAGTGAACACCCACGCGGCTCGCGCCGGCCTTGCTGTAGGTGTACTCGTAGGTTTGGTTGTTGGCGTATTTGTGCGGGGTTTCGCGAACCCAATCCACCTCGCCGGAACCGGAGCCGCCACCGACGGTCCAGGAAGCGGTAATGGTGCCGGAAGAGGCGTTGTACCCGTGAACCAGCACGTTCCAGGTATCGGCCGCGGGGCTGGGAAAGCTGACGGATTCGTTGGAGCCGCTGGAATAGGGCGCCTTGAACTCGGCCTCGTTGTGGCTGCCCTGATCGCCGGGCCAATTGATGGTCGCGCGTTTGACGTAGAGGTCGGCGTCGCCGGAGCCGGAAATGGTGACCACCAGGTCGGATGCATTGGCGGGCACCGCGATGGTCCAGCTACGGGTGGCGTTGCGGGCCAAATCGAAGGACTGGGATTCTCCGTTGGCGAGCGAGTCGCCGCCAGGGGGTTCGGTGGAATCGCCGAGCCACTGCTCGATTTGGGGATAGAAGTGGAAGAAGCTGCCGTACCAGTCGTAGTTGCCCGGTGCGGAGTTGCCGTTGCAGTTCTCGGGGCCGCAGCCGGACTCGTCGCCGACCACTTCGAAGCTGTCGTTCAGGATGGCGGAACCGGAAGAGCCGCCCTCGGTGAGGCTGTCGATCCAATCGACGCGAATCTCGTTGTCGTAGGAACCGCAAGCACGCTGGCCGGTACCGGTGATGGTCCCCTTCGAGACGCGCATGTAGTCGCCGGCGGGGTGGTGAATGCAGGTCACGTTGCTGTTGCGGGCGGGTACCGCGGTGGCGTTCCAGCCCATGAAGTGACGGCTACCCACGCTGCCGTCGAGTTCCAGGAGCGTGGCGTCCAGGTTGCTGTTGGTCGCCAGCAGGGTGGAACCCTGGTTCTGGGGCAGCGAGGACTTGTCGACACCACGGCCGCTGTCGCAGGAAGTGGAGCGGTAGTCCCAGTAGACGTGCACGGTGTTGGCGACCGATTGCGAGGGCACGCAGTGGTTGGCCGTCAGGAAATAGGGCTTGAAGGATCCGTCCTGGGCGTTGAGCAGGGTGCCGGTACACACGTAGGTACCGCCGCCGGAAACGAAGCTGTAGTGCCCGACCGCGGTGGCGATTTGGCGGATTTGCTCGTTTTCGCAGTTCAAGTCGTCTTCACATTGTTTGGCGGCGCGACGGCGCTTGAAGATGTGCGACCCTTCGACGATGGAAAAGTCACCGCGTTTGGCGTCGTCGGAAACCAGGAGCACGAAGGTCGTCTCGCCCTCCACCAGGGGTCCCCAGAAGAGGCCCTTTTCGGCGGTGTAGGGTCCGAACGCGTGCAGGGTTTCGGCATCCAACAGGTAGACCTTGTCGTCGGATTCCAACAGGGACAGATCCAGTTGGAGGCGCATACCTTCGGCGCCGGTGGACGAGACCGGTAGCGCCCAACTGAATAGATCGCCGGCGCGTTTGGCGACGCGCGGCATGCGGTCACTGGCGGCCACGTTCAAAGGAAAGGCTTCGCCGATCTGGTTGGACTCGGCAACCGCCTTCAATTGATCGTTCATGCCGTCGAAATAGTCGGTGCGTATCTCGGCACCGAGATTGGCGAGATACCGCTCGGCCCGTTTGCGACTGAGCTGCGATCCCCATTTCAGGTTGACGGCGGGCGATACCGCGCCGCTGTTGCGGGCCGTGGCGCGGTTGACCGAAACCGCGTCGGGCTGTTGGGCCACCGCCAGCGTGGCGGTGAGCAATAGAATCAGCACACTGGATAACCAGTTCTTGAATCGAAAGTCCATATGGTTCTCTCCTCGAAAATGATCAAAAGTGCCCGCTGCAATCGTCTTCCCCGTCCTTTGGAATCACTGGCGGCCCTTAGCCGTCTCTCGGGGAGAAAAGCGGACCGAAAGTGGGTGGCATCACAAAGGACAAGTGCCCGGAGCGCAGGAGAAGGAAGCACCAAAACACCTCAGCGATCAATCCCCGGGCGGAAGAAAACAATGAAGAATGTAAAGTGAATCGATTGCAGCAAGCAACCTCATGTTTACATATCTTTTACAAATCAACAAACCGGTTTCTGGGTGACAGACCTCACCAAAGCACTGAGTGCCAATAGCTTTCATCATAAAATTGTTTTCTCGACGTGATACACGTAATTTATTTCATCAAAACATCACCGATTTCATTTACATTTTCATTAACTAGTGCCCATCCAGAAACGGAAAGGCTGCCACGCCCAGGGTGGTTTGGCTGGATGGGCACGCGATCAGGTATCAGGCGTCAGGTTTCAGCAAGATACTTGTTCGAAGGTAATTAGCTGAAACCTGATACCTGAAGGCTGATAGCAGCTTGCATTGGAAACCCGACCGATCCAGAGGATCCCTAACAAAAACACCCTGTTTCTGGATGGGCACTAACTGGCTCGCTCCTGTGCATCGTCCAGGGCCTCAACTCGCGCCGAATGGTTCCGCAGCTCGTTTTTTCAGCAAAACGGAAAAAGGCCGATTCCCCGCCAAAGCGGAGAACCGGCCTGATTTTTTGACACAGCGTTGGTTTTAGGCGTGGCGTGTATGGCCCTGCTTGGATGTGACTCCAAAGGATTTTTTTTACCACCGAGGTCACAGAGATCGTGGAGTTCGACCCTTCCTGAAGCAGATACCCAGCGGCGCTCCCTGGGCATCGTCAAATCTATTTCAAGAAGCCAGGAAAAATCGAAACCAGGTCTTCTGTGGTAGAAGAAAATCCCTCGTCAAACCACCACGGCCACTAGGAAATGAAGCCTTCGATCAAGGCCGCAGCAACATGCCGTTGACCCAGAATCGGTTGAACGAATCGCGATAGTTCGCCCAATAGTCGAGCCCCTGTTTCAGGTCGTTTTTGGCGAACAGCTTCTTCTGCCCTTCTTTCTGGAAGGAAATCGAAAGCCGGTTGCCACCCTCCGCTTTCCAGGCGAGTTGGTGGTAATCGCTGGACCAATCCCAATCGGGAACGCCAGGCTGGAGTGCGACCTGACTGTCCAGGGTCACCTGCCACTGGGTAGGAATGATGCCTGGCAGCAAGATCGGCATCGCCCGTTCGCGATCCGGTTCGTGCAGGTGGCCACGGGTCGAGGTCGTGACGGCCCAAGGCAGGCGGAACCCGTCAGCGTCGCGGCGCAGGAAGCTGGGCCACATCACCTCGAACACGAGCTGGATCTCGGCACCGCCCGACGCCTTGTGCTCGGACAAGACGAGGTCGACCACCGCAGGCAAATCGAAATGTTGGCGAACCGCCCATTCGCAATCGCGCAGGGCGCCCGCACGATAGGCGCGGCGCAGGCCGATCGCATCGCCACTCTCGGAAACCTGGAGCTTGCCGGTCAGGGTCATTTCGGCGTCCAACGAACCCGTCAACTGAACCTTCAACCCCTCCGACTCCAAACCGGTGTCGGGGACCGCCAACCAGAGCGCGCGATCGGGCAGGCACACCATCACGTTGCGCCCGCGAAAGACGTCGGGCAGGAACCCGAAGGTGGTGTTCTTGGAGGTGGGATCCACCAACAGGAACCGTTGGCCGTCGGCCTCCACCTCGGCAGCCAGACCCAGGCTCTTCTGGAGCGGGATCGCGGCGATGACGTGGTTGAAATGGAAGGGGCTGACCAGGGAGCCGGCATTGGGATAACGATCGGATTCGATGGTGGCCAGGGCCGGCAGGACCGGGATTTTGGAAAGTCCGGCGCGGTACATCAGGCAGCCCACCATGTCCTTGCAATCGCCGTATGCGCGGCGTTCGACATCCTTGCCCGCGGCGGGAATCCACGAACGGGACAGGCTGAGGTAGCGCTGCTTGTAGGTCAACCGCTCGACGAGTTCCTCGTGGACCTTGCGCAGGGCGGCCTCGTCGGCAATGGGTTCGCCAGCCTGGCCGGCGCCAACCGCCGCACCGAACGAACGGTGGTACCAGGCCGCGAACGCATCCCAGCTCTCCATCGGCGCGGACTGGCCGTCGCCGCTCGGGAAGAGAATGAACACATGGGGCAGACTCTCGCCGAGCGAAGGCGCCAGCGGCTCGGATTTGATGCCCGGCACCGAGCTCATCATGAGGCGGTTGCCCTCGATGCGGTGTTGAAGGCCCCACTCTTCGAAGGCGACCGGCCTGAGCGAGGCACCCGCGATGTTGGCGTGAATGACGCGCTTGGCGATGGGATAGGAGCTGACCGGGAACACGAGGTCCTGAGGGAAGAAGCTGCGGCGCTCTTCCTTACTTTCGAAGACCACGATCGAGCCCGGCCCGACCTTTTCCAGCATGGCCAAAGTGACATTTTCGTTGCTGAGGTATTCGCTGTCGGCCACGCCGACGGTGATGACGTTGCCCTTGTCCAGGGTGTTGATCTTGCCGCTGGCGGCACGGTGCCAGCCGCGCAGGCGCTTGACCTTGGTGCTCTCCGTGTCGCCGTCGATCCAGAACACCGAAGCGTAATCCACCGCGCGTTCGCGCAGGACGCGCTGCACGATGCGGCGTCGAATCACCAGGTGTCCGCGGCGGGTTTCCTCGATCACGGTCTCGTCGAGCAGGCGCCACATGTCGGCGTCTTCCGGAGGTTGGGCGCTGGCGGTTTCACGGAGGGCGGCGTCGGCCCAATCGGGAAGCGAGCGGAACTGCGCCTTTGCGGGTTGTAGAGAGGCCACCAGAACGAGGGCGGCAAAAGGAATCACCATTAAACGAGGCAGGTATCGCATCAATTCACTCCTTCTTTGGCAACGGCGATGGTCTGGAAGATGGCTTCCTCGACCCAGGCCAGAAAGATTTTGAGATCGCGCTCCTGCTGCGGACCGAGAATGCTGTTCTTCAGGATGATCTTGCGTTGAACCACCACGCCCTGGCCCGATCCCTGGACCACATAGGAGACACTGCCGATCCCGTTGCTCTTGGTCCAACTGGGGTCGCCGCGCAGGGCCCAACCCGCCGGCAGCGTGATTTCGGCCACATCGGTCAGCTCGCAGGGATAGTCCAGCAAAATCGGCTGGTTGCGATCCTTGGGCCAGATGGTGGGGTTTTGGAACGGCAGATAAGTGCCGGGAAAGGGATCGAAGGTGAGCCAGCTATACTCGGAGTCCAACTGGCTGTGGGCCTGCAAGGTCAGCTTGACGATGCTCTTGGTGGTGTCGTTGTTCTCGATGGTGAGATTGTCGATTTCGTAGTCGTGACCGAGGCGACGGCGCCAGCGGCGTCTGGCCTCGTGAACCCGTTCTTCCTCGGGCAAGTCCCAATAGCGGTATTTGATCAAGGCGTTGTGGGCGCCCGAGCCCTGACGGGTCATGGTCACGTCCAATCGGCGCTTTTGGGAGAGGTTCATCTGGAAATGACGCACCAGGCGGTTGTTCTCGGGTCCGAACAGGGGCACACCCACCTGCTCGTGGGCCCATTTGTCGGCGGGGTTCACGGCCAGGGCGCGCGTGCCCTGGAAAGAGGTGGGTAAATAGCCGGCGGGGAATTCGGTGGCCCAGGCACAGAAGACGGCCGTGTTCTGACCGTCGTGAACCTCGAAAAAGGGACTTCCGAAGGCGAGAACGAACGGGTTGCGTTCATTGGGCCGGAACGGTGCCTCGTCGGTTTGGGTCGCAAACAGAATGCGGTGGTCGATCTTCAGGTCCTCCAGCGCCCGAAAATAGATCATGCTCATTTCGAAGGTATCGGCCCAGCCGCGTTCGAAACAGGTTTCGAGGGTGTCGTTGTCGCGCTTCTTGGTGGCGCGGTAGGCCGCCAATTGTTCGGCATTCATCAAACGCGTGCAGGCCAGGCGCGAGTGAAGCCGCTCCAACAGGGTCTGGGCGGCGGTAATCATATTTTTCGGACGCTTGCCTTCGAACTCCATGTGGGACTTGGCATTGCTCAGCCAGCGGCGGTAATCGTCGCCCAGCTTGCCTTCGTTCATGAAGGACTTGACCCGCTCGCGGCAAAAGTTCTTCCAGAATTTCTCGGTTTCCTTGGTGGTATCGGGGTAGGTCTTGAAGCCGAGCACGAAGGCCATTTGCGGATCGTAATGGGCGTTTCCGAAGGGGTGCCATTTGGCCGGCGGCACGTTCTCGTAGGTGAGGATGGTGGGCCGCGTCTTGCCGCCACCGATCTTCGTCATCTTGACCGGCTCGGCGGCGGAACTCCAGACGTAACGGGTCATCAGGTATTCGCCCCTGTTCCGCAGGACGGGAATTTCGATCGTCTTTTTCAGTGCGTAGAACGGCTCTTGAACGAAGTAGCGGTGATACTGGCTGCCCTGTGGCAAGCCGTCGTCGGAGGCGTAGGTCCACTCCAGTTCCACCACGCAATCGTTGGTCAGGCCCGGCGGCACCAACAAGAGCGACTTCTTTTTTTCGTAGCGGGTCTTGTAGGCCAGAACCTCGACGAAATCTTCCTTTTTGTCGAAGGTCACGACGGTGCCGTCGCGATCGATGACGCGCCCTTTGATCGAGCGCACGAGGCCTTCCTCGTCGATCAGCTCGGCCGCGGCCTTGCCGCGTTCGGAAAGGATGCGAATCATGCGGTAGCGACGAACATAAATGTCGTTGAGCTGCCAGTAATCGTTGACGATCACGGCGTCGCGAATGTCTTTCTCCGGGTTCTCGTCAATGTGCCACACCGAATCGGGCAGGGTTTTGCCGTAATCCGGCAGCGAGCCGGCAGTCAAGGCGGAGGCCAGCCCCGAACCGATCCAAAATAAACAAAGTACCAATGAACGGTTGATCAACAGATAACTCCTACTCGTGATAAATGAGCAATCACTCCTAAAAGCGGGAAAAGCGCCCGCACGGGTTCAGACAAAATCCAGGCACTCCACATTCTTTGATACGAGCGTGTTTTCCCGTTCGCAAGAAGGGTATCTCCTAGCGGAACGGCGCCCTACAGAACGCGATAAGGCAAGCGCCCACAGATGATTGGCCGAAAACAACGGACTGTGATCAATACTTCACAGACATGCTCGACCCATCCCTGAAACGCGTTCCAAGAAAAGTGATGTAGCCGGATTGGGGTCATTCGCAATAAGTGAGCATTCATTAGCAAAGGGCGTAAATTGCCCAATAAAAGGCTTAGAAAAAATGCACGCTCCATCCGTTCACGCACTGGCGCGAGATTTCCCGAACCGAAAAAAGGAAATTCAGGGATGGGCACGTGGTGAATGTTCACTCTCGAACCTCAATGAATATACACGAATATTTGAAATCTTACCAAACTTAAACTGACCGTTTTTTTCCCGAGAGACACCAATCTCGTCGAGAAAGCCAAAACCGCCTTGCCATCACTGCATTTACCAAAAAGATCGTTTCATGACGAATCAGAAAATCCAGACTGCCGATTTGACACCCGGCTGCACGCTCGAAGAAATGATAGAGGCCGATTTTCGCGATGGAGACAAAATGGAGGTGATTTGCGACAAGGTCACCATCGTGGACACCCACAAGGACGCCTTAAGGAAATGTTCAAGGTGCATCCCGACAAATGGCCCAACAACGAGCGGTCACCAATTGGTCGAGCAAATGGTGACCACCCGAATTTTCATGGACGCCAAACAACTGGTCGGGTGGACGGGCATCTCGCCGGCCGATAACGCTCAGTAGCGGCGATAGGCATCGAAGCCGTTCCGGAAATAGTCGACCTCCCCTTGGACAAATTCTCGGGTACGATCCCTGACATGGCGAACAGCATCCTGGCCGTGCTCGAGCCAATCACCCACCGCCGGAATAAGTTCGACCTCCGCTCCCGGTACCGGCAATCTACTGTGAATGGTATCCACCGCTCCGGCGATTCGCTTTTCGACGGCTCGCTCGTAGGCATCCCGCGACGTGCGATCCCTGGGATCACCATGGCGGCTGAAGGCGTCATGGTAGTAATCGGAACCTCGAAGATCTTCCACCAATTGGTCACGATCGAGCCTTCCAAGAGAAATGACCGTCAGAAAATCCATCGAGTTCCGGCGTAAACTGGGATCTCCCCCCAAGAGATTTTTGGTCAATGTCGCCGTGACACTGTCGTGTCTCCCTTCGGTTCTTCCACGCAGAATTTTGATGACATCGTGGGCCTTGAAACCCAACATCTTGCCAAGCCTGATGGTACCTCCGGCGGCATAGAGCCCGACCGCCGCCGGCCCCAAAGCGGAGGCGAGGGGTGGCATGATCAAGGCGCCGGCACCCGCGGCCCCACCCAAGATATCGGCGGTGCCACTGGCGTGGAGCGACAAGTCTGCATTACGACCGTGACGTAAGATGGCGCGCATGTGGTTCGCGGCCTCGGCCAGCTCCGGAATCGTTTCGAATTCCTGCAAGGATTCCAGCAGGCCACCCCGGACTTTTCTGGATCGGTGAGCGGTCATGTTTTCCTCGACCCCCGTAAGGACGGAAAAGAGCTCGTAGCCGATCCCCAAGGGTATGGCCAAGCCACCCAAGTCGAGCATTTTTGCCACCCGATGGCCACCCGCGACGGGTGCGACTCTCGAGTCGAGCCTCGCGAAGGCGAAATCACCCGCAATGCCGGCCATTTCGGCAACTGGCGATGGGAATGGGGTGCCGGACGCAGCCACCGTGTTTTTTGCGACCAGGCCGGCCTTGAGTCCGGTGTTGACCCTCGCGCCGACCCTCCCCGAAGAACGGCTCCTCCCTCCGCTTCCGCCGAACTTTTGTTTCAGGGAGTTCATCATCATGCCGCCGATATCGCGGTGGGTGACGGGGTTTCCACCCACAAATGCGAAGAGGTTCAGGCCATCGACCGCGCCCGCCGGGTCCGGGCGCATCCAGCGCCCCAGCCAGGGGCAGTAATAGCGCATGCCGTAGTAATAAAGTCCGGTCGTGTCGTCTTCCTCCTTCCCTGAATAACGGTAGTATCGTTGCTTCACCTCCACCTGACTTTTGGCCGCCACGATCGCGGTACCGCCGAACGGGTAGTACTCCTCATAATTCATGACTTGGCCTCGGTGATCCAAGGTCAGGCAGTTGGAACCCAGATCGTTGGTGAGCTGGTAGCGCAATTGATAGGGCTTCGCTCCTCGTTTGGGCTTGCCCAGGACCTGATAGCCCCACCGGCAGGATGCCACCAGTTGGGTCCAATGCCATTCCTCGGTGACGGTGGCGCCCTTTGCCGAGGTTTGGCTTTTCCGTCGAATTTCGAAAGGGCCCAGATAGATCGCTTCGGATATGTGGACCACCCCACCTCCCGCGACTTTTTCCGTGACCTTGCGCACCCGCTTGCCCCCGGCATCATAGACGTAATATTCGGTATCCGATGGCGCGCCCGTGCGGGCGATGGTCGTCGCCCGGGCGAGCCGGTTCCGGTAATCCCATCGAATGCCGTCCAGGCCGAGCAGGGTTTGCTGGTTCCCGTGCGCATCGTAGCTGTAGGTCTTGGTCGGTTGTTGGCCAAAGGTGCTGGCGTGCAACCGGTTGTTGTCCGGGGCAATGGTCATGGTTCGGCCGGGGCCTGAAACGTTGGCTCCGCGATGTCGCATCGAGATGAGGTTGTTCGCGGCATCGTAGCGATAGGTCTGGGTGTAGTTCTGCAAGGCTTTGCCGTTCGCGACGGGATCCGCCGCGGTGGGCAGGTCCTGGAGGCCCTGGATGCGGTTTTGGTGCTGCTGCATATTTTGCCACATACTCGTGTGTTCGCGGCCCGACGCCGAGCGCAGGCGGTAGAGCGTATCGTATCGGTATTCACCCTTCGCCTGGACCGCGGCATTCTTGAAAAAGACCCTGGGCATGGCCTCATCCGTAATGCTGGTCACGTTCCCCACCGGATCGTGGTGGTAGGTGAGATCTTGGAACACCTTTTCACCGGAGGTGGCCACGCTGGTCAAATTCACCAAGCGGAAGTTGTGAGGATCGTAGTGATATCGGGTCTCCACCCCATTGCCGTAGGTGGTGACCAGGGGCTGGCCCTTTGCATTGTAGGTGATTTGGTCGATGTGCGGCGTGGCCTCGATCCCCGCCTGGCTTCCCCCTTTACCGGCCAAGGTTCCAGCCGTCGTCACCGACGAGATGACCCGGCCCAATGAATCGTACTGCGGCGTGAGGGTATTCCCATCGGGATCCGAACTTTCCCGTGGTCGACCAAGCGCGTCGTAGCGCGATGTGGTGGCATAGGTCGTGGCTTCCAATGCCGCGATGATCTTGCCCAAATCCAGTTGGTTCAATTCATCCGGTTGGCTGAGATCTCGGTCTTGCAGGGCTGCGGCCACGGCTGTGAGCGTCGCATCCGTGAGGTCCCAATCGGGATGCGTCTGGTAACGGGTCGTGAGCACTTTGCCCGCGGCGAGCGGTTGACCGTGCAGGCTGAAAAAAGGATTCAACGACAAACCGGAGCCATCGAAATGAAGCACCGGTCGGCCCACCACATTGCGGGACCCCGCAAAGGCGTCGGGAAGAAACGGCGTGGTGCCCGAAAGCCGCGAATCGCTGTACAGGGTTCGTTCCACGATCTGGTCGAGCTGCAGGCCAGGATCGATATCACCCGAATTGGACACGTGAACGGTGACCGGGCGCTGCAAGACATCGAACCGACGCCGGGTGGTGGTGCCCCGCGAGTCATAGTGCCAAAAGGGGTGACCCACCGCGTTGACGAGCGTCCAAGTGGTCCCACCATCGGCGGAGAACTGTTTGACGACCTGTTTGGCGAGGCTGTAGCTCGTTTGCGAATTGACTTTGTTTGCGGCGCGCAGGCGCTGATCGCTCGTCGCGAGCAGGTTGCCCAACAGATCGTATTGCCGGAATGTGGCGTTCTGCTGGTTTTCCATGGTTTCACCAAGAGGTGGTTGCCAATTGGGCGGGAAGACCTGCCGGCTTTCCACCACACGACCCATATTGTCGAAACGGGTCGAGACCGGCGTATTGAAACAGGGCCTGGCTTTGTCGAGGCTGGCGCCGTCCACGTCCTGGGAGGGCGAGGTTCCCGTTTTCAGGTAGGTCCGGTAACAGCCTGAGTCTTCCACGGTATCGTTGGCATCGAAATCAAGCCCCTGCCAGACCGAAGGCCCAAAGGCCCAAGGCAGGCTTCCGTACAGGGTCCGGTCCACAAAACCCGCTTGGTCCTTGGGGTTGGGCGTGCCCACCAGCCAGGAACCGGCCAGCGTTTTGGTCAAAAATCCTTGCGGACTGAGGGTCAGCTCGGCGTGACCCGTGGCGCCATAGAACAAGGTCGTCGTCGACCCCACCCGATTGAGCGCTTTCTCGTTCACATACAGGTAATCGGGCGAAAAAAACGGTTCGAATTTTTGGATCGGTCGACCCTTGTCGTCGTAGCGAACCGCCCCCGAAGTGAGCCAGCAGGAAGTGGCCTGGCGCTCCGCCACGCGTTGGGTTGCGATATCCCAGGAACGCACCGTCTCCGGGCCGTTCAAAAAGGCCTTGCTCTGGAGGTGGCGACCGAATCCATCGCTGTAGGTCACCGCTTTTCGGATGGTTCCCTTCTGCACGTCGTCGACGGGATAATCTTCCGCCACCAAGGCGGCGAAGTGATTCGGTGTCCCCGACAAACGATCGAACACCTGTCGTTTCTGGGTCGCCGTCAAGGAGAGTTCGGGTAACAGGAGCTGAAGACCGGAATCGAGCCGCCGAAATGCCTTGGTGGGCATTCCTCGGACATCGAGATACCCCTGCCGAACCAGGCACTGCCGAAGTGCCGCCGTATCGACACCGATCACTTCGGCCAATTGGGCCTGGCTCACGGGCCCACCGGCCCAGGAAAAGAGATCGTAGTAGAAAAATGTGGCCGCTTGCTGAAGAAAGGCTTCCGGCTTCGCCATGATGTCGGCCAGGTTCGGTTCGGCCGGGACCTCGTAATGACGCAAGGGTGCGAAGCCCACAGGACGGCCGGTCTCGGTGCCGTAAAAGGAGGAGGCCACCACCATGCCCAGTGGGTCGAAAAGCACCTCGGAAGTGTTGCCATCGATGTCCAGCATTTGGACCGGTGCCAAGCGCTGGTAGTCGATTCTCGTGATCTGGGTGCGATGCCCCACGGGGTTGGTGACTTCCGTGACCACGAGGCGATAAGGATCGTGGGCATAGCTGGTCCGCGGTACATCGGCCGGTAGTGGCGGTGCACCATGGACCACGTGTGGGTACTGCAGGGGATCGAACACGGCCTCCGGCACGTAGAAGTCGCGGTATCCCCGGTAGGTCTGCGCGCTCCCGGGATTCCAGAGATATCGAGTAGCCGGTCCCCCATCGGGATCCGTTTCCGACATCGTCACGTAGCCGACCTGGGCATCGGAGAGCAGCGCGACCGGATCCTTCGCCGCCGGCGTACCGCCGAGGTCCTTGGCCAGTTGGGTTTTGTCGAACGCCACGGCCTCACTGCGGTGGAGCAGGACTGGCGCGGCGACCCGCCCCAGTGCCAATTCCGTTTGGGTATCGGCGTCGAAATAGTAGCTCCGCGACCAGTGCCACAACTGATGATCCGCGCTGTCGAGGTGGCTGGCGATGCCGTCGAACGTGAAGTAGCCGTTGGGTGCATCTGGTGTCAGCCCGCCCGTGATCTCCAGGCTTTTGCTCTGCTCGGGAATGCCCAGCATGTAGAAATCCGCCGCGGGAAGTTCCGGCGTATTGATGACCTTGTGCTCGCTGACCACCACCCTCAGTTCGGTTTGCTGGGCGGCGGTCTGGGGATCCAGAGACGTGGGCACCCGAGCTTTGCGACGCGGGTAGCGCACCTTGCATGCTTTGAGCACCTGGCCGTATGGGTCCCGCGCAAGCGAGAAGTCGTGTTCGACACGGGGATCTGCGGCGTTTCGGCCATAGTCGTAATGGATGCTTTGACGACGGTGCAGGCCATACACACCGTAATGGTTTCCGGCTTTGGGTTGCACTTGCGCCACCGCGAATTGGGCGTCGGAAATCGTGTAGGGTACATCGGCCCAACGCGTACCGTCGTTGCCGTAGAACTCGCTATGGAGCACGGAGCCATGCAGCACGCGGTAGGCCTCGTGCCAATCATCGGCGTCGGGATCGGTCGCCAACGGCAGGTCCAGTGCGTCGGCAAAGGCCTCCCGACCCAGCGTTTGCCCCTTGGTTTTCCCCTGGAACACCGAATAGATCTGGGTCCGATATGCCGCGAACATGGGATTCAGAGGCAAGGCGTCGGCGTCGGACGGCAGGTCGAGCACGCGACCGGCCGCGTCGATGAGTCCGCGATGCCGCAACAAGGTCCAAAGCGCGGCAATATCCAACCATTGAAACAGCGTGGCGGGCAGTACATGCGCCAGCGGGTCGGCCTGCAGATCGCGGTTCCAATATTCATGCTCGCGGTAGTAACGCAGCAAGTCGTCGGCTTCCAGCCAGGCACCGGTGTGATACCACGTTTTGGTGAGGGTCGGCGGGGTGCTAGGCGCGTCCTGTTCGGGTGTCACCTCGGGATCGAATGCGGAGAAATCGCGCGCATCCGTGCGATCCACCCGGCCGAACCCGCGGAATTCACGCGCGAAGCCGTCGTAGAAACCGTGGTGGTACCGATATGAACGGGTCGTGGTCGTATTCGAAATCAAATCCAGGTGCGTGATGGACTGGATGACCTGAACCGGAAATGGCAGCCGGGTGATCCAGGGCTGGCCCTCCTTCTTGTCTTCGAGGTAATACTCGGTGGAACTGGCATAGCGAATCCTGGTCTTGGCCCCCATGTTGTTGATCGTTTCGGTCAGCAAGTAAGGTTTTTGCGAGACGAGCTGCGCGTTGCCGGCCTCGTCGATCCATTGGGTTTGGCTGAAATCGTAGTACCACTGCTTCGGCGCGGGTTGCGCGGTCGTCATCACGAGGCACTGGGTGCCGCCGCCGCGCACGTCGGCGAACTCGATGTGATCCAAGGGAGTCCAGCGAACGGGCAACGAAATGCGGATGGGGTGGTTCGCAAAGCCGTTGCCGCTTTGATTGAGGTAGATGTCCACGTGGTCCACGCCGATGTAGGCCAGGTCCGTGGTGCCCGAGCCGTCCACATCCGCGAGGCGCAATCGGCTCTTGTCGAAACCCGGCCCAAAATCCGGTGCGTTGGCCATGACCACGCGTTTTCCGAAGGTGCCGTATCCCAGGCTCGGCCAACACTCGACCAGCCCGTTGCGGACCCGCACGAGCTGGGCCGGTCCCAAGCCGCACATGTCGGCAAACGTCAGCAGCGTTTGTCGGCCGGATTCGGAGGACAGCGGCAGGTCCGCCGCGTGGGTTCGTCGCAAGGCCTCCCCGTAACCCCTTTCGCCCTCGGCGGGGTAGACGCGGACTTCCGATTTGGTGATTTGCAGGAGATCCGCCTGCCCGTTTCCGGTCACGTCCACCTGTTGATTGAGCGGATCGTGGAAGTCGGAGGGGAAGGTGTCGAAGGTGTGCCAAGCGCTCCAGGTTTCGTCCTGTTCCATTTCGAAAAATCCGGTCCGGGTGGGGTCGCTCACGAGGAGATCCAAATGCCCGTCACCCGTGACATCCGCGAGCGTGTGATCGGCGCCCCGATCGCGACGACCGAGTGGGAACGCGAGGTCATCCGAAGCACCGTACGCGATGCCCTGCGCCGCGACCGTCTTCGGCTCCCGGTAGCGCACGGTTTGTCCATCGGCGTACAAAAGGCCGGAAATCCCGCCCCCGAAAAGGTCCACCATTCGGTAATGAGGCGCCCGCGTCAGCCCGCTGAGCGCCGCACCATCTTCCCGAGTCATTTCGGCAAAGGGGTGGGACCGATATTCGGGGTCGGCCGGTGGAAACGCGCTGTAGCCAAGCTCCAGCGGCGGCAGGCTCTTGCGGGCGTAGGTCTTGGACACGGCATCGTAGTGAAACCCACTGTGGGTGACGCCCGCCAGGAGCGAACAGGTGGGCGACGCCTCGTAATCCAGCGTCAACGCGCTGACCAGCACGGGATCGGCGGTCCCGAATTCGGCCTCTGGGAAGCGATGGAACGACAGGACTCGTCGACACAGTCGGTAGGTGCGGATTTCGAAGCCGGCCCGGTAATCGGAAAATGGATCCTGGCGGCATGCCCACTCACTTGCCGAGAGCCTCTCGTAGGGTTGGTGATTTTCCGGCGGTAGGCTGTATTGACCGTAATCGAACGCGATTTCGAAATGCCAGTCGAGGGTGGCCGGGTCGACGCCCGCAAGCAGGATCGAGCCGGCATAGGGTTGATCATTGCCGTAGAAGACGTGGCCCGGGTAGCGCTGGGCGGCGGTATCGCGGTTGGCGGCCAGCGCCGAATCGACAATGTTTTGGCCATTCTCGGCCAGGTAGGTGTACATCTGATGGTTGCCCTTGTCGTCCCAAATCTCCTCGAGCAGCCATTTGTAGATCCGACCGGGATCCTTCGAGTCGGCCACCCTTGCCGCGGGGTTGAACCCGAAAACGCTGGCCACATTGGATGGAGAGGTCACCTTCCAAAAAACCTCCGTCGCATCGTCGGGGTGCGTGAAGCGCTCGATGCGGTCGTGGGCGCCATCGGTTCGCGGCCGGAAACGGTCGACGAGGTAGGCCACGCCGTTCACGGTTTGGGTGGATTGCACCGGCACACCTTCTTCGAGCACCGGCACCAGGCAATCCGCGCCGGAATGGAGGAAGGTATCTCGATCGTCGTAGGTGGGAATCCGTTTGGAAGTTTGCCGGGATATCTCGGGCAGGGACAGATCACAACCGAGCCCGAAGGGGCCGTTGCCGCCCCCGGAGCTGTACTGGATCGCCAGGCTCGGTGTGAATCCGCGACATTCAGTGGCGGAGATCGGGATCGCGAGGCCCGCGGTCCCGCTGAACTCGTGGGGCGTGAAGGTTTCGCCGAGGCCCTTCAGGTCGCCGCCTCCTTTGGGCAGCTTGGGTTCGATGACCTTGATGGGGTGCTCGGAGCCGGTCGTCGTGTGTGTGGTACGCATCGTTTCTCCCTCAGTCATGGCGTCGTCGGTAGGCAGTTCCGCTCGGAGATCGGTTCGGCGCAGCGCTTGGAGCCCCGCCGAACCGCCACCGTCAGGTCGTCGATTTGGAGGTGTCGGTGAATTGGATGCCGAGCAGAATGTTTTCGATCTGCTCGAGATCCGAACCGGGGGTCACCGCCAACGTCCATTGGGTAGGTTTGGCGACGGAAAGAGACTGCTTCGTTCTGGTAACCAACCGCTGGTCGGCACTGAAGGAGAAGTCGAGCGGTGTCTGGCCCGCATCGAGGGTGAGCGACAGGGACTTCGAAGGCTTGCCGTCGAGCCACAGGGCGAGGCCCTTGATCTCGCATGAGGTCATGTTGGGTCGAAACCGACTCGGGTCGACGGTGATCGAGAGCGGCTTCGCGCCCTTCGGTTGGATGAAGGCACGCCATCCGGGCAATTGGGCCAAGGAGAACAACGAGGCCCCATTGAACGCGGGCCTGTTGTTTCGAACAAAGGCCTTGAAGGCCCGGTTCCCGGCCATTGCGGTGTATTTCACTTGAATGACCACATCGGTGATCTGACTGAAATCAAAGGGGTTTTCCGGTTTGGGCATTTCCAGGAGCCAACTGGATACCGCACCGGTGCCTTCAAAGGGCAGGTAGCGTTCGTCGTTGAAATTCAACGTGAAGAGTCCCGAATCGTCGATTCCCCGAGTCAGCGCCACCTGCTGGCTGGGCCGCACGTCCACCTTGAGCGCCTGATTGGGCTCCGTCGTTCCGGACCCGGCGCCCCACAGGCTTTTGACGGCGATCTCCCCATCCGTATCGTCGGCCGTGACAATCCGGTTGGAGAGCTGGGTGAGGGTGGCATGGATGTTCTGGTAGGGTCCCAGCACAGCGGGGATCGAGATGGAAAGTGTCTTGATTTGCCGCGAGAAGTGTCCGGGGAAATCGAAATCGAAATCCAGCTCGGCCAGGTCGAACACACAGGATCCCCCGTTGACGAGATCCAACAGCGCCTTGGGATCGAGTGCGGCGAGAGAGATGGTTTTGGAGATCTCCAGACGGCGTTCGTGTTGATCGTTATAGGCCTTTTCCATGCGCTGCAGGTCGAGCATCAGGGACTCCCCTGCCAGTAGGCCCTGGTGGAGACCGTTCCAATAGCCGGGCTTGATGAAACCGGCACTGGTGGGGTTGTCGACACGGCCGATGTGCTCGAATTTCCAGGCATTTTCCGCTTGGACCGCGATGTCGTGGGCCAGTTGGTAGGCCTGGAAATACAGCCCGGCAACTTTGCCGATGTACCATTGGTAGAGTTGGCCGTTGGTGAACTTGTCCTTGTAGAACTCGGCCACCTTCTGGTTTTGCTCGATGTTCTTTTGGAGCAGGGCCACCTCCTGTTCGGCGAGCCGCTTTTGGTATTGCGCGGCCAGGATCTGCAGGCTGATCTGACGGACGTCGTGGGTCGCCAGACTCAGTTGGAGCTGCCAGTCTTCGCCGCGACGTTGGAAAGTGGAAATGGTGCCGGCCAGGCCCGAGGCGGAACCCAGGGCGTTGCCGACGCCCTCGAGCACCTGGCCCGCCGAGGCGATGGCGTCCCCGGGTTTGAAGCCACCATCGGCCACCCCGAAGATCGTGGGCATGAGATAACCCGCGATGGCCAATCCCTTGGGAATCTGGCCGGCGGTCAGCAGCGCGATCGACACGCCCTGCAGGGCGATCTGGGCGGTCTCGCCGGCGGAGTAGCCTTTGGCGATGAGTTCCTGGTAGTGACTCTGCCGCGCCAAAGCTCCCTGCAGGCCCGCTTGCAGTGCCTGGAGGTTTTGTTCGGCGGCCTGTACCTGGTCCTGTTTGGTCGCCTGGGTCAAATCGAGGATATTCTGTTGGTTGCTGTTGTAGAGGCGCGCCAGTTTTTCGGCGTCTTTTTTCTCGAGAGCGCCGAGCAGCGTCTGTCCCAGCGAAACGACCGTTTGGGCCACCGCCTTGGCTTGACCCGCCATGACGGTGAACCGGTAAAAGGGAATGACGGCGTTATGGGCGGAAAGTACCTGGTCGACGCCCTCGCCGGCGGCTCCCGCCGCCACGAGCGCCATGGGGTCGATGGGTGGCTGGAACAGCGGCAGGACGTCCTTGCGCCCTTCGATGTCCAGGCCGTGGCGCAGGTTGTAGAGCCGTTGCTGGACGGTGTCCCAATAGGCGAGGAATTGCTGGTTGCGGGGGATGCCGAACGGATCCAGGTAATCTTGTATCCAGAGGCCATGCTGCTCGGTGCCGACGAGAATCGAATCATCCGAAACGAACAGGGTCGAAATGTCGAAGTTCCGGCCTTCGGGCGGGAACACACTCTGCCATGTGGCCCCGTTGTCCTTGGTAACCCAGAGACCGGCCTCGGTTTGGGCGAAGACGCTGCTGCCAATGGCATGAAAATCGACGATATTTTGGCTTCCCAAGTTCGGGTTATCGACCTCCTCCCAATGTTCACCGAAGTCGTGGGAAACATAGAGGCCGTGGGGATACCTGGACAAGCCTAGGTAAAGCGTATTGTTCGAGCTGAATATTGCGCTCACCATCCCGACGGTCGAAGGAGCGCCTATCGGCCACACTTTTTTCCATGTCTCTCCTTGATCGACGGACTTTATCAGGGCGGTTCCATCTTCCATTGCGGCCAATATTCCGCCATCGAAACCCTCAATCTCGATAACCCATTTGTACGCTCCAGAAGAAGGGTTAAAGGGTACGCTCCAAGTCTTTCCACCATCGGTGGACTTCAGGATCTTTGCATTCCCCTCGCCCGTTCCCGCGAAGACCGTATCTCCTACGATGGCACATGTCACGACATTTTGCTCGAGGTAGGAGGTCGATGTCCAAGTGGCACCATGATCGACGGAAATCCACCATCCTCCGATGGTCGAACTGACACACATTATTTTGCCGGAACTAATGATTCTACTGACCATCGCGTTTTCTGGACCACCGGCATGAGCCACGTTGGTCACTTGTTTAAATTGCTCACCCGGATTCATGTACCAAAGACCATGTGCAGCGGTTCCCACGAACAGGGTGGTACCGCTGCCATGGATCGAATGAATCACCTTGTCCTCAAACTTTGAATCCCAGGACCACGTTGCACCAAAATCCCGCGAAAACCACAAACCCATATCTGAAACGACCCATACTATGTTCAGAAAAAGGTACATGCTCCGAATAGATGCATCTTTAGGCAGGTTCAGTCCGGAAACCTTCGTAACCTGATTCCAGGAAAGCCCAAGATCCTTCGAAATCCAGAGACCATTCCCGGTCGAACCGTGCGCATCCTTACCCAGGCCTGCGAACAGGGTCTCGCCAACTTCGAGAACGGCTTCGATTGGATCCTCGCCCGGAATCGGGAACTGCCACCATTGGGGTGCGATGCTTCCGTAGTTGAAGTCATGAATTGGGTCTTGGTTCGCACCCGGCGCCGGTTTCATCCATAACCCACGCGTTCCGGTACCAAAATAGTGGGCATGTTCGGTGGCGAGGAACGTCCGCACTTGCATCCCCTGTTGCCTAGGGACCAGGGCGATCCATGTTTGGCCTCCGTCGTCGGACTCCCACAACCCTTGACTCGTGGCGGCGTAGATCGCGGAACCGACGGCATACAGCCTGTCGATGTCGGTTTCCTTCGGCGCTGCCACATCCTCGACCTCGGAAACTCGTTGCCACGTGTCCCCGGCGTTTTTGGTGATCCAAAGTCCGGTACGGTAGCCATCGGTACCTACGAGCACGGTATTGCCGATGCCATAGATACTGCTGATCCCGCTCTTTTGGGTACCGGTGCCCTTGGCCTGCATCACCACCTGCCAGGGTTTGCCCTGCTCTCCGGAGCGCAGCACGCCGTCCCCCAAGGTCCCCGCGAAGTCGTGGGACCCCGAACTGAAGACGGCGGTGATGTGGAGGTTTTCGGTTCCAACGACCTGACGCCAGGAGGTGCCCATATCCGTCGAAAGCCAAAGACCCATGGTGGTGGTCCCCACATAAATCCGATTGGACACGTCGTAGATCACATTGATCTGGGCCTCGTAGGGTTCATGGGCCGCATTTCGAGGATGACCTTCGACCTCGAGGACCACGCCCCAACTGGCGCCGTCGTCCGAGGAAACCCAAAGCCCCTCGCCTTGGGTACCGACGAAGGTCACGTCTCCTATTCGATGGATCACGTCGATTTCGGCCTGTTTGGGATTGGTTACCCCGGTGACCCGGGTGACTTGGCTCCAGGATCCACCGTTCAGTGACCAAAGTCCGTTGTTTTTGGTACCGATGAACAGGGTGCCGTCATGCACGAAATGGGACAGGACATCGCCGTTCTTCAGTTTGGTGACCTGGGCCCAGCTATCGCCGCCATCGGAACTGCACCAGAGACCTTTGCTGGCAATCGCCGGCTGTTTGGCGGCGGTCGTCGCCGCGTACAGGTTTCCATCAAAGGCGAAGATCGAGCCGATCAGGGCTTGATCGGGTTTGGCCACATTTTGGGTGGCATTGCGCGCCACTCGGGTGACTTGTCGCCAGGTGGATCCCTCGTCCTTCGAGATCCACAAGCCTTGGCCGCGTCTGTCAGCATCCCCAATTCCCGTGCCCACGACCAAGGTCACGCCATCGCGAAAGACTGCGTTGACGGCTTTCCCCTCGAGATATTGCTGCATGGCTGAATCCGATCCCGGATCCCTGATCGGATGTGTTGGTTGAGGCCCCAGGTCTTGCGGCTTTCGGCCCAGCAGGTCGTAGGCCGCCACGTACAACATTTCGGCTTCGGCGAGGGTCTCGCGGGTATTCTCGCGAAAGAGCATGTCTCCCCATGCCAGCAGGTTGTCGACGTAGTGCATGACCACGGATTTCTGGTAGGCGATGGGTCGGTATTTGGCGATGTCCTGGGGATCGTAGGGATCGATATCGGATTGATTCAACTGGGTGGGGTCGCTCGAATCTTTGAGCAACTCCTGAATCGGTCCTTCGAAAAGCTCGGTTTCCAAGCTGGTGTTGCGCCAGCTTCGCAGCCCTAAAAAGCGCCAGTACCGGTCGTTGGGATTGCCGTCCTCATCCCCAAGATCCCAATCCGGCTGGGGCACGGTGGGATTGAAGATGTATTGATACCAATTCCTGGCCTCGCTGAAATGCTGGTGGGTATGGAGCTCGTTCGCGACCAGGAAAGGCACGTGGAAAAACAGCTCCCAGTAGTAGTTGCTCATGGCACTGTCGAGGGTGAAATCGATTTGGTTCGAAGGATAGCTTCCCTGGGGAACGCTGTTGGGATCGATCGAAGCGGGGTCGAGAGGTATCTCGGCCGCCCGTTGGGCTCGAATGGAAAGCAGGGCATCGAGACCGTCGGGTTGGTGCAGCAGTTCACTCAGCGTGCGGATGGCAGTACTGTTCAGGCGATGGGTTTGCAGCGCCACACCGTGGCCCGGTAATGGGCGAGGGACAAACAAGTATTCCGAACCACTGAACGCAGCCAAAGACCAGTTGGGCTGCCCGAAGATCTGAATCTCAGGTTTCTGCTTATTCGCAAGGGCAAAGCCACCGCGACCGAAATCCGCGACAACCTTGTCTTTACCATTTTCATAAATCGCTTGAATTTGATCGAAGGTCAAGGCACCGTTTTGGGCCACCTGCTCTTGAACTTGCCCCGCAAACTCTTCCGAGATGCCCGGCACCTGAATGGGAGCCCCTTTCGTTTTTGCAGGGGTTACACGTCCAATCATCGACCCATTGAAATATGCTTGGTCCTTTACGAGGCATAAATGGTTACATGAATAGGGCGGAAAGCTGGTGTTTTCCATTAAGGTACCGTCAATGAACACACCTACCCCGGCTTGGACGGACAAGTTACCGCAAAGCGTTGTGGGTTTCTGAGTCGGACCCACCGAAAACCACTGTGATACGGATTGGGTCGGACTTGGCCAGGAGTGACCGTATAACCCTTTGCACCATAGAGTCGCGGTTGAATCCTGTAATTCGCCGGGCAAATCCAGCCATTTCGGGTATGCAGGCCACATGTACTTGCTGGCGATACCACCGCTGAAAAGCTCGGATTCGGAGATACTGAACATTTTATTACTGCCGTTCTTCTGGAAATCCGTGAGGCATACATATAAGGTTTTCACAGAGTAGAAATACACGGGAAAGACGCGACCGGACCAACCGGTTCCCAAGTCCGAATCTTCGAGTTTCTCCAGGGTTTGGGCAGCAACCCATCGCCGATGAAAGTCCATATGGGAATACTGTATCTTGTAGGTGTAGATCGAATTTTTTTGCGAATCCTGACCGGACTTCTGTTTTTCCACCCAAAACAAGTACCACTTTCCGAACGCGTAAATGGGTGTCAATCCGGATATCTTAATATTATCTGCTTGGGACGAATGATGGAGGATCGGCTGCAAATGCACATTCATTTTTTGCCACTGGCCCCAATCCGCCGGGCTGTATTGATCTGAATTCGGCGCTCGCTCGAAGGTGGCCACCCGATAGTAATAGTGTTCCGGCTGGCTCGCCGTTCGGCCGATCAGACACAGTTGCTTGGTCACCATGCCGTCCGTCACGGACGAATGCGCCGCCGCACCCACGATATCGAGCTGGGCCACCTCCGCGAAGCCGTTCATGTATTCCTGGAAGGCGGCGGTCACGTTGTCCGGGTTGGTCATGTCCACCTGGCGCAGGTCCTGTTCCAGCTTGGTGAACAGCGCCGTCTTGTCTTTGCGCAGCTCGGGTTGAATGTAATTTTCCGGGTAGAAGAAGACCTCGCGGTTGGCCTGCCAGGTGCGGTAGGCGTGCATCCATTCCCAAAGCTCGTTCAAACCGGGATCGACCGTCACCCCCGGTTCCAAATGGTTCAAACACCGATAGATGTAGAGCTGAACCGCACCAATCGCTTCTTTGACACAGGAGGTTTCCACCACACCGCTGACTTCCACGTCCAGCAACAGGTATTCGTAGAGGGCACGAGGCGTCGAGACGCCCGTTTGGGCCATGGCCAGGGGCACCAGGCGGTCACGCAACGCTTCGTTCAGTTGGTTTTGGACCTTCACCACGGCGTCGGAATTGGCCCTCCCTCGCTTCTGGAGGCCGGCCCAGAGCGCATCGGCCAAGCCGCCCACGGCGGTCGGGGTTGCGGTCGCGTAATCCGTCTGCCTCAGTTGCACCAGCGTGGTGAGATCGACGCCCAGTTGGCGTGCGGTGGTCACATAACGTTGCATCAGCGCGATCTCGGCCACGGTGTATTGGTGCCGTGGCGACCCAGCGGGTGAAAACAGCACGTCGTTCAGGGTATCGATCCAGCCGGGAGACCATCCGGTAAGGGTCGCCAAGGCCGCGATGTCCGGTACGTCCGTCGTGTTCGCCAAAATGCCCAACAGATTGTTTTGGGTGTCCTGAAAGTCGTGGACGAGGTTGGCGAATTGCTGCATGGTCTCGACGGAAGCCAACGAGATGGGGTACGTGGCCGTAGGCTGGTAATCGTGTTTGAAGAATCGGGCTTCGGCCGGCGAGAGGGAGAGCCCGGTCACGAGCATCGCCGCCTGTTGGAGTTTGCGCAGCGTTTCCAGAACGGTCGTCCCCAATGCCGCCTGCTTCCGGGGATCCGCGGTCGCGCCCGCTTCGCGCACGAGACCGACCAAAAACCCGAGCAATGAAGGCTCCGGCGGTTTGGGATGGGTCTGCCAATCCACCATGTTCTCCAGGTTTAGGTCGGCCCAATCCTGGAGAACCGCCGCCATCGGCGTGGCGAGATGGTACAGTGCCGCCAAGTGCTCGGTAAACGTCTTTTGTTGCAGGGCTTGGTAACGGTTCAAGGTCCCTACGATGCCGGTCGTCAGGTCATCGCCTTTTTGCGGCCTTTCGTTGCGCCGTTGTACCTCGGCAAAGAGGAAAAGCGAGGTGCGGAACGACAGGTGATCGGGAGATGAACCCGACAGCCCCAGTAGAGCGGCCATGGTTTGGGTGAACACGGCCACTATCGCCGCTTCGACGGCGTCCCGATTCCCGCTTTCGCCCGAGAAGGCCACGATCGCGTCGGCATCGATGAATGGCGGACCCACCTTTTGGAACTGTGCGTAGAGGTCGCCAGCCATCGACTCGGCCTGGGACGTGGCATGGGGCAGGGCCCCCTGGAACTGTGCGGCGACATATGCGATGACCTGGGCATTGGAGGCACCCGGGGTCAAGGCGCCGCCCGATGCATCGATGACTTCCTTTTTAAAGCCTGCGTCGCCCACCAAATTGCCGATGAGGGTCTCGTTTTGCAACACGCTGGAGAGCGCTTCCTGGAGCTCGTTCTTCACCGCATGAAAAAATGCCTTGGGCGTCAGCAGTGTTTTTTCGATGGCAACCGTCAGCCCCGCCTTGAAATTGGTGACCGCATCCGCACCCAACACCTCGTTTTGCACGGTGGGATCCTCGCTGTACCCCCGAAGGATGAATTGCAGTTGGGGCATCGAAAAGGGCGTGGATGCCTGCCAGGTGACGAACTCGGTCAAGGCCTGCATCGTCCACATGGCCTCGGCGCCGTTCTTCGAGGCCAATGGGTCGCCACCGCTTCCCGAAAGATCGATCGAGCAAAACCGATTGACATTCTGGCCGGTGATCGTCGTCTTCTCTTTGTCGATCGCGAGAGACTCAAAGACAAGCATTCTGTTTTGCTGCTTCGCGACCAAGCCCAGTTGGTGAGAATCCGAAGTCGCGATGGTGATCGTCACGGTTTGGCTCTTGGGATTCGGGGCCACCTTGCTTTGGATGACGGTTCCATCGACCAGGATGTGGGTAGGGTTGGCCGGATCGACGATCCGGAGTTGGCTGCCCTGCAAGGATTGCCCATTGAAATTGAGGTAGTCCATCAACCCTGCCGTCGGATCGCCCATCAGGACGGCGCCGGTGAGGCTCTCCTCGAGCGAGAGGTTCGTGAGTTGGGACAACAGGCTGAGCCGATAGAAAATCGCGAGGGTCTGGGGATCGAGTTTCAAGGCGGTTGTCTGTTCTTTGGCTGCCAGCAACCGGGCAATGGCGAGCAGGTCGTCCTGGCTGAGTTTCAATGCGGCCGCCAAGGCATTTTGAATGGCTCGATCCGCCGGCGAAGGATCGGCGCCGCCGGGCTGTGGTACCGTCCAGGTTGGATCATCCGACCACTTGGGCGGGTTTTTGACATCCGGCCCATTGAAGACCTGCTGGAAAAAGGCGGGACCCGATTTGGTGCCGAAATTTTTGAGCGTGCCGATCAGGGCACAAGCTTGACCGATCGACAATCCGCGAGTTCGTTGCAGGCCGCGAAGCCAGGCCAGAAAAGGCAGGGCCGCGTCGCTGATGACCGGAGCACCCGTGTCTACCGTCTGATCCGCGTTGACGATCAGGCCCGCCGTCCGAAGTGCCCAATCCAAATCCGCGAATGACCACCCGAGCGCATGCGCCAGGCGGATAAATCGATGGATGCGATCCAACCGTTCGAACGTAACCTGCGTCAGGGCACCGTTTGCGTAGGACAGGTTCGCCGAAGCGGTGGCTAACTGCTGACTGGGAACGGTTTCGTAGAGCGCTTTGCCGCCTTTGACGCCGATGAGCGCCCATGAGTCCCCTTTTTTCAAGTTGAAGATCTGGGTACTTCCCAGCGTCACCATCACTTCGGAGACGTTCTCCTTGAAGAACAACACATTTTCGGTGCCGTAGTCGCCCAGGGTCACCACGACCACGGTTCCGCGGGGCAGGGCTTCGATGTCATTGACCAAAAGCTCCATGACATGCGAGAGGTCAGGCCCGTCGTTGTGGTCGAAAGCGTAATCGTAGAGGTCGTACCGGCGGGTGCTCCGCAAGGCGCCGCTCGCAGGATCGATCACCGCCACAAACATACCGTGTTGCGTTCCTCCACACACTTGCTCCCCATCGAGCGTAATGGCGGCGGTGCCCGACGAGGTATCGGATACGGCCTTGATCGAGAGGCTGCCCGGCCCCAATCCGAGGGGATCACCCGAACCCCGGTTGATAAAAAAGCCAGCGTTTTCAGGCTTGCCTCGGCTCGGATGCAGTTCGGCATCGCTCAGGTCTTGAAACAGTAGCGCCTGCAATTGATCTCGGGAGAGGTCCGTTTGCTGGAGAAAGGTCCCCAGTCGACTCAGTTTGGAAGTCAAATCGCCGGGCGAGGGAGAATTGGGCACCGGTAATCCATAATAACCATAGAGCTTTTGGACATCCACCGGATTGGTTTCGTCCAGCGGCGTGCTGACGAGCGCCCATTGCTGCGGCGAGAGATTCAGGGCCTCCCGTGCCATCGCCACCTGGTCCATATCCACATGCGGGATCGCCAAGTCTCTGCGCAGGCGGGGCAAGCTGGACCCCGCTTGACCCAGACTCGCCCCAACCTGATCCAAGGGGGCATTGTAGGGCAGATTGAAAGGATAGGAACGCTTGGCCAAATCCGGGTTTTTGAGCTGTTTCTGCAATACCTCGTTCACGATTTCCAGCTTGGAAACCATGACGTCGGTATGCCGCTCATCCAACGGCAGGGTCCACAGGTCGGGCCGGCGTCGATACAGCGATCCCGAGCCTGAAGACGGCGCGATGTACTTCTGTTGGGTATTCAACAAAGCGACCAGGTAGGCCGCTGGGGAAAACACCGAACGCCAATCCTCCACCGAATAGAAATCGGTGCTGCCGAACAGCGTTTCATAGGTAGGTGTCAGACGATGATGCGCCTGCCCGTTTCCATGTTCGGTGATTTTTGGATCCGACTGCTTCACTGCCATGTTTCTTCTCCTATTTTGGAATCCCAAATTTCGAATATCGACGAACGCGTTCCATCTCGAGGCGCACCGCTTCCCTCGATCCGTCTGTGATTCGACGGACCCTTGGATCATGCGCGGAAGCACCGAACACGCTTTGGTTCGATGGCCGTGTTCTCGCCCGAGGTGCGCGATTCTCGCTCCGGCCCTGCACCATATCTGTTGGGCTGCGGCCGTCATGAACCATGCTCGTGACACGGACTCTGCCTGCCCCAACCGTTCGGTAATCCCTAGGCCGGCACCCATCCGGAAACGAACAGATCGTACCCGTCACGCCGGCCCGTTTGGATGGGCCCGGTCTCAGGTCTCAGGTCTCAGGCCTCGGGTCTCAGGTCTCAGGTCTCAGGTCTCAGGTCTCAGGTCTCAGGTCTCAGTAAGGTACTTTTTTTCAGGTAATTAGCTGACACCTGGCACCTGATACCTGACTGATGGCACCCGTTTGCATTGCCAACCCTGCCGCTTCAGAGGAACATTTTCACGGCAACCCTGTCTCTGGATGCACACGACGCTGGATTTGCTTCGTTTCCAGGTGTTATAAGTGAAGCGATCAGAAACACAGGTTTGGGTCAATTTTTTTATAAAAAACCAGGCGCTCCGATGTTTGGACCGTGCGGCGGAAAGAACCATCGGCACCCCTGGCCGCTGAAATCGTTCCGCCAGATGGAACGGTCCACGATGAATTTGTTTATCCGAAGAGGCCCGCTCATGCTTCCTACCTCCAATCCCCCCGACGTGGACCGCATCAATGGATTGCTGTCCGCCTGGCATGAAGGCGACAAAGGCGCCTACAACGAATTGATCGAGTTGCTGCATCAGGACCTGGCGCGCATCGCCCATTTGAAATTCCGCGGCGAACGGGTGGATCACACCCTCGAAACCCACGCCCTGGTGAACAACCTCTACCTCAAGCTGTTTCAGACGGAAAACGTTCCATGGAAGGACTATCTCCACTTCCTCAATTCGGCGGCCTTGAGCATGAACCGGCTCTTGATCGACCATGCACGGTCGCGGCAGCGCAAAGCTCATGGTTCCTCCGATCCCATCGGGGATATCCCATTGCGGGAGTTGGGCGTCAAAGACCACTCCGATTTGGCCGACTATCTGGCCCTCGGGGAAGCCTTGGAACAATTCCGCCAAATGGACCCCGTGGCCGCCCCGATCGCCGACCTGAGAATCCTGGGCCTGTCCTTCGAAGAAATATCGAACCACCTGTCCATGGAAATCAGCAAAGTGAAACGCGAGTGGAAGCTGATCAAAAAATTCCTGGTCAAGCGCATCTACGGGAAGAGGTGAGGACCTCGCGTGGGCTAGGGATCGGGTGTCACGGCGCCTGCCGGCGGTCGCGTTTCCGAGAGGTGGTGGGTGACCAGGTCGCGGAGATCGGGATGGTTCACACCACTTTCGGCCAAGCGGTCCAACAGGGGCTGCGCCTGGCCGGAATCCCCCATCAACACGAGTGCCTTTGCCCGCAGCATGGCGTATGGAAAACGCTGAAGGTAGTGATCGTCGGTAAGCGCCAGCACCCGTTTCAACAGGGGTTGCGCCACCTGTTCCTTACCGAGATGTTTGGCGATGCGGGCCTGTAGAAGAACCGCCGCCACCCCACTCGCCGAGGGTGGCGATGGATCCGGGAACTGTCGTTCGGCCTCACGGGCCGCCGACAGGGCGCGATCCCACGCGCCGAGTGCCATCAACACCTTGGCGCGACCGTTGTACGCCGCGGCCAGCGGCAGGGACCACCGGGCAAAGTCGGGGTGCTTCGAAGCCAGGTCTTGCATGGCTTCCAGAGCGCCGAGACTCTGGGCATCGGCTTCCTCGAGGTGACCACCCGCCAACAGGGTCGTGGCCAGGTTCAATTGCGCCAGTGCTCGCGCCTCGCGCCAATCCGCATTGGCGGGGTCATGGGTGACCAGGTTCGCGGCCAGATCCAGGCCACGCCGACTGAGGACCACGGCTTCGTCGGCTTTTCCCTGAAACACCAGGCTTCGCGCGACGAATTGGCAGCTTTCCGCCAAATAAATCGCCAGGGGGATGTTTTCGGGCTGGTTTGTGACCAGGCGTTCATAGATGGCCTTGGCTTCGCGACGCAAATCGAGTGCTCGAGCCAATGCAAATTGCTCCCAGGCCGTTTCGGCGTACCAGGTGAGGCTGTCGGCCAAATCCAATTGAAGCGAAGCGTCATCGGGAGCGCCGCGAAGCAGTTCCCGCTTGAGCCGGACCGAGTGGGCGAATGCGGACATGGCTCGTGCGATATCACCCGATTCGCGGTGGATGGCGCCCAGGTTGTTGTGGGCGTAGGAAGCTTCCAAGCGCCAATAGTCGCTGTCCGGATGGCGGGCGCGCATGGCATCCGCCACCTCTTGGTACCCTTGAAAATGGTGGGTGGCCAGGTCCAGGCGGCCATCGAGAAAGTGGACTTCGCCGAGCCAATAATGACTGTGGGCCAGATGGGTCTGGTGGGTTTGATCGTTCGGATGATGCAAAACGGCCACTTCGGCACGTGACAACGCTTCGCCGAAGCTCTCGAGCGCCCCCTTGGGATTGCCTCGTTTCAGTCGAATTTCCCCAATGGCGAGCAGGGATCGAACCTGTTGGGCGGCGGTTTCGCCGCTCACATCATGAGGCAGGGTCGCAAAAAACGACTGCGCCTGATCGGTGACATCTTCGAGCAGGTCCAGGCGCCCCACGGTATCCAGCTTGTCTTTGAGATCGCCGAGCATGAACCCCACGAGGGCTTCCGCCTGGCCGCGCCGAAAATCGGCTCGCTTTTCGGCGTCGAAGGCCACGACGGCCGCGGTCGTGATCGCTCCCACCGCGAGACTCAAAACCGCAACCGGCACGCGGTACCGTCTCAGGAATTTCGTCATCAGGTACAGGGTCGCCCATTGTCTGGCGCGCACCGGATAGCCGTCGAGGTAACGTTCGATGTCTTCGGCGAACTGCTCGCAGGATTCGTAACGTTCCGCGGGATCGTAGGCCAGTGCCTTGAGAAGAATGCAATCCAAATCACCGCGCAGATGGCGACTCAGTTCCTTCGGACTCGTTGGACCGATGTGAAAGGCCGGTTCGGTCGCATCACGTTGGCGGGTTGGCGAGATCTTGACGACCTGGCTGGGTTTCGTCGGCCTTTGTTCGCGCAGGATGACACCCACGACCTCGGGTTGCCGGCTGGGAAATTGAAAGGGGCCTCGACCGGTGAGCAGGCGGTAGAGCACGACCCCCAGGGACCAAAGGTCGGTGGCGGTGGTCAAGCGCTCGCCGCGCACCTGCTCGGGGCTGGCGTACTCAGGCGTCATGGGCCGCCCACCCGGTTGGGTCAACGTCTCGCTGGGATGGCCCGAATCATCCAAGAGCCCGGCAATGCCGAAGTCCACCAACTTCGGATCACCGCCCTCGGTGACCAGGATGTTGCTCGGTTTGATATCGCGGTGGATGATGAGGTTGCGGTGGGCATAACTCACGGCCCTGCATATTTTGGCGAAGAGACGGAGTCGCCGGGTCAGATCCCACCGATGGCGGTTGCAGAAGCGGTCCACGGGTGTCCCGATCACCAATTCCATCGTGAAATAGGGATGCCCGTGATCGGTTTGGCCACCACCCAGCAGCCGCGCGACATGGGGATGCTCCAGTTGGGCCAGGATGCGGCGTTCCTTCTCGAAACGCTGCACGTGATCCTGGTGGAGACCCGGCCGTAACAATTTGACGGCAACCTCGTGGTCGAAATCGCCTTCCCGAATCGCGCGATAGACGACGCCCATGCCGCCGGCCCCCAGCCGCTCCACCAAACGGTAGTCGCCCAGCCTCGTGCCCTCCAAATCGCCTTCGAGTCCCGGAGCATATTCGGGTAGGTCCTCTGGGGCGGTATGAAGATAGGTTTCCACTTCGCGCAACAGGTCGCTGTCGTCGCCACAGGCGTCGACCAGAAAACCGCGGCGGTCGGTGTCACTGCGGCGCTGAGCTTCCAGCGCGATGGCCTTGATTCGTTGCCATCGTTGCGGATCCATGAGACTTCCTCTAAAAATTCGTTTCCGTCAGAAATCGATCCTCGTTCGATTCAGCGCTTCGGCAACACCTGGTCGTCCCCAAAAACCGGGATCCGCCCCTTGCGAAACACTGAATCGGCGGAGATTGCCACAATCGATTCAGGGTTTTCGGTTCGCGGAAATCAGGGGATCACTTGGGCCGAAAGCGACATCTCATTTGGGGATCGACGATCCGGTCCTGCGAAAGCCCGTCGTTGGGTCTGAAACGGAATGCGACTTCACTGACGGTGGTGTCGTCGGATAGCGTCAATTCCAGGGTGCGGCCCTGGGCATCTAAATCACAGATCACTTCTTTCACGACCGCTTCGCCCGTTTTACCGGCCTGGGCCAGGTGATGTGCGTAGGTGTGGGATGCGGGATAGGTCGTGGCGATCGGCGGCTCGGTGGGCGTTTCCCAATAGATTTGGGGGAAATCGAACCGCCAATCCAGGTTGTTGAGCGTGAATGACACGGTGCTGAACGGTTCGAACACCCAACAATCGGGAATGAGGTTTTCATTTTTACTGATCGCGCCATCGACGTAACTGCCTTGGTCCTTGACGTACTGGATCCAGACGGAGTCATCCCCGTTTTTCGCGTCGACCGGACCGATCTTGATGACTGGGTTGGGAACGACGTCGTAGTTCATCTGATATTCGTAGGTCGCCATGTTCGCTCCTGAACACCTGGAATCGCGTTCAAGTCCCACCGGCTCGAATGGGCGAGCAAGATCGCCATTCCGGAAGGACACGCATGGCTCCGCCCTGGCGATGCCATTCATCGCAGTCGACGGAAGCTCACTCGGTGCTTTGAAAAATTGATTTCTTTGGGAAAGGGGGTATCAACCAGACGCATCCTAGCAAATAACCATCGGGCGATCCAAGCAAAAAACCTGAATAGGCCGTTCCCTGCGCGAAGCCGATTTTTTCAGTCGGCAAAAGAGGCAACCCTTGACCCATGACGTTCGATCCATCGACCATCCCGCTCGCCAGCAAGTGGTCGCCGGACCCGAAAGATCACCGCTAATCTTTTGAAAATCAACAGCTTTCAGGTGCACATCTCACCGTACCAAGCTTTTCCTGCTCGAGCCTTCGTTTCATGTTCCGGCAACGTATTCAGCACAACGCACGGGTTCGGGAGCCAGCAACCAGAAGTTGCTCCGAATTTATTTTTTGTTGACTCCAACAAACCTCGAAAACCTGAAATAATTAGGTTATCTCTTTCATCCGCTCGGGATTCGTTTTCACGCCCGACACTTCTCTTGCCGTCGTCACAGGACCGTTCCGTATGAAGCTCCTATCCGCCGTTCTGCTCTTTTCTCACTGTTTCCTCGGTGCCGCCGATTCGGAATTCGTTCACCTGAACCTGTGGGAAGTGGTCCAGAGTAATTCGGTCTTTTCGATCGTTCAGGATCCATCCGGGTTGATGTGGTTCGGCACCGACCGGGGTCTGGTGACCTACGACGGCTTTCGCTTCCGGCGTTTCGACGGAACACGTCCGATCTCCTCGAACCTCGATCGATCGCCCATCATGGCCCTGGCGCGCGACCCGAAATCCGGCATCTGGATCGGCTCCCAAGACGGACTCTGGCACTATCGGGTGCGCGAGCATCATTTAAAGCGTTACGGCCCCGATCCCGAGCGGCAAAACAGCCTGCCCCACCAGACGGTGCTCTCACTCTTCTTCGACCGTGACGACGTACTTTGGGTCGGGACCGATGGTGGCCTCGCACGGCACAATCCCGATCAAGACGACTTCACGGTGTACCGACACGATCCTACCAATCCCAACTCGCTGGTTCAAAACGAGGTGTACGTGATCCGTCAAGACCGGGGCGGCCACCTGTGGTTGGGCACGGAAGGCGGCTTGAGTCGCTTCGATCCGGACACCGAACGCTTCACCAATTACGTTCACGATCCCGCGCAGCCCAACAGCTTGATACCCGGCGGAATCTACGCGTTGACACTGGACGCGGCCGACAACCTGTGGGTTGGCGCGGCACCCAACCATGTCTCCCCCGAAGGCGGCGGGCTGGCCAAGCTCGACGCAAATCGCACCCATTTCAAACACATCATCGAAAACCCGGGCCCTCAACGACTGGAAATACGAAATATCGGCGCCTTGTTCCGCGACGGTCGCGAACGAATCTGGGTGGGCCTCGCCAATCTCATGGGAGGCGGCCTGTCCCTGCTCGATCCCCAGCGGGAGATGCTGACCCATATCCACCCCTATCGCAGCGAGGTCCGTAGCCTTCTGGGGACCTCGTTCGCGACGTTCTATGTCGCCAGCGACGGCTGGCTGTGGATCGGCACCCACGGCACCGGCATCTACAAACTCGACACCAACCAGTTGCAGTTTCACCCGGTACGGGCCCTTCCCCATGAACCCAATTCCCTGCGCGGCAACCACACTTGGACCATCGGCGACGACAGCGCCGGCAGGGTCTGGGTGGGCACCTTGTACGGTGGACTCAGTCGCTGGGACCCGGAAACCAATCGATTCGATCACTATGCCGAGTTGCCGACCGATCCCGAGACGGGAAAACCCTCGTGGCTGACCGCGATCCACGTGGACGGCAGCGACCGCGTGCGCATCGGGACCTGGGGCGGCGGGCTCGGTGAATACGAACCGGAAAGCGATCGAATCGTGCCCCTGGGGGACGAGCAGCCAACCGTGACAACGCCGAATCGCCACATCAAATTCATGCAGGAGGGTTCGGACGGGGAGCTCTGGATTTTTGCCAGCCACGATTTGCAACGCCTTCACCTGGAAACGGGCGAGCTCACCCAAATCGACTATCCCGAGACCTTTCTGCCGATCGGTTACGTGCGGGTGGCCTCCAACGTTCACGACGGCCAAATGTGGATCTACCGCAAGAACGAGCCGCCGACGCGCTTCGACACTCGATCGCAACAGTTTCACTTCGAGTTCCCTGCGGAGAAAAAACCACCTCAGATCAACGCGCTCCACCTCGATCATCGTGGCGAGTTGTGGATCGGCACCGCCATCAACGGTCTACTGCGCTACGATCCCGAAACGCGTCAGGTGAGCCGGTTCGACTCGAGCCTCGGACTCGTCCACAATTTGATTTGGGGCATTCAGGAAGATCGCGCGGGAACCTTGTGGCTGCACACCCCAAAGGGGATCTCCCAGTTCGATCCCGAAAACACGACGTTTCGGAATTTCCGGATCGACGTCGACTTCCAAGCCCACAGATACGGCTTTTCCACGGTTCATCGAGGCCGGCAGGATCAACTTTTCTTCGGAGGCTATCCCGGCTTCCTGTTTTTCGATCCCGCCACCATCGAAGAACCGCGCGCCGGGCCGCCGGTCATCCTCACCCATTTCGAGTGTGCCAATCCCAATCGCGACATCGTGGAAACACTCGACTTTCTATCTTCCGACATTCTCCGTCAGGGCATCACCCTGCCCCATGACGAGGCCGATTTCCTGATCCAGTTCGCCGCACTCACCTACGCCGATCCCAGCGCCAACCGCTATGCCTACATGCTCGAGAATTTCGACCCCGGCTGGCGACCGGCGGGCATCGGCATGCAGGCGGCATTCGTCCGCCTGCCGCCCGGCCACTACGTGTTCAAGGTCAAGGCCGCCAACCCGGACGGCGTGTGGAGCGCAGATCCCTTGACCTTCCCCATCACCATCACGCCGCCGTGGTGGCGAACGACCCTGGCTCGGTTCCTGTTCTTCGTCGGGTCGTTCGCGCTCCTGGTTTGGGCCTTCCGATTCCAGCAGAATTACTGTCTGAGAAAAGAGCGGGCCGTCCACCAACAGCGCGAAAAACAAATGCAAATCGAGGCGGCCCAATTGCAGGCCAGGGCAGCCGCGGCATCGGCGGAAGCGTTGCGCGAGGAAAACGCCCGCAAGAATCTGGAGCTGGCGAAGGCCAGAGAACTGGCACAGATCAACGCGAGATTGGAAAAGCAAACCGCGGCGCTGACCCTGGAGCGGGAGAAAACGGAGCACCAAGCCAAAAAACTGCTGGAACTCGACAGGTTGAAGTCGCGGTTTTTCGCCAACATTTCCCATGAGTTGCGCACTCCGCTCGCCTTGATCCTTCCTCCCCTGCAGGACGCGCTGGATCACCGATTCGGACCCCTCCAGCAGAACCTTCAACGCATGCTGAAGGTCGCCCACCACGAAGGCACCCGCTTGCTGCGCCTCATCAATCAATTGCTCGAACTGGCCAAACTGGAGGCCGGCGCCATGGAATTGCGGGCGCGTCGCGGCAATCTGGTGTCCTTTCTGGAGCGGATCGTCTCGCTCTATCGATCCCTGGGGGAGCGGCGCCACATCGACTTGCAATTCCAATCGAATCGGGACGAGATCATCGCCTTTTTCGACCCCGACAAATTGGAGAAGGTCTTCTACAACCTGCTCTCCAACGCCTTCAAGTACACCGCCGAAGGCGGCAAGATCAAACTGAGCATCGCTTGGAAGGACGGGGAAGACGGCGAATGGGTACAGATCCAGGTCAAGGACACGGGCGAAGGGATCCCCGAAGACGAGATCCAACGGGTCTTCGATCGGTTTTATCAGGTCAGTCGCGAAAAGGGAGGCCGGCGCGGGACCGGGCTGGGGCTCTCCCTGGTGCGCGAGCTGACCGAGCTGCACCACGGCAGGGTGGCCATCGCCTCGGAACCGGGATTCGGCAGCACCTTCTGCATCGACCTTCCCTTGGCCAGGGAGGCGTTTGCCCCCGGTGAAATCCTGGATGCGGTGGTCCAGGAGGACATAGGGGTGCAGGCGGTCGATTCGATCGACATGGATCTCGACTTGGCCGCGGTTACCGACGACACGGGCGCGATCGACGAGCCGACCTCCGGCGCGCCGACCATCCTGGTGGTGGAGGACAATCCCTCGTTCCGCCAATACCTGCTCGAACGGCTGGCCGAGCGCTACAAGGTCATCGGCTGCGAGAACGGCGAGGTCGCCCTCAAGGAGGCCCGACGCGAGCCTCCCGATCTGGTGCTCAGCGACGTCATGATGCCGGAGATGGACGGTTACGCGTTGTGCCGCGAACTCAGAGCCGACGCGTCGCTGGCGCACGTACCGGTGATTCTGTTGACGGCCAAGGCGTCCGACCACAGCAAGATCGAGGGGCTGCAGATCGGTGCCGACGACTACCTCGCCAAACCGTTCAACATGGCGGAACTCTCGATTCGCATCGAGAACCTCATCGAGATTCGGCGAACGCTGCGCCGGCGGTTCAGCAAGGAGATGAACCTGGGTCCCAAGCGGATTCTGGCCGAATCGGCCGACGAAGCATTCCTGCGCCAAATCCAGCAGGTGGTCGAAACCCATATGGAAGCGTCGGCGTTCGGCGTGGCACAGCTCGCGGAGGAAGTCGGACTCAGCCAGCGCCAACTGCAACGCAAGCTTCGCGAGATCACGCGCCTCTCCCCTGCCGGGTTTCTGCGAACCATGCGGTTGCAACGCGCGGCGGACCTGCTCGAACAGGAGGCCGGTACGGTCGCGGAAGTGGCCTATCGAGCGGGCTTCAAGAATCCGGAGCACTTCTCGCGGCTTTTCGCCCAGGTGTTCGGCGTGGCGCCGTCGAAGTACAAGGATTACTTGGCCGAAAGGATGCCGAGAGAAACCGCCGGTTGACCGGGTCTCGGTGGGTCTCACCGAAACGAGCATCTCCCACCTCCCCGTCCCACCAGAGGGCCTCGTCGCTGCACCTTGGGTAGGGTCGGTCACGTGCCTGGAATCGAAGCACCATGACCCATGGACATCGAGAAGCGACACACCTCTCTCGCGAGAAGCGCAAGCACCGCAAAAAGGCGCTTCTTCAGGTCGAATTTCCTCCGCAAACAATTCCAAAAGCCTTGGAATTCATAACTTACCACCCTCGAGATGGTTGTTCGATCCCTCCGAGAACCCGATCTCTTCAAGTTGTGGCTTGATCTAAATGAAACCTTAAGGTATCATCATGACCATCAAAGGTTCCACAATGACACACAAAGGATTCAAAGGTGAACAATTCAATATCGGAAAGTGAGCTTCTGGAACATCTCAATTATTTAAGCAGTGTGTTTTTCACCATGATGGGCATCGCTTGTGCCTTAATGGCGTCATTATCCTTCTTTTCAAACAAGTTAATCATCGCCCTCCTCTTGGTTGCGGTTCCGGGCGCGTTCCTCTTGCTCATCTACATCTTTTGGAAGGGTCGGCTTCTCAAGCGCATGGGCCTTTCAACTCTTATTTTTGGCAGGAGATTTCCATTTCAAGAGGACGGATTCATGGAAATGGTGATGAGCCAGGCGATGACCATTTCTTTTCAAGCTACTTTGGTGAGCATCATCTTCATGTATAGCATCTCTGCAAACAGGCCCGTTGCAGAACCACTACCCGCCGACTTCTGTTTATTGACGATTGCGGCCATATTGACCGGATCCTATGGCATTTCATATTTGGTTCAGTATCGGCTCGGATCGCGGGAGGGTAGCGATGCATGACGAGCTCGAAAACAAAATACGCGTCTTTCGCGCCGAACATCGAATGAGCCAAACCGATTTGGCTGAAGCCATTGGTGTGACACGAAAGACCATCAGTACGATCGAGGTTGGAAAATTTACACCCTCTACGGTTATCGCATTAAAAATAGCGCGCCACTTTGGCGTTGCGGTCGAGAAAATATTCTGGCTCAAATCACAAAAAGACTGACCAACCGATGAGAATGAATAGAAAAGGATAAAAAATGAAAGTCACTTTAAGATTATTTAGTATTGGCTTTGCGAGTATCGCAATCATACTTATTTTTCAGGCGATGGGTTCGCAAGAATGGGTAATGAGAGATGGTGTTCTCATAAGCGGTGCATGTTTCGCTTCGGCGCTGCTGATGTTGAAAAGCTTGGATGGAGCCTGCCCCCGACCGGACGATCAAGATCGTTGGGAATGATGAATCGCGACGAACGGAAACGCCGCATGCGGGATTCGCCGACGCGTCGGTCGCCGAACCCCGCCCGGCGAATCAATAGCCCGCGGCACCGCCCGCGTTGCGCGGATCGCTCATCCCACGCAGCTCACCGTCCTTGACCAGGATCGAGTTGGCATCGCCCAGCCGCCAGCGCGACTTCATCAAATCCACGTGGCCCCGCTGCTCGAGCAGCTTCCGCGTGTCGGGCGAATAGGCGAAGGGTTCGAAGATGATGCGGTTCGGCTTCCACTGGTGGTGGAAACGCGGCAAACCGACGGCATCGTTGATGTCCATCTCGTGGTCGATGGTGTTGACGACGACCTGCAACACCGTGGTGATGATCGTGGAACCACCTGGCGAACCGGTCACCAACACCAATTCGTCGTCTCGGGACACGATCGTCGGCGACATGGAGCTGAGCATGCGCTTGCCCGGCTGGATTTCGTTGGCGACCCGACCCAGGAGCCCGTAGGTGTTGGGCACGTTGGCCTTCACGGAAAAGTCGTCCATTTCGTTGTTGAGCAGGAACCCGGCACCCTCGACCACGATCTTGTTGCCGTAGCCCCAGTTCAGGGTCGTGGTGCACGCGACCGCATTGCCCTTGCCGTCGACCACCGAGTAATGCGTGGTCTCGCGGCTTTCCAACGGCCAGCTCCCCGCGCCGATCTTTTCACTGTCGCTGGCTTTGTCCGCCGAGTAGTCGCCCATGCGTTCCTGGGCGTATTCCTTGTCGGTCAGCTTGGCCAGAGGCACCTCGACGAAGTCCAAGTCACCCAGGTGCTCGGCGCGATCGGCGTAGGCCCGACGTTCGGCCTCGATCATGAGGTGGATCAGGGCCGCACTCCCCCACCCCATGGCGCGCACGTCGTGGGGCTCCAGCATGTTGAGCATCTGCACCACCAGCACCCCGCCGGACGAGGGCGGCGCCATGCCCCAAATGTCGTAACCGCGGTAGGTACCCTTGATCGGATCGCGCCACTTACTTTCGTATTTGGCCAAATCCTTCTTTGAAATCAGACCCAGGCCGCGCTTCATTTCGCTGACCAGCAGTTTGGCGGTCTCGCCTTTGTAAAAACCGTCGCTACCTTTTTTAGAGATGCGTTCGAGGGTTTTGGCCAGGTCCGGCTGCTTCCACAGATCACCGGCCTGGTAGGGTTCGCCGTTTTTGCTGAAGGACTTCATGGACGCCGGATAGTCCTTCATGAACCGAAGCTGGTTCTTGAATTGGCCGGCCAGGTCGCGGTTCAGGACAAAACCCTCGCGCGCAAGTTTGATGGCCGGCGCGAGCACTTGTTGGCGCGACAGGGTGCCGTGCTTTTCCAAGACACGCAGCAATCCGTCGACCGTGCCGGGCACACCGCTGGCCTTGCGGGTCTTGGTGGACTGCCCCTTGATGACGTCGCCGTGCTCGTCGAGGTACATGTCGCGGCTGGCGGCGGCGGGCGCGGTCTCGCGAAAGTCGAGCGTGACGACCTTACCATCTTCCAGGCGAACGACCATGAAGCCGCCACCGCCGAGGTTCCCGGCGGAGGGATAGGTCACGGCCAGCGCGAAGCCCACCGCAACGGCGGCATCGATGGCGTTGCCACCCTGCTTCATGATGTCGACCCCGACCTGGGAAGCGATCATGGAACGCGAAGCGACCATGCCGTGTTCGCCGACGACGGGATCGGGAATGGCGGCCAAAAGGGAAAGCGGTTGAAAAAGGAGAGAAAGAACGAGAAGACGCATGAAGGTGGAACCGATATTCAAGCGAAGTACTCCCAACATCCGGAAAATCGGATTGTGATTCTGTGTTGGCGCCAGCTTAGCACAGGTGGGAAGAGATCCGGATGGCGGAGGGGAAGCGAGTTGACGCACGATTGATATATCACTAAAATACACATTAAAGCTCGTGATCGGATCGGTTTCATGTTTTCTTCCGCCCTCTTTTCCTCCATTTTCTCCGGCGCGTCCTTCCGCCTGACGCCCACCGGCCTGCACGCGGCGCCGTGGTGTCTCTCCCCCACTCCGGTCGCCCGAGGTTTCCGATTTCCACGTCTCTCATCCCCCGCGAGGTGTTCCATGCGATCCCTTTGTCTCCCATTGCTGCTGTTGTGTTCCGGATTTGCGACCGCTCGAGATGCCGACCTCACCGAAGCCTACCGCCGTGCCGAGCGGTTTCTACCGGGCAATGTCCTGAAATTGGTGGCACATGCCTATGTCGCACCCAATTGGGCCGAGGACGAATCGGGTTTTTGGTATCTGGACAACCGCTTCGGGCAACGGACCTTTCGCTGGGTCGACGTGAAGCGTGCGACCGATGCACCGGCCTTCGATCACGAGAAGCTGGCCAAGGCGCTGGCCAAGGCCGGCGACCTCGAGGTGGACCCGCAAGCGCTGCCGTTTCGCGACATCGAGGTTTCGGAAGATCGTAAATCGATTTCGTTTTCCCTTGGCGCGGCCTCCTGGCGTTGGCAAACCGAGACCCATGAGTTGGTCATGGACGAAGAGAAGGACGAGCAGCGGCACGTCGTCTCACCGGACGGGCATCGGCGCGTCTTCGTGCGGGACCATAATTTATATGTACACGATCACCGCAAGGACAAGGAACGCGCCCTGACCGAAGACGGGGCGGCTCGATTCGGCTACGGTTTTCGGCCGTCCTGGTATGCCATGCAACCCATGGGCGAACCGGATACCCAAGGCGAATCGGAAGGCGATATCTCCGCCAGTTGGTCCCCGGACGGGACCAAGATGATCAGCATCCATCTCGATCGACGCAAGGCCAAAAAGCTCTACCTGTTCCAGTCCACGCCGGAGGAAGGGTTCCGGGCCAAGGTTTGGGGCTACGAACGCGCCCTGCCGGTCGACGACCAGTTATCTACCCAATCGTTCGTGCTGTTCGACCTGAAAAAAGGAACGCGCACCCCGGTCGACATGGTGCCGCAGCCCGCCTACCTGGAATGGAGTCTGCCGGTCTGGTCGAAGGACGGCAAAAAGTTGTTGTGGCCTCGCTGGAAGCGCGCCTTTCGCGGCGTGGACCTGGTGGAAATCGACGCGGAAACCGGCAAGATCCGCGTCCTGCTGGAGGAAACCAGCGAGACGTTCGTGGATACGAACAATCACCAGTTCCGCCTGCTTCAAGAATCCGGCGACATCCTCTGGCTCTCCGAACGTTCGGGTTGGCAGCACATCTACCGCATCGACGGCAAGACCGGCGCGATCAAGAACGCTGTGACGCGAGGCGCATGGGTGGTGAATCGCATCGCCCAAATCGACGAAGCGGAAGGCTGGGTCACCTTCACGGCCAGTGGCGTGGAGAAGGACCAGGATCCCTACTACCGTCGCCTGTACAAGGTCGGCCTGGACGGCAACGACCTGACGTGCTTGACCCCGGAGCCAGGAAACCACTACATGCGGTTCTCCCCTGACCACCGCTATTTCGTCGACAACCTCTCGGAGGTGCACCGCACCCCCAGCGTCCTGCTGCGACGCACTCGTGACGGCAAGACCCTGAAGAAGCTCGCGGAAGCCGACATCCAGCCGCTGTTGACGGCGGGTTGGGTCCCGCCCGAGCCGTTCCGCGTCAAGGCCCGAGACGGCAAGACCGATTTGTACGGGCTGCTCTACAAACCGGCCGACTTCGACCCCAACCACAAGTATCCCGTCATCGACGGCACCTACTCCGGCCCGCACGCGGTGTACACACCCAAATCCTTCGTGGAGTTGATCTACCGCCAGGAGCAGGCCCTGGCGAACCTGGGTTTCATCGTGATCAACGTGGACGGCATGGGCACCTCGGGCCGCGGCAAGGTCTTCCACGATTTTTCCTACAAGAACCTGGGTGACGTGGGCGCGCCGGACCACATCGGTGCGATGCGTCAATTGGCCGAAACCCGGCCATGGATGGACCTGGATCGGGTGGGTATTTACGGCCACTCGGCCGGCGGGTACGACACGGTGCGCGCGATGCTGACGCACCCCGATTTCTACAAGGTCGGTGTGTCGTCGGCCGGCAATCACGATCACCGCATGGCCAAGATCTGGTGGCCGGAGTTGTGGATGGGCGAGCAGGGCTCACACTACGACGAACAGTCGAACCTCACCCTGGCGGATCGCCTGAAGGGCCGCCTGTTGCTGGTACACGGCGACATGGACAACAACGTGAATCCGGCGGCAACCCTGCGCCTGGCCGGAGAGCTGATCAAGCACAACAAGGACTTCGACCTGTTGTTGATCCCCAACAAGCGCCACCTTCTGAACGACGATCCCTACTTTCTGCGCAAGCGTTGGGACTACTTTGTCACCCATTTGCAGGGGAAGACCCCGCCGGCGGGCTACCGCATCGAGTTGTCCCTCTGATTGGGCGGAGGTTGGGTGCTTCGCGGGTTGGGTTCGTGACTGCTTTTTTTTACCACTGAGTCGCCGCCCAGGCCGGGGGCCGGATTGCCGGACCACCGGGTTTCAGGTGGGTAACTAATCGAAGCGAATCGTTTGGGAGTTCCCGCATTTGTGAGAGGGGCGTCGTTGCAGTAAGTTGGCCCGCCGGGCCGACATTTTTCGACGAACTCCCTGCACATCCGCCTTTTTAGGTTTTTATCTTTATCTTCGAGCTTTACAGAGTTTGTTACATAAGAGCCGCGAACCAGCGGGCATACCCAGCTCGATTTCGAGAAAGAAACAGACCACCTGGTTTCTGGCGAAGGGCCATGGGTCGTTCATCCGAAAAATTTAGCGAGAACCCATGAACATCGGAAACCAGGAAAGGATCCGCATTTGGTGTCGAATCATGGCCCTGCTTTTCCTGGTTTCGATCATTCCTGCCTTCCTGATCAAGATTTGACGACGGCAAGACCCAGCTCAGGTTGAATACACCACTTTGTTTCAAGAGAGTCCACGGAGTTTCCGGAGGTTGGATCACCTCTTGGGAATCCGTTGTGGCGAGGAGGTTTGGAGCGCTCGCGGTCACGGAGAAGGCGTTGTCAAACTAGGTACCGGGCTCGTCCGGGGCCGTGGACCGAAATGTTGGATAGGTACGGCATCATATCTCATCAAGCAGTTATCTGAACTATCTCTACTACCTCAATTTTCAATACAGCTTACCGCAATGTGACTTGGTTGCGTTATCTCTGGGACCTTCCGTGAAACCATCTCCTTGTGGCTCATCTCTGGCTAAAAATGTCTGTCCACGAATCACACCGATTGACACGAATTAAAAAATTATCTTCGGATCCCGTGCTCCCGATTTTTTAATGGACCGATTGCACTCCGAGTATCATTCCCTGGTAATCCTTTGATTCGTGTAATTCGAGTGATTCGTGGACAAAATTGTCCCGTTTCAAGAAACCAGATGAAACACGACTGCGTGGACGACTGACACCCGTTAGCATTTGAAACCCGCCCTATCCAGAGGAACCCTTTCAAAACATCTGTTTCCGGATAGGCACTCGTTTATTTCTTACTTAATGATCCATTTCTTACGCTTTCAAACCAACAAAAGAGCAGTTATCTGAAATATTTCTACTACCTTAATTTTTAAAACAGCTTACCGCAATGAGACTTGGTTGGGTTATCTCTGTGACCTTCCGTGAAACCATCCACTTGTGGCTCATCTCTGGCTAAAAAAGTCTGTCCACGAATCACACAGATTGACACGAATTAAAAAATCATCTTCGGATCCCGTGCTCTCGATTTTTTAAAGGACCGATTGCACTCCGAGAATCATTCCGTGGTAATGCTTTGATTCGTGTAATTCGAGTGATTCGTGGACAAAATTGTCCCGTTTCAAAAAACCAGATGAAACACGACTGCATGGACGACTGATACCCGTTAGCATTTGAAACCCGGCCCATCCAGAGGAACCCTTTCAAAACATCTGTTTTTGAATAGGCGCTCGTTCATTTTTTACTTAATGATCCATTTCTTACGCTTTCAAACCAACAAAAGAATAAAAATCTAAAAAACTCCACGAACTCAAAACTCAAAACTCAAAACTCAAAACAACCTACGGTAAAAGTGACTTAACTCCGTTTCCTCTGTGACCTCTTATGTAACAAACTCTGTTTATGTAACAAACTCTGTAAAGCTCGAAGATAAAGATAAAAACCTAAAAAGGCGGATGTGCAGGGAGTTCGTCGAAAAATGTCGGCCCGGCGGGCCAACTTACTGCAACGACGCCCCTCTCACAAATGCGGGAACTCCCAAACGATTCGCTTCGATTAGTTACCTACCTGAAACCCGGGCCCCCGGCCTGGGCAACGACTTTGTGGTGAAAAACAGCAGTCACCGCTCATCACGATGGAACACAACTCGATAGCCTCCGTTCCAGCCAAGGATTCAATACCTACCGCCACATGGCGATAGAAAACCTGGCCGAATTTCGCAAGAATAGTAGGGAAAACACCACCCAACAGCACGCGAATCGGCCAAGCTCCGGCCGGCACCGAAGGGACCGCTCTTTTTGGCTGCCGTTCGGGCGCCCAATCGCCGATTGCCATCGCCGAAGACGGAGGATCACATGTCCGGGATGCGAATCACGAGGCAAAGCCCCTTTGCCCTGCCACTGGGGATCCAGTTCGAAACGGGTCGGTACGCTGGTGACCGCATCTCCGGGGCCGACCTGGTCGCAACCCTGAGCCCGACCCGCATCGCCAAGACCAACAAGCGACCGGCGGGTCGCGGTTCCACCACGCTCGGCCTCAATCCGAAATGCGACTACCGCAAGCTCGGAGAAACGGGCTGGGCGGCGCTGTTCCCGCCCGGTGAGGAGGGCAAGGCCCTGAGGGAGGCGCTCGCGCCGCTGTTGGCCTGGCGTCGCGAACAGGCGGGGTCCCGCTTCCACACCTTCGACTTGGCACCTTCCCAAGCGTTTCCGGGTCGACTGGAAACGAAAAACGAGTTTTTGCGGCGCCAACAGGTGCCGTTACACGGCGTGGTCAATCCCGACCTGATGCCCTATTACCTGATGGCCGTGGGAAGGGCCTCGCATTTTTCCTTTCGGGAACTTCACGCGCTGGACCTCCAGTACGGGGTCGGGCTACTGGACCTCCCCGATCCGGACGCCTATCGCCGCTACGCGGAAACGGTGGTGGAGATCGAGCGATCCCAATGGCAGGGACCACGCGACCTGGCCTTTTTCGCGCCCGCCCACGAAAAGGACATCACGCAGTCCTCGGCCTACCGTTTCGTGGAACCGCTCAGCCAAAGGTTGAAGGACACCTTGGGCCAAAACGAGAAGTCGACCCGTGCGATTCACTGCCATCTGGGTAACGCGGCCACCCACGAGCGACTGCTCCACCTGATGGGCGGCCCCGACAAGCCGGCCTTCCTGTTTTCGGCCACCCACGGTCTCAGTTTCGGCCGAACCCATGCCTGCCAGCGCGACTACCAGGGTGCCCTGGTCTGCTCGGACTGGGCAGGCCCCGGCAATCAGGTATTCCTAAGACATGTCGTCGCCGCCCCCTCCCTCGAAGATCGGTGCGATCTCCGCGGCATGATCGGCTTTCACGTGGCGTGCTACTCCGCCGGCACCCCCCAGTTCGATTATTTTTCCAAATACCAGGGTCGGGACCGAATCGAATTGGCCTCTCAATCGTTCACCGCCCAGCTCCCTCGCCGAATGTTGGGCCATCCCAACGGTACGGCGCTGGCGGTCATCGGTCACGTGGACGGCGCCTGGGCCAGTTCCTGGGAATTGCCGAACCAGAAGCCGCACATCGACATCTACGAAAGCCTCGTGCATCTTCTGCTCGAAGGCTACCCGGTCGGCGCCGCGATGGAACTGATGAACCAACGCTACGCCAGCCTGGCCGCCGAACTGAACGGCATGATCGAGCGATTCGATTGGGACGACGACCTGGACGAAAAGGAAATTCTGGAAATGTGGATGTTCCAAAACGACGCGCGGACCTACCTGCTCATGGGCGATCCGGCCGTTCGCCTGCCAGGCTCCTGATGCGTCGGTTTCGGGTCGGGTGCGCCATGTATCGACACGTCGGATGAGGTGGAGCCCGTCATCGGGGTTCCCCATGCATGATTCGGGAGGCTCCCAAGTCTCCTAATTAAGCGGCCTCGGCTATTTGGCCGGTTCGGCGCTGCCCTGATCCGAGGCGATCGGCTTTCCATCGAGACCGAGCTTCAGGGTCCGGATCCGTCGATGCCGCTCGTCGTATTCGTATCGGATGATTGCCGCTCGATCGTAGGCACTCACCACAGGCTTGCCTTCGACGTCGTGAAAGCTCTGTTCCCGCAGAAGTCCGTATCCATCGCGACGGTACCGAATCTGCGCGAACCCATCGACGGTATTGACCATGCGACCCCGAACGTCGAAGTAGGTCCTGCCCATCAGCCAGCGTCCGGTTGGATCCCATTCGAAGGCCACGGTCGCCCAACCAGAACGGCCCGCCACCGGCTCGCCGTCGAGACCTCGGAACCGCAAGTGACGGATGTTGCCGAATCGGTCGCAATCCCAGTCCCACTGCACCGATCCCGAATCGTGAAAGGAGGGCTTGCCTTCGCGATCGAAGAAAAGAATCCGGGTTCGGCCGCCTTCCTCAAAAACGTAATCCTCACCCGCGGTCCCCGTGGGCCCCAACGCCGGCTCGCCGCTTTCGTCATAGACCTCCCAACGCAGAAACCGACCCTGTCGATCGTAGAAATAGCGGTACTGTGCGGCCCCGGATGCGGATGGTGTCAACTGGTTCCGGCCGTCGACGTTCTGCATGAGCGTCAGATGCCCGTCAGCGGCGAACACCATGCGGATGCGCTTGAACTCAAACCCGGGACGGTGTGTGACCCAGTCTCCTTTCCCATCGAAGCGCGTCTCGACCACGCTGCCGTCGGGAAGGTAGTCCCATTCGTAGCGCAAAATGCCCCAACCGTTCTCGATCGCGGCACCGGCCTTGTCCACGAACCGCATCAGGCGATAACGACCCAGTGCATCGGTCTCGTATATTTTTTCCCATACATCACCCCAGCCCTCGATCCGGTTGCCGAAGCGATCGTAGAATCGATGGATTTCGCGACCATCGACATACTCGATTTTGGTGTGCGCCCCGTGAACGTACATCGACCCGAAAAACGGTTGGGTTTCCTTGTACACCGACCCCAATCGAAGCTGGATGTCCACGACCCGGTTCGCGCGATCGAAACCGATGGCGACGTGAATGCGATCGGCCGCCTCCTCCGCACTCAGCGGCATGGAACCCTTGATGGGTTGAACGGGTGACTCCCAAAAAGGCAATTGCCCGTAGTATTCGGTTCGGACCACCTCCCCGGAAAATGCGGTCGCGTGGACCAGGATCCAAAACATGACGTGTCTTGCGCGCATCGAAACGCCTCCTTTCATTCGTCCGTGCTCGGTCAGAGTCGGCATGTTCTCGCTTACGGGCGCCCCCAACCCGCCCGTCCCCCCATTGCGACGTTCGGTCGCCAAATTGCGATTTTCGGTCGGCGCTCGCATAGGTCGTGGGGTTTCTCGATGCTATGGTAGGGAGGCCGTTCCAAACCGACCGTCCGGGAGCCTTGCCGGCCATGACTGATAAATGGTTCCATATCACACAGTTATCGATTTGGATCGGCTTTGGGATACTCACCCGCCATACCTGGTTGGACACTCGGCCGCCTTCCTGGACCTGGATCGCGCTCTACATGGGGCTCGGTTACGGCGCCTCCATGATCCTCGCCTGGATCTTCCGTCGACTGGTGGAGCGGTCGTTTGCGGTTCAGGTCGCCGCAGCGTCGCTCGGCTCCCTGGTGCTCGGACTCCTTTGGCGTCTCTGCTTCAATACGCTCGAATACCACGTCCTCGAATCCGCCAACAACGCGTTTCGGTTTTGGGGCTATTTCCACAACGGCAAATCGGCCGTCATCCAACTCGTTGCATGGAGCACCGGATTTTGGATGGTTCACCACTACCACCGCGCCCTGCGCCACCAGCAACGGGCACAAGCCGCGGAGCTCCAGGCCAAGAGCGCCACCTTAAAATTGCTCCAATCTCAGGTGGATCCCCATTTCCTGTTCAATGCCCTCGGCAGCCTCGACACCCTGCTGCTGAAAAACGACGCGGTGGAGGCACGCCGGATTCTGGGTCACCTCACCCAATTTCTGCGCGGCTCGCTGGCATCGGCACCCGCCCCGACGACACCGTTCGACCAGGAAATCGATCGGGTTCGTGCCTACCTGGCCATCGAATCGATGCGGTACGGCCCGCGCTTGCACCTGGTTTGGCATCTGCCGGAAACTCTTCCGAAGGTCCCACTCCCCAGTGGTATCCTGCTGCCCCTGGCCGAAAACGCGATCACCCACGGTATCTCCCAATGCGTCGAGGGCGGTACCGTCGAAATCGCGGTGACCACCAAGACCACCCACATCCACACGACCATCACCAACCCCGTGGCCCCGAACCCGACCAATAAGGGTTTGGGAACCGGCCTGAACCATACCCGCCAGCGCCTGGCTACCTTCTACGAGGGCGCGGCGAACCTCTCGGTTACCGAACGACCCGACCGATTTCGAGTGACGCTGGAGATCCCCAACCATGAACTTGAAGGTGCTCATCGTCGATGACGAGCCGCTGGCGCGCGAAGCCGTTCGCCTTCGCATCCAAAACCATCCAGAATTCGCGGCGTGCCGGGAAGCCGACAACGGATTGGACGCCTTGGTCCTGGTCCGTCAGTGGCAGCCCGACGTCGTGTTTCTGGACATCGAGATGCCAGGCCTCGATGGCCTGGCGGTAGCACGCCACCTGATCTCGGAACCGCAGGTGCACGTCGTGTTCGTGACCGCATACAACCACTACGCCGTTCAGGCGTTCCGACTCGACGCGCTGGACTATTTGGTCAAACCCATTCGCGACGATCAGTTTCGCGAGGTCGTCCGGAAGACGATCCAACGGGTGAACCAGCGTACGGCCCTCGAGGAGCGGGAAAGGCTGGCGAACCTGTTGCGCGACCTGCAACAGCGAGACGGCCAGGCAACCGGGCCCGTGGCAACCCCGTCCCACGTGACCCGGATCGCGCTGACCCATCAGCAGGAAACCGTCATGGTGAACGCTGCGCAAATCGAATCGATCGTTTCCGACAAGGACTACCTCCGCATTCGAACAGCGGACCAGGTCTACTACCACCGATCCACCATGAAAGAAATGCAATCCCTCCTCGACGAAAACCTGTTTCTGCGCTGTCACCGCTCGCACCTGGTCAACCTCCGCCACCTGACGCGGACCCAACGACGGGACGGTCACTGGATCCTCGTCAATCGCAGTGGCGACCTGCATCCGGTCAGTCGACGCTACCGGGCTTCCGTTCGGCAGCAGTTGAGGGAACGGTGGCACCAGGTCGAAGAGATCGCGCCAGACGACGCGCCGAAGTAGCGGGGCAAGGCACCAAGGCGGATCACATTACATAAATTTTAAAATTGTTTACTTTTTCATTACAAAACTTCTTGCCTTCACCAAACCAGGCGATTATGATTCCTGATATCCAATTGATGTCCTAATTTTATTTTGCGTCGATGATTCCTGACGCCCTCCCTTCAAAAACAGGCTCCACCCTTTCTCGAAGACTCAGGCCCCGCATCCTCTCCAGGGAGTTGCGGCCGGTGCTGGTCATTCTGGAGGACGGACTGTGGACTGTCGCATCAGCACAATTGGATTGCTGGAATCGCAGTGGGCGAACGACTCGGATTCGAAGCACGTTGGGGCGCTTGGATCTCTCGGGTCGATCGGGTTTGCGGAGACCTCTTCCCGCCCCTGCGGTCACCGCTGTCGTCATCGCGGCGCCGTGTCCCCTCCTCCGGATCGAAAGTCTTGCAGGCCGACGCGTCTCGATTGCCGGCGAAGGTGCACACATCGAGCACCCTTTCCTCGCGAACGGGACCCATAGCCGCCTCGCGTCGCCAATCATGTACATCGCGACGTCGATATTTATGTTTCCACTTTGTTTCGAGCCTTTTATATGGCGCGACCATCGCGTTTCTCCATGAAGACGCGTCGGGTGCGCCCCTGGAACCTGACGACCGTGTGTCCACCACCTGGAGATGGGGCTTCAGTGCAGCCGGACACCTTCGAACAGGACCTTGACCGAGCCTATTCCTTCGATTCCTGAACCCGTCGAGCCAGGTGCCGGCACCATTCTCACCTTGGTTCGACCCGCGATTTCAACCGATTCCGATCCTATTGCACCTCAATCGAGTCGCCCTCTCTGTGCAACCGACCCTGGTTTCGGCCCCGTCCGTGACGGCACCTGACCCAAGGCCTCGGTAATCATTTCATGCACCGGACGGGTGATGTCGGTCCGTGGTCTGCGCTGGCTGGATCCGACGCGCGGCCATTTGGGTGCGTTTTCCCTCCAACCCCCACACTCGAATCGTTTTACGCGGCGCCCCGCGTTCGCTTTTCTGCGCACGCCGGCGAAGCTCATTCCCCGTTTTTTCGGGTCGGGATCCGTGCGTGTCCGTTTCCATCGGCACCGCGCGAGACCGTCCCATCGATTCCCCATGCCCATTCCAGGCTCTTTCCATACGCCGGGAATTCAACCCTTCAAAGGGGTGATCCACGGTGGCGGTCCGACCTGCGGAACATCGTCGACGCAACGGAACCGGAGCGATCGGGACGCCCATGAGCGTCCGGCCCTGGAGCGATCACCTTGCGGTTCCCCGTTTTTGACACCCGCGATCGAGACGACCACCCATCCGAAGAAATCACCGCCCTTGCCGAACCGCGCTCGACCCTCGACCCCATTCGCGAACCGAAGCGCACCTACACCAGAAGGAGATATCGTTTTGTTGAAACACGCTACCTCGATGGCAGTTTTTACGTTTTTGCTTTGCACCAGCCTCTTCGCTGCGGAACTGGTCAATTTGCGCAACGCCGAAATTCGGGTGAACCGCACCCAACTCGCCGCGGGTGAACTCGCCCAAAGCCTGGGCCTCTCCCAAGGCAATCAATTGAAATATCTGCGCGGTCATCGAACCGCGAACGGCATTACCCACACCCGTTACCGTCAAACCTTTCAAGGTGTTCCCATCTGGGGCGAGCAGGTCCTGGTCGCCACCAATCGGGACGGCAGCATCTACGCCCTCAACGGCCGCATGGTTACGGGCCTCTCCACCGAACTGCGCCGCGTCGCATCGCTTTCGGAATTCGACGCCAAAGCGGCTCTGACACACGCCAAGAAACTCCACCACACACAAAGCCTGACGGCCCGCTCTTACCGCAACGAACGCAGCGAGCTCGTGATCTATATCGGCGAAAACGGCAAGCCCCATCTGGCCTATGCGGTCAGCTTCTTTTCCGACAACCAAACCGGTGACCCCACGATGCCGACCTACCTCTTCGACGCCAAAACCAAGGAAGTCCTACTCTCTTTCGAAGGGCTGATGACCGCGGAGGGCGTTGGCCCGGGCGGCAACCAACGCTATGGCCGAATTTACTACGGCACCGATTTCGACGCCTTCGAGGTGACGCAGTCGGGCGGCCAGTGCCGCATGAGCACCGCGACCCACGTCACCAAAGACCTCAACCACGCCACCAGCGGCGGCTCGATCCACACATTCAACTGCAACGAAAACACTTATAAAGAAATCAACGGCGCTTATTCCCCGCTCAACGACGCCCACTACGGCGGCGGCATCGTGTTCCAGTTGTACGACGAATGGTACGGTACCCCGCCACTGACCCAGACACTGGAGTTGCGGGTGCACTACGGCCGAAACTACGAAAACGCCTTCTGGGACGGCCAGGCCATGACCTTCGGCGATGGCGGCAACACGGTTCACCCCCTGGTCAGCCTGGACGTGGTCGGCCACGAAGTCAGCCACGGTTTCACGCAACAGCACTCGAACCTGACCTACAGCGGTCAATCCGGCGGGATCAACGAAGCCTTTTCCGACATGGCCGGCAAGGCCTGCGAGCATTTCGACGGCAGTCGGACCGACTGGGACATCGGTTCGCGGATCTTCAAGCAGCAGGGCCGCGCCATGCGCTACATGGACGACCCCACGCGGGACGGCGTGTCCATCGGTTGCGCCGACGACTACTACGACGGCATGGACGTCCATCACAGCAGCGGGGTGTTCAACAAGGCCTACTACACCCTGGCCAACACCTCCGGCTGGGATGCGCGCAAGGCGTTCGATATCTTCGTCAAGGCGAACCAGGCCTACTGGACCCCCAGCTCGAACTTCCAACGCGGTGCCGAAGGAGCGCTCGACGCCGCCAAGGAACTGGGCTACAACTGCGACGCCGTGGTCGCGGCGTTTCGGGCGGTGTGCATCACGGTCACCGCTCCCTCCGATTGCGGCGGGTCCGGCTCCGCGCCGACGGCCGCCTTCGACTACACCCTCGACGGGCTGAGTGTGTCCTTCCGCGACGCCAGCACCGATGACGGTCGGGTGGTCTCCTGGGCCTGGGACTTCGGCGACCGAGGCTCATCCAGCGCCCAAAATCCCTCCCACACCTATGCCGCAGCCGGCTCCTACACGGTCGAACTCACCGTGACGGACGACGAAGGCCAAACCGATACGCTCCGCAAAACCGTCACGGTGTCCAACGATCCCGGTGACAATATCGAACTGCGCAACGGCGAGTCGGTCACGGTCTCTTCCGAAACCGACACTTGGCGTTGGTACAAGGTCGACGTGCAACCCAATCTCTCCCCGCTTGCCGACGACAACCTGATCGTCAGCACCTCCGGCACCAACGGCGATGCCGATATCTACGTCAAGTACGGCAGTCGACCCAGCGCCGACGACAGCGACGGCCGCTCCACCAGCCCGGACAGTAACGAAGAGGTGACCATCCCCTCGCCCCGCTCCGGCTGGTACTACATCGGCCTGCACGCCTGGTCGGCCTTCGACGACCTACGGCTATCGGCCTCGTGGGATTCCGGCTCTTCCGGTAGCGCACCCGAGGCGGCGTTCGAGACCCGAGTCGACGGTCGCACGGTTCAATTCAGCGACCACAGCAGCGACGACGGTCGCATCGTCTCGTGGTCCTGGGATTTCGGCGACGGCAACACTTCTTCCGCAGCCAATCCCCAGCACAGCTACCGCGAGGACGGCACCTTTCGGGTGGAGCTGACGGTCACCGACGACGACGGCTTGAGGGACTCGGTGAGCCGGTCGGTCACGATCGACGGCGGCAGCACCGCCCCAGAATGGGAACCCTACGTCGTGTACAATGCCGGCGACATCGTCAGCTACCAAAACACCGACTATCAATGTCTGATCACCCACTACGCGTATCCCGGCTGGGAACCGCCCAACGCGCCTTCGCTGTGGTCGGGACTGTAGGCGACCGGCACAACGGGCGGGATCGACAAGGGCAGGCCTCCAAGGTCCCGACCTGACCGGGTCGATACCGCCCACCGTCAACCCAGGCAATGTCGATGGGCCGGTTCGCCTCACCGAACCGGCCTCATTCTGCAATACCGATCGTCGGAAGGATTCCCGTCCGCTCGATGATTTCCGTGCTATCCGCTGAAATGTAGTGGCATCCGCCTGACTACCTTCGGGCAATACCACTACCACTCGAACATTATTAATCATACGAGAATACGTAAATAGAAAGACGCCAGCCATTCCGGCCGGCGTCACCCGATAGATTCATCATACTAAGTTTTTAGGCTGTGTTACTCCGATGCTACCCATCCAAGAAGTTCTTGCCGGCAGTGCTGTCGAGCTGTCCCGTTTTGGGATCGTTGCCGCCATGACCGCCGTGGCCACCGGACTCCACGCCATCTTGGCCCTTGGTCTTGGGATCGTTTTTCTGTTCTTCCAATTTGCGAGCAGTCTTGTTCTCTTCTTTCGACATAAGATCTCTCCTGATTATGGTGATTTTTTTCGGGAATGACGATTCCCTTTCTTTAAGTGCCATTCACACAACCAAGGTTCATCGATTTATGGAAAAAGATTTCGTACTTCCGGTAAATACAAAGCCTGACCAATAGTGTGGATCCCGCCATTTGGGTACCTTGCGCACTTCGAGTTGAGCCAGGCGCAGGGCCTCGACCGCGGACAGTTTCCCGGTACTGAGATTTTGGTAGAAATGCGCCATCAGGCGTTCGCTGCTCTCGTTGTCCACACTCCAAAGCCCCGCGATGACGCGCCGGCTTCCCGTGGCCAGCAGGCTGGAACACAAGGAAAAGACGCCTTCACCCCGAAACACCTCACCGCTGGCCATCTTGCAACTGGAAATCACCGTCAACTCGTTCCCAGGGAGGTACATATCGAAAAGGGTGCCCAACCGGAGCGCCGAGTCACGGGGCCGTCCCTGGACGTCGTAGCCCGACAATTCGATATGTGACAGCTCGGGTTCGCGATCGTGAAGCACGGCATGGGCGGAGAAATGGATCATCCGGTATCGCGCCAGGTTCGCCTTGAAGAACTGTTCCCGGTTGGCATCGAAACCCTGGTACAGGGCGACCCCTTTCATGGGGAACCAATCGCGCATTTGGCGACACAACTCGGCGGAATGCACGAGGCGCGCGAGATTTTGGGAGGAACGCGATTCGTGTCTCGATTCGCGGGGAATCATGAGCTTCAAGCGTTCATCGCGGGGAGAATTGACGGGGTCGCAGAAAATAGCGATGGTCTCGGCTGCCGTCCCAGCGCCCTGGGCCATCACCTCGTGCTGAACCAAGGAGAAGGACAGCGAGGGGATGCGTACCCAAGCCAGCCGTTCCAGGGTAACCGCCGATTCATCGACATCTGAATGCTGGCCGTCACCTGGAATCGGCAAAGCGGCGAACGGCACCAGGTGAAGACTGCCGTCGGCCATCAACAGCACGCGACGCTTTTTCGCCAGATAGGGCCAGACAGGTTGGAGGATCCGCTCCGTCAAGGTCTTGGCTCGGAGCGCTTTGCGGATGCGTTGGCTGGCCAGATTCCTTTGGTTCAGGAATTTGGACCACTGCTGGGCGGCACGCTCGATTTTTTGACGCGGCGGCAACACCACATGAAACAGGTTGTCGTGGGTGATGACCCAGGCGTGACTCCGGCGATCGCCCAATTGGTAGATCAAGACAGCGGTTTCGCGATCGAGCAGATTTGCCCGCACGGCTTCGAGCGTCACCGTCGGCTCGCCGAGGGGGTTTTGTGATTGGGCCTTCTCGTCGCGCAACTCGTTGATTTGCAGCAGAAGCTCGCGTCGTTCGCGTTCCACCGCAGACTTCTCCTCGAAGGGTAAATCTTCCAACGGCACTTCTGCCAGGGCTTCGACCTTTCTCTGCAAGGTACGCATTTCAGAGGATTCCTGATCGCGCCACGGCCCCAAACCCATGCGGTGGCGGTAGCTTTGGTTCAGGGCGCGAGCGCGATTGCGGTCCAACACCTGAATCGCCTTGATACGCAAGGCTTCCGCCCGTTTGGGGTCGCGTTCGGCCTGATCGATCAGGTAATCGACATAGGTTTCGAAATACTCCTGACGGGCATCGGACAGGGTGCGCGCCAATCGGGGGTTGTACAGAGAGACCCGATCCGACTCGATCGCCCCGAGCATGCGGTCGAACCAGGGTTCGGCGGCGGCATGGTCCGCCTTGGCCATTTGCACCTGGGCCATCAGCTTGAAACCGTCCACCTGATCGCTGGCGTCACAACCCTGCTCGAGAACGGCCAAAGCCGATTTGATCAGGGTATCGCTTTTTCCGTGATCACCGCGAGACATATGGACCCAGGCCAGATTCAACTGAATGGCGGCCACCGCCTTGAGAAAACCTTGCGAGCGGTAATAGTCCAGCGCGCGTGTATGGGCCTCCAGCGCCTCGTCGTATTGGCCGAACATGCGGAGCGCGGTGCCCAAACGATCGTCGCAGAGCGCACGGACCCAGGGCGTCAGGGGCTCAATCGATCTAGCTTCCCGTATTTTTTTAACCGCTTCCTCGAGGTTGCCATCTTGCAGGTCGGCCCATCCGGACAGCATGAACCACTCGGCCTTCAGGTCGCGGGCACGTTGGGTTACCGGGGGCTCCTCCATGTGTTCCCCTGCATGATGGAGGGCGTCGCGGGCGTCTTCCGGCCTTTTGGCCGCCATCAGGGTTCCCGCCAGGTTCAGCAGGGTGCGCTGTGACGCTTCCGGCATGGGAAGCGCCTCATAGGCCGCCAGCGCTTTTCGGTAGGCCTCGATGGCGGCGGACAGATCGCCCCCCCTCTGGAGAAAAACGCCGTAATTGTTCTGAACCACGGCCGCTCGGTAGGGATGGGCCTTGGCCGCGAGCTCAAGAGCCAACTTGTGAAATCGTCCGGCGTTGCTGGGAAGGCATCGAGATTGTTGCCAGCGACCCACGTTCGACGCAAGGGCCACGGCATGGTCGAAGAAACCCGCTCGCTCGAAGGCGGCGACTGCCCTATCGGCATGGCGAAGGGCGTTTTCCGGCTGATTCCTTCGGGCCAGATCGCTCATCATCCACTCCGCGACGCCTTGCAAATAATCATCTTTGATTTTGGTCGCACGAGCCCGCGCCCCTTTGAGCGCTTGCTTGTCGGGTGAGGCGGTGCCGGTCCCAAACAGCGTGCGGCAAATTTCGGCGCGTGCGCGATCCGACGGCTCCGGTGCCAACTTTCGCAATAGCTCCAGGTGATATCGAGGCGACCCACCCACCCTGGCTTTGCATTCGAGAACCAGAGACAGGTTTCCGCCCCCCTCCGCCTGGAAGCAGTACCACTCGTCGCCGTGTTCACCGACCAGCGACTTGTCACTGGACAGAATCGTCTCGCCCCCACTGCCCAGAAGCGTGAATTTCAGGTCCACACCTTCCTGGGTGATGCGCACTTCGAACAGGTCGCCTTTGTTGCCGGCAACGCGCAACGATCGCCGTTCGCCCTGCTTCAGCGTACCGGATTCGGCGTATCGGTCTTCCTGCAGCCGGACCGGGATCTCCACCGGCTCGGGGGTTTCCGCCCACAGGTGCGCAAGGGCAAACAGCCAGGCTAGGCCCAGCCATCGAACGTGGTTGGTACAGGCACAGGACACCCGGCGAATCGGCTGGCGATCGCTCATGACTCACCTCAAATTCGAATCCGCTCAGGGCCGTCGAACCCAGAAGATAAATCGGGCGGAGAGTTCCTCTGGCAGTTGATCGGTGCGCCATAGCTCGACGAGGTAGGCACCATCTGTTGGTAATATTTGCGTGGGCACATTGAAGGGGAAATAACCGTCCTCGTGGTACAGAACTCCTCCCACGAGAAGCCGGGTTCCGTCAGAATCCGGCGACGCATAAAGCCTAGCCTCATAAGTACCGCTTGATTCGACGGCATCGCTGTTCAGATTTAGCGTCAGCAAACCCGTCCTGGGATCCACCAGTTCAATATCATGTTGCTCAGGCTCAGGCTCACCCATTTGAATGCCGCCCCCATCCAGTGATTCCAAATCAACTTCGAGAGAGTAATCCAACCGAATTTGCGGATCTTCGGTAACCGATCGGTGCCAAGATGCGATCCCGACGGCGAAGGCGGCAAGCGTCGCCACCAGTGCCCATGCTTGGAGCAGGCGGTGGCTCGGACTGGATTGGCCAACCGGCTCCCTGACCGAGGCTTTCGGGCCCGGCTGTGCGCCAGAACCAGTCGGCGCCGACTTCGCCAACCGGAAAACTTCACCGGCGGGAGGTTCTTCGGCAGGTTCGTCCTCCATCAGCGCGTCCACTTCGGCGGAACAGGCTTCGAGCTCCAACAGCCTGTCGGTGCAGCGCGGGCAATGGCCCAGGTGCAGCACGATCTCCTCGCGCCGGGCCTTGGGCAGGATCCCATCGAGGTAGCAGGCCAGCTCGTCCAGTGAGAGGTGATCGCCTTTCGGGTCCAGGTGTTCGGGGGTGGCATGGGCAAGCATGTCGTCCAAGGATCGCTTTTTCAACTGACACCGCCTTTCACACTCGAATGGGCGTCGCGTTCGTCCCGTTTCTTGCGCAGTTTTTCGCGAACGGTGGCAAGCGTGGACTTCACGGTTCCCACGGAAATCATCAGGGTCTTGGCGATGCTCTGGAGATCGCGATCCTGAAAGAACCTCAAGGTGAAGCAACTCTGTTGGCGCGGCGGCAAGCGTCGCGCTTCGTCCAGCAGCCAACCCACATCGTCGTCGATCTGGCGTTGTCGCTCCGCGTCCAACAGAACCGATTCCGGATCCTCATCCCTCGCGGGAGGATCGCCCCCATTATCCTCTTCGAGCACCTCCAAGGAAAGGGGTTGCTTGATCTTGTCGCGATAGTGCCTCGAGACCAAATTGCGGGCGATCGCCATCACCCAACTCGAGAACTTCTGGGAATCTCGCAAGTGACCGAGCTTTTCCAAGGCGATCGTCATGACCTGTTGGCAAAAATCACCGATATCGGATTCGTCCAACCCACGGCTGCGACCATAAGAGCAAATGAGCGTTTCCAATTTCTCTATTTCCCTACCAAAGTCATCCTTCGAGAAAGACACGATATATCCCTTAAATCGTTACTGAATGAATATCAAAGATTATCATACCTTTTCATTCATTCTCGTATTAATTTCCTAGCTTAAGGTAAATCGGTCTATTTTTCCACGAAAGATCTGGTTTAAAAGAAGTTTTATCGATCATTGAGCACACGAATGTTAGTGAACCTTCGAATGTTTGGCCGTCCGAAGATTCCGAAATTTTTTATAGGTACGCATGGTGATCTTGACTTCTCGATACCATTCGATGGCGAGAGGTCAATGTCAGTATTTGTCAACCGCTTGAGAATCATTATCTTGTGGCATTTTGGACATCCCGAATCTCCCGGATCCCTTGCGCGAACGCGATCGAGATCTTCGGTGCCCCTATTCCTGTTGCGCAAACGAGGGCCGCAATGACTCAAAAACATGCGCACCGCTCCGATCGGGTCGCCCTTGGGGTGAACCACACCCGGGTCTTCCTTTTCCCTTGCCAGCGGGTCTCGAGCCAACCGATGAATCGCGCGAACGAGATATTTTGGTTTTTTCAGAAAAGGCATAAAAAACGGGATCGAGAATGAACCCCGAACCGCGATCCGGCTCATGACTTTCGAGACCTATCGAAAGCAACTCGGAGGCGTTCATGAGTCCGACCGACGAATCGGTGGCTTCGGCATTGCGCCGGTGGATGCAAGGCGAGCCCCATGGATTGGATGTATTGTTCGAGGTCAAGCACGCCCAACTGACCCGCGTCGCAGCGGGCATTCTGGCCGATGACTACCGCGACCTCGACATGGAGACGGACGAACTGGTGAATCAAAGCTACCTGCTGATGCGCGCCAAGCCGCCCTTCCCCATGGAGAGCCCGACGCATTTCGTGCACGTCGTTCGCCAAGTCATGGAATGGCACCTGACCGACTTGATCCGTCGCCGCAAAGCCACCAAGAATTGGGGCGGGTTGATCCCCACGGACCTGGAGGAGTCGCATGTCATCGACGACCGCTGCCCCAACACCCCATTGATCGTGACAGGGGTCATGGCTGAAATCCGGCGGGAAAACCCGGACATGGACAAGGTGCTCCAATTGCGCGGGATTCCTCAATTCACCATCGCGGAGACGGCTTCGGCGCTGGACATGCCGGTGATTCGCGTCAATCGCCTGTGGCGGGCGGGCCGCGACCGTTTCCATCGACTGCTCGACGAGGGGTCCCCGAACTGAGCCCACTAAAAACACGAAAAAACACGAACAAGAAATTCCCGGCATTCCCTGCTCAGTGATGCGATCGCTTCTTCGATGGGTTTTGGGAACCCATTCTGTTGTTTCTCTGTGTGTTAGATCTGAGAACTAGGTAGTCGCCCAAAAGGCCCACGGATTCGATTCCTGCGTGGCGACGCGTCTCGGGCGACATTTGAGGACTTGTCCACGGATCACACAGATCCACACGAATTCGAACACCGCCATTCCGTTCGAGGCCAACGGTGTTGCTTTCTCCTAAGCTGAATACAAATCCAGATGTTTCAAAAGGACAGAAAAACCCTGCATAAGCGATTGATATTTTTGATTTTAGGCTCGAGTTCCTCTCGGAGCCCCCGTTGTGTGCCATCCATGGGTCCTGTCGATTCGTGTCAATCGGTGTGATTCGTGGACAAACAAAATGGGTCGATCGCAATCCACCGCGGGGAGAAACCAATCCCTTCCGAGCCTGCTCGAGGTTTTTCGTGTTTTTTCGTGTTTTTCGTGGACAGTGTGTTAGATCTGAGAACTAGGTAGTCGCCCAAAAGGCCCACGGATTCGGTTCCTGGGTGGTGACGCGTCACAGGCGAACTCTGAGGACTTGTCCACGGATCACACAGATCCACACGAATTCGAACACCGCCATTCCGTTCCAGGCCAGTCGACCTCCGAGATCTCTGCGAACTCAGTGGTAATAATAAACTTACACATAAACATCTCTGCACCTACGGAGAAACCCCCTTCCCAGACCTAACTGGAGACATCGTCCTCCGTGCCCAAAAAGCGGTACAACCACACGCGTGCCAGTTTCCAATCGCGCCGGACCGTCCCGACCGATACCTCGAGCACCTCGGCGAGTTCTTCCTCTTTCAAGCCGCCGAAAAACTTCAACTCCACCAGTCGCGACTTGCGCGGGTCGCGTTCGGCCAATTTCTCCAGGGCCTCGTTGAGCGTGAGCGGATCGAACTTGCCCTGCTCGAATCCGGCCAAGGCCTCGTCGAGGGTGATGTTGATGACGTCGCCGCCGCGCTTCAGGGCGTTCCGCTCCTTCCAGTGATTGATGAGGATGCGGCGCATGATCTGGGCCGCCACGCTGAGGAAGTGGGCGCGGCTCTGCCAGGTGGATTTGTTTTGGCCCACCAGCTTCAGATAGGCCTCGTTGACCAGCGCGGTCGCCTGCAGGGTGTGGCCGACCCGCTCGCGTCGCAGGAAGGAGGTGGAGATGCGGTGGAGTTCCTTGTAGATGACGGGCACCAATTGGTCCAGCGCGTCTTTGTCGCCGTCCTGCCAGGCCTGGAGCAGGATCGTGACATCGGGGGACGCGTCGGGAGGCGTGGGTTCGCTCATGAAACGGCCGCTCCTTTTCGGTGATCGAGCCAGCATGGAGCACGACGCGGATTTCGGGCGCCGGTACCTCCCCAGGTGCTCGTCCCATTTTGGAACAGCCTCGGGCTTCTGCCAAGCCCTATCAAAAGGAAACGGGATCGCACGCACTGGGCGGCGATCCCGTCGGTCAGCGAACTCCGCTACTGGGGTCGTTCAGGTCGTATTTCCGCGGTCCGGTACTTACCAGGCGTTGCTCGAACAGGTGTCTTGGTTGCGCTCCATGGCCAGGTAGAGATCGTTCAAGGCATTGACGACATCGAGATCGGTTCCCGTCTCGAAAAGGAAATCGATCACCGGGATCATGTTGTCGATGATCTCCTGGTAGCAGGGATTGTATCCACTGCCCACGAACTCGTAGGTTTCCTCTTCGATGGCCGTTCGCAAATTGTCGAACCAGGCGATCGAGTAGATGCTCCGGGTATAGTGCGGGACGTCCTCGAACGTATCGGCCACCACATCGATGGGCTGACTCATGCTGACGACACCGCCATCTTGCGTCACGCGTTCGATCTTGTAGTGAAACCCGGCATCGGAAACCTGAACCCTGTTTCCGTAGGTCTGCAAACCAACGGTGGTCCATTGAAACATGGTGAGCGGGCTTCTTCCGCTGACACCGATGTAATTCCCGAATACCTCGACGGTCAGGGTCACACCGGTCGCGACCTCCGTGAATTGCAGACGTTTGGCTCTGGAGATGCGATCGGGATCCAGAGGCACGTCCCCGTAATCATCGTCGATGGGGCCGGTCGTCGCGCCAACGCCGCCCGTGTCCTGGGCGGTGATGGTGAAGGTCGGATCGGCAGGAGCAAAAGCCCAATCACCGGCAAAGCCGGGAAGCACAGAGATCAGCAGGCCCGCAAAAAGCAATCGGGTTTTCACGGTGCGCAGAAAAGAAAAGGTCATGTTTGTTTCTCCAAACTCGAGTAACTGGTGGGCGCCCATCCGGAACCGGAAAAATCGGTGTTTTTCCGGCTGATTGGGCGCGGTATCGGTTCTCGGGGCGCTGGTCTCAGCGAGGTTTCTGTCCCCATGCAATGAGTCGATGCCCGACGGCTGAGACCAGGTCCCATTGGTTACCCAACCGATCCAGAGGCCCTGGTTGCCAGTGGCCGCCGATTCCGGTTGGGCGTCGGTTGTCGAATTAGCGGCCGAAAGGCGGCGGGGTGTCACAGGCGTTCTGGTAATCTTCCATGGCCAGGTACAGGTCGTTCAACGCGTTCACCACATCCAGATCGCTGCCATCCTCGAACAGGAAGTCGACCAGGAAAGGCATGCCGTCGATCACGGTTCGGTGGCAGTTGGTAAAGGCGATTCCGGTGGTGGTGTAGGTTTCCTGAATCGCGGCATCGCTCAGCGCCTGGAAAAATGCCTCGGAACGAATGGAAGCCGCGTAGACGGGAATGTCTTCGAAGGTATCGGCAACGACGCTGAGGGGCTCGGTCAGGGCGACCGCATCCTCGTCCAGCAGAATGTCATTGGAAGAGAAGTACTCGAAACCGGCTGCTTCGACCTGGCTTCCATCACCGGAGGCCTGCAGGCCCAGGAAGGGCAAAGTACCATTACCGAGAGAGTCTTTGGTGTCGATTTGGATGTAATTCCCATCGACAGTGATTCGGATGTATTCGCCCGTCGCAATCTCGGTAAAGATCAGCGTGAAGCCTTCTTCGATTCGATCCTGGTCGAAAAGCAATCCACCTTCGAGATCGGGATCGATGGGGCTGTTCGTGGCGCCCGCACCGCGATCGTCGAAGATTTCGATTTCGAAGGTGGGGTCGGGCCCAGCGCCGACCAAACCACCAGCCAGACCGGGCATCAGCGACGCCAGCAGCAGCGCAAAGAGGATTCTGGTTTTGGTAGCATTCAAAAAAGAAAAGGTCATCCGTGTTTCTCCAACTTTTTTCAACAATTGCCCGTGGGCAAGATTCGGTTCTTCCAGGTGGCGCGCACGCGCTTTGAACGGTGCGACGCAAGTCCGGTCATCATCGATTCGCGTGGTATGGGAAGCCGCCCTCATCTCGACGAGGCCACCCCATGGATCTGGTACACAATGCAATGCGTAAACGAGTTTAAAATCCGGCAATTTTCACTCAAAAAGCCGCCTTTTTCATACTCAAACGACCCTCTATCTAGGTTCGCAGTAAGTTCGTGAAAAACCACCAAAACGTCTCCCAAAAAAATCACGGCCAATGATCCGGACTGTTGGCGCTGTTTCCCACATCGCGGGCTAGTTCCGCCAACCTGGCCAGTTCCAAAGTTTTAGGATCACCCTCACCCCAGATTTGACGAGCGGCGGGCAGGATATCTCCGGCAAGGAGACGACTCTCGGCATTGCGGCCCTGACGATCCAGGGCGACGACCAGCAGACGCTTCAGCTCGATCACATCTTCACTCTCGGCCGACAACAACGTCGTCAACGGTTCGGCATCGCGCAAATGGTGTTCGGCCTCAGCGGGACGGCCGGCCGCAACCAGGATGCCGCCGAGAATCTTGTGCATCATCAACGTGCGTACATTACCGTCGCCAAGAACCCTTCGCAACACGACCAGGCTTTCCCGAGCCATGGATTCGGCCTCTTCCAGGCGGTTCAATTTGTACAAGTCGAAAATGTAGTTGCCCTTACCCTCCAGCGTGGTGGCATGTTCGGGGCCGAAAGCCGCAAGCGCCTCGCGATACACTTCTTGATGGAGTTCGGCGGCGCGTTCATAGCGCCCCCAGAAAAGATAGAGATTGGCCAGGTTGTTGCGCGCCTGCAGCGATCTTTCGTGACGCGGCCCGAACTTGAGGACGAGCTTTTCCACGATGGCCTGCAGGATCGCTTCGGCTTGCTCGTAACGGCCGAGCCGCGAGTGTACGTTGGCCCGTAGGGAGGTGATCAGCAAGGTGTGGGGATGGTCTTCGCCGAGGACCTCTCGCATGGCCTCCATCGCCGATTCACAGAGCGCTTCCGATTCGGTCCATTTCCCCTGTTCGTGACTGGCGACCACCACATTGACCATGGCGACCAGCGTGCGGGGATGCCGTTCTCCAAGAAGCATTCGCCGGATTTCAAGGATCTCGGTGTAGATTTCCTCGGCTTCCGCAAAGCGCGATTTGCGCAGATACACAGCGGCCAGGCCGCTCATGGCATTCAGGGTTTCCCTGGCCTCGGGACCGGCTTCTTGGCGAGCGTTTCGGTACAGGCGCTCGAAAATCGGCAGGGCCTCGTCGTTGCGACCCTCCATGCGCAGCACACGGCCCAGCAGTGCCTGTGCCGCTCGAGTCAGGACATGAGACGGTCCCAATTGACGCTCACGGGACACGACGACCCGGTTCGCCAATTCCCGGCATCGAGCCAGCTCGCCCTTGAGGCGCAGGACTTTGGCCCATTGATAGGCGCTCTCCGCGGTTTCCAGGTGATCGAGTCCGTAGGCCCTTTCCATTAATAGATGGGACGCTTCGAAATGGTGTTCGGCGAGATCGTAGACACCCAGGCCCAGGTAGGTCTTGCCGATGGTGCGGTGCACCTGGCCGGCGACGTCGGGTCGCGCTTCACCTTCGCTGTCCAGCCGCTCGGAGAACCCGTGGAGCAGGTCCACGACACGCAGGTCCTTGCCCTTTTCCTCGGGGTTGGCCGAAGACAGGAATTCGTCCATCATGGCCAGGGTTCGCGAGGCCCGGTCGGCCTCGTCGCGCGCCAGTTTCTCGGCGGTCTTGGCGCGCAGTAGGCCGAAACTCAGGCCGACGACGCCCATGATCAGCCCCGCCATCAGCAGGACCGCGGCCGTGACCACGTAGCGGTTGCGACGAATGAATTTGCCGATGCGGTAGGACACGTCGGGCGGACCGGCGGCGACCGGTTCGTCGGCGAGGTGGCGTTGGATGTCGCGCGCCAGGTCGGAGGCGGAATCGTAACGGCGATCGCGGTTTTTGGCCAGGGCCTTGAGAACCACCCAGTCCAGATCGCGCCGTAGCGACCTTGTGAGTTGAAGTGCGTTGAGGCCACGCTTGGCGGCGATCGCCGTCGCCTCCGCGTAGGCCAGGCCCGGCAGGGAACTGGGTTTGGGGGCATCTTCCTCACGGATCACCTCCAGCAGCCGTTCCCAGCCGGATTCGCTGAGGCGCGCCACATCGTGTGGCAACACGCCGGTCAACAATTCGAACAGCATCACGCCCAGCGAGTAGACATCGGTGCGGACGTCCACGTCGGTATCGCCGACCCGCGCCTGTTCCGGGCTCATGTACCCCAAGGATCCAAGCGCCCCACCGACCTGGGTGAGACCCAACGATTGGGGATCGGCCGAACGGACCACGGTCACGCCGGGATTCACTTCACCGCCGGTGGCCTTGGCGATGCCGAAATCGATGATCTTGGGAATGGCGACGCCGTCTTTTTCGCAGACCAGCACGTTGGCCGGTTTCAAATCGCGGTGCAGGCAGCCGCGCCGGTGGGCGTAGTGAACCGCTTCGCACAGGCGCATGAAAAGCTCGAGGCGACGGCCGAGGTCGTAACCCTGCTCGTCGCACCAGGTGGTCAGCGGCGTGCCGCGGATGTATTCCATCACGAAGAAGGGCCGGCCCTGGTCGGTGGCGCCGGCGTCGTAGACATGGGCGATGTAGGGGTGGTTCAACCGCGCCAGGGTATTTTGTTCCAATTGAAAACGCGTCAGTACTTGGCGGGTGTCCATGCCGACTTTGATCAACTTGAGCGCGACCTGGCGCTGGATCGGTTCTTTTTGCTCGGCGAGGTAGACGATGCCCATCCCGCCTTCGCCCAGGGTCTCGCGAATTTCGTAGGGCCCGATGTGGTCGCCCGCCGCGAGCTCCAAGCCGCGATCGTTCCAGTCGATCAGGGCGTTGCCCAAAAAATTCTCGCTGGAAGCGGCGGCATCGACCTTCAACATCTCGACGACTTCACGGTGAAGTTCGGAATCCTCGGCCGAAAGACGGTCGAGGTAACGCGACCGGTCGGTCGGATCCATCTCGAGGGCCTCGAGGAATGCGGCTTCCGCCTTTTCCCAACGATCGAATTCCACCACATCCCCTTATCGCGAGAAGACGCCTTTTTTCGACAAGGTGACAATGACAAGACAAATATTAACGTCAAATCATCGTCTACCCAAGCTTACTCGCCAAAACTCTTTTGGCAAGTAAAATTTCCAGAAACCCATCAAAAAGGAACGCGACAAAGCGGCATCCCACCGGAAGACGGCCCAGAACCCGGGATAAATAACATATCGAAGCAGTCTGGTTCCAGTACATTCCCCGCTTTTCCCAAAAGGTCTCCGACGGTTTGCGGGAAGAATCCCTTGGGTGTTTTCATCACGCGTCCTTCTTCCGCCGAAGTAACAAAGGCTGGCGGGTTGGGGCCTCTCGGAGTCACGGGACCACCCACTACTTTCTCTCCACATACAAATTCCCAAAAGCGTGATAGGATTTCGCCATCTTCCCCATTCCTTTCGGGCGGCGCCTTTTGGACGGCGTCAATCGCCCGGTTCCCCTTCCGGGGCTTCCTCAAAAAACCCTTTCCGAAACCCATCGGCGGGGTCGATTTTCACGAAACGTGCGGCTGTGTTTGCCGTGGAGGTGCTGCTTGGATCGCCATACCATTTTCGATATGGTCGTCAAAAACGTCGCCGAGGTCGTACCCGACCTGGCCGGACACGACTTTCAACTGACCGATTCCCTCGTCGAGCTGGGCGTCGACTCGGTGGAACGCTCCGAGATCGTGATCATGACGCTCGAGAACATGAACCTGAACATTCCGGCGGTGCAGGTCTTCGGGCCCAAGAACCTCGGCGAATTGGCCGATTTGCTCCACGCCAAGGCCCTCGCCCTCTGATTCGATGCCGACAAGGAGAATCCCATGACCCTCGCCGGAGTGGAGGCGCTGAACGTCTTCGGCGGAACGGCTTATTGCGACGTGGCCGAATTGGCGACCCATCGCGAGCTGGATCCCAAACGCTTTGAAAACCTGTTGATGGCGCAGAAATCGGTGGTCCTGCCCTACGAGGACCCGGTCACCTTCGCGGTGAACGCGGCCAAACCGATCGTCGACGCCCTGTCCCCCGCGGAGCGCGACCGCATCGAAATGCTGGTGACCTGTACCGAGTCGGGCATCGATTTCGGCAAGTCGCTGAGCACCTACGTCCACCATTATTTGGGCCTCAACCGCAATTGCCGTTTGTTCGAAGTGAAGAACGCGTGCTACGCGGGAACGGCCGGCTTCCAGACGGCCATCAATTTCGTGGCCGCGCAGTCCTCGCCCGGCGCGAAGGCGCTGGTGATCGCCACCGACATTTCGCGTTTCATGGCGGTGGACGTGGCCGAGGCCCAGGAGGCGGAGTGGGCCTATGCGGAACCCAGTTCGGGCTCGGGCGCCGTGGCCATGCTGATCGGCGAGAACCCGGTCATCTTCACCCCCGATCGCGGCGCCCACGGTTATTACGGCTACGAGGTGATGGACACCTGCCGGCCGACGCCCGACAGCGAAATGGGCGACGCCGACCTGTCCCTGTTGTCGTACCTGGACTGCTGCGAGCAGGCCTTCGGCGAGTACGCCAAGCGGGTCCCGCAAACGAATTTCCGCGACACGTTCGACTACCTGGCCTTTCACACGCCGTTCGGCGGCATGGTCAAGGGCGCGCATCGCACCATGATGCGGCGAGTCGCCCGTGCCAAACGGGACGAAATCGACGCGGACTTCGAGCGACGGGTGGCGCCCGGTCTGACCTATTGCCGCCGCGTGGGCAACATCATGGGCGGTACGGTGTACCTGGCCTTGGCCGGTACCATCGATGCGGCCGACTACCGGGTTCCCGTCCGCGTCGGCGTGTTTTCCTACGGGTCCGGCTGTTGTTCCGAGTTCTTCAGCGGTGTGGTCAACCCCGGCAGCCGTGAGGCGCTGGGCCGCATGGCGATCGGTACGGGACTGGACCAGCGCTATCGGTTGTCGATGGCCGAATACGACCAGATTCTGGCCAACAGCGGTCAGGTCCGATTCGGTACGCGCGATGCGGTCCTGGACGTACAGGCGATCGTGCCGCGCGCGGTCGAAGTGGCCACGGCCAAGGGGAGCCTCGTCTTGACCCGTATCACGGCCTATCACCGCGAATATGGGTTCCTGAACGAAACCCTTCCCGCCCAAGGCTCGCGGAATCCCTGACGGCCAGGGCGAATTCGCGGTACCGGATTTCCCGTCCGCGATCTGCCCGATCCGTTCCGTTTTCGCTTGGATTCGAGGGAAGGCCAAAGTTATGATTCGGGCCACTAGAGGTTGGAACCAAGGTGACCCTCGTCTCTGGGTCCAAGCAATCCCAGTGGGGTTTCACGGTGTGCGTTTGCCGGCATGGGTGGTGTCCACGCATCGCTGCATCCGCACCACACGACACCCCAGTGATGGAATCGAATAATAAGGAATTAGATGCTATGAAGTCAGCTCGTGAAGCACTTGTGCAATTGAAAGAAGGCAACCAACGGTTCGTTTCGGGGGTTCGCAGTGTCGATCCACTGCAGAACCAGTCTCGCCGAGACCAACTGGTTGCAGGACAGGCGCCCTACGCCGTCATCGTCGGCTGTTCCGATTCGCGCGTCCCCGTTGAAACGGTGTTCGATCAGGATTTGGGCGATCTGTTCGTGATTCGGGTCGCCGGTAACGTGATCTCGCCGCCACTCATTGGCAGCGTGGAATTCGCCGCGGCGAAATTTGGTACACGGCTCGTGGTCGTCATGGGGCATACCCAGTGTGGCGCGGTGGGCGCCACGATCCAGGAACTTCAGGGAAAATCCGAGACGAAGTCGCCCAACTTGCTGTCGATCGTGGACAGCGTGCGACCCGCGGTGGAGAGCCTGCTGGAAACCGACCTGAAAAACGACCAGGAAGCCCTGGTTCGTCAATCGGTGCGAGCCAACGTCCGCTTGGCGGCAGATCATCTGCGTCAAGGATCGGAAATCCTGGAAGATTTGATTGAGAACGACGGCCTGATGGTCATCGGTGCCGAATATTCGTTGGAAACCGGCGAGGTGGACTTCTTCGACGGCTGCGACGACCAGTAACGACCCTGCGTCATTTGGAACGCCAAACCGTGGTGCCCGCCCTACGGGGGCCACCACGTGCCTGTCGCCCGAGCGCGAACACGGCACCGTGTCGGGGCACGAATTCAAGAGGCCTGTTCCGAGGTCATGTCGACGCGAGTTGACGCTTGATTGCGGTTCAATGAGCCGCGAAGCCAAAAAGCGCGCATCTTGGAAGGCCGCCAACTGGACCCAACCCAAGATGTCCCCTTTCCCTGGGTCCCCATTCCCTGCCCCTTTGATTGACGGTTAGCGGGAAGCTCTTACAACATATTAAAACGTAACACGTTGCACGTGCCTGTCCCCGCAGCACCCGCCCGCAGCACCCGCACACTCGGCCGAGGAGTTCACTGAGGATGCAATGGAGTCGATCCGGAATTCGCATCACCACCGACCTGCGGGACATCGATCTGCAGGCGGTGCACGCGTATTTGACACGAAGTGCCTGGTCACCGGGTATCTCCCTGGACCGCGTGGAAAAAGCCGCGCAAAACTCGGTCTGTTTCGGCCTCCTCGATGGGAACCAAACCATCGGCTTCGCCCGGATGGTGACGGACCGCGCCACCTTCGCCTATTTGTGCGATGTGTACATCCTGGAGGCCTATCGCGGCCGCGGCTTGAGTAAGTGGCTCATGGAAACCGTGATGAACGATCCGGAGTTCAAGGATTTGCGTCGGGTGGTCCTGTGTACCTCGACCGCCCATGGTTTGTACCACCAGTTCGGATTCGCTTCGTTGGCGAAGCCCGAGATATACATGGAAATCCACCGACCCGATGTATACCAGCCCCGGGAAGATCGAAACATGGACCACGAGTGACAGTTGGCGTGACGCTTCATCCGGGCAATCAAGCAGGAATCCAGGAATGACGGAAACCTGGAATGGAAACACATTGGGTTCGCCTTAAGCGGCACTTTCCGGCTTCCTCCCTTCCTGGCTTCGTGATTCGTTTTGACGACGGCAAGACCCAACCCGGGTCGAACCGACCCCGAATCGAATGCCTTGATCTCCGAAACTTGAGTGCCGCACACAACCCGCGAAACGCAAACGCGGTGCGCCCGCCTGTCGCCCAGACATCATTGCGGTAGTATCTCTAAGCGTTTTCGTCTGGTTTTTCGAGTGTGACGCAACAGCGAAATCCGATGTTACTGTAACTAAACCAACGCGGCAGGTAGTCTCGAGATGTGATACTTATGTAATCTACGTCAAGCTCCCATGACCCACCGCGAAGGGGTCGACCGACCGTGTCAGCTTCTTCGAGCGGGTTTTCTACACCCTCGAGCCGCTCTTGATCAACGTCCTCGGACCCTGAGTCGAGGCACCATTCCCAAACGTTTCCCAACAGATCTTGGATTCCTTCAGGGGTTTGCCCTTTAGGGTAGTGATCGACCGGTGTCGTCCTGCCTACCTCGAGATTGCAGTTCACCAATTCGGAGGGCTTTGAATACGCGTCACAGCCAATTTCGACAATGTCCAGTGGTTCGTTGCCCCAGGGAAATGCTCGGTTTTGCTCGCCTTTTGCGGCCCATTCCCATTGTGCTTCCGTTGGCAGGACGGCCTTGTAACCGTGATCCAGGTTGCTGGACAACCACTTGCAGAACGCATTCGCCTCCAGCCAGTTGACCCCGACGACCGGCTGGAGGCCGCCGTTATAGTCGCTGTTGCGGCGAAACTTCGGTCTGACGTCTGACCGCAACCACTTGGAATCATAGGTCTTGAAAAAGTGTCCGAACGCATCCTCGTGCTTTTCGACGATTTGCCCGAGCCATTCCTGAAAATCATCTTGCTTCAAATGAAGCCATCGCCAACCCTCTTCCGACCAATATGCTTGTTCCTCATAGCCGCCTGAGTCAATAAATCGTTGAAACTCAGCGTTTGTAACCGGGTATCGCCCCATCCAAAAACCTTCGGTAATGCGCACGGTATGGGCCGGTTTTTCCTCTTCGAAAGCACTGTTGTCACAACCCATGGTCAAGACGCCAGGACTTAAAAATCTCCAGAAATCGCTTGGGTCGAAGATAGGATGGAAGTCAATCATGTTTTCACCCTCGCTGACATCGTGCCCTTTCCTAACCTAACATACTCGCCATCCCTTGTTGATGCCGGAGATCTCCAATTGGATGGGAGGTTGGCGCCTCATCCGGACAATCAAGCAGGAACCCAGGAACGACGGAAACCAGGAATGGATGCGCATTCGGTTCGCCTCGGGCGGCACTTTCCGGCTTCCTCCCTTCCTGGCTTCGTGATTCATTTCGGCGCCGGCAAGACCCCGCCCGGGTTGAACCGACCCCGAATCTCTCGATCCCCTACCTGGTGCAGGTATTCACAAATCCTTGAATCGAGCATGCTGTGTACGCTTTCTTCAAAGATCTGAAGCCATTGAACTTTCAACGAACCCAGTGGTCAACGAATAAAAAAACGCATAAAGACACACGAAAGACGCCACAAAGACACCAAAAAGACATATAATTCACAGCATAACCGAGGCGTCCACAGAAATGGATCCAACGGTAGCGTCTTGGAAGTGAGGTTCCCCCTGCAGCCAGGCCTCATCTTAATTCGGAATGTTGGATTACCCACGGCTTGCAGACAAATCGATCGCGACATTTGCTTGTTCACTCTTGCCTATCCAAGGTCTCCCAACCGAAAGGCCTTTTGGGCATTTCGACAAAACTACTCCCGAGTATCGAGGTAGTTTCTTATGAAACCCTTTCCCCGAATCGTTCAATTTCATCTCCTCTTTGCCCTGAGTCTCCTTTCATGGGGCCTGGATGCCTATTCCGAATTCCGAGTTCACACCCAAATTCCAAATTTTTTCTCGGACCACAGCCACAATCCGGTTTCACCTATGATCTTCGAGATCTCTGGTGACGACTTCGCCGCTGCCTCCCCCGAGGCGCCGATCTATCTCCGTATTTCTTTCACCAAGGGAAGTAGATTGAACCACACTCTTGTGGATATCGACCAACCCTCGTGGCCATTGATCCATCGCCCGATCTATCTGCCCATCCAGCTTGCAACACGCGGGGCCGGTTATGGCATCCATGCTCCTGCCGATTCGGTCTCCATCATTCGGTGGCGAAAAAACGAGAGTGAAGTCTGGCTGGCCATCCGATGGTCCTCCACAAGTTGGATCAATGGCCCCAATGGTCCACAGAGCCCAACAGCCGAACATCCTGTTCGGATCGACCTCGGGCTGGCCGCCGCCACCCATTGGTTGATCACCGAGCCCCACTTCCGCGAGGAAAACGCGAATCTTCCGGCACCCGTTCGCGACCTGGAGCATATGGGAAAAGGTGACACGCTATCTACATTGCTCTGCGTGAATCCGAAAGACAGTACCTTGTCCACCACGAGTCCTTCGACAGATGCGTCACTGGAATTTGCAAATTTTACCTTTTTTGACCAACAGACTATCGGCATCACCACCTCTTTCTATATCGACCTGGGTCCGGAGCTGGAGATTGATGGTGGACCAGATACTTCGCTCGGCCAGTTGATTGATTCTCCACTCGGTGCGGAACTCGAATTGACCGCCATAAGCTCTCAAAGTGTCGAAATGTGTCCCGAAAATCAAGATGATTTCGGGCTTTATTCCCTTCGACACGACGCACAATTCAGGGTTACGGACCTTTCCAGCAGACCCATCAAGAGTGGAACCCGCCTCAGGTTGACCTTGGGAAGCGCAGAACAATCGGGATTTCGCGTTCTCGTCGATGAAAACCAAAACCTCATCGACGGCTTCAGTGCCTCCGGCCGCGAAGGGACCTTTTTGGTCGATCCTGAGTCGTTGACCAGCTCGTTGGACATAAGCGCTCCCTATTCGGAGGGCCCCATCATCGGAGACGAGGGACAATACCTGGCAAAGTCCGTGGAAGTCCGCTACCGCAGCCAAGACTCACCTGAAGCCCTGGAAGGCACGCTCGCCTGTGTCATGTGGACTCCCCACCTCGACTTTTCCGATACCCCCTATTTCCGATTGGAGGCAAGACCGGTAATGCGCGAAACGACGACCGATTTGGACCCGGACTTCCAAGGATCGGAACAACCGGCATGGTGTGGCACCCAGTTCTTCAGATCCCCCCAAATCCCATGGCCCGAGCGTGGCCGATTCGAACGTTGCCAGAGCGTCGTCATTCAAGACTCGGCTCTGCGTACGTACTTGCTTTCTCATTTTGATTTAAACCAAAACGGAGTTTTGGATTTCGAGGAGGCCCCTTTGGTCGATGCTATCGACGTCAGTGGCCAGGGTGTACGCCAGTTGACAGGTCTGGCCGAATTCTCGAATCTCCATACACTGCTGGCTGGGAACAACAAAATTACGTCCCTCGAAGATCTCGATGAGCTGCCGCATTTGAGGGTGTTGGAACTGTTCGGCAATCGCATCCGCGACTTGGTTCCATTGGCCGACAATCCTGCCGTGGGAGATTCGTCCGAGGACCGCATCCTACTCGAAGAGAACTACTTGAACTCGAGAGCCTGCGAGCAACTGAGTATCTTGCAGGCCAGAGCCGACCAATTCAACGCCACATTGAACTACCAGCGGCAAGGCGATCGACCCTTTGTGACCACAATAGCCAGGTGGGCGGAACAAGGAGGGTATTCGGTTCTAGACATGATATCGCTACAGCGCGATGGCGCTCATCTGTTGCCGCAATACCCACTTGAATGTGAATGAGGAAAAACCATGATACTCGAGACGAAATCGTCGACAAAGATGAAGGCCAGAATCGGCAACATGTCGAAAATTCCCCTATCGGGGATATTGACCTGGATATGCGCCATCATGATGGTGAGTCAACCAAGTCGAATACATGCAGGAATAAAAATGCGCCAAACCGTAAACCCAGTGTTCATAGCTGGCTCCTGCGAACAAAATGGAATCATCTTTTTCTCCTTCGAAGCTGACGATTTTTCTTCGGCCAGCCCTGAAACACCCATCTATTTGAAATTCCAATTGCAGAAAAAGGCGCGGTTGTGCCGCACGGAAGTCAATCAAGCCGAAGCGGATCGGATCGGCTTGGATTTGGCTGAGGTGTACCTACCCTTGATGCTTCGATATTCGGGCCAGTCACCCGAGATGACCGTCGCCGCTCCTGGAGATACGTTGAGTGTGGTTCGGTGGGTCGCCGGCGAAGACAGCATTTGGTTTCGCGTTTCGCACTCTTCTTCGACGTGGCTTCGCATCGGTGATGCATTGAAACCGCCATCCCCGGAACATGCCGTGGAAATGGTCTTGGGAGTTCCTGCAAGTGAAGGCTGGGAAAGACATCATGATGCATTTGCAGATGGTCTCGCCAATCTTCCATTCGCCACCCGGAACCTGGAAGTTATGGAACATGATTATCCGGATGCAGTGAGCCTGATGCTCTGCACGAATCTGAGTAATTCCACACTGCGCGCCTTACCCGAGCCCCAGAGTGTGTCCGGTTTGAATTTGAATCCGACCGCTTGGAGAGGGCCCTTGGATGAGCTACAGACAATCTCGTCACCCGCGACGTTTCCCCAAGGGAGAGTCTTTCCCCTGCAGTTGTCCGGATGGAATGGGACACCTCTCCCGGAAGGTATTTTTATCGGCCGCGGATTCTCCTTCGACTGTGATACGCACATATCGAACGCAGAGCCGGTTTATGTATCGACCTGCTCTGATGACACTCCCTGGGTTACTGCCGGCGGCAACTTCGTGGCCCATTCCATATGTGGCCAAGGCCGTGGGGTACACAAATACTCGCGTTTCCGACTAAGGATCCCCACAACCCATGATATGGGTTTTCAGGTCTCCGTAGATGATCAAGGCGAACCCCTTGGCGCAGCACATATTTCCGGTCGTGCGGAAACCGTGCTCCTGGTCGCGGGTGCCTTTTCTGGCCAGGTCGATGGCAACGATCTGTTTTCGGCGCCCTATACCGACACTTCGGATTTAGTCCAAGTTGAGGGTGTCTGGTTGGCAAAAGGTGCCGAGGTCATGTACCTCGGCGCCGGCCACCCCGTTGGATTCGACATTCATTTCAGCTTTATTTTGAACCACCCAGCCAATGGGCAGGCCGCCGACATCATTCTCAGTTGCACTGGATATCTCACGAACCGCGACTCGACTCAGGATTCGGACACACGCTTTTCTCTCGCGACCCAAAATATCGCTTGTCAGCCCTCTGAAAGGTACGTTACTTACACTCCTTCTGGGCAAGAGCTGGATATGGGACAGTTTCAAGCCTGCCCTCCCTGATTCACCGATAACCAGGAAACCGGGAGTTCCTTTTCCGGACAATCATTTCTATTATCAGTGCTTTTGCGTCAACCACAAGCCACATAAACAAAACGCGTTGCACCCACCTGTCACGACGATTTCTCGCCATGAGGATTCCAATGGGAGCGGGCGTCTCATCCGGGCAATCAAGCAGGAACCCAGGAACGACGGAAACCAGGAATGGATGCACACTCGGTTCGCCTCGCGCGGCACTTTCCGGTTTCCTCTCTTCCTGGCTTCGTGATTCATTTCGGCGACGGCAAGATCCAGCTCGGGTTGAACCGACCCCGAATTGGCTTCCTCGATCTCCGACGCGAGACAGACACACACAACTAGCGACAACCAAATACCTTGTGCATGACTATCACCGGCAGGGCCCTGCGCGCGTGGTGGCACAGCGCCGTTCGTAAGAGTTTGTAAGCCATCTTGAGACATTTGGGGTTGCGGCGTACTTTTCAGGTCGCGGAGCGGTTCCCAGCACGACTCAGAGACACCCTACCGACTCCGAAATTCGTTCCGGAGGTAATCATGCGACCCCAAACAGACATTCCACCGATACGGCGCAACGCGAGGAAGCGCGGCGCCTTCACCTTTGCCCTGGTTCTCCTGTCCGTATCGTTTCTCGCCCTCTTCGGCGGTCGGCCGAGCAGCGCCGAGCCCAAACCAGACGCCAAACGCGAAGGACGGGTCATCGTCATCGGCGCCGGCATGGCCGGCCTCTCCGCGGCCGATGCGCTACACGATCGCGGCTACACCGTCACCGTGCTCGAAGGCTCCGACCGCATCGGTGGCCGCGTCTACACCAACAACGACCTCGGCGTGCCCATGGATCTGGGCGCTTCCTGGATTCACGGCATCGACGGCAACCCGCTCACCGCACTCGCCGACACCCATGGCGTGCAGCGCCACGCAACCGATGATGAAGACGCCCGCGCCTTCGAGGCCGACGGCACCCCGATCACCGATGCAGAATTGGCGCGTTTCGAAAGCGAGTTCCAAGGGGTCCTGGAGCGGGTCTTCATGCTTGCCTTCACACTCGAAAACGACGTGACCATCCAGCAGGCGTTCAACATGGCGATCGAAGGTGAAGATCTGACACCGCGCGAGCGACGCATCTTCGACTTCCTGGTCGCCAGCAACATCACCGGCGGGATCGCCGCCAATCTCGACGACGTCTCCCTTCTGGCCTATCGCGATGCAGAACAGTTCCCGGGCGACGAAGTCGTCTTCCCCGGCGGCTATCATCAACTGATCGAGCCGCTGGCCAAAGGCCTGGACATTCGCACCGGTCATTGGGTCAGCGCCGTGGATTACGCCGGCTCCGGCGTTGCCGTCACCACCAACCAGGGCACCTTTCACGCGGACTACGCGGTGGTCACCGTTTCCCTGGGTGTCCTGAAATCCGGCGGCATCCAATTCACGCCCGCGCTGCCGGCCAGCAAGCTGCAAAGCATGGAGCGCCTGGGCATGGGCGTCCTCAACAAAATCGTGCTGCATTACGACGCGGCCACCCCCTGGCCGTTCACCACCGAGAACGTCGCCTACATGAGCGCCGAAAAGAACGAAGAACTGGCGCTGCTCAACATGCGCCACATCACCGGCACCAACACCCTGCTCGCGTTCACCTATGCGGATTTCGCGCGCCGTATCGAAAGCGAAACCGACGCGCAAATGGTCGGCCGCGTGCTGGCCACCATTCGCGAAAGCTACGATCCCGCGTTCCCCGAACCCGACGGCTACCTGGTCACCCGTTGGGATTCGAACCCCTACACCCTGGGTTCCTACTCCTATCATCGACTCGGCAGCAGCAGCCAGGATCGCGAAACACTGGCCGCACCGCTCGAGAACAAGGTCTTTTTCGCGGGCGAGGCGACCCACCGCACCCACTCCGCCACCGTGCACGGAGCCTACATGTCGGGTATTCGGGAAGCCGATCGCATCAGCGCCCTGCCGCCGCTCAAGACCCTGCGCCAAGTGATCCCCTGGGTGGTGAACAACGAGGATTGGACCAGTCGGGTCGCCATTTTCAACCACAACGACCATCCCGTTTCGGTGCAGTTGACCGCGGTGCCTCGAGATCAGGACCAAACCTCGCGCGCCATCGACGTCGAGGTTCCCGCCAACGGCCTTTACGCCGCCGAGAGTGGCGACATCTTTGCCGAGTTGACCGGTTACAGCCTCGCGGTCTCCTCTCCGGACCCCGACGTACACGCCTCGTTCCTGACGTTCAACCGCGGCGCCGCCAGCGGCCGATCTCCCGCTCAAACCGGGGCCGTCAACGCGGAAGAGTTGTCGCGACAATTGCTTTTCGGGTACGTGCCAGGTAGCGAGAACGCCGCCATCGTGCTGACCGCACCGCAGGCGAGCGGCGTGACCCGGGTGACCTTGTCGCTCCACAACGAGCAGGGTGCCCACGACGCGGCGACCATCGAACTGACCGACAATCGCCCCTTCGCCAAGGTCCTGAGCGACATTTTCGAGGGGCCCATCCCCCAGGATGCGGCGATCGTCGCCACCAGCGACAACCAAATGCTCGCGGGAACCGGATTCGTGTTCAACAACTTCGGCGAGCCCTCGATGGCCAAGGCGCTGCCCATCGAGCAACCCTGAGGCGTGCCCAGCCAGGATCGCCCCGGTTTGGTTCCAAGCCGGGTGATCGCCTGGATGGGCTCGCTTTGATGTGTCGGGTTTCGGCTGTTTCGCTTGGTTGGGGCAGGCCATTTCATGGGCGCAGTACGCGCAGGCGAAGCCTGTTTTTCGGGCTTGGGAAGTCAGCCGCTTCGCTGTTAGGCCAAATGATTGGTTTTAGGACACGTGCTTCGATTGGTGGAGCAGGCTGCTCCACCTACAGGCCTTACGTCGCTCTCGAGATGCGGGGATTATGGGCCATGCGACTTCGTTGCGGCGTGACGAGGGAAGTTATCGGCTTCGCTCCTTGGCGTAACCCACTTCTGTTTCCTGAGTTACTTCGACGCGTCGGCCCAGCGGGCCAACCTACAGGCTCGACGTCTCCCTCGTGATGCGGGAACCGGGAACGATGGTACTTCAACAAACGGAGAGCTAGTGGAGACTAGGGCTACGCTCGATGCTGTAACCTGTTACCAATGAAGGGGTTGCTTCGATTGGTGGAGCAGGCTGCTCCACCTACAGGCCTGACGCCCCTCTCATGATGCGGGGATTATGGGCCCTGCGCCTTCGTTGGGCGTGACGAGGGAAGTTATCGGCTTCGCTCTTTTGCGCAATTGATTGTCGTTGCTTGGGTTGTTTCGATTGGTCGGGCCGGCGGCCTTACCGGCCCTGCCTTACCGGCCATGCCTTACCGGCCCTGCCTTACCGGCCCTGCCCGACGTCTCACTCTCGTTCCGGGAACTACATGGCGTGGACCATGGCTGAAGGCATTGGGAAAAGGCACGCACAGCGGCCTTTGAACCGATCTGGCCCGGGTGATCGCCGGAGGCCTCTCCCCGTCAACTCGGGGTACAATACCCGACGCGGCACACACGACAAAACGCAATCGAGGCCTGTTCGATCGCCAGAACGAACACCGACGACAACACGGAGACTTCCTTGACGCATTTGGTCCTGGTCGAAGACGACGAACGCATGGGCGGCTTGCTGAAATTCTTTCTCGAGGGAAAGGGGTTCCAAGTCCATTGGGAAAAAAATGGGCCCGCCGGCCTGCAGGCGATCCACGAACACACCCCGGACCTGGTCGTTCTCGACCTGATGCTGCCAGGCTACGACGGCATGGAAGTGTGCCGCCGAGTTCGTCCCACCTACGCCGGTCCCATTCTCATGCTGACCGCCAGCCAGGCGGACGTCAACGAAATCAGCGCGCTCGACCTGGGCATCGACGACTACTTGACCAAACCCTTTCGCAAAAGGGTCCTGGAGGCCCGCATCCGCGCCCTGCTTCGGCGCGCCTCGGCCCCGGCCACCACCCAAATCGCGGCACAGGGTCCGCCAGACCTGGTCTTCGGCGATTTGCGCCTGGCCGTCGGCCAACGCGAGGCACTGCTCGACGGCGCGCCCCTGCAGCTCACCGAAGCCGAATTCGAACTGCTCTGGCTGCTCGCACGCCGTGCCGGTGAAGTCATCCCCAGAGACGAAATCTACGCCGCGCTCAAAGGCGGCCACTACCAAAATTTCGACCGCGCGATCGACATGCGCATCTCGGTGCTGCGCAAAAAACTCGACGACGCGACGGCGCCCTACCGCTTCATCAAGACGGTGCGCGGCAAAGGGTACCTTTTCAGTGCGGGTCCCTATGGCTAATTTGTTCGTTCGCCTCTATCTGGCCATGATTTTGACCATCTTGCTCGCGGCGTGGATCGCCGACCTGCTGCTGGATCGCCCCTACACCGAATTTCTGGAGTGGGAGAACAAGGTGCTCACCGAGACCACGGCGCGAGCACTCCATGAAGAACTGGCCATCCCCGATTTCGCGAAACGCAAGGCGGCCTTGGAGCGTGAGAGTTCGGAACTGCTGTACCACGCATCCCTCAAACCTCTGGCTTCCTTGGATCTGAGTGCCGAAGAACGGCGGGACCTCGCTGCGGGGAACCCGGTCTGGCGCGTGGAAATCGGCTTCTGGGACGACACCCTGGAAATGTACCAAAACGACCTGGACCCGAACCACGTGGTGCACTTCACGCTTGGCGACTACTACGACAAACCGGAGCTCGCTTACGAGGCCACGGTCCTGGGCAGCCTGTTCACCTGCACGGCCATCGCGATCTTTTTCCTTCTTTGGCCGATTGTCCTGCGACTGCAAAACCTCACCGAGGCCGCACGGATTTTCGGCGAGGGCGACCTCGGCGCTCGGGTGAAAAAGGGCGGTCCCACCGCCATCGCGGAACTGGGCAACGCCTTCAACACGATGGCTCACCAACTCCAGCGCGCCCGAACCCACCAGGAAGTCATGACCCACGCCATCTCCCACGAGGTACGCACACCCCTGGCCCGATTGCGGCTGACCCTCGACATGGCGGAAGACCTGGAGCTTCCCGAACTGCTGGAAACCTTCGTCGCCAACATGCAGAGCGACGTGGACGATCTGGAACATCTTTCGAACGAAATGCTGGGCTGGGCCAAGCTCACCTTTTCACGGGAAAAAGTGCCCCTGGGGCCGATGGATTTGCGCGACACGATCCAACAAACCGTGGAACGCCTGCAACAGATCGAGCCGGCCATTCCCATTGGATTCGCGCCGACGTCACCGCTCCCCTGCCACGGCAATCCGAGCCTGCTGCAACGAGCCTTGAGCAACCTGATCCGCAATGCCCAAAAGTACGGCGCCAAAACCATCGCAATTCACGCCGCGGTCGAAGCCGGTGAGGTTCACATCCAGGTCAACGACGACGGTCCGGGCATTCCCGTCGACGACCGCGAACGGATCTTCGCCCCGTTTGCCTGCGTGGACGAGAGCCGCTCCCGATCCAGCGGCGGGTTCGGGCTCGGGATGGCCATCGTCGAGCGGATCATGGAAGCCCATCGCGGCAACGCCCGTATTTTGGACAGCCCGCTGGGCGGTGCGGGCCTGCGTTTGACATGGCCCGATCAGGGAGATGCCGATCCACAAAGATCCGGCGTCCATCCCGAACCGCCCAAATAGAAGACATCGCCCGCGAAAAGACCGCCCGAGGCGAGCGGATCAGGACCTCGGTTGCCCCAGGTCCCGCGCTTCCCGGGTGAGTCGGTGCGATGGCCCGTAGGCTTTCTCGAAAAGGAGAGCAGCACGAGCCGCACATTTGCGGCTCTCCGCCAGGTCGCCCTTGGCCCGATGGAACTCCGCCAACACGAGCAGGGTCTTGCCGATGGCGGGATGATCCTCGCGCAGGGCGCGCATCTCGATATCCAAAGCGCGCCGCAAATGGTCCTCGGCCTCCGTCATGTGCGCCACTTCCAAATAGTAGGCGCCGAGATGCCGCAGACTGACCGCCACCGAGGGATGATCCTCACCGCGCTTTTCGATGCGCAGATTCTTGGCCCGCTCCAAAAACGCTTTTGCCTGCTCCGGTCGATCGGTTTCTAGGAGGACCATGCCCAAGCCGTCCAGGGACTTGGAGAATCCGGGATGGCCGAGATGGCCGCCCGTTTGGTAGAGTTCCAGCGTTTGTCGGAAAAGCGGTTCCGCTTCCTCGTAACGCTTTTGGGCGTAACAGAGAACGGCCAGGCAGTTGACGAGCACCCCTTGTTCCGGGTGGGCGAGCCCGAGGCTTTGCTCCCCGATCGCGATGGCTTTGCGATACAGGGCCTCCGCCTCGTCCGGGCGCCCCAGGTTGTCGACACACAACCCGAGCGATTTGAGATAGATGGCCATGGCGTAATGCTGTTTTCCGAAGGATTGACGTGCGATGTCAACCGCCTCGGCATAATGGTCGGCGGCAGCCAGATAGAGGCCGCGCTTCAAAAAGATGGTGCCTAGATTGGCGTGGGTCACCGCCACCAGCGGGTGCTGCGGGCCCAGACGTTGGTAATTCACGTCCAGGGCTTCGCGCATCATCGGGTCGGCTTCGACGTACTTGCCCAACTGTAGGGTGGTCACCGCCAAATCGTTGAGCCGCGAGCCGTAGACCGGGTGCTGGGACCCTTTTTCGGCCAAGCACAGATGGAGCGCACTTTGGGCGTAGGCCTCGGCGCGACGATAATCGCCCATTCGCACCAATATCGCGGTCATCGCGCCGTGATTGAATTCAAGTAAAGCCTTGTTCGCGTCGGGCAATCCGTCGAGCAGCACCCGGCCTTCCTCGGCCAGGCACTTCGCTTCCTCGTATTCGCCGCGCAAAAACCGACTCCATCCCAAGCCCGTCAGGGCATGGGCCAGTTTTTCCGGTTCGCGATCCGCCTGTTCGCGAAACAGGGTCACACTTTGGGTCAACAGCTCCTCGGCCTTTTCGTGATCGTCCAAACTGGAGTAGGTCATGCCCAGCGAGATGTAAAGCGTCGCCTGGGTGACGGGATCCTCGATATCCACCCGAATGCCCTCGATGGCCCGATCCAGCATGTCGCGAACCGTAGGCTCCTGCTTGCCCGGCTGATAGCGATCCGACATCTGAAACACCCTGAGCAGCAGTTGACTGATCGATTCCGCCCGGAACAAGGCACGCTCGGCCCGATCCCGTTCCAGTGCGGTTTGGCGCTGCTCCTGGGCCTTGGCCAGGTAGAAACTCAGCGGCAACAGAAACAACACGAGGGCCAACAGGCCGGCTACGACCACCGCGGGTCGATGGCGCCTGATCCACTTGAAAAGCCGGTAGGACCAGTAGGGCGGACCGGCGCTCACCGATTCGTCGCGGGCATGGCAAAGCAGGTCCTCGCCCAAGTCGGCCGGTGAACGATAGCGGCGCTCCGGATCCTTCTCCAAGGCACGCATACAAATCCAGTCCAAATCGCCCCGAATGGCCTTCACCAGTTTCGTCGCCGAACCCGACCGCTCCGCCGCCCATCGGTTCCGCCGATCCTCATCGAAATGGGCGACCGTATTACTGGGAAGACCGGGTTCCTTCTCACGGAGATCCTGCAACCTGCGCGACGCGGGCACGGCGGCCGCCCAGTCGTGAGGCGTCCGGCCGGTGAGCAGTTCATAAAACACCGTACCCAAGGCGTAGACGTCGGCGCGCTGATCGACGCCGCTCTTTTCGCCGTGACCCGCCTGCTCCGGACTCATGTAACGAATGGTGCCCTTCACATCGCCCGTGCGGGTCATTTCGTGATCCGTCTCGAGCGTTTTGGCGATGCCGAAATCGATGATCTTGGGTATGGGATCGCCGGATTCCTCGGTGACCAGAATGTTGGAAGGTTTGAGATCGCGGTGAACGATGCCCTCGAGATGCGCGTGACTCACCGCATCACACACTTTTCCGAAGAGTTGTATTCGCTTTTCGAGGGAAAGTCGGTTTCGATCGCAATAGGTGGTGATCGGCAGGCCGTCCACGTACTCCATCACGAAATACGGATAGCGATCGTCGGTGACACCACCGTCGTAGTAGCGCGCGATGTAACTGTGCTGCAAACGCGCCAACACGCGCTGTTCCAGCATGAACCGCAACCGCTGCTCGGCTTGGAACACCATGTGGGTGAACTTGATGGCCACCTGACGCGAGACGCCATTCGTCTGTTCCGCCAGGAACACCGCACCCATACCGCCTTCGCCCAATTTTCTCGTCAATCGGTAAGGGCCGACCGACTGTCCCGCACCGACGTTGCTCGGGTTCAGCCCCCGAAGGATCGGTCGTTTCAGAAAATCGACCCGATCCATGTCGGCCGACAGAACCGCCTCGACCTCCAGGCGCAGGGCGGCGTCGTCCCCACAGGCCTCGTCGAGAAAGGCGGGACGCGCCGATGCCTCCAAGGCCAACGCAGCTTCCACCAATTCGTCGACCCGCTTCAGAAAAGACAGTTCCACCGAAGTCCTCCTCGTCGGGCTCAACTCCCCGACAGAGCCTTGGCCAACCACATACTCGCCGCCTGCCATTTGCGCTGAATCGTTTTGGACGATGCGTCGAGGAGCTCGGCAATCTCCTTGAACTCCAAGCCGACGAAAAAACGCAATTCGACGATCGCACACTTCTGCGGATCGACTTGCTCGAGGCGTCGCAGCGCCGAATCCAGGGAAATCAGCATGTTCGGGTCGGATGGCGTGTCCTGTTCGAGACCGTTTTCCAGATCTCGGGTCAGCTCCACGTGCCGATACGCGCCGCCCTTTTTATGGGAACGGCGATGACGTGCGTGATCCACCAAAATATGGCGCATCATGCGTCCCGTGAACTTGAAGAACATGGCCCGATTGTGAAATTCAAGATGCCGACTCTCCGTCAAGCGCAGGAACACCTCGTTGACCAGGGCTGTCGGCTGCAAGGTGTGGTCCGGGTTCTCATGCCTCAAACGGGATTTGGCGATCAACCACAAGTCCCGATAAACCAGTGGCATCAACTGGTTCAGTGCTTCGCGGTCCCCTTCGCTCCAGGTGCGTAGCAAGTGGGTGATCTCACCTTGGAACTGCTGCCACTCTTCCCGCGCGACACCCGCATCCACACCATTCAAGGCATCCTCCGAATTGACGGCCATCCGTAACCGACTCCAAAAGGTGAAGTTAACCCATCCAGGCATTTTTTTTGAGCAAATGCCGGAAAAACTTGTCCGCTGGACCTCGTCAATTTCGCTTGATCAAGCAAGAAGACAGTATCCAAACGCAAAAATTCGATCGTAACGTTGGTGCTGTCGCCATGGGGAAGCGACTATCGAAGTCGAAAAAAAACTCAGACGCGTAACTTTATCGATCGACACAAGGGTAGCATTTCGTTTTGCGGCTTGGCTAGTCAGATAAATACGCCTTTTTCGATCGTCGCAAGGCCAAACGAGACCCCTGTTCTCGTGCTGGTTTTCCTCGATCATCTCCCTGAATTTCGGAGAACGTCTTCGAACCTTTCATGCCTCGAGCAGGGCTCGGCGGGGCTTGCCGCAAGCGAATCCAAGGATCGCCTGGATCACGGCATCCCTGTGCCCACCGATCCGATCGCGCTCGGGCAGGGACTTCGTGGGATTTCTCCGCTCGGAACCAAACTTACAAATGAATGGAGTCACCATGTTCGACAAGTTCAACAAGCTCAACAAGTTCAACAAGCTGATGAAAATCGTTCCCGTCCTTTGTCTCACCTGCTTCGCCATGGCCGCCGATTTCGATACGGTCGAAAATCTGGAAGGCACATACGCGTCGCTGAAAGCCCAACAAAAAGCGATCGCCACAAACATGGCCGAAGAGTACCTCGACATCATGGCCGATTACGACACCCTGGATCCGGAGTTCCAAGAAGGGCTGGTCGCGCTGAGAGAAGCGATCACTCGGGAAATCAACGCGCTTCAACCGGATTTCGACGTGTTGAAGGCCGGGTTGACGGCGAACGGCGTATTGCAAGCCATCAGCGGCTGCAACGCACAAGCCTGTGCCGAAGCTCAAGACGGCGTCACCAACACGGGCGTGGCCAAAGGCTTGGCCTACAGCGCCTGGAACGCCTGCCGAAGCTCTTCTCAGGCGGATCACGCCTATCTGTACCTGGCCGTGGCGGAGATCTTCGCGGGTCCGGCCCGCGATGCGGCCTGCGCGGCCAATCCCGACGTCGCCGATGCCAAGGATAAGTTGGGCAAAGCCTACAACAACGCCTACAAAGGCTGGATCGCGGCCAACAACGCCTTGAACCGCGATAACTGCCAGGAGGCCCAACCGGTTCTCAACCCCGCCATGGACGCTTGGATCAACTTCAACAACGCCAGAACTTACATGAACAACTGCTGGTAATCCACAAAACGAAGTCCCTTTGAAACGCGTCACTGCACGACCTGCCAGGGTAATGATCGACGCGGAGAAGGGAAACCCGAAACAGGGACGAGCGGTCGTTTTTTTCGACCGCTCGTTGTCGCATGCTCCGTACCCGAAGGTGGCCTTTCCCAAAAGCGAGGCACTCACGTTTTCGAGAGATTTGGCCAACGCCCTTCGGTCACGGGAAGCACCTTTCCATCATTGAAAATAACGGAGGTATTTCCCGCGACGAGCCAAATTTTCCCGTATAATGAATCCATCCCAAGTCAATTCATCGCCACGGGTAAATTTAAAACTTACCTACCCCTCGTCCTGTTCTGAAATTTTTCATCAAAGGACGGATCATGAACCCTACCTTCGACACCCTACAACAGGTCATGTCACTGAACTTTCTTTCCAACGCCGTGTCCTCGGTAATCGACACGTACGATGCCCTGCAAACCCTCGCACGACAACGCATCGGTGATACGCTCGCCGACAACACCGTTCAAGCCATGATCGGTCAATGGGACCTGGTTTGGGGTCCCGTCATCTTCTCCAACAGCGCCGATCCTTCGCAACCCGACAAAAAAGTCGTGGTCGACAACCTGATGTTCGTCGCCCAACGCAACGACAGCCAGGATTACGTGGTGGCCACCGCCGGCACCAACCCCATCTCCTGGTTCGGCTGGTTCGTGGAAGACTTTTCTGTGCGCGAAACGGTGCCCTGGCCGTACGGCACCGCACCGGCAGGGCTTGAACCGCGCATTTCCAAAGGCACCGCCGTCGGCGTGAACATCCTGTGGACCATGCAGGACCAAGGTCTGACGGTTCAGGATTTTCTCGAGCAACAGGTCGCGCAAGCCAGCGGCACGATGAACGTGACCGTCACCGGCCACAGCCTGGGCGGCGCCCTCTCGGCGGGCACAGCACTCGCCCTGTTCGACACCCAAGCCACCTGGAACCCCGACGGCAAAGCCGTGGTTGCGGCCGTTCCCTCGGCCGGCGCAACCCTCGGCGACGCCGATTTCGCCACCTACTATTCCCAGCAGCTCGGCCTGCGCACCAACCGCATTTGGAATTCGTTGGACATCGTGCCGCACGCCTGGAACCTGAGTCTGTTGGCTCAGGCCTCGAATCTCTACAGCCCGTTTCTTGCGCCCAACCTGCTCATCAACGGGTTCGTCGCCTTGGCTTCGTCCGCTGCGGCGGGTAACGGCTATACCCAGATCAACGCAGAAATGCCAGGGCTCCCCAGCCAGGTCAACCTGGACATGGTGTTTGCACCGACACCCCTTTCCTCGCTGCTGCTGGACCTGGTCCAGGATACGGTGACCGGGATTCTGAAGAAACATTTGTCCGGCATCACGCTGGATATCGCCGAGGCTTATGTCAAAGCGGTCATCGCCAAACTGAAACAGAAATGGGGCGAGGCGGCGTTTGACGTCCCCCAATCGGAAATCACCGCCCGCATGCAACAGGAAAACACCGCGGCCGATTTGAGCACCTTGGGTGCGGGTAGCTTACGGGTGGGCGAAACCAGCTTCCCGAACATCAACGATTTCCTGGCCTGGCTTCAACAGCAATTCAGCGGCTTGCTTTCCTTTTTGGGCCAAGCAGGCTACCAGCATGTGACGGTCTATTTCTATAGTCTGGGCATTCAGGAGCTCGTGGCACGGATGACCCAAATCGAACAAGAATCCTGAGCGCTCGCCCGGTCGCGATGCACGTTTCCCGCACCGGTTTTACGACCGGAAGCCATGGGTGCAATCGTCGACCGGGTGAATTTGGATCGCAGGTTGAAGACAACGGGCCTGCCGATCACGCGAAGATGCGGTCCAAGGCAAGTTCCAGCTCGGGGAATTCGGGTGGTCGCATCGTTTCAGGCGCGGCAAAAACCCCGGCGGATTGGTAGCCGGCCCCCTCGAGGTGAAACGTTTCGATACGGTCGAGATCGGGGTCGACGATCCAGTACGAAGGCACGGCCTCCCCAAGAGATGTTGGTTATCTACAGCATATACCCTTCACATGCGTCGTGAGTATTTAATATAATTATTATTTTCTTCAAAAAATCATTTTTACTCGAAAATAAATATTATCCCATCTTCGATCTTTGCCACAGGGCATCCCATCGACAAGCCCACCAGGAACGTCTATGATCGGAGCACGATAGCTCTCCCTTTCTGTTTCGGGCGCGCCATTCCCCTGGTCGAAGACAACGCCTGATCGCAACACCGATGATGGAGGCCGGCCATGGTATCGGCGGAGCACAGCCAGCGTGCCCACTGGCCGGAACACTACCTGGAGCACGACCCATGACGCTTGATCGTTCGCTCGAAAAATTCGAGAGTCAACAGTTTGAAAACGAAGACCTTTCCTACGAAGAGTTCAACGAAAAGCGATTCGTGGAGTGCCTGTTCACGAATTGCAATTTCACCGAAACCACCTTTTTCAAATGCGGGTTCGTCGACTGCCGCTTCCACGATTGCACCCTGGGCATGATCAAGCTCGACGGCTGCACTTTCTCCAATACCCACTTCGAGGCATCATCGCTGCGCGGGGTGAATTGGTCGGCGGTCTCCACACCCGAAATCCGGCTCTATTGCCCGGTGACGTTCAGCAACTGCATGCTCGACTACGCTTCGTTTTTCGGCATGAACCTCAAGCAGACCCGCATCCACGGGTGCATGGCCAGGAACGCCGACTTTCGCGAGGCCGATCTGAGCGAGGCCGATTTGACCCACACCGATTTCACTGACAGTGAATTCGACCAGACCAACTTGACGGGTGCCGATCTGCGCGATGCCAAGAATTACCGCATCGACGTCACCCGCAACAAGATCAAGAAGGCGCACTTTTCGATGCCGGAGGCCATGTCGTTGCTGTACATGCTGGGCATCGACATCAATTGATGGAGGCTCGTGCTTCATAGTATGAGGGGGATTTTTTTACCACAAAGGCCACAGAGTTCATGGAGAGTTAATTCATAACACCATTGTGACGTTTTATTAGTGAGCCTTCCGTTTTTTAGATCCTAACGGCATATTTTCTAGGTCCAATCCGGCAAGTCCAATCTGAGGATGGAGGTTCGTGCTTCATAGTATGATGGGAATTTTTTTACCACAAAGTTCACAGAGGCCACGAAGATGGAACTGACTAGACTTATGGAATATTTGATCCCATTTAGGTTCCCGTTTAATTGCCTGAAGTTCCATAACCTCCATTACTCGAAAAAGCGAATATAACCCAACCAATACAAACCCAACACGATCTCCCTCCATAACTCAAACGCCTGAACACGCTTGCACCAAAATCTCCGAAATCTTATTTCTTGTGTTACCTCCGCGAACTCCGTGAACTTTGTGGTGAAAATTCCCCAGTCACGAAATCAAGCCATGCACGGCCCCACACCCACCTTCACCCCATCAGCTTGTCCCGATAGAAATCCAGCCAAGCCTTGAGCTTCAGGGTCGCCCCACGGTGACTGGGATACACCGCGTAAAACCAAAAGGTCGGCGAACACCAGGGCGACAGGATCCGCACCAGGTCGCCCGAACGCACCGGCTCACGACTGAGGTAGCTCGGCAGCATGGCGATCCCGCCGCCGTCGATGGCCAATTGGCGGATCATCGTCAAGTCGTTCAAGACCGCGAACGGCACCACCTCGACCGTCTCCTGGCGCCCGTCGCCATCCACCAACACCCACTGATTGTACTTGGGCGAATCGCCCATCACCAGAAAGCGGTGGCCCGCCAAGTCGGCCAGGATTCGCGGGGTGCCGGCACGGGCCAGGTACGCGGGCGCGGCGAACAAGGCGGCGCGATCCCCGCCCAACCGCGTGTTGATCAAGGCCGAATCGCCCAAATCACCAAGCCGCACCACCGCATCGTATCCTTCGGCGATCAGGTCGACACGCCGATTCTCCAAATGCACCTCGAGCTCGATTTCCGGGTACTTCGCCAAGAATTCGCCCAGATGTGGCCCGAGCAGATGTTGCCCGATCGCCACCGAAGCGTTGATGCGCAAATGGCCGCGCGGCGTCTCCAGCAATTGGCTCAGCGATTCCCGAGCGCTGTTCGCCTCTTCCACGATGCGCTTGCAGTGCCGGTAATAGATCTGACCCGCTTCGGTCAGGTGCACCGAGCGCGTGCTGCGCTCGAGCAAACGCACCCCCAAGGCCTCCTCGAGGGTGGCCATGCGCCGGCTGACCTTGGATTTGGGCATCCGTAGCGCCCGCGCGGCGGGCGAGATCCCGCTGAGTTCGGCCACCTTCGCAAAAATGAGCATGTCGTTGAGATCGTTCACAGCCGTTCCTTTCATAGAACAATGTATTCCATTTTCACACACTAGTCACCAGTTTCGGAACGACGCATCATAGGCAAAACAGAACGGACCGGGAGAGTGGACCCGGCGAAGACCGAACCGAGATGCGGCTCGCGCTCGGTGACCGCTTCGCGAAGCTCCCCGCAGAACGACCGCCACCAAGGCAAGAGGAGTCACCATGATCAAGACCGTGAACGGCATCGCCCAATACCCCGAGGGTTATTCCGGTACCCCACACCGTGCCCCGGTAGAGGACCCTTTCATCTCACCCACCAATGCCGCATTGGTGCTCATCGATTACCAGGCGCACATCATGATGGGCGTGCGCAACATCGACCACGAGGAGCTGGTCAACAACGCCACCGGCCTGGTCAAATCGGCGGTGCATTTCGGCCTGCCGATCATTTTTTCCCACGTGGGCGTGGGCCTTACCGGCGCCCAGCCGTTCCTCGAAGAACTCACCAAGCTGGCACCCGACGCCGTGATCGTCGATCGCACCAACGTCAACGCCTGGGAAGAAAAGGAATTCGTGGCGGCGGTCGAGGCCACCGGTCGCAAAAAACTGATCATGGGCGGGCTCTGGACGGACGTGTGCCTGGCCTATCCGGCGATCGAGGCCGCCCGGAACGGCTACGATGTCCATGTACCGGAAGACACGATCGGCAGCATCTCCCAAATGGCTCACGACAACGGCATGCGGCGCATGATCCAGGCCGGCGTCAAGGCGCTCACCTGGAACGTGGTTCTGGCCGAGCTGCAACGGGACCACGCCCGCAAGGACACGGAGAAGGAAACGACGCGCATCTTCCTCGAGTACCTCTTCAAAATGGACCCGGACAAGGGTTGGCAGTAACCCGCGACAAGGAGTGACGGACATGATCGCCATCGAGAAAATCGACCATATCGGCATCCGCGTCAAAGAGAAGGCGCGGGCCACGACATTCTACGAACTGCTGGGCTTTGAACTGATCGTCGATACCGGCTTCGAAAAAGGCCATCCCATCATGATGCGCCATCCCTCGGGTATCGTGCTCAACCTGCTGGGCCCGGCCACCGTGCCGAGCGAGACCAACATCCTGATGGACGTGTCACCCAAGTACGCGGGCTACACGCACATGGCGCTGAAGGTCAAATCGCTCGCCGACCTGGAGGCCTTCCTGGCCAAACACCAGATCGCGATCACGGGCCGGTTCTCCTTCAAGGACATGAACTCGCTGTTCGTGCGCGATCCCGACCGCAACGTGATCGAGTTCGACGAGTACCCGGGTGACGATCCCGCATCCAGGCTGATGACGCCCGGCGACGACATCGACGCCTATCACGCGCATCCCTGAGCCATGAACACCAAACCTTCGGCCGCCCGGAAGGCACGGCCCATCGACCGGTCCGAGGGCACGGCCCCCGAAGAAGGCAATCTCGGCGTCGTGCTCGTCGTGAGTGCGGCGCTCTTCTTCGGGGTGCTCAACTCTTCCGGTGTCACCGTCATCCTGCCGGCGATGAGCCAGGCGTTCTCGATCGACACGGGACCGCTCAGTTGGGTGATGAGCGGGTATCTGCTGACCTACGGGATCGCGATCCCGTTCTACGGCCGGTTGTCGGACAAGCTCGGCGCCCGGCCGCTCTTCCTCGCGGGCATCCTGCTGTTCTCGATCGGCTCCGTATCCTGTGCATTCGCACCCAACTTCGCCTCGATGTTGGCCGCGCGCATTCTTCAGGCCGCCGGAGGTGCCGCCTTTCCCGGACTGGGCATGACCCTCGCCAGTCGAGCCTTCCCCGCGGAAAAACGCGGGCTGGTGCTCGGTGCCACCAGCGCCACCCTGGGGCTGGGCGCGGCGGTGGGTCCGCTGGTCGCGGGCGTCCTTTCCAACCTGCTGCGCTGGAACGCGTTCTTCGGCATGAGTGCCCTGGTCATCACGGTGTTCCCGGTGGCCTGGCGCCTGTTGCCTCGCGACGAGACGCGAACCGAAGGTCCCTTCGATTGGATCGGCGGTGGGTGCATGGCACTCTTCATCACCGGCCTGTTGTTCGCCGTTTCTCGTGTCAACCAGGCGGGCGCGTCGGATCCCCAAGTTCTGGTCGCGGTGTTCTTCAGCGTGCAGGGCCTGGCGGGGCTGGTCCTGCGGCAACGTTCGGCACCCGATCCCTTCATCCCGAGGGAGCTGGTCTACCACGCGCGCTACCTGCGTCTCGTCACGCTGGGATTTCTGGCGGCGCTGGTGAACCTGGCCGCCCTGATCGGCTTCCCGCTCATGCTGGCGAGCCAGAACGGCCTCGGCACCTTCGCAATCGGATTGGTGATGCTGCCCGAGGCGATGGGCACCGCCCTATGCGGCGTGCTCGCCGGGCGCCTGGTCGACCGCGTCGGGCCGCGTCTGCCCACCCGGTTGGGCGCCCTGAGCATGCTGGCCGCGATGGTCGCCATGACGTTCCTTTCCGGAGCTTCGCCCTTGGCCATCGCCGTGGTAGCCGGCCTGCTGGGTTCCGGTTTCGCCCTCCTGAACACGCCGATCGCGGCCATCATTTCGATCATCGTGCGGCCCACCGCGCTGGCCTCCGCCCTCAGCATGAACACGATGGTGTTCTTCATCGGCGGCAGTCTGGGCGCCGCGCTGTTCTCGTCGCTGATCGCCGTCGACAGCACGGCCGCCAACGCGTGGAACCCGCTCTACAGCGGACAGGCCATCGCCTACAGCAACGCCTTCGCCGTGCTGGTTTTCGTGGCAATCCTGGCAGTGTCGTTCGTGTGGCCCCTCCCCTCGAAAGCGATGGTGGAGGCCGAGAAGGCCGCCGAGGCGGCACCGGACGCCTGGACTCCGGACTGTGCCCTGCCCTGGTGTCCCGACCTCGAAGAGCGGTGCAGCACGCACGAAGCGATTTCCTGACAATGGTGAAGGCCTATCCCCCGGCGGGATCCGAAAACACGACGCTTCCGATAGGGGCGAAAGAGCGACCCCTATCGACATCGCGTAACCCTTCTCGCCAGGGCTTGGGAAACCCGCCCACCGTTTCACACGAAGCGTCGAAAGATGAGCGGCAAGGGTCGCTTGGATGACATGAGGACGGCGTACACGCCTGCACCGCGTACTTCCAGCCTGACCGGAGAGCATGCCGGAGGATTTCAGGTGAGGTCCTCCGACCGGTCCCGTTCACGACGCGGTCATTGAAACACAGTCTGTACCCGCGATTCGAGATACAAATCCGCCGTGTTTCGGGTTTCGAAAATGGCACGGGCCCGCCGCTCCACGAACGACACCGTCGCATCCGACAACGCGTTCCCGATGCTGAATCGCTTGACCCCAATCCGCTCCAAGGCGGCTACCTCCGTCATGTTCGGGAGAGACATCACATTGAGGGGTTTGTCTACCGATCTCACGATCTCGCCAATATCGTCCAAAGCACTGACACCCGGCACGAAGATCCCGTCGGCCCCACCTGCGGCATACTCGCGCGCCCGTTCGATAGTTTCTTCCAAGGGGTTGTCCAGTTGGAAATAGGTATCGATGCGGGCATTGATGAAAAAGTCAGCGAACCCACGCTTGTCCAGTTCGCTTCGAATGCGCGATAGCCAAGTACCGTGTTCGCGCCGATCGCGAAGGCCGGTGGTTCGTTTGAACGAATCCTCGATATTGATGCCCGCGGCCCCCAGCCCGGCGACCTTCAGCACGTTCTCCACGACCTCAGCTACGTCGTCGCCATAACCCGATTCGATATCGACGGTCACCGGCACCGCGACGGCGGCGACCATTTTTGCGACCGAAGACAACAGATCGTCGAAGCCGACCCGCTCGCCATCTTTGAAACCCATGGCGTTGGCCATCCCCCAACTGGTGGTGCCGATCGCTTTAAAGCCCGTTTGTTCCAGGACGATCGCCGACAATAAGTCCCACGCGTTGGGCAGGAACAAAACCTCGTCCTTTTGATGCAATTGCTGGAACCGAACTCGCTGGTTCATAAAATCCTCCTATTTCGTGTAAGTGTCGATTTACCGTTCAATCGTCGGACAGACTTCCCCTGACCCAGATCTACCGCATGGGTCATGCGTCGAGACCTCGGGGGCTTTTCCGCCGCGCCCACAGGGTGAGGCAGTCAGGACGAATACCCGATCCCCGCGGCAGACCAGGCCAGCGTCGATTTGCCGATCAAGATTAAGGTGTGGTTTTGCCGTTCAATCGCCGAACAGGTTTCCCTGACCCAGGTCTGCCGCATCGAAAACGCGACGACGTCTCACGGGCTTTACCGCCACGCCCTCGTGGGCCAGCAGCCAGGACTTGCGCTCGATACCCGCGGCAAACCCGGTCAGCGTGCCGTCACCGCCGATCACCCGATGGCACGGCACGACAATGGCCACTGGATTTCTGCCGTTGGCCGCACCAACTGCCCGCACAGCCTTGGGATTGTCGATCATCGCGGCGATGTCACCGTAGGAACGAACCTCGCCAAAGGGGATGGCACACAGACAGGACCAGACTTTTCTCTGGAAGGTTGTGCCGTGCAGGTCGAGGGGCAGGTCGAACCGCGTTCGTTCGCCCGCGAAATAAGCCTCTAACTGTTGCCTGCCCATTCCGGTGATGTCACTGGGCATCGGGGCATCCGTGGGCGGCTTTCCAAGGGAAATCCGGGTGACCCCCAGCTCGGAAGCCTCGATGGTGATCACCCCAACCGGGGACGCCAAAAACTCTCGGTGCATCATTGCAAACTCCACAACTGAAGGGTTAAGTAGCTTTGCCATGGAGAGGCCGCGTGGGGCTCGAGCGGCTGGTCCAGTTGCGCCATTCCCCTGGCCACCCCGAGATCGCCGTCCAAAAACACATCCGGATGGCTCGTGCCCCGCATTTGCGCCACCTTGACCGTCCCGGGCCCGATGCCGCGCAGGATCGACCAGGTTTGGGGATCGTCCGGATTGGCGTGGTTTCGGAAGTGTCGCGCAAAATCCTGGAGCGTCCGTCTGCGTGCGTTCGGGATGCTCAAAAAGGCGAGATCGCTTTCGGCAATGGCTTCGGGCGCTGGAAACCAACGCCTGTCGCCCAACGACCTGCCCAGCTCACGGACCAGATTCGCCACCGGGTTTGCGGCTGCCGGGACGGTCGCCTGCTGGCTCAGAATGGCGCAAACCCCCGCTTCGAACATGTTCCAACAGCCCGGTAAGCGCAGCCCCTTGCGCACCGGCTGGGAGTCCCCGAAGACCTGCTGCAGGTCGTCTTCCACCGACTGGATGTCTACGTCCAGATCGAGCAGGCGCCGGATATTGAGCACGATCGGCTTGAAATGAGACAGGTCATCGCACTCGATGGTCACGAGAAATTTGTGTTCCGCTCGCGCCCATTCGGCGGTGAAGTGCCCATGGCAACCCGACCAGGAAAAGGTCCGACCGTAAGATCGCTCATCGAGCCATTCCATTTCGGGAATCGCCCGCGCCTGCAGAAAGTTCCGCATGTGGGTCCAGTCATAGGGCGGGCGGTAGGACAGGTGAAGCCGAAGCTCCTGGGATCGAACCGCCCCGGATCTGCGCACCTGCGTCGGGGTCAATGCAAGCTGGTTCTGAAAGCAGTCATTGAAGCGGCGGACACTGTTGAATCCACTGGCCAGGGCGATTTGGTGGATGGGCAAATGGGTTTGGTGCAGGAGCTGTTTGGCGAACAGACATTGGTGATAGAGCGCAAAGGTCTTGGGCGACACCCCCAGGTGTTTTTGGAAGAGACGCCGCAAATAGCGATCGCTGACCCCCAATCGCGCAGCCACAGCGGGCACGGGTTGGTCCTGCAAGGATCCCGAATGAATCATCCGAATCGCCCGTTCCAAAGTCGTATTCACCCCATTCCAGACCGGCGAGCCCGGCGCGCTGTCGGGACGGCATCGCAGGCAGGGTCGAAAGCCGGCCTGCGCGGCTTCCACGGCCGAGGGATAGTAACGTACGTTTTCCTCTTTGGGGCTCATGACCGGGCAGATCGAGCGGCAATAGATCCCCGTGGTCTTCACCGCGATGAAGAACTTGCCATCGAACCGCGGATCGCGGGATTTCCTCGCCTTTCGACAGGTTTCGGCGCTGAGCATGGTCCCTCCAATCACAGGGTTCGATAAGACTATACTCCCTCGCGAGGGCGGGACTAGCCAGATTCGGAACCGAACCCTTCATCCACTCGCTGGACCCGCTCGGTGGTGACCCGTTCCCCGTCTCCGGTAGGAAGATCGCGTCGACATGGACTTCCCTTCCTTCTCTATCATTCTAATGATCCCGAATGGTTCCTTTTCCACATGCGAACGGTTCGAAAGACCGGCAGCTACCATCGCGCCCGCACCGTAACGACTTTCTCGACCCATGCTCGGAACCCTTCGAAAAAGATCCAGGGATTTCGGAAGTGATCCAAGGCGGTCTGGAACTCACGGAGTCGCCGCCCAGGCCGGTGGCCGGTGTGCCGGACCACGGATTGCCGGTGGCCGGTGTGCCGGACCACGGATTGCCGGTGGCCGGTGTGCCGGACCACCGGGTTTCAAGTGGGTAACTAATCGAAGCCAATCGCTAGGGAGTTCCCGCATTCACGAGAGAGGCGTCGTGCCATTCCGGCCGTGCCATACCGGCCCTGCCCGCCGCACATTAATATAGGTTGGAACTCCTCGCATGGATTACTTCGACAAGTTCATCCGGCGGGCTTACCGCCCCTGATGCCCCTACCTGGCACGACGAATCTCTCGGCATTCGAGCGCTCCGAACGGAACTTGCTCCACCAAAGACTTTGAACCTTATCTTCGAGCTTTACAGGGTCTGCTACATAAGAGCCGCGAACCAGCGGGCATACCCAGCTCGATTTCGAGAAAGAAACAGACCACCTGGTTTCTGGCGAAGGGCCATGGGTCGTTCATCCGAAAAATTTAGCGGGAACCCATGAACATCGGAAACCAGGAAAGGATCCGCATTTGCTATCGAATCATAGCCCTGCTTTTCCTGGTTTCCATTATTCCTGCCTTCTTGATTAAAATTTGACGACGGCAAAACCCAGCTCAGGTTGAATACACCACTTTGTTTCAAGAGAGAACAGGGAGATCTGATCGCCTATCGGCAAGCATTCCAAGTTCGTCACCTCCCGATCGCGGAAGGATGAACAGGTCTACCGGGCCCTGTCAGCATTTTCAAAACACCCCTGACCGATAAATCTGACAACCTCGCGCATCCTCACCAGATAACTCCTTCCGTTCCAACCAGTAACCCTATGGCACAGTGTGTGCCCTACGGGATCTACGTCGCGCGGTGCGGCTCGGGCTCGATTCGTTCGATCAGCCCCAGCCGACGCCCACCGATGTATGTCCCGATGACCCACGCATACATCACCGTTCGATCGGGTTCGACCGCACTGCCGGCAGCGACAAGACCCTGCTCTTGATTCCCCGATGGAACCCCCCGATTGAAAAGGTGATCGCGATGCGTGTCTCTCCCCTTCATCCCATGTCCCTGCCGATCCTCGTCGTTTTTTTCGGCGCCATCTCCCTGGTCAGCCACGTCCTGTTCCCCGTCGACGACGCCGCCCTCTTCCAGCGCCCCGATCGCCCACGAGCCCGTACGCCGGGCTCCTACAACGGCCTTTCGGCCTGGCATCGGCAACGCGCCTATCCCCACCACACCTTGCCCAAACAGGGTCTGGCGCAAGGCTTCCAACAGGCCGGCCAACACATGGCCAAGGCTGAAGCCCACTATAAGGACAGCGATCCCTGGACGCCGGTGCCCGCCGTGATCAGCGGCCGCACCCTGGCGTTGGCGTTCCACCCCACCCGCCCGGGCACGCTGTTCGCGGGTTCCGCCAGCGGCGGCCTCTGGCGCACCGATCAGGCGACCACCGAGCCCCACTGGGAACGCGTCCCCACCGGGTTCCCGATCCACGGCGTGGCCGCCATCGCCATCCATCCCGACAACCCCGACCTGATGCTGATCGGCACCGGCGAAGTCTACGGCTTCGAAGAGACTTTTCCCAGTTACGCCCGCCGCGAGACCCGCGGCAGCTACGGCATCGGCATCCTGAAGAGCGAGGACGGCGGCCGCACCTGGTCCATGAGCCTCGACTGGCGCAACCGCCAGGACAGCGGCATGCAGGATCTGGCCTTCGACCCCCACGATCCCGATCGGGTTTGGGCCGCCACCAGCGAGGGGGTCTATCGCTCCCCCGACCGCGGCAAGACCTGGACGCAGGTGCAGGCGGTGCCGATGGCCACCAGCCTGGTCCTGTTCCCCAACCGTCCCGGTCGGGTGCTGGTCGCCTGCGGCGGCTTCGCGTCGCCGGGCCACGGGCTCTACCTGAGCGAGGACCACGGCGCCACCTGGCACAAGCGCCAGGGCGGACTGCCCGAGCTCTTCGGCGGCAAGGCCATGCTGCACGCGTCGCAAAGCCATCCCGACACCGTGTACGCCACCATCGGCAACGGCCACATCGTCTGCAAGAACAAAAACGGCCAGCCTTCGAAGCTCGATCGGCCCTGCGACAACGCCACCTGGCTGTGCCGCTCCGAGGACGGCGGGCGCACCTGGACCCAAGTCAACGACAAGGATTTTTCCCAGTACCAGGGCTGGTACTGCCACTTCCCCTACGTCAACCCGCGCAACCCCGACCACGTCTTTCTCGGCGGGCTCCACCTGAACTTCACGGTCAACGGCGGGTTCACCATCTTCGAGCGAGACCCCCTGATCTGGGAGAACGGCTACCTGGGCGACATGCACGCGATGGCCTTTTCGCCGCACCATCCCGACCTGGCCTACCTCGCCGGCGACCAAGGCATGGCCGTCAGCAAGGACGGCGGCCTGAACTGGATCCCCGCCAACCAGGGCTACCACACCGTGCAGTACTACAACGGCATGGCCGTCTCGTCCTACGCGCCCAACACCGTGATCGGCACGGCCCAGGACATCGTCGGCGTGCTGGCGCTGCTGAGAGACGACGACGGCCAACCCGTCATGAACCAGTTCTTTTTCGGGCACGAGGCCGGCTACGTGGTCGTGGACCCGCGCCAACCCGATTACATCCGCGCCAGCGGCCCCTACCTCACCTTCCTGGAATCGATCGACGGCAGCTCGAGCCCGATTCCGCTCTGCACCGCGGTCCAGCCAGGCTGCGGCATCGAGACCCATGACCAGACCGCGACTTTCAACGCGCCCGTGCTCATGGCGCCCAGCAACCCGGACGTCCTCTACGCCGGCCGCAACGTCGTGTGGCGCAGCGACGACGGCGGCCAGACCTGGAAGGCCGGCAACGACGGGGTCCCCTTGGGCGCAGATCCCGTGCTGGCCATGGCCGTCTCGCCCACCGACGAAGACGTGGTCTACGTAGCCACCGCGCCCAACCACGACCGGCTGCACCTGTTCAAAACCACCGACGGCGGCAACACCTGGACCGAGATCACCGGCGACCTGCCCGACCGCTACGTGCCCGACCTGGCCATCGATCCCCGCGACGATCGGATCCTGTACGCCGCGGTTTCGGGTTTCGGCAGCGACCACCTCTACCGCACCCGCGACGGCGGTACCACTTGGGAGAGCCTGGATCGCGGCAACCTGCCCGACCTGCCCACCACCGCCATCGCCATCGATCCCGAGCATCCGCAGCACCTCTACCTCGGCAACGATCTGGGCGTGTTCGTGAGCCTCGACGGCGGGCACGCCTGGTCTACGCTGATGGACGGCCTGCCGGAGGCGATCCTGGTAGGCGACCTGGTCATCGATCCGGCGACACGCACCCTGAACCTGGGCAGCCACGGCAACGGCCTGTACACGCGTTCGCTGCTGGACCCGTTGCCAGGGGGCGTCGGCGCGGTACTGCCCTTCAGCGCGGTGTTGCCGGACATCCGGGAAGGCGGCGATGCCCACACCCTGATTGGGATCCTGCATCCGGGTGGCGCGAACCCCATCGAAATCGCCGATGTCCGCATCTCCGGGTTCACCGGGTCGGGTGGATCGCTGGGCCAGAGCGAGGCGCTCACCCACCTCGAGCCAGGCCAGAGTGTGCTGGTCCCCGTGGCCGAGCTGTTCCCCGAGTTGCCCAGTGCGGTCCACTGGCTTCGGGTGGAGAGCGATTCGGAATTGATCGTCTTCGCGGAGTTGAGCGATCGCGAAACCCGCTCGGCCTACCTGGCCAATCCCGCCACCACCACGACCTATCTGCCCCACGTGGCGCGCGACACCGCCCAGTTCCGCACCGACCTGATCGCGGTCAACCCCGCCACCGGCGAAGTGGACGTCGAAGTCCAGGCCTTTCCAGCCGGCGCCAGTGCACGTCCCATCGGCCTGGGTCTCGGCCTGACGCGGGCGTCCAGCGACGTGGCGCGGCTCTTCGACGGCGATCTCAGCGACATCTCCTGGGCCCGCCTTTCCGGAACGACCCCGCTCGCGGCCATGGCGCGTTTCACCCGCCTGCCGGGCCACCGGGAAACCGCCGCGCTGGGTCTCCACGGCGTGCGCGGCACCGAATTGAACCTGCTGCACGTGGCCGCGGATACCGGCCAGTTCTGGACCGGGTTGGTATACATCAACACCGGGAACGACAGGGCCGAAGTGGTCGAGGAATCGTTCGACGCGGCCGGCAACCTGATCGGCAGCCACACCCTGGCGGTTACGCCCCACGCCAAGCAGACCCTGCTGTTCGACGGGGAAACGGTTCGCAGCGGCGACCCCCGCATTCGGGCCGGCACGGCGTGGATGCGCATTCGGGCCAACCAACCGCTGATCGGCTACGAGCTGTTAGGCGCGCCCACCTCGAGCGGCAACGAGCTGTTCGCCGGTTTGCAGGGCAACACCGCCGCGGCCGCGCGATTGATCTACCCCTTCCTGCGCAGCGACCCCACCCAGTGGACCGGCCTGGTGGCCGTCAACACCGATGATCGCGCGGTGGAGGCGGAAGCGGTTCTCTACAACCGTGCCGGCGAAACGGTGGCCCGCAATCCCTTGGGGACGGTGCAGGCCGGCCAGAAAATCACGCGGCTGGTGCGGGACCTCTTCCCGGGAGCTCCGATCGACGGGGGTCACGTGGAAATCGAGGCCACGCGCCCGGTCCTGGCGGGGTTCCAGCTTTGGGGCGACGATGGCGCGGACCACCGCCGCTTCCTGGCGGGCATCTCGGCGATCGGTCGGTAGGTGGCGATCGGTGTTTGCCGCGGAGCAAACTCCAAATCCGAAGCAACGAAAGCATGCAGCGCCCGCCTCCAAAGAGGGTCGGCGTTGCAGGAGCCAGGGCACGGCCGGCATGGCCGCTGGGCCAACCAATCGAAGCAACCCAAGCAACAGCAATCAATTGCGCCAAAGAGCGAAGCCGATCATTTCCCTCACGACCCCAATCGAAAGCCGTGAGGTCCAAAGTTCCCGCATCTCGAGAGCGGCGTCAGGCCTGTAGGTTGGCCCGCCGGGCCGACAAATCGAAGCAACCCAAGCAACATCAAGTAATTGCGTAATTGAGCGAAGCCGATCATTTCCCCTAACGACCCCAATCGAATGCCGAAAAGTCCAAACTCCCCGCATCTCGAGAGCGGCGTCGAGCCTGTAGGTTGAGCAGCTTGAGGCTGTGTGAAAACTCATAACATGTATATTTATCAGTATTTTACGTTTATTTTTGCGCAATTTTGTGCTATAAGTCTTTTAAAACAAGTGAGGTATCCGTGTTTTATGAGATACATTTCAGGCACTCCTCGTGATCAAACCCAGATGTTTCCTCCCCTCATGGACGACTTTGTTGCTGAGGAGAATCCGGTTCGGTTTATTGATGCTTTTGTCGACTCGCTCGACATGGAAGAACTTAAATTCGTACGTTCCGAACCTAAAAAAACCGGGCGCCCTGGCTACGATCCCAAGGACCTGATCAAGCTCTATATCTACGGATATCTCAACAAGATACGTTCCAGTCGAGGCCTCGAAAAGGAAACCCATCGGAACGTAGAGCTGATGTGGCTGATGCGTGGTCTGAAACCCGACTTCAAAACGATTGCCGATTTTCGCAAGAACAACAAAAAGGGGATCGCTGGGGTATTTCGCCAGTTCACCCTACTCTGCAAAAAGAACCAATTGTTCGGCTGTGAATTGCTCGGTATTGACGGCAGCAAGTTCAAAGCAGTCAACAGCCAGGCACGGAACTTCAATGCCTCGCGTTTGGCGAAGGTGATAAGCCAGATCGAAGAACGCATCGAAGACTACCTGGAAAAGCTGACCAAGCAGGACGAGAAAGAGGCAAAGGTTCAAAAGGCGACCAAGAAAGAGCTGAGAGAAAAAATCCGCAAGTTGACGGAGCAAAAGGAGGAATTGAAGGAGGCCGAAACTCGGTTGAAGGAGAGCCAAGATAGTCAGGTATCTCTTACAGATGAGGACGCCCGTGCAATGAGGGGAAGGCATGGGAAGACAGTGGGTTACAACGTGCAAATCGGAGTGGATCACAAGCACAAGCTGGTGGCGGCGGTGGATGTCAACCAAGCGCGAAACGATAAAGACCAGTTGAGTGGGATCAGCCTAAAATCAAAGGAAAATCTGGGGATCGAAAAGTGCGAGGTTGTAGCGGACAAAGGATATTACAGCCATCAGGAAATGGCGAAGTGTTTGGATGAAGGGATTACACCGAGGGTGCCTCCCTGTAGAACCCGGCAGCAGACATCGGGTCGATTCACGAAAGAGGCATTCGTTTACGACAGGGACGCGAACACCTACACGTGCCCGAACGGAGAGGTGTTGGAGCCCTTGAAAAAGAAGAGCTCAGAACAAGCGAAAACCATCTATAAAACGAAGGCTTGCAAAGGATGCCCGCTCAGAGATCAATGCACCACCGCAAAAAGCGGTCGACAGATCGAGAGAAGCGCATATGAAGATCAAATCGAGGAGTTAGAGCGGGAGAGCAAGAAAAAGGGCTTCCTGCAAAAGGCCCGAAAAGGGCTGGTGGAACATCCGTTTGGGGTGCTAAAGGCGAGCTTCCAGTATGGGAGTTTCTTAACGAAAGGAATGGAGAACGTGAGGACAGAAATGAACTTGGCGGCCCTGGCCTACAACATGAAGAGGTTCTTCAACATCATGGGACAAGAAAGACTGATGGAAGCTCTGTAAGAATAATACCGCGACTGAGTTGTAAGTTGTTTTAACCAAGCTAATTAAAAGATCAGGTGCTACCTCACCAGAAAAAGGAGACAGAAACCATCACCCCAAAGCCAACAAGATAAGGATTAAGTTGCGGAACGGCCGGAACGGCCGGTGAAGAAAAAGAACCGGTGCAGGCCGAAACGAGGGAATTCAGGGTTTTCACACAGCCTCAGCTTGCTCAACCAATCGAAGCAACCCATTCATCGACAATGAGTTACAGCATCAAGCGCAGCCCTAGTCTCCACCAGCTCGCCCTTTGTCGAAGCACCATCGTTCCCGGTTCCCGCATCACGAGGGAGACGTCGAGCCTGTAGGTTGGCCCGCCGGGCCGACAAATCGAAGCAACCCAAGCAACAGCATTCAATTACGCAATTGAGCGAAGCCGATCATTTCCCTCACGACCCCAATCGAAAGCCGAAAAGTCCGAACTCCCCGCATCTCGAGAGCGGCGTCGAGCCTGTAGGTTGAGCAGCTTGCTCAACCAATCAAAGCAACCCATTCATCGACAATGAGTTACAGCATCAAGCGCAGCCCTAGTCTCCACCAGTTCGCCCTTTGTCGAAGCACCATCGTTCCCGGTTCCCGCATCACGAGGGAGACGTCGAGCCTGTAGGTTGGCCCGCCGGGCCGACAAATCGAAGCAACCCAAGCAACAGCATTCAATTACGCAATTGAGCAAAGCCGATCATTTCCCACACGACCCCAATCGAAAGCCGAAAAGTCCAAACTCCCCGCATCTCGAGAGCGGCGTCGAGCCTGTAGGTTGAGCAGCTTGCTCAACCAATCGAAGCAACCCATTCATCGACAACGGGTTACATCACCGAGCGCAGCCCTAGTCTCCACCAGCTCGCCCTTTGTCGAAGCACCATCGTTCTCGGTTCCCGCACCACGAGGGAGACGTCGAGCCTGTAGGCTAGGCACGCCCTGCATGGCTGTCAGCCCGACCAATCGAAGCGACATCAGCCTCGGCTGATCTTTGGTCCCAAGAGCGAAGCCAAGAATTCTCCCGTGCGGACAGATGCCAAGAATCCTGCATTCTCGAGCACGCCGGCAACTCTGAACCCATTCGCCTCGATCGGTTGGGCACGCCCGGTATGCCACGGCCCTGCAATACCGACTGTGCTTGAGCCACAGGCACGACGGCTCTTTTTGGGATGTGAGAATTTGGGAACCTATCGCTCCGATCGGGTCTCACACGCGAGAATTTGGACTTCGCTTTTTGGCGTAATTGGTTGCTGTTGCTTGGGTTGCTTCGATTGGTTGAGCAAGCTGCTAAACCTATAGGCCTGGCGCCCCTCTCACGATGCGGGGACTTTGGACTTGGCTACTTCGGATTGGGGCCGCGAGGGAAATTCCGGGCTTCGCTCAATTACGTAATCGCTTGCTGTTGCTTGAGTTGCTTCGATTGGTTGAGCAAGCTGCTCAACCTACAGGCCTTACGCCCCTCTCACGATGCGGGGACTTTGGACTTGGCTACTTCGGATTGGGGCCGCGAGGGCAACTCCGGGCTTCGCTCCTTGGCGTAATTGCTTGCTGTTGCTTGGGTTGCTTCGATTGGTTGAGCAAGCTGCTCAACCTACAAGCCTGACCGCGCTTGCGATCAGGCGGGCTCGGCAGCTCGGGGGTGCCTACGAGCCTCGAGGGACGCCGATACGGATCGGCGCCCCCATTCACGAAGCGCAAGTTGCCAGACGTTTGGCGCGGCATTACGCCGGCACGAGACCGTTACATGCAGTTAATGCAGCGGTAGAGTTGCGTCTGTTGGATCATGCGCTCGATTTGCCCTTCGGTGAACTCGTCGCGGCATGAATCCGGGGTGTAATTCATGTGGTTGTGGATGGGCGCATCGAGGAGACCCGCGCACGATTGGGAAGGAGCGCATTCCCTGCCCGATACCCAAAGGTCGTGAGCCGGTGTGTCATCGACGCCATCACCGACCTCCGGGAAAATGTCGTCGTCAAGGCATCCACCCTGGAAAGTGTGATAGAGACCCAGCCAATGACCGACTTCGTGGACCAGAACGTCGCCCTCGCCACCGTTCGGGTTACCGCCCCCCGGAAGGGATCCGTAGTCGAGGGTGATGCCGTCCTGGTCGACGCCATCGCGCGCAAGATCCATGGGGAAGGTCGCCCGTCCATAAAACAAATCCGAAACTTCGGCCAGGTAGATGTTCAGCGCCCAATTGTCCCCGCGATGAAGGGCTCCTTTGGCTTCTTCGGCCGTATCGTCATGGACCATGCCCGTGAACCAATCCACGTTCACGGTGTACACGATGTCGGAAGTGTAGAAGCTGAAGGGGGTGTCGACGAACGCATCGTTCATAATGGAAATCTGATCGTTGAACTGGCGGCGCAACCGACCTTGTTCGATCATCGTCAATTGGTGATCCGAAATGACCTGCCAGATGATGGGGACGCTCCAGACGAGCTTGTAGTGATGGAGGGTTTTCAGGTTGGTGTTTTGGGCGACCAATTCCCGAAATGCCCATTCTCGCATCCCCACGTCATCGGGGGTTGGGGTCCCACACATCTCGAATCCTGGCCGAAAGTAGGATGAATCGCTTTGTGGAACCATACTTTTGAAACCTGACCCTGGGCGAAATAGGTATTGCTCGCCAGCAAGGTAAAAATCGTCAAAATAGTCAAAATGAGTTTTTCCATAAAATCAACTCCTGGTCATTCACACATGAAAAAATCTTCAATCCCTGTCAGATCAGAAGGGGTCTACACCTTGAATTCCCGCCAATCACGAAATTCCGCCAAATTATCTGAGCGCCTAAATAACTCCTCACCCAAAAATCCACGAATCCTTTGATACCAACCGTTTGGCCACTCAGCAGAAAAATGTCCGTCTCGCGAAATCCTCACAACACGCGACCAACCATCCAGCCTGGACCATCGAGACATCGGAGCCGGGGGCCAGGTACCTGGTACCACATCACCCATCCTTCGATTGCTTCGAGGGCCGGGTTCGACCTACACTGGGGCGATATCTCCAATCAGGGAGGTAGGGTTCATGCGGGAAACCCTTCCCCAATCGCTGAGGTCGGTTTTGGACATCTTGTGGGCGATCTTCAGAGTGGCGGCCCTCGCGGCGCTGGGCTACTGTGCCCTGCTGTTCGTTTTTCAGAGAAGGCTGCTCTTCCCAGCGCCCAACCAGCGACTACCGGATCCGCTCCCGCCTGGCGTGGCCCACGTACCGCTGGACCAGGGATTCGGCCTGTTCATGAACGCCGCGCGGCATGCCGACGACCGCAGGCCGGTCATGATCTTCGCCCATGGCAACGGCGAATTGGCTCACTACTGGATCGATGCGTTCGAAGACTTGATCGATCGCGGAATTTCGGTTCTGATCTTGGAGTACGCGGGTTACGGCGGCGCCCCGGGCAGTCCCTCGCTGGCCACGTTGCGCGACGGAGCCCTCTCGGCCTACGACGCCATGGCGGCGCGAACCGACGTGGATTCAAGCCAGATTTTCGCCTACGGGCGATCGATCGGTTGCGGCGCCGTCGGCCTCTTGGCCGATCGGCGACCCCTCGCGGCGCTCGCCCTGGAATCCAGTTTCTCGACCCTGGTGAAGCTGGCCTACGAACACGGATATCCCGGCTTTCTGCTGCGGGACCGATTCGACAACCTGACCGTCTTGCAGAAGTTGGAGATTCCCGTGTTCCTCTATCACGGAGCCAGGGACGATCTCATTCCCATCTCCCACGCCCACCTTCTGCAGGAAGCCGCCCCCCACGCCACGTTCGTCGAAGGCGCCTGCGGCCACAACGACTGCCCCCGTCCCTGGCCGCAACTGCTGACGTTTCTGGAATCGGCGGGTATCCCGCTCCGCCCCGAGGAGGGCGAGGGTTCCTGAAAAGACTCCCGGCGCAAAGCCACCGCCTGCGGTTCCCGCATGACGAGCGCTCTCTTGAAACAAACCTGCCCGAAGTGCCCGAATACCGAGAGATTCGTCGTGCCCGGTAGGTACATCCGCTGGATGTACTTTTCGAAGTGACTCATGATCAGAGTTCCCGAATGCTTTGAGAGTCGGCACCGCAGTACGGTGGCCGGCCCGGCCGACACTTCGGAGCGGTCAAGGCTGCGAAAATACGGAACGCCAAAAAGCGAAGCTCCAACCAAAGCAGGGCTCCGGAATGTGCGACCAGCGGTCGGCACCTACCTGGCACGACGCCCCATTTCGCCTTGTTTCTTTCTCGAAATCAAGCTGGGCGCCCGTCTCGTTTGTTCGGGGCTCTCTTGAAAACAAAGTGGTACTTTCGACCGGAGATCGGTCTTGCCGTCATCGAAACAAAATCAAGAAACCGGGTCGTCTGTTTCTTTCTCGAAATCGAGCTGGATATGCCCGCTGGTGCGTGGCTCTTATGTAACAAACTCTGTAAAGCTCGATGGTAACGCTAAAGTCACATCGAAGAAATCCCCGAACTCGAACTTATAGCGCAGGCTCGCAACGGTGGTCCGCGTCAGGGTCTCGAGAAGAAGGTCCTCGGAAGATTCAACACCTGGCAACGAGGAATCGACAACGAACTTGCAAAAGCCACAACGTCTGGGCGCACGCCTTCCGATTTACCGGCGCGGCCGGTTCTTTTTGGTTCGTTAGTTTGTTCTGGCTAAAGGTCGGCTTAGATTTTTTCCAAGGCCTGTTTCAAGTCGGCAATCAGGTCAGCGCTTGACTCCAGTCCCGTCGAGAAACGCAACAGTCCTTCTCCCACTCCCGCGGCATTTCGTTCCGCTGCGTCCAAGCCTGATTGGACGACCGTTGCCGGTTTGACGATCAGCGATTCGGTGCCGCCCAGGCTGGGGGCGAATAGGATCAGGTCAAGCAAGTCGATCAATCGGCGAGCGGCATCACTTCCGGCTTTCAACTCAAAGCTGACAATGCCCCCGAACCCTCGGAAATGACGTGCAGCCATGCGATGTCGAGGATGGTGTTCCAAGCCGGGGTAATTGACCGATGCCAACGCGGGATGCCCGTCGAGGTAACCGGCGACTTCCAATGCTGTCGCATTCTGATGGGTGAGCCGGACTGCCAAAGTTTTCAATCCGCGAAGCAAAAGAAAGGCTGCATGGGGATCTAACGAGCCGCCGAAATGGTTCTGTTTATGGAGCAGGGTCTCGATCAAGCGTGCCGAACCCATGCACGCACCGGCAATGACATCGCTGTGGCCATTGAGGTATTTGGTCGCGGAGTGAACCTCCAGGTCGAAACCCAGCGGAATCGGTTGGAAGTTGTAGGGCGAGGCAAAGGTGTTGTCGATGACACTGAGCAAGCCGTGCTTCCGGGCATAGGCGACGACGGCTTCGAAGTCGGGGATTTCCAGGAGGGGGTTGGACATGGATTCCACATAGATCATGCGGGTTTTTGGCGGGATGGGCTGGGGCCAGGATGCGGGATCGCCGGCATCGATGAACTGATGGGTGATCCCGAAACGCGCCAGTTCGTGCGTGATCAAGGTGTGGGTGCCCCCGTACACGCAGTTTTGCATCAAGAGGTGATCGCCAGGGGACAACAGACTCAGGAGCAGATTCGAAATCGTGGCCATGCCGCTGGCTGAGACCAACGCCGCTTCGGCGCCGGCCAGTGCGGCCAACTTGTCGTGGAGGGCCAACTGGTTGGGATTGTTGGACAAGCGCGTATAACGAATTGCGTTGTAATCATGTTCATGGGGGTCTTCGAACGTGCTGGTCTGGAAGATGGGCATGGCGACCGAGCCCAAAATGCCGGGTCGCGGTTCACCGGCGTGGATGAGTTGGGTCTCGAAATCGTGGGCCTGCTGACTCATGGGGGCCTCCTCGAAAGAATGGCAGTATGGGTTTCTGCACCCACTTTAGCCCAGGTGGGATATTGGGGAACAGATACAGGTGAATTTAATTGCCACCGTAACAGTTCGTGTTTCGCCAGACTGTTCACATGACGGAAATGCGTCCACAACCTCTTCGCTACGAAGCCCTCGTTGCCGAACTGGAGCAGTGAATCGGCGATGGCACTTTTACGCCGGGTGAGCGTTTGCCATCGATACGCCAACTGAAACAGCAGAAACGGCTTAGCGCATCGACCACCTTGCAGGTGTAGCGCGTTTTGGAGGATCGCGGCCTGGTGGAAGCGCGATCCCGGTCAGGCTTTTATGTCAAACCGCGATTGTTGACCCAGCTTCCGGAGCCCGTTGGGTGCCTTGATGCCGGAGGAAAACAAGCGGACCTTTGCCGCCTCATGTGCTCAGTACCGCATACCTTCGATCGATCCACTCTGGCTCACTTCCCAAGGTTTTGGCGTCCGACCTGCGCGTGGGTTGGGTTCACAGGGCCCGCTGTTTCCATCAAATCGTCAACTTGAAGGTGGTGACGACGCCGACCAAGGCAGTGCCGATCCAGCGGGCAATCGCCGCCTTTCTCAAAAAGGGCAATTTCAATTTTTACCTAAGGCGCATGCGGCGCACCTTCGCAGTATCGTCCACTTTCTTTTCCACCGCATGACGTGCGCTTTTTTAGGCGCTTCCTGGTCGTGGTGTCCGACAAAATGGTCGTGCTCAACTCCCGCGCCCAACCGGCCGCTCCCGAATCCGCTTCCGCCTGGTGCCTACATGCCGCCGAATCAGGGGTTCGGCCTGTTCATGAACGCCGCACGGCGCGATGACAATTGCCGGCCGTGTTAGTTGTTCAGGAAGTCGACTCGCCGTTGAAACCGATCGGGAGGCACCTGCCGCCACGCTTCCTGATCCGTCAACGACGCCGTAAATCGTTCCAAATGATTATCTGAAACGATTTTCTGAATGAGAAGGCGGCTTTTGGGAGTGTAATCTCCCCGAAATCTGAGATCCACGAGTACGTCTTTGATCTTGGGGTGCAAGTTCGTCCAATCCACCGGGCCGTATTTCGCTACACAGTCCGGCTTATTGCAAATTCGCTGGACATCCTTGGATAGCTCGTCGTAAATGAGATTGAACAAGATCTCTTGAGATTCCATGCTGATCTCGAAATCCTCCAATTGATTTCCCACGATGAAATCTTTGGCCTTTTGCCCCGCCAGACCCGATGCTCGGGCAAGGGTTTGTGCCATGGGTTCGGGAACCTTCGCTTCGATGAGGTCGCCTTCGATTTTGGAACTCTGTTTCTCCTTCATATCATACCCACGACCAATGGTAAGTCCCGAAGACGCGGAAGGAACGTGGAGCTTTCGACTATGGTAGGGTCCGCCTTCCATGCCTTCCGCTTCGTAGGTCAGTAAGCCTCGTGTGATCGCCATGTCAATCCTCCCAAAATGAAATGATCTGAGGGTCCAAGAGATATCCGATTCTCAGGAGCGACTAAAATAACGACGCTCGTGAAATTTATGATCAGTCGATGTCAATAGGAATTTTGAAACATCATACCTGACTTCTGAAAAAGCGACCTAGACCATTTGTGATGAAAATAAATCAGGAAGCCAGGAACGCCGAAAACCAGGAAAGAACACCCGCTTGCGTGTACACCATTGCGATTCTTATCCTGGCTTTCGTTTTTCCTGGGTTCCTGATCTAGTTTTGACGACGGCAAGACCGATGCAGGGTCGCAAGCTGTAGGTTGCTTCAAGAGAGCCCACACTTTCGCCAAATGAGCGGTGGTAGTGTTTGTCGCAGGTTTTGGCAAGATAATCGAAAGTTCACGTATTAGTGATGGGTTGCTCATGACTGCCGCCACCATTTTCATCCCGTTCTTTCCTCTCTATATTTATTACCGGGACTGGCATGAACTCAAGTGGAACTTCGCCTTGGTAGTTGGTGGTTCGTTCCTATTAGGGTTGAACGTGTAGCTCTGCAAACTACACTATGCAATTTGCACGAACAAGATAGGGCGATCGGCCAGATCGAATTTTGGTCGCGGTTTTAATTATCTCTCTCGGCCATAGAAACGCTGCCTCGGCGAGTCCATCCGGCGGATGGACCTACCTGGCACCACGACTCTCTCCTGAGTCGAGAACTCTGGGAAAAAATGCTCCGGTGACGGGGTCACGCCGAGCGACCGCGCTTCGCTTTTGAGCCCAAAGATCAGCCGAGGCCGACGTCGCTTCGATTGGTCGGGCTTGCAGGCTTACCACCCCTGCCTTACCGGCCGTGCCATACCGGCCCTGCCTTACCGGCCGTGCCATACCGGCCGTGCTCAACCTACAGGTTTTACGTCTTTTACGCGCGTACGGGTTATCCAAATCGGTTCGCTTCGCGCTGTTTCTTTTCCGAAATCGAGCCGGGCGCCCGCTCCGTTTGTGCGGCGCTCTCGAGCAAGTGACCTCGTTGGAACCCGTCCGAGCTCCGAGAGTCGATCTTACATCTTTTTTGGGTATGTTTGATCTTAATCACGTCTCTTTTTGACATTTTTCAGACGATAAAACATCTCCATCTTTCCACCATATTTGGTCGCTAGCCTTGTTTCATACCGAGCAGCAATGGTCGATGCGCGGATTTTTTTTGAGACGGAGCGTCATCATGGTCCGAAGTGTGTTCTGGAGCATTCTTATCACCGGCAGCTTTTCGTTGCTTTTGGCACAGCCAGGCGGCGGTGCCCCCCTGGTGCCGCTGAATCCACCACCGGCGCCCCAGGCCAACCCGATCACCCCCGCCAAAACCTTCTTGGGCAAGGCCCTTTTTTGGGATGAACAAATGTCCTCCACCGGTACCGCGGCTTGCGGTACCTGCCACAAGCCAGGGGCCGGCGGTTCCGATCCGCGGCCGCTCGCGGCCGTCGCGGCCCGCGCCAATCCCGGCGTCGACGGCATTTACGGCAACGAAGACGACGTCATCGGTTCCCCCGGCGTCCCGCTTCACTTCGACGACGGCACCTACGCCTGGAACCAGCATTTCAACCTCGATCCCCAGGTCACCGGCCGCAAATCGCCGCCGGCCCTCAATGCCGCCTATCCGCCCGAATTGTTTTGGGACGGTCGCGCCGGCCGCCAATTCCTGGACCCCGACACCGGCGCCGTGATCCTCAACAACGGCGGCGCCCTGGAAAACCAGGTGCTCGGGCCACCCCTGAGCGACGCGGAAATGGGTCACGTCAACCGCGAATGGGATGATGTCGTCGCCCGCATCGGCGCATCCCAACCTCTGGCTCTGGCCGAATCGGTGCCGACCGCCCTGGCCAACTGGATCGGCGACCGCGGCTACCCCGCCCTGTTCCAAGAAGCGTTCGGCAGCAGCGACATCACGGCGGCCCGCATCGCGATGGCCATCGCCACCTACGAGCGCGTGCTGTTCACCGACCAGACCCCGCTCGACGAAGCACTGAGCGGCGGCGAACCCCTCACCGAATTGGAACGACAAGGCATGGCCGTCTTCGTGGCCACCAACTGCGACGCCTGTCACGGCGGCCCGCTTCTGGCGGACAACCGCTTTCACTACATCGGGTTGCGACCCAACGACGAGGACGAGGGGCGCTTCGCGGAAACCGGCGATCCGGAGGACCTGGGCGCCTTCCGCACGGCCAGCCTGCGCAACATCGCCCTGCGCGCGCCCTACTTCCACAACGGTCGCTTCGATTCATTGGAAGAAGTGGTCGAGTTCTACGACCGCGGCGGCGATTTCGATGCGAACAACCTGGCCAATCAGATTCGCCCGCTCAACCTCGACGACAACCAGAAAGCGGCGCTGGTGGCCTTCATGCGGCGACCCTTGACCGATCCCCGCGTGGCAGCCGGTCTCGCCCCGTTCGATCCGCCCACCCTCTACGCCGACTCCAGCCGGGTACCCGTCATCGAAGGAACCGGCCGCGCCGGTTCGGGGAACCTGGAACCACGCGCCATCGCGCTCGAACCGCCGATCGCCGGCAACGACAGCTTCACCGTCGCCGTCACCGACGGCCTCGGCGGCGCCTCCGCGGTGCTCGTCATCGACGATCGGGATCCCGGCGTGACTGCCGACATTCCCACCAGCGGCACCTTCGCCTATCGGGAAATCACGCTACAGGGTTCCGGCACCGGCCAGGGCTACGGTTCGGTAAGTCTGCAGATCGACGGGGGGCGTTCGCCTGCCGATGGGCAGTTCTTCGGCCGCTGGTACGTGCGCGACAACGGCGCGGACGGCGGCGTCGCGGTCACTCCTGTTTTCCGGTTCAGCGTATTCCGGGCCGCCTCGGAAAGCTGGTGCGGCACCGATTTCGACGGCGACCGCACCACCAGCGTGTTGGACCTGGCGTTCATCGTCAACGACACCCGTCCCTGCCCCGTTCCCTGCGCCGGCGACATCGATGCCAGCGGCGCGGTCGACGGTGCCGACCTCACCCAGGCGGTCTCTTCCTGGTCGGGTTGCCCGTGATGAAAACCATCGGCCCATCTCGGGTACGCCGGTTTTCCCAAGGGAAAATCGGATCCCGGATGGGCTCGGGTCCAGGTGGTCGTCATCGCGAACTCAGGAGACGTTTGACTGCGCCCCCATGCGATTTCGATTAGAAAGGCGGGAAATTATTTATTAAGATCTGTAGCGAGTGACCATCCAGAGACGGAGAAATTGCCATTTCCCGGATCCGGTCCTCGCGACCGGCATCGAGGTACGTCGTTTCGAAAAACGATTTTTTTCCAGACGAGAGATCAAGCGGGATGCCCCCCTCACATTTCGCGTTCGTTGCGCCAAACCAGGTCGATTGAAAGGATTCAGGAGCACGATATTGAGCAAGGCAACGCCCATCACCCAATTGTTGGAAAAGAGCAATCAAGGGGACGACCAGGCTCGTGATCAGGTGCTGGAGCTGCTTTACAACGAGTTGCACCGCATCGCGAGAAACCAGGTCCGCAGTAGGAACGGCACCCTCTCCCCCACCGCCCTCGTGAACGAGGCTTATTTGAAACTCTTCAAGGGCGAGTACCAGTTCGTCGATCGCCAGAACCTGCTGGCCTACGCGGCCGTGGCCATGCGCCAGGTGATCTTGAACTACGCGCAGGCCGCCAAGGCCCAAAAGCGCGGCGGCGACGTCTGGAAAGTGACCTTCCAGGAATGGGACAGCGTGCCGTCGATGGAAGCGGATTTCGCGGCCCTGAACGAAGTCCTGGAACAATTGGAGACGGTACATCCCCATCTCGCCAAGATTCTGGGTCTGAGCTATTTCGCCGGTTTCAAGAAAGCCGAGATCGCCGAGTTGTTGGACATTTCCGAAGCCAAGGTGTACAAGGACCTGAAGATCGCCAAAACTTGGATTTACAAGAAGTTGAAAGCCAGGACCCAGGACGGGGCCGACAGCGAGGCCTAGGGGTGGAACATGCCGGTCGCGAACGGGATGCGGACCGAATCGCATGCCGGAACCGCGATGCACCGGCCCTGGACATGACGCGATCCGCGGGCCAGATCAATGGCCACGCTGGAGGATGAGCCCATGGATGTGGAACGCGAGCGGCGCATTATCGAATTGTGTCGCGAAGCCGAAAATGTGGATCCCGAAAACCTGAACGCCTGGCTGCACGCCCAGGTCGGCGATGATTCGGACATCGTGGCCGAGGTCAAAGAGTACCTGGATCTGATGGATGTCGACGGGTACACGGATCCGCTGGACGACATGTTCGCGGCCAGCGCGGGATCTGCTACCGCCACCGAGGCCAGCACCCCCATGACGCGGTTGACCACGGAAGGCCAGGTCGCCCAGCATACCTACCTGGGAAGCCGCATCGGTCCCTACGTGTTGGAACGCGAACTGGGCCGGGGCGGCATGGGCGCCGTCTATCTGGGCCGCCGCGACGACGACGAGCTGACGATGTCGGTGGCGGTCAAACTGATTCAGGCCCGCATGGCCTCGCCCGACCTGGTCGCCCGGTTCCGCCGCGAACGCCAGGTGCTGGCCGACCTGAAGCACCCACACATCGCCATGTTGCTGGACGCGGGCACGGTCACCGAAGGGTTTCCCTACTTCATCATGGAGTTCATCGAGGGCCAGACCATCGACGCCTGGTGCAAAGCCCGGTCGCCATCCCTCACCGACCTGCTCCAACTGTTTCGAAAGGTGCTCTCCGCGGTGGGATTCGCCCACGCCAGCGGCATCGTCCACCGCGACATCAAGCCGGGCAACCTCATGGTCACCCAGGGCGCGAGCGACACGCACCCGGAACCCAAACTGCTGGACTTCGGTATCGCCGCATTCTCCCACGAACTCGAAGGCCAGAGCGGCCTGTCGCCCATGACGCCGGAATACGCCTCGCCCGAGCAGCAGGCGGGTAGGCCGGTCAACCAAACCGCCGATATCTACGCACTGGGCCTGGTGTTGCTGCAGTTGCTCTGCGGCGTCTCGCCAGCGCACATGGGGCGATCGCCGCAGCACATGATCTCGCGGCTGATGTCGGAGGGCCGGCGACGCGAACCCGACAGTGAACCCGACAATGAAAACGAAGCGGACCCGTCGCACACCGCCGAAACCGAGCCGGCCCACGAAACGGTGCCGGAAGCGCTGGGTTACGTGTTGCGCACGGCGACGGAATGGGATCCGGAGCAGCGCTACCCCGATGCGGAAGCCATGATCCGCGATTTGGACCGGGTGTTGGCCATCCTGCCGAACGCCGCCAAAAGCGCCACCGCCACCGAGCGATCCTTCGACGCGCTGATGTGGTATCACCCGACCGAGCGCATGCGGGTCCGGGACCTGGTGGATCGGCTGCGCGAGACGGGCTCGATCGAGGTTTGGGAGGAGAGCGAACGGGTCCCGGCCGATGGCGACCCGCTGCACGCGAGGCTGGCCGCACTGGACGAAACGCACACCTGCCTGGTCTGCCTGGGCTCGACGGACGACCAACCCTGGAAGCACGAGCCCGCGATTCGCGATGCGCTCGCCTTCCGCGCCCAGTCCCTGCGCATCGTGCCGATCCTGCTGCCAGGCGCGCCGTTCCCGGAAAAACAATCGCGGCTGCCCTCCTTTTTGCGGGAACGCACCTGGTTCACCTTCCCCGAGGGTTTCCATGCCGGGGGCATCGAGCGCCTTCGGGCGACCATTCGGGAAGCCCGCCTGGAGGCCGAGGCGCCCGCGGAGCCCACCGGCGTGTGCCCCTTCCGCGGCCTTCAGGTCTTTCGCGAACAGGATGCGGCCATTTTTTTCGGTCGCGAATCGATCACCCAACGCCTGTTGCAGAAGATGGCGCAGGAACGGTTCTGCGCCCTGTTGGGCCCATCCGGCAGCGGCAAATCGTCCATCGTGCAGGCCGGTGTGCTGCCGGTCCTTCGCCGGCGCGACCAGGCCATTCTGCTGATCACGCCCACCCAAAACCCGCTCGAGGAGCTGACCTTCGCCCTGCAACGCCTGTTCGTCCAGGCCGGGATGGACATCGCCGCGGCATCGCTGAAGGAGCGCATCGAACAGGACCCCGCGGCCGGCGGCTTCATCGGCCACGAACTGGTCTCGGCGGGGCCTTGGTGCGGACTGGTGCTGGTGATCGACCAGTTCGAGGAGGTCTTCTCGCTGGCCAAAAACCAGGCCAAGACGGCGGCCTTCATCGAGGTGCTGTGCCGCATGGTCGACGCCCCCGAGGCGGCGGTCAAGATCCTGGTCACCATGCGCTCCGATTTTTTGGGGAAATGCGCGGCCTACCCCGATCTCAACACCCATTTTCTGGAAAGTTCGCTACAGGTCCCGCCCATGAAACGCGAGGACTACGCACGCGCCATCGCCGCGCCGACCCGCCTGGCGGGCCTCCGCCTGGAAGAAGGCCTGCTGGATCGGATCCTCGACGATGTGGCCGAACACCCCAGTGACCTGCCCCTCTTGGAACACGCGCTGTTGGAGCTCTACGAACGACAGCGCGACGGCACCATGACCCAGGCGGCCTACGACGAGATCGGCGGCATTCAGGGTGCCCTCACCAAACGCGCGGACGCCGAATACGCGGTCCTGGACCAGACCGCCCGCGCCACCCTGCGCAAGATGTTCGTGCTGTGCCTGATCCAACCCGGAGAAGGCACCAGGGACACGCGGCGCCGCGCCACGCGGGAAGAACTGCTGGCGGTGGGTCCGTCCTCCAACGATGCCGAGGCCCTGGTTCAGCGCTGGACCGATGCGCGCCTGCTGACCGCCTATCGCGATACCGAACGCGGGCGAGACCTGGTCGACGTGGCCCACGAAGCCCTGATCGGCAACTGGCAGCCGATCGCGGCCTGGATGACGGAGGACCGCGAAACCGCGCGCCTGCTGGATCGGCTGCGCCAGAACGCACACCTCTGGGACCAGGGCGGACGCGGCGAGGACCTCCTGTTGCGGGGCGGCCCGCTGGAACAGATGAAGGAGTTGGTCGATCGCGAGGAACGCCACTTGGGCACGCTGGAAAAAAGCTACGTGGCCGAAGGGGTCGAGCTGGCGGCGCGCGAGGCGCGCGCCAAGGAGGCCGCGGCCGCGCGTTTGAAAAGACGTCGCAACCAGGCCTTCGCGGCCACCGTCCTGGCGTTGCTGCTCGCCGCGCTGGCCCTCAACGCTTTTTTCCAGGCGAGTCGCGCAAAGGAGCGGGCCGAAGCGGCACAGCAAGTCGCCGAACGGGAGCGCCTCGAGAGCAACCTGAGCCTGGCCCACATGTACGACCAGAAATCGCAGGCCGCCTTGGATCAGCAAAACCCCACCGAATCCTGGCTCTACACCCTGGCCGCACTCTCGATGGAGGTGCCCGCTGGGACGAACCTCCCCTCCGCCGTCGGCCGCTTGAGCCATCCCGCCATGGTCGATGCGGCGCGCCTGATGTGGACCTCGCCGGCGCATTACGGCGTGCGTCGCGCCGCGTTCGGTGACGATGGCCGCGTCCTCGCCCTTGCCGGCGGCGACCACGACATCCACCTGATGGATTTGCACCATGGAGGCCAGGCCGGCGTACTCACGGGTCACCAGTTACCGATTCGCGCTCTGGCATTCAGGCCCGGCAAAGAAGAGAACACGCCACAACTGTTGGCCTCTGCCGGCGATGACCGATCCCTTCTCCTTTGGCGACCTACCTTCCGATCGGGACATTCCCAAGATCCGATCCACAACTTGGATCACGGAGAGCCGGTCGTGGACCTCGCCTGGTCCCCCGATGGACGCTTTCTGGTTTCGCTGGCCGAAAGCGGCACCCTCCGCATTTGGCGATTCGACGGAGACCATTTCGTACCCGAACAACCCCGCATCGTTCCACCCCGGACGAACGGGCCAGCCACCGCTCTGGCGATTTCGGAGGACGGCAGCCTCGCCGCCTGGGCCTCCGCGGCAGGATCGCTGCAAATCGATGGGATCGCCGAGCCGGATTTCAAAACGATCACCTCCGGGGACCATGGACCCATTTCCGATGTCTGCGCCATGAACGATGCCTGGTTCGTCTCCCACGAAGACGGCTCTCTATTTCAGTGGGATTATTCAGGCGGCAAGCGCGAACGGCTCGATTTCCATCGCTCGGGTCAACCGGCAACGCTCGCGCCGTTTCCCGACGGAAAGCGATTGGCGATCTTCGACACAAGCGGCGGCCTATCCATTTGGGATGTCCCTCATCGCACCCGACTCGCGGGCGGCGAACCTCTCTCCATTACCGCCCACGAAATGAACGGCGACATTCCCTCCCGGCTGAAGGATCTCGACATGGGGTTTCAGTTGGCGGTCCATCCCGACGGTACCTTTCTTTCGGTCACCGGCGGCGATTGGTCTCTATGGGATGTCGCGCAAGGCCGACCTGCGGCCAAGCTCGCCGGCCACGCCGGTTCGAACATGAGCTCGGCGCTCTCCAAAGACGGGCGTTTGCTGGCGGTGGGCACCAGCGAGAGACAGGTGGATCTCTGGAATGTAACCAACGGGACAAAACTAGGACAGCTTTCCGGCCATCCGAGCGAAGTCCTTAACGTGAGTTTCTCACCGGACGATCGCTTTCTCGCCTCCGGATGCTTCGATGGATTCATCAAGTTCTGGTCCGTGGACAGGCGCGCGTTACTCGGTACCCTGTCGTTCGAGGCGGGTAACCTGAACCACGCGCTCATCTCTCCAGATGGTCGCTATTTGATTGCGGGCGGGTCCAGAGGCATCCTCCAGATTTGGTCGATGCAAGCCATATTCGAAGCTTTCCAACGACCGGGCGAAACGCCGACCAAACCGACGAAGGTGCCCTACGAAACGCTGCAGGCCCACCAGTCCGACATCATGAAGATCGCGTTTTCATCGGATGGGCGGTACCTGGCATCCAGTTCTTTCCACGGATTTACGACGGTTTGGAACCTGCGTGATCGTACGCCCCTTCTCGAGGCTGATGACAATTTGGGAACGGTTTACCATACCGCTTTGTCGCCGAATGGCGCGCTGATGGTCAACGCGGTCAATGAAAAGGCGTTCACGATTTGGGATGTGGCCAAAGGGGAACGCATTCACAGGATCCCCTATTCGGCCCAGGTCTATTTGTCCACGTTCTCACCGGACGGTACCATGCTGGCTACCGTCGGAAACGACGATGTCATTCGGCTCTGGTCCACTTCGAATTGGCGGCTCGAGATGGTCATGGCCGGCAAAATCAGTGCGATTTCCAACCTCCTGTTCTCTCCGGACGCCAGCACGTTGATCGCCGTTGCGGAGAGCGGTTCCATCCAAACCTGGGACCTGGAACAGCGACCCATCCCAAATGCACTCGACCTACCGTTCGGCCAATTGACCGATATGGTCTTTTCGCCCGATGCCCATTGGCTCGCCACCGTCGACGAGACGCAGCGGGTCACGATTTGGTCACTGAAGGAACGTCGTCCCCACCAGATCCTTCCCGGGCACGGAGGGAAGACCATCATGCAGATGTCGTTCTCTCCAGATGGATCACTGCTCGCCACGGCATCCGCAGACCGGACCATCAAGATATGGGATCGCCAACAGGGTCGAGAACTGTTTTCGCTCGAGGGTCACGCCGACACCGTCGAAGACGTAACGTTTACACCCGACGGTCGAACCCTTGCCAGTAGTTCCGCGGACGGGCAGATCATTCTCTGGGATCCACGCGAGGGCACTGAGACGGGAAGGCTCCCCGGCCACGACACCCAAATCATCGATATCGGCTTTTCCTCGGATGGCCACTTTCTCCTCTCGTGGACGCCCTATGGCGAAGTCTTTGTCTGGGATGTGGCGAAACGAGCTCTGGTCGCATCCTATCAGGACGTCAGAAGCGGGGTCGAAGGCGCCGACCTGTCACCGGACGACCGAATCGTGGCGATCGGAAATTCCGATGGGTTGGTCAAACTATGGGATATCGGCACTCAAAAAGTGAAAACCATACTTCCGGGACAGGACGAAAACTACGCCTGGGTCTCCTTTATTCAGCAGGGAGAAAGACTGATCACGCACTCCTTCGATGGTTACTTTCGGTTGTGGAACCCGGCAACTCGGCGTGCATTGGCCGAAATCAAGCGAGGCACTCCGACATTCCCGTTTTTCGCGTTGATGCCTGGTGACAAGGTTCTGGCCACCAACAACCCAGATGGAAGCGTGGTGTTCTTGGACCTGACGAAACTCGAGACCTACCAGAAACAGAGCGAGAGCAGGCAGACCATGAACCAATGGCTGCACCGCTCGCTTTTCTACTTCGGGTATCGGCTCGACGGTGTGGGCCTGGTTCCGGCGCCGCATTACGAAATGGAACCGATCGGCGACTTCCGCTTCGCCGAACCTCCCCCGAACCAGGACCTCACCCGGCCCAAACGATTCGATCTGGACCTGCTGCGCCGGCTCGTGCCGGATGGCCTGCAACGACCGGCTGAGCGGGAGTAGCGGCACGATCATCTTCGCGAGGCGGCTACCGCCAGGGCGAAGATGAACGTAGGTCGGCACCGCACGGGAAACGCACCCCACCGCGATTACACGAAGCTCAGCATCGGACCCGTTTGGGAATGCTGGAAAGCCGAAGCGCCACCACGCGACGAGGCATCGGAATCTTCGGCGGTCAAGCCCACCTGATGGGAAATGCGATGCGCCGTGTCAACCGCGCGACCGCCATGGTCCTGGTTGACCGCTTCGACTTCCAACTGCTGCTTGAGGCGCCCGGCGATTTCGATCGAGTGCATGAGATGGGCTTCGAACCCTTCGAAATCGTGTTCCCCGACGGTCAGGTTCGAGCACAGCGTCAAATCGCCGCTGTCGGCGTCGAAGCCGATGGCGCGACCGCCCATTTCCTCTTGATACTTGTTCAGGATCAGGGCGTGTTCGAACAACTGCTCCTGTCCATCCGCGGGACACGCCAACAGGTTCACCCGCACGTACAGCTCCTCGTCATTGGAGAGCGCGTGCAGGTGTACCTCGAAACCCTCGCTACCGACCGCACAACTGCCGTCGGCGTCCAATGCCAATGCCGCCATTCCGTCTCCGCCAAATTGGGAGAGCCACTGATTGACCGTATTCCAATGCTCACGCATGATCTTCCTTCCTTTCGGTTTCGGCCCTGGCGGCATCGTCGAAGCGACCCCGACCGACCATGATTGGTAGAGGCGGGCGGCCGTCTCGAGGCTGCCCTTCCCTCTTCACCATGGAAAACCGAAAAGGCGGGAAAAACCTGTATCAATTCGAGGCGTTTTTGAAAGAAAAGAACTCAGCACACTTGTTTCAAAAGAGTTATCTCCACCAAAAAAGTCGTACCGGCATTTCACTCGTGGTACTGGTAGCCCACTCCGTGGACCGTGGTGATGAAACGGGGTGCCGAGGGACGGGGCTCGACCTTCTTGCGCAGTTGGGCGATGTGCTGGTCCAAGGTGCGGGTGGTCCCCTGGTAGGCCATGCCCCAGACTTCTTCCAGCAATTCGTCGCGACGCCACACGCGGCCGGGTGCGCTGGCGAAACAGCGCATCAGGTGCAGCTCCCGTTCGGTGAAGTGGACTTCCAGTTCGCGGCCCTGACCGATCATGCAACTGGGATCGACTTCCAAGTCGGCGAATCGAAACGGGATGGCTCGATCCGAGTCCCGTGGCGATTCGGCCAACTTCGCCCGGCGCAACAGGGCCTGGATGCGCGCCAACAACTCGTGGATACCGAAAGGTTTGGTGAGGTAGTCGTCGGCACCCAGTCGCAGGCCGACGACCTTGTCGATCTCCGCCCCCTTGGCCGTCAGCATCAAAATCGGCGTGTGGGGATCCTGGGCGCGCAGCTCGCGGCAGACGTCGTAGCCACTCTTGCCAGGCATCATCACGTCGAGCATCACCAGGTCGAAGCCGCCTTGAAGGGCCTTGGCCAGGGCTTCGGTGCCGTCCGCCGCCGTTTCCGCGTCCCAGCCCTCGCTTTCGATCATATCCGCAAGGCCGCCGCGGATGTGCTCGTCATCCTCGGCGATCAGTATGCGTACCTGACTCATGGTGCCCGCTCCTTTTCGAGATCGACCGGGGTCGCGTTGCCCGCCTCGGCGCGATCGATGTCTTCGGAGGCCAAGGCCAGAACCATGATGAACCGGCTGCCTCCGTCCGCACGCGACTCGTAGCGCACGTCGCCGCCCATGGCGCGCATCAAGGCGCGGGCCACACTCAAGCCGATGCCCGACCCGCTCTGGTCGGCCGTCAGTGCCTCGTCGCCGCGAAAATAATTTTCGAAGATTTTCTCGCGATTTCCGGGATCGATACCGCGGCCCCGGTCCTCCACCCAGATTTCCAGCCTGTCCCGATCCTTCTTCAGCCGGATGTCGATGCGGTTTTGGCGCTCCTGCTCGGGCAGCGGCCCGTATTTGGCGGCGTTGTCGATCAGGTTCAGGAACACCTGTTCCAGGGCGTCCACGTCGACGCGCACCCAGCAGGGCTCCAGGTGGAACGCGACCGGAATGCCGGCCTGATCGAGCCTTGGAAGTTGGGTATCGAGCTGTCGCTCGAGGGTTTCGGCGATGTCGACCCGGTGGGTCTGGTAGCGTTGTTTGCCCCGCTCCAGCCGGCTGAACGTCAGCACGTTGTCCACCAGCCGCGAAAGGCGCCGACTCTCGTCCACGACGACCTCGAGGTAGTGGCGCCGTCGCGCTTCCTTGGTGACCCGGCCCTCGGCCAGCATTTCGGTGTACATGCGGATCGTCGTCAACGGTGAACGCAGTTCGTGGGAGACGTTGGACACGAAGTTGCTCTTTTGGCGGGTTTCCAGCATGCCGCGTTGGGTCTGGCGGATCAGGGCCAGCCCGCCGGTCACCGTGGCGCCCACCAGCAGCAGGACCACGACCAACGCCGTCCAGAAGAAGGCGCGACCCGGTTGCGACCCGGTGGGCTCCAGAAAGACGCCCACCTGCCAATTGGGTAGTTGCTCGCCGACGGGCACGAACACATCGGGTTTCGCCACGTCCCCGCCGAGGTTCCCGACGGCGTGGACGATCTGGCCGCTGGCATCGACCAGCGCGAATCCATGGCCGGCGTAGTCGCTCGACTTGAAAGCCGGCAACACCCGCGAGAGGAGGTACACGAACTCCACCTCGACCCCCAGCACCAGATCGTTGTGCGGTAATTGGATCCATCCCAGCAGGTAGGGTCGATCCTCCCAGTACCAGAACTTCCAACCGCGCCGGTCCTGCCCGTCATCCAGGGATTTCAGGTTCTGACTGGGCAACAGCGAGGCGCCGGTTTGGCCCTGCGATTCGCCGCCACCGACCACATCCCAATCGCGAATGCCGGAAAACAGGGAGTCGTACCGCTGCATGAAGCGCTGCTGTTCGCGCGAGGCCGGTCGCCAATCGGCGAAACCCGGCGTCTTGGTGGAGGGCTCGGGTGCCGGGTACAGCAACCCGCTGTTCCGTTGCCAGACGAAGAGGTTGCGCACCAGTGGCTCCCGAGCTTCCCAGCGGGCCAGCTCGCTGCCCAGGTCGGCGCCGGCCAGGCCGCGCAAATGATCCAACAGGGGCTCGCGCTGGACGGCAAGCGCGGCCGAAAGATCTTCGGCCATGACGCCGGCCCGAAACGCCGCGTCCCGGCGAAGCTGGTCGCCCCACCGATCGGCCTCGCGATCCAGCAGGACCAGGGCCCCGATGCCGATGGCCAACGCGGGTCCCAACAGCATCGTCATGTACATCAACCACGATTTTTTGGACATCGGCACGGCTCGCAAGACGAAGACGGCTCGAGGGCCGCTCGCTGGTTTGCTGACATCGGGTGTCGCAGGAGGTCGGCTTCGATCATCGCACACTCGCCGCGGAAGCGGTCTCCGGAAATGGCGGGGACCGACGACCTCGATCCCCCCAGGACCCCATCCCCGGTTTCATTTCTTCCGCTCGGGTGTCTGGTTTTGGGTTTGCTGTTTCTTTGGAAGATCTTTCTTCTCCGGTTGATCCGGCACGGAAGAGCGCGGCAATTTCGGGAGTATCTTCTGCTGGGTCTTCTCCTGCACGTTGGTGGTGCGCAGTTCCTTGCGGGTGCGTTTGTCCATACCGCGCTGCTCGATGGACTGGGCATAGGACTCCATTTCCTTGGACTTCTTCAACAGGGCCGGATCCTTGTTGATCTTGCCCAACTGTTCCAGGGCCTTGCTGCCTTTGATCAATTCGTCGACGGCCTGCGCTTCCTTGCCCTCGTCGGCCAGTTGAATGGCCTGATCGACGACGTAGGTGTTTTGAAAAACGGCGTTGTCGCGAATGACGGCCGTGTTGGCGGAGGCCAGGACCGCGTTTTGCGAGGAGGTGACCCGAATGGCCAGGCTATTCGTAAGGTGGTGGCTCCGTTTGGTGCCGGCGTGGGTGTACGATACCCGCGCTTCCGCGATGCTGCGCCGTTCACCGGCGGTGGCGTTGAGCACTTCGCATTCGAAGAGGAGGAATTTCTCTTGCCCGCCGTAGAGCTGGTTGATCGCCACCAACGCCTCGTTGCCCGCGATCGTGCCTTTGTGGTTGACGATGCTCAGGGGCCGAACCCCCTTGGGAAACAGGACCCGAACGCTGATGTCACGGGCGTACACGCTCAATACGTCTCCCAATTCGCGCGAAAAGATACCGACCAGTTCCTCCACGTTTTTCACGTAGTAGGTGTTGCCCTCGCTGGTTTGGGACAGGGCCGTCATCACATCTTCGTTGTAGTCGTCGCCGATGCCGACCGTGCTGACCGAAATGCCTTCCTTGCCGAGCGCGACACCCAGTCGCACCATGTCTTCCGGCGAAGAGGGACCCACGTTGGCGATGCCGTCCGATAGCAACACGATGCGGTGGACGGCGCTCATTCCGATGTTCTTGCGAACTTCGGCGGCACCGAGACTGACACCGGCAAAAATCGCCGTGGATTGGCCGATCTGAATGCCTTCGATGGCCTGCAGCACGCTGTTCATGTCGTCCAGCCGGGTCGCGGGCACCAGGGTTTGGGCGGTGGATTCGTAGGCGACGAGCGCGAAGACATCGGAAGGGTTGAGCCTATAGACGGCCTGGACGGCGCCCTGCTTGGCTTCGCGCAATTTGCGACCCTTCATCGAACCGGATCGATCGAGGACCAGGGCCAAATTGACATCGGGACGCTGCCGGATGGTGGCGGTGGCGGGCGCATCCAAGGCAACCTTGATGAACACCTTGCTGCGCGGACCCTCCAACACTTTTTCATATTCACTTTCGACGCGCAGCACCAGGTCGTCGTTTCCGGAATTGGGCATGTAGCCGAAACAGGCGGCACCACCAAAGACGAGACTTACCTGGAAGAGATACGGGAGCAGGGCACTGAAGCACGGCATCATGGAATTTCTCCTAGTGGTCAATCGCAAGGCGATTGGGTTGATGCGCGGTCGAATTCGCGGCCGACCGCGCCGGTTCCGTTCGCTTCCCGGGGAATGGACCTGTCAGGCTTGGTTCCAGTATAGGCGCGGATACCGCGGGGATTGTCATCGCGGCCTCAGAGAGTTGTAAAAAAAATGTATGCGGTGGCGGAGTCGGAGGCGTGGGTGGAGGAGGTATTTTTACCACAGAGTCGTTGCCCAGGCCGGGGGCCCGGGTTTCAGGTGGGTAACTAATCGAAGCGAATCGTTTGGGAGTTCCCGCATTTGTGAGAGGGGCGTCGTTGCAGTAAGTTGGCCCGCCGGGCCGACATTTTTCGACGAACTCCCCGCACATCCGCCTGTTTAGGTTTTTATCTTTATCTTCGAATTTTACAGAGTTAATTCCATAAGAGCCGCGCACCAGCGGGCAAACTCCCTCGATTTCGAGAAAGAAACAACACACCTGGTTTCTGACGAAGGGCCATGGGTCATTCATCCGAAAAATAAAACAGAAACCCAGGAAAATCGGAAACCAGGAAAGGATCGTCATTTGGTGTCACATCATGACCCAGGTTTTCATGGTTTCGATCATTCCTGCCTTCCCGATCAAGATTTGACGACGGCAAGACCCACATCAGGTTGAATACACCATTTTGTTTCAAGGCGAAGAGAGCCTGGTGGGACCTAAGTGCACAGCCCAAGTTGGAACGGTGGCACATCCTCGAGCGGGTACAGGCGAATCCCTCCGCGATGCAAATCTGGAAACCATGAACCGAGGAAACCAGGATTGGGAAAACACTTGGTCAGGGCCTATTGTTTTTTTCGGATTTCCTTGGTTCGGGTATTCCTGATTTTCTTTTCTAAGTCATGATGACCAGAATACCGATGCGCCATATCCCTGATCCCTGAAAAGCCTGTGGAAAAAAACCAGCTCGCCAATTCCGAACACCGATCGTGAATCATGGACCACTGCATGTCATATGTTCTCAAAGTTCCAGTACAACTGGTGCCGCCACTATTTTGTGATCCATGTTACACAAATATACATCATCACCCTTCACGAAGACGGTTTTCCCTCGTTTGAAATGCGCAAAACGAACTCATCCATCTCTTGATTCGAATAATAAAAATTTGAAAAGAACCCTATATTTTACAGCTCATTACAACATTCCATCGTTTATATCATTGGATACCAAAACGGATTGAACCGGCAGGTTCAATGAGTATCGGGCGAAAGTTTCCTCATTGCCTGCATTTTTTCACCATTTTTTCTTCACAATGATTTTAGACATTACTCAGCGAACCAACGAGACCTGCTCCTATTCTTCACTATCCCTCCCAATGCCCTGACAGATCTATATCGCTATCTCAATATTCAACCCACGGCATCAGTTTCAGATTTCCATACTAGCCCTAAAAGGTGTCGGTAACCTCGATTCGCTTAAAGGATCGAGCATTATGGAAAGGTACATTATCCATGCAACACTATACAGATAAAGTAAACCAGTGGTTATCGCAAATCGGTGAAGAAGTCATTGGCGGCCTGTACTTGGATCCGGAAGGAAATTGCTCTTTTACGACGGAGGACGACTTGGATCTGGACTTGGATCTGTTGCCCGATGGCGACAGTCTGTACGTCAGCATCCCGCTCATCCCCGCATCTGGGGAATTCCCGGAACGCATGCTCGAGTTCGCGCTGACCCTCAACCTGTTTCAAGACGACATGAAGGGCGGCGCCATTTCCCTGGATCCCCAGTCCGGCGAGCTCCAGTACGGCAATGCGATCGAATTGGAAAACCAGGACTTCGAATCGTTCGACACCTTGCTCACCGAGTTCGGTCGTATCGCCAACCAATTGAAAATGCAACTCCAACTTCACGCCCTCGACGACACGCCCGCCCCGGATGGGTCCAACGCATTCGACGCGGACGGGACCGCCTACGCCGAGACGACCGGTCAAGACCCGGATCCCCAGCCATGGGAAATCCCTTCACCGGAACCCGGTCGGCTCGTGAATATCATGCACTTCGCCTAATCGAACCCGTGATGAATTGATCAAAACCTAAATTGAGCGATTCTTGGCGGCGTTATCGGATGGCCGAACCCCGCACAACCTGCTGGGCTGCAACGTATTGTGGCGATGCTCAACGTACTTTCCAAGTACGGTTCCGCTCGCCCCAACACGTTTCGCTCCAACATCTTGCACGATAACATCCACCCGAATCGCACACTTTAGGTTAAAAGGAGTTTTCGTATGTCCAGTCCCGTTTCGTCCCGTTCAAAAGTTCAGACTTCCCAGGATCCAACGATCAGCACTCGCCCCTCCAAGACCCGCTCCAGAACCCGGAACAAAAGAAAAGACCACAAAACGAAACCCAAAAAGATCAGGTCAAAGAATGTGGACAAGACCCCTTCTCTCGAGAACAAGAACCTGACCAAATCGAAGAAGGTGCGCAAATCGAAATCGGGCAGCAAGGAAGTCTCGAAGGACAAGTCCCCCAAGCTCAGCAAAAAGTCCAAAAAGAGGAAGTCTCCCAAGAAACCGACGATCAAAACCGAGATTCGCAAAACGACCAAACGCATGCAGGTCGTTCAATTCCGCGTCGATACCGTCGAAAAACCCAACCTCGAGAACAACCTCGACAACATGAAGCTCAAAGCGGACAAAGTATTCAAGGCCTACGGCGACCTGATGGACAACAACATGGTCGACCAGCGTAAGGGCACGGTGAAGATCTTCACCCTGCCGGAATTCTTTTGGAGCAAGTTCGGCGATTTCTGCGATGAAGACCTGAAGACCCAAACCCTGCAATACATCCAGGAGAAGGCCAAGGACGAGAAGTTCAAAAATACGGTGTTCCTGCTGGGCACCATCATGACCCAGGACCAGCCCGAATCGATCAAGCCGCTCGAGTCCTCGGATATCGAAACCATTCAGGAGGCATTCAAAGACGTCTTGGGCTTGGAAGACAAAGCACTCGAGAAGGCCTACGAGGCGGCCACCAGTCTGAAGGAGGAGAACTACGACAAGGCCGACTCGAAGGAACGCATGCTCTTGGCCTCCGTAGGTAAGGCCTTGGGAGAGTTGCTGAAAAACGACAATTCGGACACCGACCGAAGCGTACTGCTTCAAAAAGCCATTTCCGACGTCAAGGAGTGCCTCCAGAACGAAGAGGCATTTCAAAACTCGCTGTTCCTTCTGAGTAGCAAGTGCAAGGTCAAGGACAGCCATTTAGAGGCCTTTGTCAGCGCCATGAACGAACCGGACGAACAAAAGGCGAAAAAAGAGCTGAAAAAGTTCATGAAGCCCTTTCTGACAAACGACCAAATCAACGGCATGAAAACCGAAGACCTCGAGGGTCTCAAGAAGCTCTTCCTGAAGGGTGGCAAGAAGGTGAAGAACGTCAAATCGCTGTTGAAGTTCTATCGCACCACCGTGGCACCCTTCTCCATGGAAGACAAGGCTCGCCAGTTTCATTTCAAAGCCTGCAAGCGGGCCAGTATCAAAATGAGTATCGGGGACAAGAGTACCGCCTTCAAAACCGTCAGCAACCAGGCCATCGTCTTGGAAGGCGGGCCCGAGGGCAAAATGAAGTTGGTCCCCAAAGCCTCCATGTCGGAAATCGACTTGAAGATCTACAACGACCAATCTCACGAGGGGGAAAGATTCAATCGCAGACTGAAGGAGGACTTCCCCCACCACCTGGCCCAGTCCCAGAAGACCAAGACCAATCCCAGTGATTCCAAAAAGCAGGTTTTGGACAAAACGAAAAAGTCCGGTCTCAAACCCCAAGACTACCTGTTTCAATCCCAAAAAAACGAAGTCACGATCGGGGTCGGCATCTGTCTGGACTACAGCTCCGGGTTTTACCACGATTTCGTCGACAAAAATCTGTCCAAAGAACAAAAGCCCGACCTCCTGACCGTTTCCTCGGGCGGGGTGAAAAAAGAGTCGATGAAATCGAAGTTCGGTATGGGCCTTCAAGGCGTGAGCGTCAACGACGGCTACAGCGGCGACACCTTCTACAAACCGAAAGACAAGGACGGCGGCGGCCTGTTGGATCCCTTCAGCGTGGTGGTGGACCGCCAGAAGGATGGCTTCGTGATGAAAGACATGAACACGATGGAGCAGAACACCATGGGACAGAAACTCCCGATTGGCAAAATGGAGCATTACTCCGTCGAAATCGGCATGCCGCAACACCTGACGCGATCCAAGGAATCGGACATCGACTCGTTCGACGACGACACCAACAAGGGCCTCATTGACCAACTCGAAAAGGAAATGAAAGACATCCAAGATAAGATGAAGCCCGTCAAGGAACAAATGGACCATTTGGAGAAATTTAAAAAAGCGATCACCCTAAACGAGAGCGACATCCTCAAGCGGCTCAACGAGGATGAACAGGTTCTGGCCCTCAATGGCGACGTGAAATACCACGATACGAGTACCGCCAAATCCAAGATCACCGAGAAAATCCACGACTTGAATTGCAACGGTATGGGTCCTCTCGAGCGAAATCTCGAATCACTCACCAAGCGATACAACAAGTTGGTCAAACAGGAACAACGGAAATCGCTTTTCTTCTAATCGGTGCCCATCCAGAAACGGTGCCGTGTTGGCTCGTCTGGATGGGCCCGGTTTCAGCGATCAGGCGTCAGGTCTCGGACATCAAAAAGGCTGTCCACTAAATACACGAAAAAACACGAAAAACCCTTCTTCGACCCTCGCGTTCCCGGGCTGGCAGATTGGTTTGCTGGGAGCTGATGGACCAACCTCGGCTTACAGGTATAACATTCTGGTAAGTAACAAGATGTATACTTAGCCCTTACTCGAAAAACCGATCGATTCACTGCAGAGGCAATCTCCGGAGTATCCTGTTCGTGTTTTTTCGTGTTTTTAGTGGACAGGGACTTCCCGGTTCCCGAGAAACGTCTCTGATGACCTGGAGATCGAGGCCGGGAGTATCCTATTCGTGTCCTGTCGTGTGATTCGTGGACAAAACACTTCTTTTCAAGAAACCCCCCAGGGATTGAACAGCCAGGCGACATCCCGGTTGGCGTCGCGGTCAATCCACCGTTTTTAAATTTTTTCGATGATGCGAACCACTTTTTCCGGGTTGCGAACGACTATCTACATTAGAACCCCATTTCCATTTCGACCCGGGAGAACAACATGACCCTCATTCTCTTAGTTGGCATGCTCGCCATCGATGCGACCCATTTCACCGAAACCGGCGTCTACCAACCCCTGCGCCTCAGTGAAGCCCTCGTTTCCGAAGACGGCTCGCTGTACGTGCTGGCCTTCCCCGAAGCGACCATCCGCTTTTACGGGCCCGACGGCACCCTTCGCAAAACCATCGGCGGCAAGGGCGAAGGCCCCGGCGAATTCATCTATCCGGACCAGATGTGGGTCCAGGATCGCCAACTCTACGTGTTCGACGTCAACAACGGCCAGATCAGCCTCTTCGACGAGAAGGGCAAGTTCGTGAAACGCTGGTCGGCCCCCAACCGAGGCCTGGAATTGATCAAGGTCCGCAGCGGGTGGGTCTACGGCACCTGGCAGAACTTCGGCGAGGCCGTCGAGAAGAACGAACTGGTCTGGGCCGATGAAACCTTCGAAACGGTGACCACCCTCTGTACCGTCGCGGATGTCGGCAACGACCAAGGCTTTTCCGTCACCAACAACGGCACTGAAAGTATCGGCGTCTACAATCCCATTCGCACCCGACCGCGGATCGTGCCGAGCACCGATGGGACCCGCATCTACCTCACCGACGTCCACGATTTGAAAATCCAGGTGATCGACCTCGACCAAAAGAAAATCGTTCAGACCATCCAGCACAAAGTGAAGCGAATCCCATTCGACGAAGACTGGGCCGAAGCGAAATTCAAGGAAAACACCGAGGGACGCCACAGCGCCAGCACCAAGTGGACCAAGATCTACCCCGAACAGTTCCCCGCGATTCGTTCCCTCACCCTGGCCCCCGACGGCAACCTGATCGTCGATCGCTGGCGCGGCAAACCGGACGACACGAATTGGTTCCTGACCCTGACCCCCAAGGGCGAGGTCGTGAAAAAGGAATGGAATGGAGAACGACTGAAACGCCAGGTGGGCGTGCACGGTGAATTCGCCTACGTCACCTACTGGGACACGGAGGCCGAAGAAGCGGCCGTGGCACGGGTGCCGCGCGGAAAGGTGGATGCCTGGATCGCGGCCCATCCGGTCGAATACGACGGCCCCACGGGTCGCACCATGAGCTTCGATCATTAATCGAGAACCGGGAGGGCCGGTACCCGCGCCAGGGGAAGCCAGCCCTCCTCACAAGAGAAAATTCGACATTTTTCGCCAAATCATGTAAGCGCACCAGAGTTACCAGATCCAAAAACATACTCTTCACATCTATCCCTGGTTATTTCTTTTTTAAGAGTCAAGACAGTTACTATAGATAAAAAAATAAAATAAAAAATTAAAGAACAAGCTTCAAACAGCCGTTAGGACCACAAAACCAAAGGCGAGACCCAATCTCAGTGGTCAGGCGATGAAGCGACTCTAGGTAAAAGGGCCACCTCGGTAAAGCACCCATTCCTTGGATGCCGACCGAAACTTCATCGAGATCCTTCAGCCTTGGGCTTTTTCCTTTTCTTCGATGGGATCCGCGATGGCACGGAATCCCCCTATTTGAATCGAGCCACTTGAGGAAGCCCTTCAGCGACCATGAGAATCGACCCGGCCAATCGCGGCATGGGCAGATCTCCCGTGTGCGCCTTCGCCCTGCAATCGCATTACCTCAGAGATCCTTCCTCTCCATCGCCAACCCCAACCTCAGCCAGAACCAAGGCGCGGCTCTCGGAAAAGAGTCGCCACAAGCGCGGAACGAAGACCAAATGAAGATTCCCGATTATCTGAATCTCGGCAAATTGGGCCCCATCCACTGGTTGGTAGTGACCGCCTCCCTGCTTCTCACCTTGGGCGCCTGGCACATTTCCTCACGGGAAGCCGAGGAACGACGGCGGCTTCAGTTCGAATTCCAATCCAGTCAAATTGTCGCGCTCACCATCGAGCGCATGGAAAAATACGAAGAAGCGCTTTGGGCCGGAGTCGCCGCGATCCAGTCCCACGGGCACGACATCGACGTCAACGTCTGGAAAGAATTCAGCACGACGCTCTCCATCGAAAACCGTTTTCCCGGGATCAACGGCATCGGTGTGGTGCACCGGGTGACGCCCGATCAACTGGAGAAATACCTGGAAAAAGAACGGGAACATCGGCCGGATTTTCACATCCATCCCGACCACGATCAGGATGCGTTCTGGCCGATCGCCTACGTGGAGCCGGTGGAAATCAACCGCCAGGCAGTGGGCCTGGACATGGCCCATGAAAGCCACCGGTTCGAGGCCGCCCTGAAAGCCCGTGACAGCGGTCGCGTCCAGGCAACCGCCCCGATCGTATTGGTCCAGGACGAAGAGAAAACACCGGGATTCCTGTTGTATGCACCGTACTTTCGCGAGGGCAACATCCACACGGAAACCGAGCGCCGCAAACGGTTCGAAGGTATGGTCTACGCCCCGTTCATCATGCACAAGCTCATGAGAGGCACCCTGGAAAACCGCAACCGCCTCGTCAATATCCGCATCTTCGACGAAGCCGATCTGCTTTACGACGAGTTGAGTTCCGATTCCGCCGATTTCGATGACGACCCGCTGTTTCAGACTCAGATCACCACCCCCATGTACGGCCGTACCTGGGTCTTCGCGGTTCAAACCACGGAACTCTTTCGGCAGCGCTACAGCACCCTCCAGCCCACCCTCATCCTGGTGGGCGGCATCGTGATCGAAGGCATGCTGGTCTGCCTCTTCTTGATCCTCGGTCATTCGGGCCAGAGAGCGGACAGACTGGCGGAAACGATCACCAAGGACCTCAAGGACAGCGAAACCAAACTCCAAACCACCATCGACCAAATGATGGAAGGCCTGATCACGATCAATCCCAGGGGCACGGTTCTCAGTTTCAGCAAAACCGCGGAGCGCATCTTCGAGTACACGCCCGACGAGGTCATCGGACAAACGGTCAACCGGCTCATGCCCGAGCCCTTCAAAAGCGAGCACGACGAATACGTGGCGCGCTACCTTCGCACCGGCGAAAAGAAACTGATCGGCAAACGCCGCATCGTCAAAGCCACCAAAAAATCGGGAGAAGTGTTCCCCATCGAGCTGGCGGTCAACGAGGCGACCTCCCACGGCGAGCGTTATTTCATCGGCACGGTCCGCGACCTTTCCGAGAAGGCACGCGCGGAGGAAACGATGGCCCAACAACAGGCGTTGTTGGATGCGGCGGTGCACGCATCGTCTTCGGGGTTCGCGATGGTGAACCGGGTCGGCCAGCTCATCGAGGTCAACGAGGCACTGGCCTCATGGCTGGGTTACACCCGCGACGACCTGATCGGGATGCACTTTGCTCAATTCCTGCCGCGAGATAAATCGGACACCCTGATGCACCAGATGGAGGGTTTGTTGGTCGGCGACAACCAAAACCTCCTTCAGGAAACGCCCTTCAAGCGTCAGGACGGTCATCTGGTGTGGGGCCTGCTCTCCGCGGCCCAAGTCCGCGATTCACAGGACCAAACGCTCTGTGCGGTGTGTCATTTCATGGATATTCAAGTGGAGAAAGCACTGCAAGAGGAGTTGCGCCACCGCAACAAGGAATTGGTGCAAACCAACCGCGATCTCAAGAAGAGCAACGAAGACCTGGATCAGTTCGCCTATATCGCCTCCCACGACTTGAAGGCGCCCCTGAACGCGATTCACAAGATCGTGGGCTGGCTCGAGGAGGATTGCGCCGGCATCCTTCCGGAAGACTCGACCGAGCACTTGGGACTGCTGCGGTCCCGCTCTCAGAGAATGATGAAACTCTTGGACGATTTGCTGATGTATTCCCGTGTCGGCCGCGCCAATTACTCGACGGTGTCCTTCAACCTTCACGAGATGGTGGAAGATCTGGCCCACCTGATGGGCGTTTCCGAATCCTTCACGCTCAGGTCCCCCGAAGTAGATCTGGTCCTACCGCGAACGCCGTTCGAGCTGATGCTGCGGAACCTGATCTCCAATGCAATCAAACACCACGACAAAAAACAGGGTCGCATCGATGTCCAGTATCGATCCCAAGACGGTAACCACGTGATCACGGTTGCCGACGACGGCCCAGGCATCCCGCCTGCCTTGCAGGAAAAAGCGTTGGAAATGTTCCAGACCCTGAAGCCGCGCGACCAGGTGGAAGGCAGCGGCATGGGACTGGCCATCACCCAAAAGATCGTCAGGCACTACGGAGGTGAAATCACCATCCAATCCGACGGCGTCCGCGGCACCAGCATGATTGTCCGCTGGCCGAAGATTGCGGATGAAAATCCAGTAGGAACCGTCTCAATTCCTACCGAACAAGCGAGTTGAATATGAAAAAAACAGCCGACGTACATTTGCTGCTCATCGAGGACGACGATGTGGACGCCATGGACATTCAGCGCGGGTTTCGCAAAGCCCGCATCGCCAATCCCATCATTCGCGCCATCGACGGCCAACAAGCCAAGGAACTTCTGACGACGGGACAGGTTCCGGCTCCCTTCCTGATCATGATGGATATCAAGATGCCGCGCATGGACGGCCACGAATTCCTGCGATGGCTTCGCGACGATCCCACCTACCAGGACAGCATCGTTTTCGTGCTCACCACCTCCCACAACGACCGGGACATCAACAAATGCTACAAACACAATATCGCAGGGTACTTCATCAAGAGTGAAACGGGCAAAGGGTTCCTCGATGTCGTCAACCTATTGGACGGTTTCTGGAGAATCGTCCAGTTCCCCTTTCCCAAAGCAACCAGTGATCCGGAGGAAGTACCGTCATGAACGTTTTGGTCGTCGACGACGATTCCATCGATCGAGCCCACATCAAACGCTCGCTTCAAGCACACCACCGCGGCTGCAGCACCATGGAGGCACCGACGGTGGACGAAGGTCTGCACCTGGTGCGCCAGAACCAGTTCGACGTGGTGTTGTTGGACTACAAAATGCCCAAACGAGACGGCATCGAAATGGTGCTCGAGCTCCGCAACGAATTCAAGGACACCTACATGGCGATCGTCATGATGAGCACCTCCGAGGACGAGGACCTCGCCATGGATTGCCTGCGGGCGGGCGCTCACGACTTCCTGTTGAAGATGGACATCACCCCGGCGCGCCTCCACCGATCGATCCTGTTCGCCCAAACCCGCTTCGAATTGGAGCGCAAGCTCTTCCAGAGTTACCAAAAGGTGAAGCAACTGGCGGAACGCGATCCTTTGACCGGCCTCGCCAACCGCTACCTCTTCGACGAGTCCCTCAAAATGGCGGTCGCCAACAACCGCCGTCACAACTCCAAGGTCGCCCTGCTCCTGATCGACCTGGACAACTTCAAGTACGTCAACGACAACCACGGTCACGACGTGGGCGACCTGCTCTTGATGGCGTTGACGGAACGCATCCGCAAGTACCTTCGCGACAACGAGTTGTTCGCCCGTTTGGGCGGCGACGAATTCGCCATCACCTTGGCCAATCTCGAGCACCCTTCCCACGCGAACCGCGTGGCACGACGGATCCTCACCGCCCTGAAACAGCCCTTCATCATCGGCAACCACTCGATCGTGACCGGGGCCAGCATCGGTATCGCGATCTGTCCCGACAATTGCGATCGCGCCGAGGAGCTGTTCAAATTCGCCGATATCGCCATGTACCGCGCCAAGAAGCAGGGCCGCAACCAGGTCTGTTTTTTCGAAGGCGAAATGCAGATTCAGTTCTCGCAGCGCTACCAAACCGAAATCCAACTGAGGCAATCGCTCGAAGAGGGCCTGTTCGAACTGTACTACCAACCGGTCGTCAACCCGCACGACGGCCACTTCTCCGGATTCGAAGCCCTGATCCGCTGGAACTACGAAGGTGCCGTCCGCAGCCCGGCGGAGTTCATTCCGGTGGCGGAGGAATCGGGACTCATCCTCGAGATGGGTCGCTGGGTGATCGAGCACGCTTTGGCCCAATTGGCGCGCTGGAACGATCGCCACGGCCACCCGCTGCGCATGGCCATCAACCTTTCGGCCATGCAGCTCAAGGACGTCGGTCTCACCAGCTTCATCCAACGCCACCTCGAGGTCCACAACATCGACCCCTACCTGGTGGATTTCGAACTGACCGAAACCGCCTTGCTGGACGAATGTTCGCAAAACGTCCAAACCATCCAGAACCTCGCCGACATGGGTTGCCACATCGCGCTCGACGATTTCGGCACGGGTTACTCCTCGATTTCCTATCTGCGAAAATTCCCCATCGACGTGGTCAAGGTCGACAAATCGCTGATGCCCGGCAAGGACCAGAGCCACAAGGAGCTCTCGTTGCTGCGCGGTTTGATCTCCATGATCCAATCACTGGAGCTGGACATCGTGATCGAGGGCATCGAGACAGAGGAGCACGAGTGCCTCTGCAAGGAATTCAACGTGGATCGGGCCCAAGGCTTCTACTACTATCGACCGCTGCCGGCCCGGGACATCGAGAGCCGCCTGTTCCGATGAGGCGGGCACGCCGCCGATCGCGTTCCCATCGTCTGAATGGGGTTCCTACGGCCGCACGACGTCGGGCCCCACCTGTCGCGCCTAGCCCGCCGCCATTTCGGTCGTCTCCGGACGGTCGCCCATCGCCAACTGGGTCGGGCGGCCGTTTTCGAACTTGAACAGGCGATCGGCCAGGTGGAAGTACCGGTCGTCGTGCGTGATCACCAAAACCGCCTTGCCGCGACGCCGCAGTTCCGGCAACAGCTCGGTGTAGAAGATCTCGCGGAAAATGGGATCCTGGTCGGCCGCCCACTCGTCGAACAGGAAAATGGGTCGGTCCTCCATGTAGGCCATCAAAAAGGCCAACCGCTTGCGTTGGCCGGTGGACAACTCGGTCGTGGACAAGGCGCCGTCCTGCACTTCCACCTTGTGGTCCAGGCAGAGCCGTTTCAGATAGGCGACGACCTGGTCGTCCTCGCCGTGGCTCCCGGAAGAAGCCAGGACTTGCGAAAACAAATAAAAGTCCGAAAACACGGCCGTAAAATGATTGCGATACCACTTGCGGTTCTCTTCGACGATCGGGTTCCCGTCCAGGCGAATCTCTCCGCCGGTCGGCTGGTACAGACCCGTCACCAATTTGGCGAAGGTGGACTTGCCGCTGCCGTTGCCCCCGATGAAGAACACCAGTTCCCCCGGTTCCAAGTCCAGGCTGAGCGGACCCAATCGGAAGGCGAACTCGTCGTCGTTGCCCGGGTAGCGGTAGGTCACGTCGCGCAACGACAGGGTCGACCAACTGGATTCGTCGGCCTGGGGCGGGGCCTGATCCCCTTCGCGCCAATCCTCCAGGCGAATCAGATCCAGGTCCTCGAACTGTTTCATGGCAACCTGGCCACGGGTATAGGCGGGCAGGGCGCCGACCAGGGAGCTGATCGGGCCGCGCAGGTAGATCAAAGTCAGCACGTACCCCACCAGCACATCCAGGCCGATTCCGGAAATCCACTGCGACGAGAAAATGACCGTACCCAAAATACCGAACAGCATCAGGTTGTTCCAGTTGTTGCTGACGATGCCGAACAGGTCCGAACGCAGACCGGTGTGGAACAATTGATCGGCGGTCGGACCCAACATCCGGTCGAGAAAGTGCCTTTCGCGCAAGGCATTGATACGCAATTCCTTGCCGCCGTGAACCACGGCCCCGAAATGGCGATACAGCTCGTCGAAACGGCGCCGGTTCTCTTCGAAGAGGCCGCGCATGCGGCGCAGGAGGAGCTGGGTCCCGCCGACGCCGACGACGATCAGGGTCACGGTCGCGGCCAGGTAGATCGGCGATAAATAGCCGAGATAGAAAAATCCCATCAACACGATCATGGCGTTCATGGCGATCACCGGAACCATGCCGAAGGCCCAGGAGAGGTTGCCGATGTCGTTGGTCAACAGGGTGTAGATGCGGTGTCCGCCCATGCGCTCGATGCGCGCCAGGGGCGTCGCCAGGACCCGCCGTACCATCATCAGCCGCAGCTCGCGCACGATATGGGCGCCGAGGCGGTTGAGCAGATCCTGCGACACGATCCCCGAAACGAACAGCGCCAGGGCCAGGGCCACGAACAGCGGAATGCCGCCGGTGAAATGAAAATCGCCCGATGCCACGGACTGATTGATCATGGCGATCAGGACCACCCCCAGGGTGGCGCTGAGCACGTTGGCCAACAAAGCCACGATCATCAACACTTTGGATCGCTGATAGAGAGCACGAATGAGCGACATGTTTCCTCGATCGAATCCAAGGCACGACGCATGCGGGAAGAAAAGCGGATCCGCAATCCATCGGCCGACTTGGCGCTGAATGTAAGGCCCGGCACGGGCTGGGAAAAGGGAATTTATGGAATCAGGTAATTTTGATCACGAATGGCGATTAATACATTTTCTCCAAAAAACTATTTTCCAAACAACATCGAAAAAACCAAGAACCGAACATGATTTGTCGATCCCAAAACGGGAAATCACGACCTCGAGCTCCTTCCCAAGCTCGATCCGTGCGGCGAAAGTCGGACATATCCGATCATCCACCTCAATTCCAACCAATCCTTTTCCGGCAAAAAGACGATTCGATCAGCACACATACTCCACGAAAGGACCTCTATAACCAATCACAGCCCAATGGAAAACACAAGCTTTCAATGAAAAGCCGATTTTCTCACTCTCAACCGTAACTTCACCAGTGATTCTGGGGGAGTTCGATACCTCGATCGTTTTAGATCAGTCCCGAAGAGAGCCGTGAAACCGGCCGTACCCAACAAGGGGTCGTGACGACCAACTCGCTTTTTCATAGTAAGTTAAGCAATTGGGTGACCATCGCCGGCAGAACCTTCCAATAGGGTTTTTGTCGATTCGGAGGCTCAGATTTTTCCCTTTTGTGACTGGTTCCACCCTCGCTCGCGCATTTTTTTGTTGAGTCGCGACAATTCCCGATGGTAGTGTTGCCCACGAAAGAACCTTGACCGCATCCTTCCCGAAAAATCCATGAGTGGCCAAGGCATTCCTCTTTCCTTTTCCTTCAATTAATTTCGGATCATCTTTTTTACGGGGCTAAATTTTACCCCTTTCACTGACTTCAGACAGCCATTTAAGACACACATACCCATGCCTATTCTTTTCCTCTGGGGATCGGAAACTTATGGCACAAGCTCACTCCGTACTTACTGCCTGCGATATTGGTGTTTTCACTTTTAAAGAAAAATCAATGGTTTGCCTGCAATCGGCACCCACTTCTTCGCTCCCTGGTTTTCAGCGCGACCTTCAAACTCTTGTCCAAAGGCATCTCAGCGAATCCGGTGCGCTCCTGATTCGCGGTTTCGAAGTTCCTTCGAGTCGCGAATTTCGCGAGTTCACCTCATGGTTCGGCTTGCCCCTGCTGTCTTACGATTACGGTTCCACGCCCAGGCAAGATCTCGGCGAGGGTCTCTATACATCGACTGAATATCCTGCACACCAAAGGATTCCGCTCCACAACGAACAGGCCTATACCCGCCAGTGGCCGGCCATTCTGTGGTTCTATTGCGAAACACCTCCCCAAGAAGACGGCGAGACACCCATCGCCGACAGTCGCGCCGTCTACCGGCAACTCGATCCCGAGGTTCGAGAAACCTTCGAGCGAAAAGGCCTGATGTACGTCCGCAATTACAGCGACGGTCTGGATGTGGCCTGGCGCGACGTTTTCCGCACCGACGAACGAGCCGAGGTCGAGGCCTTTTGCCACGCCCAGGGCATCGAGTGCGAATGGGGAGCCGACGACGCATTGAGAACTCGTCAGACCTGCCAGGTCAGTGCGCGCCACCCCAAAACGGGGGTCCGGGTCTGGTTCAATCAGGCCCACCTGTTCCATGTATCCGCGCTGGCACCGCAACTCCGCCAATTGTTGGTATCCACGGTTGGCGAGGCGCATTTACCACGCAATGTCTATCATGCCGACGGTACGCCCATCGACGAAGCCCACCTGGACCACATCCGTGCGGTCTACGAGGCCAACAGCCTCCGCTTCCCATGGCGCCAAGGCGACATCCTGATGCTCGACAACATGCTCTATGCCCATGGCCGCAACAGCTACAAGGGAGACCGCCGCATCGTGGTGGCCATGGCGGGCGCGCTCGACGAGCACGAACTCCGATAGCATCCAGAATTAAAAAATCTATGTTCTCCGGGATTGCCTGGGGGAGGCCGGTTCGTCTTCGAGCCGGTCGTTGCCGTTCGGTAGAGGTCGGGAAACCATCGTGACCGAGCGGGCGCCCCGCCGTATTGGATCGCCTCGTTCGCGACCCGCGGCCAGTGATCCCGGTTCAACCCGACACCATCAATCGATGCCGGTTCCTCGTGGGGGGCGGATCGGGCCGCGAATGGCCGGGCCGCGCTGGTTTACCCCGGGAACGACGGGCTCGCCGACGAAGGGGATGCCATGTTTTTTGCCGAAACACAGGTCAGTACGGAATGTTCCAATTGGGTAGAGCTGGTGCGCCGGCGTGCCGAACGCCACGGCGCCAAATCGGCCTTCGAGTTTTTGGAGGCCAAACCAACCGAGGCGAAACAGATGAGCTTCGCCAAGTTGGACCGCGTCGGACGCGCCATCGGCGCCACACTTCAGGCCCAGTCGGAACCCGGGCAGCGTGCACTGCTGCTCTTCAAATCCTCGGAGCATTTCATCTCGGCCTTTTTCGGTTGCCTGTACGCGGGCGTCATCCCCGTCCCCGCCTACCCCCCGCAATCGCGCGAGGCCCATTGGCAACGCCTGGAACGCATCGCCGACGATGCCGGCGTGACGTTGGTGTTGAGCAGCGGCAACTTGATCCAGCGCATGGCTGCGGGCCTCGATCAACTGCCCAGCCTGTCGCGCGCCACGACCGTGGCGATCGACGAGATTCCCCTGGATGATGCCGGCCTTTGGCGCGAACGACCGTTGTCCCGCGAGGACATCGCCTTCCTGCAGTACACCTCGGGTTCGACCGGGAACCCCAAGGGCGTTCAGGTCACCCACGGGAACCTGCTCCACAACGCGGCCCTGTTCAGCAAGGTCTTTCACATCGACGAACGGTCGCGCATGGTCAGTTGGCTGCCGCTCTTCCACGACATGGGCTTGATCGGGTGCATGCTGGGACCGGTGGCGGCGGGCGCCACCTGTTTCCAATTCTCGCCGGCGTCCTTCATCCAGCGTCCGATGCGTTGGCTTCAGGCGATCAGCCAGCATCGCGGCACCATCAGCGGCGCCCCGAATTTCGCCTACGATCTCTGCGTCAAGCGGGCCAGCCCCGACGTCTTGGCCGACTTGGATCTAAGCAGTTGGCAACTTGCCTTCAACGGGGCGGAACCGATTCGCGCGGACACGCTGCGGCGCTTTGCCAAGACGTTCGCCTCCTGTGGTTTTCGCGCATCCGCGGCCAGTCCCTGCTACGGCCTGGCGGAAGGGACCCTCTTCGTTTGCGGCTACGAGCCCGCCCAACCGGCGACGGTCCAGGACCTGTCCGCCGCCGGTTTGGCCCTTCACCGGGTCATCAAAAATCCCAACGACCGACGCGACACCCAGCCCATGGTCAGTTCGGGTCCGCTCAATCCCGAACAACGCGTGTTGATCGTGGATCCCGAGACCGCACGGCCCTGTGCATCGGATCGGGTCGGCGAGATCTGGATTCAGGGTGCCAGCGTGGCGACCGGCTACTGGCAGCGTCCGGAAATAACCGAGACCTATTTCCGCGCCTACACCGAAGACGGCGAGGGTCCCTTCCTGCGTACCGGTGACCTGGGCTACGTGGATCACGACGAGCTGTTCGTGACCGGCCGGCTGAAGGACCTCATCATCGTTCACGGCCGCAACCACTACCCGACCGATATCGAAACGACGGTCCAGCGGGCCGCTCCGGGCCTGCGCCCCAATTGCGGCGCGGCCTTCGCCGTATCGAAGGACGGTACCGAGCAACTGGTCGTGGTCCAAGAGGTGGCGCGCGGCGCCATCGCCTCGATGGATGCGGATGACGTCATGGAAACCATTCGCCGCGACATATTGGAGAACCACGACATCCAGGTCGGCCAGTTGTTGCTGGTGGAACCCGGTACCGTGCCCAAGACCTCCAGCGGAAAAATCCAGCGTCGCCTGACCCGGGTACGGCTGGCCTCCGGTGAATTGAAGCCCCTGGCCGAGTGGCACCGGTCCGATGCGGCCGAAACCGCTTCGTCGGAAGCCGAAACCGATGCCCCCCAATCCCCGACCGGCGCCCCGATCGCCAAACGGCTGTGGGCCGCACCGCGGCTGGAACGGCGCGACCTGCTCGCCGACCACGTTCGCATCCTGATCACGGAAGCCCTCGATCGCGGTCGGCCGGAATCGCTGCGCGGCGACCAGAAGCTGTTCGAGTTGGGCCTCGACTCCATTTCCGCCCTGGAGCTGAAAGCTCGCGTCGAAGACGATCTCGGCTGCGAACTCCCGGTCACGCTCGTGTTCGACTACCCGACCATCGACGCCCTGATCGATCACGTCCACGGTCGCGTCTTTCCGGAGCAGGCCTCCATCCCGGTACCGAAAAGCGACAGCCGGACCAGCGCGTCCGAGGAGGACGACCTGGATGCGCTGAGCGACGCGGACCTGGCCGAGCGCCTGGCCCAAACCCTGAACCAAATCGGGGATGGCCGTCCATGAGCGGATCGCGCGACACACGCCAACTGCTGCAACAGGCCCTGCGTGAACTGAACCGTCTCAACGGGGAATTGACGTCGACCCGCGCGGCACGGCGCGAACCGATCGCCGTGATCGGCATCGGCTGTCGCTTCCCGGGCGGGGCCGAGACCCCGGAAGCATTCTGGCGGCAGCAACGGGAAGGTCGCGACGCGATCGGCGACTTGGGCCGACGCGGCTGGGATCGGACCTATGTCGATCCCGACCGTCATGGTCAGGGAAAACCCCTCGCCCTGAGCGCGGGACTGCTGAACGACGTCACGGGTTTCGACGCCCGCTTTTTCGGTATTTCCCGCCGGGAAGCGGCGGCCATGGATCCCCATCAGCGGCTGTTGCTGGAAGTCTGTCACGAGGCCCTGGAACACGCGGGCATCGCACCGGATGCGTTGAAGGGCCGGCAGGGCGGCGTTTACGTCGGCATGGGCGCGCTCGACCACGCCATCCGCCTCGGCAAACATCAGGCCGCCGACCGCTACGACGCCTACACCGGCACCGGCGCCTCGCTCAGTGTCGCCGCGGGCAGGATCTCGTTCATCCTCGGCCTGACCGGCCCCTCGATGGTCCTCGACACGGCCTGCTCCTCTTCACTCGTCGCGGTGCACCAGGCATGTGCCGGCCTCCGCGACGCCCAATGCAGCATCGCGATCGCGGCGGGTGTCAACCTGCTGCTGACCCCCGAACCGAGCCTCAGCCTCACCGACGCCGGCGTGTTGTCGCCCCAGGGACGCTGCAAGACCTTCGACGCATCCGCCGACGGTTACGTGCGCGGCGAGGGCTGCGGGGTCGTGATCTGCAAGCGGCTGCGCGACGCCCAACGCGACGGCGACCGCATTTTGGCCGTGATTCGCGGATCGGCGGTCAACCACGACGGCACCAGCGCCGGGCTCACGGTCCCCAACGGCCCCTCCCAGGAAGCGGTCATCCGCCAAGCGCTCGAAGCCGCCGACCTCGACGGCGACGCCATCGACTACGTGGAAGCACACGGCACCGGCACCGAGCTGGGCGATCCCATCGAAGTGGGCGTCCTCGGCCGGGTGTTCGGCAAGACCCATCCGGTGTCGGTCGGTTCGGTGAAGACCTCGATCGGTCACCTGGAAGCCGCGGCCGGTATCGCCGGCCTGATTCGGCTGGTCCTTTCGCTGGAGCGCGGCGAGTTGCCGCCCCACCTGCATGTGACCCGACCCAACCCGCACATCGCTTGGGATCGCATTCCGGTCGAGATCAACGAAGCCTGTGCCGCCTGGCCCGACCGTGAGCGGCCGCGTCGCGCGGCGGTCAGCAGCTTCGGCATCAGCGGCACCAACGCGCACGTCATTCTGGAGCAGGCACCGGCCGTCGATCGGCCCGAGAAACCCGACATGGCACGGCCGCGCCACATCCTGGCCCTATCCGCCAAGGACGATGCGGCCCTGCGAGACGTGGCCACGCGCTACCAGAGCCTGCTGGCGAGCGATCGGGCCCCCGATCTCGCCGATCTGTGTCACACCGCCAACGCCGGCCGCGATCACTACGCCCACCGCCTGGCCGTCCTGGGCGAGAGCGCGGCCGATGTGGAAACCGCGTTGGCGGGATTCATACATATTAGTATGGATCCTCCAGCCGAATCGAAGGATGCGGCCCCGAACACAAATCGTCGGGGTTCCGGTGCCTGGCATCGAGGTCAGCTACCCTCCGGACGCCCGCCCAAAATCGCTTTTCTCTTCAGCGGCCAGGGCAGCCAGTACGCCCACATGGGCGCGCAACTGTACCGCACCCAACCTTTTTTCCGAGGGGTCATCGACCGGTGCGCCGAAATCCTCGAACCGGAACTGGACGAGCCGTTGACGGCACTGCTGTTTCCCGAGTCCGGCGAACGCGCCAGCCTCGACCGCACGCGCTACACCCAGCCGGCGCTTTTCGTCCTGGAATACGCCTTGGCCGAGCTTTGGCGCCACTGGGGCGTGGCACCGGAAGTCGTGCTGGGCCACAGCGTGGGCGAATACGTGGCGGCCTGCGTCGCCGGTGTCTTCAGCCTGGAGGACGGGCTGCGCCTGATCGCCGCCCGCGCGCGGTTGATGGACGAGCTCGTCGAGCCAGGCGGCATGCTCGCGGTACAGGCCGACGTCGCGCGCATTGCACCGTTGCTGGCACCATGGGGTGACAGGCTCTCCATCGCCGCGATCAACGGCCCCCGCCAGATGGTGCTCTCCGGCTCGATCCCGGCGCTCGGCGAAATCGCCGACCAATTGGAATCAGGGGAGATCCGCACTCGGCGGCTCAACGTTTCCCATGCCTTCCACTCGAGCCTCATGGATCCGATCCTCGAACCCTTCGGCCACATCGCGGCCGAGATTCGCTTCCAGGTCCCGCAAGTGACGCTGATCGGCAATCGCACCGGTCAGCCGGTCGGCGACGAGATCTGCACCCCCGAATACTGGGTGCGGCACCTTCGCGAGCCAGTCCAGTTCCAGAAGTCCATGGAGGAACTGAACCACAGGGCCGTCGCGGTCTGCCTGGAAATCGGCCCAAAACCGGTGCTCTTGGCCATGGGTCGGGCCTGCAGTCCCGAAAGCGATCGGCTCTGGCTGGCGAGCCTCGACAAACGCACCGCGAAGCGCGACAGCGCGGCACCGGAAGACGCACCGGCGAACACAGCCCCGATCGACCACGGCGATTGGAACCACATTCTCGACGCGTTGAGCCGACTCTACACCCGCGGCGCCCGGATCGACTGGGCCCGTTTCGACCAAGATTACAGGCGGCAGAAAGTGACAGCACCCAATTATCCCTTCCAGCGAAGTGACTTTCCGTTGATCGGTGAGGATGCGTCCGATTCGTTGCAACGCCGACAGCCACACTCCGATGCTACTTTCGGGCTTTCGGGGGTGGAGCAGGCTGCTGCGGCAGGCGCGCCCTCGCCCGCGCATGGCGGGCACGCTCAACCCTCTTCCTTTGGCGGGGTTATGGGCCTTTCGGGGGTGGAGCAGGCTGCTCCACCTACACACGCGACGCCCCTCTCGCATGGCGGGCACGCCCAGCCGTCTTCCTTTGGCGGGGTTATGGGCCTTTCGGGGGTGGAGCAGGCTGCTCCACCTACACACGCGACGCCTCTCTCGCATGGCGGGCACGCCCAGCCGTCTTCCTTTGGCGGGGTTATGGGCCTTTCGGGGGTGGAGCAGGCTGCTCCACCTACACACGCGACGCCCCTCTCGCATGGCGGGCACGCCCAGCCGACGCACGCTGAGGGAGATTTTGGGGAAGCGGTGCTGGAGGATTTGCGGGGCATCCTGGGTGCGTTGATGCACGAGGATCCCGCTCGCATCGATCCCGACGCCTCGGTTCTGGAGATGGGCGCGGACTCGATCATGCTGGGCGAAGCGGCCACGAAAATCGTGCGCAAGTACGGCGTCGACATCCAGATGCGCCAGTTCTTCGAGGAATTGCAGAGCTTGCGCGACCTGGCCGGATTCATCGCGATCCACACGGCGGTCGCCCCCGCGCCGGTACCCGCACCGGCCCAAGCGATCGAACATGCCCCGAGCCTGCCACCGTCCCAACCGGGAGTTCCCATTTCGGGGAACACGCAGATAGACGCAGTCCAATCCCTGTTCCAGCAGCAACTGGACATCATGCGCCGTCAAATGGACTGGCTGGAACAGCGCACGCAAAGTGGACAGAGCAGCGCGGGATCGGGCGCCGCACCGTCGAGAGCGGTCACCGAGCGACCGCCCGCCACTCCCCTGCCGACCCCGTCTGCCGCAACCTCATCGCCAGCCCAGGTCGGCAACTCATCCCGGCAAACCGGGCAACCCCAGTCATCGCTGCCGGCCTGGAAAGTGGCGGAAATCAGGGCGCGCGGCCTGACCGACCGCCAGAAGGCACACCTCGAAGCCCTGATCGCGCGCTACGCCGCCCGAACCGCGGGTTCCAAGGCCTGGACCGACGAGCACCGGCCCCACTTGACCGACAACCGCGCCTCGGCCGGCTTCCGCTTTTCCACCAAGGAAATGCTGTACCCCATCGTCGGCGTGCGGGCCAAGGGCGCTCGCTTCTGGGACCTGGACGGCAACGAATTCCTGGATATCAGCATGGGCTTCGGTTCCACGCTGTTCGGCCACCAGCCGGATTTCGTGATCGAGGCGATGCAACGCACCTTGCACGAGGGCATGCAAATCGGCCCGCAATCTCACCTCGCCGGCGAAACCGCCGCCAGCTTCTGCCGCCTCACCGGGCACGACCGCGTGGCCTTCGTGAACTCGGGCACCGAAGCGGTCATGACCGCCTGTCGTCTGGCCCGCGCCAAGACGGGCCGCCCCAAAATCGCCATGTTCGCGGGCTCCTACCACGGCCACGCCGACGGCACCCTGGCCGTCGCCGGCGACCCGCACTCGGGGCCGGCCACGGTTTCGGCGGTGCCCGGCGTGGGCGATCACGCGGTGGCCGACACCCTGGTCCTGAATTACGGCGACACCGAAGCCCTGCAGGCCATCGAACACCACGCCGGCGAGTTGGCCGCGGTCTTGGTGGAACCGGTGCAGAGCCGCCACCCGGAACACCAACCCCGCGAATTCCTCCACGCACTGCGGGCGCTTACGCAGTCCCACGGCATCGCCCTGATCTTCGACGAGATGATCACCGGCTTCCGCATCCACCCGGGCGGTGCCCAAGCCTGGTTCGAGGTTCGCGCCGACCTGGCCACCTACGGCAAGATCGCGGGCGGCGGCATGCCCATCGGCCTGATCGCGGGCGACGCGGCCTACATGGACTGCCTGGACGGCGGCGCCTGGCAGTACGGCGACGCCAGTTACCCGGCCGTGGAAACCACCTTCTTCGCCGGCACCTTCTGCAAGCACCCACTCACCATGGCCGCCTCCTTGGCGGTCTTCCGCAAGATGGAGCAAGCCGGTCCGGCCCTCCAGAACCGCTTGAACGAGCGCACCCAGTACTTGGCCGACACCCTGAACGCCTGGTTCGAAAGCCAGGAGGTGCCGTTGCGCATCCGCCACTTCGGCTCGCTGTTCCGCTTCGACTTCCGCCAGAACCTGGACCTGTTCTTCTATCACCTCCTGGATCAAGGCATTTACATCTGGGAGGGACGCAACTGCTTCCTCTCCACCGCCCACGACGACGCCGACATCGCCCGCATCATCGAAGCCGTCAAAGCCAGCGTTCTGGCCTTGCGGGAAGGCGGATTCCTGCCCGACCCCAGCGGCGGCGGCGCGCGCGCCCAGAACCAGGCACGCCTCGACGACGACGCCCATCCCCTCGCCCCGGCCCAGGAGCAGCTCCTTTTGGCCGCCGCGCGCTCCCAGTCCGAGGACCTGGCCTACCGCCTTTCCGTCAGCCTGGACCTGCGCGGCCCCTTCGAGATCACCGCCCTGGAAACCGCGCTGGAGCGCCTGCGCCAACGCCACCCCGCCCTCGCGACGCGCATCGACGCCGAACACCTGCGGCAACTCCCCGCCACGGACGCGCCGCTGCCGCTCGAGTTGGTCGACCTTTCGCAGGACGCGCGCCCCAAGCAAGCGCTTGCCGAGCGGCTGTCCACCGAGGAATGGAAGACTTTCGACATGGCTCGCGATCCCCTGTTCTACCTGAAGGTTTTCAGGCTGGACCCGGAGCACCACGTCCTCTACCTGGCCGCCCATCACATCCTGTTCGACGGGTGGTCCATGGCGCTGTGCCTGGATGAATTGGCCGGTTTCTATTCGGCCGCCCGCGGCGGATCGCCCTACCAACCGGAACCGGCGACGCCCTATCGGGACTACGTGGCTTGGCAGCGCGAGCAACTGGCGAACGATACCTGGAAGAGTCAGGAACACCACTGGCTCGCCCAATTCCCCAAGGGGTTTCCGAGCCTGGACCTGCCTTTCGATCGCCAACCCACCGGCGTGGTCGATCCCCGCGGCGCCCGGCTGAGCCTTCGCCTCGAACCGGCGCTCCTGCAAGCGCTCAAAACCCTTTCCGCGACAAACAAGTGCAGTCTGTTCATGACCATGCTGGCGGCGTGGACCCACCTTTTGCACCGGGTCACCGGGCAGGACGATCTGGTGGTGGCGACCCCCACCGCCGGGCGCGGCTGGTCCAAGAGCCATTGCCTGATCGGTTACTGCACCCACCTCCTGCCGATGCCCTCGCTCGGAGGTTTGAACGAGGACTTCAGCGCCCGCATGCACCGTACCCGCACCACCATGCTGGACGCCTTCGAAAACGCCGACTTCCCGTTCTCGCGCACCCTCCAGATCCTCAGCGAGCGGCCGGACGCCAACACCCGCATCGAGACCCTCTTCAATTTGGATCGGGCCCAGGGTGACCTGGCCATGAAGGATCTGGAAGTGCGGCCGTTGCCGCGATCCGTCGCCTTCAGCGCCTTTCCCCTGATTCTGAACGCCGTCGAAGTGGACGGCACGCTGCTTCTGGAATGCGACTTCCAGACGGCGCTGTTCGAAGGCGCCACCATCACTGCCCTGTTGCAGCGCTTCAAATGGCTGCTGGAATGTGTGACGGCCGAACCGGACCGCCTCCTGACGAGCATTCCCCTCGCCACGCCCGCCGAATCGCGCCAAGTCCTGGCGGAATGGAATCCCAGCCAAACAGGCCTGCCCGAGCCGGAAGGATTCCTGACCCTGTTCGAGCGTCAGGTCGTTCGGTGCCCCGAAGCCGACGCGCTACTTTTCGATAGTCGAACCATCAGTTACGACACCTTGAACCACCGCGCCGAATCTCTGGCCCGCTCACTCCGAGCCCAGGGCGTCGGAACCGAGGAACGCGTCGCCATCCACTGCGCGCCCGGCCCCGAACGCATCACGGGCTTGTTGGCGGTGCTCAAAGCGGGCGGCGCCTTCGTCCCGCTCGATATCGACCAGCCCGCCGCCCGCACGCGCGCCATGCTGACCCAGCTCGGCGTTCGATACATCGTCGGACAAGCGGGAACGGAAGCCGCGACCGAGCTTGCGGACTTCACCTGGATTCGCGAAGGCGACGGCACCGCGTCCAGCGACTCGGCCGCGCCCGGTTTCGGTGGAACCGCGGCAGGCCAGGTCGAGTGCTCGGATCAACTGGCCTATGTGATCCACACGTCGGGGAGCACGGGCCAGCCGAAACCGGTCTGCCTGACCCACCGCGCCCTGGCCAACACCACCCACGACTTGATGAAGCGCTACCGGCTGGAACCAAAGGCGCGGCTGCTGCACCTGGTGGCCTTCCATTTCGATGTCGCCGTGGCCGACATCGCCGTCACGCTCGCCAGCGGCGCCTGTCTGGTGCTGTCGCCGCGCGAGGCCCTGCGCGACCCCGATCGCGCGATCTCGCTGATGAAGCGGCACGCCGTCACCCACCTCCAGGTTCCCGCCGCGGTGCTGGCCCAGTGGCCGCCCGCCGAACTGCCCGATCTCCAGGTCCTGGTCACCGGCGGCGAACGCTGCCCGGAGGAAACCGTGGCCCGCTGGGCGCCCTTGCGCCTCTTCTTCAACGCCTACGGCCCCACCGAAACCGCCGTGACCGCCAGCTCCTGCGCCCACATCGCCGGCCAACCGCTGACCCTCGGTCGCCCCATCGATCGCATGAACGCCTACGTGCTGGACCCTTCCGGGCAACCGCTGCCGCCCGGCATGTTCGGCGAACTGTACCTGGCCGGTCCGGGCCTGGCGCGCGGCTACGGCGGCCACCCCGGACTGACCGCCGAGCGTTTCGTCCCCCACCCCTTCGGCGACCAGCCCGGCGCCCGGCTCTACCGCACCGGCGATCGCGTCCGGTTTCTGGCCGACGGTCGACTGGAGTTCGGTGGACGCCTCGACCGCCAACTCAAATGGCGCGGGTTCCGAATCGAACCGGGCGAGATCGAAGCGGCCCTGTGCCGCAACCCGGCCGTCGCGCGGGCGGCGGTCGTGCTGCACGACGATGGCCAAGGACCGGCCATGCTGGCGGCCTATTTGGTATGCGATGCCTCGCCGGGCCCGAGTGCCGAGAACCTGCGGCGCGACTTGGGCGATCGGCTCCCCGAGCACATGATCCCGACAGCCTTTACCATTCTGGATGCGCTGCCCTTGACCGCCAACGGCAAGCTGGACCGCAAGGCCTTGCCGCGCCCGGAGCAGGGCATGCCACGCGCGGAAACCGTACCACCGCGTACGCCGCGCGAGCGTCAGCTCGCCGAGATCTGGTCCGAGGTACTGGGCCTCGACGAGATCGGCGCCGAGGATCACTTCTTCGAATTGGGTGGCCATTCGCTGCTGGCCAACCGGGTTCGCACCCGATTCCGCGAGCGATTCGACCGGGATCTGCCGCTGGCCCTGCTGTTCCGACACCCGGTTCTCGGTGATCTGGCCAGGCATCTGGACCGCACCGACAAGGTGCGTTCCCTGCCGCTCGAACCTTTGACCCACGAGGCGCCGCCTCCGCTTTCCGCGGCCCAGCAACGGCTCTGGTTCCTGGACCAGTTCGACGGCCCCAGCGCGACCCACAACATGCCGCTGGCGCTGCGCCTCCAGGGTGACTTGGATCAGGCCGCGTTGGCCCAAGCGCTGAACCGCATCGTGGCGCGCCACGACGTGTTGCGCAGCCGGGTGGGCGACGAGAACGGCTCGGCCGTACAACGGATCGAGGCCGACCTCGATCTGGCCCCGTTCACCATCGACTTGAGCCACCTGCCCGAACCGACCCGCGAAGGAGCGTTGACGCGCGTGTTGCGCCGCGAAATCGACACGCCCTTCCACCTGACCGAGGGTCCGCTGATTCGCGCCGGACTGGTCGTGCTCGACGAACGCGACCACGTCCTGCTGCTGACGATGCACCACATCGTCTCCGACGGCTGGTCGATGGGCGTGCTGCTGCGCGAATTCACCACGGCCTACACGGCCCTGAGCCAGGGCGTCGAACCCCAACTGGCGCCCCTGCCGGTCCAGTACGCGGATTTCGCGGTGTGGCAGCACCGCTGGCTGGACGAGGGACGGCTCGTCGAACAAAGCCGGTTCTGGCGAGACTACCTGGCCGACTTGCCCGATCTGCTGGAACTGCCGACCGATCACCCCCGCCCGCCGGCACAGAGCTATCGCGGCGCGGTGGAACCCTTCCGGGTCCCGGCCGACCTCGCCACGCGGCTCGCGAACTTGGGTCGCGCCCGTGGCGCCACCTCGTTCATGACCCTGATCGCGGCGTTCAAACTCCTGCTGGCCCGCTATTCCGGCCAGTCCGACATCGCCGTGGGCACGCCGATCGCCAACCGCGACCACAGCGAGTTGGAAAGCCTGATCGGCTTCTTCGTGAACACCCTGGTCCTGCGTACCCGTTTGGACGGAGCCCGCTCGTTCCACGACCTGCTGGACCGGGTCGTGCAGCGGACCCTGGCGGCATTCGATCACGGCGACATGCCCTTCGAACGCCTGGTCGACCTGATCCAACCGCGTCGCGACCTCAGCCACGCGCCGCTGTTTCAGGTCATGTTCATCCTCAACAACGCACCGCTCGACGACCTGCACCTGCCCGGCCTGGAGGCGACGGCGCTGGACCAGCGCACCGCCCGATCCGAATTCGATCTCACCCTCTCGCTGCGTGAGACGGAAGAAGGCCTGGTCGGCGACCTGGAGTACAACACCGACATCTTCACCGCGGCCTTCGCCCGTCAATTCCTGGAGGCCTACCAGGTACTGTTGGCGCAGATCGCGGCCGCCCCGGAGCGTCCGATCCAAGACCTCGCGCTGCTCGCCCCGGATCGAGCGCAGACCATCTTGGCACATGGGCTCGGTTCGCCGGTGGACTGCGGCGAACGAGCCTACCTGATTCACCAGCGCTTCGAAGCCCAGGCCCGGCTGCGACCGGATGCCATCGCGATTCGTGACGGCGACCACGCGACGACCTACGGCAAGCTGAACGTGGCCGCCAACCGCCTGGCGCACCTCCTGATCGATCGCGGTCTCGGCCCCGAGCAGCGACTCGGCATCTGCCTGAATCGCTCGGCGACCACCATCGTGGCGATCTTGGCCGCGCTCAAGGCCGGTGCCGCCTATGTCCCGTTGGACCCCAAACTCCCGACCCGGCGGCTGGCCCACATGCTGTCCGACAGCCGCATTTGCTGGGTGATCGTCGACGACCGCACCGCCGAGACACTGGCCGAGCTCGAAGAGATCGGCGGCAGCCTTCACGGCCTGAACCTGGACCGGGTCCAGGCGGACCTGGCCGTCTCGCCCGTCCACGATCCGGAGATCCCGTTGGATCCCGACCACGCGGCCTACGCCATCTACACCTCCGGTTCCACCGGCACGCCCAAAAGCGTGGTGGTGAGCCACGGTGCCCTGGCGGCCACTTGCGCCGCTTGGGTTCGCGAATACGGGCTGGAATCCAAACACCGCCATCTCCAGATGGCCGCCTTCTCGTTCGACGTCTTCGTCGGTGACCTGATCCGCGCGCTCTGCACCGGCGCCTGGCTGGTGCTTTGCCCCGCCGACCACCTGCTGGACCCGGCCGCCCTGCACGCATTGATGCACCGCGAATCGATCAGCCACGCCGAATTCGTGCCCGCAGTCCTGCGCCAACTGGTCCAGTGGCTCGCGGACCACGGCGAACGCCTGGACTTCATGGAAATGGTGATCACGGGTTCGGACCTCTGGTATGGCCGCGATCACCAGGCCCTGGCCCGCGTCAGCGGTGCCCATGTCCGGCTGGTCAACAGCTACGGCCTCACCGAAGCCAGTATCGACAGCACCTGGTTCGAGAGCCGTCCCGACGAGGCCGACGCCGACTCGGCATTCACGGCCAGCGGGGCCCTGCCCATCGGCAAACCTTTCCCGGCGAGCGAAGCCCTGGTGCTCGACGCCCATCTGAACCCGGTTCCGGTCGGGATCCTGGGTGAACTGTTTATCGGCGGACCGGGCCTGGCCCGCGGCTACGGCGGCGACCCCCGCAAGACCGCCGAGCGGTTCGTGCCGCATCCCTTCAGCGAAGAACCCGGTGCGCGCCTGTATCGCAGCGGCGATCGCGCCCGCCTGCGCCACGACGGCGCCCTGGACTTGCTCGGGCGCGATGATCACCAGGTCAAGATTCGCGGGTTCCGCATCGAGACCGCCGAAATCGAAGCGCGGTTGCTGGCCCACGCAGCCGTGAGCGAGGCGGCCGTCGTCGCCCGCGATGGCCAGGACGGCCACAAGTTCCTGGTGGCCTACGTCGTGGGCGAGGCTGACCAGAACACGCTGCGCGACTGGCTGGCCCTCACCCAGCCGGATTACATGGTGCCCTCGGTGTTCGTGTTCCTGGATCACCTGCCGCTGACCCACAACGGCAAAGTGGACCGGCGCGCGCTGCCTCTTCCAGAAACGACACCCGCCCATCAGGGTCCTGAAAGCACAGGCGCCGGCGTATCGAATTCGACAGTTCCGCGCAACGACCTGGAAACGGAACTCTTGCAGGTTTGGGCCGGCCTTTTGCCCAGCAGCGATTTCGGCATTCACGACAATTTCTTCGAGCTGGGCGGCGACTCGATCCTCAGCCTCCAAATCATCGCCGCCGCGCGCCGCAAGGGCGTGCTTCTCACGGCGCGAGACATCTTCGAACACCAGACGATCGCCGAACTGGCCCAGGTGGCCCGCCGCGATACACCGATCACCCAAACCGACGGAACGGACGCAACGGCCGTGGCCGAGCAGGGTACGGTGACCGGACCCGTTTGGCCCACGCCGATTCAGACCTGGTTCTACCAGACCGAACAACCCCATCCGCATCACTTCAACCAAGCCTTGTTGTTCCGGGTTACCCAACCGCTGTGCCTGGAGACGTTGCGCACCACGGTGTCAGTCCTGGCCGAACACCACGACGCGCTGCGCCTGCGCTGCGATCGCGACGAAACCGGCGCCATCCACCAATGGCTGCCCGAACAGGACCACGAAGCACATTTCGAGGTCGTGGACCTCCGCCCGCAAGGCCGTGCCGCGACGGATGATCTCGCCGCCGAGATCGAGCGGACCTGTGGCGCGCTCCAGGGTAGCTTGGACCTGGAACGGGGACCCATTTGGAAGCTGGCTCATCTGGACCTGGGTCCCGACCAGGATTCCCGATTGTTGCTGGTATGCCACCACCTCGTCATCGACGGCATGTCCTGGCGGGTCCTGCTGGAAGATCTTCTGCAGTGCTACGACCAACTGCTGGAGAAACGCGCACCAACGCTGCCGCCGAAAACCACCTCACTGAAGCGATGGGCCGACCGGCTCCAATCGTATGCGGCCTCCGACGCGCTGGCCTCGGAAATGGCCTATTGGCAAGGCCTGGCCAAGTGCGACGCGCGCCTCCCGATCGACGATCCCACGGCACCCAACCGCGTGGGCGACATGGCGCGTGTCACGGTCACTTTGGACGAAACGCGATCGGCGGCACTGCTGACGGAGTTGCCGCAGGCGCTCGGCCTGCGCATTCACGAGGTGTTGTTGGCGGGACTGGCCCAGGCCCTTTCCGCCTGGTGCGGGCAAGAGACCGTCCTGATCGAGGTCGAAGGCCACGGCCGCGAGGACCTCTTCGACGACCTGGACCTCAGCCGCACGCTGGGCTGGTTCACGGTCGAGTACCCGCTCGCGCTGTGCGGCAGTGCCGACCACGACCGCTGCCTCAAATCCGTCAAGGAGTCGCTGCGCTCGGTGCCTCGCGGCGGCATCGGATTCGGCCTGCTGCGTTACCGCCACCCCAGCGGCGCGGTACGCCGGCGCATGGCGGCCCTGCCCGAGCCCCAGGTGAGCTTCAACTACCTGGGTCAGCTCGATCAGGTGCTCGACGAAGGCGCCCTGCTGGCGCCCGCGCCCGAATCGCCCGGCGGCGACCGCCATCCCGAAACGCGGCGCACCCGCGATTTGGACGTCTCGGCCGAGGTCGTCAACCACCGCCTCGAGATCGCCATCAGCTACAGCCACCTGCGTCACCGCGGTCAACCGATGCGCGATCTCGCCGACCTGTACCGCGATTGCCTGACCCGCCTGATCGACCACGGCAGCCATGCCGACGGACCCGCATTCACTCCCAGTGACTTCCCCAACGCCGACATCGGCCAGGACGATCTGGACCAACTCCTCACGATCTTAGGTTGATGCCATGACGCGAAGCCCACTCAGCAAAGACAATATCCAGTCGATCTACAATCTTTCGCCGCTCCAACTCGGTCTGCTCTACCACGCGATCGAGGCGCGCGGCCACGACCCCTACCACGCCCAGCACTGCTTCCATCTCACCGGCGCGCTGGACCTGGACCACTTCGCCCGCGCCTGGCAGACCACCCTGGATCGCCACCCGATCCTGCGATCCGCCTTCTTCTGGGAGCAGGTCAAGCAGCCGCTCCAAATCGTGGCCAAGCGCGCCACCCTCGCCATCGAGCACCTGGACTGGTCGCACCTGGCTCCCGAAGCCCAGGAAGCGGAACTGAACGCGCTGCTGGAGCAGGACCGCGCGGCCGGTTTCCACTTGAATCGACCGCCGTTGATCCGCCTTTTCACCGCCCGCACCGGCCCGGACGCGCTGTGGTTCGTGCTGAGCGCCCACCACTTGATCCTCGACGGCTGGAGCCTCTCGATCGTGCTGGGCGAGGTACTGGAGCAGGTGCACGCGGCCCAGACCGGCCGAGCGCCACAACTCCCCGCCGTTCGTCCCTTCGAGTCCTACATCGCTTGGCTGAAAGGCCGCAACGACCTGGAAAAAGAAACGTTCTGGCGTGAATACCTCCAGGGTTTCGACGCGCTCACCTCACCCGGCATTCCCGCCAAGCCGCAACCGACCACCACCGACGAGCTGCCCTACCGCGAATGCGTGCGCGATCTTTCCGGAACCGAGTCCGCCCGTATCGAACGGGTCGCCCGGTCCCGCGGCTTCACGCTCAACACGCTGGTGCTGGCCGCCTGGGGCTTGCTGTTGAACCGCTACACCGGACGCGACGACGTGCTGTTCGGCGCCACGGTCGCCGGTCGTCCCCCCGAACTGGCGGGCAGCGACGCGATGGTCGGCATGTTCATCAACACCCTGCCGGCGCGCATCGATTTTTCCGGCGATCCCCTGGTACACGATCTGTTGCGCCGCATCCAGGAGCGCCACCTGGCGCTGCAGCACTACAGCCACACGCCCCTGGTGGACATCCAGAAGTGGTGGTCCGACCGCGATGCCGAGAGCACCGGCACCCTGTTCGACCACCTGGTGGTCTTCGAAAACTACCCCATCGACGCGGCCCTCCAGGAGAACTCGGGCCTGACCATCGCGCCCCGTTACGAGGGGTTCGGCGAGGAAGAAGGCGCGGTGATCACGCACGGCCGCAATCACTACCCGCTGACACTGGTCATCGTGCCCGGACCGCGCGTTCGCCTGATCGCCGCCTACGATCGAAGCTTTCTCGACAACGGCCGCGCCCGCGCTTTGCTCGACCGGCTCCACATCTTGATGGGTCAGTTGGTCGAAGGACTCGACCGGCGCACGAGTTCGGTGCCCGCGCTTTCCGGCGCGGAGCTGCGCGGCCACCTGGCCTCCGGTTCCGTAGGACGTGGCTACGATCGGAGCGAGACGATTCACGGGCTGGTCGCCCGGTTCGCGCAAACGCAGGGGGACCGCACCGCGCTGATCCATGCCGATGGCGGCATGTCCTACCGCGAGCTACACCGCGCCGCCCGACTCCTGGCCCAAGTCATTCGTAATCATGGGCTTATTCCCGGTGACACCGCCGCCATCCACCTGCCCAGGGAACCGCGCTGGGTCGTGGCCATGCTGGCGATTCTCGAGGCCGGCGCCGCCTTCGTCCCGCTCGATCCCCAGTTTCCGGAAGAACGCGCCCGCTACATGGTCGAAGACAGCGGCGCCCGGCTGGTGCTCGGCCTCGGTTCCGCCGCGTTCCCGCTCCCCGAAGGCACATCCTGGCTGGACATGGCGCACATCTCCACCAATGCCGACGATCGGGCTCGACCATTGCCGGTCGCCGTCGACGGCAGCGCCACGGCCTACGTGATGTACACCTCCGGCACCACCGGCCGGCCCAAAGGCGTGCGCCAAAGCCATCGCTCGGTGCACAACTACGCGGTCGGCCTGCTCGATCGGCTCGAACCCGAGCCGGACGCGACCTTCGCCAGCCTCGCCACGCCGGCCGCCGACCTGGGCTACACGGCGCTCTTCGGCGCGCTTTGCGGCGGCTACGCTTTGCACATCCTGTCGCACGAGCTGGCATTGGACGCCGTCGCGTTGGCCGAGGCCCTGGAACGCACGCCCGTCGATTACCTCAAAATCACACCGTCGCACCTTCAAGGCCTGCTGAGCGTGGACCGTCCCGCGCGCGTGCTGCCCCGGAAGACTCTGATCCTCGGCGGCGAGGCCAGCGACGTGGCACTCATCGAGGAAGTCCGGGCGCTGGCACCCACATGTCGCGTCTTGAATCACTACGGCCCCACCGAAGCCACCATCGGCGTCTTGACCCACGACCTGGGCGGGGTCGATGCCGAACACCCGCTGATCACCTTGGGCCACCCGCTGGCCAACAGCCATGTCTACGTGTTGGACCCTCACGGCCATCCCCAGCCGATCGGCTTCCCCGGCGAACTCTACATCGAGAGCGACGGCCTCGCCGACGGGTACCACCGTCGGGCCGCGCTGAGCGCCGAAAAGTTCGTGCCGAATCCCTTCGCGCGCAAGGCCGGCAGCCGCCTCTACCGCACCGGCGACCGCGGCCGCCTGCTCGCCGACGGCACCATCGAGTTCCTGGGCCGGGTGGACGATCAGGTCAAGATTCGCGGCTACCGCGTCGAACCGGCCGAGGTCGCGCGCCGCATCAGCGCTCGGGCCGGTATCCGCCAGGCGGCCGTCGTCGCGTCCGAAACGCCGGGAACCGGGTCGTTGCGCCTGGTGGCCTACGTCGTCACCGAGCAAGCCACGTCCGATCTGCACGATCGACTGCGCCGCGCCCTGGAAGCCGACCTGCCGAACTACATGGTCCCCGCCGCGTTCGTGACGCTGGCCGAGTTGCCCGTGACCGCCAACGGCAAGTTGGACCGGCGCGCGCTGCCGCAACCGGAAGAAACCCAAAGCCCCGACGAACCCAGCTTCACCGAGCCGCGCGACGCCGTGGAGCGCCTCCTGGCCCAGTGCTGGCGCGACCTGCTTTCCCAACCGCGCATCGGCATTCACGACAACGTCTACGCCGCCGGTGCCGACTCGATTCTCTGCCTCCAGGCGATGGCGCAGCTCAAGCAGCTCGGGTACAGCCTGACCCCGCGCCAGGTGTTCGCGAACCCGACGGTGGCCGGCATGGCGACCGTGATCGGTGGGCCGCACCGCGAAACCGAGCAACACTTGCTGGGTGGGCTGCGCGAGCTGTTGAGCCAGCCCGAGCTCGACCGCCACGCCCATTTCTATGCGGCCGGCGGCGATTCGATCGTGGCGCTCCAGTGGGTCGCGATGGCCCGCCAGCAGGGCCTGAACCTGACACCCGGGCTGATCTTCCGCCATCCCACCGTGGCCGAACTGGCCCAGGCGTTGGTCGGTACCGAACGCGACGTGGAATCCACCTCACCGGCATCGTCGGCCAAGCCTTTCGAGCTGGCGGATCTCGGCGAGGCCCAACTGGCCGAGCTGCGACGCGTCCACGATTTGGAAGACGTCTATCCCGCCGCCCCCATTCAGCAGGGCATGTTGTTCGAGAGCCTCTACGACGAGGCCCACAAGGCCTACTTCAACCAGGTCGCCTGCCGCTTCCCGCGAGGCCTGGACGACGCCGCGCTGCGCGAAGCGCTGGCCGCCGCGGTGGCACGCCACGCCATCCTGCGCACCTCCTTCGCCTGGGAAGACCTCACCGTGCCGCACCAGGTGGTGCACCGCACCGTCGCGACACCTTTCGAAAGCCACGACCTACGCGAGCTCCCGGCCGAAGAAGCCACAACCCGCCTGGAATCCCTGATGGCGGCGGATCGCGAACGCGGCTTCGCCCTGGACGCGGCACCGCTGCTGCGCCTGACCGCGGTCCATCTCCCCGACGGTTCCTCCCAGCTCGTGTGGAGCCACCACCACGCGATCCTCGACGGCTGGAGCCTGCCGAAGCTGTTGGAGGAGCTGCTGGCCACCTACCAGGCCCGGCTGGCCGGCGAGAAAGCCGATCTTCCGCCCTCGCCGCCCTACCGCGACTACATCGCTTGGTTGAATCAACGAGACCGCGACGCCGCGAAGGCCTATTGGCAAGCGGAATTGAATGGGTTCCAACAGCCGACGCCGTTGCCCGGCAGCACCGCGCCCTCGGGCGAGGCCGGCGTGGATGTGGCGACCTACCGTTTCACCCGCGACCAAACCGAGGCCCTTCGAGAATTGGCCCGCACCGCCAAGGTCACACTCAACACGGTCGTGCAGGCCGGCTGGGCCCTGCTGCTGACCCGCATCAACGGCGGCGACGAGGCTGTCTTCGGCGTCACCATGGCGGGCCGCTCGGCCGACGTCGCCGGCATCGACGACATGCAGGGCGTGTTCATCAACACCCTGCCGATTCGCCTGGTCACGCCCGCTGCGAGCCAGCTCGACGAATGGCTACGCGCCATCCAGGCCCACAACCTCGACCTCGACCGCTTCGCCTACAGCCGCCTCGCGGATGTGCTGGACTGGAGCGGCGTGCGCCGCGAACAGGCCCTGTTCGAAAGCATCATCTCGTTCAAGAACCTGCCCACCAACGACCGGGTGCAGGGCATGAGCCGCGATTTGGCGCTGGACATCCGCGAAACCCACCAGGGTCACAACCAGTTCCCGCTCAGCCTCATCGTCGAGCCCGGCGCGAGCATGACGATCGAGGCGTTCTATCAAAGACAGCGGTTCGCCGAGGACCAACCGGCGGCTCTGCTGCACCAATTGGCCGCGGTTCTGGCCAACATGGGCGCCCAACCGCAGCAACACGTGAACCGCATCGGCCTGGTGGCCGGCGCCGACCGTGCCGCGCTGACGGCCGCCTCAACCGGCGAACCGCGACGGTGCTTCCCCGAACAAACCGTCAACACGTTGTTCGCGACCCAGGTCGCGCGCCGCGGCGAGCAGCCCGCCCTGATTCACGGCGACCGGCGCTGGACCTATGCCGAGACCGACCGGCTGACGGCAGCCTTGGCACACCGCCTGCGCGGGGCCGGCATCCGGCGCGGCGTTGCGGTCGGGCTGTGCCTGCCGCGCACGGCCGAGATGGCCGTCGCCCTGCTCGCCGTCCTGCGCACCGGCGCGGTGGTGGTTCCGCTGGACCCGCGCCTGCCCCACCAGCGCCTGGCCTTCACGGCGGAAAACGCGGCCGTTCGCTGGGTGATCGGGGCGGGCGCCAAACCCGACTGGCTCGATACCGAAACGTCGTGGTTCACCGTCGCCCTCGACGCGCGCCCGGCCGAACCGCTGGACGAAGCCTGGGCCGACGTCGACCCCGAGGATCCGGCCTACATCATCTACACGTCCGGTTCGACCGGTCGGCCCAAGGGCGTGGCCGTCAGCCACCGCGCCATCGCCAACTACGCCCAGGCCCTGGAAGCCCGGTTGAACCTGCCCGAGCAGGCGGAACTCACGACGCTGGCCACCGTGGCCGCCGACCTGGGCCACACGGCCCTGTTCGGCGCGCTATGCACGGGACGCCCGCTGCGCCTGCTTGCGCCGGAACTGGCGTTCGACGCCGAAGCCCTTGCCGACGCACTGGAACGCCAACCCACCGACGTGCTCAAGATCGTGCCCTCGCACCTGGAAGGCCTGCTGGCCGCGCGCGAGCCGGCCCGCCTGCTGCCGCGCCACATCCTGGTGCTCGGCGGCGAGGCGCTGAGCGCCGCCCTGGCCGCGCGCTTGCGTGACCTGGCGCCCCAGTGCCGCATCGTCAACCACTACGGCCCCTCGGAGGCCACCGTGGGCATGCTCACCTTCGACGCCACCGCGACGAGCGCCGTTTCGGGCGACGCGGTCCCCATCGGACGCCCCCTGGCCAACTGCGCGGCCTGGGTCCTGGACCGCCACCTGAACCCCGTGCCCTCGAACGTGCCGGGAGAGCTCTTCATCGGCGGCGCCTGCCTGGCCCACGGGTACCGCGGCGCACCGGCACTCACCGCCGAGCGCTTCGTGCCGGATCCCTTCTCGGGTTCGCCAGGGGCGCGCATGTACCGCACGGGCGACCGCGTCCAACGTAACGCCGAAGGTGCGCTGGTATTCCTCGGCCGCGTCGACCACCAGGTCAAGATTCGCGGATACCGCGTCGAGCCCGGCGAATTGGAGGCCTGGCTGCGCAGCCAGCCGGAGATCCGCGACGCGGCCGTGCGCGCCTGGGCGCTGCCCCAGGGCGTTCGCTTGGCCGCCTACCTGGTTCCCGCGGAGACGCCGTTCGACCAAAACGCCCTGCAAGCCCGCATGGCGGCAGAACTGCCGGACTACCTGGTCCCCTCCTACCTGATCGAGTTGGAAGCGTTGCCGCTGACCCTCAACGGCAAGGTGGACCGAGCCCAACTGCCCGAACCGGAGCAGGCCACTCCCGCCTCGCGAGATCGCGACCCGGACGGCCCGGTCGAGCAAGCCTTGGCCGAGATCTGGTGTGCCCTGCTGGGCCGCGAGCGGATCGGCGCCCACGAGGGCTTCTTCGAGATGGGCGGCGACTCGATCCTCAACCTGCAGGCGACCGCCAAGGCGCGCCAGCAAGGCATTCTCTTCACTCCCAAGCAGTTGTTCGAGAACCAGACCGTCGCCGACCTGGCCCGGATCGCCAAGGTGAAGCAGGCCCCCGCCGATACGGACAAGAAACCCACCCCCGATGCCGCAGCGGCCAGTGGGGACGTGCCGCTCACGCCGATCCAGCACTGGTTCTTCGAGACCGATCCCGCCAATCCCCACCACTGGAACCAATCGCTGCTGTTGGAGACCCGCCAATCGCTCGACCCGGCCATCCTCGCCAAGATCCCCGCCGAGTTGGCCGCCAGACACGAGGCGCTGCGGGCGCGTTTCGACCGAGATAGCCAGAGCCGACCGCGCCAAAAAATCCTGGCGCGGGACCAGGCCGAAATCTTCGCACACATCGACTTGACGGCCGCCCACGACGCGGACGTCCTTCGCCACGAGCTGGTGGATCTGGACCGCCGCATGCAGGCCAGCCTGAACCTGGAACAGGGCCCGCTGTGGCGCATGGTCTCGATCGAGACCGCGGCCGACCGGCCCGACTACCTGCTGCTGATCTTCCACCACCTGATCGTGGACGGCGTTTCCTGGCGCATCCTGCTCCAGGACCTCTCCGCCCTCTACCGCCACCACGCCGACGGCGCCGCACTTCCCGCCGCCGATCCGGGCACCTCGCAACGCGCCTGGGTCGACCGGCTCCAAGCCTTGGTCACTGCCGATCGAGCCCGCGCCTGGGCCGAGACCTGGCAACGCCAAACCGGCCGCGAGCCCCAGGCCCTGCCACTGGACTTCGAGGGCGGCCCCGTCCTGCACGGCCAGTCCGAAACCCTGCGGATCACCCTCGATCGCAAACCCACCGAGACGCTGCTGCGCACCAGCAACGCCGCCTACCGGACCCACATCGACGAGTTGTTGCTGGCGCCGCTCGCTCGGGTCCTGTCCCGCTGGATCCAAAGCCCCACGATCCATTTGGAGCTGGAGGGCCACGGCCGCGACGGCCTGTTCGACGACCTGGACCCCAGCCGCACCGTGGGTTGGTTCACCAGCCGCTACCCGGTCGCCCTGACACCCGGTGAGGCCGGCATCGACGCATTGATCAAGGCCGTCAAGCAACAGATGCGCGAACTGCCGCCCTCCGCCGGATTCGGAGCCATCAAGTACCTGGACGGCACACCCGACCGCTTCCTCGCCCCCCGGATCAGCTTCAACTACCTGGGCCAAACCGAAGCGGGCGCCGCCTCGTTCGCGCTGGCCACACCGGTTCGCGATTTCGACGGTGCCCACCAGGATCCGAACAACCGACGCCGCCACCTGCTGACCCTCACCGCCGAGATCGCCGACGGCCAATGGCGGTGCGACTGGACCTACAGCACGGCCCACCATCGCGCCGAGACCGTGCAGGCGCTGGCCGACGCCTACCGCGCCGAGCTGGCCGCCCTGATCGAACACACCGCCGATCCCGCCCAAGGCGGCGCGACCCCCGCCGATTTCGAGCTGCTCGATCTGGATCAGGCGGCCTTGGACCGCCTACTGGCTCCGAGCCGTTGGCGCGCGGTGGAAGACGCCTATCCGGTGGCGCCGATGCAGCGCGGCATGCTGTACCACGCCCTGGCCGACGCCGACAACGACGCCTACCACAACCAGTTCCGCTGCGAGCTGGAGGGCCCCTTCGACGGGAAGGCCTTCGCGGCGGCGTGGCAGGCCGCGGTCGCCCGCCACGCCATCTTGCGCACCGGCTTCGCCTGGGACACCGCAGGCGAACCGCTCCAGCTCGTCTACCGCGACGCCGAGATGCCCATCCACCGCGAAGACTGGTCCCACCTGACCCGTGACCAGCAGGAAGCGGCCTGCCGGCGCTACCTGGCCCGAGACCGCGAGCAGGGCTTCGTGCTCGCCCAGGCACCGCTGATGCGGTTGGCCCTGTTCCGCACGGGCCCCCAATCCCACGTGCTGGTGTGGAGCCGCCACCATCTGCTGCTGGACGGCTGGTGTTCCGGTCTCCTGATCGAGGAAGTGCTGCAGCGGTACCGCGCGGCACTGAGCGGCACGCCCTGGCACGCTCCCAAGCCGCACCCCTACCGGGACTTCATCGCTTGGCTGGCGGGCCGCGATCGCGAAGAGGCGATGCGCCACTGGCGGGCCCGGCTGGCGGGTTTCGAAGCCCCCACCCTGCTGCCCAAACGCACCGACGTCGCCGCCGGCACCGGTTTCGGCGATCTCCACCTCCACCTGAGCGAAGCCCAAACCCAGGCCCTGAACGAGCGAGCCCGGCGCCACGGCGTCACGCTCAACACGCTGTTCCAGGCGGCTTGGGCGCTGTTGCTCGGGCGCTACACCGGCGAGGCCGAAGTCCTGTTCGGCGTCACCGTGGCCGGCCGCCCGGCGGACCTGGACGGCATGGAAACGATGTTGGGCGTCTTCATCAACACCCTGCCGCTGCGCCTGCCCATCCCCGCCGCGGCCGCACCGGGCACCTGGCTGAAGGAGGTCCAGCGCCGCAACGTGGAGGATCGCCAGTTCGAAGCGACGCCGCTTTCGGACATCCAATCGTGCGCCGAGGTGCCAGCCGGCACGCCGCTGTTCGAGACCCTGTTGGTCTTCGAGAACTACCCCGACCGGGCCACGGAACTGCCAGGCGGGCTGCGGCTGCGCGAAAGCGACAGCCACGACCGCACCCACTACCCGCTGACACTGGTGGTTCAGCCAGGCGAACGGCTCGACCTGCGCTTCGACTACCGCCTCACGGACTTCGATCCGGCGTTCATCGCCCGGATGGGCACCCGCTTGATCCACCTGTTGGATCACTTCGAGTCGGAACCGCGCCTGGACCTGCTGCCCCTGCTCGACGAGGCGGAACGCCGCCAGGTCCTCGAAGCGGGCGTCGGCGCGACCGTCGCCCCCCAGGGTCCGAGCCTGGTCCACCATTGGTTCGAAACCCAAGCCCGCAAATCACCCGACGCGGCGGCGCTGGTCCAGGGTGACGAGACGATGACCTACGGTGATTTGGCCGAACGCGCCGCCGCTCTCGCCGATCACGTGACCGCGCTGGGCGCCGGGCCCGGCGAGCGGGTCGCGATCCTCTTGGATCGGGGACCCGCCATGGCGGTCGCGGTGCTGGCGGTTCTGCGAAGCGGCGCCGCCTACGTACCGCTGGATCCGATGTTCCCGAGCGACCGGATCGGTGTGGTGCTGGCCGACGCGGAACCGGCGGTCGTCCTGACCCAGCCCGCCCACGCCGCTTCGTGCGCCACTTCCCCGGCCCAGGTACTCGAGCTGGATGGCTCGGGCACCCCGCAATCGAAGATGCCGACCGATCGGGCCGCCACCCGACGCGATCCGGATCCCGCCGACGCGGCCTACATCATCTACACCTCCGGCTCGACCGGCACGCCCAAGGGTGTGACCATGGGCCACGAGGCGCTGAGCAACCTGATCGCCTGGCAGTACCGCCGCGATCCCGCACCCCGCACCACCACCCAGTTCGCCTCGCTCAGCTTCGATGTGTCCTTCCAGGAGATGTTCACCACCTGGGCCACCGGCGGCAGCCTGGTCCTGGTGGACGAGGGTGCCCGTCGCGACAGCCGCCGCCTGGCCGTCCTGTTGGCCCGCCACGCCGTCGCCCGCTGCTACCTGCCCGTGGTGGCGCTCCACTACCTGGCCACCGCCCTGCGCGAGACCGAGACGACGCTGCCGGCGCTGCGCCAGGTGATCACCGCCGGCGAGCAGTTGCGCCTGCCGGTCGAGGTCCGTGAAACCCTCGCCACCCACATGCCCCACGTCGCCTTGGCGAACCACTACGGGCCCAGCGAAACCCACGTGGTGACCCACCACGAGCTGGTCGCCGACCCCGCGGTTTGGCCCACCGAACCGCCCATCGGCCGCCCCATCGACAACGCCCGGGTCTACGTCCTCGACGCGGCCTCGAGCCCGATGCCCGCCGGGGTGCCCGGCGAGTTGTTCCTGGGCGGCGTGCCCCTGGCCCGCGGCTACTGGAACGACCCGGCCCGCACTGCCGCGCGCTTCGTGCCCGACCCGTTCGCGATCGAGCCAGGCGGGCGACTGTACCGAACCGGCGACCGCGTGCGTTTCGACGAATCGGGCGAATTGCACTTCCTCGACCGCGTCGATCGTCAGGTCAAGATCCGCGGCTACCGCGTCGAACCCGGCGATGTGGAATCGGCCCTGTGCCGCCACGCCTCGGTGACGGCCGCCGCCGTGACCCCCTTCCGCGATGCCGCCGGTCGCGCCTTCCTGGTGGCCTACGTGCAGCCCGATCCGAGCGCGGCCTTCGACGAAGAAACGCTGCGTAGCCACCTGGGTGAGTCGTTGCCCGGCTACATGGTGCCGGCGCAAATCGTCGAGATCGCCCGCATCCCGCTGACCGCCAGCGGCAAGCTGGATCGCCGCGCGCTGCCCAAACCGGCGGCGACGGCCACTCGGGACGCGACGCCGCAAAACGACGACGAGCAGCTCTTATGCGCGCTGTGGGCCGAGGTGCTGGGAACCGAAAACGCCGGGCTGGACGACCACTTCTTCGAGCTGGGCGGCCACTCGCTTGCCGCGGCACAGCTCGTCGCTCGGGTACGCAACCGCTTCCACATCGCCCTGCCGATTCGCGCCCTGTTCGACCACCCGACCCCGCGCGAGCTGATCCGGCGCATCCGCGAGAATGACCCCGCCGGCGAGGGACCCGCGCTGGTCCCCGTCGATCGCACCCAGCCGCTGCCGCTTTCCTTCGGGCAACGCCGCCTGTGGTTCGTGGACCGACTCGACGGTGCCGACGCGGCCTACAACATCGGCTTCACCCTGCGACTCGACGGCGTTTGCGATGCGGCAGCTCTGGAGCGCGCGCTCTCGGCCATGGTCGCGCGCCACGAAATTCTGCGAACCCATGTGGCGGAGGTCGCCGGTGAGCCTGTCCAGGTGATCGCGGCCGCCCAGCCCCTGACCTTGCCCGTCACGTCGCTCGAAGCCACGGACGAAGCCCAGCGCGAGACGGCGATTCGCGAGGCGGCCGAGCGCGAGAAGAACGAACCCTTCGACCTGGCTCGGGGCCCGCTGTTCCGCGTGCGCCTGCTGCGAATCGGGGCCGAAGCTCACGTCTTCCTGATCACCTTCCACCACATCGCTTTCGACGGCTGGTCGGTGGGCGTCTTCTCTTCGGAACTGGCGCGACTGTACCGCGCGTTCGTTCGCGGCGAGACGGAGGTCCCGGCGCCCTCGCCCATCCAATACGCCGACTACGCGGCCTGGCAGCGGCGCCTGCTGACCGGCGGCGAACTGAACCAGCGTCGCGCCTACTGGCTCGACAAGTTGACCGGCCTGCCCGAAAAACCCGCGCTGCCCACCGATCGGCCACGCGGCGAACGGCCGGACGCGGCCGGCGCCGAACGATCGCTGACCATCGGTGCGGAACCGGCGCAGGCCCTGCTGGAGTTCGGCCGGAACCACGGCACCACGCAGTTCATGACGCTGCTGGCGCTGTTCCGCGTGCTGCTGGCCCACCGCTCGGACACGACGGATTTCGCCATCGGGGCCCCCGACGCGGGCCGCGTCACCCAGGAACTGGAAGGCCTGATCGGGTTTTTTGTCAACCAGCAGGTCCTGCGCACGGAGCTGCGCGGTGACGAGCGCTTCGGCGACCTGCTCCAGCGGGAACGCACCACGGTCCTGGAAGCCCAGAACCACGGATTGCCGTTCGAGATGCTGGTCGAACTGCTGGGCGTGCGGCGCCAATGGGGCGTGACTCCCTTGACCCAGGTCCAGTTCAACACCCACGACATGGCCGAGCCGGAGACAGATCTGGACGGGCTGGCCATGACGCCGATCAAACAGGAGACGACCCGTTCGCGCTTCGATCTGGCGATGCACACCAGTTCGGGCGAAACCGGCCTGGACGTGGCCCTGGTCTACCGGACGGCCTTGTTCGACGCGGCCACCATTCAGTCGATGCTGGAAGGTTTCGAGACGTTGGTCGTCCACCTGGCCGCGCACCCGGAAGCCTCGATCGACGATCTCTTCGCTGTGTTGGCGGCCCGCAGCCGTCGCCGTCTGGCGCGCGAGGAGAACCGCAAGGCGGATTCGCTGCGCAGCCTGCGCCGCACGCGCCGACCCGGCACCCGTCGCGAACCCGCGGCACGCACCGCGATCCCGGCAACGTCGCCTCCCCAGGCGAATCCGGCAAAGCAGGCGACCAACGAACCCAAACCCCGCACGGCTTCACCGCTTTCCGGTCCGCGCGGCCGACGCCGCCAGGCGATTCAGGTTCAACGGGGAAGCCTGGTGGAGATGCGGCCGTTGGCAACCGAGGGATGGTCGCCGTTGCTGGTTACGCCCAGCATGCCGGACTTCCACCTGACCTCCTGGCTGGAGGATCGCCGCACCGAACTCGAGGAACACCTGGCCCGCCACGGCGCCATCCTGTTCCGCGGTTTCGACCTCGACGGCGAAGTGGGCCTGGAGCGCTTCATCCGCGCCGCATCGGGTTCGGATCCGATGGACTACCCCTTCGGCACCACGCCGCGCAGCCGCCTGCACGGCCGCATCTACACCTCGACCGACTACCCGCCCGACCAGGAGATCCCGCTCCACAACGAGAACGCCTACACCAACCTCTGGCCGATGAAGATTTTCTTCCACTGCATGATCGCACCGGCCGAGGGCGGCGCCACGCCGCTGGTCGACAGCCGCGCCGTCTATCGCCGCATCCCGGCCGAGGTGCGCGAGCGGGTGGCCTCGAAAAAGCTGATGTACGTGCGCAATTTCAGCGAGCTGGCCGTGCCCTGGCGCGACGCCTTCCAGACCGACGACCGCGCCGAGGTCGATGCCTGGTGCGCCCGCAACGGCATCGAACACCGCTGGCTGGACGACCACCGCCTGCACACGCGCCAGATCTGCGAAGCGGTCGCGCAGCACCCGCGCACCGGCGAAGCGGTCTGGTTCAACCAAGCCCACCTGTTCCACGTGTCGGCCCTGCCGGCAGCGGTGCGCACGGCCCTGCTCGCCGAGATGCGCGAGGACGAGCTGCCGCGCCACGTGTTTTACGGCGACGGCTCGCCCCTCGAAGACGAAGTCCTGGCCGCCGTCCGATCCGCGTATCTCTCTGAAAAGAAATCTTTTCCCTGGCGGAAGGGCGAAGTGCTGATGCTCGACAACATGCTGACCGCCCACGGACGAGACCCGTTTGCCGGTCCCCGTAAGATCGTCGTGGGCATGGCCCAACCGTCCCGTCCGGTGGAGGTCCCTCAACCGGTTTCCACCTGATTCCGGCGGCTCGACCCCGCCCATTTACCGTCCCCCAACCGTTCATCGCAACTCACCCATTTCGGAACGCCTATGCACACACAGAACATCAATGGTTACCAACTCTCGCCCCAGCAACGGGTCCTGCACCGTGCCCGCGCCCTGAACCCGGACGCCTTCGCCTGTCGTGCGGTGATCGGCATCGAGGGTCCGCTGGATCCAACCACCTTGGAAGCCGCCTTGGTCGACCTGGTCGACCGTCACGAGATCCTGCGCACCCGGTTCGAACGCTTTCCCGGCATGGACTTCCCGCTTCAGGTCATCGAAGAGGAGGTGGCGCCGGCCCTGCCGTTCGAGGATCTCGCCCATCTCGATGCTGCCGAACGCGACGCACGGGTCACCGCATCGCTGGAGGACATGGCCGAAACCATCCGGGACCTGGCCGCCGCCCCGCCCTTGCGCTTTCGGCTGATTCGCGCGGGCTACGACCGCCATCTGCTGCTGCTCTGCTTCTCGTCCCTGCTCGGCGATCGTGCAGCTACCGAAATCATGGTGCGCGAGCTCGCGGTCGCCCTGGCCGGCTACCAGGACGACGAGGCCCTGGAACCGCTGCAGTACGTCGATCTCGCCGGCTGGCTGACGGACATGCTGCACGGCGAGGAAAACGCCTCGGGGCGCGACCTCTGGCAGCGCCGCGAAGGCGACGAACCGCTAGCCACGCACCTGCCGTGGCAGATCGAGCGCGGCGAGGGCCCGTTCCAACCCCGATGCCTGACGACGCACTTGGCGCCCGCCGTCGCGGCTGAATTTCAAGCCTGGTGTGCCGCGCACGAACGCACGCCGGAGCACGTCGTGTTCGCCATCTGGTCACTGCTCGCCGCCCGGCACGGCGGGCCCGCGCAAACCACCGTCGGCTACGAGTTCCACGGCCGCAAATTCGACGACCTCCGCGACGCACTGGGTCGGGTGGCCCACCAACTGCCGATCCCCGTCCAGACCGATTCGGGCACGCGTTTCGATCGGTACCTGGACGAGATCGAAGCCGCGCTGGACCGCGCCACAACGGCCGCCGAAAGCTTCACCTGGGAGCTTCCCGGCTACGAGAGCGAATGGCCAGGAGGCGGCTGCGCCTTGGCGTTCGAACCCGTGGTGGCGAGTGACGCCGTCGAGGTTGGGGGACTGCGCCTCCATCTAGTTTCGTTCGCCGGCTACCGCCAGCGCTTCGCGGCCATGCTGGAATGCGAATCCGGCAGCGACCGACTCGGCTTGAAGCTTCACTTCAACGCGAGCTGCATGGACCCGGCGACGGCGCTATGGCTGGCCGACAGAGTGACGGACCTGCTCGAACAGGTCCCACAACGCGCCCGAGCGTCGCTGGCATCCTGGTTCGGACCCACCGAGCAGGAGCGCCGCGAAATCCTGGTTGCCTACAACCGCGCGGGTGCGCTGCCCACCGAGGCGGAATCGGTTCCCGCTGGCGATCTACCGGTTCACCGCGCATTCGAGGCCCAGGCCGCCGCCCGTCCCGACGCGACGGCTGTCGTCTTCGACACCGAATCGCTGAGCTACGCCGAACTCGATCGCCGCGCCAACCGCCTGGCCCATCACCTTCGAGCCGAACACGGCATCGGGCCCGAACGGTTGGTGGGCATCTGCATGACCCGCTCGCTGGACATGGTCGTCGCCATCCTGGGCGTCCTCAAGGCCGGCGGGGCCTGGCTGCCGTTGGACCCGGAATCGCCGCAGCAACGGCTGGCCTTCTCCCTGGCCGACGCCGGGGCCGAACTGTGCCTGACCCATGCGACGACCCAAACCGCGCTCGATCCTGCGCCGGTCACCACGCTGTGCCTGAACGCCTTCGAGGTCCACAGCCAGGGCTCCGAGGACGATCTCGACATCTCCATTGCAGCGGCGAACACGGCCTACTGCATCTACACCTCCGGTTCCACCGGCACGCCCAAAGGCGTCGCCAACACGCACGAAGGCCTCGCCAACCGCATCGCCTGGATGCAGCGCACCTACAACCTCGGTCATGAAGATCGCGTGCTCCAGAAGACGCCGTTCTGCTTCGACGTCTCGATCTGGGAACTGTTCTGGCCGCTGACCACCGGCGCGGTCCTGGTGATGGCCCATCCCGACGCCCACCGCGACCCGCACCTGCTCGCCGAGGAGATCCGCCGCCACCGCGTGACCACGCTCCACTTCGTGCCGCCGATGCTGGACCTCTTCCTGGAACAGCCGATCGCGCCGCCATCGTTGCGACGCCTGATCGTGGGCGGCGAAGCGCTGACGGCCCAACTGCGCGAGCGGGTCTACCGGGCGATGCCCGACGTGGCCCTGCACCAATCCTACGGGCCCACCGAGGCCTCGATCGCGGTCTGCCATTTCGACTGCCACCCCGACGACCGCCACGATCCGATCCCGATCGGGCACCCCGTCTCGCGAACCCGGCTCCACATTCTCGACGAGCACCTGGCGCCGCTCCCCGCCGGCCGCGTCGGCGAACTCTACATCGGCGGCATCTGCCTGGCGCGAGGCTACCACCACCGACCGGGCTTGACCGCCGCGTCGTTCGTGCCCGACCCTTTCGAAGGTCCCGGTGCCCGCCTCTACCGCACCGGCGACTTGGCCCGTTACCAGCCCGACGGTTCGATCGTCTTCGTCGGTCGCCGCGACCACCAGGTCAAGCTGCGCGGGTTCCGCATCGAGCTGGGCGAGGTGGCGGCCGTACTGCGAACGGTGGCCGGCGTACGCGAGGCGATCGCCGACGTCATCGAAGAACCGGACGGCGCCCCCCAGCTCACGGCCTGGCTGACCGTTGGCAGCGAAGCCCCCGACAAGGTCGGCATTCGCGAGACACTCGCCACGTCCCTGCCCGAATACATGGTGCCGGTCCACCTGGTGGTCCTCGAGTGCATGCCGCTGACCCGAAACGGCAAGATCGATCGTGCCGCCCTGCCCCGCCCCCAGGAGGAGGCGCGCGCTCAGGTGGCGCCGCGCAATCCGACCGAAGAGACGCTGGCCATGATCTGGGCCGACGTGCTCGACCGCGACCGCGTCGGCGTGCACCAGAACTTCTTCGACCTGGGCGGGCACTCGCTGATGGCGACCCGCGTCATCGCCCGCGCCCGCGACGCCTTCAAGGTCAACCTTTCGGTGCGCCACATGTTCCAGGCGCCGACCATCGCCGAGCTGGCCGAACTCGTGGCGGCGGCCTCGACCGAGGAGGGCCTGCAAACCACGCCGATCGAGCCCGCACCGCGCGACAAGCCGTTGCCGCTCTCTTTCGCGCAGCAGCGGCTCTGGTTCCTGGACCAGTTCGCCGAGAACCCGGCGGCCTACAACATCCCCGGCGCGCTGCGCCTGACCGGCCCTCTGGATGCGGACGCCCTCGGCTGGGCGCTCGGCGCCCTGATCGAGCGCCACGAAAGCCTGCGCACCCGTTTCGTCGCCGACAGCGGGCGACCCTGCCAGCACATCGACCCACCCGGCGCGTTCGACTTGCCGCTGACCGATCTGACATCACTCTCGCCCGACGCGGCCGAATCCGAGATGCGCGCCTTGATGGAGACGGAAGCGACCCACCGGTTCGATCTGAGCGGCGAACGCCTGATCCGGGCCCGCCTGCTCCGCCTGGCGGAACGGGACCACGTGCTGCTGGTCACGGTGCACCACATCGTGTCCGACGGCTGGTCCACGGGCATCCTGATTCGCGAGGTGGCCGAGGCCTATCGGGCCCGCGTCGCCGGCCGTGCGCCCCGCCTGCAAACGCCTTCGATCCAGTACGGGGATTTCGCCTACTGGCAGCGGAGTATGGCGGCAGGTGCGGAGCTGGCGCGCCAGCGGGATTACTGGCGTGGCCAACTGGCCGATTGTCCGACGATGCTTCGCCTGCCCACGGACCGCGCGCGCCCGGCGGTGCAGCGCTTCGGCGGCGACCAGATCCGCTTCAGCCTGCCAGGAGATTTGCGCGATCGATTGGTGCGGGTGGCCCGCGCTTCCGGCGCGACGCTGTTCATGACCCTGCTGGGCGGGTTCAAGCTGCTGCTGAGCCGCTACGCCCATCAGCGCGACATCGTGGTGGGCACGCCGATCGCAGGCCGCGGCCGACCCGAACTGGAGCCGCTGATCGGGATCTTCGTCAACACCCTGGTCCTGCGCACCCAAATCCCCGAGCGAGGTGATTTCGGCGACCTGCTGGCCCTCGTGCGCGAGGCGACGCTGGCGGCCTTCGCCAACCAGGACGTGCCCTTCGAGCAGTTGGTCGAAGAGCTGCAGCCAAACCGCGACTTGGCCCACACCCCGCTGTTCCAGGTCCTGTTCGTGCTGCAAAACACGCCGGAGCCCGAATCGGTGCTGCCCGACCTTCAGTTGACGCCCATGGACATCGGCACCCGGACCGCCCGCTTCGACCTGACCCTGTCGATGGTGGAAACCGCGACGGGCTTGCGCGGCACCCTGGAATACCGCACCGACCTGTGGGATCGCGCCACGGTGGAACGGTTGTTGGCCCAGTTCCAAACGCTGCTGAGCCAGATCGGCGCGGGCTCCGATCGGCCGCTGCATCGCCTGTCACCGCTGACCGAAGCGGAGCGGCGCCAGGTGTCGCGTTTGAACAACGAGAAGAAGTTGGCACTGCCGGCCGAAAACGCGATCGCGGGCTTCCTGCGCCAGGCGCGGGAGCGACCGCAAGCCACCGCCCTCGTCCAGGGCGCGACCCAGTGGCGCTACGCGGAACTGCAGAGTCGAGTCGACCGCCTGGCCGGCGAGCTGGTCGCGAGCGGAATCGGACCAGGCCACCGGGTCGGCGGCTTCCTGACCACCGCACCGGAGCTGGCGATCGCCACGCTGGCCGTCCTGCGCGCGGGTGCCGTCTGGCTGCCGCTGAATCCCGAATATCCGGCCGCGCGCATCGAAGCCATGCTGGCCGACGCCGAACCGGGGCTGATCTTGACCAGCGAAGCGGTGGCCTGTCGGGTGCCGGGCACCGTACCTACCCTTTGCCTCGATGCAGCGTCCCGCCGGGAGCCGGCCGACGACGAAGCGATCGAGGTTTCCTTCCCCAATCCGTTGCCGGACCAGCCGGCCTACGTCACCTACACCGTCGATCCGAACGGCCACCTCGCCGGCGTGGTGATCTCCCATCGCGGCCTGGCCAACCGGCTCGGGCGCACGATCGCCGACGACGGCATCGCGCCGGACGATCGCGTGCTGGTCACGGCGAGCTGTGACCGCGATCAGGCCATCTGCGACGCACTTCTGCCGCTGGCGGCGGGCGGCGCAGCGGTTTTCGGCGACGCCGACCTGCACCGCGACCCGGCCCAAATCATCGCGGCAGTCGAAGCCCACGACGTCACACGGCTTCACCTGGCGCCGTCGATGCTGCAGCTCGTGCTGGAGATGGGTGGCCCCGATCGCCTTTCCTCCCTCCGCGGCCTGCGGGTGGTGGGCGAAACCCCATCTCCCGATCTGATCGACCGCTGCCGCCAAATCCTGGGCATCGAACCGTTTTGTTCGTTCGGTCCCGTCGAGGCTTCCGGTGACGCCACGGAGGGCCGTGCACACGCGGGCCTGCCGGTGGCCAACACCCGGGTCTACGTGTTGGACGCGGGCTTCCATCCCGCGCCTCACGGGGCCTTCGGGGCCCTGGCCATCGCCGGCGAGGGGCTGGCCGCCGGGTACCTGAACCGTCCCGCACTGACCGCCGCGCGCTTCCTGCCCGACCCGTTCGCCGAGGAGCCGGGCGCGCGCCTGTTCCTGACCGGGGACATCGGTCGCATGACCGACGCGGGCCTGGAATTGTGCGACCGGATCGACGACCGCATCACCCTGCGCGGCATGCCGATCCACCCGGCCGAGATTACACGCCACCTGAAGGCCCAGCACGGCGTTCGCGACGCCTGGGTCGGCACGGCCGAAAGCGCCGCCGGCGAACCGATGCTGGTGGCCTACCTGGTCCTGGAACTGGGCGTCGCACCGGAGCCGGGTTTCCCGCGCGACGCGCTCGAACGGGTGCTGCCAGGCGATGCGGTTCCCGCCGTGTTCGTGTTTCTCGACGCCCTGCCGCGGACGGCGGGCGGGACCGTGGCCCAGCGGCTGCTGCCGCCGCCGCAACAGTCCGTCGACACCCCTTACGCGGCGCCCACTTCCGAGCCCGAGCAGGAAATGGCCGCCCTCTGGCACGAGGTCCTGGGCATCGAGCCCATCGGCCTCCACGACCACTTTTTCCACATGGGCGGGCATGCCTTGACGGCCGCCCGCCTCGTCGCCCGCATTCGCGAGCACTTCGGCATCGCGCTCCCGGTGCGCGCCGTCCACGACAGTCCCACCGTGGCGGGCCTGCTGGAGACCCTGCTGGCCCACTCGGTCGCCGATGCCGACGAACAGACCCTGCACGCGTTGCTCGACCAACTGGAACGGGAGTCGGGCGAGCCCCCCAACCCCAACGCAACCCATCACGATCAACCCGCCGACGATGGCAGCGCGCCGTCCGGCACAACCGCCACGACGCGCGCATCGGATTTGCCCGCCATGCGATCGGGCAAACACAACACGAACATGGAGGAAGCATGAGTCAGCAAATGGAACAAGAGGAGATCCCCGGAATCGCCATCGTGGGCATGGCGGGCCGGTTCCCCGGTGCCACCGACGTCGCGCGGTTCTGGCGCAATTTGGCCGAGGGCATCGAAGCGATCACGTTCTTTTCGGACGAGGAGTTGCTGGAGCTCGGCTTCAGCGAAGAGCTGCTGGCCAATCCCTCCTACGTGAAGGCCGGCGGCTGTATCGACGACATCGACCAGTTCGATGCAGCCTTTTTCGGGTTCAACCCACGCGAGGCCGAAATCACCGATCCCCAACAGCGGCTGTTGCTGGAAACGGCCTATCAGGCCTTGCAGGACGCGGCCTACGACCCCGAAACCTACGAGGGGCGCATCGGGGTCTTCGCCAGCGTGGGCCTGCCCCACTACTTTCTGGAGAACCTGCTGCAACGCCCGGACGTGATGATCCCGATGGGCGGGCACCGCACCATGATCGCCAACGACAAGGGTTACGCGGCCACGCTGATCTCCTACAAGCTGAACCTGACCGGGCCCAGCATCAACGTGGACACGGCCTGCTCGACGACGCTGGTGGCGGTCCACATGGCCTGCAAGTCGCTGCTGAGTTACGAGGCCGACATGGTGCTGACGGGCGGGGCCAAGCTGCGCATCCCCCAGAAATCGGGGTACTGGCACGAGAAGGGCGGGATTTCCTCGCCCGACGGCCACTGCCGGGCCTTCGACGCCGACGCCGGCGGCACCATCTTCGGTTGCGGTATGGGCATGGTGGTCTTGAAACGGCTCGAGGATGCCGTGGCCGACGGTGATGCGATCTACGCCGTCATCAAGGGTTCCGCCATCAACAACGACGGCTCGGCCAAGATCGGCTACACGGCGCCCAGCGTGACGGGCCAGAGCGAGGTCATCGCGGAAGCCCAGGCCTTCGCAAACGTCGACCCGGCCACGATCGGCTACGTGGAGGCCCACGGCACCGGCACCCAACTGGGCGACCCGATCGAGATGGAGGCCCTGACCGAGGCCTTCCGGCTCGGCACCGACAAAACCGGCTACTGCGCGTTGGGCTCGGTGAAGACGAACATCGGCCACCTTGACAACGCGGCCGGCGTGACCGGCTTGATGAAAACCGCACTGTCGTTGAAACACGCCATGATTCCGCCGAGCCTGCATTTCCAGCGGGCCAACCCGCAGATCGACTTCGACAACAGCCCGTTTTTCGTGAACACCGAAGCGCGGCAATGGTCCGCAGGCGAGCACCCGCGCCGTGCCGGGGTGAGCAGCTTCGGGATCGGCGGCACCAACGCCCACGCGATCCTGGAGGAAGCGCCCCATTTGCCGCCCAGCTCACCGGGTCGCCGTTTCCAACTGCTGCCGCTCTCGGCCAAGACGGAAACGGCCCTCGACGCGGCAGTCGCCAACCTGGCCCAATGGCTGGAGGGCGACGCGACCGCCAATCTGGCCGACGTGGCCTGGACCCTTCAAGCGGGTCGCACGGCCTTCCCGTGCCGCCGTTTCCTGGTCTGTGACGGCCACGGCGACGCGATCGCCGCACTGCACGCCGCCGAATCGCGCCGCATGCCGGCCGCGGTGGCGGGCGAATCGACCAAGGTCGTTTTCATGTTCCCGGGCCAGGGCGCCCAGCACGTGCACATGGCTGCCGGTTTATACCGCGACGAGCCCGAGTTCCGCCGCCACCTGGACGACTGCGCCGAGCGCCTGAAGCCGCTGCTGGACCTGGACCTGCGCGACCTGCTCTATCCGAACGAGGACGCCGTCGAAGCCGCGGCCGAGAAACTGGGCCAGACGGCCTATACCCAGCCAGCCCTGTTCTGCGTGTCCTACGCCCTGGCCAAGCTCTGGATGTCCTGGGGCCTGACCCCCGCGGCCATGATCGGCCACAGCATCGGCGAATACGTGGCGGCCTGCCTGGCCGAAGTCTTCGGTCTCGATGACGCGCTGGCTCTCGTCTGCGCCCGGGCCGGCCTGATGCAGTCACTGCCGCCGGGCCGCATGATCGCGGTCCCGCTCGAGCCCGAAACCCTGGCCCCGCTCCTGGACGAACACTGCTCGCTGGCCGCCGTCAACGCACCGGGCCTCTGCGTGGTTTCCGGACGTGCCGAAGCGATCGAGGCCCTCGAAGCCCGACTGAAGGCCGAGGGCCACGCCGCCCGCGCCCTGCACACCTCGCACGCGTTCCACTCGCCCATGATGGACCCGATCCTGAGCCAGTTCACCGAACGAGTCGGCACCGTCGCGCTCCAGCCGCCACAAATCCCGATCATCTCCAACCTGACCGGCGCACCGCTGACCGACAAGCAGGCCGTCGATCCCGCCTACTGGGCCGACCACTTGCGCGGCACCGTGCGCTTCGCCGACGGCATTCGCCACTTGGCCCAGGACCCCGACCACGTCTACCTGGAAGTGGGCGCCGGCCAGGTGTTGACGGCGCTGGTCAAACGTATCGGCGGACGCGATCTGGTGTCGATTCCCTCGTGCCGCAAACCCACGTCCACCGACGCCGATCAGGCCGTGCTGCTCGACGCACTCGGTCGCCTGTGGCTGACCGGGACCGCCATCGACTGGCGCGCCCACCACGGGGACGACACACGCCACCGCCTGCACCTGCCCACCTACGCCTTCGATCGCCAGCGCTACTGGATCGACGCCAAACCGCCGGAAGAACAGGCCGCCCAAAAGCCGAAAAAACGGGACGGCAAGCTCGCCATCGACGAGTGGTTCTACCAGCCCACCTGGAAGCGCATCGAGACGCGTCGCCGCACTCGTCCCAACCTGAAGGCATCGCCGTCGACCTGGCTGCTCTTCGAGACCGATCAACCTCTGGACCGATCCGTGGCCGCCCGTCTGGAGGCCGAGAACCAGAAGGTGGTTCGCGTCCGGGCCGGTGACGCCTTCGCACAGTTGGACGCACACCGGTTCACGGTGAACCCGGAGCGCGCCGAGGACTACCGCACCCTGGCCAAAACCCTTGGCGAGGCCGACCTGCTGCCCGACCACGTGATTCACCTGTGGTCGACGACGCCGCGCGCGGTATCGGCCACCGTGGCCGGGGCCTTCGCCGGCGCCCAGAGCCGCGGTCTCTACAGCTTGCTCTACCTGACCCAGGCACTCACCGGCCAGGTGGGCAGTCGCCCCGTGCGCATCGCCGCGGCGGGCACCCACCTCCAGGACGTGCTTGGCGGTGAACCCATCGAGCCGGAGAAATCGACGCTCATGAGCGCGGCCCGCGTGATCCCCCAGGAGCACAGCAACTTCAGCGTGACCGCGATCGACGTGCCCGTCCCCGACGAAGGTTCGGCCGACGCCATCGCCGAGGGCCTGATCGCCGAGCTGACGGTCGAGACGCGCCTGCCGATGGTGGCCCTGCGCGGCCGCAATCGCTGGATCCAGACCTTCGAGCCCTTCGCGTTGGAGGCACCGGCCGAAGACGGCAGCGGCGCGCTGCTCAAAGACGGCGGCACCTACCTGATCACGGGCGGCCTGGGCGGCATCGGCCTGGTGATGGCCGAGCACCTGGCCCGCACGCGCGGCGCCAACCTGATCCTGACGGCGCGCACGCCCTTGCCCGACCACGAGCAGTGGTCGACCTACCTGGAATCTTCCGATGCGAATGAGACCACCGTTCGCCGCATCGAAGCGATTCGCGCGATGGAGGCGGAAGGCGCCAAGGTCCGGGTTTGGGCCGCGGACGTCACCGACCGCGCACGCATGGAAGAGATCCTGGCTGCCACGGAGACCGAGTTCGGCGCCCTGAACGGCGTCATTCACTCGGCCGGCCTGCTGGGCCCCAAGGCCTTCACGCTGGTGGGCGAAACCACGTCCGACACCTGCGCCGCCCACTTCCAGGCCAAGGTCGAGGGTCTGCTGGTGCTGGAGTCCCTCTTGCGCGGCCGCTCCCTGGATTTCTGCCTGCTGATGTCCTCGATCTCGTCGATCCTGGGCGGCCTGGGCTACCTGGGTTACGCCTCGGGCAACACGTTCATGGACGCCTTCACCCAACACCTGGAAACCGAGCACACCTGGATCAGCGTCGACTGGGACGCCTGGCAATTGGACGGCCCCGCCGGCACCAAGCTGGCCATCGGCGCCGTGGACGGCATGGCCGCCCTGGACCGCGTGCTCCAAGAGGTCGCACCGCCGCGCCTGGTGGTTTCCACCGGTGACCTGGACACCCGCCTGCGGCAGTGGATCCTGCAGGAGCCCCAGCACGAAACGGCCCAGGAGATCGAGAAGCCGGCCGGCCATGCGCGCCCCCAACTCGACAACGATTACGAGGCCCCGCGCGACAGCATCGAAGAAGGGCTCGCCGAAATCTGGCAGGACCTGCTGGGCTTCGACCGCATCGGTATCCACGACCACTTCGCCGACCTGGGCGGGCACTCCCTGCTGGCCACCCAGCTCATTTCGCGCATCCGCGAGCACTTCCAGGTGGAAGTGCCGCTGCACGAGCTGTTCAGCGCACCGACGATCGCCGGCCTGGCGATGATCGTGTTGCAGAAGAGCGCCGAGGACACCAACGCCGACCAACTGGAAGCGATGCTGGCCGAGTTGGAGGGCATGGACGAAGCCGACCTGGCCGCCCTGCTGGCCGAGGAAGAGGCACAAGCCGCGTCGCAGGCGAACCAAACCAATGAGGAGATCGAAGTCCCATGAACGACATCAGCCAACGCATCGCGGGTCTATCACCGGAAAAGAGAGCCCTCCTGCTGAAACGCCTCGGCATGGACAAGAAAGCGCAGAATCCCGATACGATTCCGGCCATCGCCGACCGCGCCGGCGACTTCCCCCTCTCCTTCTCGCAACAACGCCTGTGGTTCCTGCAACAGCTCGAAGGCGCGGGCGAGGCCTACCACATCTCGCTGGCGTTCCAGCTCGAGGGCCGCTTCGACGTGGCGATCTTCCGCCGCTGCATCGAAACCCTCGTCGCGCGTCACGAGAGCCTGCGCACGGTGTTCCGCGAGAAGGACGGCGTGCCGGTGCAGAACGTGACGGAAGCCAGGGCGCGCATCGACGAGGTCGACCTGCGCCACGTCGGCGAAGACGAGCGCGAGACGGAAGTCCTGCGGCTGGCCGCGGAAGAGGCGCGCCGTCCCTTCGACCTCAGCGCCGACCTGCTGCTGCGGGCCCAGGTCCTGGCGTTGGGCGCCGAGGACCACGTGATCCTGCTGACGATGCACCACATCGTCTCCGACGGCTGGAGCCTGGGCGTGCTGATGCGCGACTTCGTGTTGCTCTACAAGGCCTACTCGCGCGGTCAGGCATCGCCGCTCGCGCCGCTGCCAATCCAGTACGCGGACTTCGCGGCCTGGCAACGCCAACACCTGGCCGGGCCGCGCCTCGAACGCCAGCTCAACTTCTGGAAGCGCAACTTGGCCGACCTGCCCGCGCTGCTGGAACTGCCCACCGACCACCCGCGCCCCGCCGTTCAGACCTACCGCGGCAGCAGCGAACCGCTGGTCCTCTCCAAGGAGCTGACCCAGCGCCTGGCGGTCCTGGCCCGCGAGCAGGACGCCACCCTCTTCATCATCCTGCTCACCGTCTTCCAGATCCTGTTGGGCCGCTATGCCCGCACCAACGACGTGGCCGTCGGTTCGCCCATCGCCAACCGCACCCGCCGCGAGGTCGAAGACCTGATCGGGCTCTTCGTCAACACGCTGGTGCTGCGCACGCGCTTCGAGGACTGCATGGGCTTCCGCGACCTGCTGAGCCAGGTGCGCCAACACGTGATGGAGGCCCACGACCACCAGGACGTGCCCTTCGAGCAGTTGGTGGACGTGCTCCAACCGGTGCGCAACACGGCCCACACGCCGCTGTTCCAGGTGATGTTCATCCTGCAGAACGCGCCCGACGAGACCGACGACCTGGAAGGCCTCAAGCTCTCGATTCCCAAGCGCGAGCACAAGGTCTCCAAGTTCGACATGTCGTTGTCGATGTCGGAAACCAGCGACGGCCTGCGCGGCTCGCTGGAATACAGCACGGACCTGTGGGAAGCGGCCTCGATCAAGCGCTTCCTGGCCCACTTCGAGGTGCTGCTGCAAGCGGTCGTGGCCGATCCCGACCAGCGGGTGGCCGATCTGCCGCTGCTCTCCGCGGACGAGCGCGACCAACTCCTCGCCAGCCAGGCGGAAACCCGCAGCGCCTACCGCGAAGACGTCTTCGTGCACCAGCTCTTCGAGGAGCGCGTGGCGGCAACACCCGACCGCCCGGCGCTGACGTTCGCGGGCCGCACCATGAGCTACGGCGAGCTGAACGCGGCGGCCGAAACGCTGGCGGACCACCTCGCCGCGCGCGGCATCACCACCGAGACGCCGGTGGCGGTCTACCTGGAGCGCGGCCCCAACCTGGTGATCGCGCTGCTGGCGGTGCTCAAGGCCGGCGGCTGCTACATTCCGATCGATCCCTTCTACCCGGAGCAGCGCATTCGCTACGTCCTGGAGGATGCCCAACCGGCCCTGGTGCTGACCCAGACGAGCCTGCGCGGCGCCGTGCCCACCGCATTGACGGCCCTGTGCCTCGACGCCACGCCCAACCATGACGGGGAAGGCACACCCGCACCACGGCCGCGCCGTGCCTGCCACGGCGAGCAGCTCGCCTACACCATCTACACCTCGGGCTCGACCGGCAGGCCGAAGGGCGTCCAGATTCCGCACCGCGCCCTGGCCAACTTCCTCCACGCGATGCAGCGCGAGCTGCCGATCGACGAGGCCGACACGCTGCTGGCGGTCACCTCGATGAGCTTCGACATCGCGGTGCTGGAACTGTTCCTGCCGCTGTCGCTCGGGGCCGGCCTGGTGCTGGCGCGCAAGGAAGACACGCTGGACGGCGGGCGCATGCTGGGCCTGATCCAGAACCACCGCATCACCGCGATGCAGGCCACGCCCAGCGGCTGGCGCCTGCTTCTGGAAGGTCTTGGCGAGCGCAAGCTTCCTGGCCTCAAGGCTTTGTGTGGTGGCGAAGCGCTGCCAGGGGCGCTCGCAGGCGAGATGCTGGCCCACGGCTTTTCCCTGTTCAACCTCTACGGCCCCACCGAGACCACGATCTGGTCGGCCTGTCATCCGGTGGTCCAAAGCGACGGCGGTACCGTCTCCATTGGCCGCGCCATCGCCAACACCCAGCTCTACATCGTGGACAAGCACCTGAACCTGATGCCGGCGGGTGCCCCGGGCGAGCTGTTCATCGGCGGCGACGGCCTGGCGCGCGGTTACCGCGGCCAACCGGCGATGACCGCCGACCGCTTCCGGCCCGATCCCTTCTCGAACCGCCCCGGCGCGCGCATCTACTGGACCGGCGACCTCAGCCGCACCGAGCCCAGCGGGAACCTGGCCTTCCTGGGCCGCGTCGACTTCCAGGTCAAGATTCGCGGCTTCCGCATCGAGCTGGGCGAGATCGAATCGCGGCTCGAAGCCCACGACCAGGTGGTTCAGGCGGCGGTCGTGGTGCACCAGAACGGCGAGCGCGAGACGGACAAGCGCCTGGTGGCCTACCTGGTAGCCGGCGGCGACGAACCGGATGCGGCCGAGCTGAAGCGCTTCCTGGCCGAGAGCCTGCCGGAGTACATGGTGCCCACCGCTTTCATTCCACTCACCGAAATGCCGCTGACCCCCAACGGCAAGCTGGACCGCAAGGCCCTGCCCGAACCGGACCGGGCCGCCGCGCCGGCGGTCGATTACGTGGCGCCGGGTTCCGAGGCCGAGCAGAAACTGGTGGCGATCTGGCAGGACGTGCTGGGCCTGGACCGCATCGGCATTCACAACAACTTCTTCGATCTGGGCGGCCACTCGCTGCTGCTGGCGCGCGTGCACGCCGCCATCCGCAAGGCGTTTCCCAAGCCCTGCTCGCTGTTGGACCTGTTCCGCTACACCACCATCAGCGCCCTGGCCGAGTACCTGACCGGCATGGGCGGCGCCGAACCCGGCCGCAACCTGGCGCTCGACCGCGCCCAGCGCCAACGCGCGGCGGCCATGAAACAACGCCGCCAACTGGTGCGCCGGCCCCGCGTAGAAAGGACGTCCAAATGAAAGACCTCAGCCAACGACTCGCGGCGCTGAGCCCCGAAAAGCGAGCGCTGCTGTTGAAGCGCCTCGAAAAGAATCCGGACCGGGCCCAGCCGACGGGCATCCCGAGCCTCGGCCGCGAACGGTCGGACTTCGCGCTGTCGTTCGCCCAGCAGCGGCTCTGGTTCATGGATCGCATGGAAGCGTCGCGGGCGGCCTACAACATCCCGATGGCCTGGCGCGCGAAGGGCGCGCTGGACATGACGGCCCTGCGTTCGGCCTTCCAGGCCCTGGTGGATCGTCACGAGCCGTTGCGCACGCGGTTTCTGTCGCGCGGCGGCGATCCCGTCCAACAGATCATGCCCGATCACCGGTTGGACATCCCGCTGGTGGACCTGAGCGACCTTTCCCCGGACGAGCGCGAGGCCGAACGCGATCGTTTGGCCCACGAGGAGGCCCAGCAGCCCTTCGACCTGGAGGTGGGTCCGCCGATTCGCGTCAGTGTCGTGCGCACGGAGGCCGAAGATCACCTGGTGCTGATCACGCTGCACCACATCGTCACCGACGGCTGGTCCTCGGGCGTCCTGATCGGCGAATTCGTGACCCACTACGGCGCCGCGCTCGAGAAGCGCACCGTCGAACTGCCGCCGCTGCGCATCCAATACGCCGATTTCTCCCAGTGGCAGCGCGATCGCGTGGCCGACGAGGGTTTCCAGGCCCAGATCGACTACTGGCTGAAGCAGCTCGGCGGCCTGCCGCCGCTGTTGCGGGTGCCCACCGATTTCCCGCGCCCCAAGGTCCAGAGCTTTCGCGGCGCCGTGGTGCCCTTCCGCCTGCCCAAGGACCTGCTGGAGCGGCTGCGCGCACTCAGCCGGGCCCAGGACGCCACCCTGTTCATGACCCTGCTGGCCGCGTTCAAGACGCTGCTGTTCCGCTACTCCGGTGAAAGCGACATCGCGGTGGGCACGCCCCTGGCCAACCGCACCCAGCACGAGTTGGAGGGCCTGATCGGCCTCTTCGCCAACACCCTGGTGATGCGGTCCGAGGCCCACGGCCACCTCACGTTCAACCAGTTCCTGGCCCAGGTACGCCGCACCACCTTGGACGGCTACGCCCATCAGGACGTGCCCTTCGAACAATTGGTGGAGCGCCTCAATCCGGAGCGCAGTCTGGCCCACGCGCCCCTGTTCCAGATGATGTTCGTGCTCCAAAACGCGCCGCGCGGGGACCTGTCCCTGCCAGGAGTGGCGGTGGAACCCCATTTTCGCGGCTTGCAGTATTCCAAGTTCGACCTGTCGCTCTCGCTCAGCGAATTGGACGACGGCATCTGGGGCGAAATGGAATACAACACCGATATCTTTCACGAGCGCACCATCGAACGCGTGCTGGCGCACTTCACCCGCCTGCTCCACGCGATCGCGGCCGATCCCGACCGTCGCCTGGGCTCCCTGGATTACATGGCGCCCGAAGAGGTGGCCTTCCTCACCAAGGGGCTGGCCTCCGAGCCGGTCGAAGTGCCCGAGGGCCTCTTCGTCCACCATCTGTTCGAGGATCGGGCCCGAAGCCATCCGGACCGGCCCGCGCTGATCAGCGCCAGGGGCAATCTGAGCTATGGCGAACTGAACCGCGCGGCCGATCGCCTCGCCGTGACGCTGGCGGCCCGCGGCATCGCGGCCGAAACGCCGGTGGCGGTGTTCCTGGAGCGCGGACCCGACCTGCTGGTCGCGCTGCTGGCGGTGCTCAAATCGGGCGGGACCTATATCCCTCTCGATCCCTTCTACCCCGCCCAACGAATCGCGACGATCCTGGAGGACGCAGCTCCGCGTCTGGTACTGACCCAGCGCTCGCTGACGGACGCCTTACCTTCGGGATTGCCGCACCTTTGCCTCGACGATCCGCTCGCTGACGAGGCCGAATCGGTTCAGCCCGCCGCGAACGCGCCGCTCCCGAACCAACTGGCCTACACCATCTTCACGTCCGGTTCGACGGGACGTCCCAAGGGCGTGCAGATCAGCCACGCCAACCTTGCCCATTTCATGACCGCGGCCCGGACCCAGCTTCCCATCGACGCCGCGGACACGCTGCTCGCGGTGGCCTCGGTGTCGTTCGACATCGCCGGCCTCGACTTCTACCTGACCCTGATCCAGGGCGGCCGCATCGTGATCGCCGACCGCGAGGACACGCTCGACGGCCGCCGGATGTTGGCGACGATTCGCGAACACGACGTAACCGTCATCCAGGCCACCCCGCCTTTTTGGGGCCTGCTCATGGACAGCCTGGGCGACGGCGAGTTGCCGCGTCTCAAGGCGCTGTGCGGCGGGGAGGCGCTGAACGCACCGCTCGCCCGCCGGCTCGTCGAGAAGACCGCGGGTCTCTACAACCTCTACGGCCCGACGGAAACCACCATCTGGGCTTCCGTGGCGGCCATCGCCTCGGAAGACCAGGTACCGCTGCCGCTGGGCCAACCCGTGCCCAACTACCGGCTCTACCTGCTGGACGCCGACCTGAATCCGATCCCGACCGGAGCGCCCGGCGAGCTGTTCATCGGCGGCCCGGGCGTGGCGCGCGGGTACTGCGGTCGGCCAGGCCACACGGCAGAGCGCTTCATCCCCGACCCCTTCGGCGGTGAGCCCGGGGCGCGTCTGTACCGCACCGGCGACCGCTGCCGCTACGAAAAAGGCGGGCGGCTGGTCTTCGTGGGCCGCGTCGATTTCCAGGTGAAGTTGCGCGGCTTCCGCATCGAGCTGGGCGAGATCGAAGCGCGCCTGCTGGAACACCCCGCCGTCAAGGAGACGGTGGTGACCGTGATCGACGGCGGCGAGGACCAGGCCGAAAAGCGGCTCGTCGCCTGGTTGGTGGGTCAGCCGGGGCCGGTGGTCGCCATCGAACTGCGCGACTGGGCCAAGGCCGCCCTGCCCGACTACATGGTGCCCAGCCAGTTCGTGAACCTGGACGCCTTCCCGCTGACACCCAACGGCAAGATCGACCGAAAGGCCCTGCCGGTTCCCGAGCCGGCACAAGCCACCGAGGCCCGCCACGTGGTGCCGCGCACCGCGTTGGAAACACGGCTCACGACCATTTGGGCCGAGGTGCTGAAGGTCCCGCGCGTGGGCATCACCGACGAATTCTTCCACCTGGGCGGCAACTCGCTGCTGGCCACCCGTTTGGTGTTCCGGATGCTCGACGAATTGCGTGTCGACGTGCCGGTCAACCTGCTGTTCGAGACGCTGACGGTCGAAAAGCTGGCGGCGCGCATGGTGGAACGCTTCCCCGAATTGGCGCCCTCACCCGAGGATTCCCCCGAGGCGACGGCCGACGCGGGCTCCCCGCAAACGGTGGAAGACCGGGTGTGCGCCATGTTCGTCGACGTGCTGGGCATCGCCGAGGCCGACGCCGACACGGATTTCTTCCGGGCGGGCGGCGCCTCGCGGCCCGGTTTGCAATTGGCATCGCGGGTGCGCGAGCGCTTCAAGTTCGAACTGACCCTGGAAGCGCTGTTCGCCCATCCGACCCCGCGCCAACTGGCGGCCTGGCTGGCAACCCAAGAGGCCGACGCGAAAGGCACCTCGGTTGCCGCAACGTCGGCGGAACACCGCGACCACGGCCGGCCTCTGCCGATGTCCTCCAGCCAACTGCGGCTCTGGCTGCTGGACCAAATGGACGCGGCCGGCCCCGCCTACCACATTCCGCTGTTGCTCCACCTCCAGGGCGTTCTGGACGTGCCCGTCCTGGAGCGCGCCCTGACCGCGCTGGTGGATCAGCACGAGTCCCTGCGCACCGTCTTCTACCAGGAGGAGGGGCGCGGCTACCAGCGCATCCTGCCCGCGAGCAAGGTGACCCTGCGTCAGGTGGATGTGCGCGGCACCAGTGCGGAATCGGACGACGAGGCCCTGCGCGACCTGACGCGCACCGTCGTGGTCGAGACCTTCGACCTGGCCGAGGGACCCCTGATGCGCACCTGCCTGTTCCAGCGCGGCGATAAATCCTGGTGCCTGTTGGCTTATTTCCACCACATGATCGCCGACGGCTGGTCGATGGACCTCTTCCAAAACGACTTGTGGGCCGCCTACACCGCGCTCAAGATCGGCGCCGAGCCGCGCCAGGCCGAAGATACGGCGCAATTCGCCGATTTCTCGCTGGAGCGGCCCCGCCACGACGAGGCACTGGCCTGGTGGCGCGAACACCTGGCCGACCTGCCGCCGCTCCTGGAACTGCCCACCGACCAGCCCCGTCCGGCCGAGCTGGGCCAGGCCGGCGACTGGCACCAGTTCCCCCTCGCCAACGATCTGTGGCGCAAGGTCGGCGACCTGGCGCGGGAGGCCGAGGCGACGCCCTACATGGTGCTGTTGGCGGCCTTCAAACTCTTGCTGGCCCGCTACGCCCGCCGTTCCGACATCGCCGTCGGCACACCCGTCGCCAACCGCCACGAGTCGCGCGCCGAATCGGCTTTCGGGTGTTTCATCAACACGCTCGTCATGCGCACCGAGATCGACGAGCAGCAACCCTTCACGGCCATCCTCGACGCGGTCCGACGCACCGCCATGGACGCCTACGCCCATCAGGAAGCGCCGTTCGAGCAGATCGTGGAGGCGGTCCGCCCGCGCCGTAGCCTGAGCCACGGACCACTGGTCCAAGTGATGTTCGCGCTGGACCAGCCACGCGCGTTCCGGCAGTTTCCGCCGCGGTTGAAGGTGCGCCCGGAGCGGTTGCCATTGCCCGCGGCACAATTCGACCTGCACCTGACGATCGAACAGCGCCCCAATCAGGTGACCGCGACCTTGGCCTTCAACGCCGAACTCTTCGAGCGGGAGACGGTGGCGCGCATGGCTCGCCACTATCGCACCCTGCTGGCGGAGATCTGCGCCCAACCGGGGGCGAAGGCGTCGGCACTGACAATGCTCTCTGCCGAGGAGCGCGAAACCCTGCTGACCACCTGGAACGACACCCGGACAAAGTACCCGCAAACGGGCCTGGTTCACGACTGGATCCGCGAGCAGGCCAGCCGGAGACCGGAGGCGACGGCGCTCGTCATGGGCGACCGCTCGCTGAGCTACGGGGAGCTGGAAACGTGTGCCAACCAACTGGCCCACCATATCCTGCACGGCAACCCCGCGCCCGATCTCCCGATCGGGTTGTGCGCCGAGCGTTCGTTCGAAATGGTCGTCGCCATGCTCGCCATTCTCAAGAGTGGGCGTTGCTGGCTGCCGCTGGATCCGGAACTGCCACCGGCACGCCTGGCACTGATGACGGAGGATGCCGGCCTGGAGATCGTGCTCTGCCAGGAGGCGTTTGCGGCGCGGTTGCCCGACGCCCCGGCGCAGAAAATGATGCTGGACGGGCCGGAAGCCCAATGGTCCCAGGCCTCCAGCGAACCCGTTCGGGCCCCGGTCTGGCCGGAATCGCCCGCTTACACCATCTACACGTCCGGCTCGACCGGCCGTCCCAAGGCCGTGCGCCTGTCGCACCGCGCGCTGGCCAACCGGCTCCAGTGGATGCAGGCGCGGTTCGGGCTCACCGACACCGATCGCGTCCTCCAGAAAACGCCGTTCTCCTTCGACGTCTCGGTTTGGGAATTCCTGTGGCCCCTGATGACCGGCGCCGGATTGGTGCTGGCGGGTCCCGGCGAACACCGCGACAACCCGCGCCTGATCGAGCTGATCCGCAAGCACGGGGTCACGACGCTTCACTTCGTGCCGCCCATGCTCCAGGCCTTTCTGGAAACACCAGGCGCGTCGACTTGTACCGGCCTGAAACGCGTGATCGTCAGCGGCGAGGCCCTGACCGAAGCGACCCGCGAGGCCTTCCACGCCACCATGAACGCGGCGCTGTTCAACCTCTACGGGCCCACCGAGGCCGCCATCGACGTCACCTGCTGGCCCGCCACACAAGCGCCCGAAACGGGTCCGCTACCGATCGGTCGCCCCATCGCCAACACCCGCATCTTCCTGCTGGACCCGCTGGGCAACCCGGTTCCCGTGGGGGTTCCGGGCGAGCTACACATCGGCGGCATTGGCTTGGCCGACGGCTACCGCGGCCGACCGGCCCTGACCGCCGAACGCTTCGTGCCCGATCCCCTCAGCGGCGAATCGGGTGCACGGCTCTACCGCAGCGGCGACCTGGCCGCGTTCCGGCCCGACGGCGACATTCTGTTCCTCGGCCGCACCGATTTCCAGATCAAGCTGCGCGGCTTCCGCATCGAGCTGGGCGAAATCGAGGCCTGCCTGCGGGCACAGCCCGGCGTCGGCGAGGCCGTGGTGTCGCTGCGCGAAGACCGCCCCGGCGATCCGCGCCTCACGGCCTACGTGACCTTCGAGGCGCAGCCCGTGGCGACCGCCACCCTGCGCGAAGGCCTGGCCAACCAACTGCCGGACTACATGGTGCCGGCCGACTTCCTCGCGCTGGAAGGGCTGCCGCTGACAGCCAACGGCAAGCTCGACCGGGCGGCCTTGCCCGCACCCGAATCGACGCCTCCAACGCGGCCACCGTTCCAAGCGCCCAACAACGACGTGGCGCGCGGCCTGGCGGAGATTTGGGAAAGCTTGCTGGAGGCGCCCCGCATCGGTCTGGCCGACCATTTCTTCGAACTGGGCGGTCATTCGCTCTCGGCGGCCCGCATGGTGGCGGACATCCAGCGCCGGTTCGGCGTGACCTTGGCCATGCGGGACCTGTTCCGCACGCCCGTGCTGGAAGATCTGGCCGAGCAGGTCGCCAACCGGCTGTGGCTGGCCGAAAGCCGGTTGGCCGCAGTGGGCGCCGAGCACGGTACCGAATCCGATGACGACCTGGAACTGGGGGAGATATGAGCAACGTGCAAGATCTGCTGTCGCGGCTGCGTCGGGCCGGGATCAACCTCTGGCTGGAGGGCGAGAAACTCCGCTTCTCGGCGCCGAAGGGTGCCATGACCGCGGCGTTGCGGGCGGATCTGGCCGCGACCAAGGCCGATATCGTCGCCTTCCTCGGCCGCCAGGCGCCCGACCGCGAGGCCGCCCCCAAGGGACCGCGCCCGGTTGATCGGAATCAGCCGTTGCCGCTGTCCTTCGCCCAGCAACGACTGTGGTTCCTGGAACAGTTGGAAGGCGCGACCGGGGCCTACCACATTCCCGTCGCCTGGCGGTTCGGTGGCGTGCTGTCCCGTCCCGACCTGGAAGACGCCGCCCGAGCGGTGGCGCGGCGCCACGAAGCGCTGCGCACCCGCTTCGAACGCCACAAGGGACGACCGGTCCAGGTCATCGATCCGGAGCCCCGCGCGGCATTGATCTTCGAAGATCTCGGCAGCCACGATGCGTCCGTCCGTGAAACCCACCTGAGCCGATTGTTGGATGCCGACATGCGCCGGCCGTTCGACCTGGAAGCCGCTCCTCCCTGGCGCATGACGCTGATCCGGTTGGCCGACGACGATTGGGTGGTGGCGCTGACGATTCACCACATCATCGCCGACGGTCTCTCCCTGGAGCTGTTTTTCGTGGAGCTGGCCCATTTCTACGGCGCTTCCGGAAGCGGCTCGCTACAGGGTGACCGCATTGCGGCGCTGCCCGAACTGCCGATCCAGTACGCCGACTTCGCCCACTGGCAACACCACCAGGTGGGCGGCCCGCGCTTGGCCCAATCGCTACACTTCTGGAAACGCCGGTTGGCCGACCTGCCGCCCCTGCTGGAGTTGCCGACCGACCGCCCTCGCCCGGCTCGACGCGGCCACGAGGGCGCCGTGCACGAGTTCCGCATCGATGCGGAGTTGTGGACCGCGATTCGCGCCTTTTGCGGGCAGCGCGCCACGACGCCGTTCTCGGTGTTGCTCGCGGCCTTCGATCTCCTGCTGGCCCGCCTCTCCGGCCAGACGGACCTGGTGGTCGGGGTGCCGGTGAGCGATCGCGCGGAGGCCCGATGCGCAGACCTGATCGGCATGTTCATCAACACGCTGGTCCTGCGAGCGCAACTGGATCTGGGCGAGTCCTTCTCGACGCTGACCGAGCGGGTGGCGGAAGTGGCCCTGGAAGCCAACGAACACCGCGCCGTGCCCTTCGAACAGTTGGTCCAGATCGTCGCGCCGGAGCGGAAACTGGGCGTGGCTCCGCTGTTCCAGGTGATGTTCAATCTCGAACTGGAACCGGGCGATCGATTCGATCTGGCGGGACTGACCAAGCGCCCCCTGTTCCGCCCCACGGTGACGGCCAAATTCGACCTGCTGCTCTCGCTGAAGCAGGACGATCGCGGCCTGCACGGCTTCCTGGAGTACAGTACCGAACTGTTCGATGGGGACAGCGTCGCCAACATGCAGGCGATGTTGGTGCGGGTGCTGACCCATGCGATCGCGGACCCGGATTCGCGACTCGGCGACATCCCGTTGCTGGCCCGGCCGGAACGGCTCGAACTGATCCGGTCCTGGAACCGCACCGATCGGGACTTCCCGCACGAAGGTTGGGTGCACGAGCTGTTCGAGGCTCAGGCACACAGCACCCCGGATGCGCCCGCCCTACTGTTCGAAGATGCGGTGATGACGTACGCGGAACTGGATCGGGCCGCCAACCGCCTGGCCCACGTGCTGATGGCGCGCGGCGTGCGACCCGAGGATCGGGTGGGCATCTGCCTGGAACGCTGCCCGGACATGGTGATCTCGATTCTGGCGATCCTCAAGGCCGGCGCGGCCTGGCTGCCGCTGGACCCGGAGTACCCCACCGCCCGTCTGGCGCGATTGGTGGCGGACGGCCAACCCCGTGTGGTCCTGGGCCACGCCCGCCATGTGGATCTGCTGCCCGGCTCGGTGGCCTCGATCCTTCTGGATCGGCCACTTCCGGAAGCACCGGACCAGCCACCGAGGGTTGCCGTCGACGGAGCCAACCTGGCCTACGTGCTTTTCACCTCGGGATCGACCGGCGTGCCCAAGGGCGCCGGCATTCCCCATCGCGCACTCCTCAACCGCCTCCAATGGATGCAGGCCGAATATGGCCTGACCGCGGACGACGTGGTGCTCCAGAAAACGCCGTTCAGCTTCGACGTTTCGATCTGGGAATTCCTGTGGCCCTTGATCCAAGGTGCGCGCCTGGTGCTGGCTGCGCCCGGCGACCATCGCGACAACCTGCGCCTGATCGCGCTCATCCAACGCCACGGCGTCACCACCATGCACTTCGTGCCCTCGATGCTGCGCGCCTTCCTGGAAACGCCAGGAGTTTCGGACTGTGATTCGCTGGTGCGCGTGATCGCCAGCGGCGAAGCGCTGCCGGACCAGACCTGCCGCCGCTTCCGCCAGCGGCTGAAGGCGACGCTGCACAACCTTTACGGGCCCACCGAGGCGGCGATCGACGTCAGCGCCTGGCCCTGCGAGCAGTCGCGCCCCTACGGCGTGGTGCCCATCGGCCGGCCGATCGCCAACATCCGGCTCTACATCCTCGACGGCCGTGGCCGCCCCGTTCCGCGCGGCGTACACGGCGAGCTGCACATCGCCGGCATCGGCCTGGCGCGCGGGTATGTGGGCCGACCCGGACTGACCGCCGAACGCTTCGTGCCCGATCCGTTCGCGCCACAACCCGGAGCGCGAATGTACCGCACCGGCGACCGCGCCCGCTATCTGCGCGACGGCAACATCGAGTTCCTGGGACGGGTCGATCACCAGATCAAATTGCGCGGGTTCCGCATCGAGCCCGGCGAGATCGAGGCCCGGTTACTGGAACTGGCGGATGTACGCGAAGCGGTCGTGCTGGCCCGCGAGGATCGCCCCGGTGATCCGCGCCTGGTGGCCTGGCTGGTGGGGCCCGAAGAATCCTTGGACCCGGACGCGCTGCGCCGCAAACTGAGCCGTCACCTGCCGGACTACATGGTACCGGCCGATTTCGTGCTCCTGGCGGCGCTGCCGCTGACCGCCAACGGCAAGCTCGACCGCAAGGCGTTGCCCGCTCCCGAGGGCCCCACCGCGCCGGCCCAAACCTACGTGGCGCCCACCACGGCGGAGGAAGAGGCGCTGGCCGAGATCTGGCGCCAGTTGCTGCGCGTTCCTCGGGTGGGCATTCACGACGATTTCTTCCACCTGGGCGGTCATTCGCTTTTGGCGACGCAGGCGGTGTCGCTGATCCAGGAGCGGCTGGGCCGCACGGTGGCCGTCCGCGACCTGTTCGAGGCGCCGACCGTGGCCGCCATGGCCGGTCGCCTGCGCCCCGCGACCTCCACGGCCGAACCGGAGCGAATCGAGCCGCGACCACGGCCGGAGCGGATTCCGCTGTCCTTCGCCCAGCAACGCCTGTGGTTCCTGGAAAAGCTCGAAGGCCACAGCGCCACCTACAACATTCCGGCCGCGCTGCGCATGCGCGGCGACCTCCACCGCGAGGCCCTGATTCGCGCGATCGAAACGATCTTGATCCGCCACGAGAGTCTGCGCACCCACTTCGCGGAGGATGCGGAGGGCCCGGTCCAAGTGATCGCGGAACCCGGTGGCCTGGACCTCGAAAACGTCGATCTGCGCCACCTACCCGTCGAGACGCGCGAGGCCGAGGCGGCCCATTTGGTGCAGCGGGAAGCCATGCGCCCCTTCGACCTCTCCCGCGACGCCCTGTTCCGCGTCATGCTGATCCAGCTCGATTCGGAAGACCACGTGCTGTTGGCGACAATGCATCACATCATCTCCGACGGCTGGTCCCTGGGCGTGTTGGTCCACGAGTTCACGACGCTCTACGAAGCATTCGCGGCGGATCGTCCTTCGCCCCTGCCGGAGCTGGCGGTACAATACGCCGATTTCGCACTCTGGCAGCGCGACGTGCTTCAGGACGAAGTGGTCCGCCGTCACTTGGCCTACTGGTCGGAACAGTTGAAAGATCTGGCACCGCTGGAGTTGCCCACCGACCATCCGCGACCGCCGGTTCAGACCCACCGCGGTGCCAACGAGGGATTCCGCATCTCGGCGGATCTGGCCGAGCGCCTGCGCGCCATCAGCCGCGACCAGGGCGTCAGCCTGTTCATGACCCTGCTCGCCGCTTTCTACATTTTGCTGGCGCGCTATTCGGGCCAGCACGATATCGCGATCGGCTCGCCCATCGCCAACCGAACCCGGCGCGAGCTGGAAGGCCTGATCGGCTTCTTCGTCAACACACTGGTGCTGCGCGCCGACCTGGCGGGCAACCCCTCGTTCTTCCAGCTCCTGGCCCAGGTCAAGGAAGTCTGCCTGGGGGCCTACACCCACCAGGACCTGCCCTTCGAGCAACTGGCCGACGTGCTCCAACCGGAGCGCCACCTGAGCCACTCGCTGTGGTTCCAGGTGATGTTCAACGTGCAGCACGCCCAGGGCGGCGGCAGCGAGTTGGCCGGCCTGGACGTGAGTACCTGGGGCTTCGAGAACACCTCGGCCAAGTTCGACCTGACCTTCGCGCTGCTGGAATCGGACGCGGGCCTGCACGGCTCGATGGAGTACAACACGGACCTGTTCGAGCGCGAAACGGTTCAACGCATGCTGCGCCACTACCACCATCTTTTGGAAGCGATCACCGCCGATCCGCGGCGGCCGATTGGATTCCTGCCGATCGCGGAACCGGCGAACGCGTTGCCGCGGCCGGTCTCACCGATCGAGTCGACGCCCGCCGAGTCGCCGTCCACCTGGCCGGATCTCTTCGAGAGCCAAGTGGCGCGCTCGCCCGAGGCGATCGCGGTCGATTTCGACACCCAAACACTGAGCTACGCGGCACTGAACCGCCGCGCCAACCGCCTGGCCCACGTGCTCCGGCAGCGCGGGGTGGGACCCGAATCTCGAGTGGCCCTGTGTTTCGAGCGCGGCCCCCATCTGGTGGTGGCCATGCTGGCGGTGCTCAAGGCCGGCGCCTGTTACCTGCCACTGGACCCCAACTACCCGCCCGAGCGCCTGGAGTGGATGCTCTCCGACGCCCGGCCTACGCTGGTGCTCACCAAATCGCCCTACACGGCCCGTTTCCGCGGCGCCGGGTACCCGGCCCTGTGCCTCGAAAGCGATGCCGGCATGCTCGAAGCCGCGGCGGACCACGATCCCGATCGCCGCACGCTGCCGCAGCACCCGGCCTACCTGATCTATACCTCGGGATCGACCGGCAAACCCAAGGGCGTCGTAATCGAGCACGGCGCGCTGATCAACCACAACCGCAACGCGATCGACGTCTACGGCCTCACGCCGAACGATCGGGTGCTGCAATTCAGTTCGGTCAGTTTCGACATCTCGGTGGAAGAGGTCCTGCCGACGCTGCTGGTGGGCGCCTGCCTGGTTCCCTACCCCGACGACGGCGACATGACCCCCTCGGCATTCGAGACCTGGCTGCGCAAGCGCACGATCACGGTGGCCAACCTGCCGACCGCCTACTGGTCGTTTTGGATGCGCCATCCCGGCGCCTTGCCCGCCAACCTGCGCATGGTCGTCATCGGCGGCGAGGAGTGCACCGAGGGCGCACTGTCGCGCTGGGTCGGAAAGGCCGAGGACCGCGTGGCCCTGTGCAACACCTACGGCCCTACCGAAACGACGGTGATCGCTTCGATCTGGCCCTTCGAGAAGGAACGACGGATCCGATCGCGGGTGCCCATCGGCCGAGCGATCGACCAGGTGGACCTCCACATCCTCGATCCCTATCTGCAACCCTTGCCCGTGGGCATCCCGGGCGATCTGTACATCTCCGGGGCCTGTCTGGGTCGCGGCTATCTCAACCGACCGGACCTGACCGCCGAACGCTGGTTACCCCTGCCGCTCGGCGCGGAGCCCGGAGCGCGCATGTACCGCACCGGCGACCGCGCGCGCCGCCTGGCCGACGGCCAGATCGAGTTCCTGGGCCGCGGCGACGACCAAGTCAAGATTCGCGGGTTCCGGGTGGAACCGGGCGAGGTCGAAGCGGCGTTGACCGGGTTGGAGGGCGTCGAGCAGGCCGCGGTCCTGGTGATGAGACCGGACGACGGGATTCCCTACCTGGTCGGTTACTACGCCGACCGCGGGGATGCCTCACCGTCGGTGCTGCGCCATCAGTTGCGCCAAGCTCTGCCCGAGTACCTGGTGCCGCGAACCCTGGTCCCGCTGGCGGCCATGCCGCTGACGCCCAACGGCAAGATCGACCGCGAGGCGTTGCGGGCCATCGATCCCGGCGAGCTGCCCGCGGCGACCCCGATCGAGGAGCCCCAGGCGCCGAACGAGCGCATGGTGGCATCGGTGTGGTGCCGCGTGCTGGGTCTGGCACGTGTGGGCCGGGGTCAGAACTTCTTCGAGCTGGGCGGCAGTTCGCTGCCCGCGGTTCAAATCGTCACCCAGTTGCAGCAGCGCTTCGGGATCGAGCTGTCGATTCGGGTGCTGTTCGAGTCGCCGGTGCTGGAGGCCTTCGCCTTCGAGGTGCTCAAGGCACGTGCGCTGGCCTGCGACGAGGACGAGTTGCCGGCGCTGGTGGAAGAGGTGCCCGAGCACCGCGTCGAGGAGTTCCTCGAGTCGTTGGAACAATTCGCATGAGTTCGAGCGCGACCACCCAGTGCCCGCTCAGGCCGGTGGCTAGTGTGCCGGTGTGTCGGTGGCTAGTGTGCCGGTGGCCGGTGTGCCGGACCATCGGCATTCCGACCACTGGGTTTCAAGTGGGTAACTAATTGAAGCGAATCGCCAGGGAGTTCCCGCATTTATGAGAGGGGCGTCGTGTCCTGTAGGTTGGCCCGCTGGGCCGACATTTTTTGACGCATGCCCCGAACAACCCCTTGTTTAGGTTTTTAACCTTATCTTCGAATTTTACAGAGTTGATCACATAAGAAAACACACAGCCATAACCGAGCGTCCACATCCTCCCGACAAGGAATCGCCCATGAGCCAGACCAAAGCCCCCGCCGAACTCTCGGACAAGAAGCAACGCCTGCTGGCCGCGCTTCAGCGCAAGAAGCGCAAGGCGGATCCGCCGCAAGAACGGGGACCGCAGCCGCGGACGCAAGCAGGCCCGGTTCCGCTCTCGATCACCCAAGAGGGGCTTTGGTTCCAGTGTCGCGAGCGGCGCGGCCCGGCGCTCTACCACATTCCGCTCCTGTTTCGATTGGCTTCGGATTTCGACATCGATTGCTTCGCACGCGCCCTGCGCGATTTAGTGGCCCGACACGAAGCCCTGCGCACCCGAATCGAAGAGCACGAGGGCAAGCCGGTTCAGGTGGTGGTTCCCACCGAGGCGATCGACACCCGGCCACTGGATCTCGGCACGCTGGAACCCTCGGCCGAGCGGGCCGCTCTTGCCGAATCCTGCACCCGACCCTTCGACCTGGCCCGAGCGCCCCTGTGGCGCTGCGTCACGGCAACACGGGCGGACGGTTCCCGCGTTCTGGCGCTGGTGCTGCACCACCTCATCGCCGACGGCTGGTCGGTTCAAATCCTGCTCCGCGAGTGCCGGGACCGGTACGAAGCCCATCGCACCGGCCGGGCCGCCGATCTGGCGCCCCTGCCAATCCAATTCGCGGACTTCGCGCTCTGGGAGCGCCAATGGCTGGGTGAGCCCGCGGCGCAACGACACCTTGCCTGGTGGAAAACCCAACTGGCGGACGCGGTCCCGTTCGAGCTCACCGGCGACCGGCCGCGCCCGGCCGAGCTCGGCCACCGTGGTCAAAGTCTCCATTTCCAGCTCGACGCGGGCACGACCGAGGCCTTGAAGCTGCTCTGCCGTCGCGAGGGCGCCACCCTGTTCGCGGGCCTGCTTTCGGTCTTCCAGATCCTGTTGGCGCGCTTCACGGGCCGCACCGACGGCTGCCTGGGCACCACCGTCGCCAATCGCGACCGACCCGAGAGCCAGGGCTTGCTCGGCTGTTTTGCCAACCTGCTGGTGCTGCAGGCGGACCTTTCCGGGAACCCGACATTTGCGGAACTCCTGCGTCGCACGCGCGACCGGACCCTCGACGCCTGGACCCACCAGCAGGTGCCCTTCGTCCACCTGATCGAGCAGTTGCGGCCCCAGCGAGACCCCTCGCGGACGCCGTTTTTTCAAATCAATTTCGTGCTCCAAAACGCCGACGAGGGCACGGCCCCACGTGGCACTCGCGGTACCGCGCCAGCCGCCGACGACGCCCCCATGGCGCCGATGGCCTCGGAGGAAACGGAGGCGGTGGCGCTCTACGATCTGTCGCTCCATCTGCGCGACACCGGACGCGGGTGCCAGGGCACCTTCGTGTTCAATACCGCGCTGTACGAGGCGGCCACGATCGAGCGTCTGGCCCAGCTCTACACCCTTCTCGCCACCCAGGCCGCAGCCCAGCCGGAACGACGCCTGCGCGACTTCGAACTCGAAACCCAAGCCATGCGACAAGCTGCACGCCGGCGAGCGGCGGTACACCGGCACTACGAAGTGGACGCGCCGTTGCACCACCGCTTCGCGGCCATGGCGGCAGCGACGCCGAATGCGCCGGCCGTGACCGATCTGGACGAGGCCGGCAGCGCCACGACCCTTTCCTACAGGGAGCTCGACCGCCGGTCGACCCTGCTGGCACGAGAGCTGATCGCGCGCGGGGTGGTGCCGGGCGACCTGGTCGGAATCTGCCTACCGCGGTGCCTGGACGTTCCAATCGCCTTCCTCGCCGTGCTGAAATGCGGCGCCGGCTACGTCCCACTCGAACCGGACACGCCGGCCGAGCGAGCCGCCTTCATCCTCGCCGATTCGGGGGTGCGTCTGCTGGTCACCGAAAGTACTATGATAGACCGATTGGCCACGCCGGAGGTGGAAACCCTCTGCCTGGATCGCCATCGGTTCGAGGAACCCCATGACGCAGGCGCTCCGTCGCTCCCGGCGGTTCATCTGGACCAGCGCGCCTACGTCATTTACACTTCCGGCACGACCGGGACGCCCAAGGGTGTCCAGGTCACCCACCGCAACGTGCTGCGCCTGTTCCGCGGCTGCGGGGAGCTGTTCGATTTCGGGCCCGACGACACCTGGACCCTGTTCCATTCGTTCGCCTTCGACTTCTCGGTTTGGGAACTCTGGGGACCGCTGCTCTCGGGCGGCCGTTGCCTGATCGTGCCCTACGCACTGAGCCGCTCGCCCGAGGATTTCCGTTGCCTGCTGGAAGAGGAGCGGGTGACGGTGCTCAGCCAGACGCCTTCGGCCTTCAAGTCCCTGATCGAAGCCGATCGCCGCACCGGCGCCGCGCGCCTGGCCCTGCGCTACGTGGTGTTCGGCGGCGAGGCGCTGCACGTCGGCGCGCTGAAACCCTGGATCGAGCGATACGGCTTCCACGGCCCCGAGCTCGTCAACATGTACGGCATCACGGAAACCACCGTGCACGTGACCTTCCACCGCGTCGGGCCGGTGGATCTGGAGCGCGAGGCCAGCGTGATCGGTCAGGCCTTGCCGGATCTGCAACTGTACCTGCTGGACGGGCACCTGAACCCGGTGCCGGACGGGGCGGCGGGCGAGCTGTTCGTGGCCGGCGCGGGTTTGGCGCGCGGGTACCTGGGTCGGGCGGGCCTCACGGCGGATCGGTTCGTACCCGATCCCTTCTCTTCGGCCGGCGGCGACCGCCTCTACCGCACCGGCGACCTGGCCCGCTTCCGCAACGACGGCAGCCTCGAATATTTGGGGCGCATCGATCGCCAGGTCAAGATCCGCGGATTCCGCATCGAGCTGGGCGAGATCGAGGCCGCCTTGCGGGCTCATCCGGCCGTGCGCGATGCCGCGGTCGCCACGCGCCGGGACGGCTCGGGCCACCAGCTTCTGGTCGCCGTGTTGGAGGCCGAGTCCGGCACTCTGGACCCGGTTCAGGTGCGCGCCGACCTGGCCGAGACACTGCCGGCCTACATGGTCCCCGCCCGATTCGGCGTGCTGGACGCGCTGCCCCTGACCGCCAACGGCAAGATCGACTACCGCGTGCTGGCGGATATCCCACTGGACGGCGTTCCACGACCGGCAAACAGGACCGCCCCGCGCAATGCGAACGAAGCGCGGTTGGTGGCCCTGTTCGAGCGAATCCTGGACGTGCGCCCGGTGGGCATCCACGAAAACTACTTCGCCTTGGGTGGCGATTCGCTGCGCGCCGTGCAACTGGCCTTCGAGGCGACCAAAGCGGGCATGGCGGTCAGCGTGCGCGACCTGTTCGCCCACCCGACCGTGGCGGGCCTGGCCACGGCGATCGCCGAGAGACCGCGCGAGATCGCCACGGCGCCGGACCTGACGGATGCGCCCAGCTCAGAGGAGATCGCCCACCGTTGGGGCCCGGCCTTCGTGGACGCCTACCCCCAGTCGGCCATGCAGCGCACCATGCTGCACCACTACGCCGATCGACCCAACCCATGGGGCAGCTACCACACGCAGCAGTGTTTCACTTTCAGCGACCCGGCGTTCCGGCCCGAACTGTTGGTGTCGGTTCTCACGCACCTGATCGCGAAGCACCCCACCCTTCGAACGGTCTTCGCGGGTGATGGAGAGGCCGCTCCGCTGCAACTCGTGCGGCGTCCGTTCTCGCCGGAGCTGCCGGTCACCTCCCTCGCCCACCTGGACGCCGCGGACCAGGAAACGCGTATCGACGAATTTTTGGCGGCGGACCGGGGCGACCTGTTCGATGTGCGGCAGATCGCGTCACCGTTGGTTCGGTTCCGGCTGTTCGATCACGGCGCGGATCGATGGTCGTTGTTCATGGCCATGCCCCACGCGCTCGAAGACGGCTGGGGCAACGTGGCCCTGCTGAACGACATGATCGACTTGTACCGCAAGGTCAAAGGTGGCGCGGTGTTGGCGGATCCGGTCCCCTGCCCCAGTTACCGAGAGTTCATCGCGCTGGAGCGGGAGATCGCGGCTTCGGAAGAGAGCGCCGCGTTTTGGCGCACCCACACGGCGGGGTTCGCGCCCGCCGCACTACCCGCGCCGTCGCAGCGCGATTCGAACGAGGTGGTGCCTTGGCTGGACCACGCCACCGATGGGGATTTGGGACCGCGCCTTCAGCGGCGCGCGCGCGGGTTGGGTGTCTCGCTGCGGGCTCTGTGCCTGTCGGCGTGGCTGCCGCTGGTGGCCCGCATCGCTGGGGAAGACCGGGTGTCGGTGGGCCTGGTGGCCAACGGGCGCTCCGAGCGCCTGAGCAACCCCCTGACCGCCTTTGGTTTGTTCTGGAACTTGGTTCCGTTTTGCCTGGATCTGGCGCAGGCGTCGGCGGCCGAACGCGCGAATCGGGTCGAGCGAACCATCGTCGAGATGGAGCCGCACGTCCGCTTCCCGGTGACCGCGGCCAGCCAGGCGCCGCCGTACTTTTCCACGTTCAACTTCGTGCACTTTCACAACCAGCGCCAGACGGAGGAGGGCGCGGCCGTCGACGCACGCGACGACTTCCGCTTGTTGGCGGTGCGCCAGTTCGATCGCTTCCACCACCCGCTGTGCCTGTTGGTGGCGGTGAACCCCGGCAACGGCCGGGTGACGCTGACGGCCCACTACGATCCGCAGCGCTTCACGGCTGCGCAGGTGGCGAAGTTGCTGGCGGATTACGAGCGAGGCCTGGCGCGGCTTGGTTGAGGTAACTTGGGCCGTGAGAGATCCGGTCACTCCGAACCGGGGATCGCTTTTTTTTACCATCGAGTCGCCGCCCAGGCCGTGGGCCGGTATGCCGGTGGTCCGGCACACCGGCCACTGGGTTTCAAGTGGGTAACTAGTCGAGCCGAATTGGTCGGGAGTTACCGCATTCACCAGAGGGGCGTCGTGCCCGGTTGGTTGGCCCGCTGGGCCGACACTTCGAAGCGATCCGCGCTCCGCAAGATCGAATGGTAAAAGAGCGAAGCGGATAAGCCGGACCTCAAAATCTCTCGATGTCCGATTTCGATTAATGCTAGGTTGCTTCGATTGGTTGAGTAGGTCCGGTAAGGCAAGCTGCTATACCGTCCCTACCATACCGGCCCTGCCATACCGGCCCTGCCATACCGGCCCTGCCCGCCGCACATTTATTAGGTTGGAACTCCTCGCATGGATTACTTCGATAAGTTCAGCCGGCGGGCTTACCGCCCCTGATGAACCTACCGGGCACGACAAATCTCTCGGCATTCGGGTATTCCGAGCAAGTTTGTTTCATAAGAGCCGCAAACCAGCGGGCATACCCAGCTCGATTTCGAGAAAGAAACAGACCACCTGGTTTCTCACGAAGAGCCATGGGTCGTTCATCCGAAAAATTAAGCAGGAACCCAGGAACATCGGAAACCAGGAAAGGATCCGCATTCGGTGTCACATCATGGTCCTGCTTTTCCTGGTTTCCGATGTTCCTGCATTCCTGATCGAGATTTGACGAGGGCAAGACCCAGCTCAGGTTGAATAAACCACTTCGTTTCAAGAGAGAGACAATGCGATTAAATTCAATCACAGGTTTCAGCAAGCCACTAGCGAGACGCCAGCCCGAAAGGCTGGCGTCTTCCTGCGAACGTATTTCGTGATTTTCTTAAATGTTCGGATGGGAGCATATTTCCGAGTAACAACACCGCGAGATGAGGTATTCTCTTCGGGTCAACATCAATGTTTGCAGGTTGCTATCTCTCATGGACCCTATGACTCCATTCCCATACCAACTCGAATTGATCGCCTTTCCCGATTCCGACTTCGCCTACGCGATTGACGAACTCCTCAATCTTCTCAATACTTTCCCTGAGATCCTCGAACGGCTCGAAGCTGACCTCGACCGCCATGCACTGGTCTTGAAACAAGCGCGCCTCAATCACCGTCGCGCTTGCGCTGGAACCCCTCATCTTCCCGGCCTCGACGATCCCGATCCCCTCGAGGCCATGACACCCAGCGAACTGAAGTTGGGCATCGGACGGCGCCGCATGTCTGCTCAAGACGTCTTGTTCTGCTTGATCTGCCGTTATTTTCTCGATGGCGTCAAATCTGTTTCGGCCCGAGGTTTCTTTGCCGAATCCCGCACCGTTGCGCGCTATTTCTCGCAGCAGGGGCGTCCCTGTCCAGCGGGATCGACCATCACACATAACGTCAATCTTGTCAGCCAGGCCACGTTGGATCTGGTTTTGGACCGGATCATCACGACCATTCGATCTCGGAACCTCGATGACTTCGCCGAGGTCACCCTCGATAGTACTGCCGTTCGGGGCAACACGGCCTGGCCAGCCGATTCCGAGCTGATCGCCCAGATCGCCCGAAGCCTTCACAGAGGCCTCTGCCAGCCGATCCTGGAGGACGTCGCGACTTCGATGGCATCACGAATCGACGTCTGGTGCGAAGACATCGAAGCAGCCCGTCGATCGATTGGCTTGGCTTCGGGCAAGGGCGCGAAGGCGGTTCGCCAACACCACTACGGGCTCATGATCGATGCAGCCGAGTATCTGTCCCAAGAGATGGGCGGGATCCTTGACCACCTTGCCACCTGGGAGCACGGCCACCGGCCTGGCAGCCGGGGCTATCAGCGTTGGATGGAATGGCAAGCGCGGATGACCAAAGATGTGTCCCAGCTCGATTCGTTGATTCACACGACGTGTCGTCGGGTGATCGAGCAAGAAAAAGTCGGGACTGCCGAACGGGTTCTCAGTGTGGCCGATCCGTCGATTGCGTGGATCGAGAAAGGGGGACGCGAGCCCGAAGTCGGTTACCGAGTCCAGATCGCCAAAAGTGCCCGCCAATTCGTGGTGGCGGTCTCGGTGCCCGAGGGTAACCCAATGGATGCCAGTATGTTCCAGCAGACGTGCCGAAAAGCATTCGAACGGATAGGGACCACGCCCGCGACCTGTAGCGCAGACGACGGATATGCTTCCAAGGCGAACCAGCAGTGGCTGGCGCGGCAAGGGGTGCAAACGAAGTCGTTCAGTGGTGCCAAGGGAAAGAAGATCGCAGGAGAGGAAGCGTGGGAAAGCAAACCCTATCGCGAAGCGCGGCGAATGCGATCTTCGGTGGAAGGGTTAATCGGCCAATTGAAAGCGCTGTTTGGATTCGGGCGGGTATGGCGGAGAGGGTTGGAAGCGGTGAAGGCGGAGCTGACAGGCAAAGCGATCGTCTACAACCTCTACCGGTTACAGCAACTGGTTCAGACCTGTTAACGAAGCCAAAACGATGAACCAACCGAGAACACAGGAAGCGGTGGCCTTCGGCTGCTCAAAATTGAAGCGAACGATGGAAAATCGTACAGAACCCCCCTAAAGACCAGAGAGGGGTTGAAAATAAACCTCCAATGCAGGAAATCACGCGAAATTCAGGTTTAACTCGGGCATGTGCCATAAGACGCGCCCCCTTTCGGGCGCGCGTCTAGCGAGCGAACGGCCGGGAATCGTGAGCGACCGACGACCCTGCCGTGGCCTAAATATCGGCAAATTTGCGATACATTCGAGTCGCCACCCAAATGGTCGCGAGACCAAACAGCCAGCCATAGATCCAAAAGCCGAGATGGAAATAGTAATCAGTGATTTCGATTGCGTTCGATTCGGCCCTGAGTTCGAATAACCAAAATTCATCGCTCAGAGCGACAACCGGAACGGTCAAGGCAACAAAAACGGCCAAACCCACGAAGCCGATGGGCTTGGAAAGCTTGACCGCCCAATGACGACATGCCAAGTGAACACCATGAAAAACGCCGGCTACGCCCAACAACGCAAAGGCGAAACTGGGTGTATAGCCTGAAAAAAGCCACCAGATCGTCATCTTGGCCGACCACCCCATGCCCGAGGCACGCGTGGCCTCGCCCACCGGAAGCACCAACACGATCGTGGAATATAATGCGAACATCACGAGAATGAACGCCAAGAACACCAAGTATTTGCAGAGAAATACGCGGATTTTGGGAACAGGCAGGGACATCAGAAGATATTGATGATGGGTCTGCCAATCCCGACTCAACGAATGCGAAAACAACCAGGGCAACACCGCCACGGCCACGTAAAGGGGAACAGCCATCATCATCGCTGTGGCGGCCATCGTTCCCGACTTGATCAAGCCAACGAACCCGAACGCCGCCATGGCTGCGAAAAACGAGAAAAAGATACGGCGATAACGCCGCCATTCCTTTTTGAAGAAGGGAATCCAGGTATGCATCAAATCATCTCGTCGTACAATTCGGTCAGGGACAACCCACGCTCCGAACGAATTTTTTCAGCCTGCTCGTGAAGCAAGAGGCGACCGCCTCCCAACAGGATGACCTCGTCGGCGAGATGCTCGATTTCCTTGATCAAATGGGTCGAAACGACGAGCGTCTGACCTTCGCCAGGAAACTCATCGAACAACGTATCCAAAATGATCTTTCGAGATTCGCGGTCAATACCCTTGAAAGGATCGTCCAAAAGCACCAATTTACTCGGCCTCGCAAACACGATCACCAATTTCAACCGCGCTTTCTCGCCTTCGGATAACTCGGCAATGGACCGTTCCCGTTCCAGCCCCAGTAAGCTCAACAATGACTGACACTTTTCTTCTCGCCAACCGGGAAAAAAAGGAGCCAGAAAAGCCAGTAGTTCGTCGATCGTCATTTCAGGAGCAAAGGGGTCCACATCCGGGCACCAGGCAACCGTTTGCTTCGTGGCCACGGTCATCGGCCGGCGATCCAGAAAAACCGCCCCGCTGGTTGGTTCGGTGACGCCCGCCAACAGCCGCAACAACGTACTTTTGCCACTACCGTTCTGGCCGAGCACCAAACAAAAAGATCCGGTGGGAATCGATAAGGTCACGTCTTCCAGGATCTGACGCTTGCCGTAGCATTTACCCAGGCTCCGGGTTTCAATCATGGCAAGATTCCTCTCTGGTCTGCGTCGTGGGATCTTTTATCTTGGCGATCAGGGTCTCCAAGATGGCCTCGATTTGAGGTTCTTCAAGCCCCAACATGCCGATTTCATCCAAGAACCTGTCGACCGCCATGGCGATGAAGCGCTCTCGTTCATCTTCGATGCGCGTGGCGTCCTTGGTAATGAACGAGCCGGTGCCGCGCTGCGTGAGGGTAAAACCCTCGCGCTCGAGTTCCATGTAGGCTCGGGCCATGGTATTGGGGTTGACTTTCATGTTGCGCGCCATCTCCCGCACCGAAGGTAGGGGGTCGCCCGGGCCGAAATCGCCGCGGACAGCCCGCCTCTTGATCGCTTCGATGATTTGCAAGTAGATGGGCCGATGGTTGTCGAATGTTTCGTGCACGATGCGCTTAGCCCTCGACTTTGAGTTTCGGGTTCCCCATAGTGTGACATAACTTCAGCGGTCACGGCGCGATTCAAGAACCCACACCACCTTTCAGTGGTGGTCCAGGTGGCCCCAGGGCCACCGTCGGTTCGTGCCGCAACGGGAAATGGGTGCGGTAGGTTACACAACGCCAGAGCCACTCGAGCGGACCCATTCGAAAACGTTTCAGCCATGCGACGCTCGAACCGGCCAGAACCAGAAAGACGGCCAAGGCCAACAGGAACTGCATCAAGCGGCTCATTTGGCCGTAGAGCCCGAAACCATACCAGGCGGCCAAAGTGCCCAATACCAGCGACTGTCCCAGATAGTTGCTAAGTGCCGTCCGCCCGACAGCGGCCAGGACGCGCCTGATTTTGGGCAGCTTATCGGTGTGAGAGAAAAGCAAAAAAGAACCGGTCAATCCGGCGACGATCGCATAGGCAGCGAGATCGTGAAGCATGGGAGCCAAACCAACCGGTACCGCCACGCCCGTGAACCCCAATCCTCTCAGAGCGGTGGCGCATACGGCCATCGTCAATCCGATGCCGAAGCCCCATATGGCCGCCATGCGCCAGTATGGTTTGCGGTGGATTTGCAGATAACCCCATTTTGCCAAACCGGCCGCCAACAGGAACAATCCCCAGGTGCGCCACAAAAAATAGAACAGGGTCTTGCCGAGAAACGACAGAAAAGTTGCTGTTCGCGCCATGAGCGTCAACGCATAGGGACCCTGCCCATAGGCAATGGTCTCCAACGGAACGGACGCCTTGTTTCCGAGGAACAGTGCTTGGAACGCCGCACCATCCCATGAGATCGTCCCTGGCGATCGACCCGTGGCCAGCATCGTGTGGACCTTGGCACTCGCTTCTCGTTGCCAAAGTAACGGATCGCTCCATTCGGATGGCCCCACAAGAGCCGAGGAATAGATGAATTGAGCGGAGAACACCAAAGCCATCAACCCTGCAGTGCCGGAGAGATAGAATTTCGGTGAAAGCCGACGCATCAGGAAGAGCGTCAAGACCGTCAGAACCATCAACTTGAAGGTAAAGGACACCACGAATGTGGGACCGACCAAACCTTGGTAGAGGACCAAGGTCGTGAGAAGCATGCCGAGGCCGACCTGCATCATTTTTGGTGCGGACCATTTGCGGCAGCAGAGCAGCAACCCTCCGGAAAGGGCGTAAATAATGAGCACATCCGCGGCATAGAGTAACAATCCATGGAAGACCCCAAGGATGGCCAAAAAACCTAAACGTCTCAAATAAAACGACCTGAAGTTCGAATCCGTTCCTCGAGAGCGCTCGTGTTGAACGGAGAACCCAAGCCCGAACAAGAAGGCGAACAGGGTAAAAAACTTGGTATCGAATAGAGTATGGGTCACTGCCCAGGTCGCCCAAATGCCGCGTTCGCCAGGAACCAGACCGATGGGTAGACCGGCAAGAGGCATAGGTTGAAAAATTTGTTGAACGTTGACGACGGCGATGCCGAGTAGCGCGATGCCGCGCAAGAGATCCAGGCCCTCAATTCTGGCCCGCTTACCTACGGGTGTGAACCGCTGCATGAAGAAGCCTCCCGGGAAGGTGAGTCAATTTAACCACTGTACTATTTAACTAGTACAGCGATCATAAAGTTTATCCCTCTTGAACGACGTTCGCCTTTCTTCGTCAAACCCGAGAGATCGAAGGCTTTTTGAGGGCCCCCCATCCAAGCCCGGTCTCGCATGGTGGGTTCATGGAGAAGCCAGGAACGAAGGAACCCATGAAAATGGGCCGTTATTCGGGTCTGAAAAAATTTTTCTACCTATCGTGTTGGTATTTGTTTGTGGCCCTCGCTCTTGAATATTGAGGCCGATCCCGAGGTCGGAAGAACCCCACTCAAACCCAACCTCGCCCCCACACGGCGGAATGACGTAAAGCTGACCTCCAAAAAAAGAAAAGTCAGCAGAACGGTGCGGCTGTCGGGCCGAGGCATGGCCATCGCGTGCCGCTTCCGTTCGGGTCACCCCATTCACGAGAAATCCAGAATCTCGAACCGGCATCGTTCGGGACAGAGGATCCCTGTGCGTCCCAGATCGGGGCCGAACCAACCATCAGCGTTTCCAAAATTCAAAAAAGAGTTCATCCCACCATACTCAAACCCATTCAAAAAAGGAGCTCATCATGAGAAGCCCTCGATCCCATCAGGCAAGGATGGCACCCATTCTTTCGACAAAACGATTGTGGCGCCTTTCGCTATTATTCGTTGTTTCATCAACTGTTTTGGCCATGGCCGCCTGGAATCCGAGTCACTTGGACGTCTTGGAAGAATCTGGGCCAAGCATCGAATCTCGCGAAGAAACTGCCCCTGTCGACCACTTTTGGAGTCTTCAAAAACAGCGTGAAATCGCGGCACTAAAGACCGAATTCCTAGACCAACCAAACCTTGATGAGCTGGCAAAGAACCAGGTCACCAAGATCGCGCCCGGGGTTCGCCTCGAGGGAGATACTCTCGTCGTCGACGGGTCGAAAGCCCCGCACTTCATTTCCAGCATCGATACCCTGAACGGGTTTCTCATGAACTATCGCTCCTTCGAAGCGGACGAATTGGGCAATCTTGCACCCCAGTTCCTTTCCAGGGCCGGCTTTGACGACAACCCGCAACAACTGGAACTACAAGACTACCTTTCCGGCTTTCCGACTTATCAAGAGTATGTCGTGCCTCGCCTGGAACAATTCCTCGTCAAGGTACGCAGCCGTTCCCAAGACGATCTACCCAAGGATCCGGATGCCCGCGCAGCATATCGCGAGGCGTTCCTTCAAGGTTGGCATGCCTATCGGGAAGAGGTAGAAAGAGAATGGATGGAAGGATTTCGGGCCCACCTTCCCTCGGGAACCGAATCGCGACTCCTTCGGTATTTCACCCAGAACATCGCGACCGGTATCTCGACTCATCTCAACAAAGCCGGGTTTAGATACGCGTTTCAGGGGCATCGCTTTCACAAATGCGAGTGGCGAACCACCGGTTCTTTTGAGTATTACGAACTCGGAGTCTATTCGGCGGGATGGGTGCGGAACAACCCCGAAGCCACGGTTTTTGACACAAAAATGGATGTCGCGATCGCCCTCGGGATCACGATCCAAAGTGCCAGTGGCATTCGGATTCCCACCCTCGTTTCCTATCAAAATCACGACTTCTACGCAGTGACGAACGTCAGTGAGACGCTAAACCAGAATGCCGGCCCTGACTGGGACGGTTGGGCCACATCCGCGAGTAACGGACAGGTGAAAGAAATTAAAAGATCCGAGTTGTTGGCCTGTACCCAAGTTCATGTGGCACCGGCTGGTGTGGGCGCGGTCCTGAATATCTGCCCAACGGGAACGGCCGCCAGCAGCCGAAATTTCAGTACCGATGTGAAACAACAGCTCTGCAGTAGAGCTATGGACACCGATCACGACACGATCCCCGACAATCGCGACAATTGCCCGAATACACCCAACACCGACCAACTCGACAGCGACGGAGATGGCTATGGCGACGTCTGTGACAATTGCCCTTTACAATCCAATCCGGAACAGGCCGACAACGATATGGACGGCGTCGGCAATGTCTGCGATGCCAATCCGAACGGCGAGACGGACACCGGTGGCGGTGGCGGTGGCAGTGGCGGTGGCGGCTGTTGCTTAACCGATCCCCACGACGATAGACCGAACGATGGCGGCACCGGTGGCGGCAGCCAGAATTGCAATAGAACCGGCGGCTGTGTTCCGCCCATGATCTGCACTTACGACGGACACTGTGTCCTGCCCGTCACGGGCGGAGGCCCCGGCTGTTGTGCACGCTGGGGGATCATCCACACTATTCCGGTCTGCCTGGAATGGGAGTCGTGCAAGACCGAACACCATCCCGCGAATGCCTCATTGTTCGGAACCTTGGATCTCGGTCATATGGGAACGCTCGTCTACGATTACGATGAAAACGGTTTCGCTTCCGAATCATTCGAGTTCCTGACGAGCTGGACGATCGGCAAAACGCTGTACCCGGTAGATCCCGATTTCGTACTGCGGGAGTTGGACCGGCCCGAGAACTGGGGTGATGGCGACGGGATGCTGACCCCGAGCGATTGGGCCTGGTACCGCCTCTACCTTTGGGTGGATCACAATGGCGATGGCCTCAGCGAAAAGAGCGAGTGGCTTTCCCTCGACGAGGCGGGCTTCTCGGAATTTCCGATTTCCACGGAATGATCGCGAGAACGCCTTCCTGATTGGAATCACCACGCCTATCTTCAACCCGTTCCTGGCGGTTCTTCCCCGCCCCTGAATACCGAGGGGGTAGAGGGAAGACCGCCCCAGGCAACGGGATCGAAATTCACGCGAGGTGCGTCCCAATCCTGACAAACACAACCAGATCGCGACGATCCCAATCTCCTTTTCCTGGTTTCCACCCTTCCGGGCTTCCTGATCTTATTTCCCGGGCCGACGCCATGCCCCGACCACCACCATCCATGGTAGGTTTATGAATCTCGCCATGGAGAACAGACGGTGACACCCCGCGACCACAACCCCTTCGCACCGCCCGAAAGCGAACTCGGCGAATCCCCGACCCGACTTCGTGACCGCAGCTCGCTGGACCGCCTGCGCGATCTGATCCTGGCCATCGAATTGTTCCTGGGCGCCATCCCCGTCTTGGCCATGGTTCAGTTACCGGATCCCTTGAACGCGGTTCTCTTCGTAAGTTCCGGAATATTTTGGTGTCTGTTTTTCATTCCCGTGGTCATTCGTTCGGCCAAGTTGGGCTGGTCCGCGGTCTTCGCCCTGCCGGCCGGCCTGTTCCTATTCCTGTTGACCGGCAGGACCTTCGCCCACGGTATCGAGAGCCTGACACCCCTGCAGGGGGTTTGGGCTTGCCTGGCGATCGTCGCCCTTGTCGTTTGGCTGCGAAGCCTGATCCTCCGGCGGAGCGCCAGGCACCCTTCGGATTGACCGACTTTGCGCTCCCCCTTCGCCAAATCGTTGTCCCGGAAACGCCGGGAAACAGCCTCGACACGGGATCGCGCGTTTTGGGAGGCTTCTCGAGACCCAGGGGACAGGACCGTTTTTGGAAAAATCCGAACGTGGATTAAAACAGCCACAAGAAAATTCAAACCACGTGTTAAATCATCAAAAATTGCTTGATCTTGTCAAATCGAGGGCATGGATATTTTAAGCACACCTGGTAAGCACAGACTCCTTTGTCGAAATATGGGTGATAATTGGTAACCAGGGTTCGGTTTTCGAAAACCCCATGAGCCATTTGGCTAGTATCTGCCGCCTGGTGGTGGCAATGGCCGCAAGATCGCGATAAAAACAGAACACAATGCACAATTACAAATATGCAAATGTCACAAATTTGAACAGGGCGCATAAAATATCACAATTCAAGAAAGGCGAAAATTAGGTGCTTGACTGCCCCAAAGACCCCTGGTTAGAATCGCCGACGTATGAGTTTTCTTTAGAATATGGTTTCACTTCGTTTATTGCTGGCCGCCGTGCATCCCCTATCCGGTTGTTCGGTGTTTTCACGGTCGTTATAGAAATGCACCGAATCGATCCCCACGGGACAGGGTCGGTGGTCTCGAACACGCAAAAGGCTTCCCCCTTGGTATGGGACCACGCACCGGCCTCGGCTCACCCGGGACATGGGATTGGGATCGAACCTCCTCGAATCTGAATTGGCACTCTTTTCGGCCCTTTCGGTTCTTCATTCCACAATCCGCGCGCCCTCTTCGCGAAAAGATGCGGGATCTTTTTGGGAAGGAGCCTTCACGATCACGGTTCTGAATTTTTTTGAAACCTCTAAAACCGAACGGTCCAACTGGAGATGCGCAACCGGCGCTTTCCCCGTTTGGCGCGGTTCGCAAGAGGGAGGATCGCAATGACAGCTTTGACGCATCGCGTCCGCGACATCCTGTGGCAGGGGCCAGGCGCTCATGCGAGCGTGGTGACCTTCACGACCGAGGAATCCTTCTCCAAGCCCTCGTCGATGACCGCAGTGGTTCGTACTTCGGATTGCCTCAGCCCCTATGGATTGGTGGGCGCGACGGCCGGCGTGACGATCGCCGCCGGCGAGAACCTGACCGAGACCCGCCCCTTTCGAGGGATCGTGGCCAAAGCGCGCCAATTGCGCACGGGGCACGCGCACATTGAAGAAGCTTCGGAGAAGAGTTACCTGTACGAATTCGAATTGCGCGCGCCCATTTGGGTCCTGACCCACACCCAACGCTCGCGGGTCTACCAGAAAATGACGGTTCAAGCCATCGTCAGCGCCGTACTCGGCGAAGCGGGCATTTCCTTTTCGTGGCGCGCCGCTTCCGGAACCGAACGAGAGTACTGCGTGCAGTACGAAGAAAGTGACCTGAACTTCGTGACCCGACTGCTCGAAGCCGAGGGCATGTACTATTTTCAGGATCACGTGGCCGATGCGGTCGTGATCGCCGACAGCATGGGCGCCCACAAACCCTGCCGTCCCACCGCCGAGGCCCTGTACGACGAAGTGGATCAGATCAAGGAGAAGGACGACGAAGTGGTTCAGTCGGCCGAGTTCGCGGTCTCGATGGGCACCGGTGCGGTCATGACCCACGACTACAATCACGAAACCTCTCGATTGAATTTGGCGGGCCAGAACAAGGTCCACCTGCCAGGCGGCGTCGGCGAAGTGTACGACCACAACACGCTTCACACCACCGGCGATCTGGGTCAAAGCCTGGCCAAACGCCGGACCGAGGCGATCGCGGCCAATCTCACCGAACTGACCGGCACCGCCAACTGCCGCTCGTTCGCCGTCGGTTCGATTTTCCACATGCGCGGCCATTACCTGGAAGAGCTCAACGATTCCTGGCTGATCAGCGGCCTCGCCGTCACGGTGGAGCAGGGGCATTTCCACTGCACCTACCGCGCGGTGACCACCCAGCGCGTGTACCGCCCCAAGCTCGAGACACCGGAGCCGCGCGTGTTCGGGTTGCAGACGGCGGTGGTGACGGGACCCCCCGGCAGCAAGGTCTACCTGGATCAGTTGGGTCGCTGCAAACTGCAGTTCCACTGGGACCGGGAAGGCGAGATGAACGACCGGTCGTCCATGTGGGTTCGCGTCTCCAACAACTACGCGGGCAAGGACTACGGCATTCAGTTCATTCCTCGCGTGGGGCACGAGGTGCTGGTGGAATACCTCAAGGGCAATCCCGACCATCCGATCGTGGTGGGCCGCGTCTACAACGACAACATGACGGCGCCCCTGGGCCCCACGGAAAAGTACCAAAACGCCATCAAAACCATCAAAGACCACCACATCATCATGGACGACAGCGACGGCAAGGAGCTGATGGACATCCGCTCCCAAAAGGACCTGAAGCTGGAAGTGGTCAACGATTCGAATGCGACCATCGGTCACGACAAAACGACCCGCACCGGCAACAACCAACTGCTCCAGGTGGGCGTCGGCTATACGATCACGGTGGGCGCCAACCAGGCGATCGCCACCGGCGGCGCCTATATGCGCACCACCGCCCTCACCGAACAGGTGGCGGTCGGACAGCACCGAGCCGAAAGCGTGGGCGGCCATCGGACCATCACGGTCAAGGGCGACAACGTGCACACGGTGACCGACGGCAACTACGTGGTCAAGGTCCCCAAGGGCGGTGTCCTGGTCGAGTCGCCGAAAGTGGTGGTCAAGTGCGGCAGCAGCAAGTTGATCATGACGCGCAGCAGCGTCAAGGTCGTGGCGGGCGGCATCGCCCTGAACTGATCGCCGGCACCGGCACCAGCGCCTTCACGGGCCGCCGCGGCACGGTGTGCCTCGGCGGTTTCGACCTATTCGACGGGTGACATATGTGGCGAATCAAAAACCATACGGCGTTTGCCAGCGATCGCGCGGTGCTGACCGACGCGCGCGGCCACCAGATCTGGGTGGTGGCCGCCAAGGGCACCTACGATCTGGCGGAATCCGGCGAAGTGACCCTGGCCGCCGAGCAGGAACCGGTCACCCTGTCCCCCCAATACTACGGCGAGCCGGGCCGCTCCAGCCTGTTGCGCGACACGGAGTTGGTGGCGACCCATCCGGGTACGGACGTCACCCTGAACGCGGTGGCCCAGGCGCCCGGCGAAGCGCCGATCGCCAGCATGACGGTATCGGTTCGCGTGGGTCGGCTGCGTCGCGAACTGCAGGTCTTCGGCGACCGGACCTGGATCCGCGAGGACGATCGCCTGGAAATCTCGGATCCCACCCCGTTCCGCCAGATGCCGATCGTCTGGGAACGCGCCTATGGGGGAACCGAGATCGAGGACGGTCAGGTGGCGCAGGTCGCCGAGAACCCCATCGGCCAGGGTTTCAGCACGGATCCCGATACCTTGGCGGAATCCCCGGTGCCCAACATCGAAGATCCCGCCAAGCCGATCGTGGCGGGCGAAGAACCGCCGCCTCCGGTGGGTTTGGGCGCGATCGCCCCCGATTGGGCCCCGCGCCGAGATTACGGCGGGACCTTCGACCAGGACTGGCAGCGTTCGCGCGCGCCCTTGTGGCCCGCCGACTTCGACGAGCGCCACTTCGTGACGGCACCGCTCGGATTGCACAGCGCCAGGCCGTTGCGCGGCGGCGAGCCGGTCCACCTGGAGGGCCTGACCCCGCACTCCCCCTGGACGTTTCGGTTGCCCCGGGTTCACGTGATCTTCGAAACCGTGAATGCCGGTCGCAAAATCCGCCAAAAAACCAAGTTGGAGCGCGTCATCATCGAGCCCGACCGGCGCAAGCTGGTCATGGTCTGGTGCGGCCGTATGGATTGCGGCGCCCACGCGCGGAACGTCAGCCATACACTTATATATACCAAGGAATCGATACGATGAAGGGCCATAGGTACGGTGCGGCACCACACCTCCTCGCCGGGCACCGATCCGACGGGCGCCCGAGCGGGCGTCGAGCCGACATTCCCGGAGGGCGCAAATGACCAGCGAACGGAAAACGACAGCGGCCGCGCATGACGACGTGGTCGTGGTGGGCGTGGGGGCTCGAACGGCCATTGGGCTGGACATGCGCATGACGGCCGATTCGGTCGCGGCGGGATTGAAACGGTTTCGCGAGGTTTCCTATTTGCGGGACCGTACGGACGGGCACCCGATCGTCATGAGTCTGCTGACCAGTTTGTCCGAAGACACTTTCGCCGTGGCCCGCATGGAACAACTCGCCCGGAGTGCGGCGCGCGAAGCCCTGGCCCCGCTCGGGGACGCGGTCCGTGCGGATGGGCAGATGGCCATTCCGGTCCTGCTCTCGGTGCCGCCCAAACGTCCCGGTTTCTCCGACGCGGACATGACGGCTCTGGCGAAATCCGTCATGCAGGGCTTGGGAATCCACCTGGATCGCGGTCGGTGCGGCCTGCAAGGAACCGGCGCGGAAGCCGCCATCGGTGCCCTGGCCCAAGCCGCCCAACTGCTTCGCGATTCGAAGGTGCCGGCGGTGTTGGTGGGCGGGGTCGAATCCTACAAGGACATCGACACGCTGCAATGGATCGACGGCACCGAACGCCTCAAACGGCCAGGTAGGCCGAACGGCATCACCCCCGGCGAAGGCGCCGGCTTTCTGCTCCTGTGCCGAGCGGACCTGGCCCGCGAACGGGGCTGGCAACCCCTGGCACGGCTTCTGGCCGTGGGTCACGGTAGCGAACCCCATCCCTGGTATTCGGGCCAGGCCCATATGGCGGAGGGCCTGACCCAAGCCGTTCAGGCGGCATTCGCCGAACCGGAAACGGAGAACCTGGCCGTGACCAGCGTGTGGTCCGATTTGAACGGCGAAGCCTGGCGCGCCGAGGAGTGGAGCTACACCTACCTGCGCTCGGTGACCCACCACCCCGAACCCATGAACCTTCTCCACCCCGCCGATTGCTGGGGCGACCTGGGTGCCGCATCCGGTGCCACGCTCGCCGCGCTGGCGGCCTACCAACTCCACCACGATCCCCATCCCGCGGCATCCAGCCTGGTTTGGTGCGCCTCGGCCCAGAGCCCCTACCGGGCGGCCTGCGTCCTGGGTAAATGGGTGGAGGATGCCGCCGCCTGATTACACCCGCCCAATTTTTCGAACGTGGGATTCCTCTCCCCGGATCCCCTTCCCTTCCCTTCCCTTCCCTTCCCTTCCAGGAGTTTTCACCATGATACCTACCGTCAACGTCAACGATTTGAGCATCGTTCACAAAAAGAGCGACGGGGTGGCGACCAACTCGGCACCGGACGTCTGTTGGACGCCCGGTCCCAATCCCAAAATCCCGATCCCCTACCCCAACTTCGCCTACTCCAAGGACCTGGTCAACGGGAGCCGCACGGTCAGCGCCGACGGCGCCTCGATCGCGCTCAAACGTTCCGAGTTCTGCACCAGCACGGGCGACGAGGGCGGCACCGCCGGCGGCGGCATCATCTCCGGTGTCATCAAGGGCAAGGCCAAGTTCGTCAACTACAGCATGGACGTCAAGATCGAAGGCAACAACGTGGCGCGGCTCAGCGACATGATGACCATGAACGGCAACGCGCCCAATACCGCCGGCCCCGAATTGCAGGGTTTGAAGAACGTGGTCGGCGAGGACGCCGCCGACATCCTGTGCCGTGCCTTCTGCTGGTGCGACAACGGCGGTGACGGTGGCGATTTCGCCAAGACCCGCCCGGTCATGATGCCCTTACGCGCCTGATTCCGGCCGACCGGTCAAAGAGCGGTACCCTTCCCCAAAGGTCACTCCGATGGGGTATCGAAAGGAACAGACATGACTTCAGACAAGGAAAAATGCTTTCAGGAAGCGCTCGAAAAATACAACGAAGTTGCCGAACAAAGTGGTTCACGCGATCCCATCGATGCCAATTTCCAGGAAGGGTGGGTCCAGGATATCGACGGAACCTGGAGCCCGACCGGCAACGAAACCTGGTGGAGCATGGTCAACAGCGTCCGCAAGACTTGGGACATCATCGCCGGTAACCGGCCCCCCCGTCCGCCGGGAAGCGACTACCCCATCCAGATTCGGCGTCCGGACGTCACCATCCGTAGCGGGTCCCGAACGGTGGTTGTCGACACCAAATTCACCCGTGCGAACGGTACCGTGGACGACTGGGGAACCCGGCCCGGCGCAGGCAACGGCAACCTGCAACAAGAAGATTACAACGACATCAACAGCCAGATGAATCCCGATGGAGATGCGCCGGAAGACGTAAAGCTCGATCCGGAGACCTGCCGATGTGACGGCAAAGGGGATCCGGTCGAAGTTCCGGTCATGGTGCCGAATCCCATGATGGATCCGACCGGACAACTCTTTTTCATGCCATTCCCCGCCCCAGGCGCCCTGGGGGTGCCGTCTTTCGCACCACCCATGATCCCGGTCTTCCCCTGATCACGGATGGGGTGCCGGAAGGGCCGAGCATCGATCGATGAGACGAAAACGAAGGAAGTTCGCGACATGAGTGTTCCAAATTGGCAAGATTTCGAAGTGAACTCGGAAGCGGGGCACCTGGTGCAGCCCTGTCTGACGTTCGAGCTGTACCTTTGGGAAACCGCGGCCGGGCCCTTGATGGACTTTTACCAAAAGGGTTTGGAGCTGCTGGACGGTCACGTGGCCTTCTACAACAAGGGCAAACGCCCTGCGGCATTCAAGGGGCGGGCGACTTCGACGGTGCCCACCTGGCTGGAAAATCCCAAGGCCAACCAGGACTTTTACTTTCAGTTGACCAGTGAAAAAGAGGGGGCTTCGGCGGCGACCCTGACCCTGCGCGTCAAGCGCCGCGAGGAAGGTGCCATGCCCGAGGCGCAACGCACCCAGCGAGCGGCCACCTGGAACATGCTCTATGGAAAACAAGGCGCGCGCATCACGCCCCCCCTGTCCTGGGTGAAAATCACCCTCCCGGTGGATCACTCCCTTGCCGAAGGCGACGCGTTCGCCGCTTGGATCCGCGATCTCGAGGTGGTTCGCGCGCTGCCCTTTCTCACGGGCTTCGCCGGCTTCGCCCTGAACGCCTACCATTGGGCGGGATCGGGCCCCTTGCAATCCGAAGTCTGGCACAAGGTGAGCGCCTTTTGCTTGCGCCATCCCGGATTCGACATTCCGGTTTCCGGAACCGAACGGTTGCTGCGTTTCGATCCGGCGTTCATGGACCAACACCAGTTCTTCACGCCCCTGGTCAAGCGCGCCAACTGGCTCAATCTGCTGGGGCCGCTGCAACTGGCCGCCTTGGGGGGACGGGATTCAGTTCAATCGGCCCTGACCGATGCGCCGAAGGTGACCTGTCACCCGCTCGATACGGGCATGATCCTCCAGGCGGGTCCCGCGCCGGCCATCGGCGATGTGAGTCGTCGCGACTTCCTGCCCGCCTACCGCGCGGTGGCCCGCGTGCTTCGTCCCATACGCGTCGATTCGTTCGGTGGCGCCGGAAAGGCCTTCGGCGTCGAAGCCCAGGACGAGTGGCTGAACGGTTTCGACCGGGATTATGACTGAGGTTTCCATGGCTGTTTCTCCAGACGCGCCCCATCCCCGCCTGGATCTCGAGATTCGCAACGCCGCTTCCCAGCAGTTGGCCATCGCCCTGGTCGCGGATGAAACACACCTTTTCGAGGAAAATGTGCGCGGCGAGCCCGCGGACCCCGACGCGGTCATGCCCGATCCGGTCGAGGTCTTCGCGCGATGTGCCAATCGGGGTATGTTCGGGGCGAGCGGGAATGCCCACGAGACATCGGTGCTGGTGGATCGCAAGACGTTCGAGCCCGAACACCACCGGCAAACCTGGGCAATGACGACAACCCACCTGAATCCGGATGCCTTTACGATCCTGATCCATTTGCTTCAGGCGCGTCTCCCGAGAGCGCTCATCATCCGCACCATTGGGACGAGCATTCCCCCGGAGACGCCGCTCCGAGCGCCCGATAACCGCGATTACCCCCGATTGCCAAAAAATCCGGGTTTCGAAGGCGAGATCGAGGAACCGGATCACAGCGGGCGCGACCGTGGGGTGGAAATCGTGTTCGCCGCCCATCCCGAGCCGGATTTCGTCGAGACCCTGTTCGAGGACCTGCGCCATTGGACCCACCTGTTCCTTCTGGGCGGGTTTCCACGGGTCGGCGCGCATCCGCGACAGGCCGGTGGCTTCCCCGACCATCCGATTCAGCCCGATGCCTGGTCGGTGGGGATCGAGTGCCCGATCTTCGCCAGCCACGATGCGGCCCTGTGGGCATTGGTCCACTACGCCCATCGGCTTCATCGGCAGGGCCACGAAGTCGCACGGGTACTCGTGTACTAGGTGACCGACGATGCACTCGGCCACCTTCCGTGTCGGCAGCGGCGATCGCCGATAGCCGGTATCGGCCGTACCACCCCATCTCGATGACATGCATGCCAGGAGCCCTTTTCCATGTCCGATCCGAATACCTACACCGCCGCGGAACGCGCTTTCGCCCACGACCTCTACGCCGAGCATCTCGAAGAGGCGGCCTTCCTGTATCACCAGCGCCAGGTGTCGCTGAACGACCCCGGCCATTCGTGGCGGGACCCCCGCGACATCGAAATTCGCCTGATGGCCCACCTCCGGGCGCTCCTGCCGGGTGCGACGCTCATCGACGATGTGTTGACGGCCGCCTTCCAGCAGGGCGAACCCGGCGAGGTGTTCGCGGCCGTCGCCGTCTGGTGCGGCCTGGACGATCACGCCCGCCTGAAAGAAGTGATGGCCGCCGCCATGGACGACGAATCGCGGCAGGCCGCGGTGGAAGCGCTCTGTCGCTTCATGCCGCGTTCCGCAACGGGTTGGCTGGAACACACCGTGAAAGGACGCGACGGCACACAGGTGGCCGCGGCCGCACAGATCATCGGATTTCGTCGCGCTTCTTGCGCGGTACCCCTTTCGGCGGATGCCTCGCCAAACCAGGAGGTGGCGCCGCTTTGGAAGGCCTGGGCCCTGGGCCGCCTGGGTCGAAAAGAGGCCTGTCCGGCGCTCAGGGCGCATTTGGCGGCGTGTGGCGAGCCCGCGGGTTCCGCCCTGCTGGCGCTCAGCCTGTTGCGGTTGGGCGACGCCGCGGTGCTGACCTGGTGCCGAAACCGCATCGGCACGGAACCCTGGCCGGCCCTGGCCCTGGGTCTGGCCGGTGACGCCTCGGACGGCACCCTGCTTCGACGCATCGCGTTCGCCCAACGCGTCGATCCCGATTCGGTCTTGGCGCTGGGTCTGCTCGGCGATCCGGTCGCGATTCCCCAGATGCTGGATCTGCTGGACGCCACGAGCAGCGACCCGGTGGCCGAAGCGGCTTCGCTCGCGCTCTATTTAATCGCTGGTGCACCCTTGTTCGAAGATGTCGGGGTGCCGGAACCGTTCGACGAGGACGAACTTTTCGATGACGAGCGGGCCAAACTGCACCAAGGCGGCGAAGTCGAGGGCCTGGCCCGCCACAGGAGCAGTTTTCGAAGAATTTCCCAGGACGGCAACCTGTGGCGCGCCTGGTGGCGGGAACACGAGGATTCGTTCACCGCGGGGCGCCGGTACCGGTGCGGCGCGCTCTTGCAACCCCGCGACCTGGTGGCCAATCTGGCGAACGAGATTTTGCCCAAACAGCTCCGAGCGCTGTTCTACGAAGAACTGGTCATTCGTTACGGCGCCGAAATCCCGTTCGAAACCACCATGTACGTCGACGATCAATGCACGGCGATCGAAGCGCTGCGGCAATGGGGCGAAGCGAAGATCAAAGACTTCGAACCGGGTGCCTGGTATCGCCATGGCAATCAGGTGGCCTGCGACCAAACATGACGGACCGAGCCGGCGATTTGCCTCTTCGCCAAGGCATGAGCCAGGATTCAGAAAAAACCGAAAAAAGCCAGTTTTCGATTCAAAAAATTGGATTTTCTCGTTAGATCACGGCTCGTCCTATCGGCAAACACTTGTCAAATTTACGTGTTACAAGATTATGAACAGCGGCAAAAACCTGGCCTTCAGCTTGCACTCTCGTTAGCGAACTTTCGCTCAGGAGGTTAGATATGAAGGTACATGGCATCGCTCGATTCGTGCTCCCCTTCCTTTCGTTGGCGTGGCTCCTTTCGGGATTCACGCTCTTGGCCCAAATTCAGGCGGTCGATACCGGACCGGGTCCACGGTTGGTTTCCCACGATGAGGGAACCACCACCGCCGCACGACTCTTGGACTTGGATATTTCCGCCCGCATCCACGGATTCCTGGCCGAAACGACGCTAACCTGTACCTTTTTCAATGAACGAGACCTCGAGATTGAAGGCGAATTCCTGGTCCCGCTGCCGGAAGGCGCAACCGTGTCGGGCTACGCCCTCGACGTCAACGGCCAACTGGTGGACGGCGTGATGGTGGAAAAACACCAGGCCCGCATCGCCTTCGAGCGGGAGTCGCGCCGCAAGGTGGATCCCGGCATCGCGGAATGGGTGGACGGCAACGTGTTTCGTACCCGCGTCTATCCGATTCCCGAGTTCGGGACCCGCACCATTCGCCTTCGCTACGTTCACCCACTTTACCTGAAGGAACAGCGGCTCTATTATCGCCTGCCGCTGGAGGGCTATCCCCGGCTCGGCCGCTTCGCGCTCGACCTCTCGATCGAAGGATTTCCCGCGAAGCCCACGCTGACCCGAGATCCGTTTGACGGGTTGCACCTTCAAGCGCTGGCTGATGGCAAGGGGTACCGGATTCACAAGGTGTTCGAGCGGTTCCAGCCGAAAAAAGAACTGGTCGTGGGTTGCCCGGTGGGATCGGATCCCCTGATTTCACTCGCCGAGATCGGCCCGAACGAGTACGCGTTCGCGGCTGCCGTCAGTCCCGGGCTCACCTCAGCGCGCACCATCGACCTCGCCCCCAAGCGGGTCGCCATCTATTGGGACGGGTCCCTGAGCGTGACCGAAGCCGGACAGGCCCGGGCGCAGGCGTTCCTCGAGGCGTTCATGCGCGGGATGCCCACGGTCGAACAGGTCGACCTGGTGGTGTTTCGCGATGTCCACGAGCCCGTGCGTTCCTTCCGGCGCCGCGGGCATCGCGGTTTCGCCGATCTGTTCGCGGCACTGAAGCGGATCGAGCAGGACGGCGGGACGGATTTCTTCGGGTTGACCCCGGTTCCCGAAGCGGATCTCGGGCTCCTGGTGAGTGACGGTCGCGACACGCTCAACGGCCCGGGTCAGCCGCTTTTCGACCATCCCCTGTACGCACTCAAGACCGAAAGATTGGGTCAGAACGAAACGATGCGGTATTTGGCCGAGGAATCGGGCGGCGCCTTCATCGACCTGAGCGCGACCAAAACGGAAGCGGCCCTGGCGCAAATGAAGCGGAGGCCGTTTCGGTTGGTCAAAGCCGAATTGCCGGATGGACGCATCGGGGAAGTGCTGCCCGTACCCACCGATGGTTTGGAAAACCGGGCCCTGGTGACGGGCACCCTGACGGGATCCCACCCGACCCGGCTGGTGTTGCGCTATGGCTTCGGTACCTCCGCCGAGCGCCAGATCGAGTTGGATTTGAAGCCGGAAACGGCCACCCAAGACGGCTTTGCCGGCCAGATCTGGGCGCAACGCCAGATGCGCGAATGGATGGTCTTCCCCGACCGCAACCGCGAAAAAATCGTGGCGCTTTCCCAACGATTTGGCCAGGTTTCTCCCTTCACGACGGCGATGGTCTTCGAAGATCTCTCGCAATATCTCGAATACCAGGTGGAGCCGCCCGCGATGTTGGCCGACATGCGCGCTCAATACCGGGCCAGCCTGAAAGAAACGAAACATGAATTCGACGAGCAGGTGGCGGAGTACCGCGAAGATGTGTTCGATTCATATGAGTACGTGCAGGAGCACCGCTCCGACGAGTACCCGCTGGAAACGCTGAAGCCCGAAAAGCGATTCGACTGGCGGGCCGCATTGGAAGCGGCTCAGGCCTTTATCGACGCCGGCGACGAAGAGGTTGGGGACACCGAAGATGCCGAAAGCCCATCCTCGACTCCCTCCCCCGGCAGCCGCAAATCGGCCGATACCTTTCCCGTGGTGGCCATGGTCCCGTCCGACAAGCCAAGCGTCCGGGGAACCCTTCGCGATGCAAGGGGCCAACCGGTTGCGGGGGTCCAGGTCACCGTGACGCCCGTTTCCGGAGAAAGCCAGGGCAAACCCGTGACATTGACCACCGATGAGCAGGGTGCCTACGAGGCGACGGGACTGGCTCTCGGGCGCTACACCCTGTCGTTCGAGAAAGAGGAGTACCACAACGCCTCCAAGCAACCATTCACCTTGGTGGGTGACCGAACGTTTCGCTGCGATGCGCATATGTGGAAAATCCCTTACTACGAACAGATAAAAATGACGTTCGAAACGAAGGAACATGTCGAGATCACCGGCACGGTTCTGGCCAAAGACGGCACCACGCTGCCAGGCGCCCAGTTGAAAATCACCGAAAAAGGCCAGGATCCGGGCACCGCAACGCGCACCATATCTTCGGATGCCGACGGACGGTTTCGCTTTTCGGGGTCATCCGCCAAAACCTACCACATCGAGGTCGATCACCGATCATTTCCGGGAGCCATTCCAACCAGCATCGACTATTCCGATGAGTCGACCATCAAGATCATCATGGATTGGACCCTGCACCTAGAAGCAATGGCGGCAGTCTCCGGAAGCGACCAATTGATGCAAGCCGTCGTGGAGACCATCGTATCGAACGAGTCGGGCGACGAAGGCGGTTCGACGGTGACCCTGGTCCCTTGGGACGCCAAGGTCTCCTACGTAGCCGAGCTCGCCGCGCTGACCCCGGATCGCCGTTACGCCGGCTACTTGGCTTTGCGGCAAAAGCATGGCCGCTCACCGGCGTTCTTTCTCGATTGCGCCCGGTCGTTTTTCCGGGAGGGCGAGCCGGTGTTGGGACGCCGCATTCTCTCGAACCTGCTGGAACTGGGACTGGAAGACGCCCAATCGATGCGGGTCACGGCCGGTGTGCTGGTGGAGCAGGGCCTGCTGGAGGATGCGGAAGGTCTCTACCTGCGCCTGATCGAGTTGCGGCCCGAGTGGCCCCAGGTCAAGCGGGAATACGCACTGGTGCACGCCTCCATGGCCGATCAAGCCCTCGAACGCGGCGAACGGGCTATGGCCCAGCGTCATTTCCGCCTGGCCCTACAGGCGATGGGCGAAGCGATTTGGACACCTTGGGGCGACGTGCCCGACCACATGGCGCTGCTCTACCTCGAAGACGAGCGCTTCGAAGGGTTTTCGACCCTGGCGGCGTTGGAATACCAAGGTATCCGTCAGGCCGCGTCCCGGGCGCTCGGATCGGCCACCTCGCTGGAACCCTTCGCCAAGCTGGCGACCGGACTCCAAGGCCGAGCGGAAGGTGACCTGATGGTCTTGCTCCATTGGGACGACCCCACCGCGGACATGGACCTCTGGGTCGTGGAAGCCAGCGGTGAGCTGGCCAATTGGGAAAATGAGGAAACGCGGATCGGCGGTTTGATGACCGCGGACCTGACGGAGGGCCTGGGCCCCGAAGGCTACGTCCTTTTCCGGGCGATGCCGGGCACGTACAAGGTGTTCGTCCAATACTACGGCAGCAACAACACGGCATTGACGGGGCATGCCACCTGTACCGTCACCGTCGTCCGCGATTTCGGTCGCGCCACCGAACGCCGCGAGACGCAGACGATCCGCCTCGAGCACGCCGACGAGCTGAGGGAGGTGCTGGACGTGGAGATTCCCGCCGTCGAACGCTCGCCCAAGGGTAGTTGACCCGCAATCAAGCGTCGGATCGGGGGCAAGATCCCCGATCCGCCTTTTGCCGCATGTCGAACCGCGCGGTACACTATGTGACGCCGTGCACATGCCGGCGAGCGAAGCCCAGCAGGTCCGGCATCGCGTGACCGGTGGCGATCCCAACCACGCCGGAGGGGTCGCCTGGGGCCTCGGGCCAAGTGAACCCAAGGCCACTCCCCTACGCTTGATTCTCTCGGCTGATTGAACCAGGCCTCTGTTTCCCGCAGAGCCGACACGATTCTTCCCGAACCAACCGGCGCTCGATGGTCGGAGGAGGCACCTGATGAACGCGATTTTCTTTTACGGTCTCTTCATGGACGCGAAACTCCTGGAGAAAAAGGGTCTTCATCCGCGTCGGGTCGGGTCGGCCAAACTACCTGACTTCCGGATCCAGATAGGAAACAGGGCGACGCTTGTCCCATGCGCGGGATCCGTTTCGTACGGCGTCGTCATGGCGCTTTCCGCCGAAGAGGCCAGATCGCTGTATTCCGAGGCCAGCGTCCGCGACTACCAGCCTGAACCCGTACTTGCCCAACTCATCGAGGGTTCCGAAACCATTGACGCGATGTGTTACAACCTAGCTCCCGATTCGGCGGGAACAGGCACCAACGCTGAATATGCGATGCGGCTCTCGAAACTGGTTCTCGAATTGGGTTTTCCACCAGCATATGCCGACGAGATCGCACGGTATGGGCGGGTGACAAAATGATAAGGTGTGGGTTTTGGAAAGTGTGACGGAGATGAATACGCCATGGGTGAAACAGAGCTATGTCATCAAGGAACCACCCTACCTGATCAAGCGCACGTCCATAAACAAGGAAAGCGGCGAAGAAAACGTCTGGATGGAGCTGATTCACTTCCAAACATTTAAATAAGGCCCCCTAGGTCGGTTTTTTCGAGTCCTGCTCCCCGAACCCGCGGGGAGGAATCGTTTATTTTTGAAGATGTAGTAACATTATGGTCGTGTTCCCCGCGCCCGCGGGGAGGAACCGCTTCGTTTGACCAGATCAAACAAGCGCCGTCTGTGTTCCCCGCGCCCGCGGGGAGGAACCGGCCAACCGAGGTTTTTCAAGACTCGTGGTCCGGTAATTTCCGCAGGAGCGGTCGCGTACCGCTGGATGGCGCCAAAGCTGACTAACTGAGTTTGGCCCGACATTGCTCGGGGCGACTCGCGATGACATCCAGGCAAAAATGGATTGAATCGGATCGAGTTCGACCTGGGTCGCCCCCTTGGGTTTGGATCATTGGAAACCAGCAGGACAAAGGTGCTTATGAAAAAAAAGATTTTGTCGGTCACCACGCACGAACAGTCTGAACGGGAAGATAAAGCCTATTGGCTATCGAAATCACCGGAAGAACGTCTCGAAATGGTTGAACAACTGCGATTGCAAGCGGGGTGCTTTCTTTATGAATATCCAGCCCGATTTCAAAGAGTTATTGAAGTTATTGAAAGAAAATAACGTGCGCTACATGATCGTCGGCGGATATGCCGTTGCGTGGTACGGTCACCCTCGCTTCACCAAAGACCTCGACATTTTTTACCACCCGGACGCTGAAAATGTGGCTCGTCTCAAAATGACATTGGTCCAGTTTGGTTTTCCCGAGGAAGACCTTGGACCCCATTTGTTCCTACCGGGAAATATCGTCAAAATGGGTCTGGAGCCTGTGAGGATTGATCTCCTCAACGAAATCGACGGCGTTTCCTTCAACGAAGCTGAACCGGATTTGACCGAGGGCTTTTACGACGACATCCCGGTGCAGTTCATCGGAAAAGAAGCCCTGATAAAGAACAAGCGAGCGTCGAACCGTCTGCAAGACCTCGCCGACATCGAAAAACTTCTTTAGCAAGTGCCCACCCCGACCGGAAACCAGGAAAGAACAGCCAGTTGGTAGCACCCCATGGCCATGCTTCAGCTTGTTTCGGTTTTTCCAGCCCCCATTCCCGAGAGATCCCAAAAAAGACGGGACCCATTATGGCGGCAAGCCACCACCGAATGGGTCCCTCCCTTGGTCTCAGCCGCGGGGAAGCGCGTCTATTTCAAGGCGGCCGCAGGTTTCGCGGCGATTTTTCCCCAGGCCTTCTCGGCTTTGTGAATGTTGCCGGACACGTCTTTGAGCCAGGTTTGTTGAATATCGCCGTTGAGGTTCACATACAGCTTGCCGCCGACGATTTTCCAATAACGCGGGTCGCCGTCGAATTTGGCACCGACGGAGACACCGTAGGCGCAGAAGCCGCCAAATTGCGGTACGTATTTTTCGGGATTCCGCGCGAACGCCGCACGGTTCTCCTCACTGGAAAAACGATAGGTCGCCTCGTTGTAGACCACGGCATGGCGGGCGGTACCTTCGACCGCACGATGCTCCGTAAAGAAGGCCACCGCGTCGTATCCGTGAAGCGCAAGGCCAGGCCCCTTCGAGGTGAGCCCGCTCGTGGTATTGGTATCGTTGGCGGCAAAGGCCACGCAGCAAAAGACGAGCAACCACATCGTTCGAGAAATGACGTTCATGTCCATACTCCTTGATAATCGAGGTTCGATGGGCGATGACGATTCGGCTCCGAAAGCCGAAGCGTGCCCCGTTAACTTGGTATTCATCTTAGGTACAGGAGAAAATCCGATCCATGCCCTCTCGTCCATGTTTCTTGCCCGATCGTCCAAACCAGCTCAATTCCAGCTACGATCGATTAAAATCAATCTCAGCGGAGGTGGCCAATGGACGTGCTCAGCGACATTCTGGACCTGCTCAGATTCAAGGGGTGTGTCTACTACACCACCCTCTTCCAAGGTGTTTGGGGCATCCAGGTACCTCAATTCAGTAAGGTTGCCAGGTTTCACGTGACCATGAGCGGCGATTGTTGGGTGCGGGTCGACGGCGCCACGGAACCCGAAAAGCTGTCACCCGGAGATATGATCATCGTGCCCCACGGCGCCCCGCACATCCTCAGCAACTCCCTCGACGCACCGATCCAAGACTTGGAGCATGCCATGGTCGAAAGTCAAGGTGTCCAGAACGGCGTGTTCACCTATGGAAGCGACGAAGGAAGGGACCAAACGCGATTGGTCTGCGGACATTTGGAGTACGACACTCGGTTCGATCATCCATTGATGGGAGAATTGCCGAGTTACATCGCGGTCAAGGGCACACAGGCCTTGGAGTTCGCCTGGTTCCACCAGGCGGCGCGACTGATGGCCTACGAGGCCCAGAGCAGGCGTCCTGGCCATGCCGTGCTCGCCAAGAAACTGACGGAGGTGTTGTTCGTCCATGCGATGCGCGTCTGGCAAGAAGAAACTCGATTGAATCGGGGATTCCTGGCCGCCCTACAGGACGAGGGCATTGGGAGAAGCCTCCAGGCGATGCACAGCCAGGTCGCCAAGCGCTGGAATTTGCAGGGTTTGGCCCGCGAGGCCGGGTTGTCCCGCTCCAGTTTTGCCGAACGATTTCGAAGTTGCCTGGGCGTAACGCCCATGCAGTATTTGACCGATTGGCGCATGCAGCGGGCCAAGCGTCTGCTGGCGGATGGAAGCGAGGCGGTGGAGTCGATCGCCGAAATGGTGGGCTACGATTCGCCCGCTGCGTTTTGCCGGGTGTTCAAAAAAACGGTAGGCCTCGGTCCGGGCAAGTTTCGGCGGCAATACCGTGACGAATAAGTGCACGCCTGAGCGAGCTTGGCATGAAAGTAACGGGGGATCCCGCCTCACGGCGTACGGGCTTGGGGTCGCCAGGCGATCCTTGGGATTTGAGAAGACCAACCTGGCCTGAGCGATCCGGTGGCGACCGTTCACGGCACGAACTTATAGCCGATCCCATAGACGGTAATGAAATGTCGCGGACGCTGCGGATCGGTTTCCAGCTTGCGCCGCAGCCAGGCCAAGTGCACGTCGATCGTCCGCGTGGCAACCTCTGCATCGAAGCCCCACACCGCATCCAACAGGCGCTCGCGGGTCAGGAGTTCCTTGGGGTGGTCGAGAAAGTACAGCAGTAATTGATACAAGCGCGCGCTCAGCTCCACCTCTTCGCCCGCCTTGCGAATCAAGACCTGACGGCGGTCCACCTCAATGTCACCGAAGCGATCGACCCGTGCCCCCACCGTCGTGCCGCCCGACCCGCGCTTGTGTCGCCTGATGAGCGCTTCCATACGCGCCAGCAATTCGGGGGTCTCGAAAGGTTTCGTAAGGTAGTCGTCCGCTCCGAGTTTGAGGCCCACGACCTTGTCGGTCAACTGATCCCGTGCGGTCAACATCAAGATGGGGATGTCTGCCTTTGCCGCACGCAAGTCGCGGCATACTTCGAACCCGCTTTTTCCTGGCAGCATCAGGTCGAGCAGAACCAAGTCGAAGGGACCGTCGTGGTGGGCAGCCTGTTCGCCGCTGATCCCATCGGCCTTGTGGGTGACCCGATAGCCTTCCGCTTGGAGGCGGTCACCCAGCGTCAGGGCGAGACCGGGTTCGTCTTCGATCAACAAAATGTGCTCGTTCATGAGATTGGATCCTGGGGCTGGGGCAGCCATACCGTGAACGTGGTGCCGCGATGTTCATCGCTTTGATGGTGAATGCGGCCGCGGGCGTTCTGCACCAATTTACGCACCAGACTCAAACCCAAGCCCGTACCCTGAATCTGATCCTTCCTTGCGCGATCCCCGCGATAGAACTGCTCATAAACACGGCGGCGTTCGCGCTTGGGGATGCCAAAGCCATGGTCCGTCACGTGGATATTGAGTCCCTCCCGCCGTTGTTGCACTCCAGGCACTACCGCAATCTCGACCGTGCGCTCGCTTGGTCCGAACTTGATCGCGTTGCTGATCAGGTTGCGCAAAATCGTATGCAGGGCTTCCGGTTCGATGGCGACGCTGGGAGGGGTGTCCCGACATTCGATGCGCAATTTGCAGCGCTTGCCTTCCAAGAGCAGGGTGAGTTCCCGTTCCACCTGCGCAAGACTGGCGGCCACATCCGCATGTGCGTGGTGCGCCTGAATCCCCTTGCCGAAAAGTTTGCTGTACTGCAACACCTGCATCACCATCGTGCCCAGGCGGCCGCTTTCCTGGGTGATCAAGCGGCCATAGGCGCGTACCTTGTCTTCGTCCTTGATCGTGGCATCGGCCAGGTTTTCACCGGCCATGCCAATCGTAGCGAGGGGCGTGCGCAATTCGTGGCTGAAAGCGGCCATCATCGCGGCCTGCTGCTGGGACAGCGCCTTGGCCCGGCGTAGGTAGGTGTAAAAGGCGGCAAAGGCCAGCGCGAGAAACACCAGGCTCAGCAGCGCCGGAAGGCCATCGCGCAAGCGTTGCCGTCGTTCGATGGCACCCAAGCTGCCGGCGGCCAGCCGTGTCTCCAAACGCAACGCCCCATTGCTTTCAAAATGAAGCGCGGCCGTGTCGGGGGCGAACCGAGGATTGTCCCAGGTCTCCGGATCGTTGATTCGCCACGGGGAGGCGAAGCGGGTTTGAGGATAAAAATGGCTGCTGCCGTCGGCAACCAGGTCGGCCTCACCCAGCAGGGACTCACCGGAAGCTGCATTGATCAGGTTGTAGTGAAAGTCCGTGGGCCTGGGCAGCGCCCGAGAGAAACACCAGGGCAGAAAGGTTTGGCCGAAATATTCGCGATTCCAAACCACGGCAACGATGGTTTCCTCCATTGTCCCGCTGCCGAGCAGCAACGGCGGGAACCCGCGCAACGCCCCCGCGCCGTAAAGCCAGGCTCGTAGGTCGCGATCCAGCGGCAGGGTCACCAGGGAATCCACGGAGAGCTTGGTGGCCGTGTCGCGGTTGGCGGGGTCGACCAACCAGATCGCTTCAACCAGTTCGGGCGTCTTCAGACCGTGCCATGTGCCTTGCAGGCGTCGAGGGTCGGCGCCCGCTTCCTGAAACTGCGCTTCGACCAAAGACAAGCGGTGGTCCAATTCGGCGGCGAACAGAAAGGTGGCCCGTTGCAGGTAACTCTCGCGTTCTTGGGCTTTCGAAGCATGGAGTTGCCGCAACCAATAGGCCTGCAGCGCCGCCATCGCCATCAAAATCGCAGCCGGACCGGCGACCCACCACCACTTGAGCATGAGCGTTCCTCCCTTCGACGAGCTTCCATTGTACGTGGCCGCTTCCGCTTTCTGGGGTGGGCAGGGGCCGATTTTACATTTTTAACAACCCTTTAGCAGGCTCTTAAGGACTAACGCGGCGGTGATTTCCTAGAGTGAAACACGTCGCTGATCGACAGCGGCACATTTCATGACGAGGTGACACCATGCAATGGATCTACCTAGTGTTGACACTGTTGCAACCGACCCAATCATTCGAGGGGCCGAACGGCTTCGACTTCTTCTTGGGAGATTGGCAGGCGAGCCAACGTTGGTTGCAGGAGGACATGACTTACAACGCGTTCACCAACCGGGCGCATGTCTACAAGATCCTGCAGGGGCACGGCATTCAGGATGACAACTTCAAACCGGAGGAAGGCCGCGAGACCTATTTCGGCTCGGCAATGCGCATCTTCGATGGTGAAAACCGGCGTTGGATTTGCCGCTGGTATGACGGCGGCAAGCGGGTATTGGGAAAAGATTTCTTTCTGGCAGCGAACGAGGCGGGGTTCTCCGGCGTGATCGACGGCCAGGACCAACACGGCAAATACCGCGACCACCTCAGCTTTCACCACATTACCCAACGACAGTTCCGGTGGAAGATGGTGCGCCGTTATGAGGGCCTGGATCGGGATTTCCTGATCGGCGAGATCACCTACACGCGTATCGAGGAGGACACGAAGTGAGAGTATGGTTTTTGAGTTTGTTACTGTGCCCCATGGCGTTCGCGGGCGACTGGGTCGTCCCCTGGATCACTCATAACGGCCAATTCAAGAGCGACATCATATGGACCAACCCCACAGCCGAGGCGCTTGTCTTGAATCTGGTCGCCAAACGCAACGGCGGCGAAACATTCGAAGCACAAGTGACCCTGGACCCATTGGCACAACGGGTGGCCGCCGTGAACGAATTGTTCCCCCAGCTCGAAGAAGGGGCGGGTTTCGCACTGTACATGAACAGCGAAAGCGATGCGCTGTTGGGTTCCTACATGGTGGTGGGCACCCAAAGTGCGTCGGGTTCTTCACCCGCTCAAGGCAACATCCAGTTGCAGAGCACGGCCGGTCGACACCTGATCTTTCCCTTTTTGCCCGACCCCGCCTCCCAGATTTCGGCACCGGTCGTCGTGAACCTGGGTACGGACACCGCCAATTTAGTCATGACCGCCTATCAAGACAGCGCCATCCTCGGCCAACGCGAGCACACCCTGGCGGTGGGTGAGCCGTTTGCCGCCGTAAGCAGCGATTTGTTTCCCGATCTAAGCGGGCCGATCTACCTGCATGTCCAAGCGGATCAGCCCTTGGCAGGTACGAGCTTCGCCTTCAACGAACTGCTGGAGCCCTCGGTCAGCGAGGCGCTCGTGGTTGCCCAGGGGCCCGAAGAATTAGTGGACCAAGTCGCGGGCAGCGTCACCACCGTCACGATGGACTCCGATTTGCGCATCGACGGCTTTACCATGGGGCCCGACGGCATGATGTACGCCGCTGAGGGTTGGGCGGGGAACCGCGTGTTCCGCATCAGCCTCGAGGGCGTGGTGGAAACCTATGCCTCCGGCTTGCGCGGGCCGATCGACATGGCTTTCGATCGGTTCGGCAACATGATCGTCACCGAAACCGTGGGATCCCTGGCGCGGGTTGCGCCCGACGGCACGGTCGAGCGCCTGGCCTTCATTCTCTCCGGCCCGAACGGTGTGGCGGTGGGACCGGACGGCAACTACTACGTGACCTACTACGGTGTGAACGGATCGGGCCGTCAGATCGACCGAGTCACACCAGACGGCGAAGTGAGCACCTTCGCGGAAGGCGGTTCGATCCGCACACCGATCGGCATTGCCTTCGATGACGCTGGAATGATGTACAGCACGAACTTCGAAGACGGTGTCGTCAACAAAATCGACAGCAACGGGCAAGTAAGTGTGTTGGCCACCATTCCAAACACCCTGTTGGGCTATGTGCGCGTCGTGGGTGCATACCTATACATCAGCTCGCACACCCATAACGTGTTATATCGGGTGCACAAGGAAACGGGTGCCTGGGAAATCGTCGCCGGCACGGGCGCGGCAAACGACAGCGATGGCCAGTTATTGCAAGCGAGCTTCGCCGGCACCTGGGGCTTGGCGGTTTCTGAAGACAACAGAGACATTTACGTTACCGCCTATCGCGACAACGTCGCAAGCGCCAGCGCCATCGTGCGCCACGTGCGCCTGGACTGACATTTCCGCGGGAACCTCTGTCGGCGTTGGCAGAAAGTCCGGTCGGCAAGGCAAAGATCATCGAGCTGCCTTGTCGACCGCAAGTCGCGGTACAGCGATTGCCCCCCAAAATAACCCGCATCGCCGGCCAGGGAAGCCACATCAAATGTTCACGCGTGTGAACCCGACATAAACGGTGTTTTATATGTCACGATAGTTATCCCCAAGAGTCATTATTCCAATCCAAAAGACTCTTTTGATGGCATCTTTTTTTTAATTCTTGCTACAGGGAGCCCTGTATTTTTTAACAAACAAGAGGCATCCATGTCCGAAAAATTGATATACGCCGAACTCATGACGGGCTATTTCCACAATGGTCCGGCTTGGATTGGATTTGCGAAAAGTTCGAAATCCGGAAAAACCCTGTACTTCAATGGTATGGCGCTTAAACGAGGGGCCGATGGCTACAGAGCCAATTACTGGGACCTTCTTTCGGGCAACGCGTATTGGGTGTCCGGTGTCAAGAAGCGAGGAACCAACCGCCACACATTTGGAAATGGAACCATCATCATCGAAAAACGGGCGGTTGCCGCCTTCTTGAAACATGTCAATTTGGCTGACCTACCAAAAGGTCTTTCCGTCGAAACGCTTCTCCCGGCAGCGCCTCAACCCGAATTTCACAAGCGGGAAAACCTTCCCCTCGAGCAATGGCTCGGTCAGCGTCGTTTCCTCTCGTGATCCGGCACGATCACCCTCGCTTCACCCATACCCTGAACATCTAAGTCAACTTGGCAAGGTTGACTTAACTCCGTTTTCCCTGTGGGCTCTCTTGAAACAAAGTGGTGCATTCAACCTGAGGTGGGTCTTGCCGTCGTCAAATCTCGATCAGGAATGCAGGAATGATCGAAACCAGGAAAAGCAGGACTGTGATGTGACACCAAATGCCGATCCTTTCCTGGTTTCCGATGTTCATGCGTTCCTGCTAAATTTTTCGGATGAACGACCCATGGCCCTTCGCCAGAAACCAGGCGTGCTGTTTCTTTCTCGAAATCGAGCTGGGTATGCCCGCTGGTTCGCGGCTCTTGTGTAACGAACTCTGTAAAGCTCGAAGATAAAGATAAAAACCTAAAAAGGCGGATATGCGGGGAGTTCGTCGAAAAATGTCGGCCCGGCGCCCTGGGCGGGTACGGCCGGTATGGCCCGGCACCTACTGCAACGACGCCCCTCTCACAAATGCGGGAACTCCCAAACGATTCGCTTCGATTAGTTACCCACTTGAAACCCGGTGGCCGGTGTGCCGGTGGTTCGGCATTCCGACCATCGGCAATCCGGGCCCCGGCCTGGGCGGCGACTCGGTGGTGAAAATCCGCAGTCACCGCGAATCGGGATCAAAAAGTTCCTTCCCGGCCGTCGTCCAGCTCGTCGGCCATTTGTGGAACAGCCGCTACAGCCGCACGCCGAGGATTGTCATGTCGTCGCGTTGGCTTTGCGCGCCCTGGTGCTCGTTCAGCTCCACCTGGAGCATGCGCTTCTGCTCCCCTGCCCGCAACCGCGCCATCTCCTGCAACAGGCCCTTGAAACGCCGCGATCCGTATTTCTTGCCGGCCGCGTCGCCCTGGTCCATGAAGCCGTCGGTGACCATGTACAGCATGTCCCCCTTGCCGAATTCGAGCTCGTGGGTCTCGAAGGTGCGGCGCTTCTCCTTCTGGCGACCGCCGATCAGCTTGCGCGAACCCTTGATCGATACGAATTCGTTCTGCTCGGCCTTGCTGCGCACCATGTAGAGCGGTCGGCCGGCACCGGCGAATACGAGCCGCTTGGTGTCGCGGTCGATGCGGCAGAAGCAGACCTCCATGCCGTCGTTGAGGTTGTTCTTCTCCACTTCCTGGCGCAGGGCCTGACGCACGCCCACGTGCAGCTCGGCCAGGATTTCGCCGGGATCGGTGATGCCTGTCTCGCGTACGATCTTGTTGAGCAAGGTGTAGCCGATCATCGACATGAAGGCGCCGGGAATGCCGTGGCCCGTGCAGTCGACCACGGCGAGAAAGACGCGGTCACCCACGCCGTGGAACCAGTAAAAGTCGCCACTGACGACGTCGCGTGGCGAGAAAAAGAGGACGTGTTCGTCGAAGGCCTGCTTCAGCGATCCGGCGACCGGCAGCATCGCCTGCTGGATCCGCACCGCGTAGCGCAAGCTGCTCATGAGGTCCGAGGACTTCTTGTTCAACTGCAGCGTGCGCTCCTGAACCAGATGCTCCAGGTTCGCGTACAGCTCGGCGTTCTCCACCGAAATGGCGGTCTGCGCGGAGAGCAGGTGCAGCACCTCCATGCGGTCGTTGGTGAAGACTTCCGAGCTGTCGGCGTGCTCGAGGTACAACAGACCGCGCAGGTTGCCCTGCTTGATGATCGGCATACACAGCATGGAACGCGGCTCGATGGTATGGAAGTAGGGATCCTCGCGAAACAGCTCCCCTGGCCCCTCGTTCAACATGACGGTTTCCTTGGTCATGATCAGGTAGTTGATCAGGGACAAGGGAACCCGCTCGTAATCTTCGAGATGCAGGCCGACCCGCCGCACGGTGACCCCGCTCTGCTCGATCCGGCCCTCGACTTCCACCAACCAGTGCTCGCGCTCCTTGAGCAACAGGACGCCGCGCTGGGCACCGGCACTCTGGATCAGGATCTTGATCAGGCGCGAACCCAACTGGTCCAGGCGAATCTCACCGGAAATCGCCTGCGATGCCTGGAGCACACTGGTCAGGTCCAGGTTGGCCGCGGTTTGCCGAATGGTGCCGCGCGGATTGGTCCCGGGCAGGATGTACTCCATGTGGGAGAGCACGTGCGGGTAGCGCCGCTCCAAATCGCGCATCTTGGCGGTGTTGCCCCAATCGCGGCAGATGGCGCGCGCGTCTTCGATGTAATAGCGACCCAACCGGCGGTTGTCGCGGGAAAGGTAATAACGCCCGGCCATTTCGCAGGCCATGGTCGCATCGTTGAGGTAACTCTGACGACGAGCCTGGTCGATGGCCTGATCGTACAGCTCGCGGGCGTTGCCGTGATGCCCGTTGAGGCGCGCCAACTCGGCGTTGACCAGCAACAGGCGATGCAACACGTTGGCTTCCGACACGATGCCCCGCTCGGCGATTCGGTCGCGGTAGGACTCCACCAAGGCGATCTCTTCCTGGCGCTCGGCCCCGACCAGGTGCTCCGCACGGTAAATTCGCACCAGCGCCGCGAAGAAGGTGGACTGAACCTCGAAGGCGGTACCCATGCCCACCGCCCAGGAGGCCTCCAGGCCGGGCAGGTGCTCGGCGGCCTCGTCGTAGCGACCGAATTGAAGCAGCAACATGAGTTTGATGCGATAGAACGCATATAGCGATCCGTTGTCCTGGATTTCCTTGTGGCGGCCCAGGCGGTCGCGTTCGTCGTACATGTCGCCCACCAACAGGCAGGGGTCCTCGACGTTGTTGGTCAAATTGAACACGGCCTGGTGCAGGATCTGGTACCAGCCGATGGCCGACTCCTGGCGCATGCGCTCGATCGCGTGCTGGTAGCGAACCAGTTCGCGTTCCAACTCGACGAGATTCCAGCCGGAGGTCTCCATCAAGAGCACGTAGTTGGCCAGGGCGTAGGAGCCCCACTCCAGATCGCCGGCCTCCAAGCCGGCCTGGTAGGCGTCGATGAAGTAGGGCAACAAGTCGCGCAGCGGTTTTTCCCAGTGGAGCAGGCAGAAGTAGACCATCATGTAGGTCTTGGCCTTGAGCTCGGGACTGGCGTAATGCTGCAACATGTCCAGCGACACGTGTCCGAAGCGCACGCTTTTCTGTAGATCGCCGTTCAACCCGGCCACCACGCCGTAATTGGCGAAGATGAAGGGCGAGGACGGCGCGTTGCCGTAGCGCAGGCAGTGTTCCACCAAGCGGCAGACCAGCAACGGGAACATGTGGTTCTTGATCTTCCAGGTGACCCCGATCAGGTTGTTGAGAATGCGAATGGCGACCAGGGCCAACGCGTCCTCGGAGGCGGGCCGATTGGTCAGCTCGTCGAGGTTCTGCGCGGCCACCAACTTTTCGGTCTTGGCCATGGCGGCGTAAATGTCCTCGGCCCCGGGATCCCTGGGCAGATCGAGGTCGAGCATCGCCAGGACACTGAGCCCGATGTCGAAGCACTCGAAATAATTGCCGCGCGCATAGTGGGCGTTCATGATGCCCTCTTGGATCCAGACCTTGACCCGAATGTCGCGCGCGTGGGTCAACACCAGGGCGGTCAGCCGCTCCTGATGGTCGTAATCACCCAGCAGACAAGCCATTTCGGCGGCGTGCAGGTGGAGCTCCAAAAACAGGTCGTAATGGCTGAGCCACAGCTTGTCCTGATCGTCGGCGCTGGACTCCAGGATCTCGATCCCGTGGCGCAGGTACAGGTAGGCGGGTTCCCACGCCGTGGACAGCTTGGCCTTGCGCGCGGCGGCCATGTTCAACTGCGAGAGGCGCACCTTTTCGGTGTCGTCCTCGATGAGGTGCCGCCCGCGGTTGAGGTGGTTGACGATGTCGAACAGGTCCTCCTCGCTGTACCGGCGGGTGAGGAACTGACGCCCGACCGTGAGGTGCACGCGATCGCGCTCGGACTGGGGCAGCAGGGCGTAGGCGGCCTGGCGGATACGGTCGTGAACGAAGCGGTAGGACACCGAGACACCGTCGCCGGAGCCGTTGATCTCGGCCGTCACCGACCGATAGCCGGAATCCAGCGGTACGAGGAACCCATCGATCAGGGCCTGCCAGAGCGCCACACCCAAGGTACGCGGAGCCTTGCCCGTCACCGGCGCGAGCGTGCTCAGATCGAAACGATCGCCGATGCAGGCGGCAATTTTCAGATTGTCGAGGGTCTCGCGCGGCAGGTTGCCCAGGTTTTCCACCAGCAGGTGGACCAGGTTATCGGTAATGTCGAGACTCTTGACGCCATCCAGGTTCCACTGCCAACAACGAGAGCCGTGGTCGTAGCGAATACATTCCTTGAAATACAGCGAGTTGAGGAACTGCCCCACGAAAAAGGGATTGCCGCCCGTCTTGCCGTGCACCAGCCGCGCCAGCGGGAAGACCGAATCGATATCCTGGTGCAGGGTATCGGCGATTTCCTGGGCCACGTCTTCCTCGGACAACGGCTTCAACAACAAATGGCGCACCGGCACGCCGGCGTTGCGGATCTTGTCGATCATGTTCTGGAGTGGATGGCCGCCGTCCACTTCCTCCGCGCGAAAAGCCCCGATCAGGAACAGGCAATCGTCGCAGCGGCCGTTCATGAGGGAACAGAGCAGATCGAGCGTGGCGGTATCGGCCCACTGCAGATCGTCCAAGAACAGCACCAGCGGATTGTCGAAACCGGAGAAGGCGCGAATGAAATCCTGGAACACCAACTGGAAACGGTTCTGGGCCTCGGCCGGCGGCAACGAGGGCGGCGAGGCCTGGCGCCCGATCAAATGGACCAATTCGGGAATGACTTCCAGCAGCAGGCCGGCATTGTTGCCCAAGGCCTCGCGCAGGATTTGGCGCCAGCGTTCGCGGTCCCGCTCCTCACGGGTCAGGAGCTGGCGCACCAGCAGCCGAAACGGCGGGAACAGCGAGGCATAGGGCACCTCGCGCTTCAATTTGTCGAATTTTCCGGAAACGAAGAAGCCGCGGCGGGCGGTGATCGGGCGATGGATTTCCTGAATCAGGGTCGATTTGCCGATGCCGGAAAAACCCGACACCATCATGACTTCTTCCTTGCCGCGCGCCGTCCGTTCGAAGGCCTGAATCAGCTCGGCGACCTCTTCTTCGCGGCCGTACATCTTCTGGGGTAACTGGAAACGATCGGAGTGGTCGTTCAATCCGAGATCGAAGGGCTGAATGGCGCCGTATTCGCGCCATTGCCGCAGGCAGACGCCCAAATCCTCGGCCAGGCCCTGGGCACTCTGGTAGCGGTCCTCCGCTTCCTTGGCGAGCAGCTTGAGCACGATATCGGAGACCGGGCGGGGAATTTCCGAGTCGTGACGCAGGGGCGGCACCGGGGTCATGGCGATGTGGCAATGGACCAATTCCAGGGGATCGTTGGCGCGAAACGGCGGATGACCCGTCAACAGCTCGTAGAAAGTGGCACCCAAAGAATAAAAATCGGAGCGGTAATCCATGCTGCGGTTCATGCGCCCGGTCTGCTCCGGCGACATGTAGAGCAAGGTGCCCTCGAGCAGTTCCGGATCGCGAAAACTCGTGTTCTCGCGAGAAAGCTCCGTGGCGATGCCGAAATCGATGATCTGAAGCTGATCGGTTTCGGGATTCAACACGATGTTGACGGGGTTCAAATCCTTGTGGATCAGAAATTTCTGGTGGATCTTGAACAGGACTTCGGTGAGCCGAATCGCCATTTCCAAAAAGGTCTCGATCGACAGCTTGCCGGCGAGGTTCAATTGACTCAACGACTTGGCACCCACATCCTCGAGCATCATCGCCCAAGTGTCGGCGGCATGCAGGAATTCGAGCGCGTTGGGAACCCCTTCGAAACCTAGATCACGCGTGCGTTCATATTCGCGTCGAAACGCGGCGATCTGTCCTTGATTGGGATTGGGATCGCGCAGCACCTTACAAATGATGGGGACGTGATCGCGGAGGCGCCTACCCCGGTACACAAGGAAATGGGCTCCTTCGTGAACCCTTTCCGATATGTCATAACCATCCAAGGACAACATTGAACGACTCACCTCATCAGAACCATCTCATCCAGCAATTATCGTTTTCCCTTCGCCCGCTTCGGCCGACATCGACAGCCATCCATGGAACCATTGAAGCGACAAGGCATGTAAGCCCAAATACTTGGTGACCTCCTTCAGGGGTTGACCGTATTTGGGCGACAAGGCGACACCAAGACAACGCCCGACACTTCAAACTCCTTCCGGTTGAGAAAGCTCCAGATGGTCTAGTATACCCCCGTTAAAGGAGTTGGATAACGAGAAAACCCTTCCGTGAGTCATTTTCAACGATCAAATTCCTCGGAGCGAACCACGCTTCGACGCGATCTTCCCTTTTCACGAATCTCGCGGACGACGCACGCAAAAAAGTTCCCGGAAAATAGAAAGAGGAGACGCGACCGACACATGTCGACGCGCCTCCTCACATTCGGATGTGGCGTACCCGGCAAGCAGGGACCGCCCCGAGTCACATGGACCCCTCAAGCATGAACCAGGGGGTTATCGGGAAAGGGATCGGGATCGGGCAAGGGATCCGGGCCGGGGTCGGAAAGCGTCAGGCTTCCGTTCGCGGCCACGAAATCGCGGGTCCAAAGTTGCGCCTCGCTCGAGGCGTAGCGCTTTTCGGCGTCCAATCCGGCGGCATCGAGCACGGCGGTCGGGTTCTGTTCGAAACGCTCGACCACGGCGGGGTCGTGCACCAAATCAGTCATGAAGTCGATCACGGTAGACAAATCAAACTCCTTTCGGTGGGTCAACGCCCGTGGTGCCGGCAGAGATCACATCGACACCCGACACCACGGTTCATTCGATCACGTGGAACGGCGCGAACTCGGACGAGGGCCCGAGGTCGCAAAAACGGCACACTAGAACAGCAAGGCTTCTTCGGCCAGCTTCAGATCCTCGTCGTCGGGATCCAGCTCTTTTTTGATCATCCGCATCCCGGCGCGGAAGAACGCTTCGACCGGGTTGTCGGATTCTTCCATGTCGGAAACCCGCTCGGAGAGTGCATCGATGCACTGATCGTGCAACGCCCCTTTGAAAATATCGGGATAGGTCTTGGCCGCGTGAGCCAGTTCCAAGTAGGCCGGACGCCACCAATGGGGTTCGCGCTTGGCGAGCACCTTCATGGAGACGGTGGCATAGACCTTGGCCCAGGTATAGTCGTCGCTGAGCAACTGAGCCTTTTCGAAACAACGAACGGCTTCGCTGTTGTTTTTGAACCGCTCGTCGGGCGTGACGCCCTTGAAGCGGAAAACGGCACCCATATGGGCATGGGCCCAGGCGTAACCGGGCTCGTTGTCGACGGCGTTCTGGAAGCTCTTGATCGCATCTTCGAACGTGCACTGGGCATCCGGCAGCAGGCCGGCCGCCATTTTCTGGACGCCGAGCAATCTCAGACAATCCCCGCGGTGCGCCCAACCCCAGGCGTATTTGGGACTGAGCTTCACGGCCTTGTCGAAGGCCGCCATGGCCTCCGTGAATCTTTTGCGCTGGGTGAGCAGTGCGCCCTTGTGAGCTTCGACCCAAGCCACGAAATGCGGATTCTGCGGGACTTCGTGTTGGTAGTGCTGGAGTGCTTTGGCAAACGCCGCAAGCCCGAGATGGGCGGTTTGATCTCGTTCATCTTCGGTTAGTAGTTCGTTTTGGGCGAGCATCTCGCGATAGATGTCACCCTGTTTTGCCCAGCCGGCGGCAGTCCGCTCTTGGATTCCACTCATGAGTTCCTCCAATAATCAGGTCTCAGTTATGAATCACGGGGAAAATCGTTTTTCGATTATAACTCAATTTTTAATTCGTGTATTGGCTTGGTTGTGGATTGACCGAAAAGGTCGACTCACCGGATCATCCGATTGTCAAATCGCCGGTGACGTCGCGAACCATTTCCTGAAAGGCGGATTCATGCCGGAAGTCGAGCCAAGCCAGATCGTGGCGGGCGAACAGGATGGCTTCGGCTTCCAAAGGCTTGGCTTGGGTGAAAAGGTGGAGGGCGGACGCGCGTCGGCCCTGCAGGGCGTCCAGGCCGGCCAGTCGATAGAGGGCGATGCCCTGCTCGGGACCACCGGCCGCCAGGGGTCGAAGCATGGCGCGCACGGCGGCGACAGCTTCGGCGGCCGCATCCGGTCCACGCCAGAGGTAGAGATGCACCGCCCGGGCGTAGGCGGCGAAATGATCGCGGGGCTCCACCGCCAAGGCCTCGTCGCTCTGGGCCACGGCTTCCTCGAAACGCCCCAGGAAACCCAGCAACATGGCCCGTTCGGCCCGCCAGTGACCGATGATCCGTTCGTCGCGGGCAATGGCACGGTCGAAGTCCTCGAGGGCCGCGGCGTAGTCGCGGAACAGCTCGTGGAGTCGGGCCCGGAAGGCGATGGCCCACACGTAATCGGGTTTGAGCGCCAGGGCCCGGTTGAAATCGTCCATGGCGGCTCGGTAGCGCTCGGCGCCCAGCAGGCGGTAGGTGGCGCCGCGATGGGCCAGGGCCCAGGGGTACTCGGGGCACAGGGCCAAGGCCTCGTCGAACAGCGTCAGGGAGCCGGCCAGGTCGCCCTGCAAGCGGGCCCGTTCTCCGCGATGGGCGAGTTCGTGCGCGCGCCGGCGCGTCGCGACGACGGCTTCTGCGGACATCAAAAGGAGACCTCGGCCGGGGCGATCAACTCGCGATAGCGCGGTGCGTCGTGGCAACCGCGCCAGGCGGGATCGTGACGGGCGGTCTCGATGGGTTCGTGATGCAGGGAAATCGCCTGTTCGAGCCGGCTGAACGCGGTATCGACATCGCCTTCCAGGGCGGCGAGCGCACCCAATCGGTAGGCCACCAAACCCGGTTCGCCGAGGCCTTCGCGTTCGAACCGCACCAGCAGGTCGCGACAGGCCGGCACGTAGGCCATGGATGCGGTCGCGCCGCAGGCCAGGGCCACCGCCCGGGTGTAGACCGCGATGTAGTCCCGGGGATCGTCGGCCAGCGCGTCCTCGCAACCCGCGATCGATTCCTCGAAGCGACCCAGGTAGTTGAGAATCATGCCGCGCTCACCTTGCCAGGACGGCAACAGCGACTTGTCCAGCGCGAGAAAGGCATCCACGTCGGCCAGGGCCGCTTCGTAGCGCTTGAGGGCGATGTAGATGTGGGGTCGATAGGCCAGGGCCCACACGTAGTCGGGCGCACCCTCGATCACGTGATCCAGGTCGGCCAGCGCCGCGGGATAACGCCGCATGTGGTACAGCACCGCGCCGCGGTGGGCGCGAGCCCAGGGGTAATCCCGCTCCAGGGAGAGCGCGCGATCGAAGTCGTCGAGCGCCTCGCCGAAGCGCTTCATCTCGCGGTACAGGTCGGCGCGGTGGGCCAGGGCCCAAGCGTAATTCGGTGCGGCGGCCAGGGCGCGATCGAAAAAGACCAGCGCTTCCGGCAACCGACCGGCGCGAAACAGGGCTTCACCGTGATGCGCCAGGCCGCGCGGACTTTGGTCATCGTTTTCTGAATCGGTTCGGGACATGCGACCACACTCCCCACGACGAGCCGCCTCTACATCAGAAACGTCTCGAATTCTTTGGGTTAAGGTAAAGATGGGCGCATTATACCAGGGGTCGTCGAAGGATGCCAAACCCCAAAATCGTCGGAATTGCCACGAAATGCTGATGTTGGCCGCAGGAGCTCGTCGCAGGATATAAAAAAACCGCCCGGGGTTTCCCCGCGGGCGGTCGCTTCGTTCGGCTGATTCGCGTTACGGCGCGGCGTCAGTCCAGTTTGGGTCCGAACTGCGCGTACTCGTGGGACGTGCCGTCGAACTTGTCGAAGTTCTTCTGGAACAACTGCACCAGCTTGCGCGCGGTCGCGTGAAATTTCTCTTCGTCCTCCCAGGTCTTCACGGGATTCAGCAGACCGCTGTCGACACCCGACAATTCCGTGGGTACCTCGAAACCGTAGTATTTGTCCGTCGTACAGGCGACGTCTTCGATGGATCCGGTCAGGATGGCCGTAATGATCGCCCGCGTCTGGGGCAGGTCGATACGGTGGCCCGTGCCGTAGGCACCGCCGGTCCAGCCGGTGTTGACCAGGTAGGCCTTGGCGCCGTGTTTCTCCATCTTCTCGCCCAGCAGCGCCGCGTATCTGGTGGGGTGCAGCGGCAGGAAGGGCTCGCCGAAGCAACTGGAAAAGGTCGCCTGGGGCTCGGTCACGCCGCGCTCGGTACCGGCCACCTTGGCCGTGTAACCGGAGATGAAGTGGTACATGGCCTGGCCGGGCGTGAGCTTGGCCACCGGAGGAAGCACGCCGAAGGCATCGCAGGTCAGGAAGATGATGGTCTTGGGATGGCCGCCCAAGGAGGGCTCGACCGCATTGTCGATATGGTGGATGGGATAGGAAACGCGGGTGTTCTCGGTGACGGAACTGTTCTTGAAATCCACCTGGCGGCTTTCCTGGTCGTAGACGACGTTTTCGAGCAGGGCCCCGAATCGGATCGCTCGCCAGATGTCCGGCTCTTTTTCTTCGGAAAGGTCGATACACTTGGCGTAACAGCCACCTTCGAAGTTGAAGATGCCGTCGTCCGACCAGCCGTGCTCGTCATCGCCGATCAGGTGGCGGTTGGGATCGGCGCTCAAGGTGGTCTTGCCGGTACCCGAAAGGCCGAAGAACAGGGCGGTATCGCCGTCGTCGCCCATGTTGGCCGAGCAGTGCATGCTCATGGTGCCCGCCAACGGCAGGCGGTAGTTCATGACGCTGAAGATACCTTTCTTCATTTCGCCGGCGTACATGGTGCCGCCGATCAGCGCGAGACCGCGCGACAGGTGGAAGACGACGAACACTTCGCTGCGCAGGCCGAGTTCGGCATAGTCTTCGGCGGTAATGTCGCAGGCGTTGATGATGGTGAATTCGGGCTTGTGATTCGCGAGCTGCTCGCGGTTGGGACGGATGAACATGTTGTTGACGAAATGCGCGTGCCAGGCTTTGCGCGTCACGATGCGAATGGGCAGGCTGAAGCGCTCGGAGGCGCCACAGTGGCCGTCGAACACGTAGCAGTCCTGACCGTCGTAATGGCCCTGGACTTTCGCCAGCAACTTGTCGAACACTTCTTCGGAGATCTTTTGGTTAACCGGACCCCACCACACGTTTTGGGAAGCCTCACCCTCGTCGACAATGTATTTGTCCTTGGGTGAACGACCGGTGAATTTTCCGGTCTTACACATTGTGGCACCTTGCATGCCCATGACACCTTCTTGGTTGATCACGGTGTGCTCAACCAGCTTCTCGACCGGCAGATTGCGGTGAACTTCGGCCGGATTCAGGCCCAGTTGGTCCAACCCATAGGTCTCAGACATGGAATCCCCTTTTGTTTCTTTGTTGATGTTTCGGTGACTCAGCGACTTAGTGTCGTAAACGGTCCTGCCGTTTCCCCCCCGGACTGGGCCCCTTGAAAACAAACACCGGGATTATACCCCAAAGAATGCGATTCGGGTGGATAGGTTGCCGACGGGCTCCTGGCGCGGACTCCGGCCATCCAGCGGCTCGCGCGCTTCCTGGAAATCGGGCTCGACCACCGCACCTCGCCACGAAGTTCCCCTCCGACCATTTAAATAATGTGCGGCACATTCACACCCGGCACGCACCCGGGCCCTCGACAAAAGGCGACCCATCGTCGGGGGGGGCACGCGATGAAAATCCCGTCGAATCCGGAGATTGCAAGCGCGGTCGGGGTAAAAACAAAAGCTTTTCGGCCGGCTGGCCGATGCCCTCAGCAACTCGAACCACTCCACCCCACATGGCAATGGGCGCTCCCTGGCAACGCGCGCCCAGATTCTCTTTCCCCGTCGGGTAGACGTGTTTATTTTAGAATCCCGGGACAAATTGATGAAGCCCACAAAGGTATCAACAACCTTGAAAGTCAACACCTCTACTAAAATCATATTGTCGAAAATTCGCCAACTCAAGTATTCTCTCTTTATTGCCGTAGCAAATATGAGATCCCAAAAAATCCAGTTTGCGATGGAAAGGTTTTGCTATGTACGAAGAAGAGCGAGTCGGCGATCGTCTGGTCCTGAAATTCACCAAAGATCTTGTCGCTTCGGAAGCCAAGAAGCTCAAAACCGATCTCCTGGCGATGATCGAACGCGGCGAACACGCCCTCACCATCGATTTCAGCCGGGTTCAAGCGATCGATTCCTCGGGTTTGGGTGTGCTGATCGCCACCCAGAACACCCTTGCCACCTACCAGAACCGGTTGCAGCTCACCAACGTGAGCGCCCACATCAAGAACATGTTGAAGATCATGCGCCTGGACAAGCATTTCGAAATATCCTCGTGATCCCGCCCAGCCCGATCCTTTCACAGAGTCGCTTCATCCGGGAACCCCACCACCCGGCCGGTGAAGGACCGTCTCGGCGGAACCGAACCAAGGAGCACCCATGAGCCGCAGCGGTGACGACGAAATCCTGCAACTCTTCCTGGTCGAATCGCGCGAACACCTGGAGGATATCGAGACCGATCTGTTGGAAATCGAGCGGCAGGGCCCCAACATGGATTCGGAACTGGTGAATCACGTGTTCCGGGCGATCCACACCATCAAGGGCGCGTCCGGTTTCTTCGGCCTGCACAACATCAAGGACCTGTCGCACGTGATGGAGCACCTGCTGGACCAGATTCGCAAGAAATTGGTCGTCCCCAATTCGCAAATCATCAGCGTCCTGCTCGACGGCGCCGACGTGCTGACCCAGATGATCAACGCACCGGACACCTCGAACGACACCGACATCGCCGACCTGGTGGCCTCCATCGCCAACTGCGTATCGCAATCGCTGCCTGGCGACAACCAGGTAAACCTGTCGCAGGAAATCCCGATTCGCCGATCGGACGGCAACGTATTGCTGACCCTGACGCCGCTGGACCTCGAGGAGGGCATACGCGACAACAAGGGCGGCGAACACTTCTACCTGGTCAAATACGATCTCTATTACGACGTGGAACGCAAAGGCAAAAATGCGCTGGAGGTGATCAACGAACTCCAGGAACTCGCCTTTTTCATCGACAGCACGCTGGATATCGGCGCGATCGGCACCCTGCACGACGACCTGGAGACCTTCGAACTGCCGTTCTACGTGCTGCTGGCCTCGGTGATGGAACACGACCTGATCGCCCACTTCCTCGATTTGGAACCGAACAAGGTCATGGAACTAGGTGAAAAGGAATTGGGACTGGACCCGCGCACCCTGCTAAACCAAGGCGCGGAGCCGACGAGCCCGTCACCGGCGCCCGTCGAGAAGCCGCGGGAATCTCCGGTTGCCGAGTGGATGCCGCCAGCCGAGCCGAGCCCTCGCCCCGCCGAGCCGGCCCAGGCCCCGCGGCCCAGCGTCGAACCCCTCACCCAACCCGAGGCGACCGCGCCGGCGGCGACCGATTCCGGTCCACAACCGCCCAAGCGCCCGAAAGCGGAACGCAAGAGTGCCTCGTCGGCAAAGAAGGTGGATGCCAACATCCGGGTCAACATTCACCTGCTGGACCGCCTGATGAACCTGGCCGGAGAACTGGTGCTCACCCGCAACGAACTGATCCTGAACACCGACTCCCGCAATTGGGAACTGGTGGATCGCACGGCGCAAAAGGTCAACATCATCACGTCCGAGCTGCAGGAAGCGATCATGGGCACGCGCATGCAGTCGATCGGCATCATCTTCACCAAGTTCCACCGCATCGTGCGCGAACTGTCGCGCGGCCTGGGCAAGGAAATCAACCTGAAGCTGGAAGGCGAACACGTCGAGTTGGACAAGACCATCATCGAGGCGATCGGCGATCCCTTGACCCACCTGGTGCGCAACGCCTGCGATCACGGCATCGAACCGGTGGAGAAACGACGCAGCGTCGGCAAGGCCCTGGCGGGCACCCTGAGCCTGAGCGCCTACCACGAGGCGGGCATGGTGGTGATCGAAATCGCCGACGACGGCGGTGGCATTCCGCCCGACCGCATTCGCGCCAAAGCGCTGAGCCTCGGCCTGCACACCAAGGCCGAGCTGGAGTCCATGCCCGACAAGGAAGTGATTCGGTTGATCTTCGCGCCGGGCTTCTCCACCGCCTCCGAGGTCACCGAACTCTCCGGTCGCGGCGTGGGCATGGACGTGGTCCACACCAATCTCACCCGGCTCGGCGGCACGATCGACATCGACTCCACACTCGGTCGCGGCACGACGTTCCGCATCAAACTCCCGCTGACGCTGGCCATCATTCCCAGCCTGCTCGTCCAGGTGGAAGACCAGCAGTTCTGCGTCCCCCAGGTCAATCTCCAGGAACTGGTGCGCATTCCCCAGGCCGAGGTCCGCAATCGACTGGAACAGGTGGGCGGCGCCCCGGTCATTCGACTGCGCGGCGAACTGCTGCCGCTGGTTCGGTTGCGCGACGTCCTGGGCATCGAAGGCACCTATCGCGATCCCGAGACCGGCGTCGTCAAAAAGGATCGCCGCCACAATATCGTGGATCGCCGCGGACCCGTGGAAAATGTGATTCGCCCGCCCGACAGCAATCGTTCGAAGGAAGAGCGCGATCGTCGCCATCACCCCGACGGCGCGCTCAACATCGCGGTCGTGAGCGCGAACAACCTGCGCTACGGGCTGATCGTGGATCACCTTCTCGATTCGGCCGAAATCGTGGTCAAACCGCTGGGGCGCCACCTGAAAGAATCGCAGATCTATGCCGGCGCCACCATTCTGGGAACCGGCAACGTCGCCTGCATTCTCGATGTGGACGGTATCTGTCACCACATGAAACTGCGTGAAGTGGCGATTCGCACCAAAACCACCCATCAGGCGGCCGCAGATGATTCCGTGAGCGACATCCAGGGGTTTTTGCTGGTCAGCGGCAACGACGAGGACATTTTCGGCGTGCCGATGGAACTGGTGCTGCGCATCGAAACCGCCAACTGTGGCCAGGTAGAGCGCGCCGGTGGTCGCCTGGCCCTGAAACATCGCGGCAAGAGCCTGGCGTTGTTCACCTTGGACGACAATCTACGGATCGAACCCGGCGCCGAGGACATCATCTTCAAGGTCATCATTTTCAAGATCGCGGGGCGCGAGGTCGGCCTCTGTGTGACCGACATTCTCGACATCATTCAAACCGACACCGAAATCGACATGGTCACCCACAAGCAATCCGGTATTTTCGGATCGACGATCATCAACGACCGGATCACCCTGATCGTGGATCTGCACGGCCTGGTGCGGGCCCAGGTGCCGGAATGGATCGAGGATTTCGAGCGGGCCTACCGCAACGACCAGGGCCAGGCCAACCGGGTGCTGGTGGTCGAGGATTCGGAGTTCTTCAAGGAGCAGGTCCAGTCCTTCGTCACCGAGGCCGGTTACGAGGCGATCACCGCCGACGACGGCCGTATGGCGCTCGAGCTCCTGGTCCAACACGCGGGAGACATCCGCCTCGTGCTCACCGACATCGAGATGCCCCACATGAACGGCTACGAACTGACCGAGGCGATTCGCGGCGACGCGCGCCTCAAGCACATTCCCGTGGTAGCCATCACCTCGATGGCCACCACGGACGCCATCGAAAAAGGAAGAATGGCGGGTATGGACGATTACCTGATCAAGCTGGACCGCGAAATCATCCTTCAGCGCACCCACGAATTCATGAAACACGGCCGAACCATCGCCCAAAAAGCCTTTTGATCCCTTTGTCCGAGGTTCTCCCAGTCTCGCCTCATTGACCTCAAGGAGTCGATTGTATGAAAAACATGGGCATCCGCATGAAAGTCATCCTGCTGATCATCGCACCCCTTCTCGTCATCATGTTTTTCGCCACAGGCCAGATTCGAAAGGACCTGGCAATGATCAGAGACGCGAGTTTCGCCAGCTCCGCGACCGCAATCATCGAGAACGTCAGCGAATTGACCAACGCCCTCCAGGAGGAACGCGGCCTCTCGGTGGGATTTCTGGCCAACGCCGCGGCCTTCGAGCGGAAATTGGCGAGTCAACGCCGAAATGCGGACGAATATTATCAGGCCTTGCAGGCCTTATTGGAATCTTTTCCCGACGAGACCGAACCGAACCGGACCTTGATCGCCGACACCAAAACGGCCCTCGCCCACTTCGAGGCCCGCACCGGTTTTCGGGCGCGCGTGGACGCGGCCACGGTCAATCGCGATGAAGTGGTGACGTTCTACACCCAGGGAATCGAAAAATGCCTGCGCACCTTCGACGACATGACCGATATCGTGATCCAGCCGAACCTGAAACGACAGGTACGCCAGCTCACCTATCTGGCCTGGGCCAAGGAAATGGCCGGCCGAGAACGCGCGGCCGTGAGTTACGCCATCGGCCGGGGGCGCTTCGACGCGAAGCACTTTCACCAGTTTCTGGAGATCATCGCCGCCGAAGACACCTATCTCGACATTTTCCTCTCGCGCACCTCCAAGGAATTGAGGGAGTTCTACGACCAAGCCAGTTCCTCCGAACAATTCGCACGCGCGGCCAGAATCCGCCAGGTCATGTTGGACCAGGGCCTGGATGGAGAATTCCAGTTGGACAGCGCCCAATGGTTCGAAACCCAGACGCGCAAGATCGAATTGGTTTTTCAACTGGAGCAAATGATCACCCAATCGTTGGAAACCGAAGCTGTCGCCATCCGCGCCGCGGCCCGGGCCGACATGTTCCGCACCTTCATCCTGCTGGCCCTCGTGATCGGCGGAACCCTGCTGCTCTCCTACCTCATCGTGCGGTCCATCATGCAGGTGCTGGATCACCTGGTGGACCTACTACAGGCTCTGGCCCACCAGCGGGACTTGACCCGCCGTTTCACGCTGGACAGCGGGGACGAGATCGGCCAGGTGGGTTACGCGCTCAACCAGTTCCTCGACCACCTGGAGAAAGCGCTCGGCGAAATGCACCGCGCAAGCGAGGTCATGGGCGAGACGGCCCACAAGCTCGATGCCGTGTCCGGCCGCATGAACACGGGCTCCAACAGCCTGAACGAGCAGGCCGGCATCGTGGCCAGCTCGGCGGAGGAAATGAGCGTCACGATGCAGGCGATCAGCAGTTCGTCGGCCCAGGCCCAGGGCAACCTGGACACCGTGGCGGCCAACTCCCAAGACATGCAGTCGACCATCGAGGAGATCGCGCGCAGCTCGGCCGACGCCCGCGAGATCTCGCGGGAAGCGGTGCAAAGCGTGCAGGAGGCCACCAACCGCATCGGTGAACTGGCCAAGGCCAGCACGGAAATCCATTCGATCATCGACATCATCCTGGCGATCGCCGAACAAACCAAACTGCTGGCTCTCAACGCGACCATCGAGGCGGCCAGGGCCGGAGAGGCCGGTCGCGGCTTCGCGGTCGTGGCCACCGAGGTCAAGGATCTCGCCAAACAAACCAATACCGCCACGGACGAAATACGCCGCAAGGTGAATACCATGAGTGGATCCACCAAAGACAGCGTCTCCAACATTCGCTCGGTTTCCAAGGTCATCGAACAAGTCGACCAAATCGTTTCCACCATCGCCGCCGCGGTCGAAGAACAGGCGGTCACCTCCAAGACCATCTCGGACAACATTTCGGACACCAATCTCGGTTACCAGGATATCGCCCGCAACCTGTCGCAGATGGCCCAGGTATCCAAGGAGATCGCCGCCAGCATCGCCACCGTCAACCAAAACACCAAGGTACTTCGATCCGACAGCGCCGAGGTCCAGGAAAGCGCGACCAACCTGAACCAGATCAGCGAAACCCTCACCCAACAGGTGAACACCTTTCAGGGATCGACGCGCCACGCCCACTGAGGGACCTGACCCGCCCTTTCCGCCGGCGTCCCGGTTCCCCATGCGACGACAACCCTTCCGGAGGACCCATCCATGACCACCGACACCCAGACACCCGACAGCGCCACCTCGATGGAACTGGTCATTTTCTACGCAGGCGACATTCTGTGCGGGCTGCCCGCCCTCAACGTCCGCGAAATTCTCAAGGGCCAAAAGGTGACACCGGTCTATCACGCCCCGCCCTACGTGATCGGGGTGATCAACCTGCGCGGCGACATCGTGACCATCATCGACCTGTGCGCGAAAATGGAGCAGGACGTCGCGGGCAACGAGGGCCCCAACAATTTCATCATCGTGCACTACAAGGGGGAGAACCTGGGCTTGAGCGTCGGCTTGATCGACGACATCATTCCCGCGTCGACCAAGGATATCGAACCACCTCCAGCCCACGTAGGCCAGAAGTCGGGAGCCTACCTCTCCGGCATCTACAAGATGGAGGGACAACTCGCGGCGATTCTCGACATCGAGAAATTGCTCTGCCTCGACAGCGACTAGAACGAAACGACCGGCCGCCGCCACGGCCCGTGACCCGATTCTCCCCAGGACGCAACATGGTTGGACTTTCCGTACTCGTCGTAGATGATTCCGCACTGTATCGAAAAATCCTGGCCGACCTGTTTTCGGCCATGGACGGCATCGACTCGGTCACCCGCGCCATCAACGGAAAAGACGCGCTGGCCCGCATGGCCGAAAAACCGGTGGACCTGGTGACCCTGGATCTGGAGATGCCGATCCTGGACGGCCTGGCAACCCTGCCGCAAATCCGCGCGCGACACCCAAACGCCAAGGTCATCATCGTCAGTGCCTACAGCCGCAGCGGGGCGGAAGTGACGATGCGCGCCCTGGAAGCCGGCGCCTTCGATTTCCTGACCAAACCGGATTTCGAGGATTTGGAGACCTCCCAGGCCAAACTGGGGCATCGCCTCACCGCCATGATCCAACCCATGTTGCAGACCCGAACGCCGCAGCCGGAGCGCTCCACGCAAAGGAGTCCGCCGCCCCCGCCAGTCTCGGTCGCGCCCATGCCCATGGATATCCGCATGATTCGGGCGGTCGGGATCGGGATCTCCACCGGCGGCCCCTCGGCCCTGGCCCGGCTCCTGGCCAAACTCAACCCCAACTTTTCGCGGCCCATTCTGGTCGTGCAGCACATGCCGCCGCTCTTCACGCAGGCGCTCGCCGAAAGCCTCGATCGGCAATCCAAGCTCGAGGTCGTCGAGGCCAAATCCGGCCAGACCGTCAGGGCCGGCAGGGTCTACGTGGCACCGGGCGGCGCGCAGATGTGCGTCGACGCCGGCGACAACGGCGAGATCATCCGCATCACCGACGATCCCCCCGAAGTGTTTTGCAAACCCTCGGCGGATTACCTGTTTCGCTCCATGGCCCGCATCTACGATGGCCGGGTCATGGCCCTGGTCATGACCGGCATGGGCAACGACGGCAACCGCGGCGCGCAGTTGATCAAGCGCCGCGGCGGCCACGTCATCGCCCAGGACGAAGCGAGCTGCGTGGTCTTCGGCATGCCGCGCGAGGTGATTCGCCAGGGGGTCGCCAGCGAAATTCTCTCACTGGAGGAAATTCCCAACGTGCTCAACCGGTATTTCGGCTAGGTCCCGCCCATGCGCATTCGGATCGGCCCAAACGAACTCCAAGAGTTCCGTGCATACGTGAACCAGCTCACGGGCATCGAGCTGGACGAAACCAAGGCCTATCTCTTCGAATCCAGATTGCTTCCCCTGTTGCGTCATTATGCCTGCGACACCTTCACCGAGCTGCTGCTCCGCGGGCGTGGCGAACGCGAGGTGGAAGACGCGATCATCGACGCCATGACCACCGAGGAATCGTATTTTTTCCGCGATGGCTCACCCTTCGAACTCGCGTTCCACAAACTGATCCCGGACGTCATCGACGCCCAGAAACGCAGAAGGAAACAGGGTCCGGTGCAGCTCCGCATTTGGAGCGCGGCATCGTCCTACGGGCAGGAGGCCTACAGTATCGCCATGATCTGCAAGGAACTGCTACGGGATTTGAGCGGCTACCGGATCGCCATTCTGGGCACCGACATCTCGCCCTTCGCGCTGGCCAGGGCGCGCAGGGCCGTGTACTCCAAGTTCGAACTGTCGCGGGGCATGACGCTCGATCGGTTGCGCCGCCACTTCGATCAGACCGAGGACGGTTACCGCGTCAAACCGGAGTTGACCCAACTGTGCCGCTTCGAGCGCATCAACCTCCATCACTCGCTTCAACGCCTGGGCAGCTTCGACATCATTTTTTGCCGCAATGTGGCGGTGTACTTCTCCCAGGAAAACCGCCGCAGGCTCTTCGATCAAATCAGTGGCCGTCTCAACGATCCCGGCTTTCTGGTCATCGGCGCCACGGAAAACCTGATCGGTGTGAGCGACCGCTACGCGCGGCTGGAATTCCAGGGAAAAAGCTACTATCGGGTCGCCGGACCCAAATCCGAAGCCTCGCGAGCCACCACGTGGAGTACCAGATGACCTCTCCAAACACCTGTCCTTCTGCATCTTTGGGCGACAGGCCCCGGGGCGTTGCCGGCGCGCTCGCATCGCACCGAACGGCACCCGGCAGCCGATCGAGATTCTTCACGGCTGCCGCGCGCGCCGCGGCATCGGCCCGAATCGCCCGCACCATCCCGCGGGTGTGCAACCAAGAACGAAATGAATAGGACACCGTATGAGCGACATCCAAGGAACGTTCCTTTCCGAATTGAAAGTCAACATCGATTCAGGCGATCTGATGAAGGCCAAGGCGCTTCTGGCGGAATTCGCCGACCATTCCGACGGCGTGCGTCACTGGATCCTCAGACAGCTCCTGGAGGCCCCCTCGGCGGTGGCGATCCCGCTGTTGGCCCATTTGATTCGCGGCTTTCCGCAATTGCTGGTGGGCGACCTCCACGCCGGCACCGTGCTGGAGAACCACCTCCGCCGCGAGACGCTGGACCTGTCGCGGGCCCTGACCACGCAAAGCCATGACGAAAAATTGATCACGCTTTCCCACCTGCACCAGGTTACCGGACTCGCCTTCGTGGACGTGATCCAGAAGGAACTGCCCGGCAACCGGGATCTCAGCGGCAAATTGGCGATGATCGAATCCTTGGCCGCCGTTCCCAATCGCGAAGCCATCGCGGTACTGGAGCCCTGCCTCGCGCAAAACCACCCGGTCCTGCGCGAGGCCGCCCAACGGGCATTGCGCGACATGGGCACCGAGGCCTCGCTGGATCGCCTGTGCGACGCACTGGGCCGCGACTCCCGATCCGACGAGCAGGTTCACCTGCACCTGCGTCACGCGCTCGACCGCATGTCGGTGGAGAACCTCAACCGCCTGCTGGACTCCAAGCGGGCCGAGTTGCGCGTCGGCGCCAAGGACCGATTGCGAGCCCGGGGCGATCGAGAGGTCCTGACCGCCCTGTTCCGCAATCTCCGCCGGCAGGACCGGCCCGACCTGCAAGTCCACACCCTGAACCTTCTGGGCGAAATCGGTGCGGGCGATGCGCTGGGTCCCATCCGCGAGCTGCTGTACGCCGATCCGACCGATCCCAACGTGCGTTTCGCCGCCTACGAGGCCATCGCGAACCTGCCGTTCAAAAGTCAGGCACACGCCTTGGCCGCCGGGTTGGAGGATGCCGACGAGAGCGTACGCGTGGCCGCGCTGCGCGCCATCGACCGGCACCTCGACGAACGACTCCTGGAAGGAATCCGGAACATCCTCTCCACCTACACCAAGGAGACCCTGCAACTGATGCGGCTCCTGATCGCGTCCGACTGTGACAACCTGTTCGGACAACTGATCGCGGATCCCATTTTCCGTCGCTTCGCCACGTCCTTCCTGGCGACCAAGGCCCACCCCGAGACGCGGACCCGCTTCCTCGAGCTGCTTCGCCAACGCGGCGAAACCGACTTGGTGGCCGCCATCCGCCCGCAAGCTCGCGAAACCGAAACCGGCCCGCTGGTCTTCGTCGTCGACGATTCACCGGTGATCCTCGGCATCTATCGCCGCTATCTCCACGAACTGGGCATCCGCCTGAAAGTGTTCGATCGCGCGGCCAAAATGCTGGACGCCATGCGGGACCTGACCCCCGATCTGATCTTCACCGACCTGAACATGCCCGAAACCACGGGTATCGAACTGGCGCGCACCGTGCGGGAACAACAGGGCCCCGACCGCTTGCCGATGGTGTTGGTCACCACCCAGGACGAGGAGGCCGATCACCGCGACGCCAGTCAGGCGGGTATCAACAAAATCATCCTCAAGCCCTTCAGTGCCGACATGCTTCAAAAAGTCATCGAGGAACTGTGTTCATGAACGAAGGCGATCTGGAACGACCGATCTTCAACGTGCTGATCGTGGACGACACGCCTCTCAACGTGCGCGTCCTGCAACGCGCCTTGATGTGCGAGGGCTACCAAACCCTTGTCGCCTACAATGGCCGCGAAGCGAGGTATTTGGCGGCGAAACACATGCCCGACCTGATTCTGCTCGACATCGTCATGCCCGAGGAAAACGGGTTCGAAACGCTTCGACAGCTCAAATCGAATCCGGCGACCCAGGACATTCCGGTGATCTTCATATCGGGTGACGACCAGGTAGAGACCAAGGTGTCCGGGTTGGACGCGGGCGCGGTGGACTACATCACCAAACCGTTCCACCTCGACGAAGTCAAGGCGCGGGTCCGGCTGCACCTGCGCCTGGCCATCGCCACCCACGCCATGCTCGCCAGCCAGGCCCAGAAGCTCAAGCAGATTCGCGAGGCCCAGACGTCGCTGCTCACCCAACCCGCCGACCATCCCGACGCCCGGTTCGGGGCCGTCTTCGAATCCCTGCTGGAGGCGGGCGGCGATTTCTACGAGGTGGTGCCGATCGGCGATCGCATCTACAGTTACTTCCTGGCCGATGTGGCGGGTCACGACATCGCGACCGGCTTCCTGACCGCCGCACTCAAGGTGCTGCTCAAACAAAACTGCACGCCCCTCTACCAACCCGCCGAGAGCATGCGCATGATCAATCGGGTGCTCCTCGAGATTCTGCCCTCGGGAAAGTACCTCACCGCCGCATACCTGCTTCTCAACCGCCAGACCGGCACGGCCACCATCGTCAACATGGCCCACCCGCCGGTCATCTATCAGCCCGTGGACCAACGGCCACGGTTGATCGAAATTCGTGGCGATGTGCTCGGCGCCTTCGGGGAAGTCACGTTCGAGTCGGTTTCGCTCCAGGTCGAGCCCGGTGACCGCTTCTTCATGTTCAGCGACGGATTGCTCGAACGCATCGGGGCACGAACGGTTTGGACCGCCACCATTTCACACATTGTCGAGATGATCGCCCGGCTGGCCGACTACCCTATCCAGGATGCTTGTGACAACCTTTCAACCAAGGCGAAAGAACGGTTCGGCCCCGTGGACGACGACCTCATCGTCCTGGGCGTTCAGGTGTAATCGACCCAGCGGGTCCCCTAGCACCACCGATCGTTCGCGACCAGTCAGGCGCCCCACCGCATGATGCACATCGAAACGAACGATGGAGACATGGGTTCCGAAGAAAGGCCGCAGGCCGTGCCCCAGGAACCGAAGACCGACCCAAACGAGGCACCCTGCCCCGGGGCCGGTGTGAACGAGAAGATCGATCGCCTGGGGTTGCATTTGCACTTCGGTTCCCGATTCGACCTGGTGGATCGCGCGATCCTTTCTCTCAAGGCTTATCTTGCAGGCGAGGCCGAAGACCGCATCGCCTTGTTCGAAGTGGAGGTGGTGGCGCGCGAAGCGCTCGTCAACGCCGTGCGACACGGCAATGGAGAGCATCCCGAGCGGATGGTGCGCTTCGATTGTCGGGTCACGGCGGACCGGTTGACCATGTTCGTCGCGGACGAGGGTCCGGGCTTCGACTGGCGCACCAAAATGGATCAAGGCTCGGTTCCCCCGGATCAGACCTGCGGCCGGGGGCTCCTGATCATGAAGGCCTACGGGTTTGGGATGCGACACAACGAGGCGGGAAACGAGCTGGAACTGACCAAACCGCTGGCGAGTTCGCCATCCGAAGCGGCCGAAGAAACCGCGGATCGCACGCTAATGGGATCGAAAACCAGCGAATAGCACCCATCCAGATCCAGGAACCTTTTGAATCGGTGCCTCGGGATCGGCCGGGTCCATCGTGCCCACGGGTATCCACCGTCAGCAATCGGGTTGCAGCGGATGATCTCGGAAAACGAGTCCTGCCGAGATCCGACACCTGGGCGCCGATTCCGTGCCTTTCCAAGTAAACCGACGTGGTCGTGAGGATCCATCGGCCACGGGATGGGTACGGGATAATTCCGGACCGTCCTCGACCGCGAGGCCTGGATGCGACCTCGAAACCCAACGAGTGCGAGCGTGTCGTTCGATTCTCGTCAAATTCGTTTGAAATGAATGGTTTTTCCTGGTCATCGGGTTGCCGTCGGGTATAATGAGTCCGCCCCCCTTTTACTCAAGTCGCTGCGGTCTTTGCCGGTTTTTGTCTCGAAACCGTTCCTGTCGGGCCAAGACCAAAGCCCTCGGTCCTTTCGGTTTTTCGGCGATATCGTGGCGCGTGGAAGGCATCGCCCGCTCGACCCGGTTTGACCCGAATCCATCGTCACTCTCGCCCTTCTGTACATTGTTTAATGGAGGAAACGAATCATGGAACAAACGCACGAAGAAACCGCGGCCGCAACATCTCACGTGCCCACGACCGACGAGCTTGGTAACCAGGTCATTCGCCGCAATGTCTACTGGTCCATGGGTCTCGGCTTGATCCCCATCCCACTGCTCGACATCGTGGCGGTCACCGGCATCCAGATCAAGATGCTTTCCGAATTGGCCAAACTGTACAACGTCCCGTTTTCCGAGCACCGTGCCAAGTCCCTGATCTCCGCCATCATCGGCGGGGTCGGCGCCCAGCAGGTCGCTTGGCGCGTCATGGGCAGTTTCTTGAAAACCATCCCCGTCGTGGGAACGATCACCACCTTTACCGCGATGCCGATTTTCGGCGGCGCTTCCACGTACGCCGTCGGCAAGGTATTCATTCAACACTTCGCCTCGGGCGGCACCTTCCTGTCATTCGATCCCGCGGCGGTTCGCGAATACTACCGCGAGATGTACGAAGAAGGTAAGAAGGTGGCGGAATCCATTCAGGACGAAAGCGCCGAAGAGCAGCCGCAAGCGTCCTGACAGATCACCGCCAAGGACTGAAACATGGCCTTTTTGCCCCTCCTCGTCTATATCCTGATTTGCTTGATCACAGCGCTTTACGGCATGGACCGCAAGCTGGGTTTTCTCGGCTCGTTGGTCTTGTCGCTCCTGATATCCCCGCTGTTGGTCTTAGTGATCCTAATCCTGTCGGGACCCAAGCGTCCCAAAGAGGAAGAACTGACCGAATAGTTACCACCCTAGGTATCGACACGACGAATTCGGAAAACGGCCGCGGTTACATCGCGGCCGTTTTCACGTGTAACCCAAGCCACGGGGTTCCCGCATCCAGGGATAGGTCGAGCTATCAGCGCGAACGAGATGCCGTGATCCGCACCTCATCGATTCGACTTCCGCGTTGTCGACATTGGGAACAGGGTTGGGCGATTTTGCCAAATCGCAAGAATGGTCAAGAAAAGCGAAAGCCCGACTGATAAGATTTCCCTCATGATGACTCGGATTGCAGAAATACTCCCACTGCTCGTTCGATTGGGCCGAAACGACGGCGAGGTCGTCAGTCTTGCCGACTTGGCCCGGGAGGACGGCCGGTCCCCTTGCCACCTTCAGCGGGTGTTCAGCGCTGAAGTGGGCGAGAGTCCGCTTCGATACAGCCGCCGCGTTCGCCTGCAACGAGCTGCGGCCACCCTTTTGAGTTCACGGAAAAGCGTACTCGAAGTGGCATTGGAAGCCGGGTTCGAAAGCCACGAGGGTTTCACCCGGGCCTTTCGAGCGATGTTCGATACCTCACCTCGCAGATACCGCGAGGTATTCGGACAAGCCAACCCATGCAGTCCGCACCATCCCGATCATCTGGATACGGCAAAGCGAGCTGCCCCCTGTGTCGGCCTGTATCGTATTTCGATGGTCCGTCAATCAAAACCCGCGATTCCCGGAGGAACACCCATGAGCTACCAGGTCGAAAAAAAGGTCATCACCGCGACCCCGTTTCTTTTCATGAAGAAACAAACGAAGCCGGAGGCCATTGCCGAAGCGCTTGCGAGCATGTTCGTTCCCGTGTTTCAGTTCGCCACTTCTCGAGGCATCCCGTTCGCCGGACCCCCAACAGCTCGATACGTCAGTTACGGGCCGGGCCTGGTCACGATCGAGGCCGGCATGCCCATCGCGGGGCAGGCCGACGCTGAAGGTGACATCACTTCCGGTTCGCTCTTTGGCGGCGACGTGGTCACCACCATCCACAAGGGTCCCTATGACAGCCTCAACCTGGCTCACGAAGCGATTCAGGTTTGGATCGCGGAACACAACGAGCAGGCGGACGGCGCACCATGGGAGTCATACTTGACCGACCCGGGCGAAGTACCGGACCCCTCCGAGTGGTTGACCGAGATCACGTACCCACTGAAAAAAGCCTGATCGGCTCTGGGAGCAAGGCCCGTCCAACCCGCTCGGCCGACAGGCGAAGGGCCATGAGTCGTTCTCCTCAAGAAAAGCAGGAAGCCGGGAAGACCGGGAACCAGGAAGGAGCAGGCATTTGGTGGCACACCGTGGGCTTGCTTTCCTCGTTCTGATATTTCCTGGTTTTCTGATACAGATTCGACGACGGCAAGACCCATTTCAGGTTGGATCCACCCATTCGTTTCAAGAGAACATATCTAGTCGGCCGCGCGTACGGGCTGGCGCAGAACGATCTTTCGTTTCTCCGGCGGCACCCGACTCCAATCGTTCAGGTAGATTTCGTGATAGGGACCGGCCGGATCCAGTTCGTTCTGTGGCAGGAATTCCGTGTAGAGCCGTTCAAGCGTTGCTGGGACTTCTTGCTGCCGTCCGAAATGCATGATCTGGGCGCATCGACCTTCCGCAAACTTTTCCAACCGCAACGATTCCGGGACTTCGTCCATCTGGCCCCTCGCTTCCGCGACGGCCTGCGAAAACATTTCATCATCGACCCAGTCGGGAAGCACGACCATCACTTTCCACTTCCAGTTCTCCTTGTTGCCCGCTGCCAAGTCGTGCATGTCGTCAGCCCAATAGAGCATCTCCAACGGGGCTTCCACGAAGTTTTTCCCCATGCGTTTTCGGGCTTCTCGCCGGATCGGGTAGATGGCCGTGAACAGCGTTTTGATCGCCTTGGCGCTGGCGCCGTGGTCGGGCGATCCTTCTCCGTCGATCATGGCGAACGGCATTTCGGGCACGTCCACGAGGGTGAACCCCTCCGTGCCGGGTAGATAAAGCTCTACTAGTTTTGCGCGATCAATTTTGACTCTCATAACGATTCAACTCCTTTCAAGGCTTGGCTTCCATGTACGCAGAGGTTGTTTCGATCCATTGTTTCTCCGCTTGCAACTGGCCCTCCGAAAAATCGAACAGCGCTTCAATGAAGTCTGGCAACGGCTGACTTTCAAATCGAATACGCTCCAGTCGCTCCAGCTCGCGAGCGACGGCGGTCCTTCGCGCATCGAGAGCGGCAAGCGAGGCTTCGCGTGACAGGACTTCCCAGTGAATCATGCCGAGTAACACGGAGGAAAAGGTGGGCCGGTAATGGCCGAGCGCCTCGGCGGTCTGCGCAGCCAAGGCATCCTGGCCCGAACGGGTAATGGAAAAGACTTTTTTCGCCTTGCGCCCCGCCGGTTTTTCAGCCGATACGAAGCCGGCTTTTTCCAGCTTGCCCAATACGAAATAGATCGAAGAAAAACCGATTTGGGTCCATTCACGCATGCCGCGACCATCGATCACCTGCTCCAGTTCGTAGCCGTGCCGAGGCATTTCCGAAACGAGCCCAAGAACCAATAACTCACTGTCTGTCAGCTTTTTACCTTTCATATTCTAAGGGTAGAATAATAAGCCGATTTTGTCTAATGTTTCTACGAGAGAGTCGTCGTGCCCGGCAGGTTCAGCAGGGGCGGTAAGCCCGCCGGCTGAACTTTTCGAAGCGATCAAGGCGAGGAGTTCCCTCAAGCATTGAGGGTCGGCGCGGCAGTAGGTTGGGCCGCTGGCCCGACACTTCGAAGCGACTCAGGCTTCGCAAGATCAAGTGGTAAAAGAGCGAAGCAGATAAGTCGAGCCTCCAGATCTCTCGATGATCGATTTCGATCTGTGTCAGGTCGCTTCGATTGGTGGAGCAGGGCCGGTAAGGCAAGCTGCCTGCGCGGCCCGGCTCACCCACAGGCCTTACGTCGCTCTCAAGATGCGGCGATTTTGGACTTGGCGACTTCGTTGGCACGCCGCGAGGGAAATCATCGGCTTCGCTCTTTGGCGTAACCCACTTCTGGTCCACGCGTTGCTTCGATTTGTCGGCCCGGCGGGCCAACCCACAGGCCTTACTCCCCTCTCAAGATGCGGCGATTTTGGACTTGGCGACTTCGTTGGCACGCCGCGAGGGAAATCATCGGCTTCGCTCTTTGGCGTAGCCTACTTCTGGTCCACGCGTTGCTTCGATTTGTCGGGCTGGCAGCCCAACCCACAGGCCTTACGTCGCTCTCACGATGCGGGGACTTTGGACTTTGCGACTTCGTTGGCACGCAGCGAGGGAAATCATCGGCTTCGCTCTTTGGCGTAACCCACTTCTGGTCCACGCGTTGCTTCGATTTGTCGGCCCGGCGGGCCAACCTACAGACTTTACGCCCCTCTCACGATGCGGGGACTTTGGACCTTACGGCTTTCGATGGGGGTCGTGAGGGAAAATGGCGGCTTCGCTCTTTGACGCAATTGATTGCTGTTGCTTGGGTTGCTTCGATTGGTTCACCAAGCTGGTGAACCTACAGGCCTTACGCCCCTCTCAAGATGCGGGAACTTTGTGATTAGGTACTTCGACACGTCGGCCCGGCGCCCTAGGCGGGCAGGGCCGGTAACGCCCGGCACCTACAGGGTTTACGTCTCTTACGCACATGCGGGCTCCACGCGCCGGCTCACCTCGCGTTGTTTCTTTCTCGATATGAAGCTGGGCGTCCACACCCGTTCGCCTGTGGCTCTCGTGGATGACTTCGACACCAGAAAGCGTGGCGGACCGAGGCCCGCCACTGCGTCATTTACCTAGCCGGTACTTCTCCCGCCGCCCAGGCCGCTTCGATCTCACCGCCAAGGCGCAGGGTTTCGCGGACCAACAGGTCGAAATCTTCGCGTCGACTTCGGTGATTGGTGTTGGCCACCCGCAGCACGAAGTGCCCGCGCAGCCGGGTGCTCGATGGTGCCGCGATGCCGTCTTCCTGCAATCGCATCAACAACTCCTGGTTGACCGCGTCCCACGCCGTTTCCGGCAGAGACGACGGCACATAGCGAAAGCACAGGATGTTCAGCGGTGCCGGTGCCATCAACTCCAGGCCCGGCGCCGCGTCCACCAAGCGAGCCAAATGCTGGACATGGGCCACGTTCTGGTCGTGCAGGCGCCCCAGCCGATCGAAGCCGAACTCGCGAATCTGGGCCCACACCTTCAGCGCCTTGAACCCGCGCGAAAGCTGGGGCCCGCGCGTATTGCTGGAGTCGGCCAATGCCGCGATGCCCCTGGCCGGGGTTTCCAGGTAACTGGCCGCGGCCGAGAAACTGCGCCGGTGCTGCTCGCCGTCCCGGATCAGGACGCAGCCCGCTTCGTAGGGCACGTAGAGCCATTTATGGAAGTCGAAAGCGATGGAGTCGGCCTGGGACAGCCCGCGCAGGCGCGGCCGCAATCGCGGCGAGATCGCGGCCAGGGCGCCGATTGCGCCGTCCACGTGAAACCACAACGCCTCTCGGCGGGCGAGGGCCGCGATCGCTTCCAAGTCGTCGATGGCCCCGGTGTTGACCGTGCCCGCGTTGCCGATCACCACGATCGGCCGGCAACCCGCCTCCCGATCCTCGGCGATCATGGTCGCCAACACGTCCACCCGCATGCGATAGGCCTCGTCCACCGGTACCTTGCGCAGGTTTTTCAGGCCGAGACCCAGCAGTTGCATGGCCTTGTCGACGGACGAGTGCACCTGCTCGGAGGCGTACACCGTCGGCGTCCCGGCCACGGATCCTAAACCCTGGCCGCGCACGTCTTCCGTCAACACGGCATCGCGACCGACCGCCATCCCGATGATGTTGGCCACGGAAGCGCCGCTCGTGACGATCCCACTGGCACCCTCGGGGAAATCGAAGAGATCCCGCATCCACCGCAGCACCTGCGCTTCGACCCGACTCGGCGCATCGTTGAAGGTGCCCGAGCTGGCGTTGACGCCCGCCGCCAACATATCGGCCAACATCCCGATCGGGGTACCGGTCCCGCACACCCAACCCCAGAAGCGAGGATGCGCGTGTCCGGCCGGATAGGACACGATGTGGCGCAACATGTCTTCCACGACCGTCTCCGCGTCCTGACCGGCACTCGGCGCCGGCGAGGACAGCAACGCCTCGGTCTGCTCGGGAACCGGGCGCCAGACGGGTTTGTCGCGAACCGACATCTGGAAATCGAGCGCCTCGTCGAGCGCGCGATGGGCGACCTCCCTGAGCGCGGACCAATTTTCGGGATCGAGGGTCAAGTTGTCTTCCGTGTCGATGGGTGATTGCGTGGTACCGAGATGAACCATGATGCCTCCTAATGTCCCCTTCGAATACATCAGCACAATAAAGACAAAAGGGGTTCAATGTGTTGTTTTTTGGTTATATGTCTTGAAACAATTTGAGTCAATTGTTATATTGTCACCATGACAATATGGATACCCACACTTGAAGACGACACTCCCCGCTATCGAGCCATCGCGGACGCCATTGCCAGCGACGTGGCCGAGGGCCGCCTCCAACCGGGCGACCGCCTGCCGACCCACCGCGAACTGGCCCATGCCCTGGGCGTCACGGTCGGCACGGTCAGCCGCGGGTACGCCGAGGCCGAGCGCCGCGGCCTGACGACCGGCGAGGTGGGTCGGGGCACCTACGTGCGCGGCGCTACGTCCCTGGACCCGTGGCCGGAACAGCCCACCGAATCGGAGATCGTCGATCTCACCCTCAGCCTGCCGGTCTCGATCCCCGAAGAGGCCACGGCGTTGGCCGAAACACTGCGCCAGATTGCCGGCGATGCCCGCATCGGAGAGCTGCTCGCCTACCATCCCGAGTCCGCCGACTGCCGCCAGCGCGCTGCCGCGGCGAAGTGGCTCGGTCGATTGGGGCTGAATACCGGCGCCGACGACATCCTGGTCACGGCCGGGTCCCAACACGGACTGACCGTGGCCCTCTCGACCCTGTTCGCACCGGGCCAGGTGGTGCTCACCGGCGAACTCACCTACCCCTCGATCAAGAGCCAGGCCCGGACTCATGGCGTTCGGCTGCGCGGGGTGGCACTCGACGATCAAGGCATCTGTCCGGATGCCGTCGAGCGGGCCTGTCGCATGGAGCCGAAGCCCGCCGGGCTCTACCTGGTGCCGACCCTTCAAAACCCCACCAGTGGCATCCTCTCCGAAGCCCGCCGGCGAGCCCTGGGGCGCATCGCCGAAAAGCACGACCTCTGGATCGTCGAGGACGACGTCCACGCCTTTTTGCTGCCCGACCTGCCGGCGCCGATCGCGACCTACGCCCCCGAACGCACCCTCTACCTCTCCAGTGTCGCCAAATGCCTGGCGCCAGGCTTGCGTACCGGGTTCATCGTGGCGCCGCCGGCCCTGCGCGCCCGCCTGCTCACCGGCATTCACACCACCATGTGGATGCCACCGCCCTTGATGGTGGAAGTGACCACCCGCTGGTTCGTCGACGGCACGGCCGACCGCCTGATCGCCGCCAAGCGGGCGGAGACGGAACGGCGCCAACAGCTTGCCCAACAGATTTTGGCGCGGCACGCACACCGCTGCCATCCTTTGGGTTATCAGATTTGGCTGGAGCTGCCCGAGCCCTGGCACACCGACGAATTCGTCACCCAGGCCCGCAAGCGAAGCGTCATCGTGATCGGCGCCGGAGCCTTCTCCGTCAGCCGCCGCCACGTGCCCCACGCCGTTCGGTTGTCGATCGGCGTGCCATCGCGGCCGGCCCTGGAACGCGGCCTAAAGGTCCTCGACGACATCCTCAGGGCCCAGGCGCCTCCTTTGTATTGAGTCTTCACCGAATTCTCATATACCCGTTTGGCCAAATTTACGTGAACGGGGGCGTCAGAAAACCGGCAATGGCGTTATACTCGGGGATACACCCACCATACGACTTGGAGTATCCCCATGCGCCTAACCGGATTGTTGTATCTGTGTATCCTCATGTCCCCGCTTGCCGCCCAAGTGCGGATCATTCCTCACCTGACCTCCGCCGACGGGGGTTTCGAGACCACCGTCATTTTAGAAAACCAGTCCGCCGATGACCGGGAATGGCGGTTGACACCCTACGATGCCGCCGGCAGTGCCTTGGATCCCGTGACCGGCACCCTCGCCGGACGCGCCACCACCTCGATGTCCGCAGCCGAGCTGCTCGGCGCCACGGCTTCTCACGCCACCATCACGGGCGAGGACCTCACCGTTTCGGTGGCCTACGTGATCGCCACGGGCGACGGCAGTCCGGCCCACGTCACGGAAACGAGTGATCACGCGACCCGCCATCGCTTTTTCTCGGGCGACTGGTCGACCGTGTTCGACGGCTTCGCGGTGGTCAATACGGGCGCGGAGGCGGCCGATGTCTGGGTCGCCCAGAAGGCATCCGACGGGACCATCACCCAATCCCTGCGCATCGCGACCGAGCTGGCGCCCATGGCCAAGGCGCTGTATGTGCTGGGCAGCCCCGATGGCTCCGAATTCGACGCCGATGCCGGCTTCGTCTACGAAGTCTACGCGACCGTTCCCTTGGCCGTGACGGCTTTGCGCGGCAATCTTCCCGGCGCCACTTACCTGTGGGCCAACCAAACCCGAGGGATCGGCACCGCCGAGAGTACGCGCGACGGCCAGGGCGTCTGGTTCATCGAAAACGGATCGTTGTACGACGTCATCGAGATGATGGGTTACAACGTCGCCAGCGACCGGCTCTGGCAGATGGAAACCTTCCGGCGACTCGGGCTGGGTCGCCTTTCGGAACTTCCGCTGATCTCCAACGAGGAGACCCTGGCTCAAGACAAATTCACCCGCATGGTCGGCTATTCCGAAGCAGAATACTGGCAGGCCTTCGAAGATTTGGAACCCGAAGCCAAAACCATGGTCAGGGCCTATACCGAGGGCGTCAATCGCCGGAGGGCCGAAGCCATGGCCGACCCGAACCTGATGCCGATCGAGTTCAAGGCGCTTGGCCTGGCGGTGGAACCCTGGCGCGAAATCGACGTACTCTCGATCATCATCGCCATGCTGCGCTCGTTCGACCAACAAGACTACGGCAGCGGGCAAATGGAAAACGCCGCGCTGCTGCAACAACTTCAGACGCAGTTTCCCGACCAGGCCGGTGACATGTTCGCGGACCTGCGCTGGTTCAACGACCCCGACGCGCCCACCATGATTCCAGCCGATTCGCCGGCCAAGATGACGACGCCGCTTTCGACGGCACCGGCCGGACGTCTCCGTTCCGACGTGGATTTCGTCGCACTCCACCACTACTTGGAGGACCGCCATGTGTCTCGAGAGCAGGTCCAGAAATCACTGAATGCCAAAATCAAGATGGGCAGCTATGCCTGGGTGGTGGCCGGCGATCGAACCGAGTCGGGCAACCCGATCCTCTACTCGGGCCCGCAGATGGGATTCATGACACCTTCGATCGTGATCGAAGGTTCCATCAACGGCGGTGGTCTCCAGATTTCCGGCGGAACCGTACCCGGCATTCCCGGCATCCTCATCGGCCGTACGCCCCACCACAGTTGGTCGATGCAGGTCGGGCACGCCAACAGCATGGACCTCTACATGGAGGAAACACCGACGGAGAACGAGCTGCACCGGACCGAAACTTTCATCGGCCCCAACGGTGAAGAAGAAACGCTGAACATCTACCGCACCGAACACGGCCCCTTGATCAGCCTCGAGCCGGCGGTCGCGTGGAAATACGCTCATTGGGATTTCGAGTTCCGCACCATTCAGGCCTTCTTCGACATGGCCACGGCCCAGAACATGGATGCGTTCGGCGCGGCGCTCGAACGCGTCGGCGTCAGCCAGCACTTTTGTTACGCCGACCGCGAGGGGAACATCGCCTATTGGATGAGCGGGCGCAATCCCGTCCGCCCCGAGGGCGACTATCGCCTGCCCCAGGGCGCCCTGGCCGGCGTTCCCGTGCTCGAGTACGACAGCGCGGTCACCCACCCGCTCGTCCACGATCGCAATACCGCCCAGGGTTTCTACGGCGGCTGGAACAACAAGGCGCGCCAGGACGTGCCGAACAGCAACGTGGACGGCGGTCGTTACTACGGGCCTTACCACCGGGCAATCGAAGTGGAAAACCACCTCCGCGAGCTGGTGAACCGAGGCGACGTCCAATTCGAGGAAGTGCGCGGCGTGGCGCTCGCCATCGCCAGCACCGAACAGCACGTGGCACCGAGCCTGGCCGTGCCCTTCAACGCCGAGACGCCCTTGGGACCGGGCGGCGACGGCGGCAATCCCTGGCCGCTGATTCGCGATGCCTTCACCGCAGCCGTTGCGGCAGAGCCCAGCGACGCACGCAACGACGCCATCGATCTCTTGAACGCCTGGGACGGCTACTTCGTCGAGGGTGGACCGTCATCCTGGGCGCTCGGCGCCGACCGGGCCGACGCTTGGATGTTGTTGGACTCCTGGATACGCGGCGTGCTGAACCTGACGTTCGAGGAGGTGAACAACATAGACAACCCGGTCTATATGAATGTGCTCATCCACGGATTGGATACGGGCACGGCTCTCCAGAACAGCTACGACTGGTTCACCAACGCCGACCCGAACGCGCCCCAGACGCGAAATGCCGTGATCGTCCAAGCCTTGGACGATGCGCTGGCCGCACTGGGCGAGCAACCCTGGGGTCAGGGTCTGCGCGGTACCCTCCAATTCGATCACCCGCTGTTGTCCCTGCTCACGGGCGCGCCCCTGCACCAGGTCCCGTTCAGCAACCGGTCCACCTACGCGCACTGCATCGAGGTGGGCGAAACGGGACCGGTACGGATCGACAGCATGTTCCCTCTCGGCGAATCGGGCAACATCTACGGTGAGGGCCTGACCTTCGAGCTGGACACCCACTTTCTGAGCATGACGCCGTTTTTCGACGATTTCTCCCATCGATCCTTCCCGCTGTTCACGCCCGCGAAGCAGCAATGACCCATTTGGTATCGGGAGCCGGCTCGTCGAGCTCGTGAAGCTCTTGGAGGCGGTTCCCGGTCCCAGGGGATTGGCGTAGGAGGATGTTTAAAACCACAGAATCCCCGCTCAGGCCGGTGGGTCTCAAGTGGGTAACTAATCGAAGCGAATCGCTAGGGGGTTCCCGCATTCACGAGAGGGGCGTGGTGCCAGGTAGGTTGGCCCGCTGGGCCGACGCATCGAAGTAACCCAAGCAACAGCAATCAATTACGCCAAAGAGCGTAGCCGATCATTCCCCTCGCCACCCCAATCGAAAGCCGTGAAGTCCAGGTCCCCCCATCGTGAGAGGAGAATCAGGCCTGTAGGTTCACCAGCTTGGTGAACCAATCGAAGCAACCCAAGCAACAGCAATCAATTGCGTCAAAGAGCGAAGCCGCCATTTTCCCTCACGACCCCAATCGAAAGCCGTGAAGTCCAGGTCCCCCCATCGTGAGAGGAGAATCAGGCCTGTAGGTAGGCCCACTGAGCCGACTTTTTTGACGAACGCCTCGAACATCCGCCTGTTTAGGTTGATAGCTTTATCTTCGAACTTTACAGAATTTGTTACGCAAGAGCCCCGAACCAGCGGGCACACCCAGCTCGATTTCGAGAAAGAAACAACGCGAAGCGAGCCGGCAGGGTGGTATCGGCTGCCTGATCAAGGGGTCGATCAGGGCCGGTAAGGCCAGGTAGGTGCGACCGCTGGTCGCACATTCCGAAGCTCCCGCTCTTATTGGAGCTTCGCATATTGGCGTTCTGAATTTTCGAAACCCTGATCACTTCGAAGTGTTTCCCGCCCCCGATCAACGACGGATCTCTCGGCATTAGGGAACTCAAACGCATTCGTTTCGAGTGAGTCACCGCTCAGGCCGAGGTCCTGGTTTCCGAGGTCCGGGTGTCGGATACCGGCTAACCGACCGCCGGCGTTTCGATCACCGCGTACCCCTGCCGGCGAACTAACCTGGTTGTTGCAACGGCTCCGCATCCGGATGGGATGAAGCCGTTGAGGCACCATGGCCGGCTGTTTGGCTGCGCCGGCCGGTTCCACCTGCTCAGCGGCCGTTCGCGTGGTTACGGAACCGCATTCGCCGGTATGGGCACAATCGCAGGAGGATTTGGCCGAAAAGTATTATTTTTTGGCCAGGCGTTGTTATCGGTTCCGGCGTGGCACCCACTACAATTCCTAGCGGCAGGAGCTTTTATCGAAAGCGCCACCACAATGATGTTAGGGAGCTAGTGTATGACCACGTTCACATTTTTCGTATTACTGTTTTATGGTGTCGGTGATTCATGTGACTGTTATATAAATCCATCCGATCAAATCGTCGATTTTCGTGACGAGTTTTCCTTCGTTCAACCTGGAGATACCCTGTGTATTCTCGGCGGGCTTCGCGGCCGCTTGAAAATCATGAACTTCCACGGAGAAGAGGCCGACCCGATCCGATTCGTCAACGTCGGCGGACAAGTCGTGATCAGCACCGACGGCGATGTCGGGTTACATGTCGTCAACAGCCGGTACATCCAAATCTCGGGCACCGGGGATGAAGGTGAATTCTATGGAATCCGCATCGATGGTGCCGGTAAGAAAGGCATGCAACTCAATCGCAAGACCTCACACATCGAGGTGGATCATGTGGAGATCGCCAACATCGGGCTGGATCCGGATTCCCACGGTATCGGCTTGGTTTGGAACACCCACGCCACCTGCCCCGACGGCTCCGACACCACCTACGCCTACGACTACGACGGCGACGGCGAGGACGTCGGCGACCTGAACGACGTGGTTTCTCGTGAAAATTTCACCCAATCCCACGGTGTGTTTCACGACCTCTACATTCACGACACCCTGACCGAGGGCATGTATCTGGGACTCCCTTACTACCTCGAAGGCCATGTTCACAACTGTCAGGGAGGCCCCATCGCATTGAACGGCCCGGTGACCGAGCACATTGCGGTCTATGACAACGTCATCGAGAATACCGGCTACGAAGGCATCAACGTCAAGTCGGCCGTCGCGGCGTGCCAGATCATGGGCAACCGGGTAACAGGCGACAGTCTCCGAGACAACAATTCCCAAAATGGCGGCATTGCGTTGGGGCCTGGCTGCAATTGTGAAGTGTTCAACAACCGAATCACGGATGGTAAGGGAAAAGGCATATTTCTATACTATAACGCGAATGGTTCTATAGTATTTAACAACACGATCATTCGTCCCGGCAGCGGTAGCGGCAGTCCCCGTCAGGGGATCGAGGTGAATCACAACGTTCCTGGCGACGAAGCGGGAATGTTCATTCTCAACAACACCATCGTTTCACCGACAAAAAATGCGATCAAACTGCGCACCGAAAGTGGCGACGCCCATCTGGTCGCGAATAACCTCATCATTCAAGACAACAACTACGACGTGATCAAAATCAAAGGACAGGGCCAGGTGGACGTTCAGGCGAACCAGGTGTACGACACGCCTCCTCCCTGCCTGTTCACCGATGTTCAAGCGGATGACCTCCACCTCTCGCCCTGTTCCCCGGCCATCGATCAAGGCATCGACACCACACCCTACGGCGTTTCCTTCGATTTCGACTACCAACCCAGGCCGCAGGGTGCCCAGCACGATGTCGGCGCCTTCGAACATACCCCAAATACCAAACGCTAAACCACTTCCCACGATGCGAGCCCCTTGCGAGCCACGCGCAAAAAGGGCATCACGAGCGGTGCTTGGCCATGAACTCCCTGGGGCTCATCTTGTATTTCTCCCGAAAACTCTTCGAAAAATAGCTGGGGTTCTCGAATCCCACGCTGAAACACACATCCGCGACATTGTTCTGGCGGCCTTTCAACAGAGAGGCCGCCGTTTCCAGCCTGATGTCCTTGATGAGCTCGTTGGGCGTCTGGTCGTTGATGGTCTTCAACTTCCTCTGGAGCTGGCGTCGACTGAAACCCACTTCCCTTGCGAGGAAGTTCACGTCGAAAGCGGGATTGTCGATGTTGCGTTTGATGATAGCTACCACCTTCTGGAGAAACCGGCTCGACTCCGAACGGGGGTCCGCGGATGCCGCCCCGGATAGGGCCGTCACACCGAACCGTTCCTTGATTCGGCACATGTTGGCGTGCAAATTGACCAGCCGAGCACGCAACTCCTTGGGTGAGAAAGGCTTGGTCAAATACTCCACGACGCCGGTACCCAGGCCCTCCATGAGGTTGTTCTCGTCGGAGAGCGCCGTCAAGACCACCAGTGGGATATGGTTGGTGGCTTCATTCCGTTTCAATTGCCGGCACACCTCGTGACCACTGATGCCGGGAAGCGAAAGATCGACCATGATCAAGTCCGGCATGAGTTCGTTGGCCAGGACCACGCCCCGCTCACCGGACTCGGCCTTGACGACGAAAAAATCGTCTTCCAGCACTTCGGCAATGTAGTCGAGCAATTCGAGGTCGTCTTCGATGACCAGCACGTTTTTTTCCGGGTTCATGACGCACACCCTTCGAGAATCCAATGCATGATCCGAAGTTTACGACACATTCTCCCGAAATCGGCCCTTTCGGAATGACGCTCGCAGAGGCCAACTCGCGATGCGGCCTCGCCGTGCACGTCTCAGGAGCGACGGTTGTTCGCTTTGTCGAGGATGGTGGCGAGCAGATGCAACAATTCGGCGGGCCTGAAAGGTTTGGCGATATAGGCGTCGGCACGGCAACGATCGGCCAGGGCTGCCAAGTCGCGTTCTCCTCGGGCGGAAGTCAGCACGACCGAGTGATGCTGGGTTCCGGGCCTTCGCTTGATGATACGGCAGATTTCGTCACCGGAAACATCCGGGAGCATGACATCGGCCAACGTCAAGACGGGGCGATGCGCTTCGAATCGAGCCAACCCCTGTTTTCCCGAAGCCGCGACCACCACCCGGTAGTGGGGCTCGAGGATGCCGGTGAGGTAATCGATGAAATCAGGTTCGTCGTCGATGACGAGCACCATGTCTCTTGCCGACGGCCCACGGGATAGATTGGAGGAAGCTTCTGACGACATCCGATGCCCATCCGTCCGGACGGGTTGACCGCTCGCCGCTTCCGGCAGGGGCAGCCTTATCTCCACCAGGGTGCCGCCGCCCTCGGGGGAAGAGAGTTCCACAGTGCCCCGATGAAGTTCGATGATCTCTTTGGTAAAGGCCAATCCGATGCCGGTACCCACCCCTCGCAGGGCCTTTTGCGAGCCCTGATAGAATCGAGAAAACACGTGGGGCAAATCCTCCGCGACGATCCCGATCCCCGTGTCTCGGAAAAGGATGGCGACCGAATCGCGCCGGCGTTCCATGTCAACCTCGATGCGGCCACCCGGCGGCGTGAATTTAAGTGCATTGAACAGAAGATTGTCCACGGCGATCCCCATCTTGTCTTCACTGATGGGAAGCACAAGCTCCTCACCGCTCAGATGGATGGAGACACCGTGCTTTTTCGAGGCCTCGACCAGTAACGCGATTCTCGCGGTGAGAAAGGCACGCATCTCCACGGGCTGGAAGGCCAGTGCCAAACCATCTACCTGGATTTTGGAGAGGTCCAATATTTGGTTGACCAAACGCAGCAAGCGGTTCGCATTGCGAAAGGCCAGATCAAGCTTTTTACGGCGCCGTTCCGGGTTCATGCGCCCGTCTTCCAAGACCTCTTCCAGCGGCCCCAGACACAACGTGAGCGGTGTCCTGAATTCGTGGGTGATATTGGCGAAAAATTTCTCTTTTACCTGGTGCAGCGCAACGAGTTCGCGGTTCTTGACCTCGAGGGTTCGCTGGTTGGCCTCCAATGCCTGGGTCTTGAGCATGACCTCGTGCTGCAACTGTCGGTTGTACCGGCGAGTCTTGGCGGTGCGCCAGGACAGCAGCGACCAGAACAGAAGGGCGAGCGCCGCGACATAGGCGGAATAGGCCCACCATGTCCGGTACCAGGGTTTCAAGATGGTGAACGGCACGCGGGTAGGGTGGGCCGGTAGTTCCCAACGATTTCGCCCCTGAACTTCGAACACGTAGTCGCCCATCGGTAAATGGCTGTATTCTTTATATTTTACGGGTTGCCAGGGGGAATATTCCCGCAGCGATGACTTGTGGGAACCGAGCAACCGATATCGAAAGAAAAGCGGGCCCTCCCCCTCGTATTCCGGGTTGGTGAACGAGAACTTGAGGGAATTGTGTCGAAAGGGAATGGCCGACAAGCGGGCCCAATCCGCTTCCACCTGGATCTGGGTGATTTGGGTCCGGGTTCGTTGCCGCTCGGGGAACCCGTTGGGTTGGTAGCGGTGCAGACCGAAGGAGGAAGTGATCCACATGGATCGGTCGCGGGGATCTTGAAAGAACTGGACATTCCGGAGCTTGTGGGAACCGAATCGCAGCAGGATCTCGGAGGAAAATGCGGATCGCTCGGTGTCGATGGTCCCGACAATTTGTTGGCCATCTTCGGTCAAGGCATTGAACCAATACACGCCGTCGGCATCCACATCCAGCGTCATCAAGGTGGCCCATTCGGGAGCGGCGTCGGGGTTCGACCATGCCAGCGGATGTAAACCACGGTCGCCGACGGCGATGACCGGGGTGTCGGCACACTGTAGCCACAAATCCCGTTGTGGGGAGAATATTTCACAATTCTCGCGACTCCCTAAAATCGGATCGGTCACGTCTACCACACGCGGAGCTACGGGATCGGCGAAGTCGACACGGACCACGCCCCGTGCATCGGTGGCGAGCCACAGGTCGCCCGTTGTATCTTCCCCCAACACCACCGGATCGATGGGCAACGCCAGTCGTTGGATCTCACGCACATCCGTTTCGGTAACGTTCAGAACGTGTAGCGTCTCGGAGGAAATGGCGAAGTAAATGTTCGCTCGGTCTCTGGAAGCGATGATTCGCCGGCCGAACGAGGCATCCACCACCTTTTCGACGCCACTTTCATTCACCCGCCAAAAACCACTTCGGCTGGCCACCAGCAGTCCTCCGGCCGTGGGTACGAGGTAGCGGCAGTCCTCTCCAGGCGGCATCCCCGGCTGAGGCGCCAGATCGATGGTCGGATGGGCATTCATCGAAGCGGCACGATAGAGCCCGTCCATGGCCGCAAAGTAGTGGTCTCCCCCAAAGGTGGCCATCTTTCGGAAGAAATGCGCGCCGCCGTAGCTGCGCTCGTCGAAGTAGGTCACCGGGCGATTCACTTCGATTCGGAACAGTCCCTGGCTGTTGGCGCAGGCCCAAAGGCCTCCGGTCCCATCGACGAACAGGTTGGTGATCGCGTTGGCAAGCCCACCATCTCGATCGATTTTGGACAGCAGCCGACCTGCACGGGTAAAGACGAGAACACCCTCGCTGCGGGTGGCCAGGGCCAGGTCGCCATTGGGAAGTGCGCACCCGCGATAGAGTCCGGACCGGGCCAGGAGAGGCGCGTGGTCGACGGCGAAGGGTTCCATGCGTCCGGAACGATACACGTAGAGGCGATTCGCCTTTCCGAAAACGTGCCCTCGATCGTCGAGGGGAAAGGCGCAGGTGAGATCTTCTCCACCGATCCGCTTCAGCGCCGCGAGGATGTCCGGATCGTCCACCCCGAGGAGATACGGTGAGCGCGACTTCTCCTGGACCAGGAGCCCCCCTCGCCACGGTGTGGCAAAGACGATCGGCGAAGCCGGCACGATGCTTTCCACGGCAAGCTCCCGTTTCACCAGGCACAGGATCTTGGCGCCGATGAAGTAGACGCCCTCTTCGGTCGAGGCGATTTGTCGGAAGGTGGGCCGTTCGGGCAGCGACAGGCTTTCCGTCAGGGATCGGTACCTGTAACGGAACCCATCGCGCACCAGATAACCCAACCCGTTGTAACCACCGACATAGATCCTTCCGTCTTCCGCCCTGTGAATGGAAAGCGCATAGGGCCCATCGCTCTCGATGGAAAGATGCCGCCATTCGATGCCGTTGAACACGAAGACGCCGTTGCTTGCCGCGACGATGACATTGCCCAGGTCATCCTGGGTGGTGCCCCATGTTTGGGGATACATATGCTCCGGAAGGTAGTGTTTGAGGAAATACCGACCCGGACGCTCGACAGTAATGCCTGAAAAGCACAGGTAGAGAAGAAGGGTGTGGATCGGAAACATGATGTTTCGTCCTCAATTGTTGGAACGGATACCAAAACATTAGCCAGTGGCTTCGAAAAACGCCAGGGAATTTCCCGGCACGGACAGGCCGGCGATTCGTTCACGAGCACACCTGCGCCAAGTGTAACGGGCGCGACAGCCGGGTCGAATGAAGCGCCCGGTCACATCGCGCACCCAAGTTCAGGGGCAAGGCCGTCCGTGGATCGGTAGATAGAAGAGATCGCGAATGTCGACACGTCCATCGCCGTTGGGATCGTCAGCGTCGGCCTCATCCCAACCCCAACGGTCGGCGACGAAGGCCAGGATGTCGGCTCGACTGTTACAGCCATCGCCGTTGTAATCGAAATAGGCCGGGTCTTCGGCCACCATCACCTGGAACGCGAGCGAATGTTCCTGTCCGCCGTCCGGCTCCGTAATGGTGGCTTCGCAATGCGTGACACCGGGATCGGGATTCGAGAGAAAGGTCATCGTCGGCCCTTGTGCGGTGTGTGCGATCTCGGGGTCGACGCGCCAGTGAATCTCGGTATCCGTCAAGTCGACACAACCGGGCATGAGGGTGACTTCGATGGGTACCAACCCCTGGGCGATCCACCCCGAGTCAATCGAGAACGGGCGTTTCTCGCTGCGATAGACGTGAACCAATTGTCCGTCGGGATCGGCTTTGCTCATGCCCACCAGGTCGATCCGGCAGGCATCGCGAACCACGGGCACCACATTGTTCACCAGCTCTCCCCTGCTGGCATCGTGATCTTGAATCACGAAGTGGGGGTTGGCCAGATCGAGGAAGGCATCGGGGTGACCGCGATAGGCATTGACGTAATGCCGGTTGCCCGTCCTTTCGTTGACAAACATATCGTGAAGCCCATCGCCATCGACGTCTTCGGCATGGGTCGCCAAAAACCCGTTCAACGATTCGAGACGAACCGCGGCATCGAAATCAATGGTGTCGCCGCCAGGCAAGAGCCACATTTCCCAACGGTTACCATTCCGCGCTTCGAAGATCACGTCATCCCGGCCGTCGCCGTTGAAATCCGCGCACAATCGAAGGCGGAGGTCGTGCCAGTTGTTGCTGCGATAGGTCGGTTGCGAGAGGAATTCGGGTCCGCCGGGATAGATATAGATCTTGCGACCGAGCTGGTCGCCCCAGGTCGTGACGACGTCTCGAACGCCGTCCCCGTCGACATCGCCCAACACCAGGTACAAGCCGAGATTGTCGTCATCGACGCTGCCGCCGAACACGAAATCCGCCGTCTCATCGAAGGTATGCGGTGCATCGATGCCGTTGCCGCCAAACCAAATGTAGATTTTTCCATAGTACGAACGTCCATCGACCAAGCCATAGGGACCCGTCACCACCAAGTCATCGGCACCATCGCCATTGATGTCGCCGATGTCCAGGCGCTGGGCCAGGCTGCGCGGTTCGTCCTCGCCCTCCATGGTGAAAAAGGGTTCCTCCGCCTGAAGACCCGATCCGTCGGAACGGGAGAGGTAAACGGAAAAATAACCCCGTTTCTTGACGTGATCGTCCGAGCCATAAGTGGGATTCGCCACGACCAAATCATCGTATCCGTCTTGATCGAGATCGCCGACAGCGATGCGGTGGATGCCCCTTTTGTTGGCAAAGGGGATGACGTGGGTTCCTTCGATCCACAGGTCGGGCGCAGAAGGGAAATCGCCTTCCCGACCGTAATACAGGCAAACCCGTCCTACCTTTTCCCCATGCCGTTCTCGATAGTCCGCCTCCACGATCAGCAGATCGGCGTATTCATCGTCGTTGAAGTGCCCTTTTTTAATGATATGCCCGAATTTTTCGTTCGTCAGGCCGGATGGCGAAGTGATCTTGTATTCGGGAACGGTGATATTCACTTGACCGGAACAGGGTGGGAAGATACTGAAGGAAAGAAGAAAGAGGAACCACATTCGCATAAAAGGTACACCTCGAAGCATAGTTAGGAACGAGATGTCCAATGAGTCAGCTCATCCGCTAAATTCATTTTAGATCTACGAGGCGTGTGACAATGTTCGCTGCTGGACATTTACTGTCACATTTGAGCCACCTTCCTGAATTGCATCGTGATCGGCGCCCATTCGGGTATCGTGGTGCAGCGGGCTCCATGGTTTTTGTTATTCACCACTGAGTTCACAGAGAACACTGAGAGAGACACATTTTCATTATACTCATCATCCATCAGGTTGTGTCGACTGGACAGATGTATCTCAATAAATCTCATGATATAAAACACCACATCAAAAAAACTATAATCTCGTGATTTTCTCCCCCAAGACTCACTAACATACCTATATCTCCAAAATCCCTCGAGATCCGCTTTGGTATCTATCCTCTCAACTCCGGGAACTCGGTCGAATCGGTGGTAAAAAAACAGAGGAACGTGCCAACCCACGATCAAGCAAGGATACAAATTGATATGATAGGCCGATCTTTGGCCCGAAACCCGGAGGCACCATTGCTGGTCGACGCCCAAACCTTAAAACGCAACCGACTGAATTCGCTCAAATTGTCGGCGCTGATCGCGCTGCCCATCCTGTTGATGGCCGGCTACCTACACCGCGACCGCACCGCCGCGATCCTCCTCCTCGTCCTCGCGGGCGTCTGCGCCTTGGTCGGTTACCGTTTGTTCACGGCCAAGGTGCGCCGTCGCTGGAACATCCTGGCCCAGCCGGTGCCCGAAGCCTACGAGCCGCTGCTGAAGCAACACGTGGCCTATTACAATGCGCTGGAGCCCGATTGCCAGGCGCGCTTTCTGCGCCTCGTGCAGGTGTTCCTGGCCGAAACGCCGATCTCCGGCATCGATCTGGAGGTGACCGACCACCACCGCATCCTAGTCGCCGCCAGCGCCGTCATCCCCGTCATGGGTTTCCCCCACTGGGAGTACGAATACCTCAGCGAGGTCCTGCTCTATCCCGCCAACTTCGACAAGAACTACGATGTGGGCTCGGGCGAGGACCAACGCATCCTGGGCATGGTCCACGGCTCGCTGAACAACGGCGTGGTGATTCTCTCCGAACCGGCCCTGGTCGCCGGCTTCGCCAACCCCCACGACAAACGCAACGTGGGGATCCACGAGTTCGCGCACATGGTGGACAAGCGGGACGGCTCGATCGACGGCGTCGCCGCGGCCCTGCCACCCGACCTGATCGCCCCCTGGCGGAACCTGATGGAAGAGAAAATGCGCGAGGTGTGCAAAGGCGGGAAAGGCGCCATCGACCCCTACGGCAAAACCAACGAGCAGGAATTCCTGGCGGTCACCACCGAATACTTTTTCGAAAGTCCCCAAAAACTGGCAAAAGCGCATCCGAAGGTCTACGAGATGCTCAGCCGGATCTATAATCAAGATACAGCTCAAATTTTCGCGGAGGAATATCATCTCCTAACGCGGAAACGGCTGGGTCGAAACGATCCTTGTCCTTGTCACAGTGGCCGGAAGTACAAGCGCTGCTGCCTGCGTCGCAAACACTGACACTGTGTTAGAATGCGCCGGCTCCGGTCTCGCACCAAGCATCATAGGGACAACAACCTCATGTTTCGCATACCAGGACGCTCAGCATCGACCACGCTCCGGGTCCGAAAAGCGCTCCGCGCCACGGCCGGGTTGTGCCTGTGTCTCGCGTACCTGCTGGCCAGCACGGGGTTCCAACCATCCTGGCTGGACTTCCGGAACCTTACAGAAACGCTCGAGGCCCCGGCGGCCGTCGCCTGCTGCTGTAAAGTGGCCTGCCGGTGTGGCGACGCCTGTCCCGGCACCCACGAGGGCGACGTGGTCAAGGTCCCCGAAACGGACGGACCCTCCCTGACCCAATGTGCGCCGGACGGTTGGAACACACCCGAACGCTCCGGTACCGCCCTGCCGCCGCACGTTCCCGGCACCCCGGTTCATTTCGTCTTTACCGGACCCAATCCAAGCCCCAAACTCTTTCTTCCCGGCCATTCGGTTTGGGAACCGGAACCCAGGGACAAAATCCCCATCGCCTCCTGATGCCTCCCACCCACATCTCCGGCCCACGGTGGGGCCGGCTCCTTTGCGCGGACCTTCTCTCGACGGTTCCGCGAACGGGATTTTTTTGCAATCAAATATCAGGAGTATCACGTGAATACCAAGTCTCTCTCCTCGCAGGGGCATCGTCTGCCCGCGACGATCTCGTTTCATCGCAGCCTCTTCCATGGACTGATCCTGCTTGCGGTCAGCCTCTTTCCGCTTTTCGCTCACGACGGCGAAACCAACCCGTCGGCCAATTCCTGGGACGCTTCCCGTCCCGACAGCCACGCCCCGATCCACGTGATGGGCGATCACACCCACAACCGCGGCGAATGGATGGTTTCCTACCGCTTCATGCGCATGGACATGGACGGGAACCGCGCCGGCACGGACAGCCTCACTCCCGAACAGGTGCTGCAAAACTTCATGGTGACGCCGCTCGACATGACCATGGACATGCACATGCTCGGCGCCATGTACGCCCCGACCGATCAGCTCACCTTGATGCTGATGGCGCCCTTCCTGGATATGGACATGGCGCATCGGACGCGCATGGGCGCCCAATTCACCACCTCCTCGAGCCACATCGGCGACATGTCGCTGACCGGCCTGTACAAATTCTTCGACGACAACCGCATGCGGGCCCATTTCAACTTCGGTGTGAGCCTGCCCACCGGCAGCATCGACCATACCGACGCCACCCCGATGGCCGCGGTCGCCCAACTCCCCTACCCCATGCAGACCGGTTCGGGCACCTACGACGTCACCCCGGGCATCACCTGGCTCGGCCAAACCGACAAACTGTCCTGGGGGGTCCAGCTCAAGAACAGGATCCACCTGGGTGAGAACGATCGCGATTACACCCGCGGCGATCGCTTGGAATCCTTCATTTGGGGTGCACTGCCGCTGGGGCAGTCCACCAGCGTGTCGCTCTCGCTGGATTACGCCGATTGGCAGGACTACGACGGCGCCGATACGGCCCTGAACCCGATGATGGTGCCCACCGCTCGCACCGACCTGCGCGCCGGTTCCCGCCTCGACGGCGGCATCGGCCTGAACGTGAAACTCCCGGGCGGCCATCGCCTGGCCTTGGACTTCACCCTGCCCGTGTCGCAAGACCTGGACGGCCCGCAATTGGAAACCGATCTGGCCGCCACGTTGGGGTGGCAAAAGTCCTGGTAACGATTCCGGGCCCGATTACGGGTCCACCGCCGCGGCGGCCTCCTGCAATTGGCCGCCGCGCAACGTCATCTCGCGATCCATGCGCCGGGCCAGGTCCGGACTGTGGGTCACCACCACCAGGCAGGTGTGTTCCTCGCGATGCAGCTCCAGCAGCAGATCGGCCGCGTTGCGCGCGCTCTCGCCGTCCAGGCTGCCCGTGGGCTCGTCGCAGAGGAGCACCGCGGGGTTCTTGATCAACGCACGGGCCAGCGCCGTGCGTTGGCGCTCACCGCCCGAAAGCTGTTCGGGCCGATGGTCCAGCCGGTGCCCCAGCCCCATTCGGTCGAGCAGGCTGCGCGCGCGAACCAAATGCTCGTCGCCAATGCGATCGAAGGCCATGATCGGCAACAACACGTTTTCGATGACCGAGTACTGCGGCAACAAATGATGGTCCTGAAACACGAATCCGATCAGGTTGTTGCGGAACCGCGCCAGATCGACCTCGTCCATGTCCAACGGGTTGCAGCCGTCGATCGACAACTCGCCGCTGTCGGGGCGGTCCAACGTACCCAAAAGGTGGAGCAGCGTACTCTTGCCGCAGCCGGAGGGACCCACCACCGCAATGGACTCACCGCGCGACCACGACAGTGAGATCCCCTGCAATACCGTCACCGGTGGATTTTCAAAAGACTTGAACAGATCTCGAGCGACCAAAATGTGTTCCGTCACAACAACCGTCCATTTCTGAATGAGAGAGATTCAAGTGCCCATCCAGAAACGGGGATTTTTTGGAAACGATCCTTCGGAATCGGGGACTCCCAAATGGGAGCCGGGCCCAGCCGTAACGCGCGGGGTTCAGCTCATCTTCTGCGATTCATTTTCTTGCCGGAACCCGACACCTGAAACCCGATTCCGTACCCATCCAGGCGAACCGCCTGGGCTGCGACGATCTTTCCGTTTCTGGATGGGCCCTATTCTAGTACCGCTCCGAAACGGAGACAATCGCCAACTCCGGAGGAACCATCGGGTGCACCGAAGTGACACCTGCCATCGGGACCTTGCGACGGCCCGCCCACCGCCCCACCGGATCGGTAGCCGAACCGGCCGGTTCGCGCTCTTGAATTGGGTGCCCCACCCGGTCTATAGTTCGGAGGACTTGGAAAAAAACAGTGGGGATGAAGCGACTTATGGAACTGATCAAGCCCAAAACCATGCCCGGAGTCATGGAACTCCTTCCCAACGAGCAAATCGCGTTTCAAAACATGCTGGACGTCATTCGCCGCGGCTACGAGCGATTCGGCTTCCTGCCGCTGGAGACGCCCGTCATGGAATACAGCAACATCCTGCTGACCAAAAGCGGCGGTGAGACCGAGCGTCAGGTGTATTTCGTTCAATCCAGCGGCAGCCTGAAGCAGGGCCGCGATCCCGAATTGGCCATGCGCTTCGATCTCACGGTACCGACCGCCCGTTTCGTGGCCGAGCACGAACGCAAACTGGTGTTCCCCTTCCGGCGCTACCAGATCCAACGCGTCTATCGCGGTGAAACCGCCCAGCGCGGCCGCTTTCGCGAGTTCTACCAGTGCGACGTGGACGTCATCGGCAAGGACAAGCTGAGCCTCCACTACGATGCGGAGATCCCTTCGGTCATCTACCACGTGTTTTCCGAGTTGAACGTCGGCAAGTTCACCATCCACATCAACAACCGCAAGTTGCTGAGCGGCTTCTTCGCCGCACTGGGCGTCGAGGATCCCGAGCGCCAGACGCTGATCATGCGCGAGGTGGACAAGATCGACAAGCGTGGCCGCGATTACGTGGTGGAAACCCTGACCGGCGAGCACTTCGGCATGGAAGCGGACAAGGTCCATCGCATCATGGATTTCATCGCGATGGAGGCGGAGAGCAACCGCGCCGTGCTGGATCGAGTGGCCGCACTGGGCATCGACCACCCCCTGTTCCAGACCGGCCTGGAGGAACTGTCCCAGGTGGTGGAAACCATCGAGGCCTTGGGTGTGCCGGAAAGCCACCTCAAACTGAACCTCTCGATCGCCCGCGGGCTGGACTACTACACCGGCACGGTCTACGAGACCTTTCTCGACGACCACCTGAAGATCGGCAGCGTCTGCTCCGGTGGGCGTTACGAGAACCTGGCCGGTTACTACACCTCCTCGAAACTGCCGGGAGTGGGGATCTCCATCGGCGCCACCCGTCTGTTCTACCAACTGTGCGCGGCCGGCATCATCCAAGCCGGCAAGAGCACCATTCAGGCCCTGGTCACCCAAATGGATGCGGACCTTTCCAAGGAATACCTGAACCTCACCGCCGAACTGCGCCAGGGCGGGGTCAACACCATTCTCTACGCGGAGAAGGGCAAATTCGGCAAGCAGTTGCGCTACGCGGACCGCGCCGGGATCCGCTTCGCCGTCATCATGGGCCGCGACGAACTCGACCAAAACCTGGTCACCGTCAAGGACCTGATCGCCAGCGATCAATTCCAAGTACCCCGCGATCGGGCCGCGGCGGCGATTCTCGAACGGATCCAATCTTCCAACTAAAAGACCGGGCCCACCCGGTGCGGCCCATTCAAAAGAGGACCGGCGCTACACACACCGAGTTTTCGGCTGGATGGGCACCTGTTGGGGTTTCGAGTTTCAGATTTCAGAAGTTTTCGCGGCCAATTACGCACTCATTCAGATGTAACCCAGCATTTACGGCTCTCCTTTTTGGCTGATCAGGTTCGATTTCAAGCTTAGGAAGGGAGCTGTGATCTGGGGACATTTCAAACCCCCGAATGAATCCCGCCGCCATTTTCGACTTTTCGCCCGCATTTCCACCACACTTCGTCTATCGTCAGGCGTCACCGTGACGCATATGTCGACTTTTACAGTTTTTTGATCGGTTATCGGATTGTTTTTCTTTTAGAATGGGGTTTACCTGGTCCCGGGGGTCTGACCTAGACAGCCTTCCTCATGTGCAGCCACTGTTTTCCGCAACTCCTCACATGTATCCGACCTAAAGTTTCTTCCGGCGTCCTTTTCGCGTCACGACGCGCAGCCGGGCCGCGAAACCCGTCGGAAACGATTCGCCGGCACGCCCAAAGGGTGCATCGGTATCGCTACATCGGCAACGACGGCGCGCAAAGGCGGGCACCTCTCCCTCCCATCCATCGAATCCCCCATTAGGCTTGTCTTCAAAACCGATTCATTGAAATCATGAACTCGTAAACTCTCGATCCATACTTTTCTGGAGCCTTCATGAACCTCCCACTCCTCACTTGGGTGGAGGGATTGTGGTTTGTCGGACCGATCGTGGCGCTCCTCGCCTTGGTGGCCTACCTGGCATTGAGAAACCACACCCACAAGCCCCGCAGTGCGCGGGCTTTCGTGGAGCACCTCGAATTCTGCCTCAATCGCGGCGACCTGGAACAGGTGATGAGCCTGCTCAACAAACCAGGGTTTTCCGCGTTTCTCCAAATCCATGCAACGGCAGATCTCGAGCCCAAGCCCACGGAACCCCCGACACGTCCCCACATATCCATGACCCAAGATCCTTCCCTGCGCGAGGCACTTTGGCCGGCCATGGAAACCCCGGTCCAGTTCCTGCGCTTCCTCCAGCACGAGGACGACACGGTGGCGGTCTTCCGCCAACTCGACCTCAGCGCCGAACGCGTTCACGGCGAATCCGAAAACCACACGCCCGCGCTCTCCTACATGAAGATCGTGGTCGACAAAAATTTTCGCGGTGGCTGGACCTGGTCGGACATCCACTTCCTGGGCCTGGGCCAAAGCCTCTCGGAACGCTACCACCACCGCCTGGCGAAGCGACATCGCGAGGCGCGAAATCCCAACCAGCCCGCATCCATTCCCGATATTTCCGAGGCGCCGACGGCACCCGAGATCGATCTGACCCAATGCGGACATCCGCTGATGCGCGATTTGATGCAGAACGGACAGTGGATGGCGGCGCGACGCATTTGGTCCAACCTGCCGCGACCGGTCCGCTACCGCAAGGACGTGATGCTGGACCTGGTGCGCATCGCATTGAACCTGGACGACCAGGCGCTCACCGAAGCGGAAGAGGTGTTCTACTGTAAATGGCCCGAGGAGCCCGCCTACCACCTGCTGCTGCTCTCGGTGGCCCTGCACCGCATGGAACTGTTCGCCAGCGAGGAGCTGATCAACCGCATCGATCAACTGGTCGGCGGCGATCCCCTGCTGGACCTGGTCCGCGCGGAGGTCCACATCGCTCACGGCGATATGCACCAGGCCAAGAGTCTTCTCCAGAAGGCCGCTTCACAGGTCCCCCAATGTCAGGCCTGTTACTGGCGCCTGCTGGAACTCAGCTTGATGACGGGTGATCACCGCCAGGCGCTCCCCTGGCTGGAAGTCTTGATGGATCGATTCGGTCACAACATCGAGCGTTTCACCCACACCCGCCACTTCACCTCGCTGATGATGTCCGCCTACTACCGCCAGTGGTTGGAAAGCCGCCCCTGGGTTTCGCGATAGACCGAGCGCCCAAAACGAACCTGGGGCGGAAAGTTCATCTTTGCATTGACCCAGGAGGCCTTCAATGCGGTGTCCATGGAACTCCGTTCCGCGAAACCGCCAATCCTCCCATGGTCCGGCTTCGAACGAAACTTGGCGGTGCCATCTCCCTTTCGATCGCCCCTGCTTTGCCTCATCCTAGCCGGGAACCGCCCCAGGGCACTTCGATCGTTTACCCAACGCAGCAGCTCTGATCCCAGTCGCATTCGGTTTCGTAAACAACTGACAAACAAGCCACTTCCAAACCGCCAGTAGGAAGTCAGCAAGAAATCAGCACGACTTCAGGTGTTTTCAAGTTCGGGCCGTTACAATCACCTCGTTTCGTTCATTGACGTAACGAACGTCAAAAAAGCTAGTGTTGTAAAGGGAGAGCCTGTTGAACCTGAAACATGTTGTCACGTTATGCTTTGTGTCTTTCATGCCGTTCACGAAACGTATTTTTATTCTCACGACGATGGCGCTTGCTGTCATTGGCAGCCAAGGTTTCGGCCAAGATGACCTTCCAGCGATCAAGGGCCCCTATATCGGGCAAAAACCGCCGGGCTCCAATCCTGAAGCGTTCGCTCCCGGTATTGTTTCGACAGAGCTGTTTGAATATAGCGGCGTCTTCACGCCGGACATGAAAGAGTTCTACTTCATCAAAGAGGACGATTTTTTTGTTTTTCAATATCAAAACAAACGTTGGATCGAGTCATATATATCTCGCCGAGTGGGCCAACCCTTCATCGCTCCCGACGGAAAGACCATGCACCTGGGTGTGCGCTATAAGGAGCGCACCGAAACAGGATGGTCAGATATTAAAAAACTCGGCCCGTCTTTCCTAGCCCTCGAAATCATGCGCCTGACGGCCTCGTTGAAAGGAACCTACGTCTTTGACGAGATCGGTTCCGATGATGGGGATGGTGTGATTCGTTATTCACGCTTGATAGACGGCAAACGCGAAGAACCCAAACCGTTCGGCAAGGAAATCAACACCGGAAAATTCAATGCCCACCCGTTCATCGCACCGGATGAGTCCTATTTGATCTTTGACGGCAGGCGGGAGAGCGGCTATGGCCATTCCGACCTCTATATCAGCTATCGACAGCCAGACGGCTCATGGGGTGATGCGATCAACATGGGCGGCACGGTAAACACGGAAGTCGGGGAAATCTCAGCCAGCGTCACGCCCGACGGCAAGTTTCTTTTCTTTCACAGAAACCAAGGCGAAGGAAAGGGAAATATGAACATTATGTGGGTCGATGCCCAGATCATCGAGACGCTCAGGCCCAAAGGCCAGTCCCCGATCAACCACAATTAACGTCCCCCCACCCAAAAGTGTGGCACGAACCCGACATAGTCAGCCGTTGCGGCTGGCTTTGCTTGGGTTGTGTCTTCCAGTTGGACCACCGCCCAAACGGCCAGGCCGTCTAACACTTCCCCGGGGCTACCGGATCGAGTTCGAGAAACACGCGAGCCCGTTTGGCGCTGTGCCATATGTCGAACGCCTCCATGCTTAAACGATACACACTGGGCTGGTCTCGTCGACGTCGTCGCCGACAGGGTCGCCGCCCAGGGCGTCGGGCCGACATTTTTCGGCGAATGTCCCGAACAATGATCATCTCGGGTTTTTATCTTTACCTTCTGACTTTACGTGATTTGTTTCATTAAGAGCCGCGCACCGGCGGGCACACCCTTTCGATTTCGAGAAAGAAACAGCATACCTTTTTCTGGCGAAGGGCCATGGGTCATTCATCCGAAAAATTAAGCAGGAATTCAGGAAAATTAGAAACCAGGAAAGGATCGGCATTGGGTGACACATCATGGTCCTGCTTTTCCTGGTTTCCATTATTCCTGCCTTCCTGATCAAGATTTGACGACGGCAAAACCCAGCTCTGGTTGAATGCACCACTTGGTTTCATAAGAGCCGCGCACCCGCGGGCATACCCTTTCGATCCCGAGAAAGAAACAACGCGAAGCGAGCCAGCATGCTGTTCCCGGCTGCCTGAGATGGTCGTCGTGCCAGGTAGGTGCGACCGCTGGTCGCACATTCCGAAGCCCTGCTTTGATTGGAGCTTCGCTCTTTGGCGTTCTGAATTTTCGCAGCCCTGATCACTTCGAAGTGTCGGCCGGGCCGGCTTACCGCCCCTGACCAACTTACTGCCCCGCCGACCCTCGCAGCATGCGGGAACGCTTCGCATGGATCACTTCGGCGAGTTCAGCCAGCGGGTTTACCGCCCCTGCTGAACCTACCTGTCCTTACCGGCCCTGCACGACGAATCTCTCGGCCACGGAACGGCTCCCGCAGCACCGCGGGTCCTTCAAAGAATCGGGAATACGAGTTAGGAGGATGATTTTAAAATCCGTGTCAATCGGTGTGATTCGTGGACAGACTTTTTTTAACCAAATTGGCGTTCCCGCATTTCCGGGAGAAGTGTTGCTGCTGTTTTCGCGGGTAAAAGGCGACAGTTGGGGTTTCCCTCCAGAGAGGCGTGGTCCGGAAAGAAAAGTCCGTTTATGATAAGGGCTTGGGCACCGGTTTCGATCGGGATGAGCCGAGCGAGGAAGAACATGGCAAGAAAGAAAAAAGAACGCCTGGACTTCAGCCAAATGGGTGAATTGCGCCAAAACCCCTTCGCGGACCTGGCCCAGTCACTGGGGGTCGCCCCCGCGAATGCCGCGCCTGCCGGAGACGAGCCCAACGTCAACTCATCCTCGGCGACCCACAAGCCGCAACCCGCACTCCTGATTCGCAAGGAAAAACGGGCCAAGGGCAAGGTGGTCACCTGCGTGTACCACCTCCTCGACCCCCATTCCTACCTGAAAAAACTGAAAACCCGATTCGGCACGGGCGGCACCATCCAGGACGACGTCATGGAACTGCGCGGCGATCATTGTGAACCGATCAAGGACTTTTTCCGGGCCGAAGGCTTTAAAGTTCGTTAGTTGTCGCATTTCCGGAATGAGCGCAAGGGGGGACGGTGTTCGAACCTGAAGGTAAAGGTATCGGTATTCGTCATGGCGCCTCACCCGAAGCTATCGAATCGGGTCCCACCTGGTCGGCGCCACGCCCCGCTGCGCACGACAAAACGATCTTTTGTCCGTCCGAAGCAACCATTGACCGCTTCGAAGGGTAAGAACTAGGAATCGATATAGAGGCCGAACGACCGGTACGGACGTCGCGCGCATCTCCATTTTTTTCAATGCAAGGATGAAGCATGGGTCGAACCATGGAATCGAAATTGACCGAAGGACCGGTTTCCCGGCACCTTGTTTCCATGACGGCGCCCATGGTCGGCGCCCTCTTCGCCACGATGGCCTTCAATCTCGCCGACACCTACTTCGTGGGGCAACTGGGTCCCACCCAACTGGCGGCGGTCAGTTTCACGTTCCCGGTCATCATGCTGTTGATCTCGCTGGCCATCGGGCTCAGCGCCGGCACCTCCTCGGTCATCGCGCGCGCCATCGGCGAACGCAACCAAAGCCGGGTTCGCCACCTGGTCACCGACAGCCTGTTGCTGTCCGCCGGGCTTTCGATCCTGATCGCCATCGTCGGCTTCTTCACGATCGAACCCGTCTTCCGATTGCTGGGCGCGGACGATACGCTGCTTCCCATGATCAGCGACTACATGGAGATCTGGTACCTGGGCCTGGTGTTCATGATCGTGCCGATGGTCGCCGGCAGCGCGCTCCGCGCCACCGGCGACGCCCGGACGCCCAGCCTCATCATGGGTGTCGGCGCGCTGGGCAACATCATTCTCGACCCGATCTTCATTTTCGGGCTCGGGCCCATTCCCCGCATGGAATTGCAGGGTGCGGCGCTGGCCTCGGTCACCGTACGCGTGCTGACGTTTTTCTGGCCCATGTACCTGCTGCACTTCCGGGAGCACATGCTGACCTTCGAGCGACCCACCTGGGCGGGCCTGAAAAAATCCTGGCGCGACATCCTCCACGTGGGCTTGCCGGCCGCGGCGACCAACATGATCATCCCGGCCTGTACCGCGGTCGTCTACCGCCTGCTGGCCTCGTTCGGCAACGATGCGGTGGCCGCGTTCGGGGTGGCTTCACGTGTGGAGTCCATGGCCCTGATCATTTTCTACTCGATGTCGGCCATCATCGGTCCCTTCGTGGGACAGAACCTGGGCGCCAACAAGCACGAGCGCATCCGCGAGTCGATTACGGTCAGTTTTCTGTTCTGCCTGAGCTACGGCACGCTGTTGGCCGTCGTCCTGGGATTCGGCGGCAATTGGATCGCGGCCCGCTTCACCGATTCGGGCGAGGTCATCAAGATGGTGGCCGCCTACCTGTGGTTGGTGCCGCTGAGCTACGGCATGCACGGGGTGATCATGAACGCCAATGCGGCCTTCAACGGCATGGGGCGGCCCTTGCCGGCGACCCTGATCTCGGTCCTGCGCATGGTGGTGGTGTACATCCCGGCGGCCTATCTGGGTTCGCGATTTTTCGGCGAACGCGGCATCTTCGCGGCGACCTCGGTGGCCAACGTCGCGGTGGGCATCTTCGCCTGGGTGCTCATCCACCGGTTCGTGACCCAATGCCGCGAACGGCGCATGGCCCAAACCGCCACCCTCGAAGCGGAAAACGCCTCGATCCAAGCCAGTTGACGAGGCCGGAAACGTTCGCCTCCGGAATTCGCGTGTGGTCGTGAGATTCGGGGGCAAACCTCTTCGTACGATCCGGCCACGCGCCGGAAATCGCGGGAGAGGTCGTGCGGGGCGATCCAGGAGCGCATCGCCGCCGCACGGCTCGGAACCCGAGAGCCGTCAGACGTAGAGGCCCTCGATTTCCTTCTTGAACTTTTCCGCGACCACCTTGCGCTTGACCTTCATGCTGGGCGTCAGTTCCCCGGTCTCCAAGGTGAACGGCCGGGTCAGGATCTCGAATTTCTTGACCTGCTCGTACTTGGCGAAGTGCTTCATCTTGTCGGTGATCTCGTTGGCCAGAAAGTCGCGGAACTCCTCTTCCCCGACCAGCTTTTCCGGCTCCGTCGACCACCCGAAACTTCGGGCCCAGTCCTGAATGGTTTCCCACGGTGGCACGATCAGGGCCGCGATGAAGTTGCGGTCGTTGCCCACGATCACCGCCTGCTCGATGAAGGGGCTCAGCTTGAGCGCGTTTTCCAGCGGCTGTGGGGCGATGTTCTTGCCGCCGGACGTGATGATCAGATCCTTCTTGCGATCCGTCACCGTGATGAACCCTTCCTCGTCCATGTGGCCGATATCGCCGGTATAGATCCAACCGTCGCGAATGGCTTCCTGGGTGGCTTCGGGATTCTTGTAGTAGCCCATCATGACGTTGGGGCCGCGCGCCAGGATTTCGCCGTCACCGGCGATCACCAACTCCACGTCGGGCACCGGCGGGCCCACCGAACCGGGCTTGTTGTGTTCCGGCAGGTTGATCGTCAGCACGGGCGAGGTTTCGGTCAGACCGTAGCCTTCCACGATGGTCATGCCCATGCCGATGAACATTTCGGCGATTTCGGCCGAGAGCTTGGCGCCACCGGCGATCATGTACTTGAGGCGACCGCCGGTGCGTTCGCGGATTTTCTCGTAGACCAGCTTGTCGGCCAGCTTCCAACGTTTGGCCAGGAAGCCCTCGGGTTGTTGACCCTGCGTCAGTTTCGGCACCGCCTTCTTGCCGACCCCCATCGCCCAACGGAAGATCATGCGCTTGGGCAGTCCGGCATCGCGCGCGCCGGTGATCACGCGGGTATAGATTTTTTCGAACAGGCGCGGTACCGAGAACAGCACCGTGGGGCGCACATCGCGCATGTCGTCGGAAAGGGTCTCGATGCTTTCGGCGAAAGCGATGGTGGTGCCGGCGTACAGGGTCAGGTAATAGCCGCCCATGCGCTCCAGCACGTGGCTCAGCGGCAAGTGGGAGAGGTGAATGTCTTCGGCCCCGAACGGGCAGATCTGGATGCAGCTCATGATGTTGGAAATGAGGTTGTCGTGGGACAGCATCACGCCCTTGGGGTTGCCGGTCGTACCCGAGGTATAGACGATCGTGAGCAATTGATCGGATTGGATGTGGGTCCAGCGCTTGTTGTAGTCCACTTCGTTGTCGGCGGTACGCCCCTTTTCCTCGACTTCGGCCATGGACATGGTGCCCTCGGGGCAATCGCCATCCATGACGATGATGAAGCGAATCATGGGCAGGTGGCCGCGTACCACATTGATTTTTTCGGCTTGGGCCCGATTCGACACGATCAGGCCGATCGAATCGGAATTGTTCAGGATCCAGGCGGCTTGTTCACCGGTGAGGGTCGGATAGATCGGCACATCCACGGCACCGGAACTGATGATCCCCAGATCGGCGACGGTCCAATCGAAGGAAGATTCGGCCAAGATCGCCACGTGGTCCTTGGCCTGCACACCGAGGGTCATGAGGCCGCGACCGAAATGAATCACCCGATCGCGCCAGGCTTTGTGGGACACGGGCTGAAAGGCACCGTCCCGCTTGACCATGACGGCATCGGGTTTTTTATACTTTTCACAGGTTTCAAAAAACATTTGAGCAATATTTCCAGGTTTCATACGTACTCCAGAACTTGCCTGCGCGGCTGGAACTGAATCCGAATTCAATGGCCATGCGGGAGGACTCGGTTCCACGTTGGTATCTGCAGCGGCAACAGACATAATCAATCGAGGTGAAATGAAAGAATGGTGACAGCGTATCCACCGCGTCTCCGGATGCAGCCGGATCGTCGCCGAAATGAAAAGGCGTGATCGGTGCCACGGTGATTGCGGGATCAGACGTCTATCCTGAATGTTTTCAGGAAAAATCTTACCAAAACCAAGCCTCGCCGCACCACACAAATCCCTCGCCATGCCGCAACTTGTCGGCAACCAAATTTTCGCCCTCGCCGGGTTATCCCGGATTCACACACTTCACGATGGCGAAAAGTGCGTACACGATCGCGGCTGGTTTAGGAAAAATGACCCTTGAACCACGGGATGCTCGGGGATATCCCATCACACGGGAACCACGTGTCCGCGGATCACACAGATGACCCGAAGTTGGACATCATCATCAGATCCCGCTCACCAGACGACTCGGGTGTCCTGCTTTTTCAATGAAGACCACGAAACATTAAACATTTAATACAAATATATTACACAAAAAAACGCCACCTCGGGTGCACGGGCGGGGAGGAGCCACACCCGCAGCCATGCAAAGCAGGGCGGTTTCTCCCAGAGCACGAACATGTCTTCGTGTGCCTCCGTGCGAGTCGTGGACGAACTTCTTCGCCGATCCCCGAGATTCGTGGGTGTCCCGATCAGATTACTCATTTTTTAATGGTTCGAAAAATTCCGGCCTCGTCATAGAAATGGAGCACCGAACGGCTCGTCAGTCTCGAATCGCTTGAAAATGGCGAGATACCGCATGACGGAGCCTTTTCGGAAGAAAGCGCATTCGGCAGTCGCCGTTTCGCCAAGGAGCGTTCCATGACCAAACTTTTTCTACAAACGATGTTGCTAGGGTTCTTTTTTCTCGAAGGCACCGCCCTTGCGGAAGAAATAAACGTCAAAAACGGGCATTCGGGGTGTGCACCCTGCGCCGCAACCGGTGACGGCACCACCGACGATCTACCGGCCTTGCGAAGCATCGTCCAACAGATGAGCGCCGGGGACACCCTCTACTTCCCCGCCGGTTCCTACCGTTTCAACTTCGACGGCGTGACCGGCGCGGCCCTGAGCATCGACGACCTGGACAACCTCACCATTCGCGGCGACGGCGTGGGCGCCAGCACCATCATCGTCGATCACATGGACAGTGCCGGCGTCGAGGCGGTGGGCACCGCAACCGGTTTCAACATCACCAACTCCAGCGGCGTCACCATTCGCGACCTCACGGTCCGCGGCGACGTGGAAGTGCTGCCCGAACTGCATCCGGACTACAATCCGCCGGGCACGGGCCAGACCGTGATCGAAGACATCACCGATGTGGCGGCAACCGGCATCTTCATCGGCGACGGCTGCCCGAACCTTCTCGTGGAAGATGTGGAGGTCAAGTGGTTCCACAACTTCGGCATCCGGGTGTTCTCGACGGCGAGTACGATCGACAACGACAACATCACCTTGAGGAACCTGTGGATCCACGACATCACCCGCTTCTACGATTTTCAACCGGGCGGCTTCGAACCGGTCGGCTCCACGCCCTACGGTTTTTATGTGCACGGCGTGGGCACGGGTACCATCGCCAACATTCGCATCGCCGATTCTCTTTTCGAGAACATCGGCAACCCCCATCGGCATACCTCTTTCGCGATTTACCTGGGCGATCCGGTCGACAACGTCACCGTGACCCGGAACCGCTTCCACGGAAACCCCTACACTCATGACGAAGAGATCCAGTACCAGCCATCCGCGCTGATCCTTCACGGCGACAGCAAACGCGTTTCCATCTTCGACAACCGCTTCAAGAACCAACGGCTTCACCTCGCCGGCCCGGCGATCGTTTCCAACAACCTGTTCGAGAACTGTTACTACGTCTACGGTTATTGGGAAGGCCTGGTCATCGAGAACAACATGTTCGTGGGCAACGCCAACCCTTTCCTGAACGGGCAGGGCGACCCCGCTCCCGCCTTCTTCCTGTCCATGGGTGAAGACGCGAAGGTGGAGACCCTGGGCTGGATGACCCAAATCACCAACAACCGGTTCCTGACCTACGAAGGCCAACTGGTTTGCGGGATTCGCGGTGCGATTTCCCAACGCCAGTGCATTCTCAACAATACCTTCACCAACTGCAACGTGGGGATTCGCTTGGAGGCCAGCGACTTCGGCGGGCACGTCATCGACGGCAACACCTTCTTCCAGGGCGGACCCTATTCCATCCAGATCTACCACAGTACCGCCAACGGCACGTCCCTCGGTGTTTCCTGGGAGAGCAACCGCATCTCCAACAACAAGTTCATCGATCAACCGGGCACGGGCCGCGCGATCGAGGACGAGTCCGGTTCCGGTCAAGTCATGGTCTACAAAAACAACAGCCTCACCAACCTGACGCTGTTCTCGGCGACACATCCCGATCCTCCCGCCAACGGCTTGGACCTGATCGGTCCGGTCGGGCTCAAGGCCTACACGACCGCGGATCGCAACGACCTGAACACGGCCGAGCTGAATGCGGGAACGCTGGTTTGGGACAGCGACTTGGATGAGGCGTACCTCTGGGACGGCACCAATTGGGTTCCGGTAAGCACGGGGCCCTGACCCGATGCGATGAAGGCCAGTGCGATCCGGAGGACTCGTACCGACAAACCACGACCCGTGCCCATCCCAACCAGCGGTGTATCGCGTTTTTCCACTGAACCGGCCAGGCGCGCCATGCGACGCGTATCCGTCAATGATTTAATGATTTAATGATTTAATGAATTGTAGATAAACGCGTTGCCGAGACCGCCCAGTCGAGACCCGAGATCGTGCCCATCCAGTCGAACCCCAGGGGATGCTGGAATCCGTCCAACGCTGGATGGATACGAGTTAATGGTTGGCGACGGAACACCGACAAAATCAAAGCGATGGGTCGTGACCACCATCGCCGAACCTTTGGCCCTTCACGGCGGCAATCATCACATCGAACCGATCCCCCATTTTGGGTTTCACGCGAGCATTCAGGTTGGTTTCCCTGCCTGGATGCTCTTCCCCATTGGTTGGCCGGCCTTCCCCAAACCATCCCGACCGTCCCGTTTTCGACAAGCCCACACCCGCCTTGACCCGATGAGGAGCGACCATGGAGCTACTTCCACTTGCTCAATTTTTGTTCGAGGAGGCTGTCTACGAGGACCACTTCGTGCGCGTCAATGTGGCTTACCACGTTCCCTCGGGGTCCCGTTACTGGGTGAAGTCATTCCAGCGACCCCTTTCCCTGAATGCCCTGGTCGATCGAGTTGCGTATTTGGCGGAGCACTTGAGCCATGCGCGGTTCTGGCTGATGCCCGAAGCCGTGATGCAGGCCCGTTCCTCGGTCTACACCGCCGTGCGCCGTGAACGCACCAGCGGACACCGCCCCCTTTCCGAACGACTCCTGGCTGACGACAGGGCCTTCATGGATGTGGTGGCGGCGCTTGCCGACATGGTCTACGACTGCCATCGACACGACGTGTTCCACCACCACTGGCTGCAAGCTCGGATCTGGTTCGATCCGCAACACCGAACCGTCCTGGTCGACGGTTTGGAATACCGGGTGCTCGATCAGGCCGACGACCCCGAACTTCGCCAGGCGAACAACCCCACCCTGGCTGACGGCCTGGGCGACCTGCGTCTTCTCGGGTTACGCCTGATCCGTGAGATGGTCAAGGGTCAAGGACCGACCCTTTCGACATCAGAGGTGAAGATCTCGCCCGAAGCCCTGGCGCCGATGCTCTCCGAACGGTTCCCCGATGAATCCGCGCTCGCGGAAATCCTGCGCAAACTGGTCTCCGCGGGAGATCGGTTCGGGTATCGAAGCGGTTTCGACTTCTTGTTGGATGTAAAACGAACGATGGGCCTTCTCCGGCAACGGTCCGGCGCGGCTTTGGTGGTTCCCGCGGACGTGGAAGTCGAGCGCTGGCGGCATGTGGATCTATCCCTGGCTCGGCCGCGACTCCGCCGCTTGATCGCGAAGCTGTTTCGGCGGCGACCGAGCGGTTTGACCATTTTGGAGGTTTCCGGCCAACCTGGATCGGGAAAAACGGCCCTCCTCAGGCATTTGCAGAGCTCGGCTCGCGACCGCCATCTGCGCGTGCTCGATTTTCGAACGGATGTGGTCAGTCCGCCGCGTCCCATGGAGCTGGTCTCGCTCTTGATCGAAGAGGGCCTGGTACTGCTAAGTGCTTCGAACCATGGTGATTGGGATCGAATCCGGAACCGAATCAGCCAGGAAGCGGGGTATTTTTGGAATCGGTTGATCGATCGGATTCCCGGGCTCGACCTGCTCAACGACGGTTCCCAGCCAAGCGTCGGTGAATCCTCGTTCGGCGAGGACCAGCTTCACACGGTGTTCCGAAACCTGTTGGAAGCGGTGGTCACGCATTTGCCGCCCGCCCTGATCGTGGTGGACAGCCCCCAGCGCGTAGACAGCGGCTCCCTTCAATGCCTGATCGACCTTCAGGACGACCTGCCCGGTTGGTATCTCGCCTGCAGCCGCGGGTCCCAGGAAGCAGCCAGCCCCTTGCTCGACAGGTCGAAACGCACGCATCGGTTCTCCTTGAAGCCGCTCACCCGAAACGAAACGGCGCATTTCATCGCCCGGGTTCTCGAAAAGCCCTTGGCCGATGCGGATCCGTTCACCGCCCAGTTCCACCGCTGGGGTCACCGCACACCCGGCGCCGTGCTGGATATCTTGAGGCACATGTACCGAGACCACGCACTGCAACTGGCCGGAGACCATTCGGCCTGGTTATGGGACAAGGGTTGGACGCCCCCCGAAGCCCCTTCCCGGCAACGGTTTGGAACGGCCCTTGCCGAGCTCGCCCTCGTGCCCGAGGACGTGCTGCGCACGCTCGTCGTCGCCGCGTGTTTGGGTGATCTGTTCACCGTGGAACTTCTCCTTTTGGGTCGTGAGGACGACGACATCGTCGCGCATCACGTGAACTGGTTGGAAACCGTCGGTCTCATCGGATCGCTGGAATCCGACGAGCGTCCCCTATCGCTCGTCGGCATCCGCGAACCCATCGACCTCTACGGCAGCCTGGGAACCGGCGAATTGTGGCAGTTCATCGACCCCCAAACCCGGGCCGGGGTGATGAACCTGAAGCACGTGGCCACCGCCGAGATCCACTTGCACATCGCCCTGAGACTGCTCCATGAGGCACGCGTCGAAGCTTGCCCCGCGGAAACCATCGCCAAGCATCTGCTTTTGGGCGATGCGCGCAAACACCGGCGGAAACATCCTCGGTTGATGGCGTTGAACACGGCTCGGGTATTGCGCGAGGCCGCCTGTCATCACCTCGACCTCATGGCCTTCGACCAGGCCGAAGCTTGTCTGGAATTGGCGTTGAACCTCTCGGAGGAGACGGATCGCGAGCACCGGGACATCCGTTTCGAACTCGGCGCCGAACTCGGTGTCATTCTCTACCTCAAGAACGAACGAGGCCCGAGTCGCCGCTTGTTCGAGCGCTTGGAACGCCAGGCACCCAGCCCGGCCCACCGCGCCCGGATCCTCCTCCGACGGTTCCGGCTCTACCACCAGTGTGGCGAATTGAGCGAAGCGGTGACTTTTGGCCTAAAAGTGCTCAAGTTTCACGGGTTCGAGATCCTCGAAGATCCCGAGCGGATGGCTCGAGCCATTCGGCGTCTGGAAAGGGAGATCGAGTCGTGGTTGGCATCGGAAGACACGCGCGCCGGCCAAGTGCGAATCGGCCCGGACACGCTTCCGATCCGCGAGTTGGTCATTCTGGAAATGTTCCCACAGGTCTTCAATGCCGATTCGGATCTGTGGGAATACTTGATTCTCCAACTCTTTCACACCCAACACATTGCAGAAAAAATTGGCTCGAAGGCCTACGTCTGTTCCCTGACCGCCTGGCGGTTCGGCATCCGCGGCGACATTCCGACGGCGATCCGATTGGGGAAAACGAGCCTACAGATGCTGAAGCGCGAAGAGGAACGCGGCGAAGCCCGTTTCTCCCATCAAGTGAAATTCGCGGCCGCCATTCAATGGTATGCCTTCGACCAGGGGTTGCCGGGTGTGGCGGTGCTCCTGAAATCCGCGTACCGGCAAGCCCACGAGGGGCGTGATTGGGCCTTTTGTAACTTCATCCTGGAATGGCATGCCTCGCTGGCGTTTCTTCGCGGTGACCCCCTGAACACCCTCCTGGACCTGGCCACCGAGCAAATCGAGTTCGCCGAGAAAACCAGAAACCACGACCTCGCCTCGGCGGGCCGAGTGTCCAAACACCTGTGGTCCCTGTGTGCCGATCACCCACCGGCAATCGACAGCGAGCCCACGTGGCAAACGTCGATCGATGACCTGCGGGAAAAAGGGTACCGCGGATTGGTCGGCTGGCTCCTGCTCCGCGGGTTCGTGGTCCATGTCCTCTTGGGCCGAACCGGACAAGCGATCACCCTTTTCGAAGAGGTGAAAAGCTACGAGCGTTTTCTGCACGGAACCATTTTGGAACCCATCTATTATGTATTCGCGGCCTACTGCCTCGTCGCCGAAGATTGCCGGGATCGCCAGGCCCATGCCTTCCTGCAAACCGCCCGACACACCCTCGAACGTTGGAAAAATGGCGGCGTCGCGGAATGCCATTGCATGTGCCTTTTGTTGACCGCCTTGCAAGCCGGACTCGACCGGCAACCACCGCCGTTCGATACCCTGTTCGAATGTCTGCGGCAGGCCGGCCTGCAGGGCCTGACCTATGTAGAAAGCCTGTGCAGCCGTATGCTGGCCACTGCCTTTCAACGACAGGACCAGACCCGGAACCACGCATTTTTCGACCAACGGGCCCAACAGGTTCTCGCCGTGTGGGGTGGTGGCGAGGTGATCCGGCAGACGGGGAAATCGACCGAGGCCCCGCCGGAGGAGCCGCAAACGGCAACGATCCCGCTCCCGCGGCCCCCTTTCCAAGCATGGGTGGATATTCTGTCCCTGGAAAACCTCGGCGTCGGCGAGCGCATCGAGTATCTATTACAGGCCGCGGCTTCATCGCAGCCGGCGTCCAGACTGCTTTTGGCGATGTACCGAGATGCCGGCAGGACGCGGTTCAATCCGTCCGGTGGCCAATCGCGGGTGTTTCGGGCGGGACCATCGAGGAAGGAGGTCCCGTGGACCTTCCTTCAGGAGGCTTCTTTTTTCAACCACGACCTGATCGTGGCGGATAGCCGACAATCCCCGCATTGCCTGAGCGATCCCTATTTCGCCCAAGTCGAGCCCATGCACCTGGAGCTCGTTCACGCGCAAAACCACCGTGGTACGCGGGGCTTCCTCTATATCGAACGACCCCAAGGCGCCGAGCCTCCGAACACCAGGCCCTTCAATCGTTTGGTTTGCCAACTCATCCTGCAACTCTACGGGGTCGACGCGTTTCGGCTCGCCAGCCCATCCGAGGACGGCGACCACGGACACCGTGCATTTCCAGAGGGTCTCGGCCCCGTTTTGAGTCGTCCATCCAGCCCTCGGGATTATCAGCGGTGCCTGCGGGCGATTTTCGACCTGCTGCGTGATGAAGATCGGTTCGATGGGCGCGACAGCTTATCGCGACGGGTGTATTGCCTTGTGAAAGAGACCTTGAACCGAGTGCCGGACGAGAGCACTCGGGAAGAAAACGCGGCCAACGCGCCCTTCCTACACGCTGGCGTTCTTTTTCCGTCGCTGTCACCCACGGAAGTCGCGGTTTGCAATCACCTCAAAAACAACCTGTCTTCCAAAGAAGTGGCCGAAAAGATGAACGTCTCGCCCTTCACCATCGAAACCCATCGGCGCCGCATCCGCAAGAAGCTTCAATTGAACCGAAATCAAAACCTGACCAGCTACCTGATGAACAAGTTGAGGCGCCATCCGTCTTGAGCGCGCATCGGGCGGCGTTTCGCACGCGCAAATCCGGCGGGAAAGCGATACACTCGGACGGTCGCCCCATCCCATCCATGCAAGGAGATCGAAACCATGCCCCACATCGTCGTCTACAGCCCACGCCTGACCCGAGAAAAGAAGGTATCCTGCGCTCGGGAACTCACCCATGCCTTCGAACGAACGACCGGCATCTCGGCCGAACACCTGGTGATCCATTTCGAAGAGCACAGTTACGACAACGTCGCCGTGGGCGGGAAACTGCTCACCGATCTCGAACCGGCCTTGGCCGAACGAGAAAAAGCGTTCCGCGAAGGGGTTTCTCCGTAGGCGCGGGGATTTTAGGTGTAAGTCTTTTTTTACCACTGAGTTCGCAGAGGTAACGGAGGCGACGGCGAAGCGCCGGAGGAGACGCTGTTCACCATTTTTTGGGAAGAATGACTGAGGTCGCCAAGAACCACACTTGTTTTCACGAATCGTGAACCCGATCTCGGATACTGCACGCGAAGGTAATCCAAAGATCTGTCATTGATCCAAAAAGGATGGTCGAGCTTAAACCTTGTGATTCAAGCACGTTGCCTTCTCGATTTTTCCGTACCTCTCTCAGCGTACTCAGTGTGCTCTTATGTAACAAACTCTGTAAAGCTCGAAGATAAAGATAAAAACCTAAAAAGGCGGATGTGCAGGGAGTTCGTCGAAAAATGTCGGCCCGGCGGGCCAACTTACTGCAACGACGCCCCTCTCACAAATGCGGGAACTCCCAAACGATACGCTTCGATTAGTTACCCACCTGAAACCCGGGCCCCCGGCCTGGGCGGCGACTCCGTGGTAAAAAATAACCAATGCAGTCATTGCCCTGCACCTGCGAAGCTCTCTCCTCAAAGCGTCGGCATCGGGCTCGCGCTTCGCTCGCGCTGGCTCAACCGCGCCACGGTCTCGCACAACAGGCGGACCGACGCCGCCAATTCGTCCTTGTCGGGATGGCTGAACGTGATGCGAACGTGGGGGCCCAGCACCTCGGTCGCATAACAGAGATCGCCGCTCAGCACGTTGAGACCCTGATAACTCAGCTCGCGTACGGTTTCCGTCGCACGCACGCCATCGGGCAGCCGCATCCAGAGCGTCAGGCCGCCCTCCACCGAAAACCACAACAACCCGTCGGGCGCGTGGCGGTTGAGCTCTTCGACACATATTTGATAGCGCTCGCGAAGCCGCGTGCGCAGCCCCGCGACCACCGGTTCCAACTTCCCGGACTGCAGAAACGAGGCGACCAGGATCTGGGTTACCTGGGGCGATCCCAGGTCCAGGGCCGATTTGTGAAGCAACAGCCGTTTGTGAAAGGGACCGCGTGCCGCCACCGCGGCGATGCGGCAGCCCGGCGACACGATCTTGCTGAAACTCTTGGTGTAGATGACGTGCCCGAACCGGTCGAGCTGGTACAGCGACTCCGGCGGCGGCCCGTCGAAGTAGAGATCGCTCCAGATATCGTCCTCGAGAATGACCAGCCGGTGGTCCTGCGCCAATTGCAGCAGGTGCTCGCGTCGGCGACGGCTCATCACCGCGCCGGTGGGGTTGTGATAGGACGGCATGGTGTACACCAACCGCACCGGATAGTTTTCGCAGGCAGCGGCGAGCAGGTCGGTGCGCAGGCCTTCCTCGTCGACCGGGATCTGTAACAGCCGCACACCCAAGGCGCGGAAACACTCGATGGCCCCCACGTAGGTCGGGGCCTCCACCACCACCGCTTCCCCGGCGCGAACGAAGGCCCGCCCCGCGAGATAGGTGGCTTCCTGGGCACCCGAGGTCACCAGCAGCTCGGCAGGATCCAGGTTCAGGTAGGCGCCCATCGCCGCCAGTACCTCGGGATCGCCGATCGTGGGACTGTAATGCCCCAGCAACCGGCCAGGCCGGCGGGCGAACGATTCCAGAACCTTGGCGAGGCCGCTCATGGGCAACATTTCCTCGCCGATGACCGCGTTGGACAGATCCACCTTGACCCGCCCGCGCGCCACCGGGTTCATCGCCACTTCCGGCACTTCCGGCAACCCGTCGATCAAACCCAACTGCCAATCCGTGGCGCCGCGATCGCGCCGGCCCTTGACCCGTTCCTTCACGAAGGTGCCCCGGCCGTGTTCGCGCGAGATCCAGCCCGCGGATTCCAACTGATCGTAGGCCTTGACGACCGTCATGGGGCTGACCTGAATGTCCTTGGCGAGGCTGCGAATCGACGGGAGCCGCGAACCTGCCGCGAGACCTCCGCTCTGAATGCGTTCGCGCAGGCCGCGAACGATCTGCTCCGTGAGGGTCGCGGGGTTGTCGCGATCGAGCACCATGGCGTCCAAGGTTACCTCCTGGAAATTACGCGACCCGGGCGCCGCGGCGACCCGCCACGCGGGAACATGGCGACCGGAGTCGACCCGATGCGTCCGGTTGACACACCATCTGTTCCACCGCTTTGGGAACTCAACTAGAACACTTAACCAACCTTAAGTAAAAGTTCCAAGAAAATCCAGCAAAAAAGGGCCAAACCGGCCCGCGACGCTTGACCACCTCCAACGAGAGATATATAACACTCACCAGTACAGTACACCCAATTGGGGTGGAGGTGAAAAGATGGCTTATGCCCTGTTCGCACTGATGTGCGCCATCTACGGAACGACGTTCCTGGCGATCAAAGTAGGATTGAATCACGGTCTCGCACCGCTGTTCTCTTCGGGTGTCCGCTTTTTCGCGGCAGCCCTCATCATGCTTTTTTTGTTGCATTTAACCAAAAAACTTCACATCCCCAAAACCGGCCGGCAGTGGTGGGACCTGGTCAAGATCGGCGCCTACACCACCACGCTCTGCTTCGCCGCGGTCTACTGGGGGGAACAGTACGTCTCTTCGGGATTGGCTGCACTGGTTTCGGCCGCATCGCCTCTGGCCATAGCAGTACTGTATAACGCCAGCCAAGGAAAACGTATAACAGTTGGTCAAGGTTTGGGCTTCGGTCTGGCCATGCTCGGTGTTCTAATGGTCGTGTGGCCGACCCTGGATCTCAATGCCTCGACCATGGTCGTGCTGGCCTTGGTCGTCCTGGTGATCGGCGAGCTGTTCTACTCCAGCGGTTCGGTTCAGGGCGCGCGCCTGATTCGCGACAGCGGTATCGATCCCCTCTCCGTCAACGCCTGGCAATCGCTGTTCGGCGGCGTGATCCTAATCCTGTTGTCGCTCGTCTTCGAACCCGCGAGCTGGACGGTCGACGCGTTTGACATCGGTCTTCCCGCTCTGGCCTCCCTCGCCTACCTGACCCTGCTCGGAACCGTCGTCGCGGCCTCGATCTACTTTTGGTTGATGCAGCGAATCAGCCCGCTCTTCGCCGCTACCTGGCTCTACATCTCGCCGGTGATCGCGGTTCTGGCCGGCGCCCTGGTGCTGCATGAACCGATCGGCAACACCACCCTGCCAGGCACGGCGGTCATTCTCACCGGCGTGTTTTTCGCCAACGATGGCCATGGCTTCATCGCGCGGCGGCGCCACGCCGCACGGCAGCGTCGCTTGGCCGGAGGCTGGTAACGCGCGCCCATCCAGAAAGGGTACGGCTGCCACGCCGATCGTTCTGAATGAACGCCGGCCGGACATCGCTAACACGGCCCTGATGACGGACGCCCCGGTTTCGACCATGGGACGGCCCCGCTCCTCGGGGCCGTTTCCCGTTTGGGCTGCGAAGGTACCTCGTGCCCATCCAGAAACGGAAAGATCGTGACGCCCAACGTGGGTTGGCTGGATGGGCACGGTATCAGGTTTCAGGCGTCGGATGTCAGCATGATACATGGCCATGGGAAATGTGCTGATCTGATACCTGCCCGCTGAAAGCAGCTTACATTGGAAACCGGGTCGATCCAGAGGAACCCTTTCAAAATTCGCTGTTTATGGAAGGACCCTGCCTAGAATCCCACCACGGGTGTTCTCCAGGCGCCTGTCGAGACCACGCGCATAAGACGACTTTTTCACGAAATGTAATAATATTGATCTCAATTACTTACATTTTTACACGCCACACAAATCAACTTTTCTCCAGAAATTGTTGGACCATTCTCAGAATAATTCACGCTATCTATACAGTGATCGATCACATAAACGTCTCAAATTCGTCATTCTGACTTTTTAAGGTCATATCTTTTTCTGGAGGTTTTCGTGACATCTCTTCCATGGATTTCCCCCGCGACAAAACCAAAACCCAACATTCCTACCCTGAACACCCTGGCGGTGCTCGGGTTTTTCGTTCTTTCCAGCGTGGCCGCACCGAGCCTGCTGGCACAGAACAACCACCTGGATGCCGCCGACGGCAATCCGGCCAACGCGGTTTGGGTCGACAACGACGGCAGGACCGGCATCAACACCACCCAACCGGAGGCCCAGCTCGACGTGCGCGGCGGGGCCTACATTCAAGGCGGCACCGGCGACGCCAATGGCGACGGGCTGGTCAATACGGTCGACATCCTGCCGTTTCTCCGCGCCGTCGACGGCCAGATCGCCGTTACGCCGGCCGAATACGCGCGCATGGACATCAATGGCGACGGTCGCCTCAGTTGGGACGATTTCGGGATCATGCTCGAACTCGCCTTCGGTAGATCCCGCGAAGAAGCTATTCGCAATGTCGAACGGGGTTACGGTATGAAGTCCAAGAGCACGTTCTACGTCCACAACGACGTCAAGGTGGGACTCGGACTGGAACCCAACGAGCGACTCACGGTCAGCGGGGCCATGAGTCTCCAAATGCAGTCGACATCGCCCAACCACACCGGCAGTTTCGGCAAACTGTACGTCAAGAACGACGGCCGACTGTACTACCGCCACGCCCTGAACGGTTCCGAGACGAGCATCGGCGAAGGGCTCTGGAGCCAAGGCAGCGGTTCGAGCCTGTATTACACGGCCGGCAACGTCGCCATCGGTGGCACTGCGCCCAGCAACCGCCTCAGCGTGTTCGGCAATGCCAACATCACCGGCCGCCTGGGCATCGGCCTGGCTTCGCCGGGTACGGCGCTCGACGTCGACGGCACGGTTCGCGCCGACGAATTCTGCATCGGCGGCGATTGCGTGACGGAGTGGGCTCAGGGCGACATCACCAGCATTCAGACCAACAGCAATTCGGGCATCTTCGTCGGCGGCGGCGACAGCGGCGACGTAATTCTGGCCATGGACTGGGACAACACCCAGAAACGGGTCTACCAGGACTGCGGCGAAGGTTACGCGATCCGCGCCATCCTTTGGGACGGCTCGGTCCATTGCGAACCGGTGGGCGATGGCTCCGGCGGTGGCGATCCCAACTGGGCTGAAACCGGCAACCACGTCTACAACACCAACACCGGCAATGTGGGCATCGGCACCGCGGCACCCCAAGCCAAGCTGGATGTCAACGGTCGCGCCCGCGTGCACACGCTGGAATTGGTGGGTGGTGCCGACCTGGCCGAGCCGTTCCACGTCACGGGCGAAACCCCCGTCGAGCCCGGGTTCGTGGTCGCCATCGATCCGGAGAACGCGGGCCAGATGCGCCTGACCCAAACGCCCTACGATCGTACGGTCGCCGGCGTCATCAGCGGCGCCAACGGCATCGACACGGGCCTGCTGCTGCGCCAGACGGGCACGGTCGCCGACGGTGAATGGCCGGTGGCCCTGACCGGTCGCGTCTACGTCAAGGTCGATGCCGCCCACGGCGCCGTTCGGCCCGGCGATTTGCTGACCACCTCCCCCACCCCCGGATATGCCATGGCGGTCCGCGATCACGCCTTGGCCCAAGGCGCCATTCTCGGCAAGGCCATGACGGGCCTGGATCAGGGCAAGGGGACCGTGTTGCTGCTCGTGGGACTTCAGTGAGGAGGCCACGATGATGCGAACACTCTTCACGACCTGTCTCGCGGTCTTGACCCTCGTACCCGTCGCCTGGGCCCAGTCGAACGGGAGCTGCGACACCCCCAACGAATGCGTCGACCTGGGCATCGACCCCTCGGAAGGTACCCTCGTCTGTTGCTTCACCCTCGTCGATCCGCTGCAACTGGACTGGCTGCGCGTTCGCTTCACCCAGCTCGATCTGGGCGGCGACAGCTTCGTCATCCTTCGATCGGTGACCGATCCCGAGAACTACCAGCGCCTGGACGCGGTCAGCGCCGCACAGTGGCAGAATCGTTCGGCCTTCCTTCGCGGACCCGAGGTGCAGGTTCAGGTTTACGCCGTCGCCGGCGCCGCGGCATTTGCCGAGGCGGAAGTCTACCTGCCGCAGGCCGAGTTGACCAGCCTCAAACGCGATCTCTGCGGCCAGGACGATCGCCAGCTCTGCGCCGATCCGGACGATGACACCTGCGCGCAACGGGCCGTGGCCCGCTTCGTCGGCCTGGGTCCCTGTACCGCCTGGCTGATCGGCAGCGGCGACCTGGTCAGTGCGGGACACTGCTTCGACAATCTCGAGATCCTCGAATTCCAGGTGCCCGCCACGAATGCGAACACGGCACACATCAACCATCCCCACCCGGATCACCAATACGCCTTCGACCCGGCCGGAATCGAACGGGTTCCTAAATGGGAAATCGGCGACGATTGGATGATTTTCCGGGTCTATCCCAACCCCAACACGGGCCTGATGCCGCTCGAGGCGCAACAGGCCTTCTTCCGGGTCAGCGATCAGGGCGACCACCTGAAGGACATGTCGAACGAGTTGTTCAACAGCGGGTTCGGCACCACCCAGGGTCAACCCTCCGGGCATCGGCAACGCCACAAGGCGATGCAGACCGGTGAGGGCGAGTTGCTCGAAATCGCCGGTACGACGGTCACACACCGCATCGATACCGAATCGGGCAGTTCGGGCAGTCCGCTCTACGAGCGCATCGGTGAAACGCAGGTTTCGATCGCGATCCACACCAACGGGGGATGCGACTCGAACATTTTCCTGCGCAACCACGGCACCTCGCTGCGCAACCTGGGGTGGCAGGCGGCGCTCGCCAGAACCACCAGCGGCGAACGCTACGTGGACGGAGCGCATCCGGTCCCCGGAAACGGCAGCCTGTTGGGCCCCTACGCGGACGTGCAGGACGGGGTGGACCTCGCCCCCGACGGGACCCGGCTGCTCATCGCGCCAGGAACGTACCAGACCGACGTGCTGCGCGGTGAGGGTATCGTCCTGGAACCCATCCACGGCACGGTGATTCTCGACTGATCCCCGTTGCCACCATTCGGGCCGCCCTTGCCGGGGCGGTCCTTTTCCCGGAGCGTCTTCGAAAATCCGTGTGAATCCGTGTGATCCGTGGGCAAACTTCTTCACCCTGTCTCACGGCCGTTTGATCGAGCAAAAATTTTTTCCACGAATCACACGGATGACACGAATATGCACCCATCCACGATTTCCCACGATTGTCCCCTCTTGGTTCACAATCCAGCTTAAGGCTATTTAAATCAAACGCTTCCACTTGACTGTCCCCGCAAACCCCCCCGCAAACCCGCAATTCCCCCCAGCGCTCGATCAATCCCACGGTTATCTGTGGGACTTCCCGGAATCCTTTTCAGTCCTTTTGCTTCGTGGACAAATTTCTTCGACCAGCCCCGATCTTGGCCACATCACCGCCGGCCGTCCTACCAGGTCGCGCGTCTCCATGCCGTCTAGGCTTGACATCTGCCTTGCCGCATGGTGAAACGTAGGAAGCAGCGACACACGTCACAATCTCACGCAATGAACGCTTCCGCGGCACGGACGCATCGTTCTCACCCGGCGCCGCGGGCATCGGAGGCATCGAGTGCCGTCCACATCGGAACCCCTGGGAAAACAGGTCTTGCTGGTCGAGGACGACCGCGAACAGTCGGCCTTGTTGACCGACTTTCTCACGAGCCGCAACTATCGGGTCTCGCAGGCCTTTACCGGCGCGCAGGCGCTGTCGACCGAGGATTCCGGCGATCCGCCCGATTTCGTTTTGCTCGACCTCAACCTGCCCGATGCCGACGGGGTTTCGCTGTGTCCGCAACTCAAGGCCCGCTTTCCCCAAGCCTTCGTGGTCATGCTCACCGCCCGCAAGGAGGAGATGGATCGCATCATCGGCCTGGAGGTGGGCGCCGACGACTACATGGTGAAACCGTACTCCCTCCGCGAGTTGGAGACCCGGATGCGGGCCATCCTGCGACGCCACACCGCGCGACCCACCACCGCGGAGACCGCCGAGCCCGAAGACCGCTGGGAGCGCGGCAATTTCTCGCTCGACAAGGGCACCTGCACCGTTTCATTCGACGGCACCACCATCCCGTTGACCGCTCAGGAGTTGCGGGTCCTTTCGTGGCTCGTGCGTCACCCGGGCCGCATATTCAGCCGGGATCGCATCATCGAAGCCTGTTGGGAGGAAGATATCCACGTGACCGATCGCGTGGTCGACGCCATGGTCGCCCGCATTCGCAAAAAACTCAAAAAGTCGTTCGGGCGTCCGTTCATATTCACCAAACACGGCATGGGCTACGGGTGGCGTCTTGAGAGTTGATGCCCATCGCGAGCTGCAACGGCGCCACACGGCCCTGCTGTTGCTCACCGGCCTGATTGCCTGTCTGGCCTTGGCCGCGGTGTTTTTGGTGGTGCTGCGGCGGCTGGTCATCGCCGATCTGCGCACCGCGATGGCCACGCTGATCCTGGTTCAGGACGAAGCGCACGACATCGTTCTGGACCATTTGAACCGCACCTACACTTTTCATCAATTGATCTGGGACCACGAACAATTTCTTCACGATTCGGGGGTGAAGCCGACACCGAAACTCAGGGAGCGCCTCAGCACCTGGCACGGCCGTCTCGAAGACGGGGAACAGACTTGGACCATCGCCCTGTTGGCCGGTGATTGGAAGCTGTTGTGGCTCGCCCGTCACGAGGAACGCCTGCTCGCCGTCAGCCGCCGCAACGACAAGCTGTGGTTCACCTTCCTTTCCTACGGGGTCCTGGCTTCGCTGGTGATGGTGATGATCTGGCACCGTCGCAGCGGCTTGCTGTTCCTGCTCGATCCCGTGACGCGTGAAATTCGCTTCTACCACGAGCTCGACCGCGCCAAGGAGGCTTTTTTCGCATCGGTGTTCCACGAGCTGGGCACCCCGCTCACCAGCTTGATGTCGCGACTGGAATTGGTTCTTTCCAAGATAGGCGATTCTCGGGAACGTCGCGAATTGGAGAAGATCTACCTGGACGCCATGCGCCTGTCCCATTTGAGCGACGACCTGCTGCAACGGGCGCGCTTCGACATCGGCAGCGACCGCCTCAACCTCGATCAAATCCACGCGACCGACCTCATCGAGAATCTCTCGGTCCGGCTCGAAGTGCTGTTGCAACACCACCAGCGTGAACTGACATGGGACCCCGCCGAAGACCTGGTCTTCCACGGGGATCGACTCAAGCTGGAGCAGGCCCTGACCAATTTGATCACCAATTCGGTCAAGTACGCGAAACCCGGGAAAATTCAGATCCATGCGCGTCGCGATCGAGGCCGCGTGATTATGGAAGTGATCGATCCCGGACCGGGTTTCGACCCCCAACACCTATCCCGAATGACCGCACCGTTCACGACGGGCAGTTTCCCCAATTTGGCGCAACGGATGGCCAGTACGGGGCTCGGCCTGTGGCTGGTCCAGCAAATCGCGGAGGCACACGACGGCGTGCTGCATTTCAGCCGAACCGAGACCGAATTCACGGCCCACCTGGAGTTCCCTGACCGGCAGACATAGACACGACGGTAGCGACGATCCGTTCCCGCACCGCCGCGCTGCCCGCGGTGAGCGACGCCCGTCCGGAGCCCGCAACACTAGGCGCTTCACGGCGTTTGTGCTACATATTAGATGTTCCATTCATCTTTCCCTTCGCCACGGCGTGGATGCCGCACCGTGGCCACGGCCGTCGTCCTTCACTCCGCGGGTCCCTCCCGTGTCACCCCCTCCGATTTGAAGCGGCCCATCCCCACATCCCAGCCGAAACCCCACAACTTCGATGCCCGTTTTCGGTTGTCGAAAGCTCTCCACCGGAATGCGTCTATGGAATCTGACCGCGACCTCTTTCGCCTGGACAGCCTCGTGGCCAGGGGCACGATGGCCTCCGTGTGGCGTGGCCGGCACCGGAACGGCAATCCCATCGCGATCAAATTCCTCACCGCGCACAATGCGCGCGATCCCCTCTTCCGCCAGGCCCTGATCGACGAGGTCCAGGCCACCGCCGCCCTCAATCACCCCAACGTGCTGCGGGTTCTCGACTACGGTCGCCTTTCGGCCGACCACCCCGCGCTGTCCTCGCTCGATCTCCCGGCCGACACGCCCTACCTGCTCAGCGAGTGGGCCCAAGGCGGCGCCCTGCACGAACGAACCCCACCCGTCGATTGGCCGACCGTACGCGATTACCTGACCGCCCTGCTCTCGGCCCTGGGGCACGCCCACGCCCGCGGGCTGATTCATCGCGATTTGAAACCCGCCAACCTGTTGATCCAGTTACACGAAGCCGGGCCGACGCTCAAGTTGGCCGATTTCGGCATCGCCCACGCCATCGAGAACACCCAGATCGCCGGCGATGTACTTTCCTGGGGCACGCCGACCTACATGGCTCCCGAACAGTTTTTGGGCGAATGGCGCGATTTCGGACCCTGGACGGACCTCTACGCCCTGGGATGCCTGGTCTTCGAATGGGTCTCCGGGGCACCGCCCTTCAAGGAGGTGTCGCCCATCGCCTACACCTATGCCCATCTCCACAAGGACCCGCCGCCCCTGGTGCCGCGCTTCCCGGTACCCGACGGCCTCGCGCAATGGCTGCAGGCGACCCTCGCCAAAGGCATCGGCCGACGTTTTCAAAGCGCCGCCGAAGCCGGCTACGCCCTCCAATGCCTGGATGGTCACGCAGCGGCCGACTCCCCTCCGGAGCGAGGTGCCTTTCTTCCCCCGCTCACGCCCCCGATTCCGGTAAGCCCGCCACGGCTGGAGGAGACCACCTTCACCGCCGACACCGACACCACCGGGCTCGGTGTCTTCAGCTACCGGGAAGTGCCCCTGGTCGGCCGCGTCGACGAGCGCCGCGCCCTTTGGGATGCACTGCGCCTCGCCATCGAGCACCGCCAACCACGAGCGGTTGTCCTGCACGGACCGGCCGGCACGGGCAAGAGCAGGCTCGCCCGCACCCTCGGCGAGCAGGCCCACGAAACCCTGGGCGCCTCGGTCTTTCGGGCCACCCACCATCCGGGACGTTCGGGCGCCTATCACGGCATGGAATCGATGGTGCGGCGCAAATGCCGGGCGATCGGCCTGGACCACGCCTCGGTAATCCAAAACCTGAATCATTTCAAGATCATGCGTCCCTGGATGAACGAGGCGTTGAGCCGCGATTTGCAGCGTTTTTTCGACGTCGAAGTACCGCTTTCCCCATCGGAGCGTCACCAAATCGTGATTCGACTGATCGAGGGCGTGGCCGCCCAGCGACCGGTCGTGCTCTGGCTGGACGACGTGCAATGGGGTCTGGAAGCCCTGACGGTCACCCACCAGATTTTGGAGCGCGTGCACGCGCCGGTACTGGTCGTCCTGACGGCTCGCGACGAGGCCCTGCCCGCGGAGAGTCCGGAATTCGCGGCCCTACAGGCCCTGAACAGGTCGCCCCGAGTGACCGGGCTCCAGGTCGGCCCGCTGCCGCAGGCCGACCGCGCGACCCTGATCCGGCGCATCCTGGGCCTAGCCCCGCAGCTCGCCGCCCAAGTGGAAACCCGCACCGCCGGCAATCCGCTCTTCGCCACCCAGCTCATCGCCGACTGGATCGACCGCAACCTGCTGCGCACCGGGCGTCACGGGTTCGAACTGGTCGAGGGCGCCCACGAGGCCGCTTCCCTCCCCGAGGATCTGCACCAGGTCTGGCGCGAACGGGTGACGGCGATTCTCGAACCCATGGGCAACGACCAGATCGCCCTGGAGTTGGCGGCGGTCCTGGGCCAGACGGTCTTCGCCACGGAATGGGACACGGCCTGCCGACTCGCCGGCCTGACCCCTCGCGAGGATCTCTGGACGGAGCTGACCCGCGTCCACTTGGCCGTGCGCGAGGAGAACGGCTGGTCTTTCGTTCACGGCATGCTGCGCGAGAGCCTGGAACGCATCGCCCGCGAACAGGGGCGTTGGTCTCATTTCAACCGCATTTGCGCCGCCGTGCTGCAACCCGCCTACGAGCGCGGCGAACGCGGCACGGCCGCTCGGCTGGGCCTCTACCTGGCCGAAACGGAGGAGCCCTTGGACGCACTGGAGCCTTTGCTCTGCGGCGCCAACGAGATGCGCGAATCCAGCGATTACCAACGCGGTCACGCCCTGCTGAATGCGCGCGAGGCCATCATCGAACGCCAGGAACTGGCGCAGCCGGCCCACTTCCCGGGATGGATCCTGCGCTCGCGCATCTGTCTTCACCAGGGCCTGGTCGACGAGGCCAGTAGCTGGGCCGTGCGCGTGGTCGACGCCTGCCGACGACACGAGGGTGCCCAGGACCGCAAAGAGCGCGTCGAGGCACTGCGGCTCCTGGGCGATGCTGCCCGCCGACGCGGCGATCTCTCCCGAGCGGCGGAATTGTACGAATCGGTCACGGTCCTGAAGGAGGCGGCCGATCCCCACGCCTTGGCCGCCGGGAGCTGGGGGCTGGGCGACGTGCTCCGCCAACAGGGTCACTTCGCCCGTGCCTTGGAACTCTTGGAAGACAGCCTCCGGCTCTACCGCACCATCGGCGACGATCACGGGGTCGCCGACGTCTGGGTGGGTCGCGGCGATGTGGCCCGACAACGCCGCGAGTGGGATCGAGCCGGCGCCGCCTACAGCGAAGCGGAAGCAATCTTCGGTGCCCGAGGAAACCGCTATGGGGTGGCGCGAACCCAAAACGCCCGAGGCGATCTGGCGCGCCTGAACGGTGATTTCGATTTGGCGGAACGGCTCTACGTGGCGTCGCTGACGACCCTGACCACGATCGACTCGGCAGAGGCACTGTACCCGCGCCTGAACCTCGCCCTGAACGCGGTCGCTCGCATCAACCCGAAAGAGGCGTCCAAACGATTGCATCTCCTCAAGTTGGATCTGGCCCGCAAGAGCTGGACGGGCCTGATCGCCTACGCGGATCTGATTGGGGCCTGGTGCCAACTGGTGGGCGGTCAGGGCGAAGTGGCGAATCGGATCGAGCGCGCGGCGGCTTACTTCCACAGACATTCCATTTCGGACCCGGACGCCCTGTTCATGTTCGAGCACCTGGCCTCCGTGGCCACCCCGGAAAGCGCACTGACGCAACCGATCGCGGAGGCGATCGCCTTTCAGAAGAGGGATCTCGGCTCGCAAAAATCTCCTTGAATCGGGAAACAAGCGCAGGTGGTTTCGGGTAAGGGGGATGCTTCGTAGGGGCAGGGGTCCTTATACATAAGTCCTTTTTTACCACAGAGTCGCCGCCCAGGCCGGGGGCCCGGGTTTCAGGTGGGTAACTAATCGAAGCGAATCGTTTGGGAGTTCCCGCATTTGTGAGAGGGGCGTCGTTGCAGTAAGTTGGCCCGCCGGGCCGACATTTTTCGACGAACTCCCTGCACATCCGCCTTTTTAGGTTTTTATCTTTATCTTCGAGGTTTACAGAGTTTGTTACATAAGAGTTCTCGGAGATCGCGGAGGCGGGTGCGAAGTAGCGGAGCAGGCTCTCTTTACCCTATCCTGGGAATGAAACAGGAATCCTTGAAGATCGGAAGCCAGGAAAGGACAAGCATTTGGCGGCACACCACGGCCATGCTTTACCTGATTTCGATTTTTTCTGGCTTCCTGATATTGCTTTAAAGTCTGTCCACGAATCACACAGATTGACACGAATGAAAAAACCATCCTCGAATCCTGTATTCCTGATTTTTTGAAGGACCGGCGGTACTGCGAGATACCATTCCGTGGAAATGTTTTGATTCGTGTAAGTCGAGTGATTCGTGGACCATATTGTCCCGTTCCAGTTGGGAAATCACAGCCTTTGAATGTAAAGAGATCTGCATGTTCGCGCGGGTTGCCTCGCTCACTGTCCGATACATTGGGGCTGCCCGCTCACTTTCGTAATATTTTCTCCATCGCTTTCCCCCTGGCCAGCTCATCGATCAACTTATCCAGGTAGCGAATTTCCCGCATGGTCGGCTCTTCGATGTTTTCCACTCGGACACCGCAAACCACGCCCTTGATCAACTCTCGCGAAGGATTCAGTTGCGGCGCTTCCGCAAAGAAGGTCTCAAAATTGGTCTTTGCCTCCAGCAGGGCCTCCAACGCTTCCTGCTCATACCCTGTCAACCAACGAATGATTTGGTCCACTTCCGTTTTCGTTCGTCCTTTTTTCTCCGCCTTTGCAACGTAATGGGGATAGACACTTGCGAAGCTCATCGTATAAATCCGATGTTTTTTCATGACACCTTCCTGATTCAAATCTCTTCCCGATCTCAGGGTCCCTCCCCGGCGAGGGAAACCCATCGAGAAACATGCCTGAACCTTGGCCACGATCTTGGCCGGCCAACAGCCGGAAGGACCGGTGTTTTCCTGTGGATCGATTATTTAACGAACCCCGAATTTTGCCCACCAAAATCTGGATACACGGAGACCGTTCGCCGGTCATGGGCGCAGAAGAAAAAATGCCGAGTTGGGACGAGGCCTGGATGAGGATCGCGAGCGGGAATTTAGGAGCCGTTGTCGTCGTCGGGCAGATCGTTGACCGGCGGAATGGATGATTCCAGATTGCCGGTGTCGGTATAGGTCGCGAAGGTCGGGCTTTCCTGACCGGCGGAAAGCTCCACTTGATCGTCTTCTGAAAAAAGGGCCGTGTCAGGTTGTGGCTCCTGGCTCGGTGTAACTGCCACGGGCGTGGCTTGGCTGGCAAGGGGCGTCAGGGACAGGTCGACGGGGTCTAACACGGTGGTTGCTCCTTACAAAGTACATCAATGGTGATGCGCGGTGAGATCGGGACAGGGGGTGTTTTCAATCGTTTGCAACAGTTTTTTCAGCATGCGGCCGCCGGGATTGGCGTTCGCCCAGGCGAGCGTGGCCCGCTTGCGCGAAGTCGCGTCCGCCTCGTGATTATTGCATTGGGAGAGCTTCATCAGGGTGATGTCGTTGAGTGCACGAACGTAGGCGCGGTGGTCGTCGTGACTGGTGCGCTCCCAGATGGTATGGGCCATCTTGTACGCTTTTTCGGGGTTGCCGGCAAGCAGGAACAGTAGGGCGGTTTTGGCCTCGGCCTGTTCCGCCAAGAGGCGATTGCCGTTGTTGACGAAGGCATCATAGCTTTGGCGGGTCATGGTAAGAGCTTGAAAATAGTTGCCTTGGGCGAGATTGAGCGAGCCGAGCAGATCGTAGTAGGCGCCGAGCGAATAGGGCTTTTTGCCCAATGCCTGCAGGCGACCGTTGGCCTCGATGGCCGCGTCGAGATGCGACTGGGCGGCGTCGTATTCACCCCGATTGAGACGGACATTGGCCAGGATCATGTGATTCAGGTATTCGCCGCCCGCCATGCCGTCCAAGGATTGGTAAATCGCCAAGCTGGAGAGGCTGTCCTGCTCGGCGGCCTCCAGATCGTAGGCAGCCAAGTGGATTTGGCTGGTGAGGTAATAGGTGCGCGCCCGGATTTTCGGGGGCGGCTCGCTGGCCAATAAGAAGTGTGCGTCCTTCAATGCGACGGCGTGGTTGCCGCTGACCCACTGGGCATAGGCGAGGCCGTATCGATATTGGGCCTCGTCGGTTTGGTCGGCCAAGCTTTCGAACCAGTGTTTGGCCCCGGCAATATCGCCCGATCGCAGCAATCGGTTGCCCAGGCTGTAGGGCGAAATCTCGTGTTTGTCGGCAAACGCGATGGCGGCAGGCGCGCCTTGTTCCTGCAGGACGGCAAGCGCTTTGGTGGCGGTCTCGTCATCCCAAGCGAAACAGTTGAGGCCGATGGCGATGACAAACAAATATAGAGTGATGAGTCTCATAGGCTCCCCGGCATAAATGAAATGAGCAAGGGCAGGGAAATTTTCGCAACAGGTACCCGGCAGGAATCACATAGAGCGAGCAAAGCAATGCGCAGGCGACTGCCGGGCATTTCGCGCGGCAACGGCAATTATTGACTGTGGATCCTACCACAGCCTCATGCGACCATGCTACATGCCGAAAGCACAGAATCGCACGTTAATTCAAAAAAAGGTTGAAAGCAAAACGCAAGCATGTCTCTTGGGAGCGGTCACCTGATTCATGGAACGGTTTTTTTCCCATGGACGCCAGCGCCTGATTCGGGGACGGATTTTGTCCCGTAGGCGGGACATTCCCGCATCGGGAACCCCAACATGTAGGCTGATCCGACTGTGCGACCTCGACTACTGGGAATCGACTCAGCTTCGAATGGGCTAAATTGTGTCTTTTTGCACAACCGCGGAAGCGGATTGGGAGATTTTTCGCAATGCGCGCGGTCACATCCTCGCCCTCGAATGCCCTCTCGTGCAGCCATCCTTTGGGGCACAAGGATTTTCCAAACAGGCATAGCTGTTGCTCTTTGAGCCGAAATGAAAAATGGGCCACTTCAGAAAACCCGCAACCGCTCGCTGCCGAGCCATGCGGAGGCCTCGGCCCACCTTGCGGAGGATCGATTGGAAACAGGGTTTCGCCTGCTATTCGAATCATTGGACGAGGCATTGTTGCTCCTGGACGGCAACCAACGCATTCGTCGTGTCAATCGAGCCTCCGAATCGGTGACCGGCATCTCGATTTCCGACATGGAAGGCGCCCCGTTCGCGGACTTGTTCTTTCCCCTGGAGGATTCCGCCCTCGAACAACGCCGTCCTTTCTCGCTTACCCGCGACCTTCAATTCCCTAACCGCGAAGCATCCATCTACTCCTTTCGGATCAAACCTTTGCCCGCACTGCAAGATCGCATCGATTCAGCCTGGTTGGTGCATTTCCGAGACGAAGGCGCGCTCTCCAAACTTCACCAGGAGCGCGACCGTCTGATGGAGATGGCCACCCTGAACGACATCCTTCCGACCTTCCTTCACGAATTGAAAAACCCGCTGGCCTCGGTCATGGCGATCGCCGAGCTCATGTTGGAAGAACTTCCCGCCGGTGCGAACCGCGAGGCGATGGAAGGCATTCTTCACGAGACCCGTCGCATGAAGCTCGCGTTCGAAGGACTGGGCAATCTGTCGCGCAACCTCAGTTGCAGCACGGAACACCACATCGGCCTGGCGCTCATGGAGGCCTGCGGCATTTTTCAACCGCTGTTCGAACGATTGAGTATCGATTTCCAAGTGGATGTCGCACCCCTGCCCCCCTTGCCGCTGCAGGTGGGTGGCATCCGCGGCATCCTGTTCAACCTGTTGACCAACGCCAAACAGGCCTGTAAAGCGGGCGACCGCGTGACCGTCGAAGCCGGCATGAACGAATCCGGAAACGTCTTCCGGTTTTCGGTCACCGACACCGGCGTGGGCATGCCGCCCGAGGTGGCCGCCCATTGCACGGACCTGTTTTTCACCACCAAACCCATGGGCAGCGGCATCGGCATGGCGTTATGCCGAACCGCGCTCTCAAAACTCGACGGGAAGTTGGGCATCGAATCCGAACCGGGGAAAGGGACCCGGGTCTCGGCGGAGATTCCCATTCAGCGATCCCATGAAAGGAGTACGGCCCGATGAGCCGCATCGAACAAATCAACGAAATACTGCGCTACATGCAGGGGGGCACCCCGGATGTGGAAGGGTGTGCCGTGGTAAGCGAGGACGGTCTGATGATCGCCTCGGCCTTTCCCGCAGCCTACGACGACGGCCGCGTGGCCGGCATGACGTCCACGCTGCTGAGTCTGGGAACCCGCACCGCTCAGGAACTGGATCGGGGCGACCTGGAACAGGTGTTCGTCAAGGGGCGCGACGGCTACGTGATTGCCATGAACGCCTCCGAAGGCACCGTGCTGGTGGCATTGACCAATGCCCGCGCCAAACTGGGCCTGGTGTTCCTCGACATGTGCCGAGCCGCCGAACAACTGGGAAGACTTCTCTGATTCACCGAGCTCGACGAGGGTTCTCTCCACATCGATTCATTTGAAACCGAGGCTGACATGGACATCTTGTTTGAAAACGACACTCACCGCAACGTGTGGTTGGACGATTTCGGCCACGGCCTGGCGGTTCAGGCCAATCAACACCTGATTCTCCACGACGGCGTGGGCATGATCTTGGACCCGGGTGGTCACAAGGCTTTCAAGCCAACACTTGCCCAACTCAGTGGACTGATGCGAACCGCCGACCTGCGCTACCTCTTCCTCTCCCACCAGGATCCCGATATCGTGGCGGCCCTCAACGGCTGGATGCTCGCCACCGATGCCGAAGCCTACTGTTCCAAGCTGTGGGTGCGGTTCGTGCCCCACTTCGGGTTGGACAAATACCTGGAGCACCGCCTGCATTCGATTCCCGACGAAGGCATGATGCTGGAACTGGGCGACGCCAGACTGCACCTGTTGCCGGCCCACTTCCTCCACTCCGCCGGGAACTTCCAGGTGTACGATCCCATCTCGCGGATTCTCTACACCGGCGATTTGGGGGCCTCCCTGGGCGCCGACTATTCCTTCGTCAGCGACTTCGAGGCGCACCGCGCCTACATGGAGCCGTTCCACCAACGCTACATGGCGTGCAACAAGGCCATGCGAGCCTGGGCCCGCATGGCGAGACGGTTGGACATCGAGATCATCGCACCGCAGCATGGCGCGGCATTTCGCGGAAAGGAGATGGTGCATCGCTTCATCGAGTGGTGCGAGTCGCTTGACTGCGGCATCGACCTGCTCAACGTGCTGTTCGAGAATGCCGGTAAAGTGGGCTCCCCATGAAACGGATTCTGGTACTTGAAGACGAGTTCTTTCTCCTCGACTCGATGACCAAGTATCTGCGCGGCCTCCCGGACGTGCGCGTCTACGGGTACAGCAACCTGAAAACCGCATGCAAGGGGCTGCGCGAACATCCGCCCGATCTGATCTTTTCCGACATTCGCCTGCCGGACGGCTCCGGCCTCCGCCTGGTGGACGAATTGGTGTCGCTGAATTTGGCCGTACCGCTGGTGTTCATTTCCGCCTATGCGGAAGAGCACCGCAACCGCATCCCCGACCGACAAAACATCACGATTCTGGAGAAGCCCCTGTCACTCAAACGCCTGCGCGATATCGCCCAAGAGAAACTGGCCGAACCCCAAACGACCGGAGAGTTCTTTTTCAAACTCTCCGACTATCTCCAAATCGCTGCGATGGGACGCCACTCGGTGCGGGTGAACTGCGCGGACGTGGGCACGATCGAGGTGTTCGAGGGCCATCCCTGGCATGCCGAGGACGCCGAGGGCGAAGGCCTCGACGCCTTCAAACGCATCGTCGCCAATTGTGAAACCGGGTCGAGCCCCGTCAAGATTACCTGTACCTATCTCGATGCCGCCGATTCCGACGAACCCACCCTCTCCGGCTCGCTCGACGGCCTGCTGTTGGACGCCGTACGCGAGGTGGACGAGACCGAACGCGACCAGCCCGAAATCTTCGACGATACGTCCGATTTCGAACGGCTCTACGAACGCGGGGTCGAGCTGATGCTCGCCAAACAGTACCAGGCCGCCTACGACGCCTTTTCCCAGGCGCACCGCATCGACACCGAGCACCGCCTGGTACGCACCAATTTGGATCGTTTGGCTCAATTGATTCAACACGCCAAGAACAAACCAGAAACGGAGTTGCCATGACACTTGGACTCGTTATCGCCAGTCAGAAAGGCGGCGTCGGCAAATCGACGGTCGCCCTGAACCTCGCCCTCACCCTGGCCGAAATCGGCTACGACACGGTCCTGGTGGACACCGATCCCCAATCGGCCGTCAACTTGAACCTGGGCAAAGGCGAGTCCCAATTTCAAGGGCTGGCCCAGGTGATCATGGGCCAGGTCACTGTCGAAGAAACACTGCTGCCCACCAACCATCCACGCCTGCGCCTGCTGCCCAAGGGCCGCCTGGCGATTCACGCCGTGCCGGCCTTCGAGCTGCGCCTCTACCACGATCGCATTCCCGAGAAGATCATCGAGACACCTTGCCTGAAGGATTCGATCGTCATCTTCGACACGCCGGCCGGCATGGGCATGATCACCCGCGCCGCCCTGCGTGCCGGTACCCACGTCCTGACCCCCTTTCGCCCCGATCACCTCAACTTGCGAAGCATGAATCAACTGATGGAAACGCTCGCCTATATTCAGGCCGAGGAAAACCCCAATCTCCAATTCCTCGGTTTCATACTCAATATGTTCGACAAAAAGCGAAACGCCCACCAACGCGTGGTGACCAAACTGTGGTGCGACATCCCACTGGTGCTGGATACCGTACTGCCTCACTCGGAACTCTTCGAAGTGGCTCAGGACAAAAAACTTCCCGTGGTGCTGATGGGGCCCTCGCCCGAAGCCCGCAGGTTCCGACAATTGGCCGAGGAAATTTTGGAACGCGTGGGTGGAAGAGAGGTCTCACATGAAATTCGACAGCTCGTATGATCGCGCCAAGGCCAAGCGCCTGGCCGAGGATTTACAACGCCGATTCCGCCAATCGGAGATGGAGGGGCCGGCGCCGATGGATCCGCGCATGTCGCTGCCGTCCAGTCCGGTTCCCGACCGTCACATCGACGACCCCAACGTCTATCGCCAGGACGTGTTGAACGATCTCTTGGATTGGAGCCTGACCACCAAGGGCATGGCCCGCGCCTTCCTGGCCGATACGCGCGGCCTGGTCGTGGCCGAACGGGGCGAGGCCGGCGATTGGCACATGGATCGACTGGCCTGCCAGCTTTCCGAAGGCTTCGAGGTCTTGGCGCGCTGCCGCGAAGAAGGCACGCCTCCGGACATCCTGGTCTGGCGCTCGGGAGACTGGTGGCTGGGCGCGGCCCACCTGCTGTTGGCAGGCGAGCCGCTGGTGCTGGGCCTGGTCTCGGAAGAAATGATCTCGCCGCCGGCACTGACCCACCTGCGCGATCTGATGATCACCCGCTTGAGCGGCTGAGCCGTCACCGGAGGCGAGCGAAGCGAGGCCCACGACGGACGCGCTTCGTTTGCCTCAGCCTTCGGCGGCCTGGATCAGGATATCCATCGTCGAAGCGAGTTCGTCGGATCCATCCTGCCGGCAGCCTTCCAGAAGGCCCCTGAGCGCTTCTCCCTGGGCCAGCAGGCCCGCGATCGTGGCGTTGATCTCGTCCATCTTGCGGGCGATCAACTGGCGTAAGAAACGCTTTCCGGCTCGGGGTTCCAAATCCATCAGGGCCTTGATTTCCTCGAGCGTGAAACCCGATTTCTTGCCCATTAAAATAAATTGAAAAACCATCCTTTCATGCGGTCCATACACCCGAAAGGCGCCAACTTTTTCAGTAGGTAGAGGTAATAGTCCTTTTCGGTGATAAAACCGAACAGTTTCGACAGAAACATGGAATCTTTTCGCGAACTCACCAATAGTAACTTTTTCAGACATAGCGCTTGACTCCGTACTAGGGTACGTACCTTATGATGACGGGGAGCTGAAGAGTTCGCAGGATCTGCCATGGATCATGGCCACCCGTGAGGAAGCAGGGGCAACGCTTCCGAGTGGGTGAGATCCGCTGGATCGCCCGACCTGAAAATTCGGTCCATCCCGGTAATTCAGAAAGGCGATTCCTATCGATGAAACGGCCATCCGTGGAAAGGCAAGTGCTCATTCAATGTAGCACGACTTGCGAACCAGGAAGCGGGACCGCATGAAAAAGGCGATTTGCATCTCACGAAACGTCGTTTGGTGATCTTAATAACATAACCCCGATGCCATAATGGCTCGAGCGCCTTGAACTCGATGAATAGATACTTGGTTCCGGCTCCTCGGCACACTCCGATTCAATGAACACTGATTCACTAGAGGTGATTTGATTATGATATGTCCACTGCTTTCGGACAGACGCTCTACCCATGCCCTTTTTTGCACACTCGTGTTAGCGCTCACACCAACCTCGCTCGCGAATTCCGGAATCGCGCGCGGCGACTTCAACCAAGACGGCTACGTCGACTTCGCGGATCTGCACTACGCCCTCCCCAACTGGATGCAGTCCACCGCCGACGTGCCCGATCTCGACCTGAACCTGGACGGCGGTTGGATCGACGTCCGCGACATCGGTACCCTGGTCGACCTCATCGACCTGGTTCCCAACGGCGCCCCCACCTATTTCGTCGACCGCAACCACCCCAACGCCGACGACGCCAATCCGGGCACCAGCGAAAACGCCCCCTGGCGCACGCTGGACAAGGCCTTCGCCTCGGTCCGCCCCGGTGATTTCGTCTATGTCAAGGGCAGTGAAGACCCCGATTCGGCCGACGCCATCTACGACCGCTCCGGCGTGAACGGTTTCGATATCCAAACGCCGGGCACGGCCGAACAGCCCATCGTCTTCCGCAATTTCCCCGGTCATACCGTCATCCTGCAGGGCGATGGCTCCGGCGACGGCATCGCCCTGAACGACGCTTCCTACCACCACTTCTTCGGCTTCGTGATTCGCAATTTCGATCAGGCCGCCGAAGGGTTCGCCCCCAAGACCGACATCATCATCGAGCAATGTGAATTCTCCCAAACCCGCACCACCGGATTGCGCCTCCGCGAGATCACCAATCTGGTCATGCGCGATTGCTACATCCACCATTGCTACGAGGCCGGGATTTCGATTCGCAACGGCGCCAATCTCACCTTCATCCGCGTCGAATCGAGCTACAACGACGACGGGCGCGGGGCCAGCGGCGATGGCGACGGCTTTCACACCATCGGCGGCGACGACGTGCGCTTCATCGACTGCGTCGCACGCAACAACTCCGAGGACGGCTTCGATCTCAACGCCAACGCCCTGCTGGTCAACATCGTCGCCGAGGGTCACTCGGCCGCCAACGTGAAACTGTGGCGCCGCGAGCAGGACGGCTTCGCCCCCAAAACCGTCACCATCATCAACGGCAAGATCCGCAACGCCGGTGAAGCGGGCATCAAGATCACCGAAGGTGCCGAGCTCCACCTGTTCCACTCCGTCGTTCACGGCAACGGCGAAGAAGGTGTCGCCTTCCGCGGCACGGATCTGGACGATCCGGTGACCTCGGAGATCGTCAACTCGATGATCGTCGACAACGGCGGTCTCGGTGTCGACCTCCGCAGCGGCAACTTGCTCGAGGAAAGCCACAACCTCTACTACCAGAACCGCGGCGGCCACACCAACGGCTTCGCGGCCGCGGCATCCTCGATCGTGAACCAGGACCCGTTGTTCGTCGCCCAGGGCGGCGGCGATTTCCGGTTGCGGGAAGGAAGCCCGGCCATCGACGCCGGTCTCGAGCTGAATCACGCCGATGCGGCTACCGACTTCTTCGGTGTCTCCCGTCCCCAACTCGACGGCGTGGATCTCGGTTACGCCGAGAAGCTGCCCGTACCGCCGGGCAATCGACCCGCGCAACTGGACCCACCGGCGGTAACCGAGTTCACCATCGACGAGGGCGAAACCCTGGAGCTGACCCTGACGGCGACCGATGCCGACGGCGACGCCTTCTCTTTCCTGCCCGAAACCGCATTGCCCGAAAACGCTTCACTGCATCCGGAAACCGGGACCTTGGTATTCACGCCCGACTTCGAGCAGGGCGGTGACAGCGCGTCGCCCTCCATTACATATGTATGGACGCTGGCCGTGGCCGATGCCTTCATCACGAGTCCGCTGGACACCGTCGAGATCACCGTGACCGTCAACAACGTCAACCGCGCGCCCCGGTACAACGGTCAGGACCGCTACAGCCTGATCCAGAACCGGCCGTTCATGTACCTCCTGAATGCGATCGATCCGGACGGAGACCCCATCGCGTTCGCGGCCACGGGCCTGCCGGCCGGACTTACGCTCGATCCCGAAACGGGTGAGATCCAAGGCTTGGTCGACGCTGAAGCCGTGCACCAGGTGACGGTCACCTTCACCGAAACCACTTCGACCGGACTGGTGACCGAAGAGACCATCGAAGTCCAGGTCCTGCCAGAGCAGCCGGGTTCGCCGTCGCCCCCGTTGCGCGTCGTGCCGGTTGCGACCAACGCCGAGCTGAACGCGGCACTGGATGCCGCCCAGCCAGGCGATCTGATCCAACTTTCCGCGGGCGTGTACGCGGGCCCGCACCGCATGGATGCTTCCGGAACCGCGCAGAACCCGATCGTCATCGCGGCCGGGCCCGGCCAGGAAGTCATCTTCGACGGCGCCGGTTTCTCCAGTCCCGAGGCATTCAATTTCAACAGCAACGCGTCGCACCTCGTGATCGACGGCCTCACCATTCGCAACGAGGGCGAGGCCCTGTACTTCCGCGGCACGCACCATAACATCCAAATCCTCAACACCACCATCGACGACAGTGACCAGGGCCTCTACGGCGGCTCGATCCGCGACCTGCGGGTGGAGCACGTGGCCATTCGCAACATCGACGACCGGGGCGTCAGCCTCGGCACGATGAGAAACGCCCACTTCCACGAGGTCACGATCGCGGAGTGCGGCGACCGCGGCATCAGCCTGTCCAGTTCGGGCAACGACAACCTCCAGTTCTCGGGCGTTTCCGTTTCCGGTGCCAGCCGCAACGGGATCCTGTTGGGCGGCAACGGCAGCCACATCCGTAATTCGGTGGTGTTCGACACCCAGATCGGGGTATCGATCTCCAGCGGAGGGAGCATGTTCTTCATCAACAACCTCGTCTACGGGTTGGTGAACACCGGCAACCGCGCCTACGGGCTGACCACCGGCCCCAACGCGTGGCTCGTGATGGAGAACGCCACGATCGCCGACAGCGACGATTACGGCGCAGCGGTGGACGATCCGGTCTACCTGCGCTTGCGCAACAACCTGTTCGCGAACCACGGCATCTTCGATTTTCGGGTCTCCGGTGAATTGGACTGGCTGATCGCCGGCAACAATCTGTACTCCGGCACCCTGAACAACTACACGCCCGCCACCAGTTCGATCCTGGCCAATCCGCAACTCGACGGTTCGCCTGGCAACTACCGGCCGACCGGCGCCAGCCCGGCCGTGAACGCCGGCGCACCGATCCCGTACATCGATGTCGATTTGGACGGCAAAGCCCGTCCGATCGACGGGTCGTGGGACATCGGCGCCTACGAGCTCTAAACCGCGTCCGGCATCCCGCCGGGACGTGAAAACACCCAACCACGACCACCGGGCGGACACCGGGAGGTGAATGCCGGTGGTCCACCAGGCATGTTCAGGCGTGGCGCCGCAACCCGGCTTCACGCCCTTTTTCGTGCGTGCTCGCAAACCGCGCCAGGTTGAACTCTCGTGAAACAAATCCGTCTGGAGTGCCCTAAAGTCGAGAGATTCGTCGTGCCAGGTAGGGGCATCAGGGGCGGTAAGCCCGCCGGATGAACATTTCGAAGCGATCCACGCTTCGCGATATCGAGTGATAAAAGAGCGAAGCAGAAAAGTCGGGTCTCCAGATCTCTCAATGTTCGATTTCGATCTTTGCTCAGTCGCTTCGATTGGTGGAGCAAGCTGCTCCACCTACAGGCTTTACGTCGCTTACACGCATTCGGGCTCTCCGAATTGGCTCGCTTCGGGTTGTTTCTTTCCCCAAATCGAGCGGGGCCATCGCCCGATGGGTCGTGGCTCTCCGGAAAAATGCCGTGCATTCAACCTGAGATGGATCTTGCCATCGTCGAATCTGCATCAGGAAGCCAGGAATGATCGAAACCAGGAAAAGCATGGCCATGGTGTGCAGGCAAACGCCTATTCTTTCCCGACTTTTGTTTTTTTACTTGCTCTCCTGTCTATTGAACCGCAACACGACCAGTGTTACGCTGCCAATGACACTCGATCTCAAGATTCCCAATGTACTTAATTAATGGTGTTTCCGGCGATGGGTCATCCCACGGGAGAACCTATGACCGAAGGGAGCACTCGATTCTTCGTCGCAGGAATCTCCATATAACACGCTATTCCCATCTGTATCTCGAGGATGAACACCATGGAACTGAAATCGGTCGTAAAGAATATCTTGGTAATCATTGCCGGTGTGGTTGTCGGCAGTATCGTCAACATGTCACTCGTCAACGTTGGCTATTCAGTGGTCCCACTTCCAGAGGGTGCCGACGTTTCCACGATGGAAAGCCTCCAAGAGAGCATGAAGCTGTTCACACCCGTGAATTTTCTATTCCCCTTTCTGGCTCACGCGCTCGGAACGCTGGTTGCCGCCTTCATCGCCGCGAGGTTTACCGGGAGCCACCACATGTCTTTTGCACTCGGAATTGGCGTATTTTTCTTGATGGGCGGCATTGCGGCGGTCATCATGTTCGGAGGCCCGCTGTGGTTCAAAGTGGTCGATCTTCTCGTGGCGTATATCCCCATGAGTTACCTCGGCGCCATCCTTGCCGACAAAACGCGACCTAGCGCGTCGTAACGGAATCCTTAACCCCCTGAATATCGTGCTTATCAGCAGGAAGCTTCATCAAACGCCCCTTTTCCTTCGTCGATCAAGGCAGCCGGAGAATCCCCCATTCGCTGTTACCTCATGAGGAAGACAGACCTCCTTATCCAGAGCGAGCTGCCGATTAGACCACGGCGACTTGATCCAAACCGCTTGCAAAACGAAAAGACCTAGAATTACGCTTGGCACAAGAATCAAGAAGTCACTCGTAGAAAGTGTTACCCCATCATCAAAATCAATCACGGCTAAACAGAGAAGCAAAACCAGAAGCGTAATCGCTTCCAGCACCAGAATCGAGTCTTTGATCCAATCCGATATCGATCTCGATTCCTGTACCTCCGGAAGGGCCGGAGGCTCATATGGGTTTGTCAATATCACTTCCTTTCCCCTACTTGAAAGGGACCCGACGCGCAGCCTCCTGTGGTGGTGACCGTCCCCGGCCAGTGGTCACTGGGTCGAGCCCCTACTCCAATAAGCGCAATTCGCCTCGATCGCGGCTCAATTAAAACAGTCGAGGTCGTATTCGACGATTGCCCACCAGTCAGGAGCCGTAGGACATCCACCTCCCGAGAAAGGTGCCATACGTGGCCGGTAACGCCATACGCCTCGCCACTCGGGCCAATCCATTGATCCCTGAACAACATTATCAAGGGATTCTTGTGGCACACAGTCGCCGCCCAGGCCGGTGGCCGGTGTGCCGGACCACGGAATGCCGGCCACCAATGGCACATCTGGTTTCAGGCGAAGGGCCATGGGTCGTTCATCCAAAAAATTTAGCAGGAACCCATGAACATCGGAAACCAGGAAAGGATCCGCTTTGGTGTCAAATCATGGTTCTGCTTTTCCTGGTTTCCATCGTTCTTGTCTTCCTGATCAAGATTTGACGACGGCAAGACCCATCTCAGGTTGAATGCACCACTTCGTTTCAAGAGAGATCGCCGCTTCACTCCCAAGCAGGCATTTCTGCGTCGCTGCGTGGAGGTCGGTCAGGCGCGCGGCGATTTTCCCACTGCACTGAATCCCGAAACCACGGCGAAATCGCTGGTGGGTGTCATCGTGGCGATTCGGGTGCTCGGCCGAGGCACGTTCTCCGAACCCGCCCTTCGTACGATTGCCGAAGGAGGCTCACACCACCAGGCAAATTTCACCAAATTCTTGATTCATTTTCATTTTCGTTCCCGCCATTCAAGACATAACGGCCCTTTCTCGAGGGCCCGCTAATGTGCAGGTCGATGCGTCTTTCCGTTTCGACCGCGAAAGGAACAGCTATGAAAAAATGTATTCTAGTCCTTGGTTTGGGCCTCACGCTCATCGGTGCGCCAGTAATGGCACTGCGTTGCCCGCCCTTCTGGCCTGCCCCCATATGTATGGGGCTGGAGCCTGTATGGGAGTGGTGTAACTATCCAGATGACATGAGTTACCGAATCGAATGCCGACTCAATATCGAATTCGACTATGACGACTGTAATCCCTCACGTTGCTAGAACCCAACCAACCCCTCTCCCCCGTGAGAGGGGTCTCCGAGGAACCAATGAATAGCCAGATCACCCACATCATCCTCCTTGCGTTCTCTCTATTCGGAATAATCGCCTGTAATTCAACTGGTCCGAACTACCAACGGATCGGCAAAACCAACACTACCGGAACACGCATCCTGTCCACCCCTGCAACACAAGATGAGGTGATTCGTCTTACCCACGCCGTGTTCCTTGACGAAGTGCCCGACGGCCTGGCCACCGTGGACCAAATTCACGTCTCCCCCCTCGATGGGAGCCTGGTCGTTGGCGACTTCAGTATCGCCAAAAAAGTGTATCGGTACACTGCGGACGGATCCTTCCTTGGGTCCGTAGGTAGAGATGGGAACGGACCTGGTGAATACGTCGATGCCCGCGATGTAGCTCTCGACGGCCAAGGAAACATCTACATCCTGGATGTCGCTGGCATCCACGCCTACGATCCCAACGGCACCTTTCGCGCATCGAAATTATTCCTGGCCCCGGACGAGCGCCGAAACTGCTACCAAATCCATGCGCACAAGGATTCCATCTACATCTACTCCTCATCACGTCGGACAAGCGAGGGTGTCGTCGCTCTCAACCCGGACCTCGAAGTACAAAATAGGTTCCACCCCTTCGACTCTCGCCTGGAGATACTGGGTTTTTATCCAAAGCGCATGATGACCAGCCACCACGACCGACTTTATCTCGCCAGCCCTTTCGGTCTGGAACTCACCACCTATACGCGGGACGGAACCCCACAAGAGACGCTGACGTTCCGAGAATCGGCCATCGATTTCGACGCTCTGGCTGGCAAACACCCCCATCGAGATCGAAAGGAATTCGAAGCAGAGATTCAAAAAATGAATCGGTTCGAGATGATCTTCGCTTTCGAGGGGAAGACGTTTTTCTATCAATCCGATATGGCACAGCGCAGGTTCGTGCCAGGAGTCATCCTGCCCGAAAGTAAAACGATGGTTCAACTTCCGGAATTCAAGCTACTCGGATCAAAACCGGATCCCCACCAGCCGTTGATCGTGGAAGGGCTCTGTGGCCAAACAAAGGATCGGCTGATTGGATTCGTGGCCAATCCGGATCTGATTGCGCATCTGAACAAAGAACTTCCGGGGTTCCAGGCACCACCCGAAGGCATCGTACTGCTTTTCCTGGAAATCACCCTCAATCCCGACTTGGTCACCGACACATCTTCAGGTGGTGCTTGAAAGCCACGAACAAACGGGGCGGGTGCTCAGCTTGATTTCGGGAAAGAAACAACACGAAGTGAGCCAGCTCAGGAGCCCGCATGCGCGTAAGAGACGTAAAGCCTTACCGGCCCTGCCTTACCGGCCCTGCCTTACCGGCCCTGCTCGACCAATCGAAGCGACCTAGCACAGGTCGAAATTGATTATCGAGAGATCTAGAGGATCGACTTATCTGCTTCGCTCTTTTACCACTCGATCTTTCGAAGCCTGGGCCGCTTCGAGAAGTCGGCCGGGCCGGCCAACCTACTGCAATCCCGGCCTTCAATGCCTGCGGGAACTCCTCGCATGGATCACTTCGAAATGTTCAGCCGGCGGGCTTACCGCCCCTGCTGAACCTACCGGGCCATACCGGCCGTGCACGACGCATCTTTCGGCATTCGGGCACTCCGAGCTCTTTTGTTTGAAATGAACACAGTCAAAACACCGGCGCCGCTTGTCCTGGACAAGATTTCGAGGTTTCCCGACCCCGACGCGAGTTACCCGTGATTCGAACGCTGGCGAAGGCGAAGATCGCGTCGAATCGGGGTCTCGGGTGGCGGAGGCGTAGATTCGGCGAGAAACGCTTCGGTGCCCTTCTTACGAGAGATGGATCGATGACGACCCAAAACGGACCGACAGAAAACCGTAACACGCTAGATTACCCATCTTGAAAACGGAGCAGCGGACCCCCTTTGACCAAACCACTCCAAAAACCGCTAACACAAACCACGCAAAACCACAAGATTTTTTGTGAATTATCTGTAAATACTTGCATTTCCCCCTTCCGTTCGGGGCTGGGCTCCGTGATATAAATCTTGGGTTTTTTTCAACCCTCGGAGGGAATGCATTCATATGACACAGAACAATGGAAGAACCCAGCTCGAAAAGCCCGGTTTCAACGGAGCCGAAATCGTTCAAAACGTGGTGGCCGGATTAACGGTCAGCTTCGTCGCCATTAGTCTCGGGGCGGCGTTCGGTGTCCTTTCCGGGCGTGGAGCCTACGCGGGCATCATCTCGGCGGGGGTCATCGCCTTCATTACGGCACTGCTCGGCGGCACACGCATCCAGTGTTCGGGGCCCACGGCCCCGATGACCGCGGTAACCCTGATCGTGGTCACAGCCGCGAGCCAACAAGATTACTCACGGTGGCCCGGCGTCACGGCCGACCACTTCATCAACCTCGCCATCATCATGACCGGCTTGATCCTGATCGTCGCCGGGATCGTCCGGTTGGGTCGGTTCATCGCCCTGGTCCCGAAAGTCGTGATCTCGGGATTCATGAACGGCATCGCCATCCTGATTTGGATGGACCAAATCCGCAAGATTTTCGGTATCGGCGGCGCCAAGGCCTACGAAGGTCCCGTCCTGCTGAACACCGTCGTCGCAATATGCACCCTGCTGCTGTTGTTCATCCTGCCCATCAAGCTGCGCCGCTGGTTGGGCGACAAGCACCGTTTTTTCCCGGCGACCCTGATCACGATCGTGGGCATGAGCGCGTTGGTTCACCTGGCCGGATGGGACATCGAACGCGTCCACCTGGAGGCGACACTCTCGTCCTTCGGCGACTTCAAGGACCTGCTGGCCGCCCAATTCCCCACCTCCTGGGCGCCGGACCTGCTGATGGCGGTCATGCCGTTCGCCTTGCAATTGGCGCTGTTGGCCTACCTCGACAGCCTGCTGACATCGCTGGTCATCGACAAGATGACGGACGAGCAGACCGGACAAAACAAAGAATTGGTGGCGCAGGGCGCGGCCAACTTGGTCACGGGTTTCCTGGCCGGCATCCCCGGTGCCCAGGCCACGATTCGCTCGGTCCTGATCCTCAAGGAGAACGCCACCCTGCGCCTGGCGGGCATCATGGTCGGCGTGTTCGTGCTGATCGAAATGATGTTGTTCCAGAACTACGTCAAGCTGATCCCCCAGGCGGTGTTCGCAGGCCTGCTGATCAAGGTCGGCTACGACGTGTTCGATTGGCTGCCGGTATGGTTGTATGCCCGTGAACGCGCCAAGAAGCGCCACGAAGGACTGCACACCTACATCAAGACGCGTTACCAGGATCCGATCCACGTCACGCACCTGGAGATGGCCTTCATCATCGGCACCACCCTGGTGACGGTGGTCTACAACCTGAACGCCGCGGTCATCGGCTTCTCGGTCCTGTTCATGATCGGCAAGCGGTTCTGGCACATCCGCGACCTCAAACCGGTGGAAGAAACCGGAGCGATGGGCGCCGAAGACTGATTCGTGCCCATCCAGGACCGGACACAGGGAAACGGGCCCTGTCAGTTCGCCTGGATGGGTGCCTTATCGGGTATCGGGCCTCAAGTCGCGGCAGGGTGCTTGTGATGAGTACAAAGTCGTCGCTAGGGCCGAGCGCCGGTATGTCGGACCACGGATTGCCCAGCCATGGATTGCCGGTGGTCGGAAGGCCGAACCACCGGCACACCGACCACTGGATTTCACGTGAGCCCCGGACAAACGGGGCGGGCGCCCAGCTTGATTTCGAGAGAGAAACACTTAACCGATTTCAGCGAAGGGTCATGGGTCATTTGTCGGAAGAACGAACCAGGAACCCATGAATATTGGAAGCCAGGAAAGAAGCATCTGCGGGCTGCAAACTGCGAGGTTCTTTTCCTGGTTTTTTGATTTTGTTTTGACGCCGGCAAGACCAATCTCCAGTCGATAGCACCACTTTGTTTCGAGAGAGCCACGAACAAACGGAGCGGGCGCCCAGCTTGACTTCTAACGAGAAACGACCAGAAGCGAGCCAGCCAGGGAGCCCGGCAGTGAAAGTGGGGCCTCGTGCACGGCCGGTATGACCAGGTAGGTGCGGCGACCCGCCGCACATCCCTTTCAAAAAACCACTCTTTCTGGATGGGTGCCAACTCGCGTTTCTCGTGAATTTCCCGTTACGAAGATGACGACCAGCGCCGCGACGACGTTTGCCCTGACCGGGCCCACCCGTCGACATCCTCGACGTAGCATCCCGGTACACCTCCGGTTTTTCTCGGAGGCAAGCCTTGAATGGACAGAGGCTTTCAGCCTCTCGCGACGACATCTAACGAGATATGCGGACGCAAAAAAATGGCCGGCGTGTCGCCACGCCGGCCGTTGGTGGGAATAACATCCGGGTCGAAGAGGCCGGCTTGCTACGACGTCCCCGAGCCCCGTCTGTTGGAGCTGCTTCGGCTTCTACCCGAGGCGAGCGATTCGGCTGGAACACGCACCTCGGGCTTTACACCGTCTGCTTGCTTGCGATTGCTTTGTGGAAAGAGTCAACGGGTACGGATGGTGAGCAGGTCCAGGACATCGGCCGCCTGGATGCTCCATTGGGGTAACTGGGTCAAGAGGTCGTCCATGTCGTTGTGTCCGTCGCCATTGGGGTCGTGCCCGCCTTCGTAGACCAACACCAACGCGAAGCTCTCGCCGCTGCGGCCGTCCTCGGCGCGCACTTCGACGCGAAACGGCGTGGTTTCGGCCAGGGGCTCGTCGAAGGACAGAACCCGCTCGGTGCCGACGGTCTCATCGGTCAGTTCGTTGATCCAGCGGTACTCGGCGATTTCGGTTTCCTCGAAGACCACCGCCGTCAGGCTCAAGGCGTCCACGCCCTGAAGCACGACGGGCGGATCGACGAATACCGGCAGTTCGCCAGGAAACTCGGGATCGACCAGAATCAGGGCTTCGGCGGTGTAGGTCTGATCGTCGGAAGTGACCACCGTCAGACCGATGATGGTGTCGAATTCGAATTCGGGCGCCAGCTCCAGCGTGGCACCGTCACCCAGGACTTCGCGGTTGGTCAGGTCTTCCCAGGTGTAGCTCACGACTTCGATCGCGGGCGCGGTCACGGCGGCGAAACGCATGGTCTCTTCGCCCTGCAACTGTACCGGCGGATCGATGAATACGGGGGCATTGCCGTTGGGATTGCCCTCGAGTTCGATGAAGGCGATCGCGAATCCCCTGTCGCCACTCTCGTTTTCGACCTGCAGCGAAATCGGGGTGGGTTCGGTGAAATTGGGGTCCAGCTCGAGGGTCTCCTCGTCGCCCAGCACATCACCGGTCAAATCGTTGGTCCAAGTGTAGGTGAGTTCTTCTTCGTCGCGGTCGTTCACCACCGCGGTAAAACGAATCGTTTCGTCGGATTGAACCACGAAGGGCGGATCGATCCAGACATCGATGAAACCACCCGGATCTTCGAGGAAGATGGTGCTGAAGGCCATGCCTTCGACGCCGTCCTCGTCGCGGACGAGCAGGGAGATGCCGGTGGGTCGTTCGAATTCCGGAGCGAGCGTGACCTGTTCGCCGTCCCCGATGACGTCGCCCGTGTCGTCGCGGCGCCATTCGTAACTCGCGATCGGTTTCTCATGGTTGACGACGGCGGTGAAGACCATGTCTTCCTCGCCCTGCACCACCATCGGCGGATCGATGTGGACGTCGATGAAGTCCGTGGGCGGCATGACCTCGACGAAGCCGAAACCGTAACCGGTGCGCCCTTCGGCGTCCTTGACCTCGACGCTGATCCCGGTGGGAAATCGGAAGTCGGGCTGGAGTTCGATACGTGCGGTCTCGCCCACCACATCGCCGGTGTCTTCGCGAACCCACTTGTAGCTCTCGATGGCCGCATCGCTCTGGGCCACGGCTTCGAACACGATCGGTTCGTCACCTTGCACGACGAAGGGCGGTTCGACCATGACTTCCAACATGTCGTTGTGGCCCTCGATGTCGATGAACGCCGAGCTGGACAGGGTGATCCCCTCGCCATCGCTCACGGTCACCGTGACCGTGGTGCATTCGGTGAACTCGGGCTGGAGGGTCACTTCCGCCTCGTTCCCCACGACCGCACCGGTGTCGTCGCGAACCCATTCGTACGAGACTTCGGCGTCTTCGGGCATGACCACGGCCTTGAAGGTCATGGGCTCGTCACCCTGGAGTACGTAGGGTGGATCGACGAACAACGTCAATCCCGGCCCGTTGGGATTCTCGACTTCGATCACGGCAATGCCCTGACCGAGATTGTCGTTGGCGTCTTGCGCCTCGACCAGGAGCAGGGTCGTCATTTCGAAATCGGGTTGCAGCGTGATGGTCGCCTCGTCGCCGAGGACTTCGCCAGTGAACGAATCCATCCACTGAATCGAAACGAGTTCGCGACTGTCGGCCGCCTGAGCGGTCAGCGTCATGGGTTGATCGCCCTGAACCACGCTTCGCGGTTCCACGACCAATTCAAAGGGTTGCGCAAAGGCCGGAACCAAGGATCCAACCAAAAGCAGGAACGGGAACAGTACCCTTGAGAACGACGTGGATCTTCCGGAACGAGGATAGCGATCGAGGGCGGTTGAGTAATCTGGTGACGTTGCGTCACGCACTAATCGATGAACCATAGCCTTTATCCTTATGAGAGTATTGAACGCCACGGCAAACTTCCCTGGCTTGCATCTCAGTCTAGGGCCTGCTCGCGAGGCCGGGAATAGGACACGAGTACCAAATCGAAATGCACTTGACATGGATCACAGGGCATCTTCAGGTTCCAAACCGGTCGCCTTTCCCGCTAAAATTTCATCAAGTGAAAATGCCTACAAAACCTCTTTTTGGTAACCCAGGTCAAAATGTCGTCGAAAAGGTCGATCTTCTGTTGACCCTGCTCTTGACGACTGGTTTGATGAACGGATCTCGACCCCGATCCCCCCTTGCGGAGGCTTCCCCGATGCCCGAACCGTCTGCTTCGTCCGTATCGCCCGTCATCCGGGTGGTGTTGTCCGACGATCACCCCATCGTTCGCGCCGGCATTCGCGATCACCTCAACCGCGTCGCCGACATTTCCGTGGTCGGCGAGGCCTCCAACGGCGACGAGGCCTATACGTTGGCCCGGGAACTCCAGCCGGACGTGTTGTTGCTGGACATGGAGATGCCCGGCACCCACGGTGTGCAGGTCGCGGCACGGCTTCACGCCGAAAAGAGCCCGGTTCGCGTGCTCGCCCTGAGCGCCTACGACTCGATTCACTTCATTCAAAGTACCTTGGAAGCGGGCGCCTACGGCTATTTGATCAAGGAAGAGATGCCGGAGACCATCATCGAGGCCGTGCGCGGCGTGGCCGGCGGCAAGAAGGGATGGCTCAGCGAGCGGGTCCAGGAACGGCGCGCGCTGTATCTCACGGAGTCGGGCGACCCGTTGACGAAGCTGTCCGAACGCGAGCTGGAAATCCTGAAGCTGATCGGCCAGGGCTACGACAACCTGACCATCTCCGAAGTGCTGAACATTTCCGAGCGCACGGTGCGCAATCACGCCTCCAGCATCTACAACAAATTGGGGTTCCACACCCGCGCGGAACTGGTGGCTTGGGTCTGGGACTTCGGCCTGATCAAGGAGACCAACGGCTGAACGCCACTCTTCGGGTTCCGTTTCCGGGATGAGTTGGGGCCCATCGGGGTCCGGACCGGGTCTCATTATCGACATTTGTGACATTTGTACTATTGAGCCCACCCCCCATCCATCCTTTGATAGGGTCAGGGACCTAGGTCACGATATTCGCTCGGGTCGGGTCTGGCATGGAGGAGGTTGATGTTGACGCACCGTGAGCAGAAGCAGAGAACGACCACGAACGCTGCGCATAGCGGGCAAAACGCCGAACACCGCGACCGAAGAGCGTGCCGCCTCCTGCTCTGCGCGCTGTGGCTCCTGCCGGCACACCTGTGGAGCGGGATCCAGATCTTTCCCGAACCGGCGGAAATCCTGTTGGGAGAAACCGAATTCACGGGTCCATCCATCAACCTCTTCATCGACGGCCCCGAACTCGGCCAGGCCTCCGAGGAATCTCCGCTGTACCTGCGCTTTCAATTGCCCGACCAGGTGTTTTTGAAGGAAACGCTGGTGGCGCCCGGTCAAGATCCGGTCAGGCTGGCGCTGAGCGTGTTCGGTCCCATCTTCCCCGATCTGCGCATGATCGCCCCCACCGAAAGTGCCATGATCGTGCGCTGGATCGCCGGTGAACGCGCCATCTGGGTGCGCTTCAGCGTGTCCTCCGATCTCTGGGTCGAGATTCCCGATGGCGAACCTCCGACGGGCAACAGCCTGGCCTTCAGTCTCGGTCTCGGTCTGGAAGAACTGGAATCTTATGAAATGACCTTCCCTTTCTTCCAAAACGGCTGGGCCAACCTGCCCTTCAACACCCGCGACGTGCGCGCCGCCGGTGAGGACCTCTCGCGCGAAACGCCGACCCCCTTGGTGTTGGACCTCAGTCAATTCAGCGGCGAGGAAGGTGAGCTCCTGTTTCTCGACGTCGATCTGCTTCGCGACAGCGAGGGTGTCGAGACCGAGCCCAAGCCGGGCGATATCGACGAAGGCAGCGAGGTCGAGGACGTGTTCATCGAGCCGGTCCCCTTGGCCGTGGTGCTTTCGGAACCCAGCCAGGAACAGGAACCACTCTTCATCCAAACCACCAGCACGGTTCTCGAGAAGGGCACCGCCTGCGGCCAGGCCGGTTCGGTCGACATCAACTTCGACCGGATCGCCTTCTTCGAAGCCACGCCCGAGGAACCCGTGTACCTGCGGATCAACTTGGAGTCCGGCGCCCTTTTGTGCGAAACGCTGGTGGATCCGCTGAACCCCGAAAGTCATCCGATCCACCTGGCTGTCGGTTTGGACCGCGCGCCGGACAACGCCTTCATGACCAGCCAGCCCGACGACATGTCGATCGTGCGCTGGAAGGAAGGCGAGTCGGCGATCTGGGTCGCGATTCGCAGGCCGCCGTTCGACTGGGTTCATGTTCCCGAAGGGAAACCCGTGGGCCGCGACCAGGTCCGCTTCTTCGCCCAGTTGGGCCTGAGCGGCAGCGACTCCTTGGCGCGGATGCAACCTCTCTTTCAGCAAAACCGGGCCAACCTGCCCGCCAACACCAACGATCCCGAAATCCATACCCCCACCGATTCATTGCTTCAAGTGGACCTGCGCGAGAGCAGCCTGTCCTCGGTTCTGCCGGACCTCTACGTGCAGGTCCAGGGCTGGCATCTCAGCCTGGGCGTCGAAGACGGTCCCAACGACATCATCGACCCGGGCTTCTTCCTCGGTCTGACCGCGACCGGCCCCGTCGCCACCGTGAACGACAACGGCGAGGAACCCACCCGCGGCGTGCTGGTGACCAGTCTCATCCAGCAGGTCGACGAAACCGGACGCTGCGAGGAAACCGGCAACTACACGATGGAAGTCAACGACGACCTGTTTCCCCAGGCCTCGACCGTCACCCCCATCTACCTGCGGTTGGCGCTGGGAAGTGACGCCGTGCTCTGCGACTCGTTGGTGATGCCGGGCGTATCGGAACCCATCCATCTGGCCATGCGGCTGCGCGGCGAACGGCTGGGCCTGCGCCTGAACGCGGCATCCGACGCCCTGTCGGTCGTGCGCTGGGTCGCCGGCGAACGCGCCATCTGGTTGCGCGTGACGCAGTCCAGCTCGAACTGGATCCTCGGCAATGCCGACGAACCGCTGGCCCCTACGCCGGATACACCGGTGACTTGGTCGTTCGGATTCGCCGGCGACACGTCCCTGTTACAGAACGAGAACGACTACATCAACGGCTGGGCCAACCTCGCGGCCAATACGCGCATTCCGCCCGGCATCGACGTACCGGCCGACACCCGCATCACCGTCGACCTGCTCGAAGCCAGCATGGACACCCGCCGTTCCAATTGGGACGGCCTGCTCTCCACCGACCCGTTGGCGTATTTCGGCAGTGTCGGCGTGGAGACCGCGCCCAGCGAGGACGACATCGTTCGCGGCGCGCAGCAAACGATGCGGTTCTTCGGCTTCCCGGAAGTGGCCCAGGGCCTGTTGGGCGCGATCTCGCCCGAGGTGGCGGTCCAGGGGATCGAGCCCGTGGAAATCACCGCGCGCATCGCCCAAGACATTGACCCCGTTTCCTTCCGCTGGGAGGATATGGAGACCGGCGCCCTCATCGGCCTGCAACGCACCATCATCTGGGATCCGATCCCACCCCGTGACCGCATCTACCGCTTGACGGTGCGGGACCGCCGCGGGCGCTCGACGACCGTGACCGGCATCCTGTTGGTGAACCCCGACGGCGTGGATCTCAACGAAGACGGTGTCAACGATATCCGAGACCTTCACCTGACGCTGCCCTCCTGGCCGGAGGAACAATCCGTACTGGACATGCTGCGGATTCGCATCGAATGAAGGATCCGGGACCGGTGACAGGCCGGCCCCGGAACTCGCGAGACCGCGACACACGTCCGCCCGGATTCCATTTTTCGTCGGCGTGCGCCGTGGCCCCGGCATACCCGAACGGCCCTCGACCGAAACCCCACACCCGGGAGTTCCCGCATGAAACCAATTGACGTCGTGCCCGGTAGGTTCAGCAGCCTGCTGAACTCGCTCATGCGATCAGGCAACGTTCTGGCTCCAATGCCACGAAGCCGGCCCATCCTCTCCCCCGCCGATCATTGCGGGAAGGGAACGGCTTCGCTCTTTCGCCACCGCAAGCATCCCGGCCTGAATCGCTTCGACGGGTTCATCCGGCGGATGAACCTACCTGGCACCTCGTCCCTTTTCACGTACGGGCTCTCCCTGCTTCCGTCCCTTCGTCGTGAGCGCAATCACGCTTCGCCCTGTCGCCGGGACCTGCCTCCCCGCCTGAATCGCTTCGACGGGTTCATCCGGCGGATGAACCTACCTGGCACCTCGTCCCTTTTCACGTACGGGCTCTCCCTGCTTGCGTCCCTTCGTCGTGAGCGCACCCACGCTTCGCCCTTTCGCCGGGACCTGCCTCCCCGCCTGAATCGCTTCGGTGCGTTCATCCGGCGGATGAACCTACCTGGCACCACGTCCCTTTCTCCTTCCGGGTTCTTCGGGTTTGGGTCCCTTCGGCGATGGTGCACTCACGCTTCGCCCTTTCGCCGGGACCTGCCTCCCCGCCTGAATCGCTTCGACGGGTTCATCCGGCGGATGAACCTACCTGGCACCTCGTCCCTTTTCATGTACGGGCTCTCCCTGCTTGCGTCCCTTCGTCGTGAGCGCACCCACGCTTCGCCCTGTCGCCGGGACCTGCCTCCCCGCCTGAATCGCTTCGATGCGTTCATCCGGCGGATGAACCTACCTGGCACCTCGTCCCTTTCTCCTGCCGGGTTCTTCGAGCTTTTTCCGTTTCGGTGGGGCCGTTGGGCGCTGCCGCTCCTGATGACGCTCGCGATCGCGATGGCGCCCGCCTGGGGCCAGACCGCCGATCCCTCCCCGTCGGACCCGCCCGAAGCCCAGTGGATCGTCAGCGAGATCGGGGTCGCGGACGGCCTTTCCCAAAGCGGCGTCCTCGCGACCGTGCAGGATCGTTTCGGCTTCCTTTGGTTCGGCAGCCAAAACGGGCTCAACCGCTACGACGGCTACGCCTTTCGGGTCTTCGGCAAGCAGGACCCCGAGGTCCCCGCCGACATCCACCTCTCGGGCAATGTCATGCAGGCGTTGATGATCGATCGGGACGACCGGCTATGGATCGGCACCCGCGACGGCGGCATCTCGATTTGGGACGGTACCACCAACGACGTCGCGTTCCGCCTGGAACCGGGCGCGCCGGACACACCCTCCTTCGAAGCGATCGGCGACTTCTGGCAGGCCCCCGACGGCACCGTCTGGGTCGCCACCCTCGGTGCCGGCCTGTTGTCCCTGGACGCCGCGCTCCAGGTGAACGGCCCGATCTGGCCCGGTGCCCCGAACGAGGCCACGGCGGCCGCCAACCACGTTCACTGCCTGATGGGTGGCGCGGACGGCACGCTCTGGTTGGGCACGGAACAAGGCCTGTTCCGCTACGATTCGACCCAACCCAACGCCACGCCCGAAGCGGTGCCGCTGTCGGATGACCCCGAAGCGGTGCTTCAGGTGGCCGACGGGGTCATCGGCCCCGACGGTGCGCTGTGGCTGGCGACCATCGGGCAAGGCCTGTTCCGCTACGACCCCGGCCAGGGCACGATTCGCCACTGGCGACACGACCCGTCCGACGAAACGGGGCTGGCGGGCAATCGGCTGTGGTGCCTGGGTTTTACGCGTTCCGGGCAATTGCTGATCGGCACCATGAACCAGGGTTTGCAAATTCTCGATCCTTCATCCGAACGCTTCTATCGACTCCAGGAAAGCCGGCAACCCGCCGTGTTGAAGACCCGCGACCGCATCTGGTCGCTGTACGAAGATGCGGCGGGCATCATTTGGATCGGCACCGCGGGCAAGGGCTTGCTCAAGGCCGTGCCGAATCGAACTCCCTTCCGTCACGTGGCCCGCATGGCCGGCGCAGCGGAAAAAGACGACCTGGTGGTGACGAGCGTCCTGGCCGACAGCGACCACCGATTTTGGGTGGGCACTTGGGGGCAGGGCCTCCTGCAGTTCGATCTCGAGACCGAACGCCTGACGACCGCCTTCGCAGCGGGTGACCGAGCCGAGGCCACCCCGCAACTGATCACTCATTTGTACCGCGACACCGAGGGCATCCTCTGGCTCGGCGCCTGGCGCCAAGGGCTGCTGCGCTTCGATCCACAAAGCGGCGATATCCAGTCGTTCAAGTGGCCGGCCGACCCCGGTGAACGACCGGCCTACTCGATCGTGCGCATCATTCCCGAAGGATCGCGCCTGTGGCTGGCCACCTACGGCAGTGGCCTGGTCGCCTTCGATCGCGACAGCGCCGAATTCACGCGGTTCAGGGCCGATCCCGACAATCCCGAAGCACTCAACCACGACATGTTGATGACCCTGCTGTTGGACGACCGCCGGCGACTGTGGGTGGGGACCGTCGGCGGCGGTTTGAATCGTTTGGATGCCGAGCGGGCCGCATTCCGCCACTGGACGCCCGACCCAGCCTCGGAATCCCCCGTGCCGGGCCGACGCATCACGGTCCTCGCGGCCGATGCGGCGGGCGGCCTGTGGGTCGGCACCGATGGCGACGGACTCTACCGCTACCACGAGGCGCAGGATCGATTCGAACGCTGGAGCCGTCACCGAGGTCTGTCCAGCGACACCATCAACGGCATCCTGTTCGACCGGGAAGGCGCCCTGTGGATCGGTACCAATCGCGGCATCACCCGGCTGCATCCCGAAACGGACGAAAGCCGCATCTACGGCCCGTCCCAAGGGCTTCAATACGAGTATGTCGCCGGCGCCTTCGACGCCGGCGATCAGGGCTTGATGATGTTCGGCGGGGCCAAGGGCTTCGACTACTTCGATCCGAGCTGGCTCGAACCCAATCGATACGAGCCGCCGGTCGTGCTGACCGACTTTCGGATCTTCAATCGCCGCGTATCCTTGGAAAGCGACCTGCACCGGACCGAACACCTGACCCTCCGACACGACCAAAACTACTTTTCCTTCGAATTCGCCGCCTTGGAATTCAGTTTCCCGGATCAAAACGGGTACGCCTACAAGATGGAGGGTTTCGACCGCGACTGGATCGACTCGGGTTCGCGACGGTTTGCCGGTTACACCAACCTCGACGGCGGCGATTACCGGTTCCGCGTGCGGGCCACCAACAGCGACGGGCAGTGGAGTGCCCACGAGGCCCAGATCGCGATCACCGTGGTGCCGCCGTTCTGGAAACGCACGGGCTTCATCGTCGGATGTTTCGTTCTCACCCTGTTGTCCACCGGCGGGCTGATCTACCTGTGGTCGCTGCGCAAGGTGCGGATGTGGGAAACGCGCGCCGAGCGCGAAGCGACCATGAACCGGGGCCAGAGCGAAGCCCGCGAAAACGAGCGTTTGCGCATCGCGCGGGATCTTCACGACGGTCCCATTCAAGACCTGCACGCGATCCAGCTTCGGCTCTCGCTGACGCCTTCCGGCGTTCACCGCGAAACCGACACCTATTTACGAAGAGTGATCCAGCAGTTGCGCTGGCTGTGCGGCGAGCTGCGGCCGCCGGCGATCACCCAGTTCGGCCTGAGCGTGGCGATTCGATCGCACGTGGAGGCGTTGAAGCAAAAGCACCCCAAGCAGGCCATCCAGTTACGCTTGATGAACGACGGCCAATCGCTGGGCCAGGAAACGCGGTTGGCGCTCTTCCGAATCTGCCAGGAGGCGTTGAACAACGCCATCCAACACGCCGCCTGCGAAACCGTCCACGTCTTGTTCGAGTGGGACAGCGAGCGTCTGAGGTTGGAAGTCCGCGACGACGGCGTGGGCTTCCAGCAACGCGATTACTACGAGTGGTCGCAGTCGGGCCACTACGGGTTGATGGGCATCGCCGAGCGCGCGCGCGCCATCGGCGGGGAATTGGAGATTCAATCGACGCCGGGCAGCGGAACGCGGGTCAGCGTCGCCATCGCCCAGTCCGACAATCGAGAGGCGATCGCGTAGCGGAAGCGGGACCGAGGCCCGCCGGCTTCGCCCTTCGCAGAACCCCGGTTTCTTCAATCCATGAAAAAGGCCCTTTCAGGCCGAAGGCGACGACCCGGGAAATCGAAACGAAAACGGGAACCCTTGCCGCACATGCAGAAGGGTTCCCGTTCGAATCGGTGGCTCACGATGGTGGTCTCGGCTACGGACCCGATGGTCGGACAGGCACCCGACTCATCGAATCACCCACCGAGCCCTCCGCCCTCATGGCCAGAGGTAGCAGGTTTCGCGGAAACAGGAACGCGTGCCGCCCGGCGCGCAGAACAGCACGACCATGCGATTGGGGTTGTAGCAAGGCTCGTAAATCGGCGTATTCCGAACGGCCCGAGCTTCCTCTTGATTGGCCTGGACATTGGCGCTGAACGCCAGAATACCGGCACTCATGAGAACGAGGGCACCTATCATCAGCTTTTTCATGTGTTTTCTCCTAATGAAATGTAGATGAGATCAGGACGAGGGAGGGAACGAGCACGCGCTCCCTCGAGACCCGAGACACACCTCGCGGCACATCCCGGTTTTCCGCAAAACGCGAAAATCTGCGAGTTCGGTCGGGCGCCATCGGTCGGCAGGAGACCGGGGCCCTCCGCGCCCCAACGGGACGACTCGAAAGTAGGGCGATCGCCGGGGTTGGGGTTGCAGCGCGGGGGCAGGCGGCCCGATGACCTCCTGGCCCTCACGAGTCTAGGTCCGATCGTCGGAAACCCCTTCCCTCCCGCACATGGCGGAAGAATTCCCGGACCTGGTTCATTGCCCATCCAGGAACTGTGGATTTTGAAATGACTCCTCCGAATCAACGGGTCCCCAAGTACGACTGGTATCGGCTTTCGGGTATCAAGTGCCAGCGAACCACCTACAAACAAGCACCTTGCCGAGGCCTGACGGCTGAGAGCCGATACCGGGCCCACCCAGACGAACCAACACGGCTGTCACGATCTTTCCACTTCTGGGAGGGCACTAGTTCAGGTCCAGTGATTCCCGGGTTTGGGTGAAGGCCTCTTCCCGGAACCGATACAACACCAGAAAGGGATTGTCGTAGCCGGGATATTCATGTGTCTCCAGATGATTGCGTATCGCTTCCCCGCCATAGTGGCGAACGGCTTCGTCGATCGTGAGCCCTGGCGGCACCCGCGTGACGAGCAAACCGTCGCCGGTCCCGACGGGGATCATCCGGTGGGTTTTCAAATTGCCGTGAATCAGGTTACCGGCTCGATCGTAGAGATCGAACGCCTCGCCCAGCCAGACCAGAACGCGATCGTCCACCGGCAGGATCATATGGTTGGCACCCTTTTGCACCAGGTTGCGCACCGTTTCGCCGCGGGGATCGGTGACGTCGGCCAGCCCCTCCACATCCTCGGCTTGGAGCATGGTTTCGGGATTGCGCGCGATGTCGGTCCCCAAATCGGCGTGAAAATAGCCGTCCAGATCGAAAACCGAAACCACGGTCTCGTAGGGCGAACCGGACCAGATGGTGTCGCCCACCCGAGCGAAGGCCGTGAACGCCTTCAGGCCCACGCCACGTGCCAGCGCTTCGGTCGCGGCCGGATTGCGCCTGCCGAACCCGAACAGCACTCGCGGCGACGACGCATCCGGATCGAGGGCCACGTGGAGCGGCGCGACAGGGTCGGCACTCGCGAACCGGGCCATGATCAACAGGTCCTCACGTGGCCATTCGAACTGAATGCGGCTCAGGAATACCTTGCCGTCGATATGGGGTTGGACGCGACGGACGAAGGTCCCGTCGGGTCGGAACAAATGGATCGCGCCGAATTGGAGATCGGCAATGGCGAGGTGGTCGTCGAAGGCGACCCGAATGGTGCGCACCGATTGAAACTCGCCCGGGCCCTGACCCAAACCGCCGAAGGCACGGACGAAACGGCCGTCCTGACGGAAGCAAAACACTTTCTGCTGCAATTTGTCGGTGAGGTACCAATGACCGTCGAGCCAAACCAGGCTGGTGACTTCGCCCACGATCGCTTCTTCGGTGACTTCCAGGGGAACCACCCCGGCAACTTCCATAAAATGATCGATGCCGGGATCCACATCCGGGACCGCCCGCACCGCTTCGAACACCTTGGTTCCGGGTACCCGGGGTACATCGGCGGAAGGTCGGGTGGGCACGTTCTGAACCAGGGCGGCCACGGGATCGCCGTTCCCACAAGCGATCGACAACACGGCCGCCAGCACCACACATACCGTGCGGAGGCATGGGAATAGAGACATGTTTTCCTCATTTCTACAGGCACGCGACGGGTTCGGCGCCGAAAACCCAAAAGATCCGGAATTAAATCAATTCGTGCAATCTCGCGAGGAACCGCTCGGCATGGCGTTGGTTCTCGCCACCAGGCACCGGGTGAAACCCCCATACCGGCTCGGAAGCACCTTTGCGAACCAACAACACCGCCGTTTCGGGCAGGCCCAGCATACCGGGCTCCGATTCCAGCAGAATGGGATACTTCACACGCCCCAAACGTCTGAGATTGTTCAAATAAAGTGGATCTTGCCCTTGGACTACCAGCAGAAAATCGACCTTGTCGGCCAAAGCCTCATGCCACTCGGCAAGATAGACGAGCGACTCGTCGGTGCAGGTCGTGCAGCTAAGTTCTGAAAAATACAGAATGACGGTAAATTCAGACTGGCAATGGATTAGGGGATCGAACGCGGTGAAGGGTGTCAACGTTTCAAGTGCGTTAAAGTCAAAGGCATAAGCGAGGTTGGTAGCTGAAACCGAGGAGGCCGCGGAGCCGTCCTCGGTTTCAGTTGTACAAACACTCATAAATATAGCCAAACCCAATAAAATACCTGGGCGACAACGCATAAATCCCCTTTAACAACAGAAAAGAGACGAGATAAGCAACCATCTAGTAAATAAGAAACAAAAAATATTGAGGTTAATTTGAATCCTAGCGTCAATTCACAAAGAGTGTCAATGGGAAAATTGACTCCTTGACTCCATTTCCAATTCATCAACCGGAACTTTTCCCAATATCGGTCAACGGAAGGCGTTTCTTCTACCGAGATTCGACCCACCGGCACACCGCCACCGGCTTGACCAAGCCATGAGCGCCAATCCAAGACCACCTCATCACCCGCTTCACAAACCAAACACCACAAAAAAGACCCAAACCGCTCAAAAAAAACACGAACGAGCAACTACAAACATCGATCCAAACACAGACATATAGTCATCAAAATTTCGTTTTTTTATTCACCCCAGAGGTCACAGAGAACGCAGAGAAAACAACGCCCCGATAGATGGCTCCTGTAGTTTTTAGCCAAACCACATACCAAGCACAACAACCTGAAAACAAATAGTTTTTATATCGATCAAATAGAAATGATCTCTGGATGAAAATTGGATAGGGATGGTTCCAAATGTCACCTTACGCGATGTTCCGGTCTCATCTTGGACTCGGCGCGCGGCCTGGAAGAGGAACGGCCTCAGGACGAAAATCCGTTTTCTCTCTCTGCGCTCTCCGTGGACTTTTATGTAACAAACTCTGTAAAGCTCGAAGGTAAAGATAAAAACCTAAAAAGGCGGATGTGCGGGGAGTTCGTCGAAAAATGTCGGCCCGGCGGGCCAACTTACTGCAACGACGCCCCTCTCACAAATGCGGGAACTCCCAAACGATTCGCTTCGATTAGTTACCCACCTGAAACCCGGGCCCCCGGCCTGGGCGGCGACTCTGTGGTAGAAAAAGAACCCAACCCAAACACCCCGTCTCTATGAAAATCCCCCTCCACCCATCAGAGATGCGCTTCGATCATTTCCCAGAGTTGGCCGCTGCGAACCGGTTTCGCCAAAAAGTCATCCATCCCCGAAGCGAGGCACTGCGCCCGATCTTCGGGCATCGCATTCGCCGTCAACGCCACGATCGGAATATGGGAACGGCCCTGCTCCATCGCGCGGATCTGCTTCGTCGCCTCGAACCCATCCATCTCCGGCATTTGGCAATCCATCAGAATCAGGTCGTATTTCGCCTGACCGAAGCGCATCACCGCTTCCTTTCCATTCCTCGCCTCGTCCCATGAAAATCCGCCCATTCTCAAAAATTCACCAGCCACCCTGCGGTTGATCGCATTGTCCTCCACCAACAGCACGTGGACGCCGCGCGGTTCGACGGCTCTTCGCTTTTTGCGGGTTGCCGAAGCAGGCCTGGCATCGCGGGCTTCCGATTCGGTAGGCAGCGCGAACGGCACCTCGAAAGTGAATGTCGATCCCACCCCCAACGCGCTCTCCACCTCGATCTGCCCGCCCATCTGCTCGACGATTTCGCGCGTGATGACCAGGCCCAGGCCGGTGCCGCCGTACTTGCGGGACATGGAGGGATCGCCCTGACTGAAGGGATCGAACACGCTTTCCAGTTTTTCTTCGGCGATGCCGATGCCCGTATCCTTCACGCGGAAGCATAGGTTGGCCGTTGGTTCTGCCTGTTCCGGGGACGCCTCGAGCCGGCTCACCTCGAAGTGCACCGAACCGCGGTCCGTGAATTTGACGGCGTTGCTCAACAGGTTCAGCAGGGCCTGACGCAGGCGGGCGGGATCACCGACGATGACCTCCGGCACCTCATCGTCGACCCGGGTGATCAATTCGATTTCCTTTTCGCGCGCCTTCCACTCCAAAAGCCGCACCAGATCCTGGGTCAATTGCGGGACGAGAAAGGGTTTCCGCTGGAATTCAAGCTTGCCGGCCTCCATTTTCGAGAAGTCCAGAATGTCGTTGATCACCGTCAACAGCTCGCGGCTGGAGCGCACGATGGTGTGAACGTAGTCCTCGGCCTTGGCGCTGAGGTTGGAACCCAACAGAAGCTCGGCCATGCCCTGGATGCCGTTGATCGGGGTACGGATCTCGTGACTCATATTGGCCAGGAAACGGCTCTTGGTGAGGGTCGCCTGTTCGGCCCGGTGCAGCGCGAGGCGCATCTCGTCCTCCAAGCGCTCGTGCTCCGCCAGGAAAGCCGCCAAAACCATGGAAATAAAACAGACCACGAAAATATAGACATCCAACTGGATCATGCTCTGGTGGATGGAATCCATGGCGAAAGGTCCCAGACCCCGAGCGGTTCCGTCGATGGCGAAGGAAATCCCGAAAAGCATGCCGACCACCACGCCGCGTTGGCCGAAGCGCAGCGCGGCCCACACGATAAAGGGAAAAATGGCGTAGGTGAGCGTGTGGGTCACCAACCAGGAGCGCGCGTCGCCAAAGACCAACCAGCCGGCGGTGGCCAGGGACAGGGCCAACAGGAAGGCCTCCCCCGCCTTTCGCCAGGAGAAGGGCGGCAGCGGCTGAAAACACCAAACCAGCAGCACCGGCGCGGTCATCAGGATGCCCATCGCATCGCCGAGCCACCAGACGCCCAGGGCGGTGGTCACTCCTTCGCGGGCAATGATGCCCGAACCCCACAGCGACAAGCTGCCACAGATCCCGTTGACCGCTGCATTGACCAGGCTCACGAGGAACAGGCAGACCACGTCGCGCACGCGGCCCAGTTCGGGTTGGAAGGGTCGACTGCGCAGCCAGCTCGCGCCGATCGCGGCGCCCAGGCTGTTGCCGGCGCCGGCCAGCACGGCGAACAGGGGCGCCCCGCTCTGAACCATGGCCGCGGCAAAGGTGCCGATCCAGATACCTGGCCAAAGGCCGCGCCCGAATCCGTACAGGCCGGCGAGCGCCACGCCGCAGGCAGGCCAGACCAGGACGACCCGGTTCTGGGCGAAGCTGAATTGGAAGCCCAGCCAGGAGACCGAAAAGTACAGGACGGCAAGCAGCAGCACTTTCCGTACGTATCCGATGCCGCGAGGCCAACCCGCGGACGACTCACTCTGGTTCAAAAGCACCTCGAACCGAAACCTTGAAAAGAACCTGTGGTTCCATGGTAACCAGACTCCGAGCGGAAAGGGCATATTTTTGGTGTGAAGGCGGGTGGGTAAACTTGAAAATCAGGGGCGCAGCGGGCGGGTGGGAATTTCACCACAAAGTCGCCGCCCAGGCCGGGGGCCCGGGTTTCAGGTCAGAAACTAATCGAAGCGAATCGCATAGGTGTGCCCGCATCTACGAAAGGGGCGTCGTGCCCGGTAGGTGCGCCGGCCCGGCGCACATTTTGAAGCCGACTTAGGATCGCGCCGACCCTCGAAAATAGGTTGGAACTCCTCACCTGGATTACTTCGACTAGTTCATCCGGCGGATGAACCTACCTGGCACGACGAATCTCTCCGCATTCGGGCGCTCCAAACGCAGCTTGTTCCAACAGATGTTTTTAGCGTTACCTTCGAGCTTTACAGAGCTTGTTACATATTAGAGTTCGCGGAGATCACGGAGCGGCACACCGGCCACCAACGAATCGCTAGGGAGTTCCCGCATTCACGAGAGGGGCGCCGTGGCAGTAGGTGCCGGGCCATACCGGCCGTACCCACCCAGGGCGCCGGGCCGACACTTTTCGACGAACTCCCCGCACATCCGCCTTTTTAGGTTTTTATCTTTATCTTTGAATTTTACATAGTTTGTATCAGTAAGAGCCGCACGCCGGCGGGCAAACCCGCTCGATTTCGAGAAAGATACAACGCGAAGCGAGCCAAATCGGAGAGCCCGCATGCGCGTAAGAGACGTAAAGCCTGTAGGTTGAGCACGGCCGGTATGGCAGCTTGCTCAACCAATCGAAGTAACTTGGCAAAGATCAAAATCGAACATCGAGAGATCTCGACGACCGACTTATCCGCTTCGCTCTTTTACCACTTGATCTTGCGAAGCCTGAGTCGCTTCGAAATGTCGGCCGGGCCGGCCAACCTACTGCCGCGCCGACTCTCAAAGCATGCGGGAACTCCTCGGCTAAGTCGCTTCGAAAAGTTCAGCCGGCGGGCTTACCGCCCCTGATGAACCTACCGGGCACGACGAATCTTTCGCTCTTTTACCACTTGATCTTGCGAAGCCTGAGTCGCTTCGAAATGTCGGCCGGGCCGGCTTACCGCCCCTGACCAACCTACTGCCGCGCCGACTCTCAAAGCATGCGGGAACTCCTCGGCTGAGTCACTTCGGCGAGTTCAGCCGGCGGGCTTACCGCCCCTGATGAACCTACCGGGCACGACGAATCTCTCGGCTTTCGGGCACTCCGGGCGGGGTTGGTTCGGAGGGTCAAGCGTCCGCTTCGTGGAAATGGGCCTCGTCGGTTTGGTACCACCGCTCGACCATCGCGTCCGGCCAATACCAGTGCGGGACGACGACCCCCGCGAAGGGTCGATGGGTCTGGATCAACAACGGGAACCAATTGACCACCAAATACCCGACCGGCAGGTGCTCGCGGTGCAACACGAGGGTGGAACAGGCGAATTGGCGGCCCGCATCCGGGCTCGGCAACACCGAGGCCGGCACGGTCACCTGGAAATAATGCCGATGCTCGTCGTTCAGCATGTCGGCAAGCCTCGCTCCGGCCGGATGATCCACCTGGCGGCGGCGCAACTCGAACAAGGTCTCGGCCACCCGCAACCCGCGCGCGAACGTCTGCAACACCGGCGGATCCAGTTGGTACACCACCACCATCGGATGATTGCCGCCGCCCGGGCTGAACAACAAACTGTGGGCCTGTACCAGGTTGCCCCAAACCAGACGGCCCCGCTCGAACACATCGACCTGGTGATGGTAGATCAGCGTCAGCGGGTCGTCACTGCCCTGACCCAGCCAGGCCGGGGCGTGCAGATGATTGTTGATTCGCTGGAACAGGGGGAACTTGCGGGGCAGGCCCGCCCCCAGTTTCTTGGCGATCTGCTCCAGCCACAGACTCGCTTCCTTGTCGTCGGGCAATGCGATGGATGTCAATGCGGGTCGACTCCAGAGATGGGATTTGGATCTCGTGCCCATCCGGAAACGGAAAAATCGAGGCGACCGAAGTGGTCCGTCCTCTAGGGCGCCATCTAGACATGCACCAATGGGTCGTATTCTATCCCGATCAGCGGGGACCGCGGGTGTTTTCCATCGAAATCACGGCGTGAACACCGTTTTATCGTAAGCGGTCGATCCCGTTGCGCGTCGCGCGAAGGGCGCGCAGGCTTCGCCTCGAAGCCCCACCCGCCCTTCGGTTGAAATCGGATCCCTCAGTTGCCGGGCTGATGGGCGTCCCGCAACAGATCGTTGACGGTCTTGACCGGGTTGAACGTGATCAACGGCACTTCCACGAACACGGTGTTCCAGTTGGCCATGGCGCCGTTCCAAAGTCCTGGCAACTCCAAAGCTTTGAGTGATTTACCGCTTTTCGACTTTTCGGAGATAAAACACGCCTCGTCGTCCACGTAGTCCGGCAGGTTGAAACGGTTGCCGCGATAGTCGCGAACCGCGCACACCAAATCGACGGGATTGAAGTGGGTGCTGGAGGCGAGGATGCCCGCCTGTGCGGCGTCGTGGCGGTCGATCTGCGACGACTCCACGATTTGCACGCTCTGGGCACCGTCCTTGCCGGTTACCCAAAAGGGTCCGCCGCCCGGCTCGCCCTCGTTCTTGACCATGCCGCACACGCGCAGCGGTCGGTTCAGCAGGCGATGAAGGTAGTCGTGCGCTTCCTTGTCGTCCAAACCGCGCGCCGCCTCGGGTGCGATGTAGCCCAACTCCACGGCCGCGAAGTCGAACAGTTCGTCGCGCTTCTGTGGGTTCAACTCGTTTTCGTCCAACCAGTTCAGGTGGGCGAACAGGGCCCGCTGCACCCGCATCAGGTGCCCGGCCAATATCTTCTTGTAGAGAATCGTCGTGTCCTTGAGACGGTCGGGCACCACGTTGTCGATGTTCTTGACGAAGAGGATGTCGCCATCCAGGTCGTTGAGGTTCTCGATCAACGCACCGTGGCCCCCGGGCCGGAACAGGAGCTGGCCGGATTCCTCGCGAAACGGGATGTTCTCCAGGTCCACGGCGATCGTGTCGGTCGCCGGCTTCTGGAAACTGTACCCGATCTCCAGCTTGAGGCCCTCTCGCTCGTAATCGTCGCGCTTCTCGTCGACCAGGTCCTGGAACGCCTCGAAATGCTCCGGCGACACGGTGAAGTGCAGCCGCGCGATCCCCTCGGCGTCGACACCATAGGCGCCGGCCTCGACGAAATGCTCCTCGACGGAGGTGCGCACCCGGTCCCCTTCCTTGTGGAACTGAAGCAGGCCCTTGGGCAGGTTCCCGTAATTCATCGCGTCGCCGTCCAGCAGGGTTTGCAGGACGGGCAGGTGGTGCGCCGCTGCCACCGGCTGGGCCAAGGTCACGCCGCGTTCGGCGAGCCGCTCGGACAGTTCGGGATAGAAGGCGAAACGGTGGAGATTGTCGATGAAGGTGCCGAACGCGCCGTCCTCGACCGGGTTGCCGGCCTCCAGGGCCTCCTTGGCCGCGTGCAACGCCTTGAACATGCGCGATGCGGCACCGGAAGCGGGCACGAACTTGGTGGCCCGTCCGGCGCTTTGGGCCTCGTCGGCCAGGGCGGACAACGCCGCGTGCTGGGCTGGGGGAACCTGAACGATGCCGTCACCCACGGTGCAGGCGCGATTCAATTGAAGAAAAGGGACGCCTTTCTCGAACATCGCGAGTTGCTGGCGAATCAATTCGAACTTGTGGCCTTTTTTCTCGATCTGAGCGAAATCTTCTTGGGAAAACTGGGTATGGTTCACAACGACCTCTCGACATTTGTTCATGAATTCGGGGTTCGACATCCGGGCCGGAGCCCGGCTCCCGTTCGGATCGATCGACGGGCATGCCAGCGGGCCGGTAAGAGGTACAACCGCGACCCATCCCGGCGCGGGGTCGGTCGCGGATCGGCCCGGCCTCGACCAGGATCCTCGAGCCGACCAAACGGCACGGACGACACGCGGAAGCGGGCACGTCGCGAGGCGGACCCTGCGGAACGCGGTCCGGCGAGACAACCCTGATTCGCGCGGGCAGTTCGTCGTCCGAACACCGGCTCCAGGCGCAAAAACCTATCGCTTACACGAAAAAGTCATTGTCACACATGCGGGCGAAGTTGCCAAACACTGCGAGGACGGCCCATCGACATTTGATCGATTCCTCACAGGTCGGCCCACCAAGCACCAATTGCCTCGGCTCCGCTTTCCTGCTAGGTTGGATGTAGCATCTTTTCTATCATCGTCTGCGTTCCGAGGTCGGCCCACGGCGCAGTCCGTGCCGCCCCGGCTATCGCAAAGGAGTTGCCATGGCCATTGTTTGGTGCGGACTCGCACCCCATCCCCCGGTGATCGTCGATGCAGTCGGCAAATGGCGCTGTGAAGAAGTGGCCCCCACCATCGACAGCATGCGTCGTTGGAGCGCCGATTGCCTGGCCGCCACACCCGATCGCATCGTCGTCATCTCCCCCCATACGCCCCGTCCCCACAACGGGATCTCCTCCTGGTTCGGTTCCCAGATCGACGGCGATTTCAGCCGCTTCAGCGCAGCCGGATGCCGGGTCCGCCTCCACAACGACGTGACCTGGATGAAGGCCTTCCGCGGCCACTATCACGACATCACCGATCTGGAAATGGAACCTCTCGACCACGGCGCCCTGGTTCCGCTCCACTTTTTGGTGGAAGCCGGCTGGAACGGCCCCACCGCGGTGATCAGCCTGCCTTGGAGCGCCAACGGCGAATTGGACCGCATCGGCAAGGCGATCGCAGCCGCCTGCACGGACGACAGGCGCACGGCCCTGGTCGCCAGCGGGGACATGAGCCACTGCCTCAAGCCGGACGCGCCCTGTGGCTACAGCAAACACGGCCAGGAATTCGACGACGCCTTCGTGGCCGCCATCAAGGATGCGGATTACCGAAAGGCGCGCGACATTCACGTCAATCTCCAGATCGAGGCCAAACAGGACGTGCTCGAGTCCTGCATGATCGCCTGGGCCGCCACCGGTTACGACGCCAACAACCACCATTTCTACTCGTATGAGGGTCCCTTCGGGGTGGGCTATTCCGTGATGAGATTCAGCGGCCCAGCCACGGTGGAGCGGATGACATGAGTGAATTCTGTACCTTGGCCCGCCAGGCGCTCACCGAGTACCTGAGCGACGGCAACCGCATCGAACCGCATCACAAGGCGGGTTTCCAGGCCGGTTGTTTCGTGACCCTGCACGACGCGCACGGCGAACTACGCGGCTGCATCGGCACCATCGAGCCGCGTTATTTCGACTTGGGCGACGAAATCGTCTCCAACGCCATTTCGGCCGGCACCAAGGACCCGCGCTTCCCGGCGGTGACCGCCCCCGAACTGGCCGAACTGACCATCGAGGTCAGTGTCCTGCAACCGCCCCAACCGGTGCAGAGCCTGGAGGAGCTGGATCCACGACGCTACGGCGTGGTGGTGCGCAGCGGCGCGCGGCGCGGCGTGTTGCTGCCCGACATCGAAGGCGTGGACACCGTCGCCTACCAACTGGCGATCACGCGCCGCAAGGCCCGGATCGGTCCCGACGAACCGATCGAAATCGAGAAGTTCGTCGTGGACAAATACATTGAAGGAGAGGACCTCGGCGTGTCGACTCGGGAGGGACCATGACCCATCGCGACCAACCCCCCATTCCCGTCGACGCGCAGGGTGACAGCCTGTTCCCGGGACGCTACTGGTCGACCCTGAACGACGGTCGCATCCAATGCGACCTATGTCCACGGTATTGCCGCATCAAACCGGGTCAACGGGGTTTCTGCTACGTGCGCAAGAACGTCGATGGCGCCATGGTCCTGACGACCTACGGCCGCAGCAGCGGCTTTTGCGCCGATCCCATCGAAAAGAAGCCGCTCAACCACTTCTATCCCGGCACCTCGATCCTCTCGTTCGGGACCGCCGGCTGCAATCTCGGTTGCAAATTCTGCCAGAACTGGGACATCAGTAAATCCAGGTCGATGGATAAACTGGCCAGCCGCGCCACCCCGCGCGGCATCGCCGAGGCCGCACTCGACGCCGGTTGCGAATCGGTGGCCTTCACCTACAACGATCCCGTCATTTTCGCCGAATACGCCATCGACACCGCCCAGGCCTGTCGCGAGGCCGGTGTCAAGACGGTGGTCGTCAGCGCCGGGTACATTACCGAAGCCGCCCGCACCGATTTCTATCGCTACATCGATGCGGCCAACATCGACCTCAAGGCCTTCAGCCAGCAGTTCTACAAGAAGATCTGTTTCGGCGCGCTGGAACCGGTGCTGGAAACGCTGAAATACCTGAAACACGAAACCGACGTCTGGTTCGAAATCACCACCCTGCTGATCCCCGGCGAGAACGACAGCGACGAGGAACTCCACAAGTTGAGCGAGTGGGTCGTCGAGAACCTGGGCCTCGACGTCCCGCTGCACTTCACCGCCTTCCACCCCGACTTCCGCATGCTCGACAAGTCGCGCACCCCGGCCGAAACCCTGTTGCGCGCTCGCGACATCGCGTTGTCGAAAGGCATCCACTACGCCTATGTGGGCAACGTCCACAACTGGCGCGCCGGCAGTACCTACTGTCCCGGTTGCGGCGAGGTGGTCATCGAACGCGACTGGTATCAGCTCGGCGTCTACCGCATCGGCGACGGCGGTACCTGCGGCCTGTGCGGCCACGCCATCGCCGGCTGTTTCCGCACCAGCAAGGGCAATTGGCAAGGCCAGCGCCAACGGGTCCTGATGTGAGCGTCGCCGCACATCGCGGCAAAAAACCCGCGGGAAAACCCCGCCCCCGAAAACCCGGCCAGCAACCGCTTGGAATGCACGCGCGGGAAGGCTATGCTATGGGCAAACCGGGGTACGTCCCCGCGATTCAGGCCGGCACCTCCGCGACGCGGGAGCCGCACCGCACGGGTGCGACGCGCCGAAGTTGCCGCTTCGATCGCCGTAAATCTAGGAACCAGAGGACCAAATACATGCTCGACGTCAAATTGCTGCGCGATGACTTTGAAGCCGTTCAGGCTATGCTCGAGGCGCGCCACAACGAGCTGGATCTCTCCGCATTCAATGCGTTGGATCAGAAACGCCGCGACCTGATCACCGAAGCCGATCAACTCAAGGCCGACCGCAAGAACAAGTCCAAGGACATCGGCCGCATGATGAAGGCCGGCGAGGATCCGGGTCCGATCAAGGAAGAAGTCGGCCGCATCGGCGAGCGCATCAAGGAGATGGATGCGGAACTGGCCGAGGTCGTCGAGGAGCTGAACGCCCTGCTCGCCCGCATTCCCAACATGCTCGATCCCCAGACCCCGATCGGTGCCGGCGAGGACGACAACGTCGAGATCTCCCAACACGGGGAACCCACCCGCTTCGATTTCGAACCCAAGGATCACGTGGACCTGGGTACCGCCCTGGGTATCCTGGATTTCGAGCGCGCCACCAAGGTGACCGGTGCGCGCTTCACCGTCCTCCGCGGCGACGGCGCCCGCCTGGAACGCGCCCTCATCAATTTCATGTGCGACGTCCACGCCGAGCAGGGCTACTTCGAAGTGATGCCCCCCTTCATCGTCAACGACGACAGCATGTTCGGCACGGGTCAATTCCCCAAGATGAAAGAGGACGTCTTTCAGTTGGCCGGGACCCACTATTACTTGATTCCCACGGCGGAAGTTCCGGTGACCAACCTGCACCGCGACGAAATGCTCAAAGAAGAAGAATTACCTTTTCACTACCAGGCGTTTACGCCGTGCTTCCGATCCGAGGCCGGCTCCTACGGGAAGGATACCCGCGGCCTGATCCGCCAGCACCAGTTCAACAAGGTCGAAATGGTCAAGTTCGTCCACCCGGACCGCAGCGACGCCGAGCTGGAGGGCCTGCGCGACGACGCCGAGGAAATCCTGCGCCGTTTGGCACTGCCCTACCGGGTCATGGCGCTGTGCTCGGGCGACATCAGTTTCGCGGCGTCCAAGTGCTACGACCTGGAGGTGTGGCTGCCCGGCCAGGGCAAGTACCGCGAAATCTCGAGCTGTAGCAACTTCAAAGATTTCCAAGCCCGGCGCGCCAAGATTCGCTACAAGGGCGCATCGGGCAAGGGCTTCGTCCATACCCTCAACGGCAGCGGGCTTGCGGTGGGCCGCACGCTGGTTGCCATTCTGGAGAACTACCAAATGGCGGACGGACGCATTCGCGTGCCCGACGCGCTGCGTCCCTACCTCAACGATCAAGCCACCATCGAAAAACAAGTGCGCTGAGGTTCGCCCCGCCAGGCGGGCGGGCCACGGGCTCGGTCCCCTGCGCGACCGGTGCCGACCTCGCCGAAACCGCGCCCTCATCGCGCGGCGCCGGCCAACGCCCTTTTGCGAAGTTTCGAGAACCCCATTACTACCAAGTCGATTACCAGGAGTTTGTCATGACCAGAGAAGTCGTTATCGTCAGTGCCGTACGCACCCCGATCGGTTCCTTTCAAGGCGCCTTCAGCGGGTTGAGCGCCGTGCAGTTGGGCACGGTCGCCGTCAAGGCCGCCATGGAACGCGCCGGCATCAAGCCGGAAGTCGTGGAAGAAGTCATCATGGGCAACGTGCTGCCCGCGGGACTGGGCCAGAACCCCGCCCGCCAGGTGCTGATCCACGCCGGCATCCCCGAGTCCGTGGGCGCGTTCACGATCAACAAGGTCTGTGGTTCGGGCCTCAAGGCCATCATGCTGGCCGCCCAGGCCATCAAGGCCGGCGACTACGACGTGGCCGTCGCCGGCGGCATGGAATCCATGACCAACGCGCCCTACCTGTTGCCCAAAGCGCGTGCCGGCATGCGCATGGGTCACCAGCAGGTGGTCGATTCGATGATCAACGACGGGCTTTGGGACATCTACAACGATTTCCACATGGGCATGACCGGCGAGCTGGTCGCCGACAAGTACGAGGTCAGCCGCGAGCAGATGGACGAATACGCGTTGGCCTCGCAGCAGAAGGCCGTGGCGGCGATGGAGGCCGGTCGCTTCAAGGAAGAGATCGTACCGGTGGAAGTGCCCCAACGCAAAGGCGATCCGATCGTGGTCGACCAGGACGAATCGCCGCGACCCAAGAGCAGCTATGAAGGCCTTGCCAAAATGCGCGCGGCGTTCAAGAAGGGCGGCAGCGTCACGGCAGGCAACGCCTCCAGCATCAACGACGGCGCCAGCGCCGTGGTCGTCATGTCGGCCGAAAAGGCACAGGAACTGGGCCTGAAGCCCCTGGCCCGCATCGCCGCCTACACCACCGCCGGCCTGGCCCCCGAATGGGTCATGATGACGCCGGTGCCCGCCACCTCCAAGCTCTTCGAAAAGACCGGCTGGACCCCCGAGGACGTGGATCTCTTCGAGTTCAACGAGGCCTTCGCCGTTCAGGCCTGCGCGGTCACCAAGGAATTGAAGGTGGACCAGGCCAAGGTGAACGTGCACGGCGGCGCCGTGGCGTTGGGTCACCCGATCGGTGCATCCGGCGCGCGCATCCTGACCACCCTGATCTACGCCCTCAAGCAGCACGACCTCGAGCGCGGCGTGGCGTCGCTCTGCATGGGCGGCGGCAACGGGCTGGCCATGGGCATCGAATTGACCTGACGCGCACGAGTCCCGCGGTCCGGCTCTGGGCCGGGCCCGGTTCCGGCACACTTCATCGAAACACGAATTGGCGACCGGGGTCGACACAGGCGGTCTCGGTCGCGATACAGCTAACCAGAGGGTTCACATGAAGGTTTTGATTATCGGTTCCGGCGGTCGCGAGCATGCACTCGGCTGGAAACTCTCACAGTCTCCCACCCTTCCGCGTCTCTACTTCGCGCCAGGTAACCCCGGCACCGCCGAACTGGGTACCAACCTCAAGCTTTCCAATCACGCCGAGATCACCGCGTTCGCCGCCGAAGAAGGCATCCATTTGGTGATCGTCGGCCCCGAGCAGCCCTTGGTCGATGGCTTGGCCGACAAGCTCAATTCGATCGGCGTCCCCTGTTTCGGACCCGATCAGGCCGCCGCCCGTCTGGAGGGCTCCAAGACCTTCGCCAAGGAAGTCATGGAGGCGACCGGGGTGCCCACCGCCACCTACCGCGCCTTCGAGGATTTGGAAGAGGCCCTCGCCTACGCGGAATCGCAGCCCCATCCGCTGGTGGTCAAGGCCGACGGCCTGGCCGGCGGCAAGGGCGTCACCATCTGTCAGGACCTGGCGCAAACCCAGGCGGCCCTGCAGGAAGCCATGGCCGACAAGCGATTCGGCAAGGCCGGCGACTCGGTCGTCATCGAAGAGTTCCTGACCGGCACCGAAGTGTCCTTCCACCTGATCAGCGACGGCGAACGCTTCCTGCCGCTCATTTCCGCCCAGGATCACAAAACCCTCTACGAGGACGGCAAAGGCCCCAACACGGGCGGCATGGGCACCTATGCCCCCAGCCCGTTGGTCACGCCGGAGCTGGCCGACACCATTCAGAACGACGTGTGCATCCCCGTCCTGAACTACCTGCGCGACCAGGGTCACCCGTTCCGGGGCGTGCTCTTCGCCGGCTTGATGTTGACCTGGAACGGGCCCAAGGTGCTGGAATTCAACGTCCGCTTCGGCGACCCCGAAACCCAGGTGATCATGCCGCTGCTGGATTTCGACCTGTTGCCGGTACTCCACGAGGCGGCCCGCGGCAAACTGGACACCAGCCGGCCGCACGGCTGGCGCGACGATTCGGCGGCCTGTGTGGTCCTGGCGGCCGAGGGTTACCCGGTGTCACCGCGCAAGGGCGACACCATCTCGGGGCTGGCCCCCGCCATGGACACCAAGATCTTCCACGCCGGAACCAAGCGCTGCCAGGACGGTACCCTGGAAACCGCGGGCGGTCGCGTCATGGGTGTCACGGCCTGGGGCGAAGATCTGGAAACCGCGCGCACCAAGGCCTATCGCCAGGTCGAGGAAGTCAAGTTCGACGGCAAGCATTATCGCCGTGACATCGGTGGCAGTGCACGCTGACCACCTCGGTTCCAGCGTGTCGCCGGCGTGGGTGATCGCGCCCACACCGGCGCGCGTTCCCCCCAAATTATTTCTTGGGAAATGGGGAACGAGGTCCGATAGGTGTTCTAAAGAAAGCGTCGCGAGATCCATCGTCGCCCCTCCCCTGGGCGTCGACGGTGTCCCAACCCGATCTTCCCTGATCCTGCGCGAACAGGCAGAGCGTTTCCCGGCCTGATTCTCTTAGATCCCGCCTTCCGGCCTTTTTGGTCATATCCGTCCCCACACGGCAACGATTCCAACCGGACAGGAAACAGCTATGCACACCGCCGCAGACATCATGATTTCGGGCAAATTACTGCAAGCGATGCACTTTGCCGCACACAAGCATCGCGATCAGCGCCGCAAGGACCCCCGTGGCACCCCGTACATCAACCATCCCCTCGACGTGGCCCACATCCTGTGGTTCGAGGGCGAGGTTCACGACATCGACGTGTTGACCGCCGCCATCCTGCACGACACGGTGGAGGACACCGACACGACGATGGACGAGATCAAGCTGGCGTTCGGGCATGCGGTGGCGCGGTACGTGGAAGAGGTCACCGACGATACCAGCCTCTCCCGTCACGAGCGCAAAGCGGCCCAACTGGCCAAGGCCGCCGAGATCAGTCACGGCGCCAAGCTGATCAAGCTCGGCGACAAGATCAGCAACCTGCGCGACATCGCACGCAGCACACCGGTGAGATGGACACCGGGGCGCTGCCGCAACTATTTCGAGTGGGCGGCCGGCGTGGTCAACCAGATGCGGGGCACCAACGCGGGCCTGGAACGGGTATTCGACAGGGTGTACCACCAGTTCCTCGACCATTTCGCGGAGGACCTGGTGGGGCGGTAATTTCGGGCCTCGCTGACACGGTTCCGCGAAGGGCTCCCGGAGTTGGCGTGAATTCCGGTGAGGTGCTTCGTAGTCCCGCCCCTCCAGGGCTGGGGCTCGGGAACTCCCAACAACCAGGGTTGCGTCGGCGCTGCCTCCTTAACCCTTCGCTGTACTGTGTCGTCCCTTCAGGACGCCCGCTGGTGGCGTGCCGACGGCACGCGTTTTTATGAATGGTGGTCCAAACATACGGCCGGCCATCCCTTCAGGATTGGCCGCGAACGGTGAACAATCGAGCATTCGGTTGACCGCGATGGTACCCATCCCAGCATACCGCAAGATTGGGATGGGCACCTGCTCCGGGTCGCGCTGAAGGTGCGACCGGACGTCTCTCGGGATGGGCACCTGTTCCGGGTCGCGCTGAAGGTGCGACCGGACGTCCCTCTGGACCACAACTTATTTAAAACGCGGGCCAACGGCCCGCCACCAGCAGGGACCCTGTAAGGGTCATACATGGCAGCGAAGGGTTAAGGAGTCGGGACGACGACGCAACCCTGGTTGTTCGAGGAGCCCGAACTCCAGCCCTGAAGGGGCGGCTCCGCGAAGGGCTCCTCGAAGGTGACGTCAACTCCGCGACGGCCCGCATCGTTCCGCCCCGTTGGGGCTGGGGTTCGGGAACCCCCAACAATCAGGGTTGCGTCGGCGCTGCCTCCTTAACCGGATCGCCGGACCGCCTTCGCTGTACTGTGTCGTCCCTTCAGGACGCCCGCTGGTGGCGGACCTCCGGTCCGCGTTTTAATCAGGTTGTGGTCCAAACATACGGCCGGCCATCCTTTCAGGATTGGCCGCGAACGGTGAACAATCGAGCATTCGGTTGACCGCGATGGTACCCATCGAGAATCCAACCAGGTGAATTAAGAGGTTCCATTTTCGCAGGAGATCACAGCGAAAGGCGTCTTTTTAGGTCACAATCCCATTAGGATCCATATATTCTCGAGTAAATGAAAAACCCCTGAGCTTTGCCTCAACAACTTTTTCAACAAATAGGTTAGAGACATAGTTTCTCATGTGGGCCTGAGGGATACTAAAGACCTGGCTTTCCAGTTTGATATCATCTTGGAATATCGGCTTTGTGAGAACATCGGTGGTTTTCTCCGTGTCTAAACAATCGATAACTGTTCGGCAGATAAAGACAAAAAAAGGCTCATCGGGACGATCTTCCAAGATGACGGGCAACAAATCACCGGCATTTTTTAAAAACGGTTCCAACTCCAGAGTGGCGCGTTGACTCAAAATAATCCATGGGGGAATAAGGCCGGGATAAATATGACAATCACCTTTTTTTCGGGGGCCCGGGCCCATTTTCAAACGTGGAGGAATCCAGGAATTAATATCCAGTTCAACCTTTCGAAAAAGGAGTTTATCCCCGTACTCTTCATCTGCACATTCATAACCAGCGTATTTTTCTCCACTATACCAATGATATATAGTCATCAAAATCTCCTTACAATTTCCTGATCAGGAATCGACCCTTGAATCTTCCGGGATTGGCAGTGCAAATTATCCCCCACACCTCGGTCACCATCAAGCCAATACACTAGGGAATCGCGGAATTGAGCTTGATGGCACGGACAGCGAAGCTTCGATCAAAAACACCGCATGTTCCTAGCCGCCAAGACGGCTAGTCTAAATGAGGTCTTTTTAGTGTAAAGATGCGCACTATCTTTAAGTTGAAAAGTGCATGCCCTTTTCAACAGATCACCACTTATTGAGTCGAAGAGCCCCTGGGAGCAACTCCACACGGATATCATGCAGCACATTTAGAAGAGCCTCTTTTGATGCCGCGGGACCACCCACTTTCAGGATTCTATCGGGCACTTCTTGCTCATAGACTTTTCGAGGGCCCTTGGTGCAAGGGCCCTTGGGGACAGTCACCTGCAAGAACTTTGATACAATGCGCTTACAAGGCCCCGTGAACCATTTGTCGAGAACTGCCGCCCTTCAGGTAAAGAGTCCTTGGCTATCTGCAGCCGCTCTCCTGCTCATAGGGACAGGACGGTTGAAATGGGATTCACGACTTTCTGGAGGATCGATGGTTTTCAAGTGGTTCAAAAAGAAAAAGAACAAAAAGACCGATGTTCCCGACCGGCACATCGCCGATCATGCCTCTCGCGACCACCAGAAGCAATTCAGCGCCACCGACTTGTTGGCCCAAGCCTTCGAGGCGCACGGTCTAAAGGCCTCCGTACGCGGCGATTGGGTCGTTCTCGGGCCGGATTTCCCGGCCATCCAAGCCCACTTTCACGATCAAGGTCCCAATGCCGCGAGCCTGCTGGAGATCTCGCTCTTCGTTCCCGGTTCCGGAATGCTGATCGAAGGATTCGCAGGCCTGGGCAGCTCCGGCCAGGATCGCTTGCACGATGCGTTCGTCAACTTCCAGGCCAATTCCCTGCACGTGTTGCTTTCGGCGTTTTACGGCACGACCGAAGAGGGTCAGGTGGAGATCGAGCGCATGGAGACGGAAACAGGAACCTGGGAATGGCATCTGGGCCCCTTGGGTTTTCGGGACTACGGCGGTGGCGCCAACCCATCTCCCGACGTTCCCGATGACCTGCTCGGCACGATTCGCCAGACGTTGAGAGACCACCAGCCCACTCATGGCGAAACCCATTGGGTTCGCTGTTTTCATTGTGAACGGGGATCGGATTCGCCTTCGATCGAGGAATTCCTCATCGACAACGTCATCTGTCCGGATGGCCAGAACGCTTTGAGCGAACTGGCCTGGCAACGGCGACAAACGCCTTATTCCGTACGACATTTCGCGGTACTTCACAAGCAGCCGAAGCAGAAGACCCAACATCCCGAGATCGCCACGATGGCCGAAGCTTTGGCGGTGATGAGCGCCGACGAAGATCTCCCCCAGGATGTTGCCGAAGCACTGATCGCCCAGGGCTACGATTCCGAGATGGCCGAACGGTTGACCCTTTTCGCGCCAATCGCCTTTTTCGAAGCGAGCTTTCCCCAAGTCACCATCCCGGAAACCTACCAACTCCACGATGGAGAATCGATCGTGGGCCAGTACCGGCTATCCGCCGAGCCGACCTACGCCATAGCCAGGCTTCTCGGTCATCGCTGGGCCCGGGATCCCGACAGGCGTAGAGGCGTCTTCGCAGTTGCCTCCATGTCAGGTTACATGCAGGCCCTCAACGAGGCGGCACACCAGGGACATTCTCTCGACCGAATTGAAGATTTCGAATTCGGTGAAAGTATCGTGTATCGCTGACGTCGGCGTCCACCGGATGAATCAGAGGTAGATCTTGCCTTCCAGATAGGTGACGGCCTGACCCGTGATGGTCACCCGGTCGCCGCGATTCACGCAGCGCAACACGGCGCCGCGCGGCGATATCTGGCGCGCGGCCAACGTCTGCGTGCCCAGCCGCTCCGCCCAATAGGGAATCAGGGTGCAGTGCGCGGCGCCCGTGGCCGGATCCTCCGGGATGCCGATCTTGGGCGCGAAGAACCGGCTGACGAAATCGAAGCCCGCTTCCTCCGCCGGCGCCGTGGCGATGACGCCGAGGTGATCGAACTCGCTCAGGGCCGCCATGTCCGGCGTCAATGCGGCCACCTGCTCGCGCGACTCGTAGACCAGCATCAACTTCCGGTCGGAGATCGCCGCGACCGGCATCGCACCCATGGCCGCACCCCAACGCGGATCGAGAGCCACCGGTTCGCCCGGACGGGCCGGAAAGTCCAAACTGATGCCGTCCCCCTCGCGCGTGACGGACAAGGGACCCGACATGCTCTGAATCCGAATTTCCTGGCCGGGAAAGTCCAGGTGCCGCCAAAGCACGTGCGCGGCAGCCAGCGAGGCGTGCCCGCACAGGTCGACCTCCGCACTCGGCGTGAACCAGCGGAACCGGAAGTCACCAGCCGAAGCGTGGGCTTCGGGAACGAAAAAGACGGTTTCGGACAGATTGTTTTCCATGGCGATGCGGACCATCAACTCGTCCGGCAACCACTGGGTCAAGGGCACGACCGCTGCGGGATTGCCGCCGAACAGCTCACTGGTAAAGGCGTCTACTTGAAAGAGCTTCAGTTGCATGTCTCAACCTCGTTCGAATTTTTAATTTGGAGCGCCAAAAGGTCTTCCCACCGGAACGCTTTTCGGGACAGGCCACCCGACGGCGGCTGCGGGCGACCAGAAAAAATCCGGCCCGGAGGGAGATCGCGGGCCGCATATCGAACTTGCGCTTCTAGGATCTCTCTAATATAAGTAAAGAAAGGAAAAGGGAACAGATTCAGTCGAATCCATTTTCCACCATAACAGTTCTCGAAGGAGAAGTCCGAGATGCCTCCCAAATCCTCCGACGACCCCGCGCGATTCCGTTACGAACAACTGGTGTGCGAACTTTCCGGCCTGATTCGCGCGGGCACCTTCGCGCCAGGAGAGCGGCTGCCCTCGGTGCGCAAGCTCAAACAGCAGAAGAAAATCAGCGCGACCACCATTTTACAGGCCTATCGCCTGCTGGAAGATCAGGGTCTGGTGGAAGCCAAACCCCAATCGGGTTTCTACGTGCGCCCCCAGATTTTCATGCAGCCCAACCGGCCGCGCCTGACGGAGCCGCGGTCCAACCCCTGCGAAGTGGACATCTCGGATTTCCTGCTGGAATTCTTCGATTCGGTCTCGTGCTCCTCGATCGTGCCGCTGGGCGCCGCCATCCCGGCCGGCGACCTGTTGCCGCGAGAAAAGATCTACGGTTTCCTGGCCGCCGCGGCGCGCTCCAAAGCCGTGGATCCGAAACACTACGTGTGCCCCCGCGGCATTCGCGCCCTGCGTCACCAGATCGCCCGCCGCGTCTATCCCCGCGGGGTCAACCTGACCGACGACGACATCATGATCACCTGCGGCGCCACGGAAGCGATCACGCTCTGTCTCAGCGCGGTGGCGAAAGCGGGCGATGTGATCGCGGTGGAGTCGCCGACCTATTTCGGCACACTGCAAATCATCGAGTGCCTGGGCATGCGCGCGCTGGAGATCCCCACCTGCCCCACGGAAGGCATTCAGGTCACATCGCTCGAGCGCATCATGCAGCACAACGACATCAAGGCGGTGCTCGTCCAGCCTTCGTTTCACAACCCACTAGGCTGCGTCATGCCCGAAGCGGACCGCGCCGACCTGGTCGCGCTCTGCACCCGACACCAGGTACCCATCATCGAGGACGACCTCTACGGGGAATTGAGCTTCGAGGCGCCCCCGCCCGATTTGCTGAAGAAACACGACAGGGATGGTTGGGTGCTGACCTGTTCGTCCTTCTCCAAGACCCTGACCCCCGAGCTCCGCATCGGCTGGGTGGCGCCGGGTCGGTTCTTCCGCCAGGTGCAGCGCGCCAAATTGGGCCACTCGCTGGCCACGGCCATCCCGCAACAGCAGGCGATCGCCGAGTTCATGCGCAAGGGCGGCTACGATCACGCCATTCGCCGCATGCGCCGCGTCTTCTGCGCGTCGCTGAGCCGGGCAATCCAGGCCATCGGTGAATGGTTCCCGCCCGAAACCAAGGCCACCCGCCCCCTCGGCGGCTTCGTGCTGTGGGTCGAACTTCCCGCGGAAGTCAACGCGATGTGCTTGTACCGCGAAGCGCTGGACCGCGGCGTCAGCATCGCCCCCGGCCGACTGTTCTCGGCCGACGATCAATACAACAACCACATCCGCCTCAACTGCGGGGTGCATTGGGATACCCGGGTGGAGAACGCGTTCAAGACGCTCGGGCACCTGACGCACGAGTTGGCGAACCCGCCGTCCGAAGACCTGCTCGTGGCCAACTGACTTCGACGCGTATCGTCAGGCAGTGACATCCGATTCACGGCCAAATCGCAAAAGAATGCCTTAAATCATTGGAAAAGCATATACTTTTCCACTCTCAAGAACTGCCAACTCTTGCCGCCCTGCGTCATCCGCCCTAGCCCTCCTGCGGCATTTTTTCTAGAATGGGGTCCACGACCTACTGAACGACCTCACTCATGGGCGGGATCGCCTCCCGTCCGATCGACGCGAAAGGGGCTCTCGATGGATTACGGGATTATCGGAAATTGCCAATACAACGCGCTGATCGACACTTACGGAGACGTGGTCTGGCTCTGTTGGCCGCGACTCGATTCGAGCTTCGCGTTCGGTGGTCTGCTGGACCCGATGAAGGGTGGCCGTTTCCGCATCAGCCCGGGTGACGGAACGCGTGGCAAACAGAACTACCTGGCCAACACCAACGTGTTGCGCACGGTCTTCGAGACGGACAAGGGCAGCTTCGAGGTGATCGACTTCGCGCCGCGCTTCATTCTGTTCGAGCGCTATCACAAACCCACCAAGTTGTTCCGCATCGTGCGTCCCCTGACGGGCGAACCGGTCGTCAAGGTGGACCTGTCGCCCACCTACGACTACGGCCGAATCACCCCGAAGCCGGTGTTCGGCTCCAACCACATCAGCTTCAAGGACCTGCCCCTGGAGCTTCGGCTCACCACCAACGCCTCGCTCAACATGATTTCGGAACGACGGCCGATGGTCCTGCGCCAACCGCTGTACTTCGTGCTCTCCTATGGCGAACCGCTCGAGGCCAACCTGATCCACACGAGCAAGGAGTTCTTCGAGCGGACCTGCGCCTATTGGCGAACCTGGGTCAAACACTGCTACCTGCCGCTGGAGTACCAGGAATCGGTGATTCGCTCGGCACTGGTCCTGAAAATCCACCAATTCGAAGACACCGGCGCCATCATCGCCAGCACGACGACCAGCATCCCCGAAGCGCAAGGGACGGAGCGCAACTGGGATTACCGGTTCTGCTGGATGCGCGACGCGATGTTCTCGCTAATGGCGCTGCAACGGTTGACCCAGTTCGAAGAGCTGGAAGGGTTCGTGTTGTACCTGCGCAATTTGACCGAAACCTCGCAGCGGTACCGGGAACGCCTGCAACCGGTCTACGGCATCTCGGGCGAAGCGCAACTCACCGAACGGATCCTCGGCCACCTGAGCGGCTACCAGAACCACAAACCGGTGCGCATCGGCAACCAGGCGTTCGAACACCTGCAGCACGACGTGTACGGCGAATTGGTGCTGGCCATCAGCCAGCTCTTCCTGGACCAGCGCTTCATGGACGGCGACGACAACGTGCCGCACAGCCTGTTGACGCATCTGGTGGATCGCATCGAGACCTATCTCGAGGCCAAGGATGCGGGGCTCTGGGAATTTCGCGGCATCGCCCAACTGCATACCTTCACGTTGCTGATGCATTGGGCGGGTGCGATCATGGCCTGCCAGATCGCGGAGGCCCACCGGCTCGACGAACTCCACGAACGCGCCACCCGGCTCCACCGCCAGGCGCGGGAACTCATCGATACGCGGTGCTGGAACGACCGCATCCAGGCCTTCACCATCGCCGCGGACGTGGAAGCGCTGGACGCGTCGCTGCTGATGATGATCAATCTCGGCTACCTCGGCGCCGACGACCCGCGCGCCAATCTCCATCTGGACGCGATCGCCTCCGGGCTCTCGGCCGGAGACGGGCTGATCCATCGCTACACGATGGTCGACGACTTCGGATCCACCGAAAACGCCTTCCTGATCTGCTCGTTCTGGCTGGCCGAAGCCTATGCACGGCTCGGTCGCCGCGAGGAAGGCGAGGCCCTGTTCCGCAAACTGTTGAGCCTGGGCAATCCGCTGGGTCTGTACAGTGAGGATCTGGACCCCGCCACCGGCAAACTGTGGGGCAATTTCCCGCAGACCTATTCACATGTGGGCCTGATCAACGCGGCCTTTGCGCTCGCCCGCAAAGACTCCGGTCTCGGGTTCTTCCACCCGTCGCGATTCCGCCACTGAGGGGCCCCCACCCTCTTCCCGACGCGGGCGCACTCCCCAACAACCCCCTCTTTCCCCCATCCATGCCTCGGGCCGACGTGCTGGCAGTCGGGCCACGGGCACGGCACCCGTCAATCCCGCCAAGCGCGATGAACGCGACGATGCGACGTTCGATTCCCCCATCCATCGATGTCGACCCATCATTTCCCCACCAAGAACCGGCACCGGGTCCGAGCGTCCCTCACGTCATCGGTCCAGGCGGAGGACCCTCCTCCATTTCGAGACAAAGGAAACTGCAGATGCATGACACGAACTCCCCCAACCCTGAAGAAAAGCACCCGATCATCATTGTTTCCAATCGACTACCCATCACGGTCAAGACGACCGACGGAGGCTTTCACATTCAGCGCAGTGCGGGCGGCCTGGTGGCCGGCCTGCGCGGCATTCACGAACGTTCACTCACCTGGTGGGTCGGCCACGGCGGCGTGTTCGACGCGGAAGGATATGCCAAACTGAAGGCCAAGCTGGAACCGGACCGCCTGCTGCCGGTTCCCATCGAGCGCGAAACCTACGAAGGCTATTACCAGGGCATGGCCAACAACGCGATTTGGCCGCTGTTCCATTATTTTCCCGCTTCCATGCACTACCAGGTCCAGGATTGGCGGGCATACACACAGGCGAACCGAGCTTTCGCCGACACCATCCTGGAACTCGCCAAACCGGGTGATTGGGTTTGGGTGCAGGACTACCAGCTCATGCTGGTGCCCGCCATGTTGCGCGAGGCCGCGCCGGATCTGCGCATCGCCTATTTCCACCACATCCCCTTCCCCTCGTCCGAAATCTTTCGGACCCTGCCGAATCGCGACCTCCTGCTGAAAGGGTTGCTCGGGGCGGACCTCATCGGTTTTCACACCTACGACTACGTGCGACATTTCGTATCCAGCGCCGTCCGGCTGTTGGGGTGCGACAGCTACATGGACGAGGTCAATCACGGCGACCGCCTGATCAAGATCGGGGCCTTCCCGCTCGGGGTGGACGTGGCTTCGATCGTGGACACCTGCAAGGAGTTGGACACCCTGGCTCCGGAGCAGGAGCTGTTCCCCGAGTTGGATGCGGAACTGGTCATGCTGGGCATCGACCGGTTGGACTACACCAAAGGGATTCCCGAGCGACTGGAGGCCTTCGGCAGCTTCCTGCGCCACAATCCCGAGTACGTCGGCAAGGCGGTGCTGGTCCAGTTATGCGTGCCTTCACGCCAAAAGATCCCAAGCTACGGCGACCTGCGGGCCCGGGTGGAACGGCTGGTGGGCCAGCTCAACGGCGAGTTCGGCCGGCCCGGCTACACGCCGATCCACTACATGTACCGGTCGCTCGGCCATCGCGAGGTGATCGCGCTGTACCGCAAGGCCCAGATCGCGTTGGTCACACCGCTGCGCGACGGTCTCAACCTGGTCTGCAAGGAATTCGTGGCCGCCCACGACGACGAGGACGGCGTCGTGGTCCTGAGCGAACTGGCCGGAGCGGCGGCGGAAATGGGCGAAGCGTTGTCGGTCAATCCCTACGACGTGGAGGAGATGGCCGCCACGTTGCTGCGTGCCGCGGTCATGCCGCGCGAGGAGCGACGCCACCGGATGCGCGGCCTGCGCAAGCGGATCGTCGCGTTCGACAACGACTCCTGGTGCTCGACCTTCATGGAGAGCTGGCGCAAGTGTTACGAAAACCGCGTCGAGCGCTCGGTCAAGCTGGTCGAGTCGATGCGCGAGGAGGTGCTCGGCCAACTGGACCGCGCCGGTCGCATCTTCGTGTTCCTCGACAACGACGGCACCATCACGCCGATCGCCAAGCGGCCCGAGTTGGCGATTCCGCCGAACCACGTGCTCGACATCCTGCGCCAGTTCGGCCAGTTCGGACGCCTGCACGTCACCCTGGTCACCGGACGACCCAAGGAGTATTGCGAACAGTACTTCCCCAGCCTGCCGATCAACATCGTGTCGGAGCACGGCATCTTCATCCAGTCGCGCGGCGAGGTGGATTGGGAGTACCTGATCGACGTGGAAGACCATTCGGACACGAAGGACGAGGTGCGCCACCTGTTCGAGATGTTCACGCGCTTCGTGCCGGGTTCGCACATCGAGGAGAAGCAGGCCTGCCTGGTGCTCCACTACCGCCAGGCGGAGCCGTTGTTCGCCGAATCGCAGGCCAAGGTCCTGATCGAGTCGCTACAACAATTGTTGGGGAAGACGGCGCTCTCGGTCTTCCACGGCAAGAAGACGGTGGAGGTGCGGCCGATCGTGGCGGACAAGGGCCAGGCGACCGAAACCATCCTGGATCGACACGGATTCCAGCAGGGTACCGACGTGTTCCTGACGCTGGGCGACGACACCACGGACGAATCCATGTACAAGGTGTTTCCGGACCACAACCTCTCGATCCACGTGGGCAAGCCCAACACCTACGCCCGCTACTACCTGGAATCGCCGACGGACACGGCCTCGTTCCTGGCCCAGATCCGCGACCGCCTGTCTCACTGAGCGCAAGGAACCGGCCGCCAGGTCGGTTCCTTGCTCCGTGCCGGGCCCTCCGCAGCGGGCACACCCAGCTCGATTTCGAGAAAGAAACGACGCGAAGCGAATCAGAATGGAGAACCCGCATTCGCATAAGCGACGTAAAGCCCTGCTCAACCAATCGAAGCGATCTAGAAGGGTTCAAAATCGATCATCGAGAGATTTTTAGGCCCGATTTATCCGCTTCGCTCTTTTACCACTCGATCTTGCGAAGCACGGATCGCTTCGAAGTGTCGGCCCAGCGGGCCAACCTGCCAGGCACGACGCCCCTCTCACAAATGCGGGAACTCCCTAGCGTTTCGCTTCGATTCGTTTCTGACCTGAAACCCAGTGGCCGGTGTGCCGCTCTGTGATCTCCGTGAACTCTCTTGAAACAAAGTTGCTCGGAGTGCCCGAATGCCGAGAGATTCGTTGTGCCCGGTAGGTTCAGCCGCCGGCTGAACTTTTCGAAGCGATCCGCGCATCGTAGGTTCGAGACTTGAGAGAGAGAAATACAGCCCATTGCGAGAGCATTGAAGCATTCGGCTTCGGAATGTGCGACCGGCGGTCGCACCTACCTGGCACGACGACCCTCTCAGGCATCCGGGATCACCATGCTGGTTCGCTTCGCGTTGTTTCTTTCTCGAAATCAAGCTAGGCGCACGCCCCGTTTGTTCGTGGCTCTTATGAAACAAACTCTGTAAAGCTCGAAGGTAAAGCTAAAAATCAAAACAGGCGAATGTTCGGGGAGTTCGTCAATAAATGTCGGCCGGGCCGGCCAACCTACCAGGCACGACGAATCTCTCGGCATTCGGGAACACCAGGCGGATTGGTTTCGAGGGAGTACGAATGGAGAGCGGCTTAGGAACCCTCGCAGACTTCAGGCTCATTGCTCGCGGTGCCCTTCAATTGAGGTTCGCGCCGCTTGATGGCTTCGAACATTTGGTCGCGAAACAGGCGCAGGCGCGCATTGCGACGCAGATCGGGGTGCACCAACACCCACAGGTCGCCACCGGGCTCGGGCTGCGTGCGCCGTTCCAGATAGGGCTCGGCCATGAAACAGGGCAAGATCGCCAACCCCATCCCCGCGATACAGGCGGCCCGCATCAGGTAGACGTTGCTGAGCACGCAGTGGATGGGGTAGTCGCGGAACGGCGTCTTGCGAATCCACTGAAGCTGGCGCTCCCGGTCCGGCCATCCGATCCACTGACGGCCACGGCCATACACCGCCGCGTAGGTGGTGGCGGCCTTGCGCCCGGCCAACTCGTGGTTGAGCACGGTCTCGGGGGACACCAACCGGAAAGCGATGTCGGCCTCGCGCCTCCCCAAATCGGCAAGTTCGTAGCTGGTTTCGATGCGAAGCGTGATTTGCGGCCAACGGGCCGCGAAGGCGGCCAGGTCCGGCGCCAACAAGTCACTCATCACGAGATCCGGTGCGGTGACGTGAATCGTGCCCTGGAGAGACGGATCGGCACTGCTCGCACAGCGTTCGAAGGCGTGAATCGATGCCTCGACCTGTTCGGCCTTTTCCAGAAGCGCGGCGGCCTCCGGCGTGACGTGCAAGCTGTCGGAGCGGCGATCGAAGAGGCGAATACCCACCTGGGCCTCGAGCGCGGCCAAGCGCCGGCGGATCGTCGGATGACTGGTGCCCAATTGTTGGGCGGCCTGACGCAGGCTGTTCGAGCGCATCACGGCGAGAAACACGCGCAGGTGATCCCAATTGAGGTCGGGAAGGGTGGTCATGGCCGCGCACTCCTGGATGAGTTACGGGTGGGTGGTAAAAAAACGTACCACAATCGAACACAATTGTCTCTGTCGTTTGCCACTTCACTTGCCTAAACTGGGCTTGGCCCCCCAGCCCGCCAGCCCCTCAGGCACAAGGTGCGCTTGGATACGGGTCGCGTCATCCCACACGAGAGGTCCGATGCCATGAAGAGCCACGCCATGAAGAACAGATTCGACAAATCCGTGCGTTTCTGGGACCGCCACGCCGACTCCTATGCCAAAAAAGCCATCGACGATCCCGACGCGTACGAAAAAAAGCTCGCGATTACCCGCGAATACCTGACGCCGGAGTCCGCCGTCCTCGAATTCGGATGTGGTACGGGCTCCACGGCGCTGACCCACGCCGCGCGGGTCAAGCACATCATCGCCATCGACACGTCCCTCCGGATGATCGAGATCGCCCAGACCAAGGCACAGGCGAAAGGCGTCACCAATGTCGCTTTCAGCCAGGCGACGGTGTTCGACCTTCCCCACCAAGCGGCATCGTTCGACGTGGTCCTGGGCCTGAACGTCATCCATTTGGTGGCCGACATCGAGGCCACCATCGCCCGCTGTCACGAGTTGCTGAAGCCGGGCGGGGTCTTCATCTCCAGCACCTCGTGCATTGCCCGCGCGAACCTGTTCCTGAAGTGGTTGCTCCCGATCGGCGGCAATTTGGGCCTGATTCCGCGGGTGCAAATCTTCGACAACGATTACCTCACCGGCGCCATGACCCGTGCCGGCTTCGAGATCGCCATGAGCCAGTCACTCAACAAAAGCGGCATGACCTGGTTCGTGATCGCCAAGAAGCGTTCCTAAACCAGAAGGCCAGCCTGCTTCCAATCGAAGCGCTGCGAACGCACGGTTCCCTCATCTCACGAGTGACGCCGTCGCTGCGGGTTGGGCGGGGCCTTCCAGGCCCCTCGATTTCTTTCCAAGCCATCGCTTCACATGCGACGGACGACCGTTTGTGTTTCGTGACGCCATCCCCGCCAAGTAATGGCATGTTCGGCAATCCCGGGGCGATTCACAAACAATGCCCTAATCTCCCCAAGAAATCGTCATCCGTGGATCGTGCGAGAAGGGGAGTAAAAACGCCACGTCCAACTTGGAGAAATTCAACGCCAGGGTTCCGTAAATCTGCAGGTCGACCGCAAATTTCTTGATACCCTCGATGTGTTGCAGCTTCGTGTCAATGTATAGAGGAACCGATGTGTAGCTGTAGTCGTCGAGTTCTATGGGGGGATTCTGATCATGGGTGAGATCGTAGATCCCGGATACCTTTCCCACATTACCGCTCTTATCGTGATCAAAGGGCATCCAGCTTACAGCGATGCCTGATTTTGGCTTCAGGAACACTGCCAATAAGCTTAATAATTTCACTGAATCGGGTGCTGTATCGAAATATGATTTCTCCAAGTTGACCCTTATCTCGAAGCCGTCTCCGGGACGTAAAGTGAAGTCTTTCATATCCACGGTATTCAAGAATTTGCTATAGCAAAAGAAATTGACCAGGTTATGGGTATCCACGCGTTCATTGAGGTCTGGTAGTGGAACCACGGCCTTCTGCTGGTCCACCGTTTTGACAGGCTGAATATCGATGTCGACCGTGTAAATAGTATCAGACACGACGAGCTCCTTTCATCTTCAGGTATCCCGAAATCCTATGGACTCTCGGTGTTTATTCAATAACTGGTACAGGTAGGTTCGATTCAAACCACTGATGCGCGCCGCGCCACTCACGTTCTGTTCCGCCTGAGCCAAAAGGCCCTTCAAAAATTCGCGTTCCACGCGGTTCACCGCTTCTCGGGAGTGGCGCTTTCGCATGAGTTTCAAGGTCTCACTGTCGTAGGAGCCGAACACCATGGTCCCCTCTGATTCGGTGGTTGCGACCAAGGTCTTACGGCTGTGCTCCTGAAGTGCGGGCGGTAGACACTGAATACCCGGGTTCCCATCGGTGGCCATCACACACAGGCGTTCAACCGCGTGTTCCAACTCCCGCACATTGCCCGGGTAGTCATACGTTTCGAGTACATTGGCCAGAGCCGGACTCAACACGGCGGGCTCTTCGAGACGCCAGTGTCGCTTCAAGAAATGTTGAAAGAGCGGAAGGATATCCATGCGCCGCTCCCGCAAAGGAGGAATTCGCAGCTCGATCACGTTGAGACGATAATAAAGATCTTCTCGAAAGGTGCCCTGCTGCACCATCTCCTTCAAATCTCGGTGGGTCGCGGCGACAATGCGCACGTCCACCCGCTCGACCCGATCCGAGCCTACCCGCTGAAATTCGCCGAATTGGAAAAAGCGCAACAGCTTCGCTTGGGAGGCCATGGGGATTTCAGCCACTTCATCGATGAACAGGGTCCCACCACTGGCCTGTGCAATGCGACCCGGGCGATCTCGATCCGCTCCCGTGAAAGCCCCGCGCTTGTGACCGAAGAGTTCCGCCTCGAACAGGGTCTCCGGCAAAGCCCCGCAGTGCAAGGTCTCGAAAGGTTTCTCCCTGCGTCTACCGTGTTGGTAAATGGCCCTCGCAATCAGTTCCTTGCCACTTCCGGTTTCACCGTGAATGAGCACCGTGGCATTCGTGGGTGCCACCTGCGCCACCGTTCGCAATAAATCACCCATCGCCGACGAGACACACACAATGCCGCCAAACAGGTCGGCTTGGCCAAATTTCGCCTCGAACTCCCTTTTAAAACGCTCCAACTCATCCAGGCGCAAGGCCCGCTTCAAACTCAGTCCAGCCGAATTCAAAAACGACTTCACTTTATTCAAATCCTCTTCGAGAAAAGGGGGATTGTGCTCGTCGCGTTCCAGGTAGATCACGGCAAAGACCGCCTCCACAATCTTCAGAGGCGCCGCAATCACGCTCTGCCGATCCAGGGGATTGACGCTCTGCGCGTCTTGGAAACGCACGTCTCGACCCAAATTCTCCGAAAAGGTCATGTCCCCACGCCGAATCGCTTCCCGAACCAGGCTACGGCTAAAGGAATACCGTGCTCCGGTATCGCGCTCGTCAATGTTCATTCGATGTTTCATTTCGTAGGAAGCCCCATCGCGCACCACGATATAGCCGCGATCGGCACCGACCATGGCAACCACGCATTCCAGCAGCGGTTTGGCCAGCTCCTGCTGCGCGACGCCGGACTGCATGATGCTCAGGACCTTGAGGAAAGATGCAATGTAATCCAAAAATATCCTCATCCAAATATTTCTTTGGTCACAAACGCGCTCGAGTCGTTTTTTTCAAGGCGAGGAGACCGGGCCATTTCCATCCCAAAACAGTGCTGTTTCAGTCATAATGTCTGACCTGAGTTCATCCTTATTTTCGGAATCCCCAAATGCCTGCGTGTCCCAACTGTTCCACCGAAAATTCAGAGTTTAACATTCACTGCCATGCCTGTAACAGTCCTCTGCACAGCTCGGTTTTTTTCGAGGACCCTACGCGACCCATGCGACGGCAAGTCCCATCGGCGGCAAACTCGAACGAGGGTGACCTCCAATTGCCGGCGCATCTCACGGATGTCCAAGAGATCGGACGCGGCGGCATGGGGGTGGTCTACAAGGCCCGGGATACGCGTCTCATGCGCCACCTCGCACTCAAATGCCTGACCTTTCCCGTGGGCCGTGAACGGGACGAGGCGCGCATCCTCAAAGAAGCACGGGCGATCTCCAAGGTCAATCACCACAATCTCGTCACCATTTACGAAGTCTATCCCCTACAAGAGCGAATGGCCATCGCCATGGAGTGGGTGGACGGCCAAACCCTTGGCGAACACCTGCCTTCTCCCCGGTCGAACCAAATCTACGATTACATGTTGGGCCTTGCCAACGGTCTCAAGGCGGCGCACGAAAAGGGTATCGTCCACGGCGACATCAAAGCTTCCAACGTCATGATCGACCGGCAAGGCACCGTCAAGCTGCTGGACTTCGGCTTGGCCCATCACCATCGGCAACCCACAGAAAGCCCTCGGCCGCTTCAAGGCACCCCTACCGCCATGGCACCGGAACAATTGGTCCATCAAGGCGCGTCCAAAGCCAGCGATGTGTTCTCCCTCGGACTCCTGTTCTACGAAATGGTCACCGGAACCAAAGCCTTCGCCAAGGACACTTTGGAGGAAACCCTCAAAGCCATTGGCGAAGAAAGCCCAAAAGAGCCCAGAAAAGTGAATCCGCGGCTATCCAAAGACCTGGACAGGCTGATCATGGCATGCCTCCACAAGGACCCTCGGCAACGCCCCGACATGAACACCATCGCCGGTGAGCTCAAAACCCTGCAAACGCGTCGTTTGCAAAACAAACCTCGCGCGCTCTATCTCGGCGGCGGCCTCGCGCTGGCCATCGTGCTCCTCGCCCTGGCCTACTGGCAGAAACCCCTGCCCCCGGACGTCGCGCCCTTGCACAGCGTCGCCCTGCTTCCCCTAAAGAATCTCACCGGAGATTCTTCCTTGGACGTCCTCATCGCCGGCACCTTCACCGAACTGACCAGCCACCTGCAGGCCCAGGCACGGGAAAATGGGAACTGGGTATTGCCGGCCGCCCAAATCTACGGCAAGGATCCGCCCACACCACGCTACCTGGCGGACAACTTCGGTATCGATACCGTCATCAGCGGCAGCATCCACTACCACCAGGACCATTACCGCATCACACTGACCCGGCTGAACCTCCAGAACCCACGTGCATCGGTGGAACAAATCCTCGACCTGACAGACGTTCAGCTAATCGGGCAACCGCTCGCACTGTTGGAGAGCATCCAAGACCTACTCGTGTGGCCACACGAAAACACCGAGCTTGACTACCTGGCCGGTGGAGATGTCTTTTGGCGTCAATATTTGCAGGCTCAGGGTTATCTCTACCGTCATGACCGTCCTGGCAATCTTCAGCGTGCCATCGACGGGTTCGAAGCCGTTCTCGCAGCGCGCCCACAGTTCATCAATGCACATCTCGCCCTGGCCCAGGCCTATCGCCTTGATTGGGCCCTCAATGAACATGTGGAAGCCATCACATCGGCAACTCTCCAAATCGAGCGGGCCCTGCAAATTCGCAATGACCTCTCCCTGGTTCACGCAACTCACGGAGACATACTCGTGGCCCAAGGTGCCTACGAGAAAGCCCTGAACGCTTTTACCAAAGCAAAGGAGTACGACCCCCAAAACCCAGCGGCCTTCTATGGTCTTGGGCGCGTCCATACCCAACTCCGAAACCCCGCCAAAGCCGAGGCGGCGTACAACGAGGCCACGCGACTGGCTCCTTTCGACTGGGTTGGCCAGACTGAATTCGGTCGCTTCTTCTTCATCAGCGGCCAGTTCGAAAAAGCCGTTCCCATCTTCCAGAACCTCGTTCGACTCGCTCCAGAAAACGCATTCGCTCAAGGGAATCTTGGGGTCAGCCTTTATTATTCAGGAAACCCCCGGTTGGGCCTGCAGGCCGTCAACCGCGCCATCGAGATCAAACCAAACGCCTTTTTGTACTCCACCCAAGGCACGATCGCCTTTTACCTCAAAGACTATCAAGCCGCCGCGCAGAGCTTTACCAAAGCCGTAGAACTAAAAGACACCAAATACATGTACCAGGGCAACCTCGGCGACGCCCTACGTCTGGCCGGGGATCACGCCGCGAGCCGGCAGGCATACGAGCGCGCCATCGAACGGGTCGATGCCGAACTTGCCGTCAACCCCGAGCAACACGAGATGCGCCTCGATCTCATTCTCTACCTGGCCAAAACAAATCAGGCCGACCGCGCCCGCGATGAAATGACCCGCCTGCCCCGGAACGGTGGCCCCCTGTTCACCTACCTACAAGCCCTCGCATACGCAATCCTCGGCGAAACCGACAAGGCTTTCCCGCTGCTGGAGCAGGCCCTTGACGGCGGCTATCCCTTTTTCGAAGTACAGGCCGAACCCGAATGGGACGCCCTCCGAGAAGACCCCCGCTACATCGCGCTCTCTGAAAGCTTTCAAAAGTCGGGTTAGGGCTCAACCGAAAGCACTCTTGGCGTACTGGTTTTCGGCGCTCGCCGCATCGGGCGTAAAAACGGAAACGGCGATTCAGTGGAAATCCTGCCTCAGCATGGAGATCAGGTTCCACTGCGGTCGTGTTCCGCCTGGAATTCACGCGAACGGTGTCGGGTAGGCAACTCGCGATTTGCGCGGGTGTCGGTCATCCACTGACAGTCTGTCGATCGAATGACATCCACCCTTTGGCGGCCGACCCCTTGCGACCACACGATCACGCCTTCTCCAGCCCCCCGGCGCCCTAAAAAGGCCTTCGTCGCCCACAGACAGGCGGGCCATCCACCAGCCTCTCCCTCAACAGGGACAATGGTTGCTAAACGTTTTTTTCTCAGCAACTTAAACACGACCCGAGAGAAGAAACAAAACTGGCACGAGTCCTGCCCCTTACCGGTGACATCACCGGCGAGAAGAACGCAGCACGTCAAGCGACGGCTTGACATGTCAGTCTGCCACCTACCGTGGCACAGGGTGTCTTTGTCCAAAATCTGGACCTACAAGGAGCAAGTCACGTGAGCAATCAACAGCAGTTATGGGCCGTGATCAATCTGGAGGGCAAATCCGAAAGTGGTAACGGCATCACCTCGGAACGCACCTCTTCCGGCACCTATCTACTCCAGTTCGGCAATCTCTTCCTGAGCGACCCCGCCGTCACCGCCACCGCCATTTTCGAACACAACAGCAACCTCACCTGCATCACCAAAAGTCTGGCCACCACGCATGCGACGCTTCAGATCGTCGACCGCAATGGCACCCCGATCGACGCCAGGTTCAGCGTGGTCGTGACGGGAACCCCTAAACAGTAAGCCAGGCAAACCGGAACACAATGGAAGGACACCCATGACCAACACGGCCAACGGATCGACACGCAACGACGCAGGCAAAAGCCAGGCTCCCAAAGTGCGGGCTTTTCAACTAGATAGCGGTGCAACCGGGAACCTGTCAGAGTCCGTGAACCTCTTTCGCGGCAACATCAACTTCCCCCTGGATTTTGTCAACTTACCCGGTGCCCCACACCTGGGCATCAAGGTCACCGCGAGCTATGCCAGCAACGTGGCCCGGCAGGTAGACGGCGACAATCTCATCGCGCCCACCGGCGTGCTCGGCCTTGGCTGGTCCCTTCCCTACGACAGCATTCAAATGGAGGTCACTTCCCAGGCAAGCATGCTCGGCAACACCTTCAACCTGCAAAGCGGCGGCAACCCGTCCAAGTTGATTGCCCTCGAAAAAGACGGGGACACCATGCGCTTTGCATCCCGAGAATTCCCACTCTGGCAGATCACCTACCAGATCGGCCGTGAGACCTGGATCATTCGCCGCGACGACGGCTCTACGGCCGTCTTCGGCGGCCCGGATGATGAACGAAACCTGCTCTGGAAGAGCGTGCGCTGGGGCAACTGGGTCGGCGGCAGTGTCAACGACAAAGCGCCCGGTGGTACACCCCACACCTTCGTTAGCGGCTGGAACCTTCAACGCATCACAACCCAGTGGGGTGAAAGCCTGAGCTATGACTATGATCGCGACGAGGAACCGATCGGTGCCGGCGATCTCGAATATACCCGCGCTGCATACCCCAAAACGGTCACCGACAGCCTTGGTCGCAGCGTGCGTTACAGCTATCTGCAGAAGGAGGCCGCCGAATACGTCAACCCGAACGCCGTTCCCGAAGGTGCTCCCGGCGTGGCCTACCAGAACCGCTACGAGACCTGTTACCTGGACAAGGTCGAAGTCTTCAATGCGCCGATCATGAACCCGGACGGTACCCAGGGTGCCCAAAAACTGAACTACGCCATCGACTTTGGTTGGCGCTGCGTGGCCAAAAATGGTTTTTTGAAACGCTACCTGATTCGTGCCCAGCAGACCTACGCTTCCGGTTGCCCGGTGCCGCCCATGGTCTTCGATTACAACTTTGACGGCGATGACGACAGCTTTGGTTGCTTGACGCGGCTCACCTATCCCAGCGGCGGCAGTGTGCATTGGTGCTACGACACCCTGCCCCTGGGAAACGAGGGCGTCTTCGGCCTCAACTTCCAGGCCGAACGCCCCCAGAGTAGCGAATTCACCCATGCCGTGCCCCGCATCTGGTTCGGCGACGATTATGTAGTGGTGCTCTGGCACGCGGTCATCTCTCCCGCCCTGCGTCTCTGTGTCTACCAGTACGGTGGCCGTTGGTCGGAACCCTGGGAGACGGATCTCGCCTTTGTCGGGGTCGACTTGGACCACCTGCGTGCCACCCTGGCCCCCGACTTCTTTGCGCTCTACCTGGGGGACAGGGGTGACGGCGAGGCATTTGTCCACAGTTTCCACAAGGACCCCTTCGCCTTCGGCACCTGGCATGAACACAAACTGCCCTTCGAACCCCATGTGGTGGAGGCCATCCCCGAAGAAACCCAGTTGGTCTCGGGCGACCATTTCATCGCGATCCACCTGGGTGGCAGCAAAAGCCTATTCACCTTCGACTACAGTCCCGTGGACTGGGCCTGGTCTGACGCGAAGCAGTTGGCCTTCAACGGCAACGGCGTGCACATACCCATTGCCGCCGCGGGTAACATGCTCCTTGCCGGCTTTTACGACGACAGCGACCAGACAATCATCGACGCAGCCTATGCCCTGCTGCCCTGGGGAGGGTGGCGGAACCTGGAGATGCTCCAGGCGCGCAGTCAATCCTTTCAATGGGATGCTGCATACAGCCAACTCTACTGGTCGGTTGGCGACGGCTTCGCCGTGGGCACCTATCTCCCGGAAAACGAGAAGCTCACGGCGTTGCGCGTTCTCCGCTGGGATGTCTTGTTGGAGGAGGCCAGGGTCCAACACCTCGATGGCGGCAACCAACTGACCCAAGCCGGGCCCTCCCTGGTGGCCTCGGGCGGCTTCTATTACCGCTACGACGGCCAAACCTGGGTTCAGACCCGGAGTGGCACTGGTGAGGAGACCCTGCACGCCCTCGCCCAGGACACCGTACTCGAAACCCATACCGAGGGTCACATTCTGGACAGTCGGCTCTTTTCATACAACGCCTTCACAGCCGACGAAAGCGAAGCCTGGAGCCACCATTCGTTCCCCCAGGCACAACCCGAACCGGGTATCGGTGCGCCCCAAATCAGCGCCAACTACCTGACCTGGAACACTTCCCTCTACCACCGCGATCCCAACGCAGAATGGATCGAGGTCGCCAATGCCATGAGCGGCGCTGACGCCGCATCCGTCGTCAACCGAGGCCCCGAGTACATCCTGTACCAGAATCCTACACAACTGCCCGAGGACACCCGCACGACCCTGCTGCTGCTTCACAATGGCGCCGTCGTCGGCACGCGAGACCTGGGCAACGTGCGCATCCAGAACGAACGTTACGCCGCGGGCCTCAACCTTACGGGCCGCACCGCCTTTGCCACCTACCCCGCCGAAAGCAGTTTTGACAAAACCTCGGTGTTTCAGCTTTACCGGATCCAAAATCAAAACGCCGATGCGGTTCAAGAGGTCACCGTCGTGACCAGTGTCACCATCGACAGCATGGACCACCAGGATACTTCGCGACGTCGTACCGAATACACCTACGACCTGGAACGGGCCGTGTTCGACTCAACGGGGACCATTGTCCAGTTCCCCCACGTCACGGCCAGGGCCACTTCCGCCGACGGTGACCAGGTTTACAACACCAAGGAGAACTTCTTTTTCAACGGGCTTGGTGTCGAAGACCCCGAACACCCGCGCGACCATTACAGCCTGCTCAACGGCATGAAATTCTGTGAAGTACTCAAAGACGCTGACGACAAAGAATTTAGCAGCAGCCGCCACACCTACACACCCGTGACCCTGCAAACCGCCCGGGAAGGCGGTTTCACGCCCCTCGCCCGGGTGGTCCAAATCCAACCCGAAAAAACCACCGCAACCCTGCTCGACCAACCGACCCTCTCTTTTGGCGGTGGCATTTCCGAGACACACCTCGACCTTCCAATCAGCCAGATCGTCACCTACGACAATGCCACCGGCTACGCACGCCGGTGGCAGACCTGGAATTACGACGCCAACGGCCGGCCGCAGATTCTCGTCACCGACTTCACCTATGCCTACGAGAAATATCAGGCGATGCGTGAGGCCAACTTCCTCAACCCCATCGTCCGAACCCAAAGCTCCGTCGACGACATACCCCGGCAGTGCAGCGTGACCACGTTCCAGGCATGGAACGCCGAAGGCATATGGGACGAGAAGGACACCTGGATGTGGGATGGTGAGGGCCGACCCGACTTCGACTTCGACGACCCGGGCGGTCCCAACTGGATTCGCGCCAACGAAGTCGCAGGCCGCAATGCCCAGGGCTATCCCGTGCTCACGCGAGAGCAGGGTGCACCCGACGCCTCCATGCTCTACGACACCAGCGGGCGCCGCCTGCTGGCTCGCTTCGACAATGGCGACCTTTCTCGACGGGAAGTCTCCTACACCGGCTTCGAAAGCTACGAACTCGATCAGGGCTGGCAAACCCCGGACGGCGGTGACCCCGCTCGAACCAGCCGGGATTGCCATACCGGGACGCAAGCCGTCTTCCTCGACGGTCAAGCCTGCATCCAAAACCAGTTCAAGGTGCGGGCCGGAATCGAAAGGGTGATCTTCAGTTGCTGGGCCCGCTGCCCCAAGGGCTACGTGCGGGACAAGCTCAACATCACCCTCCAGGCGGGATTCGCCAGCCAGAGCCGGAACCTTTCCCTCAGCGAAACCTGGACCTACCAGACGTGCGTCCTCGACCTCGATGACCCCAGCGTCGATCGGGACCTCACCTGCAGCATCGCGAACCTGGGATCCGAGGCCCTGTTCCTGGACAACTTCTTCTACGGTCCCATGGCCGGGAATTTCAGCGCCACCGTGCTCGCCCCAGATACCTGGCGTTCCAGGGCCGCCCTTGGCAATAACGGCGAAACCCTGCGCCTATTCTACAATGGCAGCGGCGGCCTGCAGGCCATGGTGGGCCCCGACGAACAGAGCGGCCAGCTAAATGCCGTCGGTTTCTCCCGCAGCATCGACGGGGACTACGACAAGGATCGCCCCAACTGGCAGGCCCTCATCAAAGCCCGCGACGGTGGCCCCTTCGACGACTTCCGCAATGCCGATTGGCAGGAGCGGTGGCAACTCGTCACCGGCTCGGTCAATGATTGGGTCGTTCGAGACCATGCCCTGACGCTCGTGGGTGACGGCCCTCAATCGGTTCGCTTCAAACAGCCGCTCGACCTCGAAAGCCTGGCCCTCGGCTTCAGTCTCGACCTCGCCGACCCCAAGTATGACCTGGCCGTTTCCCTGGGCGAGCTCAGCCTGCGCTGGGATGGCGCCCTAAGCCGTTGGGAACTTTGGGACGGCACCGAAACCGTCGCCACGGGCCCTCTCGAGACCCACATCATCCAACGCCAGGACCTGCTTTGGACCATTCACCAGGGCAGCAGCATGCTCTTCGTCAACGGCCTTCAGATCCTCGAGGCACGACAGCTCCGGAACGATAACGGCGCCGCCACGCTGGACCTCACCTTCTACGGTAGCCAGAGTGCCATGGGAAACCTCGCGATCGCCATCAACCCCGCCATGACCTTCACCCTCTTCAATGGCAACGCCCAGAAGCTGCAGGTACAGCAGCTCCAGGATCACGACCTTGCCGCCCGGGGCATTCTCTACGACCAATTGGGGCGCGGTGTCGTGGCCACCAAGTGGATCACCTACGACAGTCTCCTCCCAGGCTTTCGCAAGCATCTCATCAGCGGCTTCGATTGGGAGACCGGCCTCATGAACGGTGATGCCACCAACTATTACCAGGGCCAGTACGGACGCTCCGACGATGGGGGCTATCCCTATTACCGCCAGCGGATTCAGCTCGACGAAAGTGCCCGCCTGCTCGAATTGGGCCTGCCCGGTGAAGCCTTCGCCATTCGTCCGGGAAACCCGCACACCACGCGCCTTGAATACGGCGTCAACGGCACCGGCGGCTTCTTGGACGACACCCTGCCCCAGGGCCGGTACCCCGTCACGCTCAAAACCAACCCGGATGGCAACCAGACCCTCACCCTGCTCGACCAGACCGGCAACAAGCTCGGCACGGTCAAGGGCCCCAATGGTCTGCCGCTGGACGAAGCCATGGCTACCTTCAGCCACTTCGACGCCCGCAACTACGAAGTTCGGATCAACCTGCCCAACGCCGACTGGCCACCCACCAGAGGAGCGGCCCCCTTCGCCGTGGTGAACCACTACGATGCCTTCGGTCGTCTGCTCAGCAGCATGAACGGAACCGAAGCCGCTACCGACACGGGTCTGCTCACCTCCGTCTTCGACATCAATGGCCGCTTGCGTTTCCAGCTCGACGCCGACGGTCGCGGCATCCTGGACGGCGAGGATCGCATGAAGTACACCTGCTACGACCCGCTGGGGCGCAAAGTGGAACAAGGCACCTTCCCGGGTACCTGGGACCGTGCCGAACTGCAGGCCCAGGCCGAAGACGGCGGCACACCGCCCGCCAACGCCAATTGGACCTTCCGCTACGAATATGACGGCGATCAGGACAGCCCCCATGCACGGGGCAGGCTCTGGAAGACCCACAGCCGTGATGCCGACGGTCAGGTCGCCACCGAAACGCTTCGCTACGACGTGGCGGGAAATGTCATCGCCAAGAACCTCGACTACCTCGGAACCTACACCTCCGGCTACCGCTACAACCATCTCGGTGCCGTCACCCGGATCCAATACCCCGACGCCTCCGGGGAGGGCTCTTCGCCCTTCGGCATTGGTTACGACTATGACGCCACCGGAAGGGTACACGCCATCAATCGCCTGGACGGCGAAAAAGAGACCCCCATTGCCCGCTACCGTTGGAACGCCGCAGGCAGCCTCGAATGGAAGGCCTTCGGTTCCATCGAGGAAATCCTCCTGGAAACCCGCTACACCTACAACAGCCCCGAATGGGCTCGATCCCTCGAATCGCCCCTCTTCAGCCAGACCTTGAACTATGAAGACAACGCGCCCGAGTACGCACGTTTTAGCGGGCTCATCACCGGCGAGCGGATACGGCGACCCGATCGAAGCTTCAGCCGACACTACGGCTACGACCCGAACGGCCGTCTCGCCACTGCCAACTTCGAGCCCGGTGGCCGCTACGAGGTGGGCAACCCCTCACCCATCAGCTACGATCCCAACGGCAACATTTTGAGCCTCAGCCAGGCCACGCAAAACCAGGTCCTCGAAGCCAAATTCGCCCCTCAACACCAAACCGACCGTCTCGACGAGGCGGTTCTCTCCAACGGTGAATCCTGGCGGTTCGACTACACGCCAGGCGGCAAGACCCAAAACGCCCCCGTCGCCAGTGATTTCGACTACGATCCCTTTACCGGTCGCCTGCGCCACATGCGCGCCAACGACGCCGAGCGGACCACCATCGCCTACCGCTACGGCACCGGCCAGCAATGGTTGCGCAAGACCAAGCGTGTCGGCGATGCCCAAGTACTCGACCGCCGTTACATCGCGGGGGCCAACGGTCGCCTGCTCGCCGAACGGGAAGCCACGCCCTTCGACTGCCAGACCCGTTATACCGTCTGGGGGGTGGGCGGCCCCGTCGCCATGATCGATGAACAGGGCACCAACTTTCTCGTCTACGACCATTTGGGCAGCCTGCGCCAGGTGGTCAACGGCCGGAGCGGCGAGAGTTCGTGTTCCTTCGACTACCAGCCCTATGGCATGCTCATGGGAAGCGCGGACCCCAATGCCGACCGTTTTCGCTACCGCTTCGCCAATATGGAATTCGACCGGACCACCCAGCTCTACCTTGACGGTCTGCGCCTCTACAGCCCCGCCTCGCGGCGCTTCCTCACGCCCGATCCCGCTGGGCAGTATCCCAGCCCCTACGTCTACGTGAGCGGCAATCCCCTCTCCCTCGTCGACCCCAACGGGGCCTTTTCCCTTGGCGGTTTCCTGGTTTCCGGGGCAGAACTCATGGTAGGTCTGGCCATTCCCGGCTTTGAGGTGCTCACCGTCGCCGGTGCCTTTGGCATGGGCTACACCCTTCGTGCGGGCGATGACTTCAACTGGAAGAGCTATGCGGGCATGGAGATCGCCGGCACCGTCAGTACCGCCGAACTCGTCGCGGGCATCACTGTGGACATTCTCTCTGCCGGTGCCCTTGCCGAAGGTGTCGGCGGTGCGCTCTCCGGTGCCGGCATTGCCGGACTCACCGACGTCACCGTGCAAATGATCGGTATGCAGAATGGCGAATTCTCCCTCAAGGAATGGGCCATTCAAGACGCCCTGGGTGCCACGACCGGGGCCATCACCGCCGGAATTGGCGCCGTCGCAACCTATGGTGCGGACCTTGCCGTTCAGGGCATCACCTCCAGCATCGAAGGAACCACCGGAAAGCTGCTGGCCGCGGGTGCCGAAGGCCTGATCAAAACCGCGGGCTCCGCAACCAGCGGTTTTGTCAACAACGTCATCACCCAGGAGGTCACCACCGGCCAGGTGGACTTCGGGGCCGCGCTCAACGCGACCTTCTCCCTCTCCACCGCTTTTGACTTGGCCTACAACACCGGCAGCGGCATGTACAACGCCTTCGAAGTCGAGGCGAACAAGGCGCTCAACCCGGTCATCGACAAACTTACTTTCGGCAAGGTGGACAAGGCCCTCGGCGAGGTCAAGTCCCCGTCAAAACCCATGGTCTGGGGCTTCAAGGGCAAAACCCCCAGCAGCAGCACGGACATCCTCAAGCCCGTCGGCAACCGACTCTATGAACTCGGCAAAGGCGAAGCCGGCACCCTCTGGAATGCCCACAAGAAAAAGGGAGAGCCATAAAGTTCGAGGCTCGAGCGACGTTTTCCAAACCCCCTGATCCCGTTCCGCTTCCTCATACCTGTCAATCGTTCACCCCGGTCAAAAGACCTCGACCAACTACCACGATGAATCCTAAGGAGATAAAGCATGACGACCACGACTTCAGTTCAAACCACTTCGGAAGACAGCATGACCAAATTGACCTGGGCCTACAAGGACTTCAGCCACGATCACATTTCAGAGGTCATCAAGGAAGTCACCAACTTCCTTCTCAAGCTATCCCCAGCCCAAGCAAGCAAGGCGAAGGTTGCCATTTGCGACAAAAAAGACGGCAATGCTCGCGGCATCGTCTACTACGTCTCCAATGGCGACATTTCCAATATCTCCGCCTTCCTGACCAACTGGACGGATGCCGACGAGTACTCCGATAAGGATTACATCCAGCTTTATCGGTTCGGGCTCGACACGATCAATGGCCTGGACAACGACCAGGCGCTCTCATGCCACGTGGGCTTCACCAACCGCAAGGATGGCAAGGCCCATCTTTGCGTCTGGTACGGCCAGAACTTAGAGGGGAACTAGTCACCCCTTTTTCCAATCGGCAACCCGGCGTCGCGTTGGCTCCGGAGCCATGACGGTTCACGCGACCCGATCCCCGGCAACGAGGATCGGGTCGCGTTCGCGTTTCGCACCCGCCCTCTATTCGAACTGGTCCAAGAGCCGAGCGAACCGCATCTGGTCGCGGAAAGAGCTCTGGCTTACACTGAGATCCAGTAACGAGCACCTACTTTTCAAACCGGCCCCAACGAAGCTATCCAAGAGAAACGGGCTCGCGGTCGCCACATGTTGGGCGGAACCTCCCGAGGCACTCGCCCTATCCGTTGAAGCCCCTCGGGATCCCAGCCGGGGAATCATTTCTGCAACTGCGCCCCGCCGTTGGCGCACGTTCTCCGAATCCGTATCCCACGAAAGACATCCCACAGATATAACCACTTATATTTGAGCTAGTTGTAAAATTTCCAATTTTATTGAAAAAAAATGCGCAGTTTCCCAGGCTCCTTCCGGTCTTACCAAATGACGGGGCGAGGAAAGCGGAAACAGCCGCCCCCCCGGCGACATCGACCTCGATCGACGCACTCACCGGCCCGCGCGATAGCGCACCGTTCCGGATGAGGCAGCATCGAAACCCCAGGAGGCCGCGACCCATGGGTCCGGCGCCTCAACGGCACCGCTGTGCCTCGATGGCGTCCTTGGAACCGCGGGACAGGATCGATGGGATGTCGCACGACGCGCATAAACCAACGTGAGGAGAGACATCATGAGCCACGCGATCATGCCACCCAAAACCGACGCCATGTCCCGCATGCAGCAATGGTTGAAACGGGGAGGCTGCCGGTTCCCCGAGGTGGAAATCAAAACAAGCGCTGGTGAACATCGCGGCCTCTATTGTCGAAGCGATGTACGGAAAGGCAATCAGGTCCTCGAAATCCGACGCCGGTTCATGATGTGCGGTGACAGGGCCTCCCAATCGCCGATCGGCCAGGAAATCGTCAAATCCGGGATCACGCCGGCCTTGAAACAATCGACACTCGCGGCGTTCATTCTGGTGGAGTTGCATCGGCCCGATTCCTTTTGGGCGCCCTACCTGGCGACCTTGCCCAAAAGCTTCGACGAAGTCCCGCTCTTCTTCGACAAAGAAAGGCTCGCAGACCTGAATGGATCCTACATTTTGGATTGGGTGCAAACCCGACGGGATGCCATCGAGCAGGACCACGCCCTGCTCAAAACATCGGTTCCCCGATTCGTGTTCAGCCTGGCCGAGTTTTCCTGGGCCATGACCGCCATCAATACCCGCGCCTTTGCGGTCCCTTCCCGCCGCGGCGGCGTCGTGCCCGCGATGATCCCGTTTCTGGACATGGGCAACCATTCGGAAACTGCCGTGACCCGGTGGGTTTACCAAGAGGATCGGGCGGCCATGGTGTTGAACGTGACGGATGCCGTCCGCGCAGGCCAGCAGCTCTATTTACACTACGGCGCGAAATCGAAAGCGCGATTCTTTGCGGGATATGGATTCATTCCCGACGGTATCGAGGAAGACCAGACACGCATCACGGTCTCCCTGCCGCTCGTCGATCCTCACTACTTCACGAAGCGGGGCCTGTTCCAAGGCGAAGAAACGCGAACTTTCACACTTTCCTCGAAGAACTTCGACGGCCTGGCCGAAACGCTTGACGCGATCCACGTGACCCTGGCCAACCCGAAAACCGAGCGCGAGTACGATGCCCTACTCGGTAGAAAGTTCACGAACATCGATCACGAGCGCATGGCCCTGCACATCACGGCCGCTCTCTGCGACGACAAGTTGGCGTCCTTCACTCGAGAGCTATCGGAAAACGAAGCGCGACTGAAGCATGCCGAAGGTCACGCGATCCACGACGATCGCGACCTGCGGGTGCTTCGCATGGTCGTCGCAGAGCAACGGGTGCTTCACTCGGTTCGAGATTTCTGCCACGGGGTAGCCGGCTTTGCACGAGACGTCACCGCCGGAGGGATCTCCTCGGTCCTCGCGGCACGAGTTTCCCGAATCTTTGAAATCGACACCCAACGAACGTGGTTCGACCGCTGGCGAAAAGAACGGTTCCCGAGATTCGAACACCACAAAACACCGCGAACCCCATCTGTGCGCGATGAGTCGATCTCCCCCCAGGTGGTTTTGAGCGCGGTGACACCCGCGATGTGGCCCTCAATCTACCGGTTGCGGACGTCATCCGCGGGCCACCAACCAACGGACCATCCCGAACATCACATGGCCGCTGCCTGTTTTTCCGACGGCAGGGTGAACAACGTGGCGATATTCCGTGACGCCCACATCATTGGCTGGATGACCTACAAGATCGAAACCGATGAAACGATTCAACTCGGTGGTATTCACATTGACCTCACCCAACCGCAACAGGACGTCGTGGAGATCGTCCTGCACAAATTTCTCGCAGCGCTGACCCAACTTCAGCCTGACTGCTCCGTGGTCGCGCGCGTCCCACGTGAACGGCTGGAACGGGTCGACCTCTACCTATCCCGGGGATTCCGGCTCAGGCATGCGCCCATCCAGGAGTCCACCCATTGGGAAATGGCCCTGTGCCTTGCCTCCCAATGATCCACGGAATTCGCTCAACGAAAAAATCATAGGCACGACCAAGGAGTAATGAAATGAACGAGACCATGAACCAAATCAACACTTGGCTGAGTGAGTTAGGCGCAGAAAGTGGCGCCACTTTGACCTTGGATGAACACGGCTGTTGCCCGTTGGTGGACGCGGATGAAACCGAAATGGAAGTCCATGCGGTGCCCACCAGCGATTGCTTTTTCCTCAACGCCAAAATCCTGGCCCTGCCGCATACCAATCGGGAACAAGTCTTCTATCAAGCATTGACCTTGAATTTGTTCCAACAGGAAACGCGCGGTGCTTCGGTGGCGATCGATCCGAACGACGAAAGCTTGATGCTCTGTTTTTCCAAAGCGGTTTCGGAGACCGATGCCACGATGTTTCAAAATATCGTCTCCAACCTGTTCCAGACGGCTTCACACATGCGGCGGGAGCTGAAGGTCGAGGAAGTTTCCGATCCGTCTCCATCGGCGGGGGACGCCCCCTGGGAAAACCACCAATTGGTCAATTTCATGAACTTCGCCTAAAGGGATTCACAAGACCCTTTTCAGGGTGGGCACCGAATATAAACCTAGTATCACGAAAATACTATTCAAAGAGCAGAGGATAGCATGGCAAACAAAATCCCCATGATGAAAACTTATCAGCCTATTGGCAATAACAACCATAGAATCGTCATGAGACCACTCAACAATCTCAACCAAATCGGCTTCATGAGTGGGAACCCAAGCGCTTCAAAATCGAAACCGGATCCGACCGCGACGAGCCGTCTCGAAGATTCTTCGAATCAGAATCTTGCGCTTCAATCCCCCTCAAAGATGAGCGGCCCGACAGAATCCTTCAAATTCAAGGAAACCAAAGGTCATAGTAACCAACAGGTACTGATCTCCAATAAAGCAAACGATCTATCGGGAAAAAAGAGATTTCAGGTCGTCATGTCGGCGAATACCACGACTCAAAATGTGGAATTCGCGGCTCCCGAGAAACGGTTGACCAAGGATCAGCGAGAGCAGAAGCTCAGGGATCAGGTGAAAAGTTACTTTGACAACGTGCGCGTATTGCTGGATTCCAAGAACGCGAACCTGACCGGGATTTCCCATCGAGATGGCACCACGCGGATTTTTGCTCAGCCAGAATTCACTTGGATGGCCCCGGACGGAGGACCCCTCACCAAGTCCGAGAGGGATTTGGTGTACAACCTACTCATGGAAGGCAGTCAATCCGAAGATTTCAAAAACGTCATCTTCGTGTTCGGAACCATGGTCAGCATCGCGCCCCCCAAAGCTGCCGAATGCATCAAGGCCGACGACCTCAAGGAGCTTTCCCAAGCCGTGGATGAAGTGGGCGGCCTGAATGTGTCCACGGAAGAGTTGGAGGCGGCCTACGAACATATGCACGGGCCCGAGCACGAAACGTTCAAGGGCGATATTTCCAGTGGGCGAGCATTGTTGAACACGATTGGCCTTCACCTGAGCATCGCGAGGTCAAAAGCTCAGGATCAGGGTCCTGCGGAGTCCAAGGAGCAGAACGATGCCCCTCAAGACCGACAGGGCATCGGGTCACTGAGCAAAGAGGTGGTGGCCAACTCCATCAAAGCGGTGGGCATCGAAAAAGGACTGAGGTTTTTCGATCATTACAGTGGTGGGCCCGACGGGTTCGATGATTTGGCGAAGGATTTGACGAGCGATAAAGACACCCAACAAATTCTCGAGCTCTTCGCGGACGAGTCATCACCTGCCAACCGAGAGAAAGCGATCGACGCCTTGCTCGGCCTGATGAGGCACGCCAAAAGCGGCATTGGTAAAAAAATATCGAGTTTCAACGCAAATTATCTTCACCTGACCTCCGCGGCGGAACACAACAAGGCAAGGCGTGAACTGGCGACCCAGGTGCTCGAAACGCTGAAACTCGTCACCAGCGGTGACAAGTCGTCACGAGCGCTCATCGATTTTGCCTATGACTTCGTCCTTCCCTCGACCATGACCTATCCCGAGATGAAATGGAAAAACGATAAGATTTCGGCGTTCAATACACGCAGTCAAGAATGGAACGACAGAGTCAAAGAGAACAACGATCAAATAGAGAATGCCAAAACCTCGATACAGAACCGCAAAGCCAATATCCTGGCACTTCAAAATGAAATCCAGGATCTCAAGGGCGGCGACGAGTTTAAAACCGCAAAATCCCTCCTTTCCAGAGTGGCTGAATCGAAAACGAAGCTGAATGTTCTTTTGCAGGAAGCCAAGCAGGAAAGTGGCGCAAAGAAGTCGAACAACAACCGGAACAAGATGAGCCTGAGAGAACGGCTGCGCCAAAAATCATTGAATACTACTAAGAAATCGAGTTCAAACGATCACTCGAAAAACATCAAAGCGCTTCGAGCGGACATCAAGACTATGGAAAGCGAACTGAGTAAACTCAGGAGCAAAAGCCCCGCGGTCAAGACACTCATCGCAAACAAGGGGAAAATTGAAACCCATCAACGCTATATTAAAACCCTCAACAAGAGATTGATTGATTTGCAAAAAGAGACGGATTCGTTTAACAGTCGCCTCAAAAAGAATGGGGAGTTGGTTAAGAACGATCAGGCCCTTCCCGATCGAAACGCCTATATCTGGAAGCGTGTCTCCAACGAGTGCCTGACCGTCGAAGGCGGAAAAGGTAAAGACGCAAAATCGCAGATCATTCCCAAGGTATCTATTTCCACCGCGGATTGTCCCGACTCTTACGCGCTCAAAAATGCCGGCCAAATGAACCTCCAGCGGGTGGTGAACGGCGTCAACGGGCTCACCATGGCAGCGGAGCAAAAAGACATCGACAAAGTGCTCGAGAACACCCCTACCCCGGTATTCGATCATAACTTGAACATGGGGATCGAAATCTGTCTCGATGCCTCCTATGGGGTTCTGGAACAACGGTTGAAACACGACCCCAAAAAACCTATAGACCTTCACCTTTTGGTTTCAGGCGGCTTGCGAACGGGACAGGCCAACTACAAGGGGGCGAGTCAGACCGTCGAAGTCGATGGCAATCGAGGCACCAACGAGTCGACCAAAGGGACCAACTATTCCCATGTCCGGATCGGTAAGGATACCCAAAAGGCCAATGAGGCATTGCGCCGCACCGTCACCTTGAACGACGGGCAACTCAGTGTTCATGAACGGACATTCCGGGAAATGTATCACCCGACCATTCGCCAGTTCAGCACCACCGATGTATATCCGTCGGCATCCTACGTGCCTGATCCTTCCAACGACTCGGATACCGACTACGACAGTAGCGAGGAACTCAAAACGGTTCCCATCCCGAAGTATTCGAAAACCGAAGCCACTGCCAACCCCAAACAAAAGCCCAATCTCGCGGCCAAAGCATCACAGGAAGACCTGAAAGAAGAGATAAAAACGATATTCGAACCCAAAACCCAGGAGTAACCCTACTCGATGGGCAACCATGGGCAGCCGGTCCCGCAAGAGCGGGGCGGCTGCCCGTTTTCTTTTCAATTTGGCCGTTTATCTGGACCTGGAGAGAGACCAAACCGAATAGGTTCCACCGCTCGCTCATTGGCGGAGCAGGGCCAGCAACTCGTCGGCGCTGAGGCGGGTGCCGGCATCGGCGCCGTCCAACAGGCTCTCGGCCAAATCGCGCTTGTGGCGGTGCAGGTCCACGATCTTCTCCTCGATGGTGTCCTTGGCCACCAGCCGGTACACCGTCACCGGCCGCTGCTGCCCGATGCGGTGGGCGCGATCGCTGGCCTGATCCTCGACCGCCGGATTCCACCAGGGATCCATGTGAATGACGTAGTCCGCGGCGGTCAGATTCAAGCCGGTGCCGCCCGCCTTCAGGCTGATCAGGAACACTTCGCCCTGGCCCGCCTGGAAGGCGTTGACTCGCTTCTGGCGCTCGACCTGGGGGGTGCTGCCGTCCAAGTACTGGTACGCCACGCCGCGCCCGTTCAAATCGTCGCGAATGATGTGCAGGTAATCGACGAACTGGCTGAAGACCAGTGCCTTGTGGCGGTTCACCAGCAACTCGTCCAATACCTCGCCGAAAACCTTCAGCTTGGCCGAGTCCAGCCGGCTCTCGCGCAAAGCCAGGCGGGGATGACAGCATCCTCGGCGCAAGCGCATGATGTGCGAGAGGATTTCCAGGTGGCGGGCGCCCTGGCCTTTGGTGGTCGGCTCGGCCAGTTGATCGAGCGCGTCCCGTCGCAGGGCTTCGTACTGGTCGCGCTCGGCCTCGCTCAACTCCACGTGCAACACGATGTCCGTGCGCGGCGGCAGCTCTTCCAAGACCTCGTGCTTCATGCGCCGCAGGATGAAGGGCCGCAGCAATTTCTGAAGCCGCATGCGTGCGCGGCGGTCGCCCAGCTTTTCGATCGGCGCCGCGAAATCGGTGTTGAACCGATCGCGGGACCCGAGCAGTCCGGGATTGATGAAGCGGAACAGGTTCCAAAGCTCGCCCAAATGATTCTCGATCGGCGTGCCGGTGGTGATCATCTTGAAATCGGCGACGAGCTTCATCGCCGCCTTGGAGCGCCGCGTCGCGGGGTTCTTGATGGCCTGGGCCTCGTCCAGCACGCTCGTATGCCAGGTGCGCGACGTCAGTGCCTCGGCCTCGCTCACCAGGAGGCCGTAGCTGCAGATCAGCACGTCGAAGGGACCGGCGGTCGCGATCGTTTCGGCGCGATCCGAAGCCTGGGCCAGGATGCGCGGCCTGAGTGTGGGGGCGAATCGGTGAATCTCGATCTCCCAGTTGAGGCAGACGGAGGTCGGCGCGACCACCAGGGCCGCCCCCTGCGGCGCGCGAGTCAGCATGAGCGACAAGGCCTGGATCGTCTTACCGAGACCCATGTCGTCGGAAAGGCAGGCACCCATCCCCCAATGCGCCAGGCGCGCCAACCACCGGAACCCCTCCACCTGGTAGTCGCGCAGCTCCGCCGTCAGGGTGGAGGGCACCTCGGCTTCGAGGACTTCGCCCTCGGCGATCCGCTCGCGAAACTGGCGCCAGGCGCCGTCGGTCGTCACTTCGCCCGCATCGGCGAGCACGTCTTCCAGGGCGAAGCTGGCCAGCGGATGCACGCGCAGGTCCTCCTTGCCGTTGGGCTCGGAGAAGGCATCCAGTTCCTCCAGGCGTTTGCGGAAATCTTGGGTCAAGGCCAAAAACCGCCCCTCGTCCAGAACCACGAATCGGCCCTCGCCCTCCAGAGACATGCGAATCAATTCGCGAATCCCCAGCACCCGATCCTCGTCGACCACCACTTTGCCCTTGATGGCGAACCAATCGCGGGCCGAGCCCACCTGGATCTTCATATCACCGGAAGACACTCGGCCCACCACGCGGAAGGCCTCGCCCTCGGGCCATTCCAACAGGATCCGGTCACCGAGTTCGTGAAGTTCCAAAAGGAGCTCCAGGCACTCTTCCAGCTCGGATAGGAACCACGGCGGCGTGTCGTCCGCAAAGGGCGCCAGGTGCGGGCAGGCCTGAACCACTTCGTCCAGAAGCCTCTGCTCCGCGCCCAAATCGCGCATGGCGCAGACCCGTTCGCCGTCGACTTCCACGATGACCGAAGACCTGCCGGTGCCGGGATTCATGTGCGGACCCCGATCGCCGAGCGGTTTGACCACCACCAGCACTTCGAGGCCCTCGCCACGGGGCACCAGACGCAGGTGCGGCGTCGGGTCGCCCTCCACTTGCCGCAATTCCGCGCTTTCGATGTCGGAGTGCACCGTCATGACCGGCGCGAAGTTGGCGACGACCTTTTCCAAGCGGGATCGCTCGGTTTTGGGCACCGTCAGTCCCGCGTTCAACACCTGAGCCAACTGGAGATGTTTCTCGTCGAACAGGGTCACGATCAGGCGCGACTGCCCTTGTCGCTCGAGGACATATCTCTCCTCGCGCAACTCCTCCGGTGCGGGCGACATCGTCACGCGATAGCCGTCGGGGCCCTCGGCCAAGCTGAGCTGCGGCTCGCCGCGCACCAGTTCGACGGGCACCAGCTTCTTGACTTCTTCGAACACCAGCGGATGGCCCGCCAATTCGTGCAACAGGTGGCCCACGGTGATGCCCTCGTGGCGCGCGTCGTAACCGCGAAGTGCTTCCAGCAGGTTGATGACGTGGCGGTCCTGATTGCTGAGAAAGGGTTCCTCCCACAGATCCAGGACGATGCGTTCGGGCCGCATCTCGCGCCCTCGGCTCCAGGTACCGCGCTTGGCATTGAGCTTCTGCACGCGCGGGTAAACCTGGTTGTAGGCGTGCTTGTCGAGGTCGATGCACCAGATCAGGCGCCGATCGTGCACATCGGGCCCATCCGCGCCACTCACGTTCATTCGTTCGAGCACGGAAAGGCACCGTTCCCAGCGGGGAACCACCCGCATCAGACCGAGCAGGGGTTGGGTGCCGGTTCGCTCCGCGAAATCGCGAATCTGCGCCGCCACATCCACGACATCGGATGTCAGTGCCAGGCCCTGATCGCCGATGATCGCCTGCATTTCCATCACGAGCCACGGGTAGGTCTCCGCTTCCGCCAATTGTTGGACCCGGGTCAAGGTTCGCTCCTGCAGTTGCGCTTTCGCGGAAGGGGCGGTCCAGGTTTGGATCAGGTTGCACATCCAATCGATCAGCATCCTGTCGACGACGGCGGGCCCCGAGAGCCTGGGCCGCATCAACGGAAACATCACCGTAGCGTTCCCGCCCGATGCCATCCAGGCCAGGAAACCCCTGAAGTAATCGTCCAAAAGGCTGGGGAAGGGATTCAGTGCCTCCTCCAGCAAGGGTTCCAACCGAAACACACCTTCGCGATCGCTTCGGCAGATACAAAGTAGCATGGGCAGCAGGGCAAACAGGCCCTTGTGGCTGCACCAGGTGGTCCGGGACACGGGAGCGGGCGCGGCCATCGATCGTTCGAAATGGTCCAGGGCCTCGTCGAAGCGGCCCTGCGCCATCGCCACGCAGCACTGCCAAAAGTGACCGGTTTGGGCATCCAGGTCCTCCCATGAAGGAGATTGCTCGAACAGTTGCCCTTCGAGGAATTGGATGGTCAACACCTGCTGGGTCAGTACGAAGGCCTTTCTCCGGTCCAGCGCAAAATCACTGTGCAACAACGTGTGGGCATGACCCAGGTAAGGGGCGCTGTCCATCCCTCGATCCAAAGCGTACCGAAAGAAAAAACTCAAATAATCCACTTGGATGTGCGGGTTCATCAGGGGAACCAAATCGGGTGAAAAGGACCGAAACAAACGGATCAGTCCTTCGCTTACCGACCGACCTACGTGGGGATTGGCGGCGATAGCCCTCAGTTCGTGAAAATAGGGCTCGAAGCGCTCGCGTTCGGGTAGCCAGAGCGTGAGCATCATTTCCCGCCGCTGCATGTCACTGTCAAGACGCCGGTACCGATGGGGGTCGAAACAAACCTGACAAATGGTCTCCGCGAACGCACCGTACATCCCCTGGGAAACCAGGTCCCACATCACCAGGGTGTGCAGCGGTACATCGAAAATGTCCGGTAACGCCTCCCGAAATCCACGTTTTTTTCGTCCCTGCGCGGGATTTCCGTTCAGCGCTCGGCGAAGATGCTCCTCGAAAACCGGTTGGCGCCTGCAGAGCGCGTTCAGGTATTTGTCGAAAGTGTAGACGGAAAAATAGACGCCATCCGGGCCGAAGATCTTGAGCCGGTTCAGGACCTTGACGGCCTGATTCGACGTGAAGCCGTGCTGCATGAGAACCAGCAGGCGGACCACGTGGCGGTCGAGTTCCTCGAGATCTTGATAGGAAGACTCCAATTTGGAGGGTGTATCGGAGGTATTCATGGCAGCTCTTCGGGACCGACCCGTGGCGAAACGCGATGTCGGTGTCCATGACCCGGACACGATCGAATCGCGACTCATCGGAACACCGCCGGGGGGGCATCGCGGCGGTGGGCTTCGAGGGGGAAAGGGCCGATTCAGCGCAAATTCTGACGAAATTCTCAAAAAACGCAAGCGCGCGTGACACGCCTTGGCATCCAAGGCGGAGAAGTGTCTGGCAATTCAGCGGAAACGGCGCTCATCGCTCTGTTGATGCGGTGTTGGGAACCCTTGTCACCGCATTGACGTAAACACCATTTGGTTCTAACATGAAAGCTTCACTCTAAACAGGTTCCCCCGTGGTTTTCCAGCATTTATTGATGATCAGGGGCTTTGTTTCACCCCCCCTGCGGTACGCTCCCAAATCGCCTTTTCGCGTTTCGACCCCCCCCAGCCGGAACCTGTCCCGAACGAGAAATGACGAGGGGAACGTGCGAATGTTCAAATTAGAGGATCAACCATTGCAGACACATCTTTCCGTTCATGTTTCCACTATCCTTGGTCGCCTACTGGTCATGAGTTCGTTGATCACCCTTGTGGCCTGTAATCAAACCCCTACGGCCCAAACCTCGGAAAAATCCGCGCCCGAACGCACCTTTCTCAGCATCGGGACCGCACCGCCCGGTGGCGCCTTTTTCGTCGTGGGCGGCGCCATCGCCCAAACGGCCAGCGATTTCCAGGACGACCTGAATTGGGAAGTCAGCGCGGAAGCCACCAAGGGCACGCAGGAAAACATCCGCCGCCTGGACAAGGGCGAACTGGACATGGCCCTCGCCAACGCGGCCATCGCCTATTTCGCGGTGCGCGGTGAGGACGGTTGGGACAAGAGCTATCCCATTCGCTCCGTCATGACCCTGGCCCCCAACGTCGCCTTGTTCGTGACGCCCGCTTCTTCCGGCGTCAAAACCATCGCCGACCTGAAAGGCAAACGGGTGGTCGTCGGCCCGGCCGGTGCGGGCTTCGAATTCTTCATTCGCCCGATCCTCCAGGCTCACGGGGTGACCTACGAGGACTTCACCCCGGTCTACGCCACCCAGAGCGGTGCCGTGGACATGCTGGCGGACGGATCCGCCGCCGCGGCCTTTCTCGGCGGCGCGGTGCCCACGGCCTCGATCACCCAGGCCTGTGCCGGCCAAGACATCCACTTCATCCCCTTCGACGAAGAGGCCCGTCAAAAATTGATCGCCGATTATCCCTTCTTCGTGGGGGCCACGATTCCCGCGGGCACCTACAAAGGCATGGACACGGAATTCAAGGGCCTGAACGTGGGTTCGATGATCCTGGTGACCGCGTCCGAGACGCCCGAGGAACTGGTCTACCAGTTCACGAAGCGAATCTACGAGCACCGCGACGAAGTGGTGCGACGTCACCCGGCCGGCAAGGCCATCAACCCTAAAAACGCACCGCGTTCGACGGGCCTGTCCTTCCATCCCGGCGCCATTCGGTTCTACACCGAGTCGGGCATCTGGCCGGAAACGCCGTCGCCCGCCGAAGCCTCCGAATAGGCGCACGCATGTTGGCGCGCCTGAAAAGCGGCCTTGAAATCGGGGCCGGTGTGGCCCTCTGCCTGTTCGTCCTGGCGGAGGTCAACTACCCGCAGATGCAGCCCCAATCGCAACTGGCGCTGTTCGCCATGTTCGGCCTGGTCCTGTGTTTCCTGAAACGCCCGCTCCACCCGGCCCTGGCCGATCACACCTGGGCCCAAATCCTGGATTTCGGGCTGGTGGGGCTCAGCATCCTGTCGCTGGGGTTCCTGGTCGTCCAGACCGAACCCTGGTGTGCCGCCTTGTGGTTGAACGACCTGCCGCTGGGCAACCGCGCGGGAATCGAAACCCGGTGGGACATCCTGGCGGGCGCCGTGGGTCTGTTGCTCATCCTGGAAGCGACGCGGCGCGCCATCGGCTGGACCTTGCCGCTGCTTTCGAGCGCCTTTCTGCTCTATGGCTGGCAGGGTCGCGCCATGCCGTCCTGGCTGTTTCCTCATCGCGGTTACGATTGGGAACGGCTCGTCAGCCAGTCGTTCCTGCACAGCCAGGGCGTGTTCGGACCCGCCCTCAAAGTGATGTTCACCTTCGTGTTCCTGTTCGTCCTGTTCGGGGCCTTCCTGGAGCGGACCGGCGCGACCAAGGCGTTGATTCGCCTGGCCCAGCGCCTGTTTCGCCGCAGCCAGGGCGGCTCGGCCAAGGTCGCGGTCGTGGCCAGCGGGTTGATGGGCTCGCTCTCGGGCAGCGCCGTCGCCAATACCGCCACCACCGGAACCTTCACCATTCCGCTCATGCGCAGCTCCGGTTTCCCCAAAACCTTCGCGGCGGCCATCGAGGCCGCGGCCAGTTCCGGCGGGGCCCTGGTGCCTCCGGTCATGGGCGCCGGTGCCTACATGATGCTGGAGTTGGTCATGCCCCAGGTGACCTTCCTCCAAATCATGCGCGCCGCGGTCTTCCCGGCCCTGCTCTACTATCTGGCCCTGCTGTTGTTGGTCCACTTTCTGGCGGCCCGATTCGCTGCGGAGGGCGGCGCCTCGACGGAATCGGTTCCCGCGGCATCCGAGGTGCCGGCCTCGACGGAGGACGCCAGCCCCGGCACACCGACAGCCCCCGCCGACGAATCCTCCGAGCCCGAATCCACCGGCGAACGTCACAAGGTGTTCATCTTCACATCGGCGTTTGCCGTGTTGGTGGCATTGCTATTGTGGGGTTTCAGTCCCTTTCGCTCGGTAACCATGACGATTCCGGCCATTCTCGTCCTGAGTTGGTTGAAACCCGAAACCCGACTGGGGTGGCGGGAGCTGCTGGCCGTGTTTCGCGGCGCGGCCTCCCAGGCGATCCCGTTGGTCGTCGCGGCGGCCTGCGTCGGCATCGTCATCGGCGTGGTGACCCTAACCGGCCTCGGCATCAAATTCCCGGCGGAATTGATTCCGCTCGCCGAGAAGCATTTGGTCCTGGCCCTGATACTGATGATGGTCGCCGCGTTGATCCTGGGCATGGGCCTGCCCTCGGCCGTTTGCTATCTCCTGCTCGCTTCGCTGATGGGCCCGGTCCTCACCGACCTGGGCGTCGTGCCGCTGGCCGCCCACTTCTTTATCTTCTACTTCGGCCTGCTCTCGATGGTCACGCCACCGGTGGCGCTGGCGGCCTACACTGCGGCCTCGATCGCCGACAGTCACGTCATGCCCACGGGCTGGGCGGCCTTCCGCTTCAGCTTCGCCGGCTTCACGCTGCCCTACGCCTTCATCTTCCGGCCCGAGCTGCTGATGCTGGCCCCGGGATCCACCCACGAACCGGCCGCCTGGAGTGCGGTCGTGCTTGGGTTGATATTCGCGTTGGGCGCGGTCCTGGCGCTCGCCGCATCGCTTTCGGGCTATTGGTTCCGCCCGCTTTCCCTCTGGGTGCGCGGCCTGTTGTTCGTCCTGGCCTTGCTGCTGCTGGCGCCGCAAAACGGCACGCTGGGCCCGCTCGTGTGGGCCGCGTTACCCGCGCTGGCGGCCCTCGGTCTGGGCCTGTGGCGCACCCGGATCGCCACACCGACACAGTCGGTCGCCTGACGGGGGACGCGATATGCGTTCCCCACCACCGGTTTTCCCTGCCCTATTGACTTCGCCGCGCCCCTCGTGATTTGCTGAAACACACCCAATTCCCACTTTTCGGAGCAGTTCGGCCATGCTTTATTCCGTGCTCATCTACGACACCGAGTCGGTGATCGACGCCCTTTCCGAAGAGGAACACAAGGCGCGTCTCGACCGGCATCTCCACTTTCAGGACGATCCGCGCGACCAACAGGAGCTGGGCGCCGTGGTCAAACTGATGCCGACCACCACCGCCGTCACCCTGCGCGGCGGACCCATCGAGGACACCGTACTGGACGGCCCTTTCGCCGAAACCAAGGAACAGTTGCTGGGGTTCTACCTGATCGAATGCCCTTCGCTGGAAGCCGCGGTGCAGCAGGTCAAGAAGCTGCCGTTGGAGACCGGGGCCGTCGAAATCAGGCCCGTAGCCTATTTTGAAGGCGGAAACTTCAAGAATGGATCCCCACTGGTTATCAGCGACCCTTAGTGCCGCGCGTCCGCGCGTCGTGGCGGCCCTGTTCCGCTACTTTCGCGACCTGGACGAGGCCGAGGATTGCTTTCAGGAGGCCTCGCTGCGTGCCCTTCGCGCATGGGGCGAGCGCGGGGTGCCGGACGACGGGATCTCCTGGCTGATCAAGGTCGGCCGCAATATCGGCCTGGACCGCTACCGCAAGCAATCGCGTTACGTGGCCTCCGAGGAGACCGAGCCCGTCGCCTCGGATCCCGAGACGGAGTACGTGGCCCAACTGGACGCCCAGGATTATCGAGACGACATGCTGCGGCTGCTGTTCACCTGTTGCCACCCGACCCTGCCGAAACCGCAACAGGTCGCCCTGGCGCTCAAGGTCATCGCCGGCCTGCGCGTCGAAGAGATCGCCAAGGCCTTTCTCGTGCGGGTCAAGACGATGGAGCAGCGCATCACGCGCGCCAAACGCGCCCTGGGCCAGGCCCGTATCTCCCACGACCCACCCAGCTCGGCCGAGCGCGACGAGCGGTTGAAGGCGGTGAGCACCGCGATCTACCTGTTGTTCAACGAGGGCTATTCCGCCGCGGCAGGCGAGGCCCACATCCGCGTGTCGATCTGCGAGGAAGCCATTCGCCTGGCCCGACTGCTGTTGCGCCTCTTCCCCACCGAAGCCGAAATCATGGGGCTCCTTTCGTTGTGCCTGATCCAACACAGCCGCCACCGAGCCCGCCTCGATGCGTCCGGCGACATCGTGCTGCTCGAGCACCAGGACCGCGGTCACTGGGATCGCGGATTGATCGCGGAAGGCTCGGTCCTGCTGGAAAAAGCGCTGCGCAAGCGGCAGCCGGGCCCCTTCCAGATCCAAGCCGCGATCGCCTCGGTTCACGCCCAGGCCCGCACGGCGGAGCAGACGGACTGGGCGGAAATCGTTCGGCTCTACGCGCTGCTGGAACGCGTCCACCCCTCCCCCGTCGTGGTGCTCAACCGTGCCGTCGCGGTGGCCAAGGTCGATGGCCCCGCGGCCGCCCTGTCCCTCCTGGAACCGCTGGAGGCGAAACTGTCCGGGTACTTCCATTACCACGGCGTGCGCGGGGCCTTGTTGGCCGATTTGGGGCGACGCGAAGAGGCGCTCGCGGCCTTCCGGCTGGCGCTGACCCACGGCGGCACGGCCGCGGAAACGACGCACATCCGCCAAAAAATCGAGGAACTGGGCGCCAACCCGGTCATCCCTCCACCGGCATAGAAAAACCCATAGGAGATCGGCTACACGACCGGGTCGGAGCATGTTATCGGCAAATTCCGGGAAAACGACGGCATTCACCGGAACACACTGTTGCAGTTGATTCGGGGGTGTTTCGAAAAATGTAATTTTCTTGGCGGGAAGCTTTTCTAAAAGGGCCTGTTCTAATTGAAGCTCGGACAAAGCGCTTCAGTGTTCCATCGTTTTTACATAAGGTGAGCCCTCATGAGATTCTCATTTTCATTCGCACTGACCACGTTTCTTATTCTTGCATTCGGTACCATATCTGTTTTGGCAGGTGACGATCTTACCGGTAAATACATGGTTTTTTCCACAATTCACAAGACCGGCTCCACGACCCACGTCGTCCTGGGTCAATACCATTTCACGAGCGCCAGCGAAGTCGTTTACAAATACATCGACATCAACCCCGGCACGACCTCTCGCAGCGCGGTCGAAGAACGCACCGGCCAGAGATGGCTCTACAATCCCCACTTCGTCCAAAACCTGACCGACCTGCCGGTTTTCGAAGGCACCTCCGAGAATCCCACCGACCTGCGCAACCGCCTGGTGGAGCGATATGGCGAAAATTACGAAGATTGGCGTTTCGAACCTTGCGAAACCGGTGAAATCACCCGCCCCCGCACTTCCGGCATGCAGGAAGTCGTCGGCACCTATACCTACAACGCCGGCCATACGGCCGATTTGACCGTCGAGGTCTCCAACACCGAGTACTATTGGCAAAGGCTGGGCGACCAGTGGCGCCTGCTCAACTTCGTCTCGTCGACGAGTGGAACCCAGGGCAGCGAGATCGTCAGTATCGGTTTCGAATCGGAACGCGCCGGTTACCTGCACTATACCAAGCTGGCAGACACCTATGACATGTACTTGAACCAGGACAACGATTTCGACGGCAATTTCGACTTGGGCCCGCTCGATCAGTACGGCAGCCACTCGATCCCCTTCAATTTCCATCCGGACTACGGCCTGTTGGCCTACACCCAGGGTGCCTATTTGCAAACCCCCGGCAATTACGGCGGGCTCTACAACGGTTACGACTCTAAAAACTGCCGTTCCGCCTGGGTCGCCCATTCCTTCCTGGTCAACCAACACGCCAACTGGCCCAGTTTGATGAGCTACCTGACCAGCCACATCTACGACAGTGGCGGCCCCACCTGCAACGCCACCTCCGATTACGGACCCTACTGCTACGATCCCGAAGAAGAAGCCAACGGCCACAAAACCCTGTTGCTGCCCGTCTACATCAACGGTCGCATCGACAAGATGGTCTTCGTCGAGGTTTCGGCCAACGACGGCAACCGCTACCCGATCGTCTCTTGGGGTTACCTGCAAGGTCGTTGATTCCGCCCATTGACCTGATCAATGACGGCGCGGCACCCCTCGAGGAGCCGCGCCGTTTTCGTTTGACCCTACCCTCTTGAAACGAATCCGTCTGGCGTGCCCTTACTTCGAGAGATTCGTCGTGCCCAATAGGTTCAGCAGGGGCGGTAAGCCCGCCGGCTGAACTTGTCGAAGCGATCGGCGCATTGCAGGTTCGAGACTTGAAAGAAAGAAGTACTGCCCATTGGGAGAGCATTGAAGCATTCGGCTTCGGAATGTGCGACCAGCGGTCGCACCTACCTGGCCATACCGGCCCTGCACGACGACCCTCTCTGGCAGCCAGGAACAGCATGCCGGCTCGCTTCGCGTTGTTTCTTTCCCGAAATCGAGCTAGGCGCCCGCGCCGTTTGTTCGCAGCTCTTTTTAAACAAGTTACCTTCCAAAACAAAGGCCTTTCGATATTTTTTCAAAAAAAATCGGAGGTCGATGTCGGAATCGCCGCGCGACCCACGTCCTCTGGGTGATCAATCGCGAGATTGATCTTCGAACACCCATTCAGGAGGACAACATGTCTCAAGATCCGAATTTGATCCACGGTAACTTCAGTTGGATGAGCCACATCGGCGGCGACCGCAGCGAGGTCACCGATTTCTACCGCACGTTGATCGGTTGGGAGCTGGTCGATCAGACGATGGCGAACGGGGCCACCTATACCGTGATCAAGAACGGTGAGCAAATGGTGGGCGGCCTGCCTCCCGTGACCGAGACCCCGGCCCAGTGGCTGCCCTACATCACCGTCGACGACGTGGATGCGCGCGTGAAAACCGCCGAGACGCGGGGCGCCAAGGTCGTCGAGCCCGCCAGAACCGTGGAGGGCGTCGGTCGCATGGCCACGTTGCAGGATCCCTTCGGCGCCTCCTTCGCGCTGATCACCTACGAATCGCAAATGAAGTGAGCGAAAGGAACCGGTGATGAACAAACATCGCTCCTTCATCGCGGCCACGGCCATTTTCGTCGTCTACACCTTCGTGACCGCCCTTGGCTGGCACCTGGTGGTGTTCGACGGATACTACCGAACGCTGGAGATCTACCGAGATGACAAGATCATCCCCTTCGGATTCGCGGCGATCCTGGTCCAGGGGGTGGTGCTCGCCTACCTCTATCCCCGGATTTTCCCCTCGGGCTGCGCCTTGCGAAACGGCTTGAAGTTCGGGTTGCTCGCCGGTTTGTTCGGGTGGACCTACTCCACGTTGGCCGTCGCCGCCAAGTTCTCCATGACCTCGGTCCCCGGTTTCGTACTGATCGAAACGGGTTACAACATCGTGCATTACGGCTTGGCGGGCCCGCTCATGGCGATGGCCTACAACAAATCGACCGAGACCTGACGGCCCACCGCCGTTGGCTCTTCCCTTTCGGGGCGCGACACGCCCAGCGATGTCGCGCCCTTTTTTTGGGCAGGGATGCCGTTCGCGACGCCGGCATGCCGTTGACGAACGAAACGCGCACCGAGCACCCGATCGGGACTAGCATGGCGACACGGTCCTCGAGGCCGAACCAAGCGATCCCGGAGGATGCACATGACGTTTCCCCGCCTTTTGATTCCGTCCCTGGCTTTGTTGTTCCTGATTCAGGCCCACGTGGCCGCGGCGCCGCTCAAAGTCGGCGTCCTGGTCTACGACGACCTGACCATCAGCGAGATCACCGCGCCGCTCGAAGTCTACGGCATGGCCGGCCCCAACGGCGAACGCCCGTTCGAGGTCGTCCTGATCGGCGCCACCAAGAAACCGGTGAAGAGCCACGAAGGCTTGCGCTTCTTCCCGGAGGTAACCTTCGACACCTGCCCGCCACTGGACGTGCTGGTGGTGCCGGGCTCCATGGACGCCTCCGTCGGCGAAAAGAACCCGCGCGTCCACGCCTTTCTCCAAAAGCACTCGAAAAAAGTGGCTTACGTAACCAGCCATTGCGCCGGTGCCTTCGTGCTGGGCAACGCGGGTCTGCTCGACGGGCGCCGTGCCACCACCTACCTGACCGGTGAGAAATTGTTACAGCAACAATTTCCAAAAGCGAAAGTCCAGGGTCAGGAGATCAATTTCGTGGTCGATGGCAACCTGGTCACCTCCAAGGGCGCGCTCGTGAGCTACGAGGCCAGCCTGTGGGTGGTGCGCCAACTGGCCGGCGACGCCCACGCCGATTACGTGAACGGTCGCATCTACCTTTCGCGCCTGAACAAGGCGAACGCGGTCCACCTCCACTAGTCAGTGCCCATCCAGAAACGAAATCATATCTACAACCCAAGCGGTCCGGCTGGATGGGCACGCGATCAGGTATCAGGCGTCAGGTCTCAGCAAGATACGTGTTCATAGGTAATTAGCTGACACCTGATACCTGACTGCCGATACCAGATGGTGTTGGCAACCCTGCCGATTCAGAGGGGCATTTTCAGAAATACCCTGTTTCTGGATGGACACTAGTTGGGTGCCCATGGGTGCCCATCCAGATGCAGACACTCCGACCCTTGGCAGGGTCGGCCGGCTGGATGGGCACGCGTTCAGCTTTCGGCTTTCAGGTATCAGATCCTCATCCAGGCACATGGGTCTCCGCCCATACCTGATCCCTGATACCTGACCTGATACCTGATACCCTGCCCATCCAGCGCGAATGCCCGCGATGCGGGTCCCCCCTCCCGCTGGATGGGCACCCCAGTGCTACAATAACCACGCTTCGACCCATCAGTGACGGTTGCCATGGTTTTCTTTTTCGCCATCTTCTTCGGGTTTGTCGCGCCGACTCCCGACCAAACACCCAACCGATTCTTCAACGCCTTGGACGGCCAGGCGCTCCTGACCGGTTGGTACATCTGCGAGGATGCGGGTTTCGCGCATCCCGATCAGGTACCCGAAGATCAGTGGATCCCGCTGGAGACCTACCTGGCGGCCCCCCATCGGGGTCAGGGCGTTTGGTGGCTGCAAACCCGTCTCGAACTGGACGATCGCCTCGCCGGCAACCGCATTCTCTCGCTCTGTCCCGAAGGACTGGCCTCCGCCACCGAGGTCTACTGGGACGGTCACCTTCTTTCCAGCAACGGCACGGTCGGCGCCGAGCGGACGGCCGAACGGGTGGGCCGGTTTTACGAACCGGTGCCGATCGATCCCGCCCTCGTGAAACCGGGCTCGCATACCGTCGCCATCCACATTTCCAACCACCACAACCGCCATTTCTGGAACGACGCGCAAATCATGTTCGGCCGCTACGACGACCTGATGAAAGGGATCGGGATCTGGCAGGTCCGGGTCTACTTCCTGGTCGGCCTGTTGTTCGTCACCCTGATCCTCAACACCTGGTTGTTCTTCCATTCCCGGCACGAGCGCGTCTACCTGTTCGTGGGGCTGGTGTGCACCATCCTCGCCGGGCGCCTGCTTCTCGAAAACATCTGGGTCTTCGATACGTTGGACACGACCTACTACGACGTCCAGAATGCCTGGCGGCAGCACGCCACCTTCCTGGCCGGTTACGCCGTCGCCACCTTGCTGCTGTTCCATTTCCAGATGTCGCGCTGGGGTGCCCTCGCGCTGTTCGTCCTCTTCGGCAGCCTCTACGCGTTCAGACCACCGGGCGATGCAGCCGCCTATTTGGGCGTGGCCGGGTTCGCCATGTGCGGACGCGCCTGGGCCCTTCGCAAAAGCGGCGCGATCGTCCTTGCGGCCGTTCTGGCACTGGGCATCGCCACCTTACTTCTGCCGATTCGGGCCGGCATCGATCCCCTCTCGTGGCTCGGCAGTTGGATCGTGCTCGGCTTCAACTACGCACTGGCCAAACGCTTCGCCGACAAGGAACGGGAGCGGCAGGACGCCCTGTTGCGGTCGGCCCGCCTGGAAAACCAACTCCTGAAGAGCTCGATCAAGCCGCACTTCCTGATGAACGCGCTGACCTCGATCGTGGCCTGGATGCGGCGCGACCCGGAAACGGCCGCCGATCTGGTACAGGCACTGGCCGACGAGTACCGAACCATCTCGGAGATCGCCGATCGCAAGACGATTCCGCTCGCCCAGGAATTGGAGCTCTGCCGAAGCCATCTCCAAATCATGAGTCTGCGCAAGGACGCCGTGTTCCGCTTGGAGGCGCCCGAAGTCCCCGCCTGCGAGGACATTCCGCCCCTGGTTCTCCACACGCTGGTGGAGAACGGTTTGACCCACGGTTACGAGCATCGCCGCGAGGGTCGGTTCCGCTTCGAGCTGGAAACCACGGCGCGCGGCATGCGCTATCGCCTGTTCAACGACGGCGACGTCGAGGCCACCCGCGCCGGCAGCGGCACGGGGATGAAGTACGTGCGCGCCCGGCTGCGGGAATCCTACGGGGAGAATTGGAACCTGGTGTCGGGACCGGGCCAAGATGGTTGGGAGACCACGTTCGAGATCTACCGCGATCCCGCACCGGCCGCCCTGGAACTGGGCGCACCCAGCCCCCTGACGCGGAGATCGTGACGTGCGCATCCTGATCGTGGAGGACGAACCGCCCATCGCGGAAGATCTACGCCTGCTCGTCAGCCGAATCGTGGGCCCTCGGCTGACTTCGATTCGCATCGAAACCACGCTGGGCGCCGGCTTGGACAGCCTGGCGGAGAAGCCGGTGGACCTGCTGCTGTTGGACCTGAACCTACACGGCCGCAACGGATTCGACCTGCTGAAGGAAGCGGTGGCCCATTCGTTCCACACCATCGTCGTTTCGGCCAACACCGACCGCGCCCTGGAGGCCTTCGAATACGGGGTACTGGACTTCGTGGCCAAACCCTACAGCGAGGACCGCCTTCGCAAAGCCCTGATCCGATTGGACGATCCCCGCATGGTGCAAAGCCACGAGCTGCGGTTCCTGGCGGTTCGCGAAGGTTCGGGGGTGACCTTGGTCCCGGTGGACGAGCTGTGTTACGCCAAGGGAGCCGACGTCTACTCGGAACTCCACCTGCGCGACGGCCGCGTGGTGTACTGCGAAAAGACGCTGGCCCTGTTGGAACAGCTCCTGGGCGATCGCGCGGTCCGTGTCCACAAGTCCTACCTGGCGATACGGGCCCTGATGCGCGGCCTGCGCTCGGCCTCCGGCGGCAAACACGAGCTGATTCTGGCCAACGAAGAACGCCTACCCGTGAGCCGCATGCGCTACAAGGCGTTGCGCGCCGAGCTGGAAGCACGGGGGTAGGCACGGCGGTAGGCACGGGGGTAGGCACGGCGGTAGAGCCTAGGCCCGCGTGGCGATGGGTCTCGTCCGGTCAGGCTTCGAATTCAGGCGGCGTGGAATGCCTGCGCAAAGCGGGCGACACCCTAATTTTCGACCGGATGAGATCACGCCATCCGTTACTCATTGAGATCGAATAGTTTCATAAACAGCTTCAGACTATTTCTGCACATACGGTCCTGTTCTTCTCTTGATGGCCTCGGCTGTAATCCCAATAGAGTCATGAGATACCTCCGGCCTTTGAAAAAGGATATGAAGATACCTGCCGTTCGAGCCTTGTCCTCGAACTTTATATTCTTTTTTTTCTCTAATTTCCCAAGATATTCTATGAGATAGGTGGCCACGCTGGTCAGTGCCGAATCATGATAAAGTTGCGCGATTTTTTTATCGTGTTGGCTCTCCTGCACCACTATTCTATAAATTCCCATTGCCTCCTCGGAGTAAACGATATCCATGAAGGCGTTACCCATCTGGAATAGGTCTTCTTCGAGGTTTTCACCGTCCATTTGTTCAAAAAGAGAAGGGCTCATATGGCTTTCGCACTTTCCAACGATGGCCTCGGTGAACAGGTTGGCCTTGGTACCAAAATGATTGTACACGGTAAGCTTCGAGACACCAGCCTCTTTGGCGATATGATCCATGGTGGTTCCATTCAAGCCGTATCTGACGAATAGCTGTCCTGCAGCGTCCATGATGGCTTGCTTTTTTGCCAAGTCTTTTGGACGCCCGGCGCCGCTCTTTGTTTTCACTGTTTCTTTTTCGCCAGTTTTCTGCATAACGATCACGCTTTCAAGTACCGGATGCTTTGTACGAAGCCACTCAATTATACAGCTAAAACCATTAATCACAACAGCTTTCTAAACAGAAGACCACTGGCCTACCTCCTCGAATTTTCACCTGGCGTAGTCAAGCGAAGGGCGCACTCGGCTTGGGTGAAAAGATCGGCCTGCTGTCGTGCGGATAAAGTGCGTCGGCAATGCACTCGGCCAAAATCGCCAATCGATTTGGGTCAAGCGCATTGCCGTTCGCTTCCAGGGTATGCCTCCTCGCTTCCTGTTTCCTAATGGTTGGAAACCCGACGATACTTTCATGGTTCGCCTTGTCAAAAACAGGGGCGACGACTTCAGCCACCTACTCCAGAACCCTAGGTAACTGGCCAAAATCCTCCAGCGTTCGATTCAGAATCGCCTTCAATTTTTTTTTCGATTTAGTAGTATGTAAATGTCAACCATTGTGTTGAAATGAGGTGATTGACCATACCATCACATCCGAGTAGTGACCCCGCTAAACAATTCGATGATTTAGGCATGTCGGCGAAATCCGACAGAAGTCCAAACATTCCATCAGGAATGAGCATCACCACTAAAAACGGTAGGATAGTCCCAGCCCGAAGGTATACTGATTTTCGTCACCTGCTTCGAGGACAATGGGACTATCGGCGGCATCGTCCAGCAGTTTTTTGTAACCCGCGATACCAACCAGGCCCCACTTGGCATTGAACTGATAGTTCGCCGCCAAGGAGAAACCCAGGTCCTTGACCCCGCCTTCCGCCTCATAGATGGACCAACCCGACCGCGAGGCGTTGTCCGCATCGATCGCGAAATAAGTTTCCATATAACTATCGTCCGCATAGGTAGCCTGGAGTGAGCCGCTCAGCCTGAACTTCATGGTGGGTGCATAGCTGTAGGACACGCCAAGAGTGGCCAGCGTGCCGTCGTGGGTGTCCGAAACGTCCGTGACGACTTCCAGATCGAACGCCAGTTGATCTCTTTTGGAAAGCAGCCCGTTGAACGGCACCTTCACGAAGGCACCTGCCTCGAATGCCGAATCCACTTCCCTCAAGCCGGCGACCAATTCGTTTTCGACATCGTCGTCCCGACTGTTCCGAAACGAAAGGGCCGGGCCGAACTCGATCTGGTCAAACGGCGACAGGTTGGCTCGCGCACCGAGACCCCGAGTTTCGATGTATAACTTGCCGAAATCCACTTTCGCCGCGACAAAGGGCACCGCCTCATAGTCTTCGGATCCCTCGAAATCCGGAACGGCCGCCGCGCCCAAAGCCAGGTAACCCTTGACCGATTTTTTATCTTCCCCGTCCCCTGCAAAGGTAGCCAGGGGCACGAAGGCCACGACACATACTAAGACAACCCCTTGAAAAGTAGATCTAAAAGTCATGATTCTTCGTCCTTTATCTCTTTGTTTTGGTTGATGTGCATAGATTCCTCAATAACCTCCCAGCCTCCGCCAAGAGATTTGTACAACGCGATCAAATGACTGAGTGCGCGCGTTTCCGACTGTGCAAGTTGATCCTGTACGGTGAGCAGCGATTGCTGCGCCGAAAGCACTTCAAAAAAATCGATGAGGCCCTGTCGATAAAGCCGGCTCGTCAATTCGACCGAACGGGAACTCGCTTGGACGCTCTCCATGTAGGCGATCCGCGTTTCCTGTTCCTTGGCGTAGCTGACGAGGGCCGATTCGGTTTCCCGCAAGGCGTTCAAGACGGTTCGCTCATAGCTGAGCGCCGCATGACGTTCCCGTGCCTCCGCCGCTTCCACATCGGCACGGAGCCGACCCCCTGCGAAGATGGGCATGTCGATCGACGGCCTGAGCAGCCAGAGCCCGCTGGCTCCCTTGAACAAATCACCGAGCGAGTTCACCGCCTGGTAGCCGGCACTTCCGGTAAGACTGAAGGACGGATAGAGTTCGGCCACCTTCACGCCGATATTGGCCGTGCTTTCAGCCAGTTCCCGCTCCGCCTGTTGAATATCCGGACGGCGGCGCAACAAGTCGGATTTGAGGCCCATGGGCACCACTTCCGGTGGGGCCGGCAAGGGAATGGACGTCGCCAGGGTTTGGTACAGAGCCCCTGGCTGCCTGCCGGTCAAAATGTCGATCCGGTAACTGGCGCTGCTGATGGCCGCTTCCAGATTGGGGAGTTGCGCCCGTGTGTGTTCCAACTGCGCTTTGGCCCTGGTTTCATCCACCTCCCGAGCCAAGCCGAACTTTACTTTTTGCCGGATCAAACGAAGGGTCTCTTCTTGCGTCTCAACGTGCTTCGACAGCAAACGAAGGCGCTTCTGGTTTCCTCGGAGTTCGATGTAATTGCGCGCCAATTCCCCAATCATCGTGATCGCAACATCGCGTTTCCCGGCAACCGCCACACCCACCCGCGCCGCTGCCGCTTCACGGGCGCGTCGCTTGCCGCCGAAGAGATCCAACTCCCAGGCCACATCAAATCCAGCTTCATACAGGCTGGAGCGCCGGTCGGCCTGGCCGCTTTCGATCAGGGCCGGCGCCGCGCCAGGACCATTGAGGCTTTGCTGCTGATCCGTGAATCCGCCGTTACCGCTAATGACCGGGTATCGGGACGCCTTCGCGATCCCCTGTAACGCGCGCGCTTCCCGCAACCGGCTTTGCGCCATTTGGATATCCAGGTTTGAACTGGCGACCTCCTCGACCAGCCCGTTCAGGATGGGATCCTCGAACAAGGTCCACCAGGCGAGGTCCACGGGTTCCTCGTTTGCGGCATGGATCCAACCCTCGACTTCGAGCGTGGGTTTCTTATAGTCGGGCCCAACGACGCAGGCAGAAATCATGAAACAGATGGAGGCCGCCACGGCGATCGATTTCTTCATGCGGGCACCTCCACCCGAGCGCCCCTTGAACGGGTTCCGTAGCGCCAGTTCGCATAGATCTGATAACAGAGCGGTGTGAAAAACATGGCCAGAATCAGGGAGAAACCAATGCCTCCCGCGATGACTACCGCAAGTGGCGGCCAAAAGGAGCCTCCGGATAGTAACAATAAGGGAATCAGCCCACCGATGGTCGTGGCGGTGGTCGACAATACATGCCGTCCACAGCCATAGGTTTCTTCGATAATCGCGGCTCCATGACCGAACTTGGCTTTTTCGTTACTAATGATCGCGGCCAGCACGACGATGGTATCGTTGATCGCAACCCCGGCAAGCCCGATACTGCCGATGAGCGGATTGAATCCCAGGGGATAACCGGCAATTTTGAGTGAGAGCATGCCCAGCCCAACCGAGCTGAGCCCCACCAAACCCACGATGGATGCAAGGGCGGCACTTCTGAAAGCCAAGATCAGGGTCGCCGCCATCATGACAAACAATATGGGTGCGAATATCGCCAAATTTCCGACGGCCTCTTCCTGTTCCTCACTATCCCCTGCCACGTCGATCATGTAGCCTTCCGGAATGGAAACATGCATCCGAATCTGTTTCATGATTCGACTTGAAACACTAACCGCCTTGGCATCCGGAACGATATAACCATAGATGGTGTTCACACGCTGTCCGTTGAATCGCGTAACGGTTCCCGATTCCGGACGTAGCGTCAAAGAGCCGAGTGCATTGGCCGGTACCCAGCCGGCCGAGGAAGAAAGTTTCAGGGGAAGGTCCAATGCTTGACTGATGGTTTGGCGCTGTTCCCGTGGTAACCGCACCCGAATCGGTAGTTCTTCGACGTCTTCCAAGATGGAACCGCCGGTGAAGCCCTCTAAATTCGCCTGGAACTGGGTGGCGATATCGCGCAGGTCCAGCCCGACCAGGGCCGCCTCCGTTTCGTTCGCGTTCAGCCACAATTTGCCTTCACCACCTTCGATACTCGCGCGGGTATGAACGATGTCGGGCGATTCGTGCATGACCGCGCGCACCTGTTCTCCAAGGATTCTCAACTGGTGCAAATCGGGTCCCATGATGCGGTAGGCCACCGGTGCGGCTGCAGGCGGACCCTGGGAGAAACTCTTGACGACGGCTTTTACTTCGGGGAATCGGTCGTTTATGAGATTTTGGGCTTCCGCTATGAGCTGGACGGCACGTCGAGGGCTGTCCGTTACCACCACCGCCTGGGCATAAGCGCTGTTTTTGTCCTGGGAGGGAACTTGATTGTAGTAAACGGCGGGAACCGATGCTCCCGCAAGCCAGTAACTCTTGGTGACTCCGTCGAGTTCACGGATCTCGTCGTCAATCTCGGCGATGATCTTTTCGGTACGGTCAATGGCGTTCTCGCTCGAGGTCCACAGTTGGATTTCGAACATGTTGCGATCTCCGGCCGGAAAAAATTCCATGGACATCGTCGGCATCAAGGCAAACCCGAGCACAGTGGGAACGAGGCTCAATGCGGCAAAGAGGTATGGCTTTTTTATCGCCGCCACCGAAAACGCGTGGAAATCATCGACGAACTTGGGCTTCGGCAGGCCGATCCGCCACCATGGCAAGGCTCGCTTGTCGTCATGGGGATTGGTGAATTTCGCGGCGAGAGCCGGAATGACGGTCACGGCCAGAAAGAAGGAGATACAGAGTGCCATCACGACGCTAATGGCAATGGGGCTGACAAAATCACCGGCATTGCCCGGCAGCAAAAAAATGGGCATGAATCCCAATACCGTGGTGAACGTGGACGCGAGCAACGGAACGAACAAATGTCGCACCGAGCTTTCCATCGCGTCGAGCCGGGAGGCGCCCGATCGGATCCGTTTGCGCACTTCATCGGTCATCACGATGGCGCTGTCGATCAGCAAACCGAGAGCGATGATCATTCCGAAAATGGACATTTGGTGAATGCCCTGATCAAAAAAGCTCAGCGAAAAAAGGGCGCCCGCCGCCGAAAGCGGAAGAGCCGAACCGACGATCAGACTGGATTTCCAACCCATGGTGAGGAACACCACCAAGATGACGATACATGCCCCGGCGACGAGGTTGTTGGACAGGTCCGTGAGCCGAGCCTCCGTATAGGTGCTCTGAACAAAAATGGGCTCCATGTGAATTCGGCCGCTGTATTCCTTCCGCAATTGATCCAGGACCCGTGTCGCGTGGTCGTTCCAGGTATCCAGGCGAACCTTTTCTTCGGCCCTCACCGCCACGTAAATCGTGCGCTTTTGGTCTTTCAATCCAATCTGGTCGGGCGGGTTGCGATATCCGTGTCGGATATCGGCGATGTCGCCCAATCGCAAGGTGGAGCCGGAAGTATTCGCCTTCACCGGAATGGCGCCGACACGCTCGAGGCTGTCCAGGGCCCCGGCCACCTCGATAGGCAAATCATGGTGATCACCGCGAATTTGCCCCGCGGAAACCTTGCTGTCGGCCTGTTTCACGATGTGGGCGATGTCTTCCACTGCCAAGCCGAGTTCCGCAAGCTCCGCCTGGTCGGGGGTCACGATGATTTCTTCGTGGACATCGCCAAAAATGCGCACCAACTCGGTGTTCGGCACCCTGCGCATGTGGTCTTTCACATCCAGCGCAATGCGCTGAAGCAAGTTCAGTTGCCCATCGCCGTCACCTTGCCACTGAAGTCCGATCAACAGGGAATAGGAGACCGCTCCCCGTTCATCGTCGAGAAAAGGGATGGTGGCCCCTTCCGGCAACTCGCTTTGCACGTTTTGCAGCCGACTGCGGATTTTGGAAAAAACGGCTTCGTTCGTATGGCGCGTGATGTCGTCTTCCAAACTGACCTGGATGCTGGAGACACCGCTGCGCGCAGTCGATTCGATGTCTTTGATCTCGGAGATTTCCTCCAGCGCTACTTCGATCTTCTCGTTGATCAACGCTTCGACGCGTGATGCGGAGGCACCGGGAAGGAAGGTGAGGATCGTTGCGTTACGCTGCGTGATGCGGGGATCTTCGAGACGGGGCAAATTTTTGATTGCCGAAATACCCGCCACCAGCAACACGACAATCGTTACTACCTGCAAATGGGTATTGCGGTAATAAAGAGAAGCCACATGCCCTTTTTCCGTAGGGGTCTTCATCATTTCGACCCCCCGTTTTCCGGCGCGAGCCTGATGGGTTGACCCGGTACGAGTTTGTGGGCACCGAGCGTGGCGAAACGTTCGCTCTCGTTGACACTGCCGTTCACGTAGGCCATGTCGCCCTTGTGATTCAGGACCACCACATTGCGTCGCGAAACCCGGTGTGTCGCTTCGCTTGGTCCCGTTTTTCGGTCTTCCGTTTCGAGAGGCGCCACCACATAGAGTGACCACAAGCCCCGCCGGCCTTCACGCAGAGCCTGCATGGGAACCCAAAAGCCTTTTTCCCGAACCGTTCGTTCGAGAGGCAGGCGGACCATGTCTCCGGGACGAACGGTGCCGAGGCCCTCTTCGATGGAGAAAAGCACATCGACGGTGCGCAATCGACTCACCGCGGGCACGATCGCCTGGACCCGAGCTCGAAGCGTCCGGCTGCCGACGTGGATCGTTTTTGTCTGACCGATGCGCAACTGATCCAACATGCCGGGGGTCACACCCACGCGCACATTCAAGCCGGCCTCCTGTTGCATGGTGAGAACCGTTTGCCCGGGTGAAACGACCGTACCCTCATCGATCTCGCGGGCGATGATCACACCATCGAAGGGTGCTTTCAGCCGCGACTTGTGAATATCGATTCGGACGCGCTCCAATTGCGCCTTCACCGTTTCCAGTTCTGCGGCGAGCGCCGCTTTCGCTTGATGTGCCCCATCCTTTTCATGGGCGGACACGGCGTTCACTTCGTACGCGGCAAACGTGCGATCGTATGTCGATTCCGCGAGCGCGAGATCCGAAACGGCACGGGCCAATCGGGCGCTCACCTCGTCCCGCTGGGCTGTCAATCGGGTGGTATCCAGACTGGCGAGCACATCGCCGCCTTTGACGCGATCGCCTTCCTCCACGGCCAAACCATCGATGACGCCGGACAATTCGAAGCCCAAGTAACTGGTTTGTTTCGCTTCCACCTGCCCGATGAAGTCGTGCTGCAAGGTGTATCGATCTTGATGATGCGCTGCCCGCGTCGCCACGACCTGCGCTGTCGCGATGGTGCCTTCGTGCGCATCCGCGCCAAAGGGCGTTTCCGCGCTGGCCAGCAGGAGCAGCCCAATCAAAGCTGCGAAGGCCGCGCCGTAGATGATGACGTTGGATGTGTAACTTCTGCCTTTATTGCTGGATCTGTGTTTCATTCCACCCATCTCAATTACTAAACTCTGCAGTTCACTAATCTAATCGACGGAATTAGTGAACGCAAGAGTTTAATAAAAGAAATTCGCGAATCGTCATGGCGGAACTCGCCGAAGTGACCCATGTAAGGCGGTCCCGCAATCCTCTAGGTGCGGAATCGCGTTAGGTTAGGCAGCCAGCCCGACGTGTCGAAGCGATCGAGGCTGCGAAGATACGAAGCATCAAAAAGTGACGCACCAATAGAGGCAGCGGCTTTGAAATCCGGTGCGGGCAAGGCCGTGCTCAACCCACAAGCTTTACGCCCCTTATGCGCGTGCGGGCTCTTCGGACAGGCTCGTGTCGCGTGGTTGCTTTCTCGAAGGTTTTCGGTATGGCGACATGATCAGAAAGCACTATGAGAAATGCTCGCCGGATTCGGGCGGGGGATTCGAATCTTTCCCGTTCTCGTCGAGGCGGCGCACCCAGGATCGCCGATCCTGGAAGGCCTGAATGCGCACTTCCGACCACTCTTCGATGACCTCGGTCAGGCTTTCACGTAGGGACGCATCGTCGGCGAAGCGCGCGTCGACGGCCTTCAACAGGCGTTCCGTCTCGCGCGTCACATCGCCGGCCGACATGTACTTGTGGCGATTCCAGTTCTCTTTCTCGCGCAGTACCTCGTCACGTTCGCTGTCGGCCTCCGTCACCAATTCGCGTTTGGCGAGGACGAACACCACGATCAACAAGGCCAGGACCGCGAGCGCGAAAAGCCACCACATCTCCGCCTCCTACTCGAACACCGGAAGGCCCAGCACGGGGATCCAGAACAACAAGATGACGCCGATGATGACCACGACCGCGAGCGGCCAGATGAACATGCCACCGCGAATGTAGTCCTTGGAGGTCAACAGGCCGCTGCTGTAGGCGATCGAACTGGCGGGTGTCCCGATGACCAGCCAGAAGGCGGTGGCGGTGGAAAGCGCCAGCGTCAGGCCCACCATCAAGGGGCTGGTGCCGGACTGCTCGGCCATGCCCAACACCAGGGGCCCGATGATGGCGACCGTGGCCCCGGCGCTGACGAGATTGGTGAAGACGGCCCCCAGCAACACGACCAGCATGAGCAGCGGGATGCCGGAATCCATGCCCAGCGGGCCGATCACGACGCGAATCATGTCCGCCACCCAAATCGAGGTGCCGGTGGCCTTGAAGGCCGAGCCCAGCGAGATCGCGCCGGCGTAGAGCACTACCACGCCCCAGTTGATGCCCTCCTCGTAGTCCTTCCAGGTGGTGAGGCCCATCAGGATGTAGATGACCGCGCCGGTGATGGCGATGCCGCCCATCCCCAGTGAAAAGCCCAACACGCCGCGAATCAGCGTCTTGTCGGTCATCCACAGGAAAATGACGAACAGCATCACCCCGCCCACCAGGTACTGCTTGCGCGTCATCTTGCCGTGTTTCTCCAGATCCTTGCGCAGTTGTTGGGCGGCCACATCCAGCCGGCGCACCTCCGGCCTGAAGATGAGCGGCATGATCATGGCCAGGATGCCGGCCATCACGAGGGTGAAGAGGAACCCCATGAGCAGCCATTGCAGAAACGAGATTTCGATGCCGAAATCGGTGAGAAACCCGATCATGATGGCGTTGCGGGCGCCGCCGGTGGGCGCCATGGGCCCACCCATCATGCAGCCGTAGGCGACGCACAGGGCCAGCAGCTTGCCCAGCTTCGGCGCGGGAACCGTTTTGTTGGTCAGGGTGTAGAGCGCCATGATGATGGGCAGGAACATGCCGGCGACCGCGTGGCCGCCGATGAAGGCCGAGGGAATCGAGGTCCCGATCAGGATGCCGAACACCATGCCCTTGACGTGGGTACCCGAGAAGCGCACGACCAGCATGCCGATCCGCTTGTCGAGGCCGTACTTGATGAAGGTCCCGCTCAGGGCCAGCGATCCGGCGATGAACCAGACCGCGTCGTGGGCATAGCTGGCCACGATGCGCGACGGTGGCGTGATGCCGAAAAAGAGCTGCACCAGACCGATGATCAGGGCGACGGCCGGGAGCGGTACGGCCTCGGTGGCGAAAAAGATCACGCACATGGCCAGCAGCGCCAGGGTCAATTGCATGCGGCGGGCGGTATCGTACACCGAGGTTTGCGCGCGGGCCTCCTCGTCCATGGCCATGTAGATGTCGCGTGCGTTGTCGAGCATCGATTCGGGGAGAGGCATGAGGAACCCCACGATCCCGAAGATACACATACCGAGACCCAACCAACGAAAGACAGTGGACTTGGCGAAACCGCTAGACATGGCATTCCACGTAGGAGGCGAAATTGAAAGTTGTTCGATGAGACATTACCCTACCTATCGAACATTTCCCGGTTTTATTCAGAAAAACCTCACCCAAGTTTTGGGGAGTGACCAAGATTTACCCAATCGCTACCCGAAAAACCGATACCGTACCGGATCATTGAAAGAAGATGCCGCCATGTTGACAGCATGGCAGGAAGCAGATTCCCGTGTTCGGGCACTCGCAACACGAGTCGCTGCGCCCCCACCGGACGGGAACCGCAAATGCCGTGATTCCATCAGCTTTCGCCGCCTGAATGACATTTCTCGATACGTGAACGGGCTAACTTTAAAAACGCGACGCGATGCGTACGAGTCGTCGCCGTTGGCGCGCGCAAGGCGAGCTTTGCGTTCGGCCGACGCTACCTCTTCCAACAAACCAATCAAGTGTTTCTTCTTTTGTCTGGGGAGACTTAGTCTTCAGAGCCGCTCTCATATTAGTTACCCACCTGAAACCCAGTGGCCGGTGTGCCGGTGGTTCGACATTTCGTGGTCCGGCAATCCGGCCTGAGCCGCGATGCCATGGCCTGCAATCGCATCTCGCTTCACATTGGGGTGGGCCATACAGACGCGACATCGATTTGCTTCGGGATAGACCGCCCTCCAACAGCCAGTGCAGAAAGGGAGTTATGCGTTTAGAATTAAGTTAGCGTCAATTGTTCCGACCCAGGCGTCGTTCAGCCGTAGGATGTTCGCAACCTCGCTTTGGGTTTTCCCAGAAAAACCCAAAGCGAGGTACCCTTGAAGAACTTTTTTCCTCCCCACCGCTTCTCGAGCTTTCACATCCTCTCGCTCTCTCTGGCCCTGATCCTGGCGGCCTGCAGCAGCAGCGATTTCGTGCCGGACAACATCACGATTCCCCAGCCCGCCGATGCTTGGGAACGGGCCACGCCCAGTTCCGTCGGTTTCGACGAGGCCGCGCTGGACGCCATCACCGACGATATTCGCCAAGGTGAGTTCGGCCCCATGGATTCGGTGTTGATCGCCCGCAACGAGAAGCTGGTCTACGAGAACTACCCGAGCGGCGGCACGCGCATCCACCCCATCTACTCGGTCACCAAGAGCGTGACGTCGCTGCTGGTGGGCATCGCCCTCGATCGCGGCGACCTGGACAGCCTGCAATCCCCCGTGCTCTCCTTCTTTCCAGAGTACACATCCCTGGCGAATCCGCACCCTTGGAAAGAGCAAATGACGGTCGAACACCTCCTGCAAATGCGGGCCGGCTACCTGTGGGACGAGCTCTCTGCAAGCTACAACGATGCGGCCAACCCCACCCAGGCACTCACCGCCAGCCCGGATTGGATGAAGTTCATGCTGGATCAACCGATGGATGCACAGCCCGGCGAAACCTTCGTCTACAACAGCGGCGTCACCATGCTGCTCTCGGGCATTCTGGAAAAGGCCACCGGCATGACCGTCGAACGGTACGCAAACCAACACCTGTTCCAGCCACTGGGTATCCTCTACTACGATTGGACCACCACCCCCCGGGGACTGAGCAACACGGGCTGGGGCCTGGACATGCAGCCCGAGGACATGGCCAAAATCGGCCAGTTGTGCCTCGACAATGGCGATTGGCGCGGTACTCGAGTAGTCAGCGCCAATTGGCTCGACCAATCCATCCAGGCCCACTCGCGCTTTCAAAACGGCGGCGGATACGGCTATCAGTGGTGGCTGCTGGCCCAACCGCAAACGGGCGACCCGGTCGGCCTGCTCCCCTACGCCCACGGCTGGGGCAGCCAACACATCTTCTTCGACGAAACCCGCGACATGGTGATCGTCACGACGGCCTCCAACTTCGCCGTCGATGCGACCTGGCGGATTCCGGCCCTCGTGGAGCGGATCCAGGCCGCATTGGTCAGCGACCCGTAGTTATGCCCATCCAGAAACGAAATCATTTCTACACCCCAAGTGGTCCGGCTGGATGGGCACGCGATCAGGTATCAGGCGTCAGCTCTCAGCAAGATACGCGTTCATAGGCGATTGACTGACACCTATCCCTGATACCTGATACCTGATACCTGATACCAGTTGGTGTCGGCAACCCTGCCGATTCAGAGGCGCCTTTTCAGAAAACCCTGCTTCTGAATGGACACTGGTTTCGAACCACAGCCGGCGTCAACTTCCCGGCTGCTTGAACTCCACCTTCAACAGCATGCGCACATCGGCCTTCTTGCCGTCGATGCGCCCGGGCTTGTAGGTCCACTTTTTGAGCGCCAGCACGGCCTGGTGCTCGAAATCGTACAGCCATTCACCCACACCGCGAACCACCTCGATATCGCGGAAGGTACCCTTCTTCTTGCCCAGGGTCGCGGCCACGATCACGGTGCCCTCGAAATTTCGTCCCACCGCCAGAGCCGGCACGTCGGGATTCTTTCTCGTGATCCTGGGGTACTCCACCTGGCCGGACCGATTCTCGGTCTGGTCGATGCGGTAACGACACTTGGCAATGTCGTCGTCCAGGTCGACCTTCACCAGGTTGGCACGCAGGCGCGCGAAATCGATGCGGTTGCTCGTCAACTCCAAGGGCGGATGGTTGCCAGGCAGACCCAGGCGGTTCGCGCCCGCACCCATGAGCAGCCGGGTCACGGTCTCGTCGCGGCTGTCGATCGCGAAGGAAAGCGCAGTCAGGCCGGCACGATTGGCGTAATTGGGGCGAGCACCACGCTCGAGCAACACCCTGACCATCGAGACCCGTTTCTTCATCACGGCCATCATCAACGGGGTGACCATCTCGCGATCGGGCCCGTTGATGTAGGCGCCCTTCTCCAACAGGAACACCATGGTCTCCGGCGAACAGGCCTCGGCGGCAAAGGTCAACAGGGTGCGGCCGTAGGGATCGGCGGTTTTGGAGGCGGTGCCGTCGGCCAGCATCTGCGCGACCGCGGCGGTGTCGTTCTCGAAAAGCGCCTGGTAGACCGGCGCCAGGGGAACCAAGGCCCTGCGGCCGGCGACTAGCTCCTCGAGCCGCTTGTTGCCCAGCAACCGGGCGTATTCGACCGGTACGTTGCCCCATTGGTCCGAGGTGGTCGCCGAGGCGCCGCCTGCGAGGAGCATGCCCGTGGCACGCAGGTCACCGGCCTTGACGGCGAGCATCAGGGCCGACTGTCCGCGCAGGTCGGCATGGTCGATCTGAGGCGTTTTGGGCACCAACAGCCGGATGAGGGCGTAATCGCGGTGCTGGACGGCCTTCATCAGAGGGGTCTGGCCGTGGTCGTCGGCCACGTGGGCGAAGGCGCCGCGCGCCAAGAGAGACCGCACGACCTCCAGGCGGCCGTTCATGACGGCGCGGTTGAGCGCGGTCTGGCCGCCCTCCCCTTGGAGGTTCAGGCGGGCACCCGCCTGGATCAGCGCGGTCAGAATCGCCATATGGCCGTTTTCCGCCGCGGCGATCAAGGGTGTGTCCCTGTTGGACAAGGTGAGATTGGGATCGGTGCCCATTCGCAACTGTTCCGCGACCGCATCCAGGTCACCGATGAACACGGCACCATGAAGGGCGGCCGCTGCCGCTTGGGTATCGGCCGTGGCGGCACCGGTATCACTCGTTTGCAGGGGTGCGGCAAACGCGCCAGGCACCACACCTCCCATCAGGTAGACCCATACCATACAGGTCCGGAAATTACTTCGCATGAGCATGCCCCCATCTCTCCCAGCCGGGAAAGCGCCTTCGCCAAATCAATTTTGTGTGAACTCTCGTCTCCCCCAGGCGAGAGTCGTCCCCAAGCATACAAAAAAACCATGCTCCCTCACAAGTGAGCGGTAACATGGGTTGCGCTCCCGCGCCCCAATGGATTCCATCCCGCCGCGGGGGGAACGGCACCGCGTCGCCCTCGTTTTGGTGGTTTGTGTTATCTTGAAGCCCACTTGAATCCTACCCGGACACCGCGGTCACCAGCGAGGCCATTCGCGTGGTTTCGAGGCCCCGTGATTCGGACCCAGTGGAGAACATGGATGGGGTATTTCATACGATCCCTCGCGGGATTCCTCATGCGCCAGTGGCTGCTCAGCCTGCTGGTCCTATTGGCGATCACCATTCAGATGGGCTTTCGGCTTTCCGTCCCGCTCGCCTTCCAGGCGGTGTTCGACCAGGCCATCGCGCCGGGTGATTTGCGGCGTCTCATGCTCATTATCGGCGTGGTCACCGGCCTCTGGATCATCCAAACCATTTTCAGCGTGGTTCAAGACCTGGCATCGGCCCGCGCCGGACTCCACATCATCAACCAGATCCGGGCCCGCATGTACGACCTGATCAATTTTCTGTCGGCCGGACGCCTTCAAAACCAGAGCAGCGGGGATTTGCTTTCGCGCTTTTCCAACGATTTGGCCAACGTGGAACAGGCCTTGGTCCAGCATTTCTACGTGTTCGTCTTTTCGATGCTGAACCTCACGCTCAGCTTGATCCTGCTGTTCATCATGGATTGGCGCCTGGCCGGTGTCGCGCTGGGCGGGATGCTGATCAGCCTGCTCCTTCCGAAACTGGCCTCCGAGCGCGCCAAACGCGCCAACTACCGCCGCAAAGGCCAGGAGGGTCAACTCATCAGCACCATTCAGGAACACATCCAGGCCCAGGACCTGGTGCGATCCTTCAACCTGCGTCCGCTGCAACGCAGTCATTTCGACGATCAGGTCGCGGCGTTCGACCGGCGCGCGATGATCGCCTATCGAGCCGATTCGATGGTCTCCCGCCTCGGCAGCCAAAGTGCGGCATACCTTCAGGTCGTCATTCTGGGGACCGGCGCCTATTTGGTGATCGGCGGCTCGCTGACCATCGGCACCTTGGTCGGCTTCTCGGCCCTGTTGCAGAACCTGGTCGCGGCGATCAGTCACGGATCCGGGGCGACCGCGCAGTTGGTCAAGGGCTCGGGCAGCCTGCAACGCATCGAGGAGTTCCTGCATTCGGAACCGGACTGGCGCGACCGAAACGGCGCCGAATCGATGCCCCGCCCGCAATCGGGCCTGAGCTGCCACGATCTGCACTTCGAATACGAGGATCATGTGGAAGCCCTGTGCGGGGTCGACCTGACCTGCCCGCTGGGCACGCGGAGCGCCATCGTCGGCCCCAGCGGCTCGGGTAAGAGCACGCTGCTGAAACTGATTATGCGGTTCGAGAAGCCCCTGAAGGGGCACCTCGAGGTGGATGGCGGCAAAGTCACGAACTTCAGCCTGGAGGCCTGGCGCAACCACCTGGGCCTGGTCCCCCAGGAGTCGTTCCTGTTCCAGACCAGCCTGCGCGAGAACATCCGCCTGGGCAAGCTCTCGGCGAGCGATCAGGAGGTCGAGGCCGCGGCCTGGGCCGCCGGGATTCACGACTTCATCATGGGGCTTCCCGAACGCTACGACACGATCGTCCGAGAGCGCGGCAGCAATCTGTCGGGCGGGCAACGCCAACGCATCGCGATCGCCCGCGCGATCCTGCGCAAACCGGCGTTCCTCGTGTTGGACGAAGCCACCTCGGCCCTCGATCCGGCCACGGAACGCGACATATGTGGCACCTTTGACCGCATCGGAAAGGATTGTGCCCTGATTTCGGTGACACACCGGCTTCACACCGTTTCGGGCTACGAACAGATCCTGGTGATGGACCACGGAAAAGTGGTGGAGCGGGGCACCCACGCCGAATTGCTGGCGGCCGAGGGTCTCTACCGCGAACTTTGGGACAAACAGCAGGGCTTCGAGGTCAGCGCCGACGGCCAGGATGCCGCCATCAAACCCGAACGCCTGCAGAAGATTCCCCTCTTTTCCGAGGTGGACCTGGATCTTTTGGAAGAAATCTCCGACCTGATGGAGTCCAGATACCAGCCTCAAGACACGCTGCTGTTCTCGAAAGGCGATCCTGGCGAAGCGTTCTACATCGTGGTGGACGGCATGGTCGAGGTCATGCCGTACGACGAGAAAACGACGAAATACCGCAAACTGCTGTTGGAAAACGGCGATTTTCTGGGCGAGCTTTCCCTGCTGGACAACAAACCCAGAAGCGCCTCCGTGAAAACGCTCAGGCCGACCCTGTTCCTGCGGCTGGGCCGCACCCGGTTCGATCAGCTCCTGGCGCGTTCGCCCGACATCCGAGCCAAACTGGAACGCAAGGCCAAGGTCCGTCGCGCCCTTTCCAGTTGAGCCCACCCGGAACACCTGCACGATTCCCCACCCTGACGGCCAGAGTACGTAAGCGGCATCCCCGGGCGGCTAATCGGGTTGGCGCCCCGATCGAAAAATGGTTGTTCCAGGATGGCAATTCACTAGAATCGAAGAACCTACCTCATTCATCGGCAAAAGGAACCAACATGAACATCTCGCATCGACTGACCGCCTGCACCCTGTCTTGTCTCGTGGCGTTGCTGGGAACGGCTGCACCTTCACCCGGCGAAAAAGCCACGGAAGGTCAACCGGTCGTCCTCGCCCGATCCTATACCCTGCCCTCCAAGATCCTCGAACAGCAACGCCGCATCAACGTCTACGTGCCACCCGGTTATGAAACGGGCGATCGTCGCTATCCGGTCCTCTACCTGCTGGACGGCGGTACCAAGGAAGATTTTTTCCACATCGCCGGCATCGCCTCGTTGGCCGCCGACTATCGCAACATCCGAGAATTCATCCTGGTGGGTATCGAGGGCATCGATCGCTATCACGACCTGACGCCGCCCAGCGAGGTCGCCCAGGACCGCAAACAACTGCCCACCAGCGGTGGTTCGGCCAAGTTTCGCGCCTTTTTGGAAAAAGAATTGGTGCCCTATGTGTCGAGCCACTTCAGGCTGACGGACGAATCGGTACTGATCGGTGAATCGGCGGCCGGTCTCTTCGTGACCGAGACCCTGCTGCGCCAGCCCGAGCTGTTCGGCGGCTACATCGCGATCAGTCCCAGCCTGTGGTGGAACGATCAGGCGCTGGCCAAGGCTTCGGCACAATCGCTCCAGGCACCCGCGTTTCCCAAGGATCGCCGCCTGTACCTGACGATCGCCGACGAGGGCGGCACCATGCGGGCAGGTGTGGACATGTTGGTGGCGGCCCTGAAGGCCCATGCGCCGAAGGAGATGACCTGGACCTTCGTGCCGATGACCGAGGAGACCCACGCCACGACCTTCCACCCGGCCGCATTGGATGCGGTGCGGATCATGTTCGCGGGGAAGAAGGCCGAAACGGCGCCGTGAGCGCCCCCCGATCTAAGCCGGTTAGCCGGCAGTTCCCGCATTCTAACGAGAGGTGGCCTTGCTGTAGGTTGGCCCGCTGGGCCGACAAATCGAAGCGACTCACGCCGCGCAGGTAGCCTAGCCCAAAGAGTGAAGCCATCCAACCTCTGAGTCGCTGCTCAGGCCAAGAGCCGTTTTGCCGATGATTCGGCATTCCGACCACTGAGTTTCAGGACAAAACCGAATCGAAGGAACCGGGCAAAGATCGAATTCGAACATCGAGAGTTCTAGAGGCCCGACTTTTCGGCTTCGCTCCTTTCCACTCAATCTTGGGAAGGTGACTGCTTCGAAATGTCGGGCTGGCAGCCCAACCTACCGCGACGACGCCGCTCTCGCAAATGCGGGAACTGCGTGCATTGGTGGCTTCGAAAAGTACATCCAGCGGGCTTACCGCCCCTGATGTATCTATCTGGCATGGTACCCCTTTTCAACGTTTGGGAACTCCTTGGATGCGTCGCTCCGAAATGTCGGGCTGGCAGCCCAACCTACTGCAGATCCGACTATCAAAGCCTGCGGGAACTCCCCGCACGGATCGCTTCGACAAATTCAACGACTCCCGCCCGCTTCGATGCCGAGTAGGGCCTGCGATTGGGCATAAAAAAACCCGCGTCGAAACGCGGGTTTTTTTGGTTCGCTCAGGTCTGTGCCAGTGGCGGCGGATCCGGCAAGACACCCAATCCGGTGGTGGGCTTGCCCTCTTCCTTGTCGCGTGGGTTCGGCGAACTCTGCGGATCCAACTTGGGATTCTGCAAGGTGACCGGTTGACCCTGAAGGATCTGCTGGACCTGCCAATCGCTGATGGTTTCGATCTCCAACAGCTTGTCGGCCATGGACTGAACGATGTCGCGATGATCGCTGAGAATCTTGCGCGCGCGACGATCGGCGTCTTCGATCAGGCGCTTGACCTCGGCATCGATCAGTTGCGCGGTTTTTTCGGACGTGCTGTGGGGACGGTTGTAATCGCGTCCCAGGAACGGCTGATCGCCGCTGTCACGCAGCGAAATCGGCCCGACCGCCTTGCTCATGCCCAATTCGCACACCATCTGCTTGGCGATGTTGGTCGCCACCTCGATGTCGTTGCGGGCGCCGGAAGTGGTTTGGTTCAGGAACAATTCCTCGGCGATACGGCCGCCCATCAGAATCGCCAAGCGATTCTCGAGATAGGTGGCGTTGTAGCTGTGGCGATCGTCCAGGGGAAGCTGCTGGGTGACCCCGAGTGCGCGACCACGCGGGATGATGGTGACCTTGTGAACCGGATCGGCCTCGCCGATCATGGCGGCCACGACCGCGTGTCCCGATTCGTGAATGGCGGTATTGCGCTTCTCGTCCTCGGAAAGAATCATGCTGCGGCGCTCGGCACCCATCATGATCTTGTCCTTGGCGTCTTCGAAATCGGTGCGGAACACCATTTTTTTGCCCTTGCGGGCGGCCAGCAGGGCCGCTTCGTTGACCATGTTGGCCAGATCGGCACCGGAGAAGCCGGGTGCGCCACGGGCGACCATGGGCAGATCCACATCGTTGGAAAGCGGAACCCGTCCGGTGTGTACCTTGAGGATCGCTTCGCGGCCCTTGACATCCGGCAGGTCCACGACGACCCGACGGTCGAAACGGCCCGGACGCAGCAGCGCCGGATCGAGCACGTCGGGGCGGTTGGTGGCGGCCACCAGGATCACACCGTCGTTGCTCTCGAAACCGTCCATTTCCACGAGTAACTGGTTGAGGGTCTGTTCGCGCTCGTCGTGACCGCCGCCCATGCCGGCACCGCGATGGCGACCGACGGCATCGATCTCGTCGATGAAAATGATGCAAGGCGCGTTTTTCTTGCCCTGGTCGAACAGGTCGCGCACGCGAGAGGCACCGACCCCGACAAACATTTCCACGAAATCCGAACCCGAAATCGAGAAGAACGGCACGTTGGCCTCGCCCGCGGTGGCCCTCGCCAGCAAGGTCTTACCGGTTCCCGGCGGGCCCATCAGCAGGACTCCTTTGGGAATCTTGCCGCCCAGGCGTTGGAACTTCTGGGGTTCCTTCAAGAATTCGATGATTTCCTGGAGTTCTTCCTTGGCTTCGTCGCAGCCCGCCACATCCACAAACGTGATCTTCTTTTGGCTGCCTGTCAGGAGCTTGGCTTTACTCTTGCCGAACATCATCGCCTTGTTGCCGCCAGCCTGCATCTGGCGTATGAAAAAGAACCATAGGATTAGGAAAAAGGCGAAAGGCACGACCCAGGTAAATATATTGAGCACCAAATCGCCGGTACTGCTGTTCTCGGTTTTCACCGACTCTTCAGCCCAACCGAGCGATTGGGTCACCAAATCGTCATAAAAAATGATGGAGGCGGAAAACCGCTTGACCTCATGGTCGTTGATAATCTCAGCTTTTTTGAATTCACCTTCGATCTTGGTCGGTGAAATCGTCAGGGATTGGATCAAACCGTTTTGGCCGTACTTGACCACGTCACTGAAATTGACTTCTTCAACGGATCCACCCGACTTGCGGAGTTGAACCACGATCATGATTACCGTCAGAGGAATCACGAGCCACAGGGTCAGGGTCCTGAGAGTGTTGTTCAAATGCGCGTCCTCCAATTCGTCTGTACAAAAATAGCATTCTAGCCCAATCCGCCCGAGAAAGCTACTTCCCGACCAGGGGGTCTCGAATACCTTTAAGTTGGTATCAGCTATGTTCGAAAAAGGGCCTGATGAGGTTCTCGCTTCCGTCGAGCCACTCGAAATCACGATCATTGGGTAACAAGGTCAAGAATTCGTCAAAATGTATCAGTACTTCGCCGATTTCCACGAGCGGAAGCATTTGCCGGATCCTCAGTGGTACCCGAGCACGCCGCATGGTTTCTTTTACACGTTTCTTACCTTCAACATACCGATCCAGGCGCGCGGGGCAAGCCAAAAAGATGGTTTTTGGTGATAAATCTCGCTTTTCCAGGGCAATTTGCGGCATTGTGTGAAATACGAAGCGCAAGGGTCCCCAGGTCACCGGAACGCCGCGGTCCAGGGTCAGGCGAGCCGGCCAATGCCAGTCGTGCCAGGTCAGTCCGTCGATGTCGTAGAAGCAGGTTCCGCCATGGTGACGGAAGGATCCGGTTCGCTTCTCCTCGATCCACCGGCGCAGGGCCAGGTGCCGGGCCCGCGGGGGCATGGGCAGCGCCAAACGCGTCCAGAAGGCGCGCAGCAGGAAGTCCCAGCGGTAGGGCGGCGCCTCCTCGAAGGCGGCGCGAGCCAGCAGGGACCCCTCGAGGAAGGCGTCCAGCCGGCGCCAGGCCTCCGCGGCCAAACCATCCTGAACCCGTTCGAAATCCTCGAGCCAGGCCCCCCAACGCGACCAGGGTCGCTGGTGTACCGTCGCGATTTCGGGGAGCACGCGGTGGCGCAGGCGATTGCGAAAATGGTCCGTTCGGTAATTGGAAGGGTCCAGGACATGGGGGACACCAGCCAGCCTGGCGTGCTCAAGCACGAGTTCGCGGTCCAACGTCAAAAAGGGCCTGGCGCGAAAGTCCCGCGCCGCCCGCATGGCGATCGGCGAGGCGATGCCCGCACCGCGCGTCAAGGCCATGACCAGGGTTTCCACTTGATCCTCGCGATGATGGGCCAACAGGAGCCACTCCCCTTCGCGACGCGTTTCCTCCAGGACCCGCCGCCGAAAGGCCGCGGCTCGATACTCGAAGTTGGCGCCGGCCGGCTCCTCGAAGCGATGAACCGCCACAGCCAGCTCGCGCTCCGTGCAAAAGCGCCGTACCACCTTTTCGGATACGTCGGCGAACCGGCCGGTCCCGTGATGGACGTGGCACACGCGAATCGGGGCGCGATGCACGTGCGCCATGCGAACCAGGACATCCAGCAGGACCATCGAGTCGACGCCGCCCGAAACGGAAACCACCAGCCCCGACGCGCCGAAATACGGCGCCTGGCGCAAGGTGGCCGTCATGGTTTTCATCAAGCGTGTCTTCACGATCGGATCCGTCGTTCGGTCAGCTTCGGTTCGGCTCGGGCGTTTCGCGGCCGGAGGTGCGGACCACGCCGCCACCTCGACCGGCCATCATTCATCCGTGGAGCCGCCCGCACGGCCCGGCGGTTCCTCGCGCGGGTCGTCGATGTGTTTGAGTTCGTTGAACAACCAGGCCTTGGCGATGGTCCATTCGCGTTTGGCGGTGCGCAGCGAGACGCCGATCATGTCGGAGGCCTCCTGGATGGTCAGCCCGGCAAAAAAGCGCAGCTCCACCAGCCGGCATTTACGCGGATCGATCTCGCTCAATTTGGCCAGCGCCTGATCCAGGGCGATCAGGTCGACCACTTTTTTGCTGGACCCGTCGCCCATTTCCCCAAATACCTCGAGCGAAAGGGTCGTCTTGCCGTGACCACGCTTCTGGGCGCGCGTCTTGCGGGCGTGATCCACGAGGATCTGGCGCATACGACGCGCGGCGACCCCGAAAAAGTGCGCGCGGTCTTGAAGGTTGATGTTCGTTTCACCCACGAACCGCAGGTACAGTTCACTCACCAGCGCGGTGGGTTGCAGGGTGTGTGACTTTCGCTCGTCCAAAAAGCGAATGCGCGCCAGGCGATGCAGTTCATCGAACACGATCGGCATCAGGTTCTCGAGCGCGCCCTTGTCCCCGTCGCTCCAAGCCCGAATCAGGCGGGTCACCTCCGAAGGTGCTTTTTCCGATTCCGACATGTTTCGTCCTCCTTAGATATATGTATGAACCGGCAATGGGCATCGGCGGCGCTCGAACGATCGGCGAGCGGCCAACCGAAATCGGGCGAATCGCGCGAGTTCCGGCCCGAGAAATCCACGGTGCGTTCGAAGATATCCAACACACCGACCCGTCAGCCAAGCCCCTATCATCGCATCAGACCCTATTCTGAACCAAATTGTTCAAAAATGCTCCCGAACAGTGCCGTTTATGCCGCTTTTGCGGTGGCTTCGGCGCCTGTAGGCGGGACGGGCGTACCGGGCGGCGGCCCCTTGGGTACGAACACGAGGGCCGTGACCGCGCCCGCGATGACCATCGCCAGGGCGAACAGGAAGGAAGGCGTGATCTGGCTGAAGGTACCCTCGCCGACGATCGTCACGAAGGTGTTCATGACCGGAGCGCCGCCGAACACGAAGGGCATGACGAAGATCGGTTTGCCACCGCTGTTGAAGGCCATGATGACGCCCAGCGCGCCAATGGCGCCGACGGCCCCGGCCCCCAGCGACCAGAAGATGCCGGATGGCGTCCAACTGCCGGGTTCGTTCCAGGCCCCCAACACGAGGAGGGGTATGACCACCGCCATGGCGAAATAGGCCATGCCCACGCAGACGAAGGGACGCAGGCGACTGCCCCCGCTATGGGCCTGCCCCTTGTGGAGCGTCGGACCGTAGCTGCCCCAGCAGAGGGCCGTCATGGCGACCGACAACAGAATCATCAGGAACTCACTGAAGTCCAACGGCTTTTTGCGATTGTAGAGGGCGTAGGCCCGCGACAGCTCGGGGTTCTCGCGCAGATCCCGAAGGTTGCGCGCCTCCCAGGAGTGGGTCTCCCGGGCTCCGCCGTGCACTTCGGTCAAGGTGACCACGATGGCACCGTTCTCGTGTTCGTCGATGCGCACGTTCTTGGCGGCCGGTTTGAAGAACAGGACCCCGGCGGCACCGATCGCCACCAACACCAATCCAAGGAAGAACAGCGGGCCCGCATCCTTGTAGGTCTTGCTCAGGAACATGGTGACGAAGGTGTTGACGACGGGCGCCAACCCGAACACGAGCGGCATGACGAAGACCGGATTGCCGCGAAACTTGAAGGCCATGATGATGCCCAAGGCGCCCATCGCACCGAGGGCGCCCGCAAAAAGGGACCAGGTAACCCCGGCCCGTGTCCAGCGCCCACCGTCGTCGCGCGTCTTGAGAATGGCCATGGGCACGACCACGGCGATGAGAAAATAAGCGAATCCGACACAAATGAAGGGTCTGAGACTGGCCCCCTCCATGGCACCCTGGCCGGCGTGCATCGTCGGGCCGTACATGCCCCAACAGAGAATCGTCAACCCGATGAAGCCCAGAGCCCTGGACAAATGCTGCATGCCTTACCCTCCGAATGCCTTGGAATCAGGCTCGCGAAGGGCGGCCGATTCGTCGCGAAAGAATAGGGCAATTATAGACAAGTGCGTCCATTGCGCCATGTTTTATCACGGAGCGTCACGGCGTTCGGTCGTTTCCCACTACAAGTCAGCCAGGACAAATGAAAAACGAATCTCGGTTATCCGGGACAGCGACCGGACCGGCCCCCAGGGTCAGCGACAACCCGAGAGACACCTGCGCGACGAACCCTCCCTCGACGGGGCCTGCCATTCGAACGGCGCCCGTCCATATGCGAGTTTCTCCGCCTCCCGGTTATTTTCATTTGTCTTGACTTTTTTCTCCACGATTCTTTGCAGCCTTGATAAGGTTATCTCCATACCTACCCCTTCATGAATCGGCAAGATCCCAGTTCAGTACGCGCATCAGGAGGATGCCTTGAGAATCGTTTTTCTGGCCGCGCTGTGTTTGGCGTCGGCCCCTGTACCCCTATTGGCTCAAACGGCGAACCCATCCGTTTTCGAGCTGGAACCCGGCACGCTGGTCGACGGCGCAGCCGCCCGAATCTACACCATGGTTCCCGATGGCGGGATCGTGGCCCTGAATCTAACCGACGGATCGCGGCAATGGCAAAGCGACGACGCCGCCAAACCCGTCGGGCTCTTGAACGGCCATTTGGCCGTCTATCGCGAGGCGGGCACGAAGATCGTGTTCCTGGATCCCGAGACCGGTCGCGAGGGACCTTGGACCGCGGCGTCGCTCTCCCTTCCGGAAACCGCATGGACTCGGGTGGACGACGGCTTGGGTCGATCCCTGACCCTGAGCATGAAGACCACCGATCGCGGTGCCGACCTGCTCTGGCAATCGGAATCCCGAACGGTGCGGGCCCGCCCACCGGGACCCGGCGACGCGACCGACGACGACATCGCCTTCGGCGGTCTCGCGATCGACGCCCAGAACGGGCAGGCCACCGCCGTCAGCCGGACCGCCCCCCTGTCCCCGAGCCTGCGGTTCACGATGTTGAACGAGGCCGATCGCCTGCCGAACCTGCAGGGCAGGCAGTTCCTTTCGATCGACGGGGGTGCCGTCCTGATCAGCAATCGCATCGGCGACGACCGCATCCGCAACAAATACCGCTGGACGCTATACGACCGCGCCACCGGCGACCCGCTCGGACGATTCGACGCCGACCGGTCCGTCGACGCATTCTTCGTGGCCGGCAAGACCCTGGTCTATGTGGCGCGACCCTACTTCTGGCGAGATGGCGACCAATTTCGGGAAGACCCGCTGAGACTGCGGGCCATCGATTTGGACAGCGGTCGCCTTCTCTGGGAACGCGCCCTTCGCGATACCGAGTATCGCGGCCCCTTCCCTCCCTAGAAGAGGGATTTTCGAAGTGCCATCACTACGAGATATAAGCCAAGGAGAAAGACATTGTACTTGCTTGGATGGAACAGAAAGCGTTCAGGGGCCGTGGCGAACCGAGGCCCTCTCGATGTACGTATCTCTCTGAAAACGATCGGTCTCATTCTATTCTCGGGTTTCTGTAGCCTATGGGCGCAGGGGCCTGCCTGGGAACCCGAGGGTCCGGCACCCAACACCCAGGGCCAGGTGGAGAACGTCGAACCCGACGACGAGGTGGTCGGTGCGGTGCACGTGGTCGTGGCCCATCCCACCAACGCGGATGTCCTGTGGGTCTGCGCCGTGAATGGCGGCATCTGGAAAACCGAAAACGCCACCTCGCCGGCGCCGACCTGGGTTTCGCAAACGGATTCCGAGAGCGGGTCCCTTCGATCGCTGTCGTTCGGCGCCATGAGCCTAGACCCCTCCGACACCGGCCACCAAACCCTGGTTGCCGGCACCGGTCGCTTTTCGAGCTTCGCCTCGACCGGTGGCGACCGGATCGGCGTGCTGCGCACCACCGACGGGGGAACGACCTGGACCCAGTTGACCGGAACGGGTTTACAGGAACCCAACATCTCGGGGATCGCGGCCCGCGGCAACATCATCGTGATTTCGGCGAACGGTTCCGCGAGCAATCTCTCGAATACCTTCGGGGTGTTCCGCAGCACCGACACGGGCGCCACCTTCAGTCAGGTATCGCTGGGCGACGGCGGAACCACCGGCCTGCCGGGCGGGCAAATGATGGACCTCGTGGGCGATCCCCTGAACTCGGCGCGGCTGTTCACCGCCTCGCGTCTTTCGGACAACGATGGCGGTGTCAACGGCATCTACCGCAGTGACGATACGGGCGCCACCTGGACCCGGGTCTCCAACGCGGCCATCGAATCGCTGATCGCGGCCGGCGCATCCAACATCGAAATGGCCGTCGGTCAGAACAACAACGTGTTCGCCGCCATCTGCACCAACGGTCGACTCTCGGGCCTGTTCCGATCCGGCGACGGCGGGGACAACTGGACCCAAATGGATCTGCCGAACCCGACCATTCACCCCGGCGGCCAGGCATCGATCCACCTCTCGATCGCGGCCGATCCCACCAACGACCAAATCGTCTACATCGGCGGCGATCGCCAAGACAACCCCTTTCCCAACAGCATCGGTGCCATCGATTTCTCCGGGAACCTCTACCGCTGCGACGCATCGGCGGCGGGCGGCAGTCAATGCGCCCACCTGACCCACGACAACAGTCGCGGTCCGGAAGGCGGCGGCACCGCCTCCAACTCTTCGCCCCATGCCGACTCGCGGGAGATGACGTTCGACGCCGCCGGTAACCTGATCGAAACCGACGACGGCGGCATCTACAAACGCACCGATCCCCGCAGCGACCAGGGCGACTGGATTTCGCTCAACGGCACCCTGGCCAGTACCGAATTCCACAACATCGCCTATGATTCCAACGCCAACGTGGTCGTGGGCGGCGCCCAGGATACCGGTTCCAGCGCCCAGGACGCCACGGGCAGTCAACGCTGGGTCAGTGTCCAGACGGCCGACGGCGGCGACGTGGCGGTCGACGACACCACCACGCCGGGACTTTCGGTACGCTACACGAGCTTCCAGGGTCTGGGCCAGTTCCGCCGCGAAACCTGGAACGCCAACAACGAGTTTCAATCGAGCGTGTTCATCGGTTTGAACGTGGTCTCCGGCCAGCAGATCCAGCCGGCCTTCCTCACGCCGATCGAGCTTCACGGCGTCGATCAGACACGCATGATCATTCTTGCCAACAACGGCACCTTCGAATCCTTCGATCAAGGCGACACCCTGACCCAGATCAGCACCACCGTGTCCAGCGCCGCCACCTTGGGCAGCGACCCGATCTCCTACGGCGCGGCCGACAACGAGAACATTCTCTACGTGGGCAACAGCGACACCCTGCACGTGCGTACCGGCCCACCGGGATCCGGCCTCACCCAGTCCACCTCGTTCCCGGGCACGGGCGTCGGCTTCAGCGTGCGCGACATCGTCCTGGATCCGGACGCCGGCAACACGGCCTTCGCCTTGACCGGCATCGGCATCTTCCACACCGACAACGCCGGCGCGTCCTGGGTCGAAATCACGGGCAACCTCACCAGTTTCGATCCCGGTTTCCACCGCTCCCTGGCCTATCGCGCCCACGAAGAGGGCGACATCCTCTACGCCGGCACCGATCGCGGCGTCTTCCAGGCCAGGGCCAGCGACGGGTTCAGTGTCTGGAGAGTGGCCGGTACCGGTCTGCCCAACGCACCGGCCATGGATCTGGATTACGACCCGGCCGACGGCATCCTGACGGCGGGTTTGATGGGCCGCGGCGCCTGGACCCTGCCGATCCCCGAATGCCGGCTCGATCTCACCGGCGACCAGGTCATCGACCAGAACGATTTCCGGGTCATCCTCGCGGATTGGCGCGGCACTACCTACGACATCGACGAAAACGGCAGCGTCGACATCCGCGACCTGATCTTCATCTTCAACAACTACGGCAACTGCGACTGATTCCGCCTGATCGGGATCCCGCAACCAGCAAACCCCATCGAACGGTACCGGAGATGAACCCGGACGATTCGATGGGGTCTCGCTTGTACCCATCCAGATTCGGAAAGACCGGAACGGTCTAGTTGGTTCGCCTGGATGGGCACGGTCTCAGGTCTCCGCAAGATACTTGTTCATAGGCAATTAGCTGAAACCTGATCCCGTCTGCCGATGACAGTTCGCACGAGGGGACTCGGCGGAATCAATGAGATCCCGCCTGTACCCATCCAGACTTCGGAAAGACCGGAACGGCCAAGTTGGTTCGCCTGGATGGGCACGGTCTCAGGCCTCAGCAAGACACTTGTTCACAGGCGATTAGCTGATGCCCGATTCCTGATGCCCGATCTCTTTCGCCCCCGTTGGCTGGGTCGTCGGGCGACGTTCCGTTCAGGAGGGTTCGGGGATCAGCGTCGCCGCGGGCCGCTCCTCCTCCACATAGCTCCAGCCGCCGCGCAAACCGGCCATGAACCAGGCCAGGCTACCCACGCCCATCAAAAAGACCGTATCGCCGATGATCCGCATCCAGCGCAGGGTTTCCAGCAGTTCGGTCTGCAGCAGGTCCGCACTGCGGGCGTACCACAGGCCGTGCTCCACGCTGGCCCAGGTCTGAATCAGGCCGATCGGCAGCAGACTCAGGGCGATCATCAAGCCCAGCCCGATGTTGAGCGCCCAGAAACTGAACGCCAACCAACGCGTGTTCCAGGCACGACCCGCCGTCATCCGTCTGGCCACGAACAGGATCAAGCCCAGGGAGAGCAGGCCGTACACGCCGAAGGTCGCGCCGTGGGCGTGCACCGCGGTGGTGTTGAGACCCTGCATGTAGAACAGCGCGATCGGCGGATTGATCAGGAAGCCGAAGACGCCCGCACCGACCAGGTTCCAAAAGGCCACGCCGACGAAGAACATGATCGGCCAGCGATAGGCCTCCATCCACGATGTCAGGCGGTGTTTGCGATAGGTGTCCCACGCCTCCTTGCCGATCAGCACCAGGGGCACGACCTCCAACGCGCTGAAACAGGCGCCGATGGCGGTGATCGATACCGGCGTGCCGCTAAAGTAGATATGGTGGAAGGTACCGGGAATGCCGCCCACCAGGAAAATGCTGGTCGAGAGCAGGACCGCGCGCGTGGCCGCCTCCTGACGGACCAGGCCGAGGTTGGCGAAAATGAACGCCAGCGCGGTGGTCGCGAAGACTTCGAAAAAGCCTTCGACCCACAGGTGCACCACCCACCACCGCCAATACTCCATGATGGAAAGGTGGGTCTTGGCGCCGTAGAACAGCCCCGCGGTGTAGAAGAGCCCGATCGCCACGCTGGCGCCGGTGAACATCAGCAACAGGTCGCGGCCTTTCTTCTGCTGTTTGAGTTTGGGCAGGATGCCCCGCAACATCAAAACCAGCCAAAGGCCCAGGCCGATCAGCAATGCGATTTGCCAGATGCGGCCGAGATCCGTGTACTCGTACCCCTGAATGCCGATCCAGAAACTCCAATCCAGGTCCAATTTCTGGTGAATCGCCAGGAATTCGCCCACGAGGCTGCCGCCGACCACGACCAGCAGGGCGCCGAAGAGCACCTGTACGCCCAGCTTTTGATGGGCGGGGTCCTTGCCACCGTTGATGATCGGAGCCAGAAACAGGCCGGCCGTGAGAAAGGAGGTCGCGATCCAGAACAGGGCGAGCTGGATGTGCCAGGTTCGGGCGAGGCTGTAGGGCAGGATTTCCGCGATCGGAATCCCGAAAAAGTGTTGGCCTTCGACCGTGTAATGGGCCACGAGTGCGCCCAACAACACCTGCAGGCCGAACAACAGCACCACCACGGCCACGTACTTGCCCAAAGCCCGCATCGACGGCGTCAACGCGAAACCGTCCAGTGGATCGCGTTTCGGCAGGTCGCTCGCGTCCTCGCTCTCGTGGCGTTTGAACGACTCGTACCAGACCAGGGCGCCAACCGCCGCCAGCAGCAACACGATGCTGACGATCGACCAGAACAGGTTGGCGGTGGAGGGCCGGTTCCCGATCAGGGGTTCGTGAGGCCAGTTGTTGGTATAGGTGATCGCCTGGTCCGGGCGTTCGGTGGCGGCCGACCAGGCACTCCAATAGAAGAAGGCCGTCATCAAGCGGCGCCGCTCCGGATCCGGCAAAACCTTTTCGTGGATGGCGTAGGCCTCGCGCAATTCGCGCTGGTGGGGGTTGCCCCCGAACAGTCCTTGATAATATTCGGAAATGGCGTGTGCGGCCTCGACGCGAATGCCCGCCAACAGGACCTGCTCGGTTTCGGCGTCGTAGGTGTTGGTGCGGTAAAGCTCGGTCAGCTCGGCCTCCAAGGCGGCGCGCTGGCCCGTGCTCAACGATTCGAAGAGTTGTCCGTGTCGCTGCTCCGACCATTGCTTCAACACCCAGACCAGCTCGCGGTGCAACCAGTCCGCGGTCCAGTCCGGGGCCTGGTAGGCTCCGTGTCCCCAAACCGACCCGAGCTGCTGGCCGCCGATGGATTGCCAGACACGCTGGCCCTCCAGGATTTCGTCCCTGGTGAAGAGCGGTGTGCCCGTGTCGTCGACGTAGGCCGCCGGAATCGGCGGCGCCTGGCGGTAAATCTCCCGTCCGAAAAAGCCGAGAATGGCGAAGGTCACCACCAAGACGGAAGCCAAAATCAACCAACCCGATTTATGTGTCATGTAAGGCTCCTTGAAAACTGGCGCCCATCCATTGATTCAGCGGATCTCGGGAGAGGAGGAGGGATGGGCACGGCCTCGAGATCGCGTGTGGCCCATGGACGCCCCATAGGGGCACCACAGGCAATGGCGTGAGATTCCAAGGAGCATGCCACCTTTTAACTAATTCATTTCATTACACTTAACTGACAACGTTGCGTTTTTTACAACATCGTCCGTTGTTTGATTCACAACTGCGTTATAGAATTCACAACATGAACCAAATCGACGTCCTGCTCACCATCGCGCTCGATCTCAATCGCTCCATGCGCGCCACCGACCGTTACCGCGCCCTTTTGGAGGCCATCGCCGCGCTGATCCCCTACGATGCCGCCTGCCTCTTGACCCTGCACGGCCGCCAGTTGAGACCGCGAGCCGCCATCGGCCTGCACGCCAAAGCGCTGGCGCGTCGCTACGAAATCGGGGATCACCCACGGCTGGCCATCATCAGCCAGGCGGCGGACCCGGTTCTGTTCGCGGCCGACAGTCCCCTGCCCGACCCGTTCGACCACCTGATCGGCGACGAAGGCCATTCGCCCGGCGACGTGCACTCCTGCCTGGGCTGTCCGTTGACGCTTGACGGCGAAGTGGTCGGCGTGCTGACGGCCGACGCCTTGGAACCCGGGCGGTTCGACGACCTGGACCGGCACCTGCTGGCCCTGCTGGGAGCCCTGGCGGGCTCGGTGCTGCAGACGGCCCACTTGATGGAACAGCTCGAAGAAAAGCACCGCCATCAAACCGACCTGGCCCACGAGCTGTGGCGCACGGATCAGCGCCGTTCGGGTGGACTGTTGGTGGGCGACAGTCCGCCCATGCAGAAGCTGCGACAGGAGATCGAGTGGGTCGCCAACACCGACCTGGCGGTATTGGTGACCGGCGAGACCGGGGTCGGCAAGGAGCTGGTGGCGCGGGCCATCCACGCCCAATCGCTGCGCGGGCGCCAGCCCATGATTTACGTCAATTGTGCGGCGCTGCCGGAATCCCTGGTGGAATCGGAACTGTTCGGACACCGCAAGGGTGCGTTCACCGGCGCGGACAACGACCGCATGGGCAAGTTCGAACTGGCCCACAAGGGCACCCTGTTTCTCGACGAGGTGGGCGAACTGCCCCTGGCGACCCAACCCAAGTTGTTGCGGGCCCTGCAGGAGGGTGAAATCCAACGGGTCGGCTCGGATACGTCGGTGACGGTCGACGTGCGGATCATTGCGGCCACCAACCGCGACCTGGTGACCGAGGTCGAGGCGGGTCGGTTCCGCAGCGACCTGTTCCACCGACTGAACGTGTACCCGATCCCGGTGCCGGCACTCCGCGACCATTGCGAGGACATCGGTGAATTGGTGCCGCGATTCGTGGCCCAGGACAAACGCCAGATGGGCATTCGCGAGGTGACGATCAAGGACGAGCTGATCGAAGCCTTGAAGCGGGCGAGTTGGCCGGGAAACGTGCGCGAACTGCGCAACGCGGTGATGCGCGGACTGCTGCGCGCCGTCCGCGAGCGACCGGGCAGCCCGGTCCTCGAGCCCCGACACGTGCGATTGGATCCGGTGGCCGGCGCGACATTGGAACCCGAGAAGGAGCCATCGCTGAACCTGCGCGATGCCACGGAGGGATTTCAGCGCCAGCTCATCCGGCAAGCGGTGGCGCGGGCGGACGGGAACTGGGCCAAGGCGGCGCAGCGCCTGGGCGTGCATCGCTCCAACCTGCACCACCTCGCCAAGCGCCTGGGGTTGAAGTAGCCCGGGCAAGGGCGGAACCCATAAACTCGCTTATCAGACCATCCCCGAAGGGATCACGAGCGAAGTGCCCGCATGCCGAGAGATCCGTTGTGCCTGTAGGTTGGCCCGCTGGGCCGACGCGCCGAAGTAACCCAAGCAACAGCAATTAATTGCACCAAAGAGCGTAGCCGATCATTCTCCTCGCCACCCCAATCGAAAGCCGTGAAGTCCAAAGTCCCTCCATCGTGAGAGGGGCGTCAGGCATGTAGGTGGAGCAGCTTGCTCCACCAATCGAAGCAACCCAGGCAATTACAACCAATTAGGCCAAAGAGCGAAGCTCTAAATTTCCCTTGCGAGCCCAATCCAAAGCCCAAAGTCCCCGCATCGTGAAAGTGGCGTAAGACCTGTAGGTTGGCCCGCTGGGCCGACAAAACGGAACAACCCAAACAACCACAATTAATTAGGCCAAAGAGCGAAGCACAGAATCTCCCTCGCAGCCCCCAAATCGAAGCCGCATCGAGGTTTTTACACAGCCTCTGGCAGCCCAGGCACAGCGACGACGAATCTCTTTCGACGGGGGGACGGCATGGTCGGATCACTTCGGTATAGGCGTATGGGGAGAATTCCGGGCTCCGCTTTTTTGCGTTGGTTGCTCTCGCTGTTAGGGTTGTTTCGATTGGTGGAGCAAGCTGCCTTACCGGCCCTGCTCCACCTACAGGCCTGACGCACCTCTCACAATGCGGGACCTTTGGACTTTTGGGCTTCGGATTGGGCTCGCAAGGGAGATTCTGTGCTTCGCTCTTCGGCCCAATTGGTTGTAATTGCTTGGGTTGCTTCGACGCGTCGGCCCAGCGGGCCAACCTACAGGCACAACGTCACTCTCAATATGCGGGTTCTTCGATGGAACTCGCTCCGGGTTGGTTCGAACATTCGGGCGCGCGGGTTCACCGCCCCCTGCGGAACCTACCGCGAGGTGGCATCGCGCGCCAACTCGCGATCCAGCTCGTCGATCACCTCGAACACCCGCATGAATTTCTGGCCGAATGACGTGATTCGGTACTCCACTCGCGCCGGCACCTCGGGAAACACCGTTTTTTCGATCAGGCCGAACGTCAACATCTTGCCCAAGCAGTGGTTCATGACCTTGGGCGTCAAGCCCTCGACCGAACGGTGCATCTTGCCCGGTCGATGAATGCCCTCGCGCATCATCGTCAGCAGCGTGAGCGACCATTTGCAGCCCAGAATCGTCTCGACGATCTCGCGTACGTGCGGGGGCGGCACCATTCGCTCGTAATTTTTTTCAATTTTTTTTTCGGTGGATGACGCCATTTGACACCCAAAAGTACCTAGGACACCCGAAAGTGCTTACTGGTTCAAAACAAAGGTCTTGCTTAGATTCTAAGGCAACGATGAACGAGGTCGCGGTTTCATTCTAACCGAAAAGCGGACCGCCGACCAATTTGGAGGAACACATGAGCGAACAACGATTCGAAAACCGGGTTGCCATCATCACCGGAGGCGGGACCGGCATCGGCAAGGCCACTGCCGCCCTGTTGCTGGCGGAAGGCGCCCGCGTCGTGATCAACGGAAGACGCGAGGCGGTACTCCGCGAAACGGCCCGTGAACTGGATCCCGACGGCCGGCGGGTCCGCTGGGTGGCCGGCTCGGTGGCCGACGAGCAGGTCGCCCGCGAGTTGGCGTCCACGGCCGTCACCGAATTCGGCGGCCTGGACCTGGTGGTCAACAACGCCGGCGTATTCAAACCGACACCGTTCCTGGACCACCGCGTCGAGGATTTCGATCGCTACAGCGACATCATCCTCAAGGGAACCTTCCTGGTCTCCCAGGCAGCGATTCGCGAAATGACGAAAACCGGTGGTGGTTCCATAGTCAATGTGGGCTCGATGTGGGCCGAGCAGGCCATCGGCGCCACGCCCTCGTCCGCCTACTCGGCCGCCAAGGCCGGCGTACACGCGCTCACCCGCAACCTGGCCATCGAGTTCGCCGACAAGGGCATTCGCGTCAACGCGGTGGCGCCCGCCGTCGTGGAAACGCCGGTCTACGAGACCTTCATGAGCCCGGAGCAGGTCCGCGAGGTGCTGCCGACTTTCCACGGCTTCCACCCCCTGGGTCGCAACGGCCGCCCCGACGACGTGGCCAAGGCGATTCTCTACCTCGCCGGTCTGGAGGCGGACTGGGTCACCGGCACGGTACTCGCCGTGGACGGCGGCGTCACCGCGGGCCGTCAGGCCTGATCGAACGCCGCCGGCCAAAACGTCCGCGTGGGCGCCTCGTTCGGTGGGCGACCCACGCGGGCGGACCCGCTTCCTCAACCCGGCTCCACGACACCGTCCGGCTCCAACGGCAGCAGGATCGACACCTCCGTGCCGCATCCCGCACCGTCACTGCGCAGCTCGATGGTACCCGACATCTCGGCAACCGCGTTGGCGCAATAGTGCAAACCGAAACCCATGCCCTCCGGCTTGGTGGTGTATCCCTGGCCGAACACCCGATCCTGGTGCTCGGCCGCCACCCCGACCCCGTTGTCGCGAATGGAAATCCGCACGGCATCCCCTTCCCGCGCGGATCGCACCCGAATCCACTTGCGGTCGTGATCGACCACGGCCAACGCCTCCCAGGCATTGCGCAGCAGGCACAGCAGGACCCGTCGCATCTTGGAGGGGTTCAGGCGGATCGGCGGCAGGCGCTCCAGATCGCGCTCGATTTCGAGTCCCAATTCGCGGAACAGGTAGAACTCTCCGGCCAGCGCTTCCGCGATGAGATCTTCCAAATGGGCCGTTTCGGCATAGGGCAAATCCGGCTTGGCGTAGCGCTGCTGATCGTTCAGAAACCCCTGGATGTCCTTGATGTGACGGGTCAGCAGGGTCACTTCCTGTTCCAGCTTCTCGCGATACTCCCGAAGCCCGCGATCCACGAGCCCCAGGGCCTCCGGCACCATCTTGCCCTTGGCATCCTGCTCGAAGAAATGGTTCCAGTCCCCTTCCGCCTCCTCCAGTAGGGCCACCACCCTTTGGAGAATGCCCAGATAACGATCCTGCCCCACCAGTTCCGAGAGCATCTGGGCCGAGGTCGACACGCTGTTCAGCGAATTGCCCACGTTGTGGACCACGTTGACCGCGATCTCGGCCATGCCGGCCATGTGGGCCGCATCCACCAATTTGCGACGGCTCTCGGCCAGGTCCCGAATCATCTTGGCCTTGGTCATCGCCGAAATCACGTGCTCGCGAAAACGGGAGAGCATGTGGATGTCGGTATCGCGGAACGCATCTTCGCGACTGGGGTTGTCCAAAATCAGGAAGGCGCCCATCGGCCCGCCGTAGGGCATCGCCATGACCAGCCGGGAGCGGGCCGCGGGAAACACGAGATTCTGTTGGGTGAGTACCTCGCCGCCCAGATGAATGATGTCGCCGTTCCGGTCGCTTCCGCCGATCCAGGGCAACAGCAGCCGTTCGATGTCCTCACCCGCCACGTACCGGCCCGTGAGTTCGCAGCCGTGCGCGGCTTCACAGCGAAACTGTTTGGCCTCCTCCTCCAGCACCAGGATGAACCCCTGATCGGCCGGATCGATGAGGTCGATGGCCTGCTCCAGCAGCGATTGCGACAGGTCGCGCACGTGCACCTGGCGATTCACGGTGCGCACGATCTTGTCCAGTGTCTCCAGCTCCTCGTTGGCGACCCGTAGCTCGGCGGTGCGCATCGCGACCTTTTCCTCGAGCGACCGATTGAAGTGTCGCAAATCCAGTTGGGTCTCCACCCGAGCCAAGAGTTCCTGCTTGAGGATCGGTTTCGTGAGGTAGTCGTTGCCACCGCTGGCGAAACCGCTCATCAGATCGCCGACACGGTTCTTGGCGGTCAAGAAGATGACCGGGAGCTGGTGGGGTCCGCGGGTCTTGCGGATCTCTTCACACACCTTGTAGCCGCTCATGCGCGGCATCATCACGTCCAGCAGCACCAAATCGAAGGTGCCGATTTCCTCGATCATGCGCAGCGCCTCTAGGCCCCCACCGGCCTCGTCCAACACGAAACCCCGCAAGGAGAGGTGGTTGGACAGCACACGTCGATTCACGACCTCGTCATCCACGATCAGGATATGGGCGCGGTGTTTGGAACCGGTCGATCGACGCGTCGCCTTCTCGGGATTGGTAGGCAGCGGACCTTCGAGTACCTTGGAAATCTTGGATCTGGCCGCGGAGACCTCACCTTCACGCCACAGGGGCAAGGTGAAAAAGAAGCGCGACCCCTTGCCCGGTTCCGATTCCACCCAGATATCGCCCTTGTGGATCGTGACCAATTCCTTGGAAACGGTGAGGCCCAGCCCCGTCCCACCGTAGGCCCGCGCGGTGGTGGCATCCAGTTGCTCGAACGAGTTGAAGATCTTTCCGTATTTCTCGGGCGCGATGCCGATGCCGGTGTCACCCACCTCCACACAGACCATGTCGTCCCGCACGTCGGCGTCGAGCCAGACGCGTCCCGACTCGGTGAACTTGACGCCGTTGCCCACCAGATTGTGCAGGATCTGCAACACGCGATTCTCGTCGGCCAGGGCGAACAGGCTCTGATCGACCCGGTTCTCCAACACCAGCTCGCGACCCTCCACCAAGGGTCGCGACAGGTGGATCACCACGTCGCAGAGCGTGTGCAGGTCGACCCGGGTCAGGTTCAATTCCAGGGTGCGGTTGCGCAGTTTGGCGAAATCCAGGATGTCGTTGACCAGGCTGGCCAGGCGCCGGCCGCTGGCGACGATCATGCCCAGATTGTAATCGGCCTCCTTGGTCATGGGCCCGGCAATGCCGTCGCGCAGGGATTCGGCGAGGCCGATGATGCCGTTGAGCGGGGTGCGCAATTCGTGGGAAGTGTTGGCCAGGAACTCGTCCTTGAGCGCGTCCACCTGCTTGAGCCGTTCCACCACCCGCCGTTCCAACCGCAGCTTGTGACGTTGGGCTTGAAGGACGGCCCCCAGCGCGGCACTGCCAGCCAGGACATAAAGCGTGTAGGCCCACCAACTTCGCCAGGGTGGTGGCCGCACCACCAGACGTAGTTGGTGTTCTTCCTCGCTCCAGTAACCGTCCAGATTGGCGGCCTTCAATCGGAACAGGTACTTGCCCGAATCCAGGTTCGTGTAGGTGGCGAAGGGACGCTGGCCACTGGTCGTCACCCAATCCGCGTCGAACCCGTCCAGCTTGTAGCGAAACCGGTTCTTCTTGGGGTCGGCGAAGTGGAGTGCACTGAACCCGAAACCGATCACGTTGTCGCGGTGGGTCAGGGTAATCGATTTGGCGAAGCCGATGGGTACATCCAGCGGCGTGGGGTTCGCGGGTCGAGACAGCGGCACGTCCCGATTGGCCAAGGTGAATTCCGAGAGCGCCACGCGCGGCGGCTCGCGATCATCTTGAATGCGATGGGGATAAAAAGCCGTGAACCCGTTGATTCCGCCGAAGAACAGTTCCCCGTCCGAGGCCCCGTAAAAGGATCCCATGTGGAACTCGTTGGCTTGCAGGCCGTGCTCGTAGGTGTAGGTCGAAAAGGTGTTCGAGCGGGGGTCCAAACGCGCCAGACCCTTGTTGGTGCTCATCCACAGCATGCCCTGCAGGTCTTCCAGGATTCCGTAGACCGAGCTGTTGACCATGCCCGAGCGCTCGTTGTAGACCGTGAAATCATCGCTCTCGGGATGGTAGCGATTCAAGCCTCGATTGGTGCCGACCCACAGGATGCCGTGACGTGTCTGGCAAAGCGCCATCACGAAATTGTGGCTCAGTGAACGGGGATTGCCGGCTTCGTGCCGCCAATTTTCGAATGTCCCGTGATCGCGATCCATGCGGCTCAGTCCCTGGCCGGTACCCACCCACAGATATCGATCGTCCTGCTCGCGAAGATCCGTCACCAACTGCCCCACAATGGTGGTCGAATCCTGTGGGTCGTGCCAGTAGTGGGTGAAACGATCCGTTTCGCGATCCAGCAGGTCCAGTCCCTTTCCGTAGGTTCCCACCCACAATCGACCCGCCGCATCTTCCAGCAGCGCCACCACGAAGGGAATCCCCAAGGTGGAGCGGTCATTGAGAAAAGAAATGTACCGCTTGATCTCTTCCGTTTCGGGGTCCAGTCGATTGAGACCGTCCTGGGTGCCCACCCAGATCTTGCCGTCCCGGGTCCCGTAGACCACTTCGACGAGATCCGAACTCAAGGTTTTGGGGTTCTCGGGATCGTGCCGGTAATGGTGCACGACGCCGGTTCGCCGATCGATACGGTCGAGCCCGTCGCCGCCGAGTCCGACCCATAGACGATCGCTCCGGTCTAAAAAAATACTGCGCACCTGATCGCCGCCTAGCGAATGGCGGGTATCGGTACCCGATTTGAAATGGCCGAAAACCTCGGTTCTGGGATTGAATTTGTTGATGCCGCGATCCAGGCTCCCGTACCAGATGATGCCCGTCTCGTCTTCCAGGATCGACGAGCCCTGGTTGGAGGAAATGGATTCGGGAATGCGGGCATCGAAGCGGTAGGAAACCAAACGCAGGTCGTCGAGGATGAGCCGATTGATGCCACCCCTGGTGGCCGCCCAAATGTCGCCGTCGCGCGTTTGCAGGATTTCCCGTACGCAATTGCCTTCCACGTAGTCCGGATCGGATTCGTCCAGCAGAAACCGGTCGAGCGCCCCGGTCTGCGGATCGATTCGCATCAGTCCGTTGCGACAGGTCCCAAACCAAATTTTTTGGTCACGATCCTCGATCAAGCCCTCGACGCGCCGTCTCGGCAGGGGGACCTGCGCCTGGAACGGAACCAAGCGTTCCCTGCCAGGTTCGAAATACAGCAACCCCTCGTTGGAACCCACCCAGATACGGCCGCGGCTGTCCTCCAGCAATTCGTTGATATAGGCCCGACTGAGGTCCGGACCACCCGGCGGCGTGGCGTGAATGGCTTCGAATCCGTCGCCGCTGGGCAGGAGGCGGTACAAGCCGGCCTGTTCGGTACCCACCCAGACGCGGCCCTGCGAATCTTCGAGCACCGCGAAAACGGACTCGTCCGGCAGGGACCTGGGATCTTCGGAATTCGGCTCGAACCGCGTGAAACGCTTCGATTGTTGGTGAAAGCGATTCAACCCGCCACTGCGCGTGCCAACCCAGAGATCCCCGTTGCGGCTCCCGGCGATGACGTTGATGGAATTGTCGGAAATGCTGGTGGGGTCGTCGAGATCTTGGCGGTAGACCTTGAAGGAGAGCCCGTCGAAGACGTTCAACCCGTCCCAGGTACCGATCCAAATGTAGCCATAGGCATCTTGAAACAAACAGTTGCCAGAGTTCTGAGATAGCCCGTGATTTTCGTCATAGCGGGTAAAATGGAGAGTTTTTTCTTGAGCCGCGAGCCCCGTAAAACCCAGCGACCCAACCAGAAAAAACAGTCTTCCAATAAATCCAAGCCTCGCGAAAAAGCGGTCGAACACCAAAGACAAGGCCATCATTTCTAGCACCTTACATAAGCTACAATACGTATCGCCAATTCGCGGGATCCCAGTAACTTTTTTTCGCCATTGTTGGATTCTTTGGGCATATGATCCTGGCCGCAGGCGACTTGCGGGTCGCGATTTGGCGCGGCCGAAGTCCGGTGGAATCCAAACCGGGACAGGAGATGCGCATGTTCGGAGGATGACGGGCGCGAAAACGCGGAGTCGACGGCATCGATGGAAGGTCAGGAAGTGCTCGCGCGACCCGACCAAATGACGTATGATTTCGGAGCCATTAGTAGATATTGAGATTTATTCTCAATCATCAAATCTCCTTGCGCCTCCGGAGTCTCCATGAAGACCGCCCCCCTCGTCGCCGTCTCCCTCTCCCCTCGCGATCTGAATGCCGCACTTGGCGAGCCCCAGCTTTCCGTCATGAACTTCCTCAACGAGGTCAAGATCCACTATCCCCAGGCCATCAGTTTCTCCGCCGGAAGGCCCGCCGAGGATTTCTTCCACGTCCGCGAGGTCACGGCCAAGATGGACCGCTTTCTGGAAGAAGAATGCCGGCGGACGGGGCTGGACGAGGCCGCGATTCTGGGTTCGATCGGCCAGTACGGGCGCACCAACGGCATCATCGGCCCCCACCTCGCTCGTCACCTCGCGATCGACGAGCACATTCGGGTCGACCCCGAGGACATCGTCGTCACGAGCGGTTGCCAGGAAGCTATGGCCCTGGTTTTGATCGGGTTGCTCAGGAGAAGGGACGACGTGTTGCTGACCGCCGATCCCACCTACATCGGCATGACGGGTCTGGCGCGGCTGCTGGGCATCGAGGTGGTACCCGTGGCCTGCGGCGCGCACGGCATCGACCTGCACGACCTTGCCCGCCAGGTGGCGAAGGTCCGCGCTGCCGGCAAAAATCCCAGGGCGGTTTACGCGATTCCCGATTTCAACAATCCCCTCGGCTGCGACATGCCGCACGATCGCCGCGAAGCCCTGCTCGCACTGGCCGACAAGCTGGATTTCCTGATCGTGGAGGACAACCCCTACGGCATGTTCGGCTACGACGACGTGGCGCGCGCCACCCTCAAATCGCTCGACCGCCACGGGCGGGTGATCTACCTGGGCACTTTTTCCAAGACCCTGTTCCCTTCACTGCGGCTCGGGTTCCTGGTTACGGACATCCGGGTGCGGGACGAGCACGGCGCGTCTCGGCGCTTGACGGAGATGCTTTCGCCCATCAAGAGCCTGACCACGGTGAACACCAGCGCCCTGCTTCAAGCCATGGTGGGCGGTGTGCTCATCGATGCCGACTACTCGCTGAGACGCCACGTCGCGCCGGTCCGCGATCATTACCGTACCAATCGCGACGCCATGCTGGACGCCCTCGAAGGAGCCTTCCCGGCAGGCGACCCGCTGCGCGCAAGCGTGACCTGGAACCGTCCGAACGGTGGCTTTTTCCTGACGATGACGCTGCCGTTCCCCTTCGACGACGCCTGTCTGGAAGCCTGTGCCGCCCAGGCCGGCGTGATCGTGGTGCCCATGTCCTACTTCGCGCTGACGCCGGGCCGCGCGAACCAGATCCGCCTGTCGTTCTGCGCCAACACCCCTTCCGAGATCGATCGGGGCGTCGCGCGCTTGGCCGAGTTCATCCGTCGCCGCATCGCCTGAGCCCACCGAAACGAATCATTGCGCGCATCGTGCCCGTCGATTCGGTCCTTTCCCAATCGCAACCAGGAGCCCTCGCATGTACCAAACGACCCAACGAGCCTGGCTCGAGTCATTGCGCCAGACCCTGAATCCAAACGACTTGATCACCGATCCAGATCGCTTGGCGAGCTTCTCCGGGGACGAAACGCGCGACCTGCACCACCTCCCCGAGGCGGCCGCCTTCCCGCGTTCGGTCGCGCAGGTCTCCGCGGTGCTGCGGGTCTGCAGCGAACACTGCATCCCGGTCGTGCCACGGGGCGGCGGCAGCGGCGTCAGCGGTGGCGCCGCCGCGATTCACGGCGGATTGGTGCTGAGCCTGCGCCACTTGAATCGGATCGTCGTCTTGGACGCGCGGAACATGACCGTCACGGTCGAGGCCGGCATGGTGACCGGCACGCTGCAGGACCGCCTGGCCGAAAAAGGCCTGCGCTTGCCGCCGGATCCCGGATCCCGCGACTGGTGCCAGGTCGGCGGGAACTTGGCCGAAGCCGCCGCGGGCCCCAAATCGGTCAAGTACGGCGCCTTCCGCGACTACGTGCTCAACTTGGAGGTGGTGCTCGCCGACGGCCGCGTGATCTGGACGGGGGCCGACGTGCGCAAGTTCGCCTGCGGCTACAACCTGACCCACCTGATACTGGGCAGCGAAGGCACCCTGGGGGTGATCACGAAGGCCGTCTTCCGGCTCGTGCCGACAGCGCCCGAGTCGGTCCTGCTGCGCATGGGCTTCACCACCCTGGAGGCGGCCACCGACATGATCTGCCGTGTCTTCACCAGCGGCCTGACACCGAGCGAGGTCGAAATCGTCGACCGCGACGCCATCGCCCTGGCACAACCCCTGTGCAACGCTCCGGCCGATCCCGACCTGGCGGCCTATCTCTGGATCGGTTTCGACGGCCGCGAGGCCGACTTCCTCATGGCGGACGCCGAGCGCGCGGCCGACCTAGCCGAATCGATCGGCTGCGCGGACCTGCTGTTCGCTTCGGATCCCGACCAGGTCCGGCGCCTGTGGACCTACCGCCACCGCATCGGCCCCGCCGTCATCGAGACCACCCCCTTCCGCGACGTGGACCTCAGCTTCCCCCGCGCGGCGCTGGCCGATGTCGTCCACATGGTCAAGGAAGTGGGCCGTCGATACGGCTTCCGAACCGCGGTTTTCGGCCACGCGGGCGACGGCAATCTCCACGTCAACGTGCTGCGCGACGCCTTGGACGAGGCGGCCTGGCAGGGGCCGGTGCGCGAGGGGATCGCCGACATCTATCGGCGGGTTTGCGCCATGGGCGGCACCCTCTCCGGCGAGCACGGCGTGGGCTGCACCCTGACGCCCTATCTCGAGGAGGCGCTGGGCTCGACGCGGCTGGTGCTGATGGCGGGCATTAAAGAGGTGTTTGATCCACAGGGAATCCTGAATCCGGGTAAAATCGTCGAGACGCCCATCTGAGCGAACCGAATCCATGTCGACTGGAGCGGCCCGTAACCACGAGTGCGCATCGGGGCCTCGAGCGAGAAAGTGCGGAACATGGCAACGATGCCGGAACACCATTCCCCCAAGGCGGACCCAAGCCCGGCCGCCCACCGACCCGAACGAGGCGCGTCGCGACATTGGCGATGGCTGTTGGCGGCGCCCGTGCCCCTGGCCGTCTGGCTGACAACCCGTCGCTGGGACCTCACCCTGGCCATCGCGCTGCTCGAACTCGGGGTCCACGCCGTTCTGGCCCGTTTGACGCGGGCGAAGGCACCAGCCGCCGAGGTCGGTGAGCGGGCGGTTCAACCGGTGGTCATCTGGCTGACGGGCCTGTCGGGCGCCGGCAAATCCACGATCGCCCAGGCGCTGATTCCCTTGTTGGAGCGCGAGGGGCACCGGGTCGCCTGGCTGGACGGCGACATCACGCGCGGCATCCTGCCCAAGCTTGGCTTCACCAAGGCGGATCGCGACGCCAACGTGCTGAAGACCGGGTTCATCGCCAGGACCCTGGAAACGCACGGGATCACGGTGGTGGCCTCGTACATTTCGCCGTACCGCGAGACGCGGGCCAAGGTGGGCGCCATGTGCCGGCACTTCGTGGAGGTCCACCTGAACACGCCGTTGTCGACCTGCGAGGCGCGCGACGTGAAGGGCCTGTACGCCAAGGCGCGTGCGGGCGAGATCCAGCATTTCACCGGCATCGACGATCCCTACGAGGAGCCGGAGGCGCCGGCGGTGCGGATCGACACTAGCGAAGTCACGGTGGCGGAGGCCTGTGCCCAGATTCTGGCGAAGGTGTCGGGAGGAGGATAATTCCTTCGCAGCAGCAGAGCCCTTCATCCATAAACTTCTTAAAACCACAGAGTCGCCGCCCAGCCCGGGGGCCGGAGTGCCGGACCACGGAATGCCGAACCATGGATTGCCGATGGTCCGGTAGGTGCGCCGGCCTTACCGGCCGTGCCATACCGGCCGTGCCCGCCGCACATTAATTAGGTTGAAACTCCTCGCGTGGATTACTTCGACAAGTTCATCCGACGGGCTTACCGCCCCTGATGCCCCTACCGGGCACGACAAATCTCTCGACATTCGGGCGCGCCGAACGGAACTTGCTTCACCAAGGATTTTAAACTTTATCTTCCAACTTTACAGAGTTTTTTAAAAAGAGCCGCGAACCAGCGGGCATAGCCAGTTCGATTTCAAGAAAGAAAACGACCACCTGGTTTCTCGCGAAGGGCCATGGGTCATTCATCCGAAAAATTTTGCAGGAACCCATGAACATCCGAAACCAGGAAAGGATCAAGCACCCACCCCGGGGCGCGAGTAAATCCTTCCAGGTTTCCTTGATTCCTGACTTCCTGATCATTTTTGCCCTAAAACGCACCACTTGGCCGATAGCACCACCCACCGACTCCGTTTCCTCCGCGACCTCTCTTGAAACAAAGTCGCTCGGAGTTCCCGGATGCCGAGAGATCCGTCGTGCCAGGTAGGTTCATCCGCCGGATGAACTTGTCGAAGCGATCCATGATCAGAGTTCCCGCATGCTTTGAGGATCGGCGCGGCAGTAGGTTGGCCGGCCCGGCCGACACTTCGAAGCGATCCAAGGAGAAATATGAATTTTCCAAGGCGCTTCAAATAGCTTAATTTATATAGGTTATGATGAGTGACGACGTGCCATTTTTTTGAGGTCTTACCTTGGTCTCGTGACATGCTTTCAACTTTTTTCCTACTAAATACCGAATATCAAGAATTTGATTCAATCGGGTTCATGGGTTGGCGTCCAATTCTGGAGCCTTTTTCGGTCTACGCCACGCGGTTCATGCTCTTCGCTAATGCTTTCTTTTTCCACTTCCACTTTTTGGCTTTGAGGTGGGAGGATTCGGTCTGATCTTCCTGGGCCCATTCTTCGGCATCGCCCAACAACTCGTCGAACTTCTCGAAGGTTTTGAGGTGTCGGTGCGCAATGTGCCCGTAGATCTGCAACATGGCTGTACTCGACCAACCGATGATGCGCTGGACCTGGTCTACATCTCCACCTGTGATATCGAGCAGAACCGTTGTGGCCAAATGGCGTACCGAGTGCATGGAGAACTCGGCCACACCCGCTCTTTTGATGGCGCTATCCAGGGCCCACCCAATGGATTTGTACGGCCGAAGCGTTTGCTTGCTGACAAATACCAGACCCATGGGATTCAAGTCCCCGGGCCCTCGTAACTCTGCCAATGGTTTGAGATCAGGTAGCGTTTCTTTGATGGGGCACTTGCTCTGGTTTTGTTTCTGCACCTTGTGATGCAAGGCGGCCCTGCACCGCTGGTACCACGCGACCCTCCTTCTGTGATTGGGAGCCTTCGGATCGGCAATGTCGTTGTAGAACTTTTGCAACCAGGCGCTCTGCTGCTGGATGTGAGCCTCGTAGGCCGCCTCCACTTTGCGGAGCATCGGGACCTGGATGTTCTCTTTGTTGGTCTTGGTCGAGCGTACCGTGACCACCGTCTTCATCAGTCGTTTTCCGTCCTGCAAGACTTCGCGCTTGGCAATTCGATCCAGGGTCAGCCGAAAGATATCGCCTTTTCGTGCCCCGGTATTGAGGGCAAGCAGCAAAAGTGCACGATGTTGCGGGAAGACATCCACCACTTTTAGGAAATCTTGGAGCGTGATATTCAATGGACGATGACTGAATGTCGCGATGGGTGTGTACTGGGGCATGACCTTGATCAACCCGAGACGATGGGCCTCTCGGATGAGCCATAACAGCTCCCCGCAATAAGCATTCACCGTGATGGGTTGGATGGTCGGGCAGGTCGCATCCCCCTCTTCGCTCCGACAGAGCTTGCCATTGGGTCTTGTCAGCAACCATGCCTGGTAGGCGATGATGTCGCGATCCTTGATGGTGCAGACCTTTCGCGTCGATCCAAAATATTCATTGATGGTCCGCCACCACCGCTGAACTCGGTTCCACGTGGGGAGTATTTCCTTTTTGGGTTGGGCGATCTCCATAATCTGTGCCAAGGTGGGGTCGGCTGTCTCGGCGGCCTCGACTCCCTTGCGCGATTCGACCCGCTTCTCTTCCAGCCAATTGCGCGCGTCCGTCACCGTCTTGAAGGTCTTTTCCGGTCGCTTGTAACGCTTCCGGCCTTTGGCGTCGATGTAGGGCACGTTGGCCACCGCAATGAAACGCCTCCCATCGGAGTGCAGGTAGACCCCTTCGAATTGGCGCTCGAGCTGTTTTTCCTGTTCTTGGGAAAATCGTCTTCCTTTGGCTCGCTCCTTCATTAAATAGTGGTCGACATATCGTTTTCCTTTTTTGGCCATATTTATCTCCTTCCATTCCTGTTGATTGGATTTCCCGAGTTGCCATTCGCCTTCAGACCCGTGCCGATGCCTGCCGTTTGGCCCTGAGACTAGCGCGGTAGCTCTTGAGCTGGAGGACGTCGCACAGTTGGTATAACCAGTGGGGTTTGGCCGCGTGCGGGTTCTTGGGGATGCCTTCGATCAATGCGTCCTTGCGGTAGTGGTGCATCATCTCGGGGCTGACCCCCAACATGGCCGCGGCCTCCTTGTGGGTGACGAGTTGGCCGTTGAGCCGCGCGAACATCCGCTCCGCCCAAGTGCTGAGTTCTTTGACCGACAGATTGAGGTTGTGTTTTTTGGCGAAGCTGGACAACTCTTGAAAAATCAACTCACTGGGTTTTTGAACCGCCATCTCATTACCTCCGATGAACAACTCTTGGGGTCTTTGGATATGGATGTCACTTCGAGAACCTGGAACATCCGAATGAACAAAGGTTGAATCCATGAAGGCCTCCTCAGTGGTGGTTCGATGGGTGCGCGGAGGCGCACGGTTCTCGGGCGGGCAAGCGTACAGCGACGAAGGAGCAGCTTGCCCGCCCGGGGTTCGTGTGCCACATTGCGCCCTTCGAGCCCCACGAGGAGCCATGTGGATCAGCCGGCTTTTTTGGCCAAATAGAACAGGGTGCCCAGGGTGATGCGGTCGCGACCCCCAACCTTGAAAGAGCGCCATTTTCTTGAAAGCACGCGAGCATCGTATTTGGGAGACTGCACCGACCAGTCACGCCACAGCTTTAGCCCCTCGTCGGAACCACGATAGGCTTGGTGCAGCGCCATGCCGACGGTCAACCAGGTTTGGTAGTCGTCTGCGTAGGTGCTGGGCAGGCTTTGTAGTGCCTCGGAAATGAGTCGATCTTGGTGTTGGTGGCGTTCCGTCGTCCACCTCAACGGATCAAGGTTGCGATCGGGGTTTGGCTGAATGTGGGCATTTCTGTTTTTTCGATCTTGACGCCATTGATCCCATTCCCGTTTGACCGCATGGCGCAAGTAGGGATTGGGTTCGTTGGCGTGCATGTGCTCTGGAACCCATGTGGTGTTGCCTGCGGACCATTGGCACATATCGTCGAAGGTGCTTTGGGCGAGGTCCTGCCAGGTGATGGGGATCTTGCGCATGCCGTTCGGGCGCCGCTTCCACGAGACGCGCCACAACCGTCCTCGCCCTTCACTGTACACGGCTGGATCGCAGATCTCCCCCAAGCCCAACTCTTTGGTGAGATACCGATACAGGGTGGGCAATTTCCGATGCTGGAACCCTTCGAGACCAAAACAGCTCGCGGGGATGACCAGGTGAAAGCCCTTGCCGCCGCTGAACCACAACCTAAACGCACGTGGATCGATCCCGGATTGTTGGCGCAATCGGTCAAGAGCGCGGTGTAATTCCATTCTTAAGATCTCGGGCTGGTCCGCACTATCGAAATCGGCGTAAAACGGGCCTCTGAACGGGACGGATAGGGATTGCTCGCTGGGTTTACGGCCGTGATCGCGATGGTGTTGCTGCCAAGTGCGGTATGCGTCGACCGTGGTGTAGAGTTCCAGAACGCTGACAAAATCACATTCGGCGTCCAAGGCTTGGTCCAGATTCGGGAAGGGCAACCAGGGGCCAGGTCGCCACTCATCCTTATGTCGGTACCAGTGCTGTCCAAATCGCATGAACCCTCCTTGCTTCATCATGGAGATGGCGTCGCTCACGGGCGGAACCCTCGCGGCTCGCGGGGCCCTGTCAAGCCGCCAGGCTTGACCGGACTCGCAGCCGCGATAGGTTGGCGCCCCAAGCGACGCGATCGTGATGATGGGTGGCTTCGCTCACAGACGGCGAAGGAGTTTCAGACGCGTCCTTCGGGTACGGATTCGCTGGGAATTGCCGGTCTTTACCCAGGTCTTGGGTTTTGACACGGCGGGGTGGGTTTCCGGTTCCTCGAGAGGCACCTCTCGATGGATCTCGATCAATCCGGCGGTAGCCAATACGGAGAGGTCGGGAAGCTGGCCGCTCAGAAAGGGGTAAGGCCGTTTGGTACTTGTCGCCGCGATCCAGCGATCTCCTCCTTCCGTTTTGGCTCGCGCCATCGCTTCCACAACCAAACGGAGACCTTCTGCACACGTCAATGACCGATCGACCAGCAGCGGGCACTGGACCAGACCAAACGACCAGACAACGGTTCTGGTTGCTTCAAACGTCGTCTTCACGGGGTGACGCAATGCGGACATGACCCTTCCTGCAAAAGGGATCGCATCCGAATTTTGTATTCGCGCGATGACTAGGAATGAAGAAGCCCCCCAGCGGATCAAGAGGTCGCGGCGTCCGCACAGGACAGACAGGCGCTTCGCTGCCTCGACCATGATTCGATCCCGGTAGTGCTCATTCCTGAAATCGAGCCCATGGGCTTCGATGAGGCCCAAAAGCACCGGGCCGTGTTCATCCTCGCCGAGTCGGGGATGGGTCGGGGCCCAGCATGTATGTACATAGGTTTGATTCAGTAAACCTGTCTTGGCGTCAGTATGGGTTTCCCGGCACATTTCGCGAATGAGCTTGGCGTTCAGGATGTGCTCCACCAAATGCCAGGCCATTCGCTCGGAGGGAAAGGCCACCATGGATCCCCGCGTATGCAGCGCCAAATCGCGGCGTGCGCTTGGTGAAGGCTCTACGACCCACAAAAAGCCACCTCGGTCTTGTAGCGTCTGCGACCATGCTTGTAGTTTGGTGATAGCGGTACCACAGACCCGATCCACAGCCTTCGCCTGGAGGAGGATGTTATATTGGCGCACGCGGGACAGGTGGCGGAATACGCGATCCAGTTGGGGTTGGCTTCCCGGATCCAGAGACCCGGCGACGGAGACGACCGTCGCGCCACGTTTGGTTTCAACTCGAACAGAACTCATGCTTCCTCCTCGTTCTGGGGTGCCCCATCGATGGCAACATGGCCATGAAACGGAATCCAAAGGACCCGTGGTGTTTGACCCGCTTGTTGAAAGACTGCGCAGCCCTTTGGCAGGCGTTGGAACCACTCGCCCGTGATCCACGGCCCGCGTGCTGTTTGCAACGATTCACCACGGGAGACCTGGAGGTTGCCGCGCAGCATGTCGGCGTCGTCCTCATAGCCTTCCGCGGATCGGTTGAGGTTGACGGTTCGGGTTTGGTACTCGTATTCCGGGAGTTCCTTGATCCACTTGGCGACCTCTTCGTCTGGAATTGCGAAGGTCAGTTGATTGCCCACCACGCTGAGGTAGGTTTGGGCGCGGTCTTTGCCCGCCGCAGAACGTACCGCCTCCTTGGATTGGGTGAACACCCAGCTAGAGTGACCAAACTCGCGCCAAGTCTTGGTAGCGTAAATGTCGTCGAAGTCCTTGCGGGGGCTGATGATGAGAAAGTTGTCGCCCTCGTCTTGGAAGACGACCTTGCGGTGGCGGGTATCGGGGCTGGATACCTGCCAGGTGTCTTTGTTGTCCTCGAACCAAAGGAGATAGGCGTATTTCAGGGCGGTCGCTGCGACCAGTCCGGCTCGGCTGGTCCCCGTCGGGGGGACGATGACCATCGTTCGCGGCTGGGCCATGAGCGACCAGTCCGCGAACTGCGACGCCTGGACCTCGCCTGGCGTACAACCGGGCACGAAGTCACCGGGCTGGGCATCGTAGACCCAACGCACCGGCGATAGTGGATCGTCGAATTCGAGAAGATAGCTGGCAACGTCCGACACGGCGATTTGGTCCGCCTTGACGTTGTTCCCTGCAGCCGCCTCTGCCCGCAGGGTCGCCAATACCTTCTGGATGGTGGGGCCGAGGCGGGCGACCTTTTGGGTTGCGAGACTGTGGCGGTAGGCCTCGCCGAGAAGCTGCATGGTGCGGTCGAACCAAAATGATTCCCGTGCCTGATAGCCTGCGGCCGTCATGCCTTTGCGAACCCCGGCCTCAAACTGACCCCAATGGCTGAAGGAATTCAGAAGACAGACACCCTTCATGACGTGAACGCGCCAGCCGGAAGCGCGGGCCAGCCTGGCCATTTCGCGCGCATCTTCGGTTTTGAGTGAGAAATAGAGGATGCTGCTCAGCGAATCGGCGAACAGTTGATTCAAGACCAATCGACCGATGCGTTTGGTTTTGCCGGTTCCCTGAATGCCGTAGACATGGGTTGCTCGATAGGTGGCCTCGCTTGCAAGGAATACAGGTTCTTTGGTGAGGGCATCGAAACCAATGAACACACTGTTTCGATCGCGGTAGCGAATGGAAAAAGGCGGCCGCACGCGGCCACCGGGAAATCCCGTCCCGCCGCATGCGGAGCATGCAGTTTGACATTCGGTGTCTTCTTGGGAAACCTTTCCCGTCCCGCCGCAATGCGTGCAGTTGGCCTGGGCTTCCTTTTGAAGAAACGCCTTCACGTTTTTCTCGCAACGCCGAAACTCGGGTTCCCGAAACACGCTTCCCCATAGGGCACGCGGATTGCGGCGAACCGAACGCTTGCGCCAAAGGGATTCGGCTTGCAGCGTGACGAGGCCGCATAGGGCAATGTCGAAGACGAGGCGTGGTCCGCCCACCGGCACCGGGGCCCAAACGCAAGGCCACAGGTACCGATGATAGAACCATGACCCCACACCCCAGACGATCATCCAACATGCAAGGCCAATCATGGACGTGCCTTGCGGTTTTGGAGGGTGATGTCATCGATGTCGAGCCCGATGATGGGATCGCGGACGCGGGGATCCAGCACGAAGGGGAGCGTGGTGTGATCGGCCATCTTGAAACCGAGGTCTGGAGGTAAGGGCTCCATTTGGGTCGCGGGTAGAATCCACCGAGAGGTCATCCCCTCTTTGGCCATCGCCTCCCGTTGCTGGAGGATTTGACGTTGAAGCTGAGGCCAGGTCTGGTTCTGGTACTTGTAGGCCCAGGCAATGAACAGGTTTCCCATCTGAATCGCACTATTGGGAAAGGGCATGCGCAGCCAACGTCCCTCGGCTTCCGCCAACGCCGCCCAATGCGTCCCTTTCAAACAGGTCAGGCTGATGGCCATGCCGATTTGACACCAGGCGGTTGTTTCCCGGGCAATCACGGACCGGGCATGATCGGTCGCTGTCCAAAACGTGTACGGCCGGGTCGGCGACACGCCATAGAGAAACCGACGGTCCACGGGAAACCGATGAGACGGGAAGGCGTTCCGGGTCAGGGTTTGATACAGGGCGGAGGCAATCACCCCCTGTTCGCGCAGTAGGCGGATGTGCCATCCTTTCACCGTTTTGATCACAGAACCTCCTTGGTTTGTTGGTTTCACCTCACTCATGCGGCCCATCCCTTGGGAAAGGCGCTCCAATGCAGGTGCGGGACGGGTTTGAGTCGAGACGCGGGTGCTTTGCGCTTGCCCACGGGCAACAGATAGTTCCACCGCTTGAGGCTCTTGAGTCGGATTCGGGCCGCAACCTGGTTCAAAGCACGCCGTTCCATCCAGGTCATGTCCTCCTGCATCTGGGCGATGGCCCAATCGATGCGGATCAGTTCCTGATGGACGTCGTTGTAGCGGGTGGTCCAATACTCGATGCGGCCCTGGAAAAATTCTTGGATTGGCCCCTCGCGGATGGATTTGAGTTTGGCCGCCAAACTGTCCATTTGCAGGGAGGACGAGACGGCGTACCGAATGGCGCTCTGAATGCTGGCCTGCTCGATGTCTTGGAGGAAGAGGTTCTTCCAGTGTGCGGCCAACTGTTTGTAGGTCCGAACGGCTCTCCGGTACTTGCCCAGCTCGCGACTGAGCCAGCGATAGCGCATTTTCAAGACGAGGAAGGTCTCGTGGGTCATGGCCGGATCCCACTCGGGATCGTAGGGATTGAACAGCGCGTTCCAGATTTCGGAGTTGGTTTTGTAGGTGGCCTCGCCGTCGGAAGAGGTCACCCGAAAGCGCAGCCCGACTTGGGCCTGGCCATCATGGCTGGCAGGTTGAGCTGGCCCCTCCTCGCGCTGCTGGCCGTCGTAGATCATGGCTTCGGCGTAGTCGCTCGCCGTACGGTTGAGCAGCACGCGGAACCCGTCGACGGTTTCGAGAGCGACCAGTTCGCCGACGTCTCGCTTGAGTTGGTCGACGTCGATGGCGCGGGCGTAGTAGTAGGCCTGAGCCGTTTTCTTGAGCAGAATGATTTGTTTCTGGTACTCCATGTAGAACTCGCGAATATTGGCGAGGAGCATACCGGCGAGGGGGATGAGATCGAATCCCAGGAAATCAGCGCGCAGCGGCATGGCGATGAACCATGCCAGAACGAGGTACCAGACCACCAAGGTCCGGGTGCCACGTGAGGCCACACGGGCGTGCATCCATGCAACGGGTTTTTCGATGGCCATGCCCAGCAACGCGAATGGGCCGAGCAGTCCGGCCACATCGGGGGTTGGCGGTGACGCGTGGGTCATGTTGCCTCCTTCGTCAGGTCGGTTTGGACGAGGTTGGTTGTGTGGCCGGGGTGAGGGATCCGGGGCTATTGATGGGCATGGTGCTCGCGGCAGCACCGGCGGCCTGAGTCGCGCTCGTTGCCGCAGACATGGGGCCACCCACAAGCGGTGCAGCGCGACCCGCCACTTTGGCGGCAGCGTTGGCAGCGGTCAGGTACATGCTGGAGACGAACCCTGCGAGGGTGCCGCCCTCGGCGCCAAGAATCAGAAAAGCCACCATCGGTGCGATCAGGGCCATCAAGGCTCCAGCCGAACCGAGACCCAAGATGAGCGGTAGGCTGTAATCCATATTGGCGTGGGTGGTGGTGACGACCTCCCAATAGCTAGCGGTAAACACCGAATCGAGTGGCGGTCCCGCGATGCCGGAGGTGTGATAGAGGTTGAGCAAATAGCCGTCAATGATGGAGAAGGGCAACGCCACGAACAGCATCGCCAAGGGTTTGGCCAAGGCAAACGCCACCAAGAACTTAATCAATGGCATCAACCGACCGTACCCATCAAACAGGTAGGCAATGGGGAGCAGGAACAGCACCGCCGCGAACAACAGGGGGAACGCGTAGGCGATAAGGTTGATCCACAACGCTACGACCGCCAGGATGAAAAGACCCACGATGTAGGTGATGGCGGTGTAGGGTGAGGCCAACATCGCCAGAAAGATCGTGAACGCCGATTGAGCGGCATCGTAGGCGACCTTTGCGGCACCGACAGCATTTTTAACGCCACGGACAATACCGCCTTCATCGTCTTCGGTTTCCTCAATGGTTTGTCCGGCGCGAAATGCCAGGGCTTCAGCGTCCTCGTAGCCAGTGACTTCATAGGTGATCAGGGTTTGGAGCCAGTCTGTGCGCGCACCGAACCAGCTTTCGGCGTGCTCGTTGGCGGTGACCTCGTGGTACTCGCTGTTGTGGGCCAAATCGTGAGGTAGGCCCAGTGCGCTGATGAGGATCACGAGGGTGAGGTAGTCGGAACCGTCGGCCAACACCACTTTGGTGAACGCGGCCGCCGGGGTGACAAGCTGTCCATCTTCCACATCGATCATTTGGTTGAGATACGGCACCTGACCAACCGGCACTACGACCATGGCGCACATGACCCCACCCATGATGACGTTGAGTAGGGCCCGGTTTTTCAGGGCAGGCTTGGATTCAAGTGGCGCGAAGAGATGGGTTTTGAGGTAGCGAATGCACCAGATCGCCACACCGACCGCAAAGAGACTGAGCCAGTAACCCACGCCGAGCCACTGAATCAAGGTGGCGTTGACGTCGAGGATGGATTCGGCGGAGTTGAAGACGCTGTAGTCATTCATGCTCGAACTCCAGCCGGTTCTCCCACTCTTGGAACAGGCGATCCCCTCCGGACCGGATCTCCTCCTCCATGGTCAACAGTTCCAAAAACTCGCGCCAGAGGCGGTTGCGGTCCACGGGATCACCGCTGCACTTGCAGTGTTCCAGACCCTGGAAGAGTTCACGGATCTTGGCATTGACCTGACTCTGGATTTGGCGTTCCTGATCGGCTTGGGCCATGACGCGTTGAGTCCAATGGAGTTGCCACCAGTAAGCGTCGAGGTCGCGACCCGCCTTGATGGAGAAAACAATCCCGACCAAGCTGGTCACGGCCAAAACACAGATGATGACGCGTTGGATGTAGAGAGTTTGTTGCACATAGCCTCCTTGGCCCGCCCTATTGGGAAGGGACGGGAGAAAAAGGGGCGGGGCCCCGGAATGGGAACCCGCGCCCGGTTCAAGCTTTAGCGGTAGTAGATGAGATCAAGCAGTGGATCAAGGACGCCGGTTCCCAGGAAGGCGAGGAACACGAACAAGCCGAAGCAGGTGTACAGGATGGGCATGAAGTATCGACGCGGTAGGTCGACGATCGTCCAGGCCGCGCGGAACCAGGGGTTTTGGAGATCACGGGCAAGCATTTCCCGCTGTGCGAGAGTGGGTTCGCGCTCGATCCAGTCACGAATGGCTTGGAACATGGGGACTCCTAATAAAAGAGGTTGAGGTGACGCCAAAGGGCATCGAGGTCAAAGGCGATCAGGTGGTGTTGGATGCGGATGATGATGCCCCGTTCGGTGTTGGCTGCGTGCTTGCCGACCGGGAGTGAGAGCCGTTTGGCGACTTTGGGCCATTCACGGCGGGCCTGTACCGCCCAGGGGGTTGGAGGGGCATCGCAGGCTTGGGGAAGGTCTTCGATGAGCTGGAGATAGGGTGGCAATCGGCCCTGTTCCAAAAGGAACTCGAAGTGGGCAAGCCCAGCGGGTGGCTTTGGCTTGGTATCAGCTTCCTTCCCCGATTCTTGGTGTTGCGGCTTCCAGCGATCGATCGCTCGCGGGCCGCGGTCACGCGAAGGGGATCGTGGCCGGTTAGACACCGAAGGCATGGGGCCTACCTGCTCGGTCAAAGGGATTTGTGATGCAGCCACCGTGCTTACGGCATGCAGTGGCGCGATAGTCACTGGGTTTTCGTGGATCTTTGTGGTCTCCGCTGTTGCGGCCCATGGTGAGGCGAGGTCCACCGGGCTTGCGGGGGTCCTTGTGGTTCCCGCTGTTGCGGCCCATGGCGAGGCGAGGTCCACCGGGTTTGCGGGGGTCCTTGTGGTTCCCGCTGTTGCGGCCCATGGCGAGGCGAGGTCCACCGGGTTTGCGGGGGTCCTTGTGGTTCCCGCTGTTGCGGCCCATGGCAAGGCGAGGTCCACCGGGCTTACGAGGGTCCTTATGGTTCCCGGCGTCGCGTCGTTTTGCGACCATCCATTCGAGATCCGACACCCACGATTCCGAAACCGGCTCTGCGACCACCGGCATGCGTGCTTGCACCTCCGGCAGATAAGGCTGCTGCTCGGCAAAGGTGATCCACGAGCCGAACACCATGCGCACGAAGGGGATGACGAGGATGAACGCAAACCCCGCAATGGCGCTGATGACCCCTTGCTTCATGAGGTCTTGGCGGCCGATCCAGAACCCGCCAATCCCGAAAATGGCGCCCGTCGATCCGGCCGCACCGCCCAGGGTGTAGCAGATGTATTTGATCCACAACCAGAGGTAACGGGCGATCGGGTTGGCTTGGGTGTTTTGAATGAACTGGAAGGGATTCTGGAGCACGGTCGGGGGTTCCATGAAAACCAACCAGACATGCCAGTTGAAGGCGAACAGGCTCACAAACATCGTCCAGAGCCACGCCCTGCGCATGTCCAGAGCGTTGCGGTACCAGGCCAATCCTGTAGCCACGGTGGTGAGTAGCAACAGGGATCCGGCAGGTTGAAACAGGTGTTCAATCACATTCGAAATAGGGTCCTCCTCTAACTTTCGTTGTCAACGATGAATGGGGCTGGGCACCAAGCGCACCGGTCCCCATGCGACCAGATGAACTGGTCGACAGGCGGATGGACGGTTAGCGGGATGGCAGACGGTAGCGGTAGCGCTACCGCCAGGTGAGGTAGATCGTCCAGTAGGTGTCGGGGTTCTCAATGTCGGGCCACCCCCACTGAGGCCAACCCGAGGCGCGATGGGTATCGTCGTAACGATCGACCAGATTCGTCGTGGTCACGATCGCTTTGGTTTGCGCTCCCTGCGCGACCAGCTCCGCATCGAGGTTGTCCAGGTACGGAATGATCTCGTTGGGATGGTTGAAGGCGACTTCGTACTGCTCCGACTCCCAGGGCGGGCGCCAATCGATGTCGAACCACACCGCGACTTCGTGGGTAAACCCCCGATCGGGTTTGCCCAGGATGGTTTCTCCGACCCAGGCGGGGAACATCTCGCGCAACGTCGTGAGTTGATCGGCGTCGGCCAGATCGTAGAGGTACAGCACATGGTCGGGATCCACATTCCGGCTTGCGAACCTGGCGAATCCGGCCAAAGGGGAGTCAGGAAAGGCTTCGCCGAGTTGGATGAGTTCGGCCTCCAGTTGGGCCAGCCGGGCCCGTGCCTCTCGGGTGGCCCGCTGGGCGTAGTCGTCCGTCTCCAAGAGTTGGGTGTGTCGGTCGGCACCGAGCAGTTCGGGATCGAATCCGGCCTCCTCGTCCAAGGCGGTCGGTTGCGCCCGGGCCGCTTCGAAGTCGGCCATGGTACGGTCCCTCTGTTTGTCGGTCGGGTTGGCCGCAGTGAAACTGAGCAGCGGCATGCCCGAACCGGGCCAGGGGTTCCACCGTCGCTGAGTGATCAGGTGGAATAGGTCGAACGGGAAGTCGCCACAGGGGGTGTAAGGAAAATCCGGTGCCGTAGTCCAGATGGAGTTTGATCCTTCGAAAAACCCAGCATCAATGCCTTGGACGGCCCGCATCTCAATGCAGGGGGTGCCCGCCACCTGGACGTGCTGTGCGGGTACGTAGAAATCGGCCAACTGGGGCACGTCGCGCCAACCTGGTTTGGCTCGGCGGATTTGGTAGGTGCCGTCGCGTACCGCCCAGGTAAAGGAATACAAGGATTTGTCACGAATACAGGGGATCTCGATGAGCGGATCGGGATGGCAATCCTCCTCACGGAAATGAATCAGGTCGATCCGTTGGTGGACCCCATTCAACGGATCGGTCTCCATCTCGATGAAAAAGCCATGACCCCATATGCGTTGGACGTAGCCACGATACACCACACCTACATCCCCGTCGACACCGTGGCGCTCGTCGGTCCAAGCCGCCACACCGGGGTCGTAGGCCAGGCGCTGGTAGAGGATGGTGATGTAGCTCGGAATGAGGAACGGGTGAGCCATGGGGACACCGGGACCGTCGCACAGGGCGTCGCCGCCATAGAACCCCATCGCACTCCCTTCGGGAATGGCCACATCGGGTAGGCCGCCGTCGCCGCGTTTGGGAAGACTCCGCTCTGGGACTGAGCGACGAACCGCAGCAGCACGCAGATCATGGAGCGACCATTGTCCCGTGAGATAGGCTCGCATCCATTCGGCCTCGGCGCCCTTTTGTTGCCAGAGCACCTGAAGCACGCGCGCGTCATCCCAGGGGGCCGGTGACTTGACTTGCAGCCACCAGAAAAGTAGAAACAGTCCCATCAGTTCAGCTCCTGGAGGTACCCGGGGTCCGACAAGAATGCCTCCAACGAAGGGGCCTTACCCTTGGGTGAAGTCGCCAATCGACGCATGTAGGCGCCGAGCGCTTTTTCTCGCGCTTCGGGTTCAGGCGTGGCGCCCAAGCCCGGAAACGGCAAGGCCGATCCAGTCGTTCCAGCAAGGGTCTCGTCCACCGAGGCTGCGCCGAGGAACACCAAGCGGAAGCGGGTGCCACGAGGCAGGAAGACCGTACGTGGCAGGCCCTCATCGCCGATCTCACCGGCCAGGTCGTCGAGAATGGAGGTCCCTGACTCCGTGGCAATGACCGAGGCCAGGCTGTCATCGGATGCTGCGCGCAGAGGAAGGACGCCAAGCGCGGTTCGGTAGAGGCGCAGGCCGAGATGACGCGCCACGTGAATTTTGGTGCGACCGATCAGGCCTTCGGCACCGTCCTCGCGGAAGGCGGCGAAGCGGCCGCGAATCTCGTGCCCCCGGCCCTCGACGATTCGGGTGCCCTCCAACCCAATCCGGGCCGCATCGGTGGCCTTGGTCACGCGAAGGAGCGTCAAGCCCAGCGGTTGGAACGTCAGCGGGTCGAACACCTGCGCGATGGCATGGGTGACGCCCTCCGTCGCGACCACATCCGAGAGCAGACGCGCCGGTAAACTTTGGCCAAAATGAAAGCGACTCGTCTCCTTTGGACCGACCCAGCCGAACACCGGCGCTTTGGTCATTTTGGGTTCCACGCGTTTGGCAGTCTTCGCGACGGGATCGTTTCCCTCTGCCGAGGAAAAGAGGTCGGGGTTCGACGCTTCATAGCCTTCGATATCCACCTCGACCTCGTTGGGCTCGGCACCGTTGCGACGGGCAAGCTCGGCGATGGCCTCGTTCAATTCGGAAGGGGTCAAGACGGCCGGCGCTTCTTTGCGTGCTGCCAGCGTTGCCAAAGCTTGTTGTTTCAAATCTTTCTCCTTGGGAAGTTGGGTCGCTACGGCCCCTGGCTGTTCGCGATGCGAACCGGAGCCAGAGGCGTCTACGACCTGAACCGGCCGGTCGGCAGCGATGAGATTCGGCGGGATCAAATCGACAGGTTGTGCAGGCCGAACCGGTGAAGTCGGCAATCCGGGTCGCACGGGCAAGACCGTTTCGGGTTCGCCCACCGTGCTGACGGCGGGTTCCTGGATGGGCATCCGGTGGGGTGGCTTGAACGCGGCGTACAAGGCCGCCATCAGCAACAGCACGATCGCCACCAGCGCGATGAGCCGCCGGTCCCATGATTTGGTCTGAAAGGTTTGCATCCATTTCTTGATGGTGTTCAATCCTTACCCCCTGACCCCACGCAATTTGATGTACACGGGGTCGCGGGACCCGGCGAAGAACAGCCTCAGGTAGTAGCCCTCTCGCGGCGCGAGATGGACACGTTTAAAAGTCAGGGCATGGTTTTGGCCAACGTAGGGCTCGGGGTGGACCGCCAAAGGTTCGGCGTAGCGCATGTGCCGGGTCAGGAAGGTTTTTTTGCCTCGGACCACTTCCAGGCTGTAAAGCTCGGCCATGTCCGGTCGCGCTTGGAACGTGACTGCGGGCGTGGTCCCCTTGACCGTCCAGCGAACTGTGCCGTAGCGCGTCTCTTTTTGACGCCACTTGATGGGCTTGGCTTGCGGGTCGCTCTGCTCGGCATCCTTGGTTTCGTCGTCTTCAACCGTGTGACGGGTCCGCTGAGGTCCAATGGGTTGGGTCGGTGCGTTCTCGGTTGAAGCCGTGGACGATGTCTTTTCGAGGCTAAGTGCTGGAAAAAGATCGGTCAGGGCCGGTGTGGACGATCTCGTCTCGGGCAACTCCTCGGGCTCCTGCAACGAGACGATTTCCGGTTGGTGCTCCTCGAAGGCCACCTCCTCGCGGGATTCCACGCCGACGATGACCACCTGGACCTGGCTGGAGGCCTGCTTGGGGTCGAGTGTGGATTCGAACACCAGCTCGACCGGGTAGCCCTTGAACATCACGTGGATGTTGTTGAGCAGGCCGCCCTCTCGCAGTTTGGGCTTGAGGTGGACCATGTTTTTCGGAAGGCCCTGAGCCGGGGTTGTGACGTACCAGTGACTCTCGTTTCCTGCGATCAGCCGTGGATCGGGTAGACGGCTGAACGTCACGAGGGTCGGTCGATCCGGGTGGACTTTGAAGTGAACCGCCGCGCGCTGCTTCACGGGATTGACCTCGACCGTGTGGGCCGAGTCGGTGACGGTGACGTTGGGGCTGAAAGCCAGAGTCAGTAAGCAAAGTAATGTCGAGGTGGTCATGGGGTTTCCTCCCAAAAGCTGAAATGATCGAGCGGTTTCACGTAGGTGAGCGCGAAGCCCATCGGGTTGGCGAGGGTCACGTCGGCGCGGTCCAAGCGGACTTCAAAGTGGCAGGTGAACCACTCGCGGTGATCGGATTCGCGCACGACGGTGAAGGTCACGTTGGCGGTGAACCCACTCTCGTGCGTGCGGAAGATTTGGATGTGTTGCTTGGGGTCGGTGCGCATCAGCACCCGGCGCGGTTCGTCGGGGAGCGCGGCCGAAAGCTTGTGGCGGTAGCCTTGGAGCCGACGCATCAACGTCTCGTTGTGGGTCCAGGCGGATAGGGCGGCCTCCGCCCGAGTGGGGTCCTCGTAAGGCGCGACCGCGGCGAGCACACCACCCAAGGCCACCAGAACCGCTTTGCAGCGGGTGTACTGGGCATCGATGCCGGTCTCGGCCTCGGCTAGGATGGGAAGGTCTCGGGCTTCGTCGAGAAGAAGCACCGGCAAATTGCGGATCGCCTGAACTTGGACCAGCGCCGCGCCCAGGATCACCGCTGCCGCGAAGCCCATGAGACCCAGTTGGAAGCGCTCATGGCGCAGAGAACTCATAGGGTCACCCCGCGCGCGTCGATCAGACTGATCCGAGCGCTGAACCGCCAACCGGTCGGGTTCTCTGAAGACTGAGGACCTTGCTCGATCGCCCAAAAGTTGAGTTGCAGCCATTGCGGGTGATCGCGGAAGGCAACCTTGGCATAATTGGCGCCCCATACGACGCGGGTCACCGTCACCTGACTGCCGACCAGCGGCTTGCAGGCCTCGTCCATGACCGCCTGAATCCAGTAGGCCGATGCTCGGGCATTCACGAATTCAGGTGGTTGGGATCGATACCGACCCCAGCGGAAATGGCGGCGGAGTGCTTCTTTCAACGCCAAATCGCGGGCCTGCGGCGCGTCGGGTAGGTGCGCAGCCTGGTTGGCGACATGGCGGGCCGGGTCCAGCACACTCATCGATTCGGTTTGGGGAGCATACTGCACGAGCGCGAAAAGCGTCAGGGCCAAGTGGAGGGTGGAAAGCAGGCACACGAATCCCGCTGCAACCGTCAATTTCATGAGAGGGCTCCTATTCTATTCAGAGGTATGGGTTCGGGGATCGGAGGATCAGCTAGGGGTACGCGCCAAAAAGCCCTGGGCTTTGCCCGTCTGCATGCCTTCGGGGGTAAGAACCTGCGCGGCTTCCTGTAACCAGGTGCCCTGCTCGGGGAACGCTTCAGCCAACGCTCTGTACCAGGCCGGAGACGCGATGGGTCGATAGGCATCGCCTTTTTGAGCTGCGAGCGCGAGCTGGTGGGTTGCGACACCCAACCGTTCGCCAACGATGCCAGCCAGGCGTTTCAGGTTTTTGTTGGATTCGAACAGCTCCACCAGGATGGGCGGCACACGGAGACGGCCGCCGATCTGCACCGCCGACCCACTGCCGGTCTTTTTGGCCAGGGTGACCGTGGAATACCCTACGTCTGAGGCAGGACTCGCGTCGCGCGCCAGGCGGACCAGGGTCGGGTCCTTGATCCGCCACGCACTCGGGGCGGCCGTCATGTCCTGAATCAGTGCCAGGTGGGTTTGGGTCGCCTCCAGGATACCGGGTGAGAAGTGCGCCACCCGCTGGGACGACAACGTCATGGCGACGTGGTACTTACGGACGATGTTCAAGTAGGCTTCCACGAAGTCGCCGACCAGGTCGCCACCTTGGAATCCGCATAGTTTCTTGTACTCGTCGATGAGGAACAGGGTCGGAACACCCACCGTCCGCGTGGTGAGCTGGGTCGCGTTGATCAACATGATCGGCAGCAGTTCCGCGATCTCGGCGTCTGGGTATCCGTCGAGGTTGATATAGGTGAAAGATCCAGGGTCCGCGAACCGCAAGGCCGTTGCCGACTCGGTCAGGTAGGTGCGCCGCAAGGCACGAACGGCATTCAGGGTGCGGCGCAGGTGGATCACAGCTTCGCGTTCGTTGGCGGCGTCGGACGTGGTCTCGTGACGCAGCCGAGCGTCTTGGGCGTCGAGGTAAGCCGCGCAGTGGTTGAGACAGTGTCCGTAAGTCTCGCCATCGAACGAGAACGCCCGAACCGCGATCTTGATCATCTCTTTGAAATGACCGTCAAAGAGATTGCGCAACCCACCCTCGTCGGTCGGTGGCGCGAAATTGGCCAAGTTCACTCGGTACAGCCACAAATCCATCGTCAAAATGGCCGCGTCCTCCAATAGGCTGTCCAGCGATGCGGCTGGCAGGTCGGCCGCATCCTCGCCGAGGCAGGCCAGCGGCGCAAACCGGTAAGCCTCTCCGGTGACAGGGTCGCGTTGGTGTTTGTCGATCACCTGGCCACCGCACAGGCGGGTCAGATTCAGAAAGGATTCGCCGTAGTCCAGCAACAGCGTGCGCGCCATCGGGGATGAAGCCACGTGGGCAAAAATCTTCATGTTCAGCAAAAAACTCTTGCCTGAACCCGTCTCCCCCACCACGACCGAATTGTAGGCGGTGTCCTGCCACGGACTCCAGGAGAACGAATCACCGTCGGGTGTTTCGATGACCAGGTAGGCGGGATGACCGAGGTCGCCAACCCACGAACCCGTGACCTGGCTCAACCACGCGACGATTTCCGAAGGGCAGGCGTTGAAACCGAGGCTGTGACGGCCCAAGCCGGCCGCAGCGCCTTCCCAACCGGGAATCAGGGTCAAGAGCGCCCGCGTGGTTTCGCCTTCGGGAAGAGGCGTCACGTCCAGGCCCACCTTGTCGCGGCACTGATAGCGGATCCCTTCCACGCTCTGCCAGGGGACTTCGCGCCCAATGAGGACCAGGCCGCGTAATTGGCGTGGGCAATGGGTGGGCGCGCTTTGCACGCGGTCGCGATAGTCACTTAAGGCGCGTTCCAAGGAAGCCGGTTCAAAATCTTTGGCGGTGTGACGGAAGAACCAACCCGCCGCGATTTGGGTCAACGAGCTGACCGCCGAGGCGCGGCGCACTTCGTCCGGGGACGGCACGGCATAGTGGGTGAAGAGCACCAACTCTGCATCCAAGGCCTTTTGCAGTCGATCGAACGAACCGGTGTCACCGTGACCGGCCGCGTGGAACCCGGCACATTCGAGCACGGTCCAAAGACGGCCGTCCATGCACCGCACAAAAGGCACGGTATCCGGTTTGGTCACGAGGCGGACGCCGTGGGTCAGTCCCAACCCACCCAGGTAGTCCTGCATGGGCAAGGGGGTGGCGGTGTGGTACATCGTCGCGGGTTTGAAGGGTTTTAACGGTAGCCCAAATAGATTCATGTTGTCGATTTGGTCCGGCTCAGCGGAGACGGCGACATCGATCACCAACGCCTCGCGTGGGGTGGGCAACGTCTCGTTCACTTGCTGCACCAACTCAGTTAGAAACCCGGTCTGATGGCAGGCATAGCCTGTGTGGCGGATGGCGACCTTTTTGTAAAGCAAGCTGACCGACTCGAAGTGGTTGAGCGTCTCCAGTAGGCCAGCTAAGCGGGGCGGCGCTTCCCGGGTTTTGTCGAACTCGACCGGATCGAGGACCAACCGGAAAAAGAAACGGGGCCCTGACGGCGTGACCAGGTAGGGCGTCCCTTTGGGGGTCCGTCGCTCCTCGAAGTCTGCCGTGAATCGGGACAGCGATGTGTCGGAGACCTGGGCCAGCCAGGTGGCCACAAAGGGTCCGTAGTGTTGAAACAGGACCAGGTAGCCCGCGGCCAAGCCGATCAGCGCACAGGCGATGAGGATGGGAATCGGGTTGAAGTGGATGCGCATGAGCAGGAACAGCTCGCCCATGATCATGCCACCACCGATGGTCGCAGCGCCAAAGAGCAGGCAGAAGCGACCATATTCCTTAATTAAATTCATGGTGAACTCCCTCGAAGATGACGGGTGCCAAGGGCTGACCCGGTGTCAGACGGCCCAAGGTTCGGTAGCGTCGTGACGCCAACAGGCGGAGCAGGATGCCGGGTTCGACCCTGTTCGGCGTGTTGCGGGGCATGGGCGCGGGCGGCATCGGGTGGAACAGGACACGTGCGATCAAGCGCGTGGTGATCCAGGTGGCAGCCAGAATCAAGAGCCCGATTTGCCAAAGCGCCCAGTCGGCGAGAAGGTGGAACTCACTGGCGAAGGTGAGCAGTAAGGCCGACCAACCGAAAAAAGTAAACACGTAGAGCAGGCCACCCAAGACGGTCACTTTGCCTTTGATCATCGTGAGTTGTTTGCCGATCAGTACATAACGCGGCAGCATCGTCCGTCTCCCGCTTATGCCACGATCATGTGGGTGCCGGGGTGTTCCAACAGAAGACGGGTGGAGCGGGGAATCACCGACCAGGTAGTGGGATCGACCACAGGATCAAAAAGGGTTTGGATACGATCCGCATCGTGGAGGGCGATTTGTTCGGGGGTGAGCGGTTGGAAGGAGAGCAGGTCGTTGTCGGTGTAGGGAAGATCCATGGGGCACCTCGCTGAAGTGGTGTGTGGCGCGCAACACCAATGTAGACGAAAGTGCAGAAATATGGTTTAATTTATTGATATTAAACGGTTTAAACGAAACGAGTGGTAGCAGAGAGGAAAAAAAGGAAAACTTGGAGGTCACTTGTTGGCAGCGGCCGGAGATCTTTAAAGTTGCCGATTTTCTGAAAAAAAGCGTTCAGGTCGCCTGAACGACGAGAACGCTGATTCTGAGAGTGCGGACTGCTTAAGGCATCATTGGCGAAAGTCACTCTTTTGGCTCGTGGTGTTTAGGGTGTGTTGGCTCAGAGAGGTTGCGATGCGGGGAATCAGGCAAGATAACCCCGTTGAAAGACCGCGCTCCCCGCCTGGACTCGCGAGGTAATCGATGCCCATCGACTCTTTGGTGGTGTGATACAACGCGAAGCGGGCATCTTCGGACAGGTTGGCCCACACCTTGGCGAGCGCTGGATTCACGCCTTCCATGCCATCCTCCAGAAGGCGACCGATATCGCCATCGATCCACAGGGAAAAGTCCTCGGCTTCCCAGGCCATTTCGACTTCTGTAACCAAGTCCTCACATAGGATGGGGTATTGTTCGAGGCGGGACGCGATCCGGTACTTGGCGGCTAGGCCCTCGGCCATCCAAACTTGGAAGGTACAGGGATCCAAGTAGGTTTTGAACAAAGGTTTGCGAATGGCTTCGATGTCGGGAACGGCCGCACTCCCTTTTTTGAACCTGATTAACCGTTGTTCCGAAATGTCGGTGGGGTGCCAGTATTTCTCAAATCTCGGATCTGAAGAGGTTCTTGGAACCGGGTTGAGAAACTTGAGTTCTTCCAAATAGCGGATGTTGGCAGCTTCGATGCTACTTCCGGTGTAATCACCATGGCACAGATAGCGGCAGGTTATGTAGGTCTGATGATGGATGCGAACTGTGTGGAACATCGTCTTCCTCCCAAGGGAAGCGCGCGGCTTCCCGATTTGGGCGGCATCCCGGTGCAGGTTCCGAGTCGGGCAAGCCGGAACAGCGAAGCGTGGCTGGCCCGTGTCGGGTTCAGCACCGATCTTGGCGCCCCATCGGGAAGCCTGCGGAGAGAGGAAGAACGGGAACGCATCCTTGAATGCGCTCCCTGCTGAAGATCAACTTGCCTTCGCCAAGGGTAGTTCCATTTGGTTCGGCATCGGTTTGACCTCGGCCACTTTGGGTTCGACACCCTTCAGGTACGCGTCCATGCCTGGCAAGAGCATCTGCCCCTGGGGGACCTTGGTCTTGCGCTTGGGCTGCGCTGGTTTTTTAGCCATCGAGATGCGTTCTGTTTTGGTCTTTTTGCTGGCGACTCTGGGGTTTCGCGTTTTCGGCCGCGTCGTTTTTGTCGTCGGTGGGGGTTTGGAACCAGCCTTCGGCGCTGTGACGGACGGCTCGGCTTTGATCTGGCTCACGGCCTGAGGCTCGGGTTTCACAGAGACAGCACAAACAACCAGAGGTTCAGAGGTGTTCGGTTCAGGGTCTTCAACCGTAGGCATTTTCGCCAGTTCGGATCCGGCTGACGCACTCACAGGTTCGGGTTCAAGATGAGAAACCTTCACGTCGGAATCCGATGCCTTTGGGATTGCCGCAGCCGTGGCGTGCTCCTCGACTTCTGCGGGCACCTGGTGTGGTGATGTGGACTTCTCCGATGGTTGGACCGCAGGTTGGGCAGTCCTCTGATCAGAGTGTTCCTCCGCTTCGGCATGGGCAGACACATCTATAACCGTCTCTGGTTTGATGTCCGATGTGGTGGAACCCAACTCTCCCAGCACGATCATGCGACGACCTTGCGCCAAAAATCTATCCCTGATCGATGTCTTCGTTTCCTGTGGCAGGATGAAGGTTTCCGGGCATTCCGGAATTCGATCCCGAAAGGTCTCCGGGACCAGGGATTCGACGGTACAACGGAACACGACCTCGCCCTCTTCTACCGTCAATCCGAACACGGTTCCCAGAATCGAATCCCCCCAAAGATCCAATCTGTGTTGGTAATCCTTGAGTGCGTTGGTGATGGTCCGTGTCCATCGCTCGGCCTTGTTCGCGACTTTCGGAGGAACGATGGCACGCCCAAAATGGTGGTAGGTCCAAACCCGTCGCAGACCTTCTTGGACGATACGCTCTGGAATCCATTCCAAGGTCCGAATCCGTTCTTCCAACTGGCTCAAGACCGGCGCACCACCCCCTTGGTGAATCGGTCCCATAAACTCCAACATCTGAAGCAACAGCTTCCTGAAGTCCTTCATCTGCTTGGCCAGTTCTTTCTCTCGGCGTAGGTTTTTCAATTCAAGCAGGGCCACGACCGGATCGGGTGCCAGCGACGCGATCATCTCATCTGAGATCCCCTCACTGAACACCGACTCCTGGATATTGTCGGTTTGTGCTTTGCGTAGCATTTCCCACCAGTGGCTTTTGTTTTGACAGGTCGCGAACCGGTATACAACCAGGGTCCCGTCCAGCAAGTAATAGAAGAGGTGCACCCGTGGGTGGGGATTCCCTTGCCGGACCGCCCGACCCGTTCGCTGGTGCATCGCCTGCGCGTTCCAGCAAATCGTGTTGAAGTGGATCGCCACGGCGTTTTTCTGTAAGTCCAGGCCTTCACTCGCGACCACGCCGCCGATGACGACCCGTGTGTGGCCACTGTTGAAATCGTCCTGAATCTTCTGACGTTGCGCCAACGTTTTACAGGTCTTGCTGTTAATGATCGCCAGTTCGGCTTCTGGGATGCCTCCTTCGACGAGCTTTCGCTTGATGGCCTGTTGCGCCTCTGTCATGTCCGAGAACACGATTTGGCCACCTGTCGTCTCGCGATACAACTGCATCAGTTGGTCGACCATGCGTGTCATTTTCGGATTGCTCTCCACATCACAGAGACCAGGGTACTCCGCCACCGCGTTCAACCGGGCCATGACGGTAAACAGGTGGGGCACCTTGGTATCGGAGTCACTTGGATTTTGACTGAGGCTCTCGGCGAGCTGCTCCTTCTGGTCGTCGATATACAGGGCCAGGTCGCCTTTGGGCTCGATGCGGATCACGGTTTCTTCTACTTCGGGGAGCTTCAGCTTGGCATCTTTGGCCGTGCGCGCGATCATGGCCTCCTGCCAGATCGATTTCAGTTCGTTCAGATTCGTGAAGCCCGTGATCGTGTTTCCGATCACCGCCTGCCCGCTCAACTTGACCGTGCAGATCGGCTCAATGGTGCAGAAGCTGTCGATGAAGGCCTGCACCGAGTAAATGCCTCGTTTCGCCAAGGCGTCTGGGTAGAACAGCCGCAGCATGTTGAAGGCTTCCGCGACCGAATTCGTGACCGGGGTGGCCGTCAAGCCCAAAACCTTACCGCCCGCTTCGCGAATCAGGTCGGCCTTCATCCTCAAGTCGCGGGCCCGTTTCGATTCGCCGCAGCCGCCCGCCATGACCAGCGAGTCGCCCCAGCCACCGGTCGGCATCGCATACAGGCTTTTGTAGTTGTGGGCCTCGTCGACGATCAAGAGCAGGTTTTTCAGGGGCAGATCGGTGAATTTGAACAGGCCACCGAAGTGGTAGTTCCGTTCCGCTGCATATTGCACGAAGGCCGCTCGCTGTTTCTTGATCGTCTCATTGTCGCTTGAACCGTAGCGGTCCAAGGCCTCCTCTTTGTCGGCTCGGATCCGCTCTTGGGGGTCCAAGGTCAGCGCCGCCCAACGCTCATAGGTGGTCAAGATGATTCGGATCGTTGGGTTGAAAAACGAATCGCGCACCTGTTGTTCCATGTCGGCGGTACTGCGTACGTACTTCGTCGAATCGCGCCTGCTCTTACGAAATCCGAGCACACGAAACGGTAACTCGGGGAAGAAAATGCGCACTTCTTTCGCCCATTTCGAGAGGACCGCCAAGGGCACCACGATCACCGCTTTACTTCCGTGTGACACGGCCGCGAGGATGGCACCAAAGGTCTTGCCGAGGCCCACATCCCAAGCCAGCAGTCCGCCTGAGAGCATGAACGGGACGTCTTCCTTCTGGTACCAATGCGGGGGGACGCTCGGTTGTAAGGAACCAAGGCAGGCCAATACATTCGTGCTTTCCGTTTTCGTGGCCAAGTAGTGGAGGTGAAGTTGACGGCGAAGGTGAGGCGCTTCCGGGCGTGCCCAACCATTGGCCCAACTTGCGAACTCTCGGCACGCCAATTCATAGATGTCTGGATCACCTTCCCTGATGCGTTTGCCGCCACGGCCGTAGTTCAAATAGGCCACCACACCCGAGTACAACGCCGTCAGCATCGGTGCTTTTCTTCGGGGCGAGTAGTAGAACCCATCACGGCCGGTTGCGAGCCCGAACAGTGTTTCGATCATCGGCCTAGGAATCCAGGCCGCCCGAAGCTTCAACTGGCTCAGTGGAATCTGATGGCTTTGCAGGGCTTCGTCCAAGGTTTTTCGATTCTGCGGAAGCAATCGGTCTTCACCAAAACGCACGGCCAAACTCGCGATTTGCGGGACATCTAGAGAATCAGGATCAAACAAGGCATCGCCAATGCGGGCCAGGTGCACCGGCTGTTCAAACCCGGTTAAAAGATCCGCCGCAATGTTGACCAGGCGCAGATTGGCCAGATCTCGGGCGATGGGATCTGGAACCGAAGGGCCCTTTTCCAAACCGGCCAGAAAGCTGCCAAAGCCGAAAGTACCGTATTCTTTCCGAAGCGCGGCGAGATCAAGGCATTCCAGCAGGGTGTACGCCGTATAAGCCAAGCCCGCACGGAATAAGGCATGGGCACGTCGAGCCCTCTGAAAGGGTTTCGATACGGGTAGCCCCTCGGCGTAGCCACCCTCGTTGGCGGGTGCCCAGCCTGAATCCGTCAAGGCATACATACATCCTTGGCGTTCCCAAAGAGTTCCAATCGGTTGGGGCTCGGGTGTCCAGTGGATTGCCGGAACGGTCAGATCGGGTGCCCAAACCTTGGTGGTCTTGAATGCCTGACTAGAGGAGATGAGGGGTGTTTCCGGCAACAGATAGCCCTGCAGTGGGCCGTGGCGGTTGGTGACGGTTTCCTCGGTGACCTGTCGGTAAAGAGGTGACCCATTGTGAGCTTGGGCGGTGGCAATCGCTCGGTCAACCCAGTCGAAGACCGTTTCTGTGGGTCCCACTCGTTTGAAAAGCCAAAGGCTCATGTGGACCAATGAGTTATCGCAGGCGTCGAGCGGAAGGCGACGAAGGTCTTGCAGGTTCCAACCCATGTTCGCCAGCCGCCTGAGCATGAATTGATTCTCCGCTTGATTGGCGAAACTGTCGGGCAGAATGAACATCATCCAGGTTTTGGCGATCTGGCTGGCGAGGAACAGGAAATAGCTTTCGAAACAGAAGAGTTGCGGCAGGTGGATGTCGGTGACCAGCTCGTCGAGTGACGTGGTTCCGATCCGTTTACCGAAGGGTGGATTGCAGATCACTGCGTCGACCATATCCGGTGTCGCATAGGTCACCGCGAATTCTTCGGCCGTGGTTTGGTAGAGTCGGGCGTCCGACTGATCCACAAAGGATTGCAATTCAAAGTGGCCTTTGCCGTCGGTACGACGAACCGGTTCGACCAGGTGGGCTGTGGGTTGACCCCATGCTTGGGGGTATTTGCTGAGAATACCGCGGGTGAGATTGCCGGTACCGGCGCCAAGATCGGCAAACGATTCGAGGGACGAGGTGCATTGCCTGAAAAAAAGGTCACCCAGGTGGTAGGCGACGATGGGCTTGGTTGGATAGAACTGAACGGTCACGTGTTCCTCCCGTTGCGGGAGGCAGCTAAGCGCGGGCCTCCCTGATTTGGGCGGAACACGGGGGCGGGTTTCGAGGTGGGGCAAGCCGGAACAGCGAAGCGAGGCTGGCCCAGCCTCGGGTTCCGCACCCAGGATCGAGCCCAATCAGGCGGGGCCCGCGCGACGGATGATTTTATTTATCCATGCTTCTCGTAAACCCGCTGTTGGCCACGGATAGCGCGGTCAGAGTTGACCGGGTACAATTCGGTATTAGGATTTGGGCAGCCCCTGAAACCAATGGAGCAGCCGGAGCGACCTTTCAGCTCGTTCGCGATCGTAGGGTCCGGACTTGGGGGTGGTGCCGAGATACGTCATCAACGATCCTGCAGGAGCCCTCGTAACTGTTGGCTAATCAAGCTACAACGCATGAGTTGTTGTTCTGGCCTCGTTAAGAAAACCAATAACTAGGGCAATACTCAGCAGGGAGGCCGATGCCGAAACCATAGTATGCACAATGGTTTGACAGAAATAGACGATCGTTTTTTGAGGGTGATATTAAAAAAAATAAAATAGTTTTTTGGGAAAATCGGGTATAGGTTCGGCATGTAGTTCGGTCCACCCTTCTTCCGAATCTGAGAAAGTAGAGCTAAAATCAATGGCTATTGAAGCTGAAAAGCGCTCGTTTTTCTTTACTGCACGCATAATGCTATTTCGATTTTTTGGATCTAAGCATGATTGAGAAAAAACGACAAAATCACAGTTCGGAAGAGAAGATATTGAAAACACTATCTTGTCAAGGAATCCCAGCGTTCTCAGGTCAACTTTCTGCCAGTTCTTTTGTATGTTTCGAAGGACAGCCTGGTCAGATAGTCTAAACTCATCCATAATGTTTTTATCAAGAGGGTGCTTAAGAGAATGTCTTTTGATGTCAAACTGACACAGAGGGACTTGTGCAACAGAACCCCTCCCAGAAACATGCAGGTGTGGTTCTCTCTTTTGTCCCGTTAAAATTGATGACAACCCCCTTCCTGTTCTTCCAGAGAGAGGGATATTGATATTTAACAGAATATTATCTCCACCCCTTAATTGAAACGGAGGGATGAATTTATTGTAGAATTCGAACCCGTTTGAATGAATCAATACGCTCATAATTTCTCCTTTTTTGGCGATCTTGAAAAAAACTGAGAGAAACTGTGCATGTGCAATCATTCCTTTAAAGAGAAGGGCTTAACCTAAGAAAGGCGCAGGTTCGTTTTATTGTTGTGACACGCGAAGCACCGCGTGCCACAACACTTTATAGGATTATTTTTTCTCCGGATTAGCAGAAGATGCTTGATTTTTTGTTCTTCCAAGACTTTCTTGACTTGTCAACTTAGGGACCTCGGTAGGGCGTGCGTTATCTAGAAGCTCTTTTACAGGTTTCGAATCTCCGGTTTCTTTCATGTGCTCTAATGCAGCAGTCATCCGGTGATGTCCTCCGTTGATCTGGACGGTACCAGAATGGTCGGTATTAATACCAATCCTCCCGTCCAATGATTTGTAATCAAAGTCACCATTTTTCATATCTGCTTTAAGCACATCCACATACCCTGGGTCGCGCAGGCCTTTTTGGCTACCCACAATCTTTGGCAGCCCGGCCTCTCTTAGCTCTTTGGTGCTCGGAATTGGGATTGCGTTATCGAGGAATTCTTTCCCGAATTGTTTTCCGAAGGTTTTTACCACAGAACCGCCGACTTTCGCAGCAACCTTGAGACCTGCGCCACCAAAGGCCCCTGTTCCTGCGCTTACAGCAACACTCATGTAGTCGACCTTACCGAAGTCACCTCCGTTTTGAATGAGCTGCCAAGTTAAGTCAGCACCTCCACCAATGAGAGCGCCAGCAACTGCCCACGCAATCTCGCCTGTAGGGTCAACTGCCGAAACAGGACTGTTACGGACATATCCGTACAAGTTCAACTGCTCCGGATCGAACAGTCGTTCACTGGTCACCGTCACGGGATCTGTTTGCAGAAACCTGCCGTATTTTGGGTTGTAGGTCCGCGCCTGCATCCAGGTCAACTCGGCGCCCGACAAGCTTTGATGCCCGGTGAAGCCGTCTTGCACCGGCACGCAATCCAAATCCTTGTTCCAGGTGCTCCCAAACGCTGTAAAACCTTGTCCACCCACCAGATCGCCGTTCTCATCGCTGTAGTGGACCGGGCTACCCAGGTAATCGCGGTGGTAGTACACCCGCTCGGGGCAGGCCTCGCTATCCCGGCTGTAGATGTCGGCTGCGATCGGAGCGCCCTCGAAGTGGTACATCTCCCGCAACAAAACCAGGTTTTCGGCGTCGTGCTCGTATTCGGCGATCGGTTTGCCACCCGCGTTGAACAGCGTGAGCTTGCGCGTGGGCTCACCCTCGCTCCACTCGGCCAGCCGGCGTCCTTCGGCGTCGTAGTTCAATCGTCGGCCATCACCGTAGCCAACCAGTTGATTCCAATCGTTATAGCTATAGGATTCGCCATCCGGCGTGGTGGTCACACTGCCGTCGTCGTTGTATTCCCAGCCCGGCAGGCGCGTCGGGTTGGCGTCCTGCTTCTTCACGAACGGCGCCAAGTTCAGTGCTTGCCGAGCTAAGTCGCCGATGTCCACAACGCCGTCACCGTCCAGATCGTCGCTCGCGCTCGCTTCGCCGCCATCCACTTCGCCGAGCTGAATGCCCCACAGGTCGCGCACGTTCATGTCGCCGTCACCGTTGCGGTCCGGCGTGCTGAGGTAGCGTAGTGGGGCTCGCTCGATGTTTCCGCCGCGCGCGAGCAGATTGCCGTGGATGTCGTAGTAAAAGTCTTCGAATTGGAATTTCGAGTGACCCGGATCCGTCCATTCAGCCCTGCGGTAATCGGCATACGTGACCCGACCCAAGGGATCGTACCGATAGCTGGCAGCGACGTCCGGTTCGCGCTGCGTGTCGCCATCGAGCCAAGTCGCGCGGCCGGTGACCATGCCGTTCGGATCGAAGGCCAACTCGCGGCGGAACAGGGTTCCCGCCTGGCCGGTGACTTCAGCTCCGGCGTGGCGGGCGTAGTCGTCCAGCAGGCGGGTTTCGTTCAGACCGTTGCCCAAGCCAAAGCTCTTGACCATCGGGTTTGGGCTGCTCCCCATGCCCGCCGTGTAGTCGATGCGCGACACCAGCTCGTTGGCGCCACCATTGCCGGACACTTCGACCCCGCGTACAGCCCCCTCTTCGATGTGGTACGCAACGCGCGTCCCTGATGGGTACTCGATCGAAGACACGAGACCAGTTCCTTCGTCGTAGTCGAAACGGGTCGTCAGTTCCTGGTTCGCGTCCTTCCACAGCACGTGGCGGGCCGACAGCCGATTGGCACCGTCGTACTCGAAGTGGAACCGGCTGTGCTCGTTCTCGATGTGGGTCAGGTTCTCGCTGTCGAAAGTGTAGTTGATCGAGGGGCCCGAAGGCATCACCCGCTCCTCGATGGTCCGACCGCGACCGTCGTAGGTCAGACCTACCACTCGGAAAGGGTCGTTTTGACCGTTGGGCACATCGCCGAAAAACCGGGTCGTGATCAAATCGCCCGCATCGTTGTAGTGGAATTTGCGATAGCCGTTCTCTGGGTGGGACTCCGACAACAAAAGGCCTGTGCCGCTGTAGCTCAGGTTCCGCGTGATCCGGCCTCGGTCGATTTGGATCAAGCGTCCGAGCGCGTCGTGTTGGTAGTCGCTGGGAATGCCCAATGCGTCGATGTGGCGGTAGGGTGCGCCTTGGCCGTTGTACCACAGGGTGGTCGCATTCCCTTTGGGATCCACCGTCCGCGTGCCGTGAAAGTCGTGGTACTCCCGAGTCAGCACTTCAGCCACACCATCCCGGTGACGGGTCATGGTTCGGGTACGGCCGAGTTCGTCGTAGGTCCAGGTGGTAACGCCTCCGCGTGGATGCGTGACGGACGCGAGCCGATCCAGGGCGTCATACCCGTATTGAAACTGTGCATCGGGGATTAAGTCATGGGTGTGGCCCGTCTTGCGACCATAAGGATCAAACGTGAGGGTTTCAGCCGGGCCGCTGCCGGTCCGGCTGGTCACGGTCGCACCTACACCGACGGTGTAATGATGTTCCGTGGTCGGCCCCATGGGCGGGACGATTCGCTCGATACGGTCGGCATCGTCGTAGAACAACTCGGTGGTTTGGTCCAGACTGTTGGTGAAGGTGCGCATGTTGCCGAATGGATCGTAGGTTGCCGAGCGCAGGGTGGTGCCGTCCACGATGATCCGAACGATCAGACTGGCATCCATATGCACCGTGACAGGATCGCGGTTGGGTCGGATCGCGGTGTAGGTCTGACCGCCATAGTCGCGTAGGATGAGCGTCTGGGCACTTTGCCCGGTCACGTGGTCGTGGGTAGTCCTTTGAGTCAGGTCCCCAAATGCGTTGTAGCGATAGGTGTAGGTGACCGCATTCGCCATACCGCGCTTGCCATCGAGGCCCGTGTCGGCATCGGCCCGGTTGTGGCGGATGACGCGCTGGGCCACCAAGCCAACCTGGTTGTGCATGAGCTGCTCGCCGGTACGCAGGTAGGTCAAGGTCTCCTCAACCTGGTGTTGGTCGTCCTCGGCATAGGAGTCCCAGGTCAGCGTGGTCACCCTTTCGGGATTGGGAAACGGGGTGCGGATCCAGGTGAACTTGCTTACGCCGGGATCGCCCGTCGTCGGGCCGGTCCCGTAGGTCGTCTGCCTGGTGGAGAAGACCTGCATGTTGCGGTATCCGCCAGTATTGAAATCAAGGCGCTGTCCCCGCATGGCCATTTTGGATTGAATCGACGGCAAGGGAATGCTCGGTCCCTCCCCAATGACGGGGTCTTTATAATGAGTGAAGTACAGGAGTTCGAAGGCACCGTCCTGATTGGTCAAGCCGTGCGATGCCACCTGGCCGCCCCATTGGCCTTCGCCGTCCAGGTGCTCGTGGTGGTAGGTCACGCTGAGGACTTCGTGGCCGATGGCAGCGGGGATGATGGTGTAGGTGGTGTCGTTGGCGATCATGCCCGCGTAGGTGTAAAAGACGTGGTCGCGTCGCACGTTCTCGGGGCCCTCGACCGTCGTGGTGAGGTACGCCTGGTCCGAGGGGAAAAACGCGTGGGTTTCGTCTTTTTCCAGCGGCATGGGGTGGTCGTAGGTGTAGGTCCAGGTTTGGGTCCCGCGCTCCCAGCGCTTAACCACACGGGTGGTGAATTGCCCGGTGGAGCTGAGCTGGTGGTAGAACGTTTCCTCGCCGTAGTGATAGGTGTAGCGGGCGCCGAGCGGGGTGTGAATCTCGGTTAACTCGCCGGGCCAGCTAAGGCCAGTGGTCCCGTAGCTGTACCGCGTGGTGAGACCTTCGGCATCGGTGACTTCGAGCAGGCAGAGGCGCGGGTCATCCTGGCTGCGGAAGCAGGGTTCGACGCGGTAACGAATGGTGCGGCCGCCACCCTGCACGGAAACGAGGGCGCCATCGGTGATGCGCACGAACACCTCGTTGAGGCGCGTGCCAGTGTCTTGGAGGATGCGAATTTGGGTGGGCTGATAGTCAAACGTGATCTGAGCCTGCGTCTTGGGATGGAAGATGCGGGTGGTCAGCCAGCGGCCCAGGATGTTGTCGAGCACATAGTGAATCTGATAGATCTTGCCGGAGGGGTCTTGAACGTACCAGATGGCATCAGTTTCTTCCCCGTTGGGCCCGTTGCCGTCCCCAGAGTCGTCCTCGTCTCCATCGGAGTCGCTACCGCCGTCATCAGAACCGTCCGTACCATCGCCGTCATCAGACGGTGCGTGCTTCCAGGCGCGCCACAGGCTCGGCGACATGTAGGGCACCACTTGCTCACCGTTGATCGGTGAGGTAAAGGTGTAGTTGTGTGTCGGTTGACCGGCCGGATCAGTGCCGGTGCCGTCGGTGGCCAGGAACAGGTTTTGGGTTGCATGGCCCGAAAGGCGGAAGGTGAGCACCTCGTCGCTCTTCACTTCGAGAATGCCCCAGTTCATCTCCCAGCCGACGCCGATCCAGGTGTCGGGCTTCAACAGGCGCTGATCCTCGGTGCGCGGCGCGTAGATCTTACCGTGGTAGTCGCGGTTGACTTCCAGGTTTAGGCCGTAGGGGCCGGGAAAGAACAGGTCGGTTTCCTGAATCACCAAGGCGCCCGAGTACAGGTCGATCGAGGCGTTGGGTGCGGCGGCATCGAACGCGTGGTTGGGATCGAAGTCTGGCTTGTCCAGATCGGTCACGATGGTGTCGGATTTAGTCAGCCGCTTGGCGTACTCGGACGCATCCACTTCCACGAAGGGAGCGATGACGGGCGCCTTACCCGGAAGCCCGACCGATTTGATTTGGGCCATCACCGGCAATGAAAGAGACACACACAGACTGAACCAGGTAAGCAGGGATAAACGCATTTTTTTAAACTCCAACATCGGGGTCTTCATCGCTTCACCTCCTCTTGGGAAGGCAGTGCCGGCAGGTCATTTCGGATTGAAGGCGAGGCCGACCCGAGGAAGATCACGCGGTCAGGCTCGGCTTCGCCCCACGAAAGAGCGGGGAACCTCAGGTCGAGACCATCCGCCTGAAACACGATCAACCGTGGCGGTCCCTGGGGGCCGGGAGGGGTGGCCACCCGCCAACCCGCCGCGCGAGCCGCTTCATCCAGCAGGTCGAGAGGTTCACTTGGGCCGCCATCGGGCAACACGAATACCGCGACATGGCCAACATCGGTGGCTCTCTTTCCAGCAGTCGTCGCGGTTTTCGAGAGGAGATCGAGCAAGGCGGAAACGTCAGCCAAGTCGGTGGTGCCCGAACAGTTCAGGTCGGTAACCTGAGCGTAAGTGGTCTCGTCCAGATCGGCCAGGCCACAGCGGTTCTGACCCGTCAGCACACAGCGCAGCAAGACAGCGAAATCGTCGGCGTCGACCACACGGTCATCGCCGCCTGGCAGGTAGCGCGTTAAGTTCCCCTTCTGCGCGGCACCCTGATGGCGGAGTGTCACAGTTCGCTTTGCCGCCGATGTGGTGCTGTACATGAACCGGCCCTGCCCGTCGACAACCAGGCTGCAATCCATGCGTTCACCCGGATCGCAGGTGACGAGTTCGATTTCAGTTTCCTCGGTGGCGCAAGTCGGTGTCTCGCCGTTGCCCAGCTTGAACCGCAGCTCGGCGATAATCCGGACCTGGCTCGATGGCTCGAGGAAGCTGTCGAAATCGGCGATCACCAAGGCCGAGGTCCATGTCCCTTGATCGTTGTCGATGCCTTCCGACGAGAAGCGGCCATCGCGAGATTTCGGAAGCAATGTCACATGTTCCGTCGGGACATCGGCGCCGAGGATCGCCGGCGGGTCGCCCACGGCTTCGCGGCCGGTGTCCACCAGAATCAAATGGGCCGGGTAGCGCAGGCTGAACTGGATCGCACTGACGGGTCGCGAGATGTCATCGGGCAGGACCTGGACCCTGAATTCGCTTCCTGGCGGCAGTTGGTCGGTGTGCAGGATGCCGGTTGCCGTATCCAAGCCGGTGGTGCCTGGCTTGATGCGAAGGGTCAAGTCATTGGCGGCATGGACTCCCACGGGAAGCCACACACATAAAGCATAAAGTACATATCGATAGAGGCTCATTGGTCTTCCCCTTTCTTGAGTTCCGATCCGATCAGGAACTGGGCGAGGTCAGCAGGTTCCAGGCGACCGATCACTTTGGAAAACCCGCAGCTCGGCAAGTAGGCGCCTTGGTTGGTGGCCACGACGACGTCGTCGCCGCTGTCGCACAGCGTCCCCGCGACCGGGTTCCGGTCGAGCACGATCAACAACTCCGCAGGCAACTCGTCCACAGACGGCAAGGCTTCGATGACGTTGTCCGCCAGGTCGAGGTACCGCAACTCAGGCACGCCGGAGAGATCCGGGAACGCGCCGAGTTCCATCCCGTTCAGCCCCAGCCACCAAAGCTCGGGATAGACCAATCCGGTCAGATCCAGTTGCGGGTTGTGGCCGAGATCGAGGATGTGGAGTCTCGCCAAGCCAGTTTCGAGCGGCAGTGTCTCCAGACGGTTATGGGTTGCCATCAAGGCCAGCAGGCCGTTGGGGAGTTCCGGCAACTCGGCCAGGTCGTTCTGGTTGGCTGACAGCAGTTGCAGCCCCTCGGGCAGATTCGGCAAGGTGGTGATCTGATTGCCATCGCACCACAACTCGCGGAGGTTTTGAGGCAGCGTCGGCAAGGTGGTCAGGGCCTGGTTTCGGCAGTCCAGGGCCACTAGGTTGCTGAACGCCTCGATGCCGGTCAGAGCGGCCACGGTTCCAGGCTCTTCGATCGAGCCGGGCAAGCGGATCACGCGTACCGCCTCGGCCTCGCTTTGGTCCAACTCGCCGTCACAGTCCGTGTCGAAATGGGCCACCAGGTAGGCTTTGAAACCCGGATCGGGGAACGCAAGTCGCGGTTGGCGCTTGAGGCGAGGCCGAACCACCAGGTTTCGGGCACCCGCCTGAACGGGAATACTCCCGACCTGCGAGCCGTCGGCCAAGTCGAACGACATAAGTGTCCTGGCTGTGCTCGACAGGACTTGGACCTGTTCGCCATCGAGAGAAAAGCACACGGCGGTCGGTGAGTTTGGCACGGAGATCGTGGCGACCTGGGTCAGGCTGGCGGTGTCGAATACCGCGACCTGGTAGGGGCTCGTCACCGGGACGGCCAACAGCGATCCATCGGCACTGAACGCCACCTTGGGCGAAAAGCGCGACAGGCGCAAGGTCGTCACCAACTCGTGACGGGTCAGGTCGATCACGCTGATTTGGGTGCGGTTGGCGTGCAGCACGAAGAGTTGCTGGGTCGCTTCGTTCAGGTGGAGAGTGGCCGGCCGGTTGCCGAGATCGATGGTGATCGGCCGGTTCCGCGTACCCAACTCGACGGCGCTGACCGAGTTGCCGCGATAGTTGGTGGTGTAGGCGAAGCCCTGGTGGACCACCACCGAGTCGGGGTTGCGGCCCACCGTGGCGGTCAGGACGACGCGGTTGGTGGTGGTGTCAATCTGGTACACGCGATTGAAAGCGTAGCTCGTGGCGATCAACCGCGAACCGTCCTCGGTGTACGCCACGTCCGACAACTGCGAACCCGCCGTGATGTCGGTGATTTTGGCCTTGGTGTCGAGGTCGTAGAGGCTGACCCGCGACGAACCCATGCGCACAGCAGCGAGAGTTGTCCCGTCTGGGCTGATGGCGATGTCTTGGAATTGGGTCGCGCTGGGGATCACGTCCGTCACACACAGGTTGCTGGCCTTGGTCGACCAAATGCCGCGGTTGCTGTCGGTAAACCACACCGTGTCGCCGTCGGGCATCCAAGCCGGATCGCCTTCGGCGCGCTCGAAACCGCGTTCCTGGATGTCGCGCATGAACGCCAAGTCGATTTCGCGGATGTAGTTCTGTGCTTCGTCGTTGGTGTTGGCCACGGCGACGTAGACGAATCGGCTATCGGGGCCGGGCACCATGGCCACAGGCTTGTTGCCGACGTTCAGGGCGCGCTCGGTGTTCAGGTTGGCGATGTCGAACGCGAAGACCTTGTCCTTGCCAGGCGCCATGACCGCGCTGTACTGGGCGTCGGGTGTTTGCAACTGGTCGCGATAAAGGGCGAGGCCATTGCGGCCGAGCATCGCGTCATAGGACTGGACGACCATTCGAGGTTCATCGTCCTGATCCAGCAACTCAAGGTCGAAACGGCGTACATCGCCGTCGAAGGCGGCCCACAGGCCCAGCCTGCCCTTGGTCCATGCGAGGGTGTTGGGGGCGGAGGAAATCTGATGGTGATCGGGCAGCAGTGTGTGGGTTTGGGTATCCACGAAGGCCAGAAGTCGACGTTTCGACGCGGAGCTCCACGGCTTGTATACGCCCAGGGCCAGCCACCGTCCGTCGGGGGACAGCGCCAGGCTGGTCGGGTTGTCGCCGACTTCGATTTCGGCCGCCACGGTTGGCGTGTCGGTCACCTCGATAACCGAAATCGTAGTGTCCGGTTGGGTGCTGGAGCCGTGGTTGGCGATATACAGACGGCTCCCGTCCAGCGAGAACACCGGCGAACGGGGATGGTGCCCCACATTGACCGTCGCCGAAACCGTATCGCTTTCCAGATCGAACAGGGTCACCTTGCCATTGGAGGCGCCGTCAATGATCGCGAGGGTCCGATTATCTGGTGAGCTGACCATGCGGCTGGGTTGATCCAGGTCCAAATCGAGCTTGCGCGGGTAGGTGTCGCTGAGGCGGTAGTGGTAGAGCTTGGCTTTGACGCGCCAGGCGTCATCGGTGGTGGCGAACACCCGCTGACTGTCAGCGGACCAGCCCACCGCGAGGCCTTCCTGATCGAGAAGAAACCGTTTGGTCACCTGCCAGGATTCGCGGTCGATAATGGTCAGGTAGTGCCTGAATCCGCTGACAACCGCGAGGTGGCGGCCATCGGGCGAGATCGCCATGGCACGCGGAATGGTCGTTTCGGTGGGATGTAGGCGGAGGTCCCGCGTCTGGTACTGAAGAGCTTCCTGGTCGAAGGCGCTGAAGAGACCGCGACCGTCGCTGACCAGGAAATGAGCCGACCCGGGTTCTGCGTCGACGGGCGGTGTTTGGGCTTGTGTGGGAAATGCCAAAAGGGCGACCAGCACCGGCAGGGCGAGCAGCCATGCAAAGCCGGGTTGCTGGGGTCGATGAATCGGAATTGCAGACATGATGTCAAACTCCAGAGAAATTCATGAAATGGATGAAGGAGTTAAGGGCCGTATTTCGAGCGTGTTGGCGGGAAGGGCGGGATGTTGGCATACCGAGGCACACGCCGACCAAGCCGTCCGAGATGGGTTGACGGTTGGGTCATCGGGTCCTTGTGTGATACTGGGCAACGAGTGCCTTATGCCTGGTGAGCGAAGGAAGTTGAGGGCAGAAGAACGGGTATCAATCAGGAAGGTCTATATTCGGTAGGCGTTGATTGAAGCGGGCTCCTATCACCTGTTACAAAGGATTTACGGGGATTAACCTTGCCCCATGTTGACCAGGAGTGCTAGGCATCCTAACAGGCCGCAAGGACAGCCCCTGTCTTGCGGCAGAAATATGGTCGACTGGCTTTGAGCTCAGGTTTTTTCGGCTTCATCACAACACCTCCACCAGCAAGGCGGTGATGTTATCGGGTCCGCCTCGGGAATTGGCATCATCAATCATTTGAGCCACGATTTTGTCGAGCGGAAAATCTTGCTGGCCCACAGTCTGAGGCAGACGCTCGGCCGGGATCGGCCGATAGACGCCGTCCGTGCAAAACAGGATGCGATCACCGCGTTCGACCGACTCTTGGTGGCTTTGGATCTCTAAGTTCGTGCCTCCCACGCAGGAGACGAGCTGACTGTGGGTCGGGTGGCGAGGATCCACCTCTACGGTCACGATTCGAGCATCCATGAGCTGCTGGGCACGAGTCTGGTCTCGGGTAAGTTGGCGCCACTGCCCTCGTCGAAGCAGGTACACCCGAGAGTCTCCGGCGTGGCTCAGAAAAAGAGAAGTGCCGCTGATGATTCCGATCGTTAGCGTCGTTCCCATACCGCGCCAAGCACGGGTTTCTCGGGAAGCTCGGAGAATCGCTTCATGGGCTAGAAGCGTGACATACCTCAGAAGGGTAGATTCCGGGCCTTGGTTTGGATCAGACGAAGCCTTGGGCCAGGTTTCGGGCCAAATCCATCCTTCCTCCCGAAAGGCTTGGCCTAGAAGCCTGGCAACATGCTGGATGGCTTGGGCACTGGCCACCTCGCCAGCGTTTTCACCACCCATGCCGTCGGCAACAGCGAAGGCTCGAAGGATGGGGTCGTGCCAAAAGGCGTCTTGGTTGGATTTCCGGCGCTTGCCGATGTGGGAGTCCCCCGCAATGTCCACGTTCAGTGGTGCGGAAGCGAAAGGCAGTCCGCCGATCCGTCGGATTGCGGATCGGAGTGCATCGGGTACGCCAGCGAACCATTTTTTGAATAGAGTCATAAATCCATTCCAATCGAAAATGATGAAAAAGGGTCACGGAGGGGACGGCTCGGGCCCCTTGACTCCAGGCATGAGGGTCGTGACCCAGCCCGGTTCGAAGAACCAAGTGAGTCATCCCCTACCGTGACAAAACCTCCCCTGAGGTGAGAATCAGCTATCGTGGATTCCGAACGCAGCTCGCCGCCATTGAGCAGGCAAACGATGGAATTCACCCCAAAACCGCTCAGGAATGGCACCTGCTCGGGACCTCGACGGTAAAAGCTCCAAGTCTCTACTCAATGGCGTGAGAGGGTATTCGCGGTAGCGATGTCCCGGGTCCATTGCTCAACCGAGGCCTGACAAAAGGAACCTCACTGTTCATGGGACGGGGGTCATTTCTCTACCGAGAATCTGAGAGGACAGGGCATCACCGCGGCAATACGGTGAGAGGTGGGATGGACACAGTCAAACGGCTGCCGCAAAGGCCAAGAGTCACGCAATCGGTTTTATTCCTGATTCGTTGTGGTGGACGAAGCAAACTGATTGCTAACAACGGGTCCGAGAAACCGCATCCATCCCGTTTGCCGAAGCCAAACCGAGATACCGTAGGGTGTGCCGGGCATTTTCTCGGCTGGTCAAGGTCGTCGACAACTGTGGAGGGAAAAGGTCGAGAGGGCTGAATGACACCACCAGAATAGGCTGGTGGAAAGGAAACGAGCCATGATCGCTGGCTGGAAAAGGCATTGAAGGTTCAGACTGCCCTCCCGGCACATGGTGGACCCATGGGAGCTGTTGCCAACCACGATGTATCAGCAACCACGACTCGCTTCAATCTGAGGAGAAGAGACCACAAAAAGGTGGCAATACCATTTCGGAAAATTGATGCATGGGGAAGATCAGTTTTGACTCCTTGATCTTACCCATAGTGAATTGGGTTTACGAGGGTTAGGGCCGAACCCTTAGGCCGCATCGGTAAAGGACGCGTTGGCATGGAGGAGTTTTTGCGGCCAGGGTGCCGGCAAGTTTTCGAAACCGAATTGATTATGGGTAAATGATATTGGACACTCATTTTTCTGGTTGAACCTGGGTGCCTCATGCCCCAAATGGGGTGTCCTTTGGGAACGGTCCATTCGGGACACGAGGCGGTTGAAGAAGCCCCGTCTTAGGTTCGGTAACCGATTGAGCCGTTTTCGGAACTTACCGCGCCGCCGACAAGGTGAGTGTGAGTAAACCTCGGGTGGGCCTCCTTGCCAAGGTTTTGATAGAGGGCAATCTTCGGTTAGATATGGATGTCAAGTGGAAGAATGGAGGTCACCGAGCAAAAATGGAGGTCAATACTAACTGTGTGACGAACTTGGCATAAAACTCTCTTTAGAAAGCGCATCACCTGCGATGAAAACTGGCGAATCCTTGAAAAAGCACTCTTGATAGGGTATGAATATCCAATTCTTTTTTGTATCAAGCAGGAGCTTGGGGAAATGAAGAGCCACATCGTATTGGGAGTATTGCTGGTAATTCTTTCTGCAATGACAACCTTGCTGTACATTGACAACAGGAATTTACGAGAGGAAATCCAACAACCTATTTCGGCAGGGGTTTTCGAATCCGAACTTCCGTCACCTCCCCGCATGGAGCCTCCTACCAATTCCGAGCAGATATTCCTTAAGATCATTCAAGATGCGAACACCATTGGATTTGAAGCTGCCGAGGAAAAATTTCGTAAGCTCCTTCGCGAGACAGGGAGTCATTTTTACCTACTTGGCATCGCTTGGGCGGAACACAGCCAGGGAAAATCCGACTCACCAATCCAAAAATGTGAATACATTTTGGATTCGTATCCGGAAAATCAATTTTTGCGCGCAACTACACTCAACCTCTTGGGAAGAGTACACCTGAAGCAAGGTGACCTTGAGAAATCCAAGGAAATGCTTCACTCCGCAGCCGATGTTTACGTCATTCTGGGATATAGGCCAATGGCCCATCGGTGTTACCTGCTTCTCTGTTCAGCGTACTTGCATGACCGGCAACCGAGAGATGCGGAGCGCTTTTTGGACCTCGCGATAGACGCTCTAGCGGGCGACGCAATTCCGAATGAGGGTGATTTCTTTCACTTCAAAGCTCGTGTTAGTTATGCTCAAGGCAATATCAAGGCAGCCATCGCATTTTGCCAAAAGGAAATTCAACACTTCAGAGAAGCCGGGGAAGCCAAGGCGGAAAACCTAGCAGTATCTCTTTTAACCCTAGCCTATTACAAAATCCACCTTGGTCAAATTGGTGAAGCGGAACGGTTGAATCTAGAAGCGCAAAAGATTGCGTCAACTTTGGGGCTAGACGGAAAGCATATCATTCAGGAAATAAACTGGATTTACATCAAAAAATGCAAGGGGACAGATTTCAGCACTCATGAAGATCGCGTGAGGGAGCATATTGAAAAAACCGGCTTGATCTACGTATTATCTAATCTTGAAGAAGCCCTGAATTGGGATTGCGTAGAACCAAAATATTGACCGCTGCCGGAGGAACTCTTTGCAAATACAAGGTTTAGGAAACAGTTTTGGAATAAATGCTCTTTCCAAAACTCAACCAGATAACATCGCCGAGTTTTCAGCAAATCAGACTCGTTTTTCTGATCTAGATTCTGCGACCATTAGTCCTGAAGCAATCAAATTGGCTCAAGAAAACGGTACCCTCGAGTCGAACAACCCGAAAAATCCACTAGACCCCCCCGTAGATCCACCTATCGAATTCCCATAAAACGACCACTAAAGCGTAGGGTTTGAAAGCTCTTTGTTGACGCACAAATCAACCCAGGAATATTCGTCTGCATTGGGTGTTTCTGGGTTTTCTTGGTGATCTGCTCCCCGGCGAGGAATCGAAGAAGGCGGAATTTTCACTTGATCGATCTCGAAAAAGGGGCTGTTCGACACCATATCACCACCTGCATTGCTTGAGTGGGTATGTTTTTCTGTTTCGGTCAGTTGAGGAAACAGGTTGATTATGAGAAGCAAGGCGATGAAGGATGCCGATCTGACCCGCTTTCTATTGCTTTGAGGCCCCTTGGTAGGCTTAAAGATAGCTAGACACCATAGAGTGACCTTTTTCCATTTTCGTAGATCTCGGCGACCTATGATCGTCTCTTGTCGACTTTCAGAAGGAATCCCAGAATGCTTTTTATTTAGCACTTTAAAAGTCTGTGAACATGGAAGGCCCTGGTCAAACTGGTGATCAGGTTTGCCTCCCTCGACTTGTGCGGTGGATGGAGAATCAGAAACCAAAGGGACATCCAGCGGCGCTTGCTGAATGATGCTGTTTCGTAAGGCTTGCTGAAGCTCCGTTGGTGGAGGAACGAAAGAACACAGATCCGCTGTTCCTAAAGCCCATTCTTTGGCAATTTTGATGGGCATTTGGCCCACCATGGATTTCCAGCCCTGACCTGAGACCGATGTTTCAACATAGCCATGGAACTTCAAAAAATTGCCGAGCTGTTTGGTTAAAGCCATTAACTCTTTTGGTTTAAAAGGGTTGCAAGGTAATAGGTTCAAGAGCTCATCAGCAGCGTAATCTCTATTCGAATCGCAGTAATCGATTGCAAGACAACAAAAAAGAGCACACTTCAGAGCGTCGTGGCCCGACTGAACCCACCAAACAGCCCCTGAGTAGCCCAAGAACTCGCGACCTCGATACAAAATTTTCTGTGTATCAATGAAATCGCCAATCTTTCCGTAGGATGACCGCTGCTCTCTTCGATAATCTTCTGGTGATCTGCCTTTTCTGATTTCAAACCCCGGAAAATTGTTTTTTTGCGAAAAGTTACACAGCAATCGCCTGATCCGATCTCGATTTCCTGCCGCAAGATCGGCTATTGATGCCGGGGTATAAAAAGACCTAGGATCGAGAGTCAAGAAAAGAAGGGTTGATGGGAGCTGCTGTTTAGCCATGGAGTCTTATTTTTCGAGGTTGTATTTTTTACTGAACGAAGCGCAAGTTTTCATTCTTCCATAAGCAAGCATGGTTTCTCAAGAAGGCATTTCGACAAGCGGGGTTTATTCAGGTCCAAATGCATCATGTGAAATGGTAACCGGGGTTTGGTTCACTCGGTGGGTTGACAGGGCCTCATGCTGATAGTCCAAAGGAAGGATGTGCGTTGCACGACAACGTGCGGTTTGGTGATGCCGGTCGCCTTGCTTTTCACCTCAATTCGCTCTGTCGATTCAGCGGCGCACTGACCGAGGATGAACACGAGCCCACTCGGAGAGCTGTTTCGCTTGCCGACCATCACGCCAGCAACGTGGTCTTAACCGAATCCCCTCCTTCGACCCTGCCACCAAAACTCCCAGAAAACCTCCGGTTGATTCCTGACCAAATCGGCCAAATCAGATGCTCCCCCAGTAGCTTCGCGGTTGGCCAAGTCCCGTGAACGCCGACCCGTGTATCAAACGCGGCTTCTGGCTCAAGAAGGGTAAGAGGGGCAACTCGATAGGGAGAGATCATCCCCATTCCCCAAAGCCACCGACTTTTCCTTTTGGGGAAAAGGCCGAACACGACGAAATGGGTTGACACCTAAATCCTGTGGGCCAAACCTCCGAATAGTTCAAACTGTAGGGGCCAAGAAGCTCTGAATCATCTAAACTGAAGAGATGCCACCCAAAAAAACTAAACGCCAAATGAGCCGGTAACCTAGCGGGACAACATAAATAGGCCTGGGTACTAACTCAACGGAGTGCAGCCTCAACCAGCAACCTTGGATACCTTTTCATGAAAAAAATCAATCAGCTTCACCGGATACCTTTAAAAACCGTCTGATTGCTCTGCGTGAAAAACCACCTTATGATCGCCTGAAACCCCTGCAGCTTTTGTATGATTTTCTTGTGAGGTATGTCCCATGTGCATCAAGCGATTGATCCTGTTTCCGGTCCTCCTGTTCGGACTCTGTTTTTCGGCGTTTGCTCAGGAAACGCTTGCCATCGCGCTCGACGAGATCGCCCGCTTCCGGGCCGAGGCCGAGGCCACGATTTCCGGCACGGTCACCCCCGTCGACGCCACGCTTTCGCTTAACGGCACCGCCCTCACCCTCGATCACGACGGCCGCTTCAGCCTGCCGGTCACCCTCTTCGAAGGGCGCAACACCTTCGACCTCACCGCGACCGCGCCCGACCAGGAACCCGTCCGGCAGCAGCTCGTCCTGTTCCGCGACACCCAACCTCCCAACATCTCGATTTCCGCCCCGCTCCCCGAAACCTACACCAACGCCCCCACGATCACCGTCTCCGGCCGCGCCATCGATCTCCTGGCCGAATCCCTGGCCCTCACCCGCGATGGCACCCCCGTTCCCCATCAGCACGGGGTCTTCATCGACCGCGACCTGCCACTCACGCCAGGAACCCAATCCTTCACCTATGTCGCCATCGACGAGGCCGGCAACGCGATCAGCCACACCCTGGCTGTTCACCACAAGACCATCCCGCCGGACGCCTCCCTAAGCCTTCCGGACGCGGTGGCCGCCCGCGGTTCCTTCTCCGTCGCCTTGGCCTTCGACCCCGCCGACCAGGTCGTCGGGTGGGACCTTTATCTCGACGAGGCACTGGTCCACCAAGGCCAGGACGACACCGCCTTCTCCGCCGACTTCGAAGATGATGGCAGCCGAGAAAGCCATTTGATCCGCTTGACGGTCCGCGACCGGTTCGGCAACCGCGCCCAATTCGAAGGCACCCTTGCGGTGGCCCATCCGCAGTACGTCTTCGGCACGGTCCTAGACGACGCCACCAGTTACCCCGTCCCCGACCTGCCCGTCCAGTTGATGACGGGCTCCGGCGGTTCGTCCGTCACCGTCACCACCGACGCCCTTGGTCGCTTTCAAGCGTTTCTCTCCGGCTCGCCGATCCTAGCCCGCGTCAATGCCCCCGAGTGGTTGCCGCTCGCCCGGGTCCGCTTTTCCGAGCCAGGCCAAGGCACCCGTTTCTTTGACTTGCGCGTGACCCGCCGGAACGAACCGGTCTCCACCCAGCAGCCCTTCGAAGACGCCGGGCTCCTTCTGACGCTGTCCGGCTTCAGCGGCACGGCGCGCATCACCCCCTTCGAGGCCCAGGCGCTGCCGGCCCTGTTGCCGCTGGGCTACGCGCCGTTGGGCGGCTTCGAACTGACCGACGTCACCGGCCGAGGCACGCTTCAAGCCCGCTTCTCCCATTTGCCCAGCGCGCTGCCGCCCAACAGTGACGTTTGGTTGCTCAAACTCGACCCAACCCAGTTCAACCTTCCCCAGGCCAAAGCCTTCGCACCACACCCCAAACAAGGCTCCGCGGCCCTTGCCCCCAAACAGCAAAGAATCGCTGCCCGAATCCATCCCGCCTACAACCTGGAGCAACGTTTCAAAGCAGCGCCGCCGCCCAGCCCCGCTTGGACCACCACCGCTCGGCTGGCCACGCAAGGGTCCCGGCTCGACGCCGTCTGGACCCAAGCCGGCCCCGGACTCTACCTGGCCGTCTACCGCGATCCTCGTCTGGGCGAGCCCGTACCGGCGATCGGTGACCCCTTGATCTGGGACACCACCGAATACATCACCTTCCGCGAGGGGTTGGACCTTTCCCTTTCCCCCAAAAGGGTCTCGATCCTCGACGAACCCCAAACCCGCGTCACCTTCCACTCCTCCGGCGTCCCGACGGGCTCGGCCCTGGGCGTGATTCGCTGCCGGGAAGTGCACCGTTTCATCGGCGGCGAGTCCATTCTGCCAGACTACGACCTCGACCTGTTGGCCTACCACTACGGCCATTTCGACGACGGCCAACCCGTGGTCACCGGCTCCCTGCGCCTACGGGCCCACAGCTCCATCGAGCGGGGCCACACCACCTCCGCCTCCATTTTCATGAATCCGCTCCCCGTTACCTCGGAGCGGCCCAGCTTCAGCTACGCCTCGGTTCACGATTTGGGGCGGTTGGTTCTTGATTTCGGGCCGACCCCCGAGGCACCCCGAGCCATCCAAGTCCAACTCGATGAACGCCTGATCCCGCCCCTGGTCGGCGGATCAGCCCATGCCCTGGGGTTCACGCTTCACACCAGTCAGGCGCTTGCATCGGCGCCCCGGCTCCGATTTTCCGGGCCTGATGCCGTGTCCCTGATCCTCCTGCGGCGGCGAGACGCCCAGACGTGGGTCTACGCGGGTCGGCTCCGGCAGGAGGACAGGCTTTGGGTCAACGACCCCGCCCAGACCGACCTCCACGATAGTGGCAGTTTCGCGCTGGTTGCCCTCGATTTCCCGATCACCGAGCTGCGCGGCCACGTTTCCGATGGGGGAGCGACGGTGGGCGACGTGGTCGTGCGCACGGATCGCCACCCTTGGGTCGGTCTCTCCGTCACGGCCGCGGGCACCGCCAACGACCCGAAGCGTCAACCCACCCAGAAACCGCGGGCCAAGGCCCCCAACCCCTTCAGGACCTATGGCTTCTCCAAGTACGCACCCGAGCATCCCGGCTTCGGCGGGGCAGGGAAACCGACGCCCAAAGTCGCCTTTTTTGCAGCAGCACCCGACGCGGCCCCCGGCAGTTTTCGCTTCTTCCTGCCGCAGTGGCCCCATGCCCAGACCGTCACCGCGACCGATCCCGCCACGGGCCGCCTCGCCGAAGCCGCGTTCGACGATACCAGCGCCGAGGACCTCCGCACGGATGTGCAACTCACCCTCGGTCCCCCCGATTTCCGGCTCGTATCTCATAGCCCGGCCCACAACCAAGCCCATGTGGCCCGCGATGCCACCATCTCCCTGACCTTCTCCCACCCCCTGCGCTACGGGGACGCCCAGTGGCCTGGCGTCATCGTGCTCCGCGCACCCAACGACGAGCCCGTCCCGCTCCATGTCCGCGAAAGCGAGGACTTTCTGTCGGTGACCCTGAGACCCCGGTCCCCGCTCGCCGACGACACCGAGTACCGACTCGAGATCAGCACGCAGCTTCGCAACCGACAAGATGTCCACCTCCGTCAAGCCACCAGCTTCTCGTTCCGAACCGCGAACCGGGCGGTTGCGGGCTCGCTTTCCCTGCAGCGCTTCACCCTCGTGGCCGACGGCGACCAGCTCTCGCTTCAGGCGCCGGCCGACGCCTACCCGGCCGGCACGGAACTGCGGCTGGTCAACCTCGAATCGGCGTGGTCCCTTACCGAAATCTTGACCGCCGGCGGCTATCAACGCGGCCTTCAGGGGGACCTGGGCGATCGCTTCCAGTTGGTCGCCACCACGCCTGACGGCAAGGTCGCCCGTCTTGAATTGGACACCGTCCAGACCGGGCCCAACCAGTACCTCCTCGGTGCGCAACCGTTTCAGTTCGACTTGAACGCCCAGATCCGGGTGCACATCGACGCCGTCGTGCACGGCATCGGGCGCGAGGTGGCGTTTCGCGCCGCGGACCCGGCAACTCTTCTGAACCGCCTCACCAGCCTCCCGATCCCCAATGCGGTAGCCAATGGCACCGTGGCTCAGGCGCTGGAAGTGGAAACGGTGGATGGCGGCCCCTTGCCCCGCCTGAACGGCAGGCTCTCCTTCACCCTGGGCCCCGAAGCCTTGGCCGATCCCAACCTGGCCCTGCTCGCCGTGGGCCCCGAACTCGCCGTGCCCCTCGATCCCCACCAACCGGCGCTTCGGGAAACGCGGCCGACCATGGCCGTAATGGATTGGGGTGCGATCGTCGGCGGCACTTTCGAGCGCGGCCAAACCGTCTCCGCAGCCAAGCGGAAACTCGAAGCCAAGCGGTTCAGCGGCTTGATCCTGACCTTTGGTTTGGGATTGTCGGGGGCCACCCGCATGGCCTTCGCCCTCTATGCCGGCGGCCCGCTCCAGCCGGTCACCACCCGGTCCCTGCGCCAGGATGTGCGGGAAGCCACCCAAGAAAACTACGGCAACCTGTTTTGGGTCGAAGATACACCGGACTGGTACCAACGCGAACGCTTCATGGACGGCGACACCGCCTTCTACCCCATTCAAGGCGCCTACGTGTATCGCCTTCGTACGCAGGGCGACGCGCGTTACTTCGATTACCTGGGTGTCACCGGCACCGATGGCAGTGCCGTCCTGGCTACGGAGGTCGGCGTTCGGCTGCCCGCCCTCTACGCCCTCGACCCAGCGACCGGTCAGTTCTCACCCATGCGCCTTTCCGGCGCCGGGATCTTCTCGGTCCACGAGGGGCTTTTACCTTGGCCGGAGGAAGGCGACACCCGCAGCCAGGCCCGCGTGCGCATCGACTGGCAGGTCGTGGAGGAAGATGACGAGGGGAACCTCGTGGTGGCTGACCGCGAGACCCAGATCTTTCAGCGCACGGGTGCCTTGCACCTCGGAGGTGCCGAAAACCCCACGCCCACCCGTCACCTGCGCGCCATCGTCAAGGCCGACCGCCCGCTGGATCGCGTCGAATTGCGACTGGAGAACCGGACCTCCACCACCGAATTCAAGCCGACCGAGTTCCCCATCCAGATCCCGGTCACCATCGGCCCCGCCGACCTGGCCGGCAACCTCCATCTCAAGGCGGCCTTGCGCGTGTTCGACCAAGCCTCCGCTGAGGGTCAGGACTTCGTCCACCACCTGTTTCTCAAACGCGGGGAGGCCGGCGCCTCGATCGCCAACGTCGCGCCGATGGTCCTTTCCAGCCAACCCTACGACGGGGAAACCGACATCCTGGTCGCCGAACCGATGTACCTCGAGTTCAGCGAACCCGTCTCGGGGATCAGCGCCGAAACCGTGGTCGTCACACCGCAGGGGGGCGACCCGGTCACGCTGGTGTTCACCGACGGCCGTGGGATCCCGATCGAGGCGGACGATTTCCTCACCGAGCTGGTCATGTACCCGGCCGGAAGCCTGAAATTCGCGACCGGGTACCAACTGGACGTGAGCGGGTTGGTCGACCGCGACGGCGACCGGTTGACCCAGTATGACCTTCGCGGCGAGGCGCAGCCCTTTTTCCGCGCTCGGTTCCGCACCTTGGATGCCCGCAGCGACCAGGTGACCAGCCGGACCACCGCCGACCACGCCTACACGGCCTACCGCAACATCGTGGTCCATGCTTACCCGGCCCCGGGCGCGGAGGCCAGCCAGTACCGCGTGGACTTAATCAACACCCACGGCATCGGTGCGACGGGGGCGGATGACGAAACCAGCGGGCAAACCGCGCTGATCAGCTCGGCCACGTTTCGCGCGCCGGGATTCCACTTCGCCGACGTGGCCCTGTTCGCACCCCAGTCGTTGGAAGCCCAAACGGGGCAAGAGGTGTTGGGCGTCGAACGCGGCAACCGCGAGCGGCTCAAACGCCTCCCGAGCGGGACCCTGATCCTGGTCAAGTTCAACTCGCCGTTTCAGGTGACCTCGCTGCTCCACCTGCTGAAGGTTCAGGGCGGGAAACTGGTCAAGCTCGGTCAGGTGCGAGCGCGCCAGTGGATCAAGGAAGGCGCCGTGGATGCCATCGGGCCGTACTTGATCACCGGGTGGTTGGATATCCAGGCTGCCGGTCCCTTGGGATTCACCGAAGTGCGCGATCTCCGGCCCTTCCTGGCCCAGGTCGCTGCCGAGGCGGCCCTCTCGCCACAAGGGGTGGCGCCGGACCGGTTCCAGTATCTCTGGGACCAAAACCAACCGGTGGCGCGCTACCTGAACCCGTCGGGCATCGGTGAGGTCGCCGGGTTCCGCCACCGCGCCCGCGAGGGCTTCGAACTGGCCTTCGCCACCGTGGCCTACGCCTATCCCGGTGCCCACCGGATCGACACCCAGGCCAACGATTTGGTGGTCCCAGTCGCCCAGCACTGGGACCCGCGTGCGCTGCTGCGCACGGTCTTCCCGCCGGTTCAAGATGTGGTCACGCCGAACGGAGCACCGGGCCGCCGGGCATTGGGCCGAATGCGGGTCGGCGTGGCCGAGAACGTTGCCTTCATCGAACGCACCGAGTCGGGGCTGGCCGCGCGGAACCGCGACATTGCGGTCTACGGCGAGCACAGCGCCACGCGGGGCGGGTTCGTCTATCTCTACGACCTGCCCGAAACGCCGCTGCTCGACGAAGTCACCAAGCCCCGTTTTACCCTGGTCTTTCCCCAGGGGATGATCGATCTGGCAGTGGACCGCGACCACGGTCTGCTTGCCGTGACCACCAAGAACGGCAGCGGTCAGGTGATCGCGGTCTGCGATCTGCGAGTCGTGTTCCAGCACATCCTCGAAACCGGCGCGGAACAGCACGTGGTTACCGATCCTGCCGAGGACGCGCTGTTTTTGGCCACCATTGTTGGCCAGGGAGGCGGGGCGCCGATCGCCAACAACCTGTTCCTGCATGATGGCGCCCTGTTTTACAGCAGCAGCGATCAAAGCCTGCAGCGCCTGCCCCTTCGGGTGGTCGACTATCGCAGTTTCGGCTGGCTGGCCTACGACCTGGCCCAATGGCAGAGCGGCGAAGTGCTCAGAGACGACAGCGGCAACCGGCGCAACCAGCCGCGCTTCTTCCTGACCCACCAACCCTATGCGGTCCTGTACGCCACCGACCTCGACCTCAGTGAGGGCGGCGGCACGCCGCAACTGACCTTCACGACCGAGGTGGGCAGCTACGAAGTGGAGCTCTTCCCCAAGGAAACCCTGGAATTGACCTTCGAGGTGGAAGGCGGCGCGGGATGGTCGAAGACTTTCACCAGCGCCCAAATTGAAACCAACCGCATGGTCGGCTTCCACACGGGAGCCTTGGCCGAGTACCTGCAGACCCAGGCGCGGGCCCTACGTGAGCGCGGCTTCCTTGCGGGGAAGGTCCACTGGAAAGTCAACCGCAATGGTCAGATTCGCGCCCAGAAATCGACGGCCTTCCTGATCGCTTGGCGGCCGCCGGCCACGCGATACCGCGACCCCTACCGGACCGAAGCGGGGCTCGACCTGGTGGCCGGCGCGCCGGACCTGTTCAAGCAGGATCTGGCGCTCAGCGCCCGGGACCCGCGGGTGGACCTGTCGCTGACCCGGGTCCACGCCCGCGACTACGCGTTCAGCCCGGGGGCGTACGGGGTCGGCATGCTCGACGGCACCCGACTCTACCAGGCCATGCCGGCTTGGTGGCGGCCCGGCACGTTGCCGCAAAACCAGGCCGCGCTGGCTCAGGCCGACGTCCACGCCCGCCTGATTCTGGAGCAGCCAGGTCGGTTCCAGTTGGAAGCCGACGTCACGGATGAAGGAAAGACCGCGCGGCTGCGGCACGACCCCCTCAGCAGTCTGCGCCGGCCAAAGGCAGAAGATCCCTGGGTCCTGATCCACGACGGCAATCTCGCGTTCACCTTGTTTAGCCGGTTCGATTGGCCGGAGTACAAGCATGTGTTGGCCGACCTCAACACGGGATTCCGGGAAGACGACGAACAGGGCAACGGATTGCGTCTGCCGCTGATGCGACCCGGCTTCCTGGGCGAGGCGCCGGCCCCGCTGTTCACCGAGACCTTGCTCGAGTCCCGGCAGGACCGGCCCTGGCGCAACCGGATGTGGGCCACCGCGAAGGAACGGTATCCCGAAACGCTCCACGACTTGCCCAACGACGGCGGTGGCGAACGCCGCGTGACGCGAACCTACCTCTCCGACGGGGCCGGGACACGGATCGCCACCCAGCGGGTGCCCAGCCTGTCGGCGACGGCGGTCTACGGTTATGACGGCTCGGGCTACCTGACCCAGGTTTCGTTGAAAGAGGACGGCAACCCCGAGCCCCGAAATGTGCAGCTCACCTGGAGCCCGCCCTTGGCGCAGGTGGGCCGGTTCGCCTTGAAACGGCTGGAACGCATCGAGGCGTCGGGCGTGGCGGACCCGGTGGTGTTCGAAGCGGTCTATGGTCAAGCGGACAGCCTGACGGTGAGCGAGGTCGGCGATGGGGCGGCCCGCCGTCAGATCACGCGGGCGCTGGACGCCGCAGGCCGCGTGACGTCGGCCACCTTGGCGCAAATCGATGCGGTTCCGGCCTACACCGTGACCTTCGGCGAGACCGAAGGTGTTTGGCTTAGCAGCGGTTACAGTTTTCAAGGTGAGGAGAGCCGGAGTTTCTCGCTCACCTGGGCGCGCCGGGCCCTCACCCCGCTGGAAGGATTGGCGGGGGCCGTTGCGGGTTTCGATTGGTTCCTCACGGGCAACAGCATGCGGGACCAGACCTTTGACTACGATGCCCAGGGCCGCAAGACCCACCACGAAATCGACGGCGGAACCTGGCAGTGGACGTGGCACACGGCCCCTGAATTTGCGCGGGACATCGCAAGCCAAACCAACCCGCTGGGCGAGGCCTTGGTACGCGAGGTCGTCCCCAAAACGGTGACACTCAGGGATGCGGACGGGACCGCCTCGGTGGTGACCCAGATCAGCGAAAGTGGCGTCCCGCTCCAGACGACGGGCCTGCTCGGTTTGGTTTCCGGATCGACGGGGTCCCATCACTACCGACCGATCAACGGCGATGTACACTTCAAGTCGCCAAGCACATTGACGCTTCGGTTGCCAGGAACCGATCAGGACCTGACGACCACCAAGGTCAATGCGTTCGGCGAAACGCAATCGACCAACCGCCTCGGCAAACACACGACCATCTTCCGGGACGCCTTGGGGCGACCCACCCAAATCGAGCGCGCGGACCTCGGTCACAAGGTCACCTACGATTACGGCGTGGTGGGAAACCATCGCCAAATGGTGATCACGGAAGCGGGGACCGACATCAAAACCACGACCCTGCTGGACACCATGGGCCGAATCGTTTCGCAGACCCGAACCGCACCGGGGGTGGATGAGGAACAGCGTTCCTTCAACTACGATGCGCTGAGCCGGTTGCGTTCGATTCACGACGAATTCGGCGAGCTGGTGAGCTACACGTACTACGGCGACACGGATCACATCCTCACGGTCGACGACCGGATCCGTCGGACAGAGTACGAGGTCGCGCCCGTGGACGGCAAAGGCATCGCGGTCGCGGGTGCCACGGTCACCCTGCAAGGCCAACCTGGCCCTCCGATCCACCTGAAGACCGACGTCCTGGGCCGAGTGGAGGAGACCACCATGCCCCACGTGGGCAAGGTGAAACTGAGTTACGACCCCTTCGGCAGGGTCACCCAGATCGCTGAAGCGGAGGGCGGTGGCACGGATGGTGGCGACGGAGGCGATGGCACTGGTACGAGTGGCGCGAAACGGAAGGCGGAGGATGACAATCAGAAGCCGGCCATCGTGTTTTCTTATGAAGCCGCAAATAAGAAGGTAACGGCGGCTGACGGTTTTCGCGGGACTAAAAGCACCTTGGCCTATTCAGACACTGCCGGGCTCTCTTACTCCTTCACTGAAAACGAAGGGGGCTTAGCCGAGCCCATAGCATTTTCTCGCCGAGTCTCGCTGCTTGAAAACCGACTAATGATCGAGCAAAAGGATCAAAACCGAACTTTAATCGATCGGTATTCGGTCGACGGCTATGGCAACCTTGCCGCCGCGGATGTAGGCATAGCGGGCATAAAGGTTGACAGTTATCACTTCACTGGTGCGCCCGAGATTGTGAAACTGTTTGATTATAGCGAAGGGAGCTCTGTCGAGGTGGGCACTCAAAGTTTTCAGTTCGACAGTTTGGGTCGGATCGAAGGTGGAACCTCGCTGGACAACCTAAGCTGGAACGCGAGCTACGATAACAAGAGTCGGATGGCGTCAATGACGGATACACGCGGCCTGGTGTTGTCCTATGGTTATGATGACCAAACCAACTTGGTGGCAGACATCCAGTCGATTGGGGCGCCCTACCGTGGTGAAGACGGGACTCCTACTTTGTTCCAAAGAGACGGCAACTCCTCTGTGCTGAACACACAATTCGGGTCCTGGATGGGAGATCGAACCCAAACCAATATCTCTTGGGATGCGACCACCGGAACGACGGCGACTACCCGCAAGGGCTTCCGTACCACAGTCACTGAGGATCCGCTCAAAAGTGAAGTGACTGAAGTGCAGGACTACCTATACAACCGCTACGCAATTAATTGGGAATCATACGGTAGTCAAGTCAACATCCAAAAACCGAATTGCGAAGATCACACGGTGCTCTTCGACGCTTATGGAAAACCGACACAGATTCAGCGCAACGAGAAACCCGTGCAACGGATCACACGCGACGGTACTGGTAGAGTCGCTCGATTCGAAACGTCTGACCGCTCGTTGACCATGAATTACAACAAAACTAACGACCTATTGGAAAGCATCGCCGGGGGAGCCGAGCCGGTTTCCTTCAGCGATTGGAACCTGGGGAGACCGAGGCGGATCGACGTGGGCCAGGGGCGTTTGATTATCGACGCCACTTACCACAAAGGAGGAGAACCCGCCAATGTTAACTACCGACCCAAAAGCGGTTTACCCACCGAACTGAAGTTCAATCCCCAGGGTGATTTGGTGTGTTTGAAGCAGGGAAATCAACCAGCAAGCCACTACACCTATAACGAATGGGGGGCGGTGGAAACGCTACAGGTAGGGGCTGGTCCAACACTGCAGGTTTTCCAGAAAGGAGGAGAGCTGTTGAACCTGCCTGGCGCGGTGCAAGTCCAAGTGGACGAACAGGGCCGTCTCAGCGAGGTTCATCACCCAGGCTTACAGGTCAAAACCTACACTTATGATGCCAACAGTCGGGTGAAAAATGTTCTGGTTGGGGGGCAGAGGCTTCGGCACTATGATTACCAGGGAGTAAAAATCGATAGCATTACGGATGAATACCTGAGTGAGACGTGGTCCTTTGTTTACCCGAGTGGTGTCGACTGTCGCCTCAAGTCGGTAAACCGTGGAAATGCAACATGGCAAGAATGGACCTATGTGGCTGAAAGTGGTAATGATGGCGAATCCAATGCTAACGGACAGGGTGGTTCGGGAAGCGGCGACAACGGGAGCGGATCAAATGGAGAAGCAGGAGATGGGGGGGGAAATCCGCTGGTAGATCCCTTCCGCATCCACAGCAAGACGGACCCCAACGGCATTACAACCACTTATGGATATGACCCTTATGGTTATGTGAACAAACTCGAACTTTCCACGCCGGGAGGAGATCATCCCTTGAGCTTTAGCTTTTTGTGGAACGAGCAGGGGAACCAAACGCGGGTCACCGTCGGTGATATGAGTGTGGCATTTGAAGGCTGGTCGCAGGGAATTTTCGGCCGGATGATTTGGGGTGACGGCACAGAGTTCACGATCAGCCGTACAACTGAGGGCAACCTGGAGAGTATTCAATCGGAAGGAGGCGCTTACCTCCTGGACTTGGATTGGGAGACCCGGGGTTTGAATGAGACGTGCCCTGCGCCTGGTACTGGGGGCCCGCCTGACCGGGTGATTACCCAGATAAGGCGACGCGGCCCGGGCTTGGAAGAAGTGTGGACACCGAGCTACAGCCCCGATTTGACCCTTACAGGAGTAAATATCGAGCGCGTCAGCGACCTTGGCACTGACGTGATCGAAGAACGGTATGACCAAGCGGGTAGCGGAGGAGTTCAGAACCAACTCCTGGCTGGGCTGACTCGAATCCTCAACGGCGCAACCCTGGTGGATGAAGCGTTCTGCTTAGACAGCAGCGCCGACAATCGGCGGGTAAGCGAAATTCGCCGTAACGGTATTTGCGGTACGACAAATGAAGAGGGCGGTGGAACCCCATCTCCGACTCTAGAGGTAGACAAGTACACTTATAATCCAAATTTGGGTCACCTGACTCAAGCAAAGACAAGCTCAGATGATACCAGGATTTATCGCTGGGACGGCTTCCGCCGACTCATCGAGATCGAGAACATCGGGGGTCCACTTTACCGGTTCGAATACGATTTACAGCACCGCAGGGTGCGTGCAGCATTGCCCGGTCAAGAAGTGCCGGTCGTGTACGCATGGCACGGTAGCCGGGTGATTGCGATCGGCTTGCAACGGGGTTCTCGAGAAAATCCACGCATTGAATGGACTCATTCGATCGGACATGGCCCCTTCGGCCCTGTGATCTTGAAGAATCTAAAGAAGGGACCCAGTTACTACATCTTTACTGATCATCTCGGTACTCCTTATGCTTACAAGGATCCGGAAAGTGGCGACGTTTTCTTCACACCGTACAGCCCCTGGGGGCACCTGTTGGCAACTAAGTCGGACAATGGGGGACAGCCCCCATCCAAATCGAATCTGGGAGTGTGGGGAGGTCAAATTCCCAATCGAGGGTTTTCAATTCCTCCTGATGGGGTTTTTCAGACCAGCCCCCTCGGCTTCAGTGGGCATATCATCGACCACACCAGTGGCTTGATTTCCATGCATCACCGCTTTTACTCGCCGCGGTTGGGTCATTTTCTGAACCCGGACTATCGCTTGCCGGATTTGTATGACCCAAGTTCAACAAAAGAGCCTTATGCTTATGCGTTTGGCAATCCGCTTTCCTTTATTGACCCTAATGGGCTTTCTGGATGGTTTTTCGATGGCACATGGAACAACAAAAAAGATATTTCAATCGACGAACAGGAGACCAACGTGGTAAAGCTTTGGCATCTCTATAAAAAGTCACGAATTCATGCCGAATACATCCGAGGACCTGGAACGGGAGCCATTGCTACAGATGCCGATTGGGTCGAACAAACATTAAATGGAAAAGCAATAGGAGGAGCCACTGGCTACGGATTAAAAGAGAGACTAGAAGAGATGTATCAAAGGTTTGAAAAGTATTATGTGCAACAAATTGCTAATGCAATAGCCGGTGAGGAGGCCGACTTAGAGTTAGAGATATACGGCTTTAGCAGGGGTAGCGTACTTGCCAGAACATTCGCCAATATGATCCATCAAAGAGGGGTAGAGTTTGAAATTGATGGAAGGAGTTATCATTTTACTCCAAGCATAAGACTTTTAGGGGTATATGATACTGTTCAATCGATAGGTATACCAATGACTTGGCTTTGGAAAGATGTATACCAGTTCACTCCAAAACATATTGATTTATCAATACCTCCTAATGTGCGCTATGCAAGACACGCTGTAGCAAAACATGAGTATCGAAAAAACTTTCCTCTTCAAAGTGTCTTAGAGTATGAAGGCCAAGTGGATATATACGAAGTAGCTGGACAGCCTAGGATTTTGGAGCAGTGGTTTTCTGGTGCTCACTCAGATGTAGGCGGTGGCTATAAACCAGGTTTACTTGCAAACGTAACATTGAGCTGGATGAGAGGACAAGCTCAAATAGCAGGCGTAAAGCTAGTTGAGCTAGACAAAGATGATAGCATCTTAGTAGCAAAATTGGATGAAGCGAATCATATTAATGATTCAATAGGGTACAATTGGAAATATATCGAAGATCGATTGGAATTATTTTTTGAATCTTTTTCACCCTACCAAAAGTCAAAAAGAAAAATTCATTACCCGAACTTTGAGCGCTGGAAAAACCAAGAAGTCCCGTTTGATCCAAATGTTGGCGACAGTAATTTGAACAGGTTGATGAAAATGATTAGGGAGCAATAATGTCTCAAGCACCTTTGATCAGAATATTTTGGGGGATGTTGGGCGCTTTTACGTTCAGCATGATCGCTCTCTTGCTGATTGCTTTAATAATATCTCTTACAGATCATGCTCTGGAGATTACAACCGCAATATCCAGGGACGGAAAGTTAGCTTTTTCTGAGTTTATGGTTGTTACTTGCTTCCTATTACTGATCGGCTCTTTAGTGGCGGGGTTCATTGTTTATGGTTTTCTTAACATTGAAAGTAAAAGTAAAACATGGTTTTCAGTGTTTGTTGTTTTAATTTTTTCAATTTTTTTGTATTTCGGGCTGAAAAAAAACAGAAATTTGGATCGAGTAAGGTATGAAATCCGCTTTGCTTCCAACTGTCCACTAGAAGAGGTTTACTCTATTGATGAGTACAATGGATTCTCGGGAACAACCTATTCACAAGATGAATTAGCTCGTTCTCTATCTCAAGAGTTTACATTTTCTTCAGAGATGGATGTTTTAGACACCGGAGAAGTGACGATATTTTACAAATCCGGAGAAATGGCATTTACTTTTGACGTCAAAGAACTTCAAAAATCAGGTTGGTCTGATTGGAGAAAGCCAGACTCTATCCCTCACAGTACAACTGAGTTCAAAGAATCGTGTCTTGGCAGAAAAACTCAGATACGTTTTCTAATTATAAAAGAACATTGACGGGTCCCGACGTGTCAGGATAGTTGTCGACAATCCTCTAAAAAATTTGATACTAAACATCTACGTATGTGTCACAGTGGGTGAGTAGCAACGGATTATGAGAACTAATTATCGATTAAACAACTGTACTGTTCTCCCATCCCTTCGAAGATTCGCGGCTCTTGCAGGGTGATCGATTTGGGTATATTCCAGGAGAGTGGGGAGAACGGATTGTGAAATTGATATCAGTGTTATGTGCCATCCCATCTGTGGGAAACTAGCTGATCTGTTTCATTAATCACAAGGAGTGCACTGTGAAAGTTATATTCTCAATGCTTTTAAAAATCAAAGCGATTCTTTTGCTCGCCTCGCTGTCTTGTACTCAAGGAGATTATCGTCTATACTATCCAGCGCTTAAATTTTCAACCAGAACAAACACACTTCTGTCAAACGTTAAAATATCAATAAATAACTCAGAGTTCAAATTGGGTTATGTAGGCCCTGGAAAGTCATCAACCATCATAGATTCAATCGAGCTAAGCGATATAGTAAATGTTGAATTCGATGAGGGCTGCATAAAGTATTACTTGAATTCAAGAGTATTTTCCCATCCTCGAGAGCCGATAAATAAATCTGCATTAATGATTATTATCACAAGTGATTATAAGGCATCAAATGCTCTCAGTCTTATGGATAGCGACGTTGAGTTCGAATGCCTGTCTTGGCGAGATGGAGAGCTATATTATTTAAACGAAAACGACTTAAGGCCCGTGAAAAATTACACCTCTTAGTTTCTGCCTTTTCTTTTTATTTAGGGTAAGCACAGAGGGACTCACCGGAAACTACAGTGGCGCCTTACTGTTCTAATTTTTAAAATGAATCTCGTTCTTTGCCGAAGAACACAGAAGCTTGACAAAATGAGATATTAGGCCGCCATTTAGGGTGACTTATTCTCCTTATCTATGAATATAGTGGCTTGCCAGGCAAGACTTATCCGAAGGTAACCACGAGACATGGGGTTGCCGAACACGAACGTCGGTTAGGCTTTCCTTTGGCTAACATTTTTGAAAAGCACGATTTCAATTTAAATGATGCACTTGAAAAGAGTTTTATTGGATTTCATTCTAATATTGAAATAGAATATAGTGACAATTCTGAGCTATCTCATTTTGCTCTTGAGTGGGTTCATTCAGAAGGTAAGGAAATTGGCCTACATCTTCAGGAATTAACAGAGTATCTTCAACTCCCAGAATGAACAGAGGAAATGCAGCTTAAACGCATGCATGACTCACGATGGTCTGTTGATCGAGCATATTCAGGTGTTCGAAAATACATTGGAGATGAGCTTGTCCCAAAAACTTTACTTTATCCAATGAATCTTGAAATGAGGCGCTATTCCAAATTTAAAAACTTCCACAAATGGTTACTGTTTGACTGAAGGGTTATTGGTTATTCAAGGGGCTCCCCTTGAAACAGAAATTTCGAGCTCAATTAAACGATCTTTTTCATCGAAGTACCACCACATCCCTACAACCTTTGCAGGGAAGGAACCAAAATATCCTAATTCAGCATAGATGTAACCGCCAGCTTGTATTTCTTTTGGCCACCACTCCTTCTCGTAACAGAAGCTGTGATATCGCTTTTCATTTTTGTATTCAACTAGAGAGCGCGGCTTACTTTTGTTCTCGCGGTAAATCTTCCTAAACAACCTGTTATTTAAAAAATCCTTTACCAGCTCAACATCAGAACCCAAGGAGATGTGTTGCAAAGCATGCTTTCTTATTTCTGTTTTGCTATTCTTTGGAGATATAACAATCCTGTCTTCTGGAAGCCTTTCACTAGAACAGCTTAAAAGTACAAAAGGTAACAAAAAAATATAGTTCCTCGTTTTTGTGTTCATGACTCCCTCATGGTCACAAATGGCACTTTTTGATCCTGACTTTACCACATTCTCTAGAAATCCCCCTATACGTATCACAGTGGGCGAGAAGCAGCGGATTCTGAGAACTGACTATCGAACCAACAAATGTACGGTTCTTCCATCCCTCCTAAGATTCGCGGCTCTTGCCGGATGGTCGACTACGAATACGAGCTGCATATTTCGAGATTTAGCCCACCCTGCCTTCGCAGCAATGGCGTCTCGCTGGTATCCGCGGGAGTTCGACAGAGGGCTATGGCCGGCGTCGGCCTCTATGCCCAGGGACTTTTCTTCCGCGAAAGCTGTGCGATAGGTGATCACTCCATCGGGCAAACCAACGTTGTAGTGGTCAGGTGAGTTCGGGGAAAGAGTACCTTGATTGATTCGGGTTTGTTCGCTTCTCAAGTCCCGCTCGGATCGGAAACCCACCGCCTCGGCTCCTTCCGCTTCTAGTTTCAACATGATTTGTCGTATTCCTTCAGCCAGGATGAGGTCGTGACCCAGTTCCCTCCGTTTGTATGCAGGGGCGTTTCCTTGCGCCTTCGATTTGGGAACCCACAAATTCACGGGCACGCCTGAATGGGTGTATTCTCGAATGCGCTTTAGACTCGCGCTTCCCTTCAATTGTTCCAATGCCTCCTTGGAATGTGGATCCATCGGAGCCAGCTCCGGGACAAACCCCACTGCGGTTAAGACGGTATGTAACTGTTTCTCTCGCTTATCGATAATGGTCCGATCTTTATCGGTCGGCCTGTTTAGAAGAAGGCGGCCTTTGGCCGTTAATTTCAGGCTACGCAATTGGGGGGTCACAATCAAATCTCTGGTTTTGAGATTGATTAGGGCAGTTTCGATTTCCGTTTTGGTGGCAGGGGACTTTACCTTGCTCGCTGGTTGCCCAATGTGGTTTTCGGGACTGAGGAGGGGGGTATGATCCTCGCCAACAGCTCGCCACAACAGTTGCCAGTCGAGCGGGCTCAATCGTGCCTCTGGGATGGTCGAAGCAGGATGCCGCTTAGGAACATTTTTCCTTCGTGGGTTCTCCAGGTAGACCGCTTCTCCAGCAGACGTCAGCTTTAAGTTGGTCAAGGTGACCGGGCTGCGGCCCTTTTTGACGACGAGACCCCTTTCGATTAGCTGACGACAGGCCTCGGCGATATGGGCATCCAAGTAGGGCTGTTCTTGGATGTACCGGATTTCCCCTTTGGTATCGAGATAAAAGGCGACGTGTTTCGGAAAAGTCAAAACATCGTGGCTACCATCTGGAAGGACTCGCGTCAATCTCCGGGCTCCCTCCCCAGTCCGTTCTTGTCTGAGCTTAAAGGTCTTCATGGAACTATATTCGGCCAAATCAATTCCTCGATGCTCACCGTCAACCTTCCATGCTGCATAAGTGTAGGTGGGCACCCACGTCTCATCCTGCTTGGTTCGATCCCCATTTGAGGAGACTCGTACCTCGCCATGCTTGCCAATGATCACGCTAGAGATCCCTTGAGAGTTGAACACCCTCTCGGAACCGTCCCCAAGCGTGAAGTTCGCAAGGAAATCGCGACCCATCGGTGTGATCCTTACTCGATTTGGTAACCGCTTCTCAAATTCGACAAAAGCCTCGCCATTTTTTCCCAGGAACAAATACATGGCGGCTATGCGGTTGGAAATGAATCGAATGCGGGGATTTTCTTTTTTGAAACGACGTTTTTCCGAGGCATGCGGCCGGATTACAGTGTGGCAGTTACTCATGATCGCTGCCAAAACTGTGCGCTCCAGCTCAGATAGGCGTTTTGGTCTTTTGCCTTCCTTTCGGGTCAATATTGTTGACCCGAGGTGGCCAGAAGTGCTCGAACTTTGCGAGTCCTGAGCTCTGACTTTACCCTTTATGGGTGCTGGTAAGGAATAGACCCCACAGCGACGAGGTCGGCGCGAGTTCTCCTCGGGATTGTCTTTCCAGTCCGTGGTCCGCTCGTCCATTCCTGATTTCAAGACATCACGCAGTGTCATTTTGCCTCCCTATTTGGGTGGAGCAAGTGGCTTCCACCATGAGCCTGGATACCTACGCCAAGGAAAATAAAAAGTTTGAAAACAAGTGTTTGAAGCGATTTTGCCGCTGCCAGCCCCAGCAAGAAGGCCAGGACCAATTGAGCGCCTGATAGCCACAGTCGTGACCCCATGTGGCGGTGTACTACTTGGAAATAGCTGGGAAGTCCCTCATAAAGGGCCATGAGCCAACCGTGAAGAACCGCGTATTCCTGCAAAAACGCGAGAATTGGTTGAAGTATGAAGAACCCATTGGGCACGAGGATCAAGAGGCTGCACAGGGCGCGCACTGCCATCCACCGATCGATGGCGGCGGCGGGCTTGGCATGTTTTTTCACGATGACGCCTCCACTGTCAAAAAGGGGCCGCGCTTTCGCGCGACCCGATCACGGTCATGGTTTAGTCGAGGACCAACACGCGGTGATGGTCCTTGGCGAGTTCAGGTGCGCGTTTCCAGTTGGAAGTCGCGATGATCGTCGGCATGCCATGCTCACTGGCCCAGGCCGATACTTGTTTGAATGATTGTTGGTCGCGTTGCCGCTCTCTGCCATCGACGACAAGCGAGATGGCGCGGCTTTGACCTTTGGGGGTTTTATATAGAAGGATTCCGTCGGGAAGGCGGTCAGGCCTTTCGGCGAGTTCAGGGCGTTTCTCGATAAGTCGGGCTCTGTCCCAGAACTCCATTTGGGCCACGCCCCGGCTCCGAAGGCTGCTCGATATTTCGTGGTAGGTCGAGGCAAGCAGCCACTTTTCTTCGAAGCGAGGACCCATTTCGGGCGCTCGTGATAGGTTTTTGAATTCAGCCATGCTCGGATCTGGAAGGTAAAACTGGAGTTGGCGGCCATCGGCCATGGTCGCAGTGCGGGATTCGGTCAACAGCGTTTTTTCGAAGGCCGCATAGGCTGGGCTTTGCCGCTGGGTGGCAGCGTTTTTTGGTAGGATCCCGAATTGTCGCAACATGGTGGCAAGATGGCGTTGCTCTTGAGCGAAAATCTTCCGCTCGGATCTCTCTTGCTCAAACACCAGTTGACGTCCAAGCGACGTAAGCTTGGCATCGTCCGGTGTTTTCCCTGCAACGAGGCCCTTTTGATAAAGATTCTGGAAAGCGGCTTCCAGTTCTTTGATACCGGCAGGGGGGATTTTGCGGGTTTTGATTTGGAAGGATTTGTCGAGATAGAAACTGTCGAAATTGCGAGTCGAAGGTACTCGACCTTCGATGTTTTCGCGAAAATGGGTCCGATTGTGCCGGGTCGCGGTTTCGAGTTTGAAGCGAAAGTAACGATCGAATTCACTCAATTCCTGTGGCATCGGACCCTGCCGACTCTCTCCTTTGGAACCGTGCAACACTTGATAGGCCACCACGGCCGAGGGGTGTAGGGATCGCCCTTTGATTTCTGGTCGCGGATCGATGGCCTCGACTTTTCCGGATTCCCGGTCCCAGTAATAGGTGTGGTTGGCGTGGATGGATGCCGATTTGTCTTTGAGGTGGGGGATGTGGACACCATTTCGGGCCTCGGCCCGAACGAACAAGCCGTCGTTCACGATGTCCAGGCGGTTGTCAGGACTTCGGCGAAGGAAATCCATGTAGGACTCATTCTTGTCACGCCGCAGTGTTAAATACCGGATGGCGTGCTCTGGGGATAGGGTCTCGGCCGATTTGGTGACACGTTGCGCGGTGAGAATCTCCGTCAATTGGCCTGACATTTTTTGAAGGATTTGCTTTTCGACGCGATTCAGATCTGACCATTTGGTCAAGGGTTTCTCGGGTCGTTTTGATGGCTCGAATTTACCCCGCTGGATCAATAGCGCGAGTTCTCGTCCAAGCGGTGTGAGTCGGGTTTCGGGCAAGGAGGCTCGCTTGGGATCGGAGAACCCAACCAATCCTTTTTTTTGTAGGATGCGAAGTGCATCCCGGGTCCAGGTCTGGTCCATGGGATTGAGCATGGCCCTACCCATTTCGCCGGTACGATTCACGGTGTAAAAGCTGAAATGGCGGTCAAGGTCAAATGTTCGCGCGGGTTTCAGCAAGGATTTAGCGGTGTAGGATACGTGATGGTGAATCCGATCTTCGTTTTTGGAAAGCCTCATGGTCATGCGGTCCACATAGTCAGAAAGCGGAATGCGACGCGCTTCCCCGTCGACTTTCCAACTCGCATAAATGGATGCAGGAATTCGGGTCTCCCCGGTGCGTGCCACACGCTGATCGCTCTTTGGGTTTTCGAGGCGGACGCGATCGCCTCCGGCGCCGGCAGACAGGAACACCGTAGTTCCCTTCTGAAGGTAAAACTGGGTTTGGTCACCACGCTGCGGATGCTTGAGGGAGGCACGGATTTGGTCACCGATTTTCTCAACCTGCACCCGGCGTGTCCAAGGTTCCCGCTGGAGAAAATCGTTCAGGGTTTTTTCGCGGCCTGAGTGAAGGTACAGGTAGCGAATCGCGGTGTCGTCGTCGTGAAGGGTGCGACCCTTTCGGCGGAGGTCGCGGCGCAAGTCAACGCGGTTTCCAAGCGCCGCCTCGCGTTGCGCGGCGACGGCGAAGAGCACGTCTTGCTCGTATTCCGTCAGGCCTTCGCGAAGAGTTCGATGGCGCTCAGTGGGGACAAGTTCCTTGGCGGCTTGGAGTGGATTAGGCGCTTTTTGAGAGGTTAATGAATCGCGGGACGCCATGCTCGTATCTCGAAATGAATCCGGCTGGGGGTCCTGCCATCGGTAGGTGAATTCGCCTTGGGATCGGTTGGTTCGGTGGTCGGTTGGTTTCTCTGGCATTTCCGTTCGGACAGTGGCCAGTTCCGGCATGCACACCTCCTGAGTTGGGCGAAACACGTTTCACGGTTGGTAGGAAAAGTAGGAAGACACCTCCTTGCGAACTGCCGCGACCCAAATCAATGAGCCGCGGCTGAGATTGCAGGTTTAGGGTTTAGAGATCACGGTCGAAGAGCACCGAAAACAGCCAGAAGATTTTGACCAGTGCGTCCATCGTTCACCTCCTTTCACTTGGGTTTGCGCGGTGGTTTGAATTCGAGAATGTCAGCTCCTTCATCGAACCAGTCGTGAAGCAGGCCGTCGTTCTTTTGAGGGGCGAGATCCGGGTTGTAACCATCTCCATCAAGGTCGAAGTCCTCGTCATCGAACAGGTCTGAATCCACCTCCTGCGGTTGATGCTCTTCAGCGCGTTCCAAGACGGGAATGAATCGATAAACCCTGGCGTGTTGGAACCTGGCGATGGTGCGCACGACTCCGCCTTGTTCAAATTGGATCAGGCGCTTTTGCAGCAGATGGGCGATACGTTCGTGGGCCAGGGTCCATTGGTCACCGAGAAGAAAAATGACCAGGCGGATGACGGTTGCGGCGTGGTGTTTTTGGAGGTAGTCGAGCACGATGGGATCGAGTTGATCCGTCATGGTTTTCGTACAGGCTTCGCAAAGGGCTTTTTCAGTGCATTTGGGGCAGCGTTGGCGGTAATCCATCAGGCCACCCCCTGGCGAACGAGGGTGACGGTGGCGGAGAGATCGGGCTCGTGGTAGGGATGGTTTTTCGGTGCTTCTTCCAGGCTCGGGTTGATGGGGACAATGCGTCCGTTTTGTCTCAATTGGAGAAAAAGGTTGATCGTCAGATCGCGCGTTTTCCCCTCGGCGTTGACAACCCGATAGCGACCGAAATGGCCTGGGAGTATTTGAAGGAGAACCCCTTTGCGGCTGGTTCGAAAATTGGGGTGGAAGTATTCATTTAGGAGGCCCCAGAAATCACCATTGGGTTTCGATTGGCAACGGACGGTACCCAGGTTTTCCATGCGGCTGAGGATGTGTTCGACACGATGGGCTACCCGTGCATGGGTTCGCGTCAAACGGTCACCGAGAACCTCGAAAACGATTTCGTCGACCGAGATTTCACCCTTGGCGAGCAACTGCTCAATGTGCACCCACAGAAGGTCGTCGATGCGTTGAGAACAAGGCCCGCAGTAAAAGCAGGGGGAACACTCGGAACAGGCATAGTTGAGATAGGTTTTGAACATGGTACACCTCGCGATATGGGGACTGGCCCCGATTTGAGGCGGCGGAGGTGACGGCGTTCGGGCAGGTCAAGGCCGGGAGGGAGCGTGCGAACGGAGGCCTTGACCTGTCGGGTTGCCGGCACCACGATGGACGCCGATCGGGAGCCAGTCCCAGCGAGGTGTGCGGGATATTCGGTCGGTTGAATGCGGGCTGATTGATGTAGGGCGGGACATCATGATGGCACCTACAAGCCCGCACGAGTCATTGGTACATCAGTTGTATTTATTTCGAGTTCAGGCCCACAGGTGGCAACATTTGGATTGGGGTATGACGGTAACTTCGGTCATTCAATCCAAGGGTCATTTGTGGGCATGAGGTGATGGATCGTGATTGGCGCCCGGAAGCGACGCAGCCCGTTAGGGCGAGTACGCTGAGTGGGCGCCAATCATCTGTGGGTACATCTCCCCCTCGTTGTCCTAACTATCTGAAAACATGTCACCAAAAACTTATTGGTGACATATATGTACCGAACAACCTGGGCAATCAGGGGGAGGCAAAATACCAAAAACAAAAACGGCTCCTGCTAGTTGATGGTGCTGAAGTATTGAGTTGAAATTGGGATGATGGTGTGAATCGGGTCGAAAAACCCGGGGTGAGGCTCGAAAAAAGAGCTAGTTTGGATTCGATTCGAGGGTTGATAGTCGATTTGAACGCGTTCAATTGTGTTTCAAACTGATTGCAGAGGGTGACCTTGTTAGCTCGGGGTGTGATCCGCCCTTGCACGAAACAACCTTGGTCGAACTCTCGACCGGGACCATCATCCTCAAGAATAGCGTTCCAAAAGTGCGGTGAGATCTTCCATGAATTTGGCCCGGCGCGATTTGTTGATGGATTTGAACTGGACAACGGCCGCGAGGGCAATTTGGTCCAGACCCCGGGTGGAAGGTTCGTAAATCAGGGTCAAGGTTTCGGAAAGATCGGAGAGTTGATGCGGCGGAGTAAGCAGCTTGGTGGCGTACGTCAAATGTCCTCCTCGATGCGTCATGTTGCGTCGGTGATGTGGCCAAGTTTACGCCGGTGGCGCCTTCAGTTTGAGGGCAACATCAGCGAAAAGAAGACCGCACCTCCCTCCGAATACGCAAAGGACAACCGCTGGTTCCATCAACAAAAATATTCACCGGCAGCCTTGAAACCAAAGGAATCCAGAAGGGTGAATCGGGAAAAATGAGAGCCGGGCCGTTTCCTAAAGTTGGGTGACTCTGGTTTCGGGGAGGCTCAAAAAGGCCCGATCCGGATGCCTGCAGGCAGAGCCTTTGGACTGGGGGTGGGCAACGCTACCGGCACGAAGTGCCTCTTCATGTTCCGATAGGGATTCTCTCTCACCACAAAAAATGGCGAATGGTTCCCTGGGGACCATTCGCCATGTGGCGGTGTTCGATTTTTAGATGATTGGTTGGATTGCTATCGAGGGTTCTTTCTGAACTAGTAGCGCTCTCAAGCGTTTAGAAGAAGATTGCCGTTTCCTGGTCATCATCGATTTCCCACGACCTTACAACGGCTTTTAGCATATTTCCTCCGGCTTGGAAGTAGGCCTGTCCAATCCAGACCGCGATTCCTTTGGTGCAGTGGAGGAAGCGTAGCGTCTCCCTTCTCAATCGAATTGCGGTGTCCATGTAGGTCTCGGATTCAGACGGTTGTAATTCGTCGATGCTTGCCAAGAAACGATAGACTTCTTTCTTTAAACAATGCTTGTCTGGTGCGAGAAGCATTGGCACCCCGTCCCCCATGTTTTCGGTGTCGCGGTAAGCCAGTTGCCTGGTCCATTTCGTGTCGATGTCCCCATAGCCAGGCATCGTTGGGCCAAAATATTCCAAAGGCATCGTCTTCAAGTGCTTGTAGGAAACACCATGTTGAATTTCGAAATGATCACGGATTGAAGGAAACATTTTAAGCGTCTGGACGAACAGCTCCTTACGATTCATTTTTCACCTTCCTATTCGATGTGGGCTTACTTTTTTTCTGCCAGTCGTCGCGGTCAACCCGGGCATATATGGCCTCATTTCTTTGGTGCCATAGTGACCCGTGGCAAAAAGAAAGAGCCCCCCGGGTTGCGAGGGGCTTTCGCGCTAAACCGCTGCCGCCAGCTCGTCGAACACATTCACTTCGTTGTGAGCTTCCAGTTTGAATTGGGCGCCGTTGAAGTAGATTCGTTCGGGTCGATCTTCTTTGCCTTTTGCGCCTTTGATCCTCTTCGATTGGCCGAGCGTTCCGACCACTTTGATGGTGTCGCCTTCCTCGATTTCGGTCTCGATGGCTTCGGCAAGGTTGCCGCGGAATCCTACGAAGCAATCCAGGCTTTGGGCGCCCCCTCTCGCGTCGGTCTTGATCAGGACAGAGATGTAAGGTGCCTTGTTCTTGTCGGTTTTCAGGTCGCCTTTCCAAGCTACGGTTCCGGTGGTTGCGAATTTGACAGTCATGGTGTGCCTCCTTGGATGTGTCAGGGGGTTTTCCCCTGTTGTTGCGACCCAAGAGGCGGGCAGGTTCCGCGCGGTCCATAAAAAACGATGCGGCGGAGCGAAGCGGAACCGTGTCTTTTTTTGTGGACCGGGTGGGTTCTGTTCGTCAGCGTCGCAGGAACAACAGGGCGAAGCGCCCGTCATCCAAGGGGGAGTCATCCATGTTGGCATTCGCGCACCGGACCGAGCTGGAAAGGTACCGAAAGCCGATGAACGAGGGCCGTGGAAGCTCCGAATGCAAGTCGCGCAAAGTGGCTGCCACAACCAGATGCTTGCGAGTGATGTGGTGACCTGGAACATCACGTGGGAATCGGGGGGCACCGGCAGGTCGGGATATTCCGGCATCGAAGACGGCGATGGTGGTAAGGAAGATCCGCGACGGAGTCAACGAGATGTCAAAGGCAAACCCATGTTGCGTGGACCGGCCAGCGGGATGCGATAGTTCGAGATGATCGGCTCCGTGATTGAGGAAAGGTTCTTCGAGGTCGGTTCTCGTCCAGAAAGGCCCTTTCGAAAAAAAGATGGAGGATCGAACCCATGCAAAGACCCAAATGGCATCAACCATCAAGACACCGCGATGCGAGAGATGTCCAACCTTCCCGGTCAATTGGGCTTCATGTCACAACGAGCTGAGCCTGGACTCCCAAAGATCCACTCCCTTCTTGTCATTCAAAACGGGATGTCTTCGTCGAAAAAGTCGGTCTCTGGTGCCGGCTCACAAGGCTTTGATGGGAGAATCGGAAACTCAGAAGAAGGCAGCGGCGGGTCAGGAACAAGTGGGATTTCCATCCAGGCATAGGCACCGGTGACGCGGTCGTTTGGGTATTGGTATTCGAAGAATTCGTTTTTTTCTATTTGCCGTACCTCGGTAATGGAAAAATGGTCATCCGCCCAGACGGCGACCAGAATGACGTGGCCGATTGGCGCTTCAGCGATCGGTTTCCATGGGGTCTTCATGACTTTTCTCCTTCAATCGTTTTTTTTCGATCATGGTTCCTGTGTCTGACCGACCATCGAGAAAAGGCCAGGCGATTTAGAGTCACCTGGCCTCGAAAGATCCATCAAGCTTGAAACCCTTCTTCGAGCCGTTGCGCACGAGAATCCCGTTGGCGAACCCCGGGAACGAACCAATCCTCGGAGATCTCCTCACGAGGTTGACGGTAATTGGACTGGTTGTTTGGAAGCCGTATCCATTGCTGGACGGTGTGATTCCAATAGGTTCTCCCGTTGCGGCGAACGCGATCCAGACTTCCGCGAAACTCGAACCTGGCTCGCTTTTCAAGCTTGACTTCAATGGCTTTGGCCTTCGGCCCCCAAATGGCGAGATGTTCGTAATTCGAATGGCTTAAGGCGTTTGCACGACGCTCACGGACGGTGATGATTAGGCCGTTTTTGACGGATTTCCAACTGACGATCTGCCCAACGATAGTGAATGTACGCTGCATGTTCGACCTCCTGAAGCGGGGTGCCCCCCGGAATTGGCGGCCCAAAAGGCGGGTCGGGCGGAGCCGTCAAGATTCGGGGAGCCTGCGAGCCGCGGTCTTGACGGCTTTAGCTGACTCGCCAACATCGGGCCGGTTCCGGGGTGCGCACCGAGGAAGTGTCGAACGTAGAAGGCGCAACGCATCGGCGTGCGGGAAGGTCTTTCTGGAAAAGGTCATAGATTCGGCACCGAGAGCGATGTATTCACAAGCGATAGCGAGTTCTGTTGAGACTGCAAAAGGACCTCACCAGCCAGAATCCCCGAATGATCAACTTGATGGTCAGCGATGATTCCAAAACGGGATTCGCATCCTTAGGAAAAGAGAGGTTTAAACTGAGTGGCGGTTGTGAAAGAAAGGGCCGTGAGGAAAAATTGGAAATTTTTTCGCCTTTCTCAATTGTATTCACGTATACTAATCACGGCATGGAGGTAAAAAGGACGCTCATTTGACTCACGGAGAAAGAAAATGAGCAACAAAAAGAAACAATATCAAGTCTTGAAGCGCAGCACGATCAAAGGATGTTTGTGGCGATTCGCCGCCCTGCTTTCCCAAGTCCGCAATGATCCTGAAACGGTCAGGAGCATCATCGCCCAAATCGAAGAGGACATCGATCAGGCCGCTGTCCCACCCGAGTGGTTAAGCGAAAGTCAAGTCGCCGCTCAATACCCACTTGGGGTCAAGACCCTCCAGCAACTCCGACACGAAGGCCGCGGGCCGGCGTACCACAAGTTGAGCCGGAGCCGAAACGGCCGAGTCGTCTACAAGCGCCTGGATATCGAAATCTATTTGGCCAAATGCCGAATCGAAACCGAAGACCAAGTTGGTTGATTCCCTAGCTTGCGACACCAGCGGTTCATTGGCATTGAATGTCAACTGGCCGCTGGTGAACTCGGCATTTTCTCTCAAATGAACTCACTGATACTAATTGGATTGGCTGTGGCTTGGAGTTTCCAGGGGATGTGAAGCAGGAGGGTGCTCTTGCTCAGCATCCTGTCGATGTTGTTGCTTTTTTTGAAGTGGTTCCTTCCAGCGGCGACCGTACCAACCACGCTGAGGAGATTGGCCCTTCAGTTGTTCAGGTATCATTCCGTCACCTTCACGTGGGAAGTTGTGGTTTTTGCTGAAGTGGCCGAGCGAATGGCGGATTTTTATTTTTTGCTTTTTGAGTTCTTCGGAATCGGGATCATTGTTCAAGAGCCCCATGGCTTCTCCCGCGGCAACGATCGTGGCTGGAGAATAAATGGTTTCGTCTTCCAAGATCTCCAAAAAGCCACTGTACTTCATGTGTCGACCCATAGCTTCCTCCAATATTTTTACTACGTTGTTCGCATGAGCGAACAACGTATTTCACGATACCCTTATTCGGAGGTGCGAACAACCCTAAAACTGCGCGCCCTTGGGGATTTCCGCATGGCTCGCCCCTGGAAATACGACAAACTTATCCGTGCCCTCGATGCCGATGCGCTTTATCACACGGCAAGAGTGATCGCTTTTTGTAATGAAAAGGGGCTGTTCGACTTCAGCTTTGACGATCCCGAAAAACGACTCTTGGAGCATGAGAAAAGGGATGCCATGAGGAATGCGCGTTCCTCATTGGCTCATTTTGTATCGAAGCATCTTCCCAAAGAGCCAGAGGGTTTTTTTCCTGCAGGCGAGAGATCTCGCGCCCAATACCCGGCCTGGTTTGGGAGAACATGGCAAAAGGCGCTTGAAAAGACGCCATGATTGCAACGCCCATCTTGGGTTTTGATATCGTTAGGCGTAGGTGACTGCAAGATCGAGATTTACAGGTCGTCGGAAGCATGGGATCCGCGCAGCCGTCGAGGGACGATGAGGTAGTCATAGTTTCAAATCGCACAGCCGTTGATGAACGCCTGCGGCGCGAATGTCTAAGCCTGTTGACGCCAACGGCAAAGAACCCACCTTTGCCTCAGAGGACGAGACCCGGTCAATGCGTACTTGTTACGCGTTTGGGTTGACGGGAGGCCGGACCCTGGGCACAAAAAAAGACCCCCATTGGCGGGGGCCTGCGTTTCAAATCGGGTTGTCGTGATGTGATTCGATGAATTAGGTGGGATCTTCGGGGAGGGTTAACAGCTCAACTAAGGATTCCTCGTACATTTCCCAGATCAAGCGGTGGATTTCCTCCAACTGTTCGAGGATGTTCCAGATCATCCAAATCGATTCTGATGATTCTGGTTTGAAACGATCAGTCATGATCTTCTCCCTTCTCAGCTGATCCGATTCGGTGGGAATGCTGAGGGGTCCGCAACGAGGGTCCATCCATTTTGATCGTGATGCAATGGTGACGAAGTCGATCCAACAAGGCATCCACCAAGGGCTTGCACTTGAATAACTGGTACCACTCCTCGTAATCTAGATTGGTAGTGATGATCGTGGCCTTATTGCCGTAACGCATTTCGGTCAACTTGAAGAAGGCGTTGACCTGTTCGGGTTTGAGTGAGAGATAGCCTAATTCGTCGATGATCAACAGGTCAAAGGAAGCCATCGACTTTAAGATCCGCGACGTACTACGATCCACCAGCGAAGCGAACAAATCGTCGAGCATGTCCTGGGCGTTGTAAAAGCGAACCCGATATCCGTCGAGCAAGGCTTTGCGCGCCAAACCGGTCGCCAGGCCGGTCTTGCCCTCCCCCGGCGTGCCGATGAACACGACATTCTGCGCCCGCTTGATGAAGTCCAGGGTCGCCAAGGAATAAATGCGCGCGCGATCGACTCCCGGCTGCTGGTCGAACGGGAAACTCTCCAGGGCCCATTCCCGAGGAAGCTTGGCCTGGCGGATCCGGTAGGCCATGGTCCGCTCGGCGCGATAACGCGACTCCTCGGACAGTAAATGGTACAGCACGTCCTCTTGTGCCAGGCCTTCGACCTGAGCACGGTCGAGTTCGCGATCCAACACTTCTGCCATCCCCCGGAACTTGAGATCATCCAAGATCGTTTTGAGCTTCAACCTCATTGGAAATCCTCCTCGCCCGCGAGTTGAAAGTAGTCGCCGGCCACTTGCTCGAGAATCAACTTCTCGACCCGATGCAGGTCGAAGAGCCCGTAGTGGTGAGACTTGGTGGAGTGCGGTGAAAAATGCGTCCTCAGGGTAGGTCCGAATCGGGTGTAGCAAGCGCTTCATGGCGTGAACGCCGCATCCGGGTACGCGCGTTTTCAACTGGTCCAGGTAGGCGTCGAGGAGTGGATTGCGACCGCGCAACAGGTTCTCTTGAGCCAAGCCCCCGTGGCGCTGTTCCAGGCGCAAGCGCCGTCGGCGATGGGCATCCAAGGTGATTCGCTGATTGGGCTTCTCACAGAGACGATGTTCGGCGACGAGTTCGCCGCGAAAGTAGACCCTAAGATCGGTGAGGGTACGATGTACCTCTAATCGGAATATGTCAATGAAAATGAGACACGGTGGCTAGTAAGCAGGGGTCGCGTGTGCCGCCATTCCTTCACAAGCGGGGCCCCGCCGCGCGGTGAAGACCAGGGCCGACGCGGTAGACTGGGTTAGGGCGAAAAATCGCCCCGCCGGCTGTCCCCATCGTAGCGCGGCACCCCACGTGTCAAGGGTCGGAGAAAAAAGTTGGGGACGTTTTGGCGCCACGAACGGCCGGTTCAACTTTTTTCCCCTTGCCTGGTGGGGTGGGCCTCTGTGGCATCCTGGGCTTTGCGGAGTTCTCGGTTCATCGGGGCATTGTGATGATCCTGTGAGCGCGGTGTCGGGTTAGCGGCCTCGTCGTGGCTGTCGGGGTTGATCGCGACGCGTCGCGGAACGGTTGGCGCTCGAGGTGGCCCTTTCACAAAGCGCTCGGGGTGCTGTCGATAGGCCTCATCAAGCGCTTGCTGCCGAGTGGCTTGGATCTCCCGGTAAGAGCCGTCATGAACCTGAGCGGGCGTAAAAAGGCCCAGGTTGATGTGATGATGTTGACGGTTATACCAGCCAAACCAACGATCGAAATAGTGCCTCGCTTCAGCCAAGCCGGTGAAGCGCTTGGGATAGAGAGGATGATACTTGACCGTCTTGAAATGAGCCTCGCTATAGGGATTGTCGTTACTGACACGAGGACGGCTATGAGCGCCCCGAACCCCGAGGCTATCAAAGAGTGCGTAGGGGCCCTTGCTGGTCATCGGCGCACCGCGATCCGCATGGATGGTGAGTTGATCGGGGTCAACGCCTTGGTGGTCGACGGCATGCTTGACGAGTCGCTTGGCCGCGGTCGTGGATTCGGTCTCTTCAATCGTCCAACCGACCACATAGCGACTGAACTTGTCAAGCAACACATAGAGGCAGAAGATTATCCCTTTGCAGTGGCCGGGTAGCTTGGATATGTCCCAGGTCCAGATTTGGTTGGGGGCCTCGGCGATGAGCTGAGGTTTGATGTAGGCCGGATGGCGTCGTTGCGCGCGGCGTTCTTTGGCGGCCCCGGTCTCTTGAAGAATGCGGTACATGGTTCGAATCGAGCACAGATAGGTGCCGCGCTGGAGTAAAGCTGCATGGACCTGACAGGGAGACAGATCGGCAAACTACTCTGAACAAAGTACTTCGAGAATGATCTGGCGCTCAGTCTCGGAAAGGCGGCGTTGATTGGGCGGGCGTCGTTTTGGGTTAGACGGCTCCTTCTTGCGGCGGTAGTAGGTAGCACGGCTGACACCCAGCGATTGACAGAGTGCTTTGACAGAGCCCGGTTTGGCGTGTTCTTCAACCAGGCTCATGGCGCATGCTCGTCGTCGTTGAGCCTCTCCATCATCGCCAGATTCAGTTCGAGTTTTTTTTGGAGGTCAATGATGAGATTGGCTTGGTAAAGCTTTTCTTGGAGCCGTCGATTTTGGCGCAGGAGGCGTTCGTTTTCACGTTTGAGTTTGGAGGCTTGATTCTTGGGACGAGGCTCCTCACCTGAAGAGGAAAGCTGTTCTCGCCATTTCCGCCAATCTGCCCCTTTTGATCGGCGCTATCGACCTCTTCCAGAATCCTCAGTTTGTATTCGGTGGTGAACGTGCGGCGTTTCGGTTTGGCGTGGATGTTGTCGATGTTCTTGTTTTCCTTGCTCATGAGATCCTCAAATGGTGCCCTCGGTAAATGTTACACCATGTGTCTCACGCATATTGGCACATAGGGGGTCGAGGGGCTGCGAGGTTAACCTTTGAGTTCGCCGACAGTAGGGCGGAGCAGTTTCGGGAAAAGAATCAGAGAAGACCGTTCGTGGGCACCTGGGATTGTCGCAAAAGAAATTTCGAACCTTGAGGACGAGCGCCACTGCCACGGCTTGCCTGGCACCATCCCAAACGAGTCGCTCATAGCGACTGTGAATTCGACGGGAAACTCGTCCGCAGCGTGGGCAGGCGTCGCCGGTGCATGGGCTTCCGCAGTGGATCTCGATACCGCGAACACTATAGGAGAGACAAAGCACTCGAATATCGGTTCCAGTGTGTAAAATGGGGAAGGGCATCATGACGACCACCTTCCAAAAGTACCTGTATGTCATTCAGAAACAAAGTAGATAGACGCGCGCCCGAAAGGGGGCGCGTCTTATGCCGAATTCTTGAGTTAAACTTATGTTTTTCGTGATTTCTTGGCTCGCAGATTTATTTTCCAGCCCCGCCTGGATTTCATGTTGCTTTTGACACGATATTTCGTCCTTCACCTTAAATTTGAGCAGCCGAAGGCCACCACCTCCTCTTTTTCCGTTGGGCTATCGTCTTGGCAGGGTCAACAGGTGTGAACCCGTTGCTGTAACCGGTAGAGGTTGTAGACGATCGCTTTGCCTGTCAGCTCCGCCTTCACCGCTTCCAGCCCTCTCCGCCATACCCGCCCAAAACCAAACAGCGCTTTCAATTGGCCGATCAGCCCCTCCACTGCCGATCGCATCCGCCGCGCTTCGCGGTAGGGTTTGCTCTCCCACGCTTCCTCGCCTGCGATCTTCTTTCCCTTGGCACCGCTGAACGACTTCGTCTGTACGCCTTGCTGCGCCTGCCACTGCTGGTTCGCCTTGGAAGCATAGCCATCGTCTGCACTGCAGGTCGCGGGCGTGGTCCCTATCCGCTCGAAGGCATCTCGGCACGTCTGCTGGAACATGCTGGCATCCGCCTGATTGCCCTCGGGTACCGAGACTGCCACCACAAATTGACGGGCGCTTTTGGCCACCTGGACTCGGTAACCCACTTCGGGCTCGCGTCCCCCTTTCTCGATCCACGCAACGGACGGATCGGCCACGCTGAGAACCCGTTCGGCTGTCCCGACATGTTCTCCTACGATCACCCGACGACAGGTCGTGTGAATCAGTGAATCGAGCTGGGACACATCTTCGGTCATCCGCGCTTGCAATTCCATCCAACGCTGATAGCCCCGGCTGCCAGGTCGATGACCGTGCTCCCAGGTGGCGAGGTGGTCAAGGATCTCGCCCATCTCCTGGGGCACGTATTCGGCCGCATCGATCATGAGCCTGTAGTGGTGTTGGCGTACCTCTTTCGCCCCCTTTCCCGAAGCCAAACCAATTGATTGGCGGGCTGCCTCGATGTCCTCGCACCGGGCGCCAATTCGGGACGCCACCGAAGTGGCGACGCCTTCCAGGATCGGCTGGCAGAGGCCTCGGTGAAGGCGCCGAGCGATTTTGGCGATCAGCTCGGAATCAGCCGGCCAGGCCGTGTTGCCCCGAACGGCGGTGCTATCGAGGGTGACCTCGGCGAAATCATCGAGGTTCCGAGATTGAATCGTCGTGATGATCCGGTCCAAAACCAGATCCAGCGTGGCCTGACTGACGAGGTTGACGTTGTGGGTGATGGTCGATCCCGCCGGACATGAACGTCCCTGCATCGAGAAATAGCGAGCAACGGTGCGAGATTCGGCAAAAAAACTCCGTGCCGAAACGGATTTGACGCCATCGAGAAAGTAACGGCAGACCAAGCAGAAGAGGACGTCTTGAGCAGGCATTGGGCGTCGGCCGATGCCTAGCTTTAGTTCGCTGGGAGCTATGGCTTCGACGGGGTCGGGATCGTCGAGACCGGGAAGATGAGGGGTTCCAGCGCAAGCACGACGGTGGTTGAGGCGCGCTTGTTTCAAGACCAATGCATGGCGGTCGAGATCTGCTTCGAGCCGTTCGAGGATCTCCGGAAAGGAATGGAGAAGATGGAGGAGTTCGTCAATCACGTAGGCAAAATCGGAATCGGGAAAGGCGATCAATTCGAGCTGGCATGGAAAAGGCGTCATAGGGTCCATGAAATATAGCATCCTGCAAACATTGATGTTGATCCGAAGAGAATACCTCATCTCGCGACATTGTTCTCGAAAACAGGCTCACATCCGAACATTTAAAAAAATAACAAAATACGTACATCGGAAGACGCCAGCCTTTCGGGCTGGCGTCTAGATAGAGGCATAAGTCGCGCCAAAGTGCTGAAGGCGAATCATCTACCTTCCATTCACCAAAATTGCGGAAGACCCATTTTACGGTGTCGCCTAACACCGCACGAACCCTGAAGCGATTCAGATGTGCGGGCGATGGACCGAATCGAAAGTAAACCAGAACTTTTGCTATGTTTTCCCAAAAAATTCGACCCCTTTATCAGCTTGTATTGGTCGAAACGGCGACAATCGGTCGTTTTGCATGGCTAGAGGCTATTTCCTCGCACCATTCACTGTACCCCGCAATCTTCGCACGGAGTCCGCACAGTTTCCATCATCCCCTTAATGCCTAATTTTAATGGCCCTACAGGAATTCTGCATGGTTGAAAGACATAAAAAATATTTTTTTTGCATGGTTTTGATGCCAAAAAGATTGACTTTGCATCTTTATAAGCATACATTAGATGCAAAGAGAGGGTAGGAACACCTCTTACAAAATTACTAATTACGGAGGCTCACATGCAACGCAACATCTCTAAGCTCCTGGCACTCTTGGCTCTTTCTGGTATCGCACTCGCCGCAGCGGAAGTCAGCCACATCACTCACTTTTCTGTCGTTTCTGACAGCGTAGAAAACCCTGTTTCAATTCACAACGCGGTCATTGCAGCACAAGCGGAGGTCATTCCCACGACCTTCGGTGTCTACACCCCGGGCACCCACCACGAGAGTCACTCAGTTGAAGTGGTGGCTCTCAAAATGGGCGATGTCGCCCACATTGCGCCAGTCCTCCCAGGAGCCTACTCCGTTGAACAAGTGGCTCCTCCCAGTGTTGATGGAGTGCACACCAGAGGTGTTCACCTCAGGGACCACGTAGTGGAACACGTGACCCTTTCACCACACGGCGTTGATCATGTCGCATCCTCCCTTTCGGGAAGAGCACTCCACGAAGGAGTCTCTTTCCTCTGGGTCCACGACCCTCACGTTCTTCCCTTACCTAGGGACCATCTAGACGGCCTGGTGGTCCTCAATCCGCAAGGCGTGGTACATGTCGAAACTGTTGTTCACGGGAGTTCTCGTGCGGATTCCGTGATACACACTCCCATTCAGCAAGAAGGAGGTTTATATCCCCAGGCAACCTGAGCGGCATTAGCGGGCATCCAGGCAGGTACAGCACTAGGATTCAGCGAATGATGGTCTCGGGCTCTACATTTAAGTAAAACGCCCCTTTCCCCTGCTGAAGGAGAGGGGTTTTTTTTGCGCACATTCGACCCTCGGTTTTACGACTTCTAGAGAATGCCAGCCTCCGACTGGTTAGTGTGATGGCAGCACCAGGGACCTCCTAGAGCCGCTCTACGAAAAACATTTCATCGCCGCAGTAGGCTTTCCTATGCTCGGCATCATGGATAAAACCAGTGCATCGTCCTTTGACGAGCAAATCATTTCCCGAACTTCCCCAGACCTTTCCTCTTTCAGCAAAGGGGTAGGAACTCCAGGCTCAGCACTTACCTCACATTCCTCCAGAAAGGGAAGTTGAGTCAGGCCTGACCTCGACGAAAAGAGTATCGATGTCAACGGAAACCATTGAGATGCCTTATGACCTCTGGGGATACTGGGTCTCGTCGCACAACATCCTTATCTTCAACCTCATCTGGTTGATCCTTCGCGTCAGGATCCTCCACCACCACAACTGTTTCTTCTTTATCACTCAAGAGTCCTCCTTTCCACGGACCTCTAGACCCCATAAAACGGCTTGTCAGCAGTCAACACAAACATACTCATCCACCAGGAATCGCAAGGATTTATTTGTGATCCGCATAACAAATACAAAAAAAACATGCGAAAAAAATGTAATACAAGCGTGAAAAAAACTATAATACAATAGCCTTCGTGTGCATTTTTGCGATGCCCCCCTGATTTAAAATAGCAAGGATCAGACAGTACCCACGCACGTATCCTCGGAATCAGGTCCCAAAGATGTACCGAAAATTTCATTCTGAGGGGAAGCGACATGTCTAAATCAACCACTAGTATCACCTTTGCAGGAAAAGACCTTGAGCGCCTTGCTATCGTCAAGAAACACGCAGAATGCCCAACAACAGCCATGGCGGTAAAAAGGGCTCTTGCTTTCTACGCCTATTTACTCGAAGAACAGTTTGATAACAAAAGAATCCTTCTTACCTCAGACACTTCCGGGAAGAATGTCGAACGTCTCCGATTAATCTGAGATTTCCTGGCAACCTGAGCCATGACACCAACCGGCTCAAGAGGGTCATCACAACAAAAACCGAATCCTTCCATAAAAAAGTCACCCGAAGCAACTAATTAAAGTTAATCCACTCAGTTAAGGTTGGCAAGAGTCGAAACAAGAAGTTTTTCGGAATTGCCACAAACACACCAGAAATAATTGAAAAAGAATATCGAAGAAAAGAAGCAACATGCGCCCTTCTTTGCTCTTGGCCGATCAGCCAAAAAGAATGAGTAAATAAAAAACCCTCATGGGAACGGGTTTTCGTTCCCTGTGGGAACACAGGAACCTTTTTGAACCTCACATCGACAGATGAAAATCAGGTAAACTGCTGGTTTAATTAAGCGGTATGGTGTAGAGCTACGCCATCACCAATACTGAAGCCATGCTCCATAAAGGGGAGACAACGCTCGATCAGGCATTGGTTTGTCTGTCGCAAACAAAACCGAACATGCTCTCAGGAAGGGTTCGAATGAGACCGGTTACGGAAGCAACTTACGGCCGTTTCCAAGCGGTCTGCTAACCGTTTCTCAGATAACGTTCTAAATTCACGTCCATTGTTTCGCGAACCAAAACCTCTCCAATGCGGAACACAATATCTTCTGGTGAAATGATTGGTGTTTGCTCAGAGCTCAGCTCCGAGGATTCCCTTTCTTGCGGAGCTCCTTCACTTAAGGCCTTAAATTCAGGTCGCTCCCGAAGCGATTCCCACTCGGAATCATTCTCGAAATCTTTGGCGCAAGCACCGTGACGCACTGCTTGCTGCAACAAGGAAATGGCTTCGTCGAAGTCCCTCGTATGGACAGCTAAGCGGCCGAGGAGAATAAACGCATTGACATCACCAAGACTTGCAGCTCGCAAGAGCCAGTAACGAGCGCCCCCCAAGTCTTGCTTACCAGCCATCCCCTCGCTTAGCATCCTCCCCAGAAGGAACATCGCTTCGGGGATATTGGCCTGAGCGGCTTGACGGGACCAGTGGCGAGCAGTTACCAGATCTCGTCCTCCGCCTTCACCCTTGAGCAGCATGTCCGCGAGATGAAACATCGCTTCAGGGATACTGGCCAGCGCGGCTTGACGAAACCAGTAGCGAGCTTTCTTCAAATCTTGCCCCCCCCCGATACCTTCCCTCAACATTCCCCCTAGATTGGTCATTGCCTCGGGGATTTTGGCCTCAGCAGCCTGTTGAAACAAATGTCGAGCCTGCACCAAGTCTTCTTCCCCCCCAGTTCCTTCGAGCAACATCGTCCCAAGAAGAAGCTTGGCATCGGGAAAATCCGCATTCGCGGCTTCCAAATACCAAAAACGGGCTGTATCCAAATCGGCGCTCCATCCTTCTCCTGGAAAATGGTTAACTATTCCCAATTGCAAAGCCAAAGCTCCTATTTTTCGAGCCTTTTGTTGATACTGAATTATAAAAGGCTCACCCCCTGGAACATCGGGATATCGATAATACAGGCGGAGCAACCCTTTGGCCTCCAGCCACCAGTCTTGCTCATCCTCTCCAGAGGGTGGTAAGCAATCACACCAAATGATTGCGAGCCAGTTCTTCGCCGTGGCTTCCGAGACCTGGAAGAGCGTTTCACCTAGCCCTTTGATCCGGACCTCGGTCGCTAAACCCAACCAATCGCGGACATCAAATTCCGGCTCGACCAGGGGACTGCCATTCATGCGGTCCGGTTCCCCAACCACAAGATAACGTTCTCCCATTCGATCAGGCTCAAGAGGGTAGATAAACACCTCCCCGTCCTTGTGCTTAACACTTAAAAGGATTCTCCCCAGTTGTTCCAGCCGATTCGCATCGGTCTCACTCCCACTATGGATGAGAGACCACCGTTTCAGGTGCGCGAGAGTGCAGCCTCGGCACAGTGTCACAAAGGCCACCGCTTTTTTAATCCAGGCAATATCATGGGGATTTGGAATCAGATCACACCAACGCTCGACCTCTCGCTTCAAACAACGATCCAAGATTTCCTCATCGTTCAAACTGAAGGCCTGATTCCGATCTACACCTTTCGCCCAAATTCCTGCAGCACCAAGGATGAAGAGCGGTTCTTTAGAGTTCGTTAAAAAGTTTTGAAGCGCCGCACGGTCCTCGGCCTGATCACACGGAGGGCCTTCTAGGTTCTCCACCGCAGCATCGAATAACCGCTCAGGCTCCTGTACATTCTGTAACCTTTGGGGTTTGCGAAATTGATGACCGGCCTGACCCTTCCGTATCGCATCGGTTTTGTGGCCCGTTTTGGTAAGCAACTCGATCCACCACGGCCGATGTACGCCACGATCCAAAAATAGGACGCGGACTTCCGCACCATCTTTCGCGTGACCGATTAAATGATCAATCCAACGTTCTAGATCTTCAAAGGATGAAGCATAATCCACCACGATGGCTGTAGGATGGGTTGGAATCCACTGTAGATGGCCTGACCATGCACTGTGGCTGTCTAAAAAAACAGGAAGCCACCCCGCTTTTTCACATTCTCGTAGCCACTCTAAGCCCAGTCGAGACTTGCCTGTCCCGCCCGAACCGTAAAATGACCACCACAAAAAGGGTTGGGGATCATCGCGAAAGGAAACCAGATCTTCCATTTCAGCATCACGACCAATCAATTCCGTCAAGGGATTCCGATAGAGTAACCAATTGAGATCCCCTTCGGAGACCGGGGCCGGAATTTTGTAAGGTGGACTGAATTGGAGGCGCTCCAAAATCGAAGTGCCTACCCTCTCCATCAGGGCCAGGCAATCGTTTCCTTGCATCCAACAAGCTCCCTCTGGAAACTTATTCAGGAGGTTGGATTCGAACGCCTTCATTAGGGTTATTGCAAATTCGGATCTTTGTGCCAAGCTCTCCTGAGCCGCATCAGGTCCGAGTGGGCGCTGACAGAAAGCAACGATTTCTCTCTGGAACGCAGCATCATAAGGTTGACCTTGGCTGAATTGAAACCAAAATCGGTACACCAGATCAGAAGTGAGGGTATCGACCACCCAATCTTCATCTTGGAAGGTCGCGGCCACCTCTTCCACAGCCTCAGTTGTGACGTGAAGAAATTTTTCCTTTGTATCGCGATGACCGATCACCAACGCCAAATAGCGAGCAGCCTTGGTGGTCGGATTCAATCGTATAAAGGAGAAGGCCTTTACGAGAAGTTTGACGATCAAACCTAGAATCCCAGCTTCGGGCATCCCTCTCTCCTTGCCGCCAGACACAGAGTCTACCTTATGATAATAGACTCTCAGAGATCTTTTTCGATTAAGTTCGAGAAGGAATAATTGACGGACGCTTCAATATTTCCCCATCGGCAAGGACTTCCTTAAGCTGTAGTCTCATTGCTTTTTAACGACAACCCTTTGCCTAAATCGGAAGTAGAGGATAGGTTAAAGGGGGACATAAAGGACGTTATGTCCGCTTTTACTCCGGAGTCACCATGACCGAGCTGCTTCCCCCACTGCGATCGCCCGTACCGTACCTCTCGACCGTCGCCGTGCCTGCGATTATCGAGCGCGTAGGGACTCACGCCAAAGAGCGCTTTTTAGAATATTTCGCCGCCACCATTCGAAACCCGAATACCCGAGCCGCCTACTCCCGCGCGGTCGAACGGTTTTTGCAATGGGTTCAGATTCACGAGACCGACCTGATTGCGATCCGTCCCCTGATGGTCGCCGCCTACATCGAACAGTTGACGCGGGAACTCCAGCCGGCCTCAGTCAAACAACATCTTGCCGCCATCAAAGGCCTGTTCGACTACCTCGTCACGGGGCAGGTGATGTCGTTCAACCCGGCGGCTTCGGTGCGCGGCCCCAAGCACCAGGTCCGCGGGGGGAAAACACCGATCTTGGAGGTCGATGAATTACGGCTGTTGTTTGCCTGCATCGACACCACCACCTGCGCCGGTCTTCGTGACCGAGCATTGCTTGGAGTCTTGCTGTATAGCTTTGGGCGGATCTCTGCCGTCGTGGGCATGAAGGTCAAACACTATCGCGTCAACGGTCGACAACCGGTGTTCCGTTTTTCTGAAAAAGGCGGCAAACAAAAAGAGGTACCGGTCCATCATCTCGCCCAGGAATACATGGATGCCTATCTCGAGGCCTCGGGGATCGCCGACGAGGCCGACAGTTGGCTGTTCCGAGCTATCGAAGGATCCCGCCACCACGCACGCTTCACCGAGCGGCCCTTGAATCGGCGCCGGGCTTGGGACATGATCAAGCGCCGCGTGCGCCAAACCGGTCTCGATCCGGAGATCTGTAACCACAGCCTCCGTGGTTCGGGCATTACTGTGTTTTTGGAGAATGGCGGCAGCCTGGATATTGCCGCCGATATTGCCGGGCACGCCTCCACGAAGACCACGCGACTGTATGACCGCACCGACCGCCACATCAAGCGCGGGGATATTGAGCGCGTGCACATCTAGAGCACCTGAATCAGCCCTGTCCATCGCATTTTTTCTCCGCGAAGAGACACTTTTACGGTGAGGCATGTTTTCGACGTAGATCACAATAGATAGTGAAATTGTATATACTTCGGGTCTCACTTTAGATAACTATATAACTGATGTAAGTCCAATTCTATCAGTCACTAGAATAAAAAATCTAGTCCACATGTTTTATGGATGCTAGGATAACTCACCCCGAAATCCCGGTCATCCATCTATGCCTTCATGCTTCTCTTCATCTAGAACAACCTTGATGTGGTGATGCTGTTGGCATCCCGTCTCTTTTTGTGTTCTAGCAGACGACGAAGTTCCACCTACGTCGATGTTTTCATGCAGCTACTTCAAACAAAGTCACATGTTTCAGGCCTTTAAAGTATCGAGGTCATCTTCACGCAATGGACTTGAAAGGCAGTCATGCCTGACTGGTGCTTTCCTGTAAAGCGTGTAGCGATACGCCATAACAAGGTAAAGCTTCTTGCGTTCTCGATCTCTCTCGATTCCGTTTTCAGGCTTCCTACCCTGCCCCGTTACTGAACGCAGCTAGGGCTCATCAAGTTCTACAAAAAGGAGGAACTCAGTGGAGTTGCAAGAACTCATTCAGGAGAGTCAGGAAATTCTGGATCAAATCGATGAACTTAACCGACCCATTTCAGATGTGATCAGCAGTCATAATTACCAAAAAGAAATCTCCAACTCGATGGATGGGAATGCAGATTTAGAGATGGGTTCGTTTCAGTACAGCGGCGCGTACAAAGTCTCCCTCCATCTGACCAAAACCGATGAAGCACCAATCGAGGTGTTCGAAGCAGAAGCCGACGAACATTCCTTCGCTTATGCCTCGCTGCTGCTTGAAGGCAAAGCCGGAGCTGGTCTGGCCGCTTCGATTCCCCTCGGATCGGTGGACACACAAATCGGCGCGAAGGCCAACGCCCAGGTACAGATCGCCTTCCATCGTCGGTTCCCCCAGAGCGAAAACGGCATTGAGGCCTTGAGAACCTTTTTGCAGGAACTCAAGCATCCCTTCGGCGCCCCGCTCGTCCGCCAGTTAGCCCCCTCAGAAGTGCTACAGGTCAATTTCAGCGGCGGCGTTTCCCTCTCCGCGGTCGCCTCCTGGCAGTATGGCATCACCAAAGAATTTGATCTTTCAGAGGACCTAGACCTCACTGAAGCGGTGGGATTTGAAGCTGCGATCGCCGCCCAAGTGGCACTCCGTGCCGGGCTCGAAGGCCAATTCAAATTCTTGGTGGAACCAAGTTCAACACCGCCGGAAACGCCCCAACACTCGATGGTACGTGTCCAGTTGTTCAAAAAAAAATCGGGCTTTCTCGGTGCTGGCTTTGGGTTAAACGTTGGTTTCACGGTGTCGAATGTCGACCACCTCATCGACAAGACCCTCGCGAAAGCGCTCAAATATCCCGATGAGTTCTTGGACAAAATCCGTGCCGCCAGTCAGGATCTCGACGCGCTTCAGAACGACTTGAACAATCTCTCGGGTGAGGTCAAAGACACATTGTCTGAATGGTTTGATAAAGCCTTCGATGAATTGGGCCTTGATGACATTCAAAACGCTTTAGACCGCCTCGATGAGCTGCCCGCTGAGGTGCAACAGGTTCTGGCGCCCTTCTCCAATCGGGTCGAGGCAGTGGTCGACACCCTCGAGGAAGAACGTCAAGAACTCACCGAAACCGTCGATGATTTCTTCACCGACACCCTCGAAACCATCGCCAAACCCATCGATCGCGTGCAACAGAAAATTCAAAAGTGGCTCGACGGCTACGAAGAGATGAAGGCCCGCATCAAAAAACAGATTGTCGAACGAGCAGAGCAAGGGATCTCCGCCGAACTCAGGGCGAGTATCAATCGCACAAGCACCTCCGAAGCCCTGCTCGATATCGATTTCGAACTACCCGCGGCTGCGGATGTCTACCAGCGGGTGGTTCGCGGCGATGTCGCGGCTGCGATTGATGCACATCGAACCGGACAAAGTGTGTGGATTCGGGGCGGGAGCTTGACCAAAACGACCCGCATCGATCGTCATCAAAGCCTCAAGCTCAATTTCTTCGGGTTCAAACTCAACCGAGATCTAAAGCGGTTCGACCAAATCGAGTACCGAACCGATGGGGTCGACGGAACGATGTCCATCTTTGGCCAGGCCGGTGCAGCGCTTCAGGCATCGACCAAGCGACGCCAAACCTCGCTGGCCTTTGTGATGGATCTCGCCGTACCCGTTGCAGCCCCAGAAGGCCTTTCGGCGTTGACCCCAGACACAATCACGGCAGATTTACAGTACGAGGTCATCCTCACAAAGGATCGAGCCATCGAGAAAATCATGCCCATTCAGATCCAGGCAGCCAGTGACTATCTGGGCCTTATGGATCAAGCGCAGGCTGATGAGCTGCTGGAACTTCTCGAGAAAAAGAATGGAGATTATCATTATCGACTAAGCATTGGTTTTCCCAAAAACACGATGGAGAGTCTGTTCTTATTGGGTCCCATGGCCGCTCTTTCGGATAAGGACGTGACACGCATTTGCTGGGCCAAGATCCGAGAGAGCCTTCGGGCCTCGGATCTGGAGATCTCCGGTGGCGGCACAAAGGTTTACCCCTTTTCTGCCTTAATCCTGCAGCCTAATATCGACCACATCATGCGTTTCCCTCACAATTTTAGACAAGCGATTGTAGGTCCAAGGTTGAGCATCCCCACAAGCCAGAGATTGAGTTTTTGGTCCCATATGAACACACTCAAAGAGTTCATTGACAGCTACATCGGCGCCAGGAAAGCCCTAGCGCGTTCCGTCCCTCCGAAAAGGTTAAACCGGAAGCTGAGCTACTTCGCCGCAAAGTTGCGGAAACCCGTTGGCTCCGCAGGCACCAAACCGATAGGCGCAAAATACCTCATGCTGGTTGCTCTGGTGGGGCCAACCCACCTAAAGATCCATGCCGAATTTAAGCGCGGCGACAGCCCGACTTTCGATTTCTGATGAACCGCTTGTTTTGCTCATGATTTCGGGCGCCCCCTGAGTTCCGGTTTAGGGGGTGCTCGCACGAAAAACCCCCATGAATTCAAAAATTCGGAAACCGGTCCAAGAATTCAAAAAGGAAAAGGAGGTAACATGCCACCTAATAAGTTTGCCGTCTTAGCTCCACCTATCATTTCTGGTGTTTTTGCCGTTCTCGCTGCTGGAGTAAGTGTCTGGGGAGCAATGGAAGTAACCAAAGCTAAAGATGATACAACCAAAGCTAAAAATGAGGCAGAAAACGCCGTAAAAGGTATTAGGGTACCAATTGGGACTATTGTTGCCTTTGCGGGTAGTAAGGAAGATGTTCCCACAGAGGAAGGGTGGATGTTGTGTGATGGACGGACCCTCCCAGCCAGTGGTTATAAAGAGCTTGAATCGATTCTTAGAAGTCGGTTCGGCGGTGAAGCGCGGATTCCAGATTTCCGAGGTCGGGGACCCATTGGCGCTGGAAAAGGTGAAGGAACAGACGGTCAAGGAAAGCCCCTATCGGATCGGCTACTTGGAGAAGCCCTTGGCGCAGAGAAACACATGCTCATCAAGAATGAAATGCCAAGGCACCGACACTCGGCCAAACAACCGGAGAGCATGGGGCATTTCCCTGGGGAAAAGGGTAGAAGATACATCTGGGGCGGAACGGGTACAGATAATGATTTGACCGGTGAAGGTGGTGGACATTCGGAATTGGCGTGGGGGGAAAGTGTGCCACACAACAACATGCAACCGTCGTTGGCTGTCAACTTCATCATTAAAGCGAAGTGACGGTTTATGTGGGTCTGGTCCCTTGTGTGCGGGTCCAGTGGCACTTAATGTGGGCCCAGTGGCGGTTAATTGTAGCGACCTGTAAACATAAACAGCCCGGACCGCAAACAAACAACAGCTTGGGACCAGATTAAGTGATTCTATCCACCCAATCGGGACCAGATTAAGTGAGAATGGGCCCACTCTAACTGCAACTGGGCCCGCAATCATCCCGCTCGGACCACTTTAAATGCAAATGAATTGGGGATTCGCCTTGTCCTTCTGAAGGCGAGTGTGTCTTATTCCAGATTCTCAAGGAATTGATTCAGAAACGATTCGATTCGAGGGTCCACAGGAACGTTCTTCTCCTTACACACTTGAATCTGCATTTGGCACATAGAGATGTATTCCTTGGCTTTAGACTTTTCCGAGCCCGAATAGTGAAGAGCCATTTTAATGAGACTGACGGAAAGGTCGCGTTGCCACCCGGCATTGGTGGGATCGGCCTCCGCCAACTTCTGGGCAATGGCGAGGCTGGCTCGGTAGCTTGCCAAGGCGCCGGCACCATCGCCCTGGGCCTTGAGCACGTCTCCGATCTTATTGAAGCTGACGGAAAGGTCGCGTTGCCACCCGGCATTGGTGGGATCGGCCTCCGCCAACTTCTGGGCAATGGCGAGGCTGGCTCGGTAGCTTGCCAAGGCGCCGGCACCATCGCCTTGGGCCTGGAGCACGTCTCCGATCTTATTGAAGCTGACGGAAAGGTCGCGTTGCCACCCGGCATTGGTGGGATCGGCCTCCGCCAACTTCTCTCGAATGGCGAGGCTGGCTCGGTAGCTTGCCAAGGCGCCGGCACCATCGCCCTGGGCCTGGAGCACGTCTCCGATCTTATTGAAGCTGACGGAAAGGTCGCGTTGCCACCCGGCATTGGTGGGATCGGCCTCCGCCAACTTCTCTCGAATGGCGAGGCTGGCTCGGTAGCTTGCCAAGGCGCCGGCACCATCGCCCTGGGCCTGGAGCACGTCTCCGATCTTATTGAAGCTGACGGAAAGGTCGCGTTGCCACCCGGCATTGGTGGGATCGGCCTCCGCCAACTTCTCTTGTATGGCGAGGCTGGCTCGGTAGCTTGCCAAGGCGCCGGCACCATCGCCCTGAGCCTGGAGCACGTCTCCAACATTTGCCTGGCTGACGGAAAGGTCGCGTTGCCACCCGGCATTGGTGGGATCGGCCTCCGCCAACTTCTGGGCAATGGCGAGGCTGGCTCGGTAGCTTGCCAAGGCGCCGGCACCATCGCCCTGGGCCTGGAGCACGTCTCCGATCTTATCCTGGCTGACGGAAAGGTCGCGTTGCCACCGGGCATTGGTGGGATCGGCCTCCGCCAACTTCTCTCGAATGGCGAGGCTGGCTCGGTAGCTTGCCAAGGCGCCGGCACCATCGCCCTGGGCCTGGAGCACGTCTCCAACATTTGCCTGGCTGACGGAAAGGTCGCGTTGCCACCCGGCATTGGTGGGATCGGCCTCCGCCAACTTCTCTCGAATGGCGAGGCTGGCTCGGTAGCTTGCCAAGGCGCCGGCACCATCGCCCTGGGCCTGGAGCACGTCTCCGATCCTATCCTGGCTGACGGAGAGGTCGCGTTGCCACCCGGCATTGGTGGGATCGGCCTCCGCCAACTTCTCTCGAATGGCGAGGCTGGCTCGGTAGCTTGCCAAGGCGCCGGCACCATCGCCCTGGGCCTGGAGCACGTCTCCGATCCTATCCTGGCTGACGGAGAGGTCGCGTTGCCACCCGGCATTGGTGGGATCGGCCTCCGCCAACTTCTGGGCAATGGCGAGGCTGGCTCGGTAGCTTGCCAAGGCGCCGGCACCATCGCCCTGGGCCTGGAGCACGTCTCCGATCTTATTGAAGCTGACGGAAAGGTCGCGTTGCCACCCGGCATTGGTGGGATCGGCCTCCGCCAACTTCTGGGCAATGGCGAGGCTGGCTCGGTAGCTTGCCAAGGCGCCGGCACCATCGCCCTGGGCCTGGAGCACGTCTCCGATCTTATTGAAGCTGACGGAAAGGTCGCGTTGCCACCCGGCATTGGTGGGATCGGCCTCCGCCAACTTCTCTCGAATGGCGAGGCTGGCTCGGTAGCTTGCCAAGGCGCCGGCACCATCGCCCTGGGCCTGGAGCACGTCTCCGATCCTATCCTGGCTGACGGAGAGGTCGCGTTGCCACCGGGCATTGGTGGGATCGGCCTCCGCCAACTTCTCTTGTATGGCGAGGCTGGCTCGGTAGCTTGCCAAGGCGCCGGCACCATCGCCCTGGGCCTGGAGCACGTCTCCGATCTTATTGAAGCTGACGGAAAGGTCGCGTTGCCACCCGGCATTGGTGGGATCGGCCTCCGCCAACTTCTCTCGAATGGCGAGGCTGGCTCGGTAGCTTGCCAAGGCGCCGGCACCATCGCCCTGGGCCTGGAGCACGTCTCCAACATTTGCCTGGCTGACGGAAAGGTCGCGTTGCCACCCGGCATTGGTGGGATCGGCCTCCGCCAACTTCTCTCGAATGGCGAGGCTGGCTCGGTAGCTTGCCAAGGCGCCGGCACCATCGCCCTGGGCCTGGAGCACGTCTCCGATCTTATTGAAGCTGACGGAAAGGTCGCGTTGCCACCCGGCATTGGTGGGATCGGCCTCCGCCAACTTCTCTTGTATGGCGAGGCTGGCTCGGTAGCTTGCCAAGGCGCCGGCACCATCGCCCTGGGCCTGGAGCACGTCTCCAACATTTGCCTGGCTGACGGAAAGGTCGCGTTGCCACCCGGCATTGGTGGGATCGGCCTCCGCCAACTTCTCTCGAATGGCGAGGCTGGCTCGGTAGCTTGCCAAGGCGCCGGCACCATCTCCCTGGGCCTGGAGCACGTCTCCAACATTTGCCTGGCTGGCGGAAAGGTCGCGTTGCCACCCGGCATTGGTGGGATCGGCCTCCGCCAACTTCTCTCGAATGGCGAGGGCAAGAGTGAAATCCGACTCTGCTTTCACCAAATTCCCCATAGTTACGTACACCGAGCCGCGGTTGCTAAACACGGCAGGGTGGTTCAAGCCTTCGTTGATGGCATTCGAATAGAATTTCAGGGCGTTCCCAGCCATTCCAACCTCTTGGTGTGCATAGCCTAAATAAAAATCGCGCCACTTGTTTTTGACGTGTGTCGACTTTTCAAAAAAGGAAATAGCACGTTCGTAGTCATCCTTCTCGTAAGCTGCTAATCCCAAGGTCCAAAGGACGAGAAAGTCGATATCTTTATGGAGTTTTCCCTGGCGAATATCTGAAAGCCCGACCTTTTTCTCGGTTGTTTGGCCCTGCATCTGGGCCCCTAAAGGGGCGGTTTCGATGAGCGCATATTCCAGACAGGCTTCGATCTTGGAGGAGCATACATCTGCATAGTTGCCCCAAATCACCAAGTCGGCATTATGGGCTTTCCCGATTTCCCTTCCTTCTTCATAGGTATCCGGACAGCCGGCCCCTTCTACCAAACGAACTTCCAGGCCCAAATCCAGTTGGGCACTCCATTTCTTCAGGCCCTTTTTTACATTTTTCGCAACGTAAACATCCGAATCTCGACAGGTCCTGTCCGGCGAAAAAGGAAGAATCAGGATGTAATAGCCACCCGGCTTTCGGTCAAAAGGTTCGATTTTCGTTTCTACGGTCTGTGGAGAAGAGTTTTCGAGAAACCTCTTGAGATCCTCCATTTTCAAGTCGAGGTTTTCAGCCAGTTCCGCGAGTGACGATCGCTGCGCCGCCAGTTCATCGATGATCTGCCTTTTAACATCTGGGTCGTGGAGGTCCCCGATCTCTCCTGGCCGGAATAAAACCACAGTCACCCATTCATTCGGATTGGCTGGGAGGCGAATGAAATACCGCGGTGTCGGGAAGACCCATTCAGACTGAGATTCCAGCGTGATCTCAATCTGGCGACCTGGTTGGAAATCCCCCTCTAAGAGGAGTACAAACTTTCCATCGTCGCCCGTGACGTTTTTCGCACCGACTACTCGGACATTCGTGACCGCGCGGCCCCCAGTATCTTTTAAAAGGATCATCACCTTGGCTTTTTCATGAAGGAGGGGAAGCGTGCTCAGGAACAAGAGAAGCCCTAATGCTTTGACCATAAAGTCACCATGGCGTCACAAAAACGATCGTTTTTGGGGCATGGACCACCCCGCAGTATCACACCCACTTTCAATATAGATTCGGCTCACCTTTCCCGTAACATTATCATTTTCGCAAAACTTGAGAGCATTCCTTGCTTTTGATACCATTAAAATACTGGATGGTAGGTCTCTAACGAAGATTTGGTGGGTGGTATGTCTGAAGAACGCAAATCACAGGAATTGGCACCAAACCCTTCCAACAAGGAACGGACCGCAGTTTTTGTTTTTGGGGTCATCCTTGTGTTTGTTTTTCTGGGTCTCATTATCTTTGTTCCCGACCCTACTCCCTTTCAATATACTGTATTTCGTATCGTGCTTTCCCTTGCGGCTGCAGGAGTTGCGACCTTCATCCCCGGCTTGATTAATGTGGAAATTAGAAAGATCATTAGAGCAGGCGGAGCTATTGCAGTATTTGTCATCGTCTACTTCTATGCTCCGGCAGGCATGCCAACGGGTTCAAAACCATATCGTTTGTTCATCACGGTTCTCAACCAAGAAGGCTTACCCGTTTCAAATGCAAAAATTACGACGGATACAGCTGAACAAATCCGCAAATTGGACAATGCATGGGAGTTGGTGGTTAGAGATCGAAAAGCAGGTGATACGGTAAATATTTATGCCGCCTTCGGCTTCACTCAGGGAAAAGAGTCGGTGGTTCTTGGTGGTGACAAGGAATATCGCATTTCGATCACTTTAAAGAAAAGAACAGACGGCATCATCTCCGGAAGAGTCACCGACCAGCGAGGGCATCCCCTTTCAGGGGTTTTCGTCAGTGTCTTGGGTCATGAACCGGACGGAATTCGGACCGACGATCAAGGTCATTTTAAACTGAAGACCCATGCGGCTCCTGGGGAAGAAGTACGAGTAACCGCAGAGAGTGACAACCTCAGTTGGAGCGGCTACATACCTGCTGGTGGATCCGTCGAGATTCGCTTGAATGAAAGAAATGAGTGATCCCACTGCAGAGTACTTCTGCGCGGTGATCCATGCCCCAAAAACGATCGTTTTTGCGACGCCATGGAGGACCCGATGAAAGGTTGGATGATCCTTCTCATGCCCACCTTGGCTTGGGCCCAGGTTTCCCGTGTCAACCTCTATGTAGAAGATCTGCATGGGAACCCCATCCCCGGCGTTTCTATCTTCTCCAAGCCCGGTCAAGCCGAGGCCCCGACCGGAGACGATGGCAGAACGGTCCTTTTGATTACTGGAGAGCTGCATCCGGGTGAGGAAGTCGAACTCAAAGTAGAAGGTGATTCAGTTTGGGTGTTTCTCACGCCCCATTTCAGGATCAACTGCCCCAACCCTCGGGAAAAACCGGTGACCGTGGTCTTGGTCAAAAAGGGGGACCGGGATATCTTGGCCTCCGCGGCGGCCAAGCGGGAAATCGTAAGGAACTTGCTCACCTTGATCGGGGCCCACTTCGACGTCACATCTCAAGTTGGTGACGCGGAACGGCAAAGACTCGCCTTGGCGTCCGTGGCTGAGAACCTGGGCTTGCCCCCAGAAGAAATCGACCAAGCGATTCGGGTCTGGAGGAACCAAACCGGGGATCTCTTTGATGAGGGGTTGGCAGCGTTGTATGAAAGAAGGTTCCCCGAGGCCATACCGCCGCTGGTGCAATCCTACAACAGGTCAAAAGAGCGCCTTAAGAAGAAGGAAAAGGCTCTTGAGGATGAGCGCGAGACGCTCGCAGAACGAGCCTTTTTTCTGGGGCAGGCCCTAAACGGTGTAGGAAAATATCGGGAGGCACTTGCTAAATACCAAGAAGCCGTCAATCTGCAACCGCATCGCCATACCTATTCAAATGGGTTGGGGGTCGCTCTGGTAAATATGGGGCTCTATAAAAAAGCCAGAGCCCTTTTTTCGAAACTTTTGGATGAGCGAATAAGCACCTCGGGAGACGAGCATCCCCAGACCTTGGCGAGCATGAACAACTTGGCCCAATCCCTCTACGCCCAAGGCGATTGGGCCGGGGCCCGCGTTCTCCACGAGAAGGTCCTGGAGATCAGCCGACGCACCTTGGGGGACGAGCATCCCCAGACCTTGAGGTGCATGAACAACTTGGGCGGAACCCTCAAAGCCCAAGGGGATTTGCCCGGGGCCCGCGTTCTTCTCGAGAGGGTCCTGGAGATCAGCCGACGCACCTTGGGGGACGAGCATCCCCAGACCTTGAGGTGCATGAACAACTTGGCCCAATCCCTCAAAGCCCAAGGCGATTGGGCCGGGGCCCGCGTTCTTCTCGAGAAGGTCCTGGAGATCAGCCGACGCACCTTGGGGGACAAGCATCCCCATACCTTGACGAGCATGAACAACTTGGCCCAATCCCTCTACGCCCAAGGGGATTTGTCCGGGGCCCGCGTTCTTCTCGAGAAGGTCCTGGAGATCAGGCGACGCACCTTGGGGGACGCGCATCCCGATACCTTGATCTGCATGAACAACTTGGCCGGAACCCTCAAAGCCCAAGGGGATTTGCCCGGGGCCCGCATCCTGGAAGAGAAGGTCCTGGAGATCAGGCAACGCACCTTGGGGGAAAGGCATCCTGACACGATGATCAGCCACTGGAGCCTTTTGTTGACTTATAGGACGGCGGGTAGAACCGATGAGTTCATGAAAAAGATTCCCACTCTGATGTGGCTCCTCGACGCCGAGGACAAAGAGCTATCCGCAGATCTCCGCACCATTCGGAATCATCTCAAACAACTCTTAGAAGAGATTCAGAACGAGGGTGAACGAGAGCCTGAAGAGGCTCAATAATTTCGATATGCCACCTCTGTGGCCAAAAGGCGCAAAGGTGCCTCCTGTATTTGGGCCTGCTCACCCAGTCTAACGCACGTTAAGCATTTGTCGCTGAACCAACCTGGTCCAATTCGCAAATATTGTGGTCCCAATCGGATGATTGCGGGCCCAGTTGCAAAAAATGTGGGCCCAGCATGCCGGATAGAATCAATTAATGTGAGCCCAAAAGACCCTTTGATTGCGGTCCCGGCCAAATATGTTCGCGGGTCGCTACAGGTAACCGTCAGCGTCCTCGGCCATGAACCGGATGGGATTCGGACCGACGATCAAGGCCATTACAAGCTGAAAGCCCATGCTGCTCCCGGAGAGGAAGTACGCGTCACAGCAGAGCGTGGCAAACTTCGTTGGAGCGGCTACTTGCCGGCCGGTGAATCCGTCGAGATTCGTTTGAGCGAAAGAAAATAATGGGCCCAGTTGCAAATAATGTGGTCCCGATCAGATGATTGCGGGCCCAGTTGCAAATAATGTGGTCCCATTCTCATTTAATGTGGGCCCGGCCAGGTGGATAGAATCAGTTAATGTGGTCCCGAAACATCTCTTGTTTGCGGTCCCGGCCGTTTATGATTGCAGGTCGCTACAACTATCCTGACACATAGGGACATCGAGCGGGTACATATAGGTTGATTGTTGAGAAGGCAAAATGAGAGCATTTTGGACGGGTTCCCAGCGATTTCGGCGGCCTTCGAAAACCCGCTCATCAAACGACCGTTTTTTTGCGACAAGAGTGCTGAGACCCCCCGGTATTTAGCACTCTCCCTCACCGCTGCCTCCGCGCCCTCCGCGATGCCTGACCGGTGTCGGTCCCCGCCACCTGTCCGCCACCGCTACGTGGGTGCTCGCCCGGACGCTCCGCTTTTTCCTCTAAATCACCATGACCTGAGACCAAGCGGAAGCCGCTGTCGAGCCAGACGAAGCCAGGCCCGTACGCGATCCGGGACGCCGACCGGCAGTACCTGGCGTCGCTGATCCAGCCACCGCCGCGAAACACGCGCTCATGGCCGCTATCAGGACCCGTTGGGTCAAGCATGCTCTCCTCGTCGTAGGGCCCGTACCAATCGGCACACCATTCCCACACATTGCCGTGCATTTGATAAAGCCCCCAACCATTCGGGGGCACTTCTTTTACGGGAATCGTTTTTTCCCGGAAAGCGCCTTTGGCATCACTGGACCGATAGGGGTAACGGCCATCGAAATTGACTTGGTCGGTGGAGATCGTTTCCCCAAAGCAAAAGGGCGTTTGCGTGTTCGCCCTGCATGCATACTCCCACTCAGCCTCCGTAGGCAAACGCAAGGGCACCTCGGGACACATGTCGCGCCACTTCTCCAGAAAAGCGGTGACCCTATCGAAAGTGACCGATTCAACCGGTAACATTTCGCCCTTAAAGTGGCTTGGGTTTTCCGCCATGACCGCCGACCATAAGGCTTGCGTACATGCGGTGTCCGCCATCCAAAACCCCTGACTCAGGGTTACCCGGCGCTGTGCTTCATAATTCCCTCGGCAGTGCTCTTCCTCGGGCGAACCCATGGTAAAGGTCCCCGGGGGGATCCATCGGTAGGATTGGGGTACATCGCGAAATACGATCGTTTGCCAAATCCCATAGACGTCTTGACCATAGGCAGCCGTCCAGCGATAAGGAAAGTCGCTAGGCGGACGCAGGACACATGGCTGGATCAAACGCAAGAATCACCACCGGTAAGGGGAGCGCCCGACCAGCTTTCAGTGTCCTAAGGCGATTTTGTCGCCCACGCCTACTCGCAGATCGGGGCCCAATGGGTTTTTGCCAAGGTAGCGCATCGCGCTCCCTGGACTGGATCCAGGTCGGGTCAGTCGCCACACTGGGGCAGCTGAGCTGAGACCAAGCGGAAGCCGTAGTCGTGCCAGTCGTTGCCAGGCTCGTTCGCGTTCCGGTACGCCGACCGGCAGTTCCTGGCGTTGTTGATCCAGCTACCGCCGCGAAGCACGCGCTTATGGCCTTAAGACCGGAACCCAACCCGATCATACATCGAGTTCCTGAAAAAAGTGATGACCAGCGATACGCCAACCCACCGCATCGACACCTGCTGTAATCGCCAGGACAGCGGAAAAACCTTGTTGCAACTGGCCCGACGTCAAGGCGTCTTCTCGATAGGCCCGCTCCAATCGTTGTCGCCCCTGAAGGTAACGACGGCATCGTCTTCGGCTCAGACGTAGACCGGATCGGACCATACGAAAACCACAAAAGCCGACGCCATGCGCAGATCTCCCCACACAGCCTTTCCCCTTGATTTGAAGGCTCAGTTCCTCCCTCAGCCAAGTCCGCGCGGCGGCCAAGGTTTCCCGTGCCTGAGCCTTATTCGCACACCACCAAATACTGTCGTCCATATATCGCACATGCCAGGCCACCTTCTGCTTTTCGAGCAGAAAACGATCCAATCCGTTCAGGTAGAAATTGGCAAAATGTTGGGAGGTAAGGGTCCCGATCGGCAAACCCACCCCGGTTGCACCGCCGTGGAACGAAAAAATCCTCTCGACCAACCGAAAAAAGCCCCTACCCTTCAGCCTCTTCCGCAACAATCGCAAAAGGATCTCGTGGACGATTGAGTCGAAATAAGCGCAGATATCGATGCGAACATACCAGGGAAACCGACGCACCCCGGCAAGCACCGCGTTGGCTGCGGCAAAGGCACCCTTTCCCTTTCGGCACGCAAAGGTCGAGTCCACCAAAGCCCGATCCAGAACCGGGCCGACACAGTTCATCATGGCGTGATGAAGCACTCGATCCGCAAAGCAAGGCGCGTGAATCACTCGGCGCTTGGGATCGTGAATCACAAACCGGTGTTCGCGGCCGTAGGGCGCATGCCCTGAAAAAAGATCGACTTGCAAGCGATGCAAACTCTTTTCGAGAACGCTCATGAAGGCCCATACCTCCCGGCGATGTCTCTTCCCCTTCGCGGCGCGCCAAGCAGCGTGAGTGAGGTTATCCCACGCCGCAATGTCATTCATTCGAATGGCGCTCGGTTTTCCCATGGGACTCCCCTACACCCTGGTTAGTGCCATTGTTCAACGCGAATACTTCTTTTAGTACCGTCAAGAAAGCGGGGCCAAATTGCTCGCACTTCCCCTTGCCAATCCCTTCAATCGCCAACATCTGGCGTGCGGAAGTCACCCGCTTTAATACCAGCGAGGCCAATTGCTGGTTGGTAAACAAGGCATAGGCCGGAAGGCCTTTCTCTTCTGCCAATTGCTTGCGGATTTCGCGGAGCCGGGCATATACCTGGAAATCTGCGTCATCCAGCACTTGCCGATAATCGACACGCGGTTCTTTTCCGGGCCGATTCGGTGCGGCGGCACCGTCCAACCAGCTCACCGCAAGGGCCCAGTAGCTGTTGGCACCATCCGCCACAAAGTGGCGATCCACATGAACCACCCGATGACTGGACAAAAAGGCATTGAGGCGCTCGGCTTCCGCCTCGCTGTTTTGAGCAGGAATCTGGAAGAATCGATATTTCATGACGCCCCCCGCTTCTTCCGCGATGCCTGACCGGTGTCGGTCCCCGCCACCTGTCCGTCATCGCTGCTTGGGTGCACTCCCGGACGCTTCGCTTTTTCCTCTGAATCACCATGACCTGAGACCAAGCGGAAGCCGTAGTCGAGCCAGCCGACGCCAGGCCCGCCCGCGTCCCGGGCCGCCGACCGGCAGAGCCTGGCGTAGCGGATCCAGCCACCGCCGCGAAGCACGCGCTCATGGCCCGTATCGGGCCCCTGAGGGTCAATGGCCAACCCGTCCGTGTAGGCCCCGTCCCAATCGCGACACCATTCCCAAACATTGCCATGCATTTGGAATAAACCCCAGTCGTTTGGGGGAAACGACGTCACGGGTGTGGTCCCCTCCCGGCTCTGTCCCTGCACTTCCCCGCCCAAGTGTGCCCGACCATTGAAGTTAACCTGTTCGGTCGTGATCGCATGGCCAAAGGCAAAAGGCGTGGCGGTTCCCGCCCGACAGGCATACTCCCACTCGGCCTCGTAAGGTAGGCGAAATTCGGCTCCCGGCAACGTTTCGGTGAGGCGATCGAGGAATGTTCGCACATCATTCCATGAAACACTATCAACCGGCAGATCATTGCCCGTGAAGTGACTGGGCTCGGTTTCCATGACCGCCGTCCAGAAGCGTTGACTGCAGGCGGTATCTGCCATCCAAAACGGTTTGGTGATCCAGACGGGATGCCGGGGCCGTTCGTCATCATCGCCATCTTCAGCTTCCGTGGATCCCATCTTAAAGGCACCAGGGCCGATCCAACGGAAGCGCTGGGAAACACCCGCAATCATCACATCGGCGAAAAGACCGTATTCGTCGGTACCCGACCGCTGGGCCCAGCGCGGAATGGGAAACGACTCCTTGTCGAGTATCGCGTGTACCGCCGCGTCGACCCACGCACCGGTCCTCCAAAAAAAGGATTGACCGGACGACAACCTCCAGCGGCGGGGCTCCAACCAATACAAATCCCGCCCACTATGGGTCTGGTTCAGGTGGATCCAAACACCGCGCTCGTCCTCGCCCATGGCCACCGCCGGCTCAGGCAGACGGAGTCTTGTCAGACTCATGCGCTCGCGCTCAGTGCGAATGAAGAAGCGATCTCCTCGACCATCGGCTAACGAACTCGGCTGGCCCCCATCCAAAGCTCTCGATTCGAGACGGTTCCAATGGGGGCCACATACCAGGCTGGCGCGCGCGGTTTCGAAGGTCGCAAGGGTCCGCCGGGCCACCACGTCTGGCGATACCAAAGACAAGTCCGAAGGCACGAGCTGCAAGGACCCTCCGAAATACATGATCCGCCATTCAGTTTTCGGCATCACTCCTGCTATTTCCTCGTCCAGGAAATAGGGTTCACAGCCCGGAGGGATGGGGTCGGTGGGGGTATCAAGGAGTTGGCGCTGCAGCGCCAGCAACCTGGGAAAGATGACGCTTGATGCCCAGAGTCCTGGGTCGTGGAAATGACGCAGGGTAAATCGACGGATATAGCGTGCAACCCGGAGATCAGCAAGTTCGACCATCCGCCTTTCGAGCGCCTCGAAAAAGACCAAATCGACGTTCTCGACGTCACCTATTGCGCTTTGGAAGACGACCCGCTCCTCTTCCCCGATCGCCTCATCCAAGTTCCGATGATAGTGGCGGATGAGTGCAAAGGCCTGGCCGCGGATCTCCGGAAGATCGCGGAAAAGGGCTTCGTCGGTGAAACGCTTGCGATAGTGCGGTCTTCGCTCAGGGTCAAGCCACTTGATTTCAGGGGATCCGACGAGATCCGCATGTTGCCAGACCAAGCATTCCAAACCCAATCCCCACAGATCGGAAGGCAGTAACAACATCAAGGCACGTAATAAATCGAGTTCCACGCGAATGGTGGCCGCCATCAACGTGAGCAACACCTCGACGCCCCATTCGCGACGACGGTTTTTGGCGTCGTGGACGACATCCTCGGATGGGATACGATAGCGTTCCACACCTGTATGAAGCGAGCCGATCAACCGTGTCCACGAACTCCTCGGAGTTCGCGCACGTGGCTCTCCCGGCAGTAGCGCGAAGGTTCTCGCACCATGCTTGGCGTACCATCGCCCGATTCGATGCCAGCGCGTCGCCAGGCGTTGTCCCGGGGCCAGCGTTCCTAAATCGGAAAGTGCGAGAACCACCATGTCCTGGCGAGGCATGGGAACAGGCGCCTCGCGAAACCCTTTGGACGTCCCTTGATAGAAAATGGCCATCCCCGCCATGTCGACCCACCACAGAGTCTGACCGGATTGCCCCAGCAACCGCACGAGGGCCTGGCCGAGCCCTAGATAATCCTTGGCATAGGGCGTCAAGTGAGAGCTGCCGTCCAAGATGACCATGACATCGTTCGGCCAATCATGATGTTTGCGACGTGGCACCTTTAACAGCGGTTCGAGCCGAGCGATCGCTGCCACGGCCCGCGCTTCGTCGATCGCCCGCGAGGATTGAATGTCCCCCAAGACCCGATGAAGCCCCTTCCCAACGGCACGCCAGGGAAAAAGAGGCGGATGGTTATCCTGAATCGCAATACCATCAACCTTGGCTCGATCGCGTTGTGGTTGCCGTTTTTGGGAGTCCGCGGCATCCGATCTAATCATGGAAGGTTCGGCGATGCGCTCGCGGTGCTTCAGGATCCACATCGGTAGATCGATAACCGTGACTTGTTCGACCGGTTCAGGCTCCTCTTCTTCGAATGGGGTTGGTGACCCTCCTGTAGGGGGGGAGGGCGTCTGTTCCTGCTCCTCTTTCTTGAATGGGTTGTGAGAACCTTGAGGTTCGAACCCCAGGAACTCCGCCATTTCTCTGCCGACCTCCTTCCCGAACGCATCAAAAAGGCGCACCAAATCACCCAGACCCACCGAATGGGAGGGCGGAAGAAGGGAACGAGGAAGGGTTTTCGTCACAAGTCCACCTGTTGGCTTTTGTCGAAGGCGAATTCGACGAGGTCCTTCAGACGTTTGCGCTGCTGCTCCTTATCAGTCTCGATTTCCATAAGGGCCCGAACCAAGTCCAGGTATTCACCCTGGCCGGGCTTGCCTTGGCCCTGAGAAATGGCCTCTTTGCGAAACTTCCAAAGTTGATGGGCACATTCGCGCAAAACCTCCTCGTGACAATGAGCATACTTGCCGAAGTGAACTCGCCCGCGCGCTACCAGCCAAGATTTGAAGGCTTCCGGATCTTCGTCCATTTTGATGGTGTACACGAAGCAGCGGCGCATGAATGCTGGCGGAAGGGTGCGCTCGCGATTGGTGGTGACAATCACCAGCGGGCGGCCTTTATCTGGCGTGACCAGACCCTTGGAAAGGTAGGGAATCGAGAAGCCTCCGTTATCGAGGACTTCCAGGAGGCCATTGGGCAAGTCCGCGTTGGCCTTGTCAATTTCATCAATGAGGAGCACACGGCCGGTCGGGTTAATGCGATCATGCATGGCATACGGTTCGTCGGAGAGGTTTTGAATCGCTTCTTCCTTCAGTTTCTTATCTAGGCAGTGACGCACATGAGGGGGTTGACTTTGGATCCCAAAGTCACACGCACGGAATTGCGCTCTCGCCGAAGCCCAATTGACTGCCCACCACAGCGGGCCCGGCGCCAAGAAGTGCTCTGCCGCGAGCCGTTTCTCACGAATCGGAGGCTCGTTTTCCGAGTGCACCTCTCGGATGTGACCGTCGTCGTCGGTTGTGCTCCGACCCTCATTCCGCGAAAATACTGTCACGCCCGGCTGACTCAGCAGTTGGGCCTGCCCGAGGCGGGCCACCGCATCGAAATGCCATTGCAAATCAGTGCATTCACTGCGATGGTGGATGACGGTGGAAATAAAGGGCCATTTCATGGCCTGGGCGACGGCGCGAGCCAGTTGGCTCTTACCACAACCAGGTTCCCCTTGAATCAGGAGGGGGCGCCGGGCGGCACAGGCTGCGCGGATCGCCCATATCGCTTTTTTTTCGAAAATATGGCGGGTCCCCCGCCAGGTTCCCATCGGGTCAAGATCGAGTTCGTCACCGGGTTGTATATGATTTAGCATCGCGTGGTCCTCGAGAAAGAAGATCAGGGTAGACTTTTCAAGAAATCGATTAAGTCTTCGATCAGATCGCCATGATCCGTTTTGAATATTTCAGTGGTCCAAAGGCGACCATGGTTTTGGTAGATGAAAAGATCTGGCAAGTACTGTTTGAGGACGGCAAGCGCGTTGGCATTGTAGCCAGCGGTTCCTTCTGAAGAAAAGTCGAAAAGGACGAAGGGAATCAATGCTTTCTCTTCTTCGCTGAGGGCCTCGAGTACTCTTTTAAACTGTTTTTTCAGGCTCTTCTTCTGAACGTCTTCGAAATGGTCGCTGTACAACGGCTTTTCTGGCCCCGCCCAGTCACAATTTTTCAACTTGTAAAGCCAACACAGTACGTGGTTGATCGCCCGCTCTTCTTCGGTCGCGAGTTCGGTCAGCCCCATTGGCGGAATGGGAGAATGCGAGGTAAAAAAACCGTTTTCCGCGAGAATTTTTCCACTGGATTCCTCAAATGCCAAACTTAGCCGGGCTTGACTTACTGCCGTATGAAGGATCGCCGGCTTGAGTTGAAAAATCTGGCCTTGTGAATTTGAAATTCTGACGTGGTTGCCGGAACCGGATTCCTGCGGGCCTTGAGCAGCCATACCCTTGTAAAGGTGCTGCCAATCGTCTCCAAAGTCGTTGATCAGTAAATGTTGGAGTAAGCGAAGCCAGCGTTCGCGAAATTCTTGAACACAATTTTGATTATCGAGGTTGTCACCCAGGCTCTGTTTTTCCCCAACCATGACCCTCTTGAGAAAATTAATCGCCTGGTCTGGTTCCTGATCGAGCAAGGCGTTTGCGATGTTCTCGGGGTCGCCTGCGATCTCCGTTCCAGGTAATTGGATTCCAAGTTTTTCTTTGATTTGGGTGAGTACCGTATTGGTAAAACTTCGCAGAAGCACGACCAGGTTTTTCCGATTCTCTTGGGACTGAGGTAGTGCTTGGAAAAAGCTGCTTTGGTACCCTCGGTAGGCTTGATTCGATTGCTCGATGGAATGGAGGGTTCGACCCATTGTCTTGACGAAATTAGGGTTTTCAAGGAATGACTTACAGGAAACCAGGATGTGATTCTTATTCAAGAGACCTTCTTCTATGAGGGCCTGGATGTTCATCTTCTTTTTGTGAAAAGCTTCCTTTTCGGCATGGCTGTTACCTTCCCCGATGCCTCGATCCACCCCTTTGAAGATCGCAATTAGATGACCCTCATGGAAGCAGGGCGCTCCTGAAAATCCCTTCCATTGATCAAACGTGAACCGCGTGTCCGTGTCCATGCTGTATTCGGCGGTACACGATCCTGATCCCGTTTTGATGGTCCCGCCCACGGAATCCGTGTCACGCACGGGTTCTTCGCGCAATTCGATGCTATCCCCATCACGGGGGATCATTCCCTCTTTCCATTTCGGGTAACCGAGCGCGGTAAAAGGGACATGATAATCATGGCTGTGGTCCAAGAGTCCCCATCGCATAGGGGTTGGAACCCCAAAGGGCACTGCTTCGGTGAAGCGAAGCAGGGCCACATCATACGTGGGAGACTTCCAAGCTATTTCGAGGGGAAGGGGAATCCGCTTGGTTTTCCCCTCGAAAAGAAAGCTGGCATAGATTTCTCCAGGGTCGCCAGCTCCCTCCCTCTCTAATACGTGTTTACAGGTCAGGACCATTGCCGAACTCACGGCGTATCCGGTGCAAATCGCCCAGTTCTTTGGCTCCTGCGGCCAACACACAATGACCAATCCGGTTCGTTCAACGACCTGAGCTTTCTTTTCCATGCGCGATCAAAAGGGTCCATCACCGGACTTGGTATCATTGAGCAAGACCCTCCCGGACGCGGACTCGGTGTCGACGGGTGGCTCGAGCACGAGCTTGATGGTTTGGATGGTTTCTTTTTTATAGTTGTAGTCGGCGCCGGCATCGACCACCAAGAACTTGAAACCACCTTTGGCCTTCGTGTCATGGGTGACGGCGACTTTCAATTCCAATTCGATGGTTCGGATGCCAAAGCGAATGTTCTGGTTCGCTCCTTTTTCAATGGCTTTTTCCAATTCACTTCTTAGAGCTTGGACCATGTTGGAAAGCGGGATGGCGGTTTCGGTTTCCGAAGAGTTCTCCATTTATCGCCCCTTTTTCACGATGAATGAGACCAGCGAAAGACATGCCTAACTGGCAGTTAAAGCGCTTGGGGCATACCGTGACGAGATAAAGCCAAACGATCCACGCTCAGATCATGCCGCCTGGTTCACTAGGTCCAATTGATATTCACCAATATTTCGTTGATATCATTCTGACCCAAAAACTACAGTTTTCTCAAGTTGAAATTCCCAACTGAAAATTTTGGATATCCCCATTAATCCAACACCAAGCAGCAGGGGTCTTCAGTTTCTATAATTCAAAGGTGTCTCAATGTTGGGCCGGATCGTGCTTGTCATCCACAAATATGGTGGTTCGGTCACACCTGGCCATCAGCATGGCATCGACGTCAACAGTGCCAGGGCCGATGGCCAGTGATCCCATTGCATGGCATACCCCTTCCCGACCCTGACGACAGGGCTTGTCGCGGACCTGGTCATTTTCCTTTCCTCTACTCGGAGAGTGCTAAATTCTGGGGGGTCTCAGCTTTTTGTCGCAAAAAACCGCCGCTACTGATCGCGGTCCGCTACAGCTATGGCCCTAAATAACATCACTGAGGCGGTGGCCACATTCGGGACGTATGCACTAAGGCTAGAATCCACACAGACCCTTCGTGGATTTCGTAGACCAGTCGATACCTTTGGTGAGGGATGAGTTCCCGGGTACAAGGGACACCCCCAACTCGACCAAGCGTTGGTGAATGCGACAGGCTACTTGCCGCATCCCCGAACAGCTCGTCCAAACGGATCGCGGCTCCTGGTTTGTCCTTAACAATGTGGTTCCAAATATCGGCACGGTCCTTCTGTGCCTGGGGTGTCCAGATGACCTTCACGCCTCGGTCGCCGCCTTAGCCCGCTGTGCCGCGAATTCGAGTTCCACGTCATCGTTCGATTGGCCCAAGCCTGCGCGCACCGATGTCCTGGCGACTTCGACCTTCCGGCGCAGGAAGTCGTTGTACTCTCGGGCCTCACGCTGGCGTTGGACAAACTCACGCATCAATTCCCGTACGATCTGGGATGCTGGTCGGTGAGCAGCCTCAGCCTCCGCCATGAACTCAGCCCGTAAATCAGGTTCCAGTTTCATTGTGAAGACAGCTTCTTTCCCCAAGAGGACCTCCCCATGATGTAATGATGAAGTATACACCTTTTCATCACGCGAAAAGCAAACACAGCGCTGGGTCAGGCTTCATTTTTCAGGTACTGGTAAAGGGTTTCGCGGCTTATGCCGTACTCGCGGGCAAGCTGCGCCTTCTTTTCCCCAGCTAACGCCCGCCGGCGCAGCTCGGACGCTCGCTCCGGCGCAAGCGCCTTTTTGCGGCCCCGGTAGGCACCACGCTGTTTGGCGAGCGCGATGCCTTCGCGTTGCCGTTCCCGAATCAAAGCACGCTCAAACTCGGCAAACGCGCCCATCACCGAAAGCATTAGATTCGCCATCGGTGATTCCTCTCCAGTGAAAGTCAAATTTTCCTTGACGAACTCAATACGCACGCCGGACTCCGTTAACTGCTGCACAAGCCTACGGAGGTCATCAAGGTTCCGGGCAAGACGATCCATACTATGAACAACGACGGTATCCCCTTCCCGGACAAAGGAGAGAAGCTCATCGAGCTGGGGCCGCTGGGTGTCCTTTCCGGACGCGCTTTCCGTGAACACCTTGTCCACCTCGGAGCCTTCCAGCTGCCGTTCCGGATTCTGGTCGAAACTACTGACCCGGACATAACCAATACGATGCCCCTTCAAAGTGCCTCCCCAACGTAAAGTGTCAAGTTGAAGTCTATGACCTTAAAGAGAGTGTGGCAAGAAATTGCAAAACAGATTCTTTCCTGACACTTCTTAAGGGACCATCCTGACGTCAGATTAGGGTATAGGTCAACCTGACACCACCGGTCGTTCCCTTTTTTTCTTATTTCGGATAAAATAGTTCAATAAAAAAATATCACCACATTAAACGAAAGGGGCTCGAGATGCTTTTCCTTGTTTTTAATTCGCTAGCATTCTTCTGGTTTTCCTCAAAATCCAAAGGTTTCAACAAAGGAATTCTCTACTAATTATTTGCAGTTTTTCTATTCTATTCCTTGCCTTGCGTAATCTTCACCTTTGTGGCTACGCTTTTTTTCGGACCCCTTCTCGGGATCGTGGCTGCGCTTAATTTTTACTTTTGGATTGGCCCTTGGTCCCTAAGATATGGTTTCAAGCTCATGGTCAACCCCAGTTTTGAGGTGTACGACCTTCTACCAGGACTAAAACCAGTTGATTACATAGGGTTTTGTGCGATTTTTCTGATCTTAGCCTGTCTGCAGATTTGGGCTTACCATGTCGACATCGGCCAGGTCTAGACCACAATCGATAGTCATTGAACTCAACTGCCTTTGGGGTTGCCCAAACGCTACATGTAGCGACCGTTCCAGGCCGGCGGTAACTGGTCCGAGCCCCTACCCTAAAGGCGTAATTCACCGAGGTCATGGCTCCTTTCTCTTTACTTCCTACCCTGTCCACACAAAACGAGCAGGGTCATATGGGTTATTTTGTCCACAAAAAATGATAAGTTGCGGCAGATCCAGTCCCATAGATATGGGCGACAGCCACAAGAAAAAACAAGTCCCATGTGACTACGCCCCATAACATATTTTGAAAACAACAGGTGCCAGAATATATAAAAAAACCAACAGAGTAAAAGGCAGCCAAGAAAATCAACCATGAAGAAAAGTATAAGGTGAAGCCAATATCATAAAACCTCTCATCGAAGCATACGAAGTACATCCCATTAATAGGTTTTCCATAAGGTTTTAAATACTTACTTTCCTTACTTTCCTTACTTTCCTTACTTTCCTTACTCTCTCCTTTCTCTTTAGCATCAATGTTGTCATCGGTGACTCTATCGAATAACTCATCGACAAACTTCATTGCAGCCGCACCGAAAAGACCTGAAGCAACCCAAAGTAGTATTAGAATATGATTCCAACTTTTTGGTGCATTATTAACAAGTATGCACAAGGACATGAATATGGTAACCGAGAAAGTTGCGGACAATTGAGCCGCTTTACTGAAATCAACCCGTCCCTTTAGGTTATTAGTTTCTTCATTATCCATTTCTCATTCACTCCCCTCGCTACACTGTCTTCACCGCCCAGGCCGTATAAAATGATCACCCAACCATTGAGCACCAACAAGGACAATCCCCCTCTTTTTCCTTTACTCCGTTCCTGTCTATTCAAGCAGGGAACGGCCAGAGAATTTTTTTAAATCATCCAACGCTTCTCCAACTCGAGAGTCCCGTCAAAGGTCACCAAACGAACGGAGAAAAAGGAAAAACGGTCCGTCCACGCGAAAAGATGTGCGGCGTAAGACCTTTAGGCCAATCGAACTCAAGAGGCTCGATCATTTGGTTAGAAACATAAATACCCAATTTAGTCTCGGAGCCATAAACGAATCCCTTTTCCAGGGCAGAGCCGTACTGAATATTTTGTATTTCCCGCGGTTGTGACAATCCCGATTGCGTCACGTCGAACACGAGGAGGTCTCGGGTGGGGTTCGACAGAGCGGGGGCGCCATCAGGCGTTTGGGTGACCAGGCAAAGGGTTTCGCCGTTGGGCGCAATACTGAGGCCTACGACAAAGTGCTCTAAGGGTTGGTCATCCAATTTTTGGCGCTGGTTTAGATTCATGACGAGCAAGCGTTGTTCTTTTTGGTGAAACGCTGCAAGAATTGGTACTTCCTTTGCCATATCCACTAAGGTATGTTCTGGGTCGACTACGGCGACTAAGTCCCCGGAATTGGAGAGTATCCGATCTTTGATGAACAAGTATCTTCCCGAATGAAAACTATAGAAACCACCATTTCTCCCACTAAACTGAGCATATAGATATCGGTTTCGAAGATCAAATCCACTAACCGAGCCCAACTTCATTTTTCGCGTATCGAACAAATCCATTTGTTTTTTCTGTTTTTTGATCTTGAAGAGAGGTTCAGCCTGGCGCTTCCAATCTATGAGAAAAATCTCGTTTCCCCGTAAGAGGTGGATCGGTTCACCAAAATGTGAAGACCTACTGGTAATCAGGAATGTATTCAGGCGTGACTTGAATCGGTCAGATCCTTTGAGCAACCACTTGGGCACCGCTCGATCGTCGAATTCGTAGGTGTAGGACTTCGCGCCCCCTACTTTTACAGCCTTGCTGGCAAGGTCAATAGTAAAGATCGTGTTTCGTGCGATCAACGTCAGGCCTTTCTTGTCGTTGTTCCAGGTCAGCCGTTTGTACAGGGCGCTCGTTGCGCGTCGGAAGTGGCGGGAGATCTCAGCGGACTTGGAAAAAGGGAGTCGGGTGATACCAATACTGTCGTGGTGAACTTGCTTTGCATGGGCAACTAACGCCCTTTCAAAGGGCCCATCCGAATTTGGGGTTACATCATCGGCATAGTGTACTCCGAGTGTCAAACGCCCGTCAGGGTACAGTAAAAAAAGAGTGGGCCTTTGTCCGTTGAGTATCCAGTGGCGCCCAATAAATGCCAGTCGCCCATCATTTGGGTTTTGAACCAAATTTTCAATCGTCTTGAAGAAGGATTGAAGTCCCTGGTCGTCTTCTTCCCAGGCGAAAAGAGGCCTCATTCCATCAGGGCTTAACCGATACAACCATTGCCCTTCACTGGGTTGGGTAGGCCACTTTTCAATCTCGCGAAGGCCGTACACCTCTAGATGCTCCGGAATAGCCGCCTGGGACTTGGCATTGGTGAAGGCTGACGGGCCAAAAAATAGCAAGGAAAGGAAATAGAAAGCGGTTGGAGATATCATTTTGGTTTCGGTCCTAAATCTGGCTTTTGCGAAGTTTGGCTTCGAGATCTTCAGCAGAACGGTTACGTCACCGTCGATTTGCTCGAAACGAGTCGTGCCCACGGACCCTCCTTTTCCTTTATTTCGGATGAGACTCGACGCGCAGCATCGTGTGGTGGCGACCGTTCCCGGTCGGTGGTAACTGGGCCGAGCCCCTACCTCAATAGGCGTGATTTGCCAAAGTCGAGGTTCAACTTCACTTACAGTCTGGGTCAAATTCGACGATCGATCATCGGTCATCGTGGTAGACAACATACCAAATTCTAATGGGTTCTTAATACACTAATTGACCGGCACGAAGGTCATCCTCAACGCAACAAAGAAGAGCCAATAAAGAAAGCATTGAACCACCAACACGCACGTCTTCACCAACCTGAAGGTGCCCCTCCAAGCCCAAAGCGTGAAGAGAAGAAAATATGACGCTTGAAGAAGGGCCAATGAAAGAGGCGGAGCCCAAGACTTAGGCAATCCACCCAAAATGCATACGGGCAAAAGCCATGGCATCGAAACTAATGGGAACATCTCAAATCCGTAAAAACAATCCGGCCTATAAGGGAATTGATAAGTCAACACCGACAGAATAACGAAGGCCAAAAAAGTGGAAACGGGGTGAATTCGATTTCTATCCATCCTTAGCACTTGACAATCTCCCTCTTCACTGGCCCACGATACCAGTGAACGCTCCTTTTCCTTTACTCCATTTCCTGTCTATTCAAGCGGGGAACGGCCAACCATCAACGATTTTCAAAATATGGATCGTCTTCCGTGACCAATATAAAGGGTGATCCCTTGACCATCGGTTTCCATCCCAAGTACAAAGCCCGTTGGATCATCCGCGCAATATGTCGAGGCTGAATGGCTGGATGTTTGTACCAGAAGCGGTCCCTTTTGATCTCACCGGGAGCATCCAGCCAAAAATCTCGAATCCACGAGCCTTCCACCTTCAGTTCGGCGCCCGTTCTCGTCTTTTCCCAGATCCAAATCCTCAGACGAAAATAGCCTGCACCCAAACTGGGGGTTCCGATAGAGTACCGGTATTGTTGGTTGCCAACTATAATCTGGCGGTAGGTTCTCTTGGTCATCGTCGCACCTCATGGTTATCGGGCGCATTTCCTACCCATAAAAGGTCGTTTAGCTGAACAGGCAATCCCGGGGTGATTCATTCCGATTCCTGTATTGCGCTTGAACCACACGGCAACGCTCCTTTTCCTTTACTTCGGGGAGTTTTGACTCAAAGCCGTTTCATTTTACAATTCTACATAGAGTCTGCCGGCGCACTGGGCCAATTCAGCTGTACATTCAGAAGCCCTCAGAAGTTCCCCAGTCTATCAGCAAGGGCCTCTATTGCCCAATCTCGAAAGGTTTCTCCATGGGGGCCCCGCCAGGGCTTGGGTTCACAAACTGCCTGGCCAGGATACTCAGTTGGTTAAAGGACCTAGCGTGGTTCACAACCATCGGAAGGATCGAATTCGTTTCGGTCTCGGGTAGCGGGTACATTTCCCATCGTTTACTGGTTTTACTTTGAAAACCTAAACGGGAATGGTTTACCCATCCTAATCCTTTTCTACGAACCCGCGGTCGCGTTGTGTTGAGGTAAAAAAGCGAACGTTTGATTGGACATGCCGCAGTGCAGCGGCGGTTTCTTCCATGCCCACCACGACCACAAACTCCACCTGGAGGACGAGGCCCTCGCCCTCCGCCCTCCAGGTTCACGAACGCGAGGTCTCTACTCGATCGTCCCCGCTTGGTTCTCATCTCTGAATCGGATCGGCCACGAGACTGATCAGATCGTTCTCCACAGTCGCTGATGCCAACCGGAGGACGAGGACCTCGTCCTCCGCCTCAGGCCTTCTCCAAGGCACGGCCTGATCGCCGTCAAGAGAACCATTTCGTGAACTTCGGATGATACCACCCGGCCGCCAACATCGCCTGTAACACCACTACTTAGTCGTGGACGGTGGTCGGGTTGCTCGTAGTGTGTGGGCCGTTCACGAAATTCATTGTCGGCGTCGCACACAAGCTCCGGCGTTGCATCATCTGCGGCTACACCGCGACCGGAGCTCGGTGCGACCTCAGGATTTTAACTCACCGCGTGCCGTCACAATACTCGATAGCGGGTGAACGCCCACTACATTCACAGGCTGGTTTCGAATCCGTGGTTTCATTCCCAACTTCTGAGAGAAAGTTGGGTCTTTGACTATAGGTGTCCTTTCAATATCTGGTACTGCTGTATGACGACAGGTAGTTAAGGAGTCTATCCACGAGTTCCTCCTAGAACTAAAAATTTTTTCTTTCTCGAATTGGTGTGGGTTGCTAGAATCGCTTATAAGGCTGAGTTTTTCACCCCTCCATGGTGTGTGCTGGTTATAGAGAAATGCAGATCAGTTGCTTGGAGAATGAGCATGCAAATTAAAACGTTGAATGCTGCCAATCTTTTTTTTCCAAACCCCAAATTTGAGCTGGTCTATTTCGAGGCAATTGCAAACTCGATTGATGCTGGAGCAACAGAGATATTTATTGAAAATGTTATTGACCCTAGCAAGGGTTCTAAGTCTATAGAAGTTGAGATTTCTGATAATGGACTTGGATTTAATGATAAAAATTTCCAGAAATTTTCAAACTTGTTAGAGGTAGAATCAGAAGATCATAATGGTTTCGGACGGCTAGTTTTTTTAAAATATTTTGATGATGTTGACATTGTTAGTGTTTTTTCGGGGGGCAAGCGCGAATTTCGTTTCAACAAAGATTTCAAGGATGAGTGCCTGCTCTCCGAAGCAGAGAATGAAAGCTCTAATACTTCTCTTCGTTTTTTCAACTATAACAGAGGTAGAATTAAATCCTATGAGACGATTTCCCCAGCAAGTTTGAGGGTTTCAATATTGCGGCATTTCTTTCCAATTCTATATGAGAAAAAAATAAAAAGGCAGGACCTCAAAATATCATTTTCTCAGAAACGAGTTGAGCCTGATGGTAAAATATTAAATGTTGAAGAAGAACAACTAGACGTAGCATCCTTAGATGACTTGAAAAAAGCAGAGTTCCCTGCCACTGGTCTTGATCTGCTTAATACGCTAGAGATATTATATTCTATTAAAAAAGTCAAGAATGACACAAGTATCATTACATCTATTTGCTCAGACGGAAGAGCAATACAGCTCTCTCTCATTAATAAATCGCAATTGCCTTCTGGTTACGAGTTGATTTTTGTGGTTTACTCTGATTTTTTTACAGGTAGATCAAATTTTTCAAGGCAACACTTGGAGATGAGTGATTATGAGACGAGGACTTTAAAATCCATCCTTGTTGAAAAGCTTTCCAAAATATTGGTGGAAGAAATCCCAGAAATACAAATCCACAACGAAAAAACGGTTAGTTTCTTTCTAGAGCATTACCCCCACTTGAGTGGATATTTTGACAGGAACTCTATTGGGCTGATAGAAAAGAGCCGAGTGATCGAGGATGCTCAGAAAAAATTTTTTGCGGCACAACGGGAGATACTTGAAGCAGATTCGATCAACCAGGAACGGTACGAAAAGTCTATCGAAATTTCCTCTCGCTTATTGACTGAGTATATTCTTTACAGGACCCTAATAATCAACAAGCTCAAAGAGTTTGACGACACTAACTCGGAAGCCGAAATTCACAACACTATTGTCCCAATGAAAAAAGTTCTTCAGAATGAACGAATAAGCGAACATATTTTTTTCAACAACGCCTGGCTATTAGATGATAAGTACATGAATTTTCGTACCATATTAAGCGATTGTGATCTGAAAAGACTCGCCGGCGAATTAGAGATTGTAGATAATGAGTTTAAAACTGAAAAACGACCTGATATTACAATTATTTTTTCATCTGACATTGATTCATCTCCAAAGGTGGACGTGGTAGTAGTTGAGTTGAAAAAGCTCGGGCTATCTTTGGCCAAAAAAGAAGAGGTTGTCAGTCAGTTGCGTCAAAGAGCAAGGAAACTTGTCTTGCATTACCCAGGAAAAATTCAACGAATGTGGTTTTACGGGATCGTAGATTTCGATGACGAGTTCAAAAGATCTCTGCTGGAAGACCAATTTATTGAACTGTACTCCTCAGGGAATCTTTTTTACAAAGAGTTTCCAATAATGCCCTCTCTTCAAAATCGTACACATACTGTTCCCACAGGAATATTTGTAATGGATTATCAAGCGTTTATCCACGACGCTGAAGCAAGGAATAAAACATTCTTGGAAATATTAAAATCTGGTTTCGGAGAGTTCGCCCAGCATTAAGCTAGGTATATTCTGGTTAAACTTTGTATCAATATCTTGATGGGGCAACCCCCAGTATTCTCCCTATGTGTCAGGATAGTTATCGCTGGCATAGATGCGCATCTCTCGAATGATCAGCGTGATGCCTCGAAACGCATGCCATCACGTCTGCTGGGAGCCTCATGCCTCACTGTGTTCTCTTGCAGCGGAACCAGTCTCAAATCCTGATTCAGCTTAGGGTAAGAGCCAAGCGAACCACATCTGGTCGCGAAAAGAACTCTAGCCTACACTGAGACCCAGTTACGAGGACCTGCTTTTCAGGCAGGCCAGGCCCCGGAAAATTTAGGAAGACGGCTTGGCGATGAATGGAAGGAGGCTCTTGTATTGACCTGGCCTGGTGTTCGGCAGGCGGTCAAACAGAAACCGCAATTAGGCATAGGGTTCCCAGCCGTTTACCTTTGCCGTTTCGATCATTGAAAACAGAATCGCGCTTGATTCAGCCCCTTTCGGGCTTCCGGAGTGTAGCCAATTTTTTTCTCCCAAGGACCAACGGCCGAATCGCGTTTTCAACGAGGTTCGTATCCAGTCTCGCCTCACCGTGTTCCAGGCACCGCATCAGCTTGGGCCACTGGTTCAGCGTGTAACCGATGGCTTTGCCTAATTTGCTGTTTGGCGGCACCTTGGGATGAAGCTCATCCAGTTCCGCTTTCAAGGCTTGCGCCATGGGTTCCGATTTTTCCCGACGGAACGCTGCACGAGCCTCGCCCTGCAAGCCGGCAGTATAGTGGACCCCGTTGTCTAGACCAAAAAGTGCCAATCTTAAGCTTCGGTGGCGTGGTACACCTCGGAAGGTTTCTGGTTGCCGAGCGATTGGTGTGGCCGCTCGTTGTTGTAGTGTTCAAAGTACCTGTGAAGCCCATGGTACAGTTCCAGGCCGTTTTCGTAACTGTGCAGGTAGATGTGCTCGTATTTCACCGAACGCCACAATCGTTCGACAAACACGTTGTCCAGTGCGCGTCCCTTGCCGTCCATGCTGATCTGAACCTCTGCCTCCTGAAGGATTTCGGTGAATTTCGGGCTCGTGAATTGCGCGCCTTGATCGGTGTTGAATATCGAAGGTTTCTTGTTTTGCAGCGCGCGTCTCAGAACCTCGCGGCAAAAGGCTCCATCCAGCGTGTTGGAGATTTCCCAAGCCACCACGTACCGGCTGTACCAGTCGATGATCGCCGTCAGGTACATGTAGCCTCGCCGCATCGGCACATAGGTGATGTCGGTGCTCCAAACGTGGTTGGGATGGGTGATGGTCAGGTCCCGCAGCAAGTAAGGATACACGCGATGGGCCGGGTTGGCCGCGCTGGTGCGGGGCTTGGGATACACGGCCTCCAGGGCCATCAACCGCATTAGCCGTTGAATCCGTTTCCGGTTGACCGCATACCCTCGATCTCGTAGGAAGGCGGCCATGCGTCGGCTGCCGAAGTAGGGGAAATCCAGGTAAATACGATCGATCTCCGACATCAAGGCCAGGTTTTCGGGCCTCTCGGGTCGCGGCTCGTAGTAGTACGAGGCTCGCGATAACCCAAGCAAGGCGCACTGCCGGCGAATGCTCAACCGGCGGTGATGGGGTTCGATACACAGCCGTTTCTCCTCAATGCAGGGATTCAGATTTTTTTTTGAGCCAGTCGAGCTCCACCTGGAGACGACCGATTTGTTCGTAAAGCTTGCCGATTTCCGGTGATTCGCCGGCGGGTTTTCGAGGAACCTTCCCGCTCTCGAATATCTCCGGCAGGGACTCGATCACCTGCTTTTTCCAGCGGTTGATCAGGGTCGGGTGGATCCCGTACTGGGCTGACAGTTCCGAGACCGTTTTGATGCCGCGGATCGCTTCCAAAGCCACCCGGGACTTGAACTTGGGATCGTGATTGTTGCGCTTCCTAGCCAAAACTCGGTTTACCTCTCTCCGGCTCCGCAGTAGCTGTTGGCCGAGGGGGATATAAACGGACGAACGACCATGGTGTTAGGGTGGACCCCTGGCGCACCATGGACATCTTGATGGCGCAGCTTGCTGGGCCGTCAAGGTGTCCCCTGGGGTACGAGGGGTGGGCCCCAACACTATGGTGGAGCGCCCGCTTTATGCTCCCCCTTGGCTCTCTGCCCCGCTGTTTACCCGAGGTCCCACCTTAACGCTTTTGAAGCTTAGCTCCTGGTCTCGATTATGGGGTCCATTATACAGCATCCGCTTTCTTTTCGTGTTGATACAGCTTGCCGATATAGCTCAGCACTCGATGCGCTTTCGACTGCTTCTTGCCGCCCTTGCCTTTCTTGGTCGCCAATATTGTCTCTGAGAACTTCCGCCTGGCGTGCGCCCAGCAGCCCAGATGCACGATACCGGGCACCTTTTCCAGAAAGCCATAACCGCTGTACGCGTCGGAATGGACGAGCCCTTGATATTCGGACAAAAACGTTTTGGCGAAATCGGCGCTTCGCGTGGGGCTATAGAAATCAAGCATGATCTGTGGACCATCAGGTGGTGCCCCGCGAATCTCCCACATGTACGATTGCGTGGTGTTGGCTTTGTCTTCCTCGCCATGAACGCGGACCGGTGTCTCATCGATTTGGAGATAAGGCAAGGAAAGCGCGGTTCGTTTCATGAGCGCGACCAAGGGCCGGCAGCGATTCGCCACTTTTTCAGCCCATTGGAACATCACCGTTCTCGACAGCTCGATGCCCAGGCGGGCGAGGCGCTTTTCGTGGCGGTAAAACGGAATCGCGTCGGCAAATTTTGCGGTGATCACGTCGGCCAACAAGCCCGGCCCCGCCAAACTCTTGGGGATCATGCTCTCCGGGGCCGGCGCGATCACGACCGTCCCATCTGTGCTTTCCAAGCCTTCGCAGCTCCGGCAGGCGTATTTGGGTCGCACGTGGCGAATCACTTCGACCTTGGCCGGGATGAGATCGAGCTGCTCGCTGGTTTCTTCTCCGATGCGTGTTCGCTCTGCCCCACAAGCGCACACTTTGTCTTCTTCGGCGACATCGTGCAGGACTTCGCGGCGTGGGAAATGGTCGGGGATCGGCTTGCGCTTCCCGCGGGGTTTCCGTCGCGTGTAGGTCACCGTTTCTTCGGAGGATGCCTCGTCCGGTTCGTCGGCTTCCAGCTCTGCGACGCAGAACAGACTGGGTTGCGAATCTTGGGACAGCGTTTTCTTCGATTCACTCGAACGGCCGAACAACTTCGCTTTCAGAAGGCGGTTTTCTTCCCGTAAAAGCTTGTTTTCAATCTCCAAGTCAGCCACTTTGGCGACATCACTACGGGTCTGTTTCATGCCTCCGAGTATAGCGTATCTCGCTGGGTTTACATACTAATATACGGTATCGTAATCCAACTTTTCGTGAGCCTGGCGGATGTCCAGTCCGTCCAACAGCCACACCAGTTCATTCCTCCGCAATTCACGCACCGCCGACTCGGTTTTCGGCCAGGTAAACCGATGCTTGATAAATCGTTTTCCCCAAACACAAAATCCGTTTCGGTCATAGTAAAACACCTTTACCATGTTGCGGCGACGGTTGGTAAACACGAACAAATCGCCCGAGGTCGGTTGGCGATCCAGTTGGGCCACCACCCAAGCCGCCAGGCCGTCATACGACTTCCTCATGTCTACCGGATCGAGCCCGAGGAACACGCGGGCCCGTTTGGCGATGTGCCACATGTCAAACTCCTTTCAAAGCTTGAACGATCCGTACCAGCGTCGCTTCGTCGAAGTCTTCATCGCCAGAGATGCGCACCCCTCGAACGATCAGCGTGATGCCTCGAGATGCATGCCCATCACGCTGGCGGGGCGCCTTATCCATCAAGGCGCTCTCTTGCAGTGGGACCAGCCTCAAACCCTGATCCGGCCTTGGGTTGCCGGGGAACTTTTGGCGCCTATACATGAAGGTCGCGTGCTTCAAGCCGTTTTGGCGGCAGAACTCAACTTGGGACAGTCCCGACATTTCCCACGCACGAATATGGGCTTCCCAAGTGGCGGCTTTGAAAGCACGAGCACTCGTTTGTTGCCTTTCTTCCATGGTTTTCACCTCCTGGTCAGCATTTTTGCCCAGGTGGTGATCTCTTTCCAGATGTGCTTACCTTACGTCTTCCTAAACTTTCCGGGGCCTGGCCTGCCTGAAAAGCAGGTCCTCGTGACTGGGTCTAAGTGTAGGCTAGAGCTCTTTTCGTGACCAGATGCGGTTCGCTTGGCTCTTACCTTTGGCTTGGATCTGAAAGTCATCTTCAGCAAGCAAAGTTTTTATGGCCATGAAGGGAAAATGAATAGCAAAAAGATTTGTGTTAGTTTGGGCAAAAATAAATTCAGTAAAAAATAACAGGCCGACATTATTTCCACACAAACAAAGCCTCCACTGATAGGAATGGGGAGATCACTCTATGAGAGGTTCAAAAAAAGCTTATATGGCCAAAAGGAAAAAATACACCGGTAACGGTAATTTGAATCACCATTACCAGATTCAAATTGACACAAATTTCGAAAGATGATCAATTGGTAGTTTTTGAATATGAAAATCATCTGATGAATCGATCTAGTTTAGTATTTTTTGTTAAGAAAGCATCGTAAATAATTTGATGATATGAGTACCATCATTTCCAATTAATTGTTATTCTGATATCTTTATTTCAAACCGCAGAGACTGCAGAGACTGCAGAGACTGCAGAGATCGAAGCGGGAACCTCGGGAGGCATTGTGTTGCATGGCTTGGCCGATGGGAATTCCAGAACCTAGTGTTTAAGTGAACGTTTATAAATTGGCGACCTGACATGTTCTTATTTGCCCCCTAACCAGGTACCTCATGGAAAAAAACCGTGCCGTCGAAACCGACAATCAGGCTAACACTTGACAGTTCATTTCGAAAGTCAACCGTAAGTTCGATCTGAAAATGATGTCTCTGATTTAATCGATCTATTATTACACCACTCAATTTCATTGTGACTGCCTGTCGAGTGTTGTGAGGGATTTGCATAAAGTCATAAACACAAATCTCCGATCTTCGAGTTGCACCAGCATAGACTTTTTGTGTTCTACTTCGGGTTCTTGAATCTCCTCGTCCAAAAATACGGACCCTGATTGGGGGTGTGGTGTCCAAAACAAGGATGGCATCGATCCCGTACCCTTCTGGAATTTCAAGAGTTCCCTCAATATAGGCCTCGCTTTCATTTTTCTCCGGCAAGTAAATACTTTCGAGTGCTCGTTGCTTTGGGTCTGGCACAACAGAAAAGGAGCCAATAGCTGAGCCAGCGAAACGAGTTCTGACTTGAATATCGTATTGATCGCTAGGAGGAATATTAAAATTTGTAGGGGGGGACACGTAATTGTTCGTACTTTCGACTACTTTACCGCCACGAAGTATTGTCACCAAGGCTGAGTGTGGTGGGTCCCAATTTACTTCAAATTCTTGATAGACAGACTGGCCATTTTCAGGGCTAATTAGGTTAAGATCTTTCTCTACAATTAATGAGACGAGAAGTATCGCCAACGAGACTTCTAGTAAAGTGAAAAAGAAAAAGAGACCGAGAACTAAGAACGCTCGCTGGTTTTCAGGAAAATGGTGGATGAACTGGAATACCTGCCCAAAAATAATGATTGCAACTCCTCCTGAAGTTGCACAAATTAAGGCTGGTATATTTCCAGGAGCGACAAGCTGAAGGATTAACCCAGCACTGATCGCCACAACAAGACCGGTTAATTGTATACGAGTTTTAAGGTGAGGAAGAAATTTGATTATTCTCTCAATCCAACTCAAATAAACCTCACCATTAGTTTCCTGTCTCATTTCCAGCACTTCCCCACGACAATGTTTATGCAGAAAATTCAACTGAAAAAGCTTGCAGATCTCCGACTATCCCATAAAAGACCGGTATTGTCAAATCTCAGAGATCTTGACCAACGCAGTGCTAGATTCCCAAGTTTCATGATGGCAGAGGTTTATGATTGGGTGCATTAGCAAAAATCTGTTCGTAGTCGAATCGGAGTCATTTGGGGCGATACAAAAGGAGCCTAAATGAGATAGTTTGGTAAAACTAAACCTGAGTTATATTGGTAACTAATCAATTCGTAACGGCTACAGTTGTTCAGACTATTTCAAATCTATACAAAAATTCTCCAAGTAGATGGATTAAATTGACTTCAAGGGGATTCCTTTAATCGTAGTATGAAACGATTTACGTTGACCCATGAGCGGTACCGCTCTGTGTAGCTTTGATATCGGCTTTCCGTTTGAGACCAAGAGCTACAAAGTTTGTGCGGAAAGAGTTTGGCGATATGTTTCTACCTGGCACAAGAATAGTCGCAGTTCGTTTTACGATATTGTTGATATAATTGACCGAAATAGGCTTTAATGTTTCGCGGAACCTGTGGTTTTGGAATGGATAGAAGATAAAGTCACAAGATTGGCCCTATTTAGCTCGAAACTCATTGAGAAGAGTTAGGTATCCAGAAGGAACCGGAATCAGTTTCTCTTTGTTTCCCTTTTGAGTAAGTCATGCCAACTTATTGATAAAATCTATCTGGCCCCATCGCAAATCGGCGATTTCGCGACGGCGGAGGGCGGCCAAAAAAGTCCTAGAACGAATAGAAAGTCGCGAGCTCTGGTCTCGCTCTGGGAGGCGCGTTGTTTCATGTGGTGTAGGATTACCAAAGCCTTATCTTCGGTGAGGTCATGAGTATTGCTGCGCTTGGATACATCAAGCGTCTCCATATATATTATTGGATTAATACGGAATTCGTAGAGCTTGACCAGAAATCCAAAAAATGATGGAAGCGTGTTTCATCGACGGTTATAAGTTCGTACATTACATACTCGGTTCGTGTGTGGATCAATTCGAAGATAGTCGCTCAAGTACAAATAAATACTGTTGTAACGATCAGCCAATTCCAAGACTGATCAGATCGGCAAAAGTTTTGTCACCGTCGAGACCCAGTTGATTGAGGAGCCCTGTCACCTCGCGACGGTAGGCACGTTGTTTCTCCCACGAGGTTTTTGTGTTCAGGAAGCGATCAACGACCTCGCGAATAGGGATCGCGGCGCTCTCTTCGGCGATGGGTAAAACCTACGGAGTGGATATGAATCGCCCCGGGATTGCCGGAGACTCCATTTCTTGATTAGGATGGAGTTATGAAAAGTACAAAGCGCTATTCACCAGAGTTTAAAGAGCGAGCGATTCGCCTCTCACTTGATCATCAACAGTCTGCATTCCAAGCTTCTTCCCGGAAAAAGCAAACATCTAGAGGAATCTACAGTCAATAATTGGCTTTACCGACCCTGTTGCGAAAGGTGTCGGCTTTTCATTCAAAATAATTCGATTTGATTAAAAACAAAATGAAATCTAGAATGGAGAAAGTCGAAAATTCTCTCTCGATGAGCCGAGGAGTTATCCTTGAATATTTACCAAGAGTGGGGTTTTACAGAGTCACCCTTTCAAACTAAAGCGCTGGAAGCCGATGAAAAAGGGGAAGCACTTCTAGTTGGTAGAAATTCTGAGATTATTAAAATCCAGAGAAGGCTACACAATCCACCTAAAATAACCTCAATTGAAGGGGCAAATGGTATAGGTAAAACAAGCCTAATAAATGTAGCTGCGTACAAATGCTTCAAGAGCTTTTTGGAATCAGGAAATAGTCCTGTTATAATACCTTTGAATAAAAATTTTCAACTTAATCCCAGTTCATTCGTTGAAGAATTTGTTAACGACGTATTGATGGAAGTAGCTCAAGCACTCATCGAACATCAATCCCAATTAAAGAAAATTACAGGTAATCTTGATACAAGACATCTTAATAGCTGGTTAAATTCTCCTCAGATCCATTCTTATTCAGCATCGATAAGTGGGCTTTTTGGCGGAGGAAAAATAAACGCGATCAATACTTCATCTGGGTTTTCAAGAAGCGGCTTTAAGAAGATAGTTCTTGATTGGTTAAGCGAACTTTTTCCTTCACATTCGTCAGGCGGTGTTCTATGTGTTGTTGATAACCTTGAATTACTGATGACATCAAACAAGGCACGAGAGTTTGTTGAACAACTTCGTGACGAAATTTTATTATCTCCAGGTTTGAGATGGGTTGTTTGCGGTGCGCTAGGGGTAACATATAGCGTTCTCTCTTCTCCAAGAATTGAGGGTATTTTACATGATCCGATAAACATTAAAAAAATAGATGATGAATGCATTGAGGAACTTTGGAAATCTCGAATCGAATACTACGCCGTAATCAGCGAGCCATATATGCCTTTGACTATCGATTCTTTTAGATTACTATACGAAATCTTAAACGGAAACACTAGATCAGTCCTTAGCTACTCTGATAACTATTGCACATGGGTAAGTGATAATGATCAACCTCAAACCAAGGAAGAAAAAGAAGAATATTTCCAAGAGTGGCTAGATTTTGAGAGTTCGAAAATCTTTAGTTCTGTATCGAGTTTTCTTAGGCCGCGCGCCTGGTCGGTATTTGATAAACTTATCGAATTGGGAGGTGAAACTTCTCCAGGTTCTTTTGCGGAATTCGGCTTTAGGTCCTATCCAGCCATGAGGCCAAGCATTAAAGACCTTGAAGATTGTGGACTAGTTACCAGTCTCCAAGATGATTCTGACAAAAGAAAGAAAACGATTCTCGTAACTCCTAAAGCAAGATTAGTTCATTATCATAAACACATTTCAAATACTCAGGAATGAATAAACTCGAATTTATCCATGGGTCAATTACTTTAGATTTCAAAATAACTCCAGATATTTGCTCTAAGTTAGGGATCAAACTATGCGGTAGAGTCATCAAAAACTCCTAGAAATTCTGAGTAAAGGTACCAACTAGTAGTTCGAGGATAGGAGTTAAAGCACGGATTTTCGCTTGCTAAGTTTCACGGAAAAGTTGGGTGCTTGGCTAATTCCCCGGGAAAAGGGTACTCTCCTCACGCTTAGGGATTTCAAAATGTCCTCAATGGAGAAGGTTGACAATTTAAATTGAGGGCCATTAATATGGCCCCAAAAATTCCTAAAGTTCTAGACCCATATAGATTCCAGCAATTTCCTCGCTCTGAATACACAGGTATTGAAGTGTTTGCGACTGATTGGAGTGGCCAAATGCGACCATCAAAAGTGGAATGGGAACATCTTTTCCGACACGTTGCCAATAGCCCCAAGTCTTTCGCAACGAATGGCTAGCATAGTTGCCCGCGAGTCCAGCTTTTTGGCACCAATTTTTTACATACTTTGAAACCGTGGACACCTTTAGCGGTTCATTTGTTGTTTTGCTTTTGAACAACCAATCCTCATCCTCAAAGTGGCCTGACTTAAGTAGATTCTGAATCGCATTCACTACGGCCCTATTCGCTGTTACCCTACGATAAGTCTTCGTTTTCGGGAGTTTCAATTCGAAATCATCACCAGGTCTCAATCTCCGAACCTGATAAATTTTGATTGACAGAAGCTCATTCGCCCGGAATGCCGTATTTATCCCCAAGGTAAAAAAACACAAGTCACGGGGGCGACCTGCGAGAAAGTCCTTTATTGCCTTGATAGCCGTCTTGTCTTTGATTGGTGAAACTTTGATTGAAGAGCCTTTTTTTGGATGATTGGGGTTAGGTTTTCCGTTGATCTGTCCTTTCTCAATCGGCTCAACACTTGAACAATCTGGTATCGGTTCCTCCTTTTTTCTGCACAGCCCGCAGAGTTGGCCCATGGTGAACGAGGAATTACCTGGCCCAAGAGAAAAGCTGTGCCTCAGTTATGATTTTGGCAGGTGAGGGCATTTTTGTAAGTCTCGTGTTTGGTCTCGCGAAGTCCCTGAGATAAAGATGACAAACGAAGCTAATTACGGAAATAACACAAGTCAGCCAGGATGTCGCCATCAAGCTCAAGTATCTTGATATAAATGGCTTGTACAATACACCCTATTGAGCCCATGCAATAGGTTTACCGGCTCAGATTGCTCTTCGAAGCGATCCACACTCCGCAGATGCGAGACGCCAAAGAGCGAAGCACCAATAGAAGCAGGAGCTTTGGAATGTGCGACCAGCGGTCGCACCTACCTGGCATGACAACCCTCTCAGGCAGCCGGGACCACCATGCTAGCTCACTTCGCCTTGTTTCATTCTCGAAATCGAGCGGGTTTGCCCGCTGGTCCGGGGCTCTTATGTAACAAACTCTGTAAAGCTCGAAGATAAAGATAAAAACCTAAAAAGGCGGATGTGCAGGGAGTTCGTCGAAAAATGTCGGCCCGGCGGGCCAACTTACTGCAACGACGCCCCTCTCACAAATGCGGGAACTCCCAAACGATTCGCTTCGATTAGTTACCCACCTGAAACCCGGGCCCCCGGCCTGGACGGCGACTCTGTGGTAAAAATCCTGGCTCTCCCCTGGCTGGTGTCGAATCCCCCTGGATCATGATCTTCACCGGGAGCGGTTGTATCCTTCGCGGGCAAACCAGACCCGACCCAAGCACATTTCATCGGCAAAACTCATTATTTTTCATGTAAAATATCGTACAAACGACGTCTCACTCGACAAACGCCCAAAACCCCAGCCCACAAAAACCACCGGATCCTGCCGCGTTTGAACCTATTCACCTGCCGCTCCCTTTTTGAGTGACGAATCGACGTAAAGGCCGTCCCTTCAAACGCCAGAACGCCAAGCCCGGAACTCAGAGAAAGAACGCTCTCGAATCGAGAAGTGAGCGCCACGATGACCGACAGACCTCGTAACGTCGCCCATCCGGATCCGGACCCCGCTGACCCCGAGGTGTCGGATCACGGAATACCGAACACCGAAAGGTCGGACCCCGAAAGGTCGGACCACGAAGTGTCAGACAACGGTATACCGGACCACGAAATGTCGGACAACGATGTACCAACCGACGAGAGCCGCGCCGATCAGCTCTTTCGCTTCGTTGAGGCCAGGGATCCCGAAGTTCTGAAGCGTTGGATGCAGGCCTACACCGCCGAGGGCCGCGTCGATGCAGGCACTTCCTCCGACGAGACGAACGACACAGCGAATCCCATCGAATCAACAGAAGACGACCAGGCCAAGAGCAGCAAGCAGGCGAAAGACCCGACCCCGGAAAACGAGGTGCCACCAGGTGGGGCCGCGCCGGGCGAGGTCTTCAGCAGTCAGATGGAGCTGGGGCCCGGCTCGCCGTGCGGGCCCTTCCGCATCGAGAGGAAGCTGGGCCGCGGCGGCATGGGCAACGTCTACCTGGCCACCCGCGCCGACGATCTCGACCTCCAGGTCGCGCTGAAGACCCTGAACACTTGGAACCCCAAGATGATGTCGCTCTTCCGCAAGGAATGCAAAATCCTCTCGGGGCTCCAGCACACCAACATCGCCCACCTGATCGACGCCGGCGTGCTGCCTTCCGGCCAGCCTTGGCTGGCGATGGAGTACGTGGCCGGCCAGACCCTCGACGTCTACCTGGCCAAGCACGACCTCGACCTGAAGGACCGGCTCCAGCTCTTCCTGAAGATCTGCGACGCGCTCAGCCACGCCCACCAGCACATGGTCATCCACCGCGACCTCAAGCCCCGCAACATCATGGTCAGCCCCGAGGGCGAGCCCAAGCTGTTGGACTTCGGCATCGCCGCCGTGCTCAACCCCGACACGGGCGAGCAGCAGACCGTCACCGCGCTCTCCACACCGATGATGACGCCGGAGTACGCCTCGCCGGAGCAGGTCAACGGCCAGCGCCTGAGCGCGGCATCGGACGTGTACAGCCTGGGTGTCCTGTTCTACGAAATGCTCACGGGCCAGCGCCCCTACCGCATGAACCCGCGCAACCTGGCCAGGGTGATGCGCGCCGTCAACGAGTCGCCGATCACCAGGCCCAGCCGGGTCCGCGGCAAGGAGGGCGAGACCACCGGCCGCTTCACCCGCCAGTTGCGCGGCGATCTGGACACCATCGCGCTCAAGGCCCTGGAGCGGGACCTGAAGCGACGCTACGCCAGTGTCGAGGCCTTCGCCGCCGACGTGCGGGCCTACCTGCGCGGCTTACCGATCGAGGCCCGTCCGGCCACCACCCTCTACCGCTTCCGCAAGTTCGTCCTGCGCAACCCTTGGCCGTTGTCCCTGGCCAGTGGTTTGGTGCTGTTCCTGGTGGTGTTTTCCGTGTACGCCGCACACCAGCAGAGGATGATCTCCCGCGAGAAGCGCACGGCGGAGCACGTCACCGACTTCCTGGTCTCGATGTTCGAGCAGACCGATCCGAACCTGTCGAAGAACCGCGAAGTGAGCGCCTTCGAGGTGATGGAGAACGGCCGCCGCCAGCTCGAAACGGGCCTGATCGACGAACCCGAGGTCAAAGTCCGCCTCATGGCCACCATGGGCAAGGTGTATTTCGCTTTAGGGCATCAAGATCAAGGGATTGAGTTGCTGGAAGAAGCTTCGCAACAAGTGAAGTCCGATACAGAGGAAGCGTTTTTTATCGAATCGGAACTGATTCGAAAACTCCAGTTACATGGTGATTATTCTGCTTCCGAGAAACGCCTAAAAACTTGGGTCGACAGACAAGTTAAAAACCTAAATAAGTTCTCCCGCACGCGTCTAGCACTCATGAGAGCCCACCAGTTGTTTTTAACAGGAAAACCAATAGAAGCCGCAGAGGTTTTTGAAAAACTCTCTCCCCACATTGTAGAATTACCAACAAGAGAACAATGCCTTATTCGCCAAGCTTACGCCGATGTTCTTGCCAACCTTGGCCAATATCACAAGGCAGTGCATGAGCTTTCAAGACTAATCGATACATTGACGGAAATATATGGTGACCATCACTCTTACACTGCAACCGCATATTGTTCTAGAGGAACATTCTCAATTTGGCTAGGCAATTACAACCAGGCAGAGACAGATTTATTAGCGTCCATAGAAATCAACCAGCATCTTTTTGGCGAACAGAACCCACACCAAATCGAAGCATATTTTCAATACAGTTACTTACACATCTTCAGAGGAGACTATGCAGCCGCCGAAAACATGCTCCTAAAAACAAAGTCACTAACAGAAAATCACTTAAGTGAAGAGAATCACTACACAGCCAAAGTTCTCAGCGGCATGGGAACACTTGCAAAATATCGCGGTAATTATCAGAAAGCCAAAGACCTCCACGCTCAATCTCTAACAATGTATCGAAACATTTACGGAGATTTTCACATAGGCATTGCCAATAACCTTGATGCCCTGGCGCAAATAGCTCGAAGGCAAGGAGAATACAATAAAGCCCAAGTCTACTATCACCAAGCATTAAACATCGATAAAAAATTATATGGAGAACATCATATCCACTTTGCAAACAGGCTCAACAATCTTGGAAAGTTATTTTTAGACAAAATGGACTTTGCTTCAGCGGAACCACTTCTAAAAAAATCACTAGCGTTATCAGAAAAAATATTCGAAAGCAATAATTACTACATATCTTCCAAAAGAAATGATTTGGCATATCTATACAAACAAAAACGAAACTACCAAACATCTAGCATACTCTTCAGGCAGACACTAACTGAGTTCAAGAAACATTTCGGAGAGCATCACCCACACGTAGCGACAGTCCAGGCTAATATTGCAAAAGTTCTATTCTCAAACGGTTATTACAATGAGTCCAAAGAATGGATTCTCAAAGCTCTCCACACACGGCAACAAACTCAAAAAAGTCATCATCCCCATTTCATATATAACTCATTGATTCTATCGGACATTTTAAATGCGGCAGGCAGTTATCACAAAGCAAGGCTCCGCATAACCAAAGCAGCCCAAACAATAAGAGACTCTGACAATCAGGATCCCATTAGCGCCTTTCGCATTCAAAGATCACTAGGGAAATCAGCACATTTTCTTGGCAAACTTAATAAAGCAGAATTTCATTTTCAAAAATCATTTCTCCTAGCTCAAGACATCCTACAACACAACGACCACCAAGTGATGTCTATCCAATTAAACTTAGCCACTGTGTTAATTATAAGGGGGCAAATTCTCGAGCCTGAGTCTCACCTAAAAAAAGTATATGCCAACGCAAAGGACTCCCAAGATCCACTTCTTCTCCCAGAAATCAACCACCAGCAAGCCCGCTTGTTATGTCTTAAAGGGGATCAAAAAAACGCAGCAAGCCTATTTCATGACGTCCTCACCAAACGCCGCGAAATCCTTCGCCCCAAGCACCCGCTGATCGCCAATACGCTGATCGATCTCTCGGATTTGCTGGCCGACATGGGCCAGCACGAGGAAGCGCTCCCGATGATAGAGGAAGCGGCCACCATCTATGCCGACTGCCTGCCGCCGGAGCACGAATTCCATCAGGTCGCCAACTCCATCAAGGGACACATCCTCCACGGTCTCGGTCAACAGGACCAAGCCCAGAGCCTGCTTCGCGCCGCGCAGCAGGCCCTGGCCGATCGCATGGGCGAGGACCACTACCTCACCCTGGACGCCAAGAAACGTCTCGAACGACGCCAAACCGATTGACTACCTCCGATTCTGGCACTTTCCTGCCAACTCGGGGCTCAAAGCGCTTCGCGTTTTGCGGATTTCTGACTCCGAGCAATTCATCAGGAACCCTGGAAGAACGGAAACCAGGAAAGGATCAAGCACCCACCCCGGAGCACGAGCAAATCCTTCCGGGTTTCCTTGATTCCTGACTTCCTGATCAATTTTGACCCAAAACGCACCACTTGGCCGACAGCACCACCTTCCAACTCCGTTTGACCGACTCAGAACAAAAAGCGCTTCGCGTTTTGCGGATTTCTGACTCCGAGCAAATCATCAGGAACCCTGGAAGAACGGAAACCAGGACAGGATCAAGCACCCACCCCGGAGCACCAGCAAATCCTTCCAGGTTTCCTTGATTCCTGACTTCCTGATCAATTTTGACCCAAAACGCACCACTTGGTCGACAGCACCACCTTCCAACTCCGTTTGATCAACTCAAAACCCAAAGCGCTTCGCGTTTTGCGCATCTCTAACTCCGAGCAAATCATCAGGAACTCAGGAAGAACGGAAACCAGGAAAGGAAAAAGCGGCCACACTGGAGAACGACCCAATCCATCCTGGCTTCCTTGGTTCCTGACTTCCTGATATTTTCCTCCCACAAAATGCACAACACGCCTACTTTAAACTATTTAGCGCTTGAGAATTGCTTGAGAGAAGTATCGCCCAGAGAGAGGCAACGACCGGAATTCAGGGGTCGACGAACGTTTTCAGCTTCGCAATCAATCCTTCGATCGTCGCTTTGTGTTCGTGGCGAGGGTGTTTTTGAAGAAATCCCTCGAGATCGGTGATCGCACCAACCGGAAGCGCCCTCCCCGAAATCGAGATATTCCATAGAGCTCCGTTGACGATGGCACCCCCGGCAGGAGTCGCAATACTGGAGTATTTAGGCACGCGGCATGAAGAAAGGTTCTCCGAAAAGTCTTTGATCCACACCAGAGACAATCAGTTCCGTCTGGTCCCACATAAGGCAACCCGACGAAAGGTCATCTCCCGATCCTCGATCCATGCGAAGTCACCTTTTGGACCATTTAGCGGGTGGAGACCACGATGGCCTTGGGCAACGAATCGTGCCAACACTTATCTTCATCCGAAAAGAAAATCGAAAGCGGATCGAAGGGGATGAAACGACATAGGGATCGAATCGCCGTCTGGGCCAGGGTTAGCGATTCGCCAGACTCATCGATCACGCGCGTGCCAGTGACGAATTTTCCGGGGGTCCGCCCCAAATAATATTCAAAACCAGTGTAGTAGAGATAATAGAAACCCAGACTGATCGGTGTGGCCAAGGCATCCAAGGTCGACTCTGTGGATTCCGGTTGCCCATGGATCCATATTTCCAGAACTCCCAGAATGACGAACAACCCAAACAAGAATAGCTGGATCACGATCAAATCGAGGATATGGTTGGCAAGCCGTTTCCCCAATGTCGCCGACTCGAGATTTGTCAAACCCAGGTCGGTTTGAACGTCGACAGAGGTCACGGTGGTCACTTCATAGGGATTTTGCAAGTTCACCTCACAGACTCCTTTTCTCGGGTAGTTCACGCTACACGAATCGTGCACCATGAAAACTCACTCGGGGCAAGCCAGCTTTCTTAGGGACAGAAGCAGGCAAGCAATGGATCTCACATCTAAAAAACCATCAATCAGGGTTAATTTCAAGATAAAATCAATCTTTTTGACACATTATTTCGTCACAAAGACCCCATAAACAACTTCATCAAAGTCAAAACAGCAACTCATCTCGAAGGGTTCCTATCCATGCGATAGCACCCCACGAACACGTTAGCTCTGCTTTTCGCCATCGTAGCCTCTATGATTCAAGATGGATACATGACTGCTCACACCAGGTTGGGCTTGGAGCCCGACCGATGCGGAGGTACCTTTTCAAAAAAACCCTGTTTCTGGATGAGCACGAACCAGTCTTACCGACCCAGCACGATGAACCTCTTCGGATGTCGGGAACAGCTACTGCGGGCTTCGACCTATTCCAATCTCAAAATTGAGCTGGCCACCCGCCTCTTTAGTGCAGAGCTCTCTCTTGAAACAAATCCGTCTGGAGTGCCCTAAAGTCGAGAGATTCGTCGTGCCAGGTAGGGGCATCAGGGGCGGTAAGCCCGCCGGATGAACTAGTCGAAGTAATCCAGGCGAGGAGTTCCAACATATTTTCGAGGGTCGGCGCGATTAAAACAGTCGGCTTCAAAATGTGCGGCGGGCCGGCGCACCTACCGGGCCTTACCGGCCCTGCACCACACCCCTTTCGTGAATGCGGGAACACCTATGCGATTCGCTTCGATTAGTTGCTGACCTGAAACCCGGGCCCCGGTCTGGGCGGCGACTCTGGAATGAAAGTGCGTGACGTTCGAATAAATAGTTGAAAACGCGATCTACGACGGCGGTTGGAAATATCATCAATGAAGCTCGGCCCAGCGACCTGAACGGGCCCGACACCTACTGTCGCGGCACCCCTCTCGGGAATGCAAGGACGCCAATGCGGCTCGCTTCGATAAAGTTCTGACCTGGGAACAATACGACCTGCTACTCGCACATTTCACAGATACCGGCTGTCATTTTTCATGTAAAATATCGTACAAACGACGTCTTCCACAGACTATTCACCACATCAACGACGTCTTACTCGACAAACGTCCAGAACCCCAGTCCACAAAACCACCTAGATCCCGCCGCGTTTGAACGTATTCACCTGCTGCTCCCTCTTTGAGTGACGAATCGACGAAAAGGCCGTCCCTTCAAACGCGAGAACGCCAAGCCCGGAAATCAGAGAACGAACTTTCTCGAATCGAGCAGTGAGCGCCACGATGACCGACAGACCTCGTAACGTCGCCCATCAGGACCCGGGCACCGAAGTGTCGGACCACGAAATGTCGGACCACGATACACCAACCGACGAGAGCCGCGCCGATCAACTCTTTCGCTTCGTCCAGGCCAGGGATCCCGAGGCTCTGAAGCGTTGGGTGCAGGCCTACAGCGCCGAGGGCGACGTCGGTGCCGGCACTTCCTCCGACGAGATGCGCGACGCACCGGATCGCACCGAATTGCCAGAGAGCGAGCAGGCCAGAAACTCCGAACAGGCGAATAGCCAGGAGGCGGTAAACAAGGTGCCACCAGGTGAGGCCGCGTCGGACGAGGTTTTCAGCAGTCAGATGGAGCTGGGGCCCGGCTCGCCGTGCGGGCCCTTCCACATCGAGAGGAAGCTGGGCCGCGGCGGCATGGGCAACGTCTACCTGGCCACCCGCGCCGACGATCTCGACCTCCAGGTCGCACTGAAGACCCTGAACACTTGGAACCCCAAGATGATGTCGCTCTTCCGCAAGGAATGCAAAATCCTCTCGGGCCTCCAGCACACCAACATCGCCCACCTGATCGACGCCGGCGTGCTGCCTTCCGGCCAGCCTTGGTTGGCGATGGAGTACGTGGCCGGCCAGACCCTCGACGTCTACCTTGCCAAGCACGACCTCGACCTGAAGGACCGGCTCCAGCTCTTCCTGAAGATCTGCGACGCGCTCAGCCACGCCCACCAGCACATGGTCATCCACCGCGACCTCAAGCCCCGCAACATCATGGTCGGCCCCGAGGGCGAGCCCAAGCTGTTGGACTTCGACATCGCCGCCGTGCTCAACCCCGACACGGGCGAGCAACAGACCGTCACCGCACTCTCCACCCCGATGATGACGCCGGAGTACGCCTCGCCGGAGCAGGTCAACGGCCAGCGCCTGAGCGCGGCATCGGACGTGTACAGCCTGGGTGTCCTGTTCTACGAAATGCTCACGGGCCAGCGCCCCTACCGCATGAACCCGCGCAACCTGGCCAGGGTGATGCACGCCGTCAACGAGGCACCGATCACCAGGCCCAGCCGGGTCCGCGGCAAGGAGGGCGAGGCCACCGGCCGCTTCACCCGCCAGTTGCGCGGCGACCTGGACACCATCGCACTCAAGGCCCTGGAGAGAGATCTGAAGCGGCGCTACGCCAGCGTCGAGGCCTTCGCCGCCGACGTGCGGGCCTACCTGCGCGGCCTCCCGATCGAGGCCCGCCCGGCCACCACCCTCTACCGCTTCCGCAAGTTCGTCCTGCGCAACCCTTGGCCGTTGTCCTTGGCCAGTGGTTTGGTGCTGTTCCTGGTGGTGTTTTCCGTGTACGCCGCGCACCAGCAAAGGGTGATCTCCCGCGAGAAGCGCACGGCGGAGCACGTCACCGACTTCCTGGTCTCGATGTTCGAGCAGACCGATCCGAACCTGTCGAAGAACCGCGAAGTGAGCGCCTTCGAGGTGATGGAGAACGGCCGCCGCCAGCTCGAAACGGGCCTGATTGACGAACCCGAGGTCAAAGTCCGCCTCATGGCCACAATGGGCAAGGTGTACCGCGCGCTTGGCCACCTGGAACAATCGCAAGCGTTGTTCGAGAGCGCAGTGGAGAAATCTATTCTGGAGGCCGAGCAATCTTTACTCATAGAGTTAGAGTTGATTCGAACGCTACAACTTCGAGGCAATTACAAAACAGCCAGCACGCGTCTCGATGTTTTGGAGCAACGTTGGGCAAAAACACCCAATTCAATCACCCTAATGCGAATAAATCAGGCACAGGGCAGGCTTTGGTTTCTCCGAGGCAATTACATCAAATCCAAAGCCGCCTATGACATCCCACCAGAACACCTAACCAAGCTACCCATCGAAGAGCAGCTTACCTTTCGTCAAGAAAGAGCAGAACTGGAATCAGCTTTTGGGAATTATCAAAAATCGGTAAATGATTTAATAGCACTGCTCAAAATAAAACAAGAACTATATGGGAAACATCATCTTGAAGTGGCAGTAACGTATGCACTTTTAGGTACTCAGTATACACAGCTTGGTGATCATGAAAGAGCAATCGATAGTTTCAATCTTGCGGAACTTGTTATTAATCACTTATTTGAAAATCAACACCCGTACCTGATCAATATCCAAACCGAACGAGCAGTTCTCTTTCGAGAAACTGGTAATTATTCGGCGGCTAAGTCTGAAGCTCAAATTGCTTTAGAAAAAGCCCGAGAAGTGTTTGGTTCCAAACACCCCTTGATAGCTAACAATATCGCCGAATTATCAGGATTATACAAATACCTAGGGGATATCAATTCGTCAGAGGCACTGAGACGCGAATCTTTAAGAATGTACAGAGATTTATATGGGGAAACTCATAAAAAAGTAGCAGAAGCTCTAAAAGAATTAGCAAAATTGCATCAAGAAAAAGGTGAATACTTAGTCGCTGAGTCGCTTTTTCATCAAGCCCTATCCATCGATTATCAAACCTTTGGAAAGCGGCATCCATATACAGCCAACAGAATGGATGCTTTTGCGGGGCTCCTACATGAAATGGGGGAGTACGATAAGGCAGAAACTATGTTCCGCCACTCTTTAGAAATCTTCAGAGAAACGCTCGGAGAATACCATCCTGATACAGCCGTTACACTTCATAACTTAGCGGCTATGGTTAGAGATCGAGGCGATTATGTTAACGCTGAGAAGCTGTTTGCTGATTCAGTATTGGCAATGAAAATAGCTTTTCACGATACGCATCCACATTATGCAACGACATTAGGAAACTTTGCCAAAACCTATCTTTATAACGGCAACTACAAAAAAGCAGAGACGCTCTACTACCAGTCGCTATCAATACGTCAAAATTTATTCAAAAGCAATCACCCAAGAATAGCTAACTGCTTAAGAGATTTAGGTATTTTGAATTATTATCTAGGTAATTACCAACAATCTAAATCATTACTAAACTCAGCAGTCAATACATACCAAAAAACCTTAGGAGCAAATCACAAAAAACTCATACTGTGCAATAAGTTCCTAGGGAGGCTCTATCATTCCACAAACAATCTTACCCGCGCAGAATATCATTTTCGCCAAGCTCTCAAGCATGGTTTATTACTTCCAAAAAACCGAAACATAGAATTAATATCCGTCCAAGCAGCACTCGCAAATTTACTTTCTCAAAGCAGTCAAATAAGTAAAGCAAAATCTACCATTAGGAAAATAGAGGCCCAAATTACCCAACCTCAAAACCCCTTGCTCATACAGGAAGTCTACCACGTGAAGGCTCGATTGCTTATCAAGCAAAAACAACTTCAAGAAGCAGAAAATCGATATCGTGACGTCCTCACCAAACGCCGGGAGATCCTTCGCCCCAAGCACCCGCTGATCGCCGATACGCTGATCGATCTCTCTGATTTGCTGGCCGACATGGGCCAATCCGAGGAAGCGCTCCCGATGATCGAGGAAGCGGCCACCATCTATGCCGACTGCCTGCCGCCGGAGCACGAATTCCATCAGGTCGCCAACTCCATCAAGGGACACATCCTCCACGGTCTCGGTCAACAGGACCAAGCCCAGAGCCTGCTTCGCGCCGCACACCAGGCTCTGGCCGATCGCATGGGCGAAGATCACTACCTCACCCTGGACGCCAAGAAACGTCTCGAACGACGCCAAACCGATTGACTCCCCCCGATTCTGGCACTTTCCTGCCAACTCGGGGCTCAAAGCGCTTCGCGTTTTGCGCATCTCTGACTCCGAGCAAATCATCAGGAACCCTGGAAGAACGGAAACCAGGACAGGATCAAGCACCCACCCCGGAGCACCAGCAAATCCTTCCAGGTTTCCTTGATTCCTGACTTCCTGATCAATTTTGACCCAAAACGCACCACTTGGTCGACAGCACCACCTTCCAACTCCGTTTGACCAACTCAAAACCCAAAGCGCTTCGCATTTTGCGGATCTCTAACTCCGAGCAAATCATCAGGAACTCAGGAAGAACGGAAACCAGGACAGGATCAAGCACCCACCCCGGAGCACCAGCAAATCCTTCCGGGTTTCCTTGATTCCTGACTTCCTGATCAATTTGGACCTAAAACGCACCACTTGGCCGACAGCACCACCTTCCAACTCCGTTTGACCGACTCAGAACAAAAAGCGCTTCGCGTTTTGCGCATCTCTGACTCCGAGCAAATCATCAGGAACCCTGGAAGAACGGAAACCAGGACAGGATCAAGCACCCACCCCGGAGCACCAGCAAATCCTTCCAGGTTTCCTTCGTTCCTGACTTCCTGATCAATGTTGCCCCAAGAAACACCACCTTGGACCCGCCGGCCGTGCCACTCAGACCATTTGGTTCGGCGGGGGCTGCTGCACCCGCTGCGGGATGAAGAACAGCGCGCTGCTGCCTTCCTCCCCGCTCATGTCGTGCTTGACGCGGTTCAGCGCACTTTCCAGGTCGGGAAACGAATCCTGCCGACTCCGTTGGGGGTCGATGATCCACCACTTGCCATCGTCGTCCTTGCGGAACGTGACGTAGTGCTTCGACAACCCACTGTAGCCCACCATGAAACGGTCCACGTGGTCGCCGATCTGGTCGGTCACCGGTCCCAAATCGGCGTTGTCCTTGTACACCTCGCGCACCTCGGTCACTTCGATATTGGCCAGGTTCGCCGGAATCGTGCCTTCGTTCCCCAATTGCGTGAGCAGGGTTTTCATGTCGGGTGGGTTGATGCCCACCAGGTTGGTGGTGTCGTGCTCGTCCAGGTTGCCCACACTGCGGGGGTAGACCTGGTCGAGGGCCTCCTCCGCCTCGATGCCCTGGTCCTCCGCAATGATGCCCTTCAGGCGCTCCCCCACATTTTCGGCCGAAAATTGGTTCTTCCCCACGAAGGCGTTGAGCGCGTGCAAGCCACACAACCCCGATGCGGCGCCCTGCTGGCGTTCGTGGTGGAACGGCGCGGTCCCGTCGGGACTGTTGTCGTTGGCCGCGCGATAGTGGTAGAACTCCAGGTCCTGACCGTGGGCTTGATGGGTCTCGGCATCCAAATCGAGGTGGGACCGCTGGGAGGCCGCAATGATCGTGTACTCGTAGTCGGCGAACCGCTCGTCGAACTGCTCGGTGGTGATCGCCTCGAACGCCTCACCGTTCCAGATCTCGGCGTTGGCCGCACCGTTCGGTTGACGCAGGTAATGCACGGCGATGTTCTCGTCTTGGTCGGTCGTGATGACGAACGCCATGTCGTGTTCCGGACCGGCCAAAAAGTCCACGGGATTCATGTACGCATTATCCATGTTTTCCTTGGACTGGGGCGCTGGGGCTGTATCGTCGCCGAAAACAGGCAGGTTCTGCCCCTGCAAGGCGTCTCTCAGGGCCTCCGCGAACGCCCGAGGCGTTTCGGCCTGGATGTCCCCCAAACCGAAGCGCTGCGAGATCGCGCCCGGTACGTGAAGATTGATCTGCGGTTGGTGCTGTTGCAGACCACCCTGTGCATGTTGAACGGGATTGCCGCCCCTGATCCGATCCATAGAGCATACTCCTTTTACAATAACGATATAGATAAGTGTCGCTTCCTGCGTTGGAGGCCGGCAGCCCATGGTCGGGGAAACCATGTGCCGGGACCGCTGGGTGTTTCTCCCCAGTGCCGGGTGACCGGGACACGAATGTCCGGCAGCCTCGCTGCCTTGCCCATAAGTTGTTGCGAGCTTCATGGATATGCACGTCGAGGTCTCGAGCATTGATCGAACCGCGCCCAATTTCGTGACGTACATCACACTCCAGCAGAACCAATCAAATGCCAAGTAGGAGACGACGAAGGCGTTTTGAATTCCGTCAGGGAATGGATGGAACGCACGTGACACGCATCGCTTGGCATTGGTTCCAATTTTCCGCACGACATCGGGAAAGCGGGAAAACAGGAGTCAAAAGCGAAAGAAACGCTCGCACGATGGATGGGCGCTAGCCCAGGGCGATCGTAAAAATCGGCAGGAACCGGCCAGGAACGCTGCCGGACTCCCGCTGTCCAGTGATTTCGCCACCGGCGGCGCGGTAGAACGCTTCCGCATTCGGATCGCCTTGAATGATCAAGCGCCGCCCGCCCACTCGTGCCGCGACCTGCTTGGCGTGCTCGATCAAGGCGCGACCGACGCCTTGGCCGATGTGCTCCGGTGCTACGAACAGGGCGTCCAGCTCGAAGGTTCCCTCGGGCGCCAGCTTTTCCAGCGCGTAAAAGCCGAGGATGTCCGTGTCCCGCTGGGCCAGGTAGTGGTGGAAGACGTCGTCGCGGATTTTGTCGGGCCCGATCGTCAACTCTTCGCGGCAGGCTTCCATAAACTCGGGATCATATCCCCAGTATGCTTTGGAGCGCAGCGCCAACTCGGTCAGCACCTGGGCCTCTTCCGGTCTGGCGGCTCGAATCGTCGGCGGCGTGTTCATGGTGTTCATCCTGCGTGACCTTGCATTGCCCGTGGCCCGGGCGTCGGTTCATGGGAACATCTTAACCGATCGGGGGCCGAGGGAAGTACCTCTGGTGGGCTTTCTGCCCCCCGTTGACCCACACGGTACGGCACTTGGTTACCTGCCGGAACGCTCGGCGTTACGACTTCGAAAGCACGGACCAGCCCCCTGGGCGGGCCCGGCACCCACTGCAGGGCACCATTCTCCGAGATCGGGAAATTCCTGGAAGACGTGCTTGGATTGGCAACAAGTTGGCTTACCGCCCCCGCTCCACCGCCAAGCGTTTAGATGCTTTTCGGAATGCGGGTCCTGCCAAGATGCGCTCACGGCCGAGCGGACATATCTACTGGCTTCCGCGCTCTCTCGACTCGCGGGATCTTCGAGGTTGCTCGCTTCGGGGATGTTTTGTGGGGCGAGCTTGGGTGCTTCGCTCTTTTCGGTTGGGGTGTTTTGTGGCTTCCGTTGCTTCGAAGGGTTCATCAAGCTGATGAACCTACAGGCTTGGGCGCTCTCTCGTTTCGCGGGCTCTTCGAGGTTGCTCGCTTCGGGGAGGGTCTGCGGGGCATGCTTGGAAGCTTCGCCCTGTCGCATTTCGCGCATGTCGAGGTCAAGCGCCTTCGACGTGTCGGCCCAGCGGGCCAACCTACCTGGCACGGTGCCCCTTTTGCAAATACGGGCACTCCGGGCGACCTCGGCTTTTGGCCGTTTTGTTTTTTCTCCGGGCCCTCCGTGACCTTTGTGGTGAAAAAAACCTCAGACCCTCCAAGACGATCGGCCGAACAGGCGACCGATCGCCTCCGACAACACCCGGTCAGGGCTTGACGAACTTGAGCGTCATGCGGTCGCTCTCGCCGATCGCCTCGTACTTGGCCTTGTCGCCCTCGCCCGCCAACACCGGCGGAAGCTGCCAGACACCGTTCTCGTAGTCCTTGGTGTCCTTGGGATTGGCGTTGACCTCGGACTTGCCGACCAGGATGAAACCGGCGTGCTCGGCCAACTTGATGACGTAGTCCTCTTTCACGTAACCCTTGGGCGCCTTGGGATGCGCCTCGGAACCGGCATCGGCGCGGTGCTGCACCACACCCAAAACGCCGCCTGGCTTGAGGGCGTCGTAAAAGGCCGCGAACGCCTTGGAAGCCGCACCGCGGCGCATCCAGCCGTGGGTGTTGCGGAAGGTGAGCACCATGTCGGCGGTGCCGGAAGGGGCCAGGCCGTATTTGGCCGGCGGCGCGAACTCGGTCAGGATCACCTTGCCATAGTGGTCGGGATGGGCGGCCAACTTGTCGTCGAGTCGCTTGCGGGCCTTCACCAGGCGCTCGTTGTCGTCGTCCTGGTTGTAGGAGGCCGCGTAGTAGGCGCCCTCTTCCTTGAGGAACGGGGCCAGAATTTCCAGGTACCAGCCGCCCGCGCCCGGTGACACTTCGACCACGGTCATGTCGGGTCGCACGCCGAAGAAGGAAAGGGTCTCGACGGGATGGCGATGGGCGTTGCGCGCCTTGTTGTCTTCGGAACGGTGGTCGCCCTTGGCCAGGGCCTCGAGCTTGGCGGCGACGTCCTCGTCACCGGCGATGGCCGCGCCACCGTCGAACAGGCTCAGGGACATCAGCGCCACGCCGAGAAGAACGGGTAGACGAAACATAAAATCACTCCAATGGTTAGGGGAATGGAAACAGGCTCGCAATCGGCCGCGACAGGCGTCGGCTCGAACCGGTCGATGCACGAAACACAAAGCGGGACCTCGGCCGAGGCGACGCCGAACCGTGCGGTGGATCGCGGTGCATGAACGATACAGAAACTCGCCCCAACGCTAAAACAGGGGCGACAGGGAATCAAGTGATTCATCGGAGCAACGACGAACCGGCGATGGGCATTCCAACCATCGTTCGGATCATGGTAACGTGGGCCGGCACCCCACTCGAAGAGGACCTGCATGACGGAACAGAGGATTCTCATCATCGAAGACGACCCCACCATGCTCCGCGGACTCAAGGACAACTTCCGTTTCAAGCGCTACCGCGTGGAAACGGCCTCGGACGGGCAGAGCGGGCTGGAAACCGCCCTCCGCGAACGACCCGACCTGATCGTCCTGGATATCATGCTGCCCATCCTCAACGGATACGAGGTCTGCAAGCGCATTCGCGAGGCCGGCCTGGACATGCCGATCATCATCCTGACCGCCAAGGGCACGGAAAACGACATCGTGCGCGGCCTGAACCTGGGCGCCAACGACTACCTGACCAAGCCGTTCAGCATCCGCGAATTGCTGGCCCGCGCCGAGGGCATCCTGAAACGGCGGCGCGAAAAGATCCCGGAGATCGTGCGCTTCGGCGACAACGAATTGAACCTCTCGAGCCATAAACTGTATCGCGGCGGCACGGAAACACCGCTGACCCCCAAGGAATTCAACCTGCTGAAGTTTTTCGCAGGCAACATCGGCCGCGCCCTGACCCGCGACACGATCATGGACCACGTCTGGGGTACCGACCTGGTGGTGACCTCGCGCAGCGTCGACCGCTGTATCAACACCCTGCGCCAGAAGGTGGAACCCGATCCACCCCACCCGACCTTCATCCAAACGATTCGCGACATCGGGTACCGCTTCGAGATTCCGGACGAACCGACCGAACCCGATGCGCCATCCGATCGCGGCCGGCCCCGCGCCGCGGTGGGCCACCAGTGGGGTCCCTTCCGATTGGAACGACGCATCGACGACGGCGGCGAACCGTCCACCTTCCTGGCGCACGACGCGGATGGCCAGGAGGTGCTGCTTTCGCCCCTGCCCAACCTGGAGGAGACGATCCGGGAGCGCCTGATCCAGGATCTACAGAAATGTACCGCCCTGAGTCCGGACGGCCTGGTGCTGCCCCATCTGGAACACAACGCCCACGACGACCACTACCTGGTCGCGCGCAAACCCGACGGCCACCCGCTGGACCGCCGGCTCGCCCAGGGCCCGCTGGACATGAAGCAGGCGATCACCATGGGACTGGCCCTGGTGGAGATCCTCGGCAATTTGGCCGAGATCGATCTCTACCATCTCGACTTACGCCCGCGCTGGATTCTGCTGACCGGCGAGGGCCTGCGGTTGACGGGTTTCGGACCCGGCCTGTTGCGGCGCCAATGGGTCGCTCGCGAAGAGGAACCCTGGCGGCGCGGGCTGACCGCCCTGCGTCTCAGCTCCCTGGCCGGGGGTTACCGCGCCCCGGAAGTGCTCGACGGCGAGGACGGCGACGCCCGCGCCGACCTGTTCTCGTTCGGCTGCGTGTTCGCCCAGATGCTGACCGGTCGCGCGCCCTTCGCCCGCACGACGCCGGCCGAAACGCTGGTTGCCCTGCTGCGCGACGATCCGCCGGACTTCGAGACGAGCGGGAAAGATACGCCCGAGTTACCGCGCCCGCTCGCCCGCATTCTGACCCGCTGCCTGGCCCGTTCGCCGGGGAAACGGTTCCAGTCGGCAGCCGACCTGGCCTTCGCGTTGGAAGGGTTGCTGGAATAGGAAAGACGATGCCACCTGCCGGAATCCGAGCCGAAAACCGGAGCCAGGAGCATCGGCATGGAATCGGTGGTGATGCATGACGTCCATTCCCTGCACGAGTGAATGTCGCTTCCAACCCGAAGGCGCGTCGCACGCCAACGATAAAATCCGGAAGCCAGGCCGGAAGCCAGGAACGAAGGAAACCAGGAAGGTACCCCGGAGTTCCCGCATTCTTTGAGAGTCGGCGGGGTACCTTGGCCGGCCCGGCCGACACTTCGTAGCAGCCCAGGCTTCCCGAGATAGAGTGCGAAAAGAGCGAAGCGGGCAAGTGGGGCCCCTGGATCTGCCGATGATTGATTTCGATTTGGGTTTGGTCGGTTCGACTGGTGGAGCAGGGCCGGTGAGGCAAGCTGCTCCACCTGCAGGCACGACGTCTCTGTCCGTATGCGGGGACTCCGCTAGCAGGTCACTCCGCTTTGGTACGATCGGGGAAAGAGTGCGCTTCGCTTTTTGGCGTAACCTGCTACTGCTGAAGATGTTACTTCGATGTGTCGGCCCAGCGGGCCAATCTACAGGCCTTTCGCCCCTCTCGTGATGCGGGCTTCTCGCGGGTTCGGGCTTTGATGAACGCGTGACTGTTGGCTCGAAGCGCTTCGCTCTTAAAGAGTTTGAAAATATGGAGTTACTTTGCTTCGATTGGTGGAGCAAGCTGAGGCTGTGTGAAAACTCATAACATGTATATTTATCAGTATTTTACGTTTATTTTTGCGCAATTTTGTGCTATAAGTCTTTTAAAACAAGTGAGGTATCCGTGTTTTATGAGATACATTTCAGGCACTCCTCGTGATCAAACCCAGATGTTTCCTCCCCTCATGGACGACTTTGTTGCTGAGGAGAATCCGGTTCGGTTTATTGATGCTTTTGTCGACTCGCTCGACATGGAAGAACTTAAATTCGTACGTTCCGAACCTAAAAAAACCGGGCGCCCTGGCTACGATCCCAAGGACCTGATCAAGCTCTATATCTACGGATATCTCAACAAGATACGTTCCAGTCGAGGCCTCGAAAAGGAAACCCATCGGAACGTAGAGCTGATGTGGCTGATGCGTGGTCTGAAACCCGACTTCAAAACGATTGCCGATTTTCGCAAGAACAACAAAAAGGGGATCGCTGGGGTATTTCGCCAGTTCACCCTACTCTGCAAAAAGAACCAATTGTTCGGCTGTGAATTGCTCGGTATTGACGGCAGCAAGTTCAAAGCAGTCAACAGCCAGGCACGGAACTTCAATGCCTCGCGTTTGGCGAAGGTGATAAGCCAGATCGAAGAACGCATCGAAGACTACCTGGAAAAGCTGACCAAGCAGGACGAGAAAGAGGCAAAGGTTCAAAAGGCGACCAAGAAAGAGCTGAGAGAAAAAATCCGCAAGTTGACGGAGCAAAAGGAGGAATTGAAGGAGGCCGAAACTCGGTTGAAGGAGAGCCAAGATAGTCAGGTATCTCTTACAGATGAGGACGCCCGTGCAATGAGGGGAAGGCATGGGAAGACAGTGGGTTACAACGTGCAAATCGGAGTGGATCACAAGCACAAGCTGGTGGCGGCGGTGGATGTCAACCAAGCGCGAAACGATAAAGACCAGTTGAGTGGGATCAGCCTAAAATCAAAGGAAAATCTGGGGATCGAAAAGTGCGAGGTTGTAGCGGACAAAGGATATTACAGCCATCAGGAAATGGCGAAGTGTTTGGATGAAGGGATTACACCGAGGGTGCCTCCCTGTAGAACCCGGCAGCAGACATCGGGTCGATTCACGAAAGAGGCATTCGTTTACGACAGGGACGCGAACACCTACACGTGCCCGAACGGAGAGGTGTTGGAGCCCTTGAAAAAGAAGAGCTCAGAACAAGCGAAAACCATCTATAAAACGAAGGCTTGCAAAGGATGCCCGCTCAGAGATCAATGCACCACCGCAAAAAGCGGTCGACAGATCGAGAGAAGCGCATATGAAGATCAAATCGAGGAGTTAGAGCGGGAGAGCAAGAAAAAGGGCTTCCTGCAAAAGGCCCGAAAAGGGCTGGTGGAACATCCGTTTGGGGTGCTAAAGGCGAGCTTCCAGTATGGGAGTTTCTTAACGAAAGGAATGGAGAACGTGAGGACAGAAATGAACTTGGCGGCCCTGGCCTACAACATGAAGAGGTTCTTCAACATCATGGGACAAGAAAGACTGATGGAAGCTCTGTAAGAATAATACCGCGACTGAGTTGTAAGTTGTTTTAACCAAGCTAATTAAAAGATCAGGTGCTACCTCACCAGAAAAAGGAGACAGAAACCATCACCCCAAAGCCAACAAGATAAGGATTAAGTTGCGGAACGGCCGGAACGGCCGGTGAAGAAAAAGAACCGGTGCAGGCCGAAACGAGGGAATTCAGGGTTTTCACACAGCCTCAAGCTGCTCCACCTACAGGCCTTTCGCCCCTCTCGTGATGCGGGCTTCTCGCGGGTTCGGGCTTTGATGAACGCGTGACTGTTAGCTCGAAGCGCTTCGCTCTTAAAGAGTTTGAAAATATGGAGTTACTTTGCTTCGATTGGTGGAGCAAGCTGCTCCACCTACAGGCCTTGCACCCCTCTCGTGATGCGGGCTTCTCGCGGGTTCGGGCTTCGATGAACGCGTGACTGCAAACACGAAACGCTTCGCTCTTTGGCGTAACCTACTACCGTTGAATACGTTACTTCGATGTGTCGGCCCAGCGGGCCAACCTACAGGCCTTTCGCCCCCTCTCGTGATGCGGGGACTTTGGAGATTGGTTACTTCGAAGAGTCGGCGCAGCGCCCTGGGCGGGCCCGGCATCTACCGTGATGGCGCCGCCCTCTCAAATGCGGGAACGCCCTAGCTTTTTGCTTCGGTTGGTTACCCCCTTGGCGCCCAATCGCCAAAAACCAGGAGGAGCCGCCACTGCGTACTCCGGACCGATTCGTCGGATACCGCAGGCGATCGGCCCGCATCCGAACCCCATGGCCTCCGGGTCCTCCGCGCCCTCCGTGGTGGAAATTTATCCCTCCGCCACCCCCAATTCGAGCGCTCGGGATAATCGTGTAGAGACGGTTCATGGCCCCTGCTATAATCTTGGCCATCCGGAAAAACATCCGCTTCGATTCGGCTCGATGCGACCGCCACGTCGCCATCCGGTCGAGGCGTGCGCCGTCGCCAGGACGACGCATCTGACCGGAACCCAACGGAGGCTTCACCCATGAGCCAAGAGGCAATCCCTCAACAAATTTCCGACAAACCGGAAATGTACTTCGAACATCCGCGCACCGAAATGCTCGACTTCCTGCCCGCCAAAGCCAAGACCTTCCTCGATGTGGGCTGCGGCGCGGGAACCTTCGGCAAACAGGTCAAGGACAAATACGATTGTGAATACTGGGGCATCGAGCTGGACCCCGAGGCCGCCGAAATCGCCCGCACCCGACTGGACAACGTCAAGGTGGGCGGCGCCCCCGACTCGCTGTACGACCTGCCTGACGGCCACTTCGACTGCATCATTTTCAACGATGTCCTGGAACACCTCGTCGACCCCTACGAAGTCCTTCGCTTCATCAAATCGAAGCTCTCCCCGGTAGGCGTGATCACCGCCTCCATTCCCAACGTGCGCCATTTCGAAACCATGTGGAAACTGGTCGTCAAGAAACAATGGCGCTACGAGGATGCCGGCATTTTGGACCGCACCCACCTGCGCTTCTTCACCCACAGCAGCATTCTCGAAATGTTCGACGAACAGGACTACGACATCGAAGTCATCGAAGGCATCAACAAGTCCACCAGCCGTTTCGAACGCCTGTGTAACCTCATGACCCTGGGCTGGTTAAGCGATACCCTCTACCTTCAGTACGCGGTGCGCGCCCGGCCGCGTCGCTGACGGGACACCCTCCCGACGGCCTCGCGCGGGACGGGTGCAAAACCGGTGAGGCGACGGCTTGACGCCATGGAAAGAAACGTGGTTTATTCAGGTTGTCGCGATTCCAAATGTTCGTCCTTTTCCAGAGTTCCCACACCCCCTCTTTTTTTCCCTGAAAAAGAGTTCCACATGGTTCAGTTCGCCTCCCAAAGTGAGATCATGGGCGCATCTTTCAATAAATTCAGAGTCGTTGTTTCCCGCTTGCGTTTTCGAACGGTCGGCCTGCTGTCCCGCGTGGTGGATTGGGTCGTGAGCCTGCTGCTGCTGCTGTTGTTGTGGCCGCTCTGGCTGGCCCACTACCTGCTCGCCAAGCTGAAGGGGCACGACTGGCTGGTATGGCGCGAGGTCATGGGTCGCGGCGCCCGGACCTTCAAACTGGCCGAGGCCACCCAACTTCCCGGGGGGTTGCTGGTCCGATTGTTCAACAGCCCGATCGTCGCCAAATCGCCCCATCTGTGGGCCGTCTGGCGCGGCGACATGAGCCTGGTGGGGCCCGCGCCGCTGGAACCCGGTCAGGCGCGCCAACTGCCGACGCGCTTCCTGCGCCGGCTCGACGCCAGGCCGGGCCTGGTCCATTCCTATTTCATCAAGTCCCGGACCAACATCGCCTTCGCCAGCGAGGCCGAGCTGGCCGTCGAGGATACCGAACGGGCGGATCTCAAGACCCAGATGGGCAAGGCCGCCCGCGCCGTGCCCGCGGCCCTGTTGGGCACCGCGCCGGAAGACAAGGTCGAGGCGCCGGATACCCTGGACATGTTCGGCCTGCAGATGACCAACAAAACCCTGCCGGAAGCCCTGGACCAGATCATCGATCACTGCCGCGTCGGGAAGCACGAGCGCATCGCCTTCGTCAATCCCGACTGCATCAACATCTCCATCCGCGAGGCCGATTACCGCGAAATCCTCGAACGCAGCGACTACATCTTCCCGGACGGCATCGGGCTGCAGGTCGCCTGCAAGCTGCTGCGCACCCAGATGAAGGACAACCTCAATGGTACCGACCTCTTCCCCGCCCTGTGCGAACGGATCCAGGGCACGGAAATCGGGATCTACCTGTTCGGCGCGCAGCCGGGCGTGGTGGACGCCATGGTGGAAAACCTGAACGCCGCCTATACCGACCTGCGCATCTGCGGCTACCGCCACGGCTTCGTGGAACCGGAGAACATGCCCGCCGTGGTGGAGGAAATCAACGCCTCCGGTGCACACATCCTGCTGGTGGCCATGGGCGTTCCCCGTCAGGAGCGGTGGATCGACACCCACTGGCCCAACTTGACCGTCAATTTGGCCATGGGCGTGGGTGGGCTTTTCGATTTTGTTTCGGGTAGAATACCCAGAGCGCCGATATGGATGCGCGAGCTTGGCCTGGAGTGGTTATTCCGTCTAATTCAAGAGCCCGGCCGACTGTGGAAAAGATACGTCATCGGAAATTTCGTCTTCTTATGGCACGTCATGCGTTTTGGCAAGCACCCGGAAAAGCTGCCGCATGCGAAAGCCAAAATCGATCAGTGAGTGATCCCGTGAAACCCAGGTCCAGCCTTCGGCTCCATGATTCGTCCCCATCGCCATCGGCCCACTCCGGTACATCGCACCGTACCGCCGCGGCCGGGCCGAAACGGGACCGCGCCCCGCGTTTCACCGGCAACCACCGTACCCCCACCCGCCTAGCGGGTGCAAGCGCCGACGATCTGAGGTTGACACCATGAAAGACGCGCGACCAGAACCCGAAGAACACGATCGCCTGTTGCGGACCCTGACCAAAACCTACGGCAATCGAACCTCGGCCCTGATGGTCCTGAAGGTGATGTGGCGCAAGTATATATTGAAGATGCGAACCGGGTCCTTCTACTGGCTCAAACGGATCTTCGACATCTTCGCCTCCTCCTTCCTGCTGCTGTGCCTCTCGCCCCTGTTCATCTTCCTGATCCTGATCATCAAACGCGACGGCGGCCCGGCCTTCTACAGCCAGATCCGCATCGGCCGCCACGGACGCGAATTCAAGTTCTGGAAATTCCGCTCGATGGTCGTCAACGCCGACAAGATGAAAGATCAACTGATGCAGCAAAACGAAAGCACCGGCGGCGTGATCTTCAAGATGAAAAACGACCCCCGCATCACGTCGGTGGGCCGCATCATTCGCAAACTGAGCATCGACGAGCTGCCGCAATTGTGGAACGTCCTGCGCGGGGACATGAGCCTGGTCGGCCCGCGTCCGCCCCTGCCCCGCGAGGTCGCCCTCTACACCTCCGAAGAGCGACGCCGACTGGAAGCCGAGCAGGGCATCACCTGCATCTGGCAGGTCAGCGGCCGCAGCGACATCCCCTTCGACGACCAGGTCAAACTGGACGTGGAGTACATTCAAAACGAGTCTCTGTGGAACGACATCAAGCTGTTGCTCAAGACGATTCCCGCGGTAATTCTCGGAAAAGGAGCCTCTTAAATGCCCCTGGAAATCACGGATCGCGGGGTTTCGAGCTTACTCATCCACGACCGTGCCGAACGCACGGCCCAAAGCCTGACCAAAATGCTGCCGCTGCCGCTGCTGTGCGTCGGCAACCGCTACCTGGTGGAACACCAGTTGGAGTGGCTGAGCGACAGCGGCTTCAAGTCGATTCGCCTGAGCCTGGGCGACCGCCCCCGCGAAACCGAGCAACTGGTGGGCAGCGGCGCGCGCTGGGGCACGGACGTCTCCGTCTCGCTGGATCCCGACTTCCTGGATCTGCCGTCGCTGATCCGCAAGAACCTGGCGGGCATGGGCGATCGCATCCTGCTCGTGGACGGTGCCACGGTCATGCGATTCGACTTCCCGGCCGAGATCGACACCTCCACCGCCTTTTTCCGCAAGCGGGAGGACGGCCAAGAGGCGCGGCAGTTGCCGGTCATCCTGTTGACGCTCGAGGACTTGGACAGGCTGCTGGAAAAAACCGAGGCGGCCTTCATGGAAGACCTGTGTGAAGCCGCGTTGGCACACCTGCCGCACATCGAGCGCGTCACGGTCGAGGCGTTCAACCAACGCATTTCGTCGGTGGAAGACTATAAAGAAATGAACCGCGTCCTGCAGGAACACCCGGATTACCTCCAAATCAAGGGCGCCGAGCTGCACGAGGGCGTGCGCGTCGGCCGGCGTTGCCACATTTCGTCCCGGGCGATCCTGGAAGCTCCGGCCCTGGTGGGCGACGGTGCCTTCATCAAGGGCTCGGCCCACATCGGCCCGGGCGCCTTCATCGGCGACGCCTCGTTCATCGAGAGCGGTGCCCACATCGCCAATTCGGTGGTGGCGCCAGGCACCTACATCGGCGAGAACACCAGCTTCGAAGGCAAGTACGTGTGCCGCAACTTCGTGCTGGACCTGGAGAACAAGTCTTCGTTGATCATGGACGATCCCTCGATCCTCGGCGACCTGACCCGACCGACCCCCTGGGGCATGGGCCTGGAACGCACGCTCGCCATTCTGCTGGCCATCCTGATGTTCGTGCCGATCCTGCTGCTGTCGGTGCTGCATCGCCTGGTCCGGGGAAGCTGGACGGTGACCGAAACGATCCTGCGCCACCCGGTCAAACAGAACCTGCGCGGCGAATACGACTTCCAGTGGCGCCGCTGGCACCGCTTCAACTTCGGCCTGTTCGCCTTGGACGTGCTGCCGTCGCTGCTGGACATCGCCAGGGGCCATTTGGGTTTCGTGGGCAATCCGCCGCTTCGCAGGGAAGACCTGGAAGGGCTCGAAGAAGAATGGCGCGAGGACCTGCTCAAGGGCAAGGTCGGTTGCACCGGCATGGTGCAACAGCTCGGCAAGGAAAACAACGGCCGCGACGAAATTCTCGCCACCGCCATTTTTTACAATGCGACACGATCCTTCAAGGAAGATCTGCGGCTGCTTTTCAAGGCCCTGATCCCCGGAGCACACCGCTTTCGCCCCTAAATCCGGGCGCCGACAGAAAGGTCGAATCCCGGCTTTCCCTTGGTTGATTCCCATCCCGTTTTCGATCTAGTATTAGGCATTCTCAATCATGCAACCCGAGAACTCAGAATTTAGGGCATGCACATGCCCCGGGTGAAAGGACGATCCCAATTATGGCCAATGAACCAGTGATTATCGAAATGCCCAAGCGAATGGATGGTGCCGCCCTGTCCGGAATGCGCAAGAAAGTCAACGAAGCGTTCGATTCCGGTACGGACCTGATCATTCTGGACTTCCAGGCATGCGACTTCATGGACTCTCTAGGTCTTTCCGTGATCGTGTCCGCCTTGAAGATGAGCAGCAAGGCCAACAAGAAACTGCGTCTCGTGCACGTGGGCCAGGAAGTCCGGCTGCTGCTGCAAATCACGCGTTTCGACCGGATCTGCGACATTCACGATTCCATGGAAAGCGCGAAGGCCTAGGTCTTTGTCGACCTTCCTGCCCGCGCCCCCGGTATGATTATGCAACCCACCATGTCATCACGCCTCATTCGTATGTTGGCGGTCATCACGGTCCTGTGTGCCGCGATCCCCTGTTTTGGATTCGGGGACGAAAACGACGACGGTTCGTTCAAAAAGGCGGTGCGCCCGGCCTTCACCAAATTCGCCGACCAAATGACCATCGAGAGCCTGAACGCCTCGGTTTCCGAAGCCTACCGCATGGGCCCGGGCGACCTGGTGGAAGTGCGGATGTGGAGCGACGAACGGGTCTCGGGAGAACACCTGATCGATCCCACCGGTCACATCGCGATTCCGATCCTGGGCGAGCTCGAGCTGGCCGGAAAAACCCGCAGGGAAGCGCAACTCATCCTGGAAGAGGCCTTCGCGGAACGGTACGTGAACCCGCTGGTCCATTTCGGCATTCGCGAATACCACAACAACCGGGTGTTCGTGCTCGGCCGGGTGGGCAACCCCGGCATGATCAACTTTCGCGGACGCCCCAACCTGCTGGAGGCCCTGTCCCTGGCCGGAGCCATTCCCGCCGGCGATCGCGAAAACCATTTGCAACGCTGCGCCGTGATTCGCGGCAGCGACCAGATCATCTGGGTCGACCTCAACGAGTTGTTGGTCGGCGGCAACATGTCGCTCAACCTGGCGCTCACCAACAGCGACGTGGTGTACATCCCCGACGTACGCGACCCGCTGGTCTACGTCATGGGCGAGGTTCGCGATCCCGGGGTCTACCGAATCACGGCCGACATGTCGTTCCTCGACGCGCTGATGCAGGCCGGTGGCCTGACCGAGGACGGCAAGAAGCGCAACGTGGCCCTGATCCGTCAGGTGGATGGTCAGGCCCAGGTCACCAAAATCAACATGGGCGCCTTCTACCGCGGCGACTACAGCAAGAATTTCCTCCTCCGGGATGGCGACATCCTCTACGTGCGGCGCAAGAACCTGGCCCGGCTCGAGTACCTGTTGAGCGCCATCAGCCCCTTCACCAGCCTGCTGGTCATCCGCGAGGCGATTGCCGACGACGGTGGCGGCACCTCCGGGAAACGTTAAGGATACGGCGACGCTATGGCGGACGAACAAGGATTCCAACTCAAACCGATCCACCCGATCGCCACGGTCCTGGGCCACCTGCGGCTGATCGTGCTGTGCGGCATCGCCGGCACCTTCCTGTTGGGCATGGCCGTGATGTTGAAGGTCAAACCCAGTTTCCAGGCCGAGGCGGTGATCGAAATCGGCGAAACCCAATCGCGGATCCTGGTGTTCCAGGAAGAACAGCGGTTCGCATCGCGGGTGGCCTACACGGATTACGTGAACACCCAGCTCAGTTACATCGTCAACGACGAAACCCTGACCTACGCCATCGAGAAGATGGATCTGCCCAACGCCCAGTTGACGCCCGGTGAAAAGGAAGGCGACACCCTGCGCCTGCTGCGCGGCATGCTCAACGTCGCCCCGGTTCGCGATTCCCACCTGGTGACGATTCGGGCCGAGAGTACGGTCCAGCGCGACCTGGACGTGGTGGTCAACGCGGTCACCGACGCCTACCTGGAACGCCACAAGGCCCGCGAGCGGGGCCAGAACCTGAACCGGATCGAGTTCCTGAAAAAAGAATTGGACCTGCGCCAACGGGAACTGCAGCAGACCTACGAGCGCCTGGCCCAGTACACCCGCAACCTGGGGACCTACAATTTCGCGGAAGAGGCCAACCCCCACGACCTGAACATCGCCTTCCTGCGCGACGCCCTCAACGGAGCCTACATCAACCGCCTCGAAGCCGAGAACCAGTACGAGGCTCTGGCCTTTTCCGGCGCCAAGGAACGGGAACTCGGCATCGATCCGATGATCCGCCAGTACGTGCAGGAAGACGGCAGCATCAGCAGCATTCGCGAATCGTTGCGGGAGCTGGAGACCGCGGTTCGCGAGGGACAGACGGTCTACAAGCCGGATCACCCGGAATACGTGCGCATGGTGGAACGCCTGGAATTGGCCCGCATACGCCTGGAAAACGCCGAGCAAACCTCGCGTGAAGAGGCACAGAACATCTACGGCGGCCGGATGGATATCGAGCAGCAGGTCGAACTGGCCGAGGCCGAAGCCTCGTTGATCACCCGCCGCAACACCGAACGCGAACTCGAGACCCGCATGGAATCGGAAAAACAGTTGCTGATCGGTACGACCACCGACTTCCTGCGTGCCGCCAAGACCAAGGTCGAGCTGGCCAACCTGGAGGAACGGATCCAGGTCATCCAGTCTCGCATCGACGATCTCTCGCTGGAATCCAACGCACCCAGCCGCATTCGCCAGAATTCGCGGGCGACCTCGCCGCTCGGCCCCCAGAAGGACAAGCGCAAGCTGCTGCTGATCGCGGTCTGCGGCTTGAGTTTCGCGGCCGGCCTGTTCCTGGCCTTCGCCCTGGATTTCCTCAAACCGAACATCGTGGATCCGCGCCACATCGCCCAGATCGTGGGCTCGCCGGTTACCGGGGTCCTGCCCCACGTCGAGCACCTCGACGACACGGGCCAACTGCTGCGCGACGCGCCGGAACGCTACCACGCCGACCAGTTCCGCCGCTTCTTCCCCAAGATCTTCACCCCCAAGAGTTCCGATGACCGGCGCGACATCCTGACGGTCGTGTCGCTCTCACACGGGTGCGGCGTCACTTCGATCGCCCTGAACTGCATGACCCACCTCGAGCGGATGAGCCGGCCCGGTTCGTTGATCGAGATCTCGGGCAGCGGCGAGGAACTCCAGGACCGCACCGAGGGATGGGGACTCAAGGCCAAGGAACTGGATCTGGATCCCGAACTGGAACAACTCTTCGGACTCAAACTCCGGGTTTCGCCCCAGGGCAACGAGTTCCTGCATTTCGCCAAGCACCACCTCAAGGATTCGGTCTCCAACGAGCAGCTACTGCGGCGCCTGCTGGTCGAGTTACGCGAGCGAACCGGCCTGCTGGTCGTCGACGCCCCGCCGTTGCTGAAGGACTCGGAAGCGGAACTGCTGTGCAAACTTTCGGACGTGGTGATCCTGGTCGTCTCCCCCAACAACAACCCGGGCGAATTGAAGAAGGGCATGACCATTCTGCGCGGCTTGGGCGTCAAGAAGTGCGCCATCATCGCCAACGACCTGCCGCTGTTCGCGGGCGGCTACATTTCCAAGGCGATCGTGGAGTACGAGGGCGGCAACCCCCGCTTCCACCTGGCCCGTCAAGTCGTCAACGCCCTGCGCGATGCGCTCGACCTGCGCGCCGACCTGAAACGCCTTCTGGGGAAGAGCGAGACCGCCGGCGCCAAGACCGCGGTCAGCGGGAACGTCGCAAAGTGAACGGCACGCCCACCCCGACCGCGGTGCCCGGCCCGCACGGATCGCACCGCGCACGACGATGCCGTCAAGGCGCCGGTACGCGCCGGACCCCGGCGGTAGCGTGTGGCACCCCACCGTGGGGTATCTTCGATCCTCGATATCATGGGAGCCGCGTTTGCGGCCAAGCCAAAGGTGGTGAATTGTGCAGGTTTCGGTGATTATCATCGGCCGCAATGAAGGCGAACGCCTCATTCGCTGTATCACGTCCGTCAAGGACATGGACTTCGATCCCGAGCAATACGAAATCATCTACGTGGACAGCGGCTCGACCGACGCCAGCGTGGACCAGGCGCAAAAACTGGGCGCCCGCGTGATCGAGCTGGACACGGACAAGCCCACCGCGGCCAAGGGGCGCAACGCCGGCTGTGGTGCGGCCCAGGCGCCACTGCTCTTTTTCCTCGATGGCGACACCATCGTCGAGCCCTCGTTTTTGAGCCAGGCGGCCGCGTTCCTCGAAGAACACGACGACGTGGCGGCGGTCTCCGGGTTCCGCAAGGAGATTCACCCGGAAGCCTCGATCTACAACCGCATTCTGGACCTGGAGTGGCTCCACCATCCGGGTTACAGCCAGTACTGCGGCGGGGACACGGTGATGCGCAAGGAAGCCCTGGAACAGGCCGGCGGGTACAAGGAAGATCTGATCGCCGGCGAGGAACCCGAACTGTGCCATCGCATCCGCAGCAACGGTTGGAAGATCTACACCATCGAAGCCATGATGACCGGGCACGACCTGAACATCTCCAAGTTCGCCGGCTACTGGAAGCGGTGTTACCGCGCCGGCCACGCCTACGCCGAGGTCGCCAAGCTCACCGCCGGCGAGACCTTCGGCCGCGAGAGCAAGCACAACTGGGTCCAGTCACTGGTCTATATGGGTGCCGCCATCGCCCTGCTGGCCCTGCTGAAGCTCTGGGCCCTGATCCCCATCGCCCTGGGCTACGCGGTGCTGGTGGCGCGCAACATCACCAAGAACCGCTGGCGCAAATTGCCCTTCGGCACCCTCCTGCTCTACGGCATGCACGCCCACCTGGTGTGGATGCCCGTGATGTGCGGCCAGATCCAGTACCACCTAAACCGCATGCGCAATCGCGGCGGCAAGATTATCGAGTATAAATGAGAGGGCTTTATGGCCGGCGATCCTCGTGATTTGAATGCCGACGAGAGCAGCGCCTCTCACCCCGAATTCCAGGAACAGGTCCTCGCATCCGACGACATTCCCCACCCCGAACCACCCGAACCGGAAGACGCACCGCCCGCCGCCGATGCGGCACCGTCCGGCGATTCGCTCTCCAAGAACGTGATGATCTCGATGGTCGCCAACGCGCTGTACCTGGTGACGCGAATTTTCATCCCCCCGATTTCGTTGGTGTTCATCTCTTTGGAAACCCTGGGGATCTGGGGCATGTGCTTCATGCTGATCGGTTACTTCGGCATGGGCGCCTTCGGCATTTCCAACGCCTACATCCGCTTTGTCGGCGTGTTTTTCAAACGAGACGACATCACGAGCATCAACCGCCTGATCTCCACCGGCCTGGCGATCACCTGCACCGGCGCCGCGGTGTCCCTGGTCGGCCTCTGGTTCGGCATGCCCTACCTGATTCGGGAACTGGAAGTGGCGCCCGAGCTCCACGAGACGGCCTTCATCCTGTTTTTCGGAACCATGGCCGTCTTCATGCTCGATCTGACCTTCGGCGCCTTTCAGTACGTGCTCACCGGGCTCAATCGACTGGTGGCGGAACGCAGCGTCTACATCGCCTCCTTCATGCTGGAATGGGTCCTGGTGATCGCGCTGTTCCTGCTCGATTTCGGTGTCTACGCCCTGCTCTACGCCTTCGCCGCGCGCTACATCTTCACGACCGTCACCTACGCCTGGCTGACCTATCGCGCCCTGCCCGGGTTCCGTATCGGCTTCGGCTACATCGACCGCTCGTTCGTGAACTATTTCGTGCGGTTCGGCGGCATCGTCCAGCTCACCGGCCTGCTCTCGATGTTCCTGGGTTCCGTTCAGCGCCTGATCGCCGGACTCCAACTCCACGTGGAAACCGTGGCGCTGTTCGACCTGGGCGAGAAATTTCCGCGCATGGCCACCGCGATTCCCGCCGCCATCAACCACGCGCTGTTCCCGGCCGCCACCCATTTGGAACAGGGCGGCGATCCGAGCGACCTGAGTCGGCTCTACCTCGACGGATCGCGCTACACCAGCCTGATCACCGGCATCATCATGGGTTTCATGGTGTGGTTTTCGTTCGCGGTGATGGCCGCCTGGGTCGGCAACGATCCTAAATTCGAACTGGCCGTGTTGCTGATGAGTCTCTTCCCGCTGCCGGTCCACCTCCACACGCTGACGGGCCCCGCCGGCTCGATGTTCAAGGGCATCGGCCAGCCCCAGCGCGAATTGCTGTTCCCGCTGATTCACGCAGTGGTCCTGGCGGTCATGTTGCCGGCCGCCTTCTACCTGGAGTCGGGCTGGTCGGCGGTGACCCTCGCCATCGTCGTCAGCGGCTCGCAACTGCTGGCCTCGATCATCTACCTCGTCTACGCCAACCTGCGCTTCCACATCTCCCAATGGCAGCATTTCAAGGAGGCCATGATTCCGGGCCTGGTGCCCTACCTGATCGGCGGCCTGGTCTTTCTGCCGTTCCGACCGCTGATGGCACCCTACCTGGACAACCGCTGGATCACGCTCGGCCTGCTGATCCCGGCGGGTATCTCCTACTGCCTGCTGAGCGGTTTCGCTTCCTGGTTCTTTTTCAACGAGGAAGAACGTGGCCGCATTCGCTCGATGTCCGCCAAGCTGACCGGCAGGTTCTCGCGCCGGAGTTGAATCATGTTTCTGGTCTCCTTCCCTTTCCAACGCAAAGCACGCCGGCGTCGCCAATCGCGCGGCTCCGGCCTTCGCCGTTGCCCGATGCCGATCTTGGCGCTGGTGCTCTGCGCGAGCTGCCAATTCGGCAGCGAACCGACCACCGCGCATCTCGAACCCGAACAGGACGCCATCGACATCCACATCACGGACGAGGTGCGGGTCGCGAAGGTCAAGCGCTTCGGCATCAACATGACCGGCCAACCCTATTGGGGACCCGAACAGGTGCTGCGGAACCTGGTCTCCCTGAATCCAGGCTTCGAGGGGTGGCAATTTCGATCCGTGGTGGATGTGGCGGCGAGCGGGGCCGGCTGGTTCTCGACCAGTCCGCCGGCTTCCGGTTGGCCGGAGAACTTTTGGGACGGCGCCTCCTTCGAAGTCATTCACGGGGCGGCCCTCGGCAAAACCGGGACCATCGCCCATTTCAAAGCGGGCAAGGACCGACGTCCCGGCCGTTTCACCTTGTCCACCAGAGACTTGATCCTCGCGCCAGGCGATCACCTGATCTTGGGCATGAGTCGCGACGGCGACGGTCATCGCGGTTGGTGGGCGGAAGCGGAGAACGGCGGCCGCATCACCACGGAAACCGGTGAGGCCCGGCCGGACTCACCCGGTCGCCAGTCGCTGCGCCTGCGATCGCCGGGACCACCGGGCAAAGCGGTGGTGCGCGCCATGGCCGATACCCTGAAAGCGGGCGATCGACCCTTCCTGGGCCTGCGCGGCAACTACCGGCTCTCGTTTTCGGCGCGATCGCATTCCGGTCCGGCCGAACTGGGCGTCACCTTTCAGCGGTTGGTCGAACCGCTGCGACCCTGGCTGGAACGAAAAACCGAGGTCGGCGAAACCTGGCAGCGGTTTCACCTGCCGTTCACCATCGCACGCGACAGTCGATCCGGCAGTCTCGAATTGAGTTTCGAAGTCGAGACCGGCGACGTGCTGCTCGACGACGTGTCGCTCGTCCGCCTGCCGCGCGCCGAAGACCCGCCCAACCCGACCGCGTTCCGGAAAGAAGTGGTCGCGGCCCTGCACGACCTGAGACCGGGCATCCTTCGCTACCACATCGGCCATATGGGCGACACCCTGGACAACCTCCTGGCCGAACCCTTCGGCCGCCGCATGCACGGTTACAGCTATTGGTCGCCGGAGCCCGATCCGATCAGCTACCCGCTCCACCATTTTCTGGCGCTTTGCGGCGAGATCGAAGCCGAGCCCTGGATCATCCTGCCGATCACCTTCTCCGAGGACGAGATCACCCGCTTGTTGGCCTATCTCGGCGGTGCCGACGACACCGCGATGGGTTCCCTGCGCCGCCGCCAAGGCTTCAGGCAACCCTGGATCGAGACATTCCCGAAGATTCACCTCGAACTGGGCAACGAGGCCTGGAACCCCACCTTCCGGGGCGGAACCTTCGAAGATCCGGCAGCCTACGGGCAACGGGGCCTGCGGCTGTTCACCCGGGCCCGGCAGTCACCCCACTACCGGGCCGATCGCTATCAGGTGATTCTCGGCGGCCAGCCCATCACGGGCGAAAGAAACCGTACCATCCAGGCGCAGAGCGCGGCGCACGACGCCTTCACCCTCGCGCCCTACCTCGCTTTCGACGAGGACGAGCCGGACAGCGCGCGCGAATTTTTCGCGGAGCTGTTCGAGGAGGTACGCACCCAAACCCGCGACGGCATGATGCGCGCCAATCACGACATGCTGCACGGCTCGGGGCACCCCGTTCCGCTTTGCGTCTACGAGACCAACCTGCACACCACCGAGGGCGAGATCACCCAGGCGTGGCTGGACCGCCTGACCCCCTCGGCCGGGGCCGGCATCGGTATGGCGTTCCACATGCTCAACCTGTTGGCGGAATTGGACATCCGCGATCAATGCTTCTACAACCTGGGCCAATACAGCTTCCGTCGCGCCGACCAAAAATCCGTGTTGCTGTGGGGCGCCGTGCGCAATTTCAGCGAACCACGGCTGGATCGCCCGACCTTCCTGGCGCTACAGCTCTGTAACATGGCCTTGCAGGGCGACATGTTGGTGACCCGCCACCGCGGCCGCCTGCCGGAGTGGCCCGGGGTGGTTTGGGAGAATGGTGCCTTCGAGAACGGTCGGGATCTCGCCTCCTACGCCTTTCGCGGCGAAAGCGGCGGCGCCCTGGTGATGTTCAACCTCAACCTGGACGAGCCGATCCCGATCCGTTTGAACTTTCCGGAGGGCGCGGCCTTTCCGGCCACATACTACCAGCTCAGCTACCTCGACCTGACGGACAACAACGAGACCGACGAAAAGGTGCGCATCGCCGATTTCGAGGTCCCGGAATTCGGGCACGGGTACCAAACGCCGCTGGGCCCGGCCAGCATCAACGTCTGGGTGTGGTGAGCGACCAGGACACGAATCGGGTACCGTGACGCGAAATCTCCTGCCCGACGCGTTCGGTCGTGACAACTTCGCGATGCCGCGTGTGCCGCGCCACGTGGGTGAGGACGTCCTTCCCTTGGCCGAAGATGGCGAACCTCCATAGCTTCGTGACGACCACCTACGATGGAGGAACAGCCGGCCTCGGCGTAACCCGAGTTACGTTTCGAACAATCGATTTCGGGCCACACTCGGGAGGTTGTGCCCATGGCGCGCGTTTTCACGGGATTTCCCCGCATGCAAGCTTGAAAAAATCCCCACCCGGGGTCATGAAAGACAAGCCGGAATTTGGCCAAAAGGGAAAAGCTGACAAGCGAGAATCATAGCGCTAACACAAAACCGGCGAAAACGATTGACAAAATGTGATCTGCATGTTTGACTTTCCGTTAGCGCTAACATTTACAATATTTTTACACCCGATTTACACTCCTTGTTTTTGGGTTCCGATCTCTGTGGCCTGACTTATGTCTCGATCGTTCCCGATCGCCTAAAAATCGTCTTTTTACCTGCTTTCGTTCTCGTTTCAGACAAGTCTTCGTTTTTTTGTTTCGTTTTGGCGAGTATTCGCCTTCTTTCATTTCAGAAAATTACTGAGGAGAACCAGATGAAAAATGCTTCGATTTTTTGGTGTCTGCTGGTGGCCTATGTCGCCGGCTACGCCGCCCAATTCGACCCGGGTCCCGGAAAGACCCGGGTCCTCGTCGGACAGACCTTTCAAAGCGAGTACTCCGGCTACCTCAATGGGACTGGCCTCACCCCCCAGGGCTCATCCCATTACGCGACCTTTTACCTCGGGGTCATCGAGCAGGGCGACGACAACCCGAATGCCGCCTTCCTTGACTGGGTGATTCAGAACGGACACGGCGACCACGCCCTCGTCGCCTTGAGCTTCAAGGACAATACCGCGGCCGGCGGTTACGGACAGATGGTGGACGACAATGGCGCCGGATTCAACCCCGACGCCATTTGGGAAGCCATGAGCGACATCAATTCGGGCCAGTGGGATGCACAGATCGACGACTTCGCCGACCTGATGAAAGCCCGCCCCAACACCAAGTTCTTCCTGCGCATCGGTTACGAGGTCAGCCTGATGTTGTTCGCCTATCGCGGCCAGCAGTTCGTCGTCGACTGGGTCAACCAGATGGCGAACAGCGGGATCAACGTGTTCGAGAACCCCGATGCCATCGCGGAGCTGGATCGCCAGGCCTACATCGACGCCTACAACTACGTGGCCAATCGCCTCCGCAACGTCAATGGTGTCGGCAATGTGGATTTCGTGTATCACCCCGTTCGGGGATTCAACGACACGCGCTGGCTGTATCCGGGCGATTCCTTCGTGGACTGGGTCGCGTTCTCGGTGTTCAACAACGATATCTGTCTCGAGGTCAACGGCACCTTCAATTGCCAGGGTCAGGACGTGGATCCCAACCTCGCACAAGCCATTCAATTCGCCCAAGGTCGCGGCAAACCCCTGATGGTTGCCGAGGCGGCGGTACAAGCCCCTTTCAGCGACACCGAATCCGGCTTTATCGAATATCTCGACAAGCTCGACAACTTCATCGACACCTACGATGTCCGCGTGCTCGCCTACATCAATTCCAACTGGCCGGCCCACGGGTGGGGCCCGGAATGGGGCGACTCTCGCGTGGAAGTGCGCGGCGGCGTGTTGAACCATTGGCTGAACAACTATGGGGAGAACAGCCGCTATCTCCACGGTGGAAGCGGACCACCGGTGACCGACACCGAATTGCACAATGGCGTGACGGTCGAGAACCTATCCGCCAATCAGGGCGAGACCCTGGATTTCTACATCGACATCCCGGCGGGCGCCACGAATTTCGTGGTGGCCATGAGCGGTGGCAGTGGTGACGCCGATCTCTACACGCGTTTCGACCAGAAACCGACCACCGATACCTACGCCTGTCGGCCCTACGCCAGCGGCAACCAGGAAACCTGCACGGAACCCAACCCCAGTGCGGGCCGCTGGTACGTGAGCCTGCGGGCCTACCGCAGCTTTTCGGGCGTGCGGCTGGTCGCGTCCTTCGACGGCGGGTCGTCCAACACGCCGCCCGTTGCCGAAGCGAACGGTCCCTACGGTGGGCAGGTCGGCAACGCGATTGCCTTCAGCAGCGCCGGCTCCAACGACCCCGACGGCAACATCACTTCGTATCAGTGGAACTTCGGCGACGGCAATACGGGGAGCGGCGCCAATCCCTCCCACGTCTATTCGGCGGAAGGAACCTATACGGTAACCCTCACCGTGACCGACAACCAAAACGCATCGGCCAGCGATACCGCCACGGTCACCGTCACGGGCACCGGCGGTCCGCTCGCCCTCCAAAACGGGGTGCCCGTCAGCGGCCTGGCCGCGGGTCAGGGAGATTGGCTACAGTACTACATCGACCTTCCCGGCGACGCCAGCGACTTCCAGGTTTCCATCTCCGGCGGTAGCGGCGATGCCGATCTCTATACCCGCTTCCAGCAGGAACCCACGACCGGCTCGTACGATTGCCGGCCGTACCTCAACGGCAACAACGAGACCTGTTCCGTCTCCAGCCCCAACAGCGGTCGGTGGTACGTGTTCATCAGAGCCTACCGGAGTTTTTCGGGAGTCTCCCTGGTGGCGAGTTTCACCACGTCGGGAGGTAACCAGCCCCCCGTCGCCCAGGCGAACGGCCCCTACCAAGGCCAGCCGGGTCAGGGTATCTCCTTCTCGAGCAACGGTTCCAACGACCCCGACGGAACCATCGCGTCCTACCAATGGAACTTCGGCGACGGCCAGGGCAGTTCTTCGGCCAACCCCAGCCATGCCTACGCTTCGGCGGGAACCTATACCGTGACCCTGAAGGTCACCGACAATCAGGGCGCGACCTCCAGCGACCAGACCACCGCCACCGTATCGACTTCTCCGGGAACCGGAACCTACCTGGCCCCGGTCGACGGACGAACCCTGATGATCCTGGGCCAGGACCTGCTGAGCGTGTCGCAATACGCCAACGCGTCGGGCACGCCCACGCCTGGCGGCATCACGACCTACGTGGCCTTTTATGAGATTCTCAACGATTCCGGCGCCAACGGCGTGGTCAACGGCGCGCTTGGCTTCAACACGCAAGATCAACCCAACAACGTGGACGTCGATTGGGGTGGCGGCCCCTTGAATGCCTACAACGCCGCCGTAGGCTGGCCGCAATCCACCCTCCAGATCGGATTGAACATCGCCGAGGGCAACAACGGCAACATTTGGTGTGGCGGCTGCCTGAACCAATTGGCGAACGGCCAACGTCAGGCCGAAATCGACCAACTGGCGGACTTCTTCCAGGCGATTCCCAACGTCGCCGTGTATTTGCGCATCGGTTACGAGTTCGACGGCTTGTGGAACAACGGCTACGAAAACAGGTCCGTCTACATCGCGGCCTACCGCCGCATCGTCGACGGGTTGCGCGCGCGCGGCGTGAACAACGTGGCCTATGTCTGGCAGTCCTCCGCATCGCCGATCGACGACGTCATCGAGGGCACCTTCGAGAACATCGGAGACTGGTATCCCGGTGACGACTACGTGGACTGGGTGGGCATGTCGTGGTTCCTGCTTCCCGAGGAACTGCCGCCGGTGGGTGGCAGTCCGGCCACCCAGCGCCAACTGGCCGACGATGTGCTCGATTTCGCACGCAGCCACCAGAAAGCGGTGATGATCGCCGAATCGACGGCCCAGGGTTACGACATCAATGTCCTGACCAATCGCAACATCAGCCCGGTCTGGGACGGGCAAGCGGGTGGCAATCAACAGAACCTGAGCGCCGGCGGGCTCTGGAACGCCTGGTTCGTTCCCCTCTTCGACTACATCCACGACAACCGCGATGTGATCAAGGCCGTGAGTTACATCAATGCCGATTGGGATTCGCAGGGGTCCTGGGGTCCGCCCTATCCGGAAGGCTATTGGGGCGACACGCGGGTCGAAGCCAATTCGGTCATTCTCAACAACTGGATCGACGAACTGAGCGACAGCTCGGTGTGGCTGAACGGTAGTCCGACGATCAACCAGGACGTCGGCCTGCAATAATTCGGCAACGGATGGGATTGGGGAACCATCCCGCGATACGACACACCACGAAGGGGGGTCGGTTCACGACGAGCCGGCCCTTTTTTTCGAGGCGGTGAGTTTCTGGAGTGATGCGCTCGAGAACGCATTTTTTACCACGGAGTCGCCGCCCAGGCCGGGGGCCCGGGTTTCAGGTGGGTAACTAATCGAAGCGAATCGTTTGGGAGTTCCCGCATTTGTGAGAGGGGCGTCGTTGCAGTAAGTTGGCCCGCCGGGCCGACGTTTTTCGACGAACTCCCTGCACATCCGCCTTTTTAGGTTTTTATCTTTATCTTCGAGCTTTACAGAGTTTGTTACATAAGAGCCACGCACCAGCGGGCTAACCCGCTCGATTTCGAGAATGAAACAAGGCGAAGTGAGCTAGAATGGTGGTCCCGGCTGCCTGAGAGGGTTGTCATGCCAGGTAGGTGCGACCGCTGGTCGCACATTCCAAAGCTCCTGCTTCTATTGGTGCTTCGCTCTTTGGCGTCTCGCATCTGCGGAGTGTGGATCGCTTCGAAGTGTCGGCCGGGCCGGCCAACCTACTGCCGCGCCGATCCTCAAAGCATGCGGGAACTCTGATCATGGATCGCTTCGACAAGTTCATCCGGCGGATGAACCTACCTGGCACGACGGATCTCTCGGCATCCGGGAACTCCGAGCGACTTTGTTTCAAGAGAGTTCGCAGAGATCACAAAGTCCCCCCGTGGTGGCGGAGGGAACAGAGCATCCCGAGCCATGATACACGCCAGCTTTTGCCCAGAAAAACACAGAGTCGGAGATGAATCGGAGTGAAGCGCACGAATGTCCCCACATGTTGGGGGGAGGCGCCGTCCCAATGGCGCCAGGCTCGCCCAGAACGCTGAGCCAACATCGTTTGACTGAATGCTCGATTTACACACCCAATCACCATGTCAACTTCATAGTTGAGCCTGATACATTTCTTCACAAGATCCCCGGGCCAGCGGGCATATCCAGCTCGATTTCGAGCAAGAAGCAACATACCCGGTTTCTGGCGTAGGGTCATGGGTCATAGGTCATTCAACCCAGAAAATAAAACAGGAAACCAGGAAGGTTGGAAGCCAGGAAAGGATCGGTATTTGGTGACACGTCATGGTTCTGCTTTTCCTGTTTTCGATCATTCCTGTCTACCTGATCAAGATTTGACGACGGTAAGACCCAGCTCAGATTAAAGGTGCCATTTTGTTTCAGGAGAGCTTCAGAAAAATGGATCAGGAATCCAGCTCGATTCGAAGAAAGATACACCACATCGGGGGCCATGAGTTCATCTTCCCAAAAATGAAGCAGGAACCCATGAACATCGAAAGCCAGGAAAGGTAGGCATTTGGCGACACACCACGGCCATGCTCTCCTTGGTTTCATTTCTTCCTTGTTTGATTATATAGTTTTACCGGAGACTAGACCCATCTCAGACAAATTACATTACTATTGCTTAAAAAAATTTCAAATTACGAGATAATTTGTCAACCATAGTTTCGAGCAATGACACGAAATCATTTCAACCAAAACAACATTATAGATTACAATATAGCCTCATTCAAAAAAAGACGCTCAATTCACATTCCTCTGTGACCTCCGTGGTAAAAAAACAGCAGTCACCACCGCAACCCGATGCCCACGAGACGTAAGCATCGGGCCGCGACCAATCAAACTCAGAATCGGGAGCGGAGCCCCACGTTGTAACGCGGCTCCTGCTCGGCATACAGCAGGAACTGGTTGTCGAATCGACCGTGGGCCTTCATGGGCTCGCCCGTGACGTTGAGGCCTTCGACATAGATGGTCATCCCGCCTCTCATCAACAAATCGTAACCCAGGCGGATATCCCACTGGCCGTACGCTTCGATGAAGACCGGTTCGTTCATCTGCCGCAACTGGTTGGCCGACAGCAAGAACTCGTCGCGCCAGTTGTAGGCCGTGCGGATTTTGATGCGGGAGGTTTCATAGAAGACCACCAGGTTGGCCGAATCGCTAAGCCCGGTCAGGGCCACGGACTGGTCCAAGGCGCGAACATCGTACTCCACGTCGCCGTCCACCATGGTGAAGTTGAGCTGGCCACCGAAACCGGTGCCCTGGAACATGTGCTGCAGGGCGAGTTCCCAACCGTCGACCGAAGCCGACTCGCCGTTTTCGAAGGAGAGGATGTCCCAAACGATGACCTCGTCATCGGGACCGCCGGCCGTGTTCGCCGGGAAGTTGGGATCGTCCTGGGGATTGGGATCGGTGAGCTCGAAGCCCAAATCACCGACGATGGTGCCTTGGTTGATGACGCTGACGATGTAGTTGTCCACCCACTTGCGGAAGTAGGTCAGGGCCGCATAGCTGCCGTTTTGGTAATACCACTCGATCGAAAGGTCGATATTGTCGGAAATGTACGGCTTCAGCCCGGGGTTGCCCTGCGAGGCGTTATAGGGACCTCCTGGCCGTGCATCTCCAATTAAAAGAGCGGGTTTCATGCTGTTCAGGTCGGGCCTGGCCAGGGATCGACCGTAGGAGAAACGGGTGATCAGGTTTTGGCGCAATTCCAGGCTGGTGCTCAGACTCGGCAAAAATACGTCGTATTCGTCGGCCAGGGAGTAGGCCGTCTCTTCATCCGAAAACTGAGCGCGGAATTCGGTGGGGCTGATGTAGACCATGGCCTCGGGGTTGTTCTGGATGGTGGTCCCGGTGACGTCGGTCTTCTCGTAGCGGATGCCGCCCAACGCTTTGAAGGGCATGCCGCTGATTTCGGCCTCCCAGTCGAATTGCACGTAGGCGGAGGTGGTTTCTTCGCTGACCCTGTGCTTGTTGGCGTTGGTCAAATCGAAGACCGACGGCAGGCCACCCACGAATTCGTCGAACACACTGCGCGCATTGAAGATCAAGGTCGTGGGGAACACTTCGGTAAATTCCGTTTCCGACAGGGTGACCAGGTCGTTGCAGGTGGCACAGGCCGGCTGGCCCTGGACACCCAGGTCGAAGATCCAGGAGGTATCGATTTCATAATCCGTGACCGCGGCACCGAAATGGATCGATCGCAGGGCGCCGCCACTGAGATTGGCCCATTGACCAGCGAACTGGGCCTGCTGGACCTGGTTTTTGACGCCCTTGTTGCGCAGTAGGTCGATATTGGGTCGCAGACCGTGGGCATCGTCGTAACCACCGGACAGGTGGGGATTGACGATCGGGACATCCGAATCGTTGATGCTAGTGCTCGGGATGTCGCCGCCATCGTAGTTGACCGTGGTGGACACCCCCAACGGGCCCGAGAGAATCACCAGAAAGTCGCTGCTGATGCCATCCGGCTGGGCTTCCGACGTGGAATCGTGGACATCGAGGGTGAAGTTGAGATTGTCCGCCAACTGAAAATCCAGGTTGATGCCCACCGAATCGTTTTCGGTCTTGACGACATCGCTGTACCCTTGGAAATCCAGTGCGCCCACGTTGGTGGCCGGATTCGAGTTGATGGTCGGATTGATGACCGTACCGTTGGCATCGGTGGCACCCGAAGGGTTGGGGCTTTCGAACCAAATCCCGGTCTGGCTGCGCTCGATGGTGTCCTCGTACTCCGACACCGTGTAATCGATGGTCGCCTTGAATCGGCTGTTGGGCACGAACTGGAACACGGCCTGGCCGTTGAAACGGCTGCGTTCGTGGTCGCTCTGGTCGACGACCAGATTGCGCGGCAGCCAAACCTGGCCGGTCGGGTTGAGGCTGCGATCGATGGCGCTGTCGTCGATGTTGGCGTTGCCCACCCGCAACCAGCCATCGGTGCCCACAAAACTCTCGCGGCTGTCGCGCACCGAGTAGGACCCGGTGAGCAGCGCGCCGAAACGGCCGCCGAGGAAGATGTCACTGACCAGGAACGACGCTTCCGGCGTGAAATCCTCGCCCTCGGCATTGGAAGTGTCCGCCAACCCCTTGATCGAACCCACCAGGGTGCGTTCACCCAGGTCGAAGGGCCTGGCCGTGTTGATGTCGACGGTGGCACCGATGCCGCCCGTGGTCACATCGGCCCGCGAACTCTTGTAGACTTTGACCCCGGCGATCGAGTCGGGTGAAATTTCGGCGAAGTTGAACGCCCGGCTCTGTTCGGCCGTGCTGTCCCCTTCTTGTTTCTGGGTCGCGGCCGCCGGCATTTGGCGGCCGTTGAGCGTGACCAGGTTGAAACTGGGGCCAAATCCCCTGACGGAAACCTGGTTGCCCTCGTTGTTGCGCCGGTCGATGGACACGCCGGGAATGCGCTGCATCGATTCGGCGAGGTTGGTATCGGGAAAACGGCCGATGCCCTCGGACGTGATGGCGTCTACCACACCGACCTCGACTTTTTTGATCTCAGCCGCGGTAGTCAACGAACGACGGATGCCGACAACCTCCATCTGTTCGTCGATTTTTATCTCCTCTTCCTCCTCGGGCGAGCCTTGCTGCGGGGAGGCGGCTTGGTCGGACTCTTGGGCAAAAGCCAACGGAACAAGACCGAAAGCCAAAGCAAGAGAGAACAAGCCAAAAAAAATGAATGCACGTTTCATGATGACCCTCTCGGATGTGAACGGTAACGCTAACACACCGAAGCAATTCTCCAGGACGGAAAAATGCTTAGGGCAAGCGCTATTGCTTCATGATGGCGTCATGATGTTTATGTTAGCGTTACCATTAAACTAAGTGCTGCATTCCCCGCTGTCAAGCAATTACGTGATTTCCGCTACACTCGACTCTTTCGCCATTTTGCAAAAAACACCGCCACTAAATCTTGCCCGAGGTGGCTTCGGCCAGGATGTCGGCGGACCTCGATCGCAGGTACCCAATCGCGCGACGCCGATGGGGCTCGTCACATCGGTCGATCCGGGTCCCCATCTCGAGGGCAGCGGATTGCCCGAAAAATCGCGGGATGATCAGGTGCCGGCATCTCCGCTTCCGAAGGGGCACAAGTTATGGGTCGCAAAATATTTATCCAAAAAGCGGGTATTCACCCACTTCTCCCGACCCCCGGGCCAATGGGATCATGCGGAACGGGCACCGGTCGGCCGGGTCGCGAGCGCCCATTCATTCGAGGGGAATGGCAAAGCGAATCCCTTTGGGGTCCTTCAAAGTCAGTCTCTGCAATCCGTCCGGGCCCTCTTCCAACTTCAGGTCGGGTTCTATTGGTTAACGTTCAGGAACGCAATAACGGACGAAGAATTAGGGAATCAGAAGCCTTCGTCGAGGGCGGTAGGCGGAAGCGCTTCGCGCGCTTCCAGCCAGGCGGCCGGGATCCCCTCGGTCCCCACCTTGGAGGCGACGATGCCGCCGACCATGGCGGCGGTGGTATCCATGTCGCCCTCCGCGGAAACGGCCAACCACAGGGCCTCTTCGTAATCGTCCAGGTGATGGGCGGCCACCCAGATCACCAGGGGCACGGTGTCTTGAGCCAGCACGCGGCTGCCGTTGCCGAGCTTCTCGGCGACTGCCGCGATCGGTGTATCCGGTGCCAACCGCGCCGCTTCGGCGAGTCCTTCGCGAACGTGGCACTCGGGAAGATGTTCCGCCACCGCGTCGATGAAGGCCGCACCGCGTTCGATCCGCTCCGTTCGCGCACGGCACGCCAACGCGGCGGCGACCGCCACGGCCACGGCGCCCGCTTTTCCTTCGGTGTGGAAGTGAGTGACCTCGGCGGACGCCTCGGCCTGAACCACGGCCTGATCCAGATCCGGTGCGAAGAAGGCGCCGAGCGGGGCGACCCGCATCGCGGCGCCGTTACCCATGGAGCCCGTGCCGCCGAACGCGGAGGAGGAAGCTTGCGGCCAGGGGGTGAAGCTGCCGATTTGGGCCAGGATGTCGTGGGCCCCGCCACCGTAGCCGCGGGTCGGTTCCTCGCGGTATTTGGTGGCGAAGCGATCGGCGAGCGCGTCTTGGTCGATTTCGCCCGAAGCACCCAAAATCTCGACGATGGACAGGGCCATCGCCGTGTCGTCCGTCCAGCGCCAGGGGGGCTTGGCCAAGGCTCGGTCGCGAAACCAGACGGCTCGATCGTTGGTGTGGAAAAAGGTCTGTCCGAAGGCGTCGCCGACCGAAAGGCCGTTCAACGCATCACGTGCTGCCAGATAACGAGGGTCCGCTTGAGTCATGGTCAGCTCCCTTTGCACCGGTTGTTTTCATGGAGTACCCCGATTATGCCACGAGCGGCCCCCTTTGATGGCTGCTCTGTCGACCTTTCGGGGGGATTTTTCAAATTCCTTCCGGTACGGCCTGTCGGGGGCCGTACGGTTCGCGCATTTGCGGTTGATTCGACCCGGTAGCCGAGTAGAATGGGGGTGTTTCCACACCGGATTGGGTCATTCGTAAACAGGAAGAGGCCGCGATTTCTCCCCTCAAACAGCTAACCCAACAAGAACGCATCAATTTTCTGCTGACCAACCGCATCCCCCGACGTTGGGCCACGCTATTTTTCGGTTGGTTTTCGCGCATCGAGAATCCATTGCTCTGCAAGGTGTCGCTCGCCGCGTGGAAGCTGTTCGCCGACGACCTCGACCTGCACGAGTCCAAGCAGACGCGGTTCAAGAGCCTGCACGAGTGTTTCATTCGCGAATTGAAGGAGGGCGCCCGGCCGATCGACGCCGATCCCCAAGTGATGGTCAGCCCTTGTGACGCGGTCGTCGGCGCCCACGGCCGCATCGAGAACGACACGCTTTTTCAGGCCAAGGGTTTTCCCTACGAGGCCCTCGACCTGCTGGGCGACCCCGAGCGGGTGGCACGTTTCCGCGACGGCACCTACGTCACACTTCGGCTCAAATCCACCATGTACCACCGCTTCCACGCGCCCTACGACTGTGCCGTGCGCGAGGTGAACTACATTTCCGGCGATACCTGGAACGTCAACCCGATCGCACTGGAGCGCGTCGAGCGCCTCTTCTGTAAAAACGAGCGGGCGGTCATCGATCTCGAGGTCAGCGAGTCCCGTCCGCCGCTGACCCTGGTCCCCATCGCCGCCATCCTGGTCGCCAGCCTGCGGCTCCACTTTCTCGAACAGAACCTCGAACTGCGCTACAAGGGCCCCAACCGCATTGCGTGCGACGCCGCCTTCACCAAGGGCGAGGAAATGGGCTATTTCCAGCACGGTTCCACGATCGTCGTGCTCGCCCACAAAGACTACCAGCTTCACGAAGCCGTCGCGTTCGGAGACAGGATCCGCATGGGTCAACCCCTGCTGCGGCTGCCCTGATTTCGGCTCCATCCACCGCACGGCCGGACGAAATCATCCCGCTTCCATGAAAAAGCTAACGCTTTCCTAACCCATCGAGCCGGGCGCCTTTTGTATAGTTCAGGAATTGTCCCTCTCCACGACAACGGTTTTCATGAGAGGTACTTTGGCAAGATGTTCCAACGATACGAATGGAGCGAATCCGGCGAACCAACGGAAGATCTTTCTTCCCGCGAACCTTCATTCGGTTTGTGATTCGAGATCGACTCCACGGGAATGAAACCTATGACATTTCTGGAGAACCTTCGCGAACAACGGTGGGATGATCACCGCTATTACCACCACAGTCGAATCAATCAATCGCTTCACTTTCTGAGTGCGATTAGTTTCCTGTGTTCCTACGTGCTTCTGTTCGTCAGTCCGGTGGCCGCGACCCTGATTGGTTGGATCGTCGCCATGGTCCTGCGTCAAATCGGACATTTCTTCTTCGAACCCAAGGGGTACGACGATGTGAACGAAGCGACCCACGAGCACAAGGAAGATATCAAGATCGGGTACAACCTGAAGCGGAAGCGCATATTGCTGTCGCTGTGGTTGCTGTCCCCCTTGGTGTTGCTCATCGAGCCGAGCCTGTTCGGCCTGCTTCGCCCACACCACGACGTACTTGGCTGGTTGAACAACGTCAGCATCATGTGGCTGGCCTTGGCTCCCGCAGCCATCCTCTTCCGAACGATTCACTTGTTCTGGTTGTATGACATGATGACCGGAATCGTCTGGGCCGCAAAAATCCTTACGGATCCCTTCCACGACGTCAAGATCTACCACAAGTCGCCCATTCAGTTGCTGAAAGGCGAGTTGTTCGATCCGATGGTGAACCGTTTTTAGAACCATTCGGGTCAAACCCAAATTGAGCGATCCTTGGCGGCGCACTCGCACCATCTGCCGAGCTGCAACGCATCGTGAAAATGCTCAACGTGCTTCACTGGTACGCCCGTGCTTTTCTCGACGCGTTTCGCTTCGGCATCTTGCACGATTGCATCCACCCGAATCGCACACTTTGGGTTCATAAGCCAGGAACCACATGACCGAGGGCGAGGTGCGACCGGAGGGTGGCACCTCCCGCCTGTGTCGAACGGTGTGCGGGTGGCCGGGGCGACGTCTCTCTCGAGAGACGAGGTTACCGGGGCTGGATCACTCCGGCGGGTACATCCGGCGGATGTTCTCGACATGCAAGCACGCCCCGGCTCGATCGCTTCGGCGGGTACATCCGGCGGATGTACCCGCCGGGCACGACCACACTCTTTGGATCCGGGCACACCCTCGCTGGATCGCTTCGGCGGGTACATCCGGCGGATGTACCTACCGGGCACGACGACACTCTCTGAATGCGGGCTCTCCCTGGGTTGAATCGCTTCGGGAGAGAACTCGCGTCGAAATCTCACCGAAGTTCGACCGTCCGCTCACAATTCCATCCCGGGAGCGGTGCTAGAATCGCGGCCTGCATGACAACGCCTCGTCGCCGCGGAGCCCGCCCTCGCAAGGGTTCCGGGCAACCGGAAGGATGTCCCAGTGGGTCACGATTTTCTCTACGTGCTGTTTGCCGCGGCGGGTCTCTACCTGATCCGCAAAGCCTACTTTCGGTTGCGGCTCTCGAAAGCCAAACATCCTTCGCTGCGCGGCCACTCGAATATGTCGCGCCACATGGCGAAGCTGGTTCCCTTCTTCGCGTACGACGAGGCCCGCGTGTTTTCCTGTGACGGCGCACCGGAATCCGTCGTGGCCCAACGTCGGGCCGGCTTCGAACGATTGAAACGGCACTTTTCGACCCAATCGCCCCAATCGATCGCCTTCAGCGAAGCCCTCGAGGACGGCATTTCCGACGTGCCCTTCATCAACGCCTACCGCGTCCCCTTCCCCTTTCGCAACTTCGTCAGCACCCATTTCAAGGTGGGCGCCGTGTTGGAGGAATCGGCCGGCGTTCGGGTCCGCGACCTGGACGATCACTGGGCCTACGACTTGGGCGGATCCTACGGCGTCAACGTCTTCGGCTACGACTTCTACAAGGAGTGTATGGACCGCGGGATCGAGCGGGTCCGCGATCTGGGTCCCGTGCTCGGCCGTTACCACCCGTTGATCGCCGAGAACGTGGAGAAACTGAAGCAGATTTCCGGTTTGGACGAGGTGTCGTTTCACATGTCCGGCACCGAAGCGGTGATGCAGGCCGTGCGCCTGGCGCGCTACCACACCGGCAAACCGAAACTGGTCCGCTTCTGCGGGGCATATCACGGCTGGTGGGACGGCGTGCAGCCCGGCGTCGGCAATCAGCGCAGCAACCGCGACGTCTACACGCTGAAGGACATGGATGGCGATACGCTGGCGGTGTTGGCCACCCGCAAGGATATCGCCTGCGTCCTGGTCAACCCGCTGCAGGCGCTGCACCCCAACGCCAACGCACCCGGCGACGCGATGCTGATCGCCAGCGACCGCCAGGCCCGTTTCGACCGGCGTGCCTATGCGGATTGGTTGCGCGAACTGCGCACCATCTGCAGCCTGCGCGGCATCGTCCTGATTTTCGACGAAATCTTCGTCGGGTTCCGTCTGGCCTACGGCGGCGCCCAGGAGTACTTCGGGGTCAAGGCCGACCTGGTGACCTACGGCAAGACCCTGGGCGGCGGCCTGCCGGTGGGCGTGGTATGCGGCAAGCGCCGCCTGATGAAACGCTACAGGGAGGATCGCCCCACCCAGGTGTGTTTCGCGCGAGGTACCTTCAACTCGCACCCCTACGTGATGGGCGCGATGAACGAATTCCTGCGACGCATCGAAACGCCGGCGATCCGCGCCACCTACGAGGGCCTGGATACGCTGTGGAACGACCGCGCCGCAGCGTTGAACGGGCGCCTCGAGGAACGGGATCTACCCGTCCGGGTCGTCAACCTCGTGTCGATCTGGACCGTGACCTACACCAAACCCGGTCGCTACAACTGGATGTTCCAGTACTACCTGCGCGCCCATGGTTTGGCCCTGGCCTGGACGGGTACGGGTCGTTTCATCTTCAGCCACAACTACCGCGACGAAGATTTCGAGGCGGTGATGACGCGCTTCGTCGCCGCGGCCGAGGAGATGGCGACGGACGGCTGGTGGTATGCGCCGGCGAACCTGACCAACAAGGCAATCAAAAAGGCCTTTTTCCGCGAAATGCTGGGCAAGCGTTTCGGCTTCGGCAAAAAGTCCCCGCGCCGGGAACCCTTGGGCCTGGATCCCGAGCGCGCCCGCTGACGCACCGAAGCACGCCCCCGGCAGTTCCCGCATCCAGAGAGAGCCGTTGTGTCCGCTCACCGAAACACACAAGCCTCGCAGTTCCAGTATCCAGAGAGAGCCGTCGTCGCGATAGGTTGGTCACGGGCGGTATGCCCGCTGGGCCGACGCCTCGAAACGATTCAGCCTCGCAGTTCCCGCATCCAGAGAGAGACGTTGTGTCCGCTCACCGAAACACACAAGCCGGCATTTCCCGCATTCAGAGAGAGCCGTCGTCGCAGTAGGTTGGCCCGCTGGGCCGACATTTCGGAGTCGTTCCTCTCGGAGTTCCCGCAGGCACGAGAGGGGCGTCGTGCCCGGTAGGTTCAGCGGCCCGCTGAACTTGTCGGAGTTACATAGTACAAGGTTCCCGCATCTTCGAGAGAGCCGTCGTCGCGATAGGTTGGTCACGGGCGGTATGCCCGCTGGGCCGACGCCTCGAAACGACTCAACCTCGCAGTTCCCGCATCCAGAGATAGCCGTCGTCGCGGTGAGTGCAGGGCCTTACCGGCCCTGCCCATCCAGGGCGCTGGGCCGATATGCCTTCGAGATATCTAGAGGATCGACTTATCCGCTTCGCTCTTTTCCCGCTCGATCTTGCGAAACGTGGATCGCTTCGAAGTGTCGGCCGGGCCGGCCAACCTACTGCCATGCCGACTCTCATTAAATGCGGGAACTCCTCGTATGAATCACTTCGGCGCGTTCATTCGGCTGGCTTACCGCCCCTGATGCCCCTACCGAACACGACGAATCTCTCGGCATTCGGGCACTCCGAGCAGGTTTGTACCAAAAGCGTGGTGTCGTCGCGGAAAGCTCGGCTGGGTTGGGCAGGCCCGGTAAGGTCGCTGGCCGAAGTTCCCGAATCCATCGCTATGTAGGGGTTCGTGGCTGGGTAACCTCGAAAAAACGCCTGCCGGGCTGAATACTCGAGCGCAGCACCGAATCCACGTCGAGACAACACATGGGATTTTCAAAAAAAGCGAAAGTTGACTGGCGGACTTTTACCGGAAAAAGGACTTCATGGGTTGACACACCTGGGTAACTCTCGTTTGCCAGGAGGTGTGAAAAAAGATGCAACACGGAGCATGTCTTTCATGAAAATCCATTCCATCCTTTTGGCCATCGTCGCGATGGCGCTCGTCCCCGTAGCCGCCGAGACCCACGATAAATCCGTTCAAGGAACCTACGTCTATCTTCACGATTACCAGCACCTGGTCTCGAATGGAGACTGGAGCCTGGCCCTGGAAACCGCGATCCTGGATGTACAGAACCTGACCGAGCAATTCGGCCAGGACTACACCCTGATGGTCGATGCCTCCCAAACTTCCACTTACAACATCGACGACCTGGATATGTCCGGCCTGCGCTACGTCCATATTCGGGGAACCGGGAATCCGACGTTTTCCGCCAAGACGTTCAAGCTGAACTTTGAAGCCGGCAACAGCGCCACGCGCTGCAACATCTACCAAATGACGTTCGACGGAGTCCGCGGCCTCGGCACCGACGGTGCCTACAACAACCTGGTGATCAGGGACCTGCACCAAGCCCAAATTACGGGCAACACCTTCATCAACGCCAGTCAATCGGGTTTGGTCCTCTGGAACCTGGAAAACGCCTGGGCCAACGGCAATACTTTTTGGAACATCGGCGCCGACCACCGAACCCTCGCCGGAAACCACATCGGGTCCGCCATTATCTTTCAGAACGTCCACAACGGTTCCGCGAGCAGCAACACCATCACCAAAGTCTGGCAGATCGGCATTTTCGTGAGCTCGCAGAATGGGTACAGCTCCTACATCGACATTCAACAGAACACCCTCACCGATATCGCCGACAACGGTATCCGCACCCAACCCGACGCTCCGGGCAGTGTCTCGAACATCGCCATCGCCTACAATCACGTCAGCGGCGTCAACATCGACTGCATCCGCGCGAACGGCGACGCCATCCAAGTTCGCAACAACACCCTGTACGGCGGCGGATCCAGCCAAGGTGATGGTGACGGCGCGACCACCAACGGCATCAAGGGCGCGACGCTGACCAACAGTATCATCGACGGCAACACCATCAACGGTACCTCCTCGGGCATCAGCCTGATCGCACGTGAAGGGGACATCACCAACACCACCGTCTCCAACAACACCGTGAACCTGGGCAGCCCCTACCAAGGCGCGGCGATCAGAATCGCCAACAGCCTTTCGACCAACGCGGTCTCCAATATCACCGTCACCGGCAATACGCTTCGCGGGTACACCTACGGGGGCATCGTGCTCGAAGGCGAGCCGGGGTTGAGAATGGTCGGTATCGATTTGGTAAACAACGGGTTTTGGGGCAGCGATCCCGAAGCGCTCTCGATCAAGTGCGCCTACGCCAACGGCACCGATATCCTGAACAACCAAATCAGTTCGGGCAACCTGGCCATCTATGTCGCCCACTCCAGCTTCGGCAACATCAGCAACAATCGGATCGGCAGCACCATCCCGACGTCCTATGCATGGCCCGCGGGAATCTCGATGAAACCGACGACATCCGGCTTTTCGATCGCCAACAATGATTTCTGTAACCTGGATCAGGCCTGGTGGGTCGTCGATCAGGGTTCCATGAACATGGTCGGTAGCGCCGAGGAAGCCTGCCACTTTTAATCGGTAACCTTGAACCCGGCCGTTTCGGATCCGGAACGGCCGGAACGACACGCCGCATTTCGACGCACTCCGCGCCAGGACACTCAATGATTCGTCGCGTGATGCGTGGGGCACGCCGGCGTCGCAAAAAAGGCCGGGCGCTGGGCCCGGCCGGCTTCGAAGCGATGTCTCAGCGTTGGGTGGCCTTGAGCGAGAAGGACGCGTAGCTGCCGCCGTTGTTAATCACGCGCGCCGTGTAGGCACCGTGCTTTCCGGTCGTGTCGAGCTGGAGGGTCTCGGGATTCCCGGTCACGCTGCGCCCGACCTCGTTGCCCGAGGCATCCAGGAGCACCAGATCGAAATCGACCGAACCGCCCCATTCCAACTCCAGCGAGAGGGAGTCGCCCGCCACGTCGATGGTGTAATCACGATGGCTGCCGCCACGGAGAATCGAGGCGAACGACTGCGACGAGACCCAGCCACCGCGCGGACCGGAACCGCCGTCCTCGACGGTGGCCACCAGTTCCAAATCACTGTAGGCACTGTAGCCGTGCAGCATGATGTGGTAGGTGCCTTCCTTGGGACGTCGGAACGTCAGATCTTCCCCGTTCCCGATGGCCAGGGAGGCGCGATCGAAATCGGAGAGGCCCGGCTCGGCCCCGAACTTGACGTAGAGATCGGCGTCGCCGCTGCCGCCCTTGGTTTCGATGGTGAGCTTTCGGGCATTCGCCGGAACCTCGATGGTGAATTGCTCGGTGCTGTTCCGATCACCCGAGACGGTCACGGCCACACCCGACTGAAGCTGACCGTCGTTGGCCTCGAGGATGTTCTGGTCGCGGAACTTCTCGGTAAAGACTTCGGCGTGGGGGCCGGCGGGGTACAGTCGTTCGGCGGTGTCGACGATCAGGGTCGCCATGTCGCGCATCGTCATGTCGGCACTGGTGCCGAACAGGGATTCCACCAGCAAGGTGTCCACTTCCTCGCGGGGCACACCGCGATCGATCAGGGTTCTCATGGACTGGAACAGCGGGGTCGACCACAGCTCGTCGGAAAGGTGACCATGGACGTCGACGTGCGCGTCGTAGGTCTCGCTGGGATCGTACTGGGCCACGGTATTGTCCAGCACCCGACCTTCCCAGCAGGGGTTGTGACCCACCCAGGGAAACGCCCAGTTGGGATTCCAGGCCCTGCCGTTGGGCGTGCTGTAGCGATAGGAACCGGCCCAGTAGTCGCCGAAGCCCTCGCCCATGGCGCCGGTGTCGCCGCCGCTCCAATTGTCGTTGATGTCGAAATGGATCGCGTGCCCGTACTCGTGCAGCAGCGTGAACGCCTCTTCGGAATCATCCACACATCCACGACCCATCTTGATGACGTTGGGACCATGAACGTAAAAGGAGTTGTCGTCGCCGTTCACCGCGTCGGTATCCAGCCGAATCCCGGCGTCCTGAATGCCCTTGGCACCGGAGAACCCCAGCGATTGCAGGTAGCGCTGGCTCTGATCGATGTGGAAATAGGCATTGGCCTCGTTGAAGGCGTTGTCGCCGCGCCGCGCGTCCCAATTACCGTCGGTAGTGGTGCTGGGCGGCGTGGGTGGGGCTTCGAAATCGACGATGCGCACGTAGGGCCCCTCGAGGCGGTACTCACCACTCTCGAGCGTGATGTCCCGCAAGGTGCGGGTTACGTAGGCACCATCGAAATCGGCCGCGGGCGAGGTGTCTTCGAGTGCGTCCGTCATCAGCGCGGTACGCGGGTCGTTCAAAAAGACCACGCCGGTACCGTCCACCGTCGCCTTGGCAGCCACGCCCTTTGCCTTGCGTGCACTTTTGCGGGCTTCGAAGCGAGCGAAGGCCTCACTCCGATCCAGAATCGGTCCATCGTAGTCGTCCGGATCCACATCTTCCGGTCTGCTCGATACGCCGCGACGTTCGACCTCCAAAACCTCACCGGTCTGGGCGTCGATGGTGTGGCGCCAATCGCCGTAGGGCGCTTCCACCGAGAGGTCGACCAGGTACACCAGGCGCAACGAGGCGCCGATCGGCTGCAAGACCAGCCGTGCATCCGGACGCAAGGTCATGTCGCCGTGGACACGCAATTGCTCCCAGGCGATGTCGTAAGCGTCGTCGAGGTCGAGCTGCGCTTCGGTGCGCAGGTTCTTTGCCGCGCCGGCCGGGTAGAGGTTGTTGTAGACGCGGTAGACCTGGCCGTCCTCCAACGACACGGAGACGACGACCTCACCGCGGTGCACCGAGACGCCGTCGATCACCTGATTGAAGTGGTAGTGACCGCCCAACAAACTCTCCTTCCGGCGCACCAGTTCCAGTTGGTCGGTGCCGGCGAGCCCGAATTGGCGAATGTGGTTTTGCAGATAGTGCCAAGCCGCCTGTTCGCCTTCGATCCCGGCTTTGGCTGCCTGGGGCGCGACGAACACGACTTTCTGAACGCCCTCGCGGTGGTCGTTGTGGAAACGGTTCGCGGGCAGGTCCGCGCCGAATGCGGCCGAGGCGGCCCCCATGGCAATGCAGGATGCCAACAGAGGCTTCATCACGATTTTCGGAAGATCCAGGCTTTTCAAGGTCAGGAATCTTTTAACGGTTTGAATGGGGAATCGGAATCTATCAACCGATAAACATTTCATAATTTTCCTCCAAGGATGGTTCATCCGAAGCATGTAACTTCGTGGGACGAAGTATGAACGAGGCCACCCAAAAAAACTCCTCAGAAGATCTTAGATAAACTCAGATGTGGACAACCACCCCAACGCACTCTTTTCATTATACTTATACATCTTACTTATTTTTTCAGGATGGTGATGGGTCATACGTACGCCATGTATCTGGTGATCGGCGACACAAAATCACGTCAGACACACGACTCGAACACCCACGTCGCACGGCTGTCTCACGTATGACAGGTCACCAATTCGTGAAAAATCGGTCACCGAAGCCCCCTCCGATAGGGGGATCGACAACCATGGGCCGTAACTGCCCCTGTCGACGTTGTTTCTCCGGGTCAAAGCTCGATGATCCGAAAACGCGACAGCGTCTTGAAAGCAAGGATGCGCACCACACCGGCATCAGGCACCCACCCCGCAGACGACGGGCCGGCTGGCGAAAGGCGCGACATCCCGCTTTCCTTCCTCATCTTTCAATCACATGAATGGGAGATCTCGATGATGCCCGCATATGCATTCGACGACTTCGTGTTCCTCACTGAATCGGATCGACTGATCAAAAACGGTTCCTCCATCAAAATTCGTCCGCAAACGTGCCGCCTGTTGGCGCTCCTCATCCAACGCAAGGGCGAGGTGGTCAGCCGCGAAGACCTGGTGCGCGACATTTGGGACGGGGCCTACGTCAACGACCAAACGGTGTTTCAAGGCATCAACCAATTGCGCAATGTCTTGGGCGACGATCCGAAGGCCCCGAAATACCTGAAAACGCTACCCCGCAAGGGTTACCAATGGATTGCCCCGGTTCGCCCCACCCCTGCCGAATCGAAATCGACGCCGCAGGCCACCGAGGCGCATCGGTCGGCACTCGCCGAATGGCGGCGACCCGAACTGGAAACGCCGTCCCCCAGGGCTCCAAGTCGCGCGGAAGACACCGCGCAGGAGGTCACGCGTCCTGCCTCGATCCCCTCTCGCTGCGCCGAAAACCCCCCTCGCGCCCCACGACCGAGAGTCGAAGGCGGCATGACCCAACGGGACCTGTTCCGGCGATTGGGTACCCAGGCCTTGCCGGTGGCTTCCACCCTGCTCGCACTGGACCTGGCACCCATGCCGACGATCTACGCCCATCCCAACGCCAAACATCGCGAGACCGGCGCACCCCGCATCGCCTTCCTGCCGTTTTTCAATGCCGGCGGAGACCCGGATTTGCAGTGGATCGAGTTGGGTTTGATGGATATGGTCTCGCGCTGGTTCCACCTGACCGCCCCCGGCCTGGCCATTCCCGCCGACGAGGTGCTCGGTGCCCTGGGCGCCCACGGTACGCACATCGGGGCCGATCTCTCCATCGCCCAATTGACCGTCCTGAGTCGGGAACTCCGCGCCGAGTGGGTCGTTTCGGGGGAAATCGACAGCCAGGAGGATCACTACTTTCTCGCCTACCGCGCCATCAGTCCGACCTTCGGCATTCGCGAATCGATGATTCGCACCACGTCCATCAAAAAACTCGCCGATCGACTCCAGAACCAACTGGCGGGATTGGTGCAGCCGGGCGTGGGGACCTTGCGCTACGAGGTCTTGACGGAAAACCCGTTTGCCAACGAATCCTTCGCCCAGGGACTTCATTGGCTGGAGCGGGGCGAAGCCGCCAAGGCAGCGATTTTCCTCGAGGGATGTATCCTGCGCGAGCCCGATTTTCTGTGGGCCGAATACCACTTGGCCCGGTGCCTGATGCAAACCGGGCTGGCCGAGCGGGCAGCCGACCGGTGTGTCGCGGTCCTGGAACGGTCCCTCACGCGAGGCGATCAGGCACTGGCGGCCAACCTGCTGCGGCTTCAGGGCGACATCGCGGGCATCCAAGGCGACCAGGCGACCCGCGCAACCCGTTACGAGCAAAGCCTGGCGAAATGGCAATCCCTCGGCGATCCCAACATGATCGCCGCCCTCTCCGCCGAACTGGTCGAAGCTTGGAGTGCGTTGGGCTTCTCGGCCAAAGCCGGAGCGCGATGGCGCGAAGCGATGGGGCTCGCCACCCAGTGCGGCGACCTGGTGGGCCAAGCCTTGCTTTACGATCGCATGGCGCGCGTCGCGTCGGCGCGGCAGGACGCGACGGAAGCCGTCGCCTGTTGGCGCCTGGCCATCGACGCCTGGCACCGATGGCCCGAGGACGCGCGATGCGTGGCCTCCCACATCGGCTTGGCGGAAACCCTGGACCGGATCGGCCAGGTTGACGAGGCGGCATCGATCTATCGCGAGACCCGTTCGCTGGTCGCGCGGCTCCATGACCGGGCCGCCGAGCTCGCCCTGTCCATCGCGTCAGCCCAATCGGCGATCAGGCAGCGAGATCGGTCGCGAGCGCGCCTGTTGCTGGAGGAAGCGCAATCGCTGGCCGCGGCACTCCAGGACCGCACCAGCGAGGCCCGAATCGCCGCCCTCCAAAAAGGCTGCGAGGCCGAGGGCGCGGGCTCCGCGTGCCCGGAGCATCGGCCGGACGCCCGGTTCGGCACCGAGACGGCGATCGAAGCGGTGGTATCCGTCTAACGGGTTTCCCCGATGGTGATCACCGCTCATTCCAGGGGATTCGGGGCGGCCCGAAAACGCTCGGGCTTTTGGCCAAAATTCCGTCCTGCCAAGCGATCCAACCGCGCATCTGTTCGCGATTCGAACGGATGTGCTTTGAACTATCGACCTATATACCCGAAATAATGTAGATTATCTGTACACATTGAAAATAGGGTTCCCAGCCAGGCCGATCAACCGCCGCATCCGCCGACATTTCACCGGAAATTTCCCCAAAAACCGCGCAACCCCCCTCTTCCCGGCTCAAGATCACGACACTACCGCCGATCCTCCGTCACCTGACCAGGAGTCTCCCGTGAAGCCGACGCGTCGCCTATTCTGCCTGATCAAATGGTCCCTCCTCATCGGAACCCCGTGCACGATCGCCCTGATGGTCGCCGCCTGGCTGTGGCTGCGGCCCAACGGCCTGGCCTACAGCGGCCCCCTGGACGACTACATCCAGGAACGACGCGGCAGCCTGAGTTCCGTGACGTCCTTCGCCGCGACAGAAACGTGGCGATCCTCGGAAATCGAGTACCTGGAGCTCACCTCCAGCAGTGGCATGCACTTTCGCATGGCAGTGCGCCGTCCGCTCGGGCCCCAACCGGAAAAGCTGCCGGTGGTGATCCTGATCGGTGGCTTCGATCGAGGTCATCGCGCCATCAAGCTACTGGAGGAAGACCTGCACATGGTGGTGGTCGCCCTGTCGTATCCCTACCGCGGCAAAACGCGGATGAGCGGGGTCGAGTACCTGATCGCCCTGCGCGAGCTGCGGGCCGGGCTGCACGACACGCCCGCCGCGATCCTGCTGGCCCTGGATTACCTGCTGACGCTGCCGAATGTGGACGGCGGCCAGGTCGAATTGGTGGGCATCAGCCTGGGCTCCTTCTTCACCATCGTGGCCGGTGCCGCCGACCCAAGATTCACCCGGATATGGAGCCTCCAGGGCGGCGCCGACATTCCCGGGCTCTTGGAGCACACCATGAAGCCCAAGATCCGTTTCAGGCCCCTGCGCGCGTGCCTGGTCAAGCTGGGCCAGGTGCTGCTGACGCGGCTGGAGCCGTACCAGCACGTTCAGCACATCAGCCCGCGGCCCTTCGTACAGATCAACGCCCGCCACGACGTGCGCATCCCCCAGTGGTCGGCCGAGAAACTGCATGCGTCCGCGGGGGATCCAAAGGAATTGATCTGGACCGAAACGGGGCACATCGACGCCGCGCGGGCCAGCATCATCGCCGACCTGAGCGAGCTGGTGCTGCTGCGCATCGAACGCGGCAAAAGTGCGCCGTGACAAGTTGGTTTGGAATGCCGAGAGATTCGTCGTGCCCAGTCGGTACATCCGCCGGATGTACTTTTCGAAGCGACCCGTGCGAGGAGTTCCCGCATGCTTTGAGGGTCGGCGCGGCAGTAGGTTGGGCACGGCCGGTATGGCCGCTAGCCCGACTTTTCGAGGGATCAAGGCTGCGCAGTATCGAGCGGGAAAAGAGCGAAGCCGTTTTCTCCCCTGACAGAGCGTCCGAAGCCGCAAGGTCCACAGCCCCCCGCATCGTGAAAGTGGCGTAAGGCCTGTAGGATAGTCTGTTGTGTGTCAACCCTAAAATTGGGGGAGGAATGCGGAAATCTTGTCAGGTTTTGCACATCTTTTCCGCAGACGCACACTTTTGAAAATCCTCCTGGTACGGAACTCCTGTTTTTAGAATTGCCCGCATGAGCACCAACAATTTGCGCATGACCGCCACGACAGCGGCCTTTTTCGACTTTCCTTTGCGTATCAACCGCTCGTAGAATGTTTTCATTTGTTCGTTAAAACGGCAGGCTGTCAGCGCAGGCATGTAAAGCCCCGCTCGCAGTACCGCTGAGCCTTTGCGACTTATAATCGTCGTTTTTTTCACCGAGGTCCCCGATTCGAACTTTGACGGGTTTAACCCTGCAAATGCACCGACTTGGCGGCTTCGCGCAAATCTTCGGAGATCTCCCATTTCAGCGATGACCATTACAGCAGTGAGGAAACCGATCCCTTTTATCGTGCATAACAAGTCCACATCCTTCTTGAGTTTTGGGGTCCGGTTGAGAAGCTTTTTGATTTCCTTCTCGACCCGATCGATATGGTCTTGTAGCTCCTTGAGATGTTTTTTTCGAATCTTCTGAACCGCTTCGATTTGCAGCGGCTGACCTGCCCGATTCCCCTCGGCTACCTGGAGTTCGACATACTCCTGCCTGCATCGCCACAAGTCCTTGAGAATCTGATAGGTCCGACTCGGAATCGTTTGAATTTTAGGTTTGCGTTCTTGACCGAAAAGGGCAAGCAATCGAGCATCCACCCGATCGGTTTTATTTCGAAGACCTCGGCTTTTTGCGTAAGCGGCCGTGAGCGAGGGGGTGATCATACAGATGGATGGCCCCTTGTTCATCGACAGCCACAAACGTAATTCCTCGGCGTATCTTCCACAGTCCTCCATCACGACCCAGACATGCTCTTTGAAAGGTTCGGGAAACCCAAGAGCCTCATCAAGCCAGGTCAAGGCATCTTCTGCCCCTGTGAGAGTCCTTGGGAATTTACGAGCGGGAATGCGGTGAAATGGGATGTCTTTCTCGAATGGGACGCCTTTCTCGGTGGAAACATAAGCGATATCGAAGGTGTTTTTGCTAACGTCAATGCCGGTCCAGGCGGTTAGGGTCTTGGTCATGAAGAGCCTCCACAATGCCGAAGAGGTGAAGGACGGTACACACCGCAAAAGCCAAACCTGCAAAAACACGGACTTGAAGAATCCCAGATAGTCTGCGGTTTTCAACGGTGTGGAAAGGGTGAGATGAGCAAAATCCTACAGACGAGCTACCCACCAGGGCGCTCAGGTTGGTCGAAGGCTTCATCTCACCCGGCGACTCTGGTCGGCCGGCCGGAGTCGCCTAACCGTCTACCTAAAAAGTTTTCCACAAGATTCACAGTTTCCACAAAAAGAAAAAAAGAAGCAAAAAAAGAAAAAGGCTACGGCTGTGACGAACTGAATATTAACCATAGAGCTTGAACTCTATGGTACAGGTTGGCCCGCTGGGCCGACGCGTCGAAGCAACCCAAGCAACAACAATCAATTGAGCCAAAGAGCGAAGCCGATCATTTCCCTCACGACCCCAATCGAAAGCCGTGAAGTCCAAAGTACCCGCATCTTGAGGGGGTCGTAAGGCCTGTAGGTTGGCCCGCTGGGCCGACGCGTCGAAGCAACCCAAGCAACAACAATCAATTGAGCCAAAGAGCGAAGCCGATCATTTCCCTCACGACCCCAATCGAAAGCCGTGAAGTCCAAAGTACCCGCATCTTGAGGGGGTCGTAAGGCCTGTAGGTTGGCCCGCTGGGCCGACGCGTCGAAGCAACCCAAGCAACAACAATCAATTGAGCCAAAGAGCGAAGCCGATCATTTCCCTCACGACCCCAATCGAAAGCCGTGAAGTCCAAAGTACCCGCATCTTGAGAGGGTCGTAAGGCCTGTAGGTTGAGCAGCCTGCCTTACCGGCCCTGCTCAACCAATCGAAGCGATGTAACTCCAACTTTTCGAATTCTTTAAGAGCGAAGCGTTTTGTGTTGGCAGTCGCGCGTTCATCGAAGCCCCAATCTGCGAGAAGTTCGCATCACGAGAGGGGCGTAAGGCCTGTAGGTTGAGCAGCCTGCCTTACCGGCCCTGCTCAACCAGTCGAAGCGACCCATGTGGCAAAAAAGACTCACGCACAAACGCGAAGCGCCCCACCACTAGAAACGCATTCCGACAGAGCCCGATAGTCCATGAGAGCCGCCGGGCATGTAGGTTCATCAGTTTGCTACCGCCCCATGGCGGGCCCACCAACACAACCCGCTATATATCAGTATATTACAATTCACAACAAAGCACATTCACGCCTTGCATGCTCCTCACCAAAAAGGGTTCGCTCCGCTCTTTTGCACGGTGTTATGTCGCTGCGGGATTTGCTTCGATTGGTTGAGCAAGCTGCTCAACCTACAGGCCTTACGTCGCTTACGCTCATGCGGGCTCTTCGAATCGGCTTGTTCTCTCTCGGAAACGAACTGGGTATGCCCGTTAGGACATGGCCGTTCGCGGGAACACTCCCGCGAACGGCCAGCGCACGATCAGGTGGTCTTCGGTTTCTCACGCACGACCACGGCCAAATCGAGCAGGTAGGCGCCGATTTCCGGATCCTTGCCCGGCGCCAGGCCGATGCCTTTGGCGTTGAGTTCGTGGACCTGTAACCGTTTGATGTTGCGCGCACCCGTCTTGGCTTTCACCATCACCTTGCGCTTCTGGTTCGCACTCAAGGTGCCGCCGGTCACCTGGAAACTCCAGTCGGGCGCCAGTTGAGGGCCATTGCTGGTGACCGAACCGGAGATGGTCACCGTCGTGAAGGCATCGTTCCCGTTGAGGAAGCTCAAGAACCCGAAGGCGCCCGCTTCTCCCAGACCTTCGACGGCCTTTTGGATGGCTTTCTTGTCGGGAAGCTTTTCAAGCGTCTCCTTCACCGACTTGACCTTTTTCAATTGGGCTTCGCTCGCACCGGTCCCGGCCTTTTCGGCCGTTTTGGCCGCCTTCTTCTTGGACGCCGCCTCGGCCACCTTGGCGATGGCCTCCACGATTTTGGCCAGCACGTTCAGGAACCTCGTGATGTCGCCGGCCGTCAGCTCGTCGCTTTCGTAGGGCTGGAAATAGGTCCTGAAGGTTTGGGTGCTTCCCGCCTTTTTGGGAACCGCGAACTTGAGGATTTCCAGATTGGGAATGTCCTCCTCGGCTTCGTCGAAATCGTGACCGTAATTCTTCGAGAGCACGTTCTTGCTTTGAACGGTCGATTTGGTTTGGATCCGGAATTCGTCCTCGCCCGCTTTCGGCGTCGTCTCCACTTCGCAGCGCACGCGGTTGAGGTTGATCGCCAGTTCGTACGCCTTGTCCTGACCGATCAGTACGGGTCCCTCGATGAAGCCGTCGTCGCCGTCCGGTATCTCGATCGGTTCCAAGCGGTCCTTCCAGGCCGGCGGGAACTGAACGATGCGGCCGGGCGAAGCCACCAACAACTCACTGAACGCCAGCATGACGGCATCGTCCAGGCGCTGGTCGGCATTGCGCGAGGCCTTGCCCCGGGCCAATCGCTCCAACGCGACATCGATGTGGGCCCGTATCGCCGCACGCGGTTGCGCGATCTCGGGACGACGGCACAGCAGCCGGTAACCGACCTCTTCCAACTCGTCGAGCAAAGGCACGAACACGGGATCGTCCTCTACTCGGGCCCGCGCCAACCGGGCCAGCCCAAACGACGCCGAAGCCTGGATCAGGGCGTCCAAGCCGGTGTTGCCGAAACCCGGGTTTTGGATCACGCCCACCTTGTCCAGGTAGAACGGCTCACAGACCCGATCCAGATCCAGCGGAACCAGCGCCGTCTCGGGCTGCGGGCAGGCGCAAATGGGATCGACGCCTTCGTCGGCGAGCGCCTCGACGAAACCGGGCCGCAACCGACCATCGGACCACCTCAACACGCCGTTGAACGCGAGCGCCGTCGTGAGCCGATCGCCCAGCGTGTCGCCGAGCCCGTCCACCCTGTGCTTCAGTTCGGCGAGGTTCCGGGGCGGCGCCTCGCTGTTGAGTTCTTCGAACATTTTCCGGAGCAGGCCCTCGTCGACGTTGCGCACGCCAGGCTGCTCCAAGAGCTGGGACGCGATGCCCACCGCATCGGCACGGCCGGCGACCCGGCGCAAGAAGTCGAATGCGGGCGCCACGCCGGGCCACTCCGTCGAGAAATCGGTCGAGGTCCCGTTTACATCGATCACTGTGTCCGTCATGTGAATCTCCTTTATTTTTGGGCGCACCGCTCCCCTGGCGCCGTGCGGGTGCACGATGCAGCGAAGGATCCGGCACGCTCAGATGGTGGCCGAAGCGGAAGACTCGGAAGGCAGAGGGGAAACAAGCGAAGGCGTCATCGATCATGGCAAATTTTCCAGAACTTCTTAAATTTCGCCAAACTTTCGATAGCGTAAAGCCAAGCAACTTGAATTGCATAGGATGTTGCTTGGTGACAAGGGCCTTACTTTCGTCATTTCCGACCGGTTACATGTTTCCTCTTCGCGACCATCCTGGGTACGGATGCAGCTCGATCGATTTTTTCCCAAAAAAGAGAACGTGGGTTGTCGTGGCGCACATTCGGAGGGGGAACCGGCACCCGAAACAGGCGCCGATTCCCGGACCTCAAGTCATCTCACGGCGGCGTCTCAGGTAGAGGACCGCGAGCATCAAGCCCAGAATCATGGCCGCCAGGCCGCCCGGACCCAGCGTGGGCACGGGTGCCGTGACCCGAACCGAAACGGCGTCCTCGTTGTCCTCCGGCGTGTCCTCGGGTTCGTTGGCGGAAGCCACCGCGAAGTTCACCAATTCACCGCCGAGGTGGTTGCCATCGATACGGGTCACCAGGGTGAGCGAGACCGTCTGGTCGACCGGCAGGTCGCCGACGAGCCATTCACCGGTATCCGGTTCGAAGCTGCCTTGATCCACCGTCGCCCCTTGGAACACGACCCCCTCGGGCAGGATGTCGGTCACGACGACGCCGGTGGCGTCGCTCGGCCCCAAGTTGGACAGGGTGAGCAGGTAGACCAATTCGTCGCCCGGCGACACGATGTGATCCACGACTTCCTTGGACAACACCAGGTCGACCAGCGTATCGACCACGAGGGTCACCGAATCTTGGTCGTCCTCGTCGGCATCGCCGTTGTCCGGCGTGCTGTCGACGTCGTCCTGATCGGCCGCGACGACCTGCGCCATGTTGGTCAGCGAGCCCAACCCGGTGACTTCGGCCACGATGGTCAGGGTCGCCTGGGCACCAACCGCCAAGGACCCCAGGTTCCACAGTCCCGTGCCGGCATCGTAACTGCCCGCTCCCGTCGACGAAGACACGAAGGTCAAACCGTCGGGCAACAGGTCCTGGACCACCACACCGGTCGCATCGTCGGGTCCGGCATTGGCGACCACCAAGGTGTAGGTGACCTCGTCGCCGAAGTCCACGTCGGCGGGATCGACGGTCTTCGTCAGGGACAGATCGATGCCCGGCAGGCCGTCCACGGTTTCGGGTTCGACGTTGTTGGCCTCGTTGGGATCGATTTGAACCGCGTCGACCCGGGCCTGGTTCACCACCTCGCCCTGGCTGAGCAGCCCCACGGTGAGGGTCATGGTCACCGATTCACCGACGGCCAGCGAGCCCACCTGCCAGGTCACGGTGTTGGTACCCGGCTCGAAGGTGAAGTCGCCCCGATCCGTCGAGGCGGTCACGAATTCCAGGGCCGCGGGCAGCGCATCGGTCATGACGACCTGGGTGGCGTCGTTGGGACCGAGGTTGGAGACTTCAATCCCGTAGTCGAACTGTGTGCCGGCCACGACCGGAACGCCGGGGCCGGTCTTGAGCACCGCCAGATCGGCTTGGAAGACGGGCGTCAAGGTGATGTCGTCATCGGCCGCGGTCTCGGGATCGTCGGTCGAGACGGGATCGGTTTCATTGGAGACGAAAACGCCCTGGTTGCCCACCTGGGCCAGGTTCACGGGGAACGGCAGCGCGATGCGCACGTCGAAGGTGATCGTCGCGAAACCACCGTTCGGGGCGAGCGAGCCCAGGGACACGAACAGCGGCTCCAGCCCGTCGCGGCCCGTGAGCACGACGCCCTGGCTGGTCGTCACGCTGTCCGGCACGATCGCGGTCAGGGCGTCCGGAGTATCCGTGAAGATCACGCCGGTGGCCTCGATGTTGCCGTTGTTCACCACCCGAACTCGGTAGCGCACCACGTCGGCGGGCGAGACCACGCCGTCGCCGTTGGCATCCACCAGCAAGGTGTCGGTTTTGGTGGCGTTCAGCAGCGCGACATCGCCCACCGGGGTGACGGTGGGATCGTCGTCACCCGGTTGGTCGGGGTCGTCGCTCGGCGTATCCGGCACGTCCGGCGAAGTGACCACGGCCTGGTTCACGACCTGTACGACACCGGCAGGCAACGGATCGACGATGCGTGCCTGGTAGGTCACGGTGACCGTGGCGCCCTGGGCCAAGTCACCCAGGTCGACCTGGATCGCGGTATCGCCCGGACCGTTGCCGATGGTGACCGAACCGACCGAAGTCGTGACGGTGCCGACCACCAGTTCGAGGTTGGGTTCCAAGTCATCGTTCAGGACCACGTCGGTCGCGGTGGCGTTGCCGACATTGGCGATTTCCAGGGTGTAGCGCAGCAGGTCGCCGGCACTGACGTTGCCGCTGGTGTCCGCGTCGTCGAACAGTTCGTCGTCTTTGGTCACCTGGAGTGCGGGCCCACTGGCCACCGGTACTACCGTGGGATCGTCCGGTTCTTCGGTATCGGGATCGTCGGTGAGGACCGGATCGGGCTCCTCGTCGAAGTCCACCGTACCCTGGTTGGCGATATGGGTCACACCCGCGGGCAGCGGATCGACGACCTGCACGTCGAAGACGATGACGGCCTGACCCGTCAGGGCCGGCAACGTATCGATCTCGACGCGAATCGGCGGGTTCCCATCATTGCCGGCCACGACGCTGCCCAAGGTCGTGCTCACACTGCCCGGAACCAGTTGCGTCGCGGTGTCGGGGGTGTCTAGGAACACGAGCTGGGTCGCGGGGCCGTTGCCCGTGTTGCGCAGGTCCACCTGGTAACGGAGTACGTCGCCGGGGCTGACGGCGCCGTCGTTGTCGCCGTCCACCTGTAGGACGACCGTCTTCTCGGCGTCCACCGCGGGCATCACCACCACCGGCGTGATGGTGGGATCGTCCTCACCGGGCTCGTCGGGATCGTCGGTCGGCACGTCGACGATGTCGTCGCCGCTCACGATGCCCTGGTTCACGACCTGGGTGACTTCGGCGGGCAGATCCGGCGCGATGAGCACCCGGAAACTGACGGTCGCCACCGCGCTCGGCGCGAGGCTGCCCAAGTCCACCTGGACGGGCGGGTTCCCATCGTTGCCGCCGAGCACGTTGCCCTGGGTGGTCTGCACGCTACCCGTCACGAGGGCGGTATGGGCGTCGGGCGTATCGGTGAACACTACCGAGGTGGCGACGGCATTGCCGTCGTTGCGAATCGCGACAGTATAGGTCAGCGTGTCGCCCGGACCGGGGAACCCGTTGTTGTCGGCGTCGACGGCGAGGGTCGCGATCTTCTCGGCGACGAGCACGGGCACCGTGGGGATCAACGACACCATGGCTTCGTTGGTGACGTAGTCGTCGATCCCACCTTCGCCGTCGCGCTCGTCGTCGTTGTCGCCGGCCTGACCGCTGAACACCGCGCTGACGCGGTTCTCCAAGAGCACACCGGGCACCACGTCGGGTGCGACCCGAGCGCGGTAGGTGAAGGTCGTCTGATCCTGGGCCAGGCTCAGGACGGCCACGTTCCAGATCAGGTTGCCGGCGTCCAAACCAGGCTCCGGCACACCCGAGCCCGGCACGTAGGTCAGGCCTGCGGGCAGGCGATCGATGACCACGATATCGAAGGCATCGGCGCCGCTGTCGGCACTGTGATCCAAGGTGATGGTGAAGGTCAGTTCGTCGCCGGGCGAGACCACCGTGTTCTTGGTGGCCTTGGCGATCGTCAGTTCGGGTTCGACCAGCGTCAGTTCCAGCGGTTGGATGCCGGGCGTGACCGTGTCGGCGTCGAAGAAGCGTTCTTCGGTTCCGCCAGGCCCGCTGAAGCTGAGCGAGGCGTGGTTGCCCAACGCCACATCGGCCTGGTTGCCGGCGACGTTCTCGACCACGGCACGCAGGTCGATGGTCACGAAGTCGTCGTCCATGGAACCGTTGGCCGGATTGAGCACATCGCCGAAATCGAATTGCCACTCGTCGGATACCTGATTCGGTACCACCGGGTCGAAGGAGATCCCGGCGTGACCGGAGCCGATCACGGCATCGAGGAACCGCATGCCATCCGGCAAGCGGTCGATCACGAGCAGGTCGTTGGTCCGGCCCTCGATCAGGGAGACCGTGAGGCGGTAGCCGACCTCGTCGCCGATGGTGTAGCGGTCGGCCGTCGGATCGGGATGGAAGACCTTGTCGAGTGCGATCACGTCGCGCACGGTCACGGCAGCGGCCGGAGCCGACACGTTGTAGTTGTCGAGATCGCTGTCGTCGTCTTGGTTGGAATCGGGGGTCGCACCGGTGCGGCCGGTGCCGTCGTCACGACTCTCGAAGGTCGCGTCCACCCGGTTCTGCAATTGCTGGCCGGGAATCACGCTGTCGGCCAGGTCAGCCGTGAAGGTGATGGTCACGCTCGCACCCTGCGGCAAATCGAACGGTTGTGTTTGCCAGCTCAGGGAATCGCTGAGGAACACCGGCGTTTCGGCGCCGCCCGTGACCGCGGTCACGGCAAGGGCCGTGAGGTTTTCCAACCCGGCGGGCAAGGTGTCGCCGAGTACCACCTCGAACGCGGTCGTGGTGCCGTCGTTGCCGACCACCACTTCGTAGTCGATTTGGTCGCCGGCCTCCAGGTTCAGGACCGGGCTGGTCACCGACTTGGCCAACGTCAAGTGGGGCTCGCCCACCGTGATGGCGGTGCCGTCCGTGAGTTCGACCACGGGCCCGCCGCCCGGATCGTCGAACGTCAGGGTCACGGCGTTGATCAAGCTGTGGTTCTCCTGGTTGACCAGCAGATTGTCGACGACGGCGCGATAGGTCAGGGTCAGGGTCGCCGATTGGTCGGAGCTGTTGGACAGGGTTCCGAGGTCGAGCGACAGGGATTCCTGGCCGGCCGCGGGAGTATCGTCCGTCCGAATGAAGTCCGCCGGGTCGAGCGTCGTCGCGACAGAGGCATCGCGTGCGATCTGGAGGGAGCCGCTTCGGTAGCTGAGCCCCTCGGCGAGCACGTCGACCAGGCCGGTGTCGTCCACGGAGACGAGACCCGGCAACGAGACCTCGATGCGATAGGCCACCTCGTCGCCGATCGCATAGCGACCCTGGGGCGCCTCGACGGTCTTGACGAGGTTCAGCGAGCCGATGGCGACCTCGGCCGTGTCGGCCGTGGTCAGGTCGTTGACGCCACCCGAACCGTTGCGCTCCCCGTCAGCATCGCCGCTGCCACCCGGAGTGCTGGAACCGGTCCCCTGGGCGCCTGGCAGGCTGGTCCAGGCCACGTTGGCGGTATTGCTGAGGGTGGCCGCGGCCAAGGGGCCGGGCGCGGTCGCCGTGTAGACCACCGTCAGGGAGGCGTCGGCCGGGAATACGTCGACGGTGATGTCGAGTGTCGTGCCCGCGCTGTTGTCCGTCACGCCGATCACGCCGGAAGGCACCACACTGTCGACGGAAAGTGCGGAAAAGGCCGGGCCGAGGGCGTCGGTCAAGCGGACATCGAAGGCGGTGGCGCCATCGACACCGGCGGGATTGGTCACGACCACCGTGAAGACCATATCGCCGCCGGAGGGCAGCAATGCGGCCGGAGAAGTGCTCTTGTCCACGGCGACGGCGGCCTCGTGGATGGCCACTGTCGCGCTGGCCGGTGTCAGGCTTTGATCTTGGTTGAGTGCGTTGCGGTAATCGAGGCGGGCACTGTTGGTGAGGTCCACACCGGCCTGGTTGGCGCCGGTGTTGGCCACGACCGCCTGCAGCTCGACTACGTAGCTCTCTTCGTCGAGGTCGTTGTCGGAATTGATGAGATCGCCCAACGCGATGGTCAGGATCTGGCCGGCGATGTCGACTTCGGCACCGTCGCTCAGGGCGACGAAGGTGCCGGAGGCGGCGCCGTTCACACCACCCGGATTCAGCGACGCGGTCAGGCCGGTGCCGAAGTTGCGGGCGAGGCGCACGCTACCGGGAAGGTAGGTCAGGCCGGCGGGCAAGGTGTCGACGACGGTCGCGGATCGCAGCGTGCCGGCGGGAACGGGCACGGTCACGCGGAAGGTCACCACTTCCCCGACCAACACATCGGTGCCGGTGCTGGCCGCCTCGCTGGTGGCGAACACGGCTTTGGACATCGGCCCGGGCTGGCCCGCGGCACTGCCGCCACCGGTGTCCACCGGCGTCAGGGTGGGATTCTTGCCGTCGCCGTCCTCGCCATTGTCGTCACTGGGTTCATCCGGGAAATTGTCGCCGGATGCGGTCGCCTGGTTGGCGATCACGGTTCCATCGGGCGTGCCGCCGTCGACCGTGACCTGGAACTCGATGGTCACGAATCCGCCAGGCGCCAGATCGCCCAAGTTGACGTCGAGCGGGTCCTCGGTCACCACGATGCCGGCACTGGTCGCGGCGGATCCGGGCACCACGGTGGTGTGGGTCGGGATCGGATCCAGCAGCATCACGTTTTCGGCCGTGGCCGCGCCGTCATTGCGCAGCACCAAGGTGTACAGAAGCGTATCGTTGGGATCGACCAGGCCATCGCCGTCGATGTCCACGGCCAACGCCCAGCGTTTCTCCAGGTCCAGCGCGGGACTGCCGGCGATGCCGTCGACCGCCGTGAAACGCGTGTCCTGATTGCCGTCACCGGGGTCGCCGTTGCTGTCGGTCTCGACCGGGCCGACCTGGTCCGCCTGGGCGGTGCCCTGGTTGACGAAGGTCTCGCTGGTGGGCGTCGCGTCGCTGTCGAACAGCGGCGGGCCGTCGATCGTGATGGCGAAGGTGGCCGTGACGGTGGCACCCACATCCAAACTGGGAATCGCCAGCGAAACCGCGTCGCCCACCACGTCGATGGTGTTGCCGGCCCCGTCGATCGCGGCGGAGGCCGCCACGTAGGTCAACCCGGTGGGGATCGTATCGCTCGCGGTCACGTTGGTCAGGGTCGTCGCGCCCAGGTTCTGGACCAACAGCGTGTAGGTCATGGTGTCGCCCGGCGTGATGTCACCGGACAGGTCCGCATCCGTCGTGAAGCCGACCAGTTTCTGCACGTAGAGTAGGGCTTCGTCGGCCGCACCACCGACCGGGATGTCGGTCGGCTGGTCGCCGTTGGCGTCCACGCCGTCGGCATCGGTGGGTTCGGCAACGGTTTGATCGCTGTCGAAGGTGCCTTGGTTACTGATCACGGTGCCAGGGGGCGTGCCCGCATCGACCGTGACCTGGAACTGAATGGTCACGCTGGCGCCGTCGGCCATGGTTCCCACATCGACGCGCAAGGGATCGGAGCTGTCGTCCTCGCCACCCACACTGGAATTGAGCGAGCCGCCCACGTAGGTGGTATTGGCCGGGACCGGATCCAGGAACACCACGTTGGTGGCCGTGGCTCCGGTGTTGGTGGCGGTGATGGTGTAGGCCAGGGTGTCGCCGGGATCCACTTGCCCGGGTGTGCCGCCGTCGATGGCGATGGCCACCGTCTTGACGGCATCGATGACGGTGTCCGCCGCGACGGTGACCGAGGCGTCGTCGCCGTCCGAGTAGGATCGCTCGTCGGCGTTGGCGCCCGGTTGGGTGGTGTAGGTCAGGTCGGCATCGTTGGTCAGCAGGGTTCCCGACAATTGGTCGTTGTCGACGCGAACCTGGTAGCTGAAGCTGGTCTGGTCGTCCGCCAGGGTCAGGGCCGCGATGTCGAACGTCAGGACCTGTCCGTTGACCGCGACCGGAATCGTCGCCGAACCAGGCACGTAGGTCAGGCCCACGGGCAGGGTGTCGATCACTTGGAGGTCGAAAGCGTCGGTGTTGCTGGTCACGTCGTGATCCAGAAGCACGGTGAAGGTCACCACGTCGCCTTGGGGCACGGTCGTCCGCGAGGCCGACTTGCCAATGGTCACCACCGGCTCGACCAAGGTCAGATCCAGCGGCTGAATGCCGGGCGTTCCCGAATCCGCATCGAAATCCCGAGTGACCGAGCCGGAGGGGCCGGTGTAGGTCAGGCTGGCGTGGTTGCCCAGCACGGTGCCGTCGAGGTTGGCGACCACGTTCTCGACGATGGCGTTGATGTCGACGGTGACGAAATCGTCGGCGTCGCTGCCGTTGGCCGGGTTGATCAAGTCGCCGAAGTCGAAGGTCAGGACTTGGCCGACCTGGCCGGGGGCGCCACCGTAGTTGTGGCTGATGCCCATGTTCCCCACGCCGACGGAGGCATTGGCGAACCGCAGCCCGTCGGGCAAGGTGTCCGTGACGACCAGATCGTTGAGGGTTCCTTCGAGTATGGACAGGGTCAAGCGGTAACCGACGGTTTCACCGATGGTGTAGTCGGAATCGGTGGGATCGCTGTAAAAGGCCTTGTCGATTTGAACCGGATCGGCCACGGTGATGGTCGGCGCACTGTCCGACTCGTTGTAGTTGTTCAGGTCGCTGTCGTCACCCTGGTTGGAGCCCGGATCGCTGCCGTCGCGCTCGCCGGCGTCGCTGCCGTCGCGGCTGGTAAAGGTGGAGTCGGCCCGATTCTGGATGGTTTGGCCGGGCACCACGCTATTGCTCAAGGTGGCGTCGAAGGTGATGGTCACCGTCGCGCCGACCGGCACGTCGAAGGCCGAGGAGCTCCAGTCCCCGCCGTTGTTGACGAAGGTCGGCGTCTCGGCACCGCCGGTGGTGCCGCTCACCACCAGGCTGGTGGCATTCTCCAGGCCGGTGGGGAGCACGTCCGTGACCACCACGTCGAAGGCGGTGGTGGTGCCGGTATTGCCCACGACGATCTGGAAGGACACCGAATCGCCGGAATCCAGTCCCGCCGTGTTGCTGGTGATGGTCTTGGCCAGGGTCAGGTTAGGCTCGCCGACCGTCAGGCTGGTCGTGTCGCCGAACTGCTCGGAACCGCCGCCGGCCGGGTTGGTCAAATCCAGGGTCACGCTGTTGGTCAAGGTGGCGTTGTCCTGAATCGCCAGGATGTTCTCGACCACCACGTCGTAGGTCAGCGTCAGGTTGCGGACCGCGCTGTCGCTGTTGGTGAAGGTACCGAAGTTCAGTCCCAGGCTGGTTTGCCCGGCCACGGGTGTATCGGGCGTCACCGAGAAGTCGGCCGGCGTGCTGGAGGTCGCCAGGCCGGCGTCGGGTACCGCGCTCAAGGTACCGGTCACATAGGCCAGGCCTTCGTCCAACACGTCGGTCACCACGCCGTCGTCGAAGACCAGGTCGGCCGGCACCGCGATCACGACCTGGAAATTCACGACGTCGCCCACGGCGTATCGGGTCTGCGGGTTGAGAATCGATTTGGTGACGTTCAGGGCGCCCACCGTCACGTCGAACGTGTCGTCGGTACGGTAGTCGTTGGCGCCGACGCCGCTGCCGTTGCGCTCACCGTCGGCATCGCCGCTGTCGCCCGGCGTGGCCGAGCCGGTGCCGCGCGTACCGGGCAAACTGGTCCAGGTGGCCGCGGCGGTGTTGCTGAGCTGGCCCGGTGTGAGCGGTCCGTTGGCGGTGGCGGTGTACACCACGACCAGTTGGCCGGCCGGCGGGAACACGTCGACCTGAATGTCCACGCTGGTACCGCTGCTGTTGTCCGTGACGCCGCTGACCCCGCCGATGGGCGTGACGCTGTCGACGACCAGGCTGTTCCATGCGCCGGGCAGGTTGTCGACGAGGTTCAGGTCGTAGGCCGTGGCAACGTTGCCGCCGCTGGGGTTGGTGACCGTGACGGTGAAGGTCACGTCGCCGCCTTCGACCAGCATCGCCGCGGGATCGCCGGACTTGGCGACCACGACATTGGGCTCGAGCACGGTGACTGCATGGGTGGCCGGGGTCAGGTTGGTGGCCTGGCCGAGGCCGTCGAAGTAGGAGAATCCGGCCGAATTGGTCAGCAGTGTGCCGGCCTGGTTGGCGGCGATGTTGGCGACCACGACCTGAATCTCGAGCGTGTAGGTTTCGGCATCGACGTCCTGATCGGAATTGATCAGGTCGCCCAGGAACAGACTGAGCGTCTGCCCGGCCACGGCGATGTCGGAGCCGTCGGCCAAGTTGACGAAGACACCGGACGCGGTGCCGTTGATGCCGCCGGGGTCTTCCGAGGCGGTCAGACCCGTATCGAAGGCCCGCGCCAGTCGAGCGGTTCCGGCGATGTAGGTCAGGCCGGTGGGTAAGGTGTCGTTCAGCGTCGCTTCGTCCAATTGGCCGGCCGGCACGGAAACGGTGATCCGATAGGTCAGGACCTCTCCGATGAGGACCTGGCCGGCGCCCGAGCCGATCTCGCTGTCGGCCTGCACGATCTTGACGAGGCCCGACGGCGTTCCGGCACCGCTACCGCCGCCGGTGTCCACCGGCGTGAGCGTCGGGTTCTTGCCGTCGCCGTCGTCGCCGTTGTCGTCGCTGGGTTCATCGACGAAATTGTCGCCGCTGACGGTCGCCTGGTTGGGGATGATGGTGCCGTCGGGTGTACCGCCGTCGACCGTGACCCGGAACCGCAGGGTCACCACGCCACCGGGATCCACCTGGCCGATGTTCACCTGGAGGGGATCCTCGGTGACCAGCAATCCTTGGCTGGTAAACCCTGAACCCGTGACGATCGAGGTGTTTGCGGGGATCGGGTCGTTGAGCATGGCGTTGGTCGCCGGGCCCGAGCCGGTGTTGATCAGCGAGAGCGAGTACTCCAAGATATCGCCCGGATCCACCAGGCCGTCGCCGTCGAAGTCGACGGCCAACAGCCAGCGTTTTTCAAGATCCAGGGCCGGCGCGGCGGCGGCACCGTCGACCGCGACGAACACGGTCGGCTGGCGACCGTCGTCCGGATTGCCGTTGGCGTCCGTGGCGAACGGCTCGGTCTGGTCGCTGTCCACCTGGCCCTGGTTGGTGAAGACTTCGCGGGTGTGATCGGCATCCGAGTCGAACAAGGGACCATCGATGGTGACATCGAAGCTCACCGAGACCTGGTTCTTGACCGGCAGGCTGGGCACCGTTGCGCTCAACGCGGACCCGACGACGTTGACCGCGTTGCCGACGCCGCTGATCACGGCGGATGCGGCCACGTAGGTCAAACCGGTGGGAATCGTGTCGGTCAGGCTTACGTTGGTCAAGTCCGCATCGCCCACGTTGGTGAGTATCACGGTGTACCGCATGCGATCGCCGCTGGTGATGTCACCGCTGGCGTCGGCATCGTCGAACCAGTCGACCACCTTCTGGGCCTCCAGGGCATTGGTCTGGCCGCTGGGTCCCGAAACCGTGATCAGGGTCGGCTGATCGCCGTTGGCGTCGACGCCGTCGACGTCGGTGGGTTCGGGCACGGTCTGGTCGCTGTCCACCGAACCCTGGTTGCTGATCACGGTGCCGGCGGGCGTACCCGCATCGACCGTGACCCGGAAGGTGATGGTCACGCTTGCGGTGTCGGCCATGGTGCCCACCGCGACGCGCAGCGGATCGCCGCTGTCGTCCCCACCACCGACGCTGGAGATCAGGGAGCCGCCTACGTAGGTGGTGTTTTCGGGAATCGCGTCGAGGAAGACGGTGTTGGTGGCGATCGCGCCGCTGTTGATCAGGGTCACGGTGTATTCCAGCGTGTCGCCGGGATCCAACTGACCGGGGGTACCGCCGTCGATGGCGATCGCCACCGTCTTGACGGCGTCGATGATGGTGTTCGTCGCAACGGTGATCGACGCGTCGTCGCCATCGGTGTAGGATCGCTCGTCGGCGTTGGCACCGGGCCGCGAGGTGTAGGTCAGGTCGGCGTCGTTGGTCAACACCGTGCCCAACATCTGGTCGTTGTCGACGCGGACCTGATAGGTGAAGCTGGTCTGGTCGTCGACCAGGGTCAGTGCCGCGATGTCGAACGTCAGCATTTGCCCGTTGACCGCGACCGGTATGGTCGCCGAACCGGTCACGTAACTCAGGCCCGCCGGCAGGGTGTCGATCACCTGGAGGTCGAACGCGTCGGCGTTGCTGGCCACGGTGTGGTCGAGCAGGACGGTGTAGGTCACCACATCGCCCTGGGGCACCGTCGCACGCGATGCGGTTTTGGTCAGGGTCAACACCGGCTCGACCACGGTCAGGTCGAGCGGCTGGATTCCCGCCGTGCCCGCATCGTCGTCGAAATCGCGGGTCACCGAACCCGAAGGACCGGTGAAAGTCACGTCCGCATGGTTGCCCAACACGGTACCGTCCACGTTGCCGACGACCTCCTCGACCACCGCCGTGATGTCGACGGTGATGAAATCGTCGGTCGTGTTGCCGTTGCCGGGATTGACGACGGTCCCGAAATCGAAGGTCAGCACCTGGCCGGCCTGACCCGGAGGATCGGTGTAGTTGTGGCTGATCCCCAGGTTGCCCACCCCGACGATCGCGTTCAGGAAGCGCAGGCCCGCCGGCAGGGTGTCGGTGACGACCATGTCGTTCTTGGTGCCCTCGATGAGGGATAGGGTGAGTCGGTAACCCACGGTTTCGCCGATGGTGTAATCGGTATCGGTGGGATCGCTGTGGAAGGCCTTGTCGATCTGGACGGGATCGGCGACGGTGATGGTCGGTGAAAGCGCCGATTCGTTGTAGTTGTCCAGGTCGGCGTCGTTGTCCTGATCGGAGTTCGCATCGCTGCCGTCGCGCTCGTTGGCATCGCTGCCGTCACGACTGGTGAACGTGGCGGTTGCCTCGTTCTGAATGGTTTGCCCGGGAATGACGCCATTGGTAAGGGTCACGTCGAAGGTGATGGTCACGGTCCCGCCGACCGGTACGTCGAAGGCCGATGTGGTCCAATCGCTGCCGTTGTTGGTGAAGGTCGGCGTTTCGGCGCCGCCCGTCGTTCCGCTCACCACCAGGTTGGTGGCGTTATCGAGACCGGTGGGCAGGACATCGGCCACGACGACCTCGAAGGCGGTGGTCGTGCCGTCGTTGCCGACCACGATCTGGAAGGATACCGAGTCACCGGCATCCAGGCCCGCCGCCCCGCTGGTGATCGTCTTGGCGAGCGTCAGGTGCGGTTCACCCACCGTCAGGCTCGTGTCGTCGGAGAATTGCTCGGCGCCGCCGCCGGCCGGATTGGTCAGGTCCAGGGTGACGTCGTTGGTCAAGGAGGCGTTGTCCTGAACGGCCAACAGGTTCTCGACGATCACGGTGTAGGTGAGGGTCAGGTTGCGCACGGCGCTGTCGCTGTTGGTGAAGGTGCCGTAGTTCAGGGTCAGGGTGGTCTGTCCGGCCGCCGGGGTATCGGCGGACACGCCGAAATCAGCCGGGTTGTTGGTCGTGGTCAGGCCGGGATCGGGGACCTGGCTCAGGGTGCCGGGCACGTAGGCGAGGCCTTCCGGAAGTACGTCGGTGACCACCCCGTCGTCGAAGGTCAAATCGTCGGGGACCGCGATCAGGACCCGATAGTCCAGCGTGTCGCCCACCGCGTAGCGCGATTGGGGACCGATGATCGATTTGGTGAGGTTCAGTGCACCGACCGTGACGTCGAAGCTGTCGTTGGTGCTGTAGTCGTTGGCACCGCTGCCGCTGCCGTTGCGCTCCCCGTCGGCGTCGCCGCTGTCGCCCGGGGTCGCCGAACCGGTGCCCTGCGCCCCCGGTAAACTGGTCCAGGTGGCGGTGGCGGTGTTGCTGAGCGGACCCGGGGTCAGCGGGCCGCCGGCGGTCGCGGTGTAGACGACGATCAGTTGGCCGTCGGGCGGGAACTGGTCCACCTGGATGTCCACGGTGGTTGCGGCGCTGTTGTCGGTGACGCCACTGACCCCGCCGCTGGGCGTGATGCTGTCCACCACCAGGCTGTCCCAATCGCCAGGCAGGTTGTCGACCAGGTTGAGGTCGTAGGCCGTGGCCACGTTGCCGCCGCTGGGATTGGTCACGGTGACGGTGAAGGTCACGTCGCCGCCTTCCACCAGCATCGCCGCCGGCGAACCGGACTTGGTGACGGCCACGCTGGGCTCGAGCACGGTGACCGCGGTGGTGGCCGGCGTCAGGTTGGCGATCTGGCCGAGCCCGTTGAAGTAGGAGAAACCGGCCGAGTTGGTCAACAGCGAGCCGGCCTGGTTGGCGGCGATGTTGGCGACCACCGCCTGGATTTCGAGCGTGTAGGTTTCGGCGTCGACGTCCTGGTCGGAATTGATCAGATCGCCCAGGAAGAGGCTGAGCGTCTGACCGGCGATGTCGATGTCGGAACCGTCGGCGAGGTTGACGAAGGTGCCGGTCGCCGCACCGTTGACACCGCCGGGGTTTTCGGAGGCGGTCAGGCCCGTGTCGAACGCGCGCGCCAGTCGTGCGGTCCCCGCGATGTAGGTCAAACCGGTCGGCAGGGTGTCGGTGATCGTGGTTTCTTCCAGCAGGCCGGCCGGCACAGCGATGGTCACGCGGAAGGTCAACACTTCGCCGATCAGCGCCTGGCCGGCGGCGGAACCGGCCTCGCTGTCCGATTGCACGATCTTGACGAGTCCGGTAGGCGAACCGGCGTTGCTGCCGCCGCCCGTGTCGACGGGTGTCAGGGTCGGGTTCTTGCCGTCCGAATCATCGCCGTTGTCGTCGCTGTTCTCGTTGGCGAAATTGTCGCCGGTGGTCACGGCCTGGTTGGCGATGATGGTGCCGTCCGGCGTACCGCCGTCGATCGAGACCCGAAACCGCAGGGTCACCAAACCGCCCGGATCGACCTGACCGATATTGACCAGGAAGGGATCCTCGGTGATCACCACACCCTGGCTGGTGAACCCGGAACCGACAACAATAGAGGTGTTTACGGGAATGGTGTCACTCAGGCGAACGTTTTCGGCCGTGCCCGACCCGGTGTTGGTCAGGCTGAGCGAGTACTCCAGCACATCGCCAGGATCGACCAGGCCGTCGCCGTCGAAGTCGACCGCGAGCGCCCAGCGCTTCTCCACGTCGATGGCCGGTGCCGAGGCGACCCCATCCACGGCGACGAACACCGTGGGCTGGCGCCCGTCGGCGGGATTGCCGTTGGCATCGGTGGCGAAGGGATCGGTCTGATCGCTGTCCACCTGGCCCTGGTTGCTGAACACCTCGCGGGTGGGATCCGCATCGGAGTCGAACAGGGGCCCGTCGATGGTGACGTCGAAACTGACGGTGACCTGGCTCTTGACCGGCAGGCTGGGCACGGAGGCACTCAGTGCCGTACCCACCACGTTGACCGAATTGCCCACACCGCTGATCACCGCCGTCGCGGCCACGTAGGTCAGGCCGGTGGGAATCGTGTCGGTCAGGCTCACGTTGGTGAGGTCCGTATCGCCCACGTTGGTCAGCACGATGCTGTAGCGCATCCGGTCACCGGCGGTGATGTCGCCGCTCACGTCGGCATCGGTGAACCAGTCGACGACCTTCTGGGCTTCGAGCGCGTTATTTTCCCCGCTCGGGCCGCCCACGGTGATCAGGGTCGGCTGGTCGCCGTTCTCGTCGACGCCGTCCACATCGGTGGGTTCGGGTACGGTTTGGTCGCTGTCCACCGAACCCTGGTTGCTGATCACGGTGCCCGCCGGGGTGCCGGCGTCCACGGTCACGCGGAAGGTGATGGTCACGACGGCCGCGTTGGCCATGGTGCCCACGTCGACGACCAGGTCGGGCGCGCCGGCGTCGTTGCCACCGCCCACGGAGCTGGTCAGGCTGGCGGCCACGTAGGTGGTCTCGTCAGGCACCGTGTCGGTGAAGCGCACGTTGTCGGCGGAGGTGCCTTCGTTGGTCAGGGTGATGGTGTACTCGAGGGTATCGCCGGGATCGGCCACGCCGGCCGTGCCGCCATCGATCGCGATCGCCACGGTCTTGACGGCGTCGATGAAGGTCGGCGTCGAAGGCGTCACACCGCCACTGCCGTTGAAGTTGTAATTCCGCTCCACGGCCGGGGTTCCCGACTGGGAGCTGTAGACGCCCGTGATGGTGTTGGTGATTTCGGTGCCCACGACCGCATCGAGATCGACGCGGGCGCGGAAACTGAAGACCTTGGACACCTCGGCCAGGGTGATGGTGCCCAAATCGAATTCAGGGGCCGCCGGATCGGTCTCGTCGACGGCGGCGGCGCCCGCCGTGGAGCCCAGGACGTAGGTCAATCCCGCGGGGATGACGTCGGTCAGCACGACCTCGAAGGCATCGGCGGTACTGGTATCGTGTCGGACGGTCACGGTGAAGGTGACCTCGTCGCCCAGCGAAGGCGTCGCGTCGTCGGGCACCTTGGTCAGGACCAGGTTCGGCTCGACGATGTCGATCACCTGGGTGTCCGGCCCCGCAGGACCCGCGTCGCTGGTGGCCGAGGTGCTGTTCGTCAGCATGGTGCCGGCACTGTTGCCCACGACGTCCTCGACCTGGGCGCGCAGCCGCACGATCAGGAAGTCGTTGGCGTTGTTGGCATCGGCGGTATTGGTGACGTCGCCGAGGTCCACGGTGATCGTGCCCGCGGGCGCTTCGACGGCGGTCCCGGCGCCGTTGAACGATATGTTCGGCGAGGCGACGATCGAGACCAGGGTGATGAAGTCCAGACCGGCCGGCAGAACGTCCGTGACCGTCACGTTACTCGTGAGGCCCTCGAGCACGTCCAAGCGCAGGTCGAACTCCACCAGGTCGCCGATCGTGAAGTCATTGTTCGGGTGAATGGCGTTCAACGTCTTTTGGATCGCCAGGGAGGCATCGAGGGTCAGGGTCGCCGAATCGGACTCGTTGTAGTTGTTCAGGTCGGCGTCGTTGTCGTCGTCGCTATTGGCGGTGGAACCGTCGCGGCCACCACCGGCCTGAAGACTGTCGTAGGTCGCGGTCACGTCGTTGGTCAGCATGGCCCCGACGGCGGCGGTATCGATCACCACCACGTCGTAGGTGATCGTGAGGCTGGTGAGCGGCGGCAGCTCGAACAAGGGCCAGGTGAGCGTGTCGTCGGTATTCGTCGTGGTCGCGAAAGCCGCATCGCCGACGGCGAGCGGGGTGGCGGTCCCGTTCAACACCACCGCGTTGCCGGGGTTGGTGATCCCGATGCTGGTGAAAAAGGGCGAGGAGCCGCCGTTCGCACCCAACAGGTCGGCAGGCAGGACGTCTTCCAGGTCGACCCGGAACGCCGTCGCCGTGGCGTTGGTGTTGTTCACCACCACCTGATAGGAAATCGTGTCGCCGGCATCGCTGCCCGTGGCGCCGGCCGTGATCGATTTGGTGATCTCCAGGTTCGCCTCGGCCACGGTGATGGTCGCGGTATCGCTGGGCGGCGTGCTGACGTTCAGGTAGGTCGCGGTCGCCGTGTTGACCAGGGTGCTGGAAGCCTGGTTGCCGAGTACGTTCTCGACTTCCACCTCATACACGATGGTGATCGACTGGGCGCCCGCCGCACTGTTGGTAATGGTGCCGAAATCGAAGACCAGGGGGTCGGTGCCCGCGCCCGGCGTGGTCGACGGATTGTTGCTGTTGGTGAAATTGGACGGTGGCAACGTGATGGAAATCGCCGAGCCGGTGTACCGCAATCCGGTTGGCAGGTTGTCGGTCACCACGAAGTTGTCGGTCGTGCCCGGCGAAACGTCCACGGAGATCGTCATGTTGGTGGTCTGGCCGATCCGCAAGGTGGCGTCGCCGGTCTTGGTGAGACTTGGTGCGGCAGCCGTGACGGTACCGGAATCCATGGCCGCCAAATCGTTGACCGCCTGGGCCAGCTCGTTGTTGGTTCCGGAACCGGTACGCTCACCCGTGCTCGAGTCGGGTGCGCCCGGGGTCGCGGCTCCGGTGCCGTTGCCGCCCGGCAGGCTGGTGGCGGCCGCGTCGAAGGTGTTGGTGACCGATTCTTCGAACTGGATGCTGGGATCGACGGTGGCCGTATAGACGATGGTGATCGATTCACCCGCCGCCAGGTAACGTTCGCCGGCCACCACACAGGTCATGTCGAAGTCCAACTGGTTGCCGGTGAAGTTGGCGCAGGCCGTCACGTCGGTGGCACCGCGGCTCAGCGTGGCACTGGTCACCGAGGGCGAGTTGAACCGGGCCGGCAACACGTCGACACCCGTCACTTCCCAGGCGCGGGTTACGTTGGTGCCGGCGGTGTTGGTGATGGTCACGGTGAAGGTCACCGTGGCGCCGCCCACGACACTGGCGGGCAACGCCGTTTTGGTCACGCTCAGGTTCGGTTCGGCGATGTTGCCGGTCACGGTGCTGTTCTGCGATTGGGGGTTGCCGTCGCGGTTCAGGTAATTCAGGTCGACGCTGTTGGTCTTGCTGTCGGTACGGTTGGTATCGGTGGTGTTGCGCACCAGGACGTCGTATTCGACGATCACCTGTTCGGTTCCGGCATCGTCGTCGGCGTTGGTGAGGTCGCCGATGTCGAACTCCAGATCCTGGCCGTTGACGTTGGGCACGATGGCTCCGGCGACGGTCCCGATCGCACCGAACACACTGCCGGTCATCGAGGTGTCGAACACGCCGCGGATGGTCGCGGTCCCGGCGAGGAAGCTGAACCCGGCCGGCAGGGTGTCGACGATGAGTGCATCGGTACCGTCTTCCTGGGTCACGCCTTCGGGAATGTCGAATACGACCCGGAAGGTCAACACCTCGCCGACGGCGTACTCGATCGGCACGGTGTCGCTGGTCCAGGTTTCGGACCCGGAAACCAGCGACTTGGTGTTGGTGACCGTCGCGGTTGCGGCACTGTCGTTGCCTGTGTCGTTGCTGGTGCGTTCCTCGGTGACGACGCCGTCCTGGCTGTCGCCGGACACCGCCGCGGTGTTGTTGAAGGTCGAGCCGGAAATGACCGATCCCGAAACCGCGGCCGTGAAGGTGAAGGTGCGGTTCGCGCCGGCGGCGAGCGACCCGCTGGTCTGGGTCCAGGTCACGGTGGGGTTGGCGTAACCGAACGAGAAACCCGCCGGCGTGGTCTGCTCCGCGATCGTGGTCAAATCGAAAAGCACGCCGTCGTCGTTGAGGGTGTCGGTCACCGAAATGTCGTAGGCCGGGGCCGTGCCCGTGTTTTCCACGAACAGCGTGATCGTCACCGTATCACCGGCATCGAGCCCGGTGTCCGGGGTCATCGTCTTGGTGATCGCAAGTTCCGGTTCGGCGAAATCGACACTGACCGAATCCTGGATCGCCGAACCACTGAAGCCGGTGTAGGTGAGCGAAACGCCGTTCGACTTGGCCTGGACCGTCGGCAGCCCGTCATTGGACGCACTGGTCCCGTTGACGCGGGCACCGAGCGTCACGGAGAAACTGTTGTTGGCGCCGTTGTTGTCGTTCGTGACCGTGGTCGCGGCGGGGCTGTCGAAGGTGATCGTGACGGTTTGTCCGGCGTCGACCGTGCCGCTGGTATTGACGGTCGGCGAGGTATCCACGGTGCCGCCGAAGCCAGTGGTATCCACATTTGCGCTCTGGAATTCGAACCCGGCCGGCAGGCTGTCGGTCAAGGTCAGCGTGTTCGTGGTGCCTTCGGGCAGGGTCACGGTCAAGCGGTAGGTGACCACGTCACCCGAGGTCGCATTGCCGCCACCGGCAGCGCCGGGCGCGATGCCGTCGACCGATTTCGAGATGCTGGGATCGGCGATCGTCACCGAAGCCGAATCGTCTACCGCCTCGAAGGCCACGGCACCGGAAAGCGAGGTCCAGGTCACCGAGGCGGTGTTCGTGATCGTCTCGCGCGGGTTGACGGTCGTGTCCACCTCGCAGGTGCAGGTCACCAGGGCCGTATCGGTGTTGAACGGCGCGCCGCCGCCACTGGGATTGTCGTCGTTGGCCGCGAGCGGATTGGTCAACACGAGACCGGCCCCGAACAGGTCGCCGCTGTTGGCCAGCGACGTGCCGAGCCCGTCCTCCACGGTGGTGACCGCGCAGCTCGTCAGCCCGGCGGGAACCGTGTCGGTGATCGTCACCTCGTGCGCCTGGGCGCCACCGATGTTCTCGACCGTGATGACGTAGGTCAGGGTGTCGCCGGCGTCGGACGCGGAAATGTCGCCATCGACCGGCAAGCTGGACGGTGCGGGCGTAATCGTGGCGTCGGCGGTGGGGTTGGTGCTGGCGGAAATCCCCTTGGTCAACACCAGCGAAGGCGCCCGAACCCGCAACTGGACCGGGGTCAGATCGGAGGCCTGCTCCAAGTCGGTATTGACCGTGGTGGCCTGGAACAGGTTGGTCAGGAAGAGATCGTCGGCAAAGGGATCGTCCAGAACCGTCACGGCCAGGTCGATGGCGAGGGTCTGGGGCGTCATCGAGTTGATTTCGGGCCACTCGACGCGCACCGAGTTGGTGCCGGCAATGGGCGTGATCGAAGTGGGCGTCAGGCCGAGGGTATCCGCCGGGGCGTGGGTGATGTCGACGCCGAAGGTGGTGCTGACACTGGTGGCGTCGAACACCGGCAGGGGCAGAAAATCTTCGAAGATGATGCCGTCGGTGTCGCCGGAGGGCACCGACATCGAGAGCCGGAACGTCACGATGTCCCCGGGCACATACTCGGCCAGGGGATTGACGATCGATTTGCTGATCTGAATCGGCGCCACCGAAACCGTGGCCGAAGAACCGTCGTTACACGCGGCCGCACCGGCGGTGAGATCGTAGGTCATCGCGACGGTGTTGGTCAGGTCGTCCGCGGCCAGGATCTGGTCGGGCGGCGACACGAAAAACTGGTTGAGGGTGGCGGTGTAGGTCACCGTCACCACGGTTCCCGCGGGCAGGTCGCCCGTCACCGCGTGGATGTCGTAGGTAATCTGGGTGTCGTCGTTGCCCAGGATCAACGTCGCGGGGGTGATCGCGGTCGGCACACCGCCGACCGTCATGCCGGTATGGGCGGCGAAAGTCAGGCCGTCCGGCATCACGTCGACGACGACCAGGTCGGAGGCCGTCGCGAAATCCGATACCTGGATATTCAATGTATAGGTAATGGTATCGCCGGGCTGGGCCGTGCCGGGGCTGGCTCCCTTTTGGATGGCCAGGTGTTTGGCGGTCACCATGCTTTGCTCGGCAGCCTGGGTCAGGGGCGTACCGAGATTGTCTTCGGCGTCCAGGGTCGCGTTGTTGGTCACGTTGGCGGTGGCACAATTGGTTTCGTCCAGGGTGTCGGTCACGTGGGCGGTATATTCGACGGTCAGCTCGTTGGCGCCCGTGGTGCCCGTCACGGAAGTGCAGAGCACCCGCAGGGTCCCGCCTGGCGTGACGAGACTGGGCTCCGTATCGGCCGAGCAGCCGGTTCCGCCGGTAATGGAAAGGCCGCCGGTATACTGGAGGTTGGCCGGCAACACGTCGTTGAGATCGAGATTTTGGATCGTCTGGCCGTTGGCCACGTCGACGGCGAGCGTGTAGGTGATGGGGAAATCCGGGCCGGGCGTGCGTTCACCCTCCGGTGCGTCGTTGCTCTTGGTGAGCCGGAAGAGCGTGGGCGTGACGTTCGCGTCTTGGGCGGTCCCGATGATCGGGCCGTTGGTGCCGGTGGCGGTATCGCCGAATCGGTAGACGGGTTGAACCGTCACGGTCAGCGGCGTACCCACGGTCGCCATGGTGGAAATGGTGCCACAAATCTGGGTCACGAGATCCGGACCCCCCGTGACGACCGATCCGACCGGCAATACGATCAAAAACAGCGAGGCCCCATCCGGTCCCGTGACCGAGGAGTTGCTGAGGGGATCGGTGAGCTGGTTGCCGGGCGAAGCCGGAAAGGTGCCGAGCGGCGTGACCGTCAGCCCGGCTCCCAGGAAGGAGGCGCTGTCGACGGTGATGTCCGGCGGCAGGACCAGACGCAGGTAGGGGCCGAATCCCGGGTTGCCGGTGTTGGTCCAAGGGACGTCGAAGCAAAAGGACTCACCGACGAAATTTTCGGCAGGCGTGCCGTTGACCACATTGGGCGTCTGAGCCGCGGCCGGCAACGTCAACAAAAAACAGAACAAAACAGAAGTAAATGCGCGCACAGAAAGGACAGAGCAATAGTATGAAAAAGAACGAAACAAGGGCCACCTCAAGAAACGAAACACATTCTTGCCATTTAAAAAAGCGCATGAATTCAATCACAGCGGCATTAACACAAAAACCAAGCGAAACAACGCTCAGATGTGAAAAAAATAAAATTACCGCTTTAGATCCAATACCTGTGCGAGGGAAAACCCATCAGCGAAACCGATAGAAGCCATATTTTTTCCGTGATTTCGATCATAATGCAAGCTTTATCGGACGGTTTTACTGTTTTTTTGATCACTCGACTCTGCATGCAGACTTCCAAGGTTCATCGTGTTTTGTTCCCTATAAGTGAAAAAATGGGGTTCTTTACCGTTCCCGAACGACAATTTGGCCACGACACCGGGATCGAGGCCGGTCGAAGACCGGCGCCATACGGGGAAACCGGGAACGATGTTTCAAGGGAGCCTCTCATCACACGGCACACAATATTCCCATTATTTGCAAACGATTACGGAACAGTCTCATCAACGCGTCCCTTTCACGCCCGCTTGGCCCCGTATTTGCTCAAGCGGCCTCTCGAGTACTTAATCCACCACTTCCCTGCCCTGTGGGATTCACCGTGGTTTTCCCGAGGAAATAACGAACTTTCCAGAATGTTTTCACGATAAGAAAACCCATAGGGCATCACGAGTAAGGACGCAGAAAGGAGTCGCCATGAAACTTTTCTCGATCTTGTCGCTGAGTTTGATCATCGTCAGCACCACTGCCATCGCACAGCCCCTGGAGGGCTTTGCGGACCTGGTCGAAAAGACTCGATCCAGCGTTGTTCACATCCAATCCACCACCCAACAGGTCAACCGCCGCCAAAACAGCCCCTACGACTTCTTCTTCCAGCCGCAGACGCCACGCGGCCAGGACACCAACTCAGCGGGTTCGGGTTTCCTGATTTCTTCTGACGGGTACGTGGTCACCAATCGCCACGTCGTCGAACGGGCCGACGAAATCTCCGTCATTCTCCACGACGAAAAACGCTATCTGGCCAAATTGATCGGCAGCGACGACAGCATGGACATCGCGCTGTTGAAGATCGATGCGGGCAACCTGCCCTTTCTGCGCCTCGGCAACAGCGACAAAATGCGTGTGGGCGACACGGTTCTGGCACTGGGTTACCCGCTCTACCTGGGATTTTCGGTCACCAGCGGGATCATCAGCGGCATCGGTCGCAACATGAATGCGGGCCAGGTGGATCTGGCCACGTACATCCAAACGGATGCGGACATCACCTTCGGCAACTCCGGGGGTCCCCTGGTCAACAACCGCGGTGACGTCGTGGGAATCAACACCATGATCGTATCGCGCGGCGAAACCTACGGATTCGCGATCCCCAGCGCACTGTTCAAACACAGCATCGACCAGTTGAAGCGTCACGGCGAGGTGCGGCGCGGCGCACTGGGCGTCACCCTGGCCAGCCTCGACGACGAAGCACGCGAATATTACGGCATCCAGGGCGGTGCCCTGATCCAGAACGTGGCGAACGGGTTCCCCGCCGCCAAGGCCGGTATCCGCAAGGACGACGTGATCATCGCGGTCGACGGCCAAAAGGTCCGGAACTCCCAAGATGTGATCGCCCTGATCGGCAACCGTCCGCCCGGATCGGTCGTGGATCTGGAACTGCTGTCGGACGGCAGCAAGACCCGCAAAACGATCAAGTTGACCGATCGCCGCCGATTGACGGATCCCGACTCGAACTTCTTCTCCGATGCTCCGGACGAACCGGCGCGCGAGGAAACCGGCTTCGAGAGCATCGGCCTCTCGCTGCTTCCCCTTTCGGAAGAGCGGCTCGAGGAAATGGGCCTGGAGGAACCGATCGAGGGCGTGCTCATCGAGGGTGTGGCACCCGGCAGCCTGGCCGAGTCCAAACAGCTCACACCGGGCACGGTAATCACCCACCTGAACCGCCAACCGATCACTTCGGTCGACCAGTTCAAAAAAGTCCTGGGTGACGTTCGGTCGGGCGGCTTGGTACCAGTACGCGTGGTTCAGGTGCTGCGTACCAACTACCGCGTTTCACGCACCGAACGAACGGTGTTCCTGCGCAAGAAATGACCGTTTGTGCCCATCCAGAAAAAGATCGTGACTCCCAAATTGCTTTGGCTGGATGGGCGCGGTGCCAGGTGTCAGGTCTCAGGTCTCAGGTCTCAGGTCTCAGGTCTCAGCGAGACTGGCTTCAATTCGTTACCCACTTGAAACCCAGTGACCGGTGATCGATCGCGAAAAATTCGCGACAAACCCAGCGAACATCGTGAATCGCAATTCAATTCGTTACCCGAAACAGAACATTTTCATCCATGACAGGGTCCGTTTCTGCCCGGGGGCGTGACACAGGTCGCCAAGTGGCGATTGGACCCGCCAAAATCATGAATTTCTCATAGGAAATAGAGGCGCCGAACGGGCTTCAAATGCTAAGATGAGTCCAGGTTTGCCAGCGTTGTGCGCAAAGGAATCGCAAGGGTGGAAGAGCGCTGCGGCAGCAAGTCCACCGGCGCGAATTCCGGAGCCGCCGATTCCCGAGCGAAGGATCTGTTTTTCATCTATGATGGGAACTCCGGAAACCGGTAGATCCGGTTTCGGTCCGAAAGCCGAAGGGACTCACCGCCCGGTAAATTCACATTACGACCGTGTTTTTCGAACATGCTTTTCGAATTTTTTAAAATTAAATCCATAGGGCTATCGGATGTTTTCGACATCCTGATTATTTGGCTGGTGCTCTATTATTTGTTCCGGTTCATCCGGGGCAGTCGGGCCCTGCAGATGGCCTTCGGTCTGCTCGCCCTCTTCATCGCCCAAATTCTCGCCCAGCAGTTCCAACTGGTTGTCGTCAGCAAGACCATCGGAAGCCTGTTCAGCATCATTCCGATCGCCATCATCGTGTTGTTCCAGGACGAGGCGCGCAAGGTTTTGGCCTCCATCGGCAGCACCCCCTGGTCGCGCGTCAACAGCACCGAGTCCACCTATCTCGACCGCATTTTTCAAGCGGTCCACCACTTCTCGCAAAATCGCACCGGCGCGCTCATCGTGTTCGAGGGCACCGAGGGTCTGCGGAACTACATGGACAGCGGCACCCAACTGGACGCGATTCCCAGCTTCGAGCTACTACTCGACATCTTCGAACCCAAGAGTCGCCTGCACGACGGCGCGGTGATCGTGTCCAACTCGCGGCTCGCCAGCGCCGGCTGCGTCTTGCCGCTCAGTTCCAACCCGGCCCTGCCGCGCACCTTCGGCACCCGCCACCGGGCCGGCATCGGCATCACCGAAGAAGCCGATTGCCTGGCCTTGATCGTCAGCGAGGAAACGGGACGCATTTCGTTCGCGCAAGGCGGTGAAATCCACCGGCTCAGCGAGAACTCGCTCTCCCAGCTCTACCAGGTGTACAAGAGCCTGATGATGCCGGAAAGCGAGGAGAAATCGGAACTGTTGGCCTCGCTCTCGAAGATCAAGCTGCCCAAGTCCGGCGAAGGCGAGCCGAAAGACAAGAACGGAGAAAAGCAGAAAGGCTGGAGTCGCCGCGGCTTTCGCAAGCCCGGCCAGGCCAAGCCCCCTCGCGAACCGGTAGAAGCGATTGCGGAGACCTCCGATACCGCGGACGAGACCCCCGAAGCCCCGGAGGTGTCGTCGGTGCCTTCCGATTCGGAGACCAAGGCGTCCAGCTCCCGTCGTCGAGGTCGCAAGAAACGCCAACGCCAGAATACCGCGTCTTCTCCATCGAAACCGGCGGCCGATTCGGTAGCCACTCAAGCCCCGGCCCCGGGGACCGAAACCTTGAAATAAACCCTGCCCGCTTCCGCTCGGCGCCCACACGGCGCGACCCGGTTCGGCAGTGCCAACCCCCACCCTTTTCGAACCCCACCAACGTCACCCACGAGAACTCGCCAGCGGATCTTCGGTCCCGCCGACCGGAGCGCCATCCATCGATACCACCGAACCCTACCTGAAGCATCGAAACGAGCCGGCACACCATGACGACCGCCCGGAACTCTTCCAACTACTCGAAGAACATTCAGAAATTGATGGCCCTGCTGCTGGCGCTGGTCATGTGGGTCAGCATGTCCGGCCGTATGGACGAAGCCGCATTGGAGACGACGCAGGTCTTTTCCCAGGTGCTGCTCAACACGTCCAATTCGCCGGACAACATGCGCACCCGCGTCGACAACTACCAGCTCAACATCACGCTGCGCGGCCAGCAGCAGGAGTTGGACAAGATCAGCCCCAAGGACCTGCTGGTGGAGTTGAACCTGGCCGGGCGCGCGGCGGAGGGGAAACAAATCATCGCCCTCTCGCCCGAATCGGTGAAAATCCCGAAACGGTTCGACTCGCTGAAGGTCGACAGCATCATTCCCAACTTCGTGGAAGTGACCTTCACCGAGATCATGCAGAAGGAACTGAGCCTGATCGAGAATGTGACCGGGAAGGTACATCCCGACTTCTTCATCGAAGACATCGAGCTGAACCCTTCGACCATCACCTTGGAAGGTCCGCCCAAACAGTTGGAACGCCTGGCTTTTCTCACCATCAAACCGATCGATGTCACCGGCGCCATCCGCACGCTGCGTGGCCAGATCCAGTTGGACGTGCTTCCCAAGGACACCATCACCCAGGATTTGAGCAACTACAATTATCGCGTGGTGATCAAGGAACGCACCGAAGAGAGCAAACCCGAGGAGGACTATCCGATCCAGGTCATCGGCGGCGAGGGCTATCGCGCCGAGCCGGATACGGTCAAACTCCAAATCACGGGACCGGTGAGCGCGCTCCATTGGTTCAATCCGGCATGGGTCATTCCGGAAGTGACCATTCCCCCGTTTCTGAACGGGAACGACGCCGACGACGACGTCGACGAGGCCGTGGACGAAGCGATACCGACCGAGGGCGAGGCATCGTCGCCCCCGGCGGAGCCCGACCGCACGATGCTGCAGATCACCCACCGTTGGAATCTTCCGGACGAGATCAAGGCGGACACGCCGGATTGGCTGAATCGCGTGTCGCGACTTCGCTTGACCTGGACGCCGGAAGAGGTGGCGATCAACAAAGCGCCCCAGGAAGTCAAACCGGACGAGAGCGCGCCCAAAGAAAAAGGAGAATGACTCTCGCCCTGCGGTATGCTCGCGTTATGAATGCATGAATACGGAGGAAAAGGAGCCCATGATATTCGGAACAGACGGTCTGCGTGCGCGCATGGACAGCTACCCGCTCACGCGTGAAATCATCGAGAAACTGAGCCAGGTGTTGAAAGCGTGGCTGCCGGACGGAGCCGAAGTGGTGCTGGGACATGACTCGCGCCGTTCCTGCGCCACCATCCGCGATTGGATCACCAGCGCCATGGACGGCCTTCGCGTATGGGACCTGGGCCTGGTACCCACCCCCGCGGTCGCCTTCGAGACCCGGGCCCGCGGCGCGCAATTGGGTATCATGATTACGGCCTCCCACAACCCGGCCCACGACAACGGACTCAAATTCTTCGACGGCGAAGGTCTCAAGATTCGCTACGACCAGGCCAAGGCCTGGAGCGATGCCGTGTTGGCGCTGGACCCCCGCCAATGCGAAGGATCGGCGGACCTGGTGCGCACTCAACCGACCCATTACCGCTCCTTCTTGGAAGAAACCTTCGGCGACACCGATTTCAGCCAAACCCCGGTTGCGTTCGATTTGGCCAACGGCGCCGGTTCGGAGCTGGTCCCCCCGCTGCTCAAGGCGCTGGGCATCAAGGCGCAGATCCTCGGTGCCACCCCCGACGGCGACAACATCAACGCCGGCATCGGCGCGCTACACCCGGAAACCCTGCACCGCACGGTGGTCGCTTCAGGCTATCTCGCCGGCTTCGCGCTGGACGGTGACGGCGATCGCCTGATCGTGGTCGATCGCGACGGGCCGCTCCACGGCGATCTGGTGCTGTACGCGCTTCGCAAGGTCATGGTGGCCGAGGGCGCCGACATCGACACGGTGGTCGGCACCATCATGTGCGGCAAGGGGTTGGAGCAGAGTTGGGCATCCCAGGGCGTCGCGCTGAAACGCACGCCCGTCGGCGACCAGAACGTGCTGGCGAAACTGATCGAAGACGATCTGCTGCTGGGCGGCGAACCCAGCGGTCACCTGCTCCAATGCGATCTGTTCCCCGCCGGCGACGGCGTGCTGGGCGCCTTGCGCCTGTTGCGCGCCCTGACCCGCACACCCGACCTCCTGGCGAGAGCACGCGCCGAAGTGCCCATGTACCCGGTATTCGAAAATGCCTATCCCGTGCGCCATAAACCGAAACTGCTCACCCAGCCCAAGACCTGGTCCGCCATGGAACGGCTGGACGCGGCGTTGGCCGATCAGGGTCGCCTGATCGTGCGCTATTCGGGTACGGAGCCGAAATTGCGGGTCTTCCTGGAAGCACCGGACCTGGCCCCGTTCAAGGCGGGCCTCGCCCAACTCGAATCCGCCATCGCCGAGGAGCTGGCATGAACGCAGGCCCCTGTAAACTGATTGTCTCTGTCGATCAGGTGGCCCTGCTGCGGGCCTCCCGCAACGGACGCGACCCCGATCCGATCCATTTCGCGCTACAGGCCGAGTTCGCCGGAGCGGAAGGGATTCGTGCCCACCTCCGCATCGACCGGCGCCACATCGTCGAAGAGGACGTGGAGCTGCTCAACCGCCTGGTCAAGACCCAGTTCTACCTCCAGGTCTCGCCACACCAGGACATCATTCACCTGGTCAACGGCGTGCGCCCGCACAACGCGATCCTGGCACCGGAACGTCGCGAAGAGAAAGCCACCGAGACGGGGCTCGACGTGGCCCTGCTCTCGCGCGAATTGAACGGCATCCTGCGCAACATCGATATGAACCAGACCAAGGTCTTTCTGTTGGTGGAGCCGCACCTGGATCAGATCAAGGCGGCCGCCAAGCTGAAGGTTCACGGTTTGGCGTTGAACGTCCGTGACCTGATGGTGGACCCTCAATCCGTGGTCTTCCAGAAGAAGTTCGAGACCCTGCGCGACGGCGTCCGGCTGTGCCGCAAATACGGCATGGAAGCGCACCTGATCAACGGCATCCAAGCGCCGTGGATCCCCTACCTCCTGCGCGTCCAGGGCGTTTCGGGCATCCACGTGGGCCATCCCCTGGTCGCCCACGCACTTCAGGTCGGCGTCGGGCCCGCCGTCGCCTGGTTCCGCGACCACCTGGCGCGCCAGGCACCGGAGGCCTGATCCGGGATGTCGCGGGTGGTCCGCGCTCTCCGCGACGCAAAAAGCCGACCTCGCGGTTCCCTGGTTCCTCGAGAGCCATGTCCTTTCAATCACGTTGCAATCACTCGGGAGTTCGTATGACGTCACCATCTTCACCGGCCTCCAAGCCCTTCGATCGGGAAAGCCTTCGTCTCATCCTCGCGTCCCAGTCGCCACGCCGCGCCAACCTCTTGCAACAGGCCGGTTACACCTTCGAAACCATCCCCAGCCAAGCGGAGGAGAAAGAGGCCGAATTCCACACCGTCGAGGAAGTGGTCATGGAGAACGCCGCCATCAAGGGGCGCGACGTGGTCGCCCGAATCCGCTCGGGATTCGCCGGAGCCGAGACCCCGACGGTCCTGGTGGCGGCCGACACCCTGGTCGCCATGAAGGGCAAGGTCTATCCCAAGCCCCGCGACCTGGACGAAGCCCACCACTTCCTCAGCACCTTGGGCGGGCGTTACCACCGCGTCTACACGGGCGTGTACCTGTACCATTTCAACTGCGACCGCGAAGCGCAATTGGTGGACGCGACGCGGGTCATGCTGCGCAAGATGGAAACCGCCGAGATCCAAAAGGTATTCGAACTGGTCAACCCGTTGGACAAGGCGGGCGCTTACGGCTACCAGGATTCGGAATGGATCGTGTCGAGCCTGATCGGTAGCGAGACCAACGTCATCGGTTTGCCGATGGAGGCGTTGGAAGCGGCCCTGACGAAGTTGCTCGCGAACTGAGTGACCATTTTCCCCCAAGCGGTGAAAAATCGTTCATTTCCACCCCTATCCCAGAAAAACATCCCTCCTCCCAAAAGGGCTTCCAATTCCCATCCGTTCCTTTATAATGCCGAATTTAAATTCGGAGCTGGAGGGTATTGATGACCGCCAAGAAAAAAGCCGCCATTTTGGGCGCAACCGGAGCCGTCGGCCAACGATTCGTACAATTGCTGGAAGGCCATCCTCAGTTCGAGATCACCCACCTCTGCGCCTCCGATCGCAACGCCGGCAAACGCTACGGCGATGCCGTCAACTGGCAGGTGCCCGGCAAGCAGCCCCACTACGTCGACGATTTGGTCCTGCGCAAATGCGAACCCGACTTCGAAGCCGACATCGCCTTTTCGGCGTTGCCCAGCGACCGCGCCAAGGAAGTGGAACCGGCATTCGCCGCAGCCGGCATCCCGGTGGTTTCCAACGCGAGCGCCTACCGCATGGGTGAAGACATCCCGCTGCTCATTCCCGAAATCAATCCCGATCACACCAAGCTGATCGAGGTTCAACGTCGCCGTCGCGGTTGGAAAGGCTACATCGTCACCAACCCCAACTGCTCGACCCTCGGCCTGGCCCTTCCCCTGAAAGCCCTCGACGATGCGTTCGGCCTGCGCCAAGTCAACGTCGTGACCCTGCAGGCCAAATCCGGCGCGGGCTACCCCGGCCCGGCCCCCGAAATCATCGGTGACAACGTGCTCCCCCTCATTCGCGGCGAGGAGGACAAGATCGAGAGCGAGCCCCAGAAGATTCTGGGCCTGTTCGAGGAAGACGGCATTCGCCATCACGACATGGCGATTTCGGCCCAGTGCCACCGCGTCGACGTCATCGACGGCCACACCGAAGCGCTCAACATCAATTTGTCCCGGCCGGCACCCATCGAAGAGATCTGTCGCGTTCTCGGCGAATTCCGCGGGGAACCCCAGCGCATGGGCCTGCACAGTGCACCCGAACGGCCCGTCGTGGTTCGTAGCGAGGACGACCGGCCGCAACCCAAGCTGGATTTGTGGGAAGGCAACGGCATGAGCGTGTCCGTGGGTCGGGTCCGCCCCTGTCCCATTTTCGACCTGAAAATGGTAATCCTGTCGCACAACACCGTTCGCGGGGCGGCCGGCGCAGCCCTGCTCAACGCGGAACTGCTGTTGCACCAAGGCTATCTGTAAGTACCGAGTCCCAACGAAAACGTCGGTTGGCGCACCGGGAACTCGGTCACCGCGCGAACCACAGCGAGGCCGGGACTCCCGCGGGACCCGAGAGAAGGGAACATCATGAACGACGCTCAGCCGGCGCCGCCCGTCGAGGTCGACGAAATCGACCGCAAGATCCTGGAGTACCTACAGGAGGATGCCCGCATCAGTAACGCGGATCTGGCGCGCCGCGTCCACCTGTCTCCGCCCGCGGTTCACGCACGCATTCGGCGATTGCGGGACCTGGGCTTGATCGTCCGTTTCGTGACGCTGCTCGACCGCGAAAAGGCCGGTTTCGACATGCTGTGCTTCGTGCACGTGAGTCTCCAGCATCACCAGGCCGACCAGGTGCGTGGCGTTCTGAGCCGGTTCAACGAGTTACCGGAAATCCTGGAGTGCCATCACGTGACCGGCGAATACGACTACCTGCTCAAGGTGTTGGTGCGCAACCGCCAACACCTTTCCCGCTTCATCGGTCAACTGACACCGACGCCGGGGGTCGGCCGCATCTACACCAGCATGGTGCTCAACGAAATCAAGTCGGAGACCCGCCTGCCGCTCTGAGGGTCCCCGCGCGACCGCGGTGACACCGCCGGCGTCACCGTGAGCCGTCCGCGTAAGGTCGCCAACTCGGCGTGATGTCCATCGAGGGATGGTTCGTCAGCCGCCGATCCGTGCCCGACCCCAAATCGCGGATGTAGATCTCCCAGTTCCCGTCGCGTTCGGATGCGAACGCCAGAAACCGGCCGTCCGGCGACCAGCTCGCCCAATCGTCGGCCACCCGGTTCCGGGTTTCCTGGGCCAAACCCGTCCCGTCCCGGCCCACCGTGAAGATTTCCCTGTCCCCGTCGCGGCTGGAGGTGAAAGCCAGGCGACGCCCGTCGGGCGACCAGCTCGGCAGGGATCCTTCCACCAGCTTGACCTCGGACCCCGTCGCCAAATCTTTGAGGAACACCCACAGCGGGCCGTCGCGATTGGAACTGAAGGCCAGCTTGGTGCCGTCGGGAGAGATCGCGGGATGGGTCTCGTCCGCCTCGTGCTCGGTCAGGTTGCGCAGGCTGCCGCCCCCGGCATCCATGCGGTAGATCTCCACGTTGCGCGAGCGCTTACCCGCAAAGTAGATATGCTTGCCGTCGGGCGACCAACAGGGATAGGCATCCCATTGGCGGGCACGCAGCAGGATGCGCACGCCGCTCCCGTCGGCGTTCATCGTGAAGATCGACCAGGGACCTCGACGTTCCGAATTGAACACCAACTTCCGCCCGTCGGCCGAATACTTGGGATGTCCGTCATGGGCCCGGTGCCGCGTCAGGCGACGTATGTCGCGACCATCGACCCCGATCGCGTAGAGGTCTCGAAAACCGTCGCGACGCGATTGGAAAACAATGTGCGGTTCGGAACTCTGGAGAGGGGGAACCGCCCAAGCAAGGGAGGCGCTCACCCCCAGAAGCACGAAGGCCATCACCGGTCTCATGGTGCCTCCTCGTTCAGAAGCCATGGCGCCCACCCGTTTGGAGCTCGGTGACGCGTTCGGTTTTGCCGGTTTCGAGGTGTACCCGCCAGATATGGTAGTTCAAACCCCGGTTGGATTCGAAGTAGAGAAAGGCGCCGTCGGCACTCCAGGCGGGATGTGACTCGTGCGCGGGATGGTCGGTCACGCGCCGGACTTCGCGGGTATCCAGGAGCAGGGTGTACAAGCCGTAGTTCCCGTCCTTTTTGCTGCAGAAGGCCACGGTTTTGCCGTCCGGCGACCAGCACGGCTCGAAGGCCCCCTCGGCCCCTTCGGTCAGGGCGGTCGAGCTCCCGTCCTTCAGGTCGATCAGGTACAGGTTGGTTTGGCCGTCGCGGGTACCCTCGAAGGCCAGCCGCTCGCCGTCCGGGGACCAGGCCGGCGAATTGACCGTCGTGGTGCCGTCCGTCAAGCGCCGCACCTCACGACGCTTCAGGTCCATGGTGTACAGGGAAAGCGAACCATCGCGATCGGAGGCGAAGGCAATGTTCCGGCCGTCCGGCGAAAAGGCCGGCGCCACCTCCTGGCTGGGCCAGGGCGTGAGGTTTTCGGCTCGCCCGTCCGGCATGGTCCGGATCATGATGTCCGGATTGCCCTCGTGCACGCGAACCCAGGCCACTCGGGTTCCCTCGGCGCTGAGACTCGGAAAGAGATCCTCTTCCCCACCCTCGGTCAGCGCGTGCGCGCGGCCGGTCTTCAACTCCCGCAGCCAGATATCCGAGTTCCCCCGCTGCCTGCCCACGTGCACCAGCTTGCCTCCCGATGCGTGGGGGGCGGTCAATCTCGTCGATCCGTGGGTCAGGCGGCGCACATCGCTACCGTCGGCACTCATGATCATGATCTCGGACCCGCCGAACCGGGTCGAATCGAAAGCGATCGAACGACCGTCGGGCGACCAGCGCGGCGAGCTGTTGCCGCCCACGCGGGTGATCGGTGTGGCGGGCCCTCCCTCGGCCGACATCTTGAAAATCCCTTCCTGGCCGTTCCGATTCGATTGAAAGACAATCCATCGTCCATCCGGAGACCAGTCGGCACTGCCGTCGCGGTGTTCACCGGAGGTGAGTCGCATTTCCCGGCCGCTCGACCGTTCCGCCTTGAACAGGGCGCTGCCCTTCTCCGTTTGGCGACTGAACAGGAACCAGGCGCCGTCGGGCGACCAGGCACAGAAGAATTCGGTTTCGGGACTGGTCACCAGCGTCTGGCGTTGGTTGGACCGGGTGTCCACCACAAAGAGGTTGCCGCCCTTCGCCTTTTGGGTCAGCGCCACCCAGCGCCCGTCGGGAGACCAGCGTCCCAGAAAGAATTGCTCGTCGGGGCCGACAAACGGCTGGACACCGCCCTTCTCGTCAGACAAGGCGACCGGCTTCGCACGCCAGCCCGGCATATCGAACAGGGTCGCGCCCAGGGTTCCGGACGGCGACATCTCCACCCCGGCGTAAAAGTGGGCGTCGCGCGTCACCCGCGTTTCGTTTCCGCCGCTGGGCGATATGCGGTAGATCTCCGGCGTGCCGTGGCGATAGGAATAAAAGTAGATCCAGGAACCGTCCGGCGAGAACACGGGCCGAAAGTCGGCGCTGCTCTGAAACCGGTTGTATTCGGACGCTTGCAAGGGCATCAGGAGCGACAGGCCCCAAAGTGCCGACAACAGTTTTGAACGATACACAAAAAACCTCCCAACAGCTTGTCAGCTCGCCCCGATCGAGCGCGAGCGCCGGACCGGGAAGCTCCGGAGCCTCGAGAGCGCCACCCCGTCAGGGGATCTGGGCCGGTCTCGAAGCGTTCGCGAGCCGTCTATCGAGATCTTTTCGCGAATCCCTGATTTCAGTTGCCTTGTAGTTCTCCCGTTGCGCGCAGCGGTACAAAAAACACGGGAATCGACATCACTGCCGCGGCCACCCGAGAATGAACCACGTCCCTTCAGCCGCCGTGGGACTCCGTGGAAGCGCGCTCCTCCAGGTGGCTCTTGCGAAAATCGGTGGGCGTCATGCGACAGGCCCGCTTGAAGGTTCGATAGAACACGGTTTTCGAACCGAATCCGGCCTCTCTGGCGATGGCGTCGATGGTGAGGTGATCGTTCCCCGAATCGAGCAGCATCGATTTGGCTTCCTCGACGCGCCAGCCACCCACGTACTCGTAGAAATTCACACCCTTGGCCTGATTGAGCACACGCGACAACACGCGCTCCGAAACACCGACCGTTTCCGCCAGGTGGGCGACCGTGAGATCGGGTATTCGGTGCGGGGCTTTTTCCCGCATCGTCCGTTCCAACCGCGCGAGAATGTCTTGGATTTGGGCGTCGGAAAGTTCGGGTTCCACACTCGATTTGCGCGACGCGAAATCGGGCCAGGCGATGTCGCCGATGGTTTTGAAGGCCAGGACGAAGACCAACAGCGTTTTGAACAATCCGGAAATGGGGAAGTAAAAGACCCGGATGTCGAAGATCCATTGGGAAATACAGTATTGAACCAAATCAATGGCCAAGATGCCCAGAAACCCGCCGACGAGCAGGGGGAACCAAGGGCGTTCGGCCTTTTTGGGACGCTGGGCGTACCAACGACGGGTGAGCCCCAGGGCGGCACCGAAATAGAGCGCGGGGTGCAGGTACCACGAGACGAGGTGCTGCATGATGTCGGGCCACGACGCCGAGGTGGTCGCGCCATGGGCGACGGCCGCCTCGTAGGCGCGCAGGACGGCCAACTTTTCGGCCCCCGACTGGGCGTAGCGAGGCAGGCGCCATAGGTTGAAAACCAGGAACGGGGCGAAATGCAGCAGGTGAATCCACCTGGGTTTGAACGCCTTGTCCGTGAGAGAGACAACCAGGAAGTAGACCAGCGGACCAAAGAAAAAGGTGAACAGGGACCCGGTGTAGAGAAAGTGCGGCATACGGTCGATCAACCCGCTGAACACGACGAGATCGTGCAGCATCTTGAAGGCCAGAGCCGCCAGCAGCATGGCGAAGAAATGGACCGACACCATGCGGAAGCGGGTTTTCACTTCCATGGTCACCGCCAGGAAGAGGCCATGACCCGCTGCGAGCGCACATATCAATGAGATCACACCCATAGCCTTGCCATCCCGGAGCCGATCGACGGCCGCGCCACCAACAGCGAGTCACTGATTGATAGACATCTTGCAGCGGCCGGACACCAGATACCGCGCCCATCCAGCCGGATCGTTTGGGTAATGGAATCGATTTCGTTTCCGGATGGGCACCCACTACCGAGCCAGAATCACGGTGCACTGAGCCAGGCTCGCCACCATGTGACTGATACTGTGAAGTCCCAGCGTCGGTCGTTCCAGATCCATCGTTCGCGAACCCATCACGACGCCGTCCACCTGCAGTTCCGCGGCGATACCGACGATCTGTTCGATACGTTTGCCGATCACCTGTCGGCAAACCACTTCGTAGCCTTTTTCCGACAACGCTTGGGCGATCTCACCCATCTTCGTCCGAGATCGGTCCTCCAACTTGTCGTAGAACTCGCGATTCTCCTCTTCCGACAGGTGGGCGATGCTTTCGATCACGTGCAACAGGGTGATTTGGGTGTGGCCCGGCTCCGAAAAGCGCAGGGCCATGTTCAGGCCTTTTTCGGCGACGTCCGAAAAATCGGTGGGAATCAGCAGGTGTTTGAACACTCGAACCTCCAATGTACATCTCGGAAATGATTTAAGTACAACAGGTAACGCGAAGAATAGGCTCATGACATCAGGTGCCGGAACAAGCGCGGGCAGGGTGCCTCGAACCGGCGCTCGCGCACGACCGGCAAGCCTCGGTTTCCCGTGGGCTCCGCCGGCGCGCTTTCGAGCGCGCGAAGCGACGAAGCGCCGTGACCGGAGACACATAGCGGAAACCCCGACCCGACGGGCAGGGGGGGAAACCGGAAACCAGGGTTTCGAATGACTCATTATTCCCCGCGGGGAAGCGCGGAGCAAGCATCTCGATCATGGGTTGCACCGATCAGGGCACCAACGCAGGCACTTCACTGAGTATCCACAAATATGCACGACCATATTTGCAAGATTAAACATTGACGATGAGTGACCACTTACTTAGCATGGAGAGCAAGGAGGTTTGCATGCCGAAAGGTTCCCGAGGATCTCGATTGAGTGCCGACGAGCGGCGGCTTTCCATTCTCGCCGCGGCGATGCCCCTTTTCGCACAGCAGGGGTTCAAAGGCACGACCACCAAGCAGATCGCCTCCGCAGCCAACATTTCCGAAGCCCTCCTCTACCGCCACTTCCCCAGCAAAGAAAGTTTGTATTCCGAATTGCAGGGCCTGCTTTGCACCAAGTCCCACAAATATTCGGAAATCGTCGAAACCCTGGAGCCCTCCACCTCGACCCTGGTCAACAGCGTTCACTTCCTCATCTCCGTGGTGTTCATCGGCGAACCGGAAGGCTCCCTTCCGGATCCCAATCCCAACCACTACATCGCACGCCTCCTGATGCACAGTTTCATCGAGGACGGCCGCTTCGCGCGCAGTTTCTACGAAACCCACGTGGCGCTCTGGGCCCCCAAATGGGAAGCCTGCGTGGAGGCCTCGCGCGCTTCCGGCGACATGGTCGACACCGGCGTTCCGTCGATCTGCAGTTGGTGGTTCACCCACCACATCGCCATGGCCCTGAAAATCATTCACCTGCCGACCCCACCCGTGGTCGATTACGAAGGCCTGAACCGCGAAGCGTTGCTGAATCACGCGGTGCGCTTCGCCCTGCGCGGATTCGGGCTCAAGGACGAAGTCATCCAAGCCCATCACAACCCCGAGATGCTGCAATGGTTTACCCAAAGACTGTTCGCCAAGCCGCACGGACCGGCGGCCGAGGAGCAGTCGTGATGGATCGATCGGCTCCGGGACCCAAGAAATCATAAACCTTTTCAACACGACTAAGTATGTACTCACAAACCTGTCTCACATGGGAGTATCACACATGAACTTTCGCGGTTTCTCGATTCCACTTCTGTCTCTGGTTCTCTTTCTGACCCTGCTGCAGGGTCTGCCCCTCTTGGCCGAAACCCCCGAAGAAAAAGGCCTGCGCATCGCCCAACTCAACGAGTCGAAGAACGACGGGTTCAAGGGCGAATATGCCGAAATGGTCATGGTGCTGATCAACGCACACGGCGACAAGGTCGAGCGCAAAATGACCACCAAAACGCGCGAAACCAATGACGACGGCGACCAAAGTATTTCCGTGTTCCTGTGGCCGGCCGACGTCAAGGGCACCAAAATGCTGACCTGGACGCACAAGGACGACGACGACGACCAGTGGCTCTACATGCCGGCCCTCAAGCGGGTCAAGCGCATCAGCTCGCGCAACAAGTCGGGCGCCTTCATGGGCAGCGAATTCGCCTACGAAGATCTGGGCAGCCAGGAAGTCGAAAAGTACCACCACAAATTTATCGAGGAAACGACCCTCGACGGCCGCGAGATCTGGAAAATGGAACGCGTACCCACCAGTAAGAAGAGTGGTTACAGCAAGCAAATCACCTATGTGGACAAAGAGTACCACCAGCCGCTGCGGATCGAGTATTTCGACCGCAAGGGCGACTTGATGAAGATCGCCACGTTCCGCGACTATCGCGAAATGGGCGACTTCTGGCGCGTCCACGAAATCGATATGGACAACGTGCAAACCAAAAAACGCTCGATCATCACCTGGAGCACTCGCGAAATCGGCAAGAAATACAGCGAATACGATTTCGAGAGCGACAGCCTGGTGAACTGAGTCGGCCATCGCCTCGCGGGGTCTCGATGCCGAACGTGCGTCGAACCCCGGGACCGCCCGATCCATTCACTGACCGAGACGACACACCCTCCGTCGGCAAGCGGGCGACACGGGTGCCGGACGCCGAACGACCTGATTTCAGGAAGGTATTTCGTTCAAGGTCTTTCGGCGAAGCCCCGTCGATTATTGTTACAATCGCTCTTTTCGAGGTATGACGTGTTTTTGCCGACAGATCGTCGGGCATAGATACGGGGAATCCAAGCTGACGGAACAAGGGGAGGAACCATTTTGTTGGTACATTTTCGTATATCCACCGAGCGATCCACGCCGGCCGAGCCCACCGCCGGGTCGCGTGCAACCGGGTTATTGATATGTATGGCTTTGGTGATGGCTGCGGCGCCGCTTCAGGCCGCGACCTGGAGCTTCAAGAGCGAGACCGCGCTGGAAGTACGTCAATTCACGGACGACGACGATGCGGTCACCCACGACGCGGGCGTGGCCCTGTTCACCCGCCTGGAAGCCAGCCTGCGCCACCGCGGATGGCGTGGCGCGGTTCGCGGATTCGGCCGCTATGACGTGGAGGACGAGGATCGCGAGATCTACGCCATCGAAGAGGCCTGGCTGGGCTGGCGCCAACGGGGCCTGGAAATTCGCGCCGGCTACCAGATGCTGAACTGGACGGCCACCGAGGCCTTCCACCCGGCCGACATGATCAACAGTCGCAACTTCGACAGCAACATCGAAAACGCCGAGAAGTTGGGTGAACTGATGCTTTCGGTCAGCCACCGGTTGGGCCGCGGCGGGTTGACCCTCTACTACATGCCGCGCTTCGAAGAACCCAACCTGCCGGGTGTCCGGTCGCGCCTGAAACTGATGCCGAGTGGCTTCACCCTGACCGACGCCTTGCTGCAGGACAACGACAACGCCGAGTTGACCGACGATTTCGACGTCACCCAGTGGGGTGGTCGCTTCACCCAGACCATCGGCGACATCGATTTCAGTTTCCATTACGTGGACCACATCGAGCGCAACCAGCCGCGCGTCCTGCCTCTGGACGCGGACCAGTTTCCCGATCCGGACGGCACCGAACTGACGCCGATCTACCAACGGGTGATCGACTCGGGCGGCACCTACCTGCAGGTGGCCGGAGCCTGGATCTTCAAACTCGAGCTGAGCCACAAGAATTTCGTGAAGCCCGAAGGGTTCAACGTCATTCCGCTGCTGCCCGACCACACCCAGGCGGCGTTCGGCATCGAGTACGGCTGGACGGGTCCGGGCGGGGCCGATGCGGTTCTGATCTTCGAAGGGCAAAACGTGTTCGGTCCATCCGAAGAACGCCGCGCCCAGTTGACCGCGTTTCAGCGCGACATGCTGGTGGGATACAGCCACGCCTGGAACGACCGCATGGACCGCCAACTGCTGGTCACGACCATCATCGACGTCGAACGCAGCCAGGAATACCTGGTGAACGCCCGGTACTCCCAACGGCTGAGCGACACCTGGAAAATCACCGCGGGCGCCCGCTACGTGGACGCCCCCCAAAAGGAAGAAGACCCGATCGGTCTCGAGGTCCTCGACGAAAGCAATCAGGTCTTCCTGACATTGTCCAAGTTTCTGTAGGTATCCACACACGCCCACCTCGACTTCGCCGCCTGTCTCACACGTTCGCGGTACCACTCCCCTATCTTCTGCCCGTCAGCCTCTGCCAACCTGGTTCAACCAAGGAGCGTTCCCATGTCTTCCCTCGATCAAAAGACCTTAAGTTACAAGCTCGCCAGTTTCCTCGTAAACCGGCCCTTCCTATCCATGACGATCGGTGTGGCGTTGTTCGCGATTCTCGCCGCGGGCCTGCCCCGCCTGGGTGCCGACTTCAGTTACCGCATGTGGTTCCGCGAGTCCGATCCGCTGCTGAAGGCGTTCGACGAGTTCGAGCGCCAGTTCGGCAACGACGAACAGGTGGTCCTCGCCATTCACTCGCCCTCGGGCATCTTCGACAAGGAATCGGCCGAATTGCTGATCAACCTCACCGACGAAATGTGGCAGATTCCGGAAGTGATTCGCGTCGATTCGCTGACCAACTACAACTGGGTCCACGCGGAGGACGACGAGATGTTCGTCGATCCCCTGATTCCGGACGACGAGGAACTGACGCCCGAGCTGCTGGCGGCACGGCGCGAGGTGGCGCTCAACCACGAGGTGATTCCCGGGTACCTGGTTTCCAAAGACGGCAAAACGGCACTGATTTTCGGCGTCCTGCAGCCCGCCATCGGCGGATCCCCCGATTTCGAGAAGGTGGTTTTCGGGACGCGTAAAATGCTGCGCAAGTATACGGTGGATCAGGAACTTCCCGAACAGTTCATCGACGACATGTATCTGCCCTATTACCAAAGCGTCGGCGATCACACGATCTACCTCAGCGGTACGGCGGCGGTGAGCCAGACCTTCAAAGACGTGACCCAACACGACCTGCAGACCATGGTCCCGATCCTGTTGGGCGCCATCCTGATCTTCCTGCTCTTTTCCTTCCGGCGGGTTTCCGGGTTGATTCTGCCCTTCGTGGTCATCTTCCCGAGCCTGTTGATGGCCTTGGGATTCGCGGGCTGGACCGGGTTCGAGTTCAACAACCTCACCTCGACGGTGCCGCACATCCTGATCGCCATCGGTATCGCCGATTCAGTCCACATCCTGGTGACCTACTTCCAATTCCGGCGCCTGGGTTACGACGTCAAGGAAGGCGTCCAGAAAACCTTGGTCAAGAACCTGCAGCCCACCTTCCTGACCAGCTTGTCCACCATGATCGGTTTCTTCAGCTTCGCCACGGCGGAATTGGTCCCGATCATCGGCATGGGCGTGTTGGCCGGCGTGGGCACCATGTTCGCCTGGCTCATCACGGTCCTGATCCTGTGCCCCCTGCTCTCGCTGCTGCCGATCAAGGTCAAGAAGGCGTCCGACACCCACACCGTCAGCGACGCCCACCCGCTGGCCCTGCGCTACACCCATTGGTTGCAGCGCAACCGCAAGGCGGTCATCGCCGGCTTCTCGCTGTTGGCGATCTTCGCGACCTTCGTCGCCCTGCGCAACGAAATCAACTCCGACGTGTTCAAGTACTTCGCACCCAATATCCACACCCGCGTCGCCAATTTCTTCACGGAAGACCACGTAGGCGGTATCGCCGCGGTGGAACTCTCGATCGACAGCGGGGAACCGGACGGCATCAAGGACCCGGCCTTCCTGAAAAAGGTCGAGGAACTGCAGGTCTGGGTCGAGCAGCGCCATCACGTGACCAAGACGGTCGCCATCACCGACATCATCAAGCAAACCAACCGCACGTTGAACAACGAGGACCAGGCCGCCTACCTGATTCCCGACAACAAGGAGCTGGTGGCCCAGGAACTGTTCCTCTACACCATGAGCCTGCCGCAGGGCATGGATCTGAACAATCGCATGACGCTGGACAACCGCCGCCTGCGCCTGTCGATCATGACGACCCTGCACAAAACCAAGGAATCCACCAAGGAGTTCCAGACCATCATCGACAAGGCGAGCGAGCTGGGCCTGAGCGCCACGCTCACCGGCAAGATGCCGCTGTACCACCGCATGAACGGGTACGTGGTCAACACCTTCATCCGGTCGATCCTGTTGGCCGTCGGCCTGGTGGCGATCCTGATGATCTTCGTGTTCCGTTCCTGGAAGATCGGCCTGCTCTCGATGATTCCCAACACCGTTCCCTTGATCTTCGGCGGCATGTTCATGACCATGCTGGGCAAACCGCTCGACATCGGCACGGTGTTGGTGGCCAGTACCTGCCTGGGTATCGCCGTCGACGACACGGTTCACTTTCTGTCCAACTACCTGCGTTGGCGACGGGCGGGTGTCAGTCGCGACGTGGCGGTGGCCCACGTGTTCACCCACACGGGACCGGCCTTGGCCGTGACGACCCTGATTCTGGTGGCCGGATTTGGGACCTTCGCTTTCGCCTCGTTCGTGCCGAACATCAACTTCGGGATCCTGACGGCGATCGTTCTGACCACGGCGCTGGTCACCGACGCGACCCTGCTGCCCGCGCTGATCATCGGTCCGCAGAGCCAGGAGCAGGAGACCGGAGAACCCAGCAGCCAGGTGATCGAAGCGACCGTGTAACCCTCGATTGACATCGTTCGCAAGCAACCGCCGGATCGCCAGGTCCGGCGGTTTTTTTAAGGGTGCGAATCGCTCACAGCAGTTCCCGCATGTTCGTAAGTGGTTCCAGGTCTGTAGGTTGGCCCGCTGGGCCGACTCAACGAAGTATCCCAAGCAGCAGCAAGACCCTAGCTAAAGAGCGAAGCCGATCATTTCCCTCACGGCGCACCAACGAAGTCGCACAGTCCACAGTCCCCGCACCGTCAGGGGGACGTAAGGCCTGTAGGTTGAGCAGCCTGCTCAACTATTCGAAGCGACTTGCTTTCGTCGCGACGCTACGTTCAAGAGAGTTTGGTTTTTTCCCTTTGGCCTGCTCGCTGGAGGCGCGCTTCGCTCTTTTGCTCGATTTCAGCTCGAAGCTGCCGTCGCTTCGATTGGTGGGGCAAGCTGGCTTACCGCCCCTGCCCCACCTACAGGCACCTCGACTCCCTCTCAACGCGGGAACTGCCTACCGAACCACGCCGATGTGTTGGCCAGCCTGGTCGGACGAAAGCATGCAGTTCCCGTTTTTCCGTAAGTGGTTCCAGGCCTGTAGGTTGAGCAGCCTGCTCAACCATTCGAAGCGACTTGCTTTCGTCGCGACGCTACGTTCGAGAGAGTTTGGTTTTTTCCCTTTGGCCTGCTCGCTGGAGGCGCGCTTCGCTCTTTTACTCGATATCAGCTCGAAGCTGCCGTCGCTTCGATTGGTGGGGCAAGCTGGCTTACCGCCCCTGCCCCACCTACAGGCACCTCGACTCCCTCTCAATGCGGGAACTGTGAAAATTGGTAACTTCGCGGGTGGTGTGACGGCGAAACTTGGGGCTTCGCTCTTTGGCTATGGTTTTATTGTTGCTTGAGTTGCTTCGAATTGTCGGCCCAGCGGGCCAACCTACTGCGACGACGGCTCTCTCGAAGATGCGGGAACCTTTGACTAGGTAACTCCGACAAGTTCAGCGGGCCGCTGAACCTACCGGGCACGACGGCTCTCTCGGAGATGCGGGAACTCCGAGAGGAACGACTCCGAAATGTCGGCCCAGCGGGCTTACCGCCCCTGACCAACCTACTGCAGTGCCGACCCTCTAGAATTGCGGGCACTCCTCGCTTGAATCACTTCGATGGATGGGGCAGGCACCACGTCTCTCTGTAGATTCGGCCACGCCATTTTGGCTCCCATCGAGGAAGGGACGCCCTCAATCGGTGGCGCCGGCTTCGATGGCGAATTGCCAGGCCCGCGCACGCTCCCGAAAGCCCATTACCTGCAAAAACTCGAACGGGAGCTCGCCGCGATCCAACCGCGCCACCTGCAGGGGCACCGCTACTCGCCCCGCGAGGCTGCGAATCAACCGGTCGAGGTAGCGCAGGCCCGGATCCGGTTCCCCCCAGCCGAATCGATGAATGTGGCAGGCATCTTCCGTTCGCTGGTACACCACAAAAGCCTCCACCCGCGTTTCGGACACCACCGCCAAACTCCGCAGGGATTCCTTGCGGTTGATCAGGGCCTCGCGATCCCGATCCCAGGCCTGGGGCTGATGACCCCAAAGGTCCGCATAGGGTAACAGATCACCGAGAGCCGCCTCCTGAATCGCAGCTTGGTCTTCAGGCTGCGGCGCCGCCGCCGACCGCTCGAAATCCACCAACTCGGACGTCCGGCGAAAGCCGCACCGCGCAAAAAAACCGGCCAATCGAGGCCGGTCCACGGGCAATTCGCAAATCAGGTCCGGCGGTCCCAGAATGGCCAGTTTGGCGGTGAGCGATTGAACCAAATGCGTGCCATGACCCTGACCTCGATGCTCCGGTACGACGCCGACCTTCATCACCAGGGAACGGGATGCCCGCTTGGCCCCCACCAACACGGCGATCGGAACCTCCCGCTCCATGGCGATCATGCAACTGCTGGCCCACAGATTCCGGTCCTGGATGCGGGACTTGAGTTCGGCCAGGGTCAAGGATGGCTCCTTCCCCTCGGGCACCAAGCAGCAGTGATTGATCGCCTCGACCAACAGCGGCAAGTCGTCGGGACGGCAAAATCGATAGGAAACCAAACGTCAACCTCCATGAGATCGGGTCATCAACGAAATCCGTTTTCTCTTTGAGCGTCCAAGAAGCCACTCCTTTCCGGGTCATCTTTGGCTAAAAAGCCTGTCCACGAATCACACGAATCCACACGAATTTGAGAACCGGGGACTACTCAGTCCCGAGAGCTCGCCGGCGACGGCCACCTGGAAGCTATTGAATGTATTTATGTTAAGTCCCAACCTATAGTCCCCGAGGGCAGCTACCTGTAACGTGTTTATTTTTTTGACGTTAAGCTCCACTCCAATAAATACCAGTCCTGAGCGCATCAGGGGATGAGATTCATTCGTGTCATCCGTGTGATCCGTGGACAGAAGTCCTTCTCCCAACCCGATGATTTCGTCGGGCCAGCCCCCATGTCCCCATGAATCTTTGTCCACGTCTCACCGAGGCCCCTTCCCGAAACGGACCGGCATCCGCGCGCGAATTTCGTCCATCAGCGCCTCGTCGATCTCGTCCAAACCCCGATCGGCGGCGTAGGCCTCCACCCGCTTGACCACCATCCCACGCACGAAGGAGGGAATGCGATCCAAACGCGCCCGCGCCGCCGGATGCCAGCGGACTTCCCGAACCGCATCCTCGCCGTAGGCACTGCCCGAGCGGAACTGGATCGGTTCCGTGCCGTGCCGGCCCGGCTGGTATTCGCACAAGGGGTCCTGGCCCATGACATTGCCGCTCTCGGCGAAGGCCCGGGCGCGGCAGCCACCGCACACGCGGCTGAACTCGCAGGCGCCGCAGCGGTCGGCCATTTGGTTGCGGGCGCGGATGGTGCGAAACAGATCCGATTCCTCCCAAATCTGTTTGAACGTGGTCTCCCGCAGGTTGCCCGCGTAGCTGGGCAGGTAAGGGCACGGGGTGACGTTGCCGTCGGGCCGAATGCCGCAGTAATGGGTGCCCGCGGGACAGCCGCCCGCGCCGGCCGAAAAGGCCTTGAGAAACGGCGACTCGGGATCCTTTTCGTACAACAGGCGCTGGTAGTGGGGCGCGCATTTGGCGTTGATCAACATCTTGCCGTCGAAAGATTTCTGAATGTCCATCAGCTCTTGCAGCACCGCCTCGTATTCATCCTGGCCGATGTCCGTCACCCAGGTTCCGCGACCGGTGGGAACCAGGAAATAGAGGTTGAAGACCCGCGCACCCAATCGATGGGCGAACGCCGCGATGTCGGCGACCTCGCTTCGATTGTGGGTGCCCACCGTGGTCTGCACGATGAACGGCATGTCGTGTTCCGCGAGGATGCGCGAGCCCTCGACCGTATTGCGCCAGGCTCCGCGGACCCGGCGAAAACGATCGTGGACCTCTTCGTCCAAGGCATCGAGCGAAAGACCCACGCCTTTGATGCCGGCCTCCTTCATCCGCACCACCAGGCGCTCGCTGATCAGCACGCCGTTGGTGCCCATCACGCACCACAGTCCCTTGCGCGACGCGTAGTCGGCGATCTCGAACACGTCGGGCCGCAACAGGGGCTCGCCGCCGGTCATGATCACGAGCGCGTTGGGGTTGATCTCACAGATTTGATCCACGACCGCAAAACACGCTTCGGTGGACAGCTCGCCCTTCAGCAGGGACTTCTTGAGCGGGGCACCCTCGATGTAGCAGTGTTCGCATTGCAGGTTGCACCGCCGGGTCAGGTTCCAGGAGATCACATGGGTCTGGACCAGGCCGGAACGCGGTGCCTCGCCGGCGACCGAAAGGGCGGCAGTAGTGGGTTTCGAACCAGAGGACGCCGTCATCGGATCACCTCGCTTCGATTTCGGTTCGATTTGCGGCCAGGGCGGAACCGGCCGCCGCGAAACCGCGATCCGCGGCCTCCGCCTTGGCGGCCAGGAAATCGAGGGCACCCGCGGCCGCGCGTTCCCCGGAGGTGATGCAGTCCGGCAGACCCACCACACCGGCACAGCCGCCCGCCAGGAACAGGCCCGGCCTCTGGTTCGCCAGTGCCTGGACCTGGGCCAACCTGGCGGTCAAGCCCACTTCCTGACGCGGCATGGCCCACGGGAATCGGGTGATGCAGGCATCCAGCGGCATGCCGCGAGCCTGGAGGATGGGCGCCAAATCGCCGTGCACTCGATCGACCCACTCCCCCAAATCCAAGCGCGGCGCCCCCGCGAGCCCATTGCGCAGAAAGACCCGGAACACGGCCTTGTCCGCGGGTACCCGAAAGGGAAATTTGTGGTGCACATAGGTGCAGGCGAAGAAGGACAACCCTTCCGAGGCCGGTACGAAAAACCCGTTGATCGGGGCGACGTTCGCCAATTGGTCGCGGCGGTAGATCAGGTTCAGCGTCGTGCAACTGGCATAGCGGATGCCGCGCAGTTGGGCCGCCAGCGGATCCTCGCGTGGAAACCATGCGGCGGCGCGGTGGGCCGGACCCGCGATCAGGACCGCATCCGCTTCGTGGTGATGTCCCGCCGCGGTCGCCACCCGCCAGCGGGCCGCGACCGAATCGAAAGCGAGTTCCACGACGGGCGTGTTGCAGCAAACCCGACCCTCCAATCGATCGCTCAGGCGGCGGACCAAGGTGCCGGAACCACCGCGCAGCGCGGCCACCATCGGCGCGGGCGGTTTGCCCGTACCGGGTCGGGGCGGCCCTTCCCTGCCCGCTTCCGTCAAGCCACGAACCAGGCTGCCGTACCGCGTTTCCAGGGCCACCAGTTGAGGTGCCACGCGCCTTGCGCTCAACGACTCGGCGTCGGTGAGGAAAATACCGGCCATGATCGGCTCGATCACCCGTTCCAGCACCTCGTGACCGAGGCGCCGCCGGATCAACTGCGCGACGCTCTCCTCTTCCCCGCCCTTGCGGGTACCGATCCAGGGTTCACACAGCATCCGCACCTTGCCTGGCATGCTGAACAGGGGCGAGGCCAGCAGCGGCCGGATCTTGGTCGCCACGCCGAAACGCAATCCTTCGGGCAAGGGATAGGGTGCTCCTCCGCGCAATATCTGAAGGCCGCCGTTGGTTTCGGGAAAATACAATTGGTCCTCGAGGCCCAGCCGATGGCACAAATCCAATCCGGCCGGCTTCTGGGTCACGATCGAGTCCGGTCCGCATTCCAGCAGGCAGCCGTCGCGGCGCTCCGCGCAAATGACACCACCCAACCGCGGCGACCCCTCCAGCAGGGTCAGGGAGATCGGCATCCCCCTTTCGCGCGCCTTCTCCTGAACGAACCAGGCACTGCTCAACCCGCTGATCCCACCACCGATCACCACGATGCGGCGGTGGGGTCCCCGTTCGGCTTCGATTCGGTTTCGTTCGTAAATCGGTTGGGCGCTCACGCGAATCCCCCCTGTTCGTCGCGCGGTGGTTCGAGACGGCTCATTCGTCCCAGAAGTCGTCCGATTCCTCTTCCTCTTGCAAAAGCTCGATCTGCTTCTGCATCCAGGCGTCGAACTCGGCCTGGGTTTCCACGGTGTAGAAGCCTTTCATGCGGTAATGACCCAATCCGCAGAGCTGCGCACAGGCGATCTCCGACTTGACGGTCTTGATCGGCGTGAACCACACCGGAATCACCATGCCGGGAATGGCATCCTGCTTGACGCGCATCTCGGGCAGGTTCAGGCAGTGAATGACGTCCTTGGAAGAGAGGTAGATGATCGCCGGCTTGTTCACCGGCAGGTGGAGCTGGTTGACGGTGACGATGTCGTCCTTGGCGTCGGGATCGTCGCGATCCAGGCCCAAGGGATTGGTCTCGGCGTTGATCAACTCCACGCTGGTCTTGCCGAACACGTTGTCCGCACCCGGGTAGTGCATGTTCCAGGCGAACTGTTCCGCAACCACGCGCACGGTGATGGCTTCGGTGGTGCTGGGAAAGGCGTCGACCCGCTCGCTCCAGATGGGGATCGAAAAGCCGATCAGCAACACGCCTTCGAAAGCGGCGACGGCGATTTCGAGATACTTGGAAGCCTTGCTCTTGACCCCCTTGTAATCCGCGGATTTCTGCTTGGAGCTGCGAAACTTCAAAAGAGCGATGACAAAAAACAGCCCCCACCCCACCAACAGGACGAACATCAAGATGTGGATGATGACCATCAAGTCATCGATTCGGCCACCGTGGGCCGAGGCGTTCTCGGTCATGCCCAACCAATCAACCATGGCAATCGCTCCTTAAACCGTTTAGGAGTGTGACGTTTTCGTGTTTTGAATTCGGTTTTTCCTCGATTTGAGCTGGTAGATGAAAAAGGCCAGAATTCCGGCGAGCAACAGGTAGGTGACGACCAGCATGAACAGAATGGCGGAGGCCATTCCCTTGGTCTGTGGATCCTCGGGATTGCCGAAGCACACCTCGCAGGCCAAGGAGCCGGGTTGGAACAGCGCGATCGCGGTCGCGACCCCCAACCACTTCAGGCAGGCGCGGCCGTTCCCGCTCACGACTCACCCCCGGTTCCGTTGCGCCCCACGTCCTTGAGGATCTTGACGGCATAGCCCGTCAAGCCCAGGCCGAGGATGAAGAACAGGCACCCGAAACCCAGGTGCGACATGTCGTTGGTCATCTTGAAGGCGCGCACGCTCCAGCCGACCACCAGGGTGGTCATGAGGATCGAAATGAGAATGAAGAACACGTGAAAGGCTTTCAAGGACATCAGGACACCTCGATCGGATCGGCATCGTGGAAGAGCGGCAGACCGATCAGGAAGATGAAAAAGAGGGCCGCCAACACCAACAGGCTGTAGATGAGTTTCTTTTCCGAGATGAGGTGCATGAAGTAGGCGCCCACCAGGGACGCCTTGGCCGAGGCGATGATCAGGGCCAACACGATGTTCCCGCTCGTCCCGATATCCACGTAGCTGACGGCGACGGTCACCACGGTGAGGACCAACAGGCCCACGAAAACCATAATGCACTTTCTGAGATGTTGTTTGACGTCTTCAACGCTGCCGTGTTCCATGGAAACCTCCTAAAGCAGGTACAGCACCGGAAAGAGAAAGATCCAGACGAGATCGACGAAGTGCCAGTAGATGCCGGCCACTTCGATGCGATCGGCAAAGTGTTTGGGCTCGGAGTGGAACATGCCGCTGCCCGGCCCCCAGAAGTAGATCATGACCACCAGCCCACCGACGACGTGGAGCCCGTGCAACCCGGTAAGCGTGAAATAGATGCCCAGGAAATTGTCGGTACTGGGATAGAGGCCGTGGCTGAACTTCGCGTTGTATTCGTAGGCTTTGGCGATCATGAAGACGAACGCCAACAGGATGGTCAGCCCGAGGTAGAGTCGGAACTTTTTGAATTCGTTGAACTTGACCGCCCCCCAGGCCAGCAGCACGGTGATGCTGGACGAAATCAGGACCACCGTGTTGAACGCGGCGATGGGCACGTTGAGCACCTCGTGGCCGGCCGGCCAGTCGGGACTGTTGATGCGCAGCAGAATGTAGGAGGAGAACAGGGCGCCGAACAACATGACCTCGGAGGCGAGAAACAGCCAAATGCCCAGCTTGGAATTGTGCAGCCCGGTATCGGGCCGGGTCTCGACGGTGTAGGGAATCTGCATCTTCAGGCCTCCAACTCGAGGTTTTGGGGCAGGTAATCACCTTGTTTCAGATCGGGATGGCTGTATTCGTAGGGGCCGTGATGAACCACGGGCGTTTGGGTGAAGTTGCCGTGGGGCGGCGGCGTGGGGGTCTGCCAGTCGAGGGTGGTCGCCTGCCAGGGGTTCTCTTCGGCGCGTTCCCCCGTGCGCAGGGACATGAAGAAGTTGACGATGAAGAAGAACTGGAACAGGCCCAGCGTCCACGACGAATGGGACATGATCTTGTTGAGGTAGAGCACGGGTTCGGCGAATTCGTAGGAGGCGCCGCCGTCGTACAAGCGCCGAGAAACCCCGTTGAGGCCCTGAATGAGCATGGGGAAGAAAATGCCGTTCATGCAAACCAGGGTTCCCCAAAAGTGAATGTGCCCCAAGGTCTTGTTCATGTGGCGTCCGGTGATCTTGGGGTACCAGAAGTAGATGCCCGCGAACAGCGCCATGATGGTGCCCGGCGCCACCACGTAGTGGAAGTGGCCGATCACGTAGTAGGTGTCGTGCAGCGGAATGTCGGTCGCCGTGAGGCCCAGCGGCAGGCCCGTCAGGCCGCCGATACCGAACATCGGCAGGAACCCGAGCGCGAACAGCATCGGAATGGAAAACCGAATGGATCCACCCCACAGGGAAATGAACAGGTTGGACAGAATGATCACCGAGGGTATGGAGATGATCATGGTCGTCGCCTGGAAGAAGGCGCTGATGGACGTGCCCATCCCGGTGAGGAACATGTGGTGCGCCCACACCATGAAGCTCATGAAGCCCAGGAACAAGGTGGCGTACACCATGCCGCGGTAACCGAACAGGGGTTTGCGGGTGTTGTTGGCGATGACCTCGGCCACGATGCCCATCGCCGGCAGGATCAGGACGTAGACCTCGGGGTGGGCCAGGAACCAGAACAGGTGTTGCCACAGCAAGGGACTGCCGCCCCCGGCCACCTCGAGCGGCTGGCCGTCGACCACCAGTCCGGACGGCAGGAAGAAGCTGGTGTCGGCCAGGCGGTCCATGAGCTGAAGCACCGCGGCCGCTTCCAACGGCGGAAAGGCCAACAGCAGCAGGAACGCCGTCACCAACTGGGCCCACACGAAGAAGGGCATGCGGAAGAAGGTCAATCCCTCGGCACGAAGCTGGATCGTGGTCACGATGAAATTGATCGAGCCCAGCAGCGACGAGGTAATCAGGAACACCATCGCGATCAGCCAGACGGTCTGGCCCGTGGTGGCGATGTCGGCCAGCGGCGGGTAGGCGGTCCACCCGGAATTGGCGGCGCCGCCGGGGGCCAGAAAGCTGCACAACATCACGATCCCGCCCGCAAGGAAGCACCAGTAACTGGCCATGTTCAACTTGGGGAAGGCCATGTCCGGCGCCCCGATCTGAAGCGGCAGAACGTAGTTGCCGAAGGCGCCGACGGCCAGCGGAACGATACCCAAGAACACCATGATGGTGCCGTGCATCGCCCCCAGTGAATTGTAGAACTCGGGCAACATGACCCCGTTGGGCATGGTCGCCTCGCTGAACAGGCCGCCGATGATGGGAAGCGGCTCACCGGGATAGGCCAATTGCCAACGCATCAGCATCGCCAGGCAGAATCCGGTGAACAGGAAGACCAGGGCGGTGATCCCGTATTGGATGCCGATCACCTTGTGGTCTACGGAGAAAACATATTTGCGCCAGAACCCTAATTCGTGGTCATGGTCGGGATCGTGATCGTGCGTGGGGGCATGTACATCATTCATGGCTACCTCGAAAGGATGGGGGGAGCACGGAAACGGAGATGCCGAGTGTCTCGGGCCGCGCATCGACGGTGCGACGCGGGCCCACGAACGAAACGGCGTCTCATTTGTTCCGCGAGAAGGTGAAGTCCGCGGTCTGGGAATCGCCGTCGGAACCGATGGTCACTTTGGCCGTTTGGGTACCGAGCTTCTCGTGCCAGGCTTCGATTTCATAGGTGCCTGGCGCCAAATCGGCGATCTTGAAGGCACCGTCCTTGCCGGTTACCGAGAAGAAGGGATGATCCAGCACGACCAAATAGGCTTTCATCCAGGGATGGACATTGCACTTGAGAACGATCTTGTCCTCGGCGCGGGAAAATTTCCGGACGGCTTCGGTGGTTCCCTTGGGCATGCCGAGGTTGAAGCCCCGGTTGACCTTGGCCTGCACGTTGACGTTGTGCAAAATACCGTCGGAATTCAGGATCTTGATGTCCTGGTTCACCATGACCGCCAAAACGTGGGGCACGTAGGTGCAGCCTTTCTGATCCATCACGGCGGCTTCCTTGGGCGGATCCCATTTCTTGTCGGGGAGACCGCTTTTCACGCGAACCAACACGTTCGCCATCGTTTGACCTTCGCCCAAGACCAGCACTTCGGAACGCGCCGGTTCTTCCTGGTGATGATTGGCGCAAACCGGATCGGCATCCATACGCAGCGCTTTCATCTTGGGAACCTTGCCTTCCCACTTGATCGTGCCGCTGACCTCACCCGCCGCGAGCGGCGCCGCCAACAGGACCGATAGGACTACGAGACTGATCATCTGCTTAGCCACGGAGAACCTCCTTGATAGGCCGGTTCCTCGTGGTGGCGAGACCCCGGCAGCCCCCACAAAACAACCGACTGAAGTTAACTTTCCATTTAAACTTTTGATTTCAGGCATTATATCACCTACAAAACTACCGCGCCTACAGTTTGGAAACCAGTACTTCGTTGCGGAAAAAGTACACGGCCACGGGTGGGTTCTGCTGGCCGGCACCAAAGAGCTGCACCGGTTCCTTGCGATAAATCCACTGTTCCACGGGGCCTTCGGCGTCCCGCTGCACGTGGATTTCCTCGGATTTGGGCATGATGCAGAGAAACATCGATTTGCTCATGCCCAACCGGATGCGTCCCGCTTGGATGGCCGACCATTGGTCGGGGGTGAACGGATAGGTGTCGCGGGGATTGGTCCGAAAGGCGTAGTCATCGCCGAAATCGGTGCGCAGGTAGAAACGACGACCCGGGATTTCGTGAAATCGGACACGCGCCTCTTTCATGAAGAGCACGCGCACGCTCTTGACGGTCAAGGGTTTGAGAAACGTCAGCCGATATCCCTCGGCCATGCCGCGGCCGACCCACAGGGTATCGCCCTTCTCGAGGAAGGGTTCGGCGTCGCCCCCCATGAACGCGGGCAACAACAGAAAGCAGACGAGGGTCATCATCAGGACAGGCCTCCTCGGTGCTTCTTGCGGGCACTGATCATCGCCATGAATTGCAGCACGACGAGGAGCAGCGCGGCGCCGGCGGACTTGAGGTAGACCGAACTGTCGGGCGGCTCTTCCAATTGGAGGTAATACCAGGCACTGAGCGAACCCTTGGCGCCTTCTTCCTCGTTGTGACCGTCCCAGGCCCAGAACGCGATGGGGATGAAGGTCCCCACATCGAGCATCACGTCGCCGGAGGTGGTCTTGAGATCCCGCGAGATCAGCAGCGTGTAGGTGCCGTTGCGATACCGGATCGTGCCCGACAACCCGCTTTCGGTGATCTCCGAGGTTTGTTCACGGCCCTTGGCCAGTTGATTGGCGAGAAGAGGTGACCCCTCGTAGGCCACGAAGTAATTTTGCCAGTCGCCCTCGCGCGGGCTCTTTTCGTCGGAACGGGCGATGCCGTCGTGGTTGCGCCAGCGCCATAGGTTGGCCGGCGAAGCGCTTTCGCCCATCACGAAATAGGGCCGTTGGTTGGACTGGACCTCACCGGCCGGGAACTGGATGGCGAAGCCGTCGTCGAGAGCCACGACCGTCTCTTCCTCGTCGTCGAAAAAGTCGTCCTCTTCCGATTCTTCTTCCTCTTCGGTGGCCAGGCTGTAACTGGGATCGTCCCATTCCAACAGCAGGGTGAGCTCGCTGTCGTTGTGCAGGCCGCGCACGTGCACACCCAACACGGTCGGATTGATGTTGATCGGTTCCCACATGACTTGGGCCGTCAGGGGAAAATAGGCGGTTTGGGCATCGGCCCAACGGGGATCGTCGAGTGACTCGGGCAGGTCGCCCTCGACACGTCCGGCGATCAGAATCGAGGAGGGTTCGGGCTCCGCCAGGGTCGACAGGCTTTGAACGTAGGCGGCCAGGGCCCAGCGCTGGTCGGGTTTCAGCGAATCGGCGAAGGACGCCATCGGCGTTCCCGAAATACCGGTGGTAAAGGCCTTGTAGATGTCGGACAGGCTGTTGCCGGAGCGAAACCGCCAGGACTGAGCCAAATTGGCCGCCTTGATGGGATCGCCGAGATCGTCCTCGAGACCCGGTGCGGAGGGACCGTCCGCCCGGCCGTCGTGACCGTGGCAGTCGCCGCAACCGCTGGACAGGTAGACCTGCATGCCCTCGGCGATCAGCGCGTCGGTCACCTTGGGCGGTGCGCCCATCTCGATCACCTTCGGCGGCCAGAAGCCGTCTTCCTTGTCGCGCTCGAGCCGGTCCTGGTAGAAGCTGGGCAGGTAGTCGACCACCGCGTCGATTTCGGCCTGGCCGATGTGGGAGAAGGCCGGCATGCTGGTGCCGGGAATGCCGTCGCGCACCACGCGGACCAGATCCTCGCGGGTGGGCAGGTATTCGGAGCCGGTACTGCGGAACTTGAACACACCGGTGGTGAAGTCGCGCGGCTTGGGGATCACGAAATCGGCGGCGTATCCCCGGCCGTCGCCCTGGTCGCCGTGGCACTGGGTGCAGTACTTGTCGTAGACGACCTTGCCGTCGGCGGCGAACAGGGACGACGTCCACCCCGACACCAATAACAGGATCAAGGCGCATGAGAGCCGACAGATCGACCGGAACGGGCCTCGCCGGGCCTTTCCGGCCTGGGCGGAGCTCACGAAGGGTCGCACTCGGGTTGGTCCGTTCATCAGTGCCCTCCCGATTCGGTCTGGCTGAGGACCGTCCGCGGTTCTTTTTCGACGGCGTCGTAGAGGTACATGGTCACCGCCCAGATCTCGTCGGCGGTCAGCCGGTCCTCCCAGGCGGGCATCGCCGAATTCCACGGCGTGGCCTCGCGCGGCAGTCCGGGCCCGCCCTTGGCGATGCGCCAGAACACGTAGGATTCGGTCAGGATCGCCAAGGTGGCGTCGCCGGTGAACTTGGCCGGCGCCGGCACGAACCCCTTGGCGAAATGGCCGTCGCCGGCCCAGGTATCGCCATGACAGTAGAAGCAGCGTTCGTAGTAGACCTTCTTGCCCACCTCCAGGTGCTCGTCGAACTTTGCGGGCTCCGCGCGCAAGGGATTGGTCAGCGTGGTCAGGTCGTAGCTCTCGCCGCGAAACGTGATCGACTCCGGGTTGGCCGGGTGCACCGTGCGGAACGGCGGCGGCGGCGTCGTCTGCGGTTTGACCGCCTGATAGGTCTGGAAACCCGCAAACAGGGGGATGAGCACGAACAGGACGTTGCGCAGCATCCGATGTACGCCGGTCGCCCCGATCAAGGCTTCGTAGATCGGTGACTTGAACCGCTCCCAGCGCTCGGTTTCGGTGGCCATGTACAGCAGCAGGACGCCCAGCGTGATCGCCATGTACTGGCTCACGAGCGTGGCGGGAATCGGCTTGCTGAGGACTTGGATGCCGAGCGTGTAAAACAGGTAGGAAGCGATCAACAACACGAAAAATTGGAACAACGGGTGCTTCAGCATGGGTCACCTCCCCGATCCGTCGAGGGTCATGAGGTAGGCCATCAGATCGTTGAGATCCTTGCCTCCCAATGCTTCGCCGAAACCCACGGGCATGATCGGCGGATAGCCGCCAACCACCACCTTGTTGGGATCCAGGATGGATTCGTAGATGTAGGCCGCCGTGTTGATTCGCGCGATTTCGGACAGGTCCGGTCCCACCGCCTGGCCTTCGCCGTCCACCTGGTGACAGGCGTAACAGGTACCGGCCCCGAAGAACAGGTCCCGCCCCTGCTCGGCGTTGCCCAGCATCACCACGCCGCTGGGCGCTTCGTCGCTCGGCTCGGCGGCCTGGTCCGACCCGGGGATGTCGTCCTTGGTGATCGTGATCTCGCCGCCACCGAGCCCCTGCAGGTACCCCAGCACCAGGTACAGTTCCTGGGGGGTGAGGTTGATCGGCGGCTTGTCGACGCGCGGCATGATGTTGCCGTAGCCCTCGACCAGGAAGACACCGGGGTCCACCAGGGCATCGACCAGGTATTTGTTGGCGGACACGCCCTCGACCCGCTCGCCCGCGATCTTGGCCACGTCCTTGAGGTCCGGCGCCCGCGGTCCGGCGGTGCCCACACCGTGGCAGAGCCCGCAGGTTCCCTTTCCGAAGAACAGCTTTTCACCCATGGCCGACACGGTCGCCTGATCGAGGGACCAGACGTCCTGGTCGGCCCCGATCTCCACCGGCGGCTGGTGTTCCACCTGGGGAATCGAGTTGGCGAAGTAGACAAAGCCGCCGATGACCACCATGCAGAAGGCACCCATCTTGGCGAAGACCGCGATCCCGCGCCGCGATATGCCCGAAAAACCTTCCTTGATCGAGCCCAGACCGCCCAGCCAGAAGATGAAACTGATCATGACCACGAAGATGATCACGGACAGCGAGATCCGCAGCGAGGCCTGGCCCAGGGTCGGCAGGAAGGCATCGGCGGACGTGTCGCGATAGACGCCGTACACGTGCCAGTGTTGGCGCAGCGCGGAGCGGGCGTAGCCCATCAGGCCCATCAGCCAGCAGAAGGTCAGGGCCAACAGGAACAGGGCGTACTGGGAACGCTCCGGGATCTTACCCCAATGGATCGAGCCCATCGGCTTGGCGTTCTTGAACAGCGGGAAATCGATGGCGGTGTAGGCGATGATCGCCAGCAGCACGGCCAGCACCTGTTGCGGGGCGAAGCCGATGCGGGTGGCCGCATCCACGAAGTAGCCGCGCACGCCCAGGTAGATGACCCAGGCCGAGGCGAGCCCCAGGATGACCCACTGAATCGTCAGGCCGGCGGTCTGCCAGCTCACCGTCGCCTCTTTGTTCCCGCGACGATACAGCATGAAGCTCAGGAAGGTGGTGAGGATCATGATGTTGACCGCGGTGTTCTTCGCCGACATCACGCCCAACACCCCGAGTAGAGGGTGGTGGGTGCCGCCCATGCGCCGCGCCTCTTCCAGGCTGGCGACCAACGAGTGGGGGGTCGACCAGACCAGGACGCACACCAGGAGCACGAACAGCATGTACTTGATGTACTTGCTGTAGCGCTCCGCACCGTCGATGCGCTCCATGCCGGTCCATAGGTAGAAATTGGCGGAGAGGAACAGGATCCCGATCATGATCGCCTGAATGATCCACAGCCAGGACAGGAATCCGCCCATGAGCGTGATGCCCATCTGCTGGTTGTGGTCGTAGATCTCCTTGCCCAGCCAGTAGCCGGCGAAGGGCAGCACCAGAAAGACCGAGACGGCGACCATGTTGCCCACGTAGCCCATCCAGTCGTAGTAGGCGCGGTCCTCGTCCTTTTCGGCGACCAGGAACTTGTAGGCGGCGTAGGCGCCGGCGATGGCGCCGCCGAACACGGCGTTGGCGATCAGGCGGTGAATGTTGAGGGGGTGCCAGGTGGCGTTGTTGATCGCCTCCCAGACGCTGATCACGACCCCGGTTTCGGGATCCAGGCCGTTGGGCGTCATCATGAAGGTGGCCCAGGCGTTGGTCATGAACACCAATGCCGTGCCCCAGAGGTTCAGCAACAGGCCCAAAAACAGGTGCACCACCTTGCGGCCGCCGCTCTTCAACCAATCCCAGCCATACCAGTACAGGTAAAGCGTGAACGATTCACAGAAGAACAGGATCGGGTAGATCCACATGGTGGGTTTGAAGACGCCGGCCATGTAGTTCCAGAACCGCGGGTAGAAGGTGATGATCAGAAACAGCAGCAGCCCGCCCAAGGCGGCGGTGGCCGAGAAGCCGATCAACGAGAGCTTGATGAATTCCCGGGCCAGGCGGTCGTACCGTTCCTCCTTGGTGAGGAACCCGATCAGCTCGATGATCAGGGCGAACATGGGCACACCGAGAATGAAGGCGGCGAACATCAGTTTGACCTGCGCCACGATCCACACGATGTTGCGCGAAGAAAACTTGCCCACCTGACGGTATTCGCCGCCGGCCTCCGGAACCTGGGCAAAGACCGCGCACGCACTCAACATCACGAGTGCCAGGACCAAAAATGAAATCCATCGTCTGGTAGAGTCCGTTCTTTTCATGCGCCCATGCTCCTCGATCGATACAGGGTCTATCCGGCGCGAATGAGTCGGACAGTCCGGCTTAGGGTGTGGGGTACCGCAGACTGTCCACCTCGTTGAGGACGGGAGTTTCCTTTTTTTCTTCAGCTTGCTTCTGTGCGGCATGGAAGGGACACACGGCCTTGGGGATGTCGGCCGAGGTCGCGGGTTCGCTGGATTTGATTTGGGCGATGACTTCGTCGAGGGCCGCATCTCCGCCGCCACTGAGCAGCTCGTCCATCATTTGGCGGCCTTCTTCCAGACCCGCTTCCACCATGGCGAGGGTGATGGTTTCGGCCCGATCGCGATCGGCGATGCCTTCGATCCTCAGTTGGGTCCGATCGCGCATGAAGCCGGCCGGTACGCGGAACAAACGAGCCAAGGCCTGCGCGTCCCAGTCGAGACGGGACAGGAGCGCGTTGCCGCTGTCGTCGCGACCAATCTCGCGATTGGCGGAGGCCGGTTCCGTTGGGGCTTCGGCGTGCGCTGCCAAGTTCCGCGCCGACGACACCGTGATCGGAAGGCTGCCCAGTTCCTCGGCGATGATCGTGCGTACCTGTTCCAGGGTGATCGTGTCGATGCGTTTGATTCGCGCCGACTTCTCGACGCGCGCCTTGACGCGGCGCATCTGGTACTTGTCTTCGATGGCGCGCAATTCGAGGCGCGCCTCCTTGCTCCACTTCAGTTTGCGGCCGTCGTAGGTGTCTTCCGGTTCGACCCCGCCCTCCATCGCGGCGATGCGGGCCACCATCTCCTCGCTGACCACGTCGAAATCGGTGGCGCCACACACCGAACACTGGACGGGATCGGCGACCTTGGCGACCACGCCACATGCGCGGCACACCGAGACCCGGTTCTCCTGGGCGTAGTCGATGGCCAATTTCTCGGCCAGATCCTCGGTGACCCGGCGGGTGTACTTGGGCATGTAGCGTTCCATGGCCTCCGTGATCAGGTCGGAGGTGATCACGCTGTGACCCTGTTCCAGCGCCATGCGCAGGATTCCGGTTCGGGCGATGCCGCGCACGAAGGAGGGCACCCGGTTCATGCGTTCCTTGGCTTCGGGCGTCCACACGATCGATTCCTCGGCCTTTTGATCCAACTTGGGCACCTCGACCCGCGAGCACAGGTACACGTCGCAGGGGCAGAGCCGCAGCAGGTTGTCGGTGACGTTGCCCAGTCCTGGCGTGCCGGATTCGCTGTGCACACCCAGCCGGCCCAGCATCAGCAGGTAGGGCTCGGTCTTGCGCACGTGATCGAGAATTTTCTGGAAGGCCTTTCCGTCGAGCAGGGTCTTGGTCACCGGGACGCCGTGGTTCTCGGCGATGGATTCGGCCACGTTCAGGTGCGATTGGTAGATCTGGGCCAGGCCGGTGTCGATGATCTCTTCGTGAAGCTGGTTCTGCTCTTCGAAACGAAACACTTTTTTGGCTTTTTGGGAGAGCACGCCGACGATGCCGTTGAACACCGAGTAATGGAGATAGGGATCGTAGACCGAGATCAGTTCGACCTTCTTGTCGAGTGTCCGCGCCAATTCGAAGGCCGTGACGAGGCCGCCGAAGGAGAGCGGACTGCCGTCGATCGCCACCAGGATGGTGTCGCGATGGGCCAACTTCTTGGTGCGGAACTCCTTGACGACCCACATGTCGCGATTCACCGCGCGGGTCACCTGGGCACAGACCGAACCCAATTGGCTGTCCTTGACCTTGCCGATCCCCTGGGCGCCGATGATCGTCAGGTCGTAGTCCGAAGCCTCGATGTCCTTGATGATTTCGGTGTAGTGCTTGCCGTCCATCATCTTGCGCTCGAAGGGCAGTTCACGGTCGCGACAGGCCGCTTCCATCTGGTCGAGGTAACTGTCGGAAATCAGCTCGAGCCCCATGGTGATCAGGCTGTCGTGAATTTTTCGCTGGCGTTCAAGTTCCTGTTCTTGGAGGTATTCTTCAGGCAGTGTATATTCCATCTGCTTGAAGCGATAATCGTGCATGCTCGCGGCGTAAACATGGGAGCCGGTAAGCTTGGCGCCGGTCTTGGCGCCCAAGTTAACTGCAATCTCTACAGCACGATTGGAAAAGTCGGAATTATCGACAGGTACATAGATAGACTTCACCATGGAAAACCTCCTATGGTTTTCGTCTTTGAGCCACGGTTCAATTTTTCAAAACAAGGATTTTCACCACAGATCTTACAGCATCCCTTAACGAAAAAGCAACATTCCGAAAATAAAGACAACCTTGTGTCCCCATTCACCTCAAAAAAGAGAGCCCCCGTGAATGTATCGAGGAATGAATGCTGACTTCATTGAGCTTACCGACGGGAGAGTTATCCTCCAGTCGCCACGGGAGGGCAGGCCGGCGCGGTGCGCGGTTCGCAGCGGTGGTTCGAGTTTCCCCGGTGAAGTGAAAGCCGCGGCAGTGCCGGTATTTGCGGAGGGCCGCTTTCGGGGGGCCGGTTGCGGACGGCCGGTATGGACGGCCGCTTTCGAAGGGCCGGCATGGACGAAAGGTGTGGACTATGTTTGGGTGATCGTCGTTTGGGGTTTCACGATCCCTTTGGGGTTTCACGATCCCATGGATGCACCTGCCCCCACGATCTACCCAATGTCCGGATCATTTCCGTTCGCGGCCAATCCTGGAGGGATGCCCCCGGGTGCCACGCCTTCATCCATGGGTGATCGCTCTCTGGCGTTTCACGACACCATGGATGCACGACTCCCCGATCAACCGCACGGCCGGATCATTTCCGTTCGCGGCCAATCCTGGAGGGATGGCCCCGGGTGCCACGCCTTCATCCATCGGTGATCGCTCTCTGGCGTTTCACGACACCATGGATGCACGACTCCCCGATCAACCGCACGGCCGGATCATTTCCGTTCGCGGCCAATCCTGGAGGGATGGCCAACGCCATGTTTGGACCACAAATTATTTAAAACGCGGGCCTCTGGCCCGCAACCAGCAGGGACCCTGTAAGGGTCACACATTTCAGCGAAGGGTTAAGGAGCCGTAGGCGACGCAACCCTGGTTGTCGGGAGTTCCCGCATCGAGCTCTGAAGGAGCGGGTCTACGAAGAATCTCGGGGAAACGACGTGAACTCCAAGAGGTTCTCCGTCGTTCCGCCCCGTTGGGGCTGGGATTCGGGCACCCCGATCAACCAGGGTTGCGTCGCCTCTGGCTCCTTAACCCTTCGCTGTTCTGTGTCGTCCCTTCAGGACGCCCGCTGGTGGCGCGCCAAAGGCGCGCGTTTTTATCAATAGCCATCCAAACATACGGTTGGCCATCCCTACAGGATTGGCCCGGGACGCCCACCATCCAAGCTCCCGTCTAAGGCGACGCAACCCTGGTTCCCTGGGGTTCCCGGACCCCAGCCCTGAAGGGGCGGGACTACGAAGGACTCCTCGAACATGGCGACAACTCCGCGAGGGTCCGAATAGTTCCGCCCCGTTGGGGCTGGTGTTCGGGCACCCCGATCAACCAGGGTTGCGTCGCCTCTGGCTCCTTAACCCTTCGCTGTTCTGTGTCGTCCCTTCAGGACGCCTGCTGGTGGCGCGCCAAAGGCGCGCGTTTTTATCAATAGCCATCCAAACATACGGTTGGCCATCCCTACAGGATTGGCCCGGGACGACCACCATCCAAGCTCCCGTCTAAGGCGGCACACCATCCCGCGTGGTTTCCCCCGCCACGCCCACCATCCAAGCTCCCATTCGAGGCGGCGCACCCATCCCGCGTGGTTTCCCCCGGGACGCCCACCATCCAAGCTCCCGTCTAACGCGGCGCACCCATCCCGCGTGGTTTCCCCCGCCACGCCCACCATCCAAGCTCCCGTTCGAGGCGGCGCACCCATCCCGCGTGGTTTCGCCCGGAACACCCCCATCCGGGCATGCGTTCGAGGTCGCGGCGCCATTCCGCGTGCATTGGTCCGGGACGACCGCCCGCTCGTTTCACATCACCGGGAAACCACCGCCGATCAGGTGTCCATGTCTTTGATCATCTTGGCGAAGGGACACTTGGAAGCACCGGAAGCGGACGCCTCCACCGGCGATGCCTCCCCATCCACCCCGTCCAGCGCGTCGAACGGCATGAACTGGCGCAACATCGCCATCGGGGCCGGTGCCGTCCGCTCGCTGCCGATCTGGACGCCCAGGCTGCGCACCATCTGGGTCTCCTGCGGGTTGGTGAGCATCGTCACCCCCCACTCGCAACTGGGACAACGAAAGGTCACCGCAAGCGAACCGTCGTCGTCCATGCCGCCAAATTGATCGAACTTCATGGGTTCATCGCATTCCACACACAGGAATTTCATAAGCAAGGCTCCTTTGCCGACGCCACCGTCGCCAACCGGTCACACAGCCTGTCGCAGAGGCCCATCAAATCCTGGCCCGGCGGTGCATCGGCGTAGTCCAGCAGGTAGGGACGTCCGGCATCGCAGGCGTCCACGAACCTGGGATCGAAGGGAATCCGCCCCAAGATCGGCAAACCGTCGTAGTCCGCCTCCGCCTGCCGGTCGAACAGGGGCTGGCGCGACAGGCAGCCGTTGCAGAAATAACCGGCCATGTTCTCGACCACGCCCAGCATCGGGGCCTTCAAGACCTGGCGCGCGAGAACCAGCGAACGCCCCACCACCTCTCGCGACAGGCGGTTGGGAAGGCTGACCACCAAACTCCCGGCCGGACGGATCAGATCGTGAAGCGTGGCGAATTGATTGGTGCCCGGCGGCAGGTCGATCAGCAGGTAGTCCAGTTCGCCCCAGTCGGTGTCGGCCAGAAACTCGCGCAGGGCGTGCATTTCCAGCATCCCCTTCCAGGTGAAAGCCTCGCGCGAAGGGCCGCGGAACACGACCGGCGCCTGCGCGTCCTCCAGAAAGAGTGCCATGGACATGACCTTGATGTCCAACACCGTTCGCGGTGGTGCCACGCCGTCGCGCCCCGGTTTCGGCCGTCGTTCCGCGACGCCGAGCATGCGCGCGAGGGACGGCCCGTAGATGTCGGCATCGGCCACGCCGACCGCGTGGCCCTTCATCGCCAATCCGGCGGCGAGATTGGTGGTGAGCGTGCTCTTGCCCACCCCGCCCTTGCCGCTCATGACGGCGACCACGTGGCGAATCGAAGCCAGGCGCGAACTCAGGCGATGCCGCAGTTGCTCGAGCTGGCCGTCGACGTCGGAACCTCCGTCGCCGACGATGTCGCGATACCGTTTGGCCATGTGCCACCTCCCTCGGGCGAGACCAGCCGGAATCTCACCCGATCGGCGCGAGGAACACGAGGTCCGACCGGGCGGGTGCCGCCGCATTCACGGCGCCGAGACTCATCCCAGCATGCCAGGCAGGGAACTGAGAAAAAAACCGACCGTGATCCCATAGGCCAAGTGGGCGATGACGTGGGACACCATGTCGTTGGGGGTCAATTTCTGGAACCGTTCCACGGGGTGATACTGGGCAACCGCGATCACCAGGAACAGGGTGACCACCAATCCGTGGACCAATCCCATCATGCCGCAAGCCGCCACATAGACCATGGTGTGCCAGTGTTGTTGTTCAGGAGCCGTCTGTAAGAGGAACCAATACACATAACCGAAAAAAGTACCGACGGTGAAATGCACAATCGTTCCGGGAATCAACGAGGTGTCGTAATTTTTGGTAATCATCGAGCCAATAGCGCGCACCATCTGGGACTCGGGCAAATGGAGAAATCTGGCACGCCGCAGGAAAAGGGTCATGACCAGCACGCCAATAAATCCCGAGATGCCCGGTACTACGATATCCATAATACCTCCTTGTAGATCCGCCGCGGCCGACCGATCATTCGACAGTGACGCGCTATGCGGCAATGAAACGGCTTTGAACATTCTGAAAAAAGAACGTGCTTTTCTAGGGGTTTACCCAACAATAACGCAAAAATGCCAGCGTGACAACCTTATAAACTCGTGACTTTTCTTCAGTAACGCCCAAACCCCGAATGTGCAACTCCGACCCCGACGGGACCCAGATTCCCCGAAGCGGGGAATTTACCGGTGATAACCCGCGCGCACCCTCAAAAAGTCCGGCGGCATCGCACCACCCCCACACGACAAAAAGACCGCCGTCTACCGAGTTCCAGCCCGCGCGAAAATCCCGGGCGGGCCTGACCCCCCAACCGGCCAAGTCGCGAACAAACGGGGCTTCCGCTCCCTTTCCCACTTGAAAAACAAAACTTTCCCCTGATCTCCGGCGGGGGTTGGGTTACAATAAAGAATTAAATCCTCACAAAACCCCAGATCATAAAAAAACGACAAACCCTTTAGCCTAAGGAGTTTCTTATGCTGATTATTGCGTTTGTGATTGTTGGTGCTGTCTGCGCCTATGCCGCGGGCTATTTCCACCACCGCGATGTGAAAGAGACACCCGCCGAACCACCCTCCCTGCCTTCCGACGAGAAGGGCAGCCTGCGCGCCCTTTTCGAGGCCTACGGCGAGGAAGTGCGCGTCAAGTGCCTGCTCGACCACAGCCGCTGGAAATCTCATAAGCACCTACGAGAGTTCGTGTTGGCCTCGGTGCATTTCGTCGTGTTCATCGGTCTGGGGATCGCGTGCGCGCTCATCGAATCCTTCGCCAGGGCTTTGCCGGCCGTCGAAATCCTCACCGGGCTGACCTACCTGACCATGGCCCTCAAGGCCGGGCAACTCACCGCTTCCAAAGAGTCGACGCTTTCCTCGGAAGCCTGTGTGATCCACGCGGTGACGTGGGTCAACAAAGCCAGACAGAACGTGTTCGAACACTGCCCGCCCGAGTCGTGGGGCCCGGCCATGGCCGCACGCGAGGATCAATCCGTGCACTGAATCGGGAACCGCGGTCGGTCGCTGCCGCGATCGACCGGTGTCGCGATCGACCGGTGTCGCGAACGACCGGTGTCACGAACGATGCCAAGGGAAGGCCAGGGATGACCACCCCGAAAGACCGATACCTGACCAACTCGTCCGAACCGAGGACCTGGAACGGCCCCAGCTTGACCACCTGGAGCACCATCATCTATTACCTCTCCATGGCCATGCCCATCGCCGGCAGGCTCGCGGAACGGCAAACCCTGCCCCTCTTTACACGTGAGGAATACATGGCGGGCGCCTACCCGATGATGTGGCTGGTATACGCCTGCATGCCGCTCCTGTTCCGGGACGTGGCCATTCGCCTCCGACGCCGGCAGCCGTTCGACAAGAGCCTGAAAAGAAATCTCTTCGCCACGCTCGTCTCCCTTCCCCTCTACCCTCTCGTCTTCGGTTGGATGTGAGCGGCCATCCGTCGCGGATGGCCACGGTGTCGGCTCCCAGGTTTCAGCAGCGACACGCCGCAACACTCACAGCCATACCTGTCGCCTGATCGCCAACTTTTGGAAACATGCCCAAACGCCATCGCCCGGTACCGAATCGGCCTTTGGCCGAACTCCTCGCTTTTGGGTATTACCCGAGACCTGACGGCCGATACCGTGCCCATTCGCCGGATGGGCACATAGTTGGCGAAGCCATGTAGAACCTCGAAAACGATACTTTCAATTCGGCGACATTTCTCCACGGCGACTATTATCACACTCACCCCGTTTCACGAACATCAGGACCGAGCGTCGGCAGAGCGCCAACGGGAATTCCATCTGCAGCACGAGCTGCCGAACCCATGAAAATAAATAGCTTACCGAAAACTCACGTCATTCGCTTCGATTGCGGGTGATCGACCGCTCTTGCAAAAGAATCACGCCAAACCCACCGCCGATGGGGTATGATGTTTTTCCGGCGTTTTTTGGGATGACGCTTCCTTGGTTTTGGGTGCGACTTTCACCTGGATGGAACGTTCACGGCGACTTTCTTAACATGTATTTGGGCATCATCGGCTCCGGCAACCGCGGGGCGTACCGTTTTCGTGCGTCCGAACCGTTCCTGAACCTCCGCTCAAAAGAGCTCTCCGTCCGAACCACTCATTCCGGGATCGATTCACCCCCAACCCGATGGGGCCGGGTCGAACACGCCCCGGCGCCCTCCGTGGGAACCGATCTCCAAGCGTTCGTGAACGGGAGCCGGCGACGGCCGGTGACATCGCTTCGCCAAGGCGGGCGAGGGCCCGAATGCCGCCAAATCATCGCACTTCCACTCTTTATATCTATTATTCATATCATGCCACACGGACCATCACCCTCGGATCGGTACGAACCGCTCTTCCGAGCTCTCGAGCGACGAGGCCACCCGCAAGAGGCCCGCAGCTCGACCGCTCGAAAGGCCACAGTCCCACCAAGCCAAGCCCCCAACGCCGTTTCACCATCTTCCTAGGAGAGTTGCATGCCTCTGCTTCATGCTTTCCCAACCAAGGGTCGGGCCAACCGGAACAGACGAACTGGCCCCCTTCGTTTTCATATGTATATAGCGCTTTGTTTTGTCTTTGTTTGCTTCGGCTCCAGCTCACTCATGGCCCAACGCATCAACGAATTCAACGCCAACCACACGGGCCAGGACACCTTCGAATACATCGAGATTTTTGGTACGCCGGAAACGGATTTCAGCAACCTGACGGTCCTTCAAATCGAAGGCGATGTCGGTGACGACACCGGCACCATCTTGAGCGTTCACCCTGTCGGCACGACGGACGCGTCCGGCTACTGGTGGACCGGTTTTCTCAGCGAAGTCGTGCAAAACGGTTCGATGGCCCTGTACCTGGTCGAGGGTTTCAGCGGCCAGGCCGGCAACGATTTGGACACCAACGACGACGGCACCCTGGACGTGGCCCCCTGGACCTCCATCGTAGATCAGGTAGGTGTCGACGACGGCTCCGGCGACCCGCGCTACGCGAGCCTCACCCTGGAACAGAACTACGACGGCATCAGCTTCACCGTCGGCGGCGCCTCCTTCCTGCCTGCCGACAAACCGTTGGGCACCGATGCGGACTGGATTCGCAACGACTTTCACGGCGCCGGCCTGCCGAATCTGCCAGGCACCCTGGATAGCAACGAGGCGGTCAACACGCCCGGCGCGCCCAACTCGCAATCACCGCCCCCGCCGTCAGCCCCGATCATCACCGAATTCCTCCTGGACCACACCGGCCAGGACACCGCCGAATTCATCGAAATCTTCGGCGAGCGCGAAGCGGACTACAGCGAGACCTGGCTGCTGATCCTGGACGGTGACGGTTCCGCCAACCCGGGTGAAGTGCTGGTCGCGATGCAGGCCGGAACCACCAACAACGTGGGTTTCTACGCCACCGGTGCGGTCAGCGACGCCTTTCCCGACGGTACCGCCACGATTTACGCCGTCGCCAACTTCAACGGTTCCGTCGGTATGGACCTGGACAGCGACGACAACGGCACCATCGACCAGATGCGCTGGGACGTGGTTTACGACAGCGTCGCGGTCAGCCACGAGCGCCACGGCGACCTGGTGTACTCGGATACGGTGCTGACGCTGACGCTTCGCAGGGGCGCCAACGCCCCCGGCGGCGCTTCACGCTGGCCCTACTACCGGGACACGGATAGCGCCGCGGACTGGTTCCGCAACGACTTCGACGGCGAAGGGCTCGACGGCTTTTCGGGCTCGGTGGAAGTGGGCGAGGCGTACAATACGCCAGCCCGAGTCAACCGCGTCGGCCGCACCGACTACTACAACAGCGTCAACCCGGACGCCGCCCAGGCTGCTTTCCGCACCGCCCTGCACGACGCCATCGACGACCACGTCTACCATCCCTACTCCGACGACCAAACCGACACCTGGGACATCCTCGAGTTGGCGGACGAGAACCCCGGCAATGGCGACAGCGTGATCACCATCTACAAAAACGCCTCGTACACCAAGTTCGGCGGCGGAAACGGGCCCTACAACCGCGAGCATACCTGGCCCAAATCCTACGGTTTCCCCGACAACACCTTCCACAATTCGGCGTACACGGATTGCCACCATCTTCGCATTTCCGACGGCCCCACCAATTCCACCCGCAGCAACACGCCCTACGGCAACTGCGACGCGGGCTGCAACGAGCTGCCCACCGACGCGAACAACGGCGTGGGTGGCGGCACGGGCCAATATCCAGGCAACTCGAACTGGTACGACAACGGCCAGGACATCTTCGAGGTGTGGTTCCACCGGCGCGGCGACATCGCCCGCAGCATCCTTTATATGGATGTGCGCTACGAAGGCGGGTCCCACGCCCCCACCGAGATGAGCGAACCGGACCTGATCCTCACCGACAACCTCGGCCTGATCCAAACCACCGGCAGCAACGTCGACACGGGCTACATGGGCCGCCTGTCGGTTCTGCTGGAATGGCACGAGGCGGATCCGGTGGACGACGAGGAGCGCCGGCGCAACGAAATCGTCTATCAGTTCCAAGGGAACCGCAACCCGTTCGTCGACTTTCCGGAATGGGTGGACTGCATCTTCAACGGCGAGTGCGGCGGCGTGGAGATTCCGGCCTGTATTCGCGAGCTGTTCCCCTCCTGGCAGGCGGGCAGCGCAAGTTGCGGCGACACCTCGGTCTACTCGGTGTTGACCTACACGGCCTTGCTCAACGGCGACTGCAGTTGTGCACCCTGAGCGTCCGCCATCGCGGTCGCAGGTTTCCCGAGCCCGACTTCGGGCATCGGGAATCCCCTCGACCGCCGATCTCGCAGGGCCGTCCGCGGAAATCGCGGGCGGTCGGGTTGCGGCCAGTATGGCAGGGCCGGTATGGCAGGGCCGGTAAGGCTGGGAGCCCCAAAATGCCGAGCCTCACCGGAGACCGAGCGATTGCGGTGCGGTGGCACGGCGCGGCAAAGCGCCGCCCCGGCGATTCCCGCCTCAGCCGGTCGACATAACATGCTGATTATGCTAATTTTAAAAACGTCTTCCCATACGGAGACAGAAATCGAGAGTGTGGCCCCAATTCAGGTCTTTGCAGGATTTTAACTTGACCTGGCCGCCCCACTATTGTTTTCATACATATGTATTATGAAGGAAATTTTGAGCGCACACCCCACCAACCCAACTCTTTTCAGCACTGATCTCTCAGGCAGTTTCCTGCCGTGGAATCCGTTTAAGGCACTGATCAGCTTCTTCGGGGCGCTCGATTTCCCCAAAATCTACAACACGAATCAGGGCTTTTTGGCGATCACCTGACGGTGGTCGAAGATTGCCCGGGAAAGACCGCACGGTAGGCCGGCCGTGAGGTACAGAATGGACGAGGTACGGCCAATGTGAATGTTTGTTTGTCATCTGTGCGGCACGGTGGTGCCCCCCCGTAACAAATCCAATCCGGTAGTGATCGAGACACGTGCGCGCAACTACCCCGCGCGGCACAAAGCGAATAAAGTACGTCGTAAGAAGAAGCCGGAGTATCGCGAAGATCCCGGCGGCCGCGGTTGGGAAATCGTTCGCGAGGTGCAGGCCTGTTCGTCCTGCGCGAGCCACCACGAGACGCCCTTGCCCGCCAGAACCGAAGCTTGAGGCCGCGAGGTCACAAACGAAAAAAGGAGCCGATATCCGGCTCCTTTTTTGTTTTTGGAAGGACGGACCCGCCGGAGGGGCCGCGATCCCGAGCCCATCCAGCGGGATCGCCTGGAAAGCGGTAACGATTTTCATTCTGGATGGGCACTCGCTCAGATGAAGAAGTCCTGCATCAACTCGGATTCCGGCAAATTGGGATCGACCTTGTATTTGGAAAAGTCGGTGATGCCCGCTTCGCGAAGCACATCCTCGTCGATGAGGAACTGACCGGTCAGATCGCGGCTGGACCGGCAAAAGACGGCATGGGCCGCGTCGGCCATGATCTCGGGCGTTCGTGACCGGGAGCACATCTGCTCGCCACCCAGGAGATTCCGTACCGCGGCGGTATCGATGGTCGTCCGCGGCCAGAGGGCGTTGAAGGCGACGCCGTCTTTCTTGAATTCGCCGGCCATCCCCAGGACACACATGCTCATACCGAATTTGGCCATGGTGTAGGCCACGTGGCCCGCAAACCAGCGGGTTTCCATGTTGAGCGGCGGCGAAATGTTGAGTACATGGGGATTCTCGGCTTTCAGCAGGTGGGGCAGGCAGGTTTTGCTGACCAAAAAGGTGCCGCGCGTGTTGATGGCATGCATGAGGTCGTAGCGCTTCATCTTGGTTTCCAGGGTGGGCGTCAAGCTGATGGCGCTGGCGTTGTTGACCAGGATATCGATACCGCCGAAGCGCTCGACCGCCTTGGCGACCGCGTCGCGAACCTGATCCTCGTCGCGGATGTCCACGATACAGGGAAGCGCCTGACCGCCGGCCGCTTCCATTTCCTCGGCGGCGCTGTAGACGGTGCCGGGTAATTTGGGGTGGGGCTCGGCGGTTTTGGCGGCGATCACGATGTTGGCTCCGTCCTTAGCGGCACGAAGACCGATGGCCTTGCCGATACCGCGACTGGCGCCGGAGATGAAGAGGGTCTTGCCTTTGAGTTGGGTCATAAATTGCCTCGTTGAATTTCAATTCATTTTTTGGCGTCGCTTTGGCCCGCGCATTCCCGGGAACGCACGGTCGACGCCGATTGCGTTGACCGGGGAATCAGGCGCCAACCGAAAGGTGGCGTGCGTGAAAGGAATCGTCCGAATCGAAGCGCTCCCGGCTTTCGCGAAACGCACATCGCGGTTCGGGTGGGCTTCCGGTGACCTGAGCACCGTCGGATTCCCGAGAGAGAACCAGGACACGGGGCCGGCTCGTTCCGGGAAAAGGCATCACTCCCTTTCTGGATGGGCACTGATTCATGTATTCTAGCGCGTTTGAATCGGATGAGAGAAGGGTCTTAGAATCGCGTTCGACCGAATGCGGCAAAAACGGCGGGGGCGGCATGGCTCCATGCGTTTCTCAGCCGACCAGTTGGTGGTTCGGCTCGGCCTGATAGGCGGGCAGGCGCACCCGCAAACTGGCGCCGCTGCCGACACCGTTGCTTTCGGCCCAGAGCCGTCCGCCCATGTCGGCCACGACGTTTGCCGCGAAGTGGAGCCCGAACCCGCGCGCTCGCGGTTTGGTGGTATAGCCGCGCCGGAAGATGATTTCCAGGAGGTCTTCGGCAATGCCGATGCCGTTGTCGCGGATCTCGATTTCGAAACCGCCGTCCTCCGTCGAACGGGTGCTGATGATCAACAGGCCGGGTGCCACGCCATCCCTCGCGCTGATCGCCTCGGCCGCATTGCGGATGAGATGGTTGAGCATGGTGATCATCTTGAATCGCTGGATGGGAAATTCCGGCAGGGGTTCGAATCGGCTCTGCACCTCGATGCCCGCCTCATCCAAATGCGACATTTCCATTTGAATGACCTCTGCGATCAATTGATTGATATCGACCGTTTCGACCAGTCCGGGGACTTGGGCGTATTCCTCCTGCGCGGCGATGATCTCCTGGATCTGGTTGACATAATCGCGCACGAGGCCGACCTCGTGACCCAATTTCAGGGTGTTCTCGTCCAGCAGCGAGGCGATGCGCTCCAAGGCGACGATCAGTTTGGCGCCCTGGCTTTCGGATTCCTCGAAGAAGGGCCCCAGTTTGGTCTGGTTTTCTTCCAGCAACTTGGCCATACCGCGAATCACCCGGGTCGGCCGGGCATCCATGGTCCGCTGGTGCATCACCGAAACCGAAGCCTTGATGGAGTTCAACGAGTTGCCGATGTTGTGCAGCACGCTGATGGCGATTTCGGCCATGCCGGCCTGGTGGGCGGCCTCGATCAGTTGGCGCTGCGTGTCGCGCAGGCGCCGCGTGGTTTCCAGCAGCATTTGGACCCGGCGCGCCTTGCTGACCGCGGTGATCGCGTGCTCGCGGAATCGCTGGATTCGCGCCAGATCGCGATGGTCGAAGGTTTCGGTTTCGTGGTAGCTGTCGAGAATCAGAAAACCTTCGGGCAGTTCGTCCTCGAGCGTGATGGCCATGGCCAGCATGGCTTTGGGCTTTTGGAGCGACGCGAACTTGGGGGCGCCCGCCAGGGCGTCGTCCACCTCGATGAGATTGACGCCCGAGTCCAGCTCCCGATGCCCGGAGTAGCGCGCCAAGGCCTCCTTTTCGGTCAATTCGATCGACCGAATGTCCTCCCAGGCGTATCCGGCCGCGGCCGTGAAGCTGTAGGTCCTGGTTTTGAGATCGCGCAGCAGGAAGGCGCCGCGTTTGGCCTTGGGCAGCAGTTTGACGGCCTGGTCCACCAAAGCCTGGGTCAGGCCGCCGAGCTCGACCTCGCGGTTGATGGTCTGGACCACATCGTTGAGGGTTTCCAGTTCGCGGTTGTGTTCGCGCAATTCGCCGGTCCGGGCACGCACTTCCTTTTCCAGATGGCGATTGACGTGGAGCAGCGCCAGATGGGTGCGCACCCGCGCCAACAACTCTTCCTTGGCCACGGGCTTGATGAGGTAGTCGTTGCCGCCGTAGTCGAACCCGGTCACCAGATCCTGCAATCGGTTCTTGGCGGTGAGAAAGATGATGGGCAGCTCGCTCTGGGAAAATCGCTCGCGAATCTGCTGGCACACTTCGTAACCGGACATGGTGGGCATCATCAGGTCCAGGAGGACCAGATCGAAGGTCGCGGTTCCATCGATCAACTTCAAGGCTTCCTGGCCACCGCCGGCTTCGGTGATGCGACAATCGAAAAACGACAGTTGATTGATCAGGACCTGGCGGTTGACGGGTTCGTCGTCCACCACCAGGATATGGGCACCCGCGAAGGCTTCCAGTTTGGCGGGCTGGGCGGAGGGTGGCAGGGACTCTGGAATGATGGTGCGCACGGGCAGGTTGGACGGATCGTATTCCCGGCGATCGTCCTCCACCTGTGGCGATACCTCCTCGGTGCACAAGGGCAGCGAAAAGAAGAAGGTACTGCCTTTACCCACTTCGCTCTCGACGCCGATGCCGCCCCCCATCAGGCGCACCAATTCGCGGCTGATCGCCAGGCCCAGACCGGTACCGCCATAGCTGCGGACGATGGTGCCGTCGCCCTGTTCGAAGGCATTGAAAATGGTCGCCTGCTTGTGTTGGGGAATCCCGATACCGGTGTCGGAGATGCGGATTTCCAGCATGTCGCCCTTGCGCTCGGCGCCCACCCGGACCTCGCCTTCATGGGTGAACTTGATCGCGTTGCCCACCAGGTTGTGGAGCACCTGTTGGAGCCGGTTCTCGTCCGCGCGTGCCAGCGGCAGGTCGTCGGGAATGTCGTTGACCAGCTTGAGCGGCTTGGTGCCGACCAGCGGCGCCGACAACGCCAGCACCATGTCCGCCAAGGCGCCTACGGGCACCGAACCCAGTTGCAACACCAGGTGGTCGTTGGAAATCTTGGAAAAATCCAGAATGTCGTCGACGAGGCGGCTCAGCCGCATACCGCTGGAGACGATCATGCCGAGGTTGGCGCAGGTGTTCTGGTCCAACCGCCCCGTCGCCCCTTCCATCAACGATTGGGCGATACCGATGATCCCGTTCAAGGGCGTGCGCAGCTCGTGGGAAGTATTGGCCAGAAACTCGTCCTTCAAACGGTCCAGTCGACGCAATTCGAGATTGAGCCGGCGTTCGCGTGCCAGCTTGCGCCGCTCCATGTGGCGCGCATAGAGCAGAAAGCCCAGGAGGAACACGGCCATCAGGCTCACCACGATCAGGTTGCGCATGGTTCGCTGGCGCCCGACCTCCTTGGCCTTGAGTTCGTTTTCGCGGCGCAGGGCGGCAATCTCCTCCTTGCGCCGATCGTCCTCGAACTTGCTTTGCAGACTGCTGATGGCGCGCGTCGCTTCCAGGTTGAAGATCTCGTCGTGGATCAGCTTGAAGGCCTGGTACTCCCGGTAGGCCGCTCGGTAATCGCCGATGGCCGCGTGAACCTTCGCAAGGATTTCGTGGCTGTCGCGAATCACCTCACGCGCCTGTACCGTCTCGGCCAACTCCAGCGCCCGCTCCAGGTGGCGCAGGGCCTTCTCGGGCTCGCCGGTCCTCAGAAAGAGCTGGCCCAGGCGCATTTCGGTCTTGGCGATGCCCAGTTTGTCGCCGATGTCGCCCTTCATGGCCAGCGCTTTTTCGAGGAACTCGCGAGACTTGTCGTATTCTTCGAGAAACAGGTAGGTACTGCCGAGGTTTTGATAGGACGCCGCGATGTCGCTGATTTCGGAGAATTGGAGGCGGATGTCCAGAGCCCGCTGAAAGAACGCGAGCGCCTCGCGGTATTCCTTCAAGCTCATGTGGAGGAACCCGATGTTGTTGATAGTAAAGGCCATCGACTTCTGGTCGCCGAGGGTCTCCTTGATCTCCAGCGCCCGATTGAAATAGGTCAACGCCTCGTGGTCGCGCTGCATGGCGTCGTACACCACGCCGATATTGTTCAGACCGGAGGCGATATTCTTGGGCGAGCCGTGTTTCTCGTAGAGGTCCAAGGCCCGCAGGTAGTAGTCCAGTGCCACCTCGTAGCTGCCGCGCTTGCGGTGAATCAGGCCGATATTGTTGAGGGTGTCGGCCAGCTCGCGCTCCTGCCCCTGCTCTTCCTGCAGATCGAGCAGGCGTCGGTATTCGGCCAGGGCCTCCTCGTAATCGCCGCGATAATAGTGGACGATCGCCAAATCCTTGAGGGCCTCGATGTAGGCATCGCGATGATCCGACCGATCCTGGCTGAGGGTCATGCGCCGCGAGATGGCCGTCTCGGCATCTTCGTAGCGGCCCAGGTAGATCTGCCCCCAGGTCATCACCTCGAGCGCCTTCAACGACTGTCCCAAATTGGGCCGTTCCTTCAACAGGTTCAACGCCTCATTGCACAGATGGATCGCACGCTCGGGATTGGGTTCCTCGAATGCCTTCGCCAGTTCCAACAAGACACCGACACGTTCGCTGCCCTGCGCATCTCGGAGCTTGGCCTCGAGCGAACCCACGTCAGGCTGCTGAAACCAAAGCCATAAACCGCAGCCGAGGAAAAGATAAGTAGCGATCTGCATCTGGAGTGATTCGTCCCATCAGGAGTCGGTGACACTGATATTCATTCTAACCCGAAAAGTTTGAGATAGGCTCCTGGCTCCTCGGAAGTTGATACTTCCGTCAAAATCGCTTTTTTTACAAAGCGACTTCGACGTCGGGTCTTCCTAAAAAACGAGCGGAAACAAACCTCGGATTTAGTTTTCGGAGGTGGGGAGTGGTGCTCCGGTCCATGCATGGTTTTTGGGTGGAAGTTGTTTTTTACCACTGAGTCCACAGAGTTCACCAAGATCGATACGGAGTCGCCGCCCAGGGTGCTGGGCCGACATTTCGGAGTCGTTCCTCTCGGAGTTCCCGCATCTCCGAGATAGCCGTCGTCGCCGTAGGTTGGTCACGGGCGGTATGCCCGCTGGGCCGACATTTCGGAGTCGTTCCTCTCGGAGTTCCCGCATGCACGAGAGGGGCGTCGTGCCCGGTAGGTTCAGCGGCCCGCTGAACTTGTCGGAGTTACATAGTCCAAGTTTCCCGCATCTTCGAGGGAGCCGTCGTCGCGGCAGGTTGGTCAGGGGCGGTAAGCTCGCTGGGCCGACATTTCGGAGTCGTTCCTCTCGGAGTTCCCGCATCTCCGAGAGAGCCGTCGTGCCCGGTAGGTTCAGCGGCCCGCTGAACTTGTCGGAGTTACATAGTCCAAGGTTCCCGCATCTTCGAGAGAGCCGTCGTCGCGGCAGGTTGGTCAGGGGCGGTAAGCCCGCTGGGCCGACATTTATTGACGAACTCCCCCCGCATCCGCCTGTTTAGGTTTTTAGCTTTATCTTCGAACTTTACAGGGCTTGTTACATTAGAGCCGCGAACCAGCGGGCAAACCCGCTCGATTTCGAGAAAGAAACAACGCGAAGCGGGCCAGCTTGGAGAACCCGCATGTGCACAAGCGACGTAAAGCATGTAGGTTGAGCAGGGCCGGTAAGGCAAGCTGCCATACCGGCCCTGCTCAACCAATCGAAGTGACCTGGCATGGATAGAAATCGATCATCGAGAGATGTGGAAGCCCGACTTATCTGCTTCGCTCTGTTACTACTTGCTCTTGCGAAGCCTGGGCCGCTTCGAAGTGTCGGCCGGGCCGGCCAACCTACCTGGCACGACGAATCTCTCGGCATTCGGGTACCCCGAGCGAGTTTGTTCGAGAGACTCGCCGCTGGAGGTGGCGTGTTGTCCGAAGAATCGATCGGCCCGCCGCGAGGACGAGCCGATCGGGTGCAATCAGCTCAATCGCATGGTCAAGGGCGGTGCCGCCAGGCGGTCACCTCGGTACAGAGACACCGGACCGAAATGCTCGCCGGCCTCCCAGTCTTGTCGGGCGGCCTGCAGCTCCTCGTGGGTGCGGGCCACGAAGTTCCACCACATCAAAATCTTTTCCGGAAACGGCTCACCGCCGACGATGACGAAACGCGCCGGAGCACCGGTCTCGAAGCGAACCTCCTCGCGACCGAGTCCGAGATCGTAGAGGTTGCCGATGACACAGGGCTGTCCCTGCGCGGAGATCGACCCCTCGACCACCAGCAACGCGTGCTCGAAGGCCGGGTTCAGGGGCAGGCAATGCGCGCCGGAACGTTCGATGCGCACGTCGATCCCCATCAGCGGGCTGTACGTCGGGGCGGGAGAAAGGTGACCAAGGGCCGCCCCCGCGAAGATCTGAATATCCATGCCCTCGTGCTCCGTTTGCGGCACTTCGGGAAAATGATCGAACGAAGGATCGCGGAAGCGGTCGCGATCGGGCAACGCGATCCAAAACTGGAGACCGTGGAGCCGGGTTCCATGGTCCGCAGGCGTCTCTTCGGAATGGGTGATGCCGACACCGGCGGTCATCAGGTTGAGTTGGCCGGGCCGAATGATTTGGTGACAGTTCAGACTGTCCTTGTGTTCGACTTCCCCCTCCAGAAGCCAGGTTACCGTTTGCAGACCGATGTGGGGGTGAGGCGCCACGTTCATGGCGCGCCGATCGAAATCGAGAGGTCCGAAATGGTCGAGAAAACACCAGGCGCCCACCATTCGCTTGCCGCGAACGGGAAGTGCCCGATTGATGCGCAAACCACCGCCCAGTTCGGTGGTTTTGCCTGGGAACACGCGAATGTCCGGGGCTTCGGCGAGGTTGCAGCCACACTCGAGGGCTTTCGCCGGATGCTCTAATAATTCCGTCACGTCGTCCTTCCTTTTGAGTTCCACTCCATCGCGTCCTGGATAAATGGGAATGGATCACGGTCGCAACGAAGCGGAGGCCGTTGTGATTTCAAAGATGGTTGAGTCGATCCTTTTCCAGACGAGATACTTGAGACCTCGGTCGGCGCCACCGGGAATCGGTGTCGCGTCGAGGCTCGGATCGACGGTACAGACATGTCACAGAAGAACCAGGATTCCTTATTGTGGACCGAATAATTTCCGATGAAAAGCGTAAATGGAAGTGGAGCGCGAGGCTTCGACGTTGTAGGACGAGACAGGGCGTTTTCCTCCGTCCGTCCACCGCGAAATCGCCCCCGACGAAGCTCACGGCAATCCCGGTCGCCATCCCCTTTCCATTTTTTCACGCGTCGAAGGAGTATGACCCATGCTTTTCAGTCTTGCCCTTTGGTTGTTTGCCGAGTCGTTGGCGGTTTCGAAAGCGTCGACCCCCCACCTCGCGCTACCGTTCGTGCCTGGAAAGCCCATTCCGACCTACAGCGCCGAGCACATGGCGCCGCATCTCGAAACACTGCGGTCGCTGTACGGTCGCCACAAGGACATTCCCAAGCAATACGAATTGGAAATCCTGGTGGCGCTCTCCCACTTCCCGGACCTGCGCGACACGCGCATCAAGTTCGTGCTCAAATCGCGTGCACCCATTTCTTCGCGTCCCTACATCGGCACTTTGTTTCGCGCCAAGAAGCGGCGCGTCTACCGCATCGGCATCAGTGAAAGAGATCGCTTCGCCGGGTCACCGGCCCTGCTGCGCAACATGAGCTTCAATGCGCGCATCGGAGCCCTCGGCCACGAACTGGCGCACACGGCCTGGTTCGAAAAGAAGTCGTTCTTTCAGTTTTTCGCGATCGGGTTCTCCTTCATCTCCCGAAAGTGGCATCGACAGTTCGAACGCCAAACCGACCAACGTGCCATCGACTACGGGTTGGGTTGGCAACTGCGCGATTGGGCCATGGAAATTCGCGGTGGTCGCTATCGCGACAGCCCCCAATCCTGGCTGGACCGGTACTACTACAGTCCCGAGGTCATCGACGCCCAAATGCGCGCCGCACCGAGTTACGGATCGGCACCGCCGCCGGAGGAAGGGTCCGCCAAATAGCCAGGAACGAAACAGAACGGATCTGTCAACCACAGCGATCACGTTTCCTCCAAAATTAACCATGGAGAAATTTTCAAATTCTCCATTTTTCCTCCACGATTCGAAGATACTCTTCATTTGCCACGGAATGCCGCGCCTATTTCATGGAGCCGCCTCAGGTCTTTTCAAAGAAGTAGCGGCCCTTTTCCGTCCTCTCGCGGTCATTCGATCATATTCATTCGGAGGCACCCATGACCCACCATCACTCGGCCGAGCGCAACACGGTCGACGCGTACCTGAAAACCCTCGACGCCAAATTGGGATTGGGCTTTCTCGAGCTCAACGAAGAAGGCGTGTGCGCCCTGGAATTCGAAGGCAAAGGCCGACTGCGCATCGAAGTCCCCGAAGGCAGCGTTCACTGCTACCTGGCTGCGCCGCTCGTCCATGTACCCGCCGACGAAACGCTGCGCCTGGGCATGCTCAACCAAGCCATGAACATGAATTTCATGGGACAGCATACCGACAACACCACACTCTCCATCAATGCGCGCACACAAACGTTGACGCTGCACTACGTACATCCGATCGCCGATTTGGACGCCACAATCTTGGAAAACCTGATCGACAATTTTCTGGAAACCGCGGTTTCCGCCAAGGCTCGGTTCGAATCACAACCGGCCCCGTCCAACGACGCCCCCGCTCACGCGGCCCAAAGCGCACCCGCAATCGATCAGGCCAGTGATCGCATGATGGGGCATTTCGTCTAAGAGATGCCGCCCATCACTTACCGCCCCAAAAACCAACACTGAGCAGACCCGCGACCGCCATGCCTCGGCCCGAAGGTGCCTTCACGCCACCAGGGCCCCCGAGTCACGGTACCGCATGGCGCGACGCGCTTCGAATTCTGCCGCACCGTTCACGAATCATAAAAAACGGAAGGAGTCACTATGTCTACCAGACCATTGGGCGTAACGACAGGAAAAACCCAACAAACCCACTCGGTTTCCCCATCCAAAAACCAAGGGATACACAAGAGTTCCGACGACGGTTCCCATGGCGTGTCCGTCAAGGACATGGGCGGTCCGTCCAAATCCCCTTCGGCATCCAAAGCGAAAAAGGGCTGGTTGATGACCTTCGAGTCGTTCAAGCAGGGCCTGAAGCAGGAGAAAACCGCCTTACTTCAAAAAATGGCCAGTGAACCCAATACCGACGAGATGCGGTCCGAACTGAGCACCATCAACAGGAACCTCGAACGCGCGGAAGTCCTGTACGAGCATTTTCGGCTGGGTAACGACGTGGAGGGCCCGCGTATGCTTCACCGCCGAGGCCAGCGACCCCCGGAAGAATACCGCACCTTTCAAACCATGCTCCATTCCGTGGAAATGACGTGGAAAGGCGATGGCGACGCCACCGAAACCCTGCCGAAGCCTTATTTCTTCGACAAGGCGGTATCCGCCGAAAACCATCTTCACAGCCAGGGCATCATCTACGATCCCGTCGGCGTCGAGCAGAAATTCAAGCAACTGGAACCGAAACCCAAGGACGTCCTCAACAAGCCCAACAAAGACGATCCCGTTTCCACACCCTATAAAGGTCCGGAGAAAAAGGGTCACGACATGCAGAGCAACTTCGCCTGGTTGATGGGCGCGGTTCATCGCAAAGAAAACTTTGAATTGGTGGGTCCGCTCACGAAGAACAACTTGGAACGGGGATCGGGCAAAAAAGAAGCCTCCGCGTTGCTGCGCGAGGTCCGTGCCCTGTTGGCGATCGGCTACGAAGTTTCCAAGGAAGTCAAAGGCACCGAGGAAATGCCGGTCTATGTGTTGACCCCGCCCAAGGATCTGGACCCCGCGAAGATCACGATGAGCTCCTTGAACCAGTCGGCACCGAATACGCTCCCCGAAGAGCTGGAAATCCAGGAACTGCACGAGAAGGGCCTGTTCATCGAAGATTTCGACACCACCAAGAGCTCCAGCCAGCAAAACCAGGTGTACGCGGAAGTGAACGCCCTGGTGAAAAAGCGGGGCCAAATGGATAAAAAGTCCCCGCAGGATTACGCTCACGGCCAGAACCTGGAGAACGTCAAGACGTTCGTCCAGGACGGAGACTCGGGCAGTTACAAGGTAACGGGCACCGATCCCCTGGGCGTGAAATCCCGCAGCGATTGATCCTGATTCAGGTACGCACCTGAAATCACATCATTTGTGCGTACCTGTCCCCCATCACCCATTCCCTCATCACCCATTCGAGATGAATCGTGCGATTCGTGGGCTGCCTCCTTCGCCCGCCCCCGATACCGAGGGGTCGGGCGAGAACCTGCGCCCACGAATCGCGCGAATCACCGACGATCGAGAGCGGATTGGGCGCGGTTCGAAATGCGATCAGGGAGCCTTTTCGAGGGCGGCGAAAAACCCGCCGGACGCAAACTGCCCGTTGCGCACGCGCACCACGATCCGGTTCTCTCCTGGCTGTAACTGGAGATCGTGCCGCCTTCCCCGGTGGCCTTCCTCATCCAGAAAATCGAACCAGGCGTTCCAGTCGTTCTTCTCGCCCGACATGTATCCGTCGCGGTAGACGAAGCCTTCATAACGCCCGTTGACCCACAGGGCCAACTCGTCGGTGGTCGTGATGTGCAGGAACCGGGTTTGGGCCTGGTCCACCTTTACGGTGGTGCGGAAATAGGCGGTTCCCAGGGGGCCGTCGTATTGGGTCACGCGCCCGGTCACCACAGCGCCGCGCCGGTCGGTTTCGAACCGCTGCCAGCGGCGACCTTCGGCCTGGTGGGCGTCCTCGTATTCGACCGCACGGTAGGGTCGACTGAGCGGGCCCATCACTTCCCAGTCGGTCAAGAGGCGATCGGCCCCATAGGTAATCTCGGGGATCGGAGGTCCCTGATAGCTGAGCTTTTGGATGCTGGTCACGCGCACGTCGTCGATCCAGACCGGATCGCCCACGATCCGCGGCTGAAAACCGACGGCACCCGAACGCCCTTCGTAGAGATCGAAAGTGATTTGGGGTCGACTCATATCGCCGATGTACAGGTGGCAATCCTTGCCCGCCACCTCCAGCCTGAAGCGCTGCCAGACGCGTGGCTTCACCGCGGCCTCGCCATGTAACTTGGTCTTGTATTCCTCGTATAACAAGCGACTTACGTTGCCGTCCCGCCAGGGGTTGGCGCGAATGTAACTACCATTTCCCTTGACGTAGAGGCAGCCGAAATCGCGCCGGCTCGCCGTGCTCGTGGCGTGGTAGAGGAAGCCGATGTAGGCCCGACCCGAGACGGGAAAATAAAATGCGCCTTCCACGGCCAGGGGGCCCCACTGTTCCGAATCTTTAGCCAGAACGCTGACGGGTCCCTGGGCGGCCAACTCGAGCACCTTGCCATGCGCGGGATCGCCAGAGTCGACCGTGCGGATCCCGTGTGCTCCATCCAGAACCCAGCGATCCAGACCGTTTTCAAAGTCTTCCGTCAAGCGGACCTGGGCGAAGAGCGGGAAGACGGCGGCGACCGCGAACCAAACGAATCCGAGAGAGCGCATGGGCTTCGAGATGTGGGACATGGGTCCTCCTCAGCAATCGGTGATCGCCGGAGACGATCGTTTTAAGGGTGAATAGTATTCTTTACGGACCGAAGCGGCATCTTCGTTCCAATTTGCCGCAGTTTTTCCGGTTCCGCTCGGGTTCGACCGCGCCACCTGGGCCCCGCCCATATGTTCATTTGAAGTGAGTACGCGGTCCTCACTCGACCGGGGCGCGACTCTTTTCGCGTACGCCGCCGGCGAAGTTCCATTCCGGACCCAATCTTGCCTTGGATAATTCCCGATGGGAAGGCAGGTAATACATCACATAGGAGCACGCATATGAGGAAGGCACTCGTTTGGCCGGCGCTGCTGGCTTTTTCCCTATGGTTACCGCCCATTTTCGCCATGGAGGTGCAAGGCAGAGTTTTCGATTACCTGAATGGAGAACCGCTCGGGTCCGTGGATATTCACGCAGCGACTGAGGATTTCTCCACAAAAAGTGAGAAAGACGGTTCATTTACGGTGAGCACATCGGACGCGACCCAGATGACGCTCGTGTTCAGCAAGGAAGGCTACGCACCCCTCCGCATCACGATTTGGCAAGATCGGCTGCCGGATGGGATGTTGCGTGTCGACCTCATGCCCCAAACCCACCTGCACGAGGAAATCGTCATTGTGGACGACACGCATCGCTTGAGTTACGAAACCACGGTGGATCGCGGCATCATCGCACGCGCCACGCCCGATGAAGCGGCCGCCCTGATCGGTCAGATTCCGGGCGGCGATACGGTGCGACGCGGCGCCGCCAATGGGGATCCGGTCTTGCGCGGCGCGCAGCAGGACCGCCTCAACCTGAGCTGCGACGGAGGCATGCGGGTCGAATACGCCTGCCCCAACCGAATGGATCCTCCCAGCGCCCACATCGACCTCAAGAGTTTGAAACACGTGGAGGTGGTCAAGGGCCCCTACGCCGTTCGCCACGGTGCGGTGTTCGCGGGCATGGTCAACATGGTCTCGCGCGACCTGCACTACAGCGACGACGGGACCTCCTTTTCCGGTGCGGTGGAAGCGGGTTACGAAACCAACGGAGAGGGCAAGACCGGCAATGTGGAGCTCGGTCTGGGCGGGTCGCGCCACGCCCTGCAACTGCAACTGGGCATCCGCGATTACGCCGATTACGACGCCGCCGAGGGCACCTCGATCCCCGGCGCGTTCAAACAGGATTCGATCCATTTGAAGTACCAGACGGCCTTGACCGCCCATGCCGACCTGAAGGCGGCCATCCACCGCGGTGAAACCACGGACGCGTTGTTTCCCGCCCTGCCGATGGACATGGATCTGAGTCGGGTCCTGACGGCCTCCCTCGAGTTTCGGCAACGTTTCGAACACGCGGCCGTGCAGTCCCTGAGTGCCCGGGTCTATGCCACTGATAACGAGCACCTGATGACCAACAAACGGCGGGAAATCGCCACGCGCATGGCCGCCGTCACCGACGCCGAAACCCAAACGGGCGGTGCACGCATCGAAGCCGAGAGCCTGCTGTGGGATGGCATGCTGACCTTCGGGTCCGACTACTTCACGAGTGTGAAGGACGGCATCCGCACCCGGGAAATGCTGATGGGCCCCATGGCGGGAAGGCAGATGCAGGACATCGTCTGGGCGGACACCGACCACGACACCATCGGCGTGTATGCCGAGTATCGCCGTGCGATCGGCGACCTGGTGAACATGGCGACCGGTGTGCGTCTCGACGAGGTGGAATCGATCGCCAAGCGACCGGATCCCCAATTCTCGGCCATTTACGGTAACGATTTGAGTGAACGCGACAGCAATGTCAGCGCCTTCGCGCACCTGAGTTTCCGGCCGAACGATCACCTGGAATGGGGCGTCTCGGCCGGCCTGGGAACCCGTTCACCGAACGCGAGCGAACGCTACATCTACCTGTTCCCGCTGGGCTTGGATCGCTACGACTATCTCGGCAACCCCAACTTGAAACCCGAAGAGAACCGCCAGGTGGACCTCAGCTTCGGAACCCATTTCGAAAAGTTCGCCTTGAAGGCGACGGTGTTCTACAGCGACCACCAGGACTTCATTTCCGCGCGCGAGACCGACCTGGTCGCGCCGCGCACCAACAATGTATTGGGTGTGAAGCAGTTCTTCAACATCGAGGACGCGACTCGCTACGGCGGTGACCTGACCCTCGACTACCGGCCCCATCCGGCATGGCACCTCCATACCACCGCCGACTACGTCCGCGGAGAAAACGAGGGCGCCGACGATCCCCTGCCCGAAATGCCGCCCCTGGAATGGCGGCTCGGCGCCGAGTACCAGCGCCAGCAATTTTCGGGTGGTCTCCTGTTCCGTTGGGTCGACGACCAGGATCGCGTGTCCCACCTCTTCTCGGAAACGCCCACAGAGGGCTTTTCGACGGCCGACCTGCGGGGTTCCTACGACCTGGCCGGGTTCACGTTGTCGGTCAACGTCGAGAACCTGTTCGACGAGGAGTATGCGGAACACCTGTCGCGCAAATTGAGAAGCGACGGCACCCGCATTCCCGAACCGGGAAGAAGCTTCTTCTTCACCATCCGGCGGAGTTTTTAAAGGAGCCCGGAAGCCCACGACGCGCCTGGGTCCCACGCGTTCCCGTGAGGATCCGGGTTCGGCCCACGATGGGAACCGGCACCGATACCGACTTCGCAACAGGCCACATTCGAATCCCGGAAAGCACACCGAGACACCAGGGGTGCCCGACCTTCTCCGACCCCACAGGTAAAAAGAAGACGGGCACCATCGGGCGTCTCCCCTGGCGCCCTCGGCGGGTCCGGCCCCCTAGGGCGGTCCCGGTTTACTGTCGGTCGCATTGGCCGTTGTCCGGAACAGGCGCGGCAGGACGGTTTGGTCGGCCCAGCTCGCGGGGATCCCTGCCGTTCGGGGTTCGTCGTCCAGGGTCCGCAACACGAGGGTCCGCCAAGCCCGGTGCTCGACCGAGCCCCACGGCTTCGGTGCGTCGCGCTCCGCCTCATTCGCGAAGAGCCGGTCGGCCCGGGACAAACGCCCTCGGATTTTCTCGTGCGAGTCGCTGACCGTCGACTGGTTGAGCGTCAGCCACATCGCCGCGATCAACGCGACTCGCGGGTTGTCGGGCTCCTCGTGCCGGGCGCGATTGACCAGGGCACCGGGGTTAAAGAAACCCGCGGTGCATCGTTTGGGGTCGAGCCGGTTGCCAAGCGCCAAAGCGAGGGCCAGTAGGGCGCTCGCCTCGGCATGGCGCGCATCGATGTCCTGAGCACGAAATAAATGAGAGACCGCCTCGTTCATCCAACGGATGGGATCTTCCACACCGGGCGTCACGGCCAGTGCGAAGCTACAGAATCCGGCGTAGTAGTGGGCCTCCACTTGGTGGGCCGGCTGGTTTGTCGCGGATTCGAAGGCGGCATGAGCCGAGCGCCACGCGGTGACGGCGCCTCTCTCTCGCGCGCTGGCCAGGAGGTCGAGAGCATTGGCCATGTCTTGTCCCAATGCGGGCGTCGCAAACGTGAACCCGCACCAAATCGCAAAGAGTATGGATCGCCCGTTCATGGCCGACTCTCCTTTCCCTTGGCCGAGTTCGTCGCCGCTGCGTTGATTTCCGCCAGCTTCTCGAGCGCGTTTTGGAAGCCTGGCCGCAACTCCAAACACTTCTCGTAATTGGACTTGGCCAGGTCAAGTCGACCAGCGACCAGGTGCGCTTCACCCAAGCAATCGTAGGAATTGAACAGGTCAGGGTAGCTCGCAGCCATCAGTTCGAACACCCCGGTCGCCCGTTCGAGATCCTTCGAGCGATACAGATAGTTGTAACCCACGCGAACCAGGGTCCACTCACGGAACCATTGCAGATCGGGGTCTTTCTCGCGGGCGGCCTTGTACTCGGCCAATAGCGGGGCAGCACCTTGTTCGCGGATTCGCTTCAATAACTCGATCTCGCGTTCGAAGAAAACGGCCCGTTCCGCGCGGCGACGCTCCAGTTCGGCTCGAGGCAGCCAGCGGCCACGCAGCAGGACACCCGCGAGGTCGCCCGCGTGCTCGATTCGTTCCAGCGGATTTCCGTTGAGCAGCACCAGATTGGCGCGTTTCCCCTCGACCACGGTGCCGAGGGTGCGGCTCGCGTTCAGCGCTCGGGCGCCGTTCACGGTGGCGGCACGCAATGCCTGGGCGGGCGTGAACCCCATCTCGACGAGCAGATTTAATTCGCGGCCATAGTCGAATCCCGACAAGTGAAGCCCACGCGTCGCGGCGCTCCCGATCGCGATGGGCACCTTCGCATCACGCAACAGTTCGAGTAGCCGAGGCAATCGCACTTTGGCCTGGGCCAGATCGGCCCGTTCCGCCTCGCTTTGTTCGGCATTTCGCAAGGGATCGAAAAAACGCTGGTACTCGGGGCCCACGAAGCGCCATTCGGGTCGGGCCAAGAAGGCGCGCGTTTGGGCCTCGTCCGCGCGGGCCGACATCAGACCCGTCAAAGACAGCGAGACGACCACCCCACGTCGCGCAAGCAGCGCCGCGTTGCGGGCGAAGGCGGCCTCGTCGATGAAGCCATAGGCACGGACCCCGTCGCTTCGAGGCACACCATCTCGAAAAGGCGAATCTTTCGATTGCGAGGAGGCGACCAGGGCATCCAGGCCCTCGAGTGAAATCATGGGTCCCATGTCTTCCACAAGCACGCCCTTGGGAACGTAACCCAACACCGGGAAATCATGCCGATTCGCCTCGGTCAGGAGCGCGTGGAACGCGGTCGGGGTGAGGTCGCGTGTGGCGCGGATGAAGTCGTAACCGCGATCCCCATGGTCCCTGACGACTTTCTTGGCGTCGTCCTCATCGTCAACCGTGATGTAAGGCCCGCGGATACGATCGTTGGTACTCGCGATCAGGTGCCAGCTCAAGTAAAGGTCCGGCGCCAGGAAAAAATCATGGTCCACGCGTGGCCGCCAGCTTTGGACGACTTCCGCCGCGCGCATGTGTCGCACCGCGGTGATGCCGTGAGAGGTCCAGTCGAACAAGGCATGGGGATCCAAGCCATAAATCGCGGTATCCACCAAACCCGGAATCAGAAACTTGCCCTTGGCCTCGATCACGGTCGCATCTTTGGGAACGGTCATTTTGGCGGTTGGCCCGATTCGCTCGATGATGCCGTGTTTCACAACGACCGTTTGATTCACGAGGATGGCCTTGGCACCTTCCATCGGAATCACGTTGACGTTTCGGAACGCGGTGAGCTCATGTGCCGTGGCAAAACTCAGGCCCCACACCAACAGCATCGCGAAAACGAATTTAAACATCTCCTTTCCCCCTCGTGAAATCGGGTGTTCCGCTTGGATCGCCCTTTTGGTTACGGTAATTTCGACCAGTGTACGGGGGCCGCGATTCACAGGATCGTGTCTTTTCGGTGTCTTTTCGATTTGGCACCTAACTTCAATAAAAACAACAAACTGAAAAAAACCTGCAGCCGGTTTGACGTGGTGTCTTTTTGGTGTCTTTTGCCGAATGGGGTGCGTTTGTGATCTAAAATGACGCGTAGGCCGCATTCCGAAATGCGGATGCTCGCTTTACCCTTAGGGAACCCTTTTTCCGGAGGCAGCGGTTTGGACACCGCCCCTTTTTCCATGGGTCGCTACCTAGTGTTTCCCGGCTTGAACCGCATCCAAGCGGGCGATCGCGTCGTCACCATCGAACCAAAGATGATGCGCGCCTTGGTGTGCCTGGCGGAGCATGCGCCCAATCCCGTGACCAAGGATGAGTTACGGGTCTTCATCTGGGGTGGGTACGAGGTGTCCGAGAGCGTCCTCAAACATTTGATTTGGGATTTACGCAAGTGCTTGGGCGACAAGGCGCGAACCCCGGAATTCATCGAAACGGTACCGCGGGTCGGCTACCGGTTGATCGCCGTCCCGGGCGAGCCGAGCCCACCCGGCCCGGAGAGCTCGGACCAGGCCGAATCGCCCACGGTCGAGCACACAGGGCCTCGCGCCTCCGACTCCAAGATCCGATTCAAATGGCAAGCCCCCCTTTTCCTGGCCGTGGCCGTGCTGCTCGTCTGGTGGTGGCGGCCAGCCCCCGCCCCCTCCCCTTCCCAGGAGGTCGCACCGAACCCCGTGCGGTATGCGGTGACGCCGTTCACCAGTTCACCGGGCCTGGAAATCGACCCCGCTTTTTCACCCGATGGCAAGCGCATCGCCTTCGCATGGCGACCCAATATGCACGCCGAATACGACCTCTACCTGCGCGATCTGGCCAGTAGTGAGCCCGTCCGAATGACGCGGGCGCCAGGCGACGATCTGGCCCCGGCATGGTCGCCCGATGGTCGCATGATCGCTTTCATTCGCGCCGGCGCGGGCGCCGAAGAAACCGGGCTTTTCATGTATGAGCTGGCGACCGGCGACATTTCGCGAGTGGACACGGGCGATCGGCACCTCATCCAATCCGTCGATTGGTCACCGGACGGCGAGTCGTTGGTCTTTGCGTTTCAGGTGGAGGGCCGGTTCCACCTTGGATTATGGAATCGGACGAAAGGCGACATCCAGCTCCCCGTGGCGCCGAGCGAACGGGGACTTGGTGATCGCGACCCGATTTTCTCGCCCGAGGGAGACCGCCTCGCTTTTTTGCGCACATGGTCGCCTTGGAGCGGTGATTTGTTTTTGTACCACGTGTCGACGCGGGAGTTGACGCGCCTGACCTTCGATCACGCCGGGATCGTGGGACTGACCTGGGACAGTGACGGCGGCCTGGTGTTTTCCTCGGATCGCACGCCGCCACGAGCCTTGTGGCGCGTCGATCCCGACAGGGCGTCCGTGCAATGGCTGCCGGTCCCCGCCAAGCACCCGCACAAACCCGACGCTCATGATGCGGGTGGCTTCGTATTCCAGGAAGTTTCCTGCGACCCCAACATCATGTCCCTCAACCTTGCAGATGGCGTCCTCACCCAAGACCCCTCGAATCTGGCGTCCACCCGACTCGAATACCACCCGCGTTACGACGGGAAGGGCGTCGGCCTGGCCTTTATCTCCGATCGGACCGGTGCGACGGAGATTTGGCTGCAGGCCACGGCAAACGGGACCCCGCGACGCGTGACACATTTGCATGGTCCGTTCATCGCGTCTTTCTCCTGGTCGCCGTCGGACTCGGAGATCGTGTTCGACACGCACGAGGACGGCCGAGCCGCTTTGCGAATCGTGTCGACCGAAGCCGGTGAGATTCGATCGCTACACGCGGACAACCACTTGGTCGTGGCGCCGTTCTGGGCTTCGAATGGCTGGATTTACTTCGGTTCCAACCGCTCAGGCGACTGGCAGATATGGCGCAAACACCCGGAAACCGACGAGCTGGAGCCAGTCACCACCCAGGGCGGCTTTCGCTGCGTGGAGGGAGTACGAGACGGCCGTCTCTACTTCCACAAACGCGACGATCGAGGGATCTGGAGCATGCCGCTCGCGGGCGGCCCAGCGAGTTGCGTGGTGGCGGACCTCGATCCGGTCAACGGTATGGATTGGATACCGGGCCACGAGGGTATTTATTACGTCCGCGACCGGGGACGCCGAGGTTTGGAGCTGGCCTTTCACGAGTTTTCGAAAACCCAGGTCACGCGGACCTACCCGATCTTCATGTTGTCGCCGTACCCGGGACTGTCCTTGTCGCCTGACGGCAGCCGCATCTTGATTGGGCGGGTGGAAGCCTACCAAAGCGATCTCATCCTGGCGCGGCGTGCCACCGATTGACGGCGGGCGCCACAAAGTCCGTCGATCCTGAAGCCTTTCTCGGACGGACAGCCCCGCGCGCCCGGATTCGGCCGCCAACGTGGCCGCACTGGAACGGGAGATCAGCGGACAGCCTCGCGCGCCCGGATTCGGCCCTCGTTCTGGATGACGCCGATCGCCAGCACGAGCACGAGGTCGCCGGCGGCACGGCCGCGGTGCCATGAATCTCTGCTTTGCGATGCAGCTCGATGCTTGATGGAGAGGGCCTGCGGTGCGGTGCCTGGTGGGACTCATCCCCGATCGCCTTTGGGCCTTCACGCAAAAAAACGATAACCCCTTCTCATTTACCACTTGCCTCGGAACGACGCTCCCGTTAGTATGGGATGGACGGTCTCCTACAACGAAGGTAATAGAATTATTTTTTCATTTAATCGCCATATTCGGTTCAGATGTATTTTCAGAATCGAACGCTCCCCACATTCCCGCCAATCTCACAACCATTTTCGAGCCGGCCCACCATACCTCAAACCCTAGATTCATGGAGCTTGAATCCTGGAGTGCTCCGAGGCCACATACTCCGAATCCTCCTGGTCACAGCACGCCATCACATACTATGAAACCCTCGAGTTCAAGTGCGAAACCAAGCCTTTTGGCGCACAGGAGGAACGGGGCCTTTCGGTTATCGTGGCGTGTCCCCTGTCAACACGTGACCTGGGGCGGTGCTTCCGTGCCCATCGGCTTTGGAAGACGGGAATCCGGTCACCCCAGCCACCCGAAACAGGTCCCACACATGAGGCCACCCTCGTGAATCGAGCAACAAACGGATGAGGAAGGATCATTTTGGATAGAAGAACGTTTCTCAAGATCTCAGCCATTCAAACCGGAGCGCTCGGGAGTGCATCCGCGGCCAGGACCGCGCCTGCCCGAAGGTCAGGACCCAAACCGCACGTCGTGGTCATCGGAGCCGGCGTGTTTGGCGGCTGGACTGCCTGGTACGCCCAACTCGCCGGCGCACGAGTCACGCTGGTCGACGCTTATGCACCGGGCCATTCGCGATCGAGCTCGGGAGGAGAAACGCGGCTGATCCGCGAGGATTACGGCACGCGCCTGCCCTACATGAACCTGGCGATTCAGGCGATGGAGCTGTGGCGGCATTGGCAGGACCAATGGAACACGACCTTGTTCACGAAAACCGGGCGTCTCCTGCTCGCCTCCCCCAAGGGTGCCAAAACCTGCCTTTCCGCCAGGGATCGATTGGAAGCGGCGGGGGTACCCAGCGAAATTTTGTCTTCGCAGGAGCTCGTGAAACGCTGGCCCCAAATTCACATGGACGGCATCGAGCTGGGTCTCTACAATCCGACTGCTGGCCTGTTGCGTGCGCGCGAGGCCTGCCGCGTCGTGGCCCAGAGGTTTCGCACCGCCGGTGGATCCCTTCGGCTCGCCAAGGCCCAGCCCGGCAAGGTGAAACAGGCCAAACTCGAGACCCTGTCGTTGAGTGACGGCACGCATTTGAACGCCGACATCTTCGTGTTCGCCTGCGGTCCCTGGTTGCCGAAGCTCTTTCCCCAGGTTTTGGGAAGGAAATTGAGGCCGGTCCGCCGCGACGTATTCTTCGTCGGCCCACCAGCCGGCGATCTTCGATTTTCGGTCCCCGAGCTTCCCGTCTGGGGTTTTCGCGGCCCGGCCAAAGATCCCAGGTTCGCGACCTATTACGGTTTCCCTTCGTTCGAAGGCCGGGGCATGAAACTCTGTCCGATGGATGAGCGCAACGACATCGACCCGGACATGGACGGCCGCCATGTAAACGCCTACCAAACCAAGCGTGTTCGCGACTTTCTGGCCTATCGGTTCCCCTTGCTGGCCGACCAGCCGATCATCGAAACCCGAGTCTGCCAGGTGACGGACAGCGTCAATGGTGATTTCCTGGTGGATCGGCATCCGGAGTGGCCCAACGTCTGGATGGTCGGTGGCGGCGCGGGTCATGGCTACAAACACGGACCGGCACTGGGCCGTTACGTGGCCGCACGCCTGCTGGAGCAGGATCGGGATACAACCCTCGACGCCCTGTTCACCTTGAAAAACCAAGACCTCGATGTCTACAAGCGCGATTGACGGAAGCACGCTCCTTTGAAACGAATCGGCTTGGAGTGCCCGAATCCCGAGAGATGCGTCGTGCCCGGTAGGTTCATCAGGGGCGGTAAGCCCGCCGGATGAACTTGTCGAAGTGATTCATACGAGGGGTTCCCGCATGCTTTGAGAGCCGGCCCGGCCGACACTTCGAAGCGGCCCAGGCTTCGCAAGAGCAAGTAGTAACAGAGCGAAGCAGATAAGTCGCGCCTCCAGATCTCTCGATGATCGATTTCTATCCATGCCAGGTCACTTCGATTGGTTGAGCAATTCGCGACTCTTCAGAAGCAAACCTGCTTGGAGCGCCCGAATCCCGAGAGATTCGTCGTGCCCGGTAGGTTCATCCGCCGGATGAACTTGTCGAAGCAATCCGCGCATCGCAGGTTCCAGACTTGAAAGAGAGAAGTCCAGCCCCTTGCTAAAGCATTGAAGCATTCGGCTTCGGAATGTGCGACCAGCGGTCGCACCTACCGGGCACGACGATCCTCTCAGGCAGCCGGGACCACCTTGCTGGCTCGCTTCGCGTGGTTTCTTACCCGAAATCGAGCTGGGGATGCCCGCTGGTCCGCGACCCTTCAGAAGCAAACCTGCTTGGAGCGCCCGAATCCCGAGAGATGCGTCGTGCCCGGTAGGTTCAGCAGGGGCGGTAAGCCCGCCGGATGAACTTGTCGAAGCAATCCGCGCATCGCAGGTTCCAGACTTGAAAGAGAGAAGTCCAGCCCATTGCTAGAGCATTGAAGCATTCGGCTTCGGAATGTGCGACCAGCGGTCGCACCTACCGGGCACGACGATCCTCTCAGGCAGCCGGGATCACCATGCTGGCTCGCTTCGCGTGGTTTCTTACCCGAAATCGAGCTGGGGATGCCCGCTGGTCCGCGACCCTTCAGAAGCAAACCTGCTTGGAGCGCCCGAATCCCGAGAGATGCGTCGTGCCCGGTAGGTTCAGCAGGGGCGGTAAGCCCGCCGGATGAACTTGTCGAAGCGATCCGCGCATCGCAGGTTCCAGACTTGAAAGAGAGAAGTCCAGCCCATTGCTAGAGCATTGAAGCATTCGGCTTCGGAATGTGCGACCAGCGGTCGCACCTACCGGGCCTTACCGGCCCTGCCATACCGGCCGTGCCCGACGATCCTCTCAGGCAGCCGGGATCACCATGCTGGCTCGCTTCGCGTGGTTTCTTACCCGAAATCGAGCTGGGGATGCCCGCTGGTCCGCGACCCTTCAGAAGCAAACCTGCTTGGAGCGCCCGAATCCCGAGAGATGCGTCGTGCCCGGTAGGTTCAGCAGGGGCGGTAAGCCCGCCGGATGAACTTGTCGAAGCGATCCGCGCATCGCAGGTTCCAGACTTGAAAGAGAGAAGTCCAGCCCATTGCTAGAGCATTGAAGCATTCGGCTTCGGAATGTGCGACCAGCGGTCGCACCTACCGGGCCTTACCGGCCCTGCCATACCGGCCGTGCCCGACGATCCTCTCAGGCAGCCGGGACCACCATGCTGGCTCGCTTCGCGTGGTTTCTTACCCGAAATCGAGCTGGGTATGCCCGCTGTTCCGCGACCCTTCAGAAGCAAACCTGCTTGGAGCGCCCGAATCCCGAGAGATTCGTCGTGCCCGGTAGGTTCAGCAGGGGCGGTAAGCCCGCCGGATGAACTTGTCGAAACGATCCGCGCATCGCAGGTTCCAGACTTGAAAGAGAGAAGTCCAGCCCATTGCTAGAGCATTGAAGCATTCGGCTTCGGAATGTGCGACCAGCGGTCGCACCTACCGGGCACGACGATCCTCTCAGGCAGCCGGGACCACCATGCTGGCTCGCTTCGCGTGGTTTCTTACTCGAAATCGAGCTGGGTATGCCCGCTGTTCCGCGACGCTTCAGAAGCAAACCTGCTTGGAGTGCCCGAATGCCGAGAGATGCGTCGTGCCCGGTAGGTTCAGCAGGGGCGGTAAGCCCGCCGGATGAACTTGTCGAAGTGATCCGCGCATCGCAGGTTCCAGACTTGAAAGAGAGAAGTCCAGCCCATTGCTAGAGCATTGAAGCATTCGGCTTCGGAATGTGCGACCAGCGGTCGCACCTACTGGGCCTTACCGGCCCTGCCCGACGATCCTCTCAGGTAGCCGGGACCACCATGCTGGCTCGCTTCGCGTGGTTTCTTACCCGAAATCGAGCTGGGTATGCCCGCTGGTCCGCGACCCTTCGGAAGCAAACCTGCTTGGAGCGCCCGAATCCCGAGAGATGCGTCGTGCCCGGTAGTAGGTGCGGTAAGGCAGGACCGGTAGGGTACGGCCGCGAGGGCACCGCCGCTAGAGCACGAGCTGTAGGGGTTTGGCCCTTCGATGGCCGTAGTGGGAAATGATGTCTTTCGAGGCCAGGGCCGATACATCCTATCGACGCCCGCGCAATCAAGCGAAGAATGGAAGCCCGACCCAACGCCGGAAAGACAACCTTCGGCATCCGGTTTCCCTCGGAGCCCATGGCACCCCATGGTTCCAGGAAGCCCCACCTTCGGTCGTGCCGAAAGACAGCCGCAACAGGAGTGAATGTATGTGCATGAAAGACCTCGAGCGAGGAGTCGCGTGTTTGCTGTTCAGTTTGGTGCTTTTTGGTCAGGCACCGACGCACGCCCAGGAGCGACGCATCATTTTGCCCCATTTCACCTTTGCCGACGGAGCCTGGGAGACGCGGTTGAGCCTGGTCAATCCGGACCCCCAGGCCGCGACCGTCACCATTCAAGCCTATGGCGAAAGCGGTACCCATTTGGGCTCGACCACCCTGTCCCTCGCAAACCTGGAGGGCTCCGACCAGGCCATCACCGAATTGTTCCCCCAAGCTCCCGAATCCAAGGGCTGGCTGGACCTGACGACGGCGAACGAAAACCTCAGCGGCTTGATGCGCTTCACCCACGTGTCGGGCGGTGGCACCTCGAGCCTGCCCTTGATGACCCAAACGGGTACCGATTGGCTGCTGCCCCTGTTGCAGAACGACGAGGCCCAACAGAGCGGGTTCGCGGTGACCAACACCGGTGAAACCACAGTCACCCTCACCTTGACCCTCGCCGCCCATGACAAGAGCTTTCGCGAAAGTATCACCCGGACGGTCCCGCCCCACGGCAAACTCGTGGCGATGGCTGCGGATCTGTTCGGCGACAACGTGCCCGAAAAAGCGAACCTGACCCTGAACGCCACGGGTGATGTCGCCGCGTTCGCCCTGACCTTCCGCAACGACGTCAGCCAGATCGTGGCCGTCCCGGGCAGCCGGTACGTACCCGCAACCGACGAAATGGGCGACTACATTCGTCAAAAGATGGCTACCGGCAACATTCCCGGTCTCGGTGCCGCCATCGTGGTCAACGGCAAGGTGGCCTGGACCGGCGGATACGGACTCGCCGATGTGACGAACGACCGGCCCGTCACGGCCGAGACGCCTTTTCTCCTGGCGTCGATCAGCAAGGCCATCACCGGGGTGATCTTCATGAAGGCCTGGGAAAACGACCTCATCGCCATCGAGGCGCCCATCAACGACATCTTGCCGTTTCGCGTGGACAACCCCTGGGTGGCCGGCGAAACCATCCTCGCGTCACATCTGCTCACCCACACCTCGGGCATCGTCGACAACGAGGACGTGACCGAGGAATCCTACACCTACGGGGCCGACTCGCCGATCGCGCTCGGCACCTTCCTCGCGGGGTACCTCACGCCCGGCGGGCAGTGGTACGACGAGGAGGTCAATTTTCTGGAAGACCGACCTGGCGACGCTTCCGAGTACTCCAATGTGGGCACGGCACTCGTCGGCTACCTCATCGAACGAGTCAGCGAAACGCCGTTCGCCACCTACTGCAAGGACCAGGTCTTCACTCCGCTCGGCCTCGACCGTACCGGCTGGTTCCTGGCGGACTTCAACCCGGCGGATGTGGCGATTCCCTACGAGGTCGCCGCGAACGGACAGTTCCAGGCGGTGGGCCACTACGGTTTTCCCGACTATCCCAACGGGCAGTGTCGTGCCAGCGCGGCCGACTTGGCCCGGTTCCTCGCCATGGTCATGAACGGCGGAACCCTCGACGGCACCCGCGTGCTTCGCGCCGAAACCATCCAGACCATGCTGGCGGACCGGCAGGTACCCCAGGGCCAGGATGACGAAGACACCGTCTCACAGGGTCTGCTGTGGTTCACCACCCGGAAGTTCGACCAAAACCTGGTCGGCCACGACGGTGGAGAATCGGGTGCCGATACCTTCATGTTCTTCAACCCCGACACGGGCATCGGCGTGATCACGTTGGTCAACGGCGATGGCGACGGCCTTGACCCGGATGCCCTGGACGACATCCAGGAACGGCTATTCAGCCACGGTGCGACCTTGAAGCGCCGAGCCAGGTAGGCACTCCGAACAAACGGAGCGGGCATACCCGGCTCGATGTCGCGAAAGATTCAAGGCGAGGCGAGCCGGCTCGGGGAGCCCGCATGCACGCAAGAGACGTAAAGCCTGTAGGTGGAGCAGCTTGCTCCACCAATCGAAGCCACATAACGCCATCTTTCCGAACACTTAAAGAGCGAAGCAACTCCAGTTGGCAGCCACGCGTCCATTGAAGCCCCAACCTGCGAGAAGCCTGTCGGCCGGGCCGGCTTACCGGCCGTGGCCAACCGACCGCCGTACCGACCCTCGAAGCATGCGGGCACTCCCGACTTGAATCCCTTCGAAAAGTACCCCCAGGGACAGGCATCGCAGGTTCCCCATCGTCAGCGCCGTCAAAGCTCGACCCGCAAAGCGACTCGAGGCCACGTAACCTAGATGACGCAATCACCTGACGATACTAAAGATGAGCAAGCCGCCGAGAAGCAGCAATCCGAAACCCGCAACCGCGAACTTCTTGGCGTTGGCGGGGTTCACGAGTTGCAGACTTTTCATGGCGTAGCTGGGCAGGGTGAAGGCAACCAAGGCCTTTAGGATCAGTAACCAGCCGTAGATCGTCAGAATCGCGGGGATGCCCGTCCACACGTTGTGAAACGCAACCACGATCGACCCAAAGCCAAGGCTGATGAAGCCGTTCACGAACACGCCGGCATGACCCCGTTCCCGCAGCCAAACGAAGAATTCGGCCCATGCGGTGGGTTGCGTGATGTGGGAGAGCCCGATGATCACGAAATTGACGGCGGCAAATATTTCTACGGCGGTTTCCATGGCAGTCTCCGTTGATCGAGAAGGTCACCAATGGGCGCATGCGAATGCGAGTTTCGACCAATGGATGGTGCCCACCGAAGATTGTAGTGAGCGATGAAAAATGGTGCAAAAAAGCGCGGTGAAGCCCCGCCAGGAAATTGAGAATATACCTGCGATACGAGGAATCAGGCGAGGCAAAGGGTTACCTCGGCCACACGCCAAAAGACGCGCCCCCTTTCGGGAGCGCGTCACGCCAGTCGACATCACCAAAAAGACCCTAGAATTGCCCCTTGAGTGACAGACGTGCGTTAAAAGGCGCTCCCACGGTCGCCTGATGGGTACTGTGTGAGTTCGGGAAATAGAGCTCGTCGGTCAGGTTCTCGATATTCAACTGAATCCGAATCTTGTCTGACACGTCGTAGTAAGCCGCTGCATCAAAACGGGTATAGCTCGGCAAAACCGCGCTATTGCTGTTGTTGATGAAGCTCTCGTCCTGGTAGGTCATCCCGAGCCCCAAAGAAAACAGTTCCGTCACTTTAAAGCTGTTCCAGACCGAGAACATGTTTTCCGGCAGCTCGCGCGGACGCAGAACGCCGTCCGCCTGCTCACCATCCAAATAGCTATATCCACCCGAGATGAACCATCGATCCGAAACCTGCCCTTGGAGCTGTAACTCGATTCCTTCGACCGAGGTTTCGATCACGTCAAAGGTTCCGGCGTCCGAATCGGCGACGACCGGCGACTCCTGTTCAATCTCGAAGACCGCGGCAGTCAGGCTCAGGCGTCGGTCGAAGTCCCACTTCACACCCGCCTCGAGGTTGGTGAAGGTGTTCGGATCCAGCCGATTGTTGTCACCATTGATGTTGGCGAACTGCTCGCCGCTGCGTGGCAGGAAGGATTCACTGTAGCTGGCGTAAAAGGAGGTGTTCTCCTTTGGCTTGTACACCAATCCGAGGCGCGGCGAGACCTCCTGATCCTCCCGGGTCCGTACCTCATTGGCGGGAACGTTGAAAACCTCGATGTCGAAGCTATCGAAGCGAGCGCCGAGGGTGACATCGAATTTGTCCGATATTTCGATCTCGTCTTGAAGGTAGAACGACAACACTTCAATGTTCACGCGCGTGTCGTCATTGAGATTTGTCGAGAAACTGTTGTTTGTGGTCCGGCCGTCGGCCAGAACGCCGACACCGTTCGTGAGAACGATCGGACGCGTCGCCAAAAAGTTCGCCTGGTCGGTTCTCGCGCCAGGCACGCCGGCAGCGACATCGGCAGCCGAAGTATCGAAATACGAGTTGTAGCGATTCTGGTCCGACGAGGTGTCGATAAATTCAGCACCGAAGATCACCGTGTGCCGAACGTTGGCCGCATCGAACTCGCCGATCAGGTCTCCCGACAGAATCGTGTTCTTACGCAGGGTCGTGTCCACATATCCGTCAAGCTCGACGATGTTCGTCGCTTCATCGTAGTCGCTGGCGTAGAAGTTCCGGTAGAGCTTGTCGTAGTTGCCGTGGAAGGCGCTGAAATTGCCCTTGATGTGTTCCGAGAATTTGTGCTCCAGTTTCGCGCGAATCAAGTGGGCCTCGAGCTCCGTCGTATTGAGCTCTCCATCCCCGAAAACCACGTCTTCGAGGGCTTCAACCGGGCGCCCGTCGTCTCCTGTCGGAATACCACGGTCAACGAAACGCTCGTGATCGGCATATTCATAGGATAAGTCGAGGGTGGTCGACGGGCCGAGCGCGAACTTGACGGTCGGATTGATGCCGATCCGATCACCATCATAAAAATCGCGGTGATTTTGAAGGCTTTCGTAAAAAGCATTAATCCGGAAAGCTCGCCTGTCGCTAACGCCGAAGTTGCTGTCGATCTGGAGACCAAATTCGCCAAACGAATCGGATCCGGCCTGATATCTCGTGAAACGCTCGCCAATCCTGCCTTTCTTCGTGACGCGGTTCAAAATACCGCCTGTGCCGCCACGCCCAAAGAGAAGCGCGTTCGGGCCACGAAGAATCTCCACCTGCTCCAGATTGTAGAGAGGACGGTAATACTGAACATCATCGCGAACGCCATCGATGAAGAAATCCGCCGTGGACCGTACGCCACGGAAGACAATCGCATCACGGTGGCCTTCGCCCTGCGACGTATTCACACCAGGTGTGTAGTTGATGATGTCGCCGATGCTCGTGAAGCCCTGCTCCTCGAGCTGGACGGCCGTCATGATGGAAAGGCTTTGCGGCACGTCGATGATCGGCGTTGGGGTTCTCAGCGCATTGATCAGGTCAGTGTACAGGTACTTCCCGATGACGACCATTTCCTCTTTAGTCTCGGCCTCTTCAGCCTTTTTAGCGGGCGCCTCTTTTTTGTCCTCGTCAGCGATCATTGCGACGACTGGTGTCGCTGCGTGCGCCATGGGCATCGCGGCGCTCGAGTTCAATTGAGCGGGTATGACGGTTGCCTTTTGCCGGACGGCGGCCGTGGCCGGTTTTGAATCGTTCAGGATGAACTGACGTTCAGAGCTGATTTCGAGTTCCTTCTTTTCAGGTTGTTGGTCGAGCTTCACGGCATCTTCGGCCGAGAAGGCAAAACACGAGCACAACAGCAATGCAACTGACAAGCGCATACAAACCTCAATTTCTAAATTTAGGACTCAATCTCAATTTTTATTGCGAAACATTATCTATTGGGTATGTTTCGAACGCAAGCGAATTCGGCGTGCGATGCCGGTAGGGCACGGCCGGTATGCCACGGCCGGTTGGGCACGGCCGGTATGGCTGCCACACCTGACCGGCACGACGAATCTCCCACACCGCGGCAACTTGGAGCGGTTTGTTTCATGCGGGCAGCCAACACCCATCCGGAAGAAACGGTTCGGAAAAGCGCGACGGCTGACGGCATTTTCGAACAAGTCCCCAACCGCTCGCGACGGATATTGACCGCTTACACCATCGGATCGACCGCTTGCGGTACCGGCCCGGTTCGACGCGGAACAGGGTCCGTAGAATGAGCTATCCAACTTGAATCCGTATCGTGGATCTGGACGGGAGCGCTCCTGCGCGGGCTGCATGCGCGCGGCTGTGGAGATCCATCTTGGGAAAAAGGCCTCGCATCCGGCCGCGGTTCCGTCATCGATCCCGGTAGCTTCCATGCGTTCGAGCGAGAGTCAAACCACGAAAACCAACAGGGAGACGGCATGAAGAAGAGATCCAAATTCGCGATACTCGCACTGAGCTTGGGGATGGCGCTCACCTGCACAGCCCATCCACCGATGGCGGATGACGTTCACGGGCCGCATGTTGCCGACCCGAACGCGGTACTGAACCAATCCAGCGATGCCTTGCTCCCGCCGCTGCTCGACCTGGCCGAGACATACCGCCTGACGAACCGGTACGTGCACAGCCGAGCGCTGCTCGAATTGGGCCTGGACGTCGCCCCGGACTCGGCCTCGCCCAATGCTTGGAAAGCGCGGATCCTCCAACAGTTGGGCAGGACCTTGACCAGGCAAGGGCATTTCGACGCCGCCGACGACGTCCTTTCCGAAGCGAGGCAGCTCGCCACCGAGGGAAGAGATGACCTGACCCGAGCGGCGGCCCTGAACGCGATGGGCAACAACATGCTGGTGCAGTGTGGTTTCGAGACCGAATTGATCTTTGACGCCTTGACCGCCCTGCACGAGCAGGCATGGGCCATCCACCGCGAGTTGGTCGTAGCCACACCGGCAGACCCCCGCGCCTGGTCGGGCCTGGGCGAGTCCTTGTTCCACATGGGTTACCTCGCCGAGCGGGCAGGCCATCCGAAACGCGCCGCCGCACGGTACCGGGAAGGCGCCGCCGCCGCGGAAAAAGGCGGCAACCCCGTGGTCCTCGGGTATTGCCTGCGTCACCTGGGCCAGATTGCCCTGAACGAGAACCGACTCGCCGAGGCCGAACTGTATTTCAGGCGCTGTGTGACCGCCCGAAGTCGCGCCGGCTCGGTGTCCGGGACCGGCTTCGCGATCTCCACCCTGGCGACCTTCCTCTACGAACACCGGCGAGACACGGATACGGCCATCGCCTGGCTGTCGGAAGGACTGCGAGTGACCCGGAGAACCCAGGCCCACGCGGCCACCGCAGTGCAGCTTTTGGACCTCGCCCGAATTCACCTGGCCGAGCACCGAATGGACGAAGCCGTCAAATACGGCAAAGAATGTCTGGATCTCGCCCGGCGCCACGAGCTGCGGCGGGTGCGCGAAGAGGCCGAGCGCCTTCTCGTCGAAGCGAGGGATGGTCAGTGAACGGAACCCCCTTCGAAAAACCGCCGCCCCCAGCCCATGAGCCATGACATCTGCTGATAGAATGCTTTTCATGCCAGACGCCGATCGTTTCGAATTCAACCGAGCGCCCCCGCGCACAGGCCCGCCAAGCTGGCCGGGCGAAGCCACCCTTGCCGAACGCTGGACGGCCGACCGGGCGACCCTCTTCTGGAAGGCGCAATTCCTGGGCTGGGGCCTGTACGGGCTCGGGTCGTATTTGGCACGGCTCCTGGCATTGAACACCTACATGGGCATGTACATCGGCCCGGCCAGGATCCTGCTCGCGGAGATGGTGCGCGTGACGATGGCTTTCTCCATGACCCTGCTGCTGCACCTCCTGTATCGCCGGCTCTGGGCCCGTTCCCGTTCCTACCTGACCCTTGGAGCCATCGGTGCGATCTGCTCGGTCGGATGCGGCCTGGCCCTCATGTTCGGCTTCAAGGTCGCCTTGCTGCCCAGGCTCATCCCCGATCTCGCGGTCTCGGGTCCCTCCATGTACCTCAAGTTGGCCTTCGATTATTCGATGGTCTTTCTGGCCTGGAGCGCCTTGTATTTCGGCACCAGATACTGGCTCGACGTCGAGGTCCACAAACAGGGCCTGCTCCGGTCGGAGGCCCTGGCCCGGGAAGCTCAGCTCCAAATGCTTCGCTACCAGCTCAACCCCCATTTCCTGTTCAATTCCCTGAACTCGATCCGGTCCCTAATTCACGAAAACCCCGAATCGGCGGGAGAAGTGGTGGAAGAGCTGTCGGATTTCCTGCGGAGCTCGCTGCTCCGCGAAGCCGTCAGCCAGGTCACCCTGCGCGATGAAATCGACACCCTGCGCAGCTATCTGGCCGTCGAAAAAATCCGCTTCGAAGACAAACTCGTGTGGCGTTTCGAGATCGAACCCGAAACGGCGTCATGCTTGTTGCCCGCGTTCCTGCTCCACCCCCTGTTGGAGAACGCGGTCAAGTACGGGATGAAGACCAGCCCCAAGCCGCTGCGCCTGTCGCTTTCCGCCGTGCTCCGCGAGGACACACTTCACATCGAGGTCGCCAATTCGGGGCGGTGGGTCGACCCGGAGGCGACCAAAGACGATGAGTGGGGGCAAAGCACGGGGCTTGGATTGCGCAATGTTCGGGAACGCCTGAAGTTCAGCTATCCCGATGGGCACCGCTTCACCGTTCGCGAGGCGGACGGCTGGGTCCGCGCCCGGATTTCCATCGGCAACCCGGGATCACCGCCATGACGAAGCCGCTGCGCTCGATCATCGTGGACGACGAACGGTTGGCCCGAAGCCAACTGCGGCGGATGCTGGAGCAATGCCCGGGCAACCAGGTGATCGGCGAGGCCGAGGACGTGCAGGGCGCGGTCGCCATCATCGGCGATCTGAGGCCGGATCTGGTTTTTTTGGATATTCAACTGGCGGGCGAGTCGGGATTTTCGGTCCTGGAACGCATCGATCCCGCGATTCAGGTGGCCTTCGTGACCGCCTACGATGCGTTTGCCATTCGGGCCTTCGAAGTCAACGCCCTGGATTATCTGCTCAAACCGGTGCGAATGGCCCGCCTGAAGAAGACGATCAGGCGCATCCAGACCGGAGCGCGGCCGTCGAAAGAGGGCGGCGCTTTGGCCTGTGAAGACCACATTCTGGCGGAGTCGGGCCATCGAAAGCACTTCCTCAAGGTCCAACACATCGTCTGCATCGTGGCCGAAACCCCCTATGCCCGCATTCTCACCGAGGACGGCCAGAGCGTCATGATCCTCAAATCCCTCGCCGATTGGGAAAAGCGGCTTCCCCCGAAGAGTTTCGTCCGAGTCCACCGCTCGACGATCGTGAACGTGGCGCATATCGAGCGCATCGAAAAATCCGCCAATTACAGCTACCAGGTCTTCATGAAAAACTTGGCGGAACCGCTGAGCATGAGCCGCCGCTACGCCCGCCAGCTCAAAACGCTTTTTTAGTTGCCCCGCGAAACGGGACTTGGAGCCCGCAGCCCTCGCCCAGGTCGCCCTTCCCAATCCAGGAACCAGCCATCGAAAGAGTCGCGGACCAGCGGGCAATCCCGGCCGATTTCGGGAAAGAACCACCTATTCCGATTCTGGCCAGGAGCCATGGGTCATTCTCCTGAAAACCCGAAACTCAGGGAACCAGGCAAGGATGGGCATTTTGGACCTACCCCCAACGCATTCCGAATGCCCCCTGCTTACATTTGGGTGCTTCGCTCCTTGGCGTTTCGGATCTGCGCGACTTTGATCGCTTCGAAAAGTCGGCCGGGCCGGCCAACCTACTGCGACGACGTCTCTCTCGGCATGCGGGAACTATGGAGGCAACGTACTTCGACATGGACGTGATACGGAGTGAGTGGCTTCGCTCTTGGGCTTCCTAAAAAACCGTTGCCTGGATCACTTCGAAAAGTCGGCCGGGCCGGCCAACCTACTGCGGTGCCGACTCTCAAAACATGCTGGAACTCTGATTATGGGTCGCTTCGGCAAGTTAAACCGGCGGGCTTACCGCCCCTGCTGAACCTACCGAACACGACGAATCTCTCGGCATTCGGGCACTTCGGGCAGGTTGGCTTCGGGCGAGGGCTGGCGATTCCACCGAAGCGGATCGCCAACCTCGATCGACGATCGATTACAGAGCTCGCGGTCTCAGCGCTGGTAGGCGTAAGAGACCTTCAAAAAAACCTGACGGCCGCTTTTCTCGTACCGGTTCAGCTCCGACAGCTCGCGATCGTCGCCGTAGCCCAGGAACACCACCGATTGCCAGTTCAGCTTGTAGGCCAGCAGCGCGGAGCCGGTGAAGTGGCCGATCTTCTCGCTGACTTCGTCGGTGTAGAGCAACGGATCCCGCTCGGTTTCGACCCGCTGGCCGATCAGGCGGAAATAGGACCGCGCGTTGAAGAAATAGGTCCCCCGCAGGCGGGCGACCCAGGCGGTGAACAGGCGTCGGTCGACACCCAAATCGTCGTCCACGTCCAGGTAGCGGTAGTTGCCGTCGAACTCCACCTGGAGGGCGTTGCCCGGACGAAAAGTCACTTCCAACTCCGATGTCAGGCCCTTGCCCAGGCGGGCGTTGGCGAAGTCGACCTCGTCCCCGGCGAAGCCGTAGAGGTACACCGACGACAGCAAACCACCCGGTGAGAATTCCACGGTGAAGAAAAACTGGTCGCGCACGAAGGTCTCGACGCCCGCGCGCACTTCCTCTCGAGCATAACGGTAGCGCATGAACGAGTTATAGCGTCCGCTCATGCCGCACCCGGCGGAAAACAACTGGGTCAGCAGGCGGCCGTCGAGGTCGGCACTGTAATCGCCGAAACTGTAGATGCGCAAGCGGTGAATGAAGCGGTCCTTGAACCGAAAGGTGTAACCGACCTCGCCAAAACCCTTGCGGTAGTCCACCTGGGGAACGAACCCATTGTCGGCCCGGAACTCCTCGGAGAAATCGCTGTATTCCAGCTCCCAATCCACCGTGCTGGTTTCGTGCTCCCATTCGATTTCGGCGCCATGCCCGGAAAGCGAGCGACCGTCGAATTCGTCGGTCAATTCCGGTTGGTCGGGCGTCTTGCCCAGACTGTAGAGGTACTGGGCGGTGATTTGGTCGGAGTCGGTGGGTCGCCACTGAAAATCGGGGCCCAGCACCGTATTGCGTCCACCGATATCGGTCTTGCGGTGGGTCATCAAAAAACTCGCGAACGATTCGCCCATGTCACGCCGAACCCGGGCAATGGCCACGTCCGAGGCGTAGTCCTGATCCACCAGCGACGAACTGTTGGCGCCGGGAATGATGGTCAATCCGCCGCCGCGATCCTGGCCGACAAGGGCCGTGAAAGCGGTACGGCCATAGCGACCGGTGGCACGGGAACCCCACTTGGGAGCGGTCATGGTGCGGGTATAGACGGCCTGTACCGGCGTGGAGAACAAATCGATGCCTTCCAGGAAGAAGGGTCGCTTTTCGGGGAAGAACAGGGCGAAGCGCTCGTTCGCCGAAATCTGGGCCGTATCCGATTCCACCTGGGAAAAGTCCGGGTTGATCGTCAGGTCCAAAGCCAGGTTTTGGTTGGGTATCCACTTCACGTCCAGGCCCGGCTCGTAATCGGGGTCCTCGGCATCGAGTGGCGTGCCCAATTCGCCTTCCGGCGCAGATTCTTCGACCGCCGAGACGAAGGGCGCCAGCACCAGGTTCCCACCCTGGGGCAGCTTACGCAGGCCCTCGAGCGGTTTGACGTTGCAGATGAAACAGCTTCGATCCCGCGGCAATCGGGAGGTGAACATCTGGTATCGAAAATCGCGCGGCCAGTTGCGGTACAGCATGATTCCCCAGGTTTGCGGGTCCGCCCGGTCGTAACGCAAGGAGGCAAAAGGGATCTTGATTTCCAGCACCCAACCGTCCTTGGTGATTCGGGCCTTGGACTCCCAATAGAAGTCCGGTGAGGAGTCCTCGCCCGAGGCGTCGTTGGAGATGGCGTCGTATTGGATGCCGCGCGGATTGGCCAGGAACATTCGCGCCGACCGGCCGTCGTTGTCGGTGTCCAGAATGACGCCGCCGTAGTCGGTGTAGGAGGGCACGTTGTCGCGATCGCCGACCGGTGCGCGAATCCCCTTGGGATTGGGGTCGAAAAAGCGAAAGCCGGCATAGAGGTACTTGTCGTCGTAGGTCAGATACCCTTGGTTGCGCACCTTGGGACGCACGTTGTCGCCGGGATTGGTTTCCACCCAGCCTTCGATCGGCCGTGCGCCCTGCCATCCCTCGTCGGACAGATCGCCATCGATGTCGATGGTCCCGCTGGTGCGCTCGATATGAAAGGAATCGGCGAGTTTTGGAGGATCCTCCGTGTGACTTGCGTCCACTCCCAAACAAAGAAACAAGAAAACCTCCAACATGAGGTTCCTCCCTGGAAATCAGTGGGTTGTGATTGGCGTCGATTATCAATGGTATACGGGCGAGACGGGCGAATGGCTCACCCTGAACGCCAACCCGAGGGAGCCCGCCATAGCGCGACCGGGGGAGGCTCGTGGCTGATGAATTGTCCCATGTGCATCGAAAAAGACCACCGTCCCGAGTACGACACCGTTTTACCGGAAAACGCTGCAGACGTTCATCCGAAAAATTTAGCAGGAACCCAGGAACATCGGAATCCAGGAACGGATCGGCATTTGGTGACACATCATGGCCCTGCTTTTCCTGGTTTCTATCATTCCTGTCTTCCTGATCAAGATTTGGCCACGGCAAGGCCCAGCTCAGGTTGAACGCACCACTTTGTTTCAAGAGAGTTCACACGAATGAATCAATCATCCTTGGATCCCGTGTTCCCGATTTTTTGAAAGGTCGGCGGCACCGCGAGAATCATTCCATGGAAATCCTTTGATTCGTGTAAGTCGAGTGATTCGTGGGCAAAATATCCCGATTCCAGGAAACCGTTCAAGTGTCTCTTCCTTGCCTAGGGAGACTTTGTCTTCTCAGCCGATCTGTGGCTTAGAAAAGCTCATACGTAAACATCCCTTCCCCCATGAAGAATCTCCTCAAGCCTTTCTTTCCTGCATAGGAGACCGAGCTTCCCCAGCCATTTTGTGGTGAACACCCGCAGCCACATCGATCTCCGGCGAAAATTCCTCCGACATCGGCCTTGTAGGCGAGTTCGAGGCACCTTGCGTATCCGCTCACAGAACCAGGGATATTTCTCTGAAACAGGATCCATATGCTACGGCGTGAATTACCGTGCCATTGTCATTTTTCAGTTAGAAAGTCTTCTGCTATTTTATTAAGATTCGAGGCCAGGAAACCTCATCCCGCATTGTGGTGATCTCCCACGATACGGCCTGGATCGGGACTGCATCAGGAGCGATAATTTGGACGACGTCACGGCGATCACGCAATTGTTGGCACAGAGCAACCAGGGCGACAGCGAGGCCCGCGGTCGCGTTTTGGAATTGCTCTACGACGAGCTTCATCGCCTCGCCAGGGCCCAGGTACGCCGCAGGAACCACACCCTATCGCCCACCGCGCTGGTGAACGAGGCCTACATGAAGCTGTTCGGAGGCAATCACCAGTACGTCGATCGGCGGAATCTGCTGGGGTATGCGGCCGTGGCCATGCGCCAAATCATTTTGAACTATGCCGAGGCGGCCAATGCAAAAAAGCGCGGCGGCGAGGTCCTGAAAGTCACCTTTCAGGACTGGAGCGACGTCCCGCCGATGGAAACCGACTTCGCGGCGCTGAACGAAGCGCTCGAACAACTGGAGGCGATCCATCCCCATCTCGCCAAGGTTTTGGGCCTGAGCTATTTCGTCGGCTTCAAGAAATCGGAAATCGCCGAACTTCTGGGCATTTCGGAGACCAAGATCTACAAAGATCTCAAAATCGCCAAATCTTGGATTTACAGAAAGTTGAAACAACAGGAAGGCTCACCCGAAGCTGGCTCCTGACATGGGCGACGCGTGTCATGGGAGATATCGTTGCGGGAGAGCTCTCCCGCAACGATGCGCCTTCGCCAAAGGTCGCCGTCCTGGTGGATGTGGACACCGGTTTCGAGAAACCAATTCAAAAAACCGGTGTTTCCAGGTGGGTTCTCGTCAATAGGACTCCCAGTTCATGGCGGCCACGACACCCTGGCGGGCCAGGTCGGAGGCCTCGCCCAGAATCCTGGCGGCTTCCTGCGGCGCGTGGAACCCCATCGAGTTCTCGGCCGCGATGAAGTCCAGTCGCCATTGTGCCTTGCGTTGGAATTCGCGGGCGGCATGCAGTTGCTCGTCGCTCGCACCCGCTTCCTTGGCCGCAAGGATGGCATCGATCAACGCGATGATGGCCTTGCCGCCGTTTTGCAGCAACTTATGGTTGCGGTCCTGAATGACGTCGACGCGCGCCAGGATCTCCTGCTCGGAGAAGTGGTGGCAGGTTTGGCAGGCGCGGTTGACGTTGAGCAACGGCGAACGCACCCAGTGATCGCTGACCTTGGTGGCCCCATCGCGCATGTAGGGCATGTGGCAATCGGCGCAGGAAACACCGCTGCGGGCGTGAATGCCCTGGCTCCAGAGCTCGAATTCGGGGTGTTGCGCCTTGAGGATTTCGGCACCGGTTTCCTTGTGCTTGTAATCGTAGAAACGTTCCCCGTTCGACAGCTTGGTTTCATCCCAAAAGGCCTCTTGCTGTTCGACGTTCATCCCCTTGCCCCAGGGGAAGGTCAGCGGAAAATCCGAAGAGCAGTAGTACTCCACGTGGCATTGGCCGCAGGAATACGAGCGCATTTCGGTGCGCGTGGCCATGGTGTTGGGATCGTACGGCGTGCTTCGGTCGCCCTTGCGCCACTCCTGGATCGAGGGCAGGTGGGGAACTTCGGCGTCGGAATTGGCCAGGGCCTGAATGCCGTTGATAAAGCCCGGTCGCGTGACGCGAAGGACCATGGTTCCAGGCTCATGGCAATCCACACACGAGACCGGATGCGCCTCACCGGTCTCGTGCAGCATGGCGCTGAGGTCCTTGTAGGATATGGCGTGGGTACCGGTGAAGCCCTTCATGGCGTCGCCGTCGCCCAGCTTCCGATAGAGCGGCATGACCGAGGCGTGACAGTGCAGGCAGGATCCGGACTGTGGTTTCGTCTGGCGTTCCGTTTCCTCCTGGTCGACGAGCATGTAGGCGTGGCCGCGCCGATCGCGATAGTCGATGGCAAAGGCGTAACCCAGGAACATGCGTCTCAGCCAGGGGTCGCGCTCGATCTTCTGCTCGGGCAGCGCTTCGGAGCCGCCGTGGCCCCCAAAACGGGTTCGGGTGGAAATCGCGGTTTTCTTGTAGGAATCGTACTGGCGCGGCCAGTTTTGCCCCCACTTGGCAGGATCGGTATCGTCCTCGGTCACCTCGACCAACTGAACGTAAGACTGTTGCGCTTCCACTTTGCGTTCAAACACGTTGACGAGCAGCGCGGTTACCAAACCGCCGACCGCCGCGCCCGCAACAAGCACAAAAAACAAAAATTTCTTGCTGGTCAACCATCCGCTGCTGTTGTGTTCCGCCATCGATGACTCCCTCATCCGGCAATTATTCGGTCTTCAGTTTCTCTTTGAGCCGCTCGAGACCGGCACGCCCCCGATACTCGTCCAAAACACCCAAACCGGCCCGTTCACCGTGACCCACCCCGGGATGACAGTGTACACAGGTAAATTGGCCGGTCATTTCGTGATCGATTTCTGAAATAGGGTTGAGGCCTACTTGTGCGTGGGTTAGGTCGCGATGGCAATCGATGCAGTTGTCCTGCAATATTTGGCTGTTCTTTTCATTGATCATGATGGGTTCGTGAAAGTCTTGCAAAGTGAAGGCTTTCGAGTGGTTCCAGCCGTTTTCGGCCTTGGCGATGTACTTGCCGACGAAATCGTGGGGAAGGTGGCAATCCACGCACGTGGCTGTGGCTTTGTGACTGGATTTCTGCCAGCTATCGAACTGGGGTCGCATGATGTGGCAATTGACACAGGCCTCGGGGTCCTTGCTGAAATAGGAGCCCCCCTCGGCATACTTGAAGGTGTAAAGCCCGGTGCCCAAGCTGATACCCACCACGGCCACGGACAATACTGCCAATATACTGAACACGTTGACCGAAGAAGACATCGTTTCCACCTCATGGGTGCACGCAAAGCACGACTCGACTGATCAAATGGTTCCTAATTGTTCACGGGTTCGGATGTATTATACCCAAAGTGTGCGATTCGGGAAGTGGAGATGACCCAAAATATTAAAACAAAACGCGTTGAGACGATCCCCACACGGTTCTCCAGGCCCTTCCCGCAAGCGATTCCGGCGCTCCGAGAAGTCACGCGAGCATTCCCTCTCTTGAAACAAAGAGGTGCATTCAATCTGAGTAGGGTCTTGCTGTCGCCAAATCTTGATCAGGAAGGCAGGAATGATCGAAACCTGGAAAAGCAGGACCATGGTTACCCACTTGAAACCCGGCCCCCGATCTGGGCGGGGACTCCCTAGAGAAATTGACCCTGGAGCACGGGCAACCGCTCGAGAGCAGGCACCGAACTGTCACAGTCATCGCCACTCGGGCTGCAAAAGGACCTTTACAAGCCCTCACGAAAGGCCCTGACTTCGGATGGCGAACCCGCGGGCGCCGAGGTCAACCTCGACGCCCATGGATCGACGATCATTCGCCGCAGGTGCCGATCCCCTCGATGTTGATGTAGAAGAAATCGAGGATGTCGATGACTTCGTCGCCGTTGGGATCGCTGCCCTCCGTCACCCAGATCTCGGCCAAGGCCCACATGTCGCGGATGTCGCTGCAGCCGTCCTCGTTGAGGTCGAGGAACAGCGGATCAAGGGAGACCAAGATCGTCTGGGTCGCCGAAGCCGGATCGCCGAGGTCGTCGTTCACCGTGATCTCGAAGGCGGTGGTCTCCGTGAGGATCGCGTCCAAGGTGACGGGATTCTCGTCCTCGCCGAAGTCCATGCCGCTGTCGAGATCGGTCCAAATCCAGGAAAGCGGCGGGATGGAACAGGTGATATCCGCCGTCAAGGTCATCGGAACGACACCCTGCGCCCGGTACGGGGTCAGGGTCACGCCCAGTGGCGACACGGTGACGGTGGCGACATCCGACGTGACGTCGCCGCATCCGTCGGAGACGACGCAGACGTATTCGCCGGAATCATCCAAATCCGCCGACGCGACCGTGAGCTCCGTGCCGGTCTCGCCCGGAAGGTCCATGCCGTCCTTGCGCCACTGGTAGGTCAGGGCGTCCGAACTGGTCGCCTGGACCGCGAGCGTGAAGCCGGTGGTGATACAGAGCTCCTGATCCTGGGGTTGCAGCACGATCGTCGGCAATTCGCAGTATCCCAGGAGCAGGTCCGCGATCTCTTCGCCTTTGCCCAGTTCCACGGACAAGACATCGTTCGGGAAGGTCGGAATGAAGCCGTCGAGCACACTGTTCACGTCGGTCACGTCGATCAGGTAGTTGCCCCTGATGAGCGTGTCGAACTGGAAGGCACCGCCGGCGTCGGTCGTCGCGGTTCCGATGAAAACGGGGCCGATGCCCGGGACGAGGTCCGAGGTGCGATAGAGATCCAAGGTGACGTTGGCGAAGGCGGTCTCGCCGGGGTCCTGCATCTGATTGCCGTCCAGGTCGTTGAAGACGGTACCGCCGATGACACCGTCCGCCTGTTGCCAACCGAAGTCCACATCGTCGCGGGTCTCACCGGGCGTGAGGGTCACGACGATGGGGTTGCCGATCGTGGTGTTGGCGAAGCCGGCTGTGAACCCGCTCTCGTCCACCATGACGCGATAGGTGCCTTCGGGCAACTCGATGAACGTGTAGTTGCCGTCCGCATCCGTCGTGGTGGAGGCCTCTCCCCCGTCCAGGGTGCCGTTGGCGTTGTCGTCCAGGAAGACCGTCAAGGCCTCGAATCCCGGCTCACCGGTGTCCTGCACGCCGTTCCCGTCCAGGTCGTTCCAGACGAGGCCGGCCAGGCTGGCGTCCTGTTGCTGGAAGCCGAAATCCACACCGATGTTGGCTTCGCCCGGTGTCAGCGTGATGACTTGCGGATTGGTGCCGGCCGTTTGAACGAACCGGGCCGTGAAGCCGCTCTCGTCCAACATCACCCGGTAGGTGCCTTCCGGCAGGTCCATGAAATTGTAGCGGCCATCGCCATCCGTGACGGTCGAGGTCTCGCCGCCGTCAAAGCTGCCGTTTTCGTTGTCGTCGAAAAAGACCGTCATGCCGGCGAAGCCGGGTTCACCGGCATCCTGCACGCCGTCGCCGTTCAGGTCGTTCCAGACGAAGTCCCCGATGGATGCGTCGATTTGCCGGAAGCCGAAATCGGCATCGTTGAAGTCTTCACCGGCCGCGATGGTCACCGACACGGGGTTGGTGCCGCCGGTCTGAACGAAGCCGGCCGTGAAGCCGCTCTCGTCCAAACGCACGGAGTAGGTACCCAACCCGAGGTTCTGGATGTCGTAGGCGCCGCTCGCGTCCGTCACATCGCTCGGTTCGCCGGCATCGGGCGTTCCGTTGCTGTTGAGGTCGAGGAACACCGTCAATCCCGACAGGCCCGGTTCCCCGCCGTCCTGCACGCCGTCTCCATCCAGGTCGTTCCAGACGAAATCGCCAATGCTCGCGTCCTGCTGCTGGAAGCCGAAGTCCGCATCGTCGTAGTCCTGGCCAGCCGCGAGATTCACGATGGCGGGATTGGTCCCACCGGACAACCCGAAGCCCGTGGTCACGGTGCTTTCGTCCACTTGGATGCGATAGGTGCCGGCGGCCAGATCGGTGAAGTCGTACAAGCCGTCGCCGTCCGTCGCGGTGCTCGTCTCACCGCCATCCAGAACACCGTTCTCGTTGGCGTCGATGAAGACGGTCACCCCGGAGAGACCCGGTTCACCACCGTCCTGCACGCCATCGCCGTTCAGGTCGTTCCAGACGAAATCGCCGATGCTGGCGTCTTGTTGTTGAAAACCGAGGTCGGCATCGTTGAAATCTTCGCTGGTGGTGATCGTCACGGGCAGCGGCTCGGTCCCGCCGGTGAGTACGAACCCGGGCGGAATGCTGCTGGGCACGATGCGAAGCGCGTAGGTTCCCGGAGCCAGGTTGGTGATGTCGTAATTGCCGGAACCGTCGGCGGTGGCTTCGGGTTCACCCCCGTCGATGACCCCGTTCTCGTTCAAATCGAGGTAGACCCGCACGCCTGCCAGACCCGGTTCCCCGGCATCCTGCACGCCGTCGCCGTTCAGGTCGTTCCAGATGAAGTCGCCGACGCTGGCGTTCTGTAATTGATAGCCGAAGTCGGCATCGTTGAAGTCTTCGCCCGCCGCGAGATTTACCGGCAGCGGATTGACCCCGCCCGTGAGGATGAACCCGGTGCCGACCGAAGAAGTATCCACGCGAACCGAGTAGGTGCCCGTGGCCAGGTCGGTGAAGTCGTAGCCGCCGTTGGCGTTCGTCGTTTGGGAAGGTTCACCGCCGTCGAGGGTGCCGTTGCTGTTCAGGTCCAGGAACACCGTCAACCCGGCCAGGCCCGGTTCGCCGGCATCCTGCACGCCGTCCCCGTTCTGGTCGTTCCAAACGAAATCGCCGATGGTCGCATCCTGTTGTTGGAAGCCGAAGTCGGCCGTGTTGAAGTCCTCACCCGCCGCGAGCGACACGGCCTGGGGCACGGTTCCACCCGTCTGCACGAATCCGGTGGGCACCGTGGCGGTGTCGAAGCGAACCTGATAGGTACCCGTGGCGAGGTCGGTGATGTCGTAGGCGCCGCCGGCATCGGAGGTATCGCTCGGCTCGCCACCGTCCAAAGCGGCATTGCTGTTCAGGTCCAGGAACACCGTCACGCCCGAGATGCCCGGTTCCCCAGCGTCCTGCACGCCATCGCCGTTGAGGTCGTTCCAGATGAAGTCGCCGATGCTGGCGTCCTGCTGTTGGAACCCGAAATCCGCGGCGTTGTGGTCTTCACCCGCCGCCAGGGAAACCGAGAAGGGATTCGATCCGCCGGTCTGAACGAACCCGGTCGGGACGCTCGTGGAATCGACGCGGACCTGATAGGTGCCCGTCGCCAAGTTCTCGATGTCGTAGGCGCCCCCGGCGCCGGAGGTATCGCTCGGTTCGCCGCCGTCGAACGTGCCGTTGCTGTTCAGGTCCAGAAAGACGGTCACACCGGACAGGCCCGGTTCGCCGCCATCCTGCACGCCATCCCCGTTCAGATCGTTCCACACGAAGTCACCAATGCGGGCATCCTGTTGCTGGAAGCCGAAATCGGCGTTGTTGTGGTCTTCACCCGCGGCCAGATTGACCGAAACGGGATTCGTGCCGCCTGTCAGCACGAACCCGGTGGGAATGGTGCTGGATTGGACCCGAACACTGTAGGTGCCCGTCGCCAGGTTGGTGATGTCGTAGCCGCCACCGGCGTCGGTGGTGTCGCTGGGTTCACCGCCGTCGAGGCTTCCGTTGCTGTTCAGGTCCAGAAAGACGGTCACACCCGAAATGCCCGGTTCTCCGGCATCCTGCACCCCGTCCCCGTTCAGATCGTTCCACACGAAATCACCGATGGTCGCATCCTGCTGTTGGTAACCGAAGTCGGCCGTGTTGAAGTCCTCACCCGCGGCGAGCGGGACGCTTTGCGGGAGGGTTCCACCCGTCTGCACGAACCCGGCCGGTACCGTGGTGCCGTCGATGCGCACCGAGTAGGTACCGGTGGCCAAGGCCGTGATGTCGTAGGCACCACCGGCATCGGTGGTATCGCTCGGCTCGCCGCCGTCGAGGGCCGCGTTGCTGTTCAGATCCAGGAAGACCGTCACGCCCGAAAGGCCCGGTTCGCCACCGTCCTGCACGCCGTCGCCATTCAAATCGTTCCACACGAAATCGCCGATCGACGCGTCCTGCTGTTGGAAGCCGAAGTCGGCGTTGTTGTGATCCTCGCCGGCCGCCAAATTGACCGAGAACGGATTCATACCACCGGTTTGCACGAATCCCGCGGTGACGGTGGCCGAATCGAAGCGGACCTGGTAGGTGCCCGTCGCCAGGTTCGTGATGTCATAGGCACCGCCGGCACCGGACATGTTGTTCGGCTCACCGCCGTCGAAACTTCCGTTGCTGTTCAGGTCCAGGAAGATCCTCACGCCCGAGAGGCCCGGTTCGCCAGCGTCCTGCACGCCGTCCCCGTTCAAATCGTTCCACACGAAATCGCCGATCGACGCGTCCTGTTGCTGGAAGCCGAAGTCGGCCGTGTTGAAATCCTCACCCGTGGTGATGGTCGCCGAGTTGGGATTGGTGCCGCCGGTGAGCGTGAATCCCATGGTCACCGTGGTCAGGTCCACGCGCACACTGTAGGTTCCGGCCACGAGGCCGGTGATGTCGTAACCGCCACTGACGTCGGTCGTATCGGAAAGCTCACCGCCATCGAGGCTGCCGTTGCTGTTGGCGTCGATGAAGACCGTCACCCCCGAAAGGCCCGGTTCACCAACGTCCTGCACGCCGTCTCCGTTCAAGTCGTTCCAGACGAAGTCGCCGATGGTCGCCGGCATGACGTTGAAGGTCGTCGCATCGTTTTCGCCCGCTTCGGTAGGATCGCTGTTGCCGTTGGGATCGGGATCGGTACCCGAATCGGAGAGATCCGACGTCATGCCGCCGCCCAGGCCGTCCGCATTGACGGTCGACTGGTCGGAGAAGGCGCCGATACCCGAACCGGCATCGATGATGAAGTTCAGGTCGATCACCACGGTGAAGACCGCCAGCCCTCCGGCGGCCAAGGTTCCGGAGCTGATCAGGCCGGTCGTGCCGCTGCCGTCGAAGCCCGCGTTCAGGGTGAGGGTGCCCGGATCGGTCGTGAAAGTCGGGCCGGTGTCGACGCTGTAATTGCCGGCGCCGAAAAGGGTGTCGAGGTCCTTGCTCAGCGAGAAGGTGCCGAGCTGGACGTTGCCGAAGTTCTCGAGCGTGAAGGTGAAGGTCACCTGCGCATCCATGACGGACACTTGCTCCGCCAGGCCGATGACCGGATCTTCGTTGACCGTGAAGGTGGTCGCGTCGTTTTCGTCCGTCTCGTCGGGATTTTCATCCGCGTCGGGGTCGGGATCCGTACCCGAGTCGGACGTGTCGGAGGTCATGCCGCCGGAGGGCCCCTGGGCCGAAGCGGTCGCCTGGCTGCTGTACATGCCCAGGCCGGATCCTTGATCGGTGACGTTGGTGACCGTCACGGCGAACCGGATTCGGGCGGTGTCCCGCAGGGCGAGGGTGCCGCTGGAGAACAGATCCGTTTGGGTGTTGCCGTCGAACGAACCGTTGAGCGTCAGGGTACCCGGGTCGTCGAGAAACACGGGCGCCGAACTGATGCTGTAGTTGCCCGCACCGAACGCGGCATTCAGGTCGTGAAGCAGGGAGACGGAGGAGAGGTCCACGTTGCCGAAGCTTTCCAGGTAGTGATCGAAAGTCACCACACTGCCGGAAACGGAAGCGGAAAGCGCCGCCCCGATCACGGGATCTTCGGAGACCGTGAAGCTCGACGGGTCGTCTTCACCCGCGTCGTTGGCGAGCCCGTTGCCGCTGGTATCGGGGTTGGTCCCATCGTCGGAGAGGTCCATTTCGGCATCGGCATTGACGGTGAACTGGTTGTTGTAGACGCCCAGTCCCGAACCCATGTCGGCCAAGGTGCGGACTTCCACCACGACCCGCATGATCTCGGTGACGCTGGGCGGAATTCCGCCGGAAGCGGTGACGGACGTATCGCTCGAACCGTCGAAGTCCTCGTTGGGAAACCAGTTGCGAATCACGGTGAACATGGTGGGCACCGTGTCGATGACGTAGTTGCCGGCCCCGAAGATGTCGTCGTAGTTGTCGCTGATGGTGACGGCCGCGAAGGCCGTGGTGCCCAAATTCTCGACGGCATAGTCGAACGTCACCAAACTGCCGTTGACCGTGACGTCCAGAGCCGCGCCGACCGAGGTGAACCCCACGCTGAAGCTCGAGGGATCGTTCTCTTCGGCATCGTTGGGGAACCCGCTCCCATTGGGGTCGGGATCGGTACCGTCGTCGGAGACGTCCTGGGTGAGCGTCCCCAACGGGGCCGCCCCCGAAGCGGTGACCTGGTTCTGGTAGAGGCCGAACCCATTGCCCACATCGGCCACGTTGGTGACGTCGACGACGAGGCGGATCTGGGCCGTGTCGAGGGACGCCAAGGTGCTGCCGGCGCCGATGATCGCGGTCGTTCCGGAGCCGTCGAAGCCCGCCTCGAGGACGATCGTCCCGGGATCGTCGACCAGGGTGGCCATGCCGTTGAGGGCGTAGTTGCCCGCACCGAACACCGCATCCAGATCGTTCGGCAGGGCCAGGGAGCTGAGGGCGCTGCCCCCGAAATTCTCCAGGTAATAATCGAAGGTCACCTGTTGGCCGGTCACGTTCACGTCCAGCGCCACACCGAGGACCGCTTCGTCACCGATCGTGATGATCGTGGTGTCGTCCTCGCCCGCATCGCCGGGGTTGCCGTTGCCGTTGGGATCGGGATCACTGCCGTCGTCGGAAATGTCGGAGACGGGGTTGCCGCCGGGATCGTTGGCCGTGACCGTGACCGAATTGTGATAGACGCCGAGTCCGTTGCCCTGGTCCGTCACGCTGGTGACGTTGACCTGGACCCTGAAGAGCGTGCTTTCGCCCGGCCGCAATTGACCGCCGCCGATCACGACATCGAAGACGCTGAATCCGAAAAATTGAGTGGAGAGGATCAGCCCGGTGGCGCCGCTCACGAGCGTCGGCTGGCTGGTTACCGAGTAGTTGCCGCTGCCGAACACCGGGTTCAGCGGATCTTCCATGATCACACTGGACAGCGTGGAATCACCCAGGTTCTCGACCGTGAACTCGAGGGTCACCAGGGTTCCGCTCACGATCGCCTTTTTGGAGATGCCGATCGCGGGATTGCCGACGATGACGACTGTGGTGGCATCCTCTTCGCCCGCTTCGCCGGGATCGCCGTTGGCGTTGGGGTCTGGGTCGGTGCCGTCGTCGGACGTGTCGGACACGATGATGCCGCTGGGCTGGGTACCGAGGGCGGTAGCCTGGATCGAGTAGATCCCGAAACCGCTACCCTGATCGGATTCAGTATCCACGCGAACGACCAATTGGATCTGTGCCGTGGCGGCCCCAGCCAGGGTGGAAGTCCCCGGCTGTAGCAGGGAACTGTTGCCCGACCCGTCGAAGGCACCGTCGAGGGTCAAGGTCCCCGGGTCGGCGATGAAGGCCGGGGGCGTGGTGATCGTGTAGTTACCGGCACCGAAGGCCGCGTCCAGATCCAGCACGGCATCGACCGCACTGTGATTGGATGCGCCCAGATTCTCGAGATAGAGGTCGATGGTGATGTCGAAGCCGGCCACCGCCGCATCCAGGGCCACACCGATCGGATTGTCGACCGGAATGGTGAAGGTCGTCGCGTCTTGTTCACCGGCTTCGTTGGCGAAACCGTTGCCGTTGGGGTCGGGATCGGTACCGAAATCGGTGAGATCCACGAACTGGAGTCCCTGGCTGGAGATACCGTTGATCGTCCCTTGAAGAGAATAGTTGCCGAGACCGAGACCCTGGGCGTTGACGACGTTCGACACGGTGATCTGGAACCGCACCTGGGCCGTATCGCCCGCCGCCAGGCTGCTCACGGGAATGTCGAAGAACGGATCGTTGGTCAACCCGTTCCAGGTCCCCAACTCCATGGTCCCCGGATCGTCCACGAAGAACGGCGCCTGGCTGATGGTGTAATTGTCCGTTCCGAAGACGTTGTCCACATTCAGCGCCAACGCGATTTGGTTCATCGCCAAGGTGCCCAGGTTTTCGACGTAGACATCGAACGTGATCACGTTGGCCGCCACGGAAACGTCGAGCGCCGCCCCGAAGGACGTCACCAAGTTCACGTTGATCACCGTCACGTCGCCGTTGTTCGAGGGATCCCCGTTGGCGTCGGGATCGGGATCGGTGCCTTCCTGGGAGAGATCCGACACGGGATTGGCGCCGGGATCGGTGCCGAGAAGCGTGGCCTGGGCGTGGAAGATGCCAAGACCGTTGCCCTGATCGGTGACGTTGAGAACCCGGTGGAAAATCGTGAAGGTGATGGTTTCGGCGGGATCGATGAAGCTACCGCCGTTCAGCAGCGCCGTGTTGCTGTTTCCGTTGAACGCGGTGTTGTAATTGAAGTTTTCGGGGCCCCCCTCGTGGGTGGGATCTTCCACATGCTGGAAGTTTCCGGCACCGTATACCGCGTTCAGGTCCTGGGTGATGCTGACGTTGGAAATGCGCACATTGCCGTAGTTGGTCACCTTGTAGCGCAGGAGCACCTGGGGCACGGTGCCGCCCAAAAGCCCACCGTCCTCGTACTCTACGGCGAGGCCGATCGACGCGATTTCGGCGACCGTGATGGCGGTCGGATCGTTTTCACCGGCTTCGTCCGGGTTCCCGTTGGCGTTGGGGTCGGGATCGGTCCCGTCGTCGGACGTGTCCTGGGCCACCGCCCCGCCGGGCGCGGTACCGGAGACGGTGGTGCTCAGCGAATAGATCCCCGTGCCCGAGCCCTGGTCGGAGATTTGGAGAATCGTGACCGACATGCTGATTTGCGCCGTATCGCCGCTGCTCAGGCTGCCCGTGTCGACGAGTTCCGTCGTGAAATTGCCATCGAAGTTGACGTCGAGCGTCATGGTCCCGGGATCGTCCACAAATGCGGGATCCGTGCTGATGAACCAATTCCCGGTGCCGAAGACCGTGTTGAAATCCAAGGGAAGGGAAAGCCCGCTCAGATCGGTGTTGCCCAGGTTTTCCAGGTACAGGTTCAGGTTCACCACGCTGCCGACCACCGCGGCGTCGATGGCCAGACCCAGGGCCGGTTCTTCGCCGAGCACGATGGGGGTGGGATCGTTCTCACCGAGGGTGTTGGGGCTCCCGTTGCCGTCGGGATCGGGATCGACGCCGTTGTCGGAGAGGTCTGAGGTATCGTTCATGTTGGCCGTCATCCCGGTGGCGGTGACCTGGTTCGAATAGACCCCCAGGCCGCTGCCCAGATCGACCACGTTGTCCACGTTGACGACCACTTGGATCTGGGCGGTCGCGCCCGTGGCGAGCGTGCCGCTTTGGATCAGCTCCTGATCACCGGAACCGTCGAAACTGGGGTTGGCGACCAAGGCCCCGGAAACGGCCATCGGTGCGGTGGTAATGGAGTAATTACCGGCTCCGAAGACCGCGTCCAGGTCATCCAGGACGGAAACGGTGGTGAGATTGACGTTGCCGAAGGCTTCCAAATAGAAGTCGATCGTGACCGAGTTGCCGCTGATGATCGTGTTCTTGGCGATGCCGATGACGGGGTTCTCGGTGGGCGCGGCCACGGTGACATCGTCCTCACCGGCGTCGCCGGGATTGCCGTTTCCATTGGGATCGGGATCCGTACCCCAATCGGAAAGGTCGGACACCATCATCATCATGGTGTCGTCGGCGGTGGCGGTGACTTGGTTGTGATAGATCCCCAGCCCGTTACCTTGATCCGAAAACGTGGTGATCTCGACTTCGAATTCGATGCGGGCCAACTCGCCGACCAGCAACGATCCGGAACCGATCAGCTCCGGATCGGCACTGCCGTCGAACGAGGCGTTGGGAACCACTGTCCCGGGACCGGAAATCAGTGCCGGTGCGGTGGCGATGAAATAATTTCCGGCGCCGAAAACCGCGTCCAGGTTGTCGGGAATCGAAAGATTGGTCAAATCGTCCGTACCCAGGTTCTCTACATAAATGGTGTACTGCACGCTACGACCGACGGTATCCACGTCTTTGGCCACGCCGATGGTCCCGGAAAAACTCCAGGTCGACCCCAGCACCGACGCCAAAAATAACCCTATTAGCACTGTGGGAAAACTCTTGGTATAAAACATGTTCGCCTCTCCAACCTCATCATCGCTGATCGTCGGGATCCGGAATCCGTTGCAGGCTCATCGACCGTTTGCGCGCAATGCGTAATTTCGATAGTCCGCCTCGTCGACTCGGGCTACCCTTGGCTTTCTATGGATTTGGTTAACCTCCATTGTAACCGAGGCTTGGATCAATAGGGAACTTCCTTCTATTTACGTGGGGTTGGAGGCGAGCTTTAGAAGGGTCCATTCAGCTTCCGGCTCATCTTCGGCAAAAAAGTCCGCCCACGAATCACGCAGATTGACACGAATGAAAAAACCATCCTCGGCGACGAGCCGGCTGGTGTTCTCGCGGCTTCGGCGCGGTGGGCGGGAACCTGGAAGGAAGGGCACCCCTTGTGGGAAAATGCCGGAGAATTCCCAAAGACATCGAATCGAGGTATCCATGGTGACAACACCCACCGACGACATCGTGACGGAGTACCTGCGTCACGCTTGCCTGAACTATCACGAATCGGACGGACCCGAAAAATGGCGGCATGCCACCGCGTTACTGGATCGCCATGCGGGCTTGGCCGAGGCCGATCTGTACACCGCCGCAGCGACGGGGCACTTGGCGGCGGTGCGCCGGCGATTGGCCGAACACCCGGAGCTGCTCGACGCCAAGGGCGGCCCTTTTTCCTGGGAGCCGCTGCTCTACGCGACCTACGGCCGAGTCGCCTGGGACGGTGTCGTTCAAGATCGTAAGGGGGTGGTGGCCTTTCTCCTTGATCAAGGCGCCAACCCGAACGTCCATTGGCTGTGGGGCGACACCTACGTGTTCACAGCGGTGACGGGCGCCTTGGGCAACGGCGAACGCGGCCCGGATCGGCTGCCGCCGCTGCCGGACGGCTTCGACATCGCGCGGCTGCTATTGCGTCACGGCGCCGATCCCAACGACGGCCAGGCACTCTACAACTGGATGCAATCGCCGGGAGAGGCCTGTATCGAGTTGATGCTGGAATTCGGTTTGAACCCCTCGCATCGCGTGAACTGGACCCGCGAAAACCCGATGAGGACCCTGGACTACCTACTCTGTCATGCGGCCAAGGTCGGCCTTGTCGCGCGCGTCGAATTCCTGTTGCGCCACGGCGCCGATCCCAATGCCGACTCCGGTGAAGGATGGACGCTCTATCGCGCGGCGCTCCGGCATGGGGAATACGACATCGCCGAAATCCTGGCGAACGCCGGTGCCGCCACCGAAGCGACGCCCACCGATCGTTTCCTGGGGGCCTGCCTGAACGAGGACGTCGAGGGCATCGAGGCCTTGCTGGCCACTCACCCGGGCCTGGTTGCCGAACTGAGTGATGGCGATCGCGAGATTTTCCATCAGGTCGCGGGGCGAAACCTGCGCCGGTCCGCGGCCCTTCTGGTGCGCCTGGGGTTCGACGTCAACGGCCGCGAAGTCTCGGGCTACCGCCACACGCCCCTTCACAAGGCCGCCATGGCCGGACATCGCGACATGGTCGATTGGCTGTTGGCACGGGGTGCCGATCCAGCGGTTCGCGACGCCACCTATCGCGACGTCCCCAGCGGATGGGCTCGCTACCACGGGCACGAAGCCCTGGCCGCCCACATCGAGGAACAAGGAAACGGCCGCGCACCGGGAACCGCCAAAGAAAGCTGAGTCGAGCGGATTCGCCCGGAAATGCCGCTCCTCCCGGTTGGCCCCGACCGACGGCTCCGGGTTATCCAGGATCGGCCCTCCGCGAAACGGACAAACTCTCCGGCCTCCTTCGCTCCCCGTTTTGTGCTCGATCTCCAAATTTCCTCCACAATCCCGTTTTAGCTTCCCCTGTGTAACGATCTCGATTTCATGATCCTTTCGAGCCCCAACCCACCAAGACTCGTGCGAAGACGACCTGGTAACGCCTCCCCGTCATCCAGAGGATGAGACGCATTTCACGGTGCAAACCGGTAAAAGCGACAGGTATTTGCGACTTGGCGCACGAGTTTCTAAAATGGTGTTTGTCAGCCAAATCGAAAAACGCGTATCACCCGGTTTCCCACGAAGGAAATCGAAAGAGAGTGAGGACCCGATGACCCTTGGAAAGTGGCTTATTATTATGTTGATGCTCGCCATACAGGCGACGGCGGGCGAACAGACCCCGGCGACCGAAACCAACGGGGTCGAGGTCATCATGGATCAGATCAACCAATTGGAAAGCGATCGTGATCCGAAGTGCTACGCCACGGCCACCCGCCTTGAAAATTTCATGTACGGCACCCCCCTGAACGACGGAGCCCGCGTCAAAAAGATCGACCTACAGAAACAGTTGATCCGCAACATCTGGAACGAAGCGGCTGAGGTCGCTCGGCGCGAAAACAAACAGCAAGTCGGGGCCGACCTTCTGAAGAGCGTGCTCGAACGGGCCCTGCCCAAGTCGGCCCAACCCAACGGCGACTGGGTCGTCACCCTTCCCGACGGCGTGAAGCTCGCCTTGACCAGCCGCGACAAACGCCAGTATTCCAGTGTGGCCTACGCGCTGCGCGCCCTCTTGGCCGTGCAACAGGAAAACATGTTGCAGGCCCTGAACCTGCCGCCGTTGACGCAGGACGCGGTCGCGGCCTTCAAGGACTTTTTGGACATCTACACCCTGATCGCGCTCCAGTTGGCCGATGCGGCCGCCCGCGGCGCGGACAGGTACGAGGTCTCCGCGGACGACTTCGAGAAGGCTTGGCAACGTTTGGCACCGCCCACCGACGGCCAACCCGCCGCGGCGCCTCCGGTCGCCGCCGCACCGGCCGAATCGCGGGGCACCCCCCTGCCGAAGTTTGCCCTGATCAAGCGGATCGTCGAACAGAAAGTGGCCTCCTACAAGGCTTACAACCACATTTCCATGCCGGTCTTCGTGCGCAACCTGCAGGTTTATTTCGCCCGTCACCGTTGGCCGGACGACGAGAAGCAGGGCAAGATCTTCCAGGAATGGTTCACCCAGGCGATGGTTCAATTCGCCGCCGACAGCATGTTGGGCTCGGAGAAGCTGGCCAGCCGGAACCGTCACGACCTGATTCGCGTCGAGGATGTGGCGACGTTCATGCAAACGTTCGTACCGCATCGAATCAACGAATACGAGGACGCGATCTTTTTCCCCAACCTGCCCGCGGCGGAACGGATCACGATCGAATCCTACGACATGGACGCCTTTCGCGACAGCGGCGTTCATTGGCGCTACCTGCAATATGCGATCGAGAATCCCGAGTTCGCCGGAACCCTGGAACCGGATCCCTTCGCCGGTGAACTGTTGGCCGAGAACATCGCCCAGTTCGGCGTGCTGATCCTGCGTGTGGCCGGGCAGACGGCCAAGGAAGAAAAGGCCGAGCGGTTGGCACCGAGTCACATCGAAAAGGCGCTGCGCCGCATTCAGGCCAAGATCGACGCCCATGCCGCGGTGGTTCCGGAAAAGATCACCACCGGCGAAATCGTCTCCAGCGGCAATGGCGAAACATCGACGAAGGGGCACTTTTTTACCGACGTCACACCCGCGGTGGGCATCGCGGTCGACCACCGCAGCTCGGACTGGCTGAGCCGCCTCCTCCGCAGTTTCCTGCACAAGGACAAAGGCGTCGGCAACTTGACCATCCCGCCCGCCTTCGGCGGATCCGGGGTCGCCGCCGAGGATTTCGACGGCGACGGCCTGCCCGATCTCCTGTTCCTGAGCGGTACCGGCAACAAGCTCTACCACAACGATCGCGGCAAGCGGTTCGTGGACGTCACCCGTTCGGCAGGGCTCGATTGGCGGCGCCCCGAGGATGGACATCCGGGCGAGGCACGGCAACCCTTGATCGCCGATTTCGACAATGACGGCCACCAGGACATCCTCGTCATCTACGTGGACGACGCCCACCGCCTCTACCGCAACAAAGGGGACGGTACCTTCACCGACGTGACCGCCGACTGCGGACTGGGCGGCAAAGGCCTGGTCGCCGGACCGGCGACGGTTTTCGATTTCGATCGCGACGGCCTGCTGGACGTCTACATCGGTTATTTCGGCGACTATCTCCGCAGCATTCTACCCACGCTGAAGCGCCGCAACACCAACGGTCTCCCCAACAAGCTCTTCCGCAACGTCGGTGGATTCCGTTTCGAGGACGTCACGGACGGCAGCGGCCTGGACAATACCGGATGGACCCAGGCCGTGTCCCATACGGACTTCGATTCGGACGGCTGGCAAGACCTGATCGTGGGCAACGATTTCGGGGTCAACGCCTATTACCGCAATCTCGGCGACGGCACCTTCCTCGACGTTTCCGCCGATTTGGGCACGAACAAACCGTCCTACACCATGAACGTGGGCATCGCCGATCTCAATCGCGACCTTCACCCCGACATCTACATTTCCAACATAGTGACCATGAACAAGGACGAGAAATACGTGATGCCGAGCGAAGACACCACGATGAAATTCAACCCCAAGAAGCTGGCCAACATGCGGGTGGTCGAGGCCAACGACCTCTTCATGTCCCACACCAAGGACGGCAAACTGGCGGGCTACCGATTGTCGGATGCCGTGGGCCGGGGTTATTCGTCGACCGGCTGGTCATGGGACGCGGATTTCTTCGATTTCGACAACGACGGCGACGACGACCTGTACTGCCTCAACGGCATGAACGAATACTTCGTCTATTCCTCGGAAAACCCATACTACACCGACCCCGACGACAACGCGAAAGCCGATGTCCACATCCCGGTAAGCCCCATGGAAACCAACGTGTTCTTCGTCAACCAGGGCGGCAAGCTGGTCAACGAATCGAAACGCAGCGGCGTGGATTTGCTCGGGAACTCCCGCAGCGCGGCCTACCTGGACTACGACAGCGACGGCGACCTGGACATCGCGCTGCACAACTACCACGGGACCGCGGTGTTCTACCGCAACAACGCCGAACAGTTGAAGGGCAATTGGCTGAAAATCCAACTGGTGGGCGATCCGGCCAAAAAGACGAATCGCGACGCCATCGGTGCCCGGATCCTGGCCAAAACGGCCGACGGCCAGGTGTTTTGGCGGGAAGTCCACGGAAGTATCGGCTACCTTTCGGTTCATCCCAAACAGCAGCATATGGGTCTCGGTTCGGCGAAAGAGGTGGACGTCACCATTCATTGGCCCAACGGGGAAACGACGAACCATCCCAAACTCCAGGCGAACGCCGCCTACACCATCGATCAAAACGCCGGGGCCAAGCGGTTTTAACGCTGCACCTTTCGGCGAAAACACTGAGATCGCAATCGAAGAAATTCATCGAGAAAATAAACGAAAATAGTCATAGAATAAACTCACCTCTTTCCGAAAATACCAATTTATCAGAACCATCTCCCCGCCAAGACTTCGAACCTCTTGGCTGGGGATCTCAAGCTTGAAGGAGCGAACATGAGTGAGTTTGTATCCAAAGATGGCACCTGGTCCATCGCCGTAACCTCTCCCAGCCGGGCAGACACACCTGTCCTGAAAATCCCCAACCTCACCCAGGGCAACGTGATTCGGATCACCGCCAACTTCTTCGGTTCACCCGATAGCGGATTCTATTACGACGTGAAATCCACCAACAACGATGTCACCGCGATGAGTCCGACGGGCGGATTGATCCAGGGTGCGGGAGGTTGGCAGGCCTGCACGCGCATCGTCTTTTTCAAGGTGACCAACATTTCTTCCCAAACAGGAGTCGAAGACGCGGACTTCGAGGTCCTGTTCTCCCAAGGAGACCTCGACGGCAAGGGTCGCCTCAGCAACTTCCTGCTGGGAGGCGAAGTGGTTTCCACCGTCACCGCCGGCGCCTAAGGGTCACGCGGGCTCGTCCTCCGATCGTGACCAAGCCATGGTCGGGGGCGCGCCTGTTCGGTCGCTTCCTTTATCCGGGTATTTTTTCCAAGCGAACCAACATTCGGCTGTCGGGAGTTCCCGCAAACCACAGAAGTGGCCCCAGCCTGACCGGCTTCCCAACCCGCCTTGGAATCTGTTCGAAGCGGCCAAGGCTTCATTGACTCACGTAGCCCAAGTGGGAACGACGCGCCCAAGCGGAACAGGGGCCTACCAAACTGAGGCGCTCGGCTTCGAAAAGGTGTGGCCGCGAGGGGTTCCTGCAAGGCCAGCCCAGTTTGGTGCACCTTCCAGCCTGGACTGCCTTGAACGACGCCAAAAATCAAAGGTCATCTTCCCCAGGTAGACGGATTTCGATTCACTTTTTTCCCAGACCCAAAGGGGGTACATGCCATCCAAGTCGTAACCATGATATGTTTCTATCGGGTCCTAGACTCATGAATGACATCCCAGGAGAGTCACATGCCATTACTGAGCCCCCGCCTGTCTCTTTTACTCATCACAATCATAGCGGGGGTTTCCCCGGCCTTGGCTGGCCCAAACCCGATCGCCACCTTCGAACTGGTTGAGAAGGAGCTGTTTATCAGGGTCTACGAACATGCGATCGACACCTTCGACGGACCCATTCCCTGCTGGACCTATGTCACGAAGGGGCTGGCGAACCAAGGCCAAAAAGAAATCGTCATCACGGTCAAGAAGTATCCAGAGTTGACCGAGGTCGAAGCCCCGGGCCTGTTTTTCTACTTCAAGGTTGTCCACCACCTCGCCTCCAAGGGTAAGTATGTGGATGTTGGGGACTATACGGCTATGGCCGAAGAGATTTGGTTCCTCAAGAATAACGCACTCAGTTGGGTCCTCTACACCCATGAACAACGATTTGAAGGTGTCGACTATCCCGATACCTTCCTGCTGGGGCTCATCCTCCCAAAGGAAGAGGGGCAACTCTTGCGCAGTTACGGCCCCACCCGGATCATGTCCCTCCTAGGGAATGTATACCGATATTATCCCACCATCGCCTGGTCCGATCGAAGGCGCACGCCCGTCATCGATCGCGACACAATGAAAAAGAGCGTTTTATCTCAAATATTTACAACCGCGTTTCCCAATGTTTCGGTCACCCACCACGTGGCAGGTGGCGAGAACGATCAAGATCGGTTGGTTTTGACGTTGACCCCGCTTGCATCGGAAAAATTACCCGGATACCTTGCCGATGATTCGATGGAACTTGCCACGCTCTGTCTTCCGGATCCCAATGCGGACGCTTCTTACGTTTGGTGGCCCAATAAACCCGATCGCTGGCTGAATCAGGAAATGGGCTCCCAGGCACGGGCCAGGACAGGAAACTTCATCCTCTTTCAACGCAATGAGGAGCAGAACGCCGGCCTGTTCTTGGAAGACGGCTTTGTCATGCAGTTGACATCGAAGGATTACGAAAGAGTCATCGTCGCCATCGCCGACGGAAAACCCCTATTCATTCCCGCCGATGGGGATCATCCGGGCCTAGAAATTCGTTTTCATGCACCGGCTTACCCAGCAACTGGGCTTCCCATCCGAACACATTCATCGCCGGCAAACGAGCCCGCCGCCACGGAATCTCTGGCCAAGCTCGAACAACGGCTGTTCCAAGCCATTGGCCTGATGAAAGAGGCCAAGGATGCACAAGCTTTCGAGATGTTGAAAGAGGTTTTTCAAGATGAACACATCGATTCGGAAGGCGCGCACCAAACCAAGTTCATGACCATTCTCTACCTTGGCCGCTTACGTGACAGGATTCCGGCCGCACGCCAGTTGCTGGCTGCCCGGCGAGATGAGATCGCGGCCCAGTTAAAACCTGGCGAAGTCGAGTTAAACCAGGTAATTCACTTGTTTGGACCTTACACTCAATTCAACAATGCACTGGGCGAAAGCGAAAAATCCCTAGAGCGATATTATGTGTTCAAGAACGCCAACGATCGAGTTCACAAGATCATGTTCCCCCTGATTCAAGATCAACTTCTCGAGCGGCGCGATTACGAGGAGTTCTTGTCGATTGGAGCCGATAAACGGATCGATAAGATCTTCGAAATTTGGGAATCCACACGCAAGACACCCAACACGAACCCCAAATCGCCGGCTCAGGCGACCAAACTGACCGCAAGAGAGCGCTCATTCGTGAAACAACTTGGTAATTACTATCAATCCTTTTTGGGATCGGGACAAACGGAGAAAGCAGCTCACATGGCCGAACGACTCGCCACCGTCAACGCAAGCGCCGAAACGTGGAGAGCGCTTGCCTGGAGCGGGTATCTCAGCGGTAAACCGGTCAAGGCCAACCTGAAACAGGCGCAATTCGCCATGAAACAATCCGGTTGTTGCGATATCGCGGCCATCAAGACCTTGGCCCTCGTGATGGATGGGTTGGGCATGAAAAAGGAGGCGATCGAGTTTCTCGAGAAGGCGAAACTGGATATCGAGGATCCCGAAGATCAAAAAAGCCTCGATCAGATTCTGGCCGACCTGTCTGACTGATACTGGATTTTCCTGGATCAGGAATCATAGGTAGTCGAAAACCAATCAGGAACCCTGGAATTTTGAAAACCAGGATAAGCATCACCATGATGAAATGCCAATTGGATGCTTCTTCCTGGATTTCGCCTTTTTTGGGTTCCTGATTCATTTTCATCAATTAAGGATCCAGGCTCCTTCGCGAGGAACCAGGTTGGCCGGAATGGAAAACGGCCCCTGGGCTCGCTGCCAGCTACCTCGATGTGTTGGATCGGCTTTGTTAAAATGCTAAAAAACCCCGAGGCAACCACATGTACATCCAGTCGCTGGACGATCTCTTTCGCTTTCTTCGTTGGTGGTACGAGACCGATCGCGAAGCGGCCGGTTTGCCCGAGCATCGCGTTCCCGCCGAGCTTCCCGATCCGTTGCGCCGGTTTTATCTGGAGTTCGGCAGGATGACCGCCATCGAAGACGAACCCGCCCCCTTCAACACCCAGGACATGCTCGGTTCCATCGCGGACCTGGAGTATGAAGACGGCATGGTCACCTTCAGTTGGGAAAACCAGGGCAACTGGTCGTGCAAAACCAGGCTCGGAGAGAAGGATCCGCCCGTCTTTTCGGATGCCGGAATGCTGTGGGACGAACACTGCGAGGGTTTCGAACAGGTTTGCGACTCGCTGGAGCATTTTCTCGTCACCCTGGCTTTGCAGGAGACCCTGATGTCGTGCAAACCACTGTGGGGATTGGAGAACGATCCGCAAGAGGGTGATTTACTGATCGCCAGGGAACCCCTGTGGCTGAATGGCAGGTATGTCAGCGGGGAGCCCGATCACCAGTTTCACGTCGCCAGGGAACCCAAGGCGATCTTCATGGGATACCAGGGCTTTTGGCTGGGATCCAAAACGGACTGTCTCGACCGGGTCTTGAAACGGAACGTGGATTATCGGGAGATCCAATAGCTGCTTGCCCCCGGACTTGGGTACACGGATCAGAAACCATAAAAGTATGTCCACGAATCACACGGATCGACACGAATTCAAAACCATCCTCCGATCCCGTTTTCCCGATTTTTGAACGACCCATCCGCACTGCCAAGACCATTCCGTGGAAATGCCTTGATTCGTGTCATTGGTGTGATCCGTGGACAAAATGGCCCTGCGCCGAGAAACCCACGACACCTCACCAACGCATGGGCAAGTCACACCGACTTGGGTATAATCCCCCCAACTCGAGGGGGACATCGATCCATGAAAGCCGTATGGGCCGCCCTGTTTCTGGTCATGCTGACAAATTGCACCTACCTGAAACACACCGCCATCCAAAAGCGCTACAAAACGCTGCAGGAAACCGATCCGACCATGTTGAACCTCAAACACATGTTGGAGGAGGAGACCTACATCGTGCACGGTAAACTGAAACTCCCCAGGGGCATGGGTGTTCGGGGCAGCATCGCCGTGGCGGCATTTTCCAACCGGTTTCGCGAAAACGAACTGGTCGATATCTTCCATCAAGTGGGCAGCAGCGGCATTTTCGGCCTGAACCTGCCGCAGGGCGATTACCGCCTGTACGTGCTCCACGATCGCAATCGGGATGGGTTCTACGGGAGCGACGAGGCCATCGGCCATGCCCCACTGAAGGGCGAGCGCTTCCCCCGGGAGATCAAGGTGATGGCCTTTCGCGACTTCGCCTATACGCCCTCGATTCCCTTTTCGGTGGATGCGCCCATCGAAGTCCGGCGATCCCGGATTCGGGATTCGGTTTTTTATCCGGCAGGCAGTATTCGCGAGCTGGACGACCCCGTCTTCGACGACGAAATGGTCACCCTGGGCCAATACGATCCCGCTTCGTTTTTGGAGGCGGCACCCCAGCTCTTCTATGCGTTGGAAAAGGACATCGCGTACAAGATCCCGGTGGTTTTCGTACACGGTATCGGCGGTTCGCCCAGGAATTTCGATGCCCTGCTGGCGAAGCTGGATCGCAGGTTCTTCAAACCGTTCTACTTTTACTACCCCTCCGGTGGCGACCTCTCGCAAATGGCCGACTTTTTCTACGACATCTTTCTCAGCACCCGCTATCTCGGCGACAATGACCGCATCCCCACCGTCATCGTGGCCCACAGTATGGGCGGCCTGGTCGTGCGCGAGGCCCTCAACAAACTGGAGGAGAAACCCGGCCGCAACGCCCCGTTCCATTTCATTTCGATGGCGTCGCCCTTTGGCGGCCATCCCGCCGCGGCCATGGGCGAGAAACACGGCATGATCGTGCTGCCTTCGTGGCGAGACCTGAATCCCCACAGCGACTTTGTCGCGCACCTGTTCCGCCATCGACCGACGCGCTTCGAGCACGTGCTGATCCACGCCTTCGCCAACGATCGCTCCCTGAAGTGGGGAGAAAACAGCGATGGCGTGGTTCCGCTCTCGAGCCAACTGCGCACCGAGGCCCAGAACCAGTCGACCCAGCTCCGGGGATTCGCGGCGACCCACCGTGGCGTGCTCGATCAGGCGGAGGTGGTCGATTACGTGTTGGCCTACGTCCATGCCTTGTCGATCGACTACCCCCAGGACCACATCGCCTCGTTGCTGAAGGGCGGTTTCGAGGTCCGCGGCACGAATTATTCCGCCCGCCAAAAACACCTCATCGAAACCGTCGGCCATTATTTCCTGGATCTCACCGAAGGCCGGCTCGAACCGGTGAACGCCGATCAGGCTCACTTCGTGCGGGCCTCGCGGGGCGAAGTGAAACCCAAGAGCCACACCGAACGCGGCTGGATCAAATATCTGAGGGAACGGGATCGACCCTGATCACCCGTTTGAACGGGAGGTGTGGCAGGGTCACCTGCCCTTCCGTGCCGCCGATCTGGCCCACGGCTCCGAATGGTGGGATGCTCGACAACCGGCAACAGGGCTTCTCCCCGACCTTCGACACCTGGCCGACCCACAACAATCTCGACATCCTCGGCGGTGCCCTCGCCGACCACGATTCCGAGTGTCCCTGACAGCCCGAATTCGGAGGGGCGCCGACCCGGTCCCCTTCCTCCCGAAGGTTCGTTTTTCGGAGAAGCTACGCCACCGGCACATTGTTTTTTTGGCGGGAATTCCTTTCTGACGGGAATAAATGGAACAGACGCCCCTCCGGGCGCGGACGGAACCACGCGTTTCACCCACGTTCTTCCATCGCCGCATCCACTGCAGGTGCGCCTCCGATCATCCGGTCCTGGCCGCCAGGACCCTTCCGGCGGCCATGTTCACGTAGCGGGCGGTAAGTTTTTTGAGCCCTTTTTTCGCGGTTTCCCGCTTTCGGTAGTGGGACCGATGCCGCTCCCACACACAAACACCCGTGCGTCTATATGAGCATGCGACATGTTGCAATTTGAGGTATCCATGCGAATTTTCAGGTTCTCGATTCCCTGCCTCGGTTTGATTTACCCGCTTTTCTCGAGCTTGCTTTTTTTCACGCCTTTAGAGGCCCAGGACCTTCAGTGCGACGATTCGGTCAACGCCAATTTGAATGCCACCTATCACGACATCCTGATTACCGACAACGTGCACCTGCTGGGCGGTGCCCGCCAGGGAACGCCCGGCATTTGGCACAGCCCCGACGGCGTTCGCTGGGCACAGGCCGATGCCGTCGCTGCCCATCCGATATCCGCCTTCGCCCACAGCGGCGACGCCTTCGTCGCCATCCAATCCCAGGGCAACCAGATCCTCTACAGCGAGGACGGCGTCACCTGGGAAGAAACCAACACGCAGACTCGCATCAACGGCGTTCATTTCGAAGGCTTTCGATTCGTGGGCGCCGCCGAAAACGGGCGCATTTTCCACGGCAGCCTGGACGGTGGGCGCTGGAACCCGTTGATCGAATTCGTGACCGACGAAGACCTTCTGGATGTCACGGGCAACGAGGAGGTCTTGGTCGCGGTCGGCGATAATCGGACGATCCTGTTCAGCATCGACTCGTTCTTTTGGACCTTTGCGGACGTCACCGAAGACTTGGACCCGGATACCGCGATCGTGTCGGTCGCCTGGGGCGGCAATCGGTTCCTGGCACGCTGCGAGGACGGCACCCTGCTGACCAGCGGGGATGGCAGGGAGTGGGCCATCGAATCCACCGGCCAGCTCCCCGATCACCTGGGCATGGCGTGGGATGGCTCCAGATTCTGGGAAGTGGACACGACGGGGCTGCGCCGCAGTTCGAACGGAGACACCTGGACCCACGAGCCCGTCACCAAACCGGTCGCCTTCAACCGCGTGCGCTGGCAGGGAGAGGCTCTCTGGGCGCTGGGATCCGAGGGTCGCGTATACCGCCGAGAGAACGGTGGCAAATGGATGCGATTGTTGCCCGATTTCGACGCGGACGCGGTGGGCAAGGTACTGGACGACACCCTTTACGTGTTCGCCGACAACGACATGTACATGACCGAGGACGGTTATTTCTGGCGAGAACTGAACATCGGCAACGAGGGCGCCATGTCGGACGTGGGTCGAGGCGATACCGGACTGGTGGCCATCAGTCGCGAAGGCACCCTGTGTACGTCCCGCAACGGACAGGATTGGACCAGCCGGTCGTGGGGCAACCCGGATGCCACTTTGGAAAGCGTGCAGTACCTCATGGGTCGATGGTGGCTACTCGATAGTGAGGGACGCGTCATGGTCTCCAATCACGGAACCGGCTGGGTAGCCTCGGATCTGGTTCTGAGCGACCGACCACGCACCTTGGAAGCGCGCGACGGCCGGCTTTACGCCTTCAGCGGCGATCGTACCTACATGAGCGAGGACGGAATCGCGTGGCAGGGCGTGCCCCACCGCGGCAATCCGGGTGGCGAGGTCCTTTCGAACGGCGAAGTACACCTGAGCTTCGATGGTTCCAAGCTTCATCTCAGCCGCGACGGGGTTTCCTGGTCTCCGGGCACGTGGATCTTCAACCAGGCCGCGGCAACCCACCTGACCCGGATCGGTGAGGCCTTCGTGCTCACCAATCCCTTCGAGTCGGAGGCCAGCCGCGTCAGCTTCGATGGCCTCAACTGGCGAGCCATGACGCTCGATGGCGACGACTTGATCGCGGTACAAAGGATTATCCAAGGTCCCGACTTCACCATGATTTTCGATGACGGGGGGAGCTATCGCATCGCGCGGTGCCAGGTGGCGCCGCCGACCACGGAAACCCCCGACATCGTGATTCCCTGGATGGTGGCCAACGAGCAGTGGTCGAGCCGCGTGAGCTTCATGAATCCCGGCGACGAGGAGAAAACCCTGGGCCTCGTGGCTGTGACCCAAACCGGGAGCAGGTATGAAAAAAGCCTTCGGCTCCCCCCGCGTTCGGTCCTTGCCCGTCAATCTACCGACTTGTTCGGCGACTTCACGGGCTACAGCCTGATGGTCTACGGTGCGGGTGAAGAGGTCATCACTTCGTTCCTGACCTTCAACCTGGAGGAGATCTCCGGCGGATCCTCCCCCTCACAGAGTACCGGTTGGCCGCAAAGCAAGTGGTCCGAATCCCTGACCTTCGGCTATCTTCCCGAGGAGGGTATCTCGTCGATCGTGTTGGTGGCACCCGAATGCCCCTACAGCAACACAGAAATCACGATGACGTTTCAAAACCTCGACAGGGACCAGGAATGGCAAGTCACCCGCAGCCTCGCCCGGAACTTTCCCACGGTGCTTTTGGCCAGTGACCTGATTCCTCCCGAACTCCAGACCGGTGCAGTTTCGGTTCACGTGCGCGCCAAAAATGGTGCCCGTTTGGCGGGAACCACCTTCATTTTCAACGACCTTCGCCAACCCTCGATGGCCGGTGCGATCCCCACGGAGGCTGGACGATGAACCCCTTTTTCCCAGGTGGCCCGACGTATCGCCACACGCAACTTCGCCATCCCGGCCACGCCAATTCCACCATCGGAGGCTCCCCTGTGTTGACCGAACGACGCCCGTCAAACACGACGGCCCGCGCAATCCCGTTCGCCATGCTCCTGTCCATCGCCCTCTTCGGCATTCCGGCCGCCCGCGCCGCGGAAGACTGTCTGGCGACGGCACCGACCGACTTCATGAGTTCGCTTTGGGGTACCCATTTGGGCACGACCTTCAAAGGCGAGACAGTCGTCGCAGGCTATGCGCCGGAACGGCTTGGGCGCCAAAATCATGCGGTGATCGGCATCTTGGACGATGGCCAGACGACCGTGGCCCCTTGGCCATCCACGAGAGGGTCCGGCTGGCAGCGACTGATCGGGAACGCCCGCGAATTGATGGCTCTCGACAGCCAAGGTTTCCTGTATCGCAGCACAGACGCGGTCACCTGGGATCCAGCCCTGACGCCCGACCCGGTCGAGGACCTGTTGTGGGATGGATCGGAATGGTGGGCGTTGACCACCACCGGCCTTCACGCCTCCCGGCGGAAGGACAGTTGGCGCCAGGTGCTCTCATTGGAAACCAGCCAATACTATCCCAACCGTTTGGCCTACAACGGCAACGTCTACCTGGTGGTAGCGCGCAATACCTGGTACCGCTCAGATCGCGGCCTCGCTTGGGAGTCCTTGGATCCGAACAGCTTTCTTCCCGATGGCGGTGTTCGCGATGTGACGGCGTTCCAGGGCCGGTTCGTGGTCGTCGGCGAGCGGGGCACGATCCGAGTCAGCCGCAACGCCACCGACTGGGAACGGGTGGTCCCGTTAACGCGGGATACGCTTGTCAGCCTGGCCCAAAACGACGATACCTTGTTGGCACTCGATCAAAGCGGCAGCCTCTATGCGACCCACAACGCCACCGAATGGAGCGAGGTCACCCTGCCCGAAGGGACCGGCCCCGTGGCCAAAGTCTACTGGAGTGGCAAAGACTTTCGCCTCGATCTAGACGACTACCGGATCCTGATCAGCGAGGACGGCGAGTCCTGGCGCGAGGAGACCTTCTTGGCCGGGAACGCCATCCAATTGGCCGCTTTCGGCAACGACAAGCTGGTCTTGATCGACAATCACGGCACCATCTCCGTCGCCGGCGATGACCGGGTCTGGCATCACATCGATCTTCAGGGCGCCCGAAACCGCTTTGATCTGCGCTGGACCGGGCACCGTTTCGCACTACTTTCCCAAACGATTCATGTCTCCCTTGACGGCACCGAATGGATGCAGCTCGCCACGAGCCTGGAAGATATCCGCGGCCTGGCGGAAAACGATTCGGCCCTGGTCGCAGTGAACGGCAGCGCTTCGGTGGTCACGGTCGATGCGGCCAACCCGGGCGGGGTCGTCCGCGCAATTGTTCCGGACGCACAAGCCTACGACCTAGTGTGGGACGGCTCGCGATTCGTCATTTACACGTCACTCGGCTCGCTGGTCAGCGCCGACGGAAACACCTGGCAACACCATCCGGTGGAGGCCTTGCCGCCGATTGTCAAATTGGCTTTTGGCGACGGCATCTACGTGGGCGTCGGTGATAAAGGCACCATGGTTTGGAGCGACGACGGCGTTACCTGGCAGGTGCGCCCTACCGCGTCGCGATACTCGTGGAATCAGGTTTACTGGAATGGCGACCAGTTCATCGCCTTTGAAGCCTGGCGCGAAGAATACCGTCCGCCCCGTTCCGAACTGTGGTCCAGCCCGGATGGTCTCTCCTGGACCATTCACCGTTTCCCCAACGGGATTGAAGCCCAGAGCATCGTTCCTCTACAGGACAGTCTGGTCACTGCCTATACCGCGGTTCGTCGCCACCATTGCCGGCTCGAGCCCATCGCGACCGAGATGGTTCCCCGCCGGGTGATTCCCTGGGTCGTGAACAACGCCCAGTGGCACACGACCCTCGCTTTCGTGAACGAGGACGTCCAAGCGCACTCCATTCACCTGGAAGCCGTGGCGGTGGACGGCTCGCGCGCCGAACAGACCCTCATCCTGGCGGCTGAAACCACGATGGATATCTCCGCCGAGGCTTTGTTCCCAGGCCTGAGCGGCTATACCATTCGAATCGATACGCCCAGCGATCGCCTGCTGGCTTCCTTCCTGATCGTCAACCGGGAAGAGGTTTCCGGCGGATCCTCGCCCGCCCAGACCGAAGCGGTGGACGTGACTCGGCTTCAATCCGGGCTCGCCTTCCCCTACCTTCCCGGCGATCAGATTCCGGCGCTCGTCGTGGCCGCCCAGCGCACCGATGACGCCACCACCCCGGTCCGTTTCGCGCTGTATGGCGAAGACCAAACCATCATCGCCACCCAGGAGCTGGACCTTACGGGTGATCGACCGCGTGCCACGCTGCTGGCCGACCTGTTCCCGGAGGTTCCGCTCCCCGACCACGCGGCCGTCACCGTTCAATCGCTGGACGGCACGCCCCTCACGGGCACGACCTTCGTCTTCAACAACCTGCGGCAGCCGTCGATGGCGGCCGCGATCCCTGTCGCGTCCGAATGAGGTCCGGGCGCCGAACGATGCCAGCGGTGTATCGTTCGGCGCCTGTTCGCGTTCAACGCTGAATCGCTCGGCACCCGTTCCCGCCCGGAAGACCGAGCGCGCGAAACGGCCTGCCGGATTCCCGACGACCCTGGCTCCCAGTGCGACCGCCGCCCTCGTTTGCGCTCCCAAAACGATCGCGGAAATCACCAAGCACCTCGGGGAATGGTGGCCCCGGCCCTCGTCACGCCTCGCGGAATAGGTCCAGCTCCAAACGTTCCCGAGTGGTCCCTCATGCGAACGGCCGTTCGCAAAGCCTCTCCGAACCGAATAAACCACAGATAACTTTTGAATCTCTTGCGTCAACCACCCTCGAATCATCTACTTAAGCGTCCCTCAGAATTTTTTTGGCGGTTTTTTCTTACTGGCGGGACTTACAGGGTGTCGGATTCAAAACCTGACATTCGGCCAACTTCACGGTGCGGGGACATTGGAGTGACGTTCTTTCAAAGGCTCTACAAGGGAGAGGTTCGCATCCTCCTGTTCCGGCTCGCCTACACTGCCGCCGTCGGACTGCTCATGTGGATCTGCGGTTCGGTGATCTTCGGTGTGGTCGCCGGCGCATGGGCCGCACTCGTCCTGGTCGTCGCAGGCACCTGTCACGCCTTCTGGATCTTTGTCCGGGCGCGACGGGAACTCGAGCCCTATTTCCTGCTGGGCCGGGTGATGCGAGGTGAAGCCGACCTCGAGGAAAGGAAACGCTTGCTCAGACACCTGCTCGAGGAAATCAAAGAGTACGAAGGAGAGGACTCATGAAGGGCGCAACGGACAACCCGCGTCTGAACACCTTTTTAGACATCCTGAACACCAACGGACTGATCCAGATCACTCCGGAAATCATTCAGAAAGCCAAAGAACACTGCGACTATGACGACGACGACACACTCTGTTTCGACGATCTCCTGGTGGATTTGCTCGATGAGCGAACCTTCCTCTGGGGGTGGGAAGTATTCGAGGGTGTCGAGGATTACGGACACGCCTTGGAAAAAGTCGCCGGAGTCGTGCCCGGATTCTATGCATCTCATGTCCGAGTCAGTTTTGACGAGACCGAAAAATTGGTCCGCCTGGATTTCAAGCAGGGGGGCGGGTGGAAACGCTGGCGTTTCAAGCATTACCACGGGGTTCAATCGGAAAATTTCCTCACCCACCTGGAGCTGGAACTGGCCACGAACCACGCCTACACCCTGTTTGTCGGGGACTGCGAAGAGTACGTCGCCCTCGTGTGCCTGCCCATCGCCGTGAAAGACCAATTGGTCGCCGCGAAACTGCTCGAAAATACGGAGGAATTCTGAGATGTCTGCACCTTGGTACGTCTGGATTTACATGGTCCTTTTCATGATGGCGGTACTGTTCATCACCAACCGATCCAACCTGGCCGCCTTCACCCGCCCGCTCGATTTATTGATCGCCTGGGTGCCGCTGATCGGCTCCGTCTTCGTGTTTTACACCAGCTATCAGGCCGGCGCATCACCCAACGCCTACCTGACTACCTTCTTTGGGCTGTCCATCTGCGCCTACGTGGTTTACGTCATGTACGACGCCATCATGGGCGCCCTCGGCCTGAGCGGTGAGGAAGATGAAGACGAGGAGGGAGAAGCCCAACCAGCCAACCCCGCCCTCGACGCATCCGGGATCGTGATCCCCAAAACGATCGTAGAGGACGAGACCGAGATCGTGGAATACGACCTGGATCTCTACAAGACGCCGGTCGATCCCGCCGAGCATGGTGAGGCGATCGGCAAGATGTTCCAGAGCATGCTGTACGGTTCCGAGGAGGACCAGGACGCGAGCATGGAGAAACTCGCCGAGCTCACCGGCGATGGCGAGGATGAAGATGAAGACGAGGGCGGTTCTTGGGTTGCCGTCGCGATCGTCGTCGTATTCTTCGTGCCCATGCTCTACCTGGCCGGTTCGCTGGTATGGCGGACCTGGACCTGATTCGCGGAGATCTTTCGCAGTATCCCAGGACACCCATCATCCGTCTGCCGGGGGTGTCCTGAATTTTTTCTGGTTTTCGATGCGTCGCGCCCGCAAGCGAAAAGAACCCGTCCCGCCCAGCCAGGATCGCGTGGCCGCGCGCGAACGTCCGTGGGTGCGATCCAGTGGGCCCAAGAGCCTGTGTCGCGTGATCCCATCGCGGATTTCGGCCACATGATCGGGATCGTCGGCGCGGCAATCGCGGACTTGTCGTCGACTGCCGCCAGCGTTCTCCTTGTCTAGTGCCGTTGAAAGAAAGACCATATTTCCGAAAACATGGTGCTGGTCGCCTCCGCGTCCGCAAAACCACTGTGACCGATTCCCAACGCGATGAAGTATTTTATTTCATGATTGGCTTCACAATTGGCGTAGGTGAATGAATCCAAGCTTACGCCGCCCCAGGTCAGGCTTTCTTCCTGTGGGGACGAGGAACAATTGAAGAAATTCACCCAATTGAGCGCACTATCCCGAGCGGACAAAAACTCGCCGACGGGCGATGGGCCGCCGTCTACCGGTATCAAGGTATCGACATTTCCATTGAGTTGAAATACGGACAAGACGGTTGGGGGTGTCAATTCTCCCGTGGAAGTCGATTGTTGGGTGTACAGCGGAGCAATCGCCCTAAAATGGGCCGTCGACTTGCCCAGTAAGTTGATCATGCCCGCGCCATTGGAAAAGCCCAGGCCGTAAATTCGCGTGGTATCCAATTCGCGATAGGTCGCCAGCGTTTGAACGATGAAGTCGACAAACTGCACATCATCGGCATTGGTAGGCTCGGTGCCCAAATTCCAAAATCCACCATTCCCACCATCGTTCGAGTGCCCGTCCGGATACACGCCGATGAACGCGCCGGAATCGATCAATTGGTTCAGGTGCTCGTTGTTCAGGAAGGAACTTCCACTCCCGCCGGCTCCATGAAATGCGAAAACGATCGGGTACTTCTGAGTGTGATCGAGAGAATCCGGTGCTTTGATGTAGACGGACCTGGAAACGGTGGCCCCGTCTATTTCTTGATCGATCGTGATTTGATTGGTGCCCGCTTGCAACTCATTGGTAGATGCGTCATCGGGTTCCGGAACCGAGTCGATGAGGGTGGCGTTCGCCATGGAGGGTTCACGCGCTTCATTGAACAGGAAGGCCATGCCCATGAGCGGCTGGTCCGCCTGGGCCACCAGGTACAGATCGCCTTCGAGATCGGGAAAGATGGCACTGGTCAACGCGGCAAAGGGGCGTCCGGCGGGAATTTCGAAGGTGCTGTCGCTCTGGAACCGCATTCCTTCCTGGTAGGCGTAGAAAGTGACCCGGGTGCTCTGGCTACCCATGTTGACCACCACCGGCGCCGACGACGCCACGGGATCGTCCGGACTGGGCAGATAACTGAACAAGAGAACGGTTCCCACCTCGGTTGCCGGCACGACATTCCCCTGGGCGGGCGAGCTGCCCTGTCCGTCTTCCTTGGTACCGGTCACCACGAAGGCGCCCTCGATCTGATCGGCCGAACTGGAGAGAAAAATCGCAAACCCACTTCCATCCAGTAAATTAGGGAACAATTCGGAGGTTTCCGACACCTGTTGCGCCAAGGGTCCGAGCTGAAGGGTCACGGTTTCCTCGGCCCCGTTGGGGTCGTTGGGGTCGGGTCGAACGGCCCGCAGCGTGACCTCGACCGCCGCATCGTTCAGGTTGTTGACGATGACCTTTCCGCGGAAGAGGGTGTTTTTGGTGACCCAGGGGTAGACGAGCTCGGTGGCTGCCATCGAGTTTAGGGCGGCGAAAAAACACAGTACCTGAACCAGCGTTTTCAGCATGACTGCAACCTTTCGGAGGTGTGTTCATGAGCCGGGAACCGCGAACGAGACGTCTCTTCCCTTCGCATTCCGGGCTTCTCACAGGTTCATCGGGGTTCCGGTCTGTCTTGATGAAAAATGGCGAAATGCCCTGCACAAGGGCATTTCCAAAGATCGGGTGACTATTCGCGAACGGGCTCTCCAACCCGATTTACTATCCAAACAGGTGGACGACCATGATCACCGGCACCCAACGCTCGATTCTGAGCGACCTTATCGGTCGACAGCCCGCTCCCATCACGGTCGGACCACCCCAGGGGGTGATGCTGTTGAAACAGGGGCAGTTGACCACCTTGGACAAGGAGCGGGTTCGCCCCTCATACCACAGGACCACCGCACCAGGCACGGTGTAGACCCTGCGAGGCCACAGGTTTTACAACCAACGCCGTCGGTGGTTTTGCCCGGCGCACCGACAAAAGGCGGCTCCTCGAGGAGCCGCCGTTGGTTGCCCGAAATCACTCGGTGTCGATGATCGTGAGGGTCACCGTGGCGGTGGAGCCGCCAGGCAAGGTGTAGGTGAACTGCGTGTCACCCAGGAAGGGAGTGTTGGCCATGAAGTGGAAATCGCCATTGCTGTAGGTCAACACGCCTGGCACGTCGCTGGTGTGTTCCGGGGCGGTGAACCGCGAATGCTCGTAGTACACGTCGTTCGCGAAGGTGCTCAACGTGATGCTCGCGCCTCGCGGGACGGTATAGTGATCGTCGCGTGCGATGTTCTCGGTGGGCCCATCCACGAAGATCACCAGCTCGCCCTGGGATTCCAGCTCGCCATCCGTCACCCAATAGTCCACGCGGTAGGTTCCCGGACGAAACACCTGGAACGAAAATCCTTTGAGATCCTGCGTTCGATGAATGTTCAGGTAGTCGGTCCCATGGGCCGAAAAGCGCGAGATCGTCAGGTCGTCGCCGTCCGGGTCGATATCGTTGTTCAAAACCGGATAGGGGTTGATGACGCGATTCAGTGGCACCACCGCGTAATCGTCGTTCACGATAGGCGCGCGATTCGGTGAACCCACCTCGATGGTCACGGTCCCTTCCGTGCTGTAAAAGCCATCCGAAGCCGTGTAGGACAGCGTTTCGACGCCCGGAACCCCCTGGGGATCCGGCGTGTAGATCCAATCTCCGACAAACCGTTGCAGGCTGCCCAAGACGGGCGAGCTGGTCCATTCGAGGATCAGGGGCTTGCCGTTCGGGTCGTAGTCGTTGGCCAGCGGATTGAACCGCACCGTGTCGCCCTGATTGACGGACACCAAATCGTCGACGACCACGGGCGGCTCGTCGCCATCGGTCACATCCACCGTCACAGTGGTCGTGGCGCGGTGAACGCCATCGGAAATGGTGTAGGTGAATTGCGCCCGACCCAGATCGTCCTCATCGGCCGTGAACAGGATCACGCCGCTCCGATGGATTTCCACCGACCCCAGGTTGGGTGTCGAGACCTCGACCACACGCAACGGATTGCTGTCGGCATCGCTGTCGTTGTTCAGCACGTACAGGGGCGTCATTTGACCCACGAACGCTTCGAAATGATCGGGTTGGGCCACCGGCGCATTGGGGCTGACCACCGTGACGTAGGCGATCCCTTCGGTCACGCCACCGCGGGCATCGACCGCGCGATAGTGGAAGTTGTAATGGCCGGAGTAGTAGGAATTCGGCTGGTACCAGAAGCCGCCGTTCTCGTCCAAATCCAGGATACCGGTCTGGGGGACCGTCACCAGTTCGGCACCGAGCAGATCACCATCCAAGTCGATATCGTTTGCAAGGACACCTGGCGCGGGCACGATCAATCGATCGGTCGAGCGGATCGTGTAGTAGTCCGTGATCGCCAGGGGCGGTTTGTTGCCGGGGGTGACCAGAATGGTGGCGTTCGCATAGGCGGTGTCGCCGTCTTGGTTCTCGATGCCATAGAGGAACGTCACTGGCCCTTGGGCATTGACCTCGGGGGTGTAGGTGAAAGCGCCGTCTTCGCCCAGCGTCAATTCACCGACTTGGGGCGGGTTCACCAGGAACGCGCGCAGGGTATCGCCCTGCTGGGCTCGGTCGTTTTCCATCAGGCCGGGAGACGCGACGGTCAACACGGAATCCCAGGCGGTGGTGTAGTTGTCCTCGTAAGCCACCACCGGATAGTCCTGTGCCAAAGCAAAAGTGCCCGCCAGGACAAGTACGACGGGCACCATCATCCATTGCTTTTTCATGAATTGAAATACTCCTAAAGTTAAGTGTTCGGACGTTTCCTCTCTCATTCACACGGGACCCGCACGGACTCGGCTAGGCGACACCATCGGAAGAATCGCCCTGTCCGATGGTCCACCATGGAGTGCGGCTCGGAGGGTCTCGGGAGTGTCCGGCCGAGACAGGTTCACTGCGGGTCCCGGTCTTATCGAAAATGAGCCGCCCACCTTCGTAAATCCCACCCACGAGGAAAGTCCGCCAAATTTTTCGATTTTTCTTCTAGCCCTTGAATCAACCCTCTTCAAGTCAATAGGCCGAGCCACGCTCCGGCGACAATGAGCGGATACCCGAAAATCACCCGCGCATACTCAAGGCACAACGCCATACAGTGGCTCGCATTTTTCCCAATGTGTCGCCTTTTCGCTCCATGAGAGCCACGAACCCGCAGGCATACCCAGCTTGATCTCGAGAAAAAAACAACGCGAAGCGAGCCGATCCGGAGAACCAGCATGCCCGCAGGAGACCTAAAACCCGTAGGTTGAGCACGGCCGGCATGGCAGCCTGCTCAACCAATCAAAGCGACCTGGCACAGATCGACATGTCTCCCCATAATCGATCGCCGGACGAGAGCGAGGAGAGTCAGGACCAAAAACCCTGTTTGGATGTGGAACCCTTCCCTTCACAGGTTCCACATCCCCGGTTTCGGGCCGGTCCTTCAGGAGGACTGGTGCTGGTAATTCAACCGAATTTGATCGAGGAATCTCTCGACGGAGGTCTTGAGGGTGTCAGACAGTTCAGCCACACCGTCAGCGGCTTCGAGCACCGAATCGGCAGAAACCCCGGTTTCCCAGGCCCCATCCTTGACTTCCGATATGATTTGGGAAACTTGCTGGACCCCTTTGGAGGCTTCCACGACGCTCCGATTGATTTCTTCGGAGGTGGCGTTTTGCTGCTCGACCGCGGCAGAGACGCCCGTGATCGCTTCCTCGATTTCAGCGATGTTCGCACCGATGCTCTTCATGACTTCCAGGGAAGCCAGGGAGGCGGATTGGATTTCCGTGACTTTCGAACTGATATCCTCGGTTTTGAGTGCCGTTTCCGCGGCGAGGTTCTTCACCTCTTCGGCGACGACCGCGAAACCCGTGCCGGCCTTACCCGCCCGGGCGGCCTCGATGGTTGCGTTCAGTGCCAATAAATTGGTCTGTTCCGCAATCTTGCGAATCGCCACCACGAAGTCGCCGATATTCTGAACCCGACTGTTCAATTTTGCGAAGGTCGCATGGGCATCGCTGGCGTAGGTGGCGGTATCCCTCGACTTCGCCTGGGCCATCAGGGTCTGGCTGGCGATTTCGTTGCTCGTCGCCACCATTTCTTCCATGGCGAGGGCGACATTGGTGACATTGGTACTGGACTCTTCGGATGCAGACGCCACGCCCATGCTCGATTCGGTATTATCTTTGGCCACTTTTTTCATGCTTTCGGAGGATTGGATCATCGTCGACGAGGAGTTGACCAATCGATCGATGAGGGAGCCGATCTGAGAGTCGAAATCGTCGGCCAGGCCCAACATCGCGCGTTGTGCCTCCTGTTTGGCGCGGGCTTCCTGTTGTCTTTGCGTCTCGTTCATATGCGCGAGTTCCTGGGATTTGGCCTCGACTTCCACCGCATTCTTCTTGAACACTTCCACGGCTCGCGCCATATCTCCCACCTCGTCGGTTCGATCGAGCGCGGGAACGCGAACCTCCAGGTTACCGGCAGCCAGTTCGTTCATGGTATCGGTCATGTGGACCACCGGCTCGGAAATGGCACGTCCGATTTTTATCGCGAGGAACAGACTGACGAGAATGGAGACCAGGGAAATGATCGAGGTGATCACCAGGGAGTTGCGCACCTTTTGGGTCGCCCGCGGCCCCAGTTCATCCTGCAACCCCTTGTTTTCCAGCTTCATCCGCTCCATCTGATTGGCGAGGTTCGGACCGATGACATCGAGTGTCTGATGGATGATGTGGTTGCGTTTCTGGATTACGGCCACCACTTTCTCGAAGGCACCGCGATAGGCCGAAGCCCGCGTCAAGACCGAATTTGCCAGCGCCCTGCGCTCGGGGTTCTGGAGTTCGGCCTTCATGTCCTGGGCGATCCGTTCGAATTCCGCCAATTCGGCCTCGGCCCGCTCGGCGCTTTCTGGCTTGTTGTCCACCAAAAAGCGGTTGGCATACAACCGGGCCAACAACAGGCTGCGCAAATCCGAACCGGCCAGATAACTGGCCCTGGGGTCCTTGTCCGCGAAGGCACTGTCCATGATCTTGGTCAGGTCCTTTTCGGCCAGAGGTCCCAAGGTGTTCATCTCGTCCACAAGTTGATTCCGTTCGCGAACCAACTCGGTTACCTCCCCAAAGGAGCTGGCATAGGTCGCGATGACCTGACTGCCTTCCTTCATGGCATCGATCGCGTCCTGACGCTCGAAAAGTTTCTCGGCTTCAGCGATCATGTCCCCAGTGGTGTCGATTCGCTCCGAAACCTTCTTCGATGCAGCGTCGGTGTTGTTCAGAATGAAGTCCTTGGCATGCAGGCGCGCCGTCAGGAGATTCGCTTGCACACGTCCCATCTGGTTGGTCTGCAGGGCGTAACTTCGATAGGTCTTGAAATTTCGATTGGCACTAAGAAGGCCAAAAACAGAAAAGGCGGCAACAATTAGCAACAGTATCAAAATAAAACCAAACCCGTACGCTATTTTTTTGCTAATTTTAGTATTATTATTAAAATTGGAAACAATTCCACCGTTAACACGTCGATTTTCAGTCATCCCTGAACCCTCTTGCATGATCTAGTATCTAACAAACAGGAATCCAGGCCCATAGACAAAAAACCCAGCTCCCTTTTTTCACATTCCCTTCAGTCATTCACTACAAGACCACGGTTATTATTCATGGCTGACCACTAATACCGTACTTCCCAGGTAAGCGCCGAAATATTGGCCGCACCCTTATTTAGGAAGAGTACGCTTGGTCCTTCGGCTTGCGGCGGCGTTGGCTTTAATAATAAGGAATGCACCGACCGAATCCGGGTTCGCCGAGGGTCGTCGCGAATGTCGACGGAACAGATCGGTTGAGCCGTGCCTTTGGGAACAGGAAAAGGCTGCCGCGCCTTGATTTGGCAAATACGGCGCGAGGATCGGGAACGAATGCCGAAATTGGAGCACCGGTAGGTAGCGGGAACTTCCGTGAACAAAATCCGGAAGCCAGGAAGGGAAAAACCCAAGAAACCAACTGCGAACATAGGGCCTTGTCGTCACGGGAGGTCATGGGACGTCTCCCTCGAAGGGTCGATCCGGACGATTTCCCGGCTTGGATCCATCCAGGGTTCATGCTGGATCGTAAGAGGCCACCCGCGCGGCCTGAAAGGAGGGGGAGGAAGATGTATCCCAATAGGCTCAGACTTCTGGGAAGGGTTCGTCGCACTGATTCACAGGTCGGCGGGTGCGCCCGACAGGACCCTTGCCGGACACCATTCGGACATGACCGCACGAAACCACAGGTCCAGAGTTGGTCTGGGAAGGGCGAACACAAAGTGAAAAGACGCTGCCAGGTCTCTATCGCCTGACAGCGTCAACCGCTCGAATCGAGAAGGCATGGAACCAAAAACCAAGTCTTCCCTCGAGAGGCGCCGGATCGCTCGATTTTGGGATGCGGGCCCAAGACTCAGGCGAAAATGCTCAGGTCAAGGCAACGCCGATGATCGATGGGTGAAACAGCGCGGCCGGCCAATTCAGCACGGCCGGCCGATTCACCCCGTCCTCACCGATCCCCCATCTCCATCGTGGCGTCCGCCGGTTCTCCAGCTTTTTTGCTTGAATTCTTCACGCATTCGCACTCGCTCAACCGTGCTTCCAAGGCGATCAGTCGTTTCTCCAGGTGGGCGGCATGATCTTGCAGGGTTGCGATGTCTTCGTCGCGTGCGGCCAATTGCTGAACCAACTCCTTGACGCCTGCCATGGCCGCGGTCGCCAGGTTGCCGATGGAAATCCCCCCTTTGCTTTCGTTGGCCGAGAGACCGCCAAGCAACCGGTTGAACGCCAATGCGTTCGGCGCGAAGACGACACCGTTTTCAGTCCCGTAGGTGTAGAAATCGAGGTTCTCCATTCCATCGAGCAGTACCCCCGTATCCACTTGGCGCGCGAGCCCTCTAGGCGAGTTTTGCACGAGGTTGGTGTAGTTGATGGTGGTGGCCGTGATCGTTTGGGCGGTCAAGGTGTTCGAGAACGTGGCGTTCGGCGAGCTGACGTTGTTGGCAAAAACCGTGTTGTTTGCGATCAGCGAATCGATGGTCAAATCGTCATACAGGGTCACGTCACCTTGGGTATCGACCTTAAAAAAAACATTGTTTGAATTGTCATCGGGCCGGATGACCCAGGCTCTGTCATTGTCCATACCGGAAATCCAGGTGAAAGGCGTGTTGGCGTCATTCCGTTCATAGATAACTTGGGGGAAACCGGCGGTTTCAAGTCTCAGCATGTCATTGTAAGCGCCAGCCGGTTTGACATGGAGATAGGATTCGGGGTTGGCGAGACCGAAGCCGATTCGGTTGTCGGTATTGATATAAAGGGCATTCTGTCCGGCTCCAGCCCTAATCCTGAAGGGCAGTTGCTCACTGTTGGTCACGTCGCGAATGAAAAAATTCGTTTCATTTCCGCCAAGATCCCAGGATTGTGCCGTAAATCCAGAGCTGCCGTCCTGATCCAGCCTGACGGAAGGCGAGTTGCCATCCATCAAGTGAAGCATCTCTTGTGGATTGGAGGTGCCGAGACCCACTTCCCCCTGATCGTCGACGTAAAGCGAGTTCTCGCCGGCATTGGCACGGAGGGTCATGATCCGAACGTTGGAGTCGGCGTTTTCGATGGCGAACAACGCGTTGCCATGCGGGTTGGAATCATTGGCGACGATGCGCCAATCGACGGTAGGGTAGACCGTGTTACTGGAAGTATCCTGGAAGTGAATGCGCAAATTGTTTTCTTTGAGTCGGATTGTGTCGAATGAGAAGCTCTCGTTTTGTTCGCAATCTACGCCGACACACTCACTGCCCATTACGATTATGTCATCTGTGTAAACCAGGGCGCGCTCAAGCTCATCCTGGTCCGTCGTTTCATCCTCATGGGGCACCAAGGGGACGCGACCTTGAATGGCGAAGGTTCCGGTTTGAACCTGAACCGAGGTGGGATCGCCGAATGTGCGCAAGGCCAGGCGCATTTCCTCCGGGCTCTGGTTCTCGCGCACTCGAGCAAGAATGTCGAAGATTCGGCTGCTCTCGAGGCGGTATGCTGTCATTTGGTAGGTATAGACGCCGTCTTCCAAGAGGTTGCCGCGCTCGTCATAGAGATGGATTCCGACGCGTTCTCCATGTTCGAAGGTATATTCCGCTTCGAAGTAGTTTGGCCCGCTGATGGTCAGAAAAACCATGTCGTATTCTTCGGAAAGATTCCAGTTCATGCCGACGGGATCCGCTTCCAATTCAGCGAAATCCTCCGCAGCCATGAGTTGGGGAACCACAGCGAACAGGATGAACCCGATCAAAATGTCCTTGGCCAATAGGTGACTTACATTTCTCATTGCCTCTCTCCTGGTTTGATGGTGGTCGCGAAGGGAAATGGTCGAAGGTGCCGGCCGATGGCGGATTCCGGCGTTCTCACAAGGGACCTTCATACGATGCCCTGCGGAACGACCGTGCAATGTGTGGATCACCTGGCCGGACACCGAATCGGTGCCGGCATTCCCGGTGGGCTCGCTGATCACGGAATCAGGCCGGATGTTTTTCAGAGCAGAGGGGCAACAAAAATGCCAAATAAAAATGGTTATCTTTCACATGACAGGCAACCAAAAATAACAGTCAAGTTGTTTATTTCAACTTGTTTGGGATCATTGTCACAAGGTTCGGCAGTTCGCGACGAAGAAGGTATCGCGCTAGCGCCTCGGTTCCAACGCGTTGCCAACACGTCGGCAACACGTTGCAAACGGCATTTGCCATCCGAGAGGCCTTTGCGGAAAACCACGGTGCCTATGGAAGCCTCGGATTTTTCGGGCTCTTCGCCATGAGAGCATTCACCTTGACCGGTATCGCGATGCCTTGACTGGGATCGAACGCGGAAATCGAATCACCGGTAGGTGTCGGGTACTTCCGCGAACAAAAGCAGGAAGCCAGGAAGGGAGGAACCCTGGAAACATGCTTGAAGAAAACAGAAGGTTCGAGGAGGATTGAGGGACAGGCTTGAACAACCGCAATGGTTTCTGGCAATTGCGTTTGCCTGTCCCCCACTTTGCACCGGAAATTGGAGCGGATTCAGGTGAGGATCAGGCGCACGTCGATGTTGCCGCGGGTTGCGTGAGAATAGGGGCAGACGACATGGGCTGCTTCCACCAACTCTTTCAGGAGGTCCGGATCGAAACCGGGCGCTTGAATCTGCAGTTCGACGTCGAGCGCGAATCCGGAAGGGACGGGTCCGATCCCGACCCGCGCGGTGGTCGCGGTGTCTTCGGGCAATTTCTGTTTTTTCTTACCGGCGACATAGCGCAGGGCACTCAGAAAGCAGGCGGAATAGCCGGCGGCGAACAGTTGCTCGGGATTGGTGGCTTCCCCTCCGGGTCCACCGAGCTCTTTGGGCGTGGTGAGTCGAACGTCGAGAATGCCGTCACTGGAGTGGACACGGCCGTCACGGCCGCCGGTAGCACTTGCGGAAGCGGTGTAGAGAACTTTCATCGGGAACTCCTTGGGCTTTTAATTAACGCGCTTAACTTTAACGAACAAATCGTCTAGGCGCACGCGCGGCACTCCAGGCCCCTGCCCTCTCGTGCATCGTGCGCGGTTGATGCAAATAAAATTAACGCATTAATCATTCGCGCGCAACACATTTTCGAGAGGAAATTTCAAGCATTTGTATTCAAATGAGTTGGGTTTGAATTCAGCGTGCGATTTGGTCGCGCAATTGGATCAGGGCCGTTCTGAGTTCCACCATTTCATCGCCCGACATGTCACAGGCCTTCACGATTTCGGCGTTTACTTTCCTTGCCTGACGTTTGAGGTCCCGACCGGCTTCGGTCAGCTCGATGGCCAAGTTGCGCTCGTCCTTCGCCGCGCGCCGGCGCGCCAACAGGCCCATGCCCTCCAGTCGCTTGACGATCGGTGTCATCGCGCCGGGGTCTTGATGGAGTCGCCGAGCCAGCTCTTTGAGTGGGATGCCGTCTTTTTCCCACAGGACCAGGAGCACCAGGTACTGGGGGTAGGTGATGTTGAGTGATTCGAGCAGGGGTTTGTACATCTTGGTCACGGCGAGCGAGGTGGAGTACAAGGCGAAGCAGAGCTGCTGGTCGAGGTGGAGCGGGTCGGGTTTGGTCATGGGAAGGGCTCCTCGGCGGACAATTCGTTAGCATGTTAATCATTTTAACGTGAAATGTGGCGGCGGAGTATTCGGGTTATCCATGGTAGAGAGGTGAGTCGAAGGAGTCGTTTCCATCCCGACTTGGGGTGACTGCGGATTTTTACCACGGAGGTCACGGAGTTAACGGAGTCGAGCCATTATCGAACCTCTCGACTGGCCCCACTCACGGAGCATCCCGCTTTGCCTTGCCCTCGAGTGCCGGAGCGACTCGTTCCATGGTTAGAGAGGCGCGGTCATGCCGGTTATTCATAAAATCGGGACTAGGTAATTCGGGAAATCACCACGACAGGCCATGGCGATTTTCAAGTCAGGCCGGTGGGGATCTGGTGGCTTATGGGCTGACGATTGGCAGGAACAGGGCAACTTATTTGTCGGTTTTGGGTAGAAAACGACCGACCGTGCTCTGCGGATCCAAGAGCCCGACCAGATCGCGGTAGGGAAAAATGGCATCGTTGTCAGGATCGCGATCGAAAATGAATCGAATGTGCAGGGGGGTGATCAGAAAGGGGATGTCCCCGAAGTCTTCCGTCGTCATGGGTTCATCACCGTCTCTTGCAGCCAGGCTTTCCTCCAGTGCGCCGGACAGTCGGGACAGCAACTTTGCCTCGGCCCCAGGCAATAGCAGATCCCCGAGCTGGAGCTCTTTGACCGTTCCATCCGAAACCACCAGAATAAGCGCGCTGCGGCCTTCGGCGTAAAGGGGACCGGAATAGTGTGAATGCTCTATGTTCAAGCTGACCAAGGCTTCCGAGTAATAGTGAATGGTGTAGGAGATTGTAAAGCCACTCTTAATGGGCCCTTCCAATTGCTGCAATTCGGATTCGGTCAGGCTTTGAACCTGTTTTTTGATTTCGTGAGCCTGCCGTTGGACGGCCCATGCCTTCAGGGCCGAGCCGGCCCCGAAGAAGTCGGGCACTTCTGATTGACAACTTCCGAAATCGGAATCCATTCGAATGATCAGGCTCCCGGAAATTCGTTTCAGGTGGAAAGGCAATTGCCGTTTCTTGTCTGCCGATTGCCAGGTCCCCTGAAATTCGGATTCACTTTTTTCGAAAATGAGGGGAAACCGCCCGGTCGGATCACCTTTGTGGTATTCGACCAGGTCGTTTCCCTTTGGTCTTAAGTCTAACGGGATCCCGTGTTTTTCATAGAAATAGCTGCCCCGCAACACGTCGTCACTATCCAGATTCCCGCTTAGGCTCATCTGAATCTTGTTCGAATCGCCAATGGTTCCGACGTAGTAGTTGGTCCATATGTTTTCTTGTACAGAAATCGTGAATAAAAACAACAATGTCATGCTCATTCAGGGTCTCCTAACTTGGGACGATTGGTAGATCCAGGGTTTGACCTGGTGATTCCGCCGAAACTGCCGTGACGCATCAGGTCAAAGGTGGACGTAGATGCCGTACAAGATGAGGTAATAAGTGGATATGTAAAGACAAACGAACAATACCAAAACCGAGAAAAAGAACGGCGCGATTTCCCGCCAGGAAAAAAAGGAAAGCGTATTTCCGAACATTGTCTTTTTTTGGATGATCCTAACAATGTACAAAAATACACATGTGCTAGCCAGAAGGAAAAGGGTATCGACATCAATGAGCACAAAGTGTTCGACAGAAAGCAGAATGGGCGCCACGATGCGGACTTCCTCCTCTGGGCTCCCCATGTAATCCAACCAGGTGACATCCCATTTTTTATAGGTGGGAAAAACCAGCCAGAATCCAAAGAGGGTCGCCGCAACGCTCCATTTGGATGTTTTAAATTTCCTTAGGACCAACAAACCACAAGTCACCACCACCACCGCCACACCAAAGTAGAGGCTGTACATAACCGAGGCCACATCACCCCACTTAAAAAACCCAGGAAGGAAGGTTTTCCGGATTGCCTGGTGAATATGGACCCGCGACCACCCGAGGAAAAAAACCCAGGCAAGCGCCAAGAAGAATTGCGCGACCACCCTTTTTACGACCATCAACCCCTCCATTCGCGTTCTTATTTGTTAATAACCGGAATCAATGAAGGCGAAGTGAAGTCCAAGTGAAATCGCAGACAAGATTGCGGGCCACTCGTTGCTGTCCGTGGGGTCTCTTCGAAGGTCTCGAAAAATGACCCATGCCGCATTTCGTTTGAGGCTAGACCCTGTAGGACAGGCGGTTTCGTGGGGCGCTCGTACCCGAGCCCCAAAACGGGAGAAGGCCGCGAATCTTTCGATTCGCGGCCTTCATGGTGGCTCCGGTGCACGGACTCGAACCGCGGACAGGGTGGTTAACAGCCACCTGCTCTACCAACTGAGCTACACCGGAATATTGGTTTTTCGCCCACTCGCTGGGCGACAATGCGAAATTCTAGTGGAACCCCTCATCGCTGTCAATACATTTTTTTCGAATCTCCCCACCTCTCGACTCCACGCCCACCTCCCCTATTATCAAGGGGTTACGCGTACCTGTCCCCGCCGCCCGCCGTCTTCGCCCAGCACTTTCGTTGGGGTTTTGTTGCACGCTCACATTTCCGGTCAAATCCCGCGTGCGACGCGGCCCGCATCCTGGCCTACAACCTGGTCCACACCAACGTGTCGGGCGCCGTCCCGCTCGAGGCCGGATTCGCCGTGGCCAAGATCGCCGCGCCGGAGCGCTTCTTCCACAAGGCGCTGGCCGACCTGAAGTTGCGACCCCGGCATGGCTTGAACCTGATCTGTATCTACCGCCAGGAGGGGCCGGCCGGGGAGGAACACATCATCAGTAATCCGGAGGCGAAACCGACAATCGAACCCGGCGATCAACTGGGCGTCGTGGCCCACAGCGACGACTTGCGGAAGATCTGCCTCACCTGGACACCGCAGAAGCCATCGAATCGGGTCGGTGGGTGAGGTTTGGTGGGTGCGATGGGTCGGACGTACTTGCTGCGGCGGGCCATTTGGGCATGCGGGGACTCCCTAGTGGGAGGGATTCGATTGGTCCATCTGGGTCGGTATGGCAGACTGGTTGATCTACGGGGCACGACGCCATTTTTTGCATTCGGGAACTCCCAACAGGAAGTGCTTCGGGTTGAGATTCAGGCGAGTCTTGGGGCTTCGCTCCTTGGCGTAATCCGCCGAGGTTGCTTGGGTTGCTTCGACGCGTCGGCCCAGCGGGCCAACCTACTGCAATTGCAACACTTTTCATGATGCGGGAACTCCCGACAGAGATCACTTCGATTGGTTTGCCAGGGCCGGTGGGATCGGCTGGTGGGCCTACCGGACACGACGCCGCTCTTGGAGGCAGGGGATCAAGGCTCGGCATTTTCCAGGTTTTTGCGTTTGAACCAGTCGGCGGCGAACTGGTTGAATGCACGCACCCGACCGCCCTGGGCCAGGTCGCGGTGGGTCAGGAGCCACAGGCCGCAATCCCACGAGGGAACCCGACACAGCCGCACCAGTCCCGCCACCGACGCCCCCACGAAGTCCGGCAGCACCGCACCGCCCATGCCGCCTTCGACCATGTCGATCAGCAACATGGGGTCGTTGGCCCGCGCCCCCAGGCGCGCCTGGGGGAATGTTTCGACCAGCCACTCGGGTTCGGGTCGCTCGTCGTCCAGGCCGATGTAGCACGGGCTCGCGTCGGCATCGGACCAGGCCTCGGCTTCAGATTCGGCCACGTAGAGCGACCAGCTCAGGTGGGCGACCATGCGGCCCACCGCCGTCTCGGGCGGCGCCGATGTGGCGCGGATGGCGATGTCGGCCTCGCGCCGGCTCAGGTTGAAGCGCTCGAAAGCGGCAATGCACTGCAGCTCGATCTCGGGATGAAGCCGCCGAAACTCGCGACACAGCGCCGGCAACAGGTACCGGGAGATAAGGTAGGGCGCGGTGATGCGGAGTTGGCCGGCCAGCCCGGCGTCGAGGCCGACGATTTCGCGCTCCATGGCCAAAAACTCGCGTTCGACCCGCAGGGCCCGCTCCAGAAAACGTTCGCCCGCGACGGTCGGCACCAACCCTTCCGGCAAACGCTCCAGCAAACGTACGCCCCATTCGCGCTCGAAAGCCTGGATCCGGCGGGCCACGGTCGTGTGACTCACGCCCAGCTCGGCACCGGCCTTGAGAAAACTGCGCTCGCGAACCGCAAAAACGAAGTAACGTGCATCATTCCAATCCATACTGTCCATTTTTGCACAATTACTTCTCAATATCCACTATCGCTTTTGCACATTCGCACAGGTTTAATAGGGACAGTCAGACGGACGGCGACGCACCTCGCCGCCGCAACGCCCTTCACTCCCCCAAGAACATCACGCCCTCGATTTGACTATCACGACCACAAGGAGATGACCCATGACGCACAGTACCCAAGCATCCGTAGAGACTCTTTCCACTTCCGATCGCGCCGCGTTGATCGCCGAAGTCTCGGCCACCTCGAACGCCTGGATCGCCTCGTTCAACGCGGGCAACGCCGAGGCCTGCGCGGCCGGTTACGAACAGGACGCCTTGATGGAAGCCAAACCCATCGGCGAATACAGGGGCCACGACGAGATCTTCACCTTCTGGCATTCGTTCATCGATTCCGGAGCCGGTGAGCTGGTCTACAGCAACGTGAAACTGGCCGTCATCGACGCGACGACCGTCCTGCTCTCCGCCGACTGGCGCATGAACGTGGGCCGCGGCATCATCACCGAAGAACGCTGGGTCAAAGGCGACGACGGCAAATGGCGCCTCCGCTTCGATGCCTTCGAAGTTCAGGAACGCTTCGAGTAAAGGCCGGAAAGAGCCGGAATGGGTTCGATCGATCGATGCGCTCGGTCGGCGCTTCCCGGCGCTTTCAGGAGCCCGGTTCAGGTTTCCGTGCACCCCCTTCCCGGGGCACTTTGGCAACCCGCGCTCTCATGAGCTCGCATGACCGCTGGCGGCGGAAATCCGGTCGGTTGGGTCCGAGCGGCATGCCTGCCGGGCCGACACGTCGAACCGATTCATCCCGCGATGGTAAGCCTGCCCTGACGGCTAGATCCGGACGCTCGATTTCCCCTTCCCCCACAGAAACCATTCGCTTCGAGGCATGAAAGAAGCGCAGCCCCTGCCGACATCCGACAGGGGCTGCGCCTGTTTTTAGGTTCGGACGAGACAGGATTCGTCCGAACGCTCCAGCCGATTACTCGTCACATGCAGGGTTGTTGACCCGCAACACGAGATCCAGCAGATCGATCCGTCCGTTGGCGTCGAGATCCAACTGGGGATCCCAGCCTGGCGAACCGGTCGTCTCGAGCCAGTGGGTCGAAGCCACCCACAGCAGTTCGAGACTGTTGCCCGCGGAAACGCTCACATCGGCGCTGGCACTGCCACTGCCGTCGGAAACGGTACAGCGCAAGGTGTACTGGCCGCTCACGCTGGGCGTGAACGTGGGATTCGCGAGGCTGGTGTCGTCGAACTGGTCCAGGTCCGTGTCCGGACCGCCGGCGACCTGCCAGTCGTAGCTGTAGGAACCGGAACCGCCGGTCGCGGTCACGGAAACCAACACACCGCGGCCCGAACAGGTCTCGGCGTTGGGCCCACCTTCGACACCCAGGTCGGAGGGCGTCAGGGCGATTTGCCACACGCCGCGCCCGTAGCTGCCCAGCGTCAGCCAGTAGGGGTCGTCGTCGATTTCGAGGTCGGTGACGACGGTGCCCAGCGGCAACCCGTCCATGAACGGCACGAAGTTGGCCCCGAAATCCTCGGAAACGAAGACGCCGACGTCGTTGCCCACGAAGATTCGCGAGGTTTGCAGCGGATCGACGGCCACGGCGTTGGCGGGCACGTCGGGCAAGCCGGCACCCAACTCCAGCCAGGTGCCGCCGCTGTTGTCCGAACGAAACAGCTTGGCACCGCCGAAGGCCGAACGCACCATGTAAATGCGGTTGGTGTCGTCGGGATCCATGGCCAGATCGGCGACCCAGCTCGAAGGCAGGGTGCCGGTCACGTCTTGCCAATCGGGCGAAGCCGCGGTCCCGTTGTAGGTGATGCCCACCTTGCCGTCGCTGTACCCGACCAGCACCGCGACATCGGAACCGGTCGACTGCGCGTGCACGACACTGATCTGGTCGGAACTCAGGGCGGTGCTGATCGGTGTCCAGTTGTCACCCTCGTTCACGGAACGATAGACCCGGTTGGATCCCACGAAAATGGCGGTGTCGGTGGTTCCGCCAATGGCCGCGTTGGCCAACGGTGTCACCCAGCCCCAGGGCTCGCCCGTGGGAATCCCGTCCATGGAAAGCCAGTTGAAGGTGCCCGGCTCGCCGCCGTTGTAGGAACGCACCAGCGACGGCACGTAACCCGAACCGTTCCAGGAAGGATAGCTGGTCTGGAAGGCGATGTCGGGGTTGTTGGGGTCGAAGAGGTTCATGAACCCGTCGCCGGTCACGATGGTGACGTTCCACAGGGGCGTGCCCGTGGTGCGGGAGCTGGAGTTGTCCTGGGCACCACCCAGCACGATTTCGGGATTGTCGGGGTGAACGGCGATGTCGTAGAACTGGGTGATGTTGAGGTTGGCGTTGAGGTTGACGAAGTTGGTGCCGCCGTCGTCGGTCCGCCACAATCCGCCATCGGATCCGACCCAGAACCGGTTGCCGTTGGCGGGCGAACCGGTGGTCCCGCGGTGAAACGACACGACGTGGGTATCCTGGTGAACCTTCTGGCCACCGCCCCAACCGCTAGTGAGGTAGTTCAGGTTGACGCCGGCGTTGGTGGACAGGGCGAAGCGGATGCTGCCCACCAGCACGGTGTCGGGATCGTCCGGATGCACGTCGAGGCACAGGTTGTAGGAACACTGGCCCTCACAGGCATTGGCGTTTTGACGGGTCCAGCTCTGGCCGCCGTCTTCGGTGCGGAAGAGCCCGCCCGCGCTGCCGTAGGACAACATGTAGAGAATGCTGCTGTCGGAGGGCGCCATCGCGATCCGGCTGCGGCTGACGTCGTTTTCGAAAGGGATCCCGTTCTCCAGGCGATCCCAGTTCAGGCCGCCGTCGGTGGATTTGTAGATGCCGTTGCCCGCCAACGACGACCAACGACCGATCGAGGCGTAGAAGGTGCCGGGATTCTCGGGATCTGCCAGCACGTCGTTCACGTAGCCGGAAAGGACCTTGGTCCAGGAGCCGCCACCGTCCGCGGACCGGAAAATGCCGCCCGGGGCGTCCCACTGATCCACACAATCGCGCTCGCCGCTGACCAGCAGGACCTGGCTGTCGGTCGGATGGCCGGTGATGGCGACGACCGAGGTCGCGGCAAGGCGGCCGGCGCCCGCGCCGTTGGAGGCCTGCCAGGTGTTGCCGCCGTCGGTGGACTTGTACAAGCCCATGCCCATGTAACCGGTGCAGCTACTACCCTGCTCCCCCGTACCGACCCAAATCGTCTTGGGCGAACCGGGTTGAATCCAGATGGCCCCGATCGTTTGGGTGCCCACCTGGTCGAAGATGGACGTCCAGTTGTTGCCACCATCGGTGGAGCGCCAGAGCCCGCCCGAAGCGGTCCCGAGATACAGCAATTGATCGTCGTCGAGGTCGTGTGCGAAGGCACTGACCCGACCGGCCACCCGGCCCATGTCCCAGGAAAGCATGGTCATGGATGCGGGTCCGCGAGGGACCCAGATGGCGCCGGGCGAACGGGATCCGGTTTCCGCCGCCAGGCTCTGGGTGTCGGTGATGGCTTTCCGCCAATATTCGTTGGGATTGGGGGTGCTGTCCAAACCGCGGCGCTCGGCGAACCATTGGACGCGGCGGTTGATGGCCTCTTCCTCACCGTTGGTTTTGTCACCCAATTGGGAGTGGTGGAAAGGGACCTGGGCCCAGAGAGGCACCCATACCAAGAGACCTGCGAGGCAGGCCCTCAAGCATAGAGACATATCTTTCTCCTCCAAAAAATGAATCGGGGAAGGTAGCGGCTGCGGTAGAGGAAAGAAATGAACAAATACAACGAAGAGAGATCGATATCGAATGAAAGAACGACAACCCGGCGTGCGACTCGGCTGGATGCCATGGCGCCGGCAGGTGGTGCCGGCGGGCCGCCAAGAGGCACGAACCGGAAAAAAGCTCGCTCGAAATAGAAAATCAGATGTGCAACAGTCGCTGCGAAAGCCAGCCCGCATCCCCCGCAAACAGTCGTAATATATCACAAATACATGAGTGTTCCGTTTTTCAACGATCACAACCACGAGCTAGCGCACATTTTGGGTGTTCGCGGGTTGCGGTTTCGATCTCCGCAGACCGACCCCTTGCGGTTGTGATACGAGAAGGGCGCACCCCTCCCCTACCGCGTCTTGGGCGGCCTGGTGCTTTCAACTCGTGAAGACGCAAGCTGTTGACCCGAACCACGCGAAAACGGACGGGGACCCCATAGGCCATTTGGTACCTCGATTGGGGCGATGGGCGCGGCGTGCTTACGCGTTTTCGTCCAGCAGGAGATCCTCGAAGGTGTAGAGCCGACTGGATTTGGTCAAGCCGCGCAGTGTGACCTCGGCCGCCTGGACGATCCCTTCCTCCGTATTCCTGAGGTGGTCCTTGAACGACTCGCTGAACAACACCGGTAACTTGAGCTGTTTGGTCATCGACTCGATGCGACTGGCGATATTGACGGTGCTGCCGATCACCGCCAACTCGGCGCGTTTGTCGGTGCCGATGGTACCCACCGCCGTCGGGCCGTGGTGCAACCCGATTCCGACCTGAATCGGCCAGCCGCAACGCTCGCGAAACCGCGGCAGATGTTCGACCAACTGGCGCGCACAGGCCAGCGCTCGGTCGGAAGCGGTTTCGGGATGGCGAAACCCGAATACCAGCATAACACCGTCGCCCATGAAACACTTCACCAAACCGCCGTGTTCGTGCACGATGGCCAGGCTGTACTCATAGTAACTTTTCAGGAAATGAATCACCTGGTCGGGTTCCAGGGACTCGGCAAAGGAAGAGAACCCGCGAATATCGAGAAAGGCGACGACCAGTTCGCGCATCCGCACCCGTTCCACCGAAAGCGGCGCCTTGAGGATCTCGTCCTTGATGGCCTCGCCCACGTGGCGCTCCAGGTGAAACTCCAGGTCGTTGGAAACGCGGTAGTACTTGTTTTGACGGCGATCGCTGATACGGGTCAAGCGCTCGGTCTGACGCAACAGCTTGCGGTAGCCCTTGGCCAACAGGGCCATCTCTTCTCGCAATTGGGCCGGATCGTCGGTGCCGGAATCGTCCAAAACGGCCTGGGCCCGTGCCAACACGGACTCCTCCCGTTGAAAGAGGCCACCGGACTCACTTTTCGACGCATCCTGAACGGGCTTTTCCTGGGGTAGTGGTCGAGTATCGTTCGGCATCGAATTTATCCGCGGTTCGAGAAGTAAAAAAATGCCAGCACGCCTATAGCATACAACCGCGGGAATGAAAACAACAGCGCGAATACGCATTCTGTTGAACCCGATCGATTTCTTTCAGGATTCCATCGCTTCAAGATGCACAAACTGTGTCGGTTGACCTTGGGCTTTGGCTGGACAAGAGCTACAATGCGGACCCAGCAGTTATCGTCACGAACGTCGGCATCCGATCGCGAGATCGTTTCACGAACCTCGGTCTCCCAAACAGGTAAGACTCGAACCGAAAAGGCCGTTCGAACCGAAGCTGTCGGGCCACTCATCGTCGCCGAGGTCGGCGCCGCGTCGGGCTGCCCCTACCCGTGCCGCCAGAAAATCATAACTTGGAGGATAACCGTGGGATTGATGACCAAAGATGTCATGAAAGTGAACCAATTGATCGCCAAACAGAAATTCAACGCCGCCCTGCGTTGTCTGGACGAGGTTCTCTCGCGGGAGCCGAGCAACCATTTCTTTCGCAAACAACAGGCGGAGTTGCTCTACAAGCTCGGGAAAAAGCGCGAAAGCTACAGCGTGCTGAGCAAAATCGTCCAACAGTTCATGACCGCGGGCTTCTATACCAAGGCGCTGGCGTCCCTCAAACACATGAAGCGGTTGTTTCCGGACAAGGTCGGGGAAATCCAGGAGCAGGAACACATTGTCGCCACGAAAATCGCCGAAGAACCGCCCCCGGAAAAGCACCAGACGTTCGCCACGCCCGACGAGGGTATCCGCCTGGTGGAAGCCACCGATGAATTGATCATCACCCATGGCAAACATTACCACCCCCAGGCCGACGAGATCGAGACGACGATCGAACCGCCGCAGGAAACACAGGAACTCGACGCCCTGGTCAACTCCCCGTTGTTCCGCCTGTTCTCTCTAAACGAGCTGAAACCCCTGTTGGACATGTTGGAAATGCGCTCGTTCGGACCCGGCGAAATCGTGTTCACCGAGGGCGAGAAAGGCGCCAGCCTGATGGTCCTGGTCCACGGGAACCTGCGCGTGTACGTCAGCAACAAGGCCAATCACAACGAGCAGGTCCGCATCCTGGAAGAAGGCGCCTTCTTCGGCGAAATCGGCTTGGTCACCGGCAAGACCAGAACGGCCACGCTGACCGCCATGGACAATGTGGAAGCCTTGGAACTCAACAGTTCGGCACTCCACAACCTGGCCGAAAAGCATCCGGAAGTCTACGACATCATCATCGACTACTACCAGCGACGCATGGGTAGCCCCGAGGAAGTGGAAGCCCGCAGCCGGCAGTAGCCGTCCCGGCCACCGGGTCGGTTTGCCGACCCGGATCGGGGGTGTGACTGGCGGTCGTATCACTCGCTGTAGTGGCGGTGATTCCGGGGATGTGTTCGGGCGGGCAGGCTCGCTTCGCTCGATCGCATCCTGTTTTTCCAAAGCGACCCAAGCAACGGCAAACAACGACACCAAAGTGCGAAGCCCCTTTTCTCTCATCGAAGTCGCTCATTCCGCTTTCCCCGCATCGCGAGAGGGGCGTCGTCTCGGTAGGTTGGGCTGCCAGCCCGACGCGTCGAAGCTACCCAAGCAACCCCACGCAATTACACCAAAGAGCGGAGCACATTTTCTCCCTCATCGAACCTCATCGAAGTCGCTCGATCCCAATTCCCCGCATCGCGAGAGAGGCGTCGTCTCGGTAGGTTGGGCTGCCAGCCCGACGCGTCGAAGCTACCCAAGCAACAGCAAACCATTACACCAAAGAGCGGAGCACATTTTCTCCCTCATCGAACCTCTCCGAAGTCGCTCGATCCCAATTCCCCGCATCGCGAGAGAGGCGTCGTCTCGGTAGGTTGGGCTGCCAGCCCGACGCGTCGAAGCTACCCAAGCAACGGTAAACAACGACACCAAAGCGCGAAGCCTCGCATCTCCCTCATCGAAGTCGTTGGATCCCAATTCCCCGCATCGCGAGAGGGGCGTCGTCTCGGTAGGTTGGGCTGCCAGCCCGACGCGTCGAAGCTACCCAAGCAACAGCAAACCATTACACCAAAGAACGAAGCCGCGCATCAGCCGCGCAACGCGCCAACGCAGCAGCAATACATAAAGTTCCCGCATCGAGGGAGGATCATCACGCAAGTAGGTGGAGCACAGCAGGTATGGCAAGCTGCTTCACCTACAGGCTTTACGCCCCTCTCACAATGCAGGGACTCAACCTTTCCGACTTCGAATAGGGGTTGCGTGGGAGATTCTGTGCTTTGCTCTTTGGCGCAATTGATTGTAGTTGTCTGGGTTGCTTCGATTGGTGGAGCAAGCTGCTCCACCTACAGGCTTTACGCCCCTCTCACAATGCAGGGACTCAACCTTTCCGACTTCGAATAGGGGTTGCGTGGGAGATTCTGTGCTTTGCTCTTTGGCGCAATTGATTGTAGTTGTCTGGGTTGCTTCGATTGGTGGAGCAAGCTGCTCCACCTACAGGCTTTACGACCCTCATTGAATGCGGGCACTGCCAATCAACACGCTTCGATGAGTCGGGCTGGCAGCCCAACCTACCGAGACGACGCCCCTCTCGCGATGCGGGGAATTGGGACCCAACGACTTCGATGAGGGAGATGCGAGGCTTCGCACTTTGGTGTCATTGTTTACCGTTGCTTGGGTAGCTTCGACGCGTCGGGCTGGCAGCCCAACCTACCGCCATGGCGACCCTCTCCAGGATGCGGGCACTCCCTGATGACGAGCTTCGATTGGTGGAGTAGGGCCGGTAAGGCAGGCTGCTCAACCTGCAGGCGTTGCGTCACTTACGCACAGGCGGGTACTTCGGGGTCATTCGCCGGGGGTGGCGGCACCTTCGCCGGCGGCGCCCTCGGGGGCGATGTTCCAACCGCCGCCCAATGCCTTGTAGACCGTCACCAATCGCGTCGCCACGCCCACCTCGGACTCGGCCAGCGCCTGCTCGGCGTTGAGCAGGGTCCGCTCGGCATCGAGGAAGTCGAGGAACGAGTCCAGCCCGGCATCGAACCGCAGCCGCGCCAATTCCACCGCGCGGGCGCTGGCGCGTGCGGCCACCTGCAGCTCCTGACGGCGCTGCTCTTCGCGAGCGAACGCGGAAAGTGCGGTGTCCACATCTTCCAGCGCCAGCAACACGGATTGTTCGTAGGCCGCCAAAGCGCCTTCGACCCGGGCGTCCGCCGCCTCGGCCTCGGCGCGCTGCCGGCCCAGATCGAAGGCCGCCCAATCGATGGACGGTCCGATGCTGTAGGTCACGGCATCGCTCGACAGCAGGTTGGAGAAATTGGTGGCGAGGAATCCCAAACTGCCGAGAATGGAAACCCGGGGAAAGATGTCGGTGGCTTCGAGGTTGTACTGGGCCGACACCCGAGCCAACCCGCGTTCGGCCCGGCGTATGTCGGGCCGGCGCCGCAACAGGCTCGCAGGATCGCCCACATCGACACTCGCCGGAAGGCTGGGCAAGGGCCGCACCTGCGAGAGGTTTTCGCGCAAGGCCGCGGGCGGTTGACCGGTCAGCACGGCCAACCGGTTGAGGTTGCGATCGATCTCGGCCTCGAGCGGCGCCATGGCGGCGCGCGTCTGGGAGAGCAGGGCTTCGGCGCGGACCACGTCCAGGTCACTGCTGCGTCCGCCTTCGGCCAGGTCCCGGATCATGTCGTAGGTCTGTTGTTGGTTGGCGACATTGCGACGGGCCACGTCGAGACGGTACTGGGCACCGCGCAGACCCATGTAGGCCATGCCCACTTCGCCGGCCACCACCACCTGGGTATCGGCCAGATCGGCGTTCGAAAAGCCCTCGCCCGCTTCGGCCGCGGCGATCCCCTGGGAAACCCGGCCGAATAGGTCGAGTTCCCAACTGGCGCTGAGACCCAGGCTGTAGCTGCTGTACTCGGGATCGAAGAAATCGCCGGTCAGGCTCTCCTTACTGGCGCGTTCACGCGTCGCGCTCAGGTTCGATGTGGCCGTCGGATAGCGATCGAATCCCGACGCTCGGGAAAGTGCACGGGCCTCGCGCACCCGAGCCAGGGCCTGACGGACATCGTGGTTGTGGGCCATCGACCGATCGATCAACCGCGACAGATCGGTATCCTCGAACTCGGTCCACCACGTGGCCACGGGCTCCCCAGTCCGAATGCGTGGATTCTCCACCGCGATAAACGCCGTGTCCTGGATTTCGGGCGACTCGGGTATCTGGTACGGGCGCACCGGTGCGCAATGCGGCAGGCCGAAGCCGATCACGGCCACGACGGCGCCGGTTCGCCAACGCCTTCTCCATTCGGCAATCCAAATCATGAATCCGTCCTTGGTTGGTTCAGCGCCGCTTCCCCGAGTGTCGGCGACGGTGGCGGTGTCTGCTCATCTGCAGATTCGGTCGCCTGTTTCTTTCGCGAGAACAGCGGTGTGCGGGTAATGGTATAGAAGATCGGGGTCAGCAAGAGTCCGAAGAAGGTCACGCCCAACATGCCGCTGAACACGGCGATGCCGATGGCTTGACGCATCTCGGCGCCCGCCCCGGTGGCAAACACCAGCGGAATCACGCCCAGGATGAAGGAGAACGAGGTCATCAGGATCGGGCGCAGGCGCAGACGGGCGGACTCGATCGCGGCGGTGAACCGATCCAACCCGCGATCCTCCTGCTGCTTGGCGAATTCGACGATCAGGATCGCGTTCTTACTGGCGAGTCCGATCAACACGACGAAGCCGATCTGGGTCAGGATGTTGTTGTCCATGCCGGCGATGATGACACCGGTGATGGCCGAAAGCAGGCACATGGGCACGATCAGGATGACGGCCAGCGGAAGCGACCAACTCTCGTACTGGGCGGCCAGCAACAGGAAAACGAACAGCACGGCCAATCCGAACACCAATCCGGCGGTATCCCCGGCCTTGCGCTGCTGCAACGCCAGGTCGGTCCACTCGAACGAGAACCCGCGCGGCAACACCTGCGTCGCCAACTGCTCCATCTTGTCCAACACCTGGCCGGTACTGTAGCCCGGCGTGATGTTGCCCTGCATGGCCGCGGCGGAGTAGAGATTGAAGCGCGGCACGCGCGAGGGCCCGTAGTGGTCCGCGATGCTGGCCACGGAACCGGTCGGCACCATCAGCCCTTCGCGATTGCGCACGTTCAGGCGCAGGATGTCGTCGGGCGTCAGTCGCTTGTCGGACTGGGCCTGGGCCACCACGCGGAAGGTGCGGCCCTGCATGTTGAAATCGTTGACGTAGGCCGAACCCAGGAAGACCTCCAGGGTCTGGAACAATTCGCTGATGTCGACGCCCAATCGCTCGGCCCGCTCCCGATCCACATCCAGGTAGAGCTGTGGGGTTTGCGTCTCGAACGTCGTGAACGCCATCGACACCGAGGGATCCTGCATCGCGGCACCGGCCATGGCCCAGGTGGCGCCGAGCAGGGCGTCGTAGCCCTGGCCCTCGCGATCCTGGATCATCATGGTGAAGCCGCCGCCGTTGCCGATGCCCTGCACGGCGGGCGGCGGAATGACGATGGTGAAGGCTTCCTGAATTTGGGCCACGGCACCGTTGAGTTGGCCGAGCAGCCCGTCGAAGGTCACGCCCTTGGCCTCGCGCGTCTCGAAATCCTCGAGCGTGATGAAGATCGCCGCGGCGTTGGAAGCGCTGGTGAAGGTCGCCCCGGAAAAGCCGCCGAAGGCCACGGTGTTCCTCACGCCCTCGACCGCCAGCAAGCGATCGATGGCTTCGCGCACGACCTTGTCGGTACGCTCCAGCGAGGCACCGGGCGGCAACTGCATGGCGCAGATGAAGTAGCCCTGGTCCTGCGGGGGAATGAACCCGGTGGGCGTGCGGTCGAACTGGAACCAGGTCAGCCCGATCAGGCCCAGGTAGATCACGAAGGCCAGCGCGCCCATGCGCACCAGACGTTTGATCAGGGCGGCGTAGCCGGCGGTCAGGCGAACCAGGATACGTTCGAAGTTGGTGACGATGAAGTGGAACGGCATGCGCCACAACGGGACCTTTTCTTCGACCTTGTGGGGCCGCAGCAGAATGACCGCCAACGCGGGCGAAAGGGTCAGCGACACGAAGCCGGAAATCACGGTCGACACGGTGATGGTGATCGCGAAGGCGCGGTAGAACTGGCCCGAAATCCCGGGAATGAACACGGCCGGCAGGAACACGGCGACCAGCACGAGTGCCATGGCGACCAGGGCGATGCCCACCTCGTCCATACTGGTGTGCACGGCATCCCGTGGCGACATGCCCTTGCGCAGGTTCCTCTCGACGTTCTCCACGACGACGATCGCATCGTCGACCACGATCCCGATCGACAACACCAACCCGAACAGGGTCAGCGTGTTGAGTGAATAGCCCAGGGAAGCCAACACCGCGAAGGTGCCGATCAGCGAAACCGGAATGGCGACGATCGGGATCAGCGCGGCACGCACGGAGTGCAGGAACAGCAACACCACCAACACGACCAGGATGATCGCTTCCGCCAGGGTCCGGTACACTTCGACGATCGACTCTTCCACATAGGCCGTGGGGTTGTAGACCACGTCGTAGGCCAGGCCTGGCGGGAAGTTCTCGGCGAACCCCGCGGTCAGCTCGAGCAGTTCGTCGGCGGTGGCGATCGCATTGGTCCCGGGCCGCTGGAAGATGGCCAGGGCCACGGCGGGATAGGCGTTGAGGTAGCTGCGCGTGGCGTAGGTCTGGGCACCCAGTTCGATGCGGGCCACGTCGCCCAGTTTGACGACCCGGCCGTTTTCGGCCTTGATGATGATGTCCTCGAATTCCTGCGGCGACTGCAGGCGACCCTGGGTCTGGACGCTCAGTTCGAAGGCGCTGGGATGGGGCTGCGGCTGTTGGTTGAGCACACCCGCGGCGACCTGCACGTTTTTGGCGCGCAGCTCTTCGATCACGTCGCCGGCGGTCATGTTCAGGCTGTGGAGGCGGTCGGGATCGAGCCAGACCCGCATCGCGTAATCGGCGGAACCGAAGACGAAAATATCACCGACACCCTCGACCCGGGCCAACACGTCCTTCATCCGGAACGTCGCGTAGTTGCCGATGTCCAACTGATTAAAGCTGTTATCCGGCGAAAAGAGGTGAATCACCATCATCAGGTTGGGCGAACTCTTTTGGGTCGTGACGCCGATGCGCCGCACTTCCTCCGGCAGGCGCGGTTCGGCGATCGCCACGCGGTTCTGCACCAGGACCTGGGCCTCCTCCAGATCGGTGCCCAACTCGAAGGTGATGGTCAACTGCATCTGGCCGTCACCGGTGGACTGCGAGAGCATGTAGAGCATGTTCTCGACGCCGTTGATCGCCTGTTCCAGCGGCGTGGCCACCGTGTCGGAAATGGTGGCGGCGCTGGCGCCGGGGTAGTTGGCCGACACGACGATGGTCGGCGGCGCGATCTGGGGCATTTGACTGACGGGCAGGGTGAAATAGGAAATCGCACCCACGATCACGATCAGCAGCGAGAGCACCGTCGCAAAAATGGGTCGATCGGCAAAAATATGCGTGAATTTCATGCTGGCAAGCTTCCTGACAGATAAACCTGATCGGTAAAGGGTTTCCGGGTGAGGTACAAGGCGGCTCAGGAGCCCGGTGCGGGACCGGCTCCGGCTTGCTGACGCAGTTCTTCGATGGTTTTCTCTTCAGGTTGTACGGGCATGCCCGGTCGAATCTTGGCCAAACCGGTCACGATGATCTTTTCGCCAGGCTCGAGACCGGCGCGAATCACGCGCAAATCTCCCTCGTACAGGGTGCCCAATTCCACCGGGCGGGGCGTCACGATCTGCTCCTGGTTCAGGGTATAGACCACTTTGCGGCCCAGGCTGGTGACGATGGCGGTGTCGGGCACCATCACGGCCTGAAAGGGTGCGGATCCCACCAGGCGGGCGCGACCGAACAAGCCGGCCTTCAGCAAATGGTTGGGGTTTTGAAACACGCCGCGCACGGTAACGGTGCCGGTGGAAGGATCGATCTCGTTGTCGATGAAATCGATGTGGCCGCGATGACCGAAATCGGCTTCATCCATCAATTGAACGTGAATCGGGGTGCGCCGCTGCCGCACGCCGGGACCCACGCCCATGGGATCGACCCGGGCGTACTTGAGCAAATCGCCCTCGCTGGCCTCTATATAAAAGTAGATGGGATCCAACGACACGACCGTCGTCAACAGGGTGCTGCCCGCCGAGCCGCCGCTGATCAGGTTGCCGAGGGTGACCTTGCGCTCGCTGACCCGTCCGCTGATGGGGGCGCGAACCTCGGTGAAGGAGAGATTCAGTTCGGCATCCTCGACGCCCGCAGCCAGCGCCGTGACGCGGGCCCGGGCCACGGCCAATTCCTGGGTGCGGCGATCCAGCTCTTCGGCGGAGACCGCGCGGCTCTTGCGAAGGCCCGCGACGCGTTCGTATTCCTTTTCGGCCAGGGTGACTTGGGAACGCGCCTGGTCCAGATCCGCCTGGGCCTGGGCCAAGGCAATGCGGAAGGGACGCTGATCGATGATGAACAACACGTCGCCCTTCTCGACGATCTCGCCGTCTTCGAAGCGAATCTCTTCGAGATATCCGCTGACGCGCGCGCGAATCTCCACGCGGTCCACGGGTTGAAAACGGCCGGTGAATTCGTCCCAGGTCACGATTTCCTTGACCATGGGTTCGGCAATGGCGACGACCGCCGGCGGAAAGGCGGGCGCTTGGGCCTGAGCCTCTTGACCGGTGCCGCAGGAGGAGGTGAACACGGCGACAGCGAGAAGTGCTGCAATCGGAAAAAATCTTGTAGAGCTAGAAAACATTCTTAGGCCTCCACGCAACCCAGATGCATCCCACTTACACGACGATCGAGGCCAACCCGAAGTGACAACAGGAGAAAAGCCACGTGAGCGCAGGTCTCGGGACACGAGCGCCATTGTAATACCGCAGCGACGCCGGGGGAAACCTTTTTCCCGCCCAAATCAATCATTTCCAGGAAAAACCGAACAAAACGGCACACCGTCTAGCTGACGAGTAAATCCACACCGAGGGTCTAGGCTCGCGCGACAGGCTCACCCACTTCAGACCTGATAACCCGCCACGCTTTCCCGTAGTTTTTCCGCCATTTGTGCCAATTGCGCCGTGTGACCATCCACCACCGCGACATTGCGACCCACCAGTTCGGCAACGGTGACCAATTGGCGAATACTGGCACCCTCGGACGCGTTGGAACCGGCCACCTTCTGGAACAGGGCCGTGGCGGTCTGCACACTGGCCTGGACTTTCCGCAGCGCTTCGGCGTTCTCGCCCATGCGGTGCGAGGCGCGGTTGGTGGTCTGTCGATGGGCGTGCACCGCATCGGCGATGCTGGAATTGTTCTTTTCCACCTGACGGATGATGTTGGCGATCTCCTCCATGTGGCCCTTGGCCGCGCCGATCGCATCCACCATTTCCTGGATATGGCCCGAAATGACATTGACCTCGGCCGAGGTCTGTTTCGAGAGTTCCTTGACTTCGTTGGCGACCACCGTGAATCCCTTGCCGTGGTCGCCGACGCGAACCGCCTCGATACCGGCGTTGAGGGCCAGCAACTTGCAACTCTCGGCGATTTTCTCGATGGTGCTGACGATGTTGCGCGCCATGGACACGCTCTGCTCCAACTGATCCATCTGGGAGGCCGCTTCCGAGGATTTGTTCTCGGCGAGCCGGCTCTCGTTGGCCGCGGTGGTGGTGTTTTCGCTGATCTGTCCGACCGCCTCGTCGATTTCGGAGATGTTACGCGAGAGGTCCGTGATCCCCACGGACACCTGGTCGACGCCCTGGTAGGCATCGTCGACGTGCTCCTCCATTTCGCGCACCAGGTCGGCGATCCCGCCGGCGTACTGATTGAGCTGTTCGGTGTGGTTCGACATCTCGCGCGATTGCTCGGAAAGCACCAGGGAAGCTTCGCTCAAGGTGTGGGCGCCGGCCTGAATCTGCTTCAGCAGCGTGCGGAACTTTTTCATGAATTCGTTGAAATAACGGCCCAGGCGACCGATTTCGTCATCACCGTCGATATCGATGGCGCGATCCAACCTGCCGGTTTCCAGGAATTCGGCACAGAATTGGGTCAAATCGCTGAGGGGCGCCCCGACCGAGCGGGCCAGGAACCAAAGGTAGGTAAACCCGAACAGGACCAACAGCACGAAAGCGATCTGCACCCGAAACAGAACTTGGGAGGCCCGCTGCTCGAGCCGATCCTCGATGTCCTGGACTTTCCGTTCCTCCAAAAGAACCAGATCTTGAATGGTGTTCTCGAGATCGATCCCCAAATAGCTCATTTCGGAAACGGGCACGTTGATTTCGGATGCCTCGAAGTCGTCCTCGTCGATGTCGCCGATGATCCGGATGACCTGATCCAGCAAGGCCTGAAACCGGCCCATCCCCTGGCGAAGCTGGGACACCAGCTCTTTCTCGGACAGAATGGTCTTGGCACCCTTGCGGTCCACGGTCAGGGCCATGTCCAACGAGCGGTAGCGTTGATCGAACATGGTCCAATTGCGCGGCAGGGAGGCAGCCTTGTCCTCGCCCTGACCGTAGGCCAGGATCTGCTCCTGACCGGACTCGAAGAGAATCGATTCGGAGGACAGGCCAACGCCGGCATGCACCAGTTGCGAAATGGCGAACTGGCAATCCTTCAACGCCACCACGGTCATGAAGTGGTCTTCGTACACGGCCCTGGCCTGGTGCTTGATCTCGTTGACGGTGAGCATGAAGTACAGAATGATGCCGCCGAACGGTAGGAACAGGAACAGGGAGAGCAGGTACAACCGCGTTTTGACATTCAGCCCATGAAATCGAAGTAAGCGGGTCATCGACATGTCTCAGCTCCATGTAAGAACAAGGTCCAGGGGGTTCACGATTCGCGATGCCGGCACGGGCGCGGTCCTCAAGGGCCGCCCGCCGTGTGGTAGACGAAATCGCGGTGCTTCATGTTCAAGTGGCAGTCGGTGCACAGGGCTCGCGACGCCGGGTTCTCACTGGTTCCACGGATGATCAGGTCCCCTTCGGCAGCGATTTGGATGAATTCCCAATCACCCAGGGCCGAATCGAAGCCCGCTTCTCGTTTGACCATCAAACTGAGGTTCAGGGGCGTGGCCGACTGGCCGTCGGCGATCCGAAAGGCTTCCTTGAGGATCACCGTTCCTCGCGGGTAGGTGCGGTAGGTCGGAGCGGATTCGGGGTCATCTTCGTCCTCCCCGGCGCGCTGAAACTCTTCGAGATAGGCTTGCCGGTTGTGGCGATAGACATCCGAGGCCCGGTTGACGTACACGACGACCGACTGTTGCCAGTGCATGCCGGAAAAGACGAGTCCCGAGACCCGCTCCCAGTCGGTGCGATAGCCCTCGACCAGCCGAGCCAGGTCGGTGTCCTTGGGCGCGGCAAAGCGGCTCGAGGACTGGGCCAACAGGTCGTTCACCGGGAGCGGCCCCTCCGCCGGTTCCTGGATCTCCCCCGAAAGCAGGGACCAGCCGAGCAACCATGTGAGGGCCAATCCGGTTCCCAGCGCCATCGCGCACCGGGGCCGGATGATCGCAACGTGCCATCGCATGCGGCGGTCCGAGCCGGGTCGACGCCTCATCCGCGTTTTACCAGCAGGGTTCCGTATTTTTTGCCCTTTTTCATCAAGTCGACCGTTTTCTCCTCGCCCACGGCCAACTCGACCATCACGGGATCGTAGCGCGGCAGCCAGACCCTGACCTCTTTCAGGTTGCCTGGCGCTTCAAAGGCGAAATCGTAGGTCTTGATCCCCTTCTCGAATTCGAGGACCTGATGAAATCGGCTGGAAATGTTGGCGACCCAGGCCCGCATCTTGGGGTGGATCTTACAGCCGACCTGAACGACCATGCCTTCCTTCCAACCGATGTCGGTCTCGTGCTCCGAACCGGGCGGGGCCAAGCCGATGTCGAAGTTGGCCCCGGCTTTGGTGTCCTCGGCATAGACGTTGTGGGCGATCGTGTCCGAGTTCTTGAACGTGACCTTGGAGCCCCTGGCCCCGACCACCAACGGCTTGGTGAAGCGCTGGTCCTTCTGGTCCAGTTTGGGCCCGTCCTTGCCGACCAGGCCCTCGTCGCCGGGCAGGTAGATCAGCCCGACCACCGGTGCTTTCTTCTCGAAGGAAATGGTGCCGCTGATTTCCCCGGACCAGGCCGATGCCGGGCCGAGCAGCAAGACAGCGAGGCCGGCGAGGCGCGACATGCCGCGAAGGCCACAATACTTCCCATTCATATTGGTCTCCTCATCGCGAGTGAACGTTTCGATTTGCAGTCATTCAGATACGGAACCAGTGGTGCCGCGAAACCCACACCGATCCCGGTTCAGGGCACCACCGGCGGTTTGATTTCCACGGGATCGGTCAGCGCCCCCATGAACGCGACCAGATCCAAAATTTCGAAATCGTCGAGCTCGATCGCCACCATCAAGGGCGAAAGGTTCTTTTTCTGCTTGGGTGCGTCCACGTAGTGGCGAACCACGGCCTCCAGCGATCCCACCGAGCCGTCGTGCATGTAGGGTGCGGTCAGGACGACGTTGCGCAGGCCGGGCGTCTTGAAGGCGCCCTGGGTGGTGACGCCCGCGAGAATGCTGCCGCGGCCGGGGTCCTTGCCGTCGCCGACACCGATATTGTGGAATCCGTTGTCGGTGAGATTGGGCCCGTTGTGGCAGTTGATACATTTGGCCTTGCCCTTGAACAGGGCCAGGCCGCGCTTGGCCTCCTCGGACATGGCCTGGGCATCGCCTTCGAGGTAGCGGTCGAAGGGCGAATCGTCACTGATGAGGGTGCGTTCGAAACCGGCGATGGCGGCGGCCAGGGTGTGCTTGTCGATTCGGCCCTGTTCCGCGGGGAACGCTTTCCTGAAGGCCTCGACGTATTCGGGAACCTTCTGCAGTCGGGGGATCAGGTCGTCGAGATTCATGTTCATCTCGCCCTCGGCCTCGATCGGACCCAGGGCCTGGTCCTCGAGGCTGGCGGCGCGACCGTCCCAAAAGAACAAGACGTTCCAGGCCAGGTTGTACAGGTGCGGGGTGTTGCGTCCGAGGCGGTTTCCTTCGGATCCGAGACCCAGGCCGAAGCCGTCGCCGAAGCCGAGATCGGGATTGTGGCAGGTGGCGCACGACATCTTCTGGTTTTTGGAGAGACGGGTGTCGAAGAACAGGGTTTTCCCCAAGGAGACCACCGCCGGATCGGGCGGTTCGTCATCGGGGTATTCGATATCATCCACATCGGGGGTTCCGAGCGGTGGCTGGGCAAAGAGTAACCAGGCGGGAGAAAACGTCAGGCCAATTCCCAATATCAGGGTGCACCAGTTGCGTTTCAACGAGGCCTCCTCGAAAATGGTCGCGGCTGTCGGAATTCATCACCTACCTCAACAGCCACAAGAGACAGCGATTCCTGCCGACGATCACGGGATGGGTTACAGATATAAAAATCCCATCGTTGGGCCTCGAATAATTCTTGAGATTTGGTCCTATGAAGCGGCCTGAAAACTCAGAATGGCAAAAAAATGCAAACCATGCCGATAGTGCGTCGGGGCCTGGCATCCAGAGCGGCGGATGCCCGGTGGCCCCAAAGGCGAAGAGACCGTGGCGCCGTCAATCGGTTTGGGCCAGGATCCCCGCCAGACGTCCGCCGGCTCGACCGTTTTCCAGAGAGCCGAACAACTGGAAACCGTTCAAGGCCTTGGTCTCCGCTTCCACCACGATCGACGCCGTCGTCTCCGGCAAGGCCTGACCGAAGAGATCCGCCGGCAACGCCACCCGCTTCTCGCGCGGACCCAGCCGCTCGACGCGTTCGGCCACCAAGGCGCCATCGGCCGTAAAGGCGCGCAGGGTCACCGCCACCTCCTGCTGGCTGATGTTCAAGACCACGATGCCCGTCCACGACTCACCCGCCCGCTCGTCCACGAACGGGAAGTAGAGCCGGTCGGTCAGGTAATCGGCGGCCGGGAAGCCGGCCAGGCTGGTGCCGGCCTTGGTGCCGAACAACTCCAACCCGGCGATGCCCGCGTCGGCCTCAACCCTGATCCAACTGAGCGCCGAGGGCTCGCCCAACCACTGGGCGACGGTGTCCACGAACTTCTCCCCCGGCCCGAGCTGCTGATCGCGCAGCTCCACCACCACGTTGCCCGCGTCGTCGTAGCCGAACACCTGGTAGCCCAAAGCCACCTGGGTCTGGTTGATCAGCGCGACGCCCGTCCAGAAGTTGACGGTGTCCCTGGCCACGTGCGTGAAATACAAATCGTTGCCCACCCGGGTGAAGTTGGGATTGTTGTTCAGGGTCGGCAACATTTCCAGGGCGGCCGCCTGCTTGGCACCGTCCTTCCGACCGAAGATCTCGAGACCCGCGATGCCCGCGGCGCCGTTGTCGAGTTGGAAGGTGCCCCAAGCCGGCGGCGCCTCGCCGAAAAGGTCGAAGAATCGAAAATCGGCCTGCCCGTCCTTGGCCACGTTCTCCAGGTCGGTCTGGTTTTGCTCGTGATGAAACTGGAGCCGTCCCTGACGCTCGGCCGCGTTGACCAGGACCGCCCGGGTATACCATTGATGGGTGGCCTGGGCGATGTGCGGCAACATGACCGAGGATTGGAGCGATCGGTGCGCCCCGGAACTGACCAGTTGCGAACCGTCGTGACTGACACTGGTGGAGAAGCCCACCAGGCGCCGGGGCGCCAACACCTTGACCCAGCGAATCTGGCGCGCCTTTTCGACATTGCCGACCTTGCCGAAAAAGTCCAGCGACGGCTGGTACAACCGTTGACGCGGCGCCAAGGTCCGGGTCTTGGTCTCGACGACGGCACCGGCCGCGTCCAGGCCCACGATCGCGATCTCGGTCGGGCTGTCCGAAGGGTTGAGAATGCCCAGCCAGGTTCCGAAACTGCCGTCCTCCACCAAGAACGGCAGGTACAGGCTGGGATGCACGGTTTCGACCGAGAAGCCGTAGCTCAAACGCCGCTTGCCGAGCTTGGCCGGCTCGGCGCTGCGCACCTCGAGCGTGTACTGGCCCGATGGCAGGTTCTGGAAGGTCAGGGTCTTGTCGCTGACGGCGAAGGAATCGGCCGAAACCGGGGTCCAGACACTGGCTTCCAGGCGGGTCAACCGGAAATCCAGCAACTCGGCCGAACGCAGCGACACCAGCATGTCGCGTCCCGAATCCTCGAGCACGAAGCGGTAGAAATCGACGGGATCCTCACCGGAAATGCTGAGGTTGGAATAGGTGCCGCGTCCCAGGGGCGCCGCCTCTTCGACGGCATTGTTGGGTTCCAGTTCGGCGTCGCTGACCCGTTTGACGAAGACCCGCAGTTCGGCGGGCGTGTCGTCCTCGGTGAACAGGGTCTTGGCCTTGAACGTCACGATGTGGGGTGCGTCGTCGGGGGTCTCCTCGTGAAACACGACCGCGGCGACCTCGGCACCCGTCGCCTGGGACGGCGTCGCGCCGGTGCCGAAGTTCCATTCGTATTCGAGGTCCAGTTCATTGGGGTCCTCGCCATAACCGAAGAAACGAACCTCTTGACCGGGTTCCACCGTGATCTCGCCATCGGGCGCGGCGATGATGCTTTCCGGTAGCAGCGAAGGATCGACCGCCTTGAAGCGCCGGAAATCCTGATCCGGGTCACTCTGGTTCTCGGAATCGTGGACCGCGAGGGTCACGATGTGGGTACCTCGCTCACCGAAGGTCAGCGGCGGCGGCTCCGCAAGGAAGCTGTAGGTCTCGTAATCCAGCGACCAGATCACGCTGAGCGGATAGTTGCCGTCGGGATCGGAGGCGGTCGCGTTCAGGCTGACTTCGGTATCGATCAGCACCGGGATTTCACGGGCTTTGTCGGGATCTTCGTGTTCGCGCGGAGCCGGCGTCACGATCGTGCCCTCGGGCGGCGTGTTGTCGCCGTAAATGATCACTTCCCAGGAGCGGGCGTAGGGCGACCAGACGCCGTTGCGATCGCGCACGAAGACCCGCACGCCGTAGTAGCCGGGATTTTCGAACGCAACCTCACCGGGTCGCGCCGTTTCGTCGAACCGGCCGTCGCCGAAGTCCCACAGGAATCCGGTCAGTGGTTGTTGGGTGTCGTCGACTTCGGCCACTTCGAAAAGGAAACGCGACCCGGCCGGTCCGTTCACCGAATAACCCGTCGGCGAAAGCGCCTGTGGCTCCGCGAATTGGGGTGTGTCCCCGGCGCTTTCCGGCAACACGTTGACGTAGACCCAACCGGGCACGGCCACGACGGAGCCACGCGCGTCGATGAGCGTCAGCGTCAGGCGGAACAGGCCGGCTTCGGGAAAGCGAACCTCTTCCAGACGGGCGCCTTCCATGGTGCGACCATCGCTGAGCGTCCACAAAAAGGTCAGCGCGTCACCGTCGCGATCACTGCCTTCAGCCGCCAGCGTGATGCCCGTATTCACCGGAATCGACAGGTCGAACGCCGGCTCCAGGATTCGCCCCTCGGGCTCGAAATTGTCGCGGACGTCCAGGTAGAAGGGGGCACCGAAGGGATCCTCGATGCCGGCGGGGTCGGTAACGTCCAATTGAACGTAGTACAGCCCCGCTTCCGTGGGCGTGAACGGTGCCGGTTCGAAACCCGTCAACTGCAAACCGATGCCCGAAGGTGGGGAAATGCCCCAAGCGGCGTCGTACCCGGTGAGATCGTCGACGCCGTCGACCGTGCCGCGGAAGCTGACCGATTGGCCGAGGTTCAAGGGCAGAAACAACTCGTCCGTCGATGAATCCGGGGCGCGCGGCTCCAGTACGCGGGCCTCGGGTGGTACGGCTCCCTCGAACACCGCAAACTGGGTGGCCTCCACACTGCGCGAGGCGAAACCACGCGCGTCCCGGGCGAACATGCGCGCGTGGTAGCGACCCGCCACGGCATAACTGCGCTCCATGACCGAAAGGCCGGGAAAGGTTTCCGACATCGGAGCCTGCATCACCCTGCCGTCGTCGAAGTCCCAGTAGATCGACAGCTCCTGATCGTCGCGGTCCGAAGCGAAGCCGCGGAACTCGATGGCTTGGCCGGCCGCGAAGGCCGATCCGAAGTCGGGATCGTGCAGGAATCCCTGCGGTTCGGCATTGATCGGGGCCAGATCGGGATCGTTCACCAGAACCAACCGCTGAAAGGGTGTGGCATCGGCGGCGCCGGCGCTGTCGATCGCGGTCACGGACACGACGTACACCCCGGCCGTGGTGTATCCCGGCTCGATGCTGGCCCCTTCCATCGTGCGCCCGTCACCCAGATCCCAACGAAAGGCGATCACGTCGTTGTCGGGATCGGAGCCCTCCGCTTCGAGCGTCAGCGGGTCACCGAGGGAAATCACTTGCGAGGGCGTGGGGATCATCCCGTCGGGTGCGCGATTCTCGTCCTTGACCAGAATGCCGATGAACAGCGGAAACGGATCGCGCACGTCCTGGACATCGGTCGCGTTGACCTGCAATTGATGGTAGCCGGTTTGGTCGGGGGTGAAGGTGGAGGTCGTGCCCTGGGCCAGATCGGTGCCGGGCCAGGCGTTGCAGGCCGCCGCATCGAGGCTGCCGGTACAGTAGAGCCGCCAGTCGATGGTCAGCGGCAACCGGGCCTCGGGCGCCGATGCGGTGACGGTGAAGGTAATCGAGTCGCCGAGGTCGAGGCGAAAGACGCCGTCCTCGGGCAGGTCGGGTTCGGCCAGGGCCACATCGGGCGGGGCCACGTCGCGGTAGACGTAGAGCGTGCGGGAATCCGGCCAGGGATCGGCGATCCCGGTTTCGTGGATTCCGGTCACCTGAACCCGGTACTGGCCCTCGTCCCAGTCCGCGGGAATCGTCCAATCCCACACCCGTCCCTCGGACTGTTCCAGGGTGCCGGCCACTTCCCAAAAGTAGGTGGCGTTTTCCTGTTCCTGGGCTTCGAAATGCAGCGCCGTGCCCAGGCCGGCCACCAGGCCGTCCTCGGCCGGCTCGGCGATGATGCCGTTGACGGTTTCCTCCCAGGAGGAAGTGTCGGACCACTGGGCAGGAATCACGAATATCGTCTTGTAAGAGGGTTCACTGGCATTGCCGGAAGCGTCGCGCCCCTGGAGCACCACCGTGAAACGGCCGGCCTCGGCGAAGGCGTGGGTCACCTCGGCGCCTTCGGCCTGGGTGCCGTCGCCGAATTGCCAGGCGTAGGCGGCGTAGTTCGGATCCGCGAAGTCACGAGCCGTGAATTGCACGGTTTCGCCTTCCAACACCGCCTGGCGGCCCGGTTCGGTTTGAATCAGCAGGTTTTGCGCGACGGCTGCGGGACAAAGGGCGAAACCGACACACAACACGACACGTGAGAATCCAGCGAACACGACAGCCTCCTCGAGCACGGTGAACTGCCCCGGCGACCCGGTCCGGGTACGACTTCGAAACGGTTGGACACCAACCTCCGTCGGGTGGGATCCAAACCGGGCGATCGAACAAACGGGCATGAAAGCCGGCCCTGGGCCACGACGGTTCGGCACGCATCGACCCTCCGCGGGGGCGAAGGTAGGAAAGGCGTGAAACGGTGACGGCCACAGCGCCGGAAACGCGGATCCGATCGCACACCACGGGTGAGATAGTGTCCAATCTAGACCTGACAACCAAGCGCGGTCAATCCGACGCGATGTGCGATCCGTCATTTATCGGAGGATCGCACATCCGCGTGGCGATCGGCGAAAGGCGCGGGTCTGGTCCCGTCGGCGCCCGCCGTCAGGGCGACGATTCGGAAAAATGGCGGTCCAATTCCGACACCAATTCCGCAAGGGTGAAGGGTTTGGGAATGAGGCCGTCGCAGCCCGCCTCGAGATAGGCTCGCCGGCTCTCCGCCAACACGTTCGCCGAAAAGGCCACGATCGGCTTGTCGTAGCCCTGTTTGCGCAGCTTTTGGGTAGCGGTGATGCCGTCCATGATGGGCATGTGGCCGTCCATCAGGACCATGTCGTGCTCGAGCCCGATTTTTTCCAAAACCTCGAGTCCGTTGTGGGCCGGGATGGTCTCCACGCCGAACCCGCTCAACACCTTTTCGGCGATGATGCGATTGATGGGATTGTCTTCCGCCAGAATGACGGTCTTGCGGTAGTTCCGCGAATACGCTTCCGGTTCCGTGTCCTGTTGCGGCTCGGTTTGCACCGTGGGCAACTGGAACACGAAGGTCGATCCCCGTCCCGGTTCCGATGTGACGTGGATGTCGCCTCCCATGAGCAACGCCAGGCGTTTGCTGATAGTGGTACCCAGACCCGTGCCGCCGTACTTGCGGCTGATCGAGGCATCACCCTGGTGGAACTGCTCGAAAATCACTTCGAGTTGATCGGCGGACATGCCGATACCGGTATCTCTCACGGCGATGCTCAGGAAGCCCTTCTCGTCCTTGCCGTAGTCGTAGCTCAGGTCGATGGAAACCGAACCCTGCCGGGTGAATTTGATGGCATTGGCGATCAAATTCATCAGAACCTGACGGATACGGGTGGGATCGCCCAGAATCCAGCGGGGCAACGCCTCAGGATAGTCGAATTCGAGGCTCAGCCCCTTTTGGGTGGCGCGCGACCCCAGCAGCGAAACGATGTTGTCGATCAGGCGCTCCAGATTCATCGGAATGCGCTCGATATCCAGACGACCCGCTTCGATTTTGCTGAAATCCAGAATGTCGTTGATGATGTCCAGCAGGGCTTCGGTGGATCCCACCACCAGGTCCACCAGTTCCGTCTGATCCCCGTTCAAGGGCGAGTTGCGCATCAACCTGCCGGCACCGAGGATGCCGTGCATCGGGGTGCGGATCTCGTGACTCATGTTGGCCAGAAACCGGGATTTGGCGAGGTTGGCGGCCTCCGCGCGCTCCTTCTCCGCCACCAACTCCATCTCCAATTCCTTGCGTGCCGAAATATCCTGGTGCACGCCCGTGGCTCGCAGAGGTTTGCCCTCCGCGTCCCATTCCACGATGCGACCGATATCGAGAACCCAAATCCAGTGTCCATCCTTGTGGCGCAGGCGGTGCTCCGTCGCATAAACCGGAATCCGACCTTCCAAATGATCCTGGAGGACCTTGTAGACGTACGCGGCGTCATCCGGGCACAGGACCTTCTCCCAGGTGGCCAAATCGTTGCCCAGCTCGTGTTCCTCGTAGCCGATCATGCTTTTCCAGCGCTTGTTGAAGACGACCGCGTTGGTCTGGACGTTCCAATCCCACAGGCCCAGTTGAGCCCCGTCCATGACCAATTTGAGGCGTTCCACCTCGCGCTTCAAACGGGCGTTCTCGCGAACGAGGGCCTGCAGGTCGAGCACGGTCGCAGCGTCTTTCGAGTTCATCGAATCCAGTTCCATCCGATTCCAAATTCTGTAACCAGAAAATATTTATTTAATTATACATTTATTTCGTAATGCTGTTGGAGATTGATCCATCGCGCAACGAAGAAATGCAGATTTCTTCGAAACAAAGACTTTGAATACAATTATTTACCACACTATTCGCCAGCTCGATGCTCGGCCCGAACCGGTTCGAACCGCAATGGCCTCCAGGGCACCATTCCTGGACGGGCAACCCTAACAATGCGAAGGGTTCCGGATCGAGGCATATCCCGCCAGAACCGATACCGAAATGACAAACCAGGACGTCAGCGTCAATTTTCCCATCTATCGAAGTTCTTGCATAGGGAAACACGGAACAATTCCCGGAAGTCACGATCTGTTTTCCCAGCGCCTTCGCAAAAGATATCTTCGACAAAAAAATGCACCCAACAGTGAGCCTGGATGGCATAATCATCACAATTTTCAGATCATCAAAAATTAACCAACAGTATGTAAAGACCTTTCTCTTGAGTTTTCTCTAGATAAGGAATCCTGAGTTGTGTTAGCCCGGGGAATGACCCCCTCGACCGACACCCGTATCGCCTTCGAGGAACAGTGTCTGCCGGAAATTATCCTCGATTCACAAAAAAACCCTCGATGATCGGTTGCAGTTATCCCCGTCATGAACATATATTTATTGCCAATCAGCATCTTACAAACCAAGCGCCATTCAGACCTCCTCACGAATTCATCGCGAAAGTGGTTTTATGAAGGCTACTGACTTTTACTACCACCTGTTCGGGTTGAGGTTGTCCGCGCCATTCCCCTGCCCCGAACTCCCCCCGGCGCAGGGCGACCGCACCGATGTCACGGTGACTTGGGGAGCGCTCTCGCATCCGTGGCACCGGCCCTCCACGGAACTGCGGTTTCACGCCGAGCCGCGGCGGATCCTCCTTCGTCACGACGGCGTGGGCAGCATGTTGGTGTGCGACGGTAACCGCATCGTGATCGATCCCGATCCCGCCGCCGACCAACGGGTCATCCGGCTGTTCCTGTTGGGTTCGGGCATGGGTGCCATCTTGCAACAGCGCCGTGTCCTGACCCTGCACGCCAGCGCGGTCGTCTGTGGCTCCGGGGCCGTTCTGTTCCTAGGCTCATCGGGCGTCGGCAAATCCACCACGGCGGCGGCCTTTCAAAAACGCGGATTCGCGATGCTCACCGACGACCTATGCGCGGTGCACCAGACGCGCGAAGGCCGCGCCTACCTCCATCCCGGTTTCCCCCAAATCAAGCTGTGGCCGGATTCGGTGCGGGCCCTGGGCCTGACCGGTGAAAAGGCATACCCACTGCACGCGCGAATCCCCAAGGTAGCTTTCGGGCTTTCCGGACCTTTCCCGAACGGGCCCACTCCCATTCACCATCTGGTCGCGCTGGTTTCCACCGAGACCGGCCCCCCCGTCGTCGATCGCCTGACCACCCTGGAACGGCTGCGGGTGTTGCAAAAGCACACGTACCGCAGGGCATTCATCTCGGGCCCCTGCGCGACAAAAAACCATCTGAATGCCTGCGCTCGGTTGGCCAAGGCCGCACCGATGACCCTGTTCATCCGAAAGAAACGACCGTTCCGGCCCGATGCCACCGTGCAGCACATCATCGATCAACTGCATCTCGAACCAGACACCCACAGGGAGCTGGAGACCCCCTCGAGATCCATGCCTGGATAGCGATTTCGCTCGCCCATCTCACAAGAGCACACGGAGGATCCCATGACCGCATCGCATCGAATCGATCTCTCGAGTACCATTTCCCAGAGCCCCCATCAGATCTCCACGTCCGTCGACGAGGAGGTCATGCTGCTCCACATCGATCGCGGCGCCTATTACGCGATGGCCGAAACCGGCAGCCGCATCTGGTCACTCATCGAAAGCCCGCGTCGCGTCGAGGACGTCTGCGATCTTCTGCAATCGGAATTCGAGGTGGATCGCGCCACCTGCCGCCGAGATGTGATCGCCTTTTTGAAGCAGGCATTGGCCGAGGAGTTGGTCCAAATTCATCCCGATCCTCCGGAGTCGGGATGCAACGCCAGGAGCAGGGATGTTTAACTGTAAGTCTTTTTTTACCACAGAGTTCCCGGAGATCCCGGAGGCGAACGCTACGCGCCGGAGGATACCCTGTCTGCCAGGTTCTGAGCAGAATGACTCAAGTCGTTTCTTGGGAGGGGGGTTCTAAGTAGATTCAGGGTGTTTATGTGTAAGTCTTTTTTTACCACAGAGTTCCCGGAGGTCCCGGAGGCGAACGCTACGTCCAATAGGAAACTCTGTTTGCCATTTTCTGGGAAGATTGACTCCGGTGGGTTCTTGGACGTTCACGTGGAGGATAAACGGCGGGGGTGCTCGATGGGCCATCCCGGTTTTCCTTCTCGATTGCCTTTGATGCGGTATTGGGACCTCCCAACCTGATCACAAAAGGAAAGTCTTTTACATAAAAAATTTAAATTAATGGATTTAGGTTCAACAATTCGCAATGGAAGGATTGCCGGTCTTTGGAGAGATCCGGTGTGTGGAATCCAAAGGTGGTTTCCAAATTCGTGTCAATCCGTGTCATTCGTGGACAGACTTCTTCGAACCAAATAGGGGTAACTCTTGGAAGAAAACCATGCAAATCATGCTTGCTTTAAATTGTTTGATTTTTTGTGTTTACACCTTTATCAAATCCCGTGTCTCCCTCACTGATTCCAACCACTGCAACGCCTCCCTCCTCCGCATTCAACAACGTGCCCCTATGGAGAAACCCGTTCACTCTCTGCGACCTCCGGGAACTCAGTGGTGAAAAAAAACCAACGAATCCAAAGCCAAGCCCACTCGAACAAACCCCTCCGACCACCGAGGATGCCATGGACGCTTTCGCCGGCTTTTTCCACTTCGACAACCGACCCGCTTCCGCCGACCACCTACGCGCCATGGTTGACGCGTCGCCCGCGCACCAGCATCCATGGACCTGGACCCGTGATTCGCTCGCCCTCGGCGGCGGGTTCTGGACGGCCCGGAAGCGATCCGAAACCGGACATGTCGTCGAAGATCGCCGGTCGGGCGCGATCCTGATCGCCACGGCCAGGTTACATAACCGCACCCAATTGGGCGCCAAACTGGGCCTGGCGGCTGCCGAACTGGAATTACACGACGACCCGGCCCTGATCGCCAAAGCGTATCTCGAGTGGGGCCAGGGCTGCCCGGAACACCTGCTGGGCCGGTTCGCCCTCGTGGTGTTCGATCCCCACACCCGTTCGCTGTTTTGCGCCCGCGACCATACCGGCATCGCCACCTTTTATTACCACGTCGACGCCACCCGCTTCGCCTTCGCCTCCAGTCCGATGGCGCTGCTGGCGTTGCCGGGCATCAGGGCCCGCCTCGACGAAACCTCGATGGCCGACATCGCGGTCCTGATGCCGCCCGCCCCCCAGGCAAGCATGTTCCGCGACATCGCCCGCCTCCCGCCCGGCCACCTGATGCACGTCGCCGACCGGCGCGTGCACACAGCCGCCTACTGGCAGCTCAACCCGCAACCCAGGCTGGAGCTGGCTTCCGACGAGGCCTACGGCGAGGCCTTCCGCGAGATCTTCGCCGAGGCGGTGAACTGCCGCATTCGCGGAAGACGGCCCGGCATCCTGCTCAGCGGCGGGCTGGATTCATCGGCCATCGCGGCGGTGGCGGCGCATCGATGCCAATCGCGCGGCGAAGCGCTTCACAGCTATTGTGCGGTGCCCCGAGCCGGGTTTCCGCAGCGCTGCGGAGACGGGCGCGATGCCGACGAGCGCCGCTATGTGGAAGCGCTGGCCGCGCGATGGCCCAATCTACGGACCCATTTCGCGTCGTCCGAGGCCGTGGTCCCCTTCGATCGGCCCGAGTCTCGATTCGCGACGCGTGGCTGGCCCGCGATCAGTCCCCACAACGAGTGGTGGATCGACACATTGCTCGACGCTTGCCGCCGAGACGGATGCGACACCGTCCTGGTGGGCCAGCTCGGCAACGGCTCGTTGTCCCTGGAGGTATTCGGCTTTCACGGGCACCTGGCCATCACGGGCCGATGGATTACGTTGGCCAGGGAATTCCGCGGACGCGCACGGTTCACCGGCAGCTCCCACCTCCAGCTCGTGAAAGGCCTTGTCCGCAGCCTGTTGCAGCTCCGGGCCGCTCATGCCCTGCGCGCTTGGCTACCCGGCTCGCGCCCTCCGTTCGGAACCGATTTCTCCTTCATCAACCCGACCTATGCCGCAACGATGGGCCTGGCCGATCGATTTCTCCAAAAGTACGGGGTTCCCGGTCACGCATCACCGCCTTTCTCCTACGATCATCATTGTCGCGGATTGCGATGGTATTTGAGCCTGCTGGGCGACTACTGGACGCCCCTCGCCGGTTCTCACGGACTCGAGTTCGCCGATCCCAGCGCCGATGTGCGGTTGCTCGAATTCGGCATGTCGCTGCCGCTGGATCAACACGTGCGCGCCGGGCGCGACCGCCGCCTGGTGCGCGACCACCTGGGCGATTACCTGCCGCCCGCCATTACGGAACGCACGACGCGCGGGCACCAGGCGGCCGATTGTGGCGAGCACATGCTCGCCTGGCGCGATCGGCTACGAAATCTCCATGACCGCCTGACGCGCGATCCGGAAATCTGCCGGCGCTTCGACATGGCGCGGCTGGGCGAAGCGCTGGCGCAACTGGCACACACCCCGACCGTCCGCACACAGGTCGCCATGCTTCGCAGCTTGGAAGCGGCCGCCTTTTGCGATTGGGTGACGCGACTGGATCGCGCCTGAATCCAATGCGGGCACGGTGGTCCTTGGGTTTCGGCTCTCCTCTCAGGAGAAGAAGGTGCCGTCGTTGCCCATGCCGTTGATGTTCGTTCCCGTATGCCTGGTCGGCTCTTTCTGGAGAACAGGCGTCGACCAGGGTTTTTTGGGCGGTTTGGGCGGTTCCTCACCCAACTGCCGGGTGTTCACTTCGGTTTTTTCCTTCATATCATGACTCCCAATCACCATTAGGACATTGAAGACAGTTCGAGCCGATTGAAAAGGCATGGGGCTCATGCCCTTTTGGGATTCTCCAACCAGGAAAATTTAAAATGTATCAGGGATATTTCATCTTAAATGAAAACAGATCACATAGTCAACGAAAGAGACAAATAACAAATAACCGAAAATTCGTTTTTTTCGATCAACTACATAAGAAGTCGCCTCTCACACGGGTTCAGCCCCGGCACCAGAAGCAGTACATTTCCAAGAAGGAGTCGGGAAATTCAGACTCGAACCTACGCCAATGGTTCAAATTCGAGGCCGTGATGTCCTCGGGAAAACGGCGACGATAGCGAAGCAGGATGTCCAACCTCTTGAATAAAAACCCCGTGAAGGTCAAATCCAGCGTGTGCAGGCCCTGCTCGATGCGATCCAGGTCGAAGAGGTGTTCGTACTCGTGAAACAGTAGGTCGCGCAGGTGGTTCAGGTTGTAGAAATCGGTGATTTCCTCGAGAAACGAGAACGACGATGGCACCTTACCGGCCAGGTAATCGGCGCGAAAGGCGAGCATCCCATCCTCGGTTGCGGCGTATCCCTGCTCGTGGATCCAATCGCGCACCCGGGTGATGTCGCGCCGAGCCATGCGGCTGTACACGGCGATCTTCATCCAGCCACCCGGTCGCAACAGGGAGCGAAGAATGCCCCAGGCCTCGAGAGGGTCCTGGGCGTGATGCACGACGCCCACCGCTTCGATCACGTCGAACCGGCGCTCCCATCCGCGCAGGTTGAGAATGTCGGCGTGAAGGAATTCGAGGCGTTCGCAGCCCCGTTCCCGAGCCCGCTGCTGGGCATAGGCCAGGCTGGCCTTGCTGAGATCCAGGCCCACCATCGAGCGGTAGTGGAACTTTTCGGCCAGTTCGATCGGATGACGCCCCGAACCGCAGCCGGCCACCAGGATATCGGGCCGATCGGGAAACGCCAGGTCCCGTGTATGTGGAAACCGCCGCCGCATGGATTCGGCGAACCCGATCCGGCGCGAGGTATGGATGTCGCGCCAGCGTGGAAAGGGAAATCGCTCGTATTGGGTCTGAACTCGTCGCGAGATCGGGTCCCGGACGTCACCCAACCTTGCCACCGTTTCCCCTTCGAGTGCCACGAGATCGAAATGGAGGTACGTCAAAAACGAGCGAACGTGGGGATCGTCGAGATTGGCAGCGGCGAGCCGGACCATCGCCTCGCGCGGGGGCTGCCGGTACATGGCGATACCGACCAGGGTGCGCGCCAGGTCCAGCCCCGATTGGGAGTCCCCGTCGTCCGTTCCCTCCAGTGCGCACAATCGTTTTTCGAGCAGTTCGCGCTCGGCCGCGTCCCAAGGGCCGGCGTAATCGCTGTTGAAGTGGGCGATGGCCAGACGCACGCAGAAGGCGCGGCGGGCGGGAGACGACCAATCGGGTAGATTCCCGAAAAAGAGGAACCGCCTGATGCGGAGAAGGATACGTTCCAAGGCAACGTTCACGTTGAAACAACGGGTGAGAAGGAGTGCCAGCAGGCGATCGGTTTCGAACGCGGCACACCATTCGGCATCGGACGCGGTGTGCCTGCCGACACGGTATTTCTTCACGAGCACCATCGCCACGACAGGGGCGGCCGCGATATCGGTGAAATCTCCACTTTCGAGCAGGGCGATCAAGTCGGGTTCCAGGTCGATCGGCGGCAAGAAACGCACGCGGACCAGACAGTGGCGAAAACGTTCGGCCACATCGCGGTAGCCGGGATGCCGCTCCTCGAGGCGTCGGAACATGGGCAGCGCCATTTCGGGCTGGCCGGAGTTCAGCAGGTGGCTGGCCAGATAGTAATGGGTACGCGGGTCTTCGGGGGCCATCTGGGCCGCCTGGGAGAGCGACTGGAAGGCTTCCTTGAAGCGACCCAACCCGGAAAGGGCGCGGCCGAGGCCCAAGTGGCACTCGGTCTCGTCGGCGCACAGGTCCCGCGCCTTTTCGTATGCCTCGACCGCTGCGGAAAGATCGCGATCGGCCAGGAAGGCCGCGCCCTTTTGCAGGAGGGTCGTTCCCTCACGAGATTGCACCGAGCTCATGGAACACCGCCTCGGATCAGCCACGCCAGGTGCGAACCGCGACCGATGGGTGTGGCTAACTGTTTTTTTCTTAATGGGAAGTGCCGCGATTATACCCCGGTTCGCCACCGGTCGGGAACGAAAAGCGCCGCTCGGAGTGCGCCCGGGCGGTTGGCCGGAAGCGGATTCCGGCGGTAGGTTCGGGGTTCTTCCCCCCATCCATGCAACAGGCATCCAGGCCGCGCCGAAGCCCGAAAAAAAGGCACCGTCAACTCGCTCTTTTCCTCCGTCCTCTCCTCCTTTCCGAAGTTCCGGGCTTCCTGGTTTTTTGTCGACGGCAAGACCCATCACCCTCCGAAGACACCCGCTTGCCCAACACCCTGGACCCAAAACCGACCCCATCCTGCGCCACTGGAAAAAATCGGATGCGGTTCAGCGGAGACATACTAAAAACAGCCGTTGAAATTTCTCATGAAATTCGTCGTACTTTATTGGAATTATTAATGGTGCATGGCTTTACGCTTTGGTATAGTTCATAAAAACAAAAGAATCGAAAACATGGGGGCAGTATGTGGCGGGTCGTCGTTTCTACATCCATGATCTGGTTTTTGGTGGGCTCGTTGTGGGCACAGCGACCACTCGATGGCCCCGTGGAGATTCCGATTTTCCACCCCTTGCAGTTGGTCGATCGCGAAATTCAGGTCGCGAGCGACGGGGAAGGCAATACCATCGCCTTGTTTGCCGATCCGTCACCCAACCGCGATCTTGCCGCGGTGTTCTTCGACCCGAACCTCCAACAGGTATCGCGAATCAGTTCCATGACGATGGAAAGCCATACCACCCGCGTCCTGTTCTGGGACGACCGTTTCGTGATCGGCTCGGATATGGGCGGCGGCCTGGCGGGCGAGGGCACGATTTTTTTCCGTCACGTGGCCATCGACGGCACCGGATTGACGGATGAGTTCCATGCGAACCACCGACTGTTGGAACGCCACAAATGGCATCAAGCCTTCGAAATGAAACCCAATTTCGAACGGTCGCACTTCGCCGCCTTCTTCACGGGTGAAGACATCGGTGAGGACACGGAAATCAACGAATCGGAACTCAACGAGTGGCTGCTGTTTCTCGACGTGTTTCGCAATCCCAACGCAACGCCCGAGAGCCACGTGTTCAAACTGGTCCGACCCGTGAGTCACAATGATGAACCTGACTACGATCAGGAACTCCACCCCACGATGGCCTGGCGGACCGACGGCAACCTGTTACTGGCCTGGTTCGAACTCAACGAAGGAAACAGGATCCTCTATTGGGGGATCTATAACCGCGACACCCGAGAGTTCGACCATTTCCACACCCGCGACCTGGGCGAAAACCTCGGCAACGTTGGCAATGACTTTTGGGAACAAGAACTCCAAGCCTACGCAAACGAGGACGGTCAAACGGTATTGCTGTGGCAGGATGATCACAACCGCATCCGGGGCATGCGCCTGGACACGGAAGGCACACAAATCGGCTCGGATATCACCTATCTCGACGGCGAGTTCTCCTTCAGGCAGTTTCGTGCCGTCATGCGCGAGAACGGCGAATTGTTGTTGGTAGGCGAGGCGGGAGGGTCCGATATCCAGATCCGCCATTTCGCCGACAACGGCGATCCGCGTGGGCCCTGGCTCTCTCCGGCCACGGATGACATTGCGCGTACCGTGGACGTGACGCTCCTGGATAACGACTCCTTCCTGATTGCCTGGTCGGCGGGCCCCGGAATCCGGGGAAGTTCCGCATTTCTTCAGAGTTACGAGTTCACGTGCGCCACCATCGCCGCCCCCGACGCGCCCACCTCGATCTGTGAAGGCGACAACCTGACGATCACGCCCGAGGTGTTTGCGAACACACCGGTACCCACCTTTCAGTGGTTCCGCGACGACGTGGCGATCCCCGGTGCGACCTCGGCCACGCTGCAGATCAACGGCATCACCCTGGCCGAGGGCGGAACCTACGCCCTCGAGATTACCGACGGCCCCACCTGCACCGAACGCTTCACCATCACCGAACTGACCGTCGATCCCCTCGGCCAAGTTCCGACCGCGACCCTCGATACCCTCCAGACCACCTTCTGTGACGGCGATACGGTCAGCGTCGAGGCCACGTTCACCAACGAGGGATCCACGCCCAGACTGCAGTGGTTCCGCAACGGCATCGAACAATTCGATGCGGAGGATCAGAATCCCTTGGTGATCCTCGATCCGATCGACGGCATGCAGATTCACGCGGTGATCACCAACGGCTGCAATCCCGGTTCGCCCGGCACCTCCAACACCCTGGCCTTCACCCTGGCCGACGACGTGCCGGTCGACGTGGCGGTTTTCACCAACTCGTTCACGATCTGTGCGGGCGCCAACACCACCTTCACCGCCATTCCCGAGGCGCCCGTCACCAGCCCGACCTACCAATGGCAGGTCAACGGTATGGACGTGGGCACCGACAGCGATACGTTCATGACCTCGACCCTGGCCGACGGCGACGAAATCACGGTCATCCTGACGAGCGGCCAATGCCAGCCGCGCACCGCTCCGGTGCAAACCGTTCGCGTGGATCCCAGCGGCGCCCTCGACGCCACGATCGCCCTCGATGCGGAAACCTGTACCACGGAGTTTCGCTTCGAGTCGGATCTCGATAACGTGGGCCTTTTGACCACCTACCAGTGGCAGGTCAACGGTGCGGACTTCGAAGGCGCGACCGAGACGACCTTCAACCCCCAGACACTCCAGGAAGGCGACCTGGTGACCCTGATCGTCACCACCCCGTGCGGCACCAACAGCCCGTTCACCTCCAACGCGATCCTGATCTCGACCGCCGACGACGACAACGATTTGGCCATCGACACCTGCGACAACTGCCCCGGCCTCTTCAACCCCGGGCAGTCCGACATTGACGGCGACGGCGTCGGCGATGCCTGTAACGACGCCATCGACGCGGATGGCGACGACTGGTCCGACGCCATCGACAACTGCCCCAATACCTTCAACCCGGCGCAGAACGATTTGGATGGCGACGGTACCGGCGATGCCTGTAACGATGCGGTCGACAGCGACGGCGACGATTGGGCCGATGCCCTCGACAACTGCCCCAACACCCACAACCCCGGCCAAGCCGACGTGGACGGCGACAGTGTCGGTGACGCCTGTAATGACGCCCTCGACAGCGACGGCGACGACTGGGCCGATGCCCTCGACAACTGCCCCAACACACACAACGCCGGCCAGTCCGACGTAGACTTCGACGGCGTGGGTGACGCCTGTAACGACGCCCTCGACGCCGACGGCGACGACTGGGCCGATGCCGTGGACAACTGCCCCAACACGGCCAATCCAGGCCAGTCCGACGTGGACGGGGACGGTGTCGGCGACGCCTGCAACGACGCCCTCGACAGCGACGGCGACGAACATGCCGACGCCGTGGACAACTGCCCCAACACCCACAATCCCGGCCAGTCCGACGTGGACGGGGACGGCATGGGCGACGCCTGTAACGACGCCATCGACAGCGACGGCGACGACTGGGCCGATGCCCTCGACAATTGCCCCAACACCTTCAATCCCGGCCAATCGGACCTGGACCGCGATGGAACCGGCGACGCCTGTAACGGCGCCATCGACAGCGACGGTGACGGCTATGCCGATGCGGTGGACAATTGCCCCAATATCGCCAACCCGAGTCAGTCCGACCGAGATCTCGACGGCGTGGGTGACGCCTGTAACGACGCTGCCGACAGTGACGGCGACGAATACGCCGATGCCATCGACAACTGCCCCAACACCTTCAACCCCAGCCAGTCCGACGTGGACGCCGACGGCGTGGGCGATGCCTGTAACGACGCCATCGACAGTGACGGCGACGACCATGCAGATGGGGTCGACAACTGCCCCAACACCTTCAACCCCAGCCAGACCGATCTGGACGGCGACGGCGTGGGTGATGCCTGCAACGATGCCATCGACAGTGACGGCGACGACTACGCCGATGCCGTCGACAATTGCCCCAACACGCACAACCCCAGCCAGACCGATCTGGATCGGGACGGCATCGGCGACGTCTGTAACGACGCGGTCGATGCGGACGGAGACGACTATGCCGACGGCATCGACAACTGCCCCGCGGTCTTCAATCCCGGCCAGTCCGACATTGACGGCGACGGCGTCGGCGACGCCTGCAACGACGGCGTCGACAGCGACGGCGACGAGTGGGCCGATGCGCTGGACAACTGCCCCACGGTCTTCAATCCCGGCCAATGGGATGGGAACGGAAACGGGATCGGCTTCGCGTGCGAGATTATGCCGCGCGTCTCCCAGTGGCCGGCCCTGAGTCTGCTGGACATCCTGCGCACCGAATCGCCCTAGGTAGGGCCCATCCAGAACCGGAGCCCGGGTAACGACCCAAGCGGCCGGGCTGGATGGGCACGGCATCAGGCGTCAGGCAGGTTCAGCAGCGGCGGTGAGCCCACCGGATGAACCTGTCGAAGCGACCCATGCTCGGAGTTCCCGCATGTTTTGAGAGTCGGCGCGGCAGTAGGTTGGCCGGCCCGGCCGACGCGTCGAAGTAACGCATGTAACGGATCAGAGTTACGCCAAAGAGCAAAGCACACCCTTGCCCCGATCGCCATCCAGCGAAGCGATCTGCTGGCGGAATTTCCGCAGACAGAGAGACGTCGCGCCTGCTCAACCAATCGAAGTGACCTAACATGGATAGAAATCCATCATCGAGAGATCTAGAGACCCGATTTAGTTGCGTCCCTCTATGAACACTCGATATTGCGAACCCTGGGTGCTTCGATGTGGCTAACCGCCGCTGCCCGACCACCGCGACGACGATTCTCTCGCGACGCGGGGACTGGGGACCGCGCGGCTTCGGTGCCGGGCCACGAGCGACACGCCTCGCTTCGCTCCTCGGCGTGATCGATTGTCGTTGCCTGCGTTGCTTCGATTGGTGGAGCAGGCTGCTCCACCTACTGGCCTCTTGGCTCTCTCGCGATGCGGGGACTGGGGACCGCGCGACTTCGGTGCAGGGCCACGAGGGGCACGTCTCGCTTCGCTCCTCGGCGTGATCGATTGTCGTTGCCTGCGTTGCTTCGATTGGTGGAGCAAGCTGCTCCACCTACTGGCCTCTTGCCTCTCTCGCGACGCGGGGACTGGGGACCGCGCGACTTCGGTGCCGGGCCACGAGCGACACGTCTCGCTTCGCTCCTCGCCGTGATCGATTGTCGTTTCCTGCGTTGCTTCGACTGGTGGAGCAGGCTGCTCCACCTACAGGCCCCTTGGCTCTCTCGCGACGCGGGAACTGGGGACCGCGCGACTTCGATGCCGGGCCACGAGCGACACGTCTCGCTTCGCTCCTCGCCGTGATCGATTGTCGTTGCCTGCGTTGCTTCGATTGGTGGAGCAGGCTGCTCCACCTACAGGCCCCTTGGCTCTCTCGCGACGCGGGGACTGGGGACCGCGCGACTTCGGTGCCGGGCCACGAGGGACACGTCTCGCTTCGCTCTTTTCCTACGCGACATTGCGAAGCCCAGGCCGCTTCGAAGTGTCGGCCGGGCCGGCATACCGCCCGTGACCAACCTAAATGCTTTACGCCCCTTACGCGCGTGCGGGCTCTCCGAGTTGGCGCGCTTCGCGTTGTATCTTTCCCGAAATCTAGCTGGGTGTCCCTAAATGACGCCTAAATGACGAAGTCCTGTTTCGATCGACGAGCACGAGAACCGGCCCGACCCGCGCGAACGCGAATCGGGCCGGAGCCAAGGGTCAGCGGATCACCGCAGTTGGTTTTGAATCATGCCGCCCCGCAAGTCGACGACGATTTCGTTGAAGCTTTGCGTGGTGATCGATTCGGCGAGGTCGAATCTTTGGTGGAAATACCAGTCCCAGGGCGTGGGCACCGGAGGCGTGCCGCACCATTTCTGGTTGCCAGGACAATGACAGGGACGGCGCTCCACGTGAAAGTCGATGATCGACCGGCAACAGTCGGGATCGTATTCCGGACACAGCGCCACGAGACACCAGATCGGAATCACGCGCAGGCGATAGGTCCACTCGCCCACGACGATCAGGTCGGCGGCGAGGCCACCGTCGACCTCGTTGGTGCCGCCGTATAGCGTCACGCTCAGGTCGTTCTTTTTGGCGAAGTCACTCCAGAAACCCGGCTTGTCGGCACCATCATGCCATTCGACGCCGAACGAGCCCGCTTTGGCCACCAGGACGGCGCCGGTGCCAGGCCCCTCGGCAAAGATTTCCAGCTCGGGTTCTTTGGGATCACCGTGGTTGACGTAGTGGAATTGGATGTAGGAGTTTTTGTCTTTGAAGGTCGTGGTGTAGATGGCCTCTTGACGCAAAGCCGATTCACGCAATTCGGGATTGGCGACCAAACGCGTTTTCTCCTGGGCCGCCAGCGGTGTGATGGCGACCGTGAGCAGGAGAATGGAAGAGATCCAAAGGCGTTTTGCGAACGTGGAAGGGTGGAACAGTTTCATGTTCACGCTCCTCATATATGATTTTGGGCGCACCGCGACCCTCGGTCCCATCGAACGGAACCCAATGGAGGCGGGACATGGCGTAGCGGTTCGCCTAGGGGTGCCCATCCAGATACGGAAAATCACCGGCGGGGCCATAGAGCCCGCGGAAGGTGCACGTCGGGTTGCAGGTGGCGAGCTTCGGGACCACCTGTCGACATAGGGATCTGGTAGAACCTGGCTCCTACGGCCGCAACGACCGATGCCACATCGCGCGGTCTTCACGACGGTCCATGAAAGCCATCGCGAAGAACCCGCGGTTCTGGAGGGGAACCATCTAGCGGGTATGTGGCGTCAACCCCTCCCCCGTTGCGCGGAAAAGCACGATTCTCCGAAAGCGTGATCTGGAAACGAGCATTTTCGCCCCCGCAAACCGGGCCGAAAGCCCGCTGCCGGCTTGCGCCATCGCCGCCGTAACGCGAATGGGGATCCCATTTCGACAGGAACGAAGACATTCAGTAACCACAATATTTCAATCAGCTTACAGAAACGAAAAACAAACTCCGTTTCCTCCGGGAGCACTCTTGAAACAAAGTGGTGCATTCAACCTGAGCTGGGTTTTGCCGTCGCCAAATCTCGATCAGGAAGGCAGGAATGATCGAACCCAGGAAACGCAGGACCCTGATGTGCCACCAAGTGCCGATCCATTCCTGCTTTCCGATGTTCATGGGTTCGCGCCCATCCAGAAACGACAAGGTCACGACAGCCGAGTCGGTTTACCTGGACGGGCACGACATCGGGGAATCAACCTATTTGAAAACGACGGAGTTAACTCCGTTTTCTACAAGATTTTCTTGGTGAAAACCCGCAACCGCCACCGACCGGGACGGTGAACTGCCTTTTCGGCGCACGAATGGATTCACCCGGCCCGAGTTCGCTCGAGGACAGGTCAACCCCTACTTTTTTTGCTTCTCGAAGTAATCGCCAATCGCCTCCATAAAGGTCATGTGACGATAGTCATCGGTATCTCGCAAAATATCACCCGCAAAGTTATCGTCGACAGGTTGATAGGAGCTTGTGGTGTCCGGGTTACCCAGCATGGCCTTGGCTTCTTCACGAGAATGAACCTTTGTAAAATCACCTTCCTCCGCGCCTTCGATATAAACACCCGGATCTTCGGGAAGGGGTTTGTCGAACCGTTCACCGGCACGCGATCCATGGCCTCCGTTGGTCACCGTGATATTCGAGACGTTCTCGATTCGGGGCGAGAAAAAGAAGGGAGCCCGGTTCGTTTCACTAAATTGCACTCTGGCCTGCTTGACATCGGGATGGATGACGAGGTTGTGGTCATTGCTCGGACCGGGAACCGGATCGCGACCATCGAACGTCACGTTGTCGCTGTACTTGACGGCATCATGGGTAAAGTTTCCGCCGCTGACGCCACCACGGCTGAAGCCGATGATGTCAATCGCCGTCGAACGATCGATTTGTTTGGCTTCGCTCAATTCGTTCAGCAACTCGGCGGCCATTTTCGTGTTCTGTTCCATGCCTCCTTGACCCCTTCCGGTAATATTTCCGTGGGCGTAGTGTCCGTATCTCAACATGTCACATTCTTGGCCATAGCCTTGAACGTTGCCATTATCCCGGAACGCACCCGGGCCATCCACCAACACATGTAACGTATGACCATCTTTGCTTTTGAATACGGCGAGGTGATCGGTTTCCTTAATCATGTCGCCATAATCCGTGTTACTTGTATTCATGGACTGTCGCGCGGTCATGTTGGTACCTCCAAAGAGCACTTCCACTCTTTTGATCGGTGGTCCCTTGGGTGTATTTTCGACGCCGATCGATTTGCCATCGTCAAAAGCGAGTTTGGCAGTTTTCGGCACGGCGCTCTGGGCTATATTTTTAATGTAATCCGGACTTTGGATACCTCTATCCATGCGTTGCTTCACGTTCAAAGCCGCACGCGCAGGTAAATTACTGAACATGGTTAAATCTCCTTATAGTAATGAAGTGGATGTTTGCGAGATGGGCGCCGACGAGCTCTCCGTTGAGAGACGAAATTCGTTCCAAGCCGTTCCAGCCCGACAAGCGTTTGGGTCAAACCCTTTCCCAAGAGTGAGGAACCGCTGGGTCAGGGCAGGCGCTCTTCTCTGTTTTTCGATCCGTGGCCCGAGGTTCCGACTGGGCAATTTTTTGTTGCCATTCATGGGCGATATTGACGAATTCATACAGGCTGCTTCTGAAGGTGGAAAGGTCCTGAACACTGCCGAACGGTAGGCGTTTCATCAAGGCCAATTCGCCCTTGACACCATCCAGCGAGAGCGTGGCTTCTCCGGTTTGAAGCCATAAAAAGTTACCCTCCAACGCACTTTTGTAAATATGTGTACAGTCCACACCTTCAGGTATTTCATAGTAGGAGAAGTACAGTATGCCTTCGTGCTGTAGATCGAGTTGAATACCCACGGACAATTTTTCATTGAATTGCAGGTAAACGGCACCGTATTGGTCGGGGATAAGCGCATCGATCCCGAGAGACTGGCAATATTCGTCGAGGAGATTCTGATATTGAGAGGGAAGCTCCATGGTGATCCTCCGGATAGTTATATTAAAATGCTTGTTATGTGAGTTGGTCGTGGTTCACGGAAACGGAAAACAGCCCACCGGGGAAGTTCTCGAATATGGATAATCTTAGAATCGGAAACACAGTAAGTCTGTTTGCGATTTGTACTAATCTGTAAAAACTTGTCATGGCGCATGTCAGTATGCGCCTGTCCCACCAGAAATGGGTTTCTGGGTACCGATCGGCCGCCATCCCGTGGAAGCCCCAAAAGGGAACGCCGCCAGCAGAAACGCCGGCACCGAAAGCACCGACAACGGCGCCAGGCTCACCGCCAATCGACGGCACCCGATAATTTTCGCTAGGGCATATCCCAGCCGCGAACCGAACGCCTCAATTCGGGGTGGCCTGCCCGTTGAACTGGGCCGTGAACATCAGCAGGTCGCTCTGCTCCCGAGGTCGCGCCATGAAGAAACCCTGGACCAGATTGCAGCCGTGAGACGTGAGGAACGCGAGCTGCTCTTCGGATTCGACGCCTTCCGCCAACACCTCGAGCCCGACGTTGTGGGCCAAGGCGATGATGGACTTGGCGATCGCCGGATCGGCCAGACCCGGGCCGTCGTCCGCGCTGACGAAGCAGCGGTCGATCTTGAGGCGCTGCACCGGCAGGTCCCTGAGGTATCGGAGCGAGGAGAATCCCGTCCCGAAATCGTCGATGGTCAAATGCACGCCTCGGTGCACCAACTCGCCCAGGCGATGTCCGTGGGTCTTGGTCGATTCGAGAAACACGTGTTCCGTAAGCTCCAATTCGAGCAGGTCCGCCGGAAGCCCGGTCTCATCCAAGATACGCGTCACGTCGGCGATGAAGTCCTCGCAACGGAGCTGAACCGGCGATACGTTCACGGCAATTCGCAAATCGAGAAGGCCTCGATCGTACCAGAGACGCGCCACCCGGCAGGCATGCTCGAGCACCCAGCGGCCCAACGCGATGATCAGGCCGGTCTTCTCGGCGACCGGGATAAATTGGGCGGGCTCGATCTGTCCCAATTCGGGATGAAACCACCGCACGAGGGCCTCGGCGCCGCAGATGCGTTGGCGGGTCATGTCGAACTGGGGTTGGAAGTGGACCTTCAACTGCTCGTGCCGCAGGGCTTCGCGAAGTTGACGTTCGATCTCCAATTCGTGATCCAGACGGTCCTGCAACGCCTGGGAATAAAATCGAAAGGTGCCGCGACAGTGATGCTTGGCCTCGTACAGGGCCATGTCCGCGTGCTGCATCAACTCCACGGGGGACCTGCCGTTCATCGGGTAGAGCGAAATCCCCAAGCTGCCCGAAATCTCCATTTCCGCAGCGGCCAGGGTGATGGGAATCGTCAAGGCGTCGAGCACCTTGCGCGCGATCAGCGCCACGTCGTCGCGCGACCGGATCTGGTCGATCAACATCGTGAACTCGTCGCCGCCGATGCGCGCCACCAGATCGTTGGCGCGGGTCACGTCCAGGAGCCGCCGCGCCACCGTCTTCAACAGCAAGTCACCCACGTGGTGACCCAGACTGTCGTTGATTTCCTTGAACCGGTCGAGGTCGATGAAGAACACGGCGAACTGGGTCTGGTTGCGTTCCGCTCGCGCCATGGCCCGAACCAGCTCGTCCTCGAAATAACTGCGATTGGCCAATCCCGTCAGTCCGTCGAGCTTGGCTAGACTCGCCAATCGTCGTTTACATCGGCTGCGCTCCAGGGCGTGGCGGATGGTGCGTTCCACCAGCATGGGCGTCATTTCTTCCTTGGGCAGGAAGTCCGCCGCGCCCAATTCGATGACCTGATCGTCCAAATCCTGATCCTTGGCACCGGTCATCACCACGATCGGTTTCTCGAGCTTCGCGTTGCGTGCGTGGGTCAGCAGGTCGACGGCGGTCGCCTCACCCAAAAAGAAATCGATCAGGCACACATCGTATTCGTCGGCCAACATCGCCTCGGCGGCGTGCTCGAAGTCCATGACGAACTCCACCGAAAAGCGGGACCGGCTCGCGCGTTTCAATTGAGAAGATAACAAGCGGTAATCCTGGCGATCGTCCTCGACGATCAGGAGGCGGATCCGTTCGGAACTAATCATGACTCTCATTCCCATGGTGGCGCGGCAGCTCGACAAAAAATTGGGCGCCTTCACCCGGCTTTGCTTCGGCCCAAATGCGGCCGTGATGACGCTGTACGATCTTGCGGCACATGGCCAACCCCATGCCGATGCCCTCGTACCGGTCCCGCCCGTGAAGGCGACGAAACACTTCGAATATTTTCTCGGCATGCCGTTCTTCGAAACCGATGCCGTTGTCCGCCAATTCCAAGAGCAGTGTTTCCCCGTTCGCCCGAACCCTGCCCTCGATTCGAGGTTGGGTATCGGGTTTTCCGTACTTGATCGCGTTCTTGATCAGGTGTTCCAGCAACTGCCGGATTTGCGCCGGATCCACTTCCAACTCCACGTCGCCCACATCCCATTCGATATGGGCCCTGGATTCGGAAATCAGGATATCGAGATCGTCGTGTACCTCTTCGATGAGCAGGGCGAGCCGTGTCCGTTGAAACGGCGCCCCCCGAGTGGTAATGCGGCTGTAGCGCAACAAGCCGTCGAGCAACCGGTTCATGCGTTCGGCCGCACCGACCATGTAACCCAGATACTCGCGTTGTTCACCATCGGATAGGTCGAAGCGGTCACGAGACATCAGCAGATCGCCGAAAGCGCGTATTTTCCGTAGCGGCTCCCGCAAATCGTGCGAGGCCACGAAGGCGAAGCTCTCCATTTCGCGGCCCACGCTCTCCAAGTCCTGCCGGGTACGCTTCAAGTTCGTCTCGCAACGGCGGTGCTCGGCGACCGCCCGTTCGACCGTCACCCGGGCCTTTCTACTTTCCCGAAACCGAGCCTCCTGATGTGTTTCGAGTTCGCTTCGAACCTGCACGAGCTGCCGTTCCAACGCCTGGCAGCGCTCGGTTTCCCGAACCATGCGCGACTCCCAGAAACTCGATTCGGACTGGTATTGGCGAAGCACCAACCAGGTCGCGACGGCACTCGCCGCGAAGGACACCGCGGCGATCGATTTGAGCAGCCCTTCCAGATGGTAGTGGCCGTGCCACACATTCCAAATCGCCGCGAGATGGGCGACGGCACACAAAAAGAGACTGCAGACCAGCAACAGGAAGGCCTTCCGGGAAATCGCATCGCGTCGTTTTCGGATCAGAGCCGAGAGAACCAGGGGGAAAGAGAGGAAAGACAAGGTCATCAAGGCATCCGCGCCCACCATCAGGGCCAGCAGATCGTCGCGCCACAAATAGCATTGCCCGCGCGGCATGAACTCCACACCCAAATTGTGCCTCCTGACCCGTGTCGTCGCCGTGACCGGCCACAACGCCCCGCTCGGTATGGGTGATCGGTACGCCATCATGCCGATGGCTTCGCGACCTTGGAAAAAATCCCAATCAAAAATTTAAAAGCACTCTTCGTCTACATTATAGATTTACTTAAAAAATAAAATCACTCAATGCACGAACAAATAAGAAAAATATTTGTAAATACATCCTTACGCCACATATTCCGAAATATAAGTGAAGGTTATCCAGAAATAAAATACACCCACAGTCACTGAACCCACGAAATACTGCCCAAAATGACGCTAGCGCCAATAATTGGCGTCACTCCGTGAGGCTGGGATCGCCCTTCTATCGAAGTAGGCAGCGATCCACCGAATTTTCGCCGAAACGCATACTCGGGCAATCAGGATCGACGGTAACCGGTGTGAAGCCGTTGAAGGATTCCCGCGTAACGGCGATCCGAGCGCAGGGCCGTGGCCCGCGGATCGGCGGCGAGGTAGCAGAGGTTCCAATCGCGCCGGGCGACGGCCCGATCAAGAATGGCGTAGGCGCGATCCAATTCGCCCAATTGTCCGTGGAGGATCGCGGTTTGGAAGGCCATGCCGGTGGATTGGGCGAGCACCTCCACCAAGTGTCGCCGAACCGCGGTCATGCCGCCCGCCTGGTGCGCATCGGCCAGAATGTTGACCGTCTCGAACGGTAGACCCCAACCGACCAGGGCTTTTTGCAGGTGGTCCAGCGCGCGGGCCTCGTCACCACCCACATCGCAGTGGTGAAACATGATCCATTGGGCCGAGGCATCACTGGGGTCGATGTGTTCCAACAGTCGGCGAAGTTGGCGATCGGCTTCGTCGCGGGCGCCGGCGAAGTACAGGGCGAGACCTTTCTGGAGGTTGGTCGTGGGCGAGAGCGGATCCAGGGCCAGTGCCTCCTCGATGATGGCCAGTGCCTCCTCGAACCGGCAGCAGGCCAGCATGAAGGCCGCGTGCCATCCGACCGCGGAAAGCTCGTTCGCCCCCATTTCCCGTGCCCGCGCGAAGGTTCGCTCGGCGGCCGGGTAGTCCCAATGAACCAGAAAACGGGCGATCGCCTCGGCGACCACGGTTTCCACCGCATCCGGTGCACATGCCCGCGCGCGTTCCAGGGCCAGGTCGACCGCTTCGGCGACGGCACGCCCATCGCCCGTCAAGCCGGCATCCCAGACCAAGGCCTCGACCAGTCCCGCATGACCCAGGTGGCATTCGGGGTCCAGGTCCACGGCCTGCTGGAAGTACTGGCGTGCCAAGCCGCGGCTTCGGTCGGTCAGGCGATTCAAATGAAAGCGACCCTGTTGGTAGGCCTGAACCGCGCCGGGATGCGCGGTGCGATGGTCCCGATCAGGCCGGACCCGCGGGTCCTGAACCGGCGCGGTGAAGCGGTAGCCCTTGCGTGGCACGGTCTGAACGAACCGGGGGTTGGCGGCGGTATCGCCCAATGCCTGGCGCAGCTTGTTAATCGCGGTATTCAAATTGTCGTTGTAGGAAACGTGCGTTTCCGGCCACAGCGCCGCGGCGATTTCGTCGCGCGTGATCAGGGTGCCCGGTCGCGAGAGCAGGAGATTCAGCAAGGCCGCCGGTTTTTCCTGCAGCGGAACCTCGCGCCCATTCCGTTCCAAGCGGCCGCTTTCGGTATCGAAGCCAAACAGGCCAAATCGAAGTTCAGGCAAGGTTCCCTCTACAACAGATCGATGATTCCCAGGCGCGATGCGCCGGATTAGATTATCGCTCAACCCGGTATAAAACCAAAAGGTTGACCGTTTAGAACCATTTTAGCGGCAATTTCCCGAGATGCTGGCCAATCCCGCCGTAAGATGAATCGATTCCTGGATCCGACCTCGGATTCCCCTTGGAGGTAGCATTGCAACGCATTCACTTCTTCGAAATCGCCGACCTTTCGTGGTGCCCGCAACTGGTGCGCGACGGCATCACCGACACCCTGCAATTCATCGCCAACGCCAGCAACGGGTTCGCGCCCATCGTGCCGCGCATGGCCGCGGCCCTCGAGCGCTGCGGCGCGACACGCATTCTGGATCTGGGATCGGGGGCCGGCGGCGGCTGGCTGAGTCTGATTCGGGAGTTCGACAAACAGGGGCTGGCGGATGTGCGGGTTTGGTTGTCCGACCTGTATCCCAACCGCAAGGCCTTCGCCTACATGGAGAAAGAATCGTCGGGGCGCATCGCGTACATCGATCATCCCGTCGATGCCGCCAAAGTGGACCGCAGCCGGCAAGGCTTTCGCACCATGTTCAACGGCTTCCACCACTTCCGACCCGACGCGGCCGCGGCGGTGCTGCGCGACAGCGTGCACCACCAGCAGGGCATCGCCATCGTGGACGGCGATCCGAACCGGTTCCTCGGTATCCTCTTCATCGTCTGTTTCATGCCGATGCTGCTCCTGGCCATGCCGTTCGTGAAACCGTTTCGTTGGCGGCGCCTGTTTTTCACCTATGTGATCCCCTTGATTCCCCTGGCGATCCTATTCGACGGCGTGGTGTCGATCCTGCGCGTCTACAACCCGGACGAGCTGTGGGCGTTGGTCGAAACGGTTCCGGGCCACGAAAGCTACGACTGGGAGATCGGGATCCAGGCCATCCCCAAGTCTCCCCTGGGCATGACCTACCTGATCGGAACCCCGAAGCGCGACGAAACCCGAGAATGACGGCAGCGCGGGGGCTCAGCGCCCTCGGAGCGGATGCTCAGGCCACCGGCACACCGACCACTGGGCTTCGGGTCGGAACCGAATCGACGCGAATCGCTCGGGAGCTCCCGCATTTGCGAGGGAGGCGTCGCCCCGGCAGGTGCCGAGCCCGTCCCGGACCCGAGCCGACGCTTCGAAGAAACCAATCTCAAAGTCCCCGCATCGTGAGAGGGGCGTAACGCCTGTAGGTTGGCCCGCCGGGCCGACACGTCGACGCGACCCGAGCAACGGCGGTGATTGACACCAAAGAGCGGAGCCGATTTTCTCCCATATCGAACACCAGCAAGGTCGCAATGTCCAACGTCCCCGCATCGCGAGAGGGGCGTAACGTCTGTAGGTTGGCCCGCTGGGCCGACACGTCGACGCGACCCGAGCAACGGCGGTGATTGACACCAAAGAGCGGAGCCGATTTTCTCCCATATCGAACACCAGCAGGGTCGCAAAGTCCAACGTTCCCGCATCGCGAGAGGGGCGTAACGCCTGTAGGTTGGCCCGCTGGGCCGACACGTCGACGCGACCCGAGCAACGGCGGTGATTGACACCCAAGAGCGGAGCCGATTTTCTCCCATATCGAACACCAGCAAGGTCGCAATGTCCAACGTCCCCGCATCGCGAGAGGGGCCAATTCCTGATGTCGCCAAGGGGTCAATTCTAAATGTCGCTTGACACAGCTTGCCTTTCCAGCCCTGCTCCACCAATCGAAGCGACCTAATCCAAACCGATATCGATCATCGAGAGATCTAGAGGCCCGACTAATCTGCTTCGCCCTAAGATCACTCGATCTTGCGAAGCCTGGGTACATCGAAGGGGCTAACCGCCGCTGCCCCACCACGCCGACGACGTCTCTGGCAATGCGGGACCTATGGACCTTTCGACTTCGGTGGTGGGTCTCGTGGGTAATCTCTCGCTTCGCTTTTTGGCGTAATCAATTGTCGTTGCTTGGGTGGCTTCGATTGGTGGAGCAGGCTGCCTGCCCGGCCCGGCTCACCTACATGCACCACGTCTCTCTCGCAATCCGGGACCTATGGACTTTGCGACTTCGGTGGTGGGCATCGAGCGAAACTCCTCGCTTCGCTCTTTGGCGTAACTAATTTCCGCTGCTTGGGTTGCTTCGACGTGTCGGCCGGGCCGGCCAACCTACTGCCGCGCCGACTCTCAAAGAATGCGGGAACTCTGAGCATGGATCGCTTCGACGAGTTCGGCCAGCGACATGACCGGCCCTGCCCAGCCTGAGGTGCGCGACGGATCTCTGGTTATTCGGGAACTCCGGGCAGATTCGTTTCAAATGAGGACCCCTCGTTTCCGCCTTACGATATATACGCCGCGAACGTGGTTTAATGGCGTTATCGAAACGATGGGGGACCGCCATGGAAGAGGACACCCAGCATCCCAGCCCGGCCGAAACCGCACTCATCACCGAATGGATCAACCGAGTCGCCAGAGGCGATCGCGACGAGCTGGAACGCATGGCCCCCGAAATCCTGCACGCCCTGTTTACGATCGCGCGCGGCCTGCGCCAGAAGAACCCGGGGCAACCGTTGGAAACTCGCGCCGTGGTGAACGAGTTCTTTTTGCGCTTCCTCGCCGGATCGGGCTCCCATTTCGAAAACCGCGCACGGTTTTTCGCGTTTGCGGCAAGGGTCATGCGCAACTTCATCGTGGACGAAATCCGCAAGCACCGGGGCCGCTACGTAGCGCTCGACGGGATTCAAGTGGAACTCGCCAATCCTTTCGAAGACCATGACTTGCTGGATATCGACGCCACCTTGGAGAAACTGAGAACGATCGACTCCCAAAAATACGAAGTGGCCTGTTGCCGCCTCTACCTCGGTCTCAAAACCGTCGAGATCGCCGAATACCTGGACATGTCCCACCGAACGGTAGAGCGCAAATGGGGCGCGGCCAAGCTTTGGATCACGTCCCTGCTCTACGGAACCGAGGCTTGAACGCCTCATGACCCAGGCGCGGGCGAAGCGTTGGGACCGAGCCACGCCGGCACGCATCCCCGCCCCCCAACTCTCAGCCAGGGGAAAGGAAATCCGGTGAGTCCTCACAAGGAACGCGACGAAGCGCGGTTGCGCGAACTGGATGCCTATTTCGAAGCGGTCGCCGACGGCGAGCCGCTGGATGCCCGCGTCGCCGGCGAATGGCTGGGCCTCGAAGGTGACGCGGCCGATCGCCTCGGCCAGGCCTTGGCATCGAACCGCGAGATCGAATTGGTCACCGGTTTCCGTTGGGTCGATCGCCCCATCGCGGTACCCGGCTACGACATCGAGCGAAAAATCGGGTCCGGCGGGCTGTCCGACGTGTACCTGGCCCACAAACAGGGGCCCGTGCACCGCCGGGTGGCCCTCAAGCTGCCTCGCGCCACCTTCGCCCCCGCCCTATCCGATTTCGAGCGAGAGCGTCAAATTCTGGCATCGTTCACCCACGAGGGCATTTGCCATTACTACGACACCGGGACGACCGAGGACGGTCGGCCCTACGTGGCGATGGAATACGTCGAGGGCACCCACATCGACACCTTCGTCCGCAACCAGGACCTGAACTTCGACCAGGTCGTCGACCTGTTCGCGGAAGTCCTGCGCACCATCGCCTTCGCCCACGGAAAGGGCGTCGTGCACTGTGATTTGAAGCCCGGCAACATTCTGGTCAAGGACGAGGACGGTACCCGGATCAAGGTCATCGATTTCGGTCTGGGCAAATTCCTCCAGCGCGACCAGGTCTCCCGCGTCCTTTTCGGGACCCAGGGTTTTCTGGCGCCCGAGGCGATCGAGAACGGCGGCCTGGTGGACGTGCGACTGGACGTGTACGCGCTTGGCAAGGTCATGGAACGCATGCTGGATCGACGCAAGCGCGGAGGCCCGTCGAGGGCGCACTCGTTTCTGGAGCGCCAGAAGCGCCAATTCCTCCAGACCATTCTGGCCAGGGCCACCGAACCCGATCCCGATCGGCGCTATCCGACGGTGGAGGCCCTGCTGCGCGACGTAGCCCGACTGAACGAGAGCCAGCCACCGGTGGGGATGCGCGAATCCCGCTGGACCCGCCTGATCCGCAGCGCCCTGGTCCACAAGGCGCGGACCACCATCGTGGCACTGGCCTCCGGTTTCCTGCTCTTCTTCCCGAGCTACGTCTACGTCGCCCAACGGCACGAGGCACGGGCGATCGCACGCGAACGGGACGCCGCGCTGGCGGCTCAAAAGAAAGCAGAGGCACACCAGCGATTCATGGTCTCCCTGTTCACCGATGCCGGTCCTCATCGACAAATCGGCGAGCTGACCGTGGCTTCGTTCATCGAGGACGCCCATCGCCGGTTGGACCTCGATGCCGAACTGCCCGAGGAAGGCCGCCTGGATCTGTTGCGCACGCTGATCGATGTCAACCTGGCCGTCGGCAATCACGACTCGGCCCTGGCCGCGACAGACATGGTGATCTCGGAAGATCCTTCCTTCGAGATGTACCTCAGGCGCATCGAGGTCCTGTACGCCGCCGGGAACATCGAGGCCATGAAACAGGCCTTGGACGAATTGGCGGACGCGTTGCCGCGACTGACTTCACGACCGCCATACGCGATGGACCACATCCGGTATTTCCGTGCGCTCGCGTTCCACAACCAAAACCGATTCTTCGAAGCCGTCGCCGAAATGGAGCGCATGACGGAGCCCCGCCAACCTTTCCCCCTCGCCGATCTCCACTTGGCCAGTTTTTACATGCTCACCGACAACGACACATCGGCCCGCAGGATGCTGCACGAGCTCCTGGCCCTTGGCGAACGGCTGGACGACACCCAGCTCCTGCTTCACTGCCACCTGACGCTCTCTCGACTCTACCTGTCCCTTGGCTGTCTGGACCTGGCCGACCAACATGTCGTGGAGGCCATCGCCCACCACCAAGCGAAGGTGGTCATCCCCCATGCCGCCGAGGCGCACCTCTTGATGCAACAGGCGGGAATCCGGGTCATCGCGCGAGACTACGAGCAGGCCGATGCGCTGTTGAACCGTGCGGGGGACGTTCTCGACCAATGGCCGATCAACTCGGAACTCTATTCCATGTACTTCAACGCGCGGTTCGGATTGGCCTACGGAAAAATGGACTACCCCCTGGCCGCACACTGGCTCTCACAAATGGAGTCGCAGGCGAGAAACGACTTTCGAGACGCCTGGTTCGGTCTATACCGACACTGGATGCGGATCGCCGAGGGCCGTTTTCGCGAGATCTCCTCCCAGGACTACCAGAACCGGTTGAACATCGTCCGCTCCCAGAGCGGCAGCGCCGCGGCAGCCTGGCACGTCCCGTTTCTCATGCTGCTCTTGGCCAAGGACGGACGCGAGGCCGCGTTCGAACGGGTCGCCGCCGAGATGGACCGGTTCCTCGACGCGGCGCCCTACCAGGAACCGCTGTTGCGCGGCCTGTTTCACCTGCGCCGTGCGGAAGCGCTGTCCCTGTTCGGCCGCGCCGACGAAGCCGCGTCGGCCAGGCAAGCGGCGCAGGCATTGTTGGGACCCGACGAGGTCGCCCGCTTCCAACTGGTGCCGGATCAACGAACTGCCTCGCAACGTGCGCGGGATCGGCGCTGAGTTGATCCACCCACCATCCCCATGATTTTTCTCGTCGATCAGATTCCAGCGTACCCACTTAGAATTAAACAAGTTTAAACGATTCAGAAAACCGTTCCGAAAAAATCGAGCGCTGCATGGCGGTTTTCCGCTCCTCCATACGATTGTCGCGGTGAAGGCAACTTTACTGGAGGAATTCTTTGAAACATTCGATCCTGATCTTGGCGACTCTCGCCACCTACTTTTCCGGCCCACTATTGAGGGCCGCCGGTACTGATTACGCCGATGTGGCCGTCGACAGTCTTCAGACCGACAGCGCCTCGGTCGGCGCAGGCGTCGAGATTCCCTATTTCGACATCAACTACTACACGGGCATGGTCACCGCCCAACTGGACGGGATTCAGGCCGGTGAATTGACCCTGACACCGACCTACAAGGCACCCAACCGCATGAAGCGATTCCAGGCGGAAGGCCATTGGGCCGACGCCCTCAGTCACCAGGGCAATTTGGGCAAGGACTGGCACCTGGGTCATGGCTTTTTATTGGTCATGCCCCATTACTACCATGGTCCGACCAGCTACGGCTTCGAAGCCATCGCGGAAATCGATGGCGGCCGGGTTACGCCGTTCAGCAAAGACCGCTATTTCGTGGACCACTACGGCAATGAAGGATGGACGGACGGCCTGGCCGTCAAGGATCGCTACTTCGTGGACGAGAGCCTGCGCCGCATCGTGCGCGAGATGTGCCCGACGGGGCCGTGCGATTCGGCCGACGAGGGCTGCCGGTACGGCAACTACGTCATGCTGAACCCCGACGGCAGCAAAATCACCTACGCCAAACTGGCGGATGCGCGGATGGACGAGTGGTACAGCGATCTGGCCTCACGCTATTCGGTATTCAACCCGGTCCGACCCGAAATGTGGCTTCCGATCGAAGTGGTCGACGCCCGTGGCCGCAAAATACATCTCGAGTACCAGGGCGGCCCGGCGAACACTCGCCAATTCTGTTCGGACCAGAACGACGGCCACCAAACCTACGAGCTGGCAGATTGGCGGGTCCACCGCATCTACGATCACGAGCGCGTTCACCACTTCGAATTGGGTTGGCGCGATTTCGGTGGCCAGGGCCACCCGCTCGACCTGTTGGTGTCCGAGGTCCGCTACAAAGGCGGCGGCGTGGACAGGGTAATGGCGACGTTCAGCTACGCGGCGCGCGATCTGGACGAGGTCTCCATGACGAATGGCGGCTTGTCGCAAAAGCGATTTTACATTCTGGAGGAAGTGAACCGCCCCTGGAACATCGCCCAGGACCCTTACGGAAGTTCGGCCTTCAAGACCACGCTCGGCTACCAAACCTATGAGGTCACCAACCTGACCGAATGCGGCACGGGGCAGCCGGCGACTTTTCCCCAGCCCCAAACGCGTTTCGGCGTCCACCTCCTGACGACCATCGTGCCCGAAACCGGTCAGTTCCGAGACGGTCGCACCGATGCGGGCGTTCGGCTTCAGTTTGCCGACGGCGAACAGCAGGGCATTCCCTGGTCCTGCTTCAAACGGGCCACCTACGATTGTCGCGGTGAACATTGCTGGGAACCCCTGGTGCGCATGAACAACCAATTGAGGGTGAGCACCATCGACTACGCCGACGTGCACATGGTGGTGACCTACACCCCGTTCCTCGATCAGGGACCCCACGACGGCAAGATGTACCGGGTCTTCACCGAGGACGAACCCATCGACGCCCGCAGTGATTTCCTGAAAGTGACGATCGGCTCCTACAACCAGGTGGGCCAAGCGCTTCTCGCCACGAACGAACTGTACTTCGCCATGCCGGGAGACGAGGCACCGACCTTGGAGAACCAATCGCGTTTGATCGGCAAGCTGTTGAGCCAACGCAACGTCCACTATCGTCGTGTCCTCGCCGGATCCGCCAACCAGCGCGAAGCCTCGGAATACTGGCAGGAATGGGCCTACCGCGAACTGGACCCCACCAAGAACACGCAGTACTACACGATCGGCGGCCACCGCGAGACCGGGCGCGCGACCATCGGCCCCTTCCTGTACGGATATGCGAGCCGCGGCGAAGACGGCTTTTCCCACGTCGTCTACCAGGAATACCCATCCGATGTTTTCGGCGGAGACGGTTACGTCAAACCCGTCGCTTCCCTCTACCAGCCGACCTTGCAATCCCGTGTCATCTACGACCCCCAGATGAACCCCGTGAAGAAGGTGGTTCACGTGGAGCGCACCTTCGAGGGTCGCTTCGAAATCGTGCCGCGCGACACCAGTCAGGATCCCTACCTCGCCGATCCGAAAGCCCAGCGGTTCCTGCTCGGACTGGTCAGCGAGGAGGCCTCGCGGTGGAGCTTCGACAAAAACAGCCTGGCCCGTTTCGACCAGACCCGCATTCGCCATGGCTACGACGCCCAGGGCTTTCCGGTCTGGAAACGGTTGTTTTCGGACGCCTCGCAAAACCAATCGATCAACTTCGTTTATGACTATGAAACCGATGCCACCGGCTTCACCTACCTCGCGGCGGAGGCCCTCGTCGATTACAACCCCCAGACCGCCTCGAGTCTCACCGTGCCTCCCCACCGAGCCACGATCTACAGCGACTACCGTTTCGGTCGACCCGGCAAAATCAACCGACCCGACGGTAAGGTGGACACCGAACGCACCAGCGATTCACCCCTCGAAACCGAAACCCAATTCGATGCGTTGGGTCGACCGGTTCGCGTGGTTCAGAACGGCACCGCCGTGACCTACACCTACGACGACGTCGGCCGCCCGCTCTGGGAGTCTCCCGACGCCGTGGAGCCCCTGCGCCACATCTACCCGAGTCCGACCGACATCCTCAACGGCAATATTTTCAGCAAACAGGTCCAGGAAGGCGCCGGCTCGGCCACCACCCAGGTGCTCGACCGATTCGGTCGCGAGCAGTATCGCGACACCCTGGTCTCGCACGGCCACGACCTATGGAAACGCGCCGACGAAAAGCTGTACGAAGGAGCGGAACTGGTAAAGAGCCGCAACGCCTACGGCGGTGAGGTCCTGGTTTCGAAGGACGTCTTCGGCCGAGAGCGCGAGATCCTGCTTCTGGATGACCAGGGCGCGGTTCACAAGTACGCCGAAACGACGTACGACATGACGCCGGAGGGACACACCGTCGTCACCGAGCGGGTATCCAAACAACCGGGAGACCTGGACTTCGAAACCACCTATTCCGAGACGGATCCTCTCGGTCGCCTGGTCAGGACGGGCAGGAACATGGGCGCCGTTCAGGATTTCGTCTGCTACAGTCACACCCAGACCGGCACCGGCATCGAAACCCAAACGCGACCCTACTGCGACGAGGGCCAGGTCCGTACCGTAGCCCGCGACCTCCTGGGCCGCATCCAGTGGGAGCGCCATCCCGAAATCGAAGGCGACATCGTCTACCATTACGACGGCTACGGCCGTCTGGCAAGCCGCACCACCCCGGAACACACGACTCGGTTCCTCTACGACAACGCGGACCGCAATATCGGGTTGGAACAGATCGAACCCCAGGTGACCCCCCTGCGGGAATACCATTACGATCCCACCAACGATCTCCTGGCAAGTGCCACGACGGCCGAGGGTGTGACCTACCAATTCGGCTACGACACCGCCAACCGGCCCAGCACGCTCGACGTGCTCATTCCCCGGCAGCCGGAAGGGCCGGTCGGACTGAGGCCCAACGGCAGTGTGACCAAAGGAAGCCAGACACATTTTATCTGGGCCTCGATGGGTGCCGGCTGGACCTATGATCTGGAGCTGCTGGAAAATGGCGCCCTGCTCTGGTCGCAATTCGGCCTGACCGAGAATCGGGCCGAAATTCCCTGGCCCATGTTGATCGAGGAGCAGGCCTACTCCTGGCGCGTCCGGGGCTATCGCGACAACGGCGGGACCCCGACCTGGACATCCTGGCGGACCGAATCCCTGGACATCGGCCCCGGCGACGGCGATTCCCCTGATTTCCGGGTCTACGCCACCCGCAACGACAGCTCCTTCCCCCAATATCGACTGGGCGACATCGTTCGTCTCGAAATCCGCACGGTCCCGCCACAGCCCAATCAACCCGTGTTCGTCCGCCGAAAGAGAGACGGTTTTCTCGAGCTGGCCGATGCCCCCCTACCCCATGGCCAGAACAGGACCGACGAGAACGGCATCCTCGTCACCCGTTTCACCTACGACGATCCGAGCTTCTGTGGTCATTACACCGAGGAAACCTTCGCCGTCGGCACGGTCGACGGACCGCGAAGTACGGCACTGCCCGGCTACACCCTGGCCTGCATCGACGAGGAAAAGACCCGAGGCACCTTGTTGCTCGCCACGGATTCGATCGATTTCGGCGGGACTGGCGAACCCCACGGAACGGTCAGCCAAACCCGGCGCATCAACAACGGCACCGAAACCTCGTCCATCCCCATATCCGACCTACAGATTACCGTTCACGACGTGGTAAACGGGCAGGTTCAGGCAGGCACCAGCCAATACTTCAGTTTTGGGGGCGTGATCGACAACGGTACGGGAACCTTCGCCAATACGCTGCCCTACAGTTACGGCGCCTGGGGACACACGATGCGGGTCCAGTTCCATCCCAATGGAACCACCGGTCGCCGCGAGGGCTTGCTGCGCATTCACTACGCGCAGGATCTGCGTGGTCCGCAAACCTTCGAAATCCCTCTGGCCGGCGAGGCCGCCGATATCGGCAAGATGTTCCTGACGCGACCCGATGACGACACCTTGCTGGCGCACCACCTGGATCTGGGTACCCTGATGCGCGGTGACGTGATCGAACTCTGGGTCCGCAATCCCCTTGCCGACAATTCCATCCGCGGTTCCATCATGGTTTCGGGCCCCTGGACCCTTTTGGGACCCAGTCACGTCATCGAGCACCGGGAAAGCATCGATTTCAACGGGGAAAGCCGGCCAGGATGGTTCCAGGGGCTTCTGGTCGCACCATCCAATTATCTGAAGGTCTACCTCCGGTACGAGGGTGAGCCTGGCGAAGCCACGTTCACCAACAACGTGCGGCTCGATTCCATCGTGGTCGTGAACGGCTACGACGGTCCCGGCGATCCCGACGACATCCCGGTCGGCCGTTCCTACTTCAGTGTGTCGGTTCGGGTTCTGGATTCTTCTGTCGCAGCCCCGACCGAATTCGTGGACACCCAAGGCAACCCGCTCTCGGAGTTGCGTTTCCAGTCCCACATGTTGGGCCAACACACCTACAACACGGTGGACCCCAACATCTTTTTGGCCTCCCGACACGCCGACTGGGTGCAATACCAGGTCACCTTCTCGTCCGAATTCGACGACTTCTTCGATACCGCATCCAGTTTCGAATGGAAGGTCACGGGCGGCGCCGGTTTGGCTAAAAGCCACGCGTTCCCCCTCCAGGGCTGGATCACCTGGGCCCATATGGGCGTCACGCGTGGCAGCGTAACCCTGGAACCGATCGCTCGCTCCTACTACGGCAGTTACGATCCAGCGAGTGGCCAGACCCGCGACGCCTTCTTCAACACTCCGACCCTGACCATGCCGGTATCCTTCGTGGTGACCGATCGGCTGGCCTATGACGACGCGGTCCTCGATTTCGGTTCGGCCGAAAATGGTGACGACCGCCTGACGACGACGCTTCGGGACCTGCACGGCGAGAACCAGGCACTCAACGGGACCCTGACCCTGGGCGAAGGCCCCTTCTCCTGGGACGCGGCCTACTATGCGGGCTTGGCCTATGGAGACCATATCCAAATCGACGGCAGGTCGATGACCTTGGCCAGCTTCCCGATGAACGGGTTTCCCATTCGCATCGCCTGTGATTGGCAGGCCGCCTACCAGGGTCGAGTCGACGTAGAGGTCGAATCGACGTTCTGTGCAACTTCCAACAACGGCATGTGCCCCTACGATGAGGGCGAAGACGTGCGACTCTACCTCAGCGCCCATTTTCCCGAGCCGGACGCGGCCGGAGGAACCCGCGGAGACAGTGTTCCCGACTACAACCCCGCCACGACCCTGCACGGTAGATTCGCCATGGAGTACGACGCCTTCGGCAACCTGAAGCGCCTGACCATGCCTTCCGGGCGCGCCCAATCCTGGACCTTCGACCAGATCGGCAACCACATGGCCGCCTTTTTGGAGTCCGGCAGCCAATCCATCCCCATCGCGGAAGCCGTGATCGAGATGGCGGCCCTGGGTCAAAACGGCTACGGCCGCGACGGTGGGGTACGACACTTCCGTTACAAGGGCGCCTTCGGCACCCGCTTCGCGGACGTCTTCTACCGCAACGACACCTTCGGTCGCCCCGTCGGCCGGGACCTGCGCGCCACCGGGACCTGGTCCCAACGGGAAACCCTGTGGGCGCATCACGTCACCGATGCGATGGCCTACGACCTGCGCGGCCATTTGACGGGTTACCAGACCCAAACCGATGGCAACGGCCCCGTCGCGAGCACGTTCACCTACGACACATTCGGCCAGTTGACCCGTTTCCAGCTCGGCCAGGAATCCATCGACTACGGCTACGATGCCTTCGGCAACATGCTGCAGCGCACGTCCTCGTTGAGTGGCATCGACAGTTTCGACTATGGCGGCGGCTCCTCGCCGGCCTACGTCGACAATCGCCTCGAAGGTCACCGGTACAGTCCCAACGGGAACCTGTTGGACGACGGCACCTACCGCTACCGGTACGACGCCTTGGACCGGCTGGTGCTCGTCACCGATCAGGACGGCTCGCCCGTGCAACAGGCGGTCTACGATCCCTTCGGGAATCGGGTCCGTGTCACGACCACGAATCGAACCACCTACAGTTTCCGGGTGCAGGAGCAAACCGCGGAAGCATTCGTGACGGGCGAAGGTAGCGAAAACCATTGGAAGGCCTACGTCCAATTCAACGGGGAGCGGGTGTTCGAAAGCGCAACCGACGAAACCGCAGGGCACCGCCTGCTGTTCAGCGATTACCTGGGCAGCGTGGTGTACACCATCGACCAGTCGAAACAACACCAGGCGTACGGCTATACGCCGTTCGGGGAAGCCATGCCCTCCGGTGGAATCCGAAGTGGTGAAGGCGGTTTTACCGGCCACGCCAACGATCCAGCCGCCGGCTTGGTGTACATGATGAAGCGCTCCTACGCGCCGTTCCACTTCGCCTTCACGCGGCCCGATCCGGCCCGGGATTTCGGCCTGACCCCGATAAGCCACAACCTCTACCAATACGCTCGTAACAATCCGGTCAACCGCATCGATCCCGATGGGTTGACGAGCCAGAAAAAGGACAAGAAAAAACAAGCACGTCGCATCACGAATGTGAAAGCTCTCGAATGGCTGGCCCTCGAAACTCAAGAAATCCACATCTTTTCACCGAGCCTAGCCGGAATGGTGAGTAAGATACACAACAACTACGGCCAAGCCTACAACGAGGCCCTCACCGGGGTGAACAATATGGTGGGCATGGCCATCGCAGCCGGAAAGGGTGCCACCAGTATTCCCCAACATTCGTTTCTGTACTTTGTCATCTCGAGTTTCGTGTGGAATGAAGTGTGGGGTGAAGCGGAAAAACAGACGCTCGACTGGTATTTCGATATGCTGAAAAACACCTCCGTAGACTTTCTACCGGGAGATCACCTGATCAAAGTGGAATTCCGAGGAGGAAAAGTCGCGGCCATGTGGGATGAACACAACGCCATCATCGTGCCTGTCGACGCCACGTCCATCGAACTGTACTACCGCCCCTCACGGAATGCCATCTTCACCATTCGAGAGGACGGCCACCTTGTCGAGCTCTACACTTTCGAAGAATCCATTGAGACCCTCGACGACGATGCCTTTGCGGAGGCGTTGGTCAACGGCATGTGGAAGGGTATCACCAACGAAAAAAATTGGATCATCGAGAAGAAGGGCCACGCGACCGGCACCTTCAAAGCCAAATGGAGATGGGGCAAAAACCTCCCGACTCAATAATCCGTTCCAGAACGAGCAGATAGAGGTGATCGACCGGCATCGCAGCCGTTCGGTCACCCACCGAACCGGCCCCCGTGGGATCTTCCCTCGGGGGCCTTTTTCGTGGAGGGCGCCATGGCCCCCCGGCCATCGATCACTTCTTTTTCTTTTTGGGGATGGAGGGGAACTTGGGCGGCATTCTCTTCCGCTTCTTGATCTCGAGATCGGATCGCTTGACCTGGTGCTCGAACCGAAGCTTGCCCTCGGAGTCGTACGACTTGAACGTCAGCACGCGGTTCTTCTGTCCCTCGCCGGTGATTTCGACGATGCCGAAGTTGCGGTCGTCGGTGAGCAGCGCGCCCGGCACCCGCATGTGGTTGTCGGCCTCATCGCCCATTCCGTAAATGGTACCGCTGGTCAGCGGCGAACTGGTGAACTCGTAGAACGGATAGCTGCCGGGGCGTTCCATCTTGAGCAGCTCGGAGTAGTGGCGATCACCGGAAAGGAACACGACACCTTCGATGGCGTGGTCGTTCAACCAGTTCATCAGGTTCTGGTGCTCCGTGCGGTACAGGTAGTAACTCTCGTGACGGCTGTAGGTATTGACCACCTGATTGCCGTTGACGATGAATTTGAAGGTGGCGCGGCTGGTGATCAATTGATCCTTCAGCCACTGGAGCTGAACCGGCCCGAGGTAGGGTTTGTCGGGATCCGGATCGCGGTGGGGCGCTCGGTGATAGCGGTCGTCCAACAGAAAAAATTCGCAATCGGCCCACTCGAATTTGCCGAAAACCCCCTTGGCCTCCGGCAAACCGTAAGCCGGGTTGGCCCAGTAGAGCTTGAACATCCGCAGGGTTTCGTCCTTGAGTTGGTAGGAGCGGTCGCCGTCGTCGGGACCGAAGTCGTGGTCATCCCAAGTGGCGTAATGGGCCGTGCTGGCCAGGAGCTTTTGCAGGAAGGGCATGCCGCGATCGCGGGCCATGCGGCGGTTGAGACGGGTCACCGAAAAGAAGTCCGACTCGCGGAAGTAGGTGTTGTCCCCCATCCAGATCATGAAGTCCGGTTTCTGGGCGGCGATGTTGTCGAAAATGTGGAACTTGTCGCCGTAGGGTTTGCCATCGCGATCGAACTCCTTCTCGTTGTTGAAGTAACAGGAGCCTAACGCGAAGCGGAAGTCGGGCGGGTGGCGCCGCCACTTCCAATTTGCCTGGGTCTTGAAACGATGGCTCTGGGAGATCTCCTCGCCGTCCACCAGGACCTGATAGCTGTACTCGGTATTCTCTTTGAGGTTTGGCAGGCGAACGTGGGCCGTGTGATAGGTTTCCGGCTCGGTTTCGACCGACGCGGAGGTCAGCGACTGGCCGCCCTCGGCCCGGTAACGAATCGAGACGCGGGCCGGAACGCGCGTCTGCAGCCAAATGGTGGCTTCGACGATGTCTACATGTCCCAACATGGGACCCGCGGCGACCTTGGCGGCGGCATCGCCGGCAAGGGCGAGACCCGAACCCGACGCGCACCACAGCAGGGCGCCCAGAACCCAGAACAAATAATGGGTCGCGCGCGATTGGCGACCACGGCGGAGATTGGCAGAGATTGAACGCTTGACGTACTTCACGAGATCCACCCTCTATATTAAGTGTCGTGATTCATCCGAGGCACCGATGGACCTCGGCAGGTTGGCTTGGGAGAGACCGGGAACGGGAACGAACCCCCTCGCTCGAAGGCGGCATCGCAGAACTCGCTGGCCGAGGCGCGCCGTGGATATAGGCAGCGCACCTTCCGGAACCCATTGGCGGGGCGTCGTGATGCCACCCGCACTCGTGTCGAGCTGAAACCAAAACCGGGAGTAAACCTGAAACTGTAGGTAGGTCACCCCCGGTTTGTCAATCCCCATAACCGAAGCGGAACCCCAAAACCCTCAGCCACCTGGATGCCTGGTGCCGATCATCCCGGTGAAGCGACCGGTGCCGGTCGCCACACGAGCCCAGTCCAGGGGTCGCCCGGTTTCGCATGCTATTCGATGGTCTGAATGCGGCCCATGACCTTGGGCGCGATGCCCGCTTTCCCGGCGACCTTCAGTCTCGCCATGAGCAATTTTTCCAAATCGCCACCTTCACCCAGGCGCTTGGCCTCGGCGAAATGCGGATAGCCGTCCTTGCCACCCGCGATATACCCGGACAGCATGACGCTGTAGGTCGCCGCCGGATCGAGCGGCACCCAGGCATCGCCATCGCGGTAGTGGATGTTGGCGGCCTTGCTCTCGGCGACGAGGTGGTCGAACTTGAGACCGCTGACCTGCAGAAAGTGCCCGCTGGCGTTCCAGTCCGACACGCTGTGTTGGAGGGCCCGATCGATATCGGCACCGGTCAACGAGACCATCACCAGATCGGTGGCGTAGGGCAGGAGTTCCTTCAAGTGTCCGCGCGTAACGTTTCCTGGCGGGATCACGTCGTTGAGGCGCAGGCTGCCGGAATTGACCAGGGCGATTTGGGCGGGCTTGCCCTTGATGGCGTCGCGCATCTGATCGGCGACCCAACTGCCCAGATTCGTCTCGTAGCGCCGGATGGTGAGTTCTTCGGCGTTGAGTTCGACCTGGGTGACGCCGACCGGTTCGGCCAAGGCGCCGTCGGGATCGAAGCGTTTCAGCCAGGACTGGACGCGCTCGTCGACGGTGGGATCGAGGACGTCGAGCCCTTCCGCGCCCAACCGAACCAGGCGTTGTTTGATCTTGAGGGTGCCGGCATCGCGTTCCAACTCGATCACCCGTGCCGAAAGCGCATCGGCATCGGCCTTGACCAGCCAACGTCCGTCGACATTGCGCTCCACCGCCACGTGGTCGTGGCCGCCGACGATCAGGTCGGGACCTTCGGCACCCAGCTCCTCGAGCAGCGCCTGGTCCTGGGAGACGCGCAGGTGGGTGAGGCCGACCACCACGTCACAACCGGATCCGCGTAGATGGGCGACCGTGGTGCGGGCGGTGGCACTCAGGTCCCCGAATTCCGCAATGTATTCTGGGTGGGCTTCGTCGGTGGTCAGCGAAAACAGGCCGATGGTCAGGCCACCCATTTCGACCCGGTGGGTCTTGACCAGGTGATCGGCAGCCACGACTTCCTCGCCCGCTTCTCCGTCGGCCCAGTCGATGTTGGTGTCCAGCCAGGTGAATTGCGACTGCTCCACCCGGGCGTCGAGGAGTTCGGCCGTCTTCAGGTCGAACTCGTGATTGCCGAACGTCATCACCATGTGGGGGTCGAAAGCCTCGCCATCGCCGTCCAGCAGGTTGAGCACGTCGATCATCTGCTCTCCGCCGTTGAATTTTTTGCTCATCAGCGCGGGTGCGAGGGCGTCTCCGGCGTGCAACACCAAAACCGGATCACCACCATCGTTCAATTGACGACGCAACGTCCGAACCCGTGCCAGCCCCCCGAGGGTTCCGTCCGCGGCCCCTTCGATGCGATAGACATCGTTGATGGCGAGAATGACGGCGCGCGCCGGCGCAGCTTGGGCCTGGCGCGGGCGGGAATCGTCCTTAACATCTTCTTTTTTGGCGGAGTCGGTCGGTCCGCAGGAAAGTAATAGAAAACAGGCCGTCACGGCCATTGCCCGGATCGAGGTCACCCAGTCAAAGCTCAAGAGCATGGAAGCCATCCTATGGTAATCGAAACACACATCATAAAAAAACGTCGGATGGCCTACCTTATCAAATCCCCAAGGATTTGCCTACGACTGGAGCGCGGGCCCCCGGGCTGGATGGGCCCGGATTGGGGGTCGATGCGAAGGGCGAGGACGACCTGCCTGAGAGGACGACATCCACACCCGATCTCTCTCGAACCCATTGACCCTTTCGCCGAAAAAATTGCGCTTTTCATTGACAGAGCGCGAGCGTGTGCCGCTAGGCCCTGGGAAAAGAGACGAAGGTCATCGTGACTTCGCGCTCTTTTGCTCGTGGGCATCAAACAAGTTCGACGAGCCCAACGACTTTCGGGTGATTTCCTCAAATCGCCACGCCGAGCCGAATGACGCGTCAAATTCATGGCCTTCGGGCTGTAAGACCAAAAGGTATGTTTCATGGCAATTCTCCTTCCGCGAACCGAGGTTCGCCCTCCATCCGGAGACGCTCACCCTTCCAACCCCAACTCGGGTTGGTCACGCAACGCGGGCAACATCCCCCAACCGGGAACCGGACCCCGCCTCGCCCACCGAATTCGATATGTCGCACTTCTCGCGATGCTGATCGTTGCCGGTTCCAACGGCCTGTTCGCCCGCGATACATGGACCACGTCCCTGCTCGAGGGAGACTTTCACGGCATCGCCCATGGTGACCCGGGGTTCGTCGCCTGCGGGAATTCGGTGAACAACAACGGCGGATTCTGGTTCAGTGCAGACGGATGGCACTGGGCCGGCGTCGCCCTGTCCGAGCACACGCCGATCGCCGTCGTCTGGACCGGGCAACGCTATGTCGCCGCAGGTGCCGGAGGCATGCACACCAGCAGCGATGGCAGATCTTGGCAGCCCGTGCCTGAATCGCCGACCACGGCGACCCATCTCTTGTGGGATGGCACCCGTTTGATCGCCATCACGGGTACCTTCGACCATCAAATTTTCTTGTCCGATGCCACGGGCCAGGTCTGGCAGGAACTCATCGACCATTCCGTGGAGCGAACCACCGACGACCTGAAGCTGGTCGGCAACGGTGAGCGGTTTCTGGTGATCTCCCGCAACGAGGTACATGCCTACGACGAAGCCAACGGTTGGACACCGGACATCGAGGCCCTTCGAGAACCCCGAACCGATTGGCTGTACGCCGTATGGACCGGGACGGAATTCCTGTTGCGCGGGACGGACGGGCATGCGGCCACGAGTGCCGACGGTCTCACCTGGACCACGTTCGAAACGAACGTGATTCAGGATCCGGTCGGCCTGGCGTGGGATGGAACCCGGTATGTGGAGTTGAACCAAGCGGGCACGATGGTGAGTGATGACGGACGCGATTGGCAACGGATTTCCGCGCCAATGGACGAAGTCACCGGCCAGCCGCACCGACCGAACCTGACCCTCATGGTTGCGGGCGGACGTCTTTGGCTCCCGACCGCAGCGGGTCACATGCTGACCAGTATGGACGGCATTCGGTGGTTACAGGCGGCCCCTCGCCTGCGCTCTGGACGACACCTATCCAAACGTCTGGGTTCCCGCTTGTTTTTCCTCGGAAACGCGCTGCTGAATACGACCGATGGCGTTCGTTGGTACAAAACGCTTCCTCCCCCCGCCCTGGACGACTACGCATTCTTCGACGTGGCCTGGAGTGGCAGCCGTTACGTGGCGGTCTCCTCCTATGGCCGGGCCTTCAGTTCCCCTGACGGCGAAGTTTGGGAGCCGCACCACCTGGGCACCAAACGCGACCTGATTTCGATCACCTACGCCCAAAATCGATTTTGGATTCTCGACAGGCTGGGCGCTCTCCACGTCCTCGACGATGCGATGAATCTGACGCGACAAGAAACCCTGTTTTCCACGACCCTTTTCACGTCTGACCAACGCGTCGGCCTGGTAAGTCATGATGACCGAATCGCAGCCATCTCCACCTCGGAATTCAGGGTGCGCGAAGAAGAAGACGTCTGGCTCGCGAAACGACGGACTGGTCCCGTTCCCGTGTTTCCCGTGACCAATGAACGGCTCCACTTGAGCATCGAGGGAACCGACCGATTGATGGCCTCCGTGGATGGCATTCACTGGGCGGACAGTTATCGACCCGGTCACCTCTCGGGCGACGCCATTCGCTCCTTGGACCTGTTCGGCGACACCTTCCTGATGCTGGCCGACAGCGGGACCTTCATCAGCGAGAACGGCCGCACCTGGACCGAGGTCCCCTCGCCTGAGCTGCCGTTCCAACCCCACGCCCTGTTCACGACCCCCTCTGCCACCATCGCCCTCGATCAGTTTGGTAAATTGGCGACCGGACAGTGGCAACCCGAAGTGGAGGTGCCGGTTTCGGATCCGGCGGCCATCGTGCTGCCCTGGATCGTCAACAACGATCAGTGGTCTAGCCGCGTGACCTTCTTCAATGCCGACGAATTCCCCAAAGAGTTGGTTTTGCGGGCCGTGGACCAGGACGGCCAGACCCGCGACATCGAGCTGACGCTGCCGAGCCAGGCGGTTCGGGCCTACACCGGGAACGAGCTGTTCGGTGACATGACCGGGTACAGCCTGTTCCTGATCGGCGACGGAACGAACGTCACCGCCTCCTACATCACCTTCAACCGCGAGGCCCTGTCCGGTGGTTCGTCTCCGTCCCAAGCGACCGCGGTTTCCGTCGAGTCCCTGAGCTCCCGGGCCCTTTTCGGTTACCTGCCCACCGACGGGCACGCGGCCCTGGTCTTGGTCTGCCCCGAACTCGGCGCCACCCGTACGCCCGTCGTGCTGGAGTATTTCAAGGATGGCGTCACCATCGAAACCGGTGAGGTCCATCTGGAGGGCAACCAGCCGACCGCGATTCCTTTCCCCACCCACTGGATCGGGCCGAGCGACCCCGAGGGCCACTGGACCGTGATGGCGACCGCCCAAGACGGCGCCCCCATCACCGGCACGACCTTCGTGTTCAACGACAATCGGCAACCCTCGATGGCCGCCGCGATTTCCCTGGAGGTCCAACAATGAGACGATTAATCGATAGGCAATCCCCAAGACGGCTCTCGTTGTCGAGCCGTCCCCTCATCCTTTTCCGCCTGTGTATTCTGGTTCTCGTCACGAGCGGGTGGCCGTCTTTCGGCGGCTGGACCCCATCCGGCAGTCCCTTCAACGTGGCCCGTTTCCACATCCGCGGCGAAACGTTGCTTTCGGCCGGAGGGGCGAGCCTCTTCGAAGCGAGCAGCACGGGCATCCTGGCGACCAGTGCGGACGGCGACACCTGGCAAAACCTGCTCGAGGGTGAGCTCTACTCGGTGACCGGCATCGCCGACAACGGCACCCAATTGCTGGCGACCACCGGGAGTTCGGTGGTGTGGCATGGTGTCGACGGCCAGCAAGGCCTTCAATGGCAACCATACCCGACCGAATTGTTGAGAGCGGGAAGCCCGGTCTGGGCCTTTGGTTCCTGGTGGTGCGTGGTCCCCGGCGATCTGGCGCGCAGTTCGGACGGCATTCACTGGGAAAAAATCGGATTCGACGATCTCTTCATCGATTCCTACAGAGCTCGCCTGCATTTCAACGGAACGGTTTTGGTGTTCGCGTCCAAGAACGCGCCGCCGCGGATCACGACCGATGGGCACACCTGGCAACGAGGCGACGACGGCCAGCGTTGGTCCGACAACCCCTTGTTCCTGGAGAGCTTCGAGGGCCGCTTCTATGCGGGATTTCCCGAGGGAAGATTGCGCATCAGCGACGACGGCGATACCTGGCAGAACCTGAGTTCCCTGTCGACCGGGAGTTTGACCGGCATGGCCCGGAACGGCTCCCAATGGCTGATCGTCACCGATGCCAATCAGGTCTTGAAGAGCGCCGACGGGATGAACTGGGCCGCCCATGCACGGCAATCGCAATGCGGTTCGGCGGTGCCCAACGTGTTGACCGGCGTGACCTGGTTCGGGGGCCGCTTCATCGCCGGCGGTTCCGACGGCTCGACGTGGTACAGCGCCGATGGTGACCAGTGGACATGCCGCGTATCCACCCATTCCTGGGAAATCGTGGAAATGGCGGAAGGCAATGGCGTCTTCGTCGTCGTCGATGAGCTGGGGCGCATCGCAGCCAGCGAAAACGGCCGCGACTGGACAACCACCTTCGTTTCGGTTTCATCGAGCCAGCTCGACCTCCTGTGGACCGGACGCGATTTCGCGATCTTGAACGGTCGTTCCTATCATTCGAGTGAGGACGGCCTGAACTGGGAAACTCACGAGGCCTTGGATTTCGACATCGCCCAATTGGTCCGCGGTGAGGATCGGTCCTTGGCCCTCGACAGCGCGGGACGGGTGTGGTCCGCGACCGACGCCGAGGATTGGATTCAGGTGTCGGACGACCGCCAAGAGTTTCTGGCCATGGCCTTCCAGGGCGGCCGGTTCTTCGGCTTCGACACCGCTGGCGTGGCCGTCAGCGAGGACGGCATCGCCTGGGAGCGTTTATTCGATTATCCCGAGCAACGATATTTCCAACCCGTGCGTGCTCTGTACCGGGATGGAAAATGGGTGGTCACCAGCCCTGGCGGCGACGTCTTGATCAGCCTCGACGACGGTCAATCGTGGTTGTTCCGGACCGTCGACCGCCTCGCCATGACCCGCTCCTTGACCTGGACCGGATCGTCCTACCTCCTGGCCGCGTCCTCCGGCGATCTGTACGCCAGCGAGGATCTCCTAAACTGGACCCACCACGTCAACGCGTTCGAAGGGGAATTGGCGAGCCTGGCCGCCCATGACGGGACACTGGTCGCCTTGGATCCTCAAAATCGCTTGTATCGCAGCACCGACACGTTCGCGGTCGCGCAGCCGACGCATCCGCTTCGCGCGGTGGTACCCTGGGTGGTGCACAACGACCAATGGACCAGCCGCATCGCGATCTTCAACCAGGGTACGCGAACGGGCGACATCCTGGTTCGCGCCGTGGACCAGCAGGGCGAGACCCGCGAGCGGATGGTGACCGTGAACGCCTTGGCGGTCGCCACCTGGCAGGCGGACACCTTGTTCCCGGGCCTGAGTGGCTACGCGCTGTACCTGCACACCGACCTCCCGGTGGAGGCCTCTTTCCTGACCTTCAACACGGAGGAAGTGTCCGGCGGCATGTCGCCATCCCAAACGACGGCACCGCTCACCGCCTCGCTGACCTCGGAACTCGTGTTCGGCTACCTGCCAGGCGATCAAATCGGCGCCATCGCGCTGGTGGCGGGTGAATCAACCGAGGACGTCACCCGCGTGACGCTCACCCTGTACGACGACCAACAATCACCGCTGAATACGCGCGAGCTGGTGTTGGAGGGGAATCGGCCGACCGCAATCCTGCTGGTCGACTTGTTCCCCGACACGCCCTTGCCCGCGAACAGCTCGCTCACGGCCGTGGCCGAGGATGGAAGCCTGATCGCCGGGACCACGTTCCTGTTCAACCTGATGCGCCAGCCTTCGATGGCGCGCGCGGTTTCGGTCGGCCACTGACCCGACGTGGCCGTCCGACCATGGAGATCGGGGTGTACCGCAACGTCGCCCCGATCGTTCCTGGTCCTTCCGTGATCATGGCGCCATTCGCCGGTGTGCCACCTTCTGATAGGTTTTAGTTTCTAACATTTTGAAAAAAAAATTGTTGATCACGGTGTATGAGTAAACTGCGAGCAGGTCCTATCACCAGGTCACAAATTAGGTCCAAACTCGAGTGGTGAAATTGCCTGTTCAAGGTTCACCTTACACTGGCTACTTTCAGTCAACGAAGCAGACATTCACGTGGCAGTCTTCAGCGCTTAACGGGCTCATATCTTTTTAATGGTACCCATTCCGGATTGCGTTTGACTCACAATCAGGTTTGTTGGAGTAGCCTTCGGTTGCTGCGCCTACGACTTCCCCATTGGGAGCGATTCGGCGCCAGCGCCACTTCCCGGAACGATCCGTGTAAAACTCCCAGCGATCCCTGGCCCCTTTATCTGAAGCCCCGCCATATCCATGGCGCCGTGTATTTTCGATGCAATTGCTCTTATTCGAGTAGCCCTCACTGGAGGCACCAACAATGTTCCCATTGGGAGCAATCCGGCGCCAGCGCCACTCTCCCGCTCGATCACGGTAGAATTCCCATTTGTCAGCCATGTGCACCCTCTCCTCGTTTTGGCATTCGTTGGCAATAGCCAACCGTCAATTTCTAGTGCGAAATCCGAGGGTGTTTTGACTCAAGTGGGGAGCTTGACCTTTTTCGAGCGGGATACGCTCCCTGAATTGCCCCGCTTTCTCTCAAAAGGTATTGATAGATGCTGGCCTTGCAGGTATCTCCCTCGAAATGGGAGATATTTCTCTCGCCTCGCTCATTTGAAGCAATGTTGCTCGGAGTGCCCGAATGTCGAGAGATTCATCGTGCCAGGTGGGTTCATCGGCCCGATGAACTTTTCGAAGTGATCCATCCGAGGAGTTCCCGCACGCTTCGAGGGTCGGCGCGGCAGTAAGTTGGCCGGCTCGGCCGACACTTCGGAGCGGCCCAGGCTTCGCAAGATCGGGTGGTAAAAGAGCGAAGCAGGTAAGTCGAGCCTCTAGGTCTCTCGATGATTGATTTCAATCCATGCTAGGTCACTTCGAATGGTGGAGCAAGCTGCTCCACCTACAGGCTTTACGTCTCTTACGCACGTACGGGCTTTCCGAACCGGCTCACTTCGCGTTGTTTCTTTCCCGAAATCGAACGGGATTGCCCGCTTGTTCGTGGCTCTCTTGAAACGAATTGGTGCGTTCAACCTGAGAGGGGTCTTACCACCGTCGAATCCTTATCAGGAAACCAGGAAAAATTGAAACCAGGAAAGGATGGACATGGTTCGCCACCAAATGCCCATCCTTTCCTGGCTTCCAACCTTCATGGGTTTCTGCTTCATGTTTCAGGAGAATGACCCATGGCCCTGCGCCAGAAACCAGGTATGGCGTTTCTTTCTCGAGATCGAGCTGGGCACCCGCCCCGTTTGTTCGTGGCTCTCCTTTGAAACGAATAGGTTTGGAGTGCCCATAGACCGAGAGATTCGTCGTGCAGGCGCAGTGAGGCCCTGTCGATCCATCACGGCCGTATGGCAGGCGCAGTCACCGGTCGGATGGCGACCAACCCATGTTCCCGCATCAAACGAAATACCTTTTATTTCAGCTCCTTCACATGCAGCGTGATTCGAGAAACGAGAATCAAAATCAGAGCGACAACTGCCCCGCCAAACTCAGTATCGTTAGGGTTGATTGGATTAAAAACATGAGCCCCGATTGCAAGAAGGGAGTTAAAGAAAAAGCCTGCATAGGCCCACTCCCTGATGAGCTTGGGAAGCGGTGCCCAAAGGGCCACAACACCCAACAATTTGGCGATCCCCATTGGAATAATCAGCCAAGCTGGAAAGCCAAGAGCATTAAAGCCATCGACGAGTTCACTACTGAACGAATGGACAACCACATCACTCATGGACAAATACATAAACGAGCCACCCAGCGCCATAAGGGAAAAGGCACCCGTCGAAAAATAGTACGCTATTTTATTTTTCATTTTCAAATCTCCATTTTCAAAAGGCTTCAACCAATTAACATCGCTTTCAAGCGTGAATGAACTTGCCTGCCGAATCCCGAGCCCTTCACCCTCGAGTAAGCCATCGCCCCCTTCGAGGCACTTAAAACCATGGACGCGAGTGCATGCGGATCCCCAGATACTTTGAATACGGCTTCTTGTTGTCCTTGCCGGATGATCTCAGCCATAGTATCAACTTCGAGATCGGTAATTTCTTTCAAGGCAGATAGATTCTCCTGAGACAACTTGTCTCGATCAGACAACAGAGAAGTCACCGGACATATTATTGCCTTATCGCAATTTTCAATAGAGTGAGCAAAGAATTGATCAAGCTTTAGAACGGCAGATCCCTCACTGCTCAAAACAGCTTCAGAGAAGCCCTCCAAACCTGCCTTCATCATGGAGAGCACGGCCTGGCACAAGTCTTCTTTTTTGGAGAAGTGGTGATGGATGCTCGCCTTGCTGATCCCTAAACGATTGGATAAATGCTGATAGCTTAGTGCATTAAACCCTATGGTTTGAACGAGTTCGAGAGTTCGGGTCAGTATTTCCGTTTTTCGATCCGGCATCGTTGCTCCTCCTTTCACCCACTCTACCAACTAGTAAGTAGAGTGTCAAGACACTCGTATCCGCGACCGTCGGGATTTAGAGAGCCAAAGCAGCCGTATCACGGAAGGAGGACAACATCCGAGCTGAACGATTTCCCGCGCGTGCAGCCACAGGAGCCTCTGAACTGCCTTCAACAAATGCAGAGCTGGACACCACCCTGAAGGGTCGGCGCCTCCCTGTACCCGCATTTCCGTTTTATTCAAATTGAAAAGCGGAATGGGAAGCATTGAAGCCCGGTTTATTCCCCAGGTCGACTGCGGAAGGATTCAGAGCGTTGGCAATTTTGAGGATATTCGCGAAGAGGTGATTCTCTCGCCTCGCGCTCTAGAGACGAGTTGGTGTGCATTCAACCAGAGAGGGGTCTTACCACCGTCGAATCTTTATCAGGAAACCAGGAAAAATTGAAACCAGGAAAGAATGGACATGGTGTGCCACCAAATGCCCATCTTTTCCTGGTTTCCAACCTTCATGGGTTCATGTTCCATTTTTCAGGAGAATGACCCATGACCCTTCGCCAGAAACCAGGTATGGCGTTTCTTGCTCGAAATCGAGCCGAACGCCCGCCCCGTTTGTTCGTGGCTCTAATGAACCGATGTAGGTGCGGTCCAGCCCGACTCAACCGGCCAGGGCCTCCTTCAAGCCACCCGGAGGACCTACCACCCCTGAAGAGCCTGCCCGGCCGCACCGGTCCTTGGCGACGCATCTCTTGGCATGCGAATGGCCCAAGCGGGCACACTCAGCTTTGGTCCCAGACTGCTTCACCCGCCGCGAGCCGCGGATCAGATCTCGTTCATGCGTTGGAGGAAAATCTTGCCGGCCGTGTCGAAGAACTTCTCGGAGACAAACAGCTCGTCCATCAGGCCGAAGCGGTAGTCGTACTCGGCCCAAAGCGCTTCGGCATCGTCACTTACCGCGACCACCTTCTCCAGCGCGCGCGGCCCGATCTCCTGCTGGAAGTCGCGAAACCACAGGGTGAACGCCTCGCCGAAGGAATCCAACAGCACCCGTAGCCGCTCTTTCAGCGCGTCTTCGCGGTCGGCCTGCTCCTTGTCCTCGAGGACGTCCAACACGTCGCGCGCCATTTCGGCACCGAACCGCTTCTCCAAAAAGGCGCGCAGCATGCTGGCCATCCGCAGGTAGAGGGCCCCCTCCTGGTTGCGCAGGCTGGGGTAACGATCGGTCATGGCGACCTGCTTGCCGGTGATGTGGCTGTCGTGGTTGCCCGGCAGTAGAGAACCGGCGCCGAAACGCGCCTGATCCCAATCCTCCAACATCGCTCTGAAAAAATTGCAGGACAAGGTCTTGCGGTTGGCCTCGGGCCCGAACGAGAGTTCCGCGTAGAGAAAACTCAGTTGCTCCAACCGCGTCGCGCAGAAATCGAAAAAACTCTCCAACGCCATGAAGTTGTGGCGAACCAGCAAGGTACGGCGCAGGTACTTCAGCGCCTTTTCGGAGATGCGACACTTGGTGATTCGCTCGAATTCCTGAACCAGGTTGGTCATGATGTCGCGATCGACCTTGCCCAGGTAATCGTCCAGGTGGACCACGGTCACCGAGGAGAACCGGCTTTGGATCGCGGGCAGCAAATTGGAGTCGATGGCCAGGACGGTGGCGTGCGGACGGCGGTGCACGGCGTGGATGAGCGCCTGGGGATCGCGTTGCTGGGACTCCATTAACCGCACCAGGAACCCGAAATGATCGATGCCGACCGTCAGCGAATCCTGTAGGTCGGATTCGAGATTGCGCAGGTAGCTGCCCAGGAACTCCATTTCATTGAAGATCGCGAACATCTGCGGATCGAACAGCCGCTTGTTCTGCGCCTTGAACAGCGAAATGTCGACCTTGGGCAGCGCGTGGAAACACTGTTTGAGGATCGTGGTCTTGCCGGTCCCCTTGCGGCCCGTCAGCAACACGACGCGGGTCTGCCGCAGGGCGTGATCGAAATGGCGCCAGAACCGGGCCGGCAGAATGATCTCCTTGACGTCGCTGTCGTAGGGCGTGAGGGTGACCTTGTCGGTGCACTCCAGCGGATCTTCGTCCTCGTATTCGTTTTCCTGAATGCCCAAAAGCGGAAAAAGCAGGTTGAAGGTATCGCTGAGCAGCAACTTCAGGTGCGGCAGCCACTCGCTGTCCCCCAGGCGGATGACCTGTTCCATCATGGCCTGGACCATCGGCGAGATCACGGTTTCGGTCTTTTTGGTGATCTTGTACTGGTACACGAGGAAGTCGTTGATCCAGCGTAGGTTGCCTTCGAAGAGGTGCAACTTGTCGATGCGGTGGCGGAGCTTGGCCACGTCGTATTTCAGCGACTGGAGGAAGCGGAACACCTCTACCTGCTCGCTCTCCAGCATGGCCAGAAACAGGTGGAGCGTGCCGACCATCGGCGAATCGCGTCGTTCCGCCTGGGCCACCGCCTCCTGGAGCAGGGGGTGCTGGGCATAGGCCTCCATCTGCGGGCGCCGCAGCGGCATCGGCTTGCCCTGAACCAGCTTGGCACCGGAGGCGATGCGCAGGACCGTCGATCCCACCACGAAAAAATCGTCGACCGGCACGAACTTGTTGGGCGAAACCTTTTTTCCGTTGACGAAGGACCCGTTGGAAGAATTCATGTCCATCAAGTGAAGCTCGTCGTCCACCAGCTTGACGAGCGCGTGATTGCCCGAAATCCACGGGTCGTAACCCATGATCATGTGGTTGTGTTTGCTGCGGCCGATCGACAACGGCTCGGCCTCGCCCACCACGTAAGATATGCCCTCCAAGGGTCCGGAAACGACCTGCACCACCTTCGACATAAAAACCCTTGAACCTCAGCCCATCCAAATCAAAAACCGGCGTTGCAACTCACCACCCGCTCTTCAGGACTTGAACCTTAAGATATCAGGGGCGGAGTTGCAACCGAATTGGTTCGGTAACTTGCTCGGGCTGGCCCTCGCGGGCGTTGGCACAAAGGTCGAGGACGAGGTTGTCGTTTCCGGAAGCCGCGATCAAGACGACGTGGTATCGATGTCCAGCACCTTGATCAGGAACGAGAGGATGTCGATCCAGGAATCGAGGGTCTGCTCCTCGTGATTGCCGTACTGATAATGGCCCCCATCCCAAATCATGCGGGTCAGGATCGGTGCCTCGCAGCGCTGGGCGTGCTGCAGGGCCGCCTGGAACTTGTAGCCGTGGGCGGCCACGGTCGATTCGTCCTTTTCACCCAGCAACAGCATCGTCGGTGGGTAGCAGGTCCCCTCGGCCACGTTTTGATAGGGCGACCATTTGCGAAGTACCGCGAAGTCCTCGGCCACGTCGGGATCGCCGTTGCCCCAGACCCAGTACTTGCCACCGGGGTACTGTTTGAACCGCAACATGTCGATCGCGGGCCATTCGATCAGGGCCGCACCGAACAGGTCGGGCCGCTGAACCAGGGCCGCGGCCACCAATTGCCCGCTGGCGCTGCCGCCGTTGATGGCCAGCAGCTTGTTGGTCGTGTAGCCCTTGCGGATGAGGTGTTCGGCCGCGCCGATGAAGTCGTCGATGCCGTTCTGCTTGTGGTGGCGGATGCCCGCCTGGTGCCAGGTGGCGCCGTATTCACCGCCACCACGGCAGCCGGGCAGCGCGTAACGTCCGCCCATTTCCAGCCACGCCACCAGGTGCGGCTGGTACCAGGGAAAGGCCGACCAGCTCCCCGCGCCGTAGCCGTACATGAACAGCGGTCCCGGCTCCTTGTTGTCGGCGCCCTTGCGCTCGACGATGAACATCGGCACCCGCGTGCCGTCCTTGCTTTGGAAGAACTCCTGGCGGATCACGAAATCGTCCGGGTCCTGACTGCTCTCGGTTCGCGCCAACAGGGTCACCTTGCCGCGCTTCACATCCAGGCGGTAGATGCTGCCAGGATCCACCAGGCTGCTGCTGCCGATGGTGGCCAGGCCGTCGCCGTAGGCACCCGGACCGACGCCGAAGAAGCCGCCGTTGGGAATCGGGACTTTCATTCGCTTGCCGCTCAGGCTCTGGATGTGCAGTTCCGGCCGGGCGTGGACGCGATAGGAGAGCAGGAGCCGATCCCCCTCGAGCGAGGCGCTGACGAGGGTGTGTTCCGACTGCGGGACCACCTCTTTCCAATGCTCGGGCTCCGGCGATTTGGGATCGACGGCCACGATCCGTCCGCGCGAGGCGCCATCGTTGGTCTGAAAGTACAACAGCCCGCGGTAGTCGCCCACGAAACCGACGGGATCGTGGAGATGGAACAGTTCCCGAAATGTCGCGTCCTCGCGGCCCTCTTCGCGAATGGAGACCACGCGAAGCTTGTCGTTTCGGCCGATTTGTACCAGGTACCGGCCTTCGCCGAGCACACTCTTGGCGAAATACCAATTGGTTTCACCTTCGCCGACGGATATGCGCTGGTCCTTGGCCTGGGGTTGACCGGGGCGGTGCTGATAGATTCCGAGATAGTGGAAGGTCTCGGTCAGCTCGCCGCCCTTTTTGGGGAGCTTGAAGCGCTCGTAATAGAAGGACTGGCTGTTGCGCGCCCAGGTAAGCGAAGCCATGCGCGTATTGAGGCCGGTGACGACCTCGCCCAGCACCGCGCCGCGGGTGAGGTCCATGATCTTGATGCGCACCCAGCGGGAGGAAGAAGGGCCGAAGTAATAGGCCAAGTAACGGCCGTCGGGACTGGGCACGAACCCCTTGAGGACGGAGCCTTTCTCCACCCCGTTGCGGGTCAGGAGGCGACGCGCCTCACCACCCTCGGGCTGCACCCACACGGAGAGAATTCCCACACCGGGACGGGATTTGGCGAAGAACAGCTTGCCGCCGGCCAAGGTGGCGCGCCCGATACGCGCCACGTCGTTGATGCGCTTCAACCGGGCCCGCAGCCCCTCGCGGCCGGGCACGTTCTTGATGAACTGGCGGGCGAAGGCGTCCTGATCCATGACCCAGGATCGGACGGCATCGTCGCTCATCTGCTCCAGCCATTGGTAGGGGTCGACCACGGTGTGGCCGTGATACTCGTTGGAAACGGGGACCCGTTTGGCGACGGGTTGGGTCAGCGTGCCGGCCGTCAACGGCACCGACAGGCTCGTACACAGAATCATCAGGACTGCCTGAATGGCGTACTTCATCGGAAATCCTCCCGAAGGTTGGAAATGAACCGAAATGCGGTTGGGTTGCAGCCAGATTAGGCGGGCGCGGCCGAGCCTGGCGATGGCGGGGCCCTTAAATGCGTCTTAAACGTTTCTTAAATGACTGAAAGGAAAAACGTAACTGGTTTATTCAAATGTGTTTACCTCTTTATCTCAAGGATTTGGTTCGATCCCCCAATCACCGCCGATTGGGATAAAATGAGGGCGTCCACCGAGCTTTTCTGTCAGGCAGTTTCGGACGGCCGCACCTCGTCGCACGGCTCCGGCCCGGTTTCCCGTTCGACCTCACGGGAACCCAAATCGCGCCGAAGCGCGAGGCTTCCCCGATCAGCGAAGCCGTTCATTTCGGGATCCCTTCATGACCGTTCACGTGAAAATGAAATTTGGCGAATTCGAATACGACCCCGCCTCCGGCGACCTGGCCGGTCCCGCGGGGACGATTCGGCTCCACGACAAGCCGGGCCAAGTGCTTCAGGCACTGGCCGCCCACGAAGGCGAGGTCGTGACCCGGGACGCCTTGCAAAAGCGGCTCTGGCCCGAGGACACCCACGTGGATTTCTCGAATAATTTGAACGCCGCGGTCAAGCGACTGCGCGACGCGTTGGGCGATCAGGCCGCCGATCCCCATTACGTGGAAACGATCCCTCGCAAGGGCTATCGCTTGATCGTGCCGGTCGAGATGATCGACCTTGTCCAAGCGCCACCCTCGCCGGAGAAAGAGGAACCCCACACGGCCAACCGGGAAGAAGAGGAGCAGGTGCCGGTCCCGCCGGAACCGACCGCACCCCCACCGACCCAAGCCGATGCCCAAACAGCGGCCCCCAACCCCGCGCGAACGAAGCCTCGCCGCCGTTCGCGCGGGCCTTGGCCGTACCTCACGGTTTCGTTGGTCCTGGTCGTCCTCGGCGTCGCCGCCTTTTGGCGCGGCAGGGCGACCGTCGCCAACCCACCCGAGGGCAAAATCATGTTGGCGGTCCTTCCCTTCCAGAACTACACCGGCGACGCGCGCGAGAACGATTTCGCCGACGGCCTCACGGAGGAACTGATCACCCATCTGGGCCGCCTGCAGCCGGAACGGTTGGGCGTCATCTCGCGGATCTCGGCCATGACCTACCGCGACGCGCCCAAGACCATCGCGGAAATCGGCCAGGAGCTGGGGGTCCACTATATATTGGAAGGAAGCCTGCGTCGCAGCGGCAACCGGGGTCGCATCACCGCCCAGTTGATTCAGGTGGCGGACCAGACCCACCTGTGGGCCGAAAACTACGACTTCGAGCCGGGCGACATGCTCGCCATTCAGGACCGGGTCGCACACCAGGTGGCCAAGACGCTGACCTTGGAACTCCTCGACGGAGCCATGCCCGCCATCGCCCGCGCCAGCCTGGCCGACACCCGCGCCTACCACGCCTTCCTGCGGGGTCGGAACGCCTGGTTCCAATTCAACGGCGACGCCTACCTACGGGCCGTGGCCCATTTCGAGGAGGCCCTGACCATTTCACCGGATGCGGCCATCGTGTACGCGGGCCTCGCCGACACCTACAACCTGCTCGCCTTCACGTCCAAGATGAACCAGGCCGAAGCCTTCGAACTGGCCAAGTCCACCGCACACGAAGGCCTGCAACGGGATCCGGACTCGGCCGAGGCCCACAACGCCCTGGCCTTCGCCCTGCTCTACCACGATCGCGATTTCGTGCAGTCCGAGTTCCATTTCCGGAAAGCGGTCGACCTGAACCCCGGTTTCGCCATGGCCTATCACTGGTACGCGGGCCTGCTCTCGGCGCGCAATCGCCACGACGAGGCGATCGCGGCCATGGAGACCTCGCTGCGGCTCGACCCGGTCTCGCTCAGCTTGCGTTCGGATCTGGGTTGGTACTTTCTGTTCGCCGATCGTCCCGAGGAAGCGGTGACGGCCTTCAAGGAAACGCTCGCCCGCAACGAGCACTACGGTTGGGCGATGGGCGGCCTGGCCCAGGCCTATTTCGAATTGGGTCTCTACAAGCAGGCCTGCTACACCCTGCGCAAATCGCTACACCTGGACGGCTGGAGCGAGACCGAGACGGCATTTTTGGACGGCCCCAACCCCAGACGGGCCTGGTTCGATGCGCTTTCCGTCCAGAAGGAAAAGCGATTGCGGGAAGTCCAGGGCGATCCCTCGGGATATGCCCTGGAAATGGCCATGTACTGCGCTCAGTTGGGATCGATCGACGAGGCTTTCACCTGGTTGGATCAGGCCCACGCCGACACCTGGCTGGTGTTTCTCGAGGTGGATCCCCGGCTGGATCGCCTGCACGCCGATCCCCGCTTCCGACCCTTGGCCAATTCCCTGGGATTGAACGGGGTGTTCGGCAAGTAGGGCGAGACCTGATCGGGCCTCGCCACCAATTACCCCTGGAACAGTTCCAGTTTGTCCGGATTTCGCATGACGTAGACCGTCCGAACCCGATCGCCGTCGACGTCCAGCATGAGCACGGTTCCCGTCAGGGGACCTTCGCGGAAGATCATCGCCGGGGCGCCGTTCACCCAATCGATGCTGTGCGTCAGCGTTTCCGACCGCTTGCGCGCCAGCCCCACGAAGAACTTGCTGACGCGATCCGAACCGTACACCGGACGCAGCGCGCTGGGCACTTTGCCGCCGCCGTCGGCGAACATCACCACATCGCGGTGGAACAGGGCCAGCAGATCGGTGAAGTCACCTTCATGGGTGGCTCGTAGGAATCGATTCAGCAATTCTTCCAAATGGCTCGGTTTCGCCTTTCGGATCGGTGTGCCGGTTCCCAACCGGTTGCGGGCCCTGCGGCCCACCTGACGCGCGTGATCCTCCCGGATCTCGAGCCACTCGGCGATGTCCCCATAGGGGAACTCGAAGACTTCGCGCAGCAGGTACACGGCTCGCTCCAAGGGACTCAACCGCTCCAGCACCACCAACAGCGCGTAGGACACCATCGATCCCCGCTCCGAGGCGGCCGTCTCGCCGGGGATCAGGTCGGGTACCGGCTCGGGTAGCCAGGGCCCCGTATAGACTTCGCGCTTCTTTCGGGCGGATTTCATCAGGTCCAGGCACAATCGCGAAGCGGTTCGGGCCAGCCAGGCCCAAGCGGAAGCGACCTGCTCCGGAGCCGAAGCTTCCCAGCGCATCCACGTATCCTGCACCACGTCCTCGGCATCCGCCCAGGATCCCGTCATTCGGTAGGCCAGGCCCATCAACATCGATCGATGGGCCTCGAAGACCGAAGTTCTGCGGTTCTGCTCGTCGATCGAAAAGGGCGCGTCGTCCGTTTTGGCATTCATAGATACTCCTCATCCGGGCGAACCGGAAACCATTGATTCTTCATGATAACTGGTACCCATCCAGAAACAGCGGTCTATCAGTTGTGTGCTCTGAATCGGCGGGAACCTCGACGTGATGCGGTTTCGGCCGCCAGGTTATAAATTCCAGCTAATCACCAGTAAATAAGATCCTTGCCGAAACCTGACGCCTGATACCCGATGCCGTACGCATCCAGGCGAACGATCTCGGCGGTCACCACCCCTCCGTTCCTGGATGGGGACTAGAGGTGGACCTGAAAGCGACAACCTCGAGATCGATACCACAGGTCGGGCACCTGTTTCCGGCAGGGTGCCGAACCCTCCGGCTCGGACATCCCGGAGCGAAGTGGCCGCCCGGGGACGACCACCCCCGTTCCAGGATGTCGCGTGCCCTGTTGCAGGCCAACGCTCACAGTTCCGATTCCGGTTCGAAATCGAAGTTGAGCACACTGCAGGATACCCCGTGGCCCATGCCCTTTTTCAGCGTGGGGAACACACGTGCCGAGGCGATCGCGATGGCCAGATCCCCCAGACGGGTCGAACCCACCATCGTCTCCACTTTGTCGACGTGCTCGGCCAGGTCGGCCGTATTGCGAACGACCGCGTTGGCGTAGTGGTAAAGCGCACGCAATCCGTCATCGCGAATGTCGTCCACCCGGCCTTCGACCACCGCCCGAACCAGCTCGGGATTGACGCCCGCCATGATGGCGAGGCGAATATTGATTTGCAGGCAGGGCCCGCAGTCCTCGTTTACCATCGTCGCCAACTTGACCACGGCCAATTCTTCGTTGCTGGCTTCGGCCCGGTGATAGGCGAGCGGCATGAAGTTCAGGAATTTGGCCAGGCCTTCGGTGTTGTGTTCGGCGAGATCGCGGAGATAGGTGAGTGTTTGCCCCACGTGGGCTTCCATGGCGGTGACTTCATTCAGGGCTTCACGGGCATCGAGCTTGGAAACGACTTGTGCATTCATGTGGATTCCTCCGATGTGTTGTACCCGGTCTTCCGGGTGTTCGGAGACAAGACGAGGTAGCGATGCGGCGCGTGACAGAAAAGTCAAAAAAAATGCATTTTCTTTCCAAACCTCTACAAAATAAAGTGTTAGACATGAACCTGAATTCCTTTTTCAGATCCGGAAGAGCCCAATGGAGGCATTTTTTCACACGGAGCACCAACCTCGACAGATCTTTTCCTGCATCAAAAACAAATGTCATATCCAAATAAAAACAAATAACAAATTTACAAACAAGACCACGCGTACACATATCGAATTACATTATCTTTTGAAATTATTTCTCAAATCAGCCTTACTATATCTCAACGGCGAAACTTCTCACACTACCGTCTTCTATCGCTTGATTTTTTCCAGGTGACCCCATATGATCGTCGGTTAATTGCAAGTCCTCCATACAATCCAAAGCGTCGCTTTTTCGACTCGCTCTTTTTTCCCCGATAGGCCGACTCCTTTGGTCGGCCCGCATTCTCATGGGGAAGGTATATCTTGCGATTGTTCATCAGAGGATCATTCTGCTTCACCGAGGGAGATTATATCTTGAAATTCCAATGGCTTGCACGGGCCGGCATGGTGACCGGCCTGACTTGTTTCCTTTCCCTGATGGCTCAGCTCAACAGCCGTCCGGGAAGCCACCCCAAACATGAGGACCGCAACATCGACGCCCGACCCGCTGCACTGGAAACCCAGCGTACCGAACTGGTCGGCACCCAACAGGAAGCCCTGACGCGATTGGGCCAAAAGGTCAACGGCTTCCGCTACTCCATCGATCCCCGCACCGGCGTCACCCGTAGTCTCGTGAGCAACACCGAGTACCTGACCTCACCCAAAACCGGCGACCACCTGCAGATCGCATTGGCCTACATCGACGCCAACCTGGCCGCCTTGGGCCTGGACAGCGCCGACATGGCCGAATACGAAGTGACCGACAACGTGTTCTCGGCGGTCACCGGCGCATCCCACATCTACCTGCGCCAGATGCATCGCGGGATTCCGGTGTTCAACGGGCAGTTGCACGTCAACGTCAACCGCGAGGGCCGCATCATCAGCGTCAACAACGCCTTCGTCCGCAACTTGGCGGGCCACGTCAACAGTTTGACGCCGGCCATCGACGCCGCTTCGGCCCTGGGAGCTTCGGCCCGCAGCCTGGAGCTGGATCAATTTCAGCCGCCGACAGTTACCAGCCCCGCCGAGGGTCCCACCCAACGTACGGTCCTCCAGTCCGCCGCGCTTTCGACCAAACCGATCGAGGCGGGCCTGATGTGGCTGCCAATCAGCAAGGGCCGGGTTCGCCTGGTGTGGAATTTCGCGGCCTGGCTGCCCAACGGCCAGCACGTCTTCAACTTCAACATCGACGCGGTCGAGTCCAAGGTGTGGACCCGCGTGGACTGGGTGGCTTCCGACAATTACAAGGTCTACCCGATGCCGGTGGAGAGCCCCATTCACACGGCGCCGGGACCGCCCGAGGACGCCCGCGTGGTAGTTGAGGATCCCGCGGACGCCACGGCTTCTCCCTTCGGCTGGCACGACACCAATGGCGAGCCCGGTGCCGAACACACCATCACCCGTGGCAACAACGTCCATGCGTACGAAGATCCCCGCAACAACAACAGCAGTTCGGGCGACGAGCCCGACGGCGGCCAGGACCTGGTCTTCGAACCCTCGCTGGATCTGAACGCCACGCCCCAGACCAACATGGAAGCATCGGTCGTGAACCTGTTCTATTGGAACAACATCATTCACGACGTCGCCTACCAGTACGGCTTCGACGAGGCCGGCGGCAACTTTCAGCAAACCAACTATTCGGATGCCGGCCAGGGCAACGACGCGGTTCAGGCCGAAAGTATGGACGGTCGCGAAATCGGCAACGCCAACAACGCCAACTTCGCCACCCCGCCCGATGGTTCGCGGCCCCGCATGCAGATGTTCATCTGGACCGACCAGACCCCGAACCGCGACGGCGACTTCGACAGCGGCATCGTCGTTCACGAGTACGGCCACGGCATCTCGAACCGCTTGGTGGGCGGACCCAACACGACCGATTGCCTGTTCAACCGCCAGCAACCGGGTGAAGGTTTGAGCGACTGGTGGTCGCTGTTCTTCACCGCGGAAGTGGGTGACCTGGGTACCGATCGGCGCGGCGTAGGTACCTTCGCCCTCTATCAGGCGCCCGACGGCCCCGGCATCCGCACCCAACCCTACAGCACCGACCCTGGCATCAACACCCACACTTACGAAAGCATCGACGGCGCCTTCGTCCCGCACGGCGTCGGCGAAGTCTGGGCCCAGGCCGCTTGGGAAGCCTATTGGGCACTGGTCGACGAGCACGGGTTCGATCCCGACCTCTACAACGCGACCGGAACCGCCGGGAACCAGCGCATGATGCTCTACGTGATGGAGGGCCTGAAAAACTCGGCCTGTAACCCCACCTTCACCGATGTGCGCGACGGCATCATCTCGGCCGCATTGGACAACCACGGCGGCGAGGACGTCTGCACCCTGTGGCGCGCCTTCGCGGAGTTCGGTTTGGGCGAGGATGCCGTCAGCGGCGGCTCCGACAGCACCAGCCCGACCAACGGATTTTCCCAACCCCAGGCCTGCCTGTGCACCATGCCGGCCACGCCCTCCGGCCTCCAGGGCCAGAACAACGGCGACAACCGCATCGACCTGACCTGGCAGGCCGCCAGTGGCGCCACCCACTACAACGTCTACCGCAGCTACGACGGCTGCGCGTCCGACACCTGGGAACTGGTGGCAGAAAACCTCACCGAAACCAGCTATTCCGACCAGACCGTCTCCGGCGGCACCACCTACACCTTCGCCATCCGCGCCAAGGACGAAACCGGCTTCTGCGAAACCGAGAGCAGCAACTGCATCACCGAAACCGCAACCGGTGCCTGTATCCGTCCGCCGGGCTTCGCCGGATTGGTCGCGGCCGTCAACCAGGAACAGGAACAGTGCAGCGTCATGCTGAGCTGGAACGCCGCCACCGGTTACTGCGGTGACAACCTGACCTACAACATCTACCGCGACACGGTTTCCGGCTTCACGCCGAGCCCGGCCAACCGGATCGCCTCCTGCATCACCGGCAGCAGCTATCTCGATGTCCAGGTCGATTCGCTGACTACCTATTACTACCTGGTTCGCGCCGAGGACGACGTCAGCGGCACCAACTGCACCGGCAACGAGGATTTGAACAGGGTCGAAATCGCGGCCACGCCTTCCGGTCCGGACGCCACCCTGCTACAGGACGACGTGGAAACCGACAACGCGACCTTCACCCTGGAAACCGGTTCGGCCGACACCGGCACCGCGATCTGGAACCGCGACGCTAGCGGCGGTCACGGCGGCGGTCACGCCTGGTTCGCCAGCGACGAAGAGGTCATCAAGGACCAGATGCTGGTCACCAGCGCGGCCATGACCTTCCAGGCCGGCACCTCACCGACCCTGAGCTTCCACCACAATTTCGTCACCGAGAACACCTATGACGGCGGCGTGTTGGAGTACTCGGTCGACAGCGGCACCACCTGGCACGACATCCTCGCCGGCGATGGCGGCGCCATCCCGGCCAACGAAGAACGCTTCCAGGGCAACGGCTACACGGGCACCATCAGTACCTCCTACAACAGCCCGATCGGCGGTCGCCAAGCCTTTACCGGCAACTCGGGCGGGTACATCAAGGAAACCGTCGACCTGAGCGACTTCGAAGGCCAGAGCGTCGTGTTCCGTTGGCGCATGGCCTGTGACAGCTCAGTCGCCTCCACCGGTTGGTGGGTCGACGACTTCCTGGTTTTCCAGAGCAGCGAGTGCGACGGAAGCGAAGCCTGTCCGACGATGGGGCAGGTCATGCCCATGTGGCCGCAGTACGACATCCTCGAGATGATCGGCTGCATGGAAGTTCCGGTCGCACGCATCGACGTGCCCTGATTCCAGACCCGTCCATTCCGGGCAACACCAACAAACTCAGTACCCAACGGCGGATCGCGGATTGCGATCCGCTTTTTTGTTGGATGCCGCGGGCCGGGGGCTCGGTCAAAATGTTTCAGAATGTTACATTTCGATACAAACGGCTAATCACCTATATGGGCAGCGCCATTCCCGCAGACCCGGCGATTCTGACCAGTATCCACCCACGCACCATAACCCCATTTTTTTCATAATGTTACCTGAAAACTCAGGCCATCGAGCGAGGCTTGGCATCAGCCATGCCTTAGCGTTTTCCCGGCGAAAGGCTGGAGTTTCCGGCGGCGCACTCCCTTTCTTTGCGAATCAGGTCGGTGTGTTCCGCGAACGGGTTCCAAGGCTTCTGTTTTTCACCCTCAGGCGTGTAGCTCAGTGGATAGAGCAGCAGATTGAAAACCTGCGTGGCATTGGTTCAACTCCAATCTCGTCAACCAGACATCGTTTTAGGATAACGACTCGTCAACCTCGGACTGAAACTCCGAAACTTTTTCTTGGTGGTGGAGAGCACCTCGATCCGAGCGGCACCGATTCGGTTTGAAGACCTGGTCTCCGAGCCGAACGGTGACGCGGGAACGGATTCAGGCGCCCTGCGGCACGGTGACATCGGGTTACGGACATCGAAAAGGACCGCCCTTCTCCGGCGGCCGGTCTCCTTCGGGAGCCGCCCGTCTCGAGTCGTGGTGCGCCGATTCGAGCGAAGTGATCCGTCGCCGCGCCCCGCGCCGGGGACTTGTCCCCAGAATCCGATCGACCTCTTCGCCGCCTCCCCTTCCCTACCGCCCATTCAACCGTGGTTCGCGAAGGCGCACCACCATCCATCTCAACATTCAATCAGAAGCCGTTCGACACCATTGCGGTGTATCGAAAGGCGTGTCAGGAGTTCTCGACATGTTGCGGAACATTCATATTTGTAAGGGTCAGTTGGGCCTCGTCTTCCGGCGAGGCGATCTCGCGCGCGTTTTGGCGCCCGGAAGCCATTGGCTGCGTGCGCGTTTTCCAAAAGAAGAATGCCTGGTGATCAACACCGCCAACACCCGCTTCACCCACCCGCGTTTCGATGCGCTGGTCCGCGACGAACTTCTGAAGCCCTATTTGGAAGTCATCGAGCTGGGTGATCGCGAGCGGGCCATCGTCCGGTTGGACCATCGCGTTCGCTGGTTCCTCGGCCCCGGCCGCCACGCGTTCTGGAAGGATGCGGGCGTTCTCGAAGTCGAACGCCTGGACATCGGGCCCGTGCCCTTCGAGCACGCCTCGATGGACGCGATCTTCACCTTGCCCGAAAGCCGACTGCACCTGGAACGCATCATCGTCGAAAGTTCGGAACGCGTGATTCTCACGCGCGACGGTCAGGTCGAGGTGGTGTTGGATCCGGGTCAGCACGTCTACTGGAAGGACGTCGGCAAGATCGCCATGACCCGTGTCGTCGTTCAGGAGCAGTACCTGGACATCGGTGGCCAGGAAATCATGACGGCCGACAAGGTGTCGCTGCGACTGAACCTGTTGGTCAACTACCGCGTGGTCGAGGTGATCAAGGCCGCCGTGGTGGTGGAGAACTACAGCCAGGCGCTGTACCGCACCGCGCAAATGATCTTGCGGGCGGCCGTCGGCACCCGTCCGCTGGACGACTTGCTGGCGGACAAACACGCCATCGGGGGTGAGATCGAGGCCAGCCTGAAGGCGCACGCCGCCGGCCTGGGTCTGGACGTGATCAGTGCCGGTGTCCGCGACATCATCCTGCCCGGCGACATGAAACACCTGTTGAACCAGGTCACCGAGGCCCAAAAACGGGCCGAGGCCGACTTGATTCGTCGGCGTGAAGAAACCGCCGCCGCGCGCAGCCAGGCCAACACGGCCCGACTGTACGCCCAGAACCCCACCTTGATGCGTCTGCGCGAGCTGGAAACCCTGGAGAAGGTCATGGACGGAACCGAGTCGACCTTCATCATGGGCAGCGGCGATATCGTCAAGGAACTGACCGCCACCCTCATGAGCGGTCACAAGCGTGAATGATCCAATCGTGCCGCGTTTCGGTGTCTCACCGGGCGCGGCACTCTTCTTTTGTGGGGCCCCTCGCCCGGGGTACGGTATCGGAACCCGAATTTGTGCTCTTCAGGGCGCGTGAATGTGATTTGATAGATCTGCTTTGAAAGATGTTACGGGGAGGATCACAGGTGACAGACGCGAACGTGACGGAGCAGAAGGAAGGCCTACACTGTGGAAACGATGGCTTGACCCGTTGTTGGTGGGGCGCCAAGGACGAGATGTACATCGCCTATCACGATGGAGAGTGGGGCCGTCCGGTCAGCGACGACCGCACCCTTTTCGAGAAAATATGCCTGGAGGGTTTCCAATCCGGCCTGTCGTGGCTGACCATTCTGCGTAAACGGGAAAATTTCCGCGCCGCGTTCGCCAATTTCGACATCGACACCGTCGCAGAGTACGGTGAATCGGACGTCGAGCGACTGCTGGAAGACGCCGGGATCGTACGTCACCGCCGCAAGATCGAGTCCACCATCAACAACGCCCGTCGCGCCAAGGCCCTGCGCGCGGAGTTCGGATCACTGGGCGCCTATTTCTGGCGTTACGAGCCCAAACCCGAAAATCGGCCCACATCCTTCACCTACGCCACCCTTTCCAAACTGGCCAAGACCGAGGAATCCACGGCACTCTCCAAAGATTTGAAGAAACGGGGCTGGAGTTTCGTGGGCCCCACCACGGCCTATGCGTTCATGCAGGCCATGGGTCTGGTCAACGATCATCTGGAAGGCTGCCACTGCCGCGAGCCGCTGTTGGCCATGCGGGCGTCGTTCGTGCCACCGGTCTGAGCCGACGCGAACCGGGCTCGAAACCCGACCGCAAATTCAAGCGGACACCGCGGACGAATCGACCCAGAAGATGAGACGATCGAGGCATCCGACGCGACCGCCCACATGCGCACAATGGTCCGCCTTTGGCGGGATCATTGCCCATCCAGGCGGTCCAAGCCAAGCTTGGCGGCATTCCGTTCTGGATGGGCAAGGGTTACACACTCAGATCCAAGAAGGGCGGAGCTTCCTGGTCGGCGTCGGTTGCGGCACCGACCGCGTCGAGCGCACCGGATTCGCCTGCGTCGTCCTGGCTGCGTTCGTCTCCGTCAAAAGTGGCCAAATCCACTTGTTGCACGGAGCCGACACTGCCGTTCTCCCGCAGGAACACACCGCTGCGCCGCACCTGGCCGAGCGTTTGGTTGTCGGTATCCTTGAGACTGAATTCGGTGGAGGCACTGCCCAGGTAGATGGCGCCGATGCCCTGGTCGGCCAACGATTGCAGCCGATCCGTGCCCTGCGCATCCTTGTTGTAGAGCAGGAGCTGGTCGAATACCGAATCGCCTTCGTCGATGAAGCCGTTTCCGTCTTCGTCATAAGCCGCCAGATCGCCGAACCCGTCACCGGATTGGGTTCCGAACAGCTCGGATCCATTGTTGATGCTGCCATCCCCGTTCAAGTCCAAGGCGAGGAACCCACTTCCTCCGGCGAGGAAATGCATCTCCTCTTCGGTGCCGTCCGAGTCCAGATCGAAGCTGAAGCGCGCGTTGCTGAGTTGGGCGGTACCCCCGCCGAAGTTGACGACCAGGGGATCCGTGAGTTGTTCACCGATGCGGATCGACAGGTTCTGCTCGGTATAGTACTCACGCGACATCTCGAGATCGAGATCGAATTGAATCTCGCGACCGTCGGCCGTCTTCACGGTGCCGGAGGCCTGGAAGGCGGTTCGTTCCGTCTCGAGATAGGATTCGTGATAGTCGTAGGCCAAACCGAATCCGGGTGGGCCAGCCGGTCCACTGGGACCGTTGCCCGATTCGGCGGGACCGAGCCCGAATTGGGATGCCAGTTCTTCGGTATCCGTTTCGGGTTCTTCGAATTCCTTGACCTTGAATTTACTGCCCAGGATCTTTTCCAAAAGAACCTTGACCAGTTCTTCCTTGGTCGTCACGGTGTGTTCGGCGACATCCATCAGATCCTCGGCGGCCTGATCGCGCAACTGGGTTGCGGCTCGCCGAGCCTGACCCGAAAGCTCCATCCGGTCGGATAGTCGACCGAAAACGAGGTTTTCGCGCGATTGAAAGGCGGTCAGGCTGGTGGATTCGCGTTGAAAGTCGAGGGTGCGGTTCCCCTGGCGGATGCGCAGGGACTCGCGCTCCTGGCGTTGCTCGGCATATTGTCTGCCGCTGCCGAGCTGAATGGCGGCGGAGGTAATGTGCATGGTCCCATCCTTGGGTATGGATTTCTCGTCCGTGAAAGATTTGCGTGGGCCCCTCCGGAATCCCATCCACCTCGAAAGGTCCGAGACCCGAAAGAGATAGTGGAACACGCGTTTTGTGACAAACTGTGTCTCTTTCCTCTTTTCGACGACGCCGCCCCGGAACTCAACTTTGGGCCATAACTCCCCTACTTGCGCAACCTTAACGCAACTCGAATTTGAGGGCAGTGGATTTCTGATTCCTGCGTGAGCCCGATGCCAAAGAGTTTCTCCCCTCCTCGAATCCGGTTCGGACAGCCACTCCGACTCGGGCCCTCCCCAAGGAAACCGAGGCTGAATCTCATCTCCAAAAAATGTGAAAAAAGGCGGCACTTTTTTTCGCGATCCCACGCCCTACTACTTGAGAACGGCGATGGTTTACCTCACCAGAAGCCAAACGCGTGATCCCTTTACTCCTTGAGCGATCACGTGCTTCTCCTCAAAGCAGTTCCGTGCCCCAACCCTCACGAACCGGTGAGTCCCTTCACCAAACCTCATCAACGGGCACGGGAACACCTCCCAACCTTCTCATTCCAGGCACCGGCGACGAGCCGGTGCCCTTTTTTTTGCCCAAAGGCAGACTCGGCAATAAAAAAGGCCGGGTACGAGACCCGGCCTCTCATGTATCGAGGTTCCTTCGAGAGCGAGGCACTCAGCGGCCGCAGCCGCCTGCGCTATAGAAAATCAGCATGTCGAGCAGGTCGACGAAACCGTCGCCGTTCATGTCCACGTCGTCGTTGGTGGATTCGCGCCAACGAGGCAGCAGGTCCTCGCGGGCCGGCAACACGTCGACCACCACGATTCGGAAGGGATAGACCCGCGTGACATCGTTGTCGAGATCGCGAATTTCCACGAAGATATCGCCTGTCTCGGTGAGATCGGGATCGGCCCAGACCGCGCCGTTCACACCCGCTTCGGGGGCATCGCTGCACAGGCTTTCGGCACCGTCGAACCAACGCATTCGGTAGTTGCCCTGCCCTAACACGGGGAACGCGAGCGGGGTGTTGGGACAGAAACCCCAGAACGCGAGCAGGCCGTCCAGGTCCACGTTGAAGGGATTGTCGGGCACCGTGGCGCCGGCCTTTTCGAAGTCGCTTTCAAACCACTTGGCGGCCTCGTCCTGGCAGTTGCCCAACACGGAGAAGGTCTGCTTGTAGCTCGAGGTGAAGCTGCCCTGGGTATAGGCCACGTCGATCGAGAACCGCAGGGACTCGCATTCCCGCGACAACTGCAGCAGGCGGTACCAGAGCCCCAGATTCAAGGTCGATCCGTTGTTTACGCCCACACTGATCACCTGGCGACTGTCGGCACAGGCCCCGTGAACCAGGCCCTGGCTGTCCGTGCCGAACGCGATCTGCGCGTCGGCGGGACTCACCGAACCCAAGGTGATGCGCACCGTGGCGTTGGCGCCCGTGTCGTTGCGGAAGCTGAACGGTTGTTCGAGAATCTCGCCCAAGTCCAGGTAGGTGTCGGCGATGGGATCTTCGGCGTCCAGGAAGAGCGGCTCCACCAGTGATTGATAGGTCAAACCGTGGGCCGGCGAGACGACCGAGATCACCGCACCCGAGCTGTGTTTGATGCGCGCTTCGATCTGGTATTCGCCAGGCTCGCCGGAAGGCAGGCTCAGATCGGTGCTCAGGGCGCGGGGGTCGGTGGTACCGCCACCGATGCGGGTAGCCCGGGCGAAACTGTCGGTTTGGCGATAGTACCACTCGATGGTGTAACTGCCGGTCAACTGATTCCCAGATCGCCAGGCCGCGGGAACGCTCACCGCGGCTTCGGCGTTGCCGTCCTCGTCCATCGCGAATTGGGTGAACTGGAACGCATTCAGATTGGCGATATCCCCGAACGCCGAGGCTTGGGTACAGCCGTTGACGTTCATCACGTACAGTGCGGCGGATCGGAAATTGACGCGGGTGTTGCGTTGCTGGAAACGGACCGGAATGGAAACCGGGGACGTCAGGACTTCGCGTACCGTCTGACCGTTGACCTCTTGCTCGGTAATGTCGAAAAAGTTCCAAGTCTCGCTGTCACAGTCGATTTGGTTGAAGAGACCATGCCCGCCCAACTCGCGTTGGGGGAACAGGCGATTGGAAGCGTCGAAGATTTGGGTCGAGGGGTCGATCATCGCGATTTCCTCGCGCACCAGGGCGACCCAGAGGTCGTAATAGGAGTTACCGAGGGGATACTGGAAGGAAGCGAGGCCGTTCCACCACTCGAGATTCTCGCCGCTGGGCACGTTGTTGACGTTGAGGTTCCAATCGATGCCCAGGAAAAGGCGATAGCTGGTGTTGTCCACCTGCGAGCGGTTGAGGCCCTGGTCGCGAATGGGGACGGTCCAGCTCGAGGAGTTGTAGAGGCTGCAACCGCCGCCTTCCGTCCGCGGCGCCGGGTTGGTGTCGGAGATGACGTCGACGACCCGAATTCCATCGGCGGGAGGATTGGAGAAACGCAATTGATTGGACGAATCGGACGCGAAAACCAGGTTGGGGTTGGCGGCGTGGGTGAACCCCACTTCGAACGTCAAGCAATCGGCCGGAAGATTGGCCGGACCCAGATCGGGGCACATGAAACTGTTGTCGACCATATGGATGTTGAAGGTCAGTGACTGGGTGGTATTGGGACCCCATGAAGGTACGGGCGCGAGCACCTGCGAACTTCCATACCCAAGATAAGTAGTATTAAAAATGGTCGAGCCTAGATATTCGGCACAAGCGGGTGCTACTAAGTGAGGTACGACATTGGTCAAGGTCTGAGAACCGGTATTGCGGACATCGACGGTGACGGTTACCGAACCGTCCCTCTCGGCGAAATTGGATGCCGAGGACGTTCGATTGGTGACGCTGAACGACTGAGCCATCAACGCACTCGGCAGAAGCATGATTCCGGTGAACACCACCGTTAGAAGAAGACGTTTGGCGGAACTCGCCCACTCCAACTTACTCAAGGAACCCTCCCTTTGCGGAACAGTGCTTAGGTTAAACAAAGAAATTGATGAAAGTATGGAGATGCGATTCAACGGCCGTTTTCATTGAAAGAATTGGCGATTCATGGCGGCCTTCGCATCCTAACCGATCAATGTGTGGATGGCTTTGACTCCATTCTTCTGACATGCAATTCGATGATTAATATTCAGAAATCCGAATGTCTTTACAGACCGTATGCCACATCACAAAGCAAATCTCGGGCCTATTTGCTGGTCCTCCCTGGGCGACAATCCATCGATGCGCGACGCAGCCCGGATCGCAGCCGAAATCCACCCGTACAGCCCACCTCCGAACCGGCAGCGCCGGAATCCAAATCCGTGCCTTTCAGACGCTTCGCCTCATCCGGCTCGGGTTTCAGGGACGCTCGCAAGCCCTATGTCGCTCGTCGATGCGACAGCATGTGCCCGATTTTTTCCCTCTCCAGTGGCGCGAAACGACCGCCTTGTCGCCTCGGTATTTTTTTCCGGGCATCGCTCTACAACAGGGTTCATCTTCCGATGAGCCCTAACAACCTCAACGTAAATACAATATTTCAAGTGCACTAAAGACACTTAACACAGAACCGACCCGAACGGGACAGCCATTTTCATGAGAGAGTCGACCACGATGCGCGCGAATCGGGCCTTCTTCCGGCTGAACAAGGCGCTCGATCGGGCTTCACCGGTTGCGTTGCCGTAGACCGCAGGACCCGCGCGCTCGAACGTCGGTCTCGTCCATTTACGCGCACCACTTTTATTACCCCATGAGGAATCATCCATAGTTTCACAAGCGGAAACGCATAGTTTCGGTTCCCATCGCTTCCACATCGCGACTCGATGCGACGATCACTATGAAATGACGGCCCCTGAAGCGGCGAATTCATGGGATCCCGCACTCCGGATCGGAACGCGATCCGGGGAAGGGTGCGCTTCGCCCTTTGGCGTAATTGATTGTCGCTGCCTGGGTTGCTACGACTGGTTGAGCAAGCTGCTCAATCTACAGGCCTGACGCCGCTCTCCCGATGCGGGAACTTTGGACCTCACGGCTTTCGATTGGGGTCGTGAGGAGAATGATCGGCTTCGCTCTTTGGCGTAATTGATTGTCGCTGCCTGGGTTGCTACGACTGGTTGAGCAAGCTGCTCAACCTACAGGCTTTACGTCTCTTGCGCATGTGGAGGCTCTTCGAAGCGGCTCGCTTCGCGATGTTTCATTCTCGAAATCGAGCTGGGCGCACGCCGGATCAGAACGCGATCGGGGTTCATTCTCGCGAAACAAACCGCTTCGAAGTGCCCGTGAGCCGAGGTATTGACGTTGCCGCATGCCTCACAACTCGATCGAATCCGATCCGTAACGCGCTTTGATGGCTTCGACCCGATCCAAAAACGCGCGGCCCTTCTCCGCGTCGACCATGTGCACGAAATGGGCGTAACCCTCCAACGAAGCCAGCAGATCTCCGCCGTTACCCCAGCGTTTGCCGGCGGGCCCGTCGAGCTCGACCTGGAACAGAACCGCTCGAAACCGGCGCAACGTCTTTCGATCCAGAGACAACTTTCGATTGACCACGATGCCGGTCACCTCCTGCTGGCGGCCGGCTCGCAAAACGCGGGTCTTTTTCGGATGAGGCCTGAAACCCTCGTGTTCGATGATGTCGCGCGCCTTGCCCAGCAGTTTGCCCACCCGGTCGGTGGCCTCGCCCGAACCGGAAAACGTCAGGTCATCGGCATACCGGGTGTAATGGAATCCCAGGCTTCGCGCCAGTCCGTCGAGCCTGCGATCCAGGCGCCGGCACAGAAGGTTGGTGACCGGTGGCGAAGAAGGCGCCCCCTGGGGCAAAAACCTTGGCCCGCGCGCCACGTGGTATCGCTCGCCCAACCACTCGTAGGTCTCCACTTCGGGTTCGGTACAGAGCAGGCCCAGGATGGTGGCGACCTGCTCGCTGTACCCCAAGGTGCGAAAGAGACCCTTGACCCGGGCGAAAGTAATGGTGGGAAAGAAGTTCTCCAGATCCATGTTGATCACCACGTCGGCGCCCACGTGCGGTCTGGCGTTGTCCACGATCGAATGGCCGGGCAGAAACCCCTTGGCGGCCCGGTGGACGGGAACTTGAGCCAGAATCCGTTGGTAGATCCAGTGTTGGGCGGCCTTCAAGCGCGGCATCGGTGCCGAAATCTGGCGATGTCCCCCAGTTTTCTTGGGCAGCAGGAATCGCTGGTAGTGGTTCACTCTTGAATGCGTCGGCGCGAACGCCAGGAACCGAAGTTCGGAAATCTCGATTCCCATCGCCGCAGCCAGGTCATCGGCATCGTGGAGCACCGGCAACTGGGGGTGGTCGGCCAGACGATCCAGTCGCGAGCGCCGATCTTGGAGCCCGCCACTCAGGCGATCACCGAGGTAGGTCAGCGTTTGGGTTGGGACCCTTGGCGGCGTGGGTCGAGGTGTACGGGACCTCCGTCGGGCAGCCAGGTTCCTTTCACGACGAAGTCGGCGCCGGGCCTCATCGCCCAGGCGTTGTTCCAACTCGGTTCGCAAGGGATCGAGACAAAGATCGCGATCCACCACCTGGTCCTGCGAATCGACGGTCGGCAACCTTTGGTCCGAAGACGCTTCAGGTCCGGAAGGTGCGAAGCCGGAGGGGTCGGGGGATGTATGCGGATCGATCACAGCACCGCACCTCCCCTGCCCGAGCAAGGGCGACACCGACCCGAAACCTTCGTCGACTTCTCGGAACCGGACGGCTCAGCCATCGGCGGGGTCGTGCCGAAAGCACGCATTAAGTTCACGGAATTCAGACCGTAATGCGGATTTCGGAAAAGGCCCCGGTGTGCCAAAGGCCGGCCGGTGATGCATGTCGTGGCTGAAAGCAGGGATGGCGATCCGCCATCCGGGATGCAAGGCGGTCGGTCGGTGTCGCATCCCCCGATCGGGGTGCGCACATCATAGCCCAAAACGGATTTTTGGAAAACGGTAACGCGCGACTCGCTCCGAGCGAGCCCGGCACCGGCGCCCGAAGCCAGCCTCGCCATTATCCTAACCGGTGCCCACCGCCCAAAGAAGGGGTGCCACCGATCACCCGGTTTCGATAGGTCCCGAACGGTCGAGCCGGGACGTCGTCGCATGTTCGTTTCGATCTTCATGACAATCAAATCCAGAAAAAGAATGGACGGCGTGACGGGCACGCCACCGAGCCGGTTCAGGTCGTGACGCGCCGGCTTTCGCGAACGGGAACGGGAACCCGCTGTACCATCAACCCGAAAGGCGGAGATTTTTTCTTGGCGCCCGGTGCCCACACCAGCCCTTTGGCCGCGAGGGCCGCGACCAATTCGCCGCGCCGCCTGGCGGGCAGCCGGCTCTGTAAGCGGTTCAACCAGGACCAACCGACGGAGGGCGCCAACCGGCCACCGACCATGCCGTCCAAAACCGGTTCCAGGGCCCGGCGACGCAATGTTCCAGAAGCGGCGCGGTTCGTCAACAGGGCACCCATGACGGGGCCGAATTCGGCCACGTGTTTGGGCGCCCGGTCCACCTCGGCCAGCATCCGGACGGCGATTCGTTCGAGAAGCGCACCCGATGCACGATTCGCGAGTTCGACCAGATGCGGCCAAGATCCGACGTCATTCAGCGCGAAATCGAGCAATCGCCGGCTGAAATCCCGACCCCGGTCACTTTTGGCACGAGGCAATGCGAGCCAGGCATCGGCCGACAGCTTGCCTTCCGCCAAAAGCTCTTCGAAGAGGGCCGTGGCGAATTCGAAGGTATCCTCCCATTCGCTGTCCAACAACGATGCCCAGACGGCGGAGCAACGTCGCGTCTCCGGCTCGAACCACTGCAGGGCGGCCGAGGCCGCGAACACCCGCAGTTCCGGCAAGACGTGATCCGCCAGCCGCACCAGGTCGCGCTCTTCGAAATCCGCCACATCGCGAAAATGGCGGATGATCTGTGCCGCGAGCCGGTGTGCCGCGGCATGGGGCACCGCCAAGAGGCGTCGCAGCAGGGCATCGTCCACCGCGACGAGGCCGCACTGCAGGGGACCGCACAGGACCTCCAGGCGCGCCTGGTGCGCCTCCGGCGAATCGGGTGCCCGCAGCAGATCGCGGCACAGCAGTTGAACCGCCAGTTCGCGGCACTCCGGGGAAATCGAATACAGCCGATCCAGCAGCAGGCCCGCACGCTCGCGAACGGCCGCGCGCGAATCGCGGCAAAAGAAGACCAGCGCGGCGGCGTGACGCAGGAGTGCCGAATCCGGCAGGCGGCCCAACAAGTCCAAACCCAATTCGTAGCGGTCCTCGGCCCGCCAGACCGCCATCCAAAAGCCATCGGAAAGCGATTCGGGCGTTGCCGCGAAACGCGCCAAAAGCCTCAGGGCAAGGCGTCCCACGTCCTCGCAAGGATGGTCCATCATCTCCAAGGCGACGGTCTCACTGGGCGCGAAGCCCGCCCGCGCCAGGTCCCCCGTGGCTTCGACGCGTTCACCCAGGGTTTCGACGATCGCGGCCACATCCCGAGCCCAGGCCGTCTCGAGGGTCCCGGACAAGCCGGAGGCCAGCCGCACGGTCAGACGGTGCAAAATGTGTTCGGCGAAATCGGGCTGCAGCGGGTTGGTGGCCAGCCAGTCGAGACAGGCTCGTCGAACGTCGCGATGGGTGCTGAGCGCCCAACGCACCACCACGGTTGGGTGACCGGCCGGCCAGGAGGGATCGGGCGCGCGATCGAGTGCGAGGCGATGGGCCTCGGGTTCCGGGCACAACAGCAACGCCGTGGCGATCTCCGGCTCATCGATCAGGTCGGCATGGCGATGCCGCACCAAGTGGAAGCCCAGGGCCCGCGTTTCCGGAAAGGGCCCGTTCAGCAGCGCGACCAGATCCTGCAGGGTCCAGGTCGTGTCGGCCCGATCGGCGAGCGCCTTTGCCGCGAACTGGTGAACCCGGTGGCAACGACCGCGCAGCAGAAGCATGCGCAACAAATCGGGGCGTTGATCCCAAAGTTCGGGAAAGGCCTCCTCGCGCACGTCGGGCGGTGCATCGCCGGGCACCCAATCGCCGCGACAGCGCCAGTGAAGGCGGCCGGGGGGGCGCCGGTAGCGCGGGCTCCGCCCGTAGATGACCTGGTTCATCAGAAAACAGGCGGCGAAACGGTCGGCCACCACTTCGTGCCAGGTTTCCTCGATGCCGTCGTAGTGGCGATAGCTCCGTGGTTCTTTGCCGTCTTCGTCGCGATAGTGACGCAGCAGCTCCGCCGCAAACCGAACGTAGGTGGCACCGTCGGTTTCGGCCATCCGCTTCAGCGTGCGCCAGGACGCGCGCCGCAAGTAATCTTTGGAAGACGAGAGAAAGCCGATTTTACAACCGTCCTTGGCGAACTCGTCAGGCAGCCGGACCTTGAAGACCTGGGGCCCGTCGGTCACCCAACCCCACCCCGAAACCCGCTGCGCACGCTCCACTTCGAAACGATAGGCGAGGATTCCGAACACTTCCGCATCGCCGCGGAAGATCGCCGCCTTGAAAATTCGCCGCAGGAATCGGAAGAGCGGGGGTCGCAGTGGCAACTCCGTAAGCGCGGCGAGCAGGCAATGCCGCACCCGCCGATCTTCCGGATCGTCGATCCGGTACAAATCCCAGATGAGAGCGGCGTGATGAAACCCCGCCTGTTGCGAGAGCATTTCGCGGAATCGCATCACGAAGGAATCGGGCTCTTGGCAGACTTCGCGAAACCAGGCCGGGAGATCACCGAACCCACGGTCTCGCAAAGTCGCTTTCTCATCGGGCGTCAAGAGATGGCGCCACGCTTCTCCCGCCATGAAGCGAACGTAATCGGGAAGTTGCTGCGTTCGCTGAATCGAGTCCAGACGAGTTCGAGCACCATCGATCTCACACCGCCCCGCGGCCCAGGCCCCGCAATACAACACCATCGGATAGCGAGATTTGAGCGCTTCCAGGATCGAGGTTCCAGCCTCCGCGAACCCGTACTCGCCGGCACGCCACAACAGCCGACTCAGGGCGCGTTTGGAGGTGCCGGGGTAGAAGGCGGCACCGTGGAGCTGGCGAAGAAAAAGATTTCGTTGTGCATCGGGGACCTTGGTCACAGTCACGGTCAACAACTTTCCACAATAATCGTGATTTATCGAACATCGAGGTATTTACAGCCACGCCAGGTATGGCAGAGCGGCCGGACATTCTAGCACGAGGAGCCCTGCCGAGAAGCGGCAACATCGAGATGATCGAAACCATTGAGTCTTTGAGGGGGGAGATCTTCCAATCATACGACAAGAATGCCTTCCCGCTTGAATTTGTGGTGGTTGAAAGACCGGATGCCGCAGCACCCATGAGGAGCCCGGTGCGATGAGCCGGATCTCCGGTGCCGGCACGGCAGATCGGTCTCCTCGCCCGAGCCGATCCTAACCGAAACCACGGGTCATGGGACGTGGCACCGGACCCTACCCACCGCTGGTTGGGCTAAAGAGCGCGGCCATCCGAAAGTTTCGTGATTTAATGGTAGCTCGACGCGAGTCGGGAACGTGTCCCGTCAAATCGTTCTGCAAACCAAGGTCCTTCCAAACCACCGCGGACAGGAACCACAGAGGGAAACGAGCACATAAATCCATAAAACACAGCGCGAACAGCGTCTAATTTCCGTTTCCTCCGTGGCGAAAACTCACCGTGACCGCAGATTGGGAAAAAATCCATTTCCGATTCACGTCGCGTTCGATACCCCCACGATCGGCGGTCCATCGATCCGATCGTTGCGCGGCATACGCGCGCCACCCCGCCATGTCGAGGATTGCCCCATGACCCGACCTCTTGCCGAACACGCCGCCGAACCCTCTTCCCCGCGTACGCCGATTTCCATCAGGATGCGCCGCCTGACGTGGCGCCGGCTGGTGGCCTTCGGCGTGGTCCACGGACTCATCGGACTGCATCTGTGGTTGTGGTATGCGCGCGGCTGGCACCACATCGGCGCCATCGACATGCAGGAGCTCTTCCGCAATTTCATCGAACGCAACGTGCTCACCGCCGGCGGCCTGTTCTTCCTCACCTTTTTGGGGTTGACCCTGGTCTGGGGTCGCTGGTTCTGCGGCTGGATCTGTCACATCGGGTTGAGCTACGACCTGCTGGAATCGCTCTACCACAAACTGGGCATTCGCATGCGCGGATTCCCGTTGCGATTCGGCCCGCTCGCCGCCGGCTTCGTGCTTATCTGGTATTTCGCTTGGGAGGCGATCGCCAATCGATGGACGCGCACACTTCCGCCGGTTTCGATAGATTTGACATTGACCGAGCCGTGGGAATTATTGCCAGGCTGGCTCCAAGGCTCTCTTACATTATTAATGGTATTGGCGATCATGCCTCTTTTTTTGGGAAGACGCGTATTCTGCCGAACACTGTGCCCATGGGGCGTCCTTTTCGGATTGGGGCAGCGCGCCGCCCGCTACAAGGTCCGGCGGACCGGAGACTGCACGGCTTGCGGTAATTGCAGCACGGCCTGTCCCATGGACCTCGATGTCTCGCGCATGGTCAACACGCGTTTCCACGTGGCCGCGATCGGCTGTACCGGGTGCATGTCCTGTGTGGCGGCCTGTCCCACCGACGCGCTCAGCATGAGTTCGCCCGCCAAGGAGAATCGAGAACCGCAGAAGCGCGCCCTACCCGACGGTCTCGAACCGGTGCCACTGGCCGTCGAACTGGGATTCTGGGCCATGACCGCCGCGGTCGGGTTGATCTATTCGGAGCTCTACGGGATCGGCATCTTCCTCGCATTTTGCATGGGTATGTGTCTGGGATGGCTGACGATAGTTTGGGTGCCCCAGCTCCTTTCCAAACGATTCCGATCCGGATGGGCGGCGGCGGGTTTGATCGTTCTTCTATGGGCCGCGGTGGTCAAAGACGGGTTGGGCCACTACCACTACCGCGCCGGATTGCAAGCCTGGGAAGCCCGCGAGGCCCAAAGCTGCCAACACCACCTGGAACGGGCCGACCGCTTTCTGTGGGTGTCGCCCAACATGCTGTTCTACCGGCTCTACGCCGTCTATAAGGCCACCGGCCAGGAAGAGAAAGGCCAGGCGTTGTACCAACGCTACGAAGTACGACGTCAGCGACAAGGCAAGGAACGGGCTGGATCCAGCAGCCAATCGGGCGCGAACCCCTGAAGCCCGGCCCAATGACGGGTGCCCAAAGATTCCCCATCGAGACGCGATTCTTCGCCAATTCCGCGTTTAGGAAATTTCCTGAGCCAAAACGGTGGTGTTTCACGCTTATTTTTCATGAGAGGTCTCGAAAGCGTGACATTCGCCACAGAAAAAATTTCAAGTTTATTCATAGACATCCCGAACTCACCATTGCGTCCACCAACAAATAAGTGCTACCCTGCACAGGTACAGCAGTTGTAAAAATTTGAATTTTCCCTATTCTACACGCTCTCATTAAATCTCGCACAGGCCCCTCGATAGTTTCTCTCTCCCATCATTTATCGGCATTGCTCAGAGGTTTAGGAATTGGAAAATTTGCCCATTCTCATAAGTCGAACCACGGCACACTTGCGTCGAATGGGGCTGGAAAAGCCGCACCATCCGGCGATTGTCGACGGCACGAGCATCGTCGATTACCGACGGCTCGACCAGATGGCGGCCGCTTATGCCGCCTCCCTGCAAAAGAACGGATTACAGTTCGGCGATCGGGTCTGCCTCTTTTTGGACAAGTCGGTCGCCCTGGTCGCGGCGCTGTACGGCACCTGGCTGGCCGGCGGTGTGGCGGTCCCGCTTTTTCCGGAGCTGCGCGACGCACAGGTGACCCATATCGGACACGACAGCGGTTGCCAGTTTTTCGTCACGGAACCCCGTCGATTGGCGCGCCTGAAGCCCGAATCCATTCACGGACACGTATTGCTCGTTCCCGAACAGCTCGAAGCGGCTCCGAGCCATTTCGACGAACCACCGCAGATCGAAGGCGGCGATCCGGCGATCGTTCTCTACACTTCCGGCTCGACCGGAAAACCCAAGGGCATTTGCCTGTCGCACGACAATCTGGAGGCTGGGACCCGCATCGTGGCCCGGTATCTGGAACTCTCATCCGAGGAACGCATTCTCAGCGTGCTGCCCTTCAATTTCGATTACGGGCTCAACCAACTGCTGACCAGCGTCTACCGAGGCGCGACCTTGGTTTTGGAACGCACCGGTCTGCCGGCCGAAATCTGTCGCACCCTGATCGCGCATCGCATCACGGGTCTGGCGGGCGTGCCGCCGCTCTGGCTACAACTGGTCGGCCGCTTCTCCCCGTTTCGCACCATGGACTTTCCCCATCTTCGCTACTTGACCAACACGGGCGGTGCCTTCCCCGTCTCGGTCCTCGACCAAATCCGCCAGCGGCTACCGCACACCCGAATATTCCTCATGTACGGCCTCACCGAAGCCTTTCGATCCAGTTATTTGCCTCCCGAGGAGTTGGATCTCCGGCCCACCTCGATGGGCATCGCGATTCCCGAAACCCGACTCGAAGTTCTCGCCCCCCAGGGTGATGCCTGCGGGCCCGACGAGATCGGCGAGCTGGTCCACTCGGGGCCGACCGTGGCCATGGGCTACTGGAACAATCCGCGGGCAACCGCCGCCACCTTTCGACCGGATCCCTTCAGCGACCGCGCCGGCACACGCATGGTGCACTCGGGAGATCGCGTCAGGCGCGATGCGGCGGGTTACTTCACCTTCGTGGGCCGTGGCGACAAAATGCTCAAAATAAACGGCTTCAGGCTGAACCCCGAAGAAGTGGAAGAGATCGCCTACGCCTCGGGGTTGGCCCACGAGGCCATCGCGAAGCCGCAAACCGAGCGCGATGGGAGCGTTCGCCTGGTGTTGCACGTGGTGCCGCGCGATCCCGAGGCCTTTCAGCCCCGGGATCTGTTGGCCTACTGCAAAGGCCATATGCCGCGCTACATGGTGCCGGCCAAACTCCAAGTTCACGCCAGCTTCCCCCGCACCGCAACGGGGAAGATCGCTCGAGAGCAGGTGCACCCATGAGAAGATTCCTCGAAGAAGACGTCCTGCACTACCTGGATGCACAAGAGCGGTTCGAGTCCCTTCGATTGGAAACCATTCAGAAGGTCGGCCGCCAATTTTGCGATCTCGCGTACGCCAATCCCTACGACGGCCCGATTCCCCAGGCGGTCAACGCCATGCGCACCGCGCTCGAAGCCCAGAACCGACTCAACCTCCAATACACGCCCTACGGCGGCAATACCATCACCCGGCGCCTGGTCGCCCAGCACCTGGGCAAGAGCCATCGACTGAATTTTCACTGGCGCCAGATCGTGTTGACCCCGGGCTCCATGGCCGCGCTCAACCTGGTTTTCCGCTCCATGTCGCGCAAGAGCTACCGAAGCAAGGTCGTGGTCATTACGCCGTGCTGGTTCGACTACCCCCTGTACCTCGCGAACCTGGGTCTGGAACCGGTGTTCGTACCGCTGTGCCGGGACACCATGCGGTTGGACCTGGAGGCCATTCGCGAGGCGTTGGACGACCAGGTACAGGGCATCATCCTGTCCCAACCGGCCAACCCCACCGGCCTGATCTACCATGCCGACGAACTGCGCCAGTTGGCACGGATCCTCGACGAGAGCCCCACCCGACCGGTGCTGGTCTCCGACGAGTGTCACCGCGGCATCCTGTTGGAACCGGAAGCCTTTTGCTCGCCGGCCGAGTTCTACGACAACACCTGCATCGTCTACTCCTTCGGGAAGAGCCTGCAAATCCAGGGTCAACGCATCGGCTACGTGGCCGTCAGTCCCCGCATGGAGCGGGCCGACCACTACGCCCACATCATGGAGCGGCTGTGCCGGATCATGGGGTTCTGCACGCCCACGGCACTGATGCAGATCGCCATCCGCGAATTGTTGGACGAGACACCCGATCTCGAGCGCATCCGCCAACGTCGCGACTTGATTCTCGGCGAATTGCGCAAAGCGGGTTACGAGGTGCAAACCAATCAGGCCACGTTCTTCATGTACCCCCGGGCACCGGAAACCGACGACTTCCATTTCGCGAGCATGTTGGCCCGCGAGGGCGTGCTCGTGGTGCCCTCCACCCTGTTCCACCACCCCGGTCATTTCCGCATTTCCCTGACCTGCAACGACGATATGCTGAATCGGGCCCTGCCGATCTTTCGACGTGTCCTGGCGGGGTGCTGTTCATGAGTTGCGACCCGCCACGACAACAGGCACCGGTCACCAACTTCATCGTAGATCCCACCACGGGCGACTGGTGCCACCAACTGGATTTGGCAGGGGCGGCGGATCCCTCCGCCATACTGCATCGCCTTCGCGGCCAATTCGCCATCCACCAGCGGGACGACCAGGGCGGCCATTGGTTCGCGCGCGATCCACTGGGCGTCAATAAACTGTTTTTCGCCGTGGATGACGCGGGTCACGTCCACAGCGGCAACTACCTCTGGGACCTGGTTCACGCGGGCATCGAGCTGGCGCGCATCTGGTCCGTCCCCTCCGGTTATTGGGCCTACCTGAACGTGGCGCAACGCACCTGGCGCCTGGAACGCTACAGCAGACTGCCCTACGGCGGCCGCGAGGCCCAGCCGCTGACCCACCTCGCCGGCGATGTGCGCAAAGGGCTGGGAGATACGTTCGAACGGTTGCGCACCCTTTGCACCGGACGCCGATTGTTCGTCACCCTTTCCGGCGGGTTGGACAGCAGCACCATCGCCGTCCTGACGCGCGAATGGCTGGGCCCGTTCGAGGGCGTCACCTTCTCGCTGGGCGCCGAAGGCCGCACGGTGGGCGAGGGCGAAGATCTCCATTTCGCGCGGCGTCTGGCGCGCCACCTGGACGTCCCCCTCCACGAAATCCATTTCGAACCGGACCAACTGGTCTCGCTCTTGGATCCGGTGCTGGTTCGCGGACAGGATTGGCGCGATTTCAACGTCCATTGCGGCCTGGTGAACGCCGCCATCGGCGCCTACCTTCGCGAGCGGATATTGCAGGACACCGCTTCGGACGACGAACCCCCGCTCCTCCTGACCGGCGACACCATGAACGAATTGGTCGCCGATTACAGCCCGGTCCCCTACCGCGGCCAGACCTATTACCCGTTGCCGCGCCTGAAAGCTGGCCGGCTGCGCCGATTCCTGGTGGCGGGCTTGGACAGCGGTGACCGCGAAGTCGGTATTTTTCACCATTTTGGATGCGATACGCTTCAGCCCTATGCCCATTGTGCCGAAGTGTATACTGCCCTCCCCGAACCCTTGCTGGAAAGTGACGGCGCCAAGAGTGCGCTGGCCCGTGCGGTCATGGGTGACCGCATCCCCGCAGAAATTTACGACCGACCCAAGGTGCGCGCCCAGATCGGCGATTCGACCCAGGTCGGGGGCACGCTCGCCGCTCTGGTCGATCGCGGCGTGGTGGGCGACGATCTCCATCGAAGATTCTGCGAACTGTTCCACACCGAGCCGACCGCTGTGGATCGTCTCATCCATGCGGGTCGCTATCGCGTACCCACTTCATTCGATTTGATTTTTTCCTGATTCCCGGAGCACACATGAGCCATACGACCGCCTCCATCTCCCTCGATTTGGAGACCTATATCCGTAAACACTTCCACGTGGCCGCGGAAGATACCTATTTCAATCGCGACCTCCACCTGTGGAAAGAAGGCTACGTCGACAGCACCGGCGCCGTGGAAGTCGTGGCGTTCCTCGAGGAGCGCTACGACCTGCGCCTGCCGGACGAGGTTCTGTTCGACCCGACCTTCACCAGCATCAGCGGCATCGCCGCCAAGGTTTTCGAGTTATTGAATGGGTGAGCACCGCAATGGCAAAGGATTGTGGCGTACCTGGCGGGAGGATTACCACCTGCACGGTGCGCGTTTGCGCAACACCGCCTGGTGGGCCATCGCGATCTACCGCTTCGGAGCTTGGACCCTGGAGCGGCGCTTCCCGCCCTGGCGCTGGTTCGTCGGCAAAATCTACGGGCTTCTGTTTTTCTCGATCGGGATCGTCAACGGTATCGAGATCGATCGACGGGCCAAAATCGGCGAAGGGCTGCACCTGATTCACGCCGGCAACATCAAAATTCATCCCGCTGCCGAAATCGGTGAGCGATGCGGTATGATGCACGATGTCACCCTGGGCATGAGTCCGGGCAGAGAGGGTGCGCCCTGTATCGGCAACGACGTGTTCATCGGAGCCGGTGCGAAAATCCTCGGCCCGGTGACCGTGGGCGACGGCGCCATGATCGCCGCCAATTCTCTGGTGGTCACGAACATCCCGCCAGATGTCACGGCGATTGGCGTTCCCGCCCGCCCGATGCCTCATTCCAAGGGGGCGCCACGACGCGCATCCTAGCAGGAACCGCCGTGAGCCCCAACGGGTGCGGCCCGATCACTGCACCGGGCACGCTGCCGGAAAGGAAACCATGTGAGCAAAGAGGTTCACGACGCCGCGGACTGGAAGTTCCGAAATATGAAAGGTGCCGATGTCGAAGAAGTCCTGGTCATCATCGAGGACCACGACGAAGACGACGCCGAAGTCGCCCGACAAACCTACAAGACCATGGGTCTGCGCAATAAATTCGTGCTCGAGGTGGATGGCGACATCGTCGGCACCACGGGTTTCAACGAAGTCGAGGCCAGCGACCGAACCTACTGGTTATCCTGGACCTACCTGGACGAAGATTACCGGTCGCGCGGTTGGGGACGCAAAATGCTGGACTGCCTGTTCGAGCGCCTCCAGCAGCGCGGCGCCCGCAAGATCTTTTTGACCACCAGCGATTACCGCGACCCGGAGGACGGCGACGTCTACGCCGACGCGCGGCGGTTCTACGAATCGCTGGGTTTCGAGCCCGAATTGACCCACCGCGACTTCTACCGCCCCGGCGAAGCGATGCTCTATTACGCGCGCGCACTGGAACCCGTGCAGGAACGCCCGGCCTGCCCCGAAGAACACCGTATGGAGGCGACCGGACACGAAAGCGCCGACCCGGAAGGTCTTCCACCGCTGCCCGCAGAGCAGGATCCCTCCGCGGAAGAGGGCGAGGAAACGGAATACGGTGTGGTGCCAGGAGCGCGATTGACGGGGATTTCCGAAATTCCCGAAACCCAGGACGCCTATGGCCTGGACTGGCAATACACCGAAGACGGCAGCATGTTTACCGAAAAAAACCTCAAAAAGGCGATCAACAAGGCGCGGGAATGGAAGGCGCGCGTCGTCTTCTGCAGCTTCCCTTCGGACATTCCGGCGGTGGGTCCGCGCCTGGAGGCGGCGGGTTTCGTCACTTGTGGCAGGTTGATGGATTTCTACGAGGATGGCGTCCACGATTGCCACTGGCGATTGAACCTGGACTGAGCGGCCTCTCGGAGGAGCGGAGCCCGGCAGGCCGAGCGGGTCGTTCACCCCGGCGGGCCATTGCCATTGGCACCGATTCGGAAACGACAATCGTTATGTCAACCATTACCGAAATGGTGCATCACACTCGCGTTTCACGCTTTCGCGATGTCGGAAAAACCCAGGTCCCGTAACTCGGCCAAGTCGGCCACACGGCGCTGGTGATCGATGCCCAGGAAGAATTCGTCAAGTTGGGGCGGTGCCACCGACGTCTGGGACAATAGCCCGTGAACCTGACCGCGGTGATGGACCTGGTGGTGAAACAGGTGCTCCCACACGATGAGCCGCGGTTCCCTGACGGTCTGGCCATGATCGTCCACCAGCACCGCCGGCTTCGATAGATCGGCTTCGGTCGAGGCTGTCACTCGGTCCCAGATTTCGCGATCGACCCGGTGACGCGCTTCACGCAACGATTCCAGATCGAGGTAAAGCGATCCTTCGGCGCGAGCCGGCCCGGGAACCACGCCGGCCAGGCGGAGCAGGTAGCGCTCGTCCACCAGGAGAATGTGATCCAGCGTGTTGTGGATGGAGCCGAAGAACGAAGCGCGCGGAGCCAGATAGGCTTCCGGGGTCAGCGCCTTGCAGGCCCGAAAGAGGCGCAAATTGCACAGGGCGTTGTTGCGCGCCTGGCGTCGGTACACTTCCAGAATGTGGGGAGACATCGAACCCCTCCTTGAATCACCCGCTGCGCGGGTCGTGACCTTCCCGAAAACCGCGGCGAATCCGTCTGATTCGCCACAACCTCTTCCGTTCCGGTACGCTGAGCGACAACCGAAATGGTAGCATGCTTTTAGACACGATCTTCAGCCGTTCGAACCCGGCAGCGACCGTGCCGCTCCGCTGTTCGACCCCTTCCGAAAGGATTCATATGTACCGCAAATCACTGGGCATCGCCCTCATGCTGGTGACCTGCGCCTTCCTCTCGGCACAGGACACCAAGCCCACCAAGAAAGGAACCGACATGACAAGAGAAGCGACCGGAACGTTCGAAGTGAAACTGACACCGCAGCCCCTGGAACACGGCGAAGGCGACACCACGGTCGGCACCATGGTCATCGACAAAACGCTGTCGGGCGATCTCGAAGCCACCAGTTGGGGCCTGATGGTCAGCGCCATCACCCAGGTCAAGGGTTCCGCCGGTTACGTGGCCATGGAACGCATCACCGGCACACTGCACGGCCGCGAAGGCAGCTTCGTGCTCCAACACAGCGCCACCATGAGCGGCGGCGGCCAATCCCAAGACATCACCGTGGTGCCCGATTCCGCAACCGGTGCGCTGAAAGGGCTGTCCGGCACCTTCCTGATCCACATCGACAAGGGTGCCCACTCCTATACGTTCACGTACAGCCTGCCCGAAGGCGATTGATTCGGCACCTCGCAAGACGTTTCCAGCCCGCGTCGGCTGCGACAGGCATCACATTTGGGGACCTCTCGTTCGCCACGCGGGAGGCCCCGCGGGGTCCGAAACCCCCTTCAAAAGGCCGCGATTCCTTGGGTGACACCGGGATTGTCGCGGCCTTCTTGCGTCAACCACGCCCAAAACACACCTTTTCGCAAGCAAAAGTTTTGTTAATTTTGTGATATTCACAAGCTTTCAATGATTGGAACTTTGGACCGTCGGGCGGGCTGTGTATGATCCTCACCAAGGATCAGTCACTTCCTGAACCCTTGTTTTCGACGACCCATCGCTGGCGGGTCGCACCAATCAGGTCATTTCCATCGCTCATCGCCACGTCCAGGTTCTTACATTCATCACACGATCCATTTCAGGTTGACGACCGAATGCTGGCCGGTCGTTCGATATCTACGATCCTTCAAATGCTCCGTCCTGGTTACTCATTTCCATCGATTCAGTCACATACCAGCCCTTATTAGATCGTGCCTTCGATGCCGGACCGCATCGACTGGGTATTTTTGTCGCTTGCGCGATCCCGCTCCTCGGTGACCGCGCACAGAGGGCATTGTGCAGAACTGAAGCAGAGACATCACAAGTTGGAGGAACTCCATGAGGCTTGCTTTCATGAGTTTTGTGTGTTCGATTTTCTTTTTCGTTCAATTGCCGTTCGCATCCGCGGGCGAACTTCTCAGCGTCGCCGAAAAGGTGACGCACAAATACGACGCAGGTACCGAATTCCCCGTCGCGTCCCCCCTCTCCGCAGATTCCGATCAATCTCATCCCCTACATTGGGGTAAACGGGCACCCGTGGCCGATGCGCGCTGGCTGTCGCCGGACCACGACCAGCTCGCCGCCCTCGTCGAAGAGGGTCCCGAACACCTGCGCCTGCAGCTTCCGCTGCCGGCCACCGAAAACAAGATGGCTCGCGAATTGTCGCTCGATCTGGTACGCGCGAAAGTACTCAGCGACGACTTCGTGGCCACCACTTCCGAGGGCGCCCTCGTGGACTACGTGGATGGCGTGCACTACCGCGGCATCGTCGACGGTCGCGAAGACACCATGGTCGCCATCAGTCTCTACGAAGACAAGGTCATGGCCGTGATTCACACGCCGGAAGACGGCGACATGGTGCTCGGCCCCTACCGCGACGATCTGCGCGTCGACCGCCACGTCTTCTACAAGACGGGCGACCTGACCGACAACCAGGTCTTCATCTGCGGTGCCCAGGAAGGCCCCAACTACCACGAGGAAGTCGCCGAGATTCTCGCCAATGAGAACCGCACGGCCCTGGTGGACAACTGCGTCCAGGTCTACCTGGAGTGCGACTACGCGCTGTACCAAGAGCGTGGCAGCAACGTGAACCAAACCCTGAACTGGGTCACCGGCATGTACAACGTGGTGGCGGCCATCTACCAAAACGAACAGATCACCACCACCATCAAGGAAACCAAAGTCTGGACGACCCGTGACAGCTACTCGCGTTCCTCTTCCTCCCAGGCGCTGAACCAGTTCCAGGGCACGAACCACAACTCCGACCTGGCCCACCTGCTGGCACGCGGCGGCAGCGGCCTCGGCGGCGTCGCCTGGGTCAACGTGCTCTGCAACAGCAACTACGGCTACGCCTACAGCAACATCGGCAGCAGCTACAGCAACCTGCCCAACTACTCCTGGACCGTCGGCGTCGTCGCCCACGAAATGGGTCACAACCTGGGCTCGCCCCACACCCATAGCTGCTCCTGGCCCGGCGGTGCGCTGGACAACTGCTACACCCCCGAAGGCAACTGCTCGCCCGGTCCGGCACCGCCCTCTTCCGGCGGCACCGTCATGAGCTACTGCCACCTCACCTCGGCCGGCATCGACCTGACCACCGGCTTCGGCCCGGTTCCCGGCAACCTGATCCGCAATCGCGTCAGCGGCGCCTCCTGCCTCACCACCTGCGGCGGTGGCGGCGAAAACAACCCGCCCTCGGCCGGCTTCACCAGCGCCACCAGCGGCCTGACCGCCAGCTTCACCGACACCAGCTCCGATTCGGACGGCACCATCGCCTCCCGTTCCTGGAACTTCGGCGACGGCGGCACTTCCAGCGCCACCAACCCCAACCACACCTACGCTTCGGCGGGCACCTACACCGTGACCCTGACGGTCACCGACGACGACGGTGCCAGCGATACGCACTCCGCGAGCGTCACCGTCACCGACGGCGGCGGCGGTGGCGGCGACGAGCTGCAGAACGGCGTGCCCGTCAGCGGCCTGAGCGCCGGCACCGGAACCTGGCTGCGCTACACCATCCAAGTTCCCGCCGGTGCCACCAACCTGACGTTCGCCCTGCGCGGCAACGATCCCGATGCGGACATGTACATCCGCCGCGGCAGCGAGCCCAGCCGCAGCCAGTTCGACTGCCGTTCCTGGTCGTCTTCCAGCAACGAGACCTGCACTTTCGACACCCCCGATTCCGGCGTCTGGCACGTGGGCATCTACGCCTACAGCTCGTTCGCTGGCCTGACCCTGACGGCCTCTTTCGACGAAGACACCGGCGGTGACTGCGCCGATGGCGGCTCCGTGTCCAACATCAGTGACAGCCGCGGTAGCTGGGAACACTACCGCTTCGAAGTGCCCGAGTGCGCCAGCAGCCTGGTCGTCAGCATTTCGGGCGGCAGCGGCGACGCCGATCTCTACGTGAGATACGGCCAGCAACCCACCACCAGCAGCTACGACTGTCGTCCCTACCGCAACGGCAACAACGAGCAGTGCGAGTTCACCAACCCCACTGCCGGTACCTGGTACCTCAGCATCCGCGCCTACCGCTCCTACTCCGGTTTGACGCTGGAAGCGAACTACGAATAATCCCGGTCACGATCGGATGAATCGACGCGCGCCTCGCAAGGGGCGCGCGTTTTTTGTCCACTAAAAACACGAAAAAACACGAAATGGATACTTCCTGCATTGCCTGCCCAGTGAGGCGATGGCTTTCTCGATGGATTTCTGGAGTCTGTTCTGTTGTTTCTCAGTAGGTTACCTCTGAGATCTAGGAAGCTACTCATGAGGTTTTTCGTGTCTTTTCGTGTCTTTCGTGGACAAAAACACAAAATGGTAACTTCCTGCATGGCCTGCCCAGTGAGGCGATGGCTTTCTCGATGGATTTCCGGAACCCATTCTGTTGTTTTTCAGTATGTTAGATCTGATTACTTGAACCTTGCCCAAAGGGCCGACGGGTTTGGTTCCTGCCTGCCGACTCGTCACGCACGGCAGTTGACGACTTGTCCACGGATCACACAGATCCACACGAATACAAACACAGTCATTCCGTTCGAGGCCGATTGCTTTGTTGGCCACGGAACGGAACACAAACCCATATAATTCAAAATGACAACTAAATCTGCATAAGCACTTGATACGTTTGATTTTAAGTTCAGACTCTCCCCAGAGTATCTGCCGTGTGGCGTCCATGGGTCCTATTTATCCGTGTCAGTCCGTGTGATTCGTGGACAAAAAACATAGGTCGTTCGCAGTCCACCGCGGGAAGGAACCGACCCTGCCGGGATCTGCTTTTTCGTGTTTTTTCGTGTTTTTAGTGGACAGTTTTTGTGGACTCACTCGGCCACCTCGAACATGATCCCTTCCGAAGCGCCGCACCCGCGCGAAATCGGCTTGTCGAACATCGCCGGCTGGACCCGCATGAACATGCCGCCGAAGGTGCCGCCGAAGATGAAGGGACCCCAGTTGACCGCGTGGGGAATGCAGGTCCCCTCGTGATAGTAGTAGAGTTGCCGCGGCGTCACCGTCTCCTGCACGATCCAGTTGCCTTCGTCCAAGGCCTTCCGCAACGTGGTCGCCCACGTGTCCGTCGTGCTGAACCGCCCCACCGTCACACCCTTGGCGCTGTGCTCGGCCACCGGCTTCAACACGAACGACTCGCGCCGCGCGCCGATGAACGCGGGTAAATCGATCGGCTCGCCGCGGTAGCTGCTCGCGCCCTTCTTGACCTTACGCGTCCAGGGTATGTGATTCTGGATCAAGGTCCGCTCGGCCTCGTCGAACATGGTGCCGTGCTCGTTCTCCGACAACGCGGCGATGTTGAACTTGTTGGAGAGCAGCATGCCCGCCGGCCCGTTGTACAGGGTGTTGCGCCCTCTCAGGAAGTTCTCGAACACGACCGACGGCGTGACCATCGTGTCGGTGAACTCCCAGGCCGCGTGGATGCGCATGCTTCCCAAATGGAGCGCGCCGTCCTGATGGCGCAGGTTGCGGTATTCGGCCGTCCGGAAGCTACCTTTCCAGTTGCCGGGAAGAGCCTTCAGCAGACGTTGATAGGGCTCGTTCAACATTTGGTCGTACAGCATGCCCAAGGCCGGACTGTAGTCGGCGGAATAGGCACAGATGTTCAGCTCGCGGTCGTGAAGCGGGATCCGGGCCCGCGTGTCCTCGAGAATATGACGCGCCGCCAACATCACCGGATCGCGGAACTCGAGCCGGTGGCCGTACTCACGGCAGAACTGGAGGAACAGGGGGTCCCGCAGAAAGGCGTTGGCCATGATGCGGCCGTCGAATCCACCGAGGTTCCCGCCCAGGTTTATTTCGATGCACTTCAATCCGTCCTCGGTATCGAGGAAATCACCTCTCGCGACCACGCCATCGACCTGTTTCATGCCCGGCAACACCATGTCCCGCACGAAGTCCGGGTTCTCGCGGAAATAGTCCGAGATTCGGGTCGCATCCATCTGAAACACCCGCTCCGGCACCGCACAGAACAACTTCTTCAAACCGGTCGACACGTGCGCCAATCGATCGCGGAACCGGCTCCCCACCAAGGTCGGCCAGAACTGGAGCACCAGGTGCGCCAGTTGGTCCTCGTAGCGTGCGATGCGGTAGCGGCGGCCGTCGAGCCGCGCCGGGTCGGCACACATGAATTGGATGTAATCGGCGCTCGCCGGGCAGAGTTCGCGGTGGTAGTCCAGCACGCGCTCGTCGAGCTCTTGGGCGATCTGGGGTTCTTCGATGTGGTGCATGAGCGGTCACTCCCTGATGAAACACGCCCGTCGGGCGCTTTCGCGAGGCGGGTTCGGCCTCGTATCGTTGATGGACGGTTCAGGTTGCGTTCGGCGGGATCAACAACCCGGCCTCGCGGAAATAACGGAAATAGGCCCGAAGCAAATCGGCGTCGACGGGCGGATAAGTGATGCCCGCGGCCGCCAGGGCCGCGCGGGTTCGGGTGTCGGCGTAGGGCTCGCCCGAGGGTGCGTTCCCACCCGTCCGATCCGTGCCCCCACCGGCGCTCTCGCCGGGCACCAGCGAGGCCAGCAGCGGGAACAGGGGATTGTCGGGCGAGGCGGCGGCCAGGGCGACGACCCGCTCGCGCCAACGATCCGGCGCCACCTTTTCGATGGCGAAGCCCGCTTCGCGCGCCACGTCGAACAAGGTGTCCAGGTCGGCGCCGTGCCGGTTGAAAAGGTGGAACGCCTTGCCGAAACAGGTGTCGTCGCGGGTCAAGGCGACCATCGCACCGCAGATGAAATCGACCGGCGCCATCTGCAACGAGAGCGGCACGCGCGGCGCCACACCGGCCATGACCGATCCCTGGATCAGGCGCACCATCATGTCGTCGCTGGCGCAAGCACCACTGACGGAGTGGCCGCTGACCCGGCCCAGACGCAGGATCGTGGCGGGCAGGCCGCGCGACATGGACTGGCCGACCAGGGCCTCGGCCACCCACTTGGATCGCTCGTAGCCGTTCATGTCGCCGTGAGCGGCACGGGCTTCGCCCTCCTCGGGGAAGGGCCGATCCGCGTGGAGTTCGGCGGGAATCGCACTCAGGGTGGACACGTAGTGCACGGGCTTGAGGCGAATGGTGGTGGCCAGGCGCAGGATCTCGACCGTTCCGGTCACATTGGCCGCGCGTAAGGCGCTGTAGGGCAGCACGAAGTTGACACGCGCGCCGTTGTGGTAGATCGCATCGAGGTTCTCGGCCAGCTCGGTCCATGCCGCCTCGGACAGACCCAATCGCGGTTGCTCCAGATCGCCGACCACCACGTGGACCCGCGCGCGCCGCGCGCCCAAGTCGATGCGGTAGCGCGCCAGGCTTTCGTCGAGACGGGCCCGGGCGGCCGCTGGGTCGGTGGCCCGAACGGGACACCACAGGTCCACATCCGGCTCGCGCAGCAGTCGATCCAGCAGGAAGGCGCCCACGAACCCGGTGGCTCCGGTGAGCAAAAGGCGACGCGGTTGTTCGGACGCCCCCTCGCAACCTTCCGCGGTGATGGTCGGATCGAGCTGCAGGTCGGACTCGAACGGCGCAGCGACGACGCGCTCTCCGTCGTGCGTCTCTATCGGTTCGCCACCCAATACCACGGCCAGTTGGGCGACGGTCGGCGCGTCGAACAACTGCTGGATGCTCATCTCCAGACCGAGCGCCTTGCGAATTCGCAGTACCAACTGGGTCGCCGTGATCGAATGGCCACCCAGCTCGAAGAAGTGGTCGTGCACGCCGACCTTGGCCACTTGCAGCAGCTCTTGCCAGATCGCGGCGAGTTCCTTCTCCAGATCGGTGCGCGGCGCCAGGTAGGCCTGCTTCTGGGCCCCTTCCCGATCCAGGGCCATGAGGTGGGCCACATCGGGCAGGCCCTCGGCATCGCGCGTCAGCGTCTCCACCCTGCGCCAGGTGCAGGGCACCGGCGAACCGAAAGCGTTGCAGACGTATAGGCGATTCAGGGTCATCATTGCCGCGGCATCGCCTTCGTAGAACCCCCGCACCGTTTGCAGGGCACGAATCGGTGCGGCGACCGCGCCACCGAGCTGCGGATTGCCGTGATCGAGACCGATCAACTGCAAGCCCGGCTCGCGGCACAAGGCCGCCAGGAGCGAGTGCATGCCCTCTTCGGGATCCAACGGAAGGAAACCGCGCGCACGCGCGGCCTCGGTGAAACGGAAACCGGCACTCATCCCCAACTCGTGCCACTGGGTCCAGGCCAGGGTATGGCTGTTGGCGAAACCCTGGGCGCGGCGCCAGGCCGCGAAGGCGTCGAGGAACCCACAGGCGGTGGCATAGGCCCCGTAGCGATTGCCGCCGAAATGACCGTTGACGGAACTGAACGCGACCCAAAGAGCTTCGGGCCGATCGCGAAGCAGGTCGTGGAGCACCCGTGCGCCCTGCACCTTGGCGGCCAGCGTCGCCTGAAAATGGGCGGGAGTCTCTTCCGCGAGCGGACACTCACCGGAGGCACCGGCGAGGTGGAACACGGCGTCGAGCCGGCACGACCAGATCCGTTCCCAGCGGGCCACGGCGTCGGCCAGGACGTCGCGATCGGTGATGTCGACGGCCTCGTAGGCCACCGTTTGGGATCGACCACTCAGGACCGCCCAGTCCTGGCGCCGTTCGTCGGAGAGTGCCTCCAGCGGCGTTCGCCCGATCAGCAGCAGCCTGAGGCCAAGGCGCTCGACCAGGAAGTTCGCCAATCGGGTCCCGATACCGCCCAGACCACCGCTCACCAGCACCATCGCGTTCGGGCGGAGCGGCAGGGGACGCCGCTTCATCGTGTTCGGCGCCGCGTGGGACAAGGTCAAGCTGTAACGCATTCCGTCGCGCCAGGCCACATCGCGGACCTCACCGCGCGATACTTCCGCCACCACCGAGACCATGCCATCGCCATCCAGGCGGTCCACATCCACCGAACTGGCCGTCAATTCGGAGACCTCGCCGGCCGCGGTCGCGAGCAGGCTGCGGATGGCGGCGCTGTCGGGATCGCCACTCTCGCCGGCAAGAACGGCCTGGGCCCCCAGCGACAACCACTGAAGGTGCAGCGACCGGGGCTCCGCGCGCCGCCCCAGGGTTTGCAGCAGCGGCAACCACCGCGCGACACGCCGATCCAACGAATGATCACCCAGCAACCAGGCGCAGCACATTTTATCGGGGACCAAATGGTCCGCATGCAATTGGTCGAACAATTCGGCCCATTGCGCCGGATCGGCGGGGTCCACCTGGAAGCGGTACGCGTCGATTCGCTCGAAATGGGAACCGCTGACGACGACCAGGGTCCGGTCGAAGCCGAAATCCATCGATTCCAGGCGACGACCCGCCTCGTCGCCGTCGTGAAACAGGGCCAAGGTCCGCCCGTCGGCAGCGACCGGGCCGAGCCGATCGTCGCGCCGCCACAGGGGCCGATAGAACCAGTTGGGCAGGGTTCGGGCATTGCCCAGATGCAGGTCGACCTGCTTGAGGATATCCGCGAAAGCGCCGCTTTCGAAGCGCTTGCGCAATTGCCCGCGTTGGATCTTGCCGCTGGTGGTCTTGGGGAAATCGTCGCGTGTCATCGGCACCACGTAGGTCGCCGACAAGCCCATCGCCGCGGCCACCTTGGCCCGAATCCGCTCCACGAGGCCAAAATCCTCGCAGCCGGGCTCGGGTACGAAGAAAATCGCCAGTTCCTCCTGGTCGTTGGGCGGGACCACCACGGCAGAGGCACCGGAAAAGGTCGGTTCCACCCCGTCCACGTCGTTCACCAACTCCTCGATCTCATAGCAATAGAAATTGGCACCGTTGATGACGATCGTTTCTTTTTCGCGACCCGTAATGAACAACTGCTTGTCGCGAATGAACCCCAGGTCACCGGTATTGAACCAGCCGTCGCCCAGGAAGGCCTCGCGGTTGGCTTCCTCGTTGTTGAGGTAGCCGGGATGCACCATGTCGCCGAGGACCTGAAAACGCCCGATCACGCCCTCGGGCACCAGCGCCCCGTCGTTGTCGACGATGCGCAGCTTGACGCCGGGAATCGGCGGACCGAGCGACACGAAGTGGGCGATCGTCGCGGGATCCTCGTCCGCCCGAGGGTCGTGGAAGCGCAGGGCACCGCCCAGGGAACCTTTATCCACGCGGGCCACGCCGGAATCCAGCGCGAAATCGGTCTGGTAACTGATGCCGGTGCAGGTTTCGGCCATGCCGAACGCCGGCTGGAACACCTTGGGTCCGATGCCGAAAGGGGCGACCAACTCCAGGAAATCGCGCAGGACCGGCATGGTGACTTGTTCGCCGGCGTTGAGCAGGAACTTGAGATGGGCCAGGTCCCAGGTCCGCTCTGGATGGTTGCGCAGGTGCGTCACCACCAGTTTGAACCCGAAATTGGCCGACCAACTGTGGGTGACCTTGTGGCGCGCCATGAGATCGAGCCACTGGAGCGGATCCGTGAGAACCAGGTCGGTGGCGGCCTGGACCTGGGTGTAGCCGCCGTAGAGCACGCCGGTGTGGTACTTGAGAATGGAGCCGATGTGGTCCATGGGCAGCCAGTTCATGAAGCGATCGCCGGGCACGTAGCGATTGTGCTGCTTGGAACCGAGAATGTGAGCCACGATGCTCTTGTGGCGCTCCTGGATGCACTTGGGCGTGCCGGTACTGCCCGAGGTCAACTGGAAAAAGGCGGTGTCGTCGGGGGCGGGCTCGTGGAAGCGCTCGCTGGGCGCGTGATCGGCCAGGGCGTCCACGTCGATCACGGCCAGGTCGGCCATGTCGAATTGATCGCGCAGCGCGTCCAAGGGCTCGACCAGGCCGGCCGAAGCAAGAATCGTCGGCCGCGCCAGCAACAGCCAGGCGTTGTGGAGCTTCTGCACCAAGGCGTGGTCCTTGGTGTAGGCCGGCGGGATGGCCACCGTCACCGGTTGGATACCGCCAAGAATGCAGGCCCAGAAGGTGGCGAAATAACGAGGAGGATCGACGATCTGCAGCACCACGCGATCCTTGGGACCCAGCCCTTGGGCCTGTAGGCCACCCAGCACGCGGCAGGCCTCGTCGAACAGCGAACGATAGCTCTGCACGGATTCGGTGCCGTCGGAGAAGGCGTGGATGATGGCTTGTTCGCCGTGTAGCCGCGCCGTCCGCAAAAAGGCGGCGGACAAAGTGGCGGGCTCGTCGCCTTCGAGCTGCAGAGGGCCGCCGTCGGCCAGTGCCAACTCGCGCGCGGCACCCTCGCCCGCTTCCGCCCCGTCCCGTTCGGGCGTCGCAGATTGGGCTGCCTCGGCCTGGCGACGCGCCTCGGAGGGCAGCAGATCGTCCAGGTGGAGGCGCGCCAACTTGGGACGCTCCTCGGCAATCACCACGGCCGCGTCACGCACACCGTCGATCTTGGCGGCCTGGCCTTGCCAGTGATCCAAGTCGCACGCTTCCCAATGGGCCATGCCGCGCAGGGCGCCCAGATCCACCCGACCCTCCGCGGTCAGGGGAATCGCGGTCACCGGCACGATCGCTCCCAGAAATTCACGCAATTCGGGATTGGCCTCGAGCCACCGAGTCCGCAGGGCCTGCAGGTCCAAGGCCCCGTTGGGCACCACGTAGGCCAGTGCCCGGGTCCGTTCCTCGCCGTCGCACATCAACGCGATGGCCGCATCGGCGATGCCCGGTTCGCCATCCAACCGGCGCACCAGATCGTCGCGCAGCACCGCATCGACGGTGACGGGCGTGGCAGCCCGCGCAATCCATCGATCGAGCCCTTCCTCGAAGGCGGTTTCCAGACCGTTCAGCAACCGCTCCAACAAGGTAACCATCCGATCGACGGTGTTTTGGCGGAATTGATCGCGATCAAAATTCAGTTGTAGCGACAGCTCGCGTCGCAGCGAGGCGGTCAGCGAGAGCGGATAGGCCGCGGTCCCGGTGACGTCGATCCCCGAAAGCGCCACGTCGTGCTCGGAAGGCGCGATTTCCGGACCGGGCTCCTCGGCTTCGCGCGGGTAGTTCTGGAAGATGAGGATGCTTTCGAACAGCGGACTCCCCGCCGACCGCTTGCTCCAACCCTGGATCTCGAAAAGCGGGGTGTAGCCATACCGGGTCAAATCCATTTGACGCGCCTGGATCTCATCCATCCAGTCGCGCAAGGAGCGGTCACCGCGATAGGCGATGCGCATCGGCAAGGTATTGATGAAGAGCCCGATCATGGAGGCCACGCCGGGCAACTCCTCGGGCCGGCCGGAAAGGGTGACGCCGAACACCAGGTCGCGGTCGCCACCGAAAGCGTGCAAGGTGGCGGCCCAGCAGGCCTGGACCAGGGTGTTGACGGTCAGCCGGTGGGCACGCGCCAGTTCCACCAAACGGTCGGTGTGGTCACCGGAGAGACGAAACTCTCTGGCGCCGTAGCGCTCGGCCGCATCGCGATCGACCCCGCCCCGGGCAACCCAGTCGGTCGTGTCCCGCGGCAGGCGCGTCGGGGCGCCGAACCCGTCGAGGCAGGAGCGCCAAAACCCCTCGGCCCGATCGAGGTCCTGGCGCTTCAACCAGCGAATGTAGGACTGGTAGGGCGGCACCGAGGGAAGTTGCGGTTCCCGGCCGCGCACCAGCGCGCCGTAGGTGGTGGCCACCTCGTTCAGCACCAATTTCTTGCACCAGGCGTCGAGCAGGATGTGGTGGGTGCTCCACACGAACCAGTGACGGTCATCGGCCGTGCGAATCAGCGTCATGCGCATCAGCGGGGCCTTGTCGAGTTTCAGGCCCTCGCGACGGTCTTCCTGAAGAAACGAGGCCAAGCGGGCGTCGCGCTCCGGAGCATCCAGGTCGCGCCAATCCAACACCCTCCAGGGCAGTTTGATCCGGGCCAGCACCACCTGGATCGGTTCGTCGCGATCCTTCCACACGAACAGGGTGCGGAACACGTCGTGGCGCATGACCACCTGGAGCCAGGCCTCGCGAAAGGCCTCGGGATCCAACCGACCGGCCAGTTCCCCGTGAAGCTGCATGAAGTAGGCGTCGGAGCCCTCCTCCCGCAACGCGTGGAATAAAATGCCCTTCTGCATGGGCGAAAGGGGGTAGATCGCTTGAATGTTGGTTTTCTTTCCGTTGGTCATGCGCTGCGTTCCTCTCTATGAGCCAAAGTCCCTCAGATGATGGGGTCGATCGTGATTGGGAAAAGTTCGGGGTCTTCGCGGGCGACGGGCCGTCATATCTGCCTGGTACCGCGATTCTTTTGGGATGCGGCACTGCCGCGTGGCAACCTCCGATGGGTTGCTCGCTTCGAACGGGTTCGTTCTTTCGGGCTGGACACCTTCTACGGTTGGGGTTCTAGGGTGCGACGGGCCGTCGCACCTACCTGGCGCCGCGTCTCTCTTGAGATCCGGGCAATGCGGTGTGGCAACCTCCGATGGGTTGCCCGTTTCGTGTCGAAGAGGTTTTTACTTTCGGGTTCGACTCCTTCCACGGTTGGGGTTCTAGGGTGCGACGGGCCGTCGCACCTACCTGGCACCGAGGCTCTCTTGGGATCCGGGTAATGCGATGTGGCAACCTCCGATGGGTTGCCCGTTTCGAACGGGTTTGTTCTTTCGGGCTGGACACCTTCCACGGCTGGGGTCCTATGGTGCGACGGGCCGTCGCACCTACCTGGCGCCGCGTCTCTCTTGGGATCCGGGTAATGCGATGTAGCAACCTCCGATGGGTTGCCCGTTTCGCGTCGAAGAGGTTTTTACTTTCGGGTTCGACTCCTTCCACGGTTGGGGCTCTAGGGTGCGACGGGCCGTCGCACCTACCTGGCGCCGCGGCTCTCTTGAGATCCGGGCAATGCGATGTGGCAACCTCCGATGGGTTGCCCGTTTCGTGTCGAAGGGGTTTTTACTTTCGGGTTCGACTCCTCCCACGGTTGGGGTTCTAGGGTGCGACGGGCCGTCGCACCTACCTGGCACCTCGAATCTTTTGGGATACGGGCACTGCCGAGAGACAGGCTCCGAATAAGTCGGAATGGGAGATGGATGCGATGAGGCGCAGGCATCCCTACCGCTCACACGGGGCGCGTGGGTTCGGGCCCGGAGGACCGCGTGGATCGGGTTCGCTGGATCGATGTTTCGTGGGCTGGGGATCTACGGAAAGCCCGGGAAGGGAGGCCCGGGCAGGGAGGCCCGGGAAGGGAGGCCAAAATGGCTGATTCGAGAAGTGGCAGATCCGGCCCGGATCGGTCGGGAAGGCCCCGCGCCGGGCGGGGCCGGTGGATTACATGCCTTTCAGCACGATTTCCTCGATCACGTAGTCGCCGCTCTCGTCGGTCGTCAACTTGAGCGCGCGGCCGTTGGCGATCAACACCAGGGCATCCTCGGGCATGCGGTAGTTCCCGCGACCCTTGACCTCGCCGGAAGCCCAGTCATAGAGATAGTAACTTCCGATGAAATAGCCCTTGTGTTGGTCGTTGCCGCTGGCGGGGGTCAGAACCGTGGCCAGGGTGCCGTCCTTGAGGAACAGGTGGGTGTAGTAGGACTTGTCGAAATCGTAACTGATGGTCAGGTTGGGCATGTCCTTCAGGGTGAACACCTTGCCGTTGGGCCCCGGGAAGCTGATCGACTCGAAATCGTGGCGCTCGATGTCGGTGATCGGACCCGTCTTGAAGGTCACTTCGCGGGTCTCGACGATCTCGCCCTTGTTGTCGATCCGGTACAGCTTGCGCTCCTGGGAGAAGCCGAACCAGGTCTCGCCCTTGGCGTTGGTGGTGATGTCCAGCTCGGGTCCGTAGGCCTTGATGCGGCCGCCGTCCTCGTCCTGAACCGGGCGCAGGAACATCTCGTTCTTGATTTTCTTCAGCGTTTTCTGGCGCTTGCCCTTGCCGTTGATCAGCTCGAAGAATACGTAGGTGTCGCCACTGGCCTGCTGGGTCTGGTAGGCGATCAGCAACAGGTTGTCGTCGAGCACCGCAAAGCGCCGAATCTGGGCGTTGGGCCCGCGGAAATCGCGAATCCAGGTCCCATCGAGGCGGAACACCGAGAACTTGTTGTTGCGGTTCCACACCCACACCTTGTCCTTGCTGACGTGGATCATGCGGGGCGAGTACAGCTCGCCGGGACCGTTGCCTTCCTTGGCGAAGTGGCCCTTGTAGGTGCCGTCGGCGGCCCAGTGGTGGACACGCGGCTCGTTGCGCTCGAGGATGTAAAGGCGGCCGTCGTCGGAGAAATCGAAAAAGTGGGGATCGGCCAGAAAGACATCGCCCTGAGCCGGTTCGAAGGTTTTGACGGTGACCAGATCGGACGTTTTGTAGCTTTCGGTCATGAACGCCAAAAGCATCAGAGAACTCATCAACACATTCATATCTTACCTCGGAAGGAACAGTGTTTCGGAGATTCGAAACCGCGAAGGTGCAAGGATCGCACCCGCGCCGGTTCGAACGCGCTTGGGGGCGAGCGGGCCGGCGGACCGGAACCGCGCTCGCCGCGGTTGAGGGATCAGGTCTCCACCAGGGCGGGCGCCGCGACGGGCAGGGAGTCATGTTGGATTTTACCCATATCCAGCTTGATGACGTGATCGCCGCAATCGAAAAACTTCTCGTCATGGGTGATGACGATGACCGTCTTGCCGCGCTCTTTCAGCATGGGAAGAATGGTGTGGTAGAACTCGCCGCGGAACTGGGGATCCTGGTTGGCGGTCCACTCGTCGAAGATGTAGATCTGGCGGTCCTCCAGGATCGAGGTCAAGAGCGCGAGGCGCTTGCGCTGGCCTTGCGAGAGATCGATGGTGGAGAGGCGGCCCTCGTCGTCGATCTCGACCTTGTGCTCGATCTGCAGTTTGGCCAACAGTTCCGTCGCTTGCTCGGAATGCTCGGGATAGTCGATGCCGAGCAGGGTGTCGAAGAGGTGGAAGTCGACAAAAACGGCCGAAAAGCACTGGCGATAGGCCTCGATGTTGTCCCGGTCGATGGTCATGCCGTTGTAGCGGACCTTGCCCGCGGTGGGGGTGTAGAGGCCGCTGAGCAACTTGGCCAGGGTCGTCTTGCCGCTGCCGTTACCGCCGCAAACCAGGCAGACCTCGCCCGCTTCGACACGGAAGCTCACCGGACCCAGGGTGAAGTGGTTGTGCTTGGCCTGTTCGACCGCGGAATACTCGTGCTCCACGTCCTCGAAGGCCAGGGATTGGAATTCGGGCATCGGTTCCACTTCGGCATCGACACCGCTGTTGAGTTCCTGGTGCTCCTCGATCGCCGCCGAGAATTCATCGATCTTGCGCAGCGACGCCTTGGCCTTGTCCATCGAGACCAGGCGCACCATCAAGGCCTCCAACGGCGCGATCATGAACATCACCGTCAGGGTGAAGCCCGAAACCACCTCGGCCGAGACCTCCATGAAGCCGCGCGCACCGAAGATGATGGCGCCGATACAGACGAACATCAGGATCGAGCCGATACCGCGTGCTGCGCCGTAGACCGCGTTGCCCACGACCACCGACCGGCGGAACGTCTCCACGGCGGGCACGAACAGCTTGTGCACGAAATCGTTGCGGCGCGGCTGGTGCAGCTTGAGTTCCTTACTGCCGGAGGTCAGCGTCTCGAGGTTCTTGAACACGCGGCCGTAATGCTTGCGGGCAGTGAAGAAGTGGCGTTGGCCACGCATGGTGATGGCCTGGTAGATGGCGATCCCGACCGTCATGATCACCAACAGGAAGATCAACAACTGCCACGAGAGCCAGCCCATGTAGGCCAGGCAACTGACGACGATCGAGGCGTGCAGGCAGATCATGATGAAGGCCAGCAGCGAGTCGGCCAGAACCTTGAGGTCCTCGGCGATGATCGGCGTGATCTTGGCCGAGCCCTGCTCCTCCAGCACCTGCTGCGGTGTCGCCATCAGGCTGTAACAGAAGTGGGTCTGCATGTCGCAGATGACGCGCATCGAGAACATGTTGAGCAACGCCTCCGAGAAGGAGCGCACCACCGGAACCCCGATGCACAGGCCGACGAAGGTCCAGAGAATCGCCTGGGTGTAGTCGGGGCTGTGAATGACCTCGTTGATGATGGCCAGCAGGACGGTATTGCCGACGCCGGACAGCACGCTGGTCAGGATGACGAAGTACAGGAGGATCTTGAGCTTGCTGTTCTGCTCCTTGCCCCTTTTTTTCCAGTACTTGAGGTAAAATCGTAACAGTTCCATGTGATTCCTCTTCAATTAGATCGGGTTGAGTGGTTACTCTTCGAAGGAGCCGTATTCGGCGACGAGCTCGTCGAGTTCGGCGGAACTCAGGTCCACTTCCGGGAAATCGGAGGGCGTGAATCCACCGGCATCCTCGGCCGTGCAATGCTCGATCAACCGTTCCAGTTCTTCCAGGAAGCGCCGTGCGAGTCGGTCGATGGTCGCGCGGCGATGGTGGGCCGTCGAATAGGTCCAGGCGACGGTCAACTGCCCGCCCATGACCTTGCAGTCGATGTCGAGCAGGTGGGCCCGTTCGCCGCGCGGGCTGAATTGGTGGCCGCGTGATTCGGGCGCCCCTTTGAAGTGACTGTCGCTCTGGAGCACGCCGTCGAACTGGCCCAGGTAGTTGAAGAGCACCTCGGCGGCGGGTAGATCGGCCAGCGTTCGGCGCCGGTCACGATCGGGACTCGTATGGCGGAGCAGCCCGTAGTGCAGGCCGTGATGGGGTACGGCCCGCAGTTGTTCCTTGATTGACTTGAGCTGGTCGCCGATCTCGTCGTTGACGCCCATGTCCAACAAAACCGGATAGATGGCCGTGAACCAACCCACGGTGCGCGACACGTCCTGATCGGTGAAGGGCGCCTCGCGGCCGTGTCCTTCGGTGTCGATCAGCACCCGGCGCCCTTCGGTCCACGAGGCCAGCGTCCGGCCCAGGGCACAGAGCAGGGCGTCGTTGATTTGGGTGCGGTAGGCGGCCGGAACCTCTTCGAGCAGCGCGCGCGTCGACTCGGTACCCAGGGTCATGCGCACGCTGTCGGTTTCGCCGTGGCGATTGCGCGCGCCGTCTGCCTCGATGTCGCGCGGCAGGGCGGCTACCTCGGCCCGAGCGGCAGCGCTCCAATAGGCGAACTCGGCGTCGAGGTCGGTCTCGGCGACGTGGGCCTGCAACCGCTCGGCCCAGCTCTTGAACGACGTCGTCTTGGCGGGCAGGCGCGGCTCCTGGCCGGCAACCAATTGGGAATAGACGGTTTCGAGATCCTGAAGCAACAGGCGCCACGAAAGCCCGTCGACGACCAGGTGATGCGCCAGAATCAGCAGCCGTTGCCCGCGATCGGCACCCAGGTCGAAGTGGACCAGCTTGAACAGCGAACCTTCCGCCAAATCGAAGCGCGCCTGCCAGGCTTGGGCTTCCGCCTCCAGCGCTTCGGTCAAGTCGCCGGACAGCTCGGCCAAATCCACCCGGTGGTAGGCCTGCAGGGTGCCCGGTGTCGCGTAGCGCTGAACCAGGGTGCCGTTCTCCTCGACGAACCGGGCGCGCAGGGCGTCGTGATGCCGCAGCAGCACCTCGGCCGTGGCTTCCAGCAGATCGGCACGCAGCGGCTGATCCGTCGCCAGGAAGACCGACTGGTTCCAATGATGGCGGTCGGTGAAGTCTTTCTCGAAGAACCAGGTCTGGATCGGGGTCAGCGGCGCCTCGCCCGTCACCGGGCCCTGCTCCCGCACGGCCGCATCGCCGCGTTTGGCGACCAGTGCCAGCCTGGCCACGGTCTGTTCCTGGAAGATCTGGGTCGAGGTGATCTGCACGCCGCGCTCGTTGGCTTTGGCGACGATCAGGATGCTCAGAATCGAATCACCGCCCAGGTCGAAGAAGTTGTCGTCCACACCGACCGTCTCGCGGTGCAGTACCGATGCCCAAACCGCGGCCAGTTCCCGTTCGAGCTCGTTGCGCGGCGCCACGTATTCGGTTTTCACCTGGGCGGCCAGGCCGTCCGGTGCCGGCAACGCGCGCCGATCCAGCTTGCCGTTGGCACTCAGCGGCAGTGCTTCCAAAAGCACGAACGAAGTGGGCACCATGTAGTCCGGCAACGACTGGCGCAGGTAGGGTCGCAGTTGGGCGACGAGTGCGTCCCGATCGGCGGTCTCACCCTCGGTGGGCACGAGGTAGGCGACCAGGCGTTCCACACCCGGCTCCACCTCGTAGACCGTGACGACACTGGTCTTCACGGCATCGTGGCCGTTCAGGGCGTGCTCGATTTCGCCCAGCTCGATCCGGAACCCGCGGAACTTGACCTGGAAGTCCTTGCGACCGAGGAAGATCAGCTCGCCGTCCGGGGTGGAGCGCGCCTGATCGCCGGTGCGATAGAGGCGTGCACCCGGCGTGTTCGAAAACGGATCGGGCACGAAACGCTCGGCGGTCAGGGCCGGTCGGTCGTGGTAGCCGCGCGCCAGATTGGCGCCGCCGATGAACAGCTCGCCGGGCGTGCCGGGCGGCAACAGGTTGCCGTCGCGATCCAACAGGTAGACCTGGGTGTTGGCGATCGGACGGCCGATGGGCACGCTGTCACCGAGGTCACGGTCGGCACAGTCGAAGGCGGTCACGTCGACGGCGGCTTCGGTCGGGCCGTATAGGTTGAACAGTCGGGCGTCCAGTTTGGCGCGGAACTCGGTCACCAGCTCGGGCGGCAGGGCCTCGCCGCTGCACACCACGTTTCGCAGATTCTCCAGCGGCGGCAAGGCCGGGTCGGCCAGGAAGTGGCGCAGCATGGACGGCACGAAGTGCATCGTGGTCACGCCCTGCGCCGCGATCAGCTCGGCGAGGTATTGGTTGTCCTTGTGACCGCCGGGCCGCGCGAACACCAGCCGCGCGCCGCAGATCAGCGGCAGGAAGAACTCCCACAGCGAGACGTCGAAGCTGAACGGCGTCTTCTGGAGGATGCGATCGTCGGCGCCGGTGCCCAGATAGTCCCGCATCCACAGGATGCGATTGACGATCGAGCCGTGACGGTTGATCGCGCCCTTGGGCCTGCCCGTCGAGCCCGAGGTGTAGATCATGTAGGCCGCCTGCTCGCCATCGATCGCCAGGTCGAGCCGGCGATCGGAGACCTGTTCGACGGCAGCGCGCGTCTCCGGTTGGTCGAGCACCAGCAACGGCACGGAGCCTTTGGGCTCCAGCGCGTCCCGGATGGCGGCGGTGGTGATGCACAGCGCCGGAGCGGCATCGTCCAGCATGTACTGGATGCGGTCGGCCGGGTAGTCGGGATCGATGGGCACGTAGGCCGCACCGCACTTCATGACCGCCAACATCGAGATCACCATCTCCGGCGACCGGTGCAACGCCAGGCCGACCCGCGCCTCGGGCTCGACACCCAAATCGCACAAATGATGGGCCAGCCGGTTGGCGTGGCGTTCCAGCTCCGCGTAGGTCAGCGTTTGGCCCTCGAACACCACCGCCACGTCATGCCCGTGGGCATCCACCGCGCGCTCCACCAACTGGTGCAGGCCGTTCGGCGTTTCCCAAGTTTGCGCCGTTCGATTCCAGTCGCGCGTCATCAGCTCGCGCTCGTGCTCCGGCAGGAAGGTGCGCCGGTGATGCAGCCGGCCGGGTTTGTCACCCTCCTCGGCGATGCAGGTCAGCACTTCCTGGAAGTAGTTGACGACGCGCAACATCTGGCTCTTCGAAAGCCGGTCCAGGTTGCCTTCGACGACCAGGTGCATGTGGCGCGCATCCTTCTCGCTGCGGTGGAAGAACACCGCCATGTCGTAGTTCGTCTTCGACCAGTCCTCGGCGCCGGTGACCTGGAGCTCGCCGGAGTTCAGCAGATCGGTGGCGGAGTGGAAGTGGTGCATCGAAAAGGCGGCGTGGACTTCGTGCTTGCGGCCCGTGACCGCCTGCAACGCGGACACCGGGAAGCGTCGGTTGGGCAGGACTTCGGTCTCGCGCCGGAATACCGAAAGAATCAAATCGGACCAGGACCCGGTCTCGACCTTGAACGGAATCGGCAGGGTGTTGAGGAAGAGACCGCGAACCTCGTCGCCGCCGGGCACCTCGGGCCGGCCGTTGAACACGAGCCCGGTGGTGATGTCTTCGACGCCGCAGAACAGGCTCATGACCTTGACGTGAGCCGCCAGCAGAATCGACTTGAAGGGCACGCCCAGGTTCTGCGAAACGCGGGTCAGCCCGGCCATGACGGTATCGCTCAGCTCGGCGTAGTGTTTGTGGTCGGCGAGGGCCTTGTTCTGGTCGTCGACCTGCAGCGGCGGCAAGGCCAGTGGCTCGGCATCGGCCAGGAGGCGGCGCCAGAAGTCGCGGATGCCCTCGTCGCGGTGGGCACTGCGCTCCATGTGGATGAAGTCGCGGTAGGTGACGGTCAGCGGGGCGCGCTCCGGCATGGGCCGGTCTTCCAGCAGGGCCAGGTAATTCTCGAAGATCTCCACCAGGTTGAAGTTGGTGCTCCAACCGTCGGCGATCGAGTGCGGCTCCTTGTAGTGCAGCCAGATGCGGTCGTCCTCGGTCTGCTGGATGGTCAGGGCCACCAGCGGCGCCACTTGGATATCCATCAGCGCGAAGTTCTCGCGTTGAATGAAATCGGCCACCAGGCGTTTCTGCTCGGCCGCATCGTAACCACGCAGGTCCTCCCAGGCCACTTCGAGGCGGGCGTCGCGATGCACGAGCTGCATCGGTTCGCTGTAACGGGTGAGGTCGAACGAGGTGCGCAGGATCGGATGACGCAGGCACACCACGTCGACCGCGCGCTGAAAGGGTTCGAGGTGGAAAGGCACCTGGATTTCGAAGGTGTTCAGGTTGTGGTAGTCGGGCGGGCTCGGCGAATCCTTGGTGGCCTGCATGTGGAACAGCATGCCCAACTGCACGGCGGAGAGCGGATAGGCGTCTTCCACGTCCGCGGGCATCAGCGCCCGATCGGCTTCCCCGATCAGTTCGAAGGGTTCGGTGCGGCGGTATTCGCCGGGCGCGACCGCCTCTTCCCGTTCACCGGGCGCCTCCTCCAGGGCTCGCGCCAGTTCGGCGATCGTCGGCGCCGCGAACAGCATCTGCACCGTGATCGACAGACCGCGGGTCTTGGCCTCCGCGGCGATGCGCACGCTGCGAATTGAATCGCCGCCCAGGGCGAAGAAGTTGTCGTGAATGCCGATGCGCTCCAGGCCGAGCACCGTCTGCCACACCTCGGCCAACTCGGTTTCCAGCTCGTTGCGCGGCGCCACGAAGTCGTTGGCCAGGTCCGGGCGGTGTTCGCTGGGATCGGGCAGCGCGTCCACGTCGATCTTCCCGTTGACCGTCAGCGGGAAGCGGTTCATCGGGATGAACACGGCGGGAACCATGTAATCGGGCAAATAGGTTTCGAGGAAGGTCCGCAGGTCCTCGGTGGTGTGGGTTTCGCGCGCCACGTAGTAGGCGACCAGACGGGTGCCGTCCTCGTCCTCGTGGGTGCGAACGACCACCTCTTCCAGGTCCTCCAGCTTCTTGAGCGTGGCCTCGATCTCGCCCATTTCGACGCGGAACCCGCGAATCTTGACCTGGCTGTCGTTGCGGCCCACGTAGATCAGGCGAACCCGATCCTCGCCGGTGAAGCGCACCAGGTCGCCGGTGCGGTACATGCGCTCGCCGGGCCGATCGCCGAAGGGATCGGGCAGGAAGCGATCGGCGGTCATGCCCGGTTGATCGCGATAGCAGCGCGCCAGACCGGCGCCGGCCACGTAAAGTTCGCCCGTCTGGTGGAAGCCCACCGGATTCAGGGCCTCGTCCAACACGTAGATGCGGGTGTTGGCGATCGGCGTGCCGATGGGAATCGGTCCCTCGATTTCGCCGGCGACCTGGTAGACACAACAGCCGACGGTGGCTTCGGTGGGCCCGTACTCGTTGAATACCTCGAGCTCGGGTGCCCCCTCGCGAAAGGCGACCAAGTCCTCGGCAAACAGCGCCTCGCCCCCGACCACCAGCGATGCGGTGGTCTTGTGGCGGGAAAGCGTACCCCAGAGACTCAACAGCTTGAGGTGCGACGGGGTCAGCTTGGTCAAGCTGAAGTCGGGCTGGTTGCGCAGCAGGTCGTTCAAGCCGTCGATGCCGGCCTCGTCGGGCACCATCACCACCGCCTTCCCGCTCAACAACGGCGGGAACATGCTGGTGACGGTCAAGTCGAAACCGACCGAGGAATGAAAAGGCGCGCCCAGCCTGCGATCGAGCCCGTAATTGGCGATACTCCACTCGGTGTAGTTGACCACGTTGGCGTGGGTGATCACGACGCCCTTGGGACGGCCGGTGGAACCCGAGGTGAAAATGATGTAGGCCGGGTGCTGGGGCGAGAACCGCCGGCCGGGGTTGGTCGCGGGTCGATCGGCCACGATGGTGAGGCTGGGATCCAGCAGCGTCAATTCGGGGCCGTCGCGTTCCGGGAACAGTTCGATGTAGTCGGGGCTGGTCAGGGCGATGCGCGCACCGGCGACCATGTGGGCGACGCGTTCCTTGGGATAGAGCGGATCGACGCCGATGTAGGCCGCACCGGTCTTGAGTACCGCCAGCAGGGTGGCGACCAGGTTGGCGTCGCGGCCCAGACATACGGGAATCGCCCATTCGGGTCCGGCACCCAGCTCGACCAGATAGTGGGCGAGCTGGTTGGCGCGCCGGTTCAGGTCGGCAAAGGTCCAGCTCACCTCGCCGTCGACGACGGCCGGTGCGTTCGGATCGCGCGCGACCTGGCGTTCGAACCAGGTATCCAGCGTGAGATCGCTGGACTCCGTCCATTCGGCGCGGCCGAAGATCTCGGCCAACTGGCGGCGCTGGCAGGTGCCGCCGATGGCGGCGTGGTCGGCGGGCCGTTCGCGTTGCAGGGACGCGAGAAAATCGCCGAAGGAGTCCACCAGTCGCTCGGCGGCGAGCGCGCTGAATCGGGTCCGATCGTAGTGGAGGCGGAGGCTCGGCCCGTCGGCCTTTTCCACCACACCGAGTTTCAGCTTGAAGGGACCGTGATGCACGCGGGCGTCGAGGCAGGTCAGCTTGAATTCACCGCAGCGGCGCGCACCCGGCAGCGCGTAATGCTCGAAGTCGAAGCCTGGCGCCTGGGCCAGAATCGCCTCCCAAGGCTGGTGGACGGCGAGGGTTTCGGCATCGCGCAAGTGAGCGAGGTAGGTCTGGGCGAAGGTGCCGAACGGGAGCTGCCGGGCACCCGAGACGTAGAGCGCCAGCATGCTGGCGAAGGGGCCGATGCCACCGGCGAGTTCCTCGTCGACCCGGCCGTGGAAATAGTGGTGGAGCGCCAGGTCGTCGCTGTCCAAACGGCGACAGAGAAACGCGTACCAGGCGGCCGAAAGGGTTTCGGTATCGAAGGTCAAATGGGTTTCACGCGGAAGCGAGAAAACGAGCACGTCGTCTTCGAATCCGGGCCCCCCCGCGCCTTCTTCGGGCAGGGTCAGCGAGGGCAAACGCGCCAATTGCTGGCGCTCCCAAAACGCCTTGCCGGATTCGGCGTCCTCGTCCTCGGAGACCTCGTGCAGCCATTCGGAGAAGTCCAGGTACTGGGTCAGCTCCTCCTCGTCGATCAAGGCCTCGCCGGCCAAAATCGCGCCCAGTTCCTCGAAGAGGTTGGCCAACGACTGGTAGTCGGTATGGATCGCGGGCATGCGCAACACCAACACCTGACGGTTCTCGTCCCAGACCAGGCGATCGGCGTGCAGGCCGCTTTCCCGCGCCAGGTCGACCTCCAGCGGTTCCGCCACCATGCGTGCGATCGCCTGCGCCTCGGTCTCACCCGGACGGGCGACCCACTCGCGCCAGGTGCAGGTCGGCGCATCGCCCACCACCTGGAGCGGTAATTTCCTGCCGGCGACGCCGGGCAGCGACGTGCGCGTGCTCTCGTGACGGCGAAGCACCTCCGCCAGCGCTCGGCGCAGGACATTGGCTTCGAGCGGCCCCGCGATGCCGATCGCGAGATGGGCCGCCAACGGTCCGAAATCCTGGTTCAGGCGCCACAGGCGGGCTTGTTGCGGGGAAAGTCGATGACCTTCAATCACATTCATGTCGATCCTCTTTGAAAGAACGGTGGGATCCGAGATCGCGCTCGGAGGTCTCAGGGCGTGGGCAGGGGCACCACGTCGTAGGCACGCAGGTCGCCCATGGCCACGTAGATGGTGCGGTCACCCCGGTACGGGCGGCGGGCATGGGCGGCGAGCACGTTGTCCACCAGCACCAGGTCGCCCCGTTGCCACGGGAAACTGGTTTCCAGCTCGCGGTAGACCGCGAGGATGTGATCCATCATTGCGTCCTCGATCGGACTGCCGTCGCCGAAGTAGCAATGACGGGGGTAGTCTTCTTCGCCGTAGACCTCGGTGATCGAGGCCCGTGTGGCTTCGTCGAGACAGGCGATGTGCCAGTGCTGGGCCTGGTTGAACCAGCACTTTTCGCCGGTGACCGGATGGGCGATCACCGCCGGTCGCACCGCCTGGGTGCGCAGGACGTCGTTGGCGCGCCATTCCGCGCGTTGGTGCGCGGCTCGGCAACGGGCGATCGCTTCATCGCGATCCTCGGTACGCAGCAGGGTGCGCCAGTCGAGGCCGAGATGAGGGTTGCAGTTGCGCATGTACAGCACGCCCTTCTCCTCGAAACCGCGCCGTACCGAAGGATCCAGCCGTTTGTAGACCTCGCGGTTGTCCACCAGCGGCGTTTGGCCACCGCTTTCCGCGGGCCGACCGCAGGCGAACATGATCTTGCGCGGCCACTCGTGGTTGAACGAGTTCTCCGAGTGCCACAGCAGGTGTTGGTCGGCCGCGTAATCGACGGGAACCTGAACGGCGCCGGTCACCGGGCGGTGTTCGGTGTTCTCGGTGAACAGCTCGTCGATGAAGACCGCGCTGACCTGGTCCATCGCCTCGGGCCTGTCGATACCGTGACCGCGGAACAACAGCGCGCCGGACTTGTGCAGCGCCTCGTTCCACACCTCGCGGTTGGCCCGGGCCCAGCCCACCAGGTCGAAATCGGCCATGTCCGTCTGAAGCACCAGCGGCAGGGAGACGCCCGCGGCAAGGGGCTCGAAGCGGGCCGCGACCGCGCGGTCGACCACCACCTTGCGACGCTTGCCCTTTTTGAACTTGCTCATCTTGTTGCGGGTCCGGGCTTCGCGCACCTGGTCGGCCCGCTGGTTACGGTGTTCGCGCAGGCGCGCTTCCAGGTCGGAGAGCGACAGGTCCGGATCGGTCCGGAAGCCGTCGAGCACGATGGGGAGCAGGGCGACGATCTCTTCGGCGGTGGCGCGCTCGAACAGGTCGGTGTTGTAGCTCAGCCAGCCTTCGATGCCGCCGTCACCCAGGTCCCACAGGCCCAAGGTGAGATCGAGCCGGGCGGCACCGGTGTTCTCGGGGAGGGCGTCGGTGACGGTCACGCCGGGAAAGACCTCGACCGCATTGGCGTCCACGGGCGTGTGCTCCAAAAAGACCTTGGTCTGAAACACGGGTGAATGGCTGAGATCGCGCGCCAGGTTCAGCCCGTTCACCATCTGGTCGAAGGGCAGCTCGGCATGGGCGAAAGCCGCGACCGACGTGTCGCGACAGCGCTGAAGAATCTGGCGCAGGCTGGGATCGCCGCTCAGGTCGGTGCTCAAGGCCAACTGGTTGACGAAAAATCCGAACAGCGGCTCGGTCTCGCGGTGATTGCGGTTGGCCACGTCGGTGCCGGTCAACACCTTGCGCGTACCGGCAAAGAACCCCTGAAGCGCCGAAAAGGCCGAAAGCATCAGCATGAACAGCGAGGCGCGCTCTTCGCGGGCACGTGCCAACAGGGCATGGCGCAGATCGGCGTCGTAGGCCACCCGCAGCGAGGCGCCGTTGTAGGTCTGAACCTCGGGTCGCGGCCGGTCGGTGGGCCACTGGGGCACCAACGCGTGGCCTGCCAGGCGCTCGCGCCAGAAGTCCAAATGCGTGGCGAGTACCTCGGCCCGGATGCGGTCGCGCTGCCACCAGGCATAATCGACGTACTGAATCGGCAACGGCGCCAGTTGGGGCGTCTCGTCCCGATCGAAAGCGCGGTAGAGTTGGCCGATCTCCTTCTTCAACAGGCGCATGGACCAACCGTCGGAGCAGATGTGGTGCATGACCACGATCCACACGGCCTGATCCTCGGCCAGGTCCAGCAGTTGGGTGCGCCAGATCGGTCCCTGTTCCAGGTCGAAGGGCGTGGTGGCGGCCTGGCCGATCAGGCGGCGTACCTCGGCCTCGCGTCGTTCGGGATCGAGTCCGGAGAGGTCCACCCGCGGCAACACATCGCGACGCGGCGGTTGCAGCACCGTGACCGGCTCGCCCTGTTCCAGGCGGAACGTGGTGCGCAGGGTTTCGTGGCGTTCCTCGAGCGCGGCGATGGCGCGACTCAGGGCGGTGACGTTCAGCGGCCCCGCGATGCGGAAGGCCAGCGTGTTGTTGTAGGCACTGCTGCTGCCGCGCTCCATCTGGTCGAGGAACCACAGGCGCTGCTGCTCGAAGGAGAGCGGGCGCTGGCTGGGATCCGGGCGCGGCGTCAAGCCTCGATCGGATTCGGCGATGCCGAAATCCTCGCCGAGGAAGTGGCGCACCAGAACCTCGTCGTCGAAACGGTTGGGAATCGGCTTCTCGCCCGGCTCGGCGGCGGTGGGGATCTCGGATGAGCCGTCGAGCGCGGTCTGGGCCTCTTCTCGCAAGGTCGCCCGCTGTTCGGGCGTCAGGGCCAACATCTCCAAAAGGCGCCGAGCCACCCCGTCCAGCCCATCGGGCCGCGGATCGTGGCGCTCCAACAACGTGGCCATCTCGGCCAAGGTCGTCGCTTGGAACAGCTCCGCCGTGGTCAGCTCCACCCGAAACAGGTTCTTGATGCGCGTGTTCACCACGATCAGCAGCAGCGAATGACCGCCGAGAAAGAAAAACTCCTCTTCGACGCCGACCCGTTCCACGCCGAGCACGTCCTGCCAGATGACGGCCAGCACGCGTTCCAGCGGGCTGCGCGGCGCCACGTAGTCGGCCGCGGCTCGCGTGCCCTCGAGTGGGCGGGTGCGCAACGCCACGCGGTCGACCTTGCCGTTGGCGGTCAAGGGCAGTGCCGCCAGGAACTGGAAGTGGGTCGGCACCATGTAGTCGGGCAGGCTTCGCGCCAGCGCCGCGCGAATCGCGGCTTCCTCGGCGGGTTCGGCCACCAGCCAGGCCACGAGCGGGCGCTCGCCGTCCGCGCCGTGCAGGTCCACCACCGCTTCGCGCACCGCGTCGATCTGGTTCAACACCGCTTCGATTTCGTCCAGCTCCACGCGGAAGCCGCGGATTTTGACCTGACGATCGACCCGCCCCAGGAACTCGATCGAGCCGTCCTCCAGGAAACGCGCGGCATCGCCGGTCCGGTACAGGCGCGGCGCAGATTCGGCCTGGCCCGCGAATGGGTTGGCGATGAACCGCCGCCGGGTCTCCTCTTCCCTGCCGATGTAGCCGCGCGACACGCTGGGACCGCCGATCAGCAGCTCGCCCGCGACGCCGATCGGCTGGGCCGCCCCCTGGGGTGTGACGATGTAGGCGTGGGTGTTGGAGATGGGCTTGCCGATCGGCAGCCCGGTCGACGCCACGCGTTCGCCGTAGGCATGGGTGAGCACACCCACACAGGTTTCCGAGGGTCCGTAGTGGTTGTAGATCTTCATGGCGGGCGCCAGGCGGTGAAGACGTTCCGCCATCTCCCAACCCGTGGCCTCGCCGCCGACGATCAGCACCTTGCGCGGCAGGGAGGCCTCCGGCTGGGGCCGATCCATCAGCGCGTTCAGGTGCGACGGCGTGATCTTGAGTGCCTCGATGCCGTGGTCGGCGCAGTAGTCGCCGAAGCTGAGGGCGTTGAACAACTTGTCCTGCGAGAGCAGGTGCAGGGTGCCGCCGAGCAACAGCGACGGGTAGAGCATGGTCAGGCCCAGATCGGCACTCAGCGAACTGACCAGCGCGAAGGTACCGGATTCCGCCAGTTCGGGGATGGCGTGCAGCAGGCCGTTCAGGTAGTTGCGCAGGTTGCGGTGGGCGACCATGACGCCCTTGGGGCGGCCGGTCGAACCCGAGGTGAAGACCACGTAGGCCAACGTCGCGTCGGACGAACGGGGCGCCGGCGCTTCGCCTGCATGCCGCGCGGCACGGTCCCAATCGCGGTCGGTAACCCAAGTGGGCACGTTCGTTTCGCGCCAAAGCGGCTCCTGTTCCGATTCGGTCAGCACGCGTCGTGCACCGCTGACTTCGACCATGTAGCGCAGCCGTTCCAGCGGCAGCTTGGCGTCCAGGAAACAGTAGGCCGCACCGCTCTTCATCACGCCCAGCATGGCCGGGATGGCGTCGAACGGCTCGCGGTAACAGACGCCGACCACCTGGTCCGGCTCGATGCCGGCGGCGATCAGTTCGTGGGCGATGCGGTTGGCGCGGGCCTCCAGCTCGGCGTAGGTCGATTGGCGGGTGCCGTCGGTAAGCGCGACGCGCGCGCCGTAGGCCGAGATCCGCTCGCCGAAGAGCCGGTCGAAGGTATTGGGAAAGCGGTCGGGCCTGGAGGTCCGATTGAATTCGCCAAGTACCCGATCCGCTTCACCGGGAGTCAGGATCGGCAGGCACCCGATCGCGCGCGACGGCGCCTCGGTCCCAGAGGCCGCCTCGACCACCACCAACAAGCGCCGCAGAAGCGTGTCGGCTTCCGATTCCGTCACGCGGGCGGCATCGTAGTCCAGGGTCAGGCGGATCCGGTCGCGATCGCGGCCGACCGTCAGGCCGATCGGTGCGGCCTCACTGGTGCGAAGGGTGCGAAGGGCCTTGACCGTCGCCTCCCCTGCCGGCAACGACTCGGGCGTCGCTTCGAACAGAATCGACCATTCGGGCAGCCGGCTCGGCCGATCGGCGGTCAAATCGAAGTAGTCCTGCCAATCCTGGATCGCCTCCAATCGACCGTCGGTGTGTTCGACCCAATCGGCGAAGGAGAGATCGCCCTCGCCGTCCAACATCAGCGGGACGAAGCGTTCGAACGGCCCGACCGTGGCCTCCAACTCGGGGAAGGAACGACCGTCGAGGTGCACGGCCAGCCCGGTCCGTTCACCCTGGGCCAGGCGCCCCGCCAGCAGCGCCAGCGACGCACACCAAAATCCGCGAAACGAGCGACCCATTCGGGCGACGGCTTCGTCGCACGCGGCCGCATCCAGGAAGACCGGAGCCAAGGACGCGGGACGACAGGCATCGAGCGCACCCTCGACCGCGGCGGCATCGCCCACGACGGTCGATTCGGCCCAGAAACGGGCGCCGTCCTGGTCCTGCTCGGCCACCTGTTGCAGCCATTCGGCGTACTGGCTGAACTGCACCGGTTCGGGCCGCTCGGCCGCGCCCGACAGCGACGTCGTGTAGCAGCGCGTCCAATCGCGGCCCAGCACATCCAGGCTCTGGCGATCACAGTAGGTGGCGGCGACGCGTACGGCCACCAGGTGCCGCGTTTCGCTCAGGGTCGCCAGCACCAACTGAACCGGCTCCGTCTCCTCCACGGCCATAAGCCGCTCGGTCAAATACACTTCGGGGTGTTCATGCTCCCCGCCCAGATGCCAGGCGTGCCAGCGGTACTCGGCACGCTCGAGGATCACCTGAACCGGTCGCTTCTGTCCCGGCGGGACCTGCAACCGGGTGCGCAGGCTTTCGTGGGCGGCCAGAACATCCGCCCAGGCCGCTTTCAGGCGCTCGGGATCCAGCGCGCCCCGAACTTCCCAAATCCGCAGGGCACACGCCCGTTCGGGTCGGGTCGCTTGGGACCAAAGGCGCCGCTGTTGGGGTGAACTCGAATATCCTACGATCTGTTCCATGCTTCGCTCCATCCCTCGCCTCAACCGGCCGCGACGCGGTCGACGGCGGTCTGCATGTCGCCCATGGCCACGTTCATCTTGCGCGGCGGTTGGTAGGGCTTGCGTGCATGGCTGACCAGCATGTTGTCGACGATCAGCACGTCGCCCGCCTGCCAGGTAAACTCGGCCGCGTGTTTCCAATACAGGGCCTCGATGTCGCGCACCACCTGGTCCTCGAGGACACTGCCGTCGCCGAAGTACACGTTGCGCGGCAAGTCGGCCTCGGGCACCATTTCCAGCAACGACTGGCGGATGTGCGGTTTGAGGAAGGCGATGTGGTGCAGTTGGATTTGGTTGAAGAAGATCTTTTCACCGGTCACCGGGTGGGTCGTCACGGCCGGCGAGTGTTGGTGCAGGGTGAGTTGCCCGCCCGGCTTCCATTCGAAATGCCAGTCATTGGCGCGGCACTTCTCCTCCACGACGGCGGGATCCTCGGTTCGGAAGAAGTCCTGCCAGCGCACGTCCAGCTTGGGAATGAAATTGCGGGTGTACTTCAACTGAAGTCGCTCGAACTTTTCCAGCAGGGCCGGATCCATCTCGCGGTAGATGACGCGGCAGTCGACGATCGGCGTCTCACCGCCCGCGGCGGCCGGCTCGTGACAGTAGAAGAGCTGCTTCAGCGGCCAGCTCCCCATGTGCGAGCTCTCGTTGTGGAACAGGATGGTGTCGTCGTGGGGATAGGGCGTGACCTTGTAGATGGTGTCGTTCTCGCGCGGCAGGTCGCCGTAGTTGCGGTACAGATCCGGGCAGACCTTCGCGGCGAAGTCCTGAAAATCCTCGGGGGTGGGAATCGAGAAACCGCGGAACAGGATCGCACCCACCCGATGCAGTTCTTCCATCAGGCGCGTGCGGTTGGTCTCCAACCAGCGGTCCAGGTCCAGGTCGTCCACCCGCGGGCGGTACACGAGCGGGAAGGCCCGATCCGGCGCCAACGATTCACGGGTGACCAGGGTCTCGGCATCGCCGCCGAAGGTTCGCGGCGCAATGGGTTTCTTCAGTGAAAAAGCGGGCCTGGCTGGCCTCATGGCATCCTCCTAAACGGGCTGGAGCGCGGTGTGGCGCGGGTCGCCGGGACGAACCCGACGCGCGAGCGGGCGCCACACGGGGCTCCGTGCGGCCTCAGCGACTCGGTTTGGCGAACATGCTGCGGGCGAGATCGGCGTGCCGGCGTTTGGCCTGGTCGCGCCGCGCCCGCTCGGTCTCCTCCAAATGGGCGCGCAGCTCGTCGAGCGGTTGTTCCGGTTGGGCGATCGCCTGGGCCAGCACCGCGTCAAACAGCCGCAGCAGCCGCTCGATCGTGGTCTGGTCGAAGCGATCGACCTTGTAGTGCAGATCGCCCAGCAGCCCTTCGTCGGACTCTTGGATGTTGAACTGCAAGTCCAGTTTGGTGACGTCGCCGGGCGAGGGCTCGGGTACCAATACCAGCCCGTGGACCTGGAGCTTGGTTTCCGGCGCGTTCTGAAGCACCAGCTTGGCGTTGAAGAACGGCGGCTGGTGGGGTCCGCGCGGCGGATTGAGTTCCTCGACCAATTTGTCGAACGGCAGGTCCTGGTGGGCGTAGGCCTCCATCGTGTCGCGCATGGTCGCGGTCAACAGGTCGCGCAACGTGGGGTTGCCGTCGAAACGCGTACGCAACACCAACTGGTTGATGAAAAAGCCGATCAGGTTCTCGGTTTCGTCGCGGTTGCGATTGGCCACATCGGTGCCGATCAGGATGTCGCCGGCGCCGGTCATGTGGTGCAGCACCACCTTGAACGCCGCGGTCAACAGCATGAACAGCGTGATGTCCTCGCGGCGGCAGAACCGGCGCAGCGCATCCTGACGCTCGGGTGTCAGGTGGAACCGTTCCAGCGACCCGCGGTGGGAACCGGACTCGCCGGGCTCGCGGTCGTAGGGCAGCGGGGTCGTCGCCGGTGCGTCCTCGAGCCGGTTGCGCCAGAAATCCACCTCGCGAGCCAGCACCTCGCCCTGCAGCCACTCGCGTTGCCAGACGGCGAAATCGGTGAACTGCAGCGCCAACGGCGGCAGTGGCGATTCCTGGCCCTGGGCGAAGGCCTCGTAGGCGATCTTCAGTTCCTGCACCAGAACGCCCAGCGACCAACCGTCGGAGGCGATGTGGTGGATGCAGAACAACAACAGGAACTCGCGCTCGGAAAGCAGGACCAACCGAGCCCGCAGCACGGGACCCTCTTCCAGGTCGAAGGGCTCCAAGGCGTTCTTGCCGACCAGTTCGGTCACTTCCCGTTGACGGGTGGCATCGTCCAGATCGCGCAGGTCCAGTTGTGCCAGGCGCCAGTCCTCGGCGGGCCGCACCACCTGGTGGGGCACGCCGTCGTGGGTTCGGTAGACGGTGCGAAAGATGTCGTGGCGGGCCACCACCGTGGCGATGGCGCGCTCCAGCGCGGCTACGTTCAACTTGCCGTAGACGCGAATCGGCAGCGGCACGTGGTAGGCGGGGTTCCGCTCGGTGGTGTACATGAACCAGACGCGACGCTGGCTGAACGACAACGGGTAGTTGGCCGCGGGCGGCGCGGGCTCGATGGCCGGCGCCCGATCGTGCTGGTTCTGCACCACCGCCGTCGAAATGTGTTTGGCGAGCCCGGCGATATGGGGCATGGCGAAAATCGTCTTGAGGGTCAGATCCACCCCGAACAATTTGCGCACTTTGGACACCATGCGGGTGGCGAGCAGCGAGTGGCCGCCCAGATCGAAGAAGTTGGTGTGAATGCCCACACTGGACAGGTCGAGCAATTCGCACCAAATGCCGGCGAGGATCTCTTCCTCTTGGGTACGCGCGGCCACTTGGTCCCCGCCGTGCACCGCATCGGCGGCCGTCTCGGGCTCCGGTAAGGCCTGGCGATCGACCTTGCCGTTGGGTTTCAAGGGCAGTTCCTGCAACTCCACGTAGTGGCCGGGCACCATGTGATCGGGCAAGCCGGCACTCAAGAATTCGCGCAGTTCCTGACCCGAGAAGACCTGATCCGCCTTGGGCAGATAGTAGGCCACCAGACGGGTGTCGTCGGATTCCTGATGACGGTGGGCGACCACCACGCCCTGGTCGACGCCCTCGTAGGCGCACAGCGCGTGTTCGATTTCGCCCAGCTCGATGCGGAAACCGCGAATCTTGACCTGGTTGTCCTTGCGGCCGAGGAACTGGATGTTGCCGTCCGGCAGCACCCGGGCCTGGTCACCGGTGCAGTACATGCGCGCGCCGGGCTCGACCCCGAACGGATCGGGAACGAAAACGGCGGCCGTCAGCGCGGGACGCCGCAGATAGCCGCGTGCGATACCGGCCCCGGCCACGTAGAGCATGCCGCTGTGGCCGATGGCGCAGGGCTGCAGGCGGTCGTCCAACACGTAACAACGGCGGTTGTAGAGCGGCCGACCGATGGGTACGCGATGATAGGGCAACGTCTCGGCGTAGTGCTCGGGTACCGCGTACATGGTGGCCGTGATGGTGGTCTCGGTAGGTCCGTAGGCGTTGACCATCGGGATCGCATGGCAGGCCGAGCGCTGCCAATGCTGAAGGTGTTCGCTCAGCATCAGCTCGCCACCGGCGATGGCCAGGCGCAGGTTCGGTAGTGCCACGGGCTCGTCCCGTTGCGCCCATTCCTTGGCCACGAGGTGCCAGAATGCGGTGGGAAAGTTCACCACCGTCGTGCCCAGGTCCCTGATTTTGCTGTCGATATCGACGATGCCCCACGACTCTTTGCCGCGCAGGACCACCGTGGCCCCAGCGATGAGCGGTGGAAAGACCTGCTCCAGCGAAGCGTCGAAATTGAACGACGAAAACTGGAGGAAGCGGTCGCGCTCGGTCAGCTCGTGGAAATCGCGCATCGTGAGTGACTGGTGGGTCAGGTTGCGGTAGGGCACCAAGACGCCCTTGGGCCTGCCGGTCGAACCCGAGGTGAAGATCACGTAGGCCGCGTGGTCGGGCTGGTGGATGGGCGCCAGATCCGCACGGGCCGCATCGTCGGCGGCCCAGGGTCGATCGGCGTCCAGCAACAACACTTCGCCGTCGTGGTCGGGCAGGCGCGAGGCCGTTTCGGAGCGGGTCAGCACCAGGCGGGCATCGGTTTCCGCCAGCATGTAGGCCAACATGTCGCGCGGGTATTCGGGATCCAGCGGCAGGTAGGTGCCGCCGGCCTTGAGAATCGCCAGCATCCCGACAACCGATTCCAAGGATCGCTCGACGAAGAGCGCGACGAAGACGTCCGGCCCCACACCGTGGGCGCGCAGGGCGTGGGCCAACTGATTGGCCCGGGCGTTCAGCTCGGCGTAGCTCAGCACGCGCAGGTCGCACTCCAGTGCGGGTGCCTCGGGTCGAACCCGCACCTGCCGCTCGAAAAGCTGGATCAGATCCGCTTCGGCCGGGTAGTCGCGATGGGTATCGTTGAAGGACACCATCAGGCGGTAGATCTCTTCCTTGCTGAGCATCGAAAAGGCATCGACGGCGCGATCGTGGTCCTTCAGGATGTCGGCCAGCAAGACCGAAAAACGGCGCTGCAGCACCGCCACGTCGATTTCGTGAAAGCGGTTCTGGTCGAAGTGGAAGGTGGGGTGGAGGTAGCCGTCCTGGGCCCGACACTCGAGTTTGAGCGCAAAGCGATGGTCGTAGACCCGTTTGTGCGCGGCGCGAAGAGACACGCCGGCGGCGGATTCGGCCTGGGACTCGGGGCTGAATTCGAACGCGAAGCTGTGAAAATCGAAATTGGCGTTGACGAAACAATCCTGCCAGTCCTGATTTTCCTCCAGGTGCTCGGCGACGGCGCCCACCAATTCGGGGAAACCGAGCTCGCGATCGAAGGCCAGTTGCACCGGCAGGCAACGGCTGAGTGGACCGATCATGTCGGCCATTTCCTCGTCGCTGCGCCCGTCCGTCATGACGCCGACCGTCAGCGAGGTACACTCGAGATGGCGGTGCAACAGGACGAACCAGGCGGCCAGGCAAACGGCCTCGACCCGCGTGTCCAAGCGCGCCGCCAACTGGTTCACGTCGTTGTAGGGAATGGCCATGGGCGCGATGCCCACCGACTTGGGCCGAAACCGGGCATTGGCTTCGTGGGGCTTCTCCCAAACGAACGGCGGCTGGAAGCCGATGTCCTTCTTCAGCCAGTAGGCCTTGCCCTCGTCCGCGTCTTCGGACTCGTGCAGTTGTTCCAACCACTCGGCGAAAGCCAGGTAATGGGGCGGATCGAATTCGTTTTCGGGTCCGCCGTTGGCCTCGGCCCAGGCACGCGCCAGGTCGCCGACCAGGAGGTCGATGGTGGCGGCATCGGCGAGAACCGCGGGCATCGCCAGCAACAGGACGTGGCGGTTTTGGTGCAGATCCAGCCAGGCCGCACGCACGGGCGGATCCTTTTCGAAGTCGAACGGCTCGGTCGCGAGCCGGTCCAGGAGTTCCGACGTGGAGGGATTGGCGCCCGGATCGGGCAGATCGAGCCACTGAATGGCAGGCGACTCGGGCACCTGGAGCGGAAAAATCATGCTGGGCGAATGGTGGAACCGCATCGTGAGCATATCGTGGCAGGACACCACCTCGGCGACGACCTGGCGAAAACGCGCTCGATCCAGCGGACCGTCCACCTGAATGACGGCCTTGGCCCAAAAGCCGTCCTTGCCTCCGGCGATCATGTACTGCCACTGTTCGCGCTGGAGCGGGGAGAGATTGTAACCTTCGATCATGTCGATAGAACCTTTGTCATTGAAAATCGGGGCGCGAAGCGCCGAGCTGGGCGAAAAGGGGGCGATGTCCCTTTCACGGCCGCGGGAGTCGGCCAGGACATCGCCCGTCGAAAGGAAGCTTCAAGCGTGCACGAGCGGCGTGAACACGGGTCGGTAATAGGGTTGACCCATGGCGACCCGGATCTCGCGGGGGCCCGAGAAGGGCTGGCGCCCGTGCGAAATGAGCATGTTGTCGGCGAGCAGAACGTCGCCTTGCTGCCAATCGAACATCAGCTTCTCGTCGAGGTAGCTCTGGGCGATGTGGCGCGCCACGTCGTCGGGGATCGGGGTGCGATCGCCGAAGGTGGTGTGGTAGGGCAGGCCGTCGCGGCCCAACTGGCCGATCAATTCCTCGCGGACCCCGTCGCGCAGGTTGGCGGCGTGCCAGAAGCTCATGTGGTTGAACCACACCTCCTGCTGGGTGACGGGGTGGGTCAGCACGGCGGAGCGGACCTGATGGGTGCGCAGGTGCTCGTCGTCGACCCACTCGAAATCGATCAGGTTCTCCTTCAGGTAGGCGGCCAACCGATCCTTGTCGTCGATGGCGTAGGCGCGCTGCCAGGGCAGGCCGAGCCCGAAGCGGAAGTTGCGCACCAGCGCCCAGCCCTTGGCGCGGAATTCATCGATCACCGAAGCGTCGATGCGATCGATCATGCGCCGCGCCGAGCAGACCGGCGTCTGGCCGGTCCCGGGCTCCGGCGGCAACATACTGCAAAACCAAACCTTGAGCGGAAAGCGCATGGACGAGGAATATTCGTTGTGAAGGGCGATCGTTTCGTTCGAAGGGAACAGCGTGGAGGTGTAGATGGTCTTGCCGACTTCCTTGCGCGGGGTGGACCCTTCGAAGTAGCTCATCAATTCGTAGGGCTGGTCTTCGACGAAGGCGGCGAAATCGGCATCGGTGTGGATGTCGAAGCCGCGGAACAGCACGCCTCCGTGGTGCATCAATTTTTGTTCGATGAAATCGCGATTCTCGGCGAGCCAACCGGCGAGCTTGAGACCCGGCTCCTTGGGCGTGACCACCAGGGGCAATTCGTGGTCGGGAAGCAGAGTGTCCATGTGAACCAGATCGAGGCTGGAAACTTTGACGGGACGCGGTTTTTTATGTTTGAAGCTGCGCATTTTTCTGGATCGGTCGACGGTTGTCGTGGTGCTCATGATATCCTCCGATTTTTTTCCTGATAGCCCTCTTTGCCATCCAAGGTCATGAGACGGCATTCTTCGATGGATGGGTGAAGGCGGGGACGGACCTCGGGATCGATGAATGGGAAGCGCGCGGCTCAGCCCTGGCGAACGACCGCCGGCTTCTTGCCGAAGCGACCACCACCCGACTTGAATCCGGGTTTCTTGAAACTGGGTCGCCGTTGCTTGCGCAGGTCCTTGTCCCTTTCGGTAAGCCGAGCCAGCAAGGTCTCGATGGGCGTATCCGGTCGATCGCCCACCGCCTCGACGAGGCTCAGGTAATGCGCGGCGAGACGGGTCGCCGTGCTGTCCAAAAACAAGTCCGTGCAGTATTCCAGCATGCCCTGCAGCCCTTCCCCGGTCTGGGAGAGCACCAGGAGCAGGTCGACCTGGGCGGTGCCGCGGTCGGGTTCGAAGACCTCGAAGCGGGTTTCGCCGGGATCCGCGACCTGGTGGTCGGGCACGTTCTGAAAAATGAATTTGGTTTGGAACACGGGAGCATAGTTGGCGCGCTTGGGATTGAGCGCCTCCACGAGTTTGTCGAAGGGCAGGTCTTGGTGTTGGTTGGCGGCCAGGGTGAAGGCCCGAACCCGTTCGAGATACTGCGCGAAGGGCAGTTCGTCTTCGATTTGGGCGCGCAGAACCAACTGGTTGACAAAGAATCCTTGGAGCCGCTCCATGCCGGGATGGTTGCGGTTGGCAACGTCGCTGCCCACCAGGAAGTCGCGCGTCCCGGAGAACCAGCGCAACAGCACCTGGAACAAGGCCAGGTTGGCCATGTAGAGCGACGCGTTGCGGGCCTTGGCCAGCGCCGCCAGACGCTCGGTCTGGGCCGGCGAGATCACCATGCGCTTGTGGTCGCCGCGAATGCTTTGCACCGGCGGGCGGGGACGGTCGTAGGGCAGCTCGAGGAACAGCGGCGCCCCCTCCAACGCCTCGCGCCAGAACGACACGAGCCGCGCGAGCCTGGCCTCGTCCAGCCAGCCGCGCTGCCACAGCGCGAAATCTCCGTACTGGACCTCCGGCTCGGGGGTCAGCATCGGGGTTCCCTTTTCGAGGGAACGGTAGGCGTCGGCCAACTCCTGGAACAGCAACTTGATCGACCAGAAATCGGACACGATGTGGTGCAGGTTGAAGAACAGGATGTGGTCCCGATCGTCGCACTTGTAGAGGCGAACCCGAATCAGCGGCTCTTCGAGAATGTCGAACGGCTTGCGGCCCTCGGCCTCGATGCGGTCGCGCGCCTCCGCGTCGCGGCGCTCGGGGTCGAGCTCGCTCAGGTCCTCCACCGGGATCGCGATCTCCACATGGGGACGCGCCACCTGAACCGGTCCCTGGTCGGTGTCCCGGAAGTTGGTGCGCAACACCTCGTGGCGCGCGATCAATCGGTTGAAGGCGCCGTTCAGCAGCGCCACATCGACCGGACCGACGATGCGAATCGCGGAGGGCAGGTTGTACACGGCGCTTTCCGGCTCCATCTGGAACAGAAACCACAGGCGTTGTTGTGCCAAGGAAAGCGGGCGCGGCACATCGCGCGGCGCGGGCACGAGCGACGGAATCCGGTCCTCCTCGCGGCGGCGGTGACTGGCGAGGAAGGCGATGATTTCGGCCTTGTGGGCGCTGAGTTCCGCCTTGGTTTCGGCGTCGAGGGCACCCTTGGGGGCCCGGAACTTCAACCGCTCCCCTTCCAACCAGAGCTGCACACCCGCGCGCTGCATGCGCGCCAACAAACCGGCGATGTGACTCATAGCTCGCCTTCCTCCTGATCTTCGTCGGCGGCGACGCCCGGTGCAGTCGGCTGGGAAGCCAGCGCGATGGCGTCGATGTGTTCGGCAAGAACCGCGATGGTGGAGGCCTCGAACACGGTCGACAGCGGAATGTCCTCACCGAACGCCGCGCGAACCTTGTTCCCCATTTGCGTCGCGACCAGGGAATCACCGCCCAGCTCGAGGAAGTCGTCCTCGATACCCACTCGCTCCAAGCCCAGCAGTTCCTGCCAGATCTCGGCGAGCACCCGCTCGGTTTCGTTGCGTGGCGCGGTGAATTCGGTGGCCAACTCGGGGCGTTTGTGGCGATCTTCGGCGCCGCCACGACCGGCGCGCCGATCGGCCCGTTCCGCCTCGGTGGCGCGCACGCGGTGGATGTCGCGGCTGGAGACCACGACCTGGGTCAGGCCCTGATTGACGATGCGGTCGAACGCCTCGAGACCGGCCGCGTTGGTCAGGCCGGGCGGCAGGGCCGCGGGTCGTTCGCCACCCGAGGTCTGGAGCCCCGCGCGATCGCGCACTTCCAACAGGCCGTAGCCCTCGATTTCCACCAGGCACTGGCCGGAAGCGGAGCACAGGACCAGGTCGAATTCCTTGAGTTCGCCCTCACCGGAACGTCGAACGGCCCGAGTCTGGAGTTCGCCCGGCAGACGCCCGGAGATCTTGATCGATTTGTAGGTGAACGGCAGGTGCTGGTTGACCAACCGCAGACCGGCGAAACCGGTGGCCACATCCAACATGGCCGGGTGCACGGTGTAGGCTTCCAAATCTTCGCCAAACGCCTCGGGCAATTGTTGTCGCACCAGCGCATCGCGCTCGCCGAAGCCCATCCAACGGACGTTCTCCCAACGGGGACCCACGTCCACCAGGGCACGGCCCTCGCCCGCACGCTTGGCATCGGCCACGTCCAGCGTCTCGTAGGCACCGGCGCCGCGGTGGGAATCGAGGTCGAATCGAACCCGAGACGACGTTTCCAACGGGACCACGAGCCCTTGGGCGTGCTGGTGCCGATTACCGGTCGCGTCGGTGCTGAGCACTTCGAAGCGGTAGCCGGAGTCGTTGGGCTGGAGCACCAGGCGATAGTCGGCACGGCCTGTATTGGCATGGCCTGTATCGGCGACGCTCAGCGGTTGCAGGAACAGCAGATCGCGAATTTCGAGTCGCTCCAGGCCGCTGTGGTGACGGAAGGCCGAGGCGGCCATTTCCACGTAGGCGGTACCGGGGATCGTGGGCTTTCCGGCGACGCGGTGTTCCCGAACGATCCAATCGCGCTCGGCATCGACGGAGCCGTAGTAGGTCACCTGATCGCCGTCGTCCCAACGCGCCGAGAACAGCGGCAAGGTCACCGGCTCGACGGCGTCCCACGCGGGCTGGCGCTCGCCCAACCGGGCGTTGGCGGCCATGCCGGTTTCGGACCAGCCGTCCCAGTCGATGGCGAAGGTCGGTTGATCCTGGTTGGTGCGGCGATGGGCCAGGGCGTCGAGGTAGGCGTTCGCGGCGCAGTAGTCGACCTGCCCCGGTCCACCCATCTCGCCGATGACCGATCCGTAGTAGATCGTGAAGTCCAGGTTGCAGTCCCAGGTGACCTTTTCGAGCACGCGCGCACCCATCACCTTGGGCGCCAGCACCCGGGCCGATTGCGTCGGTTCCTTCAACTGGATGGTGCCCTGGCCCGGAAGCCCGGCCGCGTGGATGACGCCGTTCAGGTCGCCGAACGCCTCGCGAACGGCCACGATCACTTCGCGCATGCGGGTCTCGTCGGTGACGTCGGCCCGCATCACGCGCACCGAGCCGCCGGCGGCGATCATGTGGCGCAGCGCGCCGACCGTGTCGCCGGTGGGCGAACCGGCATGCCAGCGATCCCAGGTATCCTCGGCGGGGAAGGCCGAGCGGGTCAGCAGGACCAAACGGGCCTGATAGCGTTGGGCCAGGTGGCCGGCCAGGGCCAGGCCGATGCCGCGCAGGCCACCGGTGATCAGGTAGACGCCGCCGCGCACCAGGTGCACGGGATCGCTCGTCGTCTCCGGAATCTCGCGATACTCCAGGCCGCGCAACCAGAGGTGGTTGCCACGCAACGCCAGTTCGGCGCGTTCTTCGGCGATCGGTTTGGCGAGTTCGCCGCACAACTGGGCGACCAGGCGCTGGCGCGCCCCGCGATGGCCGTTGGGCGCCACCACGTCGATCACGCGACACCGCACGTTGGGAACCTCGAAGCGCATGACCCGCGCCGGTCCCAGCAGCAGCGCGTTGGCCGGCTCCAGGTCTTCGACGCCGGTGACGTCCCACAGACCTTGGGTGATCAGGTTGAGTTCGAGCGGCGCATCGGCCGCGTGCTCGCCTATGGCCTGAGCCAGGTGAAGCAGACGGGTGAAGCGTACCGTGATATCTCCGGAAGTGTCGGGCTCTTCATCCAGCGCGGTGAGCACGTGAACGGCAGCGATCCCCTCCCCTTCCTTCAGGCTCTTGAACAATTCGCCGTAATTGGCGCGGTCGTCCATATCGATGGTGAAGCGGCGATCCTCGAGGCGGCTGAAGCCGTCCCCCGCCGCGACTGTGCTCACTTGGAAGCCACGCTCGCTCAGGCGCTGGGCCAGCTCGGCACCCAAACCGGCGCCATCGCCCAGGATCAGGTGGTGCCCGGCGGCCTCCCCCGCGCTCGCGCCGATCAGCGGTTCCCGCTTCCAGACCGGGACATAGGTCTTGGTGCCGCCCTCGGTCAGGCCTTGCAGCAAGGCCTCGACGGAGCCCGGATCGCTCGGATCGTGTTCGACCCAGAAGCGCTCGCGTTCGAAGGGATAGTGAGGCAGCGGCGTGCGCACCCGGCCCTGTTCGAAATGGAACTCGGCCCAGTCGACGGTTGCACCCAGCGTCCAGAGCCGGCCGAGCGTGCCGAGGAGCACGGCCACATCGCCATCGTCGGACTTGATGGCGCGCATGCTGGCCAGCACTTCGTGGTCGGCCGTTTTGGAAGGGTGTCGGTTTGCCAGGGTCGCCAGGGTTCGGCCCGGACCCACTTCCAGCAGGGTTCGCTTGTTGGTTTCCATCAGGGTGGACAGGCCCTCGTGGAATCGCACCGTCCCGCGCAATTGGGCGGCCCAGTATGCGGGATCCGTGGCCTGCTCGTCGGTGATCCAGGTGCCGCTGAGGTTGGAAACGAAGGGTGTCAACGGGGGATGCAGGTCGAGCGTGCGCACCAGGTCGGTGAAGGCATCCAGCATCGGGTCCATCATCGGGCCGTGGAAGGCGTGCGACGTGTGCAGGGACCGTGCAGCCAGGTTCCGTTCCGCGCAACGCGCCACGAACGCCTCGATCTCGTCGGCGGGACCCGAAACGGTGCACCGCGCGGGTCCATTGACCGCGGCCAGCGCCAGCTTGCCGTCGAGCAACGGCAATATCTCGGCCTCGGAAGCCGCCACGCCCACCATGTCGCCCGGCTCCATGGCCTGCATCAGGCGGCCGCGTTCGAGCACCATCAAGACGGCATCCTCGAAGCCGAGCACGCCGGCCTGGCAGGCGGCGGTGAGCTCGCCCACGCTGTGGCCGATGAACGCCTTGGGTCGGAGACCCCACTTCTTCCAGACCTCGGCCAGGCTATACTCCACCAGGAAGAGCAGCGGCTGGGTGTAGGTGGTTTGGTTCAACAGCTCGCGCGCTTCGTCTTCCTTGCCGGCCTGGGGGAACAGGATTTCGCGGGGATCGCGGTCCATGTGCGGGGCCATACGGGAACAGTTGAACGAAAGGATCTGGCGAAAGACGGGCAGGTCGCGATAGAGGTCGGCGGCCATCTGCAGGTACTGGGCGCCTTGGCCCGGGAACATGAAGACGATGTCGGCAGCCAGGTTTTTGTTCGCGTTGCGACCGCTGGCCGGCGCGCTACCGTCACCGCGCAGGGCGGCGATCGCCTGGTCCCGATCGGCCACCACGGCGTAGCCCAGGTGGTTGAACCGGCCCCGACCCCGATGGAGGGTGTAGGCCGCATCGGCCAAATCGGTCTCGGGGTGGGCTTCCAGGTAATCGGCCAGGTCGGTCCCGATTCGGTCCAAGGCGCCTTCGGTCTTGGCCGAGAAGGTCAACAATTGGTGGGACGGCGGGGCCGCCGCTTCTTCGCGGGTCGGCGCTTCGGCGAGAATCAGGTGGGCGTTGGTACCGCCGATGCCGAACGAACTCACGCCGGCGTAGCGCGAACCCTTCGCTTCCCAGTCGCGCAACTCGGTGCTCACGAAGAACGGCGAGCTGTCGAAATCGATCTTGGGGTTGGGCTTTTCGAAATTCAGGGTCGGCACCAGTTTCCGGTGTTTCAACATCAGCACGGTCTTGATCAGGCCGGCGACGCCCGCCGCGGTTTCCAGGTGTCCGAGGTTCGTTTTGACCGAACCCAGGCCGCACTGTGCGTTGCGATCGGTGCCGTAGGCCTGGTGCAGCGCTTCCACTTCGATGGGATCGCCCAGGATGGTGCCCGTGCCATGGGCCTCCACGTAGCCGATCTGCTCGCCATGCACGCCGGAATTCTCGAGGGCTCGACGAACCACGTCGATCTGGCCCTGGATGCTGGGTGCGGTGTAGCCCACCTTCTGGGCGCCGTCGTTGTTGATGGCCGAGCCCTTGATCACGGCGTGGACGGTGTCGCCGTCGCGCTGCGCCTTTTCCAGCGGCTTCAGCACGACCGAACCCAGGCCACTGCCGAAGACGGTGCCGGTGGCGCGGTGGTCGAAGGCGCGACAGTGACCGTCGGCCGAGAGGAACAGGCCCTCGCTGTACATGTATCCGGTTTTGGGCGGGTTGTAGACGTTGACCGCGCCCGCCAGGGCCAGGTCGCACTCGTCACGCATCAAGGCCTGACAGGCCAGGTGGATCGCCACCAGTGACGTCGAGCAGGCCGTCTGCACGGTCAGGCTGGGTCCGCGCAGGTTCAACCGGTAGGCGATGCGCGTGGCAAGGTAGTCCTTGTCGTTGTTCAGCAGGGCCTGGAAGTAGTTCATCGTCTTGAAATACTTGGGGTTGGTGAGCAGGTTGCGGATGAAGTAGGTGTTCATGCTCATCCCGGCGAAGATCCCCACCGGGCCGCGATTCTCTTCGGCGGCGTAACCCGCGTGTTCCAGCGCCTTGTAGCTGCACTCCAGCAGCAGGCGCTGTTGGGGATCGATCTGCTCGGCCTCGCGCGGCGTGATGCCGAAGAAGTTGGCGTCGAACAGGTCGGACTCCTCGATCGCCGAACCCGCGTTGACGAAACGCGGATGGCTCATCGCCGCCTTGGTGGTGCCCGAAGCCAGCAGTTCGTCTTCGGTGAAGGGCCCCACGCTTTCCACGCCATCGACCAGGTTCTGCCAAAAGGCCTCCGCATCCGGCGCGCCGGGGAAGCGCACGTCGAATCCGATGATGGCGATGTCCTGGCGGCGGACCTGACTGGACGTGACCGTCGGGATGATGGGCGCGGCGGAGGTCTCCACCACTTCGCCCTTCATCAGGCTCGCGACGTGCTCGGCCAACGCGCCGAGCGTCGGCATGCGGAACATGTCGACCATGCGAATGTCGACGTCGAACGCCTTGTTGATGTCGTTCTGGACCTTGACGATCATGACGGAGTTGCCGCCGATCTCGAAGAAGTTCTCGGCGGCGGTGATGTGGTCCAACTCCAGGTGGGTTTTCCAGATCTCGGCCAGCTTTCGCTCGACCTCGTTCAGGGCGACCGCGCTGGCGGCCTCGGTCACGGCCGTGGTCGGTGCAGCGGCGGTTTCGGCGCGCGGCACGGGCGCCGCGGCGGTGGTCGGCTGGACCGAATTGCGGGCCGAGGACGTGCCGGGATCGGGCAGGGCCTTGCGATCGAGTTTGCCGGTCGGGGTCAACGGGATCGTGTCGATCCGCTGGAAAAGCGCGGGCACCATGTATTCCGGCAGCCGCTCTTGGAGGAAGGTGATCAGGGCGCGTTCGAGTTCGGCGTCGTCGACCGAAGGCAGCGACGAGGCGGCCGTCGTTGCGACGGAAGGTGCCGCTGCCGGCGTATCGAGATCGATGCCGGCCTCGGCCGCCATGGCCTGGAGCCTGGTCAGGTCGTCATCGCCCGCCACCTGGCCCAACTGCGCTTCGCTGATGGCGCCGCCGACGAAGGAATAGGCACAAAAGTGGTTGCCGTCCACCTGTAGGTGATCGGCGATGGCGTCGAAGGCGAGGTGCCCGATGGGGCAGAGTCCCAACTGGAACCGCGGCGCCTGCTCCATCAGCAATTGACCCATGTGGCCGGCTTCCAAAATGCAGAAGTCGCGTGCCTTGTCGCCGTAGAGCGGTGCGATCGCGTTCAGCTTGCCCACCAGGAACACCCCGAAAGCGGCGTCGCGACTGGCGGCGAGGTTGGCCGGACCGAACAGGGCGGTGTCCATGTGGCGCGTTTCGGAAGTGCGGATCAGCGAAGCGGTTTCCGGGTGGAAGTAGTAGAATCCGGCTTCCACGTCGGTCACCCGACCTTCTTTTACATATATATAGGTTTGAACCGGAAACAGGCTGCCCGCGGAGGGATATCGATACTTGCTTCGCCCGCCCTCGCCGAAGGTCATCGGGCTCAGGGTCCGCAGCAGGCCGGCCAAGTCCTCGCGGGTCACCCGATCCCCGAGATAGGTGCGGAAGCTCTGGCGTTCCAGATAGTGGTGCCGGGTTTCGGGATCCGGGGCCCCCAACGACAGCTCTTCCAGTGCCTCGAAGTCGCGCTTGAAGTTGTGGTGCGCCAGCTTGAAGGCCAGACGCTGCACGGGATCCTCGATGACTTCCCCGCTCGCGGCGACACCACCGTCCTGACGGGTGTAGTAGGCGACCAGGCGCTTGTTGTCGCGGTTCTTCCCATGGGCGGCCACGACCGCCTGACCGATGGCCGGATGGGCCCGCAGGGCGGTTTCGATTTCGCCCAACTCGACGCGGTAGCCGTTGACCTTGACCTGTGAATCCTCGCGGCCCAGGAACTCCAGGTTCCCGTCGGGAAAATAGCGACCCAGGTCACCGGTGCGGTAGAGGCGCTGGCCCGTGACCGGATGGGTGATGAAGGAGGCCGCGGTTTTCGCGGGATCGCCCCAGTAACACTGGGCCAAACCGATCCCGCCGATGTAGAGATCCCCGGGTGTCCAGTCGGGACAGGGCTCGAGGTTGTGGTCCAGCACGGTGAACGACTGGTTGGCCAGGGGCACGCCGTAGGGGATCGATTTCCACTGGGGATCGATCTCGGTGACTTTGAAGAAATTGGACCAAATGCTGGCCTCGGTGGCGCCGCCCAGGCTGTAGATGGTGAGTTCCGACCACAACCGCTGCATCGACGGCGGCAGGTCCATCGGAATCCAATCGCCGCTCATCATGGCGAGTCGCAGCGTCTGAGGCACCGACTCGGGATGCGCTTCCAGGTGGTGCGCCAACATGGCCATCAGGGCCGGTACGGTGTTCCACAGCGTCACATCGTGGTGCGTCATGAGCTGGACCCAGTGGCTGGGGTCCTTGGCCAGCTCGGCTTCGGGCATCACGACCGCGCCGCCGACCGCCAGCATGCCGAACAGATCGAATACGGATAAGTCGAAATGAAGCGCGGAGAGCGCCAGTACGCGGTCATCCGCGCCGACGCCGAAGCGTCGGGCGATGTCCTGGTTGGTATTGACCGCACCGCGATGGTCGATGGCCACACCCTTGGGTTTGCCGGTGGAGCCCGAGGTGAAAATGACGTAGGCCAGATCGGCGTGCTGGTTGGACACGGCCGGCGGGGTTTCCGATGCGGCGCGGTGTTCCTCGCTGCCGATCACCAGGGTCTTGACCAGCGCCGGCCAGGCGGTCGCCTCGGCACATTTCTCCTGGGTGACGACGAGGGAAACCTCACCCGTTTCCAGCAGGTCGAGCCGGCGTTTTTCCGGCCAATGGGCGTCGACCGGCATGTAGGCCGCACCGGCCAGAAGCACGCCTATCGCGGCGACGGCCTGCTCCCAACCCTTTTCCATCACGATCGCCACCAACTGGTTGGGCTGGGCACCGTGATCGTGGAGCACCCGCGCCACCTGGCAGGCCTCGCGGTACAGTTCGCGGTAACTGAGGGTCCGACCGGGCGCGATGACGGCCGGCGCGTCTCCGCGGCGCGCCACCTGGTCCAGGAAACCCTGGTGCAGCAGGCCGCCGGGCAGCGCCACCTCGGTCGCGTTCACCCGCTCGCGCACCAGGCGCTGGTGGGCCGGCAACAGGTTCAGGTGTTTTTGCGACCAGATCGCGTCGTTGTCGGTCAGGTGATCCAGCAAGGTCTGGTAGGCGGCGAACATGTCTTCCAGGTAACCCGGCGGGAACAGGCCGCTGACCGCATCCCACGAATACACCAGGGTGCCGTCCTGTTCGGCCACCTGGTGATCCAACCAGACCTGGGGCGTCTGGGTCAGCGTGAAGACGCGATCGAGATCGGCTTCCAGATCGGTCGCCTCCCGCTTGGATTCCATGCCCAACATGCTGGTGAACACGACCGGCATGTTCTTGGTGGTCTCGCGGTTCTGCCTGGCGATTTCGCGCAGCACGCGAACGCCGCTGACGAAGCGGTGCTCCCAATCCAGCCACAGCCGCTCCTGGAGCGCCCGTGCTCGCTCGGCGAAGGTCGCCGGTTGGCTTTGGTCGACCTCCAGCAGCAGGACCGAGGTGAAATCGCCAACCAGTCGGTCCACATCGGGATGGAACGGCAGCCGGTTGAACACGGTCAGGTTTAGTGTGAATCGCGGTGCGCGGCTCCAGGTGCCGAGAATCGCGGCGTAGGCCGACAGCAACAAGGCGGAAGGCGTGACACCCAAGGTCTGGGCCCGCGCCTGGAGGCGTTGCCAACGCTCGGGCTCGAGGCTGCCGGAGCGTCGCTCGAAGCGTTGCTCGTCCAGTTCGTCGGGGCTGACGGCCAGGACCAGATCCGGTCCGGCGGGAAGTTGCGGGCCCCGCTCGCGCCAGTACTGCAACGATTTGGCGAACAGGTCGGACTTCTCCAATTCGTGTTCGGCGAGCACGTAGTCGCGGAAGGTCAACGGCAGGGGCTCGATCTCGTGGCCGGGATCGGCGTAGAGCTCGAGAAACTGCTTGGACAGCAACCGCATGCTCCAACCGTCGGTGACCAGCGCATCCATACTGACGTGGAAGCGGATCTTGCCGGATCCGTGGCGCGTCGCCTCGATGTGGAACAACGGCCAGCGATCGGCCGGCAATACCTGGTGTGAAAGGCGGTCGCGCTTGGCGTCCAGCCGCGCTCGGGCGGTTTCCTCGTCGAGGTCGCGCAGGTCCTCCACCGCGATGCGGTAGTCGGGCACCTTTTGCAGTACCTGTTGCTCCCCGGTTTCCAACACGATCGCACGCAACATGTCGTGCCGTTGGACCAGCGTTTGGATCGCGTGCTCGCAGCGCTCGGGATCGAGGATTTCGGAGTCGAGCTCGGTGTAGATGTGGGTGGCGACCTTGCCCAGCGTCATCAATCCACTGCGGCCGATCCAGTAGGCGTGCTGGACATCGGTCAGCGGGAAGGGTTCGAAACGGGCCTCGGGCCGCGGCTCGAGCGGGGTCGGGGTGAAGCCGTCCCGCTCGGCATCCGTCACGACGCCTTCGGGCGACGCACCGATCTCGGCGGCACAGGCGGCAATCGTGGGATGGCTGAACAGAATGCGCATGGGCAGTGCCGTCTCGAATGCGCGGTTCATGGCGTGAACCAACTTGGCGGCGATCAGCGAATGGCCGCCCAGTTCGAAAAAGTTGTCGTGCACACCAATTTCGTCGCGCCCGAGGAACTCGCCCCAAATGCGCGCCAATTCGCGTTCGCGCTCGTTTCGCGGGGCCACGTAAGGCGTCTTGACGACTTCCGCTTCGGGTGCCGGCAGGGCCTTGCGGTCGACCTTGCGGTTGGGAGTCAAGGGGAAAGCGTCCAGAATCATGTAGACCGAAGGAATCATGTAGGCCTGGATTTCGTCGCGCAGGAAGTCGCGCCAGGGCCCGCTGCCCTGCGGCAGTTCGGTTCCGGCTTCCGCGACCAGGTAGGCCACCAGCCGGGCGGGGGTCTGGTCCCGGTTCAACAGGACCACCGCCTGGGCCACGCCGGGATGGCGGCTCAGGGCCGCTTCGATGTCGCCCAGTTCGATGCGGAAGCCGTTCAACTTGACCTGGTGGTCGACACGGCCCAGGAATGCCAGGCTGCCGTCGGGAAGGCGGCGAACCACGTCGCCGGTGGCGTACAGGCGCGCATCCGCCGGGAGGCCGAGCGTTTCGGCGTGGGGATGGGCCACGAATTTTTCCGCGGTGAGTTCGGGTCGCTTGAAATAGCCTTCGGCCAGGCCGGCGCCGCCGAGGTACAACTGACCGGCCACCCCATGCGGGACCGGCTGCAGATGGGCGTCCAAAATGTGGCATTGGGTGTTGGCGATCGGTTGACCCAACGGGATCGAGCCCCGCGTCAAGGTTTCGCCACGGATCTCGGCACAGGTCGACCAGATCGTCGCCTCGGTGGGGCCATACATGTTCCAAAGGCTGCCGCACTTGGGCAGGAGCGCTTCGGCCAGTTGCGGAGGCAGGGCCTCGCCGCCACAGAGAATCTTGAGGTTTTGGCTGCCCGTCCAGTCATGCGCCAGCAACAGGCGCCAGGTCGCGGGCGTCGCCTGCATCACGCTGACTTGATGGTGCTCGATCATGGCGGCCAGGGCGGTGCCGTCGCCGGCTTCCTCCCGGCTGGCCAGCACGACCCGTGCGCCGCGAGTCAGGGGCAGGAAGATTTCCAGGCCCGCGATGTCGAAGGAAACGGTGGTTACGGCGAGCAACACGTCTTCGGCGCCCAGTCCCGGGCGCCGGCCCATGCTCTCCAGGAAATTCACCACGGCGCGATGGCCGATTACCACGCCCTTGGGCCGACCGGTGGAACCGGAGGTGTAGATCACGTATGCCGTGGGATTTTCTCCCAGTGGCACGTCCGGGTTCTCGTCGGACTCGGCCTCGCCTTCCACATGCAGGCGAATCGCCGGACCATCCGGCAGGCTCGCTTCCATGTCGGCACGCGTCAAGATCGCGTGGGGCTCGGCGTCCTCCAGCATCAGGGCCAGGCGCTTCTCGGGAAACTCGGGGTCCATCGGAATGTAGGCACTGCCCGCCTTCAACGTGGCCAACATGGCCACGACCAGATCCACGGATCGATCGAGGAAAATCGCCGTCCGCGTTCCCGGGCCCGCGCCTCGTGCCATCAGGTTGCGAGCCACCGCGTTGGCCCGCCGATTCAGCGTGGCGTAGCTCAGCGCGACACCGGTTTCGCCACTGCCGAACGCGAGCGCGATCGCATCGGGCGTCTCCGCGGCCCGCCGCTCGAACAGTTGGTGAATCGCGACCGGCGCCACCGCTGAGGGCTCCGGGTTGTCGCCGTGCAACAGGGCCAGGCGCTCTTCGGCATCCACCATGTCCAACCGCGTAATCGAACGGTTCGGGTCGGCCGCCGCGGAAGTCAACAGGTTGCCGAAGTGGCGAATCAGGGTCTGTACGGTGTCCAGGTCGAACAGGTCGCTGTTGTACTCCAGCGAGCCGGCAATGACGTCCTCGGTTTCGGTAATCGACATGGTCAGATCGAACTTGGCCGAAGTACGCGCCAACGCCATTTGCGAAATCGTCAGCCCTTCGACGCTGTGGTGGACGCGCGGCTGGTTCTGGAGAATGAACATCGCCTGGAAAATCGGGCTGTGGCTGGTGTTCCGCTCGGGGTTGAGCGCCGCGACCACCTGCTCGAACGGAATTTCGGCGCGATCGAAGGCCTCGAGACTCGCGTGGCGAGCCCGATCCAGGTACTCGCGAAAGTTGAGCCCGTCCGCAAAATCGTGGCGCAACACCAGCGTGTTGACGAACATGCCGATCAGCGGTTCCAGCTCCGGTCGTACCCGATTGGCGACCGGCACGCCGACGTGAACGCGATCCTGACCGCCATAGCGATGCAACAGCAATCCGAACAGGGCCTCGAGCACCATGAACGGGGTCGCCCCGCTGGATTCGCACAGGCGCGCCAGGGCTTTGGCCGCGTCGGGCTCGAATCGGAACGGCTCGCGACGGCCGCGGTAGGACGGAACCAGGGGCCGCTCCTTGGCGACGGGCAATTGCAGGCAGGCGGGGCCACCTTCCAGTTGGCGGACCCACGCCGCCAGTTTCTCTTTGGCCTCCGGTTGCTCCAAAACATCCCGCTGCCAGGCCGAGAAATCGGTATACGTCGTGTTTATCTCAGCCAGTCGAGAGGAAGTCCCACGTAACTCGGCCTCGTACAGATCGGCCAGTTCCCGAATGAACACACCGATGGACCAGCCGTCGGCGACGATGTGGTGGAGATTGACCACCAACACACCGGTCTGGACCTGCAAACGCACCATAGTCGTGCGCACCAACCAATCCCGGTTCAGGTCGAACCGATGACCCGTCTCCTCTTGGATAAGGGCATCCAACCCCTCCTCGGGCGACGCCTCCTCGCGCAGGTCACGGACCTCCAGGCGAAAAGTCGACACATCGCGAAAACAAGCACCTCGCTCGTCGGCATCTCCCGCAAAACGCTGGCGCAGCGATTCGTGGCGATCGACGACCCGGGTCAGTGCCCGCGCAAGCGCACGCTCGTCGGTCTTTCCCTCGAGCCGCAGTGCAAACACCAGATTGTAGGCGCTGTTTGCTCCCTCCAGTTGGTCGAGCAGCCATAACCGCTGTTGTGCCAACGACATAACCGGAGGCTTGGCGGCATCGCGCGCGGGAATCGGCTCGCTGGTTCGGGCTTCCTGAGCGCGAGCCTGTTCGAGAATCGCGGTGAGTTCGGCCTTGTGCGCCATCAACTGGCGCTTGAGTTCGGGGGTGAGCGCCCCTTTCGGCGCATCGACACGCAATTTATCGCCATCGATCCATAGACGGATCCCGGCTTTCACGAGGAGGGAGAGCAGGTCATTGGAATTCATGGGTAAATATCTCGTTTTATTCAATTTAAGGCAAAGCCGACACAATACGGTCGAATCCGTGACGCAGCACGGCAAAAAACCGAACGCGTGACGGTGCCTTGAAAAATTCAACAAAGGAAAACAATAGCTACACGATGTCGATGAATAGAGTTATGGATAACCAAATGTTCGCGTCAATATGGCGCGTTTCGAAAAATAACTAACTAACAAGATTGGGATGTTACATGGATCCGCCTTAGATCGCAAGATTGAAGTAAAGAAAAACGTAAAGAACAATGCAAACCGTGGCAAAATTCGACCAATTTTGGTTTGAAAGACGGCTTCGGTTAACCTCCTGCCAAAGAAAATCAGAAAAAATTCTACAAATGCCAATCCATTTTTGCTAGAAAGGAACGGTAATACGCGGAAATTGGTAAAATCGACCGAGCATTCAGCGGCCAGACCATTTTTCCCCGAGTAACCAACTGGTCCTGCAGTCTTTTTGGAAGTTGAGACGCATTCGGGTTGTCGATTCCCGCCAGGCCAGGCTCGGGACAGTGGCACGACGGAGGCCGACCTTCGAGTCGAGCGAATGTACCGAGGGACCCTTTCGTCACCTCGAGCGGGAAAGCGTAAGGCAACTCACAAAACGTCGGCAATTCACCATGCCACCTATTTATGAAGTGATTTTTCTCCAGGAATGGTTATGAAAATTTTAAAATTTCGAAAATATGCCCTTTCATTTGTTTTGGTTTACCTGACTTCGATCCTTTCCCTCACGGCCGCCGATGCCGATTTCTCGCGGGAACGCGCCATGGCGCACCTGCAACACATCGCCGCGGAGCCGCATCCGGTGGGCTCCGAAGCCCATGACCGTGTGCGCGGTTACCTCGAACAGCAATTGACGGCGATGCAGGTGCCCTACGAGGTGCAGCGCACGTTCATGTCACGGAGCGTGGGCGAGAGCGTGCTCGGCGCCTGGGTCCAAAACGTGGCCGTGCGCTTGCCGGGCACGGAGGGCGCCCACACGATCCTGTTCTCGGCGCACTACGACTCGGTGGCCAATTCGCCCGGCGCGGGCGACAACGGCGCGGCGGTGGCGGCGTTGTTGGAAACGGTGCACCTGGTTTCGCGGGAAACGCGCCGCAACCACTTGATTTTCCTGTTCGCCGACGCCGAGGAATTGCAGCTACTGGGCTCGAAGGCCTTCGTGGAGCGTCATCCCTGGGCGAAGGACGTGGATTTGTTCGTCAACTTCGAAGGTCGCGGCAACGCGGGCAGCGTCTACGCGTTCGAAACGACGGCCGCCAACAAGAACCTGGTGGCGCAGTTGAATGAGGCGGCGCCTTGGCTCGACGGCACCTCGCTGGCCGGCGACATCTACCGCATCATGCCCAACACGACGGATTTCCGCGAGTTCGTCAAACTGCCAGGCGTGCAGGGCATCGGCTTCGCCCACATCGACGGCCCGAGCCACTATCACTCCAGTTCCGACCGCATCGATGCACTGGATCCGGCGGTGCTGGATCAACACGGGCGGAACGCGGTGGCACTTGCCCGCTATTTCGCCCACCATGCTCCGGCGGCGCCCGACGGCACCAACGCGGTGTTTTTCCACTTGCCGTGGGGCATGTTCTCGTACCCCGCCGGCATGAACCTGCCGCTTCTCATCCTTGCGGGCCTCCTCAGCCTGGCCGCGCTGGTCCTGGCCCTTGCGAAGGGTCAGGCGCCGAAAGGCGGTTTCGCGGCGGCCCTGGCGGTGTGGCCGCTGGTGCTGCTGGCCGGTCCCCTGCTGGGTGCCGTTCTGTGGCAAATCATCAGCGCCTTTCAATCGCGGGCGGGCCTCACGCTGACGGGTCACCCCTACCACTCCGGCGTTTTTTTCGTGGGCTTCCTGCTGGTGGCCCTGGCCATCGGGATCATGCTGCTGCGCCGCCTCGTCCGTAAGTGGAACGCGTTGACGCTGACCGTGGCGGTCCTGCCTTGGTGGCTGGCCCTGGCGGCGGCCTGCATGGTCATGGCCCCGGGTTCCATGTACCTGTTCGTGGTGCCGCTCCTGTTTTTCGCGCCGGCGCTGTTGGTCTGCATCCTGCGCGGCAAGGGTCTGGACGGCCCGGCCTCGGTCATGCTGCTTGCGGGCGCCCTGCCGATGCTGCTGTTGCAGCTCCCGGTCGACTACGCCATCTACCTGGCCTTGCCGGTTCTCTATTCGGGTGTGGTGGCCCTGCTCGTCTCGTTGGGCTTGTCCCTGCTCCTGCCGATCCTGGCCGCGCACCTTCCCGATCGCTTTCGCGTGCCCCCCGTGGCGCTGCTGTTGGGCCTGACCTGCCTGGGCGTGGGCTTCTCGCTCAACCTGTCCGTGTCCGCGCAACAGCCCAAGTTCGCCAGTTTGAGTTACGGTCTGGACCTCGACTCGGGCGAGGCCTACTGGTTTTCCTCCGATCCGCGGCCCAACGGGTGGACCCGCGCGTATTTGGCCGAAGGCGAGCGCCGCCCGTCCCAGTTCATCCCCGGGATCGGCTACCCGTTCCTCCACGCCAAAGCCGACAACATGGCCCTCACGCCTCCGACGGTCGAGGTGTTGGAAGATCGAATCGAGGGAACCCGCCGTCACCTGCGCCTGGTGGTAACCTCCCAGCGCGACGCCCGCAACATGATGGTGGAATTCGACGGGGCGAGCCGCATCACGGGCCTGGAGCTGGGCGAAGAGCGATGGGGCCGCATCAGCGCGCCGCTGCGCCTTTACGGCGTTCCCGAAGCGGGTCTCGAGTTCGCCTTGACGTTGCCGGCCACCAAGAAGGCCTCTTTCCGGGTGATCGAGCTGAAGCGCGGCCTGCCGGAAGGGATCGCGCGTCCCGAGGGCACGGCGCCGTCGCTGTTCTTCGCGTTCTTCCAGGACGCGACCTTCAGCTCGCGCAGCTTCGTGCTGTGATCCGGCGGGGCGAGGTTTCGCCCGCGCATTGCTTAAGTGACTGGTGTCGCGCATGCCGGCCCGGTCTGGGAGGGGGGCTTCCCGGCCCGGGCCGAGCAGGCGGTCCACGAAAGCCGCGAAAGGCACTGTCCACGAAAAACACGAAAAAACACGAAATTGCTTGGGGCGAGCTGGGTTTGCTATTCGTGTCATCCGTGTGCATTCGTGGATAAGAAAAAACCACGATGCCGCAGACTTCCTGGCTTTTTTTGCTTCCGGGTTTCCTGCTCCCCTTCGATGACGGCAAGGATCATCTCGGGTCAAACGCGATCGTGACGATTTCACGGTTTTTGTCCACGAATCACACAGATCCACACGAATGATCAGGTATTCGAAACGGAAATACTCATGATGTTACACTTGACACTTTCGTGAAACGAGCACGAAACAGGAGGACTCGCCATGCTGAGGAAGTCGTTCGAGGAGGGTTTCCACTAGGACCTTAAAAGGAGGTACCTAGTGGTGAAACCCCGCAAATTGTACGGTGATTTCGAAGACGAAATGGAGCTTCCGAAAAGGGAGTCATTCAAATTCAGAGCCGCTCGAATCTATTCACATTTGAGACTCTGTCCATTCTGTTTGCGCTCCAATCGCGATTGCTTGGATGCTCCGAACACGAGAAATCGCGATCGTTCCTGGAAACGATACCGACACTATCAATGGAAACCAAGGTGACCGTTCGAGTTCGACACGGATGATCCCCAAAATGTATTCGTGACCCGTGGAACATTCCATCCACGGGTCATCTGACTCTTCCACTTAACCGTCCACAAAAAACACGAAAACTGCCGCGTGAGCTGGGTTTGTTTTTCGTGTCATCCGTGTGTATTCGTGGATAAGAAATGATCGCCAAGTCGAGGTGCGATCGTGACGATTTCACGATTTTTGTCCACGAATCACGCAGATCCACACGAATAGGCATCATCCCACGGCTCACACTCAGGCACTGCTCGAATAAACCAACTTAATCAACTCATTTTCAATTATTTAAGCTAAGGAAACCCATCCACTCAGCCAAAGTATTCCCGTGTGGGAAGCGATCCTTTGTTCGTGTTTTTTCGTGCTTTTAGTGGACAGTGTGTGGGTTACAATGCGTGAGCGACACCGATTCGCTCGGTTCTTTTGGAGACGTGTTTGGAATTTGATAACCTTGAAATGATTGTGGCCATTCTTACCGGGTGGGTTATCGGCTATTTCACGGCCAAAAAGAAAAATTCTCCAATCAAAGCCCTCCCGAATGCCGAGAGAACGTTCTCATTGGCGCCTGGCTTCACGGGAAAAATCAGGACGAATCCAAAGGATATGTCGCTGCAGCTCGAGATTCGCAGTGACACGCCCATGAACATTCCCTTCAAATTGCGGCCCTACATCGCCGACGACGAGAACTGGCAACGCATCCAGACCGGCGACCCCATGCTCGACGAGCAGTATCTCTTGCAGGGAAACGCCGTGGAATTCCTGGCCGGAATGAAGGGCCGGCACCGCGGTTTCCTGTTGGACGGCGAGGTGACCCTGACCCAAAAAAGCCTGGTGGTCACCATCCCTCGCGACGCCTCCCAACCCCTGGATGTGCGCGATCTTTCGCGGGATCAAATCAGGAAAAAGGCCGACCGCGCCATGCGGTTCCTGAACACCTGCATGGACCAAACTCCCGCACTTCCCAGACTCGCGGACATGGTTCGGCGCGATGCCATGAAAGGCGTCCGCCAACGCTGCCTGGCCGCCATCGTCGACCACTTCGAACCCGGCCAGGTCGCGCAGTTGGGGTTCGACGAGGATCTTCAGGGAGATCCACCGGTCCTCGAGAACCCGGAACTGGCCCTGCTACAGATGTACGCCGGTCGCCCCATCGCGCCACCCTTCCTCGATCTCCTGGTCGCTAAAGTCGAAGGCGACGCCATCGACCTCTTCTTGACGGTCGCCGCCACCCTGCCCGAGCCATTGCGTACCCACACCCTTCTTCAGGCAGTGACGCGGGAGGGCATGACCGAAGGGGCCCTACATCTGTTGAACTCGAGTGACGATGCCCTGGCGGTGCCGCACCTGATCGCGCTGTCGACCCAGTCACGATTTCGCACGCCGATTCTGGCGCACATCGGCCGCCGCGACGACGCCCGCGTGGTGGGCTTTCTCCTGGACGTCCTGGCAGAAGGTTCTCGCGCGGATTGCCTGCAAGCGGCCCAACGCTTGGGAGATCTCGGCGACTTCTCGACCATCGAACCTTTGGCAAAGTTGCGCAATGCCAGCCGTTTCGGGCTGCGCAAGGAGTTGGATGCGGCGATCAAGAAGATCCAGGCACGCGACGGTTCCGGGGAAGGCGGCTGGGTCTCGCTCCACGCTCCCGGAAACCAGCTCGGCCAGCTATCGGAGGTCCAGGGCGGGGACCTCCAACTGGTCCACGAAAACCACGAAAACACACGAAACACATAGCACCTCTTTCGCACTTCGCAGTTCCTAGGGTGCTGGATGTTGGTGGCTGATGTTCAAGATCGAAAATAAACCTGTTGTGTTGATGTCTTCGAACGATGCCTCGACGTGAATCGCGGATTGACCTCGCGAATTCGTCGCAATCGCTTTTGAGTGGAGATGGTTCTTGCCGTCGGGAATGAGGATCAGGAAGCCCGGAAACAAGAAAGCCAGGAAAGGTGCACGGTTCCTCGGGTGGCCACCATTTCTTATCCACGAATGCACACGGATGACACGAATTAACAGGACCCAGACTGCCACACCGCAGGAACGCTGAGAAGAATCCGAGCTTTAAGTTAAAAATATCGAGCGCTTATGCAGATTTTTTGGCCATTTTGAATCATCTGGGTTTGTGTTCCGTTCCGGGAGGAGCAACGCAAAAAGCCTCGAACGGAATGGTCGGGTTCGTATCCGTGTGGATCGGTGTGATCCGTGGACATGTCCTTAAATGACCCGCGTAGCGCGTCGCCCCACAGGACCCGAACCGGTTGGCCTTTAGGGTAACTTTCTAGTTCTGAGATTTAAGATCCTGATAAACAACAGAATGTGTTCCTGTCACCCATCGAATGAGCAATCTCTTCACTGGGCAGGGAATGCCTGGCGTATCCTGTTCGTGTTTTTTCGTGTTTTTAGTGGACAGGGATCCAGACCAGCCGCAGGGTTCGTGGATCAGTCGTTCTTCGGTTGGAAACCCTCGGGTGCCGGGACCTCCGGTGTGCTCATGTCGGGCGTCGCCGGGTGCGGCGGCGCCGTGATCGCATCCGGCTTTTCGTCGAACCGGTTCAGGTCCAGTTGAGCCAGGACCCCGCTACTCGTGCCCAAGATCAAGGTAGCCGGCGAGCCCGGTGCCGCCGTCAGGGTCAGCGGATGCCAGGGGAGGTCCAGCTTGTCCGTCTCCTCGCCGCGCTCCAGGTTCCACAACCGGACCGTTCGATCCAGGGCGATGCTCGCCGCCCCCGATTCGGTGAACACACAGGCGTTGACGGAGCCCTCGTGGCCATCCATGCGCTGCTTCAATTCACCCGTCTGGGCGTCGAAGAGCCGCAGGCTGCCGTCGGCCATGGCGCACAGCAGGCGCTGGCCGTCGGCGCTAAACGCCATGTCGTTGACCAACGCATCGGCCTCGGTGAAGTTGACGATGATGTCCCCGCTGGCCAAGTGCCAACGCACCAGCGTCTTGTCGTAACCCGAGGAAACGAAACTCGCCCCATCCGGCGCGAAGCAGCAGGCCCAAACCATAAAGGTGTGGTGATCGAAGGTTTCCAGCTTGGCACCGTCGGCCACCTGCCACAAGGTCGCGTGCGGCACGGTATCGCCCGTCACCAAGTAATTCCCATCCGGTGAAAAGCGACAGGTCGTCACCCGGCCACCCACCTTGATGATGCGCGGCGGGGTCTCGTCCACCAGGTTCCAGAGCTTGATGGTTCCATCCTTCGACGCCGATGCCGCCAACCGGCCATCGCGGGTCACATCGCACGCCAGCACCGGTTTCTTGTGACCCTTCAACTGCGTGAATTCGGTGCTGTTCTCCGTGTCCCAAACGATCAGGCTCCCGTCCTCCGACGCCGAAACGATGCGCTTCCCGTCCTCGGTGGTGCGGTGATCGCGCAAGCGGCCGTGGTGGCCCCAAGTCTGGAACGCCGCTTCACCGGTGGTCAGGTCGGTGAGGTTCACCGCGCCGTCCTCCCCGCCGTGCAGCGCGCGTTTACCGTCCGCCGAGACCGCGCACGCGAACAGGCCACCGCCCTGCTTGGCGAACCTCTGGGTGGGCTTCTCCTCCGAAAGGGACCAGTAGAACAGCGCTTCCTCGAAGCCGACCGAGACGAAGCGGGTCCCGTCCGGATCGAAGGCCAGCGCCAACACCCACTCCTCGTGACCCTTGTAGGTCGTCTTCACCTTGCCGGTGTCCACCGTCCACAGCTTGATCTTGCCGGCTTCGGAACCGGTGAGCGCATGGGTGCCGTCGGGTGAAAAGCGACAGCTTCGGATGCTCGACCGATGACCGCGCCACTTGGCCAACTCGTTGCCGGTTTCCAGGTTCCACAGGCGCGGTTGGGTCTCTTCGGAGCCCGAGAGGATGAAACGACCACAGGGCGACACGTCCACACAATAGACCTCCTTGCGGTGGCCCTCGTAGGTGCGAACCTCGGAAGCGCCTTCCAAGTCCCACAATTTCAAGGTGGTGTCGATGGAGCCACTCACCATGTAGCGACCACCTGGCACCGGGACGCAGGCCATCACCTCGGCGTCGTGACCCTCGAAGACCGCCAGCGTCGTCTCGGTTCGCAAATCCCACAACCGCAGGGTCTTGTCCAGCGAGGCGGTGACCAGCATGGTGCCCTCGCCGGTGAAGAACAGGTCGGTGATCTTGTCGTCGTGGCCGACCAGGCGGTGGATCTCCTGGCCCGACTCGAGATCCCAGACCAACACCAGCTTGTCGTCGGCGCCCGTGGCCGCCTGCCGGCCGTCGGGTGAGAAGGCCACCGCGTTGACACTGGCATCGTGGCGTAATCCCGCCGAACCGTAGATGCGCGTCAGGGCAGCGCCCGTCCGTCGTTTGAAGTTCTCCAGGTCTTTGGCCGCGAGGGCTTTGCGGTTTTGCGTCTCGTGTGTCATCGGTCGTCACTCCGTTTCGTGGGGGGCTTTTTTCGGGTTAGTTTAAACCGGTTCTCGCGGCCGGGCATCCCTTTTCTCCCGGCGCGGGGCGAGCGGGATCACATGGGATCAAAGATAGCGAAATCCGCCGTCGAAATCGTCCTCCCGCCAGGAGAACAGGCAGCCGTCGGTCAAGGAATCCAAAGGGTTGAGTTCCAGGAGCGTGAGCTGGACCTGCGTGCCCGCGAAGGCGAAGATCAGATCGAAGACCACGTCCTCGAGATGCACCGCCCGACGGAAAAAGGAGAAAAAGGAGACAATCTCGGCACCCAGGGCATCCAGTTTGTCGCGGCCCAGGTCGCTCAGGGCGGGACCGGCCAGGTCGTACTGCGAGACGCCGATCAAGCGGCGCCCGCGCATGAAACAACGCAGCTCCGATCCGCGCGGAATCTCGCGCCAGGGCCGCAGGAACAGGGTCGGCAGGTAGGTCAGGCGCACGGCTTGCCGAAGGGCCGGCGCGATGCGCGCTTGGCTGGAAGTCAACAACCGGATCACCTGGTCGCCTTGTCGCACCCGACCCCCGAGCATGGGGAACAGGGGCGAATCCTTGGGACTCGTGGAGCCCAGGCGAACGAAGGCCCCCTCCGGAAAGCCGGCAAGCGCGGCATCGAGGCGTTTGACGAGTTCCGGAAGCGCCCGGCGATAATGCCCTTCGAAGTGTTGGGCCATGCCGGGCAGCCGCGCGCCGAGGGCGTGGACTTCAGCCCAACCCAGGGGCACCGCCTCGGCGGGCATGCTCCATCGCCTCAATTCCGGCGGCCAATGTTCCAAGAAGGTCGGCTTCACCGCCGGGAACCGCTCGTCCAGCCGGGACCAGGGCACCGTGCGCCGCGCCTCGCGCGCCTCGGCCGATGCACGCGCCTTCGGTTGTGGACAGAGCGCCATCATTTTCGCTTCTCACGCGCTTCCTTGAGGTAGGTCTGCAGGTCGATCAGGCTCGCCAGAAAGGCATCGAAACGCTCCGCCAGCTCGAAGGCCGGGCTCCAGGGATCGTCCTCGTTCTCGTGTTTGCGAACCCAGACGAAGACCTTGCCCTTGTGGGAACCCTTGGTGGCGAGGCAAACCAGATCGTTGCCGGGCGTTCGGGCAATCACCAGCAGATCCAGAGGGATGCGGCTTTGGAAGATTTGATTGTACTCGAAGAAGTTTTCGTGACCGGTCGGTTGCAGGTAAAGAAAGAACTCGACCATGTCCGAATTGTCTTTTTCGTCGATCTCGTCGGTGAAGCGGAACACCTGGCGGCTGGGTCGGCCGCCGTTGTGTTCCAGCAGGAAGGCGCGATAGGCGGCGGGAAATTCGTGACCGACCTTGGCTTCGGCCCGGTCCAATTCTTCCTCGCTCAGGGGAGATGCGGTTTTCAGCATGCGAAGCGGGGTGGGCTCACTCATCGATGGAATCTCCTCGGCTCATGAGTCGGCCACGTTCACGGCCGACGCACCGCCCGAATGGGGCATGTTGTTGTGGAGGTCGGAAGGGATCAACTGCATGGTGGTGCCGTCCTGGTGGTGGTGCCAGGTGTGGCCGGTCGTATCCGGAAAGTCGGCCGCCATGTTGGCTTGGGCGAAATCCAGCGTGTTGTCGCCGGTCATCTCGATGGGCACCGATTCCTTGGACCACTTGGAGAAATCGGGATACCCGTCCTTGTAGGGAATCGGTTCACCGCCCGTCACCGCCAGAATCTTCTTGCCTTCGGGCGTGTTCTTGTCGGGCATCCACTTGCCGTTGCCGGGCGTGCCCTCGACCCACTTCCCCTTCGTTTTCGGCAAACGGTTCGATGGCTTGCCATCACAATCCGTGCAGTTGTCGTTGCCTTTCTTCTTGGCCTTTTTGCGCTGGCGTTTGGCCTTGGCGATGCGTTTCTCCAAGGCCTTGCGCGTGCGTTCATAGACCTGCTTGTAGTGGCTTTGCGCGGTCTCCAGCCGTTTCTTGAGCTTGTTGATCTGCTTCATCAGCCGGGCGCCCTTGGCGGTCTTGCCGATGGCGTCGCCGGCATAGGGAATCATCGAGATCGCCGAGAGTCCAGCGCCGATCCAGTCGCCGCGCATGGCGGAACGGAACGCCGAGATCGCATCGGAGATCGGGGTCGGATCGGCGATACCGGCGATATCGAGGCCGGCATCGATCAGCAGATCCTTGATTTCCTGGTCCAGTTGTCGCATGTAATTCCGGGCATTGGACAACGCCGGAGAATCGATGATGTCGTCCACTTGTCCGGTTGCGATATCGAATCCCATGGGCCTACTCCCTTACCAGTGCCGCGTCGGGAAACCACGCGTCGTTGTCGTATCGTTCGTCGATTTCGGCGAACACGCCGCGAGGAAGATCCAATACCTCGTCGAGCTTGTGTTCTTGGTGAATCGAAGGGTCGTCGAGAATGCGCCGAACACGCGGATGCTCGTGGAAGTTCGGGGCGAAGGCGAATTGAAAATCGACGAAGGTCAGGATGTCGGCGACGGTCGTGAAGCCCTCCTCACGCGCTTTTTCGATGCCCTCCTCGACCATGTCGGCCAAGGTTTCGGACGACAGCAGCGAGGTTTCCTCGTGACTCTCGCGCACGTGCAGGATCACCGTTTCCAGGAACAGGGCGTCGTCGGCCATGTGAAAGGCGTCGTGGTGCCGCTGCCGGATGGTGAAGGAACCGAACAGGCGCTTGGCGGTGCCCTTGGCGTTGCGCACCAGGTCCACCGGCTGATAGAGGCGCAGATCCCACTTCGCGTAGCCGACGGCGACGCCGATGTGATCGGCCAAAAACCATTTCAACTCGTGGATGTCGGCCGCGTGCAGGAAGGCCGGCAACACGCGCGGATCCCAGTAGCGGAAGTACATTTTGCGACCCTCCGTGGAGCGCACCACCCCGGAGGAAAAAAGCTGCTTGAAGACCACGGCGAACGGTTGTTCGGAAGCGAGGAAGATCCCCCAGGGTTCCTGCCACAGGTTCGATCGGACCCAGGTCACCAGGTCGGTGTCGGCGGGGACCAGCCACGGGGAATGGGCCCAGAGGCCGACTTCGTTCTTGTTGCCCAACAGGCACCGTTTCTCGCCGCGTCGCTGTTGGATGTACTGGTAGACATGAGGCGCCTGGCAGCAGTCCAGGACGGCGTACAGACGACCGGCCTCGGCCAGGTCGGTTACGGCGGCGAGTTCGACGAGCGGGTTCTCGAGCAGCGGATTTTCGAAAAGCATGCTCAGCCTCCGATCATCACGCCTGGAAATCCCGTGACGATCTTGCCACCGTGGGCCATCTGATCGCCCAGGCGCGCGGCCGGCATGCCGTTGATCAGCACCGAACCGCTGCCCATCATGACCACATCGGCGCCGCCGCCTCCACCGCCACCGCCGCCGCCCTTGCGGTCCTTGGCGCTGTCGCAATCGGCGGCCGCGAAGGGACTGCCGCCGGCCTTGGCCGCGCCCATGGCGCCGGCCCCGGCGGCCGCGCCGGGACAGCCGGCCTGGTCACCCACGCGCGCCGCCGCCTGGCCGCCGATGATGACGTCGGCCGAGCCCCCCGAAAGGGCGCCCTTCACGTGTTGGGGTATCGGGCAAACCGTCGAATCTGTTTTGCGTGCTGCTGGTGCTCCCATCGTATATCATTCCTTTTCCCGCCCGGGCCGGGCCATATTCGGCCACCTGATGTCCGGCTCGTCATCGAACCGGCCGATTGGTCGCGGGCGTCGCTTCATTTCACGGTTCGGCATAGGTGAATCGCGAAAGTTGAGTTGTCGGTTGGCACGTGCTCCTGTTCACTCTAGCATGAACCAGGGCGCCGACACGATGCCGGGCCTCGGTCCAAACCCGGCTCAGGCCGGTGGGGTGGTTCCCGGAAATCCTTCCGGGAGGGTGATCTCGAAATCTTGACCGTAGGTCGCTTCGAGTGGTTCGGGCGGTTCGAAGATCGGCACGCTGGGGACCAGATCGCGCGGATAGTACATTTGGTGCTCGAAGAAGGCATCCGGTACCGGCAGCAATTTGGCCAGCGCGCCCAATTCAAAGGCCCAGTAGCCGAAAAAGCGGCCATCCAGAGCCAGGTGGCTTTCCGCCCAGGGCATTTCGTCCATGAACGCGCGAAACCCTTCCAGGTACGCGAACACCGCGTCCATTCTCTCGTTGAAATCGGAGACCAGAATCAGGCGACGCAATGCGCCGAACGGCTCCTCGTGGAGCAGGGCCTGGGGCAGGTTTTCCAACGGTTGCGCGTCGTCGACCAGGTAACTCATCAAGAAGTCGTCCTGGTTGGAACGCCCCAGGTCCTGGAGCGAGGCGATGCGCGCCGTGGGTGCATCCAAAAGGCGGCCGAGGGCGATCAGGGCGATCACGTAGAAGTAGTACTCGCGCTCGGATAGGTCGAACGGATAGTAGGTGGGCGTCGCGATGAGCGATTCGGCGGCATCGAGTATCTTCAGGTATTCGGCATCGACATCGGCCAGGCATTCACCGGCGGAATAGCTGCAGACGGTGAGCTGCAGCCCGTGGATCACCGATTTCCTGAGTTGACGCACGCGGACGGCGTGGTCGTCCTTGTCGACTTCGGCCAGTTCACGTTCGTGGCGGCGCAAATCGGCGCGGCGTTTGTCCGTTTCATTCTGGAAATATTGCTGGGTTCCGAAAAATTCTCGCTTCTCGAGGACCATTCGTGACTCTCCAGGGCATAGCAGGCGAAAACAAGCAGATTTCACATTACTTATAATTTTGGAATAACAGTTGGGTAACATGAAGTTTACGGATCAAAGTCAAAATGTATTCCTCAATTCTCGAAAAAATGAGCATCGAGATGGAAATATCGACTTGTAGCGAACTGGAAGGGTACGTCGCACGTACATTTCTTGCCAGGATCCATTTCTTCAACCTACAATAGTCCCGAGCGTAGCATTTTTATCACGTAACCAACAATCGTTTTGCACGGGTTATTCATATCGTTCAAAGGCACACCGTCGTTCCCGGCCGCCTTGTTCCCGTCAATAAGTCGATCTGTTGGAGAGAGGTGTAACTTGTTGGAAGAGCGTCATCTTGAGGGTATTTCGCAACCCGGACCCGCCGCCCCCCATCACCGGCACAACGCGGACGACATTTTCTGGAGTGGGCCGGGAGCCGACATCCAGGTCGTCAAATTCGAACTCGACGAGCGGTTCATGGAACCCTCGACGTTGGTAGTCACGTTCAAGTCTCCGAATGGGCTCGATCCGGCCAAATTCATCAACAGAGATGCGGGAATCGTCCTGAAAGCCGGGCCCAGGCAGACCCAGGATCGCCCCCTCAACGGCATCGTGGCCCAGTTTCGACATTTGCGCACGGCGTTTCTGTTGATTCCGGAAACGCAAGGTCACGATCGCGAATATTACTACCAGGTGGTGATTCGACCGAGAATCTTCCTCCTGAGCAAGGCACACCGCTCGAAGGTCTTCCAGAAGAAGTCGGTCATGGACATCGTGTCCGAGGTCATGGGCGGCATGGGCGTGAGCCATACCTGGAAAACCAGGGGTTCGTTCGCCGAGCGCGAGTACACCCTGCAGTACAACGAATCCGATTTGAACTTCATTCACCGTCTGTTGGAAGCCGAGGGCGCCTATTACTTTTACGATCACTTCGAGCGCCAAATCGTGTTCGCCGACCACATCGGGGCCCATCCGGCCTGCAAGCCCGACGAAGTGGCGGTCTACGACGAGGAACGCCAGCTCAAGGAAAAAGATCGGGAAGCGCTGTTCGCGGTGCAGTACGGCCTCAACCTGGGCACCGGTGCGGTCGCCTGCCACGATTACAATTACACCACGTCCGGCACCCAACTGATGGCGGGTTCCTCCGTCCAGGGAGCCGGCGCGCCTGGCGGTACGGAACTCTACTGCCACAACTCGCTCTACGAAGATGGCGGCCGCGGCGCGCAAATGGCCGCGGTCCTCAGCCAGGGGCTGGCCTCGCAAATGGTGGATTTGGCCGGTGAATCGAACTGTCGCTCCTTCGGCTGCGGCTATCGCTTCAAACTGAAGGGCCACTACCTGCCCGAGGTCAACAAGAGCTGGCTGCTCTCGGACATCCACATCCAGGCCGAGCAGGGCCATTTCCACTGCAAGTGGAAAGCCGTCAGCACGGACATTCCCTACCGCCAAGTACCGCAGACGCCGGTGCCCAAGGTCTACGGTCTCCAGACCGCCAAGGTCACCGGGCCCGGAGGCGCCGAGGTGTACCTGGACCAAATGGGTCGCTGTAAATTGCAGTTCCACTGGGATCGCGAAGGGCCGTGGAGCGATCACTCGTCCATGTGGGTGCGGGTCAGCAACAACTACGCGGGTCGCGATTTCGGCATCCAGTTCATTCCGCGCGTGGGTCAAGAGGTCCTGGTCGAGTTCCTCCAGGGCAATCCCGATCACCCGATCGTGGTGGGCAGGGCCTACAACGACATGAACCCGGCGCCACTGGGACCGGCCGAGAAGTACCAGAACATCATCAAGACGATCAAGGATCACCACATCATGTTCGACGACACGGATGGCAAGGAACTGTTCGACGTGCGTTCGGAAAAGGACATGAACATCCTGGTCGTCAACGACCAGACCCGCAACATCGGCCACGACCAGAGCACCTCGGTGGGGCACTGCCAGTCCATCAGCGTCGGCTGCAACCAGACGATGTCGGTCGGCAACAATCGCCAGGTCAGCATCGGCAACGACCAGACCAGTAACATCAACCGCAACCAGACCCACGGGGTCGGCAACGATCAATCGACCTCGGTCGCCAACAACCGCTCGGTATCGGTCGGCAACAACCACATGGAAGCGGTGGCCGCCAACCAGACGGTGGTGGTCAACAACATCCAGAGCATTGCCGTGGCCAACAACCAGGCGACGGTGGTGGGCAACGACCAGATTACGCGGGTCGCCAAAGACACCCACCGCGTGACGGGCAACAATGCCGTGAACCTGGTGGGCAACAACCAGATGTCCACGATTGCCGCCAACGAGACATCGGTGGTGGGCGCCAACGTGGCCGAAAGTGTCGGGGCGAACAAGTCGACCATCATCGGCAGCAACAACAGCAAATCGGTGGGCGACAACCTGGTCGAGCAGGTCGGCGGCGCGCGGTCGCAAACGATCGGCAAGGCGTCGGTGGAGACGGTGCTCGGCGCGAAGTCGACCACCGTCGGCGGCGTCTACGGCATTCAGGTCGGCGGCGCGATGAACACGGCCGTCGGGTTGATGTATGCGGAAGAGACCGGGTTGATGCGCAAGATCAAGGCGGGCATGCAGATTTCGATCAGTTGCGGGGCCTCCAAGATCACCCTGAACCGCGCGGGCAAAGTCAGTATCAAGGGGACCGAAGTCAGTATCGAGGCCTCGGCCAATCTCAACTTGAAGGCCGGCGGCTCGGTGAAGATTACCGGCGGTCCCGACGTCACGGTGTCCGGAGGCGTGATCAAGCTCAATTGATCCGCGAACGGGGCCCAAAACTGTCCACTAAAAACACGAAAAAACACGAAATGGAAACTTCCAGCATGGCCTGCCCAGTGAGGTGATCGCGTCTTCGATGGGTTACTCCCGAGTTCGCTGGCCAGGCTTTTCGTGTATTTCGTGGACAAAAACACGAAATGGAAACTTCCAGCCTCGATCTCCAGGTCATCAAGGGTGGTTCTCGGGAACCGGGAAGTCAGGGTCCACGAATCACACGGATTGACACGAATATGGACCCACCCGAGCATGTCGGTCGACAGGTTTCCTTTTGTTACTTATCAGAATGTGACACCTGTAAACCAAGAGTTGTTCATCAGCTCCCATCAACCGAACTACCAGGCCGCGAACGCGAGTGCCGGGGAAGCGTTTTTCGTGTTTTTTCGTGGATTTAGTGGACAAAAACACGAAGTGGAAACTTCCATCCCCGATCGCCAGGTCATCAAGGGTGGTTCTCGGGAAGCGGGAAGTCAGGTCCACGAATCACACCGATTGACACGAATATGGACCCACCCGAGCATGTCGGTCGACAGGTTTCCTTTTGTTACTTATCAGAATGTGACACCTGGAAACCAAGAGTTGTTCATCAGCTCCCACCAACCGAACTGCCAGCCCGCGAACGCGAGTACCGGGGAAGCGTTTTTCGTGTTTTTTCGTGGATTTAGTGGACAAAAACACGAAATGGAAACTTCTAGCATGGCCTGCTTAGTGAGGTAATTGCGTCTCCGATGGGTTTCCGGAACACATTCTGTTGTCTATCAGTCTGTTAGTTCCCAGAACGGACCCGTTGCCCAAAAGGCCGACGGGTTTGGTTCCTTTGTGGGGACGCGTTACACGCGGCAGTTGATGACTTGTCCACGAATCACACGGATCCACACGAATACGAATACAGCCATTCCATTCGAGGCTATTGCGCTTTTCCCGGAACCGAACACAAACCCACATGATTCAAAATGACAAATGGATCTTCACAAGCGATTGATATTTTGAATGTCAAGCTCGGGCTCTTCTCAGAGCATCCCTCGTGTGTCACACATGGGTCCTGTCTAGTCGCGGTAGGACTGCCGGTTGCCCGACAGCCCCCGCACAGATCCCGGCGTGCGGAACTACCGCACCGGGCTCTTCGATCAGATTCGCTTCCGTACTCGGCTCAACGGAGGAATGGTAGCTTGAGCTGATTGTCCCTCTCTTCGGTGATCCTCGGCCTCAATAGGCCCAGCCGTTTGATCATCCCTTCGAAGGTTTCCCAGTTGAAGCTCCGTTTCTGACTTCTGCGATTCAGCCACTTGAACAAGAGTCTCGTGACGATTCTCGCAAATTCCTGAATGCCTCGGCTGTTCCCGATCACCCCGAAATACTCGTAGTGACCTCTCAGCTTCGTATTCACTCTCTCGATCAGCTTCGGCAGCTTCAGCGAGCGATGAGCTTTGATGAACTCTTTCATCTCTCGGGCTCCCTGCTCCAGCTTCTTTCGCGAGGTCTTCCGTCGCAAGTAGGGACGGCCCTTACGGTCCTTATCCCACCTTAGGGTAAATCCCAGGAAGTCGAAGGCTTGCGCCATCTTTCCCCAGCACCAACCACTCTTCAGAATCCTCGTCTTGTCTTCGGCTAACGACAGGTTGAACTTCGCCAGTCTCACCGGCAGTTCTTCGTAAAACCGTTCCGCATCCATTTTGGACACGAATGCGCATACGAAGTCGTCCGCATACCGCACGTACTTCACCCGCTCGTGACAGTGATTCCCAAACGGCTTCATCGCCCACAAGTCCAGCACGTAGTGCAGGTAGACGTTCGCCAGGATCGGTGAGATGATTCCCCCTTGCGGGGTTCCCGTTTTGGGGTGAATCGTCATGCCTTCCGGCTCCAGCACCCCCACGATCATCCATTTCTTGATCAGCCGCAGCAGGCTCTTGTCGTTGATCCGATGAGCCAGCATCTTCATCAGCAGATCGTGATCCAGATGATCGAAGAATCCCTTGATGTCCGCCTCTACCACGTACCGGTACCCACCGAATTGCAGTTCGTCCCGCAGTTCTTTCACACAACCTTTCGCACTCTTTCCTGGCCGGTAGCCATGGCTCACCGCCAGGAAATCCTGCTCGTAGATCGCTTCCAGAATCATCACCGTGGCACGCTGCACCAATCGGTCCTCAAGTACCGGGATTCCCAAAGGCCGCATCTTCCCGTTACTCTTCGGGATGTACTGCCTTCGAATCGGCGTCGCCCTGTAGCGTTTCTCTTTCAGCCGCTTCACCAGCTCCTCGATGTTCTTGTCCAGATCTCGGCCGTACTCCGCAGCCGTCACCTTGTCGATGCCCGCTGCCGCCCTTTTGTTCAGTTCCTTCCAAGCCATGTGGAGCGATTCTTCGTTCAGCAACCGATACAGATTCACAAATCGGTGCGACCCGTCCCGCTTCGCCTTGTTCGCTATTCCTTCCAATGCTGTTGACACACTCACGGCCGACCTCCTTCTCAGTGGTGTGGTCCCTTGAAAGCTCCATCTGATCGCGACCCCCTTCCCCCTGTGAGCGGCTCTCCCGCTCTCCGAGTACTATGAGGTCGTCCGACTCCCCATTCCCCATCAGCGGGCCTCCCGTATGGTTGGTGCCGCCTTACCTGTTTCTATTCCAGGGGGGGTGAGGCCTCCCAAGTTCCTGGTTCGCAACTCCCCATTCGTGCCAGGCCCTTTGACCCCGCTCGCCCCTCACAGCCCTCACCAACGCGGACTGCTTGTGTTGGTTTCGCGCCACAAAACACGCTCACCGACGAGATTCACAATGTTATCGAGGCTGATTTGGCTTCAGGAGGTACGGCCTCCCTCTGGCCCAAATGGTTCCCTGTGTACACTTCGCACGAGTTGTTCGACTTGCTCCCCGCTGTTTACCTCGGTACCCCCCGCTGACAATTACGTGGGCCTGGTTTCCCAAGGGGAGCCTTTCGTTGTCTGGTTTCCTCCTTTCTTTCCGGTCTCCTTCCCGTGCGCAACACTCGGTAGGAGCGGGTGGTTAACCCCTTACTCCACTGGGACTTGAACCCAGTCAGTTTGCGCCAAGCTTTTCTTGGCGTTGTCTTCGTGTTTTTTCGTGTTTTTCGTGGACAAGTGAAGACCCCGGTATGCCCTTCCCTGTGAACGGTTTTTTTCGTCTCGCCTACGTGCGTTCGAGGATCATCTAAGGGTTCGGATACCGGGCAAGCAGCGATTCCGCCTCCTCGTCCCGATCCATCATGCGTAACAAATCCGCGTACTCGCCAGCCAATTCGGCCAGATCGTCTGGGTTGGCCTTGTTTTTTTCGTACAGGGCGAAGCTTTGCAAGTAGAGCGCTTCGGCCTCCCGATATCGGCCCTGGTCCCGGCGAATATTGGCCAGATAGAAATCGGCAAATCCGATCTCCAACGCCTCGGGGCCAACCTGTGCGATCCATAATTCTCGGGCCTTCGCAAGGTGCGTCTCGGCCTGGTCGAAATCGCCTTTCATTCGGCCGGTGGCGCTTAAGTCGTAATGGCTCCAAACGAGCGTCAGGGTATCGTCCGCTTCCTTGGCGAGCTGAAGCGCCGTTTCGAACGGTTTCTCGGCATCCTTGATCCTGCCTTGATTCAGGATGGCATGCCCCTGTCTGCCGAGCAAGACGATCTGTTCCGGATGGCCTCTCGGCAGGCTGATCTCCACCGACCTCAATGCCTGACCGTAGAATTCCTCGGCTTCGCGATACCGCTTTTGCACATAGCGAAGATCGCCAAAATTCCACAAGGCCCGCAAGATGTAACCGTGTCCCGGCTCCAGTTGGGTTTCGGCGAGACGGAGCGCTTTCTGGAGATACTGCTCCGCTTCCTCTAAACGGTTTAATCTTAAAAGGCTATAGCCGACCGTATAATGTCCGCGAATACTGTGGTAACTATCTTTTCCTTTGCTCTTTTCCACGATCAGGAGATATTTTTTCCGGTACGCGAGCGCCTCTTCGGTCCGTCCCAGAACTTCCAAGTTCAGTGCGAGACTTCTCATGACGGTCGCCGTCTCCCAATGATCATCACCCACGGCCCTTTCGCAGATGGAGAGGGCCTTTCGATGGATTTTCTCGCCCTCGCGGTATTGGCCCCGATTGACGGCAATGCTGGCGAGCCCCACCAGGGAATTCACGACCAACAAACTCTCGGGTCCTTCGAGCGATTCGGCCATGGCCATGGAACGCTCAAACAAGGATTGGGCTTTGTCGAGCCGGTTCAAGCTGTTGTTCGTCGATCCAAGCCAAATGAGACTTGCCGCCAGATCAGGGTGTTCGCCGAATTCGGCCTCCCGCAGGGCGACCGCCTGTTCGAACTGGCCCTCGGCCTCTTTGTAGAGAGACAGGTTGGAATAGACCTCGCCCATGGCCTGCAACAGTCTGGCCTTGATGACCGGTTGGTCCCCGAGCTTGGTGGCCATGTTGGCCGCGCTCCGGTCGAGGAGTTCTCGCACGGTCAATTCTTCGGTGCGGGCTTCCGAAGGGTCCGAGAGCGTGAATAATTCCGTCAGAAAATCCGAGATCTGCGTTGCGGCCTCGGCTTCGCTGTTCGCGCGTCGTGCCTGAAGACGAGCCTCCAATTCGGCGCGCTGCGCTTTGATCATGCCGGCGGAAGTGCCGATCACCCCGGCAATCAGCGCCAGCAAGGCGACGGTTCCCGCGACAACGCCGACTCGATAGCGATATAGGTATTTGGCCAGTTGATAGGTGAGCCGGGGCGGTCTCGCCTGGATCGGATAGTGCGATAGATATCGTTCGATGTCGGCGGCAAGTTCCGCGGCCGACCCGTAGCGACGGTCCGGGTCCGGATCGATGGCCGTCAAGGTGATCCAATCCAGGTCACCTTTGAGGGTGTTCACGAAAGCACTGGGACTGAGTCCGCGTTCGCCGGCAATTTTCTCAAGCGACGCGTTCTCCAAATCGGAAACCCGCGTGCTGGGGCCTTTGATCTCCCCGGAATGCATCGGTTTCGGAATCGGACCTACAAATTCGCGTTTCGGACCGATCCCCGCCAACAATTCGTAGAGCACCAGGCCCAGAGAATACACATCACTGCGCGTATCGACCAGTTCCGGAGATTGAAGGGCTTCGGGGCTCATGTAGGCCGGCGTCCCAAGAATGCCACCCCGTGTCAACGTGTGGTCGACGAGCGGGTGGTCGATCGCCTTCGCGATGCCAAAATCGATGATCTTGGGGACGACCTGGCCTTCGTGCTCCACAACCATGATGTTGGAGGGCTTCAGATCGCGATGCAGCACGCCTTTTTGGTGCGCATGCTGGACCCCTTCGCAGATGTTGGTGAATAAGCGAAGGCGATCCGTCACGGAGAGTTTTCGTCGTTCACAATACCGAGCCAGGGTTTCGCCTTCGATGTACTCCATCGCAAAAAACGGGAAACCCTGTGCCGTGGTGCCCGCTTCAAAGAGTTGCGCCACATGCGGATGAGACAGCCGTGCCATGGCCTGACGTTCCGCCGCGAAGCGCGCCAGGGCCGTTGAGTGGTGCAGGCTGGCATGCACCACTTTCAGGGCGACTTTCCTTGTGACGGTTCCGGTTTGCTCCGCCAGGTAAACGGTGCCCATGCCGCCGCGGCCCAGCTCCTCGACAATTCGATAGGATCCAATCGTTTCGGGGTCCAGGTCGTTTTCGGTGGAACCGGAACCCACCTTGGTAGGAACATCATCACCGAAAACGTGGTGATTCCGATCTTCGTCGAGCAAAGGGGTCTTGCGAACCTTGTCTCCCCGCTTATCAGACGCTTTCCCTGTCGGCATCTCAAAGAGGTTTTCTTTTTGGGGACTGGACTCCTTGCGATTCCTGGGCGCGTCCGCCATATCGGCTCCTTGTTGGACCGGGACAGTTCTACCTCTCAGAACGAGAAACGAGCTTGGTTTCTGTGGAACCTTCGGAAATCGAATCGTCGGTCACGCAGACCCGCAACCAAAACGGTACGCAGGGTCGCACTTCCTACGGGAACGGAAGTCATGATGATGCGCCAGTAGGGACGGCAGCCCCGAGGGGATGGCTCCCTTTCGTCCGGCCCGCCCCCAGGGGGGTCGGGGGATTTTGGCGAATGCACGTTGTTAGGGTCTTCTTCCATTTTACGCTTTTTTCAAGAAAAGGACGGATTCTATCCGTGACTTGTTCCTTTCAAGGGCTTCCCTATCAAGCAGTCACGCGCAAATCCAATCGCGTTTCGGGCTTGGTTCGCCCTTCGCGTCCCCCCGTTGTTGGCGGTCCCAAGGTAGCCAATATGGTGTCACGGTCTTCGAGCTGCCGGTGCTCGGGATCAGGGTCACAGTCCGAGCTTGTCGAGCAGGGGTTTTTCGTATCGGCCGTCTTCGGCGGGGTAGCGCAGGTCCGCCATGCCCCGCTGCTTGGCCAACGACCACAGCAGGCTTTCTCCGGCCGGCAGCACCTTGGGCTCCATGGCGTAAACCGGGTCCTGAAACGCTTGCGCCGCATCGATCAACGTCCAGCCCTTGGCACGGAACATGGCCACCACGTCCCCGAGAAAGGCCGCGTTGATCTGGTTGACGTGGAGCAGCAGCACGTGCGGGACACTGCGGCCGAACAGTCGTTGGGACAGGTCGTCGTAGTAGTTCGCCCGTTGCCACAGGTGCTCCAGGTAGGCTGCTCGGTAAGCGGACGGATCGCCGCCAGGATGCGTGTCGCGCCAGGCCACGTAGCGTCGATCGTAGTACCAGTCGCTTGCATCGATGCTCACCGCACCCGATCGGTACCCACGTTCCTTCAGCCAAACGCGCAGGCCGTCCCGCTTTTCCGCGGTCTCCCCCTCCTTCAGGTAGGGAAACCGAAAGCGCTTGGTCCAACCGGGGTACCGCTCCAACAACCGCTCGTTGCGCTCGATATCGGCCATGAACGCGGCGAGGGTCGTGCGCTTCGAGCCGTAATTCGCGTGAGCGTAGGTATGGTTGGCCACCGCGTGGCCGGACTCGCCCCAGGTTCGAACCAACGCCAGGCCCTCCGGGCTGTCCACCCGTCCTCCAGCGACGAAGAAGATCGATGAAACTTGGGCTTCGGCCAGCGCTTTCAAGATGGCATGATTGGTAGCGGTTGCATGGGCATGGGTGCGCGGGTCGAGGCCGTCGTCAAAGGACAAGGCGACGCTTTGACCGTAACTGGCGATCGGCAGCGACCACAGTAAAAGGAACCATGCACCGATGATCCGACCCTTCGTGATTTGGGATCGCGCGCCTCTCGTTCCGCGTACGGCTCGTGGCGCTTTCAGGTCCTGGCTCGAATCGCAAATCGGCATGGGGTACTCCTCGTGAAATCAAATAATAAAATGGTGACGGTAGCCCAAACCAGGCGGAATTCAACCGACCAGCCTGGATCCGGGGCACCGCGATAAAACGAGACAATCCGCTGATAGGAAGCAAGTTATATCCAAAGAAAATCTACTGGTCGAGCACCGGACGATTCTAACTAAAACCTTAGTTAAATATCAACTAAAACTTTAGTTAACGACTCTTGAAACCGCCCGATCTCTGGCTTTCAGACCCCTTGCCGCACCAAAAAAAATCGTCCACGAATCACACGAATCCACACGAATAGACAGGACCCATGGTTGGCACACGACAGATGTGCTGACAAGAGACCGAGCTTAAGATCAAAAATATCAATTGTTTATGCAGAATGATTTGTTATTTTGAAGTATCTGAATTTGTGTTCGGTACCGGGAAAAACATCGCAATAGGCCTCGGACGGAATGACTGCATTCGTATTCGTGGACGAGTCATCAAATGCCGCGTGTGACGCGTCGCCACAAAGAAATCAAACCCGTCGGCCTTTTGGGCAATGTTTTTGTTCAGGGAGCTAACAGACTGATAAACAACAGGATGTGTTCCGGAAACCCATCGTAGAAGCGATCAGATCACTGGGAAGGACATGTCGGGAGTATCCTGTTCGTGTTTTTGTCCACCAAATACACGAAAAGCCACGAAAAAGTATCCACCCGGTTACGGAGCCAGGAGGACAGTCACATCTAAAAATCTGGAGTAATTGATGTTAACCCCAAGAGGTCCTGGGAGGCGATGGTCGAGCGGGTGCATATCCGTGTCATCCGTGTGATTCGTGGGCGGTTCTTTCCCGGTAACCAAGAACGATCCGGAAGGCTTTGTGAACGAGGCCGGAAGTTTCCATTTCGTGTTTTTATCCACGAGTTCCACGAAAAGCCACGAAAAATCTCCCCTGCGAACACGGGAGTAATCTCCTGGTTTTCAGAGGTAACCTACTGAGAAACAACAGATCAGTCTCCTGACACCCATCGAATAAGCGATCGCTTCACTGGGCAGGCAATGCCTGGCGTATCCTGTTCGTGTTTTTTCGTGTTTTTAGTGGACAGATTTCGTGGACCGGTTCGTGGACTAGAACTCGAAGCTGTCCCGCTCCTCCTCCCCGGGTTCGGAGCCCGCCGGTACCGCCGCCAAGTCGCGCGCCCAGACGAGACGCTGCACCTGCTCGGCCAAGGCCTCGACCGTGCGCCGCTGGAACAACTGCGCCAGCGAAATCTGCACGCCCATCGCCCCCTCGATCCGCGCCGTGACCTGGCTGGCCATCAACGAATGGCCGCCCAGCTCGAAGAAGTCGTCGTGAATGCCGACCCGGTCCACGTCCAGCACCTCGCGCCAAATCTCGCACACCTCGTGTTCCACCTCGTTGCGCGGCGCGACGTACGCACGCTGGGCCACCATCTCGGGCTCCGGCAAGGCGCGCTCGTCCAACTTGCCGGCCGGAGTCAGCGGCAATGCCGCCAACGCCACGAAGGCCGCCGGTACCATGAAGCCCGGCAGCCGCGCCGACAGATGCGCCCGCAGGGCCTGCGGATCGTCCACGCCCACCAGGTAGGCGACCAGTTGATCCGGCGCCGACCGGCGCGGCCGAACGACCGCTTGCGCCACACCGAACGCGGCGATCTTGGCCTCGATCTCCGCCAGCTCCACCCGGAAGCCGCGCACCTGGATTTGGCCATCACGACGCCCGCGAAAGTGGATCTGGCCGGCGGCGTCGTATGAACCCCAATCCCCGGTGCGATACATGCGATCCGCTTCATCCGAACCGAAAGGGTTCACCAGGAAGCGCTCCGCCGTCGCGGCCGGGTCGTCCAGGTAACCGGCGGTCAAGAACGGGCTGCGAACGTAGATTTCGCCCACTTCGCCCACGCCGACCGGTCGCAGGTCCGCATCCAACACCAGGACCTGGGCGCCCTCGCGGCCGCATCCCAACGGGATCTCCTCGGGCAGCTCATCGGTCGCCGCCTCGGGAACCTCGTAGTAGGCGAAAGCCCGCGACGTTTCGGTGGTCCCGTACAGGTTGACGACCCGCACGTCCGGCGCTACCTCGCGCAGGGAGCTCACCGTCTGGCGAGTCAGGGTCTCGCCGATGGTGAAGCACTGGCGCAGGTCGGGCAATCGCACCTGCCGGGCCTGTTGCACCAGCAAACGCACCATCGCCGGCGTCAGGTTCGCCACGGTGACGCCTTCCTCGGCCATCCACGACACCGGCTGACCCGGCTCGCCCATTCGGTCCGGGTGCGGGATACTGATTTGGGCGCCCACCCACAGGGGCGTGAACAGGTCGCGCTGCAACGGATCGTGCGCGAGGGCCGAAAGCATGCTGAAGCGATCGGACGGCCCCCAACCGTAGGTTTCGGCCTGAGCGTCCAGGAACGGGGTCAGGCAGCCGTGGAGGGCGCGGATCCCCTTGGGCTTGCCCGTCGACCCCGAGGTGAACCCGATCAACGCGGTGTCCTCGGCGTCGATCTCGACGGCCGGTGGCACGCTCGGCAGATCGTCCAGGTTCGCCTCGGGTTCGCGAGGATCCCGCAGGGTGAGCCGGGGCACCGCGCGTAGGTCCTCGGCCAGGGAAGCCGGCATGGGGCCCGCCTCCTCGAGATGAAGCACGAAATCGGGTCGGACCGCCGTCACGATTTCGCGCAGGCGCGGTTCGGGGTAGGCCGGGTCCAGGATGAAGTAATGTCCGCCGCTCTTGAAGGTGGCCAGAATCGCCCAGGGCAAGGCCGCTGAGCGGTAGGCGTAGATCGCCACGCCCCGACCCTTCGCCACGCCCCTGGCGTGCAGCAGGTGGGCCAACTGGTTGCACCGCGCCTCGAAGACGGTATATCCGATGGCGCCACGATGATCTCGGATCAGGGGCGCATCGCCCAGGTTCCGCACCATGTGCGTCAAGCGCTCGTGGATCGGCCCGGGCCACGACTTGGCGATCGGGTCACCGGGATTCGGCAAACGAAGCGCGCTCGACGGGGTGATCGTTCGGAGGTCGCCGACGAGACACTCCGGCTGACGGACCGAGTCGACCAGCCACCGACGAAACTGCTCGGCGAAGATCTCCATGCGATCGGTGCCGAACAACCCGCTGTTGTACACCAGCTTGAAGGTCATGCGCCCTTCCCGCTCGCGCACGTAGAGCGTCAGGTCGAAATTGGCGTAGGTCGGCACGAAGTCCGGTAGCTCCTCGATGGCGATGCCGGGAATGCCGTCCACCGCCATCGGCGCCTCCAGCACATTGAGGAACGCCTGGAAGATGGGCGTGCGCGTCGGGTCCCGATCGGGCTGGATCAGCTCGATGAGTCGCTCGAAGGTGAGGTCGCTGTGCTCGAAGGCCGCCAACGTTTCCGTGCGTACGCGCTCCATCAGTGCCAGGAAGCTCCGGGTGCGATCCACGTCCAGGCGGAGCACGCACGAGTTGACGAAGAACCCGATCAGCGGCTCGATCTCGGCCCGGCCGCGACCCGCCACCGGCGTCCCTACCAATACCGTGTCCTGACCGCTGAGGCGGCTGAGCAGGACGCCGTAGACGCCCAACAGGATCATGAAGGGCGTGGCGCCGATGCGCTGGGCGAAGTCGTGGACCCGACCGGTTTCCGCCTCGTCCAACGACCAAGTGACCCTGGCCGCGCGGTGCTTGTCGAATTCCCGTCGCCGGTAGTCCGTCGGCAATGGAAGCTCCAGCGGCGCGCCCTCGAGCCGGTTGCGCCAGAAGGCCTCGCGTTCGTCGGACCGGGGGCCGCCGAGCACGTCGCGCTGCCATTGGGCATAATCCACGTACTGCACCGCCAATTCGGGCAGGTCGGGTCGCTGGTTGCGGGAGGCTGCACGGTAGTGCTCGCCGACCTCGCGCATGAACACGCTGATGGACCAGCCGTCACCGACGATGTGGTGCATGCAGAAGAACAGGACGTGGTGCTCCTCCGCCAAGCGCACCAGGTGAACGCGCACCAGCGGCGCCTTCTCCAGGTCGAACGAGGCGAAAGTCTCGGCGGCGAGGGCCGCCAGCTCGGTTTGCAAGAGCCCTTCATCCACAGTGTCCACGAAGGTCCGCGTCAAGGGAATCGTCAAGGCGGGATGGATGCGGCGATAAGGCTTGCCCGAGCCATCCTGGTGATAGCTGGTCCGCAGGGTTTCGTGCCGGGCGACCGTGGCCTCGATCGCGTCGCGGAACAGATCCACATCGAGGGGGCCACGCATGCGGAACGCGCTGGCCATGTTGTAGGTGGGATCTCCTGGCGAAAGGCGATCGAGAATCCAGAGGCGCTCTTCGGCCAGGGAGAGGCCGAGCCTGCCGTCGCGCGGGACCGGCACGATCACGTCCACGGGGGCGGACGCCGCCGCGGCATCGACGACCCGGGCCAATCGCGCGATGGTGGGGTGCTGGAACAGAACCCGAAGGGCCAGTTCGCGACCCATCGTCTCGCGAATGCGGGACACCAGGCGCGTCGCCAGCAGCGAATGACCGCCCAGCGCGAAGAAGTCGGCGTCCACGTCGATCGTTTCGAGATGCAATACCTCGCACCACATGTGCGCCAGCGCCACTTCGGTGGGCGTCGCGGGTTCCCGCCCCACAGTCTCACTCCCGGCGGATTGGGGCTTGGGCAGGGCCGATCGATCGATTTTTCCGTTGGGCGTGAGCGGGAAGCGATCCAGGATCACCCATCCGCTGGGAACCATGTGCGCCGGCAATTCGGCCTTCAGGTAGGACTGGAGTTCCGACATCGCGGAGGACGAATCCCCTTCGGCGACCGCGTAGGCCACCAACCGGGGGTTCTCGGGGTCGTCCTTGTTGACCAGGACCAGACTCTCGCGAACGGAACCATGCCGGTCGAGCACCACCTGAACCTCACTCGGTTCGATGCGGAACCCGCGAATCTTGACCTGGTGATCGGCCCGACCAAGAAAGGCGAACTCACCGCTCGGCAACCTCCGAACCAGGTCACCGGTGCGGTAGAGGCGCGCCCCGGGCTGGCTGGTGAACGGATCGGGCAGGAAGCTCCCGGCGGTGGCTGCCGGCCGGCCCAGATAGCCGCGCGAAAGACCCGCACCGCCGAGATAGAGCTCGCCGGGCACGCCGACGGGCACCAGGTTCATGTGGCGATCGAGCACCAGGGCTCGGGTGCCGGGCAACGGCGAGCCGATGGTGGGCGAGGCCTCCGCTGGATAGGGCACCGCGCACCAGGTGGAGTAGGTGGTGTCCTCGCTGGGACCGTAGAGGTTCAGGACGCGGCCGACCGACGATCCCGCGAAAATGGCATCCACCAACGACCGGCTCAGCGGTTCACCGGCGAGATTGACGGTCACGACCGAAGCCGGGATCGCCGCCAACCGCGTCAGCTCGCGCATGGCCGACGGCACCGTGTTGATCAGGGTGATGCGATCGCGGGCGGGCAGTTCGGGCAGGTGCAACGCGTTTTCGGCGAGCACCACGGTGCCGCCGTGAGCCAAGGTCCCGAACAGCTCGAACACGGAAAGATCGAAGCAAATCGAGGTGGAGGCCAGCACGACCCGCAACTCGTCCTCGTCGTAGGCCTCGCCCATCCAGCTCAGCAGGGCCGTCACCGCCGCATTGCGAATCGCCACGGCCTTGGGCCGCCCGGTAGACCCGGACGTGTAGATCAGATGCGACAAGGCTTCACCGTCGGCCCATCGTGCGGGCGGATGGGTCGGCTGATCGGATAGCTCCTCCCGCATGGCGTCCAGGCACCAGATCTCGGCGTCGGTAGGCGGGAGCCTGTCCCGCAACGTTTGCTGGCTGAGCACCAGGTCGACTTGGGCGTCCTCCAGTGAGAAGGCGATTCGGTTCGCGGGGTAATTGGGATCCAGTGGCACGTAGGCGCCACCCGCCGCCAGCACGGCGAGCATCGCAATGACCAGATCTTCATCGCGTTCGTGGAACACGGCCACGCGGCTCTCGGGTCCCAAGCCATGACGGATCAGGCGATGCGCCAGGCGGTTGACGGCCTGGTTCAGCTCGCGACGACACCAGCACCGCGTTCCCACGATCAGCGCCGGCGCCTCCGGGTCACGCGCCGCCTGGGCCGCAATCCACTGGGCGGCGTTCAACGCGGACGGTGCCGCGGGCAACGGCTTCGCCAACCCGCGCGCCAACTTCTCCCGTTCACGGGATGTCAACAGCGAAACTCGATCGACGGGGATGTCGGGCTCCTGCACCAGGTGGTCCAGCAGCACCACGAAATGGTGCATCATGCGCGCGACCGTTGCCTCGTCGAACAGATCGGTGCTGTACTCCAGGGCACCTTCCAGACCGTCCGCGTCGCCACGCATCTCCAGAAGCAAGTCGAACTTGGCCGTATCGCGCGCCAGGGCCGACGGCGTCAGGGTCAGCGCATCCATCTCGAATTTTTCCAGTGGTTTGTCATGCCAACTGAACATCACCTGAAAGAGCGGCGTATGGCTGAGGTTGCGTCCCGGCGCCAACCGCTCCACCAACTGGCCGAAGGGCACGTCGCCATGGGCCAGGGCATCCAGCACCCGGGTTCGCGTGCGCGCCACGAGGTCGCGAAAGCGAGGGGCGTCGGTCAGATCGAATCGCAGGACCAGCGTGTTGACAAAGAACCCGATCAGCGCTTCCAGCTCGGGCGCGGTGCGTCGGCTGGCCGGAAAGCCGATGGTCACGTCGCTCTGGCGGCTGTAGTGGGCCAGCAGCACCGCGAAGGCCGCCTGGAGCACCATGAAATCGGTGGCACCTGCAGCACGTCCCAGTTCGTGGATCCGGCGCGCCAGCGGTGGCTCGACGGCAAACGAAAACGTCGCGCCCCGGTTCGATCGTTCGGCGGGACGCGGCCGATCCGAAGGCAGTTCCAACACCTCGGGTACGCCGGCCAGATGCGCTTCCCACCAGGCCACCGAAGCCTGCCACTCGGAAGTGCGGCCCCTTTGCCAGCGCGCATAGTCGCTGTATTGGAGCGAGGGCCTGACCGAAGGCGCCGCCTCGCCACCCGCGTACGGCGGATAGAGCCGGCGAAGTTCTGCCAGCAACACGCTCAGCGACCAGGCATCGGCGATCAGGTGGTGCAGATTGACGACCAACAGATGATTCGTCGCATCGATGCGGCACAAGCGCAGCCGCAGCAGGGGGCCGCGTTCGAGGTCGAAGGGCACGGCCGCGAAATCGAGGGCCGCTCGCTCGGCGGCGGCACGGCGATCGGACAGGGGCAGCTCGCGCAGATCGCGCACTTCCCAGGACAGGCTCGCCGCCGCATCCACCCGCTGGCGCGGCTCGCCGTCGCGTTCGAAAAAGACCGTTCGCAACAGGTCGTGTCGGGCGTGAACCTCCCGAAGCGCCGACGTCAGCGCGGCCTCGTCCAGAGGGCCCTCGATCTCCAGGCAGAACGGCATGCTGTAGGTGGTGCCCACTCGTGACATCCGCTCCCACAGCCACAGGTAGCGCTGCTGGTAGGTCACGGGATGGTCCGCCTCCGCCGGGCCCTCGAAGGGTTGCACGGTCGCCTTGGGTGCGGCTTGGGGCGGTTCGGCCTGGGTGAAGATCTCCGCGAACGCGGCGACCGTGGGGAAGCGGAACAGGTCGGCCACGGTCGCCTGAATCGCCAGCTCTCGGTTGACCCGCGCCATGACCCGCGTCGCCAGAAGCGAGTGACCGCCCGATTCGAAGAAGTTGTCGTGAATGCCGAGCCGGGAAACACCCAGACACGCTTGCCATATCTCCACCAAGTGCCGCTCCAAGGGGTTGCGAGGCGCCACCTTGCCCTGGTCACCCACTTCCCCCGGGTCGAGCGACGGCAATGCGCGCCGATCGATCTTGCCGTTGGGCGTCAGCGGCATCTCGGACACCACCGAAATCAGGGCCGGCACCATATGGGCGGGCAGGGATCGACTCAGTTCATCCCGCAGGCGGGTTGCGACATCACCCTCCGATGCTTCCTCCGCATGGACAGTGACAAACGCAACCAACCGAGGGTTCCCGGATTGTGGTTCCTGAACGACCACGGCGGCCAAATCCACCTGCGGGTTGCGCGTCAGTGCGATTTCGATCTCGCCCAGCTCGATGCGGAAACCCCGCAATTTGACCTGATGGTCGCGCCGGCCCAGATAGGCCAGCTTGCCATCGGGCAGCAGGCGCACCAGGTCTCCGGTGCGGTACATGAGTTCGCCCGGGACGCACGGCGCGGGATTGGGCAGAAAACGCGCGGCAGTCAGACCCGGCTGGCGGTAATAGCCGCGCGCGAGTCCGCTTCCCGCCAAGTACAGCTCGCCGACCGCTCCCGGCGGTACCGGATTCAGGTGCTCGTTGAGGATCAGCGCCTGGGTGCCGGGCAGGGGTACCCCGATATCCGGGGTGGTGCCATCTGGTTCGATCAGGCTCCAGGTGGAGTAGGTGGTGTCTTCGGAAGGCCCGTAAAGGTTGAACACGCGAGCCGTCTCGTCGCCGTGCCATTGCTGGTGGACCTCGCGCACCAGGGAAGCGTGCAGGGCTTCACCGGCCAGGTTGACCACGCGCGTGGTGGACGGGATCGCATCCAGTTGGGTGAGCACGCCCATGGCCGACGGCACCGTATTGATCGTGGTGACGCGATCGCGGGCCGGCGCCTGGTCCAGAGCCAGCGCGTTGGGCACCACGATCACCTGGCCACCGCACGTCAGCGGCGCGAACAGTTCGAAGACCGACAGATCGAAGCAGATCGAGGTGGAGGCCAAGACCCCCGCCAAGTCCGCCGGCGAAAAGGTGGCATGGGTCCAATCCAACAATTGCGACACGGCGCCCTGGCGGATCGCCACCCCCTTGGGGTTCCCGGTCGAGCCCGAGGTATAGATGATGTGGGCGAGCCGGTCGCCGTCGCAGGGCAGGCCGAGGTCGGTATCGTCCGGCTCCCAGGTCATCGCGTCGGCATAGAGCGCGGAGCCCGGGAAGTCGGCCAAGGCATCGGCCAGGCTGCCGTGGGCGAGGATGATCGACAATCGCGCGTGATTCCATGTGTAGGCAAGGCGTTCCCGCGGGTAGGCCGGATCGAGCGGCACATAGGCACCGCCGGCTTTCCAAATCGCGATCAGGCCGATACAGAGGTCGATCCCCCGCGGGAAAAACAGGCCGACCGGCACTTCGGGGCCCACCCCCGCGGCGCGCAACGAACGCGCCAGTCGATTGGCCGCGCGGTTGACCTCGTCGTAGGTACGCGACTCCTCACCCGAGGTAATCGCCACCGCGTCGGGCGTGCGCGCGACCTGTTCCTCGAAACGCCGACAGGCGCTCGTTGGAAGGAAGCGGACCGGCGCAGATGGGGGCGGTTCCAGCTCGGCAAGATTCAATGCGGCCAGGGGTCGGTCGAGCTGGTCGAGCACCACTTCCAAAAAGCGCAGGAAACTGTTGCGCAAGCGGTCGGCCGTCGTTTCCGAGTAGATTTCGCTGTTGGTGATCCACTGCCCACTGAGGCTGACGCCGTCGTCGACCATGATCAGCGACACATCGAACTGCGCGCCCCCTAAATCCAGCGGCAGGGGTGCCAGCCGCAGATCGCCGAGTACCGCCTCCTCGCCGGCCCGACCGAAGAGCGCCGGCGCCAAAGGCCCCAGGTGATCGGCCTTGTGCAGGAGGAAGAGCGCCTGGAACAGCGGCGAGCGGCCGGCGTGGCGCGATTGACCCAAATGCTCCACCAACCGCGGAAAGGGAAGGTCGCGATGGGCCAGGGCCGATTGCAACTCCACGCGGGCTTCGTCCAGCAGATCGCCAAAACTCGTGTTCGGCCCGAAATGGGCGCGCAGGACCAAGGTATTGACGCAGTAGCCCACCAAATCGAAAAAACGCGGCTCCGGCCGATCGGCGCAGGGCGTGCCGATCCAGATCGACGACTCGCCGGAATAGAGGTGGAGCAGCGCCTGGAAGGCGGCCATGAGGGTGGTGTTCATGGTCGTTTCCCGCGCCTGGGCGAGCGCACGCAGCCGCGCGGTCAGCGCCGGAGTCAACGTAAACGTCTGGGCGCGGCCCACCAGCCCGGTTCGGCTGGGACGCGGCCGATCCTCCGGCAGCTTGAGCACCGGCACCTCACCGGCGAGGCGTCGACTCCAGAATTCGAGGGTGTCACCGTGCGCGGGGCTCGCCAGCCAGGTTTGGCGATGCGCCACGAAATCGGCGTAGTGGGCCGTCTCCAGGGATTGGGGTAACCGACGGCCCTGGCGCTTGGCGGCATAAATCAAGGGCAACTCTTTGAGCAACACGCTCATGGACTGGAAATCCGCGGCCAGGTGATGGAACCCCACCAGCAACACGTCGTGGGGCTGTGCACAAGTAAAGAGCGTGACGCGGAACGGGAGTTCCTCGGTCAAATCGAAAGGTCGCCGGGCGGCCTCCGCGACTGCAGCTTGCAGCGAGTCATCACCCAGGTGACCCGCCGGCACGAGGGTCACGTCAAACGCGTCACAAGGGACAACTTCCGCCCAGGGCGCGTCATCGATTTCCGTGACTCGGGTCCGCAAGCTGGGGTGGCGCGCCGCCAGAGCCTGGAAGGTGGCGCGCAACGCGCCAAGGTCGTATTCGGCCGTGAGCGAAAAGGCGTAGCACAGGTGGTAGGCCCTGTTGTGGGGCGCGAGTTTGGTGAGGAACCAGAGCGCGCGCTGGTTGTCGGTGAGCGGAAAGCGGGAGGGCTGGTCGGTGGCTTCGGGTCGATCGTCCACAGGAGCGAGCGCACCGAGCTCCCGAACGCAGTGCTCGGCCAGCGCTTCGGCCGAGGCCCCGCCGAGCAGCATCGCCAACGGCAACCGCAGACGAAGATCGGATTGCAGCCGATGTTGCAGGTGGATCGCCGTGAGGGAATCCAGGCCCTGGTGCAGCAGCGGCGTCGTAGGGGCGAAGCTGTCCGGCGCGCAAGCCAGCAGGCTGGTGGCCACGGCGTGGACGAAGGGCCGCACCTCGCTCAGTCGGGTGGGGCCATCGGCCTTGACCAGGGCGTCCACATCGATTTCGGGAATCGCCACCGATTCCGCCGGCCATTGGAGCCGATCCGAATGAAGCAGGGCCAGGTCGCCGCGCAGGTACCCCTGGCAGGCCGCATGGCGCTGCACCTTGCCGCTCGATGTTTTGGGCAGGCCGCCCTGACGCAGCAGCAGGACGGCGTACGTCTGGATTTCGAATCGCGCGGCCACCAATGCCCGAATCTTTTCTACCAGCGCCTTGGCATCCAAACCACGAGCGGCGGTTCGCGCCACCTCGACGGCGATCACCAGTCGCTCGTCGCCATCGGCGAAGACGGAAAAGGCCGCACTCCCGTTTTGTCGAAGCGGCGGATCGCAGGCCTCGACGGCCTGTTCCACGTCCTGGGGATAGATGTTGCGGCCGCGAATGATGATGAGATCCTTGAGTCGGCCCGTGACGTACAACCGACCCCCGCGAAGAAAGCCCAGATCGCCAGTGCGAACGGTGCGCCATCCGTCGGGCTCCGCCATGAAGGTGCGTTCGGTGAGCGGCTGATCGTTCCAGTAACCCATGGCCACGCTGGCGCCGGAGAACCAGATCTCGCCGACCTGGCCGTCGGGCAGGGCGCGGCCATCGCCGGGATCGTGAATGGCTACGCGGTGATCGGGCCGGGGGACACCGCAATCCACCAGGGTGAAACTGGGTTCGTCCGCATCGGGTTCGGTGGCCTGGCCCTGTTCCAACCGTTCCTGGCTGATCGTGCAGGTGCCGTAGCATTCCTCTCGACCGACGCCGGAGATGAACAGCGTCGCTTCGGCCATGCCGTAACAGGGCAGAAAGGCCTTGGCGTCGAAGCCCACCGGGGCGAAGGCCTTGGCGAACGCGGCAAGGTTGGCGGCGCGCACCGGCTCGGCACCGTTGAAGGCGACCGACCATCGACCGAGGTCCAAACCGGCGAGGCGTTCCGGGGTGATGCGCTCGGCACAGAGCGCGTAGGCGAAGTTGGGTGCCCCGGCTACCGTGGCTCCGTATCGGGTGATGGCTTCCAGCCAACCGATCGGGTCCTGAATGAAGTGGGTAGGCGAACTCAAAATGGAGGGGTAGCCCATATATAAAGGATGTAACACGGTCCCGATCAGGCCCATGTCGTGATACATCGGCAGCCAGTTGGTGCAGATGTCGTCGGGTCGCGACGCGAAGGCCTCGCCGATCGCGCGTTCGTTGGCAAGCAGATTGGCGTGGGAAATCATCACGCCCTTCGGTTTGCCGGTGGACCCGGAAGTGTACTGGAGGAAGGCGAGGTCGTCGGGCTCGCGGCGCGGCGGCCGCCAGAGGTCGGCTAGGGTGAGGTCGATGTGTTCGGTCGTCGCCAGCGTCCAACGGGGGAAGCCTTCGGTTTTGGCCAGAAAGCGCTCGATCCGCTGTTTCGTCTTGGTGGTCGTCAGGGCGAAGGTCGCGCCGCAATTTTCCAACACGCCGAGCAGCCGGTGGAGGTGGTGATTGCCCCGAGGCGGATAGAGCGGCACCGCGACCATGTTGGCGTAGAAACACCCCAGAAATGCCGCGATGTAATCCAAGCCGGGCGGATAGAGCAGGACGATGCGGTCACCGGGCCGATGGCGATCGGCCAGCATGGCGGCGATGGCGCGGGCCCGCCGATCCAGGGCGCCGTAGGTCAGTGTCTCGGCGCGATCCTCCTCGCGATCGCGAAGAAAACGATAGGCCAAGGCGTCGGTCTGGTGTTCGGCACGGCGTCGTAGGATGTCCACCAGCGAGGTGCATTCGGCGGCATGGAAGGACGGATGTGACATGGGCGCTCTCCAGAGTGGCGACTGATGTGAAAACCGTCCCTCGATCGGCGGGAAACCTTCGCGGAAACAGGCCACAAGGCCCCGTTACCGTGCAAAGCCGGTCCATATCGTCGGTGGCGGCTCGGAGTGGTTTGGTTTCGCGGGGGTTGGATTTCACAAAAAATAAAGGAGGTACCAGAGCGGGATCGCATCCCAAAGGGTCATGGCGCCAATGGGAAGTCCAGGTCTCGGGTACACATTACAAAAGTCAAAATTCCCAGTGTGCGGGAAAACTCGTGAGTCCAACCATGGCGTTGAGACATATCGCTATCGCACACTCGAGGTTCAATACTCCAGAAAATGTAAACTAATTCGCCCTATCCATAAAGAGGAAAATTCAAACCTTATCTATTCAAAGGGAATTCCAATCTTCTCTCCCCTACTCCAAGTCAAGAAAATGACTCCGGATTACTTTTGCTCGAAAATATGGTTTCAACTCATCCTGCACAGCAGGCTGGTCTCAACGAAAACGCCGTCGACCACGGTGGCCGACGGCGTCTTGGGAGCCTCGAGTTACGGATTTCCGTGATTCCGGCGTGCTCGGGGGTTCAGTTCGTGCCCGATGACGGGCCATGACGTGACCTGCAGATTCGTGCATCGTTGCACCGCATGATTCCCCGACACAGCAGGTTCAGGATGCGGTGGTGTCATTGGCTGGGAAGGAGGGGAATGAAGTGGACCGTGACCCCACAGGATCCGAACGTTTGCTCCACTTTCCAGTTATCGCCTTTTTTGACGGGGATGGTGCCGCCGTTGTAGCCGGTGAAGCGAACTCGGAAGCCATTGGGATTGGGGTCGGTATCTTCGTTGGTGAACATGATGACGGTATCGTTGGTACAGCCGGATCCGCTGATATAGGCGGTGACGAACCCATCGGTATCGGCGGCGTAGATGGTGCCCTCGGACTTGGATTCCCAATCCCCGAGTTGCGGATGGGCCAAGGCCAAGGTGCGAATTTCTTCGTCCAGCAACACGCGGTCGTAGAGGCGAAGTTCGTCGATCAGGCCCTCGTAGAACTGGGAGTTGGTGTCTTCGGTGCCGTCGTGCGCCAGTGCGGCGCCGATCACCAGCGGCAGGGTATTGTCGAAGCTGCCAAGCGTCCCGGAGGGCAGATCGCCTTCCAGCTCCCCGTTGATGTAGAGGCGCAGGGATTCGTCGTTTTCATAGATCATGGTCAGGTGGTACCACTCGCCGTAGGCGCGCGAGGTCGTGCATCCCTGACAACTGATGTAGTCGCTGCCGTCGTCGACCGTGGCCCCGCGTACATGCCAACGGGAGCCGCTGGCGCGGATCTTCAATTGCCAGCCGTCGTTGCTGCCGAAGGTACCGGTTCCCCGGTTTTCCACGACTCGGGCGTTGTCGAGACTGGCGGTGGGTTTGACCCACACCGCGACGGAGAAGCTGCCTCCCCCGAAATTGAAGGACGCGTCGTTGGGTACGCGAATGTAGTCGTTGACACCGTCGAAGGACGCGGCTTTGCCCACCTTCCCGGTTACGTAGGTGACGCCCCCGTTGGCGGTTCCGTCGTTCCCTTCCACGCTGGAATCATTGGCATTGTCCTCGAATTCCCAGTGGCCGACCAGGCCGGTGTCGAGACCGGCGAAGGCCGGCACCGCGGCCATCAGAAGACCGAGAATCAGGGAACCCGTTCTGCGACTGAAGCTCATGAAGCCTCCTTGTTTTTTGACTTTGAAAAAAGGGAGAAGTGCACAGGGACGCGCCCTGTCCCAAAGTCATGCGCGAACGGGTTCTCAAACCGGAAGGCCGGAGGCGAAGTTTTACATCGCTGAATATTGGATGGGGGTGACTGCGATTTTTTACCACTGAGGGCACAGAGAGAACGGAGTTTTATCTGTTTTAACGCGGATTATTTTTCAATTTCATACACTTACCTTATTACGCAGGAGGCAAGGGGAAATAATCGTTAAAACATTTAAGAACCTTACCTCGTGTTGGTTGAAGGGCTTCGTCAATAGATTCACAACTCCTGAATCCCGATCGGCGGCGATTGCAGATTTTTACCACAGAGTGGCCGCCCAGGCCGGGGGCCGGATTGCCGGACCACCGGGTTTCAGGTGGGTAACTAATCGAAACGAATCGTTTGGGAGTTCCCGCATTTGTGAGAGGGGCGTCGTTGCAGTAAGTGCCGGGCCCACCCAGGGCGCCGGGCCGACATTTTTCGACGAACTTCCCGCACATCCGCCTTTCTAGGTTTTTATCTTTATCTTCGAGCTTTACAGAGTTTGTTACATAAGAGCCGCGAACCAGCGGGCACACCCAACTCGATTTCGAGAAAGAAACAGACCACCTGGTTTCTCGCGAAGGGCCATGGGTCGTTCATCCGGGAAATTTAGCAGGAACCCATGAACATCGGAAAGCAGGAAAGGACCGGAATTGGTACACATCATGGTCTTGTTTTTCCTGGTTTCGTTCATTCCTGGCTTCCTGATCAAGATTTGACGATGGCAAGACCCAGCTCAGGTTGAATGCACCACTTTGTTTCAAGAGAGTAGTTGATAATGTTAAGCCTCTCTAAACAAGCAGGAAACACTCATTTGACGTTCCAAAACAGAACAACCTTGTCCACAAATCACTCGAATTACACGCATCAAAGCTTTTCCACGAAATGATTCCCGCAGTGCCGTCGGTCCTTCGACAAATCGCGAAAACAGGATCCAAGGATGATTTTTTAATTCGTGTCATTCTGTGTGATTCGTGGACAGATTCTTTTTGCCAAAGATGAGCCACAAGAGAGTGATTTCCGGGAAGGCTACATAGAAAAAGTAGACTTATCTGTTTAATCGCAGGTTACTATTCAATGCTTTTTACATTTTTTTAATGACATTAGTGAATCAATAATAAAAATCGAAAATATCATTTAACATCTTGGTTCGTGGATATTGGAGGGTTTCTTCAATTAAAATCACATCCACCGAACACCGTTCAGCGACTCTAGGGTTTGGAAAACTTGTCAGTACTCGAAGCAGAAGTAACGGACACCGTTCGCGAATGCATCGCTGTTCCTCGATTGCATCGCGCTTTTCTCCCCTACCCCAGCACGACATATTAATCGGGTTGACGGAAACGCCCATCTCCTCCCTCGCCCAAGCTCCGTGACCTCCGCGACCTCGGTGGTAAAAATTTTCCGCGGCTTGCAAGCCCAGCCCCTTCGAGTACCAAACCGCCGCTCAATCGAGCGGACCCTCGCAATCATCCCCTCCACGCATCTGGGAATAGAGCCACACCCGAGCCAACGCCCACTTGGCCCGTGCGGTACGTTCACTCACACCCAGCAGATCGGCGATTTCGTCCCAGGAGAGCCCCCAGAAAAAACGCAACTCCACGATGGTGGCCTGCTGCGGATCGCGGGCCCGCAGGCGCTCCAAGCAATCGTCCAGCACCAGCAGATCCAAGGCCCTGGGTGGTTCCCCATCGCCGTCTCGGTGCTCGTCGAGCGGCAAATCCGGCTGACCCGAGCCGCGCTTGAGCGAGCGACGCTTGCGGGCCAGGTCGGCCAGGATCTGGCGCATTTGCCGACTCGCCGAAGCGAAGAACATGCGGCGGTTCGGCCATTTCTGCGGTTTGCTCTTGATCAGTTTCAGGAAGAACTCGCTGATCAGGGCGGTGGGTTGGATGTCCTTCGGGGCGCCGTGCGCGGCAAAGAGCCCATTGGCGATGCGGTGCAGTTCTCCGTAAACCAACGGTGTCAGCGTTTCCAATGCCGAGGCGTCGCCCTCGCTCCAAGCCTGCAGCAGTTGCGTGATCGGCGCGAGCGGATCGGATTCGAACATGAGGTCCTCCTTGACCACATCCCGACGGTGGGAAGTGGCAGGCCGATGATTCTCGAGCGGCATCCTGGATGGCTCGATCCGAACAGGATGGGTCGGCACGTGCCCCGTGACGTGAATCGCCGGGAACAACAGGGAAAGGGCTCCGCCCCATGAGACGGAACCCATTGAATCTACTTCGTTTCCTTGTTGAAGGTCTTCTGCTCGTCCTTGACGGCACTGTTGTCGTTGACCTTTGTTTTGCCGTACTTCTTGGCGTTGTCACCGTGATCCTTGGCGGATTTCGCCCCAACTCCGGCCAACCCCAAGTTTTTGGCGGCATTGGTTGGCAGTTTGCCGGCGGTAACAAACTCGGCGGCATTTCTGACCGAAGTGACCGCGGTTGCTCCATACTCGGGAGCGATCCCGATTTTCTCGGCGGCTTTGGCGCCCAGTTCCACCAGAGTGTCGGGTACCTCCACGTGGTTCCCCTTCAGATCCGAACCGACTTCCTTGACGCCCTCCAAAAGCGTGACGGTCCCCGTGTAGAGCGCCACACCCGCAGCGGCGGTGGCAACGACAGGCGCGGAAGACGCCAATACCACGGCAGCACCAATGGCCACCACGGCCCCGGAAAGCAGTTTCCCCGTGCCCTTCGGCAAGCTGAAATTCCCGTCGGGATCGTAGAAGTTGACCGGGTTGTTGAGCGAATAGCAGTACAGGTTGTAACTGCCCGGTTGGAAGTGGTTGAACGCTTTGGCGGGATCGGGCCGGGTGAAGCGCCCGGCGATGCCGTCGTAGTAGCGCGCCTGCATGTAGGTCAACCCGGAATAATCATCGCTGTGCACGCCGGTGAAGCCGTAGGGACCCAGGTGGGTGCTGTCCGCGTCCAACTGCTGCCCATAGGGACTGTATTGCTGGTGGGTCGTTTGTTCGCCGGACCAGCGCACCACCGGGTTGTCCAAACGGTCGCCGAACCGGGCCTCGACCTCGACGAGCACCTCGCTTTCGTAAACCGTCTTGGCGACGCCCTTTCCGTCGATCGTCAGATGGTTGCGGATCTGGCTCCGGCCATCGTGGAAGAAGATCTCTTCGGACGCGATGTTGCCCGCTTCGTCCCGCGCGGTGAAAGTATCGCGATCTTCCTCGCCCTCGCGAACCCGTCTGCCGTCGGCGTCATAGAGGTAATGGGCGACCACCTTGCGGCTGTGTTTGTCGCGGATCAGGGCCAGGCGCTGGTCGTAGCCGTAGTGGTAGCGGTAATCGTCGTCTTCGACGAGGCGCCCGGCGGCATCGTAGACCCAGCCGTCACGGTGGTAAGGGTTGCCCTCGTCGAAGGCAGCACTGTAGGGCACCATATCGCGGATCGCGTCGTGTTCGGTAAGGTTGCCGTGACCGTCGTAGTGGTACCGGACGGTCTGGCCATCGAAACGGTAGCTCAGCAGCTCGGCCTGGGACCCGTAGGTGTAGGCCACTTCGCCGCTGAGCTGACCGTTCTGGACGGTCAAGCCGGTAACCAGCCCCAGTTCGTCGTAGGAGATGTCGGTCGCGCGATAGGCCCCGCTGCCGGCGATGTCCAGCGCTTGCCCGCTCAGGCGGCCGAGGGGGTCGTAATCGAGGGTCGCGCTGCCGGACGGAACCGCGAGCCCCTGCCCATTGAACGCGTGGTAGCGGGAACCCGTCACCTGACCGGCCAGGTTGTAGGTCTGGTGTTCGATCTGGAACCCTTGGTGCACCACCGATCGCTGGTCCCCCCGCTGGTTGTAGGTGTAGCGAGAAACGAAACCGTTGGCGTGGGTCAGTTCTGCCAATTCACCGGTTTCATTGTAACGGTAGTCGTGTTGGTAGATGAGTTGCCCGCCCAGGGCGGCCGCCATCCAGGCGGTGAGGAACCCGACGAGCAGGGTTCGACACATACTTTGAAACGTCATGATGATCTCCAAATGCGCGAAAGGTTGTGAGCCCGGAGGCTCGCTGAGGGTTGGCACCGACGCGCCCGGTCGCGAGGACCGGGTCGATCGCGGTCGGACGGGGCGGACGCCAGGGCCCGCCCCGAGGCTCGTCAATATCGAGGGAAGGGCACCCACACCAGGGTCGAGTCGCGGTACTGGTCGTCGACGTAGACCTGAAGTACCGCCAGGCCCAACCCGATGTAGGGGTGGTAGGTCAGTTCGTACTCCGCCGAATGACCGGCGCCTTGCAGGGAGCCGAGCAGATGGTCGAAGACGGGAGGTTCGAAAGGCGCGTCGGCCAGGTCGTAAGGAAGGGACTCCGTGTCGTAGGCAAGTTCCACGCGAATTCTCGCCGCCTCGCGACCCATGTTGGTCACTTGCAGACGTTCGATCTGCGGCTCGTTCAAATCCTCGTGGGGCGGGCGATAGAACACGCCCTCCGGGAAGTACCACTGATTGAAGGCGTCCAGGTATTCGCCATCGAGTCGGTAGAGCGCCTCGATGGCCGAGCCGCTCCCCCGCAGCAGGTTCAGCGAATAGGTATCGCCGTTGACGGTCAACAGCAGCGAACCACTGTAGGCACGAGCGACTGCCGGCGTGAATTCGAAGGCGACGGTGCCGGAAGTCCCAGGCGCCACCTGAATCTGCGAGGTCACGGGTACGAAGGCCTCGTTGGAGGAGGCGATCGACACCGTCTGGCTCTCGGAAGACGTGTTGGTGAACGCCAACGCCTTGCGCCCGAGCGAGCGACCCGCCGGACCGGAGCCCCAGTTCAAGGTCTCCGAATCCACCTCGAAGGGTCGATCACCCGATTCGAAACGCACCGGCACGCGATGATGGACCGCGCCGCCGACGGAGAAGAGCACCGTGTTTCTTCCAGCTCTTGGATTCACGACCCAGAAATCGAGGTCGAGCGTCACGCTGCCGCGGGCGGGAATGCTGAAGAAGGCCTCTTCCATGAGCAACTCGCCCTTGCCGTCTTGGTCCAGAACGAGGGCACCCTCCAACGTTTGGGCCGTGTTGTTGGTGACCACCATGGGGACGAAGCGGTGTTGGCGCCCACCGAGCGCGCCCAGATCGATGCCGCCGTCCAGATCGGTGGAGAGCGGCGTCGCGGTGGCGAAGCTGCCTTCCGGATGGGCGGGACCGCCACGTCCGGTCACGGTAAGTTGGTGCACCACCCGACCCTTCTCCACGAAACGGAAGACGTGGCTGTCGGTTTGATCGGCGGTCTCGGGTTGGTAGTCGACCACGAAGGGGATTTGATCGCCTGGAGTGCCTCGATGGGACAACTGGAGCACCGTGGTGTTGCCTTGGAGACCGGAATGGTGTGCAACAAATCCGTTGCGTCCCGAATCCATGCTCAATGCAACGAGTTTGTCGCTCAAATTGGCGAGATCGAACGCAAAACTGCGTTTGACGCCTACCGGGACCGTTCCGAAGTCGTAGGTCTCGGGTGCTTCGATTTGGGCCGAAATCACCTCGCCCACGAACGGTTCCGACTGATACGTCTCGACGGGAAGACCCGTGTTCACACCCTCGGCGTCCCGAATGACGGCGGTGACGCGCGCTTCGTATTGACCCGGTTCGTCGGTCACCAGGCCCAGGGTCAGATTGGCGTTACCCGTCAGCACCATGCTGTTGACCCCCCTCACGTTGACATCGAGGTATTGCCGAACGAAGTCCCATTCGAACAACTGGAAGGGTTCCGGCACCGAGAGCTCGATGATGCGCCCGGCAGGCGTATGCTTGCGAATCTGGATCGGACGGCCGAAGCCCCATTTCTTCACTTGGTCGTACCGTTCCCTGTTGGTTCCCGAGGGTGAAACGGGCTTCAGGGTCGTCACGGGTTCGGCGGTGTTCTCGAACGAATAGAGGAAGGTCATCGATTCGGTGCCTTCGCCGCTGAATTCGAGGCAGGCACTGGAACCCTGGGCGTCGCGGAAGCAGATGGTGCCGCTCGCGGGTCCCTTGCGCGGGATGGTGAATTCTAGGAAGTCGGTGCCGTAGCTGCCGGACAGGGGCAGTTGGTACGGACCGCCGCCGCCCTGGCCGCCGTAAGGCGAGACATTGCCGGCGAAGTCACCGGTCCCTTCCACGGTCAGGTCGATGAAGGTGCCGGAGTTGTTGATCAGTTTCAGCGGCAGGGTTACGGTCCGACCCACACCACCGGCGGGGAAACGAACCTCTTGACTGTCGTCGAAGGCGAACACGGTGCCGAACTGGCCCTCCCCTCTCAGGTTGACCTGAAAGCTCTGACCGATTTCGGGCGCGGCGATCTGGAGAACCGCTTCGTAGACGCGGTTGTCCTGTGGACTGAAGGTGAGGATCGTGGACGCGTAGTTGTGGCCGTCGATCCAGATGCCTTCGGTGTTGGTGTGCAAACCGTCGAGCGTGCCGAATGCCGCGTAGTCGGGGCCCGTGATGGTGACGAAGACCGCGGCGCCCAAGCCGCCCTCGTTGTTGATGCGCAGGGGTACCGACTCACGCGTCACGCCGCGCAGGACTTGCCCGAAATCGTAGATCGACACCGGTTGGCCGGGCGTGTTTTCCAGGCTGACGTTGAGTTTGGGCGGCGATTTGGCCGTGCCCTGCAATTGGACTTCGATGGGTGCATCGCCGGGGTGGTTGAAGGTGGCCGTGGCCCGGAAGCTCTCGCCGGCCGGATTCTCCTCACCATTCGGGTCGAACACGAACTCGGGGTAGCAGGGAATGTCGGTGCGCAGCGGACCGCAGGCCGCGGGTGAACCACTGCCGGCCGGGCTTTCCACCAGGCGGAATTTGTCGACATCGGGACCGCTGAGGGTCACGGTGACACCGCGCATGGTGCTGTCGGGTTCGATGTTGAGGAGCTGGGTGGTCTTGGACGCGGTCTCGTTGTCCAGAATCTGTCCGAAATTGAGGTAGCGGCGTGCCTCAGGAATGAACATGGTGCCGGCCTCGGGATCGAAATAGGGCCGACCGCGCAACGACACGGAAACATCCGAACCGTAGTCGGCGGTGAAGACGGCGGTCACGTCGTAGGCCTCGACCTCTTCCTCGGGCGAAAAGGTGATGGTCACCTGGGCCTGGGATTCGGGCGCTTCGTCGTGCGGCAACAATCCGCTGTAGGTCACGGGCGCCACGCTGAAGCCGCGCAGTTGTGCGGCATCGCCTTCCAGGCGAACTTCACCGTTGAGCACGCCGCCCCCGCGGTTGGTGACGGTACACACCACCGAAACGGAATCGCCGGGCGGCACCGCGCCAAAATCGCCGGTAAACCCTTCGGGCCAGATCAGGTAGGGATCGGGAAGGCCGGCGTCGACGGCGGTTCCGGTAAGGTTGATGGATTGCTGCACGGTATCGAACGGATCGAGCAGATCGACGGTGATCTCGTGATGCGCGTGGTGGTCGCCCGCTTCGGTGGGTGCGTAGCGCCACGTGACGATGCGGTGCGCTCCCGGCTGCAACGAGAACACGTCGGTATCGGTAGAGAACGGGCTTTGCGAATCACCCGGGAGGGAGATTTCCAGAACCCGGGTGCTGACGTTGGTGAACGTCATGTCGCGGCTCACGGTATCGCCGATCGCCACGGCATCGCCAAAATGCAGGTCGGCGGGTTCGATGCGCACGAAGGCATCGCGCAAGGCGACCCACTCGCTGTTGGCGGTCGGCACGTGGTGTTCCCCGACGCCGCGGATCCGCCAGCGATAGTCGCTCTCGGTGTCCAGAAAGACGCCGGAGTTCGGGTCATGGGCTGCCAGCCAGGCGGCGCGATCCACGGCCGAGGCGACCTGGGCCTCCACGGCCGCCACCAACTGGTCGGCACCCAGGACCCAGCTCGAACCGGTCACGTCGAAGACCAGCGTGGGCAGCGAATCCTTGCCAAATTCGAGAATGTAGCCGTGGGAGTTCCCCTCCCAGGAAAAGGAAATGTGGTCGAGATTTTCGATCTGAAGCGCTTGGGGCTCCAGGCTGGTGGGGGCCGGATCCAGTTCGGGAATATGGTCTTGGACGACCAGCGGGCGGTTCAGGGCGTCCCATTGGAGCACGGATCGAAGCACGCCGTTGCCGCTCTCCACCTTCTCGACCTGGTTGGCCGCGTTGTAGTGATTGCGGGACACCAGATGGCGCGGTTGGCCCGTGGCGGGATCCATCGCGTGGGTTTCCACGAGCCGGTCACGCGCATCGTACACGTAGTACCAGGCCGGCCCACCCGCTTCGAACTTGCGCAGCAACAGGCCGCGGTCGTTGTAGACGTAGCGGGTGGTGCCCTCCGTTTCGGGGTGCATCTCCAGGACCATCCGATCCAACCAATCCTTCTTGATCATGCGGTAGTGGTCGTGACCTTCCGGCTGAATGACGGTGACCAGGAGGTCGCCGTCGAAGCGATAGGAGAAGTGGGTGTACTTGATTTGTCCGGGGGTGTCGGCGGTTTCCATGCCGGCATTGACCTGGCGCTCGAAGAAGTCGGTTCGCGCATGCAGTTTGCCGGTGCGTCCACCCAGGTTGTAGTAACTGGTCTTCACCATATCGCCGTCGGTCAGGGCCGAGTAGGTGAAGTTCTTTTCCTGCAGGTAATCGCCCTGCGCCAATCGGCTCGGCGACGCCGAAGTCCACTCGCGGCGAAGCCGACCCTGCACGTCGAACTCGCGTTTGACGACGGCCTTCACGACGGAGGCGCCGCTGGCCGGATCTACGTCCAGCCGCGTCACCAGGCGTGCATTGCCCAAAAGATCGTATTCGGTCCGGGTGTGCTCGCCTTCCACACCCGCCTGGACGTTGTGGGCTTCGGCGATGGTCCGGTCGAAGATGTCTCGTGTTTCGCGCTCCCACCGGTCACTCCGCTGCGTGAGCACGGAGTGATTGCCGGCCAGGAGTTCGGCGGGGGTGGCGTAGCGGGTCAGTTCGTCGACCTTTTCGCCGTCCAAATTGGAGACCCGAACGACTCGGCCGTCGTGGTCGTAGGTGTAACCGGTTCGGACGCCATCCACTTCTTCTTCCTTGACGGTCTCGTCGATGTTGTAGAACCGAACCTCGGGCAGTCCCAGCGGAGGCTCGACACGGCTGGGCTGGCCGAATTGGTAGGCGGTGTACTGGGTCGGCTGGCCGCTGCTGCCGGTGGTCGTGCTGCGTTGCAATCCGGCATAGGGGCCGCCGTTGTAGTAATCGGTGATGGTGCGAACGTAATTTCCGGAGCCGGCGTGGAGCCGTCGTTCGGTCACCAGCGGCCAGATCAGTTCCGCGGGCGTACTGCCGGGAACGTATTGGTGAGGTTCGAGGCGGTAGTCGTTCTCGATTTTCTTGATCGTGCCGAAGGCGAGGCCGTCGTGGCGAATCGCTTCCTCGGCGCCGCGGCGTCGGGCCAGGATGTAGGCGTGCCCGGCCGCGCTCTGTCCCGGCTGGACCACGGCGTAGATGCTGTCGTAGGTGAATCGCTGCCGCGACGCCGTGCCGGGATCGGTCTCGGGGTAGCGGATGAGCTCGGTCGCCTGCAACAGGGCGCCTTCCAGTCCACCGGCCTGCGGGCTCATGCCCTCGTCGCGGTTGTAATCGTAGGTCAGGTCCAGCACCGTCCAAATCCCGTCGGACTGTTTGCGGTAGCGTGTCGGACGTACGTGATGGAGCTTGTGGGTATCGGCTTCGACCACTTTATGAATGGTGCCCTGGTTCAACAGCCAGGAGGGCGGCGTCCCTACCGTGTTCCAAAGTGCCACGCGCGAAAAATCCCAATCCTCGCGGGTCGTCGACAGGGTTCCGAGGCCGTCCGTATAGCTGGTGATCCGGTGTTTGAGCTGCCCGGCCTTGAAGGTCAGGCCTTCCAACGGATTGTCGTCGGTTCCGGGGCCGTTGTTGTAGTAATAGCTGGTGCGCTGTAACGAAGGACCGCCCTGGAGGTCGCGGGCGTCCAAGGTGACTTTCAGCCAGCTATGCGGGGCCGGTGCCGCGCCGATCTCGGTCCCCAACCCGATCCCCTTTTGATAGTCGTAGCTGTAACGGTAGAGGTCGGAACCGGATGCCTGGCGCTTGGTGATCGAAAGCACGCGCAGGTGCTTGGTCGGATAAAAGCGATCGTGTTCGATTTCGACCAGACCGTGCGTCAGGGCGACTTCCAGGCCGCTGGGCAGCCGAACCGAATCGAGCACGTTCAGGCCGCGAACGTAATCTTCATCCAGCGTCTTCCAACGCAGTTCGGTGCGGTAGCCCTCGGGCGTGGTGACACCGGCCAACCGCGTGTAGTCGCCGCTTTGCACGTAATCGAAGCGCATCAACTTCTTGGTGGTGGCGAAGGTGTTGGCGGGCGTGCCCAGACCCAATTCCTCCAGGTAGCCGGCGAAGGGTCCGCTGCCGTAGTACTTGAAAAAGAGGCGGCGGTACCAGTCGTCATCCACGTGGGAGATCTTGATCAGGTCGGTGGCCTTGGGGTCGGCGTTCGCCGGTTCGGTCAAATCGTTCAGGTAGGTGATCGTCAGCCGGCGGCCGTCGGGCGCTACGATCTCGACGGGATAAAAGACCAGGAGCGTCTGCGGATCGGCCAGTTGCGCTGCGCTCAGAACACCACCGGGCACATGCCCGAGGTAAGGCTCGAAAACGGTCTTGGTGCCGTTGGGATCCAGCAGGTAGTAGCGGCCCTGACCGAAGGGCACGTCCAGGTCGCGGGTGATCCGGCGCAACTGGGCGTCGATGAAGTGGTGGTTGTCGTATTCGGTTTCGGGATCGATGTCCTGGAACAGGTAGTCCCGCTTGAACTGGGTGCCGTTGCCTTGCGGATCGATGTAACTGACGCGACCGTTGGGCAGGCGTTTTTCCAATGGCGGCGCGTCGTCCATGGGGTTGTACACCAACAGGCGTCCGTAACCCAAATCCGCATTGTGGCCGATGATGGACGACCATTCCGATTCCACGCAATTCTGTGGTGTCTCGCACTGGGTCACGCGCCGGCTGGATCGCACCGCGCCCTGCAGCGCCAGTCGACCCGGGCCGATCGGCGGTAGGTTGAAGAGCAATTTGCCGGTGGTGTCGTTGTAGACCACACCATGGAAGTCGAGGGCCTCGCCGAGGTCGTCGCGATCGGTCTGGAACGGATCGATTTCGACCTCCGGGCTCTGGGCGACCGCCGCCGTGCCGATCCAAATCAGCACGGCCGGCAAGATCAGCCGGATGGACGCGAATAAAAAGGTTCGCGATAAGGACGGGGACATACATTTCTCCTTGATTGGGCTCCGAGTATTCGCGCCACCGCCGGATCTTGGCTCGACCGAAGGGCGACAGCCCTTCGCTTCGCGATCCGGCGCGGCCGCGGGAGAGCGGGTCGTAGGGCCACCACAAACCGATGCGCACCGCTCGACCTCATGTGGGTTCGCCGCATTCGGGGAGAAATCTCCAAAGGGAAATGCAAAATTTTTGAAAAGGGGTGTCGGAACAGACAAACCGGGCACCGTCTCGGCGCCCAGCACGATTCAACTAAGTTTTTAGTTGAATTCAAACTAAAACTTTAGTTAAAATCGGTCATCCACTCGCAGAAGAGGCATGCCCATGGTCCGCAAGACACATAATCCGAACAAGTTACTCACCCAGACCGAACTGGAGCTGATGCGCATCCTGTGGCGCATCGGCGAGAGCAGCGTGCACCAGGTGATCGAGGCTCTCCCGCCCGATCGGCCCCTGGCCTACACCTCCGTCTCCACCATGCTGCGCGTCATGGCCCAGAAGGGATTCGTCACGGCGCGGAAGCAGGGCCGCGGTCACCTGTACCAGCCCGCCATCGCACGACCCGACTACGAGTCCAAGAGCGTCGATCACCTGCTCGAAGAGGTTTTCGAGGGCGCACCGCTGGCGCTGGTCGCGCGCCTGCTGGATACCCGAAACCTGACGGCGGAAGAGCTGGCGGCGATGCGTCGCCTGCTGGAAACGCGGGGTGAATGACATGGATTCGATGGAACTGCTGCTGTATTACTTGGAAGTCCAGTTGCTTTGGGTGCCCGTGAGCCTGATCGCCTTCGGTTACGGCCGTTGGGCCCACCAGCAATGGGGCTGGATGACCGCGACCTCGTTACTCAAGCTTCTCTACTTGATGGGGTTTCTCACGCTCCTCATGCCCCTGGCGGTGAACCTGCTGCCCGGAGAGCCATTTTTGTCTTCCTCGGCTCATCTGTGGATGGACGACCAGGGCGCGACCAAGCTGAATCTGGGCAGTGCCGCGACCGGGGTCCCGATCGCGTCGGCCGATTCCTGGGTCCAGGCCATTCCCCTCGCGAATCTGTCCCTGATCTTCCTCCTGTTCCTCGCGAGTCTGGCCGCTTTGGCCCTCTGGCCCATGATCGGCGGATTCCGCAAGCTGCACGGCCTCTACGAGCGCGCCCTGACGGTCCGCGAAATCGGCCGAGTCAGCGTGCGCGTGACGGACGAGATCGACGTGCCGGTGTCCTTCAAGCTGCCGGGCCGGGCGGTGGTCCTGCTGCCGGTGGCGCTGCTGGAAGACGCGGATCAATACCACATCGTGGTGCGGCACGAATTACAGCACCATCGTCAAGGGGACACGGCGCTCGCCTGGCCGCTCTTCGTGCTGAGGGGGCTCTCCATCTGGAACCCCTTCTTCCTGCTCTGGCACAAAACTCTTTCGGACACCCAAGAATACGCCTGCGATGAATCGCTTGTCGGCCGCAAGATGGTTGCGCCGCAGGCCTATGGCCGCTGCCTGATCAAGGTGGCGGAGCACGCCCGGGCCACGCCCGCCCTACCCAGCGGTACCATGGGTATGGCGTCGCGTGGTTCGGCAACCATCCTCCAAAGGAGAATCGACATGATGTTCCAAACTCGACCCCGGCGGAAGTCGGTCACCGCACTGTTGGCCACGACGGCCTTGGCGTTGTTGTCCCTTTCGGCCCTCGCCGCCGGTGACCTGGTCCTCGACCGCCGCATCGGCATGGACGAGGTCCGGGTTCTGGCCGAGAACACGGCCAGCCACAGTGTCTTTCCCGTGGTCGCCAACGACGCGGTCCTCGACCAGCTCAACCGTCTCGTCGGCCATCCCAAGGGCCGCAAGTTCATGCGCTCGGCGCTGGAGCGGATGGCGCTACACCAGCCCACCATCGAGACCAAGCTCAAGGCCTACAACCTCCCGGCCGAACTGATGGCGGTCCCGATTCTCGAATCGGGATACCAATCCCTGGCGCCCAATTCGCGATTTCCCCACGCCGCCGGTATGTGGCAGTTCATTCCCGATACGGCACGCAAGTTCAACCTGCGCGTGGACGAAGAGGTGGACGAGCGTCTCGACGTGGTTCGGTCCACGGATGCCGCGTTGCGCATGCTGAGCGCACTGGAGTTGCAATTCCAAGATTGGGGTTTGACGATGCTGGCATACAACGCGGGCTCCCAAAAGGTGCTGAGCGGCATCGAGGCGACAGGCACGCGCGATCCCTGGGCGCTGATCGAGCAGGGCTACGAAGGCGATCGCCATTACCTGAGTCGCTTGACCGCCATCCTGATCATCATGAACCATCCCGAGCTGTTGGACTGATCGCGAATCCATCGCGGAAGGGGGCCAGGAAGCGTCCAGCTTCCTGGCCCCCTTCTCCACCGAAGCAAGCAACCCAAGCAACAGCAATTAATTGCGCCAAAGAGCGAAACCGATCGTTCCCCTCACGGCGCACCAACGAAGTCCCACCGTCCAAGGTCCCCGCATCGGGAGAGGGCCGTCGAGCCTGTAGGTTGGCCCGCCGGGCCGACGCGTCGAAGCAACCCCAGCAACAGCAACCCATTGCGCCAAAGAGCGAAGCCGATCATTTCCCTCACGGCGCACCAACGGAGTCCCACCGTCCAAAGTCCCCGCATCGAGAGAGGGCCGTCGGGCCTGTAGGTGGAGCAGCTTGCTCCACCATTCGAAGCCACATAACCCCATATTTTCGAACTCTTTAAGAGCGAAGCGTCTCCAGTTGGCAGCCACGCGTTCATTGAAACCCCAATCTGCGAGAAGCCCGCATATTGAGAGGGCCGCCAGGCCTGTATGTTGGCCCGCCAGGCCGACGCGTCGAAGCAAGCGCGTAAGCGACGCAAGGCCTGTAGATTGAGCAGCCTGAGGCTGTGGGAAAACGTCGAAAATGGACTGAATTCGGTTTGGCTGTATTGGGTAAGTCCTTTGAATACAATTCGATTAACCAAAAAACTATCTACACGAGCCATGTTTTCACACGCTCTCAGCCTGCGCAACCCATCAAAGCGATTGTGATGCGCTGAGGCGAGGCGATCGAGAGAATCGGAATCTCGGCTTTGACCTGCTCGGGGGAGTGCGACGCTTTGCACTTCGGCTCGCTCGCCTGTCGAAGCGGTCGTCGCTTCGATTGGTGGAGCAAGCTGCTCCACCTACAGGCTCGACGGCCCTCTCACGATGCGGGGACCTTGGACGGTGGGACTTCGTTGGTGCGCCGGAAGGGAACGATCGGCTTCGCTCTTTGGAGTAACCCACTTCCGTTGCACATGTTACTTCGACGCGTCGGCCCAGCGGGCCAACCTACAGGCGCGACACCCCTCTCACGATGCGGGAACTTTGGCGTTTGCGACTTCGGTGAGGTACGGTGACGGGGATATTCCGCTTCACTCTTTGGTGTATATGGTTGACACCGCTTGGGTCCACTATACGGAGCAGGTTGGCCAGGGCGGCCCCCTCACCTACAAGCACGACTGCCGCTTTCGGCAAGTGGGGTACTTCGACCCAGGATCCCTTCGCGTCGCCGCCGCCCACCTTCCAAATCCCATGACCCCGACGTCCTTTCGCGTTATAGTGAGCCATTCGAAATCCAGCATCGAGAGAACGCCGATGACCGCCGCCGAAACCTGGACCACCGAACGACTCATCCTGCGCAAACCCATTCGAGCGGACGAAACAGGCGTCTTCGCCTATGCCCGCGATCCCGAGGTCACGCGTTTCATGAGCTGGCCCCGCCATACGCACCTGCGCGATACGCGTGAATTTCTGGAATTGAGCGATTCGTGCTGGGAGACGTGGTCGGGTGGGCCCCTGCTCATCTGCGATCGGGCCACTGGCGCGGTGCTGGGCAGCACCGGCTTTTTCTTCGTCTCCAAAACGAGAGCCGAAACCGGATATGTGTTGGCCAGGAAATGGTGGGGCCGCGGCTATGCGACCGAGGCACTGAAGGGCACCCTGGCCCTGGCCCCGGAACTCGGGCTGCTCGATGTGTACGCCAAATGCCATCCCGAAAACCCGGCTTCGATTCGCGTGCTGCAAAAGTGCGGTTTCCGCGATGGAGGCCTCACCGACGAAGACGAAGCCTTTCCCAATCACGAAAAAGGCGCGGTCAAAGCTCTGGTCTTTTTAAAAAATTTGTAGGCGCCGAGAAGACCCGTCCCGCTCCTCCGTTTTACGACGATTCGCCGCCGAGAGCAGGGTTCCGCACGATGGATCGAAATCCATGGAGCCCAGCATAAATCTCTAAAAGCAATCGCCTTGGGATGCTCGACTCGCGACTTCCCGCCAGCGCGGCGATCCTCGGATGCGACTGGTCACCCCATTTCCGGCCAGGTGTTTCCCCGCCAAATCGGTATCGAAAAACCGAATGTGATTTCCATTCAATCTGCCTGGAATAGCATCAGGGGGTGCCGCAGTTCTCCATTTTGGGGTTTAATCTAGGGAACTCGGGGGGAGTATCAAAACCAAAGAGGTAGCAAAATGACCATTTACGATTCCGTGGACAAGGTAATCGGCAATACGCCGCTGGTAAAAATTGCGGATGCCACCGAGGACTGTGCCGAGGTCGTTGTCAAGTTGGAATACCAAAACCCGGGTGGAAGTGTGAAGGATCGCTTGGCACTGGGCGTGATTCGCGCGGCGGAAGAGTCGGGAGAACTGAAACCGGGCGGGCTGATCGTCGAGGCGACCAGCGGCAATACCGGCATCGGTATCGCCATGATCGCCGCGGCTCGCGGATACCGTCTGATCCTCACCATGCCGGACTCGATGAGTCTGGAACGCCGTCGCATCCTGGCGGCCTACGGTGCCGAACTCGTGTTGACTCCTGGAAAAATGGGGATGAAGGGAGCCATCGCGAAGGCCAAGGAAATCGCCGAAGAAAAGGGGGGATTTCAAACACTTCAGTTCGACAATCCCGCGAATGCGGCGATTCATTACAAAACCACGGGCCCCGAGTTGGAACGCGACACGGACGGGGCGCTGGACGCCCTGGTCGTCGGTGTGGGAACCGGCGGAACCCTGGCCGGCGCGGGCGCCTACCTGAAAGACAAATTGCCGAAGATCCGCCTGGTTGCGGTGGAACCCTCGGACTCGCCCGTCCTGAGCGGCGGCGAGCCCGGCCCGCACAAAATCCAAGGAATCGGCGCGGGCTTCGTGCCCTCGATCCTCGACACCAAGCTGATCGACGAAGTGGTCGCGGTAGACCTGGACACGGCCAAAGCCACCTCCCGTCGCCTCGCCGCCGAGCACGGTCTGTTGTCCGGCATCAGCGCCGGCGCCAACACCCACGCGGCCTTCAAGATCGCCCGTGACATCGCGCGCGAAAAAGGCACGGGCATCGGCGCCCGCGTCGCCACGGTCATCCCCAGCAACGGTGAGCGCTACATGAGCACCGTGCTGTTCGAGGATCTCTTCGGGGAAGCGTAGCTCTCCCCAGCCGGTCCAATGACAGAATATGGGTCTTCCCCACGTGGGGGAGACCTATTCACCGGTACGCCCATGGAACCCGGCATCTCGACCCAGGTTCCCGAGTCCGTGTTCAAGGATCGGGGAACCCACGCCCGACGTCACCATCACCGTGTGACTCGTCCACCGGATAGGGGCCTTCTGCGAATTCCTTGGCGTGATAGCCTTTGGTGCCCACCATTGCTGCTAGCGGGCTCAGGGGATCTTCGCCCGATTCCAGACGCGCCACGACCGTCGCGAAGTCGTATTTCGGCCGCCAGCCGAGTCGGGATCTCGCACGGTCGTTGACGTACACGCGGTCGATGGTCGGGAACATGCGCCAACCGCGCTCGGCGTACTCGGATTCGAAATCGACGTAGCGGGCGGCGACTTTGGCGGCATCGCGTCCCAACAGGTCGAGGTCCTCCCGTGAAAAAGGGGTGGTCGCGCTGATGATGAAACGATCGAATCCAAGGGCCGGTGCCCGTTCGATCGCCAGCAAATGGGCCGTGACGGCGTCCTCGACATCCACGCGACGGTACAGGAACTCGTTCACTTTGGCGTTGGTGCCGTCGTAGGTGCTGCGCACGGACTGGTTGTCGTCGTCCTCGGGGAAGAACCGCGATGTGCGAAGGACCAGGCAGGGCATGCGATAGAGATCGTGAAACAGCTTGCAGAGATTCTCCGCGGCCAGTTTGGTGATGCCGTAGATGTTCTTCGGCTGGGGCACCACCGCTTCGGTGACCCAAATGGCCGGATCCCCCGGCGAGGGCTTCATCGCGTGGCCGAAGGTACTCGTGGTGCTGGTGAAGATGAAGGCGGATACCCCGACGGCGCGCGCCTCCTCCAACAGGTGAAGCGTCCCGGTGACGTTGGTGTCCACGAAGTCCTGGCGGCTGTGGGTGGCAACATGGGGTTTGTGCAGCGTCGCGGCGTGGATGACGACCTCGACCCCGCGCATGCAGTGGGCCACGAAGGACCGATCGGTTATCGAGCCCACGTGCGAGGTGTAGGGCGATTCGAGCAAGTCGATGGAAACGACCTCTTCGCCCCGTGCTCTCAACGTTCGAACCAGTGCTTCCCCCAAATGCCCGGCGCTGCCGGTCACCAATACCTTCATGGCCACGCTCCTACCTCTCCGTTCATTCATCCGCAACCTAACACAGGGTTCCCACAACGGAAAGAAATACAGCCCACCAACCACGCGAATGCTCGGAACGGTGGGCACGCCTCGAGCCACCTCGGCAAATATCCTTAATTTCCAGGTTTAACCGGCTGAGAAACAACAAAATAAGTTCCGCATGCCTCTCGAAGAGGCGTCCCCGTCAGCAAGAAAGCCCTCTCGGGCGTTTCCATTTCGTGGCCTTTCGTGTTTTGTCCACTAAATACACGAAAAAACACGAAAAACCTCGAGCCAACTCGGCGAACATCCACAACTTTTCAGGTTTGGCCCACTGAGTCGCCGCCCAGGGCGCCGGGCCGACATTTTTCGACGAACGCCCCGCACATCCACCTGTTTAGGTTTTCAGCTTTATCTTCGATCTTTACAGGGTTTGTTACATAAGAGCCACGCACCGGCGGGCATACCCGCTCGATTTCGAGAAAGAAACAGCAAACCTGGTTTCTGGCGAAGGGCCATGGGCCGTTCATCCGAAAAATTAAGCAGGAACCCATGAACATCGAAAACCAGGAAAGGATCGGCATTTGGGGTCACATCATGGTCCTGTTTTTCCTGGTTTCGTTCATTCCTGGCTTCCTGATCAAGATTTGACGACGGCAAGACCCAGCTCAGGTTGAATGCACCACTTTGTTTCAGGAGAGAAACAACAATATAAGTTCCGCATACCTCTCGGAGAGGCGTCCGCATCACCAAGAAAGCCCTCTCGGGCGTTTCCATTTCGCGGCCTTTCGTGTTTTGTCCACTAAATACACGAAAAAACACGAAAAACCTCGACCCAACTCGGCGAACATCCACAACTTTTCTGGTTTGACCCACTGAGAAACTACAATATAAGTTCCCCATACCTCTCGGAGACGCGTCCGCATCACCAAGAAAGCCCTCTCGGGCGTTTCCATTTCGTGTCCTTTCGTGTTTTGTCCACTAAATACACGAAAAAACACGAAAAACCTCGACCCAACTCGGCGAACATCCACAACTTTTCTGGTTTGACCCACTGAGAAACGACAATATAAGTTCCGCATACCTCTCGGAGAGGCGTCCGCATCACCAAGAAAGCCCTCTCGGGCGTTTCCATTTCGTGTCCTTTCGTGTTTTTAGTGGACAGTTCCAAGAATCGTTCGTGAACGGTTTGCGGCACCCTGCTGCGGTTGGCTGCAACAGCCCGGCAACCGTTTACAAGGCTCCGTATGCTGGGGACACCGACCCACATGGTCGAAAAACCAAGCACCGTCATCGCCGCGTTCCCATGGTATGCGGGATCGACGGACCCAAGGAGTCCCCATGCGAACAGTTTCATTCACGCTCACCCTGCTGTTTCTCGCCGCGTTTCCCGGCCTTGCCGACGACCGAACGGACCAGGACGCGATTCGCAAAACGCTTTCGAACTACGTACTCTCGGGAGATCTCCGCGACGCCGAACTCGCGGGCAAAGCCCTGCACCCTCGCGCCGTTCAATTCTTCCATACCGGAGAAGGCGTGCGTGCGGTCGACCGCGACCAATACCAGGCACTGCTGACCAAGGGCGAAATCGGCGGCCAGAACCGCCAGTTCGAAGTACCCAATCTGGAGCTGTATCGGAACACCGCCCTGGCCCGTCTGGTAATCACTTCGGACACCATGATTTTCAGCAACTACGTCACGCTCATGAAAGAGGGCGGCGCCTGGAAGATCGTGTCCGTCACCATCCACCTTTCCCCCAACACCGCCGCCAAACACTGAGAGGTGACCGCCATGCCGAAGAAGATCCTGATCGCGGGAGCCCTGTTCCTGCTGCTCATCGCGGGCCTGGTCGCCTCCCAATTCATCTTGGGTCGCCATGCCGTGGCCAGTACCGGCCTGCATCACCACAGTCTCGAAGAAGCCTATCGCGAAGCCGCGGCCGAATCGAAATACGTGCTGGCCGACGTGTCGGCGATCTGGTGCCCGAACTGCCGAGCCCTCAACAAGGAGGTCTACGCCGAAGACCGCATTCGCCAACGTCTCAACAACGATTTCGTGTACACTCGAATCGAGTTCGGATCGGTCGAAGGCAAGCGATTCCGCGAGCACTTCGATATCCAAGCACCGCCGGCCCTGCTCCTGTTGGACGCCAAGGGCAACTTGATGCACACCCTGCCGATTTCCTACGAACCCATCGAATTCCTCGAGAACCTCGACGTGGCAAGCGCCCCTTGAGTCTCCTGGATTCATCGGGTCCACACACGGAGCCCGCCATGTCGGCACCTTTCGAAACCGAACCCCGGCCCACCGCACTTCCGGTGTCGCTTCTGTTCGGGGTCTGGAGCGTGCCGGCCGTCCTCAACACGATCCACCTGTTCTTCACGCGCATCGACAGCCACGACGGGTCGTTCTTCCTCGCCATCTTGTGTTTTCAACTGTTGGTCTGGTACGCGTGGGTGCCGCTGACGCCCTACGTGTTCAGAGTGGTGGCCAGGCACCCGTTGACGGGTCCGAAACGCTGGCGCGCCTTCGCCATCCACCTGCTGCACAGCCTGGTGATCGTGCCCGCCAACCTGGCCCTGTACGGCCTCTTCTTCACCTTCACCGCCAGTGGACCGACGAGCTTTTACGTGAATTTCGCCTGGCTGATGCGCGACCTGTTCCACTGGTACTTCATGATCTACTGGGCGGTCATCGGGGCCGGGCACGCCCACGCCTATTACGGTGCCATGCGGTCGAACGAGGTGCGGGCCGAACGCCTGGAAACCCAACTGGTGCGGGCCCGGCTACAATCGTTGCGCATGCAGTTGCAGCCCCATTTTCTGTTCAACACGCTCAGCGCCCTGGCCGTGCTCGTGCGCAAGCGACACATCGCTGCGGCGGTGGAAATGATCAACGGCCTGGCCGACCTGCTCCGATTCGTCCTGGAACGGACCAATACCCCCGACATTCCGCTGGCCGAGGAGTTGACCTTCAACCGCACCTACCTGGACATCGAAAAGGTCCGTTTCGGCGATCGGCTCCGGCTGGAGGAAGACATCGACACGGCCGCGCTCACGCATCCGGTGCCCTCCCTCATTCTGCAACCCTTGGTGGAGAACGCCATTCGCCACGGCATCGCCGCTTCGGCCGATGCCGGCACCATTCGGCTCTCGGCCGCCCTGGAACGACCCTCGCTGGTGTTGACGGTGGAAGACGACGGACCTGGCCCCCCGGATACGATCGCCGAGGGACTGGGCCTCGGCAACACCCACAAACGCCTCGCCGAACGCCACGGCACCGCCGCCTCGCTCCGGTTGGAGCGACGGCAGGGCGGTGGCGCCAAAGCCACCCTGATTCTTCCGGTGACCTCATGAGACGAAACTACACGGCCATGGTCGTCGACGACGAACCCCTCGCCCGTGAAGGGATCGCACTCCTGTTGGCCGACGATCCCGAAGTGGATTTGATCGCGACATGTGCCGACGGTCGCCGCGCCGCTCCCGAAATCGCCGTCAACCGACCGGATATCCTGTTCCTGGATATCCAGATGCCGGAAAAAAGCGGCTTCGCGGTGCTCGACGATCTGGAAGCGCTGGGTGTGACACCGCCGGTGGTGGTGTTCGTGACGGCCTACAGTGACTATGCGGTCCAGGCCTTCGAGCAGCGCGCCCTGGACTACGTGCTGAAGCCCTACCGCGACACGCGCTTTCACGAAGCCCTCGCCCGCGCCAAGGAGCAGGTTCGGCTGCGGGACGGAGGGAGCCCTTCGCGCAGGCGGCTGTACCTCAAGGACGGCAGCCGTACGATCTTCCTGGCGATGGACGATATCGAGTGGGTGGAGGCGGCGGATTACTGTGTCCAGGTCCACACGGCCGAGAAAACCTACGTGATCCGCGAGACCCTGACCAACATGACGCACAAACTGGACCCGGACCTGTTCCTGCGCATCCATCGCAGTACGTTGGTCAACGTGGGTCGCATCGAAGCCGTGACTCCCAACGGCTCCGGCGACTATCGGGTTACCCTGCACGGCGGTCACCATCTGAAGATGAGTCGCACGCGGCGGGCGGCACTGGCGGCGCACCCGGCGTTTCGCAAGTGAATACCGATCAGGTGGCGAACTGGTACTCGAGCCGGGCGAGGCGCCCGCGCCAATAGGGAAAGGGCGGCCCATCGGGCGGCAGCCAACGCACTTCGCCCTCGATGGGGACGAGCATGCCGCCGTGCCGCTCGTAACGGCCGTAGCGACCCTCCCAAGGGGTGGCCACCACCCGGTCCCCGACGGTGCGGCCACGAGAGGTGACATAAAACGACTCGATCAAGTCCCGCTCGTCGAACCGAAACAGCATGGTCAACTCGATGTCGCCATCGCGCAGGATCGCCTTGGCGGACCTCTCGTCGACGGCCTGCCACCGCACCCCCTGACTGGGCAACAAGGCGGTGGGATACCAGGTCGCTTCACCGAAATAGCGCATCAGCTCGCCTTCGGCCAACGCCTGGCAGGACGACACATGCACGACGGTCGCGAGGCCCAAGACCTTGCCGGTCAGGATTCCCTCCCCGTCGAGGTAGGCGTCCCACACGTGCACGTCGAGCCCCGGACCCATGCGCACGCGCGCGTCCCAGACAAAACCCGGACGCCTGGTGGTGATGCGCTGGGTCGCCGTGAAGGGTTTCCACCGGGGTACCTGCTGGCTGGTGTTGAAGGTGCCAGTTTGTTCCGCCCGAACGGCCGAAACGAACGGCTGCCCGTCCCGCAAAACGGCGCGGAAATAACGTTGTACCGGCGGAGGTAGTGGCTCGAGTTCGGCAAAGTCCACGGTCGGCGGCGCGATCGGAGCACGCGCCGCTTCCAATCGGGCGTGGAGTGCGCGGGTCCGGATGCGCCACCGCCTCGAGCCATGGACCAGGACCGCCACCATGGCGAACAGCAAGGAAAACAAAACCGCCGCTGCGAAGTTCCACTGCATGAAAAGCCCCTGCCCTTCCCTGTCGATGGGAAGCAGCATACCAAAAATCAGCGAGATCCATACGCGACCAGGACCAGGCGGTCTCCCCCGTCCGAGCGCTCATATTGAAATCAAAGCGTGACGACTCATCCAATCAAAAAACCACGAAGCCAGGAACGGACGAAACCGGGAAAACGACAGCTCAAGCTGTCCTGCGTGGATGCTCTGACCCAAATACGGAAGATCTCGCATGAAATGATCCAGTTCTTTTCGACGAAGGCGACACCCGGGAACTCACCGATACGACACACAATCGTTTACGGGCAAAGCCAATCCTTCCCGCCAATCCGCGTCCTGCTCCGGTAACGCCAGGAGGCGGAACCGATCCAGGGGGATTCCGTCCAGTGCGACGAAATCTTCATCGGGAAGCAGGCCGCTGTAGGGATTGGTTCGGACGCTCTTGGGATCGATGGCGTACAGCCCGATTCCCGACGAGCCGCCCTGGTCGACCAAGAACATGCCGTACTCCTGCAGGGCACGAGCGATGGTTCGTTCGTAGGCGGTGAGATCGAGGCTGTCGAGGTCGAGTTCGGGGTCCAGTTGCAGGCGCGCCCCTTCGGGAATGGCCGAGGACAGGTCGGAGGTGCCGTCGCTGTCGGTGGCCGGCGACACCGGACCACCGGAACGCGCGAAGGGATAGGAAAAGACCAGCGCGTGCCCAATGCGCCCGTCGCGCAACTCGTCGGGCCAGATCAGGCCGCCCAGAAACGAGAAACCGGAGCCGCGAGTCGACATGCCGGTGGGATAGATGCCTTCGCTGTCCATGCCGATGGCCGCGGCATAACTGGCGGTCCAGGTGCCGTCCTCATGCTTGCGCGCCTGCCACAGTCCGTACTCGCAGCGACCGACAGGATCGAGAACCACCATATGGTTGTCTTGATCCGAGTCCTCGCCACAGTCGACGGGTGGATTGTCGGCACCGTCGCGATCATCGGCGGGCTCGGCCCAAACGGGAATCGGCACGTCTTCCAGAGTGCCGACTCCGATCTCCCAGGGCGCGCCGCAGGCCAGGTGCACATCGACACGAGGCGTGTTCGCATCGGCGATGAACACGGGCGCGGAGTACTGACCGACCTGAATCACCAAATCGCCGGCATTCAAGAGACTGACGATGCGGTTTTCGGAATCGGGGTCGACCGCGGCATCGCCGGGAATCGGCTGGTTGAGTGGGCTGTCCGCACGGTACAGGTTCAGGGAGGCGAAGTCGGGCAGCGTCTCCGGCTTCTGACCGTCGGAACCGGTGTCCGGCACCGTAGTTCCCGGCCTGGCCAGCGAAAAGAGGAGCTGGGCGAAACCGTTTCCGGAAATGTTGAGACCCGTCAGCGGTTGATCGGATGCGGCCACCACCCTGGCCACTTGGGTGAACGAGAGCCCGGCAAAGTAGCTCTCGATCGTGCCGCGCACCCGCTGGTTGGGTTGCAGCCCAAGTCCGTGGGTGCCCAACACCGCGCCCGCGCCGTCGAGCGCGTACAGGGTGGTTTGCGCGACTTCGGCACCATGGTTCATCAGCGCCAACCCCTTCCAGGTAAGCGGCACCGAGGTCGCGGGATAGACGCCCAGGTTGAAATTGAGAACGGTGGCCGTGGTGGTGGGCAACACGAACTCGGCCGTGCCTTTTTGGGACGGCTCCACATAGGCGATGCGGAACTGCAGGTCGGCACTGTCGGTGCGGATGAGGCCCGACTCGGCATCGGCCGCCAAGGATCGCGGCAAGAACGAGGCGAACCGCTGCGCTTCGATCGTCTGATCCTGGCTGTAGATGCAGGTGCCCGTTCCGTCGAAGAGCGTGAGGTTGAACGTCGCGGACGCCGGGCCCACGTTATCGACCGCCAGGAAGTTTTCCCAGCCGGTGGCGATGTGCGGGATGAAGTGGGTGATGGCACCCTGACCCTCGCCGGCGAACAGCGCGGGAACGAGCAAGAGAACACGGGCAAGCGTTCCAAAGGTTCCGACCATGGCGGCCTCCCCTGTCGTATGCGATGGCTTGGAAGTCGTACCACTATTCTCCACCCATTCACGGCGCAACACAATTTCTCCAGAGAAAAAATGTTCGCTCGTAGACAACAATCACCGCGACGTTCAACCTCGATCACTCGGTGACGGTTTCGGTCATCCGCCTCGGCGTTTGTCGGAATCCTCATCCTTCAGGCCCGGTTCGCGAACCCACTTCGCAGGAGATTCCGAGGTGCAGGCATTGATTTGCGCCACGTAGTCCATGAGATCGATCCTTCCGTTTTGATCGTGGTCCTCCGACTCGAGGTAGGCGTCCAGGTCATGCCACAGCGCCCACGCCACGGCACAGAAGGGCCGGTACTCGAAGGCGCCGATATCCCAACCGCCTTCCTGCGGACGCGGCATGTTGTTGGCGTCGTACATCAGTGAACGACCGTACTGTTCGAAAAACTCGCCGTAGGCGACGTGCTCGATGTTGGTGTCGATCAGCGGGGAGTTGGGCTGGAGGCTCAAGTCGAAATGATCGGGATCCGCGAACATCGGATCGCGGTTCTCGAAGGACTGGGCGCAATTGGCGGTGTTCGCCTGCATCCAGGCCAAATCGCGAAGCGTACTGCCCCAGCGGACCCGGAGTGGGCTGCTGTAGTTGTTGTAGTCGAGGATCGTTCCCTCGATGTGGTTACCCGAAATGCGCATGTGATAAGGCTCGCGAGAATCGCCATTCAGTTCGCCGAAATTGTTGCCCACGATGTGATGGTCCTTCACCCCGGAATTGTCACCAGCCCAGATGTATATCCCGCCGTCCACCATGTGGAGGGTGTTGTTGGTAATGCGCTGGGTGTAATCCTCGTGGTCATTGTTCCCAACTTCGATCGCATACGCCACATCTGCGGCGGGGGCGTTGGCGTTTTGGTGTACGTGCCAAATGACGTTGTCCGTGGTCCAGATCTCCTGTCCCTGAAGACGAATGGCTCCGTTGCAATCCCAAATGCGATTGCGCGATACAGTGCTGTAGATGGGAGGTTGCCCAGGGGTGTCCTGATTGACGAGAACGGGCGTGCCGTCGGATCCCGAGCTTCGATAATCGATCGCGCGATAATCCCACACGTCGTTCTCCACGAAAATCAAGTCGTAGCGGCGTTTGAAGTCGAGAGCGTTTTCATTGTCGGAGTGCAATTTGTTGCGCGCGATATAGAGGCCTTCCGAAGCCTGGTTGTTGATTTGAATCGCGTCACCGGCACTTCCGTGGATAAGGCTGTCCAGAACCCAAAAGAAGCTGGCCGAGATCTGGATACCGTGAACATCGTTTTCCGCACTGAGGTCCGGCTCGGTGAACCCGGCCCGCTTGATATGCACATCGTAAAAAACTTTGTGGTTCCCGCGGTTTACCTGGATTCCAGCCCCGGTGGTGCCGCGATTCATCCGATCGATCACACAGTGTCGAAAGACCACATGACCCTCGACCAGATCTTCAAACTGCGCAATCGACAACCCGCGAAAATCGATGCCTTCGAACAGGGTGTGTTCCATCTGTAGTCTGAGTTCGCCACGTGCGGACCCGGTAATAACCGGTTTGCCGGGTCCATCGTTGATCCCGATGACATAGACCGGCGATTCGGACGTGCCGCGGAAAAACCACTGGTGCCAGGTCACTCCGGAGCGTGTCTGATAGGGCGTCTCCACCCCTCCGGCCAGAAAGACGCGTGCACCGGCGACAAAGCTGGTGTTGTTGGGGGGAATGGTCGCGCGCGGCACATCCGGCGTCCCGTGACGGGGGCTGCTCTCACCTGGCTGCGGCGTGTCGGTCGCGCTGGGATGGCTGTTGTCGATGTACCAATCGTCGGTCTCCACGTTGCCGGCGGCAGCGGGCACCGGTGCTTGGGTGTGGAAGATGGCGGGCAGGGCCGGGATCCCCTTGGGCAACGTCACCTCGGCTTCGACTCGTAGGGAGATGCCGGCCGGGTCCGAGATCCCCTGGCTGTCGGACACGCTGAAGCGAAAGCCGTCGGGACCCACGTACGCTTCGTTCGGCACGTACAGCACTTCGTCGGGGTCCGAGACCAGATATGGCGTTTGATCGATTTCGGTGTAGCTGTCGAACAGCGTGCCATGGGCGGGCAGGGTCTCGATCCGCCAGGCGGTGATTGCATCGTCGTAACGAATGCCGAAGTTGATGACCTCGTCGGTATGGCTCGCCTCGCGATACGTGATGTCGTCGGAATAGGCCGCGAGGGCAATGAACTTTTGTTTGTTTTTGGTCACGTGATAGGTCATGGGTATCGCAACCGGTGGGCCGGCCTGTACGAGAACGATGCTCCAAAACGCCGCCAGCAGAAAATACACGGATGACCGTGTTGTCAATGGTGTCACCACAGATATGCTCCTTAGAGATAAGCAAACAGATCAGTTCCCGAATCGATGGTCGGGAAAAGAGTTTTGATGGAATACATCACCGCGAGAAACGGCTCGTACCAAGCGGGCCCCATCTGAGGAAAATCGAGAGGGTACACAAAAACGCCGGTACCTGAGCGTTCAAAGGCCAAAAAAACGGCAATGCGGGGATAAAAAAGGCCGGTTCAGCAGCTCGGATAAAATACCAGGCGATCTAATGGTGGATGTGCACGCACCATCACGGGTGGCGGGCACCTGATCGAAAACGATCGAATGAGCATCGAATGGCCGCATTGTACTCAATCACCCAATTCAAGATGCGCGGAAGACCGAAAAACTGACGCAGGTCACACACCGACTCTTTTTTGACGCAAATCAAGTACATCAAAAGTCATATAGACACACATCAGCTCTCGACAATCGCAAATAAAACGAAATGTCTACATGTAAAACAGAACGCGGCGCACTTTAGAACCGTGTTCGTCGCCATTTTTCCCCTGAAGAAAGGAAACGTCACACAAACGACGCCAGTCCAACGGCAGGCAGTATTTCAATTCATCGCTTTTCGATCCACTCCATCGCGGTCGCCATCGTCGGTAAGGAGGCCATCGAGCGATGAAGCCAGGAAAGCGGCCCGGCGGAGGGCGATCTTTCGTCAGAATGGGCCGCTCTGGAATGATCGAACCAACCGGTGTCCCGGCCTGAGACATACCAGGGCTTCCGCTGAACCGACAAAGTGGTCGCGGCTTCACGGATTTTCGACCAGTGTTGCCCGCTTCATCTGACCATGGCGGACATTTCCCTGACGATTTCGGACAAGTCATTCACAGTCAGCTATTTGTCCGAGGTTCCTCCGCTCGGGGGGCGTAAAACGGAGGCAGTTCGGAACGGGCCCATTCGGAGCCGAACCGAGCCATCGGAACACGAAAACCGGACGCCCGGGCGATTGGCGCCAGACAGGATCGCCAAGCTTGGACGTCCGGCCTTTTTCCCGATGGGTCGAGCTCGCCCCCGAGTCCAGCCCAATTCGGAAAACGACTCCAAGCATCTTCTCAATCTCGTGGAGGTTCTCTCATGAAACGCAGTTACCTGACCTCGCTCTTGGTGTGCTTCGCCATCGCCGCCTTTCCCACCATCAGTCTCGCCGGCTTGTCCGACGGCCTCGTCGGCCACTGGGAATTCGAAGACAATTTCGAAGATTCCAGCAGCGAGAACAACGACGGCGCCGCCATGAACGGCGCAACCTTCACCCACGGCAAACTGGGGCGCGGCCTTTCCCTGGACGGTCAAAACGACATGGTTCGCGTGCCCTACGACGTCAGCCTCGCTCCTGGCGAGGGCGATTTCTCGGTGTCGGCCTGGTTTCTGCCAGATGCGACCGGCCAAACCAAAATGCGCATCGTCGACAGCCGCGGCAGCGGAACCTCGGGTGAAACCGTGGGATGGCAGATCATCATCCGTCAAACCACCTCCGGTGACGGGTTCTACTTCCAGGCTACCGGTCTCGACGACGCCAGCACCAACATGCGGATTTCCGACGGCCGCGGCAAGAACTACCCCTACGGCGAGTGGTATCACGTCGCGATGGTCTACAACGCGGACTGGGAAGCCCGCCTGTACATCAACGGCCGCCTGGACAGCATCATCGACGTCTACGGCAGCTACGGCGACCTGACCAGCGGTCTGCCGCTCGCCATCGGCGGTGCCTTGGCCTACGAGGGCGTGGAGGACCAGCAGCTTCCCAACGGTGGGGCCCACAACACCTTCAAAGGCCGCATCGACGAAGTACGGGTCTACGACCGCGCCATCGCCGAGGACGAAGTCGACAAGCTCTACCTCGAGGGCGGCACCGGTCCCTTCATCGTGCGTGATCTGACCCTGCACGTCCCCGACGACCACGCCACCATCCAAGACGCTTTCGACTACCTGAACGAGCGCACCATTCAGGGCGCGGCCATCGCCACCATTCAGGTGGAAGACGGCACCTACACCAACTACGACACCATCGACGTCACCCATCCCCAAGGCAAGCAGATCTACCTGCTGGGCAACACCTCGGATGCCAGCCAGGTCGAGATCACCTTCAACGAGAACCACAACGGCGTACGCCTCAAGGACGGCCGCGATCTCGGCAAACTGGACGGCTTCACCCTCAAGGGCACCAACCATACCGGCAACGGTCTCGAAGTACTTTGGAAGAGCAGCCTTACCTGCGGACCCCAGATGGTGGTCCAGGACTTCGACAAAGGCCTTCGGGCGGTCAATTCATCCTTCGTGTTCGCCGACCACCTCGTCAGCAAGAGCAACGGCAGCCACGGGCTCGTCTGTGACAGCGGATCGAGCCTGGTCGCACGCTACGTCACGACAGAGGACAACGGCGGCCACGGCTTGACCACCAGCTACGGCAGTACCACGCTGTTCGACCATTCCACTTCCAAGGACAACACCGGGTACGGCATCAATGCGGTTTTCAACGGCACCGTACGGGCGTTGACGACCACGCTGACGAACAACACGGCCGGCGCCACCAACGAGGACGGCGTCAGCGCCATAAGCTGGACCCAACCCTGACCAAAGGGACAGGCTCCGCATGACCTGAACACATTCCCAACCACGTGAAACGCAGGATCGACACGGGCGAACGGCATCCCTTCGCTCGTGTCATTCGCGTTTTTGGGAGGGGGTTTCTTTGCGGGAGCGAAGAAACATCCTGCAAAAAGTACCCGAAAGCCCAAACGGGGGTTAACCATAAACCGGCGATGCAAGAAATCACACGAGGTGAAGGTTTAACTCGGGCCTGCGCCAAAAGACGCGCCCGCTTTCGGGCGCGTGTCTGGCTTGTGATTGTCGCTTGCCACCGTGAGCCGGCTTTCGCCAGGATCGAAGGCACCCGAAAGGAACAATCCGGCATGATTCGGAATTGGAATGATTTCAGGAGGCTCGACAGTCCGGCGGATGGTTTTCGACCCGAGGCGGCAGCCTGCAAGAGATTATCATCAGTTCCCGACAAATGAGGTGAGATCGAGAACGTCGACAAGCCTGTTTGGAATGTGATCGATTGTGAAGGGAAGTTGAAACGGTTGCCGCCAATACATCCAGTAAGGTTGTCGTCCAATTCCGACCAGTGTCGTATTGACACCCATGTCTTTACCATCGGTAGCGGCATTTTCGCCCGGGCTACCGTCGGATAAGCGATAGTCACCATTTTCCAAGTCGACGAAACTGGGTTCTAGTTGAATGTTTCCTTCACCGGCCAGCGGGGTTGAGCTCGCGTCGTAGTATTGATTGATGATTCGGATCGGTTCTTGGAAACCTGAACCAAAGACCAGGTTGTGATCGAAGGTGGTTTCGCTTCCGTCCGGAAGATCGTAATCCGGGTAGCCGTGATATGGCCAGATCGCAAGGCCTCTCATTTCACCGTTGGTAAAGTTGGCGACGAGGTTGTCTCTTACGATAGTGTTGTAGGTGCCCAGACATTCACGGCTTCTCGACAAGCGGATTCCGCTATTGGTATCGATTACCGTATTGTGGAGGATCGAAACATCGTGGCTTGCCAGAAAACCACAGGATGCGCTCTCCTCAAAAATCCAGATACCGGCACGATCGGTATTCAGGATGACATTGTTGCGTATGATGGTTTCGGCATTGGATACCAACATTCCGTCCGAACTCTGGTCGTAAATCAAGTTGTTTTCGATGACCGTCGCCAACCCGTTATCCTGGCTGTGTTTGTAGTAAATGCCATGGTTGGTGTTATAAATTTCGTTGTTGGCGATCAACAGTCTGCCGGCATTGAAAATAATTATCCCGGCGCTGTTTAGGCCCGTGCCGTTTTTGTCTGAAATGACATTATCGAGAATGACAATGGCATCGGTGCCACTGTTGATATAGATATTGGCGGAGTTGTCACCGACGACGAATTCTGAAAGGTCACAGGACCTAACGGTGACATGAGTTGCTGTACCATCATAACCCATTCGAATATTGGATCTTAACCCCCGCCGGATGGTAAGGCCCTCGAAAACGATGTGATGGGCGTTGTCGATCTCGAAGACCGGTCGATGCTGTAACCCGTCGGGGGCGGTGAAGCCTCCGTCCACAATCGCTTCCTCACCTGGGTAGTTTTTGATTTGAATCGGTTGGGTTTCCGTTCCGGAATTGGCCAAGCGAATGCCCGATTCGTCATAGGTGCCGGCTCGAAGAAAAAGGGTATCGCCGCTTTCGAGCAGGTTGGGATTACTGACAGTCTCAGGGCAACCGTACTCCCCGCCGCAAGTGGCAAAAGCAATGTGACGCCAGGGCTGCTCAAAGGTGCCCGGGTTTGCATCGTCACCATCAGGTGAAACGTAATATTCACCGCCAAAGATAAAAAAAGTGGCAAAAATGAAAAAACAGGAAAACCCGACCCTTCCATTCATTCCATCCTCCTGACTAAGAAGATGTTACATCTTAACATCAAACCGAAGATCCTCCGAAACAGGTAGGAATCTCCGATCCTTGAGTGATCCTTCTCACCTTGTCGGCGAGGGGAATCAGGGGGTTGCCCTGGATGAAAAACCTGACCATTCCCTTGATTCGCGTTTTCCCGGTGCAGGCAAAAACACAAGCATAAGTTCAATAATTTCTTTCGGTTGCCGGAGATCGGCCGCGATGGTTTCGATGAACGACACATCGGCGGCGTTCCCGGGAAGCACCCAGCTTCGAACCGGAAACCCTTCACGAGTCACTGCAAGCGCCAGGACGACCTGCGGACTCCGATCCGTGGGCTCCAACGACCCTCCTCGAACTTGCCGAACATTCTCAGCCCAGGGCTTTCGCCGAAGCCGACATCCTCCTCATCGACGCCGAAGAAGACCGTAGTGGCGTCGTAGAAGATCCAGTCGACTTCGACGATTGGAGGGAGCGACGGTCTGGTGAGGACGGCCTGCGCCACAGCCCTGGCGTGCCTTTCGTGGGCCCTGCCGACGTTGGTGATTGCCCCGATTCGGGATGAGCACTAGAATGGGGGCGACATTCGAATCACCTTCTTGGGAGGCGTCTATTTGACGGACCACATACCTCATATCGTCATCATCGGCGGCGGTTTCGGCGGCCTCTATGCAGCCAAGCAACTCAAGCGCGTCAAGGCCCGCGTCACCCTGGTCGACAAACGCAACTTCCACCTCTTTCAACCGCTGCTGTACCAGGTCGCCACCGGCGGGCTGTCGCCCGGTGACATCGCCTCACCGATTCGCGCCGTGCTGAAGAAGTACCCGCACGTCTCCGTCCTCAAGGACGAGGTCCGCGGTATCGAACCGGACGAGAAGCGCCTGATCCTCAAGGGTGGCGAGCTGAGCTACGACTACCTGATCGTGGCGACCGGCGTGCGCCACCACTACTTCGGCAACAGTCATTGGGGTTCCCACGCGCCGGGATTGAAGACCATCGAGGACGCGCTGGAAATGCGGCGCCGGATTCTCAACGCCTTCGAAGAAGCGGAGAAGCTGGACGATCCCGACCTGCGCGCCGAACTGAAACGGTTCGTCATCGTGGGCGCCGGACCCACGGGCGTGGAATTGGCCGGCGCCCTGGCCGAATTGGCCCACGCCACCATGCACCGCAACTTCCGCAACATCGACCCCAGCCGCGTCGACATCGTGCTGGTGGAAGGCACCGACCGCGTGCTTCCCCCCTACCCGCCCGACCTCAGCGCCAAGGCCCAAAACGCGTTGGAAAAGCTGGGCGTCAAGATCATGACCAAAACGTTCGTCACCGATATCCAGGACCGAAACGTTCGGCTCAAACGCGCCGACGGATCCGAGGAAACCCTGCGCGCCGCGACCGTGCTGTGGGCCGCGGGCGTCAAGGCCAATCGATTCGGCGAGGCGCTGGCGGCCAAGACCGGCGCCGAGGCGGATCGGTCGGGTCGAATCGCCGTCCAGCCCGACCTGTCGCTGCCAGGCTACGACCACATCCTGGTCGTGGGCGATCTGGCCCAAATCATCCAGCCCAACGGCAAGCAGGTCCCCGGCGTGGCGCCGGCGGCGATGCAGATGGGTCGCTACGCCGCCTCGCGCGTCCGGGACATGATCGCGGGCCGGCCTTCCAAGCCCTTCACCTATTTCGACAAGGGCAGCCTGGCGGTGATCGGGCGCAACGCGGCCGTCGCCGACCTGAACGTCCTCAAACTGTCGGGCCTGCCCGCCTGGCTGATTTGGGCCTTCATCCACATCCACTTCCTGATCGAGTTCGGCAACAAGATGATCGTCTCCACGCAATGGGCCTGGAACTACCTCACCCGCAAACGCGGCGCCCGGCTCATCACCGGCAAGTTCACGCCCGAGGAGGATGGCGGCTAGGAGGACTTCCCCGGGTCGAAGGGTTGAACGGAAACCCTGGAAATCCGGTGATGCCACGACTTTTTGGAGGCATGCCAAAACGACGACTCGCCGTATTTCAGAAGCCCGACCTCAAATTGTAATCGTTTTTCAAAGTTTGGCCGATCTAGTAAGATGTGGTCAGGCCAACATCTCTAAAACGACTTTTTCAGTGCCGAAGGGACGCTGAAATGCCTCGGATCCCCCGCTCCGGGAGTCCTGCATCGCAGTTCTGTGCCTGAACCCGAAATCCACGCCGTTCGGCTGGTCACCGCCGGTATCTTCAACAGGTTGGCATCTTGAAAATCAATAATCGAATCCTGATCGTGGATGACAACGAATTGATTCACAAGGACTTCCAGAAAGCTTTGGCGAGCCGGTACAACACGCCTGTCTCCCGGGCTCTCGATGCCTTCGAAGAAGAATTGTTCGGGATCAAAGCCCCCACACCCGCGCCCGAGTACCAATTGGCCTCCGCATTTCAAGGGAAGGAAGGCTACGAAATGGCGCTCGCCGCACACAAGGAGGGCAGCCCGTTCGCGCTGGCCTTCATCGACGTGCGCATGCCCCCCGGTTGGGACGGCATCAAGACCGCCGGGCACCTGCTCCAGGAAGTCGAAAACCTGGAAATCGTGTTGTGCTCCGCCTTTACCGATTATTCGTGGGAAGAGATCACCGAACTGCTGGGTGAAAACGACCGCGTCCTGTTTTTGCGAAAACCCTTCGATCCGGTGGAAGTCAAGCAGATGGCCCTGGCGCTCACCAACAAGTGGAGCCTGCGTCGCGTCAATTTGGAGCACACCCGCGACGTGGAGCGAGCGCGGCTGCTGGCCGAAGCCGCCAACCGCGAAAAGAGCGAGTTTCTCTCCAACATGAGCCACGAAATCCGCACCCCGCTCAACGGCGTTATCGGCATGGCCAACCTGCTGGCGCAAACCGAGATGACCGACGAGCAGCGCGAATACGTCAAGGCCATCACCTACAGCGCCGACGTCCTGCTGGACCTGATCAACGACATTTTAGATTTTTCCAAGATCGAGGCGGGCAAGGTCGCGCTGGAGTTGATCGACTTCAACCTGCGCACCACCATCGCGGACATCATGCGCATGTTCCAATTCAAGTTCGAGGAAGCCAACCTGTCGCTGCAATACCAATTCGCACCGGGCGTCCCCAACTGGATCAACGGCGACCCCACGCGCATTCGCCAGATCCTGATGAATTTCCTTTCCAACGCCCTCAAGTTCACCACCAAGGGCGGCGTGATGCTGCGCCTCGAGCTGGACGAGCAGCCCGAGGCGGATTCGGACGAGATCGCGCTGCGCTTCGAAGTGAAGGACACGGGTATCGGCATCTCGGAAATGGGTTTGACCAAGCTGTTCCAGAGCTTCAGTCAGGTGGATTCCTCCACCACGCGCAAGTACGGCGGCACCGGATTGGGCCTGGTCATCTCGAAAAAGCTGGCGCTGATGATGGGCGGCCACGTGGGCGTCCACAGCAAACTCGGCGAGGGTTCCACCTTCTGGTTCACCGCGAAGGTGACCAAATCCATCCCACCGTCCATGGAATCGGTGCCCCAGGGCGACGTGCTCGCCGGTCGACGCGCGCTGGTCTTCGGCAGCGACAAGGCCGACAGCACCGAACTGGTGCGCCAATTGAGCGAATGGGGCATCCACTGCAAAACCGTGGACCGCTACAGCGACCTGGTGACGATCCTGGACGCAGAACAGAAGGCCGAATCCAACTTCGATCTGCTGATCGCCGACTACCCGCTGACCAAACTCGACGGCGATCCCCTCTCGGAACGACTGCGCAAACGCGTCGCACCGGCGACCCGCAACAGCGTGGCCCTGGTGCGCGAGCCCAGACCGGGCGATGCGGCCCAGGTGGAACGGGCGGGATTCGCGGCCTTCCTTCCGATGCCGGTCAGCGCGGAAGATCTCAAGGCCTGCCTGGAGCAGCTCTCGACTCGCAACAAAGACGGCTCCACCGAAAAGGCCAACGCGTTCTACACCCGACACCGCGGCCAGGAATCGCAAACCGACAGCATTCCCTCGATTCTCTTGGCCGAGGACAACCCGGTCAATCAAAAGGTCGTGCTGCACCTGCTGCGCAAGGCGGGATACGCGTGCGACGTCGCCCACAACGGCAGAGAAGTCCTGGACGCGGTGCGTCGCCGGGGCTACGACCTGATCCTGATGGATTGCCAAATGCCGGAGATGGATGGTTTCCAGGCCACCGAGAAGGTGCGGCAAATGGAGCGGGACGACCGGCACACCCCGATCGTGGCCCTGACGGCCAACGCCATCAAAGGTGATCGCGAAAAGTGCCTGGCCCACGGCATGGACGACTACCTCACCAAACCGGTCCGCCAGAAAGCGCTGTTGACGGTCATCCAGAAATGGCTCGCCCACGAAGGGTCCGCCTCCGTGCCGGACAGTTCAAATCCATGACAGGTGGCGCGAACGCGGGAACCCCGATTCTCGATCTGCGCAACATCGGACCCGCCTCCGCCCGATAGTCGAGATACATCGGCGTGGCCATGTGCGAGGAGCTGCGGCGGCGCGGGCCCGTCGCGGCCTACGCCACCCTCGAACGCCGCGGCTATCGCGTCCGCCTGAACCTGCTCTACGCGCTGCAGGCCGGCCTGATGGGCCTGCACTGGCCGAATTGCCGCCCCAGGTCCGCGACCCGTTGCGTGCGGCCGCGGAACGCGCCCTCCAAGAGGGTGCCGGCGATCAGTAACGGAACCCGAAACCCAAGGCGGCGGTGGTCAGGTCCAAGTCGTTGACGTCGGTCTGGTTGATTTCCAGTTCCACCAACATGTTGCGGCCCAACAGGTAGCGCATTCCCACACCCAGGATGGCTTCGATACCGTCGTCGTGGATCTTGATGCGGCCGGCATCCGCGGGAAGCCGGTTCTTCCAGTTCATGCGCCAGAAAAGACCACCGCCCTCGGCGAACACCTGGAAGCGCGGACTGAAGGGGTACACCCCTTGAATGGTGAATTCCGCACCGGCGCCCTCGGCTTCGACGGTGGTGCTGGTGGTGCCGTCGTTGACGGTAAATTTGCTGGTATCTAAATAAAAGATACTTCCTTCCACATTGAGAAAGCGATTGAAGGTGTATCCTTCCGTCAGCTTATACCCCAAACCGGCGAAATCTTCGTTGATCCCGTTGGACGTATCCAACCCGAAACTGTTCTGCAGGACCTGTTCGACCGAGCGAATGTCACTGTCAAAAGAAAGGTCTTGTATTTTAAAGACGAGGTAATTGTTCTCCTGGCCTCCGGCCGCCGAAACGGGCAAAAAAGAAACCCCGAAAAAAAGGGCAGTCAAAAGGAACCGCGCGTTGATGGTCATGATATCTCCAAGAATCATAAGTAGATGTAAGTGGATATAGGTCCAAATCTGGGCGAAACCGGTGCGAAGGTGCACGAGACTGCTAGGCACTATAGCCAAACCCTTGGTGCGCCGCAAGCCCGATCCCCGAAACCATGCGCCCGCACGAACAACCCATCCCCCCGAGAAAATCGACCGATCGTCTCCATGGCCGGCTTGCGCATCAGAACTTGCGAGTCTAACTTTCAGGTCAACCTTACCGAATGCCGCCAAATCGAATTTACCTTACTCGCTGTTTCGCCTCGTGTTCACGCCATCCCCGTTCACGACATGTAGATGAAAAACTATAGTCTTTTCACTTTGGTCCGTTAGGATAGGTATCAGGAACAGCTCGGAGTAGCTCTCATGCCGTTTGCCCTGCCGGAGCGACTGAAGGAAGCCGGCCTCAAAATCTCCAGCCAACTTGAGCCCCACAAACTTGCCGTCACGGTCCTACAGGAAGCGAGGCTGCTCACGGGTGCCGACCATTGCTGGTTTCTCATGCGTCGCAAGAGCGGTTATTTCGTCGAAGCCGAATTGGAGGCGGGCGGTGAAGAAGTTCAGAAGCGAGCCCTGCCGCTCGCAGCGGCGCCTCCACCGGTCCGTCACGTGGTGCGGGCCATGCTGGACACCAAACAAACGCTGATGCTGGAAAACGCCAAGGAAGATCCCCGCTTTTCCGACCTGCACGCCTACCAGACCCACCCCACCGCGGTGCTGACGGTGCCGGTCCTGGCGCACAACGCGGAACACGCCGTGATCGCGGTCATCCATCTGATCAAGGACGCCGCCGAAAAGGGATTCGAGACCCAGCATCGCGCCTTTTTGGAGCATTTGGCCCCGTTGCTGAGCGTCACCGTCGTCAACGCCCACAAGTTTCAGTTGTACCGCAAGCGGATCGACAAGCTGGAGACGCAGTTGGCGGAAGGGTCGATCGGCGGCGACCCCATCGAGGAAATCGATCCCAGCAACGAGTCCTGTCCCACGGTGGAAGATCTCAAGGTCCTGGTGGAACGTGGTCGCGAGGCGCGCAAGGTTCTCCACGACCTGGGCAATCACCTCAACGGCGCGGTGCTGACTTGCGAAGAAGTGGTCGACATGCTGAAGGAAAACCGGGTGGCTCAACTGGGCAAGGCCCTCGAGATGCTCAATGGCCACAGCAGCAACTTGGCGGTCTTCTTCGAGCAGGAGGATAAAAGCCGCCAGTGGTCCGAATTCGTGGCCAAGATCCTCACCTCCCTGGAACGCGACCAGGAAATCCTGCAGGAAGATATCGTCAACCTGCAGAAGCATTTGACCCTGATGAAGAACCTGCTCTACGAGTATCAGAGCCGCGCCATCAACAACGACGTACGGGGCGAGTGAGGAGTTGGCGGCCAGGGCTTCCCAGCGCATCGGGTGCTCTTGCTTTTCCCGTCGAATCGCGTAATGATACTTGATTCGTCACAACGTCTCGGGCCGTGAATCCGCGCCTCGACCTCGGCGGTCGATGCACGCGATCCGGCCGGTTCGCAAAAAAGCGCTCCGACCCGAACGATTCGAGTGGATGCAGTCGTGCAAGATGCTGAGGCGAAAAGTGTTGTGAAAACGCAGGTCCGGCCTTCCGGGGCGTACCCGGAACGTTCGGGGGTCCGGCCATCCGGCCGCCACCGGATCGAGGATTTTCACGATGCTTTGCAGCCCGGCAGGTTGTCAAAGTGCTCCGCCAAGAATCGCTCAATTTGGGTTTCAGACTGTGGTTCCCCTGCGGGAATTCGAAACAGGCGAGTGCTTTGTGTCGACTCGGGGTCCCTGCTCCCGATTCCGCCTTCATGCGGGCGGCGCCCGCTTTCGATTCGGAACACGCTGGCCGGCCTGGCAGTGAACGGAGCCTGTTTCCCCAGAGGTTGGCGATTCGGCGACCATGGTTTGCCGCATCGCCGGCGTGACGTGAAGGGCGACCCGCGTGCCGAGGGCCCGGCCCGGAGCCGCGAGCCCGCCACCCGGTGGTGACGCGCCGATCGGGTCATCCGCCCACGTCCCTCTCGGGTTTCCATGGAAATATGTGATTGACGAAACAAGACGAACAAAGAAAGGTAGCTATGCAAAAAATCAAAGTAGCCAATCCCGTCGTTGAACTCGACGGCGATGAAATGACGCGCATCATTTGGAAATTCATCAAGGAACGGCTGATTCTGCCCTACCTGGACATCGACCTGAAGTATTACGACCTCGGCATCGAGCACCGCGACGCCACCGACGATCAGGTCACCGTGGATGCGGCCAACGCCATCATCAAGTACAAGTGCGGCGTCAAATGCGCCACCATCACGCCCGACGAAGCTCGCGTCGAAGAGTTCGGACTCAAGAAGATGTGGCGCAGCCCCAACGGCACCATTCGAAACATCATCGGGGGAACGGTGTTTCGGGAGCCCATCCTGTGTTCCAACATTCCGCGCTACGTCGGCGGTTGGCAGAAGCCGATCGTCATCGGCCGTCACGCCTTCGGCGATCAATACAAGGCCACCGATTTCAAGGTACCCGGACCCGGAACCCTGACCCTGACCTTCAAGCCCGCCGATGGCGGTGAGCCGATGGAGTTCAACGTCTTCGACTTCCCGGGCAGCGGCGTGGCCATGGGCATGTACAACCTGGACGAATCCATCCGCGGCTTCGCCCGTTCCTGCATGAACTACGCACTCAACCGCAATTACCCGCTCTACATGTCCACCAAGAACACGATCCTCAAGGCCTACGACGGCCGGTTCAAGGACCTGTTCCAGGAAATCTTCGACACCGAATTCCAGGACAAGTTCGAAGCCGCCGGCCTGACCTACGAGCACCGCCTCATCGACGACATGGTCGCCTGCGCCATGAAATGGGAGGGCGGTTTCGTCTGGGCCTGCAAAAACTACGACGGTGACGTTCAGTCCGACACGGTCGCTCAGGGCTTCGGCTCACTGGGCATGATGACCTCCACCCTGCTCACGCCCGACGGCGAAATCTGCGAGGCCGAGGCGGCGCACGGCACCGTGACCCGTCACTACCGCCAGCATCAGCAGGGCAAGAAGACCTCCACCAACCCGATCGCCTCCATTTTCGCCTGGACCCGCGGTCTGCTGCACCGCGCACGCCTGGACGGCAACGACGAGCTGAAGCGTTTCGCCGAAGCGTTGGAAGCCGTGTGCGTGGAAACGGTGGAAGCCGGCCACATGACCAAGGATCTGGCCCTGTTGGTCGGTGGCGACACCACCTTCATGAACACCGAGGATTTCCTCGCCAAGTTGGACGAAGGGTTGCAGGCCAAGATGAACGCCTGATCCGAATCGTCGATCCCCGTTCGCAAACATGGCCCGGTGCACAGCCGGGCCATTTTTATGCGTTCTTGCCGGCCATGGTGGGCAGGCGGAACTCGCGATAGAGTTCCAGGACGCGCTGAAAGGTGGGCCGTTGGGCATGGGAGGCACGAAGCTCTTCGAACGACTGCGGCAATTTGGCGGGCCAATTGACCTGATGCTCGGACGGCATGATCAAGGGCGCGGCCAGGGCCGCCGCGGAGAGATCCGCGAATGTGAAGCGGTCGCCCACGAGGAAGGCGCGCTCGCCGTAGGCCTCGTCCAGCTCGTCCAAACCGCGCGCGAGCTTTTCGACGTGGTCGGCGCGGAATTCCGGCGCGAGCCGGCAATAATAGACCAGTTTCTTTTTCAGGGTGCCATACAGCAAATGGCACAGCATGCGGCTGCCGAGACCCTTTTCCTGGCACCACAAGTCGATCACGGTATTGCGATGCTTCATCAGGTCACCGTAGATCAAGGCACGGAGCGGCACGCCGATCTCCTCGTCAATCCGCTTCTGCCAGGTGTTGATTTCGGCCCGTCCCGCTTCCGAATCCAGCCACAGGGGCCGTTCCGGATGGCGCTCTTCGAGAAACCGTGCCACGACATCGGAGCCCTGCATGCGCTGCCCCTGGTAATCCAGGATCGGGACCTGCGAGCGATTGAAGCCCAATCCGCGTGCCTGCTTGATGTGCGGACCGGGAATCCAGTTCACCAGATGGTAGGGCACCTGTTTGAAATCGAGCGTCCACCGACTTCGCTCGCAATAGTGAGACACCATGAACTGATACAACACCACCGTCATCGGCAACCCTCGCGCTGCGCCAAATTTCGAGCCGCTCCTCATCAGAGCAGAGAAGCCCGAAGTGGTCAAGCGCTCACCACGTGAAACTACAGATAACCCAGGAGTTAACGGCAAGCGATGCGCTCTTGGATATGAAGCTCGGCAGATTCGGCGAGGTGGCGGGCCCAACCGCAGAACATTTCGAAGCGATCCGAGCTTGCAGTTCCCGCAGGCAGAGAGAGGCGTCGCGCTTGTAGGTGGAGCAGCCTGCTCCACCAATCGAAGCGACGACCGCTTCGCCAGGCCGTCGAGCCAAAGAGCGAAGCGGCCTACTCCCCCGAGCACGCGAAAGCCGAGATTCAAGCGCTCTGGATCGCTTCCCCAATGTGCATCTGGATCGCACCGGATGATTGAGCAGACCGCCATACCGGCCGTGCTCCACCTACAAGCCTAACTACTTTTTCACGATGCGGGCACTTTGAGCCCCGCGACCTCGTTGGCACGCCGTGAGGGCCATCTTCGGCTTCGCTCTTTTACCTAACTCCCTCTTGCTACTTAAGTTCCTTCGATTGGTGGAGCAAGCTGCTCCACCTACAGACCCTACGACCCTCTCACGATGCGGGCACTTTGGGCCCCGCGACCTCGTTGGCGCGCCGTGAGGGCCATCTTCGGCTTCGCTCTTTTACCTAACTCCCTCTTGCTAATCAAGTTGCTTCGATTGGTGGAGCAAGCTGCTCCACATACAGGCCCTACGACCCTCTCACGATGCGGGCACTTTGGACCCTGCGACCTCGTTGGCGCTCACTGAGGGCCATTTTCGGCTTCGCTCTTTTACCTAACTCACTCTTGCTAATTAAGTTGCTTCGATTGGTGGAGCAAGCTGCTCCACCTACAGGCCCTACGACCCTCTTACGATGCGGGCACTCTGGACTTTTCGACTTCGAATTGGGGTCAACTGGGGAATGATCGGCTTCGCTCTTTTGTGTAACCCACTTCCGTTAAACATGTTGCTTCGATGCGTCGGCCCAGCGGGCCAACCAACAGGCCTTACGACCCTCTTTGGATGCGGGCAATGCTCAGGAACACGCTTCGAAGAGTCGGTCCAGTGCCCTGCGCGGGGCCCGGTACCTCAACCCTGACACTTCCCTCTCGATGCGGGCCTTGCCAACTCCGTCACTTCCGCGTACGTCCACCACCGGACAGATGTCCGCTTCGATTCGGACACCTGTCCGGCCGGACACTGCGGACACATTTACTCAAACAACTGCAAATATTATCTTTACCACTTGGCACCTTGCTTGCCCTTACAGACCGGTGGAGGTGTGAATGATCCAGGACACATCGTCTCAGGACCGAGCCATTTCCCGTCCTCCGCGACGGGGTCGATTTTTATGGTCGATTGCCGCGATCGTTTCGGTTCTGATCGTCGGTTCCCTCGTTTGGCATCCCCGTTGGCAGGGTTGGATCCATGCCGATACCTCGGTGGACCGCGCCCGCCTCATGACCGGCACCGTCCAACGCGGCGACCTGACCCGCGAGGTCAGCGCCGAGGGACGCGTGGTGGCCTCGTCCTACCCGACGCTCTACAGCACGGCGAGCGGTGTCGTCACGCTGCGCGTCAAAGCCGGCGAAGCGGTCGCGTCCGGCCAGGTGCTGGCCGTGGTCGACAGCCCGGAAGTCCGCAACCTGGCGCGTCAGGAAGCATCGACCGTCCAGGCCATGGAAGCCGATCTGGCTCGCCGCAAGGTGGCCGCCAAAGCGGAGCTGTTGCGTCGCAGCCAGGCGATCGATCTGGCGAAACTGCGTCACGAAGCCGCCGAGCGCGCCTTCGCCCGTGCCGAACAAACCTTTTCCCAAGGTCTCATCAACGCCATCGAATACGAGACCGCCAAAGACAGCGTGCTCATTACGGACATGGAATACGAACACGCCGTGGCCGAACGCGAGCTGGACCGCGAGACGCTCGATCTGGAGTTGCGCAACATGGAACTCCAACTGTCTCGCCAAAAGCTGGTCCTGGCCGAGGCACAGCGACGCCTGGAAGAACTCTCGATTCGCTCGCCGGCGGACGGCCGAATCGGCAGCCTGGAAGTCGATCCCAGCGACGTCGTCGCCGCCAACATGCCGCTGCTCACGGTGATCGACCTTTCGGCCTTCGAAGTGGAAGTCAGCATACCCGAGACCTATGCCGACGACATCGAGCCGGGCCAACCGGCCGACATCCGCCTCGACGACCAAATCTATCCCGGCGAGGTCGCCCAGATCTCGCCCGAAGTGGTCGACTCGCTGGTCACCGGCACCGTCCTGTTCCGCGGTCCCCCGCCCCAACGGCTGCGCCAGAACCAGCGGGTATCGGCACGCATTCGCTTCGAAACCCGCGATGACGTGTTGTACGTCCGGCGCGGGCCCTTCCTGGAGAGCGGCGCCGGACGAGTGGCCTACGTGATCAACGACGGCCTGTTGGAACGCCGCGAGATTCAGGTCGGGGTGGCCAGTTTGACGGAAGTGGAAATTCTCCGAGGCCTGCGGGCGGGCGAAGAAATCGTGATTTCCGACCTCACCGACTTTCGACGGGCGGAAACGGTGCTGCTGCGCCCATAAACCCATAACCCAGGTGGACCGAGCCGCTCCGCTCGGCCTACATCAGTATCGAAAAGAAAAGGGATGGACCTCATGCTGCGAATGGAACACGTCAAGAAAATCTACCGCACGGATTACATCGAGACCTATGCACTATCGGATTTCAGCCTGTACGTGGAAGAGGGCGATTTCCTCGCGGTCATGGGTCCGTCGGGAGCGGGCAAGTCGACCTTTCTCAACATCGCCGGCCTGCTGGATGGCTTCGACGAGGGTTGCTACTACTTGGACGAACGCGATGTGACCGGCCTCTCCGACGCCGAGAGCGCCGCCATTCGCAACCAGAAGATCGGGTTCATTTTTCAGTCCTTCAACCTCATTCCCGATCTCAGTGTGTTCGACAACGTCGACGTTCCCCTGCGCTATCGCGGCTTCAACCGCGCCGACCGCAAACGACGCATCGAATCGGCCCTGGAAACCGTCGGCCTGGCGGGTCGGGCGCGACACCATCCGTCCCAACTCTCCGGCGGGCAGCAACAACGCGTCGCCATCGCCCGCGCCATCGCCGGTTCGCCACGGCTGATTTTGGCCGACGAACCCACGGGTAATTTGGACACCGCCATGGCCCGCGCCATCATGGACCTGCTCGAGAAAATCAACAACCAGGGGACGACCATCATCATGGTCACCCACGACCACGAGCTGGCCCGGCGTGCGCGGCGCCAGATCCACGTCCTGGACGGCCGCATGGTGGACGTGAGCGGCGGCAACGTCCGGCCCCTCCTGAAACCGGAACCGACACCGGATGCGCCCGCCGCCGACGCCCCGTCCGACAACGGCGAACGCACCTCCCGTTCGGCCTGAAAGGAGTCAGACCATGCTGGGATTCTATGTACACATGGCCGTCAAGAGCCTGCGCGCCACGCCGCTGATCAGTCTGGTGACCGTGTTCGCCATCGGCATCGGCGTCACGGTGTCGACCACGATCATCAGTGTCGAGAACATCTTGACGCGCGATCCCTTCCCCGCCAAAAGCGATAAGCTGTTCAACGTGCGCATGGACAGTTGGGATCCCGACAGCCAGTTCTTCGACGTGGCGCCCGGAGAGCCGCCCAAGCAGATCACCTATCGCGACATGGTCGGCATCATGGAGAGCGACATCCCCCGCCATCAAACCGGCGTGGGTACCGGCCTCAGTTTCGTGTTCCCCGAAAACGACCTGGTGCGTCCCTACCGCGCGGCCGTCCAATTGGTCCATGCCGGGTTCTTCCCCTTGACCCAGGCACCGTTCCGCTACGGCCAGGGATGGAACCAAGCGGCCGATCGCAATCGTGATCCGGTGTGCGTGCTCAGCCAGGAGGCCAACGAAAAGCTGTTTGGCGGAGAGGATAGCGTGGGTCGACAGCTTCGCATCGGCAAACGCAATTTCTCGGTGATCGGCGTGCTGGATCATTTCAATCCGACGCCCAAGTACTACGACACCATCAACGACGTATTCGGCGATACCTGTGAAATCCTGGTTCCCTTCGACTTCATCAAGGAAGACGACACGGGCCTGTCCATCTCCGGCAACACGGACAATTGGGGTCCCAGGGTCCCGCGCGACGACACCGCCAAATTCCTGGCCGCCACCGAGATGTGTTGGATCCAGTTCTGGGTCGAACTCGACTCGGGCAAACGCCGGGCCTATCACGATTACTTGGACGCCTACGCCGCCGGCCAGCGCGAGTTGGGCCGTTTCCCGCGCGAAAACAACAACCGGGTCACGCCCCTGTTGAACTGGCTGGCCCAGCGTAACGACTCGGCCGAGCAGACCCGTGCCATGGCCTGGATCTCCGTCATGTTCCTGTTGATTTGCGCCCTCAACATCACCGGTCTCTTGCTGGGCAAGTTCCTCAGCCGCTCCGGGTTGGTCGGCGTGCATCGGGCGTTGGGCGCCTCCAAACGCTCCATCTTCGCCCAACACCTGCTGGAATGCTGGCTGCTGGGCATCGCCGGCGGCCTGGCCGGCCTGGTCGCCTCGGGCGCCTTGCTGCGATTCATCAACGCCGCGGTGCCTTCCTCCATCTTCCACGATCAAGTCTTCAGCGTGGAACCCTCGATGTTCTGGTTGGCCCTGGGCCTCTCGCTGATCGCCAGCCTGGTGGCGGGCGTCTATCCCGCGTGGCGGGCGTGCCAAATCGCGCCGGCCGTGCAGTTGAAATTGCAGTGAAGGAGGTTGTGATGAATCTGGAATTGGGACCCATTTTTCGGGGCATGCTCCGCAACAAGATCGGCTTCGGGTTGCTGGTCTTCGAAATCGCGATCACCCTGGCGATCGGCCTGAATTGCGTGACCATGGTCAAGCGGGAAATCGAACGGGTCGGCAAGGAATCGGGCCTGGACGAGGAGAACCTGATCGCGATTTCCATCAACCCCTTCGGCACCGCCTTCGAAGAATCGAGCTACCGACAACAGGTGGTCGCGGACGACATGGCGCTGCTTCGCGCCCGCCCGGAAATCCGGGACGCGGTGCTGGTGTCGCCCTTCCCGCTCCAGGGCGGCGGCAGTTCGCTCCAGGCCAAGCCCCTGGGCGCACCGGACACGGCATTGGTACGGGCACCGCGCTACATCGGCGGCAGTCACATGGTCGAGACCTTCGGACTCTCGATTGCGGAGGGACGCGACTTCACCGAAGCCGACGTATTGCGCACCAGCGATCTTCCGGAGCAGCTCAACGTCCTGGTCACCAGAGACTTGGCCGATGCGCTGTACCCCGACGGGAACGGGCTGGGCAAGCAGGTCGATATCCAAATCGAGGGCCTCGCCTGTACCATCGTGGGCATCGTGGACTACATGTACACGCCCTACGACAACGGCGGGCCCATGGAAACGCGCATCATCTTCTTTCCCGGGCTCCGTACCTCGGCCGGCTTCAGCTCCTACCTGGTCCGCACCGAGCCGGGCCACCGCGACACCACCATCGCGGCGTTGAACGACCTCTTGTTGGCCAAATACCCGGACCGGGTCCTGAGAATCCGCTCGGTCGAGAGCATGAAAGAGACCGCCTATTTCTTCAACCGCTTCGTGATCATCGTGTTGAGTTCGGTGGTCGTCCTGTTGGTGCTCGTGACCGCCATCGGCCTGCTGGGCATGACGTGGTTTTCGGTGGCGCGACGCACCCATCAGATCGGCGTCCGGCGCGCCTTGGGTGCCACCCGGGTGGCGATTCTGCGGTTCTTCTTCGTGGAGAACAGCCTGGTCACGGTGCTGGGCATGACCTTGGGTCTGGCGCTGGCGATCGGGTTGAACCGCATCCTGATCGTTCAGACCTCCGGCCAGCCGTTGACACCGATCCTGGTCCTGATCAGCCTGGTGTTCCTCTGGTCGATCGGCCTGGCGGCGACCCTGTGGCCGGCCTGGCGAGGCTCCCGCATCGAGCCGGCCATCGCATCGCGAAACGTGTGAACTCACCGAACCGGACAGGATCGAAGACGACCCCGTCGTGCTTCCCTCGTCCGGGTCGGTTTCTCGCGGCCGTCGTTCGACGGAGCTCATCGGATATCGCGACATGGACAACCCATGTCATCCTTCGGCGATCTCACGTCCGGCGGCCGACGTGGCGATCGCGTCGATGTGGTTCAACCGGGGCTAGGCTTCTCCCAGGCTCTCGAGCCAGGATCGCACGATCTCCTTGTAATCCGGGGGGCACGAGTCCAGCTTGAAACCCACTTCCCACATATCGGGAACCCGTTTCACCCAGACCACCTCTCCGGTGACATCCACGACCTTGTTTTCCATGCCGATGCTGAGTTCGAGCCAATCTCCGACATGGACCTCCTCGGGCAGTTCCAGATGAAGCCCGGTCCGGCTGAAGTCCAGCTCCAGGGCCATGCCCTGTTTGACAGCGGTCCTGTGGTCATCTTCCATGATCTTGAAGGAGACCAGGTGCTCCACGGCAACTCTTTTGAAACCCCGATGCTCTTGCATGGCGACCTCCCTGTGAACACCGTTTGAAAGCGAACCTTTATTGCACTTATCGGATATCCCACCGAAAGCGCAACAAAGAATTGGAAGTTGGAAAGTTGAGAGGCGGAAAATGTGAGAGCGGTATGTGAAATGTACTCCGTTTCTTCGATTGGTACCATAAACAACCGCTGGTTCGCCTCGAATTCCTCGAAACGGGTATCGACGGGGAGATCGCCTGATGTCCATCGATACCCGATTCCATCGAAGCGATTCAGCCGAGAAGTTCCCGCATGCTGTGGGGGTCGGCGCGGCAGTAGGTTGGGCAGGGCCGGTAAGGCCGCTGGCCCGACACTTCGAAGCGACTCAGGCTTCGCAAGATCAAGTGGTAAAGGAGCGAAGCGGATAAGTCGGGCCTCTGGATCTCTCGATGATCGATTTCGATCTGTGTTAGGTAGCTTCGATTGGTGGAGCAAGCTGCGCCACCTACAGACCTTACGCCCCTCTCATGATGCGGGCTTTTCGCAAATTGGGGCTTCAATGAACGCGTGGCTGCCTACTGGAGACGCTTCGCTCTTTAAGAGTTCGAAAATATGCGGTTACGTGGCTTCGATTGGTGGAGCAAGCTGCTCCACCTACAGACCTTACGCCCCTCTCACGATGCGGGAACCTTGGACGGTGGGCCTTCGTTGGTGCGCCGTGAGGGTAATGATCGGCTTCGCTCTTTGGTGCAATTGGTTGCTGCTGCTTGGGTTACTTCGACGCGTCGGCCCAGCGGGCCAACCTACAGGCTCGACGCCCCTCTCAATATGCGGGCTTTTCGCAGATTGGGGCTTCAATGAACGCGTGGCTGCCTACTGGAGACGCTTCGCTCTTTAAGAGTTCGAAAATATGCGGTTACGTGGCTTCGATTGGTGGAGCAAGCTGCTCCACCTACAGACCTTACGCCCCTCTCACGATGCGGGGACCTTGGACGGTGGGCCTTCGTTGGTGCACCGCGAGGGTAATGATCGGCTTCGCTCTTTGGTGCAATTGGTTGCTGCTGCTTGGGTTACTTCGACGCGTCGGCCCAGCGGGCCAACCTCCAGGCCTTACGCCTCTCTCGAGATGCGGGGACTTTGAGATTTATCACTTCGAAGCGTCGGCCCGGCGCCCCGGGCGGGCCCGACACCTACAGCGGCGACGCCCCTCGCACAATTACGGGAACTTCCGAGCGAATCGTTTCGATTGGTTTCCAACCTGGGCACCCAGCGGTTAAAAAATCTCAGGCCATCCGGATCGAGATCACTTCTCCGACCACACCGCCAACTCGTTCCCGTTGGGATCCACGAAATGGAACCGTCTTCCGCCAGGGAAGGCGTAGATGCCCTTGGCGATCTCGCCGCCCGCGTCGCGGACTTTTTGTTCGGTCGCCTCCAAATCGTCGGCATAGAGCACGACCAGCACGCCGGAGGCACCCGCCACCACGGCATCCTGGCCATTGAAGCCGCCCTCGACTTCCGCACCCGTGAAACTGATGTAGGTGGGCCCCCAATCCTGGAAGGTCCAGCCAAAGACGCCGCTGTAAAAAGCCTTGGTCGCCGCGTTGTCGACCAGGGGAAACTCGATGTAATTGATGGAGTGGTTCTTGTGGGTCATGGTTCGGCACATGCCTCCTGGAAATGGATTGGGTCGAGAACCGCGGCACCGCTGCCTGGTGGAGCGGCAGCCACGGCCCTCGGATTCGATGCTTTCTGCATCCTATCGTCATCCCACCAATGGTACAATTGATAATATTGAAACCAATCATTCCATATTTGGAAGACAGATGGATAAGATCGACGCCATGGCGGTTTTCGTGGAAATCGTTCAAGCCGGTAGCTTTACCGCTGCAGGCAAACGGCTTGGCATGCCCCTTTCCACCGTCAGCCGCAAAATATCGGAGCTGGAGGACGCACTTCAGGTCCGGCTCCTCGAACGCGGCAAGCGCAAGGTGCGCGTCACGGAGGTCGGCACCGCCTATTTCGAGCATTGTCGCCGCGGCGTCGAGGCCTTCAAGACGGCCAATCGAATGGTGGCGGAACGCCAGTCGGAAGCGAGCGGGTTGCTGCGCATCACGGTGCCGCCAAACCTGGCCGAGCGCCTTCTTCTGCCGATCATCGGCCTGTTCCAACAGCGATACCCCAAAGCGCGGGTGGCGATCTTCGTGACGGAGCGGGTCCTCGATTTCGTGGAACATCAGGTCGATGTTTCGTTTCGAGTCACACCGGTGGCCGCGCCCAAGCTGGTCGTGCGCAAGCTGGCGACCTATCGGCACCTGTTGGTCGCATCGCCGATGTACGTGGCGGAGCGCGGCTGTCCGCGAATCCCCGGCGATCTCGCCAAACACCGCATCGTGGGGTTCGGTTTCCAGGGCCGATCCCAGGTGGATTGGTCGTTTTCCCGCGGCGAGACACGGGAGCGCATGACCCTTCAGCCGGATCTCGCCGTCAACGACTACGCCGCCGTCCAAACCGCGGTCGCGTGGGGACTCGGCATTGGCGAACTGCCCTCCATCCTTTGCCAGGAAGGATTGCGGCAGCGCAAGCTCATGCACCTGATGCCCGAATGGCTCCTTCCGGAAATCGACCTGTTGGCGGTGCACACCGGTACGAAAGGGCTTTCCAGGCTGGCACGTCTCTTCCTCGACATGTGCGCCGAACACCTTTCCCCCACGGCGATCAAAACGCCCTAGGGCATCGCGAAGCCGTCAGGGCTCCCGTCAAGAAAGGGCGGGATTGAAACGGAGGCCCGGCACCAACACCTTGACGACGGGAATCGCCAATTCCGGCCGTGTCAAATCGACGGCGATCGGTTGCGCCACAACGGCTGAACCGAGCCGATCGAGAAGGTCGTCGCGAGCCACCCCCAAGTCGCTGAACTGGGGGCACGTGTCGCGCAGGGTCGCGAAGGGCGTATTGCCGACCAGACCATCGAAAAACCGCCAGGCTGGGGTTTCCGTGGAAACCGATCCCGAAAAGGCGGGCTTTTCGACGATATCCTCGCGGCCGCCGTGTATGAAGGAAAGCCTGGACTGAATCGCTTCGGTGAGGGCCCTGGCCAAGGCCACATCCAAATCGTGGTGGCAGCCGGCGCCGGTATTGAGGGTCGATACCGAGGCGAAGGGCCGCGAATCCAGCAGCGCGGCCCAAATCACGTGACGTGCCACGCGCGCGGGCACCCAAAGCAGGACCACCTTGCATCCGACTTGACGAACGGCCTCGAGGATCGGGGCGATGCGGTGATGCGTTACGGAGGTGGGGTCGATGACGGCACAGCGCTCGCGCACCGCAAGGCGTCCCGCGACCTGCAATCCGGCAAGGGCATCGCGCTCCAACAGCTCGTAAAGCGCGTGAAGTTCGGCCTCGACTATGTGGTTGCCACTGGCCAGGCCGTTGCTGGTGGTGCGGTGCCAGGTGGGTTCGCGAAAAGTTGCGGCCCCCGCGGGCACCCAGATCGCCGAATCGGACAGGGCGGAACCTGCGGTCGCCGAATTCAGGGTGCGGCCCTCGATCCACTCCAGCCGGGCATTCCTTCGCCAATGCCGGGACAGGGAGCCATCGATCACCCGCGGCGAAAGGGTTCGAAGCCCGGCCGCGACCAGCTCGGCCTCGGAGGCGAACCGCAATCGCGAGAGATCGGGGAATTCGGCGTGGTGCAACTCGATGGCTTCCATCAGTGCCGAAACCTGGGCCGCCTCGCGCGTGAGGCCTTTGCCGTTGGAGGTTTGCAGCACCAGGGCTCGCGGACGTATGGCACAGAAAGTGGGCACGCCGAACGCCTCGTCGAGCCCGGTCACTTCGGCGCAACGGGTGATGCCACAGGCTTCCAGCTTGGGACCGATGCGGGCCAGGGTCCGATCCGGCGAGATCAGCCGGCAGGCGCCGTGGCGAAACAGGGCGCTCAGTTCGGATCCTTTCCCGACCGGCCGTGAACTGAATTCAGGCGTCATGAGCGGTGGACTCCTCTTTTTCGGTCGCGGTACCGGAAGGCCGCCCGGCCTTCTCCCGATCGATCGCGGTCAACCGCCGCGCCGCTTCGCCACTGAATTGCCAGGATGCGACCAACGCCAGGTCCAAACGCCAGCAACGGTAGCCGAATTGGGCAGGCGTCTGGGTGAGCAGCCAGGCCGAAGTCGCCCAACGCGAGAGAACCTGATCGCCAATGTCGGCCCGATCGTCCTGTTGGGCCCGCCACTGCGCCGTGAACCGTGCAACAACGTCTTCCGGCGCGGCGATCCCGTGGAAGTCGGCCCATTCCAACAAGAGCGCCATCAGCCCGAACTCACGGTGCGCGTCGTCGACGGTCGAGCCACGAGCCTGGGCGACACGGGCGATCGCGTCTCGCCAGGATTCCGGGATTCGCGCCGGTCCATGAACTTCGCGCAACCATTGAACGTCGGCGTGCTCGACGAGTAGCCGGTCCAGTTCTCGACGGGTGATTCCGTTGGCGGCGATCACGGACGCCAGCGCCCCATCCGCGCGCAGTTTGGTGAGATGGCGATCGGCAAATTCGCGGCGAACGTCGTCCGGGGCACGCGGCCGTTCGGTCGACTCCGGCCAGGCGTCGATCAGGAAACCTTTCGTAACCAGGCTCGCGCGATCGATACCATGGGTGCGGGGCGACCGAAGGCAGATCTCGGCCTGGGCCAGCAACGCCGCTCCGGCGATCAGGGTCCCGTTCTCGGCGAGGAAGCCCCGTTGTCGCATGCGACGCTCGCGATAAAAGCGATTGCGCCGGTCGATCGCATTGGCGCCGGCCATTTCCCCGTCGGCGCGGTGGTTTCGATCGTCCGTGGTTCGGGGATCCTTCGACCGCGCCACCATGGTCAATGCGGCGATCGCATCCAACCGCTTGAGATCCAAATCTTTTGGAAAAGGCGCCCCCTCCTCGCCCAGCATCGCGGCGAGTCGCGTTCGGGTTTCCTCGGGAAGCGCCTCGAAGGGCGACGAGCTCAGCAGTGCGTGGCGGTTTCGTTGTGTAAACGGCAATCGTTGCTGGGATCGTATCAGCGAATCGGCCTGGCCCTCGGTGAGGATCGCCTGGGCGACCGCACGTTGCAGGGCATGGCGAACATTGACGAGCGGCAACGAAAAGGGACGGTAGTGATGATCGGCATCCGCGTGCAGCAGCGCCACCTCGTCATCGCCGACCAAAAAGCCGTCGCGATACCAGGCGAACACGCCACCCACACCGATCATCCCGTATGGCGCCAACTCGGCCGCACGGAGCGCACCCATGCTGGAGGCGCCGACGACCCGTACGCCGTTGTCGATGGCTTCGAGGATTTCGCGGTGCCAGATCGCGGCTTGCCCGTGAAAGACGCCGTCGACGATCACGATGGTGTGCGGCGCGGCCGCCAGCAGGCGGTACAGATCCCCCTGACGGACCGGGGGATAGTAATTGGCACGGGGTAGCAGGGCGCGCGCTTCTTCGAGCGGCAGGCTGGGGCCCAGAAAAACGGCGATCGGAACACGCGGGTCGTAGCGCATGGGCGGCAACCTTTCAGGGTGGTGAGGCGGCGTTGTCCGGCGGCAGCTCGATCCCCAATCGTTGCGCCATGGACGTATTCATCGGTGCAGTACCGCAGGGCGGTACGTAGAGGGTCGCCGCTTCGGGCATCTCCGCATCGACCAGCCGGCGAAGCGGCACGCGCAGGATCATCGGCCGGCGCGTCGGGTAGATGGCGGCCACATACACCACCACCTCGTGATCTTCGGGGTAGTCGCGCAACAGGCGGGTCACCAGTTCATCCAGGCCCCGCCTGGTCTTGCCGGGGTCGAAAAAGCCCAGGTTGCCGATCATCGCCACCTGCCACAGGATCAGGTGGGCCCAGGGATCGAAGCGCCGATCGCGCAGCAGGAAATCGGTGGCTTCGAAACTTTGGCTGCCGTGTTTGGCGGGGTCGACCCGCAGGTCCGCGTACAGGCACGCATCGGCAGAGATCGCGGGCATCAACCGCGTTTTGAACCCGGCCTTTTCAGCCGCGCCGAGCAATCGAAAGGTCGGATCGGTAAACACACCCGGGTGTCCGTAGAAGACCACGCACACCCGCTTGCCGGCATGGAGCTCGGTCATGATCGGCGGCACCATGCCCGCGTGGACCTCGCTACGCCGCTTGGCTTCGCGATTGACCGGCAACGGCCGGGCTTCCTTGTTGAGCGTGACCAGCCACTCGGCCGTCAGGACGTCGGCCACATGATAGAAGACCACTTCCGATTTGGTGATCCAGGCCCGAGCCGCCGCGGACAAATGGCTCCCCAACTGAATGCCCGTACCGACCACCGTCAGCGAGCCTCTGTGCATGGCGCCTCCCGATTGCGTGTTTCTGGTTGGACCGTCGTTCGATGCGGAACCCCAGCAGCATAGCAGGTTCGCTTCGAGAGCAAAACACCGTGGCACGGAGGACGGAGCTTCCCATTTGATTCGATTCCCAAACCGCATTGCAGCTTCCATTTTCCACCGAGGATCCGACAAAAACCGCCTGTGAGGGTCAATCTCCTAGGTTTCTCCATATTCACTGCGAATTAGGAGACCACAATGAGGGTAGACAACGGAGCATTCTCAATCGGACCCCCCCCAAGCAATAACACACGAGCAAACGGAACCTGTTCTCCAAAAGACCGACCGAACCCATAACTGTTACCGCAACCTACCCTCCCATCATTCTGACCTAAAGTGTGCGATTCGGGTGGATGCGATGTACAAAGCTGTTGCAGCCCAACAGATTTGTGCCGCGTGCCGCCAAGATTCGCTCGATTTAGGTTTGAACCCCGATTCGTCCTCCCTCTTCGAATCGGGGTATTTTTTTGTCCGCTCATTGCCTCGTGCCCATTCGGAAGCAGGGTCTCCACATCTACCTCCGCGTCCTTTGTGAACTCTCTCGAAACAAAGTGGTGCATCCAACCTGAGCTGGGTCTTGCCGTCGTCAAATCTTGATCAGGAGGGCAGGAATGATGGAAACCAGGAAAAGCAGGACCATGATGTGACACCAAATGCCGATCCTTTCCTGGTTTCCGATGTTCATGGGTTCTTGCTTGATTTTTTGAATGAACGACCCATGGCCCTTCGCGAGAAACCAGGTGGTCTGTTTCTTTCTCGAAATCGAGCGGGTATGCCTGCTGGTTCACGGCTCTCTTGAAACAAAGTTGCTCGGAGTGCCTAATGCCGAGAGATTCGTCGTGCCAGGTAGGTTGGGCCGCTGGCCCGACACATCGAAGCGATCCGCGCTTCGAAAGATCGAGTCGTAAAAGAGCGAAGCAGATAAATCGTGCCTCCGATCTCTCGATGGCGCAAAAGATTTCTATCAAGTCGCTTCGAGTTGGTTGAGCAAGCTGCCATACCGGCCGTGCTCAACCTGCAGGCTTTACACCTCTATTGCACGTACGGGCTCTCCGAGTCGGCTCGCATCGCGTTGTTTCTTTCTCGAAATCGAGCGGGTATTCCCGCTGGTGCGTGGCTCTTATGAAACGAATCCGTTTGGCGTTCCCGAATGCCGAGAGATTCGTCGTGCCAGGTTGGGGCATCAGGGGCGGTAAGCCCGCCGGATGAACTTGCCGAAGCGATCCACGCATCGCAGGTTCGAGACTTGAAAGAGAGATGCACAGCCCATTGCGAGAGCATTGAAGCATTCGGCTTCGGAATGTGCGACCAGCGGTCGCACCTACCTGGCCATACCGGCCGTGCCATACCGGCCCTGCCATACCGGCCGTGCCATACCGGCCGTGCCATACCGGCCCTGCCATACCGGCCCTGCCATACCGGCCGTGCCATACCGGCCCTGCACGACGACCCTCTTTGGCAGCCGGGGACAACTACAATAATCGTCACTTCACCTACAATATATTCATAAATCCTGACCAAGTATCGTCATACAGATGTCGACATTTCGACACATGACCATATGTCGCCAGATTCGACGGTGACTTCTCGCCTCCTTCACCATCGATAACTCCATCATTTCAAATAATTTCAATGCGAACGACACCACTGCCGAATAACTGGAACACCTCTCGCACTTCATACCGGCATTCGCTGGGGCACGATGCGTCGCCCAAATCAAGCGCGACCGGTGGAACATGCTCAGTTACGAAACCCTGGATCGCATCGCCGACTCGTATCTGCCGCTTCTGGCCGTGGTCTCCCTGATCCTCATGGCCAAGGCGCTCTGGAAACGCGCCTGGCCCCTGGCGGTTTGGCGATTCGCCGCCATCTCGAGCGGCATGGTCGTCGCCTACGGCATCATGTACCTGGACCACTTTTGCCACATCTGGCGTTCGATGGGCCTGAATTTCAGTACCCACACCGCCGTGACCTTGACCCTGGTCATTTACCTGGTCGCGACGACGCGGCGCTTCGGTTGGATTTGGCCGCTCACCTGGGGCGCCTACGTCTGCCTGATGCTTTACCAGCGGTACCATTCGCTGTCGGATATCCTCACCACGGCCGTCATCGTAGTCGCCCTGTACGCACCAATCGTCATGGCCGTGGAAAGCCCCAACCAATCGGTCCGCTCGTGGTTGGCGAACGCGGACTGATCACGCCCACCCTAAAGGTCCTTCCCCAACCAAATATCACCATCCGGCACCCTGAAGCGCGCCGGGGATCCATGCCAGTCTCCATTTCCTGATCGAGTCACGCACTCTCCCATAACCCAACTCGAATCAGGATCGGGCGGCCCGGGGTTTGACAACCTTTCTCCCCGGGTCGCCCACTTTTTTCGACCGTGCTCAGAGGTCGTTCAGGAACGAGACCATGTCGAGCACTTCGTTGACGTTGTTGGTGTTGAAGTCGAAATCGCCGTCGTAGTTCGTCGCGTTCTGCCAGGCCTGGAGCGGGAACAGCAGCAACGGCCGCGATTGCACGCCGAACGCGCGTTTCAACTCGGAAATGTTGCCCTGCTCGTCGCGAACGGTGACGACCAGTTCCCCGTCGGCAAGCTCCAGAATGGGGGTCTGAAGTGCCAGGGTCCACACGTGGTCCTCGGACTCGGTGAACAGCGAGGCCAGTTCGGTACCGGGTGCGTTCCCGTTCACCGAGAAGTTGGCGGTGACGCTGAGACTTTCCACGACCAGACCCGAGTAGTAGTCGAAAGCCCCGATGTTCAGTTCGGTCAGAGGCCGCGTTTGCAGACCGGCCCGCGGTGCGCTGATCGTGAGCGTCGGCCGCAGATCGTCGAGGAACCAGCCCATGTTGGTTCGGTTCCCGCCGGTCGCCTCGGTCTCGTTGGCGGGACAACCCAGGTCGATCCAGGTGGCGATCAACATTTTCTGATCCTCGGTCAGGGCCGGAATCGGTTGGTTGGTGTCGGGATGCACGGCGCCGGGCGGCGGCATGATGGTGCCGGTGAAGTCCAGATCGGCCTCGTTGGGGTTGGCCCCATCCGGAAGCGTCGCGGCATTGCCCGGCTCGCTCTCGGTGGGGTGATCCTCGTTGGTCCAGCCGTCCAGGCGCTCGCCGAAGACCTTCCAGACCAACAGGCTGCGCCGACTCTGGAACTTGCGAATGTACCGCGACGCGTTCGTCTGGCGCCAGGTGCCGTTGCTGATCACCGGCGGGTAGCCGTACTGGGCGTCGCTGTCACGAGCCAGGCGGTTGTAGCTGTTCTCGTGACGGTCGACCAGGTGTTCCTCGTCGAGCACCAACTGGGCCTGTGGGTTGGAGGTGCTGTGACAGGGCACGCAAGAGGCCTGCAGGATCGGTTTGATGTCGCGGTAGTACTCGACGTCCACCGCCCGTTCGGCCAGCGTGATCACGTTCGGCTCACCCTGTGCGTCCTTGGAGAGGATCGGCGTCTGGTGCACCAGGTCCGAAATGGTGAAGGTGGGCAACGCGGCCGCGGTTTGCTCGAAATCGGTAGGCATCTCGGCGTGGGCGTGGCAACCGCCGCAATCGGTGCGGACCTCGCCGGGCCGAACCTGGTGCCAGGTTTGAGAGGTGTTCAGGGCCATGCGGTTGCGGTCGAGCGTTTGGAAGGTGAAGGGGACGTCGGCCGGGATTCGGGCCAAGAAACTGGTATCCGGGTTGCCGTCGCCGTCGAGCAGCGGCTGGCCCTGACCGTCTTCCTTGCGCAGGGGGATTTCGCCGAGGATGCGCAGCCGCTCGTTGGCGTGGCTGTCGAAGTTGCGTTGCGCCCCGCAACAGCCGCCATTGGGACCGTAACTGCGGTGACTGGTGGGCTCCATGGCGAGAACGCGCACGGCCCAGATATCGGCATTGGTGTAGAGCCCCGCATCGGACCCTTGAATGCCCCAGTTGGAACTGACGTTGTTCTGGCTGGTGTTGAAGGGATCCAGGCCGTCGAAGCGGCTGCTGCCGCTGCCGGGCGAAGTGTTGCGGTTGTAGAAACTGGAAGTGCCGACGAGACCGAACGGCGTTCCGGCCGGCAGCTCCTCGTGCTCTTCGCCCTCGTTAGGTAGCCAGGGAAGACGGACCGGTTTTTCCACACCGTGGATCGCGCTGTAGGGCAACACCGCCTTGGGCCACTGTTCGTTGTAGTTCGGATCGTTTTTGACGAGCACCAGGTCGGTGGCGTCTTGAGCCGGGAAGTTGTTGGCGAGCAGGTAGATGCCGCCGTCGTAGTAGGGCTGCGGCGTGGGACGCGACAAATCGTTGGCGGGGCCCGGGGTCCAGACCACCAACACTCCGTCGGCGGAGGCCGAGGGATGGGTCACCTTGCCCACACGCACGCTGTTCTGGTTGTCGGGATCGCTCAACGGTGCGGCGTTGTCGTCACCGTGGGTGAACGGCGTCAGGGTTTCCAAACCCACCGGCGAGAAGGGGTAGCGCGTGAAACGCAGGTTGCCGTTACTATGGATGCCCGCCTGAATGGGCGGGTTGCTGTCGTCGTTGGGGAACGGCGATCCGAAGGTCGGCATTTCGGAAGGGTTGGCCGGGAAGGCCAGCAACGCCCCGAAGCCGTTGTTGTTGAGATTGTAGTAATCGACGACCGCGATGCGACCGTCGGTCAACTGGGTCTGGAAGTGAAAGGCCGCGGAGTGTTTGAAGGCACTCATCAGCGGTCCCCAGTTCCGGCCGTCGGGCCAGATCGACCACAGCGCCCAAAGCCGGCGATCGCGCAGACCCTGTGCCTCGTAGGACGAGAACATGACGCGGCCGTCCTTCAGAATGGTGGGGTGCAAGGCCGCGCCGATATTGAGAAAGCCGACCTGCTCCACGTTGCGACCGTCGTCGTCCATCACGTACAACTGCAAACAGACCTGGGTGAACGACTTGTTGGGCATGAAACCGTTGCGGTTGGAAGTGAACATGATGCGCCCGTCCGGCAAGGGACAGGGCCCCAGATTGAGAATGCCGTAGCCCAGGTAGTTCTGATCGTTGGAAGCGCCGGCGCCCACGGGCTCGTCGGTCCAATTGCCGGCCGCCTGGTTGGGCGTCCATTCCCCGAAGGTCAGTCGGGTGATTTCCCGGGTTTCCAAATCCATCTTGTAGATGTCGGCGCCCTGACGCGGCAGGTCCGCCCGCTGCCCGTTGAGGGCGTCGTCGGACATGTCGGGGAAGAGCGAATAGTAAACGGTTTTGGCATCGAAAGAGAGGACCGTATCGGCGACCGCGCCGTCGCCGGCATCGATCAGGACCTCTTCGCTGCCGCCGGGATGCAACAACATCAGGTCGGTGCCGGGCTCCATGCTGGCCGGGTGGAACACCTCGGGCCAAATGGTGTTCTGGCCATCGCCGTAGCGAGGCGCGCGAAGGTAGAGAATGTCGTAATCGACCTGGGCGACGAGCGGTTGGACCGCCAACCAAAGTGCCAAGGCCGCGACGAAGTGCATGATTCGTGGCGCGCGGTGGGGCAAATCTCTGGGAAAAAACATAACTCCTCACACTGAGACAAATAAACTCGACTGACTTCACTTGTTTAGAAAGTCAAAAAGATAAGCGACCATAAAAGCATGAAATCGATATGATTCATTCTGGTGTATGAATCGTCGCAAGATGCACGAAATCCCCCAAAAGTGACGACAATTACGCCGTCCTCGAGGGCAAAAATCCCGCGAGTTGGCATGGTCAAGGCCCGGATGAACGGGTCGGGGCCAGCCCGCACTCCCATTGGGCTCCCGCCTCGCTCGACCTTTTTTGGCGGTCCGCGCTCGAATCCTCATGCTAGAATCGCCCACGCACGCATCGATTTAGTGCCCTATCGGAGCCAGTGGTTTTTGGAACGATTCCTCTGGCTCGGTCCGCGCGACGCCATGCGCGGTGTTTTCGGCCTTCAGGTATCGGGTACCTGCGCAGAATCCGTGACCTCCTGTCTGGTTGGAATCCGCCATCCTTGAACCGACACCGTGCCCAGGCAGCCAAGCGGCCCCAGGCCCCGGCGATGCGCGGGGCGCTGAATGGGCATCAGATAAAAAGAGGCAATTCATGGAACCCGCATCCAACATTCCCGAGTTGGTCAACCTGCTCGATCCCTGGCAGCCCCTACAACACGGCGACCGCAATTTGTACGTCCCCATTTTCGACGGCGTCATCGAGGATCTTCGCGATTCGGTGCTCTACGATGCCAAGCACACCCAGACCCGATTCGTCGCCGGTCAGCCGGGCACGGGCAAAACCACCGCCCTGAATTTCGTGGCCGACGAAGTGGTGCGTGCCAACTTCAGTGTCCGCTTCATTCGCGCCAAGGAAGCGATCGACATCGCCGACGTGGATATCATCGACGTGCTGCTGATCCTCGCGTTCAAGCTCGTCGAGGGTCACCCCATTCTCGAGCCGCACCTGCTCGAAAAATTGCTCAACCTGCAACGTGCCGAGGAAGGCGTCGTCACGGAACCGCGTGAAAACGAAAGACTGGCTCCCCGCAAGCAGGCCCAGGACGCCGAGGACGAGGGCACCCGCCAGAAACCGATGATTCGTTTCAACCAACGCTTTTTCACCCGGCTCTTCCAGGACAAGACCTACCGCCAGATGGCGCGCGATGCCTTCCGCCTCAAAAAATCGGATCTGCTGGATCTGGTCAACGATTTGATCCTGGAATACGAACTCCAGTCCAAGGGTCGTCGTGTCCTCCTGATTTTGGACGACTTGGAAAAAATTCAAGCCCAACCCCAAATCAAGCGACTGTTCGGCGACGATCGCCAATTCCTGCTGGGCCTGCGCTGCAAGAAGATCATCACGATTCCGGTCCACCTCGCCTTTCGTCCGGAGAGCCTGAGCGTGAACCAGGAAATCCACAAAATCGGACTGACGCTCAACGTCAATCCCACGACCGAGGGCGACTTGGCGGAGTGTCCCACCAACAGCGAGGCCAACAAGAAGATCCTGCGCCAGATCCTGCGCAACCGCATGGCCGCAGATGCCGATCTCGTTTCCGACGACGCCATCGACGAGGCCATTCACTATTCCGGCGGCATCCTGCGCCAATACCTGGCGATTCTCCACGCGGCGGCCCGCGACGCGCGGCGCCAGGCCGGAGTTCGCGTCGATCGCGAGCACGTGGTGCGCGGGCGCAGAAAACTGGCGGACATTCAGGCACGCACCATCACATCTCTTTCCCAGATCCAGTTCCTCGAAGGGGTTCGCCTGAAGAACATCCCCTCCTCGCTGGAATCCAAATCCTTCGTGGAAGCCTTGCTATCCAATCAAATCGTGTCCTGCCAATCCGGGGTCCCCTCCTACATCGTGAATCCCCTGATCGAAAACACGGTACGGGTTTGCGCGGCCCGCGAGAACGCGTCTCCTTGACCCACCCACCGGGTCCCGTAGTCGTTGTCCGGGATACCTCGGAACGGCATCGAGCCAATGACCAGGTGACCCAAGGCATTGGATTCAGTTACTTTTCCAGATCAAAATCAGGCGACTCGTGGTAGGCTTTGGCCACCGTCGCATACATGATTTCGGATGCCTACATTCCGTCCAGATCTCCATCTCCCCAAGTAGCCGTACCTTGCACCGATCATCCCTTCGACCCTGCGAGTCCCCATCGTCCGCGATCCGGTCGACGATGCGCTCGATGCGGGCTCGGCCGATGAGCGCACCATCACGGTGAACAGCGACCGCAACACGTGGCGGTCCGGCCCCCCAAATCCGCCTTCGACCCCATCCACCCGGCAAACGCCTTTGCGCGAATTTCCTACCCGATTCACTCCTTCCACTTTTTTGGCAGGTCATCATGGCTCTGGAAAAAGATAAATTGGATGCGCTGCGTATCGACAACGAAGCTTGGCGCGACTCCAGCTCCACCAAATGGATCTGGCTCGCCCTGGTTCTGGCGGCCGTAGCCGGAACCCTGTACTTTTTTTGGCAACGGCAGCCGGAAAAGATCCAGGTGTCCACCGCGCTGGTCCGGACCGAGACGAGTTCGCGCCAAACCACGGTCTTGAACGCCTCGGGGTACGTAACCGCCCGGCGGAAAGCGACCGTTTCGGCAAAGATCACCGGCAAGGTCACCGAAGTCCTGATCGAAGAGGGCATGGAAGTCCGCGTCGGTCAGATCCTGGCACGTTTGGAAGACGTCAACCTGGTCGCGACCCTGAACCTGGCGGAGGCCCAGCTCCAGGCGGCTCGGGCCGCACTGGCCGAAACCGAAGTCCGCATCGCCCAGGCCAAACGGGATCTACAGCGGTCATCCAACCTCCTCGACAAGCACGTCGGCGACGAGGCCACGGTCGACACCGACCGTGCCAACCTGGAAGCGCTGAAAGCGCGAATCGCGGCACAGCGCAGCGAAGTCGCGGTCGCCGAGCGTCAGGTGGCCCTGGCCGAACAGAACCTCGACGACACCATCATTCGCGCTCCGTTCAGCGGCGTGGTGATTTCGAAGGACGCCCAGCCCGGTGAAATGATCTCGCCGGTCTCGGCCGGCGGCGGCTTCACCCGCACCGGCATCGGGACCCTGGTCGACATGGGTTCGCTGGAAATCGAGGTCGACGTCAACGAGAGCTACATCAACCGGGTTTCACCGGATCAGCCGGTCGAAGCGGTCCTCGACGCCTATCCCGATTGGACCATTCCGGCCCGCGTGTTGGCCATCGTGCCCACGGCCGACCGCCAACGCGCCACGGTTCGGGTGCGTATCGGGCTGGATCGAACCGACCCGCGCATCCTGCCCGACATGGGCGTCAAGGTCGCTTTCGCCGAACCCGATCGCGATCGCGAAGCGGCAAGCCAGGCGCCGCGCACCGTAACCCTGATCCCCCAAAAAGCCGTGCGCCGCGACGGCGATGCCACCGTGGTTTTCGTGCTGAATCGGCAGCGCGCGGAACGGCGCAGTATTTCGCTCGGCGATCGCCGCGGCTCCGATGTGGTCGTGATGCGCGGATTGAACGCGGGCGAACGCGTGATCACCGACGGACCCCCCGACCTGAAAGACGGACAAGAGCTTCAGGAGACATCACCATGAACGATATCGCCTCTCCCTCAGCCGAACCCGCGAGCCCGGAACCGGCAGATTCCGCGGAAACCCTGCTCGACCTGCGCGGCATCGACAAAACCTTCAAGCGCGGGTCGGAGGAGATTCAGGTCCTGCAGAAACTCGACCTCCAGGTGCCGCGCGGCGAGTTTCTGGCCCTGATGGGTCCTTCCGGCTCCGGAAAAAGTACCCTGCTCAACCTGATCGGCGGCCTGGATCGGCCTTCGCACGGCGAGATCCACGTGGACAACCACCGCATCGACCGCCTCTCCGATCGCAAATTGGCCACCTGGCGGGCACGGAACGTGGGTTTCGTGTTCCAATTCTACAACCTGATGCCGGTGCTCACGGCGGCGCGCAACGTGGAGCTGCCACTGCTGCTGACCCGCATGAACGGTGCCCGTCGTCGCAAGCACGTGGCCACGGCACTGGACGTGGTCGGCCTCAGCCACCGCGTCAAACACTACCCGCGCCAACTCTCGGGCGGTGAACAGCAGCGGGTGGGCATCGCCCGGGCGATCGTCACCGATCCCCAGCTCCTGCTCTGCGACGAGCCCACCGGCGATCTGGATCGCAAGTCCGGGGACGAGATCCTCGACCTACTGCAGGCCCTGAATCAGCATCACGGCAAAACGATCATCATGGTCACCCACGATCCCCACGCCGCGGAACGCGCTTCGCGCACGCTGCACCTGGACAAGGGACGCCTGAACCGGGAGGACTGACATGCGCTTCCTGTTTCTCATCGCCAGCAACCTCAAGCGCAAGAAACTGCGCACCCTGTTGACGATTCTCTCGATTCTGGTCGCGTTCCTGCTGTTCGGCTACCTTTCGGCGATTCGGGTGGCGCTCTCGTCCGGGGTCGACGTGGCCGACGCCGACCGCCTGGTCATCCGCCACAAGGTCTCGATCATTCAGTTGTTGCCGGAATCCTACGGCCGCGACATCGCCCGCATGGAGGGTGTGGCCCAATTGACCCACGCCACCTGGTTCGGCGGTATCTACCAGGAACCCAAGAACTTTTTCCCGCAAATGCCGGTCCATCCCGACGATTACCTGGCGGTCTATCCCGAGGTCCTGCTTCCCGACGACCAGCTCCAGGCCTGGAAGAACACCAAGACGGGCGCCATCGTCGGCCGCACCACGGCCGACCGGTTCGGTTTCGAGATCGGCGACCGCGTGCCGATCCTCTCGCCGATCTGGCCGCAGAAGGACGGCAACCAGACCTGGGAGTTCGACATCGTCGGCATCTACGACGGCGCGGAACAGGGCACCGACACCTCGCCGTTGTTCTTCCGCTACGATTACTTCGACGAAACCCATATGGGCGACCGCGGCCAGGTGGGCTGGTACGTGCTGCGCGTCACCGACGCCGACCTCGCCACCCAGGTGGCGGAGGCCATCGACGCCAACTTCGCCAACTCGTTCGCCGAAACCAAGTCCGAACCGGAGGGGGCCTTCGTGCAGGCCTTCGCCAAGCAGATCGGCAACATCGCGGCCATCATGATCGCCATCCTGAGCATGGTCTTCTTCACGATCCTGCTGGTGGCGGGCAATACCATGGCCCAATCGGTCCACGAGCGCACCCGCGAATTGGCCGTGCTCAAGTCGATCGGGTTCACGGACCGCGGCACCCTGTTCCTGGTCCTGGGCGAATCGACCATCATTTCGGCCATCGGCGGGCTGATGGGCCTGGGCTTGGCCTGGCTGATGATCTCCGCCGGCGACCCCACCAAGGGCGCCTTCCCGGTCTTCTACTTCCCCGAAAAGGACATCGTCCTCGGGCTTTTGTTGGTCGGGGCCCTGGGCCTGGCGGCCGGCATCTTCCCCGCCCTGCAGGCCAAACAACTCCGCATCGCGGACGCACTGCGCCGCTGAGCCGGCCGCGCAAAGGAGCTGATCGATGATTCATTGGTTGCGCCAAATCTTCGCCATTCTGTCTTTCAGCCTGCGCACCTTGCCCCAACGCAAGGGTTCGATCGCCTCGGCCCTGTTCGGCATCATCGGGGTGGTGGCGGTTCTGGTCGGGGTGCTCTCGATCGGTCAGGGCTTCCGCCGGACGATGGAAGTCGCCGCCTCTCCGGATGTGGTGCTCGTCATGCGCAGCGGCGCCGACACCGAAATGATGAGCGGCCTCCAACGGGAGGAAACGCGCGTCATCGCCTCGACCGAGGGGATCGTGCAGGACGAGGCCGGCCCACTCGCCTCTTCCGAACTGTTCGTGGTCATCAACCTGCCCAAGCGCAGCACCGGCACGGACGCCAACGTGCCCCTGCGCGGCGTGGAGCGAGCGGCATACAAAGTTCGCGACAACTTCGAAATCCTGGAGGGCCGCCCGTTCGAACCCGGTCGCGACGAAATCATCGTGGGACGCGGTGCGGCCCTGGAATTCGCGGGACTGGATCTGGGCAACGAAGTCCAGGTGGGCCAGAACCGCTGGAAGGTGGTCGGCATCTTCGCCGACGACGGCAGCATCTCGGAATCGGAAATCTGGACGGACGCCAGCCTGTTGCAGTCGGCCTACCGGCGCGGCGACTACTACCAGTCGGTCTATTTGAAGCTGCGCGATCCGGCCGAGTTCACCGCCTTCAAGGACCGGCTGCTCAACGATCCACGGCTCCAGGTGCGCGTGCTGCGACAAGGCGAGTACTACGCCGAGCAGTCGGTGCTGCTGTACAACATGATCACCGGGCTGGGCACCCTGATCGCGCTGATGATGGCGGTCGGCGCGGTGTTCGGTGCGCTCAACACCATGTACACGGCCGTCGCCTCGCGCAGCCGCGAAATCGCGACCTTGCGCGCCCTGGGCTTCACCAACAGCCCCGTGCTCATCTCGGTCCTGACCGAGTCGGTCATCCTGGCCCTGGTGGGTGGTGCGGTGGGCGGCCTCCTGGCGTTCGCGGCCTTCGACGGGTTCCGTGCGGCCACCATGAACTGGTCCAGCTTCAGCCAGGTCACCTTCGCTTTCGAGGTCACGCCCGACCTGCTGGTGAAGGGCGTGTTCTACGCCACCGCGATCGGTCTGGTGGGCGGCTTGTTCCCGGCGGTTCGCGCCGTCCGCCAACCCGTCGCCGACGCCCTGCGGGAAGCCTGAGGTGTCGTCGAGGGGCCTGCATCATTTGGGGTTGCAGTTCGACACCAATCCGCTAAGATGCCCACATGATTTCGGGAACGGCACGACACTTCGACATCGCACCAGGCGCACCCAGCGGTTCGCCAATGTCCGCCACGATCCACGTCGCTCGCGGGCTTTCGCCACAGCCGGCCTTTGGCTCGTGGGGGTTGGCGGGCGATGGCGCAGGAAACCTCCGTGCTCGCCGCGGTTCCCGGCAATCCACTGCAGATACGACCTGCGCGAATACATGGGCTGGCGCCGTGTGCGGCGCTCGCATCATTACCACTGAGGGAGCGTGACCTATGCGGATTCGGTCATCATACTTGCTGTTTGCCTGGTGTCTTCTCACCTGTTTTTCCATGGTCGCCACGGCGCAGACCAACGACCGCCGCCGGTTCGAATCGGATGTCTTCAGTCAGAGCGAACTGCTCGACCAACGCATGGAACTCGCCCCCTGGCGGCGAGGGTCCCTGCTTGCCGCCCCCTTGTTGGGACTGCGCAATTCGGGCTACGACTCCAACGTCTTCTCCACCATCTCGGCCCTCGAAGAAGAAGATTTTTCCCTCAACCCCGAGGTGGGCATCCAGACCTATTGGCGCATTTCGCCGCGGTGGGTTTGGGCCAATCGCGCCACCTACGATTACCTCTATTATTTTGATCTCGACGAGTTGCGCGGCTCCCAGTTCGGACTGGAGAGCAAGCTCTACGGACGCTTCAAGCGGCTCTACCTGGAGTTCGGCAGTCTCTACCGCCGCGATACGGGCAACCCCAACTCCGAAACCGAACAGCGCCCCTTCTACGAGCGCGTCATCAGTGATTTCTCACTCGACTACGAGATCATGCCGCGTGGCAGCCTGCACGCCGAAGCGAACCTGAACGACATCGACATTCGCGATACCTCCGATCCCGATCTGCTCGAGCTGGAACACGCCGAACTGAGCACCGAGCTGTCGTTCGTCTACCGCAAGAACGCCATGTTCTGGCCTTCGGTCGGGGTCAAGATCCGGGATTTCGACTTCGATTCGCTCGACAACCCGCGCGACGATTCCCAGTTCGTGCGTTTCTTCGTGGGCGCCCGCAACCGCTACAAGCGCCGGACCCACTACAACGTCACGATCGGTATCGAACAATTGAACTTCGACACGGTGGAAGACATCGACGACGACCTGTTGCTCGTGCGGTCCTTCGCGGAACACCGGCTTTCCCGCAAGTGGTTCGTGCGCGGTGGCGCCAGCCAGCAGCCCATCTTCTCCGTATTCGATCCCTACAATTTCTTCGTCAGTCGCCGCATTCACGTGGGCGGCGGCTACATTTTCTCCAACAAGACGCGCCTCGGTCCGGTCGTCGAGTTCGGCAACAACGACTACCGCAACCCCCGGACCCCCGTCGATGTGCTGCGCGAAGACGATTTGCAGCGATTCACCATCGAGGCCCAATTCCCCTTCCAGCGCTTCTACACCTTCAATGTCTCTTTCGGTTGGTTGGACCGCGACTCGAACATTCCGCTCCAGAGCGACGAGGGCTTTCAAATCCAGACCGAGATCCGTAACGTACGGTTCTGATCGGGGACGGGTCGGGTGCGGCGCCTTCGTCACCACGGTCGCTGGGCCGGGCCATGAAAGGCGGGGCGATCGCCGTCCGGCAGCCCCCCATCCTTGCTGGCGGCGTGCCCCAATCGACAAACCGAACGGTGGATCGGCACGCCCACGAGTTCCTCGCTCCCCGCAGGCGGTTCCTTTGGATCCTTCTCACATTGGCGGCGACCCTGCCTCTCGCCGGCCAGGAAACCAAGCCGCTGGTCCAGCGGTTGACGCGACCGCATCCCGTATTGCAAGCGTCCGTGATCCTGCAGGACGAGGCCGGCTTTCTGTGGTTGGGTCAGATGGAGGGTCTGTTGCGTTACGACGGCCACCGCCTGATCCACTACCGCCACGATCCGGTCGATCCCACCTCGCTCGCCTATAACGAGGTATCCTGCATGTTGCAGGATCGCGACAACCAAATCTGGGTGGGTACCAAGGGCGGATTGCACCGGTACGATCCCTGGCGCGACGCGTTCCAGCGCGAACTCCAGGGTACGGATCCGCGATCGGTCGACTTCAAACGGAGCAACCGGATTTTCAATCTCGCCAACGCCCGCGACGGCGGCATCTGGGTTGGCACCGACGCGGGACCCTTCCACTTCGATCGCACCACCCGTGCGTTTTCCGCCGTCACCCTGCCCGATTCGATCCCGCCGTCGACGCGCATCAAGGACATCGTCGAGGACGAGAAGGGCAACCTCTGGGTCGGGCTCAGCCGCCTCGGCATGGTGCGCCGCGATCCGGAGGGTCGTTGGACCCGCTACGGTGCACCCGACCACCGACCCGAAGCGCTCACCCATCCCGATATCAACGATTTGTTTCTCGACCGCCGGGATGGGTTATGGGTCGGCACCGCCCAGGGTTTGAACCGCTACGATCCGGCGACGGACACCTTCGTCCAGATCGGCGACGAGCCCGGCCTACCGCCGTTTCTCGCGGATGGGCCCATTACGCGATTGTACGAATGTGAGGGCGGGCATCTGTGGATCGGAACCCACGAGGGCCTGATCCGTCTCGGCCCCGACAGAAAGGGCTACACCCTGTTCCAGAACGACCCCACGGATCCCGCCACCTTGCCGGGCGGGCGCGTGCATACGGTCATCGCCGATCGTTCGGACATCATCTGGGTCAGCACGCGCGACGGCACCGCCAAGATCAATTCCAAAACCGAGCGATTCATCGCCTTCCGCAAACAGGCCAACGATCCTCACAGCCTCTATCAAAATTACGTCGGCCCCATCGCCGAGGACGGCGACGGCAACCTCTGGGTCAGCCTGCTTTTCACGGGCCTGGACCGGTTGGACCCCAAGTCGGGCCAGTTCGTCCACTACCTGCACGACGCCAACGACCCGACGAGTTTTCCCACCCCGGAAGTCTTCTCGATCACCATCGATTCGAAAGGAAAGCCCTGGTTCGGCACCACCTTTGCCGGGCTGATGACCTACGATCCGGAAACCGACAGCTTCCATCGCTTCCTGAACTTTCCCGAGGATGCCCGCTTCCCACAGCCCTGGGCGATCATGGAGCTGTTCGAAGATTCGCTGGGCTTCATCTGGTGCGGTACCAACGGCAAGGGTGCCAGCTTTTTCGATCGCACCACCGAGCGTTTCTATTGGCTGGAGGATCTGCCCGACGCCCCCTACTCCCTGTCGCGTGGATCGGTGCGCGCGATTGCCGAAGACGCCCAGGGGCGCCTCTGGCTGGCCAGCCTGCAGGACGGGGTTTGCCGTCTGGATCGCAGCACGGGCGAGCGCCGCTTCTACCAGCACGACCCCAAAGATCCTCACTCGCTTCGACACGATTCCATTTACGACATCGCCGTCGATCCCGCAACTCGGGTATGGTTCGGCAGTTCCGAGGGCCTCAGCCTCTACCTCCCCAACGCCGACGCCTTTCGTCATTTCACCCTCGAGGACGGCCTTCCCGGCCAGGAGGTCAAAGGGATCGTGGTCGACGGCCGCGACTACCTCTGGCTTGGCACCAACACGGGCCTGTGCCGCTTCAACCCGACCACCGAAACCTTTCTCAACTTCGACAGCGGCGATGGACTGCTCAACGACGACGTGGGCGAGCAGTGCTATTTCCGCGGCCGCGACGGGACCATCTTTTTTGGCGGCTCCCGCGGGTTCAATCAGTTCGATCCCATGGATCTCCGTCCGAACCTCCAACTTCCCAGCGTGGTGTTCACCGATTTCAAGCTGTTCAACCGCTCGGTGGCGATCGATCCGGTGAACGGGCCGTTGCGCGGTCACATCAACCAGGTCGACACCATCGAACTCAGTCACCTGCACCCGGTGTTCGCCTTCGAGTTCGCCGCCCTGGAGTTCACCGATCCCGAGGAAAACCGCTACGCTTTTCAAATGGTGGGCTTCGACGAGGCCTACCGCGAGCTCGGCAACAAGAACGACGTGACCTACATGAATCTCGATGCCGGCACCTACACGTTTCGGGTCAAGGCCGCCAACAACCACGGTGTCTGGAACGAGACGCCGGCCGAGATCCAGATCCGCATCCACCCACCCCCGTGGAAGAGTTGGTACGCCTATTCGCTCTACGGCTCGGTGTTGCTGGCATTGGGCTGGAGCTACATCCGTTGGAATCGCCGCAAGCTGACCTACGAGCGCGAGGTGGTCGACAAGCTTCGCCGGTTGGACCGTCTCAAGGACGAGTTCCTGGCCAATACGTCCCACGAGCTGCGCACGCCGCTCCACGCCATCAGCGGCCTGGCCGAATCGCTGCTGGACGGCGCCGCCGGGATCCTGCCCGGGGAGGCCCGCCAAAACCTGGCCATGATCCACAGCAGCGGCAAACGATTGCTCCACCTGGTCAACGATCTTCTGGATTTTTCGCAGATCAAGCACAACCGGCTGTTGTTGCACTACAGCCACATCGACCTGCACGGCCTGACCGAGGTGGTGCTCAACCTCACCCGCAACTTGACCACCGGCAAGGATTTGGCGCTTCGCAACGAGATTCCGCTCGACCTGCCTCCCATCCCCGCCGACGAGAACCGCATCCTGCAGGTTCTCACCAACCTGGTGGGCAACGCGATCAAGTTCACGACATCCGGTTCGGTGGTGGTTGCGGCCCGCATGGTCGAAGCGTCCGGCACGGCGCGAGCCCAGGTGGAGGTCAGCGTGACCGATACCGGGATGGGCATTCCCGCCGAGGCGCTCGACCAGATTTTCGAATCGTTCGAGCAGGCCGACGGATCCGAGGAACGCGGCTACGGCGGTACCGGTCTGGGATTGGCGATCACCCGTCGTCTGGTGGAGCTGCACGGGGGCGTCATCGGCGTGGTTTCGGAACTGGATCGCGGCAGCCGGTTCTGGTTCCGACTGCCGATGGCGGGCGACCCGGAGCGAAAGGCCCTAGCCGAGACGGCCATGCCTGTCCAAGAGCGTTCCGAAGCGCCGGCTGACGGCGAACTCGAGGTCATCCTGCAGGGCGACGTGGCTGCGTTGTTGCCGGGCTCGACGGACGACCAGGTCCGTCTGGAACTGCCGGAGCGCCGCTTTCGGGTGCTGATCGCCGATGACGAGCCCGTCAATCGCCAGGTCTTGCGCCAGCAATTGCACGCGTTCCGCTGCGACATCAGCGAAGCGGTGGACGGCGAACGGGTGTTGTCCGAAATCGAAACTCACGCGTTCGACCTGGTGCTGCTGGACATCATGATGCCGCGGCTCTCCGGCCTGGACGTCTGCCGGCGGGTGCGCGAGCGGTTCTCGCCGAACCAGTTGCCGATCATCTTCCTGACGGCCAAGAACCAGGTCGGCGACGTGGTCACCGGCTTCAACGTGGGCGCCAACGACTACCTGGCCAAACCGTTCTCGAAGGAAGAACTGATTTCCCGGGTTTGGCTGCATCTCAAGCTGGCCGGAAACCACGCGGCGGTGCAACGGCTCCGCACCCAGATCGCGAGTGACCTGCACGACGATATCGGCGCCATGTTGACGCGCCTGTCGATGGCCTCGGAGTGGGTCAGCCAGGCGCCGGGCCTGTCCCAGAAAGCGCAGGGCAAGGCACAGCGGATTGGTGAGTTGTCGCGATCGGTGGTCCGTTCGTTCAGCGACATCATCTGGTCGATCGACGCCCGCAACGACACCTCGCAGCACCTGATCGTCAAACTGCGCGAAACGGCCCAAATCCTTTTGGGCGAGATGGACTGGGACATGGAAGTGCAGGGCAACGCGGCGGAACAGGCGCACATTTCGCCGGAGAAGCGGCGCCACCTGTACCTCGTCTTCAAGGAAGCGCTGAACAACGCGGTCAAGTACGCCCAGGCCACCCGTGTGCGGATCCACATCGTGCACGACCAGGATCAGTTCAGCATGGTGGTGCAGGACAACGGGATCGGCTTCGATCCGGAGCACCAGAGCGCGGGTCACGGGTTGCGCAACATGGCGATGCGGGCGGCGCGCATCGGTGGCGAGCTGGATATCGACGGCAGCCAGGGCACCCGCGTCACGCTGAAGTCACCGCCTCTGTAATGATGGGTGGAGGGTGGATGTCCCAACGCCGATGATGTAATTTCTTTACCACTGAAGGTAAGGGTGTTGCTAGATCGGTGCTGAAGGTTTTACGTGTAAGTCTTTTTTTACCACAGAGTCGTTGCCCAGGCCGGGGGCCCGGGTTTCAGGTGGGTAACTAATCGAAGCGAATCGTTTGGGAGTTCCCGCATTTGTGAGAGGGGCGTCGTTGCAGTAAGTTGGCCCGCCGGGCCGACCCAGGGCGCCGGGCCGACATTTTTCGAAGAACTCCCCGCACATCCGTCTTTTTAGGTTTTTATCTTTATCTTCGAGCTTTACAGAGTTTGTTACATAAGAGCCGCGAACCAGCGGGCACACCCAACTCGATTTCGAGAAAGAAACAGACCACCTGATTTCTCGCGAAGGGCCATGGGTCGTTCATCCGAAAAATTTAGCAGAAACCCAGAAACATCGGAAACCAGGAAAGGACCGGAATTGGTACACATCATAGTCCTGCTTTTCCTGGTTTCCATCATTCCTACCTTCCTGATCAAGATTTGACGATGGCAAGACCCAGCTCAGGTTGAATACACCACTTTGTTTCAAGAGAGTTCCCAGAGCACCCGGAGATGAGCGCGAAGCGCCGGAGGAGGCTCTGGTTGCCATATCCCCGGAAGAGTGACCCAGGTGGTTTCTTGGAAGTGGCTGAGGAGATCGACCCTCCCTTAACAGGGAAGAAACACTTTATCGGCTTCTAGGAGCGCGACCACTTTGTCCACGAATTGACACGAATCAAAGCATGTCCACCGAATCATTCTCGCAATACCGCCGGCCCTTCGAATAGTTTGGAATAGGGGTCCGATGTCGCTTTTTTTAATTCGTGTCAATCGGTGTGATTCGTGGACAGACTTTTTTAGCCAAAGATGAGTCCGAAAGAGGCAGTTTCTTGAAAGTACCCGGAAATCCCAAAGGACACATTTTTACCAAGAAAATCAACCGTCGAATCGATGGAACTTCGGCGAATGGTGACTTCCAAGGTTTCGGGAGGGAAAAATTTCAACATTCTGAATGCCGACGACTCCGGTAAGGAAGAAGGTGAATGTTTCGCAGATGAATGGGGCCTCCGGTTCTCTCTCCGTGATCTTTGTGGACTCTGTGGTAAAAAAAATCCGTCCCACCACGACCTGGCCTGATCGTGAACAACCCTCCATCAACCGAAAACCGCCGAGATCGCCGATGCCACCCTTTTGCTCCCGGTGCATGGCTCATGGTTTTCCCTCTCGGCGGCTCTCTTGTGCGATGTGCCTCGTCTCAGGTTGGCGACGCCGCCCGGCCACGGCCTCTTCGGACCGCGAATCGTGACTCACGTGGTACCAGCAGGCGTCGACAACAGCTCTTTCTACAATGTATTAAAAACGATAGCCGACACCGATACCGACGACCAACGGATCGATATCTACGTCCAGCGTGTCCAGGATGCCACCCGCTTCCAGCTCCAAGTCGGCGTCGGTGGCGATGTCGATGTATTTCAAGTCCAGGTTGAATACCCATTTTTCAGTGAGCTTGAAATCGACACCGAGGTTTCCGGCCAATCCGAAGGAAGAATCGAAATCGATGTCCGATACGCCGAGCCCCTTGAGATCGTCGGAAATGTCGTAGTTGTAAAACAGGGAGTAGTTGATGCCCAGACCCGCGTATACGTCGACCGCTTTGTCTTTCCCGAAGTGATACTGCAGGGTCAGCGTGGGCGGCAGGACCCATACTTCACCGGCATCGGCGCCACCCAGGGCACCGCTCTCGGTGCTGATGTCGTGGGGCGATGTGGCCGCGATGATTTCCAGACCCCAATTCTTGTTGAAAAAGTAGGTGAGGTCCACTTCCGGGACAAAGGCATCATCGACCGTTACGTGAGTCCCCGTGGTCAGGATGTCGGAGGAATCATCGTTGGGTGCCACGTTGATGAGGCGCCCGCGCACGAGGAAGTCGCCGTCACCGGCAAATGCCAAAGACGCGGACAGGGTTACGAACAGGATTGCAAGATATTTTTTCATGCAGAAACTCCCAAATGGATCGAAGATCGGCTTGATTGACTCAAGCGCCGGCTCCCAGGAGCAACGCCGATACCACCCGTCACGTTCGGCGTAACTAGCTTGATACAAACAACTAAAAAATTTCACCGAGCGTTTGTTAGGTTTTTTGCCACCCCGCAGCAGTGGAAAAAGCCGCTTTTTGCGCGATTTTTCGCTATCGAACGGTGTTCGCTCCCGGGTTTCACCGCGATTGACCCTTCACGGTCGTCGCGTAGTCGATGAATCGACCGAGCACGGTTGGCTCGGTGGCGTCGACTTGGTGCGGCATTTCCGCACCGGCGTTCGGTTTTGGAAAACGGCGATTTGACCGGTTTCTCGGCCGGTCCTGAAGCGATGGCACCCCCTCCCCCGTTCATGAAAAAACGAGATTGAGACAAGGGCTGTCAATAACTTTTGAGAAAATGGTTTCGTTGGACGTGGGACCAGGCTTTCACCAGCGGGCGGAAGCTCGGTAAAACGAAAATAAGAAGTAACATTTTCGATTTTAATGCTACCAAAATAAGTCTTTTTGATTATAATAAGACGTCTAATGATCGAACCAAGGCGTCACCACACCGTCTTTACGTCATTTGATCACAACAAGAAAATCAAAAGGAGCCGCGAGGCCGGGTTGAAAACAAACATCGAGAAAAATACATCTCCCACATAAATTTGAGCATCGCAACCCCGACGGTCGCTCCTTCGAGGAACCCCATGCGGAGCTTTTTCAAAACGACCCTCTGATGCCGGAGTCATGTCTCCTCTGGATCGAATCATTCAGTTATTCGACATGCGCTCACCATGACCGCCCACATCCCTAACTGATCCCCCGCGATCCGCACCCCGCCCAAAGGGGTTTTCCGGTGTGTCGGTTCTCCGAACCGCATGGTACCGCTGCGGCCAGGCTACGCCCCGCGCCGCCCCCATTTATTTGTCCACATTTCGAAGGCCTTTTCCGCTTTCCCGGAAGAAAGGTCTGTCGCCGAGGTCTGCCTTCATGTTTTCTGCGCTTCTCATCCTAAGTCTGCTTTTCGCCACTTCTGAAACGGAGGGCACTTCTCCCCGGGAGTCCCAACGCTTCGCGGAAGAATTTCATATCGGTACCATGGGGTTGACGATCGAGAACCCGGATCAGGTGCTGCTGCTTGGCGGTGCCGAGGTCGACCCGGTCGTTCAGCTTCGCTACGACGGTGATCTACGCGCGGGCATGACCCTGCGCGCCTCGCTCACCGGGCCGGGTAACTTCGTCGAACAAACCTTTTCGGTGCCGGCCGCGGACATGGCCATCACCCTGCCGCGGGCACTGTTCACCGAAGAAGGGCCCTACGTCCTGCGCGACGTCCAGCTTCACTACGAGGGCGAAACCCTCACCCTCGCCAATCCCAGCGAAGCCACCATTCAGGTTTTGGAAGAGCTGATCGTCGGCCGCGTGGAGGTCAACGAACTCTCGCGCGAAGACCTGCAAGCCCTCGGCTACGCCTTCAACGAGGACGACTTCCGCTCCATCAATTTCAACCTGTCGCTGATCGTCGGATCCAACGAGGTCGATGTCGACGTCCCCGTCCTGCTGCCGCGCAACGAGCACAGCTCCTTCGAGCCCAAGGTGATCGTGGACCCGATCCAACCCTACTTCCGCAGCTTCGTCGTGCGCGAACCGCTGGGCGGCGGTTCCGGTGGTGGCAACGGCAGTTCCGAGACCACGCCCATCGCGACCGAACGCTATCTGATGAGCCTGCTGGTCATCCCCGGCAAGTTCCACTACATGAAGAACCACTTCAACCTCTCGGCCATCGTGCTCAATGCCGCACCCGATGGGTTCGACGTCCGGGTCACCGACCTGAAATCGGAGATCCGCCTGCCCGACGCCACGCGTTACGGTGTCCCGGTTCAATTGGCGCCAGGCGGCGATCAACAGCTTCGTCGCGACATGGTCAATCTGGGCGAGGACGGCGTCGCCGCCACCGAGGACGATCGCGCCGACATCGCCGGCGGCGAGGAAGCCGTCGCCGAGTACCTGCTGACCGGCGAGATCTCGGGCATGTACGAGGTGGCTGTCGACATCACCGGCGAAGTCGCCCTGCCCCAAGGCACCGAAACCGTGCGCACCTCCAGCGTCGGCACGGTCTACGTCCGCAGCCCGGAATTTTCGGTCACCTTCGAACACCCGGATGCCGTCGCCGAGGGTGAACCCTACGACCTGTTCATGCACATCACCAACGTGGGCACGGTGCCGTTGCAAAGTTTTTCGGTGAGCCTCGATCCCTTCCGCCTCACCGGGGTCGAGATCGAAAACGGGTGGAATCCCAACCAGACCCTTCCCGACCTCGCCCCCGGTGCCCAAGGCACGCTCCACTACCGCATGCGCTCGCTGGTGAACGGCAAGGTGATCGCTTCCTACTACCGCGTCGAGGGCGGCGTCGACCGCGCGCTCCAGTTGAGCGTCGGCGTCTCGCCCCGCGGTGAGCGAATTTCCCCGTACGTGCTCAACTTCCCCGCCGAATTCGATCAAATCGAAGCGGCCCTGCGCGAGCCGCTGAAGCGCTACGCCAAGGCCCTGATGGACCTGGCCCAGATGGCCGACGACGAATTGCCGGTCGGCCTGGCCCCCCTGCCCGGCGCGATCCCGCGCGCCTACAACGAGGGTCTGGTGCGTGCCGTCCAGGGCGCCGCGTTCGGCAACGATCTCGACCAGATCCACGCCCAGTTGTGGGCCCGGACCATGCGTTCCCAAAACGACCTGCCCGAAATGGACCGTTTCCGCCGCCACACGGTACGGTTGGGCGAACCCGACCTGGATGCGGCCTTCGCCACGGTGCTGTCCCAATTCGCCGATGGCCGCAGCGCCACCTCGTTGCTCCAGTTCCTCTTGCGCGAAACCGAAGGCACCCCGGGCCTGTTCCTCGGTCTGATCGAGAGTGACCAACCCCTCGATGTCACGATCCGCGACGGTCGCGGCGCCGTGATGGACAGTCAGGGTGCCCGCGACATCCCGTTCGGTGGCCTGTTTCCGCTGGGATCGAACCGCCACCTGGTTTGGCTCTCGAACCTGGAGGCCACGCCGCGCCTTTCGTTGACCCCGCAGTCGCCCGACACGCCGGCCAACATCCGCGTCCTCGCCACGCTGACCAACGTCCACACGGCGACGACCGCCACGGACACCGACGACGAATACCTCGCAGATACCGAGGCCCTGGATCCCCACGTCACGCGATTCTGGGACAGCGGCACCCGTTCGATGACCACCTTGATGGAAGTCGGCTTCGACCTCGATCGGAACCTGATGCAGCACGTCAGCGACGGCAGCGACGCGTCCACCACTGCCTCCGCGTTTGCCGAAACCCCCTTCGCACTCGCCGGCGTGCAGCAACTCACGCCCCGCCACAACGTGGCCGCCGATGTCTACGGTCGCGACCTGGTGTTCCGCTTCACCAAACCCCTGGACCTGACCGCATTGGGTGACCTGGGAGATCACCTCGAAATCAACGGTGAGCCCGTCGCCGCCGCCGTCCTTCAGGACGACGGCCGCATCCTGACCGTGGCCGCCCACATGCCGCTCGGCCCCTACCGCACCATTCACTACAACCTCCGCAATCTCACCGCCGTCGACGGCACGCTCCTCGAAAGCGCGTCGGGAACCCTGGAAGGGTCCACCTTTTTCAGCGGGGTCACTGTCGCTGGCCGCGTCGCCGACCGCAACGGCACCGATCTCACCCAGGCCCAGGTCTTCCTTTGGCAGGACCTGGTCGACGCCAACGACCAAGGCACCAGCTACGAACACCGCAATGCCGTGATTCTGCATACCGTCGCGCCCGATGCCGACGGTCGTTTCGGTTTCGACTTCGTCCCGTTCTACCCGTTCAGCGCGGTCTGGGACGACTACCAGGTCCCACCCGACAACCCCGCGTGGGACCGGCTCAGCGAGGCCATCCAAAGCCTGCGGAGCTTCAAGATCGGCATCCTCTTGCCTGACGGCCGTTACCGCGAGGAGACCTTCCACCCCCAAGCCGTGGGCCAGGAAGTGGAGACCGAATTCGCCTTCCTCCAGCAAGGCGAGATCTACGGCCGCGTCCAGCACGAGGACGGTCGCCCCGTCGCCTACACCCCCGTCGTCCTCAACCCCCAGACCAGCATCTACGGCACCCAGGTCACCGAAACCGACGCCGACGGCCGCTACCGCTTCACCGGCGTCGAAGTGGGCCAGGTGCTGATCAAGACCCAGTCCGAGGACGGCCACATCGGCATGCGTGGCGTGTTTCTGACCCAGAACACCTCGCCCCTGGAAGTCAACATCGCCTTCACCGAAGGAGCCGGCACCATCTCCGGCCGGGTCACCACCCTGATCGACGGCGTGGAGACGCCGGTCGCCGACGCCTGGGTCGGCTGGGCCGTCTACGGCACCAACCCGCTGGAGTTCCGCGCCCAACCCAACTGGGTCAGCGGCTTCCCCTACACCCACCTGACCCGCACCGACGGCGACGGCAACTTCCTGTTCGCCAATGCACCGGTCGGAACCGGTACGCTTTGGAGCTACCGCCGCGATCTCGGCCTGCTGCAGGCCACCGCCAGCCTGGTCGCCGATCAAGCCGTCGCGCAGAACCTGGTCTACATCGACCACGCCGCCAAAACCGGGTCCATCAGCGGCCAGGTGGTGGACCTCAACGGCTTCGCCGTCGCCAACATCAAGGTCGCCTGCCAGAGTCGCTGGACCGTCGCCGGCGCCGACGGCCGCTTCACCCTGCGCGACATCCCGCACCTGCCGTCCACCTACGTCGCCGCCCATCGCAAAGACCCCGTCACCGGCGACATCGCGCTCTACGGCGGTGTGCGTGTCAGCCTGACCGAAGAGACACCCGACATCGCCGGCCTCGAAATCGTCGTGCGCCCGCCCTCGCGGGTCAGTGGTCGCTACCTCGATGTCGCCAACCAGCCGATCCCGTTCTCCCCGATCTACAACCCCTCCACGGGTGAACTCAAGGGCCGGCCCTTCGCCTACACCGACGGGGCCGGTAACTGGAGCGGCGTGCTCTTCTCCGGTGCCGAGAGCCCGACCCCGATCGACAACGCCGGCGTCGGAGCGCACGACTTCACCGGTCTGCGTCCGCCCGTGATCGCCCACACCCACACCTGGGTTCCCCTCACCGGACGCGAGGACGTCATCGTGCGGGAAGAACCCCAATCCGAGTTGGTCGTCCGACTCGTCGATGCCTCTGGCTTTCCCGTCATCGGCCGCGTCACCGTGACCGGCTCCCTGCCCGACACCAGCCAGAACGGCCCGGGCATGCCGATCGAGGACTCGGTCATCTACAGCGTCATCACCGATGGCGAGGGCCGGATCCACCTCGACCGGCTCAATACCCGCGAAACCACGGTTTGGGGCAGCAACCCGCTGCTCGGCGAAACCGAGAAGTACACCTACATCCCGACGGCGCTCGCGCCTGGCGAGGATCCCCGCGAGATCGTGCTGGCCTTCGCCGGAGAGGCCGAGCCCAGCAACCTCTTCGGCCGCATCTTCGACGTCGACACCACCTCGCCCGCGCCGCAGGGCACCATCGTCGAAGCTTACGTCTCCGGCGTGCGCGCCCGCACCACGGTCGACGAAGAGGGCTGGTACCGCTTCGAAACCCTCGTTGACTCCCAGACCAAGAAGGTCGTCGACCTGCGCGTCTACCATCCCGACACCCAACACCTCGCCATGGCCAAGATCCAGCTCGACCGCGACCTGCGCTTCCGCCACGACCTGATCCTCAACCGTCGCGGCACCGTCCAGGTCCGGGTCGTCGACCACGACGGCACGCCGGTCGACTACGCCGGCATCGAGTTGGTCTACCCCGACCTGATCACCAACAACACCGACGATCCGTTGACGCAGCGGCGCGTCGCCCGCACGCTCCAACTCACGCCCAGCCAGCCCGTGGCCAGCTTCGACTTGGTGCCCGTCGGCACCATCACGCTGGCCGCCAACGCCGGCAACGGCCTGATCGCCGCCGAGACCTTCGGCCTGCCCGCCGACGGCGAACCCGTCGAGATCACCTTGCGGCTCGAGCGCGCGGTCACCGTGAGCGGCCGCTTCATCGACCACGCCGGCGACCTGATCGCCGAGGCCGAGGTCGCCCTGCAACGTGAGCGGGACGTTCTGCTTCAGAAATTGACGGGTGCCCTCGGCGCCGCCGACGAGGGTCGTTTCCTCTTCGAGGGCCTCCCCATGCGGCCCTACACCTTGCGCGGCACCGACCCCGCCACCAGCCTCGAAGGCCACCTCGAAGTCACGCCGACGCTGTACCGGCCCAACCCGGACGTCACCCTCCAAATCGACCCCGTCACCCACCTCGACGGCCTGGTCCTCTACGACGGCCAGCCGCTCGCCAACGCCACCGTCGAGTTGCGCCAGCGCGGTCGCTCCCTGTTCACCGGCTCCGACAGCGAGGGCCGCTACAGCTTCACCAACCTCGCGTTGGGCACCTACGAACTCCACAGCTACCACAGCAGCGTCAGTGCACGCGCCCGAGTCAAGGTCCGCCTCGACCGCGCCCACGAAACCACCACCCAGAACCTCGAATACGCCACCATGGTCGACCTCGACCTGCAGCTCCAGCTCGCCGACGGCCGCCCGCCGGCCCGACTCCAGGTCATGTTGCGCCAGGGTGATCTGATCGTGGGCCATGCCTTCACCGACGTTGATGGCCGGGTCAGCTTCAAGAATCTGCCTCGCACTCACCTCAACGTCCGCGCCAAGGACGAAGTCCACCACCACGAGTTGGACACCGACATCGTGCTCACCGACGCCGACGGCGGCCATACCGAGCGGACCGTGACCTTCGCGGGCACCGGCGTAGTGCACGGGTTCGTCCGCGACGAAACCGGCGCGCCCCTGAGCCTGCCGGTTCGCGTCGGCCTCATGTGGTACGGCGGCGGCGAGAGCATGAAGATGGTCTGGGTCGATTCCCTGGCCGACGGCTCCTTCCGCTACAACCGCGCCCCGCTGGGCAAGTCGATCCGGGTCATCGCCACCGAACCGGTCTCGCTTCAGGCCGCCTCGAAAACCGTCCAACTCGACACCCACGGCGAAGAAGTTCTGGCCGACCTGACCTTCCGGGCCACCACCTTCGCTGGCGGCACCGTCACCTACGCCGACGGCACGCCGGTCCCCTACGCCAAGGTCTGGGTCGAGCGCCCGGCCTACATCGACACCCAAGCCGATGCGCTGGGCCGGTTCCAACTGGCGCCGATCGTCACGGGCGAGGTCTCGCTCTTCGCCAAGGATCCCTTCTCGCCGCGCCAGGCCGCGACCCTGCTGGTCACCCACGCCGCCGAGGGTGAAGATCCACAACCCCACCACGACCTCGAACTGCAGCTCGGCGGCGTGGCCGACATCACCGGCACCGTCACCCTCTCCGACGGCACCCCGGTCACCCACGGCCACGTGACCCTCACCATGGCCGGCAGTGAGGCCCGCAAGACGACCTCCCTGTTCGGCGACGGCTCCTACTACTTCCAATACATTCCCGTTGGCGAAGTGACCCTGACCGCCTACGACGCCGACCGCGGCACGACCAGCACCCTGCCGGTCACGATCGACGCCGCCACCGACGGCCAGACCTACACCGCCGACCTCGGCTTCCAGCCCAGCTTCTTCCTGGGCGGCACCGTGCGGGTCAACGGCAGCCAGACGCCGATCGCCAACGCCTTGGTCGAACTCTGGCGTCAACGGGCCACCGGCGCCGGCTACGATCGCGTGTACAGCACCACGACCAGTGATCTGGGCGTCTTCGGCCTCGATCACGTCTATCCGGGCGTCTACCTACTGGTGGCCCAGGACGAGAACCTGGATTACGTGCTCAAGGAGTCGCTGACCGTTCAGGCCGCCGACCGCGAGGACCTCGACCTCTACCTCAACCCCACCGCCTACCTGGTGGGCACCGTGCTGGACACCCGCGACCGGATCATGCCGGGCGGGACCGTGCAGCTCCTGACCACCACCGGGCGCCTGGTCGGGTCGGACATCATCACCGCGACCGGGCAGTTCCGCTTCGACGACGTGCCCACCGGCAACTTCGTCCTCCAGGTCCGCGACGCCTTCATCGCGGTCGAACAAAACGTCACGCTGGTCAGCGGCGCCAACGCCGTCACCGTGCGCACCCAAGCCACGGTCGACCTGACCGGCGACCTGATCTACCAGAGCGACACGGCCCGTTTGGCCACCTGGCGTATCGTGAGCGGGGAACTCTGGCGCGGCGGACACGTCGCCGCCGACGGCAGCTTCTCGATTCCGCGCCTGCCCGTGGGCTCGACCTACCAACTCGAGATCAGCGCGGGCACGTCCCACCGCACCTGGGACTTGGGCGCGCCGACCGACGATTTGAACCTGGGCACGCTGTACCTGGACGGCACCGCGCCGACCATCGACGCGCCCGCCGGCGGCTACACGCTGGACAGCCTGCCCTTCACCGTCACGATCCCGATCGACGAAACCGATCAGGACTCGGCCATCGACCCCGCGCTCACCTATCTCATGACCGGAGGCCTGTCGCTAGCCGCTCACACCACGCTCGAAGCCGACGGGCTGCGGTTCCACTTGGATCAGGTCCCCACCGGTCTCAGCCAGGGAGAGAACACCCTGCGTGTGTTCGCCGGCAACAGCTCGGCAGCCAAGGCCTATCGCGAGGTACCGCTGCACATCCAGCTCGACGGCCCCACGCTGCACCTCTCGCTCGACGTCGGCACCGACAGCGGCCCGTTCCAAATCCAACTGAACGACCAGGCACCGATCGACGCCGTCGACGACCAGGTGTACCTCCACGAGGTTCCGACGGGCACCCACGAACTCCGTCTGCGCACCGCCACCCGCGGTCGGTACACCTCGGTTCAGGTCGATGGCCACCCGTTGACCCAAACCCACTTCCTGTTCCTGCATCCCATGGGCGGCTACCAGGGAATTGTGACCCATCCCAACGGCAGCCCGGCGATCGGCGCCATCGTCCGCGCGGACGGCGTCCCGACTACCACCGATCAGGACGGCCGTTACGTCTTGGACCTGCTGACCCTGAACCGCGCCCACGCCATCACGGTCGAGGCGCCCGGTCGTTTCGGCTACCTGGACGCGCCCAGCCTCCAGCAGGCCGGGGCCATCAGCACGGGCCACGACATCCAGCTCCAGGGCCTAGCTCAGGTGTCCGGCCAGGTGTTGGACACCAACGAGGTCGACGTGATCGCCAACGCGACGGTCACCTTGAGCTATCCCGATCTGCCCGAGCATTTTTGGCAAACCACCCAGGCCGATGCCTCCGGGAACTACAGCTTCACCGACGTCATCGCTCGCACCTTGCGGTTGACCGCGACCGATCCGGTTTCCGGCCGCGTCGGCATCGAAACCATCGAGGACCTGCAACCGGAGCTGAGCCGCACCCAGGACTTGATTCTCGAACCGGCCGGCGCGATTTCCGGTGTGGTGCGCGACGCCCAGAGCGATCCGGTCACGGGCTTCGCCCTCCGCGTGCTTGACAGCGATCAGGTGCTGGCCGAAGTCACCACCGAAACCGACGGCAGCTTCGCCATCGCCAACCTTCCCTACGGCGACTACACGCTGGATGGCGAATCGCAGGCGCTTCTCGTCTACGTCCAGCAGGCGTTCACGCTGGACCGCGAGACCCTCGATCTGGGCGACCTGAGTTTCCAGGTCGATCAGATTCCGGTCGTCGACAGCGTCAGCGTGCCGACCGCCATCAATCCCACGCTGACCCAGTTGATGACGATCCATGCCTCCGACGACCGCCACTTGGCGGAGATCCGGCTGACCTACGACGGCAACCCCGGCCACGTGGACCGCAAGGTTGTGTCGGGTACGAGCGGCTCCTTCAGCACCAGCTTCGATCTGCCGGACGACCTGCCCGAGGGCAACATGGCCTACCGGGTCGAGGTCGAGGATCACTTCGGCCAGATCGGCGTGCACACCGGCACGGTTCAAATCGTCCACGACCTGACCGGGCCGACCATCACCCTCTACGAGCCGACCCAAAACAGCGCCGTCACCGAAGGCGACCCACTGACCGTCGTCTTCAAGATGGCCGATCCGCTCGGCGTCGCCGAATCCTACCTGACCTACGGTAGCGAACGCCTGCCCCTGACGGCTCAGGATTACGATCCCAACACCGACCGCACGACCGTTCAGACCCGCGTGCCCGGGGTCGATGCGGATGGCCCGATCACCCTCGACATCGTCGGGGTCGACGGCCTGGGCAACGAGAGCCGCCTGGCGCTCCAGCTCGACGTCGCCAACCGCAATGCAGTGGACGGGCCGGACGTGACCTTCGTCTCGCCGCTGCCCGACCAGCCGCTTCCGTTCCATCTTGAGACCGGTTTCACGCTCGACCTCGACATTCGCCTGCACGATGCGGACGGCCTGTCCGACTACCGCGTCACCGTGGCCAACGAAGAACTCGGCACGGGCAGCTTGTTCGAAAACGACTTCACCTTCACCGCGAGCTATGTCATCCCCGAGTCGCTGCGTGCGGCGACCTCGTTCGAGGTCACCGTCACCACCCGTGATCTGGGTGGCAACGAAACCGTCCGAACCATTACCGTGAACCGCATTGACGGCACCCGTTTCGATGGGGCGAACCCGCTCGTCCGCACCCGACTCGATGCCCGAGATCTGCCCAACACGGTCATCCTCGACGGTGGCGAGCACATCCTCGACGGCGCTTTCAGCCTCGACAACCTGGTTCTGGTCCAGGGCGCGGTGCTGACCCAAACCACCAGCGACCGCACCGACATCCACCAGGTCGCGGGTTCGCACCTGAACGTGGCCCAGCACCTCGTGGTCGACAGCCGCTCGCGCATCGACGTCTCCACCAAAGGCTTCCAGAACGCCATGCTGTACAGCCCCGACATTGCCGAGGCCGGCCACGGCGGTGCCAACGGTGGCGATCCCTGGCTGAACCCGGGCTCCATCGTCGAACCGACGACCGTCGGTAGTTGGCAGGGCGGCGGCGCCATCCACCTCGAGGCCGGAACCCTCTGGCTCCAGGGCGGTGTCCACGCCAACGGCGTCAACACCGGCAGCCTGTACAACGGCAGCGGCGGCAGTCTCTGGCTGCAGGCCGGCGCCATCCACGGCTTCGCCCGCGTCACGGCCAACGCCTACCCCGAGGGCGAAAGCGCCGGCAGCCAGCTCGACGGCAGCGGCGGGCGTATCGCCATCTGGGGCGATCCGGCCGATCTGCGAGTGGAAGCCTTCGGCGCTCGCGACGGCGGTGCAGGCACCGTGTTCGTGCGTCGTCCCGACGCCACCAAGGTCGACGGCTTCGACGACCGCCTCATCGTGGCCGATCACCCCGACAACTCGGGCCAAAACCAAACGCCGCTGGTCGGCATCCGCGGTGTGCTCGACACCGACATGACCCTGACCCGTGACGTCCCGTTCGGGCCCGATACCGTCGACCGGCTCAGCCTGCCGCGACTCACCGGCTTCGACCGCTTCACCGGCATGTTCGTCTGGGCCGAGGGCACGCCCGAGGTTCGCGGCCGCGTCGCCCGCTCCGAGGGCGACCTGGTCTACAGCGACCCCAACGTCAGCTTCCCCAACTTCCAGCCCGGCGACACGCTGGTCATCGGGTTCCCCTACGATGCGGTCGAAGTCCGCGACGGGGCGACGCTGCTGCAACAAGACACTGCCATCCCGACCGGCCTCGGCTTCCACGACGCCCGCTGGGAACTGCCGGACGGCCTGAACCTGTTCCTGCGCGGTGACGAAACCTTCACCGGCGTCTGCACCTTGCGCGGACAGTGGTCGGCCGATCACTTCCAACTGGATGCGGACCAGATCCTCTACCTGGACGGCAACATCACCGCCAACCAACTCACGATTCCCGCCGACGCCACCCTGGCCTTGGAGGACCGACGCGATGAAGGCGCCATTGCGCTTTCCGCTCCGATCATGGACATCGCCGGGACCCTGACCGCCGTCCAGCGCCTCAACGGAACCCGCCATCACGGAGGCCGCGAGTCCAGAGCTGCCGCGCTGGACGTCGTCAGCGGCTCCTTCTACCGGGCCGAATCCTTCGCCGGCGCCCACGGCGGCCGCGTCACGCTCGACTTCACCAACCTCGACCTGACCGGCACCATCGATGTCAGCGGCCAGGGTAACGCCGGTGGGGGCTCGGCCGGCGGCGCCATCCGTTTGACCGGAACCAGCCTGACCGGCAGCGGCAGCCTGAAGGCCCACGGCTATCGCTACAGTGGTCACGGTGCCGGCGGCGGTCGAATCGCGATCCATGTCGACGACCTCACCGGCTGGACCGGTGCCGCCACCTCCTTCGGTTGGCACCAATCCTCCACCAACTCCGGAAACAAACCCGGCGGCGCCGGCACCGTTTTCTACCGCACCAGCGCATGGCCCCTGGGTCGCCTGGTTGTGGACAACGGCGGCATGCAAAGCGAGGCCGACGGTACCGTGCTGCCCAGCTTCGGCACCCGCCAGGCCGCGTCGACCGGCGACGGCACCTCGATCGGCGGCAGCTTCCCCGCGTACAACGACTTCGCCGGGCTCTGGGTCGCGGTCGACGGCCAGGATCCGGCCCGAGTCGCCAGCCACACCAGCGTGCAGTTGTTGCCCGAAACCAGTTTCCCAGCCGTCACTTCCGGCCAGAGCTACGAAGGCATCTACCAGTTCGACGTGCTCGAAGTCCGCAACGGCGCCACGCTCTACGCTACCGACCGCATCGTCATCCACGGCGAGCTCATCCGCGACGGCGGCACCATCAACGCCGTCGTCGAGGAGCCCGGCGGTTCCGACGCCGTGGTCCTGACCGACGGCGCCACCGAACTGGTGGTCGACGACGGGACGCGCGCCTACGAGCTGGACAACTTCCACCTGACAGTCGACTTCGCCATGGACGTGGACCGCATCACCCTGCGCAACGGCGCCAGTCTGACCTACAAACAGGCGATCCGCGTCGCCACGCTGGAGGCCGACAACGCCACCGTTCTGGCTCAGGTTGCCGGTGAGGGCTTCGCGCTCACCGCCGACGACGTCACCCTGGCCAACGGCAGTCTGTGGACGGTCGCCGATGCCTACAACAACGGCGTCTCCACCGTGTCGTACCCGCTGCGCGCCAGCATCAGTGCAACGCTGAGCGTCGACGCGAGCTCGACCATCACCGTCAGCGACAAACTCAAGAACACCGACTATCCCGTGTGGCACAACAAGCGCTACACCGGCGAGGCGCACGGCGGCTACTCGCGCATGAACCTCACCGAGAACGGCCACCGCGTCGATCACGAGGCTACCGGCTCCTTCATGTTCCCCGCCTGGCCCGGGAACTCCGGGGCCATCCGTCTCCAGGTCGGGACCTTGAACCTCGACGGGGACATCCGGGCCGACTCGGGACGTCGTGCCGGCGGTTCGGTCTGGCTGGAGGTCCAGCAGGGAAGCGGGGCCGGAACCATCTCGGCCAAGGACAATGCCGCCACTTCCGCCGGCGGCGGCGGCCGCATCGCCGTCCATTACGGCAACGACCGGACCTTTGTCGACGCCTGGACCTTCGAACTGGCACCAACCAAGTACAACTCCAACGAACTCAACAACAAAGGTGCCGGCACCCTGTACCTCAAGGGTTCGGCCCAGCAGCATGGCGAACTGATCGTCCGCCAGGATCCCACCCACCTCGAAAGCGACCACGACTTGTTGATGCGTTCGCGCTACTCCGGCATCACCGGACGTCGCGAGATCACCTTGAACGTCGGGGACCGCGACAGCGATCCCCAGGTCATCGACGACGCCGGTTGGACCGACCTGCCGCCGGGAATGGCCGGGATCTGGGCGCGGTTCCGCGTGGCCGACACCGACTACGAAGCCCAGGTTCTGGACAACGGGCCCAACTGGATCCGGCTCGGTCCGCCCATCGCCGGCACCCTTCCCAGCCTGATCCCCGCCGGCACCACGCTGACCTTCGCGTTCAAGATCGACAAGCTGACCCTCAGCCACGGCGCCAGCCTGTTCTTCGACGGGCCCATGGAAGTGGGCACGCTCGACATCGGCACGGACGGCCACACCAGCGGTGTCTGGGCCACCGACCTGATCGGGTTGGGTCCCGAACTCCGCCTGGAGGGCAACCGCAAGTTGCGCCTGATCCTGGAGGAACCGGGCGACGCCTGGCTGACCCGCGACATTCACCTCACCGACAGCAGCCTGGTGCTCGACCGGCCGCTGGAGGTGCGCGACGTGACCCTGGTCAACGCGGCCGTCCAACACTCGCCCATCTGGGATCAGAACCTGCGATTCGGCATGCCGTGGCTCCACCTGACCGCGCGCCACGTCACCGCCGACGCCGGCAGTCGTTTCGAGGGCATCGAGGGCGACGCCTTCTACCAGAACACCAGCACCCGTCACCGCGTCCATGGCGGCCTCTACTCCTCGTCGCAAACGGGGACCTACGGCTCGCTGATGTACCCCGACATGCCGGGTTCCGGTTACTACGCGGGTGGTCGCATCTTCCTGAAAGCGGAGAGCCTGGCCGGCGGGACCTTCCAGGTTCACGGCCGCGAGGCGGGCTCGGGCTCGATCTGGCTCGACGTGGAAACCGTGACCGGGAGCCTGTTCCTCGACGCGGGACTGGGCACCGGTAGGGCCGCCGGCGGTCGGATCGCGCTCCACTACCGCGACAAGAGCGGCGCCACCATCACCACCGACACCGAGGGCACGGTCAGCTCCGGCACCTACTTCCGGCGCGACAAGGACCAAGCCCTGGGGACTCTGGTCATCGACAACGGGCCCACCTCCGGCCAGGCCGACGACCTGACCCCGCTGCCCAGCTTCGATCCCGTCGCCACCACCGGCAGCACCACCCAGGCTTACGATTCGGTCGCCGACCAGACCACGCTCTGGCTCGACGGCGCAACCATCGAACCCTGGTTCGTGGGCTTCGAGTTGGCCGTGAACGGCGCCACCGACACGACCTGGCCGATCCAGGCCATGACCCAGCGGGACGGCGGCACCGAATTCGTGCTGGCCGGCAACCTGCCCAGCTTGGCGGTGGGCGCCCAGATCAGCCCGGTGCTTCGACTGCAGGCGTTCAACCTGTGCACCGACTGCCGCGTGGGTCCGGACACCCTGCCGATCATCGTCACCGGCGGTGGCCTCACCGCCGAACAGAAGCGAGCCTCGGAAGCCGAGGACCGCGACACAGACCCCGAAGAGACAGAAACCGACGATCCTGCCGATCCGATCGAAGATCAACCGTCCGAAGATCTGGAACCCGGGGAACCGATCGAAATTCGCGGCGAAACACTTCAACTCGACCACTTCGAAACCGACCGTGACCTGTGGTTGATCGGGACCCGTCTCGAAATTCGCGGGACGCTCCGCGCCAAGTCGATCCACCTGCGCGACGGCGCCGTGCTCACCCATCCGGTGCTGCCGGAAGGCGTCGAGGGCGGGCTGCGTATGGTGGCCACCGAGCGCATCGAAATCGACGCCAGCTCGCTGATCGATCTCGACGGCAAGGGCTGGCACGATGCCGAGGCTGACCTGAACCCGGCCCACGGCACCTTCGCGAGAGACCTAGGCGAGCACAACGATCAAATTGGGACCTGCTACGATAGTCCGCTTTGGCCCTACCTGCCAGGTCGAGGCCAAGCAGGTGGTGGCCGAATCCGAATAGAGTCCCCGGAAATTGAAATCAACGGGGTCGTCCAAGCTCGAGGTGTAGGTTTCAGCTCTGGCGGCAGCGTTCTGCTGCGGGCCCACACCCTCACTGGCCGCGGCAAAATCGACGTAGCCGGTGGATCCGACAACGATCGGTTTGGTGGTGCCGGCCGACTTGCCTTGCACGTCAATCAGCTCTTCCGATTCAGCGGACAACTGACTGCGGATGTACACGAGCCCATCCGTCGAGCCATCGTGCTGGCCGATCTTCGCGCCGGCAGATTCCGATATGTCGCGGCATACCCTGAAACCGCTCCTTTAACCCTGCCACCACAACTCCCGGAAAGCCTCGAACTGGCCCCCGAACAAATCGGCCAGATCATGTCTGCCCCTAGTGGATTCGCGGTCGACATTGGCCCGGTGAACGCCGACTTGCGCGTCTATCGTGGTCTCTGGCTCCAGAATGGTGTGGAGGCTGCTCGGGTGCGTGACGTCACCCGCATGCCCCAGGGCCACTGGCTCATCCTTCTGGAGAAAAAACTCGAACTCGACGTGATGGGCTGGCGCCTGATTCCTGTGGGCCAAATCCCCGACGAATAAGAACTGAAGGACAAAAAGTGTTGAACTTCAATTGGGAGATTCCACCCAATAGGTCAGCCGCCATATGAACCGATGGTCCAGAGGGCCCTAACAAATAGGCTTGGTTACACATTCACCCGGAGTGCAACCTCAACTCCCTTTTCGAGAAACCACCCCAATCAGCTTTTCAAGATAACTTTACTTTCGCCTATTCACAGGATGTAAAAAACCACCCTATCATCACCCGAAACCCCAACAACTTTTGTATGATTTTCTTGTGAGGTATGTCCCATGTGCATCAAGCGATTGATCCTGTTTGCAGTCCTCCCGTTCGGACTCTGTTTTTCGGCTTTCGCCCAGGAAACGCTTGCCATCGCGCTCGACGAGATCGCCCGCTTTCGGCCCGAAGCCGATGCCACGATTTCCGGCACGGTTGCCCCCGTCGACGCCACGCTTTCGCTTGATGGCGCCGCCCTCACCCTCGATCCTGCCGGCCGCTTCAGCCAGCCGGTCACCCTCTTTGAAGGGCGCAACACCTTCGACCTCACCGCGACCGCGCCCAACCAGGAACCCGCCCGGCAGCAGATCGTCCTGTTCCGCGACACCCAGCCACCCAAAATCTCGATTTCCGCCCCGCTCCCCGAGACGTACACCAACGCCCCCACGATGACCGTCTCCGGCCGGGCCATCGACCTTCTGGCCGAATCACTGGCCCTCACCCGCGATGGCACCCCCGTTTCTCACCAGCACGGGGTCTTCATCGACCGTGACCTGCCGCTGACGCCAGGAACCAATACCTTTACCTATGTCGCCATCGACGAGGCCGGCAACGCGATCAGTCATCCCCTGGCTGTCCACCACAAGACCATCCCGCCGGACGCCTCCCTGAGCCTCCCGGACGCGGTGGCCGCCCGCAGTTCCTTCTCCGTCGACTTGGCTTTCGACCCCGCCGACCAGGTAGTGGGCTGGGATCTATATCTAGACGAAACCCTGGTCCACCAAGGCCGCGACGACACCGACTTCTCCGCCGATTTCGAAGATGATGGCAGCCGAGAAAGCCATTTGGTCCGCTTGACGGTCCGCGACCGCTTTGGGAACCGCGCACACTTTGAACGCACCATTGCAGTAGCCCATCCGCAGTATGTCTTCGGGACGGTCCTCGACGACGCCACCAGTTATCCCATCCCCGACCTGCCCGTGCAATTGATGACGGGCTCCGGCGGCTCGTCCGTCATCGTCACGACCGATGCCCTCGGTCGCTTTCAAGCGTTTCTCTCCGGCTCGCCCATCCTAGCCCGCGTCGATGCCCCCGAGTGGTTGCCGCTCGCCCGGGTCCGCTTTTCCGAACCGGGCCAGGGCACCCGTTTCTTCGACTTGCGCTTGACCCGCCGGAACGAACCGGTCTCCACCCAGCAGCCCTTCGAAGACGTCGGGCTCCATCTGACGCTTTCTGGATTCAGCGGCACGGCGCGCATCACCCCCTTCGAAGCCCAGGCGCTACCAGCCTTGTTGCCGCTGGGCTACGCGCCGTTGGGCGGCTTCGAACTGACCGAGATGACCGGCCAGGGCACCCTTCAAGCCCGCTTCTCTCAATTACCCAGCACCCTGCCACCCAATAGTGATGTTTGGTTGCTCAAGCTCGACCCAAGCCAATTTGGTGTCCCCCAGGCCAAGGCCTTCGCACCACGCGCCAAAAAAGGCGTTGCTTCCCTTGCCCCCAAACAGCAGAGGGTCACTACCCAAATCCACCCCGCCTACAACCTGGACCAACGTTTCAAAGCGGAGCCGCCCAGCCCTGCCTGGACCACCACCGCTCGGCTAGCCACGCAAGGGTCCCGACTCGACGCCGTTTGGACCCAAGCCGGCTCTGGACTCTACTTGGCGGTCTACCGCGATCCTCGTTTGGGAGAACCCGTACCGGCAATCGGTGATTCCTTGATCTGGGACACGACCGAATTCATCACATTCCGCGAGGGACTGGACCTTTCCCTTTCCCCCAAAAGGGTCTCCATCCTCGACGAACCCCAAACCCGCGTCACCTTCCATTCCTCCGGCGTCCCGACGGGCTCGGCTCTGGGCGTAATTCGCTGTCGGGAAGTGCACCGCTTCATTGGTGGCGAGTCCCTTCTGCCGGACTACGACCTCGACCTGTTGGCCTACCACTACGGCCATTTCGACGACGGGAAACCCGTGGTCACTGGTTCCCTGCGACTACGTGCCCATAGCTCTATCGAGCGGGGCCACACCACCTCTGCCTCCATTTTCATGAATCCGCTCCCCGTTACTTCGGAGCGGCCCAGCTTCAGCTACGCTTCGGTTCATGATTTGGGGCGGTTGATTCTTGATTTTGGACCGACACCCGAGGCGCCACGGGCCATTCAAGTCCAACTCAATGAGCGCCTGATCCCGCCCCTGATCGGCGGCGCCACCCATGCTCTGGGGTTCACGCTCCACACGAGCCAGGCCCTTGCCACCGCGCCCACGCTCCGGTATTCCGGTCCCGATGCCGTGTCCCTGATCCTCCTGCGGCGGCGAGACGCCCAGACGTGGGTCTACGCGGGCCGACTCCGGCAGGAGGAAGGGGTTTGGGTCAACGACCCCGCCCAGACCGACCTCCACGATAGTGGCGGTTTCGCGCTGGTCGCCCTCGATTTCCCGATCACTGAGCTGCGCGGCCACGTTTCCGATGGGGGGGCGCCGGTGGGCGACGTGGTCGTGTGCACGGATCGCCACCCTTGGGTGGGCCTCTCCGTCACGGCCGCGGGAGCTGCAAACGATCCGCAGCTCCAACCCACCAAAAAGCCGCGAGCCAAAACTCCGAGCCCTTTTAGAACCTATGGCTTTTCCAAATATGCACCCGAGCATCCCGGCTTCGGTGCAGCGGGCAAGCCGACGCCGAAAGTTGCCTTTTTCGCGGCAGCACCCGACGCAACCCCCGGCAGTTTCCGCTTTTTCCTGCCGCAGTGGCCCCATGCCCAGACCATTAACGCAATCGATCCTGCCACGGGGCGCGTCGCGGAAGACTCGTTCGACGATACCAGCACCGAGGACCTCCACACGGGTGTGCAACTTGTGCTCGGCCCCCCCGATTTTCGGCTTTTGTCCCATAGCCCGGCCCATCACCAAGCCCATGTGGCACGCGATGCCACGATATCTCTGACTTTTTCGCACCCCTTGCGCTATGGGGACGCCCAGTGGCCCGGCATCATCGTGCTGCGTGCGCCGAACAACGAGCCCGTCCCGCTCCATGTCCGCGAAAGCGAGGACTTTCTGTCGGTGACCCTGAGACCTCGGTCCCCACTCGCCGATGACACCGAGTACCGACTCGAGATCAGCACCCAACTGCGTAATCGTCAAGATGTCCACTTGCGCCAAGCCACCAGCTTCTCGTTCCAAACCGCGAATCGGGCAGTTGCGGGGTCGCTTTCCCTGCAACGCTTCACGCTTGTGGCAGACGGCGACCAGCTCTCGCTTCAGGCGCCGGCCGACGCCTACCCGGCCGGCACGGAGTTGCGGCTGGTCAACCTCGAAACGGCGTGGTCCTTCACCGAAGCCCTGACCGCCGGCGGCTATCAACGCGTCCTTCAGGGGGACTTGGGCGATCGCTTCCAGTTGGTGGCCACTACACCTTCCGGCAAGGTCGCCCGTCTTGAATTGGACACCGTCCGAACCGGACCCAACCAGTACATGCTTGGTGCGCAGCCGTTCCAGTTCGCCTTGAATGCGCAGATCCGGGTGCACATCGATGCCGTCGTGCACGGCATCGGGCGCGAGGTCGCGTTCCGTGCCACGGACCCGGCAACCCTTCTGAACCGTCTCAACACCCTCCCGATCCCCAGTGCAGTAGCCAACGGCACCGTGGCTCAGGCTCTGGAAGTGGAAGCGGTGGATGGCGGCCCCTTGCCCCGCTTGAATGGAAGACTCTCCTTCACACTGAGCCCCGAAGCCTTGGCCGATCCCAACCTCGCCCTGTTCGCCGTGGGTCCCGATATCGCCGTGCCACTCGATCCCCACCAACCGGAGATTCGGGAAACGCGGCCGACGATGGCCGTGATGGATTGGGGTGCGATCGTCGGCGGCACCTTCGAGCGCGGCCAAACCGCGCCTGCAGCCAAGCGGAACCGCCAAGCCAAGCGGTTCAGCGGGTTGATCCTGACCTTTGGTTTGGGCCTGTCCGGGGCCACCCGCATGGCCTTCGCGCTTTATGCTGGCGGTCCGCTCCTGCCAATTACTACCCGATCCCTGCGCCAAGATGTGCGGGAGGCGACCCAAGAAAACTACGGGAACCTGTTTTGGGTCGAAGGCGAGCCGGACTGGTACCAACGCGAGCGCTTCATGGACGGCGACACCGCCTTCTACCCCATTCAAAGCGCCTATGTGTATCGTCTCCGTACGCAAGGCGAAGCGCGTTACTTCGATTACCTGGGTGCCACTGGTACCGATGGCAGTGCCGTCCTGGCTGCGGAGGTCGGCATTCGGCTGCCCGCCCTCTACGCGCTCGACCCGGCGACGGGTCAGTTCTCGCCCATGCGCCTTTCCGGCGCCGGGATCTTCTCGGTCCACGAGGGGCTTCTGCCTTGGCCGGAGGAAGGCGACACCCGCAGCCAGGCCCGCGTACGCATCGACTGGGAGGTCGTGGAAGAAGATGACGAAGGGAACCTCGTGGTGGCTGACCGCGAGACCCAGATCTTTCAGCGTACGGGTGCATTGCACCTCGGAGGGGCCGAAAACCCCACGCCCACCCGTCACCTGCGCGCCATCGTCAAAGCCGACCGCCCGCTGGATCGCGTTGAATTGAGATTGGAGAACCGGACCACCGCCACGGAATTCAAGCCGACCGAGTTGCCCATTCAGATCCCGGTCATCATTGGCCCCGCCGACCTAACGGGGAACCTCCATCTCAAGGCAGCGTTCCGCGTGTTCGACCAAGGCTCCGCTGAAGGTCAGGACTTCGTCCACCACCTGTTTCTCAAACGCGGTGAGGACGGTGGCTCGATTGCCAACGTGGCGCCGATGGTCCTTTCCAGCCAACCCTACGATGGGGAAACCGATATCCTGGTCGCCGAACCGATGTACCTGGAGTTCAGCGAACCCGTTTCGGGGATCAGCGCCGAAACCGTGGTCGTCTCACCGCAGGGGGGCGACCCGGTCACGATGGTGTTCACCGACGGCCGTGGGATCCCAATCGACGCGGACGATTTCCTCACCGAGCTGGTCATGTACCCGGCCGGAAGTCTGAAATTCGCGACCGGGTACCAACTGGACGTGAACGGGTTGGTTGACCGCGATGGCGACCGGCTGACCCAGTATGACCTTCGCGGCGAGGCGCAGCCCTTTTTCCGCGCTCGGTTCCGCACCTTGGATGCCCGTAGCAACCAGGTGACCAGCCGGACCACCGCCGACCACGTCTACACTGCATACCGCAACATCGTGGTCCATGCCTACCCGGCCCCTGGCGCGGAGGCGAGTCAATACCGCGTCGACTTGATCAACACCCATGGGATCGGTGCGGCGGGGGCAAACGACAATGAGACCAGCGGGCAAACTGCGCTGATCAGCTCAGCTACGTTTCGCGCGCCTGGATTCCACTTCGCCGACGTGGCCCTGTTCCCACCCCGATCGTTGGAAGCCCTAACGGGGCAAGAAGTGTTGGGTGTCGAACGCGGCAACCGGGAACGGCTCAAACGCCTTCCGGACGGCACCCTGATTGTGGTCAAGTTCAATTCGCCGTTTCAGGTGACCTCGCTGCTCCACATGCTGAAGGCTCAGGGCGGGAAACTGGTGAAGCTCGGTCAGGTGCGGGCCCGCCAATGGATTAAGGAAGGCGCCGTGGATGCCATCGGGCCTTACTTGATCACGGGGTGGTTGGATATCCAGGCTGCCGGTCCCTTGGGGTTCACCGAAGTGCGCGATCTCCGACCCTTCCTCACCCAGGTCGCTGCCGAGGCGGCTCTGGCACCACAAGGGGTGGCGCCGGACAGGTTCCAGTATCTCTGGGACCAAAACCAACCGGTGGCGCGCTACCTGAACCCGTCGGGGATCGGTGAGGTCGCCGGGTTCCGACACCGCGCCCGCGAGGGCTTCGAACTGGCCTTTGCCACCATGGCCTACGCCTATCCCGGTGCCCACCGGATCGACACCCAGGCCAACGATTTGGTGGTCCCGGTCGCCCAGCACTGGGATCCGCGTGCGCTTCTGCGCACGGTCTTCCCGCCCGTTCAGGATGTGGCCACGCCAGAAGGGGCACCGGGCCGACGGGCATTGGGCCGAATGCGGGTCGGGATAGCCGAGAACTTTGCCTTCATCGAACGCACCGAGTCGGGGCTGGCCGCACGGAACCGGGACGTTGCGGTCTACGGCGAGCACAGCGCCACGCGGGGCGGGTTCGTCTATCTCCACGATCTTCCCGAAACGCCGCTGCTCGACGAAGTCACCAAGCCTCGTTTTACCCTCGTCTTTCCCAATGGGATGATCGATCTGGCAGTGGATCGCGACCACGGTTTGCTTGCCGTGACCACCAAGAACGGGAGCGGTCAAGTGATCGCCGTCTGCGATCTCCGGGTGCTGTTCCAGCACATCCTCGAAACCGGCGCGGAACAGCACGTGGTTACCGATCCTGCCGAGGACGCGCTGTTTTTGGCCACCATTGTTGGCCAGGGAGGCGGGGCGCCGATCGCCAACAACCTGTTCCTGCATGATGGCGCCTTGTTTTACAGCAGCAGCGATCAAAGCTTGCAGCGCTTGCCCTTGCGGGTCGTCGATTATCGCAGCTTCGGCTGGCTGGCCTACGACCTGGCCCAATGGCAGACCGGCGAAGTGCCCACGGACGACAACGGCAACCGGCGCAACCAGCCGCGCTTCTTCCTGACCCACCAACCCTATGCGGTCCTGTATGCCACGGACCTCGACCTCAGTGAGGGCGGCGGCATGCCGCAACTGACCTTCACCACCGAGGTGGGCAGCTACGAAGTGGAGCTCTTCCCCAAGGAAACTCTGGAATTGACCTTCGAGGTGGAAGGCGGCGCGGGATGGTCGAAGACCTTCACCAGCGCCCAAATCGAGACCAACCGCATGGTCGGCTTCCACACGGGGGCCCTGGCCGAGTACCTCCAGACCCAGGCGCGAGCCCTTCGCGAGCACGGCTTCCTCGCGGGGAAGGTCCACTGGAAAGTCACCCGCACGGGTCAGATTCGTGCCCAGAAATCGACAGCCTTTCTGATCGCTTGGCGACCTCCGGCCACGCGCTACCGCGACCCCTACCGGACCGAATCGGGGCTTGACCTGGTGGCCGGTGCTCCAGACCTGTTCCAACAGGATCTGGTGCTAAGTGCTCGGGACCCGAGGGTGGATCTGTCACTGACGCGGGTCCACGCCCGCGACTACGCGTTTAGCCCGGGGGCGTACGGGGTCGGCATGCTCGATGGCACCCGGCTCTACCAGGCCATGCCTGCTTGGTGGCGGCCCGGCACGTTGCCGCAAACCCAGGCCGCGCTGGCTCAGGCCGACGTTCACGCCCGCCTGATTCTGGAGCAGCCGGGTCGGTTCCAGGTGGAAGCCGACGTCACGGATGAAGGGAAAACCGCGCGACTGCGGCACGACCCCCTCAGCAGTCTGCGCCGCCCAAAGGCAGAAGATCCCTGGGTCCTGATCCACGACGGCAATCTCGCGTTCACCTTGTTTAGCCGTTTCGATTGGCCGGAGTACACGCAGGTGCTGGCCGACCTCAACACGGGATTCCGGGAAGACGACGAACAGGGCAACGGATTGCGCCTGCCGCTGATGCGACCCGGCTTCTTGGGCGAGGCGCCGGCCCCGCTGTTCACCGAGACCTTGCTCGAGTCCCGGCAGGACCGGCCCTGGCGCAACCGGATGTGGGCCACCGCGAAGGAACGGTATCCCGAAACGCTCCACGACTTGCCCAACGACGGCGGTGGCGAACGACGCGTAAAGCGAATCTACCTCTCCGACGGGGCCGGGACGCGGATCGCGACGCAGCGGGTGCCCAGCCTGTCGGCGACCGCGGTCTACGGTTATGACGGCTCGGGCTACCTGACCCAGGTTTCGTTGAAAGAGGACGGCAACCCCGAGCCCCGAAATGTGCAGCTCACCTGGAGCCCGCCCTTGGCGCAGGTGGGCCGGTTCGCCTTGAAACGGCTGGAACGCATCGAGGCGTCGGGTGTGGCGGACCCGGTGGTGTACGAAGCGGTCTATGGCCAAGCGGACAGCCTGACGGTGAGCGAAGTTGGCGATGGGGCGGCCCGCCGTCAGATCACGCGGGAGCTGGACGCCGCGGGACGCGTGACGTCGGCCATCCTGGCCCAAGTCGATGCGGTGCCTGCCTACACGGTGACCTTCGGCGAGACCGAAGGCGCCTGGCTTAGCAGCGGTTACAGCTTTCAAGGCGAGGAGAGCCGAGCCTTCTCGCTCACGTGGGCGCGTCGGGCCCTCACCCCGCTGGAAGGATTGGCGGGGGCTGTTGCGGGCTTCGATTGGTTCCTCACGGGCAACAGCATGCGGGACCAGACCTTCGACTACGATGCCCAGGGCCGCATGACCCACCACGAAATCGACGGCGGAACCTGGCAGTGGACGTGGCATAACGCACCTGAATTTGCGCGGGAAATCGCAAGCCAAACCAACCCGCTGAACCACACGTTGGTGCGCGAGGTCGACCCGAAAACGGTGACGCTCAGGGATGCGGACGGAACGGCCTCGGTGGTGACCCAGATCAGCGCAAGTGGCGTCCCGCTCCAGACGACGGGCCTGCTCGGTTTGGTTTCCGGATCGACGGGGTCCCATCACTACCGACCCATCAACGGGGATGTCCATTTCAGGTCGCCGAGCACGTTGACGCTTCGGTTGCCAGGAACCGATCAGGACCTAGCGACCACCAAGGTCAATGCGTTCGGCGAAGCGCAATCGACCAACCGCCTCGGCAAGCACACGACCATCACTCGAGACGCCTTGGGGCGGCCCACCCAGATCGAGCGGACGGACCTCGGTCACACGGTCACCTATGATTACGCCGTGGTGGGAAATCATCGCCAAATGGTGGTCACGGAAGCGGGGACCGATATCAAGACGACCACCCGGCTGGACACCATGGGCCGAATCGTTTCGCAAACCCGAACCGCACCGGGGGTGGATGAGGAACAGCGTTCCTTCCATTACGATGCGCTCAGTCGGTTACGATCGATCCACGACGAGTTCGACGAGCTGGTGAGCTACACGTACTACGGCGACACCGATCACATCCTCACGGTCGACGACCGGATTCGTCGGACAGAGTACGAGGTCGCGCCCGTGGACGGCAAAGGCATCACGGTTGCGGGGGCGACGGTCACTCTGCAAGGCCAACCTGGCCCTCCGATCCACCTGAAGACCGACGTCCTGGGCCGGGTCGAGGAGACCACCATGCCGCACGTGGGCAAGGTGAAACTGAGTTACGACCTCTTCGGCAGGGTCACCGGAATCGCTAAAGCGGATGGCGGCGATACGGATCAGCCTTCCACAAAACGCGAGGATCCGGCAGCGGGTAAGGCACCGGTTATCGAGGTTATGTATGATGGCGCCAACAAGCGAGTCACCGTTGCCGATGGGTTCCAGGAGACCACCAGCACCCTGAGCTACACCGACACGGCCGGGCTCGCCCAGTCCTTCGTGGAGGAGGACGGTGGCTTGGCCGAATCCTTGGCTTTCATCCGCACAGTTTCGCTGCATGAGAACCGACTGGTGATCGAACAACAGGATCAGAACCGAACCCTTGTCGATCGCTACGCGCTGGACGGGTACGGCAACCTGGCCGCGGTGGATGTCGGGTTTTCGGGCATGCTGGTCGACAGCTACCACGTCACGGGTGCGCCCGAGATCGTGAGGGTGTTTGATCGCAGCAGCGGGACCCCCGTTGAAGTGGGCTCCCAAAGCTATCAATTCGATAGCTTGGGCCGCATCGAAGGTGGGACCACGCTGGACGACCTCCCTTGGCGCGCCGGCTACGACACTCGGAGTCGCATGGCGTCCATGACGGATACGCGTGGCCTGACCCTGTCCTACGCCTATGACGACCGCACCGATTTGGTGTCGACCGTTCAAGCGACCGGGGCACCCTACCGCGGCGAAGACGGAGCGGCCACCTTGTTCCAACGGGACGCCGGCACTTCGGTGCTGAACACGGAATCCGGTTCCTGGCTGGGGGACCGCACCCAAACCGCCCTGTCCTGGGACGCGACCACCGGCACCACCGCGACCACCCGGAAGGGCTTCCGCGCCGCGGTCACCGAAGATCCGATCAAAAGCGAAGTGACCGAGGTGCAGGATTACCTGTACAACCGTTACGGCGTTGAGTGGGAGGCATTTGGCCGGAAGGTCACCATCCAAGAACCGAACTGCGAAGACCACACGTTGCAGTTCGACGCCTACGGCGAGCCCACGCAGGTCCAGCGCAACGGGAAACCCGTGCGGCGGATCACCCGGGACGGCGCGGGTCGCGTCACCCAGGTCGAGAGACCGGGCCGTGTTTTGAAGTGGAAATACAACCAAACCAGTGACCTGCTGGAAAGCATCGTCGGCGGCACCGAGGCCGTCACCTTCAGCGACTGGAGCCAGGGAAGGCCGGGTCAGATCGACGTGGGCCAGGGGCGCTTGATCATCGATGCCACCTACCACAAGGGAGGAGAACCCGCCCAGGTCACCTACCGGCCCAAAGGCGGCCTGCCCACCGAAATGCAGTTCAACCCGCAAGGTGATCTGGTGTGCCTGCGGCGGGGAAATCGGCCCGCGAGCCATTACACCTATAATGCGTGGGGTGCGGTGGAGACGCTTCGCGTCGGCGCCGGCCCGATCCTGGACGTATTCCAGCAAGGGCGGGAGTTGCTGAACCTGCCAGGTGCGGTTCAGGTCCAAGTGGACGCGCAAGGCCGCCTCAGTGAGGTGCATCATCCCGGGCTTCAGGTCAAAACCTATAGCTACGACGCCAACGGGCGCTTGAAGGACGTCCAGATCGGCGGTCAGCCCCTGCGGCAGCACACCTATCAGGGCATCTTTCTCAACACCATTCGTGATGCGCAACAGGATGATGTGTGGGGCTTTGATTATACGGGAGACCAGGGGTGCCGGCTCCAGAAGCTGACCCGCAATGACGAGCCCTGGCAGAGTTGGACATATCTTCCCCCAAGTAGCGGTGTCAATGGAGAATCTCAAAGTGGCTCGGGGAGTAGCGGAGGCAGTGGAGATAGCTCCTCCCAAGATGCCGGAGCCACGGATGGCGACCCCACGGTATATTTCGACCGGGTCCATCGTGCGACGGACCCCAACGGCGTGACCATCACCTACGGTTACGATCCCTACGGCCACGTCAACGCCCTCGCCGTCGCCGCGCCCGATGGATCGGAAACGCATGATTTCAGTTACCTGTACGACGAACATGGGAACCAGATGCGGGTCACGATGGAGGGGTTGAGCGTCGGGTTCGAGGATTGGTCACAGGGCATGCCGGGTCGAATGATCTGGGGGGACGGCACCGAATTCACGATCACCCGGACGGAAGACGGTCACTTCGACACGATACGAACGAACAACGGTGCCTACGTTTTGGACTTGGACTGGGCATCCCGAGACCTGAGTGAGGCGTGCCCCGCGCCGGGCACGGCTGGTCCACCGGACAGCGTGATTACTCAGGTGACGCGACGCGCTCCGGGTTTGGAAGAAGTGTGGACGCCGACCTACAGCGCTGACCTGAGCTTGACCGGTGTGCGCATCGACCGCACCAGCAGCCTGGGCACGGATGTGATCGAAGAGCGATACGGCGATTCGGGGAACGGCGTGGCGAAAAACAAGCTCCTGGCGGGCTTGACCCGCGTCCTGAACGGCACGGTGTTGGTCCAAGAGGCGTTTTGTCTGGACGGCACGGCGGACGAGCGCAGAATCAGCGAAGTGCGCCGCCACGCGACCTGTGCCACCGAGGATGGCGAGGACGACGGAGCCGATGGCGGCACCCCGCCGCCGGCCCCGGAAGTCGACATCTACGCCTATGACCCCGCCTTGGGCCACCTGACCCAGGTCCATAAATCCAATGGCGACGTGATGACCTACGGCTGGGATGGGTTCCGGAGACTGATCGAACGCGACAAGAACGGCACAGCCCAGGAGCGCTTCGAATACGACATCCAGCATCGCCGGGTCCAGGCCGCTGTGCCAGGGGTGGGTCAACACCTGGTCTTCGCTTGGCACGGAAGCAGAGTCATCGCGATCGGAGAAAGGTCGGGGGCTTCATTCAACTGGACCCATGCCATCGGCTACGGTCCCTTTGGACCCGTCTTTCTCCGCGATTTAAGCGGCGAAACGGACTATTACATCCTTACCGATCATTTGGGCACGCCCTTCGCCTACAAGAAAGCGGATGGCGACGAGGTGTACTTCACGCCATACAGCCCATGGGGCGAGCTGTTGGCCACGAAGCCAGGCGATGAAGGCAAGCCCGGTCAGATCCCCAACAAGGGCTTCCATCTCCCGCCGGGTGCCGGCTTCCGCACGGTTTCAATGGGAATTGGCGGGCATTTGATCGACCACGACAGCGGTTTGGTCAACATGCACCATCGTTTCTACGATCCGAGATTGGGCCATTTCCTCAACCCAGATTACCGAATCCCCGACCTCTACGACCCCAGCACGGTCAAGGAGCCGTATGCCTATGCAGCAGGCAATCCGGTTTTGTACTGGGATCCTGATGGTCTATACGCGCGTTCTATTCATGGCTATTTCACATATTTAACGGCATTGGCAGCAGGGTTATCAGAAGATCGGGCTCGAGAGATCGCTTTTTTTACTTGGGGTCCTGATGCAACAGAGAGCTTAAACGCGATTGGAGCAATAAAGTTAAATGCTTCCCATGGCGATCTCGCAAGCCTTCACTCTATTATCGATGTGCAGCAACTTCATGTAATTTACCCTTCGAAGCAATCTATTGGGATGATGAGAGGACACGCCGCTAAGGCTCTTCAAAATCTAAATCTACCCGAATTAAACCGACTTTTACAATGGGAAACAACGTACAGGCAGCGTTATGGAGGGACCGGAAGTCAGACTTACAAGGCATACCTTAGCGAAGATCAGCTTTTTGGAATGATCAGTCACTATTTCCAAGATAGCTACTCTCATACTGACTCTTCAATGGTAGATGATCCCGCGCATAGTTACTCAGTCGATGTTGTTGATTTACCGTACTGGTCAGGGTACGCTCTTCAAGGAATGACACAGAAAGAAATCAAAAGCCTTCTGAAACCCAATAGAAAGGTTCAAGTTCCATATAAGACATTCACGTCTCCATTTGGTCACTTTCATCCCGAAATGAACAAAGTTTCACACGAATCACATCATGAACTTGGTGCTGAGGAAGATGATCCATTTCTAAAGCCAAAAGTTTTTCAAGAAATGGCAAGCACTTACTATGACTTAATGGTTCAGTTTGCAAAAAAGACTCCAGGCTCTACGCCTAGGGTATCTAAATCAGAGTTTATGGGTTTTGTTCACTTAATCTCTCAGACAACCGGAAAATCTGCAAGTAGTAGAGATGCCAATCGCCACAAAACTATTCAAAACATTATTCGCAATATGGGAGATTCTGATCTTCAAGATGTTACACTAAACTTCCTTCCTGGAGATGGTTCGTTCCTAGATTTGATTGAATTGTTGGAGAACGCCCCATCTCAAAGAAGAGTTGATGTGCGAGTCCAAACACATGGAGGGTTCCCTCGAAAATGAAAATGCTTAATAGGAATCACCGAGCAATTTACAAGATAAAAGGTATTCACTTTATTGGAATACTCTTTGTTTCTTTTTTTGGTTGTAGCCGTAGCGATACTGAGTTTGTTCGCTGTGTAGGGTTTCGTGTAGATCAGAATTCGACAACCCAAATCGTGGAGAGAATTCAGTATAAGGAGGAGAAATACTTTTTTTCTCCTGAAGGGAAGAAGGTTTTTTCGAAATACAAAAGATCAAGATATGAGTTGGTTTCTGGAGATAAAAGTACTCATATGAGCTTCCTCAACCAAGAGTATCCATGTGTATTTATCCCATTTGACAATTCTAAACTTTGGATTGCTGTCAGATTTGAAAAAACACATAATTTTAAATTGGAATACAACCCTGATCCAGAAAAGCCGGTTGAGATTATGATCTTCAAACCTCTTGATGGTATACTGAAAAAAATTAAAATAGAGACTGAATCCCCTTTGTTCCCAAGAGGCAGTCAAACACTATGGTATTTCGATAAAAAAAATAATGAAGTTAAAAAGCTATCTGTTGATGGCAACGGGAAATTAAAAATCGAAACATCAAAAACAAACGAAAGAGACAAATACACAAAAGCAATAAATATCGAACGTGATTTTCTTTCCTCGACTTCGTTTTTCAATTTAGACGATGTCATAAATTCCGAAAACCAAATAGAGCACGAACAAGAAATGCGCAGTGGTAGGATTTGGTATTCCGGCGAGGAGGGCCATATATTGCTTGACAAGACATCTCCTCAGATAGGGAAAGAAGTGAGCAGATTTTTGTTTTTTGAGAAAAGTAACTCTAAAAAATGTTCAAATGAAATCGATACCCAGATAATTCTTCCGTTTTTAATTACCAAAGACCAAAATCGCATTTGGTATTTAGAATCAATTTCAAACCGATTCGGAGAGACAAATTCATTAAAGTCCGTGCCTCTTGGAGAATGCATGTAAAGCCAGACGCGTTCCCTTTCAGACGCGCGTCTGGCTATTCAAGGTGCTCCCTTTGAAACAGAAATTTCGAGCTCAATAAAACGATCATTTTCATCGAAGTACCACCACATCCCTACGACCTTTGCAGGAAAGGAACCAAAATATCCTAGTTCAGCATAGATGTAACCGCCAGCTTGTATTTCTTTTGGCCACCACTCCTTCTCGTAACAGAAGCTGTGATATCGCTTTTCGTTTTTGTATTCAACTTGAGGGCGTGGCCTACTTTTGTTCTCGTGGTAAATTTTCCTAAACAACTTGTTATCTAAAAAATCCTTTACCAGCTCAACATCAGAGCCCAAGGTGATGTGTTGCAAAGCTTGTTTTCTTATTTCTGTTTTGCTATTCTTTGGGGATATAACAATCATGTTTTCTGGAATACTTTCACTAGAACAGCCAAAAATTACAAAAGGTAACAAAAGAAATATCGTTCCTCGTTTTGTGTTCATGATTCTCTCATGGTGACAAATGGCACTTTTTGATTTTGACTTTACCACATTCTCTAGAAATCCCCCTATACGTATCACAGTGGGCGAGAAGCAGCGGATTCTGAGAACTGACTATCGAACCAACAAATGTACGGTTCTTCCATCCCTCCTAAGATTCGCGGCTCTTGCCGGATGGTCGACTACGAATACGAGCTGCATATTTCGAGATTTAGCCCACCCTGCCTTGGCAGCAATGGCCTCTCTCAGGTATCCGCGGGAATTCGACAGCGGGCTATGGCCAGCGTCGGCCTCTATGCCCAGGGATTTTTCTTCCGCGAAAGCAGTGCGATAGGTGATCACTCCATCGGGCAAACCAACGTTGTAGTGGTCAGGTGAGTTCGGGGAAAGAGTACCTTGATTGATCCGGGTCTGTTCGCTTCTCAAGTCCCGCTCGGATCGGAAACCCACCACCTCTGCGCCTTCCGCTTCTAGTTTCAACATGATTTGCCGTAGCCCTTCAGCCAGGATGAGGTCGTGTCCGAGCTCCCTCCGTTTGTATGCAGGGGCGTTTCCTTGCTCCTTCGATTTGGGAACCCACAAATTCACCGGCACGCCTGAATGGGTGTATTCTCGAATGCGCTTTAGACTTGCGCTCCCCTTCAATTGTTCCAATGCCTCCTTGGAATGTGGATCCATCGGAGCCAGCTCCGGGGCAAACCCCACTGCGGTTAAGACGGTATGTAACTGTTTCTCTCGCTTATCGATAATGGTCCGGTCTTTATCGGTCGGCCTGTTTAGAAGAAGGCGGCCTTTGGCCGTTAATTTCAGGCTACGCAATTGGGGGGTCACAATCAAATCTCTGGTTTTGAGATTGATTAGGGCAGTTTCGATTTCCGTTTTGGTGGCAGGGGACTTTACCTTGCTCGCTGGTTGCCCAATGTGGTTTTCGGGACTGAGGAGGGGGGTATGATCCTCGCCAACAGCTCGCCACAACAGTTGCCAGTCGAGCGGGCTCAATCGTGCCTCTGGGATGGTCGAAGCAGGATGCCGCTTAGGAACATTTTTCCTTCGTGGGTTCTCCAGGTAGACCGCTTCTCCAGCAGACGTCAGCTTTAAGTTGGTCAAGGTGACCGGGCTGCGGCCCTTTTTGACGACGAGACCCCTTTCGATTAGCTGACGACAGGCCTCGGCGATATGGGCATCCAAGTAGGGCTGTTCTTGGATGTACCGGATTTCCCCTTTGGTATCGAGATAAAAGGCGACGTGTTTCGGAAAAGTCAAAACATCGTGGCTACCATCTGGAAGGACTCGCGTCAATCTCCGGGCTCCCTCCCCAGTCCGTTCTTGTCTGAGCTTAAAGGTCTTCATGGAACTATATTCGGCCAAATCAATTCCTCGATGCTCACCGTCAACCTTCCATGCTGCATAAGTGTAGGTGGGCACCCACGTCTCATCCTGCTTGGTTCGATCCCCATTTGAGGAGACTCGTACCTCGCCATGCTTGCCAATGATCACGCTAGAGATCCCTTGAGAGTTGAACACCCTCTCGGAACCGTCCCCAAGCGTGAAGTTCGCAAGGAAATCGCGACCCATCGGTGTGATCCTTACTCGATTTGGTATCCGCTTCTCAAATTCGACAAACGCCTCGCCACTTTTTCCCAGGAACAAATACATGGCGGCTATGCGGTTGGAAATGAATCGAATGCGGGGATTTTCTTTTTTGAAACGACGTTTTTCCGAGGCGTGCGGCCGGATTACAGTGTGGCAGTTACTCATGATCGCTGCCAAAACTGTGCGCTCCAGCTCAGATAGGCGTTTTGGTCTTTTGCCTTCCTTTCGGGATAATATTGTTGACCCGAGGTGGCCAGAAACGCTCGAACTTTGCGAGTCCTGAGCGCTGGCTTTACCCTTTATGGGTGCTGGTAAGGAATAGACCCCGCAACGACGAGGTCGGCGCGAGTTCTCCTCGGGATTGTCTTTCCAGTCCGTGGTCCGCTCGTCCATTCCTGATTTCAATACATCACGCAGCGTCATTTTGCCTCCCTATTTGGGTGGAGCAGATGACTTCCACCATGAGCCTGGATACCTACGCCAAGAAAAATTAACAATTTGAAAACAACTGTTTGAAGCGATTTTGCCGCTACCAGTCCCAACCAGAAGGCGAGGGCCAATTGGGCACCCGATAGCCACAGTCGTGACCCCATTTGGCGGTGTACTACTTGGAAATAGCTGGGAAGTCCCTCGTAAAGGGCCATGAGCCAACCGTGAAGAACCGCGTATTCCTGCAAAAACGCGAGGATGGGTTGAAGAATGAAGTATCCATTGGGCACGAGGACCAAGAAACCGCAGAAGGCGCGCACTGCCGTCCACCGATCGAGGGTGGTGGCGGGCTTGGTAGGTTTTTTCACGATGATGCCTCCAACGTCAAAAAGGGGCCGCGCTTTCGCGCGACCTGATCACGGTCATGGTTTAGTCGAGGACCAACACGCGGTCATGATCCTTGGCGAGTTCAGGTGCGCGTTTCCAGTTGGAACTCGCGATGATCGTCGGCATGCCATGCTCACTGGCCCAGGCCGATGCTTGTTTGGATGATTGTTGGTCGCGTTGCCGCTCTCTGCCATCGACGACAAGCGAGATGGCGCGGCTTTGACCTTTGGGGGTTTTATATAGAAGGATTCCGTCGGGAAGGCGGTCAGGCCTTTCGGCGAGTTCAGGGCGTTTCTCGATAAGTCGGGCTCTGTCCCAAAACTCCATTTGGGTCACGCCCTTTCCGCGCAGACTGCTTGCCAATTCATGGTAGGTCGAGGCAAGCAGCCACTTTTCTTCGAAGCGGGGACCCGTTTCGGGCGCTCGTGATTGGTTTTTGAATTCAGCCATGCTCGGATCTGGAAGGTAAAACTGGAGTTGGCGGCCATCGGCCATGGTCGCAGTGCGGGATTCGGTCAACAGCGTTTTTTCGAAGGCCGCATAGGCTGGGCTTTGCCGCTGGGTGGCAGCGTTTTTAGGTAGGATCCCGAATTGTCGCAACATGGTGGCAAGATGGCGTTGCTCTTGAGCGAAAATCTTCCGCTCGGATCTCTCTTGCTCAAACACCAGTTGACGTCCAAGCGACGTAAGCTTGGCATCGTCCGGTGTTTTCCCTGCAACGAGGCCCTTTTGATAAAGATTCTGGAAAGCGGCTTCCAGTTCTTTGATACCGGCAGGGGGGATTTTGCGGGTTTTGATTTGGAAGGATTTGTCGAGATAGAAACTGTCGAAATTGCGAGTCGAAGGTACTCGACCTTCGATGTTTTCGCGAAAATGGGTTCGATTGTGCCGGGTCGCGGTTTCGAGTTTGAAGCTAAAGTAACGATCGAATTCACTCAATTCCTGTGGCATCGGACCCGGCCGACTCTCTCCTTTGGAACCGTGCAACACTTGATAGGCCACCACAGCCGAGGGGTGCAGGGATCGCCCTTTGATTTCTGGTCGCGGATCGATGGCCTCGACTTTTCCGGATTCTCGGTCCCAGTAATAGGCTTGGTTGGCGTGGATGGATGCCGATCTTTCTTTGAGATGGGGGATGTGGACACCACTCCGGGCCTCGGCCCGAACGAACAGGCCGTCGTTCACGATGTCTAGACGGTTGTCAGGACTTCGGCGAAGGAAATCCATGTAGGACTCATTCTTGTCACGCCGTAGTGTTAAATACCGGATGGCGTGCTCTGGGGATAGGGTTTCGGCCGACTTGGTGACACGTTGCGCTGTGAGAATCTCCGTCAATTGGCCTGACATTTTTTGAAGGATTTGCTTTTCGACGTGATTCAGGTCTGACCATTTGGTCAAGGGTTTCTCGGGTCGTTTTGATGGCTCGAATTTCCCCCGCTGGATCAATAGCGCGAGTTCTCGTCCTAGCGGTGTGAGTCGGGTTTCGGGCAAGGAGGCTCGCTTGGGATCGGAGAATGCGACCAATCCCTTTTTCTGAAGGATGCGAAGTGCATCCCGAGTCCAGGTCTGGTCCATGGGATTGAGCATGGCCCTGCCCATTTCGCCGGTACGATTCACGGTGTAAAAGCTGAAATGGCGGTCAAGGTCAAATGTTCGCGCGGGTTTCAGCAAGGATTTAGCGGTGTAGGATACGTGATGGTGAATCCGATCTTCGTTTTTGGAAAGCCTCATGGTCATGCGGTCGACATAGTCAGAAAGCGGAATGCGACGCGCTTCCCCGTCGACCTTCCAACTCGCATAAATGGATGCAGGAATTCGAGTCTCCCCGGTTCGTGGCACACGCTGATCGCTCTTTGGGTTTTCGAGGCGGACGCGATCGCCTCCGGTCCCGGCAGACAGGAATACCGCAGTCCCCTTCTGAAGGTAAAACTGGGTCTGGTCGCCACGCTGCGGATGCTTGAGAGAGGCACGGATTTGGTCGCCGATTTTCTCGACCTGAACCCGGTGTGTCCAAGGTTCCCGCTGGAGAAAATCGTTCAGGGTTTTTTCGCGGCCTGCGTGAAGGTACAGGTAGCGAATCGCGGTTTCGTCGTCGTGAAGGGTGCGACCCTTTCGGCGTAGGTCGCGGCGCAAGTCAACGCGGTTCCCAAGCGCCGCCTCGCGTTGCGCGGCGACGGCGAAGAGCACGTCTTGCTCGTATTCCGTCAGGCCTTCGCGAAGAGTTCGATGGCGCTCACTGGAGACAAGTTCCTTGGCGGCTTGGAGTGGATCAGGCGCTTTTTGAGAGGTTAATGAATCGCGGGACGCCATGCTCGTATCTCGAAATGAATCCGGCTGGGGGTCCTGCCATCGGTAGGTGAATTCGCCTTGGGATCGGTTGGTTCGGTGGTCGGTTGGTTTCTCTGGCATTTCCGTTCGGACAGTGGCCAGTTCCGGCATGCACACCTCCTGAGTTGGGCGAAACACGTTTCACGTTTGGTAGGAAAAGTAGGAAGACACCTCCTTGCGAACTGCCGCGACCCAAATCGATGAGCCGCGGCTGAGATTGCAGGCTTAGGGTTTAGAGATCACGATCGAAAAGCGCCGAAAACAGCCAAAAGATTTTGACCAGTGCGTCCATGGTTCATCTCCTTTCACTTGGGTTTGCGCGGTGGTTTGAATTCGAGGATGTCAGCTCCTTCATCGAACCAGTCGCCTAGCAGGCCGTCGTTCTTTTGAGGGGCGAGATCCGGGTCATAACCGTCATCCTCGAGGTCGAAGTCTTCGTCATCGAACAGGTCTGAATCCACCTCCTGCGGTTGATGTTCTTCAGCGCGTTCCAAGACGGGAATGAAGCGGTAAACCCTGGCGTGTTGGAACCTGGCGATGGTGCGCACAACCCCACCTCGCTCAAATTGGATCAGGCGCTGTTGCAACAAATGGGCGATACGTTCGTGGGCCAGGGACCATTGATCACCGAGAAGAAAAATGACCAGGCGGATGACAGTTGCGGCGTGGTGTTTTTGGAGGTAGTCGAGCACGAGGGGATCGAGTCGATCCGTCATGGTTTTCGCACAGGCTTCGCACAGGGTCTGTTCAGTGCATTTGGGGCAGCGTTGGCGGTAATCCATCAGGCCACCCCCTGGCGAATGAGGGTGACGGTGGCGGAGAGATCGGGCTCGTGGTGGGGATGGTTTTTCGGTACTTCTTCCTGGCTCGGGTTGATGGGAACAATGCGTCCGTTTTGTCTCAGTTGAAGGAAGAGGTTGATCGTCAGATCGCGTGTTCTCCCCTCGGCGTTGACGACCCGATAGCGACCGAAATGGCCAGGGAGTATTTGAAGGAGAACCCCTTTGCGGCTGGTTCGAAAATTGGGGCGGAAGTATTCATTGACGAGGCCCCAGAAATCACCATTGGGTTTCGATTGGCAACGGACGGTACCCAGGTTTTCCATGCGGCTGAGAATGTGTTCGACACGATGGGCCACCCGTGCATGGGTTCGCGTCAAACGGTCACCGAGAACCTCGAAAACGATTTCGTCGACCGAGATTTCACCCTTGGCGAGCAACTGCTCAATGTGCACCCACAGAAGGTCGTCGATGCGTTGAGAACAAGGCCCGCAGTAAAAGCAGGGGGAACACTCGGAACAGGCATAGTTGAGATAGGTTTTGAACATGGTACACCTCGCGATATGGGGACTGGCCCCGATTTGAGGCGGCGGAGGTGACGGCGTTCGGGCAGGTCAAGGCCGGGAGGGAGCGTGCGAACGGAGGCCTTGACCTGTCGGGTTGCCGGCACCACGATGGACGCCGATCGGGAGCCAGTCCCAGCGAGGTGTGCGGGATATTTGGTCGGTTGAATGCGGGCTGATTGATGTAGGGCGGGACATCAGGATGGCACCTACAACCCCGCACGAGTCATTGGTACATCAGTTGTATTTGTTTCGAGTTCAAGCCCACAGGTGACAACATTTGGATTGGGGTATGACGGTGACTTCGACGATCCAATCCAAGGGTCATTTATGGGCATGCGGTAATGGATCGTGATTGGCGCCCGGAAGCGACGCAGCCCGTTAGGGCGAGTACGCTGAGTGGGCGCCAATCATCTGTGGGTACATCTACCCCTCGTTGTCCTAACTATCTGAGAACACGTCACCAAAAACTTATTGGTGACATGTATGTACCGAACAACCAGGGCAATCGGGGGGAGGCAAAATACCAACAACAAAAACGGCTCCTACTAGTTGATGGTGCTGAAAATCGGAGTTGAAATGGGGATGATGGTGTGAATCAGGTCGAAAAATCGGAGGTGAGGGCCGAGGGAAGAGCCAGTTTGAGCTCGATTCGAGGGTTGATAGTAGATTTGAACGCGTTCAATTTGGTTTCAAACTGATTGCAGAGGGTGACCTTGTTGGCTCGGGGTGTGATCCGCCCTTGCATGAAACAACCTTGGTCGAACTCTCGACCGGGACCATCATCCTCAAGAATAGCGTTCCAAAAGTGCGGTGAGATCTTCCATGAATTTGGCCCGGCGCGATTTGTTGATGGACTTGAACTGGACAACGGCCGCGAGGGCGATTTGGTCCAGGCCGCGGGTGGAAGGTTCGTAAATCAGGGTCAAGGTTTCGGAAAGATCAGAGAGCAGATGCGGCGGAGAAAGCAGCTTGGTGGCGTATGTCAAATGTCCTCCTCGATGCGTCATGTTGAGTTGGGAGTGTGGCCAAGACTCACGCCGGTGGCGCCTTCAGTTTGATTACAACACCAGCGAAAAAAAGGCCGCGCCTCCCTCCGAATACGCAAAGGGCACCCGCTGGTTCCATCAACAGAAATATTCGCCGGCAGCCTTGAAACCAAAGGAACCCAGGAGGGCAAATCGGGAAAAGTGAGAGCCGGGCCACTTCCCAAAATAGGGCGACTCAGGTTTCGGGGAGCATCAAAAAGGCCCGGTTCGGATGGCTGCAGGCAGGGCCTGTGGTCTGGGGTCCCGCAACGCTTCCGGCTCGCAACGGCTCTTCATTTTCCGATAGGGATTCTCGCTCACCACAAAAAATGGCGAATGGTGGCCTGGGACCATTCGCCATGTGGCGGTGTTCGATTTTTAGATGATTGGTTGGATTGCTATCGAGGAGATTCACCGCGAATTAGCAGGGTTTCCACGTACTCAAGTGATGATTTCCGCCCCAATCGCATCCTCGATCTCCCAGAACGTTTCCTCTGCATGGGACATGTAATCTCCCGCTTGGTAGTAGGCCTTTCCGATCCAACCTTGGATGCCCGCGTCGTTGAGGTCGAAACGTTTTGCGAGCTGATAGAACCGTTCCGCTGTCTGTTCGAAGGTTTCGGATTCAGCTTGCTGTTTCTCATCGATGTTGGAAAGAAACCGGACCACCTCCGCGTTCAACGATGCTTCATCACCGATGTTCAAGAACACCAACTCGTCGATTTTCCAAGTGTCGCGGCGAGCCATGTTCCTGAGCGCATCTGGTTCCAAACCTATCGCACCAGGAATCGGGTCGGTGAAGAAATTTTCCGGCATCGTTTTCAATTTAAGGAACGAAATCCCGCTGTGGGTTTCGAAATGCTCGCGAATCGAGGGGAACATTTTCAGCATGTGAAGGGTCAATTCTTTGCGGTCCATTTTTCACCTTTCTACTACGATGTTGGGCCTGTTCGGGTCAAGCCTCTTTTTGGTTTGTATGGGATCGGAAAAGGCGCTTTTGCCTTCGGGTTCGCTCTGAGCAAAAAGAAAAAGCCCCCCGGATTCGAGGGGCCTTCGCGTTAAACCGCTGCCGCCAGTTCGTCATATTCGTTCGCTTCTGCGTGTCGCTCCAGTTTGAATTGGACGCCGTTGAAGTAGATTCGTTCGGGTCGATCTTCTTTGCCTTTTCCGCCTTTGATCGCCTTCGATTGGCCGAGCGTTCCGACCACTTTGATGGTGTCGCCTCTCTCGAGTTCGGACTCGATAGCTTCGGCCAGGTCACCGCGGAATCCTACGAAGCAATCCAGGCTTTGGGCGCCGCCTTTCGCGTCGGTCTTGATCAGGACAGAGATGTAAGGGGCCTTGTTCTTGTCGGTTTTCAGGTCGCCTTTCCAAGCTACGGTTCCGGTGGTTGCGAATTTGACAGTCATGGTGTGCCTCCTTGGATGTGTCAGGGGGTTTTCCCCTGTTGTTGCGACCCAAGAGGCGGGCAGGTTCCGCGCGGTCCACAAAAAACGATGCGGCGGAGCGAAGCGGAACCGTGTCTTTTTTTGTGGACCGGGTGGGTTCTGTTCGTCAGCGTCGCAGGAACAACAGGGCAAAGCACCCGTCATCCAAGCGGGGTAGCCATCCATGTTGGCTTTCGCGCACCGGACCGGGCTGGACAGGTACCGAGAGTCGACAAACGAGGGCCGTGGAACCTTCGACTGCAAGTCGCGCAAAGTGGCTGCCCCAACTGGATGTTTGCGGGAGACGTGGTGACCTGGAAAATCATGTGGGAATCGGAAGTGACACCGTCAGGTCGGGATATTCCGGCATCGAAGGCGGCGATGGTGGTAAGGAAGGTCCGCGACCGAGTCATCAAGGTGTCAAAGGCAAACCCATGTTGCGTGGACCGGCCGGCGGGATGCGAGAGTTCGAGATGACCGGGCCCGTGATTGAGGAAGGGTTCTTCGAGGACGGTCCTCGTCCAGAAAAGGCCCTTGTGGAAAAGAAGCCGCCGGACCGACTCCAGGTAAAGACCCAAAGTGCATCAACCATCAAGACGCCACCAAGAGAGAGATGTCCAACCTTCCCGGTCAATTGGGTTTTATGTCACAACGAGGTGGGCCTGGACTCCCAAAAACCCCCCTTCTTGTCATTCAAAACGGGATGTCTTCGTCGAAAAAGTCAGTCTCCGGTGCCGGCTCACAAGGTTTTGATGGGAGAATCGGAAACTCGGAAGAAGGCCGTGGCGGGTCAGGAACAAGTGGGATTTCCATCCAGGCGTAGGCACCGTCGACGCGGTCGTTTGGGTATTGGCATTCGAAGAATTCGTTTTTTTCTATTTGCCGTGCCTCGGTAATGGAAAAATGGTCATCCGCCCAGACGGCGACCAGAATGACGTGGCCGATTGGCGCCTCGGCGATCGGTTTCCATAGGGTTCTCATGATGTTATCTCCTTCAATCGTTTTTTTCGATCATGGTTCCTGTGTCTGACCGACCATTGAGAAAAGGCCAGGCGATTTAGAGTCACCTGGCCTCGAAAGATCCATCAAGCTTGAAACCCTTCTTCGAGCCGTTGCGCACGAGAATCCCGTTGACGAACCCCGGGAACGAACCAATCCTCGGAGATCTCCTCACGAGGTTGACGGTAATTGGGCTGGTTGTTTGGAAGCCGTATCCATTGCTGGACGGTGTGATTCCAATAGGTTCTCCCGTTGCGGCGAACGCGATCCAGGCTTCCGCGAAACTCGAACCTGGCTCGCTTTTCAAGTTTGGCTTCGATGGCTTTGGCCTTCGGCCCCCAGATGGCGAGATGTTCGTAATTCGAATGGCTTAAGGCGCTTGCACGACGCTCACGGACGGTGATGATTAGGCCGTTTTTGACGGATTTCCAACTGACGATCTGCCCAACGATAGTGAATGTACGCTGCATGTTCGACCTCCTGAAGCGGGGTGCCCCCCGGAATTGGCGGCCCAAAAGGCGGGTCGGGCGGAGCCGTCAAGATTCGGGGAGCCTGCGAGCCGCGATCTTGACGGCTTTGGCAGACTCGCCAACATCGGGCCAGTTCCGGGGGGCGCACCGAGGAAGTGTCGAACGTAGAAGGCGAAACGCATCGGCGTGCGGAAAGGTCTACCTGGAAAATGTCATAGATTCAGCACCAGGAGTGATGAATTCACAAGCGATGATGAGTTCTACCAAAACAACAAAAGAACCTCGCCTACCAAAATTCCTGATTGATAGTCTTGATGGTCAGCGATGATGTCGAAACAGCACGCGTATTATTGGAAAAGATAGGGTTAAACCGAGTGGAGGCCATGAAAGAAAGAACCATCAGGAAAAAATGAAATTTTTTTCGCCATTCCCAATTGTATTCGCGTATACTAATGACTGGCATGGAGGTAAAAAGGACGCTCATTTGACTCACGGAGAAATAAAATGAGCAACAAAAAGAAACAATATCAAGTCTTGAAGCGCAGCACGATCAAAGGATGTTTGTGGCGATTCGCCGCTCTGCTTTCCCAAGTCCGCAATGATCCTGAATCGGTCAGGAGCATCATCGCCCAAATCGAAGAGGACATCGATCAGGCCGCAGTCCCACCCGAGTGGTTAAGCGAAAGTCAAGTCGCCGCCCAGTATCCTCTTGGAGTCAAGACCCTCCAGCAACTCCGACACGAAGGCCGCGGGCCGGCGTACCACAAGTTGAGCCGGAGCCGAAACGGCCGAGTCGTCTACAAGCGCCTGGATATCGAAATCTACTTGGCCAAATGCCGCGTCGAAACCGAGGACCAGGTAGGGTAGTGGGGAGAGGGTGTGCCCCACTCATCTATAAGATTTTCGATCGGTGGGTTCAATTGCTTCCCTCAAGTCGGTATTGGCCACGCTATTGCCATCCATCGACCCTGGGCTTGCATTACCAGCTCTTGGTGTCACCTTCGTGACAAATTTGTCAATACGTTGACAAAGTACATGACAAAAGTGTCACCGTGGTGACAAAGATGCTAACAAAGTGTCACCATGATGACACTTTTGGTGCGCCCTGAAAAATAGGGGCTACGCCCCTATGACCCCATTTTTTGGAAAAAAACCTCTAGAGCTTCACAGAAACCAAACCCGGAAAAGAACAATAACCAATAATCAAACATCAAGGCTCGGCACGCGGAACCGCCACACAACAACACCGAAACCCGACGCCGCTGCCGCGGACGCCAGCCCTGCGCCCGAAGCGGCAGGCGGCAGGAAGCCCCCTGGCCCTGTTGAACCAGGACCCCCCGCGCAGGCAGGCATTTTCACCATCCACCCTTCCCACGGGATCTCTGGCCTCTTCGCCCCGCGCTCGATAGTCCTCTTTCCAATCGTCCTCGCACCACTCCCATACATTGCCCGCCATATCCCACAAACCCTCGGCGGTAGTTCCCTGGGGGTACAACCCCACCACGCTGGTGTTTCTCAATGCCACGTCATAGTTGGCCCGGGTACGGTCGGGTATCGCATCTCCCCACGGATAGGTCCTTCCTTCGGGTCCCCGCGCCGCGTATTCCCATTCCGCTTCCCGGGGTAATCGCACTTCCATTTCCCCCATTTTCCACCAGGCCGTCGGCTCACGGTCCAACTGTCCCTTCAACCAACCGCAATAAGCCTCGGCCTCATACTTGGAAACCCCCACTACTGGCTGGTTTCGCCCATTGAACTTTGATTCGTTCCAAAAAAACGGTTCACGAAGCCCTGGTTGGAAATATTTCCGAACCTGTTCTTCTAACTCGTGTTTTTCGCGGAAGGCCTGCCACCACGTTTCGAACTCGGCTTCGCTTTGCGTGTGCCAACGCCAACCTCTGACACTCCAATAGCCTTCGGTTTCGTAGCCCCTATCGTTCATGAAGGCCGCGAACTCCTGGTTGGTCACCGGGTACCGCGATAGGTAGAAATCTCGACTGATCGTCACCCGATGAATGGGCTGGGAGTCCTCTTCCGCCTCCGATCCCATCATAAAACTGCCCTTGGCCACCTTGACCCACTGAACCGATTCGTTCCTCTCTAGACGAGGATCACCCAGCCGCCCCAAAGCCAGGCCCAATTCTTGGCGTGCCTCGGGCTCTCCCTTTCCATTTGCGATCCATGCTTGGGCTCGGTCCTGCAGAATCCTGATCGCGCCCGCGTCCACGGTCCCTTGCGGTGCCTCCGCTGCCGCTTTGGTCGCCAGCAATAAAGGCTTCAAGGCTTCCGGTTCCTTCTCTGCTCGAGCCACTAACCCTGCATAGAACGTTTCCCCACCATGAGTACCCGCCTTGGCCAGGTAGGCGCCCGTCAGCAGAATAACTTCTTCCCAAGCGCCTTGATCCAAGTGCTTCTCCAGCACGGCGAAGGGGTCCGCTTCCGCTGCGAATCCCAAAGCGGCCAGGTACTCCTGGAAACCAAGGTGGCTGAAGGCATATTCCGGTGGCTCACCCCGTGCCCTCAAAAACCCCGAACGCGCCCCGATCCGCCGCACCAATGCCGCGGCTTTCTCCTCATCGTCATGGGTACTCCGAAACCAGGACACGAACAACTCGTGCGGGACGCTTCGCACTCGGTTGTGTTCGTACATCGCCCGCGCTACCCGTCTCAATCCTCGAGTGATCGGAACCCGCTCCGAATTCTGGTGCTCCGCTTCATGGCCGAAACGTCTGGTCAAAAGCACGTCGATCGCTCGTTCGTACAATTCCACCCGATACTCCGGCAGGTTCTTGCCCGCGTGAAAAATGGTGGCGATCACCGTCAGCAACAGCGGGTTTTCCATCATTTCCCGAATTCGAGGATGGCCGCCGGCCCGCCGGGCCAGGTTCTTTTGGAGGTCCTCACCCTGGTTTGGCGAAGCCCCTTCGAACCATTTGATCAGCAATTTCCTTTGCCCTGCTTGGCTGAGGGAGAGCAGCGGAGCCACTCGGCCCGCCAGGCATAACGCTTCCTGGATCCCCGCTTGGGCCCACGCGTGGGGCCGCGTCGTGATCAAAACGCGCGCCGCCTCACCGTGGCAATGGTTGAACTGGCCGAGGATTTTGGCGACCGCCAAGCGCTTTTCCGGCACGAACACCTCGTCCAAGCCGTCCAGCAGCCAGCACAGCCGGCCTGCCTGGCTTTCCTTTGCCAAGGTCTCTCGGCTGATCCCGAATGACGTCAATTCAGCTTCGGCCCAGAGCAGGAGACTGTCAGCGGTGGCAGGCTTGTCGGATAGGTCCAGCCAATCGGCAAAGTCTTTCAGTTCCAGCAAGATCGGATGACAGGGGGATGCCTCGTTTGTCAGCATGCGATAAGCGGTGTACTTCAGAAATGTCGATTTGCCCGATCCGGGATCGCCCTTGATGAGGAAGTGCCGGTGGTCATCGAAATTCAGAAGATCGTCCAGGGGTCGCCGTACACCACCGCGTCCTTGGTCGAGACGCGCATTCCGGTCTGCCTCTTTTGCTGCCTGCTCTTCCTTTTTTTTGCGCTCGGCTTCTTCCTCCGGCGTTTCCCACGAGGTATCCAGCGGGTAATACAGATCAGCCAAGCGAACCTCTTTGGAGCCTTCATCGAGGTTCAACGATTCCGAATAGGTCACTCTCGATTGCACCCAGCGTCGGTAAGTGGAGGGGATCGACGGAGATGCTTTCGGGGGCTGCGGCGAATGTCCTGGGTGAAGCCTCCAAGAATCGGGAATCGGCCAACTGATCTTGCCGTCGAAGCCGTTTCGATAGAGGCGGCGGTCGAGCGCCCAATGCCCGGCCCGCTCATGGGCATAGGACCACACCCGCATGTCGATGCGGCGATTCGCCAGATCGAGTCGGGTCCAATTGACTCGGTGCGGGTAGGTGGAATCGACCCAGCAGGCCCCGGCAGCCGTGGGAAAGCAGTCGCTGTCGGGGTATTTGGTGTAGACCAGCTCACTGTCGTGGAGGTGCCCCCGCAACATGAACTGGCAGCCGTCAGGCGCCGTCAAGAGGTCCTTGACGGCTACGCGGTCATCCTCGCGAAGATCCTCAAACGGGTGGTGGAACAACGCGATTTTCAGATGGGCTCCGCGGTCGCGGGCTTCGTTCAAGGCTTGCTGGACTTGATATTCACCCAGGGCAATGCGCCGGGCATCCTCATCGTCCTGGCAGGCCCATGCCGAGTTGAGGCACAGGAACGCTATGGTCAAGCCGGCAACCTCGCGAATCTCCACCCGCCAAGGTTGTTTCGCGGTAAAGGCACGCTCGGCGCCCAAAAAGTCCTTGGTGAAGGTAAAGAATGGTGATTGACGCTCGGCGAATGAGGACAGGGTACCAGCATTGGTGAGGATTTCGTTTACCGTCTCACGGTCGAAAAGTTGACGTTGCTTTTTCTGAAATGGTCCAATCGAGTTTCGATTCACGTCGTGATTGCCCGGCACCAGGAACCAATCACGCACGGGGTCGTGCCCCATGGCGTTCGCCAGCTTGTCAAAGGCCTTCACGGCCGCCGCATATTCCGTGGGTAAACCCTTGTTGGCGATATCGCCCGTGATACAAACCCAATTGGGCAGTAAGTCGTCCTTTTCCAGAGCACCGATGACATCGCGCTGCAAAGCGTTCATCACCCTCTGCTGTTGCCAATCCTGGCCTTTGCCAAAGTGGAAATCGGAGAGGTGGAGCCAAGATATTTCCGATGCATGCTCTAAGCGGCCATCCACGGTACCCTCTCAATCTTCTAGTAATTTTGCTTTGTGGGTTTATCCGGTGAATAAATACTAGCATAAATACCAATAACAACATTCCATTCCAATGGTATCGACGAGGTCCATTTGGCTCATGCTGGTCAAAGCGGCATGGTGCCCCATCAACCATGCAGCATCCGCTCCGGCTCTTCAGTCGAGAGGGGTGCTGCCATTTCAAATCGTTTCCTCAATCTCTTCTGCACTATTTGGTCTACCACCCACGGACAGAAGATATCGAATTACCCCTAATTTTTTCTTCAATAAGCGCACCAAATACCAAAAAGACAAGCATTAAGGCTCGGCACTCGGAACCGCCACACAACAACACCGAAACCCGACGAGGAAGACGCGGTTGCCAGCCGTGAACCAGATGCGGTAGGCGGCAGGGAGCTCCCAGTCCCTGTTGAGCCAGGACCCCCCGCGCACGCAGGCAACATGATTAATCTTTTCGATAATCAGCCGATGCCGTGCTTCCCACGGCATACCATAGGCTTTCTTCTCAAAGCGAGTTCGGCACCACTCCCACACATTCCCGCCCATATCCAACAAACCGCTGGGTGTCCCACCTTTTGGATAAACACCCACGGCAGAGGAGCGACCCAGGTTCATTCCAAAGTTCGCTAACCGGTCGTCTGGTTCATCTTCCCCCCAAGGGTAAGAATGACTTTCCCTGCCCCGTGTCGCATATTCCCATTCGATTTCACTCGGGAGTCTCACTTCTAGAAGGCCTTGCCAACCCTGGGGCGGCGCCGACGCCAAGTGGGCCGACAACCAATTGCAATAGGCTTCCGCCTCGAACCAACTTATCCCTACCACGGGCTGGTTCGGTTTCCCAAACCGCGACGTCTTCCAATGCCTCGGCTCAGAAATATCCTCGCCTCGCTCTTCCAGCCATCGCAATCCCAGTGGACTCCACCAATGCTTGTTCTGATAACCTTTTTCTCTCATAAACTCGCCGTATTCCTGGTTGGTCACCGGGTACTTGGCCAGGAAAAAGCCATGCTCGACCATCACCTCGTGAGCGGGCTTCTCATGGTCTAACCCATCGTCTCGACCCATGGTGAAGCGTCCTGGCGGGATCCACACCCAGCGTTCCGGCTTTTCGAATCCCAGCCTTGGATCACCCAGCCTTCCCAGCGATAGGCCCAACGAGTCTCGGACTTTTTCGCTCGCGGTGGTTTCTCGGTCCTGCAAGATCGAAAGCGCTTGCTTCTTGGCCCGCTCGATCTCTCCGGAGAGGTCCATGTGACTTGGCGCCTCGGCCATCGCTTCCATCGCCAGGCTCAAAATTTGCCCGCAATGTTCGCCCCTATCGCACTCCGCGAACAGTTCCCGGATGAAATTTGGCCCGTGATATTCCGGACCTGGACCGAACAGACACCCCGCCGTCAAAAGGATCACCTCACGCCAAGCGCCCTCCTCCAAACGATCCCGCAAGGAAATGCTGGGCTGCGGATCGTTCGCATAGGAACGCGCCGCCAGGAATTCTTGGAACGTTAAATGCGCAAACGCGTAACGGGGATGCACCGCACCCGACAATTTCAAAAGGCCCGAATGGTTTCCCAGCTCGCGGATCACTCCCGAAAGATCTTCCTGCGCCCCGCTTTTTCCCTTACCGTAACCCACCGCAAACCACTCGCGGAACTGGCGCTCCCCGATCTCTTTTCCTTTTCCCGCTTCCATCAGGTTGCGTGCCACCCTGCTCAGCGCCCGCGTGATTTGCCGAACCTTGTCGCTACTCCCTCCGCTGGCGTTGGCACCAAACCGCTGGGAGAGAAGAACCTCGACCGCCCGCTCATACAGGTCGGCGCGGCGATCCGGCAGTTCGTCCCCGTTGTAGTACAGGATCGCCAGGATCGAAAGCAACATTGGGTTTTCCCGGAAAGGGCCGAGGCCCTCCCGATCTTCGAGGATACCCGATAGCTGCCCCTGCCGCGCCTCGGCCTCTTCTTCCCTGTTCTTGCCGAACAAGCCCAGAAACCAATTACTGAGAAAGATGTTTTGAAGGGGTTTTGACAGCGGCAAAATCGAGGCTTGGGTGTCGGGCAGCGCCAGCTTGGTGAGAACCAGAGAGCTTTCCAGCGCGTGAGGCCGAGATGTCAGCAGAAGCCGGTCGCCATGTCCCTGTACGCTGCTGACCCAGTTTCCAATGATTTTCGCCGCTCTCAGACGGCTCGATTCGTCGAAGATCTCGTCAAACCCGTCCAACAGCCAAAGGATTCGACCCTGCCCTGCATAGGTATCGAGGAAGGCTGCATCAACGCCGTTTTCACCGTACACTTCTGCCGCCCACTCCAATAAAAGGCCCCCGTGATGGCCGGGATGAGGCTGGAGCCAATTTTGGAACTCGGCCAACGGAAGCAGGATCGGCATCAGCTCGCTTTTCGGGGTCAAGCGGGACACTACGAGGAACCGCAAAAGCGTTGTCTTCCCGCTGCCGGGATCGCCGGCAAGCACGAAATGACGGAATGCCTCGTGCTCGCACAACGATTCGCAAGATCTCGTTTGCGGCTCTCCTCTCTCTGGGCCCTCCGCCTGCTCTTGGCGTTTCCCCGCTTGATTCTCTGTGACTGGCTCCTGCCAGGCGGTTTCGAGCGAGACGAACACCTCCTCCAGAGATAGCTTGCCCGCTTTGTCGCGAGTGAGTTGGGCATGGAGGTCGCGGAACTTCATCAGCATCTTTTTTTGGTAGCTTTTCGGGATGTGGAAGGGTCGGGTTGGCTGGTCTTTACAGGTAGTGTCGTCAATGCCCGATTGCGGTTGGCGAAAAAGAGGCAGGTTCCACGATTCGGGGATCGGCCATGTGCATGCGCCTTCCACGCCTCGAAAGAGGTCGTTGGCGGCGTACCAAAAGCCTCGATCCGGATTGTAGGCCCAGGCTTTGAAATAGATGACGCGGGTGACCGGGTCGATAGCCATATAGTTGACGGAACATGTCCGCCCCGCTGCGACCCGACATGCGCCGGCGGCGGACTCGAAACAGTCGCTGTCGGGTAGTGCCACTTTGCGGAACCGCGGTTTTAGGACGTGTCCGTGCAGCACGAAGTGACAGCCGCCGGGGCCCTTGAGCCGCGCCTCGGCGGTTTCGGCGTCATCTTTCATCAGGTCTTCAAGGGGGTGGTGGTGCAAGGCGACCTTGATATGGGCGCCCGCTCGATCCGCTTCGGCCAGGGCCTGCGAAAGTTGGTAGTCGCCCAGGGCCAGGTGGAACTGGTCCTGCTTGTCTTGACTCGCCCAAGCCGAATTGAGGCACAGGAAGGCGATGGTCAGATCGCCCAGGGTTTGAATCTCCACGGTCCAAGGGCGCTCGGTCCGAAATTTGCGGTCTTCTCCGAGCCACGATTCGGTAAATTGGCAAAAAGCCTTTTGGCGTTTTGCGTAACGCTCGATTTCCTCTGGGTCCTCCAGGATGAGGTTGACATCGGAAACATCCAGTCCGTCGCGTTCTCGGCGCAAACGCTTGCCGATATCGGGCCGGTACACGTCGTGATTACCGGGAACCAGGAACCAATCGGTGACGGGATCCTGGCCGAGATGCTCCGCCAACCTGTTGAGTGTTTGGGTTGCCGTGTCGTACTCCTCGGGTCGACCCTTATCGGCGATGTCACCCGTCAGGCAAACCCAGCGGGGCAAACCGCGATCGTTTTTCAGCGGCTCGATTACATCCCGTGCTAGATCAGCCAACACCTTTTCCTGGCGCCAGTCGGGCGATTCCCCGAATTGGAAGTCGGAGAGATGGAGCCAGGAAAGGTTGGGCTCGCAACGCAAGGGCTTGGTTTCGGTGTGCGCCGCTTCGGTAGTAGGTGTCCCATCTGGGATGTGTTCGAGTTGCGGGAATTCACGGCTACCGGACAGAAGGAGCTCAATCTTGCTGTGGATCTCGTCCAGCTTTTGAGCCATTTGCTCCTGGCCGTTCTGCATATGCCGTGATGCTTGATGGGTTTGCTGGAAATGGGCTTCGATCACCTCATTGAGAGCGGTCAATTGTTCATGGGCTTGATGGGCTTCGAGGAGTTGGGCCACCTCAGGGAGTTGCTCCCGCAGCGCGATGGAAATGGCTTCGCGAAGGTGCCTCGCCAGGCCGATCGGATCGAAACCCATTTCCTTGCGGAAGGTGCCGCCGACCCCGGCGAACAGGGCACTCAAGTCTTCGTCGGCGGCCGTGGCGTAACCGGAACGGTAGGCCTGCCAGAAGACTTCGGCAAAACCCTGGTCACGCAAGGTCTCCACAACCCACTGCTGGTCTTCGGCATATTCGGGATGACGGTCTTGGAGGTGGTGCAGCGCCGAGGCCATCGCCGATTCGAAGCGTGCTTGCAGGGTCAATTGGTTGGGCAGCCCCAAGGCTGCTTCACCCAGCTGGGGTGTCAAGGATTGGATGCGGCGTTTGACGCCATCCGTCACCAAGTTGGTCAAGAGTCCAAGCGCAAGCGTTGACCCAGGGTCCATGTATGCCTTCCGTTTGCGTTTTTACAATATTAACCGAGTGGAAGAAAATATAACAACCTCATCTAGTTTGGGGCAATTTGGGTTTTTCTACAAAACCATATCCACAAAGGTGCGAAGTGAATGTGGCATGCCGACTTCGGTCCCCTGCGGCGACAAAAGGGGTGAACCAGTGGCAAAAGCTTGTGATACCAAGTGCCCAATTTGTCAACATGGTGACACTTTTGTTATCACGTCGACACATTTGTTACCATGTTGACAAGTTTTGTTATGATGTCGACACTTTTTGAGTCACCACATCACGACAAAAAACAAGGATCAAGGCTCGGCACTCGGACCCGCCACACAACAACACCGAAACCCGACGAGGTCGAAGCGGCCGCCAGCCCAGAACCAGAGGCGGCAGGCGGCAGGGAGCCCCCTGGCCCCGTAGCTCCAGGACCCCCCGCGCAGGCAGGCAGATTGGTCAATTTCTTCGATGATCAGGCTTTCCCTCTCCTGCGTGGACAACGCGTAGGCCTTGCCCTCATAACGGGTTCGACACCACTCCCATACGTTGCCGGCCATATCAAGAAGGCCTTCCGGGGTCGCGCCTCTTGGGTAGATGCCCACTGCCGAGGTCCTGCCCAACCGACCCTCATAATTAGCTACCATTTCGTCGGGTTCTTGCTCACCCCATGGATGGCGGCGTCCGGCCGATCCCCTCGCCGCGTATTCCCACTGGATTTCACTGGGCATGTAAACACGAGGAGTCCCTGCCCATCCGCCTGGTCGGTTTTTTTCGAGAACCGCACCCAGCCAATTGCAGTAAGCCTCCGCCTCAAACCAACTCACCCCGACCACCGGCTGGTTGGCGCCGTTAAATGCGCGATCTTCCCAAAGCTCCGGCGTCTTCACTCCCTCGGCTTCCTTCTCCAACCACGAACGCCCCAATCGACTCCACCAGCGGGCATCACCGTATCCATCGGCTTCGACGAAGGCACGGTACTCTTCGTTGGTGACCGGGTATTTCCCCAGGAAGAACCCTCGGTCCACTTCGACTTCATGCTCCGGTTGCTCATCTTTATCGCCGTCATTTCTGCCCATGGTGAATCGCCCCAGTGGGATCCACACCCAACGCTCCGGTTTCACGACACCCAATCTTGGGTCGCCCAATTTCCCAAGGGCCAGCCCCAAGGCATCCCGCGCCGCTTCGGGTACCTGGCTATCGCGATTTCCCAGAATAGCCAACGTCAACGCCTTCGACTTTTGAATGTCCTCGTGCAGATCAATGTGATTCGGCGCTTCTGCCATCGCCTCCATCGCCAGGCTCAGTCCGACTGCTGAGGTGTCACCGTCACCGCAGCAGGCGAATATTCCTCGAATGAAGTCTTGCCCCCGAAAGTCTGCCCCCAAGGCGAAAAGGCAGCCCGCCGTCAACAGCACGACCTCTCGCCACGTGCCCACCCCCAATCGCTCCCGCAATAGTTTGCTCGGCTCCCGGTCCTTTGCATAACTTCGGGCTGCCAGATACTCCTGGAAGGTCAGATGTGCGAAGGCATAGCGCGGTTGTCCATCTCCACTTTGCGTAAGCAGACCCGAATGGTTGCCCAGCTCCCGAATCAGCGGGGTTACGTCCTCTTGGTCGCCGTGCTTCCCCCGTCCGTATCCTTCCGTGAACCAGGTTTGGAAATCGTGGCAACCCACATCACTTGCCCTTCCGCGCTCCAACAGTCTGCGCGCCACCAAACCCAGCCCGCGCATGATTTGCTCGACTTTCTCGATGCTCCCGTCCTTCTCGTTGGGCCCGAACCTTTGTGTCAGCAGCATGTCCACCGCTTGTTCGTATAGGTCGGCCCGCCGCTCGGGCAAGGTCTTGCCGTTGTAGAAAATGATCGCCAGCACCGAGAGCATCAGCGGATTGTCTCGGAAAGGATCCGGGTCGGGTCGTCCCTCCAGGAGATGCCAAAGCGCCTGCTTTTTTTCGTCGGCTGTCTTTTTTCGCGTCGGGCCATACAGGCCCAGGAACCAATGGCTCAGGAATGCTTCCTGGAGGGGCTCGCTGAGGGGGAGGATGGACGCCCTCGTGTCCGGCAGCGCCAGGTTCCCCAAGATTCTCGCTTGTTCCAAGGCATGAGGACGGGTCGTGAGAATCAGCCGGTCGCCCCGACCCTGGTTGGATGTGAACCAATTGCCGATGATCTTCGCTGCTCGCAGGCGAAGTGACAGATCAAAGATTTCGTCAAGCCCGTCCAGCAGCCAAAGAATCTTGCCCTGCCCTGTATGACGTTCGAGGAACACCCGATCGATCCCGTGGGACCCATAGGTATCGGCGGCCCAATCGAGGATGTGGCTTCCTGCATGTCCTTTTTTTCGGTTTAACCAAGCCTGCATGTCGCGTAGCGGCAGGTGTAGCGGCAACAGATCCGGTTCCCGGTGAAGGCGCGACACCACCAAGTAGCGGAGTAGCGTCGATTTGCCGCTGCCAGGTTTGCCAGCCAACACGAAATGCCGGTATGTCGGGTGACGGCACAGGTTTTCACAGGGTTGGGGTTGCGGTTTCTCGGGCTCTTCCGCTTCATCTGCTTGGGAATCGGCACCGCGTTTCCCAGCCAATCTTCTTTCACGATTTTTATCGGGTTCGCGCCACCCGGTTTCCAGAGAGACAAAGACCTGCTCCAGATTGAGTTTTCCGGCTTTGTCTTTAGAGAAGTAGGCGTCTAAGTCGCTGTATTGGCCGAGCATGAGATCCTTGTAGGCGATCGGCACCGCAAAGGTCGCGGGTTTCGGGCCGGCGACACCATCTCCGGTTTCTTCTCCACCTGTGGGCGATTCAAGTGGGGAAAGGTGCCAGGAAGCCGGAATGGGTTTGGTGACCGTTCCGTTGAAGTTGCGGTAGAGTTCTGTGGCAGGTTTCCAAAACCCGTTGCGCTCAGAGCTGTAGGACCAGATCCGGATCTCCACGGTTTCGGCTGCCAGGTCGAGACGCACCCAGTTCACGCTGTGGGCATGCTCGGCATCGTACCAACAGGCACCCGATGCCATGGGGAACCAGCAACTGTCAGGCGACCAGGAGAACTCGAGGTCACTTTCGTGAAGGTGGCCCCGTAGGAGAACTTGGCACCCTCCGGGGGCGGTCAGGACGTTTTTCACCTTCTTGCGGTCGTCCTCGCGCAAGTCCTCAAAGGGGTGGTGGAACAGCGCGATTTTTAGATCGGCGCCCAATTGGTTGGCTTCCTCCACTGCCTGATGGGCCTGGTACTCGCCAATCGCGATCCACCTGGCGTCGTGATCGTCCTGACAAAGCCACGCAGAATTCAAGCAAAGAAACGCCACCCTCAGGTCGCCAACCTGTCTCGATTCCACCTGCCAAGGCTTTTCTGGCGTGAAGGCGCGGGAGGACCCAAGGAACTCCGCGGTGAATTGGAAAAAGTTGGCTTGGCGGCGCGTGTAGGCTTCACACAATTCAGAGTCGGTCAAGACCTCTTCAATATCCTCGTATGTGAGCTTGGCCCGCTCCCTTTTCACCTTTGGCTTTATTTCGTCCCGAAAAACGTCGTGGTTGCCGGGCACGAGGAACCAGTCGGTCTTTGGGTGATGGCCAAGCGCGGCGGCGAGCTTGGCGAACTCAGCCTTCGCGTCCTCGTATTGCTCCTTTTTCCCAGTGTTGGCGATGTCCCCCGTAACACAAACCCATCGCGGAAGTCTTTGTTCCCGTTGCAGGGGCTCGAGGACATCGCGAACCAGGGAAGAGAGGACGCGATCCCGTTTCCAGGATTCCCCTTTTCCGAAATGGAAATCCGAGAGATGAAGCCAGGAGAGTTCTGCTTTTTCCATGAATCCACCAATCACCGAGATTTATTTGGTTTCAACAAGAATGGTGGTAAATCTTAACATGTCAACGCGCCAATCTACGGTTCCCAACCTGTCACAGAGATTGATACGCAGGGATAGAAATCCACTGATATGACGTCAGACGTATTCCTTGTCATCAAGGACCGAGCAGCGTTGAAGGCCATACGAAATGGGTGCCCTCTAGGCGTTCACCTCCTGGTAAAGATGGTTCGATGCAAGAAACACCCAATGAATCTTGGGTGCGGAAGCATCCGGAAAAGTTGGGAAAACTCAATGGCCCCTCGAAAAGGAGGGGCCTGTTGGGTCGTTGCAAAACGAGGGGTCGCGGGTGGGTTCATAAATCCGAATGATTTTTTGACTCTGGGAGGGTTGTCTTCCAACGCTTGCCATACCATCCTGGAACACTTGCCTGACCTGGGATCGTCACCATACCGTCGCCGTCTTTCGGGAAGCCCCGATTCCGGGACAGCCGGGCCAGCGTATGTCGGATTTTGACGGATTGGATTTTCGTGTCCTCGGCGGTATCGAGGAGTCCCGCTTCCCGGCCCTCTCGGACAATTTTGGCGGGGGTGTAAAGGTCCTCGCAGGACAAGCGTTCGAGGAAGGCAGTGTACTTCATCGGTCTGCCCGGTTTTTTCCTTGGGCGACAAGCGATTTCGTTAGGTTCAGGTTCGATGTCAAGATCCTTTGGCACATCTGAGATCTCGTTCTTTTGGGTCATGATCTACTCCTTTGGCTAGATGACTATAAGTAGCACTGCTCATGATAGCGAGCATCTCACAAAAAAGCTACCTATAGTCTGTAGACCAATAGTCATCAAGCGACTAGGCTCAGGGCATGAACAACGAGCAGGCCCAGGCCCGCCTAGGTGCGGTAATACGAAAAGAACGAGAGCGTCTCGACCTATCGCAGGAGGCCTTGGCCGATCAAGTCGGGCTGCACCGCACCTACATTGGATCCGTAGAGCGAGGAGAGCGAAACATCTCCCTGGCGAACATCATAAAAATCGCCAACGCTCTAAAGCTTTCGGCCGCCGACCTGGTGAAAAAAGCTGGGCTTTGATTTTTTTTGTTTCGTAATTCAAAAGCCGGTCAATGCAGCAATTGATGCTCTCTCACAGGTTTTCTGTGTTGAGAGGAGCCGATCAGGCCGACTCATATCGCCAACTTTTGAGAGAAAGTTGGGTAATTCAGGGGGGGCGTATCCCGCTCATAACTAACATAGACTCTTTTTGAGCCAAAATACTCTTGATTTTCGCATGAGATATTGGCGGATGCCTATGTCCAACAATTTCCTTGCAAAGAGAAGGCGAACATGGCTGACAAATGGGAAATCTATCAAGATCGAGCGGGAGAGTGGCGCTGGTGCTGGACTTCTCCCAATGGAAACATTGTTGGTGCAACCAGTGTAGGGCACTCGAGTAAGAGAAGCTGCATCGAAAATGCCCGGCGACATGGATATGTTAGGGCCTCAGGTAAAGGGGCAAAGGATCGCTGGGCGTTTTACAAAGACCGTTCTGGGAAATGGCACTGGCGCCGTATTGCTCCCAATGAAGAAGTCGTAGGCAAAGCAACCGAAGGATGCTCCAACAAATCTGATTGTGAGTCAAACACGATCCGAAATGGGTATGATAAATAAAATGTGAGCACTGTGCGCTTTCTAGGTGATTGTCTGCTTCGTTGACCGGGAGCGGCTAGTGTAACATAAGCCTAAACCAGACAGTTTCATCACTCTTGTTTTGAATTGAAATAGTGACCTGATGATAGATCTTGTTCGCACCTTACTTGTGCAGATCGAACGCCAATTTCTGCCGAGAAGTTGGGGTTTGCTCAGCAAGCCCTACATGGAAGTTTGAACAGTTTCTCAGATTTTTAATAAAGCCAATCAAATATTCGAGGTAGACAAGTTAGTACATAATCAAAATAACATCTGCCTGGGTAATAAAAAGGAGCATACCATGTCTTTGTATCTGATTTGTGATGAAGCGGGTGAAAAGGGTTGGTCTACCAATCAAGAAAAAGTTTCAGGTGAATTCGGTGTTTTTGCTGGCCTTCTTTTAAATGATCAGCAGTATTTGAAATATTTAGATTTAGTAAAGGATATCAAAAGAAGATTTTTCACTGGCATTGAGAAGGTTCATATCACTGACGCCCCTCTAGAAGACAAGGCACTTGTCCGGGAGGAAATATACAATTTCGTAAAAAGCGAAGGTGTTCCATGTATTTACGAAGGAGTTTATGTTCAAGGTTATTATGATTCAAACAAGCGCCTAGATGACTTAAGAATGCAGAGCGTGAAGGAGGCAGAGAAACAAGGTGATCTAAAAATTAATAGCCGATCAATAAAGGAAAGGCTGCATGTTGATTTATTTGAAGGGCTATTCAATAAAGCTCTAGCTTTCTATGAGGATCATCATGCTGGCGAACCTTTTATCGTTATAACCGACAATGTGGATAAGCCGATTGAGCAAGAGTTTGAAAGGGTGATAAAACATCTAGTCTCTTTAGGTGATACAACTGAAATAGTGGCTAAGGGCTTTATCCCATCTGAAAAAAAAGCCGTAAAAACTTCAGAAACGATCAAAGGTGCCTTGGGTTCATTTTCTGTCAAAATGGAGAATGGCTACGTAGACCTAAGAGTAGAAGCGAAAGAAAACGCGATTGGATCTGATGTTGTTGCAAGTAGTTTAGACTTCCATATAAAAGAAGAAATTAATGAGAATTTAATCGATTTAAATGGCCCAGAAGCAATAAAGAATCACCCATTAAAAGACAATTTTATTTTTGTTGAGAATGGATATTTTGGGGATGTTGATAAACAGCATCCTGACTCAAACACAAAGTAATGAACATTTCCTTGAGCAATGTGGGAGCATTGTTAGTCGTCGAGGTGGCCCCGAAACGGAGGAATTGATAGCTTGACGCCAGCCCGAAAGGCTGGCGTCTTCCTGCGAACGTATTTCGTGATTTTCTTAAATGTTCGGATGGGAGCATATTTCCGAGTAACAACACCGCGAGATGAGGTATTCTCTTCGGGTCAACATCAATGTTTGCAGGTTGCTATCTCTCATGGACCCTATGACTCCATTCCCATTCCAACTCGAATTGATCGCCTTTCCCGATTCCGACTTCGCCTACGCGAATGACGAACTCCTCAATCTTCTCAATACTTTCCCTGAGATCCTCGAACGGCTCGAAGCTGACCTCGACCGCCATGCACTGGTCTTGAAACAAGCGCGCCTCAATCACCGTCGCGCTTGCGCTGGAACCCCTCATCTTCCTGGCCGAGACGATCCCGATCGCCTCGAGGCCATGACACCCTGCGAACTGAAGCTGGGCATCGGACGGCGCCGCATGTCTGCTCAAGACGTCTTGTTCTGCGTAAGCGCTTATTGCGTCGCGTCGGGCTCTGCAGGGCTCGTGTTGGGTTCTGGAGCGCATGTTGGCAAGAGGCGTGCGATATCTGCGTCGGTTTCGGCGGTAGGCAGGCGCTCGAACAATTGCTTTAAATAGGCGTACGGCTCCCAACCATTTAATTTTGCCGTCTCGACGATGCTATATATCCGCGCGCTGGCCTGAGCCCCTTCCGGGCTGCCGCTGAATAGCCACGCTTTTCGGCCTATCACGTAGGGACGAATGGCGTTTTCTACCAAAGCCGTGCTCATGGGGACCTCCGCGCGGTCCAAGAACAGGTCCAGTTTGTGCCATTGACCCAGCGCATAATGAATCGCCTTTCCCAGGAGGCTCTTGGGTGGGACGCGGCCTGCTAAATGATCCAACCAAGCTTTGAACGCGCCAATCTTCGGTCGCAACTTTTGATCGCGCATGACCAACAGCTCTGCGGCCGAGTAGCCCTTCTCCCTGGCCTCGCGTTCGAGTTCGTACATCTCGCCAATGAGTTTCAGGGCTTCATCCGCTTTGCCTGTTTTCCCACCTTTGCCTTTTCGTCCCAAGGCTTTGCGGACGTCCGCGAACTTGCGGCGAACATGGTCCCAATCGCCGGCATGCACCACCCCAGGTGCGCGACCCAAAAAGTCGTAGCCGGCATAGCCATCGGTTTGGACCGTGCCTTGAAATCCCTCCAGCAATCGGGCCGCCACTGAGCCCGATCGACTTGGATCATAATGAAACAAAACGATGGGTGTATCCGGTGGTCCACCGCGAATCACCCACATGAACGACTTCGTGGTGTTCTCTTTGCCGGGTTCGTTGAGGACTTGAACCGTGGTTTCATCCATCTGGAGCCAGGTGTGCTGCCTTGCCTGGGCAAGCAGCAGTTCCCACATCCGTTCCAAGCGGTTGCCTACATGGCGCGCCTAGTTACACATGGTTGCTCGCCCCAGCTTCACACCCAACCGACCCATGAGACGTTCCACCCGGTAGAACGGCAGGCCGTCCACGAATTTGGAGGCGATCACGAAGGCCAGCAGGCCGGATCCTGCCATACTGCCGGGAATCAGGCGCGGCGCGCGCGGCGCAGACCTGATCGGAGCCTCCAGGACCTCGTCGGCCTGCTTGCAAGGCGCACAGCCGTAACTGTAGTGATGGTGTTCGACGACTTTGGCGACCGCAGGCTCGTACTCCAGCTCGCACGTGACACCCTTGCCGATCACGGTCATTTCTTCGCCGCAGCAGGCGCACTGCCGGTCTTCCGGGGGGAGTTCGTACTCGTGAATTTCCCGCGGCAGGTGGTCCGGGAAGGGTTGTGGCCCGCGCTTTTTGCGACGCTTGTAGGTGATCGTCTCGCGCACATCATCATCGGAGGCAGCCTCGGCGTCGGCGGGCTTCTCGTCAGCTTCAAGCGCATCCAGGTCGAACAACGCCTGCTGGCCGACCAACTGGCTCATGCGTTCGCTCTTGGGCCCAAACGTCTTGGCCTTCAACAATCTTAGCTGCTCTTCCAGAAGTCCGATATGCTGGTACAACGCCGCGATTTGCGCGTCCTTTGTTGACGCGATCGGCAACGAACCCACCTTTGACCCGGAGAACGAGACCCGGGCGATGCGCACATGTCGCATGCTAAGTTGATGCGAAGTCGGGCTCTGGGCATAAAAAAAGACCCCCAATGGTGGGGGCCTGTGTTTCTCATCGTGTTGTCGTGAGGATTATTCGGTGAATTGAGTTGGGTCTTCGGGGAGGTTCATCAGTTCCATCAACGGCTCCTCGTACAACGCCCAGATCAAACGGTGGATTTCCTCCAACTGTTCGAGGAGCTTCCAGATGATCCAAATCGGTTCAGAGGGTCCCGGCTTGCAACGATCAGTCATGAGCGTCTCCCGCTTCCGCCGCCTCGATTGGGTGGGGATGCTGAGGGGTTCGCAGCGACGGCCCATTCATTTTGATCGTGATGCAATGGTGGCGGAGTCGATCCAACAAGGCATCCACCAAGGGCTTGCGATTGAATAACTGATACCACTTCTCGTAATCGAGATTGGTAGTGATGATCGTGGCCTTGTTGCCGTAACGCATCTCGGTCAACTTGAAGAAGGCATTGACCTGTTCGGGCTTGAGCGAGAGATAACCCAACTCGTCGATCACCAAGAGGTCGTAGGAAGCCATCGACTTCAAAACCCGCGAGGTACTTCGGTCCGCCAGGGAAGCGAACAAATCGTCGAGCATGTCCTGGGCGTTGTAAAAACGGACCCGATAACCGTCGAGCAACGCTTTGCGCGCCAACCCAATCGCCAGACCGGTCTTGCCCGTTCCCGGCGTGCCGATGAACACGACGTTCTGCGCCCGTTTGAGGAAATCCAGGGTCGCCAATGAATAGATGCGCGCGCGATCGACCCCAGGCTGCAGGTCAAACGGGAAACTCTCCAGCGCCCAGTCCCGGGGCAGCTTGGCCTGGCGTGTTCGGTAAGCCATGGCCCGCTCGGCGCGAGCGCGGGACTCTTCGCACAGCAACTGGTACAGCACATCCTCCAGGGGAAGGCCCTCGACCTGGGCGCGGTCGAGTTCGCGATCCAATACCGCAGCCATGCCCCGGAACTTGAGATCATCCAAGATCGTCTTGAGCTTCAACCTCATTGAAAATCCTCCTCGCCCGCAAGCTGAAAGTAATCCCCGGCGACTTCGTCGAGAACCAACTTCTCCAATCGATGCAGATCGAAGAGCCCGTAATGGTGGGCGTGTTGGAGGGCGGTGAAGAAGGCCTCTTCGGGATAGGTTCGAACCAGATGCAACAGGCGCTTCATGGCGTGGACGCCGCGGCCGGGCACGCGTGTCTTCAAGCGGTCGAGGTAAGTGTCGAGGAGTGGGTTGCGACCGCGTAAAAGATCCTCCTGGGCCGAGGTCCCTTGGCGCGATTCCCGGAGAAAGCGTCGCTGGCGATGGGCGTCCAAGGTGATGCGCTGGTCGCGCTTCTCGCAGAGACCGTGTTCGGCGACCAACGCCCCGCGAAAATACACCTTCAGTTCGGAGAGGGTGCGGTGCGCCTCCAACCGCTTGCCCACCAACCGTTCGGGCACGGAATAGCGGTTGCGCTCCACGTGAATGTAACCGGTCGTGTCGACCATCCGAAACAGCGACTCGTAAACCGGCGGGCATACTTTCGGAAGCTCGCGAAGCGCGGGCTTCTCCATGAGGTAGGCCGCCTGCGGGGACATGCCGAGCACCCGTTTGACCTTGCGATTGGCGACCTGATCGCACCAATCCCGAACCGAGGCGTTGAGGTCCTGCAACGACGCAAACGCACGTCCTGCCAGGAAGTTGGTTTCCAGATAGCGGAACGGCCTCTCGACGCGCCCCTTGCGCTCGGGATGGTTGATGCGATGGGCCGCGAAGGCGACTCCGTAGGCCCGGGCGAAGCCCGCCATTTCAGGCGAAATCTGCGCGTTGGCGCCGCTGCCGGCGGCCAGGACGACCGAGGTGTTGTCGATGAGACAGGTGCGCGCGGCACCGTCCAGGTAGCGAAACGCTTCGGCCAGGAAGCATTTGGCCTCGAACCGTCGAAATCGGCGATAGTAGGCGGCGAAGAGGGTGCGCGAGTAGGCCAGCACCAAGGCGGCACACTGCAGGGTTTGGGTGCGGCCATCGATGAGGACTCGGTGGGGCGAGGTGTCGAACTGCATTTCCTCGCCGGGCTGGAAGGTATACACCCCTTTGCAAGCGGGCGGGTTACGTAGGTGAACCTCGCGAAGAAACCGCGTCAGAGTGCTGTAGGCGACCCGAATGCCGTGTTCCTGTTCGAGGATTTCGTGCACGCGCGTCCCGTTGCCGCGACAGCGCTGGAAGATTTCGTGAATCAGCTCGCTGTGGCGATGGAGTCGACTCGTGGCCGGAGGCGGGGTCTCCTCCGCTCGGCGACGGATCAGGCGTCGAATCGCATTGCGCGAGACACCCGTCTGACGGCTGATCTCCCGCAGCGGCGTGCCCTGCTGATGAAGTTTCTTGATCTGTTCCCGAATGGGTTCTGACAACATCGTGCTGTCTCCTTTCCAATTGTTTCTGCAATGCCTCCCACTCCCGCGTCACCTTCGCGACGTCGCTCATCACGGCGGCCCAACCCGTCTCGTCCAGGCCCTGGCACAGACTCGGCAGTTGCCGGCGCAAGCCGCGAAGTCCATTCGCCAGGTGGCGACAGGTCGTTCGCCACTTCCCCTCGGGCCCTTGCGCGAGCTGACGGCCTTCACCAGCCAGCTCGCGTTCTCGCTTGGCTTCAATCCACAGTCGCGGCTGGTCAACCAGACGTTGGCGCACCACTTGATTGGCGCCCCGGTAGGCCTCGAACCAATCACGCCACTCGCGGCTGCTGAGCCCGTTCTTGGCCGCCGCTTCGATGACCTGGCGCGCATGCGCCGGGTTGGCGCGAGTCAACGGCGCCATCACCCGAACGGCGACCCAGGGAGAAAGCCGTCCCTGCATCACCGCCGTGCGGCCTTCCTCGGGCACCTCCGAGACCAACCGCAACCGACTCCGCACCCAGCTCTGACTGCGGCCGGATTGCTGCGCGATCGCTTCAGCCGTCATGCCCCGTTCTTCGTGGAGATAGCGCAGGGTCAGGCCTTCTTCGAGTGCGTCCCAGCAACGGCCGCCCATCCGTGCCAGCAGGGTCAGGAGACCCTGAGTCGGGTCTCCCGGCCAGATTTCGCACTGCACCGTGTCACGACGCAGCTTGTCGCGTGCCGCCAACCGACGGTAGCCGTCCAACAGCACCAGTTGGCCGTCGGCGCCTCGAGCCACCGAGACCGGTACAAGTTGGCCTCGGCGATCGAGATCGCGAGCAAGTGCATCGATGGCGGCACCATCGAAGATTCGGTGATGGCCGAAGGGTCGTTGGAGTTGATGGACTTCCAATGCGCGGTGAAGGGGTTTGGTGGCAGTCATGCGTCCCAGCCTAAACGGTGCGGCGGAGGATGAGCACGAGTCCTCATTGACACCGGCGTGTTGCTGGTCGATCAACATCCGGTAATAGCGTTGAATTCATGCAGTCACGCATCCTCATTGACCGCTGCCATACCCCTTACGTAAATCCGTATAAGATGTTCACTTCCAGCAGGTTGGCATCTCGACACGTCCTCATTGACGCGCATTCTGTCGCCCTGCTGTCCCAGAACCTGAATATTCACAGTGAGTTGCTGTGTTGACGCGTCCTCATTGCGATCGCGATGGGACGGTCGGCCTGCTTGGGTTGGTTTACGCGGCTTGGGGACTGGTGGAAACTTCGCCGGAGGGCGCTTCCGAGGTGGGCGGCGGCGCCAGTAGTCGGGGTTTCGAGCCCGCCACACGCGTTGACTTTCGCGATCATTGGCGCGGTAGTCAGGATCTGACTTGCGTTTTTCCTTCTGCCACAAGGATTTGCGTTGACGCTGACATTCTGGCTTGCTGCAGAAGCGTTGATTGGCGTTTTGGGGACGTCGACGGAAGTAGCATCGACATCCACGACACCGTTGTTTGGCCATGCCTGAGCTCCCGGGTTTCGGTAACCTGGCATTTTCATATGTTCGACCTGACTGCGCCGATGCCGGGTCAGGTTTTGAGCACCCTGCTCAGCAGACGGACCCAGGGTCCTGTACCGAGCAAAACCCGGGTTCGTTTAGGAAAGCGTCAACACGTAATGGTATTACCTCCCATCGTTTACTTATTTTACTTTGAAAAATTGAACGGGAATGGTTAACCCTTACTGTACCTGTTTAGTGAACCCGAGTCAGGGTTGTTTAAAGTTCAGGAAAAGGAACGTTTGATTGAACTTGACGCAGTGCGGCATAGATAGCAAACGATTTAAGTGGTCGGCAGTGAACCGTATTGTTGGCGATACTTATCGATTCAGCTGCCAAGGAATGGAAGTTGGCATTCTTAAAAAACGTAGCTCTTCCCTCGAAGAAGGTATGGGGATCCGCGTTGTCAAAGGGGAACGAACCGGGCACGCCTACGCCGAGTATCTGAACAATGCGAACTTCCCAAAAATTTCCTATATGTCGGTCACTGTTGGCAACCGCCCATTTTACCCGCACAGTGGGGGGTTGGCGAAACTATCTTTAGGCATTAGGCTTACAGTCAAAAAGAAAAGAAAACGCAAACTCAAAAATACAGACATTAAAAAAATATAAACCATACGCAAATAATGCGCGTAACCTGACTTAATCCGGATGTTAAAGAATCACCCTAAAGGGGGAAGTTATGATCACGTGTGCAGTTATTCTGCTCTCTTTCCTGGCCGCTCCAGAGTCAGCCACAACAGCAGGACCTCACCCTGGCCCTATCCTAACCTACCACGACGTGATGAGGCCTCGAAGCTACCAACCCTACATCACGACGATGGATTTGCGCGAGGAGCGCCATCGCAAGCGTGGCATGGACAAGCTGGAGGTCCCCGGGACTGGCATCGTTGTGGAACTGATCACCTCAGGTCCTTACGGTGCTAACATTCGAATCACCTACCCAGATGGGAGAACTGTTCATCACGTCCTGTCCCTCAATAGTCAGGTCACCGAGGCTACTGACAACGGATTTTTCATACTCAAGTTGATCGAGCTCGACGATCAACCAGGCAGTAAGAAGCGCGTTAACTACAGTTGGATTCGCCTGGAGACGACCCTCTTCAAACTCTAGGAATACTCTCCTCTCCTTCACCATCCCGACGCCTTCGTCCACGTTCGCTACCTGCGCGACGACACCCTCGTCGTCCACCTTCAAGGGGCAGGGGCACTGGTCCACGCCGGCAGGATCCTTTTCCTGAACTTCGCCGATGAAACCGACCCAGTCGCGGACGCCACCTGCACGACGACGCCCTCGTCGTCTATCCTTGAGAATTTCGACCGCAACATCCTCTACCTGGTCGTCAACGCAGGATCTATTTTCTGAAATTCCCCGATGAAACCGGTCCGGGCGCGAACCTCACCTGCGGGACAACACCTTCGACCACGATCACCACCTGCATGACGGCAAACTGTACGTCACCGATACTCGGTTTCCTCGAACTGGACGCCGCGGGCAGGATCCACGTTGTCAAAGGGGAACGAACCGGGCACGCCTACGCCGAATGCGAACTTCCCCAAAATAACCTATGTGTCGGTCACTGTTGACTTCGCCGCCAGATCCCAACGAATTCAAGTTCCGCTTCCGTAACTTTCGTGATAATCCCGAGACTCCTCCGCACGCCGCGCGTCGGCATCCCGCTTCAACTCATACATCACATCGTCCGCGTAAAAGCAACTTCCACTCTTCGAATGTGATGGTTCCTGGTCAATCAGTTCGGCCGCTATGGTCTTGGCCAGGTCCTGATTGCAAACCAAAAAGTTCATAACGGCGGCAAAGAGCGTTTCGCCGTAGTGGTCGAAATCCGGCCGATCCCCATCGAATGGCATGATGGGATACTCTTCGCCATGTTCGTAGGCGGCGCGGAAATCGCGATCAAGAAACTGGGTGAACCAATAAACTGACTGAACCGCTCCGGTGTGGTTCGGATTAAAGGCACACCGCCCTCGCTTTCCGTACCGCTCCAAACGCTGTACGTACTTAGTATTCTCGACACACGTACTACACAAATTCATTTCCATCACCTCGAGCCTTATTTATTGGGGGCGTCAAACCGCCACGCACCTAAACGCTTGGGTCTGCGCCAATAAGGATCTGGCGTGAAAACGATCACAAAAAGGCCACTGTCGGCACAAGCCGCGAACCGCTATAGGTATCAATTACAAAATTGAAGGCTTTGGAAAGAATCTGATCGCACGATCACGAAAAATTGGTCAGCCATGGCGATGTCCTCCGATCTCTCAAATTCCAGGAGACGGGGTCCCACTGTGAATCCGCGGACACACCACCTCGAACATAAGCGCCAAAAGGACTCGAGACGACGCCTCTCCGATTCAGACTCGCGCGCCTCAAGCGGGACACAAAGTCGCAGTTAGGCGCCAGCGTTGCATCATCTGTGGTTAACGCCCTCGACGACGGCAGCATCGTCCACGGTCAGTACTCACACGACGACGCCCTCGTCGTCGACGCCCGACTTGCTAAAGGCGCGGTCTCTTCAGGTGAACCTGGTCGTTGCCGGCAAAACCCTATCACTGAACTTCCCTATGAAACCGACCCAGTCGCTGACGCCACCTGGTGGACATCGCTCTCTCCCTTCACCCTCAAGGTCTGAGGTGGCCTGGCTGACCTGGTCGCCATTTGCAGGATTCTTTTTGTAAACTTCCCCGATGAAACAGCCCGGGCACGAACGTCATCAGCGCGATCACACACTCGTCGAGATGAGTTAAGTCCTTGCTCAACATTTCAGAGGTCCTAATGTTTGGACTTCTCATAAAAAGAATCCGACAAGTTAGTCATCATCTAGATCGAAAGGCAATGTTCGGATAAAGCTAGCGAGTCGATCAGCATCACTCTTCGTGAAATCGACTGGTAGTTCAAACTCTACAGTCAAATCCGACCGCAAATGGAATGAGTGAGCTAGCAGGCCTGATTCGACATCATTAATGTCCTCATCAAACTCTTCCACTTCCTCCGACTCACCGCTTGCTGCTCGCCCCACACTAATCATTGAAACATCCCATTCGATACGAGATCGATAGGAGTGTCTTCCTGGGATATATTTTCCACAACCAATCTTCTCAAGAGTACGAAGAAGACTTGATGCATCCTGTCGATTCACCTTCACATCTTCCTTTTTAAGCATTTTTATAACTTGATTAACATCAGTTACTTTTCGCCCTCTCTTTCTCTGTGCAATAATATCAAAAAAACCCTGAGCGATTTTATCTTCCTTGTACAATTTTTTCAAATCTTCTAAATTCACATCATCTAACACGTCTGTCACCTCCATTCCCTTAAACTCCATGCCGCCGAGCACAATAATACCATGCGCCCATTTATAGAAACATATTTTCATACCATCACGCAAGAATTACTCATGCTATTTAAAATTACAAAGCAACATGTACGTAGAGGCAATACAGAACCAAGTGAGATGAGTTTACGTCTGGGCGACTCCCTTCCTAGACTTGGGTATTCATCCAGTGGTCAGGCACGAAAACTGACGTGACGCCAGCGCGTCACCATCACTCCCACACTTTCCGATCCTTGGAAATTCTCCACTCTTTCTGGGCGATGGCGTCGTCGTCCACGTTCACCACCTACACGATGGCAACCTGTACGTCTCCGATATTTGGTTTTTCGAGGTGCGGTGGACCTGGTCACCTCTGGCAGGATTCTTTTTGTGAACTTCCTCATGCGGCCGCGGACGCCACCTGCACGACGACACCCTCGTCCTCGGTTCTCGAGGATTTCGATCGCAACGTCACCTATCTGGTCGTCACGAGCAGGACCCTTTTCTTGAACTCCGCCGGTGAAACCGGTGCGGCTGTACCTCTGTATTGAAATGGCCCAATAGGAAACCAAGCGATCCAGGTCCCCATACGAGACCACGAGTCACAAAGGCGTCTCATTGACTCCTTTCGCCATTGTGGGTACTCTTTCTCAGGATGAAAGTGAGCTATCTTGCCCGTCATTCCAATCAGTTGAGCCATGGATCCGGAGTTTTGATCGTGGGAACAAGGCTAGTTATTCACTCTGTGAGTGTCGAAAATCACCCTAATATCCGCACTTAGGAACCAAAGGATCCAAAAAGGGTTTCTGTGCACTTGTTAATAAAAATCGGCCAAAAAGGAAAACGTGGCGCAGATGAATTCACGCTTCATCTTGCCACGCCTGATGGCTTAAAAGATCAAAACAGCTCAGATGAGATCCATGGGTTGATTTTGGCTCAACCTCCTTTGGTGGTCATGAAAGCGTACTACTTTGAGGAACTTTGGCGATGGCTAGTCCAAATTGTTGAATCTTGCGAAAGTGAAACTTGGTTGTCCAGTGTGGATAAGTTGAAAAGGTATTTTTGCTGGGAGTATGAGGGATTTGAACTGTGATTCTCGCTCTCGGCCTCTACTTGATATACAGGCCGGCAGGATCGAAATTGTTAACCACTACCACCGACGTGATAAGGTTCTCTCCAGTGGAGGAAACAATCGCGAGGTATTTTTTTATGTGGCGCATCGCTGTCTGGTCAAAGGAAAAGGGGGAAGGAGTCATTCAAAATCAGTCGGGTGAATCCATACCATTCGATGCTTCCGTTGCTCTGGTCGACGATTTCTTCGCCAATGAGGAAGTTTCAATTGAATTGCAGCGCTCGGGGAACTCATGGAAGGTCTCCCGGATAGAACCCACTTCAACGAGATTTCAGCCGCGACACAAACCAACCCGGGCTTCGCCCCCTCTCAAAAACGACCTTGCAGAAGTTGCCCAACGAGCCCTTGACAAGGTGATTTTGGGGGAAAGGTACAGCCTCCAAAGTTTTGGTGTAGGCACTCTGCGCCTAGAAGGCCAGAGCGAAACGATTGTGTCCCTCCGGTGGCGGGCCGTGAATTCAGGGAAAGGATTGGATAAAGTGAAGCTCCTGGACGTCACTGATCGACATCAGGAGGAGCACCGTGGATCAGCATAAGGAAGAGCCTCACCTGGCTCGGCTCGCCAAGACACAGAATGCCTTCACCCAATGGCGATTGAACAAAAAACATGCGAGGGAACCCATCCCCGAATCGCTTTGGCAGCTCGCTTGTGAACTTTTAGATCACTTTCGTCCTTGGCGTGTTGCCAGCGCTCTCAAACGCAACATGACCGATCTGAAACGGCGTGCCGTGGAGGCTGGGATGGTGCTCGATTCGACCGAATCGGGTGACCTTAGCAAACCGGAAACCGAAATAGAGGGCCCCACCCAATCGTCCCAACCCGGGCCCCAATTTGTGGAACTCAAAATGCCGGCGGACCAAGAACACGACTTGATGAACTCCGACGGGGTCGCAGCAAGGGACTGGCGATTGGTTTGGAGCCGGCCCGACGGAATGCGGCTGGAGATCCACACGCCCGGCTTGAGTATGGAACACCTTCAGGCCATCGCCACCTCGTTCGTGGGAGGGTGACATGCTGCAAATCGTGCCCCAAATGCGCATCTTCGCCGCCTGTCAGCCAGTGGACTTTCGACGTGGCATCGATGGGTTGGCCGCCGAGTGCCGACGCCTGCTGAATCTCGATCCGTTCAGTGGTGCCGTGTTTCTCTTTCGTAACCGAACCCTTTCGGCCTTGAAAATTTTGGTGTATGACGGCACCGGATTCTGGCTGTGCTACAAGCGTCTATCGCGTGGGAAACTGAAATGGTGGCCGGTTGAAGGTGGCGGGCAGGTTTCGGCGCGCGATCTCCAGGTGTTGCTCTACCACGGCGATCCCCGGTCGGCCGGCTATGCGCCGGAATGGCGCCGAGTTCAGCAACCGAGCGTTTCGAACTGAGCGGCGGGCAGGCGCCAGGGGAGCCAGTCCTCGGGTGCCGTGGCGACGGCATCGCGGTTCTCGACCAAAGCGGTCATGTACGAGATGGGATCGCGGCCGACGGCGACACAGGAACCGGCGAGGGTCATGAGCGTCCCGGCCCGATAGGCACTGACTTCGTTGTGGTAGAACAGGGAGTTTTTGCGAATGAGGACGGCACACTTGAGTGCCCGCTCGACGGCGTTGGAATCCAGCGGCACATCGGGGACATTCAGGAAACGCGTAAGCGACTCCTTGCGCTTGAGGATGTAGATCGCAGCCTTACCCAAGCCACTGGCAGGCTCCACCCTCCGCTCCGACAGGAGCGTTGTCAGGTAGGCGAACAGGGTGTTCATCGGGGCCGTGCTGTAGGCCTGATGGTGGTGCAGGCGTGCCTGATCGTCCATGCCTTGAACGCGAGCCTCTTCCTCGACACGGTACACCTCGGCGATCCATGCGAGGATCTTGCGGCAGGGGCCCGGGAAGTGGTCGACGACGTCTTCGATCTGGCCTCGCGCGTGTTGGAGGCAATAGGTGACGAGCGTGTCGCACGGGTGGGCGGTGTTGACGGCCGCCGCGTCGCTCATTTGGATCGGCCTCGGCAAATCGGCGGGGCGCAGTGCCAGGAGATCTTCCAGGTTTTCACCGGCGTGAAGCGTGCCGACGCGGTAGATATGGAGGTCCCGTTCTCGAGTACGGGCGATGATGCCGGTGACATGGGCGCCGTAGCGTTCCTGGTCGGGATGTTTCTTGTGGTCGCGAATCACGGTCTGGATTCGGGCCGAGGTGTCGTCGATGATAAAGAGATCGGCTTTGGCGGCCTCGGCGTAGAGTGCGTGGAAGACGGGTTCGGCAGCCGCGGCACAATCGGCGATCAGATCGGACTGGGTGGCATCGGGAAGCGGAATGCCGTGCTCGCGCTGTAGTTTTTCGAGGCGGTAGGCGGGAAAGCCGTACCAATGACGGAGCATGGCGACGGTCGCTTTGACGGAGGCCGCGTAGGTTTCGCGCTGCGCGTCATCGGGCCAGGTTGGGGCGAAGACCGCGCCGCACTTGCTGCAAGCCAGCGGAAAGCCGCGATAGACGGTGCCGGTGATGGGCGCGCTGCCGTTGAGGCGCAACCGCATCAGCGGGCGGCTGGGCTTGTGTTGGTGAAGCCGGCCCTTCCTCTCACCCACGCACTCCGGGCAGGGATCGCCGGGGGTCAGACCGTCGGGGGTGATGTCAGCCTGGCGACAGCCCCTAAAATCCTTCGCGGCATGTTTGCCGTGCCCCTTGGGCGCCGGTTTTTTGGGGCGTTTCGGACGGCTTTGCGCCTGACCCTTTCCCTGATCCGGCGAGAGATCGGCGCCTGTCTCCGCTTCCTGGCCGAGCAAGAAGGCCTTGAGCGCTTTCAGCGTGAGCCCTTGCTGCACCAGCAGGTCTTTGAGCGCCAGCCAGTCGAGCGTGCACGCGTACATCAGGAGACATTCGGCTTCACCGAGTTCCAGACCCGCTTCGACTTTGTCGCGGAGCGCGGTGATCCGTGCCGTCCGCTCGGGTCCCACCAGCGGGCCTGTCATCAAACGTCTCCGCGCAACAACGCGCGGCACTTTCGATGCAGCGGGCACACCCAAATCGCACGGACTGGTTCTGGTCTGCGTCCCTCGCGATCCATCCGGCCGCGGCCTTTGGTCATCCCCAGGTATCTCCAGTTGGCTGCGCGATAGCAGGTTCCGGTGAATCGTTGCGTGTCGACGAAAGTTTCCAGCAGCAGGGGGCGTTGGTGGAAGGCCTGTTCCCAATCGTCGGGGAGCTGTTTGGTTACCAGGCTCAGGACGTGACTGGCGAGGCTTTTGACCTCGACCCAAGGCAGAAGCAAGAAGCGCGAGTTCTGGACGATCCGCTGAAGCCTCGCTTTACGGGACTCCGGGGTCCATCCAATCCACCGATCTCGTTCTTCGAGGGCCCAGGCCGGTGAAGAAAATTGAAGGCATCCCAACACGCGGGGCTCCGCTTCGGCGGTTTGAATGACATAACGAAGGCAGGCCCCAAAGGGCGTCTTGAACCCAAGGTAGTGATAGCGATCCATGAGCTCCTTCCAAAGCGCTCGATCCTTGGGGGTTGTGACATGGCGCAGGACCACGCCTCCCAACTCATTGAGCTTGCATTGGATGGGTGTCTGGGCATCGCCACGGTCGCTGCGCCCGGCTTTAGCCCGCGCGCCTTTCGGCTTCCCCTGGCGGGGTTTGGGCAGGCGAATGATCCCGGCGGCCTCGAGCTGTTCGAGGAATTGACGACATTCCACGCCTTTCAGTCGACCGCTGGGTCGTTTCCAATCAAGCAACTCACAGAGCGTTTCGGCCAATTCCGTTCGGCTAATCCCCCAGAATTCCTCGGCCATCTCCTTGATCAGATCGAGTTCCTCTGGCGAGACGGGATTGCCACAAAATCGAAATGGTGTCGCAGTTTCCATGGCTGACCTCCCAGCATGAGGTTAGCCACGATCGGTGCAAATGTCCAGGATTTTTTTAGGATCGGTTCCCTTCACCGGAGGGACACAAACGATTTACAACTCAGAACAGGACATACTTGAATTCACTGGGGTTCAATATATCGAAATTCCTAACTCGTTCGGTTTAAGCTCATTAAGGCTCAGCACTTCCGATGAGCGCGATTTCATCTACTCGAGGTTCGAGGATTTGACACCTGAGCTCTTGGTGTTCACCCTTCTTGACGATGAAGGGCACTTTTACTTTATCGTCGGTGAGAAAATTGCTCAACGTACTACCGGATAACCTCTCCGGAGCCCATACACATATGTCGTTCGGGCCCTCCGCAAAAAGTGTCCGAGAAAAAGCCAATTTGGTGAACCTTTTGACTGTGTGCAGGATCCTTTTCCTTAACGCCCAGAGGAGAAGAGGACCGAAGGTAGATGGCGCTTCCACGGATGCCTACTCAATGAGGTGGCTCCCGTCTTCGCTGGGCCCTCGCGACAGGGATAGTTCCAGCCTGAGATTTCACGCTATGGTACATTCAGACGGGCGAAAACTACTCCTCTGTTTTCGCTGACAAATTTAAAGGGCATGATCTATGAAAACCATTTTTTCTTTTTGCCTCCTTGCAACATCCTTGTCTTTTCTCGCTGATCCTCCTCATCAATTTGAGGACACCACCATCGGTTTGAAAATTTCTAAGCCGGCTTCTTGGCGATTCACTTCGAGTGAAGAACATCTGGAGAACCTCGGGAAGCTGAAAAAGATCGATGAAGGTTTTAAAGATAAGCTCCTCAAATACTCCACCACACCCCTAGTTGCCATGAATAAATATGAGGAAACCTTCGACGATCTGAACCCACACCTAAAGATTTTTATCAAACCTCTGGGTGAGCTCAAGGGACAAGATCCGAAGGAGATTGTTCGAGGAAACCTGGCCGAACTCGAAAAGGTTTTTAAAGATTATGAGGTAGTTCAAAAACCTACCGACATCGTCATCTCCAACCTAAATGGCGCCTACGCGCGCATTACTTATACGGCTGGATCACAAGACGGGCAATCCTTTCCCGCCTGTTCCGAATTCTGGTTCGTGCCAAGAGGGAACCATTACTTTTTGATAAGCGCGGGTACTCCCAAAGATGATACAACTGGGATACGCCTAGAGATTCGAGACATTTTGGACACACTGGTGATCGAACCGCACCCTTAGACGATCACCAATCGACGCGAGCAGAACCTTTTTCGTGAACTCCTCTGGCGATGTCAGTATCATCCTCCCATGACCTGCGCAACGACAGCCTCGTCGTCGACAGCCTCCTTGCTCGTGAAGTGGTCTCTCCAGATGAACCTAGTCGCCACCTGCAGGATCCTTTTCGTAAACTTGGGTGTCCACCGGGTGGACAGAGACAAAAACTCACGCGACGCGCGCGCGTCACCATCACTTTCGCACTCGAACATTCCTCCCTCCTGCGGCGAGATGAAACCGGACCGCGAACAACGAGGCCGCCTCGTCCACGCTGCCTCTCCGCAGGAGGCGGGCTGGTCAATCAGATACCCAGCCCCGATTGGTTTTCGTCAGAAAGGCTCTTCAAATTTTGGAATAGAAGCTCTGCATCTGCAGGCCTGGGTAATCCTGAAACTTGCGCATCGCCTAGCTCAACAATCAACCAAGATCCCGATTCCGTTTTGGCTACATCCATGGTGAAGAACTGGCTTTTGACCTGACTTGCGATCTGATTGAAGCGATCCAATGGAACCTCTTCATGATCTGTCTTCATTTCCGGCCAATATGGCTTTGTCAACACCGCATGCCCTTCAAAGAAAAAGATTCGATACTCCAATCCTAGCGGCATGCCGCTACGCGGATGTGTGCCAATTTGGAGTAATGGCACATATCGACGACATACCAGCCCACCCTCCAAGCATTGGTCCTGCAATTCTCGAAAGCGTGCAATAACTGATTTGGCCTGTGTGAGGTTCGAAGCATCGGGAATGAAGCAGGCTTCATTCCAATAGTGTTTCTGAGATTTGACGTAGTCCTTGATAACCACAGCGCTCCCCTCGAATCGAGCAAGAGCCTTTGCAATCGACTCATCGGAGAGCTGATTTGAGGGAATCCACACCGTCTCAGGCGTGTGGTCCTTGATTATTTCGTAGGATTCCGGCAGATAGTGACAATGGCGATAGGATTCGGGTGAATTGATCAGTTGAAGACCACGGTCCTGCAAGGCCGCATACAATCGCTCGTATTCATGTGGCGTCAACATCCAACTTCGGCACAGCCCTTTCCGCGGCACCTCGGCCTTGGGAATACAACGTACAGCTCGAACAGGCGAACCGTTACAAATTTCATCGTGATCAAAAGGGAATACGGAAAACCCATGCGATCTGGCACAATTTGCTTCTTCGCAAAAGGCTTCATCTATCCCTTTCATTTCAAAGGGATCAAGGTTGTAGAGTATTAACACTGTCACGCCTCTCTTGGGGAGTATTTACTGGAAAGGGCCTCTGATGAACCCCAGGTTCACCAGGAAAAACCATTTCGTCTAGTTGGACAAAAGTCAAGATGGGAATGGTGGGATTCGAACCCACAACATCACGGTTTTGAGCCGTGTACCTCTGCCAGTTGGGCTACATCCCCGAATCGCGTGGGTGGGATTCGAACCCACAACAACCAGATTCTCGGTCTGGCACCTCTTCCATTTGGATTACCACGCGGTGAGCGATGAGAATGGCGGGAATCGAACCCGCAACACACGAATTTTAAGCTCGCTGCCTCTGCCGATTGGGCCACATTCTCAAGTGGGAGTGGTAGGATTCGAACCTACAACGTTTCTGAATATCACGGGTCTACAGCCCGGTGCCTTCGCCCTCGGGATACACTCCCTGAAGTGAAATGGTGGGGATGGTGGGATTCGAACCCACAACATCGCGATTCTGAGTCGCGTACCTCTTCCAATTGGGCTACATCCCCAAGCGATGACCGAAAAACGCTGACTTCCCAACCACCCGATCACGATTGCCTGAGTCTGCTTCTGTTCTTATGAATTCCTGTGCAGGGGATGTATGCAGATACATACAACCAGCCAGCGATCTCGTAAGTAGAATGCGGCATTCACGACCAACGAATAGAATTGACACCGTTCGTCGACTCGCTCCCCCCCTCAAAAGGGGTTGAGTTCTTTTGTGCGGGATTGGGGAGCTTATCCCAATCGTAGAATTAGGTAGGCACAATACAAATAAAGGAGAAGGGCAGTGGTCTCATAGGGACGTTCTGCCGAAAAGACATTCGATGGTATCGAATGGATATTCATGATGATCTCCTTGAAAATGGTCCGAAAAAGATAAGCACTACCTGATGGAGCGCAGCAAGGGTTCAGTGAATCTACCAAAAGCTATGCGCTAAACGAAAGGGATAGCAAAGCGAATTCCAAAAACTGAATCAAGCCGTAGCACGAGCCCGAAAAACAAGATAAACTTTTTTCTTCCAGGTCATTACCGCCCAAAACACCTCGCCACCTTGATGCAAAGTGTTTTTCATTTCAAGATTTTTTCTTGCCCCAGCCTAGAAATTTCTCGTTCAATCTAGACGAAAACATCACGGTGTCCATAAAAACGACTCGTACCTCGTGAACCCGACAGCCAGGTGTTCACTCACTTGTTCAACTGCGCGATGACGCTCTCGCCCTCCACGATCGCAAGCGCCACCTGTTCCACGGCATCCTCGTCGTCGATGTTTGACGCCCTCGCTCGACCTTTGAGGTGTCCGAACGTTTGGACACCTCAAAGGGCCCCTAATGGTGAACTCTCAGAACGATGCCAACATCGTCCAGGGTCACTATTTGCACCACGACGCCCGCGTCCTCAGCGGTTGTAGCCTCATCTCAGAGTTAATCCTCTCGCTGCCGATCCGGCATATGCACAATACAGGGTGCATACTGTTGCCCCTTCGAATCATTCATCCAACTCGGACGTTACCTGGTGGACGATGCCCCCGTCCTTCACCCTTGAGGCCCGAGTTAGGCAGGTTGACTTGGTCGCCACCTGCAGAATCCTTTTCCTGAACATCGGGAGGGAAAATAGCGTCGCACGTGCGATACCGACAGTTGATCTGTCCTTTCCCAAACGGCTCAACACGTGAACAATTTGGTATCGGTTCCTTCTTTTTTCTGCACAGCCGCGAAGTTGGCCCATGGTGAACGAGGAATTACCTAGCCCAAGAGAAAAGCTGCACCTCAGTTATGGTTTTGGCAGGTGAGGGCATTTTTGTAAGTCTCGTGTTTGGTCTCGCGAAGTCCCTGAGATAAAGATGACAAACAAAGCAAATTACGGAAATTACACAAGTCACTCAGGATATTGTCATCAAATTTAAGCAACTTGATACAAACAACTTGTGTAACACACCCTATTGAATGTATGAAACAGGTTAACCGGCTCAGATCGCTCTTCGAAGCGATCCACGCTTCGCTAGATCGAGGGGAAAAAGAGCGAAGCGGATAAGTCGGTCCTCGAGATCTCTCGATGTTCGATTTCGATCTTTGCTCAGTCGCTTCGATTGGTTGAGCAGGCTGCTCAACCTACAGGCCTTACGCCCCTCTCGCGATGGGGGGATTTTGGACTTGGCGACTTCGAATCGGGGTGTGAGGGAGATTTCGGGCTTCGCTCTTTGGTGTAACTCACTGTAGTTGCTTGGTTTGCTTCGATTGGTTGAGCAGGCTGCTCAACCTACAGGCCTGGCACCCCTCTCGTGATGCGGGGGCTTTGGGCTTGGCGATTTCGGGTTGGGTTCGCCAGGGAGATTTCGGGCTTCGCTCTTTGGTGTAACTCACTGTAGTTGCTTGGCTTGCTTCGAAGTGTCGGCCCAGCGGGCCAACCTACAGGCTCGGCAGCTCTCTTTGCTTGCGGGCACTCCAGGATATTGCGCTTCGAGGGAGAGGTGGGGCGTTTTGCGGGTGCGCGCCATATCCGACGGCTCAGGACATGGAGGGGACGTGGTCTTCCAGGCGGCGTCCGGGCTCGCCCGGATCCACCGCGTTGTCGATGCTCAGGAGCGCCAGACGCACCATCGCGCCCTTGCCGGGTCCGTCGCTGTGAATGGTGATCTCGCCACCCATTTCGCGCATCACGTTGGCGCAGTAGTGCAATCCGAACCCGCTGCCGCGCTCCTTGGTGGTGAAGCCCTGGTGGAACACCTCGCGGATGACCTCGCCCGGAATGCCGATCCCGTTATCCTGGATTTCCAACATCACCCCGGGCCCGTAACCGACGGATATGGTCCGCAACACCAGCAACCGCTTGTGGGGGTTGATCTCCATGGCGTCGACCGCGTTGTTGAACAGGTTCACCAACACCCGCACCAACTTGGATTTCTGGACCTTGATGAACGGAATCTCGCCGTACTCGCGCGCCACCTGAATCTGTTTGGAATCCAGCAACAGGCGCTCGAGCTTGATCACTTCCTCCAAGGCTTCGTGGAGATCGACCACCTCGCTCAGGGCCTCCATGCCGACGTAGTCCTGCTGCGCGCGGACCACGCCGTTGAGCGCCGCGATGTATTCCTCCAGTTTCTGGATCTCGTTTTCCAGTTGGTCGCGGGTGCGCACGATGCCGCTCCCCACCTTGAGGAAGGCCTCGGGAACCTGTCGCCCCTTGGGATCCTCCTGCATGAAGGCCTCCAGATCATCCTGGCGGCTCTCCAGCAGGCGAACCAACCGGTGGAACACCTCGAAGCTGCGTGAATCGAGCCGAGAGCGAATCATGCCCGCACAGGTGTTCAGGCTGTTGAGCGTGTTGCCCACGTTGTGCAACACGTTGGAGGCGATCTCGGCCATGCCCGCGTGGTGCGCCGCTTCCAACAACATCTGCTGGGTTTCCTTGAGGTGCAGCGCCGAATGGGTCGCCTCGCGGAACAGTTTGGCCTTGGCGATCGCGGTGATGGCGTGCTCGCGGTATCGACCCAGGCGCCGGAGATCGGCGTTCTTGAAGGCGTCGCGGTGTTGGAAATTCTCGAAAATCAGCAAGTCCTCGATGTTTTCGCGGGCCGTCACGGTCATGACCAGCATGGTTTTGGGTAGGGACAGGGCCAGGAGCTTGGGCGGCACCGGTAGACGATCCACGTCCCGGATCAGGAAAATTCCCGTCTCCAAGGCTTCCTTGCCCTCGGTGTAGCGCTCCAGGGCCTCTTCCCGCGAAAACACGATGTGCCGCAGCGATTCGATCTCGTAGCCGACCGCGGCGGTGAAGTGAAAGGTCTGGTTCTGGTGGTTGAAGATCAATACGGCGCCGCGCTCGGCGTTGGCCACCAGCTTCATGCCCTGCACCAGAAGCGCCTGCAGCAACCGCTCCTCGGTGACCTCCCGATTGATCGCGTGCACGATTTCGTCGAGCGTGACCATCTCCCGGTTCTTCTCGCCGAGCTTGCGGTTCATCTGCTCCAGCTCGCGGGTGCGGTCGGCGATGGTCGCCGCCAGCTTGGCCTTGCGCTGTTTGAGTGCGCGAATGCGCAACAGCGGGATGCCGGTCGCCGTGAACAGCCCCAGAAAGAGGTAGATCCCGTAGGCCCACCAGGTCTGCCAAACCGGCGGCACGATGGTGATTTTCAGCCGAAGCCCTTCCTCGTTCCAAATTTGGTCGTTGTTGCTGCCGCGCACCTGCAAAACATAACTGCCCGAGTCGAGGTTGGTGTAGGTGACCTGATGGACGGTGCCCATGTCGACCCATTCGTTTTGAAATCCGGTCAGGCGCAACTCGTAGCGGTTCTTCTCGGGGTTGGTGAAATCGAGTGCGGAAAACTCCAGGGTGAACATGTTGTCGGCGTGGCGCAGGTCCAGCTTCCGCATTTCCGGGATGGGCGTTTCCAGGCGCGTGTCCCTGTTGAATTTCTTGAAGCCCGTCAACACCACCGGGGGCACGTGGGGATTATCGCGTACTTCGCTCGGTGTAAACAGGTTGAATCCGTTCCTGCCGCCGAAGTACAGATCGCCGTTCCGGTCCTTGAAGGCCGCGTTGCGATTGAAATTGTTGTCCTGCAGACCGTCGAACACGTCGTAGGTGCGGAACTGCTCGGTTTCCGGATCGAAGCGGACCAGCCCGTTGCTGGTGGAAATCCACAACCGCCCCTTCTCGTCGGTCAGCATCGCCATGATCATGTTGGAAGGCAGGCCCTGGTTGGTGTAGTAGGCCGAGGCGCGCCCGGTCTCCGGGTCGAACCGATTCAAACCCGCGGCGGAACCGACCCAAAAGCGGCCCGCATCGTCGTAGGTCAGGCAGAAAATCTGGTCGTCGGAAAGAGCTGCCGGGTCGCCGGCCACATGGCGATAGCGGGCCAGCGATTTTTGGGAAAAATCCAACCGCATCAACCCCTGGTTGGTGGCCAGCCAGAGTTCGTCGCGATCGCGCACATCTTCGAGCGCAAAAATGCGGACATCGCGGAAGCGCACGCCGAAGAAGGGGTCGTTGTGGATGTTGACGAAGTCCTTGGTTTCGGGCCGGAAGAGATTCAGTCCGTCCTCGGTCCCCACCCACAAGCGACCCCGAGGATCGAAGTGGATGCCGCGCACGCGATTGTGGCTCAGGCTGGAGAGGTTGTCGGGATCGTTGACGAACACCTCGGTGATGCCCTTGTCCGGTTCCAGCACTTGCAGGCCGTCGGAATAGGTCCCCAGCCAAAGCCGGCCGGCTTCGTCTTCGCGGATGTTGCGCACCACGTTGTCGCCCATGCCGGAGTGCATCACGATGGGATAGACGATGGCCCGACCGGTCTCCCGATCGTAATGGTTCAGGCCACCGCCGAAGGTGCCGATCCACAACCGCTGTTGGGAATCCACGTGAATCGCACCGACCTCGTTGGTGCTGAGGCTGTTGGTGTTCCGGGGATCGCGTTGATAGAGCTTGAACTTGCGCGGCTTCAGATCGGTTTTGTTCAGCCCGTTCAAGGTACCGACCCAGAGGTTGCCGGCGCGGTCTTCCAAAATGGTTTCCACGATCGAATGACTGAGCGAGGTCGGGTCGGTGGGGTCGTGATCGAACTGTTGCGATTCGCCGGAATCCGGTTCCAAGCTCCACAAACCCTCGCCCACGGTCCCGATCCAGATGCGCCCGGTGCGATCCTCGAAGAGCGCGCGAACGTGATAGGGGTCCTTGCCCGATTCGGTATCGGCGACGAAAAAAAACCGCTCGAAATCGTCGGTCTCGGGACGGTAGCGATTGAGCCCGTTCAAGGTACCGACCCACAGGGTGCCGTCACGGGATCGCAGCAACATCTTGATGCGGTTGTGGCTCAGGCTGTGGGCGTCGCCCTCTCGAAAGGTGTAGACCTGGCGCACCTTGCCCGTCTTGCAGTCGAAGCGGACCAGGCCCTGGTCGGTGGCGATCCACAGCCAGTCGTCGCCACCCTGGCGGATGCTCCAGATGCGGTTGTCGGGCAGGTGGTCGGCTGTGCCGTCGGCGAGCGGATAGTGAATGAAGCGCCCACTCGCGGGATCGAACCGATCGATGCCCTTGCTGTAGGTCCCGACCCACAACCGATGCCGATCGTCGAGAAACAGGCTCTGGATGCGGTTCTCGGCCAACAGGTCGGGATCGCTGGGCCGGTTTTGGTAGGTCGTGAAGGTTTCGTCGGCGGGGTCGAACAAATTGAGGCCACCGCCCCAGGTCCCGATCCAAATCCGACCGTCACGGGTCTCCAACATGCGGCCGGTCGAGCTGGCGGAGAGCGAATTGGCATCCAGCGGATCGTGTTTGAACACGGTGAACTTGTAGCCGTCGTAGCGATTGAGGCCACCGGTGGTGGTGACGTAGAGAAAACCGCGACGATCCTGCAACAGGCCGTAAACGGTATTGCTGGCGAGCCCCTGGCGAACGGAGAAGCGTTCGAACTTGCGGTGTTGAAGCGGGCCTTCGGCCATCGTGGGTGCAACCGCGGCCACCCCGAACAACAGGAGCGGGATCAAATGACGAAAAAGGGAAAGCGCAACGCGTGACATGGGAAGAGGGGCTCGTAAGGGAAGGTTGAGGGCGCTGCGACTCATTCTACACCGACCTGCGCATCTGTCACGCCTTAGCGGACCGGAGAGGACCGGTCGTGGGCGACGTGGCGACCCGCTCGCGGCGCTGTGGCCGGACGTCCCCGAGCGGGACGGTGGAGGTGAGGGGCCGCCACCCCATCAGCGCACGCCCGATCGGGCATCGCCGCTGACGATCTGCCAGGCGATGTCCTCGAAGACCGCACGCAGGTCCTCGGGGACGGTCAACCAGTCCGGCTCACCGTAGGGCCCGTCGAACTCGCGCTTCATCTGAGAGGGGCAGCGTTTGTAGAGGGTCGCATAGTGAACCATGGCGATGAAGTAATTACCCAGGCGGGTCATGTGAATGTCGTCGAAAAAGATGGTGCCGCGAATTTCGCTGATGCCGGGCACCTGACCGGCTTCGATGCGGCGCCGCAGTTCGGCGAGGGCCGGTCCGGCGGGCACGATGTAGACGGTCTTGCCGGGATGGGCGGTCTCGACGGCATCGGCGATCTGCTCCCAGTACATGCGCCACTGGTTCAGCTCGCCGTACCAGTCGTCGACGATGATTTCCGGCCAGGTCTGGTAGACGTACAGTTGCGCATCCGCGTTGCCTTCCAGGATCTTGCCGTAGAAGAGCGGGGCGTACTGAACGGAATCGGTGATGTGGTTGGTGATGGGCAGGCCTTCGGTGAGGACCAGGGTATCGTAGTTGCCGCTGGGCAGTTCCACTTCGAAATTGGCGCCCTGGGCGTCGGCGGCGTGGGTCCAGGTCCACTTGAGCGGGGCACCGTTGATGAAGGCGTATTCCTGGGTGTGCTGTTGGCCGTCGGCCAGGGCCATGCCGTCGAGCATCCAGGGCATTTCGAAGCCCACCAGGCTGTGCCCGAGCAGGAACACGCCTTTGCGCAGGGAGCTCTCGGGGTTGCAGGCGCTGACGGTCGTGTCGGAGGGCGTCACCGGCAGGGCGCTGTTCTCCCAGAGGAAGGTGGACTCGTGATTGCCGCGCAGGGCGACAAACGCCAGGCGTTGGGCGCTGGACACCTCGAAAAACGCTTCGTCGAGGTTGGGGTAGGTATTGGGAACCACGAAAAGCCCCTTGGCGTTGGGCGCCAGGCTCGGGATGATGGTCTCGCTGCGAAGCGCCGCGCCGTTGGCGTTGAACTGGGTGAGCACCACATCGGCGGCACTGTCTCCGGTGTTGATGACGGCCAACCCGTCCCAGGTCACGTCGAGGTTGCCGGGAAAGAAACGCCAACCGGTGGAGGCTTCTCCGGTGGCCTGCACGTGGGCGCGCCCGAAGGAACCTTCGATGCGGCTGTAGGAGGCACCCACTTCCAACGTGTCGGAAGGCGTGAACTCGATGTGGCTGACCTGATCGGAGCCGAAGAAGGTCGACGCGGTCTCGAACACCGTGACCCCCCCGCCGATCAATCCCTCGACGTGGTCGATCAACGCGCCGTCGGTGGCGTAGGCGGTCAGGCGGTAATTTTGGGCTTGGTCGCCGAGGTTGGTGAGGATGAGTTCGGTGCCGAAGCCACCGGTGGCGCTGGTGACGTGGGGAATTCGTGAAACCTGGGCGAACGTCGCGGGCAGGCAGAGAAAAAACAGCGACCACAGGCCGAACCGGCGAACGGCGCGAAGGGCGGTGCGGTGGAAAAGCTCGACGAGATGCGCGGTCGATCCCATCGATGGTTTTGGATTGTTGATCATGAAGGCACTCCTAAACATTCGGAAAACGGTCGGCTTTGCACGGCAAACATAAGGTCGGGTATTGCATTTCCAAGCAAAACCGACACCGATGCAGGGTCGCCGTATCGCATGGCCGGCACCCGAAACGGGCCGTCCGAGAAGCCGCGCTCCCCGAAGCGGGCGGCATCGGTTCGCGTGCGAACCGTCCCATCGCCCGCCTACGAGCCCTCGTGGCGCGAAACCCCCCACCCCACGACCCTAAGAATAACAGAGAATCGTCAAGATGCGGTGAGACCCGCCGGACAGGGCGTCAGCCCGAGATAGACCTTCTCAGTGATGTGTTTTTGCGTTGTGCCAGGGCATCGACAACAGGGGCCGTGGGTTCCGAAGACCCCGGGTAGACCGGAAAAAAAGCGACGCTCGGTAGCCCGCGCGAAAAAAACAGGGTCTCTCGAGAGGAGCGACAGGGATCGCAGAGGGTTGACCCAAGGCACCATCCCTCCGAATGGGAGGCCATCGAAGCCGAACCGACATTCGGGATGCACGCCGAACACCTGCATCCCACCTTCACTTCACGCGCATGGGTATCCGGGCCGTGAAACCGATTCGGCAAACGCCTGCGAGATCAGCGCGGCTTCTTGAACAAGGTGCACAGGGTTTCCAACTCGGATCGAATCGCGATTTCGAACTCGGGCTGTTTGAAACCCAACCGAATCAGGTCACCGGCCAGTTCGTCCAAAATTTCGCGGTGCTCCTGTTGGAGCTTGCGCAGCAGGCCATCGTCTTCTTCCAACGCCACGCGCAGGGCGCGCGAGCCGGCCAGAACCAGCGACCATCCCTCGTCGGCACCGATACACTGGCGCAAATCGGCCACGATCGCCAGCGCCAGGTGTTCATCCATGACCAGGTGCGCCTCTTCCTCGGCCCGGTCCAAATCGTATTGCGAAAAGGCCTGATCGCGAGCTCCCTGCGCGGCCGCCTGGGCATCGCGGTTCGCGATTTGGGATTCGACACTCTTCAAAAGATCCTCGATGGTTGTCACGTCGTCCTCCTGAAACGCACTGTTCTCCTTTGAGGTGCGGTCGACAGGCTGGTCAATCCCGAGGGGTAAAAAGATGATTCGGGCTGGATCAACCGGTGGCGGGTTTTCGAGCATCTATAAAAACATGTGATATTTGTTCCAATGTACACCAAAAAGTTAATTTAATCACTTCTTTCACCGTGAAAAATATCACCTTCAACATAAATGAAGATGGATAAGTATCATCGTCACCCTGCAAAATCCGGCGTATTTCGCGGACTTGCACGGCCTTGTCGAACCGGTTTCGCGTTTCGGTCGGCCAACCCCGGCGATCGGTCGACGAATCCCCTCTTTCGAGACCGAGAATGTTTCGCCTCCGCCTGACAGGGTACCTGCAATCGGCTAGAATGCCGTGTTAGGTGGTTCGCGTGTAGATACCCGTGAGGCGCGTTTGCGCCTGCCGGCTTTCGTCCTGGACATCCATCGCACGGAGATGCGGTCATCCTCGAGTGATTACAGGGACGGGTGAGCGCTGGAATCGTGCCTGGTGGATTTGCGGCAAGACGTGCTGGCACAGCCATGTACGTGGTCGAGATAGTGGGGATACATGAGGGATTCAAATCGCGATGGCGTCATTCGGAACATCTTGAATCTGGTGGAAGAGCGCCGCAAGGTCGCGCCCAACGAAGAAGGAGGCCACCGGCGCCAGGGTGATCCCGAATTCACGAGAGAGCATTTCGATCCTTTGCCCGAGGTCAGCGCCACTTTTTATGTCAAGACCTCGGAGGGTGCCCGCAACGGGTACGCGGACGATACGATCTACGGCGAGCTGCAAATCGCGTTTGGCAACCTGAACCGCCTGGAGCACGCCTTCAACCTGCTGATCAAGGCCCGCCCGCTGCTGCGTTCCCGTCGGTACCAGGGTGCGCTGGACATCCTGAAAACCACGCCCTCCTACACCCTGGCCATTCACGACCTGCGCCACCGCCCCTCCCCCGAGGAGGACTTGGAACGCATGCGCCACCGCATGGAAACGCAGCATTTCTTTTCGGGTAATTGGCCGTTGTTCGAGGCCTCCTGCACGCGCCTGAACCAGGATATGCTGCGGTTCCACCTGGCCCTGGACAGTCCCGAGGCCGCAGAAGAACACATGGCACCGCTCCTCAAACAGCTCTTGATGCTCTATCGCGATCCCAATGTGGACCTGATTCGGCTCGAGCGGGAGTGGCGCGTCATTCCCACCAGGGCACACGAAGGCGAAAACGACAGCCGGGCCCCGAGCGTTCCCGCCAAGGCCGCCGAAGCACCGCCCAAGCAGGTCGCGACCGCGCCCGAACCGGCAGCGCAGGAGACATCCGAAGAAAATCGAGATGCATGCCCCGACGAACGAGCCTGGGAAGCGGCGATGTCCAACACCAACTGGGCCAAAGAGGCGGAACTGGGCCACAGCGGCGTGTTTCAGCTCAAGCCGGAACGTTCCGTCACGGAATTGGAGAACCTTGATTCCGGAATGAAGAAGGACGCGGATCGAGACCGTGCCACCGACGAACAAGCGGCGACAGGCGATGAGGAAGAACAGGAAGACCCGGCGACCTTGACCCTGAAAATCCCAAACTGGGTGACCGATCGCCAGGACGCGTCGGCAGAAGAGGAAGGGTCACCGGAATCCGAGGCCAAAGAAGAGCCGGCGGAGACACCCCATCACGAGGAAGAGGGCGACGAACACGATCGACCGGGAGCCGATGTCCTCTTGCGCAAATCGGATCGCGACAAGGCCCAAGCCCACAGGCAGGCGCAGGGCTCCGAACCCCCGGTGTTCCTCGACCAGTGGACCGACGAAGATCACGAAGACGAAGAACCGCGCGACACCCCTGCGGACACGTCGAAACCAGCGGAACCGGAGGCTCCCGCCGCCAAAGAACCGCCAGCCGAGGCCGCACCGGCCGAAAGCAGCCCGGGGCCACCGCCAAAGAAATCCTCCACCAGGGTCGATCCCTGGGAAGACACCGTCCGCATGCCGGATTGGCTCCTGGAGGCCCCCGCGGATCCCCCGCCCAAGACCGTTCGCGTCCGTCCCAAGTCCGAACGGGCCTGGAAGCCGCCCGAGAATCCGCCGCCACCGGTTGCGGAACGGGAAGCGGAAGGACGTCGCGCGACACGCGAAGATGCGGACCCGAGTACCGCACGGGCCGAGCGCGTTTCGGATGGAGACTCTCGAACGAACGAGGTCGAGACCGAGGCCCCTGGCGAACAGGCCGATCGCGGGTGGGACACGCGCACCCGACCGTTCGCCGAATCGGGCGCGGCAGACGAGCGACCCCGCACCTGGGACACCCCGACGCGGGCCTTCGATTCCCTGAAACGGGCGGTGCAGGAGCGGCGAACCGAAGATTCCACCGACCGTTCCAAGGAGCCCGAGACCCCTCCGCCCGATTGGGACGTACCAACTCGGTCCCTCGATGGGGCGGAACCCGTCGATCGACCCTGGGATACCCGCACCCGCTCTCTGGACGCGCCCGAGCCCGTCGACGCGGAACACCGCGATTGGGATACACCCACCACCGCCTTTGACGGACCGGACCGGGAAAGCACGCCACGTCCATGGGACACGGCCACGCGCCCGGTCGCCGAGCAACCTTTGGATGAAGCCCACAAAGCGAACGATTCCGCCCAACCGGAGGAGGCTCCGGCGGGAGCGGATCGCGACGCCGGGGTCTCCAAGGATTCCTGGGATTTTCCCACTCGGGTCGTGTCCGAAGAGAAGACCTCGTCCACCCCGAAGGGGCAGGACGGCTCGGAGTGGTTCGCGACACCGGCGCCCGGTGCGCGCGATGCCAAGGCGGATGAAACGGAGGATGGTGCTTCGGAAGAAGGGGCGACGCCGGTGGCGGAAGAGCTCGCCGGCAAGCACGACCAGCCGGAAGAGCCGACCGGGTCCGAAGCGGATGGCAGAGAAGAACGCGACGAGGAGGAATCCTGGTCGGATACGCTCAAGATTCCCAAATGGGTTTTGGGCACACCTCAACCCGATGTGGTTGCTCCTGAGGAGCCCGGTCCCACGAAATCACTCCCGCCGGTGGCCGAGGACGAGCCCGAACGGACAACATCCGAACGCGAAGCCGAGCCGATGCCCGAGGCACAGGCCCGATCGTTTTCGCCGGAATCACCGGTCGCCGAAGCGTTTCCCGCGCCGGCCCAAACCGAAACCACCGATTCGGCCGAATCGGCCCAGGAGCTGCTCCAGGCCTCGGCGATCTACGGGGCCGCACCGGTCAACCCGGACACGGTCGATATTCCCATCGCGGTGGTCGGCATGGCGGGCCGTTATCCCCGCTCACCCGATCTGGAAATGTTCTGGGAGAACCTGAAAGCCGGTCGCGATTGTCTCTCCCCGCTTTCCTCGGAACGCTCCGCCGGCGCGCCGGGCCTACCGCCGGGCAAGTTGCTGTTCGGCGGGTTCCTGGATGAAATCGACACCTTCGACAACGAGCTGTTCAACATTCCGGCCTCGGAAGCCGCGGACATGGATCCTCAGGAGCGTATCTTCCTGGAGACGGTCTGGGCCACGCTGGAAAATGCCGGCTACACGCCGGAGAGCCTGAAGCAGATGGCCGCCAACCCGGGCGGCGGCGACGTCGGCGTGTTTGCCGGTGTGATGTACCACGATTACTTTCTGCTCTCCGGGCAGGCCCTGCTGGAGAACCGGTCGGGAGCGCGTCCGGGAGATACCTGGTCGTTGGCCAACCGGGTGTCGCGGCTGTTCGACTTCACCGGTCCGAGCATGATCACGAACACGGCGGGTTCCTCCTCCCTGCAGGCGGTCCACCTGGCCTGCGAGAGCCTGCAACGCGGTCGCTGCCAGGCGGCGATCGCCGGAGGCGTGAACCTGTTCGTCCATCCGGGCACCTTCATGCGCCAGAACTCGTTCTTTTTCAGCGCGGTCGGACCCAAAACCGGACCGGGCGACGGCGGCGACGGTTTCGCGCCCGGCGAAGGGGTCGGCGCGGTCCTCTTGAAACCCCTGCCCGCCGCCCTGGTGGACGGCGACGCCATCTACGGCGTCATCCTGAGCACGGCCTCCAACCACGACGGCCGCGCCCAGGGCTACGGTCTGCCGAACGCCGAGGTCCAGGCGGCCCTGGTGCGGGAAGCGCTGGACCGCGCCGGCGTCTCGGCCCGCACCATCAGCTACCTCGAGGCCCATGGCGCCGGCACCGTGCTCGGTGACCCGATCGAGATCACCGCCCTGTCGCGCGCGTTCGGCATCGAGGAACAGCAATTCTGCGCGCTGGGTTCGGTCAAATCGAACATCGGCCACCTGGAATCGGCGGCCGGTATCGCGGGCCTCGCCAAGACCCTGCTGCAGATGAAACACCGCACCCTGGCACCGACCCTCCACGCCAATTACCTGAATCCCAACATCCAATTCAAGGAAAGCCCCTTCTTCGTGCAACGGGAACGCGTCGCCTGGCAACGCCCGCAAGTGGGCGACGCACCGATTCCACTCCGCGCCGGCGTCAGTGCCTTCGGCGAGGGCGGCACCAATGTCCACGTGATCCTCGAAGGCCCCCCGGAAGGGCTCAAGCTCCCACCGCGCAAGGGCCCCCAGATCATCGCGCTTTCAGCCCACACCCCCGAAACCCTGCGCGAGATGGTGGAGAACATGCGCCGCTTCGTGCTGCGTCGGATGGTGCGCACCTGGGAGGGCGCACCGCTGGACCTGGCCAATTTGGCCTTCACGCTCCAGGTCGGGCGCATGGCGATGGCCACCCGCTTCGCGACCGTGGTCGGCTCGCTGGCCGAATTGGAGGAAAAGCTGCGCCTCTTCCTGCAAAACCCGCCGGAGCCCCGCCACGAGGAAGACGGCGACAATCCGCAATACCTGGACGATCCCGACCTGGCCTCGCGTTTCAGCGAAGATTTCCACCCCATGTCCATGTTCCGCTCCGGCCAGCTCCAGCGCCTGGCCGATCTCTGGTGTGACGGGGTCGACATTCCCTGGCACAGCTTCTACCGCCACGGCGAACGCCGCCGCATTCACCTGCCGACCTATCCTTTTTCGCGCCGCCGCTTCTGGTACCAGCCGCCCAGCGATCAGCCCGTCGAGACACCCGCCGGTACCGACACCGAGCCGACCGACACCGAAGTGGTCAGTCAGGAACTCGGTTTCTTCACCAAGGCTTTGGTACCCGCGCCCACCGGCCGGGAATTCTCGGGCATGAGCCTGAAAGGTCGCTTCCTGCTCCATACCCAAAACGGCATCCCCGAATCGGTCATGTCGGACCTGATGGGGCTGCCCGACGTGACCTGGACCGTGGTCCGCAAGCGGGTGTCCGGCGAAGAACGCAACCCCAACGCGACCTACCTGGATTTCTACGACGCCGATACCCTTCAACCGAACCTGGAGAACCTGAACGATTTGCAGGGCATCATCGACGTGAGTGACCTGCAGAACGACGGCAACCCCGCCATTCCCTGGGGCAAAATCAAATTTTGGCGCGAACTGCTGCGCCGCATCGGACCGCGTGCCTTCTGCCTGATCCATTTGACCAACGGCCGCAACGCCATCACCCGCGCCGAGGCGTCGCAGGCCCATTTCACCTCCGGCCCCTCGATCACCGCGGGGTTCGTACGCATGCTGGCCCAGGAGGAACGCCACCTGAAGGCCACCACCGTCGATGTGGACCGGCTCGATGACCTGGTGGCCGTGCTGCGCCGCGAAATCGGCACGGCCAACGCGGACAGCGAGATCTGCTACGCGGGTCAACTGCGCCTCAAACCGCGATTCCTGGCGCGCCAAGAGCCCACCGCCGAAGCGATCAAGCTCGATCCGGACAAGGCCTACGTGATCAGCGGCGGTACCGGTGCGCTGGGATTCGCCTTGGCCGATCACCTCGTGGCCCGTGGCGCGCGGCGCCTGGTCCTGATGGGAATCCATCCCCTGCCACCCCGCGATTTCTGGCAGAACCTGGCGGAGCGCGGCGAGGAGCCCTCGCGCACCAAGATTCGCAAACTGATGGACTTCGAAGCACGCGGCATCAAGATCAAGACCTACACCGGGCCACTCCACGAATTCGATCGGCTGCGCCTGTTCTTCCACCAGGTTCGCAAGGACCTGGGCGAGTTGGACGGCGTGTTCCACAACGCCGGCCCGCGCGAGCGCATGGCTCCCTTCCGCGAGAAGGAGATCGCCGAATTGCGCGAAGCGGTGGAGCCGCGCGTCACCGGGCTGCTGGCGCTGCGCCAGATCCTCGACGAGGAACCGTTCCGTCGCCAGGTACCGCGATTCTTCATCAGTTTCGGGAGTGCCTCCCTGGCCGCACCGGACCTGGCCTCGGGCTGGTCCGGGCTGTTCGCGGCCGATCTGTTCCTCGACGATTTCGCCGCTTGGCAGCAACAAATTCGGAACGGTCACGACCAGGGCGGCATTCGTTTTCAGCACGTCGGCTGGGGTTGTTGGGACCTGAACCCCGCGGCCGTGCAACAGGTGGCCGTCAAGCGCGCCCTCGGCCCGATGCCCACGGGCAAGGCCGTGGCCGCCCTCGACCAGATTCTCGGCGAAGGTTGCACCAGCCTGCTCGCGCTGGCCCCGACGCGCCAGTTCCGCGAGGCGGTGGAATCCGAATCCGGTCGCTGGGTGAGCATGCAGACCCGCCACATGACCACCAAGATCGCCAAGCTGGTCGCGTGCCTCGACGACGGCGGCAAGGCGACCGCATCCGCCGAATCCCTCCTCGAAATCACCGGCCAGGTGGAGCGCTTCGCGGTGCGGCTGCTCTTCGAGGCGTTGGTTGCGATGGGCGCCCCGATGCGGCGTGGCCAACGCATCACGGCCGACGACCTTGCCCACACCTTGGGGATTCCCCGCCAGCGGCTGAGCCTGCTCCAAGACTGGCTGGAAGTGTTGCAGGACGCGGGATTGCTGAATCCCAAGGGCAAGGCCTTCGAAGTACCCGATCAGGCCGAGACCATGCTGCTCCTGCTCCCCACGGTCGAATCGCTGCTGCGCGAACATCCCGATCAGGCGCCGCACCTCGAAGCGTTGAGGAACGCGGCCGAGGGCCTGCCGTCCATGCTCAAGACGGAACCGGTGCGCACCCACGCCACCCTATCCTGGTTCGGTGGCCGGGACACGGTGCTCCCCGCCGATGCCCGCGATCACGGCGACCTGGCCGACCTGCTCCACGACCAACTGGAAGGCGTGCTGAAGCGCTTGATCGCCTCGATGGATGCGGCGGACGAAAAGCTGCGCGTCCTGGAGATCGGCGCACGCACGACCACCCGCGCCGTTCAGTTGCTCGACGGTCTGCGTGAACACAGCGACCGCCTGACCTACCACTGGACGCGGGCCTCTTCGCGTGAAGTACGGCAGGCGGCCGACCTGCTGAGCGATCAATACTCCTTCGTGCGTTTCGCGGTGCTGGACCTGGCCGTGGACCCCGCCAAGCAAGGACTGGAACCGGGCTCCTTCGACCTGATCCTGGCCCGCCACGAACTGCACGGATTCCGCGACCTGGCGGCGACCCTGCAGCGCATCAAACACCTGCTGAAACGCGACGGCATGCTGCTCTTCCAAGAGGAAACCCGCCTGCGGCCCAGCCACCGGGTGCTGCAGAGCCTGGCCGGTCGCGACAGCCAGGCCCATCAGGACAACCTGCGCCTGCCCCACGCCTCGCTGCTCAACGTTTCGCGCTGGCGAGCCCTGCTGGAGGCCTGCGGCTTTCACCACATCGCCTCGTCGACCCTGGCCGGCAACGGTAGCGAATCGGGCAAGGCACAGGGCGAGACCGCGGCCGCCGCACAGCCAGGCCCGACCGAATACGCCGTGTTCAGCGGCTTCAGTGATGGCGCCTACTGGTGCGATCCCTCCGGTTTCGCGAGTCAGGCCCACGTTCGCGACGGCGGCAAGACCGAGACCACGCTCGAGGTTTCGGAAGACGAAATCGACACCGTGTCCGATGAACCGCGGGTATTCTTCTTCTCGCCGTTCTGGCAGAGTCAACCCCTGGCGCACAAAACCATCAAACACCTGGGCCCCTTGCTGGTTATGGATCACCAGGACGAGCAGACCACGGCCCTGCGCAAGGAGTACCCGGAATCGGTGTTCCTGGTGCGCACCGGGCCTTCGTTCCGCCGTCTCTCGGACTTCGTCTATCGCATCAATCCGGGCCGCGAGGAAGACTATCACCGCCTGATTCACGAGCTGGGCGAACGCGGCATCGTACCCGGTGCGGTGCTGCACTTCTGGCATTTCCGCATGGAAGACGGCGAGCGCCAGATCTTCCACCACCCCGTTCAGGGCGAGCCCTACCTGCAGACCCAGATGGAGAGCGGCCTCTACTCGGTGTTCAATTTCTGCCGGGCCTGGATACGCGTGCTGGGCAACCGCCGGCTGCGGTTTCTCTACATTCAGGGCGGCTCCCAAGCGCGACCCCAGCACGAAATGCTGCTCGGCTTCATGCGCAGCATCTCGCACGAGTATCCCAATTTGAGTTTCAAGCTGGTTCAGCGTCGCGGCATCCTGTCCCACAACCTGAGCTGGATTCCCAACCTGCTGCACGAGCTGGGCGATGCCGGCGCCGAACCGATTCAGGTCCGTTTCTCGGACGGCCGCCGGCAGGCGCTGTTGCTGCAGGAAGTGGAGCCGCCCGGTGCCGATGTGGCCCGCGAGTACCCGCGCAAGGGCGGCACCTACCTGGTCACCGGTGCGTTGGGTGCACTGGGCTATCCGATCGCCGCGTTCCTGGCTGCCAAATACCGGGCCCGACTGGTGTTGACGGGTCGAAAGCCGATGAACGAGCTGATCGAAGAACGAATCGCCTCGTTGCAGATCGCCGGTGCCGAGGTCCTTTATCATCCGGCCGATTTGAGCAAGGCCGCCGAGGTGGAGGCCCTCGTCGCCTCGGCCCGCGAACAGTTCGGTCCCATCCAAGGCATCGTGCATGCGGCTTCCTGCATGGAATCCAAACCCTTCGCGGATCTCATGGTCAAGGACGTTCAGAAGGTCCTCGCGCCCAAGCTGCACGGCGCGCTGCACCTGGACCTGTTCACCCGTGAAGATCCATTGGATTTCTTCCTGTTGATTTCCTCGGCGGCGGCCTGGTTCGGCGCCGCACAACTGGCCGCATTCGCCGGCGCCAACACCTTCCTCGATGCCTTCGCCGCCTTTCGCAACGGCCTCGGCGGCGAACGCCCCGGTCGCACGGTTTCGCTGTGCTGGCCGCTTTGGGGCGAACTCACGCCGGAAGCGGTTTCCGCCGAAGTACCCGACCCCAGCTTGCCCGAGGCGGTGGGTCAGGCGATTTTCGAAGACTGCCTGGCGTTGCGTCGTTCGCGGGTCCTGGCGCTCTACGGCAACCCGAGTCTGGTGCGCGGGTTCGCTCGTTTCGAAAGCGAGAACGGCGACGACATGGCCCTGCCGGACAGCATCAAACCCGGTGATCTGGCTACGTTCCTTCGCCACCTGATCGGCGAGGAAGATCGCGAGAACGCCAAATCCAAATCCGGCCTCGCAACCCTGGATCGGCGCACCGAACAGAGCATGCGCAACAATCTGGCGGAAGATCTCAACACCACCCTGCGCGACCTCTTGCGCGAACACCGCACCGTCAAGGAAGTGACGGATTTCATCGAATCCAACGAAAAGGGCTTCCTGAAGCGGCTGCTGCAATCGCATCAAAAGCCCGAGCCCGCCCCTGCCGAGCCGAGTGAAGCGACCGAGGCCCCGGTAGAAGCGGCGCCGGTCACGGGCATCGCGATCATCGGCCTCAGCGCCAACTATCCCGACGCACCCAACCTGGACCGGTTCTGGTCCAACCTTTCCAAGGGCGATTCGGCCATCGCCACGATTCCCGCCGATCGATGGGACCACCACAAGCTGGAGCGCGAGCAGCGCGTCACCTGCCATTGGGGTGGTTTCCTGGATCGCGTTCACCATTTCGATCACGAGCTGTTCGGCATCGAACGCGCCGAGGCGGAACGCATGGACGTGGGCGAACGCCTGTTGCTCCAGGCCTCCTGGGCGCTGTTGGAAGATGCGGGATACACCCGCAACACCCTGGACGGATTCAAGCGCGAGATCGGGGTGTTCGTGGCCGGGACCCACGATCCCCATCCGGACGAAACCGGCTTCGGCCATTCGCTGTGGTTGATCGCCGACCGCATCAGCAGTTATTTCGATTTGCACGGACCCAGCATGCCGGTGGACACGGGTTCCTCCTCGTCGCTGACCGCCCTCCATCTGGCCAAGGAAAGCCTGCGTCGCGGCGAGTGTCGCGCCGCGATCGTGGCCGGCATCAACCTCTACCTGCACCCCGAGCGGTACCGTGGCCTGAGCGCGCTCGGCCTGCTCTCGCAAGACGGCAAGACCCACAGCTTCTGCATGGGCGGCAAGGGCTTCGTGCCCGGGGAAGGCGTCGGCGCCTTGTTGCTGAAACCGGCGGCCGAAGCACTCGAGGACGGCGATCACATCTACGCCATCATCAAGGGCACGTCCGTCAGTCATCGCGGGCGCGGCGGCACCTACATCACGCCCAGCCTGGAAGCACAGGCGGAAGTCGTCGGCAAAGTGTTGGAACAGGCCAAGGTCGAACCCACCACCATCAGCAGCATCGAGGCCCAAGGGTTCGGCGCCCATCTCGGCGATGCCGTCGAAGTGGCCGGACTGGCCCGGGCTTTCGGTCACCGTCGCGGTGAGTCGCAATATTGCGCCCTCAGTTCACTGAAGCCGAACATCGGTCACCTGGAGGCGGCCTCGGGCATTGCCGCCCTGACCAAAATGGCGCTTCAGCTCCACCGCGAGCGCCTGCTTCCCAACCGATCGGAAGGTGTGCCCAATCCCGAACTGGATCTCCGCCACACGCCGTTCTACATCCAGACGGAGCCACAACACTGGCCGCAACTGGCCGTCGGCGGCGCCGCCCAACCACGACGCGGCCTGGTGACCGCGGCAGGCGCCGGCGGGGCCAACGCCTGCGCCGTGCTGGAAGAGTACCCGGGCGGCAAGATTTCGGTTCCCGAGGACACCAGTCGTCAGGGCAACGCCCAGTTGATCCTGTTGTCGGCGCGCACGCCGGAGCAATTGCGACTGCGGGCCGATCGGTTGGTGACCTTTCTGGAGGACCGCGATCGGCAATCCCTGCCGCGATTGCAGGATATCGCGCACACGCTTCAAGTGGGTCGCGAACACTTCGAACACCGCCTAGCTCTCCTGATCGATACGACCCAGCACCTGGTCACCCAACTGACCGCCTTCCTGAAAGATCGCGAAAACCAGGTTCAAGTGGGTCAACGTGGCGGCGAACGCGTCTTCGGGCTCTCGATGCAGGACCGCGCCTACCTGAAAGGCCTGGCAGATGGCGGCCATCTCGGTCAGTTGGCCGCGCTCTGGCTGCAGGGAGCCGAGGTGGATTGGCGCATCCTGCAAAGCCCCGGTCGCCTGGTTTCGCTGCCGACCTATCCGTTCCACGGCGAGGAGATCGTTCAGGTGAGCGACGAGGTCCACGCCGAAACCAAGTTGACGCCCTCCCTGGGTCACGGTCCCACGCGCAGGGACCTGACCAAGGTGGACACCCTGTACCGCATGCTGGAAACGCTCGCGGAGGGACGAACCGGCCCCCACGCGGTCGACAGCCTCAACCTGTTCCAGGAAAAGACCGAGGAACCCGGAACCACGACCTGATTCGCCCTGCATTTTTGCTTGACCCGTCTACAGCTTCACAGTTCATGCTGCATGAAGATGCTGCCCGAGCGCGCATCGAACCAGAACGAACAAGGAGCGGACATGAACCAAACACATCGAGGACAACGACACCGCTACACATTCGAGCACGAGGCGAAAGGTTCGGCCCAAGCCGTCTTTCCCCTGCTCTGTCCGGTGCGTGAACGGGATTGGGTGCCCGGTTGGGAAGCGGACATCGTCTACAGCGAATCGGGTGTGGCGGAGGCGGGATGCGTATTTCGCGTCCACAAGCACGGCCAGCCCACGACCTGGATGGTCACCCGATACGAACCGGACACCTACCGCATCCAGTTCGCCGTTTTTCACGGCGACAGTCACCTGGAACAGTTGGATGTCCACCTGACCCCAGCCGGAAACGATCGTTGCCGGGTCCATTGGGGGCGAACCTTCACCACCCTGAACCCACAGGGCGAGGCGGCCATGAAGGCCTACGACGAAGCAACCTTTCGCAAACACATGAGCGACCTGGCCGGGCATCTCGACGGCTACCTGCGCAGCGGCGTGGATATCGACTGATCATGGAAGGGCTTGGAACCACCTACACGGTGAGCGTGCTGGCACGCAAGTTCGGCCTGTCGCGAACGACCCTGCTGTACTACGACAAGATCGGCCTGTTGCGACCGTCGCGACGCCAGGAGAACGGCTACCGTGCCTACGACGCCGGCGATGCCGCCCGGTTGGCCCAAATCTGCGCCTACCGGCGCTACGGCCTGAACCTGGCGGACATCGGCCGGATCCTGGATCACCGCGGCAGCGATGCCAAACAGGTGCTGGCCCGGCGATTCGAAGAACTGGGCGTCCAGATCCAGGAGTTGCGCGAGCAACAGCGACAGATCCTGAGCCTGATGGGTTCCGAGCACCTGGAACGCACCGACCTGGTGATGAGCAAGGCCGATTGGACGGCCCTGATGCGGGCGGCGGGATTCAGCGATGCGGACATGTTCGCCTGGCATGTCCGGTTCGAGCACCAGGCCCCGGAACAACACCTGAAATTCCTCAAATTCCTGTGCATCCCCGACGAAGAGATCCACCAAATCAGGGCTTGGTCCGCCGCGGGCGCGAAACCCGATGGATAGAAAGCCGGCCGGTCAACGCCGATCCAACCAGGGCGCTTGGGGAAGCGCGATGGTTCCGTCCCGAATGGGCGCGGGTCGTCACTTCCCTTTGAGGCTCTCCAGCATGACCGACACCTCGGTCGTCGGTGCCTTGCACGCGAAGTTGCGGCACACGTAGACGGTGGCGGCATTGCCGATCGTTTTCTGAAACTTGGTGTAGGGTGCGATCTCGGTGATGGGATCGTCCTTCATGGGTCGGAACACGACCACCTTGTGGGGGATGAAATCGGTGTAGAGGGCTTTTTTGAGCGCCTTCAAATCACCGGCCCCGGCGGACCCGACCAACACGACCTCGAACGAGGGGCCGCGCATGAATTCGTGGGCCATCAACAGGAACGTCGATCCCTGCGGCGGGTTGCCGCTTCCCGCGAAGTGGTTCAGCAGATCCTCGACCCGCTTTTCCCAGGCGGAATCTCCCGTCATGCGGCCGAGGCGCGCCATGTTCCAGGCGGCCACCGAATTGCCCGAGGGAATCGCACCGTCGTAGAAGGTCTTGGGTCGAACCAATAGCGCCTCCGCGTGGACCGCGGTCAGGTAGAAGCCACCCGCTTCGTCGGAGAACAACTCGATCGTTTTGTGACTCAAATCCATCGCCGCCTTCAGATAGCGCGTTTCGAACGAGGCTTCGTACAGCTCGATCAAGCCCCAGGCGAGGAAGACGTAGTCGTCCAATTGGCCATCCAGTCCGGCCGTGCCCGCACGGTACCGCTTCAGCAACAGGCCGTCGGTGGTTCGCAGCTCGGACAAGAGGAAATCGGCGCAGTCGCGGGCCGTCTTCAAATAGGAGGGCTCCTCCAGGACTGCCGCACCGCGTGCGAAGGCCGCCATCATCAACCCGTTCCAATCGGTCAGGATCTTGTCGTCCTTCAGGGGCCGGATCCGCGCGTCGCGTTGTTTCAACAGCGCGGTGCGCGCCCGTTCCAAGCGCTCGCGCACGACTTGGACGGTCAAGCCGTGTTTTTTGGCGAGCTCCTCATCACGCTTCACGCGGTGGAGAATGTTGGTGCCGGTCACCGTGACACCGGTGCCGGTCTTCTCGACGTAATTGCCCGAATCCGTCACCCCGAAGGCGGCCCGCACCAACTCGGCGCTCTCCTTGTCCAGGGCACGGTCGATTTCGGCCTTGGTCCAGAAGTAGAACTTGCCTTCTTCGCCCTCGCTTTCGGCGTCCTCGGCCGAGTAGAACCCCCCCTCGGGTGAGCGCATGTCGCGGCGCACATACTCGAAAACGTGACGGGCCGTCTCCTCGAAGAGCGGATTGCGGGTGGCCTGAAAGGCTTCCAGATAGGCCAGGGCCAGCAGTGCCTGGTCGTAGAGCATCTTTTCGAAATGAGGTACCAGCCATTCGCGGTCGGTGGCATAGCGGTGGAAGCCGTAGCCCAAATGGTCGAAGATGCCGCCGTGCCGCATGGCGATCAGGGTCTTCTCCACCATTTTCAGCGCCTCGGCGTCGCCGGTCCGTTTCCAGTGTCGCAGCAGCAACATCAGGTTGTGCGGTGTCGGGAACTTGGGTGCACTGCCGAACCCACCGAATTCGGCGTCGAAACTCCCGGCGAGCGATTGGTAGGCGGCTGCGACGGCGTCGTCCTTGAAGGTGCCCTTTTCACCGGAGCCCATGTGGCGACGCAACATGTCGGTGACCTGATCGGCCATCAAGACGACCTGGACTTTTTGGTTCTGCCAGGCATCGTGAAGTTTCGGCAGGAGCTCCATCATGCCCGGCCGGCCAAGGCGGGCCGTCTTGGGAAAATAGGTTCCCGCGAAAAAGGGCTTTTTGTCCGGGGTCAGCACCACCGTGAGCGGCCATCCCCCCTGCCCGGTCATGGCCTGACAGACGGTCATGTAGATCTTGTCGATGTCGGGTCGTTCTTCGCGATCCACCTTGACCGGCACGAAGTGCTCGTTCAGGATTTTGGCGACCTCGGCATCTTCGAACGATTCCCGCTCCATGACGTGGCACCAGTGGCAGGTCGCGTACCCGATCGACAGAAAGACCGGTTTGTTTTCACGTTTGGCCTTTTCGAACGCCTCGGGGCCCCAGGGGAACCAATCGACGGGATTGGCGGCGTGCTGCTGGAGATAGGGACTCTGTTCGAAAACCAGTCGGTTCCAGCGAGGACCGCCGTCGGGCGGGAGTTTCTTCAACTCTTCGGGTTTGGGAAGGGGCGGGCGTTCGCCGTGATGGGACGACTGGGCGATCAGCGGGCCGACGGCCAGGGTCGCGAGAATCGCCACACCGGCCAGCAGCTTGGTGGGGAAGATGGACATGGATGCACTCCGGGTGGATGGGACCTGCGACCAACCTAACACGTGCGGCGACCTCGCACAACCGGCCCCGGCCGGCCGAGAGAGTCGTGCGTCCCCGGAAGCTGATCCACCGGGAGAACCCGATGGCGGCACCGGCCTATCAGGCGAGCTGTGGGCGAGAGGGGGCGATGAAAATGAGGAAATCGTCCCCTTCGATCTGGTAATCCTCCGGTGGGTTGGAAAGCACCGTGCCCTCTCCGCCGCGCTGTACGCCCAGCAGGATGGAGCTGTGTCGCTTCTTCATCTCCACCATGATGTCGACGAAGGCCTTGCCCACCATCGAACCCGGCACCTTCAACTTGAACAATTCGTTGCCCATGTTGTAGCGCAGCAATTCGCAGATGACATTGCTGATGCCGTGATTCAACGCCGACCGCGCGATCAGGCTGCTGTTCAGTTCGCTCTGCACGATGATCTCGTTGGCGTTGGCCCGTTCGCAGTGGCGCACGTTGCGCTCGTCCGACAGCTCGACGATGGTGTAGACGTCCGGATTGAGGTCTTCCACGGTCAGGGTGGTCAACACCGCCTTGGCGTCGCGGGCCGATTCGTCCAGGCGATCCTCGCCCAGGATGATCACGGTCTCCGCTTCCCGCAGATTCGCGCGCTCGAAGTTTTCCTCGGTGGTGTCGCCGCGAACCAGAAACACATGGTCGTCATCCACCGGCTTGGCATCCAGGTTGGCGACGACCACGATCGGCGATTCGGCGTTCAGGGGATCTTCCCGCAACTCGGAAAGAATGAACTCGGCGCGTTGGTTCCAACCGCAAATGATGATGTGTCTTGAATAATCGTAGGAGCCCATACCGCGATCTTCCTTTATGCGTTTTTCAACCAAAAAACCGGCGAGCGTCGCGCTCAACGTGCCCAAGACGCCGATCCCGAACAACATCAGGAATACCGCGATCAGGCGGCCGCCGAGGGTGGCCGGGGAGATGTCGCCGTAACCGACGGTCGTCAGGGTGACGACGCTCCACCAAAGCCCGTCCAGAAAGCTGACATCGGTTTCCAGTTGGGAGATGGCTGCGGCGCTGATCAGCAACAACACGCCCACGACCATCAGGACACGGTGGAAATTCTCTTGGATACAAAAGGTGAGGAACCGCTCGAGTAGAGATTTGACTTTCATGTTCTTCCCATCGCGAGAGAAAAAGCGGGCGAGAACCACCGAGAAGGCCCGACCCTCCCCTCTGGAATTTCCGATCCAATCCGGTCGAGCCATTTCGGCCGTGGGAAACGACGAACGGCCCCGCACGCAAAGCGCCGAAGCTCACCGATGTCCCCATGGATCTTCCAGTCAAGGATTTCAGGATTCCTATTGTAACCACAGGACCTAGGCCCTGGCCAGGATTTGCTTGGCGGCGGGCGATCAGGGCCCGAGCGGTTTCGCGTCGCGCGCGCTCCTCGCCGCGACCGGCGTCTCCATGCCGCCGCCGAAAAGAGTTTTTTTTCCGTTTTCCTATGGCATACTTAACTATTAAACCTCCGGACAAATCGACGAGAACCTGGGAAAACAGACAGGTTTAGGTTTGGTTGAAAAGGTTGCGGTTGCATGGGTCTGAGCGATCTCTGGAAACACCAGCAGAAAGAAGGCGATACGGGCAACGTGCGTCCGCTCATCGAGATTCCCAGTGAAGTTCAGGAAGGCCTAGCCCCGCCCGACGACCCGATGATCGGTCGCATCATCGCCGGCCGCTACGAGGTCGAATCGGTCCTCAGCCAGGGCGGCATGGGCATTCTCTACCTGGCCCACCACCGCAGCCTGCCCAAGAAGTTCGTGATCAAGCTGATCCGCATGGAGGGCAAGAACGCCAAACAGCGCGAAGTCTACCTGAACCGCTTCAAGCGCGAGGCGCGCGCCGCCGCCAAGGTCAGTCACCCCAATGTGGTGGAGATCGTCGACTACAACATCATGGAAAACGAGACGCCCTATATCGTGATGGAGTGTGTCGAGGGCCTGCCCCTCAACGAATTTCTGAAATCCTATTCGGAAGGCCTGCCCATCGAATGGTTCTTCAGCTTGATGAAGCAGCTTTGTCGCGCGGTCGAGGCCATCCACCAGTCCGGCATGATCCACCGCGACCTGAAGCCCAGCAACATCATGGTGCGCCACGACAGCGAGGAGCTCCATCTCAAGATCTTGGATTTCGGATTGGTGCACCTCACCCAAAACGATCTGGACACCAACAAGATCAAGCTGACGGCACACGGCCACATGGTGGGCACCCCGGCCTACATGTCGCCGGAACAATGCCGGGGCCAGGCGGTGCGCAACACCACCGACATCTATTCGCTGGGCCTGATCGCCTACGAGATGCTCACCGCGGTGCCCGCCGTCGAGGGCGACGAGTACCTGCTGATCATGGGAAAGCAGATCAAGGAGACGCCGACCGGCATCCAGGAGCTGAGGCCGGACGTGCCCGACGAGATCTGTCGCGCCATCGAAAAGGCGATCGCCAAGCGCGCCGAGGAGCGTTACGTCTCCGCGCGCGAATTCTACAAGGCGATCGAAATCGAGCAGCACCAGTTCACCATCGGCCAGACCACCCACTCCAAAATTCATCGCCACCTGTTGCGCGGCGATACCCAGGACACCCGACGCCGGCTTTCGAAGTGGTACCTGCCCGCGTTGGGCGTCACCCTGCTGATGCTGATCGCCTCGCTGGTGTACCGCCACGGTCTCGGATCCGGCAAGAAGGACCACCAGACCACCTCCACCTATTGGGAGCAAACCTTCCGCGAACAGCAGGTGATTCCCCTGCAACCGCAGCCGATGGCCAAGGCGCCGCTGATCTTCATTCCGGAACGCAGGGCCCTCGCGATGGTCTACGCCTCCGGCGTGGTGGAAATGGTCGACCTGAACAGCGGCACCGTGGTCAACCGATTCAAGCCCCTCGACAGCGATTGGCTGGCGGTTTCGGCCGATCCGCGCGGACGCCACCTCTACCTTCTCGGCGACGATCAGTGCAGCATGGCGCGCGTCGACCTGGATACCTACCAGTCACGCATCATCAACCTGTGCGAACTCACCAACCACGAGCCGATCATGGACATGGCCCACAGCCCGCGCCTGGACCGCACCGCGGAGGAACCCGACATGGCCCTGCTCACCAGCACGCGCCTGTTGTTCTTCAAGGGGCGCGCGAACAGCGGCTGGACACGGCTCGGAGAGGTCGCCTCGGAGGGACGCGGTTCGCTGCACTACGCGGCGGACGGCACCTCGCTCGCCCATTTCGCGGCCGACTACCAGGTACGGGTGTACCGCATGCCGAGCCGGGGTTTGATCCTCCGCGAAACCTACGCGGGTTCGGGTCAGGTCTTGAGTGCGGCGTTTTCACCGAATCAGCGCTACCTGGCCTGCGGTACACGCGGCAACCAGGTGCTGCTGTTCGATCTCTACAATAAAGATAAAAAGGTTTTCAGTGACTTCGAGAGTTGGGTGACCTTCACCCAATTCCTGCCGGCCGACAACGAGACCGGCCTGCAACTGCTGGCCTACAGCCAGGCGGGCGAGTTCATGTCGCTGTCGATTCCCGACCTGACCATGACGGACAGCCTGGCCGCGCAGCGCAAGCTACCGCTGACCTACCAGAGCGGCGGGCTGCTGGCCCTGGCCCAGCCGCCCAACCAGAAATTGCGGATCTATCGCTTCAAGAATCCGGATCAGAGCCAGGCGCTCTCGGTGCTCACCGGCAGTGTTTGGGACCTGGCCATCAGACCGGACGGGCAATCGGCCTACCTGGCTGGATTGGATTCGAAAATCGGCGTCGTCTCCCTTTCCCAACCCAAACGAATGACCCCCCTCGACCTGCACAAGGACGGCGTCACCCGGCTGGCGATCACCCGCGACGGCAACCGCATGCTCTCGGCCAGCGACGACTTCCACATCGGCATGTGGGACCTGGATACCGGGGCCAACCTGCACATGGTCAAGGCCCACGAGGACCTGGTCAACAACATCCGCATCAGCCCGGACGAGTCGTATTGCATTTCCACGTCTTCCGATCGCGCGGTCAAGGTGTGGCAGCTCCCCTTCCTGAAGCTGGAACAAACCCTGGCCAAGATGCCCGACTCCAGTGCCGGCGCGGCTTTTTCGGATTCGGGTGCGCTGTTGGCGGTAGGCGATTGGAGCGGGAACTTGCGGCTCTACGATACCGCCGGGTTCCGCCAGCGCTGGACGCGCAAGGTCAGCGCCAAGGGCCTGTATTGGCTTTCGTTCCTGCCGGGAGAAGAACACCGCATGTTGGTCACCACCGCCGGTCACGAGACGTTCCTGGTCGACATTGCCAAGGACGACATCGGCATCCAGCCTCTCGGCCATCAGAGTCGTGCCCTCGGCGTGACCCACGCCTTTTCCAAGTGGGACGACCGCAACGCGCTGGCCGTCTTCCGCGACGATCGGGTTCAGCTTTTCACCTACCCGGGCCTGCACCCCATCGGCAACGTCATCGGCTTGCAGGGCGCCCAGGTCGGCGCGTTCCATCCCTCGCAGCCACGGCTTTTCGTAGGCACCAGCGACGGTCGCATGCTGCAGGTGGACCTGGCCCGCTGGCCCCGCTGGCGGAACTGACCTCGTTTCACTTGGCCCAGAATGCTTCGGAAACGAGCTCAGCCACGAAGCGCAGCCGTCTCCGTTCATTTGGAGAATCCCTCTCCGAGCCCCCGCAAACGCTTCAATGTGTTTTGAGCGGAATGGGGGTCGACCGGTTGGCTGAGAATTCTAACTCAATCGGCGGGACAACTATCGTGACACATAGGGCGCCCCAACGGTTGTAGGTGTACTCGGTCAGCGGCTGGTTGCCGCGCTTGAGGCCCAAGGTCGCCGTGGCGTTGTAGTTTTTGTGGGCACAGCACGGAATAGCGCAATTTTCATCCACCTTTTATCAAACGTATACAGGCACTATTTCGCACTAAGGCTAGTCATGTCTCCTTGTTTTTCCATTGGCGAACAATCTGGCTCCAGCCTTGATCTTTGTCAATTTTTTGAATTTTCTCTAAGGAAAGCAAATTGTTCTTTTCTTCGCTCGAAAATAGATCAATACTACCTTTTTCATCTTTACCGCTCAGCGGGGTGAGTATGATTTTTATTTTTGACAAAATCAAATTTGAAAGATAATGACAAGTGTCATTTATATTCCAAAAAATGTAAACCGGAGAGTAAAAACTTCCCTTCTTAATCAAAACATAATACCCAAATCCATCCAAAATATTTTCCTCTTCGCAGGAAAAACCTGTTTTATCTAGACTTAGAAAGCCATGCACAAGAGTTTCATAGTCCAATTTTTCTATAAAAAAATGTCCACCAAAACTGAGTTGACACGATACTATATTATTCGCCTCAATTATTGCAGTCCTTGGTTCATCGAGATGGCTTCCTTTTTCAGTTATTTGTATCCCATTCCCAATTTCTGAAAGTTTTTTCATTTTACATCCCCAGTTGATCCATTATCCTTTGGTTTAGTATTTTTTCGAACTCGCTCTTTCGAGGTATCCTCAAACGGATCCATTTTCCTGTAGAACCGACTAATACGCTTGACCTTTGTTTTGGCTTATAGCGTCGCGTCGGGCTCTGCAGGGCTCGTGTTGGGTTCTGGAGCGCATGTTTGCAAGAGGCGTGCGATATCTGCGTCGGTTTCGGCGGTAGGCAGGCGCTCGAACAATTGCTTTAAATAGGCGTACGGCTCCCAACCATTTAATTTTGCCGTCTCGACGATGCTATATATCCGCGCACTGGCCTGAGCCCCTTCCGGGCTGCCGCTGAAGAGCCACGCTTTTCGGCCAATCACGTAGGGACGAATGGCGTTTTCTACCAAAGCCGTGCTCATGGGGACCTCCGCGCGGTCCAAGAACAGGTCCAGTTTATGCCATTGACCCAGCGCATAATGAATCGCCTTTCCCAGGAGGCTCTTGGGTGGGACGCGGCCTGCTAAATGATCCAACCAAGCTTTGAACGCGCCAATCTTCGGTCGCAACTTTTGATCGCGCATGACCAACAGGTCTGCGGCCGAGTAGCCCTTCTCCCTGGCCTCGCGTTCGAGTTCGTACATCTCGCCAATGAGCTTCAGGGCTTCATCCGCTTTGCCTGTTTTCCCACCTTTGCCTTTTCGTCCCAAGGCTTTGCGGACGTCCGCGAACTTGCGGCGAACATGGTCCCAATCGCCGGCATGCACAACCCCAGGTGCGCGACCCAAAAAGTCGTAGCCGGCATAGCCATCGGTTTGGACCGTGCCTTGAAATCCCTCCAGCAATCGGGCCGCCACTGGGCCCGATCGACTTGGATCATAATGAAACAAAACGATGGGTGTATCCGGTGGTCCACCGCGAATCACCCACATGAACGACTTCGTGGTGTTCTCTTTGCCGGGTTCGTTGAGGACTTGAACCGTGGTTTCATCCATCTGGAACCAGGTGTGCTGCCTTGCCTGGGCAAGCAGCAGTTCCCACATCCGTTCCAAGCGGTTGCCTACATGGCGTGCCCAGTTACACATGGTTGCTCGCCCCAGCTTTACACCCAACCGACCCATGAGACGCTCCACCCGGTAGAACGGCAGGCCGTCCACGAATCTGGAGGCGATCACGAAGGCCAGCAGGCCGGGTCCTGCCATACTGCCGGGAATCAGGCGCGGCGCGTGCGGCGCAGACCTGATCGGAGCCTCCAGGACCTCGTCGGCCTGCTTGCAAGGCGCACAGCCGTAGCTGTAGTGATGGTGTTCGACGACTTTGGCGACCGCAGGCTCGTACTCCAGCTCGCACGTGACATCCTTGCCGATCACGGTCATTTCTTCGCCGCAGCAAGCGCACTGCCGGTCTTCCGGGGAGAGTTCGTGCTTGTGAATTTCCCGCGGCAGGTGGTCCGGGAAGGGTTGTGGCCCGCGCTTTTTGCGACGCTTGTAGGTGATCGTCTCGCGCACATCATCATCCGAGGCAGGCTCGGCGTCGGCGGGCTTCTCGTCAGCTTCAAGCGCATCCAGGTCGAACAACGCCTGCTGGCCGACCAACTGGCTCATGCGTTCGCTCTTGGGCCCAAACGCCTTGGCCTTTACAACCTTAGCTGCTCTTCCAGAAGTCCGATATGCTGGTCCAACGCCGCGATTTGCGCGTCCTTGCGGGCGAGCGCCTGCTGGAGTGCTTCGTTTTGTTCTGCGAGCGATACGGCGGCGTTGTTCATGATCCTTAGCCTAGCACGACCTACTAAAAACCAGCAGGCTACGTTGGTGATCCAAGGCCTTGATCTGCGGATTAGGTGCATGTCGTATACTGCAAGGTTTCGTGGGCCTGGTGGATATCCAAACCCTCCAGCAGCCAGGTGAGTTCGCGCTGGCCGATTTGAAGGACCTCGAGTTCGTTGGCAGGCCAACGAAACCGCTGAGCTTCCAGCCGTTTCATCCACAGGCAAAAGCCAGAGGGCGACCAGTACAGAATCTTCACGAGCGTGCGACTGCGGTTGCTGAACACGAATAGATTATAATGGACCCCATAATCGAGACCAGGAGCTAAGCTTCAAAAGCGTTAAGGTGGGACCTCGGGTAAACAGCGGGGCAGAGAGCCAAGGGGGAGCATAAAGCGGGCGCTCCACCATAGTGTTGGGGCCCACCCCTCGTACCCCAGGGGACACCTTGACGGCCCAGCAAGCTGCGCCATCAAGATGTCCATGGTGCGCCAGGGGTCCACCCTAACACCATGGTCGTTCGTCCGTTTATATCCCCCTCGGCCAACAGCTACTGCGGAGCCGGAGAGAGGTAAACCGAGTTTTGGCTAGGAAGCGCAACAATCACGATCCCAAGTTCAAGTCCCGGGTGGCTTTGGAAGCGATTCGCGGCATCAAAACGGTCTCGGAACTGTCAGCCCAGTACGGGGTCCACCCGACCCTGATCAACCGCTGGAAAAAGCAGGTGATCGAGTCCCTGCCGGAGGTGTTCGAGAGCGGGAAGGCTCCTCGAAAACCCGCCGGCGAATCACCGGAAATCGGCAAGCTTTACGAACAAATCGGTCGTCTCCAGGTGGAGCTCGACTGGCTCAAAAAAAAATCTGAATCCCTGCATTGAGGAGAAACGGCTGTGTATCGAACCCCATCACCGCCGGTTGAGCATTCGCCGGCAGTGCGCCTTGCTTGGGTTATCGCGAGCCTCGTACTACTACGAGCCGCGACCCGAGAGGCCCGAAAACCTGGTCTTGATGTCGGAGATCGATCGTATTTACCTGGATTTCCCCTACTTCGGCAGCCGACGCATGGCCGCCTTCCTGCGAGATCGAGGGTATGCGGTCAACCGGAAACGGATTCAACGGCTCATGCGGTTGATGGCCCTGGAGGCCGTGTATCCCAAGCCCCGCACCAGCGCGGCCAACCCGGCCCATCGCGTGTATCCTTACTTGCTGCGGGACCTGACCATCACCCATCCCAACCACGTTTGGAGCACCGACATCACCTATGTGCCGATGCGGCGAGGCTACATGTACCTGACGGCGATTATCGACTGGTACAGCCGGTACGTGGTGGCTTGGGAAATCTCCAACACGCTGGATGGAGCCTTTTGCCGCGAGGTTCTGAGACGCGCGCTGCAAAACAAGAAACCTTCGATATTCAACACCGATCAAGGCGCGCAATTCACGAGCCCGAAATTCACCGAAATCCTTCAGGAGGCAGAGGTTCAGATCAGCATGGACGGCAAGGGACGCGCACTGGACAACGTGTTTGTCGAACGATTGTGGCGTTCGGTGAAATACGAGCACATCTACCTGCACAGTTACGAAAACGGCCTGGAACTGTACCATGGGCTTCACAGGTACTTTGAACACTACAACAACGAGCGGCCACATCAATCGCTCGGCAACCAGAAACCCTCCGAGGTGTACCACGCCACCGAAGCTTAAGTTTGGCACCTTTTGGTCTAGACAACGGGGTCCACTATAGATCACCGGAAAAGAGCTGTCCCCCGAGTTCCTGCTCGACCAACAGGGCAAGCCCGTTGATCGCTTTGCGTATATCGGCGGCATCCAGAGCCAGAAACACGCGAGCGTCAGTGCGTACATGCCACATTATCGACCTCCCAGAACGTCCAAAATCGCAGCCAAGAGCGTGACATCGCTGCCCGACCCGATATCAAGGATGTAGCCGTGAGCGTGGAGGCGGATGGGTTCTCGACTCTCTGAGGTGGCGCTGGATTTTTTTTCCATTTCGATGGGGACGAGCCGAAGTCCGCGACGAGGCTCGGTTTCATAAATGCGTCGCTTCCAATATTGAAATTGCGGCAGCGCCAAGCCCTGTTGACGACAGTAAGCCGACTGATTTAATCCAGACGCCTGCCAGTCTTCAATGCGCGCCTGCCACAGCTCCCGTTTCTGGGCACGAGCTTCAGATAGATTACGCATGGGAACACCTCCGTTTTGAGATGCCTCACTATCTCAATCCCGCCTCACAGTGCCTACCCGCGACGGATTAAGCGCTTACTGTTCAGCGTCAAGGGGATCGGCGATTTGGACGCCGCAGACACGCGCAATTGAACGGCAGAGCCGAACGAGTTGTCCGCGATCAACCTGGTCGGCGCGGCCGAAGTGGTGAATGATCTGGGCCTTGACCTTCTTGGTGACGGGATCACGTTCGTTGTGGGCGAGTTGGTAGTAGGCGGTGGTGGAACCGTCTTTGTTCTTGCGGCGTGTGGTGCGTAAAAACATGATGCCTACAGGCTAAGCGAATACCACGCTTGATTGCATGGAAAAATTAAACCCGTGTGTGCCTACAGGTTTTGAGGTTTGGCCAAAACCGAAAACCGCCGAAACCCGCATGAACATTAGGTTTTTGGTTTTGAAAACCTCGAAATAGTGCCCACAAACGGCTCTAGAGGGAAAACGCAGGCTTGATAAACCCTGTCCCCATTGTCTTCGGAACCAAACGTAATTTTCCCATCTTGCCCGCCGATCATTTTCAAATCGAAGGGTACCCGGGCAAGCCAAGCCACGCTACTCGTGGTCAATGGTGGGTTTACAGATGAATTGCTCATGAGAACACCTCCGTAATTGGGATGTCCCACTATCTCAATCCAGTTTCAGGGTGCCTACCCTCGACACATTGAGCCCTTACCTTACATCACATCGCTCAACGCCGAGACAGGCTTGAAACGCGCCGAGTCAGAAAGTGGCTTTGCCCCAGTCGGGTCGATAAGCTGTAGTGGGCGCGTCTTATTGATTCCATTCCCAATTCTTCCTTGCCATTTCGGAGAAGGATCACCCCCTCCAGACCGTTCCGTACATGATGAAGTTCATGATCTATGGGCATGACAGAAACGACAATTGACGAGGCCTCGGAAAGCGCACGGCGTGCCAGTTCCACTCGCCCCAATTCTAGGTACACGAAAACCAACTCAAGAAGGGTGGTGGCCACAGAGAAATGGGTAGATCCAAGTAGCTCTCGACGCTCTTGAAGTTCTTCCAAGAAAAGCGCTTCGGCCCATTGTAGTTCGTTTTGAAGCTGAAGGAGACGAGCTCGTTGATGACGCAGATTATAGTGGACCCCGTTGTCTAGACCAAAAGGTGCCAAACTTAAGCTTCGGTGGCGTGGTACACCTCGGAGGGTTTCTGGTTGCCGAGCGATTGATGTGGCCGCTCGTTGTTGTAGTGTTCAAAGTACCTGTGAAGCCCATGGTACAGTTCCAGGCCGTTTTCGTAACTGTGCAGGTAGATGTGCTCGTATTTCACCGAACGCCACAATCGTTCGACAAACACGTTGTCCAGTGCGCGTCCCTTGCCGTCCATGCTGATCTGAACCTCTGCCTCCTGAAGGATTTCGGTGAATTTCGGGCTCGTGAATTGCGCGCCTTGATCGGTGTTGAATATCGAAGGTTTCTTGTTTTGCAGCGCGCGTCTCAGAACCTCGCGGCAAAAGGCTCCATCCAGCGTGTTGGAGATTTCCCAAGCCACCACGTACCGGCTGTACCAGTCGATAATCGCCGTCAGGTACATGTAGCCTCGCCGCATCGGCACATAGGTGATGTCGGTGCTCCAAACGTGGTTGGGATGGGTGATGGTCAGGTCCCGCAGCAAGTAAGGATACACGCGATGGGCCGGGTTGGCCGCGCTGGTGCGGGGCTTGGGATACACGGCCTCCAGGGCCATCAACCGCATGAGCCGTTGAATCCGTTTCCGGTTGACCGCATACCCTCGATCTCGCAGGAAGGCGGCCATGCGTCGGCTGCCGAAGTAGGGGAAATCCAGGTAAATACGATCGATCTCCGACATCAAGACCAGGTTTTCGGGCCTCTCGGGTCGCGGCTCGTAGTAGTACGAGGCTCGCGATAACCCAAGCAAGGCGCACTGCCGGCGAATGCTCAACCGGCGGTGATGGGGTTCGATACACAGCCGTTTCTCCTCAATGCAGGGATTCAGATTTTTTTTTGAGCCAGTCGAGCTCCACCTGGAGACGACCGATTTGTTCGTAAAGCTTGCCGATTTCCGGTGATTCGCCGGCGGGTTTTCGAGGAGCCTTCCCGCTCTCGAACACCTCCGGCAGGGACTCGATCACCTGCTTTTTCCAGCGGTTGATCAGGGTCGGGTGGACCCCGTACTGGGCTGACAGTTCCGAGACCGTTTTGATGCCGCGAATCGCTTCCAAAGCCACCCGGGACTTGAACTTGGGATCGTGATTGTTGCGCTTCCTAGCCAAAACTCGGTTTACCTCTCTCCGGCTCCGCAGTAGCTGTTGGCCGAGGGGGATATAAACGGACGAACGACCATGGTGTTAGGGTGGACCCCTGGCGCACCATGGACATCTTGATGGCGCAGCTTGCTGGGCCGTCAAGGTGTCCCCTGGGGTACGAGGGGTGGGCCCCAACACTATGGTGGAGCGCCCGCTTTATGCTCCCCCTTGGCTCTCTGCCCCGCTGTTTACCCGAGGTCCCACCTTAACGCTTTTGAAGCTTAGCTCCTGGTCTCGATTATGGGGTCCATTATAGATCAAGGTAAACGAGAGGATCCTGAGCGATTATAGCCTCCTCTTTTGCCAAATCCATAACCGAAGTCGCTTCCTCCAAAAGATCCATTTCCAAGAATACCTTGGATAACTTTATTTGTAATTGAACGATTTGAAGTCGGTTTTCCGAAAAAACTTCCTGATACAAACCTAAAGCATATTCATAACAGTCTTTAGATCGTATAAGATCACCCGTCTTAAAAAAGACATCACCACCAACAGCCATAATCTCAGCGATTTTAAGGTGATTTGCTTTATAATATCCTAATATTTGCAAAGAAATATCGGCAAAGATAGCCTCAGCTTCGAGGTACGCACCTATTGCTAAACAGTATTCCACCCAATACAGCGTAAATTCGGAAACCAATATATGCCGATTTCCCATTTTTCTTTCGAGAAGGTCCAGGGCGCTACAAATAAAAGGCTCGGCCTCCGAAAACCGTCCCTGTTCCAAGAAAATCAAACCAGAACTGATGGAGGCGGATGCCGCATGAGGATGATCCCTTCCGAATTGATCAATCATCCCAGCATGGGCCCGGTAAGCAAACAACTCCGCTTCTTTGTACCTCCTCTGCTTTCGTTTCAGAACAGCAAGGTTGTGTAAGGGAATTCCTGCGTTCTTATCCTTTTCCCGATGTAGAGTCTGTATTAACTCTAAATATTTTTCAAAATATAGTTCAGCCGAAGAAAAATCTCCCTTCCTAACAAACAAGTCGCCTATAGCACCTATGTGATAAGCAGTCCATCGGCTATGATGCCCCAAGAGCTTGCTATCAATCTCAAGACTTTTGAAAAAAAGCTTTTCAGCGGAATCGTACTTCCCCTGAATAAGGAGTAGCTTAGCCAATTCTTGACAGAGAGATGCAACGTCCGTATGATCATCGCCATACAATTTTTGTTTTAGCATAAGAGCTTCACGTACAGTAGATTCTGCTTTATCGTAATCCATTGTCCTCCTATAATTCAAAGTTAAATCAGACAAAATATTCAGCCTCAAGGGATGCTCTTTTCCTAGATTCTCACCGGCAAGGGCAAGGGCTTTTAACAAAGTCCCCTCAGACTGTTTCCAATCTCCTCTATTTTGCTCTATATTTCCTCGATTTCTCCAATACAAAATGTACAACGGATGATTTGGTTCAAATAGTTCATCAAGAATATCTCCAGCACGACGGTTGTACACCTCGGATCTATCTATTTGGCTCATCAGCCAGCATTGAACGGATAGATTTAACAATGTATAGGCGGTCTTCGAATGAATCTTTCCATAAATGCGCTCTTGTGCATGTAATATTGACTCCAATTCGCTAACGGCATCTTGGAAAGCGTTCATGACTATATATACTTCAGCCCTATCTTGACGAAATTCCAATTGCTCAGATAACGGCAAGGACTTGAGGAAAGGTAGAGCCTTGTTGAACACTTCGAGGCTTTCACTGTATTTTCCAGCCCAATTCAAAGATCGACCTTGAGCACGAGCCAGTCGAGTGGCAATCACAGGGTCTTTCACTGTAGACCAGTACTCGGTCAAGCTTGCCAGCCGTCTGTTGGCATCATACAAGTCGCCATCGAGTTCAAGCGTTTCAATTAGTTCCAGTTGCGCCATAAAGGCCTGGACAGAGCCCGGTTTGGTCGATTCCACACCGCGCTGAAAAAGTTGCCGCGAAATATCGTAATGACCTAAGGAACGATAGACTCTTCCGAGGGTCCCAGACAAGCGTATTCGAAGGTCGGGCTCGTCGAGAAGTTGCGAATCCAATTGGCGACGACCATTTTCCATGATTTCAAAAGCACTCACATCACGACCTTTGTTGAGGTCAGGAGTGGTTTGTTCAAACAACGAAACCAAGAAATCCGTGACCTTCTCGGCCGTTTGTTTTTCAAGCGTAATCTGCGTTTGTTTGTAGGTGGCAAAGAACGCCAAAAACGCGAGGAACAAACAAAAGAAAAAACTAAATCCCACCGGCCATGGATTTCGGGTCAAGAACTTGCGAAAACGATAAAGCCTCGTCGCGGGGCGTGCTTCTATCGGTAATCCACGCAGGTATGCACGCAGATCTCCGGCGAGGGCTTCGACAGTGGCGTATCGCCGTATTAGATCCCGCTCCAGTGCCTTCATGACGATCGTGTCGATGTCCCCCCGCAAATGCTTGGAGAGGCTGTTTCGAGTAGACTTCTTTTCCGGACGAATTCTACTGGGAGGAATGATTGGCGCTGAATTGACCACTTGAACAACTCGAGCCAGAATTCGTGGGTTCATACGATAGGGACGCTGCCCAGCCAACATTTCATAAAGCAGGACACCGAGGCTGTATACATCGGAGGCTGCACTTAGCCGTTGACCGTTGACTTGTTCCGGTGAGGCATATTCGGGCGTCATCAACGGAGCTGCATTGGAGGTCAGAGTGATTTGCAGTCCCGTTTCCGGGTTCAACAAAGCGGCGATTCCAAAATCGAGCAGCTTCGGCGTTCCTTCGGCCGTAATCATGATATTGTGCGGCTTCAGGTCGCGGTGAATCACCATTTGCTGATGGGCATGCCCTAAACCCTCACAGATTTTTAGAAACAGCTTAAGGCGAGCCTTGAGGTCCAGGTTTTCTCGAGCCAGATAGACATTCAGAGTCTGGCCCTCCACGAATTCCATCGCCAGCCAAGGTTGACCTGAAGGCAGGGTACCGGCATCAATGAGATGCGCAATGAAGGAATGCTTCAACCCGGAGAGGATTTTACACTCCCTTTTAAACATCGAGATCGCTTTTGGATTCCAGGTGTGGAGCGTTTTCAAAGCGACCTTTAGGTCCAACTCATCGGCTCGCGATGCCAGATAAACTGTGCCCATACCACCTCGCCCAAGACGCCTTTCGATGAGAAAAGGCCCACACCTCGATCCTGGCTGTAAAAGCCCTTCCGATTTTTGAAAATTTTCGCCAGAATTCCGATGACCCTCAAATGAAAGATCACTGTCTTTTTGATTAGAATACTCGCTCAGCCACTTTTTAACCAAATCCGGGCGGCAATGGCACATCTCCTCCAAAAATTCCGCGGCCAAGGAGGCCCGATCGGAGGCGGAAACACCTTTTTTTATAAAGTCGTCTAGGTGCATCAGATCACCTCTTGAAGGGTTTTCACAACACGATCGATCTTAATGGCATGGATCATCTAATAAACGGAGATTGTATACGATATATAGTAAAGGATTCCCGGGCTTTGTGGACTGATCAGAAACGCGGTCATGAGCATCTGATGTCGGATCATGACTAACAAGGTTCACAGGTTTAGATAGAGGAGCAGCCGTTCACGCGATAGATCTCGAATTTTCACAAGAGCAAAAAGAGAGGGCTTCTCTCAAGAACCGGAGGAATCCGGCAGCTACGTATCAAAACACTTTTTCCAGGCGCAGGAAGGTGCGGTGAATTTCGGCACCCGCGAAGCGTCGGTAGAACCTTTCAGGTCCGACCCAGGGAATCACGGTTCGCTGCCAACCGGCCGCACGCAGATCCCGTAAACACCGCCACAACAGTAACTTTCCGATGCCGAGCGAGCGATTGTCCGGATGGGTCGCCATGGGCCCGAACCACCCCTGATCACGGTTGTTGCAGTTGTAAGCGGCGAATCCGACGACGTGATCGTCCTTCAGGGCCAAATGCAGACTGATCGGATCGGCGGCAAAGGCGCGACTGACCTCCGCCACCCAAACGGGCCACCACTCGCTGAGGAAGCGGATGACTTCGTTGCGGTGTTTGAGTGTGGCACGGGTCAACTCGATGCCCGCCGCCGCCAATTCGGCCTCGGCATCGGGATCCTGGCGCGATTCCAGCCCTTCGAGCGGCGCCACCATGTCGTGAATCAAGCCAAACCGCTTGAAACCCAAAGCTTCGAAAAAGGCCAAAGCTTCTTCATAGCGCTCGTCCAAGCCAGGCACGAGGTAGTTGGGGGCGGACTCGCCCAAGCGGATTCGGCTGCACCCGCGCGTCCGCAGCACCTTTTCGGCATTTCTCAAGAGGCGTTCGGCGATGCCACGGCGCCGATACTCGTGGTCGACCGCCAACATCTTCAAAAAACCAGACCGCTCGCGCGCCACGTACACCACGAACCCCACGATTCGCTTGCCGGCCTCGACCACCAAGGCACCCGCGATGTCCTCCCAAATCTTTTCCCGTAAAAGTGCGGGGGTCAAGGGATCGAACCGGCAGCTTCGGTTCCAGAGACGCACCATGGCCGGTACGTCGACGGCCTCCGCCACGCGAATCCGCCATTCCAGGTCCAGTTCCGTCACATCTCCACCGCCTTTTCCAAGAGGGTGATCGTACCGGCATCGACGTCCAGCTCGGCCTGAACGCCGATTGGGATCGTCGCCTGATCTTCCACATGACCGATCATCAAACCACGAATGACCGGCACCCCCAGCGGCAGGCAACGATCGGCGATGATTTCCTCGATGCTGAAACTGTTTCCGTTCTTGGAATCGCAATCGGTGAACTTGCCGAAGGCAATCCCCGCCACGCGCTGCAGATGGCCCGACAACCAAAGATGGGTCAACATGCGATCGATGCGGTACGGCTCTTCGTTGACGTCCTCGAGGAACAGGATGGCGCCGTCGAACTGGGGTTCGTAGGGTGTACCCATGAGTTGCTGGACAATGGCCAAATTGCCGCCGATCAAGTGGCCACGGGCCTTGCCACCGCGGAACACGGTGAGGCGATTCTCTTTTTCGGCCTGCCCTTCGGCGGGCTCGAAAGGGGGCGGCGCAGCCAGGACGGCGCGATCCTCGGGCTCCATCAAGACTTTTTTGAAATGGGCCAGGGTGTATTCGCTGAAATTCTGCTTGGCGATGGGCCCGTGAAAGGTCACCAACCCGGCGTGACCGGCGACGGCGCTGTGCAGTGCGGTGATGTCGCTATAACCAATGAGCGCCTTGGGGTTGTTTCGAATCATCTCGAAGTCCAGGTAGGGCAGGATGCGGGCCGAACCGGTACCGCCGCGCAATGCCCAAATGGCGTGAACATCGGGGTCGGCGAACATTCGGTTCACATCGTCGGCCCGTTCGCGATCCTTGCCGGCGAAGTAATTAATACGATCGAACAAATGCTTGCCAGGCTTTATTTTGAAGCCGAGCGACTCGATCACCTCCATGGCGAAACGAATGTCTTCGTTCTCCCAGGCGTTGCTGGCCGGCGCCAGGAGCCCCACCGTTTGGCCGCGTCGCAATCGAGGTGGTTTGATCATGGGTCTCTTCCTCCCGGTGTTTTTCGCGCCACGCGCGGGGGCGGCGGCCAAACCGGGCGCCGTACCGAACAGCAGCGGTGCGCCCGCCGCACAGGTCAACCACTTCACGAATGCTCGGCGATCCATGGTCGGGTGTTGTTGCCTCATATCGTCAGCCTCTGGTTCCCGATTGCCGGCTGGATGTCCAGGCAGCGCCATGCCCAAACCAGGCGATCGGTTTAAAATGTCGTTTTGCGCATGGCCAGGACGGCACCGGTCTCCACATCGACGTGGAGCACCTTGAACATGCGCTGGCCCGGCCCCAGACTGGCCGTTCCGGAACCCGGTTGCCAGTCGTAGCCGATGGTGATCTGCCAGAGTTTCTTGTCTTCGCTCAACTCGACTTCTTCCAACAATTGCTCGCCGACACGCTTGCCTTCGAAAAAGGCGGTAAAATGATCGGATGCGATCCGAACAGCTTCTTTGACGTCAATCACGACGATCACCTCGCGCTAATGGATGGGACGGTTCGGTGGAGCCAAACCATACGAACCGGGTAGAATCACGGGGTCGCAGCACGGCTCGGGAACGCTGTCGAGGCAACCGTGGAACACGGGGGCCAAACAAGAACAGGGATCGCTGGCGACACCCGAAGTACGGGAGCCGACACCCGGGAAGGCACGCCGTACGACGCTGGGGGATTCGAGACAAGATTACCACAAGATCCGCGAATTCAGAGGGATTGACAGGACGATGGACAACCGGAAAGGAACAACCGATCGCAGCTTCCCGGTAAAATTTGAGGTGTCCGCAAGAGGAACTCGAAGTAAAATGCTGGTAGCCCGAATTTCCAGTTCATATAGGGTTCCCTGATGTGGACGCTCTTAGGTTTTGTTATGATGTGCCCCAAGCTTAGGGATGGCAGATGAAGTGCAGGCAATGCGGTCAGGAAAATACCGCCGAGGCTTTTTTTTGTAGTCGTTGCGGCGCGCCCATGAATGCAGGTGAAAGCGAGTCAGACCTCTCGGACAAGGACGCGTTCGAAGGTTTGGTGCGTTCGAGTCTCGCCGGTGAATACCGCATCGTGCGCGAACTGGGCAAGGGCGGCATGGCGGTCGTCTTCGAGGCCCACATGTTGGAACTCGATCGCCGGGTCGCGCTCAAGGCCCTGCCGTTGGCCCATGCCCACGACCAGCACCTGGTTTCGCGATTCAAACGCGAGGCCCGGCTGGCGGCCAACCTGAACCATCCCAACATCGTGCCGATCTACAACGTCGGTTCGGCGGGACCGATCCACTATTTCACGATGCCCTATCTGGCGCAGGGCGCGCTCTCGGAAATCATCAAGACGGGCATGGATCTCAAGGCCGCCGTCACCATCATGCTTCAAATCGCGAGTGCGTTGGACTACGCCCACGCCAAAGGGCTGATCCACCGCGACATCAAACCCGGCAACATCATGTTCGACGAACACGGCATCGCCCAATTGTTGGATTTCGGCATCGCCAAAGCGCTTTCCGGAACGCAAATGGCCACACTGAACATGACCGCCACCAAGGGTTTCGTGGGGACCCCTCACTACATGAGTCCCGAGCAGGCGCTTGGAGAGGAAGTCGACGGCCGCACCGACATCTACGCCTTGGGCGTGGTCTTTTACCAAATGGCGGCCGGCACCCTTCCCTTTCGCGGCAAGGACGCCATCGCGGTGATGTACCAGCACGTGAACAAACAGCCGCCGGATCCCCGCAAATACCGCCGCGACCTGCCCGAAGACCTGGCCCGGCTCATCCTCAAAATGATCGCCAAGAAGCCGGAAGACCGTTTCCAATCGGCCAGCGAAATCGTGCAGGCCCTGGAAGGCTGCAGCATTCAACCGGAACGGCTCTCGACCCTTTCGTCGAACACCACACTTTCGGGCCAAATGACGGCCGTCGACCTGGCAAAGCTCAAGGGTGAAACGGACCCCCCCGAAGACATCCCCACGGCAGAGCCCACGGGCCCGCCCGTCACGGCTCCGGAACCGCGCCGGCCGGAACCCATGATGGACGTGGGTCCCTCCGACGCCCAGCGAAGAAAGAAACAGAACCTGATGCTCGCAGCGGTCCTGTTCTCGGTCATCTGCGTGCTGGGACTGATCGCACTCCTGCCTCCCGGTTCGCCGCAAACCGCCGAGAACGGCCCCGATCCAGGTGTGGAAGCCGGTCCTTTGACACCCGAGAATCGGTCGCGCCGGGCCGCGAACGACGAAACCCCCGAGGCCCCTGATCCGGAGGAAACCGGCACGGCCCACAACGGCGACCCCCTTCCCGCAAGCGGGGATGAAGCCCAATCGGGATCGCCGGAAACGACACCGCCTGGAGACGAGCCGGATCCGGAACCGGTAGATTGGCAACAGGCCGGATTTACGCCGGACCAGACCCAACAGGAGCCGCTGGTATCGAACCGAGCCGAGCTTGATCAACTTTGGGGTCCCCCGGTCTGGCAGAACAGTCCGCCGTTCGCGAGCGCCCTGCCCAAGGAATCGACGGCATCGCCGATGAACACGGAAAACCCGCCCCGCCCGACGGCCGATCCAAAAACGCCCGCTGCCTCCCAGCAGCCCAAGCCGACCGATACCACAGCCCAAAACACTTCCAGCAAGCCCAAACCGAAACCAAAGCCTCCCAAGAACACGAAAACGGCGGCCCAAAAAGCCGAGGAGGAAGCCGAGCGCATTCGCGGCATTTTGAAGGGTTTACCCTTCGTCGAGCTACCCGGCGGCCAGTTCCGCATGGGTTCGCGCAGCCGAAAGTATCGCGACGAGCGGCCGATTCGGAAAATCGAGATCAAAGCCTACCGGATCTCCCAAACCGAGGTGACTCAAGACCTTTGGGAAGCGGTCATGGGCTTCAACAAATCCTGTTTCAAGAATCCGCACTTGCCGGTGCACGGTGTCTCCTGGGGCGAGATTCAGAGCTTTTTCAATCGTTTGGAAATGATGATCGGGAAAAAGTACCGGCTCCCCACGGAAGCCGAATGGGAGTACGCCTGTCAGGCCAACGAGCGCAAGAGCTGGGGTTCATCCGAGAACGAGGACCTGCCCGAAGTGGGCTGGTACACCGCCAACACCGACCGCGTGCAGCGAGTGGCCGGCAAGAATGCCAACGCCTTCGGCCTGCACGACATGAAGGGCAACGTGTGGGAATGGGTGGCCGACTGGTACGACGTGGGTTACGACAAGAAGGACGCGCGCGTCGATCCGAAAGGCCCGACCCAGGGATCGCAACGGGTCATTCGCGGAGGCGCCTACAATACCGAGCAGGAGGATTGTCGCTGTACCAACCGCGACAGCCGCCCACCGATCCTGCGCGACTGCGCCATTGGCTTCCGCATGGTGCAGAGCCTGTAATCCTCGGCGCCGCATCGAGAAACGCAGTCACAACGTCCCTACCGAGGGCCCATCCGGAAACTGCTCTATGAGTGGCTCCTTCGCTACAGCCGGACCCCGAGTACAAGCCGGTCTCAGCGGTCAGGCACAATCGGTCAGTGAATCGCCTGGTGATAAAAGCCTTGCCAAACCCGAGATCCGGAACCGTGCCCATCCAGGAGAAGCCACTGTACACGCTCGATCTTTCCGTTTTCGGACAGGCACTAACGAGCGACCTGGGGAGCGGCCACGACATCCGCCAGAACCGGCAGGTGATCCGAACCGATCGACGGACCCAGGCGCAAGTTCAGCAGGCGGAACTCGGAGCCGACCAAAATGTGGTCGATGGGGATGCGAAAGATGGGCAGGCCGGCCGGCCAGGATCCCAAGACCCCACGTCCCCTGCGCGCGTCCTCCATTCCGGCTGACTTCAGAAAGTCGCGAAAAAAGGGCGACCACACCGTCGCATTGAAATCGCCCGCGATCAGGGCGGCGCCTTCCTCCGCGGCAACCAAGGAGCCGAGTGCCGCCATCTGGCGGTTCCGCGCATGGAAATAATCGTTGCGAATCGGTGGCAGTGGATGCACGCCAAAAATCGTCATCGGCCCCGCTGGAGAAGCCAGGCGCGCCTCGACGGCCGGCACGTCGTGATCCGCGGGGTAGATGATGCGAATGGATTCCAGCGGGATTCGGCTGAAGAGTGCGATCCCGAAATTGTCCTCGCGATGGTGGACCAAACGGTGAGGATACGCTTCGGAAAGGGGATCGAGAGCTTTGACCCAGGCGCCGTTGACCTCGGCGAGCACGATGACGTCGGGGTTTTCGCGTGCCACCAACTCGCCCAACAACTCGTGCCGACGGTTACTCCCATGGACGTTGGCGAACAGTACCCGAAGGGGGCTGACATCCCCTGCCTCGGCCTTGGATCCCGAGGAGGAAAGTCCCCAATAAGGCGCCGTGGCCACACCACTCAGGACAAAGGGAACCAGTGAAATACAAAACCAGATGCGCCGCTTGGTCCACCCAAAGGCCGCCAAGGAAACAAGGGAGGCCGCAAAATAGACGTGTTGAAAGTGGGAGGTCAGTTCGAATAGGAGGTGGTATCGCGCCAACAGGGAGCACACCACCGCGAGGCACAGGAGTGCGGTCGGCACCTCCAGCCTGGCCAAAAGAAACGACACGAGATCGAAACGCGGTTTCTCGGTCACGGGAACTTCACCCGTCCAGCCGTTTGCGGCCTTCTTCGGCGATCAGGGCCGAGGCCAATCGATAGATCGGCAGCCATTCGGGGCGCAAACCCTCCAGCAGGCGCTCGTGGGCGTCCAGCGTCTGGCGATCGCCGCGAATCGCCGGTCCGGAGTAAGGCAAGTCCTTTGCGCCGTCCAAGGCCGCGGCGACGCTGTGGGAAACGAGCGGTTCCAGCCAATTCAGGGCATCCTGGTCATCGCGCGCCAAAGGTCTCAGAAATCCCGCACCGGCGCGGATGAAGAGCGGCAGGAAATTGGCGGCCACGACCGCCGCCAGATGGTAGACCTTCCAATCGTCTCCGGAAAGTTCGTGAAGCACGCCATCCCACGCCTCGACCCAGGGCGCTACGAGTTCGCGGATCGGACCCTCGATGGCGAAGTGGGTCCCGGGCGGAATCCGCTCGTAGGCGACGCGGGTAAATGTCTGTAACGGATGGAGCTTGCCAACCGTGGCACCACACTTTCGCAGCGGGGCGAGCACATCGAGGGCAGTGGCGCCAGAAAGAACCAGGACGGTCCGCCCAGAGACGTCGACCTCGCGCAAGGCTTCGACGACCTCGGTCAGGGCACCGTCCTGGACAGCGAGACAAACCACGGAAAGATCCTCGACCCAGCGTGACAGGGGCCTGTCCCCATCCCTACGGCGTTCGCGCACATCGAGGTCCAAGGCTCGCAGCGAAGCCACCAGTGAAGAACCCAAACGGCCGATACCCCACACACCGACGGGGCCGACCGTGGGCCCCGGCAGCTCCGCCTCGAGGCTCATACCTTCAGTTCCACATCCTCGTCGCCCTCGCCCGGATGACGCGCCAGAATCGGCCGTATCTCGGATGCAACGAATTCACCCACCTGTTCGGCGGAGCGGCCCACGTACAAGGTGGGATTCATGATTTCGTCCAAGGCCTCACGGGTCAATCCGAATTCGACATCGGCGGCGATGCGGTCCAAGAGATCGTTGTCCCGACCTTCCATCTTGACCTGCTTGCCGGCCTCGATCGAATGAACCCGAATACTTTCGTGCAGCTCCTGGCGATCTCCGCCGCGCTTCACCGCTTCCATCAAAATGTTCTCGGTCATCATGAACGGCAATTCGGCTTGAATGCGGCGCTCGATCATCTTGGGATAGACCACCAATCCATCCACCACATTCTTGAAAATCATCAGAATGGCGTCGATGGCCAGGAAGGACTCGGGGATCGAGATGCGCTTGTTGGCGGAATCGTCCAGGGTGCGCTCGAACCATTGAGTCGCCGCGGTAAACGCCGGCGACTGGGCGCTGGTGATGACGTAGCGCGCCAGGGAGGTAATGCGTTCCGCACGCATCGGATTGCGCTTGTAGGCCATGGCGGAGGAACCGATTTGGTTGGCGGCGAACGGCTCCTCGATTTCCTTCAGGTTGGCCAACAGGCGCAGGTCGTGTGCGAACTTACTGGCCGATTGGGCGATGCCCGCCAGAACCGCGGTTACCTGGGCATCCACGCGGCGCGGGTAGGTTTGCCCGGTGATGTAGTTTTTCGAGAAACCGGCGGCGTGCGTGACCTTGTGGTCCAAGGCCAATACCTTTTCGTGGTCACCGTTGAACAGATTCAGGAAACTGGCCTGGGTGCCGGTCGTGCCCTTCACACCGCGAAAACGCAGGCTCTCGATGCGGTGTTCCAGGTCTTCGTGGTCCAAAACCAGGTCCTGGAGCCACAGGGCGGCGCGCTTGCCGACGGTGGTCAACTGGGCCGGTTGGAAATGGGTGAACCCGAGCGTCGGCATGGCCGCGTAGTTCTCGGCAAACGCCGAAAGGGACCGAATCACGGCGCGCAACCGCTTGCCCACCAGGAGCAGACCGTCGCGGATCTGAATCAGATCGGTATTGTCACCCACGTAGGCGCTGGTGGCCCCGAGGTGAATGATGCCCTTGGCCTCGGGGCACTGGACCCCGTAGGCGTAGACGTGGCTCATCACATCGTGGCGGGTTTCCTTTTCCCGCTGCACGGCCACTTCGTAATTGATGTTGTCGCGGTTGGCTTCCAACTCGGCGATCTGTTCGTCCGTAATCGGCAGGCCCAGTTCCTGTTCGGCCTTGGCCAGAGAGATCCAGAGCTTGCGCCAGGTTCGGAACTTGAAATCGGGCGAAAAAATGAACGACATCTGGTCGGAGCAATAACGCTCGACCAGCGGGTTCTGGTAGTGGCTGTGAGACATGACTTCCTCTAATCGGCGATTTTGGCGTTCTTTGCGTGGACCACGATGGTCTGAATGAGCTGTTCGACGCGATCGACGGGCGAGAACCGCAACTGGCTCGACGGGCCGAAGATGCGCGTGGCCATAGGCGCGGGACGCAGTTCTTCGATCTCTTCCATGTCGAGCGTGCCCACACCGGTCAGTCGCTTGAAATGTTGGCCGGTAATGGAGTTGATGACGCGGATCTGGCGCGGGCTGACCCACACCTCCAACCCCCAGATATCGATGACGGAGTAGAGGAAATAGACCAGAACGGCGAGCGCCAGCAACCAGGCGGATCCGCACACCAGGTAGTAAACCAGCGAGGTAATTTGCGGATCTCCCATAATTAAAAAGACTTGCGGCAACGAATCGGGCTCTTCCAGCTTCTCGCGCACAAAGCCGGTAAACAGGGCGAAGATCACGGTATAGGAGAGGAACAGCACCAGCACGAAAAGGCGTGACTTTGGTGCGTGCGTGTAAATGGAAAATTCGTCCGAAGTTGGGGCAAAGGTATCACTTGGTGCAAAAGCCAAGGATTCTTCAAATGGTTCCATCTAAACGCTTTATCTTCCTTATACGCCTTGTGAAAGGCAGAATGGAGCTCACTGGTGCCGATATCATACCACAAACGAATTCAATCGGAACCGCCAGGCCAAGACCCTGGCGAACCGCTGGTTTCTCCGTCGACGGAGCAGGTCAAAAACGGGCGGGAGAAACCCCACATGAATCCCGTTTCGAGGCCGAATCAGAACCCTGCCATATGGGCGTCCATCAGTTTTTCGATCACCGGACCGTTGGCCGCGGGGAAATCCAACGCGGGCAGGCTGTGCAGCGGCACCCACCGCACAGCGAGAACCTCGAGCGCGCGCACCTGTTCCGGTTGACGGCAGCGGCACAGGAAGAACCGCAGCCGTACGTGACGCTCGGGATATTCGAAGCTGCATTCGTGAAACAGGCTATGGACCTGGACGTCCAGGTTCACCTCTTCGCGGAACTCGCGAACGAGCGCCTGTTCGTGGGTTTCACCCGCCTCGGGCTTGCCGCCGGGGAACTCCCATTTGAGGCCGAGATGGGCTTCTTTCTTTCGTTGGGAAACCAGAATCCGGTCGCCGTCCAAAACCAGACCGACGGCGACATCAACCACGGTAGGAACGATCAAGACAACACCTCGTCGAAGCGGACATCGGGGCCATGCCGATATCCGTGTGTAAATGAAACAACCCCTCACCCGAATCGATCGGGGTGAGGGGTTGAGGCTTGGAAAGGGTGGCGCGAAAAAAGCGGAACCTTCCGCCGAGGGCTTACTTGTTGATCAGGTGACGCAGGCCTTCGGCCATGACGTCGCCCATGGTGGCACCGCCCTTATCGTTCTGCTTGGTGTACTCCTGAACGGCGCGGCGCTCCTGATCCTGACGGAGGCGACGCACACTCAGATCCACCTTGCGCTCGCGATGGCTGATGCGGCTGATGATGACCTGGATCTCCTGGCCTTCCTGGTAGTGATCACCAGGCTTGGCACCACGCGGAATATCCAATTCGTTGTTGCGCACCAGACCTTCGACGTGTTCGGCCAACTGCAGGAACACACCGAAGTCCGTGACCTTGGTGATCGCCGCGGTGATGTAATCACCTTCGCGCTGGGTCTTGGTGAACTCCAGCCAGGGATCGAGAGCCAACTGCTTCATGCCAAGGGAGACTTTCTTGTTTTCGGTGTCGACGGCGAGAATCACCACTTCGACTTCCTCGCTCTTCTTCACGTACTCGTTGGGGTCGGCAGTCCGTTCGCCCCACTTGAAATCGCTCACATGGACCAACCCGTCGATGCCGTCTTCGATTTCCACGAAGGCACCGAATTCGGTGATGTTGCGAACGCGGCCTTTGACCTTGCTGCCGACCGGGAAGCGTTCCGCGAGGGATTCCCACGGATTGTCTTCGGTCTGCTTGAGGCTGAGGCTGACGCGGCGCTTGTCCGAATCCAGATCCAGAACCTTGACACTGACGTCGTCGCCCTTCTGGAGGATCTGCCCCGGATTGCGCACTTTTTTGGTCCAGCTCATTTCAGATACGTGAATCATGCCCTCGACACCGGGCTCCAGCTCGACGAAGGCGCCGTAGCTGGTCAGGTTGAGAACCTTGCCCTTGACGGACTTGCCGGGAGGATAGTTCTCGCTGACGCTGAGCCAGGGATCGGGCGCGCACTGCTTGAGGCCGAGGCTGACTTTTTCCTTTTCAGGATCGAAGCGCAGCACCTTGACCTTGATGACATCGTCCACGGACACCAGATCCTTGGGATGGTTGATCCGGCCCCAGGACATGTCGCTGATGTGCAGCAGGCCGTCCAAGCCGCCCAGGTCGATGAAGGCACCGTAGTCGGTCACGTTCTTGACGGTTCCGTCGAGCACGGCTCCTTCTTTCAGCTTGTCGAACAGGTCTTTCCGTTTTTCCTCGTACTCGGACTGGAGAAGGTCCTTGCGAGAGAGAATCAGATTGCCACGACGACGCTGAATCTTGAGGATGCTGAAGTCGTACTTCTTGCCCAGCAAGTCTTGGTAATCTTTTTGAGGCTTGAGTGTTGCCTGCGAGGTGGGCAGAAACGCGCGTACCCCGACATCGACGATGAAACCACCCTTGACTTTCTCGATGATCGAGCCCTTGAGGGTTTCTTCGGTGTTGGCAACCTCTTCGATCTGGTCCCACACGCGCGAGATGCGCGCGCGTTCGAAAGAAAGCGGAATGTGCTGAGCTTCGGGATTGAAGCGCAGGACCATCACATCGATCTTCTCGGCTTCCTTGATTTTGCAGTTCCCTTCTTCATCCATGAACTCGGATGAAGGCACGGTACCCTCGACACGGGCACCGATATCGATGACCACGTCCTGCTCACCGATGTTGACCACCGTACCGGTCACGATTTCGCCGGGACGGTATTCGCGGAACTGATCGTACTCTTCCAAAAGCTCTTCGAAGCTTTTGCCCTCGACGGCCTCGAGGTCTTCTTCGTCATCCTGATCTTCCGTGCTCGCCGGAGCCTTCGCTTCGGCCTTGGCTTCGACGGTTTCCTCGGCCTTGGCTTCAACGGTTTCCTCAGCCACGGCTTCGACGGTTTCCTCGGCCTTGGCTTCAACAGTTTCCTCAGCCACGGCTTCGACGGTTTCCTCGGCCTTGGCTTCAGCTACTTCTTCGGTCTTCAGCTCTTCTTGATCGGGTTTGACTTCTTCTTGAGAAGCGGCCGGAGCCACCTGCTCTTTCTCTTCCACAGCGGAATTGGTTTGATTCACATCAGTTTCGTGCTCATTGGTCATGACTGTTTTAAAACCTCCAATTTGAGTTCACGTTTTGAAGGCCTTCGGACTGTCTGTATTGGTTTGTGTTGGTTTGATTCCACGCCACCCAAAAGCCAAAGATGTATTTTATCAAACAATTTCGTGAAACGGAAAAGCTAAATCCCAAATGCACAATATCTTGGCGCCCGGGAATCGGGGAAAAAAGCACCACGGGCAATGGAGTTTCGGCTCACCCTCAACAAATGCAAATGGTTAGTCCATCGAGGTCGTTTCGCGTTCGGGATTTCCGCCGCATCGCAGCGGCTGTCGACGCGGTGCGGAATTTTCCCGCTTCCCCTCGCAGGCGAGATCACCGCATCGGAACGATTTCGCACGGCACGAGACGGGCCCCATCGAGAGCGAATCGTGAGAAAACGCAACACCGCTAGAATTCCACGAGATAGGCGAGAGCAAAGCCGACCTGGGCCCAAAACATCATCAGGTACATGTGCTTCCAGGAAGGGTGGTTCTCGCTCGTGCTCAGGGCCTCGGGGTCGCGCAGAATCAGGTACACCGTGTAGCTCCCCCAAAGGATCAGAGAGGTGCCGAACAGGAGTAGCAGGGTCGGGTTACCGCTCAAGACGGCCTGACCGTCGCCGGTCTTCAAAAAGACGCCGATGGGAATCAGGAGCCAGGGGACGACGAAGCAGGGTGCGATCATGTAGGCGGCGCGGCGCACGCCGAAGCGGTGCGGCAAGGTCTCGCAACCGCCTTCCACGTCTCCCTCCAAATCACTGAAGTCCTTGGTGCTGGCCGCGCCGATCAGGAACAGGAAGAAACAGAGGCCGATATACCAGGGCTCCACGTGCCAAACCGAGGCCAAGACCGACCAACCGGCGACCTTGAGCATCAGGCCGCGGGGAATGGCGATGGTGAGGTTGGCCCCAAAAGTCAGGCGCTTGGTGCGGCCGAAGGCGGGTACGGAATAAATCAGGGTGAAAATGGCGGCGACGAGGTAGAAAAAGAAGCACTCGTGTTTGATCAGCGGCGCGGTAAGGCGTTCATACCACGTCAATCCCGGCTCCCAGACGACCAGCCAGGTCGCCGAGACGCTGATAACATAAAGAACAGCCGTCCATATGAAGGCGCCGCGCCGTGAAATGGCACCGGTCACCAGCGGTCGTTCCGGCTTGTTGATGCGATCGATCTCCAAGTCATAGATCTGGTTGATGCCGTTGCTCGCCGCGTTCAAGACACCGGCGGCCAGAGCCGCGATCGTCACCAGCCATACGGCGTCCCAACCGAACTGATCTCCGTGTGGGCTGTGTTTCGAGCCCCAGGCGGTCAGGGCTCCCGAGACGACACCCAGCATGGGCGCGATCAGGGTGAAAGGTCGAGAGAAGTCAAGGTAGTTTTTCATCGAATCAACTTGTCAACAATAAGGATGGGAAGGGTTCGCCGAACGGTTCGCCGGCGGCGCTCCTCCGAGGCACGAAGGGCCGATTGTAGCATTCGGAAGGCATGGGAACCAAAGAAGTCGTGCAACGGGGGGCACGAAGACGGTTGGAAGCGGAACGTGCGGCGAGCGGGGCTACCCGGGGTGTGACCGGGACGGGCTTCCCTGCGCACAGGCAACGTTGGGTTGATCGCTTCGGTCCGGATCCTCGAATGGCGAGGGTCGCCTGGTGCGTCAGCCTAACTCTCCAGGATCGCTCGAGTCGCTTCGAGGAGAGGGACCCATCCGATCGGGACGACCCACACCGGCACACAACGCTATCGTTGCGAGCGCTGGCAGGTTCGATCGTTTCGAGGAGTGCCCATGGCGGCAGTACCCACGAGACCAGACCGGCCCAGCCTTACCGGCCCTGCCTTACCGGCCGATTCCGGCGGTTTCCTTCGCGGAAGGGCACCCCGGGCAGGGATTCCGAAGGCACGCGGCCCCTCTTCAGAAGGTGCCGCCCGGGATCTCCAACAGCTTGGAGGCGAATACGAACTGGTACCCCTCGCGATTCAGGCGCGGCATTTCGTCCACCAGCGCTTTGATCGTGGACGGGTAGGGGTGGCCGATGGCGATGGCGCTGCCCTTGCGATCGGCGACCTCACAGGTTCGCGCCAATTGCTTCACCACGAAATCGTAGCTTTCCTCGGCGTCCAGGAAGACGTCGCGCTTGGTGGTGCGCATGCCCAGCGACTTGGCCAGGTCGTAGGCCACGGTCTGAGAGTTGGTGCGCGAATCGATCCAGTAGAGGTTGTGTTTCTTGACTTCGCTCAACACGCTCTGCATCAGGGTGCGGTTGGCGGTGATCTTGGACCCCATGTGGTTGTTCACGCCGAGCGCGAACGGCACCGTTTTCAGGGCACGGTTGACGGATTTGCGAATCTCCCCGTCGTTGAGGTAGGAGAGTATGGCGCCTTCGCCTGGATTGGCCTTGGGGAAGTTATCCGGCTCCATCGGCATGTGCAACATGACCTCGTACTGGTTTTGGTGCAGGTGGATGGAGTTGGTCGCCGAATAGGCCAGGTGCGGCAATACCGCGAACGTGATCGGGTATTTCAAGTCCAGCAAAGGTTTGATCTGACGAATCGGCTGATGGCCCACATCGTCGATGATGATCGCGATCATGGGGCGATTGACGACCGCTTGGGTTTCTTCCTGGGCGTCGATCAGTCTGGAAGGATCACCCGGCTCCAGTGGCTCGGCTTCCAAAGCGGCCAGGGCGTCGGCACCCGAAGGTTTGTCCTTGGCCGACGGTTTGCGATCGGGCTTGGCCTTCGGCTTCTGGACCACCGCGGGTTTGGCGGCGGGCTTCTTTTTTGGTTTGCGGGGCTTCTGCGTGCGTTTTCGCGACCCGTCGACGACGAAGATCAAGCGGATTTGATCGCCGTCCTCCAAGCCGATGGAGACCACCTGGACCAGTTTCCCCTTGTGACGGTTCTCCTGGCCGGGTTCGAAGCGCCCGCCCTTGCTGACCATGACGTTCTGCAAACTGCGAATGATCGCGTCCTTGCGTTTGCGCGAGGGCACTTCGATCTTCCAACGCTCGATGCCGTCCTTGGTCACCTTCTGGATGCTGGTATCGCCGTCTACCTCGGCCGCGATCAAGACGCTCTGGATCATGGCGGCGTCGACGCCGTCGTTGTCGGTCGGTAGCGGCAGATAGAGCAAGGCGAACACGGTTCCCAAAGCGAGGAATCCCATGAAAAGCGGGATCAAGACCCACTTCAGCCATCCACCACCCGACTTCTTGGTCTTGCGCGTTTTACGCGTGGTGCGCCTGCGCGCCGTCGTTTTTTTCTGTCCTGTGCTTTTTTTCGTTGCCATAACTTCCCAGTGGACCAATAGTGCATGTGGTTGGGTTGGAGACGGATAGCCCGGAAAGAACGATGAAGTGGCAATTTTCAAGCCAGGATCATGACTCGGGCTCGGGAACGGAGGGTTTGACGAAATAGGCGCCGACCGCGGCACCGGAGGTGGCCAGGTACGAAACCCCATGGGCGAAGGTGACGAGCGCCGCACCGGTCACGGGCTCCACACCCAGGAGTTGGGTCAGCCCCAATTTGGTGAAGTAGTGATAGGTGCCGATGCCGCCGGGACTGGGAAGAATCATTCCCAGGTTGGAGACAGTGAACATCATCACCGCTTCGGGGAGACTGGCGGAGACCCCAAAAACTTCCATCACATACCACAATAACACGACCGCGGCACCCCAGGTTGCCGTGTTGATCACAGCCAACACCGCATAATTCAAAGGGTTGGACAAAACCGCGAGACCCGTACTTATTTGATCGATCAAAGGCTCCAATCGCCGCCACAGCCAGGTCAGGCGATCGATCCTGAACCAGCGCAGCAGGCGCTTGAAGCTGGTGGGGGCCAACCCCAGCCAGAACAGGCCCACCAGGCCGACCAGAATCGCGGCGCTCATGGCGAAAAGCGCCGTCTCGGCGGCGGGAAACAGAGCCAGGATGCGATCGCGAAACACCAGCAGCGAGTATCCCACCAGGCCCGCAAACACCAACATGTCCAGCAGGAGGCGATCCAATACGACGGTGGCGGTGATGCTGCCGAAATCCCGACCCGTGCCGTGGCGCAGGCTTAGAATCCGAACTACTTCCCCAAGTCGGGAGGCCACGTTGGTCACGCCGTAACCCAGTGAGATGGCGCGCACAGAAGCCCACAACTCGCCTTTTTTCAGTGGTCTCGGCAAAAGATACCACCAGCGCAGTCCACGCAGGAGCAGCGTCGTGAGGGCGAGCGCCGCGGTGATTCCGGTCTCGATCCAGCCGATGCGCTGGAATTGCAGGAGGAGGCCGTTCAGATCCACATTTCGGAAGGCAAAAAACAGGAAGGCGCCGGCCAGGACCATGCCGACCAGGGTTGGCCAGTGTTTCGTCAAGCGGTTCGACATCATTAAATCCGCAATCATGGAAATGCCCTCGTTCGCACACGCGACGACGGGGCGCGGCGAGGGAAGGCTCATCCTAGCACAGGGCCAGGCACTTGACACGAGCCCGACCCAGGGTTCTCGAAGCGCGCGGACTGACCACTTCGAGCGCGCCGAACGACGTCCCGGCGCGGTACTGGATCGGGCTGATGGCCGCCGAAATCGCCCCAAGATCCACAACCCGGAGAAAACACGATCCAAGTATCTCACGCGAAAAAGGTTAAATTTACCCCAAGCGTTGTCAGCCCGCCACATTTCGGTTTTGCTTGTACCGGGACTCGGGGCATAATAAGATCGGTTTTTTGTCTCCACTCGCCCTTATCACTCCCTTTCAACCCAAACCCCTTTGCAACGGAGATCTCTCTTGTCGTCTTCGATCCGGACACCAGCGATGGCCCGACCCGGTATTCGAGCGCCCCAACCGCCATGGGTACGGCTCCGCCCCCATCGGACCACCTCCGAAACGAGACGGTTTCTTCACCATATCAAGACGGCGCCCATGCCCGCCGCCGTCGACGGATATCGCTTCGATCGGACCTGGTCTCGCAGGAGCGACATCTCATGCTGAAGTCCAAACCACGTTGGGCCTTCCTGAGCCTCGCCCTGATTCCGCTGCTGGTGCTTTTCTACCAAAAATCCGTGGCCGTTCGTCCTTCGGAGCACTTTGCGTTCATCGACTCGCTCAATCGCCTCAAAGCCTGGGAGGGCGGCCTTTCGCGCGACCTGATGAAAACGACCTACGGCCTGCTTTCCCACGTCGGCCCGGCTTCCCAGAGCAACAAGGTGCCCGAGCACCTGCTGGCACGTCTCGAAACGGTTCCCGATTTCATCGACCCCAAGGGCATCACGGCGATTCAGAGCGATCTGAGAACCTACCGCCGCATCCTCGAAAAGAAAGTCGAGTTGCTGGAAAAGTACAAGACCCGCTATGCCATTCTGCGCAACTCACTGCGTTACTTCCCGGTGCTGTCCAACGATTTGGCCCTGGAGCTGGAAAACCGGCCGAAGCGCGACCGCCGCGCCAGCCTGATCAAGGACCTCCAGAACAAGGTCCTGCTGTACCACATGGCTTCCGCCCAGGAAGTGGTCCACTCACAGAGCATTCTCTCCGTGAACAAAATGCGCACCGAGATGGAAGCGCAAATCAAGACCCTCGAAGCGCTCATCAACCAGACGCCGGACGACCCCACCAACCCGGATTTCCTGATCATCATCAACCACATCAAGAACATCCTGGAGCGCAAGCAGGAGATCGACAACGTCCTGCACGTCTACAACATCGCCCTGCAACCCCAATCCTCCCAGATCTACGGCTCGATCAACGCGACCTACAACCACTACTACGAGCTGGCCCAAACCCGGGCGAACTACTACCGGCTCTGGCTGTTCTCCTGTTCGGTCGTGCTGGTGGGCGCCATCATCCTCGCGTTCATTCGTCTCGCGGTGATTTCCGGCAACCTGAAAACGGCCAACGACCGCCTGGAAGATTACAGCAAGAACCTGGAACGCATGGTTCAGTCGCGCACCCTGGAGCTCAAGGACAAGAACGAAACCTTGGAAACCACCCTGGAAAAGCTCCAAACCATGCGGGATCAGATGGTCATCCAGGAAAAAATGGCCTCGCTCGGGGCACTTACGGCGGGGATCGCCCACGAGATCCAGGATCCGCTCAACGACTTGGCGGGCCGCGCCCACCTGGCCAAGGAGAGCGCGCGCCATTTGACCACCGAGATGAAAGCGCGGCGCAAGCTGGCGACCCGCAAGGGCCAGCAGGAACTGGTGCGTCAAACCGAAGACCTGAGCGACATGATCGAGCACATTCTCGATCACGAGAAACGGCTGCAGAAGATCTTGCGCGGCATGATGATGCACTCTCAAAACAACCAGTCGGAGCAGGGGCAGACGGATCTGAACACGCTGATCGAAGAGTTCCTGCGACTGACCTATTACGGCATGAAGGCCAAGGATCCCGCCTTTGCGGTGATCGTCGAAAAGGATCTGGATCCCGAGGTGGGCAGCCTCCAACTCCAGCCCCAGGACATGGGCCAGGTGCTGATCAATCTGTTCAACAACGCCTTTTATGCCTTGCAACAACAGAAGACCAATCTGGGGGATGCCTTCGAACCACGCCTCGAGGTCACCACCAAGAACAGCCCCAACCGCGTCATCACGCGCATTCGCGACAACGGTCCCGGCATTCCCGAGGAGATTCGCCGCAAGATCTTCAAACCCTTCTTCACGACCAAACCCTTGGGAGAAGGCACCGGCCTGGGTCTTTCCATCAGTTGGGAAATCATCACCGAGGAGCATCAGGGCGAACTGAAGGTCACTTCGGAAGAGGGTCGTTTCACGGAGTTCACCATCGTCCTGCCCAAAAAAATCAAGTCGGCCACGGTCACCGAAAAAACCCCGGCTTGACCGGCTTTTCGACGAGATCGCGACGGCCGGAATCGCCACCCACTCGGGAAAGCGGTTGCGTGCCTTCCGAGTTGCGATAAAATGGCGCCGCCTGGGACGCCGCCTCCTCGGGTCCACGCGACCGAATCCCATTCCGAGGGATTCGATCTCGACCATCGCGCGGCAGATCACCGGCAGAGTCCGGAAACGAATTGGAGCAGTTCGATGACTGAATCACAAGTAAATGCCGCCGAGGCCGCGGCCGACGAATCCCTGATTTCGATCGAGGATTTCATGAAGGTCGACCTGCGTGTCGGCAAGATCCTCACCTGCGAGAAGGTCCCCAAATCCAAGAAACTCCTCAAAATGGAAGTGGACCTCGGCAACGAGACGCGCCAGATCCTGGCCGGCATGGCGCCTTATTACCTTCCCGAAGAAATGATCGGCCGCCGCGTCGTGGTGGTCGCCAACCTGAAGCCCGCCAAATTGATGGGCCTGGAATCCCAGGGCATGATGCTGGCCGCGGCGCCGGACCACGAAGGCGCCTGCCCGGCACTGCTGACCCTGCCCGAGGGCATGCCCCTGGGCGCGAAGGTGCGTTGATGTCATCGACCGCGGCAAGCGATTCCTATCGCGACTACTACCGAGAGATCGAGCTTCATTGGTCCTGGCGACGGGAAAAGCAAATCATCGTGTCGCCAATGGAGTTCGAGCAGATGGAAGCCTGGCATCAGGCCGACATTCCGCTTGCCGTGGTCCTGCGCGCCATCGATCTCTTCATCGAGAAAAAGAAGAAATCCAACCGCCGCAAGTCCCACCTGCTGAGCAGCGTCGACGGTACCGTGCAGAAAGTTCACCGTGAGTACCAAATGCTCCACAAGGGCGAAGGCGTGTCGGAAGAGACCGGCAACCTGCTGGAAAGCAAAATCAAGACGCTGACCACCAAACTGCGCAAGCTGGCCAAGGAGCACGAGGCGCACCGACCGGCCATCGAGGGCATCGGCGCCGAGCTGGCCGCCATCGATCCGAACGACATCGTCGAAACCGACGACCTGGACAAGATCCTCGAAACCCTGGATCGAAAGTTGGTGGATCACTTCCACCATCAGGTGCTGCCCGCACAGGAACGCCAATACATCGTCGAAGATGTCTCGGAAATCTTGACCGAGGACGAGGATCCCGTCCTGTTCGGCAAGATGATCGCCGATTCGGTACGCGCCCATTTCGGCCTGCCCCGCCTCAACCTGTTGAGCTGACCGGGTTCCGACACCGCGAGTACCGCGCCACGCATATCGCTCCGAACGGTTACCTCACTGGAGCGGCGCCAGCAATCGCGCGACCCGGGCCGCAACTCGGAACCAGATGGGCCGAGCCTCGAATTCCTCGACGCCGATCTGGCGCGCATCGCGAAAATCCTGTTCCAACATCTCGGCCACTTCGGTCGCGAAGGTCCGGTCCACCGAGAGCAAGGTCATTTCAAAATTGATGTAGAGGGACCGGTAATCCAAATTGGCCGTGCCCACCGCCGCGACATCGTCATCGACCAACATGACCTTCTGGTGCAGGAACCCCGGTTGATAGCGATAGAACTTGACGCCGCTGGGCGCCATTTCCTCGATGTAGGTGAAGCCCGAAAGGTAGACCAACAGGTGATCGGGCTTCTGAGGCACCAGAATGCGAACGTCTACCCCGCGAATCACCGCGAGTTCCAACGCGGCCACCACCTGATCGTCGGGTACGAAATAGGGACTCGCGATCCAGAGGCGTTCACGAGCCTGGTGAATGACGTGTACAAAAAAGAGACTGCCGGTATTGAGTTCGTCCGCCGGCCCCCAGGGCAGCACCAACACCTTTTGACCGGGAATCGCGACGGCCCGCGGGGACCAACGCAGCTCCAGGGTCTCCTGGGTGGCCCAGTGCCAATCTTCCAGAAAGGAAAGCTGAATGCAGGGCACGGCCGGTCCCTCGATCCAGATATGGGTATCGCGCCAGCGTCCGAAATAGTCATTGCGCCCCAGGTACTGGTCGCCCACGTTGTGGCCGCCGACAAACGCCTTGGTGCCGTCGACCACCACGATCTTGCGGTGATTGCGAAAATTGATCTGAAAACGTTTGCCCAAACCCAGGGCCGTGCGAAAGGAAGCCACGTAACCGCCCGCCATCCGAACCTGGTCCAGGCTGACTTCGGGCGGCTCGACACTGCCCAAATCGTCGTAAAGCAGGTAGACGCGCACCCCACGTCGGGCGACTTCGGCCAGCTTCCGGCAGAACTCGTGTCCTATAGTGGACCCCGTTGTCTAGACCAAAAGGTGCCAAACTTAAGCTTCGGTGGCGTGGTACACCTCGGAGGGTTTCTGGTTGCCGAGCGATTGATGTGGCCGCTCGTTGTTGTAGTGTTCAAAGTACCTGTGAAGCCCATGGTACAGTTCCAGGCCGTTTTCGTAACTGTGCAGGTAGATGTGCTCGTATTTCACCGAACGCCACAATCGTTCCACAAACACGTTGTCCAGTGCGCGTCCCTTGCCGTCCATGCTGATCTGAACCTCTGCCTCCTGAAGGATTTCGGTGAATTTCGGGCTCGTGAATTGCGCGCCTTGATCGGTGTTGAATATCGAAGGTTTCTTGTTTTGCAGCGCGCGTCTCAGAACCTCGCGGCAAAAGGCTCCATCCAGCGTGTTGGAGATTTCCCAAGCCACCACGTACCGGCTGTACCAGTCGATAATCACCGTCAGGTACATGTAGCCTCGCCGCATCGGCACATAGGTGATGTCGGTGCTCCAAACGTGGTTGGGATGGGTGATGGTCAGGTCTCGCAGTAAGTAAGGATACACGCGATGGGCCGGGTTGGCCGCGCTGGTGCGAGGCTTGGGATATACGGCCTCCAGGGCCATCAACCGCATGAGCCGTTGAATCCGTTTCCGGTTGACCGCATACCCTCGATCTCGTAGGAAGGCGGCCATGCGTCGGCTGCCGAAGTAGGGGAAATCCAGGTAAATACGATCGATCTCCGACATCAAGGCCAGGTTTTCGGGCCTCTCGGGTCGCGGCTCGTAGTAGTACGAGGCTCGCGATAACCCAAGCAAGGCGCACTGCCGGCGAATGCTCAACCGGCGGTGATGGGGTTCGATGCACAGCCGTTTCTCCTCAATGCAGGGATTCAGATTTTTTTTTGAGCCAGTCGAGCTCCACCTGGAGACGACCGATTTGTTCGTAAAGCTTGCCGATTTCCGGTGATTCGCCGGCGGGTTTTCGAGGAACCTTCCCGCTCTCGAACACCTCCGGCAGGGACTCGATCACCTGCTTTTTCCAGCGGTTGATCAGGGTCGGGTGGATCCCGTACTGGGCTGACAGTTCCGAGACCGTTTTGATGCCGCGGATCGCTTCCAAAGCCACCCGGGACTTGAACTTGGGATCGTGATTGTTGCGCTTCCTAGCCAAAACTCGGTTTACCTCTCTCCGGCTCCGCAGTAGCTGTTGGCCGAGGGGGATATAAACGGACGAACGACCATGGTGTTAGGGTGGACCCCTGGCGCACCATGGACATCTTGATGGCGCAGCTTGCTGGGCCGTCAAGGTGTCCCCTGGGGTACGAGGGGTGGGCCCCAACACTATGGTGGAGCGCCCGCTTTATGCTCCCCCTTGGCTCTCTGCCCCGCTGTTTACCCGAGGTCCCACCTTAACGCTTTTGAAGCTTAGCTCCTGGTCTCGATTATGGGGTCCATTATATCCGAAGGCATCGGCGTGAATCGAGAAAAACTGGACGAGGACGTACTCGCGAGCTTCGCGCAAGGCCGCGAACATGGCCGCGAAGCTATCCTCGCCATCCACCAGCAGGCCGGACCGGTTCCCCTGGGTGAACGGCATCTTGGCCAGGTGCTCCAGGGCACCATAGGATGCGGCCGCGGTATTGGGTTCGATCCGGAAGGGCTTCAGGACCTTTGCCAGCGAGCCCGCGGCACCGTAGATCGCCTTGATTTCGGCGCGGCGCGCGTGAACGTAGCCGTGAAATCGACGCTGGCCGAACACCCAATACATCGGCAAGGCGAAGTAGGGCAGCAGGACCAGGGAAATCGCCCAGGCGACCGCCCCTTGCGGCGACCGCCCCTTCATGACGGCATCCACCGCGTTCAGCGCACCCAGAACATGCACCAAGGTAACCAGCAATCCGACCAGTGTCACATCATCGAACACGGGGGCCCACTCCCAAAACATCTAAACTACGATGCGGAGAGGGTTTATTGTAAGCCATTTTCGGGGGGATACCGAGGCTCGCGTTTGGGGTCGCACCCGTTTCGGGGTCGTCAAAGCAGGGTCTTGATCGGCATCCCGTAGATCGCCATCAATAGGCCTCCACGCACCAACAAGGCGATACAACCCTGCTCTCCCTCGGAGGTGTGATTGACCCAGGTGCCGAACCTGGCGTAGAAGCCACCCTGCGTGAAAAAGTCGAACAGGGGCGTAAAGGAAAGGTAGTACCCGAGGACCACAAGTCCGAAAAGAAAAGCCATGGGCCCTTGTTCCTCCCCGAACACGACGTAGACGTCACCAATCAGCAAAAAGAGACCAAACCAGATGATCGCCGGAATGGGAAGAAACCATTTCATATCGCCTCCAGGAAAGAACGGGAGCCTTTTTCGATCGTCTCATCCAACAGGGCGAAAAAAAATCCCCCGGAGGTGACGTCGCGAGGGTGAAAAATCGGCACCCCCCATTGGCCATGGCCTCGCGTGATCGAATTCATGGAACGGCGTTCCGCCAGTAAGATCCCACCGTCGGGGCCAATCTCACCCCCAATCTCCAAGCAGCGCCCGCTGCAACGTGGACCCGATATCCCGAAGCCCGTTCGAGAGGTCACGGGATCGCGCCTTCCCGAAGGCAAATTTGACAGTTATGGATTGCTCCGATTCTCGATGGGCACTAGACTAGGTTAAACTTTTCTCGATCTCGCGCGCCATCTGCCGGCGCTCCCCAACCAATCGCTTCCAGCTCGTCGGGAACCGGGCTCACCGGGCCTTCACGACGGGCACATCAACGCATCCATGCCTCATGCTCGTCGATCGACGACCGATCGAATCCTTGTCGGGTCACCCTCAATCTTCGCAAAGACGGAATGCCATGCTTTGGATCACCACCCTGCTGCTGTTTTGGACCGATGCCCCTCCCCCGGAGGAATTCAACCTGGAAGCCGAAAGCGCGGAAGTTCTTCAGTGGATCGATTTCCTGGAAATGGAACGGCAAGAACAAACGCGGGGAGCCCTAGAGCGCGCCACTTATTTCGTGCCGCGCTTCAAGGACATCTTCCGTCAGGAAGGCGTACCGGAGAACCTGGTTTGGCTGGCCTTGATCGAAAGCAGCTTCCGCAACCACGCCACCAGCAGCAGTGCCGCGGTTGGGATGTTCCAATTCAAGGCCGAAACGGCCACCGCCTTCGGCCTGAAAGTCAACGGACACGTCGATGAACGGCGCCAGCCTCACGCGGCAGCCCGCGCCTCGGCGAGATACCTGGCCTACCTGCGCTCGAAGTTCGATTCCTGGGAACTGGTCTTGGCGGCCTACAACCTGGGCGAAGGCGACCTGCGCCGCGCGATGCAGGCCCGCGACGTACTCACCTGGTTGGAAATCAAGCCCTTCGTTCGGGAGCAAACCCAGAATTACGTAGGCAAAGTCAAGGCCGCGGCGCTGATCGGGAACCGTCATCTGGCGCAGTTCGCCGACAACCCCGTCACGCCGCTGTACTACGAGGTTCGCAAGGGCGATACCCTCTATCGCATCGCCCGCAATCACGGCATCGAGGTCGATCTCCTCATGCAGGCCAACGGGCTCGGAAACAGTGCCATTCGCGAGGGCCAGACCCTTCTCATTCCTCCCGCCACGTTCTCAAACCAATAGGATTCAGGCACTTATCCTTTTTTCACATTTTTTTCGGTTTTGCCCTTGAAGCTTGAAACAACATCCGGTATGCTTTGGGCTTGTTCGACAGTGGAGGGCGTAGCTCAGTTGGTAGAGCACTGGATTGTGGCTCCAGCGGTCGTGGGTTCAAGCCCCATCGTCCTCCCCACCTTCCCCTTCCTTCTTTAAATGCAACAAAAGCCGGCCAATGGGCCGGCTTTTTGCGTTTCAGGCGTCCGTTCGGCTCCGATCCCATCGGCGGACCCCCTCTCGCCGACTCGCGAATCGACCCCGTTCAATTTTTCTCCCAACGCATCTTCGCCGGGCATTCTGATATAATCACCCCACAAAAATAAGCTCGATCGTTTTTCAAATGTGCTCCGGGGTGGTGGCTATGAATATCACGCGTTTTCTGATCGCCTTTATCCTTCCCTTCCTTCTGTTGGCCGGATATCTGGCCGGAGGCGCCTGGCACCTGCTCACGCCTCTGTTCGTGTTCGGTGTGATTCCCCTCCTGGATTTCGCGGTGGGGCGTAACACCACCAACATTCCCGAGGAAAGCTACCGCCACTGGAGCGATGCCAAACTGTTTCGCTGGATTACCTTCCTGTACGTGCCGCTTCATTGGGTGATCATCATGGGCGGCGTCGCCCTGCTGCGTCAAAGCACGCTGCCAAACTGGGAGCTGTTTCTGTTTGCGATTTCGACCGGGTTGGTCACGGGCGGGGTCGGCATCACCTTGGCCCATGAGCTGGGCCACCGTTCCACCCGGCTCGAACAATTTCTGGCCAAATCTCTATTGTTGCCAGTGTGTTACCTTCACTTTTTCATCGAACACAACAAGGGACACCACGCCAACGTGGGTACGCCCAACGATCCGGCCACGGCACGCTTCGGCGAGCCCGTATATCGTTTCATCCCGCGCTCGGTGATCGGCGGGTTCCGACATGCGTGTGAGATCGAGGCACGCCGACTGGACAGAAAGGGCATCGCGATCTGGTCCCACCACAACGCCATGATCTGGTACGTCGCACTCCAAGTGCTGCTCGCCCTCCTGGTGGTCGTGATTTCCGGTTTTCCAGGACTGGTGTTTTTCCTGACACAGGCAATCGTGGCGTTCACGCTACTTGAACTCGTCAACTACGTAGAGCATTACGGGCTCAGCCGAGAACAGACGGTATCCGGCCGTTACGAGAAGGTGAACCCACTCCACTCCTGGAATGCCAGCGAAACGGTCACCAACAGTTTCCTTTTCAACCTGCAGCGGCACTCCGATCACCACGCCAATCCCGGCCGCCGATACCAAACGCTGCGCCATTTCGATGAAAGCCCCCAGCTTCCCACCGGTTATGCGGGGATGATATTATTGGCGCTGGTTCCTCCGCTCTGGCAAAGAGTCATGCACCCAAGAATTTTCGCACACCGGAAGATCTCTACCTCGTAGCCTACCTCACTCGCAAGCTTCCTGCCCCGACGATGAAAAGCCCTGCCACTACCGCGCTTGCTCCGTCGAAAAACCCTCGAGGTGCCTTCGCGTACACCTCCGATTTTTCTCCCTCGCAAGCCTTGTGTTGTCAGCCATGTTCATCACCTCGCGCCGAATCATCACGAGAAAGTAGGCTAGCGCCTCCATAGCGGACCCTCCGGTACGGAACCAAGAGAGGAAATTGCGGTGAACATCGTCATGGGCGGCGCCGGCGGAATGATCGGCCAAGCGCTGTCGCAAGCATTTCAGGAAGATGGCGCGGACATCCATCGACTGGTTCGTCCTTCATCCGACAAAGGGCGTCAAGATCGAACCGTGGCCTGGGACCCGGAACAGGGCACCATCGATGCAGCCAAACTGGAGGGCAAGGACGCGGTCGTCCATTTGGGCGGCGAAAGCCTGGTCTCGGGATACTGGAGCGAAGCACGCAAAAAACGCATTCGCGACAGTCGAGTCAAAAGCACGGAACTGCTGGGTAAAACCTTGGCGGGCCTGCAAAACCCACCCAAGACCTTCGTGTGTGCCTCGGCTATCGGCTTCTATGACCAACACGCGAATACGAAACTGGACGAGACGGCTCCGTCGGGCAAGGGCTTTCTCGCCGATGTCTGTTCGGATTGGGAAGCGGCGACCCGCGACGCCGCCAACGCGGGCATCCGCGTGGTCAACGCCCGAATCGGCATCGTCTTGACGCCCAAGGGCGGCGCGCTGGCAAAAATGCTGACTCCGTTTAAAATGGGAGTAGGCGGTCGCCTCGGCTCCGGTCGCCAGGGCATGAGTTGGATCGCCCTGACGGACGTGGTCAGGGCGTTGCAATTCTGTGTGCATCACGGCTCGCTGTCCGGGCCCGTCAACCTGACCGCACCGAACCCCGTGGACAATCGCGAGTTCACCCGAATTCTGGGAAAAGTCCTGCACCGACCGACGCTCTTCCCGGTTCCCGGATTCGCGATTCGGTTGGCGATGGGCGAAATGGGCAGAGCCTTGCTGCTGTCGGGTGCCCAAATCCTTCCGACAAAGCTGAATCAGGCCGGATTCCAATTCCAATCTGCGGAGCTCGAATCGGCCTTGATCCACGAGCTCGGCCATTGAAAACCGCGCAAGCCATGGGTTTTCAGCTAAGATTAACGTTAGAGTAACTTTTATCTATGACACCTGGAGGTCGCGATGCTCGACATCGGCACCCAAGCACCCAATCCCACCATCCAAACCCACGACGACTATTCCGGCCCCCTCGGTCACTTTTGGAAGGATGGCCCGCTGATCCTCTTCTTCTACCCCAAGGACGACACCATCGTCTGTACCAAGGAAGCCTGCACCTTCCAGAACTCGTTCAACGAATTCCAGTCTTTCAACGCCAACGTGGTCGGTTGCAGTACCGATTCCTTGGATTCCCACAAGAAATTCGCCCAGGGCAACAACCTCTCCTTTCCGATCGTGGTGGATGAAAAGGGTGAATTCTCGAAAACCTTCAAGACCCTGCGGCCTCTGCTACGCATCTGTAAACGCGTGACCTACGTGATCGGCAGTGACGGAACCATTCTCGGTCGAACTCATAACGAGCTGAGCGTGAACGATCACATGAAGATGATCCGAGCGACGTTGGACAAGCTCCCGAAATCGTAAAACGCCGGAACGGCCAGGGTGCGAGGTCGTCGTCCAAAGATCCGTTCGACGCCCTTCGACACGGCTCCATGGCAGCCAACCAAACGTGGTCCATGCCTCGATCCACCGATCCACGGTGCGTTCGATCCGCAAAAATAACCGCAAATTTCCAAGGGGCTCCCGCGAATGACGACGGTGCCCGCGGACTCAATCCGGGCCGAAGCGCCCAAGGAAGGAACTCAGCTCTTTGCCTGCTCTAAAAAAACAAACGTTCGTACTTTTGTTGGTATTTCTCCACGGGATTTCCTGTAGCCAGGCGCCACCGATCCCCTGCGACGAGACCCAATTCATCGAGTGCCTGCCGGAAGCGGGCGTCATCGCCGAGGCGGCACAAAACGCCACTCCGCTCCCTGAATGCGGATTACCGGATACCTTCTTGGATTTGGGCGCCGCCGAAACCAATCTGGAAATCCGTCAATGGTATGTCGACGTGGTCGACACGATCCCCGAGCTGAACCGGCGTTGGATCGAAGAGGGACTCCCCCTCGAGAAGCGCGCGGTCTGCGCGTATCAACTGCGCAGGCTGGCCCGCGTCCGAGCACGCGAGGCCATGAGCGAACCTCACGAGGTGAAGCTGCTGGAGGCCCGCGACCGCAACAAATACGGTGACCCGCTGGGTCCCACCTTCTGCTGGCTGGTGGTACAAAAATGTGCGGACGGTTTGGCCGGAGCGGACATCTACCAGGCGATCATCGACAGCTCCACCAAAACCAATCCCGCCTTCAATCGCGGTGTCAAACACAAAACCCATAAGACAAACGGCCCCTGACTCTTTGGGAGGCAAACTGTTGCGACCTCGTTGGTTGACGATCACCTCGCGGCTGATGTTCCTGCTCGGCGCGCTCTGCCTGGGCAGCGGCATTCTGCTCTACATCCGCCTCGCCCTGTATCAGACGGGTTCGCTGGTACCGGTTTTTTTCCTGATCATGTTGAGCCTCGGTTTCTTCAATGCGCCCACCTCCCTCGCTCGACGCTGGGACCGCAAGCACGGAGTGCAACCGGAAAACGAGGATGATGCCGGGGAGCGGTGATTTTTGGAGGGGATTCCTCCGCAGATCCAGGCTCATAAAGCTGCCATTTTTTTACCACAAACATCCCTGCACCTACGGAGAAACTCAGCCCAGCTCCAATTGCAGACAACGCTTGCGGTAGTGTTCCAGCTTGCGCTCGAGCTGGCCCATCACTTCGCGCATGCCCTCGACCTTCTCGGGCGTCATCGCGCCGTAGGACTCCTTCAATGCCTGGAATTGCGCGCGATACTTCGTGGCTTCCGCCTCGGCCGTTTCAAGCGCCTCTTTCATTTTGCGATGATCCTCGCGCTGCTTGCGGATCTGCCCCACCCGCAAATTGGTTCGCGAGGCCACTTCCCGAACCAGCTCGTCGTTCTCCTCTTCCAGGTTGAAGATGGTCTGTTCGAAATCGACGCAGGTGGCGATGTACTCGTTTTGAATGGATTCGAAATTGCGGAACAAATCGAGATAGGCCTCGGACAACGACTGGTACTCCTGGTTTTGCTGGGCCAGTAAATCACTCAGTTGGTTCACCTTCTGATCGAGACCGACCTCGGCCTCGCGGATGTGTTCCAGCTCGTGCCGTAACGCATGGAGCTTGGATTCCAACTGGTCGGCATAGGCCCGTCGCTCGTCCAGGGCTTGCAACAAGGTTTCGGACTCGCGGTGGCGATCCTCCCGGAGACGTTCCTCGACGGCGATTTGGTGAATCCAGGTACGCAGGTACATCGGCATGATGCGGTATTTGAGCAGCTCCTGTAAACGCTCGGGTTGGGAATAGACCAGGCCCAGGTAGCGGCAGGAAGTGCCTTTGATCTTGACGGGCACCAGAGCCAGATACTGCTGCGCCTCGCGGCGTTGTTCATCGCGAAACTTGAAAAAACGAATTTCGGAAAAGTACTCTTCAGGCCTGGACTTGAAGAGCTTGCCCAAAAACGTCCGCAGCGACGGTGAGGCCTGGGATCCGGACCATTGATCGCCAGCGCCACTGAAGAGAAAGCATCCATCCAGTTTCAGTTCCGATGCGAGCTTGGCAGTGATGTGGCTGAGGTCCATGGTGTTCCCTTGACTGAAAGATCGGAGGCGGCACGCGGGAATGGCGCATTCACCGCGGCGAAGCGTCGGTCGGAGCGGATAAATCGAACGATCGCTTGGACTGCGGGGCGGAAGTGGATGGGTTTTAGATGATTATAAGGGGATCGTCGCAACGAGAACCAGCGCTTTTCGGAGATCGGTCGGAGTCGCGACTGGTCCTTCAAAAAGCGATCGATTCCGAAAACGCCTCGTCGCAGGGTTGCGGATCTCCCGTCGGGCAGCCCGTCACGGCTCGGTCCCGGAGGCCCACAACTCCCTTGCAATTGTCCGGAAACACGGCTTAGGATGTGGCTTCGACGATTGAAGTCATCCTCCCCACTCACGAGAATTTTCGGCGAGGTCACGGGGAATCCGGCGTGGGCCCAACCCGCCATTTGGTCGTGGTTTTCCCGCACGGTTCCGGACACACCCGTGGATCGCCCCTCCGCGAATTCGGTATGCTCGATCATCTTCCCCGCCGACAGGAGACGCCGCCCATGCGCCAGGCCACCCGATCCCTATCGCTCTTCCTCCTCGCCATCTCACTCTACCCAACCCTGACCGGCACGGGCCTATGGGCCGGGCACCCCCTGGCCAACGCGGATATCCTGCCGCCGGCCCCACCCTGGTCGGGCCAGAGCCGAAGCCTGGCCGTCGCGCCGGATCACGAATGGGCCACCCACTTCGAAAAGAACGATTTGATGGAATCTCCAGATCACGCGGCGACCTTGAGCTGGTTTCGTCGCCTGTGTGACGCCAGTCCCAAATTGCACCTGAAAACCATTGGCACCAGTCACGAGGGGCGTGCGATCGTGATGGTCGTCGCATCCGACGAAGGTGTGTTCTCGCCGGAAATGCTGAAGAAGTCCACCAAGCCCCTGGTCCTGATCCAGGCCGGCATCCACTCGGGTGAAATCGACGGGAAAGATGCCTCCATGATGCTGCTCCGCGATATGACGGTGCGCGGCAACAGGGCGGAACTCCTGAAATCCGCCAACCTGCTGATCATTCCCATTCTGAACGTGGACGGCCACGAACGCCGCTCGGCCTACAACCGCATCAACCAGCGCGGCCCCCGCGTCATGGGGTGGCGAACGAACACCCGCAACCTGAACCTCAATCGCGACTACTCCAAGCTGGAAACTCCTGGCATTCTTTCTGTTGTGGACGTCATCAACAGGTACGACCCGGATCTCTACATCGACATCCACGTCACGGACGGCATCGACTATCAGTACGACATCACCTACGGGTTCAACCAACCCCACGGACCCAGCCCGAATATCAGCACCTGGATGCGCGAGAAGCTCCAACCACGGGTCGATGGCGGGCTGCGAAACATGGGCCACGTACCGGGTCCGTTGATTTTCGCAGTCGATCCGCGCAATCTGGAGGCCGGCATCGTCGACTGGACCGCCACGCCGCGTTTTTCGAACGGGTACGGAGAATGGCGACGGCTGCCGACCATCCTGGTGGAAAACCACTCGCTGAAGCCCTACGACCAGCGCGTATTGGGGACCTATGTCTTCCTCGAGGGCATCCTGGACACCTGCCGGGAGGAATCTGCCTCGCTTCGAAAGGCCATAGCCCAAGACATGAAACTGAAGCCGAACGTCGTTCCGGTGGCCTGGGGCCCGGCTCAGGCATCACCGCCGCCGACGATCGAGTTTCTCGGTATCGCCTACGAAAAGGAGACCTCGTCGCTGTCCGGCGGAACCTGGCTCGAGTGGACCGGCAAGCCGGCCACGATGCAATTACCCCTGGTTCGTTTCAACCGACCTACCGCGGAGGCACAGGTCCCCCGCGGCTACTGGGTCCCGGCGACGTGGCCGGAGATCATCGCCAAGCTGGAACGCCACGGCATCGAGCTGAAACGCAGCGAGAAACCGATCACCGTTAAAGTGGACATGCTCCGGCTTTCGAACGTCTCCCTCGCCGAAGCCCCCTTCGAGGGCCGGGTTCGCGTGTCCGCCACGGTCACGGCCGAATCGCAGGAGCGCACCTTCCCGATGGGCAGCGCCTGGGTACCGACCGACCAACCGCTGGGCTTGCTGGCCGTGGCCCTGCTGGATCCCCAGGCTCCCGATTCCTTTTTTCAATGGGGCTACTTCCTGGAAATCCTGCAACGCACCGAATACTTCGAGACCTATGTGGGTGAGCCGCTGGCCGCCCAGATGGCCGAACGGGATCCCCAATTCAAGGCGGCATTCGACAAAAAGGTGGCCGAGGACCCGGAATTCGCCAAAAACCCTAGAGAGCGGCTGGATTTCTTCTTCCGAAAATCGCCCTATATGGACGCCACTTGGCGACTATATCCGGTGGGCCGCGTCATGCCGTAATTCCGACAAAGCGTGACAGCCATCACACAACCCCCAGCATCGCGAAGGGTTTAGGCGAGACTACCAACACTCGATCCACTTAAGTCCTTTTTATGGCTTATTGACCCATTGTCGCTTTACTCACGATGACTGCGAGATGGGTTGATCGGCATGCGCCTCTCCCTTATATTGGGTAACAGGAAAAATTTCACGGAGGCATTCTGAATGGCCGGTATTTCGGGGAACTCGAACATAGGCTCTACGAGTCGTTTGAACCAGGCACAGGAAAACATTCGCAGAACACTCGAACGCCTTGCCACGGGGCGACGCATCAACCAAGCATCCGACGATGCCGCCGGCCTTCAGATATCCAACAACTTGCGCGCCGACATTCGCGTGCTCAATCAAGGGCAACGCAACGCCAGCACGGCGTTCGGGATCACCCAAATCGCCGACCAGACCCTGGGAGACGCCGGCGGCCTGCTTGAAAGGGCCGGTGAAATCGCCCTTCAGGCGGCATCGGGCACCACCTCGGCGGCCGGGCGCGACGCACTGAATGCGGAACTCCAGGAAATCTTCGGGCAACTGGACTCCCTGGGCCAGAACACGAACTTCGACGGAGAGGCCATTTTCGGCGGCAGTTTCAGCGCACGCACGGGCGAATCCGACAGCGAGCTGGTCGATGTCAATGTGGACAACCTCAGCACGGCCGACCTGGGCCTGGCAGGGGCCAACCTGAGCACCGCGACGGACGCATCGAACGCACTGGACCAAATCCAGGGTGCCATCAGTCAACTTTCCTCTTCGCGCGGTGAAATCGGGGCCACCCAGCAACGGCTGACGTCCACCATCGAAGCCATTCAGGCACGCGTCATCAGCACCCAGGAAGCGGAAAGCCAAATCGCCGACGCCGATGTCGCGGAAGAGGTCGTCAACCTCACCAAGTTCAGAATCCTTGCGGAATCGGGCGTTTCGGCCATCGCCCAAGGCAACCAGCTCAACGCCCAAACCATTACTTCGTTACTCGCTTGATCTTTCGATTCCGAATGATCTGCCTGGCCAAAATCAACATCCCTACACGGGCACCCGTTGGCAACACCGCTTGATCATTTCCTCCTAGCGTACCGCCACGGACGAAGCCGGATCACGATTCGCGATCCGGCTTTTTTTATGGAACCGCTATCCCCTCGTGTGTGGGCCGGACGGGCACTTCGGTAGGACGATGGACGTGCCGCCCGAGCAGGTCATCCCGGGCGGCATGTTGCGAGGTTCAGTTGGATTCGGGCTCGTACACGAGATTCGGTTTGAGCCACCGCTCCATGTCGGCCGTCTCGAAACCCTTGCGCCGCGCGTAATCGGCGACCTGATCCTTTTCGATTTTTCCCAGCCCGAAATAGAAGGATTCGGGGTGTGAGAAGTACCAGCCACTTACGGAAGACGCGGGCATCATCGCCCAACTCTCGGTCAGGTGGACGCCGATGCGTTCCTCGGCCCCCAACAGTTCGAACAGCAGGGCTTTTTCGGTGTGATCGGGACAGGCGGGATAGCCGGGGGCGGGTCTAATGCCCACGTACTTCTCGCCGATGAGCTCCTCGTTCGCGAAACGCTCGTCGGCGGCGTACCCCCAATACTCCTTGCGGACACGCTCGTGCATGTACTCGGCCAACGCCTCGGCGAGGCGATCGGCCAGAGCCTTGACCATAATGCCGCTGTAATCGTCGTGATCGCGTTCGAACTCGGCCACGAAGGCCTGGGTCCCAATGCCCGCGGTAACGACGAAGGCCCCCACGTAGTCGGCCACCCCGCTTTCCTTTGGCGCGATGAAATCGGTCAGGCAGAAGTTGTGACGGCCCGGCGGTTTCTCGAACTGCTGCCGCAATCCGTGAAGCACGGTCAAGACCTCGCTACGCGATTCGTCGGTGTAGACCTCGATATCATCGTCACCGACGCTGTTGGCGGGGAAAAGGCCAATGACGGCTTTGGCGGTCAATCGCTTCTCGGCCACGATTCGCTCCAGGAGGGCTCGCGCGTCGGCGAACAGGCGCTTCGCCTCCTCGCCCACCACTTCGTCTTCGAGGATCTTGGGGTACTTGCCGGCCAGTTCCCAAGCCTTGAAGAAGGGCGACCAGTCGATGTAATCCAAAAGGATGCGCAAATCGACGTTTTCCTCGACCAGCAGCCCCAGGTGTTTGGGTTTCGGCGCTTGGTAGCCTTCCCAGGTGATCGGGAACTTGCGTTTCCGGGCGTCCTCGATGCGGAGCATCTTGGTCTTGGCGCGACGGTTTCCATAGGAATCGCGAATTTTGGCATAGTCGTCCTTGACCTTGCCGACGAAATCGTCGCGACGTTTTTCCGTGAGCAGGTTACCCACGACGCCGACGCTACGCGAGGCGTCCTCCACGTAAACGGTCGGTCCGTTGTATCCGGGCGATATCTTGACCGCGGTGTGCACGCGCGAAGTGGTGGCGCCGCCGATCAACAGCGGCACGGCCATGCCCTCGCGCTCCATCTCCTTGGCGATGTAGACCATCTCGTCGAGGGACGGGGTGATCAGGCCCGAAAGGCCGACCACATCCACATCTTCCTGCTTGGCGACTTCCAAGATCTTTCCGGCCGGGACCATGACGCCCAGGTCGATGATTTCGTAATTGTTGCAACCCAACACGACGCCGACGATGTTTTTGCCGATGTCGTGCACGTCGCCCTTGACGGTAGCGAGCAGAATCTTGCCCTTGGCGCGCAACGCCTGACCGCTGCGCTTCTTTTCCTCTTCGATGAAGGGTACCAGGTAGGCCACGGCCTTTTTCATGACCCGGGCACTCTTCACGACCTGGGGCAGGAACATCTTGCCCGAACCGAAGAGGTCCCCGACGACGTTCATCCCATCCATCAAGGGCCCTTCGATCACGTCCAGCGCCCTTTCGGCGTGCTTGCGGGCTTCCTCGGTATCTCCCTCGATGTAGTCCATGACGCCTTTGACCAGCGCGTGCGAAATTCGTTGATGGATGGGCCATTGGCGCCATTCCAAGTCTTCCTTCTTCGACTTGGCGGAGCCTTTGAAGCCCGCCGCCACATCGGTCAGCCGTTCGGTCGCATCGGGGCGACGGTTGAAGATGACGTCTTCGACCGCTTCCAGCAAGGGCTTGGGGATTTCGTCATAGACGGGCATGGCGCCGGCGTTGACGATGCCCATGTCCATGCCGGCCTGAATCGCCCGGTACAGGAAGGCTGCGTGCATGGCCTCGCGCACCACGTTGTTGCCGCGAAAGGAGAAGGACAGGTTGCTGACGCCGCCACTCACCATGGCGTGGGGCAGGGTGTTCTTGATCGTCCGGCAGGCCTCGATGAAGAAGATGCCGTATTCGTTGTGCTCCTCGATGCCGGTAGCCACGGCGAACACGTTGGGGTCGAAGATGATGTCTTCCGGGGGGAACCCGACCCGCTCGGTCAGGATCTTGTAGGACCGGGTACAGATCTCCACCTTGCGCTCGTAGGTATCGGCCTGACCCACTTCATCGAAGGCCATGACCACGACGGCCGCCCCGTAGCGACGCACCAGGCGCGCCTTCTCGATAAAGTCGTCCTCGCCTTCCTTGAGGCTGATCGAATTGACGATACATTTGCCCTGAACGCACTGCAGTCCCGCTTCGATGACCTCCCATTTGGAAGAATCGATCATGAACGGAATACGGGTGATATCCGGTTCGGAGGCCAGCAGGTTGAGGTACTGCACCATCACCGCTTCGGAGTCGAGCAGCCCTTCGTCCATGTTGATGTCGATGACCACCGCGCCGTTTTCGACCTGCTGGCGGGCGACCTCGAGAGCCTGCTCGAACTTTTCGTTCTTGATGAGTTTGGCGAAACGACGCGAGCCGGTCACATTGGTGCGCTCGCCGATGTTGATGAACAGCGACTCGTCGGTCACCGTCAACGGCTCCAGACCGCTCAACCGCAGGTAGGGTCGCCGTTCGGGCACTTTGCGCGGGGCCATGCCGGCCACCGCCTGGGCCACGGCCGCGATGTGTGCCGGCGAGGTGCCGCAGCATCCGCCCACCATGTTGAGGAAACCGGCCTCGGCGAACTCGCGAATGATCGAGGCCATTTCCTCGGGACTTTGATCGTATTGACCGAACTCGTTGGGCAGCCCGGCATTGGGATGGCAACTCACCCGGGTTCCGGCCACGTGGGCCAAATCTTCGACATAGGGCCGCAGCAGATCGGCCCCCAGGGCGCAGTTCAGGCCCACGGAAATCAGGTCGGCGTGGCGCACCGAGTTGTAGAAGGCCTCGGTAGTCTGGCCGGAGAGGGTTCGGCCGGAAGCGTCGGTGATGGTGCCGGACACCATCAAGGGTATCTCCAGATCCAATTCGTCGAGCAACTGGCGCAGCGCGAACAGGGCGGCCTTGGCGTTCAGGGTATCGAACACGGTTTCGACCATGATGACGTCGGCGCCGCCGTCGATCAGGCCGCGCGCGTTTTCTCGATAGGCCGCGGCCAGGGCCTCGAAGGTGATATCGCGGTAACCCGGGTTGTTGACGTCGGGCGAAATGGAGGCGGTTTTGTTGGTCGGACCCAAAACGCCGATGACGAAACGCGGTTTGTCGGGCTCGGCTCGGGTGAGTTCATCGGCCACTTCGCGGGCCAGTTTGGCCGAAGCCACGTTCATGGCGTAAGCCTGGTCTTCCATACCGTAATCGGCCATGGCGATGCTCGTGGCACTGAAGGTGTTGGTCTCCACGAAATCGGCGCCCGCCTCGTAATATGCGCGGTGGATGGCCGCGATGATGTCCGGGCGGGTCAAAGACAGTAAGTCGTTGTTACCCTTCTGGGGCAGAGGATGGTCGGCGAATTGGGTGCCGCGATAGTCCTCTTCCTCCAATTCGTAGGCCTGGATCATGGTGCCCATCGCACCGTCGAGAATGAGAATGCGTTTTTCGAGATGCTCCAGCAGCATTGCGGTTCTTTGTCCACGGGTCCACAAAGGTTCTACCTCCTGACAAGCACATTTGGGGGGTTGAAAAGTGCGTCCCAACTCGGCGGGGGTAGCCGGGTCGCTGCGGGGGGGTACCGCACTCCAGTTTATCTTTCTTTTGCCAATTTTTCACCGTCAAAGGAAAAGTGGTGCGAGGGTCCTTTCACCCCGGAGCACGGCACCGTGACGGCTCCTGACCTCTTACCCGAAGGGCCCGACCGCGTTACAATGACGCGTTCATGTGGGGTCGTGGAAACCACGAAGTCCTCACGAAGCAGCACCGCACCACGGAACACGCCGATTCGGCGGATTTTGGAGGCACCCGTTGGCCCAACTCACGACGACGACCTGGCAGCAAAAAATCGAATGGGATCGCGCCCACATTTGGCACCCCTACACGGCTTTCGGGAAGGGACCCGAGGTATTTCCGATCGTGGGCGCCGACGGGGTCTACCTGACCCTCGCGGACGGGCGTCGCATCATCGACGGCATGGCCTCCTGGTGGTCGGTGATCCACGGGTACAATCATCCGCGCCTGAACGAGGCGGCCCACGCCCAAATCGACCGCATGGCCCACGTGATGTTCGGCGGGTTGACCCACGAACCGGCGATCAACCTGGCCGAAGCGCTGGTGGACATCACCCCGGACTCCATCGAACGCGTCTTTTTTGCCGACAGCGGGTCCGTTTCGGTGGAGGTCGCGATCAAGATGGCGCTTCAATACCAACACGCGCGCGGTTTCCCCGAAAAGCACCGGCTGCTCACGGTGCGCGGCGGCTATCACGGCGACACCTTCGGCGCCATGGCGGTCTGCGACCCGGTCAACGGCATGCACGAATGGTTTTCGCCCATGTTGCCCCGACACTTTTTCGCACCGGCACCTCGCTGTGGCTTCAACGCGACCTGGGATCCCGAGGACATTCGCGCGCTGGAAGAGCTCCTGAGCGCCCACGCCGACGAAATCGCGGCGGTCATCCTGGAACCGATCGTTCAGGGCACCGGCGGGATGCGGTTCTACCATTCGCAGTACCTCCGTGAATTGCGGCGTCTGTGCGATACCCACCAGGTTCTGTTGATCCTGGACGAAATCGCCACCGGCCTGGGTCGCACCGGCAAAATGTTCGGCTGCGAGCACGCCGGCATCACACCCGATATCATGTGCCTCGGCAAAACGCTGTCGGCGGGTTACATGACCCTGGCGGCCACCTTGACGACCGCGGACGTCGCGGACACGATTTCCGCTCGCGGTCCGTTGATGCACGGCCCCACCTACATGGCCAATCCCCTCGCCTGCGCCGTGGCCGCGGCCAGTATCTCGCTTCTGCGCGAATCACCCTGGCAGGAGCGCATCGCCGATCTGGAAGCGGACCTGCGCCTCGGACTGGCGCCCTGTGCCGCGTTGCCAGGCGTGGCCGATGTCCGCGTGCTCGGTGCGATCGGCGTGGTGGAGCTGGAGGCGCCCGTGGACATGGTCCACATCCAACCGAAATTCGTCGAGGCCGGGGTTTGGGTCCGCCCCTTCGGCAAGCTGATCTACGTCATGCCGCCCTACATCATGCAATCCGATCAGGTCGCCACCCTGACGTCGGCCATCGCCCGGGTGATCGGCGAATCATGCGCCTAGCACGGCACGCCTATTTATAGGGTAGGCCTCGAACCAAAATCAGGTAGGGGTCCTGGCGCCCGAAGAGTCCTTCGATCAGGGCGTCCAACTCGCGCTGCTCCAGCGTTTCGTAGACCCAAACGCCATCGGACTCGCGTTGGACACCCAGGGTGCCGCCCGCAATCTTGAAGTTTCGGGCGTCGTCCTCGAACGCGAAATGAATCGCGAAGCTCAACTTCCGCTTGTCCCGCGTCAACGGATAGGCGGCCTGTAGTTGCATCGACTTGAAGGCATCGCGCCAACGATACTTGTTGCGCGCCTCGAAATCGGCGACGGCCTTGGCGTCATCGACCACACCCACGAACGTCACGGTGGGCACGCCGTTCTCGGTTGCGAAGGACCAGGTGCGCTTCTCGAACCAAGGGTAGCCGCGCAGGACCAATCCCAGTTCGGCACGCGGGTTGAAAGCGAGGAAGCTCTCGCGGACTCGGGCGATGTAGGCGTCGCCTTCGCCGTCCGCACCGACCTCGATGCCGCATGCGCTCCAGCTAAAGAAAATCAGAGGAATCCATCGTCCCATCATCCGGCTCCTTCAACCCACTCGAGCCCTTCCAGATACCGCGCTGCCGGCGAATCTCAAGGGCCTCGGCTCCTGGAGGTTGTAACATGGAGCCGCGCGGGGGTAAAGCCGAGCGGCTCCTCCTGGGCCGCCCTCACGAGCCCGCTCCGGTGATCCAAATCACTTCGCGCAAGGCAACCCCATCCCGAGTATAATTTTTTCAATCTTCCTTTAAACCCAATCCGGAATTCATCGGTCCCCGCAATTGAGCTCAGTTGAACCGGCAAGTAGCTGGTCTACCACAGGATTGCGAGGCAGGAACATTGATTACTCTGGCGGACCAAGGAACATTCGTGACAAATCAGGTGATGAATAAGTCCGAAGATGCGGCCCTGATCGAACGCTTTTTGGCCGGAGAAGAGGCCGCATTCGCCCAAATCACGATGAAATATCGCAAACAGGTCTACGCCATCGCCTACCGCTTTACCCGTAACCACGCGGAAGCCGACGATCTCACCCAGGAAACCTTCATTCGGGCATTCAAGAACCTGGGCACCTTTCGCCAGGAAGCCTCTCTCAAGACCTGGCTTCTCAAAATCTGCACCAATCTCAGCATCAACATGACGCGCAGCGGCCGCATCACCAAGGACAGCGGCGATCAGGTAGAGGATCACGAGCAGATCCACCCACCCGGTTACGAAGAAGGGCTCATTTTCGACGAACGCAAACGCGATCTCTACGAAGCCATCAACAAACTGCCGCCCAAACAGAAGGAAACCCTTTTATTGAAAACCTTCCAAGATTTAACATGTGAAGAAGTCGCGACGATCATGAAGTGCTCGGTAGGCACGGTCAAGGCCAATGTGTTCAATGCGCTGAAAAAGCTTCGCGCGTGGATGAACTGAGGAGCGATTTATGGACAAGAAAGCAATCGAGGCCTATCTGGACGATCCCACGCGCCCGCCGCAACACGCCGACGATCGCGAACTCGTGAATCTATTGGAAGAAATCTCCGAGCTGGACGTGCCGGACCCCGGACCGGACTACTGGAACCAGTTCAATCACCGGTTGCAGAACCGATTGGCCGAAGAACAAACGCGCCGGCAAACCGCTTGGTGGCACAAATGGTTGCGCGCACCCATCTGGATGTCCGGTGCCGTAGCCCTGATCCTGTTGGTGGCGTTTCTGACCCTGCGTCCCCAACAAGCCTACGATTCACCGAGCCTGGCCTCGATGAACCAGGTGGACCTCCAGTTCCTGGTTCAACTCTACGACGACGCGACACTGGGAGACCTCACGTCCCAGGATGCCTTCACCGATGAGTGGGACCTGGAACTCATCGACGAATTCGGCACCGAGAGCGAGGCCATCGACCTCTACTTCGAACCCGACAGCTTCGACGGCGAAGAACTCAAGTCCATGTGGGATCAGAAAGGATAGTCTATGTTGCAACTCGTTCGGATCGTCAAGACGGTGGGGCTCGCCATTCTCGTGTCGCTCACCTTCGCCGGGGCCGCAGCCTCGGCCCAGGACAACCCCCGCGTGAACGAGATTCGCGAAACGCTTCGCTTCATTCGCCTGGCCGAGTCGCGCAAGAGCCTCGACCTCTCGGATGAAAAACTGCTCGAGGTCAACGAAATCCTCGACGAGTTCGAAGCCCGCCAGATCGAACTCCGACAAAAACAGAGAAAACTCAACATGCGGGTCAACATCGGCGAGGGCGATCCCAACGAGTTGCTCGACCAGTACATGGCGGTCAAGCAGGACCTTCACGACAACGAATTGGACATGTACCGAAAGATCCGCGAGAAACTGACACCCGACGAGTCACTTCAGTTCTTCAAGTTCTATGTGAAGTTCCAGAAGAAGGTTCAGAGACAGGCCCGCGAATTACAACAGGGTCCCCGGCGCCAACGCCCGGGGGGGCGGCAGCGATTTCGCAATTGAGGGTCACATGTGGTGAGTGGCAAAGGCAACAAGCGACCCCTGACACCGACCGGCGGGATTTACCCTTCGGTCGGTTTTTTTATTCAGGTCACCTTTGTTCTCGACGCGGCACACTTCCGACGTCAGATCCACACGGTGCGGCCCGTAAAACCAGCCGAACGAGCACCCCTCGCCCGGCGAGCACTTCGACCGGGCGCTCCACGAACCGGCACCCTCGAACCCCGGGTTCCGCGTTTCGCATCAGCAAGGTTGCGGGCAGGGGCGGCGTATAGTATAAGTTAAGCGTCCGTGGGATGATTCCACCCGAATAGGGAAACCGATTGATAACATCGGAGTTACACGAATGGGACAACAACTTCAATTCGTTCGCCTCAACACCAGTCTGAAAGGCTTGGTGCAGCGCGCCATCACTCAATTCAACCGCTACATCGACATAGATCCCGGCGAATATCATTGGGTCATCATCGAAGACCCCGAGACCATCGCGCGCACTTTGGAAGTGTTGTCGTCCGATATGCCGGAAGAGGATCTCGCCCAGGTGGTCACCCGCCTGCCCTACCTCATTCTTCTCTTCCAGAAAACGCATGAAACGCCGGGGATTCCCGTCGAACCCACGCTTGGTTTTCTTTCGATCCTCAACCACGCCGGCATGGTCACCATCCTGCGTCAATGTTCGGATCGCCACCGGCTCGGAACCATGTTCAATCTGGATCCCGAAGTGTGGAACCCGCTGATTTTCATGCTGGCCGGCATTCCCGACCTGGACCGCTGCGAGAGTGATCCCAACGCCGAGCAGTGCTCCTTTTTCTGAGCGGGAACGAAACCAGCGAATGTCGAACCACTGCCGGCACCAGCCGGTCGAGACGGTTTCGAAACTTCACGGGAGATGAACCATGCGCGGTAAGATCACCGATATTCTGTTCGACGAGTCTCAAATCAATAGCCGAGTGGCGGAGTTGGGTGCCGAAATCAACGCGGACTACGCGGGTCGCGATATCTTCGGCGTTTGCCTGTTGAAAGGCTCCATCATTTTTTGCGCCGATCTGGTACGCCACATCAAGGTACCGATTCGCGTGGACGTCATGCGTGCCTCCAGCTATGGATCGAACACCGAGTCATCCGGAAGCGTCAAGATCCTCCAGGATCTCGACATCGATATCGCCGGCAAGGACGTCCTGATCATCGAGGACATCGTGGATACGGGTCGCACACTCCACAAGACCTTGGAACTGTTGACGGTGCGCCATCCCAACAGCCTGAAGGTCTGTACCCTGCTGGACAAGCCGAGCCGCCGTGTCGAGGAAATCGACATCGCCTATCGCGGCTTCAGCATTCCCGACAAGTTCGTGGTGGGTTACGGACTCGATTTCGACGAGTACTACCGCAACCTGCCCTACATCAGTGTCCTCGACCCGAATGGCTGAGCCGAAGCCGGTGGGCGCCTTCGAGGATTACGCCCTCTACGGCTACAGCTTGTTCGAAACGATGTGGGCGCGAGGCCTGAAGCTCTGGCGTGCCGACGCCCACTTCGAGCGCCTGGTCCAGGGAGCGGCGGCCCTGTCGCTGGAGCCTCCCAGCCGTAAACGGTTCTTCGATCGGCTGGCGGCACACCTGGCATTGGGACAGGATCGCATCGCACGGGTGACCCTGGCCAAAACCGGTGGGCGTTGGTCCAACGGAAGCGCCGACGGCACGGAACTGTTCGTCACCACGCGGCCTTACCAACCCGTCGAACCGCAGCCGCTCCACCTCCATCTGAGTTCCCGCAGATTCGGGGTCAACGACGCGTGGCGATGTTATAAAACCGGTTCCCGCCTCGGGTACCAGTGGGTCTTCGACCAGGCTCGTGCCGCAGATTGTCACGACGGCTTGATCGTGGACGCTGGGGATTGCATTCTCGAAACGAGCACCCACAACCTCTTTTTCATGATCGACGAAGCCTGGGTGACGCCTGCGACGCGGCAGGGACTGCTGCCGGGCATCGCGCGAAGCTGGGTCATGGAATGCGCGCAGGTTCGGGAAGACACCATCTCGCTGAACACGCTTTCCCGCTGTAAGGCGGCCGTCGCCACGAATGCCGTCATTGGCGCTGTTCCCATTGAAAGAGTCGCCGACCGGGCGCTTTGCCTGGACCTGGCGAAGGCGTGGATCGAGACGCTCGGCACTCGAGAATTCGCACCGATCGACACCAAAAAATAATAGACCCTACCCGCAGCCACCCGCGCTTTCTCTCTCGAAACAAACCTGCCTGGAGTCCCCGAATGTTGAGAGATTCGTCGTGCAGGGCCGGTAAGGCCAGGCAGGGGCATCAGGGGCGGTAAGCCCGCTGGGCCGACGCGCGAAGTGCGCATCTTGGCAGTGTCCGCATTCAAAGAGGGTCGTCTGGTCTGTAGGTTGGGCTGCCAGCCCGACTAATCAAAACAACCCAAGCAGCGACAGTCGATTGCGCCAAAGAGCGAAGCACAGAATCTCCCTCGCGACCCCAATCCGAAGTCGAAATGTCCAAGGTCCCCGCATCGTGAGAGGGACGTCAGGCCTGTAGGTTGGCCCGCTGGGCCGACGCGTCGAAGCGACTCAAGCAACTACAGTGAATTACACCAAAGAGCGAAGCCGATTTTCTCCCTAATCGAACACCAACAAGGTCGCAAAGTGCAAAGTCCTCGCATCGCGAGAGGGGCGTAAGGCCTGTAGGTGGAGCAGCTTGCTCCACCATTCGAAGCAACGTAAGGAGCAGAAGTGGGTTACGCTAAAGAGCGAAGCCAAATATCTCCGACGCAGCGCGTCATCGAGGTCGCAAAGTCTACGGTTCCCGCATCGTGAGAGGAGCTTCAGATTTATAGGTTGAGCAAAGATCGAAATCGATCTTCGAGAGATCCAGAAGCCCGACGTATCTGCTTCGCTCTTATACCACTCGATCTTACGAAGCATGGGCTGCTTCGAAGTGTCGGCCCGGCGGGCCAACTTACCGCAACGACGCCCCTCTCACAAATGCGGGAACTCCCTAGCGATTCACTTCGATTGGTTGAGCAGGCTACCCGAGCGACGCCGATGGGGAGCCAGATCGGTCAGACCGCCGTGGGCAAGGGTGCGGGTGTTCCGGGCAGCTTCACCTTTTCGCCGGGCTTGGGGGTCCAAGCCAGGACGTGCGACTTCCAGTCACTGAGCACGTCCAGCAGTTCCACAGCCGTGTTACCGGTCCCCACGATCGGCACTTTCAACATGGCGGCCAGGTGCTTGGGATAGTAATTGTCGATCAGGATCGGATCCTGGTGAGGATCCTTCATCATCACGTGCGGCAACACCACGAAATCACCCAAATCCTTGCCGCGCAACTGCATGATGGTATCCCGGCCATGAACCAGGCCCGCCACGGTGATCAGCGTCGGGCCGAAGGAATCGTTGCGGATCGCGGCGACCTGGATCGAGGTGCCGAAGTGGGCGTTCAACCGGTCCATACACTGCTGCAGCACGGGGCCGAAAAGGGTTCCCGTCACCAGCGTCCCTTTGGTGTCGGCCGGAATGCGGTAGGCCGCCATCTCCTCGGCCAGGCTGTCGACGAAGCGGCGCACCATGCCGATGCCGTTCTCCATCTGGGGAAAGTCACGGTAATCGGGTTTGGCGGGAATCGGCCGTCCCGCACGCAAATAGAATTCGTCGCCCAAGTAAACCAGCGGATCGCCCAACTCGCGCTCGAAGCGGTCGCGAAACTCCTGGCAGAAATCGATGGTGTTGCGGCAGTAATCGTCGGACACGGGTTTCAAGACGGTCAGTTTCTCGCGATGGGACGTAATACCCAACGGCACCACGGCGATCGAAAGGCAACGCGGATACAGTTCGGCCAATTCGTTCAGGGTCTTGGCCAGGATGGGCCCGTCATTGACCTCGGGACACAAAACGACCTGGGCGTGAAACGAGATGCCGTTGTCGGCAAAGCGCTTCAGGCGCGGCAGAATGTTGCCCTGCTTTTTGCTTTTCAACATGAATACCCGGACTTCCGGGTCGGTGGCGTGCACGGACACGTACAGCGGGTCGATCTTCTCGCGGATGATCCGATCTTCCTCTTCCTTGTCGGTCGACGAAAGCGTGGAGTAGTTGCCATACATGAAGGAAAGGCGAATGTCCTCGTCCTTGATCAGCAGCGATCGCCGGTAGCCCTTGGGGTTCTGATCCACGAAGCAAAACACGCATTTGTTGCGACACAGCATGATGTCGTCTTCTTCCAACGCGACGCCGAAGGACGCGTCGGCATCGCTTTCGACTTCCAGATCCCAGCGGTCGCCGTTGGCCTTCTCCACGACGATGTACAGTTCCGGCATGGCGATGTTGAAGGAAAAACTGAGGCTGTCGGGAATGACATGACCGTTGATGCTGTAGATTTTGTCCCCAGGCTCGAGCCCACAGGCTTCTGCCAACGATTCGGGCGCCACGCTCTTGATGATGACGCCGCCTTTTCTGCGGTGCGTGGTCCCTGCGATCCTGGCCATGCCGCCTCCACTTGTCACTAGGTCCGCTCGTCGCCAGCTTCGCGTAGCGCGACAAGCTCGTTATTTTAACATGGCCTCGAAAGGCCCCTTATGGCCACACCGGGCTCCGCTTCCGAGAGCGACTAGGGCAAAAAAGTTCGCGACATGAATGAAATGAAGGTGTGTCCAGATACAAAAAAAGAGCCCATCGGGCTCTTTTTGTCTCTCACTCTCACCGCTCGTGCGGGAGAGTGGAAATGGTCGGAGCGAGAAGATTTGAACTTCCGACCTCTCCCACCCCAAGGGAGTGCGCTACCAGACTGCGCCACGCTCCGACCGATGCAACAGGGGGAGATTATAGGAACTTTGCTATACACCGTCAAGCAATTTTATAACTGATTCGATGGAGCGCCTTATCCCACTTATTTCATTCAAGATATGCTTTCTTTCAAGGGTTTCGTCCTGGGTTTCTTCCACATCTTCCCCGGGGTTTTCCAACTTTTTTCGAGCTCCGGGAATGGTGTATCCCTCGTCGTAGAGCAGGCGCTTGATGCGCAGCACGAGTTCGATATCGTCGTGGGTGAAGATCCGATGGCCCGCGCGGTTTTTGCGCGGTTTGAGCACTTCGAACTCACTCTCCCAAAAGCGGAGCACGTGTGATTCGAGTCCGGAGATCTCGCAGACCTCGCCCATCTTGTAAAAAACCTTGTCGGGATTGAGCAATTCGCGTCGCGTTCGCCCCACTTGGGACGGCTTTTGGACATCGCCTCGCGCCCGAGCGGTGCCGGCATCCGATCCGCTCGGTGCGGGAGCCGCTTCCTCCGAGGGCCGCGCCGATTCGCTTTCCGTCGTCTCGCCGGGGTCCTCCGCGGCATCCGGAGCGACAGGCTCTTGATGCAGATCGTCCGATTCATCCACCTGCGGTGGCGCCGCTTGCGCTACCCGATCCGCATCGGGCAGGGGCGATTCCGGACCGGAATCGATGTCGCGATTCTCCGACGACGCAACCTCGGGCGTGGCGCCACCGGCGGGCACGTCGGGCGCAGAATTGGGCCCGCGCTCATCTTCGCCCATTAAATCGTCGAAGGTGGTTTGCTCGTTTGGTTCGGCCATGGAACACGACTCCGACCAACTGCCGATTCGTTCGGCAACCGGCTCCTTTTATTAATGTAGAGAAAGGAATCCGCCCCCGGGAGTTCGGTCGATGAGATCCGTCAGGACGGTTCGCCACCCTCACCGGTGTTGATGAACGCCTTCAACTTGGGGCTGGGAATGAATTGGACCCGTTCACCGGCCGAGGAAATGACCTGTTTTCCGGAGGGCAATACCACGTCGCGAACCGCCCGTTTCTTGCGGCGGAACTTGCCGAAATGGGTGATGGTCAGGGCTTCTTCACCCTGAAAGATTTCCTTCATGATTTCCAGGAGTTTATTGGTGTGACTTTCTGTCTCGGCGAGCGTCATGCCGCCGTGAAGCTCGTGCAGTTGTTTGACGATATCTTTTTTAATCATGAAGTAGGCTCTTCCTCAGAAATCACCGAATCACGGGTCCCGCAAGCAGCGGATCACGACCGCCTCGTGTCCATTTTGACACGATTGGATTGACCAACCCAAGTCGAATTCCCAAAGTACGGTGGCGCGGAAGGATTCCGGTCGGTAAACGGTCACGGCGCGACAAGCCCTCGCGATGAATCGCCGCCCCATCCAACGTCCCCATCCTTCCTCGGGAAAAGTGAGCGGCACACAGGTTTTCAAGGCCTTGGAAGCGGGGATCAAGCCCCCTCTTGTGTTCATCCGTTGTCTTGCACCATAATAGGCAGACCCTTCTCCGGAACCGCCGAGGGAGGGCATGGGATGTGGTCTTTCCACCTCTTCACCACATCCCCGGCTCCACGGTCGCACACCGCTCTCGCCGGTGGGATTCACTGGGTACGCATCATCCCGGCCGGCGCCGGTGCCGTACTCGACGACACGAGCATCGCGTTTCTCTTTCACGGCCACGAGTTTTTGTAATCGCTAACTCGATGCGTATTTGGGCATAGGATCCAGCGCGAGCGAGGGCGCCGACTCGGGTGCCGCGCGGCAATCCAGGCCCAAGACACCGGTGAGCCAATTTTTTCTGGGGGCAGCATTGAACAAAATCGGACGCAACGATCCCTGCTTTTGCGGGAGCGGTAAAAAATACAAGAAGTGTCACGGGAGACCCGGCGCGGTAAAACCGGCGACGACCACCAAGGCCCAAACCCAAATGAAGCGGCCCGATCGCTCGGTTCCCATCATGACCAAGGAAGAATTGCCCAAAATGCGCGCTGCCTGCCGCCTCGCCGCCAACATTCTCGATACCGTGTGCGCCAAGGTGGTGCCAGGCATCACGACCAAGCAGATCGACGACTGGGTCCTGGAGATGACGCTCGAAGCGGGCGCCTACCCGGCGCCGCTCAACTACCCGAAAGGCCACACCGATCCGCGCAACCCGGTCATCACCCCCGGCGGCTTCCCCAAGAACTGCTGTACCAGCATCAACGAGGTCGTCTGCCACGGGATCCCCAACGAAAACGACGTCCTGAAAGACGGCGACATCGTGAACATCGACGTCACCTGCATCCTGGACGGCTATTTCGGCGATACCAGCCGCACGGTCTACGTGGGTGAGCCTTCCGAAGAAGCGCGACTCGTCACGGAAACGGCGCGCGAGTGCCTTCGACTCGGTATCGAAACGGTCCGCCCGGGTGGTCGCCTGATCGAGGTGGGCCGCGCGATCGCGGATTACGCGAAAAAATTCAATCTCGGCGTCGTCAAGGAGTACACGGGTCACGGCATCGGTACCGTCTTCCATGCGGAACCACAGGTCTGTCACTACCCGAATCCGACCACCGACTGCCCTCTCGTTCCCGGCATGACCTTCACGATCGAGCCCATGATCAATGGAGGCACCTGGCATACCGAGCTCGACAAGGGCGACGGGTGGACGGTTTACACTCGTGATCGACGCTTGTCCGCCCAGTTCGAACACACCATCCTGGTCACCGAGACGGGGCACGAGATACTCACCCTCCCCGGTTGAGCATTCAATCAAGCGAACAATCGTAAAAAAGTCACGCAAGGCAGGTTTCTTCCTGACTTCCACGTGGCTTTTTTCTTGAAAAATGCCTGATCGACAGCCACGAAACACCCTCGTTTTTTCGTGGAAATCTCACATCGACCTTCGCGGCCACGCCCCGCGTCGCTTCGCTTTCGCGAAGCTTTTCGCGGCGATGGATCCCTGTCTCGTCGGTAAGGCGTTCGACCCGCACAAGATAGAAAAAAACACCTCGAATACCGGCTTTTGACGGGTCCGAAAAACGAGCGATTCACGGCGGTCGCGCCATCTCCCGATCCACGATAATTTATTGCCACACATGGGTTTTACAGGTAGAATTCAACCAAATTATTGCAAAATAAGCTAGTTGACTCGGGGAGAAGGCATGCCTAATTCAGATCTGAGTTTTATGCACCCCTACTACATGGGTGCATACGCCGAAAACGATCATGTCTTCGAAAAGATCCTTCTCGAATTCCTGCGCGATCACGCCTATTGGCGCCGCAACTTCCATCCCGAAAACCGGCCGCCGATTCCCACCAACGCGCCCTATCGCGAGCACTTCAACGAGTTCCTGGCCCAGATGCAACAGGAACTGCACACCCTCAGCGCGGATCTCAAAAAATCGGTCCCTTTCTTCAGCCCTCGCTACATGGGCCACATGGCCGCCGATCTCCTGCTTCCCGGCGTCCTCGCCCAAATCATGACCATCCTCTACAACCCCAACAACGTCAGCGATGACGCCGCTCCGGCCACCTTGGACAAAGAACTGGAAGTGGGCTTTCAACTGGCCAGGATGTTCGGCTACAACATCGACGACGATCGCGAACCCAATGCCTGGGGTCACTTGACCTCCGGTGGCACCGTGGCCAACTACGAGGGCGTGTGGAACCTGCGCGCGGTCCGCTGCTACCCGCTCGCACTCGCCGAGGCCGCCCAGGCACTGGAGCTCACGCTTCCCAACGTGGGCCCCAAACGCCAACCGCTCGGCAAATACACCAAGTGGGAGCTTTTCAATTTCTCCATTCGCCAAACCGTGCTGCTGATGCGCGAATGTATTTCCCATATCAAGAGCAACCAGAACAAGAAGGATTTCCACACCTTCACCCGGAAGATCATGGAAGAGAGCGTGGCGCACCTGGGCATGGCCGGGTTTTTCCTGAAACATCCCGAGCTGAAACTGCCGGTGTTGATGGTTCCGGTTTCGGCTCACTACAGTTGGGAAAAGTCCATGAAGATCCTGGGCCTGGGCTCGGGTAACCTGGTTCCGGTGAATACCGACGGGCACATGCGCATGAAGATGGAACACCTGGAAGAGCTGCTCGAGGACCACTACCGGCGGCAAATCCCGGTGCTCGGCGTCGTCGGCGTCCTGGGCAGCACCGAATTCGGTTCCGTCGACCCGATCAACCGCATCGTGGAATTCCGCAAAAAGTACTTCCAAAAGGGTTTCTATTTCGGGGTTCACGTGGACGCGGCCTGGGGCGGGTACATGGCCTCCCTGTTCCGTATGCCGGACGGCTCGTTCATCCCCCACGACGAGATTCGCAGCAAGTTCAACTACTTCCCCCACGAAGGCACCTGGCTGGCCTTCAAGGCCGTGGCCGAGTGCGATTCGGTGACCGTCGATCCCCACAAGCTGGGCTACCTGCCCTTTCCCTGCGGTGCCTTCGTGAGCCGCGACTCGGGTGTCCTGGATTTCATCAGCCAGAAAGCGGCCTACGTGTTCGACGTCAAGGAAGACTCCACCAAGTTACCGGTGAAAAAGAAGTTGTTGAGTCTCGGTCAATACATCATGGAGGGCTCCAAGCCCGGCTCGGCCGCGGCGGCGGCCTACGTGACCCACCGCTGTATCCCACTGCACCACGACGGCTTCGGCCAAATCATGGCTCAGTCCATGCGCGCCTGCGAGTACTTTTTCGACAAGATCCAGGAAGTGAAGAAGAAACTCAAGGGATTGGTGACCATCACGGTTCCCTTCCCGCCCGACACCAACCTCATCTGCTTCGCCATCAACCCCAAGAACAACACCTACCTGGCCCTCATGAACCACTTCTCGCGCAAGGTCTTCAACAACATGAAGATCAATCCCAACCAGCCGCTCCAGGCCCACGACTTTTTCGGGTCCTGTACTTCCCTGTTCAAGGCCGGCCTCGAAACCGAGGAAGCCAATCGCATCCTCAGCGAGCTGGGAATCAATCCCGAGACCTTTTGCGAACACGTCTCCGACCGCACCCGTGAGGCGGACCATATCTACGTGATTCGACACACCTTGATGAATCCGTGGCTGATGTACGAGGACAACGGAATGAATTACATCGACCGTTACTGCCTGTTCATCGAGCGGGCGATCGACAAGGAAATGCACCGCGCCATTCGCCGCAAGTAAAGGACCCTTTCGCACCTTCGGGGCACCTGTCCCGTCGCAGCGCACGCGCCGGTTGGTGGCCTCGTCCCGGCACGTTATACTTCGACTCGCCGCACCTCGCGCAAATCCCATCTCGCTTGGCCACCCCATGCCGCATTTCGTACTGGAAACCCGCATGCCGGTTTCCGCAGAAGAATTATTCCGGTATCACGAGAGACCCGGTGCCTTTTTCCGGTTGATTCCGCCGTGGATCCAGGCCGAGATCCTCCACCAGGAAGGGGGTATCTCGGATGGCGCCGTGCTTGAATTCAAACTGTACAAGGGTCCGATACCCGTTCGCTGGCGGGCACGTCACTGCGACTGTCGGCCCGGCCGGAGCTTCGTCGACGTACAGGAGGTCGGCCCCTTTCGCCAATGGCGCCACGAACACCGCATGGTGCCCCAAGATGACGAAACCAGTATCCTGCGCGACGAAATCCGGTTCACGCCACCGCTGGGACCGATCGGCGCACTCTTCGGCACCCATTTGATCTACCGCGACCTGGAAAAAACCTTTCGGCTGCGCCATTTCCGTACCTTTCACGATCTCGACCGACATGCGGCCTACGCAACCGAGCCCATGACCATCGTCATCGCCGGCCGTGCCACACGACTGGTGCGCGCGATGGCGGCCTTTCTCTCGCTCGGCGGCCACCATCTGTACCACATGGAACCCACACCCGATACCGGCGTGAGCCCTTACCGATTTCGCCCCTTTTTCGGGGAGGGTACCCGGTACCCGCTGGAGGACACGAGCGTCTTGATCCACACGGGGATTCCCTATGCGACGTCCGATTCCGGTGGAGATCCTTTCGCATACCTGGACCACCTCGCCAAGACGCTTTCGGTGTCCGGAAACCACGGCGTGCGCCTCATTGAATTGAGCGGTTTCCACCCCTCGATGGATCGATTCGTGACCGATCCCGCGCTCGATTTCTCCGAGTTCGGCCCGGTCGATCCCGAAGCCACGGCGGAAGATCCGTTACCTCGACTGGATTCGGTCGTCGAAAGCCACGTCAGGCTTCACTTGGGAAGTGTCATCACCCGATCGATGCACCAGCTCACCGAGTTGCTGCTGCGACTGGAGTCGTTCGTCTTTCTGCGCAACGGGGCCAAGACGCCCCAGTTCCATTGGATCAGCCAGGAAGACGCACTGGGTGCCTTGCTGTACGTGCTGCACCACCCCTCCATCGAGGGCGACGTCGCCCTCATCGCGCCGACATCCGCGACCCGCGCACAACTGCAACAACTTCTCATCGAACGGGAATTCGCGGGATACACGACCCATCGCATTCTCAAGGTCCTGCCGTGGACCGGCCCGGGCATGCCCCAAGGCGTCAATGCCCGCCTGAACAGCTATCCGACCATCGGCGACCTCGGTTTCTCGTTTCTGGCCCCGAACCTGGCGCGTGCCTTGGAAGTGGAAGCGGGAGAATGACGCCGCGTCCATCAGGGCACTCATCGCAAACGAGCGGACCCTGGCTTCTGAGTTTTGGCTGAACGAGTACGGTGCCGGCATTCAGGTTCCATCTGCCGGGTTCGACCCTTCAGCCGCACTCCCCGCTCAATCGATGTCCTTGCCCAGAGCCTCGTAGGCGAACACCAGAACCTCCGCCACCATCATGAACAGTTCCTCGGGGATCTCCTGCATGTAGTCCAATTTCAGCAGGGTCTCCACCAGGCCGCTGTCCTGCTTGATGGGTACCTGATTCTCACGGGCGGCCCGCAGGATTTCCTCGGCGATCACCCCTTGCCCACGACTCACCACGTAGGGTTTCGCGTCCTTGCCGTGCTCGTATTTGAGGCCGACGGCCTTGGTGGGTTTTCGGGGCGGTCGATCCATGAGTATCACCTTGAACGAGGACCGGATCAGGCCTCGAGATCCAAGCCACCTCGGCTGGGATGGGTTTCTTGCGACTCGGTCGCCGCGCGTCGTTCGACTTCGTCGAGCTTGAACACCAGCATCGAGCCGTCGGGCGGGACGATCAAATGACCGCGAATCCAATCCCCTTCGCACAGCCGAACCTCGGTTCGCGCCTTGATCCGGTGCCAGACGCCTTCCATGTAGATGCCCAAAGTGGTGGTCGAACCCTCGACCTTGACCACCCGGGCACGTACCTCGCGATCCATCACGACTCGATCCCCTTGCAAATCGCGTCCATGCGATCCAGCAACTTGTGGAGCGAATAGGGTTTGACCATGACTTCGATCGGCGGAAAGGTCATCAGGCGGAAGAGGTCCTCCTGGGTGGGACGTTTGGTCAACAGGATGACGGGAATCTTGTTCTGGGTTTGGCGGAGCGTTGCCAGGAACCGAAGTGCCGGATCCACATCCTCGTAGCTCATGAGTACCATTTTGAACACCTGGGTTTTGAGCTTGATCAACGCATCGCGCACGCGCTTCACGGAAACGACGTGATATCCGTGGGGAGCCAACTGATCGTCGATCGCCACCCTCGGATAAAAATCGGGTTCAACCAGAAGTACTTGCTTCATGTTTTCCTAATCGTTCTCATTCCATAAAAAGGTTAGCGGCGACCGCCGAGTAGGGCCACCTCATCGATCAATCACAAGAAACTCAGTAGCGGGCCATGTCGGGCGCGATCCGGTCCGCCCAGGCATCGATGCCACCAGCCAGGCTGACGGCCTCGTCGAAGCCCAAGTCGCGCAGGAGGGCCACCGCCCTTGCGCTGCGACCGCCCTTGTAGCAGTAGACCACAAGGGGATTTTGGCGATTCAGGTGATCGAGACGTTCGGGTGCCAACTGACCGAGCGGAAGCAACTCGGCACCGTCGATGCGACAAATGTCCCACTCGTGGCGCTCGCGCACATCCAACCAGAGGGCATCGGTACCGATCAACGCGCGTGCCGCTTCCGGGGAGATTTCGGGCACGGTCGGCGCGGCGGAACAGGGCACGACCTCGCGTCGAACCGAAACGATCGAAGGCGTGTCACCGCAGAGCGGGCAACTGGGATCCCGCGCCAGCCGGACCTGGCGAATCGACTGATCCAAGGCGCTGTACAAGACCAGGGTGCCCACCATCGACGTTCCGACAGCGGTCAGGAACTTGATGGCCTCCGTCGCCATCATCACGCCGATCACGCCGGGCAGGACACCCAGTACGCCGGCTTCGTTGCAGGAGGGCGTCTGGGAAGGATCGGGCGGCTGGGGAAACAGGCAGCGATAGCAGGGACCGTTGCCGGGTTCGAATACCGACAGTTGGGCTTCGAACTGGTGGATGGCCCCGTACACCAGGGGTTTGCGGGCGAGATGGCAGGCATCGGCGACCAAATACCTGGTGGTGTAGTTGTCGGTTCCATCGATGACCAGGTCGTAGGATGCCACGAGGTCGGCCACATTGGTCTCGTCGACCTGGACCTGGTGCAGTTCCAAATCGACGGTGGGATTCAGTTCGGCCAGGGCCCTGCCCAGGCTCCGGACCTTGGGGGTGCCGGCCGCCTCGGTTTGATGGGCGATCTGGCGCTGGAGGTTGTGGATCTCCACCAAATCGTGGTCCACCAGGCCCAGGGTGCCGACGCCGGCCGCGGCCAGGTACAGACCGGCGGGGCATCCCAATCCGCCCGCACCGATGAGAAGCACGCGCGATTGCAGCAGTTTCTCCTGTGCCGCGATCCCGAAACCGGCAAGCTTCAGGTGGCGGCTGTAACGCGCGATGTCATCACTGCTCAAACGACCTTGACTCATACCCCGATCACCTCGTTTCGACATGCTACCGTGGTTGGCTCGTTTTCATCCAGAAACAACGGTTTTTTGAATCGGTTCCTCGAAATCGGAAGATGCCCAATTCAAGCCGGTTTCGCCAGTCAGATATCAGGTGTCAGCTATTCACCTACAAACAGGGATCTTGCCGGGACCTGACGCCTGATAGCCGATACCGTGCCCATCCAGCCAAACCACCGTGGGCTTGGCAGCCATTCCGTTTCTGGATGGGCACTAGCTTAAACCAGGGCCCAATCGGAAAGGGAGGTTTTTTCGAGGATTCCTCCGGATCGGCGAGCCCCATCCCGAGCCGCGCCCGGGGACGCCCCATCGATCATCGCAGAACATCCGGGAAATCAAGCCGTTGCGAACGCTTCGCCAACAAGCGGTTTCATCGCAGGCGACACGGAGGTCGACCGCCGATCGTGCCCGCAAAGCAAACCGGGAATCGGGTCAGGCAGGGACGGGAAGGGTCCCTGCCTATGTTCTTGCGATTCAGCGACAAAGGGCGTTGAGGGTTTCGATGAGGCCCAGCAGACCGACCGCATCCGGCCAGGAAGGCAAGGTCTTGCGAAAAGACAGCATCGATTGACAGGCGATGACGGGTCCGACCCCGGCAGCCTGGAGCGTGTTCGATTCACCGGGCTCCAACACGCCCAATTCCAGATTCAAGGATCCCGGCGGTCCGTTGCAGGTCAGGCTGAAGTTGATCATGGTGCCCCAATCCAGGTCGGCGCCATCGGGTGCCGTCCAGACGACCCGATCCTTTTCCACGGCCACGGTCCAATCGTTGGCCGCGTCTTCGTCACCATCGAAGAAAGCGCTGTCGGTCACGACCACGTCTTCGGGAAGGGGCAAGGTGAAACTTTGAATGCGCCGGTCGAAATCGTGGTTCATCAGGGCGTATTCATAGCGGAAGGAACTTGCACTTTCCTCGAACATCTTGCCCGCCAGATTCAAATGCCCTTCACCCGTGTCCACGACGACGTTGGCCTCGTCGATGTCCATCGTCCCGGCCGGCACCCAGGCATCCACCACCGTTCCGTTGATCATGCCCGCGACGGGCGGAAAGCTCCAATTGGTGCCCTCGGTCGGGTTGACCTCGCGGTAGGCCATACTGTTGAAAATGTCGATATCGCCTTGAACCACGTACCAGGCGTCGACGAAATAGCGCGCTTCCTCGCGTTGCAACACGCTTTCCTGCACGAAGAGACGATGTTCGAAGGAGTCATGCCCGGCACTGCTGTGGTCGCGACGGTCGTCGACCGGATCTCCATCGAAATGGGATCCGAGCGAGGTCCACTCCCCCGTGCTCGCCGTCACCTCGTCGCGCGGTGCCAAATAGGTGCGGTTGGCGTTCGTACTGGCCCCGTAGATGTCGCTACAGCCGACGTACAACACCTGCCCGCCGGGGCAACTGCAGCCACTGTTCACGGCAAAAAAGGCGTGTTTCACGTCGGAATACCCCACCTGGACGATGCGCCCATCCACCATTCGGTAGAAGGCCATGATCAAATAGGGATGCTGACCGGCCTCGGACGGATCGGAAATGCCGCCGTCGGGCACGATCGACCGCAACCAGGGTACATCGGCGACACCCACGTTCTCGAGTGTCGCCGAAGGAGCCATGGCGACCTTGCCGTCGAGATTGGCGAAGACGGTCACCGTGCCGAGCTGGGTCAGGTGGATGTCCACCTCACCCTCGAAATTCGGCTCGCAGAGCCCGCGAAATTGGTAAATGCGTTCGGGCAGGGCCAGGTTCAGAATCAGGTCGCCGGCGCCCACGTTGGCCTCGCGCAAATGGGGGTCCTTCAGGATACCGTCCCACGCGGGCCCGAGCGCCAAATCCATGTGACGCAGTTCCAGCCGCTTGCGATCCAGTTTCAACTCGGAGTGAGCATGCCGGAGCCGAAACCAGGTGCGGCCCTGCGCATCGAGCAACGCCCATTCCCAGGGCAGTGCGGCGCGCTGGATCGTGAAACGACGCAGATCGACGCGAACGTCGCCGACTTCGAACACGAAGCCGCCATCGTGCACCAAACTGTTCCCACCCATCTCGGAGGGCGCCACGCCCTCGAAATCACCGCCGGGCGCCAGGAAGGAGACATCCCCTTCCGGAAGAAGGGCGAAGCCGCGATACCCGCGTTCTTCCCACAGTGCCCGTGCCGTCGGTTCCTCGAGCACGATGTCGATATTCAGTTTGGTCAAAACATCGGGATAAAAATAAAGAGAGGTGACGCCATCCAGGACAAAAAAGCGATCATCCTCATCAGCAGCCAAAACAGGCTGTCCTAAAAACGACAAACCAACACCGATCATGAAGCAAAAAGCCACACTGTGTCGCAACGCGTTGGTTACCGTCCATCCTGAGATCATACGATTCCTCCGGCCGGGCGTGGGCTCGACCCTTTTGTGTCGATTTTGGTGATACTTTTGATAGTCTAGTGCCCATCCAGACTGGAGACAATCTCCAACTGGCGCGATGTGCCGGTCGAGTCGTCTGAATACCGGTTTTCAGCCATCGGGGGTCGGCAGGGCGGCCACGGACCATTCACCGACCCACCACCGAAATCACTGGGTGGGCCTACGGCGCCATCCCCGCGATTCAGGCTCGTTACCGACATGCTCTGGATGTGAACCAGTCTAGCAGGTCGCCCTTTCGAGATCGCGGGAATTGCCGGAAAAAATCGGTACGCCTCTCGGCGGCACGAAAGGCCCTCGACCGAAGGGTCACCACGCCGAACGACTTCGAGCGCAGACAGGGAACGGTGCATGAACGCGAAAACCGACAAGGTCATCGAAACCCCACGATTGCTCATGCGACGCATGACCTCGGCGGACCTGCCCGCCATCGCCGAGATTTTCGCCGATCCGGAGGTCATGCGTTTCTATCAGAGCGGCGTGCGCGATCGAGCCGCGACCGTCGCCTGGCTAGAACGCAACCTGGAACGCTATGCCCGGGAGGGGGTTGGGCTCTACGCCCTGATCCACCGGGAATCGGGCGAGCTGGCCGGTCACTGCGGATTCATCGTGTGGGAGCTTTCGGGGCGACGGGAGTTGGAGATCGCCTATTGCCTCGCAAAAAAGTTCTGGGGTCACGGCCTTGCCTCGGAGGCGGCCATCGCTTGTCGCCAATACGCCTTTGCCGCCTTGGATGAGCCGCGCGTCATCTCGATCATCCATCACCAGAACGAGGCCAGCAAACGGGTGGCGATCCGAAACGGAATGCGCGTCTGGCGTAAGACCGAAATCAAGGGTACGCCCGTCGTCATCTACGCGGTGGAAGCCCCGGACCCGGCCTGCGATGCCGCCTCCAAGACCGGAACAGGAAGGCCGCCAAATCGATCGGCCTAGCCTCGATCCGAAGAAAGGAACGCCTGCAAGATCGAGTCGTAGGGCGTTCGCTTGAGCTTGCAGGCGCGCTCGATCGCCGTACGCGCGGCATTCGGGTCGCCGTTGGCGAGGTCCGCCATCGCCCGAACACGCCACTGCTCGGCCTGGTCCTCGATCGTCAACAACAGGGTCAAATCGGCACCACAGCGATGGCACTGGGCACCCCCCCGATGGGCCGCACGACACAAGGGACAACGCTCCATCCGACTCAAGCCTCTTCCAGGTAGAACAGCAATTCACCGAGGGCTTCCACGGGCTCGGCCAAGGCATCTTGGTTTTCAGCCGTTATGGCCTCCTCGATCGCTTCCATCAGGTCGACCATTTCTTCTCGATCTTCCTGTGTGACGGTTTCCAGCAAAGACCGAGACTTGGCGACCAACTGCTTGGCTTTCGCCACGGCACCCGTATCCTCCTCGTTTCCACCCTCGAGGGCGTGTTCGAGCTCGGATCCCGAGAGCAAATCGGCAATTTTCTCGCGAGACGTTTCCAGGGATTCTCCCGCGACATCCAGAACCCCTTCGATCACCACGGACTTTGCCAATCCGGTCATCTTTTCCGTTGCGGTGACGTGAAGAATGCCATCCACATCCAGATCCAATTTCAGCGTGATCGGGCTCCCCTCGGGCTGCTTGCTCAACTCCGTGATCTGAAACTCGCCCAGGAAGATGTTTTCGTCGGGATGGGGATCCTCACCCTGGAAAATCTCGACCTGAACCACATCCTGATTGTCGGTAGTCGTATAAAACACCTCGGTGTGGGACACGGGAATCGGCGTGTTGCGTCGAATGATCGGCACATAACCCAAATAGGGCATCACGTCTCCGGTCTGCATCAGGGCCTTGGTTCCAAAGGTATAAGGAGTTACATCGACCAGTACCGAATCCACCCGTTCTCCGGAAGTGATGCCAGCCTGAACGGCGGCACCGAGGGCGACACACAAATCCGGACTGATCTCCGAGCGCGGCAAGAGCCCGAAATCGGCTTCCAAAACCGCCCCGATACAGGGTGTCCGTGTGGCGCCGCCGACGAGGATGATCTCGTCGATGTCCGACGTTCGCAATCGTGCATCCTGGAGGGCGCGATGCACCGCTTCCAAGGTACGGTCGACCAGGGGTTCGATCATCGATTCGAACTCGCTGCGGGCCAGCTCGTATTTGAGGTGCACGGGCTTTCCCTTGTGCTTACACAGGAATTCCTCCTGAATGAGCGCATATCCCTCGTGAGACAAATGAACCTTGGCCTTTTCGGCGGCAACCCGGAGGCGCGCCATCGCCTTGAAATCCAAGTTCAGGTTCTTTCCATGAGCCTGCTTCAGGATGCCGACCAGCCGGTCCACGACAAGTTGATCGAAATCGTCTCCACCCAGGTGATTGTCGCCTGCCGAAGCTTTGATCTCGACGACGTCGTCCTGAAACACGACGACCGAAACATCGAAGGTTCCACCCCCCAAATCGTAGACCAGAATTTTTTTGCTTTCGGGATTCGCCGCTTCGTAGGCCATGGATGCGGCCGTGGGTTCGTTGATGAGCCGCACCACTTCCAAGCCCGCCAGTTCACCGGCCAGTCGCGTGGCTTGACGTTGGGCATCGGAAAAATAGGCCGGCACGGTAATGATGGCCTTTTCGACCTTCGTATCGAGACTGCTCTCGGCCACCTGTTTCAGCTTGCGCAGGATCACCGCGGAAATCTCACTGGGACCATAGGTTTGGTCGCCCAAGGTCACGGTCACATCTTTCCCCATGGAACGCTTGATACTGCGCACCGTGCGGTCGGGAAAGGCGGCAAACTGGTTGAGAGCCGGTTCCCCCACCAACAGATTGCCATCGAGATCGAGACCCACGACCGAAGGCATTATTTTCGGATCTCCCAAAACACGGGGCTGTCCTTCCCGAAATACGGCCACCTCGGAGTTGGTGGTCCCCAAATCGATACCCAAAACCAGGTCTTTCTTCACGTTTCTCCCTCCGTTCGATTGACACATACGTCGGCATGCCGCAGCGGTTGTTCTCCCAACATGAATCCCGCGCGAATTTCCCTGCAAACCACGCCATCCTGCAAATCGGGTCGACGGCTGACTTCGACCGCGCGCATGGTTCGAGGATCGAAAGGTTGGCCCAGACAGGATATTGGACGAGTATCCCGGCTCGCGAGAATGGCGGTCAGGCGATCACCGAGCATCGTCAGGCCTTCGTGCAACGCATCCAAAAGATCATTGGTGCCGGAAAAGACACGGCTCCGCCAGCCTTTGGGGCGCCGCTCGAGGTGTCGGACGGCCGCATCGAGCCGATCCCACAAGTCGAGCAAATCCAAAAGAAGCTCCTTGTCGACCTCACCGGCATGGTGTTCCGCGGATTCGTCCTGTCGTTCTTGCAGCCGATCGGTCAGCAATCGATGCTGCGATTGGGCCAGGTCCAAGGCACTTCGAAACTGGTCGAGTGCGGTCTTGAGTTGACGCGATTCCAGCCGAACCTCGTTGCGCAACCCCGCGAGCTCGGTGAACAACCGGTAATGATCGATTTCCTTTTCCGGTTCAGGTACCTGATCGAGACCGTCCAGGTACCGGGAAAATCGTTCCAGGAGTTCCTGTTTTTGGTTTTCCGACAAAGCACTCACGAGTGATGCCCCTCGAGCCTGAATCGACGTGCGGACTCCGACAGCGCCATTTGAATGGCTTTCTTGTCGGGAATGCCGGGTTCCAGGCTCTCCAACAATTCCTCCACGAGATCCAAAGGCGATGGCATTGATTCGATGTTGGGTGGAAACAACGCCAGGTCGATTCGTTGATTTTCCGTTTCTATCGCCTTGAATGCATCTCTGATGCGTAGAAATCCTTTTTTCTGGGTTTCGGGAGGATACTGACGGACCAAGGACAAATAGGCCTGTCGGATGGTAGCGTCATCGGCATCCCGGGGAACGCCCAAAACCTCGAAGGGATCGATCATATGCACTCTCCCGCCACATCGTCGTGACAATCATCGTTCATCGTTACGCTCAAGGTTCATCCCAATCGACGCCTTCCGCTTCCATGATTTGGGCCAACATGGCGATCGCATCTTCGGGATCCATGGAGTCCAGATCCATATCCTCGGGGAACGGCATGGCCTCCAGGAATTCATCGACCGCACTCATCACCTCGAGGATTGCCGGATTTTTGGTTTCTTGCATGAACCGTGGAGCCAATTCCAACTCCTCGATAAGCCTGTAAAGGGGAGCTTCGGCAGGATCGTTTCCGGCTTCGAAGGCTCGCTCGTAGGCAGCGAACAAAGCTTTCACCTCTCGATTGGTGAGCGGCTTGGCAAATTCTCGCGCTCGACCGCTAAAACGGTAGTAGGTGAACAACGGCGCGCCAAAGCGGGTCTCCCCTTCTTTGGCATATTGCTCCATCAACTTGACGGCATCCAAATCCTCCCAGAGTTCGCAGAGCTGGGCGAGTTCCGCTTTGGAATACGCCAACTTGGCCGCCTTCGAAAAAAACGCGGAAAGGGGACTGGATACCAGGTTGAGGATCTTCGGCACGACTTGGGGATCGTGATCCCGTTTCATCCAATCAACTAGCTGCATGATGGCCTTCGGCTCGGGGGTGCTTGTTCGAATGGCCGACAAAATGGCTTCGTCCTGAGCCTTGAACCTGGACTTGAGTCCATGGTTGCGAAAAAGAACCAGGAAGGGAAACAAGGTCTGCGGCTCGTTCCGACACCGATCGATGGCGAGATTCAAATCCGCCTTCGCCTTCTCCAGCTCTCCCCTCCTGCTCGAGAGAACGATATCCAGCAGGAGAATCATATACTTACCTACGGTCGCACGCTGATATTCACGAGATTGATCGAGTTCTTTGGCGGCCAGATCGTATTTCTTCGCCTTGACCATTTTCAGCCCGTGGGCGCAGTGAGCTTCGATTAATTTGAGGCGCAAGGCGTGATTGATCGGATCCCGAGCGAGCTGAGTTTTGGCAATCTTGGCCACCGTCTTCCAAGCCTCGCGCTCGATCGCATCGTCGAGGGCCTTGGCTTGGATTTCCGGATGGTCTGGAAAACACTTGTAGCTTTCGCGCAAAAGCGTACGACGGCGCTGCCGGTGAGCTTTGTGGTGGGATTCGGGTGTGTTCGTGAGATCCGAGAGACGATTGAGCAGTTCGAGCGCGATTTCGGGATCATCCGATTTCAATCGAAATGCTTGTTCCAGAAGGGAAAGGGCTTCGAGATGGGCTTTTTTCTGGAAGCTATCCTCACCCTCGTCCAATTCATCGTCCCACGGGTCCATGTCCTCCCAATCGTCCGGCTCCTCGAGCACGAGTCGCTTGTGGAACAGGCGCGCCAAATGAACATAGATTCGCACTCGGTATTTGAGGAGTCGATCTTGCGAAATGGATCCCTCGAGCGCCTCCAGGTATTCCTCCCATTTCTTCCTCGCGCCAAAGAGGTCATGTTGTTCCAAAGCCCGCGCCTCGAAGCGAAGCGCCTCTTTTTGATTGAAACCAAATGCATCGCGGCAGCGAGAGAACCACTTCCGATCGATCACGATGGCCGTCTCACAAAAGCGTCGAATCGTCTGCGGTTCGTATTGATCCAATTTTCGCACCACGCGCGCCACGAACTTGGTGTAATCCATGTTTTCGATGGTGGTGGTTCGGAAAAACCGGAACACGGCGGGGCTCAAGCCGTGGAATTGGGCAGCGAGGCACGCTGTCCCTTCAGCCTCTTCCCGGAGGAATTGAAGAAATGGCAAGGGTTGATCCGGCAGGTCCTGCAGCGCGGAGAACAACACCGCAAAAGGGGACGATGGTTTGATCTTGCCGGCAATGGCCGATCCGTCTCCCTCCATCTGGGATTTGAAAAAAAGGCGAAGGTCGCGATAGGGGGAAACGATGGGTATTCGAACCAAAGCGGCACCGAGCGCCGTGAGATCACCGCTGCAGTAGGCGTCCAACGCCTCCATGGCGGCAGGAAGGTGTTTTGTCGGGGGGCTTTCGGCGGGTAGGCATTCGAGCAACTTGTCTTCACCAGCGATCAGCGCGGCCGCTAAATGGGATTCGATCAACCGTTTCGCCGGTTTTTCCAGATCCCATTTTTCCACCGATAGGTAGATCTCGGAGATTTCCTTCCAACGCCCCATCCGAAAGAGGGAAGGTAGCAGCGCATGAATCTCGTGGTGTTGACGATCAAGGGAAAGTGCGGCGTCAACCATGGTGCGCGCTTCGCCCCATTGCGACTTCTCGGCAAAGCTCTCCGCCCTTGCGCAATAGGCTTTGAAAAGGTTTCGGCCCCATCCGTGGGGCTCTGCCTTGAAAAGAACCTTCAATACCTCACATGCCTGTCGCCATTGGCCGGCTTCGGCATGGAGTTCCGCCCGGTGCGCAAGCTCCTCTACCGACAGATCTTTTACCGAAGGCTCTTTTCCCTTCCTGCTTTTTTTCCGTTTCTTTCCCATGATTTCCTCGTATTCAGCGCCGAACGAAGCATTCAACCTATCAGTGTTTTTTGGAACCTGTCAATGATACCCCCATATAGCTAGTACACAATATCCATGAGACCACCTCAGATCGAACCCTAGGACTTGTGAGATTGTTCGAAAAATAATCGATAAAACCATCCGCAATACCGATTGGTTCTTAATGAGGGCCAACTAAATTATCCATCATAGGAACGAGCCTTGAACACGAAGCGAAGCGACCCCTGGCGGCTACAGTTTCTTTCGCTGATTTTGGTGGCGGTTCTCTATACCGTGGTGGGCAGACTTTCGCTCTTGCTGGCCATTCCTCCCGGTTTCGCCGCGCCCGTGTGGCCCGCGGCCGGGATCGCGATGACCGCGCTACTCTTTTGGGGTTATCGCATTTGGCCGGGCATCTGGCTGGGATCCTTCATCGTCAACCTCTGGGTTTCCTACGACGCCAACGCCCTGAACGTCACCAACATCGCAGCCGCCGCCGGGATTGCGATCGGCGCCTCGCTGCAGGCCTGTGTCGGCGGATGGCTCACCCGCTCCTATCTCTCGCTCAACCATCTCTCCAAACTGATGCAGTTCCTCACCATGGTGGGCCCCGTCGGCTGCCTGGTCAACGGGACCATCGGCCCCCTCGTCCTTCTCAGCGTGGGACAAATCGAGTTGAACCAGTTTCCCTTGACCAGTCTCACTTGGTGGATCGGCGACACCCTGGGCGTTTTGGTATTCATGCCGTTTGCGGTGACCGTCACCCGGTTCCGCCGGTTCGAGGCCAGACAGGTCTGGTTCACGACAGTGCCCATCTTTTCCCTGTTGGTCATCTCCATTCACTTCTTCGTGGAGGTGCGAACCGAAGAACACCTCCGCACGGAAAAGAACCTGGAAACGGTTGCCGAAACCATGACCCACGCGATCCGCGACAGTCTCGAGGAAGGCACCGAGATCTTGTTGGTGTTGCGAGATTTTCATCGAAGCCAACCCGACATGTCGCGAGAAAAATTCGAGGCGCTGACGCGGCGTTGGATCGAAAAACTGCCCTTGATGGCACTGTCCTGGGTACCGCGCGTGAAAGGCAATGAGCGCACCGCATTCGAAGGTCAGGCCCGCGGCGAGGGCTTCGAGGCCTTTTCGATCACCGAGATGCAGGGCGATGCCCTGATAGATGCGGCCGTGCGCGAAACCTACTATCCCGTGTATTTTGTGGAACCCTTCGAACAAAACCGGGAGGTGCTCGGTTTCGATCTGTCCGCCAAACCTCCGCGGCTGAAAACCATGGAGAAAGCCGCAATGTCGCGTACCCTGACCGCGACCGGCCCGGTCGACCTGGATATCACCGGCGGCGGGAAAACCGGCATCCTGGTGTTCCTCCCCGTTTTCACGGAGGGGGACGAACCGCCGTCCTCGGCCCCCGTCGACGGCATGTTCGTGGCCGTCTACCGCATTCCCGATCTGATTCGGGAATCATTACGCCACATCGACCGTCACGGTCTGACCCTGATCCTGTCCGACGTTACCAACGGCCGAATGCCGCTTCATCGTACCGGCGATATCCAGGAAGGCGGCGAAGGGCCCGCCGAAGCATCGGAAGGCGCTTTGAACGCCTTCTCCCTTTCACGGGAAATCGCCTTCGGCGGACGCCGGTGGCGCCTGGAATTCGAGCACGCCCTGGAGGCGGTGCGGTCCAATCGGTCCTGGGACACCTGGTCGGTCCTGGTGGGTGGCTTTTTCTTCACGACCCTGATGGGCGCCTTTCTGTTGTGGACCATGGGTCGCTCCTCCCAGATCGAACAGTTGGTCGAGGAACGCACCCGCGCGCTGAGTAACGAGATCCAAATCCGCAAGCACACCGAAACCGAGCTGATCCGCGCCAAGGAGGAGGCCGTGGTCGCGACCCAGGCCAAAAGCGCGTTTCTGGCCAACATGAGTCACGAGATCCGAACGCCCATGAACGGCATCCTCGGCATGAACGAAATCCTGCGCGCCACCGAGTTGACCCCCGAACAGCAGGATTGCGCCGACACCATCCAGGCCTGCGCAGGCGCCCTGTTGGCGCAACTGAACACCGTGCTGGATTTTTCCAAAATCGAAGCCGGCAAGCTGGACCTCGAACGGCTTCCCTTCTCCATTCCCGCCGTCTTCGAGGAGGTGCGGTCCATTCTGCGCGCCTCGCTCCAGGCGAAAAACCTGGTCATGGTCATCGGCACTACCCCGGAAGCGCGAACCCCTTTCTTGGGCGACCCGATCCGGCTCCGCCAGATCCTGCTCAATCTGGCCACGAACGGGGTCAAGTTCACGACCTCCGGTCAGGTGAGTCTCCACGCCGCGGTCGTCGGCGCCCAAGACAACCGGCACCGGCTCCGTTTCGAAGTCCGCGACACGGGTATCGGCATCCCCCCGGAACGGATCGAGCATCTGTTCCAACCTTTTACCCAAGTGGATTCATCGACCACACGAAAGTACGGCGGGACCGGATTGGGTCTCGCCATTTGCCACCAGTTGGTGGATCTGATGCAAGGTACCATCGGCGTGGAGAGCGAAGAAGGAAAGGGCACCCTGATCTGGTTCGAAATCCTCCTCGGTCGGGCCTCGGAGGAAGCCACCCCACGAGCGGCGGCAACCCGGGAAAGAATCGTGGGCACCTCCAAAACAGGCGGCGACGAACCACAGTCGACCTCGTCCCAAAAGATGCGGATCCTGGTTGCGGAAGACAACCCCGTCAATCAGAAGGTCATCGGCAGGCTGCTCGACTCGCTGGGGTATGCCTTCCAGGTGGTTTCCAACGGCGAGGAGGCGATCGCGGAAGTCACCCAGGGTTCCTACGGGCTGATGCTGATGGACTGTCAAATGCCCGTGATGGACGGCTACGAGGCGACTTCCCGAATTCGCAAAATGGAATCCATCGGTGCCAGGTTGCCGATCATCGCGCTGACGGCCAATTCGGTGAAGGGTGACCGCGAGCGTTGCCTCGCCGCCGGCATGACCGACTATCTCACCAAACCGATATCAAAGAAGCGACTCATCCGAGTGCTGACGACCTATGGGTGCGAGCGAGGCGCGCCCACCGGAAGCGAATCCTGAGCGCCGATCGGCGGGAGAGGCAAAGCTCGAACCTGGCAAAAAAACGCGACGAGGGTTATCCCTCGCCGCGTGAGGTGGGTTCGGCTTGGTTCTGAATTGGATCAGTCGTTGTGATCGCGCCGCCGAATCGGGGCACGTTGTGATTTCGAGCTGTTGGAACCGGATCGGGGCGTCGCCGAGCTGCGCGAACGCGTGCTGCGACTGGGGCTCGCCTGCTGACGACTACCACTGGTCGATCTGGAGGGCGAGGCGCTGCGGGTGGGTTGCCGGCTTCTCGAAGGCGCCGCACTCTGCGATCGTTGCCGCGTCCTGGGCGCGGGAGAAGCGCTTTGGCGGCTGGAGCTTCGCGACGAAGACCGACTGGCGCCCGTTTCGCGCACACGGGAGTTTGAGGGAACGGCCGACCGCGACGGTGCATTGTAGCGACTGCCGGTGGCGCGACTGTTGGTGGAACGCGTGGTCCTGGAACTGCGGGCCGGCGTTGCCGAGCTGCGGCTGCGGCTATTGGAGGCTCCTTGATCCCGCTGGCGTACCGGCTCGGAGCTGCGCGTCGGCGTTACGCGACGGCTGGGTTCCGAGCTGCGGGACGGTGCGGTCTGAGTCGGGGTTCGCGTTCCCGTGGAGCGGGAGGGCACGGTCCGCCGCGTGGTGGGATTGGGTGTGACGGTGCGACTGCTGCGCGGTCGTTGTTGTACCTGATTCTCCTTGGAGTCCAGGTTGCGATAGGAGCGCGGTAACGCTTGACTTCGGGTGGTCCGACTGCTGTTGCTGGTGGTTCCACGGGTGGTTCGGCTACTGCTGGCGGTTCCACGGGTGGTTCGGCTGCTGTCGCTGGTGGTTCCCGCCCGGCGATAGGTGGTGATGCCGCTGTCGCCGCGGTCTCGTCGGATCACCGAACGCGAACTCGCCGTGCTGCGGGTGACGTTGGTGTGGCGAGACACGGCTTTGGTTCCGGTCGCGCGACTTTGGATGGGAACCGCGGTCGTCCGTCGGGTCACCCTGGAGCTGCTTCCGGTCGTACCCACGCGGTCCTGTACCCGGATCGCGCCTCGCGACGCCAGCGCTCGAGTGGATCGTGCGCGGTTGACGCCCGGATCGCGAACCACCCGACTGAACGATCTGCCCGAAGAGAGGTCGTCACGGGTCACCGTGATCGAGCGAGTGGTCACCACACGCCTGCTGGAGTGCCGCGGGATGGCGGAACGGTAAGGAAGGACCCGACGCCGGTTCACCACCACGTCCACATCGACGTAATGCCAGTAATGGTTGCTGTGATAATTCAGTACGACCCGGTTGTAGCCGCGTCGCCCGTAATAGTAGGGTCGGTTGTAATAGCCCAGCGGGCACCAACCCACGTAGTTGTCGTAGCTGGTCCAGGCCACCCACGCGGGAGAATAGTAACGGCCGGGAATCCAGTGCCATCCGAAATCCACCGTCCAACCCCAACGGCCGTAGTGGTGCGTCACGTAGCCGAACGGTTCGTAGGAGACCCAGGTCATGCGATGGCGGCGGGTGGTCCAATACCCATTGTAGTAGGGGCGCCAGCCGGACTTGACGAAGGGGACCCACACGTGGATTTGCAGGTCGTGGTGGTAGCGCCATTCGCCGTGGTCGTCCAGATCACGCGAATAGGACACCAAATGGGGCGATACGTATTTGGAGCTGACCGTGCGCGTCCAGGGTCGGCGTTCGTAGGACCAACGCTCGAAACGGTCCCCGTGAAAGGAGTTGAAGGAACGGGTCCGGCTGGGCGCGTACATGTTTTTGATCGTCGCGTACTCGCCGCTGTAGATCAGTTGGCTGTCGGCTTCACCGCTCAATTCGGCGTACCCGCGGAAGACCTTGACCTTGGTGCGACCGTTTTCGAGATCGATCCGGTAGATGCCGGGTGCCTCGATGTAGGTCGAGCCGTCTTCGGTATCGATCCGATAGACGCGGCTTTCCAGGCCTTCGCGCTCATCGGCCACGTGCAGGAAGATACTGCCGTCGTAAAGCTTGATCACGCTGAGACTTTCGTTTTGATACGTTTCGTTGATCGCCTGAAATTCGACCTCGGTACGGTCGTCAAACTGCATCAGGCTGCCGTCGAGAAATTCGATTTCGGCGTAGGAGGAACCGCGAGTTTTAATCATATCCCCGGAAACGACCGGGAGGTTTCGTATCGCGTCCTCTTCGTATCCATCTTCGTGGGTCAATCCCACGTGTTTGCCGGCGTAGGTAACGCGGGCATAACGTTCGCCCTGAGTTTGCTCGGCCTCGTCGTACGTGTCGACGATTTCCTCGTTAGGATCATCCCAAGCAAAGGCGGAGCCCATAAATGTGAGGGGCAGAATCATCAACATAAGGTATCGCATGGGAACCTCCTGTGGCTTTGCGGATGCCTCCCACCAAAGCAAGGGGCATACCAGCAGGTGATGAACGGCCAGAGGGTTAAGGCCGGAGCCCTACTCGAAACGCGCCGCCGTTCGCGAAGAATCGGGGGTGGCCGCAGGTTTGAGAGCATGCCGTGGAGGGTGGTCGCGCGGTCGCCATGCCTTGAAAGCACTTCCAGAATAGCACGTCCCCGGGCTCGAACCTTTTTCGACCGCCGCGATCTGTCCCCTATGGACGTCGCCCGGGTTCGGTTCATCCCTTCCTACACGTCACCAAAAGGCGACGCCTGGCGAACGGTCGACGCAGATGTTCAGGCGAACGAGACCGGCCAATGGTAACGACTCCTATGAACGACGTCGTCCGGTTCGAGAGCACCCGAGGCGCCCTCCAGGCTGGCCCGCAAACGGCCATCGATTTCGGCCATGGTACAAGCCAATACGGGATGGCGCACATCGCCGGCCAGGTCGGCCAGCGGAGTCGTCACGAAGAGCCGTTCGTGCAGGCGCGGGTGGGGCAATTCCAATTCCCGCAAGGCGAGCACCCGATCGCCGAACAACAGCAAATCCAAATCCAGGGTGCGGGGCGCGTGACGATAAGGACGGGCACGTCCGCAAGCCCGCTCGAGACGTTGTAAATGGTGCAACAACGCCAGGGGCTCCAAACGGGTGCGCAGGCAGGCCACCGCATTGAGGAAGGGCAAGGGTTCGGGACAGTCGACGGCGGCGGTCTCGTAAATCGGTGAAAATCGCGGGCTATCCGATGCCGGTAGCTCGTGCAGCCCACGCGCCGCGAACAGGAGATGATCGAAGCGATCTTCGAGATTACTTCCCATTCCGATGACGGCCAAAGCGGATTCTTGTTCCATACTCGCCACAATCCCTTTCCACGAGAATCACACATGCCCTCGATCGCCCTCGAGGTGTCGGCATTATACCTCCAGGGACAACCCATCCGCGCAATGGTTGAGCCGCCAGGGAAATCTCATCCCACCCCCGGAAACCCGGCGGCCCTCCAGGCACCAACCGTTCATGAATGATGGCGGAAAATCCACCTGGGTTCCACCCGCCGCCAGACCGCCAATCGGTCCTGGCGCGAAACCGGTGGAACCCGGCCCCCAGAGTCGCCTTGGTCCGGGCCCCTCCAAAAGACGCCGGCCAAGGGGCCCGCCTTGGGTATAATGTTCCGTTTGATCGCGTGCGAGATCCCTTCGCCCGATGACGATCCCAGCCGTCGCGCCATGTGCGCCCGTCGAGAAAAGGAGCCGCCCGTGTCCCAATCCCAAAGCGATCCCGTTCGACCCACCGCCTTTCCCGGAGCGCCGGATCCCGATACCGTGGACGTCACGCGCGACGCCCAAGGCCAGGCCCTGTTCGAGGATGCCCGGGCCGAACGCATCAAGGACAGCTTCTATCGTTTGGTCTGTGTGATGGAAAGGCTGCGGTCCGGCTGCCCCTGGGACCGAAAACAAACCCCCGCGAGCCTCAAGAAATACGTCCTGGAAGAAGCCTACGAAGTGTTGGAGGCCATCGAAACCGAAGATTGGGACCTGCTTCGCGAAGAGTTGGGCGATTTTTCCCTTCAGGCGGTCTTCCAGGCCAAGATCCAGGAAGAAGCCGATCGCTTTACCATCGAGGACGTCATGGAGGGCATCGTCGACAAGATGATCCGCCGCCATCCCCATGTTTTCGGCGATCTCGACCTTACGCAGGCCGAGGACGTCGAAGCCAACTGGGATCAATGGAAACGCGCCGAGAAAGGCCACACCACCGCCGATCACTCGGCCCTGGACGGCCTGACGAAAGGCCTGCCCGCCCTGCTGGAAGCCTACAAGATCGCCAAGAAGGCGGCGAAGGTGGGTTTCGATTGGGACCGTCCCCGCCAGGTGATCGACAAGATCCACGAGGAATTGAACGAAGTCGAAGAGGCCCTGGCCTCGGGCGATGGAGCGGCATTGCAGGAAGAGTTGGGCGACGTCCTGTTCGCTGCCGCCAACCTGGTGCGCAAGGCCGGTTTCGAGCCGGAGGAAACCCTGCGTCTGGCGAACGCCAAGTTCAGCCGCCGATTTCGCCGCATGGAACGGCTCGCGGACGAACGCGGCCAGGTATTCGCGGAACTGCCCTTGGAAGAACAGGAAACACTTTGGCAAGCCGCCAAGCAATGGGACCACGACAAAACGTGAGCCGCATACAGAAAAACCCGCGATTCCGATAGGCGGTTACGGCGCGGGTTTACGACGAATGGGCGAAGCGGCGGGCGCCTATGGCGACGATCAGGACTCCTTGTGATCCACGTCCACGCGTTTGCGACGACGGTGGGTCTTGACCTCGTCTTCCTGCTTGTACATGTACTTGATGCAATGCTTCATGATCATCAGGTTGGGTTCTTTGTGGCGGTTGACTTTCAACGTGTGGCGATCATACCACTCGATAATGCCGCGAATTTGTTCACCGTCCTGGAGAATGATGACCATGGGCGTCTTGGTTTGCATTTGCTTTAGATAGTAAAAACTTTCCGCATTGGTTTGTTCGGCGGGTATGTGTTTGCGTCTGGCGCCAGCCAGATCCCGACCTTGAGATGCGTTGGAACTCAGGGCCTGCGGTTGCATTTCCGCTGTTTGCCCCGCGTTTTCCTTCACATTTTTCAAGCTAGGCCGGATCAACTTGCGGTGAATCGACATATACGGTCCTCAAGCAATAAAAGTGGTGTTCGGGATCGTTGACGCCCGTTCCGGAATTCGCCAATCCTGGGGGTACACAAAAAGTTGGCCGTATCATACCAAAGGGTTGCTCGCGAATTCAACGATAGGGTCATTTGATTGGAACAATTTAGAGCTTTTTTCCGGGAAATTCGCGGTTTTTTTGACCCATACCGCCGCGCTCGCCACCGCACCGTTCCATGGTGAATCCAACGAGTTCCTTTCGCGAAACACCGACGCACGATTCGGGTTACAATGGACGCGTTTCTCCCCAAACGCCGTCCTCGAAGCGCCCTTCGATTTCGCTGCGATGGCCTGCCACCACGCCCGGCACGGGTCCTGCTCGGGGAAGGCTTCCGTTCCCTGTGTTGTTTTCGGCATGCATGCCCGCGCCTCTTCGCCGTTCGGTTCGAACCGCCGGCGCGAGGATTCGGCCATGTTGACAAGGATCGATCGACTTCTCGCTCGTTGTTGGCTAAAAGCGAGACCCGATTTCGCCCTAGAACAAACCGGCAGTACGCGGCTCCGCCCGGCTCTCGACCATCGAGCCCTGTAGGGATGATCGATACCCAGCTAGTGAATCTCTGGAAGGAAGGAGTACTCAATGACATCGTCTTCGTCGTTTGCGCGATCGGCAACCCTGTGTGTTCTCATGACTTTGCCCCTGTTCGCCACCAAGGACATCCACTTTTTCGCGCTGGAGGTCCAACCCGAGGACACCCAAATCGTCGTCCGCGCCAACCCCGAACCGCTCTTGGCCTACAAGTTGATCAAGAACGACGATTACTCCTTGGACAAGAACCTGTACGACAACATTCTCGACACGCCGTTCCGCCAAACCGCGTTCCTGATGCGAACGCTCGAGCGCAATCGCGGCAGCATCTACGACGGCAAGGCGGACAATCTCCCGGTAATCTCTTACAGATTCGAACTGGCCGTTCGCGACATGACCGGCGAGATCCTGACCGAACGGGAATACAAAGTGGTCATCGGCTTGGACAAAACGCCCGGCACGGGCGTCATTCTCTGCGAAGGTCTCACGGAGCCGATCACCTTCCCCATCAACATGCTCACCAAGCCCCAGGTCTACCGCGAGTTTCTGCACGACGCCGTGTTTCCCTTCGACAAGGTCCAGTTCCCCATGCCCGCCGGTGAAGAATTCCTGGTGGACCTCTACTACAAATGGCCGCGCGTGGAAGTGGAAAAGAAGGACTTCAACGTGTTCGACCTGTTCCCCTCGTTGATTCTGTGGGACAAGGACCTGATCACCAAGATCAAGATCAACCTGGGCTCGACCTACGTGAAAAAGACATCCGCCAGTTTGGAGCAAACCCAGGATTACCAGTTGAAGACCTTCCGTCAGGCGTTGGATATCTACGGCAAGGCCCTGTCCGACATCGAAGGTGGTAAAGGCGGCGTCTATGCCGACCTGGAAGAGTACGTGCAGTTGGTGCCCGACGACAAGAAGGCCCTGAAACGGCTCATGGACCAATACTTGGCCGAGGGTTTGGACGACGAGGCGTTCAGCCTGATTTCGCGCTTCCAGCCGCTGTTCGCCACCATTCGCGAAGGCCTCAAGAATCAGCGCTCCCTGGCCGGCAAGGCCGAAAACCGCCGCAACCAATTGCTCGGCCGGCGTGCACGCTTCGAACAATCGGAAAAGGTCACGCTCAAAATCACCTCGCCCGTCGACAACGATCTCGTCACCGGCACCACCAATCTCGAATTCACCATGGCCGGCAACGAATCGCCCATCCTCCTGGTGGAGTGTTTCCTCGAGGAGGAACGCATCGCCCGCATCACGGCGCCGCCGTTCAAGGTGCCCTTCACCGTCGACGGCAACTTCGGCAAGCTCACCCTGCGCGTCGTGGCCTATTTCGAAGACGAAACCTATCAGGAAGACGAAATCACGGTGGACACCCTGAAGGTCGACGAGGAGGAGCGGGTTCAGTTGGTGGCCCTGCATGCCTCGGTGTTCAATCTGCGCGGCGAGGCCGGCCGCGAACTGGCCAAAGAGGATTTCGTTCTCAAGGAAAACAAGAAGGAAGTCGAAATCGCCCATTTCCGCAAGGACACCGCGCCGTTGCGCATCGCGATCATCTTGGACACCTCCATATCCATGTTCGGAGAAAAGCTGTACCGCGCCATGTACTCGGTCAAGACCTTCGTCAGCAAGCTGGGCCCCGAGGATCGCGTCGCGATCTACACCTTCGACAGCAAAGTCCTCAAACTGAGTGACTTCACCAACGACTTCGACGACCTGACCCCCAAGATCATGACCATCAGCCCCCTTGGCGCCACACGCCTCTACGACGCCATGCTGATCGCCAACGATGCCCTGGTCGGTCAGAACGGTACCAAAATCATGATCGTGGTTTCCGACGGTGACGACTCCGACTCGGCCACGACCGACATCCACGTGGCGGGCGCCCTGCGCAACTCGCCCGTGATGGTCTATCCCATCATCCTGCCCGGCGGGATCTTCCCCGAGCCGCTCGAGGCCGCCAACTTCCTGGAGAGCATGGCACGCCTGACCGGGTCCATCTACACCAAGGTCACCCGCGTCAAGAACCTGGACGAGAAGTTCGACCGGATCTACGCCGATTTCAAGAGCTTCTATTACATCGACTACTACAGTTCCGAGTTCAACCCGGCCCGTCGCGACCTGCGCCTACGGCTCAAAAAGGGCGGCACCCGCGTTCGGTTTCGCACCCTCAACTGAAGGTCGGGATCCGGTTCCCGATCGTCCGAGAAATTTTGGCGAAAATGAACCGGATCCGCCGCGAACGGCGCGTTCGGAGATAGAGACCTTGGTGACGCACAAGGGAAGCCGAGCCGTCATCGGCGTGGTCCTCCTACCCGGTTCTCCTTTTCTGCCCTTTCGTAGGACCGGGTTAATCGTTCACACCGCGACGACTCGGCATCACATCCACGAGGGTTGGTATTCATCCAACCTCGTTTTTACCGGGGGGACGTTCGGTCCCCCTCTTTTTTTGCCATTTCCGCTCTCGTGAGTCAATGCGGACGATGGCTCAAAACACGGTTTTCCAATATCGCGCCGGTCGATCCAAGATCTCGACGAACCAGTCACGCTCCAATTCGAACAGCTCGGGATACGCGTTTTGTAACAGCCGAACCTGTTCCAGCGTGGCCACCAGATTGCCGCGATCCTGGAGGTACCCCTGGTGAAAGGAGCGCAGCAGGGCCGCCTGGCGTTCGTTGGCAACCGCCAAGCGACGGAACCATACCAGAAAATCGGCGTTCATGCGGGAGTCCGATCCCGCCGACGCGAACCGATCGCGTAGGGGAAAAACCCGAGCCAGTCGGTCGAAACGCCGTTTCAACGCGGGAAAGGCGGAAAGATCGGAGGACGACAAGACCTCGAAATGGGGCACGGCGGTCGGCGACCAAAAACACCCGTGCAGGCAATCCAACTGGAACACCAGCCATTCGCGCCGTTGCGCGAGTTCCCAGGGATCGCTACGCCCGGCCTCTCCGCCGAACCCTTCGCCTGCGAGACCGATGTAGGCTCGGCGCGCCGCCAGCAACTCGTCGAGCCGCTCGGGATCGAATTCCAAAATGGAGCGAATGTAGTGTTCACGGGGATTGGCGGCCAAAATCACTTTCCTCGGGCGGCTTTCGAAAGGCGTATCCCAAGTCTTCCAGATAGGAGAGCAACGCCTGATGGGCATCGCGGAACCAGGTTTCCCCCTCTTCGTAGTGAGGGCTGTCCCACATGGCCGATTCGAATTCGTCCAAGACGGTTTCCAAGGTCCGGCGCTCTTCTCCGGCCACTTCGGCCAACACCTGCTCGGCAAAAAACAGCAGGTGTTGGTACTCCTCCTGATCGCGGGGATAGAACTTGATCTCCTGCATCCGCGCGACCGCGGCCTCGATCTCGCGTTCGTCGAGGCCTTTGACGTGGTGGGTCAGGACCGTCTGAAAGCGGGTTCCCGTTTCGGAGACCACCGCCTCGACCTCCAAAATCCCGTTCAGGTCGTAGGTGAACCGCACGTAGATCGGGTGGCCGCCAGGGGCGGGCGGAATGCCGGAAACCTTCAACTCGCCAAGTGGATGATTGTCTTTGATCTTGCGCGATTCACCTTGGAAAATCTTGACATCCACGGACTTCTGGTTGGCGTAGAGGGTGAAGACCACCTCTTCTTTGGAGACCGGCAGGGTGGTGTTGCGGTGAATGATCGGCAGGAAATAGCCGTCGCGGTATTCACGCCCCAACTGCTTGGCGACCGCGATGCCCAGAGTGAAGGGACACACGTCGGTCAGGACCAGGTCCTCGACCTCCTTGTGGTCCTCCAACAGCGCGGCCTGCACGGCGGCGCCCATCGCGACGACCTCGTCGGGGTTGTACCGACACAGGGGCGGCTTCTGGAAATAGTCTTCCAACATCTCCGCGATCAGCGGCATGCGGGTCGCCCCTCCCACCAGAATCACGCTGTCGATGTCCTCGGGGCGCGTCTTGCCGTCGCGCAGGGCGCGGTGAAGCGAATCCATGATGCGCGCCTTGAAGGGCGAGAGAACATCGGCCAGGACGCCGCGATCCAGGGTCACCTGGGCACAATTCGGAGAAAAGCGGCCTTCGCGATCGGGTATGCGAACGTCCACCTGACGCTCGCGGCTCAGTTGAATCTTGGCCGCCTCGCATTCGCGCCACAGGCGGGCGTAGCTCTGGGGCGAGGAACCCCGCAACGACGCCGGATCCCGACCCTGTTGCCTCAGGCACCAGGACACCACGGCCTCGGTGAAATCCTCTCCACCGAGCATCGCCTGACCGGACGTGGCGATGATCTCCAGGGTGCCTTCGAAAATCTCCATGAGCGTGACGTCCAGCGTGCCGCCGCCGAGGTCGAAGACCAACACTCGGCGATCGTTGTCTCGCTCGTGAAAACCGTAGGTCAGGGCGGCCGCCGTCGGTTCGTTGATGATGCGCCGGACCTGGAAACCGGCCAGCTCACCGGCAAGCTTGGTCGCCTTGCGCTGGTGGTCGTTGAAATAGGCCGGCACGGTGATGACGGCCTGATCCACCGAGGTTCCCAAATGGGCTTCGGCATCGCGCTTCATGGTTTTCAGCAGAAGCGAGGACAGTTCGATGGCGCTGAATCGTTCGCCGGCCAGCATGAGCTTGGCATCGGTTCCCATGTGTCGCTTGAATCGGGCGGCACAGTGACAGGGATGGATCAGGTTCATATCGCGGGCGACCATGCCGGTCAAAACCCGCCCTTCGCCCGTGCGACCGACCACCGACGGGGTCAAAAAGCACCCCACTCGATTGGGTACCAATTGGGGTCCGTGTTCACCGAATACGGCACAAAGGGTATGAGTTGTCCCTAGATCGATTCCGATTACTCTGCTCATGGGTTTTCTCGTTGGGTTCGACAGGCATCCGAACTACATTCTAACCCGATTGTCATCCATGGGAAACGCGACCATCCGATTCTGTGTCGTTCCACCTATCCATGTGTGCCGATCCCGCCCTCGGATCTTACAGCCTCGGGAGGGCCCTCTCCGCGATCGACTCGTGGGTTTCGATCCACGGCTCCCCCCGGTCGGCCCTGCGAAAACCCTTCGTTCCCGCTGTTTTCCATGAGGCATTGGCGGGTGTGATACGATCGAGCACGAGGCATCGACGCCTCGCGCGAAAACCGGGTCGGCGGCCCGAGACGGCAAGGGAGGCATCCGGATTTCATGACCTTCTCTCTGGACGAACTACACACCTTCGTTACGGTGGCGCGAGAAGGCAACATGACGCGCGCCGCGGGCAAATTGGGCGTGACCCAACCGGCACTGAGTTGGTCGGTGCGCCGCATGGAAGAGAAACTGGATCACGCCCTGTTCGTACGCACCAAGAAGGGCGTCGTGCTCACCCGGGCCGGCGAGATGCTGTTGGACCGCGCCGAGAAACTGCGCCGCGAATGGGAAAACCTCACATTGGACATTCGCGAGGGCCAACACGAGATCCGCGGTTCCTATTCCCTGGGCGTTCACCCCACCGTCGCGCTCTACACCCTGCCCCGTTTCTGTCCCGACCTGCTCGCCAGTCATCCTGGCCTGGAGCTGCGCCTGGTTCACCGCCTTTCGCGGGAAGTCGCCGAAGACGTCATCGAGCTGCGCGTCGATCTGGGTATCGTGGTCGACCCTCCGGCCCATCCCGACCTGACGCGCGTGCCGCTGTATCGAGACGAAATCTGTTTTTGGGTACGGGACAAGGAAGCGATCGAGGCGCCGCCTTCCCTGGTCGTGTGCAATTCGGATCTTCCCCAAACCGAGCCCTTGCTGGCCCAGGCGCAGGAGGCCGGCCTGTTGCACCAGACACGGGTGATGTTCACCACCGAGTTGAAACTGGTCGAGGCGATGGTCGCCTCGGGCAGCGCGGTGGGCCTGTTGCCGGCGACCATCGCCCTCAACGCGGTGAACGGTGCCTTCCACCGGCTGCCCGACACACCGCTCGATCGCCAGATCATCAGCCTCATCTGGCGGGCCGACCTGCAAACGAGCAAGGCCTCCAAGGCCATTCGCCAGGCCATCGTCGAAGCCCTTCAGCAGGAGCCGCCGGTCCGCACGGATTGATGCACACGGGTAGTGCGGCCATCGAAAGCGGTGTCGCCACCCAAGCGCCCTGGCCTCCGGAGTCCCCGATAGCCGAGAGGGGCATCAGGCGCGGAAAGCCCGCCGGAGAAACTTGTCGAAGCGATCCATGCGAAGAGTTCCCGAATGCTTTGAGGACCGGCGCGGCAGTAGGTTGGCCGGCCCGGCCGACATTTCGAAGCCGTCAACCCACGGCGTTCCCGCATGTTGAGAGGACCGTGATGCCCGGTTGGTTGGTCACGGCCGGTATGGCAGGGGGGGTAAGCCGGCCCGGCCGACTTTTCGAAGCGATCCATGCGAAGAGTTCCCGAATGCCGAAAGATTCGTCGTGCCCGGTAGGTACATCCGCTGGATGTACTTTTCGGAGCGACCCAGACTTCGCAACATCGAGTCGTAAAAGAGCGAAACAGATAAGTCGGGTCTCTAGATTTCTCGAGGTTCGATTTCGATCTGTGTTGGGTCGCTTCGATTGGTGGAGCTGGCAGCTCCACCTACAGGCCTTTCGCCCCTCTCACGGTGCGGGGACTTTGGGCTTTGCGGCTTTCGATTGGGGTCGCGAGGGAAATGGTCGGCTTCGCTCTTTGGTGTAACTCACTGCCGTTGCTTGGGTCGCTTCGAAGTGTCGGCCCAGCGGCCAAACCTACAAGCCTTTCGCCCCTCTCACGGTGCGGGGACTTTGGGCTTTGCGACCTTGTTGGTGTTCGATATGGGAACAAACCCGCTTCGCTCTTTGGTGTAACTCACTGCTGTTGCTTGGGTCGCTTCGAAGTGTCGGCCCAGCGGGCCAACCTACAGCCGTGCCGGCTCTCTAACCATGCGGGAACTCCCGGCTTGGATCGCTTCGGAAAGTGCATCCAGCGGGCTTACCGCCCCTGATGCACCAGCCGGGCAGCCCGCCTTTCTCGTCTGGCGGGCACTTCGAACTAAAATTCTTCGGTGCGATCAGCCGGCGAGGCGATCGCCACCGGCCTCGGCCACGGCGGTCGCATTCTCGAGTTCCCCGGCAGAGGGTTCCGCTTCCTCGTCCGCCCCTCCCCTTCGCACGCGTTTGCGTTTCGGCCGCTTGGCGTAGACCACAAACCCAGAAAGAGCCAACAAGCCGGGCATGGCCCCCAGCACGCAGTAGAGCAGCTTGACGGGCAAACCACCGAAATTGCCGAAGTGGAGTGGTCGGAACGCATCGACAGCCTGGACCGCGACGTTGGCTTCGCGAATGTCGGAAACGCCCAACGACTCGCCCGAGAGGCGATCGAAACTCATGGAGATTCCGTATTGACTGCGCAAGCGTCCACGTCCGTCGAGCTGGCCGTAAAACACGACGGGGCCATCGGCCGCTTGCGGGAAAGAGATGTAGTACGGCTTGTAACCGGGCATGGCCGCGGCACTGTCGGCGACCAACCTGTCCAGCGACAGCTCGGGTCCCAACCACTCCCGCTCGAACACCTCGTGTTCATCGCCCAGACCGTGCAGATAGAGATCTCGAACCGCATGGGTGATGTTCCAGTAGGCGCCCGTCAATCCCAGGATGAAGAACAGGGGCGCCGAAACGATGCCCACCTTGCGATGGAGATCTCCCGACAGGACGCGCAGGCCCTTGTCCCACTTCAGGGTGAAAAAGCGAATCCAGAATCTCCGGTAGATCAGGATTCCGGTCAAGCCGAGGGCACAGAGGCCCAGGGCCAGGATACCGGCCACCAACATGCCCAGGTGCCCGCCCAGAAAGGTGTAGTGTAGCTCCAAAAGCCAATCGGTGAAGCCGGAATGAAAGGACACCGGCGGGGTGAGGGTCACCCCGGAATAGGCGTCCACATAGATCTTCCGCCAAACCGAGGTCCCCTTTTCCACCACGTAGGCGATGTCCGCATGCTCGGTGGTTTCGTGGATCAGCCAGCCCACGACCAATTGCTCGGGAAAACGCTGTCGAACGATGTCTCCTAGCCGATCGAAAGAGAGCCGATCGGTTTCGGACGACTGCACCAGCACCTTGTCGGGAACCAGGAGATCGTCGATTTCCTGCTTGAAAACCAACACACTACCCGTGACCGCGATAATGATCAGGGGGACTCCGGTCAGCAATCCGAGCACGGAGTGAAGCTTCCACAGCGTTTTCTTTCGCAAAAACATCGAAGGGCCCCTCTATGCAAGCTTAGAAGATGTACCGAACACTGCCGCTGATGGTGCGGCGCGCGCCGTAGAAGCAGTCTCCCCGGGCCAGGCACGAGGAGAGGTAGACCTTGTCCGTGATGTTGTCCACGTCCAAGGAAAAGCTGATGGAACGGAACGAATAGCCCAATTGCAAATCGCCCAGGGTGTAGGAGGGCGTTTCCAGGATGTCGGCACCGTCCCAACTGGAGCCCACGTAGCGAAGGCCGCCGCCGATGTTGAAACCGGGCCACTGGTTGGGTCGGTAGGTGGTCCATACCGAAAACATCTGATCGGGAATGTAGGCCACGTTGGTACCCTCGTTGCCGTCGTTGCTCTTGGTCACCTCGGCATCGGTAAAGGAATAGCTGGCCAGCACGGACACCTGGTGCCAGGACATCTGACCCTCCAGTTCGAAACCCTGAATGCCCACTTCCCCGGTTTGCACGCTGTGCAGGGGGTTTTGCGGATCGGTGGTGAGCCGGTTCTCTTCGTCGATGTCGAAGACCGCGGCGGTGAACAAACCGCGACCACCGACTGGCTGATACTTGAGCCCGGCTTCCATTTGACGTCCTTCTCGGGGATCGAAGAGTTCACCCGTCGCCGAGGCGCCGATCACGGGCTGGAACGATTCCGAAAAACTGACGTAGGGAGCGAGCCCGTTGTCCGACACGTACATAAGGCCCAATCGACTGGTGAAGGCGTCGTCTTTCTGGCCAGTATCGGCGCCCTCCGGCTTGGATTCGGTCGCGTCGTGGCGAATGCCGAGCGAGGCGATCCAGCGTTCACCGAACTTCATCTGGTCGCTGGCATAGAACCCCCGCTGGATCGTATTCGTGTTCGGAAAATCGGTGACCGGCGTGTTGGTGGGAATGTTGCCGTAGGTGGGATCGAAAACGTCGATGGTGCCGCCGGCAGTATAACCGTAGAAGAAGTCGTTGTCCGTGGTGGCATCCTGGAAGTCGAAACCCAAGATCAGGTTGTGGCGAACGGCGCCGGTTTCGAAGGTGCCGAGGAATTGAAAATCGCCGACCAGGGCTTCCGAGGTCGCCTCGCTCACATAGGCGGTACGCGTGACGGTCCGCCCATCATCGTGGAAAGTCGGCGGAAACGAGGGCCACATGGAGCGATAGTCGGCACTGCTGTCGGCAAACCGGGTCGCTGCGTGGAAGCGCCAGACATCGTTGATCTCCTGGTCGAAGATCACGGTCAGGGCCTTCTGCTCGGAATCGTAGGTGTCCCAATCCGGCTCACTGAGAAACACACCGGAGTCGATGGTTCCGTGCGGGCTGGGCAGAATGGTGCCGACCCACGGCAGGAATTGGGTACCGGTCCCGGATTCGTTTTCCTGGAAGTTGGCCAACAGCGTCAGGCTGGTGCCTTCCCTCGGTTTCCAAGTCAGCGAGGGCGAGACGAGCAGGGCGTTGTCCGGCACGTAGTCGGTTTGGGAATCGCTTTCCTTGGTCAGGGCGACCAGGCGATAGAGCAACCTGCCGTCATCGGTCAGCGGGCCGGTGAAATCCAGGTTGGCCTGCTTGCGGTCGTAGTTGCCGAAGGAAGCCCAGAGTTCCTTGCTGGCGGTGGCCTTGGGCTTTTTGGAGACCAGGTTGATGATGCCCCCGGTGGAACCTTGACCGTAGAGCACGGAGGACGGACCCTTCAGGATTTCCACCTGGCTCAGGCTGTAGGTACTGGGTCTGGTGTTGTTGTAAGTGCCAAACAAAGACTGGAGGCCATCGACGAATACCGCCGGCGCCGCACCCCGAATCGTGGACCAGTCGCCGCGCGGATCGACCCCGAAGGCCCCGGCATGCACGCCGGCGGTATAGACCAGGGTGTCCTGCACGGTTTGGGCGTTGAAATCGCGCAACCGCTGCCCGGTGAGAACCGAAACCGACACGGGCGTTTCCAAAATGGACGTCTGGATCTTCATGGCGCCGGTCGCTTCTTCCGCAATAAGCTTAAGATCGTCAGGGCCATAGATGACCATATTTTCCGAGATTTCCTCCTTGGAGGCGTCGTCGGAGTCTTGAGGATCCTGCTTGGGGGCCTCGGATTGAGAGAAGAGAGGCGCGGTGAGACAGAAGAGGAGGGGGAGCAAGAAGTGGTGCATATTGAATCGCATAAGTGGTTACACTCCAGAACATTGCAGAGATGGCGCCAGGATATAGAGATGCAGTCTCAAAGTCAACCACTTTTAGTCTTTTCCACGTACCGGTTCGCGCCGCTGCCCCTCATCCTATCCAGACCCAGGCTCTTAGCCTCTTTCCAACCTCCTCCTCACCCAGTTTGAACCACCATTCAGACACTCTCGACAACCATTTCGGGCTTCGTCGACACGCAGAACCCCTCATTTCCACGCGCCCTATAAATTAATGTGGGCGATGCGGGGATTCGATAGTCTTTTGGTTGGGGAAAATGGTATCTTTTTCCTTCAGCATCGGGTATTCGCAACAGATTCTCCGCGAGTTGTCCTCTCGGAACAGTCATCAAATCGGATTCCATAGGTATTCCTTTTCTTATGTCGACTCCCATGGAAGCAACCGAACCGGACTCCCAGTCCACCGTCAGTGTCATCGTTCCCACGCGGGGCGATGTGGATCTCGCCCCCCTGCTCCGTGCGCTGGAGCACCAAACCCTGAGACCGCTTCAAGTGATTCCGGTCGTCGACGGTGAAGGGCGTGGCCCGGCCTGGGCCCGCAACCAGGGCATCCGTCAGGCGCGCGGAACCTACCTGGCGTTTTTGGACGATGACTGCGAACCGCCCCCGAATTGGCTGGCCACCATGGTTGGCGCCATTCAACGCCACGACGCCGACGGCGCCGGCGGCACCTATATCGAGATGGATCCCTTTTTGTCGGCCCGCAGAGCGCTCAACCATTACCCGGAAGCCGAACAGCTCGATTGCGGCCAGGTGGGTGCAGGTGGGAACCTGGTGTTCACCCACGCCTGGATCGCACAGTGCCAGAAACGCGACGGGTACGTGTTCAACGAGATGTTTCGGGTCTCCCAGGATTGGGAACTGGTTTGGCGTTCGCGCATCATGGGCGCCAAGTTGATTTGGGTACCCAGCCCGGTCACCCACCACAGCCACCTGAGCGCGGCGGCCTACTGCCGCCGACAATTCAGTCGCGGGATCGGGATTTTCATGTTGTACCGGGCCTTTCGATCGGCCCAAACCGATACCACCGCACACGACAGCCTGATGTGGGGCCGGGGCGACACGGGTCGCGGTGCCCGCTGGTTCACCGCCCTGTGGCACAAGGCCGTCGGACCCTTCGTGCTCCACCGGTTCCCCAACAAAAGTCATTACCTTCTCTTCTGGCTGGGAGAAAAGTTCCAAGGTGCGGGATTCGTTTGGGCCATGATCGCCCGGTGGTTGTTCAACCGGTACGATACCCCCAACTACCAGGTCAGGGAGACGGCGGATGCCGAATCGCACGCAAGGGAAGAAGACCCTGCCCAGCTTTTCGATCATCCTTGAAACGGGGAACCTGGCTACCGCGGACTTGGACCACCCGCAACGCCGCCTCGAAAATTTGGCGAATCAAACGCTTTCCGCGACGCGCGCCAACGCGTTCCTGTCGATCGACCCGGGTCCAACCCCGGCCGAAGTTCGGGCCCGACGAACTTCGCGACCTTCGGGAACGCCAAGCAGATTCGTTTTCAAGAGAGCGCTTCACCCCGCGGGAACGGGTTGCTGCTCCTTCGGGAGGGTGATGATCACCTCCGTAAAGTGATCCTGTCGAGACTCGACCCGCAAGCCACCGTCGTGTTCCTGGACCACGATGTCGTAGCTGATCGCCAGTCCCAGCCCGACGTTGCCGCTGCCGCTGTCCTTGGTGGTGAAGAACGGGTTGAAAATGTGCTCCAGATTGTTGGACTCGATGCCGCAGCCGTTGTCCCGGAACCGAATCTCGAGCTCGTTCTCGAGATTGCGGGTCTGAATCCGGATCAGGGGGGTAAAGGTGTCGGAATTGGCGTGTTTCTTTTCTTCCATCGCATCGATCGCATTGTTGACCAGGTTGATGATCACCCGGCTCAGGCTCTGGGGAACCACCTTGATTTTCTCGATCGTCTCGTCGAAATCGTGCTGGAACTCGACCACGATCGAATTGTCCTTGGCCCGCATGCTGTGATAGGCCAGGGTCGCGTACTCCTCGATCAACCCGTTGATATTGATCGGGTACCGCCGACCCGTGCTGCCGCGGGCCAGCTCCATCATGCTGCCCACGATCGAGTCGGCACGCTTGCCGTGCTTGTCGATCACGCCCGCGTTCTGCTCCAAATCCTCGAGACAGTTCTCCACGTACTCGTAGTTCTCCCCTTCCAACAACTTGCCGCGCAACGAGCTCACCTGCTCGCGCAGGTCCTTGCTCAGGTCGAGGGTCAACCCCGCGAAATTGTTGATGAAGTTGAGCGGATTCTTGATTTCATGGGCGATGCCGGCCGTCAGGGTACCCAGTGACGCCATCTTCTCCTGCATCACCATCTGTTTCTGGGCCCGCTGCAACGCTTCGTGCTTGTCCCTCAGACGCTTGAGGCTGGCCGCCTTGGCGACGGCGGTGATGGCGTGCTCGCGGAAACGCGCCAGCTTGGCACTGTCGGATTGTTCGAACGCCTCGGGATCGCTGTGATTTTCCAGCACCAGGATCCCCTCCAAGCGGCTGTCGAGGAAGAGCGCCATCGACAGAATCGACTTGGGAAGCAGTTGATCCCCGAACTCCTTTTCGTCGTGGATCATGTTGAAATGGCGCACCACGTAGATGCCGGACTCCAGTTCCTCCGTCCCCTCGCTGTAGATCTGTACCAGCTCGTCGTACACGAAGGTCTTGGAGCGCAACTTGGCCAGATCGTGACCGTTGGCGGCCACGAACTCGAACACGCCGAGCTGTTGATTCCACAGGAGGATCACGCCTTTCTCGGCCTGCGGGAACAGGATCAGTCCCTGCTCCAGCATGACCTCCAAGACCTGATCCAACACGTGCTCGCGGTTGATGGCCTTGACGATCTGATCGATGGTCTGGAGTTCCTCGTTCTGGGTTGCCAGCACCATGTTCTTTTCGTGGAGCTGGGTCGTGCGTTCCGACACCTTCCGTTCCAGATGCCGGTTGATATCCAACAATTGGAGATGGGTGCGCACGCGGGAAAGCAGCTCGTTCTTGGATATCGGCTTGGTGATGTAATCGTTGGCGCCGCAGTTGAAACCGCTTACCAGATCGTCCACCTGGTTTTTGGCGGTCAGGAACAGAATCGGCAAATCCTGCACCGGATGGTCGGCCCGTATTTTCCGGCAGACTTCGTAACCGGACATGCGCGGCATCATGATGTCCAGCAGCACCAGATCGATGTCCTGGTTGCCCTGGAGGATTTCCAGCGCCTCGGGACCATCGGCGGCCTGGCTGACTTCGTAATGGTGCAGCGACAGGTGGTTGACCAAGACCTGGCGATTGACCGCCTCGTCGTCGACGATCAGCACCTTGAAACGATTGCCGCTCAGCGAGGGCGGCATGGCCACCGGTTCTTCGCCGGTCTCCACGGGGGCTTCGGACGAAGACAACGCCATGACATCGGCCAGATCGGCGACATTCGTGTGGGACACCGGATCGTCCCGGCGGCTGCGCGGTTTGGCATCCGCCTCGGCCAGCGGCAGCGTGAACGAGAAGGTGGCGCCCTCGCCGAGTTCCGATTCCACCCAAATCTTGCCGCCGTGCAGTTCCACCAGTTGCCGGGTGACCGCCAGACCGAGGCCGGTCCCGCCGTGTTCCCGCGCCGTGGAACCGTCCGCCTGGGCAAATGACTCGAAGATCCGCTCGTGTTTGCTGGGGGCGATGCCGATGCCCGTATCGCTGATCGTAATCCGCAGGAAGTTGTCGTCCACCTTTTCGGCCTCGAGCACGACCTGACCCTTGGACGTAAATTTCACCGCGTTGCCTACCAGGTTGTAGAGAATCTGCTGTACGCGATCCTCGTCCACGAACACCAGCGGCACCTCTTCCGAAATCTCGTTCAGCAACGCCACCGGTTTCTTGCCCACCAGCGGATGGGTCAGCGCCAACACCGATTCGCTCACGACGCGCAGGTTCACCGGCGAACGACGCAACTGCAGCCGGTTCGTGGAGAGTTTGGAAAAATCCAGAATGTCGTTGACCAGATTGCTCAGGCGTTTCCCGCTGGAAACGATCATGCCCAGGTTGTGCACCGTGGGTTGCGGCAGGTGGCCGGTCGCACCGTCGATCAGTGATTCGGCCAGGCCGATGATCCCGTTGAGCGGGGTGCGCAGCTCGTGAGAGGTATTCGCCAGGAACTGGTTCTTCAATTTGTCTACATGCTTGAGCCGGTTGACGATGGAGCGCTCGTAGACCAACTTCTTGCGCTGGGCGCGCACGTAGCTGTAGACCACGGCGACCAGCAGCAACGCATAGAGGGAATAAGCCCACCAGGTCTGCCAGGGCGCCGGCATCACCCGCAGGTTCAGCACCCGCTCGTTCGAAGACCAAACGCCGTCCTTGTTGGACGCCCGAACGCGGAAGGTGTAGTTACCGGCGGCGAGCTTCGTGTAGGTCGCAAATCGCTTGTCCGCGCCCACCTCGACCCAGTCGTGATCCAACCCTTCGAGCATGTACTTGTAGCGATTGCTGCTCGGGTCCGCGAAGTGGAGCGCCGCGAACTCCACCGAAAACACGTAGTCGCGATGACTCAATTTCAGGCGGCCCGCTTCGCGCAAGGGCTTGTCCAACGGCGAATCCGGATCCAGGCCACGCGCCAGTACCGGCTCGTTCAAGATCGACAGCGAGGTCAACGCGATTTGCGGAGGAAAGGGATCGCCCTGCAGGTCCCCGGGATGGAAGGTCGTGATGCCCTGGAAGCCGCCGAAGAACAGGTACCCTTCCTTGTTCTTGTGATTGGCGCCGTGGCGGTAACCGTTGAGTTGGGTCCCGTCGCGGGAATCCCACATTTTGAAGGTTTCCCCGATGGGATCGAAGCGGGCCAGCCCCTTCAAGGTGGAAATCCAGATCATGCCGCGATCGTCTTCCAACAGGCCGGTGATCGATTCGGTCTCCAAACCGTCGCGGAACCCGAAACTGCGAAATTTGGTGCGCGCCGGACTGTCCTCGGAAAAATAGGTCATCCGGTTGAGCCCCTCCTGGGTCCCGATCCACAGTTGCCCGGTTCGGTCCTCCAAGATCGAGGTCACGAAATTGTGACTGATCGTATTGGGATTGTTGATGTTCCGCAAAATGCGGGTAAACCGTCCCGTCCTGCGATCCAGCAAATTGAGCCCGTTTTGGGTACCGACCCAGAGGCGTCCTTTGCGGTCCTCGAACATCACGGACACTTCGCCGAAACTGATGGCCCCTTCGTCGCTCTGTTCGTGTTTGTAGTGGGTGCATCTGCCGGTCTCGCGGTCGAACCGATTCAAACCGCCGCCCCAGGTGCCGACCCACAGGTTGCCGAGCCGGTCCTCGTAGAGACTGCGCACGTAGGCATGACTCAAATGATCGTGCCCGTCCGGATCCGGTTGATAGCGCGTGAAATTCTTTTCCCTGCGATTGAACCGATTCAGCCCGGCGTCCTTGGTGCCGACCCACACGACGCCGTCGCGGGAAATCAGCAGGCAGGTCACGTCGTTGGAACTGAGGCTCGAGCGATCACCTGCCTGATGCGAAAAACGTTCGTAGCGGTCCTCGCGCTCCACGTAGCGATTGAGCCCGCCGCGCGTGCCGATCCAGAGATCGCCCAAAGGGTCTTCCCAAATCGCGGTCACGTTGTCGCTGCTCAGGCTGTTGGCACTGTCTTCCCGATGCCGGTACGTCGAGAACTGGCGCGAGGCGCGGGTCAACTTGTTGACGCCGCCGCCGAAGGTACCGAACCACAGGGTTCCGGTTCGATCCTCGTAGATTTCCATGACGTTGTCGTGCGACAGGCTGGCCGAATCCTTCGGGTCATGGCGATAACTGCGGAACCGCCCCATCTCGGGATCGAACAGGCTCACACCGCCCTTGCCGGTGCCGACCCAGAGGTGGCCCTCGTCGGTGGGCTGCAGCGTCCAGATATGATCGTGAGACAGCGAATTGGGGTCGTCCCGCTCGTGGCGATAGACCTCGACCACCTTGCCGGTGGCGGGATCGAACAGGTTGAGGCCGCCGCCGTAGGTACCCACCCACAGGCGATCGCCGGGGGCGGCCATCAAATCCTTGATGTTGCCGTTGCTCAGATCGGTCGGCTCACCCGTGGCGTGAAAGGATTGAAAGGTACCCGAAACCGGATCCATCAGGTTGAGCCCGTTCTTGGTACCGACCCAGAGGCGGCCGCGACGATCCTCGAAAATCACGTATGCCTGGTTACTGCTGATACTGGTGGGGTCGTCTTCCTTGTGACGGAACGCCGTGAAACGCTCGCGTTCGCGGTCGAACAGATTGAGGCCGCCGCCGAAGGTCGCGATCCACAGGCGCCCCTGGCTGTCTTCGTGAACATCGGCCACGGTGTCGAAACTCAAACTGTCTTCGACATCCGGTTGGTTGCGATAGGTCTTGGCCGTTTCCAGGCCCGGATCGAAGCGACAGAGCCCGCCGTTGGAGGTGCCCAACCACAAAATGCCGTCGCCATCCTCGAACAGGGCGTAAATGGTGTTGCTGGAAATGGAAGTCGCCACCGTCTGGTCGTGACGGTAGGTCTTGAAGCGATAACCGTCGTAACGCGAGAGACCTTCGGTCGTAGAAAACCACAGGAACCCATGGCGGTCCTGCATGATTTCGTACACGGAGCCCTGGGCCAACCCGTGGGCCACGGAAATCCGCTCAAAGCGGACCTGCTTTTCTCGAGCACTTAGGGAGAAAAGGCTTCCGGAAACGAAAAACATGAGAAGAATCAGAGCCCCGAGCGGGGCTTTGCAGGTTTTCATAACGGATTCCCGGTCAGACTGATGCTGCGAACCACTTCCTCGTCTCTCATGCGGATTCTGCCGCATAACCCTGCCGACGTTGGAAAACCTTGGCGCGAATGATGTTGGAGTTGTCGGGGGCCTCTGGATGATTATACAGCCATGGTGGAGCCTTCAGCAACGCGGATTCCCCCAACCACGAGGATCCCGGGGTGAGAACCGCCGGTTGCCGACGGATTCCCGGGTAAGATCGATCTCGCGCCGCGGAACATTTGTTCCGATCCGGTATTATTTTGGTAGTTTTCGCCTGTGCGACCACTAAGTTAATCGGTAATCTTTTTTACTTTTACAGAAAAAAATATTGAAAATCCATCGATTCCCGAGGCAAGATAGCGGTGTCCTCCCCAGACCTTATCACGGCTAATTCCTGATGGTTGCGCGCATACGACGCGCCAGCCGCCGCATGTCGCATTGCGACATAATGAGCCGTGAATGTATCTGAAACCTGCTATGATGGGTCTTTTTAGTTAGGGCATGCGGTTTCACGCCGTTTTCGCCCTATTGCTCGATTCGCTTCTTTTTATTCACACCCGTAATTGGGTTATCGTGCAAGCTCTTCTCATTCTCACCGCTCTCCAGGTTTCCTTGGCGTTCGTTTCCTCAATCCATTCTGTCGATTTCAGAATCGAGGTTCTCCGCCGTCATTTTTATCCATTCGTTCATGCAGAGTGAATTTTATGAAATGTGTCCATTGCGATTACGAGTTTGGCGAAGGCGCCCTATTTTGCGGCCTTTGCAGTAACCCGCTGGTCAACCTGGCCGTCCTCGAGGGCGGCCTCCTGATGATTACCGACGTCAACCAGGCCGTCCTGCAACGCGTGCTGGCCCCCGATTTCCGCGTGCAGGACAAGCTTGCCGAAGGCGGCATGGCCTGTGTCTACGAGGTCGTCGACAACCGCACCGAAGAGTCGATGGCGTTCAAGGTACTTCCGTTGGAACACGCCAACGACCCCGAGCTGATCGCGCAATTCGAACGGGAATCGCGACTTCTCGCCGATCTGGCCCATCCCCACATCATGCCGCTCTGGGATGCGGGCACGCTGGGCCGATTCCAATACCTGGCCATGCCCATGATGCGCGGCGGCGATCTCAAAGCGCGCATCCAGAAGGGATTGCACTGGACCGACGCGCTCGGCATCCTGCACCAGGTCGTCCTCGCCCTGGCCTACGCCCACGATTTCGGCCTGGTTCACCGCGACATCAAGCCGGCCAACATCCTGTTCGACCAGGAAGGCACCGCCTATCTCGCCGATTTCGGCATCGCCTGGTTGGCCGACGAGGCCGAGGGCCACGGTCAGGGCCTGGGTACCCCCAATTACGCCAGCCCGGAGCAGCTCCTGGGCGACAACGTGGGCAAACCTTCCGACATCTATTCCCTGGGCGTGGTCCTCTACGAGATGCTGGCCGGCCGCCGTCCCTTCGATGCCGACAACCCCAAGGACATGGTCATGGCGCACCTCCACAAGGAACCGCCGCGCCCGTCCTACCACAATCCCGAGTTGCCCGCGGCCCTGGACCGGCTCGTCATGGATATGATGATGAAAGACTTCGAAAAACGCATCGACGGTGCGCCCGAGCTGTTGGTGCGGCTCTGTGCGACGCCGGAGATCACGAAGTTTCTGGGGCCGGAAATGGAGCATTACAAGGGCGAGGTTCGCCGCATGCCGCCAGGCGCTGCACCGCCGCGTCGTCGCCGTCCGCTCCCTATTGTCAAGCCCAAGAAGCGGCGTCGTTTGCGCGAGCTGATCGCCTTGGGGCTGGGCGCGAGCTGAGTTCGCGCTCCCGAACCGGCATGGTTTTGGATTCGCGCAAATCTTCCACGGGAGTCCCCGCATCTGCGTAAGGGGCTTCGTCGCAGTAGGTTGGCCCGCTGGGCCGACATTTCGAAGCGGCCCAGGCTACGCAAGAGCGAGCGGGAAAAGAGCGAAGCAGATAAGTCGACCCTCTAAATCTCTCGTCGGTCCTCTAAATCTCTCATCGATCGATTTCGATCTATGCAAGGTCGCTTCGATTGGTTCATCAGGCTGATGAACCTACAGGCCTGGTTCCTCTCTAAACTTGCGGGCTCTTCGAACTCTTCGCCTTCGAAAAAGGTCTGCCATGCGGGCTCCTGGGCTCCGCTCCTCGACACCGTCCATTTGGGTTCCTTGGATCACTTCGAAAGGTACATCCAGCGGATGTACCTACTGGGCACCACGAATCTCTAGACATTCGGGCACTTCGAACGGGTTTGTTGGAACAGAGGATGCGGAGGCGCTTCAGGCGTGGAACAAATCGGGGGTGATCTCGCCGATGTGGCGACAACCGCACAACGTCATCGCCAGATCCAACTCCTCGCGCAGCAGGTTGAGCGCATGCGCCACCCCGGCCTCTCCGCCACAAGCCAGGCCCCAGAGGATGGGTCGACCCAGCAGCACCGCGTCGGCGCCCGCGGCCAACGCCTTGACCACGTCCGTCCCGCGCCGCACCCCGCCGTCCATCAGCAGGGTCGGCAGATAGCCCGAGGCGTTGCTGCGACCCGCGAGTGACTGGGCGATGCGCGGCAACACGTCGATGGTGGCCGGGGCCGTATCCAATTGGCGTCCGCCGTGGTTGGAGATGATGACGCCGCTGGCGCCCATGTCCAGTGCCGCGACCGCGTCATCGGCCCGCACGATGCCCTTGACGAACACCGGGAGCTTGGTCTGCTCGGCCAACCAGCGCACGTCGCGCCATGAAATGGCGGCATCCAACAAATCGGCGAAATAGGCGGCCAGACCCGAACCGGTCGGACGCGAAGCCGCATCGTCCTCGGGCAGCAGATTGGCCATGTTGAAATGGGGCGGGCACTCGAAGCGATTGCGAATGTCGCGCTCGCGCTTCCCCAACACGGGTGCATCGACGGTGAAGACGATGGCCTCGCAGCCCGCCTCCACCACGCGATCCAGCAAGGCCCGCGTCAGGCCGCGATCCTTGTACATGTACAGTTGAAACCAGACCGAAGCACCGGTGGCCGCCACCTCTTCCACGGAGAAATTGGAGAGCGTGCTCAGGATCATCACGGTCCCGGCCCGCTTGGCGGCGCGCGCGGTGGCCAACTCGCCATCGGGATGCGCCAACTGGTGAAAGGCGGTGGGGGCGACCATGATCGGCATGTCGATTTCCCGATCCAGTACCCGGGCACGCAAGTCGCGCTGGGACACGTCGCGCAAGACGCGATAGTGGAGTGAAATGCGATCGAAGGCCTCGCGGTTCTGCGTCAACGTGATTTCGTTCATCGCCCCACTGGCGTAATAATCGAATGAAGGTTTGGCCAGGATTTCGGCGGCTTTCTCCTCCATATCGAAAAGACTGATGAGCTGGCCGAGGTCGACAGAGGGATCGGATGAATGCACATCGCTCATGTTTTCTCCCCTTTTCGCGGGTTCCCAGTGGGCGGTATTGGACGAATAAGCTGGTTTTCATCCATTTTCCCCAAATGCACGGCATTTGACCAGAGATAACCGACACCATGGCGCAATCGGATGGGCGGTCGCAGGTCGATGGGCTTCCCGTACTCGATGAACAACCGAGTTTCGGTGGATATTCGCCGTTGGACCAGGATCGTCGACCGCCCATTCCAAGGCCCGCGAGCGGAACCGCTTTCGATTGTTCACTTGGAGCCATACCCAGCCCGCCCCAATCGGAACATTCACAAACAAACAGCTTCGTTTTAATTCATTTATTCATTTCTTTTCTCAAACAACATTCGATCATTCATCATAATGCAACCTCCATGATTAAATATAAAAGTGGATCGCTTCCCAGAGATCCAGGACCCAGCGCACAACCGCATCGCGGTTTTTTCCCTTGGAGGTACCTGATGACACCTGTCGTGACCCAAACCCACATGCCCGAAACCACCGACTTCGACGCCGCCAAGATCCTGTCCCCTCTGCGCAAGACGAGTTCGGCCCAGAGCGTCCAACAACTCGCGGACGAACAACTCGCCCACTTCGGCATCGCCCCCGACAGTGAGTTCGGTCAAACCCTCCACCGGGCCGCAACGTCCCTCTACGACCTGCACATGGATGTCCAGCGCATGTGGGAACTCACCACGCGAACGCTGAAGGACCTGGATCGCGGCGATCGCGTCGCGTATTTCAACGCCAAAAAATTCCTCTGCTTCCAGTTGGCGAAGGTGTTGGACACCCTTCAAAACCCCTTCCGCAAGACTTACCAAAGCCTGGAATTCGGTGAATCGTCCACCTATGCCAAGGGCCCCTACCCCATTTTCGACAACGTGACCGCGCTGTTCTCGGCCAATCCGGTCATCGTGCGCACGGCGACCTATATCTATGCCTGCACCGAGTGGGTCGACGATGCCTTCCAGGGCCGCGAATTCCTTCACGAAATCTACTCGCGCCTGCTGAACCCCACCTCGATTTCGCTGGCCAACTACGTGGTGGACGTGGAAGCCGGTCCCCACGCCGCCGAGTACCTGGCCTGGAACTTCAACAGCGGCATGGCCGCCATCGACGGCCTGCTGGGCCACCTGCTCCAAACCGGCGACATCCTGATCGCCTCGCGCAACGTGTACGGCGGCGTCTACCAGTTGCTCCACGATTACTATGCGCGCCCGGAGAAGTTGAACGTGGCGCTCGAGTGGTTCGACGGCACCACCACCGCGGAATTCGAAGCGTTTCTCGGCGACGTGCGCGCGCGGCACGACCAGGCTCTGGAACAGGGTCGCCGCCTGTACGTCTATCTGGAATCGCCCTGCAACCCGTTCGGCTACGTACTGGACATCCCTGGCATCTGTAAGGCGGCCCACGCCCACGATCACCTGGTCATCCACGACGCCACGGTGGGCACTCCCTTCCTGCACAAGCCGTTGCAGCGACCCGACAAGGCCGAGCGCCCGGATTTCGTGGTGCACAGCTACACCAAGGACTTGACGGGCAACGGCAACGCCACCGCGGGCGTGGTCATCGGCGAGAACCACCGCATGTTCCAACCCAAAGGCGACTGCAGCCAAGGGGTTTCGTGGGACAAGACGCTGTTCTGGGGGGTCTACTACATCAAGGGCGCCTTCCTGGATGCGGAAAAAGCGTTCGAAGTGATCAGCGGCATGAAGACGCTCGAACTGCGGATGAAGCAGAAATGTATCAACACCCTGATCCTGGCGCGCTACCTGAACTCCCATCCGGAAATCCAGGTCAACTGCAATGCGGTCTCCGAGCATTTCAACCACGAGCTGTGCCAGAAAGTGATGCGCTTCGGCCTGCCGGCGCCTCTGTTCACGATCGATTTCGAAGCGGCCGACCTGCCTCGCGATGCGTTCGTGCGTTTCTTCGACAGCCTAACGCCGGGGTTGGATCACCAGGTATCACTAGGCCAGTCGAACACGGTGGTGCTGTGCCCGGCGCTGACATCGCACTCGGAGATGAAGGAAGAGGCGCTGCGCAAGGCGGGCATCGCCCCGACGACGATTCGTATCGCGGTCGGGCTGGAGAACCCGAAAGAGACCCTGTCCCATTTGATTCACGCGCTGCGCTTGGGTGTGGATCCGATTCGTCCCGGTTTCAGCGCCAGGTTCATGACGCCGGAAGATACGGATCGCATGGTGCGCGAGATCCACGAGGACGTGCATCGGCTGTTCCTGGATGATGCCGCGTCGATGGAGGCGTTGCTCTCCTAGTTCGGTTGCGGGGAGACCTTCGTGGATGATGGGGCCTTGGAGGGTAAGTCTTTTTTACCACTGAGTCGCCGCCCAGGCCGGGGGCCCGGGTTTCAGGTGGGTAACTAATCGAAGCGAATCGTTTGGGAGTTCCCGCATTTGTGAGAGGGGCGTCGTTGCAGTAAGTTGGCCCGCCGGGCCGACATTTTTCGACGAACTCCCTGCACATCCGCCTTTTTAGGTTTTTATCTTTATCTTCGAGCTTTACAGAGTTTGTTACATAAGAGCCACGCACCAGCGGGCTAACCCGCTCGATTTCGAGAATGAAACAAGGCGAAGTGAGCTAGCATGGTGGTCCCGGCTGCCTGAGAGGGTTGTCATGCCAGGTAGGTGCGACCGCTGGTCGCACATTCCAAAGCTCCTGCTTCTATTGGTGCTTCGCTCTTTGGCGTCTCGCATCTGCGGAGTGTGGATCGCTTCGAAGTGTCGGCCGGGCCGGCCAACCTACTGCCGCGCCGATCCTCAAAGCATGCGGGAACTCTGATCATGGATCGCTTCGATAAGTTCATCCGGCGGATGAACCTACCTGGCACGACAAATCTCTCGGCATTCGGGGACTCCAAGCAAGTTTGTTTCAAGAGAGTTCCCAGAGTTCACGGAGGTCGGCGCACCGGCAAAAATGAGGAAAACACCGAAGTCGACGTCACAACCTTGCGGGGTCTTGGAGTGGCTTCGCCCGGGACCGGAGGAATCGCTTCACGCTGTTCCTCAGTACCGCGACATGGAGATGGATCGGCAACCCCACAAGTATTCGAGCCAGGTTCATGTTTGTCTGGATTTGAGCCTGATGAATGCCGAGGATTCGTTCCACGACTTTCCACGCCACGATCGACTGTCGCTTTACCGAGAGCTCGACGCGGTAGCCGCACTTGACGCTCTATAGATTTGCACTTCACGGATGAAGGAACGCCCTGTTTCGAAGGAGAGGTTCCCACGCTGGATTCGCCGGCCGAAAAGGGGACTATTTTTTGGCTTTTGACAATCGAGCCGGGGACCGGGCATGTTCTCTTCCAAAACCCGCCTCCCTTTTATTAGGGCTAAATGCTGATGATAGGTAGGCCTAATTTGGCTCATCGAAGCGAGTCCCGATTCGGTTATCAAAATCCCGACGCGACAATTCATTGGCAAGGAACCACGATAGGCCGACTCCAGCCGACCCAGCCCCAACTACCGATGCACGTCAACCGCGCAATCAATGACCAAACTCGTCAACTCCTGCCGTTCCATTTCGGTCCTACCTTCCCGATTCATTCCAATCTTCAGACCACAACCGCCGCGTTTCCATTTAAATTCCTTTCTTGCCAACTTCCTACGAAGGAACGGACTCCGCAGTCACCATCCATCTCTCCAATTCTCCCTCCGTGAACCCCGTGAGCTCTTATGTAACAAACTCTGTAAAGCTCGAAGATAAAGATAAAAACCTAAAAAGGCGGATGTGCGGGGAGTTCGTCGAAAAATGTCGGCCCGGCGGGCCAACTTACTGCAACGACGCCTCTCTCACAAATGCGGGAACTCCCAAACGATTCGCTTCGATTAGTTACCCACCTGAAACCCGGGCCCCCGGCCTGGGCGGCGACTCGGTGGTAAAAAACTCTTTAAAACAAACCACTTGCCCCTACAAAGCTCCGTTCTCCACCCCACGGTAGAGGCTGGGCCCCACCCCGATCACCCTCCGAAAATGACGGCTGAAACTGCTGAGGCTCTGGTAACCGGCCGCCTCGCAGGCATCCGCCACCGAGTGGTCGGCCTTTCGAAGCAACTCCGCGGCGATCATCAGCCGCGCGAGCTGCACGTAGCGGCGAAAGGAAAGATCCATCTCGGCCTTGAACAGGCGTTGCACGCTCCGAGGGGAAAGACCCAGCTCTCGACTCAGGGCATCGAGGCACAGGGGTCCTGGCAGACCGCCGTCGATGGCGCGAACCACCTCCCCCAAAACAGGGTGAGAACAGCGTGGCAACCGGAGCGGTAATCCGCGTGCCATCCATTCCGGCATCGATCGCTGGAACAACGCCAGTTGTGCCATCCGTTGGGAACGCGGCAATCCTCGGCCAACCCGAACACGCAAGCGCTCGATCCGGCCGAGCACACCTTCGGAAAGCTGAAAATAGCGAACCCGATCGCATCGAGGCGACGCGTCTCGCTCGGAGCGAAACAACAGGACGTGAACGCGACTCCCGACAGCGGCATCGCCGACGATCACCCCTTCACCGGCCGGTACCCACCCTCCACCTCCCCGCAACAGCGTCGACTGCAACGGGTGACGATTCGGCAGGCGCAGCCAACCACGAGCCACGACCACCACCTGATGGTATCGAGATCGGCGAGGCAAAGGCCCCGGTCGCACCGCCTCGTCGAAAAAGGCGTGATGAGCGGAAGGACTCGACCGGCCCGCACAAAACGAAGACATAGCTCACCCCTTCGGGGGGAACGGGCCGGCTCGACGAGGTGAAAGGTGGTGTAGCTCGATCCTGCCGCAATTCGGGGGCAATGTCAAATTCCAGCCGCGTTACCCGATGAGGCAGGTACCTCCAGCGGGTGGTCAGGGTCCCCGAAGGTTTTAGAACAGGTCGTAGAACCGGACGAAACGCAAGACGTCGAAGGTACCGTTGGCCCAATGGGCCAGTTGTTCCCCGATGTGAAAACCGGTGCCACAACGATCCGTCACGCCCCACAGGGTGATGTCGTCCACATAACAGCCGTCGGCTTCCTCGGCGTCGTCCGTCACCAGCGTGAAACGGTAGGTCAACGCAGCCGAACCGGCCATCGCCTCGGGCACGGCGAACTGTGCGTCGATCCACCCCGCCGAGTTGCCCTCGAACGAGACCAGCTCCACCCATTCGCCGCCGTCGCCGGAAACCTCCGCGATCAACCGGTCGCCTTCCGCCAAATCACACCGACGGAAAAAGCGAATGCCCACTTCCGAGAATCCGGCGATATCGATCGCGGGCGTCGTCAGGCGGGCGGTGAGATTGGGTCCGTAAGGCCCGTTGGGGCTGTCCGACCACGATATCCTGCCGCCGTGAACGATTTCGGAGGTGCGCTCCCAACCGCCCTGGGCTAACCAGTCCGGCTGGGTCGTTTCGGCGTCGTTCTCGAGAACCGGACACAGCGGCAGAAGCTGAAGGTCGCGGCGCGCCTCCTCCGAACCGATCGTGCCCAAGGGCAGCGTCCGATCGCGATAGCCAGGCGCTTCCACCCGCAAATCCCCGTTCGAAAGGCTGCCGGTGAGCAGGTAGTCTCCGGTGACCGGATTGCTGGCCCCTTCGATGTCGCCGACGCGGACCGTCGCCCCCAACGGCGCTTCATAAGCGGCTTCACGAATCTGCCCGACGAGCAAATCATCGCCGTTGGCCTCGATCACGTCCAAAAAGTGTGCACTCACCACACCCAGCCCGCCCGCGGCATCGACAGCCTGCACGAACACCGTATGGCGGCCGACGGCCAGGCTCCCGGAATCGATCGTGACCCTGACCGCTTCGCGAACCCCATCGAAGGCACCGTCGATCGCGGACATCGGCAGGGCCACCACCTCCGGCAGCCAGGGCGGCACATCCAAATAGGCGTTGACCGCGGCAATCGCAGCAGGGTCGGGTCCCAAACCGGGACCGAGTCGCGCGGCATCCACCTGGGCGGTGAGCGGTACCTGGTGTCCGCGTGGAACCGGAGCGCCCAACGCCGCGATCTCGACCACATCGGGTCCGAAGCCCAGTTGATAGGGTCGGCGCGCCGCCTTGCAGGCGTGTCGCAGCATGACGAGGTTGTCGGGCAGGATGCGATGCTCGAAGGTGAAACAATCCTGGAAGAATTGGGTGCCCAACTCCACCAGATAGGACGCCACGCCGCGCTCGCCATACGCGTAATCGATGGTGCTGCCGTCGAATATATAGAGCCCGGAACCCTGTCCGGCATCGTATCCATTGAACCAGGCCAACTTCCGGCCCAGGGCCCGCAGGGCGTCGGCATTGGGGGAGCCATCCTCCGTGTGGGCCCAAGGCCACAACACATCCTCGCCGTAACTGTGCAAATCGATAAAGAGGCCGGGCGTGTCGGCGCCGGCGGGGTCATCCAAATCGGGGCCGCGCGCATCCTCGAACAAGGCCGCCAGATAGTCCTGGACGGCCGTCACTTCGGGCTCCGAGGCCGCGGCCACCCCGCGAAACGTGATGGAGCATTCCACGTCGTCGGACCCGTTGCAGCAGCCCCAATGGAAATCGTAATTGCGGTTGAGGTCCACGCCACGGCTGACGACATCGGTGCAGTAGAGATTGTCGGCGTTCTTGCGCCACGAGAGGCCGGTCTCGGCCTGAACCCGGCCGTCCGGGTTGGCCTGCAGCAGCAGGTGGATCTCCTGGTAGTCCAGCAACCAGGTGATGTCGGCGTCGCGGCCGTATTCCGTCAGCAGCATCTCCGCGAAACGCGTGTTGAGGCCCGCCGGCGTGTACTCGCGGGCGTGCTGGGCACTCATGACGAACACCATCGGCTTGGGTTCCGTGGTGGGAAAGGCGCGATTGGTGATCCGAAGCACCCGCAGATCGTGGCCCGGCCCCGATTGGCTCTGCTTGATCCAACTCTCGCCGATTTTAAAGACCTGAACCAATTCGGGATGGTCGGCCACCAACCGATCGATCAGGGCATTGGTTTCCGCAACCGTGGGATAACAGGGGAACTGGGGAATGCCCGATTCCTGCCCTGGCAACGGGCGAAGCCGTCGATTCAGCTCCTCGGTCCGCACTTCGTCGCGTTCCCACCGCAATCCGGCATCCTCGAGTTTGGCCAACTCCTCGGGGCTCACCTCGATCAGCGCCACGCCGGCGGTGGGATCCACTTCCCAGGGATGGGTCCAGGCGGCGATCTCCTGGAGGACGGATCGATCGCCGTACCAGACGCGCACCACGATTCGGTCACCGGCCGTCAGCGATGCGAGCGAGGCCCAAAAAACCAGGAGAAGCGAGAACAGCACACGCGGCCATCGCGCGGCAAACCATCGGTGCCCCGATACGGGATCCAAACCCTCAGACATGCGAATCGACACCAGGACTCCTTTGCCGCCCGATTCGCCCGATCGCCGACCGGCCAGGCGGTCTGCACGTCGAGCACAGGACTCATCGAACTCGAATCAATCATTTTACCGCAACGCCCGGCGGGAGTGGAGCCGGGCGTCCGATTCCGTGACCGCGATCAGAGTCACAGATACCCTTTTGGCGTGCCCGCATGCTTGGAAGGGGCGTCGTCGCTGTAGGTTGGTCACGGCCGGTATGGCAGGGGCGGTAAGCCGGCTCGGCCGACATTTCGAAGCGTCCCAGTCTGGGCAGTTACGAAGTGCCAAAGAGCGAAGCCCAAGCGCTCGCATGGCAGACCTTTTCCAAAGCCAGTGAGTCCGAAGGGCCCGCAAGTTAAGAGAGAAACCAGGCCTGTAGGTTGAGCTGCCTGCTCAACCAATCGAAGCAATCCAAGCAACGGCAGCGAGTTACACCAAAGAGCGAAGCCGACTATTCCTCTCACGACCCCAATCGAAAGCCGTGAAGCCCAAAGCCCCCGCATCGTGAGAGGGGCGTAAGGCCTGTAGGTTGAGCTGCCTGCTCAACCAATCGAAGCAATCCAAGCAACGGCAGCGAGTTACACCAAAGAGCGAAGCCGACCATTCCTCTCACGACCCCAATCGAAAGCCGTGAAGCCCAAAGCCCCCGCATCGTGAGAGGGGCGTAAGGCCTGTAGGTTGAGCAGCCTGCTCAACCAATCGAAGCGAATTCGGCTCCTATTCTCGAGTCGTTAGAGAGCGCGGCAATCCGTGTCCTGCGCCCTCGATAAGCAACCTCCGTATCTCTCGATGGGTTTCGTTCGATCATTTCTCGGACGCTCCAGATAGCTGAACGGGTTGCTTGCACGGCCATGTTCAACCTACAGATATGATGTCACTTATGCGCATTATGAAAACCCGTGGGCTGACGGCTCGGAAAAATCGATAGGGTCGGGCCGGAAAGGCAGGCCCTGCACTGCGTCCCTCTCGTCTGGCGAGTACTCCGAACACCCTCGCCTTCGAAAAGTCGATCGAGCCGATCGACCTACCGGGCACCACATCCCTCTCGTCGGCGGGGAACCCCGTGGATTGATCACTTCGAAGTGTCGGCCGGGCCGGCTTACCGCCCCTGCCATACCGGCCGTGACCAACCTACAGCCGCGCCGACTCTCAAAGCATACGGGAACTCCTCGCACGGGTCGCTTCGGATGGCTTCGGGGGAAGCACACAAAAAATACCCGGCGCCGAACTCGGGTGCCCGGTTGCGAGGGAGGCACCCGAGCGTCGTGCGCCGGGTAGATTGGGAGGTTACCAGAGTAGGAGACACTGGCGTGGGACGCTTGCTTCAAGGACAGGAGCAGGACGTGGGCGGGAAGCCGGAGAACGACTCCCCGCCGCGATGGGTATTAGCGATACGAATAGGTCAAAGCGTAGTCGATACTGGAACTGCTGTAGTTCCAGATGCGAATCCAATAGGTTCCGGACTGGCCGTTGGTGTCGAACACCAAGCGCTCGGGGTTGCTGCTGGTGCGCACTTCGTGGACGACATCGCCGCCAGGACCCCAGAGGTAGATGTCGGCGTTACCCCAACCGCTGTAGGAGACCTCGGCCTGGATCGTGCCGCCGGTCACTTCGATGCGGTAATCGTCGTAGCCCCAGCCGTTCAGGCTCCCATCGCCGGATTCGGTGTTGGCGGACGTCACGGTACCGGTGAGCGAGGCGCCGTCAAAGGCACTCCAGCCCCAAACCAGGACGTAGTACATGCCCGCCTGGGGATTGTCCAGGCTCAGGGTTTCGTCGTTACCGGGGCGTTCGGAACCCCAGGTGTGGTCGTCCTTGGTGGGACGGGCACCGCGTTTGATGAACAGCTCGCCGTCACCGGTGCCGCCTGCCAGGCGGAAGGTCACGTTCGACGCCCCCTGCGGGACTTCCAGGACGAAGAACCGGCTGCTGTGCTCGGCGCCGGAAACCGCCACCGGCGAACCGCTGGTCAGCGGCGTGGAGAAGATGGGCAGCTCGTAGGAAACGCCGAGCCGCACGTTGCCGATTCGGTTCCAGGCGTGGACCGAGGCGTACCAGGTACCGGGATTGGGACCCGACACCGCGACCGATTCGGTGCTCTGGGGGCTGGTGGACTTGTAGTGGTGGTTGTGCTCGTCGGCTTGGGCACGATAGCGTACGTAGAGATCGGCATCGCCGCTGCCGCCGCTGGTGGTGAACTTCAGATTGCGCGCGTTGGCGGGTACGTCGATGCGGAAGTGTCTGTACTGCTTCGAAGCCAGGCTGATACCGTCGACGGACTGGCCGTTGGTCAGCTCCGTCACGCCGGCGCCACCACCGCCATTGGGGTCCGTGCTGGCGGTCATGACCGCACCGGGTGCGGAGATGTGATAGAGGCCGAACCCGGAGTTGGTGCCGTCCCAGTAGCGGCTGTTGGGCGTGCTGTCGTTGTCCCAGCGGTCGTTGTTGCCTTCGTAGAACAGGTGGGTCACGTGGCCTTGAATGCCGCCGCGTGCCAGGAGCGAACCGTTGGCGCTGGAGGCCTCGACCACCGTGATCCCCTGGTGCGGCTGGTTACTGCTGTTGATGTCGTTCCCGCCGACGCTGCCGATGGTGGTGTCCGCGTGCTGGATCAGGAGACCGCCGGTCCACCCGCGACCCAAGCGGCTGACCATGCCGAGGTCCCAATTTTCCGGCACCCGGTTCTCCACCAGGAAATACTCGTCATTGCCGCGGCTGTCCTGGAACAGGACCGGTGTCTGGCGGTGCGCGAGTGCGCCGTCGAAATTCAACTGGCCGGCATTGCGGCCGTCGCGCGCCTGGCTCCACTCCATGATGTGACGGCACCAGGCGTCCATGTTCGTCGGCGTCGTGCCGCCGGCCTCACCCCAGTCGGCACCCCAGGAACCCGCGGCCATCAAGGAGTAGATCCCCATGCCCTGGTTGACGTCGGCGATATCGTAGAGGTCGGGCAGGCTGCACATCAAGTGACCCAGCTCGTGGGCGATGACGCCCATCGGATGGCGCCGGTCACCGTTGACCAATTCACCGTTGAGCGCCCATTTGTTGACCGCCACGTTGCCGACCATCACATCTCCCCAATTCCAGGTCCCCCACTTGTGGGCCCAGACGTTGGGTACATTGGCGGTGGAAGAGGCGTCGTAACCGGCGACGATGAAATAGATCACCGCTTCGTCCAGGGTCAGCTCGCGATCGCGGTTGGTGTCCAGGTTGGCGAAGTTGACGAAGCGCGACGCTTCGGCCAGGGCCGCGTTCACCCAACGCGTCTCGATCCGGTACTTGTCGCCGCTCGACATGCCGGAACGGCCGGTGTTGGGGTGATCCAAGTTGTTGAGATTGACGGTGACGATGCCGTTCGGGTGGTTGGCCTGGGTGTGCCGGACCCCACGCACCTCCAAGAGACCGAAGGAGTTGTCGTCGTAATAATTTTTCACCGATTTGACGTTCGGGGTGTCGTCGAAGATGATCTGGTCCCAGTCGTCGGCCGTCGTGTTAAAGCCGCGATCGCGGAACGACACCCGAATGAAGAGAAGGTTGCGGGGCCCGGAAACCAAATCGGGTTCGTACTTGTGGGACATGCCCGAACGAGGGTCCAGGTGCGGATTGCTGTCATTGGCGCGAGCGTGTTCGGTGGGAAACGCCTTGCTGCGCAGCACCTCGTAGGTCTCGGCGGGGCGCAGGTGCCGTTTCAGACCGCGCGGGGCCACGTCATCGGCGATCACCGGCCAACCCGAGGGAATCAAAACACCGCCCTTGCTTTGAACAGCGTACTCCCAGCGGTTGGCGAAAGCCTCGTTTTGCACGATGGTAAAACCGTCTTTTTCAATATAGTTGACCCATTCATCGCCGACGATGCGGGCTTTGAACTGGTTACCCTCCTCCCCGAGCAGGATTTCGCCGTCGGGATTGGCAGGTACGGCCAAAAGTCCAGGTGTCGCCAAAAAAGCGAACAAGCATACTAGAAAAGTCAAGTGGGACAAACGGAAATTCATGAGAATCCTCTCCTCCGTAAATAATAGTATGTTAAAAACACCACCCGATGATTCCGGGATCTGTGGATACAGGATCCCCTATACCAAATCCCTGCGAAAGCCGGGGCCTCGCTCGCAGCGATTTGGACATAACTCGCGCATACTCCACCGGGTTCGTCGCAAACGAAGGCATCCTCCGTGGCGCACCGTTCGTTCGGCATACCCCGCGTCAGCGGATCTCGGTTTCGTACCTCGGTCGTCCCAACCGTAACCGCATGAATCCTTGGCTTTTGGATGGCGGTAGCGGAAGTGGCCGGTTACCGACGAACGCCTCGATCGACGTGATGCGGGAACCGCAAATGCGATGGAACCTAATGGAACTCACAAGGGAATTCGTTTGGTGTCATTGGAAGCCAGAGGTAGCGGCATTATAAAAAGGAGGCGGATGGGTATACACCCAGCGTGGCAAAAAAGCAATATGCTATTAAAATATGTCGTAACTGCCAGAGGAGAAAAACGCCACAATAAATGTCACTTCATACGCGGATCAGGCCGCTCGGTGACAACATTGATATACTAACGCTACTTTTCGAAAAATGCAAAGGTTTTGTAACGAACCCATATCAACCCGGCCCACATACCAAAAACCAAAGATAACCCTTTCTCTTTATTCAGGTTACCCAGATACATCGATCTTTAGGTCCATTTTTTTCCTTGCCTGCCGGAACTTACGGCGGGCGTTATGTGACTCCAATCACCCAGCCGGCGCGGGGTTTTCGCAGCCCCCCTCGCCGGCCTGCGACAGGAGCATCTGGCGACCGGTCTCGATTCGGCCGGGCTCCACAGGCCTACCGGTTTCGGTCGCCAGATGTGGGTCTTCAGGCAATCATGTGCAAACAGGAGCTTTGTCGAGACGTGGCACCTGAACACCGAAACCGAACCCATCCGGAAGAACCATCTTGGCAATGACGACCTGGAGGGGCACTGGCCAGGGTTCGGCTAAACGCCTGTAAGTGCTCGTATTGCCGAGAGGCGACCACCGAAGCCCGATCGCGCACCCCATCGACTCTTTTCCCGGGCAAACCGAATCGGGATGGCGGGAGTTGGAGATTGCGACCTTCCTGGATGAGCACTAGAATAGGGGAGGCAGAGTCACTCCCACATCGAGCTACCCCTCGTATGCAACGGTTGCAACCCCGTTCGTCCCGGCGCCGCCGGATCGATGCCCGGGGTGCGGGACTCTCGGCTGATCGGTATCCCTACTGCGACACAAAATATGAAAGATGCGTTCGGCGGATGGCCTTCCCCGAGCGGAATGGGCGGTACACCGGCATGTCTTCCCCGTTACAGCAATTCAATAAAATGATTGCCAACCTTTTGATTTCGAAAAACCTGGTTCCCTCGGACCTGGTCAAGAGTGCCTATCGCCAGGTCGGTCCCACCAAGGATCTGGCCCAGGTGCTGTTGGAACTGGGCGTCATCAATCCCAAACAAGCCCAACAGGTACGCAATTACGTCCAGGAACAACTGCGCCGACGTCAGGCGGGCGCGGATCCGGTCGCTTCGGAGTACGCGACGATCCCCCGGCCGCAACCGGCCGCACCCGCGGCCCCGCCCCAGGCAGCCGTTCCCCAGCCGCCACCGCCACAGGCCGACCCACAGCCGGTACCGCCACCGGCGGCCGCCCCGCCACAACCGGCGCCACCGGCGGCGGCCCAACAGCCCTCCCGCCAGGCACCGCCCGCCGCCGAAGCGGGTGCCGAAGCCGAACCGAGCCTGCCCTACGAATACCGCGAGAGCAAAGGCGACGGGGAGCTTACCTTCCCCATGCCCGGCAATGCACACAAAAACCTGAGTCTCGAAGAATTATTGGTGTTTGCGCGAAAACGCGGCGCCTCCGATCTGCACCTGATTCCCAAGTCCCCCATCACCATGCGCCTGTTCAACCAGCTCAAACGCCTGGGCAACGAAGCCCTGACGGCCGAGGACGTGCGCCGCATCGTCAGCCGTTTCCTCAAGCCCGAACAATTGGCGGAGTTCGAAGAAACGGGCGACCTGGAGCTGGCCTTCAGCATTCCGGGCGGCGGTCGCTACCGCATGACGTTGATTCGCCAACGGCACGGCTGGGATTTGACCGCGCGGGCCATTCCGGATCGCGTGCTCGGCGTCAGCCAACTGGGCCTGCCCGAATCCTGCCAGGACCTGACCAAATGGGCCACCGGCATGGTGCTGGTCACGGGCCCGTTGAGCTGCGGGAAATCGACGACCCTGACGACGCTGGTCGAACTGGTCAATCGCTCGCGCAAAGACCACATCATCACGATCGAGAACCCGATCGAGTTCATCTTCACCCCAGCGGGCTGCCAGCTCACCCAACGCCAGGTGGATCTCCACACCCTGAGCCAGGGCAACGCCTTGCGCGGCGCCTTGCGCCAGGATCCGGACATCATCGTCGTCAGTGAATTGCGGGACCTGGACACCATTCGCCTCGCCGTCACGGCCGCGGAAACGGGCCACCTGGTCTTCGCGACCATGAACACCGCGAACGCAACCCGGACGGTCAATCGCCTGATCGACAGCTTCCCGCCCCAGGAACAGGAAATCATTCGGGTCATGATCTCGGAATCGTTGCGGGGCATCATCTCGCAGCAACTGGTTCCCCGCAAGGACGGGCGCGGCGTCGTCGCGGCCTTCGAGGTATTGATCGTCACCCAGGCGGTGTCCAACATGATTCGCAAGAACGCGACCCACCAACTGGAGTCGGCGATGGTCTCGGGGCGCCAGCAGGGCATGGTCCTCCTGGACAACACCCTCAAAGACCTGGTCGACCGCGACATCATCGAAGGAGTGGAAGCCTTCCGCCGCGCCAGCAATCCCAAACGGTTCCTGCAGTACGCGCCCGAAGAGTTGAAGGGAAGATACAATGCCTAAGATCGATCGATTCTTTGACGAGATGATTCGCCAAGGCGGCTCGGATCTCCACCTGGAAGAGGGCCTGCCCCCCAAGATCCGCAAGAACGGCGAGATCATGCCGCTCCAGGCACCGAACCTGACCCAGGAGCTGATGACCGAGTACATGAGGGAAATCGCGACCCCCGAGCATTGGGCCCGCTTCGAGCGGGCCGGGGACCTGGATTTCGCCTACGAGATGGGCGAGAAATCGCGTTTCCGGGCCAACTATTTCCGCTACGTATCGGGGCTGGGCGCCATTTTCCGGGTCATCCCCACCAAAATCCTGAGCCTGGATCAGTTGGAAGCGCCCGAGGTGTTCAAGCTCTTCGCCGAACTGATGGCCGGCCTGGTGCTGGTGACCGGGCCCACCGGCAGCGGTAAGTCCACGACCCTGGCCGCGATCGTCAACCACATCAATTGCAACTACGTGCGCAAAATCATCACCATCGAGGAACCGGTGGAATTCATGCACGAGAACCAGCGCAGCCTGTTGACCCACCGCGAAGTGGGCGAGGACACCCTCAGCTTCGCCTCCGGCCTGCGCGGCGCCATTCGCAGCGACGCCAACGTGATTCTCGTCGGCGAAATGCGCGACCGCGAGACGATCGAACTGGCCCTCACCGCCACCGAAATGGGAATCCTGGTGTTCGGCACCCTGCACACCAACAGCGCTCCCAAGACCATCGACCGCATCGTCGACGTGTTTCCCGAGGACCAGAAATCCCAGATTCGCACCATGATCTCCTTCTCGCTGCAAGGCATCGTGGCCCAGCAGCTCCTGCGCAGCGCGGACGGAAGCCGCCGCTGGGCCGCGCACGAAATCCTGCTCTACTCGCCACCGCTGCCCGGGATCATTCGATCCGGGGACAGCAACAAGCTCTACTCCTATATCCAGACCGGTCGTGCACTGGGCATGATCACGATGGACGATTGCCTGGCCGACATGGTCAAGGCCGGCAAAATCACGTCCGAGGAAGCACTCAAAAAGGCCACGGACAAGAAACGCTTCGCGTGAGGCGGAACCCCCTGCCGCCCCCACTCGGGGAGACGTGACAGGACCCACGATTCACCCCCTTCCACCATCCGAACGGAAGCCCCTGTCCGGGCGTGAGAGCGACCGGGCGTATGGTAAAATAACCGTTTCAACGGCATTCAACGACCCTACCCAGTGCGTCTCGAGGCCTCTGAATGGAAGAATCTGACTACGCATCCAGCCCCTATGCCTCCCTTTCGTCAGAGAGTGAAAACTATCAGCAGGCCGCCACCTCCGCCATCAACGCGCCGCCGGTTCACGAACCCGAGTTCAAGCCAGGCGACAGCATATGCGACAAATATCTCGTAAAAAGACACTTGGGCAGTGGCGCATCGGGCGATGTCTACCTGGTCCAAAACCCCGTCGGCCTCGACGAAGCACTGAAGATCATGCCCGCGGACATGTCCAACTCGCCGCGAGCGCGCGAAGTCCTGATCGGGGAACTGTCCATCCTGCGCAATTTGCACCATGAAAACGTGATGGATGTTTACGAAATCGACGTGCTGCCCGGTACCGATCGCGTCTTTTTCACCAGCGAATACCTCACCGATCACAATCTCTTCGACCTGTTCCACAAGGCGAAGTCGTCCGGACGCGAGCTGCGCCCCGAGATCGTGTTGCTGTGGATGCACGACGTGGCCAAGGCGCTGACCTACATCCACGGCAAGGACGTGGTTCACGGCGACATCAAGCCCAACAACATCCTGCTGGACCAAGAGGATCACGTAAAGCTGTGCGACTTCGGCTTCGCCTACCGCCTGCTGCCCAACCGGAAATCGACCATCCACAGCCGCCACCAGTTGGAAGTGGGCGGAACCATCCTGTTCGCCAGCCCCGAACAACGCGACGTCCTGATCCACCGGCTCTCGACGACGGTCGGCAAGTCCAGCGACGTGTATTCGTTCGGCGCCACCCTGGCCTTTTTGTTGAGCGGCGGCTACCCCGATCCCGGCAACCCGATCAGCGTTTTTCTCAAGTCGCGCAAGATCACGGCGAAGCTCGACGCCTTCATCGGGACCTGTTGCCGAAAGGATCCGGAAGAACGGTTCGCCGACGGCCAACAATTGATGGAGGCCTATCTCAAACTGTTGAGCTTCATCCAGAAACAGGAGCCCCAATTTTTCACGACCGACCTGCAGCGCTCCGTGCAGGAAATGCGTGAGCTGGACGGGCCCCTGGCCGATCTCACTCTCGAACGCGATTTCGTGCCCGGCGAATTCAACGACACGCCGCCGCCTCCGCTATGGAATCGGGTCCTGCTGATCATTCTCCTGATCGCCGTGCTCACCCTCGCCGAACTCAACTTCAATCTGACCGGCGTGTTCGAGTCCAACGAACCACCTGTTTCGGTCTATGACGACAGTCCCTTCGGCAACCGCACCACCATTACGCAAAGCCGCGCCGACATCCTTTCCAGCCGCTCCCAGCCGGACCCCTCACCCGCACCGGGATCGAGCGACCTTTCGGAGTTGATGACGGAAATTGATCGACCCGCGGATGAGGCGGAGGTCGATCCCCTGCCGCCACAGGACGCTTCGGAAGAGATCGTGGACGCGCAACCCCAAGTGGTGACCACCGAATCGGCGCCCTCCGAGAAGACACCCGAGCCTTCCGCTTCGCCGGCCACGCAACAGCAGGTCGCGAATCCTTCGCCGCCGCCCAAATCGGCCGCAACCGCCGAACCTTCCCGGCAGAAGCCGGCATCCCTGCACTTCTCCGACTGGATGTTCGGCCAATTCCTGATCGAGCACCACGACACCAACCGCGACGGGGTCTTGGATCGCGAAGAGGCGAAATCGATCCAGCGCCTGCAACTGGCCGGCAACCGCAAGATCCGCAACCTGGCGGGTATCGATCAACTGACCGAGCTGGTGTACCTCGATTGTTCCAACATGGGCCTGAAGCGCTTGCCGAAGTTGCCCTCGCGCCTGCGCTACCTGGACTGCAGCAACAACCAACTCTCCGAATTGCCGTTCGGCTGGCCGCGCTTTTTGATGTACCTCGATTGCAGCGACAACAACCTTCGCGAAATCAATTGGTTACCGGACTACTTGGAGACCTTGAACGTGTCCGGGAACCAACTGCGCAATTTGCCCTTGCTGCCGGAACCGCTGATCACGCTCATCTGTCACGGCAATTATTTCGAAACGGCCCGCAATTGGGCGCGCGAGTGGCCCTGCGCCGAGTGAACCCCCGAACGGATCATTTATCGAGCAAGCGATCCATAAAGGCCGGACGCAGCAGGGAATGGACATCGTCCGGATAGCGGCCGTGCTCCAAGAAGTAGCGGTAGCCGTCGATGAACGGACGAATGAACACCTCTTTCTCCACGAAGAGGCGGCCGTCGATTTCCAACAGGTACACGGTGGAATCGGGACGCTTGATTTCACCGAGACATTGAAACACGCGTTTGTTTTCGCGCCAGGCGGGATCGACCCCCACCGGCTGCCAGTAGATCTTGACGCGGTCCAAGCCCACGTACCGGGCGGTGGCGGAGTAGGTGGTGTGCAACACGGGTACGGGCACGGGTGGCGAATACGGGGTGACATCGTAGTGATAACGGGCCTGTCCCACCCTGTAGGAGTACACCAATAAAATGATTAACGCCAAGGAAATACCAAAAACGATAAGTCCTTTTCGTAACGCCTTCAGCAAATGTCACCCGCTCGGTTGAGTTGCGCATATTCTAACGCGGACCCCTTGTTCGCCAGGATGATAATCTCGTGGAAAGACAGACCGGAGAACCAGGACACGCCCCCTCGCGAGACGGGAGGCGCCTATGCCAGCTTACAAAACCGAACGCCCGAGACATTGGATGTTGGCTCACATTTGGTGGATGCGCGCATCACAGAACGCCGAAACGCGAGTGGCGTCGGCGGGCCGATCCATCCAGGCGGACAGGCTTGGATGACACCACAACGGGGTGCAAGCAGGGTAGCGAGGGCGAAGCACGAACCATCCCCTACCACCTAGTCCGAAGCGACCCAAGCAACCACAACCGATTGCGTCCAAGCGCGAAGCCGATCACGCTCCTGGCCGCGCTTCAACGAAGCCGCAAAGTCCAAAGTTCCCGCATCGTGAGAGGGGTGTAAGGCCTGTAGGTTGGGCTGCCAGCCCGACTAATCGAAGCAACCAAAGCAACGGCAACCCTTTGCGCCAAAGAGCGAAGCACAGAATCTCCCCAGAGACCCCAATCGAAAGCCGCAAAGTCCAAAGTTCCCGCATCGTGAGATGGGTGTAAGGCCTGTAGGTTGGGCTGCCAGCCCGACTAATCGAAGCAACCAAAGCAACGGCAACCCTTTGCGCCAAAGAGCGAAGCACAGAATCTCCCCAGAGACCCCAATCGAAAGCCGCAAAGTCCAAAGTTCCCGCATCGCAAGAGGAGCGTCAGGCCTGTAGGTGGAGCAGCCTGCTCCACCAATCGAAGCCACGTCAGCTTCGACGAGTCGTCGCGTCCAAGAGCGAAGCACGACAATCGTCTTGCGCACTCGCCGATCCTGTCCAGGTTCCGTTTTTCCATTGCTGGTCGGATAGTTCGGCGGCTGCCCTTCTCAGGGATGCCTGCCGATCGAGCAGTTTCGCTCCGCTCTTTACGTAAAGCGCTAATGATAAATATGTTACTTCGATTGGTTGAGCAAGCTGCTCAACCTACAGGCCTTTCGCCTCTCTCGCCATGCGGGGACTGTGGGCTTTGTGGCTTCGTTGGCGCGCGGCCAGGGGAGGGATTGGCTTCGCTCTTTGGCGCAATTAATTGTCGTTGCTTGGGTTACTTCGATTGGTTGAGCAAGCTGAGGCTGTGTGAAAACCCTGAATTCCCTCGTTTCGGCCTGCACCGGTTCTTTTTCTTCACCGGCCGTTCCGGCCGTTCCGCAACTTAATCCTTATCTTGTTGGCTTTGGGGTGATGGTTTCTGTCTCCTTTTTCTGGTGAGGTAGCACCTGATCTTTTAATTAGCTTGGTTAAAACAACTTACAACTCAGTCGCGGTATTATTCTTACAGAGCTTCCATCAGTCTTTCTTGTCCCATGATGTTGAAGAACCTCTTCATGTTGTAGGCCAGGGCCGCCAAGTTCATTTCTGTCCTCACGTTCTCCATTCCTTTCGTTAAGAAACTCCCATACTGGAAGCTCGCCTTTAGCACCCCAAACGGATGTTCCACCAGCCCTTTTCGGGCCTTTTGCAGGAAGCCCTTTTTCTTGCTCTCCCGCTCTAACTCCTCGATTTGATCTTCATATGCGCTTCTCTCGATCTGTCGACCGCTTTTTGCGGTGGTGCATTGATCTCTGAGCGGGCATCCTTTGCAAGCCTTCGTTTTATAGATGGTTTTCGCTTGTTCTGAGCTCTTCTTTTTCAAGGGCTCCAACACCTCTCCGTTCGGGCACGTGTAGGTGTTCGCGTCCCTGTCGTAAACGAATGCCTCTTTCGTGAATCGACCCGATGTCTGCTGCCGGGTTCTACAGGGAGGCACCCTCGGTGTAATCCCTTCATCCAAACACTTCGCCATTTCCTGATGGCTGTAATATCCTTTGTCCGCTACAACCTCGCACTTTTCGATCCCCAGATTTTCCTTTGATTTTAGGCTGATCCCACTCAACTGGTCTTTATCGTTTCGCGCTTGGTTGACATCCACCGCCGCCACCAGCTTGTGCTTGTGATCCACTCCGATTTGCACGTTGTAACCCACTGTCTTCCCATGCCTTCCCCTCATTGCACGGGCGTCCTCATCTGTAAGAGATACCTGACTATCTTGGCTCTCCTTCAACCGAGTTTCGGCCTCCTTCAATTCCTCCTTTTGCTCCGTCAACTTGCGGATTTTTTCTCTCAGCTCTTTCTTGGTCGCCTTTTGAACCTTTGCCTCTTTCTCGTCCTGCTTGGTCAGCTTTTCCAGGTAGTCTTCGATGCGTTCTTCGATCTGGCTTATCACCTTCGCCAAACGCGAGGCATTGAAGTTCCGTGCCTGGCTGTTGACTGCTTTGAACTTGCTGCCGTCAATACCGAGCAATTCACAGCCGAACAATTGGTTCTTTTTGCAGAGTAGGGTGAACTGGCGAAATACCCCAGCGATCCCCTTTTTGTTGTTCTTGCGAAAATCGGCAATCGTTTTGAAGTCGGGTTTCAGACCACGCATCAGCCACATCAGCTCTACGTTCCGATGGGTTTCCTTTTCGAGGCCTCGACTGGAACGTATCTTGTTGAGATATCCGTAGATATAGAGCTTGATCAGGTCCTTGGGATCGTAGCCAGGGCGCCCGGTTTTTTTAGGTTCGGAACGTACGAATTTAAGTTCTTCCATGTCGAGCGAGTCGACAAAAGCATCAATAAACCGAACCGGATTCTCCTCAGCAACAAAGTCGTCCATGAGGGGAGGAAACATCTGGGTTTGATCACGAGGAGTGCCTGAAATGTATCTCATAAAACACGGATACCTCACTTGTTTTAAAAGACTTATAGCACAAAATTGCGCAAAAATAAACGTAAAATACTGATAAATATACATGTTATGAGTTTTCACACAGCCTCAAGCTGCTCAACCTACAGGCCTTTCGCCTCTCTCGCCATGCGGGAACTTCGTGAGTGGCGACTTCGGGGCGGTTACGGGGCCTCGCGGTCGAGCACGTCCATGAAGGCACTCACGCTGAACACCGCGTTGCCCGGACCCGGCGCACCGTATCCCGGCGGTACCGGCAGCCCGTAGTGGCGAAACCGCTCGCGCCAAGCCAGCAACAGCTTGCAGAAATATTCGAGCGGGGGCGACGGCTGGGGACCCAGGGCCGCCAACGGCTCGGGACACCAGGTCGTGAATCGGGGCACCACCCCCTGGCGCATGAACCAATCGAGGCCCTCGCGGGTGTGCGCCACGGCCCGATCCACATCGTCGAAGCCGCAGACCGTGTTCAACTCCACCCCGCCCACGAAATTGGGGATGACGTTTTCGGGGCCGAACACCGACGCCGAATCCACCACGCGACGGATCCACTCCTCGAATCCGACGACTCGCTGCTTGCCGGGACAGATCTGGGCAAACAGCTCCTTACCCCACACCTCGTAGTTGGGGTGGTAGATGCGCACGCCGGCATCTTTGAGGCGCTGGCACTCGGAAACCGGGAAGGCCTGAACCACGGCCTTGCTGATCCAGCGTCCCGGAAATCGCGACTCGATGGCCTCGATGAACTGGAGGTAGAAATCCACTTCCTCCACGCCCTGCAAATCGGTGATGACCGAGCCACCCGTCAGGGTGTAGGCCTTGGCCTTGTCGTCGAGGCGGTCGATGTGTTCCAGCGCCTCGAGGATCTCGTCGATCGACTTGATACCCGTGTAGACCTTGCCCGCCTTGCGCTGCTGAATGAAATTGCGGTTGATGTCGCAGAACTGGCACTGCTCTTTTTTGTTGAAGTACTGGCACATGCGATAGGCGGTCAGGTAGATCAGGTAACCCCACTCCAAAACGGGGGCGATCTCACCCATCGGCTTCCCGTTGCTGAGTTCCTCGTGGTAGAAGGTCGGCACCGGATGGTACTGGACACGGCCGACCGGCTCGCCGTCACAAGTGAGCCACAGTTCGCCGTCGCGGAGATCCACCAGATAGGGCGATTCGGGGTTGATGCGCACCGAAATCACGGTCGAGCGCAGATCCAGGGGTCCCCCTTCGAGGCGAATCTCCTCGGGCACCCGCAAATGCTCGCGGTGCTGCATGTCCTTGATCTCGATGAGATCGAAGGAGAAGATGAAGTAATCCTTGGGTTTGAAACCCGCGGCGATATTCATGGCCGCTTCGCTGAAACGCAGGCCCAGTCGCAGCGTGTCCTGCTTGATCACGGCCTCGGGCGGCAGTGCCTCGAACCGCGCCACATGATCCATCACTCCGCGGTACGCGGTTCCCAGTGCTTCCATTTACTGCTCCCCTGCCGCGACCGGCGTGCTTTTGGCGCTTCCCGTAGGCCGGAATATCGGTTTGAAACCTTCGGCTCGGGCCTGGTGGAGGATCTCTTCGAGGTTCTTGTTGATGACCGCCCCGGCCATTTCCGTCACCTCGTCCTCGATGGGAATGTCGAAATCGTTGGCACCGTAGTGCAGGCCGTGCAGCGCGTTGTCGTTTTGGGTGAGCACCGAGGTGCGCATGTGGCGAATGTTGTCCAGGTACAGTCGCGTGGTGGCCATATGGCGCAGGTAGGTCTCGCCGTCCACTTCCTCGCCGCCCAGATCGTTGTGATAGGGCTTGTAGGTCCAGCTCAGGAAGCTGAACAGGCCGGGCAGGCCGTCAGCCGTCACCCGATCCTGCAGGTCGCGAATGCGACGCAGGTGTTCCACCCGTTCGGCCACGCTCTCGTCGAACCCGATCACCATGGTACCGGTGGAGTTCAAGCCGCTGCGCATGATCGTTTCCTGGGCCACCAGGTAATCGTCGGCCGAGTACTTCTGCGGGCTGTGGCGTTCGCGGAACTCGTTGGTCAGGATTTCGGAGCCGCCGCCGGTGATCCACCGGACGCCGGCATCGCCCAGGGCACGGCATACCTCTTCATAGGAAATGCGGCACAGCTTGGCGACGTACATCATCTCGGCCACGGTCAACGCGTAAAACTCGATGCTGTCTCCGTAACGTGCGCGAATCTTGGAAAAAGTGTCGGTGTACCAATCGAGTTTCAATTTGGGGTTGAAGCCGCCGTTGAACCCTACGAAGTCGCCGCCCATCTCGAGGATCTCGTCGATCTTGGCGAAAATGCGATCGAGCGGCAGCACGTAGCCGTCCGGAGATTTCGGCAGGCGATAAAAGGAACAGTAGTCGCACTTGGCCACGCAGACATTGGTGTAATTGATGATGCGCATGATCAGGTAGGTCGCCTCGTCGGGCTTGTGGAAACGCGCCCGAACCGCGGTGGCCCAACGCTTCAGATCCGCCAGCGACGCGTCCTCGTAACAGTAGAACGCCTCTTCGTCCGTCAGTCGCAATCCCTCGGTTACCTTGTGCTCGATCTGGTCGCGCATGCTACCTCCCCCGGTGTGCTCGGCACCGGCCCACACATTGTAAAGCAAAGGTCGTCAGAGACCAAACCAAGCCGAACGACAGACCGCGAAAAGGGCGCGATCGGGAGGTTTCAAGAGAGCCGCGAATAAACAGGGCGTAGGCCCAGCTCGATTTCGAGAAAGAAACAACGCGAAGCGAGCCAGCATGGTGGTCCCGGCTACCTGAAAGGGTCGTCGAGCAGGGCCGGTAAGGCCAGGTAGGTGCGACCGCTGGTCGCACATTCCGAAGCTCCTGCTTCTATTGGTGCTTCGATCTTTAGCGTTTCGTATCTGTGCAGCCTTGATCGCTTTGAAGTGTCGGGCCAGCGGCCTTACCGGCCCTGCCCAACTCACCGCGGTGCCGTCTCTCAAAGCATGCGGGAACTCTGATCATGGATCGCTTCGACAAGTTCATCCAGCGGGCTTACCGCCCCTGATGCCCCTACCGGGCACGACGAATCTCTCGACATTCGGGCACTCCGAGCAACTTCGTTTCAAGAAATCGGGAGGGAAAGCCAATGCGTTGGATGGCGCCCGGCTCAACCCGTCTTGCGAAACCGATAGTGGCTGACGAACCACTCGTTCCCGCCGCGAAAACCCCAGAGTTCGGCGCAACTCATGAAGAAGGTGCGCCAGTAGGCCCACCAACGGGTGGCCTCGCTCTCGCCATAGGTTTCCTCGAACAAGGGCAGGATCTCGTCGCGATGGGCATCCATGTTGGCCAGCCAGGCGTTGGCGGTCTTTTCGTAGTGGCGCCCGTCGACGCGCCAGTGATCCTCGATGCCGAAATCGTCGGCGAAGTAGAGCAACAGGTGATCGCTCGGCATGATGCCGCCGGTGAAGAAATACTGCGCCATCCAGTCGGTTTCGTCGCGAACCTCGAAAAGGTAGGCGTGTTCGCGATGGGCGAAAATATGGACGAACAGTTTGCCGTCTTCCCGCAGGGCCGCGGATACCTTGGCCAGCAGGCGTTCGTAGTTGCGCATGTGCTCGAACATCTCCACCGAGACCACGCGATCGTAAGGACCACTGGGTTCGAAATCGTTCATGTCGCAGGTCAGGATTTCCACATTGGACAAACCCTGGCAATGGGCCCTCTGCTGAATGAACGCCCGTTGCGTATGGGAATTGGACACGGCGGTGATCCGGCTGCCGGGAAAGCGTTCGGCCATGTACAGGGTCAGCGAACCCCAGCCGCAGCCCAGTTCCAGAATCCGCATCCCGTCCCCAAGTTCCGCGCGCTGGCAAGTGAGATCCAGCATGCGCCGCTCGGCCTGATCCAGGCTGGTCGTCCAGGGCTCCCAATAGCCGCAGCTATACTTGAGTTGCGCACCTAGCACCCGTTCGAAGAACCGCGGCGGCAGTTCGTAATGCTGGTCGTTGGCCGTCTCGGTAGCCACGGCGATGGGCTCGCGACGCAGGCGGGTGACCAGGTCGCCGAACCGCATCTGGGCGGCTTCCAGGCCGCCCTCGCCCAGTTCCGCCAGTCGCGAGCGCAGCAAACGCCGAATGCCGAAGCGGATCAGCATGTCCGGCAACAGATTGCGTTCCAGGGCTGAAGTCAACATGATCATCGGTTTCTCCTCGATCGATTTGGCGAGCCGACGTGGCTCGGATGGTCCGGTTCAGGAGGTGCGAGGCTGCCCGGCGGGACGCTCCCGCGGCGCCCTGGGGAAGAAGGCGCTGGTCCGCCGCTGATAGGCGCGGTAGGCCTCCTCTTTGGTCGAAAGTGCCTGGGCTTCCGTGGGTGGAATCCCGGTGACGTTGAGGATGAAGTGAAGCATCAGCGCGGGCGACAGCCAGGCCAGCCAGCCCCAGGGCGAGCCACTGGCGAACAGGGCCACGGCCACCCAGAACAGCCACTCGAAGAAGTAATTGGGGTGACGCGACCAGGACCAGAGACCCGTCTGGCACACCCGTCCCCTGTTGGCGGGATCCCGTTTGAAGACAGCCAGTTGGCGATCGGCGAGCGCCTCACCGCAGACCGCCACCAACCACAGTGCCAGCCCGAGCCCGTGCCAGGTCGACCATTCGGGTCGCGGATCGAGGCACACCAACAGAAAGGGCACCGCCAAAAGCACGTCGAGCAGGGCCTGGGCCTGGAAGAAGGCCAGGAACTTGACACCCACATGGGTTTTCCATTGGGCGCGCAACCGTCGATATCGCCCTTCCTCACGTCCCTCGCGAAAAATCCGCCAGGCCAGGTGACCACCCAACCGGCCGCCCCACAGGATCACCATCGCCGCCATCGTCCAAGACCGCATCGCATCGCCGGGTCCCCATGCCGCGTAGGTCACCGCCAACAGCGGCAGGCCCAGGGCCCAGCCCACGTCCACGATGGATGCGTTGCGCAGGGGGAAATGAAGCACCCAGAGCAGCGCCATCAGCGCGACCATGATCAGGGCGCCGACCGCACTCAATTGCCAGAACGCGTCCCACATGGCTCACCTCTCCGGTCGTTCGGCGCGCAACAGCACTTCGGAGACCGCAGCGTCGGCCGGCACTTTATATAGTTGAAGGGTGAGGTAGAGACAGGTCGCGATGGCGCCGAGACACACGAACAGCACCAGCCACAAAAGCCGCGACCCCCAATGGGTCTCCTTGTACCAGACCCAGAAGTAGACCAGGGCGATGTTGATGTAGAAATCCTGGAGGGTCGCGACCATCCAAGGGATTTGGGCCAACTCGGGCCACACCTCGAACAGGTTGCTTTCCAGGCTGGTCGCCACGGCTACGTAGGTCATGTAGATCCCCAGCAGCGGCACGAGGAATCTCAACAGGGGCAACATCGTCGGCCTCCCTCGTCAGGCTGGTTCGTGGGCCGGCGCATGCCAGCCCAGGCCCTGCAGGATGGCATCGCGCCGGTTCAGAGGTTTGGCGAACACCAATTGGGCGCTGCCGATCACGCGCTCCCAAAAGCCGCCCTCACAATAGGCCAGATAGAATTCCCACATTCGGCGGAACCGCTGCGGCAGGGCGGCGATCGCCTCCCGATCTCGATTCTGGCGAAAGTTTTCGGCCCACAGCGCCAGGGTGCGCGCGTAATGCGGCGTCTGGTCTTCCAGGTGGATCAGTCGCAAATCGGTGGTGCGTCCCATCGACCCGAGCATGGCCCCGACCGAGGGGATGAAACTGCCCGGAAAGATGTAGCGCTTGATGAAGTCCACTTCGCGCAACGCCCGGTGATAGCGGTCGTCGGGCATGGTGATGGCCTGAATCAGCATCAAGCCGTCCGGTTTTAGCAGTCGGGCGCAGGTTGCGAAATAGCGATCGAGGAACTGATGCCCGACCGCCTCGATCATCTCGATCGAGACCAGCTTGTCGAAGCGGCCGCGTAAATCGCGGTAATCCTGCAAGAGCAAGGTGATGCGATCGGTCAGGCCCTCTTTCCGAATGCGGCGCTCGGCATGGGCGAACTGCTCCCGGGAAATGGTCGTGGTGGTGACCCGACAACCGAATTCCTTGGCGGCATGGATCGCGAAGCCGCCCCAGCCGGTGCCGATCTCGATGACGTGATCGTCCGGTTGGAGGGCCAACTTTCGGCAGATCCGGTCGAGTTTATGGACGGCGGCCCGTGCCAGGTCGGCCCGAGGTTCGGGAAAAACCGCGGAAGAGTACATCATTTCGGGATCGAGGAACGCGGCGAAGAAATCGTTGCCCAAATCGTAGTGGGCCGCGATGTTGGCGCGCGATCCGGCGCGTGTGTTCTTGCGAAGCCAGTGCAGCGCCTTGAGCAGCGGACGGCTGGCGGCGGCCAGTCCGCCCTCCATACCGTCGATCACGTCCAGGTTGCGGGACATCAAGCGAATGACGCCCACCAGATCCGGAGCGTGCCAGTGTCCGGCCATGAACGACTCACCGGCGCCGACGCTTCCCCCCAGCAACACGGAGGTATAGAAATCGGGGTGCATCACCCACAGCTCGGCGCGAGGATCATCCCCCGCCGCGGCGCCGAAGCGGATGCACTCACCGGCTTCGTGCAGGGTCAGGGATCCGGTGTGCAGGCGCGCCAACGCCTTGATCAGCGTGGCGCGCGCAAAACGCTGCAGGGCGCTCGGCGCTGGCAACACCGTCGTGGCGGTTTCAAGCTCCGTGTTCGAGAGACTCATGGGGGACCTCCTCGGTCGCATCGGGGTGGGTGGCTTTGGGAGCGCCACCCTTGCGGGGGTGGGTGTAGAAGGGCACGCGCTTGAGATAGAGCCGCAGCGCCTGAACGTAGATGCCGCCGATCACTTTGGCGGTCATGAACGGATGGCGCGCCAGGGCGCCGGCCAGCGCGCGATGGGTCAAGGGCCGACCCGCCAGCGACAGGGTGGCATCGAAGCAGAGGCGCTCGGCCCGAAAGTTCTGCATGTGGACGGTCAGGTGGCGATCGGGTCGCGAAAATCGCCAGCGGTAGTCCATGTCCATCGGCCAGAACGGCGAGACGTGGAACTGCTTGGCCATACGGGCATCCACCGCCCGGCATCCGCGAGGATCGGCACGCAGGATGTAGCTGAACCGCTCGTTCCAGGGCGTGTTCGTGATCTCGGCGACAATCGTTTCCACTTCGGTTCCGGCAGCGTCGAAGCAGTAGTAGAAGACCACCGGATTGAAGCCGTACCCCCAGTAGCGAAGGTGGCCGAGCATGCGGATCGGGCCCTTGGGCGCGGACCCGGTTTCGGCCGCCACCCGCGCTCGGACCGCGTCCTTCAGGGACAGGGTCTTGGGACCGAGGTAGTCGTCACGGCGAAACCGGACAGGAGCCGGTCGGCCATGCCGCGAAAGCCACCAGCGCCCGTCGAACAGACGATCCAGCTCGTCCAGGTCCAAATAAACCAGAAACATCCGATAGCGAAACAGGTGCGGAACCGGCACGAACCGCCGATGCCGGACCCAACCTTCGTAGAGCCTGGAATGTTCGAGTTCGAGGCCGGGCCCTGAATTGCGGGTGGTCGCGGTCGTCATACCGGCACCGCCGCAAGACGCTCGCTGGTCGCGCGGATCGCCTCCGCCACCCGGAGCCCGCTGCGAACGCCGTCTTCGTGAAATCCGTTGAACCAGTATGCCCCGCAAAAATGGGTGTGCCTGCGGCCGCTGATACTGTCGAACCGGGCCTTGGCCCGCTCGCCTTCGAGGGTGAAGATCGGGTGGTGGTAGGTCAATTCGGTCACGACCTTGAAGGGGTCCACCGCCTCGCCGTAATTGAGCGTCACGCAGAAGGTCTTGGGTAGATCCAAACCCTGCAGGAGGTTCATGTTGTAGGTGACCGCCACCCGATCTTGGCGGTCGCGAGGAATGTGGTAGTTCCAGGCGGCCCACGCCAAACGGCGGCGCGGCAGAATCGAGGTGTCGGTGTGCAACAGCACGTGGTTCTCCTGATAGGGCAAGGCCCCGAGGATGCGGCGCTCGTCCTGGGAGGGGTCTTCCAACAATCGCAACGCCTGATCCGCATGCACCGCGAGCACGACTTCGTCGAAATACTCGATCGGACCGTTGCGCACCTTCAACCGCACGCCATCGGAGGTCCGCAAGATGCCGTGGACCGGGCTGGAGAGGCGAATTCGATCGGCGAACGGCGCCGTCAACGGGTCCAGGTAGCTGCGCGAACCGCCGCGCACCACGCGCCAGACCGGTCGGTCGTCGATGTTCAACATGCCGTGGTTGTCGAAAAAGCGCAGAAAGAACCGCAGGGGAAACGCGAGCATCCGTTCGCGACCAGCGGACCAGATCGCGGCTCCCATCGGCAGGATGTACGAGTCGACGAACATCTCCCCGTAATCCTCGCCCGCGAGATAGGTGCCCAGGGTCAGGTCCTCCGGGATCTCACCGGCCGCGACCATCGCCTTGCCGGCCTCGTTGAAACGCAGAATATCCCGAATCATGCGGTAGAATCGGGGCCGCAGCAGGTTGCGACGCTGCGCGAAGAGGCCGTTCAGCGAGGTCCCGTTGTACTCCAGTCCCGTCCGCTCGCACTTGACGCCGAAGCTCATGGTGCTGGCCTGGGTCGCGACGCCCAGATCGTTCAGGAGGCGGGTAAAGTGCGGATAGGTGCGCTCGTTGTAGACGATGAACCCGGTATCCACGGGCACCACCCGATCGCCGACCACCACGTCGACGGTATGGGTGTGGCCGCCCAATCTCGGCGCAGCTTCGAACACCGTGATCTCGTGGTCGGGGTGCAGCATGCGCGCCGCGGTCAATCCAGAAATGCCGGTTCCCACTATGGCGATTTTCACGACGTCACCTCACACTTGGCGGCGGCGTCCGAAGCGCCGCGAGCCTCGGCCAGAATTCGCGCGGGCACCGGCCGTAGGTCCCAGATCAAGCCCAGCGCGGCCATCAGTTTGAGGAGGTAGTAGGTCATGTCCACTTCCCACCAGCGGAACCCCTGGCGTACGGACACGGGGAAGCGATGATGGTTGTTGTGCCATCCTTCGCCCAAGGTGATCAGCGCCAGAAACCAGTTGTTGCGACTTTGGTCGGGGGTGTCGAAACGGCGCCGCCCGAACACGTGCGCCAGCGAATTGATGGTGAAGGTGGCGTGAAAGAGCACCACGGTGGAGACGAAGAAACCCCAGACGAGGAGCTGGGGCCCGTTGGTGCCCAAGCTCGGTGCCCACGCCTCCAAACCCATGCCCAGCAACAGGATACCTGCCGCGAACAGGACCGGGATCAACAGGTCGAAGCGATTGAGGAAGCGCAGCTCGGGGTAGCGGGCCAGGTCTTTCACCCGCTGGTACTCGGTGCGGAAGTAGGCGTCGCAGGTGAACCACAGCATGTGGCTCCACAGGAATCCGCGATGGTGGGGAGAGTGAATGTCGGACGGGGTGTCGGCGTGCCGGTGATGCTCGCGATGGTGGGCCGCCCACCAGAGCGGGCCGCGCTGGACCGCGGTGCACCCGGCAAGGGCGAAGAGGAACTGCAAGGGGCGACTGGTCTTGAAGGTTCGGTGGGAGAAGTAGCGGTGATAAAAGGCGGTGACGGCAAACATGCGCGCCACGTAGAGGATCGCGGCGAAGGCCACGGCGAAGGGGCTCCAGCCCACCCAAATCACCGCCAGACAGGTCAGGTGAACGGCGATGAACGGCAGGCACCGAAGCCAGTTGACGTGCTCGGACCGGGCGGCGCGGGCAGGACCGGGGCCGGCATCGGCTTCGGTATCGAACCAGAGCAGAACGCTTCGCGTGAGTCTTCCACAAAAAGGCAAAATTCTGCCGACAGACAACATGTCACAACTTCCATTCTTTCCGTTTTGGGAAACCAATCTAGGTCGATTCGAACGAAGGAGCAAGTTATCAAAACGTTCAAAACGATCATCACTACTCTTGCATTCGACGGTATTCGGAATTTAGATTAAAAATATCGGTCAAATCGTTCATTTTTTTCTCAGGTGAATCATGCAGCTCTACAGTCCCAAGCAAGTGGCCGCGGCAATCGGCGTCAGCGAGGCATCGCTCAAGCGCTGGTGCGATCGCGGGCTTCTGGAAGTCCATCGCACGGTCGGCGGACACCGCCGCATCACCAAGCAGGAGGTCCTGCACTTCGTGCGCCGCAGCAAGTACGATCTGGTCGCCCCGGAAATCCTCGGGTTGTCCAAGGGTCGTTCGGCGCATTCGGCGGGGTCGCTACCTTCGATGGACACTGTCATGGATTTGTTGGTTCGCGGCGACGAGCAGACGCTGCGGGTGATGATGACCGAGTACTACACCAGTGGTGCGCCGCTGGAGCGGCTCTTCGACGACATTCTGGCCCCGGCGTTTCACGAGATCGGATCGGCCTGGGCGCGTGGCGACCTGGAGGTCTACCAGGAGCGTTTGAGTGGCGTGATCTGCATGCGAGCACTGGTCGCCTTGTCGAACCTGATCCGACCGGCTCCCGCCCAGGCCGAGCTCTCCCTGGGCGCCGGTCTCACGGAGGATCCGTACCAGTTGGCCAACGTCATGGTGGAGGTCCTGCTGCGCGAGCGCGGCTGGCACAGCCAGACGTTGGGCACCAACCTGCCGGGAGAGACCTTGGCCAAGGCGATCGAAACGCGCAAGCCGCGGCTGTTCTGGCTGAGCGTTTCGACGATCGCCGACGAGGCGCGGTTCCAGCGAGACTGTGCGCTGATTTGGGCGGCCTGTCGGGCGACGGGCTGCTGGCTGGCGATCGGCGGTCGGGGGTTCACGGAACCGGTCCGCGAACACATTCGCTACACGGTTTTCTGCGACACGCTGAAGCACCTGCTCAACTTTTTAGAGAGCCACGGTCCACCAAATACACGAAAACACACGAACGCGAACCCGGTCGATTGAGGATGCTCCGTCTTCTGCCGTGCTTGATCGATGTTTGGAACATGGATCGTGAAAACGATGCTCCTTTGGCACAAGCGGGAACACTGGCGCTACTTCCCGGGGGATTGCTGCCGACCAACGAGAATGTGTCCACGAATCACCCAGATTCACACGAATGTTCGGAACACCACACCGATCACGGTCCATGCTTTTGAAATGCCACATCGAAACCTTCGGGAGGGCACCGCCAACGCAGGTGAGCCTGCTTGACGTCTCCGAGTAAACCTATTATTTCATTACGGTTTTCCGATCAGCAGCTTGGACATTCGTGTCGACCGGGGTGGTTCGTGGGCAGGCTACCATGGATCAAATGCAACCCCTCCGGTCTGCGAGATGCCAGATTCCATGCACGCCATTTCAGTAAGGGTCTAATTTCAGCGAACAATTCCCCCAAACCACGAAGGGAATTCACAGGTCGCAGGGATTTAATCACAAAACGGTTCAAATGACCGAGCGCTTCGGTCAAGCGAGCCAGCCCCAAAACCGACCGGGCCATGGTTGTCTCCGCAGAAAACCGCCGCAACCCTGCCAACCGACGAGAAAAACACACACCGTCCCAGTTCTCTACCCCGCTTGGTCGAGCGAGGAGGCCCCAAAACCGACCAGGCTATTTTTCGTGTTTTTTCGTGTTTTTAGTGGACAGTTTTGGTGGACGCACGAGGGCGCGCAGTAGGAAATCGCCGCCCACCGGCCGGCCTTCGAACAGATCCACCGCCGGAGCATCCCCGATCAGGGCGACGCCCACGCCGCCGATGGGACCCGGTGCCGCCGTGCCGCCGATCAACTTGCCGCCCACCACCACCCAGGTCTCCTGGATCAAACCCTGGGAAAAGAAAGAGCCAACCACCGCCGAGCCGCCCTCGACCATCAGCGTGACCACACCCCTGCGGGCCAACGCTTCGAGGAGGTGCACCAGGCGCACCCGGCCCGATCCATCGGTTTCACACAAAATCACGACGACCCCGCGCGCGGTCAGGGCAGCCCGATGGGCAGGGTCCATGGCCTCGGTGGTCGCCACCCAGGTCGCCCCTGGCAGGTCGGGGTCGAACAGGTTGGCCCCGAGCGGGACACGACCGCGACTGTCCAACAGGATCCGTGTCGGATGGGCCACCGGGGTGTCGGGTAGCCGCACGGTCAAACGCGGATCGTCGGCCAGGGCCGTGCCGGCCCCGACGAGAATGCCATCGCATCGGTCGCGAAGACGATGGGCTTCGGTCAGCGCCTCGGCGCCGGAAATCCACTGGCTGGATCCCGTATGGGTCGCGATCCGACCATCCAGGCTCATCGCGTACTTGGCGATGACCCAAGGCCTTCGCTTGGAAATGAAATGAAAGAAAGCGCGGTTGAGAAAGCGGGCCTCGGTCTCCAGTGGGCCGCACACCACGTGAATGCCCGCCTCGACCAGTTGACGATGACCGCCGCCGGCAACCCGCGGATTCTCGTCGGGTACCGCGTAATAGACGATTCCGATGCCGGCTTCGATCAGGGCCGCGGTACAGGGCGGGGTCTTGCCGTGGTGGCAGCAAGGCTCGAGCGAAACGTACATCACGGCGCCACGCACGTCCTCACCGGCCGCATCGGCGGCCCGCAACGCCTCGATCTCGGCGTGGGGACCACCCGCCCGCCGGTGCCACCCCTCGCCCAGCACGCGACCGTCGCGCACGATCACGGCGCCGACCATCGGATTGGGCGCGGTGCGTCCTTCGGCCCGGATCGCCAAATCCAGGGCACGCTGCATGTAGCGCAGATCCTCGGAGCGAAAGGATGGATGTCCTTCGTCTTCCGGTCCCATGAGCACCTCCTCCTTCGCGCCGACCGTGACCGAACCGGCGAGTTCCTTTCGCGAACCTAGCCGTCCGCCGAAACGACCGACAAACCCCATGGCCGGAGGTCCTTCCACGTCCGAACCGGCATGGCCTACTTTAACAGCAATCGTCCCCGACCATGAAGCCGGAGCCACGACCCCCGACCTCCCGGGTGCGACGTCGCCAAAAGCCTTGGGCGCCTCGGGTTTTTCCCGTTGCATACCAGGCCCAGATGCACTAAATTTCAAACACAAATCCAATATTACAAGGCACACGCATTGATTTCCCGCAGCATGAGCCTTCTTTCGAAAACCACGGTTTTCGCGTGGCGCGCGGAAATCATCTTCTCCCGACGAGGCCGACTGGACGGTAACGCGGTCCACGACACATGAGTTCGAGAAGAGGTTGGTTTGTCGTTACGCCACAAATTCTTTCTGGTCATCAGTCCGCTCCTGCTGATCATTTTCGGCCTGAACCTGGTCATGATCGCCCCCTTCCCCAAACTGCGGCACCTGTTGAACCGCTTGGACCAGAACTATTTCCAGACGGTGACCGGCTTTAGATATCTCACTCTTTTTCAGAGGCATACCAAAGAGATGATCGATGTCCACCTCATTGGCGAGGAGGAAATCGAAGAGATCACCGATTTTCGAGCCCAATCCGAAGCGGCGTTCAACGCCTGGCGCGACACCCACCGAGCCCCTTATGGCGGAGGCGCGACCGAACGAGACCGATTTCGCATCGAAAACATCGCCATTCAGCGGGAACGTCAATCGTTCCTGGAACGAGCCCTCGTGACGAGCATCAGAGTGAGGGAGCAGACGGAGACGGAAAGCCCGGGAGAGCGTCGCACCGCACGACCGCCGGAAGATTTGAAGGCCGTGCTGGTGGTGAGCGATCAGTTGACGAACATGGTGATCGATGCCCAACGGTACGAGGAGGAGCAGCTCCTCGCCATCGTCGAGGAAATTGCATGGAACCTGGAGAGCCTGTCGCTATTCTGGTCGGACGATCCGCTCCAGGACCTGCGCCAATTGGAACTGGAACTCAAGCAGTCGATCGCGGCCAAACGCTACTCGCGGCAATTGATGCAGGATACCGCCCTGATGATGGAAATCATGGCCAGTTGGGAGAAAAGGGAACGCTGGGAAGAGCGATCGAACCAAACGCGGCTGGCGCTCGAGGTTTGGTCGAACCTGGTAACCAACGACCCGGAGCAACGGTTCCTGGAGTCCCTGAAAACCGACTTTCACACCATGAGGACCCAGGCGCGGGAAGCCCTTGACGGCGATCCCGATTCGGACGACCGATACGCCGTGATCGAAGACAAGTTAGAACCCACGCTGAACACCACCACCCAACGCCTCGAGAAATATTTCGAAGAGGAAGACCGGATCATCGGAACCCTGCTCGACTCCCTCAAAACCCAGGTCTCCCATACCGCGCTGATCCTGCTGGCCATCTTCATTTTTTGTCTGCTGGTTTCGGCCTCCATCACCGCCTACGCCTATCGCGCGATCCTCGTCCCCATCAACCACATGGCCCATACCATCGAACGCATCGAAGCGGGCGAGCGCGAAGTGCGCATGGCGTTGAAGAGCAGGGACGAACTCGGCATGCTGGCCGATTCCTTCAACCACCTGCTGGACGGCCAGGCCGCCCACACCGAGGCCATCATTCGCCAAAGGGAATGGTTCCAAACCACCTTGGCCAGTATCGGCGACGGCGTCGTCGTCACCGATCGCGAGGGCAACATTCTCTACATCAACCAGGAAGCGGAGCGCATGTCTCGTTGGACGACCGTCGAGGCGGCGGACGAGGCCATCGAGCGGGTCTTTCAGCTCGTCGAGGAGGAAGCGGGTACCCCGCTGGAGAACCCGGTCACCCGCGCACTTCGCGAGGGCCGGGCGGTGAACCTGGGCAGTCGCGCCCTCTTGAGGAACCGGGCGGGTGTCGAAACGCCCATCGACAGCAGCGCGGCTCCCATGTTCAACGATGCCGGCGAAAAGATCGGCGCGGTGCTCATCTTTCGCGACATCAGCGAGCGCCGCAACGCGGAGCAGGACCTGCTGGCACGGAAGCAGGCGGCCGAGGCGGCCGCCAAGGCCAAATCCGAATTCCTGGCGACCATGAGCCACGAGATCCGCACCCCGCTCAACGGCATGTTGGGCATGGCCGAAATCCTCTCGATCTCCGAGCTCGACGAAGAGCAGAACCAGTGCGTGTCCGTCATCCAGCACTCCGGCAACCTGCTTCTGACCATCATCAACGACATCCTCGATTTTTCGAAAATCGAGGCGGGTCACCTGGAGCTGAAGAGCCGCGTTTTCGATATTCGCAAGCTGATCGACGCCGTCGTCGGCATCATCGCGCCCAAGGCCGCCGAAAAGAACCTGAGGCTCTACGCCACCGTGGCGCAAAGTGTGCCCGCCACGGTCTCCGGCGACGACAACCGCCTCCAGCAAGTGCTGCTCAACCTGGTCAACAACGCCATCAAATTCACCCCACGCGGCGAGGTCGCGGTGCGGGTATCGGTCCAGGACGACACCGACCGGATTCGCTTCGAAGTGGCCGACACGGGCATCGGCATTCGCGAGGCGGATCTGGCCAACCTGTTCCAACCCTTCATCCAGGTGGACGGCACCAGCAGCCGCCAGTACGAGGGCACCGGCCTGGGCCTGGCCATCTCTCGCAAGATCGTGGAGGCGATGGACGGCGAAATCGGGGTCGAAAGCCGGCTGGAAAAGGGTTCCCGGTTCAACGTGGTGGTGCCGCTACCCGGCGTGCCCAGGGCCCCGAGGCGACCCCTGCGCGGAAAGACGGTTTTGATCGGCCATCCACACCCCGGCGAGCGGCGAGCCCTGTCGGAAATGTTGCAATACGCAGGATGCGAAGTCCGCGAAGTGGAGAATTCCTTCAACCTGCTACAGGACCACCTGCCGGAAGGAGACTGGGACGCCATCGTTCTCGACGAAGAACTCGCGGACCCTTCCCCCGACATGATCGTGACCCATATCCGCAAGAACGAACGATTGGCCGAGTTGCCCATCGTGATCACCGGCCGCGAAAAGAAAGGGCATTCGGACGGCACCAGCTTCGTGAGCAAACCGCTACGGCAAGACTTCTCCTGGTCGCACCTGTTCGGCGAGCGCCACCAACGACAGGCCGAGACCGCCGGGTCGGGCGCGACCCCATCCCCCACCATCCTGGTCGCAGAAGACAACCCCACCAACCAGATCGTGCTATCGGCCATGCTCGACCAGCTCGGCTACGCCCACGAAGTGGTGGCCAACGGCCTCGACGCCTGGGATACCGCCCGGGTCCGCCGGTTTTCCATCATCCTCATGGATTGTCGTATGCCGGAAATGGACGGACTCGAAGCCTCGAGACGGATCCGCATGCTCGAGGGCGAAGCGGGTCAGGTTCCCATCGTCGCCATTACGGCCAACGCTTCGGAAGACGACCGGCAGGCCTGCCTAGCCGCCGGCATGGACGGCTTCCTCAGCAAACCCTTCAGTCTGGAACAAATTCGGAACGCGATCCAAAAATTCGGTGCATTCAACTCGAATTAAACCACATGACGGCATCTTCCCACGCAGGGGGACCGGGTCGATCGGCGATCGCGGAACGCCGTTTTCATTTCGGCCGTGTCGACCGGCAGCCTTTCTCGAAAACCCGCCTTTTCTAAGCGTTGCGTTTTCATCCGCTTGGTCTAAAATAAGTCCCAATTTCCCTTCTCGATCCCGTCACCAATTGACCTCGCGATTGCCGGTATCCGTCCCATTCGGTCGTAATTCCTTCATTCATCCTGCAGGGGTTCTCGGTTTTTCCCAGCGGAACATGCGCGAAGGAGCCGGCAGATTGGCCCCACCTGTCCACGAGGTCTTCACACGAATCCGGCGGGGATGCCCAGCTCCACGTCATTTCGAAGCGAACGCCCTCGCCCTTTCGACCTCCCGGGCACCGCTTTGCACGACTCCAACCGATAGAGGTAGTTCGCATGTTCTTCCCGTCGCTTTCTTCGCTGGATTGCGCGACCTTCGCCCAGGTGCTCGCCCGTCGTGCCGCCGAAACGCCGGACAACCACGCATTTACCTATCTGGAAAACGGTGACCGAATCGGTCGTTCATGGACCTACGCCCAATTGGCCGAACGTGCCGACGCGGTCGCGGCCCGTCTGCAGGGTGCCTATCCCGAGGGATCGCGCGTGCTGCTGCTCTTCCCGCAAGGCCTGGATTTCGTCGCGGCCTTTTTCGGATGCCTCCAGGCCGGCATGGTGGCGGTTCCGGCCTATCCACCGCGGGCCAACCATCACTTCCGCCGCCTGAGCGCCATCGTGGCGGATTGCGACGCGTCGGCCATCCTGACCACCGAGGCCCAGTGCGATTCCGCGAACCGCCGGCTCCACGATCCCAAATCGAATCAACCTCTGGAAACGATCGCGGTGGATCGCCTGCCGAACCGGCGCACCTCCACCCGAATCCAACCGGACGACGGCCAGCGGTTGGCCTTCCTGCAGTACACCTCCGGATCGACGGGTGACCCCAAGGGCGTGATGGTGAGTCATCGCAACCTTTGGATCAACTGTGCCTCGTTGGACCGAACCGAACCGTTGGGACCGGGCGATGCGATCCTGAGTTGGTTGCCTGCCTTTCACGACATGGGACTGATCTACGGCATCCTGGTTCCGGTATTCAAGGGCGTCCCGAGCTTTCTCATGGCACCGGTCGCGTTTTTGATGCGACCCGCGCGGTGGCTGGCGGCCATGGCGCGACACAAGGCCACCCACACCGCGGCACCCAATTTCGCCTTCGATCTGGCGCGCCAAAAAACTACGGAAGCCGAACGCGCCGAACTGGATTTGGGACATGTGCGGCTGATGTTGAACGGGGCCGAGCCGATCCGTCCGGATACGCTCGACCTGTTCGCCGAAGCGTTCGCGGTGTCGGGCCTGCGACGCGAAGCCCTGTCGCCAGGGTACGGTCTGGCGGAACACACCCTGAAGGTGACGGCCTCGCGGGGCAGCGAACCGCCGCGGCACATGGCCCTGGAGGCTGAGAGCCTGGGCGAGGGTCGCATCGTGCCCGCCCCCGGCAAGTCTTCGGCGATCCAGGTGGTCGACTGCGGACAATTGGACCAAGACACCCACGTGGTCATCGTCGATCCCGATAGCCAACGCCGCCGGGAGCCCGGTCATATCGGCGAAATCTGGCTGCAGAGCCCGAGCGTGGCCCTGGGATACTGGAACCGGCCCGACCAGTCCGAAGCAGTGTTCGCCGCCAAGATGGCGGGCGGCGATCCGAACCCCTTCCTGCGCACGGGCGATCTGGGTTTCCTGCACGAGAATCGCCTGTTCATCACGGGCAGGCTCAAGGAATTGATCATCGTCGAAGGTCGCAACCTGTATCCCCGCGATCTGGAACACACGGCCGAAGAGGCCCATGACGACCTGAAACGCAACGGTTCGGCAGCCTTCGCGGTGGAGACGGCAAGGGGAGAGCGACCCGTTTTGGCCATGGAAATCAAGCGCGAAGCGCGCCGTGATCCCGAGATCGACGCCATCTTCGCGGCCGTGTCCCTGGCCATCCGCGAACACCACGGCGTGGAGCTGCACGCGGCGGTACTGCTGCGCCCGGGCGGCCTGCCGAAAACAAGTAGCGGCAAGATCCAACGCCGCGCCTGTGCGCGTTCCTTTCAGGAGGGCGACCTGAAAGTGATCGCCAGCCACCTCTTCGAAGAGGACGATATGCCGGCCGCGACCTCCGAGATCGACGGGACCGCGTTGCGGGCGGTACCTTCGGAACGACGCGCCGAATGGGTACGCGCCTGGCTGGTGCGGTATCTCCGAACACGAACCGGTTTGCCCGAGCATGCGCTGGAACCGGACACCCCATTGGCCGTCTGGCTGCCCGATTCGCTGGCGGTCCTGAAGTTGAATCACGCCATCCAGCGCGACTTGGAACTGACCGCGGACGCGATGCTCTGCCGCGGAGACCTGACCCTCGAGCAGCTCGTCACGACGTTGACCTCGGCCCTGGAAGATCGGAATGCGCCGGCCCCGGAAGACATGGAGATGGCTCGCGAACCCCAAGCCGCTCGTGAGCTCATCCCCTTGTCGGCCAACCAGGAAGCACTGTGGTACCTGCACCGTCTACAGCCGAATACCACCGCCTACCACCTGCGTACGGCCCTGGTGCTCCACGCCCCTGCCGATCCCGCCCGGGTGCGGGCCGTCCTGGAAAGGATCCAACGGCGCCACCCCATGCTGCGCGCGGTGTTCGAGGGTCAGGGGGGCAAGGCCGGCTATCGCCTGCCGGAATGCCAACCACTGCCGCTTTCGGAGATTCTCCTCGATCCGAGTCGGGAGCGGGCCCCCTCGACCTGGCTCGATCGCATGCAACCACATCTCGACGCGCCCCTGATCCGCCCCGACAAGCCGGCCTGGGATTGCCTGGTCCTGACCGGGCTGCCGGACCGAACCCCCATCCTGTTCCGGTTTCACCACCTGATTACCGATTTTTGGTCGATCGCCCTGTTCCTGGACGAGTTTTCCCAAGCCTACGCGACCTCGCCGGATACGCTGACCGAGCGGGCGGGCGATCCCGAACGACTCCGCCGCCAGCAGGCCGCCTATCTCGACGGGCCACGCGCCCGAGCCGACGCCCAGTTCTGGCGGGAACACCTTCGCGATGCGCCGTCTCACCTGCCCATCCCCCACGATTCACCCGAGAGCGGCTCGGACGCTAGTGCCACCACGGTTCCCGTGGCGTTTTCGCCCGAGGTCTCCAAGGCGATCGCCGATCTGGCCCAAGCGTGCCGAACCACCGGTTTCACCGTGATCATGGCCGCCTACCACCTTTGGCTGCAGCGACTCGCCCAGGGTGACGACACCGTGGTGGGCACCCCCAACCACTGTCGCTACGACCTGCGCCGTGCCCATACCTTCAGTTACCTGGTCAACCCTCTGCCGATCCGCATTCGCGGCAACCACCGGACCGGCTTTCGCCACTGGGTCGAACAGGTCCGCGAGGTGATGGGCCAGGCGTTGACCCACGGCGACTACCCCTTCAACCGCGTGGTCGCCGACGTCGCGCCCGAACGCAACGTCAACGAAACACCGGTGTTCCAAGCCATGCTGGTGTTTCAAAACCCACCCCTTCACGCCGAACTGTCGACCCTGGCCTTCACCGGCCGAACCTCCGAGTTCGCGCTTCACGGCCTGAGCTTTTCCTCCCTGCCTCTACCCTCTCCGCCGCCGCCCATCGACCTGACGCTCGACCTGGCGTTCAGCGAGGGTACCTGGGTCGGTGAGCTGGCCTGCAGCCCGCGACGGTTTCTCCCGCAAACCGCGCGGCGTTTCGCCGCCTGGTTCGGGACCCTGCTGGAAGCCGCCGTGCGCGAACCGGCGCGGGTCGTGACCTCCCTGCCCCTGATCGATTCCGCGACCCGCGAGATGCTGCTGCGCGACTGGAATCACAGCGGCCCGGTGCTGAAACCCGTGGCCGCCATCCACCACTTCATCGAACGCCAGGCGCGGGCCATCCCCCATCGCATCGCCTTGGAAACCGTGACGGACGAGAACGGCAATGCCTTCGTATCCCAACCACTCACACTGAGTTACGACGCCTGGAACCGGGCCTCCAACCAGGCCGCCCGCTACCTGCGCGGCCTGGGCATTCGCCGCGAGGACCGCGTGGGGGTGCTGGTGGCCCGCGAGTCGATATGGCAGGTAGCCACGTTGGGTATCTGGAAAGCCGGCGCCATCTACGTGCCCTTGGACCCCGACTATCCCTCCGATCGATTGAACCACCTCATCGCCCACAGCAGACCGCGCATTCTGATCGACCTCCACGGAAGCCTCGAAACGTCGGCCCTGTCGATACCGGATGGCGTGGTCGTGATCGGCCGTGCACAGCTCGAGCGGGAGATTCGCCGACAGGAGGACCGGGACCTCGACCTCGAGATTCTCTCCGGCCAAGGTGCCGCGCTGATCTACACTTCCGGGTCCACCGGAAGACCCAAAGGCGCCTTGCTCCAGCACGACGCGATCGTCAACATCATGGCGGGCATGATCGACCTGGTTCCCGCGGACGACGATACACGGCTGGCCCAGATCATGTCGCCCAGCTTCGATTTCAGCCTGATCGAATGGGCTTACAGCGTCGGCCGCGGCGGCTGCCTGCTGTTGGGCCTGCCACAGCCGTTTTGGCCCGACGGCGAGGCGCTGGAGCGGTTCCGCCACTGGGGTGTCACGACCCTGACCGTCTCGCCCTCTTTCATCGCCCAACTTCCGCCGCGGCCCTGGCCCGCGCTGCGCCTGCTCGTGTGCGGCGGCGAACCCACCAGCGCCCAACTGGCGCGCACCTGGGCCGACGACCGGATGTACCTCAACATCTACGGACCGGCCGAATGCACCCTGTTCGCCACCTCCGCCGAAATCCGGCCCGACGGGCGCAGGCCCGATCTCGGCTTCATCATGCCCGGCGCCTCGCTCTACCTGCTCGACGCGGCCCTTGCACCGGTGGCCCCGGGCCAGATCGGGGAAATCTACCTCGGCGGCATCAGCGTGTCGCGCGGCTATTTCGACCAGCCCGGGCTGACGGCCGATCGCTTCGTACCGGATCCGTTCGCCGACGGCGGCGAGGATCGACCCGCCGGTGGTCGACTGTACCGAACCGGCGACCTGGCGCGCTTCCTCCCAGACGGCAGGCTGGACTTCCACCGACGCATCGATCACCAGATCAAACTGCGCGGTTACCGCATCGAGCCGGGAGAAATCGAGCACCACCTCGACAGCCATCCCGCCACGGGCGAGAGCCTAGTGGCCGCCGAATGGGCGTCGGGAATACCGAAGCGTTTGCTGGCCTGGATTCGTTTGGCGGAAGGGATTTCCGAACCCCCGAGTTCCGACGCGTTGCGTCACTACCTTTCGCAACACTTGCCGGAGTACATGGTCCCGGCGCGGATCTGGGTTCGTGACTCCTTTCCCCGCACCCCCAACAACAAGGTGGACCGCCAGGCATTGCTCGATTCGGTACGTACCGGCTCCGACGCCCGCGGGGCGACGGCGCACCTGGATGACGAACCCCCGAGCGGCCGAGCCGAAGAAACGCTGGCCCGCATGTGGGCCGACCTGGTTCCAGGCCCGGCCGTGACCCGCGCCAGCCACTTCTTTCAGAGGGGAGGCCACTCCCTGGACGCGGTGACGCTCGCCGCCCGCATCGAGAACGAGATAGGCCGCTCGGTTCCGGTGGCCGCGTTGATCGAGGAACCGACATTGGCCGGCATGGCCGCGGCCTTGAAACGGGTCCATCCCGCGTGTTTCGAGCTGAGCCAGGACCCCGAATCGCATGGATCCGGGCCGCACCCCCTCTCCAATGGACAACTGTCGCTGTGGTTCCACCAACAGATCGCCACCGTGCCCCACCTGTACCACGTTCCCGTGGCGTTTCACCTCCACGGACCATTGGATCGCGGCCGGTTCGTTCGTACCTTTTCCGCGTTGGTCCAGCGCCACGCCATGCTTCGGGCGCGGTTTCGACCCGATGCCGAAGAACCGACCCAAACGATCGAGGAAGACGTCGTCGCCAACCTGCATTTCGAAACCATCCCACCCGATCGCTGGAAGTCCCACTTCGAACAGGCCGTCGAGCGACCCTTCGACCTGCGGGTAGAGGCACCGATACGAGCCAGCCTCTTTCAATTGACACCGGACCACCACCTGTTCGTGCTCGTCGCCCACCATCTCGTAAGCGACGGCCATTCGATGGGCGTTCTTTTGCGTGAATGGTCGCGGCTCTACGACACCGCCGCGGAAGGATCCACGCCAGCCGAGCCCTCCCTGCCGCCATTGCCCTATGAGTATCCCGCCTTCGCTCGTGCCGAACGGGCCTGGTGGAACCCCACCCGCCTCGGGCCGGCATTGGACTTTTGGGACAGGTACCTGGACCGGGCCCCGACCCTGAATCTCCCCACCGACCACAGGACGCCAAGCGTCCCCGACTTCAAGGCCGAAACCATTTGCTTCACACTTCCGGAAACCACCGATTCCGCGATCGGCCGCCTCTGCAGCCAGGCCAAGGTCACACCATTCGCGGTTCTGTTCGGTGCCTGTCACACGTGGCTGGCCCAACTCTGTGGGCAACGGGATTTCGTCATCGCGACCCCGGTCACCTTACGCAGCACCAAGGACTTGGAACACATGGTCGGTCACCTGGTCAACATGCTGCCCATTCGCCTGGACGCTTCCCCCTATCGCCGCTTCTGCGACGTTCTGGAGGCGGCCGCGCATCGCGTTCACGAGGCGCTCGCCCATCGGGAGGTGCCCTTCCGCCTGATCGCCACCAACCGCAACCGCAAGACCTCCTGGAACCCGGTGTTCCGGGTGATGTTCTCCTACGAGAATTTCCCGGCCCACCGGCTGGATTTGGACGGCCTCGAAGCACGGCTGCAGCCGCTGGAAGTCGATGTGGCCAAATTCGACCTGGGCATCACGATCACGCACCGAAACGACCGGATGGCGTGCCGAGTGACCTTCAACCGGGATCTTTTTTCTCCGGAGAAGCGTGCGGCGCTGGCAATGGACTTCCAGGCCACGCTCGAACGCTTACTGACCGAACCCGACCTGGAGTTGGATGTCTCCCCGGCCGCCGAGCGAGCTGTGGAAAGCGAGGGCATCGCACCGATGCGCGGCTCCTGCCCCGAACCTCGGCCCGGGGTGTCGGACGGGATGTGCGGCGAGCTGAGGCGCATGTTCGGCGAGGTTCTGGAACGAGACGCAATCGGCGAATTCGACGACTTCTTTGAACTGGGCGGCCATTCACTGAACGGCACGCGGCTGCTCAACCGAATTCGGGATCATTTCGGTATTCATTTGACATTGCGGGACTTCTTTCTGCATCCATCGCCCAGACCGCTGGCCGATCTGCTAGCCGAGCGGCTGACATCGGCGAGCCACGAGGGCGCCTGCGAGAGCGCGATCGGCGAGGTCTCGCCCCAAGCGGCACCGCTGTCCTACCCCCAACGGCGCCTCTGGTTCCTCGAACAATTGCGCGGGCAGGGTCCACTCTACTACCTGGCCGGCAGTATGCGACTCACGGGCGACCTCGACGCATCGGCCCTGTGGGCGGCGCTTTCGGCGGTGGTCGAACGTCACGAGATCCTGCGCACCACCTACCGCTCGCGCAACGGTGAACCCATTCAATCCGTGCAATCCGCCACAACTTTGGCGCCGAAGGTGATCGATCTAACCCATCTCGATCCGGAAGGGGCGGAAAGGGAAGCGGAGCGCCTGATTCAGGGCGAACTGTCGCAGCCCATCGATCTCGGGGCCGACCCGACGATGCGCGCCCTGTTGATCGAATCCTGCCCCAGGCGCTACCACCTGTCCATCGTGCTGCATCACATCGCCGGTGACGGCTGGTCGATCCCGATTCTCTTCGCGGACCTGGAAACGGCCTACAATGCCGCGGTTGCGGGCCGAACGGCGCAACTTCCCGCGCTTCCACTTCAATACCGGCACTTCGCCGCACGCCAACGGACGTGGATCGAATCGGGCCGGTTCGACGGGCAATTGGCCTTTTGGCGGCGAACCCTGGCAGCACCACCGGATCTGCTGCATTTCGCGATCGAACCATGGCAAACCGGGAGCGGCCCTACCGCCACCGACCCTACCGCCACCGGCGAAGACCAGGGTTCCGAATACACCCTCGATATCCCACCCCAATTGGCCGAAGCTTGGGAGCGAAAAAGCCGCGAGCGGCACCTGACCCCGTTCATGGCCTATCTGGCCGCGACGGCGGTACTGCTGAGTCGCCTCACCGATCGTTACGATTTCTGCATCGGCACCCAAATCGCCAACCGGCAGTACGAGGGCACCGAAAACCTGATCGGGTTCTTCAGCAACACCCTCGCCCTGCGCATGCGCGTGGGCGCGACCGAAGACCTGGACACCTGGTTCTCGACGGTTCGCGATACCTGCCTGGACGCCTTCGCCCACCAAGACTACCCCTTCGACCTGTTGATCGAGAAATTGGGACTCGGCGGCGACCCCAACGGCAATCCTTTCTTCAACGTGGTCTTCGCCTATCAGGAAGAACTTCAGCCACCCCGCCTCGATCATCTCGACGTCGCGTTGCGGGAAACCCAACTGAACCGTGCCAAGTTCGACCTCACCTTCCTTCTGGTTCACCTTCGCGACGGCACCCGCCGCCTGGTGCTCGATTACCGGTCGGCGTCGTTCGGCGAAGCCTGCATCGCCGCCATGGCCCGGCAGTTCACGCTGCTTTTGGAACGCCTGACCGGCGAGCCCGAGGCACCGGTGCGCCGCGTGGATCTCACCACCCCCGAAGAACGCACGAAGTTGCTGCATCGCTGGCCCGAGGGCAAGACCTCCGGCCCCGGCGCTCCCAGCCTGATCCACCAGACGTTCGTGGACATCGCACGCGCCCAACCCGATCGACCGGCGCTGGTGAACGTCGGCCGCCACCCCGAGGATCGCGATATGACCTACGGTCAGTTGGAGGCCTGGTCGGCGGCCATCGCCCGCGACCTGCGCGCCCACGGCGTGGGTCCCGAAATCCCGGTGGCGGTTTTCGCCGAACACGAGGCGGCGGCCTATGCGTCGGTCCTGGGCATTTGGCGCGCCGGCGGCATCTACCTTCCCCTGGATCCGGAGTTCCCCCCGGAACGCCTGCAGTTCATGATTTCCGAGGTCGTCCCCAAGGTGATCATCGCGCGCGCCGGCTTGCAACTCCCGGTGGACGTCGAGGTCCCGCGCCTCGATCCCGGTCGACCGCCGGAGCCCGGCACCCAGGTCGAGTTGAGCACCTCGCCGCTGGATCCGGACCATCTGGCCTACATCATCTACACGTCCGGTTCCACCGGTCGGCCGAAAGGGACCATGCTGACCTACGGCGGCCTGGCGCGCGTCCCCCGCACGGTGATCGAAGACCTGGAGATCACGGCCGAAGACCGCGTCCTGCACCTCAGCTCCTTCAGTTTCGACGCCTCGATCTTCGACATGGTGTTCGCGTTCTGCAGTGGCGCCGCACTGTGCCACACAAGCCACGACGAGCGCTTGCCAGGACCACCGCTGGCCGAATCCCTGAGACGCGGCCGCATCACGTTCGCCATCGCCCCGAATTCGATCTGGGCCGCCACCCCCGAGGACAACCTGCCCGACCTACGCCTGATCGGTTCGGGCGGGGAGGCCAGCACGCCACAGGTCGTGGCGAGATGGATGCGCACCTGCCCCGTCATCAACCTCTACGGACCGACGGAAACGACCGTGGACGCCACCCTCCACGTGCTTCGCGAACGGGATTTGGCCCGGATACCGCCGATCGGCAGGCCGGTCTCGGGTGTCCTGGTCCGGGTGCTGGATTCGGAACTTCAACTCGTACCGCCCGGCCAACCCGGTGAGCTCTTCATCGGTGGTGCGGGCGTGGGACGAGGCTACCTCGGTCGCCCGGGCCTCACGGCCGAGAAATTCATCCCCGATCCCCATGCCTCGAAGCCGGGCTCCCGCCTGTACCGAACCGGCGACAAAGTAGTCTGGTCCGACGAGGGGCACCTGATCTTCATCGCCCGCTTGGATCACCAGGTGAAATTGCGCGGGTTCCGCATCGAGCTTCACGAGATCGCGGCGGTCCTGCGCCGCCATCCCGCGATCAACGACGCCCTGGCCCTGGTCCACCGCGCCCAGGACAACCCGGAATCGCTACATGCCTTCGTCACGCTGGATCCGAGCTACGGCGGTCCCGCTCCCAGGGAGCAGGCGCTGCGCGATTTCACGACCCAGCGGTTGCCTCACTTCATGGTCCCGCAACACCTCCACGTGATCGATGCCTTTCCGCTGCTTCACTCCGGTAAAACCGATCGTGCGGCCCTGCTTGCCCGGCTCGATCGGCCGGCGGCCAACGACGTACCTCGCGATCCGCAACCATCCCCGATACCCCGACAGCCCAGGGTCCAGCCGCTGGACGCGATCCTGGCCCTCTGGGGCGAATTGCTGGAGCGCGAGCCGGACCCCCAGGCCAACTTTTTCGATCTGGGCGGTCATTCGCTGCTTCTGTTGCGGTTGCGCGATTTGATCGCCGAACGTCACGGAATCGAACTCGACCTGATCGAACTGTTCCGCCATCCCACGCCCGTTGGACAGGCGAACCTGCTGCAATCCCAGTGGCCTACATCCATTGCGACGGTACCCGAAGAGACGCATCGGGTACGCGAAACGGCCTCACGCGAGACGCGCAGCGACGACGTCGCCCTGATCGGCATGGCCCTGCGGGTCCCGGGCGCCGATTCACCGGAGGCATTTTGGGACAACCTGAAACGGGGCCTGTGCAGCATCCGCGATCTGACGCCCCAGGAACGAGAGGCCCTCGATCCCGAGCTGCGCGAGGATCCCGATCACGTGGCCCGCGTAGCCGACCTACCGCACATCGACCGCTTCGACGCCGATCTTTTCGGTATGTCGCCGATGGAAGCCAGGGTCACCGACCCGCAACAACGGCTGCTGCTGGAATTGGCCTGGGAGGCCCTGGAGCGGGCCGGGTACCCGGCAGGCACGGGTCAGGGTGACGTCGGCGTCTTTGCGGGCACCGGCTGGCCGGATTACCTGACCCGCCACCTGCTGAACAACCGCGAGGCCTGGCGCACCATGGGCGATTACCAGATGTCGTTGGCCGTGGAAAAGGATTTCGCCGCCACCCGGATCGCCTACAAACTCAATCTCAAGGGGACTTCGCTGACCGTGCAGACGGCCTGCTCCACGTCGCTGGTCGCCGTCCATCTGGCACGCGAAGCCCTGTTGCGTGGCGATTGCGACCTGGCCCTGGCCGGCGGCGCCACGCTTCACATGCCGCCCGCACGCGGCTACCTGTACCAGGAAGGCATGATTCTCTCGCCGGACGGCAAGTGCCGAGCCTTCGACGCGGAAGCCCGCGGCACGATTCCGGGCGACGGTGCGGCCTTCGTCGTGCTGAAAAAACTCGACGACGCCCTGCGCGACGGCGACCCGATCCACGCGATCGTCAAATCCTCGGCCACCAACAACGACGGCGCCCACAAGGTGGGCTTCACGGCGCCCAGCGTCGACGGCCAGAGCGAGGTGATCGAACAGGCGTTGCGGTCGGGCGGCATCTCGCCGGAAAGCATCGGCTACGTGGAAGCGCACGGTACCGGCACGCCGCTGGGCGATCCCATCGAGGTTCAGGCCCTCACCCGGGCCTGGCGCAAGTTCACCGACAAGCGCGGCTTCTGCGCCCTGGGTTCGGTCAAAACCAACATCGGCCACTTGGATACGGCCGCGGGCGTGGTCGGCCTGATCAAGGCGGCGCTGGCCGTCAAACACGGCGCCGTGCCGCCCAGCCTGCATTTCCAAACCCCCAATCCGCACATCGACTTCGATTCGGGACCCTTCCGGGTTGCCGATCGACTGCGTGACTGGTCCGCGTCGGCTCGGCGCGCCGCGGTGAGTTCGTTCGGCATCGGCGGCACCAATGCCCACGTGATCCTCGAATCGCCGCCTGGAGATCGTCACCCGACGGGACAGCGACGTTCGGAACGGGTGCGCCACCCGCTGGTGGTGTCCGCCAAGAGCGAAGGCGACCTGAAGATCGCCGCGCAACGGCTCCTGGATCATTTGCACGAGGTGCCGGAAGGGCGACTGGGCGATGTGGCGTGGACGCTCGCCGCGGGCCGCAAACCCTTCCCCCATCGACTCGCCGTGCATGCCGCCGACGGGGAAGAGGCCCGCGAACGCCTGGGTCGTGCGGCCGAGAACCCACCCCCGCGCAGCCCGGCCCAAACACCGGTCGTGGCGCTATTCCCAGGCCAGGGCACCCAATTTCCGGGCATGGGACTTCCGTTCCGGGGGGATCCCGTCTTCGATGAAACCATCGATCACTGCGCGGACATCCTGCACGCGGCGCTCGGGTTCGACCTGCGCGATCCCCTGTACGCCGATCCCAACGACCCCGAGACCGCCCACCTTTGGGACGAGCGCCTGGCCCAGACGCGTGTGGGTCAACCGATTCTGTTCTCCTTCGAGATCGCCCTCGCACGCGCATGGCGACAACGCGGCCTTCGCGTCGACTTCGCGGTCGGCCACAGCTTGGGCGAGTGGGTGGCGGCCACCTTCGCCGAGGTCTTCGCTTTGGAGGATGCGCTTCGCCTGGTCGCGCTGCGTGGGCGCCTCATGGGCGATGCCCCGGCGGGGGCCATGCTGGCCATCGGACGCGGTGCCGCGGCGACCCGTGCGCTGTTGCGAACCCATTGTTCGACGGGAGACGTCGCGATCGCCGCCGAGAACGGACCGGATCAAACCGTGGTCAGCGGCCCATCCGCATCGATCGCACACCTTCAGGACGAGTGGCGCGAAGCGGGCGAGAAGGTCCGAATCGTTCAAAGCCATCACGCGTTCCATTCCGCGTCCATGGCCGGCGCCATGGAACCGCTGGCGCGCGCGATCGCCGCGGTCACGCGACGCGAACCGGCCATGCCCTTCCTCTCCTGTGTCACGGGGATGCCGATCACGCCGGAGCAGGCCGTCGACCCCGATTATTGGGCCCGCCAACTGCGCGGTCCGGTCCTGATGGCCGACGGGCTGGCATCGGTTCCCGGGGCGCAGCAGGCGGTGTGGTTGGAGCTGGGTCCGAGGCGAACGCTCTCGGGTCTGGTCGCGGCCAACATCGGGCAAGACGCCGTCTCGCGCACGCGCCAGGTGATGGATCGCGACGGCGCGGCGACAGATCCGGCGCCCATCGCCGCGCGGTTGTGGGAAGCCGGCGCCCGCTGGGATTGGCCGGCCTGGTTCGGATCCGAATACCGAAAACTGGAACTGCCGACCTACCCGTTCGACCGCGCCTCCCACTGGATCGAACCCGTGCGCGAATCCCCAAGGCGCCAAGTCCCTGCGGTTCGGGCTCCGGTCGATCGTTCACCCGACCCGGCCGGCACCAACCTGGCGAAGTCCGCCTCCCATTCGCGGCGACTCCCCATAACCGACTGGTTCCACGCACCTTCCTGGCGGCGCCTGGCCGTCGCTCGAACCGTCGAGGCACCAAGGCCGACACCGGATCACGGCGACGCCCTGGTGTTCGGCGACGAAGGTGGATTGATCGAAGCCCTTTGCGCGCGTCTGGAAGGCGCCGGAACGCGCACCGTCCGTGTCCAGCGCGGCGACCGTTTCCGTCGTCTGGGTGGAGATCGGTACCAGGTGAATCCGGCGTCGTTCGAGGATTTCGAGGCGCTGTCCCGCGAACTGGGTAGCTTGCCTCGCGGTTGTTTCTACCTCTGGCCGATGCAGATGGATGCCTCCTCGTCCCCGCAGGAATGGGAGGCCGTCTGTTTCGGTGCCCTGGCCGCTCTGGCTCGCTGGTACGCCAAAGAACGCGGCGATCGCGAGTACCGGCTTCTGGCGGGTGCCGACAGTCTCGCAGATCCGTTCGGCGCGCCCCCCGTTCCCGAGAAATCGCTGTTGCGTGGTCCGCTCGCCGCCCTCGCCAACGAGTTTCCCCAATTGGGTTGCGCCTTGATCGACATCGGCATGGGCACGCCTCACGAGAAAAGTGTGGACCTGTTGGTTCGCGAATGGATCGAGCCGAATTCAACGTCTCTTCCCTCGCCTGCGGTGCTGGCCCTGCGCGGAGCCCACGTCTGGCAGGAGTCCTTCGAACCCTTGCCCACGAAGCCGGATCCCGCGCATCGGGCGCGAATTCGCCGGGGCGGCGTCTACCTGATCACGGGCGGCACGGGCGGCATGGGTTTGACCCTGGCCACCCATCTCGCCGAATGCGGCGCCGGCGTGCTGGTCCTCTGCTCGCGCAGCGGCGACACCACGACCGGAACCCAGGTCCCCGTGACGATTCCCGGCGAGGCCGTCGCTCGGGAAGCGGCCGAACGTCGCGCACTGCTGGAGCACCTGCGCGACCTCGAGATCGAGCTTCTGATCGAAACCCTCGATATCGCCGATCGCGGCGAGGTCACCCGCTTGCGCGACCGACTCCTGGCCCGCTTCGGTGCGGTTCACGGCATCGTCCACGCCGCGGGCGTGCCGGGCAACGGCCTGTTGGCGCGCATGGAACCAGATGCGTGGCAGTCGGTCTTCGCGCCCAAGGTGGAAGGCACGCGGTTGGTGCACGAGCTGTTCGCCGGCCCGGAGCTGGACTTTCTGCTGCTCTGCGGATCGCTGATTTCGGCGACCGGCACCTTCGGTCAGGCCGATTACCTGGCGGCCAACGCCTTTCAGGACGCCTTCGCCGAGGCGGCCAGCGCCCGCGGTACCCAGGTGCTCAGCATCGGCTGGGACATGTGGCTGTCGATCGGCATGGCGACGCGCTCGCCGCTCCAACACATGACCGGTTCGCGACCCTCGCCCTACGGCATCGAGCCGGCAGAAGGGCCCGAAGTGGTGGCGCGCGCGCTGTCCACCGGCATGGCGCGGCTCCTGGTGGTGACCCATCCCTCCAAATTCCGGCCCTTCGACGTGCAGTGGGACACCGGGTCATCTTCCGTGGAGATACGACAGGGACAAGCTCCATCGGACCCGTCCGACCTGCCGTCGCCGGAACGGTCGCCCGAAGAATCGCCCGGCGAGGAGCCGGTTCGCAACGGTTCGCACGGGCACCCCCGACCGCGCATCGAAACACCGTTCGTCGCTCCGAGGGACGAGCTGGAAGCCGCGCTGGCGGAGATTTGGCGTGCCGCGCTCGGCCTCGCGGAGGTCGGTGTCGAGGACCATCTCTTCGAGCTGGGCGGAAATTCTCTACTCGCATTGCAAATTTTGGCTGAGATTCGCGACCAACTCGGTGTTAATCTTCCGCAAGCGGCTTTCTTCGACCAATTGACCATTGCCGGTATCGCGGTGCGACTTCGCATCGAGCGGGACGAATCCGTCTGTCATATGGAAGAGGAGGCCGAACCGGCAGTCCCGCTACCGCATTCTCGAGACGACTACTTTGAAGAGGGGGAACTATGAGTGAGCTGCACGCGCTGCTGGAACAATGTGCGCAGCGCGGCATCACGCTCACCCTGCGGAACGGTCGATTGGAGGTCGACGATCCGCAAGGCGGCTTGGATGAGACGCTTGACTCGTCCATCGAACAGGCTCGGCCGAGCCTGTCGCGTCTGGGTCAGATCGTCGCCGGCTATCCCTACCTTTCCAAAACGCCGTTGCCGGCCATTCCCGATTCGCCCCACGGCGAATTGCCCCCGTTGACCCGCCAACAACGCGAATTCCTGACGATCGCCAAGCAGCAACCCAACCGCTCGGAGCCGTTCATTCCGTGTATGTTCCGCGTTCGCGGCGACATCAACCCCCAGCACCTGCGTCAGGCCCTGAATTCGGTGTTGCAGCACCACGAAATCCTGCGTACCCGCTACCCCATGGTCACGCGCGGCCGCACCCGAACCGAGATCCGCACCGACTGCGCGCCCCCCTTCCACCTGGTCGATATCCGCCACAGCCCGGCGAGTCTGCGCAACCGCGAATCGCGCGACGAGTTCCGGTCCTGGTTCCGCACGGCCTACGATCCCGGCTACGACATTCCGTTGCGGGCCCTGCTGATGCGCATGGGCGATCGCGAGTGGTTTTTCGCTCTGGCGGCCCATCGCATCGCCTGCGACCCGCCCTCGATGCACCTCCTGCTGAACGAGGTGCTCACCTGGTACAACCATTTTCACGCCGGCAAGAAAGACAGCGTCCCTCCCCCACAGCCGCCCCCCATCCAATTCGCGACCTATGCCTTCTGGCAGCGCGGTTGGGAGCGCTCGGCCGAGTTGCGCGAAGCCCTGGATTTCTGGCGGCACCAGTTGGACGGCTTCCCACCGGTGATCAAGTTACCGACGGACCGGCCCCGCAGCGCGGAACCGACGCGCCAGGCGGGCCGCCACCGGTTCCGGCTGACACCGGAACTGCGCGCCGGGTTGCGCGCGCTCGCCGATACCTGCGGCACGACCCCGTTCCACATCTGCCTGACCGCCTTCAGTATCCTGCTGCTGCGCCACGGCGCCGAGCCGCGCATGGTGATCGGCATCGAAACCGGCCACATGCAACACCAGGCCGAAGGCCTTATCGGGCCGTTCTGCAACCGCCTCCCGCTGCCGCTGGACCTGCGCGGCGACCCCTGTTTCGCCCAAATCGTCTCTCGGGTTCGCGATCTGGTGACGATTTGTGCGATGCACGCCCGCGTGCCCTTCGCCCAGATTCGCGACAGCCTGCACGACGGGTCCACCACCGAGAGCGCGGCACCACTGTACCAGGTCTTTTTCGGCTTCGAGGCGCCGCAGCCCCTGCCGAAGGTCTCCGGGCTCACGTTCATCCGCGAAAGCCTGAAGACGATTTCCACCTCGCTGGACCTGGCGCTCTGGGTCAGCGATGAAAACGGCCACTACTCCTGCGTGTTCGAATACAGCCGCGACCTGTTCGAGGCCGTGAGTGCCGCGCGATTCGCGGAACGGTTCACCCTCCTGTTGGAAGCGGCGCTGGACGATCCGCGCATGCCGATCTCGCGCTTGCCGATGCTGGGCTTGCCCGAAATGCGCCTGTTGCTGCACGGTTGGCAGGCCGTGCCCTCCCCCCTGCCGGAGTGGCTGGCGACGCCGGAAGCCGCCGGCACCCGCGTCACCGACATGGTGGCCCGCACCGCGGCCGAACGCCCCCACGTCGCGGCGGTGCGCGAGGGCAAGACCGTGTTGAACTACGCGCGGCTCCAGGAGTTGTCCAACGCCTTGGCCCATCGCCTGTTGGACTTCAACGCCAACCGCCAGCGCCCGGTGGCCCTGTGCCTGACCCGCGGTCCCTTTCAAGTGGTGGCCGTGCTTGCGGTGCTCAAGGCCGGCGCGCCCTACGTGCCGCTCGATCCCACCTGGCCCCGCAAACGCCTGCTGGCCATGTTGGCCATGACCCGTCCGGCGGTCATCCTCACCGACATTTCCACCAACGCCCGCCTGCGCGCCAGCGACACCATCACCCTGACCCTCGATCCCGCCCACGAGCTGGCCCGCGAAGGCGAACCGCTGCCTCCCGAGGTCTCCATCTTCGCCGGCGACGCCGCCTACATCATGTTCACTTCGGGTTCGACCGGCACGCCCAAGGGCGTCACCATGCCGCACGCCGCCCTGACCAACCTGATCCGACACCAGATCGCCCATTCGCTGTCGGCGCCACGGACCCTGCAATTCGCGTCGCTTTCCTTCGACGTCTCGTTCCAGGAGATTTTCAGTACCTGGGGCGCTTCCGGGACCCTGATCATGATCGACGAGGAGACCCGCAACGAGCCCCGGCTGTTGTTGGAGTACCTGCGCTCGGAGCAGATCGAACGCCTGTTCGTGCCGTTCACGACCCTCCAGAACCTGGCCGAGTCCTTCCGGCTGACCGACCCGCCGATCGCCGACCTGCGCGAGGTCGTCGTCGCGGGCGAGGCGCTCCACATCACGCCCGCGTTGGTGCGGTTCTTCGAGCGCCATCCGGCCGCACGCCTGATCAACCAGTACGGTCCCACCGAAACCCACGTGGCCTGCGAGCTGTCGCTCAAGGGCAGTCCCAACATCTGGCCGGTGCTGCCGCCGATCGGCACGCCGATCGTGGACGCGCGCGCCTACGTGCTCGACGAGCACCTGCAGTTGGCCCCGATCGGCGTCCCAGGCGAGCTCTACCTGGGCGGCGAGATCCTGGCCCGCGGTTACTGGGGTCGGCCGCGCCTCACGGCCGCGCAATTCCTGCCCGATCCGTTCACACGCCTGCCGGGCGGACGCATCTACCGCACCGGGGATCTGGCCCGCTTCGACGCCCGGGGACGGTTGCGTTACCTGGGGCGCATCGACAGCCAGGTCAACATCAAGGGGTACCGGGTGGAGGTCGACGAGGTGGAGGCGGTGCTGGGCGAGCATCCCGAGATCGCGGCCTGCGCGGTGATGGCGGTCAAGGCGCCCGAGGGCACCCGTCTGGCGGCCTACGTCGTTTCTCCGCGGCGCACGCCGGAGTCGGTGCGGTCCTGGCGCGGCTGGCTGGAAGCGCGGCTGCCGGAGTTCATGATTCCCCATTGGTTCGTGCGGTTGAGCGCATTGCCGCGCACGCCGACGGGCAAGTTGGACCGCAGCGCCCTCCCCAACCCCAACAACAAGGACCTGGTGGACTGAGCATTCGCGAAGGCTTGCCTCGCGAATCGATCGGTCGATGTGGTAAGCCAGTCCGGTCGTTCATTGTGTGCGGCCCAACCTGAGAGGATGGCCAACCGGATCGGATGATCTCCATTCGGGTCATTGCGATGCTCGGTGGGGTACCGATCGCAGGAACGCGGATGATGGGATGATCGTGTTTCGGGGTTACCGAATGCTTGGATGCTCTTCGTTCGTGGCCAATCCCGGAGGGATGGCCGCGGGCGCAGCAACCGGGTGCTTGGACGTGCACCGTTCGCGGCCAATCCTGCAGGGATGGCCAACCCCATGTTTGGATCACCATTTATTTAGAACGCGGGCCTCTGGCCCGCCACCAGCAGGGACCCTGAAAGGGTCATACATTTCAGCGAAGGGTTAAGGAGGCAGCGCCGACGCAACCCTGGTTCCCTGGAGTTCCCGAAACCCAGCCCTGAAGGGGCGGGACTACGAAGCCCCTAGCGGAGTTCACGCCACCTCCGGTTGGTCCTTCGTGGGGAGTTCACGTCACATCCGGAAGCCCCACGCGGAGCCGCCCCGTTGGGGCTGGATGCGGGCACCCCGAACAACCAGGGTTGCGTCGCCTTTCGGCTCCTTAACCGGAACGCCGGACCGCCTTCGCTGTACTGTATCACCCCTCCGGGGTGCCCGCTGGTGGCGGGCCTCTGGCCCGCGTTCTAAATAAATAATGGTCCAAACCGACGTCCGGTCGCACCTACAGCGCGACCCGGGGCAGGTCCCCATCCTGATGGGACGTCAATGTCGCGGCACGTTCCCACCAACATCCACCCATGAGGGGATTCCCCGCCCCCAGCGACGTCCGGTCGCACCTGCAGCGCGACCCGGGGCAGGTCCCCATCCTGATGCGATGTCAATGTCGTGGCACGTTCCCACCAACATCCGCCCGAGGTGGAATCCCCGTCCGCAGCGATGTTCGGCCGCAACACCAGCGCGAAGTACCGCGCGATCCACGATCGTTGCCAAGACTGCTTCTCATCCACAAAAAAAGATAAAGCCTGACTTTTGTCCAATACCGATCGCGTCACGGGCTACAGAATTCAATGCAAGGACTTGGACATTTTGCGGATGTCACTTCGAAAGGGGGTTCAATGGAACCGTTTTCCTCGCGCTTCATGGAGGGTCGGCGCATCGTCGGCATTTTGGGCGGCATGAGCGGCGAATCGACGCTCACCTTCCTGAGAGATCTCTACGACGAGGCCCGCCGGCTCGCCGGCGGCACCCACCTCTGCGAAACCCTGATGTACAGTGTGGACTTCTACAACATCGAAACCTTCGTACATGCCGAGCGCTGGGAAGAGGCCGCCCACTACGTCGTCGACAAAGGACGCCGTCTCGAAGCGGCCGGTGCCGATTTCCTGGTCATCGTCTGCAACACCATGCACAAGGTGGCGCCCCAACTCGAAGCCGCCGTGTCGATCCCGTTGCTGCACATCGCCGATCCCACCGGCGAGGCCGTGGCGGCCGCCGGCGCGCGGCGCATCGCCTTGATGGGAACCCTGAACCTGATGCGCGATCAGGAGTATCAGGACCGCTTTCGCCGGTACTACGACCTGGACGTATTGCTGCCCCAACACGAAGAACAGGTGGAAATCCACCGCATCCTGTTCGAAGAGCTTTGTCGCGGGGTGATCCTGCCCGAATCGAAAGCGATCCTGCTGACGATCATGGACCGCCTGGTCTCGCGCGGTGCGGAAAGCATCGTGCTCGGTTGTACCGAGCTGGAAATGCTCGTCAAAGCCAAGGACTACCCACGCGTTCCCGTCTTCGACACCATGGCGCTGTTGGCGCGCAAATCCGCGGCCCTGAGCGTGGGCATCGATCGATGGGATCGCCTGACCGCGCGCCGTCCGCGGGAGTTGACCGATGTCTGAGCTGTTCGGCAGCCTTTCCCTGGGTATGGGCGTGTTCATCTACTGCCTGTACTTCCGCCAGGTGGCGCGGGGGATGTCCAAGCCAAATCTGTTCACCTGGACACTTTGGCTGCTGATCGGCTGGCTGAATTTCGCGACCTACATGCCGCTGGTGGGCAACGATCCGTTCAAGGGTTCCATGACCGTGGTCAGCGCCGTGATGTTGACGTTGCTCTACATCTACATTTTCCGGCGCGGCACCTACGTGTCGCTGTGCCGCTTCGATGCGGTCGTTTTCGTGCTGGCGCTCGGCGTGCTCGGCTTTTGGCAGGTGACCGGCAACGGGCTGATCGCCAACCTGTTGCTGCAGGTGTGTTTCATCCTGTCCTTCATCCCAACCCTGCGGGCCCTGGTCCGCGACGAGGCGTACGAATCGCCGACCGTGTGGATGCTGGCGGTGGTGACCTACGGGTTCAACATCTTGGCCATCGCCTTCGACGAGGTTTCGGGACTCGCGGAGTTCGCCTTCCCGGTCGTCAATGGCGTGTTGGGGAACGGCAGCGTGTTGGTGGTGACCTTGTGGTTCCGCCGCTACGAATCTTGGTTTTAACAGGCGGGTTCGGACCGTGATACCATGCTACAGGAGGATGTGATGGGTGCTCTCGAGTACAATCACATTTGGAAGGACGAGGATTTGGAGGGGTTGGAAGCGCGCCGGTCGCGTCTGGTGTCCCACATTTTCCCCAAACATTTCCACGATACCTACGGATTTGGCCTCACGGGTTCGGGTCATGGTCTGGTTTTTTCACGAGGCGCCAAGCACATCGCCTCGTGCGGTGATTTCATCTTTTTGCGACCCGGCCAGGTCCATAGCGGCCACCCCCAGGACCAGGAGACGTGGGAATACGCGATGTTGTATTTCGATCCGTCCGTGGTGGAAGCGCAGATCGGGGTCAAGGGCACACTTCACCTGGGCAATCAGACGGTGTTCCGCGAAAAGCGCTTGATGCCGGCGTTCATGCGACTGTTCGAAGTGTTGTTGTATCCGGTCACCGTGGCCGAAAAGGAATCGGCCTACCGGGATTTCCTGACGGTGTGGGGGCAGGCCGCCTCGATTTCCAACGAATCCTCGTACAACCGCCGCGAAGTCAAATTGAAAATCGTGCGTGACTACATCATGGCCCACTGGGACGGCGAATTTTCCGTGGACGAACTGGCGGGCAAAGTGGGGCTGAACCCGCGCTACCTGATCGGATCGTTTCGCCAGGCCTACGGCCTGCCGCCCCACCAGTACCAGATCCAGGTACGTCTGAACAAGGCCCTGGCCATGTTGCGCGAGGGCAAAGACATCGCCCAGGTGGCCACCGATTGCGGTTTCTACGACCAGTCGCACCTGACGCGAACGTTCAAGAAATGCCACGGCTTCACGCCGGGCGTGATGCGGCCCAAGTCACGCATTCGCTGTAACCTGTAGGTCATGACCCCCGGTGTACCCCACCCAGGGTCGCGCGCTCAGAAATTGGCGCTCTTGGGCGTCTTCACCGATTCCATGAAACGCAGGGCGCGCTTCTGCGACGCGTAGTCGATCATCACCCGCTCCGGCTTGATGTAGCCCGCCTGGGGATCGAAATCGTAGACCCGTTTCTGCAGGTACCACGGCAGATCCTGCAACTCCTTCTCGGCCTGGTTGCAGACCTCGGTCGGCTCCGTCCCGCGCTGGAAGACCTCGGCGATCATGTCGTCCTGGTTGCAGTCGCAATCCGGCGTGATCTTCTTTCCGGTGAACTTGTCCACCGGCACCATCACCAGGCCCTCGGGAATGGGGAAGACCGCCCGCTCGCGCAACTCGGACTTGATCTCGCCGAAAAACCGCAGCCAGATCGGCAGGGCCGTGTTGCCACCCGTGCGGTTGCGGCCGATGGTCTCTTTCAGGTCTCGGCCGACCCAGGCGCCGCCCACGATCTCGGGCGAATAACCGATGAACCAGGCGTCGGTGTAGTCGTCGGTCGTGCCGGTCTTCCCGGCCAGGTCCATGCCCAGGCGAGCCGCACGCCGGGCCGTGCCCTTCTCGTCCGTGATGACCGAACGCATCGCGCTCGTCACCATGTAGGCGTTCTGCGGTGAAATGACCTGATGGCCGCGAATCGGGTTCTCCTCGATCATGCGCCCCTTGGCGTCCATGATCAGCGAGATGAAGCGCGGCTCGTTGCGCACGCCGTTGATCGCGAAGGTGCCGTAGCTGTGCACCATGTCGGCGAGCGTCATTTCCATCGCACCCAACGCCAAACTGGGAAACGGTTGCAGATCGTTGCCCTCGTCCACCTTGAGCCGGTGCGAGTACTCGAGCACCTGGTCGTATCCGGCGGAATTGAGCAACTTGACGCTGACGATGTTGAGCGACTGGGCCAGGGCGTTGCGCAGGGTCACGCGACCCTTGTAGCGGTTGTAGTAGTTGTGGGGCTGGTAGGGCTTGGGCGGGGCCACCAGGCCCAGCTTGATCTTGCGCTTGAGCGCGGCCGAACCGTAGATCTGGAGCTCGCCGTTCTCGTCCAGGTAGAACCGCGAGGGATCGATGAACTGGGTGGGCTCGTCGAACAGCAGATCGGCCAGGGTGAAACCCTTCTCCAGTGCGGCCCCGAACACGATCGGCTTGAAGGCCGAACCCACTTGGCGCTTGGCCTGCTCGGCGCGGTTGAATTTACTGCGGGTGTAGTCGTAGCCCCCCACCTGGGCCAACAGATCGCCGCTGTGGGGATCGACGGCCATGAATGCCGCCTCGATGTCCGGCTCCTGATCCAGGGCCAGTTGAAATTCGATCCGTTTCTCGGGTTCGGGCGGTTCTTCCGCGGCCAGTTCGGCCTCGATCTCGGAGGGCTCCGCCGGCTCGGGTTTCTCTGCCGCGACAGGCACGGCCACCTCCACCGTCACCACCTTGAACAAGGGCACATCGCCCACCTTGAACAGCTTGTCCAGCTTGCCTTCCTTGGGTCTGGCCCATTTGAAACGGTCCATGGTCACCTGGTAGATCTGGTCGTCCACCCGCACGGAAATATGGGATTCGGCGACCTGCGTCACCACGCCACGCAGGGTGATCCCCTCCTGAATCGGTTGGTGCCAGGAAGGATCGAAGTACGAGGTCAGGACGCCCGGATCCTGGCCGTCCTCACCCTTGAAGACCGAGGGACAATCGTAGGGCCGATAACCCATGGCCTTGTCCACTTCCTTGAGACCCTCGCGAACCGCTTCCTCGGCGATCACCTGGTACTTCATGTCCAGCGTGGTGTGCACGTCCCACCGCGAGGTACGCACCGTTTCCTCGCCGTACTTTTCGAACAGGTACTTGCGCACCTTGTCCACGAAGTAACCGGCCACCGGCTTGGGCGCAGCCCGCTTGCGGTCGACCAGCACGATCGGCTGTTTCTTGGCGACCTCGTATTCGCGCGGGGTGATGTACCCTTCCTCGCGCATCCGGTACAGCACGATGTTGCGGCGCCGGCGACACAGGTCGGGATTCTTGTAGGGGTTGAATTTGGATGGCGCCTGGGGAAGCCCGGCCAGCGTGGCGCACTCCACCAGACTGAGGGCCCCGACCGATTTGCCGAAGTAATAGCGCGCGGCGGCTTCGATCCCGAACTGATTGTTGCCCAGCGGGACCTCGTTGGCGTACATCGCCAACACCTCTTCCTTGGTGAACCGGATCTCGAGCTGCACGGCCAGCAACTGCTCCTTCAACTTGCGGGCGCTGGAGAAGCGTCGGTCGTTGGTGATGTTCTTGACGAGCTGCTGGGTGAGTGTGGACGCCCCGCGCAGCCTGCCGGTCATGGCGTAATCCTTGACCGCGGCGATGATGCCCAGCGGCGAAACCCCGATGTGGTCGAAAAAGTACTCGTCCTCGACAGCCACCAACGCGTGCACGAAATTCTTGGGAATATCCTTGTATTCCAGCATGATACGCTTTTCGGAAGAAATGATGTCGATCAGGTCGCCGTTGCGCGCGTAGACCCGCGTGAACTGGGCGGGTTTGTAACTGGCCAGCCGTTGCAAGTCCTCGAATTGGGCCCCGCGCCACAGGATGTACATGCCGATGCCGACCCCGCCAGCCACCCCGATCGACGTGACCAACACGAACACAAACAGGCGCCGGAACCACTTGCGAACGGTTTGCGGTTTCTTGGCGGACACGGTGGAAGCGGAACCGGCGGGGGTCGCCGGTGGGAGGCTGGACGAATCGGATTGGGCCATGGGGTCAAATCTCCATCAAAACGGGCGTCGAGCCGGTGTTGCCGGTTCGATCATGGCCGGGGTGGCGTGCACCGCCGGCGACAAGCGATTGTCAAACGAACGCGCGAGGACACATTAGATCATACAGACTCTTACGACTTCCTCGAAGGTGGTTTCTCCGGCGATCATCTTACGAATGCCGCATTCCTTGAGGGTTTCCATGCCTTTTTGGCGACAGGCCTTGCGAATGGAAATCGTATCATCCTTGGCGACGATCATTTTGCGGACGGTATCGTCGACCTGCAGCAATTCGAAGACACCGGTCCGGCCGTACAGCCCCGTATAGCGACAAACGTGACAGCCCTTGCCGCGCCGTACGCGCAGGGGTTTGCCGGTCCGGGTGCGAATGTTCAGCAGGCTCAACTGGGCCTGGGTGAGGATGTCGGATTCGGCGCAATGGCGGCACACCTGGCGCACGAGTCGTTGGGCCAAGACGCCCAGCAGGGTCGAACCCAGCAAAAAGGGCTCGGCCCCCAAATCGAAGAGACGTGCGACACTGGCGGCGGAATCGTTGGTGTGCAGGGTCGAAAACACGAGGTGACCGGTCAGCGCCGCCTGCAGGGCATAGGTCGTGGTTTCGGGATCGCGAATCTCACCCACCATGATGACGTCCGGGTCCTGGCGCAGGATGGTGCGCAGGGCGCCGGCGAAGCTCAAATCCAGAATCGGGTTCACCAGGACCTGGTTGAAGGGCTCGTAGACCATTTCGATGGGATCTTCGATGGTGGTGACGTTGATTTCACGCGAGGCCCGCATCTGCAGTGTCGAGTAGAGGGTCGTGGTCTTGCCGCTACCGGTGGGCCCGGTCACCAGGAAGAGACCGTTGGGCTCCTGGATCAATCGCTCGTATTCGCGAAATTCGTCTTCGCGGAAGCCCAGGTCCAGCAGGTCTTTCATGACGACCTCGGGATCGAAGATCCGGATGACCATCTTCTCACCGAACGCGACCGGCAAAATGTTACAGCGCAGTTCGACCTCGCGGGCCTTGATCTTGGTCTTGATGCGGCCGTCCTGGGGTTTGCGACGCTCGGCGATGTCCATTCGGGCCAGCAGCTTGATTCTCGAGAGCACGGCGGCGTGGACCTTCGGGGTCATGGTCTGGATGTCGTGCAGGACCCCGTCGATACGGAACCGGATCACCGAATGCTCGCGCTTGGGTTCCACGTGGATGTCGCTCGAGCGCTGATCGTAGGCGTACATCAATAGATATTCGACCGCCTTGATGACGTGCGAATCGGAGGCCTCCAGCTCGCGCTCCGATTTGAGATTGACGAGCTGTTCCAGGTTGCCCAGGTTGACGATCGGGTCCAGGTCCTTCTCGGCCTTCTGGACGCTCTGGCGGAACCCGTAGAATTCGGTGAGGATGCGAACGATCTCGTTCTTGGGGGCGACGACGATCTTGATGTCCATGCCCGAGTTGCGTTTGAGGTTGAACGCCAACTCCAGATCGAAGGGATCGATCATGGCGCAGACCAGCACACCCTCCTCCTCTTCGCGCAGGGGCACGACCAAGTATTTGCGGGCGAAGGGTCGCGACACGTGCTTGGCGAGCAGGTTGGAATCGATCTGCAGGGGGTCCAGGTGGACGTAGGGCACCTGTTTCTTCTCGGCGATGAACTGGGCCAGCAGGTCCTCGGTCACGCGTCGCTTGGGGTCGTCGCGAAAATCGGGAAAATTGAGTACCACGTCGATGGGGTGGATCATGCTGGCATTGGCGAAGCGGCCGGCGTAGTTGTCCCGATTGGCCCTGAAGATGTTCTTGCGGACCTGGCTCTCCTGCTGTAACAGGTATTCAGATTTTTCCGGGGTGATCACGTGACGTTCGACGAGAAGATTGAGCAGAAACGGAACATCGATCATGGGCGACCCTTTCGTAACTGAGTTGGAAGACGTTTGCAACCATCATGGCACAAGTGCACGTGAAATGTTTCGTTATAGTTCAATCGACGCCCGCACTTCCGCGACCTCGCTCACCAAGCGGGTTCCCGGGAGACGAAGCGCGGCGGAAACCCGGCCGCGACACCGCGGGTGACGGTCGTTCGGGCCGGTCTCGCGAACAGGAAAAACCGAACGGATCGAGGATGCGCCGTCGCGTCACATGGCGTAGACCACGTGCTGTTCGGCCTTGAAGACGGCGTAGAGCTTTTCGATCTCTTCGAAGACCTCGATGTGCACGTCGACGGTATAGGACATGTACTTGCCGTTTTTGCTCGGCGTGGCGCGCCAATCGGGAGAACCGAGGTCGCGGCCGAGCGTATCGCCGATCAAGGCGACGACGGCTTCGCGCCCCAAAAACTCGGGATTGACGATCACCTTGAAGGAGAAGGGCCCTGGCAAATCGACGAGATCGCGTAGGCCATTGGCATTGGGCTGGGACATGTGGGAAACCTCCTGAACGGAAAAACGCCCGGCCAGGGCGCCCCGGATCGGTGCATTCGGAAACGACGAACTCTTTGCAGGGATACGCGCACATTGTCGGGCGACCCGACAACTTCCCCGTTCAACCGGAAGATCTCGCCCGAAGCCGCCGTGAGCGGCATCAACTCGAGACCCGAAGCCGGACATCCAATCGCGAGCCCATCCAGTCATCGACCCCCGAAGGCGGAAACAACTCTCGCATCTGGACGGGCACTCCCTAGTATAGCGGGGTAGGGCGGGAAAGAGAAAGCGCGAGAGAGGACGCGGAGCCGTGGCGGACAGGGGTTTCGGAAGGTGCGGACGGCGGCGGCCCGAGCCGGGAGCGGCAAAAAAAAGAAGCGCACCAAAGGATCCGGGCGGGAGGGGATTTCGGGAAAAGCGCAACGGATCCGCTCACAAAAACTTGACATCGCTCTTATAAAAAAAAGTTGACACTAACTGACTCACGTCACATAATGGCAATCGTCAATTTGAGTCGTGCTATTCGCAAGGAGGAAATCCATGGGTAAGATCATCGGAATCGATCTTGGTACCACCAACTCGGTCGTTGCCGTCATGGAAGGAAAAGACCCTAAAATCATTACCAACGCCGAAGGGCAGCGGACCACGCCCTCGGTGGTCGGCTTCACCAAGGCCGGTGAACGCCTGGTTGGCCAAGTCGCCAAGCGCCAGGCCATTACCAACGCCGACAACACCATTTACTCGGCTAAGCGCTTCATGGGTAAGAAGTACAACGAAATGTTGAAAGAAGCCGATCGGGTACCCTACGAAGTCATCTCCGGACCCAACAGCGACGTCCGCATCCGCACTTCCGAAAAGGACATGTCGCCCCCCGAGATCTCCGCCATGGTCCTGCAGAAACTGAAGCAGGCCGCCGAGAGTTACCTGGGCGAGACCATCACCGATGCCGTCATCACCGTACCGGCCTATTTCAACGACGCCGAGCGCCAAGCCACCAAGGACGCCGGCAAGATCGCGGGCCTCGAAGTCAAGCGCATCATCAACGAGCCGACCGCGGCCGCCCTGGCCTACGGCCTCGACAAGAAGTCCGACGAAACCATCGCCGTGTTCGACTTCGGCGGCGGTACCTTCGACATTTCGATCCTCGAAGTGGGCGAAGGGGTCGTCGAGGTCAAATCGACCAACGGCGACGTGCACCTGGGCGGCGACAACATCGACGAACTCCTGATCCAATGGATTCTGGAAGAGTTCAAGAAAGACCAGGGCATCGACCTCAGTGGCGACAAAATGGCCCTGCAGCGTCTGAAGGAAGCCGCCGAAAAAGCCAAGATCGAGCTTTCCAGCACGCAGAACACCGAGATCAACCTGCCCTTCATCACGGCCGACGCCTCCGGGCCCAAGCACATGAACCTGTCCTTGACCCGCGCCAAATTCGAGTCGCTGATCGACAACCTGATCCAGCGCCTGTTCGTGCCCTGCAAAAACGCCCTCAAGGACGCGGGCCTGCAGAACAAAGACATCGACGAAGTGGTCCTGGTCGGTGGTTCGACCCGGATTCCCAAGGTCGTCGAGCAAGTCACCAACTTCTTCGGCAAGGAGCCCCACAAGGGCGTGAACCCCGACGAGGTCGTCGCCATCGGTGCGGCCATCCAGGGCGGCGTTCTGGCCGGCGACGTGAAGGACCTGCTCCTGCTCGACGTCACCCCGCTGAGCCTCGGCATCGAGACCATGGGCGGCGTGGCCACGGTCCTGATCGAGCGCAACACCACCATTCCCACCAAGAAATCCGAAGTCTTCTCGACCGCCGAGGACAACCAGACCCAGGTGGAAATCGTGGTCTTCCAGGGTGAGCGCCCCATCGCTCGCGACAACAAGATCCTGGGCACCTTCAGCCTGGTGGGCATTCCGCCCGCACCGCGCGGCGTTCCCAAGATCGAAGTGACGTTCGACATCGACGCCAACGGGATCCTGCACGTGACCGCCAAGGACCAGGGCACCGGCAAGAAACAGGACATCCGCATCACCTCTTCCAGCGGCCTGACCGAAGACGAGATCGATCGCATGGTCAAGGAAGCCGAGACCAACGCGGACGCCGACCAGAAGCGCAAGAGCCTGGCCGAAGCGCGCAACAAGCTCGACTCGCTGGTCTGGCAGACCGAAAAGAACATGGAAGAAAACAAGGACAAAGTGGACGACAACGACCGCGAAACCCTGACCAAAGCGGTCGAGGACGCCAAGACCAAGGTCAAGTCCGAAAACCAGGAAGAGTTGGAAGCCGCCTACGAGACGCTGCTGAAGGCCGTCTCGGCTTGGAGCGAAAAACTCTACAAGGACCAGGGAGCCGGCCAGGAAGGCGGTCCGCAGGGTGACCAGCCCAAGGGCAACCCCGGCGGCCAGGGCCCCAACGACGACGGCGTCATCGATGCCGAAGTCGTCGACTGATTCTCGAGCGGCCATCCCTCGGGAATGACCTGGTGAATCCGTTTCCAAAAAAGGGAGGCCCGACGGCCTCCCTTTTTTTGACTGGAACCCCCGCCGATTCGCCGCGGACCCGGCCCACCGGAACCGTTGCCGATCGTCCAATCAGCCCGGTCCCCCATCCGGCGCGGACAAAAGCCTTACCTTTTCCAAACACGCTAATTTGGGTATGATGGAGATCGCACCATTTCCCATCCCCATCCGCCTGCACCGCACCCACAAGGTTCGGCAGAGGAAACGTTTAGGTGAAATATGGCCGAGGATTTCTACAAAGTTTTGGGTGTCAAACGGGATGCTTCCGGTGCCGACATCAAAAAGGCGTACCGCCGCCTGGCTCGCAAATATCATCCGGATTTCAATGCGGGCAACAAAGACGCGGAAACCATGTTCAAATCGATTTCCGAGGCTTACGACGTCCTCAGTGATCCCGAAAAACGCAAGAATTACGATCTATACGGGACAGCCACCCCGCCCCACGGCGGCCCAGGCGGCTCCGGACCCTACGGCAAACAGTGGGGCGGTTTCGGCGACTTCGACTTCCAGGGCTTCGATTTTTCGGGCGGCGGCGCCGGATCCAACGCCAAGGATTTCAGCGACATTTTCTCGGACATGTTCCGCAGCAGCCGCAACCGCACCGGCAAGAGCCGCGCGCCCCAACGTGGCCAGGACATCCAGCACTCGGTAACCTTGACCTTCATGGAAGCCATCAAGGGCATGACCATGAACTTCAAGATCGACCGCTCCCAAGTCTGCCCCAAATGCAAAGGTCAGTGCCGCATCAAGACGTCCAGCCAAACCACCTGTTCCACCTGCGGCGGCAGCGGCAAGCAGAAGATCCGCCAAGGCAACATGGTGTTCGAGACGCCTTGCCGGGCCTGCGAAGGCCGCGGCCATTTCGACAGCCAACCCTGCGGCGCCTGCCACGCTTCGGGAACCCGGCCCTTCTCCGAGAAGATCAAGGTCAACATCCCCCCGGGCGTCAGCAACGGAACCCGGGTGCGCGTCCCCCACAAGGGCGAGGCCGGTATCCACGGTGGTCCCGAGGGCGATCTGTACATCATCACCAAGGTCGAGGATCACGATTTTTTCGAGCGCAAGGGCGAAAATCTCTACTGTTCGATTCCCATCAGTTTCGTCGAAGCCACGCTGGGCGCCAAGGTGGAAGTGCCCACGATCGACGGAAGTGCGACCATCAAAATTCCACCCGGTACCCAGAACGGGCAGAAATTCCGGATTCGCGGCAAGGGCATTCCGGCCTTGCGTGGATCTCAAGTGGGCGACCAGTTCGTCGAGGTGCGGATCCACGTGCCGCGCTTGCGCGACGAGCGTTCGAAGGAGCTGCTGCGCGAATTCGAAACGCTCAACCCGGAGAACCCTCGGGAAAATCTACACGTGGGGAACTGAGCTGAAGCCAACCGTGTTATGGTTAAGCCAGGCGAAATGCAACTGTGCATTTAGGAATCAAGTTCAACGGGAGCGCAGGTTTTCCTAAATGAGAGGAAGAAAGAAACAACAACCGGGCTATTACTCGATCAGTGTCGTAGCCAAGACCTATGGGATTCATCCCCAAACCCTACGCATGTACGAGCGCGAGGGCCTGCTGTGCCCGTCGCGAACCGAGGGTAATACCCGCCTCTACTCGCAAACCGATGTAGAACGCCTGGAGCAGATTCTCAATCTCACGCGCGATTTGGGGGTCAACCTGGCCGGTGTCGACCTGGTCCTGAAGATGCGCGAACAGATGGAGAAAATGCAGTTGGATGTCAACGAGCTGCTGCGCGCATTTCGTCAAGTGATGATCGACACCCTGGAGGACGGGGAAACCAAGTACAAGAACTCGCTGGTTCGGGTCTCCCCCAAAACAAAAATCATCCGGCTGGATGACATGGTCGAGGATTCCCCGAAGGAGGGGCCATGAGCGCGGATATGTCGGAGGATTCTCACTTATCGACGGAGAATCTGAACTGGTACCTTCAGGAAATTTCGAAAATCCCGCAATTGACTCCGGATCAGGAGAAGGTGTTGGGTGCGCGGATCCAGGCCGGCGACCAGGAAGCTCTCAAGATCATGGTCGAGTCCAACCTCCGTTTCGTCGTCAGCATCTGTAAAAAGTACCGTGGTTTGGGACTTTCCTTCCTGGATCTCATGAACGAGGGCAACATCGGCCTGATCGAGGCCGCCAAGCGTTTCGACCCCGGCAAGAACGTCAAGTTCATCACCTACGCGGTTTGGTGGATCCGCCAGGCGATCATCCACGCGCTCGCCAAGCACAGCGGCGCCTTCCGCCTGCCCCAGAAGCAAGCCAACCTGATGTACCAGCTCGGCAAGAAGTACAACCAGCTCACCCAGAAGCTGGAGCGCACCCCCACCGTCGAGGAGTTGGCCGAAGCCCTCGAAATCACGGTCGCCGAGGTGGAGCAACTGCTCCAGGTGAGTGGCGACAACATTTCGCTGAGCGAGAGTCTCGACGACAGCAGCGATTTCCAACTGTTGGACAAGCTCAGCCAAGACACGGAGCTCTCGGCGGACGAGCACCTGCTCCAGGAAGCGTTCGAGCACCAGGTCCGCGAAATCCTCAAGGACCTGGACCAGAAGGAAGCCCTGGTCATCCGGCTGCGATTCGGGCTGGAGGGCAAGGAGCCGATGACGCTGAAGGAAATCGGCCAGATGTTGAGCCTGTCGCGCGAGCGCATTCGCCAGATCGAGGCGGTAGCGTTGAAAAAGCTCCGCAAGAATTCGGCGATTCAGGAACTGCGCGGCTACCTGACCTGATCGGTCTTTTACCCGAGCGATCTCACCTCCGCCGCAACCACACCAGGAAACCAGGAAAAGCGTCCGGCATCGCGCCGGGTGGGTTCCTGCGAACACCGGTCTACCCCCTCCGCCCTACACACCCAAACCACTTATTTTTAATTATTTATACCTACAACCCAACCATCGAATTTTTTTTTCAACAAACTTCCATCGTGCCTTTGGGTGGGTTGTCCTTCCAGGGTTCCTTTCTTCCTGCATTCCAGATTTTTTTGTCGCATCAACCCCAGGCCACTACGACAGGAACCTCGCACGATCAACATGCCCCCCAGATCGGCTGAAGTCTAGGCTCCCCACGAGCAGATCAGGAAGCCAGGAAATGCACCCCATATCGAGCCGGGCAGTTTCCTGCGAACGCCTGTCCCGAGCACCTCAGACAACATACAAAACGTTTCATTTAAAAAATTTACATCCCAAACCAAATATTTTTCTTTCAGTTCAAAAAAATTCACATAGTATCTTTGGGCGCGATGATTTCCTTTTTGTTCAATGAATGTGCACTGCATCTGTGGGTGCGTTGTCCTTCCAGGGTTCCTTTCTTCCTGCATTCCAGATTTTTTTGTCGCATCAACCCCAGGCCGCTACGACAGGAACCCCACACGATCAACATGCCCCCCAGATCGGCTGAGGTCTCGCCTCCCCACGAGCAAATCAGAAAGCCATGAAATTCAAAAGCCACGAAAAACTCACCTCACATGCACGGCTCATCCACACAGTCCACTCATTCCAAGAACCTTATGGAAACGTCAACCAAGGTGATCCCCAACATCTCGCCTACCCACCACCGCCAAAGCCTCGATTCTCCGAGGCTTTCCGATCTCGGGCCTCACATTTTCCGACACACGATGGACCTCCGAACCGCTTCCACAGGAACCGAAAACCAGGAAGTCATCGTTTCGGTTCCTGTCTCCGTGAACTCCGCGCACTCCGTGGTGAAAATTCCCTCCGACCTTCAACCCCCGCCGCGAACGGCTCCCCAAAACCCGGTTCCCACCCGATTTCAGGCAGTCACCGGCCCCGAAATCCCCGTCACACAAGCCAAGCCACTGAGAGCACCAATCTTGACAGGGTTTCCAGAGTTACCCTAAGATGGCCACGACTGCATAAACTCAACTCTAACCCGCTTGGGTTGTATCCAAGCGAAGAGATCGGGCCCATCCGCTCTCCTCGCGACGTCGATCCATCTATCCCATTTGTGCCCCGCCGGAGGTCCACTGGATCCGTCTTTTCAAAATCCGCCCGTAAAAGGTTTGTAAATGGAATTCATCACCCAGGTCATTACGACCATTACCGACATTGTCAACAATTATATTGTTCCCCCCACATTTTTGATTGTCGCCCTCTTGGGCACCGGACTGTTTCTCACGTTGCGGCTGGGTTTCATTCAGCTCAAACGCCTCAAGCACGGCATCGAGGTCACCAGCGGCAAATTCGACGATCCCAACGAACCCGGTGATGTCTCCCACTTTCAGGCGCTGACGACGGCGCTCTCGGCAACGGTCGGGGTGGGCAATATCGCCGGTGTGGCGGTGGCCATTCACTGGGGTGGTCCGGGCGCCCTGTTTTGGATGTGGATGACCGCCTTTTTCGGCATGGCGGTCAAATATTCGGAAGTCACGCTGGCACTGAAGTATCGCAATATCGAAGAAAACGTGTCCAGCAACCAGGGCGTGGTGGCCGGTGGCCCGATGTACTACATCGAAAAGGGCTTGAAAGAGGTCTACCCCAGCATGGCGGTCCTCTGGAAACCCCTGGCCATCTTTTTCGCCATGGGTCTGATGCTGACCTCCTTCCTCACCGGCAACGCCATTCAGGCCAACACCCTCGCCGACCAGGTGGAAAGCAATTTCGGCCTGAGCCCCTTCATCACGGGCGCGATCACCGCGACCCTGGTGGGCATCATCATTTTCGGCGGCATCAAGCGCATCGGCCGCGTCACCTCGATCCTGGCACCCATGATGGCGCTGCTCTACATCGCGGGCGCCCTGATCATCCTGGCCATGAACTTCAGCGAGGTCATCCCCGCCTTCGGCACCATCGTCAAAGAAGCCTTCAACCCCACCGCCGGCGTGGCCGGAACCGGGGTCGGCGTCTTTTTGAGTACCTTGATGTGGGGTGTCAAGCGCGGTCTGTTCTCCAACGAGGCCGGCCAGGGTTCGGCCCCGATCGCCCACGCCGCCGCCAAAACCGACGAACCGGTTTCCGAGGGCGTCGTGGCTCTGTTGGAACCCTTCATCGACACCATTCTGATCTGTACCATCACCGGCCTGGTTCTCGTCTCCACCGGCGTATGGAACGCCAAGCATCCCACCGAAATGCCGCTCACCTCGAGCGATATCAGCTACCTGGTGTACTCCGACGACGGCAATACCAGCCAGGATGCAGGCGGTAACCTGACCACGGGCGATGCGCCGGCATTGATTCGCGTGGTCGCCGGCGAGCCGCATTACCAAAATGGCGACACCCGGTTCGCCTGGCACGATGTCACCGTCGATCGCTTTTTCGTGGACGAAGCCCACACCCAGACCTTCGAGGGCGTCATCCACGCCGCCGAAGGTAAGGCCGTCGCCGCCAACGGCGCCGAGTGGACGACGCTCTACGGCATGGCGGTGGAAACCTCGGCACCCCTGACCGCCAAAGCCTTCAGCAAGAACCTCGGCAGGATCGGCGAGTGGATCGTCCTGCTCTGCGTGGTGCTGTTCGCCATTTCGACGGCGATCTCCTGGAGCTACTACGGCGATCGCTGCGCCAACTACGTCTTCGGACCGGCGGCCATCGTGCCCTACAAACTCGTCTTCATCGTGTTCCACTTCATCGGCGCGGTCACCTCGCTCAACGTCATCTGGAATTTCGGCGACGTGGCCCTCAGCCTGGTAACCATCCCGAACCTTCTGGCGCTCATCCTCCTTTCCGGAGTGGTCTGGCGCACGACCGCATCCTACTTCGAGCGCAAGCCCTGGACGCGGTATGTGGAAAAGAAGGAGTCCTAAAACGAATCGGCAGGGAGCTTCGCCGTATGCAGGGCCCCTCGCGGGCCCCGCACCCACGGCGAACTCCGGCCACCCAAAGCGGGGGAATTTATGAGCTACCTTGGCAATCAGAGACGGTTGAGTACGGATCTTCCACGCGCCGCGATCTTGGTCCTCAGTCTGCTCTGCTTCGTCGGATGCGGCGGCAGCACGGTCTCCAAGGAACAGGTCTCGGAAAAGATCAACATGATCAGCGAAAAGTTGGTCCTTATCGAGACCCAAGCTTCGGCCACCGATCAGGAAGCGCTCGACCTGGTGGAAAACTCCCGCTCCAAGTTGCGCAAGGTTCAGGACCTCATCATTCAGGACGAATTCACCCGAGCCCACGAGGCGCTGCTGACGATCGAACGCGAGCTGGATCGTTTCCAGCGCGCAAACTCCAACAGCCGGACGCTGGTGGACTTCAAGGATTTCGGTAGTGTCAAGGTCCGCTTGGGCGACGGCGCCTTCGAGCGCATCACGCCGCACGTGGACCTCTCCAAGCTGCGCGGGATCGAGACCGGCATTCGCTCGGGCATCGAACTGAACCCCAACAGCTCGTTGAAGATCTTCGTGCAAGCCTCCTCGGAGGTGATCGTGCACCAGTACAGCACGTCGGGCCAGAACTACGACCTGGAGCTGGTCAAGGGCGAGCTCTACATCAGCAAGGGCACGGACCAGAACGTGGTCCTGCGGCTGGGCCAGTTCCGCGCCACCCTAAACGCAGTGAGCAGTGCCGAGCTGAACATCATCCCGGTTTCACGAAAAATGTACTTCTCGCTTCACAAGGGTACCGCGGCCTGGACCGAAGGCGACGAAAACGGAACCCTGGTCAAGTACCAGGCCATGAAGTGGGTGGACGGACGTCGCAACCAGGTGCCGATTCCGGTGGCACCCGGCTTGGATTCACCCAACAACAACGAATCGGTCGCCACCGGGACGACCGGGAAGGCCACCATCTCGTTTCGCTGGCACACGGAAGTGTTCATTCCGGAATTTCAACTCCAGGTCAGCGAACACCCCCAATTTTTTACGCGCAAGGCCGATGAAATCGGCGTGCGCAGCGGCGGTGCCGAAATCGAGCTGCCCACCGGAAAATATTACTGGCGCGTTCGCGGTCTCGGCGAAGACAACGTGCCGGGCCCCTTTTCGCGCGTTCGCATGCTGAGCGTGACTCGCCAATCCTCCCGAACCGGCGACATTGCCGACTCGGGCCGGCCCAAGGCGAACGTGCCAGGACCGAAAGTGCGCGACCTCAAGGTGGAAATTATCGGTGGGATGGCGATCATTTCGGGCAAGACCAGCGACAATGTCGGGGTCAACGTCAACGGTGTGGCCGCGGTCATGATGGGCGAAGGCCTGTTCCGAGCGGTGGTGAATTTCGAAAAGGCCGGCAAACACCAGTTGCGCATCATCGCCACCGACAAGGCCACGACCGGCGAAACCATCGTCGAACGCACCGTCCAGATCAAGTTCTGATTCCGAGGCCTCCCGGCCGGCACACATCACCGCTCGGGACATCGACTCGGGTCGATACCCCGGCGGAACCCCAGGAACCGTCATGACTTCACCTGCCCCGGCCGTCACCCTGGCCAACCTCGAAACCCTGATTGCGCGCGAACCCTTCATGCAGGGCTACGATTTGAAAGTCCTCGAGCTGGTACGCGGCGGTGCGACCATCGAAATCCCCTACAACCCGCGCTTCGATCGCCCTGGCGGCGTGGTTTCCGGCCCGGTCTTGATGACCGCCGCCGACGCCGCCTTCTGGTTCGCGGTCATGAGCGAAATCGGCATGGAAACGATGGCCGTCACCTCGGAGCTGAACAACGCCTTCCTGCGTCCGGCGGTTCGCGAGCCGGTGATCTGCAAAGCGCAGATCCTCAAATCGGGCAAGAAACTCATTTACGGAACGGCCGAGTGTATGAGCACCTCGGGTCGGCTGTTCAGCCATCACACGGTGACCTACGCCTGTATGGACAAAGTTTGACACTCGATTACAAAACTGTAACATTCCATACTAAAATTATACTTCAAACATTATTCTCATAATAAAAATAGGTTTTTTCACAGTTTCCCCATAGAAACCCTCAGTGCTTTGTGGCATGATGCTGTCGGTCGATCGGGCCCTGTCGCATCGCGGCACTTTCGCCGGGTCCCGAGTCGCCCACGATCGGTACGGTCACCCGAGCGGACCCACAACGGGCCGCCGGAACGGAACAGGAATTCACGCACGAATGTCCACCCCAGGACGGGTTTTTGAACCGGGAGAACGATTCATGATGGTTGTGCGCACGCTTTTTCTGGCTCTGATGTTGATTTCTTTCCCAGGCTCGCTCCATGCGGCCAAAAACGTCGAACGTCCCAACGCCACCACGCCGGCAGATGCGATGGCGGCCGAAACATCGACCACGACATACGGCGCGAAGCCGCCTCGCCTCACCGATCGCCAAGGTCATTCCTTGACCTTTCGGAGCGAGGAAGCGCTATTGGCCTACTTGAAGAAGGCCCAGGTCACCGGAGAAAAGGTATTGAGTGGCGGCATCACCAAACCGCTGCGCCTGGACCTGCAACGCGAGGGCACCAACCTGCGCGGCATTTTCCGCCACGTTCACAGCACCAAGAACCGGCTCAAACTAAAAGGTGAACTGCACCGCTTCTACCAGGACAGCTTCCGCTTGGAAGTGGCGGCCTACGAGGTGTCGCGCCTCCTCGAGGTGGGCCACGTGCCGCCGGCGGTCATCCGCGGTTACCGCGGTCGCGACGGATCGCTCCAACTGTGGGTGGAGCACTCGATCACCGAGCAGAAGCGCCTCAAGGACGACATCCCCTTCCCCGAGTTTTTCGACCGTGAGAAACACGAGCAGCATATGCGGGCCTTCGACATCCTGATCTACAACTTCGACCGCCACGAAGGCAACTACCTCTACGACGCCCAGTGGTACGTTTGGTACATCGACCACTCGCGCAGCTTCAAGGTCGATTCGGGAACGCCCGGGTTGGCGGAGCTCCAGCGAGTCGAGCGCAAGTTTTGGCAGGCCCTGAGCACGACGTCCAAGAAGGCCTTGACGCAGGCGCTGCGATCGCACCTGAACCCGATGCAGTTGGCGACCTTCCACAAACGCCGCGAGCGCATGATCGAACACGTCGAAGGCCTGATCGAGCGCCACGGCGAGGAAGCCGTCCTGTTCGACTGGCACTGATCACGACGTCATCATTCCCCTTCTCGAAAAGGCGATTGCGGTCACCCCGCGATCGCCTTTTTTTGTTTGGGTGAAGGAGATCGTTCTCGATCCCAATCGACGATGACTTCGGGCTTTTACCACCGAGGTCACAGGCGGTACTGCCGGGGCCATTTCGTGGAAAGGCTTTCATTCGTGTCTATTCGAGTGATCCGTGGACACACGTGTCCTGTTCCGAGAAACCACTCCTCTCCGGCTCCTCTTTGGCCAAGAGACCTGTCCACGAATCACACAGATTTACACGAATGTTCAAACCATCCGTGGATTCTCCGTGGACTCTCTTGAAACGAATCCATCTGGAGTGCCCTAAAGTCGAGAGATTCGTCGTGCCCGGTAGGTTCAGCGGGCGGTAAGCCCTCGCCGAAGTGATCCACGCGAGGAGTTCCCGCATGCTTTAAGAGTCGGCGCGGCAGTAGGTTGGCCGGCCCGGCCGACACTTCGAAGCGATCAAGGCTTCGAAAAACCGACTCGTAAAAGAGCGAAGCAGATAAGTCGGGCCTTCGATCTCTCGATGGCGCAAAATATTTCTGCCAAGTCGCTTCGATTGGTTGAGCAAGCTGCTCAACCTACAGTCTTTGCGTCACTTACGAGCACACGAGCTCCTCGGATCGGCTCGCTTCGCGTTGTTTCTTTCTCGAAATCAAGCTGGGCGTCCGCCCCGTTTGTTCGTGGCTCTTATTTAACAAACTCTGTAAAGCTCGAAGATAAAGATAAAAACCTAAAAAGGCGGAGGCGCGGGGAGTTCGTCGAAAAATGTCGGCCCGGCGGGCCAACTTACTGCAACGACGCCCCTCTCACAAATGCGGGAACTCCCAAACGATTCGCTTCGATTAGTTACCCACCTGAAACCCGGGCCCCCGGCCTGGGCGGCGACTCATTGGTAAAAAAACCGCGGCCACCGTTTCAAAAAAAGATTGAGAGGATCCGCACACGGCATTCGTTGGGGGCCATGTAAACGGCAGCGTGCTTCGGGCAACCGACACGATCGTTCCCGCATCCCGGGCGCCCTTTCGCGTCCGGATGCGGGAACAGCCCGATGCGACCACGCCGACCCTATTCGACATAAAGGAGATCCTCATGCGATCTACAGCCAGACTGTATTCTATGTTGCTCGTACTCGTCCTGCTCGGCGCCACCGCCCTGACCGCCCAGGACGCGATGACCTTCTCGGAGGAAGAAGACCACCTCCATGACCTCAAAGCCCCCATGAGCGGTGAAACCCTGGACATCGTCGAATTCGAGACCGGGCACCAACTCATTTTCGTGGCCCTGCCCTCGACGGACGGTCAGCGCACGGTCGGCGTCGCCGAAGTCGTCCCCGAAGGCGACATCCCCTTCGTTTCCGGGTTCCAGCTCGAAGAAGCGACCCCGCACGAACTGTTCCTGGCCTTCACCCGCGAAGAGCGCCCCGTCCCGCGCGACCTGGCCGAAATCTACCCCGTGGAAGCCGCGAAACAGGAGAACCGCGGTTGGGCGCTGGACGAACTGGCCGTCACCGAGTTCGGCTTGGCGTTCGCCGACGGCCGCCTGGACGCGATGGAAGTCGAGAAGGCCAACATCGCCTGCAGCAACAACTGGTTCAACAACTGGATCCCCGATCACCTCTACCCCCATGATCGCTACGACCTGAACCAGAAGAGCGTCGGTCCCCTGTGGCAAAACTACTGCGCGGTCGGCAACGGCGTTTGCTGCTCCTTCGCCTCCCGCAAGCGCTACCAACACCGCCGCGACAACGCGGATCGCTGGACCTCCCACGTGTGTGGCCGCTCCACCGGCAGCCACAACTGGTTCTGCACCTCCGCCAGCGGCGAAGCCGAGGCCTATTTGACCTTCCTCTACCGCGACAGCAACAACAACGGCTGGAACAACGCCTTCTCCACCTACTACCCCAATGACGGCAGCGTGAGGGCCTACTACTGGTACTGGTCCGGCTCCAACTACGACTGGCAGGTGGCCGTTCTGAACGCCGTGGCGAACCAGGACGAATGGGACATCTACGTCGGCTGGGAAAACTGATCGAATCGGGCGGAGCACCACTCCGCCCTTTTTTCATTTTCCAGATCACCAAACGCCAATTTGCCTTCGAGGCCGCTCATGGATTTTTCGATAAGCGAAAAAAAGTGAGAGGATAAGTCACCCGTATCCGTTCAAGACCCGGAGCCGCTCGTATAAAGCCGGTTCCGAACGACCTCGAGGTAAGGAGACAGTATGATTATCGGCCTCTTCCACCACGCACGTACCGTATGGTTCTACTTGGCGATCGCCCTTTCCGGCGCCCTTTTCGCCGCACCGATCAAACCGCAGTCCATCGAATACGAAGTAGGTGTCTACCTGGATCAGGACGAACCCAACGAAGCGATTCAGCCCATCCTCCAAGTGGAATGGGCTCTTTTTCGTTACACCGTCGACCAATATTGGCGCGACGGTTACCAAGTCGCCGACCTGGAAGTCACCGACGGCAACCATCATTTCTCGGCGGTGTTCACGCGGGGAACCGCCACCCAGCGCATCACGGTCGGCACCCCATTGGGCGAGTTCCAGACCCTGATCAGCAGAATGCGCGGCGAGGGCCTGACGCTGAGCGATGTCGAGATCACCCTGGACCCCAACGGCGGCAAACGCTTTTCGGCCGTGTGGACCAAAGACCACCGCCACCGCCACTTCGAGACCGGGCTCAGCTATTCCCAGCTCTACGCCCTGAATCGAACGATGGAGAGTCGCGGCAAACATCTCGTCGACCTGGAGACGAACAGTGGCCAAGGCGGCGTGGTGCAGTACACCGGGTTGTGGGAATTCGCCGCGGAGGAATCGGATTACATCCTGGCTTCGGACTGGAACCATTTCCACGCCCTGTACCACCAAAAGCACTACGAAGGGGCACGCCTGATGGATCTGGAGCAACTACCCGACGGTCGCTACCTGGGCCTGTGGCAGGAACACTGCGGCCGCGACTTCCTGTGGGTCGGCACCAATTTTCTCGGTGCCACGGCACCCGATCCCAGCGATCCCGACTCGATCCTGAGCCACCAGTACCTGTTGGACTACGAGGTCATCGAGGAATCGGCCACGGAGTCGAACCACCCGGACGACGCCGTCGGCAGCGATCCCTGTGGTACCGTCCACGAAATGACCTGGCCCTCGCGACCGATGTGGACCGTGATGTTCGTCAACGACTTCGGCTTGACCTGGGACATCGACGGCAACCCGGCGGGCCTCAAGTTGCACAATGCCGGCTCGGCCGGTCCGGGCAATTAGGACCGCGCCGTGTGGATCTACTGGTTCGCACTCGTGTGGCAGGATCCCTTCGCCACCTGCCGGCAGGCCTTCGTTCCCGATCCCCGCGACTACCGTCCGGCCAAATGCTTCTACGACGTGGCCCGCGGCCAGGGGCTGTGGAACGAGGCCGGGCGGCAGCTCGAGGCGCTTCTGGAAGGCGGGGAGACGCTGCCCTGGGTCCATTTCTACCTGGGAAACATCGCCCAGGATCGGATGGATCCGGCGGCCCTCGATCACTACCGAGTCGCGCTGGATGCCTTCGACGAGACCGGGGACGGGCAGGGCATGGTCTACACCCAGATCAACCTGCACCGCGTGCTGACCACGCAAAACCTCTGGCAGGAGGCGGAACGCGCCTTGGCGGCCGCCCAACACCAGGCGATGTTGATGAGAGACGCCAGCCTGATCTACGCGGCGACGCTGGATCGCGGCATGCTGCTGAAACGAAAGGGTTCGCTGGAACAGGCCCAGTCGCTGTTGGAGCAGTTGGAACCGAGGCTTTTCCGCGAAGAGAGCAGTTACAGCACGCGCCGCGATTGCCTGCTGGCCCTGGGCGATCTGGCGGAAGAACTGGGTCAGCCGCGCCGGGCCCGCGAGTACTACGCGGCCTTGCTCGACCTGGCCGAGAAACACGAAGATCCCTATGCGGCCGCCGTCGCGAGCCTCAACACGCTGATCAGCCTGGTCGGTACCGGTCCCTGGACGCCGGCCACGCGGGACGAGGCCTCGCAGTTGGCGGCGAGGCTGCGCGAAACCAGCCAGGCTCTGGAACACCAGGCGCTGGAGGTACGCGTACTCTACGAAGCGGCAATGTTGGCGGACACCGAACAGGCCGATCGATACCTCGCCAAGGCCCAGGCCATGACCCGGGAACTGGGCGATCCGGAGCTGGAGAGTCTGGTCCTGCGCGGTCTGGCCGCACGGCGGGTCGACCGCGATCCCCAAGCGGCGCAAAACCTGATCGGCCGATCCTACGCGGCCGCCGCCAAGAGCGAAGATCCCGCGATCCTGCTGACGGCCTGGTGCGACCGCATGCACGTGGACTGGATCTCCCGTCCGCCGGCGGAGGCGTTGGCGCGCTCCCTGGACCTGCTCGACCTGATCGAGGCCGTTCGCGAAACCCAAAGCAGCGACATCGGACGAGCCGGCTTCCTCTCCCATCAAGCGTTTTCCTACTACGCGCTCGTGGGGCACCTGAGCCGCCTGTTCCGCGAAGAGCGGGACCTGACCTGGGCCCGTGAAGCCCACCGTGTCATGGAGCGGCTGCGGGCCAGATCGCTGTTGGAATCGCTGTCGTTCGAGCGGATCAACGATCTCCCCGACGAGATGAACGACCTGACCGAGACCCGCCGCGGCTTGGACCGCCAATGGGTACGCCTACATCAGGACCTGCTGAATCCCGACCTGAGCCCCGAAGCGCGTGCGAGCAAACGGCAACTCCGCGAAGCCCTGACGGCCAAAATCGGCGCACAGGACGCTCGAATCCGCGCGAAACACGCCGGGTACGGCGGACGGCAAAGCCTGCAAGCCGCATCCCTGGAACAGGTTCAGGCAGCGCTCGAGCCCCATCAAGCACTGCTTTCCTACCAGCTCTCGTATCGCGAAAACCCCTACGGCCAGTTCTACGGCGGTTCTTGGCTGTGGGTCGTCACCAACGCGGGCGTCGAGGTATACGAACTGGCGGATCGCGCCGCCATCGAACCCGCCGTCGATACGTTTCGGGACTTGTGCGCCGAAGGCAAACACACCCAACAGATTCGGGCCGGAGCCGAAGCGCTCTACCGCCGCCTGATGGAACGGGCACTCGCGGATTTGCCCGAAGGCATCGAAGAACTGGTCATCATTCCCGACGGCCACCTCTACCATCTGCCCTTCAGCCTTCTCCAATCGGCCGCGAACCACACGCCGCTGGCCTTTCGCTATCACCTGACCCTGGTCCCGTCGGCGACCCTGTGGTTGCGATGGTCGAAGCAGAACCCGCAGGCGAAGGGCTCGGGCGCGCTGGTTTTTTCCGATCCGCGCAATCGGGCGATCGAAACCCCGCTCGAGGAAAGCCCCGACAGCGGGGGCTGGGAACGCCTGTACCGCGGCACCAAAACGGTCACGCCCGCCGACCTGATCGCGGGCGCCAAACTGGGTCCCCTCCCCTACGCGCGGTCGGAAGCGCGGTCGGTGGTGCGTCATGTGGGCCGCGACAGTGAATTGCTGATGGGCGATCGCGCCTCGGAGAAGTTCCTGAAGCAGCAGGATCTCCGGCAGTACAAGGTGCTCCATTTCGCGGCCCACGCGGTGATCGACGAAGTGCGCCCCCAACGTTCGGCGATCATCCTCGCTCCCGGTTCGGACGAAGAAGACGGGTTCCTGACGCCTCGGGAAATCGAGCGGTTGGACCTGGACGGACAGGTGGTGGTGCTGTCCACCTGCCACGGTGCCTCGGGCCTGACCTTCCGCGGTGAAGGCGTCATGAGCCTGGCGCGCTCCTTCCTCCAAGCCGGCGCGACCACGGTCATCGGCACGCTGCAACCGCTCTCCGATCAAAATGCCGAAGTCCTTTTCGACACCTTCTACCGTCATTTGGCCAACGGCCTGCCGGTTTCTCGCGCGATGAGCATGGCCCAACGCCACTGCCACGAGGCAAACCAATCGGTGGCCACCTGGTCGAACGTGGTGGTTCTGGGCAACGGCCACGCGGTGCTGTTCGACGAGCCCGATCGCGAAAGCTTGCCGGTTTTCGTGTGGGCGCTCGTCGCCTTTTCCCTGATTTCCCTGCTTGTCGGCGTGGTGCGCCGACAACGGCGTCACACCAGGAGTTGAACCCATGTTGGAAACGTCTTCCTCCCACCAGGCCCCGCCTGCCGACTGGCATCGCGACGACCGCGAACCCGCCGTGCGACAGGCGGACGACCTGGCTTGGGAAGCGGGTGCCCCGGCATCTTCCGATCTCGAATCCCTACGGCGGGAGCTGGAAAAGGCCGTCACCCGCATTTGCCCCACTTGGCTTTCGGCCCAAAGCGACGATTTGGTTCAAATGAGCCTGATGCGGGTCGTGGAGCAAATCCGCAACTGCGACGAACACCGTTCCTTCAATGCGAGTTACCTGCGGCGGACGGCCTATTGCGCGCTGGTCGACGAAATCCGTCGCGTACGCAGCCGGCGCGAGTGGAGCACCACCGACGAAAGCGGCGGTGACCACCCGCTGGAAGGCCACGGACCGGACCCGGAACAACGCCTGATCGCCCGTCAAATCGGCAGCCACATTCGCGCCTGCCTGACCGGGCTGATCACGCCTCGCCGCGTGGCGGTCGCATTGAAACTCCAAGGCGAAAGCGCCCCGGAGGCCGCCCGCTTGTTGGGCTGGTCGCTCCGAAAAACGGAAAACTTGATTTATCGAGGGCTGGCCGATTTGCGCAAATGCCTATCACAAAAGGGTCTATCAAAAGAGAGAGGTGCTCTATGACTCATCCCACCAGCGACCAATTGCAACAGGCGTTCACCCAGCTTTCCGAACGGGCCCGACCGCGCGACGATTGCCCGGAGCCGGACCAACTCTGGCGAGCCCGAACGGGCCAGCTCTCCCCACGCGCCACCCGCCGCATCGTCAAACACACCGTCGAGTGCGGGGTGTGCGCCGAATCCTGGCGTCTGGCGGCCGAGCTCGAGGCCGGTCGCGAGCGACCCATGGGACGCGTGATCCCCTTCCCCGTACCGCTTTGGACCGTCGCGGCAGCGGTATTGTTACTGGGCATCTTGGTCCCCATCTTCGGACCCCACCTGTGGCGACCGGTCACTTCGATCGATCGCGGCGAGGACCTGGAGCGCATCGAATCGGAGCTGGCAGCCCAGGAAGGGCTGAGCCGCGCGGATTTCCACTTGCGTTGGAACCTGGAGCCGGCACAGAAGAACCTGATTCGCTACGAGTTACACGTGACGACCGAGGATTTGTTCCACGTGTTGGTGCACGAGACGGATCTGGTGGAGCCGGAGTTCAAGGTGCCGGAGAACCTGTTGGGCTCCCTGCCGGAGGGCGCCGCGGTCACCTGGCGGGTCACGGCGGTATTCGAGGACGGCAGCCGTACGTCGCGGGTCTTCGTCACCCGCGTGCAGTGAGTGTGGCGGGCGCCGTTCCAAGGTTGGCGCTGGGGTTTCGAACGGCCGCACCATCGCCATGTTTGGTCGGTCGATGTTCCGGGCCAATTCTGGAGCGATGGGCCACATCGGACGCGGTACCATCTCCGCCGCGGCGCCGTTCCGGGCCCATCGTGATCGGATGATTGCGGCCACGCCATCGCCATGTTTGGTCGGTCGATGTTCCGGGCCAATCCTGGAGGGATGGGCCCTTCGCATCAAACCCAGGTTTGGATGGGTGTGTCCCGGGCCAATCCTGAAGGGATGGCCAACGAAATGTTGGGATCATCATTAAATTAAAACGCGTGCCGAAGGCACGCCACCAGCAGGCGTCCTGAAGGGACGACACATTACAGCGAAGGGTTAAGGAGTCGGAACGACGACGCAACCCTGGTTGTTCGGGGTGCCCGCATCCAGCCCCAACGGGGCGGCTCCGCGTGGGGATCCCGGAGGTGGTGTGAACTTCGAGGGAAGGGTCAACCGGAGGTGGTGTGAACTTCGAGGGAAGGGTCAACCGGAGGTGGTGTAAACTTCGAGGGAAGGGTCAACCGGAGGTGGTGTGAACTCCGCGATCGGCTTCGTAGTCCCGCCCTTCCAGGGCTGGAGTTCGGGCACCCCAGGCAACCAGGGTTGCGTCGGCGCTGCCTCCTTAACCCTTCGCTGAAATGTGTGACCCTTACAGGGTCCCTGCTGGTGGCGGGCCAAAGGCCCGCGTTTTTAATAAGTTGTGGTCCAAGCATCCGGTTGGCCATCCCTACAGGATTGGCCCGGGACACACCCATCCAAACATGGGTTTTATGGCCATCCCTTCAGGATTGGCCCGGGACACACCCATCCAAACATGGGTTTTATGGCCATCCCTACAGGATTGGCCCGGGACACTCCCCATCCAAACATGGGTTTTATGGCCATCCCTACAGGATTGGCCCGGGACACTCCCCATCCAAACGTGGGTTTTATGGTGATCCCAGCATACGGTCGCTGCGCCCGCGGCCATCCTACGGCTTGGTCGCCAACGACGACCATCCAGGCATCGATCAGCCCCGGATGGTGCACATCCCAACATACCGTAAAGCTGGGATGCAGCCATGGAGAGCGCACCCGCCCGCTGCGCTTCGCAACGGACGGGTATCCGCGATCAGTGACGTTCCAGCAACAGGGTGAAGGTGCCTTGGCGGCCTTCCAGCCCGCGCACGACCGCGAACAGAACCCGGCCACGCAGCTCGGCGCCATGGACCGTGACGGCCGAATCGGCACCGGCCTCGCTGCAGCCCAAGGCGCGCAAGTCGCCACATTGCGTGACGAAGGGACCCACTTCGCCGGCGAACAGCTCGACGACGGGCTCGTCCAAGCCGTCGTCACCGTGGGGCACCGCGCGCACCGTGAGGCTGCCGTGAGCCCCGGACGGTACGTACAGGGCGAACCAAGCCTCGCCGCTGCCGTCGGCCCGGCACACCGCCGACCAGGTCTCGCCGTGGTCGAAGGTGCTGCCCTCGCGCGGCACCATGCCCAACCGCGGCCAGCGGGCCATCACGCTGTGCTCGCACAGGTCGTTGAGCTCGCTGTCCGGCGGGACGGCCGCCAGCCATCGCTCGATCCGCGATCCGGGCGGCGACAGGTAGGCCGGCACCGAAGTCAGCAGGAATCCGGGCCAAGCACCGTCCAAATCGTCTTCCACTTCGCGCTGGATCGCGGCCCGAAGTTCCAAATCCATCCCGGCAAAGGGCGCCACGTTTGAAGTCACAGGCCCGTCCGCCAGAATCTGGACCGGTGCGGCGGGATCTCCGGCCAGCCTGAAGGCCCGAGATCGCTTGCCGAGACGTCCGCGCGGCACGTCGGGATTGTTGACGATCTCCAACAGGGTGTCGATGTCGTTCTGGCACTCGGTATCGCCCGGAGTCAAACAATCGATGATCGGCGGATCCGGCCAGGATGCCAGCAGCCCGGAGTAGACCTTCGAGGTCAGGACCAGAATGACGCCCTGACCCAGTACCTCGAAGCCACCCGGATCGGTGGCTCGGAAGGTGAACTCGAAGGAGCCGTGGCGATCGGGAGCCACGGTGTAGGTGAACGTTCCGTCCGACTCTTCCAACAACCCGAACTCGGGCGGATCGACGATCTCGAACAGGTGGGTGTCGTCCACGTCCGGATCCAACACCGTCGGGGTGCCGGAACTCTGGCTCTCGCCACCGGCGACCACCAAGCGCAGTTCGGCACCCGCCGGCGGACGGTTGACCGTGATCAAGGTCGTGTCCGGAATCGGGTCGGTAATGTCCAGGTTGTTGGTGACCGTGAACGTGACGAGGTGCTGCTGGATGGGACCGGACTCCTGCTGATCGAACAGGATGGTACCCGGCTCCATCTGATCGCTGGGCGGTGCCGCCCCGTCGAAATCCCAGGCAAAGGTCAACGGCATCTGGTTGTCGGGATCGATCGCGCTGCCCGCGAAGTCGAGACTGTCTCCCAGGTTGATGGTCAGCTCCTCTTCGACCGGCGATTCGATCGTGCCGTCGGGCGCCGAACCCACCACGATGCGGCGGGTGGGCGGATTGGGATCGGGGGCACCCCGGCTGTCCGTCACCGTAAAGGTCACGTCGAACACACCGGGCTCCTGGAACACCACGGTCCCCGGATCTTCCACGGTGCTGTTGGGGGCGCCGCCGTCGAAGTCCCACAACACGGCAAGATCGGTGTCGGGCGCCAGGCCGGACAGGGTGTTCGGATCGGCCGACGAAGCCTGGAAACTCACGCTGGCGCCGACGGGGATCGAGACGTCGCCCGTGGGTTGCTCGATGGTGCCCGTCGGGGGATCGTTGACGAAGATCGTGCGTCGCGGCGGGTCGGGATCGGCCACGTCGATCGCGTTGGTCACGATGAAGCGAACCGCATAGGAACCCGGATCATCGAAGGTCAGGAAGCCGGGATCTTCCAGCGTGCTGTCGGGGGCCGCCCCGTCGAAGGTCCACAGGAAGGAAAGCGGTGTCTGGTTGGCGGGGTCCCCGCCGGTTCCGGCAAACTCGACCATGGTCCCCGGGTTGACGATGACGCTGTTGGTGGGGTGATCGATAAAACCGGCCACCTCGGAACTGACGACGATGGTTCGCGTCGCCGGCGTCGGATCCTGAATGCCCAGGCCGTCGGTGACGGTGAAGGTCACCTGGTAGACACCCGGATCGGCGAACGCGACACTGCCCGGATCCTCCACGGTGACGTCGGTCGCACCGCCGTCGAAGGACCAGGCGAAGGTGAGCGGATTGGTGTTGTCCGCATCGGTCGCGGTCGCGCTGAAGGTCACGGACTCTCCCGGAGCCACACCGACCACGCTCGCCGCGGGTTCGTCGATCGTGCCCTCGGGCGCATCGGTCACCGTGACGCGCACGGTCGCCGGCGTCAAGTCCTCGAGGCCCAGACTGTTGGTGACGGTGAGGGTGATGTCGAAGATACCCGCGTTGGCGAATAGGACTTCGCCCGGATTGCGCTCGGCGCTGTCGGGAACGACACCCGCGAAGGTCCAGAAATAACTGAGCGGCTGGTTGCCGCCGGTATCGGAACCGGTCGCCGAGAACAACAACGAACTGCCACTACCGATGATCATGTCGGCGACCGGATCGTTGATGACACTTTCGGGACGGTCGGCGACCGTCACCGTGATCTCGGCCGGCGTGGGGTCCACGATGCCGAAGGCGTCGGTGACTTGATAGGACACGGTGTAGATCCCGGGTGTATCGAAGGTCACCGCGCCGGGATCCTCCACGTTCGCATCGCTCGCGCCGCCGCCGAAATCCCAGAAATGGGTGAGCGGCAGGTTGTTGTCGCTGTCGACGGCGGTCGCGGTGAAGTTCAGCGATTCGCCGGTGCCGATGATCATGTCGCCGGCCGGGCTGTCGATGGTGCCGTCGGGTTCGTCACTGACGCGAACGGTGACGGACGGCGGAGTCAAATCCTCGAGCCCCAAGGCGTCGGTCACGGTCATCACGACCGTGTAGACGCCAGGGGTGTCGAAGGCCACCTCGCCGGGATCCTCGACCGACTGGTTGGCGGCCCCACCGCCGAAATCCCAGGCAAAGTCGAAGGGCGTGGTGTTGTCGGCATCCGTGGCCGAGCCGGTGAAGTCCACCGTTTGGCCGGTCACGATGGTGACCTGGCCGGTGGGGGTGTCGATGGCGCCCACGGGCCGTTCACTGACCGTGACCGTGATGGTCGCGGGTACGGGGTCCTCGAGGCCGATGTCGTTGGTCACCGTCAAGGTGACCGTGAAGTTACCGACGCTGTTGAAGGTCACGTCGCCGGGATCCTCGACATTGCTGTCCGAGGCGCCCCCGCCGAAGTCCCACTGGAAATCGAGCGGCAGATGCCCGCCCGGGTCGTTGCCCGAGGCGGTGAAGTTGACCGACTCGCCAACCGCGATGATCACGTCCTCGGCGGGCGTGTCGATGGTGCCGTTCGGGGTGTCGCCAACCGTGACGGTGACGCTGGCGGGGGTGGGATCGGCGATGCCGCGGGCGTCGGTGACCGTCAGGGTCACCTCGTATTCGCCAGGCGTGTCGAACTGAATCGCACCCGGATCCTCTTCCGTGCTGGCCGGGGCCGCGCCGTCGAAATCCCAGGCGTAGGTCAACGGCGTGTCGCCGTCGGGATCGTTGCCAGACCCCGCGAAGGTGACCGATTCACCCACGGTCACGGTCACCGGGCCCGTCGGCTCGTCGATGGTACTCTCCGGTGCACCGGTCACCGTGACCACGACCGTAGCCGGGGTGGGATCGGCGATGCCCTGGGCATCGGATACGGTGAAGGTCACCGTGAAGGTGCCGCCGTTGTCGAAGGTGATCTCGCCGGGATCCTCGACCGTGCTGTTGGTCGCACCGCCGTCGAAGTCCCACAGGAAGGTCAGCGGCAGGTCGTTGTCCGGATCGACACCCGAACCGGCGAAAGTCACCGAGCCCCCGACGGGAATGGTGACGTCGCTCGCCGGCGCATCGATGGTGCCGTCGGGCGGATCGGTCACGCTGACCGTGACCGTGTCCGGGGTCGGGTCCACCACGCCGAGGGCGTCCGTGACGGTGTAAGTCACCGTGTAGACACCGGGCGTGTCGAACTGGATCGCGCCGGGGTCTTCGGTGGTGCTGTTGGTGGCGCCGCCGTCGAAATCCCACAGGTGGGTCAACGGGAGGTTGTTGTCGGGATCGGAAGCCGAGCCGGTGAAGCTCACGGTGCCGCCGGTCGCCACGGAAAGGTTGGCGGCGGGTGTGTCGATGGTGCCGTCGGGCGGATCGGTCACGGTCACCACGACCGTGGCGGGCGTGTCGTCCGGAGCGCCCAGGCTGTCGGTCGCGGTGAGGGTCACCGTGTAGGTGCCCGTCGCGTTGAAGGTCACCGCGCCCGGATCTTCGAGCGCACTGTCGGGCGCCGCACCGTCGAAGGTCCAAAGGTAGGTCAGCGGCGTATCGCCGTCGGGATCGGAACCGGACCCCGCGAAACTCACCGAACCGCCGACACCCACGTTGACCGGGCCGGCGGGGCTGTCGATGACGCTTTCGGGTCGGTTGGACACGATCACCGTGACGCCCGGTGGCGAGGGATCGGCGATCCCCAGGCCGTTGGTGACCTGGAACGTCGTGTCGTAGGTGCCGTGGTTGAGGAACACCACGTTGCCAGGGTCCTGAACCACGCTGTTGGTCGCGCCGCCGTCGAAGTTCCAGAGATAGGTGTAGGGCGTGGCGTTGTCGGGATCGATGACCGATCCCAGGAAGAAGACCGAGGCACCCGGTGCGATGATCACGGGGCCGGTGGCGGGTTCGTCGATGATACCGGCGGGCGCGTTGGCCACGTTGACCACCATCGTGGCCGGTGTCGGATCGACCTGGCCCAGCGAATCGGTCACGGTGAATCGTACCGTGAAGGAGCCCGGCGAATCGAACTGCACCGAACCGGGGTCCTCCGTGGTGCTGTTCGCGGCACCGCCGTCGAAATCCCACAGGTAGGTCAGCGGTGTGTTGTTGTCGGGGTCCGTGCCGGTGCCCGTGAAGTTCAGGGACTCCCCGACGGAGATGTTCTGGTTGCCGACGGGCGTGTCGATCGTGCCGTTGGGCGGACCGTTGACGGTGACGGTCAGGGTCGCGGGCGTCGGATCGCTGATCCCCAGCGCATCGGTTACGGTGAACGTCACGTCGTAGACGCCCGCGGTGTTGAAGGTGACGACACCGGGATCTTCTACGTTCTGATCGGGCACCGCACCGTCGAATTCCCATAAGAAGCTGAGCGGCGTAGTGTTGTCCGGGTCGCTGGCCGCACCGGCGAAGTTCAGCGAGTCACCCACATCGATCGTCTGATTGCCCGCCGGGCTGGTGATCGTGCCCGAGGGTGCATCGGTCACCGTCACCCGCAGGGTCGCGGGGGTCTGGTCGGACACGAGGAAGGCATCGGTGGCCGTAAAGGTCACATCGAAGACGCCGACCGAGTTGAACGTGACATCGCCGGGATCCTCGTCGGTGCTGTTGGTCGCGCCGCCGTCGAAATCCCATAGATAGGTGAAGGGTGTATTGTCATCCGCGTCGGTCACGGTCCCCTGAAAATTCAGGGTGGTGCCGGTGGCGATGACCTGGTCGGTAACCGGGGCGTCGATGGTGCCCTCGGGCGCGTGGGTCACGATGAGCTGTACCGTGTCCGGCGTGGGATCGGCCATGCCCAACGCATCGGTGGCCGTAAAGGTCACCTGGTAGATCCCCGGGGTGTCGAAGGTGACCGGGCCGGGATCCTCGGTGGTGCTGTTGGTGGCGCCTCCGTCGAAATCCCACAAGAAGGTCAACGGCGTATTGTTGTCCGCATCGGTGGCCGTCCCCTCGAAGGTCACGGCCCCATTCACCAGGACCGTCGTGTTGCTCGCGGGCAGATCGATGGTGCTTTCGGGGGCGTCGGTCACGGTGATGCGCACGGTGTCCGGCGACAGATCGGCAAATCCCAGGGCATCCGTGACGGTGAAGGTCACGTCGTACACACCCGGAGTGTCGAAGGCCACGTTGCCGGGGTCCTCGATCGTGCTGTTGGTCGCGCCGCCGTCGAAATCCCACAGGTACGTCAGCGGCGTGTTGTTGTCGGGATCCGAGGCATCGGCGCTGAAATTCACCGAACTACCCGTCTCGATCAGCAAGTCCGTGGCGGGCGCCGTGATGGTGCCGTCGGGACGATCGGTCACGGTGACCTGCACCGTCCCGGGCGTGGGATCGGCAATGCCCAGCGCATCGGTCACCGTAAACGTGACCGTGTAGACGCCGGCGGTGTTGAAGGTGACCGAACCGGGATCCTCGACCATGCTGTTGGTCGCGCCACCACCGAAGTCCCACAGGAAGGTCAGCGGCGTGGAATTGTCGGGATCGCTGCTCGTGCCGGTGAAGGAAACGCTTTCACCGGTCGCGATGACCTGGTTCGTGGCGGGAGCGTCGATGGTTCCGTTCGGCGCGTCGGTCACGGTGACGGTCAGGGTCGGCGGCGTCAGATCCTCCAGGCCGAAGCTATCGGTCACGGTCAGGGTCACGGTGAACATGCCGTTGGTGTTGAATTGAACCGAACCGGGGTCCTCGACACCGATATTGGCGGCACCGCCGCCGAAATCCCACAGGTACGTCAGCGGCGTGGAGTCGTCGGGATCGCTACCCGTGGCGCCGAAGGTCAAGGCCTCGCCGCGCGCCACGGTCTGGGGCCCCACGGGCGCATCGATGCTGGCATCGGGTCGATCGCTGACCCGCACCATGACGGTGTCCGCCACGCTGGGCACGCCCAGGCTGTCCGTGGCGGTGAAACTGACGGTGTAGAGGCCCGGCGTGTCGAATTGAACGGCGCCCGGATCCTCGACCGTGCTGTTGGTGGCGCCGCCGTCGAAATCCCAGAGGAAGGTGAAGCTCAAATCCCCGTCGGCGTCAGTCGCGCCGCCCCCGAAGGTCACCGTCTCGCCCGTGCCGATCGTGGCGTCGGCCATCGGTAGGTCGATGGTCGCCACGGGCGGCGTGGACACCGTGACGCGGCGCGTGGCCGGGCTCAGGTCATCGGCACCGAGACTGTCCGTCACGGTGAGGGTCACGTCGTAGTGACCCACCGCGGCAAACGCGATGAGGCCGGGATCCTCGAGGTTCGAGTTGCCGGCCGCACCGTCGAAGAACCAATCGTAAGTCAACGGCAGGTTGTTTTCGGCATCCGTGCCGGAGCCCTGGAAATTCACGGTCCCGCTCGGCAGGATCTGGACATCGGTCGCCGGACTGTCGATGGTCCCGTCCGGCCGGGCATTGACGGTAATCGTGACCATCGCCGGTATCGCGTCGGCCAAACCGAGATTGTCCGTCACGGTGAAGGCCACGTCGTAGACGCCTGGCGTGTCGAAGGTGACCATGCCGGGATCTTCATCGGTGCTGTTGGTCGCGCCACCGTCGAAGTCCCACAGAAACGTCAAGGGCGTGTGGCCGTCGGGATCGCTGCCGGACCCCTCGAAGGTCACCGACTCGCCCTCGGCGATGGTCGTATTGGCGATGGGCAGGTCGATGGTCCCACTGGGCCGAGCGTTGACCGTGATCTCCACGGTCGCCGGGGTCGGGTCGGCCAAGCCGAGGCTGTCGGTGGCCGTGAAGGTCACGTTGTACACACCCGCCGTGCTGAACGTCACCGCACCGGGATCTTCGTCCGTACTGTTGGTCGCGCCGCCGTCGAAATTCCACAGAAACGTCAAAGGCGTGTTGCCGTCGGGATCGCTGGCCGTGCCCCCGAAGGTCACGGAATCGCCCTCGGCGATGGTGGTGTCCATGAGGGGCAGGTCGATGGTGCCGTCGGGAGGCGCATTGACCGTGATCACCACCTGGGCCGGCGTCGGATCGGCCAGGGCCAGGCTGTCGGTCACGGTGAAGGTCACCGTGTACACGCCCGCCGTGTTGAACGTCACCGCACCGGGATCTTCGTCCGTGCTGTTGGTCGCGCCGCCGTCGAAATCCCACAGGAACGTCAAGGGCGTATTGCCGTCGGGGTCGTTGCCCGTTCCCTCGAAGGTGACCGAACCGCCTTCCGGAATCGTGGTATTCATGGCCGGCAGGTCGATGGCCCCGTCCGGCTCCATGTTCCCGCCGGCCCACAGCCCCTGGGGTGCGGCCAACGTCAGGAGCAGCAGCGCGCTCGCGGCGGCGCGCCATCCGGAGAAAAGCGGAACGGATTGGAACGGTTTAGGATTCGTACAGGTGTCCAGAGTCGTGTTCGAACAGGTAAGCCGGCTCATTAAAAGCATCCTCCATCATCCCCAACCAACAAGGAATGGGTACAAGCGCCACCAAAACGGAACCGTGAGGCGAGATCGCTCGGTTTCGGTACACCGATCGAAAGCCGGCCGCCCTCCCGGCAACATGCCGGTCGGTGTTTCCGCCCTCCCGGGCGAGCATGCCCTGGTGGCTCGGATCGGCCTCATTCGCGTCGGTACCCCGGCCAAACCAGGCTGCATCCCGACTGCACTCGTGTTCTCAAAAAAATAAATTTTTCCAATAAGTTCGCCGCGATCTCGGCCAATACCGCCGAGCTCTTCGTGGCGAAAACAGCGCCATCGCGGTCAAGACGGCGAGCATCCCGTGATACCACTCGTTCTTTACGCTCGCTGCGATGCGATCGCCTATTTTCGCACGTCACGGCTTTTTAAGGTCCGGCGCATTATAACATGAGTACAAAGCCCGCTGCATACCCCTGAACACCCTTCTCACAGACGAATAATGGAGTCAGGAAGTCTTTGAGACCCAATCTCCGGGCCATATTCGAGCCGTACGGACCGGGGCGGGATGAAGGCAACGATCTACAGCGATCGAATGGCGACGAACGAGGCAAAGTTATTCCACTTGAAAAAGATTTCCACTTCGCGAAAGCCACAACGCTGCAGCAGTTCACGCTGCTCGCTGACTTTATAGGGCACCAGGACATTTTCCAACTGTTCGCGTTTCTGACTGATCTCCATATCCGAATAACCCTGGCGCCGCTTGAACTGATAGTACATGTCCACGAACAGGCGGCTGATATCGGTGCTGTCCTCGAGCACTTTTTCCGAGAGAATCAAGATACCGCCGGGAACCAGACCCTCGAAGATATGACGCATCACGTGTTCGCGGTAAAGTGGGCGGACGAACTGCAGGGTGTAGTTCATGATCACGGCCGAGGCTCGCTTCGGTTCGAAATCCCGAAGATCCTCACACACCAAATCGATGGGCACCTTCGACGGCAGGCCGGCCAGGCGTTCCCGGGTCTTTTCGATCATGGGTTCCGAATTGTCCAGGCCGACAATGCCTTTCAATCCCGGCAAGGCCGCGGCCAGCTTGGCGATCAGCACCCCCGTCGAGCAGCCCAGGTCGTAGACCAGGGTCTCGTCCTGGTAGTAATGGGCCACCAAATCCACGATCATGTTCTGGACTTCTCCATAGAACGGAATCGAGCGATGGACCATATCGTCGAATACGGCGGCCACATCGCGGTTGAAAGTGAAATCGGTAGCGCGCGACAATGGTTCCTTGAACAGTTCGTCTTTCAAATCCAATCCTCCCACGGCGATGATATCGCGTGCGCGGGAGACGGGGCAACGAATGGAAATAATCCGGGCCGTGTCGATGTTTGGATGGACGATCAGCAAAAGTCACGAGGATGGTGCACCAGGTGCCCACAACAGAAACCAAGCCGGTACGGGTTTGGCCCGGCCCGGTTAACGACCGCGCATGCCCTCGATTCGGTGACGGCGCCCGCGAGGAAAGCACGAGCGACCGCGAAAGCACGTCTCGAAACGAACGGCAACGATGCGCCGTGAAAGGCGCCACCAGGAACGATGTGATGCGAAGAATGTGGATCCACCTCTTCTGGCTCTGGCCCGCCACGCTGTTCGGCTTCCAGGACGAGCCCGATCTCCGGCCCCGGGTTTCGGGGTGGATCGGCGCCCAACTGTTGGAAGCCGAAGGGACGACCACCTGGCTCGAGGGCGGATTCGGCAAGTTGCAGGGCGACGCGATCCAGGGCACCAACGCCGCGCTGCGTGGACACCTCGCCATCACCTGGCAACCCTCGCTCTATTTCAAGGCCTATGTTCACGGTCTGGCGCGCTCGGAGCGCGAGGAAGTGGCCGGTGAGAGCTGGGGCGTCACCGAAGCCTACCTGCAGACGGGTCTGTTCCTGGGTCGGGGCGGTCGCCTGCGCCTGCGCGGCGGCATGATGTTCCCCCAAACCTCCATGGAACACATCGACCCCTTGTGGACCAGTCCCTATACCCTGACCTTTTCCGCGCTGAACACCTGGATCGGCGAAGAAGTACGCACCACGGGCCTCGATTTGAACTACCACGTGGATGTGAGCGAGACGACCGCGTTGTTCGCCGGAGCGGCCGCACTGCGCGACAACGACACCATCGGTGCGGCGCTCGCGTGGCGCGGTTTCTCGCTGGGAAACCGCCTCACGGTTCGGGACGAGGTCCTGCCCCTGCCGCCGCTCCCATCGCTGTCGGACACCGGACCGTTCGGGGTCCAACGCGACGACGGCACCAGGCCGCTGGGCACCGATTTGGACGACAAAACCGGATGGCGCGCACGGATCGGCGCCGAATGGAACGGCCGCCTGCTGGTTCAGTACAGCCGTCTCGACAACCGCGCCGATCGCCAGTTGTATCGCGGCGAATACGCCTGGGAAACCGATTTCGACCAGGTCGGCATCTCCTGGGATTTCGGCTCGAACGCCGTTTGGACCTTCGCTGGAGAATGGCTGGACGGGCATACCGGCATGGGGTTCCGCAGGAGCCCGAACGTGCAGATCTCGTTTTTGGCGTGGTACGGCCTGCTGAGCGTCGCGGATGCCGAAGATCGCTGGCGCCTGACCGCCCGTTACGACCGATTCGAAACCGAGGACCTGGACGTACGCCTGGCGTCGAGCAACGCCGATCTCAATCAGGAGGACGGCCGGGCCTGGACCCTCGCGTTGTTCTGGCAACCGGCTCGGCACTGGCGGATCGGGGCCGAGTTCGTGACCGGCGAGGCCAACCGTGCCGCGGCGCCCGACCTGGATCTGGATCCCGAATCCCTTCAGCTCGAAGCCCGCTACCGGTGGTGATCGGCCCGCGGTTTCCGCCCGCGGGTTACTGGCGCTTTTTGCGGCGCGCGAACAGAATCGCGCGATGGGGTGCCGCCAAACCCTCGACGGTGCGGTCGGGGTTGGTCGCATCCACGAAATCGGCGTAACTCTGTCCCGGATTCCAGACGGTGGTCCGCTGCTCGCGTGCCTCGTGCCTGTTGACGGCGACCACTTCGATATCTTCGAACTTGCAGCGGGCCAGCATGTGCCGCATCGCACTCACCGTGGGCACGAACCACACGTTGCGCATGCGTGCGTAGCGATCCTCGGGGAACAGGCAGTAGGCCTCCTCGCCGGGGATCACGATGCTCTCCAGCACCAACAACCCTCCCGGTTTCAGGGCTTGATGGATGTTCTTCAGGATTTGGATGGGATTGAAGTGATGGTACAGGATGCCCATGCAGAACACGCTGTCGAACAACTTCTCGAAATGGGCGACCTCCTCCCAACCCCACATCTGGAATTCCAGCTCCGGTCGCCGCGCGAAATGCTGCAATAGATGGAACTGGTACCACAAGCGCGGCACCGGATCGATGTTGAGCACGTAGGACGGCTCGTCGGCCAGCATGCGAAAGGCGTAGTAGCCGTTGTTCCCACCGATATCCAGAATGACCTGGTCCTTGAACGAGGGGAGACGGTGCTTCATGCGATCCCACTTGTGGTCACTGCGCCACTCGGCATCCAATTCGATTCCGAAAAGTCGATAAGGTCCCTTTTTCCAAGGGAGTATGGCCTGGCACGCTTCGAGAATCGTTTGCCGTTCGCGATCTTCGAGCGGCAAGTCGCGGCCGATCACGATGGCGCCGTCGTCGAAGTCGACATGATCCGCGGCCAAATCGGGCAGCAACGCCATCTTTTCGCGAATCGCCTGAAAGGGCTTCCATTCCAGCCAATGGGCACGCTCCTCGTTGAGGTGGCGTAGAACCTGACGCGATTGCTCGTCGCGAACCATATCCAAAATGCGGCTCATAGTGCTCCCATGCTCCAGAAATTCGATTCGTACCCGCCGGGTTGGAAAACCGGTTTCGGCGCCCACCGAACCCTCCCAAAATTAACAAGTTCCCGTCCAGAAACACAGGCTTTTCGATTCACCTCGTCCGAATCGCTTGGATAGTCCATCCAGCGGGCTAAGCGGTCCTGCCTTACCGGCCCTAACCACCTGGCACGGCGCCCCTCTTATGTAACAAACTCTGTAAAGCTCGAAGATAAAGATAAAAACCTAAAAAGGCGGATGTGCGGGGAGTTCGTCGTAAAATGTCGGCCCGGCGGGCCAACTTACTGCAACGACGCCCCTCTCACAAATGCGGGAACTCCCAAACGATTCGCTTCGATTAGTTACCCACCTGAAACCGGGGCCCCCGGCCTGGGCGGCGACTCTGGTGCATCGAGGAACGCCCAACCGCCGTTTCAAGCACAGGTGCACTCATCCGGCAGATCCTCCGAACCACGGCCCCCCCTGTCGATCCGACGTGACACACCGCGAGAATCGCAATGGCGGAAAAGAGGGCCAAAACCGCCAGCCCACATGGCGTCGTGGCGGCGCACGCGCCTCCAGGTATCACAATTCGATACCTCTCAGGCGGGTCTTACATCGAGCCTCCGAAAGGCCCATGATGGAAGCGACCGGAGCCATACCATCCTCGCGTCCCAGCCGCGTTCGGATCCCACCTACCCAACTTCGAGGCACCGGTGAACGTCAAAAGGCCCCCGACGGTAGGTACCCTGGAGGATCGACATGAGATCAGTCCCGACCCCGGAACAATCCCTGGTATATTTGGCCAGACTTCGGAGCGCCATCTGGCGCCTTTGCTCGGACAAGAAACTCGAGATCGCCGACTACCAACGACTGGTCTCCCAACTGGACACCGCCACCAACGAGAAGGTGTCCCAACTCGATCCGCTCGCCCTGGACCAACTGCTCGCCGAAACGTCTCGGTTCGAAGTGCTTCTCGATCAACAACCCATTCGCGTCATTCAGGAAGCCGAACGGACCCGCATCTGGCTGGCCAAACACCGCGCGGCACACCAAGCCGGCCAGACGGACATCGAAGTCGGCGAGCTCTTCGAACAAGACCCGGATGCACGATTCCCACTGCACGCCTTCGACTGGTCCGCGCATCTGAGGCGCCTGAACGCCCTGCTGGCGCTGCTGGACCAGCCCACTCCGTGCCTCGATGCAGTGCGCGAGGCCGCCGTGGCCTTTTTTTCGGCCCTGCCGCCCATCCCCTTCGCCACCGGTTCCCACAGGCCCGATCCCACCGCCTCGAGCGCCCTCCTCGACACGCTCGACCTTTCCCGGCACGAACGAAATCACCTGCAGGCACGGCTCGGCCGGAAAGCGATACCTGCACCACCGGCCACATTCACCACCATAGCCATGGGTGAGGCCACCTCCGAATCTCTGTGGTGCGAGGGCGATGCGGGCTGGAAGCGCCTTCACGACCGCTGCAGCCAACCGGGCATCGCCAACGACGCCCGCCTCGCGGGGCTGGTTCTCGGTTGGCGCGGTCCCGGCCAGGCTCGCCTGATACTCGACTGGATGAAACACCAAAAATGGAACGGGCCGGCCAGGGCTTGGCTTTGCGCGCGCCTGGGCATGGACCCCAAGGTCGCGTCGAATCAGATCGAATACCGATTGAACGCCGCGGCCCGCGACGACCGCATGGGTCGTATGGCCTTCGGATCGGCCTGGAAACGATCGGCTTTGCCGCTGATCCTGCTCCAAGAGCTGGCCGCAAGGGAGACTCGGGAACAGCAAGCACCCATCCGGCTGCTGCTCGAACAATGGATCCGGACCCAACGACCGGCATCGGCCGCGAACACGGATCCGGCCACGTCGCCACCCGAAGCGATCGCGGTCCCCAAATCCGAAAAGAACGAGCCCGACGCGGCGATGGGCCGCCAGGCCGAATCGGAAGTCATCGGCGAGGCGTTGGGCGTGGACCAGGACGAAGGCATGGACCTGGAAGACCTGTCCGCCCCCGTGCGACGCCAGGAAATCGACGACCACGTGGTGGAGACCACGAGCACCTGGAACCTCTATCTGAAGCCCTTTCTCTCGGAAAACTGGCTGGGTCTGATCGGGGCGATCTCGCTCACGGCGGCCTGGCTCTTCCTGTCCATGTGGCTGTGGGAAAAGGGCGTTACCTTCCGCGTCCTGGCCGGCACCGTGCCCATCGCGGTCTTCGCGTTGGGTAGCGCCTGGGTGACCAGCTTCTTCGAACGACGCGAAGTCCACGGAACTTCGCCGCGCGCGACCGCGTTGCTCGCCTCGCTCACCTTCTTGTCGGTCCCCTTCTATTTGCTGCTGACCACCAGCCTGACGCTTTCAGTGGCGGGCAACAGCATGCTGGGCCTGGGCTTGGGAGTCGCTTTCCTGACCACCATGTCCTTCATCGGCAAGCGCATATCGGGACCCTTCGGGTTCGCGCCGCACCTGTACCTGTTCGCGGCATCCTCGCTCCTGCTGTTGCCAGGCCTGACCGCCCGCTTTGCGCCAAGCCTGCTGGACATGGCCCTGCAGATGTTGCCGCTCGCGCTGGGCGCCGTCGTGTTCGCGGGCGTCAAACACGCCGAACGCGTGGCGCCCGAGCGGTTCACCTACACCTGGATGATCCACGTGGGCCACGCCCTGTTGTCTTCGACTCTCGCCATGATCTTTTTCCGGGTCGGTCCCAAACCGGCGATGTTCACCCTCCTGCTGCCTGCGATCGCCGTCGCCATTTCATTTTTTCCACGGCGCAACGCGACCGCGGTCATCGCGGCCGGCGCCCTGGGCGTGCTCGGCAACCTGCTGGCCCTTCCCCTCGATCCGACTTGGCTGACCTCGAGCCTGCTCTTGAGCGGATTCGCCTGGTATCGCTGGAGCACACAGAGCGACCATTGGGCAGCCCGCGAAATCACGACCCTGCACATGTGGTTGATCGCGCTGGCGACGGGCCGCACGCTCCACCTGGATCCGCCGGATTGGGTCCTGCTCCTGCCTCCCGCCTTCGTGCTGGCCAACGCCTGGGAGCGTCACCAGGACCGAGGCCCGATCCAACTGACGACCTGGGGACTGGTGTTCCTGCCGATCCCATTGGCTCTGGTGGGCGCGCTGCAAGACGACCTCTTTCACCTGATCGTCGTGCCGGCAACGATCGTGGCCATTCTGGCGTGGGGACACGTTCGCCTGCATCGCACCGGCCAAAGCAAGCTGTGGCTGGTTCAACAAATACTGGTGCCGCTGCTGCTGGTGAGCCTGCTCGCCGGTAAGTTGAGTCCCGAGGTGTTGGGCGCCTGGTACCCCCTCGTAGCCGTGTTGCCTCTGGCCGCGTGGATGCTGTGGGGACGGCTCGATCGGGCGACCTTCGTTCGCGATCATCGCGCCACACTTCAAACCCTGTGGTTGATCCCGGCCACCGCGGCCGCGATCTGGGCCACGCAATGGGCACCCGCCACACCGAAGGTGGCGACGTTCACGGCATTGGCCCTCTGCGGCTCGATCGCACTCCTGTCCGGCCTGCGCATCGGCCGCCGCGCCCAATCACCACTTCAGGCCCTGCTCGGACTCGCGGCCTTCGGATGCACCGTCGAATGGGTGCGGTCAGGACTCGGATTCCCCGAATACGGCGGCTTGCCCGCAGCGTTGGCGGCGGTCCTGCTCCTCGCCCTCGCCTTGCGTGCCAAAACCCATGATTTCTGGGCTTTGCGAGAGCCCGTCGACTCTTTTCTCTCCCGTTCGTTCCCATGGCGATCACCGCAGTGGTTGCCACTCACCCTCCGGTGCGCGGCCGGTGTCACCACCCTCCTGGCTGCCGGTCGCGCCATTTTTTCTTCCGATATCCTTACCCTTCCCGCGGGACTGCCCCACCTGGCGGCACTCGTCGTCGTGACCGGCACGGCACTTTGGGCCGCCATCGAAGAGGAACGACCCGTCTTCGCCTGGACCGCTTTCGTCCCGATGGCCTTCACGGTGGGCGTGGTGGCCTGGTGGACACCGTCAACCTGGAAAGCGCATGTGGTCATGCTGATGCTGGCGCTGTTCCAGTGTGGCGCCGCCTGGACGGCACGTCGTCGCGAGCGCTTCCAAGGCTCCCTGGCTCCGGTCTGGTCGGCTGCCTCCCCCCTGGTTTCGATGATGGCGGTTTCGTTGGGATTCCTCGTCATCCCGTTCCTGTGGCCGGTCGGTGCGCTTCCCTCCATCGGTTTCATGGCGCTCTTGATCCTGTTCGCGGATCGCTTCCCAACCAAAGACCACCCGGGTCCCTTCGCCCACGCCACTTTCATCGCCACCTTCCTACTCTGGCTGCGGCTGTACACCGAAGGGTTCGGCACCCCCGCCAGTTTCGATGTTTTCGAAACCACGGCGTTCGTGTTCTACGCCGTGGCCGGATTCGCTTCCTTGTGGTGGCTGACCGGACCCATCGGATCCCGTACGCCGGCGCCGTGGAAGGCCCGATACCAAACCGCGATGGGATTTTGGCGGCCCGTTCCGGCCCTGGTGGCGACCATGCTTCTCCTGGCAGAACCCTTCCTGGCCCAAGAAACCCGACTGCCGGTCTGGTCCTCGGCCTGGGTGTGGTTGCTGCTTTGCCCGGCCGTGAAGCCGACCTTCAACGCGGTCTTCCGCTTCCTGCGTGCCTTCGTGGCCTGCAACCTCGGCGTGCGGTGGACCGGCGATCTCCTGAGCGGATTGACGATCGGCCTGTGGCTGTTCGTGGCGAGCGAATACCTGCTCGAACGAGCCCGGCGAATCCTTCGCGGCGATAGCGCGGAGGAAACGAAATCTCACCCCGAATCCGATCGGCACATGGAGAAAGTCCTGTACGCCCTGTTGCCGCTGATCCCCGTGGCGCACCTGGCACTTTGGGGGGTCTCGCAACTGGAAAACGCCCATTCCGCCCACACCCTCTCCGCGCCGTTCCTGTACGCGCTCCTGCCCCTGGTTTTTTTCTCCGCGTTTCGCATCCAGAAAAAGCGACTGTTCGGGCTGGGTCTTTTCTGGTTCGCCTACGCCAACTTTTTCACGGTCGTGGAGTTGGCGGGCCGGCAGTGGATTCCCGGTCTCTCGCTGTCCCACGCGCTGGCCGCGGCCCTTCTGTTCACCCTGGCCGTCTTCGGAGTGGCCGGTTACCTGTGTTCCCAAAAGGAGTTCCGACCATGAGCCGCTTACCCGTGATCGCCAATCTCGATCCCTATCGCCGGATGCTCCGGGTGGCCTCGTTCATCGCGACGTCGCTGATCATGGCCCTTTGCGTGGGTGACCTCCTGTTCCGCGGTACGCCGTTGCAGGCCTTCGACATCCAAAACCTGACGGGCTTCGCCCTGACGCTCGCCACGGCCTTGGTGCTGCGCTGGACCACCCCCTCGGACAACCCAGTGGCGCAAACCCTGACCCGTGGCGCCACGACCCTCGCCATCTGGCTTTTGGGCCTGGCACTGCTTCCCGCAACGGGACTCGGGATGTATATCTTGGCCGCGCCGGCCTGCTACTTCCTGGCCTGCAACGAGCTGAAACGCAGCGGTCCCGCCTCCGAGGCGGATCGTTGGGCGGCCATGTCGCTCTTCGCATTGACGCTGGCGACGATCGCCGCCCGCGTGGCGCTCCATTTCCTGCTGCAGACCGCGGATTCTCAATTGGCGAACCTGGCCGGCGACGCACCGGTCCTGGTTTTGAGCGGCCTGGGTTTGCTGCGGCTCTGCCGCTGGCTGAGAAGGGGTGCGATTTCCCTGATGGGCACCGGTTTGGCCGGGCTCGGCCTGATCTGGGCCACCAGCAGCCTGGCTGGCGATACCTTCGCCGATCCCCCCGCGACCCTCGTCGCGATACTTACGATCCACGCCGTCATGGCACTCGCACTCTGGCCGCCCACACTGCCCACCTGGCTGTCCCGCTTTACCGGTCTGGATGGCTCCGAGGCCCGTCGCTACCGGCTCGGCGTCTACATTCTGGGGAACGCCGCCCTCCAATCGTTCGCAGCGTTCCTGCTGGTCCAGGGTCCCGGCGCACTCGTCACCCTGGGTTTGTCGATGCTGATTTCGGCAGGCTGGATGCACGCCTACCGCGGCCGGATGACGGCGATCTGGTTCGTCCAATCCGGGCTGTTCCTCTTCCCCGCCAACGCCTCGTTACAGGTACCTGCACCCAACGCCGTGGTATTCGGCGCCTTGACCCTTTTGCTGGTGGTATCCGTGGCCCTGCGGCGTCGATTCGGCGATCGAGCGATGCCATGGATTCCCAACTGGGCATTTTCTGTCGTGTTCGTGGCCGCGCTCAGCCAGGCGATCGCGGCGGGTTTCCCCTCGCCCATGACGCTTCTCCACACCGGCATCTTGACCACGCTCTGGGCGGTCCTGCCCCAGCGGCCCTGGACCCGGGCCCCGCTGCGCCTCACGCTGCTCGGCTGGATTCCGATTTCCTGTTTCGCCCTCACCTGCCTGAACCGCGGGTTCGACTTGGGCTGGTTGGCGCTTTGGTCGCTTTGCGTGGCCGCCCCCGTCTTGCTGTTGCCGCTGGTACGCGGCGAACGGTACGCGGACGAGCGACGCGAGGCCCTGATGGCCGCCCACGGATGGGTGATCGCGGCCGTCGCCATCGGCGCGACCGTCTTCTTCCTCGACATGCCGGCATTCGCGACTGGGTTGTCCGAGTTCGTCATGCTGGTCGCAGTCCTCACGATCACCACCGGATTCTTCCTGCAACGCGCTCGGCGTGGCGAGCCCGACATCGCCGCCTGGTCCGCGCGAGCGACCGAAGTCGGTCTCTGGCTGCTCGTCGGCCTGATTCGCTGGCGACTGGACCAAAACGACACCCTGCAGTTGGGCACGCCCTTGGACGCGTACCTGCTGCTCGGCGTCGGTGCCGTGGCGGCCGGCATCCGCGAGGTCCTGCAACGCGGCCGGCATCGACTCACGGCGACCATGGCGCGCGCCTCCCACCTCTACGCCCTGCTGGGATGGGGGTACATGATGTGGTTGGGCCTGGGGAACGCCGATCACCATCACGCCGAAATCGTCTCGCTGCTGATGGCCGGGATGTACTTCGCCTTCTCCAAAACCCAACATCGGCGCCTGATGCTGGCGGCGGCGGGATTCGCCAACATCGCCCTGGGCATGTGGCTCTCCCGCAGCGGCTTCGACCACACGCTTTTCTATCTGGTCCCGGTTGCCGCCAGCGTCCTGGCACTCAGCCAGATGTTTCGAGACGAATTGGACGAGCGCCAGCTCAAAGCCATCCGGTTGGTGACCAGCCTGGTGCTGCTGTGTGTTTCGGCCTTCTACAACCTCATCGACTTCCGCGACTCGATCTGGTTTCCGGTCGGCGCCGCGCTGATTTCGGCGCTGGGCGTCGTGGCCGGAATCAGCCTCCGCATCCGCATCTACCTCTTTCTGGGTGTGGGTTTCTTTCTCCTCAACACCGTCACCACGTTGGTGCACGTGGTGATGATCCAACCACCCGGCGCCATCAAACTGTTCATCGGCGTCGTGTTCTTGGCGCTCGGCTGCCTTTTCACCGGCAGTTTCCTGGTCTTCCAAATGAAACGGCAGGAATTGCTGCGGCGCTACCAGACGTTGCGACTGGAACTCTCCAAATGGGATTGAGGCGGTGTCATGTCCGCTGTGCTGGCTGCTCCCGGTACGGCGGGCATCGCCGTTGCGCGTGAACTGAAAAATGGTTCCGTACCGGTCCCGACGAGGTGAGCAGCGTGGGACGGCTCTCGCGCGGAAAGAAAAGGTTCAGCGCTGCTTGCTCTGCAGGCTGCGAATCTCGTCCTTGAGTTGGGTGTTGTAGTTCTCGGCCATTTTGAACAGGTAATCGGCGACGGCGGTCTTGCCGTCCTTCATGGCGGCGAGCCCGGCATAGTAATGGATGTCGCGCTTGCGGTATCCCGCATTCAAGAGGCGCTGGAACAACTCCAGCGCTTCCTTGAATTTGCCGTGATGCAACTCGCTGCGACCGTGGAAGAACAGGAACTCCTGGTTTTTCGAGAACTCGCGGTAGCCGTCCTCGATCAGGGGTTCGGCCTTTTTCCAGTTCTCCACGGACAGGTAGTAGTCGATGAGACGAATGCGGTCGATGGGTTTGGCCTCCCCATCGGCCACACTCCTTTCCAAGGCTACGATATGGCGCGGGGTGGGGCCACCCAGTTTGGCCGACCCCTTTCCCTTCGCCAGGTTCTTGCGGATTTCGGCATCCACGTTACGCAATTTGGGAAACTCGCTGCGACTCAGATCGGAAAGAATCTGGCGCGCTTCCTCGTACTTCTCCGTTTCGAAGAGGCTCAACCCATAGAAGTAGAGCGTCCGCCGCGTGAGATCGCGGCGACCCTTGAGCACGTCCAGGTTGCGCTTGTGGCGTTCGAGGAGGTAGTTGTACTCGGCAAAAATCTCGGCGTAGCGCGGCGAATCCGCCTCGATCCGTCCCAACTTGCGCAGCTCGCGGCGCGCCTTGCGGGTTTCCTTGACTTCGAGGTACATGCGCGCAAGCACGAACCGGGCATCGACATCCTCCGGTTTGGCGCGAACCAGCGCTTCCTGTTCGACCAGGGGATCGGGTTCGGCCTTCTCGGCAGTTTTCTCGCTTTTGGACGCTTCGGCCTTGTCGGAAGTGGATTTGCGGTCCCGAGCGGCACGCTCTTCGCGCTTGGTCTTGCGGCTCTCTTCTTCGCGTTTGCGCTGGGCCTTCGCCTCGGCGGCCTTGGCTTCCTCGGCCCGCTCCCGAGCGAGTCGTGCTTCCCGTTCCTCGAGGCGTTTCTTCCGATCCGCCTCCGCCTTCTTGGCCTCGCGCTCCTTGGCCAGTTCCATCCGCTCGCGCGCTTTCTTCAACTTCTCCAGCTCTTCCTCGAGGCGAGCCTGGATCGCTTCCGTTTCGCTGAACCGCGGCCGTCCCGCAACCTTTTTGTAGAAATCGCCCGCTTCGCTGTACTTGTCGGCATCGACGGCGGCGTTGCCGTAGAACTCGTTCACCAACGAGTTTTCCGGATCCAAATCGAAAAGCCGTTTGGCGAAGGACTCGGCCTGACGGCCGCGATCGTGTTCTTCGGCGAAGAACAGGGCCTCCTGGAGAATGGCGACCGACTTGGGATGCGCCTCCAGGGCCCGCTCGAACCAGCGACGGTTGACCGAAGCACGACCCTCGCGCTTTTTCGGGAGCAGCGCCAGCCAGCCCTTTTCGACCTTGGGATGGTCGCTCACATAGGCTTCCAGCTCGCTCACTTCCTTGGGAATCGGGGGCGGGGGCGCCTTCTTGCGGCCGGACACGATGAGGAATCGCTCCCAGACCGGCGCGGGTGTGCGTTCGGGTTTGTTGAAGACGGCGCCTACCTGGCTCTTGGCCTTGGCGAGGAACTTGATGAGCTTGGCGCTATCCTCCAGCGAAGCCTGGACGATGGCCAGGCGCACGTAGATATCGCCGAGGTAGTCGGTGTGATCCAGCAGACCGAAAGCGGCGATCTCCAGAAACTCGCTGGCGCGATCCCAATCCTCGAGCTGCATGGCCTCTTTTCCCTCTTCGTAGGTCTGCACGTAGAACGGATGTTGGGCCATCGACGGCAGGCACAAGCAGGTCAAGGTCATCAGGACGATGACACGCTTGATCACGGAGTGGGGCGAAAGGCGTCCGAAAAGACATTTCATGGGGCGATTCCCTCGTTTCTCGACTCAATAGACAACCCAAAGCCGTGTAGGGTCGACCTGGTCGAACAATAAATACGGATCTAAAGGTGTTGATCAGCAATCATACCAAAAGACGAGAACCTGCTGGCGGCCAAGTTCGCAAAGATTTGGCAAAGTGAAGGGGGTGTCGTGGATCGCGATCTCGGGGCGCTCACCGTCACTCGGTCCTGATTTTCCGCGGTCGACCCCGGCGCCCGGTGCCGCGGCGTGCCTTGCGCGCATCGCGAGCCCGCTTTTCCACCACGAACCGCTTCGCGAGCCGAATCAGATCGGCCCCGAGCCAAGTGGCGTAGAGTTCACCGTTGATCGATTGGTAGGTGGGCGAAATGCGTCGGCTGAGAACCAGGCGCACATTGGCTGAAGTACGCGCGACACGCTTGGCCAGGCGCGGCGCGGTATACCAACGATCCGGATTGAGGTGCTCCAGCTCGGCAAACCAGTTGGGTGCGGGTCTTCCCAAAAGGAACTCCTTGCGGCATTGAACCTCGCCCCCGACCCGCCCAGCGAAGAGGCACGACCCGGACGAGGCCCCACGAACGAAGGGTATCGAGTGCAATGGCTGCGGAAAACATCCCTATCTTACCGTTTCGGAGTACGATCGGCTAGAAGTCGGCCAAAAAGAGCGGTGTTGCATGCCAACCCGAGGTGAGTTCGAAGTTTAACCACCGAGTCGCCGCCCAGGCCGGGGCCTGCGTTTCAAGTGGGTAACCAATCGAAGCGAATCGCTGGGGAGTTCCCGCATTCACGCGAGGGGCGTCGTGCCAGGTAGGTTGGCCCGCTGGGCCGACATTCATTGACGAACTCCCCGGACATCCGCCCTTTTAGGTTTTTAGCTTTATCTTCAAGCTTTACAGAGTTCGTTACATAAGAGCAGCGAACCAGCGGGAATACCCAGCTCGATTTCGAGAAAAAAACAGCACACCTGGTTTCTCGCGAAGGGCCATGGATCGTTCATCCGAAAAATTTAGCAGGAACCCATGAACATCGGAAACCAGGAAAGGATCCGCATTTGGTGTCACATCATGGTCCTGCTTTTCCTGGTTTCCATCATTCTTGCCTTCCTGATCAAGATTTGGCGAAGGCAAGACCCAGCTCAGGAATGCACCACTTTGTTTGAAGAGAGATCACAGAGTGGCTGAGGAGTCTAAATCTCCCTAAACAAGGAAGAGACATTCGATTGGTTTCTCGGAACAAGACAATTTCGTCCACGAATCACTCGAATGGACACGAATCAACGCATTTCCACGAAAATCCGAAGTCACCGCCGCTCGGGATGGAAAACGGCCTTTCGGCGTTGCGTCCAGCTACGGGCCTGGGTACTCGGCCATGACCTCGCCGTCGTCGGCATCGCGAATCGTGAGCTGCCCTTCGGGAATTTGGTCGAGGCGCTCCCGCACCTTCTTGTCGAAGGCCTGACGGGCGACCGGCGGCATGGCCTCCATCGGGAAGTTCCGCAACGAGAGCACGGCGCCCTGATCACCTGCCTCGAAGCCCACCATTTTGGGCCCGACGATCGGGTGCGCGGCAAAGAAGATGCGCAGGGATCCGTAGGGGTCGGATTCGGCGACCTGTGGCGTGGCATCGGCGCCGTCGGGAAGGCGCGCCAGATCGGGATCGGGCGCCAACGTCTTGCCTACGCGGCGCTCGATGGCCTCCGCGGCCGCACGCGCCTGTTCGGAGAGGGTCAATTCCCCCATTTCCTTGTAGACCAGGGAGAGGTTGAATTGGGCGTGGTAGATGTCGGGAAACAGTTCCAAGGCCTTGCGGTACTGGCCGGCGGCGCGCTCGAATGCGCCCATCGCGAAATACTGGGTACCGAGGTCGGTGATGACATTGGCGTCGTTGGGGATCTGCTGCAGGTAGCGCTCGTAGAACAACACCGAATGTTGGTGATCGCCCAACTGAAAGTAAATGTTCCCCAGCAGGCGTAGGCTGTAGGGATGGCTGGGAAAGCGCTGAAGAAGTCGCTCCAGGGTGCCGGCGGCCTGGGAAAGGTAGGCGGCCTGATGCACGCTGCTCTCGATCTGATACTCGGCGAGGTCCATGAGCGCGGCGGGCTCACCCGACTCGGCTCTGGCCCTCAATTGGGTCATGCGCGGGTTGTCGGTCGGCGCGGCCGCGTGGTTATGGTGGGCGTGATCGTCTTGCTGGACCAAGATCACGCGATCGATCAGCAAGTATCCGAACAGGCTGCCGAGCAAAATGAAGGCGGCCATGATGCCCACGGCCGAGAGGTCCATTCGCGAGGCCACGAACGGTTGTCCGCAACTGTAGCAGTACTTCGCACCCTCGAGGCGATCGGCCCCGCAGTGGCTGCATACCTCGCGATCGTGCTGGGTTTTCGTCGTTTCGGCGGGATGGTGTTCGGTTGCTGACTGACTCTCTTGATCCATGCGCTTTTTGCACCGTTCCTCTAGTTTTTCGGCGCCCGTGCGCCGATTCCGCCCGGCAAGGCTCCGCGGGCGGCGCGACACGTCGGCCAAATGGGCACGACGGGGTAAAATAACACGTTGGAGCCGATTTGCGGTTGGTTATCCCCGGGAAGTCGGTGCGAAGGCGCGAGGTCCTGGCTGAAATCGGGTTTTTAGACCCGAAGCGGTCATGGACGGCGATTCGATGATAGACCGGATGTGGTCGCCAATGTCATGATAAGATTCACGATCCAAACTCACTGAATCCCTGAATCAAATCCATTTGGAACCCGAACGAAGTCCCCGCGAAAAGTGAACGATCGTTCGGGGCCTCCGGGCGGCGGCACCTGCCCGTCTCGCCCTCCGGTCGCTCCGGAACGCCGCGATTCCCGTGGGGATGTGCGTTCGGTTCCACCAGGCCACGAAAGTAACGGATCCCTCGGATAGGCTCTCTCACGGAGGTAGGACCCGACCCCCGGCGATTGCGCCGCATCGCGAAGGCACACACCGATTCGATCACGGCCATCGTCCCACCGCACGAGATCCGATCCAGGACCGCGTTTCCCACCGGAAAGGTTTCCGCATCATGACGTTTACCCCCGAAAAAATCGCCTTCCTGGCCATTTTGGTCGGCGCGCTGTACTGCTACTTCTCGCAACGGATCCCGATCATTCTGACGGCGCTCCTGAGTATCGTGGCCCTGTCGTTGTCGGGCGTATTGGAAATCGACGAGGCCCTTGCCGGTTTCGCCAGCACGGCCACCGTGGCCATCGGCGCCATGTTCGTGCTCAGCGCGGGATTGATGCGCACCGGTGCCTTCGATCCCCTGGCCCGCCGCATCGGGCTCTGGTCCAAGGGAAGCTGGTTACGACTGATCCTCTTGATGGCCGGCGTCGTCACCATCACCAGTGCCTTCATGAACAACACGCCCGTCGTGATCATGATGATTCCGGTGCTGCTGACCATCACGCGCGAACACAACATGGCGCCGTCCAAGGTCATGATTCCGCTCAGTTATTTTTCGGTGTTCGGCGGGATCTGCACCCTGATCGGCACCAGCACCAACTTGCTGATCGACGAGATCTATCACGAGTACACCCAGACCCATCTGGGCATGTTCGATTTCGCGCCCGTGGGTTTGATCTTCCTCGTCATCGGCACGATCTATCTGTTGCTCTTCGGTCGCTGGCTGCTGCCGCACCGGGAGTCGTTGAGCGCCATGCTGCCGCAAACCCAGCGCTCGCGCTACGTCACGGAAATGATCGTGCCGCAGACCTCCAACCTGATCGGGCAGACCGTCGGTGAGGCGTTTTCCTCCTCCAGCCCGTTTCGATTGCTCCAACTTCGCCGCCACGACGAGATCCACTTCTACGCCGATGTCCACGACAAGCCGATTCAGGCCAACGACGCCCTGATCGTCGAAGGCACCACCGACAGCCTGTCGGAGCTGTTGAGCACCAAAGTGCTGGAATGGGGCAAGGTCCTGATGGACCGGGAGAGCGTGCCCATCCGCAACCTTCAGCTTCTGCTGGTCGAGATCGTGGTTCGTCCGAACTCGTCCTTCGTGGGCAACCGCATTTCCAACCTGGCCCTGCACAGCCGATTCAGCGTCAAGGTCGTGGCCATCCAGCGCGGCGGCCGCAATCACCTCTGGGATCTCAGCGAAGTTCGCATCAAAGCCGGCGACGTGTTGCTGGTCCAGGGCGAGTCCCACGGCATCGAGGCGCTGCGCTCGAACAACGAGGTCCTGATCATCGACGAAGTCTCGGCCGCGCGACGGCTCAAAAAGGCGAAGCTTTCGCTGGCCATCCTGAGCGGTGTGGTCCTCCTGGCCCTGTTCACACGGGTTCCCCTGGTCATCTGGGCCCTGCTGGGTTCGGCCCTGATCATCCTGCGCGGCTGTCTTCGCCTGGAAGAGGCCATCAAAGCCCTCGACTTCAACGTGTTGTTCCTGCTGATCGGCACCATCCCCCTGGGCACGGCGATGGTCAAGGTGGGCATCGTCGACGACCTGACCCAACTCCTGATCGCCTTGGCCGGCCCGGAAAACCCCCTGTTGCTGCTGGCCGCCCTCTACCTGATCACCAACGTGCTGACCCACCTCGTGTCCAATACCGCGGTGGCGGCCCTGATGGCGCCGCTGGCGATCGGCATGGCCGAACAATTGGGCTGGCAAAGCAAACCGTTCATCATGGCGGTCGCCTTCGCGGCAAGCACCGCGCTGGCCACCCCCATCGGCTACCAGACCAACGTCCTGGTGATGGGGCCGGGCGGGAACCGCTCCGGCGATTTTCTGCGCATCGGCATGCCGCTCTCGATCATTCTGTGGCTGGTCGCCTGTGTCGCGATACCGATGGTCTACGGCCTGGGTCAATAGCAGCCAGGCGAGCGCCGCTCAGGCCAGGGCGCTGGCGTAGCTCGAATCGAGCACGAAGAGACAGGATCCCTGGGTCGCCCGCACCAGGTTCTCCATCGCCTGCTTGTCGACCTTGTCGGAGAGGCCCATGATGTTGAGATCGGCACGGGGCGCCTCGATCAGGAAGTCCGAGAAGTTGCCGGCCTTGGCCAGAACCTCGATGTCACCCGGCATGCGCGCGTACTCGAGCAAGTTGCGAATGAACCGATCGGCCATTTCCACGTGGCCGGGGTCCTTGACCACCGTCAACATCCGCGCCTTGGCCTGCCAGTTCACCTTGAGTTGGTAGCTCATCAACACCGCGTAGTCCAGGTTGGAGAGCTTGAGCCCCAAATGCCAGTCGGGCGACTGGTCGCGCACCCAGAGGTTCACCGTTCGCTCGCGGCCCAGGCCCGATTCCGGGTGAAAGGCCAGGAACATGACGCCCATTTCGTTCTCGCGCGCCAAATCGACGATGCGCTGCAGCTCTTCTTCGGTGCGGTTCTCGATGGAAGTGAAAATGGTGTTGGGCTTGAAGAAGGCGCCGCGCGTCACGGAAATGCAGGCACAGAGACTGCCCAGGAAATCGTTCGAGTCGATCACCGCACAGGTGGAGAACAGGTCCTCGTTCTGGAAGTCGTTGACCAGCGAACGCAATTCGGTTTCCTGGGATTCACGGTAGCGGGTCTGATCGCCCAGGATTCCGAGCACCTGAATCGAGCCGCGCGGCTTGGTCAAGGCATAGATGATCCGGTAATACCCCTCCAACTGGGTGCTCCGCTGCACGGGGACCAGCAGGTCGGGCTTCCAGGAGCGGCGATAGGAAGCGCGGGTGTGAAAGACTTTCTTGGCGGCCCAGTTGGCGATGCTGGCAAAAATCCCGGAGTGGACCGTCTCCCAGGGGGTTTCCAACTGTTTGTGGTCGAGATAGGCGTAGATGCCGACGGCGAAGGCGATCGCCACCAGTCCGGTCAAGGGACTGATCAGCATAATGGCGACCAAACAGGCGGTGGCGCCGAAAATGGGCACGAAGGAGGGGATCGAGAAGGTCGGCCGAAAGCTCAGCATTTTCAGGCGCTGCTCGATGAAGAGCACCAAATTGATGGTGAAGTAGATCACCAGGAAGAACATGGTCAGAATCGAGGCGAGCGTGTTCAGATCACCGGCCAGCAGGCATACGAAAGCGAGCCCGGCGGTGAGCAGGGTGGCGTTACGCGGTTCGTTCTTATGGAGCTTTTCGAAGGTCTGGTGAAAGGGCACGATGCGATAACTGCTGAGCGCTTGCAGCACCTGGGGCGCGGCCACCAGGGAGCTCAAGGTCGCCGAGAAGCAGGAAGAAATGATGCCGATGAGCACGATGCGCCCGTCGAAGGCGGCTTCCACCGCGAAGATGGTCTGGGTGTCGCGAAGCTGTTCGGGCGTTCCCAGCAGCGCGTACCAGACGGCGAGGCCCAGGTAGACGGACCCGGACAGGAACCAGGCGGCGAGGGTACCGCGCGGGATGCTCTTGCGTGGGTTTTTCAAGGTTCCCGAGAGACTGGAGCCCACCAGGATGCCCGTCGACGCGGGGAAAAACACGGCGAACAGCACGCTGAAGCCACCCTCGGGGAAATCGCCGATCAGGATGGGATTGGGATTCACGGGATGGACCTTGAGACCCATGATCATCGAGGCCAAGGCCGCGACCACGCCGACCATGACGACGACCTGAACCCGGAAGGCCAGCTTGGTGCTGGTCACCGACAAACCGAAACACACGGCGAAGATCGCCAGGGTCACCAGGATCTGCGGATGGTTGGGGAACATGTACATCCAGGTTTCCACGATGCCCTGCATGTACAGGGCGGCGCTGAGCCCCTGGGCCAAGTACAAGGGAACGCCGACCGCACCGCCGACCTCCAAACCGAGACTTTGGCTGATGATCGAAAAGACGCCGCCCGAGCCGACGCGCATGTTGGTCGTGATGGAGGAAATGGAGAGTGCCGTGGCACCGGTGATCACGTAGCAGGCGATGATCACCATGGCGGCGCCGAGCAGTCCGGCGTTACCGACCACCCAGCCTTCGCGCAAGTACATCATCACACCGAGAATGGTGAGAATGGTCGGTCGGAAGACGCCGCTGAAGGTGCCGAACTTGTGACCCGAAGGATCGGGGTCCATCATGATGTTGGTCTGCGTTCCCCGGCCATCGGTTTTGGGGGCCTCGTGCTGCGGTTGGGCCTCGTCGCCTCTCTGCATTGCGCCGGTCGTCGAATTCATGGCCTGCCACTCCCACGAGAGTTAGGGTGCGATGGCCTATTGTGACATGGGGCGAGTCTGGCGTGAACCGTCAAACCACATCTTTTATCAAGGATTTAAAGAAGGAAATCGGAAGCTTTTCAGGAATCAGACAGGACGGATCTCGAAACGGGCGCCGCGCTGTCGATCATCGCAAACCAGCCGGATTTCCAATTCGAACTCGCGTTCCAGGTTTTGGAATAACAGCTTGCGATGTTTCTCGAGGTAATGGAACAGGTCTGGGGCCGCAACCACCTCCAGCGCTTCGCCGCGCAGCGTTTCTCCGTCGCGCAGAAGGTGACCTTGCACGTCGAGGGCGGCACTCTCGGGCTTCGGCGACCAACCGCTACCGCCACAGGTGGGACAGGGCCGCATCAGGGTTCGAGTCAGGTCCGCATGGCGCCGTTCCCGGGCCAGCACCACGATGCCGAATCGATCGATGGTCGCGATATCGATTTTTCCGTCGGTGCGGTCGATTTCGGCGCGAATCGCCTTGGAGACCGCATTGCGGTCGGAACTCGATTTCATACTGATCAAATCGAGCGCGATCAGGCCCGCCAACTGCCGCAACCGAATTTGATGGAACCCTTCGCGAACCGCCTCCAGGTTGGTGCGCAACGGCCCGCTCTGACCCCCGCGAGCCTTGGTGTTCTTGCCGCTGTTGACATCGATGGTGACCATCGCCTCGGTCTGGTGGATTTCCAGAAAACCACCCGACTTGAGCCACACCCGCGGCGAGGTGGCCTCGCTGATTTGCGAGGTGATTTTGTAGACGTCGAAAAGAGGAATGGCATCGAGGTGCAGTTGGACGCGGGAAACCCAGCTCGGTGCACGCTCGGCCAGGCGGGCGCGCACCTCCTCGAAAAACGCCTGATCGTCGCAGTAGATGGCCCGGGGAGCGTCGCTATGTCCTTCCTGCAACAGGGTTTCGAGGAAAAAGGGGCGCCACAGGCGGCGGTTGACGCCTTCCAGGTCGGTGCCGCGCAATCGCTTCAGGTTCTCGATCAATTGGCCGGCCTCGCGGGCGACGAGCTCGGGTTCGCGATCGGAGGCCGCCGAGCGAACGCGCAGCCCCACCCCGTCGGCGTCCCCGAACAGAGGGTCCAAGGCCTGGCGGACCGCATCTCGATCCCCGGAAAAATGGCCACTGAACCGAAGCCCCTGTTGGCCCTCGGAAAGTTCGACCCAAAAGCCGCCCAACTTCAGTCTGGCGCTGACCTGGACCTGCTTGCCGCCCACTGGCGGTCGCGTCACCTGAACCGCCAGGACCCGACCCGGCTTGACGACGTCCTGAACCCGGGTTCGCGGGTCGGGCAGCCAGCCGTGGGGCAGGTGGCGGCCGTTCAGGAAGGCGGGTTCCTTTTGGCCGATATCCACGAAAAGCGCCTGAATCGACGGCAGGACGGAGGTCACGCGACCGAGATGGACATCCCCGGTCCTCGGCCCATCGTCATCGCCGAAAAGCAGATAACGCTCGAGGCGGCCGTCCACCGCGACCGCCACCCGGGTCGTTCCCGGCAGCCGATTGAGAAACACCGAACGAGCCACCCTTCCCTCCAGGCACCGAATCACCGAATTCTCAGGCCTTGTCGGCACGTCCGGCCAAACGTTGAACGATCGTCCATTCGTCGGGCCGCACCGGCTGAACCGAGAGACGGCTGCCCTTTTGGGTCAGCACCATCTTCTCCAAGCCGGGAGTCTGCTTCAGGTCCGCCAACGGCAGGACTTTGGGAAAATGGTCCACGTATTCGATATCGACCACGAACCAGCGGGGATTGTCTGCCGGCGATTTGGGGTCGTAGTATTTTTCGTCGGCGTTGAACTGGGTGGGATCGGGATAGGGCTCGGACGCCACGCGGGCCTCGCCCACGATGCCGATGGGCTGGGTGCGGCTGTGATAGATCAGCACGCCGTCACCGACTTTCATCTCGTCGCGAATGAAATTGCGCGCCTGGTAGTTGCGCACGCCGTCCCAGTGTTCGCGGCCCGCGGCCTTCAGATCGTCGAGAGAAAAAACCTCGGGTTCCGTTTTCAAGAGCCAATAATTCATCTTGGGTCCACTCCCTTGTCGTTCGGCGTTTTCTCGAGAGATACGAGGCGCACCGCAACCCTTGGAGATTGCCGAGGCCGCGGGCGCCACCCACGATACCTCCGTCGATCTCCCCGAAGGTCAAAAACCGGAGGGCTTGTGGCTTCCCTTTTTCTTGCTCGCGAGCCCCTTCTTTGCCAACCCGCTGTTGGCTTTGGCCGCCAACCGGTCACGACGCTTGCCATCGAAAAAACGCTCTTCCATGATTCGCTCGATCAAGCGGCGAGTATATACCGGAACGCGCGGGTCACGCAAAACCTGCTTGAAATCGTACTCGGTCATGCCCTTGGTGAGCCCCATCAAAGCGCCGCGCGGCGTTTTGGCGTTGCGCAGGAGGCTGAGCTTGATGTCCTTGAAATGGTTCCAGCGGGGGTGGCTGGCCAACACGCCGAGGATCTGGGCCGGGATCTCGCCGTAATTGGCGAGGAACATGGCGTCGTCGTGGGTGAAATAATGATTTTGGAGCAGAGCACGCATCACCTTGGGATCGGGGTCCATGCGTAGGTGTCGAACCAGGGCGCGGGGCGCCTGTTTGGCCAAGGCGATCTTCTGGCCCAGCGCCAATTTGGGCAGGACTTCCATGACCTGCTTTTCGATGCGGAACTTGACCGCACCCGAAAGGTAGGGCAACCGCAAAGACTGCATCAAATCGACCCACCGCAGGCGCGGCACGAGGTTCATCGCCACGCCCTGGGGCGCGAAGCGGCAGCGCACGATGGCCCGGCAGATATGGTAATCGCGGCGCAGGATGCGATGGCGGTAGATGTCTTGAACCGCTTCGGAGGAAATGGCCCGGGACCGCTGCAGGAACAACACGACCCACTTTTCGGTGAAGGCCTCGTGCTCGCGAATGAGATCCCAATCCGGGTAGTCGACCTCGAGCAGGTATTTGAGAAGCACGTCTTCACTGGCGGCGAGCAGGACCTGACGTGCCTCGGGGCTGAGCCGCCTGGCCTGGCGACGGGCCTTGATGCGGTCCAGCGCACTCAGGTCGGAAAAATCCGGCGGCAGGCCCCCACCGGACCCCGGAGCCGCGGGCCCCTCGAGAGGGCCTTCCTTCGGGTCGGTACTTTTCAGCACCTCGAGAAGCAATTCGGGCGTGATCGGTCCGTCGACCGAGTCTGGGGTCGCTCGATCGTCTCTGTTCTTTTCGGGATCCCGTTCTGTCATGACGTCGTTCTGATGGAGGTCGTTGCGGTCCCTATGCGCCGAATACAGCCCGAATCAGTTGACCGTACCGCTTTGTTCCGTGGAACGGTCTTTGGTGAGAATCTTCTGGATCTGCAGCGACGACAAAGAGGAACCATCGATGTTCTTGCCGTAGATCTTATAACGATTTTCGTTCAAAAAGACGTCGTAATCAAACTCGCGACCCAGCGGATCGACGATCTCGGAGGCCCGGACGAAGTTCTGTCGGACCAGCAGTCCCAGCGATGCCGGCAGCTCGCCGCGCTGGATGAAATAGAGGTCAATCCCTTGGGCTACCTTCCTCAAACGATTCAAACTGATGGATTCGTAGTGGTTGACCTGGAAGGTGTTCAAGCCTGGTACGGAGAAATATTGGTTGAGCGGATTCCAGCTCACAAAAAAGCTGAATGTAGCCAGGATCACAAGAAAACTGACCGGAATCCAAAGGGGTATTTGGCGCTCCTCTTCGATGACTCGATAATCGCCATCCACATCGTCGCTGGTGACCCGCTGAACGTAGCCGATGCCCATCAGGTCGTACAAGGCGCGGCAGGTCTCGAATTCGTTCAGGCCGCTGCGATCGATGACGTCCTGAACCACGGTGGGTCCGTCCACGAGCTTGAGCACCAATTCCTGCTGGTGATCCAACTGTTCGATTTCCTCGCGTCCGTGCTCGGTATCGCCCCCGTCGGACATCACGCCTTCCAGCAAGGAATCGAAACTCTCCCCCAGACCGGAATCCAGGGTGAAGTTGTTCTCGATCTGGAGTTTGACCTTTTTGCCACGCGGCGTGCGTTCCACCAGGATGTCGAAATCGGGAATCACGCGCTCGATCATCGGCCATTCGTCGAGCATCCGCACGCCTTCCATCAGGATCGATTCGGAGCTGATCGGCGTGAAGTTCTCCTGGTCGTAATCGACGTAGCGTTCGGGGCGGAAATGGTACTCGCCGTCGGTCCAACGGAAGAGGCGGTAGATGATCTGCGTGACCTGGGTCTGAAGCGAATCGCGTAGGTCTTCGGGCTTGATGAAGCTCTTGGAGATGAGCACTTGGCCGAGGCGTTGGAGGGTTTTGGCCTGAATCGCCAAAGCCTGTTCCAACTCGGCCTGGGAGATGCGGTTGGATTTGACGAGAACCCGGCCCAAGCGGTTTTCCAATTTCTGGTTGTTGGTATCGGCACCCACGACCAGGCCGTTCATGAACAGAATGCGGGCCTCTTCCTTGTCGTTGCGCAAGGTGAGCACCCCGGTTTTTTTCTGGAGACCGATCAATTGGAAGATGTCGGCGAGCCCAAAATCGCTTAGCGTACCCTCGAGCGCCATCTCAGTCCTCCTGCCAAATCGGCCGTAACCCGAAAATCACCCAATAAACCGCGGCCAAAGCCACGAAGATCCAGGTGACGACCAGGGGACCGTCGATATATCGCATGAAGGGATGGGCAATGCGATCCATGGGTAAGGCGATCATGACCAGCAGGAAGGCCCAAACGGAAACGATGATGAATCCACTCCAGGGATTCCCGTGCAAGATGTTTTTGGAACCGGGCAGGATGATCTGAAAGGTGGTGTCCAAAATGGATTTGCGCTTGGTAAAGGCCTTGACCTCGTCGTGCTTGCGCAATTTGGCGTCGCTGGGCAGGTCTTCCTTCTTGATGTAGAGGCTGACGCACTGGCTGCACCATTCGCTGTTGGGCGAATCGCTCTGGTAATAGACCATGCCGCACTTCTCGCAATTCTTGGCGAGCAGGCGGAAGTTGCGCGCCCGGGTATGGACCCAACTGGCGATCAGGAACAGCAAACCGAGGGCGGCCGGCAGAAATACGATCGGGCGCTTCATCTGTTCGGCCAGGGAACCGCGATCCGAACCCAGAATGGCACTCATCAGCCGCAGGCCCGGTGTGCCGCCGGCGTCGACCACGGTGTCGCTGCCGGATCCGAATTGATCGACGGAGTCGCCCAGGCTTCGATCCAACCGACGTGCCTGGGTACGGTGCTCGCCGGCCTCGTTGTGGTTCCCCATCTGGGCGTGGACCACGCTGAGATTGTAGTGGGCCAAGGCCATGTCGGGTCGGCGGTCCAAGACTCGCTTGTAGACCTCGATGGCCTGCTGGAATTCCTTGATTTCGTAGTGGATGTTGCCGAGATTGATTTGCGCCGAAGGCCACAGATCGCTGGACGCGTCGACCTGGCGATAGGCGTCCATGGCGGACGCCAACTCACCGCGCGTCTTTTGCAGTTTGGCCAGGGTGAATTTATTCTGGTTTTCCAAAAAGGCGGGGCTGTTCTGCTTCTTCAAAAACGCGATGTCCTGCTCGATATGGCCCCGGAAGAATTGGGTCAGGTGCACCTGCAGCAAGCGATCCACGCGCGCTTCGTTGAGGTTGGTCAGAAAGTAGCCGCAGCAGGAGATCAGGATCCACAGCAACAGCGCCACCGACGAGGTGGCCTTTTCACGGGGATCGAAAAAGGGGAAAAAGAGAACCAGATACAGGCCGGCTGCCAGGAAAAAGTTCAAACCGAGCAGGAGTGGCAGGAAGAGCAGCAAAAAGCCGATCAGCTTTCCGATGAAGGGTTTCATTCCCCGATGCTCCATGGCCCCCTGCGTGGTGAAGACGAACGGCCGCATGTAGCGCACGCAGAGTATCAATACGAAGGCGCTGAAGGCGACCATGAACACCAGGTAGAGATTTCCCATGAACCAAATGAAGGCATCGATCAAAAAGTAGGCGTTGGCCGGATTGAAGGCCTCGCCGATGCCTTTCTTGTTGAGCTCCACGTAGAGCCGCGTATCCTGATCCTTGACTTGCTTGATCTTGGCCAGCCCCATGTAGCCGGGCCACAAATAGGGATTCAGCTTGATCGCGTTGAGGAATTCGATCCGCGCCTCTTCGTACTTTTCGGCGTCGAGCTCCTTGAGCCCTTCGAAGAGGAACAGATAGCTGGCCGTTTCGAAAATTTCACCGGATGCGTTGGTCTGCAAATCGCGAAAAGTTTGGAAAACGCGATCCCGTGCCTCTTCGTCACCCCGGGACTTCGCCTGACGATAGGAAGCCCAAAGGGTGGAGAGCATGACCTGGAATTCACCGTCCTCGGGATTTTGTCCGTGAACCGAAGGACCTGCCAGGCAGACAAAACCCAGACAGCATATACAGAAGAACCGGACCACCGGGAAACCCACTCCAGTCATCGAATTCGTCATCCTCGAATTTTCCAACTATTGAACTCCTGGAATACTAGCACAGTAGGAAACAAGATGGAAACCGCAAGACCGCCGCGGTTCCCAATTGGACGACCCCGTCCACTCCCGATGTAGTGCAATGCTCCTATCATATCGTATTTCCAAGGCTGTAGGGATGAAAGAGGGCCGGTAGGAGGGCCGGCTGGAGGGCCTGTCGGAGGGCCGGTAGGAGGGCCTGTCGAAGGGTCGACAGAATGACCGATCGAAGAGCCCAAAGCGGGGCCGATCCAAGGCGGCGGGACGACCCGCCCGAAAGGGACGAGAAGACCGAACCCCCCAGGCCTCGACCGATGCCATCCCGGCGTCCTCGATTTCCGGTCGAAACCAAGTCGAGTCCCGGATGCGGACGATGCTCGGCCCGGTTCGATCCCATCCGAACAACGCGTTTCACCACCTTCGACGACGGCGGCAAACTCAACCCGATTTCTGGAAATCCTTGATGATCTGGTCCACGTTGACCACCTCGACATCCGAGGACAAGGCGTCGCGTTCGAAAATGCGGTCCTGGGTGGCCTTGTGTTCCTCGGTCAGCACCAACTCGTCGTCGGTCTCCGTCTCAATGTTGAAAATGCCCAACAAACGGTACAAGCCGGCCTGCATTTCCTTGAGCAAGCCGATGACCTTGCTGACCTTCTGACGCGTAATGTCTTGGAATTGTAGAAGGTTCATGATGTCAAAGGAGTAGTTCATCAGGTTTTCGGCCTGGATGTTGGCGTCTTCGATGGCGGCCATGACCTCTTCCGATTTGGAGAGGTGTTTGCGGGACTGTTCCCCCATCAACGCGACGAAGTCCAGCGCTTCCTGCAGCACGGCCTCGCGATCTTCGCCACTGCCCAGATGTTCGAGAAACTGGTCGACGCCGTGCTTGGCTTCCTTGTCCATCTCCAGGCGTTGGGCCGCGAGCTGCTTGAGGGTCTGCAGACTGTTGGTCTGAAGCTCGGAACCCTCGATCATCTCGTCGAGCTTTTCCAAGACCTGCTGGGTCGCCGATTCGGTTTCCTTGGTGATCTGGTCCAGGTGCGAAGCCAACTCGGGGACCTTGCCGGTCTCCTGGTGCACGGTTTTGTCGAGCTGCTGTAAATTGTCCAGGGTCTGGTTGATGGCATTCACCAGGCGACCCACTTCCCCCTTGGCCTCGAGGTCCACATGGCTGCTCATCTGGCCGCTGAGCATCTGCTCGGCCACGACCGCCACCTGCTTCAGTTGATCGAGCTGCTTGATGTCGTCTTGAAGACGTTCCAAGGATTCCAAGATGCCCTCGAACGTTTTGCCGACCTCGTTGGTAAAGAGTTCGATCTTTCCCAAAAGGGCGCGAGGATCGGGGTGATTGCCCGTTCCCAATTTGTTTTCCCGATCACGATGACCCGGGTCTTTTTGATCGCGCTGCTCCATTAAAATCCTCCCTGGCCCTGCTTCGTGTATCGAACCTCTCTCGAATTACTTGAAGAAAAAGGAACGGCACAGAGCCGCGTCAATTGGGATAGAGAATGGGTTTCACAAGAACACGATCCCCAGGGCTCACCTCGAACTGCGCCATAATGTTCTTGGGCATGAACACCTTACGCTCGTCATTATTGGCTTTGGTCGACATTTCCACTTGGCCGAACGTCATTTTTTGGGTGCGAATTTCCGCATATTTGCATTCGCCATAAATAACCGATTCTTTCGACCACTCGTCGACGATTCCAGATGGAATCTGCACCTCTGTCTTTTTGCCGAACAGCTTTTTCAGAGGCGCCACTTCCAACAATTTATAGATATCGACGCGCTTTAAATGACCTTTTTTTTCGAGTTCGTACACCACATAGACGACCTCGAAGTCCGATGCGCCGGATTTGCCGATGACTTCCTTCAAGTCGGTCTGGCCATCCAGCATGCTCAACAGTTTGATTTCGAATTCGGAAAACGATTTACGTTGACTGGGAATTCGCACGTCCACCAATGGCAGGAAGACGATGTTATCGTGGCTGATACTGGACCGAATTCGCTTGATGGTATCTTTGCGGCGCGCGGCTTCGAGAACCAAATCGTTGATCGAACGAGAGATCAACTTGTCGGAACTGTGTTCGGCTATTTCAAAATGAAAATGGCCCTCACTCTGACCCAGCAAAACATAAGCTGCATTGTCACCGGTGAGACCATCTACTTCCGCGTTGATAACCGAGCCATCACGATAAAAAAGAACGCCCTTGACGGCGTCACTTTCGATGTGCAAGAGGCCGGTAGAACGATTGATATTCAAAAGCTGAGCGATATCCTGAATATCGACGCTCTGTAGGCTTCCCTCAATCGCCATACAACATCCTAGCTTGAGCTTTGCCCTAAATTAACTTAAGCCCCACGGCTTGTCAACTGGATTAAATCAGGCCCAACCCTAGAAATAAGGGGCACTTGCCGCAAGAGGCGACGACGGGCAGCGCAATCTCGTAGGCACAGTTCTTTCGTGAAGACAACAAAAAAGCGCTCCACCTCGGGAGCGCTCTTTTTCGAAGGCCCAACCATTTGCCGGGCCGAATCGATACTGTGACTGAACGAAGCTTCACACGGCGACAGGCACGTCGCCCGCCGGAGCGAAGGCCGCCGGCAAGGTGGCGCCGTCCTGAACCACGACATAGCAGTCCTCGGCCGCCAACAGGGCCCGCAGGAACCGTGCGTGCATTTCGTGGCCCGCCTTGTATCCGTGGAAATGGCCTTGGAACCGAACACCGGCTACCGCCAAATCTCCGATCATATCCAAAATTTTATGGCTGACAAATTCATCTTTGAGACGCAAACTTTCGTTCAAGATGCGATCGGCATCGAGCACGATCGCGTTGTCCATGCTGCCGCCCTGGATCAACCCCTTGCTCTTGAGGTAATCGAGGTCCCGCAAAAAACCGAAGGTGCGGGCGGGAGCCACCTGCTCCTCGTATTCCCGCGAATGTACGTTCATCGTCTTGCGTTGACGCTGAATCAGCGGGTGATCGAAACGAATTTCGTAACTGACCCGAAAATCACCGGAAGGGGTCACCCAGACTTTTTTCCCGCCAGCCTCGAAAGAAAAGGGCTTGACGATCTTGAGCACCTTGGCGGGGACGGGTTGGCGCTTGATGCCGGCCTCGTCCAAAAGCACCAGAAACGGCGCCGAGCTGCCATCCATGATGGGAACCTCGGGCCCGTCGATCTCGACGATGACGTTGTCTACGTTGGCACTGAAAAGGGCCGATAGCAGGTGCTCGGTGGTTTGAACGACCACATCTCCGTTTCTCAAGGTGGTCGCCAATTGCAACATCTCGAAATCGATCGCTTCGACGGAGGCTTTCACGTAGGCGCCGTGCAGGTCGGTCCGCACAAAAACGATCCCGGTGTTCGGGGGTGCGGGACGCAACGTCATATGAACCAATTTTCCGGAATGAAGGCCGGTTCCTACGGCGTGCACTTCGTGTCTGATTGTGGCTTGGTTTTTCATGCAACTCCTCCAGCGGCACCACAGTGCACTTTTCAAGCCAACAAAAAAACCACACCCAAATCACTGAATTCAAACCTGTTAACACACAACGTGGTCACAATACCACACATCGCTGTGGTGCTGCGACCACAACCCCACGGTGATCTATGCCACCTTTGACACAACTCGAAATCATGCCCGAAACCCCGATCCTGCCACCGGGACACCCAAACCACGCCGCACCGGAAGGAGCCCGCACCCCCGCGCGCAATCGGGTCGGCGGCGGACTCGCGCATCGGCGACGAATCGACTAAGATAGGGCCTGTCATTCAACCCGATCCCGCCGACTCAGCCTGCACGCCCGAACGCCACCGGCCAGGCCACAGCTTCGGCTCGGTACACCCCTCACAATCGTCAAGGTGGATCCATGTTCGTCACCAATGTTTTGTCAAGTCACTATCCCGGCTCCCAGACCCAAGAACTCCTCAACCATTTTACCGCTCAGTTGGACCGCCTCGGTCACGAGCACACCACGTACGACCTCTATCAAAGCGATTTCAACCCGATCATGCACGGCGATGATTTCAATCAGTTCTTCGGCAAACCCCTGCCCGAAGACGTCACCGCCATCCACGAAACACTGAAAAAGAGCGCTGCCCTGACCTTCTTCTACCCGGTCTGGTGGAACGGCATGCCCGCGATCATGAAGGGCTGGGTCGATCGCGTGTTCGCCAGGGGTTTCGCCTACGATTACGGCCCCGAGGGCACTCGCGGCATGCTGGAACTCGAGAAGGTCATCCTCGTCTGCTCACTGGGCAACAAGAAAGAGGACGTAGACCCCAGGCTCGAGGACGCCATGCGCCTCATTCAAGAAGTGGGCGTGTTCAATTTCTGCGGCGTCAAAGACGTCTCCCAGATTTTTCTCTACAATTCCTCGGGCTCGCCGGAGATCAAGCAAGCCTGCATGGACCAGCTCGTGGAGCTGGCCGACGCCCTCTGACACCAGCGCAGGCACCCGAAAAGACTCCCAACGGAACCCCACAGAACACGAGGGTCGGCCCCGGGCGACGCGAGTCCCGAACCGCCCCATCGACACGGAGAGGCAATCATGAATCACAGCGACGCGACATTCCGCCCGGCCAAGGTCGCGGTCATCACCGTATCGGACACCCGCACCGAAGAAACCGACACATCGGGCCGCTATCTGCGCGAAACCCTCGCGGAAGCGGGTCACGACGTCGTGTTCCACACCATCATCAAAGACGAACCGGACCAGATCCGCGAGCGTGTGGCCCAACTAGTGGCATCCAACACCTGCGGATTCGTCATCCTGACCGGCGGCACCGGGTTCACGCCTCGCGACGGCACGCCGGAAGCCCTGGCTCCGCTCTACACCAAGCGCATCCCCGGATTCGGCGAATTGTTCCGTCACCTGAGTTACGCGCAAATCGGTCCGGCCACGATTCAAAGCCGGGCCGAAGCGGGCCTTTGCGGCCATGCGATCGTATTCGCCCTACCCGGTTCCACCAACGCATGCCGCCTGGCCATGGAAAAAATCATCCTGCATCAGATCGACAATACCAGCAAGCCTTGCAACTTCAGGGGAACCGTGGGTGACCCGGTGGAATCGACACCGGACTGAGGCCTCGAAGCACCACTTTTCCAGGCCGCTCCCCCACCCCGCCACACCGGCTCGCCATCACCCGACTCCTGGCGCTCGGCGCCGTGAGTCGGGTTGATTTTCTGGTTCATTCCGGATACATTGGGATGCCAATCAATGATAGGATGAAGAGAGAAGTTAACCATTAATTAAGGGTTACGGGACTATGAACATTCAGGTCAGCGACGTAGACGACATCACAATCATCGCCATCGACGGAATGGTGACCATCGGCTCAGATCAAAAATTGGCCGATACTTTTCGCGAACAAATTGCCCGCAACAGGCATCAAATCGTTCTGGACATGACCCGCGTCAAATACATCGACAGCTTGGGAATCGGCCAAATCGCCGGCGGCTACACATCGCTCGACGAGGTCGGCGGGCAACTCGTCCTGGCCCGCACCAACACCAAGATCAAGGAATTGCTTCGATTGACCGGACTGCAAAATCACATCAAGACGTTTGACACGGTCGAAGACGCCATTCAGGCGCTCTAGGCGGCGCGACGACACCGCATTCAGGGCCGTGACCCCCGCGTCACGACGCGAAGCATCGAAGCCGGACCACGATCCCTCCAGTCCGACAATCTCCTCGACCAACAAGGGCATCCCCAGGAAAGGCGTCGGCGCTTGCGACACCCTGCCGAAGGCATGGAGAACAGCCAGATCGTGCGACACGGGACCGAACGTGGCGTCTCGGCTTGCTTCGCCCACGGATTGCGGACGCTTCCTTCCCGGCGGGGCATGCCTCGCCTCCGACCACAGAACGGAAAGATCGCACCTGCCGCGTTGGCTTGGTTGCACGGGCGAGCCATCGGGTATCCAGCCTCAGCCGACATCTTTATTCCGCTTCATGGCTGAATCCCGATTTTCGGCAGCCGAGACCTAGCTGCACGGCACCCCGAGCCAGCTCGGAGGCACCCTCTAAAAACTCGCTGATTCAGGATGGATCCGACCCATGAAAAAAGAGACCCTTTGGCAACCCTACCCCGAAGAACTGCGGACCCTCGCTTCCGGCGAACTGCAGTTCTCCGTCTCCATACCCGACCACCCGCACGTGGTCATGGGCGCCAGCGGGAAACCGGAAAAAGAGGTTTTCATCGAAGCCCTTCGCGAGCGCCACATCCCGCTCTACAAACGCAAGGGCGGAGGCGGGACCGTCCTATTGGGACCCAACACTATCGTCGTGACGATTCACGCGGATGTGGTCCATCCCTTCCACAATCTGGGCTATTTCTCGGCGGTGAACCGGGCCCTGATGGCCGTGTTTGGCCAATGGGCGGATCTGGACTACCGGGAACGCGGCATCTCCGATATCGCCATCGGCCAGCGAAAAATCCTGGGAAGCTCGATCTATCGACGAAAACAATACCTGCTCTACCAGGCTTCGCTGCTGGTGGACCTGGATCTCGACCTGATGGAAAAAGTACTGCGATACCCCCCCAAGGAACCGGATTACCGTCAGGGCCGCGCTCACGCGGATTTTGTAACCAGCTTGCGGGAAAACGGCGTGCAAATCGACGCAAAAACGCTGGCAGCGGATTTACGCTCAAACCTCCGCCCATTCCTCCAACGGGAACTCGACCGAGCCAACCGGGCGGCAAGCTCTTGAGAGACAAGCATTTTTGCGACCCGATCTCAATTAAGGTCAAGTCTCAACTGACCATTTACAACTGGCTCCCTTTCGTGGTTTTTTGTATGATGATCAGTTTCAATACCGGGAGTTGGAGGCTCATATGACTCATGTCGTTACCAGTAACTGCTTGAATTGCAAATTTACCGACTGCGTCCTAGTCTGTCCTGTAGATTGCTTTTATGAAATGGAAAAGCAGTTGGTCATCGATCCCGATGAGTGCATCGATTGTTCGGCATGCGTTGCAGAATGCCCGGTCGAAGCGATATATGCCGAGGACGAGATCCCCGACAACGAAGAAGACGCGTTGGAATTCAACACCAACGAGGCGGCTCGGATCAAGGACGAGGGCGGACAGCCCATCACCGACCAAAAGGATCCGCTCCCCACGGCAGATGATCGAAAGGCCGAACTCGGCTTCTAGATCCATTCAGCGAGGTGAACGAGCGCGCCGATACCCCACATCGGCTCGCCACCAGCGGGATTCGCGCGACTCGTTTCCCGAATCCCGCCACCCACCTCTCGCAATCAGTAGGACCGCGGCAACCCCATCAGATCGGGCCGGGCGGTTCGCCAACCTTCCGGCAAGCGCTGTTCGCGCCAAGGTGGCGCTTCTCCTTCGACATCCCCATTTCCAACCCGCATCGGCTCCGGCTCCGCCAGAGCGTCGCCATCGACATTCGTCAACAGCAGGCAGGTCAAACCTTCGCCCTGCTCCGGGTCGGGCAGCACCATGGCCACACCCTTGTTCACCAGGTTGACGAAGCTGCCGAAGGGGTGCTCGCCCCAAAAGCGCAGGAAATTTTTGAACAGCCCGGCATCGAAATGATACCCGGCCCAACGCCCCATGGTCTTCAACGCCTCGAAATGGGAATAACGTCGCCGAAAGCGCCGCTCGGTCGTCAACCCTTCGAAACAATCGACGATGTGCAGCACCTGGGACAGGAGATGGGGATCGCGGACACCTGCCGGGTACCCCTTGCCGTCCGGGCGCTCGTGATGCTCGCGAATGAAGCGACGCACGTCGGGGTCAGCCAAGGGGCCGCCGTCCTCGGCGGCGGGCTCGCCCTCCAACAAGGGGTGCTTGCGCATGCGCCTCATTTCTTCGTGGCTGAAATAACCGAAGGTGTAGACCAGATCCTCCGGACGCCAATGACCCAAATCGTGGAACAAGGCGGCGACCGACAGCTTGTCGGCCATCGCGCCCAACTTGTGACCCCAGGACATCCAAGCGCGCGACAACAGCAGCACGTTGACACCGTGACGCGGCGTCATGGCGTGACTGCTCTTGATACGCGTCATCAACGCGGCCTGATAGGGGTGCTCGTCGACCCAATCGAGCACATGGCGAAAAGCCGGAGACGCGATCAGGCGCTCCGGCTTCAGACGCCGCCGTAGTACGGCGAGAAAGTCCTGCTCCAGCTTGACGATCGAGCGGTTGATTTCGTCCAGGTCTTCAACCGGCTGCCACATGGAAATCAGGCTTTCTTCTCTTTACCCTTGTTGATGGCGTGTTGGGCGATGCCCAATTTGGCGCTGATACCGATCACGGTGGCGCAGGCACCGGGGCTGGACATCAGGCAAACCACGATAACGATGCCCATCAATTGCAGCAGGCTGGTAACCCGCAACGACATCACGATTTCGTAAAGAGCGGTAAAAATGAGATTGATCATCACCTACTCCCAAAAAGGATGGGGCCATTATAGTCAACCCGGGGGCATTCGTCCACGCGAAAGCAGGGACAAGACCCAACCCGTGACGAATCGGGCGCCGCGTTCGCGACGCACCTGTTTTGGATCGCTCAGGAAATGGCGACCACTTCCTTGATGTGCGGCAATACCGCCCGCAGTTTCTGCTCGATTCCGGCCTTCAGGGTGATGGTGGAACTGGGGCAGCCACTGCAGCTCCCCTGCATGAAGACCTGAACGACTCCGTCCTGATAGCCCGCAAAGGAGATGTTGCCGCCATCCGCGGCCACGTAAGGTTGGATTTCATCGAGAACCTTGCGGATTTGAACGATTTCGTCCGAATGGGCCTCGTCTTCACGGCGCTGGGCGGGTCGAAAATGGGGCTGAACGCCACTTTGCACGTGGTTTCGAATGGTCTGGCCGATCTCGCGGGCGAATTGCTGCCAGACCAGTTCGTCGACCTTGGTGATGGACACGAAATTCTGAAAGGCGAAGATCGATTTGACTCCGTCCAACGCGAATAGCTTTTCGGCAAGGGGACTCCCTTCCGCCTCTTCCGGCTTGGCGTAGGAAACCGGGTCACCCTCGACCATCTGGCGATCGACGATGAATTTCATGCACTCCGGATTGGGAGTCGGGTTGGCGGTGATGTACACAGTCTCAGCGCTCATGGGGACACCTCTGTATCGTGGCAGGACGAGCTGCCGTGTTTTGATCTCCGGATTGCGCGCGCGAACGGCGCACACACTCCGCAAACCAAATGGGGTCGCCATCGATCAATCAGGACCAACCCGGGCCTGTTTCCCATCATAAGCCAAATTCCAGAAATTGACCAGAAGCGGCGGCGACGCGATCACCGCAGGTCGGCACCGACCGCCTCTCCGACCGTGGCAAAGCCGTCGCGCCGCAACAGTTCATCCAATTCGTTGAGGATGTAGATCACGGTGCCGGGTCCGCGATAGATGAAACTGGTATAGATCTGGACACAGGCCGCACCGGCCCGAATTTTCTCGTAGGCATCGGCACCACTGGAAATGCCGCCCACGCCAATCAAGCTCACCCGCGAGGGCAGTCGCTCCCGTAAAAAGCGTACGACCTCCGTCGCCCGCTCGCGCAGGGGTCGACCACTCAAACCGCCGGCCCCCATGGACGACACCCGGCTTTCCGGCGTTTTCAGACCACCGCGCTCGATCGTCGTATTGGTGGCGATCACACCGTCCACCCCCGTGGCCTCGACCACGTCCACGATGTCTTCGAGCTGCGACTCGTTCAGATCGGGTGCGATTTTGAGCAGCAGCGGAAGCCGAGGCTCCCGATTGAGCTCCATCAAGGCGCCGAGCAGGGCTTTCAGGGGCTCGCGCTCCTGGAGTTGGCGAAGGCCGGGGGTATTGGGACTGCTGACGTTGACGACAAAGTAATCGACCAGCGGCTTCAGCAATTTGAAGGTGTAAGTATAGTCCTCGACCGCCTGCTCCAGCGGGGTCACCTTGGATTTGCCGATATTGCCGCCAATGGGGATGCTCGAGGGTTTCGAGGCCAATCGCTCGGCGATGACATCGGCACCGTGGTTGTTGAAACCCATCCGGTTGATCAGCGCCCGATCTTCGGGGAGCCGAAACAATCTGGGTTTGGGGTTGCCCGCTTGCGCTTTCGCGGTTACGGTACCGATCTCGGCATATCCAAATCCCAGCCGATCGAGCCGCGAGAACATCTGCGCGTTCTTGTCGAAGCCGGCCGCGAGGCCAACGGGATTCTCGATCGGAATGCCGCACATTTCGGTGCGCATGCGCGCCGCGTCGTAGCGCGCTCGCGGCAGTTGCAGAGGCAGGGTGGCCGCGCCCAGAAAACTCGAAACGGCCGTGACGGCCAGGTCGTGGGCGGTCTCGGGCGCCAGACAGAAAAAGAATCGCTTCAACACGGCCTCGTACAGCATCCACTACCCCCTGGCTTCCCTTGGTTCCATCATCTCTGCGAACAACCGACATACAGCCGGCGATCGACCCGGCTTCGGAGCCCGGGCCTGCGGTTCACCAGGCGGCGGGGAAAACCCACGCCGCTCGCAAGCCGCTTCGGCAAAAAGTGCAAACCATGCTAATCAAAGGTATCCGAAGCGATTTGTCAACGAGAAACCTGATTCGGGCCATCCACCTTCATTATTAAGATGGAAATGACGCGCGGTCGTCGAGCTGGTAACGCACAGGCGGATGAGATCGCGAGCGAGGGGTACCACCGAGGCACCGGAATCCGCGGAACGCGCGCCGGAAGCGCCGATCTCCACGTAGCGCGATCGCTTCACGCACCAGGGCGACCCGGTATCGCGGAATCAGGGGCTTCTCGGCGTCATCGATTTTCGATGATGCTCGAACCGGCCCGGATGAGGTAAGTCGGCGCCTCGGTACGCCATTCGGTCGCATTTCAGATGACGACCCGACCAGATGACTCGAGGGGCGGCGTGAACCGACGATGGGTTTCAACGCGCGGCGCCCCTCCTGGTTGTCATTGGAATCGAAATGGAAACGTGCACATCAGGCGACGGTATAGGTGGTATCACGACGGTCGCCCTGGCGCTTGACTTCCTTGCTTTTCAACAGCTCTTTAATGCGAATGTTCCACGTAGAAGCAGAAATACCGGTATCGCGGATGATCTGATTCTTCTTGAGAGGAACACCGGCGGACTTGAGGCATTTGAGAATCCGTGCCCGTGATTCTTTTGCCGACATACGGGTACCGCCTTGAGCCTTGCCTTTCTTGAAGTGGAAAGCCAGACTGTTGGCACCGCGCACTTGGCGGATAGTGACGTCGATATTTTCCTTGCGAGAAACGTAAAGAAAGGCCTTTTTCACTTGGCTTGCCTTCTCGTTTTTCTCAAGGTCCCAGTAAACATTATTATCTTCAGCCGCTCGCTGGGCTTCCTGAAGAATGCCAAGGTAATCATCATACTCTTCTTGCTTCAGAAAGCTCTTATGCTTGGGCTCTGTCCTGAGTTTACCCACTTTTCACTCCTCAATAAGGTGATGCAACGCCCTGATCTTATAAAGGGGTAATGCGAAAGTCAATCAATATAGGCCATTTTCTATTATATTCCATACAACTAAATCCAAAGCTCCTATAGACTTCGCCCTCCTGAATGTCTTGATTAAATGCTCCAAAGTGGCACTGACGATCGGTTGGGTGGCAAAACAGCCGGCGTCCACACAGTGTTTGACTTACAGCGAGCGCTTTATTGAGATCTCTAAGAAGAGAATGATTCTGATGGAGTCTAATGAAAATCTCAATACATCTAGCACTAGGCTCGCGCATGCCGCAAAGTGCCAACCGCAGAAAACCGAACAGAACCACAGCAGAACGTCTCTTCGATCTATCTCAATCATTTCCAAACGCTTGAGCACAGACCCCTTACTTTCACTAGATCACCTCCCGCAAAAAATGCGGGATCTGACATGGCCACATAAAAAAACATCCCCACCGCTCTTTTCCAACTTCACCAAGATTCACAGCGACACCCTCCTTCACACACTGTCCTTTTTTAAAGCCCTCAGAGTCTATTCTCAAAATCAATAAGCCATAGCCCTAATATGCCAATCTCGAGTTAGCGGCAAAGGCATGACCTAAATGACCAAAAATAGAGTTTTTTCAATAAAAATCATATTTCATAGGGCCGACCCGCTCTCCTACATCCTCACAACGATACGGTTTGACGCCCGGCAAGACCTTCCCCAAGGCTTTCCACCAGGTCAGGTCAAACACACTACCGAAACACGTAAAAAAAACGCCGCAAGCCTGTCTACGTTTTTAACTCGAGGTCCAAGACAAAGATCGACACCATAGTCGAACCACGGCCGTATCGCCCGGCTTTCCCAGGGTTTTTCGGATGCCTGCCGGGGACGCCATCGCGGATCCGATTCCCAGCGGTCTTGGATATTGTCCATCCAGAAACGGCGGATTTTAAACGATGCCCCCTGAACGGGCTTGGCACCGGTCTCGGCCACCGAGTGCCAGTTTTCATCTAATCGTATGAAACCAAAAGCCTTGCTAAGGGATAGCTCCTGCGACGCCGATACCGCGCCCATCCAGACGCGCCAACTTGGAAGTGACGACTATCGCGTCTCCGGATCGACACTGGATCGCGCCGGGAACGTCCCTTAAAAGACGAAACTGGTCTTGTCCCGATCCAGCAATTTGTCGCTCGCCAATTGATCTCGGCAAGCCAATACCGAATCCACGGGGCCTTTCAACTGGCCGTAAACCTGATAAAACACGCGAAATTCGGTTTCTTTTTTGACCTTTAGTGTCACCTTGCAACGCACTCCTTTTGCAATATAAGGATGACAAAGGGTCAGCACCTTTACCTTCAACATTTCGTCGGAAGCCGTGGGGCTCTCGAAATCCATCAAGACCAGGGCCTGATCGCGAAACGCATAGTATTCCACCGCTTGAAGCAGTTTCAAGGGAGCCGCGTCTTTGGTGGAACCGGTAAAAAGCAGGCGCAACTCATCATAGGCAAAAAACAGTGCTTTCTTGGTTTGAATCTTATGGGACAGGATCTCGATCTTCTTTGCATTTTCCAACTCGAGGTAGTAATCGAGGACCGCTTTCACACGCTTCTTTTTCCCGGTACAGAAAAGCACCTTGGTCATGAAGTCACCTAAGAGAGTTGGATGGAAGTGATTGCAATTTCCAAAAGAATGACACAGTTACCCCCAAAACTCAAAGCATTTCCCACCGGTCCGACCGGCCGATCGTCGCCGTGCGGCGGCCGATCGCATCCACCAGATTACCGACTCAACATTATTTTTTCAAACATGTTGGCTCCCGTTCCCAGGCGAAGGCCGAGCCCTCTCCGGTTCCCGGGGCCACAGCGCCGCACCGCGACGCCATCGAGGGGACACGGATTGCATCGCCCCGGTCGCCACGACCGTCGGCCGACCTCGAAATTCGTCCTGGATGAGTCCGCGCCCAATCGCGATTCAAGGCGATTGGGGGAGCCTCATCTCGACGCGGTATTTTCTGCCACGCCAGACAGCCACCACACCCGCCACCAGGATGACACTGCCGAGCAGGACCGCCAGAAGGGGAAGCCCGACGTTCAATCGTTCGATCAGGGCCCCGCTGATGAAGGTGGACAGGCAGATCATCAACGTCGCCAGGCCGAGTTCCGCGGCAAACACGCGCCCCGCGAACCGATCCTGTACCTGGCGCTGCAGCAGGACCGTGGAGAAGACCCAAACGGTGCTGCCACCGAGGTGCGCCAGAAAGACGGTGGCGAAAGCTGCGGCCGGGTGCTGTACCCACGCCAGCATGATGTAGAAAAAACCGCCGCAAAAGAAGGAGTACCACACGGCGCGGTACATGCGATCCAGGTCTTCCCCGCTGTAACGCCGCGCGATGATCGGTCCGAACGCGGTTCCGGCCGCCCGCGCCGTGAACAGGAAGGCGGTGCCCAGATCGGGATGGCCACCGAAGTTGAAGACCCGTTCGCCAAAGAGGGTCAGGAGCAATTGAACGCCCCCGGCCATGCACCAGCCGGCCTTGAGACACAGGCTGTACCCGATCAGGGGCCGGGACCGCACGTATCCCAAGCCCTCGAACACGTCGCGAATGCCCAGGATGCGCGTCCAATGGACGGCCTCGATGCGCTTCGGCCGAACGGGTAATCGCAGACCCACCAGGAAAACCGCCGAAAACAGATAGGTGGACACGTCGAGGGCCAAGGCCACCCGCCATCCCAGGAATTGGGTGATCAGTCCACCCAGGGCTGCGCCCAACGCATAGATGACGGACCAGGTCAGGGCCCCCAGCGAATTGGCCGTGGTCAGGTCCTCGGGGGGCAGGATCTGGGGCAGGCAAGCCGTTCTGGCGGGCTCGAAAAAGGCCGAGGCGACCGCTTGAACCAGGGCCAGGCCCAGCACGAAGACGACGGCCTGGTCGCGAAAGTAGGGCACCAAAAAGAAGGCGGAGACCACGGCGACGCGCACGAGATCGGAAACGATCATGATCCACTTGCGGCTGACCCGATCGGCCACGACCCCGGCCGCCGGCCCGGCCAGGAACGCGGGCAACAGCTTGACGATGAACAGCGCGCCGATGAGTTCGGGGCGATTGTGGCCCAACTCGCGCAGCAATCCCAGCAGCGCCAGCAGGTTCAACCAATCGCCCAACAACGAGATCGTCCGCGACACGTAGATCCGTCGGTAGTGGGGATGTTCTTTCAGGACACGCCAATACGCTCGCAATGAATCTCAATCCCTCGTTCGATCCGGCCACGAGCCGCGCAGCCTATCAAATTGCCGGTCGATCGCGAGAAGCGCGCTCGTTCGGCAGCCGGCCGGATGACAAATAAATCCCGCCATCATAACCCGATAGCGCTGTCGTGAGCGCAACAATTCCCGATCGCCGCCGGCAGGCGGACCGATCCCGGGAGAAATAGCCGCGATGGTGGCGACCAATCAAACGAGGGCGGAACCCGAATCGCGAGATTCGGGTTCCATGGAAACATTAATTAATACCGTGCATACCCTTCTTGAGCAGCGGTGCGATCACGAGCACGAAGAATCCGAACCCGAACGCCAGGCCGGCCACCGTGCCGAAGACACTGCCGTAGGCCATGACGCCCGAACCGGCTTCGGCGGCTTCTCCACCGGTGGTGAACTTGGCGATGATACCGGCCAGGTTGTTGGCGAAGGCGGTGAACAGGAACCACATCCCCATCATCAGGCCGGTGATGCGCTGCGGCGACAGCTTCGTCACCATCGACAACCCTACCGGGGAAACGCACAGTTCGCCCGTCGTGTGGAACATGTAGCCGAGAATCAGCCAGACCATGGCGACCTGGCCGCCGTCCTTGGCGGTGGTGGCGCCGTACCAGAGGCACACGAAACCGAGTCCCACCTGGGCGATCCCCAGACCGAACTTGAAGGGGGTGCTGGGCTCCTTGTCACGCTCCGCCAGCCAGATCCACAGCATGGAAAAGGGAATCGCGTAGAGCAGGATGAACAGCGAGTTCACCGACTGGAAGACCGAGGCCGGAATCTCGAAGTTGAACATCACGCGATTGACGAATTCGTCGGTGAACAGGTTCATGGAGCTGCCGGCCTGCTCGAAGAAAGCCCAGAAAGGCACGGAAAAAATGATCAGGACCAACGCCACGAACAGGCGGTGGGATTCGATACGCTCGCACTTGGAGATGCCGTAACCCGCCACGAGCAGTACCGACAGGGCCGCGATGGTACCCAGCATGTAGGTCACGAAGGTGTGGAGCTGAACCAGTTGCCAGAAGACGAATACCGCGAGGAAGGAGCCGATGTAGACCGCCCACTCCTTGTTCACCCCGGGCAGCACCTGGTGTTTCAAGGCATCCGCATCGGGCGGCTCGGCCCGTTCCTTCAAATGCTTGCGACCGTAGATGAACTGCAGCAGACCCAGGACCATGCCGATCCCGGCGAGCCCGAAACCGTAGTGCCAACCGATCTGCTCGCCGACGTACCCGCAAATCAACGGCGCCAGGAAGGCGCCCAGGTTGATGCCCATGTAGAAAATGGTGAAACCCGCGTCGCGGCGGGCATCGCCCTCGTCGTACAGACGACCGACGATACTGGAGATGTTCGGTTTGAAAAAGCCGTTACCGACGATGATGAACGCCAAGGCCAGATAGAAAACCTGTTCCTGTTCGAAAGCCATGACGAAGTGTCCGATCGACATCAAAATGCCGCCGAGAATCACGGCCTTGCGAAAACCCAGAATACGATCGGCGATCAGGCCACCGATCAGCGGTGTGAGGTAAACCAGCGCGGTGTAACTCCCATACACCGCCACGGCCTCACTATCGGGATTGTCCATGTGTGCGAAAAGCTGTTTGGCGCAGTACAGCACGAGCAGCGCACGCATGCCATAGTAACTGAAACGTTCCCACATCTCGGCCATGAAGAGCACATACAGGCCGCGCGGGTGACTGTGTTTGACCTCTGTCATAGTGTTGATACCCTCAAAGTCTTCTTTTTCCCAGAATGAAGCCGGAGCCGCTCGATACCGAAGCATGGAGCGTCGACAAAAAAAATCAAAAGATTGGGGGAGCAAAAACCGACTCGGAACCGGTGTGCCGGGCTGAAACCGGGTGCGTAAAACTCCAACGGGGAGAGGCCCAGAGCCCATGACCGCGAGTAGTTCGCGTAACAAAAAATTTGCTACCCACTTACAATAACGACCCGCAGTATAACCCAGCACGAGCGGGGTCAGCAACCAAGAGCAAAGAAGCCAATCACGTGAGCTACCTCCGACAGGTAAGCCCTTTCTCTCCGGAAGAAATTACAAGCCCCCGAAAAAGCGCAATTCCAGCAATACAAACCAAATAAAAAGAGCCTATTGCATGCTGCCCCCATTGACGCATAAAATTGGTTCAGGTGTTAATGAGCCGAACGACTCGCGCCCGATGCCTCTACATTGCAGGACCGGTGCGATTCGACCTAAAACGCGCGACTCGCGCGGAAGGAATTTGCCGAGAAACAGGAACTCAACGGATTGGGAGGAGCTGCCGAGGTGGATCCACCCAGATCGGGCCACCGCGGTGAGGCCATCGAAACGGCACCACTGAAAAGCGGCGCGACCAGCGGAATCGACCGCACTCGAGCATTCGTTCAAACCGTTGCCCCCCAATGATCGACAGAAACCACCCGCCAGCGATTGGCTCCCTTTAGGTTCAGTTCATCCACCACTCGACGTTCGAGCAGCAACCAAATCGGCGGTTGATTTCCCGAGCCGTGGCACACGAGGTGGAATGGAATCCCACGCCGAATTCACCCGGGGCATCCGCGCAACGCACATCCCCATCGACACCATGGAAAGCGATCGGCAACCAGCATGACGAAAGAAGAACAACGCTTGTGGATGAACCGGGCCACGACCTTTTTTCAATGAGCTGAGCTTGCCGGCGGTCGAACCGCCACCCGAATCTCAACCCTTTTCAACTTCAAAAGGCCAAAGCGGGCATTCCTCCCACTCTTTTCATCACTTCTGCGATCCAGCGCCTTGAGCATCCCCAAACCGCCGCCATCGTGGCTCCGCACATCCACTCGACATCCCTACCAGGTAGGGTCCCCCACTCGGAGGCCGTAAGTCCAAGCCCACATTCTTCATCCGGATTTCAAGCAGACCCTGGGAAAAAGGCCATGGCGGGAGCACTCCCGTCGACCGGCACCTCATCTCAGCGCGATTCTCCAACGTGCGCCACACGGAACCCCGCTTCGGCTTTCGGACGGCGACGGGGGTTTGCGCCGATCCGGTACGCATCACCGGGAAGATGTGGCGGAGGCACGCGATTGCGCGCCACCATCCCAAGGCCTGCGGCCACCTCGATCGCCATCCTCGACGGACCTGTCCGGATCACCGCCGACGGCTCCGCCAACCCGACCCGGAAACCACCGCCCCGAAGGCACACGCCGAGATCGCACCGGCGCCCTCGATCAGGCGACCATCCTCAAGCAATGCAAATTCAGCGAGTCGCGTTTCGGCTCGAGATTCCTTATTGGTAGGCGTTGGAAGCATGGAGTGCTATAATCCTCGTTATTCTTCCAATGCGTGCCCAAAATCATTTCTCATGTAATCCGCACGAAAGTCGATGAAGACTTTGGTGCATGTGCTGTTTCCAAGGGGGTTTGTTCGTGGTACGCGGGTTGCTGCCGATAGTCCTTTTTTTCGCATCCAGCGTTTTTGCGCAAAACGGCTTATCTTCACATGTAAGCTTGATCAAGGAAGTTATGCCCAATTCCACACGCGTGGCGATTTTGTTCAAAGCGGGTGACTCCGCAGTGGAAGCCGCCATTCAAAAGACGAGCACCGAGAACGGTCTGATGGTCGTGCGCGTGCCGGTCAACTCTATTCGGGAGATCGCTCCGGCGATGAGAAACCTCCAATCCTTCGATGTCGATTTCGTGTACCTGGTCGAGGACCGAATCGTTACCGGAACCAATTCCATCAAATTCGTAGTCAAACAAACCGTGAAGAAGGGAATCCCGGTTTTTACCTCGGCCGAAAATGCATTCAAGGGTGGCGCCTGTGGTCAATTGGTCGGCGAGGGCGGCGGTTTGCTATTGAAGATCAACGGCAAAGTGAGTTCGCGCTTCGAACTGAAGATTCCCGAGGGTAGCGGAAAAATTAAAATCGAGGAATGAGCATGGCGGTGAAGAGCTTACTCAATATCCGAATCAAGACCAAGATTTGGGGCGGCTTCCTAACGTTGGTCGCGGTTTTGTCGATCGTTTTCGCCTTCGTGACGGATTACCTTTTCCAGCGCAATCTTTTCAATGAGTTCCTGACCCGTATCGAGAGCGATACATCCAGCTTTATCAACGAGATAACGCTGAACTTGATCATGGGTGACACGGAAGCGGTGGAAAAGAGCATGAGCACGCGATTGAGGGGCTCGGATCTGGTCGGCCTGCTCGTCTACGACAGCGGTGCGGAGACCTGGACCTATCGCGCCTCGAGCAGCACGGGAGACGTGATGACTCCCGAGGCGCTCGAAACCGAGCAAAAGAAATTGCTCGATTACCTTCAGAAAACCAATGTCCGCTTTCAGAACGGCGAGAACTCCATTCCCGTCAAGACCGCCACCGAGGCGGATTTCCTCACATTCGCCAAGGCGATCACCAACAACACCGACTACGGATTTTCCAGCAACCTCCACATGGACGATCTGGACATCCAGGGCAGCAATCACCTGGTGTTCGGAAGTGCGGCGTTCGACGAGGGCTCGGTGGACGCCAGCGCCCAGGTCTTTCTGGTATACAGCCTGGAGCGCATCGACGGCATCATCGGTCGATATCGATTCACATCCTTATTTATAGTCATCGGAGGATGTATCTTGGCCGTCGTCATCGGGATCCTGCTGGGGAACTACATCGTCAGCCCGATCAACGACGTGGTCGATATCATCAAGGACATCGCCGAAGGTGAAGGCGATTTGAGCGTGCGGCTCAAGGCCAGCACCCAGGACGAAATCGGCGACCTGTGCAAGTGGTTCAACACCTTCGTGAGCAAGCTCAACGATTTGATCGGCCGCATGGACAGGACGAGCCACCTGCTCAACACCCAGCTCGCCAACCTGAACAACAACATCGGCCTGCTGCACCAGAACGTCGACCGTACCGACAGCACCTTCCACGCGGTCGCCCAGGTGGGCGACTCCCTGCAACAGGGCATCGACAACATCAACCTGGGCACGGAGACCTCCCACTCGGAAATGGAGAAGGTGGCATCCGGTTCGGAAAAGATGTCCTCCAACATTTCCGAGGTGGCCACGTCGGTTCAGTCGGCGAGCCGCAACCTCGCCGAAGTGGCGACCGCCGTCGAAGAACTGTCGGCCACGCTGCAGGAAATCTCGCGCAACATGGAACACTGCGCCCGCACCACGACGGACGCCACCGAACTATCGAAAAAGGCCAGCGAAAGCGTCAAGGTTCTCGACGAACACGCCCGCAACATCAGCGATTTCGTATCGATCATCGACGCGATCTCCAAGCAGACCAACCTGCTGGCCCTGAACGCCACGATCGAGGCGGCCAGTGCCGGCGAAGCGGGCAAGGGCTTTGCGGTCGTCGCCAACGAAGTCAAGGACCTGGCCAAGCAAACGGCCCAAGCGGTGCAACAGATCGCCAATCGCGTCTCGGAGATCCAACAGAGCACCAACACGGTGATCGAAGCCAACGACCAGATCGCCACCGTGATGAACGAGGTGAGTTCGATCAACACCGGGATCGTCGCCACCATCGAAGAGCAGGCCTCGACCGTTCAGGAGATCCACCGCAACCTGGACAATACCAGTACCGAATCGGAGGCCATCAGCCAGTCCGTGCAGGCCTCGCTGGAGGTCTCCATCGAAGTGCGCGACGCCTGCCAGGAAGCCTTCAAGCAGGCTTCGAGCGTGCTCGGCGTCACCCGGGAAATCCTCGAGCACTCGAAACTGCTCGCGGAGAAGTCCGAAGAAGCCAAGAGCTCTTCCGCCGAGATGGTGACGGCCTTGGGAAGCAGCACCAGTTCCGTGGCCGACTTGAGCGACGCCGCCCAGTCGATGTTGGCCATCACCAGCAAGTTCAAGCTGGACGGATCTCAGGAATCCGAAGCCAAGAAGAAGAACGAATCGCTCGAAGGAGCGAATTGACCGCACCCAGTTTCCATCGCGTCCTCGACCTCGTTCGCGTTTTGCGGATAGGGGCCATGGCGAATCGAGTGGTGGTCGACCTGCATCGCACCACCTCGGCCCCACTCGGTACGCGGCGATGATCGCCGGCCTTCCCCGCTCCGCAATGCGGTTCCCTTCGTCGCGATTTCCCCTCCTTTGGCGAACCCCTCACATCACCTCAAAAGCTGCTCCGCCAGACAGTTCTGCCCCAATCTCCGCCTCGTGTCGCGGTCTCGAATTTGGTTTTTGATTGGCAAACATTGCGGAGTTGCTAAAATACAGCCTTGGCTTTTTCTCCGGTCCGCGTTTTTCGACGGGTTGGATGGATCGGAGAAGCCGTGATCGTTGCGCTCGGATCGAGCGAGGCATGAGGTGATTGCATGAAGGGTGGCGTGGCTTCCAGCGAAAAGAACCGCAAGAAAATTCGCGGCAAAAAGCGCCTAGTCAAGAAGATGCTTTCCGAGGCAGCGGAATTCCAGATGGATCTGAGCCCGGGGCGCACCTTCGATCTATGGCAGTGGCAACCGTCCACACCGTTCGGTCCCGGCGAGTTTCTGCAGGAGAAGGTCGAAAGCCTGTTTTTGGCGTACAACCGGGTCCTGGTCCAGGTGACGGACTACGACGGCCCCTTTCAGACCTGGATCACCGTCGACGAAAGCCCGGAAAACGACAACGCACTGTATTTCCACACGCCGAATCCCACCGGTGTCAAATTTCCGATCCGCTTCTCGGACGTCAATTGGGAAGCGCCGCCTCCCGTTTACCTGCAAACCTATCTGAAGGGCGGAACCTATATCTGTGGCAGGGCCGGCAAAGAGGAAGCGCCGACCTATTTCATCTTCTCCAACTACCACGGCCTGCCGCTACTCTAGTGCTCATCCGCAAACGGAATGATTGCGATCCCAAGGTGGTCGGGCTGGATGGGCTCGGTATCAGCTCTCAGGCGTCCGGCATCGGCAAAGCACTTGGCCATTGGGTATCAGGCAACACCTGATACCTGACGGCCGATGCCAGCTCGAATTGAGAACCGGCCGATTTCGAGGAACCATTTCAATATACCGTTGTTTCGGGATAGACATCGATCTAACCCACACCATCCCCTTCGGGAGGCGCGTCCTCTCCCAATTTGCGCTGCAGCGCTTCGTATCGCCTGGCCCCCTTGGAAAAGATGGCCAACAGGAGCTGCATTTCGCGCCGGCTCCAATCGCGGGTTTTGAAAATGGGCGCCACTTCGCGCCAAAGCCGGTCGGGATGCTGGGGATCCAGGAACTCCATGCGATCCAAAAAGAGCCGTACCTTGTACAACAAGGCCTCTTTCTCCAAGGGATCGGCCAGATCGGGTACCACCGGGTGATCCGCGATGGGTTCCGCACGTGCGCGCGTCAGTTCCCAAAGCGCGATCAACACCGCCTGGGAGAGGTTCATGCTCACGTAATCGGCATGGGCGGGCAAGGCGACGCGCACGTCACAAAGCGCCAAATCGCGGTTGGTCAGACCCTCCGCCTCGTTGCCGAACAGCAGCCCCACCTTTTTGCCCTCGGCCAAGGCGGTGTCGACTCGCGCCCGTGCACGCGGCAGATCCAAATCGCGCCCATCCGCCCAAGGTGACCGCGGTGTAAAGCCGACGATCAGGTCCAGTCCGCGAATCAGTTCGGCAAAATCGCGACACTTCCCGCCCGATTCCAGCAACGGCAGGGCGTGGACGGCGAATTTGCGCGCATCCTCGCTCTGTGCATCCAAGGGGCCCGTGAAGCGTAGGTTGGCAAAACCCGTATTGGCCATGGCGCGACACACGGCACCCAAATTGACCGGTCCCTCGATCCGGTGCAAGAGGACGTACAACGCGTCGGTGTTCATAAGTCAGCCTCCCAGAGAAGCCTAGCGCCTCGCGAGATCAAAGGAAAGACCCGACTCGCCGGCCCTCCGACGGCAGGCGACAAGCACGACCCCGCCATTTTCAAGGTAAGCTCGGTCACGCTCGAGCGCGGCCCGTGTTAAGATAGCGCCCGTCCCCGGTTTCCACCAGAAGCGGTGCACCTTTGGCGGATGCTCGAGTTCCGGTCGCTTTCATGCGGCGGACGCGAGTGTTCCCGAGGAACGCTCGGGAATCTCGGGTCGTGGCTCACGGAACTTGATTTGAGCGCTTCCGGGCGGCGCGCTGCATCCGCATCACGGTACATCGCATCCACCCGAGACGCATACTTCAGGTTGCAGGCCACGGAACGTTCGAGCCACATTCGATTCATCCCGGGATCGACAATTCTCGGGGAGTGAGGTCTCCAAGCGCTGCCCTGCGCGGCGCGCGGACCGATACCGGATTCGCGGCTCCAACCTCACCGTGGCCGACAAATTCGAAAATTCTCTCTCGACGAGCGGACCTGGGTTTCGGCCCGCGGCCTGGTGGCGATTCCCCCTACCACCGAAATTCGTTCCGTCGAGCATGACGCGTTTTGGGTGTGAAAAAGTTGGCTGGACCCCCCAACCTACGAAGCCTCGTCGCGGGGCTGATGATTGTACCGATAACCTGTATTCTCTCGCTGGTGGTGGCGCTGGTCGTCCCCTTTTCGCGGCGCAACATGCCGAGCCGCATCCTGCGCCTCTGGGCGAACTCGGTATTTTGGATGTCCGGCATCAAGCTGGAAGTCACCGGCCTCGAACACGTGGACCCATCGCGGCCTTCGATCTACATGGCCAACCACGCCAGCATGATCGACATTCCGATCCTGGTAGCCGCGCTGCCGGTCCACATCCGCTTTCTCTTCAAGCACTCGTTGATGTACGTGCCCTTTTTAGGGCAGGCCATGCTGCTGATGGGTATGATTCCCGTCGATCGCGGCGACCGCACCAAAGCCGTGGGCAGCCTGCGCAAGACCGGCCAGAAGATCAAGAGCGGCATCCACGTGGTCATCTTTCCCGAAGGTACGCGCACCAAGACCGGGCACCTGCTGCCCTTCAAGAAAGGCGGTTTCCTGCTGGCGATCCAGGAGCAGATCGATATCGTGCCGGTGACCATCGAAAACTCGCAGGAAGTCTGCGGTAGAAACAATCTCTGGACCCACAAGGGAATCGTACGGGTTCGGGTTCACCCGCCCGTCGAGGCGAAATCGTTCACGGTCGGCGATCGCAAGGGCTTCCAATCGAAGGTGGAAGTGGCCATTCGGGACGGCCTGCCCAGTCACCGCCAGGTACCACCCGAAACCGCGGACAGCCATCCAGCCTGAGCGGCGGCTCAGTAGTAGAGATCGTTCTTGGCACAGGCCAGCGGCCGGCCTTCCTCTTCCCGTAGGCGAATCCACTCGCCGAGCACCATGTGCTTTTTCTCGTTGTTACAGGGTTTGCAGGCCGGCACCAGGTTGTTCTTGGTGGAACGCCCACCGCGAATCACCGGAGTCTTGTGGTCCATGGTGAGCTCGGAAGGCGCCACGGCCGCTTCGCAGTAATAGCAAAAGCCGCGGCCGACCTGGTTCGTCCACCAATCGCTCTTGCGTAGTTCGCGCGCTTTTTGCCGCTCGCGCTTCAACGTGGCCTCGTCTGCCATGGGCACGAAAAAATCCAACGGTACCTCCCGGATGCACCGCGATCGGCGATGCCCCGCCATCTATTGAACCACAATCGCGAGGGCGATCGAAGCCCCCGGTGACGAGCGCGCCGTCCAGGGCCCTGGGAATGGCCCTGCGGAGGCACATCGGAGCGCACCGGGACGAGACGCGAAGACCGGTGGCCTTCGCGTCCTTCACGGATATGCGGCCGTTCAGCTCACGACGCCCATTTCCTTGCCCACCTTGGTGAAGGCCGCGATGGCCCGATCCAAATCCTCGGTGGTGTGCCCGGCCGAGATCTGAACCCGAATCCGGGCCTGGCCTTTCGGCACGACCGGATAGCTGAAGCCGATGACGTAGATCCCTTCCTCGAGTAGCTTGTCGGCCATCCCGGAAGCGAGCCGGGCGTCACCCAGCATGATCGGCACGATCGGGTGAACCCCTTCGAGCACCGTCAAACCGGCCTGCTTCATACCTTCCCGGAAGTGGCTGGTATTCGCTTCGAGGCGATCGCGCAATTCGGTGGTCGCGGAGAGCATCTCGAAGGCCTTGATGCCCGCCTGAACCAGGGGCGGGGCCAAAGTGTTGGAAAACAGGTAGGGGCGCGAACGCTGGCGCAGCAGGTCGACGATCGACCCGTGAGCCGCGGTGAAACCGCCGGATGCGCCGCCGAGCGCCTTGCCCAGGGTCGAGGTGATGATGTCGACGCGGCCCATGACGCCGTTGTGCTCGTGCGAGCCGCGGCCGGTCTTGCCCACGAAGCCGGTCGCGTGGGAATCGTCCACGTGTACCAGCGCATCGTATTTTTCCGCCAGATCGCAGATCTGATCGAGCTTGGCGATGTAACCGTCCATCGAGAAGACGCCGTCGGTGGTGATCATGCGCATTCGCTGGCCGGACGCTTCCTTCAGGCAACGTTCGAGGTCGGCCATGTCGCTGTTGGCGTAGCGGAATCGACGGGCCTTGCAGAGGCGAACGCCGTCGATGATGCTGGCGTGGTTCAACTGGTCGGAGATGATGGCGTCCTCGGGACCGAGCAGGGTTTCGAACAGGCCCGCATTGGCGTCGAAACAGGAAGAATAGAGGATCGTGTCCTCCATGCCGAGGAAATCCGAAATCCGGGCTTCCAACTGCTTGTGGATGTCCTGCGTCCCGCAGATGAATCGCACCGAGGACAGGCCGAAGCCGTGGCTATCGAGTCCCACCTTGGCGGCTTCGATCAGATCGGCATTGTCGGCCAGGCCGAGATAGTTGTTGGCGCAAAAGTTCAGCACGGGTTCCGCACCGGTGCGAATGGCGCGACTTTGCGGGGTGGTGATGATTCGCTCGCTTTTGTACAGGCCGGCGTTGCGAATCTCCTCCAGTGTTTGATCGAAGACTTCCTGAGACTTTCCGTACATATCCTCTTCCTTCCGGAACACGTGCTCGAACGCGTTCACGCTATTCAAATTGAGCCAACGACCGCGATTCCGATCTTCGGGTATCAGGTATCGGGCGAAGATCCCCCGTCGCGCCGTTCACATTGGGATTCCATGTTCATCCTCACACGGAAATCCTTTGACTTGCGATACCTGGACGTCGAACCCGGAAGAGGTTCGACCAGAGACACCCGAAACCGGACGCGGGAATCGACATGCCCGCCGTCAGCGAGGCCGGAGCCGCAGTGCAGCCGGGCGAAGACGAAAGCTAAACCGGAGAAATTAGACCACGGAAGGGAAGTCCCGGTCAAAGGTTGCCTGAAGGTCGAATGGCCGGGCGCGACGCCCGCAGGCGAGGCCCGATCGAGTCGCGCCGAAGCGGTGGGGCCACCGGCAGCGAGCCGGGTATAATGAGCTCGGTTTCCACCGAAATTCACGCGTCACGAGGTACCCCGGATGTCCATCTACGACCACATCGAGCTTCACCAGGGTGATATCACCCGTCTCGAGGTAGACGCCATCGTCAATGCCGCCAACAGTTCCCTGCTGGGCGGCGGCGGCGTGGACGGTGCCATTCACCGCGGCGCGGGGCCGCAACTGCTGGCCGAATGCCGCACGCTGGGCGGCTGCCCCACCGGCGAGGCCAAAGCCACCGGAGGCTACGATCTCCCGGCCCGTTGGGTCGTTCACACCGTGGGCCCGATCTGGAAGGGCGGCCACAAGAACGAAGCCGCCTTGCTGGCTTCCTGTTACCGCAACTCGCTGACCCGGGCGGCCGAACTGGGCGCAACCACCATCGCCTTTCCGGCCATCAGTACCGGCGTGTACCGATACCCCAAGGAAGACGCGGCCAATATCGCGCTAACCGAGATCGTCGCCTTTCTGGAGCGACCGAGCTCGATCGCCAAGGTCTACCTGGTGTGTTTCGATGCCGAGAGCCTCGAGGTGTATCGGAAGGAACTGGCATCGCGAACCGACACCACCTGACCGGGACCAGCGCCGTTCGACCTGCACGAGTACGGGCCGCCGCCGGCGGTAAACCAGAGCGAATTCACCACTTCGGCGGCTTGTATCTTGTCCCTGATTGGCGTAATGTGGTGCCATCACGCGCGTCCAACCCATGTGCTCCGCACCCGTTTCGACGGCGTCTCCCCTCGAAACGGCCGAGATCGCGGCGCACGCCGGACCATCGAGCACAGCATTCCCGATCGAATTCGAACACCCTACATTGCGCTGAGAGGCAGGCTTGAGAATCATCATTGTCGGCGCGGGCGCCGTGGGCTCCCATCTGGCCGATCAACTCTCCAAAGAACACCACGACGTCACCGTCATCGAAGAAAACAAGGAACGCATGCAGCGGCTCCAGGATGCGTTGGACATCCTGGTGATCCAGGGAAACGGCGCCTCGCCCAAGACGCTTCAATCGGCGGGCATCGAAAACTGCGACCTGATGATGGCCCTGACCAATCAGGACGAAATCAACATCGTCGCCTCCCTGACCGCCTGCAAGTCCAAGGTTCCCTTCAAGATCGCCCGCGTCAGCAACATGGATTACTACCTGCTGGACAACTGGCTCAGCGAGGACGACTTGGGCGTGGACCTGTTGGTCAACCCCGAATTCGAATGCGCGCTCCAAATCCGCAACCTGCTGGCCGTGCCGGGCGCCTCGGACGTGGCCGAGTTCGGTGGCGGCGAGGGCATCATGGTCGGCCTGAAGGTGGAACCGGGTGCGCCCTGCGTCGGTGAGACGCTTTCGGAGATCATGCTGAAGCAGGACCGTGACTACTTTTTGATCGGTTCCATTTCGCGTCGCGGCCGCACCCTGATTCCCACCGGTCAAACCCGATTGGAAACCGGCGATCAGGTGTTCATCTTCTGCCTGCGCAGTTCGCTGGACGACGTGTACGAGTTCTGCGGCCAAAAGCGCAAGCAGGTCAAGCGGGTCATGATCCTGGGCGGTTCGAAGGTCGCGGTCTACCTCTGCAAGATGCTGGAAAAGCAGCGAATCCGTGCCACGCTCATCGAAAACGACGAAGAAACCGCCGAACACCTGGCCGAAGAGCTGGATCAGACCCTGATCATTCAGGGCGAGCCCACCAATGTGGAGATGTGGGACCTGGAAGGTATCGGCGAGGCCGACGCCTTTTTGGCTCTGACGCGCGATGACGAAGAAAACCTGCTCTCGGGCCTGATCGCCCGCAGCAAACACGTGCCGATCGTCATCGCCCTGCTGGAGAAGCTGGAATACGTGCCGCTGGTCAACCAGGTCGGCGTGAACACGGCGGTGTCCTCGCGTCTGGCGATCGTGGACACCATCCTCAAATACGTGCGTCGAGGCAACATCCTTTCGGTCACCACCCTGAAGGGCAACGAGGCCGAAGTCATCGAATTCACGGCCACACCGCGATGCAAGTTGCTGAACACGCCGCTGAAGGACCTGCCCGCCCTGCCCGAGGTACTGTTCGCCATGATCGTGCGGGGACGCGAAATCTTCATCCCCACGGGCCACACCCAGATCCTGGAACACGATCGCGTGGTGGTCATCGCGGGCCACACCAGCAAGCGCCGGTTGGAAGAGTTGTTTCAATGAAGATTCGCCTGGTCCTCAGCCTCGTCGGCATCATCTCCATTTTCATGGGCCTGAGCATGCTTCTGAGCATGTTCGTATCGCTCGCCTACGAAGAGGAGCGAGTGGCCATGTGGATCGGGGTCAGCTCCATGATCGCCATCGTCGCCGGTGCGGCCTGCTTCAAGCAGTACAAGCCCCGCGAAGGCGAGCTGGGCCTGAAGGAAGGCTTCGGCATCGTGGGCTTCAGTTGGCTGGTGGCGTCGCTGGTGGGCTCGCTGCCCTTCATGCTGTCCGGCTCGATTCCCAACTTCGCCATGGCCTTCTTCGAATCGGCCTCCGGACTGACGACCACCGGCTCGACCATCCTGAACGAAATCGAATCCCTGCCCAAGGGCATTCTCTTCTGGCGCAGCTTTCTCCACTGGTTGGGCGGCATGGGCATCATCGTGCTCTCCGTCGCCATCCTGCCCTACCTGGGATTGGGCGGCATGCAGCTCTACAAGGCCGAATCACCGGGACCCACCAAGGACAAGCTGGAACCGCGCATCCAACAGACCGCCAAACTGCTGTGGGGCGTCTACCTGCTGGTTTCCCTGCTCTGCTTCCTGCTGCTGTGGCTCGCCGGCATGAACCTGTACGACGCCGCCTGCCATACCTTCGGCACCGTGGCCACCGGCGGTTTCTCCACCTACAACGCCTCGATCGCCCATTTCCACTCGCCGTTGATCCAGTACATCATCATCTTTTTCATGCTGATCTGCGGGATCAGTTTCGCGCTTCACTACCGGGCCCTGAGCGGTGAACCCAAATCCTACCTGCAGACTTCGGAGCTGCGGTTCTACCTGTTCATCATCTTCGCGGCGACCTTCATCATCTACTTCTCGAGATTGGACACCCAAATCCCGGTGGAACAGAATTTCCGCGAGAGCCTGTTCCAGGTGGTCAGCATCATCACGACCACCGGCTACGGCACGGCCGATTTCGAACAGTGGAAGCCGATCACGCACGTCGTCCTGCTGGCCCTGATGCTGGTCGGCGGCTGTGCCGGCAGTACCGGCGGCGGCATGAAGGTCGTGCGGATCCTGCTGCTCACCAAATACCTGAAAATCGCGCTCAACCAACAGCTTCACCCCTCGGGCGTGTTCGTCATCAAGATCGACGGCAAACGCGTCAAGCGCGAGGTGATCCAGAACATTCTCAGCCTGGGCATGGTCTACATCTTCATCATCCTGCTGGCCTCGTTCTTCCTCTCGCTGTACGGCGTGGACGTCCTGACCAGCTTCACGGCCAGCCTGTCGTGCGTCAGCAACATCGGACCGGGCCTGGGCGACGTGGGGCCGACCGAGAACTTTTCGAGCATTCCCACGCCCGGCATCTGGATTCTCAGCCTGTGCATGATCATGGGCCGGCTCGAAATCTTTTCGCTGCTCATCCTGTTTCTGCCGCAAACCTGGCAGCGCTGAACACGCGTGGTCGAGCATGCCCATCGAGCCTCGGGGCCAGGGCAAATATGCCGCACCTCCGAAAACACGAAGCACCATGTAAATCCAATCAATAATCGACACTCCCTCCACGGGTTGGCGCCGTTCTGGCGAGCCTCAACACTTTTGTGTTACGCTGATTCGGTTTGCGCGAGGGTGCCCCACAAGGCGCGTGCAGCAGGTCGTCCGTTCGCGTTTCGCGGCATGGCCTGGGTCGCACCTCGTGTCGGGAGGAGTTCGACCGAAACCAAGGCGTTAGATCGGACCCGGCACGCGCCTCGCAGATCTAAGATTCGGATGGGAACGATTCAGGCGGAACGAATCCCTTCGGATCGCTGGCTTTAGGCGCGTACCCAAACCCAGCCGACCCGATGGCGGTTTCGCGGTGCCGGGCACGCCCTATTTCGGCAATCCACATCGAATGTGACCGGGCCCATCGCCGGTTCCGCCGCGATGAGGCATGGTCGGGAGATCATTTAAATACATACCTGACGGGGACGATACACTTCATGGTTTTGCGCAGAAGGATCGGTTACAGCAGACGCGGATACGGAAACGAAAGCCGCCGCGGCCTGCGCTTTTTGATTTTGGCCCTGGTGATCGCGGGCATCGGCTATTTCAGTTATCGCAAGTTCATTCAAATCAACCTGGTCAAGGCGAACGAAGCCCTGGCCGTCGACAACCTCGACGAAGCCCGCACCTACTTCCAACGCGTCAGTGGTCTCCCCTTCAGCAAAGGTCTCGGCCAAGACGGCCTGGGCGTGATCGACCTGCTCCACGAGGATCTCGAGAGCGCGCGATCGCATTTCAAGATCGTGCTGGAAAAGAAGCCCTCGGGCACCGGCGGAGATCCGGCCCTGATCCTCGAGAAGTTCTACACGCGCGGCGCCTACGAGCGCGGCCGCATCTACCGCGACTTCCTGCTGAGCTGGAAGGAAGCGGACCAACTGAGTGACTACTACCTGCTGTTCAGCGCACTTTCGCTGGGAAACCGCAACATTCGCGAAGCCCGTTCCTACCTGGACAAAACCCCGCAAAAACTGAAAGAGACGCCGCGGTTCGCCAAGCTCTCGGAGCTGATCCACCATTATGAAAAAGAAGACGAGATCCCGGTCTGGGTCGATCGCAACGGCAACCCGATCCTGAATTACCAGGTTACCGAGGAAAGTTACGCCTTCGATTCACCGAAGCTGTTCGCCGGTTGGGGCGACCCCAACGGCGAGGCGTCGCCGATCGCCGATCTCTCCACCGACGAGCGGCTGAGCCTGATCAAGAGCACCCTCGACCTGAATCTGCAGAAGGCCGCCTTCCAAGCGATGAAGGGCTACAACGGCACCATGGTCATGCTCCAACCGGACACGGGCGAAGTGCTCGCCGCCTATGGCAGCGAAGGCCTCGACCCGTTGACGACCACCTTCGAGCCAGGTTCCGTCATCAAGGTTCTGACCTACGGCATCTTCCTCGAGGAGGACGGCGACGTGACGCCGTTCGCACCGAAAAACTATCCCGGCAACATGAAAATCGGCGGGCGCCTGTTCTACGATTGGACCACCCAGGGCGACCTGAACTCGGTGGAAGAAGGCATGGCGGTGTCGTGCAACCTGATGTTCGCGCAAATGGGCATCGAGTTGGGCTGGCCCGAGTTGAGCAAGGGGTTCTCCCTGCTGTTCGACGACCGCGAAGTGCCCAACATGCTGAAGAGAGCGACACCGGGCCGCGTCAGTCACGACCCGGAGAACGCCTACGAATTGGGCCGCATCGCCATTGGCCTGGACTCGTTGGAGACCACCGTCCTGGGATTGGTCAAGATCCCGGCGGCCGTCGCCAACGGCGGCAAGATTCCGACCCCGCAAATGCTGGATTCGTTCGCCAACCTGGAAGGTCAGATCTACCGCGAAATCGAGTCGAGCGATGTTACATCGGCCTTCTCCGCCGCAACCGCCGAAAAACTCCAGGCCTCCATGGAGGCCGCCCTGCAGGAGCCGCGCGGCACGGCCCGCCGGGCCCGCGTCGACTTCGTCAAGGCCGCGATGAAAACCGGAACCGCCGGCGACCGCCCCTTCAACAGCATCATGGTCGGCATGTTCCCCCTGAACAACCCCAAGGTGGTGTTCGCCTTCTACCTTCACAAAGGTGGAAAATGCGAAATCAACGGCGCCCGCGTCGCCAAGAGCCTGCAGGAGCAAATCCGCGCCCTGGCTCCCGCCTACCTGGAGAACTGAATCGAACCACGGATCGCCGCTCCTCCAGGGAACGGCGACCGGGTCGTTCGGGCCGCACGGCGATATCGGCCGGGCGCGCCATCCGACGCTAACCCGAATCGCCATTCGGGTCGAAACGATCATCTAGGATCACCCGCGTCGCTTCCCGACGGTGGGGATCCGCCCCGCAAGGACCGCAGCCAGCGGCAATCCCGGCGAACGAGCGCCGGTGTCCCAGTTCAAGGAGCCTTTCATGTCCGACAAACCCAGCGCCTACGTGTTGCGATTTGGCGAGCTGGCCCTCAAGGGTCGCAATCAGGACCGATTCGTGGACGATTTGATCAAAATCGTCAAACCCCGCGTCAAGCACCTCGGCGGCAAGCTGGAGAAGCGACATAAAAAGGTTCTGCTGCGGACCGAAGCCGAGCCGGAGGACGTGCGCAAGGCACTGAGCACGGTGTTCGGCCTTTCGGGCATCAGTCCGATCTGGATCGTCGGCCACGACATCGAGGTCATCAAGGAAAAGGCCTGGGAGTTGATGGCGCCCCACTGCAACAGCGACAAGACCTTCGCCGTACGCGGCCGGCGCGCCAACAAGCGCTATCCGATGAACTCGATGGATCTGCAACTGGAACTGGCCGGGTTCCTTCTCGATCAGGGCCTCGACCTGAAGGTCGATTTGAAACACCCGGACCTGCCGTTGACCGTCTCGATCGAGCTCAAGGAAACGTGGCTCTACCTGGATACCTGGCCAGGGCTGGGCGGTCTGCCGGTCAACGGCAAGACCAAACACGGCCTGCTGCTCAGCGGCGGCATCGACTCGCCGGTGGCCGGCCATCTCATTCAAAAGCGAGGCGGCAGCATCGACGCGATCTACTTCCACACGCCCCCCTTCACGGTGGAGGCGGCCCGCGAAAAGGTCGTCGACCTGGCCAATGTCCTGGCCCGCTACCAAAACGGCCTGACGCTCTACGTCGTGAACTTCACGGCACTCATGAAAACCTTGCGGGCCGAATGCCTGGACAAGTACATGGTGGTCCTGACCCGCCGGTTCATGATGCGGGTGGCGGTCGCCCTATTGGAAAAGGTCAACGGACAATCGATCGTGACCGGCGAGAGTCTCGGCCAGGTCGCTTCCCAGACGATCGAAAACATCACCGCCATCAACGAAGGCGTGCCCCTGCCCATCCTGCGCCCGCTCATCGGCATGGACAAGACCGAAATCATTCGCATCAGCGAACACATGAGTGCCTACCCCATTTCCATTCAACCCTTTGAAGATTGTTGCTCGCTGTTCTCTCCCAAAGAGCCGGTCACCCGCGCCTCACTCAAGGTCGTCCACCGCGAGGAACGGAAGCTGGATATCGAGGCCCTGGTGGCCGAGGCGGTCGAGCACACCGAAGCCCTCGCCATCGAGGCCCGCTTTCCCATCGCGGAATCCACCTGACCCAGGCCGCCCGGCGGCTAAGAAATGTCGCGATAGTTGACTTTTCGCGAAATCAAACCGTATGCTCTTTCAGTCCCGCAACGGTCAATCGTCAGCCCCCCATCGCGGTCGGCGTTCCCGACATCGAAGGGCCCGGAATACGGCGGTTCCACCGCGGCGTTTCCGAAAAAGCGCATGAACGATGAGGTAGTCGTGTCCGAACCAAAGGCATCCCCAACACAATCCGTCGCGCGGAGCAGCGGTCGTTTCAAGCCGGAATCCCTGCGAATTCTGCTCGCCGCCTTTTTTCTGGTGTTCGCGTTCGTTTGGGCCCAGGGCCTGGTTCCCTTGATGGACGAGCCGCCACGTGTCAAATATCGCGAGCTGTTTTTCACCGCGACCGGCCTGGTGTTCGCGCTCCAATGCCTCGTCAATCGCTATCGCGGCTTCTGGTTCATGCTGGTGATCTACTGTCCGTTGTCCTTCATGTACCTGGGAGACCGCATCAAGTTTCTCGAGATGATGTTGGAGCCCACCCTCAACGAACAAGTCCTTCAATATTGTTTGGCCGGTGTCCTCTTAACGCTGCTGACCCCTCGGGCTTGGCGGCTCTTCCCCAGAAAATTTGCAGATTATCGCCCCGAACCGCCGTTGCTTTTCCGGCGCGGTTTCCCATTTTAAGCAGGTCCCCGACCCGGGCTTCCGTCCCATGAATCCTTTTTTCGAGGCAAACCCAATTGCAACCATGGCTTGACCGGCTCGTTGAAGCTCCCGACTGGCTGAAGATCTTCATCTTGGCCACTTCCACCCTCATTTCGGAAGACTTGACCACGATCAGCGCGGGGATTTGGGTCGCCCAGGGGTCGATCAGCCCGGTCGTGGCGGTCGTCGGTTGTTTCCTGGGCATTTTTGTCGGCGACGGCTTGCTCTATCTGGCGGGCCTGGTGTTGGGTCGACCCGCGCTCAAGCTACCCGTTCTGCGCAATCTGCTTCCCGAGGAAAAAGTCCACCAATGCGAAGACTGGTTCGCCAAAAACGGCATGATGGTGGTCATCGTCTGCCGTTTCATTCCGGGAACTCGACTGCCCACGTACTTTGCGGCCGGTCTGCTGGGTTCGCGCGCCAAGTACTTTTTGCTGGCTTCGGCCGTGGCGGTCGCGGTCTGGACCCCACTGCTGGTGCTGCTGGCCTGGATGTTCGGCGAGCAATTGCTTTCCCTGATGGTCTTCAGCGAGAAATACCAGATTCCCGTGATGATCACCGGCATCCTGACCATGTTCCTCCTGCTGCGCCTGGTCATGATGTTCAGCGACTGGAAGGTCCGTCGCCGCGTCAAGTCCCGCGTCCACCGCATCTTTCGCTGGGAATTCTGGCCGATCCTGGTGCTGTACTTTCCCGTGTTCTTTTACAACTTGTGGCTGATGCTGCGTTTCCGCGCGCTGACCCTGCCGCTCCTTTCCAACCCGGGTATCGACTACAGCGGCTTCGTCGGTGAATCGAAATGCCGCATCATGGGCGCCTTCGAGGATCAGGATCCTTTTTTCGTGCGCTGGATCGGCATCGAACCGGGTCCGGTCGAAGATCGGCTGTCGAAGCTGGCATCGTGGATGGCGTCCCAGTCGCTGTCCTACCCGCTGATATTGAAACCCGACATGGGCCAACGTGGATCCGGCGTGCGGCGCATCAAGAGTACCGAGGAGGCGCGCGAATATTTCGGCGCCTACCCGGCCTTGATCCAGGCCCAGGAGTTTCAGCCGGGCCCCTACGAATTCGGCGTCTACTACGTGCGGTTGCCCAACGAATCGAACGGCAGGGTTCTGGGCCTCACGGGCAAGGAGTTCCCCATCGCCGCCGGTGACGGCAATCAGTCGCTCGAGGAATTGATCCTGCGCAATCCGTCGGGGCTGGGACGCATCCACATCTATATGAATCGCTTTCGACGGAGCCTCGAACGCAAACTGCCGGCAGGCGAAGTGATCCAGCTCGTCAATTCCGGCAACCACTGCCTGGGCACCGTGTTCAACGACAGCACCCGTTTGCTGACGCCCGAACTCGAGGCGCGGATCGACACCATCTCACAATCCATGCCGGGTTTCTTCATCGGGCGCTACGACATCCGAGCCGAGAACCTGGAGGACTTTCGCAAGGGCCGCGCCTTCAAGATCATCGAGCTCAACGGTGCCACGGGCGAACCCTCGCACATGTACGATCACCGCCACGGCCTGCTGTTCGCCTATCGGTCGCTGTTCCGGCACTACCGGTATCTCTGGGAAATCGGCCGACAGAACGCCCGCAAGGGAACCCCGCGCATGAAGTTGCGCACCTTCTTGAAGGGTATCCGCGATTATTGGCGCACCGCCCAGGCCCACCCCAAGGTGGACTGAACGCTTCCCCCATCGCGGCGTCGAAGGAACACCGCCGGCGGCGAACGTCAGGCACCGATCCCCATACCGCCTCGGAGTTCCCGCATGCCGAGAGATTCGTCGTGCCCGGTAGGTACATCCGCCGGATGTACTTTTCGAAGTCACCCCTCTGAGGAGTTCCCGCATGCTGCGAGGGTCGGCCCTGCCAACTTTTCGTAGCGGCCCAAGCGAGGAGTTCCCGAATCCCCAGATATTCGTCGTGCCCGGTAGGTACATCCGCCGGATGTACTCTTCGAAGTCACCCCTCTGAGGAGTTCCCGCATGCAATGAGGGTCGGCCCTGCCAACTTTTCGTAGCGGCCCAAGCGAGGAGTTCCCGAATCCCCAGATATTCGTCGTGCCCGGTAGGTACATCCGCCGGATGTACTCTTCGAAGTCACCCCTCTGAGGAGTTCCCGCATGCAATGAGGGCCGGCCCTGCCAACTTTTCGAAGCGGCCCAAGCGAGGAGTTCCCGAATCCCCAGAGATTCGTCGTGCCCGGTAGGTACATCCGCCGGATGTACTCTTCGAAGTCACCCCTCTGAGGAGTTCCCGCATGCTGCGAGGATCGGCGCGGCTGTAGGTAAGCCGGCTCGGCCGACTTTTCGAAGCGGCCCACACTTCCCAAAATCGAGTGATTAAAAAGCGGAGCAGACAAGTCGAGCCTCCAAATCTCTCCATGATCGATTCCGATCCACGCCAGATCCCTTCGATTGGTGGAGCAAGCTGCTCCACCTACAGGCTTTATGTCTCTTACGCGCATGCGGGTTCCCCGAATCGGGTCGCTTCGCGTCGTTTTTCTCCCGCACCACCTCCCCAGAACCCTGTCACCGGTTTGCCTGCACTTTTCCCCGGAGATTTCCGCCCGATGGAAATAGATATCTTTCAGTGGGAGGAAACACATGTCAGACAGCGATCAGAACGCGATAACGAATCCTGACGGCTCGTTCGGAAAGCGGGGAACCTCTCGCCTTGCCATGCGTGCCGGAATCACCTTAAGCCTCATTTTCGCAACGATTTTCCTGCTTTTCCAAATGGTGGACAGCAACCGCGCGGATACCACCATCGTGCTTCAATCGATCACGGGCAACCTGAGCGTCATCACCGAGCCGGGCCCCTATTTTCGTTTCTTCGGAACCCCTCACGAATACAAGAAAGTCGTTGCCGTGAACTTCACCGGCAACAACAACGCGGATGCGGCCTCGATACTGCCGAGGATCAAGGTGCGCTTCCTCGACACCTCCATGGGTGAAGCTCGCGGTGTGGCGCGCTTCCGGTTGCCCACCAACGAGGAGGCCATGATCAACATCCACCGCGAATTCGGCAGCATGCAGAGCCTGATTTCCAATTTGATGGAGCGCGTGGTGGTCGAGACGGCCAAGGCATCCGCGCGGACCATGTCCGTCGAGGAGCACTACTCCGGCGGTGCGGGTCAAATGACCCTGGATTTCGACGATCAGCTCCGCAACGGCATCTTCGTGATCGAGCAGGTCGTCGATTCGATTCACACCAGCGAAGAGGAAACCAGTGGAGAAGGCAAAGCCGCAACGGCGACATCGGAGGAAACCACCCTCAGACGCCGCGCCCGAGTCCTGGTCGTGAAGAAGAAGAGCAAGGATGGGACCTTCATTCGCACCAAGAATCCGCTTTCGGACTACCAGATCGTCGTGGTTTCGGCCTCGATCGAGGATGTGGATTACGAGCCCCGGGTGGACGAGCGCCTGGCAGCCCAGAAAAAGGCCGCGGCAGACGAGGCCCTGGCCCGCCAGAACCTGAAAAAAGCCCAGCAGGAAGCCAAGACCGCCCATGCCCTCGGTGAAAAGGCGATCGCCGAAGCGCGCGCCATCGCCGAGCGCGAGAAACTGGAGGCCGAGATCAAGGCCCAGAAGGAATCGGCCGTCGCCAAGATCAACGCCCAGCGCGAGGTCGAAGTCGCGCGTCAGAACAAACTGAAACAGTTGGAAATCCTCGAGCGCCAGCGCAAGGAAGCCGAGGGTCTCGAAGTCTTGGCCAAGGCGCGCCGCACGGCGGCCGAGAACGCGCTCGATCCGCAACGGGTCTTCGATGCCAAGCTCGCCGCCTGGCAGGAAGTGGAAGTGGCCAAATACAAGTACATGTCCCAAGCCCAGTTGGTTCCCCAGGTTCAGATGGCCGGCGGTGCCGCCGAAGGTGACAACGCCCTCACCCTGCTTCAGTTGATGGGCATCAAGGCCGCCAGTGATTTGGGCATGCACTTCGATCAAATCGGTCACGTCTCGGCCAAGAAGTGAGGCGCGGCCTCACCCGGCATCACGAGACACCCAACCGTCAACCCCGCTTCGGTCGGTCGATGACTTTCTCCCGCTTCCGGATTCGATCGGCCGCGGCGGGGTCACACCACGCTGCTCAACTCTTGCGAGGCGTCCAGAAACAGGTCCAGAACCCGTTCGATATCTTCGAGCGTCGCCACTTGGACCGCCGGTCGCCGCACCTCGGGAGAGAGTCCGAGATCTTTGTGCAGCCGCACCAGAAATTTGCGAAAGGCCTGGCAGGCATGGCGTTCGCTCTTGGGGTTGGTCGCCACCGCCATTTGGGCGAAACGCTTCCAAGCCTTGACTTTATGAGAAAAGGGTAACATGCGGCGGGCCGCGCCGACGTTGCCCGCGAAGCCGTCGCAGACGCGCTGCAGAAGCCAGGGATCGGAAACCGCGCCGCGTCCGATCATCACCCCGTCCAGGTTCCCCAATTTGGCCTGCGCCTGTTCGGCCGTCACCAGGTCCCCGTTTCCGAAAACCGGAATGCTCAAGGCGTCCTTGAGCGCGTAGATCGGCAGCCAATCGGCTTCACCGTCAAATTTCTGACTGTAGGTGCGGCCGTGAATGGTGATCGCATCCAACCCGCAATCCTGTAGACGCAGGGCGAAGGGAATCAGGTTGCGATCGTTTTCCCAACCCAAGCGGGTCTTGACCGTGACCGGCACCGAGACGGCGGCCTTCACGGAACGAATGATGTCGCAGGCCAGGTCGATTTCGCGCATCAGGGCCGAACCGTGGCGGTGGGCGACGACCTTTTTGGCGGGGCAACCCATGTTGATGTCGATCCCGGCCGCCCCCTGTTCCTCGGCCAGGCGCGCGGCCGTGCAGAAATGGTCGGGGTCCTTACCGTAGAGCTGAATCACGACCGGACGCTCGTCGTCGTAGACGCGGAACATCGTCGGGGCCAGGGATGGTTTTCCGGCGGCCAGCGCCGCGCTGAGGAATTCACTGAAGACGACGGCACGCGGCTCGATGTGCTTGATGAAGCGACGAAAAGGGGGATCGGTGTACCCGTCCATCGGCGCCAGAATGACCATCGGTCTGGAAACGTTCAACCACGACATGGGGAAGCCTCGCTGAAGAATGCTCGCACCGGCCGGCGGGCGAGCGGCCCTATAGCATACCAGAAGCCGAAAACACGCGCCAGCCATGGGTTCGGCCTTGAAATCACCGATCGTTCGGCCGTTGCGAACCGGGGCGAAACGGGTCCCGGTGGGGCGATGGAAACATCACGAAATCTCCACGAGCGCCTCACAATTTTGCCATTATCCGTGGCATGCGGAATCGCTTTCGGCTATAGTGGGAAGTACTTTACCTGCAATTTACAATCCCACAGCACAAGCCGCACGACCTGGTTTTGGCATTGAATCCAAGCACCTGTGTTCACTTGACTTTTGCTGTCCGGGCCCGACCTTAGTTCGCCATTCCACATACCGGGGGTCGATAAATGAAAGTGGACGATATTCGCAACGTTGGCATTTGCGGACACGGCGGCTCCGGCAAAACCACTCTTGCCGAAGCCATGCTTCTCAATGCGGGCACCATCAATCGCATGGGCACCGTCGAACAAGGCAACACCGTCTCGGATTTCCACCGCCAGGAGATCGAGCGACAAATCTCCATCAGCACCAGCATGATGCATTTTCAATGGATGGAGCACAAGATCAACCTGGTCGATACGCCGGGTTACCTGGATTTCATCGGCGAGGTGTACGGCGCGATGCACGTGGTCGATATCGGCCTGGTCACCGTGGACGCCTCCGCCGGTGTGGAAGTCGGAACCGAGCTCCACTGGAAGTACGGCAAGAAACACGACCTGAGCAAATTCATCGTCTTCAACAAGCTCGACAAGGAAGACATTTCCTTCGACCGCGTCGCCCTGGAAGTGATGGACCAATTCGGGCCCAACGTGATCGTGGCGCAATTCCCGGTGGAAACGGGCGCCGGCTTCACCAAGATCGTCGACCTGATTCGCGACGCGGTTCTGGTCTACCAGACGGACGGCAGCGGTGCCTATACCGAAGAACCGATTCCCGACAGCATTCGCGACGTGTACAACGACTATCGTCTGGCGTTCATGGAATCCATCATTGAGCACGACGAAGCGCTGATGGAAAAGTATCTCGACGACCAGAAAATCTCGGAAGAGGAATTGAAGCGGGCGCTCTCCCATGCCAGCAAGCACAACGAAATCTACCCCATCCTCTGCTGTAGTGCCAAAAACAACATCGGTGTCTCGCGTATCATGGAAATCCTGGTGAAGTACGGCGCCTCGGCCTCCGATCTACCCGACATCACGGGCAAGGACGTCGACGGCAACATCGTCTCGCGCGCCTGTCGGGCGGAAGAACCACTGGCGATCCAAATCTTCAAGACCATTTCGGAGAGCCATGTGGGCGAATTGTCGTTCGTGAAAGTCTATTCCGGGGTGCTGAAAACCGGCATGGACGTACACAACGCCAACAACAACACCTCCGAACGCATCTCGACCCTGTACATGCTCAACGGTAAGGAACGGCACGAGACCAACATGCTGGAGCCGGGAGACATGGGCGGCATCATCAAGCTCAAGCACGCCCACACCAACGACACCCTGTGTGACGCCAACAGTCCGGTGGTTCTCAGCCAGATCAAATTCCCGGAACCGGTGATTCGGGCGGCCCTGGTCACGGAAAGCAAAGGCGACGAGGACAAACTGAGCAAGGGTCTGGCGGAGCTGCACCAGGAGGATCCCACCTTCCACTTCCACTATGACGGTGAAATTCGGCAAACCATCGTCAGCGGGCAGGGCGAGCTGCAATTGGATTGGGTCATTCACCGGCTGCAGGATCGCTTCGGTGTGAACGCCGAACTGCTGGAGCCGCGAATCCCCTTCCGCGAAACCATTCGCAAACCGGCCACCATTCACCGCCGCTACAAGAAGCAGAGCGGTGGGCGCGGACAGTACGGCGACGTGCACATCGAAGTCAAGCCCCTTCACCGCGGTGGCGGCTTCCAGTTCGTGAACAACATCGTCGGCGGGGCCATACCCTCGAAATACATCCCCGCGGTCGAGAAAGGCGTCACCCAGGCCATGGCCGAGGGATATCTCACCACCTGTCCCATCGTGGACCTGTCGGTGCGGCTGTTCGACGGCTCCTATCACAGCGTCGACTCCTCCGATATGGCATTCCAGATCGCGGGCTCGCTGGCGATGAAGGAGGCCATGGGCCAAGCCAACCCCATCATCCTCGAGCCCCTTTACGAATTGGAGATTCGTATCCCGGAAGAGTACATGGGTGCCGTCATGGGCGACGTATCTCAGCGGCGCGGCAAGGTGTTGGGTATGGATTCGGAAGGGAACTTCCAGATCATCCACGCGGAAATCCCGCTGGCCGAACTATGGAAATATTCGTCCAACCTGCGCTCGATCAGCCAAGGTCGCGGACGCCACAGTCGCAAGTTCTCCCATTACGAACCGGTTCCCAAGGAAATCCAGACTCGTCTGACGGACCAGTTCAAATCCGAACGCGAGTCATCGAACTGAACGCTCATCCGCCCCTCACAAAAGATAAACGGAACCGCGCATCGACCAGGGCCTGGTTCCGCTCGCCTCTCAAAAGCGGGAAACCCTTCCTATCAAAGGGTTTCCCCTCATCGGAGCAACACCATTTCGAAAATCCGGACAAAAACTAATTGAATTCTAGAAAGGAGCGATGAAATAAAGGTACCCATTATTCCAATTTAATCTCTAGGCGCCGCCGGAATTCTGGCCAAGGAGCTTTGAACCGACATGAAGCTTTCAATGAAGTTGACCATTTACAGTGTCGCCATTGTGATCCTGACGACTGTCGCACTCATCTTCGTGACTTACCACATCATGCGCCGGTCCGCCATAGATGAATTGGGTCTTCGCGCAGAGCAAATCGCCGGTACCACCGCTCTGCTGATCGAACAGGACCTGCACGCGGCGATTTCCGGCAAAGCGGACATCGACACACCGGAGTACCAGCGGCTCCAGGCCACGTTGCGCGCCGTGCAAACGGCTACGGGCATTTCCGAACCGATTTACACCTTTCGGCCGAAGAGCAATCTGATGGAGTTCGTGGTCATCACCCAAAATGCCGAGGACGTGGCACTGACCACCTACGACCCCGCCAAATACGGGGTCAAGTCCGACATGCAGCGCCTGTTCGACACCGGTGAACCGACCCACACCGGTCTCTATCGCAGTACCAACGACTCCTATATCTCCGGGTACGGACCCATCAAAGCCGCCGACGGCACCACCACCGCCCTGGTTTCGGTCGACCTCACCGCCACCGACCTCCGCAATCTGGTCGTCGCCGAGGTCCTTCAATTATTGTGGATCGGGCTCCTGGTCTGCCTGGCCACCTGCGTGGTTTCGCTGTGGTGGGTCAACCGCATCACCAACCCCGTTCGCAAAACGGTGTTCCACATTCAGGACATGCTGCAACGGCGCGACCTGACCCATCGGCTGGAAGTGATGTCCACCGATGAAATGGGCGAGCTGGCCAATTGGTTCAACAGTTACAACGAGCAGATCCGGCAGATGATTCTCGACGTGGCCGCCAGTGGCAACGAACTGCTGGCGGCATCGAAACGCCTGACGGAAAGCAGTCTCGCCGGCGAGGCCACTGCCGGAAGGCTCTCGGAAGAAACCGAGAAAGTCTCCCGAAACAGCCGCGAAGCTTCCACCAAACTGTCGGGTATCGCCACCGAAGCCAAGAAATCGGCGGATTCGGTCGGAAGCATGGCCCAAATCAACGGCCAAATCCAGGACGGGTTGATCTCGGTCGACGGTGCCGCTGCGGAAATGTCACAGGAAGTCGGCGAAGTCGCGAGAGCCATCGAAGAGTTGAGCCGCACGATCCAACAAATCGGCGATACGGTCCGCGACGCCCGCCAGGTCTCCATCGAAGCCTCGGAAAAGGCCATCCACACCGACTCCAACGTCAATCAGTTGGATACCGCGGCCAGAGAAATCGGCGACGTCATCAGCTTGATTTCCAAAATCACCGAACGCACCAACCTGTTGGCCCTGAACGCCTCGATCGAGGCCGCACGTGCCGGTGAAGCCGGTCGTGGATTTGCGGTGGTCGCCAACGAAGTCAAGGAACTGGCCAATCAAACGGCCGAGGCGACCGACAATATCCAAAACAAAATCAGCGCGATACAGAGCAATACCGGCTTGGCGATCGAAGCCATCAAGGACATCGTGCGCATCATCGAAGTCATCAACCTGAAAAATGGAGAGATCGCGGCGGCGGTGGAACAACAAACCCAGACCGCCATCGACATCGAACAGAGCATGGCCAACTCGGCCCGAAGAGCGGACCAGGTCTCCCATTCGGTCAAGGAGTCCGCGGAATTTTCCCAGACGGTGACCCTGAAAGCCCAGGAATCCGGTGAGGGCGCCAAGATCATCGCGGACGATGCCTGCTCGATCTACAAGGCCTCCAAGGAAGTGTTGAAGATCTGCGAGAGCCTGGACGGTCAGGCCAAGGGCTCGCGCTCGGGAGCCGAGCAATTGAGTCAGGAAGCCCGCAGATTGGCAGAATTATCCAACGATCTCAACCAGATCATCGCGACTTTCAAGGTGTGAAACCCCTCGCATTCGATCGAGGAAGTATCGATCGGCGACAGATATCTCAATCAGAACATTTTTTGCGACCAAACACTTTGTTAAACTTCAGGCTCGACTTTGTAAAAGTTCGAGGGTACTTTTGGTTGTCAGAATTCCTCGAAACATTCGCCGTATCAGCCAGCTCACACTTCCGAAAGACCTGAAAACACGTGAGCTGGATCCGAGCCAATATTTTTTTTGAAGTCACTGGATCGGCTGAAAAGCCTTTACTGGCGCCCACTTGCCTTTCGTAAGAGCGGCAAATCGATAAGGGAAAAACTTTTTCCGACTTGGCCACGAAACATGGATTGAATAAAATAGCGTGAGCCAGCTCAAAAACGCCGCATTCTCCATAGCTGGCAATCAATTGCGTTTATAATAAATCGAGCAACGGAAGATTTGACGAGTCGTTAATACTTATGCATAGACTCGTATGCGGTTGGTGCCGCTATAGCGACCGCTACATGACGATCCATATCGACTCACGGAGGTCTATCCAAGCCTATGGCCTTGAAATCCAGTAAGAAAGAGAAGCCGGAACTCTCCTTCGATACCGAGGAGATGACCTGGCCGGACGTTGAGGATTCTTGGACCGAGGAAGACCTGCTCGTACAAACGGGCATGTTCAAATTTTCCAAGATCAAAGATAAGCTCAGCCTTTCCACCGCGGACCTGACGAAAATCAGTCGGGACGCACTCCGGAACAATATCAACACCTACGAATCCTACGGTTTCGGCAAACCAAAAGGAAGTCAGTACATTGTGAGAATGTCGTTGTTTCGCAATTTTTATTCTGACTACACCAGCCGAAAAAACCTGCCTACCAACATTGATCTCGACCAAGTTCAATCGATCCCCACTGCCATACACAACGCCAACTCGCTCATCGAGTTGGATGGGTACTTCTACCTCAAGGAGGTCTGCGCTTATTCGCCTTTCAAGGAAAGCGAAGAGGTGATCAAGAACTCCGTCCGCAGCCAGGAAAACCAGGAAGAAGCAAAAAATACCAACGGTTGTTGGTATGACGAAACCAAACGCGAGTATTTCGTGGATATGCAGCTTTTCGTCCCCTGGTTTTTCGGAAGCGTGTGGGTGCGACCCTAAAGGCTTCAAACACAGCCTGTTCCGAGGCAAGCAAAACCCAACTAATTCACATTCTTTATCTATTCTGGGTTCCCCGGAGCAGACAAACTAACCGCATTCAATTTTTTTCCCACCTCTTTACATCCATTGAATTGTCATTTTAAAATGGCGTGCCGGGCTTCCTTCACTGAATCAGATATTCAAATTTTTCAATTCATTCCATAAAACGAAATTAACGACACTTTCGCGGAGGCTATAACATGAATAACTTCGACAAATTGGTAAACGGCAAGTTCGAATTCGATCGCGAGGAAATGCATTGGCCCAACGTGGACAACGACGTTTCCCCTCAGGAAATCCTCAACCAGGATGGCATGTATAAGTTCTCTAAAATCAAGGACATCTTAGGCATGACCACCATGGAACTGACGAAGCTGAGCAAACTCGCGGAGCAGCAGGGGCTCGACACCTACGAGCACTACGGCTTTTTCAAGCCGCGGGGCAGCCAATACGTCCTGAAAATGAGCAAATTTCGGAAAACTTTTTCCCGAATTTCCGAATTCAAATCCATCCCCACCAACATCGACCCCAGACAATTGAAAACGATTCCCGAGAACATGACCGATGCCAACTCGATCCTCAAGTTGAAGGGCTATTTCCGGCTGAACGACATCTGTCAGTATTCTCCGTTCAAGGAAAACAGCGAGGTCATCAAAAACCTCGTTCGCAAGGAAAAGTGCCAAGAGCGCGCCATGGCCGAAAACGGTTGCTGGTACGACTCGACCAAGCGCGAATACTTCGTGAAAATGGAGAATTTTGGAGGCTGGTTCTTCCAAGAAGTCTGGATGAAAGGTCTTTGAGCTTCGAAGCCAGTAATCGGTAGCCCCTTCCTGGCGTACCATCCGTCGAATCGTTCTCGCTGCTGCCCATCCCATGAAGCGCGAATCGGTCGGTTTCGGCGATCAGAAAACTTCAGGAAACCGAATTGCTTCCTCTTCATTGGGATCTCGTCTGGTCCCGCGTTAGTCACTTTTTCGTGAACTCTCCCCATTTTCTACGAGAATAAGCAAAAGGGAGCGGATGATCCGCTCTCTTTTTTTTGTCCTTTGCAGGAAGGGGGTTCCTCTGAAGGCGCAGGGTTGCTTATGCGTAAGTCTTTTTTTACCAGGAAGTCACCGCCGACCGAGATACAAAACGACCCTAAGTCACTTCAGCCAATCCGGCCGCGTAATCTGGATACGAGCGCCCAAGTCGTGCAGAATGTGATAGATCCCGAAATAGGTTCGGTCGATGTAGATCGCATCCTTTTTGCCGCGCACGGTTTTGTTGCTGCGAACATTGCGATCGGCCTGAACCCGCTCACTCATCGCGTAGATCTGCTTGAAGTAGGTTTCGTCCTTGAAATCGAACACATCGCTGTGAAACGGACGCGCCAACAACTCGATCATTTCGCAAAACAGCTCGGTGAACATGCGGCGCTCCGAAGGGCTGTCGCGGTCGTAAATAAAGCCCATGTTGCGAAACAAGATGTCGCGCTCGGCCTCGTTGCCCTCCGCCAGCAGGTCGCGACGAACCATACCGAAATAATTCCTGTAAAAGCTTTCGGGAATTTCCTTGACACAGCCAAAATCTAAAATCCCCAGGGTTCCGTCGGGCCGAAACAAAAAATTACCGGGATGCGGATCGGCGTGCAGCTTGAACAGCTCGTGAATTTGATAATGGTAGAAATCCCAGAGTCGCTGTCCTACCAGATCGCGGGTGTCCTGGGAGGGGTTCGTCTTCAGGAAATCCGCGAGATGCAGGCCCTCCAGCCACTCCATCGTGATGATGCGTTTTCCGGAGAATTCGGGATAGTACCGGGGAAAGAACACGCCTTCCAAATGGGCACAGGCCGAGCTGATCTCCTGCGAACGGCGCAGCTCCAATTCGTAGTCGGTTTCCTCCAACATCTTCTGGGCGATCTCTTCCATGAAGCTGTCGAGTTCGCGACCGTTGACATTGAGGATACGTGCGGCCAGAGGGCGCAACATCCTCAGATCACTCACGATACTGTTGGCAACTCCCGGATACTGGATCTTGATCGCCAGCACCTGACCCTGCCACTCGGCACGGTGGACCTGACCGATGCTGGCGGCGTTGACCGCACTCTTGGTGAAGGCATCGAACAGGGCGCCCGGCTCTCGGCCCAGGCATTCGCGAAAGGTCTTGACGACCAGGGGGTAGGACAACGGCGGTGCGGAATATTGAGCCTGGCTGAATTGGTTGCGGTAGGCCGCCGGCAACAGATCGTGCTGCATGCTGATCATCTGGGCGGCCTTGAGGGCGCTGCCCTTCAACTCACTGAGCGAGTGATAGATGTCGCGGGCATTCTCCTGATGAAGATTTTCGCGATCCAGGCTGGGATCCAGGAGTTTCTTCGAATAGTGCTTGACGTAATTTCCGCCGACCTTGGCTCCGGTCCGCGCGAACCGCATGGCCCGCTGCACCTTGGATGTGGGAATCTGTTCCTGTTCCTTCATGACAACCTCTGAAAAGGGCAAAGTCGGACATTCGCATGGGAAACCACAATTGAGAAAACAGGCGCCTCATCGAGACCCATAGGGACACGCATTCGTACGTGAAGCACGACCTTTCACCATGACCGCGATGGTCGACCGTATTCGACGGTCAGGCGAACGCGGCCGGTGGCCAAGCCACCAGATCAACACGGATACTGCACCTTGACCAAATATGCACGCACCCGACCGACAAAGGCTACTTCAAAAAAACCACTGAACGACGGCCAGATCCGAACTTCTCGCCCACCTTAGCGAAACGAGCCGAACTGTCGGAGCATCAACTTACCCAAATCGAACCAAGAATCCAGGAAATTGGGTTGCGCCGTGTCGAACATGGCGTGAACGGCTTTTTCGATCGCCTCGTCCGTTTCCTGGTAATCGGCAGACTCATCGCGTACCCAAAATTGCATCAAATACCGCACGAGCATCCAGAATAACTGGGGATAATCCGGTTTCAACAGCGGCCGTTCGGCAAACTCACCCTGTTCCTCGGCAAATGTCGTCAATTGGGACGCCCATTCGAGGAACTCGCGCCGAAAGGTTTGCAGGAAAGAGGGGCAGGGATCCAATCCCAAGTTGGCATTCAACACGAAGCCGCGTTGGGGTTTGAGCTGCTCGATCAGGGTGTAGGCATAGGCCAGCATTCGCTCGCGCGCACTGTATTCGGCAAAGGCCGAATCGCCCGACAACACCTCGCAGGTCTGTCGGTGAAACTCCAGCCATACATCCTTTTCCAGTGCCGAAAAAGCGTTGTAGCAAGAGAAGAAATCGGCCTCGGTCGCATTCAGGGATTTGGCGAAGGCATAAATCGTATTCGGTCGCCGCCCGTGTTCGGCGACATACCTGAGAAACGCCTCGCGAAAAGTCTCTTTCCATGAAGGATCACGGCGTTCTTCGTCGCCTTCCGCTCGTTCATTCCGTTCCACCAAATCCAGCCTCCTCCGGCCATCGTTTATTTCGTGAACAGGCGCCCTTCGCGCCGGGACGATCGCGAACCCTCGCGAGAGACCGAAAGGTTTCGGGATCTCCTCCCATCGAGATCGATGGATGCCGCGGGAATTGCTCGTCCGTCCAAGTCGTTTCCAGGTAGAATAATAACAATTCACAAAAAGACCGATAACGTAGATTTGAGTAGTCTGTCGTCAAGGATCAGCTCCATCGATCCCCGCCCTGGACCTTCGGCACCGTCCTCGCCCGTGCCATCCGGAAAAGGACCCCTGGAGCGCGCTCCGGCTCGCGGGCACGTACGTCCTTGCACATGCCGTGCGGAACAACGGACCCGTCGTACCGGAAAAAGGAGTGAACATGATCTCACCTCCACGCGAACCAACCGATTCCTACTACGTCTTCGAAGTCTGCTGGGAGCTCGGCGAGAAAAGCGGATCCACCCGCCAGGTCCTACTGGGAAAAGCGTTGAAAATGAGCCGGATCTACGGTGATCACTACTACCTGATCGCCCCGCATCCGGACCAGGCGGAGGACGCCCACATCTGGTTCGCGCCGGAACCCTTCGAAGCCAAATGGCTGGGCGGTCTCGCCGAACGAGGACTGCGCGTCCTGACCGGACGCTGGAAGGTTCCCGGCAATCCGCGTTGCCTGCTGGTGGACTTTTCGGGCGCTTACCGCAGCAAGGGAGAAATCCTGGAATGGCTGTGGCACAACTACCGCGTGGATTCGGTCAACGCCGATTGGGACTACTTGGAACCGGTGCTGTTCGGCTATCGTGCCGGACAGATCATCGCCAACTTCGCGGAGGAACGAGCCCGCGGACGCGATGTGCTGGCCCAATGGCACAACTGGCATGTGGGGGCGGGACTGCTCTACCTGAAACAGACTCGCCCGGAAGTGGCCCAGGTCTTTACGGCCCATCACACCGTCCTCGGTCGCGGCATCGCGGGAACCGGGGAGAACCTGATCAATTCGATGGAGAAAATCCACACCCAGGAACGGGCCGCGGCACTGGGCGTCATGGCCAAGGTGTCGCTGGAAGCGGCCTGCATGACCGAGGCCGACTGTCTCACCGCCATATCGGCGATCACCGCGACGGAAATCCAGGTCTTTCACGATCTCCAACCGGGGTTGATCCTGCCCAACGCGCTTCCGGACCCTTTCCCCAACAAGGATTACCTGCAACCCGAACGGCGATTGGCGATTCGCGACGAACTGTTCCGGTTGACCGAGGCCATGACAAACCAGAAATTGGATCGGGCCAAAACCAGCCTGGTGTTGACCTCGGGAAGATACGAATACGTCAACAAGGGCCTCAATCTGATCCTGGACAGCCTGCCGCTCATGGAGGAATCGCTCGAACAATCCGACCGCCACATGGTGCTCTTTCTGTTGATGCCCTGCGGGGCCAAGGCCCCGAAAACGGAGCTGCTGAACGCGTTGAACGGCGTCAGTCCGGTATCCAAACCGCAACTGATCACCCACGAACTGTCGCTACCCGAGGACGATCCCCTGCTGGCCCACCTCGAACGCCTGGACATCCGCAATGAGGCGGCGGACCACATCAAGGTCATCTTCATTCCCACCCAACTGGACGGCAGCGACGCCATCCTGCCGCGCCACTTCCTGGAACTGATTCCGGCCTTCGACCTTTCGGTGTATCCCTCGCACTACCAATCGTGGGGGTTCAGTGCCATGGAGTCGCTGGCCTGCGGGGTACCCACCATCACTTCCGACCTGTCCGGATTCGGAAACTGGATCGCCGAATCGGTGCAGCATCCCGAGGCCTGCTACGTCATGCCGCGCGCCCAGGCGGATTACGAACAGGCGACGCGCGACCTCGCCGAACACATGTTGCGCGGCATCGGCCCGGCAGAGCCGACCCAGGTCGAGAAACGTCGCAGCCAGGCCAAGGAAATCGCCGATGCGATTCACTGGACGGTGTACATTCGCTACTACCTGGAGGCCTATCACGAGGCGGTGCTCACGCGCGATCGGCGTTTCCACGGCCAAGGCAATACCCATCCCGAAACCATTTGGGAAGACCGGCCCACAGGCCATCCGCTGGAGAGTCAGGACCACCTGCGGCCCATCATGAAGCCGTTCACCGTGCTCAACATCCTCCCCACCTCCCTGACCCGGCTGCGCGAGCTGGCCTACAACCTGTGGTGGTCCTGGCATCCGGATGCCGAAACCCTGTTTCGGGACCTTTCACCCGACGTCTGGTTCGAAGCGAGCCACAATCCGGTCGAACTGCTGGATTCGGTTCCCCAGGAAACACTGGACAAGGCGGCCCAAGATCCCATTTTCCTGGATAGATTGGACCGCGTCCTGGCCTCTTTCGACGCCTACCAGACCCAACGCCGGGAGCGCATGGCCAAACCCGAAATCGCCTATTTTTCCTACCAATTCGGCATCCACGAGTGCCTGCCGCTGTACCAGAACAGCTCCGGCATCACCGCCGGCGATTACCTCAAGAGCGCCAGCGACCTCAGCGCGCCCGTGATTGCGGTGGGCCTCGCATTCCATCGCGGCCACTACGTCCAAAAATTCGATTTGCAGGGACATCCACTCCACGAACCACTGGAGTCCGACTTCACTTCCCTGCCCCTTCGGCCCTTGAAGCGCGAGGACGGCAGCCTGTTCCTGACGACCCTGGTCTTTCCGGGACGCAAGGTCACCGTTCAGATCTGGTTGGTCCAAGTGGGCGCGGTTTCGCTGTACCTCCTGGACACCGATCACCCTGACAATCACGAACGCGACCGCCATATCACTCGCGATTGCAATCCCAGCGACAACGAACTGCGCTTGCAGCAGTACATGATCCTGGGTATCGGCGGCTGCAACCTCATCAGGGAACTGGGATTCGCACCGCAGGTCTGGCATCTCAACGACTGCTCCGGCGCCCTGGCGGCGCTGAGTCGGGCCGCGTACCTGATCCACCACACGAACCTCGATTTCGAGGCGGCCTGGGAATTCGTGCGCCAGTCCACCCTGGTCACCCTGCATCAGGCCGGGAAACACCCCGATTTGGACAGTGGCGCTTTCGACGAGGACACCATGCGCCCCTACTTCAGTATCTACCGCCACGCACTGGATACCTCGTGGTCCCAGATCATGGCACTGGGGGCCTGGCCGGAATCGAGTCGGCCCGAACCATTGGGCCAGGTGTCGGCACCACCCGATGGGGCGCGATCCAAAGCCCAGCGCAGCGAGCCCGGCCACCATCACTTTTCCATGACCCTGCTGGCCATTCGCGCATCCGGTACCGTGGTCGCCAAGAGCCAGACCCACCGCGAATCGCTGCGCCACCGTCTGCAGACCATCGCCCCGGGATTCCATTATTCGGAGCTGCCCATCACCTGCGTCACGGAGGGCATCCACGCCGCCAGTTGGTTGGCCGACCCGATTCAGAAGCTGTTGTCCCGCAATATCGGCGAACACTGGCGCTCCGAAACCGACACCACCCCCGACTGGAACAGCCTGCGCGAGATCCCCGACAAAGACCTGCGTCGCATTCGCCAAGAGCTCAAATCCAAATTGGTTCACGACGTGCGACGCCACCTCGAACACACCTGGCACAAGCGCCGAGACTCGCCGAGCCTGTTGACCAAGATCATCGGAAACATGCGCGAGGACGCCCTCATCATCGGCTTCTCCCACGACTTCACCCCGCACTCACGCGCCAATCTGCTGTTTCGGGACCCGGCCACCCTGGCCCGCATCGTCAACCTCGAAGACCGCCCCGTCATGGTGTTTTTCACCGACAAGATCCAACCTGGCGACACGTTTGGCGAGAAACTGCTGGAGAACGCCTACCGCCTGTGTCGCGAAGAGGAGTTCCTGGGTAAGTTGATCTTCCTCGAAGATTACGGCATCGCCATGGCCAAGCGCCTGGTCCAAGGCTGTGACCTGTGGCTGAACGCGCCCGTGGTGCCCGCCTCGGCCACCGGTCTCTCCGGTATCAAGGCGGCCTTGAACGGCGCCCTCAACCTCAGCATTCCCGCGGGTTGGTGGGTCGAGGGCGACAACGGGGAAAACGGCTGGACAATCGGCAAGAATCTGCAGAACGAGAGTCAGGACTACCAGGACGAATTCGACAGCCAACACCTCTATCTACTGCTGGAACAAACGGTGATTCCGGCCTACTTCAAGGATTGTCTGGTGGGTCCTTCCGCCAGTTGGTTGACAAAGAGCAAGGAATCGATGATCGCGGCGATCTCGCATTTCACCTCGAGTCGCGTCGGCCACGAATACCGGCAACGATATTACCTGCCGATTCAGGAACGGTTCCGCCAACTGAGCGAGCTGGAATACGCGGCGACCCGCTCGCTGGCCGCGGAGAAAGCCCGCATCGACAAGGCTTGGCCCCACACCCGCATCGTCGAGGCCAGGGTGGAAGTGCTGCGCGAAGAATCGGTGTGCCACGGCCAGAAGGTGCCCATTTTGGTCGAGGTCCACCATCCGGATCTCCCGCCCGAGGCCCTTCGGGTCGAGTTCGTCAGTGCACGCCGCGATCACGACGGCCAGTTTCACGAATTGGTGGTCATGCCGCTCGCGCTGACGGAACGAACCGAATGCAGCAGCCGGTGGAAGGGCACCTACGTGCCGACCCGCAACGGGCTGAAAGCCTACGGCATTCGCGTCGTGCCGAGCAGCGAAGGCATCGATCTCTCCCATCCCCTGGTGAAATGGGCCCCTTGAGTGTCTTTGGAAAAGAGGTACCCCAAAAAAGAAAAAAGCGGCGTTGTGGAGCAACAACGCCGCGTAAGTGCCGCACCGGCCGATCTCACGGAGGGACGGATCGAGCAAAAGGTACGGCGAGCCCCGAACCTAGCGATGGGTACAGGTTCGGCACTCAAAGGGTAAGCGGTGGGGGAACCATCGGGGACGGGTGGCGGATGACTGCCGTAGGGGGAACGCGGGCGAGGGTCACACACGGGGTGCACGTTCGATTACCGGCGAAGCCATTCGTCTGCCTCGCCCACGCCAACACTTCTTCGGACAGTTGAGTAAGACGGATTCATTCGATGGGTAATGCCTCCGGCTTTGCATACAACATGGTGCGCCTCATCGCCAAAAGAAGTGATTCAGGTCATCAAGACGATATTCAGTTCAAACAAAGAGTCGACTCAACCCTGAACAATCGGCAATTTCAAGACACATCAAAGACTATCTGCAGTTAATTCAAGAAGATCAACAAATCTACCTGACCCTCGTCATCCATCTAGGAACAGAATGCTTGACGGTCATTCAAAGTCTTGAAAAAGTCGAATGGGCCATCCATTCCAAAACCTGCGAGGGCCGATCAAGGGCGATCGCTCGTTTTTATTCGCGCGCCATCTGGACTTCCTTCTGCGCGTCCAACACCAGCCGCGCGCCGTACGAAGAGCCATCCTCGCCTTTGAATCCTTTGATCAGCGTCGTCTTCCCCTTTTCGAGCAGTCGCCGTATCTGCTTGGGAGTCAGTGTTTTCCCCGCATACTCGTTCCACACCACGAAGCGACATCCCTGTTTGAACCGGTTGCACCCGAATCCGCGTTTGCCCTGGATGATTCGGCCCTGGCCGCAGCGGGGACAGGTCAGGTCGTGGAGATCGTCCGGAGGCGCATCCTTCTTGGGTTTGGCCTCCACCGGTTCGAACTGCAACGCGTGATCGGCGCCCAAAACGAGGCGGGCGTTGAACGTTTGCCCGTCTTCGCGCTTGAAGCCCTTGATCACCCGCGTCTTGCCTTTTTCGATCAGCTCGGTCACCTGCTTCTGGGTCAGCTTCTTGCTCGCCGGCGCCAGCGGAATCAGGAATCGGCAACCGGGGCGGTAACGCGTGCACCCATAGGCGCTCTTTCCCTTGATGATCCAACCGCGCTTGCAGTTCGGGCAGGTACCCAGGGTATCCAAACCTCGCGGTTTGGGATCCAAGGCGCCATCGGCGACCGCTCCGCCATCGCCTTGGGAAGCGGGTTTTTTCCCGTCGGTCGCCGCCCCGACGGACCCGGCCTTGGCGGTTTTGGCGGGGCGCGGCTCGAAATCGGCACCGCGAAGTGCCTTACTGTTGCGCACCTGGGGCAGCAGCTCCTTGATGAAGGCGACGATCGATTGGTAGTACTGGTCCGCGCCCAGCTTGCCGTTTTCGATGTCCTTGAGGCGCTGTTCCCAGGCTCCGGTCAGTTCGGGACTGCGCAATGGCTCCTGGACCATGCCGATGAGGGCATCGCCCTTGGGAAGCGGATGGAGCGCCTTTTTGCGGCGTTCGATGACGCGGGTGCGAATCAATTTTTCGATCATCTCGGCTCGGGTGGCGGGCGTACCGAGCCCGGATTCCTTCATGGCCTCGGCCAGCGCGTCGTCCTCGATTTCGCGCCCGGCATTCTTCATCGCGGTGAGCAGGGTCGCATCGGTGTAGGGTTTGGGCGGTGCGGTTTCGCGCTCGACCAGGCGCATTTCGTCGATGTGAACCACCTGATCCTTTTGCAGGGGCGGCAAGGCCTGGCGTCCAAAGTCCTTTTCGTCGTCCTTCTTGGTCGCCTTGCCGTCCTCTCCCGGCGCGGGCTCCTTCTTCCGTCGCGGCGGTTCCACGATCTTCCAACCGCGCTCCAGCTCAACCGAGCCCTTGGCCTGAAAGGTGGCGTCGCCGATCGAGATCGTGACCGTGGTTTCCTCGACGACCTGGTCGGGAAGGAAGATGGCCACGAAGCGCGTGACGATCATGTTGTAGATCAGCGCGGGCGGGCCGCTGAGGTTGCTGGGCGGGCGGCGCCCGGTGGGCAGGATGCCGTGGTGATCGGAAAGCTTGGTCTTGTCCATGTAGTGCTTGCCGAGCTTGTGGCCGCCGCGCAAGCGCTCCAGGGCGAGCGGGGCCTGGGGATGCTCCAGATTGGCCAGGATGCGCGGGAGCTGGGGCGCCATGTCCTCGGAAATGTGGCGGCTCTCGGTTCGCGGATAGGTGATCAATTTGAACTTTTCGTAGAGCTGCTGGGCGTAGGTCAAAACCTGTTGCGCGGTGAACCCGAAGCGTTTGTTGGCTTCCTTTTGCAGCGTGATCAGATCGTACAGTTGCGGCGGTCGGTTGCGTTTCTTCTTTTTGGAGACCTTGAGCACCGTGCCCGTCTCGTTGACCGACAACTGCTGGTGCAGGCGTTGGGCAACCACCTTGCTGTCGATGCGGTATTTACCGTCCTCGTTGAGGTATTTCGCCGTAAAACCCTCGGTGAAATCGGCGGCCAATTCGTAGTAGTAGGCCTTTTCGAAGTTCCGAATCTCCCAGTCGCGCTTCACGATCATCGCCAAGGTCGGCGTCTGCACGCGGCCGATGGTGCACAGCATGTTGTTGTGGACCGTGTAGGCGCGCGTCATGTTCATGCCCACCAGCCAGTCGGCCTGGGTACGCGCCAGGGCGGCGGCGGCCAGATCGTCGAAATCCGAGCCCGGCTGGAGATTGGCGAAACCTTCCCGAATGGCCTCGTCGGTCAGGCTCGAGATCCAGAGCCGGCGGAACGGTTTGGTGCAGCCGGTGAACCGATAGATGAGCCGGAAAATGTTCTCACCTTCGCGGCCGGCATCCGTGGCGCAAATGATTTCCTCGGTTTCGGGGTCGTTGAACCAACGCTGCACCACCTTCAACTGGTCCTTGGTACGCTCCTGGCTCTTCAGTTCCCAATTCTCGGGAATGATCGGCAATTGAGAAAAAGACCAGCGTCCCGACCAGGGCGAACCGTAATCGTTGGGTTCGGCAAACTGGACCAGGTGTCCCAACGCCCAGGTCACCACGAATCCGCGACCGGCGATGAAGCCGTCGCCGCGCCGATTCGCGCCGAGCACCCGCGCGATATCGCGTCCCACACTGGGTTTCTCCGCCAAGATCACTTTGACGGGCATGTTCCCTCTCCCAAGGCAAAGTCAAAGCCGTTCGTTGGGGAACCAGCGGCCTACCATGTTGCATCCTAGCATCCGAACGTCACACGAAACGGACCGACCCACGGCCGTAACCACGCCAACCGACACCGCGGCGTGCGGCGATCGTGCGCAAAGGACCCCTCATTCACAAACGGTCGAGCGGTGATCCTACCAACAGACACCCATTTCCCGCTACAACGATTCACGAATAAATTGCTATGATCGGATCAACCCACCACATCGCGGCAATTCTCCACCACTCGTCCAAGCCAGCCGCCCCAAAAGTATTTACTGCCGAGGATATCATGCGCTACCTGCCTTTTTGTCTTCTCGCTCTATTATCTCCCTTGGCTTTCAGTCAGTTACCCGATAACGACATCTTCCTGGTCGAGCTCTCCTGGAGCAAATCCGAGGACGGTCGATCGCTTCCCAAACTGGGTCCCGCCCGTAACATCACCAAGCAGCCCGGTTACGAAAACCAGGCTCACTTTCTCCCCGACGGCCAAATCCTCTACACCGCTTCCCGCGATGGGAAACAGACCGATATCTTCCGCTTCGACCCCAAGTCGGGAAACACCACCCAGGTAACCGCGACACCCGAGAGTGAATTCAGCCCGACCCTGATGATGGACGGACGCCATTTCTCGGTCGTTCGGGTCGAGGCCGATCAAACCCAGCGGCTGTGGCAGTTCCCACTGGACGGCGGAGAGCCCCGCCTCATTCTGCCGGAGGTGACTTCGGTGGGATACCACACCTGGCTGTCGCCCACGCAATTGGCCCTGTTCATCGTGGGTGAGCCCCATCGCCTGGTTTGGGTGGACGTCGCCAAAAGCCAACCCAAGACCCTGCTGAACGACGTGGGCCGCTGTTTCACCTTGGCTCCCGACAAGAAAAGCCTCTACGCGGTCCACAAACCCGAGGGCAAAACCTGGCAAATCCTCCAGCTCGGGTTGTCCGATCAAAAGCGCGAGGTTTTGGCGGAGACCGTCGAGGGCGCCGAAGATTACGTCTGGACACCCGACGGCGCGCTGTTGATGGCTCGCGAGTCCCGGTTGTACCTGCTCCACCCCAAGCGCGACAAGCAATGGCGCCAGATCGCGGATCTCGCCGATCAGGGGTTGAAGGGCATCACCCGTTTGGCCCTGGATCACAAAGGCCGCTACTTGACCCTGGTTTCCGCCACCAAACTCTGAGGGCTCGCCCTCCCATTCGTCCTCCCGCCCGATCAAGCCCGATCGGCGTGCGCCGATGCGACGGCGATCGATCGCGCGACGCATCCCCAAACAACACGCGGAGGTTGACGTGAACGGCGTTGAATACGGAAAAACTTCATCCGAATACGTGCGGTACCGGGTGGGCTTTCCCCAGGTCACCTTCGACCGGCTGGCATCCCATCAAATCGGCCTGACGGGCCAGAACATCCTGGATTTCGGCGCGGGTACGGGCACCCTGACGCGCGGCTTCGCACAGCGTGGCTGCCAGGTGACGGCCCTGGAGCCCAGCGCCGCCCACATCGCGGCGGCCCGCAATATCGCCGAGTTCGAAGGCCTGCGCATCAACTGGGTCCAGGGTGATCCGACCGCGACCAACATGCCCTCCAATTACTTCGATGCGGTCACGGCGGGTCAGTGCTGGCACCTGCTCGACCGGCCCAACGCCGCCCGCGAAGTGAATCGCGTCCTCAAGCGCGGCGGTCAACTGGCCATCGCCCATTTCGACTGGCTGAACCTACCCGGCTCGGTGGTGGAGGCCACCGAAAACCTGATCGAAGCCTTCAACCCGATGCAACCCAAACCGCACATCGTGTACGGTGGCGGCGTGGGCATCTACGGGACTTGGACCCTGGATGTAGCCAAGGCCGGATTCGGTTACCTGGAAACCTTTTCTTTCGACGTGGTGGTGCCGTACACACCCGAGGCATGGCGCGGTCGGATCCGGGCCACACACGGCGTAACCGGCACCATGTCCAAAGACCAGACCATCCGCTTCGATCTCTCCTTGAAGGGTTTACTGGAACTCAAATACGCCGATCAGATGTTGGAAATCCCGCATCGGGTCTGGGTCCTGGTCTGCACCAAGGAGTGAAGGCCGCGAAAATCAAGTTTTTCTGGGGTTCGAACCGACAAGAATAATGGCTTTAGGCCAAACGTCACTACGACAATGAACTCACTGAACTCTCAAAACCCGGCATCTTCCAAAAGATTGGGCTGCCGGGTTTTCCCGTTTCAGGACTCCTGATCGATCCGCACTTGCAATTCTTGCTGCAGGGCAGACAGTGTGGGCGGGAACAATTCCGCCAACCGCTCGAGGTGAACCGGCACTTTTTCGAGAGATTTCGAAAATCCAAAATCTTGGAGGATTTTCAATTCTTCCGCCATACTCACCGCCCCCAAGCTCAGACAGCTTCCCTTGAGTCGATGAGCCTCTTCCCCCATCGATTCCGCGTCTCCCTCGCCGAGGAACGTCTGTAGACGCTCCAGTGTGCTCGGAACCTCGGATTCGAACATATCGACCACCAACCGCAGGGTGGCGATGGGAATCGCCTGAATGGGGCGGGGATCAAGATACTTTTGTGCGCCCATACACGAACTTCCTCCGTTACAGTGCATGCCAAATCACCGTGCTTATTGAGAATTCAAGGTTTTTCCTCTACCCGTGGAGCACGAAAAAACAAGCTTATGACTAAAAAAACCATGTATGTTTCGATGATGGATTCATTTTAGCATATGCCCCAAACCGATCCCTCCCCAAAGACGCGGATTTCGAGCGAGAAGGTCCCGTTTGCTTTTTGCTTGCTCTCCTTCCGTCAGTGGGAAATGATAGTGCCGCAGTCACAGCACAAGAGAAATTAGGGAGATTCGCACATGGATCGTCGATCGTTTCTCAAAGTGATCCAGGGCGGTGGTGCCGCGCTGGTGTTGGCGGTCTCGCTGCCGCGCTGTTCACCCGGTGAAAAGGCCCGGTTCGACGAGGCATCCGGCAACTTGATCGTGGGCGCCATGCTCGAAATCGGCGAAGACGACCGCATCACGGTGGTCGTGCCCAAACCCGAGATGGGTCAAGGGGTCCGCCACGGCCTGGCGATGTTGGTCGCCGAAGAATTGGACGCGGCATGGTCCCGCGTGGACCTGAAACAGGCCCCCTTCGACGAACGGTTCGGGGACCAACAGGTCAGCGGAAGTTACAGTGTGATCGCGCTCTGGCAACCGATGCGCCAGGCCGGCGCCGCGGCCCGCGAGATGATCGTTCGGGCGGCGGCCAAGAAATGGGGCGTCTCGGACAAAGAGATCGAAATCAGCGAAGGCACGGTTCGCGTGGCGCACGATCCCCAAACCAAGACGAGCTTGGGTGCGCTGGCCCGAGCCGCGGCCGAACAACCGATTCCGAAAAGCCCCGTGCTCAAGGATCCGAAAGCGTTCAAACTGATCGGTACCTCGGTGCCCAATCCCGATTTGACGGACATCGTGCGGGGCACCCAGGCATTCGGCCTCGACACCCGACGCCCGAACCTGCGCTACGCGGTCATCGTTCGCTGCCCCTATTTCGACGGCGAGCTGGAGAGCCACGACCCTGCCACGGCACAGGGGGTGCCCGGGGTTCACAGCGTCGTGCCGCTGTCCGGCCGATCCGCCCCCAATCACATGAGCCCAGGCGTGGCCGTGGTGGCCGATACCACCTGGGCGGCGATGCAGGGGGCCAAAGCGCTCGTGGTGACATGGAAACCCGCGAACGGAGCAAAAGAGAACAGCGGCGATCTGGCGACACAGTTCGAAAAACGCCGAGGGGAACCGGGAATCACGGTCCACGAGTCCGGCAACGCGCAGAAGGCCCTGAGCGAAGGCCGAGAGACCGTGGAGGCGGTCTACACCTTGCCGTTTCTGGCCCACGCTCCCATGGAACCCATGAACTGCACGGCCATCGCCAGCGCCTCTCATTGCGAAATCTGGGCGCCCACGCAATCACCAGGATGGGCCGCCCGGGCGGTCTCCGAGGCACTGGGTTTGCCGCTCAAGGCGATTACCGTGAACGTGATCCGCATGGGCGGCGCGTTCGGACGACGGGTCAACCCGGACTTCGTTCTGGAAGCGGCCATTCTGGCGCGTGAAACGGGCCAACCGATCCAAGTGGTCTGGCGGCGCGAGGACGACATGCGTCACGGCTTTTTTCGCCCCTCCAACATTCACCTCATGCAAGGCGTCCTGGATAGTGACGGTAAGCCCGAGGCGCTACATCATCACTTGTTTTCCAGCTCGATCAGCAGCACCTACAACGGTGTCGGCCACGCCGCGGCCCACGAACCCGAATCGCATGGAAGCACCATGGATCTGCCCTACGCCATCGCCAACCGGCGCTTCGCCTTCAGCGAGCTGCATTCCGTGGTTCGCCAGGGCTGGTGGCGATCCGTCGCCTACTCCTACAACATTTTCGCGGTCGAGAGTTTCATCGACGAACTGGCCATCGCCGCGAACAAGGACCCGCTGGCTTTCAGGCTCGACCTGTTGGCCAGTCGGGAAGCCTTCTCCCCCAACCCCAATGCAGCCGATCAGGTAGTGGATCCGGGACGCCAGGCCGCGGTTCTGCGGCTGGCGGCCGAAAAGGCCGGCTGGGGCGCCGAACTTCCGGCCGGCGCGGGTCGCGGCATCGCGGCGTGCTGGTACTACACCAGTCGCACCTACACGGCCGCCGTCGTCGATGTCCGGGCCGACGAGGAGGGCCGGCTATCGGTCGACAGAGTGGTGATCGCCGCCGATTGCGGGATCGCGATCCATCCCGATACGGTGCGTGCGCAACTGGAGGGCAGTGTCGTCTACGGTCTGTCCGCCGCACTGTTCCAACGCATCACGCTTCGCAACGGCACGGTGGAACAAGCCAATTTCGACAGCTACCCCGCACTGCGGTTCTCGCAAACCCCGCCCATCGAGGTGCACCTGGTCCCGTCGGCGGAGGCGCCCGGCGGCATCGGCGAACCCGGGTTACCGCCCGTGGCCCCCGCCCTGGCCAATGCCGTTTTCGCGGCCACGGGGCACCGTCACCGCGAATTGCCGATACCGTCGACACTCGGATAGGTCGATTCCTATCGCGTCAGGTACTTGTCCAGGGCCTCGAACAACTCCGACTTCTGAATCGGTTTGCTCAAGTAATGATCCATGCCGGCCTCCAGGCAGCGTTCGCGGTCACCCAACATGGAATTGGCCGTCATGGCGATGATCGTACAGCGCTTGCCGAGGCCTTCGCCTTCCCTTTGGCGAATGGCCCGCGTGGCCTCGAAGCCGTCCATTTCCGGCATCTGGCAATCCATGAGCAACAGGTCGTAGGGAATGCGCGCCACGGCTTCGACCGCCTCCTTGCCGTTGGCCGCCACGTCGCAGAGGTAGCCTCCCTTTTCCAACAATCGGGCGGCCACCTTCTGATTGACGATGTTGTCCTCCACCACGAGGATCCGGTAGCGGTTGCGATTCATTTCGCGCAAGGTGTGGCGGGTCACCAGCTCGGTCGCGGCCTCGGGTCCTTCCTGTTCCTTCAAACCCATGATCGCCGCGATCGCATCGTAGAGCTGACTGAGTTTGACCGGCTTGGTCAAATACCCGTCGACGCCCAACTCCAGCATCTTGGCGGCATCACCCCGCCGCGGCACCGAGGTCAGCAGGAGAATCGGCAATTTGGCCAATTCGGGCTGGGCCTTGATGTCTTGGGCCAGTTTACCGCCGTTGAGCTCGGGCTGGTAAAAATCGACGATCGCCAGATCGAAGGGGGCCGTGCCGGATGCGGCCTGGTGCAGCTTGCCGATCGCCTCCCCGGCATCTTCGGTTTCGTCGACGACACAGCCGCAGTGCTCCAACTGGTCGCGCAGGATGAGCCGATTGGTGGCGTTGGCGTCCACCACCAGGATCCGAAGGCCTTTGAGGCTGACGTCGGGCACCAACAATTGGGCCGGTTTGCCGGAGGGTTTGCCGAATTCCGCGGTGAAGGAAAAGGTGGAGCCCTTGTCGCCTTCGCTGGTCACCCAGATCTGGCCTCCCATGGCCTCGCAGAGCTGCTTGCAAATCGCGAGACCCAGACCGGTCCCGCCAAATTTGCGGGTCGTGGAGGTATCCACTTGGGAAAAGGGCTTGAAGAGCCGGTTGCGGCGATCGGCGGGGATGCCGATGCCGGTGTCGGTCACGTCGAATTGCAGCGTGTAGTAACCACCCCGCTCGAAGCGCAGGTAGACCTTGATGAACACCTCGCCGTCGCGGGTGAACTTGACCGCGTTGTTGGCGAGGTTCAGCAGGATCTGGCGAAGCCGGCCGGGATCGCCCATCAGGCGCTGCGGCACGTTGTGGCTGACCATGATCGCCATTTCGAGGCCCTTTTCCTGGGCGTTGCGGGCCAACAGGTCGCCCACTTCCTCCACGCAGTTGCGCAGGTCGAACTCGATGATTTCCAGTTCCAGGTTGCCGGACTCGATCTTGGAAAAGTCGAGCAGGTCGTTGATCAGGCCCAACAGCGCCTCGCTGGAGCGCCTCACGATATCGGCCGATTCGCGCTGCTCCCGCGAGAGCCGGGTCTCCATCAACAGCCCGGTCATACCGATGATGCCGTTCATCGGCGTGCGGATCTCGTGGCTCATGTTGGCCAGGAATTGGGTTTTGGCGCGGGCGGCGGCCTCGGCCTTCTCTTTTTCCCGCATCAGCGCTTCGGCATGGCTGCGCCGCTCGGTGATGTCGCGAATCACCACGATCGCGCCCAAGACCTCTCCGTCCGGCGTGCGGATGGGCGACGCGTTCTCTTCGATGAACAGGCCGGTATCATCGGTTTGCAACAAGATACGCTCATGCACCCCGGCCCCGTTTTCCCGAGCCAGGAGCTCACCGTGACCCAGCTTCACCGGTTCCTTGGACTGCTCGTCGATGATGCGCAGGATCTGACCGATGGGTCGGTCGATCACCTCGTCGCCGGCCGTGCCGATCAACTGCTCGGCGCGCGAGTTGATGAAGGTGATCTTGCTGGTGTTGTCGGTGGTGATGACGGCATCGCCGATGCTGGCCAAGGTGACCTTGAGCCATTCGGACTGCTTTTGCAGGGCCTCCACGGCCTGCTTCTCCTGAGTGATGTCCTTGGCGATGCAGACGAACCCCTGAATCTCCATTTGGTCGTCCATCAGAAAGGAGCTGGAAAAGCGTACCGGAATGATCTTGCCGCCCTTGGTCTTGAACAGCTCTTCCTCGGCGTAATCCTCCTCCCGCATGAAAAAGCCCTCGACGCGCGGCGTTCGCAATTTAGTGTAGATATCGGTGAATGCGCGCCCGATCAATTCGCCTTCGGTGTAGTCCAGCATTTCGCAAATCGCGGTGTTCACGCGGCGAATGAAGCCGTCCGGGGACACCACGATCAGACCCTCGCCGATGCTGCGAAGAATGTTGAGCGCATCTCCGGCCTCGTGGATATTGGCGGAGAGATCTTCGACGCTCTTGACGATACGCGGCAGTTCTTCCAGTTTTTCGATCTCCTGGAACTGGGAGGCCTGAAGCGAATGGCGTTTGGGCAGAAGCTGGCGGATCTTGGAGAAGTGGTACAGAATCTTGTCCTCGAACAGGCGCACCAACAGAAAGCCGCCGATGGTGAAGACCAGGGCCAGAAAGGCGATTTCCAACACGACCGGCAACAGGTTGGGCCGCAGCCGGTCGCGCGCGGAAATGATTCTCTGGCCCTCCACCTGACCGGCTCGGTACACCGCGAAATTCAGCTCGTTCAGGGTTTCGGCCAATTGCTCGCGATACCGGCTCGAACCCTCCGGGTCGTTCATGAGCCGTTCGAGGTCTTCGAACAGGTTGTCGCACTGGCTGATGACCGTGCCCGTCTCCTCGCTGCCGTGGGTGACGGCCTGGTCCTTCCACTGCCTGAGCGCCTGACGGGCCCGCTCGAAACGCAGTTTGTCGTCCCCCGAATTGACGGAAGGCACGTGAATGACCCAGAACTGGGTCTTCAGGAGAAATTCGTCGCCGAACAACTGGATCTTGTGGCTTTGCTCCGAAAAGGCCTGCCACTCTTCCAGCCTTTTCGTGGCAAGGTATTGACTCAAATAAAGATGAGCCCCAATGGCAAGGGCACAGAACCCCAAAAAAAGAATGACCAGATAGCATTTGATTCGAAGATTCATAAGATGTCACGCAACCGTAAAATTCAAATTTTCGGACTCATGGTCTCTTGGACGAATAGTTCGCCAAGAAATCGATAGGGTTGAAGTTGGTATCCGCGGCCGTCATCGACGTGACGATGCCGCGCGCCAACCCATCTTCACAATCGGAAGTGCCGAGCGGCACCGGCAGGGGGTGTTCGCGAAAGGTACCGTCCGGTCTGGTGAGCAGCAGGACTTTGGGGTGTTCGGGTTGCGCGGCATTGGGCTCGTAGGCGATCGCCATCTCGCCGGAATCCAACATGAGCGAGGTTCCGGGCGGATAGGGACCGAGGCACTTCTCCAAGGCGGAAAAGGCCTTGGCATCGAAGCGGGCACCCACCTCCTGCCGCATGCGATCGAGAACTTCGCGCGGATCGATCGCCTCCCCGCCGGTACCGCGGTTCACGCCATCGTCGTAGGCGTTCAACACCGCGGCCAACTTCCCGTACCAGGAGATGTCATCCCCTTTCAGGCCATGAGGATAACCCCTGCCGTCGGGCCGCTCGTGATGTTCGCCGGCGAATTGGGCGACCATGGGATCCAGCCCCTTCATTTTTTGCAGGTAATTGAGGCCGCGCACGACGTGCAATTGGTACTGATCCGATGCCCGGCCGGTGGCATGGTATCTGGCGACCAGTTCCCGGGGCAACATGCACTTGCCGATATCGTGCAGCAGGGCGGCTTTCCCGAGCATCAGCAGCTCGCCCTTGCCGAGGTTCATGGATTTGCCCACGAACAGGGCCAGAATCGAAAGGTTCACGCAATGATTGAAAATACCCTGGTCCGAACTCCGCAACACGCTGACGCAGAGCATCGATTGCGGATCCTCGAAGATTTGGTCCATCAGCAGGCTCACCTGTTGGTTGGCCTGCTCCTCGGTGATGGCGTTGCCGGCGCTGACCTCTTCCATCAATTCGCACGTCTGCTCCAGCACCATCGAGTGCACCTCGACCGCCTGACCGAAATGACGCTGGACGGCTTCGGGGCTGCCGGGCACGAGCGGTGCCGCCGGAGCCCGCTCGTGACCGCCCACGTCCAGGCCTCGATCGAGATCGATGATCACATCGGTCACCTTGTAGCTGCGCAGCTCGGCGATGACCTTTTCATCGCGGATATTCTTGCGAAAGAACGGCACGCTGATCCAACTGCGGTTGGTGGAAACCACGTACATCCCGGGGCGAAGTTGATCGATGGTTATCTTTCTGCGCATCTACCCGCTGGTTCCTTCGAGGAAAACATCAGACTCGGCCCACCCAAGCCGAAGCGGCAGCCCACCCCATCCCTCGCGGTAGATCACCGATGAACAGGCCCCTCAGAATGGGGAACTCGTCTAATTGGCAACAAGACGGCAAAACCGAAATCAAAAAGCTGGAACTGTATTGTATCATTCAATCTTGAGATTAGCGATTGGCAGTGAATGGACGGAAGGCCTCGAAGGGGCGCATCGACCGCCGAGCGACTGTGTTTTTTCGCATGAGATTCGGCGAGTCCTCGATGGCCGCGTTGTGGCCGGATTTTTCGAACCCGAGTTCGCGACGGCCCGGGGTGGCGAAGCCTATCTTCGTGGCCTCGAGGTCGTGTGGTGGGCGGGAACGGCTCCGGTCGTCGCGGACGCGTCTCGATCTCTTCCGATCGGATCGAGGTACTGCCTCGTTTCCGTCCCTGCCAATTGGAACACACAAACACTGAGGGGAGCCGGCCTATGAAGAAACGACACGAAATGATCGAAAGCCCGCACATGGGACGCAAAGTCCACCTCTGGAGCTATGGCCACTGGGGCATGCCGGTGCTGGTCTTCCCTTCCGCGGCCGGTTTCGCCCACGAGTGGGATTCCCACGGCATGGTGGACGCGCTTTCCTGGTACATCGATTCGGGCAAGATCAAGCTCTACTGCCCGGAAAGCAACGTCTCGCAAAGCTGGACCAACAAGAACGGCGACATGGCCGAACGCATCCACCAGCACAAGATCTACGAAGCCTTCATTCTCAACACCCTGGTGCCCTGGATTCGTTTCGACTGTCAAACGGCCAACATCCCGATCACCACCACCGGCACCAGTCTCGGCGGGTTCTACGCGGCGGTGTTCGCGCTCAAGTTTCCCGAGATCTTCCGCTCGGCGGTGTGCATGAGCGGTCGCTACGACCTAACCGAGTTCACGGGGGGCTTCACCAACGGCGACATCTATTTCAACAACCCCCTGGCCTTCGTGCCCAACCTGGAAGGCGATGCGCTGGAACGGGTTCGAACCCACACCATGATCAACCTGGTCTGTGGCCGCGGCGCCTGGGAAGAAGGCTGTATCGAGGAAACCATCTACTTGGGGCGCTGGTTGCACCACAAGCAGATTCCCAACTACATCGACATCTGGGGCCCCGAATCCAGCCACGAATGGCCCTGGTGGCGCGAACAGGCTCGCAAGCACTTCGGACGCATTTTCGGCTAGAGACGAGCCTGACCGAGGTTCGTTCAATCCGCGTGTTGTGATACGAGGTCGTCCGAAACCACCGTGGAAAGGGTCGTAGCGTTCTTCGGTGCCCCCCAGGGTCTTTATCGACAGGGTTAGCGGCGAAGGGCCGACAACCCCTTTCGAGTTCGGATCCGGCACCGATCACCGACACCCGCCACACAGGCACCGAACCACTGTTTTTCAACGACTTGCAAGACCACCTCGAGCTACCCGACTCGTGGCGGTCCACACCTACTTTCTTTCCGTTATGGGTTTCTGATATAGCTGTGATATAAGGGAATTTTTGCCGAACGGACGGCTATCTCTCGCGGGTGACGCGGCATTGCAGGTGCGGATACATGACGAATTGGTCTCTGAAAAAAGCGAACGAGGTATACAAGGTAAACCAGTGGGGTTTGGGCTACTTTGCCATCAATGAAAGCGGAAACGTCTGTGTGCGGCCGTCGGCGGATTCGGAACACAAGGTAGATCTCAAGAAGCTGGTGGACGAGTTGCGCCAGCGCAAGATCAACGTGCCGGTGCTGATCCGCTTCATGGACATTCTCCGCGATCGTATCGCCCAAATTTCCACCGCGTTCAAGAACGCCATCGTGGAAAACGAATACCAGGGCCAGTACTATCCGCTTTTTCCGATCAAGGTCAACCAGGAACGGGACGTCGTCAGCTCGATGCTGGAATACGGCAAGGAGTTCGGATTGGGACTCGAGGCGGGTTCCAAGGCGGAGCTGCTCATCGTGCTGGCCCTGACCCTGGATCCCGACACCCCCATCGTCTGCAACGGTTACAAGGACCGCGAGTTCGTGCAATTGGTCGGCATGGCCCACAAGATGGGCAAGAAGATATTCCCGGTGATCGAGAACTACGACGAGCTGGAAACCTTCATCGCCCATTACAAGGAAACCGGGATCATGCCGCGGCTGGGCATGCGCATCAAGCTGTCGACCAAAGGGGTCGGAAAATGGGCCAAAACCGGGGGCGACGCCTCGAAGTTCGGCCTGCGGATCCCCGAGGTGCTCAAGGCGGTGGAACGACTGCGCGAAGAGAACCTGCTCGATTCGCTGAACCTGCTTCACTTTCACATCGGCAGTCAAATCACCAAGATCAAGGTGGTCAAACAGGCGATCGTCGAAACCCTGCGGGTGTTCGCCGAAATCGTGCGCCTGGGCGCCAAGCTGGAATACCTCGATATCGGCGGCGGCCTGGGCGTGGACTACGACGGCTCTTCACAGGAAACCTACTCGACCATCAACTACACCCTACAGGAGTACGCCAGCGACATCGTCTACCGGATTCAGCAGATCTGTCAGGAAAAACAGATCGCGGTTCCCAACATTTTTTCCGAATCCGGACGGTTTCTGGCCGCCCACTACTCGATGCTGATCACCAACGTGCCGACCGTGAGTTCGATTGGCCCCTGCGGGCTGGAATTCCCGCACCCCGACAAGGGTTACGGCCCGGTCAAGGAGATGTACGACCTGCTGGAAGGCTTGACACCCGCCAACTCCCAGGAATCCTTCCACGATGCCGTCCAGTACCGCTCGGAAGCGCTCAGCCTGTTCAACCTCGGGTACCTGACCCTGCCGGAACGCGCCTACATGGAGGAGCTCTACTGGCGCATCATGCGCAAGGTGTACGAACAGGCCCAGATCCAGGGCCTGCTGTCACCGGAGATGGAGGATCTCGAGCAGGAACTCTCCGATACCTATTTCGCCAATTTCTCGCTGTTCCAATCGCTACCCGACTCCTGGGCCATCGACCAGATTTTCCCGATCATTCCCATCCACCGGCTGAACGAGGAACCCGACCGCATCGCCACGGTCGTCGACCTCACGTGCGATTCCGACGGCGTCATCGACGACTACATCGGCGAGGACGGTCCTCGGCACTGCGTCCCCCTGCATTCGGTCCACAACGGCAACAACTACTACATCGGGATCTTCATGATCGGCGCCTACCAGGAAACCCTGGGCGAACTGCACAACCTGTTCGGCGACACGCACGCGGTGCAGATCCGCATCCAGGGCGAGAACCAGTACAAGATCGAGAGCCTGATCAAGGGCGACACGATCCATCAGGTCCTCACCTACGTGTCGTTCAACCGCAAGGAACTGCTGCACAAAATGCGGGAGCAGATCGAACAGGCCGTAGACGAGCGCAAGCTGAAACTGGACGAGTCGGCCCAGATGATGGACCTCTACGAAGAGGGCCTGTACGGCTACACCTATTTCGAGGAATAGCCGGGAGACTCGCCGTTCCGGATCCCGCACGGCGGCCCTCGATGGGCGGCCGTGGCGCCGTGGCTCATTTCTTTGACGAAGCCATCAACTCCAGCTTCTGGCTGTAGCGATCCTTGTCGAACACGTTCGGCGCGTATTCCCGCGCCCGAACCAGGGCTTTGGCGGCCTTGTCGGCGTCGCCCATGCCGTGGTAGGCGGCGGCCAACATCCAGTGGAATTCGTGGGTCTTGGGCTTGCGCCGAATCGCGGCGCGGAAGTGGCCGACGGCCTTGTCGTAGTTCGCCCGTTCGAGTGCGGCGCGGCCCAGTTCGTAATGGTAGAACGGGTTGCGCTTGCGGAAGCGAACCACCCGGCGGTGGTATTTGTTGGCTTCTTCCAGGCGACCCTGGCGACGATAGAGCCGTTCCAGATTGTTCATGGCCGTCAGCTCGGCGCGACTGACCTTGAGCGCCTTCAAATAACAGCGCTCGGCCATTTCGGCGTCATCCACGTACTGGTAGGCCACCCCCAGATTCGACCAGGTGAAGCTGATACGGTCCTCGATCTGCAGCGCTCTCTGAAAATGGGCCAACGCCAATTCACGCTGTCCGTCCCCGAACAGTTCGGCGCCGATGTTGTTGTAGTACTGAGCCAGGGCCCGTGCGTCACTGACGACCATGGTCCGCCGATCCTCGGGACGGTTGTAGGGGTTGAAATCGACCGTGATTTTTTTCCCGACGATAAAGATCAGGGCGTTCATATGCCGGTTGAGGACCACCACATTGCCGTGACGATCCCAGGTGGGCACGTTCTCCACCTCCTGGAAATGGGCGGTGAAACCGCAGTAGCGCGCCATGGCCACGAACATGTTGGTGAAGGAGAGGCAATTGCCGGAACGGTCGCGGAAGGTCTCCACGGATGTCTTGGTTTCCGTATTCTCGTAGCTCAAACTGAGGAAGGATTCGTTGAAGACGACTTGCACCAGGCGCTGAAGCCGTAGCACCGGATTGCGCACGGGCACCACGTGCACGTCGAGGAACTGAGCCATGTCGGGACTCACTTCCAAAATATCGACTTCCGGAACCTTCGACGTATCGAACTGAGTGGGATTGATGACCCACAAGAAGAGCAAAACGGAAACCATAGAAACCTCCCCGCACCGTACAACCCAAAACTCGATCTGTGGCCGCGTAAGAATCGTCAAAAACCCAAAGACGAACCTGTGTTTTGCCTGGGCGCCCATGCGGCGCAATTCATAAAAAAATTGGATATCAATGCTTTTAACGCATAGACCAAAAAGAATGTTACCCGGTGCTGCACCCAAAAAAACTTGGGTAAAGGTTGATGAAAGGACCGATGCCGTCGATGGCGGTTTCTCTTCAAAAACTTACAGGGCATGGCACGGGAAAGCAAATCCGCGAGAGGTCGATTCGTCGCGAGATCGTTTGCGAATCGGTTTTCGCGTCCACTCTCCCGGTACCGGGCGTGATTTCGGGCTTTCGACCGTCTTCCGAGGAGGCTAGCGCAGCTCCAGGGCCTGGTCCTTGATAGCCTTGATCTGATCGCGGATTTCGGCCGCCTTCTCGAATTCCAGCGCTTCCGCATGGGCCAACATCTGCTTTTCCAGCACGGCGATCTTCTGATAGGCCTCTTCCTTGGTATGGAAGTCGGCCTTCTCGGGGCTCACCTGGCGCGGTGTACCGTAGTCGTTTTCGTAGAGCTCGCTCAAGGGATCGGTGAGCGAGCGGCGAACGGTGGTCGGGGTGATGCCGTTGGCCTCGTTGAACGCCTGCTGCAACAGGCGGCGTCGCTTGGTTTCGTCTAGGGTCTCGCGCATCGCGTCGGAAACGCCGTCGGCGTACATGATCACCCGCCCCTCCACGTTGCGCGCGGCGCGTCCGACGGTCTGAATCAGGGACCGCGAAGAGCGCAGGAACCCCTGCTTGTCGGCATCCAGAATGGCGACCAGCGACACTTCGGGAAGGTCAAGACCCTCGCGCAACAGGTTGATACCCACCAGTACGTCGTAGGTACCCAATCGCAGATTGTGCAGGATTTCAAGTCGTTCCAGGGTATCGATCTCACTGTGCAGCCACGCCACCTTCAAACCGTGCGTCTTCATGTAGTCCGACAGGTCCTCGGCCATGCGTTTGGTCAGGGTGGTCACCAACGTGCGCTCGTCGCGCTCGATGCGCAGGCGCACTTCCTCGAGCAGGTCGTCGATCTGGCCCTTGATGGGACGGACCTCGATTTCGGGATCGCACAGGCCGGTTGGGCGAATGATCTGCTCGACCACCTCCTGGTTGCAGACATCCAACTCGAAAGGCCCGGGCGTGGCCGATACGAACATGACCTGGGCGGTGCGCTGGTGAAATTCCTCAGCTTTGAGCGGCCGGTTGTCCAGCGCCGAGGGCAAACGGAATCCGTGGCCGACCAGATTCTCCTTGCGGGCCCGGTCGCCGCGGTACATGCCGCCGATCTGGGGCACGGTGATGTGGCTTTCGTCGGCGAACAGCAGGTAGTCTTCGGGAAAATAGTCCATCAGCGTCGAGGGCGGCGAGCCCTCGGGGCGGCCGTCCAGGTGGCGCGAATAATTCTCGATGCCATGGCAAAAGCCGGTTTCGGCCAGCATTTCCAAATCGAACTGGGTGCGTTGACTGAGGCGCTGGGCCTCCAACAGCCGGTTGTCCTCGCGCAGGACGACCACCTGCCGGTCCAGCTCTTCCTTGACCTGGCGAATCGCGTGTTCCAAGCGCTCCGTCGGCGTGACGAAGTGCGTGGTCGGGAAGATGCGCACTTCGTCCATGTCGTCCAGGCTCTTGCCGGTCAAGGGGTCGAAGGCCTGGATCAGCTCCACGTCATCGCCGAAAAACTCGATCCGGATGCCGACATCCTCATAGGCCAGGTAGACTTCCACCGTGTCGCCGCGCACCCGAAAGGTGCCGGGGTAGAAAGCGCTGTTGTTCCGCAGGTACTGGATATGGACCAGGTCGCGCAACAATTGCTGGCGATCGTATTCCTGGTCCACTTCGACGCGCACCGTCAGATCGGCGTAAAATTCGGGAGAGCCCAGGCCGTAGATGCAGGATACCGAGGCGACGATGATGACATCGCGGCGCTCCAACAGGGAACGCGTGGCGCTGAGTCGCAACTTCTCGATGTCCTTGTTGATCGTGGCTTCTTTTTCGATGTAGGTGTCGGTGGCGGCGACGTAGGCTTCCGGCTGGTAGTAATCGTAGTAACTGACGAAATACTCGACCGCGTTTTCCGGAAAGAAGCGCTTGAACTCCTGGTACAACTGGGCCGCCAGGGTTTTGTTGGGCGCCATGATCAGGGTCGGTCGATTCAGGCTCTCGATCACCTTGCCCATGGTGAACGTCTTACCCGATCCGGTGACGCCCAGCAAGGTGGTGTGTCTGGCGCCGCCCCGTATCGAGGCGCAGATCTTTTCGATGGCTTCGGGCTGATCGCCTCGGGGCTCGTAGTCGGTTACCATCCGAAAAGGAATGCTCTTGGCCATCACACCTCTCCACGGGGAGGTTGCATGCTTCGCTCCGACCTGGAGGTCCGAAACAAGGGGTCGACGCCGGAGCCCGGGATCGAGGTCGAAGCGAAGCGCCTTCCGACGGGCGCTCCCCTCCACCGGGCAACTCTATAGGTAGCTTCGCAACGCGTAGGGACAGGCGTCCATGACGACCGGAATCCCCTCGCGTTCCAACAATTCCTGGAACTGAAAATGGAAGACACCCTGTTGGCACCAAACCATTTTGGGGCGCCAGGGCAAAGATAGGATTTCCTTGGCGAGATCGGGAAGGGCCGTCGAGTTGCGAAACACCTGAATGATGTCCACGGCTTCTTCCAAATCGGCCAATTTTTGTTTGACGGGGATCTTGGCTTCCGGTGCCCCATTGTGTTTGGGGTTGATACCGGTCACCCGATTTCCCTCTTCTATCAAAAAGGACGTGATTTTACCGACGACCCGGTCTGGGTTCTCGGAATACCCAACCACGGCCACCGAAGACTTGCTGTGAAACAAACGCATGCCATCGGAAACGGGACCGAACATACTCAGAGCCTCCAGCCTAACGACTCTCGATGATCACTTCGCCGTGAGGCGAAGTCGAATCTAGTGTGCTTACCCATTCGAACCCTACGAGAGCACGAGGTCCAGGAAGGACGGAAAGCCCCAAAGGATCTCGCCAGGTTCACGCGCGGATCGATTCAACGCGACCAATGAATGGCAAAGCCATCAATATAATAGAAATCGAGGCCACGAACAAGCATGACCCACGGATGCCGATGCAGGGCCCGACATCGAAAATGGGGCTCCCCAGAGCCCCATCCACGATTAGTGATGGTTTTTAACCCGCGAAGACAATTCGCGTTCGGTCTCACCCTGGTAGACTTGTCGGGGGCGACCGATGCGCAAACTGGGATCCCGCTGCATTTCTCGCCATTGGGCGATCCAGCCGGGCAGGCGACCGATGGCGAACATGACCGTGAACATCTCGGTGGGAATGCCCATCGCCTTGTAGATGATGCCGCTGTAGAAGTCGACATTCGGATAGAGTTTGCGTTCGGCGAAGTAGGGATCGTTGAGCGCCGCCTCTTCCAGCTTTTTGGCCAGGTTCAGCAGCGGATCGTTGATGCCCAGTTTGGAGAGAACGCGGTCCGCGTGTTTCTTGATGATGTGGGCACGCGGATCGAAATTCTTGTAGACACGGTGACCGAAGCCCATCAACCGGAACCCGCTCTCCTTGTCCTTGGCCAGCTCGAGATATTTGTCGATGTCACCACCGTCGCGCTGGATCATGTCGAGCATCTCGAGCACTTTCTGGTTGGCCCCACCGTGCAGCGGTCCCCACAGGGAGCACATGCCGGCGGCAATGGCGGCGTACAGATTGACCTGGCTGCTGCCCACCATCCGAACCGAAGCCGCCGAGCAGTTCTGCTCGTGATCGGCGTGGAGGATCAACAACAGGTCAAGAGCCTTGACGATGTCGGGGTCCAACTTGAACCGGTTGGAGGGCGTGGAGAAGGTCAGGTTGAGGAAGTTGGCTGCATAACTGAGATCGGGATTGGAATAGTTGAGCGGCCAACCGCGCAGTTTGCGGTAAACCCACGAGGCGAGAACGGGAACTTTCCCCAGCAGACGGAGAATGGCTTTGTCCACCTGTTCGGGGTCGTTCTCGTCATAGGGGTAGTAAGCGTACATGCTGGGCAGGACGGAAGCCAGCAGGGCCATGGGGTGGGCATCTTTGGGGAAGGCTTCGAACATCTTGGCGAGCCCTTTGTGGGGCAGCGAGTGTTCGGCGATGTCGTCCCGAAACTTGTCGTATTCGTTTTGGTCCGGCAAGCGACCGTAAATCACGAGGTATGCGGTTTCGATGAAGTCGGTCTTGTCGCAAACGTCCTCGATGGGGTAACCGCGATAGCGAAGAATGCCCTTTTCGCCATCGATGAAGGTAATGTTGCTTTCACAGGATCCCGTGTTGACATAACCTGGATCCAAAGTGATCATTCCGGTCTGAGCTCTCAACTTAGAAATATCGAGCGCACGCTCACCCTCAGAGCCCTCTACAACCGGGAGTGAAATTTTGGAACTCCCATACTGAAGTTCTGCCTGTTCCACGCCTCACTCCTTTATAAATGAATCCAATTTTTTTGCGGGCTTGCGGTGCGGTGAAAGATGAACAACGATGCATTTTGAACTCAAAAAAGCGCTACGAAAGCGGCGGATTCTCCGCTCCTCCGCACCAAGCCGCAGTCAATTTTAGGAGATGGTTTTGGAATTGTGAAGAGTAAAATCTGAAAAGTTGTTCAGGGAAACCGGTCTGGTGCAAAGGGTTGTCGGCGGTCTCGGGCGGCACGACGAGGTTTCCTCCTGTCCAGGATGGCAACGGCTCGCGACCCCTGGAAACAAAGGGTTCCGGCGCCCTTCGCCGCGCTATGCCGAGCGCCCGTTTTCTGCTATGATCGCGCCCATGAACGAGAAACGACTGGCGGACCTGATCCGCATGATTCAGCGCGGCGAATTGAGCCGCAATCGGCACTTCGAAGCCTACAAGGATCCGACCGTGCGCCAGGCCAAGCGCGCCCACTTGCGGCTCCAGGCCATTTATCGCCTCGTCGACCAGTACGGCGGCGATCGTCTCGACGTCGAGGTACGGCAGGAAGGCGAACTCCACCACCTCACCTTTCACGCGCCCCAGTGGAACTTCACCTGGGCCGCTTTCTTGAGGCCTTTCGAATACGCGGTGCTGCGCGACCACGTCGCCTTTCGCGAACTTCTCGATCACAGCCTGGTTCCCGAACCGGCGCCAGTCTGACCGAACCGCGGCGGGCTGGCACATGGTTCGGCGTCGGGTTCCGAGTGCGGCACGGCGTCCCCGACACCGGTGGCTCGAGTCCGCGCGACGGTGCCACACCGAGGTTTTCGGCAAGGGCGGTCGGGAAAGCCCACCGAACGCCGCGATTTGCGTTTATGATTTTCTGCGAGCGTCGCCGGGCGAATTCCCGTTTTCGGTCTCCGCCCCATGGATCGGCCTCACCGGCACTCATCGAGGTAAACCATCATGAATCTAGTTGTCGAAGCGGGTCGCAAACCCGTCATCATCTGGCTCTACACGATTTGCGGCATGATCTTCTGCATGATCGCCCTCGGTGGACTCACCCGTCTGACCGACTCCGGCCTTTCGATGGTGCAGTGGAAGGTCATCATGGGCGCCATCCCGCCCCTGAGTCACGACGATTGGATTCAGGTGTTCGACCAGTACAAGCAATACCCGCAATACCTGAAGCAAAACCAGGGGATGAGCCTCGATGAGTTCAAGTTCATCTTCTATATGGAATACTTCCACCGACTGTTGGGCCGCCTTATCGGCGTGGCCTTCTTCTTTCCCGTGGTCTATTTCCAGGTCAAGGGTTGGCTGCGCCCCAAGATGCTGGCCCATTGCTGCGCGGTCTTCGCCCTGGGCGGTCTTCAAGGCCTGGTGGGCTGGTTCATGGTGCGTTCGGGCCTGGTGGATTTGCCGCGGGTCAGCCACTACCGCCTGGTCCTGCATCTCTCACTGGCGATGTTGGTGTTCACCTACGCGCTCTATCTGGCGTTCACGCTGCGCATCATCCGGCGACCCAAACTGGACGACGGCGTGTTCGAGGCCCTCAAATGGCCCGGCATGGCCGCGCTGGCCTTGGTCGCCTGTCAGATCGCCAGTGGCGGCTTCGTGGCCGGCCTGCGCGCGGGACACGCCTACAACACCTTTCCCACCATGAACGGCCAGTGGTTTCCGGCGGCGCTCTGGTCCTTCGATCCCTGGATCTCCAACTTTTTCGAAAACCCGGTCATGGTCCAGTTCGTCCACCGCTATTTGGCCCTGGCCGTCACGGTGGTGATCATCGCGTTATACTTCCGATTCGCCAACAAATTTTCCATGTCCTACATGCGAATCGCCTTCAATTTACTCTTGGCATGCCTTGTTTTACAGGTTACATTGGGAATCTCCACTCTTCTTTTACGCGTTCCGGTCAGCCTGGGCTCGCTTCACCAAATCGGTGCGGTTTGCCTGTGGGCGGTTCTGGTGTTCATATGCCAACAGGCCTGGACGCAACGCGTCTAACCACCAACCGGTACTTCCGATCGCCCCGGATTCCTGAGCGCCATCCCAACGAAGGAGCCGGCTTTGGCCGAGAGACACTGCGTCTTGATATCTCGTTCTCAGATTCAAACGCGAGTCATCACAGCCAAAATGCGCGACATGGGTTTCCACGTGGACGCCATCGTCGACGATCCCAGCAAGTGGCAAGACGCACTGGGCCAGCAGGACGCCAAACGCGTGGACTTCCTGGTCATCGATTTCGACAGCGATCCGTTGATCGCGCTCAGCCTGCTGGATCACCTGCACGCGCTTCCCGAATGGTTCGACAAGCCGGTGTTCTTCGTGAGCCGCTCCCTGAGCGAACGCGAGATCCAGCGGTTCCTGACCCAGATGCGGGTCTGTTTCATTCAAATCCCCGCACCCAAGGAGGAGATGGAAGCCATCATTCGCCGCTACCTGGACGAACAGCCCGTGGAAACCACCAACGCGCTGCTGGAAAACCCGCTGCCCAAGAAGGTACAGGCCTTTCATCTCATCACCGGTAAGCCTCACTTCCTCCCCGCCGACACCTCGCTCGTCGCGGTCGCCCACTACCTGGCCCAACAGGATGCAACCTACGTCCTGGCCGAAACCGAAGCGGGTCTGGGCATCCACACCCAGCGTCGCCACCTGCGCGCCATTCGCGACGGGGTGGATCCCGAGAGCACGCCCCTCGCGGCTTATCTCAACATGCACCTCTTGCAACTCCCGCACGACGTGGATTGGACCATCGCCTTCACCACTTTCGCGGGTGGCGGCACGCGCCACCTGGTGCTGCGGAACGAGACCGATCAGGTGGTCGGCGTGCTGGAACCGGAATGCTTCCACCGCGTCGTGCTGCGCCGGATCTTCGTCAGCGAATACGGATGAGAGGCGACCAGCCGCTTCGAAATGCCGGCCCGAAGACCCAAAACCTTTCGATTCAACTGCCGGAAAAGCCTTGAAGATTGCAACGTCACAATCTTTTTCTTTCGCAGATCGCGCTTGGGTCCTGAAGTCGTTGCACCACGTCAACTCCGTGGCATTTCCTCTGGCTTCCTTGCTTCCCGTATTCTCGATTAATTCTCCGGAGCGCAAGACCCACCTCTGGATCGAAGCCCCCGGCCAAACGAAAAATGGCGGCCGTTCCGCGAAGGAGACGACCGCCCTATAGCGAGTGCGAAAACCACGAGAGCCGTGTGAGTCTCTCCCGCGGGTTTCACCTCAAAGGTTGCAGCATGGGATCAACTAGGGACGTTGGAGACAAACCTCGTAGGAGCCGGAGCCCGAGTACGAGTAGACCCGCCACATGTAGTAGCCGGAAGACCCGTTGTAGGTGATGGACTCACTGGAGGTTGCGGATTCGGAACGAGCCACGACGGTCCAACGACCGGTCCACTTCCAGAGGTACAGATCGAAATCGGCGTTGGAAGGACCACTCAGGGTGGCGGAGTGGGTGCCGGAACCGGAATAGTAGTAGGTGCCGTTGGGCTGGTAGTCGTAGTCGCCGGTGCCGGACAGGGAACCGGAGTGGGTGGTGCCCTGGCAAGTCGTGCCGCCGTCGCCACCGTCGCCACCGTCGCCGCCATCACCACCGTCACCGCCGGTGCCACCACCGATCGCGGCCAAGATGTCGATGCGTTTCTTGCCGCTGTCGCCGATGACGTTGGTGCCGGTGCTTTGGAAGAGGCTCAGTACACTGGACTTGTTGCCGGCATAGCTGCCGTCGTGGGACAGCAACTGGGCGATCATGCCGGCAGCCGCGGGGCAGGCAGAGGAAGTGCCGCCCAAGGGAGCGGTGCCGCCGCCGCAGCGGGCGCAGATGACTTCTTCGGAAGGCGCGTAGATGTCGAGTACGGAGGAGGTGTTGGAGTAGCAGGTCCGCTCGTTGACCTGACGGTTGGAATCGTTGCAGTACGCCGGCGGGAACGGAGAGTAGGTGGCGTTGTTTTCGTCCCAAACGGAACCGACGGAAATGACGTTGGTGGAGCAGGAGGGAGAAGCGGTGGAGCTTCCCCAGCCATCGTTACCGGAAGCGGCCACGACCAGGATGCCGTTGCTCAGCGCGTTGCCGGATGCGGTGTGCATCAAACCGGAGTTACAGGTGCTGGAATACTGACCGCCGCCCAAGGACATGCTGATCACTTTGATGGGGCTGCCGCCACCGACGCCGTTGCGGTTGGTGACACACCAGTTGATGGCGTTGGCGATGACGGAATCGTAGGCGTTGGGGAAGACGACCAGGGCGTAGATATGGCTGGAAGGCGCATAGCGACGCACGATGGACGCCGTACCGGTACCGTGGTAGCAATCGTTGAGGTTGCGGGAGTGAATCGAGTTGTTGTCGCTGGAGAAGTTGTAACCGCCCTTGACGACGCTGTTGGGCAGGTTGGTGGAGCTGCCCAGTTCGGAGTGCAACAGGTCGAAGTTGCTGTCGATGACCGCAACACCCACACCCTGGCCGGCCTTTCCTTGAGAGGCGGCGGTGTCGGAACCGGTCAGTGCGCGACCTTCGACGGTGAACATTTCATTGAGGTTGTCCAGATCGACGCGGTCGACCGCGTCCAGGGCGGCCAGTTTTTTCACCGCTTCTTCGTTGACGGCATAACCGGCAACCGCATATTGGTAATCCAACAGCAATTCAACTTTGAAAGAGGCCTGGTTGGCGGTCAAGCCGCCACCGCGGGCGCTGGCCTCGATCAGACCCGCCCCTTCCATCGTCTGCAGCAACTCGGACTGAGCACGAAACACATCATCTGCCAACGCTTCGGGAGATTCTGCGGCTTCCTGGCGAGCCTCGGACTTCTTCATGTGAACGACGATGCGCACACCGGCGTTGTCGTCACTGGCGGCAAGACCGCGGGTTTTGGATTTGAAGGCCTGGAAGACGGCGGGATCGATTTCACCAGCGGTCAGAGAGGTAAGCCAGGTGGCTGACAGTAGAACAAGGAAAATGGCGCGAATCATTACGCGTTGCATGGTATCTCCTCCATTGTTTATTTTCCATTTTCACGTGGCCGACCGGTTGCCGACTTGTGTCGGATCGAACACCGGTAGCCAAAAAGAGCTGTTACCAAGGATGATTTGAAATGAATGAAAGTACGGTCGCCGACCATGAATGCCGAACAGACCGAGATCGTGCGGATCGTGGACAGGCCACATTGCCCGCAATCGAAATTCAGTGAAGGAAGGGCATCGGCGTTCCCGAAGGCACGGGAAGACCGATCGCACGGCGAACCAGGTAGATACCCGTTCCGACGTGACGCGGGTGATGATGGAACACCGGGGTGTTCGATACCATCAGGCAAGCGAACAGCTCATGCGCTTGTCTGAGTGCACCGTTCCCCGGGAATACCGTGACTCAACGGTATTCGACCGATTCGAACAAGGACCTTCCGTTAGTAACGCGACCATGACTGGGTTTGACAATCCGCAATACGTCTATATAAACCTAGTTACCTCGATCACATGATTGGGATCGAGCAAATCTAGTATGACAACATGGACGTTCACGGCATGTTCAACACCGGAAATTGTCTGAAACCGTACAGAGCGATCTTTGTAGGACGGCTGCAGTCACAAGGGGATGTCAGGGTGACAATGGGATATTTCGATCATTGTCCTCTTTGGCGCCGATGACGCCTCCTGGCGAAATCGGGTTTATTTTTTGGATCACACGGGAATCAATCACCAGGGCCGAGTCCTGCACCGGGAACGGATTCCCGAACTCGACGGCGGCAATCGGATCTCAACTGAAGCGAACTGCACCAAGACATGAATTTCCAACAATACGAAGAACCAGGACGATGTGGATTCAATTGCCTCGTTCTATGCACTCCTTGAACACCCGGGCGGACCGATCGAATTGCCAGCGCGGTCATCGCGAAAAGGTGGGTGATATGCGAACCGAGAGATAACGATTCCGTCAGAAACGATCACATTCCCCTAATCAGTGACGTTTCATCCTGGGAAACCTACCTCGAAAAATACCTCAGCTAAAGATCGACAAAAAACATGTCATAGACAATCGGAACGACGGATCGTGATCCCTCAACCTCAATGATCACGATGGCCTCGCCCGGTGTGTAAGAATCTAGCCTTGAAGGCTTGTCTATGTCAACCAGAAATTTTCAGATGTTTTGCATGAGTTTTACAATCGTGTAATTTGGCACACCTCCAACGAAACAAGGCCATTCCAAATCCTCACAATTGCTCCCTTTTTCATTGTCAATAGGCGTTCCCCAATCCAAAAAACCCACGCCGGCCCCTCGGGTTTTTAAAGTTTTTTTAGCGAAATGCCCAATACTTCAATAACCGATGCCGAAAAATTCGAGCGAGATGGGGAACTCTGCAGCGCCGACGACCTGCCACGATGCGGGTCGAATTTCAGCGAAGCCAGTTTCGAACCCATTGAAGAGGCTCACACAGAGGGAGAGGGGAAGATGAACGACAGATATGATGAGAACCAAGCACGAGACACCGCTTCCCCGGATCCAGAAGCCATAGCCGAGATGGAGGCCGTTTGGGGCGCCCTCAACCTCGTTCAGGCCGTCATCGAGTTCGCACCGGATGGAACCATTCTCAAAGCGAACGACAATTTCTGTAAGGTCGTCGGATATTCGGCAAAAGAGATCGTCGGTAAACACCACCGAATCTTCGTCCCCAAGAAGGAAGCCTCGAGCGCGGCCTACAAACGGTTTTGGGAGAACCTGAACAAGGGCAAGCCCCTCTCAGGTGAATTCAAGCGCCTCGGAAAACAGGGCAATCAAATCTGGCTTCAGGCGGCTTACAACCCAATCCTCGTAAATGGAGTACTCGTCAAGGTCATCAAATGTGCCTTCGACATCACCCAACAAAAGTTGACTCAGGCGGATTTCGCAAGCCAGCTCCAGGCCATCGATCGCGCACAGGCGGTCATCGAGTTCAATCTGGACGGTACCATCATCAAGGCCAACGACAATTTCTGCACAACGATGGGGTACCCGCTCGAGGAGATCACCGGCAAGCATCACCGGCTTTTCGTCGCCCCGGAAGAAGCCGGAAGCGCCGCCTACACCGAGTTCTGGCAACGCCTTGCCCGCGGCGAAGCACAATCCGGAATCTTCCAGCGGGTGGCCAAAGACGGCCGCGAAGTCTGGCTCCGCGCCGATTACAACCCCATCCTCCTCGACGGCGAGAGGGTCAAGGTCGTCAAGTTCGCCTCCGACATCACCGAAGAACGCATGCGCAACGCCAATTACGAAGGGCAGCTCAAAGCCATCGATCGCGCACAGGCGGTCATCGAGTTCAATCTGGACGGCACCATCATCAAGGCCAACGATAATTTCTGTGCCACCATGGGTTACAAGCTGAGCGAGATCGAGGGGCGACATCACCGTATGTTCGCGAGTCCAGAAGAAGCATCGAGTTCCGGTTATACGGAATTTTGGAGACAACTGAACAGGGGTGAAACGATCTCGGGTATGTTTCAACGCTTTGCCAAAGATGGGCGGGAAGTGTGGTTGAAGGCCGACTACAATCCCATCATTTTGGACGGCAAGGTCGAGAAAGTCGTCAAATTCGCCTCCGACATCACCGAAGAACGGTTACGCAATGCGGATTACGAGGGTCAAATCCAAGCGGTCGGTCGATCCCAGGCGGTGATCGAATTCGAGATGGACGGCACCATCATCAAGGCCAACGACAACTTCCTTACGACCATGGGTTATTCCGCCGCCGAAATCGTCGGAAAACACCACAAGATCTTCGTGGACCTCGAGACGGCCACATCGGATCAGTACCGCCAGTTCTGGGCCCTCCTGAATCAAGGTAAATACCACGCGGGTGAAATCGAACGCGTCACCAAGCGCGGTGATCGTGTTTGGCTGCAGGCCACCTACAACCCGATCGTCATCGACGGCAAGCCGGTCAAGGTGGTCAAGTTCGCCTCCGACATCACGGAGCGCAAACAGGCACAGACCCAATACGACCAGAAAGTCACCGAACTCATCACCGCGCTGAAATCGGGGCACCTCTCGGAACGCGGCCATTGGGAAGATCTTCATCCGGAGTACCAACCCATCATGAAAGGCATCAATGAAATGATCGACCTGATCGTGGCGCCGATCGAAGAACTGCACCATTGCCTTGACAGCATTTCACAGGGTGACCTGACCGCCTACGTGACCGGCGAATACCTCGGAGACCACGCCAAGTTGAAAAACGCCTTGAACCGGTCGCTCGACGCGTTGAACCAGACCCTGGGTCGGGTGGACGACACCTCCGGAACGGTTCAACTCCGGTCCTCCCAAGTCGCGGATGCGAGCCAATCCCTTTCCCAGGCCGCCACCGAACAGGCAGCGGCTCTCGAGCAAATCACCGCGTCGATGACCGAGATGGGGTCCCAGACCCGGCAAAACGCGGAGAACGCGTCCTCGGCCAACCAACTGGCCCAACAGGCTCGGGGCAGCGCTGAATCCTGCAACGACCGCATGAAGAAAATGCTCGAGAGCATGAAAGAAATCAACGATTCCAGCAAGAACATTTCCAAAATCATCAAGGTCATCGACGAAATTGCCTTTCAAACCAATTTGCTGGCGTTGAACGCTGCGGTCGAGGCCGCACGTGCAGGGGTCCACGGCAAGGGTTTCGCCGTTGTCGCCGAGGAAGTTCGCAACCTGGCCGCTCGCAGCGCCAACGCCGCCAAGGACACGACCGCTCTCATCGAAGAATCGATCGGCAGAGTCGATCTCGGCACGGGTATCGCCGACGAAACGGCAGAGGCGCTTCAAGGTATGGTGGTCATCATATCCAAGGTGACGCACCTGATCACTGAAATCACCAACGCCAGCAAGGAGCAGGCTCAGGGCATCGAACAGGTCAACGCCTCACTGGGCCAATTGGATCAAGTCACCCAACAGAACACCGCCAGCGCGGAACAAAGTGCCGCATCCAGTCAAGAACTGTCGAGTGAAGCCACCAAACTCCGCAATGCATTGGCCGAGTTCGAAATCAAGAAGGAGACGGCCCAGGAGACCATGATGGAGATCTCGCCCGAAATGATGGCGGCCTTCCAGGAATTCCTCTTGCGCCAAAACAGGCCGTAGCCCACGAGTTACGACGTTCGCCGGCCCATCGGCATCAACTCACGGGCTGACGTCACTGTCCGAATCCACCCGCGAAAGCTCGGTACAACTTCCTTCGGAACCGAACTCTTCGAGCAGGAGGACCATGTCCGCATACTCCAATCGGCAGGCCAGCTCCATCGGGGTTTCACTGCGGTAGGCCGGGCGCTTCACATCGGCGCCCGCTTCGAGAAGGATGCGCGCCACGTTCAGGTGCTCGTGAAATATCGCCTCGCCCAGCGCGGTCGTCTTGCGCGCCTGACCCACGGGGTGATTGGGATCGGCACCCAACGCCAACCAAAACCGAACGCGGTCCTGGGTTCCGAACTTGGCGGAGTGGTTCAACAAGGCGTGTTTGCCAACAAAGAACAGCGAGCCCAACGCCAGTCCGGCCACGATGCCCAAGCCGATCCAAAGCTGATGGCGGGCATCGCGTTTCGGATTCCCCTTGATCGGCACCTGGTGGCGTCCCAATTGGCGGCGCACCTCGGCGTTCAATTTGCGCCAGTTGTGCCAGGAAAAGGCGCGTCGTTCCAGTCGAACCCATCTGCCGGTCTGCAGGTGCAGCGTCCAGCCGGAACGAACCTCGGCCTCGACGCATTCGGCCCAGGCGAGCGAGGTGGCGTAACGCCAACTCGTCAGTTCCAAGCCCGCGGTGGTGATGACGACCCGTTGTTCGGGCGGGATCAAACTGGCGAGCAGGACGAGCGCCAAACCGATCGATGTGACGAAGGTCAGTGAATAAGAGGAGGTGACCAGCACCAACACACTGAATGAAATGAGCAGATACGTCGAAATTCGATACAAGCGCATCCAAAAAGAATCGCCAATTGCCATAGGTCCCGATCTCCACTGTGCCTTGTGATCCGCGGGCCAAGCTCCCAGCCGGGTACCGACCCGGACCACACTCGAAAAAGGTGATGAAGCGTCTCGTCCGAACTCAAATTCGCCGCCGACATCTGATAGAGTGTCGATTCAAACATCATTTTCTTTCTTATCGAGGCGCAAAAGTGCATGCTTTAGTGTCGTTTGCGTCAACATCCCGACGTTGGTGGATGCGCCCGGGTTCTTCGATCGCCGACGATGTCGAAAATTTACACGGCGTCCGGTGACCCACCGAGCACGAGATCGATTGTTCTTTAGGTCGAGCCGAGCTATGGTTGACGCGCGGCGAGCGACATGGCGCTCCCGCCGGAATGGGGTTCCGCCCTCGGTTCCGGCGCAACGACCTCACATTTTCCCCACGACCGAGGAGAACCGAACAGCATGATCGCCATCACGACCTTGACCTTCCACAACGGCTTGCTTTGGTTCCTGTTGGCGGCCTTGACGATCTACCTCCCCCTGCGCCTGGTGCGGTTGATTCGAACGGCACGCGGCATCCGAGAGGACCGCCGCTGGTTCTACACCTACGGGCTCTGGTTTCCCCTGCTGTTGTTTCTTCAGGAAGGCATGCCTCCCTGGCGCTGCCACCCGGATTTGGTGTTGGTCGTGGAGGCACTGGTCCTTTTGGGCATGGTGCTGGATTTCCTCTATTTCTTCGGTCTGAAATCCAAAGGCGGCGTGCGCCACCAAATCATGTCGGCCGCGTTCTCGGTTCTGCTGTCGCTTCCGTGGGCGCGCGGCCTGCTGCTGCCCAACACCGGACCCGCGCTCCAGGTGCCCGTCTACGAGCGCGCCGTTTTGTGGACCGACACCTGGTGGAAACCCGAGGTCTACTACCTGATGAACTCACCCCGATCGGAGAACATGCGCGCGGCCGCCCTCTACGGCGACCCCCACGAGGGCAAGGCGGTCTTCTCACCCCTGACCGGCACGGTTCAGGCGGTGGACGAGCGGGGTTTCGTCACCCTCGTGGACGAGACCGAGACCCTGCGCATCAGCGTCGGCCCGATCATGCCGGAAACATTGATGATTCGGCAAGGCCAACCGGTCTTCGCCGACCAACCATTGGGCCTGCTGGACAAGACGCAGGACATTCCCGGCATCCGCCTGGTGATCCACGACGGCAAGCGGATCCGATTCGGCCCCTGTATCGGCGGTCGGTATGTGGCGCGCGAAGCCGAGGCCCTGTTCCCCAGGCGAAACCTCACCTTCGCATCGCGCTCCAAATCGCGGTTTCGCTTCGCCGATCCCTGATCGATCGAATCCGAGGGGCCGGCTTCTTCAGAGGAATCCGTTTTGACACAATTTGCTGATTTCCACCGCGATTTCCAGGGCACGCATCCCGTGTTCTCCCGAAACCCGCGGCTTCGGCATCACGCCTTCATCGCGCAGGGTGGTGATGCAGGAGACGAAATCCTCGAGTTGTTTGAGCAGGGCGTTGTGGTCGTTCACCGGCACGGCCTCGCGCGTGATGCCCTTGTCTCGTTTGACATAGATCTCGCCAGTTTTTGCCATGTAGTCCAGTGAAAGGTAGCAGTCACCCTGAAACAGGCGAATTTTGCGCAGCGGCTCGGGCGTGACCCGGCTGGCCGTCAGGTTGGCCACACAGCCATTCTCGAATTTGAGGCGGGCGTTGGCGATATCCTCCGTGGGGCTCAACACCGGGACCCCGACCGCATCGATCTCCTTGACGGGGCTTTTCACCAGGTTGAGGACCATGTCGATGTCGTGAATCATCAGATCGAGGACCACACCGACTTCGGTACCACGCGGCGGTAAACCGGGGCGCGGCGGCGGATAGGACGAAAGGCGATGGCTCTCGATGAAACGCGGATTGTTGATCTTTTCCTCCAGGTAACTGATGACCGGATTGAAGCGTTCCACATGGCCAACCTGGATGATTCGTTTCCGCTCGTCCGCCGCCTTGAGCAGGGACTCGGCTTCCTCGATCGTTTGGGTGATCGGCTTTTCGATGAGCAGGTGCTTGCCCATTTCGAGCATCGACATCGCCACCTCGAAGTGGTGGTTGGTGGGCACGGCGATGCTGAGGCCTTCCACCTCGTCGGCGAGAACCGAGGGATCCGCGTACACGCGCGTTCCCACTTCCTCGGCGATCTTCTCCGCCTGGGCCTGGTTCAGGTCGTATACGCCGACCAGCTCACATTCGTCGATCTGTTTGTAAAGCCGCGCGTGATGGCGCCCCAACGCGCCGACGCCGATGACGCCTACCTTGATGCGATCGCCCATGAATTCACCTTCCACAATCGATTTCGCCCAGCCGACAAGCCATCACGCGTTCGGGTGAACGCTTTCGGATGGGGCTGTGACTTTGAATCATTGGGCTATTCTCTCATAAAACCAGGGGAATGGAAGTTTTCAGGCAAGCCCGTGAGGGGAACCGGGCGCAACGAGGTAAAATCAAAAAAGAAACGGGGAAAACGGCCTCTCCCGCGTAACCATTTAAAGAGAAGGGCCGTGCCGTTCAGGGCTCGAACCGGGCGGTGCGATCAATTCGAAAAAGGGGTTCGGCGGTTCGTGGTTCAGTCAGGGGTGCGCAGGCTTTTTCAGATCGACAAACTTTCACGGTTCCCGTTCTGGGCGCTCGTGATGTTGACGTTCGCCTGCCAGCAATCCCACCAACCCCAGACCGGCAACGATCGGCGTTCGAGTGCCCCGCGCCATAGCGGCGAGGCCTTGGACGACCGACTGTTGGAGGCCTTGCAAGCCAACGCCCACGCACAGGTCTACAAACTCCTGCGCAGGGGTGCCGACCCAAACGCCGTCAACCGTTTCGGCGATACGGCGCTGATTTGGGCCGCCTCCCAAGGCCAGGCCGATATCGTTCAGGCCCTGCTGGAAGCGGGTGCCGACCCCGACAAGTACGGTAGCTATCGCCGAACGCCGCTCCACTGGGCCGCTTCCGCCAACCATCTCGGCGTCGCCCAACTGTTGATTCACGGCAAGGCCCGGGTGGACGCCGTTTCCGAAAAGCTCCGCACGCCGCTTTTGGTGGCGGCCCACAAGGGCAACACCGAAATGGTGACCTACCTACTCGAACAGGGCGCCGATCCGCGACTTTCCGATCAGTACGGCAATAACGCACTGATTCTCGCCATCGAGGGCGGCTTTCGCGAGACCTTCACGACCCTCGCCACGCACAGCGATTCGCTGAGCCACCGCAACAGCGCGGGCGAATCGGCACTGAGCCTGGCCCTGAAAAAGGGTTATCGTCATTGGCTTTCCGAACCCGACCTCCAGAACCGCCATCCCCAATTGGAAGACCAAATGGAGCGGCTCTACGAGGTGGTCGAACTCAATCGGGAGGCGCGCCCGGACCTCGACCTGGCCGCCATGGAAAAGCGCATCCACGAAGAAGTGAATCGAATCCGCGAGGAACGAGGCCTACCCCTGCTGAAATGGGAGCGGAAACTGAGCGAAATCGCGCGGGAACACAGTCGCGACATGGCGGATCACACCTTTTTCAACCACGTCAATCCGCGCGGCGAGAACCCTACCCAACGGGCTATGCGCCACGGCTTTCCCACCCGAAAAAAAGTCGGTCGCGGGCGTTTCGTCGAAGGCCTCGGTGAGAACATTTTCATGATCAGCGTTTCCGCCGGTCGCGGTGTGGTTTACGATCGAGGGGAGAAGACCATCACCCATCGGTGGCACACCCAGGCCGGACTGGTGGAGCGCGCCATTCAGGGTTGGATGAATAGCAAGGGACACCGCGAAAACATTCTCAACCGCGATTATCGAAAATCCGGGGTCGGTTTGGCGATCTCCGATCAGGAAGGCGGCGTTTATTTCACACAAAACTTTTTCTGAGCCGCGGTGCTTCGCCAGGGCTCGCGCCACGAGGCCTTCGCTCTGAAAGATTTCTGGAATTCACATCTCTCCCCTAGCCTAAGCCGATCTTTTATAAGATCATACGTCACCCCCTCACACTTCGGGGTTTTCTCGGTTCGCAAAGATCAGCTCGAACCAAGTTAAATTTCGCCGACATACGCAGCCGCTGAAATTCGCGCCGAACCTCGTTTTCCTCTCTTTTTCAAAGAACCCATTCAAGGAAGGGCGAAACCAGCACGATAAGTTCGGCAAGAAAACCAAGGAAGTCCCGCCATGGAAGGCAAATTTCGACTCCTAATCGTCGATGACGACCCAGCAATCCTCAAAACCATGAAAGCGATTGCCCGCCACCACCGCCACCTGGAAACCGAAGTCGTGGATCAACCGGCGAAGGCCAGCGAAAAAATCCAGAACAACGCTCCCTACCACATCATCCTCACGGATCTGGTCATGCCGGGCATCACCGGCGTCGACCTGTTGCGCATGGCAAAGGCCAAATCACCGGATACCAAAGTGATTCTCGTCGCCAGTTTCGGCGACCAGCAAATCCTGATGGATGCGATCAAGTACGGGGTCTACGACTACATTCACAAGCCTTTTCGCCCCGAAGAACTGAACCTGATGCTCAACAACTGCACGGAGCGGTTTCTTCACCTGCGCGAAAAGCACGACCTGAAACAGGAATTGGTGCTGAACAAAACCAAGCTCGAAGAATACGATGCGGAAGTTCTGGCGTTACGCCACGAAATCGCACGCCTAAGAACCCTCCTCAAGCAATACGAACCGGATATGGAGGACATGCCGCAGGACATCAGCCAGGCGATCGCCAAGGCTGCCGCCAAGCGGGTCACCAATATTCAGCAGTACGATATCTATCGGGAATTGCGCGACTTGACCAATCTCTACGAGGAAAAGCGAATTACCCAGCAGGAGTTCCAGGAATTCCGCAAAGCCCTGCTGGAACGGGCCTATCGAACCAGCCTCACGAGTGCCTGAGCCCACTTCGAAATCACCCTGGCGCAACTCGCCCTTCCCCTACCGCGATGCCCAACCTCGAACCCGAGGCGGCATGATCGATCATGCCGCCTCCCGATCTCGAGTCGCCGCTTCAGCTTCGATTCTGCAGCTCGACTTTGGAGATGAACAGGTTGTATTCGCCTTCTTCATCGGTTTCCACCACCAGGATTCGGCCGTTGGCACCGAAGATGGCACCACCTTCGCCCAAGCGGTACTTGAGGCGACCCAGGGTTCGACCCTTGGCATCCACATAGTACCCGTGGAGATCGTTGTAATAGGCGATCACCCGCGTCACGAGGTATCCCCGGTCCCCGTCGGGAAACAACATGGAAAAGTAGGGATGCTTTTCGGGGAAATCGGCGGTCAGGAAATCGTTGTTCTTGATCCAGCCCTGTTCGTTGAAAGCATCCTTGTCGGCCTGACTCACATCGACGCGGGGGATTTTCATCGTCACTTTCTCGAGTTCCTTGCCGTCCTGGGAGAAAACCTGGAACTCGGGGGCGGTATCACCGGCCAGGAGAATGCGATCTCGGGATTGGTCGTAGTGCAGCACCGATCCCTCGCTGTAACCGATGATGACCACACCGCGCTTGTTGTCGGAACGCATGCGCCAGGAAGTGTCCGGCGCCTTGAACAGGCTTTTGAGCTGGCTGCCGTCGGGCTTGAAAATGCCGATCTCCGAAAGCGGCGGCTCGGTGTTGAAGAGACGGTGGTGAATGAGGAAGTTGCCGTCGTCCAATATGCGAAAAGCTTCGGTGCGCCCGTTGGGCAACTTGAAGCTCTCGGCCCGAATGAAGGTGCCGTCCTTCTTGTAGCGATTGACAAGGCGCAGGCCGCCGTCGTAAACGATGACTTCGTCGCCGACCACGTTGATGCTGGCTTGGGGACCGCCATTCTGGCCGCCCAGCATCAACTCGCCCGGGCCCTGGCCCTGTTTGCCGAAATTGCCCTTGTAGGTGCCCGAGGCATCCCACATGAAGACGGTGTGGGCCGCGAGATCCAGCAGATACACATTGCCCTTTTCGTCGATGGTGCCGTCCCAGGGCACCCGAATGAACTCCGCCGCATCGTCGGGAAGCGCGGCCAGCGGAACTTCGGGGGTCAATACGACGCTTTTCGGACTGGCGAAAAGACTATACAAAAGCAGCGAAACAATCATGGAAACACCCTTTTCAAAATGTCACAAACGTTGGTTGCAGAAAGGTTGGAATTCACTAGGGTATAGGACGAAAGGTCGTAACCAAAGAGTTTAGGGTAAAGGGTTCCAATCGGAAACATTCCCATGGATTTCGTCCGGGTTCTTCGTCAAAGGAATAGCGCGAGTCTCATCGAAAATCCAGAAAAAAATCGCCGCGACCCGTTCCGTCGTCGCAAATCAGGCCTGGGCCCCTCGTCGGAAAAGCGACGGTCGTGACACGACTCGCGCGCGTACATTGAATCGGCGCCAGCGCCACCACGCGGAATCGGCACCAGCACCACCACGCGGACCACCGTCCGGGCATCGCCACACCACGGGAGGCACACCTTCGGCGACCGTCCTCGCCCGAGGTCCCGCGCCCCTTACTGCGAGGGCTTCGTCCGTCAAAAAAGAAAAAATGAAAACTTGCTAAACCCCACCAGGACATTCCCGTTTGTTCGGGCAAGTTGAAACAAGTTCACAGTGGAGGAACAAATGAGCAAAAAGCTGATCGCAACGACTATGGGTATGTTGCTGTTTGCAATGGGTGCCTTCGCGCAAAACGACGACGCACCCTACATGATCAATGTGGATTTCACCCACTTCGGCCAGGACGGCGGAAAGATGCAAATGAGCCTGCCGCTGGATTTCATCGAAAGTATCAAGCCCAAGATCGAAGAAGCACTTGCAGAAGTGCAACACGGTGACCACGGCATCGATGTCGCGGCCCTCTGGAAAGCCATCAAGGAAGCCGGCCCCACCAATTTCGTGGAAATCGACAGCAAGGACGGCAAGGTCACCGTCAAAACCGACGAAACCTACTTTTTGGTTCACGTCGAGAACGAAGAAATCAACGACCTCAACGTCAAGATTCCCCTGGAGCTGTGCGAAGCATTGCTCGCCGGCGGTGGTGACATCGACTACGACCGGGTCGTGGAAAGCTTGAAAGGCATGGTCGGCAAAGAGCTGATCAACATCGACTCGCCCGAAATCAAGGGCCGCATCTGGCTCACGCGTTAACCCCGGCCGCAAGGCCTCATTCCTCCGCGACTCCCTTCGGGATCGCCCACCAACGTTCGCCTAGAACTGTCTTCTCAAACCTTCCTAATTCAGGCCCGAATCTCTCCCGAAGAGAGTCGGGCCATTTTTTTTGGCGGGGCCAACCCCGTGCCGGCGGGAAAGCCGCGTCAGATTTCACTTTCCCAATCGGCACCGCACTCCAAGAAACGCGAGCGCAAACGGTCGACCACCTCATCGGGCAACTTGCCGCGGGAAACGATCTCCGCATTGTCGCGAAGATGGTGCTCGTTGGTGGTTCCGACGATGCAACTGTCGACCCCGAAGGTATAGGCAGCAAACCGCAGGGCGATCTCCTGCCAGGGTAGATCGAACGCCAGATTCATCGTTTGCAGCCGTTCCCAGTAGGGTTCGCAATAGTGACCGACGGGACGCTCCTCGAAGCGCCAGGGCGCATTGGCGACCGGCCGCTTGGCGATCACGCCCATGTGGCGCCGCTTCGCTTCGTGCAGTCCCCGATTGACGAAGCGCTGGTCGCAGATGTTGACCGAGGCGATCACGCTGCCGAATCGCCCGCTGTCCACCGCGTAGCGCAGGGCTTCGTTGTCCCCGGCATACGCCACCACGCGCACCTTACCGGCTCGCTGCACGCGATCCAGCGCGTCGATGACGTCACCCCGCTGCAACACGTCGGTCGGGCAGGTGTGCAGGTGCACGATGTCGATCGTGTCGCACCGCAGCCGTTTCAGCGCGGCATCCACGCCCGCGACGATGCAGTCGTAGGTCCAGTCCGGAACGCCGGGAACCCCGTATCCGACCTTCGTCGACAACACGAAATCGTGGCGCCGTCCCGAAAGGTATCGACCGATGCGTTCTTCGGAACTGCCGTAACCACGTGCGGTGTCGATGAGGTTGATCCCGCAATCGAGGACCGCGTGTAACAGGCGCTCCACCTTGGATTCATCCATATCCGCCCCACCGATGAGGCCGGCCCCGAAGCCCAGCGCCGATACTTCGAGACCCGTATTGCCGAAAGCTCGCTTTTCCATGTGACATCCTTGGAATTGAAGTGCGATCGAGGACCTAGACGGTAGTTTTCGCTCGATGGGTCCTGAACACGCCGCCGTCTCCGTGCTCAGGATCGTCATGTGGTTCGAATGAAGTCAGTCTAACGCCCATGCGGAAACGAAAACAGGGTGGCTAACGAACGATCCGCTCCAATGGCGCGGGATCGGGCCTCGACATTCGTTTTCGGTGCAACGGCTGAATTTCGATTCCCGACGGTTGAAACCACGCTGTATTGGATCTCGGGCCTTTTCGGAACATACCTTTCTAGAAATCGCTGTTTCTGGATGGGCACCAGCCTAACACCTGCGACCGGACCCGGACAACGACGGACCGGAGAAAGGTGACGATGGCGTCGTTCGATCGCGTACATCGGCCCCAAACCGTCCCGGCTCTGGCGTTCCCCTCGGGGTTTCCTTAAAATGGACTGACCTCGACTCTTCCCACCCCAATCTCCATCAAAGACACTCACCGGGAGGATCGTTTGCGTTTTATCTACCAGGGACTCCTGACGGCGGACGACCCGCGCACTCGTGGATTGTTGCAGAACGCCATCTTCCCTACCGCGACCATGCTCGAGAACGGCTCCATGCGGCTGTTTTTCGGTGCCCCGGATCGCGGCCGGGATTTCATTTTCTACCTGGACGTGCATCCAAGCCGTCCCACCCACGCCACCACCCAGGCGGTGTATTGTCTGGAACACGGTCAGGCCGGCACCTTCGACGCCGACTCGGTCCTTCCGGCCAGTCCGTTACCGTGCAGCGAAAGCCTGCGTCTGTACTATTCGGGTCGCCAGAAGGTCGTCGGACGGCCTTACGTGGAGTACGTCGGGCTGGCTCACAGCCACGACGACGTGCATTTCCGGCGCGCTTCCCATACGCCGATTTGCGATCGAACCGATCAGAGCCTGTTCGTGCGCGGTCAGGCCTGCGTCACCGAACGGGACGGCACCTTCCACATGTGGTACGTGGGTGCGGGCCAGTGGCAACAGGTCGAGGGCCGCGAAGCACCCTGCGGCAGGATTTTTCACATGACCAGCAAGGACGGTCTGTCCTGGCCGGCACAAGGCCACCTGTGCCTGGGCCCCCGGAAAGACCGCGAAATGGGCCTCTACCGGCCGTGGGTGATCCGTACGCAAGGCTTTTGGCACATGTGGGCTTCCGCACGGCACCTCGACGGCGCCGGCTCGATCCTGGCCGCCCGATCCCGCGACGGCACGAGCTGGGAACGCGACGAACATCCCGTTTCCTTCGTCAGGGCGCCCGCCGACCTTCGTGCTGACCAGCTCTCCTGCCTGCAAGGACCCCAACAGGGGCTGGCCTTTTTCCGCACCACCGCACCCCAACCCGGCATCGCCATCGCCCTGATGGACCCCATCTGAACCGCAGCCCGGTCGCAACGTTCCCACGACCGCCCACGTCAAGCGATCGCGGCGGTAATGTGCCACCCCGAAATTCAATCTCCTATTCGAGCGGCTGGCCCCCTCGCGCGCCACCTTTCGCCACCTCATCAAAAACGGAGTCGCGACCATGGACATGGAATGGAAAACCCAAACCCCTTCCCCACCCGCGCGGGAAACCGATTCGGACGCCAGGTTCCTGATCGGCCTCATTTCGGTCTTCGCATTCCTCTGGCTCGTCATGCCCCTGATCTATCCACCCTCCAGCCGGTGGATCTACATCGCCATGTTGCCGATCTCCCAACTGGGGACCTTCGTCCACGAAATGGGCCACGGACTCGGCGCCATTTTTACGGGCGGCCACTTTCACTGGCTCCAGATCGAGATGATGCGCGGCGGCGCGGCCATCACTTCGGGCGGCTGGCCGCTGTTCGTCCTGTTGGGCGGACTGCTGGGACCGGCCATGGCCGGTGCCCTGTTGATGTACCTCTCCACCCGCGTCAAAAGGTCGCGCCCCGTTCTCGCCGTGCTCTGTTTTCTGCAAGTCGCCGGCATGTTTTTCATGATCAAACCGATGTTCATCGCGATCCTTCAACCTTCGGCTCCGTTGATCGACCAATGGCGCTTTTCCTACTTGAGCAGTTTGATCATCCCCACGATCGGCCTGCTTCTAACGGTAAAAATCTGTTTTCTGTCCGAACGGATCCAACGACGCTACCTTCAATTCCTCGGCGTCATCATGTGCCTGGCGGGATTCAGCTCCAACAGCTACATCTTCACCTACCGGGTGCTTTCCAACGGCGGTTACTCCGATGCCCGCATGGTGGCCGGTATGCTGTGGAGCGGCCCCGAGACGGTGCCGTTCGCGATATTCGTGGTGGTGGCGACCGTCATCAGTATCCTGAACATCGCCCTGATGCTGACAGGGGCCTACGTCTCGATTCGATCCAAGCGCCCCAAGGCGAAACGAGATGTCGCGATCGAATAAATGGGTGACGCGTTTGGCGGCATGCCTCGCACAGGGGTAGCATACTCGCGAACCTGAACATGACCCGAAACACGCATCGAGCCGAGCGTCGGGTATCGCCCTCGAAACGAGCGGTTTGGCGGGTTCCCATCCAGGGCCGAGGTGACACGCCTCGTTCCCGAACCGCACTTCCGACGCCGAGGGGCCGAGCGCATCGGCAAAGCACCACAGAACGACATACAAGGGAGCATCCATGAAGACCATTCTGATCACCGGCGCCAACCGCGGCATAGGTTTGGAGTTCGTCCGACAGTATTTGAGCGAGGGGAACCGCGTTTTGGCGACCTGCCGGAATCCCGAGGCGGCCGAAGATCTGAAGACACTGGCATCGAGCGGCTCACTGGAAATCGGGGCGCTGGACGTGTGCAGCCAAGAATCGGTGGACGCGCTGGCCGAGCGCTGGCAGAACGAGCGCATCGACCTGTTGATCAACAATGCCGGTGTCTACGGCCCCCGCACGGGATTCGGCCCCACGAACTACGAGGCCTGGGAAGAGGTGCTGCGCACCAACACGCTGGCCCCCTTCCGCGTGGCCCTGGCCTTCGTCGATCGCATGAACCATGGCGGCACCTTGGCCTTCGTGACCAGCAAAATGGGTTCGATCACCGACAATACCAGCGGCGGCGCCTACGTGTATCGCTCCAGCAAGGCCGCACTCAACATGATCGTGAAATCGATGAGCATCGACCTCGCCCCACGCGGCCTGACCTGCGTGCTGCTGCATCCCGGTTGGGTCAAGACCGACATGGGCGGTCCGAACGCGTTGATCGACACCCTCACCTCGGTGTCCGGCATGCGGTCCACCCTGGCCGAGGTCGGCCCGAACGAAGCGGGCGCCTTTTTCAATTACAACGGCGACCGAATTCCCTGGTAACCCTTGCGGGGTGGTCCCGAGGGGCCGCCCCCTTCCAGGCCTAACCACGGAAAACGGTTCGACACCTCTTCGAAGGGTTCCCGAATCCTCGGTTTTTCGGCGCCCGGAGCCAGCCTCGCTCCGGCCCGCGATCCGATCGTCATTTACAGGTGGCACACTTGCCGAACAACCAGATCTCGTGGCGCAAAACCTCGAAATCCTGCATGCCGTGGGTCAGCTCTCGTAGGTTGGCGCAACCGGGCACATCGTAAATGGTGCCACAGCTATCACATTGAAAATGATGGTGATGGTCGTGCTCGGCGCGCTCGTAACAGGCCGGCTGTCCCGGTAATTCGACCGCCACCAGCCATCCTTCCTCACGCAGTCGCTTCAGGTTGCGGTAGACAGTGGCGATGCCGATCGTCCCGTCCCGCTCCTGAACCGCGTCCACGACATCTTGCGGGCTCAGCGGTCGCTCCGCCGCCTCGAAAATCTCGCGAATGAGCGCACGTTGTTTGGTGCTACGTATCATGGGGGCCGCTCCCACCTAGTTTTCTGAGGATCGCCGAACCCCGAGGGTTCGCGCGGTGGCGCCACAATATTAGCATGCCGACCCCGCTTGGGCCGAGCCCGCTATTCCCGTGATCCACGGACAAATTGAACCCTAAACACCTGCATCAACAGGGGCAACAGCACCACCGATCCGACCCAGCAATAAAAAACGCCCAGGATGGCGCACAGTCCCAGACTGCGAAATCCGGAATAATCCGCGAGAAACAGCGAGCTGAACCCGAAGATCGTGGTCAGCGAGGTGAGCGTGACGGCCTTGCCGCAGTTCGCCATCAGCTTGAGAATTTCATCGGACTTGCGGTGCAGGTATTTCTCGACGATATGCACACCGTCATCGATCCCGATGCCGATGATCAAAGGGGTCGCCACGAAATTGAGAATGGTGATGTCGATGCCCAGGAGCTTCATGGTCCCCAACATCCACACCACGGCGATGCACAGCGGCGTCAGGGTCAACACGACCAGAGATGGCCGCCGGAAGTGCATGTACATGGCCCCGATCACCAGGAACACCGAGAGCAGGGTCGACAACCGAAACGAATCCTTGACCAGGCGTTTCAACTCATCGGAAATGGTTTGGATACCGGTGACGTGAATCGCGGCGCCCTCCCCGGTATCGACCTGAGCGAGCAGGGTGTCGGTCAATTCGCGGGTGGCGTTCTTGTGCCACAGGCCCAGGCTGGGATAGACGTGGATCAGGGCCTTGTACTTGTCGTCGTAATGATTCAGGAAGGGCCGGGTAAAGGGACTGTCGGTGGCGAGGATTTCCTTCAGCGAGATGGGTCGCCCCGCGTCGAGGCCCTTGGCCAGGTTTTCGATGTACTGGCGGGAATCCTCCGTGGCGCGGAACTGCTGCTTGTCCAGGGCCGCGTAAAAAGCGTGGGTGACGCCTTCTCCGGTCAAGCCGGCCTCGCCGAGCGCCTTCATGTTCACCGATTGCTCGCGCGGACTCTGGAGAAACGAGAGCAGGCTGTCCCAGCGCACCAACTTGCCCTCTTCCTTCATCTTGCGCATGACGGGAACGAGCTTGTCGTGCGCCGCATACAACTCTTCCTCGGTACCGGCCTCGAGCACGAAGGTCAAGGAACGAAGGCTGCCGCCGACCTTGGCGGTCACCTCGTTCTGGAGATTGATGGAAGGGTTGGAGCGGGCCCGCACGGAGCGGATATCGGTCGTGAAGCGGAGTTGCACGGCCTCCACCATCAGAAACAGGGTACCGACGACCAGCAACCCGACCGCCACCTTGGGGTGGCGCAACGAGACGGAAAGCAACTTCTCCACGTGGAAATCCCATTGCGCCCGGGCCGAAAAGGCCTTGTCGCGACGCCAGGTCTCGCGGAAGAACAACATGCAGGGCAACAGCACGAACATCTGCAACAGGCAGCAGAAAATCCCCACGGCGGCGATGATGGCGAATTCGCGCAGCCCGGAGAACTCACTGAACCCTAGTGCCAGAAAGGCCAGCGCAGTGGTACAGCCTCCGATGAAGGTGCCCAGGCCCGTTTCGGAAAGCGCGATTTCCATGGCTTGGCCAATGTCGTGACCGTGCTCGCGCTCGTCCAGATAACGCGAAAAAATGTGGATGGCGAAGTCGATGCCGAGACCCACGATCACCGCGGAAAAGGTGGCGGTCATCAGGTTCAAGCGCCCGAACAACAGGTAACCCGCACCGAGCGTCCAAATCTCGGCCGCGATCAGGGGCAAGCCCACGTACATGATCGCCAAGGGTCGCCGATAGGCCAACACGAACAAAAGCAGGACCATCGCGAACGAGCTGATGAACATGCTGTTCACGTCACCCTTGATGATGGCGTTCTCGTGGGCGGTGATCGGGTGCGGCCCCGTCAGGCCGACCTCGAAGAGTTGGGCGGGGTCCTGTCCCTCCTCATCCAGGTACACTACTTTTGCCGCTTCGATCTGATCGAGCAGGAAATCGTTCAAGGCAGTGCTGAAATCGACGTCCTCGGGCGACCGCTTGGGCTTGCCGAGGATCAAGAGCATATCGCGGCTCTTGCTCATCAGGAACCCGTCGGTGAAATTGATCTGGTAGTTGCCGGTGATCTCCTGGCGATAGGTGCCGGCAAACTCCAATAGATTCAAAGGGTCCTTTTCGATCAAGGTCTTGGATGTCAACCCGGATTGGAGGTCCCGCCGGTTCTCGGCGATGCGCTCGGCGATCGCCGCATCGCTCAATTGCTCGGCGAGATCGGGCAGATGTTCGGCAGGTATCAACCGCGTCAGGTATTGGAGAAAGGAGTGCCAGTTGGTGTTCTGCTCGGCATCGAACAGGTTCGCCCGCAACCAATGGAAGTACTCGGTCGCATCCGGTTGCTCGTTGACCTGATCGACCAGGATTTCAGCGAATGTCTGCGCCTCGTCGCCGTGCATCGGATCGAACTGAACCACCACCACGAGCCGATCGATCAGGTCGAAATGGGTGACGATGTCCTCGAATCGATGCACCACGGGATTATCGCCGGGCAGCAAATCGCGCAGGGTCGTTTTCTGCTCCAATTTGAGCGCAAAATTGGCGAAGAAAAGGGTGAGCAGCAAAAACAAAAGCAGAATGATGCGAAAACGGCGATGGAGTAGCCGCGCCAACCCTGCCAAAAACCGCTGGCTTTGCTTGACTTTCAGTTGCTTCAACGACAACGGGACGCTCCGTGACCCAGAATCGACTCCACGGAGTCCGGCCTCAAAGGCGCCTGATCATAACACAAGCGGAGGCTTCCCGCCTCCCCTTGCCGCGCTTCGACAAGGCCCCAACCCCATGGGCTCCGGCCTTTCGGCACCCATCGACGGCGCCGAGGGCGATCGCTCATGCCCGAGCGAACCTTTCGGCGTTCGGCGACGCCAAACGAGTTTTTTTCGAGAGAGACACGAGTTACGGGTCGGGTACGATGCGCGTGCCCACGTTCTCGACTTGGCCACGCAACAGGCACTCGGCGGTGGTGATCAGGACCTCGCGCCCGCCGCCGCGAATGTACTCGATCGAGGATTGGATCTTGGGTCCCATGCTACCTGGCGGGAATTGGCCCTCTTCCAGGTAGCGAGCGGCCTCGCTCACCGTCATCCGATCGAGGTCGCGCTGGGTGGGTTTTCCGAAATCGAGGGCGACCTTTTCCACCCCAGTCAGCACGATGAAGACCTCCGCCTCGAGTTCGTGGCCCAGCATGGCCGAGGTTCGATCCTTGTCGACGACCGCTTCGATGCCGATCAGGTAACCGTTGGGATCTTCATAGACGGGAATGCCACCGCCGCCGCAGGCCAAAACCACGAAACCGGCATCCACCAGGCTGCGAATGGCGTCGATTTGGGCGATGCGCAACGGTTGCGGCGAAGGAACCTGGCGGCGCCATCCGCGCCCGGAATCTTCCTTCATGACCCATCCCTTTTCCGATTCCAGTTGGTGGGCGCGAAAGTTCTCGTAGAAGGGCCCCACGGGTTTGGTGGGATCGTGAAATCCCGGATCCTCGGCATCGACCACGACCTCGCTCAACACGGTACTGACCTTCTGGCTCAAACCCTTGAACCTGATCATGTTCTCGATGGAGCGCTGCAACATGTAACCCATGCTGCCGACCGTTTGCGCCACGCAAATATCCATGGTGTAGGGCGGTACGCGGTTGGCGGCTTCTTCTTGTTGAATCAGGACGTTGCCTACCTGGGGGCCGTTGCCGTGTACGATGATGGGCAGGTAACCCTGCTCCAACAAGCGCACCACCATCTCGGCGGCCTCCTTGGCGTTGTCCAACTGTTGTTTCTGCAGGCCGATCTCGCCCGCCTTAACCAATGCGTTCCCCCCGAACGCGATCAGTGCTTTCTTCATGAACCCCTTCCTGACCTTAATAGACTTGATTCCATCAACAGCCGGGCCCCCCGAGAGATCCGAGCCAGTGGGACGCTGCCGCGAAAGCATCGCCCCTTCCTTACATTACTGATACAGGGTTGAACGCGACCGAGGCCGTGTCGTTCGGACAGGGCCGCGTTCGATGGTTGCTTGACCGGGTCGCGCAAGACCGGGTCGCGCCAGACCGGGTCGCTTTAGATCGGGTCGCGGCGCAACGGGAACGTCATACAGCGGGCACCACCGCGGGCACGACTCAATTCGTTGCCCGAGATCATCACCAGGTAGCGTTTCCCATCCAGCAAGTCGATATCCTTCGCCAGCACTTCTTCACCGCTGACCACGTTGTAGCCCACCTTTTCCAACTCGTTGGCAGTCTTGAGGTTGCGGCTGTAACCCAAAATGACCCCCGGAGCCAGGCAGAAGGCGTTGGCACCATCGGTCCACTGCTCGCGTTCCTGGTCCAAACGATTTTTTCCACCGCACAGGATCGGCTTCAGCGCATGCCCTTCGTCGGCCAGCGCGGAGAGGAAATTGTCCTTGAGCGTGATTTCGAGCTTGGGCCCGCTCAGGTCCATCTTGATCACCGGCAAACTGTCGATACCCTTGCAGAAAAAGGGCGGGAAGACCAGGCAGTGTTCCCGATCGATCTGGGTGAAGATGGTGTCCAAGTGCATGACCGCCCGCTCGTGGGGCATCAACACGGCGAACAGGGTCTTGAACTTTTCCTGGGCGCGCAACTTTTCGGCGAGCATGGTCACCGCGCTCTGGGTGGTGCGAATGCTGACCCCGATGGCGAGGATATCCTGGGAAAGCACGAGGATATCGCCACCCTCGATGGTGTTGTTCAGCTCGGGCAGGCCGCTCAGGTAACCCGGAATCGCGTCGAACCAAATGCGGCTCTCGTCGTCGATGCGGTATTTGGGATGGAACCGCATCACGGTGTCCAGGATGAAGGGCTCGGCCCGCCGCGCATTGGTGGCCATGTGGTTGAGCGACACCCCGTTGCCGATCACCGCCGCCGGATCGCGCATGAACAGGAGGTTGGGAACGGGCGGGAAGCGGAACCGATAGCGGGTGCCCTGATCGATGTCCTCGTACCAACCGGCGACCGAAAGCTCGGCCAGGGTCCGATCGTCCAGGGCTTCGAGCCGATCGCGATCGGCAGACTGCAATTGGTGGAGCACGCAAAAGCGATCCAGGAAATGCCGGCGCGCGCCTTCCTGACCCAACGAGGTCGCCAACATCTCCTGAACGTCGTACACGTCGTCGGCCACCTTGGCGATGACCTTCGAAAAGACGTCGTGCTCTTCCCGTGCTTCCTTTCCGAACAAGATGTCGTCGAACAGCAATTCGTGCATCAGAGACGGGGTCATGCGGTCGACTTCCAAACCGGGAGAATGGACAGCCACGGCGCGCAGGCGGCCGATTTCGGAATACACGGACAACTGAGTCATGGATCCTCCGAAGAAAAAAAGACGGGCCCACATCGGCCGCAGTCTTGGATGAAAAATTCTCTTCACCATCATGGCTCAAGTAAGTTTCGGTTTCAACCATATTGCAACGCGCGGAGGTGCGCGGCATGAACCGGTATGGCTGCAAGGTCAAAAACCGCCTGAACCACCGATGTCGCGGGCATCGCGGAGAGAAAACCGAAAAAGGAGGAACGGGTGGACCAAAATGGACCACTCCACCGTTTGGCGGGTAGGGTGGACCAAAATGGACCGGGAGCCCGGTCCACTTTCGTCCACCGAAGGTCTCCCGATGAAATGCGCAATGAGCGCGATACAGACCGCAACATAGGGTAGCTCACCACACAAGCCCTACCACATGTCGATTTCAACTTGAATTGCCATAGTAACATTGAGCGCGGCTACATAACTTCACAAAATCATGTCCACCGAAAAAACCGAGAAAAACCACGCGATCACAACCCCAATAAATCAAGCAATTTAACACATCAAAACACGTCACTACCTCGTGCCCCGCACACGCCAAACCGCTGAAACCACAAGGATTTATGTGACTCATATCGCATCTGTCCATACACGGGACAAAAGGGTGGTCGCTTTGTTGACCGGGTGGACCAGAGTGGACTAGAATGGACGATACGGGATTTTCGGATGTTCTCTGTTCCGTAATACCACCTTGGTTGGGTTCCCATGGCTACCCGGTTGCGTGGGCATGCTGAAGCGCGCATCGACGAGAAGGGCCGCCTCAAAATGCCTTCTGTCTTCAAAAAAAATCTGGAAAGTACATACGGCAGTACCCTGTTTGTCACCGCCCTGACCGACGAGTACCTGCAGATATACCCCGTCCAGGTTTGGGAAGAGATCGAGGCGCGCGTCAACGCACTGGGTACCATGAACCCCCTGAAACGGAAGTTCCTGACCAGAGCGAACCGTTGCGGGGCCGAGGTGGAAATGGACGGACAGGGACGGGTTTCGATCAAACCGACGCAACGCGGCCAGGTCGGCATCGCCCAAGACGTGGTGCTGATCGGCTGTACCGACCACATCGAGATGTGGCCGTCCGAGAAAATCACGGCCCTCGATGGTGAAGACGACTTCACCGCCGAGGACTTCATGACCCTCGGAATCTAAGTGCCTGACCGACGCTTGGATTTCGGGAAGCTGGAAGCAATGGGGATAAACACAGGTGGAACAACACATCCCGGTACTGATGGAAGAGGTGCTCGAAGGCCTCGCCGTACGTCCCGACGGGACCTATTGGGACGGGACCTTCGGCGGCGGCGGGCACAGCGGACGCGTTCTGGCCCAACTGGGCCCGGACGGGCGCCTGCACGGCTCGGATCGCGACGACGTGGCCGAGGCGCGCGCCGGGGCTTTCGCTTCGGATTCGCGTTTCAGCTTCCATCGCGGCGCCATCGAGGATGTGATCGATCTGATTCCCAATGGTTTGGCCGGCTTTCTGTGGGACCTGGGGACCTCGATGATGCAACTGAAAGAAGCCGACCGCGGCTTCAGTTTCAAGGAAGACGGTCCATTGGACATGCGCATGGATCGTCGCCAGGAAACCACCGCGGCCGACCTGGTCAACAACCTGCCGGAAGGCGAACTCGCCGACCTTATATATATGTATGGCGAGGAACGACTGTCGCGGCGCATCGCGCGACAGATCGTGGCGGCCCGGCAAGAACACCCGATTGAGACGACCGGCGCCTTGGCGGAACTCTGCCGGCGCGCCTACCCCAAACGCTATCACCGCATCGACCCCGCGACCCGCACCTTCCAGGCGCTTCGCATCGCGATCAACAACGAGCTGGACATGCTTCGCCACCAGTTGCCGCGCGCCGCGGCCAAACTGGCCGAAGGCGGCCGTGCGGTCATCATCAGCTTCCACAGCCTCGAAGACCGCATCGTCAAACATACCTTTCGCGAACTCTCCGAAACCGGCGAGTTCGCCGTGCTGACCAAAAAACCCCGCGTCGCCGCCGAGGAGGAGTCACGACTCAACCCGGCGTCCCGCAGTGCCAAGCTTCGCGTCTTGGAGCGCTGCATTCCCGGAAGCGAACCCCGATCGAAGGGGCGCCGCCGCCGGGAAGCCTATCGCAAGAAAGGAGCTCAACCATGAATCACAAACGCCATTCCGACCACATGTTCGCCCGCGCCGACCGCAAGGTCAAACCGGGGCGCCGCATGGGGAGAGACATCGCCAAGTTCGTCGTCGGCATTCTCGTCCTGGTTTGCTGCATGTTGTTCGTGGTCTACAAGCGCAGCTCCGTGGTGGATCTCGGTTACAGCATCACCGAACTGCGCCACCAAAACGCCCAGCTCCGCCAGGAACAGATCCGCCTGCGCTCGGAAAAGGCACGCCTCGAACGACCGGGCCGCATTCTCAACCAGGCCTTCGATCTCGGCCTGCGCCCGCTTCCCAAGGGCGACCGCTACGAAGTGGTCTACACCCAAACCCCGCTGCCCGACCAAGGTGAAGAACGCGAACAATACGAAAACCTCGTCGCAAGGTTGAATGTGGAACCCTGACCCCGATGAAAGAAGACCGAATCTTCCCGATCAGAATGAACCTGCTTCTGGTTTTCCTACTTCTGTGGGGTTCGGTCATCGTCTACCGGCTCATAGACCTGCAAATTATGCGGCACGAGGAAATGGTCGCTCGTGCCGCAAACCTACACAATCACGAAGAGTCGATCCCGGCATTGCGCGGCGAAATTCTGGACACCAACCACAAAACGTTGGCCATCAGCCAAGAGGAGCCCTACATCTTCGCCGACCCGGCCGTGGTCGAGGACCCGGAAGCCACGGCCAAGGCCCTGGCCGACGTCCTGGGGAAGAACCGCGCCTGGGCCAACCGCAAAGCCGAAGAGCTGAGCAACAAGAAACGCCGCTTCACCTACATCGCCAAGCGCACCAGCGAGGCCAAGGCCCGCCACATCGCCCAACTGGGCCTGCGCGGCATTCACATCCGCAAGAAATCGTGGCGCAACTACCCCAACGGCTGGTTGGGGTCGCACGTGCTGGGCTTCACCTCCGTGGACGGCAAGGTCAAGGAAGGCATCGAGTCCCAGTTCGACGAGGTCATGCGCGGCACCCCGGGCAAGCGCGAGGTCCTGCGCGACGGCCGCAAACAGAACATCACCCTGGGCGGCGAGGACACGGTGATCCAGGAACCGGTCAACGGCGCCAGCGTTCAGTTGACCCTGGACGCCAACATCCAGTTCTTCGCGGAAAGCGCCCTGCGCCGCGCGCTCAAGCGCACCAAGGCCAAGAACATCACCGCGATCGTCATGAACCCCCGCACCGGAGCGATTCTGGCCATGGCCAACGTTCCCGATTTCGATCCCAACCGCTACGGCCAGTTCAAGGCCTTCGCGCGTAAGAACCGCGCGGTGGTCGACGTCTACGAACCGGCGTCGGCGTTCAAGATCGTCACGGTCGCGGTCGGGCTCGATTCCGGCGCCATCCGGATCGAGGACGTCTTCGACTGCGAAAAGCGACGCGGCGGCATCCAGGTCTACGACAAGTTCATCCGCGACCACAAACCCTTCGGCCTGCTCTCGGTCAAGGAGATCCTGTGGCACAGCTCCAACGTCGGCGCCATCAAGGTGTCCCAGCGCTTCTCGCCCGAAACCTTCGCCGAGTACATCCAGCGTTTCGGGTTCGGCGAGCGCACCGGTATCGATCTGCCGGCCGAATCCAACGGCATTCGGCGCCCGCTGGGCGAGTGGACCAAGGTCTCGTCGTCCTTCCTCTCCCTGGGCCACGAAATCTCGGTCACGCCGCTACAGATGCTGCGCGCCGCCTCGGTGGTCGCCAACGAGGGCCGGCTCGTCACCCCCTACATCGTGCAACGCATCGTTTTCCCGGACGGCCGGGTCGAGGAACTGGCCCCACAGGAGCCGCAACCCCAGGTGATCCGCCCCGAAACGGCGGCCAAATTGGTGCACGCACTGCGGGGCGTCGTCGAGGAAGGCACGGCCAAGGCGGCGGCCCTGGAAGGCGTCGGTGTTTTCGGCAAAACCGGCACGGCCCAACGGCTTCAGGGCTCGCGCTATTCGCGCAAGAGCTTTAACAGTTCATTCGTGGGGTTTTTCCCCGAGGAGAATCCACGCTACGGTATGATGGTGGTGGTCCACGACCCCAAGGGGCGCAAAAAGCACGGGGGTGAGGTGGCGGCACCAATCTTTTCCGAAATCGGCTCGCAAATCGTCATCTATGACAAAGAGCTATCCTCCCGAAACAAGATTCCGGTGTATGCCGGCACTCCGGACTGGCTTGCGCGCGAGGTCACACCGCCACCCGAGAATGGCCAGATGCCTGACTTCCAGGGTTTGGGATTACGCAACCTGCTTTACCAATGCGGCTTGCTCGACCTGATCGCCGACATCCAGGGTAGCGGTCGCGTGATCAGTCAGTGGCCGGCTCCGGGCGAGCCGATCCCCGAGAACCGAACCTGCAAACTCAGGCTCAGTCCCGGTCTGCAGGGCGGCGGTTCCGATTGAGCTTGACGGACCGCAAAAAGCACGCATACGCTTCGATGCGCCACCCAGAGGGGCGGGATCGATCAGTGAAGAGGATGAACACATGAAATTGCGGGAACTGGTTGACGGAATTGGCGAATTGCTGGCCGAAAGCAGTGGCGACCTGAAAATTTCACAGATTACCCACGACAGCCGGAAAGTACAGCACGGATCGATGTTTGTCGCGATCGAGGGCCGCCATCGCGACGGTCACAACTACGTCGGCTGCGCCACCCAGTTGGGCGCGGTCTGCATTCTCACCAATCAGCCGGAAAAGGTGCCGTTCAGCATTCCCATCTGCCGGGTGGACGATCCGCGCAAAGCGATGGCCCTGATGGCCCGCCGGCTCTACGACCATCCCGACCAGAAGATCAAGATCATCGGCGTCACCGGAACCAACGGCAAGACCACCACCACCTACCTGACGTCCTCGTTGCTGCGCCGCCTGGGTACCTGCGGGCGCATCGGCACCCTGAGCTATTTCAACGGCCATTCGGAAGAGCGCGCCACCCGCACCACGCCCGAATCGTCGGAGTTCTATCGGTGCCTGGGTGAAATGGTCTCCAACCGCTGCGCCTACGCCGCGGTGGAAATCAGCTCCCACGGCCTGATGTTCGACCGCGTGCTGGGCCTGGAACTGCAATACGGGATCTTCACCAATCTCAGTCGCGACCACCTGGACTTTCACGGCAACATGGAATCGTATTTTCAAGCCAAGCACCGCCAATTCAGCCTGTTGCGCAGGGGCGGCACCGCCATCCTGAACTGGGACGATCCCTACGCCAAGCGCATCGTGGTGCCCGAGGGACGTCATACGATTCGCTTCGGACAGAGCGAAGAGGCCGACCTGCGTTTCGAAATCGGCGAGCTGGGCATCAAGGGCGCTTCGTTTCGGGTGAACTTCAAGGGCGACACCCACGATTTCCGCATCCCGTTGATGGGCGAGCACAACGTCTACAATTTCACCGCGGCCCTGGCGGTCGCCCTCTGCGAAGGTCGCAAACTGTCGGAAATCGCGCAGGAAACCGGCGACATCCGCGCCGTACCCGGTCGCCTGGAATTGATCGACGTCGGCCAGACCTTCGGCGTCGCCATCGACTTCGCCCACACGCCCGACGCGCTTCAAAGCGTGCTGCGGGCCTGCGCCGAAACCAACCCCAAACGCATGATCACCGTCTTCGGCGCCGGTGGCGATCGCGATCACAGCAAGCGTCCAGAGATGGGCGCCATCGCCGGTCGTTATTCCGACATCGTCATCCTGACCACGGACAACCCGCGCACCGAGGATCCCGAGGTCATCATGGACATGGTCCACAAGGGCATCAAGCGCCCGCTGGGCCCGGGTTTCATTCGCCAGACCGACCGCCGCCAGGCGATCCACGCCGCGATCCACATGGCCGAGGAAGGCGACCTGATCCTGATCGCCGGCAAGGGTCACGAGACGACCCAGGAGATCCACGGCCGCCACTATCCGTTCAGCGATTGGGAAGTGGCCCTGGGCTTCATCCAACAACGCATTCGCGCCAAGCCGCTGCGCGAGGACCGGGTCGACCGAGATCGCACCCGGCCACCGGCCACGAGCCCGCGGAACCCGGCATCCGAATCCGCCACACCTGGAAAGGGGGCCTCCGATGATTAGGAAACCCTACGTCCTCATGGCACCGGCCGACCGGGCCGGCGGTTCTCAGTACAGCTTTCACAAGGCGCCGCCCCTGGCCATCGAACGGCTGACCGACGTCATTCGCGTCCTTCAGCCCAGCGAACACACCTGCACCGAAGACGCGGCCGTCACCGGCTTCACCACCGACAGCCGCGCCGTGGCGCCCGGCCAGATCTACGTGGCCGTGGAGGGCCAACGGGTCGACGGTCACCGGTTCACCGCCGAGGCCGCCAAACGCGGCGCCATCGCCTGCCTGGTTCGCTCGTTGGACAAGGCCGAGCCCAACCGCAACTGCATCGCCGTGGGCGACACCATTCGGGCCCTGGGTTTTCTGGCCGCCGCCCATCGACGCGCCATGAAGACCAAGATTCTCGGCATCACCGGCAGCGTCGGCAAGACGACCACCAAGGAAATCACGGCTTCCGTACTGAACACCACCTTCCACACGCGCAAGAGCGAAGGCAATTACAACAGCACGATCGGGCTGCCCATGGAGATTCTCAAACTCAAACCGGAGGACGAGTGGATGGTCGCGGAAATGGGCATGTCCTATCCCGGCGAAATCCGCCAACTGATGGAGATCGCGCAACCGGACGCGGCGCTGTGGACCACGGTGCACGCGGTACACATGGCCAACTTCGCCAGCCTCGAGGAGATCGCCAAGGCCAAGGCGGAAATCGTGGACTACCTCGGCAAGGACAAGATTCTGATCTACAACGCCGACGACCCGCTGGTTTCGCGCTTCAGCGCCCCGTTCCGCGGCAAGAAATTCACCTATGGCTTCTTCGACCCCCAGACGGACGTGCGCGCCCGCATGGAGCCGTTTTCCGACTGGGACGCCACCCCCTTCCACCTGGAGTTCGGCAACGGCAAACACCAGTTGCTGTCCCTGCCGCTTCCCGGCCGATTCAACGTGAACAACGCGGTTGCGGCCTGCGCGGCAGGCCTGGCCCTGGGCGTCTCCGGATCCGACCTGGTCTCGGCACTGCGCTGCATCCAGCCCAGCGCCCAGCGATCGAAACTCTACGCCTACGACGGCGACGTCCTGGTGGTGGACGACACCTACAACGCCAGCCCCGTCGCGGTGGAAAACGTGCTGCGCTCCTTCGCGCCCCTCTCGCCGCGCTACTACCGCTGGCTGATTCTGGGCGACATGTTGGAACTGGGCGACGAAGAACACGACATCCACCGCAAGCTCGGCGAATCCATCGCCGGGTACGGCTTCGACCAGGTGACGCTGATCGGCACCCTCAGCGAATTCACCTACGAGGGACTCATGGCGCACAAGCGCCCCAATTGCAAAGTGGAACATTTCCCCTCGGTCAACGAGGCGGCCGCCGCGCTGAGCGGCCCCATCCCCGAGGGCTCCCGGATTTGGTGTAAGGCCAGTCGCGGCATCCGCCTCGAACGCTTTGTTCAAGCGCTCACCGCAAAACTCGCCTGAAGAGGAAACCCTGCATGCTCTATTTCTTGTTGGCGCCCTATGCCGAACTCTCCAGTCTATTCAATATTTTTCGATACATCACCGTGCGTTCGGCATTGTCCGGGTCCACCGCGTTCCTGCTGTGTCTGATGCTCGGCCCGATGGTCATCCGCAAACTGCAGGCCATGAGCATCGGTCAGGAGATCCGCGAGGAAGGACCGCAGAGCCACAAGAAAAAGGCCGGGACACCGACCATGGGCGGCGTGCTGATCCTGACCGCGGTATTGCTCAGCACCTTGCTGTGGGCCGACCTCGACAACAACATGATTTGGATCCAGATGATCGCCACCCTGGGATTCGGACTGGTGGGCTTCATCGACGATCTCTCCAAGATCCTGAAACGGCGCAACCTGGGACTGACGGCCAAACGCAAGTTCCTGTATTTGACCCTGATCGGCGGCACCGTGGCGGTGTGGATGTTCTTCCTGGCCCGCGCCGGTGAATACACGACCGAACTGTACGTGCCCTTTTTCAAGAACTTCCATCCGGAAATGTCGTTCCTGTTCATCCCCTTCGCCATGATCGTCCTGCTGGGCGCCAGCAACGCGGTCAACCTGACCGACGGCCTGGACGGCCTGGCCATCGGCGCCTCGGGCGTCGCCTTCAGCACCTACACGGTCATCGCCTACCTCACCAGCCACATCACCATGGCCAACTACCTGGCCATCCCCCACGTGCCCCACACCGGCGAGCTGGTCGTCTACGGCGCGGCCATGGCCGGTGCCTGCATGGGTTTTCTCTGGCACAACGCCCACCCGGCCGACGTGTTCATGGGCGATACCGGCGCACTCTCGTTGGGCGGAGCCCTGGGAACCATGGCGCTGTTGACCACCCATTCCCTGCTCCTGATCATCGTCGGCGGCCTGTTCGTGATCGAGGCGCTTTCGGTCATCCTGCAAGTCGCATCCTACAAGTGGCGCAAAAAACGGATCTTCCTGATGTCGCCCATCCACCACCACTTCGAGCTGAAGGGTTGGCACGAATCCCAGGTGATCATCCGGTTCTGGATGATCTCCATCCTGTTCGCCATTCTGGCGTTGAGCACGCTCAAGTTGCGTTAGTACGCGACGCCCCCCCGCGAGGAAGCCATGAACACACTGGTGGCCGGTTTGGGACAAAGCGGAACGGCGGCAGCCGCTCTGCTGGTCCGCGAATCTCGCCCGTTCGATACTTTTGACGATCGCATGCGTCCGGATCAGGCCCAATCGGCCGTGAACGGGGCCGCACAGGATCACTTTACCGACGTGTCGACCCTCGACTGGTCGCGCTACGACCGCGTCGTGGTGTCGCCAGGCCTGTCGATCCACCACCCGCTGATCGTGGCGGCCCAGGCCGCCGAGGTGCCGATCCTGTCCGAACTGGAATTGGCCTTTCGCCACCAGAAGGGCACCGTCGTGGCCGTCACCGGGTCGAACGGCAAGTCGACGACCGTCAGCCTGATCGACCACCTTTTGCGCGAAAACGGCCTGAAAAGCCGGCTTTGCGGCAATATCGGCGTGGCCTTCGCCAGGGTGGTCGACGAGGATCCGGAGGCCGTGTACGTGGTGGAGGTCTCGTCGTTCCAACTGGAACACGTGGACCGCTTCCGACCCCGGATCGGCGTGTTGCTCAACGTGGCGGCCGACCACCTGGATCGCCACGGTACCCTGGCCCGCTACCGCGACACCAAACTGAAGCTGTTCGCCCGGCAGCTCCCCGACGATCTGGCCCTGATCTCGGCCGACCTCGACGTGTCGGTCCCCGGCGCCGCCCGGCGCGAGTCGCTGCCCCATGCAAATGCCTGCATGCGCGACCGGAAGCTTTACCTGGCCGATGATTGGCAAGCGGATGCGGGCGCCAACCCCACCCTGATCGGCCACAACCTGACCAACGCGCTGTTCGCCTGCCGCGTGGCCCGCGAACTGGGCGTCGACGGAGACGGCGCCACCCGGGCGCTGACGAGCTTCAAAGGCCTGGTGCACCGCATGGAACGGGTCGGTGAACACGAGGGTCGGATCTGGATCAACGACAGCAAGGCCACCAACGTGCACGCGGCCCAGGCGGCCGTCGATTCGATGGGCCAACCCTACGTGTTGATCCTCGGTGGAAGCGACAAGGGAGGCCGTTTCGACGGCTTAAATCTTGCACAAAATCAACCACAATATATTGTCGCCTATGGTGAGACGACCAACAAGATCTGCGACGACCTGGCCGTCTATTCTCCAATCCGGGAACACGATTTCGACGCCGCCTGCCTCCGCGCACACGCCGTCGCCGAACCCGGAACGGCCGTTTTGCTGGCACCCGCTTGCGCCTCTTTCGACCAATTTCCCAATTTTGCCGCCCGCGGCGATCGCTTCAAGGAGCTCTTCCACGAATTGACCCGAACACCTCCAGCCGGGGCCTGATCCCCACCGACCGGAGGTGCCTCCTCCCGGATTCCTCTCTCGTACCCATCTCGGAGCCTACATGACCCTCAATCTAAAACCCCGCAAACCCGACTTTCTGCTGCTGATTCCCGTCGTCATCCTGCTGGGATTCGGCATGGTCATGGTCTACTCCGCCTCGGGCGTCCAATCGCGCGAGCTCTACAACGATTCCGGGGTCATCTTCTTCAAGCAGCTCGTCGCCATGATCATGGGGTTGGCGGCGTTCGCGGTGGGCTTCGCCACGCCGCACACCTTCTACCGCCGCAAATCGGTGCTGATGGTGGGCGTGGCCATCGTCATCGCCCTGTTGGTCGCCGTCAAGTTTCAATCGGCCGCCAACGGCGCCACCCGCTGGTTCTACATCGGCCGATTCGGCTTCCAGCCATCCGATCTGGCCAAGCTGTTATCGATCATGGTCGTCGCGGCCTTCGGAACCGCGCAGTTCAGCGGTCCAGGCCTGTGGAAGAAACGCCTGCTACCGATCGCGGTCGTCGTCGGGGTCTTCTGTACCCTGATCCTGGTTCAACCGGATTTCGGCACAACCATGATCATCATCTTCATCGTCGGCCTGATGCTGTTCCTCTCCGGGATTCCCAAAAAGTACCTGTTCATCGGCGCCATGTTGATGCTGCCGATCATCGCCGGCCTGGTCCTCACGCGGGGCTACCGCCTGAAACGTTTCACGGACTTCATCTACCACGAGCACTACCAGAACCGTCAGGCCAAGATCGCGATCGGTTCCGGCGGCCTGACCGGGCTCGGGCTCGGCAAGGGCAAACAGAAGCTCTATTACCTGCCCGAACCCCACACCGATTTCATCTACGCCACCCTCGGCGAGGAATTCGGCTTTTTGGGCACGGTTTCCGTGCTGCTGTGCTACCTGGCCTTCCTGCTGCGCGGCGCGCACGTGCTGAACCGGGTGGAAATGCCCCATTCGCGCGTGCTGGGAGCCGGATTGCTGATGCTCATCTGCACCCAGGCGATGATGAACATCTCCATCACCCTGGCGCTCTTTCCCAACAAGGGGATCACCTTGCCGTTCATGAGCGCGGGCGGCACCTCGCTGATCCTGTCCCTGGGCATGTGCGGCATCCTGATGAATATCAGCCGATTCCAGAATGTCGGCAACCGGGTGGCGGTATGAGTGGCTGCTACATGATCGCGGGCGGCGGCACGGGGGGACACATTTTCCCCGCGATTGCCATTGGCGAGGCGCTTCTCGCGGCCAACGCGGCCACCCGCGTGCTGTTCGTCGGTACCGCCTACGGCATGGAAAAAGACCTGATCCCCAAACAGGGACACACCCTGTTGACATTGCCCGTGCGCGGACTGCTGGGCAAATCGCTGGCCCACAAGGCGGCCCTGCTCTGGCGCGTCCCGGCGAGCCTGCTGCTGAGCCTGTTCTACCTGCTTCGGTTCCGTCCGAAGGTGGTGATCGGTGTCGGCGGCTACGCTTCGGCGCCGCTGCTGTGGACCGCGGCGCTGCTGCGCATTCCCACCATGATCCAGGAGCAGAACGCCTTTCCGGGCTTGGCCAACCGCATTTCGTCACGGGTGGCCAAGCTGGCCTGCCTGGGCTTCGGCGAAGCCGGCACGCGACTCCGCTGCCCCTCGATCGTGACCGGCAATCCGGTGCGCAAAGACTTCAAACAGGGCGGGACCTGGTCTGCCGATCGACCGATCCTGCTGGTGCTGGGCGGCAGCCAGGGGGCCGCGGCCCTCAACCGCATCCTGCCCGAGCTGTTGGCCGGGGTGCTGACGCCGGACATGAATCTGCGGGTCGTCCACCAGTGCGGCAAGGCCCACGAGGCAAGCGTTCGCGCGGCCTACGAGGGGGCCGCATTCCAGGTCGAAGTCGTTTCTTTTATTGAAGATCTGAGCAAATTGATGGATGATGTGCGCTTGGTCGTCTGCCGGTCCGGTGCCTCCACCATCGCCGAGCTCAAGCTCGTGGGCGTTCCCGCCGTGTTGGTCCCTTTCCCCCGCGCCACCCACGACCACCAAACCTTCAACGCCAAAAGCCTCGCGGCTTGCGGCGCGGCTCGGCTGATTCCCGAGACCGAGCTGCCCCAGGCCGGCCCCATCCTCGCCGAATTGTTGGCTTCCTCGGAGTCATTGGCGAACATGGCCGCCGCCTACCCCAGTCCCGGGCCCGACAGTGCCCGGGTATGCGCCCAGTTGGTGCACGACCTCCAACACAAGCGCCCACTCAACGACATTCTCAAGGAGCACGCGGCTCATGTTTCGTAAGATCAAGGCCATTCATTTCGTAGGTATCGGCGGCAGCGGCATGTCCGGCATCGCGGAGATCCTGTTGACGTCCGGCTATACCGTCAGCGGCTCCGACATTCGGGAATCCAAAACCACCAATCGGCTGCGTGACCTGGGTGCGGAAATCTTCATCGGCCACGATCCCCAGAACATCATCGGCAGCGAAGTGATCGTGGTCTCGAGCGCCATCAAGAACGACAATCCCGAACTGATCGCGGCCCAGTACCGCAACATCCCCATCATTCCCCGTGCGGAGATGCTGGCGGAAATCATGCGCATGAAGTACGGCATCGCGGTGGCCGGCGCCCACGGGAAGACGACCACCACCAGCATGCTGGCGCACGTACTCAGCGATTCCGAGCTGGACCCGACGGTCGTCATCGGCGGCCGCCTGAACAAATTCGATTCCAATGCCCGCTTGGGCAAGGGCCAGCTAATCCTGGCGGAAGCGGACGAGTCCGACGGCAGCTTCATGCGGTTGTCGCCCACGATCAGCATCGTGACCAACCTGGACGAAGAACACCTGGAACACTACACCGGCGGCATCGACCAGATCAGCGAGACCTTCCTGGCCTTCATGAACAAGGTACCGTTCTACGGCCTGGTGATCGCCTGCATCGACGACGATCGGCTGGCCGGCCTGCTGCAGCGCGTAACGCGTCCACTGTTGACCTACGGCCTCAAGGGCCACGCCGATCTTTCCGCCGCCAACATCAAGGCCGAAGGCTTCAACATGACCTACGAGCTGATGGTGCGCGGCGCGAACCTGGGCCGCATCGAGCTCTCGGTTCCGGGCCTGCACAACGTGGCCAACTCGCTGGCGGCGATCGCAGTCGGGCTGGAACTGGACGTGCCCATTCACTCGATTCGGGCCTCGCTCAAAAAATTCACGGGCGCGGATCGCCGCTTCTACCGCCTGGGTGAAGTGCGGGAGCGCCTGATGCTCGACGACTACGCCCACCACCCCACCGAAATCACCGCCACCCTGGCCGCGGCCCGCGCCGGGTTCGAGGGCCGCGTGGTGGCCATTTTCCAACCCCACCGGTACAGCCGCCTGCGCGATCTCTGGGACCGTTTCCTGGCCTGCTTCCAAGAGGCCGACCACGTGGCGGTCCTGCCGGTGTTTCCCGCCGGCGAGGCGCCGGTCCCCGGCATCGACGCCGGTCGGTTCGCCTCGGAATTGGCACAAAAACACCATTCCGTGAGCTTTCTCGACGATCCCGAAAACCTGGCGGATCACCTCATGGAACACAGCAGCAAGGGCGACATGATTCTGGGTCTGGGCGCCGGTTCGATCAGCCTCATGACCCGTAAACTCTACAACCAATGGCACGCCGAAGAGGCCGCCGGAAAAACCACCCAACCTCAATAAACAAACCTACTTACCCAAACGAGGAATTTCTTGCCAAAGCCAAAATTCGGCCCACTCAAGTCTTCCTTTTTTTCCTGTAATCGGTCAGTGTCTTATGGTAGCATTCCCACAATATTACAATCCCCGACTCGCATGGGCGAGTCCCTGGCTGGTGTCTAAATTGACACGCAAACGCACGCGCCAAACGTCCGATTCACGCGGCGGCGGCATGCGGAAACGGAGGCCTAGTCATCTTCTTCGACTTTCGGGGTATTTCATGTTTTACGGGGTTCTTGCCATCGGTATATCGGCAATGATCGGTTACGGCTACCGAACCCTTCGCAGCCACCCCCGCTTCGCCATCCAGAAGATCGACATTCGCGGCGCTTCGCCCACGGCCGAACAGGAAATTCGCCAAATATTGTTGCCCGTCATGGGGCACAACGTCTTTTCGCTGGACCTCGGTTCGCTGAGGCAACGGGTGGTCGACCATCCGCGCGTCTCCGCCGCGGTGGTGCGCGGCGAAGTCTCCGGCATCCTGCACCTCGACGTTCAGGAGCACGAGCCGGCCGGCCTGGTTCAGGTGGACGACCGCGTGCTGGTGGTCAACCACGAGGGCGATTTCCTCGGCGCCTACGATCAATACGGCGCGCCGCTGGACCTTCCGGTTATCATTGGGCTGGAGGGACGCGAAGACCTGACCGAGCGGATCCGCAACGGGCTTTCCACCCTGGGCAAGATACGCGAGGCGAGTCTGATGTTCTGGGACAACATCGAAACGCTCGACATGAAGAACGCCGAAAACATGACCGTTTCCCTTCGCAGCGAAGCCGCTCCGATCTATCTGGGGCAAAAAGTGATCCCGGACAACATCAAAAATTACCTTTCCATTGCGCAGCGGGTTCGCCAAGAATACCCTCGATTGCACTACATCGAGTTGGGCTTTCCCAACCAGGTAGCCATCTTGCCCGAACGGGCCGAAGAGTAGGACATCCATGGCCAGACAGGAAAAATACATCGTTGGACTTGACGTCGGCACCAGCAAGATCACCGTGGTGGTCGGTGAGATCAAGCCCGAAAACCAATTGGACGTGATCGGCATCGGTACAGCCGAATCCTCCGGGTTGCGCAAGGGCGTGGTGGTCTCGCTGGAGAAAACGGTGGAAGGCATCCGCCGTGCGGTCGAGGAAGCGGAATTGATGGCCGGGATCGAAATCAGCCGGGTGTTCATCGGCATTTCGGGTAACCACATCAAGGGATTCAACAGTCGCGGTGTCATCGGCATCTCGACCAAGCAGAACGAGATTTTCAGTGAAGACATCGATCGCGTGATCGAGGCGGCCCATCCGGCGGGGATGCCGGCCGACAGTGAAATCATTCACGTGCTTCCACAAGAGTTCAAAGTCGACGATCACGAGGGCATCATGGACCCCAGCGGCATGAGCGGACGCCGCCTGGAGGTCAACGCCCACATCGTGACCGGTTCGACCACGGCCATTCAGAACATTTTGACCTGTGTGCATCGCACCGGGCTGAATCTGGCCGGCAAGGTTCTGGTCCAAAAGGCCAACGCTGAGGCGGTGTTGACCGAGGACGAGAAGGAGATGGGCGTGGCGCTGGTGGATATCGGCGCGGGCACGACCAATCTGGCGATCTTCGAGCGTGGCAGTCTGTGGCATACGGCGGTCATTCCCGTGGGCGGCTACAACTTCACCAACGACATCGCGATCGGGCTGAGAACCCCGATTCCCGATGCCGAAAAGATCAAGAAAAAATACGGCTGTGTCTTGGGCAGCTATATCGAAGACGACGCGGTCATCGAGATCAGCGGCGTCGGTACGCCTAAAACGCGCATCATTCCCCAACGCGCCCTGGTGGACATCCTCCAGCCGCGGGCGGAAGAGCTTTTGGGCCTGGTCCATCAAGAGATCCGCAAGGCCGGTTACGAATCGGTCATCAACTCGGGTCTGGTGATCACGGGCGGCAGTGCGCTGCTGACCGGGATCACCGAAATTGCCGAACTCGAATTCAGCTTGCCGGCGCGCCTGGGCAAACCTACCGGAATCGGCGGTCTGGTAGACGTGGTGTCCTCGCCGGCCTATTCGACGGCAATCGGTCTCATCAAATTCGGTCAAGCTGAAAACGGTCAAGGTCTGCGACCGACGGAAACCGGCGTTCGCAAAGTTTTCAAACGGATAAAGGAGTTTTTCCTGGCGGATTACATTTGAGCGCGTGGATGGGCGGATCCCGCGATCACCAAACCATCGGGCCGTGAACGGCGCATGTAGATCTTTCCAGGTTCCCGCCTGGTGGATTGGAATGGATTCGCGTGAATAAGAGGATGAATGGATGACAGGAGTGGGTGAATGATTGAGTTTGGAGACGATCAGACCAAAATCAACCTACAGTTCGAAGAAGAAACCCAGACACAGCCAGGTGCCAACATCAAGGTAATCGGGATCGGTGGCGGTGGCGGAAACGCCGTCGATCGCATGATCGAAGCCGGCGTCAGCGGCGTCGACTTCATCGTGGCCAACACCGATGCCCAGGCCTTGCGCCGCTCGCATGCACCGATCAAGATCCATATCGGCGGCAAGATCACCAAGGGTCTCGGCGCCGGCGCCAAACCCGAGGTGGGCCGCGAAGCCGCTTTGGAAGACACCAACGCGATCCTGGAGCACCTGGAAGGGGCCGACATGGTGTTCGTCACCGCCGGCCTCGGCGGCGGTACGGGAACCGGCGCCGCACCGATCATCGCGTCACTGGCCAGCGAGCTGGGCTCGTTGGTGGTGGCGGTGGTCACCTCGCCCTTTTCCTTCGAGGGTCCGCGCCGGCGTCGCAACGCCGAATCGGGTCTCAAGGAGTTGAAGGGCAGCGTGGACACGGTGATCACCATTTCCAACGACAAGCTGCTCAAGACCGTGCCCGACGACACGCCCTTCACCGAAGCCTTTCGCATCGCCGACGACGTGCTGCGTCAGGCCGTGCAGGGCATCAGTGACCTGATCAACGTCCCCGGCGTCATCAACCTGGACTTCGCGGACGTGAAGACGATCATGCAGGGTATGGGCGTGGCCTTGATGGGCAGCGGCACCGCGGCCGGCGACAACCGAGCGGTGGAAGCGGCCCAGAGCGCGATTTCCTCGCCGCTGTTGGAAGAAGCCAACATCAACGGTGCCCGCGGCGTGTTGCTGAACATCGTCGGCGGACCCGATCTCACCATGAGCGAGATCAACGAGGCCGCCTCGCTGATCCACCAGGCGTGCGACCCCGATGCCGAAATCATCTTCGGCGCCGTGACCGACGAGAAGATGACCGGAAGCGTGACGGTCACCGTCATCGCCACCGGCTTCTCGACGCCCAGTCGCGAGCTCCACGAGCCGACCAACGACAACGTGGAGTACTTCCAGCCAAGGGAACCGATCGTGCAGCCGCCGGCCGAACCGCCGGTCCAGCGCGAGACCCGACGTCCCGCGGCGCAACGCCCGGGCAACCAGCGGCCGACCAACCAACGCCAGGCAGCCGGTCCTCAGGGCACCCGCCAAAGTGGCAAGCGCCCCGCGCAACCCCGCAACGAGCGGGCGACCACGGCGGCCGATACCCGCCAGGGCGGTGGAAAACAGGTCGAGACCGGCGCCTACGAACGCCGACCGCGTACCAGCCACACGAAACAGGCCCCGGCGGCCAGCGTGGGTCACCCGTCCGAGCGCGAACGGCAAACCTACTACGGCCAAACCGCCAACGCACCCAAAATGGAAGAACCCGAAATGCTGCACGCCGAACCCGCGGCCGAGTTCGCGACGCCCGAGGAGACCTTGAAAAACATCCTCATGACGCCGCAGGGGTATGGTGCCAACAACATGGGATTCGAGGACGACAACGATCTCGACATTCCCACCTACCTGCGCAACATGCGCAAACTCAAAAAGTAAGTCTCGAAAAACACCCATTCCGACGGCGGCCCCTCGGGGTCGCCGCTTCTTTGGCACGCCGCACCCGATCGGGGTCAGTCGGTGCCGGTGGGTTCTTCGTGTGCCTCGGACCAAGACGGATTCCACAGGCCGGGTTCGTCGCGATGTCGCCAGAGTGCGTCCAGGTACCGGTCCCGCGGAATATGGGTCCCACCCATCGACGTGAAAAAATCGTTGGCGACCTGACAGTCGATGAAGACCGCTTCGCGATACATGTTCACCAAGGCGACCAACGCCACCTTGCTGGCATCGGGCTTCAGATAGAACATGCTCTCGCCAAAAAAGAACGGGCCCATGGCCACGCCGTACAGGCCGCCCACCAGCTCGCCGTCCTGGTAGGCCTCGATACTGTGGGCCAACCCCTGCTCGTGCAGCTTCTTGTAGGCTTCCTGCATCTCGTTCACGATCCAGGTTCCGTCCTGATCGGGTCGCTCCGCCAGGGCGCAATGCTCCACCACCTTGTCGAAGGCCGTGTCGTAACGGATTTCGAACACGCCCTTGTTGATGGTCTTCCGCAGGCTGCGCCGTAGTTTGAATTGCTTGGGGTACAGGACGAACCGCGGATCGGGCGACCACCAGATGATGGGTTCTTCTTCGCTGTACCAGGGAAAAATGCCGGTACGATAGGCAAAAATCAAACGCTCGGGACGCAAATCGCCACCGACGGCCACGATCCCTCGTTTCTCCGCCAATCGCGGATTGGGGAACCACAGCTCATCGTCAAGCTGGAAAATCGTCATTCACTCCTCGTAGGCGCAGGTGCCCGACTCCTCGAAAGTCACCTTCGAGTTTAACCCGAACGGGGTTCTCCGCGCGAGAGGGAACGGTTGCCGGCAGGGAGTGGTGATCGCCCCGAAAACGTCCGTCGAGAAAAACCGAACCAATGCTCTTTTCACGACACAAGCATGCACTCTTGTTTCACGCAATTTCCAATCATCCGGTTTTTTCGATATTCGTATTTTTCCGAAACAGTCTTGCAAGGGGTTCACCGGAGTGGTAGAGTGCCCGACATACGTACTTCGAAAAACCGTCTCGAAGTCACAACAAAGACCACAAACAAGGTCTTTTTATTTTTTCATCTTTTTTTGGCGGATGAACGGGCCATTTGGGACTTCCATGAAGTGTGGGCATTGTGCGTTCTCGTTTCCTCCGTCGCAGCGAGCGTGAAACATCGGTTCCATTCGGAAATTCTCCTTGCGACAAGTTAACGGCAATCGGTGTCCCATTGTACTTCGGCATCGTTCACAGCCACCCATCCACCGCATTGGCAATTTAGTTTAAACAGAGGTTTTACAGTTCATGCCTTCTTCAATGTCGAAATCTTTCTCTCGTTCTTTTCGATCCCGGGCACTCAAATCGACACTCTTCCTGCTTGCAGCCTTCGCCGTCTGCCTCCAAGTCTGGTCCGCGTTGCGCGACACCGATGAACAGCGACTCGGCGAAGACCTCTTCCGCATTTACGACCACGGCTTCGCCGATGGGGAAAACCACCGGACGGGCGTCCACGTCTTCAACCCTAGCCCCTACGACAGCGTCACCTTCACCCTGACCGCACTGAATGCGGACGGTATGACGGATCCCCTGCTCGTCGACGAAGACCAAAACGCCACGGACACCGTCGAAAAAACCCTGGAACCGTTGGCGTCGACCGTGATCCACACTTCTCGATCGGGCGCAGGCGCCGTAGCCGGCTCGATGAGCATGGTGACCCCGGAAGGCCTGAACCTGGCCGTTTGGACCCGCGAAACGACGCTGGATCCGAACGACGGGGCGGTCACCGGCCAGACGACGACTCGGTTCAGTGACTACCATGACGCCGCCAGCGAACTCGCTTTCCCCCTCGTCAAAGTTCGGGCGACCGAGGGAAGCGCCGCACAGCAAACCATCATCGGACTCCGCAACATCAATTCCCAAGCGGTGACCGTACAACTCGAGGCCTATTACGCGGGGACCACGACCCTCGCGAGCTCGACCCAATTCGATGTCTTTCCCCTGTACACCTTCAGCTTTCCGGTCACGCAGCTCTTGACCCTGGACGACGGCGAATACACGCTCTACGCGACCGCCACCGATCGCATCACGGGTTGGTCCTCGATTCACCAGGAGACCGCGATGGCCAAATTCGCCAGCCACACGGTGAACTTCACGATCGAGGATCTCGGCTCGGTCGGCCACCACCTCTCCTTCCTGCATCCCGGCACGGGTCAAAGCGAAACCAAATTGGCGTTTGCCCCGGTTTCCGCCGCACAGCCCAACAGTGGCCAGGTACTCACGGTCAACAGCGCCGAGCCCGGTGTCCCGACCGGCCACGATGTCGAAGAAGCCGCGGGTGTCGCCGCCCTCCTGGCGGATACCGAGGTGGTGACCGTCGGGGACTCGCCCATGGCCGTCCGTTCCAGTTTCCACCCGACCGACTTCGAACCGCGTTCGATGGCCATGACCGAAGGAAGCGATATCCTGGACGTGCACGGCCACTCGGATTTTCAATTGACGCGCAGTGCCTTGCCCGTCGACGGCGAACTCGATTACGAGGGCGCCTGGTCCGAATCGTCCCTGGTTCTCAACAACGTGCGGAATGCCCCTTTGCGCCTCGCCCTGGCCGCACTCGATCGGGATGGCACCGCCATGAACGTAACCTTCCTGGAACTGGAGCCGGGACTCAACCGCTTCCCCTTGTCCAGCTTGGTCGAGCCCGGCATCACGACGGCTTTCCTGCTGGAGCCGGTGGGACATGGCGCTCGCTACACGGCCGATCTCCTGCTGTACAAAAACGGTGACGGGGCCGGTGATCGCATCATGGACCGCGTCTCCGCCGTTCAAGTGCAAGGCAACCGGAATATCGCGGCCTATGCCACGATCGTCTCGCTTTGGGGTGATCGCGATCGAATGGACTACTGCACCAACTCGGAGCGGACGGATGTGCTTCACATCATTCACTACGTGGATTCAGGCTACCGGTGCCAATGATCCCGGCGCGACGGAGTCACCCGTAACCCCAATCACCCGGGCCTTGGAACCATAGGATCCAAAGGCCCGGATTCACGAAGCGAACCGCGTTTCCAGAGGGGAACGCGGTTTGTCGTTCGACTCTCTCGAGATGGCCGCTTCATGTCCAATTCCGTCCTACAACGATCCACCCCTGAACACACCGCCCTGATCCTGACCCGTGCGGCGATGATCCTGCTGCCACTCTGCTACCTTCCGGGATTGGCGGATCCTGCCGGTATCCCGCGCTTCCTGTTGGTCCAGGTTTGGGCCTTGGCGGTGACCCTGTGTTTCTGCGTGTCGCGCAGTACGGGGGCAAGGGCCCGCGTACCGTGGGCGACCTTCGCCATGTGGCTGGTTTTCGCAGGCGTCTCCCTGATTTGGGCCCACGATCGGCTGTCCGCCGGTTGGAAGCTCGCCAAACTGGTCACACTGGTACAGGCGATGCCGCTGGCGGCCTGGCTCTGGTCGATCCCCGGCGCCCGCGAACCCCTACTTCGAACGGCCCTATGGTCGACGGTACCGGTCTCGCTGATCGGGCTGGCCCAGTACGCCGGCCTGGACGTACCACCCTTCGTTCAGCTCTTTCCACCGTCATCGACCTTCCTCAACCGGAACCTTGCGGCCCAATTCCTGACCGGCGTCCTCCCGATCGGCTGTGTCCACCTGCTGTGCGGCGAAACGAGAACCATGCCGCTTCGACTGGCAATGGTCCTGCCGGGTGTCGGCTACCTGTTCGCGACCGGGACCCGCGCCGCCTGGATCGCGATCGGCCTGGCATCGGCGATCGCCTTCGCGTTTTACGTGTTTCGGGCCCGACGCGGAACCGATAACGGGCATCTGCTTCGAGGCATCCTGTTGGCCGGGACCCTGCTCCTGTTCGGCCTGGGCATCATGGCGACCAAAGGAACCGCCCACGCCGACACGCCGCTGCGTAAGCTGCTGAGTTTCGCCAATCCGGGTGAAAACCGCGACGGCCAGGTGAATACCGTCTCGGTTCGGGCGTCCCTTTACGCGAATTCGATGAAGATGGTCGTCGACAAACCCCTGACGGGTGTCGGCCTGGGCCAGTTCCCGGTCCACTACCCCCGTTATCACGACGCGGTCATGGACACCGCCACCTACGCGCTGCACGTCGCACCGAAACGGCTACACAACGATCTGCTGGAAACCCTGGTCGAACTGGGTCTGCCGGGCTTTCTGTGCCTCTGCCTGCTCGTCGGGCTGGCCATGTTCGGCTATCTGAACGGGATTTCGCGAAGTGACGGTGATTCGTGGAGACAATGCCTCGGAGCCGCCGCGGCGTTGTGCGCCCTTTTGATCGACAGCCTTTTCTCCTTTCCGCTGGCCATGCCCGTATCCGGCTGGCTGTTTTGGTTCTGGATGGGTTGCGGGGTATCCTCCCGGGAACCCGCTGCCGCAGAAAACGAACATCATCCGAAACCAAGGACCGCGCGACGTTTGGCGCAGCTTATCCCACTGATCGCGCTTCAAGCGATCCTGATTTGGCTCTACATCCAGGCGGGTTGGGCCTCGAAGCTGCTGGCCGCAGGCAACGACCTGGAACGCCAGGGCCGCATCGCCGAGGCGGCGGCGTTTATGGAAGCGGCCCACACGCGGTTTCCGGTGGATATCAAGGCACTGGATCGATGGGTCACCCTGGCCGTCAACCAGGATCCCGACCGAGGCCACGCGGTCGCGGTCGCCCAGGCCTTTTCCAGACGTCGTCCCTACAGCGGCAACGGCCTCTTCCGCCTGGCCATCGCACTGAAGGACGCGGGCCATGCGGACGCCGCCCAAACGGCGTTGGCGGGCGCGGAACGGTATGGCGGGGTATCCGAAAAAACCCGACTTCTGGCGGGCATGTTGGCCGAACGAGCCGGTCGCATCGACCAGGCTCGCGCCTGTTACGAGCTGGCCTTGGCATTGGCGCCTCATTATCGACCAGCCGGCGACGCCCTGCAAAGACTCCGAAATCAAGAGTGACGAATGAAGTCAAATTCCTGATTTTGGTTCAATTTCTCGTTTGATTTTGCAAAGATAGAGATACCGTTTCCCCACCCTGGCGCCCGTTTTCCCGTAAACCCCCCGTTCTGTTGCATATTGCATCCATGAACGCATATCACCGGAGCGTCAATGTCGGTATTGTTCTCGCAAACGATGCGCGCTATCCGCGCAGACAACCCGAAATACTTGATAGCGGGTAAGGTACTTATTTTATTGGTGATTTTCGTCTGGGGATACTGGTTCTTCTTCTCATCACTGCTGCTTTTCGAGTCATCGGATCGATGCCGCCTGGAACAGTTTCCGCCACCGCACCCGCTGACCACCCAATCGGCGGGCAAGGTCGCGAACCAATACATGGCCCTGGGACAGGCGGTTCAGAAGGACGAGGTGCTGCTGGTCCTGGATGGTGAGGAGCTGCGATTGGAACAGAGTTCCGTCCAGGCGGAGTGGCGCATGTTGGAGCGTCAATTGGCGGCCTTGGAGGATCAGATCAGGGCCCAGAAGGAAGCGGTCGGGCTGATCCGGAAGGAAGCGGACCAAGCCCGAACCGAGAACGAGGCCCGCCTGCGCGAGGCCGAGAGCAGGTCGGAACAGGCCGCACGGGAATCGGCGCGAAACGAGGACCTGTTTCGCAGGGGCATCCTGCCGGAGGCGGAAGCGCAACGGACCAGCGCGGAGCTGAACCAGTCACGGGCTCGTTCGGAAGTGCAGCGCGCCAGCCTCGCGCGCCAGGGAACCAGCATCGGCCAGGAAGCGGCACTGGCCCGTGCGGAACTGGCGGAACTGGAACGCGAGCGGGAGGTGCAACTGGCGCGTTCGGAATGGTTGCGCAACCAGAACGCCCTCTATACCCATCGCCTCCGCCACTTGGAGATTCGCGCCCCAGTCAGCGGAACGCTGGCCGACGTGGGAACCTACCCGAGCGGGAGCTTCGTGAGCCAGGGAGAAACGCTCGGCACCATTCTGCCCACCGGTGATTTGATCGCCGTCGCCTGGTTCGAGCCACGCCAGTCCCTCGCGCGTATATTTCCGGGCCAACGCGCCCGCATCAAGCTCGACGGATTTCCATGGACCCAATTCGGCTACCTGCCGGCGACGGTTCGCCGCACCGGACGCGAGACCCGCGACGGCAGAGTGCGCATCGAGATTCAACTCGAGCCCCCCAGCGAATACCGGGTCCCTCTCCAACACGGTCTGCCGGGCACGGTGGAAGTCGAAATCGAACGCATTTCACCGGCAGCCCTTTTATGGCGCATGCTCGGTCGCATGGGCAAATCGAACGAGGACGTTCGCGCGGAGGGAACTTGATGCTCCATGGCGGCGCCCTGTCCGCGCGCTTTCTGATTCCCGAGCGCATACAGAACTCGGACATGGACAGCGGACCCACGGCCCTCAAATGCCTGATGGAGGGCTTGGGCGTGGAGGCCAGCCTGGATGAACTGCGCCGGTTGTGCCGCACGGCCGTCGACGGTACCGACGCCTCGGCCATCGGCCACCTGGCCTGCCGTTTCGGGGTTCAGGTACGCGAGGAAATCGTTCCCGCCGAACTCCTGTTCCAGGACAGGCACAGCACCCGGCCCTCGATCATCAAAACCAGCCGAATGCGGGGCAGCAACCACTTCTGTGTGGTTTGGAACCAACTGGGGAGCCGTCTCCAGGTGCTGGACACGCGCAGGGGCCGCTGCTGGCCCAAACGCCGTCGGTTCTTGGAGGAGGCGGAGGAAATCCGGCGCAAGATCGACGAGGTGGACTGGCGCCAATGGGCCGGCGAGACCTCGTTTCTCGATCGCCTGGACCGAGTGCTGGATCGGCTGGGCATTGCCGTCGACACACGGGAGACCCTGATCGCGGCGGCCCTGGCGGACACCTCGTGGTTCGGCCTGGCCGCGTTGGAGGCGGCCACGCGTCTCACCATGGCGCTGGTGGACAGCGGCGGCCTGGATCGCGGCAGCGAAGCCGAACACGCGCTGCAACGCCTGGTCCACCGCGTCGTCGAGACGCCGGGTCGCGTCGATGCGGTCATTCCGGAACGCTATTGGAGCGTGGTGCCCACCAATCCCGACGCGGAAGGCCACGATCAGCTCGAGCAGCGCGGCGTCCTGGTGCTCAGCGTGGAGGGATTGGGGCGCCCCAATCCGGTCACGGGCTCCAGCCCGAGACCCATTCGCCGCGCCCGCCTGCCCCATCCGATGACCTACCTGTTGCACCTCATGCTCCAGGACGGTTTGGTCATGCCGCTGTTCTACCTGCTGGCCCTGGCGGTGATGGCCTCCGGCACCATGATCGAGGCCCTGCTCTTCCGCTCCCTGCTCGACATGGGCGCCACCCTCAACGCCAACCAACGGCTTTCCGGGATCCTGATCATTCTGCTTTTTCTCGTCAGCCAGCTCGCCCTGCAGTTCCTGATCACCCAGGCCCGCCTGCGCATCGGCGGTAAGATCGAAGCCCGCCTGCGCATGGCCTTTCTCCAGAAATTGCCGCGCCTGAGCCGGGCCTACCTGAGCACGCTGTCCCTGGGCGATATCAGCGAGCGCTGCCACAGCGTGACCGACATCCGCCAGATATCCAGCGTGGTCAGCCGCATCATCAACAACACCTTCGGGCTGATTCTGACCACCGCCGGCCTCATCTGGCTCGACCCACGCGTGGCCGTGCTCGCGATCGTCGGCACCACGCTGTTCCTGGCGCTGCCCCTCTTCCTCGCACCGCTGTTGGCGTCGCCGGACATGCGCCACCGCACCCACGGCGGCAGCCTGACGACCTATTACCTGGATTCCCTCAAGGGACTGGTCGCCTGCCGTACCCACGGAGCCGAGCGCTCCGTATCGCGGGCCCACGACTGCCTGCTGGTGGAGTGGACGCTCTCGGGTCGCGCCCTCCAGGTTCGCGCGGTCTGGATCGAGGGCCTGACCACCTTGGCCGGTTTCAGCCTGGCCGCGGCCCTGATCATCGTCCACCTCCAGGCCGCCCAACAGCTCGGTTCGGTGTTGCTTTTCGCCTTCTGGGCCCTGCGCATTCCGATCGTCGGTGAAACCCTGATCTCCGGGGTCCAATCCTACCCGGGCATTCGCAACCGGACCCTACGCTTGATGGAAGCCATCTTCGCCAGCGACGACTCCCAAATCACCACCGGCAAGGACACGCTCTACAGCCTCGGCCGCCAAGCGGTCACCGATCCGAACCGCGGCATCGAGATCGACATGCGCCAGGTCTCGGTCAAAGCCAGTGGCCAAACGATTCTCAAGGATATCGACCTGCGCATCCGCGTCGGCGAACACGTGGCCATCGTGGGGCCCTCGGGCGCGGGCAAGTCGACACTCGCCGGGTTGCTGCTGGGCACGCATCGACCCAACCAGGGTGAAATCCGCATCGACGGTTCGCGCCTGGATTTCGAGAAACTGGAGTGGCTGCGCGCCAAGACCACCTGGGTGAGCCCCGCCGTCAACCTTTGGAACCGCAGTCTCTTGGCCAACATTCAATACGGGGCGGAACCGGAAGTGCGGCGCTCGATGGCCGAGCTCTTCTCGAGCGCCATGCTCTACGACGTCATCGAAAGCCTGCCGCGCGGATTGCAGTCCGAATTGGGAGAGGAAGGCACCTTTCTCTCCGGTGGACAGGGCACCCGCGTCCGGCTGGGCCGCGGCCTGATGCGCCCCGGGGCCCAACTCATCATTCTCGACGAGCCGTTTCGCGGGCTGGACCGCGCCGCACGCCGCGATTTGCTGCAGACGGTGCGTCATTGGTGGCCGGAAGCGACGATTCTCTTCATCACCCACGACGTGCGAGAAGCGATGTTGTTCGATCGCGTGGTCGTCGTGGAGGACGGCACCATCAGCGAGGACGACCACCCGAAAAACCTCAAGGCCAAGACCACCAGCCACTTCAACCGGCTCTTGGAGGCGGAACAGCGACTCACCAGTGACCTTTGGCAAGGACCCAACTGGCGACGGGTGCATATGAGCAAGGGCAGATTCGGCGCGGAAGGCGCGGAGGATTCGCCATGAACGGCCTGGAACTCTGGAGCTGGCCCCAGGACAAGCTGGGAGAGTGCCTCGAGGCCCTGGCGCGACGAGCCAATCTCTCGCCCAAGCTGGCCCGTGCACCGCACCTGCCGGAAGATTTCAACGTCTATCACCACGAATCGCTGAGCAAATGGATCGTGGAAGCCTGCGGCTGGCTGAAGATCGAGGCCGAACCGGTGGAAATCCCCTTCGGGCAGATTCACGACCTGTTGCGGCGCGGCGGCCCGGCCCTCCTGACCATTGCGAGCGGCGGCGGCCGTCACTTCGTGGCGCTGTGCGGCAGCCATCGCGGTCACGCCCGAGTGCTGGGGCCCGACTCGCGCATCTACCGACTTCCCTTCGGCGAGCTCGAGGCCCTGATCGTGGGCGGCGTCCCCGAGAGCGAAGATCTCCAATTGGATCTGCTGCTGGACACGGCCGGCGTGCCCCTGGATCGACGCGCCCAAACCCGCTTCCAACTGGCTCGCAACAACCTAAATCAAAAACACTTCGATCAGGCATGGCTACTGCGCTTGCCGCCCGAAGCGCCCCTCTACAAGCATTTGGGCCAGGCCCGGGTCACCCTGCACTTCGCCGCCCTGGTCGTCTTCTACATCATGGCCCACCTGTTGTTCGTGGGTTCCTGGTGGGTCATCATCAAAGGCGTGTTGGAAGGCCGCATCGACCAGGCGACCCTGCTGGCCTGGGTCCTGATGCTGCTCAGCATCGTGCCGTTCCGCATGTTGACTACTTGGGCTCAAGGCCTGGTGTCGCTGGGCATCGGCGGCGTCTTCAAGGAACGCCTGCTGCGCGGCATTCAACGGCTGGATCCGGAAGAGATTCGCGGGCGCGGCTCGGGCCAGTTGTTGGGCCTGGTGCTCGAATCGAGAACCCTGGAATCGCTCTCCCTGAATGCCGGCTACAGCGCCCTGTTCAGCGTGATCGAGCTGGGTATCGCGCTGGCGCTGCTCTTTCAGGCCGAGGCGTGGTGGCTGGCCTGGCTGCTGATCGTCTGGACCATCCCCATCGCCCTGTTTTTCCGAACCTTCCAGCGGCGTTGGGAATCGTGGACCGACCTACGCCTCCAAATGACCAACGATTTGGTGGAATCCATGTACGGCCACGACACGCGCCTGGCCCAGGAGCCCCGCGACACCTGGCACAAGAACGAGGACTGGTCGCTGGCGCGCTATTTTCAACTGTCGCTCAACATGGAATTGCACGGCTATCTGCTGATGAACTTCAGCTCGCGCGGCTGGCTGATCCTGGGCGTGATCGGCTTGATCCCGCTGTTTGCCTGGGGCGGCCCCACACCGGAATCGGTGGCCATGAGCCTGGGCGGCATTCTGCTGGCCTTTCGGGCCCTGTACAAGCAGCGTTCCGGCTTTCTCAACCTGATCAGCGCCCTGGTGGCGTGGCGCAATACCCTGCCCCTGATCGAGTCGGCCACCCGAGCACCGATCGCCCGTCCTCCCTCACCAAGTCTGAGCCCGATGGACCTCGACACCAGCATTCGGCACCGCAACCTGCTGCTGGAGGCCTACGACCTGGTGTACCGCTACCAGCGAAGCGGGCAACCGGTTCTGCGCGCCGACCATTTCACGATCCGCGAGGGCGAGCGCATTTTGATCGAAGGTCGGTCGGGCAGCGGCAAGAGCACCTTCGCGGCCCTGTTGCTGGGCTTGCGCAATCCCGATTCGGGCCTGGTCCTGATCCACGGGCTCGATCGCCACACGCTGGGCGAGGAAGGGTGGCGCCGCTGCATCTCCGGGGCACCCCAATTCCACGTGAACCACATCTTCAGCGGCAGCCTGGCCTTCAACCTGTTGATGGGGCGCGGCTGGCCTCCCTGCCAAGAAGACCTCGAGGAGGCCGAGGAGATCTGCAACGAGCTGGGTCTCAGCCCGCTGTTGAGCCGCATGCCCGCCGGACTGATGCAGTTGGTCGGCGACAACGGCTGGCAGCTTTCCCACGGCGAGGCGAGCCGGGTATTCATCGCGCGGGCGCTGTTGCAACACGCGGAACTGATCATCCTGGACGAGAGCTTCGGCGCCCTGGACCCCGAAAGCCTACAGCAGGCCATGGCCTGCGTCTTCCGGCGGGCGAGAACGTTGATCGTCATCGCCCATCCGTGAAGGCCACCTGCCTTGAAGCACATCCGTTTGGAGTCCCCGAATGCCGAGAGATTCGTCCTGCCCGGTAGGTACATCCGCTGGATGTACCTTTCGAAGCGATTCATGCGAGGAGTTCCCGCATCCCGAGAGATTCGTCCTGCCCGGTAGGTACATCCGCTGGATGTACCTTTCGAAGCGATCCTGGCGAGGAGTTCCCGCATCCCGAGAGATTCGTCGTGCCAGGTAGGTTGGCCGGCCCGGCCGACTTTTCGAAGCAGCCCATGCTTCGCAAGATCGAGTGGTAAAAGAGCGAAGCGGATAAGTCGGGCCTCCGAATCTCTCGATAGTCGATTTCTCCGTGCTCCCTCTCGATCAGAGTTCAGGGCTTCGCTCTTTAGCCCTGTTATCACCCGAAGCGGTTGTTGCTTCGATTGGTGGAGCAAGCTGCTCCACCTACAGGCCTTACGCCTCTCTCAAAATGCGGGGACTTTGAATTTCATTACTTCGAACAGTCGGCCCGGCGCCCTGGGCGAGCCCGGCACCTACAGGCTTTACGTCTCTTACGCGCGCACGGGCTCCCCGAGCAATTCGCTTCGATTAGCCTGAGCAGCAACTCGATCGAGGGTCCGGTTACACGGGTTCAGGACGCCGGTTCGAGCAGTTTCCCAAACGAGAGGGTTTCCCCTTTTTCGTACTCGGCCAGGGCCTTCAGCACCTGTTCAGCCAAGGGTCGATCGGGGTGATAGGGGTCCTTGTAGGCTTCCGCGTCGCGGTTGAGCGGATGGTCGTAATCGAAATCGATCGTCGGCGCGATCGCCGCCAATTCGGCCTTGAACCTGACGTAGGTGGCCTCCATCTCGAGTTCGGCGATCTTGGCGTGATAGTCCCGATGCAGCGGGGGAACGATGAACATGAACTCGATCCCGTGCTCTCCGCAATAGGCGGCCACGTCCTTCAGTTGGGCCAGTAGCCGGTCGGGATAGTGGTAATTCATCAATATGCGTTCGGTGGAAACATCCAACTGATACTGCCAAAAGGTCTCTCGATCCATCGGCGGCGCTTCGGTCGGGTAGGTATTGCGCCAGTGGTTGGCCAGGGTGGCGACCGATCTCCGGGCCACGTACAGGTTGGTGTAGTAGGTGAACGCGTTGGTGGTGATTTTCTGGGGTGTCGCGAATCGGTTTCGCGCGTTGTTCTCGTTGAACATGTCGAAATTCATGCCGAACACCACGCGTTGCGGCCGGTGATACTCGAGCCCGAACCAGAAGGCCGTCAACATCTCCTGAAAGGAGCCCCCGCCAAAGGCGAAGTTGAATTGGGTTTCGCCCGTAAGGTCCTCCAGAACCTCGACGTCGAGGTTTTCCGTCCGGGAATCGCCGAAATAGACCACTTGCGGCGCTTTGTCCCGAAAGGCGAGGATGTTCCACAGGTGATAATTCTTGCGGAAGTTCGAGCGTTCCTGATTCAATTCGAACACCGGTGGTCGGCGATACAGGAAGGGATCGACCAGGATGTTGAACCCACCGAGCGCGGACAGCATGCCGAACGACAGGATCGCGAGATAGAGATTGTATCGGCGCCAAGGCATGTTCCCTCCTTCCCGATCTAAAACTGGAAGTAAATGAATTCGCTGACTTTGTTCATGTTGGCGATGCAGCAGACGATGATCACCGCGGTCAGCAGCGCCCACTTCCTGTCGGGTTGCATCTTCTCGGCGACCTCGAGGGTGTTGGGCGCGAAATTGACGATGAGAAACAACAGGGGAAGCGCCACCAACTCGGTGTACCGTCCGGGAAAGTAGTGCAGGCTCCCCAATTTGAACCCGGAAAGGCCCACGAGGCCACGACAGACCTTGATCGCCGCTTCGAAGTCGGTCGCCCGGAAAAAGACCCAGGACAGCAACACGGCCAGGAAGGTGGCGAGTCGGCCGATCATCCAGTGGACCTGGATTTTGGTGGCCCGAACCCCGTGGTTGAGAATCAGATAGAGGCCGTGAAGCCCGCCCCAAATGACGAAGGTCCAGCCGGCGCCGTGCCACAGGCCGCCCAGCAGCATGGTCAGCATCAGATTCACGTAGCGGCGACCCTTGCCCTTGCGGTTACCGCCGAGCGGGATGTAGAGGTAGTCGCGCAGGAAGCGGGACAGGGTGATGTGCCAGCGTCGCCAAAAGTCGACGATGTTGTTGGCCTTGTACGGCGACCTGAAATTGACCGGGATCTTGATGTTGCACATCAGGCCGAGGCCCAGGGCCATTTCGGAATAGGCGGAGAAGTCGAAGTAGATCTGGAAGGTGTAGGAGAGAATGGTGCCCCAGGCCTCGATGAAGGACAACTCGGTGGCCTGATCGAAACCGGGCGTGGCCCACAGCGCGAGCGTATCGGCGATTACCACCTTCTTGAACAGCGCGAAGAAAAAAATGAAGATGCCCTTCGCGAAGTTCTCGTGCAGGAACAGGTAACAGGCCGCCTCTTTGAATTGGGGCAGGATTTCCTTGTGGTGCACGATCGGCCCGGCGATCAACTGGGGAAAAAAGCAGACGAACAGCGAGTAGCTGACGAAATCGTATTCGCGGGTGAGTTGACGATAGGAATCGACCAGATAGGCGATCTGCTGGAAGGTGAAGAAGGAAATGGCGAGCGGCAGCACGATGTGTGGATCGGCCAGGGTGTATCCCAAAACCGCATTGATGTTTTCGATGAAGAAGCCCACGTACTTGAAGTACCCGAGCAGGGCCAGGTTGACGGTGAGCCCCAGGGTCAGCAGCATGCGGCTCTGCTTGCGCGACAGGAGAATGCCCAAGGCGTAGTTGACCACGATGCTGAACAGGATCAACGGCAGATAGCGGTAGTCCCAGTATCCATAGAAAAAGAGCGAGCCGAGCACCAGGACGACACGCGAAAGAAGGTACCGGCGCGACAACGACACCGTGAAGAAAGACAGCAGGACGATGGGCAGAAAAACGAAAATGAATTCAAATGAATTAAATAACATGAGTTCAATCCGTGGTGTGAGTTGTCAAGGAAACCGGATTCGGTGACGGGTTCGCGACTCGTTGGCAACGCGAAGCCGCATCCGCCCACGAGCCAATGGTTCGCGGGTATGCCGCTTTGTGGTTAAGTCACTTTTTTATTGGAGCTTGGGCGGAATTTTGCGTTGGCAGCATAGCACACGAGAGCGGGGTTCGGCTACCGACGCGATCATCGCACTGTCGTTATTTTCACTCATTTTCGAAGGATTTCTCTCGATGGCGGCATCCAACCCATCGGAGAGACCCCCTACCATGAGACACCTATCTGATCGGTACCTGGTGAAACGCATCCTTGCCGGGGATGAACAGGCGTTTCAGGCGTACTACGAGGAATATTTCCCCAAGCTGTACCGCTTTGTCCTGCCCCGCGCACCCGACGACTGGGTCGCGGACATCCTCCAGCAAACCATGGTTCTGGCCGTGCGCAAGCTGCACACGTACCGAGGCGAAGCCGCGTTGTTCACCTGGTTGTGCACCATTGCGCGCAACGAAATCGCCGGACACTACCGGCGCCAGGGTCGGGAAATGGTGCCACTGCAGGAGGATCACCCGGAAATCCAAGCGGCACTGGCCTCGCTGGCCGCGGATGCGGAATCCCCGGAAGGCACCGTGCACCGCCGCGACATCGAACGCAGGATCTGGATCGCGCTGGACAACCTGCCCTCCCAATACGCAGCCGCATTGAGGATGAAGTACCTGGAGGACATGTCCATGCGGGACATCGCGCGGTCCATGGAGACCACGGTCAAAGCGGTCGAATCCATGTTGACGCGTGCCCGCGCTGCATTTCGCGATGGGTTCATCGCGGTTTCCGGAGGACAGCATGACTGATCCATTGCCCGACCCCATCGAACACCTCCTGCGCGCCACCATGCCGCAGCAACCGCCCCCGCAGTTGACCGAGCTCATTCGCGCGGAAACCCACAAAGCCTGGCGTGCATCGGTCAGGCGTCGACGTCTCCAGCGCCGCCTCGGGTGGGCCGCCGCAATCGCCGCGGCGCTGATGGTGGCGCTTTGGATCCGGTCACAAGCACTCTGGCCGGCGCCGACATCGCTGGGACACGTGGTGAAAATCCACGGAGCGGTCACCCTCGATCACGCCGTCCTGGAAGGGGCCGCGGCATTGCGGGCGGGCCAGGTTCTTCGCAGCGGAGATTCGAGCGGTGTGGCGATCGACATGGAAGCGGCTTCCCTGCGGATCGGCCCATGGACCGAAGTGACCCTGGTCGGCCCCAACCGAATCAGTCTCGATCGCGGCCTGATCTATTGCGAGACCTCGTCGTCGGATGCCGACCCGCTGGTGATCGCCACCGCCTGGGGAGAGGTGCGCCACCTGGGCACCCAATTCATGGTGAACGTCGAACGGCAGACGCTCAGAATTCAGGTCAGGGAAGGCGAAGTTCTGTGGCACGACGAACGCATCGGCGCGGGTCGACAGGTGACGCGCCATGCGGACGGGCGCATCACGCGGAGCTCGATTCAGGCGAACGACCCGACCTGGAGCTGGATCGGCGAATTGGCGATCGTCCCGGACATGCGCGGAAAACCGGTTCACGAATTCTTGGCCTGGTATGCTCGCGAGACGGGTTTCCGGCTAGCCTACGCGGATGCCCGAACGCGGCGAAACGCGTTGAATCATCAACTGCGGGGGGATTTTTCGCGGTTTTCGGCGCGAGAGGCCCGGATCGTGGTGGAGAAGACCACCAACCTGATCCTTCGCGAGTCGGACGACAGGTTGGAGGTGTCCTCGGGCCCGGCGCCCCCGCCCCTACCGTGACCGGCCCGCAGGATGAACATGTCGAAGCGATTCATGTCAGGAGTTCCCGCATGCTTTGAGGGCCGGCGCGGCGGTAGGTTGGGCCGCTGGCCCGACTTGTCGAAGCGGCCCAGGCTTCGAAAGATAGAGTGATAAAAGAGCGAAGCCGGTAAGCCGAGTCTCTAGATCTCTCGATGATCGACTTTGATCTATGTCTGATCGCTTCGATCAGTTTACTTGAAAGTCTGTCCACGAATCACGCAGATTGACACGAATTTGAAGTCCATCCTCGGATCCCGTAGTCCCTATTTTTTTGATTGACCGGCGGAATTGCGGAGACCATTCCGTGGAAATACTCTGGTTCGTGGACAAAATTGCTCGGAGTCCCCGAATGCAGAGAGATTCGTCGTGCCAGGTAGGTTCAGCAGGGGCGGTAAGTCCGCCGGATGTACTCTTCGAAAGGATCAAGACCGCGTCAATACGAAACGCCAAAGAGCGAACCACCGATAGAAGCAGGAGCTCCGGAATGTGCGACCAGCGGTCGCACCTACCTGGCACGACGACTCTCTTCGAAAGCCGGGACCTCCGTGCTGACTAGCTTCGCGTGGTTTCTTTCTGACACGACGCCGCCCGCCTCCGAACCGAAGAAAAGGACTACGGCGCTTCGTCCAATTTGGCATCGAGAATGAGGTGCTCCACTTCGGAAAGGCCGGCGCCTTGGTCTCTCCGATCGGTATTGACGCGCCGCACGTACACCAGTTCCTCCTCCGGAATCACGCGAATGATATGGCCCCCGCTGCCGCGCGTGGAGTATCCACCGGTCTTCTCGATCCACCACATATAGCCGAAGCCGTTGGCAGCGCCGACATCGATTTCGGAATGGGAGGAAGTGCTTTCTTGAATCCACGACGCCGGGATGACCTGGCGCCCATCCCAAGCCCCATGCTGGAGGTAGAGCTGGCCGATCCGGGCCATGTCCCTGGCCGTCACGCGGAAGTGATAGGCGGGATGTTGTGAGCGAAATCGCTCGAACAGGTCGAAGCCGTCGACCACGTGGAAATCTTGCATGGCCAGCGGTTCCGCCAGAAATTGAGCAAACGCTTCGTGCACACCGTGGCCCGTTTGCTGCTCGAAAATGGTGCCCAGTGCATTGAAGTCCCAATTGTTGTAATGGAAGTGGGTACCCGGCGCGTGACTGCCCCGCGCCGGTCGCCCCGTGGACGTAGTGGATGCCGCGGGAAGGTAGATGCCGGACCTGGCTTTCAGCAGATCGGCGACCGTGGCCTGTTTTTCGATCGACGTCAGGGGCGTGGCATCGTCGATGCCCAAATCCGCCAAAGTCGCGTCCAATTCGATGACGCCCTCTTGCGCGAACATGCCGTAGAGCCCGCTGAGAAACCCTTTGCGGATGGAATGGCAGAGATAACGGCGGCTCACGTCTCCCCAGGAAACGAGCACCTTGCCACGGTAGAGCGCCAGAAAGGCCGCACTGTTGGTCGCGTCGTATGCCAATCGCGCTTGTGCCAACTTGTCGGCGGAAAAACCGGCGTCTTCGGGCGTGGCGTAGCGCGGCAGGGAACCGGGATCACGGCAGGCGCCCGGACCGTAGAGCGTCTGAATGACCTCCAACCCGCGTGCGAAGCCGGAGTCGGGAAGGAAATTGGAGGTGCCCGCGACCATCAAATTCCGTTCGGGCCAACACAGCACGAAGGCGCCGTTGAAGCCGGTGGCCCCGATCAAGCGAGCACCCGGAGCCAGACAATCCCGATCCTTGATCATGATCAATCCGAGCCCCACATGAGCGAAACCTTCGTCGTAGCCTACGGGTTCGAGCAGCAGGTCCAGCGTCTGGGGATCCTGGAAGAGTGCACCCTTCAACAGGGCACGAAAGAAGGTGATGAGATCACCGGTCGTGGTAACGAGCGCCCCAGCCGCGCGATCAAACGCGAATCCGGGAATATCGAGGACATCGATCTCCTCCAACCACTCCGACGCAATGGGTGCGGGGATGTTCGGCGCCAGTCCCTCCAAGGCGGTGTGGTTCATTCCGAGCGGGCTCAAAATACGTTGGTCCAGCATTTGGTCGTAGGTGGCACCGGTCACGGATTCCAAAACAGCCACCGTCAAAAGGTCGTTCAAATGGGAGGCACCCCGCTCCTGACCCGGCAGTACCTTGGCTTGAAGATGGGTGCGGGCCCAAGCCAACAGGTCGGTGCGGGTCCAATCCCTGTCCGGAGCCGCGAGTATTTCGTTGATGAACGGAACTGCTCCCGAGTCTTCCTCTTCCAAAAGGTTGGGGAGTCCACTGCGATGGGCCAGCAATTGCCGAGTCGTGATCTCGGCGGAGTGATCTCGGCTATCGACCACCACCAATCCGCTGTATAAATCCGCAGCCAGGTAGCGGGCGATCGGCGCATCCAGGTCCAACTGGCCGGTCTCGGCCAATTGCAGCGCGAGCACCGCCAGCACCGCCCCCGATACCAGCCGGGCCCGGAAGCGGTGGGTTCCTTCGACCGGGCCCACACCTTCGCGAAAGGACAGGCCCAGTTCGGGCGCCTCTACGTGGAGGATGGAACTGACCCTGGTGGCGGGCGCTTCGATTTCGGCTTGGAGTTGGGCCCGCAGCGCGGCGGCCGTTTCGGGTCCGGCCACATCGGGTGCAAACGATTCGGCCGGGACCGCCACGATTTGGCGCACGCCCTCGGCGAACGAAAGCGCCACCACCAGGACCTCCACATCGGAGGACAACCGCAACACGGCGGTTTCCGGAATGGTTCCCGAAAAGGTCTGGGCCAGCATCGCCACAAACTTACTGCGAGGACCGACTTCCAGGGTTTTGGATTCCATCAGCAATCCTTCCGGAGTGAGCAGGTCCAGGGTCAAGGTGGCCATCGAATCGTTGGGATTGGTCAGCGCGAAACCCGAGGCCCACCCATCGCTTTCCTGCAGGAACGGCAGGATCAGGTGGGTTCCCTTGTCGCCGGACAGGGACAGGCTGCTGGATCCGCCAGATGTCGAGGTAAAGACCATCATGCCGGTGAGTTCCGTATCATCCGTCTCGATTTCCAACCAGCCCGTCTCGCTGGCGAGGGTCGGCAACAGGGTTTCGAGATCCCGAACCAACCCACCTCTCGGCGGGAGCACGAGGGAAGCCTGCCCCGCGGAGTCGCCTCCGTCATCGTAGGCCCGAATGCGAACTTCGGTTTTTTGGGACGACGGGTTGTGAATGCTGAGGCGGGTTTGCCAAAGCCCGTCCTTCACCGTGAAATGGGGAAGATAGTGCAGGGTTGCAGCCGTGCAATTCAGGGAGAGAAGGAGGATCGTCATCAAACGCATCGGAACACCTCGAGGTGGACAGGTTGCGCCGGGTATGCGGCAACACGCACTCCGGAGAGGAACCCGATGCGCCTACGAGGGAAGCGGGAACGCAAAAGCCCGGGAGCCTCTACCCAACGGTCGCTTGTTGGATGACGCGCCGGTGGAAATCCTTCTCGGAATCCTAAAAAAAGGTCGCGGACGGATCGCGAAACACTGTGCGCCCGCCCAACATCGTCACCAAGACCCTGGTGCGACCAATCGTTTCGGGCTCGACCTGGAACACGTTGCGGTCCAACACGATCAGGTCCGCATACTTGCCGACCACCAGCGAGCCCGTCTCCTTCTCCTGGCCCATGGCATAGGCGGCGTTGAGCGTGTAGCACCGCAGTGCCGTGGCCAGGTCCGGCAGGCTTTGGTGCTCGCGAAACAGGCTGCGCTGAATGCCCACGAAGGGATTGAGGTCGCTCACGTCCCAATCGCTGCTCAGGGTGACGGTGGCCCCGGTATCCCAAATGGAGCGGACCGGTACGAAATCCCTCGCCCGGGAGCCGATGAACCAGGCGCTCTCGTCGCGATGTGACGGGTCGGTGAACGAACCGGCGACCTGGAAATCGGCGATCACGTCCAATTGGGCGAAGCGGTGGCGATCGGCGGGATCGACCATTTCGACGTGGGTCAATCGATGCCGTCTCCGATATCGGTCACCATTGCGGCCCCGCGCGGTCTCGATCGCGTTCAACGCCTCGCGCACGCCGCGATCCCCGATCGCGTGGATGTGGAAATCGAAGCCTACCCGCTCCAGCTCGGTGATGTAGGTGGCCAGCCGCTCCTCGTCGAAGTAGTTCAGGCCGGTGGGTCCGGCCAAGTTCGGTGAATTGCGATAGGGCGCCAACAGGGCGGCGGTCCCGTTGTGCACGATGCCGTCGCTGTAGACCTTGATCTGGGAAAGGCGCACCAGGCGATTGGGCTTGTTGTCGTACATGGACTTCAAGGTCCGCAACTGCTCGGCATCCTCTTTCTGGGGATAGGCCCAAAGACCGAGCACGGCCCGCGCCGTCAAGGTACCCTCGCGCTCCGCCCTGCGGTAGACCTCGTGAAAGCCGCGCGTCCAGTAGGTACGCGCATCGCAAAAGGAGGTAATGCCGTTGCGTGCGAGACGATCCAGGGAAAAGAGCAATCCCTCGTAATGGAGCTGCATCAGCTCGTCCGTGGGCGCGAACGCCTTTTCGAAGGCCAAATCGCCCGCGTTGTCGATCAACAGACCGTTGGGTTCGCCCGTCCGGGGATCGCGGGCGATGATCCCGCCGGGTGGATCTGGCGTACCGCGTTCGATGCCCAGGGCCCGCAAGGCCGCGGTGTTGACCCACACCGAATGGGACGTTTCCTCCATCATGGCCGCGGGCGTGTCACCGAGGCCTTCGTCCAAGATGAGGCGCGGCGCGGTTTCCGCCTCCAGCAAAGTGATGATCGAAAACCCAAAGCCCAGCACCCAGGGCGTGCCGATCTGTTGGGGGCCACATTGGGCGAAAGTGTCGAGGAAATCGTGCGGATCGGATTCACCGTCCAACTGACAGGTCCCTCCCACCAGCGATCCCGCTTCGAGCGGGTGCATGTGGACATCGTGAAAGCCGGGCATGACCATGCGCCCACCGAGGTCGATCACCTTGGTCCCACTCCCCAGGAAGGCGTCCACACCGGCGTCGTCACCCACGTACAGGATGCGGCCGTCGCGAATGGCAACCGCCTGGGCCCAGGGCCTGCTCTCGTCCATGGTGAACACTTCGGCGTTGCACAGGATCGTGTCCGCCACCGCGGGCTTCCATTCGCAATCAACCTTGTTCGAAGCAGCGGCGACTTCGGTCGCGGTCGGTTGCGGCCGTTCGGTCCCATCGGAAGCGGTGCAGGCGCCGAACATCGGCAAAAAGAAGGCGCTCAGCAACAGGATCGTGCGTCGGAAAAGCGTTTTTTCGAGCATCGTTTTCTTCTCCAGAGGTTTCGAGCGAGCCGTCGACTGATTGGCGGAGACGTTGTTTCAACAAGGGTTTCGGCCCGATTCAGCAGCGAGGATCTCACCGAAATAAATTTCAAATATTTACAATCTATCACAAAACGAGATCCCGGTTGAAATTAATCCAATACCTTAAAAATCTAATTGAGCGATTCTGCCGAGACCACAAAATCGGCATCGAGCCGCCCCATAAGGAAAAACGTCACCTTGCAGGTTCTCCGCGGAGTTCAAGCCACCTCCGGCTGGCTCTTCGCAAAGCCGCCCCTCCAGGGCTGGATACGGGCACCCCGAACAACCAGGGTTACGGCGCCTTCGGCACCTCACCCTTCGCTGTTCTGTGTCGTCCCTTCAGGACGCCCGCTGGTGGCGCACCTCCGGTGCGCGTTTTTATCTATTTGTGATCCCAACATACGGTTGGCCATCCCTCCAGGATTGGCCGCGAACGGTGAACAATCGAGCATTCGGTTAACCCCGATGGTGCTCATCCCAACACACCGCAAGGCTGGGATGGACCTGCCCCGGCTCGCGCTGAAAGTGCGAGCGGACGTCACTTTGGACCACAAATTTTTTAAAACGCGCACCGCAGGTGTGCCACCAGCAGGGACCCTGAAAGGGTCAAACAATACAGCGAAGGGTAAGGTGCCGCTGAGGCACCGCAACCCTGGTTGTTCGGGGTGCCCGAACCCCAGCCCTGGAGGGGCGGAACTACGAAGCCGTTCGCGGAATCCACACCACCTCCGGCTGGCTCTTCGCGGAGTTCACGCCACCTCCGGCTGGCTCTTCGCAAAGCCGCCCCTCCAGGGCTGGATACGGGCACCCCGAACAACCAGGGTTACGGCGCCTTCGGCACCTCACCCTTCGCTGTTCTGTGTCGTCCCTTCAGGACGCCCGCTGGTGGCGCACCTTCGGTGCGCGTTTTTCTCTATTTGTGATCCCAACATACGGTTGGCCATCCCTCCAGGATTGGCCGCGAACGGTGACCATCCTAGCATTCGGTTGACCGCGATCCATGTGCATCCGAGCATGGGTTTGTCCCAAATCCCCCGCCCACCCCGAACGCAAAAAGGCCCGGCTGCATAACGCAACCGGGCCTCGAGATTCGGTGATGGCGTGGATCGGGAGATCAACCGATGATGGCGGTCTCCAGCTCGTCCGAATGAAGTTTGCGCGTGCGGATGGTCCCCGGGATTTCGGCCAACTGGACCTGAATGTCGCCGGCCTTCTCGCGGCCCAGGGCCGCATCGATATCCAACACGACGTAACCGATGTCCTCGGTGGTCTTCAGGTACTGACCCAGGACGTTGATGTGCTTGAAACCCACGATATCGTTGATTTTCTGCAACACACCCGGCTGGTTCTTGTGGATGTGCAACATGCGGATGGTGTTGGGCGAGTGGCTGAGGTTGACCTGCGGGAAATTGACGGCACTCTCGGTGGCCCCGTGGGTGGCGAAACCCACCAGCTTGTTGGCGACCTCGATGCCGATGTTGTGCTGTGCTTCCTGGGTCGAGCCGCCGATGTGCGGCGTGAGAATCACGTTCTCCAGGCCGACCAGCGGGCTTTCGAAGGCGTCCTTGTTGGAAGCCGGCTCCTTGGGGAACACGTCGACGGCCGCACCGGCGAGATGCTCGTTTCGAATGAGCTCGGACAGGGCTTCCACGACCACCACGTTGCCGCGACTGGCGTTGATCAGGTAACTGCCTTTCTTCATCATGGCCAGATGCTCGGCGCGGATCATGTACTCGGTCTGCGGCGTCGCCGGCACGTGCAGCGACACGACGTCGGAAACCTTCAGCAATTCTTCCAGGCTGTCCACCCGCTGGGCGTTCCCCAGCGGCAGCTTGGAGACGATGTCGTGGTAGTAGACGCGCATGCCCATGGCTTCCGCCAAAACCGACACCTGGGAACCGATGTGGCCGTAGCCCACGATGCCGATCGACTTGCCGCGCACCTCGAAACAGCCGACGGCGGATTTGCGCCACTCGTTGCGATGGGCCGCCATGCTGTTGGGGAACACCTTACGCATCATCATGATGGTGTGCCCGATCACCAGTTCGGCCACCGAACGGGTGTTGCTGTGTGGGGCGTTGAACACCGGAACCCCTTGATTGGCAGCCGTTTTCAGGGCTACCTGGTTGGTGCCGATACAAAAACAGCCGACCGCCATCAGGTCGCGGGCTTCGGGCAGCTTGAGCACCTCGTCGGTCAGGTGGGTACGGGAGCGAATGCCGACCATGTGCGCGTCACGCAACTTGTCCCGCAAGGTCTGCGCATCCACCGCCTTGGGCAGGCGCTCCACGTTGGTGTAGCCGGCCCCCCGAAAGACCTCGACCGCGACGGGGTGAATCCCCTCGAACAGCACGATCTTCAATTCGGATTTGGACAATTTCTGATCCGTGGTCATCTGTATTCCTCCAATAGTCGAGCCAGCTCGTTCGTGTCGCTCGCCTCGGGTTGGCCGGTGGCCACCACCGCCGGTCGGCGCACGTGTTCGGTATAGGCGATAAAACAGTCGACGAGCCCCGCATCGAACAGGGCGAAGTCGGTCATGCCGTCGCCGACCCCGATACGGATCGGACGCGGCCGGTCGGTCGGTCCGAAAAAGGCGCGGCATCCGTCGACCTTGGACACGCTGAAGCGATCGCCGGGATCGATGCCGGCGAAGCTGCCGTCCGTCCGCCATTGCAGTCTCACCGCCAGAACCCGTTCGGCGGGAATGCCCAGGTGGGCGGCGACCGGCACGATCGCTTCCCGCAGACCGCCGCTGACGATCCACACCTCGAGGCCCCGCCGATGCAACGAGGCGATCAGCGCCTCCATGCCGGAGGTGAGCCATGGGGTGCCCTCCCGGCCGAACCGTTCCAGGTCGGAAAGGTTGGGCTGGGCCAGGGCCAAGCGGCGCGACAACGACTCCTTGAAGTCGATGGCGCCTTCCATGCCGAGTCGCGTGATCTCTTCGATCTGGGCCATCTTGGCCGAGTCCCCCTCCAACCGGGGGCGCAGGATCTCTTCCAGGCTCTCGCACCGGATGATCGTCGAATCGAAATCAAAAATGACTTGGGTCACCGTCATCCCCTTTCCACCGTTCTCCTGAGTGTCGAGGAACCTCGAATGGACCGCCCATCGGCCTCTTCCGCAAGCCGCTCAGGCCAGGCTGGAGGACCGATTTTTACCGCGAAGCGGCATGGTCGTTCCGATGAGTTTGGTCTATCTCGACATCTCTTTCCCGGGTATAATCACGGCGTCTCCAAGGCGTTGGCCGTCGATTGAATCAAGTTCTACCAAGGACTTCATTCATCAAGTAACGAGGGACAGCCTAGCACATTCGCGCATCCCGGTTAAGTTGGACCTTCCATTTTTCGACCTGAATGAACAGGCCCCACTTGCCGCAGCGCGACATCAACGATTCGCCCCGGTTCACGACCGGAACACGACTCGGCATTCGCCACGAAGGCGATCTCCTCGAACCCCTCCGGACACCCCACACGAGGTCTGCATTTGATACCGCGATTGCATTTTCAGGACACCACGGACGGCCTGTACACCGACTTCCTGCGCGAGGTCGCGGCGGGCTCCGATTTCCAGGCCGAGATCCGGACCGATTTTTCGACACGCCTGGTGGCCGCCACCGACAACAGCATCTACCAGATCCTTCCGCAAGCCGTGATCTTCCCCCGTTCGACGGGAGACGTGGCCGCCCTTTTCACCCTGGCCGACCAAGAGCGCTACCGCGCGATCACTTTCAGCCCGCGCGGCGGCGGAACCGGTACCAACGGCCAGTCGCTGGCATCGGGCATCGTGGTCGATTGTTCCAAGTACATGGCGGACATTCTGGAGATCGATGTCGAGGCGGGCTGGGTTCGGGTCCAACCGGGTGTGGTGCTCGACCAATTGAACGAAACCCTGAAACCCACGGGACTGTTTTTCGCGCCCAATCTGTCCCCCAGTAACCGCGCGACCATCGGCGGCATGATCAATACCGATGCCTGTGGCAAGGGCTCGCGGATTTACGGACGCACCAGCAACCACGTGCTCGAGGTCAGCGCCGTCTTGGCGGACGGCACCGTCTGGCGCTCGCGACCGCTCGAGCCCGAGGCGCTGGCGCGCATCATACAAAGAGAGGATGGGGTCGGCCATATTCACCGGCTGATCGACCGCATCGTCACCGAGAAGCGCGACCTGATTCGCGACCAGTTTCCCAAGCTCAAACGCTTCCTGACCGGCTACAACCTGGCGGCCGTCCACGACGACCAGGGTCGCTTCAACCTCACCGAGATCCTCTGCGGCAGCGAGGGTTCGCTGGCCATGATCACCGAGGCCCGGCTCAAATTAACGCCGATCCCGAAACACAAGGGTCTGGTGCTGGTCAAATACCCCTCGTTCGACCACGCCCTGGGCGACGCCATGGACTTGCTGGCGACGGAGCCTTCGGCGATCGAGACCATCGACGACACCATCCTCGAACTGGCCCGCAAGGACGAGATCTACCATCGGGTCAAGGATGCCATCGGCGACGATCCCCGTGTGCGCAACATCAACTTGGTCGAGTTCTCGGCGAGCACCGAGGAGGAAGTCGTCGCCAAACTCGATGCCTTCCGCGCCGACGCGACGGGCGACACCCGCCTGGGGGCCTTCATCACCCGCGATCCGGGCGAAATGGCGGCACTCTGGGATCTCCGCAAAAAAGGCGTCGGCCTGCTCGGTAACCTGCCCGGCAACCGCAAGCCCATCGCGTTCATGGAGGACACGGCCGTCCCCCCCCAAAATCTGGCCGATTACATCCGCGAACTGCGCGCCCTGCTGACCGACTACGAACTCACCTTCGGCATGTTCGGCCATGTGGACGTAGGTTGTCTACACGTCCGCCCCGCACTCGACCTGCAGGATCGGCTGGACGAAAAACTGATTCGCGAGATCTCCGACAAGGTGGTCGCACTGGTGCGCAAATACGGCGGCGTCATGTGGGCCGAGCACGGCAAGGGCTTCCGAACCGAATACACGCCGCTCTTCTTCGGTGACGAGTTGTACGAAGACCTTCGTCACATCAAGGCCGCGTTCGATCCCCACCACAAAATGAACCCCGGTAAGGTCGTCGTTCCGGCGGGGGTGGATGAAGAAACCGTCAAGGTCGAAGCGCCGTTGCGCGGCCAATTCGATCGCCAGATCCCTTCCGCGCTGCAGTCCGGTTTCCAGAACGCCGTGTACTGCAACGGAAACGGCGCCTGTTTCAACGTCCACCATCACCACGTCATGTGTCCTTCGTCGAAGGTCACCCGCGACCGCATCCACTCGCCCAAGGGTCGCGCGACCCTGGTGCGCGAGTGGCTTCGCGAATTGGGCATCGCCCAGCGCAATCCGGAAGAGACGATTCCCTATACCGAGGCCGGAGACGATCACCGGCGCGAGTCGATCGATCTGGACCACCTCAAGCATCCGGCGGGCTGGTGGACCAAATGGCGAAACACGCGCGCGGCCAAAAGCGGCGAGCGGGACTTCTCGCACGAGCTCTACCAGGCGATGGGCGGCTGCCTGTCGTGTAAGGCCTGCGCCACCCAATGTCCGATCAACGTCAACATCCCCGATTTCAAGGCCAACTTCCTCGAGCTGTATCACGGCCGCTATCTGCGACCGATCCGCGACTACCTGGTGGGGTACATGGAGACGTCGCTGCCGATCCAATCGCGTTTCCCGGCACTGACCAACTTCGCCATGGGCGCGGGGATCGCCAAGAAACTCAGCGCGTCCGTGGTGGGCATGGTCGACGCACCGTCCCTCAGCCGACCGACCCTGACCCAGTCCATGAGGCGCCGCGGCATTCGCCCCCTGACGCCTGCCGATGCCGCCGCCCTCAGCGACGCGGACAAGGCCAAATCGGTGGTTCTGCTTCAGGATGCGTTCACGGCCTTCTACGATTGTCCCGTCTTCTGGGCGACTTTCGACCTGCTGACCCATTTGGGTTTCAGGGTGCACGTGGCGCCCTTCGCCGAAAACGGCAAAGCCCTGCACATCAAGGGCTTCCTGCCACGCTTCAAAAAAGTGGCGGCGCGAAACGCGACCATGCTGAAGGCCCTGGCCGCGGAAGGCGTGACACTGGTGGGCATCGAACCCAGTGTCGCCCTGACCTACCGCGACGAGTACCCCAAGATCCTCGGTCTGGCCAAGCTCGATTTCGAGGTGCTCCTGCTCCAGGAATTTCTCGAGCACCACCTCGACCAGGTACGCACCAAGGCACCCACCGGGGCGCGCCTGCGTTTCGCCCTGCTCGGTCACTGCATGGAGAAAACCGGCGCCATGTCCTCGCAAGCCCAGTGGCGCGCGGTCTTCGAAGCGCTGGGCCTGGAGCTGGAGATCCTGCCGGCGGGGTGCTGCGGCATGGCGGGTGTCTACGGCCACGAGACCAAGAACCTGGAGCACTCGCGCGGTATCTTCGACATGAGCTGGGGCCTCTATTTCGACGGCTCGGAGGGCGCCGGTGCCCACATCCTGGTTACCGGGTATTCGTGCCGCACCCAAACGTCGCGGTTCACGGGCACCAAACCGAACCATCCCAGCCAGGCCCTGTTGAAGGTTCTGAAGGGTTGATGCCCCGATCGACCGCAGGGCGCGGCGTCGCCGAAAATCGAATCGAAGCCCCGAAGCACCGGGCCATTCACTGAGAGAATTCACGCAAGTGTTGCATTTTCCCCAGCGCGACAAATACAAAAGTCCGTCCCATACCGGAAGTCGACGCCTGAAGACCGCAGAAACCCTTGTCTCCCAACAGATTCTCGCCCTCGAGAAAGTAGGCACATCGATTGCTCTACTGGTGGGTACAGCATGTGTGAAGTCACTTTCTCCCCGTGAAAGGCCAATTCCAATCAAGTACCAAGTTCACCGGACCCAACCGGTACGGATCGCCACCCGACGGGTCGTCACTTCACCCATCCTGGAACAGGTTCCAAAACGACTAAGCCAGGCGCACTGAGTTGCCGAGAAAGGGGTTCGCCGTGAAGCGACAAGAAACCACCGACAACAAACAGGACCGAGTGACACCCACACTGAGCGTGGAGTTCCGAACCCAAAACTACGATCTGACACCGGCAGTCCGCGAGCAATTGGAAGCCGACACCCAAAAATTGGCGCCCTTGTTGCGCGATTTTCCCGTAGTCTTCTTGCACGCCGACATCCACGAACATCCCCACCAGCACGACTTCCACTTGAAGCTGTCGCTGCGACTGCCCAACGACACCCTTTTCACGGGTGAGCGTCACGTTCAGATGCGATCGGCCTATTTGCAGTGCGTTCGCCAGATGGCGACCAAGGTCAAGGATTACAAGGCCAAATTGGCCAAAAGGGCGGATTACGCCGAAACGCGGTAACCTCCTCGACCCCGGTCGTTCATCTCTTCGAAAAGCCTCGAGCACCTCGCTCGGGGCTTTTTTCGTTTGGGTGCATTCACGACGATCGGCCTCGAATACCAGAGAAGAACCGGTGCAAGGCCGCACAACTTCGACGGAAGCCGAGAAAGCGGAGGGCGCATATCTCGCGGCGGGCCGACCGAAAAGACCAGCCTCATTTTTTTACCAGAAGCATATTCCATTCAGCAAACAGTAGCAAAATCGGTATCACTGAAATTTGCGCAGCCACCTGTTTTCCATCAATAAGACAATATATTGTCGATTAAATGATCAGATCTTTCATTGTCACTTTTTCAGACGATCTCTGAACACCCCCAAAGGCCTCAAACTTTTCGGCCAAGGGATTGAAAGCGTGCCTGCTCAAGTGGTATCCTCGACTCAAAACTCACCCTTTTAAACAGTAAATCAAAGAGAAAGCGGCAGGGGGAATAGCATTCTAATGCCGTAGCAGCTTTTTTTCGGGGAATTTGTGCGTTCCTTTCCGCAACCGTACGCTTTCGTGTTGATGCTAATCAGGTGCCGATGTCTGTCAAGGAGCTTTTATGAAGACATATGATCTTTCGCAGGGTCAACAAGGAATGTGGGTCATGCATCTGACTGATCCAACCGGTTACTTTTACAACTCCAATTTGATTTGGGAGGTGACCTCCGATTTTGACCTTGGGATTTTTTCCAAGATCATGAAGAAACTGCACGACAGGCACGAAATATGGCGCTCCACCTTCGAACTCCACGAGGACCACCCGGTTCAGGTGGTCCACGATGCGCTCGAGGGATCCTTCGAAGTCAGCGACGTTTCCCATATGAGCGACCACGAATTTCAGGAAATGATCCGCAACGAGCTCTACCAGCCCTTCGACCTATCCAAGGAACCGGGGTTGCGCTGGAAGATCTGGCAGCGCAAGGGCAAGAACCCGTTGCTGTCGCTGCGCATGCAGCACCTGGCCAACGACGGATGGTCGATTTTCTGGTCGATCCGAGAAATCGGCGAACTGTACACGGCCGAGGTCACGGGCGGCGATTTCGAACTCCCTCCGGTGGGCTGCACCCTGGAGGATTTCGTCACCTGGGAAAAAGATCTATTGAGCGGCAACAAGGGAAAACGCCACAAGAAGCACTGGACCCGCGAGTTGGCGGGCGACCTTCCCCTGCTGAATCTGCCCACGGACAATCCCCATCCACCCAACCCGGACTTTCGAAACGGGTTACTCCGCATGTTCATCAAAGAATCGCAGGAGGGCCAATTAACGGCGGCCATCGAAAAGAGCGGCCTGAACGCCTTCAATTTTTTCCTGGCCGTGTACCAGACGCTGCTGTACCGCTACACCGGGCAGTCCGAAATCATCACCGGTTCACCGGCCGGTTTCCGCATGCCCAAGTTTCACCATCTCTACGGATGCCTGCTCAACCCCATCGTCTTCCGAACCCCGATCAGCCCGCAAACGACGTTCATGGAACTGGCCAAGGTCATCGAGGGCAAGGCCTTTGCCGGCCTGAAAAACCAGCACTATCCCTTCCCCCAGATCGTCAACGACCTGGCCCTGGAAGCCGACCCGGTGCGCTCGCCGATCTTCCAGAACATGTATGTGTTCGAGGACCCCAACGCCTTCAAACAGGGCGAGGCCCCACTGGTCACCCTCAACGAGGACGGCAACGAAGCCTGGAATCTGGGGGCCCTGCAGTTGAGCCGGATTCACCTGCCCATTCAGGTCGACAACTACGACATGCGGCTGCGCGCGGTCCAGGTAGTGGACAAGTACGTCATCAATTTCGAATATCGCGAAGAACTTTTCGATAGGGATTCGATCGAACTGATGGCCAGTCATTTCCAGGTTCTGCTCGACGGAATCCTGGCCAATCCCGACGAAAAGATCGGGGACCTGCCCATCCTCTCGGAAGAAGAAAAGGCCAAGATCGTCGTCGACTGGAACGACAACCGCACGAGCTATCCGAAAGAACGCTGTCCCTTCCACCAGTTCGAGGAGCAGGCCTACAAGAATCCCGACAAGGTCGCGCTGATCCACGAAGACACGGAAATCAGCTACGGCGAATTGAACCGCCAAGCCAACCAGATGGCCCATTGCCTGATCGAAATGGGCGTCGGACCGGACGGCCTGGTAGGCATCGGCATGCCGCGCGTGCCCGACATGATCGTCGCCATCATGGCGGTCCACAAGGCCGGAGGCGGCTACGTGCCCCTGGATCCCAACTACCCGCCCGAGCGGATTGAATACATTCTGGAAGAGACCAAGGCACCGGTGGTCATCACCGTTACCGAGCTGACGGAAAAGTATCGGCAGGGTGAGGCAAAGCTACTATTGGTGGATGCCGAACGTGATACTATCGCAAAACAGTCTGCATACAATCCCAATGTAGCTATTTCACCCGATCATTTGTCTCATGTGATCTACACTTCGGGATCGACCGGCAAACCGAAAGGCGTGGCCATCGGCCACAATTGCGTGATCCCGATGGTGGATTGGGCCGCCCGCCTGTTCACGGACGAAGAGCGCTCCGGCATGCTGGCCGCGACCTCCCTGAATTTCGATCTCAGCGTCTACGAGATCGTGGCGACCCTGGCCCTGGGCGGCACCATCATTCTGGTGGAAAACGCACTCTACCTGCCGACGACCCCGGCCCGCAACAAAGTCAAACTCATCAACACCGTGCCCTCGGCCATCAAACAACTGCTGCTCGACGAGGGCGTTCCCAAAAGCACCGTCACGGTCAACCTGGCCGGTGAGCCGCTCAAGGAAAGTGTGGTTCAGGCCCTCTACAAGCTGCCCCAGGTCCGCAAGGTGTACAACCTCTACGGGCCCTCCGAGGACACCACCTATTCCACCTGGGCGCTGATGGGCCGCGACCCCAACTACCGGGTGTTGATCGGCCAACCGCTCTCCAACACCCAGGCGTTCGTGCTCGACCACAATCTCCAACTGGTGCCCATCGGCATACCCGGCGAACTCTACCTCGCCGGCGAAGGCCTGTCGCGCGGATACCTGAACCGACCGGACCTGACGGTGGAACGCTACATCCCCAACCCGTTCGCGGAAGTGCCCGGCGATCGGATGTACAAGACCGGCGACCTGGTGCGCTGGCTCCCCAACGGGGAAATGGAGTGCCTGGGCCGCATCGACCATCAGGTCAAGATTCGCGGGTTCCGCATCGAGCTGGGCGAGATCGAGGCGGTTCTGGGTCAGCAGGAAAAGGTCCACGAATCGATTGTCGTGGATCGCGACAAGAGCGACGGCGAGAAGTACCTCGTGGGTTACGTGACCCTTCACGAGGAAGGCAGCGCCCAGGGTTCGGAACTGCGAAACTACATCGGCGAACATCTGCCGGAGTACATGGTTCCGGCGATCGTGGTGGTCCTGGATGCCATGCCGCTGAACCCCAATGGAAAAATCGACCGCAAACGCCTGCCGGAGCCGGAATTCATTCAGGAAGACCTGGAAAACCCGCAGGAACTGGACGAGCTGGAAACCCTGGTTTCGGAAATCTTGCGCGAGGTCCTGGCGCTGCCCTCGGTCAACGCCGAGCGTGGCTTCTTCGAGATGGGCATGAACAGCCTTTCGGCGGTCACCTTCCGCATTCGCCTCGAGAAGCGCCTGGAGAAGAAAATACCCAACACGGCGATCTTCCAATATCCCACCGTCAAGAAGCTGTGCAACTTCCTCAACCCCAGCGAACGCAAAAAAGTGGAGATGGCGGTCACGCGCCGGGCCAGCAGCGAGAAGAAAGAGATCGCGGTCATCGGGCTGGCCGGTCGGTACCCGATGTCCAAGAACCTGACGGAGTTCTGGGAAAGGATCTGCCAGGGCGTGGAGTGCATCACCGTCTTCTCCCAGGACGAGCTGATCCGCAACGGCGTCGATCCAGAGCTGCTGGAAGATCCCAACTACGTGCCCTCGCGCGCCGTCATCGACGAATACGACATGTTCGATGCCGACTTTTTCGGCATGCCGCCCCGCGAAGCGCAAATCACCGATCCCCAGCATCGGTTGTTCCTGGAAGAGTCCTGGAACGCGCTGGAAAACGCGGGTTACAACCCCTACACCTACGACGGCCGGGTCGGCGTCTTCGCCGGCTGTAGCGAAAACGCCTATCAAATCCACAACCTGGTCCCCAACCCGAAACTGGTGGATTTGGTCGGCCCCTACGGCATGTTGATCGGTTCCGGTCGCGATTTCCTGCCCACGCGCGTGTCGTTCAAGCTGAACCTCAAGGGCCCCAGCGTCTGTGTCCAGACGGCCTGTTCCACCTCGCTGGTGGCCGTGCACATGGCGTGTGAAAGCCTGGTACGCGGCGAATGCGACATGGCGCTCGCCGGCGGCGTCTGCATCCTCTCACCGATGCGTACCGGTTACCTGTACATGGAGGGCGGAACCATGTCGCCCGACGGCCACGTGCGCCCCTTCGACCACCAGGCCGCCGGCATGCTGGCGGGCACCGGTCTCGGTGTGGCGGTGCTCAAACCGTTGGACGCGGCCCTGAAGGACGGCGATCACATTCTCGCGGTCGTCAAGGGTTCGGCCATCAACAACGACGGGTTCGAGAAGGTGGGTTACGCGGCACCGAGCGTGAACGGCCAGGCGGAAGTCATCGGGGCCGCCTTGCAGGAAGCCGGCCTGCGCCCGGACAAGATCAAGTACATCGAGACCCACGGCACCGGCACGCCGATGGGCGACCCGGTGGAAATGGCCGCACTGACCCAGGTGTACCAAAGCCAGTGCGACGACAAACAGTACTGCGCCCTGGGATCGGTGAAGGCCAACATCGGTCACCTGGATGCCGCGGCGGGCATCACCGGGTTCATCAAGACGGTCCAGGTGCTTCATCACAAGAAGCTGCCGCCGCTGATCAACTTCAACAAACCGAATCCGCAGATCGACTTCGAGAACTCGCCGTTCTACGTGAACACCCAGCTACGCGATTGGGAGTCGGCCGACCAGAAGCGACGCGCGGGCGTCAGCTCCTTCGGCATCGGCGGAACCAACGCCCACGTGGTGCTGGAAGAGGCGCCTCAACCGACCGAGTCGGGCCCGGCGCGGTCCTGGCAGTTCCTGGTGCTCTCGGCCAAATCGCCCACCGCCCTGGCCCGCCGCCTGGAAAACCTGCTGAGCCATCTACAGATGCACGAGGAGGCGCTGGCCTCGCCGGCCGAGTTCGGCGACGTCGCCTTCACCCTCCAGCGGGGCAGGGCCTCGCTGGCCTTCCGCGCGGCGATCGCCTGCCGTTCGGTCTCCGAAGCGATTCAGGTCATCTCCACCAACGATCCCCGCCAGTTGGTCCAGAACCCCCATTCGGTGGACAAGAAACACGTGGTCTTCATGTTCTCCGGCCAGGGTGCCCAATACATCAACATGGCGCTCGATCTCTACAAGTCCGAACCCACCTTCCAAGAAGAGGTCGACTCCTGCTGCGAAGCCCTCAAGCCCCATTTGGGCGAGGACCTGCGCCACCTGATGTTCCCTCACTACCGGGAAGACCGCCAACTCACGCCGGAAGAGCAAAAGGAAACAGCCAAGCGACTCAACCAGACCTCGATCACCCAACCGGCCCTGTTCGTGATCGAACACTCCCTGGCCAAATTGTTGATGAGCTGGGGAATTCGTCCCCACGCCATGATCGGCCACAGCGTCGGCGAATACGTGGCCGCCACGCTCGCCGGGGTCCTCACCCGCGACGCCGCACTGGAACTGGTCGCCATTCGCGGCCGGTTGATGCAGTCGCAGCCGGAGGGCTCCATGCTGGCCGTGCCCGTCTCCGAAGAGGAAATCCTGCCCTACCTGCCGGACGACATCCAGGTAGCGACGATCAACGCGCCCAACCGATGTGTGGTCGCCGGACCCGACGAGGCCATCGTGGCCCTGGCCGAACGCCTCTCCGAAGAGGGCATGAAGGCCTCGATTCTCCACACGTCGCACGCCTTCCACTCGGCGATGATGGACGACATTCTCGAGCCCTTCACCAAGGAAGCCCAGAAACATCAGTTGGCCGAGCCCAAGATCCCCTACATCTCCAATGTCACCGGCACCTGGATCACCAAGGAACAGGCCTGCGATCCGTCCTATTATGCGTCCCACTTGCGCGGCGCGGTGCGGTTCGCCGATGGGCTGCGCACGCTCTTCGAGTTCGAGCCGGGCCAGGTTTTCCTGGAAGTGGGACCGGGCAAGGCCTTGATGACCTTCGCCAAACAGCAGTCCGGTCCCAACTCGGGGCACAAGGCCTTCCAATGCCTGCGCCACCCCAAGGGCAAGGAATCCAACGACCAGATCCTGACCCACACCCTGGCGAGCCTCTGGTGCCAGGGTGTCGAGCTGGATTGGAAGGCGTTCTACACCCACCAGCAGCGAAACCGCGTGCCGCTGCCGGGCTACCCGTTCGAGAAGAAACGGTTCTGGATCGAACCTCCGAAAACGGCGGCACCCGTCAAGTCTTCGTTCCCCGAGCGCGGTCGTACGCGCCTGGCCGCCGCCTCGGTATCGGCCACGGTCGCGGGCAAGGCACCGGCCCGCGAGCGCGACGTCAACAAGTGGTTCTTCGCTCCCTTCTGGGAACAGGTACGCTCGCTGCCGATCGCCGCCGGCCAGTACAGTGAAAGCTTCGGCAACTGGTTGATTTTCCACGACGACCAGGGTTTCGGCACCCAGGTGGCCGAACGCCTGACCCGGGCCGGCAAAAGCGTGGTCCACGTTCACGAAAGCGAACACTTCCAGACCCTCGCCGCCAATCGCTACCAGGTGCGCGGAGATCACAAAGAAGATTTCCAGCACCTGGTGGTCTCGCTGCGCGAACAGGGGTTCCAGCCCCACGCGGTGCTGTTCCTCTGGAACCTGACCTCGGCCACGCCGGATCGCCACTATCGCCGGGCTTTCGCTGAGCGCATGTTGGCGCGCGGCGTCATGGCACCGCTGTTCCTGGCCTGCGCGTTGGACGAACTCGGCCTGGACGAGGAGGTCCACTTCACCGTGGTCTCCAACGGACTGTTTCCCATCGGGGCCGAAGAAACCGGCTTCTACGAGAAGGCGCCGCTGGTCGGTCCGGTGGGCGTGATTCCTCGCGAATATCCGTTCATCCAGTGCAAGAGCCTGGACATCACGCTGCCGGCGCCCGGCACCCACCGCCAGGACATGGTCATCGATCAACTGCTCGGCGAAGCCCAGCACCTGGATACCTGCCCGTTCGTGGCCTATCGCGGTACGGCGCGCTGGCAGAGACGGTTCGAACAGGTCGGCCTGCCGCAGGCCGCGCCCGAGCGCAGCCGGGTCCGCCACGGAGGTACCTACCTCATCACCGGAGGACTGGGCGGCATCGGTCTGGCGCTGGCCCACCATCTGTTCCAAAGCCACAAGGCCAAACTCGTGCTCCTGCGCCGTTCGCCGTTTCCCGCGCGGGACGAGTGGGCCGATTGGCTGTCCCACCATCCCCACGACGACGCCACCAGCCAGGTGGTGCGCCAACTGATGGCCCTGGAACAGGCGGGAGCCGAAATCATGACCGCCTCGGCCGACATCTCCGATTTGACCCAGATGCGCGGCGTGGTGCAAACGGCGCGACGCCGCTTCGGCGCGATCCACGGCGTGTTCCACGCGGCGGGCATGTTCAACAAAAAACTGATTCGCGACCTGACCGCGGCCGACATTCAGAAAACCATGGGGCCCAAGATGTTCGGCACCCTGGTCCTCGATTCCATCTTCCGCGACGCGGAACTGGATTTCATGGTGTTGTTCAGCTCGTCCAGCGTGCTCCTGAGCAACATGGGTTATTGCGATTACGCCGCCTCCAACGCCTTCCTGGACAGCTTCGCCCATCACGGCAATCAGTCGGGACGGGACACCCATTACGTCGCCATCAATTGGGACGGGTGGCGTGACGTGGGCATGGGCGTCAAGGTCGAGCTACCGCCCGACCAAATGGAACGCCACATGAAGGCCATGGAGGCGCTGATCCAACCCCAGGAGGGGATGGCGGCCCTCGATATCATTCTGTCGGCTCCGCCGTACGCCCAGATCGTGGCCACGCCGTTCGACTTCCCCAAAATGGTCACCGACCTCCAGGGCCTGTTGCCCGAAGGCTTTCCGGATTGGGGTCCGCGCCAGCCGGTGCTTCTGTCGACGACGCTCAACCAGGAATCGCGGGCTCCGATCGCACCGCCCCAACCGGTGCGCACCCCCGAACCTGCGAAGCCGGCGCCGGCACCCGCGGCCGCGCCCCAGAATCGCGCCTTTCCGAGACCGGAGACCGTGGAAACGGTGCTGGAACTCTGGAAAGAGTTTCTGGGTATCGAGACCATCGGCGTCAACGATCTCTTCGAGGATCTCGGCGGCGATTCCCTGCTGACGACGACCATGGCCGGACGCCTGCGCAAGCAGTTCAAGAAACGCATTCCGCCCGACGTGCTGAACGAGAATCCGACCGTCAAGGGCTGGGCCGAACAAATCGATACGCTGGTCCACGGTGAGACCGCACCGGCCGCGTCGCCGGCCGCCGCTGCGACGCCCCAACCCGCTAATCCCGAGCCCGCCCCGGTCGCCCCGGCCCGCAACCCCACCCCCTCGCCGGCTCCGGCACCCGCAGCGACGGGCGACCAAACCCTGGCTCTCGTCATCGAGCTTTGGAAGGAGTTCCTCGGTGTGGAAGAGGTCCACCCCGAGAGCCAATTCGAAGACCTGGGCGGCGATTCACTGCTGGCCACCAGCATGGCCGGACGCCTGCGGAAAAAACTCAAGACCCGCGTGCCGCCGGATATCCTGGGAGAACACCCGACGCCCAAAGGCTGGGCCGACCAACTCAACGCACTTTTGGGCCACGCCCCCCAACCCAACGCGACGCCCCCCGCTGCCGGCGCACAACCCGACAAGGCCCCGCAAGCCGCCAACCCTTCTCCGGAGCCCGCTCCCCAGGCCCCGGCGCCCCCCGCTCGGCCGACCTTTACACCGCCTTCCACGGAGACTGAAAAAGCACTGGTCACGCTGTGGAAAGACGCGTTCGGGAAATCCGAAATCGGCATCGACGATCACTTCCTCGAACTGGGCGGACACAGCGAATTGGCTTCGAAACTCGTCGACGCCATCAAGTCGGCTCTCTCGGTCGACCTCCAGAAGGGAGTCATCATCGACGCCTCCACCATTCGCGAACTCGCGGAACGGGTGGATACCTTGATTTGGGCAGCATCGAACATGGAAATGGCTTCAGATATCTCCGACGAAGAGGATGAGGAGTTCGAACTATGAAAGCTATGAAGTTGCTGAGCCACCTGAAGGATCTGAAAGTTCGGATCTGGGTGGAAGAAGAGAAGTTGCGATGCAAGGCTGCCCCCGGTGTCCTAACCAAGGCCCTCAAACGGGAACTCGCCGAGCACAAGGAAGAGATCATGCGCATTCTGCGGAAGGTGCATGCCGATTCCGACGATCGCAACGACGCCAGTGCCGGCTCGAAGCGCCACGAACTTTCTTCCTTTCAAACCCGGATCTGGCTTCAGGAGCAGCTCTACCCGGATCAGGCCTTCAACAAGGTGATTCGTGCGGTGCTGCTCAAGGGCATCGTCAACTTCGACTTTCTGAGCCAAAGCATCAAGGAAATCATTCAGCGCAACCTCATCCTCAAATCCTGTTTCCCTTCCCAAAACGGGTTGCCCGTCCACGCCCTGCACGACAAGGACCCCGTGTTTTTCAAGATCACCCAGAAAAGGTCCTTGAACCCGGACGAAAAGACCGTGGAAATCGACCGCCAAATCGAAGAGGAGTACCACAGCCATTTCGTGCTGGATCAAGGCCCGCTGATCCGCTGCCGCTGGATCATCTTCTCGGACGAAGAACACCTGCTCATCATCACCTTTCACCGCATCTGCGGCGACGAACACTCCGCCGACCTGATCCTCGACGCGCTGGTCGATCACTACCGTCAACTGGAAGCGGGCGAAGCCATCGCCACCAACGGCGAGGATCGGAGCCATTACGGTTCCTTCACCAAGTGGTACAAACAGTGGCAAACCCAACCGGAATACAAACACGCGCTGATGTTCTGGGGTTCCCACCTGCCCAAAAAGCAGCGCCGGTTGCGCATGTGCTTCGAAAAGGATCTTCGGGAAAGGCCGGAATTCCATCAAAGCCGGCTATCGTTCGCGGTGCCGGAACCCTTGGCTCGGCAGGTGGAGACGCGCGCGGAAGACCTGGGCATGGCGACCTCCGACCTATTCGCGGCGGCCTTTTTCGGGCTGCTGCACCACTGCACCTCCTCGAACCGCATCATCATCGGCATGCCCTACGACCTGCGCCCGCACGCCGAGGTCGGCGATCAACTCGGTTACTACGAGAACCTTCTGCCCATCAGCGTGACGCTGGGAAGCCAGGACAACAGGACCTTTCTCGAATCGGTCAGTCGCGACATCAAGAACGCCTACAAGCACGGTTGCCTGCCGTTCGAGGCCATTCTCAAGGAAGGCCCCTACAGCAACAACCTGAACTTTCACCCGCTGGTCAATTTCCTGTTCGAATACCAGCGAAAGCGGGACAGGGTCTATCGCATCAACGACCTGGAAATCGAGAAGCTTTCGATCCAAACCCAAGGTTCCCTGTTCGACTTGAAGCTCCAGGTCACCAATCACAGCGCCCAGACGATCGCCAACTTTTTCTATCGTGACGAAATCTATCCCCATCAGCACATTTCACTTTTGCCCGATTTTTATTTGAAGATTCTCACCGAACTCTGTAACGAAAAAGGAAGTTCCATTACCTCGCTGTCCTTTCTCACCGCGGAATGGGAACAGCGCATCAAGGATTTCAAGCCGGACACGGACCACCTGCTCGCCTCGTCGATGCTGCTCCACGAGCAAATCACCAAGGGCCTGACGGCCTTCCCCGATCAGGTGGTCATGGGCGAAAGGGATGAACTCACCTTCGCGGACCTGAACCGGAGCGCCAATCGCCTGGCCCACCTGTTGATGGCCAAGGGTGTGGAAAAAGGAGATTACATCGGGATCGGCATGCGACCCAAGCCCGATTGCATCGCGGCCATGCTGGCGGTGTTGAAGGTGGGCGGATCCTTCGTGATCCTGGATCCGGATCTACCGCTCGAGCGCCTGAATTACTATATGGACAAAACGCCGCTGAAATGTATCATTACCTCTCCCCGGCTTCAGGAACTGTATACCGAATTCGACGCCACCATCATTATCAGTAACGAATCGGAAAACGAGGAAGCCCAGTATCCCGACCACGAGCCGGACGTTTCCGTGGACGGCTCCGATCTGGCGTTCGTGAGCTTCATCAGCAGCGAAGCGGGCTCGCCCCGCGCCATTTTCCATTCCCACGCCTCGATTTGCCGCCAATTGCTGGGCATGAAACACGCCTTCCGGCTGGGTGAACAGGATCGGGTCCTGCAGAATTTCTGGCCCATGTTGGAGGCCTTCGTCTGGGAATCGATCCTGCCCCTGCTGTGCGGGTCGCGGCTCTACTTCGACTCGCTGCTCTCGCGGCAGTACGGCTCGCGCTTTTCCGACCGTATCGCAAAACATCAAATTACGATGGTCTACCTCAACGACGATCAGGTCCACGAACTGATCCGCGAGTTCCAACCCAAGAAATGCCGGAGCCTGCGCACCATCATCACCAACGTCACCATGGCCGACGACGCCTCGGTTCACACCCTCGCCGACCAACTCTCCTCCACCCAGATCTACCATCTCTACAGCGTTCCGGAGGCGGGTGGCGCCGTCGCCTACCTGAAACGGGATCTCCACGACGACAAGCCCTTCGCGGCCGTGACGCCGTTCGAGGGTCAGGACCTGTGGGTGCTGGACGAGCACCAAGTGGCCGTCCCGCCCGGGATCCCCGGTGAAATCCACGTGGCGGTCGAGGAGTCCATCGCGGCCAACAAGGACGTACTCCTCCCCCACCCGCAGGAACCGCGACTCCGTCTGATCGGTACCCGGGACCGAGGCACGCTTTCCACCAAAGGTGCGATTCGCGTGATGGGTGCGATGGACCGCAGGATCGAGATCAACGGCGTTCAGGTCGCGCTGGGCGAGATCGAGGCCTTGGCCGAAAAGTTCGACGCCATCGAAGAAGCCTATGCCTACCTGAGCGAGGAACCGCCCACCAAGACCCTATCGCTGTACTACACCTTCAAGGGTACCCACACGCCCCATGCCTCGGCTCTTTCGCGGGAGCTCCAGAAGGTCCTGCCCGATTTCATGCTCCCCGAAGAGTTCATTCCGGTGACCGAGCTGCCCAAAGCGGCGGATGGCACCGTCGACATCGATGCACTGTTGGAAAAGGGTCGCCACCTCAGCAACCAGCGCTTGGGCGACCACGGCTCGACCAGCGTGCTGGGTGAGGAAATCGCCAAGGTGTGGCGCGATGTGCTGGAAATCGACCACGTCCACAAAGACGACAACTTCTTCGACTTGGGCGGCGATTCGCTCCAGATGTGTCGGGTCTACGAGGCCCTGCCGCCGGATATCAAGAGCGACCTGACCCTTTCGTATCTGTTCCAAAACCCCACGATCGAAGGCCTCGAGAAAATCCTCGAAAACAAACTGTCGGAGGACCTGTTCTTCAGTCGCCCCGACAGCTTGAAGGAAATCCTTCAGAAGAAAGGGGAAGAGCTGTGTCAATCGGGACAGGCCAACGTCGCCATCGTGGGCATGGCCGTGCGTCTGCCAGGGGCGACGACCCTGGATCAATTCTGGAAAAACCTGAGCGAAGGCGTCGAATCGATCTCCTACTTCTCCAAGGAGGAGCTGGCGGCGGAGGGCGCCGACCCGGAGCTGTTGGACGACCCCGATTACATTCGCGCCATGGCGATCCTCGACGATTTCAAATCCTTCGACTACGGGTTCTTCAAGTTCACGCCGCGTGAAGCGCAATTGACGGATCCGCAACAGCGGTTGTTCCTCGAATGTGTCTGGGAGGCCTTGGAGCAAGCGGGCTACGATCCCAAGCGATTCAAAGGGAAAATCGGGGTCTACGGCGGCGTGGGCGTCAGCTTCTACTTGAACGAGCACCTGCTCCCCAACCACAATCTGCTGGAAAACGTGGGTCAGATGCAGGTGTTCATCGGCAACGATCGCGACACGTTCTGCACCCGCGTCGCCTACAAGATGGATTTCCAGGGGCCGAGCGCCACCATTCAGGCCGCCTGCTCCACGGTGCTGGTGTCGACCCACATGGCGGTTCGCGCCCTGCGCGGCCACGACGCGGACATGATGATCGTGGGCGGCGTGTCGTTACGCGAGTTGTACAAGAAAGGGTATCTGTACGAAGAGGGGCTGCTGTACCCGCCCGACGGCCACATTCGCCCCTTCGACGAGAAAGCGCGCGGCTCGGTCAATGGTCAGGGTTGCACGGTGCTGGTCTTGAAGCGGCTCGAGGACGCACTGCAGCAGGGCGATCAAATCTACGGCATCATCAAGGGCTCCGCGGTCAACAACGACGGCATCGACAAGGTGGGGTTCACGGCATTTTCGCCCATCGGCCAGCAAAAGGTGATCGAAGCCGGCCTGGCCTCGGCCGAGGTCCAGGCGGACAGCGTCAGCTACGTGGAGTCCAGTTCCACGGCTTCCCCGTCCGGCGACCCCATGGAAGTGGAAGCCCTCACCAAGGCCTTCGGCAAGCACACCGAGAAGCGTCAATACTGTGCGCTCGGCGCCGTGAAACCGAATATCGGCGCGACCGACGTGGCCGCGGGCGGGGCCGCTTTCATCAAGACCGCGTTGGCGCTGAAGCACCGCGCCATTCCCCCGACCATCAATTACGAAACACCCCACCCCAAAATCAATTTTCTCGAGAGCCCCTTCTACGTTCCGACGGAGCTGGCCAAATGGGATCCGCCGGGCGGCGTCCCGCGCCGTGCCTGTGTGGAAGGTTTCGGCCTCGGTGGCGCCAACGCCCATCTGGTCCTGGAAGAACCGCCGGCGATGCCGGCCTCGATCCCCGATCGCCCCTGGCACCTGCTTCTGCTTTCGGCGCCCACGCGTTCCGGGCTCGAAGCGGTGACCGATCAGTTCGTCGACTTCCTCAAGAACCACCACCAGATCAACATGAGCGACGTGGCCTACACCCTTCAGGCCGGCCGCCACCATTTCAAGTACCGCCGCATGGTGGTCTGCCAAAACGTGCACGAGGCCATCTTCGCGCTGGAACGGCGCGATCCCAAGCGCATTCTGGAATCGGCCGCGGAGAACAACACGCGACCGATCGCCTTCATGTTCCCCGGCCAGGGTTCGCAGTATCTGAAAATGGGTCACTCGCTGTATCAGGTCGAACCCACCTACCGCACCCACGTGGATCACTGCTGGGCACGGGTTCAGGAACTGTTCAGCGAGTTCTACGAGGCCCTTTCCGAAAAGGACAGGCACCTACAGACTTCCAAGATCCACCAGACCTACATCACCCAACTCTCGCTGTTCGTACTGGAATACGCCTTGGCCAAAACCCTGATTTCCTGGGGGATCGCCCCGGATGCCATGATCGGCAACTCTACCGGCGAATATACCGCGGCCTGCCTTTCCGGCGTGCTCAGCCTGGACGACGCGCTGCGCCTGATCGTCGGCCGCGGCAAGCTGATGCAAACGCTTCCACCCGGCAGGATGGCCGAGGTAAACCTCTCGGAAGAGGAGATTCAACCCTACTTGAGCGACAAGGTCGCGTTGGCCGGTTGTGCCGGTCCTTCGCTGAGCGTAGTGTCCGGAACCGAGAAGGTCATTCACGATCTCTACGGCAAGCTCTCGGAAAACGGCATCATCGCCCGAACCATTTTCGCCTCCCACGCCTTTCATTCGCCGATGGTCGACCGGATCCTCAACGACTTCGCGGACCTCGTCAAGGAAGTCTCGTTGAACCCACCGGAGGTCCCCTTCATTTCCTGCATCACCGGCGATTGGATCTCGCGTTCCGAAGCGGTGGATCCCTACTATTGGGCCCGCCAGCAACGACGCACGGTTCGCTTCGCCCAAGGGATCGAGGTCCTGTTCAAGGACGAGGGCCGCATTCTCCTCGAGGTGGGTCCGGACCGGACCCTCAGCGCACCGGCCATTCAAACCCAAAACGAACTGACGCCCCAGAACGCACTGGTGCTGGCCTCGATGAAGGGTCCCAACGAGGAGCGCTCGGACGTGTTCCACCTGTTGCGCACCCTGGGCCGCCTGTGGCTGGGCGGGGTCTGCATCGACTGGGATGCCTTCCACCAACACAACCACCGTTATCGACTGGCGCTGCCCACCTACCCTTTCGAGAGAAAGGAGCAATGGATCCAGAAACTTCAATTCAAGTCGGTCCAAGAAATGAAGCTGAATGCCGACGAGATCGAGACCACGGACGACGAGGACGATGAACTCGATTACCGTTCCCTGGTGAACAACGCCTTCGTCGCCCCGCGCGACGATGTGGAATTGTTCATTTCCCAGCAGTTCCAGGAAGTTTTGGGTGTACCGCAAATCGGTATCCACGACGACTTCTTCGAATTGGGCGGCAGCTCCCTGATCGCGGTACGCCTCATGAACCGGCTCTCGAAGGAGTTCGCGGTCCCCCTCGCCACCCACATCATGTTGCAGAAACGAACCATCGCCGCACTGGCCGAAGTGGTTCGCGAGTACATGTCCGACACGGCTGCCGGCGAAGCCGCCAATACGCCGCTGGTTCCCATCAAACTGGGCGATACCAAGACCAATCCGATCTACATGGCCCACCCGGTCGGCGGCGAGGTCATGTTCTACCGCGAGTTCGCCCACTATCTGGGTGCCAAGAGACCGGTCTACGGGTTGCGCTCCCTGAGCCTCACCGGACTGGTGGATCCTTACGACGACCTGGTCAAGCAGGCCAAGGACTACGTGGACGAGATGTTGAAATTCCGACAAAGCGACTTCTACATCCTGGGCGGCGCGTCCTACGGCGGAGTTTTGGCCTACGAGATGGCCCAGCAGCTACTGGACATGGGTAAAGAGGTGCCCCTATTGATCATCATCGACAGTCCCGCACCGGGCGCCATGCCGCGCAAGCTCAACAACAGTGCGGGCATCCTGCACTACATGCTGGGCGACGAGCTGGACATCGAGATGGAGCGGTTGGAGCAGTTGAACGAGGACGAGCAGATGTCCTACATCTACGAGGCCGCGCGAGCCCAGAACCGCGTGGATCTGCTGCCCAACAATCTCGGCAAGCCCATGTTCAAGACGTGGCTCTACCACGAGCAGGCGATGCACGCCTACCGTCCCAAACCCTACCCGCGCAAGGTCATGTATTTCCGTCCCTCGGAGGCCTTGAAAATCAATCCGCTGAACATGTACGAGCCCTGGATCGACTTCGTCAAGGGCGGCATCGAGATCGTTCAGGTGGGTGGCAATCACATCACGATGAACTACGGTGAAAACGGCAAGAAAATCGCGCACCACGTCAAGAAGGAGCTGAAAGGCCTGGGCCTGTAGGCGACGAAACCCCGCGCCGCGATCGACCGCGGGTGGGGTGAAGCCTCCGCGGCAATCCATGTTCGGAGGATCGGGTCATCCGTCGTGTTCGCATGTCCGTCGTTCGTGACCCGTCGAACGGATCGTTCGCTGCGGATGGGCGTTATTCGCGGCCGGCCGAAACTTGGATGGGAACGTCGGCCATCCCTTCAGGATTGGCCCGCGACGGTCACCCTCCCAAGATCCGTTGGATGCGAACGTCGCCCAACCCTTCAGGATTGGCCACGAATACACAGCCCACATGGGACGCCCCGGGTTCTGGGCATAAAAAAAGGAGGGCGCATGCCCTCCTTTTTTCAACCGTGCGCGTGATACTTAGAAGAACAGCTTGAGCTGCCCGTAGTACTGGGCGCCACCCTCGGTCTGGGTCGTGTTGATGGTACGTACGACGAAGATCGGCTCGTACAGCTCGTCGTCCAGGATGTTCTTGCCGTACAGGCTGATGTTGCCCCTGGTACCGGCGAGCGAGAAATCGTAGCCCAGGTTGAGCGACAGATAGTTGATGTCGTCGGAAGGCGGGTTGGCCGCGGTAACGGGCGCGCCAGGCAGGTCCGAATTGGGTTTCCAGCCCTCGAAATACGAGTTGAAGATACCCAGGTTGAAGGGGCCCTGGTTGTAGGCGAAACCGAGCTTGACGGCGAGGTCGCCGTGAAGCGTGGCATCGTCGACGCCGGCATCGTTTTCGTTGCTCTGATAGGTGGCCGATCCCAGGAAGTAAATGCGCTCGGAAGGCACGTACTTGACTTCCAATTCGAGACCTTCGATATCCAAACTACCCGCGTTCTGGAACTGGAAGTCGTAGATCGGGTCTTCGATCGGCAACAGGGTGATGAAATCGTCCTGGGTTACCTGGAATATCGTGGCGGCGAACTGGTAGCGCTCCTTGTCCATGAAGAACTGGAGATCCAAGCTCTCGATGGTCTCGGCACTGATGTTCGGGTTAGGCTTGGAGCCGCCTGCATCGGGAACGTCGATCAACGATTCGTTGGGATACGGCGAACGGAACGCCTCGCCGTACAGCAGCTTGACGCCGTAGCCGCTGTCCGCGTTGTTGTATATGACGCCTACGCGGGGGACCGTGTTGTCGCCACTGTCGGTTTCGTTGTACTGGAAACCGCCGAGTACTTTGAAGGAGTCGTTGACCTGGTAGCTAACCTGTCCGTAACCACTGCGCCAGGAGAGGTCCCAGGTCGTAGCGATGAAGTTCGCCCATCCCGACAGGTAGTAACCGACCGCGCCCACGAGGATATCGACCTTTTCGCCCAACTTGCCGTAGACGGTACCTTCCATCAAGGTGTCCTTGGTGTTGAAGTCGAAGGCGATGACGGGATCCGCCCCGAGGTTGTTGATGATGTCTTCACCGTACTGGTTGTGGGTGATGTTGAAGGTGAAGCTCCAATTGTCGTTGATCTGGTGCTCGTAACCGGCATCCACGAGAAGGGCCTTGTGCTCGACGGTGAAAAAGTCCGGCTGATAATGATAGTGTTTGTTGAACTGACCACCGTAGGCCGACAGAGAGAAACCTTTGAATTTGAGTGCCATGGCACCCGACTTGTCGTCGCGGTAGATGTCGATCCCCTGCACGGGCGCGCCCGGAATCAAGGGAGAGGTGATGCCGTCGATGGGATAGCCGTCTTCGTCCCAGTAGTTGACCCCGGCGATGACCGAAAGGTCGCCGCTCTTGGTGGCGACGACGAATTCACCTTCGCGGGCAAGGTCGGTGCCGCCCCCGCCCAGCAACATGGTGCTGGTCTCTTCGGGAGACTTGGTGATGACGTTGACAACCGCTTCCAAGGCGTTGGTACCGTAAAGTACCGAACCCGGACCGCGCACGACCTCGATGCGTTCGATCATGTGAATCGGGAAGGAGCGCAAGACGGTTTGATAGGCGTATCCGTTCAGGGATTGGCGGAAGGGCCGCCCATTGAGCAGCAGCAGCGTGTGGTTACTGCCCGAAAATTTGTTGCCGGCACGAGAACTGATGGCGGGCTGGCCCGCAACGGAAAGTTGCGTCATGCGCAGACCCGGCACCCGGTCGAGTATTTCGTAGAGATTGTTGCCGCCGAATTTTTCCAGCTCGGCTTTGGTAACAACCGTAACTACACCAGGAGCGTCCCACTGAGACTCGGCCTTTTTGGAAGCGGTTACAACCTCGACATTGAGAAGGTCTTCCAAACTCATGGATGCAAAGTCCAGATCATCCTGAGCGACCAAAGGCGAGAAAGATAGGGCGATGGCGAAAAGAAGAGTATAGCGTCCCAAAAAGGTAATGGCGTTAGCCAGACTCATGGTACGGCCTCCAATCAATGAAGATTCGATCCTAAGTTTCAGGTTGGGAAGTTAAGGATATTCTGATTTTACAGCGGATATCCTCCAAGTCAAGAAAATAAAACCCTGTCTGCAACACACAGCGAGTCCTGCCAAACCCGAAAATAACATCGGAAAAACAAATCATAAATGTACTAATCCACAAAGGGTACACCATTCGCCAATGCGACGATTCTTTCATGCGTTAACATTCCCTAGGTCAACACATCTTCTTTCAGTAAAACACCGCCTCAAAAAAGCAGACATATCGACATCAAGCATGCTTCCCAACTAATTTCAGAGTCTCGTCGGCAATCTGACGAAGTGTTTCCTTGGAGAGTAAAGGATAAGCACAAGAAAACACGCAGAAAGCGCGCCCCGAAAAGGTCAAGACCGAAAGAAACACCGGGTAGTAGCCGTTTACCTGTGAATTGGTAAAGTACAACTCGTTCAAGGAAAAAGGGCCGAATGTCGCCTCGAAGGGCAGCAATCCCAGGTTGGACAAGCCCGGTCCTCCGGGACAGCGCCGATCTTCGTTCAACTCACCCAGTTCGTTGGTGATTTTTTCTTGAATGAACGATCTATTGAAGCGAACCGGTAGAAAGCCGGCCGAGGCACTAACCTGAATTTTTTCCTTTAGTATTTTATTGCAATCTTTGGCGAGTTCCCAAAAGGACATTTTCCCACTTGCATCGAAATGGGTTTGCTCCACAGTAACATAACAACCGAAGTCTTCCGGTCCGACTTCGGGCTCACAATGCCGCCGCAGGTTGACAGGGGTACTAAAGGGAACCGTGCCGTTCAGGCCGAACTTGGCGGCGCTGGCCGTCAAAAAGGCTGCCGTGAGGCCGGCATGAATGGTCGCGCCATGTGATTTTGCCTGTTGATGCAGACGGCGCAACAAAGGCTCTTCGACGACTTCATATATATTATAGGTAAAGCGCTCTTCGAGCGGCGCGTCGCCCTCGCTGCGCCATATGCCCAATGCTTCTTCGGCGACGGCCGCGGACGTGCTCGATGCATCCAGCTCGGGCTTCTTGATCATGGTTTCCACCGGTGGACGAAAGGCGAAGGCCTCACCGACCAGGTCCGAGGCCAAAGTCTGGATGGGCGTGTCGCCACCGTCTCGTTCCGCCAGAGGCGCCGCCAATTCCAACAACTGTTTGCAGAAGGTGGCCGTGGAAAGCGCATCCGAGACCGCGTGACTCATCACGTGCAGGAACTGATGATCGCGATCGTCCGGATCCCTGATGAAGGTCAATCGCCACAGGAAACGAGCGTCGTCGGGAAAATTCTCGGCGAAATCCCGTTCGGCCAGTCGCTCGAAGTGGGCGTCGTCCTCGCGGGATACCTCCCGGATGGGTACCAGATCCCGCTGTTCGGACCAACTGGACATCTGGGAAAAGGCTTCGTCGATGTTGAAAAAATAGTACCGCTTGTTCAATTCCTCCAAGTTGGCGCGGCACATGGGATGGCGCAGCATCAACACCGCGGCGGACCGCTTCAGGAGGTCGAGGGTCAAGGGGCCGGAAGCCCGAAAGACGGTCAGGATGTTTCCCGCACCGCGAAATCGATCCTGGTAGATTTTACAGGTCGTGGGCCAAAAGCCGGCCTTGAACTCCTTGGACATGACACCCTCTCCTTCCACGCGATCAGGCCTTGGGCGCGCCAGATGACGCGCGAATCACCACGAATCAGTTTTGAATGATCTGGACGAATTCCGGGGGCGGATGCGGCGTCGCCACGTCCCAGCTAAAAATATCTCCCTCGCGAGTCATGCCCGAATTCTCGAAAAACGTCCTACAGGGTTTGTTCTTCTTGGTTTCGAGATAACGGGCACGGACCTGCTTGGCGCCCATGGAGCGCCCGTACTGCACGGCCAAGTGCAGCATGGTCTGCTCGATGTTCTTGCCGAACACGCGGCAACTGAGAATGAAGTCGACGATGGAAGCCGTATCGCCGCCCTCCGAGTAATCCACGCTGACGATGCCGGTCAGGCCGTAATCGCCGTACTTGTCGGAAACCTTGAGGGTCCACAACGAGCGGCCCTCGACGCCGATCCAGTCGATCAACTCTTCCTGGGTCAGACGACGCGTGGTGAGGTTCATCTGGTTGGTCTTGTTGAGCAACTGAACCGTACGCTGTTGGTTGGAATCGTTGAGGTTCTCGACTTCGGCCTTGATTTCCAGCTTCGACAGCCAGGTGGACATGTCGGCGCCTTCGCGCAATTCGGAGCGCTTCCGCTCGGCCACGTACATCTCGGCGCGCTTGCGGTCCTCGGGATTGATGGCGGGAATGTCGAACAGGGCCAGTTCCTGGAAGGCGGCCGCGTAGTTGAGCGCGTTCTTGGGCCACTCGGGCACGAAGACTTCGGGCAGGGCTTCGCGAACCCGGGCCCGCTCGGTGGGATTGTCGTCGAGGAATACCACCGACTGCAAACCCAGATTGATCTCCTTGACCAGATCGGCGATGTTCGAAGCCTTGTCCATCCAATTGATGCGCCAACCGGCGAAGTCGTCCTTGCGAAGCACCATCTCGGGGTGTTTCTCGATGGCCTCCATCGCGACCGATTCCTCGTTCTTGGATGAAATACCCAACACGATACCGCGACGCGTCACCTCTTTGACGCGGTGTTGAAAGTCTACATGGGCCTCGCCGACGGGATCGTGACCACCCACGTGCAGGTTCTCCCAGCCGTCGTCACCGACGATCCCGCCCCAGGTGGTGTTGTCCAGATCGAGCACGATCAGCTTGCGCGCCTGACCCAACAGACCGCGCACACCGGCCTTGAGGTCGATCACCGCTTCGTTGAAGACGCCGTTGCTGAAGGGCACTTTGCCCATGTACCAGAGTTTGGGGCTGTAACCCTTGGTGCCCACCTTCTGGACCCAGCGTTCCGCGTTCAGCAGAAACACGTTGGTGGCGGCGCCGAGCTTTTCGGCGAGGTGCAAATTCATTTTGGTGAGGAAATAGGTGTAGCCCACGCCCGGTTTGTAATCCAACATGCCCAAGCCGCGGCGGTAATAGGGGGCGGTCCAACTGGCCACGAAGACGGCCCGCGCCTTTTTGGCGGCGTTCAAAATGCCGGCGGCATAGTCGTCCACCTCGGCGAGCAGGTCCTCTTCTTTCACATCTTGGCCGTCCAGCAACTTTTGGAAAGCCTTGATGGCGCCCTCGGCACGCGTCCACACGAACGCGTAATCGGGCTTTTCGTCCCACATGGGATGGTTGCCCACGAACAGGATCTCCAAGCCCCGACCGAAATCCGGCAACAGCAGATCCAATGCCGGCGTGTCGGAACAATTGGTCAGCAGGGCCCCCAGGTTTTCGGCGTTAAAGTCGGAAAGAATCAAACACTTGGCGTTGGGCTCGCTCATGTCAACCTTCCTCGTCCAAAAGATCCTTGACCTGATCGATCAGGTCCTTCACCGAATGAAACACTTTGGTTATGGAAATTTCAGCCTCGTGCTCGTCTTCCGACACTTCCTCCACCGCGACGACCAGGTTCATCAACATCAATGAAGGGATCACCGCGTTTTGGCCATACAGAACGATGCTCGGATCCTTCGGTATCCGCTGCTTTTCCGCAAGCATGTTGTTGACCTCATCGATGGCGGCGTAAACGATCTCTGTGGCCTTTTCCACATTGGACATACAAGCTTCTCCTTAAACTAAACTCCTGGCGTGACACGTGATTATCGCAAAATAGCAACGAATTTACCTCACTTGGTGAGGAAGGCGAAACGATACATAGAGCCTTTTTCACGAAATGCTGCCGGCTTGAGTCGCTGAAACGAGACGATAGGTTGAAAATTACTTGTTCCATCAGACTATCACACCCCGAAGAACCCGTACAACCACTATCGAACCAAAAAAATTTTCGGAAACTTTACTAACTCCAAAAAAATACGAGAGCTGGCATATGCACACGATAACCCTTGAACCAGTGCCCATCCAGAAACCGGATGGTTGCCCCTCCCGCGAGGGTTCGGCTGGACGGACACGTCATGGCCCCTCAAACCCCAGGCTCCAACAAAACCCTTGTTTTCAAGCGATTAGTTAACACACAATCTCTAAGTGCCGATGCCCGATGGCAATGGAAATCCAACCGATTCAGAGAAGCATTTTCAGAAAAATCCTCTTTCCGGATGGGCACTGGAAAATACACGCCCCTGACCGCCCACATCGGTTTGCACCGAGGGCCGGGTCGATCACATGGAACCCACCATCGAGACCCTGTTTCTGGCTGGACGGGAACCCATTCGGCTCGAAGACCATCTCGAAACCGACCCGTGCGGAGCGCCGAATCGGAGCGGGCCTTCAACCAGAAAAGGCGGGAAGGTTCCCGCCTTTTCCTACCGGTCATGGGTCCAAAGATCCATGACCGATCACCGATTCGATGTTCGACGATTGTCGGCGCCGCGGCACCGCTCAGTCATCGTCGTCGTCATCGTCGTCGTCGCCATAGTATTCATCTTCATCCAGAAGCGCCGCGTAGGTCAGCTCCTCCAGGTTTTGCGGGTACCCGGTCTGCAGATAGGGGAACAGACCCGTCATGATGAAGCCACCCAACTTGTTTTTGGGATCCAGGAAATAATGGGTGTTGTATGCGCCGATCCAGGAAATGGTTCCCTTGGGCGAAGGCGTGTTCGAAGCGTTCTTGTTGGTCTTGATCGCGAAGCCGTTCATGAACTGGTAACCTTCCCAATTGAAGGCCGCGATAGTTCCCGCATCCAGATCCACGACGTCGTTTTTCTTTCGATTGAGGAAGCGCTTGACCGTCTTCTTTTTGGCAACCTTCACCTTGCATTGGCCGCTTTTTTTGAGCAACTTCCCTTTTTTCAGCAGCATCGCCATGAAACGGCTGAAATCGTCGGGAGTCGTGCACAGGCCCGCTCCGGCGGAGAAATAGGTCTGGGGACCGTTGGTGCCCAGTCCATTGCTCATGAAGAGGTGCGGAAAGATCTCGAAGGGCTCGTCGGGCAACGCCTGAAGACCGCCTTCGACCGGCTGGTAGATCGTGGCGACGCGATCCAGCTTTTCCGTGGGTACGTGGAAGAAGGTGTCGTGCATTTCCAGCGGATCGAAAATCCGATCCTGCAGGAAGCCTTGAAGCGACTGACCGGAGACCACTTCGACCAAGTAGCCGAGCACGTCGGTGGAGAGACCGTAGTTGAACCGTTCACCGGGTTCGAACAACAGCGGCACCTGGGAGAGGGAATCGTTCACCATCTCGCCGATGGAGCCCTCGGTAGGCGCCAGCCCGTCTTGAACACCGGCTGCTTGGTAGATGTCCGTCATGATGGGCGTATTGTTGAAACCGTAGTCGATACCGGAACAATGGTTGAGCAGGTGGCGAATGGTGATTTCTTCGGTGGCCGGAACCGTGACGAATTCCTCGGCGCTCACCGACTCGGTGGCCACCAGGATCTCACGGTTTGCCAGGCTGGGGATATAGTAGGAAACGGGGTCATCGAAATGAATGGCGCCATCTTCTCTCAAAAGATGGACCGCGAAGCTCACGATCAATTTGCCATCAGAGGCGATCCGGAAGATGGTGTCACTGGTCATCGGTGCCTGGGACACCTGATCGCGAACACCGACCGTGGTTTGAAACGCGAGCTTACCGTTGCGGATAATGGCGAGAACGGCGCCAGACATGCCATCAGAGTTTACCTGGGACTCAAGATCACTCGTAAAAGCCTCCAAGGCTTCGGCGGAAAGGCCTGCTTCTTCAGGATCTACGGTGGGCAGTCCCTGAGCGAAGACATGGTGAGGAGAAAAAGCCAGGAGAAGGCAGAAGATACTCGTGGTCCAGGTGACTTTCATGAAAGACCTCCAAATCACCCCTATGTTTAGGGCAGGTAAGTTCGTGGAGTTTTTTTGTTTGAGACAGATTCCGGGAAAGAATTTGCCTACGGATTGAAATCTTTTTTACCGCCTTTTTATTTCTTTTATCCGTCTACACATCACTATCAAGACATATATGATCTGCTTTTTCCTTACCTGAATAGTCTTTTGTTTGGGCTTGATTTGACGATCGGCGACCACACACCGAATCTTTAGAGTCTTATTTGTGTTTTTTGTCATCTTTCTGGTCACAAGAGGCTGTCACCTTTTTCCAAAAAAAGAACATATTCACACAATCCTCGTGCATCGTGTTGACTCGCCAAAAGGTACGAATTCACCTAAAGGGCTGTATCTAAACCTCTTCAGGCTCAAAAAACCAAAACGAGCGAATAACACTCACCTAAGAGAAAAATGAGACTTTTCCAGCCTTGGCGGAGTACTCATTGGGTGTTCACGTGGAAAAAAAATAAAAAATTCCGTATTTCGAACTGGATCTCTCTTACCAAAAACCCCTTAATAGAGGTCAAAATTCCCAAAATTTTTCTCAACAAAATGTCCATGATTCGAAAACTACGTCTTCCACGACATCACATCCCTGACTAATATAAAGTAAAAGAAATGAAATCCAACAACCAGATATATCCCTAAATGACATTCATACTAGTCAACTTGACATCTCAGGCATTTAAATCACTTTTTCACCAAACAAGATTTCCTCAGCAAGAACCACCTGCCCTTCATTTGTGTTATTTACGTGAGAATAACATGTTATCCTGCATCGCATATGAAAATCATGGGTTACCGGAGATTTATCGCATTTAAGATACCCTAGATAGTCACTCAATGGAACAAATTTTTTACAGCAACTCGGGTCGTTTCAAGGTGTTGAGTGAGATACGCAACATTTTGCACACCTCTCCCCCCGGATGGATGCGCGGCCCGGCCATCTCAGCCGGTAACAGAGCGCGGTTACCAAAACCTGATCGACGGATCGAGGCGACACAAACCGCAACCGGCACCGTGGCGGGGCACCGGTTGTCGGTCCTTCGCGTTCATCATTCGGAACGTTCGATGTGGATCACGGCCACCGGACCACGCCAATCGTAGGCGGCGGAGCCGAGATCCGCGGTTCCCTGGATCCCGTTGTGAACATGCACGTAGCCTTCGGCACCTTCCGTGGCCCGAACACCCGCGGACCCACAGGCCGGACCCGGGATGAAACCGCAATCCTCGTTGTTGGCTTCGCTGCCCGCATCGTAGGCAAACGCCATGACCTGGGTCCCTTCAGCGAAGAGGTCGCGCTTGAATAGCGTGGGGTTTCTGACCCGCAGACTGTCGGCCGCGAAAAAGGCGTCATTGGTATTGACCAACATGCCCAGCACCGAGATCTGGCGCATCGCCCCGTAGGCAAAAATTTCGATGGTCACCGATCCGCCCGGGGGCACGGGATCGCAAGTGGCCACGTGAAAAACGTTGGGATTGGCGGTCAAACTGGTCATGAGCGGCATGTTGTCACCGTCTTCGGCCAGGGCGGCCAGGCCGTCGGAGGCCGGAGCCCCCGCCTGAAACAGCCGCTCGCCGTCATTGTGGGCGACAATCAAGGGCGGCGAAAATGGCTGCCCTTTCGTGACATTCGTCACCGTGACTTCATACAGGTCCGGGGCGACGCCACCCACGATCTGCGCCCGTATCTCTCCGGCGGGAACGGCTTCGGAGTGTACGTTGATATAGTAGTTACCCCCGGCCAGGGTTTCGTACTCCCGATCCGTGAGGTCGATGATGGTCTGAATCGGACTGGTGCCGTCACCGAGATCGAAAACCACGCCACCGTCTTGTCCAGGCGCGCCCTCATGGATGTGCGCCGCGGTGACGTTCTGGACGTCGTGCGTCAAAAAAACACTCAGCTCCCCGAGATCCTTGCTGGCTACCAAGGTGGCGTAGCCAACCGCATCGGTTTCCACTGAATGGGTCTCCTGTTCGCCGGTAAGGACGAGTTTGTACAAGGTGTAATCAGCGAAAACGAGCGGACATAAAAACGCGGACAATAGGAAGAGGGATTTCAAAAGGAACCTCCGTGCCATCGAGAACATGTGTCTTTTTATGAAAAGGTATTTCTCGGTATTTATACCATCAAATGATCCCTGGATCACGACAGAGACACTTCTTTTATCAAGAAAAACACTGACTTACTTCTGTAACGGGGAAATATGATTCACATATTCCCAAACAGCCAATACACGGAATAATGTCGGTTATCGATAACGCAAAAAAATCTCCATCTCCAAAAGAAACGATTGGTCGATCTCTCCGGGTTCGCATCTCTCACTCACCACGACTTCTCCTCCGACCGGTTTTTCAGAAAAAGCCCTCTCAACCAAAAACCCTTTAATTCCGACAAGGTTCAGAGAAGATTCACTTCCAATCGACTCGAGCCCGCCAACCCGTCCGTCGTCCCCATGGACGGGCACCTCGGGTCTGCCCCACCATCTTCTCTTCGTCGTTCGAGGTGCACCATGACCGTTCCCATCCCGGAGCAATTGACCCCCCTGCAAAGCATTCTGCCTTCGGAGCCCCTGCTGCTCATGGGCTCGGGTCCCGTGCCCATACCTCAAGCCGTGGCCCGCGCAAACGGCGAGGTGATCAATCACCTGGGACCGACGATGGACAAAATCATTCACAACGTCAAACGCATGGCCCGCTATTGCTTTCAAACCCGCGCCGAGAAGGTCTTCGGCGTGGCCGGGCCCTCCTCGGCGGCCATGGAAATGGCGGTCTCCAACCTCCTCTGGCCGGGGCGCAAGGCGCTCATCTTCAAGGTCGGCACCTTCAGTGGACGTTTCGCCGACATGGCCGCGGGTGTCGGCGGCGAAGTGGATGTCTTCGAACCCCCCGGAACCGCCAAACCGATCACCATCGAGATGGCTCGCGAGGCGCTCGCCCGCGATCGCTACGATGTGGTCACCATGGTTCAGGGCGAAACGTCCTGCGGCATCAAGAACGTCCATCTCCCCGAAATCGTGAAAATGGCCAAGGCCCAAGGCGCGTTGGTGGTGGTCGACGCGGTGTGTACCCTGACCACCATGCCGATGTACATGGACGACTGGCAGATCGACGCCCTGGTGACCGGAGGTCAGAAAGGTCTCTCCTCGATTCCGGGCGTCTCGTTGATCGCCTTTTCGGACGAGGCCTGGAACACGCTAAAACAACGGCCCGGCGATCACCCCCACTGGTGTTTCGACGCACGCCGCGCCTGGCGGTTCTGGGGATTTCAGCAGTACCACTACACGGCACCCGTCCCTGGCATTCTCGCCATCCACGAAGCACTGCGCCTGATTTGCGAGGAAACCCTCGAAAAGCGTTTCGATCGGCACCAACTCAGCTCGACCGCGCTCCAGGCCGGCATCGAAGCCATGGGTCTCGAGTTGTACGTGCCGAAAGAATACCGGCTCAATTCGGTGGTCGCGATCAAGATCCCGGAAGGCATCGACGGTCTGGCCCTTCGCCAATACATGGCCGACACCTTTCACGTGGAAATCGCCGGGGCCTTCGGATTGCCCATTCTTCGAATCGGCCAGATGGGCGAACAGTGTCGCTCCCAAAACCTGTTCAAGGTGCTCTACGCGCTGGGCATGAGTTTCAAACACGAAGGCCTGAACCTGAAAATCAGTGAGGGGATGGCCGCAATGGAAGAAAACCTGGTTCGCGATGCGGACCACTTCGTGGACTGACACCCGCCACGAATCGGTCGAAGGGATGGCGACAGGCGATCCCAAAGGTTCAATACATATATTAATGGTACCGAAAGGCGCGCCGGACCCGCCGTCGCGCGCCCAAATCGGTCAAACCATCCGCCCTTGGAATCGGCCGAGTCCCCACGACAGCCGGCAGCCAGCCACCGGGTTTCTGCCAATCATCTACGCATAAGTAACTTGTCGAGAGCGAGCCCCTGTGGCCCGATACCGGGCCCATCCAATCAAACCAACTTGAAAATTCCACCCATTCCGTTTCCGGATGAGCACTAGTTGAAGATGATGGTTCGGTTCTGGAAAACGAAGACTCGATCTTCGAAGACCAGCTTCAGGGCGTTGGCCAGGGTGTTCTTTTCCACGTCGCGCCCGGCGAGCGCCATGTCGCGAGCGCTGTGGGTGTGGTCCACGGGCAGCACTTGCTGGGCGATGATGGGACCCGCGTCCAAATCATCGGTGACGAAATGCGAGGTGGCTCCGATGATCTTCACGCCGCGCTCCCAGGCCTGACGATAGGGTTGGGCACCCACGAAGGCCGGCAGAAAGCTGTGGTGAATGTTGACCATGCGATGGGGAAAGGCACTGACGAAATCCGAACTCAGGACCCGCATGTATTTGGCGAGCACCAGGAGTTCCGGTTCGAATCGGTGGATTTCGGCGAGCATGGCTCGCTCGTGGGCTTCACGGGTCAATCCCTTGTGGGGTACGTGCACGAAGGGCACGCCGAACTTCTCGACCAGGGAACCCAAGGTGTCGTGGTTGGCGATGACCGCCCTGATGTTGGCCTTCAACTCGCCCGCGTATTGGCGCAGCAGCAAATCGCCGAGGCAATGAGATTCCTTGGTCGCGAGCACCACGATCTCTTTTTTCCGCTCGGGCAGGACCCAAATGGTTTCGGCAAGGGGCAGGCGCTCCCGCAGGGCGACACGGATGACTTGATCATCGGCCGTACCGACCACCTCGCTGCGCATGAAGAAGCGACGGTTTTTCTGTGCCACGTATTCGTCGTTGGTGACGATATTCAGTCCAAGCTCGACAAAAACGCCCGTGATTCGATGAACCAGACCGACGGCGTCCGGCGCTTCCACAAATACGATTCGTTTCATGGCCCCGTTCCTCGTTCGAAGTCTCCCAACCTCAAGGTCGAGAAGGGGCTATTGTACCTAAAGAGTGCGAATCGGGTGGATGCAATCGCGCACGTCCTTGATGGGAAAACCGTCGGGTCAAACTCTACCGCATTCAATGCGCCCTGAAAGCCCGACACTATAACCTGATAACAAACAAGTTACCGCAAACGCCATTCAGATTCGCTCGATTCGGGCGACAAGAAAACATCGCGCGAAATCTCAAAAATAACGAACAAAATCAGGCTTTCTTCACAACCCAGGGGGGTCGAAAGCCCGATCGGAAAATCCACCGATGGGGTTCGCCCGGCTTGCCGACCTCACTTTTTCTCACTGGAAGATCGGGTGCTGTCACTGCCCTTTTCGGATTTGGTCGCCGGTGCCTTCTCGGATTTCTGCTCCGAGGGAATCTTCAGCGTGCGTTGTTTGGAGGGCTTGGGCGCCGTCTTGCTTTTTCCGGCGAACATCTCGTTCAAATCGGAGAATACGACTCCCTCGGGCATCTTGTATTGAAACAGGGCATCCGGCAAATCACTCTTTTTCTTGAATTGTTGCTCCGTGAAGCGCATTTCGAAATGTTTCTTTTCACCGTTGCCGATGTGCATCTCGCGAATCTGTCCGGATTTCCGGTCCAAAACCAATGTGGCCGTGGAAAAGTCGATCCCGGAGCCCTCCGGTTCGGGCACGCCGAACTGGGTCCATAGGAATTGGGGGATCTGCGCCTTGAGGAACGCCTTGTCATCCTTGACCCGCTCCAGATCGAAGGGAAACAAATCGGTGTATTCCACGATCAGTTCGATGGGATTGCGCGTACCCGGCTTACCGGGAATGAACGAGAGCTGCCCGTTGAGTTCCGCCAACTTGCGCATGTGCTTCAAGTCGATTTTGACCACCTGGCGGTTGGGGATGTGGGGAAATTCCAAATCCAGCCACATCTCGCGACCATCGTGAACCAGGTTCATGAGAATCTTGGGCGACACATTCATGGCCTGAATCGCCATTTGGATGTCGGAAGTCATCTCGAGGTGATTGGCATCGCGGACCGTCATCTTGGAGGCGAAGGTCGCTTCGACCAGCATGCCGTTGTTTTCCGTGATGAACTTTCCCTCGTAGGCGACAAAAAGCGGCTGTCCGGCGTATCTGGCCTTCATTTTTTCGAAGAGTTTCAGGACGCGCTTATCCATCTTCAGGGCGATTCCCTTGGATTGGTTCTGCGCGGCGAGCACGGTCGCGGGGAAACCCGACTGGGAGAAGGCCCATCCCGGGTTCAGCACGGCGAAAAGCGACGCAACCGCCAGGAACTTCCAAAACCGATGATTCATCCAATCCCTCCAAAGCCAAAACTAGGTCCCATCCAAGATCGCCGGAATGTCGAAACGGCTCGCCGGAAAGCGATGATTCCGCTTCCGAACGGACACTGAGCTAGAGGTGCTCCCGAAAGATGTCCATTCATTCCGCACAGCGAACCAAGGACTTTCCAATCCAACCCACCGCAAACACGGGGATCCAGAATGAGACACGGGGCTGTAAACACACAATGAAAAGGAATTTACAACAAACGCGCCTCGATTCCGTTTCCCGTGTAGCCCCTGTGGCGAAAATCCGAAGTCACCGCTGATCGGGATGCAGAACTAACTTTCAGGCTCACGTCGAGCTAATGGCAACCTAAGCCAGATGCGCGGATCAAGTCAAGAAGACATATCCATTTGGTGCGGCGGATCGCTACCGGAAAACTGGTGGCAGGCAGAGCGATTCGATCGATCCGAAACCCATGGGTTCAGCCGTGATCGGCGAAAAAAAAAGCCGGCCCTCCCGGGCCGGCAGTCTCCCCACATAGACCACTTAAAAGTGGTCTAAGCCAATCTTCATATTCAAAAAAACCCTATCAGGGCGCACGCTGTCTTGTTCACAAAAAAATTGTTCAAATTTGATCATCAACTTGGCTTCCACCCTTTATAACGGCAGATGATCAAAAAAGCTAAAATTTTTCCTTAAAAATATTCTTTTTTTTCGAGCAAGACCCGGAGCGTCGAGGTGAATGGCAATCCTTGAACATCCCGATCGCCATTTGGCCGGAGTTGACGTGCCGAAAGTGCCGGTTCGGAAGCCCTTAACCGCAGCATCGGCAACAAGCGACAACCCATTTAAATTAAGCAAATTATACTTGTTTCTATTTTTCACCCGATTACAAAATCGCCCAATGGGCCAGATTATCACGGCGTCATTAGAACATACGGATCGCAGGACCCGAGACAGGTCGATGCGCAGAAAGCAACCGGTGCTTCCTCAATATATTTTCAATATATTTCGCGTCTCTTTGGTACTTTTTGATCCATCAAAAAGTGACCATGGCGTCATACATCAATTTTAGTGCGGAAATCGCCACCACCCCCACCAAAACCCACCGTACAAAACCGGCTCCCTTCTGGACCGCCATGCGCGCGCCGACCCAGGCACCCACCATGTTCCCCACTCCGAGCCACAGGCCCAGCAGCCAGTCCACCTGATCGGCCGCCACGAAGACGGCGAGGGCGAACGGCGTGTAGGCGAGTACAAGCATCAGCTTGACGCCATTCGCTTTGACCAGATCGTACCCGGACACCAGGACCAGGCTTGCCAGCAGGAAGATGCCCACACCGGCCTGGATGAATCCACCGTAGAACCCGATCGCGAAAAAGCTGACCACTTCCTTCCAGGTCACCTTCGGCGGGGTCTCCACTCCGGACCCGCGCAGCCAGCGTTTGGGCCTGGCCAGTATCAGGCCGAGCATGAGAAACATGATGACGGCGAGGGACAGTCGCATCAGGCGTTCATCCAGATCCACCGCCACCTGTGCCCCCACGACGGCGCCCACCACGCTGGGAAGGACCAGCCAGGCCCCGTGGCGGAAGTCGAGACGACCGTGCTTGGCGAAGCCGGCAATGCCGATGACGCTCTGCATGAGAATCGCGACGCGGTTGGTGCCGTTGGCGACGTTCGCCGGCAATCCGGCAAAAATGAGCAACGGCAGCGAAATGAGCGATCCGCTGCCGGCAATGGTGTTGATCAGCCCGCAGAAGAAACCGGCCACGAGAAAGAGCCCGTACATCCAATAATCCACAAATCCATCCTTCACAATAAACACGGGCGGCGACCCACACCCATTGCCGGGTCGATTCCCCCACCGCGATCAGGGACACTCCCGATTATGGCGCGGGAATCGACTGCGAAGATCGACGCCGAGCGTAAACCGGCGACATCACGAAATCGGCTGCACGACAGTGCAAACCAGGACTTCCGCCGATCGTGAGAAGGGGCCCCGGTGGGCCATGCGCCCGATCGCGATCGGCCATTGGACCTTCAGGTACGCGCTTCCTGGTGATGCCAGTTGTCGGGGTCGTCGTTATCCCCGGGCGAAAGACCCAGCACTTCGCCGGCGAGGTCGATGCCCAGCCCCAAAACGGTGCGGTTGGCATAGGCGAAGTAGGCGACGACCTGATTGATTTCCAGGATTTGGCCGTCGTCGAGGCCGGCATCTCGCATGCGATCGACATCGGCTTTTTCGAGGCGGGACGGATCGCGGGTCAGGATGGCGGCGTATCGGCAGGCGGCCAGCTCGGCACCTCGAAAGACGTCCTCCGGGCGATCGGCCTCGATCGCCTCGCGAATGCGTTCGGCTCGCGCCCCGTCGTCCAGCAGGCGCCGCATGCCCTCGTAATGGTGGGCCACACAATACTCACAACCATTGAGATGGCTGACGTACACGCCCAAAGCTTCCAGTAACCACTTGGGGACGCGATTGGCCGAATGGTGCAACACATTCTTGTAAAGGGCCATGTGCCCTTCCAGGGTATGCGGCCGCAGTGCATGGACGCGCAAAATGTTGTCGATTTCCCCGTTGGGTCCCTTCACGCGTTCATAGAGTTTCTTCAACTTGCCCTGGGCCCGCTCCGGGGCCACGGTTTCAATCCACATAACGGGTTCGCTCCTCGGTCGTGGCGCGAACTCCTGCAGCCCGACTCGAGCGCGGGCCCGGATTCGCACCCGGTTGGATCCAAGGGATCAGATTTCAGCCCATCCCCTTCATAAACACTGACTTTCGCGTGTGCCCTCTCGGTCACACATCCATTCGTTTCCGACAACCATAACAGTATGCGGGCGGTGACGCATCGACTTTCCGGCTCACGCCTGCAGCGCGTCGAAGGCCAACCAGATGTGGCCCTTTTGGGACCGGGTTTCCGCCTTACCCAGCGATCCAAACCCCCACGCTCCCGTTTGACGGGAACCACTCCGGCCACACGGGGTCGTCACCACCACCTTGCGGTTCGGACAAGAATAGCGGAATATCTTCAACATCTTGGCTGCGATTCAGTTAGAATCGATGATATCTTCACTCCCGACCCCTTTTCATCGTCACTGTCTTTGCTCATCTCGGGAGCAAAGGAACCATTCGGAGCCTACCCGCGAACAACTCGTTCCCACCCATTTCTACCCATGATTGGGGCGATTTTCCAGCAACCACCACGTTCACGATTCCATCAACGATCTTTCACCCGAAACGAAACCGGAGGTCCCCGACGGACACCCTGAATATGTGTCGTTGCATCCACTCATCTCGGTTTCACCATTGAGGAGTAAGTTATATGGCTAAGGCGGACCCTACAAAGCGCGTCATTGCCGCAATTATCGACAGCATCATCAGCGGTCTCATCACGTTTGTTCTCTCATTTGTCCTGGGGTTGGTCCTCGGCTGGATTCCCCTTCTCGGGGCGGCGCTTGCCGCGGCATTGTCCATCCTGGCGGGCGCGGCATACATCGCCATCAAAGACGCCTTGCCCATCGAACAACTGGGCGGCGCGAGCATCGGAAAGAGCTTGTTCAACATGAAAGTCGTCAAGGTCGACGGATCGCCCATCGACATGGAGACCTCGGCCAAACGCAACATCCCGCTTTGGGCCGGCTCGGCCGCTTCGGCGGTGCTGGTCGCCACGGTGATCGGCGGATTGCTGACGCCGCTCACGGGCCTGGCGGGGTTCGTCTGGGTCTGCATCGAATGCTATAAGGTCTTCACCGATCCCAACGGCGATCGCTGGGGCGACACCTACGTCGGCACCCGCGTCATCGAAACGACCGCGGCTCAAGCGGCCGCAGCGCCCCCGCCGCCTCCGGCCGGCAGCGTGCCTCCACCGCCGACGCCCGAAGCGGCAGCACCTCCTCCCCCTCCGCCCCCGCCCGCAGCGGGTGGCGACGCACCGGAAGCCCCGCCGGCACCTGAAGCCGCGGCCGCGACCGAAGCCAAGGAGGAAGATCCCTACAAGGCTCCGGATGCCCCCTGGGACGGGGACACCAAACACTGATCCAACCGCCGGGGCGGCCTTCGGGTCGTCCCGCCGCTTTTCGACGGGCGGTTTTTCGACTCACGGCCGCACCGGTTTTTTCGAACCCGCACCATCAAATCAAGTGGGAATGTGCATTCGTCCGGAGCGCTCCGGAAACGAATCTGCTCGGAGTGCCTGAATGCCGAGAGATCCGTCGTGCCAGGTAGGTTGGCCGGCCCGGCCGACATTTCGAAGCGGCCCAAGCGTCACAGGATCGAGTGGTAAAAGAGCGAAGCAGGTAAGTCGATCCTATAGACCTCTCGATGATCGATTTCGATATGTGTTAGGTCGCTTCGATTGGTTGAGCAGGGCCGGTAAGGCAAGCTGAGGCTGTGTGAAAAGGTCGCAAATGGACTCAATCCGGCTTGGTCGCATCGCATAAGTGCCTTAAAACCAATCTAACTAACCTGAAAACTATAAACACGAACCGCGTTTTCACACTGCCTCAAGCTGTTCCACCTACAGGCCTTTCGCCCCTCTCTTGAAACAAAATGGTGTATTCAACCTGAGCAGGGTTTTGCCGTCGCCAAATCTTGATCAGGAAGGCAGGAATGATCGGAACCAGGAAAAACGGCACCATGATGTGTCCAAATGCCGATCCTTTCCTGCTTTCTGATGTTCATGGGTTCTTGCTTTATTTTTCGGATGAACGACCCATGGCCCTACGTCAGAACCAGGTGTGCTGTTTCTTTCTCGAAATCGAGTGGGTATGCCCGCTCGTCCGGGGCTCTCAAGATGCGGGGATTTGAGATTAGTTACTCCGAAGAGTCGGCCCGGCGGGCCAACCTACAGGCTTTACGACTCTTGCTCGCATGCGGGCCCTTTGGAGCGATTCGCTTCGACTCGGCACCCTCACCCACCCAGTGCCCGAACCACGCGTTCAGGATGGGTTCAATAGTTTGGCGAGAGCTCCGTCCACATCGATTTCCTCGGGATTGATGCGTTCCGCCCGTCTTAGAAAGCCCAAGGCTTCCTGGGGCTTGCCGCCACGGGAAAGCAGGATGCTCAAACTCACGAGCGAATCGTAGTGATAGGGATTGAAATCCAGGATCTGGCGAAAGATCATCTCGCGATCCAACCGGTTGGTCGGTTCCAACCGGAGTCGCGTCACCGGGCTGAGGATGCGACGATGGTGTTCGCGCCAATTGGGATCACCCAGGGCGAAGGACGCGATCGCCAATTGCTCGTGCAGGATATCCCAGTAGATCGGCGACACCTCGTAATCGCGGTAGGTCGCCAGTGCTTCTTCCAGGTGACCGCCCTTCACCATGGTTCGCAGACGCCACATGTGGGCCTGGGGAAAAGTCGGGTGCATTTCCAGCACCTTTGCCAGCAATTCCATGGCTTCCACCAGGCGACAGGCTTCGAATAGGTAGGTCACCTTGCGGATGTACCCGATCAATCCTTCGCAATCGGGCAACAGGGGCAATTCGTCGACGTTGGGATCGAAAAACAGGAGCGTCTTGTAAAACGAGGCGCGCCGATCGAGGTGATTGCTCAGCGATCGCTTGACACTGGCGTAATCGTAGGCCCGTTGTGCGGCGGCGCGACGCTCCTCGGCATTGCGGTAGAGAAATGCCAGGCGAGCGTAGAGCTGGTCCGGATCCTTGAAAAAAAAGCAGTTCTGACCGTCCTCGCCATGGACCCGGTAGCAGGCCGCATCGGAAAGCACCGGTACCACGCCGTGGGCGGCATACTCGAGGAACTTGACGTCGGAACGGCAACGATTGAATTCGGTGTCGCGCAGCGGAGCCATGCCCACCTCGAGATGCTCGAGGAACGCGTAATAATCCTCGATCGGGCCGCCTGGACGACACTGTGCGTTGGGAATCTGGGCGAAGTAGCGCTGAAAGATGGGTTCGTATCCCATGTAGGAAAAAACAGCATCCGGATGATCGCGACAGAACCGCTCGATCGCCGGCGCCACCTCGGCCAAATCGGCCTCGTGGCCCTTGGAGCCGCCCCAGCCGAACACGAAGGTGTCGCCCGGCGAGGGTGCACTGAACTGATCCGTCTGGTTTTCAAAGACCTGGGTACGCGGATTCAGGTAACCGAAGGTTTTTTGAAGCTCGGGGGAACTCAACTGGAGGGCGTCGCACTGGGAGGCATTGAAGAGAAAGTTTTGGCGTATCTGGGGATTGCGCAGCGCATCGTCGGTGCCGACCCAGGGCCCGAGGCTCAGGAAATTGTCCGGAATCTCGTAGATCGTCGGCTTGCCCAGCTTTTTGCGCAGGGCGATGATGTGACCGACTTCTTCGTCGGCGAGCAAGTGGAGGATGAGCAGATCGGCGGCAAGGGCGAGCTGGCTGAACAGGGGATGAAACAAGTGAATGTTGCACACCAGAAAGTCGGGGTGTTGCGCCAATATTTCACCAGGCTTGCGAATGCGGTAATTGAACTCGCCGGTGACCTGGTCGAAATACCAAAACACCTGAACAACCAAATACTTCATGTAAGGCTTGACTCGATGGCGACGATACCGATGGGAGAGTTATGATCCAAAACGCGGCGGGACTCGTCGTCTGCTTGGGATGGGACTCGTCGAAGGTTGCATTCAACTATAGCCTTGCCATCCTGTAAGCACCACGAAAAAATAGCCATGAGCCGCGGGGCCAACGCACTGGGAAGGCGGCCATTGGGATCCCGTATTCAAAACCATGCCGGGGAGATTCGATCGATGAGATTTTGGGGACGCGTGTTCATGTTTCTGTGTATCGGGGCCACCTGGCTGACCGGCGCCTGGCAAAGCGGCGCCCAATTGCCCTACGAGCTCAGCGCCGACAAGAGCCTCACCCTGCCCGACGTCACCGAATACCGAACATGGCCCTTCATGGGAACCAGCCTGGTCCCCGACGACAAGAACAACAACAAAGCGATTTTCCCGGGGATCCATACGGTCTACATCAACCCCAGTGCCCTGGAAACGCGTCGCGAGAAAGGGGTGTTTCCCGACGGCACCATCATCCTGATGGAGAACTTCCACGTGGAGGTCAAGGAGGCGGAAAGCGGCTACGGGTATTTCACCACCGGCGGCATGGATTTGCTGGCCGCCATCAAGGACCGCCGCCAGTTCAGCGGCTCCGGGTGGGGCTACTACGCGTTTTTCGATCGCGACCTCAAAGCCGGCAAGAAGGTGGTGCCCCTCCAGGCCCCGGCCAAATGTCAATCCTGCCACACGGTGGGCGCGGCCGACGACGAGGTGTTCACACAGTACTATCCCAGTTTGAAACGCAATCCATGACAGCCTGAAAGAAAAGAACGTTCCTAGCGGGCTTCCAGGGCGGACAGGCGAGCTTCCAGTGCGTCGTTTCTCGCCTTCAGCGCCTTCAGCGCCTGGATCAGATAGGCGTTGAACGCGTGTGGGAACCGAATCGCCAGGACGCGAGCGTCTTCACCCACCAGCGCCTGGTCCACTTCGGCGGGATGGACGTGGGTCACCCAATCGGGAAAAACCTCGGCCACCTGCTGCGCGATGAGCCCGGCCTGAACCCCGTCCGCATGGGCCTCGGGGTTTTGCCACCGGTACAGCACGCCTTCCAGTCGCAACAGCTCGCGAAGGGCGGATTCGGCGTCGAGAGATGCCACATCCCGCTTCAGCCGCATATCCGAGGCGTCGGCCCAGGTTCCGCCGCCGGGTTGGGCGCCCGTCCCGGCGATGGTCAGGTCGCCGTTCTTGAACGCCGTCAGGGCGTTGGCCCTGCTGGATGCGTTCACGCCGTTGCCGATCACGAACGCCGGATCGGTGACGACCCAGGAACCGGTCGTACCGGTCAACAGGTTGAATTGGCCGATGGCCAGCGAGGCGAAGGCCTGAGCCGTTGTTTCGTTACCCATGGCCACCGCGTTGCTGCCGGTCGCACTGGCTTTGAGACCCAGGGCCGTGGAAGCCGAACCGGAGGCGGACGTGCGATCACCGAACGCGGTGGCGGCCGAACCGAGAGCGGTGGTGTCGAAACCGGCAGCCACGGAGCGGCTGCCCACGTTGACGTCGTTCCAGGTGGTGCTGCTCACCTGACCCACGCGAAACGCGGCTTTGCGGGGATACCACATGAGCCGGGTCCCGGCGCCCTCCGCCGGTATGTTGCCCTGGTTGAATGCGCCGGTGAACAGGACGCCGTCCTCCCCGGCCACTTCCAAGGCGGCAGTAGGTGCGTTCGTGGCGATGCCCACGTGGTCCTCGGCGGCGGTGGCGCCATCGTAGAAAATGCCGCCCTTGGTCTGGTCCCAGGTTCCGGCTCCGACGATGTCAGCCCCGACCCATTCACCGCTGGTGTTGATGACCTCCCCGAATCCCGTGACGTTGTAGCTGCTGCCCTCCACCGCCAGCGAACTCACGTTGCCGGCCAGGAAATTGGCGATCTGCGCGAGGTAGCTCGCGTCCGGCATGCCGGTACCCTGCTTGAGTGCCTCCTGAAGCGCAATCACGTCGCGGGATAGCGCCACGCGATCGCGTCTGGGGTAGACCACCAACGGACGAACGGTAATGTCGCGACCGTCGAGAAAAAGCCGAACCCAGGCCGTCGCCCGTGCCCGCAGATCCTCGGGGAACGGGTAACCCGAAGCACCGAGCACCAGAAGCGGCCGGCCCTGAATCCACCAGATGCGTTCGGCCGGTTCACGAAAGACCGGCTCGCCGTGGGGTGCATCGTAATAGTGAACTTCCAACCAATTGTCCCGATCGGCAGTGTCATCGATCGACGCGACGTGTTCCGACGAGAGCCAAAGGGGCACGACCACGGGTGGGGTCTCAGCGCCCCACAGCGGGACCAAGCCCGCGAGAAACACGATACCGGGCACCATGCGACGCATCCACGTCGCGCCGAGGAAAACCAAATCACCCATCGTCGTCCACATATGCCCGCCCCCTGATCCGACGTAGAAACCGCGACACACCGAGACGACAGGTCCGGTCGAGGCCGCGACAACGCTCGCGAATCGACAACCCATCGGACACGGCGTCGGAATCCAAGTAAATTGTGTCATTTCGAGAAATCGGGCCTATTGTACCACCGAATGAGAAGGCGCGTATGAATCCGCGCCATGGAGACATGACTCGCCATGAACCCGAGCGCGAAGCCGAATTGTCGCGGGACGCATCAATGGGTCAATTCCTCCCGCAACACACCGTCACGGCAATGGCGACCGCAATCGACCAGCGCCCGCCAGAGCCGCTCGAAGAGCTCATCCCGCAACGTCGTCCACGCCGACGGCACCGCATCGTCGATCATCTCGGTCGTGGAGAGACCGCGGACTCGCGCGACCAGCGAAGGCAGGTCGTGGTCGCCACACCAAGGATCCAACGCATCGGCGAACGGCGATGGATCGGGCACGATCAGCACCGCGGGAGATTCCGCGCCGCGCAGCCAGGGTGTCAGGCTGTCGAGCCGCTGCAGCTCGGGATCCAGTTGCACGACCGTCAACCGCAGTCTTCGCCCGTAGAGGCCACCCCGCCGGTTGACGCCACGAACTTTTTCGGCGAATCCGACTGTCATGAAACGGAACCAGGCGGAAGTGGCGTCGCGGTCGAACAGGAGCAACCCCACGCGGATTTCTTCTTCCCCGAAACCGCGTGTCGGCCGGTCTTCCAGGAATTTCAACCAGGCGATCAGGTCGGCCATGTCGCGCGCACTGATTCGGTAACGGGGCATGCCCGGCGACAGAGCCGATCCCGAGGGGTCGACCCCGTCGCGAATGGCCCCGGCCGTGCGCACCTCGTCGTACGCGGCATGACGACTTCGCCCCAAATAGGGGCGCCCGACCGGCGCTGACAAGGTCCGCCATCGAATGTCGGCGGGCACCATGCCAGCCTCGGGACGGCCACGACCATCCTCGCCGTGGCAATTGACGCACGGAAAGAGCTCACCCGGATAGGCACGACCCTGGAGCTCGGCCTGGACGGGGTCGCGACCCAATCCCCGATCGTAGATTCGCTTCCCCCGAACGGGGTCGGCCGGCGCATCGGCCGGATGAGCCAGCGGCGACGCCAAGCCGATCATCAGCCCCAGAAACCCCAGCAGCCACACCCGCCCGGTCATCGGAAGGCCCGACCCTGCCCGTGTCCCGCCATCGAGAATGGTGGCGGCCGAGTCACCCGGGCACGTCACCGAAGGGGCCGCGGGCGGATGTGAGTTCACGGCGCGCCCCGATCCGCGATCACGCTTTCGAGAATCCGGTGCAACTCCTCCTGCTGCCCCAGTCCGAACGCCTTTTTCCAAAGCCCCGTGCGCGCGTTACCCATGAGAAAGACGTTCGAGTGGGCCTCCTTGCGGTCGGCCTTCAACCCCAACACCCGCAGCACCTCGCGTACGCGGTCCGGCGAACCCGAAAGTAGGTGCCAACCGTCGCGGCACTTCCAGTCCTTGGCGAACTCGGCCAGGTGCCGGGGCGTGTCGATTTCGGGATCGACCGTGATCGAAAGCAGGACCACCTCCTCGCCCAGACGCGATCCAAGCCGGTCCTGCAAATAGGCGAACCGGGACAGGACCTGGGGACACACACTGCTGCAACTGGTGAAAAAGGTCTGAATGACGACGGTCTTGCCCTTCATGAGATCGGAGTAGAAGCGCAACTCGCGGCCCTGGTGATCGGTGAGGACGTTGTCGGGAAAATAGGGATGGGGCGGGTCACCCGCATCTCGGGGGGCGGCCTTCCGCATGCGCTCGGAAGGCGCCCCATTCCGGCCGGATTTCTGAACGGCCTCCGGCTTCGGGCCCGCGCTCATCTCGGCGATGACCTTCATGATCTCGGGAACCGGAGACAGTCCGTCCACCCGCCGCCACCGTCCGCTTCGGTAGTTGCCGATCAGCAACATGGGACTGTGATCGATCTTGTCCGCGGTCAGGAAGCCCATGGCCTCGATGGCGCCGTTCACGTCGCGTTTGGGTCCCGTGAGGAGGCGCCAGTTGTCCAAATCACCGAACCGCCGCTTCCACATCAGAAGGCGCGCCGGTGTATCGTACCCGGGATCGACGGTGATCGAGAGACATCGCACCCCCTCCAGACCCGCATCTTTCAACTGCTGGGCGACGGTCGCGGTCGTGGCGCCCAAGGGCGGACAGATCGTGGTGCAACGAGTGAAGACAAAGCTGATGACGACGGTGTAATCCTCCAGCAGATCGTGAACCAAATTCAGTGAATTCCCCTGTTCGTCGAGCAGGTCCACGGCCGGAATCCGCGGCCGCGCCTCGCTCGACTCGGACACATGCGCCTTGCGCATCGGTCGAACGAGGCGCGGTCCCAGATCGATCGGGACGCCCCAAAAGACATGTGTCAGCAAGCACATCGTGATCATCATCGCTACCTCACTTCTTTTTCGGTTTGATGGGTATCCGCGCCACCCACGCGCAGGTAGAAGCGATTCCCGTGGAACCGCAACCCCAGCGCGCGACTGGCGGGATGCAGGGTATAGATCCCGGCTTTGGGCAGCTCGACCTCGATGCGGTATTTCCCCTCCCCCAGGGGCCTGGCCGGGAATCGGCGGTGCCAAATGCCTGGCACCAGTTGCACCAGGACCTGAAGATCCGGCACCTGGTCGTTGGGTCGTCCCTGGCCGGCATCGGTCACCCGGAACTCGATTGCGGCGGGTTGCCCCGCCAGCACCCGGCGTTCCGGCTGCCGCATGGACACGATGACGGGGACCGGACCGGTCGCGGAAGCGGGTTTCGGCTCCGGCGCCACGATCACCGCGAAGCAACGAGCCGAGGGGATGCTGTCCACGAACAGGACGAAATCGTAGCGACCGGCTTCGGCCAGGGTCAGGTCGCTTTCGTAGACACCGGCTTCGCGCCGCTCGGTCAGGCTGCGATCCAATGCGATGACGGCACGCGGCCGGCGGCCGTAGTTGGGCACCTGGCCCATCGGTGCGGCCATTCCTTCCTTATAGAAATAGACCGCGTCGTCACCCGGGTTGGCGATCATCATCGCCTGGGCCCCCACGGCCTGCACCATACCGGGCGCGGGAGTGGGAAAGGCCATGCGGCCCACCGGATGGTCTCCGGCGGGCACGTCGACCGCCTGGGGCGTCGCCCCCTCGGCCCCGATCTGGCCCAGGGGGAAGGCCAACAGGTGATCGCTACCCCTATGGCGCACATAGGCCAGCGTATCGGAAAAAGCGATTTGGTCGGGTTCGCGCAGTACGTCACAGCGTTGGACGATGCGCCGGGAGACGCTGTCGAACACCAACATCTCGTCCTTTTCGGTGTTCAGGATCAGGGCGAAACGCCCGTCGGGCGTGAAACGAACCTCCATGAGACCCGGCTGGTCCTGCAGCGTGAAGGCCGCATCGGGGTTCTTTTCGTCAACCGCGGTCAGTTTTCCCGTGCGATGCACCACCAACGCGCTTCCGGCCAGCGACGAGACAGCCAGGGCCACCGGTCCCGCGCCGATCTCGAGCCTTTTCAATACCTCGAGATCGGTGCGATCGATCAGGGTCAGGGTCCCGCCCTCGGCGTCGATCACGAAGGCGACGGGGCGATCCAGGCCAAAGGCGATGCGTGTGGCACCGGGGCCACAGGGCACCCGGCCCACGACGGCGCCACCCACGGGCCGGATCACGGAGACCCCACCCGCTTGACCCTGCTCGCCGGCTTCGACCACCCAAATCGAGGTCCGATCGGGTGCGATCGCCACCTGACGTGGTTTCCCACGCAAACGGTAGCGCCGCCGGACCGTCCACGTGGCGGTGTCCACATCCACCAACTCCCGCTCGGCGGGCAAGGTGACCAGCAGGGTGCGGGTATCCGAGGAAAGGACCCAATCCCCGCCGATGCCGCCCAGCTCCACCAGGGCCAGCAGGCGCGACCCGCCAAAGGAGAAGCGCGGATCGAGTACGCTGAGGGTCCCGTCCGCGTTGAGGGTGATAACGTGGAATTGGTTGAGGTCGAAAGTCGGTGCCGCGAGAAGGCTTCCGGCCAGAAAGAGCTCTACCTTCTTGCGGCACGTTTCGGCACTTCGCGGCTCGCCCGGGCCCAACTTGTCCAGCCAGGCGGCGGGATTCGCGTTGCGAATCGGTTGACCGCCCGCATCCCGCAGGTGGAGTTGGACCCGTACGCGGTCACCCGCGATCAGGTGACCCGCATCTCCCGAGCCGGTCAGCCGCATCATGCGCAGGGTCACGTCGATGCCCTGCTCGCGAAAGGTTCGTTCAAACGCGGCCGAGGCGCGCCGCGAAGTGCCCGAGGCCTTCGCCGCGGCATCGACGACGGGCCCATCGGAACCCGCCCAGGACCAGCAGCCGATCAGCAGAAACAACAGGCTCGGAAGGCAAGCATTCCCATTCATCACTCCGTCTCCTTGTCGGTTCGTTTCAAAAAGTCCGGGCCAGACGCCACCGTGACGTCGTCCCAGGCCTGGCGGACGGGCGTGGCGAGCACGCCTTCGGTGCGGGTTCCATCACCGAACCTGACCCGCACCGGGTTTCCGACCCGACAGGCGGTCAGCACCTCGCTGAAGAACCAGCGACCATCCTGCCGAGGCGCGACGCGACGGGTGATCAGGCCCTGCTCGGTATCGATCTCGAGATGGACCTCGGTCGGCGAGCGGCCCTGTTCCAGCCAGATCTGGCCGGCGAGATCGATCCTGCCGTCAGCGTCGATCTCGGCGCGCTGGAGGACCACCAGTTGCGGTTCCACCCGCAGCAGGCACCAGCCTCCGAAGACGTCGTTTTTGAAATGGTGGATTTTGAAGTCACCGCTGAGCGCCCCGGCGGCCCCCGCGGTGGTGAGGATGTCGAAACTCTGGTTGGCCCCAACCTGGGTCGCCCCGTGGACTTCGGAACGGTAATTGGGTCCCAGCGATCGGCTTTCGTTGTAGAAGGGGTACTCACGCCAGGCATGGCCTTCGACCATCAGGGCCTGGGTTTGGACCGGGAAGTTCATCGGCATGCCGCCGGGAGCCGCGTACCGGATGCGTACTTCGCTGCCGACCCGCGCCCGGAATATCGGCACCTGCGGATCGCCACTGCGGGGATCGTCCAGGTCAGGCAACATCACCGCATTGCTGGTGCGGTTGGCCGCGCTGACCCCACCGGCGAGTCGATAGAACTGGGGCTCGCTGCGGAAGTTGACGGCGCCCAGCCCTTCGGTAGCCGGACCAGGACCGCCCAGACCCTGCAAGGCGTCGGGACTCCACTGGAACAGCACCACGAATTCGCGGGCCTCGCGCCCGTACCCGAGAAACAGCGTCGCGGCCGAGAGATCGACCTCACCGTTGGGCTGCAGATCGTAAACCCAATCGGTTCCGGTCGGTTCCACGATCAGGGTCCCCACCAGGCCGGCATTCGGTTGACGGATCGGGTCGGCCGCCAACAAGTTGACCGTGCCGAACTCCACCGGTTGGGACACCACCCGGCCGGCCCGGGGCTCCAAGTTCCCACCGTACCAGTAGTAGGTACCCACCTCACCGGGAGCCACGGTCTGAATGCGGTTGTGGCCGATGTTCATGCCGGCGCTGTGGCTCACATCGAAGGCGAGCTTTTGGGGTGACAGGCCCACCGAGGGCGATTCGGGCAAACAACCGTCGTAGTGGTTCTCCAGCACGACCTGCACGAAGTCTCCCGCCGCGATCCGCAAGATCAACGGACCTTCCCAGGAACGATGGTCGACCGTGCCTCGCGCCGTCACTTCCTCGACCAGGCGATAGACGAAGCCGGATCCCGCCAAGGCGGTGCCGTCCCCCTGCCAGGTGAGGCCCTGCTCACGATCGCTGTTCCGCAGGGTTCGCCCGCGATCGTTGAACACGATGTCGCTGCACTGGGCGCGCACCACGAAGCGGCGATAGTGCGGCGGCCAGGACACCGGCGGCTGATCGAACACGCGTACGACCTGGTTCTCCCAATCGAACGCGGGCCCGTTGCCGGACGGATTGTTGGGAAGCCGCGGCAATCGCGCTTCACCGGCCGCGACACGCGAGCCGTCGAAGGCGCGAATCAGCCCCCAGATCCCGTGGCGAATGCCGGCTTCACCGCTGTCGGCCTGATAGAGGTAGTCCTGAAAGGGATGCGCGTTGCCCTTGGGATCGAGCGGATCGATGCCCGGCAGACGCACGTTCATTTCGAAATGCTCCGAAATGCCCATGCTCTGAACACTGCGGTACCCCGAATTGGGGTCGGCGGGCTCGGTCAACCACTTCAAACCGTGCAGGGCGAAGGCGTGGGTACCGGCCTGGGCACCCACCAGCGTGCGAATCTGGACGTGGTCCCCCGCATAGGCCCGCGCCAACGGCGTATAGGGATCGCCGGGGCGGACCTCGGCCACCGCGTCGCCGGTAGGGTTCAGTGGATTCTCGGGGAATCGGAAACAATCTTCCCCATCGTTGGCGGCTTCCGTCGAGTCCCCGCAGTTCTCGTCGATCGGATGGTCCGGTCGGTCCGGTTGATCGTCCAGACGCGGGTCATCGCGAACCATGGAGACAAAGGCCTCGCCGGGATCGCGACGCCCACCGCCCGCCGTGTCGACCAACCGACCCGTATCGTAGATGTCGATGGGCTCGTTGCGGTAGTTGACGGTGAAGGTACTGGATCTCTCGATGAAGTTGAGCTGGACCGGCGTGGGCCCGCCACGGGGTCGAAACGGATCGATCGGGGGATTGAGCACGAAGGACGGGTCGGCCCAGCCACCGGGAATGTTCAGATCGAATACTTCGAGCCCGGTGAGATGGGCCTCCGCGAGTCCGGGCGGCTCGCCACAGTCGCGGTGCCGGCACGACAGGTCGCGCCGAACCAGCCGAAAACTGTCGAACACGATGGCCTGACCGTCGAGGTCCCAGGCCAAGGGGCTCTTCACATCCCAGGTGGCCACTTCCGGATCGACCACCATTTCGATCCGCTCGATGGTGGCCTCTTGCGCCAATGGCAACCCATGGCGATCGAATTGAGCGCTCAATGCGGCGGGTACCGGCTGAGGGCCGAAGTTCAGGGGGAGTTCGGCCAGCAAGGCCGCGGTTTCGTCCGAATCGGGACACCAAACCGCGGTCCTACAGGGTTGGCCGTCCTCACCACACGCGGTGGGATTGCAGTGGGGAATGGTGAAGGCCGGGGTCTGCGGCCGCTGTGGTTCATTCGTGGATTCGGGGCGATAGGCCTGCGTCATATCCTGAAAGGCGAAGGCGAATTCGCGATAGCTGGCTTCGCCGAAGGTGCCCGCCTCGATGACCGCCTGCCAACTGGTGGGGCCGCCGTCGGAGCGCAGGCCCAAGGGATATCGCGCCGGATAGGTCACGGTGTGGCCGTCCTCGTCGCCACCGTGGATCGGCCCGTTGGTGAACCAGTGCGAGCGCGCCGGTTCGATCAACAACCCGCTGTAGAGGCCGGCCTGCTGGTGGGTCGACGGGGAGAAGTGGTCGTGGGCGAACACGGTCCGCAAGGTGCGGTCCACCCCCAGGTTCGACAACAGCGGATCGGCATGCCAGCGCTGGATGGTGGTTTGGGCGCCATCCCAGTTCTGGCCGCAGGGCGGATCGCCGAAAAAGGGGTAAAGCGCCTGGTAGGACTGGATTTGTAGGAGGATTTGGCGATCGAGATCGGCGAATTGACGGTCCTCGTCCCAAGCGAAGAGACCACCTTCGCGGTTGATGGCGTGAATACGGTCGCGCACCTCGTCGGGACTGAAGCTGCCGTCTTCGTAGTTGAACCCGTTGGCGGACCCGTCCGAGGCGGTCACGTCGAACTTGACCAGATGAATGTGCTGGCCGAGGATGTCGGTTGGCGTCCGCACCTGGAAGTCGTCGAGTTCGTAGTGATCCGCCACCAGGTTGGTGTGCCAAAATTCGACCGTCTCGCCCGAGTTGGCCCGGTAGAACAGCGGTTCGGGCGGCCGTTCGCCCGCCATCGTCGCGGCCACGTCCAACCACAACGTCATCAGGCGCTGTTGCGGGAAATGCCAGCCCAATTTGTTGAACACCACATCCCGTTGCACGGTGGCCGCCTGGTAACGGCGCAGGGTCCCGCTGGGGCGACCGTAGTCGTCGACGGCCGGCTCGGCATAGGGCGCCCCGGGCGAGGGCGGTAAGCCGTTGAGCACGAAATAGGCGGGCTGTCCATCGGGCGTCGCACTGAGGTGGTATCTGCGCGCATGGGCCTGCATGGCCGCTTTCTCGGTGGCCGTTCCCAGTTCGGGCAGCCGGAACGCGAGCATACCGCCGGCAATGGCGTTCTCTTGGGCGGGTTCGCAGTCCGGATCTTCGTCGGCCCTTTCGCCGGACGATGCGTAGGCCACGAACTCTTTGGAGAAATCCCAGCGCGAGTGCCGTTCGCGAACGGTGGTTCCACCCAGCACCAGGTGTCGGGGCAACCCGCCGTCGAGCAGCAGCGGCTCACCCTGCCAGGGGCCTTCTTCGTGGCGGAGCGGGTTGCCCTGGGCATCTTCCGCCTGGGCGAAGTCCATGGGCGGATGAGGCGCCCGCGTGCCGGCAATTCCGGGAATGAAGAAGGGATAACCGGGGTTGGCGTTGATCGGGGATCCGTGGCCGTCGTGCACGGGCGGCGTCACGGCACGGCGACCGTCCTCGCTCAGGCGAACCGGGGCGGGCAACGGGGCCATCGCCAGCGTGGGCAGCGGCACGACCGCCGGGATCGGGGTACCGGTGATGATTTCCCCGTCGGGTAGGGCGCGGTTGTCGACGTCCTCGCCGTTCACCGACCAAAGCGGGCGACCCTCGTCGTCGAGTCGCGTGCCCCGCTCGAACACGTCGTGCACGCGCCAGAGCGCCCACATGCCGCGCACGAAATGCGGATAGAAGTGGCAGTGGAACAGGGCGTCGCCCACCGTCTGATTGCGGTTGCCGCTGCCGCCGTACACGATTTCCATGGTGTAGGCCGTCCCACGGCTCAGGAGCTGGCTGTCTTTGTAATGGCTCACATCGCTGTTGGGGGTGTGCAGCCACTGGTGTGCGTGCTGGTGATGGACATGGGGCACGGCCGTGGTGGCACTGGCCACTCGAAACTTGACGTGATCGCCGATATAGCTGTGATGGACGTTGCTGGGATCGTCGGGAAAGAGGGCCTTGGTCGCCTTGCGGTGGTCGCTCTTCGCGCTTCCGGATACCTCCGGCGTGTTGGCGGGAACGTCCACGACCATGCTTGGATCACCGCCGACCCAGGAGGACAGGAAAAACTCTTCGAACTTGGTATCCACCGAGTCGCGCGATCCCATCGGGCCGACGTGAAGCCGGTTGGCCAGTATTTGGGCACCGATGCCCGTGATGCCGTAATTGATGCCAAAGGCATCCTGGCCCGCGACGTAGGCGAAGTTGAGGGCTGGATCGAGAAATTGATCGAAGGCCTGAATGATGAACGGCGAGTGGTACAGGACCACGAACTCGCGATAGGGTTGATGGCGGTCCGGCGATGCGGGATTCGCCGCGAAGGCCGGGCTCGTGTGGTTGGCGGGGAAGCGACCGGCCCCGGGGCCGGTGATGATGGCGGTGATGTCGCCGTGGCGCAAATGACCCTGGGTGTCCAGCATGCGCAGGATCGGCCTGCCGGCGTAACGGTGACCGACGGGGTAGGTGGCGTCGTAATCGATGCGCGGATGACCCGAGTGGGTCGAGCCGCGCATCGCCAGCGCCAAATCTTCGTGCGTCACCTGGCTGCGGTACCATTCGGCGCCGACCGGCTGGACCGTCAGCATACCGAAGAGCCCATCCAACAGGTGACCCTCGTCGCCCGCATGGCTGTAAAACAGAAAGCAGCCCTCTTCGGCGGCGTGCCAGCGGAGGGTCTGGGTTTCCCCCGGTCGACAATGTCCGGCGGCGTTGGTCCCACTCGCGGTGCCGAGGCTCTCGCGATCCAAGGGCGCGATCCCGGCGACCGACAGGCCCACGGTCAATTCGCTGGAGGGAAAGGGTGGCGAGGTGCGTGGATCGGGTGGGGGCGGGTCCGGCGAGATCAGGTTGGTGAACCGAACGACCAGGGTGTCGCCCTGATTGGCGCGCAACACCAGCGGGCGGGGTCGTTTGCCGGCGCGAAGCCGGACCCTGCCCGGCTCCAGTGGATAGTTTTCGGGATGCAGGTCCCGGCCAAACGCATCGAGTGGGGTCTCGGTGGAGACGACATCTTCGCGAAGCGCATACATTCGGGCGGCGGGGACCATGGCCCCCAGTCGATTGGCGAGGTAAGGCTGGTCGAGCGCGACCACCTCGACGTGAATCGTTCGTGCCCATGCGGCCGATTGGGGAGATTCGGCCGAAAAGTAGGGTTGAGAAAACGAGGAGATCAGGAGAAGGGCGGTCCAAGTCCGTAACATCTCAGCCTCCAAAGCATGAAAGGGGGAACGGATGTCGGGTCACGCCAGAAAATGGTGGCGCCACAACATCGGGGGAAAATGGAGGTGAGCAAGAAGGAAGAGAGCGGAGGTAGAGCCGCAAAAGTCAATACAAAAGATATTTCAAACGTATGATAACAGCATCTTCACGGTATTTCCTCAAAAAAAACAGGCGACGTAAAAATCTATCACAGCATCGCGCCGTCACATTTTGAAATCCATCCACTTCACGTAAGCACTGATTTCACCGTAACAGTTAGTTTTTCCTAACCAAACACAACCCATTGCGCTTCCGTCGCCTACCACGAGGCCCATGGCCTGACTCCGGTTCACGAATCACTCTTCCATATTTAGGCTTATACACGTGGGCCTTCAGGTGATCGAACCACATCGGCGATCGCGGGGATAACCATAACACCCCATTTTCAACCGGCCACAGTGATTTTCATCACCTCCCATTTCCAAACCAACCACCTAAATCCATTTATTCATCACTGGTACAAATTTTCCAAATTAACTTGACCTTCGCTTTTTCTCCTGCGTATAGTCCCCGAATAATTCATTTAATGCTCATATTTCATTCAAGATACATCGATATCCGGTTCCCGGCTCTCCATGATCTTCGCTCCCTCCAACTCGAAACCCCCGTCCTCTGGTCATGCTCTACCCTTCGCGACCGGGTTTCTTCGCCTGATTTTTTTCACGGAGGTCGAGATGATCTGGACTCGAACCATCTCCTTCACACTTCTGTCTCTTGCGTCTCTTTTTCCCTGGTCCTTCGCGCGCGAGCCCGCCTCGTGCGAACGCACGATCACGGTGGACGTGGTCGCCCTGGAACAGCCGTACATGACCAGCCGCTTGGGGACCATGGTGCCGTCCGCACGCATGTTCGCCCTGCGCGAGGACGTGGTTTCCAACGACACGCCGATCGACGCGTCCGGCCACGACGTCCATCCCGAAAACTACCCGCTCGAGCCAGGCAAGGTGCGATTGCGCGCCGGCAAACGCGCACGCCCGCTGGTGTTGCGCGCCAACCAGGGCGACTGCCTGGAAATCAGGTTCACCAACCTGTTGTCGCCCGAACCGAGCATGCACCAACCACGCACCATTCCACCCTTCCCTTCCCTGCAGGTGAACGCCGGGATCACCATCATCGGGGCCACGCCGACCGATGTGACCAGCCTCGGCAGCGCGACCGGCGCCAACCCGCCAAGCGACTGTAAGCCAGGCGATTCCAAGACCTTGACATGGTTCGCAGCAAAGGAGGGCAGCTTCCTGTTCTACAGCCACGTGGGCGATGAAGAGCACCTCTTCGACGGCCTGTTCGGCATGCTGACCGTCCAACCGCGCGGCGCCGAATGGTACCGCAGCCAGGTGACGCGCGACGATTTGGCGCTGGCCACGCGCGGCGCAACCCGGACGGGTCATCCACGCATCGACTACGACGCCGTCTACCCCACCGGCCACCGCTTCGCCGGCAAGCCGATCCTGCGCCTGCTCGACGACGAGGGTCGGCTGCGTTACGGCGACCTGACCGCCATCGTCACCGGTCCCGATGCGGGCCGCTTCCCCGACGATCATCCGAGCGCCTCGTTCAAACCGAATCCGGCGGCACCCGACCGCCACCAGCCCTACCGCGAATTCGTGCTGCTCTATCACAAACCCTTCATCATCCAGGCCTTCGACAAGTTTTTCGATCCCGCGGTGAACTTCGCCTACACCGGCGCTCAGGACAATTTCGCCATCAATTACGGCATGTCCGGGCTCGGCGCGGAGATCCTCGCGAACCGGTTCCACGTGGGGCCCATGGGATCTCCCGACGCCGTCGATCTCAAATTCGAAGAATTCTTTTTGTCCTCCTGGGCCGCGGGCGATCCTGGCCTCATCGTCGACGTTCCGGCCAACACGCCGGACCCGACGGCGTACGAACCTACTTCACAGGAAGCGAGTACGGGTGGGCGGAGCGATCACCGCAAGGCGACCAAGGTGTTCTATCCCGACGATCCCAGCAACGTGGTGCACAGTTACCTAGGCGATCACGTCAAATTCCGCGTAGGCACGCCGGGCGACAGCGCGCCGCACACCCACCACCAACACGCGCATCAGTGGCTCCACTCGCCGAACAGCGACGAGAGCCACTACAAGGACAGCCAGTTACTGACGCGCGGTGCGGCCTACACGATGGAGATGGTGTACGGCGGCAGCGGCAACCGCAACCAGACGGTGGGCGACGCACTGTACCACTGCCATTTCTACCCGCACTTCGCCCAGGGCATGTGGGGCATTTGGCGCGTGCACGACGTGTTCGAGCGCGGCACCCAACTCGACGAGGAAGGTCGCCCGCTGTGGTCGGAGAACGGCGAACCGATCGACAACCGCGCCCTCCCCGACGGAGAGATCACCACCGGCACCCCGATCCCGGCGGTGGTCCCGCTACCTACGATCGCCATGGCGCCGCTGCCCGCGCGGATTCGCTTAAGTCAAGACGGGCGCCGGGTCATTCCGCAACCGGAGCCCGACACAAACGGCGACCTGCGCTACGGAAACCCGGGATTCCCGTTCTTCATTCCGGGTCTGGCCGGCGCGCGGGCACCCCATCCACCGATGGATTTCGCCACCGCCGAGGACGAATCCGGCAATCCCTTGCGACACCAGGACGGAGCGCGAGCGGGAGAGCCGGTCTTGCTGAACGGCGGCCTGCCACGCCACCTGGTGTTCGGCGGCACCATCGTGCGCGAGCGCCATTCGCGCTGGGATTTCACCAAGGACTTCGTCCTTTACGAGACACCCGAGAACGAGGACGACTGCGAGCCGGTTGAAGCCAGGGCCGTGGCGGGTGGGCTGCGTGCCTTCGCCCTGCCCGAAGCGGGTACGCCAAGCGAGATCGCGGCGATGGCCGCTCACGCGCAGCGCCGTCACGACACGACCACACCCGACGGCAGCGGCGCCGCATTCATCACCAACGGACGTCCCCCCGCCACCGGCGCGCCTTTCGCCGATCCGGCCGTGGACGACGACGGTCAGGCTACCGGTCCCACGCGGCGGTACCAGGCGGCCAACATCCAGATGAACGTGGTACTCAACAAACTGGGCTGGCACATGCCTCAACAGCGCTTGATGACCCTGTGGTACGACGTCGCCGCCACCCTCCAGGGAGAACGCCCGCCCGAACCGCTGTTCTACCGGGCCAACTCGGGCGAGACGGTCGAGTTCTGGCACACCAATCTGGTGCCCAGCTACTACGAGCTCGACGACTTCCAGATTCGCACGCCGACCGACATCCTCGGCCAGCACATCCACCTGGTCAAGTTCGACGTGACCGCCTCCGACGGCGCCGCCAACGGGTTCAACTACGAGGATGGCAGCTTCAGTCCCGACGAAGTGCGCGACCGCATTCACGCCATCAACCGCGAAGGTGGCCTGTTCGCATGGGATCCCGAAGCGCACTTCGTGGACATGGACCGGCAAACCGAGCTGGAGGTCCAGGCCTACCGGGATCACTACGCCTTTTTCGGCGATCCGCCCTGCGGCCAGAACTGGGACGGCGCCCAAACCACCGTGCAACGCTGGTACGCCGATCCGCTGTTGAACGACCTGGGCGTGGACCGCACGCTGCGAACCGTGCTGGCCCACGACCACTTCTCCGCATCGAGCCATCAGCAGGCCGGTCTCTACAGCGGCCTGTTGGTCGAACCACCCGAATCCAACTGGTTCACCAACGGTCCCGTTCACGGTGGCGACGAGGAAGGGGTACCGGTGCGCTATCCGGCCGATCACCCCATGGGCGGTCGCGCGGACGGCGGGCCGACAAGCTGGCAGGCCGTCATCGAGGACGGCAGCGAAGGTGTCGGCAGTTTCCGTGAATTCGTGCTCGCCTTTCAGGACATGGCGCCCGCCTATCAGCCGAACTCGACGACGAGCCCGACGATTCCCGCGGCACCCGTCTTCACCATCCCCACCTGTAACGCCAACGGGTGCAAGTTGGAAGACGTGGCCTGTCTGGATGCGGTGTGGTGCCCCAACCCAACAGAGACGGCCGAGCTCATGGCAGCGCTACCGCTGGCCGGCACTGTCTCTTCCGTGCCCGAACCCCTGCGCCGCCAATTCGCGCGTGCCGGACTGTCCCTGGACGACGAAGCGACGGTGCATTCGACGGCGTCCACCATGGATCCCGATGGCGACGCGTGGCTGGTGGAACAACCGCTCGCCTGGAATGCCCATGGTCAGGCGATCCTGTTCGAAAGGTACCGCCTGGTTCGCCAGGAAATCGTGTGCAGACACGGCGATTGCGGCTTCCCACCCAACTTCGTGGAAGATCGGCTCACCGGTCTGCTCGTTTTCGACGCGAGCATCGAGCCGGGTTGGTCCGATCCCCAACTGGCCGTCAACCCGCCGGTCGATCTCGGCAACCCGGCCAGCGCGCCTTCCCCGATGCTGTCCAACCTGATCGAGACCTCGGGAACGCTGACCGTCAATTACCGCAACGAGCCCAACGACATCTTCGGGGAAGGCCGTCTGGCGGCCGGAACGGATGCGGTGAACCGCGACCCGGGTCACGCCTTCGCCTCGGCACCGCGTGGCGACGCCCGATTCGACCGTCAACCCGATGGCCCCGACAGCCCGATCGACGACGATTGCGCATCGGCGAAAGCCCCGTCGCAGGATTGCTTCACTTTCCCGAGCAACCCCTTGGTCCCCAGTGGCGAAGCGGTGAGCGATCAACGTCCGACCGATCCCTACACGCCCCTCATGCGGGCCTATGCCGGCGACGACGTCCACATCCGCACGATCGTGGCGGCCCATTCGGGCGTGCACGCCTTCGCGCTGCAGGGGCTGAGATGGTTCACCGAGGCCACCGATGCGAACTCGGGTTATCGCAACGTGCAGAGCATCGGCACCGCGGAGATCTACGACATGGACGTGTCATTGCCAGGTATCGAGGGCGCGGCCGATCTAGGGAACCCACATCCGTTCCAGGATTTCCTGTGGCAGGCCGACAGCGGTGAACGAGGCGGCCGGCACGGCATCTGGGGCCTGCTCCGTTCCTTCGACGGTCAGCACATCGATCCCCAAACGGCGGAACTGCCCCGGCTCCCCAACAATCCCGAAGGCAACGCGCCGGCCTTCGACTGGGCCCATCGGGTCGCTCGCGTCTTCGAGGAGCCACCCCACACCTGGCCACGCAACTTCCGCCGTTTTCGCATCCGGGCGCACTGCCGTAACATCGTGTACAACGACCGCGGCCAAACACTGCAAAACAGCGATCCGGCGGCAGGTATCGCCTGGCAGGGCGACGACACGGCCCTGGAAGGTGTCGGCCTGGTCTACAGCCTGGTGGATGAAACCGACCACAGCGGCACCAGGGACTTCCGCCACTGGCAGGGTCCCCTGATGCTTCGCGCCGCCGCCGGTGACTTCATCCAGGTGGTGCTCACCAACGACCACGACGGCTGCCTGCCGGAGGCGCCGGTGGTGGGCCTGGTCCCCCAACGCTTGGCCCTGGACGTGAGTCACAGCGCCGGCATGAACATCGGCTTCAACCGCGAGCAGACCGCCGCGCCTGGCGAACAGGTGAGCTACCTGTGGTACGCCGGCACCCTGGAAACCCGCGCGGGAACCGTGGTTCCGACCCCGGTGGAATTCGGCACGGTGAACCTGATGCCGGTGGACATGCTGCACCAAATCGAAGCCGGCCTGGTGGGCACCCTGATCGTGGAACCCCTGGGAAGCCGTTGGGCGCTCGACCTCCGCCAAGACGGCACCCCCGATTTGGCCAGTGCGACCCTCTTCCAGGAGGGTCGACCGTCGTTTCGGGAATTCATCGCGCTGTACCAGTGGGGACCCAGCCAGCTTGGCCTACCCGGTGGCAGGGGCGGATTTCCCTCGACCGAAAGCTACGCCGCCTACAACTACCGCAGCGAGCCGCTGTACTACCGCCTAGTGGGTCCGGCCCCGGAAGCGGCACGCACCAGCAACCACGTGATGCTGGGCGACTTGAACGATCCAACGAGCGGCGACCCCCGCATTCCGATATTCCGCGCGCGGACTGGAAGCGATCTGCGGGTGCGCCACCCAGCGCCAGGCAGTATCGATTTGGACATGCCATCGATGACCCAGGTCGTCATGATCGAGGGCCACTTCTGGCAGGACCGACCCTACCTCGAACAAAGCCGCATACTGGGGTTCAATCCGGATTCGGCGTGGTTGGGCAGCAGCCAGTTCGGTGCCAACGAAGCCCTCGATATCCTGACCACGGCGGGTGGCCCCAACCTGCTCACCGGCGATTTCAAAATCCACAACTACGTGAACGACGACTACGGTGCTTGGGCCCTGTTGCGTGTCGAACCTCGGTTGTTGACCCTACATCGCGCCGCCCGGTTCGAAGACGGTCGAGTCCATCTCGCCGGCCAGGTCTGGGGTGAAAGCGCCTCGCCTCGATGGGTGGACATCACCGTCGAGACCGAGGCGGGCGACTACCGACGCCGGGCACCGTGCGACGGCGACGGGCTCTGGACCTTGCACGAGCGGTTACCGGATGTAGGGGTGAACGACAGGGTTCGGGTCACGGCAAGCGACGGAGCATCCGTCGAAAGCCGACTGTCCCCGGGCTTGGGACGATCGCTGGATCACCTGGAACCCAGGGACGGCACAGTCCGGCGGGGCCATCGCGAAAACCGAGACCTGCCTTACCCGTAACCGGCCCTACCGAAACCGGCCCTACCGTAACCGGCCCTACCGAAACATGCGAGGCCATCGCGCGCGACCGGGCGCGGTGGTCTCCCACTCGAACCGTGCGAGAGGTACCAAAACGACAAAAGCCCGGTTGCTTTCGCACCGGGCTTTTTGTCATTTGCACTCGATTGTGGTTTCAAGGAGTGGTGCAGGTGGGAGGATTCGAACCCCCGACCTTTTGGTTCGTAGCCAAATGCTCTATCCAGCTGAGCTACACCTGCACTCGGTGTCCCTGAGAACAGGCGCAAGGATATCGGTTTTACCGGGGCATGTCAAATGCTTTTTTTCATTTTTTCGTTCCCCGTCCGAAGCCGCGTCACGGCCTGCATCGAGGCGACATGGCCCACCGGAACACCCGCATCCAGGAGGTCGATGCCGACCGTGTCGCAAGCCCGATGCTCATGCTACAATCCGCCACAGTTCGGCCGCGTTGCCACCACCAGACGCGTATCCGCCATGTGCTCGATCAGGAGCCTTGGCATTTTGGAACGCTGGCCAGAACCCACGTCCCATGAATTGCCGATCGTATCAGCCATCGGGTTTCGGGTCGCCACCAAAACCCCGCCTCCTCGACCAGGATCCAGGCCCGAATCTTGATATGGTGCCGATCCTGTCAGGCCGTCGCGGGCATGGACGACCATGCCGTGCCCGGGCGCGTGTGAACACCCATCATCAAAGGTCTCTCAGAGCATGAGAAAAGCACTCTACCAAGATTTCACGCGGAAAGCGCGCAACCGGGTTCTGTCCATGGTCGGATTGCTGGTCTTCGTCACCGGCTACGGTACCCTGGGCTTCTTTTATATAGAAGGTATCACTTTGTGGGAGGCCTTCTACATGACCGTCATCTCGATCACGACGGTCGGGTACGGCGAAATCATTCCACTCTCCCACACGGGCAGGTTGTTTGCCGTCAGCACCATCTTTCTCGGTGTCAGTTCGTCGGGTATCGCGCTGGGCATTCTTTCCAACCTGGTCTTCGAAGAAACACTGATCAAGTACTTTTGGGGAAAACGCATGGAAAAGGCCATCGAAAATCTCAGTGATCACTACATCGTGTGCGGTTCGGGCACCACGGGTTCGAGCATTACCGAAGAATTGCTGATGCTGGGCGAAAAGGTCGTGGTGATCGAGCTCGACGAACAGCGCGCCCATCCCGCCGACAACAAGGAATGCTATTTCCTTCACGGCGACGCGCGCAAGGACGACGTCCTGGAAGCCGCGAACATTACCAAGGCCAAGGGACTGGCCACGACGCTCAGCGAGGACGCGGACAACGTGTTCGTGGTCCTGACCGCGCGGGACATGAACCCGAACCTGAAAATCGTCAGCCGCTTCAAGGACCAGGATACGGAAAAGAAGCTGATGACCGCCGGAGCCAACCACGCCATTTCTCCCTACCGCATGGGCGGTCAGCGACTGGCCCTGGCCCTGGCCAATCCGGTCCTGCTGGAAGTGATCGACAAGCCGTTCCGCCAGCGAGGCATGCGAATCCAGTTCGCGCAGGTCAAGGTGCCCGAGAAATCGCCGATCATCGGCCGACAGCTCAAGAATTCGCAGATTCGCGAACAGTCCATGGGGGCCTTGATCGTGGGCCTGGTGGAACACAACGGCGAAACGGTGTTCAATCCGGATCCGGAGTATCGGCTCGATCGGGTTTCCCAGCTCATGGTTCTGGGCGACGACGAACAGATTCAGTCGCTGCGATTGTTCGTGCACGATGCCGGCGAGTAGTTCCACGAACGTCGGTCTTTTTCTGTCCACTAAATACACGAAAAAACACGAAAAAGTAGCTCCCAACATCGCCTGCTCAGTGATGCGAACGCTGCTTCGATGGGTGTCTGGAGCACATTCCGTTTTTTTTCGGCGTGTTGGATCCCGGACAAGGATGGTGCCCAAAAAGGCCGACGGGTTCGGTTCCCGTGAGGCGACGCACCACACGTGGCATTTGATGACTTGTCCACGAATCACGCAGATCCACACGAATGCGAACACTGTCATCCCGTTCGGGACCTCTTGCCCTGTTTTATCCGGTACCGAACACAAACCCAGGTGATTCAAAACGGCAACAACATAAACCTAAACGTTTGATGTTTTTAACGTTAAGCTCGATCTCGGCTCAAAACCCCGGTCGTGTAGCACCCATGAGCCCTGTCCATTCGTGTCAATCGGTGTGATTCGTGGACAAACTCTTTATTCCCCAGCACGCTAAACCAACACGCCCGAGCCGTGCCCACAAGCTGGCCCCAAGTGATGCGAACGCTGCTTCGATGGGTGTCTGGAGCACATTCCGTTTTTTTTCGGCGTGTTGGATCCCGGACCAGGATGGTGCCCAAAAGCCCGACGGGTTCGGTTCCCGTGCGGCGACGCATCACACGTGGCATTTGATGACTTGTCCACGAATCACGCAGATCCACACGAATACGAACACAGTCATCCCGTTCGGAACCTCTTGCCCTGTTTTATCCGGTACCGAACACAAACCCAGGTGATTCAAAACGGCAACAACATGAACCTAAACATTTGATGTTTTTAACGTTAAGCTCGATCTCGGCTCAGAACGCCGGTCGTGTAGCACCCATGGGCCCTGTCCATTCGTGTCAATCGGTGTGATTCGTGGACAAACTCTTTATTCCCCAGCACGCTAAACCAACACGCCCGAGCCGTGCCCACAAGCTGGCTCGAGAGGTTTTCGTGTTTTTTCGTGTTTTTAGTGGACAAAATTCCGACCCCCAAATGGGACCAGGATTCGTTGGTGGACAGGGAGGCCCCTTCCCGGTCCGGTCGGGTTGCGTTATATTAGGTCGTTTTGCGTTCGGCGTCGCCACGATGGCCCGCACCACGTTCGGCCGGCACTCTTTTCCCGGAAAAAGTCCACTCGAGAAACCTGGCTCCCAAGTCAAGTCCCACGCGAAAAGACCGATCTTCCTGAAAGAGCGTACCCGCAAACCAACGCGAGCCCCCACGACATTCGAGGGTTCACCACGACAGCCTACGGCCGAACAAAGTCCAGTCGATTCGTAAACCGATCCTCCGACGTCCTCGGCGCTGCCCTCGAATCACACAAATGCGGCGGCCTTCAAGGGAACCGACGCCCACCGGTCCCAAGCGAAATTCACAGGTGACATCATGCGAATACTGAACATCCACCCGGAAACGCCCCAACAGCGTCTCGTCGACATGGCTCTCGCCCACCTGCGTCAAGGCGGGCTGCTCGCCTACCCCACCGATACCTGTTACGGGCTTGGCTGCAGCATTTACGAAAAGAAGGCGATCGACGCCATCTACCGCCTGAAGCGCATGAAGCCGGACAAGCAGCTCTCGTTCATCTGCAACGACCTGACCCACATCAGCGAGTACGGCCAAGTTTCCAACCGAGCCTACAAGCTCATGCGCAAGTTGCTTCCGGGTCCCTACACCTTCGTCCTGCCGGCCACCAAGGAAGTTCCCAAGTTATTGCAGAGCAAACGCAAACACGTCGGCATCCGGGTGCCCGATCACCCCGTCATTCTCGAGATCGTGCGCCAATTGGGCAACCCCATCATTTCCACGACCTGCCAGCTCGCCGACGACGAAATGCCCTGCTGCGACATTTACGACATCAAGGATCGTTTCGGCAATCTGTTGGACATGGCCATCGACGGCGATTACATCTACCCCGAGGTCTCGACCGTCGTTTCCATCCACAATGACGACATCGAAATATTGCGCGAAGGCAAGGGCGACATTTCACCCTTTCTCAGCCATTCGTCCCTCTAAGCTCCCGCCCACGAACGCGGGACCCGGGCCGGAGACGCCCAGTCCCAGGCTCCCTTTCAGACAACCCATTTATTAAAGTATGGAACATCGTTCCCTCGAGGAGGATCTCGTGACTCAATCCAGTACCATCCTGGTGACCGGCGGCGCCGGCTTCATCGGCGCCAACTTCGTGCTCGAGGCCGTCCGACGCGGCCACCGGATCGTCAATTTGGACAAGCTGACCTACGCGGGCAACCCCAACAATCTCAAGTCTCTCGAAGGCAATGACCAGCACCTGCTGGTTCAGGGAGATATCGGTGATGCCGAATTGGTCACCCGCCTGCTCGCCGAACATCGGGTCGGAGCGGTCGTGAACTTCGCCGCGGAGAGCCATGTGGACCGCAGCATCGACGGACCGGCCGCCTTCATCGAGACCAATGTGAACGGAACCTTCAACCTGCTGGATCGCTCGCTTCACTACTGGCGTACCCTGGACGAAGACGCCCGCACCCGCTTCCGTTTCCTGCACGTGTCCACCGACGAGGTCTACGGCTCGCTCGGGCCGGAAGGCCTGTTCACCGAGGAAACGCCGTACGCACCCAACTCGCCCTATTCCGCCTCCAAGGCAGCATCCGACCACCTGGTGCGAGCCTACCACCACACCTACGGCATGCCGTGTGTGACCACGAATTGTTCCAACAACTACGGCCCGCTCCAATTCCCCGAAAAACTGATTCCGGTCATCATCCTCAAGGCGTTGCGCGGCGAGTCGATTCCGGTGTATGGCGACGGCAGCAACGTTCGCGACTGGCTCTACGTGGTGGATCACTGCGAAGCCATCATGACCGTTCTGGAACAGGGCCGCGTCGGCGAGACCTACAACGTGGGCGGCAACAACGAGAAAACCAATTTGGAAGTGGTCAAGTACATCTGTGCGCTGTTGGACGAGCTTCGTCCGAGCGGTCAGGCCTATGCCGAATTGATCACCTTCGTGAAGGATCGCCCAGGCCACGACCGCCGTTACGCGATCGATGCCGGCAAAATCAAACGGGAACTGGATTGGTCCCCGAAAGAAACGTTCGAAACCGGGATGCGCAAGACCGTACAGTGGTATCTCGACAACATGGCCTGGTGCGAGAACATTCTCAGCGGCGACTATCGCCTGGAACGCCTGGGACTCGAGTCGGAGTGACGCCTCGCCCGACGCGGGCCTCGGCAGCGCACGTCGCCGAGGCCCCTTGAAAGCACCCGCACGTCCCTTTCATCTCCTCCTTGCGCCTGATCATTTGACCCCATCCCCGCAGGAACCTATGGTTGTAACAGGTCAGCACGATCGGATCGAAGGAACGGCGCCAGGGATTGCACGCATTTCGGCGGTGCGATCCCCAGCTTTCGAAGGAGTGAGTCATGGAAGTCGTCTTGAGTTTATTGGTTGGTCTCGGGCTGAGCGCGGCCTGCGGATTCCGGGTATTCGTGCCCCTCTTGGTTCTCAGCCTGGCCGCCTATTCGGGCCATCTCTCCCTTGCCGAGTCCTTTACCTGGCTGGCGACCGAAGCCGCCCTGATCACGCTCGGCGCGGCCACCTTGCTGGAAGTCGGTTCCTATTACATCCCCTGGCTCGACAACCTTCTCGACACCATCGCCACGCCCTGTGCCGTCATCGCCGGCATCATCACCACCGGCTCGATGGCCACCGACATGAGTCCCTACCTGAGCTGGTCGCTGGCGGTCATCGCCGGCGGCGGTACGGCGGGGGTCATTCAGGCGGGCACCGCCTTCACGCGTCAAATGTCCTCGTTCAGCACCGGTGGCCTGGGTAACCCGGTCGTCTCCTCGGTGGAGCTGGTCAGCGCGGTCACCCTTTCCGTCATCGCGGTCATCTTCCCCATCGTGGCGATCCTGCTGGTGCTCGCGCTCTTCTTCTTTTCCGCACGGGCCATCCACCGCTTCGCGATGCGCCGCAGGAAGCTGGCCACCGCCTGAAGCCACGCAGCCGTCGATCCAGCGCGGGCATCGCAGGATCGAACCCATTGCCCGCATTGACCTTGCGAGGTCAATTCCCTGCATTCTCGCCCTTTTCGTATACAATAGCCGCCATGGAACGTTTCGAGTTCTTTCCATCTCGGCCCGAACCAGGCGAAGATCGCCCGTTTCGGGCAGGCACTGAATGGGGCTCGGGTACCCGTTCGACGGATTGAAACGGGAGGGCGGAGACGTGCAGGATCGTCCGGGCTACGGATGCCGATTCCCTTTTCGCTAACGCGGGGCATCCCCAGTCGTTTCTCCTGGTCCTTCGTCGCTTTCGACACACATTTGGTTCCCCCTATCCCCACCTGAAAATTGAGGACCGACTTTATGAAAAGCAGATCATGGATATGGCTCGTATGGGCCGGACTGACCGTTGCCGTTCTTCCGATCAACGCGACGGAATCATTGGAATACCAGCTCTTCGATTCACTCATCAACCAGAATAGATCACCCTATTCCCCATTGGAGATGGCCCTGATCGCCGGGGGCGCCGAATCGAGAGAAGCACTGGACAAAGCGAAGGCCGCTTTCGAGACAGCCGCCAAGGACCTGACGCTTTCGGAGAAGCAAGCCAAGCAAAGCGGTACCAAAAAAGCCAAAGCGATCTACAAGAAGCTGAAGACCGTGTTCAAAACGGAGAACGCTCAGGCTTTCGACATCGTGACCACCTTGCAAACCAAGGATTACAGTCCGGCGGGCGCGGCCTTCCTGTTCGCCTACCTCGCCGAAAAAGAGGGCGTGAGCCCCGAGGATCGGACCGCCGTCGTCAAGAACCTCGATCCCTATTACGCCACCAAGAAGCAAATCAAGGTCGAGGAAACCCTGGCAGTTCTGTTTGCCGCCAAAGCGATCGCCTCCGCCGAATCGGACGGACAAAAAGCGGGTCGCGCCCTCACGATCAGCTCCGTACTCGATCCAGAGGCCACCTATCAGCGCGACATCGCCGATCGCAACCTCTACAACCAGGGCCTCGGTTACTACAACGAAGGCAAATTCTTCGATGCGGCGACCCTGGTTTCCGGTGCCGCGGCCAGGTATCCGGAGCGCAAGGAATTCGCGCCACTGGCCTACAACATCGGCATCAAACTGTTCCAACAGGCCGAGGAAAGTAAAGAGTACGCCCAGATGGTGCCGATCGCCGAAACCCTCGCGACCCATACCGGCGAGTACCAGGCCCAGTTTCTCGATACCTTGGCCAAATACCAGTACAACCACGCCGTCTACCTGCGGGATTCGGGAAAATTGGAGGAAGCCCTCTTCCAGGTTCGCAAGATCTCGAACCCGCACAGCAAGACCACTTGGCGGAATTTCCAGATCGGAGTGGTCCAGACCCTCATCGAAAAGGCCAACGAGGCCAAAGACCAAGAGGGCACCACCAAGTGGATGGCCGAGTTGGACCGCATTTCTCCCAAACGGGCCGAACAGTTCAAGACGATGCTCAAACAGATGGAACTCAAGAAGCTGGATGAATCGGGCAATTTCGAGAAGGCCCTGGCCCTCGCCCTGGAAGCCATCGGCGACAAGGTTGGTAACCAGAACTACCTCACCGTCCTGACCCGCTACGTCACCAGCCTTTGCGAGAAGGACCGGTTCAAGGAGGCCTTGACCGCCCTGGACGGGGCTCCGGACGGCATCGACGAGAAACAGGCCCTCAACGATCTGCGGGAATACACCTATACGTCCTGGCTGTCGAAATACACCGATCGCGACTACCAGACCACCATTCCCATCTACAAGCGCGTCTTCAGCGACAAGAACCTCAAACTCTCCAGCCAGAACCAGGAAGCCTTCGAAGAGAATTACGGCAATGCCGTGTATCGCGAGGTGGAGCAGATCATCGCCGACCGCAAATGGAAACTGGCCGACCAGAAGTCACAGCAGGCCCTGAAGCGGTTCCCCAACCATAAATTGCTGCAAAACCAGCGCAAAACCGTGGAAACCATCCTCAAACGGGTCGCTTCCGAATAAACCGCAAAGGGGAGCCTCGGGCTCCCCTTTCCTTTCGAACCAGTGAATAAAAACAAAAAAAGCGTGGTTTCACTCAAAACATTTTTTGAATGAAACCACGCTTTTTTTGAGTCCGGTAATGCCTGAGGCCGGACTCGAACCGGCACGAGGTTGCCCTCGCAGGATTTTAAGTCCTGTGTGTCTACCAATTTCACCACTCAGGCGAAAATCAACAGAAGCGAGCGGCTGGAGGCGGCGACCGGATTCGAACCGGTAAATCGAGCTTTTGCAGAGCTCTGCCTTAGCCATTTGGCTACGCCGCCCTAGAACAGCGGTCCAAAAACAAAACAAGGTTAAGAATACTCTTAACCTACGCTGTTGGGGAAAGTAAGATGGAGCGGGTGATGGGATTTGAACCCACGACTTCAACCTTGGCAAGGTTGCACTCTACCACTGAGTTACACCCGCTCGTTTTCAATCAGCTCACTAGCCTCAACAGGATGTGAATGATACTGGCTTCCTCCCGGGGTGTCAACCGCAATATTCAAAAAAATGTCATTTTTTAGCCTACACCCCACAAACATCTCGTTTTATTAAGCTTATCTCCCATTCTCACAACCACACCGCATCTACCGAGGCACGCTTCGCGGAAGATCGTCACCATCCGGGCCCTTTCTCGCCGGAACCTCGCGAGCCATCCCGAAGCGCGAAAACCGATCGAGTTCGGCCCTCGGCGACGACATCCGGGAACGGCATCGGGATTCGCACGACGGCCCAGACCGGGATCGATCGAGGCGCGCGTTTGCCCTGGACAGAAACCCGCCTCCGGCGTCGAAACCTGTTCACTCCATAAACGAGTTCGCCTCTCGGCACGCCACAAGGGAGCCGAACGGGGTTGCGCACCCAACCACATCCCAGCGGAAAAACACGCACAAAATCGGCTTGGGACCGGATCGAACCTCCTGCAATCACGGCAAATGACGTTTTTTCCGAGCCACTTTCCATGGTATTTCTTTTGCACTCTTTAGCGATCAATACAAGAGCAGCCACTGAACCGAAGGAGGCATTTCGTGAAGGACATTAAAAAAACCCTGTTCGCGACCGACTTTTCCGATATCTCTGCCACGGCCCAAGAGCACGCCGTTTTTCTGAGGGATCATCTCGACTGTGAGCTGGAGGTGGTTCACGTGTTCGATCCGGACACGTTCAACATGCCCACCCCCTACTATTTCATGCCCGGGGTGGAAACCTGGCTCGACGAGCACATCGCGACCATGAAGGAAAAGGGCGATACCGCCCTCAAAGACCTCATCGAAAAGATCGCGCCGTGCACGGGTACCTTCCTGGAAGGAAAGACCGGAGAATCCATCTGCAAGCACGCCCTGGAAACCGATTGCGACATGATCGTGATGGGCACCCACGGGCACACGGGCTTCAACCGGCTGATCATGGGAAGCGTCGCGGAGTACGTGGTACGCCACGCCCACTGCTCGGTGTTGACGATCAAACCCAAACAGGGCGATTCATAAGCACCTGATCGACCGGGCCGCCATCGCTTCAAGCAGGCGGCCCGATTCGCGTCGAGCACTCGAAAACCCCGGCCGACACCTTCGTCACCGGCGGCACCCATCGGTGTCCGCTCCCTGCACGCCGCGAAGCCCTCTCGTCCATCGACCCACGCGGGGTCGATCCCCATGAGCCGACACCTCTCCCGAAGAGGTCCGGCGCCAACGCGTCCTTCAGATCTGTAAGAGGTGAACCATGAGCTCCATAGGCCGCATTTTATTTCCAACCGACTTCAGCGAAAGCAGCGAAGCCGCCGCCGTGGAAGCATTTGCGATAGCGGGCCTTCAAAACGCCGAAATCCATTTGCTTCACATCAATTTGCTGTTCGAGAACGATCCGCACCAATTTCCGTCGAACGCGACCCATCCTCCCAAGGACATCTCACCCGCGACGGAGAAGAAGTTCGAGGTGCTCATCGAGAAACACGGATCGGGGAATCTCGACATCACCCAAGCAGAGATCCGTTCGATCGCGGCCGGCTCGGCCATCGTGGAATACGCCCGCGACCACGACTTCGACCTGATCGTCATGGGCACCCACGGGCGACGCGGCCTGAGACACTGGATGCTGGGCAGCACCGCCGAAGAGACCGTGAAAACCGCGCACTGCCCGGTGCTGACCGTGCGCAATCGCCGCAGCGAAGGCAACCCGGCTCATTTCGAACGCATCCTGGTGCCCACCGACTTCTCGGCCGGTGCAGACGAAACCGTGCGCTACGCCCGCATCGCGGCGGCCAAATCCGAGGGCGAACTCCTGCTTCTGCACGTGATTCCCGCACCCACCATTCCCGATCTCTACGGGTGGCCGATCAACCCGACCGACAATCACTACGACAAAGCCACCACCGAGAGCCACAAGCACCTCGATCGCCTGATGGCCGAAGAGGGACCGCAAATCAAGTTCGAGACCCACGTGACTCGCGGCAATCCCCATCGCCAGATCGTGGCATTCGCCAAGGAACACGAGGCCAGCATCATATTGATGCCTCATCGCGGTGCCGACAGCATCTTCGACCATTTCATCGGCAGCACCACCGAGCGCGTCCTGCGCTCAGCCGAATGCCCGGTGTTGACCCTGCCGCTCCCCTGACGTCTTGGCCCCTGCTCCGGGAACGCCCTGCAAAGGGTGCTCGACAGGGGCCCGTTCGCGCCCGCCGAAATCAGGGCCGAATTGGCCCATGCCCGAACACACGAACGCCGCGCTCGAGGTCGACTCCCATCGATCTCGGCGCGGCGTCGCCGTCCATACCCATCCCTGGACACCGGAAACATCGCGGAGAAGGCTCCGCATGAGGTTGGGCACCGCGAATTACGTGAACCGGCCCGGCAAACCACGCCGCCGGGCCTCAGCCGCCTATCTTCCGATTCTCACCTGACAAGTGTCTTGCCGAGACAACGGCGAAGCGGCGATCCCGTGCCCATCCAGGTGAATCGACGCGACGGCGACGGTCGTTCCCGGATGGGCGCTAGATTAGATCACGATAAAGCGATGATTGACCAGTTTGCTCATATCCGGACGGTTTTTCTGGAGTTCCTGCAGGGTTTCCGATTCGTTGCATACTTCCATCAACGAGCGGAGTACATCGCGACGGCTGACGATGCCGCAGAGATATCCATCCTCGCAGACGGGAAGATGCCGGAAGCCATGCTGCAGAAATACCGAAGCCAGGGTGAATATGTCGGTGTCGGGTTTGACGCAAACCGGATGAATCTTCATCATCGTGGCGACACTTTTCGCAGGAATGTTGTAGTAGATCTCATTGGAGAGGAACTGCAGGCAATCGCGTTCGGAAAGGAATCCGACCAATTTTGATTTGCCGTCCTCCTCCTTGACCACGGGCGCGTTGGAGACGCCCTTGTTCAACAGAACGCGTGCGGCCTCGTTGAGATCCATATCGGAGCGAATGGTGACCACATTGGCTTGCATAAAATCGCGGGCATGAGGTTCTGTGAGCTGCTTTTTCATGGGGACCTCCTGGCAGGTGATCGAACCCGACTTTCGAACTGCTAATGGCTTGCAAAAAATGAGTTTGCAACCGCAGTGCCATTTTGGGAGGAGGCGGAACGGGCGCTCCGGAACGAAGCGCCGGCGCAGCGTGAAAAAAAAGCGAATTTTTCCTCGAATCCTGGTAAAAATTCCGCAATTCGAAACCGCCATTTTCGGTCATTCATCAAAAATTTTGCGTATCGCCTCCATCAACGCTTCCTTCTTTACCGGCTTCATCAGCAAATCGCGAACCCCCATGCGCTGGGTTTCCTCGAGCGAGAGCACGTCGCTGAAACCCGTGGTCAGGATGACCGGCAGGTTCGGCCGGTGCTTGAGCAGCGACTTGGCCAGATCGACGCCGGCCAGCTTGGGCATGGTCTGATCGGAAATCACCAGATCGGCTTCGCCAGGACGAGCCAAAAAGGCTTCGAGCGCTTCGCTCCCGTTTTTGAAGGATGTGACCCGGTAGCCCTGACGATCCAGGAGGCGCCCCTGGACTTTCAACAGGAACGGATCGTCCTCCACCAGGTAGATATGTTCCCGACCCCGTCTCGAGGTGGTGTCCTGGGACTCGCCGGCCCCCACGTTCCCGTTGCGAATGGGCAGGTAGACCTTGAAGCAGGTACCCCTCCCCAGTTCGCTTTCCACCTGAATGGTGCCCTCGTGGTTTTCGACGATGCCATGCACGACCGAGAGCCCCATGCCGGTACCTTCGCCCAGCCGCTTGGTCGTGAAAAAGGGATCGAAAATGCGAGCCATGGTCTGTTCGGACATCCCCACGCCGGTATCGGCCACCGACAGCAGGGCATAGTGCCCGAACGGCAAGTTGCGGACCTCGAAATTATGGGTTTCGTCGAACACGACGTGGGAGAGTCTGACGGTCAGAATGCCGCCGGACTCGCGCATCGCGTGATAGGCATTGGTGCACAGGTTCATCATGACCTGGTGGATCTGGGTCGGGTCGACCGCCACGGTACCGAGGTTGGGGTCGATGTCGCGATGAATCTCGATGGTGGAGGGCAGGGTCGCCCGCAGCAATTTGAGCGACTCCTTGACGACCGGCTGAAGGTGGACCGGCTCGCGACGGGGCTGATCCTGACGGCTGAAAGTCAAAATCTGCTGGACCAGTTCCTTGCCGCGCACGCACGCCTTCATCATCTCCTGCAGGTCCTCCTTGAGGTAGGAGCCGTCCTCGGCATCTTCGAGCATCAGCTCCACGTAGCCGAAAATCCCGCCGAGAATGTTGTTGAAGTCGTGGGCGATGCCGCCGGCGAGGGTGCCAATCGCTTCCATTTTCTGAGCTTGGCGCAATTGTGCCTCGACCTGCTTTTCTTTACTGAGATCGCGAACAATTCCCACAAAAATCTTTTTTCCACCAATTTGAGCTTCGCGACTAACACTTAGGTACAGGGGAAAGGTTTGCCCGTCCTTGCGAAGCCCCAGCGCCTCACGACCCTTACCGATGATTTTGGGGTTGCCGGATTCGAGATACCGTTGAATGTATGAATCGTGTTGCGAGCGATAAGGCTCGGGCATGAGCATGGAAACGTTTCGTTCCAGCACCTCGCGCACAGTATAACCAAACAAGTGTTCTGCCGCTTTGTTGAAAGAAGCGATAGTTCCATTCTGGTCGACGGTAATCACCGCATCGAGCGCGTTGTCAAATACTATGCTTTTGATGGTTTCATTCTCGATGAGCGCTTCTTCCAAAGCACGTCGACCCGTCACTTCTTCACCGACAAACACCAAACCCAGCCGTTGCCCTTCGCGGTCGAAGAACATCGACTGTTGCAAGGATAACACTACGACTTCCCGTTCCTTGCGCAATGCGGGGTATTCCACCTGAGCCAATCCGGTCGAATCGGATTGCCAACTCTCGCGAAACAGGGCGCGCAACTCGTCGGCCTGATCGGCCAGGATCCATTCGGCAAACCAATCGGATCCCAGCAACTTCGTTTCATCTACATGTAACAGACTACAAAGATAAGGGTTGGCGTACATCACCCGACCATTTGCGTCGAGCACGAACCCGACCAACCCCATATTTTTGAAGATTTCGCAAAAACGAGCCAAACTGAATGAGTGCTCAGATCGCGAATTCGATTGCGGCACTGCGTCTCTCCTTGCCTCGGTCCTTCCGGGCGACCCGGCTTACCGCCGCCCCCGGAATCCGTCGCCCCGTCCAACCCCGATCCCCGGCTCACCATCGGACTCGAGGACCGCCGCGGACCGATGCCGGCGATGCCCCGGGCGTCCCTCTACACGACCCGAGAAACGGCTCGGGTCCAGGACAACATGGAACAGCAAGTCTCGAAATCGCCTCGAATCGGGCCGTCACGCCCCCACGGGGCACCTGAAGCGATGCGATCGAAATCTCGGGAACCGGCTAAAGGCTATCAAATCGGGCCTGGAAACACGAGCCCCAACTTGAATTTCTCGACACGGTCGTGCAAGCGGCCCCGTTCACCTACCATCTCGAACCATTTTTTCCCAAAAACCCCATCCAAAAGCCGATAGCCATCGAATCTATGGAACGACCCGAAACGAATCGCCAACATTGCTATATACCATCGCGTCATTAGATATATTAAATACGTGATCGCCCACTACCGATCATCTCGGATGATTCAGAAATCGACACAGAGAACGCAAGGCTATATCACATACTAAAAATGATATTTGCACTTGGGAATCCTCCCCCATAAAGCCAATCAGGCACAAAAAGTGGTACAATAATCCCAAAGCACCCCTCATCGCCCCTGAGACCACAATGACATCGATCACAAGCACATCCACGACCCTACCAAAAAAAGAGATATATCAAGAAGTAGCAAAAAAGATGGTTGGATGGTCCCATGGGAACGCAAGTCAGGCAAAAATGCGCTGAATTCGTGAAAGAACTACGAATTATCCTGGTTCAACAACCTACAAACTCTGTGTAGAATATGTCTAGGAACCTAGGTTTCTCTCGACGAGAGTTTCCAGAAAATTATTCGAGTCACATAACATCAACCACCCTGCAATCCCCAGCAAACCCGCTTCCTCTTTTTCAACTATGAAAGAGGAAACATTAAAAGAAACCCAAAACAATATCCCAGCAGAAAATACCAACCCCAGGTCAATTTCTCATTTACCTAAAACAAAGCTTTATCCCAGCATTTTGGGAGCTGCATGCCTTTCGCGTCACCCTCCCCTACCCTCTCACTTCTCGAATCATTTGTCTCAGCGACCACGGGTACCACACCAGGGTCCCGGACCAGGGGTCGCCGACACATGGTTTTTCGCTTGCCCGTTCCACGAGGCGGGTTCCGCCCCACTTCCATTCCGAATCTCCGGTTCCCAAATCAGGTAGGATCGGCCAACCCGTGTGCATCATCTATCCGAGTCATTTCAGCCAAAGGAGCCTTCATTGAAATCCCGTCCTGATCCAGACCGGTCCTTCGACCGGCTGTATCGATGGAATATTGGTGTTTTTTTCCTGATCGCATGCTGGCTGGGGCAGAGCCTTCTGGCCAAAGAGACGATTCTCGTGCTGCGACCGGACAATCCCCATTTCGAAGACGCCATCGAAGGATTCCGGCTGGATTTATCCGATGATTTCGAGATTTTGGACTTCTTCGTGTCCAAGCACCAATCGCGCTCCATGTCGAGCCAAATGGCCAAATTCCATCAATCGCTGGAGAAGAATCACCCGCGCTTGTTGGTCTTGATGAACAACTACTCGATCGAATTTTTCCGCAAGTACACGGACAAATACGGCCCGATCCCGCACATTCCGGTCCTGGTCATGATGGCGGTGTTCGCCGAGCCGATGATCGACCTGCTCGACAACGCCACCGGCATTCACTACGAAGTTCCGGCCATCACCTATCTGGTCAACCTGCGCTCCCTGATGAAGAAGCCACTGAGAAAGGTAGGCGTCATCTACCGCAGTCACCTCAAGAGTTTTTACCTGAATCAAAAGGAGTTGTGCGCCAGGGAGCAAATCGAGCTGGTGGGCATCGAGATCCAGCGCGGCTCGCGCATGCTCAAACGCGTCCGCAACGCGTTGAAATCGCTCACGAGCGACGACGAGATCGACGCCCTCTGGGTCCTCAACGACAGTTTCATCCTCTCCGATCGCTATCGCCGCAAGGCCTGGACGCCGATCCTGAAAAACTACCCCAATCCGGTGGTGGTCGGCATCGAGACGTTCGTCAACAAGACCAACGTCATGGGCAGTTTCGCCGTGGTACCGGATCACTATTCCTTGGGCCAACAAGCCGCGGAACTGGTCCACCAGATTCGCGACCAGGAGTGGCAGGCCGGCGACATTCCGGTCTCCTACCCGTTTGGCGTCCTGAAGATCCTGAATATCACCAAATTGGATCCCAGCATTCAGCTCAACGACGAGGCCCTGCTCGAACTGGACAAGATCATCGACGCGTCCAAAAAGAACACCATGGAATCCCAGGACGACCCCTGAGCGCCCCACCTGGGATCGACGGAAACGGGCCCGCTCCCGACGATTCGAGATCAAAGCCCGATTCCGGGAGATCGATTTCGGTTCACAACCGGGCTACAGCGCGTACATGAACGCCTGCCGCACGGTCGAGATCTCTTGAAAGGAGCCGTTTCGGCCACTACCCGTGCGTCCGGCAGGGCCCAGTCCGTACGACCCAATACGACTCCGGAATCGAAAAAGCAATGGTCACCATAACTTGTACTTTTGTCGGACTTCTCGATATTCCGCGACGGGACCCGCCTTCTCGAATTTGCATCAAGCCTTTTATATCGAGCACTCTGTCAAAGGGAAGCTCACCTACCGTGAGTTGGATCAAGTAAAAAAAGATTTAAAAAGGATTTGCTTGTCAGGGTGCGACTCTGCCCCTAGAATCCCTCCCTCGGTGAGGCAACCAAAACGCTGCGCCTCTCGAGGCCGCGAATCCCATTTCTGGGGACCCGATTCAGAAATTTTCTGAGTCCCTTCGACCGGATTGCGCCGCCCATCTCGTACAGGCTCCGTGTGCTGAATCACATTTCATCTATTTCGACGCTTCATGCCAGCTCGGTTCGGCAACACATACACGACCTGATTTTTCATTCCTTGCTTCTCTCAAAATTTCTTTACCAAGCCTCATGATTCATTCATCACTTTTTCCCTTCAAGCCCGTGAACTCTCGATAAATGCGCAGCGACAGATTCAAACCACGGTCAAATAACATTTCGGTGTGTTAAAATTTCCATACAACACCGAACATACAACTCAAAAAAACTTCATTTCATTTGTCGAAAAGAGGCTTTCCATGAAGAAACAGGCCATTGCGCTTGCTGTCTTCCTCACGTCCCTGGCCTTCGCTCAAAGCAATGAGACAGGTGCCATTACGGGCGTCGTGATCGACAGTAACGGCTTTCCCATTTCCGGTGTCACAGTCAAGTGTACGCTTCCCGACGGTTCTTATCCCAAAGCTTCCTTTACCAACGAGATGGGCACGTATCGCATCGTCTATCTCAATCCCGGCGTGTACACTCTGACGGTTTCCGCTGCGGACAAACCCACCAAAAAGGTCACGGGTATCCGCGTCAGCGCGACCCAAACGGAAGTGGTCGACGTCCTACTGGAGACCACGGCCAACGTCACGGAAACGCTGACCGTCACGGCCACCGAATCGCTCATTCAACGAGCCACGACCGAAACCAATTTCGACATCGACGTGGAAGAGCTCAACCGCCTGCCCATCACCCGAACCGCGATCGACCTGCTCGACTTCGTGCCGGGTGCCAGCACGGACGGAATTTTCGGTGGTTCCGGCGACGCGGCCAACAACTACGCGCTCGACGGTGTGTCGGTCACGTCCACCGGCTTCGGCGGCTCCTTCCTGCTTCCCAACGTGAACTGGATTCAGGAATTCCAGGTCAAGGGCCTGGGCGTCGGTGCCGAATACGGCAACTTCCAGGGCGGCCTGGTCAACATCGTGACCAAGTCGGGTTCCAACACCTTCAGCGGCAACGTGCACGCGATCTTCGAGTCGGAATCCTGGAACTCGAGCACCCTGGAGCCGGGCTTCACCGGTACCGAAGTGGATACGTTCGGTGAATTCAACGCCGATGTGGCGGGTGCCTTCATCAAGGATCGCCTCTACTATTTCTTCTCGGTGGAACAGCAACAGCGGGATCTCAACGTCGTCGACGCCTTCGCGCCCAACGCGGCCACCGAAGTTTCGTTTTTCGATACCCAGATCGAAACGACCGAAACCAAGTTGTACGGCAAGATCACGCTGCAGGCCACGCCGGACGACACGGTCAACTTCGTGGTGGGCCTGGACGATTTGGAAACCGACAACCGCGGCTTCAACAACACCATCAACCCCAACGCCTCGTTCAACCAGGAATCGCCGGCCCTGCTGTACAACCTGTCGTGGAACCACGCCTTCAACAGCGGCAACTTTCTCGAGCTGAAGTTGACGGGCTACAACGCGGAAGACAACCGTCTCTCCAAAAACGGCTTCGTCGCCGGTGTGCGCGAATTCACTCGCTTCGCCCGTCGCGACAGGAACGCATTGTTCGACACCACTCGCGACCTGGACAACAACGCCGCTCGCGTGGTCTTCAACACCTTCCAAAACTGGGGCGGCAGCGAACACCACATCAAGATCGGTGGCGAGTACACGCTCGGCGCCTTCGTGGACCAGTCGATTCGCAACGGCAACTACTCCTGGGTGATTTCCCTCGCGGATGCCAACGGCAACCTGGTGAATCCGGCCGATTGGGACCTCAACAATACCTTCACCGAGTGGGGCGGCAACTCGCGCCTGGATGCGGAAACCACCAACACGGCGATTTTCATTCAGGACGACTTCAAGGTCGGCAAACGCCTGGACGTCAGTGTCGGCGTGCGCTACGCCAAATGGGAAGGTGAGTTGACGCCGGGATTCACCAACGCCGCAACGCTGATGGCCGCCGACGATTCGGCCGTAGCTCCGCGGGTAGGCTTCACGTTCGACCTGTCCGGCAACAACACCCTCGTCGCCCGGGCTCACTGGGGCCGCTTCTACCAGGGCATGTTCGCCGATCAGTACGACCGCGTCGCCGATGGCGCCATCTTCGCCGATCAAGCCACCCAATTCTGGCAGTGGACCGGCAGCACGCCGCCGGACCTGAACCAAAACATCAACGCGGCCAACCGCGATCAGTTCTTCGATTTCCTGGGCAATTCTTCGCCGCTGGGCAGCGACATTCCGCTGGTGGACTACAACCAGCCGTACATGGACCAGCTTTCGATCACGATCGAGAAGCAGTTCGCCGAGCGCTGGAAGGCCTCCTTGGTCTACATCAACCGCGAGAACAAGGACATTCTGGGCCTGGTCGACCGCAACATCGACACCAACTACAACGCCGTGAACAACGTCTCGATCTACAACCGCAACGCGGACGGAAGCGTCAACTTCGACGACCTGTTCGTGTTCCTGCCCACCTTGTTCGTGGCCAGCGACAGCTACAATCCCGACGTCGTGCTGACCACCATCGACGATGCCTTCCGCGAAACCGATCAATATCAATTGATCCTGGAAGGCCACGGCGACGGTTGGTCGTTGAGCGCATCGATCGTCAACACCGAGATCGAGGGTAACTTCTACAGCGTGAGCGGCGAAGAAGCCTTCAACGGCTTCAACGTCGATCCCTTCGTCAATCCCAACGAGCAAATCAACGCCACCGGCCGCATGCCCAACTATCCCGAATGGGAATACAAGCTGCGGTTCAACTACGATCTGCCTTGGAACTTCCGCGTGAGCGCCTTCTACCGCATCGAGAGCGGCGACTTCTTCAGCGACAGTTACCGCATCGACAACACCGGCTTCCGTGCCTTCATCACGGAGGACGGTTCCGAACTCGGCAGCGACGTGATCACGCCCGAGATCATCGGCCAATCGGTGTTCCTGCAGCGTCGGGGCGACAAGGAACTGGAAAACTGGTCTCGTCTGGACTTCCGCCTGGAGTACCTGTTGCACATCAGCGCCGGTCGCCTGGTCCTGTCTTTGGACGCGTTCAACCTGCTCAACGAAGACGCGATCACCTCCCGCAATGCGGATATCGACTCGATTTCGTTCTCACGGCAGCCGCCGCGTACCATCCAGTTCAAGGCCGCCTACCGCTGGTAAGCGCCATCCGAACGCAATCGCAACCATACACTTATTAATGAAAGGGGCCGTCTTCGTGACGGCCCCTTTTTTGTTGGGAAGCGCAGCTCGATCGCAGCCCGTACACAATCGCGTTTCGATCCCAGGGTTGCGAGCCGGGATCGTATCGGGGAAGCGCGAAACGCGAGAACCCCGCATTTTCCGGGTGCACCACAGCCAAACGTGACGCCCCGTCACCACCCGATCAACCCCATCCCAACAAGTGAAACACCATTCTATCCGTGCTTTCATGCTGCGCCGTGTCAAGACCACAAACCCAACGGACCAACGCGGTTAACGAACTGAAAGGATCTTCAAAAAGCTGAAAACGCGGGTTTTCAGCTTTTTTTTCAGAGCGACCCGGTCATGCCCTGCCCTAAGATGACGCCACGTTCAGCGAGCAGATTTTCTCCAACGGGGATCCGGTCCCGCCTGATCGATGTGAATCGGTAGATCCCACCATCCGGCTCATCTCCGAACGCTTCACATGACGATCCTGCCGCGATCTCTCCACCGCACCTCCCCTCTCGAGGTGAGGCAGGGGTCCCGTGCGCCCGGAGTCCGGCCCATCCCGATGGCGATGCCCCATCCGCTCCGCCGAACTCGTTCACATTCGAATCAATGCCTCATTTTCCACGAGTGGCCCCATCCCTTCCGTGAATTCATGTGAGGTCTACCTTCCCTATCTTTGGTGCATTGGTCTAGCCGTTCATAGAAGTCAATAGAGGAGAAATGAAATGATGCCGGCCGACTCCGTACGCGGTCCCAAGGACCCGAAACTTCATGTCTCTCAATCATCCCGTGCGTTTCCGTTCCAGATCGTCGGCATCACGCCGCTCGAATATCCCGACGGACAACTTGCCCGCGCCTTGAATCAAACGGAAGCCCTGGCGGTACTGGACCTCGGCCGCGACGTTTCACGCGCCCGACAGGCATTCGGCGAGTTGGCGTCGACCGCCCAGAAACCCTTCGGCGTACGGCTTTGTGCCGACATCGTGCACGAACTCCCCGACCACGAGCCGCTCTGGCAATGGGTTGTCGGCGAGATCGACAGCGGTTGGGAAGCCTACGTGCACACCCATCGCGTCCTGGTACAGGTTCGCGACGTGGAGGAAGCCCATCGCGCAGCCGGCTCGGGTGCATACGGCTTGATCGCGAAAGGCGACGAAAGCGGGGGCGGCGTCGGCGAGGAGAGCTGCTATATCCTGTTGCAACGATTGATCGCCGAGTCCTTGGACCTGCCGATCCTGGCCCAGGGCGGGATCGGCCGCCACACGGCGGCAGCGGCCATCGCGGGGGGCGCGGACGCTGTCGTGCTCGACAGCCAACTGGTGTTGATGCGGGAGTCGACCCTACCCAAACAAACGCGGGATTGGTTCCAAAACCTGGACGGCAGTGAAACGCGCGTCGTGAACGGCTATCGAGTCCTCAATTTGCCAGGCTCGGCAGCGGCCAACCTGGAGCAAGCGAACGAGGACGACATCACCGATCGCTTCGGCTGGTCCGACATCTCCGAGGAACTGATTCCAGCCGGTCAGGACGCGGCCCTGGCCAAACCCCTGGCCCAAAGACTGAACCATATCGGCGCCTTGATCCACGACTTCCTGCAAGCCATGAGCGGACACCTCCGCCAGGCACGAGCCCTCGAGCCCCTCGCCGCCGACAGCCCGCTGGCAAGGGCGCACGGCACCCGGTTCCCCATCGCCCAGGGACCCATGACACGGGTCAGCGACACCGCCGGCTTTGCCGATGCCGTGGCCGAAGCCGGTGGCCTTCCCTTTCTGGCCCTTTCGCTGCTGCGCCCGGACCAGGTGCGACGCCTGATGACGGAAACCCGCGAACTCGTCGGTAACAAACCCTGGGGCGTGGGCATCTTGGGATTCGCACCGGCCGAACTGCGCGAGGCCCACATCGCGTTGATTCGCGAATTCAAACCTCCGGTCGTGTTGATTGCCGGCGGCCGCCCCTCCCAAGCGCGCGCCCTCGAAAACGACGGCATCCAGACCTATCTCCACGTACCCGCTCCGGGGTTGCTCGATCTGTTCCTCAAGGACGGCGCCCGGCGCTTCGTGTTCGAGGGCCGGGAATGCGGCGGGCACGTGGGACCCCGCTCCAGCTTCACCCTTTGGGAGCAACAAATCGAACGCCTGCGCCACTTCGATCACCCGGAAAAATTACAGTTGCTCTTCGCCGGCGGGATACACGACGCGCGTTCGGCGGCGATGGTCGCGGCCATGACCGGACCCTTGGCCGCGCGCGGTGCCAAGATCGGGGTCCTGATGGGCACCGCCTACATCGCCACGCGCGAAGCCGTGCAAAGCGGCGCGGTACTTCCCGAATACCAGGAACAAATGCTGCGGCATCACAAGACCGTACTACTCGAAACCGCTCCGGGCCATGCGACCAGGTGCCTGGACACGCCGTTCGCCGCAGCCTTCGAAACCGAAAAGCGGCGCCTCCGCGAAGCGGGCCGCGAACAGCGCGAGATTTGGGAAACGCTGGAAAAGTTGAACGTCGGACGCCTGCGCATCGCCAGCAAGGGCATCGAGCGCCAGGGAGACCGATTGGTGGAGGTCACCTCCGAGCGCCGGCTTCGGGAAGGCATGGTCATGATCGGTCAGGTCGCGGCCATGCACCGCGAGCCGATCGGCATCGACGAGTTGCACCAGCGCGTCACGACCGATGCCACGAAACTGCTCGAACAGACATGGGAGACGCGGCTTTCGGAAGTGCAACCGACCGCGAGCGGCATGAAGCTGGCCATCGTCGGCATGGCGTGCGTCTACCCCGGCGCACCGGATCTGGACAGCTTCTGGTCGAACATCATCAACGGGGTGGACGCCGTGCGCGAGGTGCCCGCCGAACGTTGGCGCATCGAGGACTACTACGATCCCGAAGGCAACGGCGGCAACGGCAAGACCGGCTGCAAATGGGGCGGTTTCATCGACCCGGTCGCCTTCGATCCCCTGAGTTACGGGATCCCGCCGCAATCGCTGGCCGCCATCGAACCGGTGCAGTTGCTGGCATTGGAAGTGGCCCGCCGTGCCTTGGCCGATTCGGGATACGACCAGCGCGAGTTCGATCGCGAACGAACCTCGGTCATCTTCGGTGCCGAGTCGGGTACCGATCTTGGCGGCGCCTACGGGTTCCGCAATATGTTCCCGCACTTTCTGGGCAACATGCCTGCGGAACTGGACGCGGCCCTGCCTCGCCTCACCGAGGACTCCTTCCCCGGCGTACTGGCCAACGTCATCGCCGGCCGCATCGCGAACCGGCTGGACCTCGGCGGGGTGAACTACACGGTCGACGCGGCCTGCGCCAGTTCGCTGACCGCGGTGGAGTTGGCCGCCAAGGAGCTGATCTGCGGCACCAGTGACATGGTCCTGGCAGGCGGCGGCGATCTGCACAACAGCATCAACGATTACCTGATGTTCTCCAGCGTGCATGCCCTCTCGCGCAAAGGGGCCTGCCGTTCGTTCGACGGGGCGGCCGACGGCATCGTACTCGGCGAGGGTGTCGCGGCGGTGGTGCTGAAGCGGCTGGCCGACGCCGAACGGGACGGCGATCGCATCTACGCGGTTCTGGAGGGCATCGCCGGCAGCAGCGACGGCAAGAGCCTCGGCCTGACCGCACCGCGCAAGGAAGGCCAGGTTCGGGCACTTCGGCGGGCCTACCTGCGAGCCGGAGTGACGCCCGGGGCAGTGGGCCTGGTGGAAGCCCACGGGACCGGGACCGTGGTGGGCGACCGGACGGAACTGCAAACCCTGACCGAGGTTTTCGTGGAGGGCGGGGCCCTGCCCGGCACCTGTGGCCTGGGCTCGGTGAAGAGCCAAATCGGCCACACCAAATGCGCGGCCGGCATCGCGGGCCTGATCAAGTGCGCCAAAGCGCTGTATCACAAGGTGTTGCCACCCACACTACACATCGAGAACCCCAACGACATCCACCAACCGGACCACAGCCCCTTCACGCTTAACGCCACGGCCCGGCCCTGGAGCGGGAACCGGAGGGTGGCGGGGGTCAGCGCCTTCGGTTTCGGCGGAACCAACTTCCACGCCGTGCTTGGCGCACCGCCGCAGGCCCAGCGACCCGAAACCGGGCTGGAGCAATGGCCGGTCGAGTTGTTCCTCTTCCGCGCGCCCGACCCGGCCTCGGCGCGGCAACGCGTCCGCGAGATGCACGAGTACCTGGGCGGCGACGCCCCCGTCCGGCTGCGCGACCTGGCCCTGACCGCGGCCCGCGACGTCGACCATCCGGTTTGGTTCGCCTTGCTGGCGGAGAACGAGGCGGACCTGCTCGCGAAACTGAAGGCAATCGACACCGGTGAGACCGTCGAAGACGTGTGGACCCTCAAACCGGACAGCATCGAACCGGACGCCAAGGTCGCCTTCCTCTTTCCCGGCCAGGGAAGTCAACGGCCAGGCATGCTGGCCGAGATATTCGTGGCATTTCCCCAATTGAACGACATCCTCGAAATGGGCGCCCCCTGGCGCGACCGGCTCCACCCGCCCACCGCCCACGACCCCGCCCAGCGCGAGGCGCAACGCCAAGCGATTACCGACACGCGGGTCGCCCAACCGGTGCTGGGTATGACCGGCTTGGCGATGAAACGCCTGCTCGACGAGGTCGGCTGCGTGCCGGACATGCTGGCGGGCCACAGTTACGGCGAGTTGGTGGCACTCTGCGCCGCCGGCGGTCTCGCCGAACGAGATCTGCTGCCGCTGAGTGAACATCGCGGCATTTGCCTACTGGAAGCCGCCGGGGACGATCCCGGTACCATGGCCGCAGTCAGCGCTTCACCCGACACCATCGCGGCGATCCTCGGAGAGGATTCCGAGGTGGTCTCGGCCAACCTCAACCATCCGCAGCAAACCGTAATCTCGGGGACCACGGCGGCCGTCGAACACGCGATGGAACGCCTGGAGGCTGCATCGATCGCCGCAAAACGGATCCCGGTAGCCTGCGCCTTCCACAGCCCGGTCGTGGCCAAAGCCGAAACGACCTTCGCCGAGAAGCTGGCCGAAGGGGACATCGGCAAACCCGAGTTGCCGGTGTTCGCCAACACGACCGCCGCACGCTATCCCGAAGATCCAACCCAGATCCGCGCCCTTCTGGCCGAACACCTGGTCAGCCCGGTTCGCTTCACCGAACAAATCGAGGCGATGTACCGCGCCGGGGCCCGCATCTTCGTGGAAGTGGGCGCGGGCTCGGTTCTCACGAACCTGACCCACAGGATCCTGAAAGATCGACCTCACCACCGAATCGTCACCGATCGGGTCGGCGAACCGGGCCTACGCCAATGGTGCCGCGCACTGGCGGAGCTGGCGATCCTGGGCAAACCGATCGATCCCTCACCACTCTTGCGCGATCGGGGCGCCCGCGTTCTGGATATGACCGGCGGTCCGGCGGAACTGCCCGCCACCACCTGGTTCGTCGACGGATTGCTGGCAAAACCCAAACGCGGCGCCATGCCCGCTCACGGCCTCAAGATCATGTCCGAACCGGTGCAGCTCCCCAGCACCGCACCCCAGGTCGCGGCGAGTGCCGAGCGCGATCAGACGGTCATGACCTATCTGCAAAGCGTTCGGGAAATGGTGCAGGCAAGCCGCGAGGTGATGCTGGGTTACCTGGGTCGTCAACCGGCGGATCCGGTGCAATCCCTGATGCAGCCGACCCTGGACTTCGCCACCGAGTCGGCCGTCGATCGCGAACAGTGGCAGCCGGTGGGAGCGACCATCGCGAATGGCGTGGAAGCCGAGGCCACGAATCGGCCCCATCCGGGTTTCGACACGAAAACCACCCTGCTGGCCCTCGTGGCGGAACGAACGGGCTATCCGGAAGACATGCTGGACCTGGATTTGGACCTCGAAGCCGACCTCTCCATCGACTCCATCAAGCGAATCGAGATCATTGGAGAACTGGCGGAACGGCTGGGTTTCAAGGATCGGATCGGCGAAGAGAGCGACGCGCTGATGGAAGAGTTGGCGTCCCAGAAGACGCTGCGTTCGATGTTGACCTGGCTCGACCAGATGGCTCCCTCGGCGGATGACCCGGTCGCGGCCATGGACTCGGCGAACGAGCCGACGGCCGACCTTCGCACCTTGTTGCTGCACATCGTGGGTGAGCGGACCGGCTATCCGGAAGAAGTGCTGGATTTGGATCTGGACCTCGAAGCCGACCTTTCGATCGACTCCATCAAACGCCTCGAAATCGTGGGCGAGTTGGCGGACCGCCTGGGCATGAGCGACATGCAGAGCGGCGACCAGGACGAAATGGTCGAAGCCCTGGCAGCGATGAAAACACTGCGGGCGATCGTGGATTGGCTGGAGCGGCAACGGGATCGCTCGGCCGAGGCATCCGGCGCCGCAACCCGCCGCCCTACCGGCGACATAGGGGCAGCGCGGGGCGATGAGGACCGGCTCGCCACGGTGTCGCGTTACGTGCTCGCGGTCGACGAGGTGCCCCACGCCATCAAGGGCGACCATCGCCTGCAGGGCATGCACTTCCTGATCACCGACGACACCATGGGTCTGGCCCCGGCCCTGGGAGACCGCCTGGTGGCCCACGGCGCCCAGGTGCGCATCATCGCCACCGGGGAAAAGGCTTCGGAGACCTTCGGTCACGTGGACGGGTTGATCCATCTGGGCGGCCTGGCCCCCAGCGCCTACGTCACCGATATCAAGCAATTCTTCGAACTGATGCAGACCGTGCTCATCAACGGCGCGCGTTACCTGCTGGCCGCCGGCGGCATGGGCGGCGGGTTCGGTCACTACCGCCACGGCCTCGCCGACGACGACATGACCTTCTCGCGCGGCGGCGGCATCGCCGGTTTGGTGAAATCGGTGGCCAAGGAATGGCCGGAACTTCGCGCGCACTGGGTCGACCTGAACCTGGAAGAGGCGGTCGAGGACCTGGCCAGCTACCTGGAGACCGAACTCTTGGCCGACAAACCCTTGACGGAAGTGGCCTATGCCGACGGCAATCGGCGCGCGGTACGCGTGGTGGAAGCCACCCTGCCCGCCGAGGTGGAGTCCACCGTCGATCGCCTGGAACTGGGGTCCGACAGCGTGATCCTGGTGACGGGCGGCGCCCGCGGCATCACCGCCAAGATCGCGATCGAGCTGGCGCGACGCTACGGCTGCCGCATGGAGCTGGTGGGACGCTCGCCGATCCCGGAAGGCGAGGAGCCCGGCGATATCGCGGCGGCTGCCGACCTGCGCACCCTGCGCAGGGTCCTGATCGAGCGCGGCGGCAAGCGACCGCCATCGGAGATCGAGAGCGAGGCCAACCGCATTCTCGCTCGGCGCGAGATCAGGGCCACCCTGAGTGCCTTGCACCAAGCGGGCAGCGAGGTGACCTACACCGCCCTGGACGTGCGCGATCACCAGGCTTTCGAAAGCTACATCGAAGGGGTCTACGAACGGCACGGCACCATCGACGGGGTCATCCACGGCGCCGGCGTGGTGGAGGACAAGCTGTTGCGCCACAAGACGACCGAGAGCTTCGAGCGCGTGTTCGACACCAAGGTCTTCGGCGCCCTGGTGCTCGCCAAGCAGCTTCGCGAGGATACGCGCTTCGTGGTGTTCTTCAGCTCGGTAGCGGGCGCCTTCGGCAACCGCGGCCAGGTAGATTACGCGGCCGCCAACGACGTGCTCGACAAAATCGCGCACTCCCTGCAAACCCGTCTCAAGGGCCGGGTGGTGTCCATCAACTGGGGTCCCTGGGCCGGTCGCGGCATGGTCTCCCCCGAGCTGGAACGCGAATACGCGCGCCGCGGCATCGGCCTGATCCCCCTGGAATCCGGCGTCGCCGCCTTCATGAACGAACTTCACCACGGAAGCCGCGAAGACACTCAGGTCGTCCTGATGTGTGCTTCTCCCGAGAGCATGACCTGATCGGCCTCCTTCCGGTCGGGTGGCCCGCGCGGTCGCCCGTACCCCGCAACCCGCGCGCCTGTGCCGTGCCGAACGACTACCAAGGACCATCGCCATGAACAACGACGCCTCCCGCAAACCGGCCACTCCCGATGCCATCGGCACGAACGGCTGCGCCGTCGCCATCACCGGAATGGCCTGCCTCTTTCCGGGCGCCGCCAACTTGGCCACCTACTGGTCGAACATCCGCGGCGGCGTGGATGCGATCACGGAAGTGCCGGCCCATCGCTGGGACCCGGTCTACTACGACCCCGACAGCGATGCGCCGGATCGCTTTTACTGCCGCCGTGGCGGCTTCGTGGACGATTTGGCCGACTTCGATCCGCTGGCGTACGGCATCATGCCGGTCGCTGCCGACGGCGCCGAGCCGGACCAGTTGATCAGCCTGCGTGTCGGCGCGGAGGCCCTGGCCGATGCGGGCCTCACGGAAAAAGATTTCGATCCGCGCCGTGCCGGGGTCATCATCGGCCGCGGCAACTATATCGGGGCGGGCATGACTCGCCTGGAACAACACGTCCGTACCTCGGAGCAGTTGGTGGGCGCCCTGCGCCAATTGGTGCCCAACTTGAGCGACTCGGCGCTCCGCCAAATCAAGACCGAATTCCAGGGCAAACTGGGCCATTACGGACCCGACACGGCCATCGGCCTGGTTCCCAACCTGACGGCCTCGCGTCTCGCCAACCGCCTGAACCTGTTCGGGCCCGCCTACACCGTGGACGGCGCCTGTGCCAGCTCGCTGCTGGCCGTGGACCAGGCCGTGCGCGAGTTGCGTTCGGGACGTTGCGACTTCATGCTCGCGGGCGGCATCCATCTCAGTCACGACGTGGCCTTTTGGAGTGTCTTCTGCCAACTGGGCGCCCTCTCGCGCCGGCAACGGATTCGCCCGTTCGATCGCCGTGCCGACGGCCTGCTGATCGGCGAGGGCGCGGGCATGGTGTGCCTGAAACGCCTCGAAGACGCGGCGCGCGACGGCGACCGTATCTACGCGGTCATTCGCGGTTGCGGCATTTCCAGCGACGGACGGGCGGCGGGTTTGATGAACCCGGCCGTGAGCGGGCAGCTCATGGCGCTGGAACGAGCCTGGTCCGAAGCGGGCCTGGATCCGGAGGAGCTGGGTTACCTGGAAGCGCACGGCACGGGCACGCCGGCCGGTGACGAAGCCGAATTGACGACCCTGGCCCGCTTCTTCGGCTCGGCGACCCACGAAGAAGACCGCATCGGGATCGGGTCGGTCAAGTCGATGATCGGACACACCATGCCGGCGGCGGGTATCGCGGGCCTGATCAAGGCGGCATTGGCGATCCACCACGCCGAACTCCCGCCCACGCTCCATTGCGAACAACCCCACGACATCTTCGACCGGACGCGTTTCGCGCCGATCGATCGGGCGCGCGTCTGGCCAACCGATCCCCGGGGCTCCCGCATCGCGGCCGTCAACGCCTTCGGGTTCGGCGGCATCAACGCCCACGTCGTATTGGAAGGGATTGGGATTCCGGCACCACGAAAGGTCGCCCACGACTCGGACGCTCAGGCATCCGCGACAACGACCGTCGAGGCGATCTCGAAGCCCGTACCGCCGGCGATCGCGATCTTCGCCGCGGATACGCCGGAAGCCCTCGCCCGCGATCTGGAGACCAACCGCCAGGCGGAGCCCGATCCCAAAACCTTGCTCCGGCTCGCCATTTTGGATCCGACACCCGAGCGACGCAAACGCGCGGGCATCATCGCCTCCCGCGGTCGAGCCTGGCGTGGGCGCGAGGGCATCTACTTCTCCCCCGATGGCCTGCTCTCCCGCGGCGGCAAGCTGGCGTTCCTCTATCCCGGCGTGGACAGCTCATTCGAACCGCGCCTGGACGACCTGGCCGCCTTTTTCGGCATGGCCGTCCCGTCCCAAGCCCACCCGGTCGCATTGAGTCCCGAACAACTGGAAAGCGCGGGCATGGGCATCATCCAAACCAATCGACTGCTGACGGAAGTCCTCGAACGACTGAACATAGGCCCCGATGCACTCGCCGGCCACAGCATCGGCGAATGGAGTGCCATGATCGCCGCCGACTGTCTGCCCCGCGACCAACTGGACGCCTTCATCGACCAATTGAAGCCGGGAACCCTGGAGGTCCCGGGGGTGGTCTTCCTGGCCGCCGGGTGCGGATTGGAAAAGGCCCAACAAGCGATCGCGAACCTGGCGGACATCGTGATCAGCCACGAGAACTGCACCCGTCAGGTCATCATCTGCGGCTGCGAGGCCTCGATCGCCGCGGCCGAACGGCGCCTGCGGACCATGCGGGTCCTGGCTCAGCGCCTGCCCTTCCAGAGCGGCTTCCATTCGCCGCTCTTCACCGATTACCTCGGCCCCCACCAGAACTTCTTCAAAGCCTTTCCGCTCCAACCCGCATCGCTTCCGCTGTGGTCGGCCACCCTTGCCGCGCCGTATCCCACGGACGTCGACGCCATTCGCGAGCTGGCCGTTCGCCACCTGGTCGAGCCGGTACGCTTTCGACCTCTCGTGGAGAAAATGCACGACGCCGGTTTCCGGGTCTTCGTCCAGGTCGGTACCGGCAGCCTGCCCGGCTTCGTGGACGACAGCCTGGGACGCCACCCGCATCTGGCAATCTCCGCCAACCTTCCCAAACGCAGTGGATTGGTGCAACTTTGTCACCTCGCCGCGGCGCTCTGGTGCGAAGGGGCACTGGTGGATCTCGCGGTTCTGGGCAGTGCGCAAGCCACGTCAGAAACATCCCGAGCGAAGCCCGCTCGCACATCGGCCACCCGCAAATTGGCGCTCGGCGTGCCCCTGGTTCGCCTGGACACCCGGCTCGACCTGAATCCTGCCGAGAGCAAGACCGAAAGGAAAACCGTTCCACCGACCGGCGAACGCGCCACACATCCGGTGGCGCAAGGATTTCAAACGATCCTTCGAGAATTGGAGACGGCGAGTGCGGACATCCTGGAGGCTTGGCGTTCCACGCCTCCCGCGCGGCGTACCAACCCGGCGAGTCGCCAGGCGACGCCGCCCCCGCCGCCGGATTCGCCAACCCCATCGGCGCCTTCCGGTCGCTCGAACGAGGCGGTGGAACTTCCGACCGACACGACCCCGCGCGAGCGTGGCCCCGTCATCGACCTTACGGAGACGCGCACTACCCACCGACGGCTCTCGGTCCAGGCCTGCCCGGAACTGCTCGATCACAGCTTTTTCGCACAGCCACCGAATTGGCCGATCATCGCCGACCGTTATCCGGTGGTGCCGATGACCATGTCGATTCAAATCTTGTTGGAGGCGGCCCGTCAGGCGGCCCCAGGGAAAGTGGTCGTCGCATTGGAAAAGCTGCAGGCCTTTCGTTGGCTGGTCGTGACCGACCCGGTGGACCTGGAGATTCGCACGAAACGACTGGGTCACGACCGTTTGGCCATCAGCCTCGAGGGTTATGCCCGGGCGGAAACGGTGCTGGCCGATCGATACCCGGAAGCACCCACGGTGGAGACAAAGACGCTTCCCGACGAAACGCCCACCTCCATCGACGCGGAAACCCTGTACCGCGAACGCTGGATGTTCCACGGCCCGGCCTATCAGGGCATCGAGACCTTTCACGGCATTTGCGACGGCGGCATTCGCGGCCGGCTGGTCGCCCGTCAAGGACCCGGCAGCCTGCTGGACAACGCCGGCCAATTGTTCGGGTACTGGATCATGGCGCGCGCGACCGTCGACCGGTTGGCGATGCCGATCGGTCTGCGCCGCATCCTGTTCTACGGACCCGATCCGACCGTCGGGCAACGCCTCGACTGCACCGTCCACATACGCGAGGTGACGGCCAAGGAGGCCGCCGCCGACATGGAATTGAACCGGGACGGCCGCGTCTGGGCCCGCATCGAAGATTGGCGCGACCGCCGGTTCGATACGGACCGCCGCATGTGGCCCGTCATCCTGCGAGCGGAGGCGCATCTCCTGGCGGTGCCGCACCCCGAGCGTTCCCTGGTGCTGTTCGACCGTTATCGCAGCGCTCCCTCGCGCGACTACCTGGCTCGTCGGTTCCTGACCCAAGTGGAACGCGACGCCTACGACCGCCTGCCGCCACGGGGCAAACGCCAATGGCTCAACGGCCGCATCGCCGCCAAGGATGCCGTCCGCCATGACCTGATGCAGGGGGGCCGGACGTCGGTGTTCCCCGCGGAACTGCGCGTCACCGGACCGGCGGAGGGCATGGTTCGGGTGGAAAGCCCATATGGAAATCACCAGGTGGCGGTTGCCGCGCAGGGTGATGTGGCAATCGCTCGGCTCACGGAGCACGACCTGGGTCTGGCCATCCTGCCGTTGACACCCGATGGCGATCCGGTGGACCTCCCCGCCGCCGAAACCTTTCTGGCGGAGTCGGAACGGGGCCTCCTGCCCCGCGAAGACGACGCTCTCGCCCTGGCCCGCTTCTGGGCCGCCAAATGCGCGTTCGCCCACCTGTGGGGCGAGGCGCGTGGATCCAACCCGCACGACTGCGCCATCACCGCTGTGGAGCCGGCGCGGCTGCGGGTGGAAAACCGGGACCGAGGGGCGCGCTGGATCGCCTCTTGGGACAGCCGCTCGACCTCGCGGGACGCTTCACCCCAGTCAACGAAGCACCACCAAGATCGGATCGCCATGCCGTCACATGTCGGCGGCGCCGAACAAACAGACGAACAAGTTCCCGGACAAGATCAGGAAAGCGGTCTCGATTTCATGATGAGTTGGACGGTTAAGAGGTGAAATCAATGTTGCAAACCAAATCTGAAGTGCTGGATACCATCACGACATTCATTCGCGATGTCATTGGAGAAGATTGGGTGGAAGAAATCGAAATCACCCAAGACACCTCATTCAATGGTGAATTGGAGCTGGAAAGTATTGAATTCGTGGCCCTTGCCGAAAAGCTGCAGGCCCACTTCGGCGAAGACATCAACTTCGTGGAATGGCTCTCGGGCAAAGATCTGGAGGAAATCATCGCGTTGACCGTGGGCGACGTGGCGGAGTTCATCGCCAAATGTCGTTCGTAGACGCCAACGGCGTTCGGCTCCATGTGCAATCCATGGGGCCGAACCGATCCGCCGACGCCGAGCCACCTGTGTTCCTCCTGCACGGGTTGTTGCTGGGCAACCTGGTCGGCTGGTACTTCACCCTCGCGCCGGCCCTGGCCAAAAACCGCCGCGTGCTGATGCACGACCTGCGCGGCCACGGCAAGTCGGAGGCGCCGCCGGAGGGTTACGATCTCGACACCATGGCCGCCGATCTGGGCGGCTTGATCGATCACTTCGAGCCGGACGGTCGCCCGGTCGATCTGGTCGGCCACAGTTGGGGCGCGTTGGTCGCCATGACCTACGCCCTCTACCATCCGAACCGGGTGCGCCGGCTGGTGGTGATCGAGGCCCCGCTCCCGCCTTCCAACTTCGAAGAAATGCAGTCGTTCATGAGCCTGTCTCCCAGGGAAATGATGGAGAAGTTGCCGAACACCTCCGCGCGCAACCTGATTTCCGGCGGCCGTCAAGCGCTGCGACTGCTCTCGAACCTCGTGCGCCTGGTGCGCAAAACCAGTTGTGTGGCCGACTTCAAAAATGCCCGGGACATTCCCGACGCCCTATTGGCCTGTCTCGGGCGCCCGGTCCTCGCCCTCTACGGCAATCGCTCGCCCTGTCGCGGGGTCGGTGATCGACTCGCGCGGGTGCTGCCCCAGTGTCGGCTACGCGAGCTGGCGGGCGGACACAACCTCCACATGGAAGCCACGCAGGCCTTGATCGACGAAATCACGGAGTTTTTCGATGACGGAATGGAACATCCAAGGATTGAACCTGCATGTGCAGTGTCTGGGCGCTGAGGGACTGGCTCAACCGGCGGTGGTTTTTCTGCACGGCCTGGTCATGGACAACCTGAGTAGCTGGTACTTCACGATGGCCAACCCCACCGCGCGTGAGCGGCGTGTGTTGCTGTACGACCTGCGCGGCCACGGTCGCAGCGATCGGCCGGTCTCCGGCTACGATCTCGGCAGCTTCGTGGCGGAATTGGACGGCGTCATTCGTCGAGCCGCCTTCGACGCACCGGTCGTGTTGGTGGGCAACAGTTTCGGCGGCCTGCTGGCGCTCGCCTATGCCATGGCGCATCCCGAACGGGTCGACAGCCTGGTATTGATCGAAGCTCACGCCCACGTGGCCGGCTGGGGCGAGGAAATGGCGGCGACGCTGAGTCTCGAAGGCGAGGCCGCCAATCACAAGATCGCGCTTCATTTCCAGGATTGGTTGGGTCGCCACAGCGCCAGGAAACGCAATCGCTTGGCCCGCAACGCTCGGGAACTGATTCAGGAGACCAGCCTGATCGCGGATCTGCGCCGCACCCCGCCGATCACCGATACGCGGATCGCCTCCGTCCAGGTGCCGGTGCTGGCACTCTACGGCGAGCATTCCGACATTCGCGAGCGCGGCGAGGCACTCGTCGCCACCCTGCCCCAGGCCCGATTGAAACTGTTCGATGGCTGTAGCCACTCGATCATGTGGGAGGCGACCGCGCGGGTTCGCGACGAATTGCTGGCCTGGCTGGCGACCCGCCCGGCGATGGTGCCAGGGGGTGTGCGATGACGCGCTTCCTGTTCGTCGTTCCTCCGCTGACCGGTCATATCAACCCCCTGATCGGGGTGGCTGGGGAACTGGAACGGCAAGGCCACGAGATTCATTGGTTGGGCCACGTCAAGGCAGTCCTGCCGCTCCTTCCCGAGGGCGCCCATTTCCACGCCTTCGACCGCGTTCGCGCCCGTAACTTGCTGGAACCGTTGTCCAAGCGGGCGTCCGAGGTGCGCGGTCTCGAGAGCGTGCGCTTCCTCTTCGAAGCGTTCGTTTGCCCCCTGGCCCAAGCCACCCTTCCCGAGGTGGAACGGGCGATCGACGTGCTTGCTCCGGACATGATCGTCACCGACCAGCAAATGTTGTCCGGAGCGCTCGCGGCCCGACGCAAACAGATCCCCTGGGTGGCCACCGTGACCACGACCGCCGCCATCTTCAAGGTGTGGGACATCGCCGACCGCTGGATCACCAAAGTATTGGCCGACCTGCAACGGGCTTGCGACATGGAGGTATGGCCGAGACCCGATCTTTCGCCACTGGCCAACCTGGTATTCAGCACGCCGGAATTCAGCGGCCGGTTCGACCAATTCCAGGCGCCGTTCACCTTCGTGGGCCCCTCGCTGGCATCGCGGCCACAAAAGGAGAACTTCCCCTGGGACCGCCTGAGTCCATCGGGTCCGCGGCTGCTGATCACCTTGGGCACCGTCAACCGCGATCGCGATCCCCGCTTCTACCACGTCGTCACCGAGGCGCTGGCGGAGATGCCTTGTCAGGTGATCCTGGTGGCGCCCGAAGCCTGGCGGAACCGGACGCCCGCCAATTTCATCACCGCACCGCGGGTGCCGCAGCTCGCCCTGCTTCCCCACGTGGACGCCGTGTTCTGCCACGCCGGTCACAACACGGTCTGCGAGTCGCTGGCCCACGGGCTACCGCTGATCGTGGCCCCGATCCGCGACGATCAGCCGGTGATCGCCCGGCAGGTGACGCAGGCCGGCGCAGGCGTCGGCCTGCGGTTCGGCCGCCTGACCGAGACCAACGTGCGCACCGCGGTCAAAAAGGTACTCGCGGATGCCTCCTATCGCGAAGCCGCACAGCGCATCGGCGCTTCGTTCGCACGGGCGGGCGGAAGCCCTTTGGCCGCCCGAACCCTGATCGAGACGGCATCCCGTTGCGGCGCCGTTGCCGGCGGTGTCTGAGCGGAAATCGCCCATTTTCCGTAACGCTCGCTCTAGCCCATTGCACATCCATCATTCGACATGAGAAAGGAAACACCACATGACCACCCGCTACCAGGGAAAGACCGTGTTGATCACGGGCGGTGCCAACGGCATCGGCCGCGCCGCGGCACTGAGCTTCGCGGCCGAGGGCGCTCAGGTCGTCATCGGCGATATCGCGACCAAGGCCGGTGAAGCGACGATCCGGGACATTTGCGACGCCGGAGGGAAGGCCCATTTCTTCCAAACCGACGTGGCCCAGGCCATCGAGGTCGACCGCTTGATCGAAAAAACCCTGGCCCTCTGCGACCGCATCGACTGCGCCTTCAACAACGCCGGCATCAGCGGCAAGCGCGCCATGCCCCTGGCCCACATTCGCGAGGACGAATGGGACCGTATCATGGAAATCAACGTCAAGGGCATTTGGCTGTGCATGCGGCGCCAAATCCCGATCATGGTCCGCCAAGGCCAGGGCGCCATCGTCAACACCGCGTCTTTTCTCGGGTTGACGGGCACCGCCATCGGCCTCTCGTCCTACGTGGCCAGCAAACACGCGGTGGTCGGGCTGACCCGTGCGGCCGCGTCCGAATACGCCCGCAAGGGGGTGCGCATCAACTCCGTGTGCCCGGGTTTCGTGGAAACGCCGATGGTCAACAGCATCCTGAGCTTTCCGGCGATGCGCGAGAAGATCGAACGCATGCACGCCCTCGGCCGGCTGGGCAGTGCCCAGGAGGTGGTCAACGCGGTGCTGTGGCTCTGTTCGGCGGAAGCTTCGTTCGTAACCGGCCACGACATGGTGGTGGACGGCGGCTGCACGGCCAAATCTGCATCATAGTCGGCTGGGCGGCCGAGGGTGTCGGGTCTCGATTGCCTGGGCAGGGGTATGAAACCGGGACCCGCCACCACCCGCGCTTCCCTCCCGATTCGTTCGCATGGGAAATTCTTGAAATTTTCCGGCTGGTCCGGGTTAGGATTTCCCGGCACCAACAGTTCGGGAGGAACCATGAAAGCCCGCATCATCTGGGTCGCATTCCTATGGTTGGCGATGAGCCACGCCGCTTGGGGGACGACGCCGGACCAATCCGATCAATACTTCCCCATTCACAAGACCTATGCGGCCTCGCATATTTTGATTTCGTACTTCGGCGCGGACAAACGCCCGGAGCACGTGCACCGCAACAAGGCCGAGGCCAAGGCGCGCGCCGAGGAATTGCTGGCCAAAGTGCTGGCCGACCCCTCGTCCTTCGAGCGCATCGCCGCGGCCGAATCCGACGGCCCCTCCGCGGCCAACGACGGCTATTTGGGCGGTTTCAATCGAGGCTCCATGGCGCCCGCGTTCGAAAAGGCGGTCCGCAAGTTGGAAGACGGCGCCATTTTTCACAAACCGGTCAAGACCGGCTTCGGCTACCACATCGTTCGCCGCAACAGCGTGACGCCCAAGCATTTTTGCGCCCGCATCATCCTGTTCACACACAAGGACATCGCGGTTCATTTGAAATCGGTGGCGGCCACCGGGGCGCACCTGCGCCGTTCACCCGAAGAGGCCAAGGCGTTGGCCGAAGCGTTGGCCCCCAAGGTGACGGCCGACAATTTCGAAACGCTGGTCACCGAGCACAGCGATTTTCGCGCGGTAAACGGTCGCTTCGGCATTTTCCACCGCGGCAAGAACGCGCTGGCCAACACCATGGCCCAGGCCGTGGACGCGTTGCCCTACGACGGCGTCAGCGGGGTGGTCGAGACCCAGGCGGGCTACGCCATCATCAAACGTCTCAAAGTGTACAAACGCGCCACGTCCGACATTCTGATCAGCCACATCTCGGCCCAGGGTGCGCCGACCCAGGTGACCCGATCGCGCGCGGAGGCCGAAGCCCTGGCCCGCGAGATCAACCAAAAGGTCCTGGCCGATCCCGCGTCCTTCGAAGCCCTGGCCCGCGAGCACAGCGACGGCATTTTCGCGTTTCGTGGCGGATCCCAGTTGCCTTGGTTCCGCGACACCAAATTCAGCGCGTACGAGCGTGTCGTGGAAACCCTGCAAGTGGGCGCACTCACCACCGAACCGGTGGAGACGCCGGGTGGTTTCTTCATCGTTCGGCGTGAATCCTTGGATTGACCCGCTTCGGCTGGCTTTGGCACGCATGATGCCGACAAAAAGTCGAATCCGATCCAATCAAGGACTTGGTTTTTCAGTCCGGTTTCGCTAGGCTTTGCGGTTGTGGATTCTCACCGAGAATTCGCAAGGATCGGATTCGAACGATCCTCGTGCACATCCCCTTCACACTCGGTCCTTTCTTTTCTTCTTCGATGTGAGGGAGGTGGCCGGGGATATTCGTTTGGAATCACTAAGAGCGGCCAGCCATCGGCTGGTGACGCCGCCACAGCCCCGTAAAGCGGAGCATCACCCGACACGCTCTCTCTCACGTTTTGCGGGTGCGGGGTCGCCTATCCTGACTGCTGATGGCTGGCCGTTCTCTCTTCAATATGGAGCACCCTTCACCGATGTGCACCCCCGATCGGGGGGCTGAGTTAGAGGCATCGCGGTCGAGACGGAGAGCGCGGCCTCCCGTGAGCCCGGTGAAGCGGGAACCGCATCGTGCCCCGAGCGGCGATCCCCACCGGAGGATCGGAAGCAGGGCTATTGCGCGACGGGTTCGACCTCGATCCCGATATTCGGTAATCTCAGGAATTTGGCACAGATTCGCCGCCCGGGCCGACCTGCGACATTCCGACCATTGGGTCTCCGAAACGAAACGAACCAGGGCGAGTCGCTTCGGGGTTCCCACATTCTCGCCAGGGGGGTTTGTCGCTGTAGGTGCACGGCCAGCCCAGGATGTTGGGCCGACATTTTTTGACGGAATTCCCATCCACATCACCAAGCCAGACTTTACAAACCCCACCTCAAAAGAACTCCGCACGAGCGAAGCTGATGCCCTGCTCGATTTGGAGAAGGAAACACCGTACCTGGTTTCTGGCGAACGGCCATGAGTCATTCGTCGGGAAAATGAATCAGGAACCCAGAAAGGTCGAAAGCCAGGAAAGAACATGCATTGGGTACACGCCATGGCAATGCTTATCCTGGCTTCCGTCATTCCTGTATTCCTGATTTCTTTTCGACGACGGCGAGACCGATCCCGGGCTGGAAGCACTACTTCGTTTCTAATGAGTCGCTGCTCCGAGGCCTGTGACCGAGCCGGTCAAACCTCGAAAAAAACAGTGGACGCGCAGCGACTAAGTGATATAGGGTTCTATATCACCACCGCAAAAACAGTGTCGTTCGGCTGTTTCGCGGTTTACCCCATCTCGGGTTGGAGACTTCTCCGTCGTGATCCCCTTTCGCATTCGCGCCCAAAGCGGTCTGCCGCTTTATCGACAAATCGCCGACCAGGTTCAGCAGGCCTTGCTGACCGGGAAACTTCAGCCAGGCGACAAACTGCCGTCTCACCGCGAGCTTGCGGTCAAACTCGTGGTTGCACCGCTGACGGTCAAACAGGCCTACGACTACCTCGAGCGACAGGGCTGGACCGAAACCAAGCGCGGAATGGGTACTTTTCTGTCGAAGAAGCCGGTCGCGGCACTTCATTCGGAAAAACGGGAAGCCCTGCGCGACACCGTGCGGAAGATGTTGGAACAGACCCGGGAATTGAGCATGGATCGTCAGGCCTTGCTGGATCTGATTGACGAACTCGCGGACGGACAATGGATGAAAAAGGAGGTCCCCCTCGATGGCCATCGTGGAAATTGAACGCCTCGAATTCGGCTACAGCTATTCCGAACCGGTGCTGAACGGTCTCGACCTGTCCCTGACACCCGGATCGGCAGTCGGTCTCCTGGGCCGAAACGGGGCCGGGAAAACCACCCTGATTCAATTGTTGTTGGGTATTCTTCGCCCAGCGAAAGGGTCCGTACGTATTTTTGGCAAGGATCCGGTTCGAGATCCTGTCGAAGTCAAGCGGCGGATCGGCAGCGTCGTCGGAGGCCAAGTCTATCCCATGCGCATGTCGGGATTCGATCTCGCGGAACTGCACCGAAACCTCTATCCCACTTGGGATTTGAAGTATTTCAACCGCCTCGCGAACGCCTTCGAATTACGGGAGGAACAGGTCTGGGCCGAGCTGTCGACCGGAAGGAAAGCCCAACTGTCCTTGGCCTGTGCCTTGGCCCATCACCCGGAATTTCTGATTTTGGACGAACCGACGGCCAATCTCGATCCCGTCGCAAGGCGTACCTTTCTGTCGGTCATCGTGGAACACCTCGCCACACACGAAACGACCCTGATCGTGTCGAGTCATCAGTTGGACGATGTCCAGCGATTGGTGCAACAGGTCGCGTTTCTCGACCAGGGCCACATCCGCTTCGAAGCCGATCTTGCCAACATGGCCGAAACCACCACTTTGCTCCGTTTCTCGGCGGAACACGGCCAAGGAGTATTGAATCATTTCGAAGGCTGTTTGAAGGTCGAGTCTGTCGAAGGAGAAATACAGGCACTGTTTGCCAAAACCCGGCAAGAATTGACGACCCGGATCGAAACCCATTGCCCGCAAATCGATGCCCATCTCGAATCCTTGACTCTCGAGGAATTCTTTCTGAAGTTGTTGGGGACAGGCGCATGAGTGACTTCCTGTTTTTCAACGTCAAATGCGAAGCCTCTCGTAAGGGAATCGCATTCCTCATCCTGTTTCCCATTTTGTTGCTTGTGTATTCCGGTACCCATCTGCACGCGTCGCGACCCGACTTGGTCATCTGGTCCCTGGTGGCGCTTCTACTGTTCGCCATCGGATTGCCTTTCCCTCGGCGAGGCCTCTTAGAAGGCACCCTTCCCTTGACGCGCCGTCAGATTGAAATGGCAAACCTATTGACCCCAATGGCGTACCTCGTCCCAGGGGGATTCCTCGTAGCTATCGCCTTGGCGTTTCGCTTCGGTGGAGCGATCGTGTGGCAGGTTTCGGCACAAATCAGTACGGTGGTGGCCGCAATCACGACTCTCGCCGTCTTCGCGAAGCCGACCCGGGAGCAGGATGGAACCATTATGTGCGAACCCGCTGTTCAGCGGTCCGTCCTCATGCTCACGCTCGGCATCAATGCAGGCATATGGCTTGATCCGGTCGTGGCCTATCTCCTGCTGCCCATCGGACCCCTGACGTTTGCTTCAGGCCTCTGGCTCATCCGAAAGGGCGCCGTTCCACGAGAACGATTCAGATCAAAGGCGGACCTCAAGTCCCGATGGCGCGGTCGCCGTTCAGTGAACGATTCAACCGAAACAGGCTTGTGGCATAGCCATGTGTCGGTGATCTACCCTCGATGGCTGTTCCCGACCGCCACCTTTCTGGTACCCATTGGTGGAACTGGTTTTTGGTTCGTGAACGACGGAAGAGGCTTCATTTACGGTATGTGGATCGCCTGGATGGCATTCCTGTTTTCTCAATTATCCTTGCTTGGCATCATCTATCGTGGCTACTACGCCCACTTGCCGTTCTCTCCGCGGCTGAGCTGTCGCCTCACCCTTTTGCCCACATGGGTAGTCCTGATAGTCACCGCTTTATCCCTGGCACAGGTAGATCGGCTATGGTCAGTCCATTTTTTGGACGGTTCCTCACGAGTTCAGAGCGAGAATCTGGGACGCCATCTGCCAAATGCCTTCATGACCTGCGAAAAAAAGGATGCCGTTCCCGACATCGTGTTGGGTAACGAACGACATCGGCCACTGACACTGCCCGTGATCGGCGACATCGTCGCCTACAACCCATACGATCCCGGTCAGGATCCATCGAAGGCATTCGCCTTTCATCAAACCCGGCGAAAGATCCGGGACTTTTTCGGAGTGCACCTCTCGGAAGCGGCAATGGAAGATCTTTTTCACGAATGGACCCTCCGACACCCAAATGAACCCGTGAACGAGTTCTTATTCGAGGTGGTAAATCGCTACATGGACGACGGGGTGCTGGGTTGGATGAATTGGAAACAACGAACGGGACTGGTTTTAACTGCCCTTCTTGCGGTGATGGTGATCTCGACCCTGTTCCTCAAGCTCCTCACGATCACGGGGAAAGTGATTCCCTTCAAACACATGACCTGGGTCTCCCTGTTTTTGGGTTGCTCTATTCTAATGGCGGGGGTTTTGTACCTCGAGCTCGGCAACACCCAAAGCCTTTTGTTTTTTTATTTGATGGAGGAACACACCGCATTGACCTACGCGGCTTGGATCTTGATCATGGCCGCTCTCTACGTCAAGTTCGAAGATTACTATGCTCGGGCCAGACCTCCCGTTTAGGGGGGCACGGTTGCGGCTCGGGAGATGATGGCTGGCATTCCCATGCCCCAAAGACCGATCCATGCATCTGGCGTCCAAACAACGTTCACGGCTTGCTCGCCACCCCGGCCCGTCTTGCGGCGAATTCGGCTTCGACTTCCTCATTCGATCTTCCCAATCCAGCACGCATCGAGAGCCGACCGGCCTCGACCTTGCGACGCAAGAATTCGTCGTACTCCCGTGCCTCACGCTGGCGTTGAATATAATCACGCATCAATTCTCGGACAATTTGGGAAGCCGGTCTATGGGCAGCCTCCGCCTCGGCCATGAACTCAGCTCGCAACTCAGGTTCCAGTTTCATGGTGAAAACAGATTCCTTCGGCATACCCACCTCCTCAACAAAGGTTCACACAAAGTATATACTTTTTCATTACCCAGCAGTAAACGTCCTCAACACGGATGCCATGCAGCCACAAAAACGATCGAGTCAAATCGCTTAGTCGATCTGATGACTTGATCCCACCGATGCAGAGGCCCGTCATCAGTGCAAGCCAACAAGGCCCCATCTGTGATACCACTTGACGCCGTTTCCCTGAAGGGCCGAAGGCACGGTACCGCGCGGGTAGTTCCCACGCGGCCCGTTGCGGTTATCGATTCACCGAGCGAAGGACGCCGTGGATCGCCTCGATCACCAGTTGGGGATTGTCGAATTGGAGGTGGTGGCCGCTCTGTGGATCGATCACGTGCGTGAAGGATCCGCTTCGAGCAAGCTCGGTTTGAAGGCGCAACCACCATTCGTGAACCTCGGGAAAGGCTTCGATACCGTTTTTGCCGGCAGTGAGCACCGCACCCGGCACGGCCGGAAAAGGCCCCGCCGCCTCGACCTGAAGCCCCGTGGCCGGAATGCCCAGAGCCTCCGCAGCCACGAACGGTGGGAGGTCCTCCTCTTCACCGCCGCCCATGGCTTCGCAAAGGATCGGGAATTCGGCACACGCCAGCTCCTGCTGGCGGGCGATCGAGGAATCCACCAACACCAGGCCGGCCACCTCTTCGGGATACGCCTTGGCGAAATACTGCATGTAGAGTCCACCGAGCGAGTGCCCCACCAAAATGTAGGGTGGTTGGTGTCCATTGGCGCGCAACAGAGCCCGCAGCTCACCCACGATCGTGGCCGCATCGCGCGTGCCCCCCGCAAAGGTGCTTTGCCCGTAGCCGGCACGGTTGTAGGCGAAGACGGGTGCCGACGCACCGATTTGGCGCAGCACCGGCGACCAGGACTGCATGGTTCCTCCCAGTCCGCTCTCGAAGACGACCGTCGGTCCCGCCCCCTCGATGGAGAGGTGTTGCAGCGACACGTCGCCCACCGGGGTCATGCCCTCCTGCAGGACCGGCTCCCCGTCGGATGCCATCCACTCACCGCGAAGCACCCAGTTGATTCCGGCAAGCTGGCTCTCGAACCTGAACAACGTCTGGTTGGTCGTGCCCACCAGATAGATGTCCGCCTCGACCCAGTAGTACATGAAGGAACCCGAGAAGCCGCTGTGGCCGATGATGGTTCCAAGCCCGGGCATGTCGATTTTCTCGATACCGAGCCCGTATTGACCTTCGTCGCTGGGCACGAAATCCAGCATTTTCTGAAAGGTGGCCGAGTTCTGGAACACGTCGCCACTGAGCAGCGCCTTGAAAAAGATCATCACATCGTCGAGGGTCGAGGCCTCGCCACCACCGCCCCAATCGATCGAGGGCGACAGGAAGTCGGTGTAGTCGATGTCGTCGAAGAAGCAGTGAGAAAGCGACTCCGATCCCACCGGCTCTTCACGGTACTCCAGCCAGGTCTCGCGCATACCCAAGGGATCGAATATCCGCTGGCGCAGCGCCACGTGCAACGCCTGCCCGCTCACGCGCTCGGCGATCAGGCCCAGCAACACGTAGCCGAGATCGGAGTAGTGGTGAACGACACCGGGAGGCGCCACGGATTCGGTATTCTCGCGGGCATAGGCCAGGATCTTCGCGGGATCCCAGCGCTCTTCAGGGTTGGTGAACAGGTGGACCAGCAGGTCGGGCTGACCGTCGCCGTTGCGGTCTGCATCGAACAGGTGGTCGCCTAGGCCGGAGGTGTGTTTGAGCAATTGGCGAATCGTGAAGTGGCCGCCGTAGTCGACACCCTCGAACAGGTGGAGCCCGGCCAGAAGATCCGCGCCGAGATGGTCGATCGCCCGATCTTCCAGCCCCAGCTTGCCCTCTTCCTCTAGCATTAGGATCAGGGTGGCGGTCATCGTCTTGCCGACCGAGGCCAGGCGGAAGGGGTGCCGTGTGGTCATGGTTTCACCGGTCGCGGGGTCGGCCAGTCCGGCCGCGCCCTGCCAGCGCAAACCCATGGACGGCGATTCGATGCCGACGAGGGCGTTGTGGACCTGGAACTCGGGATGGATGGTGTCGGCCAGGGCCGCGTTCAACTTGGCGGCCAGGGTTTCGCTGCCCGCACCTGGCTCGTAGGATTGGGCCGGTACCGCCACGATTTGATCGGAATTGCCTTTGAAGGAAAGAGCCAGGCCGGTGAGCGCACCGCTACTCTGCACGGTGAGCACCATGCGCTCGGGATAAGTGTCGCCCGCCCCAAAGAAGGACGACAGCATTTCCACCCACTTGGCCCGGGCCGGCAACGTCTCTTTGCGGGTGGCAAGGGTGCGGCCCTGCCAATTCATGAGGTGGAAGACCACTTCCGCGGCCTCGTCCTCGGTGTTGACGATCGCGAACCCGCTGGCCCAACCATCGCCCTGTTTCAGCGCCGTGAATATCAAGTTATCGTGCGCCTCGCGATTCAAGGGCACGGTCGTCGCGCCACCGCTGCCCGTCGCGGTGACTTGAATCTGCCCGTTGAGCCGATCCGTGTCGGCAACGAGTTCGAGCCAACCCGCATCGATATCCAAGTTCGGCATCAGCGCCGTGATCGATCCGTTGTAGCCGCCAAACGGAGGCAGGACGAGTTGGGTCGGTGCGGCAGGGTTGCCCTGGCCGTCATAGGCTCGGACGGTCACCGTTTGAGGGTTGAGGGTCGGATTGTGAAGCCCCAGGTCGGTCTGCCAATCGCCGTTTTTGAAGGTGAAATGGGGAAGATACAAGGTGGCGGGTTCATTGGCCAGGCTGGGGGCGGCCAGCATCCATACCGCCAGAATCCAAAAGATCGTGGTTCTCATTACAGCACCTCGAGAAAGTCTCGGTCGTCGTGAAGGGCAGGATCGACTTGCCGTTCCTGGCCCCACATCCGGCAGTGCATGCAGCAGACCACGAGCCAACTCGTAACATATTCAAAACAATAGCCTTCTCTCTACACCTCCGTCACAACCCGTAAGATAAATCATACAGGAGTGTCACGAAAAACCTCGATCGGACACCCCTGCATGCACCCGCCGAAAACACCGAACGTCGCGAGGAACATCCGCATCGCACGGCCACGGGGACACACATAGGGTACCGTCTCCGCCCGATGTGTTTCGCAAGCGCTGCGTGCCCTGTGCCCCGATGAAAATGAAGGGGTGCGGGGCGATTGCATCGATCGCTGCCGGAGGAAAGGCGTTCCTCACGGCGAGCCGGACACGCAGCGCGGTATCGGTCAATAAAAGAAGGTCCTCAGGTTCTTGCCGTCTTCGACGTACACCTTGAGAAAACAGAGCATTTGCGACCAGCCCATGCAGTTGCCATAGGAGTATTTCAGCGATTCCTGCGTTTTCTTCCAGCCGGATTCTTTGATCTTGACGAGCGTCGCATCGCCATCGAGCTCTTCGAACGTCATTTCGACGCGGGTCTCGTCACCGGAGCGATCGTCGGCCCATTCGAACACGATCGTCTCGTTGGGCACCGTCTTGATGACCTTGACCGGGAAAGCACCGGGATAGTCGTGAAAATCCCAAGTCACCTCGGTTCCTTCGTCCAAACGAGCGCTGGCACCGCCGGTGGTGAAGTAACCGCTGAGTTTTTCCGGATTGTAGACCGCCTCGAACACCTCGTGAACGGGCTTTTGGATCTTGGCGTAGACTTCAAATTCGAGTTCCATGATACCTCCAATCTACTTTGACAAAACCAGAACATGTTATAAAGTTATAACATGTCGAATGAAAAAAGGCACGATGCCATTTTCAAGGCCCTGGGAGATGCGCGCAGGCGCAAAATGCTCGACCTGCTGAAACAGAAACCGATGACCACGGGCGATCTGTGCAAGCACTTCGAGGACCTCAACCGCTGCACCGTGATGCAGCATCTCGGCGTATTGGAAAAAGCCGAACTCATCATCGTCAAACGGCGCGGACGTTTTCGCTGGAACTACCTCAACCCGCTGCCGATCAAGGAAGTCTTCGACCGTTGGATCAGCGATTACGCGGTCGGCGCCATCAACCTGCTCGCCCGCATGAAAAAAGACCTGGAGGACTGACGTCGCCATCCGTCACCGAATTCGGTACCATCCCCGGTGGCCGCCACCGGTTGGCCGCGGCTCCCCATTTTAAAGCTTCGTGCGGGCTTCGACCGAAGTGAGAAGCATCTCGGACAGGTGCACGAGGAGTGGATCGATGAACGTGCTGGTAACGGGCGCCAACGGCTACATCGGGCGTCGCCTGGTGGCGGCGCTGCTGGACGGCGGCCATTCGGTGATCGCGTTGATGCGCGACAAACGGCGATTCGCCTTCAAGGAAGCGCTCCACCCCAACCTGACCATCGTGGAAGCCGACCTGCTGGAACCGGAAAGCATGGATGCGGTGCCCGGCGATGTGGACGCGGCCTACTACCTGCTGCACTCGATGGGCAGTTCGGCCGGAACCTTCCAGGAATTGGAATCCCGCTGCGCACACCGGTTCGCGGCCTGGGCCAATCGGTCCCGAGCTCGGCAGATCATCTACCTTGGCGGTATCGCCAACGACGAACGGCTTTCCCGCCACTTGAAATCCCGACTCAACGTGGAAGAGATCCTGGGTCGCAGCCGAGTTCCCCTGACGGTGTTGCGCGCGGCGATCATCATCGGATCGGGCAGCGCCTCCTTTGAAATCATTCGCGACCTGGTGGAAAAGCTGCCGTTCATGATCACGCCGCGCTGGGTCAAGACCAAGTGCCAGCCGATCGCGATCGTGGATGTGATCTTCTACCTCCAGGCGGCCCTGTTGCACGAGGAAAGCTTCGATCGGAACCTGGATATCGGCGGCCCCGACGTGATGACCTACCGAGACATGCTGCTGCGCTACGCCAAGGTGCGCGGCTTGAAGCGCTACATATTCGACGTGCCCGTGTTCACGCCCCGCCTCTCGTCGTATTGGCTCTACTTCATTACGTCGACGAACTACTCCCTGGCCAAGAGCCTGGTGGACAGCATGAAGGCGGAAGTGGTGTGCGGCGATCGCCACATCGAGACGATCGTGCCCCACCGCTGCCTTTCCTACGAGGAGGCACTGGAGCGAGCCCTGGTCAAGATCGAAAACAACCAGGTGCTCAGCTCCTGGAAGGACGCGGTCGTCAGCGGCACCCTCCGCGACGATTACCTGGACTTCGTCGGCGTGCCGCGCCATGGAATCCTGCGCGACGTTCGCGAGGTCCCGGTCACGGGCGACGTGGAAGCGGCCAGGAGCCGGGTATGGTCGATCGGCGGCCAGAACGGTTGGTACATGAGGTGGGCTTGGGAAATTCGCGGCTTTCTCGACAAACTCATCGGCGGCGTGGGCCTGCGGCGCGGACGGCGCAATCCCCATCACCTGGTGATCGGCGATGCGCTCGACTTCTGGCGGGTGGCGCTCACCGACAAGAAGCGCGATCACCTGGTCCTGTTCGCCGAGATGAAGCTGCCCGGAGAAGCCTGGCTCGAATTCGAATTCCTGCAACGGGACGGGCGAACCCATCTACGCCAAACGGCGACCTTCAGACCCAAGGGCCTGATCGGTCGCCTGTACTGGTACCTGCTGGTGCCGGTTCATTTCGTGATTTTTCGAGGCATGTGCCGCGATCTGGCCCAACGACCGGAACCGCGGGCACGGATTCCGGTCGCCGGGTGAGCTTCCCGTCGACAGGTTCGTCGGATCAGGCGAAGGTTTCGACCGGTTCGCCGGCGACGGCTTCGACGTGCATGTCACGGCCGAACCAGGCATCGAAAAGCCGGTGTGCATCATCCAGGATCATGTAGAAACTGGGAACCAGCAGCAGCGCGATGACGGTGGCGAACAGGATCCCGAAACCCAGGGAGATCGCCATCGGGATCAGGAACCGCGCCTGAACCGACGTCTCCAGGATCATGGGGCCCAACCCTAGGCAAGTACTCAGCGAAGTGATGATGATCGGCCGGAAGCGGCTGCGGGCGGCATCGACCACCGCCCGGAAGACGGGCTTGCCGTTTTGCACGCCGCGATTGGCGGCCACGATCAGGATCAGCGAATCGTTGACGACGACGCCGGAGAGGGCGACCAGCCCCATCATGCTCATCAGGGACAGCTCGTAGCCCATGATCAAGTGACCGATCACGGCACCCACCATGCCGAACGGGATGCTGATCATGATGATCAGGGGTTGCGAGTAGCTGTTGAAGGGAATCGCCAACAGGGCGTAGATTCCGAACAGCGCCAACCCGAAACCCACGGCCAGACTGGAGAGCGATTCCGACTGCTCCTTGCTGACCCCGCGCAACGTATAGCTCAGGCCCGGGTAGTCGGCCATCAACCGCGCGAGCTGGTCAGCCTGAAGCTCGCGCAGGACCTGGTTCCCGTTGGCCCGATCGCGCGCCACATCGGCCGTGACGTTGATGACCCGCCGACCATCGCTGCGGCGAATGCTGGTATAGGCACGTCCCTCGACGATCTCCACCGCCTGGCCGATGGGCATCTCGCCGCCGTTCGGCGTCCGCAGGATCAACTCCCGCACATCCTGGGGACTCTTGCGCTGACTTTCGGGGTAGCGCACGTAGACCTTGACCTCGTCGCGGTCGCGCTGGCTGCGCTGGGCTTCGGCCCCGAAGAAGGCACTGCGCACCTGACCGGCGATATCGGCGGCGGTCAAACCCGCAGCCTGCCCCGCCGGCTTGATCTTGAAGTCCCACTGGACCTTGCCGTCGGAGAAACCATCGTTGACGTCGGTGACACCGTCGAACGTCGCCAGAACCTCGGCCAACTCCGAAGCGGCCGCTTCCAGCGCATCGGCGTCGTTGTGCGACAACGCCACGTGGATCGGTGAGCCGATATTGGGCCCTTCGGTGTATTTGAAGGTCAGCGATTCGATGTCGGATGGCGTGCCGAACCGGGCTCGCCACAAGTTGGCGAACTCCTCGGTGGTGATGTCGCGCTCGTCGACCGGCACGAACAGGAGGTTGACGATCGCCAGATGGCCGCCCTGAACCGAGGATGCACCGTCGTTACCCGAAGCCGCACCGACGCGAACCATGGACCCACGCAGGATGCTCTCGCCACCGTGCTCTTCGAGGATCTCCCGAGCCACCTGGGTGAGTCGCTTCTGGAAGGCTTCCGTCTCGGCCACCGGCGTGCCGATCGGCAACGCCAGGTTGGCCGATACCACGTCGCCTTCCACCGCGCTGAAGAAATTGAACGGCGCACGCCCGGAAGCGACCATTCCCGCGATCATCATCAGGCACATGAACCCGAATGACACGGTGACATAGCGCCAGCGCAGCGACAGCTCCAGGAAGGGTTGAAACACCTTGTCGATGAAGTGCTGCAAACCCCGACCGAACCGCAACCGCATGCGCTCCAACCGGCTCGGGGTATGGGGTCGATCGGCGCCGTCCGCCAGGTGGGCCGGCAGGATGAACAGCGCTTCGAAAAGGGAGATCAGGAAGATCGTGATCACGATGAGCGGGATATAGAAGAACATCTTGCCCAGCATGCCGGGCACGAACATCAACGGCAGGAAGGCCACCACGTTGGTCAGAATGGAGAAGGTGACGGGTGCGGCCATTTCCCGAGCGCCGAGAATCGCGGCCTGTACGTAGCTCTTGCCCTCTTGGCGCAGCGAAAAGATGTGTTCCCCGACGACGACCGCGTCGTCGACCACGACCCCGATGGTGATCAGGAAGGCGAAGAGCGTGACCATGTTGATCGAGGCATCGACGGCCGGCATGAACAGCAGGGCCCCCAATATGGAGATGGGAATCCCCATCGTCACCCAGAAGGCGAGGCGCGGTTCCAGGAACAGGGACAACAGCATCAGGACCAGGACCAGCCCGAAGAAGGTGTTCTTGAACAACAGATCGATGCGGTCCTGCAACGCTTCGGACATGTCGTTCCAGACCGCGATCTCCACGCCTTCCGGCAGTTCGGCCTGCATGCGGGCCACCACCTCTTTGGCTGCGGCGGACACATCGGCCGGTTTTTGATCGCCGACCCGGAAGATCTCCAGAAGGGCCGCCGGTTTTCCATTGTAGTAGGTGCGGATGTCCGAATCTTCGAAGGTCTCGCGCACCGTGGCGATCTCGGAGAGCAGGACGGTGCTGCCGTCCTGGCGGGTGACGATCGGCAGATTGACGAATTCACGGCCGTAGTACTTGCGTTCGGATGTGCGCAGCAGGATCTCGCCGCTGTCGGTCTTGATCTTGCCGCCCGGAACTTCGAGGGAGGACTGACTGATGCGATCGGCGATGCCCTGGAGCGTCAGCCCATAGGCCCGCAGATGCTCCTCGGAGACTTCGATACTGACTTCCGGCTGACGCACGCCCCGCAGGTTGACCACGGTGACCTCCGGCGACGTCAGCAACTCGGCTCGGATCGATTCGGCCAAGACGCGCAGGTCCTGCTCCGTTTGCCGGCCGCTGACCGCGAGCGACAGCACCGAACGCTCGCGACTCGCCAGGCTCACGGTGGTCTTTTCCACCTCGACCGGGAAAGTGGTGATGCGGTCGATTTCGGATTTGACGTCGTTGAGGATCTTGTTGGGTTCGAAGCCGGAGAGGATCTCCCCGGATACGACGGCACTGCCCTCGGTGGCGGTTGACTCTACTTCCTCGATGCCCTCCATGCCGCGAATCGCTTCTTCCACGGCGAGAATGACGCCCTTTTCCACTTCGGCCGGGCTGGCTCCGGGATAACTGACGGTGACGGTGACGGTGTCCAACTTGAAATCAGGAAACACTTCCTGTTTCAAACGCAACCCGGAAACCAGGCCTCCCGCCAGCAACAGAATCATGAGCAGGTTGGCGGTCACCTTGTGGGTCGCCATCCAGGCGATCGCTCCTTTGGTCATCGACATGGCCGTCTCCTTATTGCGCGCGTTCGCGCGATGGGATCGCCGCGGTCAAGGCGCCGGTCGGCCCTTCGTCCGCGAGTTTGAGCTTCATGCCTTCCAGGGGAACCCCGAGATGACTGGTGACGACCCGTTCGCCGGGCTGCAGACCGTCGGACACGTAGACATGGGTCTTGGTCTTGTGGGCGATGGTCACCTGGCGGTATTCCAGGGTGTCGTCATCGGCCAGAAGCCAAAGCGTGGCCGAGTGATCACTACTGCCGGCGGCCTCGGCGTCGTTGTCGCGCAAACTGTCGTAGGTGACCGGATAGACCTGGTCCAACTCCTTGCCCGCCAGTTCCACTTCCACGTAGGAGCGCAACAGCAACGGCAATCCGGTCGGCTTGTCATCGGAACCGATGCGAAGCGGGTTGTCCACCTGAACGAGAATGCGCACCATGCGCCCGGCTTCCTCCACGTCGGACAGAAGCTGAACCAGCCGGCCCGACCAGGACCCCTCGGATCCCGACATGCGCACGACCGCCGGCGAGCCGCCCAGGCCGTCGGCGTCGGGCAAACGCAGCCAGGACAACTGGGTATAGGGAATCGAAGCCTTGACATAGAAGTAGTCGGTATCCACCAACACGGCCAACTCGCCGTTGGCGTTCACCACTTGGCCGATGTCGACCTGTTCGGAAAGCACGACGGCGTTGAACGGCGCGCGCACCACGGTGCGGGTGAGGTCCAGTTCGGCCTTGTCGAGCCGACTCTCGGCGGCCTCCAGGGACGCCCGAGCATTGGCCAGATGAGGTTTGCGAAGCGCCAAGTCCTTGCCGCTCTCGGTGGCCGGAATGCGGTTCTCGAACAGGCTCCACTCTTCGGCGGCCACGGTCTGGCGTCCCTCTTCCAGCGCCAACTGGTATTGGGCATTGGCTACGACCTCTCGCTGCTGGGTGACGGCCAGCCGGTAATCGGTCGGGTCGATGCGGAGCAACTCATCACCCGCCTGCACCTTGCCGCCTTCGATCAGGTTCTCGTTCTGGCTGACGATCTCGCCGCCGACCTGGCCGCGCAGGCTGATCTCCCGGGCCGGAATCACGGTTCCATGGGCGGTCACCACGATCTGGTGGGCGGCCGGCAGGGCGGTCTGAACCTCCACCTCCGGAACGTTTTGGGTGGCGGGCGCCTTCGAGGGCTCCGGGGTGTTGACGATCATCAGGGCCATCGCGAGCATGCCGCCCGTGAGGAGAAGGAAACAGATGAAAAATGACACAAACTTCTTCATGGTGCGCCTCTTGGAATCTTTTGAATGGATCATGTGTGACAGGTCTAAGGCCCAGCCGGAACGCCACAAGGCTTCGGGCAAACCCCCTGGGGAGCGGCGAGTCGATCCCTGGTGGAGTCGTGGGTCCGGATCATTTCCCCTGCGCGACGGCGAATGGTTTTTCGAGATCTTCGGTCCAGTGACCGCCGAGTGAGAGGTACAGCTCGATGCGATTGGCCAGAGCTGCCCGTTGCGCCTGAACTTCTTCCAATTGAAGGTTTTGCAGGGTCTGGAGGCTCGTCAGGACGGTCAGGTAATCGACGACGCCGTTGACGTAGTTCTTGTGGGCGCTGTCCAGCGTGCGCTCGGCCAGGGTGACGCGTTTGCGCGTCCCTGCGAGGCTTTCGAGCAAGGCGTGCTCCTGAACCAGGGCATCCTCCACCTCGGCGATCGCCACATAGACCGTTTTCTTCCAAGCGTAGAACAGCTCTTCCACCGCCGCGCGGTTCCGCGCGACTTCCGCCTTGCGCGCACCACCGTCGAACAGCGGCTGGATCAGGTTCCCGGCGAGATTCAGGACCCAGGCATCGAGCGACGGAGTCAGGTCGCGGTCACCGCTGGCGACGGAGCCGGTCAGATCGAGGCGGGGATAGCGGTCGAGTTTGGCGGAGCGCAGGCGTTCGTCCGCTGAGAAGAGGCGCAACTCGGCATTCTTGACGTCGGGCCGTTTGGCCAATACATCCGCGGGTATGCCCGTTTGCGGCAGAGCCGGCATGTCGGGCAGTTGGGTATCGCCCGAATAGGACCAACTCAGCGGATTCTCCCCGAGCAGCAGGGCCAGTTGATGTTCGGCGATCTCGATGTTGGCTCGCGTCTGAGGGATGCGATTCTCGATGTCGGCCAATTGCTGGCTCTGCTGATAGACTTCGGTTGCGGAAGCCAGGCCCTGGGCAAAGCGTAACTCGACCAATTCCAGGTAGTCGCGATTGACGGACACCTGTTCGGTCAATACCGCGAGCCGCTGGCTCTGGTCGATCAGATCCAGCCACGCCAGCCCCACCTGGCCGGTCAGCGTCAGGGCCGTGGCTTCCAGGTCTTTGCGTGTCGCCTGGTAGGTCAGCGAATCGGCGCGTGTATCGGCGGCGATTTGACCCCAGAGATCCACTTGATAGGAAAGAGAGAGCCCCATCGAGGAGGATTTCGTCGTGGGATCGTCGTTGGAGAGGTCGTCGACATAGGTCCGCTCGTTGGTCAGGTTCACACTGGGAAGCTTGCCCGAGCGGGTGCGAAGATAGCTTGCCTGGGCCTGACTCAACCGCTCCCAGGCCTGGCGAATGTCCAAGTTGCCTTCGAGACTTCGAGAAACCAGTTCGGAGAGCTCGTCGTGTCCGAACGCGGACCACCAAAGCTCGGGGGCTTCGACGGTGCCGTTTTCCGTGAAGGTATCGTCTTCGACGAGTTCTCCGATCTGGGCCGTTTTGGCGCGATGGGTCACGCAGCCGGCCAACAGGAAGGTCATGGTCGTCACCAGGAGTATGGGACTGTGACGTGCGAGGTTCATGGTGGGATCGCTCCTTCGAGGGATACGCGACGGCCACAACCGTCACGACGCGGTGGGCGTCGATTCGCGCGATACCGAGGCGCTTCTCACCCCGGCTGTTATCATTATGGTGAGGACCTCGCACGATCTCTGTTTGGTTTGGGTCACACATTGTATCGGTTTGTATCCGAGGTCGAGGGCGCTCGATACATTTCAACCAATCAGTTAAAAATAAAAGCGTTAACAAAAAAACTCTTACATGAACCCGCTAGGCGAGGTCGCGAACCAACGCGTGTCCATCCGGCACCGGCGGTTATTTGAAAGGATTCCCCGGAATCGGCCGGGCTCCCCGTGCAGACGGGTATCCGCAGTCAGGCAGCAGGTTTCAGCCAATCACGTGTGCACGAGAATCTCGCTGAAACCTGATCCCCAAGTCCGTGCCCATCCAGCCAGACCAACATGGCAGTCGCTCTCTTTTCGTTCCTGGATGGGCACCGGCTAGTGGGCGCTCTCCACGGGCCACAGGGATACGAACCGGATCCCCTGTCCCGACGCTGTATCTTCGATGTGGATCTCGCCGTGATGGCGGGTGAGAATCCGCCGCGTAATCGCCAATCCGAGGCCGACACCGCCCGATTTTTTGTTTCGGCTCTCGTCGATGCGGGAGAAGGGATGGAACACCTTCTCCCGAAATTCGGGTGGAATGCCCGGCCCATCGTCTTCCACGCTGACGACCAGGCGCTCGGACTCCAAGCGGCAGTTCAGGTAAACCTCGTGTTCGGCATAGCGCAAGGCGTTTTGGACCAGGTTGCCCACCGCACGAACGAACAGGCGTTGGTCGGCCTTCAACTCAAAAGACCCGTCCACATCGCAGGACAAATTCAGGGATTTGTCCCGAGCCGTCCTGGAGAAATCGGCACAGAGCTTGTCGAGCGTCGCCTGAATCGGGAAACCCTGGCGTTCCTCGTTGGGCGTATCCGGCTCCAACCGTACGAAGACCAGCAGCTCATCCAAGAGATCGTTGAGTTCCTGGAGGTGTTCGACGATCGCCTCCACCCGTGCATGCCGTTTCTCTTCATCCTTTTCGATGTCCATCATTTCCAGTTCGAAATGGATCCGCGCCACGGGGGTGCGGAGCTCGTGGGAGACGGCCTGCAGAAGGTGGCGCTGGCTTTCGAACATTTCCTGAAGGGCATCGGCCATGTCGTTGAAGCGCTCGGCCAGCACGCTGACAGGGCCGCGGATATTGACGGCGCGCGCAGTCAGGTCGCCCTCGGCCAGGCGTTGGGTGGCCTTTTCGAAGCGCCTCAAATTTTGCCAGGCCGGTCGCGACAACACCATTGCCAGAAACCCGACGATGACCACGACGAACATGAAGATGGCCGGAACCTTTTCCGAGGGCGGCCCTCCATCCGTGAGCACCGGGCCGACGATCAGGACCGAACGACCGCCGTGAAAGGGCAGGTACAGGTAGGTATCGAAATGCTTGGGCCAGCGGGCGAGCTCGCTGCGAACGAGCAGTTCCTCGCCGAGTTCTATGGGAAGATCGGGATCGTCGCGATTCACGATGCGATAGGACACGCCCTCGCGACCGAAAAGCGCTTCCGCCTGCTTCGACAGACGCGAGGGATCGGTTGTTTCCATCTGGCTCCTGAGCAGATCGGCGAGGACGAAATGACCCTCGTGCTTCAGGATCGGGGGTGGTCCCACCACCAGGTAAGCGAACAGGTCGATGAAGACGAAGGTGGCCAGGATGAGAGTGAGCGTCGTGAGAAAAATGCGGAGAAAGACTTTAAACATGTCCTGCCGCCAATAGGTAGCCGACGCCGCGAACCGACTTGATCATGGTCGGACTCTTGCCGGTATCGCCGATTTTCTTGCGCAGCCGCGCCACGCGGAGATCGATCGAACGATCCAGCCCGTCGTATTCGATGCCGCGCAGGGTTTCGTAGATGAACTCGCGACTGACGATTTCGCCGGCCTTTTCCATGAGAAGGGCCAGCAACTCGAATTCGGCGGTGGTGAGGTCGAGCGGTTGGCCATCGACCCGCACTTCCCGGCTCTGCGGATTGAGCACCAGCTTGCCGACCGACAGGCTGTCCCGATTCGTGCGTGATTCGGTCTCGCGGCCGCGCTCACCGCGTCTCAACAGCGCGTTGATATGGGCGACCAACAAGCGAGGCCGCACCGGCTTGGCCATGTAGTCGTCGGCACCGACCTCCAGGCCCACCACTTCGTCGACCTCCTCGTCGAGCGACGTCAACATCAGAATGGCGCCGTGATACTTGGGCCGGATTTGGCGGCAGACGTTGACCCCGTCGAGGCCGGGCAACATGATGTCGAGAATCACGAGATCGGGCGATTCCGCCAAAATGCGGGCGGGCGCCGTGTCGCCGCGGCTCTCGATGGCGACCGCGAAACCCATGGCCTCGAGGTACTCGCGAATCAAGGCCGCCAGCTTTTCGTCGTCTTCCACGATCAGGATGTAGGGTTTGGGTGCCTCGCTCATCGATGACATCCTTAATACATGTCGAACTCGAGAGAACTCGACGTTTGGGGTCCGATTTCATCTCGGAAGGAAGTGGTTCATTGTAGCAAATGGACGGACGGGGCATCGGGGCCTGGCCCGCCGGGGGCTCCGATCGCCTGCCCGGGAGTCCCTTATCGGAATTGTCCGGTTGGCGGTCAGTGGGCTTTCGGCACCAGTCCACTAAATACACGAAAAGACACGAAAAAGCACCGACGAGGCCGAGTTGCTTCCTCCGCAGCCATGCCTGATCCGCGACTCTGGTTCCTTGGCCACGATTCTCACGGGTCGACACAATCGTTCATGAGTTTTGCGGTGTCCGCCAAGATCTCCGATTGGCCTCCCCGGAGTTCATTATGAGAAATGCCCGCTTGGCGGTCAGTGGGCTTTCGCCACCAGTCCACTAAATACACGAAAAAACACGAAAGAGCACCGACGAGGCCGGGTTGCTTCCTCCGCAGCCATGCGTGATCCGCGACTCTGGTTCCTTGGCCACGATTCTCACGGGTCGACACAATCGTTCATGAGCTTTGCGGTGTCCGCCAAGATCTCCGATTGGCCTCCCCGGAGTTCATTATGAGAAATGCCCGCTTGGCGGTCAGTGGGCTTTCGGTACCAGTTTGTAACGATTTGTATCGGCCAACGGGATACACGAATCGGACGCGTCACGCGCGGCATATGATGACTTGTCCACGAATCACTCAAATCCACACGAATACAGACATAGTCATTCCATTCGAAACCTATTGCGTTGTTTTTCAGGGAACTGAACACAGGCCCAGATGATTCAAAATGGCAATTACATCAGCATAAGCAATGAATATCTATTATTTTAAGCCCGGACTCCCCCAGAACACCTGTCAGGTGACACCCATGGGTCCTATTCCTGTCAGGTGACACCCATGGGTCCTATTTATTCGTGTCAGTCCGTGTGATTCGCGGACAAAAAAAGATCGATTGCGATCCACCGCTGGGAGAAACCGACCCTTCGGGATCGGACGCTCATTGCAGCGGAATTGAGATTCGCACCCCGCAGAAACGCATTTCAAAATTCCCCAGGATGCGCCAACGAGGCATCCGAGATGCGATGCATGCGGTGCGGTTGGACATGCTTTCCCGGATCCTCGACTCCGTCCTTATCCTTCGGAAACACGAACCCGCACAGGATGAACGCGGAGGTCTCCCAACCCACAAGGTTCGTTTTTCGTGTTTTTTCGTGATTTTAGTGGACAAAAAGTAAGCCCGTTCAAGCATTTCGTGGACAATTGGGGGGTTGGCACCACCGCTGCAATCGTCCGAGAATGGCATTTGAAACTTATGAACCGACAGGTGACGTCCATGTATCGCTCCCCACGCCGCATCCTTTGGGTAACAACGCTTCTCGTATTGCTCACTGGTTTTTCCCTTTCTCTTTGGGTTCTGTCTCCCCCACCAGCATCTCGAGTGACAGAAACCACCAAGCCCGGCAAACCAAAGACGCCAGGCTCCTACAACGGTCTCATTTCCTGGCACAAACAGCGTGCCTATCCCCACGAAGCCCTGCCGAAACGCGGCTTCACCCACGCGTTCGACAAGGTCCGGAACGATTTCCGGAAAGCGACGACCCTGCACAAGGATGCTGATCCCTGGCAATCCGTGCCCGCCGGCCTCAGCGGACGCACCCTCGCATTGGCGTTCCATCCAACGCGACCCGACACGCTGTTCGCCGGCTCGGCGAGCGGCGGCCTGTGGCGCACCGATAGCGCCACCAGCACCCCTCGATGGTCGCGGGTCCCTACCGGCTTCCCCGTCCAGGGCGTCGCCGCCATCGCGATCAATCCCGACAACCCCGACCAGATGATGATCGGCACGGGCGAGGTCTACGGCTTCGAAGAGACCTTCCCCGGCTACGCGCGCCGGGAAACACGCGGCAGTTACGGCATCGGCATCCTCATCAGCGAAGACGGCGGTCAATCCTGGTCGATGAGCCTCGACTGGCGCACCCGTCAGGACAGTGGCGTCCAGGCCCTCACCTACGATCCACGCGACGCACGCATCGTTTGGGCGGCCACGACCGACGGCATCTATCGCAGCGACGATGGAGGCACTTCCTGGGATCAGGTCCACTCCGTGCCCATGGCGACCAGCCTGGTCCTGTTCCCCAACCATCCAGGTCGCGTCCTGGCCGCCTGCGGGGGGTTCGCCTCACCCGGTCACGGTCTCTATCTCAGTGAAGACGACGGGGCCACCTGGACCAAAATCACGGGGGGACTGCCCGAAACCTTCGGTGGCAAGGCCATCCTACACGCCTCCAAGACGCAACCCGATCTGGTGTACGCCAGCATCGGGAACGGTCATACGGTCTTCGCCAGAAACGAGGACGAGCAAGGATTCACCCCACCGGACAACGCCACCTGGCTCTGTCGATCCACCGACGGCGGACGTACTTGGACGCAGGTAAACGACCGGGACTACTCGCTGCATCAGGGCTGGTATTCGCATTTCGTGTTCGTGGATCCCGCCGATCCGACCCACCTCATCCTGGGTGGCGTCAGCCTTCACGTCTCCTACGACAGCGGCACCCAAATCGACTTTGGCGTCGCCCTGTTCAACGCCATGGCGGACTTCCACGCCCTGGTCGCCTCGCCCCATGACCCGAGCCTGATGTTCCTGGCTGCCGACCAGGGCATCGCCACCAGCCAAGACGGCGGCGAGAGCTGGGAAACGGCCAACCTGGGCTATCACAGCCTCCAGTTTTTCAACGGCATGGCGGTTTCGCCCCACGCACCCAACCCGGTCATGGGCACCGCCCAGGATATCAACGGCAGCCTGCGCCTCGATTTCGACGGCGATACGCCGTATCTGTTCCAACAGTATTACGGCCACGAAGCCGGCTACGTGGTCATCGATCCCCGCACGCCCGACACCTTCATGGCGAGCGGGCCTTTCCTGTGGTTCATCAATGCGGAAGGTATCGGCGGCACGGTGACCAGCCCGCCGAACTGTTCCAGCGCCCAACCCGACTGCTACGAATTGGATCCTTCGTCCCATTCGTCGATGAACGCGCCGGTGCGCGGTGCGGCCAGCAACCCCGACGTCATTTACGCCGGGCGCGACGTGGTGTGGCGCAGCGACAACCTGGGCCGCAACTGGACCGCCACGAACGACGGCCTTCCCCTGGGCGCCGATCCGCTGCTGGCCATGGAGATTTCTCCGCACGACGAGAATCTGGTCTACGTGGCCACCGCGCCCAACAAGGAGCGCCTGCGCCTGTTCAAGACCGTCAACGGCGGCCAGAGTTGGATCGACATCACGGGTAACCTGCCGGATCGCTACGTACCCGACCTGGCCATCGACCCCAACGACGATCAAACCGTCTATGCCGTCCTTTCCGGCTACGGCAGCGACCATCTCTACCGCACCCGCGACGGCGGCACCACCTGGGAGAGCGTGGATCGGGGCCGCTTGCCCGACGTGCCGACCACCGCGATCACCATCGATCCCCAACACCCGGACCACCTCTACATCGGCAACGACCTGGGCGTGTTCGTGAGTCTCGACAGCGGCTACTCCTGGTTTTCGCTGCAGGACGGCCTGCCCGAAGCGGTGCTGGTGGGGGATCTGATCATCGATCCCGAGAAACGGTTGCTATACCTGGGCAGCCACGGCAACGGCCTGTTCTATCGTTCGTTGCTGGACCCGATGCCCAAGGGCGCGTCGTCGACGCTGGCCTTCGCGGCGGTGCTCCCCGAAATCCACGAGGGCCGCGACGCGACGACTCGCGTCGGACTGGTGAATCCCGCGGACGGCACAACCGCCGTGCGCATCGACGGCTTTACCGCCGCCGGCGGGTGGCTGGGAACCAGTGCCGTCGTGACCGAACTGGCCGCCAACCAAAGCACGTTGCGGGACGTCGCCGAGCTGTTCCCCGACCTCCCCAGTGCGGTGCGTTGGATCCGCATCGAAAGCGATACCGAGCTGATCGCGTTCGCGGAACTGAACGACACGGACACCCGCTCGGCCTACTTGGCACCGAACGCCTCCACCTCGCCGTTTCTGCCCCACGTGGCTCGGGACACGGCTCAGTTCAGCACCGAACTGGTTGCCGTCAATCCGGGCGCCGATGGCGGCACGGGCACGCTTCAGGCCTTTCCCTCCAATCAAACCGCGACGCCGAACGGCCTTGGCCCCGAATTCACGAGGTCGGCCAACGACCTGAACCGGCTGTTCGACGGTGACTTGGACCAGGTATTCTGGGCACGCCTCGACAGCGACCAACCGCTGGTGGCCATGGAACGCTTTTCGCGGCTGCCGGGCCGCAGGGAAAGCGCCGCCCTGGGACTCGACGACCGCAGCGGCCAGGAACTGCGCCTGTTGCACGTGGCCACCGACACCAGCCAGTTCTGGACCGGGCTGGTCTACATCAACACGGGCGCGGCAACGGCCAACGTGACCGAAGAGGCCTTCGATGCGGCCGGCAATCTCATCTCAAGCCAGACCCTGAGCGTTGCGCCAAGCGGCAAGGAAACCCTGCTGTTCGACGCCGACACCATCCAGTCCGGCAACCCGCGGATCTCGGCCGAAACCGCCTGGCTTCGGGTGCGCTCGGATCAGCCGCTGATCGGGTACGAGCTCTTCGGCGCGCCCACTTCCAGTGGCAACGAAGTGTTCGCGGGCCTTCAGGGCAATACCGCATCGGCCGCCCGGCTGATCTATCCCTACGTGCGCAGTGATGCGCGCCATTGGACCGGCATCGTCGCGGTCAATACGGACGAAGCGCCCGTGGCGGCGGAAGCCCGATTGCTCGACGCTTCCGGGCAGGTCGTCGCACGTGCCGATCTGGGAACCTTGAATCCGGGCCAAAAAGCCACGCGGTTGGTGCGTGACCTGTTCCCCGGCGCCGATGTGACGGGCGGCCAGGTGAATATCGTGGCGGATCGACCGGTTTTGGCGGGTTTCCAATTATGGGGCGATCACAACACGCCACAACGGAAATTCCTGGCCGGGATATCGGCAATCGGCCGCTAGCCGGAGGCGAGCCCGAAAAGTGTCCACGCATTCCCTCCTGCGGACCAAGGTTTTTCCGAACCATCCTTTTCTGGCTCGCCTTTGGCAAAAAAGAGTTTGTCCACGAATCACGCAGATCGACACGAAATCAGGGAAGGTTCATCTGGCAGGCACTCCGTATTCCTCCCCGTCCTCTGCAAGCTCTCTTGAAACCAACCTGCTCGGAGTCCCCGAATGCGGAGAGATTCGTCATACCAGGTAGGGCATCAGGGGCGGTAAGCCCGCCTGATGAACATTTCGAAGTGATCCATGCGAGGAGTTCCCGCATGCTTTGAGGGTCGGCGCGGCTGTAGGTTGGCCGGCCCGGCCGACACTTTGAAGTGATCAGAGTTGCGAAAATTCAGAACGCCAAAGAGCGAAGCTCCAATAAAAACAGGAGCTTCGGAATGTGCGACCAGCGGTCGCACCTACCTGGCCATACCGGCCCTGCCATACCGGCCCTGCCTTACCGGCCGTGCCATACCGGCCCTGCCTTACCGCCCTGCACGACGCCCCTCTCAGGCAGCCGGGGCCACGATGCTGGCTCGCTTCGCGTTGTTTCTTTCTCGAAATCGAGCTGGTTTGCCCGCTGGTTTGCGGCTCTCTTGAACCAAAGTGGTGTTTTCTACCTGAGCTGGGTCTTGCTATCGTCAAATCTTGATCAGGAAGCCAGGAATGAACGAAACCAGGAAAAACAGGACCATGATGTATACCAATTCCGGTCCTTTCCTGCTTTCCGATGTTCATGGGTTCATGCTTAATTTTTCGGATGAATGACCCATGGCCCTTCGCCAGAAACCATATTTAGTGTTTCTTTCTCGAAATCGAACTGGTTTGCCCGCTGGTTCGCGGCTCTTATGTAACAAACTAAACTATGTAAAGTTCTAATGTAGGGAAAAAATCCCGAGTTGATACAATGGCCGGAAATTTCGTCAAAAAGTCGGGCCAGCGGCCCAACCTACTGCGACGACGGCCCTTTCACAAATGCGGGAACTCCCAAGAGATCCACTTCGATTAGTTTCTGACCCGAAAACCCGGTGGCCGGTGTGCCGGACCATCGGCATTCCGATCACTGGCAATCCGGCCCTCGGCCTGGGGCGACTCCATAGTGAAAATTCGCAGCCACCGCTGATCGGGATGGAACACTTTTTAGGCTCGCGTCCAGCCCCTCCGAATGTGCGGCCGCGAAGATCGCTTGAAGGTTCTCCTTCATGGCTAATCGCCTCACCGATCCGCTCACCCCTTGCTGATATTGACGGGATTGCCCGAAGCGGCATACTCGTTGAGTTTGTTGCGCAGGGTTCGCAACGAAATGCCCAGCATTTTGGCCGCGTGGGTCTTGTTGTTCTGCGTCTCTCCCAACGTCAGCTCGATCAGGATGCGCTCGGCCTCCGCGACCGACATGCCCGCATGGATTCGGTACCCGCCGCGCTCCGAACCGTCTCCGGAAGCCTCTCCCCCGTCGACCGCGGGTGCGGACGTCTCGACCCGCGGCACGTCGTCACCCTGAAATTGAAAGAGGTCGCCGATCTCCAACACGTCGTTGGGGCTGAGAATCAGGGCCCGTTGAATCATGTTCTCCAACTCGCGTACGTTGCCCGGCCAGTGGTAGCGCATCAGGATGTTGCGGGCCGCCACCGAAAGCCGCGCCTCCGTACGCCCGAACTTCTTCATGAAGAACCCCACCAGTTCGTCGAGGTCCTCCTTGCGCTCGCGCAGACTGGCGATTTCCATGGGGATCACGTTCAATCGGTAGTACAAATCTTCGCGGAAGTTACCCTCTTCGATGCGCTTCTTCAAATCGCGGTTGGTCATCGCGATCACCCGCACATCCACGTGAATCGGCTGCTTGCCACCGATGCGGTCGACTTCCTGCTCCTGGAGCACCCGCAGCAGCTTGGCCTGAAGGCTCAGCGGCATCTCGCCGATTTCGTCCAGCAGGATGGTGCCGCCGTCGGCCAACTCGAACTTCCCAGGCTTGGCGTGCAGCGCGCCGGTGAAGCTACCCTTCTCGTAGCCGAACAACTCGCTCTCGAGCAGGTTGTCGGGAAGCGCGGCACAGTTGATGGCGATGACCGGCTTCTTGCCGCGCTCGCTATGGCGACAAATGAAGCGGGCGAGCAGTTCCTTGCCGGTCCCACTCTCGGCCTGAATCAACACGGTCGCGTTGCTTTTCGCGGCACGCTTGGCCATTTCCAGCAGTTGCAGCATCTTTTCGGAACGGGTCACGATGCGATAGCGATCTTCGCCTTCATCGCGGGCCTTGTAGGCGTTTTCCGGCATGTTCTTGACCAGCGCGTTGTAGACGATTTTCTCCAGGTCCTTGGCACTGAACGGTTTTTGAATGAAGTCGTAGGCCCCGTATTTCATCGCCTCGACCGCCGTGGGAATGGTTCCGTAGGCGGTCACCAACAGGACTTCCGTGGCCGGTGAGACCTTTTTCACTTCGCTCAGCAACTCCAAGCCGGTCATGCCCGGCATGCGTAGGTCGGTGATCAGGGCCTGGTAACTGTGCTTGGCGACCATCGACAGGCCGGTTTCCCCGTCCTCGGCCTGATCCACCTGATAACGCTTGCGTTTCAGGGTCTCGGCCATGGCCAGGCGCATACCTGAATCGTCGTCGACAACCAGGATTCGATATGCTTCCGGTCGAAAAGTCATGAACGCCACCTCCCTTTATTACCCTATCGCCACTTTCAAAAATTTCAACATCGTCGCCAAATGCCCAGCCCTCGATCGTCTGGAAATCGACCCAACACCGGTCAGGTAATCCGCGGCAGGGACACGTACACCGACGTGCCCTCACCGACCACGGATTTCACGTCGATCGCGCCGCGGTGTTTCTCGACGATCTGGTTCACCACCGAGAGGCCCAACCCCGTGCCACCGCGGAACGTCGTGAAAAAGGGATCGAAGATCTTGTGCAGTTCGCCGGCGGGAATGCCGTGCCCCGAATCGGTGATCACCAGATCCGCGTATTCCTCGCGTCGCTTGATGTGGATCTCCAGGCGCCCCCCCTTTTTCATGGCCTTGATGGCATTGTTACAAAGGTTGAGCACCACCTGCTTGAGCAAGTGGGGATCGCCCATGATGCGCGCGGGTTTTTGGGGCGGCGTGACCTCGAGCTGGATTTCCTTGCGGTCCCGCTCCAATTCGAATAGGGACAGGCTCTCGTCGATCAGCACCGCCAGGTCGATCGACTCGAGTTTGGGCGTGACGTTGGCCGAATAGGCCAGGATGTTGGAGACGATATTCTCCAGAACCGTGACGCCGTGAGATATCTGGTAGGCCAGCTTGGCCTGGTCGGGCATGGCCTCCAAATCGGATTCCAGCAATCCGGAGAACAGCTTGATCGAGCCCAGGGGATTGCGAATCTCGTGAGCCAACTCGGCGGCCATTTCTCCCATCGCGGCCAGCCGCGCCGTACGCTTCGACTGGCTCTGCAGGCGATTGAGCAGGGTTTTGTCCTCGATCAGGATCAGTACGGACATGATGCCGCCGCCCTCCGGTCGCACCAACCGAAAAGTCAGCTCCAAATCGATTTGGCCGTCTTCTCCCGGAATCGACACTTCCTGGCGGGGGCGGCGCGGCATGGTGCTGTCCAGGCAATGGTAGACGAAATCGTTGACGGGCTCCGGGAGATCCAGGCGCGCGTAATGCACACCGCTCTTGCCGTCCACCTGGAGCAGTTTGGCGGCCGAGGGATTGATTTCCACCAGGGTCCCGTCCAGGTCGATCACGAGAATGCCCACCTGAAGTGCGCCGAGGATGCCGCGCAGGTGCAGGCTGGTGGCCTCCTGGTCGATGAGCGACCGCTTCAGCTTTTCGTTGGTTTCCTTGAGTTCCAGGTCCAACTCACGAGTGTGGGCCTGGAGTTCCTGGTAGGAGCGCTCCAGTTGTACCGAGGCTTCGCTGAACGACTGGAAGGCCTTCAGGAGGAGCTCGGCATCCTGATCCTGCTCGCCGGAACCGGCATCGTCACCGAGTCCGGACCGCTTCCCTTCGGACATCTCTTCCGTCAGGTCGATTTTGGTCTTTTCAGGCATCGGATCGAATTCAGAAGGTGCCACCAAACAGTTCCTCCTCTTTGGCTTCGAGCACCTTGGCGGCGGCCAACGACTTGAGACGGCGTTCGGCAAAGAGTGTGTAGGGGACCGAATCCTTGTCTTCGGAATACACGATCTGCCCGTAGATCCGCAAACTCTGCTTGATGGAACCGTCCAACTCGAACAGCCGGGCGATCTGCAGGTAGGCCCAATCGCGATCGGCACCATCGTAACGCATGTCGGCCAAAATGGCTTCGTAGGCGTTGCGCGAATCGTTGTAATTGCCCAGCGAAAACAGGCGGTCCGCTTCGAACAGCCGCCCCTCGCGCCACAAAACGGGCAGCGCGGTCTCGAGTTCCGGCCACTTGGCCGCGGTTTGGTACAGCGACTCGGCCAATTCGGGGCGTTCCGCTTCCTGAGCCATCACCGCGGCGCGGCGCACCCTCCTAGCCTCGTAGATGTTACGCACCGGAATCGGGTTCTCCTCCACCTGGTCCAGGAACGCCTCGGGCTCCATACTGCGGCTTTCGTACATCGTCTTCACGAAGAGGTACTGGGGATGGAACCGGTCGCTCGGCCCATAGAGACCCGCGTATTCGGTCAACCGAAACGAGAGTTTTTCATCGCGACGCATCTGGTTCAACAGCATCAGGTAGTCGGTCAGGGGTTCCTCGAAGGCCAACTCGAAACCGGTGATCGATTGTTTGAAGTTCCACATGTTTTCGTAGACCTGGAGGGCGGAACTGGGCAGATCCAACCTCAGGTAGGCCTCGGCCACCTTGCGCGGGTAGCGGACCTCGGTCGTGAACGCCAGGGTTTGGCGATGCTGGGTGTAAATGCGGTCCAGCGCCCAATCGTCGCCCGCATCGAAGCGCGAATCGATGGTCGTGTACAGCAGTTGCTCGTAAAAGGTCCGGTACAGGCCGGCATAGGGGCCGCGGTCGTAATCGGCGACCAGGTTGCGCAGGATGATGAGCGCCGTTTCCACGTTGCCGAAACCGGCTTCCAGCAGGGCGACCTGGAAGTTGTAGCGGGCCCGGACGACCGGGTCCAGGCGCGAGTGGCGAATGGTATCGACCAGCTCGGCGTAGGTGTAGGGCCGCGAATCGACCTCGAACTCACGCACCTGGCCGCGCGCCATCATTTCGGCGACCTCGAGAATCGCCTGGCTGCCCGCTTCCCCGTGGGGATGATCCAGCATCACCAGGCCGTAGAGGAAGGCCGCACTTTCGTAGTGACCCAGCCTGCGGTTGAGATCGGCCAGGGCCAGCAACGACTGGGCGCTGTCCTCCCGATTCGGCCAGAGGTTGATGATGTCCAGATAGAGTTCCGCCGAGCGGGCCAGGTCGCCCAGTTCCTCGAAGCGCGCGGCGTAGGCGAACAGCAATTCGGGAAAGCCCCGAATGAAGTCGGCGTGGCGATCGAAGGTGGCCGCGAGCGCGGCGGGATCGTCGGGAAAGGGATCCTGCCGAATGAACATGATCGGCTCGGCCCTGGTCAGCAGGTGTTCGTCGACCGATTCGGCCCAAATCCGCTCGGCGGTCTTGGAGACCTGATCGAAATCGCGACCCTCGGTGGCGAGATCGAAGATTTCGGCCAGCACCTCGTCGCGGAAATACGATTCGGGAAACTTGTGGAGCATGCGGCTCAGGTAGAACAGCGCCTCCTCGCGATAGGCCACGGCGTCGTAATTGCGATTCTCCGAAGCAGCCAACTCACTCTCTTGAATGTAGATACGCGCCAGCCGCACATAACTGTGATCGGCAAAGGGGATGCTATCGTCCTCGTAGATGCAGCGCTCGTAGAGGAACCGCGATTTCTTGAAGGCCTCCGGGGTCTGAAGGGCGTACCAGGCATCGGCCGAGAGCAGCATGGCGAGCCCGTGATCGGCGGCCACGGCCGGTTCGAGGATGTCCACGGTTTCGCGGTAGTTGCCGGCGAGATAGGCTTCCTTGCCGAGCGCCAACAATTGGTCCAGCTCGGCGGGGCCCAGGCGTGGTGCGATCGTTGGTTCCTGGAACAGCAGGAGCACCCAAAGCATGAGAGGCGTGGTTAGGGACATCATCGACGATGACCTCGAACGAGCCGCAAGCGAGGAGGTCGCGGCTTTGACAAAGTTCCGGAGTCCGCGTACAAGGCCGGCAAAGCCAGGGGGGAACGCCCGTTTGGAATCTTTTCGGCAAGTTTATCACTAAACGTGACGGCCATAAGGCGCAAACCGGTGGGTGGAGGTGGGGTTGGTCGATCGAGCGGGTGTTTTCTCGGAGGGGATCCCTCCGTAGAAGCAAGGCATTTAATGCATAAGTTATTTAAAACCATTGAGTTAACAGAGACCATGAAGAACGGAAGGAACGGGTATCCAATGGACTTTTTCGTGTTTCTCGCCTTTCTGACGGTCTTGAAACCCCTATGCCAGTCTCCCGGCAACCGGTGACTTTCAAAAAGAAAACGCATCAACACAAACCGTTTTTTACAAGTGGCTTAAAAAAACATCTTCATTTCAGGCCTAGGGGGGACCAGGCGGACTCGTGCCCATCCAGCCAAACCGCCTTGGGAGTTGCAACCCTTCCGATTCTGGATAGGCACTCACTCGCACCGAAGGCGGCCGCCCATCGGGTACCCCCACTCGTTCATTCTCCGCGTTCTCTGTGACCTCTGTATTATGTAACAAACCCTGTAAAGCTCGAAGATAAAGATAAAAACCTAAAAAGGCGGATGTGCAGGGAGTTCGTCGAAAAATGTCGGCCCGGCGGGCCAACTTACTGCAACGACGCCCCTCTCACAAATGCGGGAACTCCCAAACGATTCGCTTCGATTAGTTACCCACCTGAAACCCGGGCCCCCGGCCTGGGCGGCGACTCGGTGGTAAAAAATCGAAGCCAACATCGACCCGGGTTGAAGAACCACCTCCACCGTCCGGATTTAAAACAAAGCAGGTGCGGCCGAGAGGCGGCCCTGTTAGAATGGTGCAATTCCCAAAGGATCAACTCTATGCACCAGGCAACATGGGCGGTGAATGGATTTACTGCCTTTATGATTCTGCTGACGCTGCTCGAACTGTTTTTCAAGTGGCGCTACATCCGCCATGCGGGTCAGCTCCGGTGCCAAGTTCGCTATACCTTGGTGAATTACCTCATCGCCGGCCTGTACACTTTTTGGCTCGCCATCGCGCAGCCTTTTCGAACCGAACACATCCCGATCCTCATCTTGTTCATCTGCGTCTCGGTCCTGGCTCTCGTCGAAATCCTCAGTCCCCTCAAATTCCGCGAAGGCGGCATTTCCAACGCGCTGTTCCGGGTTCCCTGGGCCCACGTCAAAGATTGGGAATGGCGCGGGAACCGGCTACGTCTTCACACCCAGCGCGGACTGATCTTGCCCGATACGATTGTATGGAAAATCCCTGAATCACGCCTTCAAGAAATAGAGGACTTGCTACAGGCCCACGTCCCGGAAAAACACCTGAACCCCGAAGCGACCTCCTCGCCTTCGGGTACCGAGTCATCATGAAGGTCAAACCCCGATCAGCTTCCCTTCGAAATGCGCCGAAACGGCATTCACCGAGTCGTCCCGTTGACGCCAAGCCGATTGCAGGGACAACACCCTGGTCCCGTTGGCATTCACCAGAGAGCCGGTATAGAATGAGACCAAGACGTCACCGCAATAAAGTGCCTCACAGTTTCGGCGGGTTTCGCGCACCTGCTCGAGGGAGTCTGCCATGATTCAGGAAATCCAAACCCCCAGTTTGTTGGTGGCGATGCCCAATCTCCGCGATCCCTATTTCCAGAAGACCGTGGTATTGCTGTGCGACTACACCCAGGAAAGCGCGTTCGGTGTGGTGATCAACCGCCCCTCCCCCGTCAAGGTCAAGGACATCATCGCGGATCAACACGTGTTGCGCTCGGACGTGAACACGCCGATTCTCGTGGGCGGACCGGTACAACCGGAATTCCTGTGGGCGGTGCACAGTCCCGATTTCGTAGGCAAATCCACGACAGAAATGGATTTTCGCATCCACATGAGTTCCATTTTGGAAGTGCTCAACGCCCTGGCCGAAGGTCACGGCCCCACCACCTACCATCTCGGCTGCGGCTACGCCGGGTGGGGGCCCGGTCAACTGAGCAACGAAATCAAGGAGGGCGCCTGGTGGCTGACGCCGGTCGATATCGACCTGGTGCTGAAAATGCCCTACACGCGACGGTGGGAAGCCGTGCTGGCCAACATCGGCATCAACCCCGAAACCACCAGCTTTTTTCAGACGGGCGAGGCCTGATTCCCCCTTCCCGATCGCGATTTGCTTCTTTTTTCATGGAATGAATAAATGAGCCGTTGCTGTAAATGAGGATGTCCTAAACATCGACAACCCCACGCGACCGCCGACGGTGTCCCCTACCCGCCGTCCGGTCGAATTGCGGCTTGTCGGATATCGGCTCGTTCGGCTCATCCCCAAGACCGCCCCGGACTGGCCAATGAATCAAAGGAGCGTTTCATGGGCCGTCCCGATATCTTGAAAATTCACTTCGAGTTCTCCTCCAAGCTGGGGGTTCGCGACCTTCCGAAATTGGCCGGCAACCATCAATCGAACGTTCGCGGGCTCTACGTGGTCGGCGATCTCGCCGACGCGCCGATCATCAAGGTCGCGCTCAATCAGGGCTACGACGTGGCCAAAAGGGTGGTCGAAGACCTACCCGAGGCAAGCGGCGACGAAGATGTCCTGGACGTCGCCGTCATCGGCGCGGGCCCGGCGGGCATCGGCGCGGGACTCGCCTTGGAGGATGCCGGCAAACGCTACCTGATTTTGGAAAAGGAAAGACCCTTTTCCACCATCCAGAATTTTCCGAAAGCGAAGTTGATTTTTTCCGAACCGCGCGAAGTGGAAAACCGCGCCAATTTCTGGTTCGAGGACGCACAGAAAGAGGAACTGGTCGACCGCTGGGACAAAGCCCTGGACGACCACGCGCTGAAGATCCACCAACCGGAAGAAGTGCTGGACATTCAAAAAGAGGGAGACCTCTTTACGATCCACACCCGCATCGGACACGGCGGATTGGATTGCGAAACCCATTTGACCGATACGACCGCAGCCCAGGGCGCCGAAAACGCCTATCGCGCCCGGCGCGTGATCCTGGCCATCGGCCGCCGTGGTTCGGTCAACAAACTCGGCATTCCCGGCGAGGATCTGGACAAGGTCCGCTACAGCCTGCGCGATCCGGACGATCACCGAGGTCGCAAGGTGCTGGTGGTCGGCGGCGGAGATTCGGCGGTCGAGGCCGCGATGGCCTGCGCGGAATCCGGGGCCGAGGTGGTGATCAGCTACCGCAAGGACCAATTCTCGCGAGCCAAGGCCGCCAACCGCGAAAAGATCGAAGCCATGATCGAAGCGGGCGCCCTTCGCGCCGAATACGGTACCACGCCGCTGGAAATCACTCGGGACAAGGTGGTGCTGAGCAGCGGCGGGTCGCGCCTGGACCTGCCCAACGACGACGTGCTCGTGTTCATCGGTACCCGCCTGCCGCTCGGATTCCTGCGCAAGATCGGCCTGCGCATGGCGGGCGAATTCGATTTCCTGCGCTGGACCTGGGTCATTTCGTTCGCCCTGATGACCTACATGTTTTATGTGCTGAAGAGCAAGAAGGACTTTTTCCCGTTCGGGCCCGACCACCTTCTGGGTTTCGTGCCGGGCATGTTGCAGGTAGACCTGGGTTTCCGTCAGGTGGATGCGGGTTTTTGGGGCACCGTGGTCTACTCGCTGTTCATCCTGGTCTTCGGGATCCAAGCCTACCGCAAATATCCGAGCCCGGTTCAAAAGAAGCGCTACGTTTCCCTGATCGTGTTTCAGCTCGTGTTCCTTTTCGGCATTCCCGAGCTGCTGGCGCCCCTGATCATCGAACGACCTTGGAAGATCTACGCGCTCACGGTCCCCTGGCCCCTGTCGATCTGGAGCCTGATCGACGCGCCCAGTTGGGCCGGCGGCGATCTGACGACCGCGGTGTTGTGGATCCTGGCCGGCGCGCTCGTGGCCTTCGTCATCTTGCCCCTCTACATCCGCCACCACGGCGAGCGCTTCTGCAGCTACATGTGCGGATGCGGCGGCCTGGCCGAAACCCTCGGCGATCGATGGCGCCACCTGGCTCCCCGCGGCAATACCTCCTACCAGGCCGAATGGTTGGGCCGCATCATCCTGTTCATGGCCGTGCCGGTCACCTTGCTGATCCTCAACGACGCCTGGCAGTTCATTCAAAGCAACGCACTCTACGAAACCAAGGCCTTCGCCCAACAGTGGTACGGCCTGATGGTCGACTTCTGGCTGGCCGCGGTCGTCGGCGTGGCCCTGTACCCCTACCTGGGTAACCGCGTCTGGTGCCGCTTCTTCTGTCCGCTGCGCGCCTACATGGAACTGTTGAGTCGTTGGTTCTCCAAAATCGCGATCAAGGCCAACAGCAAGTGCATCGGCTGCGGGGAATGCACCCGCTACTGCCAGATGGGCATCGACGTCCAGCGATTCGCCCAACGCCGCGAAACCTTCCACAACGGCAACTCGGCCTGCATCCAGTGCGGAATCTGTATTCAGGTCTGTCCCATGGACGTGTTGTCCATCGGTGAACGCGGGCAAGATGCGAATGTGGCCACCCTGGGGCCCACCGGCCATCGGCTGGGCCCGGGCAAGAGCATGAAAGTCTGAACCCGAAGTCGCGATCGGAAATCAAAGGCCACCGGTTCGATCGAGCCGAACGGATCGGCTTCTCTTTCCAGCTTGCCCAGTGAGAGGTCACCATGGTTTCAGCGCGATATCCCGGATTGGGCGAACCTAAAAGAACCTCAATTCCACAGGATTCGACAAATCGCCACACAACGGCAAAGTCTCATTAAACAATGGTGGTTTTCTTGAAAATATTGGCGACTGCACCATTGTGCTGATCTACCCTCACTTGTAAAATGGTTTTTACGAGAAATCATTAAACCCCACATTTTTTCCGAAAGCGAATTCACATTCGAATATTCGGAAGTTTCCCCATCGGCACTCCGTCCGGAAACCGTGCGGACCTCTGTGCGCGTGTTCCCGAAGTGTCTGGGATTTTTGAAGGAGGCCTCCGTTGTCCGAACCTTTTCTCGGCGAAATCAAGATGACCGGGTACGGTTTCGCTCCCAGCGGCTGGGCGAAATGCGATGGTCAGGTATTGCCGATCGCCATGAACCAGGCGCTGTTCAGCTTGATCGGGACGACCTATGGGGGGAACGGGCAAACCAGCTTTGGGCTGCCCGACCTGCGCGGAAGAACCCCGATTCACCGCGATATCACCTTGGGCCGTCAAAAAACGATCGGCCAGGAAACCGTGGTATTGCATGAGGGCCAGCTTCCGGCCCACAGCCACACGGTGACCATCGGGGCCAAGACCGGCAACACCAACAACCCCACCGGGGCGCTGTCGGCCAAGCCCAGGCCCGCGCTCTACGGTCCGGCCGAAGAGCTGGTCGACTTTCAGGATGACGGGCTGGGCAACGTGGGATCGGCCAAGCCCTTCAACAACATGCAGCCCTACCTGGTGGTCAATTTCGTCATCGCGCTACAGGGCGTTTACCCGGGTAGACACCGGGGAGGAGGCCAGGCATGAACGCGAACCAAGCCGATCTGGGCACCATCAAAATGTTCGCCGGTGCCAAAGAGCCGGAGGGATGGCGGTTTTGCAGAGGCCAACTCCTTTCCACTCAACAGTTTCCCGAACTCTTTTCGCTGATTGGAACCACTTATGGTGGAGATGGCCAAATCAATTTCGCCCTACCCGATTTCCGCGGGCGGGTACCGGTTCACCAGGGTCAGGGCCCGAATTTGAGCGATCGTCCCCTGGGCGAACGCGGCGGGAGCCCGACGGTGACGCTCTCGCGCGACAACCTCCCACCCCACAGCCACCGCCTCCAAGGTACCAGCGCGGCGGCCAATGCCCGTCGCACCGAAGTTCCGGCCCAGAGCAAAACGCCGGTGTACGCCCCGAACCCGCCGACCGCGAACATGAGCACCGATGCGGTCGGCAAAACCGGGAACGGCAAACCCCTGGACAACATGGCGCCCTATTTGACGACCAACTTCATCATCTGTGTGAGCACCATGCCCCTGGAGCGGGCGGAGGAGTTGTAGGATGTCGGAACCCTTTCTCTCGGAAATTCGCCTGTTCAGTTTCCACTTTCCACCGCTCGGCTGGGCCGAGTGCGACGGGCAACTCTATCTGGTCCAACAAAATACCGCTCTTTTTTCTCTGTTGGGCAATCGTTACGGCGGCGACGGGGTGAATACCTTCGCACTGCCGGACTTTCGGGGCCGCTTCGCGGCGGGTGCCGACAGCATGGCAGCGGACGGCCATCGCGGAGGCGTCGCGGAGCAATCGGTCACGATCGAGAACATGCCGGCGCACAGCCACCGCATGCGGGCGTCGAAAGCGAGACCCAGCACCAACGATCCGGCCGACGCGGTTTGGGCCGAGCCCGACAAGGCCAAGATCTACCTGCGCAACGAAGGCACCGTCACGCAGTTGGCACCAACGGCAGTGACCGAGGTCGGCGATGGGCAGCCCTACGACAATCGCCAACCGGCCCTGGTCCTAAATTTCTGCATCGCTTTGGCCGGCCTCTATCCACCGACGGATTGACCCCGTTCCAACGGAGAGAAGGGTCGAGAAAACACGGCCTCGCCCGTGGAGTCCTGGTTGTCACATGTCGCATTCCGGGATTCGTCGGTCGCGGGGTCGTTCGTGCCCCTCTTGAATCGCGATGCCTCGGTGAATCGGGCAATGCTCGATTGCCCCCTGTTTTTCATTGGGCGCCACGCCCTGTGCCAGATGGGTCGCCTCGTTCAATCGGAAGGATTCATCTCTCCACAATGTTCCGTATTTCCAGATCCTTCAGGCCCGTGCTCACATGATTTGAGGGCAGCGCCCAACCCCTGAAGGATTTCGACCGTCGGCAAATCGGTTTCCACAGGTTCCTCACCATTGGAGGCGACCTGTCGGCCGTTTTGCTCCCCCAGGAAAAGCATGGTGCTCATCATCTACTCCTTTTGGCTTCACGATTGGTTGATTCATCCAGAATGAAAAAAGGGTCTCCAAACAATACATAAAGTTTGAGATTGGGAATGACCACGTTTTCTTCAAAAATCCCTCAAGCCTGCGATGGTATTTTTCCTTCGATCCGCCCGAGCCCTTGGTACCTCATCGAAACGGACGGTTGACGGGATTCAAACGCGAAAGCGCGCCCAAACGGATTCGCACATACACGAATCTCAGGGGACGCGCTAGGGAAAGGCTAAAGAACAAGTCTTTTTCTAAAGCCTTAAATCTAATGAGCCTTAGCTGAGAATTCAACTTTTGGGAATAATTTTTTCACTTTTTTGTCGGCACGACGGCGACCGAGCGGGATTTCACCATCCGCAGCAAATGGAGAACAACAACCGTTTCAGCGGTTCGCATGGTGCGACGCGGCATGCCCGACGAATCTCTCAACATTCGGGAACTCCTCGCGCGGTTGACTTCGAGCGGTCAATCCGGCGGGTCTCAGCGGTACAGGCGCTCGAGCAGGCCGCCGATGCGCACGCGAACCATGTCGTCCGTGCCGTAGATCCACAGCGCATTGTCCCGATGGACCACCTCGAGCGGCACGCCGATGCGGGGCAAGGCCACCTCGACCTCCCGATCGCCCAGGCTTCCCAGAAGCCGAAGTCGATCCGAATCCACAAGGACCTGGTGCCAGGGCGGCGGATCGCCCCAACGCGGTCGATTCGCCAGAAAAACCGGTGCCTCGCTCAAATCCAGCGGGGTCGTGTTCCTGCCGAGCCGTTCACTACGCCGCACATCGAACCAATACCAGCCCGCCGCGGCGGTTCCCTTTTGGAACAGCCGTACCCGGTCCGGATCGAGCGCCGAAAGCATGGTGACCCGAGCATCCCCCTCGGTGGGAACAACCAGATCGAGGCGTTTCTCGCGCTGACCCTCCAAAACATAAAACCCGTCGCGCCCCAAGTAGAGCAGTTCGCCGGATCGATTCCACAGAATCGCCGGAGATGCCGTCTCGGCCAAGCCAGGAAAGGGCCCCGACACCATGCGCAGCGGTTGCAGCGCAGCATCGCAAATCGCCACCCCTGCAGCGGTCGGCACCGCGTAACGGATGTCATCGGGGGTTTCCCCGTCCGAAAAGCTCGTGGGGAAACCACGAATCCGATCGTCGTTGAATCGCCCGCCGATCAAACGTCTCCGACCCAATCCGGCTCCCTCGGCGGTTCGAATCACCATGCGCTCGGGTTCGCGGGTATAGAGCCAGTTTGCGGCACGCCCCAACATGGCCGGTAAAGCCGCCACACTGGACCAAGACCCGTCCGGATTCCGCCGCAACATGGCCTCGTCATCGAGCCGCACACCCAGCGCACGTTCGCTGCCGCGCGGCACCCAACCCAAATGGGTCACGCGGTTCGCCTCGAAATCACCGGGTTGGGGGCGTTGCCAACCGTGAAGGTCCAGGTCCGAGCCGGTGACGCGATACCAGCCGTCGGCCTGGGTGGCGACGTTGAGCACACCCGCGTCATCCACCAGCAGCGCCTCGATCCGATCGAAGGCGAAACCTCCGGCGGCGAAGGGCAAGGCAGACCCGTTTCGGGAAACCTGCAAATCACCGGGCTGACCGTCGGCGTGGCCCACGCGGCGCCAATCCCAGGGGGCGCCCCCCTCCTGCGAGACCAGCAGACGATCCACGAAGGGGTCGGCTTCGACCCTCAGAAATGGCGAAAGGATGGGGCGTCGACCCTCGCCCGGGATCTCGACGGTCGCCTGATAGACCCACTCCGAACGCTGTTCGAGCCGCAGCAGCAGAGCGTCGTCACGCCAGGACAAGTCGGTGGCCGAGGCCAGCGGCCGTCCGTCGGAGGTGCCCGCCACGATCCGAGCGGTTTCCGGCATCAGCACCAACCGTTCATCGGCGGAACGTACAAAAGACACCATCCCTGCGGCCGTCACGGCCCAAATGGAATCCCCGCGGACCGCCAGGTGACGCCAGGCATCGATCGCCACCCGACCATCCTCGGCCCAGTCGATCGGCCGCCAACGGTCCTCGGCGTCCAGGTACTCGAACCGGAATCCCTGGCCCCTCGGCGGCGCCATCAGGCGAAATCGCCCGCGGTCGTAGATCGGCTCGTTGCGCGCGTACGCCATGACCGCCTTGGCGACGGCCGGAGTCTGAATGGCCCGCCACCGTTCGTTTTCGTAAAACCAGACCCGTTCTCCCTCGCCGTGCATGTAGACGCCGGCCTGCAGGGTCACCGCACCCAAGGGCATGGTCTCCGACACGCAGATCAGCCCACGGGGTCCGGCGTCGGAAAAGTCCTCGCTCACGACTTCCGGCGTAAGCGCCAGGGTTTTCGTGAACCGGGAAACCCAGCCCAACCGCGAGAGTGAGAAAATCCGATCGTCGAACCGCACCACATCCAGCAAGTGATCGTGCGGCATGCGCCCCCGACGCACGACGATGGGATCCGAGAGTTGTCCCTGCCGATCGAGGTAACGCCCCTCGACGCGCCCGGCGGTATCTCGCGTCCAGCGCCAAAACCGGTTGGCACCTCTCAGACGCTCCTCGAGGCAAGCCTCTCCGACGGTTTGAATGGAGCCGTCGGGAAGCCAACGGGCACAACCCGCACCCGTTCGAAACAGCAGTTGATCCGGCTGGTCGGCATCGCGGCCGATCGAAGTCAGGGCCGTGCGCGCGTCGATGGTACCCGTGCCCCCGGCAAACCAGGCGGCCATGTTCCCCAAACCCAAGTCCAGATTGCCAGCGTACTCCTGCAAGCCGGCGGCAGTGGCGAGGAACAGGCGATCCGCAAAGGTCTCCATGCCGGTCACGACGTCGAACGGGAAGCGGCGTTTGCTGAAATGAAACAGGCGCCAACGGTTCACACCGTCGAAGCCGCGTGCACGGAGGTACTTGTGAATGCGACGTCCCGCACGTGCGAATCTCAGGTTTGCGGTCTTGGCCAATTCGGTGGATTCGAGATCGAGATCGGATGACAGGTCGGTGAAACCGAGTGCCACGTCGTCCCAGCGTTTCGCCGTGCCGGCCACCCACAAGTACATCGAGCCATCGCGATTTGGGGAAGGTTGAAGACGGGCGCCTTCCGGTGTGTCGAAAGGTAAACTTTGAAATTCGCGCCGATCGACCTGGACCCGTTCCATTTCATGACGGGTCGCGGTCAGCAGGTGTAGGCGCCCGGTCACGGCCACGGCATCGACCAAACGGTCCGAGGCGAAGCTGTTCCGTTCGATGTGCCACGCGGGCTGTCCGCCCGTCACGGTGTAGCGCAGGTCACCCCGATCGAGCCATTCGCGAACCTCGGGTTGATCGCGCCCCGCCGCCCGCGGAGCTTCCTGAACCGTCCAACCGCTCGCGTCACGCCGGAACCAACGACGTCCGTCGGTGGCCGTGAACCCGCCACGCGAAATGGGATAGAGCACCAAACCCCGGTGGTCGACACCCGTGGGACCTGGATCGAAAGTGCCGAAGTCGCGCGCGGCATGGAATCCCGCCTCGCTGTGAATCAGCAGGCGCCCCTCGTGATCGTACACCAACCCCCTTCGGCCGCGATCCCACAGGAAAAAGCCATCGCGGTACACATCACCGGCCAGTTTTGGATCGCGGCTCTGGAACGTGACGCGATTGCGTTCGAAGTCATGGACGAAACTGACGGGTCCAAACCGCACGCGATAATCGCGTTCGGCGCCCGGCGCTCTGGGGGTGACAACCAACTCGCGACCATTGCCGGCCTGAAACCCGCCGTGGACGCCCCGAATCGACCCTTCGAGAACCACGGGTCGGAAGGAGACCTGCGCCTGGTTGAGCGCGAGGCCCGAACCCAATCGCCAAATGCCCGCGTGGTTGGCGGTCAGGCAGGTACCGTCGGGATAGGCCAGCACCGCGCCCAGCGGCTCGAACAGAAATTGCCCATCGCGCAAGAATTGACTGGCGGCGAAGGCTCGCTCGCCACGATCGGTACGCACCGTGAAGTGACGTCCCTCCGGGAACCAACGTAGCCAGCCTACATCGAGCGAACCGAGCGGTTCGGGTTCCAAGGCACCGTCCTCGGCGAGTTCCACCGGGTCACCGTCGACGCGTTTGGCGACCAAACGCCCGTCGAAGCCGAAGGAGAACCCCTCGAACGGGTTGAAGACGTGGCGACCCCCGGGGGTTTGACGGACCAACTTCGCGAGTTCCGGCCACTCGTTCGCGCGGCCGGGTCGAGGCCGGTCCACTTCGATACGGGACGCCGCGGGCGGGCCGGCACCGGCCCGCGTATCGACCAGAAACCGATAACCATCGGAAAAGGAAAGTTCCAGCCGGTCGGACGTCAGCAAGCGATAGTCGAGGACTTCGGCATCCTCCGCGACGGCGAGCGAAAAGGTGCCCGCGGAGGCAAACGTCACCGAGCCGCGGTCACCGGATCGGGTTCGCCAGCGGCTGATGCGGTTGCCCTGCAGGACCCACCAATCACCGCGCTGGCCGGGAATCAAAAAGTCGACCTCGGAAACCGCGACCGGCAGCGAGCCGAACGCGGGCGTGAACACCTCATCGAATTGGGCCGGAATCCCGGCGGCATCCAGCGCCGTGACCTCGCGATCCTCCTGGACGAACAGACGGTAGGTGCCCCGCGACACGAGCGGCCCCGGCAGACGCTCGTCGAAGCTTCCGCCTTGGAATGCCAACCAACGACCCTGGCGGCGGCCCCACATGCGGCCACGCGCGTCGACCGCCAAGGTGTCGATATCGGGAAAGAACGTTTCTTCGATCCGTTCTTGAATCGACTCACCGAGCAACAGAACCCCGCGCCGGGAAAGGATCCAAAACCAGCCGGCGTATTCGCGCACGCCCCGCACCTCGCCGAAACCCTTGCCGTACTCGAGTTCGATGGTGTCGTGGGTGTAGCCGTCCAACAGGCGCAGGTCGCCGGCGTCGGAAAACACGATGCGGTCTTGCCAACGCCAGGCACCGCGCACGGAATCGGGATCGAGGAAAAAGGGTTTGCCGCCCTCGGGTTCGAAACGTCGGTAGCGAAGCCCATCGGGTTCGGCCCGTTCCAAGGCGCCATCGGCCTCGATGCGCCAGAGACGTCCCTGGCTGTCGATGGCGGTTCGCTCACCCGGCGCTCGCCGGTGGACGGCGAACCCGCTGGGGGCGGGCTCGGGCGACGTCGCGATCCGCCACACCTCGCCTTCGGCTTCCACCACCAGCAATCGATCGCCCAACCGGTAGAGGGCGGCGTCGGCCGCGAGGCCATCCACGTTCACGGAAGCCAGCCAGCGGCGCTGCCGTGGATCGAAGGTGGCGAGCCGGTCTTCGCCGAGAAAGGTCCACACCCCGTCCGTTCCGCCGTACGCCGCGCGCAGGGCGTCACCATCGATGCCGAGCGAGGTCGGACCGGGCAGGTATTGGAGATCGCAGTGGATTTGGTCGTCCAGACCGTTCCAGGCCCCCCAATAGACGGCACCCTCCGCCGTTTGCACGGTGAGCAACCAATCGCTGTCGGTCCCCTCCAGGTTGAGATGGAGCGAACCCGAGGGAGGCTCGGTAAAAACCAGTTCGATGCGCTGCCACGAGTGGCTGTGGAGGTCGTAGCGATGGAGCTCCCGATCGGTCGTGAAAATCAAGGGCCGACCCATCGAAGAAATTCCCTCCGAGGACGTTCCCTCCTGGGCCAGATCTTCGGGAGGTCGGCCATCCTGGGCCGGTCCGCTGTAGAACCCGCGCAGCGAATCCAGCGCGGGGCCGCGATTGGGCGGAGCCGCCACCTCGAGAAGTCGCCCTTGGCGCCACTCCACAATCTCCCCCTGGTTGCCGATCCAGGCCAGGCTCTGGGATTCGGGTGCTACGGTCAAACCCACTCCGGCATACTCGTGGCGTTTCAGGATCACGGGGTCGTCGGAACACGAGTCGGGAAACCGGATCGAAACCATGGGAATGACGGAGATGTGTTGGCGCTCGCCCTCGTGGGACACCCAGATCAGGTCGTCGTCGAACAGGTACAGGCCACCTCCCTGGCTGGAAACCGGCGCGCCGGTACGGTACCAGGATCGCGAAAAGGGACTGTAGAACTGGAGGCCGCGGTCGGTGGCCACGGCCAGATTCCCGCTGGGCAAGGCCCGCACGCCGTACAGGGTCTTGGCGTCGTGATAGGGGTCTCCCCTGCGGAAGCGGCACCGTTTCAGCCATTTGGTGGGATCCATTCGATCCAGGTACTTCACTTTGTCGCGCTCGAGCAGGGTCCAGATCATCTCGCCGTCGTAGGAAAGGCTCAGGGCGCGACCGCCCTCGGGATGCAGTGCCCTGTCGCCCAGATACGCTTTGCCGGCCACCAGAAAAAGGGGATCCTTGCCCACGACGCCGCACAAGCGGATGTCCTCGGACCGCGCCACCGTCCACCATCCCGTGACCCGCCGCAGGGACATGTCGTACTGAACCACACGACCGATGCCGGCCAGAAACAGATCGTTCCCTTCGAGCAGGACGTCGCGCAATTCGTCGTCGGGGATGTCGATTTCCGCTTCGCCACCGATCAGGTAGGGTCGAAACCGATTCATGCGCGCCAACCGCTCGCCATTGGTCCGCAGCAGGTATTCACCGCGATAATGGGCCAGATCCAGCGCGTGTCGATCTACCGGAGGCGGGCCCCAGGCACGCCAAGTTCGGCTGCCGTTGTCGTATTCGTACAAGCCGTCCCGATTGGAGACCACGAGCCCGTTTTCCACCACCAGCGCGTCGAGCACCCCGGCCCCGCCCAACCCGGCGGGCGCATTGCCGCCACCCATCAGGGGGCGCGAATCCATCGGCGTGAGCAGATAGGCCTGGTGGTCGCCGGCCAGAACGGCCAGCCCCTCGCCGTCCCAGTCACGTACGGCCCGAATCGGCGCCGGCACCGGCTTGAGCGTCTGGGGCAGGCGCAGGTCGCGATCGATCACGCGCTGAAGCGGAACGGTGCGGGTGAATACCTCGCCACCGGTCTCGGACAACGCGAAGAGATGGCCGCCGGAACTGTACAGCTCGGTCGTGCGATCCAGTAACCAGGACACCCGCGAACTCTTGGGGATGTCGCGATAGGTTCGCCCCACCACATCGTGCAGCATGGCGCCTTCGCGGCTGACGAAGAGCAGGTGATCGTCGATCGCCACCGCCGAAAAGAAGGATTTGGGATCGAGTTGGGTTCGGCTGCCCTCGAAAACCGAAATCGGCGCGGCGGAGGTCCGCAACAGATAGGCTTTGCCTTGCTGGGTCAAGGCATAGGCGCGATCCTGACCGGCGTCGACCAACCGGAAAAAGCGTTCACCGACCATTTCCCAGCGCTGGGTCTGGCTGCCGTCGACCAGGCCCAACGCGCCGCCCGCGCAATAAAAGAGCCGGCCGGAACCGCGAGGCATCAGGCTGTCGACCACGGGGCTGGATTCGTGCCGTTGCCAGCCGTGATGGCGCACGTCGTATTGGTAGAGGCCGGCATCGCCGGCGAGATACAGCCGGTCCTGGTACTGATGGGCTTGGTGGAGGTCGGCGCGGTTGAGGGCGGCGAAACGATTGCGCTCGTACGCGATGCGCTCCGGCAGGCCGTCGGGATCGTCGAGCCGAAAAAAAGCCAGGCAGTTCTCGCCCTCGGTTTCACACATGCCGCGTGTCGCCATCCACAACCGGTCCTGGCCGTCGACGACCATCGCCCAGACCGAACCGCTCAAATCGACCACCGCGCGGAACGAATCGGCATCTCCGCGGGGATCGAAGCCAAAGACACCTTTGACCCCGCCCGCCCAAAGCAGGCCGCGCCACCAGACGAGCTGGGTCACGGGCGCGCGGGGCATGCGGGCGAGCAAGGCGGCATCCGGAGCGATCCAGCGGCGCCGGTGAACCTCGTAGACCCCGATCCCGTGCTCGTCGGTGCCGAGACCGAGCAGGGAGCCGTCGGGCGAGATGGCGGCGCTCAACAGCGACGTGTGCTCCACCGGCGCACCCGTGGCATCGAGAAAGGCGGTATGGGAGGTCACGGCCTGCCAATCGCCCTCGGCACGGCGGGCGAGTCCACCTCGTTCGCCGAGGGCCCACAGGGACTGGATGTCCGGACAGGCTTCCGGCGGCGTGTCGCGGCCGCAACCCGATTGAAACGCCAGCAGCGGATCGTCGGAACCGCCGATGGGGATCGGTTCCGTGTGCCACAGCCCACTGGGCAGGTGAAGACGATGGACCAGGCCGTCGTCGCGGGATACGTAGACGCTTTGATCGGCAGCGTGGTAGGTCGTCGCCCGAAAAGGGGAGCCGGCGCCGGGATCGGGTACGGTTCGATCGGGAACGGAGGGCGAAGGGCGACGCACGTTCACCAAAATGCGGTCGTCGGGGACGGGCGCGACGGCGTCGCGATGCCAGGGCCGGGTAATCCGCGCCAATTCGATGACCAGCGAAGCGGCCAGCCCCAGAAAAACCAATGCGAACACCAGGGTGAGCACCAGGATCGGATCCATCTTCCGGCGCCAGGGCAGCTTTCCGGCCGCTTCGTGAAACTCCGCTTCGAAGCGTGCCCGCTCACTCCGATCCGCATGCGACTTCACTGGTGGCCTCCCTCACCCGGCTCGGCGGCGATCGGCACCGCGGCGGCCAGATCGTCGGCAAAGGCCCGCGACAGTTCGAAATCCAGGTCCTGAAGCCCATCCGCATCGGCCAGGCCCGAATCGCGCCAGAGCGCCTGCACCTCATCGGCCCGCCAGGTGGCCAGGCGAGCGGCGAGCCGAAAGTGGGCATCGCGCGGCAAATCGGCGACCATCGCGGCGAGAAGCGGTCGATCCGTGTCGGAGAGCAGGGATTCAGGAGCCGCGGCACGCGCGAAGTCCAGCGATTCGATGGCTTCGAGATAGGCCATCGCCATGCCCGGCACGCGAGCCTGGAAGGCCAGCCAAAATGCGACATCGACCGCGATCTCCGACAGGATCGCCAACGTCTCCGGATCCAGATCGACGGGAAGCAGCCCCTGCATTTCCAACACGTGCGTCGATTCCTCGGGCTCCAGCCAGGCACGCGCCAGATGTGCGCGGAGCTGCAACAGACGATCCTGGCGCTCGACGACGGCATCGGCCAAATCTACGACCAGCCACTCGCGGGCCTCCGGCACCGTGAGCCGGTCGAGGTTCGGCAAACCGGCTAGAACCTCCGGGTCTTCCAGCGCCAACAGATCCTGGACATCGTGCGCCAGGGAGGCCGGCGCGAATCCCGGAACGATCTCCTTGTCCGATCGGTTTCGTGCCAGCCAGGGTTGGATTCGCTCACAGAGGGCACGCGTCAAAGAGGCGCGCCTGGCTTCCGAAATCGGCGGGCTACCGAAGTCTGCATCGACGCCCGTCGGGGCGATGGTCAGGGACCTTTCCAACAACACCACGCGCGTTTCCACGAGCCGCTGCAAGGCTCGGAGCCGGCGTGGCGGATGCCCGTCGCACAGGCCGTCCAATCGATCGGCGAGCAGGGCGAGCGCCACGACCCGTTCGACGGCATCGTCGTCCGTGGGAGCATCGAAGCGGTCGCGCAGGCGTGCCAATTCCAGGCGCCATTCCAACACCGCGAAGGCCGCGAGCCACTCGGGTTCGAACCCGCGCCGTGCCTGCCATCGAGAAAGGCGCACCAGCCAACCGTGCCCAGGCGTGCGGCGAACCAGCAGGCGCGCCAACAGGATACGCGGCTCGCCGAGCAGAGAGGCCCTGGTCACGAAGGCGATCAACGAAGCAAAAAGGCCGACCGCGATGGCCGACCACCACACCAGGCTCCAGGGAAAAAATCGGGTGAACGTGTGCCCTTTGATCGGCAGGTACAGGTGATCGTGAAGCCAATAGAGCCCGTAGGCCGGTCCATCGACGGGAAGGATCCGAAGGCCGACGAGTGCCGTGGGTATCGCCACCACCAGCAGCAACAATCCCAACCACTTGGCGCGACGCACCATCCTGTCCGCCGGTTGGAACCGGCGCGTCGGCGGCATGGCACGAAGTAACGGTGATCGAGAAGGTGGCGTCATGGGTTGGCTGTCCGGGGAAGTCGCGCCGGCGAAGCCGACGCTTTCAGCGATGAACGATCGAACGGGCGCGACGATCCGCGTGAAACCGCATTCGAAGCGGATCGCGCGGATGCCTCAGACCGATGGGTTCCAACCGGCGGTCGAACCTTCGGGAACACCCGTTTGCGCAGATTCGATGCCCTGCCCGAACACCGGGCGCACCCGGCATCGGAAACGAACGCAATTCTGGATGGGCATGGCACCTCAAATCCTAGCCGGTCGCGTCACCGTCGCAAAGTATCAATCCCGAGACCAGAAGGATGTACCGCTGATATCGCGCACGACCACCGAGGCCGCGGTGAAGCCGAAGGCACCGGTGACGAACCCGGCGGTACCGTAAATGACGTTCCGATCGTCACAGGTGAAAAACTCGTTTTGCCCCTGGGGACAGACGCAGCGAAACCCCTGGCCGTTGTCGTACAGCAGTTCTTTGGGCTGGGTGATCGGTTCAGTGCTGTAGACGGTGGGAATGTCGAAGGGGGCGTCGCGGGGAAAATCGTACTTGGTGCGCAGGATCTTGCGGATCTGCCGGGCCAGCGGGTCGACGGTGGTTTCGGACAGATCGGCGATCGCCAGGCGGGTCGGGTCCATGCGCCCCGCCGCCCCCGAGGAGGACACCACCTTTATCTTGCGCTCGCGGCAGGCATTGAGCAGGTGCGCCTTGGCGGTGACGCTGTCGATGGCGTCGATGACGTAGTCCGGGTTCAGGTCCAGCAGCTCGGCACTGCTCTCCCAGTTGTAGAACTTGTTGATCGGGACGATTTCGGCCTTGGGATTGATGTCGGCGAATCGCGTTGCGAGCACGTCGCACTTGGGCTTGCCGATGACGCCCTTCATCGCGTGAAGCTGGCGATTGACGTTGGTGATGCACACCAGGTCGAAATCGACGATCGAGATCTTGCCGATTCCGGAGCGCACGATCATTTCCGCCGCATAGGAACCGACCCCGCCGAGGCCGATGACCATGACGTGGGCGTCCTGAAGCCGTTTCATGGAGCTGTCGCCCACCAGGCGGCCCATGCGGTCGAAGCGACGGTGAAGCTTGTAATCTTCCAATTCGCGAGGGTCTTCGAAGGCCAGAAAGGGGAAGTGATTGGCGGCTGCCGTTTCGTCGGGTGCCGACTGCGCGGTCTCGACCACGTCCTGATCGACATGCTTCTCGGTCATAACACTAGCTCCAAAGCGAAGATACGGTCGAGGTTCACTGCACTCTGGCGCAGGACCTCGCGGGCCTCACGGTTGGTTCGTTCGCCCAGGGCCTCCGCCACCGGCCACAAACCGCAGGGTTCGTTGAGGCCGCGGTCGAAGCCGTGAGGGGCCATGTCGGGCGCGTCCGATTCTACTACGAGCCGATCGAGGGGAATATCCGAAACGGCGTTTTTGAGTTTTTTGTAGCCGGGACGGGTCAGCGCCCCCCCGATGGAAAGATACAACCCAAGGTCGAGGTAATCACGTGCGATCTCCAAGCTGCCGGTGAAGGCGTGGACCAGACCGCGCCAAGTACCGCCGAGACGGCGCAGCATCGCGATCACCTCTCCATGGGCCCGCACCACGTGGAGCACCAGCGGCTTGTCCAGCTCGCGGGCCAGCACCAACTGTCGTTCGAAAAAGTGCCGCTGTCGTGGGAGCGAAGCCGGATCGCAACGGGGACCGCGATCCAAACCCAACTCTCCGAGCGCCACGGCACGCGGCAGCAGGTCGCGCAAGGCGGCGAGCGCCGTTTCGCAGGCCTCGTCGTCGTGATCTGCCACGAACCAAGGATGCAGGCCGAACGCCAGAAACCAGTTCGCCGAGGCCATCCGCATTTGGCGAGCCCAGTCCTCGGGTCCCACACCACCCTGAATGAAGTATCCGATTTCGGCAGCGCGCGCTCGTTCCAGCACGGCATCGCGAATGGCGTCGAAACGGGGATCGGCCAGATGGCAGTGGGCATCGACGAACAAGGGACTCTCCAAAACCAAGAAAGCCGGCCTTCCTCGAGGGAACACCGGCTTCTCGACGGGGCCACTTCCGGGGAAGGGCCCGAATCCGTTGGGTTATGCGTGGGATTCGATCATTTTGTCGATCTTGGCTTTCGGCTGGTTCCCCAACAACTGGTCAACCACTTGACCGTCCTTGAAGAGCAGCATCAGCGGGATATTGGTCACTTTGAAACGCGTGGCCACATCGGGATTCTCTTCGATGTTGACCTTGACGATCTTTACCAAATCTCCGCGCTCTTCCTGAACCCTTTCCAAGGTCGGCGCCAGCATGCGACAAGGGCCGCACCAGGAAGCCCAAAAGTCGACCAAGGTCAAAGTATCACTGTTGACAACTTCAGCGTCGAAAGAACCTGCGGTAACTGCGGTGAGATTGCTCATGAATCGTCGTCCCTCCTATGGGTGTTGCGACATGCGCTCGTGGCCTTCAAGGATAGACCAAATCCCAAGGCCGGTAAAGTAGGGGGAATCATGGTTGCCGAAAGCCGAATCGTGGCGGTGTCGACTGAAGCGACCGGGGGGTTCGACCATGTTCCCGTGGCGCAGGAACGCGGTGTTTCTACCAATTATTCCGCGACCGTTTTCGGGAAGCGGTCGCCAACCCACAAAAATCTCGCTCGCCGGCGGCGGGAATGGTAGGGTGGGGACGCCTCGGCGGCACCAGCCATTCTCTAGGGAGTACCCTCATGCAACGCACCCCGCCCGTCTACCTCGATTTCACGGATCTCGCCGGTGACTGGCGCGCCATGCGGCCCGATCTCGGCCGAGTGGTCTTCACCAACGGCTGCTTCGACATCCTGCACGCCGGTCACGTCACCTATTTGGAAGAAGCTCGCGAGCTGGGCGATTTTTTGGTGTTGGGTCTGAACGACGACGCGTCCGTGCGCCGGCTGAAAGGCGACAAACGCCCCATCATGCCGTTCGCCGACCGGGCCCGAGTGCTGGTGGGTTTGGCCTCCGTGGATCTGGTGGTGGGCTTCGGCGAGGATACGCCCTACAACCTGATCGACGGCGTGGCCCCCGACATTCTGGTCAAGGGCGGTGACTACACCCCGGATCAGATCGTGGGTGCGGACCTGGTCCAGGCCCGTGGCGGACAGGTTCGCTCGCTCGGTTTCAAACCCGGTGCTTCGACCACCGGCATCGTGGAAACGATTTTGGCGCGATACCAAACTTGATCGCGTTGCCAACCGTTGCCGGGCATCGCTGTCGAGGACAACGCGTGCCACATCCGGCAGCTCGGATCAACCGTCGTTCACCTCGGGGATGAACCGCTTCAAGGCGGTCTTGATGGCTTCGTTCGTCTTGAGCACTTCCGCCAGCACGCGGGTTTCGGGGTGTTCGACGGCGGCATGGATGAGCAGGGCGCCGGGAATGCGGTTCTGATGATGCTGCAGGAAGTGGGTGCCGGCGTTGACACTGAAGGAGGCCAGGCCGGCCAGGGCGTGATCCGGTCCACGAAAAAAGAGCGTGGCTCCCGATTGGCATCCGGCAACCGCGCGAGCCAACTTCTCGACCGCCGCCTTTTCGGCCCCGGTGTTGACCGCGCCGATCGGTAAATCGTCCAGCAAGCGATCGAATTCCAAGAACAGGTGGCCCGCCCGCAGCTTGGGCTCATCGGCATTGATTCGCATCTGGGCGACCAAGGCCTCGCGGTCATCGGGCGCGTACGCCCAGTTCTTGTAGTAGGCCAAGGGGATGTCGCGCGGAGGTCGCAGCCAGGAGCGGTACTTGCGGTTGAAAAAATAGCGGTAGCGTTTCCAGTTCTTGTCGTAGGAGCCGCCCGAGAAGTGAAGGATATGGATGCGGTGATCGACCACCAACTTCTTGCCCTTCAAAAAGGCGCCATAGGTAAAGTCCAAGTCGTAGAGATGAAAACCGTCGAAGATCTTGGCGTCGAACTTGAGCTGATCCATGGTTTTGCGTTTCAGGGCGAAGAACACGCCGTCCAGGGCCTGAATGCCGGGAACCTGAATCGGGTCGCGGCCACACCCGTAGAGATGCAGGGTGTGCTCGGGCTTCCCCGGCTTGGCATGGGCGATTTGGCCGTGCAGATAGGGAAACCCGCTGGCCGCCCAACTTCCCTCCCGCAGATGGGTGGTGCCGGCCACGCCGACGATGTCGTGGATCGCGAGATTTTCGTAGAGCAGGTCGTCCAGGTTGCGGTTGAGGAAGGTGATGTCGTCGTGACAAAAAACCAGGAGATCGCCCTTGGCCCGTTCGGCCCCACGCGTGTAGCCCTCGCACAGCGACTTGGCGTCCGGGATCTTGACGATTTCGTAGGGCTCGCGCGAGAACGCATGGGGCAACATCGACTCGAAACGTCGATACTTTTCGGGATCGATGGTGCAGGTGATGACGGAAATCACATTGTGCCTCATGGAGCGCTTACTCCATCTTAAAGGCAATGCCGCCGTGGTCACAACGCAAACTACACGCAGCACTCGAGAAAGGCGTGGGTGCACCTGAGCGATGTCCGGAAGTAGGCCTCCGAAAGGCACAGGTACCGAGGAGGGCAAGCACCGACTCGAGAACGAGGTAGCGCACCTCTCAGAACACGAAATGCACGCCGAGCGAGGGAGTGATCGGCAGCCACTCGTTGCTCTCGAAGGAAATCACCGGATCTTCGCTGCCGTCGTAGAACAGGGTGTGATCGGTAAAACTGCGCAAATTGCCTCGGTCGTAGAGGTTGATGATTTCCAGGAAGAAACTCAGCCCGCGGTTGCCGAACTGGTATTCGCGGCCGAGGCGAACGTCCATGCGGTGGTAATCGGGAACTTTTTTGTCGTAGAGGGTGCCGAGTCGTGGTCGGATCTCACGACCGCCATCCGGGAGGACGATGGTTTCCGGCTGGATGTCGGTGGTGCGCCAGCCGGTGTGGTAGCGCCAGGTCGTGTGGACGTACCAGCCCGAGCGAGATTGGTAGTTCAACCCCAAATTCAGGCCGTGGCGTTGATCCCATTGGCGCAGGATTTTCAAATTGTCGAGGTAGTCGAAAGCGCGCGACAGGCTGTAACTCATGAACCAGTGCAGGTGCTCGCGGTGGCGGTTTACGTACCAGACTTCGATCCCGCGGGCCTCGCCCTTGGCGGCATCGATGAGAATCCGATCCGGCTGCAACTCGGGAAACCTGACGAGCGGTTCCAGATAATTCACGTAACGGGGTCGCAGGTTCTCGAATTTCTTGTAGTAGATTTCGGCGCGCAGCTCGGTGTCGGGGCGCGGCGCGGCCTCGTAGCTGAACACGTAGTGCTGGGCCAACTCGGCCGAATGAAAGGCGGTGACGCCATCCTCGACCTGCAGTTCACGGACGGATTGAGGCTGGTAGAACTTGCCCCAACCGAACTTGAGGCTGCTGCCGTTCTTCCCGTTCAACAAAATGTGGGCGCGCGGGCTCCATTGCTCGTCGTCGGTATGGCTCTGCCGGTCGTAGCGCAGGCCCGTCTCCAGGGTGACGATGTCATTGAACCGGGTCCGGCTGGCCAGGTACGCCCCCACTTCGTGGGCTTCCGCCGACTCCTGCAGGTCGAGGCTGCCCACGTTGCCGCCCAGGATGGAGCCGAAATCGGCGCGCGTGTTGATGTAGACGTAATCGGCGATCGCATGCTTGTAGGAGAAGCCCCATTTCCAGCCCTGCATGCCGCCGGAATGGGCGAAACTCCAGTCCTGGCGCAGCTTGAGCGCTTGGGCATCGCGATGGTCGGTCAGCAGGAACTGTCGGTTGCCGAAGGTGTCGCTGGCATCCGTTTTCTCACGTTGGTTGCCGAAGTAGAGATGGGTCTTGAGCAGCAGTCCCGAATCCCAGTGGTTCTCGAAATTGATCCAGAACAGGCGGTTGCTCTCTTCGCTTTCGGCGCGTTCGAACACGAGCGGATTGTCGAAATCGGTGGGATCGAACAGGTCGCCGTCGCTTTCGGCCAACAACGCGTGTAACGACAGGATACTCTGGTTGCCGATGCGGTACAGCACCTTGGCGTAGAGGTCGGAGTAGCGCAGGTCCGTGTGCACTTCGGCATCTTCCGAAGTGAAATTCTTGGCCAGGTCGAAAAAACCGTGGCGCGCCGTCACCAGGTAATCGCCGCGCGCGTGACCGAAACCGCCCTGGCTCATGACCCGGCCGTTCAAAAAGTTCGCACCTACCGTGTGGCGGCGGCCGACCGGATCCAGGCTGGAGATGTTGAGTACCCCGCTCATGCGGTTGCCGTACTGAATCGGAAAACCGCCGGTCATCAGTTCCACGCCGGAAACGGCCTCGCTGTCGATGAAACTGACCGGGCTGACGGCCAGGTTTCGCAGGTGGTAGGGCATCTCCAATTCGGCGCCGTCGAGCATGATGAGCGACTCGTTTTGGTTGCCCCCGCGAATGTGGAAGCCGGCCGAAAGATCGCCGCCCGCCACACCCGGCAACGGATCGACCGCGCGAAACACGTCGTTACCCAAGTGGGGCATGTGGTAGATCTCTTCGTGGGCCAGGACCGAGCCGCTGATGGGCTCGTCCTTGAGGATCCTGTACTTGGGCGTGACCACCAACTCCTCCAGGATCAGAGGCGTGACCGCCACCTGGACCAACAACTCGCGGTGTTCCCCCGTTTCCACCTTCAGGTTGCGCACGTGATAGTTCTGGTAACCCTCGAGTACCACGATCAGCTCGTAGGTCGCCGGTGACAGGTGGTCGAACCGGAAACGGCCCTCTTCGTCGGACCAGGTTCGCAACGGCATGCGTTCCTCACCGCGGTCGGATCGCAGGAATACGGGGACTTCCGGCAGGGGGACCTGATCGTCCTTCAGGACCACCACCCCGCTCATGCCGGAATTGCCGGGACCGCGCACCACCACCAGGTACTGCTCGCCGCTCCGCTTCCAGGTGAAGGGCGTGCCTTCCAGCAGGCGATCCAGGGCATTGGCCAGACCGCACCCGTCGCAATCTGCCGTGACCCGATAGGCGCTCATCCACTGGGGTTGGAACACCAGCGGTACCTTGTACTCGTCGATCAACCGCGAAAGCGCCTCACTGAGTACCGTTCGATGAAATCGGTACTGGAGGCGCAAGTCTTCCGTTCCACCGACCGTAATCTGCGGCGGCAACAGGAAAAATAATCCCAACACCAAGGACTGCAGGGATCTAGTAGATGACAAAACCACCTTCTTCGCGATCGTACTCCCGGTCGAGAAGCACGCAAAGCGATTGGATCAGATCGGAGGGGTCTTTGTCCCGAAACAGTCCGGTCACCTTGAGCTCACCGACACCAGGATCAGCGAGTCGAATGTGTACATCGTATCGCCGTTCGATCTCGCCGATGACACGCGCCAGTCGCGCACCGTCAACCATCAGCTCGCCTTCGAGCCAACCGGGATAATTTTCGAAAGGCAGCGCATTGGGCGGCTGCGGCGGCTGACCGGCCTGACATCGGGTCATTTGACCCTTCTGCAGTACCACTGCCTGACCCGCGGCCGAGACCTCGACCCTACCCTCACGCACGGAGACCTCGGAGAGTCCGGTGCGCGCGAAAACATTGAAGACAGTACCCAACACTTGAATTCTAGCCTGCTCGGTTTGAACCACGAAAGGGATTTTCCCTTTTTGCACTTCGAAAAAACCTTCGCCTTCCAACCAGGCACGGCGGTGTTGGTTTCCAAAACCCGGCTCCACTTCCAGCCGAGAGCCCGCATTCAGGGACACGACGGAACCATCCGGCAGGGTAAACGTCTGCTGTTCGCCATGTTGGGTGACCACGGTATAGGGCGCGACGGTCCCGGGTTCCTGATTTCGCGAACCACTGAGGAACCAGCCGCCGAAGGCCAGCAACACCAGAAGCGCCAGCGCCATGGCAAACCGAGCACCGGGATCGCGAAAAAACCGGGCGAAACCGCTTTTTCGCTGGGCATCCGCTTCTTCCATTCGCGCGCGAAGGCGCGTCCATTCGTGTTTCGTATCCGGGACAGGGGGCATCTCCCGCATCGGGGCCGCCTCCCACAACTGCTTCATGTCAGCATATTCAGAGGTCTCGTCCCCCGCTGATTCGCGATGGGGATTCACGTCCGCAGGACCGCCAGATGCCCGCGCGGAATCGGATTGGTTATCCAACCAATCGAAAAATGAGGTCATGGATTTCCTCCAAACACATCGCCCTCTCAGCAACTCTCAACGAATCATGCACTGCCATCACCCAAGATGTTCCGAACATTTTTTACGCAGCACCTTCAACGCGTTATAAAGCTGATTCTCTACGGTTTTACGCGAGATTCCCAGCATTTCGGCAATTTGGGGATTGGAAAGACCCTCCACCCGACTCAACAGGAAGATCGCGCGGCATTTTTCGGGAAGGTACTTGACCACCACGTGGCGGATCTTCTCCTCCAATTGGAGCAGGCGCACCTCTTCGTCCGGTTGCTCCGGCGGGATATCCACCAGGCGCTGCACGTGATCCCGATGTTTGGCGCGCACATTCTCGCGCTTGTAGTGATCGAGAATGAGGTTTCGCGCCATTTTCTCCACGTAGGGAAAGAAAGGTAAATGGGGTTTGATGCGGTCCCGATAGACCCAAAACTTCAAAAACGCCTCCTGGGCGATGTCTTGGGCCAGGCGCTCGTCGCGCAGTTTGTAGAACACGTTGCGGAACAGCATCGCGTGATATTTTTCGAAAAGGACGCGAAAGGCCTCGTCGTCGGCCTGTTTGACCCGCGCCAATAATTCGGACTCAGAGGAATTCACCAAAATTCAAACCACCCACCACGCAACATTCGACCAGCGCATCGACGCCGGATCGTCAGTGATCCGATCGAATCTGAAGCACAACGCAGTCGGACGATCCGTCCGGGACGGAATCGGGCCGTTTGAAATGGGTTCGACAACAAGGGAAGCCTACTTCAATATTACCCGAGCCACGCTGAGCTCAATCCCAATAAAGAAAAGAGATTCCCGAGCACCGAAAGGGTACCCGCAGAACCGAATGATTCATGTATTCAATAAAGCACCGAAAGGATCCGGCCACGTTCGAGATTCAACACGACCACGACGCCCCAACACGGGAATCCGCCGAGCGGAAGCGATGAGACACCCACTCTCGATCGCTACGAAAACGGCTCGATCCCTTGTCCACGAACAGGTCCACACGAGGTTTCCGTTCAGGGAGCAGGCATTTCGAGTCGCGTAAAAACCTCAAAACATCCCGCATTCTAACCTGGACCCCATCGGGAACACCAGACCCCACCACGGCAGGGCGGGCGAACCCGCGTCGCGCACCATCTCCGCGGCGGCTCCGTTCTTCTTTTCGCCACCCGTCAAAAGAAAACATGGGAAAAAGGGCGCCTTGGTTCTTTTTATCATGGGGAACGGCAGGCGACCACGGTTCCGGTCGCCTCGCCGCAGAGCGAGCGATTCCGGGTCGACGACATGGCAACTGCCGTGAAGGAACGAAAGGCATCCCCATCGGTTGGTCGGCCGACCCGGCGCCATCGCGCAATAAGCCGCGTGGCTCGTCGCTCGATCGCGTCCCAACCCATAGCAGGCCATACAATCATCAACCCCACTCCTAGGGAACCAGGTGCCACCCCGCACTTGGCTTTTTCGGCACTTCGGTGCCGATTTTTTTTGGCTTGGATCAAAGTTGGCATCGATTTTTGCTAAGACATTCTTTAGAGAGTGTAGCAACGCAAGTATTCCAGCGGCCACGTTGGCCCGTCAGCCAGCGTGGCCGTTCCTCCCGAAAACCTGGTAAACACTAGGGTGATCGGTATGAGTCGGACAACGACACACTCACACCAACACTATATTTACAAGCAAGTTACATAGATTTTTCTCATATCGCGCATGTGACGTGAACCCATGCAGCACCGGGCTCAAGGCAAACGAACGACCGCTAACGCCTTTCTTTTTCAAGTTCTTTCCGCGCAATAACATGAGAAAAACCCAACTCGAGAACCCATATCAGACGCCACAATAGCGTCTCATAGAATATGATCACACGAAAAAGTGAGAAATTCTGTTGTAACCAATCGAAGAGACAGATACAATAGCCGACACCGTGAGAACCGACGCCCATTCGATCTTCGGCATCTCGATTCCCTCCAAACAACGCCCATTCGACACCGAGGAATCGAAACGGTCGCGACTCGCGGGACGGGCTCTCCCTATCGCCGGGTGGATGTGTATGGCGCGATCTCCTCGAAAGGTCGCCCGCCGTCATCGCGCGCGATTTCCAGAGAGCGATTCAGTGTTTGGATCGAGTTGCCTGCCCTTCTTTGTTTCAGATCCCCACAACCCGCGCCGGCTCCCGGGGCGACGCGCGTTGATGGATGGTATCTCACCGATGTTCGGGATGCGTTTGACTTTCACATTTTTGGGGACCCAAATTGATGACTCGATGAGGTGACTCGTTGTGCCGGCGGATGACATGCAATTGTTGAACAGTATCAAGACGCTCGTAGATAGCCTGGTCCTCGTAGACGACCAACTGCTCCCCCCCAGTTTTTCCAAAGAAGTCCTGAATCCGGTGAGCTCCCAACGCCATCGATTGGAAGACATTCAAAACAAACTGGTCTTTCACGACCTGCTCCAGAGGGTAAGTCTCCTGCGCGACCACGCCGAAGACCGCCACTGGTACTTCTGGGACACCATGAGCCAGTGGCTGTGCCGCTTCGCGAACGCCGAACAGGTCCAAGTCTTTCAGGAGAACGGGGAAGGCACCCTGACCAAGGTCCACCCGCTGGAAGCGGAAGAGGACATCCAGGAATACCACCTGCCCGGCCAGTGCCAGGACGGCATTCACATCGGCGAGGATCCCGAATGGCGCCAAAACCTGTGGATTCGCCTCGATCGACCGGCGCGCACGGGCCTCGTGCTGCGCTTTCTGACGCGCCGGCCCGCACCGCTCGTCGATCGCGTCCGGCTACATCTATTGAAAGAAAACGAGCACCTGCTCCGATTGACCCTGGACTGCCGGTTGCCCAACTTGAATCCGGTGCGCGTCGTCGAAATCCTCGGCCAACAGGACACCAAAGACGACAGCGGCGAGCTGTTCGGACGAGACACGGATTTCCTGCGCGCCTTGGAGAGCCTGCGCCAGGCGGCCGTCTCCGAAGCGAGTGTCTACCTCAGCGGAGAGAGCGGCACCGGCAAGGAGCTGTTCGCCCGACATCTACATAAAATGAGCAAGCGCGCCACGGGCCCCTTCATCCCCATCAACTGCTCGGCCATTCCCCACGAACTGATCGAATCGGAGATGTTCGGTCACGAAAAGGGAGCCTTCACGGGCGCCTACTATCGCAAGATCGGCAAAGTGGAGCAGGCCAACGGCGGCACCCTGTTCCTCGACGAAATCGGCGAAATGCCACTGGCCTTTCAGGCCAAGCTGCTGCGTTACCTGCAGGAGAAGAAGTTCAACCGGGTGGGCGGCAACCAGGCCATCGGCTCGGATGCGCGCATCGTGGTCGCCACGCACCGCGACTTGAAACAAATGGTCGCCGAGGGCACTTTCCGCGAAGACCTGTTCTACCGCATTCACGTCATCCCGATCGCCATCCCTCCCCTGCGCAACCGCGGCGGAGACATCCGCCTGCTCAGCGAAAAGTTTTTTGCCAAATACATCAAAAAGAGCCGCGCCAGTCGCCGCAAGGTGGACGAAGCGGTGTTCGAAGCCCTCGAGCGTTACCGTTTCCCCGGCAACGTGCGCGAATTGGACAACATCATCCACCGGACCGTGGTGATGACCCAAAAGCCGGTGATCGGAATCGAGGACCTGCCCGAGGACGTGCTGCAGGCCACCAACAAAAAGGCTTCCAGCGAAGACTTCCGCCACCATCCTTTTGAAAAATTCGATGGTTTTGTCCCGCAAGATCGGGATACGCTTAAGCGGCTCAAGAAAGAGGTGGAGATCGTGTCCATGAGCTACCAGCGCGACCTGGACCGCCGATTCCTGCTCGGGCTGTTGCGCGAGAGCGGCGGGTCGGCCCGCAAGGCCGCGGAGCTCGCCGGCATCAACCGCACGCTTTTCTATAAACTGCTGAAGCGCGCGGGCATCGACATCTCGCTCCTGCACCAAAGTGAATGATCACCACGAGGCGCCAACATGAACGCGACATTGCGACTGGGAGTCCTGATCTCAGGCGGCGGAACTACGTTTCTCAATCTACACGAACACATTCAATCGGGACGCCTGAACGCGGAAATCGCCTGCGTCGTCAGTTCGCGCCGCAAAGTGGCCGGCGTCACCCGGGCCCGGGATCTGGGTTACCCGACCTTCGCGGTGGCGCGCTCGAAATACGAGGACGATGCCGGTTTCAGCGCGGCGATCACGAAAATCCTCAGCGACCACGGTGCCGAGCTTGCGGTCTTGGCCGGCTTTCTCAAGATCTACCTGCCCAGCGGCCCCTTCGCGCAGCGCTGCATCAACATTCATCCGGCGCTGATTCCGGCGTTTTGCGGCAAGGGTTTTTACGGCAATCGCGTCCACCAGGCCGTGTGGGAGCGCTCTTGTAAAATCAGCGGTTGCACCGTCCACCTGGTCAACGAACACTACGACGAGGGCCCGATCATCGTGCAGAAGAGCTGCACCATCCACGACCAGGACAGCCCCGAGGACATTCGCCGCAAGGTCTTCGAGCTCGAGTGCGAAGCCCTGCCGGAAGCGATCACCCTCTTCGCGGAGGATCGAATCCGTTTCGAAGCGGGTCGCTCGATCATCTCGCCTCGAAGCTGAATCCGCCCGCGGCCGGACGCATCGGCATCCGGCCCCGAGCATCGCCGCGATCAACGAAGTTGGACTTTGCCTTCACCCGCGACGATGTCGCCCAAGGCACAGGGCGCCATGCCGGCCTGTTCCAGATCGGCCATCAGGGCTTCCTGCTGGGCTTCGTCGACCACCAGGATCATGCCGATCCCCATGTTGAACACGCGATAGGCTTCCTCGCGCTCCACGCCGCCGCGTTCGACCAGGAACCGGAACAAGGGCGGCACTTCGTAGGCGCCGGTATCGATGCTCGCATCCAGGTCGGCCGGTAGGACGCGGGGCAGGTTGTCGAGGAAACCGCCGCCGGTGATGTGGGCCATGGCCTGAATGCGGTCGACTTCGAGATGCGGCTCCAAAGCCTTGAAGTAGGAGCGGTGCACCGCCAGGAGCGCATCGTCGACGCGCGCCTCGGTTCCGGGCACGAGATCGTCGAGCTTCAGGCCGCACTCTTCGAAAATGATTTTGCGGGCAAGCGAGTAACCGTTGGTGTGTAGGCCGGTGCTGGCCAGGCCGATCAGCTTCTGCCCCTTGCGCACGCGATCGGCACCCAACAGCTTGGCTTTGTCGACCACACCGACGATGAAGCCGGCCACATCGTATTCACCGGCGTTGTAGAAACCCGGCATTTCCGCCATCTCGCCACCCAGGATCGCCAGACCCGATTCGCGGCAGGCGACGGCCATGCCCGCGACCACGTCGGCGACCACGTCCGGACGCAGCTTCCCGGTTGCCACGTAGTCCATGAAAAACAGCGGTCGCGCACCTTGAACCAGAATATCGTCGATGCAGTGGTTGACGAGACACTGCCCGACCGTGTCGTGGCGGTCCGCATCGAAGGCGATTTTCAGTTTGGTGCCCACACCATCGGCCGAAGAAACCAGTACGGGGTATTGCATTTCGGGAAAGCGAATATCCAAAAGACCGCCGAAGCTGCCGATATCCGAGAGCACGCGATCCGTTTGCGTGCTGTTCACATGGCTCTTGATCTGGGCGATGGCGCGATCCTGGGCATCGATGGAGACCCCTGCTTCTTCATATCGCGACGGTTTCATGGACAACTCCTTGTGTTTACATCAAACTGTGTTCGAAAAAATCGCGGAGGCATTCACCGCCCCCGTCGGGCCGCTTCGAGCGGAAGCAAAGGCGCCGAACATCTCGGGGCGAAGGAACACGACCGCAGCATACTAAACTGGAACGCAGGGAAAACGCCACTTTTTCTTGGACGCCGCCCACCCTTTCATTCTACCCAGTGCCCATCCAGAAACGAAAGGATCGCGACCACCAGAATGGGCACGGTATCCGGCCTCAGGCGGCAAGCCCCAGCAAGGCACTTGTTCAAAGGAAATTAGCCGACACCCGATGCCTGGCTGTGGATACCGGTATGGTCGAAAACCGGCCAGTCGGTGGCATCATTTCAAAAAAGCGCGGCTCCGGATGGCCACTACCCAGGCCAGGGCCCGGAAATCGCGGGTTTTCGAAACGAATCCGAGGGACCCAAAGGAGCGCGTGCCGGCTCGGAACCCGGCACCAGATTCAATATACCGCCACTTGAACAATTCCCCGATTCAAATTAACGCGATCAAAAAACCAATCTCCCGCATCGGGGTCGGTCGCGCAAGATCCCCTAAAAACGGGCCCGGAACCCCATGCCAAAAGTTCCACCGATGCCTCACGATTTTCATGAAAAAGCCAAAAGTATGTTATAACTAGACGAATGGCTCCCCTCTTACCATTTTAGGTTGCGAAAATCAGCACTTCGCGAGTGCCGAGGATGCCTGTGTCGGAACAAATCGCGATACACGGTGTTCTTTTCTCGCAAAAAAATGGTAAATGGGATCAACTAATAGAGTTACCAGACGATAAGACCAAAACGAGGTCTTTCCTGGAGGTTTACCGAATGATTAAGATCGACATTGCAGAACGCATTACCGAAAGGGTCGACATACCCAGAGTGGTTGCCCTTAAAGCCGTGGATGTCATCTTGGACGAAATGAAAGATTCACTGGTGCGCGGAGAGCGCATTGAAATTCGTGGATTCGGTGTCTTCCAAAAGAAACTGCGCAAAAAAAGCGTCGGCCGGGATATCCAACGCGCAAAAACCATTGAAATCCCGGAAACCTATACGGTGAAATTCAAACCCGGCATCGAGATGCGGGTTTTGGATTGATTTTCCAGATCGCGCCGCACGAGACATCCAATTCACTGTAAAACCCGGCATACCAGAGATGCCGGGGTTTACGGTCCAGGCGCATGTCCAAGCACGCCCGCGACGATGGCGTCCCTTCCTCGCTCGGGTATCCGTTCACCCATCAACCAGAGCAACGTGAAAACATCCGGGATCCAATCACCACCATTTCGCCGGGTGGTTCAGAGATGCCGCTCGGCGATATGGTACATCAGAATATGCGCCGCGCCGGCCACATTGAGGCTTTCGACGCCGGGCGCGATGGGTATCGCGACGCGTTGGGTGAGGTGCGCCTTCACTTCGGCACGAAGCCCGTGCCCTTCATTGCCCATGGCGAGCACGAGATGCTGCGGCCACGTGACGTCCTTCAAGCCGACCTCGCCGTGACCATCGGCGCCGAACACCGGCATCTCCGCGGACGCCAGGGGACCGGCATCCTCCCACAGGTAGTGTTTCACCCGAAAGACGGTGCCCGCCGAAGCGCGGATGCAGGCGTGGTGAAAGGGAAAGACACAGGGCTTCAACCAAACCACCGCGGAAAAACCGAAGGCCGCCGCCGCACGCACCAGCGCCCCCGCATTGCCGGGCTCCTGAACGGCATCCAGCAATAACACGCGTCCTGGCGCCGGCATCTCGCCTCGATTCAAAGACGGACACCGCACCACCGCCAAGGGGGCATTGCCGGATCGCGTGGGCGAAGCCTGCCGGTACATTTCCGCCCCCAATCGAAATCGGGGGCAGGCAATGTTCAGCGCGTCGGCCTCGATCTCCCAAACGCTTTCGAAGGAGACACCGGCGGCCACCGCCTCACGAATCAGTTTCAGACCTTCCACCACGATCAGGTCGCTGCCGAATCCCGCCTGGGCAAGTTGCTTCAGGTGCTTGTAACGGGGATTGGCGCGACTCTGGATGATCTGAGACTTCAAGACGCTTCCGACTCCTCGGGGAACCAATCGACCAACTGCTTGACGATGGCACGCGCCTGCTTCTTGGAACTGATGTTGAATTTACTCTTGCTCATATAACGGCCGCGCGATTTCTGGTAACGCTGCACGCGGACCTTGGGATCACCCCAACTTCCGTCCGTTTTCTTTTCGCGGTACAAAAACATAATGGTGGACCATGCACCTTTGGAGAGCACGCATTTGTCCAATTGCTCGACGACCAGCTCGCCATCCTGCTCCCATTCACAAGTCAGGTCGTCCAAAGTCATTTCGTTTTCCATCGACATTACCTCCTAATTTCCCCCACAACGAGCGGCACGAGCCGCGAGAGACGGAACGCTGCACGCGCACGAGTCCACGTGGAGACCATACTCCAACCGCCGTATGCCAGGCAATCTCCAGGTAAAATACGATCCCATGAGGCAGGCCAAACACTGGTGACAGTCGATAAATTTAGACGAACTAACATGCCAGAACCCGTGGGTATGCGATTTCTCGCCCTGAAGAATTTTCAAAACAAGCATGAAGCATAAACGATTTTCCATGTCATGGAAAGGCCAACCGCGGACCGGCCGAGCCATTCGCACAAACATCGAACGCCTCCGCCGCGAAGTGCACCCCACTCACCCCGCCGAACCCGCTTTTCGCGACGGCGCGCCGGACTTGAGGCGCAGATCGGCACCTCGTTTGGTGATCGGCGTGGCCAATTGCCCGCAAGCGGCACCGATATCGCGACCTTTCGACCAGCGAACCGTGTTGCGGATCTGCGATCGATTGAGAATGGCCTGAAAGGCCTCGATCACCTGGAGCGAGGGTTGGCGGTAGGACAGTCCCTCGGTCTCGTTGAACGGGATCAAATTGATCTTACAGCGCAGGTTGGCCACCAGCCGCACGAGCCGTTTGGCGTCGGCCGGCGTATCGTTGAGGTCCTTGATCAACACGTATTCCAGCGTCACGCGCTCGCGCGGCGGAATCGGCAACTGCTTGCAGGCATCGATCAGTTCGGCGATGTTCCAACGAAGGTTGACCGGCATGAGTTGGTTGCGCTGCTCGTCCGTGCTGGCGTTCAGCGAGACGGCGATGCGAGGAAGCTTGGGGTACTGCCCCAGCTTCAACAAATTGCGGACATGCCCGGAGGTGGAAACGGTAATGCGCCGGGGCGACAGGCCGAAACCCAAATCATCGGTGAAAAGGTCGATCGCCTTCATCAGGTTGTTGAGGTTCAACAAAGGCTCGCCCATACCCATCATCACGATGTTGAATGGATCCTCGAGCTGCTGGTCGTGCGCGATCGCAAAGGCCTGGCCCACGATTTCACCGGGACTGAGGTTGCGAATGAAGCCCATTTGCGCCGTCATGCAAAAGCTGCAGGCCTGGGCACATCCCACCTGGCTGGACAGGCACATGGTGACGCCCTTGGTCATCGGCATGTAGACGGCCTCCACCTCGCCACCGGCTTCCAAGTGGAACACGTACTTGACGGAACCGTCTTTGGACTGGTGTTTGTGGTAGGTCGCGGGCGGCTCGATCACGAAGGCGTCGGCCAACTTGGCTCGCAACGCCTTGGAGAGATTGGTCATGCCCGCAAAGTCGAGAACGCGCTTGACGTAAATCCAATCGCGAATCTGTTTTTCGCGGTAGGCCGGCTCACCGATGGCCTGCAATCGCTGACGAATTTCTTTTGCCGATTTCCCGAAAAGGTTTTCCTTATTCGACGTCGTCTTCGCCGGTGTCACTTTCGTCGCCGTCACAATCATCTTCTACTTCGTCGATGGCCTCGAACTCATCGACTCTGATTTTCATACTCGCCAAAAAGTCGCGATCGTATTTGTTGAATTGATGGTCTTCCATCTCGTATCGCTCTTCCGGTGTTCCCAGGAAAAGCGTGCCCTCGCCCTCTTCTTCCCTCTTGTCCAGGGCGATGTTGGCTTCCATGATCAGGTAGATGTCGTACCCGTTCCCCTTGATTTTGTCGGTGACCTGCTTGATGTTCTGATCTTTGGTTAACGCATGGTGGAGGGCAACGCTCAAGTCTTTGAGTAGTGTTTTCATTTGATCGTTCAGTTCCATGCGCAACTCCTTGAAAATCGTTCCTAAAAAGGAGGTTTCTGCGGGGGCTCTCACGCGACCATGGTTTTGAACAGCCGGGATGCCTCCAGAGATTCCGGCCGTCGACACGAGACAAGGGTAAACTATTTGCGGGCTCGCGTCCATGATTAATCCGGGAGGTGAAGGGCCCGATAAAGCCTCACACAGGGCTCACATTCGTCTCATATGAAACACGCAAACATCTCATTTCATACAACTTAATCACGCCAAGCCCAATCCGCACAACACCCTAAAAAATGGTCTTTTTCGGGTCAACGAGACCCCTAATCCACTCATCCGGTAACGGTCAGTGGGTACCGGTATGACCGAATCCCCCCGCTCCTCGAGCCGACCCGTCCAAGGTCGGTACGGGCTGCCAGGCGATGCGTGCGACCGGGGCGATCACCAACTGAGCGATCCGCATCCCGCGCGTGAGCTCCAGCGTTTCCTGCCCCAGATTGATCAAGGGCACCTTGATCTCCCCGCGATAATCGGCATCGATGGTGCCGGGACTGTTGATGATACCCAAACCCAGGCGAACGGCGAGGCCGGAACGCGGACGCACCTGACCTTCGTAGCCGACGGGAATGGCGACGCAAATACCGGTGGGCACGGCCATGCGCGCCATCGGTGCCAACAGGATGGGTTCCTCGGCGGCACAGCGCAGGTCCATGCCGGCAGCCCCTTCGGTTTCGTAACTCGGCAAGGGCAGGCCCTCGTGGTGGGGCAGGGCGACGATGGGCAACGTCAGGGTCATTCGATACCTCCCGAATGGGAATCTATGATTGGTGGAACCGATGTTGGCCGGGTCACTCAGGACGAAATGGCGGCGGCCCGTTCCAGGGACCACTCGCGGCCCAATGCCTCGAATTGACCCGTGGCGCCGAGACCCAGGCTGGCATCGGTCAGGAATTCCCCGACGAGTGCGTCGACGTCTTCCCGAGTCACCGCTTCGATCGCGGCGACCGAGCGCGACTCGTCATAGACATGCCCGACGTGGAGCATGTGCCGGGCCAGGGCCGAAGCACGGTTGTAGGTGCTCTCCAGGCTCATCAGGAGCGATCCGATCATCTGTTCCTTGGCGCGATTCAACTCTTCGACCCCGATACCGAACCGCTTCAACGCCAAGATCTCCGCCAGGCACAGGTCCACCACTTCGGCAAAATTTCGGGGGCTGCAGCCGCCGCACATCGAAAAGTAACCGCAATCCGAGTAATTGCTGGTGAACGCCCCGATCGAGTAGGCCAGACCACGCTCTTCCCGAATCTTCTGAAACAGGCGCGAACTCATGCCGCCGCCCAACAAGGTACTGAGCACACCCAGTGCGTGACGGCGCGAATCGGTTTGCGAAAGGCCCGCGAAATTGATGCAAAAGGTGACCTGCTCCAGGCTGTTGTCCGGCAGGAACATCTGGAACGGCTTGGGGACCGGAACGTCCTGGCGCATCGTCCGAGACGAAGGCTCCCCGCCGGGAAAAAGGCGCTGCAACTGATCACAAAGGCGATCGTGATCCAGTAGCCCGGCTGCCGCAACAATCATGTTTTCAGGCAGATAATGGTTTCGGTGAAAATCGGCTACGTCCTCTCGCGAAAAGCCGCAAACCGTTTCCGGGGAACCCAGGATCGGCTGGCCGAGGGGGTGGCCCTCCCAAAAATGGCGTAACGAGCGCTCGAACACCCGATCCTCGGGATCGTCCTCGCCCATCTTGATTTCCTCGAGAATGACGCGCCGTTCCAAATCCAGCTCGTCCGGCTCGAACAGCGGGTTTTGCAGCATGTCGGCCAGCAACTCGAGCGTCGCGTTCAAATGGATACCCCGTACCTTGACGGAGTAACAGGTCTCTTCCTTGGCCGTGTAGGCATCCAAGATGCCGCCGATACCGTCCATGGCCTCGGCGATGCCCCGTGCACTGCGCGTGGGTGTGCCTTTGAACAGCGTGTGTTCGATAAAATGACAGAGACCGTTTTCGGCAGGCGTCTCGTGTCGGGAACCTCTCGCCAACCAGATTCCCAGTGAAACGGTTTGCACGTGATCGACGGCCTGGGTGACCACCGACATCCCGTTTTCCAATTTCGTAAAGCGTCTGACCATAAGAGAACCTGCCTCCTCGCGTGAGGACACATTGTAATCCTCTCACTCGAAGAAACAAGCCCCAAATCCGAACACAGCTTCTGGCGGACCTGAACCAGGGCAAATTTTTAGTCTGGATGACCTGAATTTCGACTCTCTACCGATCAAAACTCTATGGGTGGCTTGCGACGGGTGGGTTTGTTGCTCCTGTTCTTGACGTCGACATTGCCGCGCTTCAGACCCTGACTCTTCTTCGGATCCTTTCGGTTCTTGGCCCTTTCGCTCCGGTTGCTTTTGTCATTTCTATTCTTGTCGCGGACGTTCGGCGTCTTCGCGACCTTCTTACCGGCCTTTTTGGGCGCGGGCTTCGCCGACAGCTTCTTGCTGCCGCCGCGATTCTGCTTGGTGCCGTTGAACATCTCGAGCCTGACCTGTTCGGGGCCGCGCATCAGCGTCGCACTGTTGATGTCGACCTTGGTCAGGGTATAGCCCTTCAACTCGCCGTTGAGGCTCATCATCTTCGTTTTCATTTGGGGACCGCGACGAGCCGGCTTGCGCTTGCTTCTGGGATCGGCGAGCCGCGTTTTCTCGGGCGTGGCGGCAGGCTCGGGATCGGCCATATAGCGAATGATGGCGTAGCGCTTGTCCTTGAAGATCATGGTCCCGTCCAGGAAAAGCTCGACGGGCGCCGTTTCGACGGGGATCACTTCCTCCGGCGGGGCTTCCTCCTCGACCTCCTCGAAAGGAAATGGATCGAATAGATTTCGTTCCACGATTACTTCGATACGATCCTGGGCCCAAAGCGGAAACGCCGATACCGAAAACAGGCAGAAGAGCAGGCAGTGCCTTCGCGAAAGAAAACGAGCATTGGACATGGTGGAGATTCCCGGTGGCCACTCGATGCCAAGCAAGGACATCGAGTTCCGTATTGATCGACTCCTACCATCACCCAGTGCCGGCACCAGACGGTGTCAAGCGGAGCCCGGGAGGGTGGAGTCGTCGATTGGACGCTCGGGAAACCGGAGGAGACGAAAGAAAAGAGCCCCCTCCAAGCGAACGCGAAAAACCCTCAGGCAGGGCTCGGGTCGTCGGGGGAGCTGGCGTGGGCCAGGAACCGTTTGTAATAGGAACTCACCAGGAAAGTCAGCGGCAAGGCGATGATCAGGCCCAAAAAGCCCAGTAGCTTGCCCCAAATCGAAAGGCTGAGCAGCATGATCGCGGGATTCAAGCCGGTTACGTCGCCCATGATCTTGGGCACCAGCACCCCATCCTGAATCAACTGCACCACGGCGAACACGATCAGCACCAGCCCCATCATGACCCAAAAACTTCGTCCCGTCTCGAGCGAATGCACCAGGGCGAAGAAGGCACAGGGTATCAGTCCCAGCGCCTGCAGGTAGGGCACCATGTTCAGGGCGCCGATGAACAACCCCAACAGGATGCCCAGGGGAAGATCGATGATCTGAAATCCGATGGCGAACAAGATCCCGCATATTCCGGCGATCGAGGCTTGGGCGCGAAAGTACTTGCGCATGGCCGAAGCGAAATCCTCGATGACCTCGATCGCCAGGTCCTTGTAGGCCGGCGGCAACAGGTCCTTCCAGCCATCCATGATGGTTTCGTAATCGAGCAGGATGAATATCAGGTATAGCAGCACGATGAACAGGCCGACCACGCCGATCACCACATCCAAGGCACCGGAAAACAAACCCCAGACGCCAGGTATCACGGTGCGCAACGTGTTGATCACCAATTCACCGAATTTATCGGTATTGAAAAAGGCCTGAACCTCTTCCCGTTGGGTCAACTCGACCACGTACTCGGAGATATCCTCCGGCAGGTATTGCTCGACCTTTTCCTTGACCTTGTGGTCGCTGGCCATTTTCGACACCACCTGACCCACGTGCCGAATCTCTTTGACGAGCATGGGAATCATGGTGATGCTGAGCATGGCCAGGGCGATGGCGACGGTGACCAAGCTGGCGATGATCGCCGCGAGCCGATTTCGGATGCGCGCCTTTTTCTGCAGAAAGTTCACCAGCGGTTGAATCAAATAGGCCAAAAGGGCCGCGACCGCAAAGGGTATCAAGACTTCCTGAACGGCGCTGACCAGGAGGAAGATCCCGTATCCGGCCGCCAGGGTCAGGGTGATGCGCACCACGCGATCGAAGGTATACGGCTTGTCATTGAACAACGGCATGACATGAACCTCGGTTTTGAATGCAGGGAAAAACTGAACACAGTATACCCGAAACGGGCTTACCTCTGCTCGGCGCAAATCCCACACCCCGAGGGACATTCACTTTTTTCGAGACCCACATGTGCGCAAACCGCGAAAAAGGACGGAGAACCGTCGCACAGGCTGCAGGCTATTGCCTTGCGGGCGTTTCCGAACCGGTCTCATGGGTCTCGGGATCGACCGGCACGTCGTTCGACGCGGGTTGGGGCCGGTAGCGCGCCAAAAAGGCGACCATATTTTCGATCTCGTCCGGTTTCAGGCTCAAATCGGGCATCAGGGTACCCACCTTGACCGCCGGCGGATTCCACAGCCACATGCGCAGATAGGCGGGATCCATGTAGGCTTCGGCCATGGCCTGTTCGAACGTGGGTGCATCGGAGAGCTGGTTACCCACATCTTCGATCACGTGGCAACCGAGGCAGAGTTGGCGCGCCCGCACGCGGCCCAACTCGGCGTCACCGGTGAGCTGGTCCCAATCGTTGGTCATCCGTGCGAAGGATTCGGGCGCGGGATGGTGGGCCGGATTGGCCTGGCCGCACGAAAAAAGGACCGCCGTCAACAACAGCAGTCCTCCGGTGAACGGGGAAGGCAATCGGGTGCCCTCCCCTTTTCGGTTCGACAAATGCGCGAACATCGCGGCCGCCACGCTACTCGTGGCCACCGTCGTTCTGGCCGTGGTCGTCGCCGTCGGCCGGTTGCCCGTCATCTTGCTTGGTTTCGTCGCCCTGGCCGGCTTCCTCACCATGGGCGCCGTCACCCTTGTGGGCCGGCGCACCGTGATCGGCTTCCTCACCATGGGTTTCGGTACCCTGCGCTGTGGGCTCCACCTGACCCGGCGTCGTTCCGTGTCCATCGCCATGGTGTTGCTCCGTGACACTGGCCGCCCGGTATTTGAACAGGTCCCAATCGCGGTTGCCGTAGTCGATGAACAGGGCCGCGAGCAGGGTCGCCAACAGGATGATGGGGTACCAGATGAAGGCCCAGGTGACCTTGTCTTCGTACTTGCCGTGCATGAAGAAGGTGATGACCAGAGAAGCTTTGACGGTAGCGATAGCGACCGCCAGGAGGTCGTTACCCAAGGCGCCCAGATCGAGCTGGGCCGCGGCGACCGTCACCGCAGTGAGAACGACCAACGCCAAGATCACGCCGTGGTATACCTTCTTGCTCTGGATGTGGCCCATGTGGCCTTCTTCGTGGTGATCGTGATGTGCCATCAGTGGTTACCTCCCAGCAAGTAGAGTAACGGGAACAGGAAGATCCAGATGATGTCGACCAAGTGCCAGTACAGACCACCCACTTCGACGCCGGCGTGGCTGCTGCCCTCGTCGGTGTAGCGTCCCTTTTTCGCGCGCACGATCAACAGGCCGATGAAATACATCCCGATCAGTACGTGAATCAGGTGAAGCCCGGTGGTCATGAAGTAGACCCCGAAGAACAGATCGGTGCCGGGCAGGAACCCGTGCTCGATCTTGCCTTTCCACTCGATATATTTGATGACGAGAAACAGGCAGGCTCCACCGAAAGTAGCAACTAAAAACCAGAAAAGCGGTTTCTTTTGCTTGCGCTGGGCGGCATCCACCGCCAAAGCCATCGTGTAGGAGCTCCCCAGCAGAACAATGGTGTTGATTCCACCGTAGACAACGTCCAATTCGGCAGAACCCTTGGCGAAGACCTCGGGCCAGGTGTATTTGAAGATGAAATAAGCCGCGAACAGGCCGCCGAAGAACAGAACTTCGGTAGCGAGGAAGATCCACATGCCCAGCTTGAAGAACTCGTAGGCGCGGACCGGCGGCTCTTTGTGGAAGTTGAAAAAAGTCCCATCGGGCGCTTTACTGTGATCAAACATGTAATTAATCCCCCGTCCTTATGCCTGTTTGCTGCCGTAGCCGTAGGTCCAGTCGGTTACGGTCGGCACTTCGTCGAAGTTGGTCAACGGCGGTGGTGACGGCGTCTGCCACTCGAGCGACAGCGAGTTGTAGGGGTTCGCGGCGGCGCGCTTGCCCTTGTAGACCGCCCAGATCAGGTTGCCGAAGATCAGGAAGTAGGCCAAACCGTTGACCATCGAGCCCACGGAAGACAGGAAGTGCATGTCGTGGAACTCGCCCAGGTAGTCGGCGTAACGGCGGGGCATGCCCTGATAACCCATCACGAACTGGGGGATGAAGGTGGCGTTGAAGCCGACGAACAGAGTCCAGAAACCGACCTTGGCGATGGTTTCGTTGTACATGCGGCCGTACATCTTGGGCCACCAGAAGTGGAGACCGCCGACCAGCGCGACCACGGTACCGCCCTGCATGGTGTAGTGGAAGTGGGCGACGACGAAGTAGGTGTCGTGCAGGTGGACGTCGGTGGCCAGGGTGGCCAGGGGCAGGCCGGTCAGGCCGGCGATGGTGAACAGGAAGATGAAGCCGCAGGCGTACAGCATCGGCGAGTCGAGCAGCACCGAACCCTTGTACAGCGTGCCGATCCAGTTGAACACCTTGATCGCCGTGGGGATCGCGACCGCGAAGGTCAGCAGCGAGAAGATCCAGCGGGACCACTCGGACATGCCGGATACGAACAGGTGGTGACCCCAGACGAAGAAACTCACCAGGGCGATGGCCAGCGAAGAATAGGCGATGGCGCGATAACCGAAGATCGGCTTCTTGGCGAAGACGGGCAGGATCTCGGCCACGACACCCATGGCCGGCAGGATCATGATGTACACGACCGGGTGGGAGTAGAACCAGAACATGTTTTCGAAGAGGATCGGGTCACCGCCCAGGCCGGCGTCGAAGAAGCCGATGCCCAGCATACGCTCCATGATGAGCAGACCCAGGGTGATGGCGACGACCGGCGTGGCCAGGACCTGGATCAGCGAAGACGAGTAGAGCGACCACACGAACAGCGGCATGCGGTGCCAGGTCATGCCGGGCGCGCGCATCTTGTGAATCGTGACGATGAAGTTCATGCCGGTCAGGATCGAGGCGAAACCGAGGATGAAGGCACCCAGGGTCACCGGGATCACGCCCGTGGACGAATCGATCGAATAGGGCGTGTAGAAGGTCCAACCCGTGTCCAGCCAAGCGGATCCCGGAGGTCCGATCAGGGAGAACACGACGACCGCGGCGCCGAGCAGGTACACCCAGAAACTGAGTATGTTGAGTCGTGGAAAGGCAACGTCCTTGGCGCCGATCATCAGGGGCAGCAGGAAGTTACCGAGCGTCGCGGGGATCCCGGGCACGATGAAGAGAAACACCATCATGGTGCCGTGAAGGGTGAACAGCACGTTGTAGCCGTGGTGGTCTACGAACTGGGTCTTGGGGTAGAACAGCTCCGCCCGAACGCCGAGGGCGCACAAACCCGCAAGCAAGAAGAAAAACAGGATGGCATACAGGTACATGAGACCGATGCGCTTGTGGTCAACGGTCCAGAACCAGGCGTAAAACCCCTTTGGTTCCAGGTAGGGGCGATATTCAGTATTCTCGTGGGACATTTCCGTGCGCCTCCCTTATTCCGAGGAAATGGTTTTCAAGTAGGTGATGATATTGGAAATATCTTCGTTGGTGAGCTGTCCGTCGAAAGAGGGCATCTGCCCTTTCGGATAACCCGCGACGATTTGGCGATCGGGATACTTGATTGAATCCATGATGTAGTTGTCATCAACCGTCACACGTTCGCCGCCCTCGAGAATTTCCTCACGACCCATCAGGTCCAACACGGAGGGTCCAACCAGTTTGGTTCCGTCGATGGAGTGGCAGCCCTTACAGCCGCGCTCCACGAACAGTGCTTCGCCCGCCTCGACGGGCGTCAATTGTTTTTCACCGGGCATCAAGCCCGTGTTTACCCAGTGTTCCCAGGTGTCGGGGTCCAACACGTGGACCTTGCCCAACATGTGGGAGTGATCCTTGCCGCAGTACTCGGTGCAAAAAATGTTGTAGACACCGGCGTGTTCCGCCTGAAACCAGACATTGGTGTACATGGACGGAACCACGTCTTCCTTGACGCGAAACTCGGGTACGAAAAAGCTGTGAATCACGTCGTTGGAGATCATGTTCAACTTGACGGGTACGCCTTGCGGCACGAACAGATCGCCACCTTTGATGGCCCCGTGATCGTACTTGAACGACCAAGACCATTTCTGCGCGGTGACGCTGATTTCGTAAGCGTCTTCCGGCGGGGTGCGCAAGTCTTTCCAGACATTTGCGCCGACATAGAAAATAATGAAAACGAGGATGATGGGAATGACGGTCCAAACGACTTCCAGCATGTGGCTGCCTTTGATGTCGGATACCTCGTCATCCGGTCCCTTGCGCCGGTAGCGCAACATGAAGTACACAAGCACCGCGTTACAGGCGATGAACCAGAACGCCATCATCAAAAAGATGAAGATCTGGACCAAATCCACCCTAGCGGCAACTTCGGTAGCATCTGAAATCACGTGCCTGCCTCCGTTCTGTTAAAAAGCTCACTTCTCCAAAGAAAAAATCCCGCCACCAACATGACCAGCAGGGTCAACACCCCGCCGGCGCGCAACATATTCATGGCGTCTTTCACGTATTTGCCCGCCTTGGGGTCGTACTTGAAGCAATAAATCAAGACCTTGTCGATCGTGCTGCCCACCTTTCCCTCAGCGGCCTCCACCAAACCCAGCCGAACGTCTTTGGCCGGGTAGGTGACCCCGTACACATACCGGGTGATCACGCCTTTCGGGGACAGCAGAACAATCACACTAGTGTGACTGTACTGGTCGTCGACCTTCTTGTAGCGGAATCCGATCTGATTCATCAGATTTTCCACCGCCGGCGCCTCTCCGGTGAGAAAGTGCCAGTTTTCGGCGGAAGTGGTCGGATTTTTGGTCGATTGGTAGTAGTTGGCCGCCTTGCTCGCAGCCAGTTCCGGTGTGTTCTCGGGATCGAAGCTGACGTTGATGACGCGGTAATCTTCGCCCAGCTCCAACGGCAAATCGTCGATTAGGTCGCGCACACCGTTGAGCACCAAGGTGCACAACTGGGGGCACGAATAATAGACCGGTGCCAGAACCACGGGCTTGCCATCCCCGAAATATTCCGACAACCGTACCTGTTTGCCATGTTGATCCGTCAGCGTCAGCGATAGATTGACATGTTCTCCCAACTGCTCGTCGACCCCGACATCCTCGATGAGGGGTTTGGTGTCGAGCTGAGCCGTCGCCGGTTCAGACCAGACCAAACACGCGAGTAGGGCAAACACGAAAAAAAGGCGCATGTAGACATATTCCTGTGGGGACAGTAGGGATGGATCGCTGAAGCCTACCGAGAAATGTTCGTTGGGATATGTGAAAGACAGTATCCTACCAACCGGCCCCATATTTTATGTGAAAGCAGAAGCCCTTTCAAGGCAATTCTTTGCCTTCAAGGCGGCGATATTTGCGCCCTAACCCCATTCAATAGAGTTATTTATGAAAAGGTTTCAGATTCCTGGCTCGCCTTTTCTCTGACGGGCACGCGGCGAAATTGAATCAAAACGCCCAAAAACAGCCCGAAACAGCCGAAACTCAACCACTGCAGGGTGTAGTTCAAATGGCGCGACGGCGGCAGGACATCGTGTGCGAGCGGAACGGGATAGACGCCCTCCCCCCGCTCTTCCGAAGCCTCCAGAAAGATCGGCAGGACCTCGTAGGGAAGCTGGGTGGCCATCTTGTCCACTTCCAAGCGCAGCCAGCGCTCCTTCCATTCACCCTCCAACGGGGCCTTGGTGGAGGGCGCCAAGAAGAAGGCCTTGTCCTGGGCAGGACGAACCAGCGCGGTCAGGGTCTGGCGCCCCTGCGGCCGGTAGCGGGCGTGTTCGGTATCGGTGGCGTACCACTCGTAGGGAACGAAACCGCGATCCACCAGGATCCAGGCTTGGCCTTCCGGTGTTTCGCCCTCCTGGATCTGAAGCGGTGTCACGACCTTGACACCGGCCTGGTCGCGGTGCGATCGATTGATCAGCACCATTTCGCGTTCGTAGTCGAAGGTGCCGCTGACGCGCACGGTGGCGTGGTGCAGCGAGGCCCAGTCGCCGTCGGCATCGCTGAGCCGCAACGGGCCGCGAGCCTCTTGGCGGGCCAGTTCGGCGAGGTAGGCCTTCTTGCCGTGGTAGCGCGTCCACTGCCAATAACTCATCGACCCGCACAGCATCGCCGCCAGAAGTGCGAGCACCGTGGTTTCCAGCGAAAAGGAGAACTCCCGTCCTCGGAAATAACCGATCAACAGCCTACCTCAGATTTCATTCGATGTCGGGATCGCGATCGACGGAGCGCCTGGGCGCCTTGCGTCGGCATCATCATACCCGAGTTGTGCTTGGAAATCTCGAGACACCCGATCTCGAGACTCTTTCACCTAAACTGAGCGATTCTTGGCAGCGCTATCGCACAATCTGTTGGGCTGCAACGTCTCGTGGCGATGCTCGACGTACTTTCCAAGTACGCCTCTGCTCGCCCCAACCCGTTTCGCTCCAACATCTTGCACGATAACATCCACCCGAATCGCACACTTTAGGTTTCACTGTCTCGGGTGAAGACCGGGAAGTGCAAGCACTTCTCCCTGGTCCAACCCGAGATTCGGAGCGGCGTGCGGTGCGCCGTCGCGATATTTCGTGCGGTCAAAAGAGCCGCCCCTCCGTGGAGAGGCGACCCGGGGTGCCGCACGACACCCATTGATCAACGAGAAGTCGAGGTGACCTCATCGCGTTTGCCGTTGACAGCCGATGAAGGCTGTTGCCCGGAGAGCTCCTCGGATGGATCGACCGGCTTGACCTTGGTCTGATTCGAGAGCTCCACGCGCTTGAGAGCTTGAATTCGTCTTCTTCTCCGCAAGCTAACCAATGGAATATCCTCCGTACCATGTCTCTAAAAATGGATTTGCCATGACTTCTCAATCAAGAGAACGTGGATCTATATCCAGCAAAAAAATGAATGCAATGAAAAGGTGTCCAATCGGACATCTTGGAAAAACATCTCATACCAAGTGAGAAATGGAAGGGACATCGATGATCGATATATGGATGTCCATAAACGATTCGTTGGGTTTTGTCGGCAATCTTTGCAGCATGGAGTCGAGCCGCTCTCCCAAAGATGCCTGAACTCGTTCCGCTCGGGGATTGGTTTTCGTTTTTCGGTTTTTCGGATTGAAGATGTTTGGTTGGAGGCTCTTGCTCTATTCTATAGGTTCAACTGAAGCCGATGACCACCGCAAGCACCAAAAATGCGGCGGAAGTACCCAAGAAAATGAGAAAGAGCGGGATCATGAAGCGCAGCCAGCGCTCGAACGGGATGTGCGCCAGGCTGAGCATGGACATCAAGATTCCCGAGGTCGGGATGATCAGGTTGGAAAACCCGTCGCCGCACTGGAAGGCGAATACCGCGGTTTGGCGACTGATCTCCAGCACATCGGCCAGCGGCGCCATGAGCGGCATGGTGACCGCGGCCTGACCGGACCCGGAGGGAATCAGGAAATTGAGAAGCGTTTGAAACAGAAGCATGCCCTGGACGGCCACGTACTTGGGAAGACCCGAGAGGCCGCTGGAGGCGTAGTGGATGACGGTATCCATGATCTGCGAATTGGTGAGCACGATCTCGATGCCCCGTGCGAAGCCCACGACCAGGGCCGCGACGACCATCTCTTCCATGCCCTTGACGAAGGCCCGTGCGGCCTCGTTGGCGGAAAGTCCGGCGACCGCCGCGGCGACGAGACCCATCAGGAAAAAACCACCACCCATTTGAGCGAAATCCCAGTGGTAATGAATGACCCCGGCCAGAATACCAACGAAGAGCAGGATACAGGCGAGAATGATGACACTGTGCCGCGCCGTGAAGGCAACAGTCTGGATCTCGGCAATTTCTGCATCGATGCCGTGCACCAACGACGCTTGGGGGTCCCGTTTCACTCGTGCGCCGTAGCGCAGCAGGTAAATGACCGTGATCGACATGATCACCGCATAAAAAATGAGCCGGAACCACCAACCGCTGTACAGCTTTACTTCGGCGATCCCTTGAGCGATGACCACCGTGAAGGGGTTGGTGGTGGCCGCGGCAAAACCGACCTGAGCCGAAAGAATGACGACCGCCATACCGAAAACCCGGTCGTAACCCAGTTTTTCGGCAATCAACACAAAAATGGGTACCAGCGGAATGAACTCTTCGCCCATGCCCATGGTCGACCCACCAATCGACAATAACACCATGACCAAAACGGTCAAAAATGGGCCGCGTTCGCCAAATCGATCGATAATGGCTTGGATGGCGGCAGTGATAACCCCGATCCGTTGCAAAATGCCGAAGACTCCACCGATGACGAAGATGAAGAATATGATGCCAGAGGCTTTTTCCATGCCACGCGGAACGGCACTCAAAAACCCATGAACACTCGTCGGTTGGGCCTTTCCATCGACTTTCTTGTCCAAGAAGATCCCGTCCAGACTGTAGTGTTTGGGGATCTCTTGGTAAGAACCCGGCACGACGACGTTGCGTGTAGTTCCCTTTATCTCTACCTGCTCACGCTCATAGCTGCCTGAAGGAATCACATAGGTAAACAGGGAGCAAACCAAAATCACGCCAAGGATCAGAGCGAAAACATGAGGGACCTGCATTCTCGAAAGAAAGGAAAACATCGAAAAGGCCTCGTGGGAGAAGAGGTTGAGAAGCGGGATTTAGGCGATGGTGCGCGATAGGCTTGAACCAATAAGCAAATCGCTCTTGTGCCCGAAGAAACTCTTCCATCGAGTAGATTCTTCGGCTTACCAAATAAGCGCCCATTATAGCGGAGGGGTAGGGCCATTCCAATGACAGAATCCCCACAAACGGACGTTTCGCTCAAAGAAATTCTGAAACCAAAACAAAGCAAAGCGCTTACAGGCTTTCCCGAGCCACATCCCCCAACTCCTTCTCTCAGAGGGACTTAGTCGTGACGACCGAAACTCGTCTCACTCACACATTTTTCACCCTTCCCCCACCCGGTTCCGCGACGACCCGGCGACCGAGCCCGAGGACCGGGAACGACGCCGAACCTTTTCCAAACCGGCGCCGAGATCACAACCCGAAACATGGCAATCGGTTACCATAGATTCCACACCAAACGTCGCGTTCTAGCACGCTTCGGGTACAATGGGGGCATCGACCCGGACCGCGACCACCGCGGTTTCGGATGCCAAGGAGTTTGCCATGTCGGACTCAGCTCCCGCGGTACGTCGCGCTCTCGATTACCGCGTCCACCTGTTCGCGGTGTTGCGCGAGAAAACCGGGACGGACATTTGGACCTGCTCGAGTGAAACACCGTTGTCCGGCAGCCAACTGCTGGGCCGCTTCTTCGAAGCCCACCCGGCCCTTTCGGCCATGCGTTCGGTGACGCGGTTGGCCGTCAACCAGGCCTTCTGTCTCGAAGATCCGCAACTCGATCCCAACGACGAGATCGCGCTCATTCCGCCGGTATCGGGAGGTTGATCGTGAGCCAATCCCCATCGACCGACACCAGCGCCAACGGCACGTCCACCGAAAGGAAAGGTCTCGAATGCGAGGTCGCCGTGATTCGCGCGCCCATCGACATCGAGGCGCTCAACCGCGGTGCCGTTCATCCCGCATGCGGCGCCGTGCTCACCTTCTCGGGAACGGTCCGCAACCACCACCTCGGCCGGCCGGTGGTTCGCTTGGCCTACGAGGCCTACGAGGGCATGGCCGAGGCGGAAATGCGACGAGTCGCCGCCGGCGTGGCCGAGAAGTGGCCGGACGTACGGCGCGTTCAGGTGGTCCACCGCTTCGGTGAAATGGACGTGGGCGCCTCATCTATATATATAACCGTCAGTGCACCACACCGTCCCGAGGGCTTCGAGGCCTTGCGCTACGTGATCGACCGCATCAAGCGCGACGTGCCGATCTGGAAAAAAGAGTTCTATCGCGACGGGGAGAGCGAATGGCTGCACCCGGAAGAAGGCTGCTGCCGGAACCACCTGCATCTGGAGGATTCCGAAGCGTCGTCCGCCCCGCCGAAAAACTGAACCGCGGGGAGATCCCGAACGGAGGCCCATCGGAGTCACATCCGGCGGAACTTGCCGTTGGGCGGGCCGATGAATTGAGGTACAATGCGCCCCTATCAACGAAAGTGCGGCCGCTTGTGCCGCGACTCGGTATCGGGGGATAGTCACCATGGCCCAGAAGAAAAAGCTGATCACCTCGGCCCTGCCCTACGTCAACAACGTACCTCACCTGGGTAACATCATCGGATGCGTCCTCTCCGCCGATGTATACGCTCGCTTCTGCCGATCCCGCGGTTACGAGACGCGCTACGTATGCGGCACCGACGAATACGGCACGGCCACCGAGAACAAGGCCCGCGAAGAAGGCCTCACACCTCGCGAGATTTGCGACAAGTATTACGCGATCCACACGGAGATCTACAGGATCTTCGACATCTCTTTCGACACCTTCGGCCGCACCTCGACGGAGGAACAGACGGAAGTCGCCCAAGCGATTTTCAAGGATTTGGATCGAAACGGGTTGATCACGGAGAAAACCGAAGAGCGCACCTACTGCGAGCACGACGCGATGTTCCTGGCCGATCGCTTCGTGGAAGGCACCTGTCCCAATTGCGGTTACGAAGACGCACGCGGCGATCAGTGTGACAACTGCGGCAGCCTGCTGGATCCGGAGAAGCTGCTCTCACCGCGTTGCAAGATCTGCGGGAACCCGCCCGTGCGCAAGCCGACCACCCATTTGTATCTCAAGCTGGACAAACTACAGCCAGGACTGCAGGCCTGGTTCGAGAAATCCTCGAAGGAAGGTCGCTGGACCCGCAACGCGATCCAAACCACCAACGCCTGGCTGGACCAGGGGCTGCAACCCCGTCCCATCACACGCGACCTGAAATGGGGCATTCCCGTGCCCAAACCCGGTTTCGAAGACAAGGTCTTCTACGTTTGGTACGACGCGCCTATCGGCTACATCTCCATTACCGCCAAAGACTTCGACGACTGGAAAGAATGGTGGCACAACCCCGACGAAGTGGAACTCTACCAGTTCATGGCCAAGGACAACATTCCGTTCCACACCGTGATCTTCCCCGCCTGCCTGCTCGGCACGGGCGTCAACTGGTCGTTGCTGCACCACATCAACAGCACCGAGTACCTCAATTACGAGGACACCAAGTTCTCCAAGTCGCGCCACATCGGCGTCTTCGGCACCGACGTCGTTTCCACCGGTATCCCCATCGACCTGTGGCGCTTCTATCTGTTGCTGATCCGTCCGGAACGCAACGATTCGGCCTTCAAATGGGAGGAGTTCTTCGAGCGCGTCAATTCCGAGTTCACCGACAACATCGGCAATCTGGTGAACCGATCGATGGTCTACCTGAAAAAGAACTTCGACGGAGAGATTCGCGACCTACCGCTGGACGCGGACCACGAGGCATTCGTGGCGTCGTGCCGCGCCGAATGGGAAAAGCTGACCCAGGCCCTGGAAGAGGTCCGGCTGCGCGACGGCCTGCGCCACATCCTGAACCTGGGCGACATGGGCAACAAGTTCTTCCAATCCCAGGCACCCTTCAAAAAGATCAAGGAAGACCGCGATCAGGCCCACATGACCGTATCGCTGCTGGCCTACCTGGTGCGCAACATCGCCATCGCACTCGGACCCTACATGCCGGGAACGGCACGGCGGGTCTTCGAAATCATGGCCTTGGATCACCCGGCCTGGGCCCAGGGCACCGAGTTCCGCGGGCTCGACGGCCACCGCATCGGGCAGCCGGAGATCCTCTACGCCAAACTCGAAAAGGAACGGGCCCAAAAACTGGCGCGCAAATTCAGCGGCAACAGCCCGGAATTCGGTCGCTTCCAGATCGTGGTGGGCCGCATCGACAAGGTGGAGCCCCATCCCCACGCCAACCGCAGCTTCCTGCTGTCGGTGGACCTTGGCGAGGGACGGCAACGCCAGATCGTGGCGGCCCTCGCGAAACACTACGAAGCCGCCCAACTCCAGGACCGCCAGGTGTTTGTGTTGGCGAACCTAAAACCGGCCGAGCTTCAGGGCATGATCTCCGAGGGCATGCTGCTGGCCGCCGAGAAACGCAAGAAAACGGAATTGCTGGATGCGGCCCCCTTCGAGGTGGGTCAGTTGGTTTCGGTCGCCGACCAGAAAGTCCAGCACGATGAGATCGGGATCGACGTGTTCAAGGGTGCGCCGTTCAAAGTGGTCGACCATCAGGTGCTCTTCGACGATCAGGCGCTGACGGTCGGCGACGCCCCCCTTCGCACCGATCAGATTCAAAATGGAAAAGTCTGCTAGATCGATCAGCCTTCGCAAGTGGTCGCGGCTGGCGGCCCGCCGCCAGCACGCGCTGCTGGCCGAGTTGGTGGCTTGGGCCCAAGCCGCACCGGAGGCCCACGGGCCAGAGTTCCGGCGGCGATACGGTGAATTGACCGAGGCCGCCGAGCTCGACCGCTTCGCGATCCCCCCATGGCTGGCACCGCACGAGGCCCTGAACGAGCTGCTGCGGTTCCACCAGGCTCTGGCGGGAACGGAGGCGACACCCGAAACCGAAGACCACCCGCTGAGCTGGCAACCCACATTCGCGGTGGAGGTGGTGCTGGATCAGGTGCGCAGTGCCTTCAACGTGGGCTCGGTCCTGCGGCTGATCGACAATTTCGGCTTCTCCGGCCTGGTTCACGCCACGGCCGGCCTGCGCCTCGACCATCCACGCCTGGTTCGCGCGGCACGCGGCGCCCAACGGTGGATTCCCTGCCGGCTCGAAACGGATCTGGCAGCCTACTTGACCGCCTCCGACGTCCCCGTGATCGGTCTCGAATGCGCCGAACGTGCCCGCGACATCCGCGATTGGCAACCGCCGCCGGCCTGTCGTCTCCTGCTGGGCAACGAGAGCTACGGCATCGCCGCGGCACTCCGCGAACGCTGTGACGAACTGGTTTATATCCCCATGCACGGCTACAAGCGATCCATGAACGTGCATCACGCCCTGGCGGTGGTCGCCCAAAAAATAGTTGAGCATCAAGGTCGACTCCTGTAATCTTCATCAAAATTTGGCCCACCCCGCACGACCTCACGGATGATCGCCTCGCGGCGGTGGCACCGAATGACCAGGACGCTTCGGATTCGACTCGGCCGGCACCGGCTCGGGCGCGGTCGCGTTTCCCCACGCGAACGATCTCCGAAGCGGCCACCGAACGCCCGTCCTCGATCCCCCAGCCCCGGACGGGCCGCCCTTATTTCCCCATTCCAAAAGGCGGCGAACATGGACCAACTTCCCAAGCTTCGCGAGGAGATCGACCAACTCGACGATCAAATCCTCGAACTGTTGAACAAGCGTGCCAAAGTGGCGATGGAAATCGGCCACCTCAAAAAGGTATTGCGCAAGCCTTTCTACGTGCCCAGCCGAGAGCGTGCCATTTTCGAGCGGCTGCGCAAAGAGAATCCCGGCCCCTTCCCTTCCGACGCCATCGAGACCGTGTTCCGCGAGATCATTTCCGCTTCCCTCTCGCTCGAATACCCGATGAAGGTGGTCTACCTGGGCCCCAAAGCCACCTTCACCCACGTGGCCGCGCTCCAGAAGTTCGGTAAATTGGCGCAACTCGCCGCCTGCAAGTCGATCGCCGCGGTGTTTGACGAAGTGGCCTCGGGCCGCGCGCTCTACGGCGTCGTCCCGGTGGAGAACAGCAACGAGGGCGCGGTTACCCACACGCTGGACATGTTTCTGGAATCGGACCTCAAGATCATCGAAGAACATTACCTGGAAATCTCCCACGACCTGTTGGTCCGTGAGGGCGAGCTGAACGACATCCGCCGCATCTACAGCCATCCCCAGGCGCTGGATCAATGCCGCCGCTGGCTGGAGGATCACCTGCCGCACGCCCAACAGGTGGTGGTGACCAGCACGGCCCGCGCGGCGCAGATCGTCGCCGACGAACCCCATTCCGCCGCCATCGCCAGCCGCCACGCGGCCAATCTCTACAAATTGCGGGTCCTGGAATCCAACATTCAGGACAACCACGAGAACTACACGCGATTCCTGGTCATCGGCCGGGAAATGCTCGAGCGCAGCGGCCACGACCGAACCGCCCTGCTGTTCGCCTTCAAGGACCGTCCCGGTGTCTTGGGCGAAATGTTGGAGCCCTTCAAGAAACACGGCCTGAACCTGATGAAGATCGAAAGCCGGCCCGTGAAGAAGAAGGCGTGGGAGTACGTGTTCTTCCTGGATATCGCCGGTCACATCGAAGACCCGGAGCTCACTGCCGCGGTCAAGGAACTGGAGGAATACGCCACCTTGTTGAAGGTGCTCGGTTCCTTCCGCCGCAATCGCTAGGAGGCAACACCATGAGACAGGCACGGCAGATCGCGAACGCACTTCACACAATGGTACCCGCCAAGCGAGCCGGCAGAACACGGTGTCGCGCGGCGCTGCTCACTTGGCTGATCTGCCTTGCCTCGCTCGCACCCGCGGTGGCGGGCGAGAAAACCCCGACCGACCCCACGCCCTCGATGGACCGGCTCGGCTGGCTGACGGGCCACTGGCGCGGCGAAGCGGGCGGTATCGTCATGGAAGAGTGGTGGACGGCACCGGGAGGCCAACTCCTGCTGGGCCTCCACCGAGACAGCAAGCCGGCCAAAGAAGGCGCCGCACCGCCCAAAGGCTTCTTCGAGTACCTGCGCATCGAGGGCGGCGCAAACGGCATCCACTACCTCGCCAGCCCCATGGGGCGCGAGCCGACCCCCTTCAAACTGGTCCGGCTGGACGGGGAGAAGCAGGTCGCCGTATTCGAAAATCCGGGCCACGACTACCCGCAACGCATCGTGTACGAGCGCCAGGGGGATGCGCTGGTGGCGCGGATCGAAACGATCGAGGGCACGAAGCGGAGGCAGTGGCAATATCGACGCGTGGGAGATTTTTCGAAGTAATCGCGGATCGCAATATCCGCATTCCGAGAGAAACTTTTTACCAAAAAAGTCACAGAGGCTGCGCAGAAGAGACGCCGTGCCTGTAGGTGGAGCAGCTTGCTCCACCAATCGAAGCGACGTCCGTTTCGGTCATGTATAGGGCCAAAGAGCGGAGCGATCCGTTCTCCCGAGCAGGTCAAAGCCGGGATTGAAATCCTCTCGATCGAATCGGTACATCGCGTCGGAGGAGCTTTGGCTGGTTGAGCAAGCTACTCAACCTACAGGCTTTACGAAACTTGGGGCTTGCGGGAACCTCGTGCCGGTTGGCTCCGACGAACTGCCGATCTTAGGTGAACGGATCCCCGACCCGAATCGGGTCGACCCATCGTAGAGCGTGATCCGGGAGTTCCCGCATCTCGAGAGGGCGGCAAGGCCTGTAGGTTGGCCCGCTGGGCCGACGCGTCGAAGCAACCCAAGCAACAGCAATCAATTCCGCCAAAGAGCGAAGCCGCCCCTTTCCCTCACGACCCCCATCGAAAGCCGTAAGGTCCAAAGTCCCCGGATCGCGTGAGCGACGTAAGGCCTGTAGGTTGGCCCGCTGGGCCGACGCGTCGAAGCAACCCAAGCAACAGCGATCAATTCCGCCAAAGAGCGAAGCCGCCCCTTTCCCTCACGACCCCCTTCGAAAGCCGCAAGGTCCAAGGTTCCCGCATCGTGAGAGCGACGTAAGGCCTGTAGGTGGAGCAGCTTGCTCCACCAAACGAAGCAATTCTCTCGGAATGAGCGTGTGATTCCAAAAGCGAAGCGTACGCTCTCCGCACATGGTTTCGAAGCGGCTCGAGCAAAGAGTATTCCAAAGCCGAGGAGAGGTATCACAGCAATTGGCTGGCCGTCCAGGTAGCCTTCCGAAACATCTCGACCATGGAAAACCTGTCGTTATCTCCGGTAGCTCAACCTACTGCACGGCGCTCTTGGGATTCGGATATTTTGGAGCTGATTACTTCGACGAAGTACTTCAATCCGAGAGCTTGGGCTCCGCCCTTCAACATAACATTTGCTGTTACACAAGGCACTTCGATTGGTGGAGCAGGGCCGGTAAGGCAAGCTGCTCAACCTACATGCCTTATACCCCTCACACGTCACAGGCACTTTGGACTTTGCGACTTCGAATTGGGGTCGCGAGGGAGATTCCTCGCTTCGCTCTTTTACCACTCGATCTTGCGAAGCCTGGGCCGCTTCGAAAAGTCGGCCGGGCCGGCCAACCTACTGCAGGCCCGCCCCTCAAAAACTGCGGGAACTCCTCGGATGAATCGCTTCGACAAGTTCAGCCGGCGGCTGAACCTACCAGGCGCGACGAACCTTTCGGGCTTGCCGGGAACTCCGGGCTTGGCGCAAAAAAAAGAGGCGATATGCATCGCCTCTTTTCGTTTTGCGTGATGGTTGCGTGGTTTACTTGGCCGCGACTTTCGCCGGCGAAGCGGCGTTGATCAACGCGACGTAGTCGATCACATCCAAGATACCATTGTTGTTGGAATCCTGGCCCGCGCAGATCTCGGTCAACCAGTTCGAATAGGCTTCGTTGCCCAACTGGATCGGCGGCGCCACTTCGACCACCATGGCCGCGGAGGTGGTCGACTCGCACTCGTGGGAAACGATACAGGTGTAGGAACCCGCGTCACCGTTGACCAGGCTGTCGATCTGCAGAACCGGCAGGACCGCACCCTCGATGTTCTCGCCGTCTTTCTGCCATTGGAACTGGAGGTTGTATCCTCCTCCGTCGACGGACAGCGTGACCGATTCACCCTCGCAGAAGCTGCCGCCTTCGCTGGTGGGATCGACCGTCGGGAAGGAGCCGGCGCAATTGCACTCCGCCGGTACGGAGAAATCTTCGACGGAGTCCGTTACACTCGCGGAACTTCCCTGATCGGCGTTGACACCCATGCCGCGGCGGGCGAAGGCACGCCAGATGGCGCAGGCATTGGCGCCCGCATTCAGTTCGAGGTCGGCCGCCAGAATGGCGTCGCGCGCATCGATGAAGCCCGGCGAGCAAGGCTGCCGCTTGAGGCCTTCATTCACGAGGCGCAGGGCCAGGTTGTTGCCACCGGTGCCCTGGTAAAGGTCCGCGTCGTAGCCGTAGTCGTCGACCAGGTTCCAGTACATGTCCCAAAGGGTCGTACAGAATACGAAGCCGACACCGTGGGGAACGCTGACCTCGGAAATGGTGGTGTAGGTGGCCGGGTTGACGGTCATGTCGTTGGCGTAGCGGAATGGACGGATACCGGGACCGTCGACTTCCTGGAAGGAAGAGTAGGTGCCGATACCGCGCGGCAGGCCACGGGGAAAGTCCGGCTGCTGGGTGAAGTACAGCGTGAGGAAGTCACTCCAACCTTCACCGGCCTGCTCGGGAGTGGTTTGGGTGTTGAGGCAGAAAACCTGGCTAGGTCCACCGGTCAGGCGGTTGGACAAACCGTGGCCGTATTCGTGAACGATGATTCCGGGATCCAGGTCGCTGTCGCGGTTGAAGAAGAGCGCGGCCTTGAAGGTGACCTGAACGTCCTCGCCACCCAGAATCGCCTCCTTGAGGGAGGTACCGAACGTCTGACCGACGAACAGGGAGGGAATGTTGATGTCCTCGGCGTTGTCGCCACCGGGATTGACGAGCCCGTCGCCTTGGTTGTTGACGATGATGACGCCGATGGCACCCGCGTTTTGGGCGTTGCGCACCTTGTCGACGAAGGAGCAACTGCCGCGGTCGAGCAGGGCGATGTTGCCGGTGATGGTGGCACCGTTGATGAGCGCCTGACAGGCGTCGGTGGTGGATCCGGTTCCGTCGCCCACATCGCCGTCATCGACGACTTCCACGTTGCCGGTCAAATCGTTTTCGAGCTGATCGCCGAAAGACGCCAGACTGGCGACACTGGTGCCCACCAGATCGACCGGCGCCAGAACTTCGACCCCGGCGGGACCGGTGAACTCGTACATCCGCATGCGGGGATTCAGTCCCTCGGCGGGCGTCGAGAAGTTGGCGTTGTTGCGGGTCTGGTCGGTAGGTTCGAGATCGGCGCGCGACTGGGACTGGGCGTTGACGGAGTCACTGCCGGTGCCCTGGCCGCTGTAGTTGGTTTCCTGGAAGTTGCCGCCGGCTTCGTCGAAGCCGAAGAAATGCAGGATGTCGTGGGACAGGTTGTTCCAGAAGAACAGGTTCACGGTCGCACCCGCCAAGTAGTCGATCGGCGGCGAATCCAGCGGGTAGGTCACGTCGAAGGTCAGGCTGGGACCACCGTCCGGATCGTCGTTGGGTGTGGGCGGCGTGTCGTTGCCGTCGCGATCCTGGTAGGCGTGGACGTTGTTGCCCTCCGTCGTGGTGAACTCGGCGCCGGCGACACCGTCGGTGTCATGCCAACCGAAAGGAGATGCATCGGGATGGGCGGGATCGTTGATCGTGGTGAAATCCCCGTGGTTGGGAGACTCGGCCGGCAACGGCAGCACGTTGTAGGAAGAGCCGTCCACGCCGCCGAACTTGGCGAACAACTCGACGAGGTGTTGCCCGGTGGCTCGCGATGCCTTGTAACCCACGATTTTCTTGCCGGGCTCGCGATAGGGTGCATGAAAAGAATCGTGAATGGTGTAGTTGAACTTGCCCAACACCTCACCATTGGACGCGTTCACGTACAGGCGCCACCAGTCGTCCTTGCGGATCTCGTCGAGTTCGACCACCCAGATCAGGGGCACGCCGCGATCCGCGGTCGGCAGATAGCGCAAGTGAACGGTGATGTCGCTGCGAGAAAGGGTCGCACCACTGAAGGTACGACGCTCGGCGGGCCCAACCTCGGAACTCTGCAGTTGCAATTCCTCGGGAGCTTCCAAACCGAGGTGCTCGGCCGACTTGATGATGGCCAGCTCACTGGATACTGAATCATCGGGGGTTTGCACGGCTTCGGCCAAATCGGCCACGAACCGGCTTTTAAGCGTGAGCAGGCGCCCCTCGCGCGTCACGGTCGCGTTGAGAATCGCGGTTTCCACCGCGATGCCACGATGGGTTTGGGTCAAGTACAAGTGGGTGGAACCCGTTTGTGGCGAGTGCACCTCTTCGATGATCGGATCGGCCACATCTTCCGCGGTCAAGCCAAGTGAACTCAAATTGGCGCGGATGTAGTCCATGACGACCTGTCGGGGACCCGAATCGCTGGGCCCGGTTAGATACTCGATTTTCCCTGGCTGACTTTGGGCGAGACCTGTGCCACACAGCCCCAAAATCAAAGCGCAAGAAGCAAACCTGATTAGCTTCATCAATTACTCCCTCAAGGTTTTGAGGGCCCCTCCCTCGAATCCGCCGCACTGACGAGGCAGCCTGATGCGGGTGCCCTCAAATCGTTCTTCCACAAACCGGCGGTCATGAAGTCAAACGCTGCCTCGTTTTCAGGTGAACATTGTAAAGGTTTTCAAACTTCCCTGTAACCATCAAAACACATGTCCCTAACAAAGTTGAACCTAGCCGGAGGTGAGCCCCGTGATTTTTCTTTGTTTCGCGCCCCGAGCCCGGACTTTTCGAAACTACGGACGGGCCGAGCAAAGATCGAAATCGATCACGGAAGGATCGAGGGGCCCGACATATCTGCTTCGCACTTTTACCACTCGATCTCGAGAAGCGCGGGTCGCTTCGAAAAGTCGGGCAATCGATCTTTCCGGCTCATCTTCGGCTAAATAGTCTGCCCACGAATCACGCAGATTGACACGGATTTTAAAACCATCTTCGGATCTCGGTTTCCAAGATTTTGGGTGACGGCCGATACGGCGCAGATCACTCCGTGAAATTGCTTCGATTCGTGTCGATCCGGGTATTCCGTGGATAAACTCCTTTCACTCCGTGTCTCTGCGATATCAGTGGTGAACAATCGAATAATCGGTGCTCAGGATGAAGGAAGCGCTTCATGGCGCCCACCTCGCCGCGAAGCACACCCCCTCCGAAACACAAAAACGCCCCGAACGAAGCCGCTGTCCGCCCGGGACAAGCGATTCGTCGGGGCGTTTGAGATCAATGGAGGAGTGTCGAAATCAGGACTGGGGATGGTATTTGGAAAGCTGGCTCTCGAAATCTTCGAAAGAAGGCATGGGGTTGATGCCGATCGTGCGCAATGCAGTGAACAGGCTTTCGTTGTGGTAGAGACCGGTCAACAGGATATCGGTCTTGACCGACAAGCCCTTGCGCAGGTGGCGCAGGAGGTTGGCGCGGTCGTGAAGGCGCATCAGCCCGGGTTGCACACCCAAGGTGACCGCCACGGCCTGGGTTTCTTCGGCAGCCTCCAGGATTTCGTCGACAGGAAGATCGGGGCCCAGGTAGATGGCCCGCAAACCGGAGGAAATGGCCAGCATGGCATCGACCAGGATGCCGAATTCATGATTTTCGTTGGGCAGGGTGGTGAACAGCACGGCCGGTGCGTTGTTGGGCTTGTGCATCACGCGCACCAGGGTTCCCAACACGTTGCGCATGGCGGCCAGCGCCAGGTGCTCTTGGGCCACACGCCACTCTCCGCTGTGTTGGGCATCGCCCATCTTTCTCATGAGCGGAATGGCGAACGTATAGATGAACTCGCGAGGCTGCATCAGGGTCACCATTTTGCCCAGCAGTTCATCGGCGCCTTCCTGGTCGTAGTGCTTGATCTTGTCGACCAGTTCGCTCGTCTCTTCGGAAAAATCGTGGGCGCGTTCGGGACGGGAACGGGGCTTTCTGGTGGGGGCGTTGTAGGGAAGGCTCTCGAGATCGCCGGTATTCAAGTTGGCGATCTGACCGATGCTGTGGCCCATGCCGACCGCCCGCTTGAGCAGCTTGAGCCGGTAAATGTCATCTTCGGAAAACAGGCGACCGCCTTTGGCACGCTCGGGGTTGAGGGCGCGGTAACGGCGTTCCCAAGCCCGAATGCAATCAACGGAAACGCCGGAAAGTCGAGAAGCGGCTCGGATGGGAACTTTGACACTCATGATGCCTCCTTGGATATTCCCTAAAATGTAGCTGTTTTTTTTATTTGTCAACCAAATATCCAGTTTTTTTCCAGCCAACAGCTTGACATGACAGAATTCGATTATCATACTCGTATACGATGTAAGTCCTGAAAAAAGTTTGAACATAAGCTAGACAATTTTCAAGCCAAGTGGACCGTCGGCCGATGAGCCAAAGCACCGAGGATTGCGGGAGGATTTCGTGAAAAACCCTAACCGGAACCCCACAAACGAGACCGGCGGCCAACCGCGCCAGACGACCCGATCGGGTCTCGGTGACCCATTTCGCGGAGGCTTGGACCTCGGCAAGCCCAACTTGGGTATATCTCTGTGTTTGTTGGGCGAGAAGGTTCGATTCAACGGCGGCCATTGTCACAACCATTTCGTCACGAGCGTGATGGCTCGTTACGTGAATTGGATTCCGGTCTGCCCGGAAATGGGGGCCGGATTGGGCACCCCCCGCGAAGCGCTCCGACTTGTCAAGCGCGAAAAGGAGGTCCACCTCGAAGAAAGTCGCACGGGAATTGACCGAACAGTTGTTCTTCACGCTTTTTGCGAGACTTTCCTGAATTTTTTGTCCAACAAAAATCCACATGGCTTCATTCTCAAACGGAAGTCGCCTTCGTGCGGCATGGAACGGGTTCCCCTCTATCGAGAAGACGGCCACCGCATCGGAGTTTCCGAAGGGGTTTTCGCCCAAAACCTCCGAAAACGGTTCCCTCTGATTCCAATCGAAGAGGATGGTCGTTTAAACGACACGAACCTACGTGAAAATTTCATCGAACGCATATATGCCTATCAAAGATGGTCATTTTTTCTGGCGAACGACCCCACCCCGGCGGATTTGGTCGTCTTCCACCGCCGCCACAAAATGCAGTTGACGGCGCATCAGCCGGCGGTCGCCAAGGAATTGGGTCGCATCGTCGGTGCGGCGGGCACGGGAGACTGGCAAAAACGGGTGGACGCCTACGGCGAGATGTTCATGCACTGCCTGGAACAGCATGCGGCCACCGGAAAGCACGCCAACGTGCTCTATCACCTGCTCGGGTTCCTGAAGGACCGGATGCAGGGTGAAGACAAACGGGAAATGATTCACCATATCGAGCAGTACCGCCGCCGGCATACACCGCTGAGTGTGCCCTTGGCGCTCCTCAACCACCATCTGCGGCGGTTACCGCACCCGTGGGTTCAGGGCCAGACCTACCTGCAGCCGTATCCCGCCGATCTGCGAATGGGCCAGCTCCTGCGCTGAAGCGGGCGGCTCTCGCCGGAGGCATCGGGATCGCGAAACGGTCAGTCGAAAAGGGAATCCCGTTCCCGCGGGTCCGGAGTCGAACCGTCCAGTGCCGCTTTGTAGACCGAAATGGCGCGTTGCCGCGCCAACTTGTGATCGACCATGGGCGCCGGATAGTCGCCGCTGCCGAGTTCGGGAACCCAGCGCCGGACATAGGTGCCGTCGGGGTCGAACTTCTTGGCCTGTAGCCAGGGGTTGAAGACGCGAAAATAGGGCGCCGCGTCGCAGCCGCACCCGGCAGCCCACTGCCAATTGCCGTTGTTGGCGGCGAGGTCGTAGTCCAACAATCGCTGGGCGAAATGCCGTTCACCCCAACGCCAATCGATCAGCAGGTGCTTGCACAGAAAACTGGCGACGATCATCCGCACCCGATTGTGCATGTAGCCGGTTCGATCGAGCTCGCGCATGCCGGCGTCGACGATGGGCACCCCGGTATTGCCGGCGCACCACCGTGCGAACGCCTTTTCGTCCCGGCGCCAGGGGATGCGGTCGTAGTCGCGCCGAAAGGCGCCTTTGACCACATGGGGGAAGTGGTGGAGGATCTGCATGAAGAAGTCGCGCCACACGATTTGGCTGAGGAACACGGGATCGATGTCCCGCGCCTGCCGGGCGACATCGCGAACGCTGAGCGTCCCGAACCGCAAATGCAGGCCGAGACGGGAGGTGATGTCGCGCGCGGGAAAGTCCCGTTCCTCACCATACCGCCGCAACGTGTCGCGGTGAAGGGCCGTGCCGGGGAAGCTCGATTCGGACGCCTCGAAACCCAAATCGGCAAGGCTCGGCAAGGGAGGCGATGTGGTGACTCGGTGGAATCGATGACGCAACGGTTGCACCGCACAGAGGGCCAGGTCGGCCTCCGTCAGGCTGGCCAGCCACTTGCGCTTGTAGGGGGTGAACACGGTGTAGGGCGAGCCCGATTGGTTGAGGATCTGATTTCGCTCGAAAACGCATTGATCCTTGAAGCTCTCAAAGGTAGCGCCCGAAGCCGTCAACAGCTCGGCGACCCCTGCGTCGCGCCTTACCGCATAGGGTTCGTAATCGCGATTGGTATACACGGCACGGACGCGGACCCGCTCGGGCGCAGCGGCCGACAATCGCCCAAACACCTCGATCGGCGTTCCTTCGAACACCCATAGGTCCGAACCCCAGGAGCGCAGTTTTTCCTTGAGCCCACTTAGGGTCCGATGGATGAAAGTAACTCGGCGATCGCGGCGATCCTCCAACTTGTCCAAGATATTTCTATCGAAAATGAAGATGGGAATCACCGGATGGGGACCTCGTAGCGCCGCCTCCAACCCCCGGTTGTCTTCCAAGCGCAGATCGCGACGAAACCAAAACAGTGAGACGGATACCTCTTCAACCATCGAATACACCAACCTCCACGGATAACTCACTCGTTAAAAACGAGTTATACAAAAACGGCCGAGCGGTTCCCCAAACCTTGCCCGCAACCCCGAGCCCGAGATTTCCGGCTCGGCTTCCGAACCGGGGCCGCGATGAGGTCACATTTCCATTCGCTGCGACACAATCCATGCTATGACTTTTTGGGTTGCGGCCAAGGGCAAATTTGGCGCTTTGGCGCCATCGGGAAATCTGGTCGGATCGGGACATGTACATCATGCGGGGAGGCTGTGCGGCATGCGCATATTGATCGCCGGTTGCGGTGACTTGGGAACGCGTTTGGGATCGATGCTGGTGTCGCTGGGACACGAGGTTTGGGGATTGCGACGCAATGCGGAACGCCTACCGTCCGACCTGCGGCCGATCGGACGAGATTTGACTCGAGACGACCTGGGAGACCTTCCCGTCGTCGACGTCCTCTACTACACCGCCAGCGCCGGGGAACGCACACCGGAAGCCTATCGGCGCGCCTACGTGACGGGCATACAACGCCTGGTGGCGGCCTACGCCCACAGGTCGGACCGACCGCGCCACCTTTTCTACACCTCGAGCACCGGTGTCTTTCACCAAAGCGGCGGCGCTTGGGTGGACGAGGACTCCCCTTGCGAACCCACCGGATTCAGCGGACGCACCCTGCTGGAAGGCGAAGAAGTGATCGCCGGTGCGAGCATTCCGGGCACGGTGGTGAGGTTGTCGGGCATCTACGGTCCGGGCCGACACCATTTGATTCGCGCGGTGTTCGGCGGTGCCTCCTACCCCAGCGACCCGCCGCTGTTCAGCAACCGGATTCACGTGGACGACGGCGCCGCTTTTCTCGCCCACCTGTTGACCGTCAACCACCCGGCATCGCGATATCTCTGCAGTGACGGCGAGCCGGCAACGATGGACGAGGTGGCGAACTGGATGCGCGCGAAGATGCGAACCCTGGGATTGTCTCCCCGTTCGGAGTCAGAAAACCCCGCCCCCGGACGCGCCAATCGCCGCGTGCGCACCGACCGCATGCGGGCCACGGGTTTCCGGCCGCGCTTCGCGAACTACCGAGAGGGATACGCGGCGCTGCTGACCCAATGGCGGCCCGATAGGGAATGAATTCACGGTACGGGCGACGGCTTCGCGTTCCATCGCCAAATCGGGGACAAAACCTCGTCAAAATCACATTCTTTCGGGGCGCGATGCCTTTTCGATACCTCGGCACTTTTGTTCTCATGATACTATAGGCGCATTATCCCGGTGGATAACTACAAGGAACGTGCAACCGTGGAAACCTTCCCCTACCCTCGACCGGCTATCGCGCAGCGGCTCTCAGGCCATCCCGAACGGGAATTCGCACGATCGGTTTGCCAGGATCTCGACGGCAAAGGAGAACTGGTCGAGTGAGCAATCCCATTTCCTAGAGGACACAAGGAAGATTCATCGGCATGACGGTTGACGCCTCGGAACCCGATTCACCTGATATTTTCTATATCCATACCCCATATTCGATTATTAGGATTGTCGAATCATTTCCGCGATCCCTTCGAAGATGGTTCGGCCGGGCCTTCGGTCCTTCATCGGCGCCGAAGACCCGAGAGTCCCATCATTCGAACGATCGCCCACCGGGAGTTTCAGCGATCCATTCGGAGAGAGAACATATGAATTGCAAAAAGCCCAGCTTGCTCCCGGCTCGTCTTTTCGTAGCCGCCCTGTTGTTCCTTGCGGGCCCCGCCCTGCTCGCGGGTCCCGACGGCCGTCCCGGTGGCCGCCTTACCGTCGGTGAAGTATTGCCGACCCTCAACGAAACCGAACATCCCTATGCGACCTACGAGACCGAAACGGCCGAACTGGTTTGGCAACAGGAGATCCACCATCCCGGCGCCAAATACATCAGCCCCTACATCACCAAAATGGATTTGGCTCCCGGCGATTTCCTGATCGTGCGCAGCCCCGACGGGAGCCGGTCCTCCCGCTACACCGGCTACGGCCGCAAGGACCTGGGCAAGGGCCCTGGTTTCTGGGCGCTGCACATTCCCGGCGATACCGCGATCCTGGAACTCTACAGCTATGGTAGCGCCGCCGCCTACGGGGTCACCATCGAAAAATACGCGCGCGGCTACACCCACGACGAAATCCACGAATTCAACGAAGACTTCGAACGGGCCCTGTGCGGCGACGACGACTCCCAGGAAGCGAAGTGCCTGAGCGGGGACGAACCCGAGATGTACGAGTCCTCGCGCGCGGTGGCTCGCCTGTTCACCAACGGCATCTACTGGTGTACCGGTTGGTTGATCGGTGACGAAAACCACCTGATGACCAACCAGCACTGTATCGAAAACCAGAGCTGGGCGGACAACTCCACCGTGGAAATGATGGCCGAGGGCGACACCTGTGAAACCAATTGTGCGTCCGGCGGAGCCTGTGCCGGCACCGTCCTCGCCGAGGCGGTCGACCTGGTGCAAGTCAACGAACCGCTGGATTACGCCCTGGTCAAGCTGCCCGAATCCGCCGGAGACGCGGCAGGTACCTACGGCTTCCTGCAGTTGCGTGCGTCCGGCCCGGAACTGGGCGAGCGCATCTACATTCCCCAACATCCGGCCGGTTGGGGCAAGCGGATCGCCAATGCCTCCACCCACCCCCAAGACGCCGACGGCCTAACCTACGTGTTCAGCGTCACCGAAGCGCCTTGCAACGCCGGTGCGCCTCCCGAAGTGGGGTATTGGACCGATACCCAGGGCGGTTCTTCCGGTTCTCCGGTCTTGGGCTACTCCGATCATCGCGTCATCGCCCTACACCACTGCCGCGGCAGCGCGCTCAACTGCGGCGATCCCAACCGCGGCGTTACCATCGATGCGGTGATCGCCGATCTCGGCAGCAACCTGCCTCCCAGCGCGGTGTGCCCGACCGTCGCCGGTCCGACCTCGCTGAACGCCGAAAACACGGCCGACAACCAGGTCTCCCTTTCCTGGCCGGCACTGGACGGCGAGAACATGCGGTACAACCTCTACCGCGGGCTCGGCACTTGCGACCTGCGCGAGATGACGCAACTCGCGGCCTCCCTGGAAACCACCAGTTACGTCGACAACGAAGTCTCCGGCACGCTGACCTACAACTACGCGGTCGTCGGTTTCCTCGACGGTTGCGAAACCCTAGCCTCGCCCTGCATCGAAGTCACGCCCACCGGCGTCTGCCAGGAACAGCCCACCTTCGCCGGTCTCGAATCCATCGCCAACGTGGGTGAGGAAACCTGCGCGGTGCAGCTCTCCTGGCGTGCGGGCTCCGGCTTCTGTGGTCAATCCATTCGCTACAACGTCTATCGCGGCGAAGTGGAAGATTTCGTTCCCGGCCCCGTCAACCGCGTGGCCTCCTGCCTGACCACGACCGACTATTTGGACGTCGACGTGTTGAACGGCCAGACCTACTACTACATCGTCCGCGCCGAAGACGGCGACTCGGTGGGCGACGGCAATTGCGGCGGTCGCGAAGAGACCAACGTGATCGTCCAGAGCCTGGCCGTGACCGGTGCCGAGGTCAACAGCTTCCAGGATACGTTGACCGACAATGCCGACAACTTCATGGAAATGACCGGCGACGCCGATTCCGGCACCACCGGCTGGTCCCACAGTCGCGAAGACGGCAACCTGCATTGCCCAAGCGCGGAGACGGTTCAAGACCAGAGCATCGCCTTCGTTCGAGGCTACGACCTGCCCGATGCGGCCAGGCTGTTCCTCAGCTTCATGCACCGCTACGACTTCGAAGCTAGCTGGGACGGCGGGGTTCTGGAATACAGCCTCGACGGCAGCCATTGGGCCGACATTCTCGAAGGCACCGAGGACGTACCCGCCAATGCCGATCGCTTCCTGATCTCCGGATACGACGTGACCCTGCGCGACTCGGTCAATCCGATCTCCGGACGTCAGGCCTTCAACGGCAACTCGGGAAGCGAAATGCACCAGACCCGTGTCGATCTGACCGATTTCGCCGGCAAGACGATCTGGTTCCGCTGGCGCGCCGGCGCCGACGGTTCCGTCAACCGCACCGGATGGTGGCTCGACGACATCGTCCTGAGCCATACCGCGGATTGCCAAAACGATTCGGTTCCGGACTTCAACTACGACATGTGGCACAACAGCGACCGCTACCACGGGCACTACGACACCGACGGAAACGGCATGATCGACGTGCTCGATTTGGTCGATCGGTTGAACCAACTTGCGAATGCCCGCTAAAGCTATGGTAAAAAGTTAGGTTTTCAAAAACCTGCCCAAGGCAAGGGTGGGTGAGCCTGGCCAAGTCGATTCGGCCCGTGCCTCCATGCCGGGCCGTTCTCAGCCATATCATCAAACCGGGTTTGCCGACCTGCACGCCCCAGACCAAGGAGAAACCATGAGCGAATCCCAAACGCTAACCGCAGTCATCAAAACCAACAAAGGCACCATTCGCCTCAGCCTTTTCGCCGACAAGGTACCGGCCACCGTGGCCAATTTCGTCAACCTCGCCAAGCGCGGCTTCTACGACAACCTGAAGTTTCACCGCGTCATTCCCGATTTCATGATTCAGGGCGGCTGCCCGCAAGGTACCGGTACCGGTGGTCCCGGCTACCGTTTCGCCGACGAGTTCGACGACAGCCTGATCCACGACCGGCCGGGCATTCTCTCCATGGCCAATGCGGGCCCCAACACCAACGGTAGCCAGTTTTTCATCACCCACGTGCCCACCCCCTGGCTCGACGGCCGTCACGCGGTCTTCGGCGCGGTCGAAAGCGGTGCCGATCAGGACGTGGTCAACGCCATCGCCGGTGGCGATGTCATGGAGAGCGTCACCATCGAGGGAGACACCAGCGGCCTCGAAAGCCAGATGGCCGACAAACTGACCGAGTGGAACAAGAACCTCGAAGCCAACGGCCATTGAGCCATTCGGGGTGACCGAATCGTCCGCGGCTTAGTGCCGGTTCCAGCTCGACGCGGTTGCCCGAACCCATTCCTCGGTTTCGAAGCGAACCCGGATTCGTCCCAGTGCGACTCCGGGTTTTTTCTTGGGTGGACACCCCACCGAGGTCCATGACACACATCACAGACACCCAATATTGACCCGAAATCCAGGGCGAAATGCTTACAGGTACACTGGAAAGAAACCGCAAAGTTCTGATTTTTTTGTAACAACCAGCCCTCGTTTCCTATATGATTTGGGGGCTGGAACGGACAAGCCACCTTACCCATTTTCCTGAAGGCCCACTCGGGGTTTTCCCGTTATGTCTTGTTCGCCGCCGCACCCGCGGTGCGCCCTGGGCGCCCGAATGTCAGAAAACTGTGATCCAAACCGAAATCGGCATCAACCAAAAGATAATCAAGCATTTATCACGTATATTCCGAGCATGCCCCCAGCTCCGCGCGTCAGAAAGGTCTGCTCCGCCACCTACCGTCTCCCCCGATTGCGGATAGAGGGGAAGAAATGACGGATTCCAAATCGTTTCTCATCTACCCTCACCGAGTTCATATGCGACCAATCTTGCTTAATCGTTTTTTACAGCGTGATCGGGACAAGGCCTCGCAGGTGTTTGTAAGCCGCCAGCACACTCATGGCCCAAAAGTGTATTCCGACAGAAAGCCACAGCCCGCATCGGCTCCTCGTCGAGGCGCCGCTCCGCTTTCCATGGAACTTCTTTCGATCATCGTCCCACAAGGGCCGAACACGCCGCGAAAGCCTTGAAGCCAGCGCCACAAACTAGGGAACCGAACCTCTCGAGAATGATATGATCCGCACTATGAGTTTGTATCCATTTGCCCAGATAGAAACCTCTTCGACACAGCGTCCCCGCCGACCTGGGACCAAGTGGATACCCGCCTCCCTCCTCTTGATTTTGGCTTGTGGCACGAGCTTCTCACAGACGGACGAAACCGTGTTCCGCGAGTTCCGCTTCGATTTCACCACGCCCGGGGCGAGAGCCAACGCCATGGGACGCGCCTTCGTGGGATTGTCGGACGAGGCCACGGCGGCGTACAACAACCCGGCGGGCTTGGCGGTCCTCAACGCGCCCGAGTTCTCGGTGGAGTTTCGCCAGAACGACAACACCTTTCAATCGCTGGCCGAACGCGGATACTTCACCCTTTCGTCGTTCAACACCGACGCCGACCAGTTGGGCGTGGACAGCAGCCGCCTCAAGGACCTGACCTTCGCCTCGTTCAGTATCTCGCGCGGCAACGTCAACCTGAACGCCTTTTATACCAACCAGTTGAATTACCAGCGTTCGCGCTCGATCGAGACCAGCCTGTGGGAATTCGAATCCCCGGACAACTACTATACCTTCAACTACGACAACCGCTTCGACGTCGAGAAAATCCGGCTGGACACCTTTGGTTTCAGTTTGTCGCGTCGTTGGGGCCACATGTCGTGGGGGGTTTCGCTGGCGATTTCCAAACTGGATTTGGACTACATCTACCGTACCTCGCTTTCGTCCGACGACATTTTGCTGGACGACCAGGTCAGGAGCAGCGCGGACCACACCACCGCCAAACTGGCCTACGTTCTGGGCTGGCAGTACCAGGTCCACCCCAAGGTCAAGCTGGCCCTGTCCGCCAAGCGGTTGCCGAAATTCACCTACCCCGAGGTGTTCCGCAACAACCAGATCCTGCAGGAGCAGGGCGAAGATGCGGAAGTGGAAGCCTCGGTACAGTTCAAGATCCCGGATTCCTATCAGATCGGGATGGCGTTCCAGCCCAACGACTTCTGGACCGTGGTTGCGGAAGTCAATTGGATTCAGTACCAACAACTCAGCGGCGACAACCTGACCATCTTGTCGACCATCGACATCGGACGCCCCGATTTCTTCCAGTTCTCCCAGTCCGACTTCGAAAACGCCAACGATCCCAGCCTGCACCTGGGCCTGGAATACCTGTGGCCGCGCGGTCGCGACATCTACGCCTTTCGGTGCGGCGCCTTCCACGAGGCGGACCACAAGACGCGGTTCGTGGGTCGTCCCAACGATGACGAAGAGAACTTGCGCGAGCTCTTCGACATTCAGGATTTCATCTACAACACCGGCGACAACGAGGAGTCGATGGGCTTCACTCTCGGCATCGGGTACGTGCGCAACAACCGCATCCAGGTGGACGTGGCCTACGTGGAATCGGACGATTTCAAATCCTGGGTCACCTCGATGCTCTACCGGTTCTGATCCCTAACGGCTTTCCTGAAACGACTTAGCTCGGAGTTCCCGAATGCCGAGAGTTTCGTCGTGCCAGGTAGGTTGGCCGGCCCGGCCGACTTTCCGAAGCGATCCAGGCTGTGCAAGTTCGAGTGGTAAAAAAGCGACGCAGATTGAGTCGGGCCCCAGATCTCTCGACGGCACATTTTTGCTGCTAAATCGCTTCGATTGGTTGAGCAAGCCGAGGCTGTGTGAAAACGTCGTAGATGGACTCGATCCGGCTTGGTCGCATCGCATAAGTGCTTTAAAACCGACCTGACCGACCTGAAAACTATAAACACGAACGGCGTTTTCACACAGCCTCAAACTGCTCAATCTACAGGCCTTACGCCGCTCTCACCATGCGAAGACGGTGAGCTTCACGGCTTCGTTAGCGCGCCGCGAGGGAAAGGGGCGGCTTCGCTCTTTGCCGCAATTGATTGCTGTTGCTTGGGTTGCTTCGACGCGTCGGCCCAGCGGGCCAACCTACAGGCCTTACGTCGCTCTCACCATGCGGGGACCTTGGACATTTCGACTTCGGATTGGGGTCGCGAGGGAGATTCTGTGCTTCGCTCTTTGGCGCAATCGACTGTCGCTGCTTGGGTTGCTTCGACTGGTTGAGCAAGCTGCTCAACCTACGGGCCTTACGCCCCTCTCACGATGCGGGGACTTTGAGATTGGTTACTTCGAAGTGTCGGCCCAGCGCCCTCGGCGCGCCCGGCACCTTCCCCACCACGACCCTATCGAACATGCGGGAACTCACAATCGATTCGCTTCGCTCAGTTGCTGTCAGGAAACACACGACTCAGTGGAACATGATGAACATCAGGGTCACCGGGATGGTGTTGTTCAGTGCATGCGCCGTCATGGAACCGATCAGCGAGCCGCGCCACTCGCGGATCAGCGCGAAGATCATCCCGATCGAAGCCAGCATGGGAATCGCGGCCAACCCCTGCGGGTGGATCACGGCAAAGAAGAAGCCGCTGACCAGGGCGGCCATCAAGGCGCCCATGGTACCCCGCAGGTAGTGGTAAAAAATGCCGCGGAACAGGATCTCCTCGACCAGGGGCGCCACGCCACATACGAGGACGAGCAATCCCAGCATATCCAGCCAGGAGGCACCGGCGAAGGACTCCACGATCGGATGCGACGGTTGATTGCCCGTGATGCCCACGATGAGGAAGGTAAGCGCGAAACCCAGCATGGCCAAGGGCACGCCGGCCAAATATCCCAGCGCGCCGCAGGCCATCTCGCGCCAGATCCCCTTACCCGCGTGCAAGCCGACACCCAGGATGATCTGCTGCCGATCGAGACCGCGCAGCACCAGCCAGCCCACCGGGAGCAGGAGGAACATGAAGCGAACGGCGGCTGGAATCCAGGCCGGCAGCATCGCCGAGAACAACAGGATCCAGATGAACAGGACCATGGCCTCCATGAAGGCCCCGCGGCCTTTCGGTAACCGGAGATTGAGCGCTTGCTGGAAAAACGCCAGCTTGCCGCGCCGCATCTGAACCATCGCGAAACCCGAGACCACGACGCCCGCGCCCAACGTGGCCAAAAGACCCATGAACCAGACGATCACCATCAAGCAGGTGGAGAGCGCCGCCATTCTGGGTTGGGTTCGATAGGGGTCGTCTTCGACCAAATGCGTGCCGGCCGCCAGCTTGCCATACCACCCCAGTCGTTCTTCCAGAGCTTCGCGATTCACGGTGCCGACCGGCTCTGCGTACACGGCCTCGAGCAGGTCCGCCGTGTTCAGAATCTCCAGGGGCGGTTCGGCTTCGCGCACGCCACTCAGGATGTTCCGCGCCGTTTCGGGATCCTGCAGTTCGGCAACGACCACCACGGCCCGTAGCCGGTCGTCCGGGGTCAGCGCCACCTGGAGCAGTTGCTCCACCAACTGGGTTCGCGTCTCGACCGGCAAGATGCGGTCGGTCCCCTGCCCTTCACGAGCCGCCATTTGCGCCAATTGGCCGAGGCCCACCGAGTAACGCGCCAACAAATGGAATTGGGGCGACATGCCCTGTGGCTGGGCGCGCTGCTGTTCGTTGGTGAAATCGATCAGAACCACGTACGTCGCGACCAGGACCAGAAACAGCACGAAGAGGAAACCACGAAAAAAAGGACTGTCGATGAAGGGATCGGGACTGGACGTAGGCTGGGAAGGGGATGAATTCATGAGTGTCACTCCAGATGGGGCGGGCCTCCCCATCGGCAATTCGCGGGGAAAGAACGGGTGTCACACGCGGGAGCGGGGAGCAGGTGGCGGAAGCCATCCAGATTGGCGCGGCCCGAGCGGATGAAGTTTAGCACGAGCCCGGTCCCGGCTCCCACGAGGAGGGCCGCTTCGAGACAAACGCGAAAACATCTGGTCATCCCAGGCCATTTGTGATTTGACTAGTGCCCATCCGAAGCGGGGAACACCGAATACCGGAACGGCCTGAATGGGCACGAACCGGCATCGCCAGGGAGGTACACATGGATCCGTTTGCAACCGGCCGGGAGCCGTTCATTCAAATCGCGGGCGTCATCGATCGGGTCGAGGCGCAGATGTTAGGGGAGGAAGGCGTGCACTTTCTGGGCTTTCCCCTTCGGCTGGCGGTTCACAAGGAGGACCTTTCCGAAGAAGAAGCGGCCGACATCATTCGAAACCTGCCGCCCGAACATCGCGGCGTCGTGATCACCTACCTCACCGACCCGCTGGAAATCTCGAGCTTCCTGAAGAAGATGGGCACGAGATCCGTCCAATTACACGCGCCGATGGCCCCGGCCGCCCTGCGCGAACTGCGCCGCCTCCGGCCGGATCTCTGGATCATCAAGAGCCTGATCGTGCGCGGCGACGACGAGGCGCGACTCGACCGCGAGGCCACCGATCTCGGCGAATGGGTCGACGCCTTCATCACCGACACCTACGATCCCGCAACCGGCGCCACGGGCGCGACGGGAAAAACCCACGACTGGTCGATCAGCGAGGCGTTGGTTTCGCGCTCGCCCCGACCGGTCATTCTGGCCGGCGGGCTGAATCCCGCCAACGTGGCCGAAGCGATCGCCGCGGTGCGACCCGCCGGGGTCGACGTCCACACGGGCGTGGAAGGTTGCGACGGCCGCAAGGATCGCCTCGCGGTGCGTGCATTCGTGGAAGCGACCAGATCGGCCTATGCCGCGCTGGAGATCGACACCTGAGGATGGCCTCCTTCGCGAACGACACGGAATCGACGCCAAGAGGGCGCCCTTCCTCGAAAAACGGCGCGACGGGTTCGCCCCGGCTTCGCACGCGGCACGACGACATCGCCAAAAAAGAGTATTTCCGCGCGACCAAACATCCTGGCGCAGGAATGCGGTGGGTTATTTGGTAGAATGTTGCCCAAAGATGGGTGATCGACAGGCAAAACGCTGAATTCAACCTTCGCGGCGACAAAGACTTGGCAACCTTTGGAAGGCTTCCGTTCTCCAAGCCGCGAGGCGTTCGCTCAACTTGAATGAGAAAATGCGTTCGGAGGCGGCCCCGGCTCATATCGAGGCCTCCATCGCCAGGTCCCGTCGAGAAGGGTGCCGGCACCGATTCCGCCCAAATCGCCATAACTCGAGGGTCGCGGGTACCTGAAACCACTGGAGAGATACGGATGCCAACGAGGAGAGGATTTTCCGGCCATGGGAGGTGGAGCATACATCTCCTCGGCGCGCTGCTGCTTCTTTCCTCCTCCGGGGTTTCGGCATTTCAAAAAATTCCCATGCGCAGTTTGGGCATCGAGGACGGACTGTCCCATGCCACGGTCTACTGCATCCTCCAAGACCGCCACGGTTTCATGTGGTTTGGGACCCAGAACGGGTTGAACCGCTACGACGGGCTCCACATCGTGACCTACGAACACGGCTCGGGCCGGGAAAACGCACTGAACGCCAATGGCGTGAGCGACATGGTCCACGACGGAAACGGCGGCTTCTGGCTGGGAACCTGGGGTGGCGGCCTGGATTGGTTCGATCCCGGGACGGAAACCTTCGTGCACCACGAACACGACCCTCTGGACCCCACCAGCCTCAGCCACAACGAAGTGCAGACCCTGCTGCGCGACAGCCGCGGACGCCTGTGGATCGGCACCAGTTCGGCCGGCCTGAACCGGTACCGCCCCGAAGACAAGAGCTTCGACCGCATGAGCGGCCACCCGGGCCTGGACAACGCCCGGATCTGGTCGCTGGCCGAAGACGCCCGCGGCAGCATCTGGGCCGGCACCGACGAGGGCATCTTCGTGCTCGACGAGAACGACCGCGTCACCCACTACGACAAGGCGTGGGTGGAATCGCGCGGGTTGACGGGCGCCCGGGTGAGGGCCCTAATGCGCGACAACCAGGGTGCCATGTGGCTGGGGGGCGAGATATCGGTGGCTCGGGTGGATTCCGAAACCGGGGAAAAGCTCCCGCTTCCGTTCCCGCCAAATCAAAGCAATCCCCTTCAATCGACGATCACCGCTTTTTTTCAGGATCGCGACGACGCCATCTGGATCGGCACCCTGGACGAGGGTCTCTTTCGCCTGACCCCACCCGCCGAAGGCGAGGAGTTCTGGCGGGTCCGGCTTCTCAATTACAACCCCAGCGATAGCAACGGCCTGACCCACAACGACATCCGCAGTCTCCACCAGGGTCACGGCGGCATTCTCTGGGTCGGCACGCGCACCGGCGGCCTCAACCTGATCGACCTCAAGACGCCGAAATTCGAGCTCTATCACATTCGCGAACAGGATCCCTTCAATCTCGCCCTCAACCGCGTCAACGCGCTGTACCCGGAGGCCGGCGGCCCGCTGTGGGTCGGTACCCTGGACGGCCTGGCCCGCCTCGATTCGGGCAACGCACCGCCCGTGGTCTACCGCCACGACAAGGACGACCCCACCACGATCAGCGGCAACCGGATCCGCTGCATTCTGGAAGACGCGCGCGGATCTCTGTGGATCGGAACCTTCGGCAACGGCCTCAACCGCATGGATGTCTCCAGTGGAACCTTCACCCGGTATCTCCACGATCCGGAGGATCCCGATTCGATCAGCGGAAACACGGTGTTGGCACTGCTGGAGGACGAGGAGCTTCGATTGTGGGTCGCGACCTACAACGGATTGTGCATGCTTCCGCCCGACCGAGAGGCCTTCGTCCGCTGCGACGGTCCGGACGAGGTCTCGATCGAAGAAGCCCGCCCCCGCTACAACTCGGTGATTCGCGATCGCGCGGATCGACTCTGGCTGGGCACCTACGAGAGCGGCATCAGCCGTTACGAACCCAAAACCGGAATTTTCACGCGCTTCATTCGCCACGACGACGGCTCGGAAAGCCTGGCGAGCAACCGCATCGCGTCGCTTCATCAGGATCGCGAGGGACGCATCTGGATCGGCACCTACGACGGTGGCTTGTCGATGCTGGCCAATCCGGACTCGGAACCGGGCCTCGCCGTATTCCGCACCTACCAGGCCCGCGACGGCCTGCCCAACAACACCGTTTTCGGAATTCTCAGCGAGGATACCGGCGTGCTGTGGGTCAGCACCGACCGCGGCCTGTGCCGGTTCGATCCCAAAGAGCAGACCTTTCGCCGCTACGACCCGAGCGACGGCCTGCAGGGGTACGGCTTCAATCCCCGCGCGGTGGCCATCAGTCAGGACGGGTACTTCTACTTCGGCGGCAATCGCGGCTTCAATCGATTCCAACCTCGAGAGGTCGCCGACAATCCCCACGTGCCACCGGTCCACATCATGGACTTCCGGGTCCAGAACCAGAGCCGCCACACGGGACTCCTGGATCCGTCTCGCCACCTCCAGGTCAATTACGACGACACCATGGTGACTTTCGCCTACGTGGCCCTGGATTACACGGTCCCGGAAAAGAACCGCTACGCCTACAAGCTGGAGAACTTCGATCGCGATTGGATCGACGCGGACCACCGAACCGAGGTCACCTACACCAACCTGCATCCGGGCACCTATCGCTTCCGGGTCCGGGCGACCAACAACGATGGGGTCTGGAACGAAGCCGGTACGTCGGTCATGCTGACGGTCATTCCACCCCCCTGGCAAACCTGGTGGGCCTACGGGCTCTATGTCTTCGCCCTGTTCTGCCTGGTCCTGGCCTCCTTCTACTACCAGAAACAGAAGCTTCGGAGCGAGCGCGCCATGAACAAGGGACTCCGGCAACTGGACAAGTTGAAGGACGAGTTCCTGGCCAGTACCTCCCACGAATTGCGCACGCCTTTGAACGGCATGATCGGCATCGTGCAATCCCTGCTCGACGGCGTGGCGGGCGACCTGAGCGACCGCGCCCGGGCCAACCTCAAAATGGTGCGCGCCAGCGGCACCCGGCTGGTCAACCTGGTCAGCGACATCATGGACTTCTCCAAGCTGAAGAACCAAAGCCTGGACCTCAATCTTCGCGGCCTGGACCTGCGTGCAGCGACCGACGTGGTGCTGACCATCCTCCATCCGCTGGTCAGCGGCAAGGACGTCGCCCTGGTCAACGCGGTCGAGCCCACCCTGCCGCCGGTTCGCGCCGATGAGGATCGGCTCCAGCAAATCCTCATCAACCTCGTCGCCAACGGCATCAAATTCACCGAGTCGGGTCACGTCCGCGTATCGGCGAAACAGCGCGGCGGCACGGTGGAAATTCGCGTCAGCGATACGGGCGTGGGCATGAACGAGGAGAAGCTGGACACGGTGTTCGACACCCACGAAAGCGGAACCCAACCGGGCGTACGTGTCCGCTACGGCGGTAGCCTGGGCCTGGCCATCACCAAACGCCTGGTGGAACTGCACGGAGGCCGCATCGAAATCGATTCCAGCGAAGGCGTCGGCACGACGGTGCTCTTCACGCTTCCCATCGGCGAAGCCGGGACCGGCTTCTATACGGTCAACGAACTGATCGGCGAACACACCGACCCCTCGCTTCCCATGGATGCCGGCACTACGACCGGCGGCGAGGATTCGGACGATCGCGAGCCCGGAAGACCGCGCCGGTTCCACGTCCTCATCGTCGAGGACGAATCGCTGAACCGGCGCCTGATGGCCAACCACCTCACCCTGATGGGTTACCGCGTTACCGAAATGGTCACCGGAACCGAGGCCATTCGCGCCCTGCAAAACGGTCAGAAGTACGACCTGGTGCTGTTGGACGTGATCATGCCGCGCATGTCGGGCTACGAGGTGTGCCGCAAGATTCGCGAGATGTACGCCGTACAGGATCTGCCGGTCATCTTCCTGGCCGCCAAGCACCAGATCTCGGACGTGGTCGCCGGTTTCGAATCCGGCGGCAACGACTACATCACCAAACCCATTTCCAAGGACGAACTGGTCTCGCGCATCAACACCCACATCAGCCTGCTGGACACGCACCGCAACTTGGAACTGAAAGTCGTGGAACGCACACGCGAACTCGCGGCGCGCAACAGCGAGCTGGAGTCGTTGGACGACATCGTCAAGGCCGTCAACCGCGAGATGGAGCTGAATCAGGTCCTCGAGACCCTGCTGCACCGCACCATGAGCCTGTTTTCCCAAGCCGAGCGCGCCACCTTCCTGGTGTGGGAGCCGGACGACGAGGTCTACCGCTTCGCCGCCAGTGTCGGCTACGTGCTCGACGACCTGCGGCCGGTCACCTTCACGCACGAGGAACTGGTGACCCACGACGTCGACAACCAGGAAGAAATCGAAAAGGGCATCTACGTCATTCGCGATTGCGAAGACATCACGATCGCCAAGCGGCTGCGCAACATGATCGCACCGCGTTCGATGCTGGTCATGACGGTCGCACCGCGCGAGCGCCTGGAAGGCGTGCTGGTCCTGATCAACAACGAAGACCACGATGCCTTCGACGCGGCCGACGCCCACAAGCTGAACCGTTTCCGGGAACACGCGATCGCGGCCATTTCCAAGGCCCGCGTCCTGCAGGAGTTGCGCACCAAAAACGACGCCATCGTGGCGCAATCGGAAGAATTGCGGTCCAAGAACCAGGAATTGCGGGAAGCCTACCGCAAACTGGAAGAAGTCAGCCTGACGGATCCGCTCACCGGGTTGCGCAACCGCCGTTTCCTGGTCAAACACATCCACCGCGACGTGCACAAGGTGTTGCGCGACTACAGCGAACCCGGTGCCGATACCTTCGGCAACTCGGACATGATCTTCTTCCTGCTCGACGTGGATCATTTCAAAATGGTCAACGACAATCACGGCCACGCCGCCGGGGATCGCGTGCTGGTTCAGATCGCGGAGATTCTGGTCAACACCTGTCGTCAGTCCGACATCATCGTCCGCTGGGGCGGCGAGGAGTTCCTGGTCGTGAGCCGTTTCACCAATCGGGAAAACGCCCCGGACGTGGCCGAACGGATTCGCTCGACGGTCGAGAAACACCATTTCTCCATCGGGGGTGGCGATACGGTGCGCCGCACCTGCTCGATCGGCTTCGCCTGCCTGCCGTTTTTGAGCGATGCGCCCGGGACCATGAGCTGGGAGCAAGTGGTCGATATCGCCGATCACGCGCTGTACGCGGCCAAACGCTCGGGCCGCAACGCCTGGGTCGGGGTGGCCGCGGCGGGATCCGACCACCGCGCCGATCTGTTCAAGGGCATCCGCGAAGATTTGGAGGGCTGCAAGGAAGCGGGTGAAGTGGAAATTCTTTCCTCGTTGGAGTTGAACAGCCTCGTGTTCCACTGAGAAAATGGACACGCCCACGCGAATTCGACCTAACGCAAAGGCTCGAACGTGGTTCCACGCTCAATTCCTTTTTTCTCGACGAGGAGAATCCATGACTCGATACAACAGTCCCTGGCTGCGTTGCTTCGCACCGCGCGCCCAGCCCACGCTACGCCTGTTCGCATTTCACCACGGTGGCGGATCGGCCACATTCATCAAAGGTTGGGACAAGGAGCTTCCGGCCTCGATCGAAGTGGTCGGCGTTCAGTTACCGGGTCGCGCGGAGCGGTTTCGCGACCCACACGTCACGGACGTGGACAGCCTGATCCACGAAATCGCCCAGGCGATGCAACCCTATCAGAACGCGCCCTTCGCGTTTTTCGGCCACAGCCTCGGCGCCATGCTTTCGTTTGAACTCACGCGCTACCTGGTGGATTTCCACAGGGTCCAGCCGGTTCATCTGTTTGTATCGGGTCGACACGCCCCGCAATTGCGCGGCATCGTGCCACCGCTGCACCACCTGCCCGACGAGGCCTTTATCGAGCAAGTGGGGGCCTTCGGTGGGTTGCAGCCCGAAGTACTGGAACACAAGGAGTTACTGGAAATGATCCTGCCGGGGTTGCGCGCCGACTTCAAGCTTTCCGCGAGTTACCGGTACCAGCCCGCACCACCCCTTCCGTGCCCGATCACGGCGATGGGCGGCCTGCAGGATGCCACGGTCCCGCTGGAAAAAATACAGGGCTGGCGCGACCAGACGAGCAATGCATTCGATGTAAAGACCTTCGACGGCGGCCACTTCTACCTGGAAGAGAATCGCGGGGAAATGCTCGACTTCCTGGCGAAAACCTGCACTCGAGCCATCAGGGGACGGGCCTGAGACCCAGCGACGCATAGAGGGCAGCTCGGGGCTTCGATCTAGACGAAAAAAGGGCGGAACCGCATGGTCGCGGCTCCGCCCGAAACATTGAAGGCTGGTGACCCGATCGGCTCACTCGAAGAGAGCCGATGCGATCGGGAATCGATTAGAACTTCACGCCGACATCGAACCGGAACTCGCGCGGCGCCTGGAAATCACCGGAAGCGGTGCCCTTGCCGAAGCTTTGCCCCAGGTTGTAGTGCACACCCTCTTGCGGCGTTTCGTCGAACACGTTGAAGGCTTCGGCACCGGCGGTGTCCACCGTGGTGTCGCCGTCGATGATGCCGTCGTTGTTGAAGATGTTGGTCACTTCCATCTGGAGGAACAACTCGTAGCGTTCACGGAACATGTAGGAGTAGTTCACGGCCAGGTCGGTGCTGTGGATATCGTCCCACTCCAAAGCGTCGGGGTCGGTGAAGTGGTAGGTCACCGAACGCGGCGGTGTGGCGTAGTGGCTCACCTCGTCGTAGCTGGGGAAACCGAAGGCGGTGGGATCCGCGGCGATATCCAAGGTTCCCACGACACCGTAGGGCAGCGCCGAGTTGAAGGTGTGGAGCAGCGAGAAGTTGAAGTCCCCGAAGGACGTCGGCATGTCGTAGCTGGCCCAGAGGTTCAACTGATGCTCGTTGGAGTCGGACGCGCGACCGACGGGATTGACGAAGGGATGGTTGAACTCGGGATAGGTCGTGGTTCGGGTGGTACTGATCGCACCGTTGCCGGAGGTCTCGCCGTTGATGTTGCCCTCGGCTTCGCTCCAGGTGTAGTTACCGCCCACCAGGAAGTTGTTCTCCCAGGTGTACTGACCCGACACCGACACGCCGAGGTAATCGCGCTCGTAGTCGCCGTTGTCGTCGTTGGCCAAAATCGTCCGGTCCACGCCGGCCGCGGTCTGGCCGGTGGTCCGATCGATGATGCCGATCAGGAAGTCGTCGTATTCGCGGTGAATGATGTCGCCCTTCAGGTAACCCCGGTGGCCCAGCTTGTGTTTGTAGCCCAGGGAGTATTCCTGAACACTCAAGCCGTTGAGACCGCCGTCGCGAACCACGGTCGAGAGGTTCTCGGGCGAGGTGTCGGGAGAGTAGTCGATGAAGAACAGGTGGGGGTTGCGGATGGTGTCGAGGTTGACGTTCTCGACGCCTTCGATGCCGCCGGGGAAGGTCTGGTCGATCCAGGCGAAAACCTCTTCGATGCTCTCGGTCTGGGGACCGCCGTAGAGCCAGGCGAAGGTCGCCGGCTGACCGGCGGTGGAACCGCCCTGGGCGGCGTTGTTCAACTTGCCGGTGTAGACGTTGTAACCGGCACTGAACTGATGGACACCGTCACCGCGCAGGTCGTAGTTCACGGTGAAACGCGGGCTGACGTTGTCGGTTTTCGAAAGCACTTGGCCGTCCTCGGCTCTGGCGTCGTTTTCGTCGTAACGCAGGCCGATGTTGAAGTACCAGTGCTCGTTGAGCGTCCACACGTCGTTGATGTAACCGGCGCGCGTGGTGAAATCGCTGCCCCGCGAGGGATTGACGACCGGGAAATAGATGATCCAGGCCGAACCGTTGCGGGTACCGGTACTGGTGTAGACCCCGATCGGGTCGTCGCCGTCGAAGCGCGTCCAACGGGGACGCAACTGCCAACCGGAAGCCGATTGGTGGTTGTCCTCGTCGCGGCTCTCCATCACTTCCTGAACCCCGAAGGTGATGTCGTGGGAGCCCAGGTTGGCGGAGTTGTAGAAGTAGGAGAATTTGACGTTCCAGTTGCGGCTGCTGCGCTCGTTGATGACGTTGCCGCTGCCGAACGGGGAGTTGGAGTAGGCGTTGCGCTGGTCGCGGTGAAGAACCGAGGTTCCGGCGACGCGGGAATCGGTATTGATACCCGAGTCGAACTCCAGCACGCGGTCCGCGAAGTTCGCGTCGACGGTGAACGCCGGCGTGATGATGCCGCGGTAGTTGATGGAGTAGAGTTCCGACGGGTTGGCGCTGCGGGGGTTCAGCCCGCTGGGATGAAGGGTGGTGAAGGTGGCGCGGTTGAAGAGGGTGTCCTCGTCCTTCAGGTAGGAGGCCACGACCGTGTGCCCTTCGCTGATGGAACCGGTCAACTTCAACTGGAAACGCTCGCGCTCACGCGTGCGGTCGTAAGAGATCGCACCCGGAGCGGTCTGTCCGGTGGGAAGATCCAACATCTCGGCGGTCGCGTCGCTCATCGCGGTGCCGCGCACCAGGGCACGGGTTTCGTCGGTATCGTAATTGCGGCCGGCGAAAGCGAACCACAGGCGATCCTTGACGATCGGACCGTTGACGGTCAGGGTGTATTCCTGGTTGACCTGACTCACCTTGTCATCGCCGCTCTCGAGTTGCAGCGGATTTCGCGCGGACCAGCTCTCGTTGGTGAATTGGGTGCGGAAGGTGCCGTGGAACTCGTTACCACCGGACTTGGTGATGGTGTTGACCAGACCGCCGGCGAAGAAACCGAACTCGGCCGAAGCGTTCCCGGTAATGACCTGCGATTCCTGGATGTCGTCCTCGATGAAGAGGTTGTCGACGCGGCCGCGCACGTTGTCGGCGTTGATCAGGGCACCGTTGAGGAAAAAGACGTTTTCGGTGGATTGGGCACCGTTGATGGTGATCCCGCCGAAGGCACTGTCCTTGACCCCGGGCGCCAATTTGGCCACGTCTTCCAGGTTGCCGCGATCGCGGGGCAGTTTTTCGACGAATTCGCTTTCGAAGTTGGTGGCCACCTGGGTGGTGTCCAACTCGAAAATCCGGTCGGCCATGACGACCATCGTCTCGGTCTGGGTATCCGGTTCCATCACGATACGTGGGCGGGTGGCCGACGCGACGGATACGCGGGTTTCCAATTTGACGGTGCGCATGCCAGGCATGGTCGCCGTCAGGGTGTAGATTCCGGGCGGCAACAACCGCACCAGAAAGTGGCCGGTTTCGGCGGATACAGCACTGCGGGTTCCCTGCAATGCGGGAGATTCGAGGGTGATGACAACACCTGGCAGGGGTTCATCGCTACCGTCGACAACACTGCCGTTGATACTGCCCGTCTGCTGAGCCATTGCGGGCAGAATCACGGACCCAAGCAGCAACAAGCTGCGAATGGCAAAAATAAGCCTTTTATTCATAACTACTTTCAATCCTCCATGACGATGAAACTCGTGTAGATGAATCATGGATACAGGATGGCCGCACATGGACCTCACGCTCGTCATTCGATTCATGAATCAGCGTGAAAAATCCTGTATGCGCGGACGGTTGTCAGCCAAGACCTCTTCATTCAGCGGTACCCAACCGCTTCATGAATCCCAAATAAAGAAGAGATCTCATCCCGACAGACCGGATTGAAAGCCCAAAACGAGGCGAACCCAAATCCCTCAAGGTGGCAAAGTGTAACCTAAATCAATGAAAGTGAAAAGGTATTTGGTCATCCAGGAGGCAAAAAACATCCGTCGGAGTACCGTCAAAAAGGTATGACAACCAAGTCAAGTCATTGGCTACCATTTTTACAAGATCCCCACAAACCACTCAACACAAACAAGTTACCCTCACACAACGCGCACGATGCCATAAAACCGAACATTCACGCCTCGTTTTGCAAATGTTTGGTAAGGCGAAGGGGTCAGAAGCGCAACTTGAACGTCAGCGACGGACGAAAACCGAAACCTCGCACGTCCACCGGCACGGCCTCGGCTTCCTCGACCTGGTAGTAGCGATACTGCACGTTGCGGCGATCGTAGACATTGAGCACGGAAATCCCCACCCGACCCAGGTAGCGACCGATGACGAAGGATCGACCGATGGAGGCATCCATTTGATGGCTGGGCGGCAACCTGAAGTTATTGGGATTGTCGGACGGGAGCAGTTCGTATTCTTCCTCGTCGAACTCCAGATCAGGATCGTCGATCGGCACCAGAACGGGCACATCGTAGGGTCGCCCGGAGGCGTAGCGCCAGGACAGCGAAAACTGCCATGGCCCGCGCGCATAACTGCCCGCCACTTTCCAACTGTGGGGTCGATCCAGGTCGGTGGGATAGCCGGCCGGATCGCCGCTCCACCATTCGCGAAGCACCCTCGATCGCTGGTAGCCATAGCCCACCCAACCGGTAAAGGCACCCAGGCGTTTTTGAACCAGCAGATCCACGCCCTGGAAGCGATCCTCCGTCTGTTCCAGCCGAACCCGACCCTCGCCGATCGGGTTGAAGATTTTCAACAGAGAGCCGTGCTGGTTTTTGCGATACCACTCCACATCGATCATCAGGTCACGGTGTTCGAAGCGCGCACCCATTTGAAACTGGCGCGATTCGCCCTCTTCGATCCAATCGTACTCGGCCAGAAACCATGCTGGCGCGCCCTCGAAATAATTGATCGTATCCGGCGATCGCAGCAGGTATTGGTGATACCGTCCCCAGGCACCGCGAAGAGACAGCTTCTCGGAGGCCTGTACCTTCCAGGAAACGCGGGGATCGAGGTGGGTCGACATGGTCAGGCTGTTGCGCTCGTGCCGCAAGCCGAGCAGCAATTCCAACCACGAAAACGGTTGCCAGAGATCCTGAGCGTAGAGCGCGCGCGTCGTGGTCTCGATGCGTTCGTCGTAACCGCCGTAAAAGTCGTCGTATTCGGAATAGCGCGTGGTCATCTTGGTTTGGCTGTAGCCGATTTCCAAGGTATGGGTGGGGGGGAAGCGCAGGATCTGCTCGACGCGAATGGTTTTGTCACGCAAGCCGTTGAAGATCCCCGAACGAATGACGGTCTGTTTGCCGAAGGGGGTTTGCTTGGATCGACCGAAGCCGCCGGGCACCAGATGGGTGTCGTAATTGGAAACGAAGGGGTCGCGCAGGTCGAGGCGGTGGGCGGTCTTATCGTTGTCGTCCTCGTCCTCTTCGTCGTCACCGTCCTCTTCGTCTTCTTCGTCTTCTTCGTCTTCCTCGCCGTCCTCGATCTCATCGTCTTCGAAATCGGTGTCTTCGAATCCGAATTCACTGGTGTAATCCGACCATACGCCGTGAACCGAAAGCGAAAAATCGGGACTCCAGTTGTAGGTCCATTTGATCGAGGCTCCTTCGTTGCCCCATTTGCCGGCCTTGGTCAGCAGTGTGATCGGCGTGTCCTCGAAATCGAAGGAAATGGTCTCCTCGGTTCGGTCCCGCCCCTCGTAGTACGTCACCGACACTTCGCTTTTGTCGGTGGGACTCCAGTAGATCTTGCCGATGACATCGTCGAACTCGATATCGCGCTTGGCCGTCAGACCCACGTCGCGAACGAACTCGTCCTGATTCTCGTTGAAGGTCGCCTCGAAAACGCGGTTGTACACGTCGTTGCTGGTGCCGTCGCCCAGTGACTGGCGCAGCGAGACCAGAAAGGAGCCTCGTCCCCTCAAGGGCATGGCCAGGGTGACGTTGCCCATGTCGCGATTGAAACCGGTGTGTAGCTCCCATTCGTTCAGGTTCTCGCCCTTGACGGCGAGATCCAACACCCCGGAGGTGCGCTCACCGTATTGAGCCGGATAACCGCCTTTGTACACCTGAATTTCTTCGATCGCATCCGCATTCAGCGAACTGAAATGGCCCAGGGCGTGATCGAGCTGATAGAGCTTGATGTCGTCCAACAGGATCAGATTCTCGGAAGGGCGACTCCCGCGAATGCCGATGCCGGCCTCGCCGGGACTGGTCCCCAGGCCGGGAATCAAGCTCAAACTGTCGAAAAGGTCCGGGCTCGGGTTCCCGCCGTTGTTGACCTCGCCGGGCGAGAGCGTCATGCTGCCGGATAGGGCGGAAAGCGAGAGTGCGTTGCCGCGCGAGCGAAACACCTGGAGGTGCTCCTCGAGGCTCGTGTCGCGAATCAGGGTGATCCTGAGCGACACATCCGCTTCTTTGGCGCTGATCACCGCATCGGCGTAACCGGGCGCGGAGACGTGCAGGGTCGAGACCGTGTCCGGGAGGTCCCGTAACCGAAATCGGCCTCGGGTATCGCAGATCGTGACGCGATGTGCATTGGGCACATCCACCCGAGCACCGTAAAGGGCGCGCCCGGTGGCCGCATCGACGACGACCCCGTCCACCGAGCGAGTGGCGCGCGAGACATCCGCAAAAAGCACCACCCGGTTCTCGCGAGCCATGCGGAACCCCACGTGGGTGTGCCGTAACAGGAGCCGCAGAACTTCCTCGGCCGGAACTTCGTGCACGTGGCAATCGATGGTGATGCCGTCCAGCAATGCGTCGGCGTAGACCAGGTCGAGTTGGGCCTGATCGGCCAAACGCTCGATGGCGAGGCGCAGCGGAAAGGTTTTGAGTTCGAGAGTGACGGGGCTCTGGATCCCGCCCCACAGCGGATACCCACACATCCAGAAGATGCAGCACCACCACGACGGGAAAGGCAGTCGTCGGGTGGCCGCGGGAAGCTGAAGTGTGGAAAAAGGCATATGGCGACTCTTCGGACTTGTCATCGGCCCGGAAGCGCAGGCGTGCTCAGGGCCTCTTGGTTTCGGAAAGGATGTAGACCCCATTATCGAAAGTTACGGTCAACCCGAGCGTAAGACAAATTTCATTGAGAATTTCGGTGACATCGGCTTTGTCGAACGATGCGGTCACCGTTCGATCCCCCAAGCTTGGATCTTCCAATTCAACCTCGATACCGAACGCCAGTTCAAGGTCCGCGATCACATCACTCAGCGGTTGACGCTGAAATACGAGGCGACCTTGAAGCCAGCCCAAGGCGGCTTCGGCGTCCGTCTCCCGAATCGGGGAAGGCTGGCCGAAACCCACGATGGTGCTGGTTTGCCCCTTCGAGAGCACCACGCGATCCCCGGATTGCGGGTTGGCAAGGGCGACACTGCCGTCGCGAACGATGACGCGCGTCTTGTCGTTGCGCGCCCAGACGTCGAAACGCGTGCCGAGCACCGTGACCCGGGCGTGGCCCGTATCGACCAGAAACTGCCGTCGATCGTGCCGAACCTCGAAGTAGGCCTGGCCGGTCAATGCCAAACGCCGAACATCGCCTTCCAGACCCTTTGGCCAGGAAAGCGTGGTTCCGGCGTTCAGCCATACGGTAGAGCCATCCGGAAGCGAAACCTGACGCCGTTCCTGATCGGCGGTCGTCACGGTTTCCATCGCCGTTTCGGGCGGCACGGTCGTGCGCAGCAGCCACAATCCCAGCGCCATCACCAATACGGCGGCGACCCCGAGATACCTGGCCCACGGCCGGCGCCTGGATGCAAAGGGCACCAACACGCCCGAATCGCCGAGACGATCGACCCGCCGGTCCGCCCCGGGTTGGGGCACCGCAACCGGTGAAGGTTTCGGGGCGGACGCTTCATCCTCCCCGTCCAGCCGCGCACTGAGGCGCTGCCAGCCGGCTTCCACATCGAACGTCGGGACCCCGACCTCCGATTCGGTCTGCCGCCACACCTCTTCGAACTCGCGAAAGGCGCGATCGTTGAGCGGGTCGGCGTTGCGCCAGGCGTCGATGCGACGCCGATCCTCCGCATCGGCGGTTTCGCGCAGATAGGCGGCCCAACCTTCGATCTCCTCACTCCCCAATTGGAGTCGCGCGGCCAGTTCGCACCAGCCGGCTCGTGGATCGAAGGAAATCTCGGGCCGCATCACGTCGAGGCGTTGCCAAAAGGCCGCAAATTCGCGGAACATCGCTTCATTGGCATCGTCGGCCTCACGCCACGTTTGCAGCCGACGAAGCTCCTCCTCGTCGGCCTGACCGGTCATGTACCGGTGAAAAAGAATGTCTTGTGGAACCTGATTATTGGACATCGTGCAAAATCCCCATCGCTGATTCGCTAGTCCTCTCCCAAGACATGACTACGGTCACTTGACAAAGATCCCCGACACCCTTATCGAAGGATGCCGCAGCGCGTCTCGAACGAGCACGTCTCAAACGAGCATGTCTCGAACGAGCACGTCTCGATAGGGGTCGACTCAAAGCAGCCCCCAAAACAGGATCAAGGTCGTCAGAGAGCGCAGGCTTTGGCGCAGCTTCTTGAGGGCACGACTCATATGGGTCTCCACGGTCTTCACCGAAATCTCCAGGACGTCGGCGATTTCGTGGTACTTCAGGCCTTCGAATCGACTCAGGCAAAAAACTTTTCGCTGGGTTTCGGGAAGACTGGCGATGGCCGCCTGAATCTGCTCACGAACTTGAAAGCGGCCTTCGTCCGGCTCTTCCGAGCTGTGTTCCGGTCGAATCTCCTGGGCGTACCGTTCGGGTGGGTTTTTGCGAAGTTGGTCGATGACCAGATTGCCGGCGGCCTGATACAGATAGGCCTTGAGACTTTGGCCGGGATCGAGATTGGCGCGGTTGCGCCACACTTTGGCAAACAATTCCTGGACCAGATCCTCGGCAATTTCACGACCATTCATCCGGCGCCAGAAGAAGCGGAAAAGCTGCTCGGAATAACGAAAATAAATGGTTTTGAAAGCATGGGTCTGACCCTTCAGCACCGCGGCTACCAAATCGGCATCGGACGGCTGGCCGTCCGGGGGCTGAGCGGATGATCGGGTTGTCTGAGACGCCAAAACCGGGTTACCTCCCAAATAGTAAAATCCCACGGCATTCCATCGGTGAGGGTACGGGAGTGACTCCAAAGGGTACCGGAACGGCGGAAGCACAGAAGGCTACCTACCGTTACCACCTCATTCTAAGGGTCATTTCACGAAGGCACACCGATAAAAGTGGCCTGGGGTTCGCTGATTCGAGCATTTTCCGGCTGTCGGCGACAAAATTCGGCGAACGGGTATTTCCCGAAGCATCCATCGATAAAATCAAAGAAGAAAAAGGCACGAGGGAGACCAAACCAAAAACCGCGCGAAAGGTCGAGCGCAGGGCTGTGCCGAAGACCGGGAGGAAGACTGAACCCAGAGCGATTGTAACGGCAAGACTCCAGCGCTGTCTGCCATCAATCGCAGGGTTCATAATAAAGAACGCTAGTCCTGAACGCTTCACGAAGAAAACACCGAAGGGCGGAATCAAAAAGTCTGCGCGAAGAGATGAATGGCGGGACCCGGTCTTTCAAACCGTCACCACGCAGATCGCGGCCCAGCCTGGAAAGCCAATCATAAGCACCTAAAAACAAACCCATTACAACACAATCGGCAAGCGAAGAACAGGTCGCCGCTCCAGGTTGTTCCGGCCATGGAACGACCCGGAGCGGGCGCTCGATCAGAGGCGACACCACCCTTCGAAACAAGGGTCGATTCAATGGCCCGATCGGCGGGTTTCCGGATTGCCGGCAAACTTCCGTCAGAGGCCAAAAAAGTCTAGTCTGGCTTGGGTTTATGGTTTAGGATGGCCGAATCGAACACCGGATCCTTGGCAAAAATTCCTCAAAGACAAGCGGCTGCGACGCTTGGCTGGACATCCCCTGAGCATCGAGTTGTCCCCAGACATCCCCGACTTGGTTGCGTCCGTTTCCAAATCGGTCGAGTCGGTCCCTCTTTCCAACGATAGCGCTGCCTCCGAGCCGAATCACCTCCGCCGTCGGCCATCACGGGGTACAGGCCCGATTGCAGGTATTTCGTGTCGACGCGAAAGGATTGCGGCGCTGGAACGGTCATGCCGGATTGACACCGTTCAGATCTCCACGCTAAGCTCACAGAACGTGGAATTTCTGTCACTATCTCTGTGCAAAATCATAGCTTTATTCCCCTGATTGCGGTTTTCGTGTGACCCGTTCATGTCATTGTGTCCGAAACAGGAGGATCATCCGTGCATGTAATTTTTGTGGCACCTCACTTTCCCGCATACCAAAAGCAATTCGTTCGTGCGCTCAAAACCGTCGGTGCGGCGGTGACCGGAATCGGGGAGGCTCCGGTCGATATGTTGCCCGACGATTTGAAGTCCTGGTTGGACGGTTACGAGCAAGTCCCCTCCGTGTGTGACGACCAGGCCATGCTCGACGCGGTTCGCCGCATTCAGCGTCGCGGATGGGTCGACCGCATGGAAGCCACCATCGAAGCGCATATGCTTACGGCGGCTCGGGTTCGCGAAGCCACCGGTATCCCCGGTTTGACGTATCAGCAGACGGTCCTGGTGCGCGACAAGACCATCATGAAAGACTTCATGCGCAAACACGGCATTCCCACCGCGATGTCGGCCAGTGCCGAAAATGTCGACGAGGTCGTCGCATTCGGTCGCAAGGTGGGCTATCCCATCATCATCAAACCCCGCGCCGCAGCGGGTGCCTCGGGCACCTGGCGGGTCAACGGTGAAAACGAGTTGGGACCGGTACTGCAACAGTGTGGCGTGGCCCAGGGCAACTCGGTGGCCTTGGAAGAATTCATCGAGGGTCACGAAGGTTTCTACGACACCATCACGGTGGGCGGCAAGGTGGCGCACGATTTCATCAGCCACTACTACCCGGGGGTGCTGGAAGCGATGCGGACGCGTTGGATCTCGCCCGTCATCATCACGACCAACCGCATGGACGCCCCCGGTTACGACGAAGTCAAGATCATGGGCCGCAAGGTGATCCGCGACTTGGGCCTGCATACGGCACCGACCCACATGGAATGGTTCTTCGGACCCAAGGGCCTGAAGTTCTCCGAAATCGGCGCCCGGCCGCCAGGCGTCGGACAATGGGACCTGTACTGTGCCGCCAACGACATCGACCTGTACAAGGAATGGGCCTTCTCCATCGTTCACGGCACCTGTCCGACCCCGCTTTCGCGCCGCTACTCGGCGGCGATCATCACTCTGCGTCCCAACCAGGATGGACATATCAAGGGTTACGAGGGGGTCGAGCACATTTGCAACAAATACGGCAAGTGGTTCATCAAAAGCCACTTCCCCCCCGTTGGCGCCCCCACGCAACCGGTGGAAGCGGGCTACATGGCCAATGCCTGGATTCAAATAAAGTATCCCGATTACGACGACCTGCGCGCCATCCTCGAGGAGATCGGCCGCACCATCCAAGTTCACGCGGGCTGAACACAATGCACAATGCGATCGAACGTGCCCGTCGCCCGGTGGCGCGAATAGGCGACCATCGCCGGCAACGCTCGGTCGAGGAACCCCCACGGTTTCCAAGGTGACGCACCCTTTCCCCAGTCCTGTTTCCACGTGAGAACCCGCGGAGCCGGCCGGCCATGCCGGAAAATCGATGCCAGGGTTTCAGGACCCGAAACATATGCTTCAGTTTTTGGTTTTGCCATGAATTCAACTCCCCTCGCCCCCAGATTCAAAACGCAACCTCCTGAACAACAATTTGAGATCCAAGGAGCACTCATGCCCGCGGCCCGGAAAGACCCTCGTCTGCTCATCGTCACTCCCGAAATCACCTACCTTCCCGAAGGCATGGGGAACATGGCCAACTACCTGACCGCGAAGGCGGGTGGCCTGGCCGACGTTTCCGCCGCCTTGGTCAGCTCGCTCTACGGCCGTGGTGTGGATGTTCACGTCGCCCTTCCCAATTACCGTACGATGTTCAACCGCAACATCGGACGCTTCATCAACCGCCAGTTGGACATCTATCGCAGCAAGCTGCCCACGGATCGCATCCACCTGGCCGAAGACCGCTGCTTCTACTATCGAGATTCGGTCTACCACAATACCGCGGTCGAAAACTTCAAACTGGCCACCGCGTTTCAACGCGAGGTCATCAACAACATCCTGCCGATGGTGCAACCGGACCTGATCCACTGCAACGACTGGATGACCGGCATCATTCCCGCAGTCGCCAAGCGCCTGGGCATCCCCTGCCTGTTCACGGTGCACAATATCCATTCGATGAAGGCGACGCTAGCCGACATCGAAGATACGGGCGTCGACGCCGCCCAATTCTGGCCGTATCTCTACTACGACCACCCGCCCCTGAACTACGAGGAAACCCGGGAAGGCAACACCTGCGACTTCCTGCTCAGCGGTATTTTTTCGTCGACCTACGTCAACACGGTCAGCCCGACCTTTCTCAAGGAGATCGTACGCGGTCAACACTCGTTCGTCGCCAAGTCGGTTCAACAGGAATTCGCGGCAAAATTCGAGCGGGGTTATGCGCGCGGCATTCTCAATTCACCCGATCCACACTTCGATCCCACCAAGGACGAACACCTCATCAAGCCCTACGGTCCCAACAGCCACTTCGAAGGCAAGAAACTCAACAAGCTGGCCCTCCAGCGCTACCTGGGCCTGGTGGAGGACGAGGACGCGCCCCTGTTCTTCTGGCCCTCGCGTCTCGATCCGGTCCAGAAGGGTTGCCAGTTGCTGGCAGACGTCTTTTACGACATTCTCTCCCGATACGCGCGCGAACGGCTCCAGATCGCGGTCATCGCCAACGGTCCCTTCAAGGACACGCTGGTGGACCTGGTACGCAAAGCCGACATGCATCGCCGCGTTTCCGTCACGGCCTTCGAGGAGCGCCTGTCGCACCTCGGCTACGCGGCGGCCGATTTCCTGTTCATGCCCTCCTCGTTCGAGCCCTGCGGCCTTCCGCAGATGATCGGACCGATCTACGGCACCCTGCCGATCGCCCACGACACCGGCGGCATCCACGACACCGTGCGACACCTCTCGGTGGAAAAGAGCCAGGGCAACGGGTTCCTTTTCGAGATCCACGATGCCATGGGCTTCCGCTGGGGGGTCGATCAGGCCATGAAGTTCTTCAAGTTGGCCCCGGAAACCAAGTTCAAGGAAATCCGGCGTATCATGACGGAGGGCAAGAAACAGTTCAATCAAGCCCATACCGCCGAGCGCTACATGGAAATCTACCGCTTGCTCTTGGGCCTGCCACAGAAAGGAGATCCCGAAGGCTGAGCGCCTGAAGGGCCCCTCGAACCGGGGCACACCGCATCAGGGAACCGCCTGGCATCGGGGGCTCGTCCCCGGCTCGGATCGGTTCCCGGTCCTCCCGTCAGAAGATCGCAAACGGAATGTCGATTCCGCACAGGATAGTCGCGTCCGGATTCGGCCGACACCAGGAGCATGCCATGAACGTTCTATTGATTTCGCCGGGCTATCCGGCCGATATGCCTCATTTCACGCGCGGCCTGGCCGAGGTCGGGGCTCGCGTCTACGGAATCGGAGACACACCCGAAGCCCTGTTGCCACGGCTGGTGCAACGATGCCTGAGCGGCTATTTACACGTGCGCTCCCTGTGGGACGAAGAGGCCGTCATCGCGGAAGTCTTCGCCTGGAAGGGCATGGCCACCATTCACCGGGTCGAGTGCCTCTGGGAACCGGGCATGATGCTGGCCGCGCGTCTGCGCGAGGCACTCGGGGTCCCGGGCCTCGATACCGAGCGCACCCTGCCCTTTCGCAACAAAGAGCTGATGAAGCGCAAATTGGACGACGCCGGATTGCGCACGCCGCGCCATCGCCACGCCGATTCGATCGCCGGCTGCTGGGAGGCGGCGGAAGAGATCGGCTACCCGCTGATCCTGAAGCCGATCGACGGCGCCGGCTCGATGGATACCTACCGCGTCAACGATCGCGAAGAGTTGCGGGCCGTGTTGCCGCGCTTGCACCACGTTCCCGAGGTCAGCATCGAGGAGTTCGTGGAGGGCGAGGAGTTCACCTTCGACACGATCTGCATCGAAGGCCGCATCGCCTATTTCAACGTGGCCTGGTACCGACCGCGACCGTTGATCGCGCGAAGCAACGAGTGGATCAGCCCGCAGGTGATCGCCCTGCGCCAAATCTCCCAACCCATGTTGACCGAAGGTCTGGAAATGGGCCACAAGGTCATCGAAGCGCTGGATTTTCAGACCGGCTTCACCCACATGGAGTGGTACCGCAAGGAAAGCGGCGAAGTGGTGTTCGGCGAAATCGCGGCACGCCCGCCCGGCGCCCACCAGGTGGACCAAATGAAATTCGCCTGTAATTTCGACGTCTATCGCGAGTGGGGTCGCGCCATCTGCTGGCATGCCTTCGAGGCGGAAATCTCACGCGATTACAACGTGGCCACCGTGTACAAGCGAGCCCAAGGGCACGGCCACATCCAGCGCATCGAGGGCCTGGAGCACATCCAGGAAGCATACGGCGAGCATCTCGTGTGGGACACGTTGCTACCGATCGGCGCCCAGCGGCGCAATTGGCGCCACACCCTGGTCTCTGACGGCTTTCTGATGTTGCGCCATCCCGATCTGGACACGACGCTGGCCATGGCCGACGACATCGGATGCAACCTGCATCTCTACGCCGGGTGACGTCCGCGCTTTCGTTTTCCACGAGCTCGGCGGCTGATCATATGTTCGCGAGGCCGATCACGAACCTTTCAACACATCGGTGCCGTGAGCCGGTCCGGAGCTCGTGGCGGGGATGCCGAAGAACCAAGACGCACGACCTTACCACCAAACGCAAAACAGGCCGGTCGAGCAAACCGGCCTGTGTCTTGTGACTGTAAAAGGGGGGAGATCCCCCCGAGAAAGCGTTGGACGTTACGCCAAACGGCGCTTGCGCATCATGATCAGTGCGCCGCCCATCAACAGAGTTACAAAAGCGATCAAGCCCCATTCGCCGAGCGTCGGAACGGTACCGATGGTGCCGCCGGTGGGTGATTGACCCTGCTGGCCGACGCCGATGGTGGCGTCCGCGGGGATGATGATGTTCAAGGTACCTTCGCAGATACCGCCACCGCAATCGGGGATGGCTACGTCGTATTGGCTCGTGGAGCCGTCCGAATTGGTGATCGTGACGGTGTAGGTGCAGCCGGGAGAACCTTGGATGATGATCTCGCCGTTCTGGCCGGGCTGGCCGTTGATGCCGACGAGCTCGGGATCGACACAGTCGGTCTCGGTACCCATGAGCACGAAGGAAGTGGAGCGGTCGCCCACACCCAGATCGGTCGCGGAGGTCCAATCGCAGCAGATGCCGAACAAGTCGGCGAAGTCCGCGAGGTGCAGATCGTTGTCGATGGCGGTGGGACCGGAACCCCAGTTCCAACGGCCGTCGGCGAGATCGGAAACACCGTTGTAGATACCGTAGGTGGAAATCCAGTAGCGACCACCGGTCAGGACGATCGGACTGCCGAATTGGAACTCCTGGAGGGTGTCGTCGATGCCGTTGCTGGGCACCCCTTCCCATTCGAAGACTTGATCGCCGGGCGTACCGGGCGTAGTGGTGCTGTCTTCGTAAATGACGATACCAAAGGCATCGGGGTCGTTCGCAAGGTTGGTGAAGCCGGTCGTCGTAATCGCATCGATGAGCCAGATGCGATCGGCGGTTACATCGAAATCATCGGCGGTCACCGTCGAATCCTGACCGTCGGGAAGTCCCGTCAGCTTGGAGGACACGAGACCACCGGTGGTACGGCCGATCGCAGCATCGCCGTGATCCAAAAGCACGTTACCGCCGAGGCGGGGCACGGTGCCGGGGGTGTTGTTGGTTTCGCGAAGACCGGTTTGCGCAAATGCAACCGCACTCATCGCAAAGATACAAAGCAGACTAAGTTTGTGAAGCTTCATGAAAAAAATCCCTCAGAAATGAAAAATTGGCTAAGCGGAGGGAGAACGAGGGGTGATGGACACATGTCCCCAACGAGTGTCCAACGGACAACCGATGATTTGCACGATACACCCTTATTACCTTTCTCTTACTCCGGGGTAGACATTCAACCGAGGGCAAGTAGAAAGATCACCAAGACCTGAATGGATCGAACGTATGTAGGCGACCGCCCTCGAACGAGTTACGAAAAACAAGGCAAGGATAGAACGCATCGCCCGATTGATCAAGGTCAAGTTTTGCACTTTTTTAACAAACATTTTAAACCAATAGGAGCCCGCTCACGTCTCGTGACGATCATCCAGGTTCCCGGAGCCAAAAACCTACACATCGAAACAGACTAACCCTCTCAACTTAAATGGTTTATTATTTTTCACCAGCACTTCGGCAGCCCGGATACGACGATGTCGCCACATCGATCCGGGGCGGAAGCTCGATCAGCGGGAAAACACGCATAGCACACATCGGGTTCGGACGGGAACGAGGGTGAAACGACCTATTCCCGACCTTACATTTTTTCCAAATAAAGGTGATGGCTTTTACAAACAGGGTCACTCTTCCCCTTTTCTCCCATTTTCCTCCACATTTAGTGGTGTAAATTTGTCGTCGACACGGGTGATCCGAACCCTCGTACAGTTTTTTCCAAAAAAAGCCAATCCACAACAAACCTCAACGCCCATGGCCGGTCCCTCCTCATAAGCTGTCAGCAGCTCCCCTTTTCGGACGGCACGCTCCGAAGCCTTTTTCGAAGGCGCCCTTGGATTGCAGCAGGCTGGATTTTCTTTTCCGCGCCGAACCCGAGTCGTTCGGCCCCATGGCACGAAGGCCATCAGATCCGCCCTCGACCCGGCTTTGTCTCAATGCTCTCCCACCTTTTCGGCCATTGGAGGTCCACGATGTTGTCGAGTTCCATGTCCCAACGGATCCTCAAGTTTTTCCCGATCCTTTCGTCTCCCTTCTCCTTCCGCAGCAAACAAAGAGGTCAGGCCCCCACCCAAACAGAGGCCCCGACCGCAACGACGCTGTTCCCCGACCCCGCTTTCGAGGCCGACGCCGGCAGCCTCGCGTTTCAAAGCACCGTCGAACCGGTCACCAAGACCCAAGCCACCGAGCGCGCGGCCACCCTGCTGGATTTTTGGTTCGCTATCGACTTCTTCGAAGAACAAACCCGCATGACGCCCCATCAAATCGCGGTGGAATTTAAGAGCCAGGCCATTACTTATACCGGTTTGAATCAGCGCGCCAACGCCCTCGCCCATCGCATGAAGTCGCTGGGCATCGGCGGCCAATCCCGCATCGGTATCGCCTTGAAGCCCGGGATACACTGGGCCGCAGCGCTTTTGGCCGGTTTCAAGACGGGCGCCACGGTGATGGTGATGCCCGCCGAAGCGTGTACCGCCACCTTCGATCGCCTGCCCGTCAGCGAACGTCCGTCCCTGATCGTGACCGAAAAGTCGATCATTCCCGAGCTGACCGCCCGCGGCGCGGAGGCGGTCAGCGCCGTTCGCGCCTCGAACGAAACGCCTTACCATCGCCGCTGTGCCCCTTCTCGCGAGGTCCACAAACTTCAGACGGCCTGCTGGTTTTCCCACGACGAAAACCAGGTCACCCGCAACGACAACAGCAGCTCCCAAATCGACCTGGCCTGCTACTTGGCGCGCCGACTTCGCACGGCACCCACCCAACCCGGCACGGTCACCCTTCAATGGGCCTCGGTTCACACCGAGATCGCCGTATTGGAGCTGTTCTCGACCCTGTCCGGCGGCGGCACCCTGAGGATCGCCGATCGCGAATCCTGAGCACCCTCACCACCGGAATCACCGGTGGTCGCCAATGCCCGCACGGCATGTCCCCATTCCGGGAGATTCATCGCGTCATTTACCCGAAATTCGGATCAGGGTGCCGGATACAACTCATCCAGTTGGGCCATGAACTTCCGGTGGTCCTTGCGTTCGAGTACGTAGAGTTCGTAGCGACGCCGATTGAGGATCCGCTGACGTTCCCACTTCAACTGTTCCTCGAGGTATTCCTCGGCCAGGTCTTTTCGATCCCTGGCACGGGCAACGGCAACAGCGTCCCGCGTGACCGTGATGTTGTGGTCGATCGCCTCGAGTTGCTCGTCCAGCGCGGCCATCACCTTGCCGAAATACTCCCACCAGGAAAAAGAGCGGTTGTATTGGAACCGGACCTGATCTTCGAGGTACCGGTTCAGTTCCGACGCGTAATCGGCCTCGATGAGTAGGTGATCCAGAAAGGCGTCCCGCTCCCGGTAGCGTAGCTGCTCGCCGGTGAGAAAGGTTTCCAGGACAGTGAGGCCCTCGAGACCGTGACGCTTCTTCAGTCGCTGGAAGGCATTGATCTGGGCCAGGAAGGCATCCACTTCCCCGCCCTCCTTGGTCATTTGATCGCGATAGAAGCGGTCGCGATCCTCCCAACCCCGGTACCGCAGCAGATCGGCCTCTTCGAAGGGATCCAACCCGACCAGGTGGATCAGTTCGTGGAACAGGACGAGGTAGGTCTGTGCCACGGACAGGCCACGCCGGATACAGATCCTGGGCAGAAAGGCGACGTCCAGGAATTCGAAGCCGCGGGTCTGATGTTCGCGACGCGCCACGATGGGAAATCGCTCGCCGTCGCGCAATTTTTCGTCGCCCCCCGGGTTGAGCGCGTGCCACTCCGACTCGCCCTTTTCTCGATAGTAGTTGCCGGTCTCCTGGGTGAACAGCCCACGACGCGTACCGCGAATGCCGAGATCGGCCGGTTCGCAAAAGCAAAATATTTCGGTCAGGTCGCGCTCCGCAGAGACGTTCAGCTTGCGGCGGGCTTGGCGCAACAGCAGTCGTCCCTGGGTTTCCTGCCCGAACAGATCGAACACGAGTTCCATGTGGGCGTGATCGAAACCGCGAAAAGGGCTGACCAACTGATCGATATCGATGGCATCGGCAGCCCGGCCCGGAGTGGACAGAACCAGGGTGCACAGAATCACGGGTACGACACCGAATATCGGAAACCTTCGTTTCAATGTCACGTGGGCCTCGCTGCCAAAGGGGAATCGTCGTGGCTGACGCTTCGATCGGCTTCATTCTACATCTAATTGGGGTGAGCGCCTTCCGACCGTGAGCTTTCACAAGAAGAACGGTATTCAGACGGCCGATCTTGAGTCCCCACGCAAACTGTCACGAGAAATCGGTGCGAAATCGGCGGATCGGGACCTCGTCGAAAGAGAGTAGGTGATCTCGATCTCTTTCTTGCCGCGCCGCTCCATTCTTTCGCCACCCTGCGTCAAAGTCGACTTGCGACCCCTCTGGCCAATTGGTAGCATGGCCACATCGGAACTCGAGCCCGCCAGGCGGGGTTGGCGTCTTCGCCATCCTGAACCGGGCTGATTGGCGAGGAATCCCCATGACGACGTCACCGTTGAAGATTCAAGCTGGAAGAGCGGCCCTCCAACTCATTCGCAAACACGGATTCGATCCCAATCTGGTGCAAGTGGTCCCCGGCGCGGCGGGCGGCCCCAAGTGGCTCATGCTCAACCGATTGGATCGCGCCTTGTTCGGCAACTGGTTCAAAGGCCGCAACGGCGCCCCCCTTCACCTGATCGGCTCCTCGATCGGATCCTGGCGCTTCACCGCCCTCTCGCATCCCGATCCCATCGAAGGCCTCGATCGTTTCGAAGCGGCCTATCTGGGCGTCAAACTGATCCCCTACGCGGACTCTCGACAAGTCAGCGAGGCCACCCGTAGCGCGCTCGACGACTTTCTACCGGACAAAACCATCGATGCGATCCTGAATCATCCGACCCTTCGGCTTCACATCGTCACGGCTCGGGCGCGCGGCATGGCATCCATGGAGCCCACGCTCCTACAGGGGATCGGCATGATGGGCGCCTTCGTCACCAACGCCATCCACCGCGAACTCGTGGGACTCGCGTTCGAACGGGTCGTGTTCCAAGACAAGCGATCCGAGCAGCCCTTTTACCACACGGGATTTCGAGCCCCGGTCACGGTGGCGCTGGATGCCGGCAACCTGAAGGACGCCCTCATGGCATCGGCAGCCATCCCATTGGTGTTGCGGGGCGTTCGCAATATCGCGGGAGCCCCGGCGGGAACCTATCGGGACGGAGGTTTGCTGGACTATCAGTTCGATATCCCCTACCCCGGCGTGCGCGAGGGCATCGTGCTGTTTCCCCACTACACCCAGACCATCACGCCGGGTTGGCTGGACAAGTCGCTCAAGTGGCGTCGTCCGCGGACCCGAAACCTGGAGAACATGGTGATGATCAGCCCATCGCCCGAGTTCGTGGCGAAACTTCCCATGGGGAAAATTCCCGATCGCCACGATTTCGAACATTTCAGGGTTCGCAACCACGATCGCATCGCATATTGGCGCAAGGTCTTGACGGAAACCGATCGGCTGCACGACACTTTTCTGGAATGGGTCGAGAAAGACACCGTCCTCGACCACATCCAACCCTTCGAAACCTGAAACCAGAGCCGGCCTGCAGCTTCGACCTGATCGCATTCCGCCGGATTCGGGTCTATCTCGGATTTCGATCGGTCCTCTTCCATCGAGCGCGCTTATGATCCAAAAATGCCCAGCACATCCGGAACCGCGAAGCCTCGACGCCCTGACCGATCACATCGGCGAAACGGGACGACGGCGACGCCAAGTGTTGATCGACCGCATGGCCCATTTGGAGCACGAGGGCCTTCATTGCTTTTCCTGCTCCGGCGTCTGCTGTACCTTCGTGGCCAACTCCATGCAGACGACACCGCTCGAAACCGTGGAAATCATTCGGTACCTGAAGCGAGCGGGCAGACTGGATGCCGAACTGATCGAGCGGTTGCGGGAAACCGTACGTCGCTACCGGCTCGACGCCCCGAGCCCGGGCGACGGCCGGCGCCACTTCGTACGTCGAACCTACACCTGTCCTTTTTTCATGGGCCAGGCGCGAGGCTGCAGTCTTTCGCGCACAATCAAACCCTACGGCTGCCTGGGCTTCAATCCTCATCGGCCGGATCAGACCGAAGGCGGCGACTGCGCCTCGGATACGACGGCGCTGACCCTTCGGGAAGCGCGTTCCGCCGAACTCGAAACGGCCCACAATCAATGGCTTCGAGCGCGCCTGGAACTGGATTGGGAGAAAAAACCCATGCCGGTGGCCCTGCTGGACATTCTGGAGCGATTGGCCGGTGTACCCCAATAAAAAACGGCCCCGCGGGAACGGAGCCGTTTTTTGTGGGAATCGTCGTGTGGGTACAGCGGATCAGTCGACGCGTTCCACCGTGATTCGCGCAACGGGACCACGCCAGTCGTAGTTCTCGACGGCGATGTCGCCAATGCCATGGACGCCGTTGTGGACGTACACGTATCCCTCGGCTTCGGTGGGATCGTGCGCTCCACCGTTGCCGCAAGGCGGTCCGGGGATGTAATCACAGGATTCGGAGTTGAATTCGGTACCGGCATCGTAAGCGTGGGCATCGCTGTAAACCACGCTGGAAAAACCGGTTTTCAAAAATTGGTCGTTGGGGCGGCGCAGGGTTGCCGCGAAGAAGGCGTCGTTGGTGGTCACCAACATGCCCGCCACACTGATGTAGTTGAAGCGGCCGGCGGCGGTCACTTCCAACGTGATGGAAGCACCGGGCATGACCGGACCTTCGGATACCTGAACGTCATAAACGGAATCGTGAGCGGCCCATTCCTCCGCGAGCGGGGCGGCATTGCCTTCCTCGGCCATTTCAGCCAGGGTGCCGGAAGCGGGTTGACCGAGCTGGAACAACTGGATGTCTCGATAGTGAACCGTGGCAACTGGCGGAGAAAAGATTTGAGCCTTGGTCACGTTGGTGATGGTCACACGATACTTGGTTCCCGGAAGCTCGTCTTGAGCAACGCCAACCAGCGAAAAAAGAGAGAAAACCGCGATCGAAAGAATCATTTGACTTTTGCGAATCATTCCAAAGCACTCCTATTCGAATAAGCATGAAGGTTCCCAAAGGCACGCACTACGTCCCTCTGAAGCAGAGAACTGAATGGCACTTTCCTGGTGCTGGGGCTAGCAACGATTGCAGTGGGTCTACTATTTCACGGATCTTTGGAGAGTTCCATCACATACGTAAGCACGTCTACTAGAAAAACGCCCGAAAAAACACGCACTAATCATCTAAGTCCTTCTTAAAAAAGGAGGTATACCCAGAAAAGCCAATGCCCGCAACTGTCCTGGAAAGTTGCATTCGCAACCACGACAGCCTACATTTCGTGACCCCGATCACACCCTGAAAAAATTTGAACGGCATCGTCTCGATGGGAATTTTTCCCCGGCGCCGACCCTCAGATATCGACCACTGGAAAACTAACCGGAATGCCGCCGGCGTCGAGACGTCGAAAAGGGCAGCCGAACACCGAACTGAGATGTTGGTGCAGGTCGAAAGCACCACAAGTCACCGCCACCTTGCCTTCCTTGATGGCCAAGACCTTGGGATCCAGGCCCAGGAATTCATTCCAGTCGTGGGTGACCAGGAGAATGGTGAACCGATGATGGAGGTGGAGCGATGCCAGGAGTTGAACCAGTTCCGCTCGGTGGTTGGGGTCGAGCGAACTGGTGGGTTCGTCAAGAACCAGGATGCGGGGCTGTTGGGCGATCGCGGCCGCAATGAGAACCCGCTGACGCTCGCCGCCGCTGAGTTCCTGCATAAGGGAACCGCGCAGGCGGTAGGTATCGGTTTTGGTCAGGCAGTCGTCGATCAGGGTCTCCCGTTCTCCGGGCGTGTCCTCGTGGGCAAACCGAGCCAGCTCCATGAAGGCGCCGACCTCCATGTCGAAGGTCAGGTCCATGGCCTGGGGGACATAAGCCATCATCCGCGCCCGTTCGCGCGCGTGGTAGGAACGCGACTCGCGACCCTGGATCATGATTTGACCGCGATAATCGTCGATGATGGAAAGGATGCATTTGAGCAGCGACGATTTGCCGGCACCGTTGGGACCGATCAGGAGGCAGAAATCCCCTTCGAAAACCCGAATGTCCATGCCGTCGATCAGGGCTCTCGTCCCGCGATGAAGCGAGAGATCCCGGATTTCGAGCAGGCTCATGGCGCGTCCAGAATGGCCACCAACTCGGCCAGGGTTTTCAGGAAGCGCGGTCCCGGTTGCAGGACATCGGCCCGGTGAATCACGTGAACCTTGTTATTCTTGACCGCTTTCAGGTGAAACGCCGACTGCCATTTCTTCAGGACACGGTCGCGTTTCTCGGTCGAAAGATCATCCCTGGGCATGAGCACTACGATCACGTCGGGATCCACGCCCAACAGGCCTTCGCGCGATAGTTTGGGAAAGGCGGGTTTCTCCGATGGATAGGCGTTGACGCCACCCGCCATGGCGATCATTTCGTGCATGAACCCGTAACGACCCACGACGTAGGCCTCCGTGATCTGCGATGGAGAGGCACCATGGCCCAGGACCAGCAGCACGCGAGGCGGAATCACCCGGCGCCGCTGCAGCTCGCGCTGGCGAGCCCTCATCTCGGCCAACACGGCCTTCGCCGCCTCGACCCGACCCCCCAGCTCGCCCATGGTCCTCAGCGTCGCGTAAATATCCTCGATGGAGTGGTTGTTGACCACTTCCACCCGAACCTTCATGCTGCGCAGGTTTTCGATCGCGGACGTCTGTTCGGGAAGCGCCCAGACCAGATCGGGTCGAAGCGCGACGATGGTTTCCACATTGGGATCCAGGTAGCCGCCGATGTGGGGCAGGTTTTTCACGTCCTCGGGGAACAGACAATACTCGGTGACCCCCACCAAACGGTCGCGGAACCCCAATCGGCAAGCCGATTCCGTCAAACTGGGGGCGAGGGTCACCCATCGCTGGGCAAAGGCAGCCGGCACGGCCACAACCAACAGGAGCGACAGCAACATCCAGCGTGCGGGACCACCGGGTCCGGCGATCCGCCCAAGGCGGCGGAGAGAAGCCTCGATCGGGAGAGCCCGATCGAACGGGGTATGAAAAGGCATGCTTGGCATCATGGGTACAATCCACATTTCGGCGGCACAGTTCCCGAATCCAATCGGCACCATCCGATCGGAACCCGGGCTCGGCGGCCATCAATCGGTTTGGATGACGTTCTCGTCGGTAGCGAGAATGCGATTGATCTTGGTCATCGCCTCGGCTGCATGGTCGCCGTGTTTGAGGGCGATTTCGGTGATCAGGGCGTTCAGGAAGACGCTGACGGCTCCGATCGCGTTGGTGAACATCCGATTGTGGGTACGAACCTGAATCAGATGATCCGCGAACGGGGCGACGGGCGCAGTCAGCCGATCACTGATCGCGACGACCTTGATCCCGCGCGCTGCGGCCTGCTCGGCCATCTTGATCGTAGGCACCGAAAAGGGCGGAAACGAAAAGAGCAACAGCGCGTCGGTCTCGCGCATGACGATCATCTGCTCGAGCGGTGCGGAAAACCGGGTGGACAAGGTGGAAGCCCGCAGACCGATCTGGGTCAGCAGGTAGGTCGCCAAGCCGGCCAGATGAGCGGAGATCCCGAACCCGAAGGTGAAGATATGACCGGATTGGAACAGGGTGGCCGCGGCCTCCTCGAATACGTCCAGGTCGACATCCTTCGCCAGACTTTGCAGATTCTGCATTTCCTGCTGGACAACCAGACTCAGGCTGTCGGTACCCGCGGGAGCCAGCGCTTCCTCGAGACCGGTCCCCCGCGAAGAGGTCACCCGGTCGCGCACCATGTCGGTCAGGTTGGTCTTCATTCCGCTGAAACCGTCGTAGCCGACCCGTTGCGCGAAACGCACGATGGTGGCCTCGGAAACCCCACAATGCTTGGCGAGGGTCGGTACGGTCAGAAAGGGAACCTCATCCAGATGCTCGACCATATACTCGGCGACTTGCTGCTGCTGAGCGGGAAGATCGTTAAAGGCCTTGAGCACGAGATCCTTGAATTCAGCCTCGTTGGTGAGCGGCGCCATCGGTCGTTCCTCGTTCGAACCGGCTGATCCGGTCAACCCGAATCGCGGTCATAAGCATAGCGCGGATCGAGGTCCCACGCGCAACGGAAAGCCGGGCAGAGCCCACAAAGCGCACCAACGTTTCGGACGTCACGGCCTTGGTGCGGGACCCGCGATCACCTCCCGACAGGTCGCTCGGGACCCCAAACCGTTCCCCGGCCCGAAGGGTTTCGGTTATCATGCCCACGGGCAACCTGGCGATGCCCCCATACCGAGACGAGAAGGACGGGCAGCATGTCGGCTTCCGCCAAAACCCGGCTGGATCAATTGATGGTACAGCGTGGGCTGACGCGAAGTCGATCCCACGCCCGCGACCTCATCAAACGCGGCAAGGTCCGTCACGGCGACCGAATCGCCGCCAAACCAGGTGAAATGGTCGATGTGGGGTGCGCGATTCACATCGACGAGGATACCGGCGCCGTGGGACGCGGAACCCACAAGTTGACCGCGGCCTTGGCAGCGTTCGCGGTGCAGGTCGCGGACAGGGTGGCGGTCGACGTCGGCGCTTCCACCGGCGGTTTCACCCAGGTGCTTCTGCAACAGGGCGCAAGCCGAGTTTACGCGATCGACGTCGGCCACGACCAACTGGCGCCGGAACTGCGCGAGGACCGCCGCGTGATCAACATGGAAGGTCTCAACATTCGCGACGGCGCGGCCCTGCCGGAAAAAGCGTCCATCGCCGTGGCCGATCTGTCGTTCATCTCCCTGCGGCTGATTCTGGGCGCGATCGCCGATCTGGTGACCGAGGACGGCGACATGATCCTTCTGGTCAAACCGCAGTTCGAGGCCGGCCCGGGCGGTGTCAATCATCGCGGGGTCGTGGCCTCGGCAACGCGCCAGCGGGACATTCTCGACGCCTTTCTGGCTTGGTGCGGCCAGCAGGGATGGTGGTGCCACGGAACCGTCGATTCCCCGATCGCGGGCAAAACCGGGAACCGGGAATTCCTGGTTCACCTCAAACGGGACAAGCCCTGAGACTCCTTTCGGACGAGCCGGAACCAACCCCAACCCGATTGGGCCCCAAAGACATAGCGCCACTTTGCGACAAAAAACAAAATGTTTGAATCACCCTAAAGCTAAGGATTTAAGAAAAATAACCGAAGATATCCCTAGACGGTGCTCATTCGGAAACGACGGCATCATCGAATTGGGTCTCCAGGATCGGTCCGCAACGCCATTAGAAGTGGCATCGGCCGTCAGGTATCGGGTTTCGCTAATCACCTGTGAATGTTCGCCCTGCCGAAACCCGAGGCCTGAAGCCCGAGACTGCGGCCATTCAGCCGGATCACGCCCTTCCGTTTCCGACCAGACACCGGTAAGTGAAGAATCGAACGAGCTCATGGCGCCAGCGGTACCCACAAGCGGCCGCCCTTTACCACTCAAGGTCATGATAAAGGACGTACCTCTTTGAAATTCACAGTGGAGGATTCGGACAAAGTCCTCATCTACTTGGAAATAGCCGCATTTACAAAGGCGCCGGGAATCTTTTACCCGCAGGATTCCGGACGCCATTTCGAGGCGGCCCTCGAAAAAGTCAACAACACCCAATTTCGCCTGACCTTCAAACAGTGGATTCCCGCCCAGGTGGGTCTGCTGGTGTTGCGCTCGTTCACCCTCCAATTCAAGCTCCCGGTGAATCTGGAGAAGGGCAACAAGCCCAAGGAATATGTCTTCGCGACGCCATCGGTGCTCACTTCCCACGATCCGCGCAAGTACGTCCGCATCCCCATCGCACCGCAGCTCACCAAGATCGTGGTCGTCCGCAAACTGGACGACAGCGGCAACCCCCTCGCCGAAGAGGGCCGCAAGAAGCTGATTCAAGGGGCCATTCAGGACGTGAGCGCGAGTGGCATCGCCTTCAAGGTCGCGGTGGCCGACCCCTTCTTCGACAGTGGCAAGCAGGTGGCGCTCACCTACAACCTGTTCGGCATCACCATCGACGCCGTCGCCCGCGTGGTCAGTGCATCGGGCAACCTGATCCGTTGCCACCTGTTGAACTTGAACAAAGCCATTCAGCACCAGTTGGATCTCAAGATCACCGCCAGCCTGCAACGTATGTTGGACAAACACCATCAGGATTTGATCAACCTGATCGAGGCCTCCTCGAATCTGCGCAAACTGGAGCGGGAAAAACAGCAACGGGGCGAGCTGACGGATCGCAAGCAACTGGACGAGAATTTCGTCGAGCTGATCAACCCCATTCTCGAATCGACGATAAACGTGATGGAGTCGCTGGCCGGCCTGAAGCTCGTCAAACGCGAGCTTCGCCTGGAACGCATCTGTTCGGCCATCTACGACATCAGTTCGCAAATATCCTTCAAGGGTCCGAAGGTCGAAGGTCACCTGTTCCTGTGCCTTAAGGACACTGTCGCCAAAGGTTTGGCCAACCGGATCCTGGGCGGCGACACTCAGGAACTGGACGCGGACGTGCAGGACATGACCGGGGAAATCTGCAACATCATCGTCGGCAACTCCAAAAAGAACCTGCCCAAGGACCAAATCTTCAAGCTTTCGACACCCACCATCATCGTCGGCAAGGAACACCTGGTGGCCGTGCTGTCGCGATATCCGGTGATTCGCATGATCTTCGACTGCGAGGTCGGTCAGGTGGACCTGAACCTCTATCTGGACGAAATACAGGAAAAACTCAACGGGATCGCCGCCAGTGGCGGGACACCCTCCTTCACCTACAAGACCGAGCTGATCAACCCCATCCTGAACGCGACGGAGAAGATCTTCGAGAACTACCTGAGCCTGGAAACGCGCAAGAAGGGTGTGGTCATGCGCGAAACGCTCGCCCCCAAATTCGAGCTCTCGGCCCTGCTGGACATCTTCGGCAAAGGGCTGCGGGGCAAGGTGTTGCTCAATATTTCCAACCGCCTGGCGCTGAAGATCCACCACATTCTGCTGGGCGAGGAGAAAACCCTGATCGACGACCAGGTCAAAGATGCCGTGGGCGAGATGGTCAACATCATCACCGGCAACGCGAAGGGCGAATTCGGCCGCATGAACCTGAGCTACACCGTCTCGACACCTTACGTCATCTTCGGTCGCAACCACATCATTTCCAACGCGGGCGACAATCCCTTCATCTCCTCGGTATACTGGTCGAGCGAAGGCTTTTTTGAAATCTGCCTCAGTTTCACGGCCGACCCCACCGACGTCAAGTAGGTGGCGTCCGGCAAGCTACGCCACGGCGGCGGCGAGGAACCGTGGTCTCGTCCTGCGCGGCGGGCGAATCGAGAGGTTTCGTCTCAATTTCAACGCCGTTCCTGGACAACAGGGAAACCATCGAAATCGAGGTGCACGTGAATCCTTCCGAAGATCGCTGTCCCTGGTGCAGCACGCCGTTGAACATCGTTTGGGTTCACGGCCACGGACAGTGCGCAGCCTGCGGCATCAACATGGAGCCCTGCTGTTCCGGCAGTCCCACGGAGGATTGCCACTCTTTCGGCGGCCCGAAATCCGCCGAAGACGAAAAGGCCGACGAAGCATCGATCGCCTGAGCGGGCCCTTCGAAAAACCCGTTCGCGAACGCCGGCGAAACCTCTGATCAAGCTGTTGTCGAAGTCCGCTCGGAACGCGCTATACTTGGCCTTGCGCCGGCCCTCCCCCACCGGTAGCCCGGCCTGCTGGACGAGGCCTCAATCCGAGGAAGGATCATGTCGACGAAATCGCTTACCGTCGTTTTTTCCGGTTTTTTTCTCATGTTCTTGATTAGCGTAGGTGCTTTTTTCCTGTACGAGCCAAAGGTGATGGCCGCGCCGCTGCCGGTGCACGGCGAAGCACCCGACTTCCGGTTCACGGATACCAGGGGCGAGGCGTTCCCGTCCGACACCCTGGACGGGAAGGTCTGGGTGGCCGACTTCTTCTTTTCCACCTGCGCGGGCCCCTGTCCCGCCATGTCCGGCCACATGGGCGAACTTCAGACCCATTACCGCGAACGCACGGACCTGCGCCTGGTGAATTTCACGGTCTATCCGGATCACGACACACCGGAGGAACTGGCCAAGTACGCCACCAAACTGAAAGCCGACACCGATCGTTGGCACTTTTTGACGGGCGCCGCCGACGAGCTGTTGCGGGTGGCGGTCGATGGATTCAAGGTGGGTGATCCCGACAACCTGTTGAATCACAGCCAGAAATTCATCCTGGTCGACCGCAACCAAAAGATTCGCGGCTACTACGAAGGCACCGATCCCGAAGAGATCACCCAGCTCAAGAAAGATATCGACCGCCTGCTTCGGGAACCGGTTCCCGCCAAAGGCAGCGACAACACCTGATCGCCCGATGTCACGGGCCTTGGGGTCGTGCCCATCCTGGCCGGCCGCCTGGGTTGTCGTGATAGGTCCGTTTCGAGATGGGCGCGAGAAAAGCGAGTAAAAATCGAATCGTCATCGCGACCTGCGCGCCGCCATGCACGACGGGTCGCCCATCTCTTCGGTTCCGGCGTGTTTCGGCACCCGATCGCCCGAATCGCTCACTGTCGTTCGGTCCCTTCCCCACGGGTATCGAACGGCGGTCCCCTACCGGTGAATATCGCTTCGAGAGAAGGTCCCGTCAGAGACTCGGTGCCTCGTCCATCCAGCTTCCATGCAGGGAGTTGGCGACGTTTCCGTTTCCGGATGGGCACTAGCGAGCACTCCTGAATTGTGCTAGTTTCAAGGAAACATTTCTGTTCATGGTTCAAAACCATGATTCACAATGCGCGTTCCCGGCTTGGATCGGGCTGACGATAGGCGGTTCGGTCACAAAGTGCCAGGGAACGGTCAGTTTTTTACGGGCGGGTTTACATGGAGACAGAATCCCAAGAGTCCGGCTTGGTGCTTCGTTGGACCCAGAACGGGCAAACGGAACAGTTCTCGTTGACGGCCGGCGATTACACGATCGGCCGAGATCCGGATTGCGACCTCACCATCGAGGAATCCAGTATTTCCCGCCACCACGCGCGCCTGTTCAGTGCCGACAACATCTACCATTTGGAAGATTTGGGATCGAGCAACGGCACCAAGGTCAATGGTCAAATGCTGGAACCCCATCAATCCTTCGCCCTCGCGCCCGGCGACCAGATCTTCCTGGGCCGCCTGCCCGTTCGTCTGCAGGATATTTCGGAAGCACCCGATGACGTGCGCGGCGATACCACCCAAACCCTGGTCATCAATTTCTCCAGCCTGAAGTGGACTCAGGAGATCGAGGGGATTCGCAACCGCCTGTACCACCTGTTCGAATCCAGCGTGGACGATGCGGAGAAGCTGGGCGTGCTCAAAAGCGGGCTCGACGACGAGGTCAAGGAACTGACCCATTACGTGGAATCCAAGTTCCGCGAACACGAAGTCCTGCAGCAGATCAATCAGGAAATCGGGCAGATTCTCGACGCCAACCAACTCCTGAGCACCGCACTCAAGATGGTGGTCAAGGTTTTGGGGGCTGATCGCGGCTTCATCCTGCTGTACGACCCGCGCCACGGGGTACTCAAGTCGATGGTGACCCACCGCTTCGACCGCGCCGACCAATCGGCCCTGGATTTCGACTTCACCTTCAGCCAAACCATCGCCAAGAGCTGCTTCGAACGGCAGCAAATCGATTTCATCGACGATGCCCTCAAGGATCCTCGCTTCAAGTCGTCGCAGTCGATCATGGCCTCGCGCATTCGCAGTGTGGTGTGCATTCCGCTCAAGCAGGAAGAAAAAATCTCGGGTGTGATCTACCTGGACAACCTGCGCACGCCAGGCGCCTTCCATCGCCATCAAACCGAATTTCTCAACGCTTTCTCCTGCCAGACGGCCATCGCCCTGGAGAACGCCCGCCTGTACACCCAGGCAGTGACCGACGACTTGAGCCGGCTCTACAACCGCAAGTACGCCGACAAGCGGATCTACGAGGAGATGGGACGCTCCAGTCGATACACCCGCGCGTGCAGCATGATCCTCCTCGATGTGGACTTTTTCAAGAAGGTGAACGACACCTACGGCCACCTCGCCGGCGATCAGGTCCTGGTGGGCGTCTCCAATGTCATCCGCGAGAGTACCCGAGCCACGGATATCGCGGCCCGTTACGGCGGAGAAGAGTTCTTGATCCTGCTTCCGGAAACCGAACTCGACGGCTGCCGCCAGTTCGCCGAGCGTCTCCGCCAATCGATCGAGTCGATGGTGGTCGAAAAGGACAACTTGAGCATCAACGTGACCATCAGTGCCGGTCTGGCCACCTACCAGCCCTGGATGCAGAACAACGTCAGCGCCTTCGTCGACCAGGCCGACAAAGCGCTCTACTTCGCCAAGGAGAACGGCCGTAACCAGGTCCAGGCGGCGGACGATCTGGACCTCGCCGATTCGCCCTGACGGACGCGATGCTGGACGAACCCCAAACGAAACGTCTGCTGTTGCTCCAAGCTCTCTGGGAAGTGGACGAGAACCGGGTGGTGCTGCAGGAAAACATGGTGGGCCGGCTGCCCCTGGAAATCGCGGAGGACTTGGAGGGCCCGGTCGCCAAAGACGAAGAACCGGCGTGGCTCGATCGAATCGCCACACGGCTGGAAGAGCGGCTCAGGCAGCGCCACCAGCTCGACCTGAGTAAGCTCGCGACCGTGCCCCTGTCCTCTCGCGCCGCGTTCTCCTTCGGCGCCGTGTTCGCCCTGGCGATGGGTGCCGCAACGAACTACCTGGGGACGGAACCCGAAATCAACTTGTTGCTCAACCCCTTCATGCTGCTTTTGTTATGGCATTTCGGGGTTTATTTGGCGATGGTCTCGCTGGGGCTGTTCGGTTGGAAACGCCGGGGCACCAAAAATCCGATTTCCTGGCTGCTGCCCCAGTTGATCAAGACGATACCGCGATTGACGGCCCGCTTTTCCCGGGACGACACCACCTTGAATCGCGAGCAAAGCCGGGTGCGACAAACCGCGCGCCTCCGCTTTTTGGAGCTCTGGTTTCACCAGTGCGGGCGGTTCGCCCACGCGCGCGTCGCCATGTTGCTCCACCTGCTGGCAATCTTTTTTGCGCTCGGGGTTGTTCTGGGCCTGTATTTCAGGGCCCTGGTCCAGGCCTATTCATTCACCTGGAGTTCCACCTTCATCCGCGACCAGGAAACGCTGCGCCAATTTCTGAGCTGGGTGTTCCGACCCGTGCTCTGGATATTTCCAGATGGCCTCCCACCCCTGGCCCAAAGCGCCCACGCGGGTGACTGGATCCACCTGTTCGCCCTGAGCGCGCTGATCTACATCGCAATCCCCCGGCTGGCGATGCTGTTTTGGCAAAGCGGGCGGCATCGCCGGTTTCGCCGCCAAGGGTTCGCCTTGGATACCGCTGTCGATCCTTTCCGGCGTTGGCTTTCGGCACTGCGCGGAGAGGCCGCACAGGTCCGAATTTGGCTCTATGGCTACACGCCGGATCGGAGTACGACCCCGCGGCTCGAAAGGCTCGCACGCGAATTGTGGGGCCAACGCCTGTCCCGAATACGCCTGGACAAGATAGAGTGGGGCGAAGACGAAGTGCCCCTGGAGCCTCCCGCCCCAAACGAGCATCCCGTCACCCTTGCCGTCGTCCTGGTGTTCAACGGCGCCCAAACGCCGGAAACGGAAGTGCACGGCGCCTTCGTCCGTCACCTGACGACATTCCTGTCGGACCACCCTTCGGACTGCACACTGTTGATCGTCGTCGACCACCAAAAAATACCTCTCGATCGCGCCGAGGAACGCCGAACCGCATGGCAACGCGTACTCGAATCCGCAGAAGTGGTCCACAGCTACTGGACCGACCTTTCGAATCCCGAGTCCTTCTCCGAGACGAGCCTGACTTCCATTGCCCAAACCCTTTGGAGACCGCAATGACGCCACGATCCCTCGTGTCACTGACCGCCATGGCCGCCACCGAGATCCAGGGTCCGTCGCTCGAGGCACCGTCACCCTTCAAGGAAGCCTCCGAGCGACGAACCGAAATCGTGTTGAGCCTGGTGTCGCACACCAACATCGGCAAGACCACCCTCGCGCGCACGCTGTTGGGTGAGGACGTCGGCGAGGTGGCCGATCGCGAACACGTGACCGAAACGGCGTCGCGCAGGGAGATGATCCACACCCACAAAGCCGCCTTGATCCTCTGGGACACACCGGGTTTCGGGCATATCGGCAAGCTCCTGAAACGGCTTCGCCGCGAGAACGGCGCGGCAGGCTGGATCATGAACGAGGTCGTCGATCGATTTTTCAACCGCTCCCTCTACTGCTCGCTCGAGGCGGCTCGCAACGTGCGCAGCGAGGCCGACCTGGTGCTCTACCTGGTCAACGTGCGCGAGGAACCCGAGGACGCGGCCTATGTCAATGCCGAGTTGGAGTTGCTTCAAGCATTGGAAAAGCCCGTCATCATGATTTTGAATCAGGTCGATTGGGATCGAGACCCGACGCCGCTGCGCATGAAGGAGCTGGAAAACCGCTGGAAACAATCGTTTTCGCGCTATCCATGTCTCTGCAACGTGCTGGTTCTCGACGCGTTCACCCGCGCCTGGCACCAGGAATTGCGCCTGATGGACCTGATCGAACCACACCTGACACCCGACAAACAAACCGCGCTCGCCATGATCCGCAACCAGTGGGTCCGCCAATACGAACAAATCAAGACCTCCGCCATCGAACAGGCCGGGCGACTCTTTCTGTTCGCATGCCGCCAGCACACGAAACAACGACCCGATCAGGGCAAGGCCGAGACGTTTCACGCCCTGTTGGCCGAGCTGCAAAACCAGATGGACGCCTATCTCGATCACCTGATCGCCCTGTTCCACATCGAGTCATCCGGCCAAGCCCGGCTTCAGGCGGATATCCAGCAACTGGCCGGCCTTGCGGGCAAAGCCCTCTCCGAAACACGCTCCGGTTTGCTCGCAGGCGCCCTTTCCGGAGCCGGCACCGGATTGGCGGCCGATTTGATGAGCGGCGGCTTGACCGTCGGCGGCGGCGCGCTCCTGGGATTCCTGGGCGGGTATCTCGGTGGCGCCTCCTATGCCTCCGTCATGAATCGGTTGCCGCGCGGCCGCGTCAGTTGGAAAAAGCCCGCCCTGATCCAATTCTTCAAGCTCACGATCACCTACTACCTGGTGACGAGCCACCACGGTCGCGGCAAGGGCCCGCTCAAGGCGGAGGAACCCAACCAGTATCTGACCATTCTGGTAGAGCGACACACGCGGGATCTGGAACGCGACATCGGAACGCTGTGCAAAATGGCAGCGAGCCCCGAGCATGACGAAGAGGCGATCAAATCCTTCCACAAACAATTCGAGACGTTGTTCGGGAAAGTGTTGACCCGGGTGCTCGCGACGCTGTTCCCACGGGGGATTCAATCGTAAGGGGAACGGAATCCACTGGACATGGCCACGCGGTTTTCCAGCGCGAACCCTTGGTGATCCAGCATACATTTACACAATATTAACCCTGCCCGCAAAACCGCCAAACCACCTGATTTCACAGATGATAAATTAACCGAAACCCCAGTCTCCCAGCATTGTTTCGCGACAACACTTGAAATCGAAGACGCCACCCTGCATCTTGGCTTTAGTGGCACACTTTTCGCCAAGAAGGCCATTGAACCTATGGATTCGGAAGAGACCTCCTTCATACCCAACCCTCTTCTTGAAAAACTCCACTTTGTTACCCTACCATTGACTCCCGCAAAACCGTTCCTTCCAAATTTCGGGTCTCGCTTCATCATGTTTCCATAGGTTCCCTTTTTGTTTGCCACCGTTCGGCGCCTGTTTGCGAAACCGATTTACTTTCCCCCTCGACCTCTACTTCCACGACGCCTGGCCCCGATCCCGGGGGCCGATAGTCCCAAGGCCCTGAGTCAATCTCGGGGCTTTTTTGCGTCTGGGCCCCGAACCGGTGAAGAAACCCCAGTTTGCGGGTTCATCCCCATCGGCTTTCGTTTAGAATCACGGTCAGATCGCCCGGCGACGAACCTGCCATCGGCGCCAATGAGAACGTCAAAGGAATGGGACGATGAGCGAGAACGCGAACCGCAAGCACGTGTTGGTACTTTCCACCGGTGGCACGCTGGGCATGCGCGCCCAACAGGGCGGCCCCTTGGAACCGGATCAGATTCTCCAAAACCTGGCCTATTGGATTCCGGAGCTGGAGAAATACGCCGCGTTTACGGTCGAGATCGTCGCCAACTTGGATTCATCGCAATTGACCCCCTCGATTTGGTTGAAGCTCGCGACCCGGATCGAACGAGCCCAGGAGAACGGCGAATGCGACGGCATCGTGGTATTGCACGGGACCGACACGCTGGCCTTCACCGCCTCGGCCCTGTCTTTCCTACTCCCCGGCCTGACGGTTCCAGTGGTGCTCACCGGAGGCCAGCGCCCATTGGCGGAACTCCGCACCGATGCACGCAACAACGTGCTCGGCGCATTCGAGACGGCGCTCGAGGGACCTGTCGAGGTGATGGTGTTCTTTCACAACACCGCCTATCGCGGCAACCGCGCCACCAAATCCGCCATTGGCGACTTCGACGGCTTCAACAGCCCAAATTACCCGGCGCTGGGTCGGGCCGGCATTAGCTGGGAATGGAACGAGGCCCTGTTTTGGCCGCAAACCCGACGGCCCACCATCTATCGCCCCATCCCCGGCTCGCTGCCCTCCGCGCCCTGGGTATTACCCTGGGTTCCCGGTTTGGATTTCGAATCACTGGCCCCCGCCCTGGAACATCAGTGGGGTGTCATCCTGGAAGCGTTCGGGACCGGCAACATGCCGTTCGACAAGCCCATCCGCGACATCTTCGCCGAATTCATCGAAAAAGGCGGCATGGTGTTCATTCGCAGCCAGGTGCCCCGTGGTCGAGTCATGCTCGGCACCTATGCACCGGGCCGCGCCATGTTGGAGATGGGCGTCGGCGACGGGTTGGACATGACGCGTGAAGCGATGGTCACCAAATTGATGGTGCTCAAAAGCTACGGACTGGCGCCGGAAAAGATCAAATCCATGATCAGCAAGAACATCGCGGGCGAGCTGGCCGACAGCCACTGATCCTTCAATCGCGGTTGTAGGGATCGCGAACCATCATGCTGCCGCGCGTGTTGACCAGGTAGAGTTTGTACTTCGGTCGGCGCTTGCGAACCTCGGGATGCTCGTAGGTGATCAGATAATAGGCCGACATGCTGCGGGATACCATTTTGGCCGCACGGTCGGGGAACTTGTAGAGGCTGAAATAGGTACCGCCGGTTTGACCCGAGAGCTTCATCATGCCGGCCGCCAACGAATGGTAATCGGCCATCGTGAGATCCAGCGAAAAAACCGATACCTTGGCGCGGGTCAGTTCGACCACGGCCCGATGGTATTCGAACCCGTAATGCATGCCGGTAGTGGGGCTCCACTCGCCAATGCCCCACCCCACGTAGACCAGGTTCTTGAAACCGTTGAAGTTGCGTAACACCCGCGCGATTTCCAGGAAGGCGTCTTCTACGTTGGCGACCTCCTTCCCGCGCGCCTCGCTGAAATGGGCCGTGACGCTGGGGTGATTGGCCGCCTGGAACACCACCTCCGAATCGCGCTCCACCGCTTCCCACACGGCGTCGTGGAGCAGCTCTTTGTCGCGGGTGAAATCACACTTGAACTGGAGGTGGGTGTGAAACGAGAACACCGCGGTGTAGGAATCGGGCGGGAGACTGCTGACGACCTTCTTCGCGAAGTGATGGGATCGCATCAACCCGTACTGCCTCTCGGGGTTGATCGAGCCCTGAATCAATACCACGTTGAGCTTTTCCTTACCGTAGCCCGGCTCTCCCGGACGCGGGCCCATCTCGTCGATGAACTCGAAGTCTGCCTCGGGATCTTCTTTCGGCACGATCTCGGGCACCACCTCCGGCACCACCTCGTTGAGATCGACGTATTCCACCTGGATGATCGGAACTTCCTTGCCCTCGATCTTGAGCAGAAAATTTTCCTTGGACAGGCCGGGAATCGGTGCACCGAAATTGTCGACGACCCGCACGTTGACGACCGTGCGGGACACCGTCATTTCTTCTTCGATCTCCAAGTCCTGAGCCTGCAACAATCCAGGAAAAGCCACGGAGAAGCCAAACCAGACCAAACCTGTCGCGGTGGTACGAAAAGGATTCATGACAACTTCTCCTAGGCCTCGGAGCGGGGCGTGATCGATTCCGGATGGACGTGGGACATGACGCACTTGTTCTTGAAAACGATCCTAAACGTGCGATCCCTTTGAAAACCCCAGCCATGATCGAAACCCGAAGATCACATTCCCCACGCGAAACGCGCCGATCAGGCGTGTCTTACATAACCGTCCATATCCTGCAGGCATTTGCCCAAGTCGGACATCAGCGGGTGGTAACAGTCCCACGTCCATTGAAAAGCCCGCAGGCGCTCTTCTTTGGCCATGGACTTCAGCGCCATTTGATAGACGGTGTAATGTCCCGAATCGGAACGTTTTTTAGCTGCTTCGCGCAGCATTTCCTTGGCCCAGGGACGTTCGAAGGCTTCGTTGAGACGGCGTAGATTGCGACTGCGGATGGCTTGACGGACAGCCTGAAGGGTGGTGATTTTTTCAATTTCGGGATCTGTAGCATTCATGGCAATACCTCACTGATCACAGCGTGTTCTCAGATGGACGGAACCGTCGAAGGGAATGGAGGGGATGAATATTTCACCGGAGATTGTAACCCGAAAACAGATCTCGGGAGCAGCCCATTTCCGCCACCCGGAAATGTTAGGCCGGTTCAAAAAATGGGCGTTTCTCGTCCATCCAACCGAACGCCGTTTATCCCGAATACCTTCCCATCGACAGCTTTTTTTGGAGCCCTCGGGTTCGATTCGAGCCCGCGCCCACGAGCCACCCGGCGCCTGGAACCCAGCGCTCAATCCTCGTCGACGAGTCGTTTCACCTTGTTGCGCAAAGACTCGGACGCCAGCAATCGCTTCAAGAATCCGGCACCGCCCAACTCGCGAAAAGCCTGATCTTCTTCCGCCGACAACTGCAGGGCCACCACTTTTTTCTTGCTTGGAAGGGCATCCGGTCCCTTCGTTCGGCCCTGGCCACCTTTTTTCCTGGCTCCGGACGTGATCGCCTGGTTTCGATGCCCTTCGAAATCCAATTTCTCTTCTTCACCCATGGTCATCCTGGACCCCCTGAAGCGCACGGCACCGCGCCGAAGCCCGATCGCCGGCAATATCTCCGCTTCCAACCGACCCAGCCCGAAATCGCGCTGGCAGACTTCCGCGGCGCGGTACTAGAATATGAACTTTGAATGAAATTTCAGTTCGGAGTCCGCCCATGAGCACGTTCTACCAGGAAGGTCCCGTTCTCGGCAACACCTATGAAAGCGACGGGTTTCTCAAATCCTGCCTCACTCGAATGTTGCCAGGAGAGATCCTTCGGGAAATCCAGCCACATCTCGACCATCTGGGCCACCGCGCCGCGAACGATCTCCTGGCGTTGGCGCGACAGGCCGAAACCCATCCGCCCGTGCATATCCCCTTCGATGCCTGGGGCAGGCGCGTGGACGAGATCGAAACCCATCCAAGCTGGGACCTGCTCAAACGGGCGGCGGCGGAGGAGGGTTTGGTCGCCACGGGTTACGAACGGAAGTACGGAAGCTGGTCGCGACTCTACCAAATGACGCTGCTTCATCTCTACCATCCTTCATCCGCGGTTTTCAGTTGCCCCCTGGCCATGACCGACGGCACCGCACGAGCGATCGAACTGTACGGTGACGAATCGCTGAAAGAAAACGCCTACGCCAACCTCACCAGTCGCGATCCCGACCGGTTCTGGACCTCGGGTCAGTGGATGACCGAACGCACCGGCGGTTCGGACGTGGGTGGCACCAGCACCATCGCCCGCCCCGACGGTCAGGGTGGCTTCCGCCTGCAGGGAACCAAATGGTTCACGTCGGCGACTACCTCGGAAATGGCCATGACCCTGGCGCGCATCGAAGGTGCTCCCGAAGGCAGCAAGGGCCTGAGCCTGTTTTACCTGGAACTGCGAGACCCAGCCGGCCGGCTCAACCAAATCGAGGTGCATCGACTGAAGGACAAATTGGGTACACGCGCTTTACCCACCGCGGAACTCACCCTGCACGGCACGCCGGCCCAACTCGTTGGCGGCGAAGGTCACGGCGTTCGCAAGATCGCTTCGTTGTTCAACATAACCCGGGTCTACAACGCAGTATGCGCGGTTTCGTCGATGGGTCGCGGTTTGACCCTGGCCAAGGATTACGCGCGCAAACGCCGTGCCTTCGGAAAGCGGCTCCTGGATCACCCGCTGCACGCGGAAACCCTCGCCGATTTGGAAACCGATTACCGAATCTGCCTGTCGCTGGTGCTTCAGGTCGCCCGTTTCCTGGGTGAAGCGGAAACCGACCGCCAGGAGGGCCGTGCCGACAAGCTGTTGCGCATCCTCACCCCCATCACCAAACTGTTCACCGCCAAGTTGGGGGTCGCCAGCGCCAGCGAAGTACTGGAATCCTTCGGTGGCGCCGGTTACGTGGAAGATACCCATCTCCCGATGCTGCTCCGTGACGGCCAGGTACTGGCGATCTGGGAAGGTACGACCAACATACTCAGTTTGGACATGTTGCGAGCCATATCGAAGGAAGATGCCCTGGCACCTCTCGTCGAAGACGCGCGCAGACGCCTGGGGGACATCGACCAGGAGACCCTGGCTCCTCAGGCGACCATCTTGGAACGCGAGCTGGACCGATGGCTCGAACACTTCCAGTTTTTGGCGAAAACCGGTAGGGAAGCCCTCGAAAGCCAGGCACGTACTCTGGCCATGAACCTCGGCCGCTGCTACGCGGGTATCCTGTTACTCGAGCACGCCCAGTGGGAATGGCGCCAACAACAATCCGACCTGTCCCTTCTCGCGGCGCGACGCTGGTGCGCCAGACCACCGATTCCCATGAAGCCGGTCACCAACGACAATTGGCAAAACAGTACGCGATTGGCTTTCGGCACGGTGGAGTGACAACGATGGATTCACTGACGCAAATGGTGTTGGGCGCCGCGGTGGGGGAAGCCGTACTCGGCCGTAAAGTGGGTAACAAGGCTCTGATCTGGGGGGCCGTGGCCGGCACTCTCCCCGACCTGGACGTTTTGGCCTACCCTTTCTGGAACGATGTCCAGCGTCTCACCTACCATCGTTCGGCCACGCACTCGTTCTTGGTGCTCGCTGCCTTCGCACCGATCATGGGACTGGTCATCGGCCGCATTCACCGCCGGCTGGATGTGAATTGGGTAGACTGGACCAAATTGTGTTTTTGGGCCCTGATCACCCATCCCATCCTCGACTGTTTCACGACCTACGGTACACAGGTCTTCTGGCCGATATCGCCCTATCCGGTCTCTTGGAGCAGTGTCTTCATCATCGATCCGCTCTATTCCCTCCCCCTACTGTTCAGTGTCGCACTCAGTTTTTGGCTGGCCCGCGAATCCGCGCAACGAAGGCGCGTCATCCTATTTGCACTGGCGATGAGTAGCTCGTATCTGGGAATCACCGTTTTCAACAAGGCGGCGGCGGACAAAGTTTTCCAAGAAGCGGTGGCCCGCGATCCGAATTTGGGTCAGGGAACGATGATGTCCATGCCCACCGCCTTCAACTGCGTCCTCTGGAAGGCGCTCTACATCCAGGACGACCGCGTGTACACGGCCTACTATTCGTTTTTGGGTAGCGAGGAAGACGTGACGTTCAGCGCCAAGGAACGGGGCACCCACCTCATTGCTGATATGGACCAACAACCTGGAGTCAGGCGACTTCAATGGTTCAGCAAAGGTTACTATCACATTTATAAAGAAGATAACCGGGTGATTTTTGCCGACTTGCGCTTCGGCGAGAAGGACTTCTACGTGTTCTCCTACCAGATCGGCACCCTCGAAGACGAACGGGTCCTTCCGGCACAAATCGAAAAGCGCCCGCGCCCCAAGCCGCCCAGTCACTATTGGGAAGAGCTCTGGAAACGACTCAAGGGTGAGCCCGTCGGCGCTCATCCAGAGACGAGCGCGTCACACCAGCCTGACTGACCGCCGGTAGGGCACCCTGCCTGCATTCGGGGCCCCGCCCTCTCCATTGAAAAACTCGCGCCTTCAGTGCCCCCATCCAATCGATGCCGTAGCGTCGGCACGCGTCACCATCAGGCCGGGCACAGCGGCATCAACGTTTCGTGGATTCCAAATCGGCGTAGATTCGGGAACGGTAATTTTCGATCAAGTCGCTATCGCCTTCGGTGGGGTCCTCATTTTTACGTTTGTTCAAAAGGAGGAACATGCCGCCGATCGAAAGCAACAAACCAATGATTGGCGACAGCCAGGCCACGAGACCAATGCCCTTTTTTTCCGGCACGGTGAAGATGACCTTCAGGCCAGAAGAACCGATTTCCATGTCGGCCAGCTCGGCCATGATCGCCTTTTCGCTCTTACCCTCGAGGATCCACGCTTTGATGTTGTCGCGAATGTGATTGGCCATCGGGCTCTCGTGGAACGCGACCGGAATAGCGTTCTTGCAGCAGGGTGCGGACACCGCGGTGGAGACCTTCTGGTAGATCTTCGCCTGGTCTTCGTTCAACTCGTCCGGAATCACGAGCTGCTGCGCCCAAAGGGGCGTGGCGAGCATGAGCAGAATAGAAGTGAGAAAAAAGCGCATGGAGCCCCCCTATCGAACTGGTCCCTATTATAAGCAATATCGCGATCGGTCGGGTGTGGTTTCGGGGATTTAGCCATGTGGTTCACCCGAAAAAAGAGCGAAGGCAACCACGATGGCTTCCTGCTATGATCGAAGCGAAAACCAAACGCTACCGCCAACCAACGCAGTGCAGGAGCCATTCATGACGCTTATCGATATCACTCCCGCCATCTCGGCATCCACGGCCGTTTTTCCGGGCGACGTTCCCTACCGAAGATCGATTGCCATGGATTTTCAGAAGGGCGATCATCTCCTGCTTTCCAGCATCCAGACCACCCTGCACGTTGGTGCCCACGCCGATGCGCCCAATCACTACCATCGGGACGGCATCGGCATCGATCGCCGCGACCCCAAACGGTACGTGGGCGCTTGTCAGGTGATTGGCGTCTCCCTGGGTCCGGACGAGCGCATCTACCCGTATCACGTAACGGATCAGGACATCGAGATCACCGAGAAACGGGTACTGTTTCGAACCGACAGCTTCCCCGATCCCGACAACTGGAACTCGGATTTCAACAGTCTCTCGCCCGAGTTGGTCATCTGGCTGGCGGAACGTGGGGTCGTGTTGGTGGGCATCGACACGCCGTCGATCGATCCGGAGACCTCACAGGCGCTGGAATCCCATCAAATGGTCTATCAAAAGGACCTGGCCGTCCTGGAAGGCATCGTATTGGGAGAGGTGGCGCCAGGCCGGTACATCCTGTTGGCGCAGCCGCTCAAACTGCGGGATGCCGATGCGGGGCCGGTGAGGGCGTTGCTGCTCCCCTTCGATACCGACCTGACCAGAATGTGAGGCCTTGAAGAGGCCCGATCTCAACCGTAGAGAAAGGTCTTGAGCATGACCTGAAAGGCGTTTCGATCCGGCTCCATGGTCGCCAGTGATTGGCGTGCGACAACGGCGACATCCTCGGGAATCAGGCCTCGCAGAGCCCGACCCTCCAGCAAATCCGAGACGATGTCCTTGAAATATTCCGGATGGCCTTGCATACAGAGCACTTGATGGCCCACGGCGTACATCTGGATCGGGGTCTGGGCGGAAGAAGCGAGCAACTCGGCACCCGGTGGGAGACGCTTGACCTCGTCGCGATGGGTCTGAAGCACGTTCAAATTGGTGGGCAAATTGTGGCCGTAGGTCTTTTTGGTCGCCGCCTCGGTGAGGTCCAACGCGTGAATGCCGACCTCCCAACCCTGGTCCGCTCGATGGGAAGCGCCGCCCAAGGCGTTGGCGACCGCCTGGTGGCCGAAGCAGACCCCCAGGATCTTGCGACCACAATCGAACGCCTCGCGCAGCTTGCGGTTCAGATCCTGGATCCAGGGTTCGGTGGCGTGGGCGTCCGAGGCGCTGCCGGTGACGACGTAGGCGTCGTAATCGGCCAGGTCGCGGGGATATTCCCCCTGGATCACGTCGAAAGTGTCCCAGGTGCTGCCGGGCTCCTCGAGCAGATGCCGAAAGAGATCGGCATAGGTTCCATATTTCTGGGCCGTATACCCCGTGGCATAACCCGTCAAAAGCACCGCAACCCGCATGGATCCCCCATTTCGCGTTCCCTGTCCGAACCCCAAAAAATGAAAAAGCCCCGTTTCCGGGGCTTCTGCTTAAGCTTCGGTGGTATCTTCACCAGCCGCTCGAGCCAGGTGGTCGTAATCGACCAGTTCGATAAAGGCCATTTCGGCGCCATCGCCGAGACGGCGGCCTTTTTTCAGAATTCGGGTGTAGCCGCCGTTGCGGCCTTCGTACTTGGGGCCGTATTCGTTGAGCAGCTTTTTGGTGATGTCCTTGTTCTGCAGGCGAGAAAAAACCACGCGGTGTGCGCTCGGGGTCTGCTTCTTGGCGATCGTGATCAACCGTTCGGCGTAGCGGCGCAGTTCCTTGGCTTTGGCAACCGTGGTGGTGATTCGGCCATGCTCGAACAGAGAAATCGCGAGACCTTTCAGCAACGCCTTGCGCTGATTGGTGTTGCGATTGAGCTTCGAGTATCCTTTTCTGTGTCGCATGAGGCGGTCCTCTTACTTCCTAAGACTTTCTAAATCGATTTGCATGCCTAAGGTCAGGCCCATCTGAAGCAGGATTTCCTTGATTTCATTCAGGGACTTTCGACCAAAGTTCTTGGTTTTGAGGATTTCGGATTCGGTCTTCTGCACCAGTTCGCCAATCGTGCGAATGTTGGCGTTCTTGAGGCAGTTGTGGGAGCGAACGGAAAGTTCGAGCTCGTCCACGGAGCGATCAAGCAGCTCGCGCAGTTTTTCTTTTTCCTCGTCCTTCTCTTTGGCGGGTGCATCCTCGGGCACGCTTTCGAAATGCACGAAAATGCTCAATTGCTCACGCAACAGGTTGGCGGCGTAAGCGAGCGCATCCTTGGGGGCGACGGAACCGTTGGTCGTGATTTCGATCGTGAGCTTGTCGTAGTTCGAGTTCTGACCGACCCGCGCGCTACCGACGGTGTACTTCACGATCTTGATCGGGCTGTGTGCGGAATCCAACGGGATGAAGCCGATCTCGAAATCGTCCTTGTAGTTGTCTTCGGCGACCACGTAGCCGCGGTTCATTTCCACCACCATCTCCATTTTGAGATGGCCGTTCTCGCCCAGCGTGGCGATGGGAATGGTCTTGTCGAGGACATCCACATCGGCACCGGTCACGATGTCGTTGGAGGTCACCTCGCCGGGACCCTTGACATCGATGTGGACCCGCTGGGGGTCTTTGCTGTGCATTTTGAACGGAATCGTTTTCATGTTGAGAATGATATCGGTAACGTCCTCGGTCACCCCGGAGATCGAGGTGAACTCGTGGAGAACCCCGTCGATCTTCACGGCGGAGATCGCCGCACCCTCGATAGAAGACAATAGGGTTCTGCGCAAAGCGTTACCAATCGTCGTACCGAAACCTCGTTCGAAGGGCTGGCCGACGAACTTGCCGTAGTTCTCGGTCATTTCCTCTTCGTTGAACTCAATGCGTCGAGGTCTCTGGTAACTTTTCACTTGCATCATACTGGCAATCCTCCGCCGTCGAAATTCTGACAAACCAATGGCTTGGTTAGGGGTGCTTCCGCGGAAAGGGGTAGATTAGACGCGGCGCCGTTTGGGAGGACGACATCCGTTGTGAGGAATGGGCGTCACATCTTTGATGCTTTTGATCTCGAAACCGAGCGCGTGCAACGCGCGAATCGAGGACTCGCGACCGGCACCGGGACCGCTGACATGAATGTCGATCATTTTCACACCGTAATCCTTGGCCTTGTTGCCGGCCGTGGAAGAGGCGACCTGAGCGGCAAAGGGCGTGCCCTTGCGAGAACCGCGGAAACCTTGACCACCGGAAGAAGCCCAGCAGAGCGCATTTCCGTCTTTGTCCGAAAACGTAATAATCGTGTTGTTGAAGCTGGCCTGAATGTGTACCACACCGTGGACGACCGTGCGGCGGTCCTTCTTCCTACCAGATTTCTTAACCGCTTTACCTTTACTCATTTGTTCCTATGCTCCATTCACCGATGTCAATTACTTCTTCTTACCGGCGATCGCAATCCGACGGCCACGCTTGGTGCGGGCGTTGGTGTGCGTGCGCTGGCCGCGACAAGGCAAGTTGCGCTTGTGGCGGTTACCGCGGTAACAGCCGATTTCCATCAGACGCTTGATGTCGAGGCTGATCCGCTTTCTGAGATCACCTTCCACGTCGCCTTCTTCTTGAATGATGCGGCGCAGTTTGGAAGTTTCTTCCTCGGTGAGATCCTTGACCTTGGTCCCCCAGTCGATGCCGCACTTGTCGAGAATCTTCTGGGAACGGGTACGACCGATACCGAAAATGTAGGTCAACCCGATTTCAATACGCTTGTTATGGGGCAAATCAACCCCGGCGATCCGTGCCAAAACTTTACCTCCGGATGGTTCTACAACTTTGGCAGTAGGGTATGGCGAAATACTTATTTGTAACGGTAGACAATCCGTCCACGGGTCAAATCGTAGGGTGAAAGCTCGACAAGAACTTTGTCGCCTGGCAAGATCCTGATGAAATTCTTCCGCATTTTCCCGGAAATGTGAGCCAAAACCTGATGTTGGTTATCAAGCTCGACTTTGAACGTCGCATTCGGTAGGGTCTCAAGCACTACCGCCTGCATTTCAATCGCATCTTCTTTAGCCACTCACACAACCCTTCCACTGAAAAGTAGCCAGGGCATAGCCCTGGCGTAGGCCAACTCACAATCCTAACACCTTTCTCACAGGCGTTACAACCGCGAATTCAGCTCGTTACGCGTACCTTCTGGTGCGCACTTTCGATTTGCCCGCATCGGAAGTAAAACCGTCGTACTTCCGCATCACCAACTGGTTGTCGACCTGATTCACGAAGTCGAGGCCGACACTGATGATGATCAACAGACTGGTTCCGCCGAGGGCGGATGCAAGCATGACCTGAGTACCCTGGTTGAGGATGGCGGGCAAATTTTGGAACAACTCGCCACCCAACCAAACCGGCAGACTCTGAAGCTGCAGACCAGACATGATCAGACTGGGGATGATACTCACCAGCGAGAGGTACAGGCCTCCCCAGAAGGTGAGTCGGTTCAACACGCGTTCGATATAGTCCTGGGTCTCTTGACCGGGACGAATACCGGGGATGAACCCACCTTGTTTCTTGAGATTCTCGGCAGTGTCCTTCGGATTGAACAGCATTTCCACGTAGAAGAACGTGAAGAACATCGTCGCCACGAAGAAGAAGACGTTGCTGAACGGACGACCGTAGAGGAAGTGATCCAACACGCCCATCACCGCGGGATTGGTGCGAATGCTGGGGATCTGGGTCAACATCGAAGGCAACTGAACGATGGAGGCCGAGAAGATCACCGGGATGACGCCGGCGGAGTTGATCTTGAACGGCAGGTAGCTGCTGCCACCGGCCGTCTGGCCTTCGTTCCCGACGCGTTTGGCGTACTGGATGGTGATGCGGCGAACGCCGAGCTCGAAGAACACCACGAAGAAGATGGTGCCCACGATCACCGCCAGGACCAACGCCATGACGGAAGCGGGAATCACGTTGCTCTGTACTTGTTTCCAGATGTCGATCACGGAGCCGGGCACGGTGACGACGATACTCGCGAAGATGATCAGCGAGATGCCGTTACCGATACCGCGTTCGGTAATCTTCTCACCAAGCCACATGATCAGAATGGCGCCCGTAGTCAGCGTCACCATCGCGATCAACCGGAAAAACAGCGTATTTTCGACGGTGATCAGGTTGTTGTTGTTGTCCATGCTGATGAGGATCGTGGTGATGCCCCAAGCGTGCAACAACGCGAAGACAACCGTCAGATACCGGGTGTAGCGGTTGATTTTATTGCGTCCCTGTTCCCCTTCTTTAGAAAGCCGTTCGAGATAGGGCACGGTTTTCTGAAGAATCTGCAAGATGATCGACGCGGTGATGTAGGGCATGATGCCGAGCGCGAAGACGGCAGCGTTGCCGAGGGCGCCCCCACTGAAGGTATTGGCCATGTCCAGCATGCCGCTGCCGCTCACGTTGAACAGATTGGCAATTTCATTACTGTCTACACCGGGCACCAGGACCTGGCAGCCCAGCCGATAGAGGGCCAGGATGCCGAAGGTGAAAAAGATCCTGTTGCGTAAATCCGGGATCTCGAAAATGTTCTTGATGTTTTCGATTACCTTTTCCATGTGTTAACTCTTTACCGAAGGTGTTCGTCGAGGATCAATCCTCGATGACGACGCATTTGCCGCCGGCTTTCTCGATCTTTTCCTGGGCGGATTTGGAAAACTTGTGCGCGTGAAAGGTGATGGCACGACTTAGGTCGCCGTCGCCAAGAATCTTAACACCATCACGGAGATTTTTGATAAGCCCCAATTTGCGGTAGTCTTCCAAGGTGACTTCAGTTACGTCGCGGGTTTCGAACAGGGACAGGTTCAAAACCACGAATTCCTTGCGGAATGGGTTCTTGAAACCGCGCTTGGGCAGGCGACGCTGCAAGGGCATCTGGCCGCCCTCGAAACCGCGCTTACGGCTGTAACCACTGCGGGATTTTTGACCTTTGTGGCCGCGTCCCGCGGTTTTGCCGTTGCCGGACCCAGGACCACGGCCAACGCGTTTTTTGTTTCGGGTTGCGCCGTCGTTGGGTCTCAACTCGTTCAACTTCATGGCCGTATCCTTCTTATTCCACGATTTCCAGAAGATAATCGATCTTCTTGATTTGTCCGCGAACCTCGGGACAATCCTTGAGTTCCTTGACTTGGTTGACCTTCTTCAGGCCAAGCGAGTGAACAACCTTGCGGTGCGTCTTCAGCTTGCCGGCAAGGCCTTTCACCAGACGTACTTTGACGGTGCTCATTATGCTTTCTCCTGATTGATCTCGCGGCCGCGGGCACGGGCGTATTCCGTGGGATCCTGCAGTTCCGCCAGACATTTGAAGGTCGCTTTGACGATGTTGATCTTGTTGTCCGAACCGAGCGACTTGGTCACGATGTCGCGAATACCGGCGGCTTCCACCACGGCACGAACGGCACCACCCGCGATAACGCCGGTACCTTCCTTGGCCGGTTTCAGCAGGACCTTGCCGGCGCCGTAGCGTTCCTTCACCTCGTGAGGGATGGTTCCATCGATGATGGGCACGCGAATCATGGAGTTCTTCGCGGCGGCCACGGCTTTCTTGATGGCGGCGGGAACTTCCAGAGCCTTGCCCTGGCCGTAACCGACCTGACCTTCGCCGTCGCCGACGACGACCATGGCCGAGAAGGAGAAGTTCTTGCCGCCCTTGACGACCTTGGTCACGCGCTTGATGGTGACCACGGAGTCTTTCAGGTTCATTTCATTGAGCGTGGGCTTGTTTGCTTTCACGGTGATCTCCTTTGCATCCCGGTTAGAATTTCAGGCCGGCTTCGCGCGCGGCTTCCGCCACGGCTTGCACGCGTCCATGGTACTGGAACCCCCCGCGGTCGAAGACCACGGTGGAAATGCCCTTGTCCAGCAGACGCTTGGCGATGGAAGAGCCGACGAACTTGGCGGCGTCGATGTTGCCGCCGTACTTGCCGCCACTCTTGAATTCCTTCTCCAGGGTGGAGGCGGATGCAATGGTGTGACCGGTGACGTCGTCGATGGCCTGTACGTAGATCTGCTTAAGGCTGCGGAAAACGGCCAGTCTCGGTTGTTCTTGGGTGCCGGAGATCTTGCGACGAATTCTCCGGTGGGAACGAACCCGCATGTCTTTTTTGCTTTTCTTCATGGAAGTGCGCTCCTTACCTTACTTACCGGACTTGCCGGCCTTGCGCAGAATCTGCTCGTTGAGGTAGCGAACGCCTTTGCCCTTGTAGGGCTCGGGCTTTCTCAACGAACGGATATTGGCGGCCACCTGTCCCACGAGCTGCTTGTCGATGCCCTCGAGGGTGAGGATAATGGACTTGGTGTTGCGGTCCTGTTCGGCTTGAGCGGAAATACCGTCGGGCAGTTTGAAGTCGATGGGGTGCGAATAACCCAGGTGGAATTCCACCGTGGAACCCTTGACGTTGACGCGGTAACCGACGCCGATGATTTGAAGCTGCTTCTTGAAGCCCTGAGTGACACCGACCACGCAGTTGTTGGCCAGGGCGCGCGCCAGGCCGTGCGCGGCGCGCGTGGGGCCTTCGTCGTTGGGACGGTCGAAGTTCAGCTTGCCGTCTTCCAGGTTGGCGGTGATGCCGGAGGGAATCGGGCTCTTCAGTTTGCCCTTGGGGCCTTCCACGAAGACTTCGTTACCTTCGATGCGGGCCTTGACGTTCTTGGGCATGACGATTTCTTTTCTTCCGATACGTGACATGGCGTTCCCCCTTACCAGACCTTGCAGAGGACCTCGCCGCCCACGCCCATATGACGGGCCTTGGCGTCGGTCATGATCCCTCTGCTGGTGGTGATGATGGAAATGCCCAGGCCGTCGAGAACCTTGGGCAACCTGTCCTTACCGGAGTAAACGCGGCGACCGGGCTTGGAAACCCGCTTCAAGCCGTGAATCAACGGCTCGCCTTGGGCGTTGTACTTCAGGTACACGCGAATGATGGGGTGACTCTTCTTGGTCTCCACCACCTTGAAATTTTTGATGTAACCCTCTTCTTTAAGGATTTTGACAATAGCCTGCTTCAGCTTGGAATTGGGCACGTCCACTTTGTCGTGCTTTGCCATGTGACCATTGCGAATCCGGGTTAACAAATCAGCTATTGGATCAGTTACCATGATCGCTGCTCCTTCAAAACTCTACGAGCTCAAATTCATCGACCCCCCGCCGGATGTCGGAAGGGTGCGGGGGGCGCCGTGGATCTTAGTTCTTGCGGAAGGGGAAACCCAATTCCGTCAAAAGCGTGCGCGCGTGCTCGTCGTTCACCGCGGTGGTGACGAGACACACGTTCATGCCACGTGATTTATCGATGGAGCCGTAATCGATTTCCGGAAAAATCAACTGATCCTTCAAACCGAGGGTGTAATTCCCACGACCATCGAATGCCTTGTTGGATACTCCGCGGAAGTCACGGACCCGGGGCAATGCGATATTCACCAGGCGATCAAAAAACTGATACATCTTTTCGCCGCGTAAGGTAACACGGCAGCCGATGGCCATCCCTTCTCTCAATTTGAAGTTAGAGATGGACTTTTTCGCCCGGGTCACCACGGCACGCTGACCCGACAGTGCGGTGAGTTGTTCCACCGCGGCGTCGAGCGCCTTGTTATTGCCGATGGCTTCGCCTACCCCCATATTGATCACGATCTTCTCGAGTTTGGGAACCTGCATGACGTTCTTCAGGTCCAACTCTTCTTTCAACTTGGGGCGAATAGTTTCCCGATATCTCTTTTCTATGCGATCCATTTTTTCCTCTTAGAGGTTAACCCACCGGAACGGGTCCGGTGTAGGTTCCATTAGTCGAGTACCGTATTGGTGCGTTTGGATACGCGAATCTTCTTGCCGTCGCGTACCTCGAAACCAACCCGGCAGGGTTTGCTGTCGGAGGGATCGATCAACATGAGGTTCGACACGTGAATCGGTGCCTCCAGGTCGACGATGCCGCCTTCCTGGTTTTGGGAGGCACGACGGTGCTTCTTCACCATGTTGCGGCCTTCAACGAGAACCCGATCCTTGCCGGGAATCACTTGAAGAACCTTACCGATCTCACCCCGGTCCTTGCCGGCGACAATCATGACGGTGTCGCCTTTTCTGATCTTTGCGGCCATTTCCTTCTCACCTTGTCCGAGTGCTTCGTGACGGAACCGCTTCCGGTTCCGTATTACAGAACTTCAGGTGCAAGCGAAACGATCTTCATGAACTTCCGATCGCGCAGCTCGCGAGCCACGGGGCCGAAAACGCGGGAGCCGATGGGCTCGCCGTCGTCTTTGACGAGCACGGCGGCGTTTTCTTCAAAGCGGATGTAGGATCCGTCCTTGCGCCGAAATTCTTTTTGTTGACGAACGATGACGGCTTTGACCACCTTCTTCTTCTTGATGGTGCCGCCGGGAATGGCTTCCTTCACGGAAGCCGTGATGATGTCGCCCAACTGAGCTACCTTGGCCACGTCCCCGCCGTGGGGACGGATACACATGATCTTCTTGGCCCCGGAGTTGTCAGCAACATTGAGGATAGATCCCATTTGAATCATGGCAGTGTTCCCTTACTCAAAATCGCTTATTTGTCCAACACGCGGACGAGGCGCCAGGTCTTGCTCTTCGACAGCGGGCGAGACTCGATGATCTCGACGCGGTCGCCGGTTTTGGCCGTGCCTGCCTCGTCGTGGGCCTTGAACTTTTTGGACTTTTTCACGGTCCGTTTGTACAGCGGGTGAGTGTACTTCTGCTCCACACGAACAACGATGGTTTTATCCATCTTGTCGCTCACCACGATGCCGACTTTCTTAACCCGTTGACCTCTGTTATTTTCCATGAAGCTTACCTATATCCTGCTAGCTGTTTTGCGTCTGGCGCTGATCGAGGATGGTTTTCATCCGCGCGATGGTGCGCCGCTTCTGACGGATTTCAATGGGGCTTTCCACCGTACCGATGGCGTTGCCCATTTTCAGGTGCATGAGTTGTTTTTCATGGTCCGCAATGGCGGCGACGATGGCGTCGTCCGTCATTTCACGAATCTCTTGAGCTTTCATGACCGCTTACTCCTCACCGTGGCGCATGACGAACTTGCACTTGATCGGCAGTTTCTGCGCCGCAATTTCAAAGGCCTCGCGAGCCAGTTCGGGGCTGACCCCTTCCATCTCGAAGAGAATCTTGCCGGCGTGAACCACGGTCACCCAGTGATCCACGGAGCCTTTACCTTTACCCATGCGGGTTTCCGCAGGCTTGGTGGTAATCGGCTTGTCCGGGAACATCCGGATCCAAATCTTACCGCCACGCTTGACGTGACGGGTCATCGCGATACGGGCGGCTTCGATTTGACGACTGGTCAGCCAACCGGACTCGAGCGCCTTCAAGCCGTACTCACCGAACGCCAATTCGGCGCCGCGCGTGGCCATTTTAAATTTCAGTTTCTTTTGCACTTTGCGATATTTTGTGCGATTGGGCATCAACATGACGGTATTTCTCCTTCAAAGAACGCAAAAAATGCGCACGGGCCCCATAGGCCATGCCATCTCGACGATGGATCGATCTAGCCCTTGTTAACCCAAACTTTGACACCGATGATGCCGTAGGTGGTTAAAGCTTCCGCAAAGCCGTAATCTACGTTGGCGCGCAACGTCTGCAGAGGCATCTGACCGGAAAGGTATTCTTCGGAACGGGCGATTTCGGCACCATTCAGTCGGCCCGAAACCTTGATTTTAATGCCTTTCGCACCAAATCTCAACGCATTTTCTTCGGCTTTCTTCATCGCACGGCGGAAGGAAATACGGCGTTCCAACTGATTGCAGATGGATTCGGCGATCAACTGCGCTTCCAGCTCGGGTTTCTTGACCTCTTTGATGTTGATGGTCACGTCCTGGTTGGTCCGTTGCGAAATCCAGCTCTTCAGCTTTTCCACTTCGGAGCCCTTCTTCCCGATGATGATGCCGGGACGGGCGGTCAGGATGTTGAGCTTCAGCTTGTTGGCGGCGCGCTCGATGTCGATGCGCGATACGGCCGCGTTACGCAGGCGATCTTTCAATACTTTGCGAAGATTGAGATCCAGGTGCAGGTAATCCGCGTATTCCTGATTCGCAATCCATTTAGAGGACCAGTTCTTGTTGACGACCAGACGAAACCCGGTCGGATGAACCTTCTGACCCACAACTACCTCCGTTATTTCCCAGCTTGGGACAATTCAATACTGATGTGGTTGAACCGCTTGTTGATGCGGAACGCGCGGCCCATGGCACGCGGGCGAATGCGCTTCATCGTGGGTCCTTCGTCGACGACGGCTTTGGACACGTAGAGCTCGTCCACATCGATCATGCCGTCTTTCTGCTCGGCATTGGCGATGGCGGACTTCAGGCACTCTTCGATGTGCCGCGCGGCACGTTTGGGAGAGAACCGGAGAATCTCCAGAGCTCGGTCGACTTTTTCACCGCGGATCTGGTCGATGACCAGACGCGCCTTGCGGGCGGATCCGCGAATGTATTTTGCTTTGGCCTTGGCAATCACGGGATCCCCCTATTATCTTCTGGAACCTTTTTGGTTTTTCTGGCCGGCGTGACCGCGCCAGGTGCGGGTGGGCGAGAACTCACCCAACTTGTGGCCGACCATGTTTTCCTGGACGTACACGGGGATGAATTTCTGGCCGTTGTGAACGGCGAAGGTCATGCCCACCATTTCGGGCAGGATGGTGGATCGACGCGACCAGGTCTTGATGACCTTGTTGTCGCTGCGCTCCTGATGGGCGATGACTTTGGCCAACAGGTGATGATCCACGAAGGGCCCTTTTTTCAGTGATCTCGGCATTTCGCGCTCCTTATGGCGATCTCAATTATTTGGTTTTGCGTCTGCGGACGATCATCTTGTCGCTGGCTTTCTTGCGACGGGTGCGCCAACCTTTGGTCGGTTTACCCCAAGGCGTACAAGGATGACGGCCACCGGAAGAACGACCTTCACCACCACCCATGGGGTGGTCGACCGGGTTCATGGTGACGCCGCGGTTGTGGGGCTTCTTGCCCATCCAACGCTTGCGGCCCGCTTTACCGAGTTTTTTGATCTCGTTTTCCATATTGCCCACCTGACCGACGGAAGCACGGCAGTCGAGGTGAACCAGGCGAACTTCGCCCGAAGGGAGACGCAGGGTGGCGTACTCGTTTTCCTTACCCAGCAACTGAGCGTAGGCACCGGCGCTGCGGGCCATCTGGCCACCCTTGCCGATTTTCAGCTCGATGTTGTGGATCAGGGTACCAACCGGGATGTTGCGCAGAGGCAGACAGTTGCCGGGGATGATGTCGGCGTCGGCACCGGACATGACGGTGTCGCCGGCCTTCAGGCCCACGGGCGCGAGGATGTAGCGGAACTCGCCGTCGGCGTACTTCAACAAGGCGATGTGGCTGCTGCGGTTCGGATCGTACTCGACCTGAACGACTGTCGCGGGAACGCCGTCTTTGGTGCGCTTGAAATCGATCACGCGGTATCTGCGCTTGTGGCCACCGCCACGGAAGCGGATGCGAATGCGACCTTTGTTGTCACGGCCGCCCTTCTTGCTGAGGCCTTCGGTCAACGACTTCTTCGGACCGGTCTTGGCCAGGCCCTCGTGAATGGGCAACTTAAGCGAGCGGACACCCGGAGAGGTCGGTTTAAATGATTTCATAGCCATTGGAACAACTCCTGTTCGATTGCTTAGGTGCCTTCGAAGTACTCGATTTCACCGGAGCCGGGCTGCACGGTGACGTAAGCCTTCTTCCATGCCGCGGTCTTGCCCATGTGGCGGCCGATGCGGCGTTTCTTGGCCTTGACGTTGGAAGTCTTGACGTCGGTCACGACCACTTCAAAGTGCTTCTCGACAGCAGCTTTGATTTCGATCTTGTTGGCATCGGGGCGGACGCGAAACACGTACACGTTGTCGCTCGCCTTTTCGGCCAGGCTCTTCTCGGACAGGTGAGGAGCCAAGAGGATTTTCGTCAAACGATCGTTCATTTCTTCAATACCTCCTGGAGCTGCAAAACCGCCTCTTTGGAGATCACCAGGCTGTCGTATTTCAACAGGTCGTGGATGTTCAGCGCCAAAGAAGTCAAATGCTTGACCGTCGGCAGGTTGTTGGAGGCGCGCTCCAGATTGTCATTGCCCTGGGTGTCCACGACCAATACCTTGCCGTCTTGACCCAAGCCTTTGATCACGCCCACCAGACTCTTGGTCTTGTGGCTTTCCAGCGACCAGTCGTCGACGATCTTCATGCCGCCGTTGGCCAACTTGTCGGAAAGAGCGCTGGCGAGGGCGCCGCGACGCTTCTTCTTGGGGAAGGCGTAGTCGTAGCTGCGGGGACGCGGACCGTGAACGGTACCGCCGCCGCGCCATTTCGGGGTGCGGATCTCACCGACCCGTGCGCGACCGGTGCCTTTCTGTTTCCAGAGCTTGCGGCCGGAACCCGCGACTTCGGAACGAACCTTGGTTTTTGCCGTACCGGCACGACCCTTGGCCAGGTAGTGGTTGACCGCTTCCCAAATCAGGTGGCGATTCAACGGAGCGGCAAACACCTCGTCCACGAGATCGAGCTCGCCGACTTGTTCGTTTTTCAATGAAAAAACTTGTGCTTTTGGCATTTCCCTTACTCCTTAACCTTTGCGGATCGCGACCAGGCCGCCCTTGGCGCCGGGAACTGCACCCTTGACGAGCATCAGGTTCTGATCTTCGATAATTTGCACCACTTTGAGGTTTTTCACGGTCACCTTGCGCGAACCCATGTGGCCCGGCAGTTTCTTACCGGGGAAAACACGACTGGGGGTCGCACACTGACCGATGGAACCCGGCGCACGGTGGAAGTGCGAACCGTGCGTCTTGCGACCGCCACCAAAACCGTGGCGCTTGATGACGCCCTGAAAACCCTTACCTTGAGAAGTCGCGGTGACGTGAATCTTCTCGTCGACGGTGAAGTTGTTCACCAGGACTTGATCGCCGACATTGACGCCACCTTCGTCCTCGAGCGGGAACTCTTTGAGGTGACGCAGCGGGGCGACGCCGTTTTTCTTCAAGTGACCGGTTTCGGGCTTGGACAGCTTCTTCGGCGGCTTCTTTTCGACCAGGCCGATTTGAGCTGCGGTATAACCGTCTTTCTCAACCGTCTTCACCTGGGTAACTACACAAGGACCCACCTCGAGAACGGTAACGGGAACCACTCTGCCGGTGTCGTCATAAACCTGGGTCATGCCCAGTTTTTTGCCAAGTATTCCTTTGATCATCCTCTCACTCCTCAACTTACGCTAAAACGCCACACGGTCACTTGGTTTTCGCGTAGGTTTTGATTTCCACATCTACCCCGGCAGGCAGGTCGAGCTTCATAAGCGCTTCAACTGTTTGCGAGGTCGGTTCGAGAATGTCGATTAACCGTTTGTGGCGGCGCTCTTCGAATTGCTCGCGAGATTTTTTATCGACGTGAGGCGATCGCAGCACCGTGAACTTGCGAGTTCTGGTGGGCAGCGGCACGGGGCCGGCAATGACCGCACCGGTGCGCTTGGCCGTGTCGACGATTTGACGCGTCGACTGATCCAGAATTTTGTGATCGTATGCCTTCAATCGAATTCGAATGGTTTCGTTGATCATCCCATACTCCTGATTCCATCGCCAAATACGCCCTGTTGGGGAGCGTATTTCTCCTGAATGGCCTTGGGTGCTTCCGCGTACTGCGCAAACTCCATGGAGAACGTGGCTCTGCCCTGAGAAACGGATCTCAAGGCGGTTGAGTAACCGAACATCTTTGCCAATGACACATGGGCACGTACGACTTGCAGTTCGCCGCGCGATTCCATGTTGAGGATTCTGCCGTTGCGGGTATTGAGATCACCCACAACCGCGCCCATGTATTCTTCGGGTGTGGCGACTTCCACCTTCATGACGGGTTCGAGAATGACGGAGCGGGCTTCCCGTGCGCCTCGCTTGAAGGCGATCGATGCGGCGATCTTGAAGGCCACATCGGTGGAATCCACCTCGTCATAGGAACCGCCCTGCAGCTTGACGCGGACATCGAGCATTTCGAAGCCGGCGAGCACGCCCGAGCGCATGGCCTGGCGAACTCCTTCTTCGACTGCGTCCGCGAACACCTTGGGCAAGGTAGCCGGAGCCACTTGGTTCTCGAAGGCAAACCCGGCGCCCCGCTCACGGGGGCCGACTTCCAGCTTGACTCGGGCAAAGACGCGTTTGCCACCCTGTTGCCGTTCGTAGGTCTCTCCGACCACCGCCTGTTGACTGACGGTTTCACGATAGGCTACCTGGGGTTTGCCAACGTTCGCCTGAACGTTGAAATCGCGAATCATCCGTTTGACCAGAATCTCGAGGTGAAGCTCACCCATGCCGGAGATGATGGTCTGACCGGACTCCTCGTCGATGCGAACCCGGAAGGTGGGATCCTCGAGTGCCAGACGGTCGAGCGTTTGTTTCAGCTTGTCTTGATCGGCCTTGGTCTTGGGCTCGATCGCCACGTGGATCACCGGATTGGGGAAATCCATGCGCTCGAGCAGCAACGGCGCCGCAGGGTCACAGATCGTATCACCTGTCACCACATTTTTAAAGCCGGTAACGGCGACGATGTCGCCCGCCCGTACCTCTTTGACTTCGGTCTGTTTGTTGGCGTGCATTTGGAAGAAGTGTCCGATGCGTTCACTTCGTTCCTTGGCCACGTTGTATACTTTTTCGTTTGATTTGAGGGTACCCGAATAAACGCGAATGTAGGCCAGATCGCCGTATTGGTTGCTGGCGATCTTGAAGACCAGCGCCGAAAAGGGTTCGTCGTCCGCGACCTTGCGCACGACGCTCTCGCTGTAGTCCAAATTGTGCCCGGTCACCGTGCCGATATCCGCCGGAGAGGGCAGATAGTGTGCCACGGCATCCAAGAGACTCTGGACACCCTTGTTTTTGAAAGAGGAGCCACACAGAACCGGGCAACCCTTGAGCTCCAGCGTGATCTTGCGCAGACCCGCGTAGATCTGGTCCTTGGTCAATTCGCCGTTCTCCAGGTAGTCCTCGAGAAGCGATTCGTCCAATTCGGCCAGGGTTTCCATCATGTGCTCGCGAGCTTCGGCGGCCGCCTCGCGGTATTCATCCGAAATCGGCGTGACTTCGAATTTCGCGTCCTTGTCGTCGCCATCCCAGATCACCATCTGGTCTTCGACCAGGTCGATGACCCCGGTGAACTGCTCTTCGATGCCCACGGGCAACTGAATCGCGACGGGCTTGGCACCGAGACGTTCGACCATCATGGCCATCACGCGCTCGAAATCCGCACCGGCGCGGTCCATCTTGTTGACGTAGGCGATGCGCGGCACGCGGTACTTGTCGGCCTGACGCCAAACCGTTTCCGACTGTGCCTCGACGCCGGATACCGCGTCGAAGATCGCGATGGCTCCGTCCAGAACCCGCAAGGAACGCTCTACTTCGGCCGTAAAATCAACGTGGCCGGGCGTATCGATAATGTTGATGCGGTGCTCTTTCCAGGAACATGTGGTGGCGGCGCTGGTAATGGTGATACCGCGCTCTTGCTCGTCTTCCATCCAGTCCATGGTCGCGGTGCCGTAGTGGACCTCACCAATCTTGTGGCTGACACCCGTGTAGTACAGGATCCGCTCGGTGGTGGTGGTCTTTCCGGCGTCGATGTGCGCCATGATACCGATGTTTCTATATTTTTCGAGAGACAGTTCTCGACTCACGCGCTTGCTCCACAAGTCCCCAAAAGAACACTCGGCTGTTTTGGAGGGAAAATTTCAAATGCCGAACCCTAGCGATTCCAGGACATTTGCTTTTTTCGTCGTTGTTTTGCCGGGCGCTTTACACCCTAAGAATCAATTGTCAAAGCCGCTTGAAAAAGCGAGAAATTACCAACGGTAGTGAGCGAATGCCTTGTTGGCATCGGCCATGCGGTGGGTGTCTTCTTTCTTTTTGACGGCACTGCCGCGACCATTGGCGGCATCGAGGATTTCGGCAGCGAGTTTGTCGCGCATGGTCTTTTCACCACGCTTGGTTGCATACTCAATCAGCCAACGAATAGCGAGAGAGGTTTGACGACGGGGGCTGACTTCCACCGGTACTTGGTAGGTAGCACCGCCAACCCGACGCGATTTGACCTCGAGCATGGGACGGATGTTGTCCAGTCCCTTTTTGAAGACTTTCAAAGGATCTTCGCCGGACTTCTTTTGAATGACATCAAAAGCACCATAGGTGATCTTCTGTGCGGTCGACTTCTTGCCGTCCAACATCAAACAATTGACAAATTTTGCCAGAAGGGGTGAGTTGTAAACCGGATCCGGCAAAATCTCGCGCGGCGGAATGCTGCGTCTTCTTGGCATGCGCCTCTCCTAAACCTGAATTACTTCTTGACTTTAGGCCGCTTGGTTCCGTACTTGGAGCGACCGTTACTGCGATCGGCGACGCCGACCGAGTCCAGGGTACCGCGCACGATGTGATAACGCACACCCGGCAAATCCTTCACACGACCACCGCGAATCAAGACAATGGAGTGTTCCTGCAGGTTATGCCCGATACCGGGGATGTAGCTGGTCACTTCGATGCCGTTGGTCAAACGAACACGCGCCACTTTCCGCAGAGCGGAGTTGGGCTTCTTCGGCGTGGTGGTGTAAACCCTGGTGCAAACCCCGCGACGTTGGGGGCAGGCCTGCAGAGCGGGCGACTTGGTTTTCACCAATTGCTGCTCACGACCTTTGCGTATTAACTGATTTATAGTTGGCACTGAAAGACTCCTCAATGTTCAACAAAAAGTTTCTGCGGCCCATGGCGCAAAAACCTGAAGATACTACCATCGGCCCAAGGGAGTGTCAACCGAAAAGGTCCGATCGATTTTGGTTCCAACGGAGCGCCAACGGACCATCGCGAAACGGCGTGGGAACCCGCCCCGTTCACGCCACGCCACCCCTTGCGGGACGGAGGCTCGGCCCGTTTTCGATCACCTGGGCAGGGCCAACAATTCCTCGATCAAACCCAGGCTGCGCACGAAGGCATCGAACAGCCCGTCCACGAGAATGTGTTCGTGGGTCGCGTGCTCGCCCGCACCGGCGACGCCCAGACCGTCCAGCACCTTGATACCCAACTGGGCCAGATGCGAGCCGTCCGAGCCGCCACCCGCCATACCGCGGGTATAGGGCTGACCCAATTGCGCGCACAGTCGCTCGAGCGCGGACCACCCCTCGTGCTCGGCCTCCAGCGGCGGCAACAGGGGTGCCACATCCATATCGATCTCCACCCCGTCGGGGTCGCGATAGGCGGCGACGAACGCCAGGAACGCATCCCACTGGTCGGCCGTCGTCACGCGGACGTCGACACTCATGTCCGCTTCGCCGGGCCTGGTGTTGACCGCGCTGCCTCCGGAAAGCAGGCCCACGTTGACGGTGCGACCCGCGACCAGGTCGGTCTGCGCCTCGGCGGCCAGGAGAAAATGGGATGCAGCCCGCAGGGCGCTCTTGCCCGCGGCGTAGTGGTTGCCGGCATGAGTCGCCAAACCGCGAAATTTCAATTGTATCCGACCCACTCCCTTGCGCCGATTCTTGAACCCCCCGTCGGGCATATGGGGTTCGAAGACCAGTGCCCAGCGCGCACCCCGTGCGTGGCGGGGGAGAATGGTTCGCGAGACCGGTCCCATGGTCTCTTCGTCGGGCGAGGAAATCAAGCCGAGGCGGGACATCGACTCAGGAGCGTGGCTCCGGAAATACCTCAGGCAGAGCAGTCCGATGGGAAGGTTGGCCTTCATATCGAAAATGCCCGGACCGTACCAGCGATTCCCTTCGACGCCGGTGCGCTCGAAACTGCCCACCGGCCAGACTGTATCGTGGTGATACACCAACAACAATTCGGGGGGTCGGGTCGACGGCCCGTTCTCGAAGCGGGCGACGACCGGGCGCGGACGATGGTCCTCGCGCACGACCTTCGCCCCTAGCGCGATCAGGTCCTCTTCCACGATGGCCGCCAGTTCGTCGAGTCGGTCGAACGCGGATGTCGGTGTTTCTACTTTTATATATGTGTCGATGCGATCGATCAGCCAGGCGCGGTGGGTCTCGAAAAAGGAACGCGCCCTTTCGATTCGCGCCTCATCGCGCTTTGGTGACTCACCCATGAAATCCCCCGAATGCATGAACGATCGAGCGGGAAGCCCGAAACGAGCCGGCTCCATCGAGACGGACCCGAATCGGGCTTGCCCACACGGGGCCTGATGGCCGGTAGACGTTCGCGATCGCTTCCGGTTCCGGAAACGACACGTGGCCCCGGCCGATCAGAGCCTGGTGGGAATGCGCTTGTTGGTTTCGGGATCCCAGTAGGATACGTCGATGATCCACGGGAAGTAGACGTGCAGGCTCATGGCGATCACGGACTGGCACGCGTTCCCCATCGCGTGAATCAGACCGTGATCCACCGGGACGATGTCGTTGGTATGGAACACCTCGCGGTGAACGGGTTTGACGGTATCGCGATCGACCAGGCGATACACCTGATTGAAGATATCGCCACGCAACACGCGAACGGAGCCCAGACTGCTCAAGCTGCCGTGATCGTGGACCAGGGTGCCGCCGCCAATCGGCCAGGTGGCCAAGACGACCTCGAATCGCCGTCCCTGATAGATGAGGTTTCGATGGTAGGCATCGGTGGGCATGGGGTCGGGCATGTGCGCATCGATCCAGGCCTCGTCGATTTCGAGACTCTTGAGATAGGGTCCCAATTCCGCAATGCTGTAGTTTTCCCAACGTTCCATTCGATCAATGAGTTGTTCGATAGGCACGGATTGAACCCCCCGTTCCGATTCTTTGGCCAAAATCGTCATCAATGATTCCTTTTTTGTGATTTCGCGTCAGTCGTCAGGTGCACGAGCGACCTGACTCGGCATGGCGGGAACTTCCAGGAGACTCGCCCCCCACAGCGCGCCGGCCTCCATCGAGGCACGGAACCCCGCCCATGCAGCTAAGTTCGAGTCGGCAAAGATTCAACCGGATCGGCGCGCCAGGACCCATTTCGAGCGTTTGTCGGCCGCGCGACGCCCCCTACCGTGAGCCGGAAGAAGCCGAGGTCCAGATGACCGGAGCGACGTCATCGCTCCCACTGCGCCATCACACCCTCCGAGCCCGGTGACTCCGTAAGGCGACATCACCGCATCCACCCGTCTTGCGAACCCTGGGTCCGAGATCGAGCGGCCGCGCCGTCGGCGAAAAACCGAGCTGCCATTCCACGCGGCAACCCCGAGCCGACTCCGTAGTTGGTGACCGAAACTAAGCATATCGGTTCGCGCGCTCCATGTACAGAAAACCTCTCGTATTCGGCGCGGGCTCTATCTCGCAAAATGACGGGACCATGGGAGCGCGCCTCCAACCGACCGTTTTGTTAAACAGGGACCGATCGCGTTTCCGAGAACGGAGGGTCCCGATCCGGTATCCCGGATCGCAGGGATTCGGGAAGGCACCTAGGCCAGGTGCTGTTACAATGATCAAAAACGAGGTTACCTACCTTCCTTTTCGCCCACACGGCCACCTTTGGTTCCGATTTGGACGGCCCATTGCCGACCCGACCTCTCCCCCGCGTCCATCTCAACCCACGAAATGACGGAATTCTTTTGACCCCGCCCAGCATCCAGGAGGATTCGATGCCCCGTACTAAATGGATTTGGATCGCCTTGCTGGTTCTAAGCCCTTCCCTTTACGGCGGAAAACGTACCAAGCTGAATGACGAAGAACGTGCATGGCTCAACAAGGTCGACTTGATCATCACCACCGCCGAGCGAAAAACCTTTCGCAAACGGCTCACCACCCACCACCAGCGCAAGCAATTCATCGAGCTGTTCTGGGCGAAACGCGATCCAGACCTGAGCGACAACCGCAATCCTTTTCGCGAGAACTACCTGGCCCGTTATGACTTCGCCATGGCTCACTTCGAACGGAAAAACGTCTCACGCCCCATGACGCCGCGCAGCCACGTCTTGCTGCTCCTCGGCAAACCGACCAAGATCGAATATCGCCTGGATTTCGGCCTGGTGGGTTTTCGAACCCAGACCCGCCTGCTCAATTACCGTCCCGAACTGTGGATTTACGAGGACCCTCCGTTCGAATTCCGACCCAAACGGTTACGGGTCCAATTTCTGCCGATCAACTCCTGGGGTGATTATGTCTCGGTCACCGATCCCTTTACCGGTCAATGGCTGCGCACCCTGAAGCACAAATTCATCATGCACCCCGACCTGGAAATGGCGCCGGTCCCGACCGTCGAAGAGGAAATCTTTTCCGTCAGTACCGACAGACCGACCATGCCCTCCTCGGCCGAACGCGCGGACGGGGTTCCCCACACCGGACCCAAACCGGCAACGGTGGCCCGCGTGAACCCGACCCAATCGGCCCCGGTATCCAGCGCCCCCGTGCCGGTAACGGCTCCCGAACCCGCCGCCACACCGTCCTCGATGGCCCGGGCCGAAGTGCCCACTCCCGATCCGACCCCACCGGTGGCCCCGCCGACGACTTCTGGTAGCGGCGCCACACCCGTCGACAAGCTCAATCAAACCGACTTGATGGTGCCTTCGATGACCACATCCGGCAAAAGCGGGCAGGAATCACGATTCTCCCCCGAGGCGGGCAATGCCGCGAACCTGCGGGTGACGACCAGCTTCTTCAAGCGCGGTCAGAATCAGGGCCTGTTCATGGGCCGCATCGGATTCCCGCTCAAAAGCCTCGATTTCCGGTTCCAATCGAGCCAGTACGAGGCGCCGTTCATCCTCGACTACGCGATCGTGTCCCCCGACGGCCAGGTCGTTTTGACCAACCGCATCAAAAAGGAAGTCCTGGTCCCCAGAAAGGAACTCCTGGAACGCGAGGGCGCCGTCTTCAGCGAAGCGTTCGCGGTCATCCTTCCCAGTGACCGGTATTCGGTGCGCATGCAGTTGTTCGACGTCAACGGCCAGGAAACCTCCTATCACGAAATCCCGGTGGAATTGGCGCGGCTCAACGATCAATCCAAACAGGTAGTGGACTTCGTACTGATGGATCCCAACGTGGATCCCAAAAATGCGAACTTCACCATTCGCGACCAACCTTTCACGCTGAACATCGCCCCGCATCTCGCACGCGGCGATCGCATTTACCCAGTGCTCGAACTATCCGGCGCCATCACCCAACCGGAAGTCGACTCGATCGTCTTTCGCGCCGTTCGCCAGGACAAAACCATCCAACAGTGGCAATTGTTTCCCGAGGAAGTCACCGTGACCCCACAAGGCACGGTCCTGATCCACCCGATTCTCGAAAGCTCCAACTTGGCCCCCGGCCCGTACGATCTGCACTTCGAGATGGAACTCTCGGAGGGCGAGCTCTTAACCCGCAAGCTGGCGATCGAGGTCCGTTGATGTTGGCGATGGCGACGACCAAGATACTATCGCACCTGCTTCTCACGGCCCTCTTCGCCCAGCAACTGGATGGTAAGTCGATCTTCTACCTGCGCGAGGAGGTGGAGCTGCAACTGCCGGACGGCATCATCGAGGTCAGCCATCGGGACATCTGGATCGGCGCCCGCAGGATGCGCGTGGACAATCCCCAGGACAAAACCAGCCTGATCTACGCCCAGGACATCAACTCGATGTTCATGTTGAACCATCAACGCAAGGAATACGTGTTCGCCACACCCGGTCAGGACAAACGCGTCACCCAACGACCGTTGTTCGGACTGGCCGCCCTTCACAACGGTCAACTGGTGAAACGCGGCTCCTTCCTGGAGGAAACCGGCGGTCGCAAGAAGATCGGCCCCTTCTATTGCCGCGAATTCAAACTGAATTATCCATCCCAATACGGCATCACCACCAGAATCTGGGCTTCCGTCTATCCGGTCCACGTGAGCCCGCGGACCTTTCTTCGCGTATGGTACGCGGGCGCCGGCATCAACCCGCCGCCGGATGTGCGCAGCATCCTCGGCCTGATCATGCGCGAGTTGGGCGGCGTGCCCATTCAACTGACTTCCGAAATCGAGCAGGAGGGCATGGAAATCGTCACGACCAGCACCATCACCGTCATGGAGCGGCGACACGATTTCCCGGACGACATCTTCGACATCCCCAGCGACTACAAAAAGGGCGACATGAGCCAGAATTAGCGCCTGTGTCGTCAGCCTGCGGGGTTGGCGGCACGGGGAATGGGGCTTTCGACCGCTACCGGACGGAACGCCGTCGAAGCACACCGAGCCGGCACGGGAAAGCGCGGCCCCCTTCGATCGGATTCACTTCGGATCGGCATGTCCCAAGAACTCGGGAAGTTCTCCGATGGGGATTCGCACGAAGAAGGTGGCGCCGACACCCGAATCGTTGTTGGTGACGCCCACTTCGCCGTTCAGCAGGCCGGCAAAGACCTTGGCGATGAACAACCCCAAACCGGTCGAAGGTTCCTTGTGCGTCGGTTTGGCACTGAGGCGCTCGTATTTGCGAAAGACTTTTCCGAAATCGACCTTGGACAATCCCGGCCCCTCGTCACTCACCCCGAGGAAAAAGTGATCGGTCTCGCGCCGCAACCGCAGGGTGATGGTGGCGTCCGCCGGCGAGAACTTCACCGCGTTGGTCACGAAGTTCTCGAGAATTTCCCAAAGCCGATGGGCATCCACCATCGCCACACAATTCTCTTCCAGTTCGAGCTCGAAACGCTGGTTCTTGCGCCGGGCCTGGTGAAGATGGCACTCGGCGGTGGAACGCAGCAACTCGGCCAGGTTCACGGGCCGCGGTTCGTCGTCCGAGGACTTGGAAATGGCGCGCTCGGCCTTGGACAGGTTTTCGATGATCTTCAGAATGATCTTGGCCGAGTGGGAGATGTCTTCGGCGACTTCGCCCAGACTTTCCTCTTCGAGAGCGAGCACGCCGAGAATCGCCGACAGCGGATTGCGGATCTCCTGGGTGGCGATGTACAGGATCTCGTCCTTCTGTCGCATGATCTCTTCCAGGGCGCGATTGCGCTCCTCCAACTGGCGAGCCTTGAGTTCCAGTTCCTCCCGAACCCGCTTGAGGGTCAGGTGGGTGTCGACCCGGGCGGCGACCTCCGCCGGATCGAACGGCCGCGTGACATAATCGACGGCGCCGGCCTCGAAGGCGCGAATCTTCTCCTCGGGTTCGGTCAGGCAAGTGATGATCACGATGGGGATGTCCCGAGTCGCGGCATCCGCCTGCAAGGACTCACACACTTGCCAGCCATCTATTTCGGGCATGCGAATGTCCAGCAGGATCAAATCTGGGTACTCCGTGCGGGCCAGCTTCAACGCCTCGGCGCCGCCCTCGGCGAGCAGGATCTGTCGGTCCTCCGCGACCAGCAACTCCTGAAGCACGGAGAGATTGATGGGGTTGTCGTCTGCAATCAAAAGCTTCACGTCACGATTCTCCGGATCCCGATCGACACCACGCAGAAACGGCGGGATCGCGGGCCATATGTGATGTCTGGAATTGCGTCTGCACCAACATCGACCCCGAGAGGTCGGTTTGCCGAGACGCGACGGCCTAGCCAGCGCGAACGTCTCGGGAGTCGGAGATCACGGGTCCGGACGGGTACCAGGCGAGATCACGGCGCGGAAAGGGCTTGTCGCCGCGACACTCTGTGCAATAAATCGTCCGCAGTCGCGAAACGCTTGATTTTACGGCCCGCCCCCTACTTTTTTTCGAGAAGCGCATCTCCGATCGACAGAGGTGAACCTGTGGCATTTCGCACGCGTTGGCTTTATACTCCATAATTTTGTTACACTGCGCTGAGGCGGGAAGGTACTGATGGACAACATTTCGATCGACGACATGACGAGTAAAGAACGAGAAGAGGTGCCCGTGTCGGCGATGGACGAGCACACCGGATTGCCGGAGGGTGAACAATCCGCCCCCGACGGCCCCAAAAACGGAACCGAGCGCGCCGAGACCGAGCCAACCATCGGGACCGTTCCCACGGTGATGCCGCCGGCCACCTTTTTCGGCGAGACCGTACCCACGGAGGCACCGCCGAACGGAAAGCCCAGGATCAACAAAAGCCTGTTGGTCAACGGCATCTGCATCGCCCTGATCGTCATCGGCCAGTTCCTGCCGGAGCCCTTTCGCCACCACGTGCTCGGCGCGGGTTATTTCGGTTTTTCCGGTGCGATCACCAACTGGCTGGCGATCCACATGTTGTTCGAACGCGTCCCGGGCCTCTACGGATCCGGGATCATCCCCCTCAAGTTCGAGTCGTTCAAGAAAGCCATCCGCAACATGATCATGAACCAGTTCTTCACGGTAGACAACATTCGCCGGTTCATGGAGGGCGGCAGCGACAAACCGCTGGACCTGACCCCGATAATCGAAAATTTGAATTACGACTACATCTACGACGCGTTCGTGGACGTCATCAAGAGTTCCAAATTCGGGGGCATGCTGGGCATGTTCGGCGGCAGCAAGGCGTTGGAGCCCATGCGCGATCCCTTCAAGCGAAAACTACGGGAAAAGCTCACCGAAATCACGCAACAGCCGGAATTCCTGAGTTCGATCGCCAAGCGCGACGAGGGACCCGACATGTACGCCCACTGGCAGGAAAAGATCGAAAACATGGTGAACAGCCGCCTGGAAGAACTGACGCCCCAAATGGTCAAGAACATCATCCAGGAAATGATCCGCAGCCATCTGGGCTGGCTGGTCGTGTGGGGCGGCGTGTTCGGCGCGCTGATCGGCTTTATCACCAGCTTCCTGCCCTGAGCCGGACGTCGTGAAGATCCAAATCGACCGGATCGCCAGGCTACCGCGATCGGGGGTTCCACCCGCCTCGAAATTGGTGACATCAAACCCTGTGAAGACCGCGGCAACCGGGTTAAGATGCGGTTTTGTTCCATCTCGGCCGCCTGCCGAACTATCCAAGCGAGAAACGAGGGACAGGTGTTCTTGACCGATTTCTACCATCCCCTGCTGGCCGCGTTTTTGGGTGGCTGCTTCGGGTCGTTCATCAATGTCATCCTGTATCGTTTTCCGCTGGGCAAATCGATCGTTTATCCCGGTTCGGCCTGTCCCAAATGCAACCACACCCTGGCCTGGTACGACAACGTCCCGGTTCTGGGCTGGCTCTGGCTGCTCGGCAAGTGCCGCTACTGCCGCAATCCGATCTCGATTCGGTACCCGCTGAACGAGGCGCTGTACGCCCTGATCTGCGGGCTGGCGGTCTGGTTCCATCCCCTGCACGCGTGGCCGAAAGGCCTGGGCCTGGCCATCCTCGGCCTGCACGGACTTCCGATGACGATTCTCCTGGTGCAGCATCGCCGGGCCCCCTGGTACCTGATCGTGGGGAGCCTGGCCGGTTCGATCCTATACCTGCTCGGCCACTTTGAGCTGCTTTAGCGATTCGGCACAGGCGAAGATCCCCTCGATCGCGGTGCACTTGCCGGTGGCCACGTCCAAATCCATGATGCTCCCGCCCAAGCGAGGGTCGTCCTTGGCCACCTCGAACCGCGACCGGTTCTGAGTCAGGAACCCTTCGATCACCGGCTCCTTGACCATACCGATCACCGAATCGTAACTGCCGGTCATGCCCAAATCGGTCTGGTAACCGGTATGACCCTCGAGAATGCGCGCATCGGCGGTGGGCACGTGGGTATGGGTTCCCCAGACCGCGGATGCACGACCCGCCAGATACCACCCCATGGCTCCCTTCTCGGAGGTCGCCTCGGCGTGGAAGTCCACCAACACCAGCGGGGTCTCCTCCAACAATTCCGGCAAGACCCGATCGGCCGCCCGAAAGGGACAGTCGTAGGAACGCATGAAGGTGCGGCCGATGAGATTGAGAACCCCCAGACGCACACCGCCGGCCACGGTATACACGCCGTACCCGCGCCCCGGCGAACCCGGCGGCCAGTTCTCCGGGACCAACATGCGCGTCGCGTCGTTCATCCAGCCTTCGGCATCCTTCTTGTCGTAGATGTGGTTCCCGGAGGTCATGATGTCGATCTCCATGCCCAGGAATTCGCGATAGGTATCGGACATCATGCCGAATCCGCCCGCCGCGTTCTCGACGTTCACGACACAGACGTCGTACTGATAGGCGGCTTTCAGAACGGGCAGCGCGCCGGCCAAAAATCGCCGTCCAGGACGGCCAACCACATCACCAACCGCGAGAACGCGGATCTCTCCGGATGCCTTTGCTTTCATGAGAACTCCTGAATGTCGTTGTCGGAAACCGAGCCGGCCCCTGAAAAGGAAAAAGGGAGGCAGATCTTTCGATCGGCCTCCCCATACATGCTGGACGCTGGTGCGTCGTAAGAAGACCCCCCGCCTAGACCGTGTGACATAAAAACCGTTGAACCTACCTCAGCAGGTGGGCACCCCCTCACGCGCCTCAGGCTTCCCTGTACAATAGGGCATGCTCACAGCTCGCGATTTAGGTTCCCAAAAACGGTTTGTTGGTTCAGCTTAGTCTTTGGCCATCACGCGTCAGGCAGGGGTAATTCTTGGCTCCTCTGCCAGGGCTTTCTCGACCATTTCAAGGAGCTTGGCACGTTCGGTATCCAAATGGCGAACGCGCTTTTCGTATTCGTTTTTCACTCTGGTTAAATCGTCTGCCAGATTCAAGGCGGTCAAAACCGCGACGCGAACCGAGTCCACCGTCTTGGTGGATCGCTCCACTTCCAGCATCTTTTCATGGACCATTCTAGCAAGATTTTCGACGTATTGCTTGTCATCTTTGGCGCGGATCAAGTAGGTCCTTCCGAAGATCTCGACGGGGATCGACTCGTTCCGACCAGTGTTCACGACAACAACTCCTGCTCCAAGGCATTGAGGCGGCTGAGCGCGCTCTCCAGCTTTTTGCGGATGGTTTTTCGCTCGTCACGCAATTGCTTGATGACGAATCGGTCTTTGTCCATTTCGTCGACCTGACGGCGCAGCCGCTGACACATGGACTCCAGTTCCCTGATGGTTCGCGCCTGATCGGCGACTTCCCGATCCATGGCGGCGTTGGCCTGCTTGAGAACCCGGTATTCACTGATCAGTTGCCGCAACCGTTGCTCGAAGGGAGACTCCATTGCAGGTTCCTGTGGATACGGTGGGGCGAATTGAAAATGAGCATTCAGATGCGAATTTCAGCGCCAAACTTCTCTTTGACGGATTCTACAACGGAATCCATGATTTTTGAAATTTCTTCGCCGGTCAAGGTTCGCTCGGGGTGTCGGAAATGAAAGCGGAAACCCAAGCTTTTCTTGCCCTTGGCGAGTGCCTTACCCTCGTAGACGTCGAACAGTTCGAGCTTCTCGAGGAACTCGAGACCGCCACCGAGAACGTGGGCCTGCACGTCGGCAAAGGAATGCAGCTTGTCCAACACGAAGGCCATGTCCTGGCGGATGGCGGGGAACTGCGGCAGTACCTTGACGTTGGGTTGGGCCACCGCGGCGTCACACAGGAAGGAGAGGTCGCATTCGGCGACGGCCAGAGGAATGTTCAGGTCCACATCGAAGGCGTCCTTTTTGCCCAGCAGATCGATCACCCCGCGATCCAGCGTACCGAAGCCGCCGACGAGTCGATCGCCCCAGTAGATGCCCAGCGACTCGCCGGCCTGCAACCAGGCCGGGGCCGGCGTCTTGAAGGCCATCTCGGTCCAGCCGAAACGCGCCTTCAGGTTCTCCAGCACGCCCTTGACGTGGTAGAAGGGGTGTTCGGTCGCCGGCTGGTACCAGGTGGCGCGCTCGCTGTCACGCATCAGGACCAAGCCCAGGTGGTGGGGTTCGGTGCCGCCGGTGTAGACGTGGCCGATCTCGAAGAGACCCAAATCGCGCATGCCGCGTTTGAGGTTTTGGGCCAGGCAGTCCAACATGTTGGGAAGCATCAGACGCCGCATCACGGCCTGCCTGATGGACATGGGGTTGCGCACGACGATCGGCTGCCCCTCGGACAGGAAGGCCCGATCGAGCACTTCCGCCTGGAAACTGTAGGTGCAGGTTTCCTGAAGCCCCATGCCGGCCAAATGGCCGCGCAGTACGTGTTCGCCCGTCAGCAGCGGGTCGGCGGCGAAATCGGAACCCCCGAAAGGCGGCAGGACCGATTCCAGCCGGGCGAACCCGGCAAAGCGGATCACTTCCTCGATGACGTCCACCTCACGCGTGACATCCACCTTGTATCCCGGCACCTGCACGCGCCAACCGGATTCGGTGGACCGTGGGCGACAGTCCATGCGCGTCAAGAGGTCGGTCACCAGGTCGGTTTCCAAGGAAATGCCCAGCAACCGGTCCAGGCGAACGCGCCGCAATTCGATGTCCTCGCGTCGGAACGGCTCCAGGTTCATGTCGACCATGCCGACGAGGCGCGCCTCGGGTTGCTCCCGAAGTAACAGGTACAGGAAGCGACGGATGACGGTATGCATGTTTTCGCGATCGATACCGCGCTCGAAACGGTGACGGGCATCGGAGTGGATCTGATTGTCGCGGCCCGTGTGCCGCACGCTGACCGGATTGAAACAGGCGAGTTCCAAGACCAGTTCGGTGGTGTTCTCGTCGACTTCGGAGTTCTCACCGCCCATGACCCCGGCAAACGCGATCGGCTTTTGGCGGTCGACGATGCACAGGCGCCCTGCGGCATCGTGGTCCTTGCCGTCCAGAGTCGTGAGACGCTCGCCGTCACGACCGAATCGAATGCCGATGAACTTGTCGGGAATTTTGGCGGCGTCGAAGGCATGGGAGGGGTGTCCGTATTCCCAAAGCAGGAAGTTGGTCAAATCGACCAGCAGATTGTGGCTGGTCTGATCGATGGACTCGAGGCGTCGTTTCAGCCAGGGCGGCGAGGGCACCGCGCGCACGTTGTCGACCTTGACCGCGATGTACTGCGGACACTGTTCGGCATCGTCCGATTCGACCGTCCAATCCTCGAGGGCCGGGATCTCGCCTTCGTAAACCGGCGGCGGCGCCAGGGTCAAACCGGCCTTGACGGCCAGTTCGCGCGCCACACCGAAGTGGTTCATGGCGTCGGGACGATTGACGGTGTATTCGATTTCGAATCCGTCACCCTCGCGCTCGGTCTCCAGGCCGGTTTCGTTGAGCAGGCGCGCCACGTCGTCGGGCGAAGGCGCCTTGTCGAGATACGATGCCAACCATTCATAATCTAAATGCATGCTTCACCCCACCTTGAATTGATCCAGGAACCGACGGTCGTTCTGATACAGGTAGCGAATGTCGGGAATGCTGTACTTCAGCATGGCCACCCGCTCGATGCCGATGCCCCAGGCGAAACCGGTCACCTTTTCGGGATCGTAACCGACCGCTTCGAACACGTTGGGATCGACCATGCCGCAACCCAGAATCTCGATCCAGGTGGTGCCCTTGCAGGTACGGCAACCGGATTCGCAGAACGGGCAGGTCACGTCGACCTCGGCACTGGGTTCGGTGAACGGGAAGTAGCTGGGACGCAGGCGAATGCGCGTACCTTCGCCAAAAATGTGCGCGGCGAAGGCCTGCAGCGAACCCTTGAGATGACTGAAAGTGATACCCTCGCCGACCACCAGGCCTTCCATCTGGTGAAATACCGGAGAGTGGGTGATGTCGTCGTCGCGGCGGAACACGCGGCCCGGGGCCACCATGCGGAAGGGCGGCTGATGGGTCTGCATGTAGCGGATCTGGGTCCCGGAGGTCTGGGTCCGCAGCAACAGGTCGTTGCTGGGGTCTTCGATGTAATAGGTATCGGCGTCATCACGGGCCGGGTGTGCGGCCGGCGTGTTCAACGCCTCGAAATTGTAGAAATTGGTTTCGATTTCGGGCCCCTCGGCCACGTCGTACCCCATGCGCACAAAAAAATCGGTCATGGCCTGCATCGTCAGCGTCACCGGGTGCAGTCCACCCAAGTCCGGCGCGACGCCCGGGAGACTGAGGTCCAGTTTGGGAGCCTTGCCGGCCCGATCGCTCGGCTTGCGCTCCTTGATGATGCGCTCGACTTCTTTTTTGAAAACATTGAGGTCCTTGCCCAGGCGCGGCTTCAACTCGCGCGGGGCCTCGCGCAGGGCGGTCAGAAGGCGTGTCATCATGCCGTTCTTCTTGCCCAGGTATTCGATCCTCAATGCTTCCCATTCGTCGGCGGAACCGGCTTCCGCGGTGCGCGCGCGGAAGGACTCGAGAGATTGCTCCAAATTCCACGTCGAAAGATCCATGACCTACACCTTTCTCGTCGCGCCGCGGCGGATGCGAAGGCCGAAGCGGGGCGGCGACAGAGTAATGGGGTACAAGATATACCACAAAGCAAAAAAGGGAAAGCCGGCATTTGAACCGGCTTTCCCCCGATGAACTTTAGATTGAAATGGCTGGACGCCAAAAGGCCTAAGCGCTGGCTTGCTTGGCCTTTTGAACCAACTGGCTAAACCCCTGAGGGTCACGAACGGCGATGTCGGCAAGAACCTTCCGGTCCAAAATGATGCCGGCCTTCTTGAGACCATTCATGAAAGAGGAGTAAGTCGATTGATTCAACCGGGCGGCAGCATTGATGCGCTGGATCCACAGTTTGCGGAAGTCGCGCTTCTTTCTGCGCCGATCACGGTAGGCGAACACGAGAGCCCGATCCGCAGCTTCACGAGCGTAGCGGTACAGGTTCTTTTTAAAACCAAAGAAGCCTTTGGTAATTTTCAAATATCTTTTGCGTTTGATTCGCCGTTTGTTTCCTCTTTTGACACGAGACATGTGACAGGTGCTCCTACGTTATTGAATGGGTCAGGCGTGCGGCAGCATGGCTACCACGCGCTTGGCGTCGCTTTTGTCGACCAAGCCGGCCTTGCCCAGGTTCCGTTTTTGTTTGGCGCTCTTTTTGGTCAAGATATGGTTCTTGAACGCCTTTTTCCGTTTAATCTTACCGCTGCCGGTGAAGCTAAAACGCTTCGCGGCGCCACGATGGGTCTTCAGCTTAGGCACGACATCGCCCCTTCTACAGAAAATCGTTGGTTATCGTTCGTTTACTTGCCAGGTTGATCGGAGACTTCGCGACTCTTTTCGTCTGCTTTACCCTTGGGAGCCTTGCCTTTGGTAAGCGCTTCCTGGCCGACGACGATCATCGCCATTTGGTTCCCTTCCATGGAAGGGTGCTTTTCGACTTGAATGATGTCCTGGGTCTCTTCCAAGACACGGCCCAGCAAACGGGCACCCAGTTCACGGTGCGCCATTTCCCGCCCTCGAAAATGCACAAAAACGCGAACCTTGTCGCCTTGCCCTATGAACTTTCGAATGTGGCGGACTTTCGTCTGAAAATCGTGCTCGTCGATCCGAGGCCGGAACTTGACCTCTTTGACCTGAACGTGTTTCTGCTTAACCTTGGCGTCTTTTGCCTTTTTGCTCTGCTGGAACTTGTACTTACCGAAGTTCATGATCTTGCACACGGGCGGATCACTGTTCGGCGCGATCTCCACCAGATCCAAACCTTCCTCGGCGGCCAGACTCAACGCTTCCCGGACGTTCATGATACCCGCTTGATCGCCGTCGGATTTGATAACCCGAACTACATTGGCCCGGATGGCCTCGTTGACGCGCTGAGTATCTTTCGTATTCCTTCTCAAAAAACCTCCAAATGAAGCGCGGGAACTAGCCTTGCGAAGTTGGCTGACGCCACGAGAGAATGGTAGACACGGGCGGATTTGAACCGCCGACCCCTACCGTGTCAAGGTAGTGCTCTACCCCTGAGCTACGTGTCTACAACCCCCGCGTTCGCGAGACATTGAAAACTACCACTAGGCCTAAATCGAAGTCAAGGAAGATTTAGAACTTTTTTTCACCCGATTCTCACCGGGCGAAAACCCGTTCCCATCATCCCAAACCACGTGGACCCTGCGCTTCTTGCTCCAATAAAAATTCAGCCTGGGCGGACGCCGAATCGAGATCACTTTCATGAAAATCAGTACGCGCGCACGCCCTCACGCATCGTGAGAGGACCATCCCTTTCGCGCCAGCAGGGCTGCAACCGGGGTTCGTGCGCGGATCTCCACGCGGTTCTCGAATGTCATCGCTAGGCCTCGGTCTATTATAATAGAACTTCTCGGCCGGTGTGGGCCTCGGTTGCGATCGAGAAGTAAACAGGATATAGTTTCGAGCCGAATTTTGTTCCGGAGGATTTCGATGTTGGATACGCTTTTACAGAAACTGGACGCGCAACAGGCGCGCGCAAATCGCATTCGGAGTTATCTTTGACCTCCCTGGCAACGCCAGGAAGTTGATGGAACTGGAATCCCTTTCCGCCGATCCCGATTTTTGGAACGATCAAGACAAGGCACAAGCCGTTCTCAAACAACGCAACGCCATTCAACAGGATATCGATCTCGCCAAAAAGTTCGAAACCATTACCGACGACATCGAAGTTCACCAGGAACTCATGAAAGAGGGCGAGGACGTCACCGAAGAATTCGAAAGCCTGCTCACCGAGTACTACGAGCTCATCGAGCAGAACGAATTGAAGATGATGCTTTCCGGCGACTACGACGACGCCGCGGCCATCTTGGAGATCCACCCCGGCGCGGGCGGTACCGAGAGCCAGGATTGGGCCAGCATGCTGTATCGCATGTACACCCGCTTTTGCGAGAAGTCGGGTTTCAAGGTCGAGATCCTGAACTACCTCGACGGCGAGGAAGCCGGCCTCAAATCGGCCATGATTCGCGTCGACGGTCGCTTCGCCTACGGCTTCCTCAAGGCGGAGTCGGGTGTGCACCGTCTGGTCCGCATTTCGCCCTTCGATGCCAGCAAGCGCCGCCACACCTCCTTCACCAGCGTGCACGTGACACCGGAGATCGAGGAAGACACCGACATCGACATCGATGAAAAAGACCTGCGCATCGACGTGTACCGCTCCTCGGGTGCCGGTGGCCAGCACGTCAACACGACCGATTCGGCCGTCCGCATCACGCACTTGCCGTCCGGTATCGTGGTTTCCTGCCAAAACGAGCGCTCGCAGCACAAGAACAAAGCCACGGCGATGAAGGTACTTCGCTCCCGCCTGGCCGAGATCCAGCGCCTGGAGCACCAGGAAACAGTGCGTAACAGTGCGGCGGAAAAGAAGGACATCGCCTTCGGCAGTCAAATCCGCAGCTATGTGCTGCACCCCTACCGCATGGTGAAAGACCACCGCACGAACGAGGAATCGCCCGCCCCCGACAAGGTGCTCGAGGGCAACCTGCAGGATTTCATTCGCGCCTACTTGCTTTCGGAAACCGCCAAGGAAAAAACCGACGAGGGACTTGCGGTTTAACCTGAATCAAAACTGCCGGGTGCCGGCATCGACCGGCTCCCGTTTTCGTCCATCGTCGCAACTCGGGCTGGGATCGTGTAGTGGAAGCTACCTAACTCATCGCAACAAATCGCCGACGACGAAGACGTCGACCTCTTCCATGGTCTGGACGATGCCCTCCGGTAGATCGGCCCGGTGCGCCAAGGCGTCGAAGCGCGATTCGTAGACGCCCCAGCACACGTAATAACAGGCCCGTCCATTGAAGTCCCGCGGCAAGAGGTACAGATCGTCGTTACCCGCGGCCAGGCGCATCGCATTCTCGACGGTTTCCTCTTGGCAGGCGAGATAGAGGCGCAGGGTGTATTTTCCGCGCTGGCGCTCGCGCTCGGTTCGGGCGTTCGCGGCCATGGCGGCAAAACGCGATGAAGCGCCGGGAGAAGCGGCAGGCTGGCTCGGCGGCTCGGTTGCGGCCGACGCACCGGCGGGGGCGACGCTCCCACTGGTGTTGCGCTCGGATTTTCGGCTGGAGGACGCATCGGCCTTGCGCCGGGAGGCGTCGGTCACCGTCGCCGTCACGGGTGGCTTGGTAACGGAGGCCGGTTGAGGGGTCACCATTTCCCGAGCTTTTTGATCGCCCCTCTCCAAAAGCGCCTGCCATTCATCGCCTGGCGGCGGTTCCACTAGGTGGGGGCTGGGTTCGGGCAAGGAAGGCAACAGAAAATCCAGAAGGCCTGCGGGTAAGGCGGAAGCGGCATCGGCCATCCCTGCTCCGCCAGGCACGGGCTTACCGGTCTTGGGGTCCCAACCGCTGGCGACGGGACTGAAGAACCGTTTCTCGGGCGGTGCCTCGGCCACGGGCGCCGGTTCTTCCCGATCCTGGGGCGGTTGCGGATCGTCTTTGACGACTTCCGCCACCGTCGTTTCCGCAACGGGTTCCGGTTTGGGTTCGGGCGTCAATTCAGGCGGTGCTTCCGTTTTGGCGGCTACCACCGGCGCCGATTCCTCGGGTTCCTCCACTTTCTTCTCAGCTACGGGCTCGGGCGGTTTGGCGCTGTCGTCGCTCTCAGGTGCATGCGCCACCTTGGCGTCGGGCTGAGTTTCTTCACTGGCGCTGGGATCTTTATCCGTGCTTTCCGATTCGCTCACATCCGCCGCGTCGGGATCCGACTCATCGCCAGGGGACGCATCGAGCATGGCCAAGTCCTCGCTTTCATCCACCTCTACTGGATCCGTTCGGGGGAGCAGCACATCCAGGTAACCGCGGGTGTAGGCCAACGCCAAGCCACCCAGAAACAACGCGACAAGCGCCACCAGCATACGCCGCCGATAGGCTCGATCGTCGACTTCGTCGGTTCCTTCCGCTTCCTCGAACCCTTCCTCGTTGGTATCGTCCTCGACTTCCTCTTCGGCTCTTTGAATGGGAACGTCCGCCGCCTCGTCGTCCATGCCCATCGGATGGGCCATCTTTTCCAGTTCTTTTTCGAGGATGTCGCTGGTCAATTCGCCCAAATCATCCAAACCGGTTTCTTCTTCGCCGCCGAACGCACTCTCCGGTTCTTCCTGCTGCAGATCCGCAACTTCGCCGGGCTCTTCCTCGCCCTCCGCGGGCTCGTCCTCTTCGAACGCCGCCAATTCGGCTTCGTCATCCAGCGCATTCAGCGCCTCGTCCACATCTTCTTCGCTGTCGTCTCCGAAAATGCTTTCCGGCTGAGGCGTCCCCAAAGACGCTCTCGATATTTCGACGGTGGGATCCATGCCGGGAATCGGCTCGACCTTTTCGTCCGAGTCGCCCGTTTTCTGGAAAACCGACATCTCCATGGTTTCGTCCATGCTCGCCTGGCCGAGCATTTCCACCTTTTGGCTGTGATCGAGCGCATCCTGCAACTCGTCGGCGAAGCCCTCCACGTTGCCGGAATCACCGTCTTCCAGATCCTCTTCGCCGGCTTCGACCTCCACTTCGATATAGTTGAGGAACTTGAGTGCATAAAGGAATTTGAGCAGCATGAAATCATCGATATCGGTCTCGAAGGCAAGTTGATTGCCGTCCATTTCCCCGTCGATCAGACCGAAAACCTGCTGTGCGAAATCCGCGACCTTGACCTTTTCGAAATTGATGGGTTTGTCGGGATTCGTTTGGGGTATGAAGCTCAAATCGTCGCCGAATTGACGGGAGATCCAGCCGCGATCGGTGAGTTCGAGCAGGGCGCGAATGAAGTCGCCGGGGAAATCGAGAGGCAGGCTCACCACCCCTTCGGGCAGGTCGCCTTCCTTGACGGCGAAGCTACCCGTGGAGGCACAGACAATGCCGGAGAAGATACGAAAAACCTGATATTTGGCTCCCTCGACGAGTTCCTGTTGGGTGATCAGCCCCATCTCGACCAGATTACGTCCGATCGAAATATCTTCGCGGAAGTTGGCCTCGACCGACTCGTACTGTTCCTGGGTGAAGCGCTCCTGGTCGATGAGCACCCTGGGCAATTTGTCTTCGGGATCTTCGGAGGTCGAGAACAAAACACGGCCGTCCCGAACGAACAACTCTTTGGGATAACCCTTGACCTCACAGGAAACCACGCCCGTCACGCCGCGCTCCCAAACGTCGCGCATCACCGACTGTAACTGGTAGTTCTCAAATGGTTGTAAGGCAGAATCGGCCATGAATCACCTGGAGATCTCGCTTTCGCAAAGCGCTGGAGCGGAAAGAAGGAATGAATTTGCTCGAGTAACTATTTGAGCGATACGCGAAGAATGGAGTGGTTTCATCAAAATCAAATAAATCTTCGAAGGGAAGCGGCGGGAGACGCCTGGCGCTCGACGGTCCAGACCCTCGGACCACAAACGGCCACATGACCCACACAGGCGGTTCAACCGACCCCTCTACCAAAGTGGAGACCATCGTCCCATCACCCACTCCAAGCAGCGAGGCGGAAGTACCGTCGGGAAAAGCGCCTCGTCGGTTCAATGGCTTGTCGGCATTTTGACACAATACCTGAGACCTTAACCAGGCGGCGGCGCCATGGCCCCCGCCGATCGGGCCGCATGGAGGCGACATCGATCATCGCGGTTCACTGGCCCAGGACCTTGCTGCTGAAAAACAGGCTGTTGAGCACGATTTTTTGGGCACCGCGCCAGAAGCCCCGAAAGGTGGGATTATCCATAATCACGACGACCAGGCCCTTTCCGGCTTGGCGTGTGGTCAACGCCGGCGTGCCCGCGATCCGATTCAAATTCTCGGTCGACGCGTACCCACTGACGAGCGGCGCCGCGTCGTAGCGAATCGGGCTGCTGAACGGATTGTCGTCGGCTTCGAGGACCAGGGTGTGATCGCGGAACAGCGCCACATCGGGTCGTTGGAAACCGAATCCCAGTGGATGGCTCAAATCCAGGGTTCCGCCAAAAATGGTTCCCGCGATGCGCTGTTCGGCCAGGAACCCGGCTCGATCGCCCCAGGGTCTGGGTACCACCGGCTCGCGGGACGACCCGTTCTCCAAGATCGAATTGCGATCGCTCACCTTGAGCGGAACCCACTTGGTGGAAACCAGTTGGCGAACCGCACCGGCTATGGAAATGACGACCCCGCCTTCGTTGAGCCAGGTGCGAATGCGGGACTGGGTCAGATCGGGCAGGCAATCGCGACAGCCGTCGGGTAGGATCAGGTGTGTCATTCGCGACCAATCCAATTTCGCCAGGCGATCGCTCTCCACGAGATGGACCCGAAAGCCCAATTCGTGATCGAGCAGATGCCACAGTTCTCCAGCGCTGTTGGGAAACACTTTCGAGCCGACCACCAGAACGATCTCCGGCAATTTCAGATGCGTGAAACTCGGGCTGCCCAAATCGATGCCCTCGGCCGTCAGACCGGAAGAGACGGCGTCGATGCGCACGGCCTGATGCTGCGCCGCACGCCGCAACAGCGTCTCGATGCGTTCTCGCGACACCGACTGTGAACCCAACGGCACCATCAGGGTGCCCGGCTCGAAGGCTCGCCGGCCATCCTGAACCCGCGCTTGAAACGATTTGCCAGCGGACCAGACGGCAACCCCGGCATCCAGAAGATCATAGGCCAGGGCAGGCGCGAAATAGCCCTTCCAATCGACGAGGTAGGCGTACACTTCCTGACTGTTGCGAAACGCACCGGCAGGTAAGCCTTTGCTGGACTTGGGATCGCCCAGCAACTGTTTCGAAAAGGCGGCGGTATCCAGCGGCAGGTAAGGCAGGCCGAACGCATTGGGAAAATTCCAGGCCGTGATGTCGTAGAACGATCGGTCCTTGAACTCGGTTCGCGTTTCGAAGATCGATTGAATCAACCGGAACTGGGGTTGTTCGGTGGGCACCACGTAGCCGCTGTCGATGACCACGTTGCCGCCCCGCACACTGCGCGCGAGTGGGAACACCTGAATACGATGGGCCCGCAACACGTCGGCCATCATCCAGGCACGCGCGGGATCTCCATCGTCACCAAACACATAGGCCTTGATCGCACTCTTCTTGGCCAAGGCGAGTGACTCGAGGTGACTGTCTCGTTGGTACCGCACCAGTAATTCCCGATTCTCCAACGCACCCGCAAGTGTGGAGAGCGAGGTGGTGAGATGGTTGCGAATCGCCTCGGGAAACGAAAGTGTGCCGTCGAACCGCTCCTTGAGATGGCCACGGGCGCTGGCCTGTTCGAACAGAATACCCACGGCCCCCTGGATATCGGGGTAGGTCGACCCCTTGCCGAAAAAGAAATCGTCGAAGAACTGCTCGCTGAAATACAGTTCGCCAAGCTGATCCAGCGCATTGGCATGGTAACGCGCGATGCGGCGGGTCAATTGTAAATTGGTTTCCGAGGTGAGCGGGTTCTGACGCGACGGCACACCGGGCTGGAAGAAATAGGTGGAACCGCTGCCCATCTCGTGGAAATCCGCGAGAACGTTCGGCTGCCATTTTTGGTAGAAATCGACCCTCGCCTTGGATTCCGGTTGCTGCAACAGCAGCCAGTCGCGATTCAAGTCGAACCAGTAATGGTTGGTCCGCCCCCTGGGCCAGGCCTCCTGATGTTCTCGGGAATCCCGCAGCGCACTCAATTGGCGTCCGCGGTGGGTGTTCACCCAGGAGGTGAAACGACCCAATCCATCGGGATTGAGCGAGGGATCCAGCAGAATGATGGTGTTGCGCAGCAGCGGATCGATATCCTGGGCCGCGGCAAGGTGATAGGCGGTGAGCAAGGCCGCGTTGCTGCCACTGGCCTCGTTGCCGTGAATGCTGTAACAAAGCCACACCACCACCGGAAACTGGGACGCGGACCGGGCCGCTTCACCCGTCTCGATCCATTTCAGGCGCTCGCGGCGCAGCTCGTCGACCTTGGCGAGATTGTCGGGATGGGAAATCATCAACTGAACCAGTTCGCGTCGCTCGTGGGTCGTGCCGATGGTTTCCATTTCAATTCTCGAAGAATGGCGAGCCAGCAGCCGCAAGTATCCCAAAAGTTGATCGTGGCGCACGTGCCACTCGCCCACCTGATACCCCAAATAGGATTCGGGCGTGGGGACCTTCGGATCGTAGCGATCGACATGTGGCAGGTAATAGGTCAAATCCAAAGCGGGCGCGGCAAAGGCCATTCCCAACCAACAAAAACTCACAAGCAACAAACATTTCATAAAAATCAAAACCTTTCGGTAATTCCTCACCACCAACGCCAGGAATGGCACGCGTCCAAGGCGTGCCCTCACGCCAATTGACTGGGTTTCCCGGAATCAGCCACGCTCGCGACACTGTTCCCTATCGACCGCGAGTATCGGATTCCTTGAATCGCCGACCCATCGGTTGCGAATGGTCTGGGCGTGACAGGATCCTCGCGGCCATCCGGTTTTGCAAGACCTGGGATTGCTGCGCGAATCGAGATCGAACCAACACCGGAACGACAGCGGGAAACCACCTGACGCTAAGCATATAGGATGTTGCCTTACATAGTATAGTACCCATCCGAAAACCCAGGTGTTTCGACGAAGAGCGCCTGAAACCTGCCTCGGACGGTGCACCACGCAATCGAATCGCAACCGACGTGATTTTCCGAAGCCCGCGCGATGGCGATGCACGCCACCGTACCCCTGGTTTCGTGATCGAAATGACCCACTCGAACGAGCTCGCTCGGCCCTGGCCGAACCCTCCGTTCGGTCGATTCGAAAGGGTCGGCCAAGAAGAGAACCGATCGCACCGAGCCCCTGAAGATCGAGCCGTCTCATCCATCGATAAGTTCACGCGAAATGAAACACAAGTGGACCTGTCAACAAGCGCCAAAGATGGATAAAATATACCGGGGTTCGCAAGAATACCCACTCCCCAAAGAGCCACCGCGACACGAAAATAACTCTTTCGTTTCCAGGCGCCTGAAAACACCCTTCATCCCCATGAAAGTGGTATTTTCGGTTAAAGGTTTCCTCATTCATTTCCGAAACCAACTTCAAGCACTTCGTCCTTTTGCCAACAACGGTTTCAAACTCAGAGGTTTACTTGCTCACATTGCTATTCCTCGTAGCCCTCGAGCCGACCAAAGTCCTGGTCGTTCGTACGAGCACGCCCACCTATGAAGCATTTGATTCAGCCTTCACCAGGGAACTGACTTACGAGTATGAAAACTTCGACATTCAAAGCCTCAAAGTGAAACGCAAACACGGATTTCAGGAATTCACGGACCAACTGAGGTCCATGAACCCGCAAGTGCTCATTCTCGTGGATCGGTGGTCGGTGGCCCTCTATCGCTCATACCTGCGCCAGTACCCACCCACCAATACCGATCAACCGGCCGTGATCCTTCTGTTCAACGTACGCCTGGACCAGGACATGACCATGGTGCCCAATGCCACCGGTATTCGGTACAACATACCGGCCATCACCGGCATTACCAATTTGCGCAGTATCACGCCCGGTATCGATCGCGTCGGGGTCATCTACCGCCCTCTCTGGGAATGGCGGTTTTTGGAGGAAGCCAAACTCAGCGAGCGCGAAGGGGTCAAGTTGATCGGCGTGCGGGTCGCCAAGGACCCCACCAACTCCGAACTCCGGCAAGCCTTCAAAAAGCTGAAAAAGCTCGACGTTCAGGCGCTCTGGATCTTCAACGACGCGAGAATCCTCAAACCGGATCAGATCCGCGATATTTGGCACCCTCTATCGCGGCGGTTTCGTTGGCCGGTCGTGGTGGGTGTCGAGAATTTGGCCACCAAGGTGCGCCTGGGTCACCTGGCGGTCTACCCGGATGTGGAGGGGCTGGGCATTCAGACGGCCAGCATGGTCGTCGAGTTGGAAGAGAGCCGCTGGGACGCCGACAAGGTCTCGATCCAACTCCCGGTTTCGGTTCGCAAGTTTTTCAACGGAAAGTACTGGCCGAAGCGTCGCCAACTCAACGTTCAGGCGCTTTCACAAGAGTTCGATGAAATCAAGAACGTGAAACGCTAGTTCGGGCCTCGTCCAGAAGCAAAAACACAGGAGCGATCGTGGTGGCCTGACCGAATCGGCCCAGGTTCATGGCGAACTCACCGACGCATGGGACCTCCTCACGGACAGATCGGATGGACAGCCACCAAACCGCGGACCATCGCGCCACCGTTCGTAGGTGCGCGCAGCGCTTCTATTTCATTGCCCGGCAGGCCGAACCTGCGGTCGGGTGGCTCTTTTGTTATACTTCGGGCGGACATTTCGAATCAGGCAACCAGCAGGCCCAGGGGGCCGGACCGAGGGGGACTATCGTGATGAAATTCGGAGTTTTGGGCGGGGGCTCATGGGGCACCGCATTGGCTATTCTTTGGGCGAAGCACGGCCACCACGTGGATCTATGGGTGCGCAACCCAGACCATGCGGCCAAGTTTCGCGAAGCCGGCGCCAACACCCGCTACCTACCGGATTACCCGTTTCCCGAAAGGCTGAACGTCACCGACGACCTGGAACACGCGGTTCACGACAACGACCTGTTGGTCATCGCGGTGCCGTTGCAGGCCTATCGATCCTTTCTGGGCCACATCGCCCCGATGCTCCGACCGGACCACAACCTCATCCTGACCTCGAAGGGGGTCGAGCTCAATACGAGTTATCTGCCCCAACAGATCGTGGACGACGTTTTGGGTGAGGATTGGGGACCGCGGTCCTTCACCCTCAGCGGCCCCAGCTTCGCCAAAGAGGTCGCGATGGACAAGCCCACGGTCGTGGTGTTGGCGGGCATGGTGGACGCATCGTTGTTGAAGCTCCAGGAAGAGCTGACCACCCCGACGTTTCGCATGTACAACAATCACGACGTCCTGGGCGTGGAACTCTGCGGCGCCTTGAAAAACGTCATCGCCATCGCCAGCGGCATGGTCATCGGGCTCGACCTGGGCAACAACTCGATGGCGGGGTTGATCACGCGCGGGCTGACGGAAATATCCCGATTGGGCGCGGCGATGGGGGCGGAGCGCGAAACGTTCGCGGGCCTGGCCGGCATGGGCGACCTGATCCTGACGTGTACGGGCAGCCTGAGTCGCAACCTGCGCGTGGGTCAATCGATCGCCAGGGGCAACAGTCTCGAAAAAACCCTGGACGACCTGGGCATGGTCGCCGAGGGTGTCCATACCTGCCGCTCGGCGCGCAAACTGGCCAAGGATCACGGCGTCGAACTGCCCATCAGCGAAGTGGTCTACCGCATTCTGTACGAGGGCCTGACTCCACCCGAGGGGTTGCGGCTGCTCATGACGCGAAGCCTGAAGTCCGAACTGGAGAGCCGCCGCCAAGATTGAGCCAGGGAACGGTCGGTGTCTCCCCATTCGCTGGCGAACATGCGAATCCCCCATCCCGGCCGAACGCGCTGCGCACTATTACCTCTCGAAACTGTGAAGCGTGAATTGCTCCGAAAAGTCGGCCGGGCCGGCTTACCTACTGCAAGTGCTAGCCCTCAAAACATGCGGGAACTCCTCGCATGGATCACTTCGAAAAGTACATCCAGCGGACGTACCTACCTGGCACGACGCATCTCTCGGCATTCGGGTACCCCGAGCAGATTCGTTTCGCCGGGATTCCTGGCTTCCGCCAAGAGTTAAACGTCAGCGGGCCTCGGCGCGCCGCTTGGCGGCGTGATACCGCGGCTTGATCTGGGTCTCGATCAGTTCCGCCAACAACGCGAGCAGGGCGCCCAACACGGCACCGGCACCGGCAGCCGTCACCAAGACCACGGCCCGGCGAGGCTTGATGTGCTCGTCGGGAATCTCCGGTTCGGCGGAAAGACGGGTATTGAAACTCTTGGTCGCGGCCTCCCCTTCCAGTTTCAGGTAGTGGCGATCCTGAATGATCTGCTTGAGGAATTCGCGCTTCTCGGAAATCGTGTAGCGCGCCAACACGTGGGAAGGCCAGGCCTGGCCCTGCTCCGGGCCGCGTAGGTTCTGCGAGGCAAAGGCCTCGTCGCGATTGATGGATTCCATGAGCTGGTCTTCGTTGACCTTGAAAAAACGCTCCATACTGCGCAACACGTTGAGCGCGTCATCGGTCAGGAATTGGTGCTCGCGAATCAACTGATCGGTGAGGGCCTTGAAAATCTCGTAGCACTTGACCGGGTCCTTGTACTCGACCGTCAACAACACGATCCCGACGTCCTCGATCTTGCGGACCTCGTTCAAGACGTGGGCTTCCACATCCTTCTGAAAGCGGTGGATGGGGATGTCGAGTTCGACACCATTGGTATCGAGGGCCTTTTTGATGAAGCTGTAGTCCTGGAGCTTCTGGGCGACGAATTCGCCTTCCTCCAAAAGGTCGGTCTGAAAACGCCCCACGTAGATGGAACCACTGAGCCGATAGGTCTTCTTCGCCACACTCAAATACACGAAAGCGCAGAGGATCACGAAAACGAACACGGCGAGCGCGTGAACTTTGCGTTTCCAAAGCACATACAGGAAATCGGCTACAGATAGGAGTTCCGGTTCTTTCATCGGGGGAGACCTTCCTCTCGCTAGTGTCCATCCAGAAACGACGGCTTTGCGCACGATTCGCGAACATCGACGCGCCGCGCAGCACCGTGAGACCTCGCAGGTCGGCCGAACGAAGATCGTTCACCACCGAATCGAGATCGAATGACTGGGACTCGAAAAAGTGCCCATCCGGCCGGCATCTCGCTGGATCCGGCAAAGACCGAGCCCAACCAGAAAAGGCACCAGAGGTCACAAAGACCTGCGATTATAACTCAATTGCGCAAGAGACCAAGTGTCGCATTTTACCGATCACCGCCGGGTCGGGCCCAAATCCATCGGGCACGGCCCACCCGGGGACCCACCTGGCGCGGGACAGGCCGACGACCGCATTTGGGCCACACGCCATGCTACAATGAGCGGTTTTCGCGCGCCGCCTCGGTGCCCGGGTCCGGAAAAGCACCCGTGGCCAGCCACCGGCGGGCAGGGTCGTCTTCGTCGATGTCTCCGAAGAACCGGCCGCGATCGCGTTCAAGGAAGTTGCATGCTGTTCATCGCATTGTTGTCGCTCGCCTTTTTGGGGCTCTTCATATCGAAGCAGTTCTTCGACGACTTTTTCACACCGCCGGCGATCTACAATTTCTTCTGGGCCTTTGCCCTGGCCATGTTGGACCTGGACCTCGTGCGCTACCATCCGGTGGGCGAAACGGCGTGGCGGGCCATCGGCCTGTCCTACGTGGCATTCATGAGCGGCACCTTGATCGTCACGGCCTATGCCTTGACCAAGACCAAATGGCTGACGGCCCCACCCAAAATCGCCCACATCGATCGGCAACGCTTCGAATGGGCGCTGTTCTTCCTGTTCGGCATGGGCATCCTGGGGTTCCTGTTCCAGCTCTACCATCTCCACGCCTCTTTCGGGCTGAGCACCTTTTTCACCGATCCCCAACGAGCGCGCGAACTCCACTCGAACGTCCGTTTCCTGGGTTATTTCAACCTGCTCAACGTGGCCAACTTCGTGCTGTCGCTGATGTACTTGACCATCTACCGCAAGCCGCGCCGCTGGATCGTGTTCATCCTGTTCTGGGCCACGGCCACGGCCTTCTTCACCACCGACCGCACCCGCTTCTTCTACATGGTGATCTGGGCCTTCTACATCTTCGTCTACTGCCAGCGAAGGGTGAACCTGTCGGCCAAATTCGTGGCCGGCGCCACGACCCTCATCATGGCCCTGTTGGGATTCTTCCTGCTGATCGCCAAGCTCTACGTCAAACAGGCCCACGACTACAACCGCCAGTTCATCAAGGTTCCGGAATTGGGGCCGCTCATCGATCCCTACATCTACCTGACCGGTAGCTTTCCGGTGCTCCAGCAATTCCTCGAGGACAAGTGGCCGCCGGCCTACGGCAAGCATACGTTCGCCCCGATGATCACCTTCATGGAGTTGGTGATTCCCAACTTCGAGAAGGCCCAACTGGTGGGCAAGTTCTACTGGGTACCGATCCACCTGAACGTCTGCACCTACCTGGAACCCTTCTACAAGGATTTCGGTTGGTACGGCATCGCCCTCGGTCCCCTCTTCGTGGGCTTTTTCAGCATGTGGGTCTACGTGACCATGCGCCAGCGCAAGAACATGTTCACGATCTACTTCGCCGGCCTGATGAGCTTCTGCGTCACCATCTCGGTCTTCATCAACTTCTACTCGCAGATCGCGACCTGGTTTTTCGTGCTCATCGGCTACCTCATCTACCGCTGGTGTTACTCGGCGGATCCCGACGAGACCTCTCACTTTCGGGAAAACATCTTCCAATGGCGGGACTGATCAGCAACCGGCCTGTTTGCGCGGGAAGTAGACCCGAAACGTAGTGCCCTTCCCCACTTCGCTGTCCACCTCGATGCGGCCGCCGTGATTGTCGATCAGGATCTTGACGATCGGCAAACCCAAACCGGTTCCCAGTTCGCCGGCCGTGCCTTTGCGCGAGGTCTTGTGGTAGCGGTCGAACAGCTCTTCCAAATCTTTTTCGGGAATGCCCACCCCGGTATCCGCCACGGTCACCACCGTTTCGCCGGGCTGCTCGGCGATGGACACCTCGATGCTGCCGCCGGAGGGGGTGAACTTGGTGGCATTGGATAGCAGGTTGTGCAGGATGCGCGTGACCGCCGTGCGATCGGCGTCGATGGGTTCCAACCGATCCGGCCGATGGAACACGAGCGACACCCCTTTGGGGAAAGCGGTGTAATTGGCGGTTTCGACACATTGATCGGCGAGTTCCACCAAATTGAGCTGGTCCATCTTGAGCGTGTACTTCTCGGACTGGATCTGCCCCACTTCCAACAAGTCGTGAATCAACGTCAGCAGGAACTGGCCCGAATTCTTGATGCGCCCGATCATGTCCTGCTGGGTCCCGTTGAGGTTCTCGGCACCCTGCAGCAGTTCGGACATGCCGAGGATCCCGGTCAAGGGCGAGCGCAGGTCGTGGGAACAAATGGAGATGAACTCGTCCTTGAGGCGATTGAGCTGCTCCAACTCCTTGACTTGTGCCTTGAGCTGCCGATTCAACAGAATCACTTCCAGGAAAACGTTCAGACGGGCGAACAGTTCTTCCTTGACCAACGGCTTGACCAAGTAGTCGGTGGCCCCTGACTTCAACAGATGCAGGGACTTGGAGCGATCCGACTCGGCGCTGAGCACGATGATCGGCAAATCCGACATAGCCAGCTCCCGGCGTACGGCGAGACACAGCGCTTCACCGTCCATCTCGGGCATGCCCATATCCGTCAGCATCATATCGACGGGATGTTCCCCGCTCTTCAGGTAGTTGAACGCCTCGAGCCCGTTGTCGGCGGTAATGACCGAGACGCCGTATTCCTCCAAATAGGCCCGCAAGATCCCCTGAACGATGCGATCGTCATCGGCGACCAGGACCGTCAGGCCTTCCATGCGCCGGTGAGGCTTGAGGATGCGGTTGACCTTGTCGAGCAATTCGCCCTTCTTGAATCCCTTGATCACGAATTCGGTGGCTCCGGCATCGAAGCCGCGCTGACGTCCTTCGAAGGTGTCGTCGCCGGTGACGAAAATGACGGGCAGGATTTGGCCCGTTTTGGGACGATGGGCCAGGTTTCCGTTCATTTCCCAGGAACGAAGGTGGGCACAAACCTGGTAGCCGTCCATGTCCGGCATGTTGACATCCAGTGTGATCAAGGAGATATCGGGCACGGAAATCAGTTGGCGCAGGGCATTGTTGCCGTCTTCGGCCTCGATGATCTGATACCCGCCGTCGGTGAGTTCACTACCGATGATCCGACGCGAAACTACATTGTCATCCACTACCAATATCTTCATGGACTCACGTTTCCCTTGGACAACCACGCCCCGCAGTCTGGGAGGTCACTCTGATTTTCTATAAGGAGGTTGATAGATCCCACCATACCAAGGCCCAGACCTCGGCGCAAGTCCTGCCGAGCGCTCCTCGCGAGACCTTTGCAAATCGCTGGGATTTTTGACGCGCCGCATGAAAGGTGATCGAAACCGGCCTTCACTCGCCGCCTCGCTCCGAAGGCCCGCCGCGTGGCCCGGATCCCAACCAAACCGATTGAATGATGGTGCGTAGACGCGCTTCGTTGAGATAGAAATTCTCACCTCCGGCCGGGCCGACAAACCATTTCCAGAGAAACACGCCGCGGAACCAGGGATAGCGTCGCCGCCAAAGAGCGGCCTCCCTACCGGCGGTCCACTCCAAGCCGATGCGCAGGCAGCGTTCCTGGAGCCCGGCCGCGGCATGACCGGACTGTTGGACGTGGTGCCACGGCTGGGCCGCGGCGCGCAGGGATCGGTTGTACCCCAGCTCTGTAAAAAAGATCGGCTTTCCGGTGGATTGATGAAATTTCTCGAGCCGGCCGAACACCTTCGTCCAGCCTTGGGCCAACGCCGCACGGTCGGGATCCTCTTCCTCGCTGAGCGGAAAATAGGCCTGGATGCCGACCAGGTCCAACGCATCCCAGAAGGGAATGCGCTCGTAGCCGTCCCAATTGGCGGCGTAGGTGAGCCGGGCCTTGGTGACGGACCGCACCGCGGCGATGATGTCGCGCCACTCGGCCTCGTAACGGCCGAACTGGTCGAGCTCGGTTCCGACCACGAAAATGTCGGCATCGGAGGTGGCCGCCGCCACGGCGACGATCCAGCGGCGGTAGGTGTCGAAGAACCGTCGGCGCTGCGATTCCTCCTCGAACGCGATCGCGCCACGCCAGGAGAAGGGACTGCCCCAGTAGGCCAGATGGGGTTTGATCATGGACTGGATCCCAAGCTCGCGTGCTTCGCGCACGGGGCGTGCGATGTAGTCCGGTGGGGCATCGGCCGGCCACTCGCGAAAGGCAACGGTACCGTCGGCGCGAATCGCCGCATAGGGATGGGTGGCCACGGCATTGGCTCCGAGCGCTACCAATCGAGGCAATTCGCGAGCGAACTGGTCCTGGCCCCAGATGCGGCCCCATCCCTGACAGGAAATCGTGATGCCGCGCAGGCTGGCGCCATCCTTCGCCGTCGTTTCGTCCATCCCCCGCAAACTCGCGACGAAAAACAGGGGCAGTAGAAGAAGGAACTTCATGGCCGTAGCGATCCTTGGTGTGCAGAGTGAAGCAGTGATGGAGCCTTGATTCTCATTATAAGCGGTCCGGCTTTGGCTCGGCCCCAAGAGGGCGCGTGCCAATCGCTGCCGGGACCTTCGTCGGAACCACGAACCCGATGGGCAACTCGATGCAGTCGGAGGTACGGCGGCCGCACGGCGTCCATCAACGGCTTCTGTGTCTTTGGGTTGTCGCCTGGCTTGCCGTATCGCCTCAGGCGCCGGATCCCGATTGCCACAGTTTGGCCCCGAGCGTTCCCGTCTGCTTGCCCAACCGCATGATGAACGGCGCGATCTGATCCAGATCGATGACTTCGTCCTGGATGCCCAGGTCTTCGACCGCCTTGGGCATTCCGTAGATGGTGCAGGTTTCCGCCGATTGCGAGGCGATGTAGTGGCCGGACTTGTGGAGAACTTCGCAGCTATCGGCACCGTCCCGCCCCATGCCGGTCATGACGATCGCGGCAATGTCACCCCGCTTGAAGAAGGGAACCACGCTGTTGAACAGGACATCCACCGAGGGCCGGCAGGAATTGACGGGCGGATTCTGGTTGGTGGCCAGGATGAAACCGAAATCCTCGTCGTTCATGACGACCATGTGGTAGCCGCCGGGTGCGATGTAGGCGGTATTGCTCTTGACCACATCGCCGTCCATGGCCTCCACCACGTCGATATCGGTTTTCTTGTTGAGGCTGTCCGCCAATGACTTGGTGAACTTGGGCGGCATGTGCTGGACGATCAGGATGGGAAAGGGCAAGGGGCCCTTGAGGGTTTCGAACACCTCGGAAAGCGCTTTGGGTCCGCCCGTGGAGACACCGATCAGGACGATTTTGGGACGCGGCAATACCAAGCGCGTGCGACGGGGCGCTGTGGGCTTCGGTGTCGGTGCCGGCGGCGGGGGCGACACTTCCGGTCGCCCGGCGGTATCGCGACGCGGTGTCCCGAAACGCGTGATGGGTGACCGTGGCGTCACGCGGGGAGGGGCTCGAAACGAGAGCCGCCGCTTGAGGTTGTTCAGGAATTGACGCAGACTTTCCACCAGAATTTTTTGATTTTCCACGAACGAGGAAGTGGCGGGCTTCAACACGAAATCGAGCGCGCCCAGTTCCAGGCACTTGATCGTGAGCTGCGCGGCCTGATCGGTCAAGCCCGAAAGCATGACCACATCGATGTGCATGCGCCGTTTGCGCAGTTCTTTCAGGGTGGCCAGCCCGTCCATCACCGGCATTTCCACATCGAGCGTGATCAGGTCGACCTCGTTGCGCTCCAGAAAATCGAGCGCCTTTTTCCCGTTGGAAACCCGACCCACCACCTCGACATCCTCGATTTCGGCGAGGCTGCGGGCAATGATGGTTCGGTAGGTGGCCATGTCCTCCACAATCAGTACACGAGGCAAAGATCACGCTCCTATGGGTATTTCAACAGCTCGGGCACATTGATGATGCCGACGAGGGAATCGTCCCGTTTCACTACTCCTTCCAAATACTTGGACACATCGACATCGATGTGGGCAGGCACCGACTCGATCTCGCTTTCGTCGCAACTGATCACATCGCCGATGCGGTCGACCATGAACCCCACCTGGTCGGTATGGGTGTCGATGCCGTGTTTTCGCGCCACATGGCTCAATTCCATGTTGGTCTTCATGATCAGGAGACTGGTTTCGTCGTGAATGTCGCGCGTCTTGTAACCCAACGCGAGGCTCATATCCAAAATCGTGACGATCTGACCGCGAAGGTTCAAGAGACCCACCAGGTGGTCGGCCGCAAGGGGAACGGCGGTGAACCGACTGCTGTAGTTGATCTCTTTGATACCCAGAATGTTGATGCCGTAGATCCCGTCGGCGATCGAGAATGTCATGAATTGTTTTTCCATTCCTACTCCCTGGAGGCAGAGGTGATCTCGAAGGTAACATGACGCGATACGGGACGGTCTCGGAGAGGGTCCCGGAAATAGATTGACTCAGGATTTGGTCTCGCCCATCGCCAACAGCTCGTCGAGCGTTTTGATCAGCTCATCGCGATCCAGTTTGATTTGATAGGCATCGAATCCGGCTTTCTTGCCCTGGGCCAGCGATTGCGGGTTGTCCAATGCCGTGATCGCCATGACCGGCAGGTGGGCGTAAGTCGGATGGTTCTTGATTTTGGCGACGAGCTCGTATCCGTTGAGAATCGGCATCTCGATGTCGCTGAGTACCAGATCGATATCTTCGGTTTTCTCGAGAATATCCCAGGCCTCCTGACCGTGCACGGCCTCGATGACCTCGATGCCGTGTTCCTCGAGATAGGAGCGGATCATGGTGCGGAAGAACGGCGTGTCCTCGGCCAGCAGCACTTTTGGCTTTTCTTCGGCCTTGAGGATTCCCGACTCCCGCTTTTCGCCGAACAGGCCGTAGATGTCGAGCACCAGGGTCATTTTGTTTTGGATGATGGTGCTGCCCAGCACCCCGTCACGCTTGAAGGTATCGGTCTGCACGTCCAGGCTGGTGTTGACGACGTCGCGAACGCGTGTCGCCACGATCGCGTAGGGCGAGCGCACCAAATTGGGAATCAACAGGTACAGGGTGCCCTCTTCATCCGTGACCCCCGGTTTGCAGGCGATCCGCTTCTCCAACCGAAACAACGGAATGTTCTTGCCGCCGACTTGGATGTACTCCTCGTCACCCACCTTCTCGATATCGGACTCGCTGGTCTTCTCGATCCGGGTGATGAACGAGAGCGGCAGTGCGAAATGCTCGTCCGGGTGATTGTTGAAGATGAGGAACGATTGCAGTTCGTGGTGCGCGGCGTGCGAATGCAGCGCATTGTCCTGCTCGATGTCGCGCAGGGTGTCGAACTTGAGCTGGGCGGTGGCGGAAATGCCGTTGCAATCCAGAATACAGATCACGCGGCCATCGCCGAGAATGGTTGTTCCGTGAAAGACCTTGATATCCTTGAGGAACGAGCTCAGCGGCTTGACGACCACCTCTTCCACGTCGCGAATGCGGTTGACCAGCAACCCGTACTGGTTGACGCCGATGCGAAGCACCACGATGTAGAAGGTGCGCCCGCCCTTGCGGCGGTCTTCCCCGTCGCGCTTGTGGCCCATGTACTCGGCCACGCTGCCTTCGCGTCCGCGCCGATCGGCCAGGTTTTGGCGCCGATCCGGCTGGCGGTTGCCGTCCTTGTCGGTGTAATAGCGCTTCAGTTTCAACACGTCGGCCAAGCGCAAAATGGGCAACAGGCGCCCGCGCAGCCGGAAGATTTCGTGTCGGCCGACCCGCTCGAGCTTGGTGGAGATTTCGTGCTCCTTGATGCGCACGATTTCCTCGATGTTGGTTTGCGGAATGGCGAAGTCGGCCCCTTCCACGTCGACGATGACCGCCGAAACGATGGCGAGGGTCGTGGGCAACTTGACCAACACGGTGGTGCCCTGACCCAAATCCGAGGACAGGTCGATGGTGCCGCCCAATTTCTCGAAACTGGTCTTGACCACGTCCATGCCCACACCGCGACCGGAGATCTCGGTGATCTGCTGGGCCGTGGAGAAACCGGGGCGGAAAATGATGTTCAGCGCCTCGCGTTTCCCCATGTTTTCGGTTTCGGACTGGGTGCATACCCCTTTCTCGACGGCTTTCCTTTTCAGGATCTCCACATCGATGCCCTTGCCGTCGTCTGAGATCTCCAAATTGACCTGACCGCCCTCGTGATAAGCCCGCAGAGACAGGGTACCGTGGGCCGTCTTGCCCGATTCGATACGTTCCTCGGGGATTTCGATGCCGTGGTCGATGCTGTTGCGCACCAGGTGCGTCAGGGGATCGGTGATGGCGTCCACGATCGTCCGGTCCAATTCGACCTCGGTGCCTTCGAGAACGACCTCGATTTTCTTGCCGAGCGATTTGGAAAGGTCGCGCACCATGCGGGGAACCTTGTTGAACACCGCACCCACCTGCTGCAGGCGGGTCTGCATGACGCTTTCCTGCAGCTCGGTGAGCCTCTGGTTCAGGCTCTGCAGCTCGGGCAGGTCCTTGTTGTCCAACCGTTGAACCAATTGGTTCCGCGACAGGATCAACTCCCCCGCGAGGTTCATCAGCTTGTTGAGCAGCGAAGTATTGACGCGAATGGTGGAGGACCCGGTCGTCGAGCTGGCCGCCGCGGATTTTTTGCGCTTGACGTCGCCGTCGCCGACCTTGGCCACCGACGGCTTGGGGGCCGGCTTCGGAGCCGGTTTGGGCGCGGCGGGTTTGGCCGCGGCCTTCGGGGGTGCGGCTTTGGGGGCCGCCGGCTTGGCTGCGACCGGTTTGGGCGCGGCCGTCGGCTGGGCGGCGGGCTCCGCGGGGGCTGACGCGGCAAAAAGCGCGGCGACGCCGTCCTTGTCCAATTTCTTCAGATCACCGCCGTCGACTTTCAGCGAGGCTCCGGCAAACTCCTCGTCCAACACGGTGGCGAACACGATTTCGGCCCGTTCCGCGCCATCCTTTTCCAAACTGCCGTCCTCCCAGACCAGCGAGCCGAAGGAATTCAGATAGTCGGAAAGCGATTTGAAATCCTTTTTCTTCATCTTTTCCATGTGGTACTCGCGATCCAACGGCAGGCGGTAGACGTTGAATCCCTTGTTCATCAATCCATGGGCACCGGCGAGATCCATCAGCGGGGTGGGTCCCGCCGCGACCGCGGGCGCAGCCTCTTCCACTTCGGGTTCGGGCTCTTCCACCGGCTCTTCGACCACCGGTGCCGCCGTGTCGACATCATCCGGCAAGTGTCCCTTGCCCTTGATCAAAAGGTCCAAAACGCGCAATTCATCTTGAATGGGCACTTCGTCCTGGTTGGCGAGATCGTTCAACATCGCCTTGAGCAAGTCGCTGCCACGCAAAAGGGAATCCATCGCGGCCGCTGTCATTTCGGCCTTGTCCCCGCGGATCAGATCGAGCAGGCTCTCCATGTAGTGGGACAGTTCCTTGATGGCCTCGAAACCGAGAAAGCCGCTACCGCCCTTGATGGTATGGATAGACCTGAAGATCTGATTGATGTCTTCCGGATTCACACCGATGTTCTCGAGATCGAGCAACTTGGTTTCGACCACTTCGATGTGTTCGAGACTTTCTTCGCGAAATCCGTTGATGAGCTCCGCGTCTTCAAATTCAAAATCTGACATTGTCCAGTCCTTGGAAAACTGCCGGTACGGCTGCCCGAAAGCAGACTTCGAAAACCTTGCGGTCGATAGGGTCGTTCAGGGTTGGAGTTTCAAACATTGTAGAATCGAAAGCCACTGATTACAAAGAACAAAAAAAGGCTGTACGGAAAAAACGGGGAAGACCGGGAAGCGATTCCGGCACGAAGCGAATTCGGGTCCCGGCAGGAATACCGAAAACGCGCGAAACCGGACGGCGCAATGCCCGCGAGGCGAAAACCATCGTCTGCAATCCAGCCGGTTTTCGCCCGATTCCACGGCCTTCGGGCCCGCGAACGGGCACCGGGCAAGTGACATCGACGGTGGCCACCACGCGGGCTCCCCACGGGCCGAACCACAGGTGCGACCGCGCGCGAGTTTCGCTATAGATCTTCTTCGACCGTTCGCCGGTTTTCTAAAATAAACCTGACACAGCTCGCGGAAAGGTGGTCTTCGCCGTTTTTCGAAATGTCGGGGCCAGCCAAATACGTTCCCGAATAAAGGGCATTCGCGGGCTCGAACCGACGCCCCCATCCGTCCTCCGCGACGCCCCGGTACTTCCCCTTCGAAAGTTACCCGAATGCGGACAAATCCCTCTCAAACGATCTCTTTACCCTTCCCCCAAAGCTCGCTCTTCGGCAGACGCACAGGTCTGCGACGCCGCGAACACCCCGATCATTCACCACGGATGCGATCTCCATTTTCATTTTCCCGACACGCCAGATTACTGCAATGCCACCTTTTCCCACGCCTGCCGGTCAACTTTGCCACCCTTCCGCCCGATCAACTTTCATGGGCACCCTTCCCGTTTGTCTCGTATCACAAAGTAATCACGCCGCCGAGTCAGTCATCCCTTTCCGTCAGACGAACTCCGGGGGCAGGTCGGTTTCCGCCCGGTCCGACCCGGTGACAGTGCCACAAGGACGCACCCCGTTATGACTCGGATCTTTGCGACGCTCAGGATGCAAAGCATGGCCACCAAACTGGCGGCCATCTTTTCCGCCGCGATGTTGATCATCGGATTCCTCCTTTTCAGTGCTTCGCTGGCACTTTCCCATCGGCAGTCCGTGCTTCGATTGAGCAACGAATTGAAGCGCATCGCGATGACCGCCTCCCTCAACATCGACGGGGATATACACGCTTCGCTGCGCGGCGATGCGGTTGCGGAAGATCCGCGCTGGCGCGACATGCAGCGCTACCTGAGTCGCGTTCGCGAGGCCAACGACCTGGAATTCGACCACTTGTACACCTTTCACCTGGCCGCCGACTCAGATCCCAGTCGGCTGGAGTTCGCGGTGATGCTACACCCCGAGCCCTTCCCCGGTTCGATCTACCAGGTCCCCCGCAAAAACCTCGAACTGATTCGGGGGATCCAGAGAACCGGCAAGCCAGGCAATACCAAGATCTACACCGATGCCCACGGCACCTGGGTTTCGGCCCTGGCCCCGATCTTCGATCGGCAGGGACGAATGGTGGGCCTGCTCGAGGCCGATCTGAGGGTCGACACCAACAACGAAGCCTACATGGCGGCCATGACATCGACCATGCTGCCCATCGCCGTGCTGTTCCTCTTGGCGCTTCCGGTCGGCATCGGCCTGATCTTTTTCCTCTCACGCAGCGTGGCCAAACCGATCAGCCAGTTCGCCCAGTTGGCCGAGTACACCGCCGACAGCCATTGGGACCACCCGATCCCCGAAATGAAATGGCCCGAACTGCAGCGCCTGGGCGGCGCCTTCGAGCGCATGCGCCTCCAGATCAAGAACCAGGTGACCCATCTCAGGAAATTCAATCAGGAGCTGGAACGCGAGGTGGACGCCCGCACCCACGAATTGGAGATCGCCCAGGAAAACCTCAAACACCAGACCGCACGCCAACTGGAATACCATAAATCCCACGACGATCTGACCGGGTTGGGCAATCGCCTGCTCTTCGTGGACAAGCTCGCGGTGGCCTCGGCCAAAGCCGCCTTGGACGAAACGACGGGCGCCGTCGTCGTACTCGATATCGACCGGTTCCAGCATTTCAACGACAGCCTCGGCAGCCAGAACGCGGACCGACTTCTCCAGGAAGTGGGCAACCGCCTGCGTTCCTCGGTGAAGGGAACGGACACGGTATCCAGGATCGACGGCGACGAGTTCGCCCTCGTCCTGTCCAATTTGAGCCATGAAAACGACGCGGCAAAAATCGCCGGCCGGCTGGCCAAGGTCCTGAGCAGGCCCTTCCTGGTCGAGGGCATGGAAGTGCACGTCACCGCCAGCATCGGTATCGCGGTCTTTCCCGTCGACGCCCAATCGCCGGACCTGATCAGTTCCTATGCCGAAACGGCCATGCGGCGCGTCAAACGCGAAGGCGGCAACGGTTACAAATTTTTCACCCACACCATGAACGCGGAAAGCGTCAAACGCCTGGCCCTCGAGACCGCGATGCGCAAGTCACTGGTAGAGCGGCAGTTCATTCTGTATTTCCAACCCCAGGTCTCGATCGCCACGGGACGCATCGTGGGTGCCGAAGCCCTGATTCGCTGGTACCACCCGGAACTGGGCCTCATCAGCCCAGGCCAGTTCATTCCGCTCGCCGAGGAAACCGGATTGATCGTGCCCATGGGCAAATGGATCCTCGAGGAAGTGATCCGCCAAGTGCTGATCTGGAAAAAGGCCGGCTTGCCGCCGCTCGTGGTTGCGGTCAACCTTTCCGCGCGCCAATTCAGCCAACGCGACCTGGTCCCCTCGATCCGTGCCCAACTGGCAGAAGTCGATTTGTCCCCGTTTCGCCTGGAATTGGAAATCACCGAGAGCATCGCCATGGGCAATGTGGAATCCACCATCGATACCCTGAGCGAACTGCGCGAGATGGGGCTGCTGGTGGCGATCGACGATTTTGGAACCGGCTATTCCTCCCTCTCCTACCTGAAGCGTTTCCAACTGGACAAGCTGAAGATCGACAAATCATTTGTCGACGATCTTCCTGGCAATCAAGAAGATACGGCGATCGCGATTGCGGTGATCAACATCGGCCACGCGCTCGGGCTGACCGTGATCGCGGAAGGCGTGGAGAACGAAGAACAACTGTCGTTCCTGCGCCGAAATGGCTGTGACGAGTTCCAGGGCTACTATTTCAGTCGCCCGTTGCCGGCCGAGGAATTTACGGAACTCATGTTGGGAACGCGCCAAGAGGCCAGCAAATCGGCGTGAAAGCCGCAAACCGAATAAAAAAAGCGACTTCCCTGAAAAATTTCCGAGCGTTTCTCTTGACAGGTCATCGGTTCTGTTCGAGAATGGCGGGGCTATATTGAGAATGATTCTCAGTTAATCAGATTATGTCGATTGCTTTCAGCACCTTACATCCATTCCCGTCTTACCGAACGGACTTTTTTTGCCATGAGCGACACATGACCAGGCTCTTCTCTCCTCTCCATCTCGCGGACTTCTTTACTTCATTTCTTCAAGGAGCACTCCCATGAGATCCTTCAGCGGAAGCCGAAACCCCCACAACTTTCGGTTTTTTCTTTCCCTCATGACCTTCTGCCTCATTCTTTTTTGGGCCACCGCCTCCACCGCCGTCGCTGGTGACGATGACGATGCCGCCGCTGGCTCATCGTCCCAAGCCGCTACCAACCAGAGTGACGAAGAGCCAGACCTGGTCCAGGTGGTACACGAGCGGTTCCAGGTCATCGGCAGTGTCGAGACGGCGGCGAAAGAGCCGGGTTCCGCGCACTACATCTCGAAAGAGAAACTCGAAAAGCAGAGTTACGCCGACATTCACCGCATTCTTCGTCAACTTCCCGGGGTGAACATCCAGGAAGAAGACGGACTCGGCTTGCGCCCCAACATCGGGATGCGGGGCACAGGAGTGGAGCGCAGCCAGAAGATCACGCTGATGGAAGACGGAGTCCTGATCGCACCGGCTCCCTACACCGCTCCAGCGGCCTACTACTTCCCCACGGCGGCCCGCATGGAGAGCTTCGAGGTGCTCAAGGGCGCCGCATCCATCAAGAACGGTCCCTACACCAACGGCGGTGTCCTCAACATGGTCTCCACCAGCGTACCGAACGACTTTTCGGCACGGTTGGACGCCACCGGCGGCAGCTACGGCACCCGTGAATTCCGCGGTCAGCTCGGCAACGACTACGAGACCTTCGGATATATGGTCGAAGCCTTGAACTTGAATTCGGACGGTTTCAAGGACTTGGACAATGGCGACGAGACCGGTACCGAAGTGGAAGATTACATGGTCAAGCTTCGCTTCAACTCGCGCGCGGACGCCTCGATCTACCAATCGCTGGAGCTGAAGGCGGGCAAGACCAAGCAGGACGGCGACGAGACCTACTTGGGCCTGACCGAAGCGGACTTCGAAGCCACGCCCTACCGCCGCTATGCCGGTTCTCAGGTGGACAACATCGAAACCGATCACGACCAGATCCAGCTTCGTTATTTCGTGAAGCCCACCAGCAACGTGGATATCACCACGACCGTCTACAACAACGATTTCTTCCGCAACTGGCACAAACTGGAAAAGATCGCCGGTGTCAGCGCCGCCTCGGTGCTGAACGATCCGACCACCTACGCCGAGGAAGTGGCGATCCTGCGCGGTGAAATCGACAGCGCGCCCGAAGATCTGCGCGTCCGCAACAACCGCCGCGATTACTATTCCCGCGGCATTCAGTCCAACCTGCATTGGTCGGTGGCCACGGCCTCCGTATCCCACGAAATCGAGGTGGGCCTGCGCTACCACGAGGACGAAGAGGACCGCATCCAGGACGAAGAGCTGTTCCAGATGGTGAACGGCAACATGGTGTTGACCCGTGCCGAAGCGCGCGGCACCCAGGCCAACCGCGTCAGCAGTGCGGAAGCTCTGTCCTTCTTCGTACAGGACACCATTTCCGCCGGCAACTGGACCTTCCGTCCCGGTATCCGCTTCGAAAGCATCGACTACGAGCGTTTGGACTATTCGACGGCCGATCCCGACCGCAGCGAAGGTCCCAGCCGCGTTCGCGAAAACGACGTGGAAGTGTTCGTGCCCGGCTTGGGCGTCGACTACGGCATCGACGATGCGAATCGCGTCTTCGCGGGCATTCACCGCGGTTTCTCGCCTCCCGGAGCGGGCAAGAACCAGGACACCGAAGAAGAGCGCAGCACCAATTTCGAGCTGGGCTACCGCCATCGCAGTGACACGCTGAACGCGGAAATCATTGGGTTCTTCAACGACTACGACAACCTGCTGGGTGCCGAGACGGTTTCCGGTGGCGGCGATTCCGCGGGCGAGCTGTTCAACGGCGGCGCCGTCGAGGTGAGCGGCATCGAAGCCAGCCTGGCCTACGATTTCGGCAATCAGGTGGGCAACGGCTGGACGGTCCCCTTCTCCGTGGTGTACACCTACACGACCTCCGAGTTCCAATCTTCCTTCGACACCAGCTTCGCCGATTGGAGCCCGCACGTGGACGAAGGTGACGAGCTGCCGTACATCCCCGAAACCCAATACGCCCTGAACCTGGGCCTGGGCCGCGACAACTGGAACGTCAACCTGAGCGGCAGTTACACCGGTGAAATGCGCACCAAGGCCGGCCAGGGCGCCATCCCCGCGGGCGAAGGCATCGACGACTACTTCGTACTCGACGCCTCGGCCGAGGTCACGCTCTTCGAACACTACCGCGTCTTCGGACGGGTCCGCAACCTGGGTGACGAAGAATACATCGTGTCGCGCCGTCCCTACGGCGTACGTCCCGGACTGAAGCAGACCTTCCTGTTCGGGGTTTCCGCTCGATTCTAGTGCGGGAAAACGCAACGATCCAAAAAGGCGGCCCTCGCGGCCGCCTTTTTTATTGCCCGCTGGGCAGCACACCGGGTTCCGCGACATCCCCGCATCAAAGCGATGCCCAACGCAGTTCCAAGCATCCAGGGAGAGGCGTCGCCGCTGTGGGTTGGGCTGGGCCGGTAAAGCCGCGGGCCGACGGGTCGCTTTCAGGCCCTTACGACGCCCAAAGAGGGAAGCGACAGGCGCTGCCAAATCTCTCGTCGAGCCATGCCGAAAAGCGTCGCCCAACTGCGAAACCGGTCTACGCCGCCAAATTCTGGATGATTTATCGCGAATGCTGTGGGGTTGGGACCTACAACTGCGCTCCGCAGAATTTGCAGTGCTTGGCGTCGGGATCGTGGCCTTCGCGCGAGCACTCCGGACAAGCCTGGGTGGACACTTCCTTGCGGGCCTGTCCCAGCTCCACCGTCACGATCCCCGTCGGCACCGCGATGATCGCATAGCCAAGGATCATGGCCAGGGCGGCCAGCATCTGCCCCAAATCCGAACGGGGCGCGATGTCGCCGTAACCCACGGTCGTCACGGTCACGATCGCCCAGTAGATGCTGCGGGGAATGCTCGTGAAACCGGTCTCCTCGGATTCGATCATGTACATCGCCGAACCCAGGATCACGACAAGGGTCACCACGACCACCAGAAACACCACGATCTTGCGCACACTGGCGCGCATGGCCTTCAGGATGTAGTCCCACTCGTGGAGGTACTGGGCCAGTTTGAGGATGCGCCAGATGCGAATGGTGCGCAGGGTGCGGATCACCAGCAGGTACTGGGTGCCCGGAATGAAAAGGCTGAGGTAGGTGGGCAGGATCGAGAGCAGGTCCACCACGCCGAAAAAGCTGAAGGCGTATTTCCACGGTTTGCCCACGCAGTAGAGCCGCAGGATGTATTCGATGGTGAACAGCGCCGTGAACACCCATTCGACCGTCAGGAAGACGCGACCGAATCGCGCCTGGTAGGAGCCCACCGAATCGAGCATGACCACCAGCACGCTGGCGAGAATGCAGACGATCAGCAGGAGATCGAAGGTTTTGCCGGCCGGAGAATCGGCTTCGAATATGATTTCATGGAGCCTGTGCTTCAATTGAGACATGAGCCTGGTCTTCTCGGAAGAGGTTCGGAACGGATGGGTTGTCGTCGGACGCCACGGTTGACAGCTTACCCGAAAGTGCGGTGGTTTTGTTCAGAAAAGGCCGGGGTTCGATGGCCTGTGCATGCCATTTTCAACGCTCGGGTTTACAATGGAGATGAGCCCGATTTGGGGTTCGAAGGAGGCCCTGTTTGGCCGCGAATCGCCTGCGCACCGCCATCAACTTCATCCCAGTGATGCTGATCAAGTTCTACCAGCGCTTCATTTCGCCCCTGTTGCCACCGTCCTGCCGCTTCTACCCGAGCTGCTCCTCTTACGGCCTGCAGGCCTTCAAGACCTACCCGCTGCACAAGGCGCTGTGGCTGACCGCCTATCGCATCCTGCGCTGCAATCCGTTCAATCCGGGCGGTTACGACCCGCTCCCGCTGCCCGAAGGACACCCCGACTGCGAGAAACGAGACGAAGCCCCTCCCGAAGACGGCGAACCCCATCGAGCCGAACCCTGATCGCCGCGGGCTGGGCCGGTCTCTCGTGCCCACTCAAATGCCGCCGGAGGAGAGCGTCACCAATTCATCCACCGTCTTGAAAAAGGACAGCGGTCGAAACGGCGAATTGACCAGGTACTCCATGGCACCCACCTCGAGCGCCCGTTCCCGCTTGTCACCGCCTTCATCCACCTCGCCCATCAGCACGCACTGCTGTTCGTCCTCGATGTGCTTGTTGATGGTATTGCAGACATCGTAACCGGAAACGGTGGCCAGATTCTCGTCGATCAGGATCAGGGTCGGCTGGTAGTATTCCACGATCTTCTGAACGTTGCTGAAGCGCCCCTTGGAAATCAGTACCCCGTATTTTCGCTTCAGGCTCTTACCCATGCGCGTCAGCAGCTCCTTGTCACGCGACAACAACAAGATGTAGCTGTCGCCCTCCGAGAGCACCGTGTTGGCGTAGTCGGCCTCGAGGCGCGGTCCCTGTTCGATCTCCTCGGCCTCCTCTTCGCCCTCCATGCTTCCGGCAGCCTGCTTTTCGCGCCGCTGCTTGCGCTCGCGCAGAAAATGAAGGTCCTGGTTGCGCTGCTTCAGGGATTCTTCATGAATCCAGTCCGCCAGCATCTTTTGGGTATCCTTGTCGAGGCCCTCGAACTCGATGCCCACCAACTGTTCGCCAAACGATTGGATGTACAGCACGTTGCCGGTGCAGTGAATGCGCAGGTCGGGGTTCAGTTCGAACCCGAAACTGGTGGGCAGGTTGACGGCCAGCAGTTCGCGAATCGGCTCCGATTCCGCACTCTTGAGGTCGATGCCCTTGAGACCGATATTCACCACCTGGCCGTCACAGAGCTTGTTGAGGGTGGAGGTGAAGGTCAATTCCTTACGCGGGGTCAAATGCAATTGCGTCAAGCCGAATTCGTCGTTGATGGAAATGCTTTGGGGAAAGGCCAGGCGAATGGCCTCCTTGTTTTCGTAGCGGCCGAACCCGAGCATCGCCACCGAGCCGTAATATTCCTTGCCCTCGTAGTAGAAGGTCAGGTGGATGAGCGTGCGCGGTTGGAGCCCGTGCTTTTCGCGAATTTCGGCATCGAGCCGCAAGATGAACGAATCTTCCAATTCGTCCAAAATGAGGCAACGCACCTTCTCGCCACCCACCTTCAAGGTGATCGCCTGCGCCTTGTGCATCAGTTTGCCCAAGATGATTTGGATCTCCTGACGGTCGGCGATGCTTGGATGTTTTTTCTTCTTTTTTGCCATGGTGAATTCGGGTACACATCGACGGAGGACGAAGAACGACCGATCGGCGGTCTACGGCGTCGCTTCATCGAGAGATTTTGGGGATTTGCGATAAAGATTCGCACTCCAGGATAACGCGGGCAGCCGCAACTTTCAATCCTGCACAAACTTATGGTGACAGGACAGGGATTCGCGCCGGTCGGAACCGGCTCAGGAGGCCATCACCCGTTTTCGATGACATAGTGAAGGTCCGCCTCGGTTTTGGCCGCCACCAGCGCCGACCGGGTCTCCTCCCGCATCACGAATTTCGCGATTTGGGAGATTTGGTTCAGGTGTTCGACCGGGTGGTCTTCGGGACTCAGCAGCATGAACACCAGCGAAATGTCGGAACCGCTGTGTTTACAGGAGATCGCCGGATCGACGCGCGCGATGAGGATCAGCGTGCTGTCGATGGCGTTGCTGTAGGTATGCGGTAGCGAGATACCGTGGCCCAGCAGGCTGCTGAACTCCTCCTCGCGCTGAATGAGTTCGCCCAGCAACGTGTCGCGATCCAGCTCGGGATATTCGTTGGCCAGTTTATCCAACATGTTGCGATACAGGGACTCCAGCGAGTCTGCCTCGGAGAAGAGGACCCACTTCTTGTTGCTGGGGATCTCCAATCCACCGGAAACCGGCGCCAGCGTCAGGACCAGGGCTTGGCCGTTGCTGTCGGCGGGAACGTAGGGATAGAGTTCGCCGTTGTACAGGCACATGAGCACCTGTTCGGGCCGCTGGTAGGTCTGGAGGTTGGTGGAAATGCGGCGCGCCTTCAGCTCCTCCCGCTCTTCCTGGGCCAACACGGCTTTCAGTTGCAGGTGGTTCCAGACCGAGCTGCCCACCAACAATTTGGCGTTGGCGACCGCGTTCTCGGCCTCTTCCGACACCCAGCGGTAGATATTGGCGTCGCTGAGCATGTTGCTCCAGCGCTGGCACAGCAACCGGTTGAGATCCTCGTTCTCTGTCAGCGCCAGGAAGTTGCCGATCCCGTAGAGGTTCGGATTGGTTTCGGGATCGATCTGCATCGCGTTCTCGTTGATCGCGACCAAACCCTCGCGGCGCGCCAGCTTGATCTCGCGCGGGTTGGTATCGATGAGCACCACGCTGAAGCCGGATTCCTGAATGAATTGTGCCACCAGGCGCCCCAGCTTGTGGGCCCCGACGATGACCCAGCCCTTGGGACGCGACTCCAGCACGCCGAGCGCGCCACCCACGAATTTGGCGGTGAACCCCTGGAAGACCACGGTACCGGCGATGACCGAGTACGTGAAGGTCTCCAGAAAGCCGGCCTCCTTGAAATCGAGGTTCGAGAGGTGGAAGGCACAGATCGAGGCCATCGAGGCCGCCACGATACCGCGCGGGGCGATCCAGCTCAAAAACAACTTCTCCCTGAGGGTCAGCGAACTCTTGCGGGTGGAAATGAAGATGTTGAGCGGTCGCACCAGGAACATGACGGCCCCGACCACGATCAACAGCGGCCAGCCGTAGTGAATGAACTTCTCCAACTCCAGGTTTGCCGCCAGCAACACGAACAGGAGCGCGATCAACAGGTCCTTCAATTCGACCTTGTATTCGATGATGCGGTCGAGCTGGGGCGTATCCTTGTAGCCCACCAGCAGTCCGGCCACGGTGACCGCCAGCAGCCCCGCCTCGTGCACCAACAGGTCGGCCGCCATGAAAATCCCCATGGCGTAGGCCAGAACCGAAATGTTCATGTACTCTTCCGGGATCCACTCGCGCTTGAGAAACTGGTAGAGTGCGCCACCCAGTCCCAGACCGGTGACCATGCCCACGATGAACCGCAGGAAGAAATTGAAATAGGAAATGGTCTGGTAACCGCTGCCGAAAAATTCGACCAGGTACCCGCCCAGCGCGCCACCGGTAGTGGTGTTCTCCAGATAGACGCTGACGAACCATTCGTAGCACAGCAAGGCGATGAACACCCCGATCGGGTCGATCAGGACCCCTTCCCAGTGGAGGATGTGGTGAATGTTCTTCCTGACACGGATCCGCTGCAGCAGCGGGCCGATCACGGTGGGGCCGGTGACGATGATGAGACTCGCGGCAAAAAAGCAAAAGGGCCAATCGAAATCGAACACCAGCTTGATGGCCAAGGCCGAAAAGATCCAGGTCACCAGGATGCCCTTGGTGAGCACGCCCCAAATCTCGCGAGACACCTCGCGATAACCCTTCACGTCCAGCGTCAGGCCACCTTCGAACAGGATCAGGCCGACGGCGAGCGAGATGATCGCGTTCAGTCCGCTGCCCAGGTGATCGGGATGAACCAAATTCAGCACCTGGGGTCCGGCCACGATGCCCCCGATCAGGAGGATCACGATCGCGGAAACCTTGAGACGTTGGGCCAGGATGAGAAAAAAAACGCCTAGCCCACAGGCTGCCGCGAAGGTCGTAAGCAAGTGATGACTTTCCATGAATGTAGCTTTGTCTCCTCGGGATATTTCTTTACAAAGAGTAGCCAAACCAGTTAAAAGAGGACAGACAAGCTCTCTCCATTTCCTGGCAGAAGCACGCTGGCAATTGATTTGGCTCGTTGGTGGCCGTCTTTCTAGTGGATTCTACTGGAAGTTTTGCAAAACTCCGGCTCTTTTTTGTGAACTTTCCCAAGCCCAGGAGTTCTTTATGACGATTGACTACAAGGACCTGGTACTCGAGGAGTTGAACTACAATTCCTACCTCAAACTTCCCGAGTTGCTCGATCTCCAACATCTGCGTTCCCAGCCACATCACCCGGACGAAATGTTTTTCATCATCATCCATCAGTCGGCCGAGTTGTGGTTCAAGGAGGTTCTTCACGAAACCACGCGACTCGTGGAAAGCTTTCGCGAAAACACCGTTTCCCGCGCATTGAAGGCCATCAAGAGAATTGGCGCCATAATGGAACTTCAGGTGCAACAAATTCGATTGCTCGGTACGCTCACCCCGATCGAGTTCTCCGGATTTCGCGGCCTGTTGAAACCCGCATCCGGGTTCCAATCGGCTCAGTTCCGCGAGATGGAGTTCACCTACGGACTGCGCAATCCCTTTTTCCTGCAATTCTTCGAAAAGCTCCCGGACATCCGCGCCCGATTGGCGCGTATCCAGACCGAACCCTCGGTGTACGACGAAGCGCTGATGTGCCTCTCACGAGCCGGTTATACGGTTCCGGAAGAAATCCTGAAACGCGATTACAGCAAGGCGCACGAGGTAAACGAGCGGTTGACGCGCACCGTCCGCCAGATCTACGAGGACCCCCGCGAGAACTTCCATTGGGTGCTCCTGTTCGAAGCCATGCTCGACCTGGACGAGAAGTTGATGCTCTGGCGCAAGACCCACGCGGTCATGGTCGAGCGAACCATCGGTCAGAAAGCGGGCACGGGTGGAAGCACGGGATGGCAATTCCTGCGCACGCGCGAAGACCTCAAGTGTTTCCCGGAACTTTGGGACGTGCGCAACATGATCGGTTCGGACGTCTGACGCAACCCTCCGCGATTCGAAGCGCTACGGCTCTTCGCCAGCGAATGAAACCGGAACGGGATCGCGGCCGATCTCGGTTCGCGCGCATTCGTTCGCATCGAAACGCGGACCAAGTCAACAGGGAGGATTACCTTGAATTTGGATTTAACCGGAAAACGGGCCTTGGTGTGTGGTGCTTCCCAGGGCATCGGCGCGGCGATCGCGCACCAATTGGCGTGCATGGGATGTACCGTGATCGCCCTCGCCCGCAGTGAAGACAAGCTCGCGAACGTTCTGAAATCGCTGCCGGGCAAGGGGCACTACAGCATCAGTCTCGATATCGGGGACCAGGAACTGCTGGAGAAATCGGTCGCCGGGGAACTGGCCGACGGACCGATCCACATTTTGATCAACAACAGCGGCGGCCCCAAACCCGGGCCCATTTCCCAAGCGGAGCCGGAAGCGTTCATGGCGGGTTTTCGCAACCACATCTTGGCCGCGTCCCTGCTCGTCCGGCTGCTGTTGCCCGGCATGAAGGAAGCCGGCTACGGCCGCATCATCAATATCATCTCGACCTCCGTCAAGGTGCCCATTCCCCACCTGGGCGTCAGCAACACCGTACGCGGGGCCATGGCCAATTGGGCCAAAACCCTGTCCATCGAAGTGGCGCCCTTCGGCATCACGGTCAACAACGTCCTGCCGGGTTTCACCGATACGCCGCGCTTGACCGCGCTGATCGAAGCCAACGCGGCCAAACAGGGTAAGCCGGCCGAGGATGTGGCCGAAGCCTGGAAGCAGAGCGTTCCGGCCAAGCGATTCGCCGAGCCGAGGGAAACGGCCGCGGCCACGGCGTTTCTGGCCTCGCCCGCGGCAGCCTACATCAACGGTGTCAACCTGCCGGTCGACGGCGGAAGGACGGGTTGTTTATGAAATACGATGTCTTTTTTTCCATCTGTCAGACCGAGGTGGACGGGTACACCCCGAACGAGCGCCAAATGCTGCTCAACTTCTTCGACCAGGTTCGCCTGGCCGATGCATTGGGTTATAGCTGTGCCTGGATCGCCGAAACCCATCTCTCCTGCCAGGTTCAAAAGGAGAACAAGAACCCGGTGATTCCCGATTTCAAAGGCGAAATCGGCCTGAATACCGACATTTTCCAAATGGCACACAAGATATTCGCCCAGACGAACCAGATCGAGGTGGGCTCGGCGATTCTCAACATCCAGTGCAACGGCGGCCCCATCGCCCGAGCCGAGGCACTGCGCACCGCGCTCCTGCTCCACGGCCTGGACCCGGAAGAGAAGCGCCGGCTGCAAATCGGCTTCGCCAGCGGTCGCTTTCCCTTCTCCAACACGCCCTACGGCATCTTTCCGCGCGACGCGGTCGAGCGGGTGGCCTGGAAGGCCGTCAAGGGCAAGGTCTTTCGGGAAGCGCTGGAAATCTTCCTGCGGTTCGTCCGCGGCGACATCTTCTCTTCGGCGGATGTCTCCCCCAAGTTCTTGGAGCGGGAGGATTTCCGCAGCGACGAAGATTGGGAGGCCGTACTCCACGCCCATGGAAGTCACGTGACCCGCATTCCCCTGGCGCCGATTTGGGATTTCGAGAAAGTGGGAGTGATTCCCTTCGAGGCCCCGCTCGATCTGTTGTGGTTGACCATCGGCGCCCACGACGCCAAAACCCAGGATTACGCCAACCAGTTCTATCCCTGCGGCGTCTTCAATCTCTCGATTACGCCCAGTGCCCAGATCGAAGCCACCCACCAACGCATGATCAACTCGTTCCACCCGGACGGCGGTCCCTGGAAACGGAATTACATGCCGCGCACGGTCCTGGTGTTCGTGGACAACACGCCGGGCATTTCCGATGCCGAGCGGGACAGCCGCGCCCGGGCCCACGCCAACAAGGCCTTGGAAAACTACTGGAAAGCGCTCCAGGGCACGATCGACCCCGAGCGTATCAGCCAGGCGGTCGACAACGCCCTGGTGGGTTGCCCGGCCTCGATTCGAGACCAGATGCAGCGGCGCTTCCACTCCGAGGATCGGTTGATGTTGTGGTTCGACTTCAACAATCACGACAACGAGACGGTCAAGCGGTCCATGCGCTGGTTCATGGAAGACATCGCTTCGCATCTCCACTAGCCGAAGCCGAACCCAAAGGCAGTCCATTCATCCCGTCCTGCGAGCCAAGGTCTGTATCAAACCAATGAATCTCGAGGCAAACGTGGTTTCACGCCGTTACCTCGGTGACCTCGGCGGTGAAGATCCGCAGTCACCGCCGACCGGGGTGGAGAATTACCTTTCCGGTTCACCTCCTGCGGAAGATCTCTTTCGGTTCGACAATACGCCCGCCCGACGCGATCGGCGCCGAGTGGGCCCAGAACGGCGACGGGAGGGCGCGGACAGCGACGCCGCCCATCGCCGGGAACAAGGAATTCACATGGGTCAACACATTCAGATTCAAAACTTCATCGATGGCGCCATGGTACCCCCGTGCAACGGCAACTACATGGACAACATCGAACCGGCGACGGGCCGGGTCTACGGCCAGGTACCGGATTCGGACGCACACGACATCGGGGCGGCCGTCACCGCCGCACAGCGGGCCTTTCCCGCCTGGTCGGCCACACCCGTCGAGCAACGGGCCCGACTCCTGGAGCGCGTGGCCGACCTACTGGAGTCGCGACTCGAGGCCTTCGCCAAAGCGGAGTCGCGCGACCAGGGGAAACCGGTGGCCCTCGCCAAAATGGTAGACATCCCCCGCGCGGTTTCCAATTTCCGCTACTTCGCGGGTGCGATCCGCCACCACGAGGAATCGGCCACCCACATGGACGGCAAAGCCCTCAACTACACCGTGCGCAAGCCAGTCGGCGTCGCCGGGTTGATCTCGCCCTGGAACCTGCCGCTCTATCTGCTGACCTGGAAGATCGCACCGGCCCTGGCCACCGGCAACACCTGTGTCGCCAAACCGTCGGAAATGACGTCGATGACCGCATGGCTGCTGGCCGAGGTGCTGCAGGAAGCGGGCATTCCGCCAGGTGTCTGCAACCTGGTCTTCGGTACGGGCCCCAAGGCCGGCGCCGCGCTTGTCGGCCATCCCGAAGTCCCGCTGATCTCCTTCACGGGCGGAACGGAAACGGCGCGTCGCATCATTCGCGATTCGGCCGACGGGTTCAAGAAACTCAGCCTGGAGCTGGGCGGCAAGAACGCCTACATCGTCTACGCCGACGCCGATCTCGACCAGTGCCTGCCGACCACGTTGCGCGCGGCCTTCACCAACCAGGGCGAAGTCTGCCTGTGTGGATCGCGGCTGTTCGTGGAACGGCCGATCTACGAGCGGTTCCTGGAACGTTTCACCCCGATGGTCGAGGCCATGGTGGTGGGTGACCCCACACAACCCGAGACCAACATGGGCGCCCTGATCAGCCAAGCGCACCTGAAAAAAGTTCGGGGTTACATCGCGCTGGCTCGCGAGGAGGGCGGCACCGTACACTGCGGCGGCACGCGGCCCGACCTGCCGTCCCACCTGGATGGCGGCTACTACCTGCGACCCACCATCGTCACGGGGCTCACCCCCACGTGCCGGGTCATGCAGGAAGAGATCTTCGGACCGGTGGTGACCATCACGCCCTTCGATTCGGAGGAGGAGGTCATCGCCTTCGCCAACGGAACGCGCTACGGACTTTCCGCCACGATCTGGACCCGCGACGTGTCGCGTGCCCACCGCACGGCCCACGCCATGGACGCCGGCATCATCTGGGTCAACACCTGGATGCTGCGCGACCTGCGTACGCCGTTCGGCGGCATGAAGGCCAGCGGGGTCGGCCGCGAGGGCGGCGCACACTCGATCGATTTCTACACCGAATCGCAAAACGTCTGCATCCAGTTCTAAGCGGCGGGCAACGCCGCGATCACCAAGCGCGGTGGGGTGAACGGCCGCGGCGGAAATCGAAGTTTCCGTCGACTCGCCGAGCCCACCGCGACCCATTTCCACACAGCATGGAGCGAACGAACATGACCGACCAACGCATCCACACCGACAAGGCGCCCGAACCGGTGGGCGCCTATCCACACGCCCGACGGGTGGGCGATCTCCTGTTTCTTTCCGGGGTGGGTCCCCGGAAGCCCGGTACCAAACAAATTCCCGGTGTCACCCTCGACGAGGCCGGCAATATCACGGCCTACGACGTGGCCGAACAGACCCGTTCCGTCATCGAGAACGTGCGCATCATCTTGGAAGCCTCGGGCAGCAGCCTCGAGGAGGTCGTCGACATCCAGGTCTTCCTGACCAACATGAAGGCCGATTTCAAGATCTTCAACGAAGTCTATGCCGAAACCTTCGCCTCGATCGGGGCGACCCGAACCACCGTCGAAGTGGGCGCGCTGCCCACACCCATCGCGGTCGAATTCAAGGTCATCGCCACGGTGGCCTGAAGCCGGTGCGGGTGTCGCCCATCACCGCGGTGCCCGCCCTTGCGACCCATTTCGGGGAACCCGGCGATGCGATTCGACCGGCTCACACCGGGCGGCCGCTCTCAATCCGCGTGCATCGCCGAAGAGAGATCGGGTGCGGCACATTTCCAACAGGCGGAAAACTGCCCTTCCATTTCCTCGCCACAGGTCTGGCATCGCCAGGACGCCTGTACCAGGCGCGGCGCTTTCAAACTGCGTTGGATCATCGCGGCGATTTCTTCCTCTTTTTGATCGTCGGCGATCCAGATTTCCATGGGGCAAAAAAACGGGGGCACTTCACCCGCGGCCGAGCCCGTTCCCATCAGGTGCTCGTTTTTCGTCACAAAGTCGATGTGTTGCTCCCCGAGAAGCGATTGAACGTAACGCAGCTCGGAAAATTCCTGGGTCACAAATACACGTCGCATACCGCCTCCAAAAAAATGATGTGGTCCGGTGAATTGATAATAAAGTCGGCCAAAACTCACCGAACTTGACATCGATTCACGTTCACCTATTCCGGCGAGAACGGGTGATCCGGAGGGACATTGATGGCGAAACCGCACGGGCGGCACCGTTTCCGGCCCCACCCGCCACGGTGGTGGAACCGTCACTTTCGTTTCAAGTCATAACAGTAGAGCTTGTCCTGCTCGCGCAGGTACAGTTTGTCACCGGCGATCACGGGATGGGACCAACTGAAGTTCTTGACCTCCGGAATCATGAAGGAACCTTTTTCCCGATACTCGTCGGTGGTGGCCTCGACGAGAACCATCAAGCCGTTCTGATAGCGGAAATACAGGTGGCCGTCGGCCATCGACAGGGCGGCGGAACCCTTGCCCTCGTTGCGTACGGGACCCCACTTGATGTCGCCGCTCTTCATGTCGAGGCAAATCGGAAACCCCTTGTTGTGGGCCGTGCCCGCGAAGATGTGGCCTTTGTGGTAGATCATGCCGCCGTGGTGGTTCTGCATTTTGTTGGCCTCCAGGAAGTAGACTTCCTTGGCCGCGGTGCCGTCACCCTCGCGCACGATTTCCAACAGTGCCGCCCCGGTGCCGTAACCGGTGGACACGAAGACGTGGTTGCCCTCCACGATCGGTGTGGGGATGTTGGCGACCTTGTTGGCGATTCGGTTGTAGCCCCACAGGAACTTGCCGTCGGCGGCCGCGATACCCACCGCACCGCGCCCGGTCAGGGTCACGTACTGCTTGATCCCGAGGGCGTTGCCGATCACGATCGACGCGTAGGCGGCGCCATCGGCTCCTTTTTCACCCATGTCGGGTTGCTTGGTGCGCCAGATCTCGGCGCCGGTCTTTTTGTTCAGGGCCACGATCAAGGCATCCTTCGAACCCGGAGTGACCACCACGCGATCGCCGTCGACCAACGGCGATTCGGAGAATTTCCACTCCCAATCGTTACCGGCCGCCATGAACCCGCCGAACTCGCGCTTGAGATGCTTCTTCCAGACCACCTTGCCGGTCTTGGCCGCGAGGCAGGTCAACAGGCCCTCGGTGGAAATCGAGTAGATGTGGTTGTCGTTGTAGGTAGGGGTCGAACGGGTGCCGCCGTACTGATCGACCCAGGCCTTGCCCACCTCGGTCTTCCAAAGGACCGAACCGTCCTTGCGGCTGGCGGCGACCACGTATTGTTTTTCACCGATATCGCCCATGGTGAAGATCGCGTCCCCATGGATCGCGAGCGAGCTGTACCCGTTTCCGAGCCCCTGATTTCGCCACACCAAGGGCGGCCCGTCCTTGGGCCACTGGGTCAAAAGGTTTTTGGCGGGAGCGATGCCGGTGCGGTCCGGGCCGCGCCACTGGGGCCAATCGGGCCCGGCCGCAAAAAGCGACCCACCGAGACAGAAACACAACGAAATTGCCAGAAAAGAAAGGTGCGTTCGCATTCTAAAATCCTCCTAAAAACCCGACGCGCAGGGCGACCCGAATCGATGTGACGTGGATTCGCGTGGGTCGATGGCGCCGAGCGACCGCCTGATCTGCGGAAAACCAATGATTTCGAGGGCAGCGCAACTGTTGCGCATAGTAAGAGATTGGATGTCGGAATCTTAGGAGATGTACGGTCTCGAAACGCGATGGTTCGCGCGGAGTGGCTTCGCGGCGTGGAGGAACCGGGTTCAATCGGGTCCAATGGGGGGCATGCCGCCCCGTATGGCGCCCGCTTCGATTTCGCGGTAGTTGGCGCGAAACGATTCGGACAGGGGGCGGCTGTTGGGCACCGAGAGCCAAAGGCGAAGCAGGTGTCGCCGCAACGAGGGTTCACCGTGATCCTCGAAAGCGTCGCGCCGGTGAAACACGACGAAATTGTTGATGAACAGCATGTCGCCGGGCTCCTGGCGGAAGCGCACGTGGAGCTCCGTTTCCTCGGCCACCTCGTCCAAAAAGTCCAGGGCCTCGCGCTGCACCGGCGTCAGGGGCGGCACACCGGGAACGGTGTGGGCCCGCTCGATCAACACCCGCAACACATTGCCGATGAAGTGCCCCTGGTGAATGGCGAAAACCGGTTGCCTCAAATAGGGCAGCGGATTGCCGGTATCCACGTTGTGGCGCTTGTAATAAAACGGTTTGTACAGAACCATCAACAAATCGGGGCGCCGCTCCAGGATTTCGTTGTGAAGCGTGATGGAACTGACCAGCAGGTTGTCGCCACCGATCTTGGCCTGACGCACGCAGTGAAATCCGATCACGTCGCAACGATCGGTGTGAAACCTCAAGCGTTTGTTGGTATTGGGCCCCCGCGTCTTGGCACTCTGCTCGCCGAAGCCCTCGTCGCGAACCGAAAACATCAGTTCGCCCTTGGCACTTTGCGACACCGGCGTACCGATGTGACGCGCCAATCCCCAGAAGATCAGGCGCACATCGTCCTCGTCGAACAGGCCCGGCGTGATCCCGCGAATCCGGGCGGCGCCGGAACCGTTTTCCAGGCCTTCCTGAACCGAAGCCAGAACGGGCTCCAGCCTGGGCAATTCAAAATCTTCGCGCGTTATTTTCGTGAGCGACAGACCTCTGCGTTTGATCCGTCGCAAGGCCCTTTCGATTTCCGCGAGCTCTTCCACGCTCAAGCGGTATTCCCAATCGGGGCGCTTAAAAAGGGCGGTCCCCCGCCACGCGGCAGGACTTTCGAACTTCTCAATCATGTCCGCTCCTTTGCACACGGGTTCTCATTGTAGCGCAGCACCATAGACTTTGCGGGATGATTCCCGCTTCAGTGAAAATCCGGGTTACAATGCTCGGCCTGAGCCCATTTTGGGCCTCGCGCAACAGGATTTCAGGTGCCCGCCGATCCCCTTCGAGAATTGGCAGTTCCCGCCATCGAGACATTGAAGCGATTTGGCCTCTTCGCCCCGCGGGTTCCCACCGAACCGACCATTTCGACTTCCGACACCTGAAGCCTGGCTGCCATCGAAAAGATTTGCGGCCCCATGGTACGAATCGGGCGCCGCACCCACGCCGAAGGAGGACAGCTTGTCTGAAGGAAATCACGACGTATTTCATTTGGGATTGAATCGCTCGGATTTGGAAGGTGCGGAAATCGCCCTGATCCCCGGAGACCCGGGCCGCGTCCCGAAAATCGCGACGCACCTGGAGAACGCCCGCGACTTGGCCAATACCCGCGAGTATCGATCCATGCTGGGTTTTTCGGGTGAAACCCCGGTATTGGTCATGTCCACCGGTATCGGCGGCCCGTCCGCGGCGATCGCGGTCGAGGAGCTGGCCCTGTTGGGCGTCAAGCGATTCCTGCGCATCGGCACCACCGGTGCGATCCAGCCCCACATCGAGGCCAGCGACGTGGTGATCACCACCGCGGCCGTCCGCATGGACGGCGCATCGCGCCACATCGCACCGCAGGAATACCCGGCGGTGGCCGACTTCCACATGGTCCGCCGGCTGGTCGCCGCGGCCGAACGCATCGGCGCCCGCTACCACTTGGGCGTGACCGCCTCGTCCGACACCTTCTACCAGGGCCAGGGCCGCAAGGATTCCTTTCGCAAGGGTTTCGTCCACCGCGAACTCGCCAACAAAATCGAAGAGCTGCAGAACCTGAACGTGCTGTCGTACGAAATGGAAGCCGGTACCGTGCTGACCCAGACATCGGCCTACGGACTGGGTGGCGCCTGTATCAGCGGCGTTCTGGTCAACCGCACCCGGGCCGAATTCCCCGACGCTGCGGTCATCGGCGAGACGGTTTTGAAAACGATCCAGGTGGCCATCGCCTCGTTGAAGGAAGACTGAGCCAAACAACTCTTCGCGACGGCCGGTTCGGCGCGGTCGGCGGCATGGGTGCCGACCCGACCGAGCCGAAGTGCCGTCGCCCGCACGACGAAAGGCACATCGTTCGACTCCTTTATCCTCGACGGGCCACTTACGATTGAGACGGAAGGCGCCACGGATCGGGACGACAGCGGGCGAGTTCGCAAAAGTCCTTGATTCGAAGACACCTTTTGCTTTGGATTCCCGCCGTCTAATAGATAGACTAGGTATGGTTTCGTTCCCCTTCGCTCCAATCGTGATTCCCGATGGCCATGGCACGCGGCCCACGGTTCCCTATTCCCCGCGAGCGCGGAAGCGAGACCCGAGCCGGCCGCACGGGCGCACCTCGCCACCACGGTGGCGCTGAAGGGCCCCAGGCGCCGGCAATACGTTGAGGAGAAACGAACACCATGGGCTTGTTCGACATGTTCAAGAAGAAACCGGACCCCAAATCCCAAATCGACCCGCTCCACGATCTGACCCTCTCGAAAATGAAAGTCGGGTTTTTGGTCGACTACAACATGAAGACCTGGGAAGTCGTGGGCTACAACGTCTACGAATACGGCCGAAACGACGAAGCCGAAGAATGGTGTCTGCGTGCGGAAGGGGCGCTGGTCTTCCTCGAGCGCTACGAGGACGACGAAGTGGAATGGTCCTTCGCCAAAAAGATCCGCATGTCCAGTATCGAAGAGAACCTGGCCAAACACATCGGCCAATTCGACGAACCGCCGCGCAAAATCCATTACCAGAACAAGGAATTCACGCTGGACGAGGAAGATAGCGGCCTGTTCTACGAAGACGGCAAGGCGCCCGGTCAGGAGTTCATCTCCTGGACCTTCCTGAGCGACGACGAGGAAAGCTTCGTGAGCGTCGAGCAGTGGGGCGAGAACGACTTCGAAGCCGCTGCCGGTTTCTACGTCGAAGAATACGAATTCACCAACATCCTGCCGGGTGGCCGCTGAGTTCCGCGGGACCACCCGCCGAAACCCCGCCATCCACCATCGAACCACGACGAAACCGAGGTGCTGCACGTGAATATCCAACGCTCTCATTCCACATGGGCCGCTTTGGCCGCCATGCTGTTCCTGTGGTCCTGCTCCGGCGCACCGGAAGACGGCCTGGCCCAAACCATCGCGCTTTTCAAGGACACGCCGGAATACTCGATTGTCCTCGAGGACATGAAGCAGGACGGCAACTTCGTCAAAACGCCCTATCACCAATACCGGGTCTATTTCCTACAGGACCTTCCGGGCGAGGAGCCCAAATTCCGAACCCACGAAACCGGTTGGATCCAGGTCTCCGAAGAGACCTTCAAAAAGTACGAGGGCGCCCTGGGCATGACCATCGCCATGAAGACCAGCAAGGGTGAAGAGAGCACCACGCCGCAACCAACGGGCTACCAGTACGTGGGCAACCCACAGTACGGGCAATGGCGCACCAACAGCTCCGGTGACAGTTTCTGGGAGTTTTACGGCAAATACGCCTTCATCAGCAGCGTGTTCGACGTCTTCGAAAGCCCCTTCAAGCGCAAGTACTACAACAACTACCACAACAACTACTACAAAAACCGGGTGCCCTATTACGGCCGCAACAAGCAATACGGCACCGCCGGCAGCTACACGCGCAAAACCAAGCCGAACTTCTACCAGCGCGCCCAAACCCGCGAGGCACGATCGAAAACCAAATTCAGGGACAAGGTCGCCAAGCGGACCTACGGCCGCAGCGTCACGCGCAGCTCGACTTCGACCACCAGCAAGTCTCGCAGCTCCAGCAGCCGCACCAGCCGCAGCCGCATGAGCAGCTCACGCAGCCGCAGCTTTTCCAGTGGTGGTAAATAAGGCCGGATCGGCGGCCCCTGTCGGATCAATCGCATTCTCATGGGAGAGGAACAATGACTTTGGATCAATTCCTGACTTCGCTGGTTTACCTGGCCGCCGTGATGGTGTTGTTCGTGGTCGGTAAATTCGTGTTCGACCTGATGCACCCTCGTTTCAAGTTGAAGGACCAATTGGTCGAACACGACAACTTGGCCGTGGCCATCACCGTCGCGGGCTACATGCTCGGCCTCGTCTTCGCCATCGGCGGCGTCTTGCTGGGCCCCTCGAACGGTCTCGGCGAAGATCTGATCGACATCTTCTTTTTCGGCCTTTTCGCCGTCGTTCTCCTGAACTTCTCCGGCTTCATCAACGACAAACTGATTCTCCACAAGTTCGACAACGTCAAGGAAATCATCGACGACCGCAACGAGGGAACCGGCGCCATCGAAGCCGGCAACTACATGGCGATGGGCCTCATTTTCGCGGGGGCCTTCTCCGGTCAGGACGGCGACCTGGTCACGGGCATCGTGTTCTGGCTGTTGGGCCAGTTGGCGCTGGTGATCGTGACGCGGGTGTACAACCTGACGAACAAGTTCGACCTGCACGACGAGGTGGAAAAGGACAACGTGGCCGTAGGTGTCGCGTTCGCCGGCCTTTTGGTGGGTTTGGGCAACGTGTTGCGCATCGCGGTAAGCGGCGACTTCGAATCCTGGGCCGAAAACATGTCGGGATTCGCGGCTTACGCGGCCTTGGGCGTGATCGTGTTGCCCCTGCTGCGCATCGCCACCGACCGGCTGTTGCTGCCGGGCGCGCGCCTGACCGATGAGTTGGTCAACCAGGAAAAACCCAACGTGGGCGCGGGCCTCATCGAAGCGACCTCCTACATCTCGGCCTCGATGCTGATCACTTGGATCCTCTGAACCACCCGTCCCCGCGCCGAACCGCCTCGATCTCCGGTTCATCCGGATGCGATTTGGCCGAGGCGGGTCGCCTCGAAACGCCGAGCCAGCCACATTCCAGGAAACGATCCCCCTCATGACCTCCCTACCCGCTTCGAATCCAGCGATTCCGCAAACGCCCGATCCCTCCACTTCCCCGACGGGCGACGCGGTCGCCGCACGGCAACATCGCTTGCGCGGGCGCATGCTCAAGCTGTGCATCTTCGCAACCGGCTTCTCGGGCATCGTGGCCGAATACGCGATGTCCACCCTGGCCAGCTACCTGCTGGGCAATTCGGTTAAGCAGTGGACCTTGATCATTTCGCTGATGCTGTTCGCGATGGGCCTCGGCAGCCGATTCAGCAAGCACCTGAATCGACGGCTGTTGACCTGGTTCGTGCTGGCCGAGACCATCCTTTCCCTACTTTGCGCGGCCAGCGCCACCTTCATCTACTTCATCGCGGCCTTTACCGAAAGCCTGGCGGTGATGATCTACTCGGTAGCCATGGCGATCGGGTTCCTGATCGGGATGGAGATGCCCTTGGCGACGCGAATCAACGAAGAATTCGAGGAACTGCGCTACAACATCAGCACCATCCTCGAGAAGGATTACTACGGCGCCTTGCTGGGCGGCCTGCTCTTCGCGTTCGTCGCGCTGCCCTATCTCGGATTGACCTACACCCCGATCATCCTGGGCATGATCAACCTGGCCGCCGCGATCGGGTTGACGGCGGTTTTCAAAGACCGCCTCGCCGGCCGCCAAAATTGGTACCTGGCTTTTTTCGCCACCGGCACCAGCCTGCTGTTGTTGGCCCTGTTCGCCAAACCGATCGTGCTGTTCGGCGAGCAGGCACGCTACCGGGACAAGGTGATCTACCAGGAACAGACGCCCTACCAGCGCATCGTCCTGACCCGTTGGAAGCAGGACCACTGGCTCTACCTCAACGGGCACCAACAGTTCAGCAGTTACGACGAAGCGCATTACCACGAACCGCTGGTTCATCCCGCCATGGCCCTCAGCCAGGATCGACGACGCGTGTTGATTCTGGGCGGTGGCGACGGCCTCGCCGCGCGCGAGTTGTTGAAGTATCCCGAGGTCGAGGACATCGTGCTGGTCGACCTGGATCCCGCCGTCACCCGCCTGGGTCGCGAGCATCCGGTCTTGCGCGAATTGAACGGCGGCGCACTCGACGATCCCCGCGTCCAGGTCGTCAACCGCGACGCCTACCTCTTCCTGGAAGAGAATCGCATGCCTTTCGGCGTGATCATCGTCGATTTGCCGGATCCCAAAACCGTCGACCTGGCTCGCCTGTATTCGGTCCAGTTCTACCGCCTTGCCAAGCGGAACCTGATCACGGGCGGAACCCTGATCACCCAGGCCACCAGCCCGTTCTTCTCGCGCCAGGCCTTCACCTGCATCTACAAGACCATGGGCGCCGCCGACCTGCAGACCACGACGTTCCACAACCACATTCCCACCATGGGGGAATGGGGCTGGGTCCTGGGGTGGAACCTGCCGGCCGCGCCGCCGCGAAGTATGCGTGAATTGTTGAGCGACCAGCGATTCGACACCATCGACACCCGATTCCTGAACCGGGACGCCATGATCTCCATGTCGCATTTCGGCAAGGGCATCCTCGAGGACTTGGACGAAATCACGGTCAATTCCGAAACCGACGACCTGAGCCTGCACCGCTACTACGCCAAGGGTCGCTGGGATTTCTATTGAAGCCGGGCAGGCACCGGTCAGCCTTTGCCGAGCCGCGGGGAATTTCGCCGCGATTGGCCCCTTTCCACCACTCAAAACGCCGGACTTTCCAGACCCCGACCGGTCAGATTAGCGGTTGGGTTTTGAAGGATAAACCGGTTATGATGAAGCCATTCTCGCGTTTGGAAACCACCATGAGCATGTTTGATCGTCTGAAAGATATCGTGCGTGCCAATGCCCATGCCATCCGCACCCACGAAGCGGTCACCCGCATTCTGGGTCAGCCGCAGGGCGGCACCGGCACCGCCGATCGCCAGGCTCACGACACGTCTCATTTCGATCAGGATCTCGGTGGTACTTCCAGCGACCGTTCGTACGGTCATGCGACCGGCGGCGGCGGCCCCCAAGAGGATCCCGACCTGGCGCGCTACTACGCCAATCTCGAGGTGCCCTACGGTTCTGATCTGGAAACCGTTAGGGCGGCACGCAAGAAACTTCTGAGGAAGTACCATCCAGATTTGCACAATCAGTCCGCGGAGAAACGAAAGGTGGCCGAGGAGTTGACCCAACAAATCAACATCGCCTATCGCGAACTGGAAAAGCGCCTGAAAACGTGATTCGACCCAGGCGCCGGCTCGGCGGCCGACTTCGAACGGCTCGCCCTCACCCTGCGCCCGCTTCTCCGGGGCATTCCTCTCCGGGCCAACCGAGTAGGGACTCGGGGACTCCCATCGCAAAGAATTCAAGATAGAGAATACTTAGGCCCGTCATCCGGGTGATTTCAAGGAGGCATATCAATGTCAGAGCATTATGAGAAGGTCCAGACCTACCTGCTTGAGCTCGGCATTAAGATCGTGGAAGGTAATCTGGCAGAAGAGTTGTTCGTCGTCGAGGACGAGGAAAACGGCATCAGCAATCTGATCGTCGATTGCGAAGCGCCGATCCTGGTCCTGGAACAGCTCATCATGGAAGTGCCGGAAAACAGCGGCGACCTCTACAAACGCTTGCTGCAGATGAACTCCGATCTTGTGCACGGCGCCTACACGCTTTCCGGCGATGGCAAATTCGTTGCCTGGCGCGACACGCTTCAGTTGGCGAACCTCGACCTCAACGAGCTCGAAGGTTCGATCAGGGCACTTTCATTGGCGATGGCCGAGCACTGTGGCGAGCTGCTCGGTTACGCACGCGCTTAATTAGGGGAGGTAGTAGGTATGGTATTCAGTCGAATTTTCAAAATCTTCCAATCGGAAGCTCATTCGGTCGTGGATAAATTGGAAGATCCGATCAAGATGACGGAGCAAGGCATCCGCGATCTGAAAAACGACCTACAGCAGGCCATGACCAGCCTGGCCCAGGTCAAATCCCTGGCGCTGCGCCTGGAACGCGATTGCAACGACAAGAACAAGATCGCGGCGGACTACGAGCGCAAGGCCATGCTGCTCCTACAGAAGGCGCAGAGTGGTGGCATGGAAGTCGGTGACGCCGATCGCCTGGCCACCGAGGCGCTGACCCGCAAGGAAGAAGCGGCCAAGCAGGTTCAGAGTCTCAGCACGGACTACCAGGCCCAGAAGAAAATGGCCGACACCCTTCAAGCCAAGGTGGAAAAGCTCCGCAAGACCATCCAACGCTATGAAAACGAGCTGGTCACCCTGAAGGCCCGCGCCAAAACCGCGGAGTCCATGAAGAAAATCAACAAGCAACTCTCCACCGTGGATTCTTCGGGCACCATCTCGATGCTGGAGAAGATGAAGCAGAAGGTCGACGAGGAAGAATCGTTGGCTCAGGCCTACGGCGAGGTCAGCGACATGGGGATGAGCAATCTCGACGACGAGATCGAGACCGCGTTGAATGCGCCCCAAGCCGCAGCATCCGACTCGCTGTTGGAATTGAAGCGCAAGATGGGCATGGTCGAGGCGCCCAGCGGTGGCACCACCGACACTGGCGGTACCGGCGGTACCGGCACGGTGTGACGATTCGCGCAGCGCACACTCGGGAGAACGGGTTTCGATTCGTTCCATTCGTCATGTGACGTTCGAAAACGAACCCTTTTCCCAAACCCTGATTCGCGTGGACCCGATGGCCGATCACCCATCGAGAGGCACCGATTCCACGAGGAAGCCACCCGTTCTTTCGGGTGGCTTTTTTGGTTTTCGACCTCATCAAAAACCCGCAACCCGGGCCGGAGGCGGGTCCACCTGGTCGCACCGAGCGGAAAAGGTGAATCATTCAACCCGGCCAAGGAGGATTTAGCTTAATCATTCCAGGCATTTCACCGATAGAATAGGCGTACGTTTCCGACAGCTCCCTACAAACCATCCCAAACCCGTTCCTGCCGCGTCAACGAGTCGGCGCACTTTCGGCCGACACTCTTCGGGCAACGGTTTCGCGGAGACCCTTCCCGCCTATGATGATTGCTTCAGAGCCAACCCAGGATTTTCTCGATGAATGTGTCGGCAAGGACCCATCCGGCTCCCTTCCCGGTTCCCGTACGCGTCCGGGGAAACGCCGGCAATTGACGGTCGTCGCCGAAGCCGATCGGCGAGGGATGGTCCCCGTACGCCACGAAACGCTTCGAGACGAACCCACCCATCCCCCATCGGCGACCAAGCCGAAACGGGTCGACCCGGCTCGGCCGGCGCACGGCCAGGGGCGACGGGTCCTGCTGCGCACGAGTGTGGCTATCCCTCTTTTTTTCCTCGAAGGATTGGCCCAGACGGTGCCGGTCGGCGCTTCGGAACTGCCGGCGGAACCGGGCGTCATGTCCCCGGTCGGTATGACGCTGTTGACCGGGATCGCCTTCGCCCTGGCGTTCTATGCCGTCTACAAGGCGCTCGCGGCACGCCGACTGCTGCGCGTCACACAAGACGACTCCTGGCATAAAGATACTCAAATAAAAGATTTACAGGAATCTCTCGTGCGCAGTGAGACGCTCCTCCACGAGGCTCAAAACCAGACGCGTCGAATCGAGGGGATTCTGGCTCAGACCCGGCAGGAATTGACCCGCGAACGCGACCGCATCCGCCGCCACGAACACGCCGAAATCCACAACCTGATCCAATCGGAAAAGGTCTCGTTGGAGAGCAATCGAGCCAAGGACGCCTTCCTCTCCCACATGAGTCACGAAATGCGCACCCCGTTGAACGTGATTATCGGGTACAGCGAAATGGTCGGCGATGCCTGCCGCGAGAACGGTTGGGATACGCCGCTGCCCGACATCAAGAAGATCGAGTCGGCCGGCCAACACCTGCTGGAGAAGATCAACAGCATTTTGGAGCTTTCCAAAATCAAGGCCGGCAAAATGCAGGTGGTGTACGACCTGTTCCACCCCGTGGATTTCGCCGACGAATTGGCGCGCACGATCGATGCGAAGTTGGCCCAATCCGGCAACCGCTTTTCCATCGAGGCGGAAGAACACCTGGAAACGCTGGAGGGCGACATCAGCAAGCTGCGTCAGGTACTGCTGCACCTGCTGCACAACGCGATCCGATTCACACAGGACGGCGAGATCACGCTGAAGATCGAGATGCAGGAGCGCCATGGACTGCCGTGGCTGACCTTCACGGTTCGCGATACCGGTCGCGGCATTCCCAAGAATCGCATCGAGCGCCTGTTTCGCGGCGTCCTGACTCAAACGCCGGGGGTATTGACCGAACGCGACGAGGGCGGCCTCGGGCTGGCCATTTGCCACAGCCTGTGTCAAATGATGGGCGGAACCCTGGATGCCGAAAGCGTGGCGGGCGAGGGCACCACCTTTCGCGTGTGCATTCCGGCATTCACCGGCCCGATCCTGCCGAGCAAAGCCCACCCGGATGGACCCCGTTCGATCTTGCTGGTCCACGACAACGAGGACGAAACTCAGTTTTTCATCTCTCAACTGGAAAAACTAAATCTCGAAATCCACTCCGCCTGCAGCGAAGAAGAGGCCGTCCAGGTGGCCGATCGAGTCAGGCCGGAGCTGTTGGTGCTCAACGGAACCATGCCCAACTTCTTGGGTCTGGAGACCTTGTTGCGATTACAGAGCCATCCCACCACCAGTGAAAAGCCGGTTATCATGTTCTCGATGATGGACCGCATCAGCGTCACCTACACTCTGGGCTCGCTGGGGTACCTGATCAAACCGATCGAGGAAAAGCGCATCGCGCGATTGGCGACGCGTCTGCTCGGATCTCCCTCCGAGCGGCCGATCATGGTCGTGGACGACGATCGCGTGTCGCGCCGCATGTTGAGCAAGGCGTTGGAAAAGGGCGATTGGCCCGTGGTGGAGGCGGCAGGCGGTCGCGAAGCCCTACAACTGCTTCAAAACCAGCACCCCGCACTCATCTTCCTCGATCTGATGATGCCCGAAATGGACGGTTACGACTTTTTCGAACACGTGCGTAAGGACCATCGTTTCACGGAAATCCCCATCGTATTCATCACCTCCGCAAGCCCCGCCGCGGAGTCACAACTACATGTTCTGGGCCGACTTACCCACCTCGGCCACCCAAGCGAAATCAAAGATAGGGAGTTTTTGAAGCAATTGAAAAAGCAAATACTTCTATACTTGAGTGAACAGAATGATTCGCGTGGCGATCGAGGGGAGGTCCCCGCATGATGAACAAGATCCTGCTGGTGGAAGATCACGAAATGAACCGTGACATGTTGTCACGCCGTCTCAAGCGCAAAGGATTCGAAGTCGCCGAGGCGGTTGACGGCCTTCAGGCCCTGGAAAAAGTCGAAGAAGTCAAACCAGACCTGATTTTGATGGATATGAGCCTACCCCAGATGGACGGGTGGGAAGCGACACGGCGCATCAAGTCGAATCCGGAAACTCAAGATATTCCCGTCATCGGGCTATCGGCCCACGCCATGAGCGGCGATCGGCAGAAGGGCCTGAATGCCGGCTGCGATGACTACGATACCAAGCCTATCGATTTCAAGCGTTTGCTGGACAAGATCCACACCTTGCTGGACCAGAGATCGGATTCGTGATCGTCCCCGGATTGCCGAGACACCTCAATTGAGGCCCTCCTGTCCCGGCAGCCATCGTTTGTTATTCTTGAGGATTTCGGCCAATTTCGGGGCCAGCAGTGGTGGACTGAAAAAGAAGCCCTGCAATTCGTCGCAATTGAGGTCGCGCAGGAAGTACAGGTGTTCCTGGGTTTCCACGCCCTCGGCGATCACCCGCATGCGCAGGTTGTGCGCCATACCGATGATCGCGCTGCAAATCGCCGCATCGTCGGGGTCCGAAGTGATGTGGGTGACGAATGATCGATCGATTTTCAGGGTGTCCAGCGGAAACCGCTTCAGATAGGCCAGTGACGAGTAACCGGTCCCGAAATCGTCGACGGAGATCTGGACCCCCAACTCGTGAAGGCGTTCCAAGTAGGCGATGGTCTCTTCGACGTGCTCCATCAACAGGCTTTCGGTCAATTCCAGGTCGAGCCCGGTGGGGTCCAATCCGGATTCATCCAAGGCGCGCTGTACGGAAGCGAAGATGTCGTGGTGGCGGAACTGTCGGGAAGAGAGGTTGATGGCGACGCGAATCGGCGGCAGGCCGGCATCGCGCCACGCCTGATTCTGGCGACAGGCGGTCTCGAGGACCCAATCGCCGATCGGCACGATCAAACCGGTCTCCTCGGCCAGGGGAATGAACCGGCCCGGCGGCATGTGTCCGTATTTTTCGCTCTTCCAGCGAATCAGAGCCTCGGCACCGACGACTCGCCCGCTGCAGGTATCGATTTGGGGCTGGTACTGCAGATAGAGTTCCTCGCGATCCAAGGCCCTGCGCAGCTCGTTCTCCATCTGCAATTCGCTGATCAGGACCTCGGTCATGTGGTTGTCGTAGAAGTGAACCGCGTTCTTGCCGCGGGCCTTGGCTTGATCGAGGGCGGAGTGGGCACGGCGCAGGATTTCCTCTGCGCCGACCGACTGATCGTCGGCCAGGGCGATGCCCAGGCCGGCGGTGATGTGGACTTCCTGTTCGTTCAACTCGATGGGCCGGGCCAGTTCCTCGCGAACCCGGTTGGCGAAGTCGGTGGCCGAACCGATACTGTTGATGCCCTCCACCAAAATGGAGAATTCGTCGCCGCCCAGGCGAGCGAGCGTATCTCCGGGGTCCAACAGCGTCTCGAGACGACGGGCCACCTTGATCAGGATCTGGTCTCCCCACTTGTGACCCAGACTGTCGTTGACCACCCGAAAGCGATCGATCCCCACGTAGAAGGCCGCAAACGACTGGTCGCCGGATCGGCTGCAGCGCTGAATGGTATTGCTGAGGCGATCCAGGAAGAGGCCGCGATTGGGCAACGAGGTCAGTATGTCGTGTTCGCCCCGATTGGTGGTGTCGGTTTGCCAGCCGGCCATTCGATAGGCTCGTCCCGACACGTCGCAGACCGCCATTCCCCGACACAGCATCCACCGGAACTTGCCGTCCTTGTGGGCGATGCGGTACTCGCACTCCAGCTTTTCCGCCTCGCCGGACAGGTGGCGCTCGAGCATCAGCCGCAATCGGCCAAGGTCGTCGCGGTGAACCCGGTCGAACCACTCCTGAATGCTGTCGGCGATCTCGTCGGGCTTCCAACCCAGCATGGCCTTCCACCGATCGGAGAAATATACTTTTTGGGTGCGCAGGTTCCAATCCCACAGGCCGTCGTTGGAGCCGCGAGCGGCCAGGGCGAAGCGCTCCTCCGACTCGCGCAGGGCCAGTTCCAGATTGCGCCGCGCCATCTGGGTTTTGATGCGGGCCAGCACCACCGCGAAATCGATCGGTTTGGTGACGTAATCGTCGGCACCCAGCTCCAGCGCCCGAACGATATCTTCACTGTTGTCCTTGGCCGTGACCATGATGACGGCCAAATCCGCCGAGTCCCGATCGGCCCGAATGGCCTGCACGACTTCGAACCCGTCCATGTCGGGCATCATGATGTCCAGCAGGACCAGATCGAGGGGCAACTCTTCGATCATTTTGAGACAATTGCGACCGTCTTCCGCGCCCCAGGCGTCAAAGCCCCTGGACTTCAGGCGCCTGACGAGCATGTCCCGGTTCAGGTCGAAGTCGTCGACGACCAGAATCTTTCCTTCGTACTGTTTCACCCGAACCTCCCGCAGCAGGGGAACTCGGGACCCATCATGCTGTCTTTTCCAGCAAAACCTGTTACAAGCATGAGACTTCCAACATCCTTCAATGATCGAAGGCGACAAAATCGGCGACTGTCCAGGGATCTCGAACGAACAATTTCGAAACCGGGTCCAAATACGATGGACAACGGCTCAAATATTCCAATTGAATACCGATGACCTCATCAATAGAAAGCGGCAGCTCTTTTCATTTTTCACAGATTTCCAATTTCCTATCGGTTTCGATCCCCAAAAGGTTGAGGAAACAACGGCAATTCGAAACTGATTGAAGAGAACCCTTCCCGATGGATGCCCAAGCCTCCCCGAGCCGTACCCGCTCTTGCGTTCCCCCCTGCTTGCCGCTAAGCTGTGCTGCAACCTATGCCGCCACGCGTCGATTGTCGGAAACCGCGTGGTATACCTTTACTTTTATCGAGGTCCCCCATGTCACAACCCCGTCTGGAAACCATTGAAATCGAGCCCAAACAACCCGCCGAAGCTTGTGTCATCTGGCTCCACGGTCTCGGCGCCGACGGGCACGATTTCGAGCCGATCGTTCCCGAATTGGGCTTCGACGATCTACCGGTCCGGTTCATATTTCCCCATGCACCGGTTCGTCCCGTGACCCTCAACGGTGGATTCGCCATGCGTGCCTGGTACGACATCTACAGCCTGGAGCGCGGCACCAAGGAAGACGGCGAAGGGGTGCGGGAATCCGAGCGCCTGGTGCGCGACCTGATCTCTCGGGAAAAGGAACGCGGCATCGCCGCCAATCGCCTGGTCCTGGCCGGTTTTTCACAAGGCGGCGCCATGGCGCTGCACACCATGATTCGCTTCGAAGAACAACTGGCCGGGGTGCTGGCATTGTCGTGCTACGTGCCCATCAACGAGACGGCGGCCGATGAGGACCGCAAGGTCAATCACGGAATCCCGCTCTTCATGGCGCACGGTACCTACGATCCCGTGGTTCCCATCCAATGGGGCCGCAAATCCCACGACCTCCTGGAAACCTTGGGGTACCAGCCGAAATGGCACCAGTACCCCATGCCCCACAGCGTTTCGCCCGAAGAAATCCGCGATATCGGCCTGTGGCTTCGCGGCGTCCTGGGCTGATCTCACTTTCGAACGCGGCAGACCTCCCGCGCCGCATCCGGCCTTCCGAAAAATGCGTGAACTTTTTGGAACCTTTTCCGCGCGATAGAGAATAAGGTAGTAACCCCAATTCACGATAGAACAGACGTATGGGCCGGTAATGCTGGAGGCTGCCTTCGCTCCACGAGGCGAAGTGGCGATTCCGCCGAAAGCCGAGTTCCCGCGGCTGTTTCGCGGAGGTCTTCGTGACATCTCGTTCGGTCCCGTCTCGCTCTCCTGCCTTTTCCTACCCCACGCTTCTCCGGCGCGCCTCCATCCTGCTGCTTCTGAACATCGCGATCTCGGCCCAGGCGGCCTCGCCCGAACGCGGCTGGCCGGCATTTCGCGGCCCGAGCCACAACGGCAGTTCCCCGGAACGCAACCTGAACGCCCAATGGGCCGAGAAGGGGCCCGAGGTGCTCTGGAAAATGCCGGTGGGCGCCGGGTTTTCCGAAATCGTGATCGCCGGAGACGCCTTTTACACCCTGTTTTCCGCCCCCGAGGAGGGTAGCGACAAAAAAAGCGAATTCGTCGGGGCCTTCGCGGTCAAGAACGGCAAAGAGCTCTGGCGCGTGCGCCTGGGCGAAGAATTCGTCAATCAATTCGGCAACGGACCGCGCGCGACCCCCTTCATTTCCGGCGATCGCATCGTGGCCGTGGGCTCCTACGGCAACTTGTTCAGCCTGGATCGCGCCACCGGAAAGGTCCATTGGTCGGTCGATCTGCAGGAGAAATTCGGTACCACCACCCCGCGTTTCGGGGTCTGCGTGTCCCCGATCATGACCGAAAAAGCGGTGCTGATGGAGCTCAGCGGGGTGAAGGACAAGGGTTACGTCGCCTTCGACCGCGAGACCGGCTCCGTGCTCTGGCAAAAATATTCCTCGGGCAACGGCTACATGTCCCCCATCCTGGCGCCGTTCGCCGGCAACCCCCAATGGGTGCTGCTCACCGGTGGCAAACTCACCGGCCTGCACTTGGACGGCACCCAAGCCTGGGACGCGGAGTGGGTGCCCAACAGCATTGCCCATCCCCTGTTCGTTCCTCCCGACAAACTGTTCGTTTCGGCTGCCGGCGATGTGGGCGCCGCCATGTTTCAAATCGATGCGAAGGCCGACCCGATTGCACCTCGCGAGCTTTGGCGGTCGCGCTCGATGAAGAACCACTTCAGCTCCTCGGTCACCCAGGACGGCCATATCTACGGCTTCGACAACGCCACCCTCAAGTGCATTTCCACCGAATCAGGTGAACAGAAATGGGCCAAACGGGGCTTCGGCAAAGGCACGCTGATTCTCGCCGACGATTGTCTTTGGGTCCTGAGTGATCGCGGCAAGCTCACCACCGTGGCGGCCACGCCGGAAGCCTACCGCGAACACGCCGCCTACCAGGCCCTGAAGGGCAAATGTTGGACGGCTCCGAGCCTCGCCGAAGGCAAACTCTACCTGCGCAACCACGAGGAAATGATCTGCCTGGGTATCGGTTCCAAGCCCTGAACCGGCGGGCGTTTTTCGGCATTTCGCAACCGGCCCGCCTTCCTCGTCAACCGACCTGTTTCTCATGTTTGAAGGAGCGATACTCCATGAGATCGAGATCACTGGCTCTGGCGTTTACGGCCTTCCTCCTCTGCGGCTGGACCGACCCGACCCCGACCGCCGACGAAGTCATCGCAAAACACATCGAGGCACTCGGCGGCAAGGCCGCCTGGGACAAGGTGCGAACCATGACCCTGACCGGAACCTACACCGGCTTCAGCATGCCTCATCCCTTCACCCTGCACCGTCGCCGTCCCCACCACCTCTTCATGAGCTTCACCCTGGGCGACAAGCCGATCACCCTCGGTTGGAACGGCGAGATCGCCTGGTGGATCAATCCCTGGTACCGCATCGACTGGCCGGTCCCCATGGGCACGGCCGACACCAGGGCCATGATCCAGGAGACCTCGCTGGCCACCCCCTTCCTGGACTACCGCCAAGCGGGGTTCACCGTCGCGTTCCAAGGCGAAAAAGAACTGGAAGGCCAGAAGGGACTGGTATTGGCCTTGACGCGGCCGGATGGACAAACCGAGAGTTGGTATCTCGATCCCGAAACCTACCTGCACTTCGGACGCACCTCCATGGGTTCCGACTTCGGCCAGCCGATCGCCCAGACCACCTGGTTCAGCGACTTTCGCAAGGTCGGCGGCCTGCAGTTGCCCTATCTCATCGAATGGGAATTCCGCACGCGGCACCGGGTGATGGAGGTCGACGAGATCACCCTGAACCCCGAATGGAAGTCCGATCCCTTCGATCTGCCGTTTCCCGAGGCCATGAATCCCCTGAAGCACCTGATCGGTACCTGGCTGGTGGACGTCCAAACCCGCAACTCGCCTAACGCGCAGTGGCAGTCGTCCACCAGTTCGTCCACGATCGTCGCCGAACTGGGCGGCACCGCACTCGAGGAACGAATTCGATTCGGCACCGAGCCCGCGATCCGTTATCGCCGGTGGTTCACCTTCGATCGCACGCGAAACCTATTTCGGGTCGTTCAGGTCGACGACTTCACGACGCAGGCGGCCGTGCTGGAAGGCACCTTCGGCGAAAACGGATTGCGCCTCGACAACCTGGCCACCAACAGTGCCTGGAAGGCGTTCGACAAGACCTTTCACACCCGCGTCGTCATTTCCGAGGTCGGCAAGGACGGCTTTTCGCTGACGATGGCCCAGTCGGAAGACGGAGGCGAAAATTGGTTGGAGACCGCGCGCCTGAAATACCGCCGCAGCGAGGGTCGCGCCAGTAGCCATTGAGTCGCTGATCAGGGCGAGGGCCCGGGATCGGAGAAGTACATCGAAGCGGATCCTCACGATGCGGGCACTCCGAGCCGGGGCTGCGGTTTAGGTTCCCGGGGCCACGACAGGCCCCCATCTCGAATCAGCGGCCTTCCTCCCGCAACACCTGAATGGCGGGTACATCCCACAGGCCTCGGTGACTGAGGTATCCCATCACCACCGTCAACGGCGGCAGGAGCAGTGCCGGCAGCACGACCGCCGCGAGATCCGGGAACGGTGTCACCTGGAACAGGAAGGTTCCCAAGGCCCAACTGGCGACCAGCGCCAGGGTCAACCCGGTAAGGGTGGCCAGCACCCCCAGAAGGAAGTACTCGGCAAGGGTCATGAGCGCCACCTGACGCCGACCCGCCCCCAATGTCCGCAGCAACGCCTGTTCGCCCATCCGTTGATAGCGGCTGTTCCACAGGGCGCTGGCCAGCAACACCAGGCCCGTCAACATGCAGAGCCCCGCGAGGAACCGGACCATCGACGCCGCCTTGTCGAGAATCTTGTCGAAGGAAAGGACCAGTTGGGTCAGGTCGGCACAGGATACGTTGGGGTACTTCTTGACCAGATCGCGTTGCAGCGCAGCCACCTGTTCGGGATTCTCGGTACGGGTGGTGAACAGGAACATCTGTGGCGCGTTCTCAAAATAGCCCTCGGGGAACAGCATGTAAAAGTTGGGTTGCATGCTCTGCCAGGCCACCTTGCGCAGGCTGGTGACCTGCGCTTCGATCGGGATGCCCATGACGTCCACGACCAGGGTGTCACCCAACGAAAGACCGAGCATTTCGGCCTGCTCGATCTCGAAGGATACGGGAACGGGCGAGACGTCGGGATCGACTTCGGAGATCCACTCCCCGGCCACGAGTTCCTCCGTTTCGGACAAGCTGCCGCGATAGGTGCTTCGGTATTCGCGCCGCAGGGCCCACTCCGGGATATCCGTGGCCAGCAGCTCCTTGATCGACACGCCTTTGATGCGCTCCAGTCGCATCGCCAAAATGGGGGTCACGTTTTGCGGGGACATTTGGTTGTCGCGAACCACCTCCAGCACACCGTCCAGTTGATCGGCCTGTATGTCGAACGCGATGAAATTGGGTTTGTCCTGACCGATGGCGGTCGTGAACTGACCCAACAACATGGCGCGAGCACCGGCCAGCACGGCCACCAGAAAGATCCCCATGCCGAGAATCACCATGAGCACGGCGGTTTGGTTGTGGGGTCGGAACAAACTGGACAGGCCGTGACGCCAGGTGAACGGCAAACCCGCCGCGGCCAGTCGGCGCGCGCCCCAGCCCAGCAGCTTGGCGGTCGCATAGAGCACCGCCACCGCCGCCAGAAGTCCGCCGAGAAACAGGAAACCGGTCTTGACGCTTTGGGTGCGTACCATGGCGAAACCCAGCCAGGTGAGCAGGACCAGACCGTAGCAGGCGATTTGAACCCAATCGCGTCCGGCCGGCGCCAGAAACAGGCGAAAACTGACCAACGGGCTCACCCTGCGAATCGCGGCCAGCGGTGCCAAGGCCAATAGGAAACTAAGCAGGAATCCCCACCCGACGGCGAGACCCACGGCCTCCGGCTGGAAGGCCGGTTCATAGGCCACGGGGAACAGGTCGCGAACCAGCGTCGGCAAATAATACTGGAGGCCCACGCCCATCAGGGTACCCAACAAGACTGCGGTCAGGGTCATGGCCATTACCTGCAGAAGGTAGACCGTCACCACTTGGGCCGTCGTGGCGCCGAGGCACCGCAACACCGCGATCTGCCGCAGCTTCTGCTGCACGTGATAGTGAACCGCGCCGGCCACGCCCAGGCCGCCCAGCAACAGTGTCAACAACGCCGTCAGGCTGAGAAACGCCGACAGGTTGTTCATGTCGTCGCCGATCTGCTGGCGCCGCTGCGCCACGGTGCTCCAGGAAAGGCGTTCCTCGCGCAGATCCTCCTTGTTTTGCTTGATCCAGGCATCCACGTCATAAGCCTCGTCGAGGCGAAACGCCTTGCTGTAGAACACGCGGCTGCCCCGTTGGATCAGGTTGGTCTGCTCCACGTACTCGAGCGGCATGTACACCCGGGGCCCCAGCAGCGAGGCCGCGGGCGGCACTCCGGGCGTGGAAACCAGTTTGCCGGCGATGGTGAACTCGAACTCCCCCAATCGCAACTTTTCGCCCACCTTGGCGCCGACCCGCTCCAAAAGACTCCCGTCCACCAGGAGGTTGGGTCCGTCGCGATAGGTTTGGGCCGCCTCGGCCGGTTCGGTCACCAGCTCGCCGTAGAAGGGAAACCCACCACCGACCGCGCGAATGCGACACAGCAGCGCCTGATCGTGAGCGGGGAAATAGGCCATGGTGGCGAAGCGGCGAATCTCCGCGGTGGTCGCGGGAATCGGGGCAACCACCTTCTCGGCCTTTTCGGAAAAGGGCTGGCGGCTGTACACCACCAGATCGGCGCCCAGAAGCGTTTTGGTCTGGCCCTGCAGCGCCTGGGACAAGTCGGCCCCGAAGGAGCCCAACGCCACCAGGGTCGCGATGCCCAGCGCCATACTGAGCGCGTAGAGCGACGCCTTGCCGAAGGAACCGCGACCGTCGCGCCAGGCCGTACGCGCGGCCCATCTCAAACTGGCGTGCCAGCCGGCGGACCGCAGTGCGGTCGAAGGGGTTTGCATCTCGTCGCCGGGCGTGGTCATGGCGCCACCTCGCGTCGTCCGGAGGATTGCTCACGACCGGCGATCTCCTCCACCACGCGGCCCTGCTTGAGATGGAACAGCCTGCTCGTCATGCGAGCCAGACCCAAGTCGTGGGTGATGAGCGCCAAAGTGGTTCCCTTTTCGGTGTTGAGACGGAACAACAGCTCCGTCACCCGGTCACTCGTCGCGCGATCCAGGTTACCGGTGGGCTCGTCCGCAAACAGAACCATGGGCTGGTTGATGAAGGCGCGGGCGATGGCGATCCGTTGTTGTTCTCCACCGGAAAGCTGGGCGGGATAGTGATCGGCGCGATCGGCGAGCCCCACTTGGTCCAGCAGTTCGCGGGCTTCTTGAGCCGGCCGGCCGACGCCCGCCAATTCGCGCGGCAGCATGACGTTTTCCAATGCGGTGAGACTGGGCATGAGGTGAAATGATTGAAAGATGAAACCGACGTGACGGTTACGAAGGGCGGCCCGCTGCTCTTCGCTCAAGGCCGCCAGATCGTGGCCGAGCAACTCGAGCTTGCCCTGGGTCGGCGTGTCCAGACCGGCACACAGGCTGAGCAAGGTCGTCTTGCCGCTGCCGGAGGGTCCTACGATGGCTGCCGTTTCGCCGGCGTTCAACACAAAATTCACGTCCTCGAGCACCCGTACCTGGTGCCCTCGGCCATCGTAGGCCTTACCCACGCCTTGGACTTTCAAAATCTCACTCATGCTACCCCCAGGTGATATCGGTGCGTTGCGGCGTGGAGACCCATGGCCCCACCTCGCGAACGTCTCTCTGTATTTCGTAAAAAGGTGCTCGAGGTTTATCCCCAAGTTCCTTTGCTTTCATCGCCACGTGAACCCCTACCGGTAAGGCTCGGGCCGGCAGGCAGGGCACCTACTTGGGGCCATCCTCGACGAGCCTGCCGAAGATACGTGACTTTTCCAACCTCAAAACTTGCATTGACAACAACTTACATCCTTCGACCGCAAACGCCGGTGAGATTTGTGGGTTAAGATCCTCGCATGGAGACCGGAACGGGAAGGTTCAGCATCCCTGTTGGAAAAACCACGGGGCCGCGCCCGGTATTTCCCGTGAACCGCCCCGAATCGATTCCGTATCTCAGGATGCCGGCCGCGAATCGCGCTACCGATCTTCCCGCTCGGGACCGGACACCTCGTGGTGAAAAAGGAGCCATATCCATGAACCATTTTCTCGTCGATGTCCCCATTTCCAGGAAAAAATGGTTGCTGACCGTCCTGCTATGGGTTGCAACCACAGCGCTCTACGCCGCGGACGAGCCACAGCCTCCGCGGGTTCTTGTCCTGGGCGACTCCCTGACGGCCGGGTACGGATTGGGCAAGGAATTCGCCTTTCCCGAGATTTTGCAGAAAAAAGCGGACTCGGCCGGTTTGTCCGTGACCATCGTCAATGCCGGCGTCAGTGGCGATACTTCGGCCGGTGGCTTGCGACGCATCGACTGGATGTTGCGCCGCCCGGTGGACGTGCTGCTGCTGGAGCTGGGCGCCAACGATGGGCTGCGCGGGGTGGCCGTCAACGAAACGACCCGCAACCTCCAGGCCATCATCGACAAGACCAAAGCCAAATACCCGGCCGTCAAGATCGTGATCGCCGGAATGATGGTGCCTCCCAACCTGGGCGAAACCTACTCGCGCGATTTCGCGGGCATTTTCACCAACCTGGCCAAAAACAACGGGGCCGTGCTCATTCCCTTCCTGTTGGAGAAAGTGGCGGGTCGACCGGAATTGAACCTGGAGGACGGCATTCACCCCACCGAAGAGGGGCACAAGTTGATCGCCGAAACGGTCTGGCCCCATCTGGAACCGGTTTTACGCGGCCTGTGACACGTTCGGCGGGCGAACGGGATCGCTCACTTCGCCGGCAGGGTCTCGACGAAGGCGATGGCCCGTTCCACCCAACGCTGGATATCGGCGCTTTCCACGAGGCCTTCCTGACGAACCATGACCCATCCCTTCATGGGCCGACCGGTGATATCCATCGGTCCCACGTGCGGCTCGGAAAGTGCCGCACCGCCATCCTCTTTGCCCAATCGGAAAATCAATTGGTCCTTGTGGATGCCCACGCACATGTTGCCGTTGAGCAGCCAGGCCAGGCCCCCGAACATTTTCTTCTCCGAGAATCCTGGACGCATCATCACCAGCGGTTTCACCCGCTCAGCCAAACGCTCGTCGTATGCCATCGCCGCGCTCCCAAGTCATTGGATTGCCATCGATACCGCGGGCCCACGTCCGACAGAAAAGCCCTCGAGGGCATCGCTTCCCGGACGCACCCGGTCGTATTTTAACGCGGATCGGGGCCAGAATCGAATTCCCCGTCATCGCTGTAGGAAGCCGCACCGAAGCGCGCCGGAAGTGCGCGAACGAATTGAGTTAAGTCGCGGAAAAAGTTAAACTTAAAAAGAGCGTTCCAACCAGTTCCGACCCTAGCTCACCCTCCGACCAAAACCTTGCGCAAAGCGGGTCGCCCCAAGGTTTTCGGTCGACACAACATCACCGCGAGAGGGGATTCCATGCCGCTTTGTATGCTTTTGGTCAGCGCCCTGTTTCTTCAAGATTTCACCAGTACCAACTCCAAAAGCTGGGAGGCCATGGCCCGACCATGGATGACCGAGGCGGAACTGAATCTTTACGAAAGTCTCTCGGAACGGGAGAAAACGCGCTTCCAGGGTTTTTTTGTAGCGCGACGCCTGGACAACCCCAACGATTGGCCCGCCACCGGGCTCTACCTGCCCAGCTTTTTCGCACCGGAGCCCTATGGTGACGTCCGCGATCAAATCGCACACCTGCTGGGACATCCCGTCGAAACGGAATGGCAGCCGCAGAATCCCGTACTGCCGCGAACCTGGAAGTTTCCGCAGTACTCCTTTTCCTTCCTGCCCGCCGGGAATGGAAAGGTCCGATTGGCGACCGACAGTCTGCAACTCTGGGACAGCCTGAAAGACGGCATGATCCTGAACCGCGCACTGCGCTACGATTTCCGCGACAACAGCTTCGGACGCACGCGCCTGCCGGAGGACCTGGAGTGGACCGATACCCGGCTGCTCTACCGTTGGTTGGAGCCCAACCCCAGCGGCGGCACCCTGCGTCTTGCCGTCGCGGTTCCCGAGTCGATGAAGGCCTACATCCGCAGCGGCAATCACCGCCCGCGTCAGCATCTGGAACTGCTGGCGTTCCTGAAATCGGATGTCGACCAGCCGCGCGAGAGTCTTCCCTCCAGCTTGGTTCGCCACGCATCCGCCTGGTCGCATTTGACCGACGAAGACGAAATCTATTTCGAGATCGCGCTGCCACCTGGCTATTTCCACGCCGAGTTTCTGATCTACAACGGCTTCCTGGAGCAAGGCCTGCGTACCGAAACCCCGGTGGCCATCGTACCCCCGGGCCTTCCGCGCATTGGTGAGCCCGTCATCAGCCATCGCTGGCAACCCGCCGGCATTCAGGAAGTGGGCGCGCAGCAGATCGATTGCGGGGGCGACCGTTACCAGCCCGCACTGAAATACGACAGAACCCAGCCCGCCCGCGTCTTGGTGCGTGTCGACGGCGACGAACGCCCACAACTGTTCCTGCAAACCGCCAAGGACCGACCGATGGGACTGCAGTTCCTGTTCACCGCCGACGGCGTTGCGGTGTTCGACCTGCCCGCCCAAAAGGCGCCCTTCCGTTTGATCGCGCTTGGAGCGGAGACCCCCGACGGTCAACTGGCACTGTCGGTGAAAGGCGAGGATATCGACATCGCCAAACCCAGCCAGGTACCCGCCTTCGCCCAGAAATCGGAAGATTACGTAAGCGTCGACAAGCTGAACTTCGGTGCTCGCGGCAACCTTCAGCTCCTGTTCGTCAACGACCAGGCGTTTCTGGCCTCGCGGACGGGCCTGTTCAAGTGGCCGCCACTCGATTGGGGGCGCGAGGCCACCCTGCGCTACGAGTTCGGCGATGGGGAAGGTTGGTTCGCCACCGAATACACGACGCGACGAACTCCGGTTTTCGAGCAACTGCGCGTGAAACCCAAGTACCTGGTCGCCGGGACCCGCGTGCCCGACGGCACCATCGAGCCGGTCGACTTCGAGATCTTCGTGGAGGGCGCCAAGATTCCCGCCGCCAAGAAAACTCCCTTCACGCGCATTCCCAAGCTGTGGGGCATCGTGGTCAACGACCCACTCTTGAAATCGCCCGCCTGGAACAACATCCGTCAGGCGCTGATGGCGTGGCTGAAGAAGAACACCCAACCCCAAGATCAGATCTACGTGGTCCAGATTTCCCATCGGCCCGAGCTACTTGTGGCGCCCACCACCCGCAAAGTTTTGATTCAGGCCTGCCTGGATGCGCTGGAACCCAGTTCGCCGCGCGCCAACTACTTCACGGTCCGCTACCTGGTCGACGCCCTGACCCACATGAAACAGCACACCACCTTGCCGCACCAGGCGATCCTCCTGACACACCAGTTGACGGACGAAGTCAGCCAGATGGAAGATCTCCTGCCGTTGCTGCGCAGGACGGGTCTTCAAATCTACAACCTCGAGTTTCCGTTCGAGTTCAATCCCGACACCGAGATTCCGGCCAAGCCGGACGCCGATGACGCGCTGGCCAACATGGCCGCCCAAGCCAAGTACGAAGAGAAGATGCTGCTGGGTGTTCGCGACAATTTCCAAGAGAAGAGCGTGACGCAGGCCGGCTTCAAGATCCCGCTCTCCGGCCGCAAGAAAGAGAAGATGGCGGAACAGGAGCGCATCAAGGAAGAAGCGTTCCGCGCTTCGTTCAGCACGCAGTTGGCCTCGATGACGGCAGGTTTGGCGCACGTGACCGGCGCGGGCGAAACCAGCCAGAGCCTGCACCGCTTCCTGGATCAACTCACGCAGTGGCAACGAACCCTGGTCCACATGGAACTCCCGCTTCCCTACGTGGACGAGAGCATGATTCGCGTTCAGGCCAAGCCGGGCTACTCGGTCGCCTGGACCCTGGTGGAGTGGAGCCCGTAGAGGGTGCCCATCCAATGACGAACCGTTTTCGCGAGGCCGATATTCGGCAGGATGGGCACGCTATCGCGTAGGTATCGGGCTTCGGTCGCGCCTTCCAATTCGGAGTTCACGTCTCCCATGTCCTGGGCCGATGCGCTCCCATCAAGAGCCGAAATCGTAGCTGAGTTCGACGACCTCGAACGGGTTCCCCTCGGGATCCTCGTAGCTCGCCACCATGCCGAAGCCCTCGTCGTGGGGTTCGGTGATCTGCACGGCACCCATTTCATTCAGCGTCGCGGCGACGGTTGCCAGCGAGTCCACGTTGAACGCGATCGAGGTCGAGGAGCGACCCACTTCCGGGCGGCCCAGGTTCTTGGGAGGATGGATGCCGAAATGGATTTCGCCGATATCCACACCGAAATGGACATCGAGCCCGCCGTGTTCCTCCCGTTCGAAGGTCAGCCCGAGCGCCTTGCTGTAGAAACCCGCGAGAGCCTTAGGATCGCGGGACGCGAGAATGACCCCGCAAATGGATTTGGTTTTCATGTAAAGCCTCCCTTCACCATTCTGTTCCGTGTCACTCGATCTGCTGCTTTCGGCAAGTATAGTGCGACCTGGTGTGCTGCGAAACAGGTTCTCCGAGCGAGGAACACAACCCTCTGAGACCGCCATGGTTCCAGGCAGGCGGGTGACATCCTCAAACAAAAAAGGGCCCACTTCGAAAGTGGGCCCCATTCGGAGATCGAGTGCGATCCTACCGGATCGCGTCGACTTATTTCGCCAATTGACGCAAAACGGTGTGCAGGATGCCGCCGTTGCGGTAGTAGTTGACTTCGACCGGCGTATCGATCCGGCAGATCACCGTGAACCGCGTCTCGGTGCCGTCGGCGGCTTTGGCCACCACGGTCAGGTCCTGAACCGGTTTCACGTCGTCGCCCAGATCGGGGATGGAGAAGGTTTCCTCACCGGTGAGACCCAACGACTCGTGGCTCTCGCCGTCCTTGAACTGCAACGGCAGGATGCCCATGAACACCAGGTTCGAACGGTGAATGCGCTCGAAGCTCTGTGCCAGAACGGCCTTGACGCCGAGCAGGATGGTGCCCTTGGCGGCCCAGTCGCGTGAGGACCCGGTACCGTATTCTTTGCCGGCGAGTACGATCAGCGGCGTGCTCTGAGCCTTGTAGTTTTGGGCGGCGTCGAAGATGGTGGAGATCTCACCGGTGGTGAAATCCTTGGTGAAGCCGCCCTCGGTTCCCGGTGCCAACTGGTTGCGCAGCCGGATGTTGGCGAAGGTGCCGCGCGTCATGACGCGATCGTTGCCGCGACGGGAGCCGTAGGAATTGAAATCCTTGGGCAATACATCGCGGTCGGTCAGGTACTTGCCCGCCGGGGTCTCCGGCTTGAAGGAACCGGCCGGAGATATGTGGTCGGTCGTCACGGAATCGCCGAGCTTGGCCATCACGCGCATGCCGGACAACGGCTTGATCGGCTCGACGTCGGGCGTCATGCCGGTGAAGAAGGGCGGCTCCTGGATGTAGGTGCTGGCCTCGTTCCACTCGTAGACCTCGCTGTCCTTGCCTTTGATGTTGTTCCACAGCTCGTTGGCGGTGTAGGTGTTGCCGTACTGTTCGCGGAACATTTCGGGGGTCAGGACCTGGGCGATCGCATCCTGGATTTCCTTCTGGGTGGGCCAGATATCCTTCAGGAAGACGTCGTTGCCGTCGGCATCCACGCCGAGCGGCTCGTCGAGCAGGTTCTTGTCGACGGAGCCGGCCAGGGCGTAGGCCACGACCAACGGGGGGCTGGCCAGGTAGTTGGCGCGGGCGTCGGGGCTGACGCGGCCTTCGAAGTTGCGGTTTCCGGAGAGCACGGAGGCGGCCACCAGGTTGTTCTCGCGAACGGCCTTGGCCACATTGTCGGGCAGCGGACCGGAGTTACCGATGCAGGTGGTGCAGCCGTAACCGACGGTGTAGAAGCCCAACTTCTCCAGATCTTTGTCCAAGCCGAGCGCTTCCAGGTACGAGGAGACGACGCGTGAGCCCGGTGCCAGGGAGGTCTTGACGAAGGGCGGCGTTTTCAGGCCCTTGGCCACGGCCTTGCGCGCCAACAGACCGGCACCGATCAACACGGAGGGGTTGGAGGTGTTGGTGCAGCTCGTGATCGCCGCGATGACGACCGAACCGTGGGTGATTTCGGCGTCGGTGCCTTCGACCTTGCCGTTGTTGTCCTTTTCCGCATCGTTCACGCCGAAGCCGCTGTGCCCCGTGGGCGCATCCATCGCCTCGCGGAAGGCGGACTGCATGTCTTTGAGCGCCAAGCGATCCTGGGGACGCTTGGGACCGGCGAGGCTGGGCTCGACGGTGGACATGTCCAGTTCCAACATGGCCGAGAAGTTCGGTTCGGCATCGGCGGCGGAGTGCCACAGCATGTTGGCTTTGCAGTACTGTTCGACCAGATCGATCTGGGCATCCTCACGGCCGGTGAGGCGCATGTACTCGAGCGAGCGCTCGTCGATGGGGAAGAAGCCCATGGTCGCGCCGTACTCGGGCGCCATGTTGGCGATGGTGGCGCGATCGGCGAGGGAAAGCTGCTTCATGCCCGGACCGGTGAATTCGACGAATTTACCGACGACGCCGTGCTTGCGGAGCATTTCGGTGACGGTCAGGACCAGGTCGGTCGCGGTGGTACCTTCCTTGAGCTCGCCATGGAGACGGAACCCGACGACTTCGGGCATCAACATGTAGATCGGCTGGCCCAGCATGACGGCTTCGGCTTCGATGCCGCCGACGCCCCAACCCAGAACGCCGATCCCGTTGATCATGGTCGTGTGGCTGTCGGTGCCGACCAGGCTATCGGGGAAGGCCTGACCGTTGCGTCCGGAAACCGCGGTCGCCAGGTATTCCAGGTTCACCTGGTGGACGATGCCGGTGCCCGGCGGCACCGCGCGGAAGTTTTCGAAGGCCTTCTGGCCCCAGTGCAGGAATTCGTAACGCTCGCGGTTGCGCTCGAATTCGAACTGCTCGTTGATTTTCAGCGAGTCGGGCGAACCGAAGCTGTCTACCTGAACCGAGTGGTCGATGACCAGATCGACGGGTACCTGGGGATTGATCTTTTTGGGGTCGCCACCCATGCGCGCCAGGGAAGAGCGCAGCGCGGCCAGATCCACCACGGCCGGAACACCGGTGAAATCCTGGAGAATCACGCGGCTCGGCTTGAAGGGAATTTCCACCTTGCCGGCATTGTCCGGGCCCCACTGGGCGATGGTTTTGACGTGGTCTTCGGTGATGGCGAAATCGTCCACATTTCGCAGGGCGCTTTCCAGCAGGATGCGGATGGAAAACGGCAGCTTGGCCACATCGGCCACGTCCTTGAGGGCGTCAAGCCTGAAATAATCGAAGGCTCCGGCTTTGGTATCGAGGGAAGCCTTACTCCCGAAGGGATTGCGATCGGTCATGACAATCTCCTAATCTCGTCACAAATTTGACGTACATGTCATTGAATGGGTAATTCGGTAATGATGGGGGCATTTACGGTACGGGGCCACGGTTGCGGCATTGGAAAACGGAAGATGAAGCCAGCAAGGGGAACCAGCGAGCATCGCCGAGAATCGGCCTTGGCGTGGGTCACGAGGCCGGCACCGCGGGCTGGGGACCCAAGGCGTCGACTGTCGAATTGAAGCTTCGTTCATGTTTCGTTCGGTTTTCGTTGGTTCCACCGCACGGCGGGTTCCCTCGATGGTCGGTCGTGTCCTCGGAGGCCGGTCCAGACGGAACGAGCCTCTGATGATCGTCGGCATCGGCTCCCTGGGGCGGAGCCGAAAAGACCGGTGCGCACGATGGTCGAACCGCTCGAAGTGTCCACTCGGGATGCGGCGGTCAGGTGGTCTCGAAACCACTAATCCGCGCACAGTGACTCTATTCCGCGAGGAAACGACACGGCCCTCCCGGCTCCCGTCATTCGGTGTCTCGAATCCGGGTTGACGCGCCACGCACCGGCACCCATGTGAACACTTGGAACCACACACGAAAAACTGCCCATAGCTCGTTCGATTCTAGCCTAGTCGGGGGCCGGCATCAACGCCGATCTCCCGTTCGAGCGCTTCGTGATCCCGGTACTTGCCCCGCTCGGCACCAGCGACTATGTTGGCCGCAAGTCTTCGCTTGAAGCGAACATGGAGCCGCGGCACCAGTGGCCGCCGGGAGTTCAGGTCATGGACCTCACGATTTTGAATCGATGCCTCATCGCGATTCTGATGAGTGTTTCCGCCTCATTGACGGCCGAAACCCTCGTGTTGCGCGACGGCACCTTGCTCCAATGCGACAGTTATCACCGCGAAAACGGCCAGGTGATGATCGTGGACGGCGACAAGCGCTATTCCCTTGCGGAACGGTTCGTCAATTGGGAAGTCACCGAAGCCTACGTCGAACCGCCGACGGAACCCGAATCGGCGGAATCGGCCGGCGAACCGCTGCGACCTGGCCACTACGAGGACCTGGTCCCCAAGGAAGAAGCAGTCGATCAGGGCCCGATGATCACCAAGATCGACTTTCGCGACGCCAGCTTGATCGAGGTCTTGCGGTTCATGGCGGACAAGGGCGACGTCAACCTGGTGGTCGACCCCGCGGTACGGGATCGCAAGGTCAACTATTTCTTCAAGAACATCAGTTGGCGCCAAGCCTGGGAAACGATCCTGTGGAGCGAAGGCCTGGATTACGAGGCGTTGGGCGGCGCGGTCTGGGTCCGCCGTTGAAGCCGAACGGCGGCCCGACGACTCTCCGGAAACCCGATCTCAGTAATGGGCGAAATCGCGGTTCAGGTAGTCCTGAACGTAGTCCGTGACCCCTTGCTCCAGGGTGTGAAACGGTTTGTCGTAGCCCGCTTCGCGCAGCTTCTCCATCTCGGCCTGGGTGAAGTACTGGTAGCGGTCACGCAGGTGCTCGGGCATGTCGATGAATTCGATGTTCGGTTCCAGGTCCAATGCCCGAAACGCGGCACTCACCAAATCGCGGAAGTTGCGCGCCTCGCCGGTGCCCAGGTTGAACAAGCCGTTGACCTTGGGGTTCTCGAACAGCCAAGCCATGACCTCGACCACGTCTTTGACGTAGACGAAATCGCGTTGCTGGCCGCCGTCGACGAAATCGGGTCGGTGCGATTTGAACAGCTTGACGACCCCGTCGGCCCTGATCTGGTTGAAGGCCTTGAACACCACCGAAACCATGTCGCCCTTGAAGTACTCGTTGGGGCCGTAGACGTTGAAGAACTTCAAACCGGCGATCTTGTCGAACCAGCCCTCGCGGCGGGCCTTCAAATCGAAGAGTTGCTTGCTGTAACCGTACATGTTGAGCGGCCGCAAGCGGTGGATTTCGGCTTCGTCGTCGGCGTACCCCATCTCGCCGGCGCCGTAGGTGGCGGCCGAACTGGCGTAGACGAAGCGCACGTCGTTGGCCATGGCCCACTGGGCCAGCCGCAGGGTGTAGCGATAGTTGTTGTCCATCAGGTAGTCGGCGTCGCGCTCGGTGGTGGCGCTGCAGGCACCCATGTGGAAAATGGCGTCGATCTTCGGCGCGTTGCCCAGAAAATCGAGAAGCTGCGAACGATCCAGGTAATCGTGATAGGCCAGGTGCCTCAGATTCTTCCACTTGTCGGTGGTACGCAACACATCGGTGACGATGATGTCGGAACGTCCCAACTGATTGAGTTTGGAAACCATGCAGGAACCGATAAACCCGGATCCACCGGTGACGATGATCAAATGAGCCTCCCCGGACAACGTCGCTGCGACCCCGGCCCGTCGGGCGCGAGATCCGTCCGAGGTATCTTATAAAGGAATGCGGACCCAGGACCAGACCTTTTCCACCGCAACCCCCACAGTGGCCCGGAAAGCCGCCCACCAAGCCGCTCGACAAAAGCCCGCCGCGCGTTGCCGCGCTTGACGGAAAACCGAAGCGCTCTGTAGAATGCTTTGTTTTATTGATTTTTCATGAGTGGCTCGGGAAAGCTCCGGCCGCTCGCAACCGATTGGGGGAGGTTGGTTTTGCAGAAGGCTCGTATCTCTGAGTTGAAGGACCATTTGGACGGCGAAGTAACGCTTCAGGGTTGGGTTCGCCACCACCGCAAGAGTGGGAAGATCCAGTTCATCGTCTTGCGCGACGGCAGCGGTTTCTGCCAGTGCGTCCTGGTGAAGAGTGAAGTGGATGAACAGATCTGGGAGCGCGCACGGCAGTTGACGACCGAATCGTCGCTGCGCCTGATCGGCACGGTCCAACAAAACCCCCGCAATCAAAACTACGAGTTGCTGGTGAAGGACCTGGAGATCGTCCACATCTCCGAGGCCTTCCCGATTACGCCGAAAGAACACGGCATCGAGTTCCTGATGGACCGGCGCCACCTGTGGTTCCGCTCCAAGCGCCAATGGGCCATTCTGCGCATTCGGCATACGTTGGTCAAAGCGATCCGCGACTTTTTCGACGAGCGCGGCTTCACCCTGATCGACAGCCCGATCCTGACGCCGACCGCGGCCGAGGGCACGTCCACCCTGTTCGGCGTCGACTACTTCGACGAGCAGGCCTACCTCTCGCAAAGCGGCCAGCTCTATTTGGAACCGGCGGTGGCCGCCTTCGGCAAGGTGTACTGCTTCGGACCCACCTTCCGCGCCGAGAAATCGAAGACCCGCCGCCACCTGACCGAATTCTGGATGGTGGAGCCGGAGATCGCGTTCGCCCACCTGGAAGACGTCATGCAATTGGGCGAGTCCTTCCTGAAGCACCTGGTTCAACGGGTGCTGGAGAACAACCAGTTCGAACTGAAAGAGTTGGAGCGAGACACCACCAAATTGGAAGCGGCCCTGCAGCCCTTCGTCCGCATGACCTACAACGAGGCCGTGGAAAAACTGAAAAAGCTGGGCAGCGACATCCAGTGGGGCGAGGATTTCGGCGGGGACGACGAAACCATGCTGACCAACGAGTTCGATCAACCGATCATCGTTCACCGGTTCCCCAAAGAGTTCAAAGCCTTCTACATGGAACCCGATCCCGAGGACGACCGCCTGGTGCTGGGCATGGACATCCTCGCACCCGAGGGGTACGGCGAGGTGGTCGGCGGCGGCGAACGCGCCTCGTCGATCGATTTCCTCAACGAACAAATCGCGAAACACGAATTGGATCCCGAACCCTACCAATGGTACCTGGACGTCCGTCGCTACGGCTCCTTTCCCCACTCCGGCTTCGGCCTGGGCCTGGAGCGCGCGGTTGCCTGGATCTGCAAACTGCCGCACGTTCGCGAAACCATTCCCTATCCCCGCATGCTCTATCGCCTGAAACCGTGATCCGCTTCCATGGGCCCCTATTCACCCATCATCCGAACGAATCGGACGCCGGCGCCGAAGCCCGGATACCGTGCGACGGTACTCCGGCTTCGGCCGAACGCACCGGCATTGCGAAAAAAAAGGATCCCAGGCGAAGGGCAAGAGTTAAACTTAGAGCATTCGCACCCGATTGGGGTGCGATCTCCCGCGCGGCCCGTCACATTCAGCCGCGCCGTCCCTTCGGGACAGGACCCGAACGTCATCCACGCAGCGAGAATTGAGAACCGGTCCGTCCGAATTCGCGTGAAACCGGCGGACCTACAGTTGAAGATGGAGGGAGCCCTCTCGCGATGCGATGCTCCCGAACGAGGTTTCTTTAGATGAAAAAAGTGGGAATGCTGAGCCTGGGATGTGCCAAGAACCTGGTCGACTCCGAAGTCATGCTCGGCGAACTGGCCCGCGAAGGCTATGCACTGACCAACGAGGCCGATGACGCCGAAATCGTCATCGTCAACACCTGCGGCTTTATCGAAAGCGCAAAGGAAGAATCCATCTCGGCCATTTTGGATATGGCCGAGTTGAAAAAACAGGGCAAGGTCAAGAAGCTCGTGGTTTCGGGCTGCCTTTCCCAGCGCTACCACACCGAACTGGCCCAGGACCTGCCCGAGGTCGATCTGTTTCTCGGCATCAATCACGTCGGCGGCATACAGAAGTTCCTGACCGACCTGCGCGGCACGTCCGGCGACGTGGTGAACCGCGAGCCCACCGAAGCCGAGGATTGGCGCCCCGATTTTCTCTACAACTCCGAGCACCCCCGCGTCCTCACGACCCCCAAGTTTTGCGCATACGTGAAAATCTCCGAGGGCTGCGACCACGTTTGCTCGTTCTGCATCATCCCCAAACTGCGCGGTAAACACCGCAGCCGCACGATCGAGGACATCGTCGCCGAAGTACGTCGCCTGGGCGATGCCGGCGTGCGTGAAATCAACCTGGTCGCCCAGGATTCCACCTACTACGGCCGCGACCTGGGCCTGAAGGACGGATTGGCGCAACTGATGGAAGCCATCGCCGAGGTGGAGACCATCGACTGGGTGCGGGCCCACTACATGTACCCCTACCAGGTCACCGATCGGCTGCTGAAATTGATGGCCGAGCACCCCAAAGTTTGTAAATACATGGATATCCCGCTGCAACACGCGGATAAGCATGTTCTGGCCGCCATGAAACGCGGAAGCGGCCGCCCCCAGCTTGCCAAGTTTCTGGACCGCATCCGAGAAGCGGTTCCCGATGTTTGGATTCGGACGTCTTTCATCGTCGGCTTTCCCGGTGAAGACGAGCGCGCGTTCGAAGAACTCTGCGCCTTCGTCACCGAACAGGAGTTCGATTTCATCGGTGTGTTTACCTACAGTCACGAGGAAGACACCACGGCCTATCCCTTGGACGATTCCATCTCCAAGGAAGAGAAAGAGCGGCGCAAAGCGCACCTGCTGGCGTTGCAAAAGGAAATATCAAAGAAAAAACTTGCCCGCCACATCGGCAAAACCTTTGATGTCTTGATCGAGGGTGTTCACCCCGAGACCGAGCTGCTTCTGCGCGGTCGCCACCAGGGCCAAGCACCCGAAGTAGATGGCGAGGTTTTGATTACCGAAGGCTTTTACCAGCCCGGCGACATCGTTCCCATCACCATCGAAGAGACCTTCGACTATGACCTGGCGGGCAGAGCTACAGGAGGAGTGGCTGTATGAGACAGTTGGTCTGTATCGCGCTTTTGTTGGTCGGCAGCCTGGCCATGGCGCAAAAATCCATTCGCGGTTCGGTAGTTGGCAAAGTCATCGGCATGGACGGTCAGCCGGTCCAGGGTGTCAACATCGATATCACTTTCGAGGCGGAAGACCTCCAAAAGTACAACAAAACCGGCCTGACCACCAAAGCCAACGGCGGCTTCGTTCAGGTGGGCATGCCCAGTGGTCGCGCGACCCTCAGCCTTTCCGGCGAAGGCATGACCTCCCGCACCTACGTCTACGTTCAGGATCAAAGCCGCAAAGAGCTGGAAATCCGGATGCTCAAGGAAGGCGAGATCATTACGGATCTCGGCGAGCAGCCCAATGTTTCCGGCGTCATCACCGACAGCGCCGGCGCTCCGATTCCCACCGTCGAAATCACCCTGAGCAGCCAGGATTTCCCCGGTTACGAACAGAAGGTCGTCTCCGGTGACGATGGGTTCTTCGAGCTCAAGTCGATCGCGGAAGCCTCGGTTCAAATCTACGCCAAAAAAGAAGGCTATCGCGACGAGGTGCTGCGCTACAACCACACCAAGGGCAACTTCAAACTGAAAACCGGCGAGTTCCGCATGTTGACGATCGAAGAAGCCATGAGGGAAATGGGCCTGGATCCCAACGCGGTCAAGCAACCGGAACTCTCCACGCGCGACAAGGCCATCATGCAGTACAACGAGGCCGTAGATCCCTATCAAAACAAGGATTATGCAGCCGCCGAAGAGTTCGCCAAGAAGGCCTCGGAAATCGACCCGACCTTCGACAAGGCCATCAAGCTGGTGGTCTACACCAACTATTACCAGCAGGATTGGCCCGAAGTCATGTCCTACGTGGACAAGTACCTGGAAATCGATCCCGAAGACGCGGACATGGCCAAAATCGCGATGGAAGCGGCTCAAAAATCCAAAAACAACGACTCTCTGAAGAAATACAAAAACAAGCTGAACGAGCTGGTTCCCGTGACGCCGCAGTCGCTGTACGCGGAAATGGTCAACTCGATCAACGCCAACGACGACGATACCGCCAAGGCCAAAGCGCTGGAAATCCTGAAAATGGACAACACCTTCGCCAACGCCTACTTCGAGTTGGGCCGCATCTACGTGCGCGAGGGCGACTTCGATGAAGCCATCCGCAACCTGAAGCTGTATATCAAGCACGATCCCAACGGACAATTTCGTCAGGACGCCATCGACCTGATCGAAACCCTGGCAGAATAATTACCACGGACGCGGTCGGTCGCCCTCGGGTCAGGCCGGCCCCGTCCGTTGTCGTTTCATCTCGCAACCGGATCACCACCTTCGGTGTCACGGCGTCGGTCACCGCCACGACATCGAAAGCCCGATCACGTCAGCCACCGGCACGCGATGCTCGATCGGGAACGTTCGAGCCAGCCGGGAACGCGCCAAACGAGAAGCGGTCTCTTCTCGCACATGGCGAAGCGTCGTGAAGACGGAACTCATCCGGCCATCCATCAACCGAAAACCACGAAACAATGGAGAGGGGCGAGCGCCGCCCGCACAGGGGCGCCTCGACGTGTGAAAAGGCTTTGTGGGGGGAGCTAAGTTGACGCAAAAGCAATTGAAAACATTCATTCGTACCGAGCACAAGAGTTCTTGGGAGGCCCGGACGCCCTTGACGCCCAACGCGGTGACGCAACTGGCGAAAAAGGGGATTCCGGTCGTCGTGGAGAAAAGCAAGTATCGGTATTTTCCCGACGAGGAATACGCGGAAGCCGGAGCCCGGCTATCGGACTCGCTGGAAGGCGCCGAACTGGTGCTCGGCATCAAGGAACCGGCCCGGGAAGCGATTCTGCCTGACCAGGTCCACGTGGCCTTTTCGCACACCATCAAGGGTCAGGCCTACAACATGCCGCTGCTCCAGGAGTTCATCGACAAGAAGGCGACGCTCATCGATTACGAGGTCATGCGCGACAAGGAAGGTTCGCGAACCATCGCCTTCGGCCGTTACGCCGGAATCGCCGGTGCCATCGACACCTTCAATGTGGTCGGCCGCAAGCTTGCGTTGAACGGGATCGACTCCAACCTCTGCGAAATCGAACCGACCTACAAGTACGACACCATCGCCAACGCCAAACACTGTCTCGGCGAGTTACCGCCGATTACCGGTTACCCGCTCAAGGTCCTGATCAACGGAACCGGCAACGTGGGCGGCGGATGCGTGGAAGTCTGCGAGTGGCTGGGCTTGGAGCGGGTGACGCCGGAAGACCTGTTGGCTGGCCGGGTTCCCGAGGGCAATTTCTACTGCCAACTGGCCACCGTGGACACCGTGCGACGCATAGACGGCGGACCCTTCGACAGCGGCGACTACCGCAAAAACGGTAAAAAAGCCTATGAGAGCAAGTTCCACGAATTCCTGGGCTCCTACAACGTCCTGCTGCAGACGATCTACTGGGACGACGACTATCCCAAACAACTGCCGCGTTCGGTCATGCAGGCCCACAAAGATGCGCTGCCGATCGTGATCGGGGACATCAGTTGCGATATCGACGGCAGCCTGGAATGCACCAAGAAGGCCAGCACCATCGACGAGCCCGCCTTCACCTACTTCGTGGACGAGGACCGCATCGAAGACGGCATCTCGTGGTACGGCCCTTCGGTCATGTCGATCGATCACCTGCCCTGCGAACTCTCTCGCGACGCATCCGAGCACTTTTCGCGCATCCTGACGCAATACATGCCGGAACTCGTACGCATGGATCTGAACAAGCCGTTCGAAGAATGCGGACTGGAGCGACTGCTGCGCGAGGCGACCATCGTCTATCGCGGCGAGCTGACCCCCGCCTACCGCTACCTGGAAGATTGTCTGGCCAACCAGCCGAAGGAGCCTCAAGCCCGCGATCAAAACTAGCGGGGGCCATTCGGCGCGGCGGCCTTTTTGAAGGTCCGAATCGAATCAGCCGAATGGCCGGGATCAAGCTTCGGGTATCGGGTATCAGGTACCTATGAAAAGGGCCCCTCGCCGGGGCCCTTTTTCTTGCTTCATTGGCTGCCGACGCGATCGGCCATCAATCGCCGTCGAGCAGGTTGCCCAATCCGCCGAGCACGCTGCCTTCACCCTGGCTCCGTCCGCCGGTCTGCGGCGCGGCCGCGTAGATGCGGTCGGCCAGACGCGAGAAGGGCAGGCTTTGCAACCATACGTGGCCGGGACCGGTGACGGTGGCGAACACCAGGCCTTCTCCACCGAACAGCATGGATTTGAAGCCCTTGACCATTTGGATGTCGTAGTTGACGGTCGGCGTGTAGCCCACGATGCAGCCGGTATCGACGCGCAGCATTTCGCCGGGCCCCAGCTCGCGCTCGACGATGGTGCCGCCCGCGTGCACGAAGGCCATGCCGTCACCGTCCAGGCTCTGCATGATGAACCCCTCGCCGCCGAACAGGCCGGTTCCGATCTTTCGCTGCAAGGCGATACCGACCTTGGTGCCCATGGCCGCGGCCAGGAACGCATCCTTCTGGCAGATGAAGCGACCGCCGAGCTTCTGCAAATCCAGCGGAATGATCTTGCCGGGATAGGGGGCACCGAACGCCACGCGTTTTTTGCCCTGTCCCTTGTTGGTGAACCAGGTCATGAAAAGCGACTCGCCGGTCGCCTTCCGCTTGATGCCTTCGAACATTTTGCCCATGAAGCCCTTGTCCGGTTCGGAACCGTCGCCGAACCGGGTTTCCATTTCGATGCCGTCCTGCATGTACATCATGGCGCCAGCCTCGGCGATGACCGTTTCTCCGGGATCCAACTCCACTTCCACGAACTGCATTTCGGTGCCGAACACCTCGTAGTCGACTTCATGGGAACTCATGCCACTTCTGGGCGGTGGCGGCGGCGCGGCCGATCCACCGGACTGCTGTAACGCCGGGACCTTGGAAATCGGGGTCCATTCGGACATGCCGTCGCCGTACACCAACGTGTTCTGGTCGATTTGTCCGGAGTTCAGTTTTTGAAGCAGTGTCGCTTGATTCATGGGGCCTTCCTGCTGGCCGTTCACCGCAATGTACCAGTTGCTCATGACGTCATCCTTCATCCTGGAAAATAACCGGTTCCCGCACAAGGGCCCGGGTTGCACAAACGAGTTTTCGAGGGTGTTCGGCCCTATTCTAACCCGGAATCGCGGCGAACCCGATCAGAATCCCCCATGGGCAGGAAGCGCGAAGGGCAAAAACCCGTTCCGGTGGTGCCGATCTCGCGTTCTGTCGTGCGCCCGGTCCAGGATCGAGACGTCTGGAAACCGATTCAATGATTGACGAAACGGTGGGTACGCACCGACTGGATCAAGCCCAACAGGCTCAAACTGGTCAAAAGGCTACTGCCCCCGTAACTCAGCAGGGGAAAGGGAATACCGGTCGTGGGAACGAGACCGATCAACATCGCCGCATTGAACAGGGTTTGGGTGAACAGGGTCCCGATGACCAACATGACGAGAATGCTGCCCATGGCGTCACTGGCTTCGAGGGCCGTGGTAAAGGCCCGCATGAAAAGCACGAGGAACAGCGCGAATACCAGCGCCACGCCTACGAAGCCAACCTCCTCCGACGCCACCGCCAGGATGAAATCGTTGTGTTGTGCGGGAAGAAATCCCATCTGGGTCTGCTGGCCCTTACCCAGCCCTTTACCCAGCAATCCACCTTGACCGATGCTGATCTTGCTTTGATGGACCTGGTACCCGGTGTTGGAGGTATCGCGGTCGGGATAGATGAAGCTCACGATGCGGTTCTTCTGGTAATCCTTGAGGAAAAAGACCCAATCCGGTTTGAAGACCACGCCCAGGATCAGGATGACCACCAACATGGACCCGGCCACGGTGACCCAAATACTCTCCTTGTTGCCCACCAGGAAATTGGGAATCACGAAGAAGGGCACGTAGACCAGGGCGGTTCCCATGTCCGGCTGCAGGATGATCAGGAAAAAGGGTATGCCGATCAGAATCGAGGAGACGAGGAACTCCAACAGGCTCGACTGGCGCTCCTGGAAACGCGAAAAATACTTGGCGATCATCAACACCGTGGCAATCTTCATGAACTCCGACGGCTGCACGCTCATGAACGGAAGGCGAAACCACGAGCGGGCCCCGTTGATGCGGTCCCCGTAGAGCAGGACCAGGGCCAAGCTGATGATGCCCGCGATGTAGAAGACGTTGGCGTGGGTCACCAGCTTCTTGTAATCGAACTGGCTGAGCACCAGGTAGGCCAACATGCCCAGGCATACCCAGATCATTTGCTTGATCCAGAGATTGGCGTCGAGGGTACTGGCACGCGTGGCGGAGTGGATGAACACCACCCCGAGGCAACACAAGATCATGGTGACCAGAAAAGCCCCGCGATCCAGTAGGCTGAAACGGTTCATGTGGGATCGACCTTCTTGTTTTTGCGCGCCTGGTAGGCTTCCAAAAGAATTTTGGCGATGGGTGCGGCCTTGGCGCCACCCGCGCCGGCGTGCTCCACCAGGACGACGATGGCGACCTCGGCCTCGTCCCTGGGGGCGAACCCGGCGAACCAGGCATTTTTGTATTTATCGATTTTGTGTTCGGCTTCGGAACTGAAGGTGATCAACTGGGCGGTTCCGGTCTTGCCGCAAACGTCGAAACCGGGCACCTGCGCGCGCGAGCCGGTGCCTTGCTCTTTGTTGACCACCCGCCAAAGCGCCTGCTTCACCAGCCGAAAGTACTCCCGCTCCATGGTGGAAATGTGCTTTTTGCGGCCCTCGTTGGGGACGACCGTCTCGTTGAGGCGGCTCTTGAGAAGGAGATGGGGCTGGATGACCTGACCCTCGCTGGCCACGGTCGACATCATGCTCAGCAACTGCAGCGGCGTGGTCTGCAAGCTCCCCTGCCCGATGGACACCGACAGGGTCTCGCCGGGATACCAAATCTTGCCCGAGCGCTGTTTCTTCCACCTGGGCGTGGGCACCAACCCGCTTTTCTCGCCGATCAGATCGATTCCGGTGGTTTCGCCCAAGCCCAGCTCGTGGGCGGTTTTGGCGAGCTGCTCGATATCGAGATCGCGGGCCACGTTGTAGAAATACACGTTGCAGGAGCCCTGCAGCGCGCGCGAAACATCGACATGGCCGTGGCCGCCGCGCTTGTGGCAGTGGAACACGTGGTTGTGCAGTTTGTATTCGCCGTTGCAGAAGTAGGTGGTGTTGGGGGTGATCTTGCCGTTTTGAAGGGCCGACAGGGCCGTGACCACCTTGAAGACCGATCCGGGCGCATAGGCGCCCTGCAGGGGCCGATTGAGCAACGGATTGCCGGGTCGTTTCAACAACTCCTGCCATTGCTCCTGACTGAGGCCCTCGGTGAACATGTTCAGATCGAAGGTGGGCGAAGACACGTAGACGAGCACCTCGCCGGTCTTGACGTCCATCATGACCACCGAACCGGTGCGACCTTCCAGGGTTTCGAAGGCCAGCTTCTGGAGCTCGAAATCCAGGGTCAGAACGACGTCGCCGCCCGGTTGCGGCGCGGTGGTGATCTCGGAAGAGTGGTAGACCCCGCGGTGGTCGGCCACGATGGTGCGTTCGCCGTCGGTGCCGGTCAACAACTGATCGTAGGCCAACTCGATGCCGCTCTTGCCGACCACGTCGCCCAACCGCAGCCGGGGATTCTTGCGCAACGCTTCCTTGGAAGCTTCGCTCACGTAACCCAGCACGTGGGGGAAGAGCCGGCCGTAGGTGTAGTGCCGCTTCTCGGTAGTCTCGATGGCGAGACCCGGATAGCGCATGATGTTGCGCCTGATGCGCATCGATTCGGAGAAGCTGATGTTCTCGATGAGGGTGACCGGCTGGGACAACAGATGGGAGCGGTTGTCGTACTTGCGCTGGAGGGTTTCCTCTTCGGCCTCGAGGAATTCCGCGATGCGGGGTTTGAGCCGGCGCCAGGGCTCTTCCATCTCGTCCCGTCGCAGCAGGAGGTCGTAGGTGGGCATGTTCTGGGTGACCAGGCGCTCGGCACGGTCGTAGATCAAGCCGCGCGTGGCCTTGATGCGGCGCTTCTTGATGCGGTAGCTCTCGCCCAACTCTTCGTAGCGTTCCTGGTTGAGGATCTGAATGCGATAATAGCCGCCCAACACCATCAAAAAACTGAAAATGACAACCCACCGCAGGAAAAAGATCCTGCCTTGAAAGGCAAGTGGAGTAGGTGCCAACCTCATGAATCGCCTCTCGAGAACCTCAGGTTGATAACCAGCAAAAGACCGAAAATCGCGGTGTGGAACAGCGCGTGAAACACCAGAATCGTGGGACTGATGGTGGAGATGTAGGTGTTGAGCAATTTGCCGAGCCCCAAACGCAGGTAGTACTCGGCGACGTAGAAGAGCGCAAACAAACCCAACAAAAAGAGATCTTCATAATTGGGAATCACATGCTTCTTCAATAACATAATAACGTAAACCAGTAACATTTGCGTCATCGTCGCGAGACCTTTGACCTGACCCGTTTGCAGTATGAGATCCAAGCCCAGGGAAAGGATGAAGGTCATGAGGATCGCCCGAACGGTGTCTGTCGATCGGATCACGAAGAAAATCAGGAAGATGGAGAATTCGATCGGCACGCCGTAACGGGTGATCTTGGATTTGGCGAAGGTGAGCAGGATCACCAACAGAAAGCCGCCAAAAAACTTACTCCACTTCAAGGACGGCCTCCTCTGCCGGCCCTTCCAAGGGAACCGGAATCAACACCACTACCTCTTCCAGTCGAGAAAAATCGGTAGAAAATTTGAGCCGCACCTCCTGAAACATGTCGGAAGAGGGCTGACCCGAGGTCACGCGTCCGATGTGGAGGTTTTTGGGAAAGAGCCGATCGAGTCCCGAGGTGGTGATCAGATCACCGACGCCGATCGGTTCGAAATTGGGATAGTTTTCGAGGCGCCCCAGGGCACCGCCCATCCCGGAAACGAAACTCTCGTGGTACCGGGACTCCTGCACCAGTGCGGCGACCGAAGCATTGGGATTGTTGATGGTCATGACCTTGCTGTAATTGCCGGTCACCTCCCAAACCACGCCGACCACACCGGAAGGGCAGGACACGCCGAAATCGGGTTTGATGCCGTGATTGGAGCCCTTGTTGATGATGATCATGTAGTCGTCGCGACGGCTGGTGCGACCCACGACCTCGGCATAGACGTATTTCCAACTCTCGATTTCAGGCAATGTCAGGAGGTCGCGCAGGCGTTGGTTTTGTTTTTCGGCTTCGATCAACCGGGTGCGCACCCGGAACAGCTCTTCCATGTTCTTGCGGAGGCGGGCGTTCTCTTCCTGCAGCTCGGCCAAGGTCTTGCGATCCTCGACCAGTTGGGTCACGGATCCCACCGCGCCGTTGCTGAGGTTCTGAATCGGGCCCACGATGGTCAGGCTCAAGCGTTCGAGCAGGCTGATGCGCTCGTCCACCTGGATCTGGTAGCTGACGATCAGGAACGCCACCAGCTCCAAGGCCAACAAAAGGCTGAGCTCGGGGTACTTTTTCATGAAGCCGAAGCCTGCCAAAGTCACCCCCTCAGCGACGATCCCGATTCGAGATGCGCGTTTCCGTGGAACCGCGATCCACGACAACGACTGCCGGGATGGCGTCCCCCGATTCCCTCACGCTGTGGTTTGCCGTGGGCATGGCGCGTCGCCTCCCTACCCTTCCAACGCGAACCGTCCGGCATGGAAGGAGCCGAACCTGGTGATCGCGCGGTGTTCGAAGATCCCCGACGAGGATCCGAAACATCTCAGCTCTTACGGCACACCCGTTTGAGCAACTTGGGATCGGACAACATCTTTCCGACGCCCATCACCACGCTGAGCAACGGTTCCTCGGCAATACTTACCGGCAAATTGGTCTCTTCCCGTAAGCGAATATCCAAATTCTTGAGCAAGCTGCCGCCGCCGGTGAGGATGATGCCCTTGTCCACCAAGTCGGCCGACAATTCGGGAGGCGTCCGCTCGAGCGCGATCTTGATCGTTTCCACAATGGCGTCGACCGTATCGGCCAGCGCTTCGCGAATTTCGGTGTCGTTGATGACCAATGTCTTGGGAATCCCACTTTCCAGTGAACGACCCTTGATTTCCATTTCCATGGGTTCGTCCAACTTGTAGGCGCTTCCAATTTGGGTTTTGATGTTTTCCGCGGTGCGCTCACCGATCAGCAATCGGTACTTGCGCTTGATGTACTGGACGATGTTCTCGTCCATCGCGTTGCCGGCCACTTTCAAGGTCTTGGAATACACGATCCCGGAAAGGGAGATGACGGCCACATCGGTGGAACCACCACCGATGTCCACGATCATGTTCCCGGTCGGTTCGGTGACGGGCAAACCGGCGCCGATGGCGGCGGCCATGGCTTCCTCGACCAGGTACACGTTGGAAGCGCCGGCCTTCTTGGCACTGTCGCGCACCGCACGGCGTTCGACCTGCGTGATCTCCGCGGGAACGCCGATGACGACATCCACTTGAAACAGGTTGAGGGGTGAAGACTGTTTCTGAGCCTTGCGAATGAAATAGCTCAGCATCTGCTCGGCGACTTCGAAGTCCGCGATGACGCCGTCGCGCATCGGTCGAATCGCCACGATGTTGCTGGGCGTCCGGCCCAACATTTCCTTGGCCTCGTTACCTACCGCTTCAACCCGGCTTTCATCCTTGTTAATGGCAACAATCGAGGGTTCGCGAACGACGATCCCCAATCCTTTGGCGTAAACCAGGCTGTTTGCGGTGCCGAGATCGATGGCCAAGTCTCGATTGAAAGCTGAAAAAATTCGGGAAAAGTTAAATGCCATGATTGCGTTGATCCAATTACAGTTATCGAGACAAAATACGCCGCTGGGAATCATACATTAGAAATATGCTCCGGAGCTAGGATTAAACGAATAAAGATGAGCGATGAAGCTCGCTGTGCTCGGTCTCCAGTGTTCGTCGCGGCTGTCTTCAATCACGAGCCGGATTCCGAGAGGACCCTTCGGGCCACTCCTTGATGTGCAGATCCATCTGGGGAAAGGGAATCCCGATCTCCGCCCGGTTCAACGCCTTGTAGGCACGACTGAGCATGATGTCCTTCACTTCCTCCATGATGGCCGGCTCGCGAACCCAGACCCAAATCTCCCAATCCAGGGAGGATTCACCCATTTGCCGAAACCGCACCCGCGGCGCGGGTACCTGTTCCACCTTATCTTCCACCTTCGCGCACTCCAGGAGCACCTGACGCACCTCGTCGATGTCCGATCCATAGGCGACCGATACCGGGACCCTGAGGCGAAACTTCTCGTAGGGTCCGCCGCTCTGGTTGATGATCGTGGAGTTGCCCATCACCGCGTTGGGGATGATGACCTCCACGTCGTCGTTGGTCAGCAGGCGGGTACTGCGAATGCCGATATGGGTGACCCGTCCGCGGTCCCCATTGTCGAGCACGATGTAGTCGCCGATTTTGAACGGGGAATCGGCGATGATGAAGATGCCCGAAATGAAATTGGCGAGCGAATCCTTGGAAGCCAAACCGATGGCGATACCCGCGACACCGGCGGAGGCCAGCCAGGCGGTCAGGTTCTGACCCCAGGCCAAAATGATGAAGTAGGCCGCGAAGGTCACCACGAGCACTTTGAACACGATCAGGAACAGCGGCTTGGTTTTGGGCTGGATCAACCGCCGCGGGTTTTCGCCCTCGCTCAGCCAATCCACCAGATCGCCGGAGAAGTTGAGCGCCGCCAGCATCCAACTGATGACCACCATGGTTACCAGAAGTCCGAAAATCAGGTGCCGCAGGCTGGGGTTGAACGATATGAACTGAAAGGCCTGCCAGATGCCGCCCAATACGATCGACACGGTCACCGGAGATTGCAGCGAATCAATGAAGTGATCGTCGATTTTCGTCTTGGTTTGGCTGGCGATTCGCTTCATGGTGCGAGACAGAAAGAAGCGCACGCATCCAGCCAACAAAAATGATCCGAGCAAGATCAGCAAGGCGTAGATGCTCGGATGTCTCAATTCATCGGGAATCTCGAAATTCAAGGAAAGGCCCTCCCTATCGAGCGTCACCAGACTTGGCCGGTCCGCGTGATCTTGGCGGCGATACCCTACTGCAAATCGTGTTAAAACAAGCTGCGAGCTTATCACAGCAAACGTATAAGCGAATCGTCAACCCACATGTAAGGTACTGGATTACGAATTGGAAGCGGAGCTTGGTACCGTTTCCCATCATCGTCATCAGGAGGATCGCCATGGCCGCCTTTTTTGACAGTCTGGACAAGAAACTGATCGATTTCATCCATCGCCAAAAGATTTTTTTCACCGCAACGGCACCGGCCGAGGGCCGTATCAACCTATCCCCGAAAGGCATGGACACCTTTCGGTGCCTCGACGAAAAAACGGTCGGCTATCTGGACCTTACCGGAAGTGGTAACGAAACCGCGGGGCACCTGAACGAAAACGGTCGCATGACCTTCATGTTCTGCAGCTTCGACAAGCAGCCGCGGATTTTGCGGTTGTACGGAACCGGTCGAGTCGTCAGACCCGATGAATCGGAATGGACATCGCTGATCACCGCCTTCGAGTTGATGCCTGGCGTCCGCCAACTGATTCTGATGGACATCGAATCGGTACAGACCTCCTGCGGATACGCCGTCCCCGAATACCAACTCGTGAGAGAGCGTCCGACGCTGATCGCCTATTCCGAAAAGAAGGGACCGGATGGGCTCGAAGCGTACCGGCAAGAGAAGAACCTGAGAACGATCGACGGTAAACCGGTCTATCCCGCCTATCCACAATAACGCGTGCCCATCCAGGGCGATGTGCTCGCCTTCTCTGGCGAGCCATCGGTTGGATGGGCGTGCTTTCGGCCATACACCGGAGCATGCAGCCGATCCGAAACGTCGCCAACTTTTAGCCTCCACACTCTTCGAATCCTCGATGGATGGACATCACCACTTGGCATAGTGGTCTTCGGCAAAGCCGTAGAGGCCGTCGAGGCGGATCGTTTCTCCCGATTCGTCGCGCAGGCTTCCGTAATATTTGCCGAAGACCTGCTTGAAATTGGAGGCGAGCAATCCGAAGTTACGGCACTCGCGACGCGTCCCCTCCGGCTCGAAACGCAAATCGAGCAGGCCGTCGTGGGAAGTCATGGTCCAGGTTCGCTCCGGGTTCAGGCGATCGAAGTGAAAGTTCACCATATCCAGCTTGGTGAAACGGTGATCCAACCAGAAGCCACATTCGGTGAACCCGGTCTCGTTGACACCGGCGGCAATGTTCAGCCCCAACCAGCGACCGTCTGGCAACCTTCCCGAAAGGCAGCCCCAGTTCCAAAAGGTCTCGCGCCGCATGTAGCCGCAGCTCCAATCGTAACTGCCGGCAAGGTTCGATGCGCCCAGGTCAAATTCGCGACCATCCCACTGCAGACACCCCCGAACCGGTAAACCCGCCGCCTTTTGGGTGTAGGTCCATCCCTGGTAGCCCGACCGGGTACAGATCGCGAGGGGTCGAAAGCCCTCCGGTTCTTCGAGGTGCATTTCCAGTTGAAGCCGCTTGCCGATCTGGGCCTGGACGCTGCGCACCCGGGGCCGTGCCTCCGCGACCATGGTGACGCGATTGTTTCCCCGAGCGAAGCTGGCCCGCCCTGCATCGGGTCGCGGGTCGATCGATGTCTTGCGCCCCAATGGCTGGAGAAAGCTGAACTCCTCCAGGTGACGCCGAACCGGGTCGTAGAGGTAAAAAAAGGCGTTGCCCACCCACTTCAGGTCCACCACGGCACAGCCCATCACCAGTTCGGGTCCGCATAGACCCACGAATTGGAACTGTTTGAAGCCGCTCCATCGAGCCAGCTTGCCGCACGGCCGATCCATGGCGCTGCGGAGATCGAAATCGCGGTAGTTGACGAATTCGACGGGCCGCTCAAAAATGCCGAATCGCGGCAGCCCGTTTGGATCGATCAGCTTTTCCACCATATCCGAGACATTCGCCATCCCTCTCCCCTTCCCCGCGGCCTGGCCCTAACCACGACTCACGGCACCCCATATCGCCCGAAGCGGATTCGTTTTCCTGGAGACGGCCCATCATACCGCGTCCATGGCGAACTGCCCAAGCCCTCCCCCCGCTCCTGGCTCCCCCCTGATTGGGCTCCGGACCGGCCAGAACGAGAAAAGGCCCGACCGCCCAGTTTGGGACGGCCGGAGCCATTGCGGTTGCCGAGGTATTTCTTGATGGATCGAGTCTAAATCGGTTACCGATCTCCGTGGTGTCGACGGCCGGTGCCGGGCCTACATCGATCCTTTGTCTTCATGCTGCGCGAGAATGAACGTGTCGATGAATTGGGCTTGATGGCCGATTTGACTGGTGAGAAACACGACCGCCTCCTCCAAAGATCGAAACGGCATGTCGTTCATGTGAATCTTCCCACCCGGGTATTCCAGCGAGTAAGAGAGCTGATGGACCTCGGGATCCCACAGCGGATCGAGCACCAAATCGCAGCTCAGCAATTCGGCCAGGTTGACCTGTTCCCGGGTTTTGCCTTTCAAGCTGGGCACACTGAAGGCCTGGTCGATTTGAACACTGGGTATGCATACGAAATCGTAGCTTTGGGAGAGCCGTTCGCGAATAAGACATGAGACGGGCATCTGGTTGTCTCGCGATTTGTGAACGACGCCGACCTTGAAAGCCTTGGCGTTGCCCTGGGCCTGGTCGATGACCGCTGGCACCGCGGGTCGTGGCTCGGCCTCGCCGAGCAGATGGCTAAAGGTGAATCCGGCGGCCAAGGAGATGAGAATCGAGGCGGCCAGCACCAAACGGGCTCCGAATTGACCAACCGCGAGTGTCAGCGGTTTGGATGGGTCGGTCTTGGCGGGTGGTGAATCGGTTTGCGGGGAACTATCGACAGCGGAGACAGAGGCCTCCGATATGGAGAGTTCGCCCGGCTTCATGAGCGCGGTCTCTTTTGCCTGACGGAGCGCCAGCAGATTGGGATTCTCCTCGAAATGAGTTTCCGTTTGGGGAAAGACCCACTGATAGCCGCGATTGCGTGAACTGGTGAGAAAAGCTTGGGATTCCTCCCGCCCACCGAGGCAGTGGCGGATCTCCTTGATGCTCTGGTAGAGCACGTTGGGGGTCACGGAAGTTTCTTTCCAAACGATTTCCAGGAGCTCCTGGCGAGAAAGGGGACGGTCGCGGTGTTCAATGAGAACTTCAAGGGACTTGGCGGTTTTGGGTCGCAATAACTCCTCACCGCCGGGCCAGGCCAGCTTGCCGGAATCGGGCTCGAAGAGAAATGGATCGAATGTATAAAACTTCATGATAAACCTACCTTGGATTGAAATTGGCCAAAGCGGCCAAATGGAATGAAGGACAATGCGGAGCCAGGAAGAAGGCCTTGAACGAAGATTCAGTTTGCGTTCAGAGAACCTCTCCAAACAGAAACTCCTACGTTCAAACCCGCGATTTACATTCGATTTACAGGTATTTTACACGGCTCGCATTATAAACATACCCACCAAAGGTTCAACAGTAAAATTTGCCGTGACGTGTCATAAACTACAATTGAAAAATATCCCTACCAACGAGAGTAACCCGAATGACTCCATTTCCCAGGCCAATCGCCTCATTCGGAGTCATGGGCTCCGATCGGGACTTCGTGTTTCGAACTCGCTTTTCCGCGAGGGAACGAGGCATTCCGCAACGCGGCGAGACGTTCGATTTCGGGAACGGAAGTGCACTCCAGGACATCCGGCGCCCCTCGAGGAATGTGCGCGGAACCCAAGAACTCGCGGGCTCCGCACACGCAGGAGAGTCGGTCCCGTACAGAGTCCCGACCGACCTTGGTCGAGGCTCCTGGTGGTCCTCGGTTCGAACCGAGGACCGAGTACGTACCTACTCGAGCACGCGTTCCAGCCAGGGCAGGATTGCGTCGATGGTGGCGGCGTGCTGCTCATCGGCACCGATGTTGGGTCTCTGGCCACAGAACAACTCACCGAAAGAGCAGTTGAAGTTACCGGTCGTGAACTGGCAGTGGCTGCCGCCCTCGATCGTCACCAATTCCTTGTCCGCTGAAGCGAGCGCTTCGAACATGGGTATTTGGTGTTCCGCCGGCGGCGTGATGCAGTCGCGACTGGCCGCCACGACCAAAGCCGGATTGGTGATATTGCCGGCGGCCGCGATTGCGGAGGGATTGGTTTCCGCCGCCGCCAGGGTGACCAGCGCGGTGATCTGGGGGTTGTCGGCCATCGCGAGAAATGCCGAGCCGCCGCCCATGGAGTGACCCATGACCGCCGAAGTACCACTGACCGAGGAGGCGAATTCGGTTTCGACGGCACCGACCACGAAGGCCAGATCTTCGCCGAACCGCGCGTGGCTCGGCGAGAAGCCCGACTCCGTACGTGGCAGGGCCACGATGTACCCGGCGGGCACCAGGCCATCGGAAAGGTAGCCGTAGGCATTGGTTCCGATGGTGAAACCGTGACCGAATACCAGAACCGGGAAGTCACAGCCTTCGAGAATCGGCGCATTGGAACCACCCGTATCGGAGGGATAGTAGACATCGGTTTGAATGTTACGGCCGTCGTTGTTGAAGGTGATGGTCCGTGAACCGATCGCGAATCCGTTGCCGCAATCATCGCCGGGATCCGTCACGGTCACGGTTTCGCGAGCCGAGTCGGAGAGCCCTGCCTCGTCCGTCACGGTCAGGGAGATTTCGTAGGTGCCGGCGGCCGCGTAATCGTGTGACGCGGTGGCGCCGGTTCCGATGGCGCCATCGCCGAAGTCCCAGTCATAGGCCACGATCGAGCCGTTTTGCGTGCTGCTGCCGGTTCCGTCCACATCCACGGTCAGATCCTCTGCCACCAGACGGATCACGGCGGTCGGCGGTACTTCGTTGCCGTCGTCGGACACGGTGACGGTTTGCGTCGTGGCATCCACGGCACCGTCGTTGTCGGTCACCGTCAAGGTCACCTGGTAACTTCCGTCTGCCGCGTAGGCGTGGGTCGAAATCTGGCCGGATCCGCTGTTGCCGTCTCCAAAATTCCAGGCGTATTGAGAGATGGTGCCATCGGAATCGCTACTGGCGGAGGCATCGAAGGTGGCGTCCAGGCCATCGGTAGAGAAGCTGAAGGCCGCAGCCGGCGGATCATTGGTGGGACCGCCGCAATTCGCTCCGGGATCGGTCCAACTGCCGTTGATGCCGACCGCGTCCCAGGCCTTCATGATGGCCACGTACTCGCAGGAGTTTTCGCCGAATTGGTTGACCGCGGCTTGAGCCGAGGCATAACGCAAGTCTTCGAAGGTCGCGTTGCTGGTCAGCAACTGCGCATTGGTTTCATAGAAGATGTGGAGCGCCTTGACGATGCCGATGGCCGGCACTTGGACATTGGTCTTACCGCGAGGATGGGAGCCGCCCTCGCACAGGAGATAGAACGCCAGGTTGGCGATGCCGCTGTTGGTGTGCACGCCGCAGTTGTCGTTGCTGCTGTTGGGGGTGCAGTTCGGGTAGTTGCGCTCGGGGTAATAATCCGCGGAGCGGCCATCCTCGGTGGGATTGTCCATGTAGCGCAACGCCTCGCCCAGTTGGCTGCCGGCGATGTCGTCACCCAACAACCAGGTTTCGCGGAACGTCCGGAACTGCGCCGGATTGCCGTCGGACGGGTCCTTGCCTTCCAATGCCAGCGACTGAACCCAGGCTTCGGTCCCGGCACCGAAAATATCGGACATGGCCTCGTTGATCGCGCCCGATTCGCGCTGGTAGACCAGGTTGGAAGTGGAGTTGGTGACGCCATGGGTCAGTTCGTGTGCGGTAACGTCGAGGGAAAGCGCGGTCTCTTTCAGAATTTGCCCGTCACCGTCGCCGTAGACCATTTGGTTGTAGGGAGCCGGCAGGAACGCGGCATTGTTGGGCGAGCAATTGACGGGAAAAATGCCGGTGGAAAAGGTGATGTGCACCGTCGAGACCAGCGGAATGCCGTTGCCGTCCCAAGAATCGCGATCGAACATGTGGTGGTAGAACCACCAGGTCGCACCGGTATTGTCGTAAGCTCCCTGGGCCACTTCGTCACTGGAGGAACCTCCTTCGGAAATGACTTGCTGTCCTGGCAGTGACGCTCCGAAAATCGCGGAAAGACAGCCGCCATCCACGTCGTGAATGCGCCGCTCGAGGGCGCTGTGAATCAGGTTCACACTGTTCTCGAGCCGGCCGCCCTTCACATTGAGATACATCCGCTCCATGTAGAAGGCCTGCTCGTCGACGAACTCCAAGACGAACTCGAAGGCCAGGACCGGAAGGGCGTCGTTTGGTGCGTAGACCACCAGATCGGGCTGTTCCAGCACGCGGTAGGGTAGCTTGGCTGCCGCTTCGCTGGGGATCCCCAGGTAGTCGGCGATGGCGTGAATATAGTGCTTCTCGGTAAATCCGATCCGGCCCACGCGCAGGTCGATGCCGTCACGAACGGTCCCCATCACCGCCGCCACTCTGCCCTCGAGATCCGTCTGCAGCACCAGTTCACCTCCGCGAACCTCCAGACCGCGATAGGTCTGCTGCATGCGGTAGTACCGGTTCTCTCCGTGAACCTCTTGCGATACCGCGATCACCTGATCCTGAGCGCCGATTCGGTACAACCCGCGCAACTGATCCTGGAACAGGGCCTCGGCCTCCGCGGCCGAATGCGCCAACATACCGGCTCGGCCTCCCAAGTAGCGAACGGAGGCGTCGTCACCGAGATGGACGCGGGAAAAGCCCAATCCCCGAGCCAGGCTTTCGGTCGCTTCGTGTTGCGCCACGAGGGCGGGCGAAGAACCCAAAAAAAACAATAGAACGATGAATTTCAAGCTTCGAAAAAGCATTTTCTTTCCTCCAAGCACGCTCGGCCCGGCCTATTCATTTCGGTGAAGCCAGCACGCTGAGGCCCCACCGAAAAACGAAAAAAAGCAGATTCCAATACCACAACAAAACCATGCAGAACTCGAATGTAACCAAGAGCCTAGATACAGATAGGACAGCCGGAGCCGAAAGGGCGCCAAGTCGTAGTGATGATTGAGGTCGGTTGCGGTGTCATCAAGCTTACAAAGGTGCAGTGGCGGCAAGTAGTGAAAGATGGTTGAAACTGGGCGGCTGCCGGCCTACTTGGCGAACCCGGCATTGGCTGAAACGGCACAAACGGAGCCAACGGAACTGGTTATCTTGTTTCGCAAGTCATATTTCAGTTACCCATAACTGAAACTGAAGGCCGGAATTCAGACTTTCAACCACAAAGTTGACGCATGTGTTCAGCTATTTTTCAAACAGGCACCGTGCAACACCGCATCACTTCACAAAACACAACCTTTACCTAAAAATTACCTTTTCTTTATTTAACCAAACAGTGGTTCGAGCGGTTTCGTGCCGCCTCGCGGCTTCTCCACCAAAGATGCTCATCCTCCGAGTAACAATTTGTAAAAAGGAGATCGCAGTCCGAGGAGTCGTTGTGTCATTTGAGCAACCCCACGGGGAAATGAGCTACGAGGTACACGTGATGAAAAAGTGGGCTGCGCGCTTCCGCCAACGTCGAGATTCTCGATGGGCGCCAATTCTTCTCCTGATTGCTTTTTGCGAACTCACTCCGGCCGCGGCGATCGACGCCGTCACCGCCAACTCCTTGGGCCAGTCCACCCGACTCTGGATGAACCAGGCCCAGAACCAGTACGAAGAAGTGGAACTCGATCTCCTCATGGACAGCGGTGCCGAAACGCGATCGCTCGCCCTGGGCGACCTGGACGGCGACGGAGATCTGGATCTGTTCCTGGGTAACGATGGGGCCAACGAGGTTTGGCTGAACGACGGGTTCGGCAACTTCACCAATACCGAACAACAGTTGGGCACACCGGTCGTCGACAGTGACGAGGATGGTGACGACGAGGATACTGAGGAGGACACCGAAACGACGGTAACCAACAGCGTCAACGTGGTGCTGGGCGACATCAACGGCGACGGGGACCTGGATGCGGTGGTCGCCAATTGGAACGGCGCGCCGACCATCTGGACCAACATCGGCGGGGCCTTTTTCGTGGCTTCCGACTTCCAGTTTCCTTCCGACATGGAGGACGTACGCGCCCTCGCCTTGGGCGACATGGATCGCGACGGCGACCTGGACCTGGTATTGGGAAAAACCAATGCGTACGAGATTCAGGTTTGGCGGAACAACGGCGCTGGGATCTTCGATTTGCTGGTCGTCAACCAGGACGAGGTGGACGCGGCGGAAGAAGACGATGACGAAGACACCGTCGTTGAACCGCGTGGCTACAGGTTCAACAGCTTCAGCCCCTTTTTCCTGTCGCTGGGCGACTTGGACGGCGACGACGACTTGGACGTGTTTGTCGCCAACATCAACGACGCCCCGAATTCGGTACTGTTCAACAACGGGGACGGCGAATTGAGCGACTCGCTGCAGCTCCTCGGATTCCAACGCAGTACTTGCGTCAAACTCGGTGACCTGGATGCGGACGGCGACCTGGACGCCTTCGTCACCAACAGTGATCAGGACTGTGACGGCGCCAACCACATCTGGCTCAACGACGGCAGTGGTGCCTTCGAGGACGGCGCCTACTTCGGCAACAGCCCGAGCATGTGGGTCGATCTCGCCGACCTTGACGAGGACGGCGACCTGGACGCATTCGTGGCCAACCGGGGCGATAGCGGTTCGCCCAATCGCGTGTGGCTGAACGACGGATCGGCGCAATTCTCGGATTCGGGTCAACGGCTGGGATCCAATCGCACCGCGGCGGTGGCCCTGGGGAACATTCGCAACCTGGAGACGAGCGACAAGGCCACACTGATCGCACTTCCACCGGATTCTCTCTCCTATCAAAACGCGACGCTGACCCTGATCAACGGAACCAGTGTGCAGCAGAGCTATGCACTGGAGGCTTTCGACCAGGATGGCAACTCGATCGCGACCCTCCAAGGCGTTTTGCCGGCCAAGAGCAATCGCGAACTGGCCATTGCGGACATCGCGCCATCCAAGGCCACGGCGGCCCCGGCCTACTTCAAACAAGGAGATGAGGTCGTGGTTCAGACCTTCCTCACCATCGCCGGGCAAGAGGGACCCAAGTACCACGCCCTGGCGCTGCCCCAGGTCGGCAGGACCTGGTCCTTCGCGACGGGAGATGCCGGCAACGATCACCACTTTCGCGTGATCAACCCACAGCCACGGGAGACCTCGGTCTCGATCAGCCTCGTCGACGAGACGGGAACCGCCGCCGAGACTCGCAACCTGACGATCCCCGCCAACGGAAGCGCAAGCGTGGCCTGGCAGACCCCACAAAATGCAGACGAGAACTGGCGATACCAAGTGGAGGCCCAGGTGCCCGTCGGTGCCTGGACTCTGCGTCAATTTCCCGAGAAGCCGGGCCACGTCTACACCATTCAGCCGCTGCCGAATCGGTAGGGCCGACGGCGGGGTTGCGAATTCGAATCCAACCGGTTAGGGTTGATCAACCGAACTCTTCTGCCACCGAGCGCGAACAGGAGGAGACTGTTGCGGAAGATCACCCTGATCACCGGCGGATGTCGCTCCGGAAAAAGTGCTTACGCTCTGTCCCAGGCCATGCGACACGCGGCGCCTCGGGCCTTTCTCGCGACCTGCCCGAGGATGGACGACGAAATGGCGGCCCGCATCGAACGCCACCAGAAAGAGCGTGAAGCCGACCAATGGCACACAGTGGAGGAGGAGACCAACCTCTCGAAAGCCCTCACGGCCTTGGAATCCTATCCCGTCATCGTGCTCGACTGCCTGACGCTATGGATCAACAACCTGCTCTATCACCAAGGAACCCTGGCCTTGCCGGAGGAGCGAATGGCGGAATTGACCGAAGAGTTCGTGACCAAGTGTGAGACTCAATCCGGGCATCTGATCGTCGTCACGAATGAAACGGGGCTGGGCATTACGCCGACGAACGACCTCGCCCGCCATTTTCGCGACCTGGTGGGTCGCTGTAATCAAATCTTCGCCAGTCGCGCCGACCAGGTGGTGCTGATGGTTTCCGGCATTCCGGTGACGATCAAGGCGCCGTGACCCGACTCCCCCGAGGACGTCATGAAAGGGATCGAGCGTGCCACCGGCACCAAAACCTTCGAGGTTCGTTTCTCCGGGTCGGACGTGCCGTCGATGGAAGTCGCTGCCGGCCTGCCGCTGGATCGGGTCCTCACGGACGACCTGGACCCCATTCCATTCGGATGTCGCACGGGTGTGTGCGGCACCTGCCTGTGCGAAGTGACCGAAGTTCGCGACGGCGTGCTGAGCCCCCCGGACGAGCGAGAACAGGAGTTGTTGGCGTTTTACGCGCCCGGCAACGCGACAGCCCGCCTCGCTTGCCGCCTCACCGTCACCGCGAACCTGAAGCTCAAACCACTGCATTGAGCATGTCGTGAGAAGCGCGAGGAAAATCCTGTCGCAACGGTCGGAGAGCCGAACCCTGTGACTTTCGACACAAGATCACATTTCCCAAACACCGAAAAACTGGGCAATGCAAAGATACAAAAATGTTACCTTTGCCTAACACTTGCTTAACGTAGGGCACCTATCCTTCGCCCTGGTTCTCAGGAACCCTTTTTCTTTCGGATTCCCACCGGTAAGACCCTGAATTGGGGTCGGTTTCCTCTTTGCGCTTCCCTTTCTCTCATGGATCCATCCAATCGAATGACGAACTGCCGAACCCGATCGAATCGATGTCCGCTCGAGCCCTGATCTTGTGGGTGCAACGGTGTCAGGTGCATTCGCCCCACAGTTTCGGCCGCTTGCGGACCACTCACGATGGGATAGTTCCTTTGGAAAGGTCGCGACCCCGGTTTTCCGGCGATCGTCCCAACGACATCTTTTTCCGCGCCATCCCGTGTGTCGGCAACGACTGTCGGGTTGTCGTGGCATCGAGAGTTCGACCCATCGGAGACGTATCGTTCGTTTCTCACCGGATGAGGAAGCTCCTTCAGGGAGCTTCGAGCCGAGGACCGCAGGGTTTCCATCCTCTCATTTCCATTTTCATCCACATGTGATTCCGCGGGACACCCCGCGCTTGTTTTGAGGAGAAATCATGAAAACCACGAGCCGTTCCTTCTGGAAGGGTCTGACGGCATTGCTATTCTCTGCTGGTTTGTTTCTGAGTCTGTTCGGGGCCACGGAAAAGTATCGGCTTACCTGGCGCGACAATCCGGCGACGACCATGGTCGTCGGTTGGGTCCAGACCAGCGGCAGCAGCCCCAAGGTTCATTACGACACCCAAGACCACGGAACCAACACCCAAAACTACAGCTTTCAGATGAGTCCCAGCGTCAGTCGCTCGTCCAAGGGCATGACCCACCAATTCGCCCGACTGACCAACCTTCAACCGGACACCGCCTACTATTTCGTGGTCGCGGACAGCAACAGCGTCAGCCAACGATTCTGGTTCCGAACCGCGCCCAGCAGCGCCGAACCCTTCACGATGATTGCGGGCGGAGATTCCCGCAACAATGCCTCCACGCGACGCAAGGCGAACCGGATGGTCGCCAAGTTGCGCCCGCTGTTCGTGGCGTTCGGCGGCGACATGACCGATGCCGACAGCAACAGTCAATGGCAACAGTGGCTGGAGGACTGGCAGGACACCATCGCCAGCGACGGCCGGATGTTCCCGATCGTCGCGGCTCGCGGCAACCACGAGCGCGCCAATTCGGTGATCGTGAACATCTTCGACGTTCCCCATTCGCAGGTCTACTACGCGCTGACCTTTGGCGGAAACCTGCTGCGCACCTATACCTTGAACTCCGAAGACACCGAGGGCGGCAACCAGGCCAATTGGCTGTCCGGTGACCTCCAATTCAACCAGAACGTCACCTGGCGCATGGCTCAATATCACAAGCCCATGCGCCCTCACGTGAGCTCGAAAAGCGAGGGCTGGGACGAATACGACGCCTGGGCCGACCTCTTCTACCAACACAAGGTCCAACTGGTCGTCGAATGTGATTCCCACTGCGTGAAATCCAGTTGGCCGGTGCGCCCGACCTATGGCTCCGGTAACGACGAGGGCTTCGTTCGCGACGACGAAAACGGCACCGTCTACGTGGGAGAAGGCACCTGGGGCGCCCCCTTGCGCTCCGCCAACGACGGCAAGAACTGGACGCGCAACAGCGGCAGTTTCAACCAATTCAAGTGGATCCATGTCACGCCGCAACGCATGGAAGTCAAAACGATTCTTTACGAGAACGTCAGCCAGGTCGGGCAAGTGAACGACAACGACCCTTGGGCGGAACCATCCGGATTGGATGTCTGGAATCCCAGCAACGGATCGGTCATCGTGATCGAGAACGATCAGATCGGCCGCCCGACGGTTCAAATCACCCAGCCTCAGGACAACCAATTCTTCGACGAAGGCCAAACCGTCCAAATCAATGCTCAGGCGAGCATGAGTGACGGCACCATCGGCTCCGTTCGCTTTTACGCGAACGACACCTATCTGGGCCAGGACACCTCGGCCCCCTACAGCTTCTCGTGGAACCCGTCGGCAAACGGTGAGTACCGGCTGCGCGCTTTGGCGACCGCGAACAACGGCGAGACCGCCGAAGATACGGTCGAAATCAGCGTCGGTGTGCAGACCCTGCTTCGCACGGTCAGCCAGGGCACCGACGATGCGGAAGAACGATCTTCCGGCAGTATGTATCTCGACAGTTCGGACCTGGAGTTGGTCCGCGATGGGACGAGAGACCAGATCGTCGGCATCCGGTTCAACAACCTGCACGTTCCACCCGGTGCGTCGGTGAGCAGCGCTTACATTCAATTCACGGTCGACGAGACAAGCACGGAAACGACCAGCCTTCAAATCTTCGGTGAGGACACGGGCGACGCGACCACGTTCTCCGGAAGCAGCGCCAATATTTCCAGCCGCGTTCGAACCTCGAGCAACGTGGCTTGGCATCCCTCTTCCTGGTCATCGAGGGGTGCATCGGGTGCGGCTCAGCGAACCCCCAATCTGGCCGAAATCGTCGAGGAAATCGTCGATCACCCGAGCTGGCAGTCCGGCAATGCGATGGTGTTCCTCTTCGACGGTGAAGGCCGACGGGTCGCGGAAGCCTACGAAGGCGAATCCGACAAGGCAGCCGAACTGAGCGTGATCTTTTCCGGTGGAGACGGTCCGCCGCCCGGCGACGACGGTTTGCAGAACGGTCAGCCGGTAAGCAATCTGTCCGGCGCGCAGAACAGCGAGCAATTCTTCCAAATCACGGTACCCGCCAATACCTCGTCCCTGGATTTCAAAATCTGGGGCGGCAGTGGTGACGCCGACATTTATATTCGCTACGGGCAAAAACCAACGACCAGTTCGTGGGACCATCGACCCTACCTGAACGGCAACAACGAATCGGTGAATATCGCCAATCCCGCTGCGGGCACCTGGCACGTCATGATTCGCGCCTATCGCGCCTATTCGGGTCTGTCGCTTCAAGCCGACTACAGCAACCAGGGCGACTCGAAGGTCTACCAAAACGACAACGACCTCGCCATTCCCGACAACGACAGCGCGGGTGTTCAAAGCGCCATCGACGTCACGCACAACGGCGACAGCGGCACGATCGCCGTTACGGTGAACCTCGACCACACCTACATCGGCGATCTCACGGTCAAGCTCCGCGCACCCAACGGATCCGAATGGACGCTTCACGACAAGTCCGGCGGGTCCAGTGACGACATCAACCAAACCTATCAGGTCAATGCATCCGGCCGCGAGGCGATCGGTCGTTGGATCCTTTGGATCAACGACACCGCCGGACAGGATACCGGCACGCTGACTTCCTGGAAAATCGAGTTTTAACACCCATCGACCAAGGTGCTACGACGTGGCGCCGCAACAAGCGGGTCGGCTCGGAGGTGTCCGGTCGACCCTTTTCCCTCCTTCGAGGGGTTCCTGCTCGGCGACACATCGAATCGCCGAACCGCTCACAAAGGCTTTTGCAATGACCAAACACACCATGACGCTCGAAAACCTGGGGACTTCCGAACGACAGGGAGCATCCGTCGCGGCTGATTCGCCACCCTCGACCACCAATCTCGGCATGGCTCGAATCCAAAACATCGAGTGGCTCCTGAGGTTCCTGGCATCAGCGGTCTTTTTGGGCCGCTCCTGGCAATTTCTGCGTTGGGATTCACCCTTGCGCACCATCATGTGGAAACAGGACTGGCTCGAAGGGCCGGTCGCTTTCCTGACCGGTATGAGTTGGCAGGCATACGTCACCAGCCCGACCACGGACATGGTGATCCAGGGCCTCACGCGCTTCATGGGCATTTGGCTGCTGGCCTGCGCCGTCCTGGTTTGGACGGTTCGAGGCACCTCGCGACGCCAAGGTGTCGTGATCGTCGCGGGCTCTTTCCTGCTCCTGTTCAACTTCTCGATCTACTTCATCGGCAAGGGGTTCCAAATCGGGCAAGGCATCGAACACACCCTGCAATGGGCGACTCCGCTGTTTTTGTTGGCGTTCCTGCGCGGTGGCGATTCGGCGATCCCGGGAACCCGTCCATCTTCGGGTTTCAGCCGCAAACATCTGCTTTACTTGAAGGTAGCGATCGCACTCACCTTCACGGGACACGGGCTCTATGCGATGGGCTTTCATCCGCAACCGGGCTATTTCGTCTCCATGATCATGCGCTGCCTGGCCCTGGATGAAAGCAGTGCCCGTATACTGCTGAACATCGCCGGATATTTGGATTTCGTGGTGGCGGTGGCAGTTTTCATTCCGTTCCTGAGTCGGGTGGCCCTGATCTACGCGGCTTTTTGGGGGTTTCTGACCGCGTTTGCCCGCGTCGTCGCCTATTACCATCCCCAAAACCTGCTGGGCTGGATGGACAGTTGGTGGTACCACACCGTATTCCGGCTGGCCCACGGCGGCATGCCGTTGCTCGCACTCTGGCTCGAACGGCACGTCGATCGAGACCGATGACCAGGTGTGGCGGAGCTTCACCGACCCAAGTGTTCCCATTTCCCTAGCATTCCTGGCAACAGCCAGGGTATGTTGGTGTTACTCCTTCATCAGAGCACCGACATGGCCGAATACGATTCTCCTTGGAAGAATATGCTGGAGGATTTTTTTCCCCAGTTCCTCGACTTCTTTTTCCCCTCTGCGGCGAAAGAGATCGACTGGCCACGGGGTTTCGAATTCCGGGAAACGGAACTCCAGAAAGTCAGCCGAGATGCGGCCGTCGGCAAGCTTTTGGTGGACAAGCTGATACGGGTGAACCGCAAGGCTCGTTCCGAAGGCCGCGTCCACCTGCACGTCGAAATCCAGGGAAACCGACAGCGGGCCTTCCCCCAAAGAGTGTTCCACTATTACACGCGCCTGGCGCATCTTCTGGGCGGGCAGGTCGTCAGCCTGGTCATCCTGGCCGACATGCAACCCCGGTGGCGACCGAATCGCTATGAAACCGGATTGTGGGGCCAGCATTTGCGTTGGACCTTCCCGATGGTCAAAATTACAGACTATCTGGACGAGTGGGAACAACTGGAACGTGACCCCAATCCCTTCGCCACGGTGGTTAGGGCCCATTTGAAGGCCAAACAGACCGGACGCGATATCGAAGACCGATACGCATGGAAGCTGCGGCTGATCAAACAACTCTACGACCGGCGAAAACCCAAGGCCGAATTCGTCGCTCTCTTTAATTTCATTGACTGGGTTCTTGATCTGCCCGAGAATTTAGAGAAACGAATCGAACGGGAGATCCTCGAGATCGAGGAGGAGATGAACGTGGATTACGTCAGTACCATCGAACGCAGAGCCGAGGCCCGAGGCATCGCGCTTGGCGAGGCCAAAGGCGAAGCTCGTGGTATTGCCCTCGGCGAGGCCAAAGGCGAAGCTCGTGGCATTGCCCTCGGCGAGGCCAAAGGCGTAGCTCGTGGCATTGCCCTCGGCGAGGCCAAAGGCGAAGAGAAAGCCCTTCGCGCCACCCTTGAAACGCTGCTTCGTGCCCGTTTCGACGTCCTCCCTCCCTGGACCCTCACACGCATTCAGGAAGCCACTGTCGTGGATTTGAACGCCTGGATTCCCAATTGCCTTCTCGCCACATCACTCGAAGATGTGTTCGAAACCAAGGATCACACTTAAAGACACGGCAATCATTTCCTTTCCCCACGGCAGGGAGAGCGAGGAAGGGATGAACGTGGATTACGTCAGTACCATCGAACGCAGGGCCGAGGCCCGAGGCATCGCGCTTGGCGAGGCCAAAGGCGAAGCTCGTGGCATTGCCCTCGGCGAGGCCAAAGGCGAAGAAAAAGCTCTTCGCGCCACCCTTGAAACGCTGCTTCGCGCCCGTTTCGACGACCTCCCTCCCTGGACCCTCACACGCATTCGGGAAGCCACTGTCGCGGAATTGAACGCTAGTATTCAGAACTTCGTTTGCGCGAAATCACTCGAAGACGTGTTCGCGTGATTCCCGGGAGGATCTAATCACTCTTTCGTCACGGTCGGCACCACCTCGACGAGAGAACCGGGCTCGATTCCGGCATTGGTTCCCCGCAAGAACAACACGGCGGCCGGCTGTGGCGTGACGATTTTGACTCGGGCCGTGTCCGCGGTCAGAAACTGGCCGAGCAGCACCAAATGTTTGGCTTTCGGGGCCAAAGCATCCTGGATGGTGTGGGTCGTCAGGATGTCTCCAGCCGCATCGAGGAGCTGAAGCGACACATTGTTGGCCTCTTCCGCAAGGTTGACCAAGGCCACTCCGTCGAAAAACAGGACCGAATCGCCAGGAGTCACTTCGAATCCCTTGCCGGCGTGCGAGAATTCGCCAACCTGAGCCACTGCATTCTGGTCGGACACCATTTGGTAGGAAACCGACACCCGGCAGGTTTCGGGACCAACGATGGAGAAATGGCTCAGGTCCCGACTTCCGAATGCATCGATCGAACTCATCTCGAGCCGGCCAGCGCCGGGTACCTCGAAATTCACGGCCGCAATCGCGGTTCCATCTGCCAAATACGGCTGGAGCTTAATCGATACAGGCAATTCCCCTTCGTTCACAAGCTGAATGTTTGTCGTGAAACCGGCTCCCTGGCGGGTGACGTGGGTGATCCAGCGATTGCTGGCTTCGTGATGCACCACTTCCTGAACACACTGAAAAACGCGAACCGAGTTCAGGTACCAGCCGTCGTCACCCACACAAGTGTCCATACCGAAATCGAACCTGAGTTGGAATCGCGTGGCTCCTTGCAACAGTGCCGATAGATTGGCCAGCGAGGTGCCCCAGGTTCCCCCGGTCACCACCCCTTCGTTGATTCCGTGAAAGGCTTGCTGCCCCGATAAGGGGTTCTGGTTGCGATTGGTGCTCAAGGCGCCGCTATAACCATTGAAGGCGAAGGCATCGCTTGGGATCAGCACGAAGTCGCCGTTGTCCGCACGAATCTTGACGTTACCTCCATCGAATTCCTTTTCGGTGGAAAAATAATGCTCGAAAGACAGCCACACATCGCCCGTTTCAGGAACGGCAATCACGGGGCTCAAGAGCGAAACCATGCCCGACTCATCGTTCAAGCCCACGCCACAGTTGCGGGTCAGACCCACATCCTCCGCATAAAAAGCCCGGCCAGTTCTCCCCTCCGGCAAGTTTTCGGTCACGGCCCAATCGCGCTCCGTGAACGAATCGAAAATGCCGAGATTAAAGGTGCGCCAACTGCCGACATCCCCTTCGAAATCGTCGAAAAACAAGGTATCCACCGTGCTTGCCGCACACAATTCGACCTCGGCGGGATCCAAATTGGTGGCAAAGGTACATCGAACCGGAGCCAATTGCATTTCTACCGCTTGAATCGCCCGTTCAACCTGCAGGACATCTTGTGTATCGATGATTTCCTCGCTCGGCCCTGGCCAATTCTCATGCACCACCAAACTCTGGAGTGGAATGCCCTGCAAATCGCCCGCTGCCAGCATCAGCGCATCCGCATTGTCGGTAAAATCCGAAACCGCGGTCAGGTACACGGACATGGCCCGCCAAAAGATATGGGCCGCCTTGGTCATGCCGATCGGCTCCACCACGATGCCGTTGGCGGTTCCGCCGTCGACCAGCAGGGAGAAGGCGCGATTGTTGATGCCGGAGTTGACGTGAACACCGCCAAAATCGGAATCCTCCGGGCCACAATGATAGTGGGGATCGGACACTCGATCGGGATCGCGCCCCGAGTTCGGTCGCCACATATCGCGCAAACCGCCCGTCGCCAGATCCTCTCCCAAAACCCAGCGAGCGGACGATTCGATCTGGCCTTGGGCACCGCGTACCGTCACACTCACGACCTCGTTGCGAGCCAACGCCGCCCGAAGAGCCTGCCCGTTCGTTCTACCGATCATGACGGCGGGGATCCCGATCACCGGCGCATCCTCCGCACCCGCCATGGTTAACAGCTCGTCACCCTCTTGATTGATGACGATCAGGCCGATCGCCCCGGCTTGCTCGGCAAAACGTGCCTTGTCCACGAAGAAGCAGCTACCTCGATCCACCAGGCCGATGCGGCCGGCCACTTCCGCGGCATTGACCAGCTCGCTGCATCCCTCCAAAGGCGCATCCCCACCCGAAGCGACCGGGACCACCATCGAGGAAAGCCCCTGTTGGGTGACCGGGACTCCAAAGGTGGCGCCCGAGGCCAAGAGCACGTTGGTGGAACCATCGTTGGCATTCACCACGACTTCAGGTCCAGCGGGCCGAAAGGTGGAAATGCCGCCATCCACCCGTACCTGCTGAGTACCCACTTGGTCCCGCAGGTTGAGCAGATCCACCAATTCTCCAAAAATATCCGAGTAGGATTCGTTCAGGGCACCGGGCTGCCAGCGGTAGATCAAATTGTTGGTGTAATCGGTATAGGCGTGGGTCCATTCGTGGGCGATCACGTCATCGACCGCAAAGCCCTCACAAAAAACGGTCATCGCCCCGCTCCAAAAGGCATTGGGGCAGTCTCCATCGGGCGGATTGAGCAAGGAACTCATGAGGCCGTCTTGACCGTCGAAAGACAGGTAATCCCCATCGGTCAGGCTCGCGAACAAGTGGAAAGTCTCCAGGGAGCCTTGAATCAACTCGTTGACTGAAGCCGCGTTATTCCCCTGGAAAGGCAGCGGATCGCCTTCCTGCCAAACGAGGAATTCGGGAGTCGTTCCCCCATCGAACACCTCCCGGGCCAGGCTGCGAAAACGAGGGAGGACATCGACCAATTTCGCGGTGTGGGCATCGATGAACATCGTTTCCGACCGACCCTCGACGGACCCAAGCTCTACCCGCCAGGTCAGAACGCTCTTGCCGTGAACCCCTCGATCCAATCCCTTCCGATAAATGGTGAGCACCGGCTCCTCCAAAAGGGCACGATCCGCGGGCACGCGGGCGTACCGTTCCAAGTAGTGCGCCATCGCTTCGGCCGCGGCCATTTCAGCCGAGCGGGTCGGTTGCGTCGACAAATCCAAACCCGGCACGACCGCACCGTTGACCACGCGCAATCGCCCGTATCCGTCGATATGGAATCGCAACCGCGTAGCGAAAACCGGAACCTTCCGGTAGCGTTGTCCAAAAGAAAGATGGGTGACTCCCATTTTGTCGGTGAACTCGTCGATCAACACCAAATCTCGATCCGCATGTTTCATCCCGAACAGCGAGCCGAACCGGGCCATGAAAGTTTTAGCGATGTCCACTTTCTTCAGGTGGGTCGGGGTACTGGTGCCTCGCGGGAGCAAACTCCCCTCGGACCCGGCCCGCACTGCGAGAAGCTCGATCACCCCCGTCGCCTGACTGACGCGCCATCGAACCTCCGTTCCCGATTCCTTCGCCAATGAATCCACGCTCTCTACCCAACAATCCCCGCTGCCGAATCCGTGGGAACAATAGATTAGGACCAGCAACGAAAACAGAAACGTAGGCTTCATAGCGAAAACTCCTAATGTTCAACCAGAGGAGGGCACGAGATGTCAGGCGGCGCCCCGGGTACCGATTCGCCGCTTGAGAACCGGATCGCCGTCCAGTGTGGCAGAACGAGGGTGGCTTGGCGCGACTTCATTCCCCTTGTGCTTCGGAAAACGAGCCGGGCCGCACATTCACTGGCAAAGTAGGTTCAAAAAACCATCGGATGTTCTCCGTTTCGACTGAAGGACTTGAAACGACGCGATGCGCCGTGGAGCCATTGGAGTGTCTTTTGGAAAACTGCGGAGGGTTTCCCTGTTGCCCGCGTAGGTTGACCCGAGCGAGGAGCTGGGAGAGAATGCCCTGCACACATGCAGCGCCGTTCGATGGCGCCGGAGCGGAGGTAGACGCTTGACTCTGAAGGAAACCGTGCTGACTCGTCTCAAAGAAACCTTTCCCGATGCCAAAATGGTCTTGACCGACACGACCGGAACCAACGACCATTGGCACCTCGAAATTGCCAGCGACACATTCAAGGGCATGAGCCGGGTCAAACAGCACCAAGCGATATACAAACCCTTGCGGGACCTGATCGACAGCAACCAGGTCCACGCTTTAAAAATCACGACCTTCACCGCCGAAAACTGGCCACACGGCTGAGTCGGACCGACAGTATAGCCAATCCCACGCCCCCGCCCCACCTCAACCGTGTATGAGTCTTCGAAGAAATAGTTGATTCTGAAGGGCGGCCTGGCCCTCGAACAAGGCCATGCCGTCCAGGACCTGCACCCCATTTGTGCGTGCCAAGGCCATTAATTGGGTCTCTCTCGGGTTGTAGATGGTTTCGACGACCAGGCGGAGATCGGCGGGAATAGCCTCGACCGGGCAGGCTCGATCATCGGGAGCCATCCCCACCGAGGTGGCCTGGACCCAGGCATAGGCCCCCGGGCACGCTCTGTTTTCCCAATCGACGACGGTCGCTGCAGAAGGCAAATCGGATAACCGCGCCTTGGATCGGTTGGTCACTTGAACGGGATACCCCAGGGAGAGGCAGGCCTGGACGACCGCCTTGCCCAAACCGCCATAACCGAGAACGCGAACGGTCTCGCCTTTCGGTACATGGGTCTCGATAAGCCGTTTCATGGCACCGAAATCCGTATTGTCTGCGGTCAGGTGATCACCATATGCCAACAAGGTGTTCGCCGCGCCTAATTCCCACGCGTCCGATTCCTCGTACGTACCTGCCACTTCGTGGGCCACGGCTTTCATGGGTTTGGTCACCGCCAGCCCCTCAAGCTCGGGGAAGGTCACGAAATAGCATCGCAAATCGGCTTCGGAAACCGCCGGCAATGCGAGGAAGAGGGCCGAGGACACGTACTTTTTGAGCAACGGGTTATGAAAAGCGGGCGAGCGCGAGTGTCCGATCGGCTTCCCGATCACCGCAAAAAGCCGCAATCGCGCCAACTCTATCTCTTCGACACGAAAAATGTCCCTCACTTGAGTCACCGTGAGCTGCCCCGGGGCGACAGCGGGCTCCCGACCAGGGGTGAGAAACGTGAAGGGTGCACCGTAGACCAGGGAAAGCACCCGACTGGCCGCGAAATCCTCCCCCATGTAGAACAGAACCAGCCGTTCCGGCTTCACCTTCCGGTACCATTCGCGCTGGATTCGAAAGTCTTCGGCTTGGGTACCCGTCCCGATGACTTTCACGATATCCGCGCGGGTCTCCAGGCCAGAAGCGATCGCCGAGTGAACGCTTTCACCCCCCTCAAGATCGTGATGGGAAAGAACGACGCGTTTCCCGAAGCGGTGAACTTCCTCGATCTTCGCCTCGAGATCCGGCTCATCCAACTCCAGGTCGATCCAATCGAAACCCGCTTCCAAGCAGCTTCGACGCAGGGCCCATCCCTGATCGTCTCGCGCTTCCCGACTGGCGCGACCGAGGTGGGCCTCGCTGCGGAAGGTCGCCAAAAGGGGACGCGCCGTCCGAGATCGCAAGACGACCGGATTCGGCGGGACATCAAAGGTATCCAGCCGAATTTCACAACCGGCCTGTTCCGGAAGAGGCAATTCCCCAAGCAGCTCCACATCGTCGGAGGACACCGAAAACAAATAACGCACGACAACCGCTCCTATAGCGAGAATCTGGGAGCACTTCGCTCACCCTACAAAAAAGCCCGGCTTACACAGCCGGGCCCTCCGCGGTCGAAACGAAGCCGACCTAAATGTATCAAGCGTTTGGATCAGCCCACCGAGAAGTTGGCCTTGACCCACTCGCGGTTCAAACGGGCGATATTCTCGAGCGAGATCTCCTTGGGGCATTCGGCTTCACAGGCGCCGGTGTTGGTGCAGTTGCCGAACCCTTCGCGATCCATCGCTTCGACCATATCGAGCACGCGTTTATTCGATTCCACCTTACCTTGGGGCAACAAGGCGAATTGCGAGACCTTGGCCGAAACGAACAGCATCGCCGAGGCGTTCTTACAGGCCGCCACGCAGGCACCACAACCGATACAGGCTGCGGCATCCATGGCTTTGTCCGCTTTTTCCTTGGCGACGGGAATCGCATTGGCGTCGGGCGCGGATCCCGTCTTCACGGAAATGTAACCGCCGGCGGCGATGATGCGATCGAACGCGCTGCGGTCCACGACCAGATCGCGGATGATGGGAAACGGCTTGGCGCGCCAGGGCTCGATGACAATCGTTTCACCATCCTGGAAACTGCGCATGTGGAGCTGACAGGCGGTGGTTCCATTTTCGGGACCGTGGGGTCTTCCGTTGATGAACAGGCTGCAGGCCCCGCAGATTCCTTCGCGGCAATCGTGGTCGAACGCGATGGGCGCCTCACCCTTCGATTCCAGCTCGTCGTTCAATACGTCCAGCATTTCCAGAAAGGAGGCATGGGTATCGACGTCTTTCATCTCGTAATCGACGAACTTGCCTTCACCATTGGCCCCGTTTTGACGCCAAACCCTCAATGTCAAGTTCAACTTACTCACTTATAACTCCTTTGCGTCAGCTTGACGTAATTGAATTCAAGCGATTCGGTGTGGCGGGTGGGAACTTCATCGTCGCCTTTGTATTCCCAGGCAGCGACGTGGGTGAATTTCTCATCGTCGCGCTTCGCCTCGTTTTCCGGGGTTTGGTGCTCCTCGCGGAAGTGACCTCCGCAAGATTCTTCACGAGCCAGGGCATCGCGGCACATCATTTCGCCGAACTCCAGGAAATCGGCAACGCGGCCTGCGCGTTCCAACACCTGATTGAACTCGCCCTGCGTGCCGATGACCGATACGTCGTTCCAGAACTCTTCACGCAGCTTCGGGATCTCTTCGATCGCTTTCTTGAGCCCGTCGGCCTGGCGCGACATGCCGCAGTTGTCCCACATGATGCGGCCCAACTTCTTGTGAATCCCATCGACGGTCTGCTTCCCCTTGATCGAGAGCAACTTGTTCAGGCGCTCGTTCACGAACTGCTCGGAAGCCTTGAACTCGGGCGCGGACGTATCGACGGGACCCCCCTTGATTTGGCTCAGGTAACCACCGATCGTGTAGGGAATGACGAAATATCCATCGGCCAGGCCCTGCATCAACGCACTGGCGCCGAGACGGTTGGCGCCGTGATCGGAGAAGTTGGCCTCGCCCAGGACGAACAGGCCGGGAACGGTGGACATCAGGTTGTAGTCGACCCAAAGACCACCCATCGTATAGTGCGGCGCGGGGAAAATCCGCATCGGTACCGAGTAGGGATCTTCGCCGGTGATCTTGTGGTACATATGGAACAGGTTTCCATAACGCGCCTCGATGGCGGCACGGCCGTCGCGCTTGATGGCATCGGCGAAGTCCAGGTAGACCGCCAGGCCGGTGGCCCCTACGCCGCGCCCCTCGTCGCAGACCGCCTTGGCGGCACGCGAGGCGACGTCGCGCGGAACCAGGTTCCCGAAACTGGGATAACGCCGTTCCAGATAGTAATCGCGCTCGCCTTCGGGAATGTCCGTGGGATGACGCTTGTCTCCGTGTTCCTTGGGAACCCAGACGCGACCGTCGTTCCGAAGCGATTCGGACATCAACGTCAATTTCGACTGGTGCTCGCCGGCAACCGGGATACAGGTCGGGTGGATCTGGGTGTAACAGGGATTCGCGAACAGCGCGCCGCGCTTGTAGGCCCGGAAGGCCGCGGTCACGTTACACGGCATGGCGTTGGTCGACAGGAAAAACACGTTGCTGTAACCGCCGGTGGCGAGGCAAACCGCATGGGCGGCATGAGATTCGATGCGACCGGAGACCATGTCCCGTGTCACGATGCCGCGGGCATGCCCATCGACAACCACCAGATCGAGCATTTCCATGCGTGGGTACATGGAGACATTGCCCAACTGCACCTGACGCATCAGCGCGCTGTAGGCACCGAGCAGCAACTGCTGTCCGGTCTGGCCGCGCGCGTAGAAGGTCCGCGAAACCTGGGCCCCGCCGAAGGAACGGTTGGCCAGCAGCCCGGAGTATTCGCGCGCGAACGGCACACCTTGGGCCACACATTGGTCGATGATGTTGTTACTGACTTGGGCCAGACGATATACATTGGCTTCACGCGCGCGGTAGTCACCCCCCTTGACGGTGTCATAAAAGAGGCGGTAGATGCTGTCGCCGTCGTTGGGGTAGTTCTTGGCGGCGTTGATCCCGCCCTGGGCGGCGATACTGTGAGCCCGACGCGGACTGTCCGAAATACAGAAATTCTTGACGTGATACCCCAACTCGGCGAGAGAGGCCGCGGCCGCGGCGCCCGCCAACCCGGTACCGACGACGATCACCGAATATTTGCGCTTGTTGGCGGGGTTCACGAGCTTCAAGTTGAAGCGGTGGTTATCCCATGCTTTATCAATGGGGCCTTCCGGGATCCTTGAATCTAGCTGCATGCTACAGACCTCCCTTGATCATCAGGTAAACCGGAATGGCGGAGAATCCGAGCCACAATCCGACGGCACCCAGTAAGGTGAGTTTCTTGATAAGCGGGGTGTACACGGTGTGGTTGAGACCCATCGACTGAAAGACGCTTTGCAAACCGTGGCTGAGGTGGAAACCGAGAACGGCGAGGAAACCCAAGTACATCAGCGCATGTAGCGGGTTGCCGAGTTTCTCCACGACGAGGCCGTAGAGCCCCATCGGACCACTCTTGTCTGCGAAGGTGAAGTCGAGCAGGTGAATTCCGACGTAGAAAATCACCAGGACACCGGTAAGGATCATGGTGCGTGCAGCGTAGGACGCCCCGGAGGGGTCTTTGTATTCATAACCGGCACGCCGTGCCGCGTTGTTTTCCATGGTCAAGCGAATCGCATATACGACGTGAATCAAAAAAATTGCAAGCAGGCCGAGACGTGCCGGCCAAAGCCATGGTTGGTGGGACAACCATTCGGCGTATCCATTGAATGCATCTGCTCCGAGAAAAATCAGCAAGTTTCCCGTTAAGTGGGCCACAAGCCATCCACTCATCAAGATGCCTGTGACGGCCATCAGCATCTTCTTGCCGATGGACGAGTTCACAAATCTAACAAGCCATCTCATCCAATTACTCCTGTTCCTGAGCGTGAAACGCCAATCGAACTGTTTGAAGCCTAAATCAACTAATCGGCAGACTCAAATAAAACCCCTCATTCACCGTAAGCCCGAAATCTCGAGCCACCTAAACAAATGAGTACATGCCGGATATCCTAGACCATTAGACGACGTTTGGGGCGATGTTAAGGCATAAAAGCGCCGCTCCCGACAGCGCAATCCTCATCATACCGCCTATAAGGTGGAGTAGTTTGGATGAGACCCCGCGCTACTCCTCCTCGAACACGATATCGAGCCGCAACCGCAAGGGTTTTCCGGCCAGATTCATCGGCAAGTTGATCGAAACGGGTACCTCGATGGGGGCGACGCCTGCGGCTGGAGCCGGCTCGGGCGCGGCCATCCGTTCGACCTTGCCAGATTCGGACGCCATGGTCGCAATCTCGGCCATGTCGTCCAACTCTTCGATTTCGAGCGGATCCATATCGTCCAGCTCGATGACCTCGGAGTCGTCAAGCGAGGGAATCGGTTCCAAATCGGCTCCACGCGAGGGCGGCGCGGCTCGCTGAGCAGGGGGCGTGGGCGCCTGGGGTGCCGGCGTTTCGCTCACGGCAGCGCCCAGGGGATCACCGGTTTCATCCTCGATAAACTGAATCTCTTCCATATCCGATTCAACCCGCGGTGACTTCTTCGGGTTGTTCTGGGCGGCCGGGTGCACCGGGGTGGGATCGATCGATGCGGCCGCCGGCGCCGGCTGCGAGAAGCGGCTGGGGTTGGCCGTCGCGGTGGCGGTCGCCGCGGGCTTGGGCTGGCGGGAAATGCCGGCGGAGGCGGCGGGTTGACTCGCATTGCGGCCACCGGGAACGCTGGGCAGGGGCGGAGGCTTGGCGCCGAATTTGGAACCGCCGGTGTCCTGCATCTCTTCTTCGAGCCCGTATTTTTGCGCCAAATTCTTGAGCACGACCTTGCTGATGCCTTTCAATGTCTCGAAAACACCGGTGCCCTTCGGTGCGATCGCTTCGAAATAGGGCACGCTGTAATTATTGACCCGTGACTCGAGCTCTTCGATCGACATGACGTTTTTCATGTCGCGCTTGTTGTACTGGATCACGTGGGGCATTTCACTGATATCGATGTTCTGTTCCTTGAGATTGGTAATCAAGTTTTGAAAACTATCGATATTGGCTTCGATCATCGGAGCCTGTGAATCCGCGACAAACACGACACCATCGGCACCTTTGAGGACCAATTTCCGGGTAGTGTCATAAAAAACCTGACCTGGAACGGTATAGAGCTGTATTTTCGTCTTCATGCCCCGAATTTTCCCAAGATCGATGGGCAAAAAGTCAAAAAACAATGTCCGGTCGGTTTTCGTGGCCAGGGATAGCATTTTCCCCTTCGCCGTTCCCGGCAACGTATCGTAGATGTACTGCAAATTGGTGGTTTTGCCGCAAAGCCCGGGTCCGTAATAGACGACCTTGGCTGTCAATTCTTTGGTGGCGTAATTGAATAGAACCATCTGGCGCTCCAAAACACAGTCTGGTTTTAGACCGAATCCGTCACCGTCTCAAGCGATGAGCGACGTTGAATATCTTCCCTTGCAAAGTCATAGCAATGCAGTAATCTAGCACGATTCGTCACGTGAGTACAATTTAAATACCCTTTCCAAATCAGCCGATAAAAGCCAAATCACATTTGCTAAAACGGTGAATTACAATCAGTTCTCAAATCATCATCGGTCTCGGTTGCGGCCCGCTCGAGCCTCCTCCGGCAATGTCCACGAGACCGGCCGGCAAAACCCGCGTCGCGCCGAAAACCATGTGATTTGCGCATGATCATATTTTTTCGACACTATTTGTAAAACGCAAGGATTCCATACCCTCAGACGCCCTTTCCTCACTTGTGGACCGGGACGAATCCGTCCTTGATGTTCCAAGATGGAACTTTAATAATAGGTCCCCACACGGAACCGGAGACCTCGAATGCCTCCGGTTCCGTGTGGCCGAAGACCGGCGGAGCCATGGCTTTCTCACCGCGGATTTCGCCGATCGGCCCATTCACTACATCCACGAACAAGCGAGCGCATCCATGCTGACACTATTGGGTATTCCCAATTGTGACACCGTCAAAAAGGCACGTGTCTATCTGGAAAAAAGCCAGGTCGCCTTCCAATTCCGCGACCTGCGCAAGCAACCCCTGAGCGAGTCCGAATGGCAGGACCTGATTGCCCAGGACCTGGAAGGCAAACTGATCAATACACGGAGCCCATCGTTCCGGAAAACCGGGTTCAAAGCCGCCGAATTGAACGAGGTGCGCAAACTCGAGGTCCTCCTGGCCCAGCCCACGGCGATGAAGCGACCCGCGCTCATCAAAGAGGGTCGGCTCTTGGCCAACGGCTTCGAAGAGGGCCGGTACGACGCCATCCTGAAAGAAACCCTCAACCCGTGATCCGGGCGCCTCGCACGATCGCGCCGGCGCCCCGTTCCCCCCGTCGCCGCTCATTGGAGGAGTCCCCACATGAAATCCCCCGAATTCGTTCCAGAATATGCCCCGGATAAGGACACCGGCCTGTTCACCAGCGAAACATCTCCCGATCAGGCCGATATCATCGTGATCGGTGTGCCTTGGGAACCGACGGTTTCCTACGGCCGCGGCACCTCGAACACGCCGTCGAGGATCGTGGCCGCGTCCCATCAACTCGATTTCTTCGAGCCCTTCCTCCAGCGGGATCTTTCCAAGGAGGTGGCCATGCTGCCCCTCAATCAGTCCTGGCTGGACGCCAACGACCGCGCCACCCACCTGGCCGAGCCAATCATCGAAGCGGGTGGACGGATCTCGGGCGAACTGGCCGACAACCTCGCCGAAATCAATCGACTCGGCCGGCAAATCAATGAAGAACTGCTCGCGCTGACGCGGCATTGGTTGAAGCAGGGCAAGATCGTCGCGGTTCTGGGCGGGGACCATTCCAGTCCGCTGGGTTGTATGAAGGCCTATCACGAGCGCTTCCCGAAACTGGGCGTTCTCCACATCGACGCGCACCACGATCTTCGTCAAGCGTACGAAGGCTTCACCTATTCACACGCTTCCATCATGTACAACTGGTTGACGGAAGCCGACCCGGCCGGTCCCCTGGTTGCCGTGGGCATTCGCGACTACGCGAAGTTCGAACGCGAACAAGCGACTCGGGATGCCCGCATCACCACGTTCTACGACCGCGACATGAAAGCCGATCTGTTTCGTGGAGAGTCCTGGAGCGGCATCTGCGCCCGAATCGTGGAAAAATTGCCGGAAGACGTCTACGTGTCCTTCGACATCGACGGGCTGGATCCCCGGTCCTGTCCCCATACCGGCACACCGGTCCCCGGGGGCTTGGCCTACGATCAGGCCATCTTTCTCCTGGAGGCCGTCGCGAGTTCCGGAAAGAACATCGTCGGTTTCGACCTGTGCGAGGTGTCCCCCAACCCGCAAGACCCGGAAGACGAGTGGGATCTGAACGTGGCCTCTCGAATTCTCCACAAGCTTTGCGCACTGACCATCGCAACCCGACAAGGGTGAACGAAGGACGATCGGGATCTCTCGTTCAGGTCCTGGTCGCATCTCTCCGTTTGCGGTAGACTGACAGAAATCAAGCGCCTCTTTTTTCGATCACCCTTCCTCCGCGCGGTGAAACATGTTCATCGTGGCGAACATATCTCCGGTGAGATCGGGCACCATGCCCACCCGCGCTGCAACTTTGCTCGCGACGCGCCCGTAGTGCGGAATAGATGTCCCCAAGACACAGGGGGCCGGTCTTCGAGAAAACGAGGAGCTTCGGTTCCCGACTGATCAGCGGCACAACGACATAACGGGGTTTGAATGAAAAGTTTGCGCACATCGGTTCTCAGGGGGGTTTGGCTTCTATGCCTTTCCGGCATAGCCGGAACGGCCGGCGATTTGGACAACATTCTCGCCAAAAATTACGAAGCCCGCGGCGGACTCGAGAAACTCCGCGCCACCTCCTCCATTCGCGTCAAGGGCGAAGTCATTTCATCTTCCCTCAAGATGCATTTCGCCTATGTTACCGATGGCGGCAAAATTCGTCTCGAATACGTCATGAACGACAACCACATCATCATGCTGTACACCGGCAAGGAAGCGTGGCAGGTCAACCCCATGCTCGGCAACAAGGAACCGCGCTGCATGGGCACCAAGGAAGTGGCCTGGCTGGAAGAAATGGCCGATACGGCGGGGCCCCTGGTGGACTGGCGCAAAAAGAAACACAAGGTGCGCTATGTCGGCGATGTGAAACTGGGCGACCGCGACACGTACAAAATCGAGTTGGTCACCGCCGCGAAGCACAAGAAAGATTTTTTCATCGACAAAGAAACCCATTTGGTTTTAATGGTTTCGGAAAAGAGTCAGGGTAAGAAACCGGTAGAGAAGCGCACCATGACCTACCAAAAGATCGGAGGCCTGATCTTCCCGAAACGCATCGAAAAGCGCGATCTCAACCAATGCCCCCACGAAGAGCACGACGCGCAGACAAAATGTTACGCCACCTATGAAGTGGCATTCGAGGATATTTCCCTCAACCCTCCGATCGATGTCGGGCTGTTCAAGATTCGCGATTCTTCCTCGTTGCTCGCCACGGCCAAATAAGACCGAAACCGACGAGCGCGCTCACCGGGTTACACCCCGACCGGGCACGCGGTTCAGGGTCGCTCCTCGGGAATGACCAGCCGTCCGCCGCTATAAGTCGCCCGCAAGTGGGAAGGCCGAAACATATTCAGCCAGGCGAACAACTGGTCCTTTCGGGACGTGCAGCGCGCCAACCGCTCCTGAAAACACAGGTCGGTTTGGCTGCTGAGAACTACGAAATCGGCACTCTTGCCCTCCGCGAAATTTCCGGTCTCGCCAGCGAGATGCAGGGCTTCGGCTCCGGCCAAGGTCCCCAGGTACAGCAACTTGGCCGCCCCCAGACGCATATCGTACATTTGCTGCGCCTTGTAAACATCGCTCAGTTCCTCGAGAATCGAGAAGTTGGTACCCGCGCCAATATCGGTACCCACGAGAACCTGGATCCGGCGCTCGAGATGCCGCGCCAAATTGAAGATGCCGCTGCCCAGGTACATGTTGCTCGCGGGACAATGGCAGACCCGGCAATCCAATTCGGCCATTCGATCCAGTTCCGCATCGGTGGAATGAACGCTGTGGGCCAGCACCGTCCGCGGCGAAAGCAAACCCTGGCGAGCATAGACGTCCAGGTAGTTGTGGGCCTCGGGAAACGACGCTTTGACGGCTTCGATCTCATCCAGGTTTTCGTTGATGTGGGTTTGGAGATAGCAGTCGGGAAATTCCTCGATCAGGGAGCGACACACGTCCATCATGGCAGGCGAGCAAGAGAGCGCGAAACGCGGGGTAACGGCGTAGTACAGGCCCGGTGTCTTCTCGGTCATGCGAATCAACTGCCGGCATTCGTCGTAGGCGCTCTGAGGAGTGTGCAACAGGCGGGCGGGCGCGTCCAGATCCATCAGCGTCAATCCGCTGATCAAGCGCAATCCCTGCTGGCGCGCCGCTTCGAACAAAGCTCGGGTGGCCGGCGTGAACTGGGATCCGAACACCAGCGCGGTGGTGGTTCCCATGCGCAGGAGTTGATGAACGAAGCGCCGCGCCGCAACCACGGCGAAGGCTTCGTCAGCAAAGGCCAGTTCCGCGGGAAACACGGACGTTTGGAGCCAATCCAGCAAATGGTGCCCATAGGCCGCGGTCGCATAGACCTGAGGGAAATGAACGTGGCCGTCCACGAAACCCGGAAGAAGCCAATCATCGCCGAAATCGACGATTTCCGCATCGGGGTGCGCCGCCATGAGGGTTTGTTTGGGACCTCGCGCCAAAATCTTGCCGTGCTCGTCGGCGAGCAAAGCTCCGTCTTCGATGATTTCGAGACAGTCTTCGGCAGAACCCGTAAACGGGTTTTCCAAAACATGCGCGACAATACCCAAAAAAAGACGCTTCATCCAATACTCCAACCATAGGCGTGATCACCCCGTTCGAAGCCCTTTCGCGGGAGGACGAACGAAGGCGGCTAACCATCATAGCAAATCGCGCGTGGGGGCCATAGCGCGGGGTTTTCTCGTCATCTTCCAGCCACGAGATCCGAGGGCCGAGTTCGGTGAACACGAAAATCTCATGATCGGAAACACGTTCGCCGAATCGCTTCCTCCATCCACTCCAGTTCGTATTGCTCCGGGATCGCCCTTCTGATAGGCTGAATTTCTTCAGCGCATGTCAGACCCGAGATACACGAGGCTCGGGACCAAGGATCGGGCACCCGAAGAACATCGTCGATGGCCAAGCCCGATTTTTTCCTTACCGGATGCTTCGCTTTCTGCAGGAGCTTTCCCGTTACGCGAGGGTTACCCGTTTCGAAAATGTACCCGAAGGACTCCCGTCAAGGTCCAGGGGCCCCGCGAGGGGCCCTTCCCCCGCGAACCGGGAAGGACTAGGGGTTGGAAGGACTGCCGGGTTGACGCACTTCGGTCTCTGAGCGGGGTTTTTTGCGGGCCCGGCTGTGTAGCTTTTTGGGCAGGCGAATATTGAATTCGGTGAACTTGCCGGTTTCGCTTTCGACGCGAATGTCCCCGCCGTGGTCTTGAATGATGTCGCGGCAAATCGCCAGCCCAAGTCCGGTCCCCTCACCCGGAGGCTTGGTCGTGAAGAAAGGCGCGAAAATGCTGGCGATCAGCTCTTTGGGGATGCCTTCCCCATTGTCGCGAATGGAGATTGACACCCAGCCGGCCTCCTGCGTGGTTCGCACCCAGATTTCCGGCGTAAACCCACTGCCCAATCGGTTTCGCTTCTCCAAGACGGCGTAGCAGGCGTTGTTGAGAATATTGAGCAAGACCCTGCTGAGCGTTTGGGGCACCACCACGATGTAGCCAAGCCCGGCATCGAATTCCTTGCGAATGTTCAAACTCATCGCCTTGTGTTTGGCCTGCATGCCATGATAAGCGAACGAGACATATTCTTCGACCAGGGCGTTGATGTCGGTGGCCACCGGTTTCGACGGGGCGTTGCGCGCCAGCATCAACATGCTCTGAATGATGCCGGTGGCGCGTTTTCCGTGTTTGTTGATGATGTCCACATCGTTTCGAAGGGTGTGCAGAATGTCGTCGATGTCCTCTCGAGCCGCAGCGGGCAGGCTGGCCTGATGCTCCCGCAACACCTCGACCATTTCCTCCACCAACTCCTTACAGATGCCGGAGAAGTTGTTGATGAAGTTGAGCGGGTTTTTCAGTTCATGGGAAATGCCGGCGGTCAGGGTGCCGATGGAAGCCAGCTTCTCCTGCCGCAGCAACTGCTCGCGATTTCGCTCGATTTCCCGATCCATCCGGTTGACCTGTGCCTGCAGACGCTCTTCCTTGCGGTTGGCCTCCGGATCCGACAAGACGGAGGGCACCGCACCCAATCCCCGTAGTGCTCCGACCACTTGTTTGGAAAGGGCCAGCGCGATATCCACATCGGCCATCTCGAACCGGGTGGCACGCTGGAGGAAGACGACGCCAAAAGGCGCTTGCTTCTGGCTCGCCATCGGAATGACGAGCACAAAACCGCCCGGCTCCAAGTCTTCGAAAAACGGCAATTCCCAATTCCTGGGAAGGTCGGTGGCAGCCAACTGAAGTGGCTGGGCTTCGAGCACCAACCGGTCGCCGATGGCCTGCCAGGCCGATTCAGTCTCCGCCTCCTCCCATCTGGCCCACTGCTCGCGTTGAAAGCCGCCCTCCGGCAAGGCACCCACTTCCAAATGGGTCAACTCTTCACAGCGCCGCACGACGAGATGGCCACGCCGCGAACCCGTCACCTCGCTCCAAAGCACGAGCGCGGCCGCCATCAAGGTACGGTCGTCTTCGATGTCGAATAGAGCTCCGCTCTTTTTCAAAATTTCGGCAAGCGCGTGGTGCGACTCCGAATGGTCAGTCATGGTCCCCTCTTTCCTGCAGCACAATGACCCCCGTCCCGAGAATTCCGGAAGATAGAGGCCACCGATTCATAAGAACTACAAAGTGGAGTGAACTTAACTTCCAAAGAGTCGAAATGAAGGAAAATTGCATGGGTTACTCGCCAAACCTACAAAAGGAAATGTGTATCACCTTGGAGATGTCGGGATAAAAACGCCAATCGAGGCAGAAAGCCAACCCAACGCCAGACGGGAAGATGCTGCGCTTCCGAAAGCGATAGCCCGCGTTGCGGAAGCGCTGGAATACAACCGACGAAAACCGTATCGAAAAAAGGAAGCCCAAAGGGTGTGCCCGGCGGAACGGACCACCACAAACCATTAAAGCGAAACGAGATACTCAAGAGAAAGACGTCCTCAAAAATTACGCCGAACACTCCCGCTCTCGCTGTGACTCAACAGATCGCCGCAGTGTCCCATCGGGAATCGCCCGATTTGGGTGACATGCCCATACAAATCAAATACGTCATTCTACCCCAGAATCGCAGCCAGGACATCGAAACCCATCGAATGCGGAGCCCCCGAAATTAAAGCCTCGAAAAATTCATTGCAACAAATCACAAATCCAATCGGGTAACATCTTTAGCAACGGAATGAATCAAGAGATGTGAAGCATTTTCCGATATCATTTGCCAGGAGCCGGTACCAAGGCACCATCCCCCTTGTTCCCTTTCCCGATTCCGGAAGTACCCGCTCGCTGGAGAGCCCGACCGAACCCACGGTGGCAAGGTCGCCCTGTCCATTCGATCCCCTTCTCATAAATGCCACCCACCTTCAGCCGATCACTCCCCGAGCCATCGACTCGTTACCGAACAACCCAAAACCCCACGAGCCGGTACCGTCCATCGCATCGCGGCTTCGGTTCCGGTTCGCGAACACGGACTTTCCAAAGTTCACCACGGCGCGCAACCGATCTCCGATCGATGCGGAGACCGGTTCGAAACCCTCGATCCCCAACGATTTCCGTGTCACAAGTCTGCGAGTCCCGAATGGTTGTCGTTCAGAAACGCTTCGCGATGTCGCACCTTCCCACACTCGAAACCCGAGCGAACGGTATTTGCCGGTGACGGCGCACCGATACCGGTAATTTGGAACTCGCACAAGATTCAACCATGCATCAGACAGTTCTCGTCTTTCTTCTATCGAATTTGGTTTTTCAGGTAGCCAATCACGCACTCGCGGGTGAACTGAAAGGATTTCGCCTGCGCCAGTGGACGACCCTCGACGGCCTGCCGCAAAACTCCATTCCCGTCCTGCTGCAAACCCGCGAGCGCTATATCTACGCGGGAACCCTGGCCGGCCTGGCCCGTTTCGACGGTTCGCGTTTCCGGATTTTCAATCCACAAAACACGCCACAATTTCCCAGCCATCGCATCGTGTCCCTGGCCGAAACACCCGACGAAACCCTTTGGGTGGGCACCCAAGGTGCCGGGCTGGTGGCGATGCGGGAGACAGGTATCGCAACCTACAACCGCGAGGCGGGGCTCGCCGGAGATGTCATCAATTGGTTGTACAGCGACAGCAGGGGCGACCTCTGGATCTGCACCCAGACCGGACTCAGCGTGTTCGACGCCGAAAAGGGCCTCATCGCGTCGCCCAAAGCCTTTCGAGGGCAAACGTTGTGGTCGGCCGTGGAGGACGCCGACGGCACCGTCTGGGTCGGTGGCCTGCAGGGGCTTTGGTACCGGAAAGCCGACGGAGGCGCCTGGGAGGAGAAGGAACTTCCGATTTCCCAGGACCGCGTCGGGATCTCCACGTTGGAGGCGGGCAAGGACGGCAGCCTTTGGATCGGGCTCGGCAAAAACGGGCTACTCCATCTGAAGGACAGCGATTGGCGCCACTACGGTGCCGGTGACGGCCTGATCAACAACTACACGAACCGCATCATGATGGATCAAGAGGGCATTTTGTGGATCGCGGGCTCGGGGGGACTGGCCCAATTCGACGGGACCGAATTCCGCCATTTCCCCGTGGAGGAAGGCAACATTTGGGCGTTGCTCGAGGATCACGAAGGGAACATCTGGTTCGGTACCCACGGTGGTGGCATGTACCAAATGGCGCGCCAACCGATCGAATTGGTACACCGCGCTCAAGGCCTGCGCCACGACGCCATGCAGGCCGTTTTTCACGACAGCCGCAACCGAACCTGGATGGGCACCTATGCCGGCGGCCTCTATCTCCAGGAAGGGAACGAGATCCGCCACTTCACCGCCGCGGAGAGTTTGTTACACGACATCGTCTGGTCGATCGCCGAAGATGCGCAGGGGCGGATTTGGATCGGCACCCAGGCCGGCATCAATCTTTATGATTCGGAAGGCCGCTTCTCCCAACTGGATCTGGCGGACTACAACGGACCGGTGATCTCGCTCTTCCGAGACCGATCCGACCAAATGTGGATCGGCACCGCAAAAGGCCTGTACCAATGGAAGGAGGATGCGGTCATCAACCACGTCACTCGGGCGGACGGGCTGCCGGGGGACCGAATCATCGCCTTCTGCGAAGACCGCGAAGGACGCCTCCTGGTGGGGACCAGCGGCGGCCTGGGCATCGGCCAAAACGGTCGCTGGCAGGGCATTACCCTCACTCAGGGCCTACCCGAGAACATCGTCCGCAGCATGTTTCAGGACAGCGAGGGCACCACCTGGCTGGGCACCTATGGTGGTGGCATGGCCACCTTGAACGGGAATCAGGTAACACCGATTCGGTCCCGCAACGATTTCCCTCCCTCGACGGTCAACTGGATCGACGAAGACCCCGATGGGCACCTTTGGCTGTCCTCCAACGAGGGCCTCTTCCGCATCGCCAAGGAGGAGATGAAGGCGGTCCTGGAGGACTCCGATTACCGGCCGAGCTACCAGAGCTTCGGCGTTCCCGAGGGAATGGCCACCAAAGAATGCAACGGGGGTTTCTTCCCCAACGGTGCGCGTGACGCACAGGGCCGCCTCTGGGTGCCGACCATGCAGGGATTCGCCATCGCCGACCCCCAACGCTGCCGCCCGAACCCCCACGAGCCCCGCGTGGTCATCGATTCGATCCAGGTTGACGATCGGACCATAGATCCGAACCACCTCGAACGATCGCTGCACTTTCCCCCGCAAAGCCGGTCGTTTTATTTCCGCTTCAGCGCCTTGAGCTTCGGCTCGCTCGAAAAACGCCTGTTCCGCTACCGTCTGGAGGGTCAGGACCGAGACTGGATCGAAGAAACCAACAAGACGGAAGTCAAATACACCAATCTGAGCCCAGGCGAATACCGGTTCATGGTCAAGGCTGCCAACCAGGACGGCGTTTGGAGTTCGGAACCGACGACCATCACCTTTAGGTTGCGACCCTTTTTCTACCAAACCACTCCATTTCGGCTGACGGTCGTCAGCGTCGTACTCCTTCTAGGTTACCTGCTCCACCTGTTCGCAACCCGCCGGCTGGCGCAGCGCGAGCGTCACCTCGCCCAGTTGGTGGCTTCGCGCACCCACGAAATCGAACAACAGAAATACCAACTGGAACAGGCTAACGAGGCCCTGATCGAGGCCTTACAACAGCGCAGCGACCTGATGCACATGGTCATCCACGACCTGAAAAACCCGCTTTCGGCCATCTCCGGTTACGCCCAAATGGTCCACGAGGACGCCGACGATACCGAAGAGGTGAAGATCGTCGCCGACCGCATTCAGCGCACCAGCAACCAGATGTTGAGCATGATCAACGAACTGCTGCAAACCGAACGCATCGAAAACGATGGCGTCCGGTTGAAAATTCGGGAAGAACCACTGGATGCGCTGTTGGCCGATTGGTTCACCGAATGGCAAGTGTTGGCGGCACGTAAGCAGCAGGAACTGAAACTGATCTGCCAAGACGAAGCGAGTGTGCGCATCGACTGGGTCCGCACCAAGGAGATCCTCGACAACCTGGTCAGCAACGCGATCAAATTTTCACCGCCTCAAACCAACATTTCGCTGTACCTCAAGCGGGAGGACCGGCACGCCCTCATTCAGGTCAAGGACGAGGGCGCGGGTCTCTCGCCCGATGACATGAAGAAGCTGTTCGGCAAGTTCCAAAAACTGTCGGCACGGCCGACGGGCGGAGAGACATCCTCGGGCCTGGGCCTCTACATCGTGAAACAGCTCGTGGATATGCAGGGCGGTTCCATCTGGGCGGAGTCCAGCCATCATCGCGGCTGTTCTTTTTTCATCAAGTTCCCATTGTCCGGCAGCGCCTAAAACCACCGCGGCACCAAAACACGCCTCCAACATATTTATTCGAAAAAATTTAACACGTTCGCAAAATCACAGTCGCGGGTTCTTGCCCTAGGCGCTTCCCTCCGTCTGCCCGATAATGTAGTTATGTGGTACTTATTCCTGCTCCTACTCTGCGTCCAAAAGGAGCCCGATCTTCCCGTCGAAGAGCCTGAAAACCAACGGGCCAACCCGCAGCCGGCCACGCCGCGGGAACCCTTTCCCATGCGCGCCCGAATGCTTCGCGACATTCAGGCCGCCCTGTCCACCCACCAACCCAGCATTTGGGATTTGACCCATCCCGACACGGATATCAGCCTGAGTTGGACACCGGAGCAGATGCAGGGTCAGGTGCAGTTCAAGCGACTGATTCTCAGCTCGCCGGACCAGGGCTACACGGTCTTCGAAGTATGGCAGTTACCACCCGATCAACTGACCCGTTTTTGCGAGCTATGGGGCCACCCCGAACAGGTGACCTGGGACAATCTCCTTGCCAATCTTCCCAACGGGCGCCTGGTCGCCAAACGTGAGGAAGGCAAGCTGATGATCTTCCGGGACTACCCGCAAGACGAAGATGTCTGGCACAAACCCCCGTTCAATCTGGTGCTGCTGCCGATCTGGCGTGCCACGCAAGTGCCCGGCGAAATCGAGGGACAGGCCCCGATCGAGCCGGAGGTCCCCTTCACGGAGGACAGCCAACCGCGGGCTTCGTTCCTGGCGGATCTCGTCAACGAGGAACTGATGGACCGCGAGGGCGTTCCCATTCGCCTCTCGCAAACCTGGGATGTCACCGAAAAATTCAGTCGCCTCTCGCCACGAATCGCGGTGGAACGCCGACTGAAACGCGATTTCAACGGCACCTACACCGTTTTCGACATTTTTAGTCTCGAGGTCGAATTCCTGGTGGGCGATCGAAAGATCCGCGCCGAGGAGCGATCCACCCGCGAGACGGGGGCCAGACTCGAAACGGCCAAACGACTCATCACCATTCGCCACGGATACGCCAACTGGCACGAAGCCCTGTTCGCCAAACCCTTCTCCCCTCGCCGTCTCCCCTACACGGCCGAAAACCTGGCCAGCCTGCCGGTGGGCATGCGCATCATCCTTCCCAGTTCCACTGGTTTGACCCTCGTCGAGGACGTCAGCCGCACCAACATTTTCGGTCAATCGCTCCCCGTTCGGCACAATGCCTTCATGGGTATTCGCGGGACCTTTTTCATCAGCATCGTGAAGCGCAACGAATCCGAAATGGACTTGCGCTTCGGCGCCCGCATCGAGCGACCGTTCAGCCTGGACCTGCGTATTCGACCGGATTTCGACGGCTACTTCGATCCCTTGCGCCTGGTGGTCGGTACCGCGCTCCAACTGCGCACCGAACGCACCTACGGCAGCCGCATCTTCCTCCAGAAAAAGGTCGACCTGAAAGATCCGGCGGCGGTCAGAGAGACCCTCGACACCTTGAGTCGCGGCCTGCGGTTCAACGGATTGTTCCTGGGCACGGCCGCCATCATCAACTTCACTTTCCTCCCGCGCATCGATGCCTTTCTGGTGGACCGCTTCATCCGCGGCACCCTTCCCGAAATCGCTTGGGAGACCAGGCTCGAGAGCCGCTACCTGTACCGCGAGAACTACGGAAAGATCGGCTTTCGGCCGATCTCCCTGCGCGGTCAGAAAACCATCATCGAAGATGACTGGCATCTCTTCGATCTCCTCAACCTGAGCGAGAATCGCGGGCGCTCCGGCTCGTTCACCTTCGATCGCACCTTCCGGTTCATCGACACGGTCCACAATCGCCATGTCCAAACCCTCGCCTTCGAAGGGATCGGCAGCATTTCGGACGAGTACGGCGAAGACAATTTTTACGGCCAGGTGGTCGACCAGATTTCCCAGGGCCGCATGTCGCCCATCCGGTACTACCAGGTCACCCAGCGCATGAAGCGCACCCTCGGAGAACGCGCCCCGCTGTCCCGAAGCGGCTCCTGGTTCCCCAAAACGCACCTGGAGGACGCCGAGATCGGCTACCGGCTGGTCATTGGCGACGAGGGCATGGACCAGGCCGCCGACGTGGTCGCCACGGCTTTGAAGGAGCGACGAGGCCAACGCACGAAACTGGGACGCTGGTTGCTGTTCCGCCCGATCCTGCGCTACCGCCTGCGGCGTTCGATGGACCAGACGAGCCTGCGCAATTTCCACCTTTCGAAAATGATGTTCAAGTTGGCCAAAAAGCGGGGACCGCTTCACCAGGTTCTTGCCGGCATCGACGAAGAAAACTACCTGCTCGAATACCGGGAAACGGCAAAAAACCAGCCGCGAATTCACGACAAAAGTGGCGATGCGGAAATCGTTTCACGCATCATCGCGGCCCGCAAACGCTGGGAAGAATTCAGCGTATTCGACGATATTTTCGTGGACAAGAACTTCAGCGCCGGCGGCAATTAACCGGACCAGATCACGCCACGATCTCTCTTTTGGGCACAACTCTTCCAAAACTCGAAGATTTACCCGGTGAAGGTTCAGATTTTCGAGGATTCAAGCGGGAAAAACACTGCAAAGGCGGGGGCTTTTAACATAAGCTAAACCTTTCGCCGCTAGAATGCCGACGGACCGGCCAATTGTGATTTCGCTTCATATGATTCCCACCTCAATCATATTCATCCGAGCTGCCACCCAAAGGAGAAATTGATTCAATGTCCCACATTTTTGCCAAGGGACCTGCTGAGGTTTCACGGATCTCAGGCTCCAGGTCAACAATGCTTACCTTTATGACGCTAGTCGCGGCTTTTTTCAGCCAGCCGCTTATCGCCCAGGACGGCGGTCTCAGTGACCGACTCGGCTCGCCCAACGTCGTGATCAACGAAGTGGATGCCGACCAAGCCGGTACCGAAGATCGGGAATTCGTCGAGTTGTTCGGCAATCCCAACACCCCGCTCGACGGCTTCGTCCTGGTATTTTTCAACGGAAACGGTGATACCTCCTACCTGGCCGTCGATCTCGACGGTCAAACCCTCGATTCCAACGGCTTCTTTGTCGCCGGCGGCAGCGGCATCGCTTCCGTCGATGTGAGCCTGCCCGACAGCACGGTGCAGAACGGTGCCGATGCCGTCGCCCTCTACACGGCCAACGACACCGACTTCCCCAACGGAACGGCCGTCACCACCACCAACCTGGTGGACGCCGTGGTCTACGGCACCAACGACGCCGACGATGCGGGACTGTTGGTCCTGCTCAACGGCGGCCAGCCCCAGGTCAACGAAGACGGTGCAGGCGACAAGGACGCTCACTCCAACAGCCGCGTGCCCGATGGTGGCACCGCCCGCAACACCGACACCTACGTCCAGCAGGACCCCACGCCCGGCGCCCCCAACCAGGCCGGTCCCGCCACCAACGTCGTCATCAACGAAGTCGACGCGGACACCGCCGGCACCGACACCCTGGAATTCGTCGAGCTGTTCGGAAACCCCAACACCAGCCTCGACGGCCTGGTCCTGGTCCTGTTCAACGGCAGTAACGATCAGTCCTTCCTGGCCATCGATCTCGACGGCGAATCGCTCGACGCCAACGGCTTTTTTGTCGCCGGCAATACCGCCGTCACCGCGGCCTCCGTCACCTTTCCCGACAATACCCTGCAAAACGGCGCCGACGCCGTCGCGCTCTACGTGGGCGACGACACCGATTTCCCCAACGGAACCGGCGTGACCACCACCGATTTGGTCGACGCCCTGGTGTACGACACCAATGACGGGGACGACGCCGGTCTTCTCGCGCTGCTCAACGCCGGCCAGCCCCAGGTCAACGAAGACGGCATGGGCGACAAGGACGGCCATTCCAACAGTCGCGTGCCCGACGGCGGTACCGCCCGCAACACCGACACCTACGTCCAACAGGCCCCCACTCCGGGTGCTTCCAACCAGACCGGTCCCTCCACCGACATCGTCATCAACGAAGTCGATGCGGACACCGCCGGCTCCGACACCCTGGAATTCGTCGAGCTGTTCGGCACCCCCAACACCAGCCTCGACGGTTTCGTCCTGGTCCTGTTCAACGGCAGCAACGACCAATCCTATTTTGCCCTCGATCTCGACGGCCAATCGCTCGATGCCAACGGCTTCTTTGTCGCAGGAAACACCGCGGTCACCAACGTCGACGTGACCTTCCCCGACAACACCCTGCAAAACGGCGCCGACGCCGTCGCGCTCTTCATGGGTGACGACACCGATTTCCCCAACGGCACCGGCGTGACCACGACCAACCTGGTCGACGCCCTGGTGTACGACACCAACGACGGAGATGACGCCGGTCTGCTGGCCCTTCTCAACGGTGGCCAGGCCCAAATCAACGAAGACGAGCTGGGCAACAAGGACGGTCACTCCAACAGCCGCGTGCCCGACGGCGGCACCGCCCGCAACACCGATACCTACGTCCAGCAAGACCCCACTCCGGGCGCCTCCAACCAGCCCACTCCTTCCAGCGACATCGTCATCAACGAGGTCGATGCCGACACGCCCAGTTCCGACGTGCTGGAATTCGTCGAACTGTTCGGCACCCCCAACACCAGCCTCGACGGCTTCGTCCTGGTCTTCTACAACGGCAGCAGCGATCAATCCTATCGGGCCATCGATCTGGACGGTCAGTCCCTCGACGCCAACGGCTTCTTTGTCGCGGGTAACACCGGCGTCGCCAACGTCGACGTGACCTTCCCCGACAACGGCCTGCAAAACGGTGCCGATGCCGTCGCGCTCTACATGGGTAACGACACCGATTTCCCGGACGGCACCGCGGTCACCACGACCGATCTGGTGGACGCCGTGGTCTACGACACCAACGACGGCGACGACGCCGGCTTGCTGGTATTGCTCAATGCCGGTCAGCCCCAGCTCAACGAAGACGGCGCGGGCGACAAGGACATTCACTCCAACAGTCGCGTACCCGACGGGGGCACCGCGCGCAACACCGACACCTTCGTTCAACAGCTCGCCACGCCCGGAGCCTCGAACCAGCCGGCCCCGTCCGAACTGGTGATCAACGAGGTCGATGCCGATACCGCCGGCTCCGACACCCTGGAATTCGTCGAGCTGTTCGGCACCCCCAACGCCAGCCTGAACGGTTTCGTCCTGGTGTTTTTCAACGGCAGCAGCGACCAATCCTACCTGGCCATCGACCTGGACGGCCAATCCCTCGACGCCAACGGCTTCTTTGTCGCGGGTAACACGGGTGTCGCCAATGTCGATGTGACCTTCGCCGATAACGGACTCCAAAACGGCGCCGACGCCGTCGCGCTCTACACGGGCGACGACACCGATTTCCCCACCAATACACCGGTCACCACGACCAACCTGGTCGACGCCCTGGTCTACGATACCAACGACGGCGACGACGCCGGCCTGCTCGTGCTCCTGAATGCCGGCCAGGCTCAAATCAACGAAGACGACATGGGCGACAAGGACGGCCATTCCAACAGCCGCTTCCCCGACGGCGGCACGCCCCGCGACACTGACAGCTACACCCAGCAGACCCCGACACCGGGCGAATCCAACGTCGCCGGTGGCGCTTCGGTCACGATCGCCGAAATCCAGGGCAACGGCCTGACCTCGCCCTTCGACGGCCAAACCGTTCGCACGGAAGGCAACGTCGTCACCGCGGTCGGTGCGGTCGGATTCTTCATTCAAACGCCCGACGCCAATGTAGACGCCGATCCCGAGACATCCGAGGGCGTCTACGTATTCCTCAACACGGCGCCGACCGTGTCCGTGGGTGACATCGTCAACGTCGAAGGACCGATCGTCGAGTTCTTCGATTTCACCGAGTTCGCCGGTGCGGGCATCGTCGTCGACATCGTGTCCAGCGGCAATCCGCTGCCCGCCGTCATCACCTTCGACGGCACGACGCCTTCGCCGAACCAGCCCCAGCCGGATACGGAACTGGAGCGCTTCGAAGGCATGCTGGTCACCATGAGCGGTATCGCCGCCGGACCCACCGACCAATTCGGCGACACCCCGGTCGTCGCGACCACCACCCGCCCCTTCGTCGAGCCCGGGATCACCTTCCCCGGTCAAGTGGGCCTGCCGGTGTACGACGGCAACCCCGAAATCTTCGAAATCAACTCCACCGCTCTGGGCGGCCCCGCGGTTCAGATGCACGCCGGCCAAACGGTCAACGAGGCCACCGGCCCGCTGGCCTTCAGCTTCGGCGATTACCAGATCTGGCCCACCACCCTGAACCCGGCGACGCCCGACTTCTCCTCGACTCCGGTTCGCAACCGCGAATCCGGTGAGTTCACCGTAGCTTCGCAGAACATGTTGCGACTCTACGACGACGTGAACGACGGCAACGGAGATTCCACGGTCAGCGCCCAGGAGTACCAGGATCGACTGACCAAATTCTCCATGTTGATCCGCAACGTCCTGGGCGCCCCCGATATTCTGGCCGTCCAGGAGGTCGAGAAGATCGAAGTGCTTCAAGATCTCGCCTCCCAGATCAACACGGACGACAGCAGCATCAACTACACGGCCTATCTGCTGGAGGGCAACGACCCCGGCACGATCGACGTGGGCTATCTGGTGCGGGATACGGTCTCCGTCAACGACGTTTCCCAGGTCCAGGAGAACGAGACCTTCGATTTCAACAGCAATTCCTTCACCCTGCACGATCGCCCGCCGCTGGTGCTCGACGCCACCGTCGACCTCGGCAATGGCGAAAACTACCCGATCGTGGTCATGGTGGTTCACCATCGCTCGCGCAACGACATCGACGAAGATCCGGGTAGCGGCGAGTTCGTCCGCTTCAAGCGCAACCAGCAGGCACTGCGTACTTCGCAGCACATCCAGAGCATGCAGAACGCCGATCCCGACATCCACCTGATGGTCGTGGGCGACTTCAACGCCTATGAATTCACCGATGGTTACGTGGACGTGGTCGGTCAGATGACGGGTGACCTGGATCCGCTGGGCGCCTTGATTCCCGGCACCGACGAAGTGAACCCGGACCTGCACAACCACATCGCCGACCTGCCCGCCGCCGAGCGCTACTCCTTCGTGTTCCGGGGCAGCAGCAACGCCTTCGAGCACGTGCTGACTTCCCAGAGCCTCACCTGCGCCGTCAGCGAAGTCCAATACGCTCGCGGCAATGCCGACATGCCCCGCGACCTCGAAGACGATCCCGGCACGCCGTCGCGCGCTTCGGACCACGACGGTTCGGTCGCCTACGTCAAGATCCCGGGCATCCTGGTGACACCCACCTCGGGCTTGACCACCAGCGAAACGGGAACCACGGCACAGTTCACCGTGGTGCTTCAGAGCCAGCCCAGCGCGGATGTCACCATAGCGGTGGCCAGCTCCGACACGACCGAGGGCACCGTCGACGTGAGCTCGCTGACCTTCACCTCGAGCAATTGGGACACCGCCCAGACCGTGACCATCACCGGGGTGGACGACGATGTCATCGACGGCTCCCAGGCCTACACGATTCAGTTGAGTCCGGTGGTCAGCACCGATTTGTGCTACTCCGGCGTCGACCCTGCCGATGTGGGCGTGACCAACACCTCGAAGGACGCGGCGACCATCGTGGTCGACCCGACCACCGATCTCGTCGTCGATGAAGACGGCACCACGGCTCAGTTCACGGTTGTTCTGGGCGCCCAGCCCAGTGCGGACGTCACCGTATCGGTGAGCAGCGACAACGAAGACGAAGGCACGGTCGACGTCAATGCGCTGACCTTCACTAACGGAAATTGGGATCAGCCCCAAACCGTGACGGTGACCGGTGTGTTCGACGGCGTCATCGACAACGACATCGCGTTCACCGTCGTCCTCGGCGCCGCGACCAGTACCGATCCGGACTTCGACAACGTCGACCCTGACGATGTCGCCGTCACCAATCTCAACACCACCAGCTCGCTGGATTTCTCGATCCGGATCTCCGGCGACACGGCCACCATTCTGGGGCCGAACAACGGTGCCGGCGGATTCTACTATCTGGATCCCGACACCGGTGAATGGGTGTTCGTGGCGAACTTCAGCCTGAACGGCGACGGCCAGGCTGTCATCGACGTGAATCTGCCCGATGACGTCATCGTGGGTGTCGGCGGCCTCGACGGCCTCATCCAGCCCACCAGCGGCAGCGGGGCAACCGTGCCTACGCTCGGCGAATGGGGCCTGATCGCCTTCGCCCTGCTATTGATGATGGCCGCGGTCAAATCGTCCCGTGACGGTCGCCGCCGGGCCTGATCCAACCGCATCGAAACCGGAACGAACCAAGAAGGCCGCCCGCTTGCGAGGCGGCCTTTTTCATTTCCGTGGGAAACGGCCGTTTCCAAGCGTGTTATGCTTTCCAACACGACTCAGAAAACGAGGCATGGCCAATGAATTTTTCCCATGGCGCTGTCTATTCCAATGACGGCCGGACGCGATTCCGAGTCTGGGCACCGCACAGCGACGAAGTTTGGCTGGTGGCGGAGAACGACCGCTGGGAACGACCACTCGGCGCCGAGGCCAACGGCTATTTCAGCGCCACGTTCGACGATTGCCCACCCGGCTTTTTATATCGATATCGCCTCGACGAAGGCGCTCCCCTTCCCGATCCCGCCTCGTTCTGCCAACCCGACGGCGTTCACGGTCCCTCGATGGTCGTGGACCACCATTTCTCCTGGCAGTGCGAGAAGCGTCATGACGAGGTCTCGCTCGGCAATTTGAAGGATGCCCTGATCTACGAACTCCATGTGGGCACCTTCACCCGCGAGGGCACGCTCGAGGCGGCGGCCGAAAAGTTGCCGATCCTGGCTGATTTGGGCATCACGGCGGTGGAGTTGCTGCCCTTGTCGGCCTTTCCCGGCGACCGGAATTGGGGTTACGACGGCGTCTTTCCCTATGCCGTCCCGGCCTGTTACGGCACCTTCGCGACATTCAGGCGATTTGTGGAGCGGGCCCATGACTTGGACCTTTCGGTCATTCTCGATGTCGTGTACAACCACCTGGGTCCGGAGGGGAACTACTTTTCCCGGTTCGGGCCCTACTACTCCGAGCGCTTCAAGACCCCCTGGGGTGCGGCCCTCAATTTCGACGGTCCCCATTGCGATCCCGTGTGCGACTTCTTCATCGAAAACGCCCTTTTCTGGTTGCGGGAATGTCGAGTCGACGGGCTGCGCCTGGATGCCATCGACGAAATCGTGGACACTTCCGCCAAGCCCTTTCTGGAGTCATTGGCGGAGCAGGTCTACGAACTGTCGCGCGAAACCGGGCACCCTCACGTGCTCATCGGGGAAAGCAACGCCAACGATCCTCGTTTCATCATTCCCCGCGAGCGCGGGGGCATCGGCTTGGACGCGGTTTGGATCGACGATTTCCACCATGCACTCCATGCTTATTTCACCGGCGAGCGCGAAGGGTATTACGCCGATTTCGGCTCTCTCCGACACGTAAAAAAAACGCTGAGAAAAGGCACTTTCGCACCGGGAGGCTACCGCACCTACCGCAAGCGCAACTATGGCCGCGACTTCGGCGCCGCGCACCAGGAACAACTGGTCGTCTACACCCAAAACCACGACCAAACGGGCAATCGCCCCAAGGGCGAACGGCTCCATCACCTGATCGGCGTCGACCGCGCCATTCAGGCGGCCGCGCTGACGATCCTATCGCCGTATACGCCAATGCTCTTCATGGGTGAGGAATACGCAGCCGATCAGCCCTTCCTGTTTTTCACGAATCACGGCGACCCCACCATGATCAAGGGCATGCGCAAGGGGCGCAACAAGGAGCTTCGCGAATTCGGTTGGCGCGAAAAAGCCCCCGATCCCCAGGACCCCGAAACGAGAGAATCGTGTATCCTCGACTTTGCCGATCGCGAACAAGGTGTTCACGCACAGGTGTTTGCCGCCTACCGATCCCTGATGCACCTGCGCCGCCAGGCACGCGAGATGCGGCTACTCGACCACGACCGCATGACGGTTACCGCGGACGAACAGGGTCACTGGCTGCGAATCGAATACCGCCGTCAACGAAAATGGCTCGGGGTGGTCGTCAATACGGGCGAAAAGCCCCTGGGATTGGGTGATATTTTGGAAGGTGAAGCGGGCGAAGCGATATGGGCCTTCAGCGAAGAACGCTTCCACGGGAATTGGCGAGAAACGACGGCAGCAGCTCACGCAACCATCGTGTTCGCATCGCTGTGATCACCCAACACCGTTGTTCAATTTGCGTTGCCTTTAACTAGTGCCCATCCAGAAACAGGGTGTTTTTGTTAGGGATCCTCTGGATCGGTCGGGTTTCCAATGCAAGCTGCTATCAGCCTTCAGGTATCAGGTTTCAGCTAATTACTTTCGAACAAGTATCTTGCTAAAACCTGACGCCTGATACCTGATCGCGTGCCCATCCAGTCAAACCACCCAGGGCTGGCAGCCTTTCCGTTTCTGGATGGGCACTAACTAGAAAGGTCACCATAACAATATTAGTTGGTGTCTTTCCGCCAGTGGCTTTCGCGTAACACGGTCAGGCGCCGCCGTGTCTGACGGACCAGGCCGCGGGGTCTTCCTGCCAGGCGACCAGACTGGCGCGATCACCGGCCGAAAGCCGACCCGATTCGATCGCCACATCCAACAGCGCCGACATGTTCGTCAAGGTGCTGTAGTTCAGGTTCGCTTCCGCGAAGCCTGCAGCCGCTTTCGGTAGGCCGTATTGAAAAATGGCGACGACGCCGAGGACCTTCGCGCCCTGTTCTTCCAGGGCCTGAGCGGCCTTGATACAGCTTCCGCCGGTGGAAATCAAATCTTCCACCACAACCACCGAAGCACCGTCGGGCACGCGTCCCTCGATCAAGTTCTTCTTGCCGTGTTTCTTCTCGGCCGAGCGCACGTAGACCATGGGCAGGTCCAAACGGTCGGCGACCCAGGCGCCGTGTGGGATGCCGGCGGTGGCGGTACCGGCGACCAGGTCCGGTTGCCAGTCGTTCTGTTTCATCAGGTCGACGAATCCGCGCGCCACGCGGCGACGTTGATCGACGGTGCTGATAATCAGGCGATTGTCGCAGTATATCGGAGACTTGAGGCCACTGGTCCAGGTAAACGGCTCGTTCGGCGATACCGATACGGCACCCAATTCCAACAAGAGCGTGGCGATTTCCAATTGTTCCGGCGTGGCTTTGCGTTCACTACCCGATTGCGACATCGTTCATCCCCTTGAATTCGATTACGGCCGGCACCCGGGCCGGCATCATGCAGCATTATAGAGGTGCCGGCACGGGGAAACCAGCACGACTTGGCGGAGTTCCCCAACGAAAAAAGGGAGGGTGCGGACACCCTCCCTTTCTCGATGGGACAAATCGCCGAACGGCTGGATTACATCATGCCGCCCATGCCGCCCATGCCGCCGGGCATACCGCCACCGGCAGGTGCGGGAGGCTCTTCTTTTTCGACTTCGGTTACGGTCGCTTGAGTGGTCAGCATCATGCTGGAAACGGAAGCGGCGTTCATCAACGCGTGCTTGACGACCTTGGCGGGATCGATGACACCGGCCTTGATCAGGTCTTCGAACTTGTCGGTCGCAGCGTTGTACCCGAAGGAACCTTCGCCTTTGGCCACTTCGTTCACCACGATGGCGCCTTCTTTACCGCAGTTGGCGGCGATCTGACGCAGCGGTGCTTCCAGAGCTTCCAGGATGATTTTCACGCCGTGGGTCTCGTCGGTATCGGCCAGACCCTCGAGCAGGTTTTCGGCTTTCTTGCCGGCACGCAGAAGCGCGGTGCCACCACCGGCGACGATGCCTTCTTCAACGGCAGCTTTGGTGGCGTGCATGGCGTCTTCGACGCGAGCCTTCTTCTCTTTCATCTCGGTTTCGGTAGCGGCACCGACTTTGATGACGGCGACGCCGCCGACCAACTTGGCCAAGCGCTCCTGCAGCTTTTCACGGTCGTAATCGGAAGTGGTGCTTTCGATTTGAGCGCGGATCTGCTTGACGCGAGCCTGGATGTCGCTGTTGGAGCCGGAACCGTTGATGATGGTGGTGTTGTCTTTGTCGATCGTCACGGTCTTGGCTTGACCGAGGTCTTCCAAGGTGACGTTCTCCAACTTGATGCCGATATCTTCGGAGATCAGGCGGCCACCGGTGAGGATGGCGATATCTTCGAGCATCGCTTTACGACGGTCGCCGAAGCCGGGAGCCTTGACGGCGGCGACGTTCAGGGTGCCGCGCAGCTTGTTGACGACCAGGGTGGCCAGAGCTTCGCCGTCGATGTCTTCGGCGATGATCAGGAAGGGACGGCTGGTCTTGACGACCTGCTCCAGGACGGGCAGCAGATCGCGCATGTTGGAAACCTTTTTCTCGAAGAGGAGAATGTAGGGGTTTTCCAGGTTGGCGACCATGCGGTCGTGGTCGGTCACGAAGTAGGGAGACAGGTAGCCGCGATCGAACTGCATACCTTCGACGACTTCCAGTTCGGTTTCCAGGCCACGAGCTTCTTCAACCGTGATGACGCCGTCTTTGCCGACCTTTTCCATGGCTTCGGCGATGATTTTGCCGATGGAGGGATCGTTGTTGGCGGAGATGGTGCCGACGTGGGCGATGGCATCGCCTTCGACGGGGCGGGACGAGCTGTTGATTTCGGCGATGATCGCTTCGACAGCTTTGTCGATACCGCGCTTGATGGACATCGGGTTGTGGCCGGAGCTTACGGACTTCACACCCGAACGATAGATGGCGCGAGCCAAAACAGTCGCGGTGGTGGTTCCGTCACCAGCCGTGTCGGAGGTCTTGGAAGCCACTTCTTTAACCAGTTGGGCACCGAGGTTCTCGTTCTTGTCCTCGACCTGGATTTCCTTGGCCACGGTAACCCCGTCCTTGGTGATGGTGGGGGAACCGAATTTCTTTTCGATCAAAACGTTGCGGCCTTTGGGACCCAGGGTAACCTGAACGGCATCAGCCAACTTGTTCACACCGCGCAGCAGTGCCTGACGAGCGTTTTCGTCAAAAGTCAGGAGTTTTGCGTCTGACATGTCTATCGCTCCTAAAAAGTTTCGATTTCTCGAATGAGTAACTGTACTTTCTTGCGGGACGCACGCGCCTGGCGTGCGCGATCCCGAGTAACCGGCCCGCGGCAAACCGCCGCAACGGTACACACCGCGGGAGGCCGGATCACGAAACCGAAGCTGCCGTCATGGGCAGCGGATCTCAGCCTTCCAGCTTGGCGAGGATTTCGTCTTCGCGCAGAATGATGTGGTCTTCATCATTCACTTTGATCTCGGTGCCGGCATACTTGCCGACCAGCACTTTGTCGCCGGCTTTGACAGCCAGGGCGATCTGCTCACCGTTTTCGGCGCGTTTCCCGGGGCCAACAGCGACGATCACTGCTTCCAAGGGCTTTTCCTTGGCGGAATCGGGGATGATGATCCCACCACGAACTTCTTCTTTCGCTTCGACGCGCTTAACCAGAACTCGATCATAAAGCGGTGTTACCTTCATGATATGAGCACCTCACGTAGTGAATTGGATGCTAAACAGCTTTAGCACTCTTTCTCAGTGAGTGCTAATCTACCCAAACTGCTCAGCGATGTCAACCGCTATTCTGAAGCAAACACCAAAAAATTTCAGCTCATCTTCATCACATTTATCTTACATCACAACATAACCTTTTTATTAGTCCACAACACTCATATCCAAACCATCTTCTTGCCCTGGACCAAACACAAAAAAAGCCGAACGCGGCGGGCGGGCCACCTTTGCCTTCACTCTTCCACCTGGCAGATGCAGGCCAACGATCGTTATTAGAGTGGGTTAAAATGCAAAGGTCGCACGTCCGATTCGTTCGGCTCGCACGTGACGCCATCGCCTTCGTTGCCGGCGATGCGTCCTTCGTTCTCGATCAGGCGCTTTCCGCCAGGTCGAAGTACAGGAATTGTTCGCGATGCAGGTTCGTGAATTTCAGCATTTCCATCTTCATATGGGTGAAGTCTTCGTAGTGGTGGTAGCCGTCCGGGTTGTCCGCCATGGCATCCATCACCATCGTCAATTGGGTCATGAAGTGCTCGAACCGTTCCCGAAAGAGCGGGCTCGTCTTGGTGAGCGTTTCGATTCTGGCCGGGCTGTAGCCCTGGCGGCTCAAGCGTGCACTCAGGTCTCCCAACTGTTTTTGGCACCAGTCGATCCAATTTTCTGCTGTCATGGTAGGCCCTCCTCATTTATGCTACATTCGTAATATAAGACATCGGCTGGACAGCCCTTGTCGGAGGCCTCAAAAAAATGAACCGTTCTGATCTCGTTGTCTTTTTGAAAGAACGAACTGGTCTCAGCACGCAAGAGGCAGAGTGGTTCGTTCGACAATTTTTCGAAACGCTCGCCCAGGGCCTCAAGCGCGATGGGCGCGTGGAACTACGCGGATTCGGCGTATTCAAACTGTCGAATCGCCGCCAAGCAGGTTTTCAAAACCCCAAAGACGGTCGTTATTACGGCGGCATGGACCTGAAAACGATCAAATTCTATCCGTCAACCGCAATCGAGGAAGAATAGGGCCGCGATCGCACCAATGCATCGAAAGCGCGCTGTACCAGGGCACGTTCGGAATCGGATCCGTACCGGAATTCGAGACCGGCGCGCCATCCTCCCTCGATGGCCTTGAGATGGGCCACGGCGGCCTGGGCGAAGGCGACGGAAATCGAGCGCAATTGAAAGGCGCCGTCGCCGACCAGATCCCCCAGATCGAGATCGTCGCGATCATGTAACTGAATGCCGATACCGGCCAGCGAGAAATCGACGAGGACGCCGCGTAACTCGCGGCCCTTGCGATGGAACGTCACCCAAACGGGGTTCCGTGAGTCCGGTGCGAGACGATAGGATTTGCGCCGAGCCAGGAAGTTCGTCTCGGGAGCCAAGTGACACATCACCCGCTCGGCCCCGACCTCGAGCGAAGCCACTTCGGTGCAATAGGCCCCCGACTTTCCCTGAACCACCAACGACCAATCCTGGCTTTCGTCCAACGGCGCCACCCGCCCGCCAGGTACTGCCAGCTCGAGGGTCAGGGCTTCCGAATCGACGGCTTGCGGCCGAAACAAATGACATTGCTTGCGGTTGTTGATCAGCGCGCAGCTCAGGTCCTGCGAGTCGGTCGCCTGCGAAGGAGGCACCACCAATCCCGCGATTTTGTCGAGAACCCGAGAAGTCGGGACAGCTTCAGCTTTCAAGGTCACAGACATACCACCATCATCACGAGGAACGGAACATTCGGGCTCGCGAAGTCTCATGAGGCCCACATTCGTTTTCTCTATTTCGTTCATGAGAATAACCGCCTCCCGATCGGCCCGGAACATCCGGGCTCGCAACGCCACCACGACGGGCACCATGAGTCCCGCCGATTCTTTTCCAATTACCGAAAGAACCGGGAACGCGGCCGCACCGAGGCCGAAAACCCGTCGGAAATCAAAAAAGGGAGAACGCTGAGAAACGAAGATTCCACATAAAGGTTAGCATAATTCCCTTGGCCTGACCCTAAGCGGCATCACTTCTTTGTCATTGTGTGGACGCCGATCACGAAACCCGAAAGAGAATCGGCTCCCCGCTGGAATTCGTAGCTGCATCGAAATGAGCGTCTTGCGAGGGCGAATAGCTGGGAATGCTGCGCATCAACGCGGCCCTCGCGGCCTTGGCGTCACAAGACTCCAATGCGTAGCGCAGCTCCTTGAGGTAGCCTTCGAGGCGCTTCCACTCCAGACACTCCTCTTCGGCCCGAGAAATCCGCGGGTGCTCGGTGGGCAGCGCGCTTTTCCCGATCAACAGCTCTTCGTAGAGCTTCTCACCCGGCCGAACTCCCGAAAACAGGATTTGAATGTCGCCTTCACCGGTTTCCTCGTCGCGAATCGACAAGCCACTGAAATGGATCATTTTGCGCGCAAGATCCATGATTTTGACGGGCTCGCCCATATCCAGCACGAACACATCGCCGCCGCTGGCCATCGCCGAGGCCTGCAACACCAGTTGTGCCGCCTCGGGAATCGTCATGAAGTAGCGCGTCATTTCGGGGTGGGTGACGGTCACCGGCCCGCCGGTTCGAATCTGCCGGCGAAACAAGGGTATGACAGAGCCGGAAGAACCCAGGACGTTGCCGAACCGGACCATCGAGAACTCGGTGGTGCTGCCGCGGCGATTGAGACCCTGCAAGATCAACTCGGCAAATCGCTTGGTGGCGCCCATGGCACTGGATGGGCGCACGGCCTTGTCGGTAGAGATCAGCGTAAACCGCTCCACCTTCGCGGCTTCTGCCGCAAGTGCAAATTCGAGCGTCCCGAAGATGTTGTTGCGAATCCCCTCACTGAGGTTCTGCTCCACGATGGGCACGTGTTTGTAGGCCGCCGCGTGATAGATGCTCTGAACACCGTAGGCTTCCATCACCCGTTGGCAGCGCTTGCCGTCCACGATCGAGCCCAGCACGGACACGATGTTCACTTCGTCACCGGGAGACATGCGGGCCCGCAATTCCTTCTCGATGCTGTAGAGCCCGTACTCGTTGGCTTCCAGCAGCACCAATTGAGCCGGATGCTGATCGAGGATCTGACGACACAGCTCCGACCCGATCGAGCCCCCGGCACCGGAAACCAGCACGGTCCTGTCGGTGATGCCCTCGCGCAGCAATTCGATCTTGGGCTCCACCGGATCGCGACCGAGCAGGTCCTCGATTTCCACTTCGCGAATGTCGTCTACGCGAACCTGGCCGGAGACGATGTTGGGAATGCCCGGCAGGATCTTCATCTTGACATCCTGAATCTTGTCGATGGATTCCAGGATCTCCCTGCGCCGACACCGAGACGCCGAGGGAATACAGAGCACCAGTTCGTCGATCTGAAAACGCTCGACCACTTCCTCCAACTGATGCGGAGGAAAGACCCGTATACCGAGGATCTCCCAGCCCTGGATTTCCACGTTGTCGTCAAAGAACGCGACGACCCGATACTCGGAGCTGCCTTGCAGGGCGTGGGCGACCTGGGTTCCGGCCTTGCCCGCCCCGTAGAGGGCGATCTTCTGTTTCCGGCACTCCAGGTAGCTCACGTCGGGCAGGTAGAGCTTGGCCAGCAAACGCACACCGCCCATCAGAATCGCCACGTTGGCGCAATAAAAGATGTAGATCATGCGTGGAATCTGGATGTGGTTCATGATGGCCACGCCGGCGAACATGAGTACCGCGATGCAGGCCGAACGCAGGATGGGCACCAGGAAATGGGGTGAAAGGTAGCGGATCACCGCGTTGTAGACACCCAAATAGTAGAGGACCGGAATAGTGAGAAAGGGAACGAAACCCCAGATGTCCAGGTAGAAGAAAAAGTATTTGGGGAGCCAGGTGTCGAGACGCATGGCAAAGGCAGCCCAAAGGGCGACCCATAAAATCAAAAAGTCCACCATCAGGATGGTGATCTTTTTCATATAACGGGGCAGCTTATTCAAGGCTGTCAGCATAACAATACCCATGACTTATCATCGAAAGATGTCGTCAACTTTCTATTTGGCGTTGCTTTTCACTCATTAAACCATAAAGTTAGCGCAATTCGGGGATCAACCTTCATCATCTCATTTGACAGATCGGCAAGATCCTCGACAAAACTTAACCTTACATTTTCAATCCCTGCTCACCTGCATCGAACCCGCGCCCACGACGACCGGGAGTGTGAGCCGGGCCACACTCGGAGACATAGCCTGCCGGCGCCGAAAGATGGGCCGAGTCGATCTCCTCTCTGGACTACATTGTCGGCATGACACACATTGGCGGACATGGCAAACGCGCTTGCGCGTTCTTGCAGCCAATGGTTCCCGGCGCCGGTTCCCGTAGTTTCCACGCATCTGGTCCTGGAAACGAGCCGCCCGCTCATCGACCGGAACGGCGCCGGATTTTTTCCGGCGATCCCGATCGGGATACCCCATGGCCGACGGCTTGCCCGGCGAAAGATCGCACCTCTTGCGGAAAGGGTCTCACCCACGAGAAGTCCGCTGCACCCGATCGACCGCCAGGCCCAAACGGTCCAGGGCGTCCCAAGTGTGTCGCTCGAGATCGGCCAGGTCGCCGGCATTCTCCACTTCCACGGTAGCGAACGGGCGCTTTTTCTCGTCGGCCCACTGCTTGGCCATCAAACCCCGTGCGCTTTCCTCGTCCATGCCGTCGCGAGCCAGCAGACGCGCCAAACGCACGGATTCGGGTGCCGTCACCAACAAGACGCCGTCGTAGCGTCGGTAGCTGCCGGTCTCCAACATGAGCGCGGCCGAAACGAACGCGGCATCGTGGTGCGCGGCCAGCGCCTCCAACTTGCGCTCGATTTCGGCGCGAATCAGAGGGTGCAGGATGTGGTTCAATCGAAGCCGGGCGGCTTCGTCGTGCGCGATGATCTGGCGCAGGCCGCGGCGATCCAGGGTCCCGTCACCGCACAGCACCTCGGGTCCGAAGGCCTCGACGATCCGCGCCAAGCCTTCCGTGCCAGGCCGTACCACCTCGCGTGCCACGTGATCCGCGTCGAGCACCGGGTATCGGCGCGCGATGATGTCACCAACTGCCGATTTGCCGGAGGCGATGCCGCCAGTCAGCCCCAATACCCGCAACGGGGCGGGAAATGCGGTAGTCATGAACACTCCCTTTTCGTGAAGATGGCCCGTCGGCGCACGGCGAGTCCTCCAATCACCGAACGATCGTCGATCGACGGCGGCTCGGTTCCGCGGCACCCGATGACGGGCCGAGAGTCGGCGAGATCGTCTCGATCCCGCCGTGGGGTGCCATCACCGATTCAGGCCTTTTTTCAATTCACGGGCGACGACCATGCGCTGGACCTCGGAAGTGCCTTCGCCGATGGTGAGTAGCTTGGAATCCCGCCAGAACTTTTCGGCCGGATACTCTTTCAGATACCCATATCCACCGTGGATTTGCACGGATTCCTCGGCATTGCGAACCGCCACCTCACTGGCATAGAGCTTCGCCATGGCCGACTCGATGGTCTGGCCGACGCCGCGTTGCTTGTTGTAGGCCGCTTTCAAGGTCAGCAGGCGGGCGGCCTCCAGTTCCATCGCCATATCGGCCAACTTGAACTTGATCGCCTGGAACTCGTCGATGCTCTTGCCGAATTGGCGGCGTTCGGCGGCGTAGTGTTGGGCGCACTCGAGCGCACCGCGAGCAATGCCGAGGCTCAACGCCGCGATCGAAATCCGGCCACCGTCCAAGACGACCATGGCCTGCCTGAAGCCTTCGTTGACCTCGCCGATCAGGTTCTCGTCCGGCACGAAACAATCTTCCATCACCAATTGCGCGGTTTCCGAACTGCGCATGCCGACTTTCTTTTCTTTTTTGCCGCCGCTCCAGCCTTTCATGTCCTTGTCGAGGATAAAGGCCGAAATGCCGCGAGTCTTCAATTCCGGTTCGGTATTCACCAGCACCACGGCTATGTCGCCGCTGATGGCGTGCGTAATGAAATTCTTGGTGCCGTTCAGCAGCCAGCCACCGTCCACCTTTTTGGCGGTGGAGAGCATGCCGCCCGCGTCGGAACCGGAACCGGGTTCCGTCAGCCCCCAGGCACCGATGTGGCGACCCGTCGCCAATCCGGGCAGGTACTTGCGCTTCTGGGCCTCGTTGGCGTGTTGCAGGATGTGCCCGGTGCACAACGAGTTGTGCGCGGCGACACCCAGTCCGATACTGCCGCAAACCCGGCCGATCTCTTCCAGAACGGCCACGTAGTCTACATATCCATAACCCGAGCCTTCGTATTCTTCGGGGACCAACACGCCCAACAAGCCGAGCTCACCCATTTCGTGAAACAGATCGACCGGAAAGAACTCGGCCTCATCCCATTCCATGACATGCGGCAGGATGCGCTCTTCGGCAAACTTGGAAACATTCTCCACGATCATTTGTTGATCTTCGCTATAGCCAAACTCAACCATTGAAACTCCTTCCTTTTGCGGGGCTGTCCCTGTACACAGCCCGATCAGCGACGACACGCGGACGAGTTTCCCATCAAGATCCGGCTGTTCGATCGAGCCGGACGACGATGCGAATCAATAAGCAACGGGGCCTCTTCCACGATCCCTACGAACACACTGAAACCGTTCTCTCACCGCGGCGCGACTCCACCGTGACGGTGGGTCCTCATGGGGCTGCAATCCGACAGCCCATCGCAAACGTGGCGCTCTCCCCCCGGAGCGGTTCACAGCGGTTGGTTCCGAATCGAACAGGAAACCTTGAAATGTAACGAAACCAACAATTCATTATAAACCCAAAATCTTCGACGCCAACGCTCGAGAGCGGGCCCGCGGCCGATTTGCCGGGATCTGCGCCCGAATGCTCCGGTGAACCAAACGTCTCGACAGGGAGTTGCGATCGTCGCACGCGACGCCAAAACAATCAAACCTTTTAAAATCATTGATTTACATTTTTTGAGGATCTTTTTTGGGGTCGATGACAAGGGCTGTCTCGGCACTGCGATACATTAGGGATACGACGCAGCGGCACGGAGGTCGAGCCCATGAATATCGCAGCCTGGTTCCTGTTCGGTACGCTTTTCACCATCGCCAACATTCTTGCCTTTCACGCCGGTCGGCTTTCGGAACGAAGCGAAGCGCCCTCGACAAAAGATGCCCGGGGCGTCGCCTCGAAGCGGTCCTGCCCAGCCGAACCCAGATCCCGAGAAGAAGCCCCATCTTCGGAACAGGCCTCCCCTACCCAGATCGAAATCGCACCAGGTGTTCCCTTCGAAGAGGACCACGGCAGGCGGAACGCCGCTTGACGCCCGCACTCCCGACCCACGCCCCGGATCTCGACGCGGCCCACCATCGGGAAAGGAATCCGAACACCCTGATTTTTCCCAAAACGGCCTGATTGTCCTTACCTTCCGCCGACCGAATGTAGGTTTTTCTGGCTGCCTGGTGGTTTCGGTACTTCATCCCTTCACCCAACCCACTCCCGCAACCCCCAGACAGCGAGAAAAGCCCACAAGCGGCCCCTTTCGGGTCGCGAAACCCGAGTCACACGATTTCCCACCACCTCCCTCCGACCATGGAGTCATCCCTCCATGATCTTGTCTCCGTCCCTCCGGCAGGTAGCTCCCAGAACCTGCCTCCCTCATTTCGGGAGCCCCCCTCGGGGCTCCTTTTTTTGTTGGGAGGACCTACGCCGAAATGCGTCGCCCCGCGGTTCCCGCATCACGAGAGTGGCGTCGTCGCTGTAGGTGGAGCAGCTTGAGGCTGTGTGAAAACCCTGAATTCCCTCGTTTCGGCCTGCACCGGTTCTTTTTCTTCACCGGCCGTTCCGGCCGTTCCGCAACTTAATCCTTATCTTGTTGGCTTTGGGGTGATGGTTTCTGTCTCCTTTTTCTGGTGAGGTAGCACCTGATCTTTTAATTAGCTTGGTTAAAACAACTTACAACTCAGTCGCGGTATTATTCTTACAGAGCTTCCATCAGTCTTTCTTGTCCCATGATGTTGAAGAACCTCTTCATGTTGTAGGCCAGGGCCGCCAAGTTCATTTCTGTCCTCACGTTCTCCATTCCTTTCGTTAAGAAACTCCCATACTGGAAGCTCGCCTTTAGCACCCCAAACGGATGTTCCACCAGCCCTTTTCGGGCCTTTTGCAGGAAGCCCTTTTTCTTGCTCTCCCGCTCTAACTCCTCGATTTGATCTTCATATGCGCTTCTCTCGATCTGTCGACCGCTTTTTGCGGTGGTGCATTGATCTCTGAGCGGGCATCCTTTGCAAGCCTTCGTTTTATAGATGGTTTTCGCTTGTTCTGAGCTCTTCTTTTTCAAGGGCTCCAACACCTCTCCGTTCGGGCACGTGTAGGTGTTCGCGTCCCTGTCGTAAACGAATGCCTCTTTCGTGAATCGACCCGATGTCTGCTGCCGGGTTCTACAGGGAGGCACCCTCGGTGTAATCCCTTCATCCAAACACTTCGCCATTTCCTGATGGCTGTAATATCCTTTGTCCGCTACAACCTCGCACTTTTCGATCCCCAGATTTTCCTTTGATTTTAGGCTGATCCCACTCAACTGGTCTTTATCGTTTCGCGCTTGGTTGACATCCACCGCCGCCACCAGCTTGTGCTTGTGATCCACTCCGATTTGCACGTTGTAACCCACTGTCTTCCCATGCCTTCCCCTCATTGCACGGGCGTCCTCATCTGTAAGAGATACCTGACTATCTTGGCTCTCCTTCAACCGAGTTTCGGCCTCCTTCAATTCCTCCTTTTGCTCCGTCAACTTGCGGATTTTTTCTCTCAGCTCTTTCTTGGTCGCCTTTTGAACCTTTGCCTCTTTCTCGTCCTGCTTGGTCAGCTTTTCCAGGTAGTCTTCGATGCGTTCTTCGATCTGGCTTATCACCTTCGCCAAACGCGAGGCATTGAAGTTCCGTGCCTGGCTGTTGACTGCTTTGAACTTGCTGCCGTCAATACCGAGCAATTCACAGCCGAACAATTGGTTCTTTTTGCAGAGTAGGGTGAACTGGCGAAATACCCCAGCGATCCCCTTTTTGTTGTTCTTGCGAAAATCGGCAATCGTTTTGAAGTCGGGTTTCAGACCACGCATCAGCCACATCAGCTCTACGTTCCGATGGGTTTCCTTTTCGAGGCCTCGACTGGAACGTATCTTGTTGAGATATCCGTAGATATAGAGCTTGATCAGGTCCTTGGGATCGTAGCCAGGGCGCCCGGTTTTTTTAGGTTCGGAACGTACGAATTTAAGTTCTTCCATGTCGAGCGAGTCGACAAAAGCATCAATAAACCGAACCGGATTCTCCTCAGCAACAAAGTCGTCCATGAGGGGAGGAAACATCTGGGTTTGATCACGAGGAGTGCCTGAAATGTATCTCATAAAACACGGATACCTCACTTGTTTTAAAAGACTTATAGCACAAAATTGCGCAAAAATAAACGTAAAATACTGATAAATATACATGTTATGAGTTTTCACACAGCCTCAGCTTGCTCCACCAATCGAAGCGAACCAGGAAACGACGAGATACAGCGCTAAAGAGCGGAGCGAGCTCTTCGGGCGGTGGCAGGCAAGGCTTGGATGAGCTTTATCTGATGGCGTAACGCGCTGATGAAGCGTAGGTTGTTTCGATGGGTCGAGCTGGCAGCCAGCGCGGTCCGGTTCAACCTACAGGCCTGGTTTCTCTCTCGGCATGAGGGAACAACGAGGATGGGTGTTTCGGAGTGGGCGATTCGGGAAAGAATTGGCTTCGCTCTTTGGCATCCTGAAGAACTGTAGGTTGGGTTACTCCGAAGTGTCGGCCGGGCCGGCCAACCTACAGCGACGACGCCTCTTTCGGTATGCGGGAACTACGAGGCGACGCATTTCGGCGGAGGACCTTCTGTGGAAGGGTGGGCTTCGCTCTTGGGCATCCCGATTAACCGTGGGCCAAGTCGCTTCGATTGGTGGAGCAAGCTGGCCTGGGCGGCCCCCTCACCTACAGGCCCGACGTCACTCACAACCACGCGGGAACTGCGGGGCAACGTACTTGGCCGACGTCTCTCTCGATCAAACGAGTACGTCCGGCCTCGATCACTTCGATTGAGCGCGCGAGCAGGCCAGGCGAGCCCGGCCTGCAGCGATCAGATACGCACGGTATCCAGGCAGTGCTGAATGATCTTGGCCGAAGTGATGCCCTCGGCCTCGGCCTGGAAGGTGGGCATGATGCGGTGCACCAAAATCGGCTGGGCCAACGCCACGATGTCCTCTTTTTCCACCGCGTAGCGTCCGTCCAACAACGCACGCGCCTTGCCCGCCAGAATCAGCGACTGGCTGGCGCGGGGGCCCGCACCCCAACGGATGTTTTCGGAAGCGAAGGGATTGGCGCCCTCACCGTGCGGACGGGTGGAACGCACCAGCGACACCGCGTACTTGACCACGGTCTCGCTGGCGGGAATGGCACGCACCAGGGCCTGGTGCTCCAGGAGCCGTTCGCGCGTGTAGACGGGCAGAACTGTCGATTCCTCGCGCGAAGTGGTGTTCATGACCATCCGGATTTCCTCGTCCTGCTTGGGATAGGTCACGTCGATCCGGAACAGAAAACGGTCCAACTGGGCTTCGGGCAAGGGGTAGGTCCCCTCCTGCTCGATGGGGTTCTGGGTCGCGAACACCAAAAACGGCGGCTCGAGCTTGTAGGTCGTGCCCGCGGCCGACACCTGGCGCTCCTGCATACTCTGGAGCAGGGCCGCCTGGGTCTTGGGCGTGGTCCGGTTGATCTCGTCGGCCAGCAGCAAATTGGTGAACAAGGGGCCGTTGACGAACTTGAAGGCCCGTTGTCCGGTGGCGCGATCCTCCTGCAGGATCTCGGTACCGATCAGGTCGCTGGGCATCATGTCGGGCGTGAACTGGACACGGGTGAAATCGAGCGAGGTGGCATCCGCCAGAGTGTGAACCAGCAGTGTCTTGGCCAGGCCGGGAACCCCCATCAACAGGGAGTGGCTGCTGGTGAACATGGAAATGATCATCAGGTCAACAACCGCCTGTTGCCCGATGACCACCTTGCCGATTTCGGTCTTGAGATCTTCGTATCCCTTGTGCACATCGGCGACTTTTTCGCGAAAAAGCTGGTGATCGGCCGATATCTCCGTGGACGCAATGGTCATAATGTCTCCTTAAACAAAGCGAATAAAGGATCCGCGGAACCGAACCCGCGCAAAAACCCGACTCAACTCTTGGTTTCTTTGTTTTCCACCGGACGCTTGTGGAGCAACTCCAAAATGGTGTTCATCTTTTCCACTTCTCCGGCCTGCTTGTCCTGGTCCAGGGCCAACAGCTTCAGGCGGTAGATCTCGGGGTAGAAGGGATTGACGCGAACCGCCAGATCCAGGCGGTCGATCGCCTTGGCTTTCTGATCGAGACTCAGATAGGCGCGCGCCTGGTAAACCAACATCGTGGCATCTTCCTGAACACGCGTCACGTTCTCGTCGATGTACTCGATGATCTCCCGATTCCGGTTGAGGTGCTGTTGGCACCGCAGCATGCGGAGCAGAACTTGGCGGTGGATTTTCTCGCCCGAAACCACCGTCTTGCGATACTGCTTGAGGGCGGCGCTGTACCGACCGCGCTCCAGCAGCAGATCGCCCAACCGCGTGTGTTTCTTGTTGGCTTCGTCGGCTTCCTCGAGCTCGCGAATCGCCTCGCTGGATTCGTCCTCGTCGAGAAGCTTGACGCCATCCGCACCGCCGACGTGGGCGTGGATGCGGTACCCGCGATTGGACGCCCATTGCTTCCAATTCTCCTCGAAGGCCGAGAACTCGATGCCCAGAGATTCGCGCAACACGGCGTCCACCTCGGGCTCCTGGCGCAGCGCCACGGCCACCTGGTAGATGAAATCCTCACCCTGGAGTTCGCAAAGATAATCCACCATCGAGGCGGTCTGGGCATAGGCCTGCATGGCCAGTTCCGCGGTCGGAAGGGCCGCGAACGAGGGCATCATCTGTTGGACGGTGAGAAACTCGCCTTTTTGGATGGCCTTGGCGAGACTGGTTTCCAAGGCCTCGCCCAAGGGATCCGCATCCGGACGTTCCCACTTGGTTTCGAAGTACTTGGCCACGCCCTCCTGGAACCACAGCGGCGCATTGTCGCGGCTGTGCTTGGTGAGGATGTAGTGGACGTACTCGTGGGCAAGGACATCGGGCCAGTAGTATCCGCGCGCGACGCGACGGGGCGTGATCATGACCAGTCGGTTCTCCACGCAGAGGGCGATGGTTCCGGTGGTCTCGATCTGTTCCTTGGTCAGGGCGGAGGCATAGGCGAACAGTTGGTAGTCCGGCATGACTTCCACGATGATCTTGTCGCCACGGTTGAAATGGAAGGCCTTGGCATAGGACGCGTAAATGTTCTCGAGCACTTCGGGCAGGTAGGACAGCATGACCTTGTCCGGTCCGTCCTGATAGCGAATGCTGAAATTCGCCGTCTCGAACACCTCGAAGTCCTTGAGTTTCTGGGCGGTCTTGGAGAGTTCGTCGAAGCGGTTGCTCAGAAAACCGTCGCCTTCCAGGTTTTCGCGATTCACCTTCGAGAAGTGCTCGAAGGCACTGTCGTAATTGCCCTGTTGGTGAAAGATCCAACCGCGCAGGAAATGCTCCAGATCGGGGGTCAGCGTGGTGCGGTTCAGGGCACGCGCCGCTTCTTCCGGCTGCAGCGCACGCAACAGACGGATGATTTCCCCCATTTGTCTGGCTATTTCATGGGCATCCCGCAAAACCAGATTCATCGAGGTGTTTTCCTTCGAAGAATCCGGCGTTGACGCCTCCCCCGGCTCGTCCTGACCGTACAGCCCCCCGACGAGAAGCGCCAGGCCCAAGTAAAACAGAAGTCTACTGGTCCATGAGTTTCTCATAGTACTTCCTGATCTCCTTGCCGTACGCATCCGGCAAATTCTTTTGAAGTTGCTTGCGGATGGCGTCTTTCATCTCATCTCGTGAGGCTTTCTTCTGACTATCGGGAATGTAGAAGTCTTTGATTAGCGGATCGCCCTGCATTCGTTCGCGCTGCATTTGCATTCCGCCCATCATGGGTCGCCGACTTCCGGGGTTAGGTTGTTGTGCCTGCTGAAGTTGCTCCATGAGTTCACCAATTTTCTGCAATGCCTCCTGCTCGTATTGAACGGCGCCCTCCAATCGGGAACCATCCAGTTTTCGTTCGGCGTTTTTCATGGACAGGCCGATGTCTTCCAGTTTTTGGAACAGGGGCGAACCGCCCAGGGAATCCTGCGCCTGCTGCTGGAATTGCTCGATCATTTCCTGCAGCTTCGCCTGCTTCTCGCCCAGTTGCCGTTGCCGTTCCTCGTTTTGAGCCTGCATGAATTGCATCCGGCGGTTTTCCATTTGGTTCTTCAAGTTTTGCAACGCATCCAGAATCTCGTACAGCTCGCGCCGCGCCTCCTGGAAGGTATCCTTGGCTCGCGGATGATCCTCCATCTCCTGGGGTACGGTGCGGTCGGCGACCCGCTCGCCGCGAACCAGGAACGATTCCAGCTTGAGGCCGGTCTCGAGGCTCAACATCAGCTCACCCTGATCCAGGTAGTCCTGCATCTTCTCGGTGTGCTCCAAGCCGTTGAGGGTCATGTTCTGGAGCCGATCCAGGCCGTTGCGGCCGATGAAGTCCAAAGTTTGCTCCAACTTGCGGATGCCCTGCTCCACCTCCAACCGTTGCCGATCGGACAGGCCGCTGTTGTCCAGTTGGGTGCGCTGTTCGGCAATTTGTTCGACCAATTGCTGGGAGAGATCCTCGGAATTGAAATCGACCAGGCGGTTGTAGAGCTCGGTCAACATCTTGTGGATGTTTTCCATGATCTTCTTGTGCTCGCCCTGATCCTGCTCGCTGAGTTCGGCATTGTTGCCGCCCATCTGCTTGTCCAGCTCGCGCCGCAGCGCCTGGGTCTCGCGCTCGAGGTTCTCTTCGCGCTCCTTGAGCTCGCGCAACAGGCCCATGAACTCCCGCATCTGCGCCATCATTTCGCGCATTTCGGGGGACATCTCGCCCATCGTCTCGCGCATCGAATTCATGGCGCCCTGCATCTGCTGGCGCATTTGCTCCATCAAGCGCTTGGCCTTTTCGATGTCGCCTTCCTTGAGGGCCTCCATGATCTGCTGCTTCAACTGTTCCATCATGTCTTCGGAAAACTGCATGGCGTCGCTGTTCATGAACTCCTCCATCGACATATCCATCTGCTGCGCGGCTTTCTGGATCATGTCCTGGAAGTCCTTCATCACTTCGTTCATGAGCTTCTCGAACATCTCGGCCAATTCCTGGCTATCCATGTTCTCGCTGTTGTCCAACAGTTCCTGAAGCTGATCGAGGTTGTCTTCCAATTCGTTGTTCTGGCGTTCCAGCTCCAAAATGGCCCACATCTTCAGTTGAAGCAACAACTCGTAGGTGAGTGCCTCCAGATCGCGCTCCTCGAGCATGTGTTGGCCCTGCAACCTTCGGAAGGAATTGTTGACCGTGGGGTTGTAGATGACATTCGCGAACAGCAAATCCATTTCGGATCGCGATCGCGCCCGCTTGTTGATCTTGTTGCGGTACTGATACAGGAAGTTCTGGTCGAGCCGGGTGATGTTCGGCGTATCGCGCACCTTGGTGATCAACGTGTTGGTCAGGTCGCTGGCCCGGTAGAGTCCGTTGCGAATGCTCTTGCCCAGGTCCTTGGCTTCCTGCAACACGGCCTTTTCCGGTTGGGGCGGCAGGTCGGTGTCCAGATTGTCACCGAGGGTGTGGGTCATGATATCGAGCAGTTGACGGGCCATTTCCATGAACTCGTCGTACTTGCGCTCGGGACTCTCCAGTTCGTAGGTCAATTCGCGGGAGCGGCCTACGCCAGGCCCGTTGATCGGGTTGTTGTCCTTGGCCTCCAGGTAGATGCTGAACGATTCGGCCTTGTCCAGGCCCAGGTCGCTCAGGTACCACTGATTGCGGGTGATGAAATGATTCTTGCGTCCCTGCGGTACGGCGATGTCGATGCGCTTCTCGCCGCCCTTCCAGGTCACCACCGCCTCGAGCTGCTTGATGCCGAAGTCGTCCTTGATCTCGGTTTCGATGATCAGGGGATCCAGCACGTTCAGCATGCCCTCGGGCGTATGACCGCGCAGCAGCACTTCCGGAGCCTGATCGGTTTTCACCTGGAACTGGTAGGGCTGGGTTTGGCCGCCATTGGCCGAATCACTGACCAGGAATCGCAACGTGGTGTCTTCCAACAACACGAACTCGTGCGTGACCTCGTTGCCCTCACTGCGACGCAGGGGATGGGGTTTCTCCACCCCATCGTCCAGGAAGAGTTCGCGCGCGCCGGAAGGCAGTTGCACCATGAAACGCACACGGCTGCCGGGGTAGGCGCGAAAGGCACCAGGTCGAAGCGGCAGGGTGCGGCCGGGAATTTGGGTGTATTCCGGTTCGAAAATGGTAATGCTGCCCTCGTTCAAGTCGAGGTGGGTCTGACCGAAACTCACGCGGGGATTGTAGAATTTGTCCAGGATGGCGCCGTGGAACAGCCCCCAAATCAACACGTTCGCGGCCAATGCCATCATGCCGTAGCGATTCCAGGGAATGAGCGGCTGTTCGCGAATGTTGAGTCCGCTCAGTTTCTTGGCGACCTGCTCCACGTAGGCTTCGCGTAGGAATCGCTCCGACTGGTCGGAACGATCTTCGAGAAAATCGAGCGCGGAGTGAATGGTCAGGGCCATTTTGGGAATGCGGTCTTCGACGAAATTGGCCACCTGGCGCACGTTGCGCAGCCGCCACCATTGCCACGGCAGGAGCGCCACCAACAAGGTCCCGACCAACACCGGCAGCCACAACAAACCAAACCAGGTCAGCGACATGCTCTTGATCACGAGAATGGCCAGACAATAGACGAGCAAATAGATCGCCGTGGCAAAAAACGCCTGGACGAACATGCGCGCAATTCTCTGTCGCAGGAGTTGTCGCCCTATCTTGCTCAGATTCAGATGTATCGGGTGCATACAGCCACCTCACGCCAATTGACTGGAACGACGGACCGCCCATTCCAAACCGGCAATCGCCAGCAGGATCGGCAGGCTCCAAATCCAATTTCGGAGCTTCAAGCGTCTGGTTTCGATGATGTGCTTGGATTCCGGCGTGGCTTGGGCCACGGCTCGGTGATTGAAAGAGCTGGTTTCCGACTGGAACTTACCGCCGGAAAAGGAGGCCAAACGCTGCAGCGTTTCGGGGACCAGATCCAAATTGCGCAGTTCGTCTTGGGAGCCACCCAGGAACACGGTGGCAGGACGGGACAGCTCGGACCAGGGCGATTCGGGAATCGACACCTGAAAATAGCCCGGGCGATCGGCGGCGTATTGAATTTCCGCCCGCCCGCTGTAATCGGTGGTGAAGGGGAGACTGACCGGTTCGCTGCGCCCGTCCAGGGGTTTGATCTCCAGGGTCGCCGCAACCGATTCGGCGGGTTCGTAATCGCGGCTCCGCATCAACAGTTCCACGTTCAGGCCGAGCGGGTTGGACGCGGTCTTGGTGGCGGTGACGCGCACCTGATTCAGCGCCGGATCCTGGATCACCCACTTGAGCGCCTGCTCCCAGAAGTCGTAGTAGTTGTCGCCGGTTTGACCGGAAGCCAAGGCGTCGCGGCGCCACTTCCAACTGGAACTGGAATTGAGAAACAGGGTGCGCCCGTTACCGGGTTCCATGGCCGCCAACAACGGCTTGCCGTTTTTATCGCGGATCAGCATCCGACCGGACTGGTGCAGGGACACGCCCGCCATACTGCCCTTGAACTTCTGCAGTTCGGGATTGAACAGCCGCAGCATGGGGTGCTTTTTGCCGTATTCGGTGAACTGCGGAATCAGGGTTTCCTCGTTGTAGGGTGTCCGGTAATTGGGCGGAATGGCCGGCAGGATCTCGGCCAGCGGGGTCAATCCCAAGCTGGGTCCTCCAGCCGTGCGCGGACCGCCGATGGCGATGAAACCGCCGTGATGCTCGGTCACGAATTCCTTGATCTTGCGCATCAGGCGACGGGCCTGATAACTGTCGCTGAAATAGTTGCCGGCATCGAAATCCTGAAAGACCACCACGTCGAAACCGAACAGTTGGCGATCGAAGATCTCCTCGGTCGGAAACGGGACCAACGCCATTTCGTCGTGGGGAATGCTGCGGTTGTCGGTGCCGATTTGAATGTGTTCCCGCGTCCGCATGATGTAGAAGGCCGTCAAGTCCACCAACGGATCGCGTTCGAACATGGCCCGCAAACCCTGCAGATCCCAGGTGATGCTGCCCGCGATGTGCAGGACGCTGATCTTGTCGCGGCCGATGTCCACCAACACCTGCTGGCGATTGTTCTCGGTATTGGCTTCCAGATGGTGCGGCGGTACCAGAATGGTGTAGAGGTGTTCGCCCTGCTGTTCGGGATAGAACTGGAACTCGACGGTCCCGAATCCCTGTTCGTCCAGCACGAGATCCTTGATCTGAATGATCTGGTCGCCGTCCAGCAGTTGAACCTGGGTCTGGAATCCGTCCAGGTTACGCACGATGATGGTCGCTCGAATGTTCAGGGGCGCACGCACGAAGGAAAAGGCCGGGGCGTCGATGGAGTGGATCGCCACCTCGGGACCCTGGAGCTGATCCCCAATCAACACGGTGTTGATGGGCGGGGCGTTGAGCCGCTCGAGCCACAGGCGGGTGTCCTCCACGGACATTTGACTGAACTTGCCCAGATCGTGACCATCGGAGAGCACCATCAGTCCGGTGTAGTCGGAATGGTTGGACAGAAACTGGCTGAGACTGTTGTAGAAATCGGTCTTGTTGCCGGACAGCCGACGCGGGTTGAGTTCGGCGCCCAGCGGCTCGGAGACGGTGTGATCGAATTCGAACACGTCCATGGGCACGTTGGCGGTCCGCATCTGATCGAGCACGCCAAAGGCCTTCTGGTAGCGCGATTCGCCACCTTCGACTTCCGCGCCCATGCTGCCCGATCGATCGACGAGCACCGCAAGACGGGATTCCTGTTGCTGAATCACACTGCGCGTGAGCGTGGGATGGTGCAGCAGAAAGTAGCCGGCTCCCAGCAACAATGCCCGCAAGAAACCCGAGAGTACGCGAATCTTCATCGGTTGAAAGCGCGTGGCCGACACGGCGTAGAGGAAAGCGGCCAGGGTAACACCCAGGACCAACACTTCCAGCCAGAGCGGGCCCAGCGGCTGCAATTCCAGTTTGGGCCAACCGTTCATATTCTGCGCCTCCTCTCGATGATCGGGGGAAAGGCTCGGTCCTTCTTATAATTGAGCGTCAAGGTGTAGTAGGTCAGATTGATGCCCAATCGAAAGCACAACTCGCGGCGGAAGCCACCGCCGATTTCCATGTTGAAGCGCCAGTTGCCGAGCTGATCGGCCTCCATCGCGCCAAGCAGGTCGTTGTGTGAATAGAACGCGTGAGTGCGATGTCCCACGGGCCATCCTTCGAGATAATTTTTCTTGTTCAGCCGGCCACGAGGCTCCTTGAGCAAGTAGTAGCTCTGGTAGACCGCGTGATCGCGCGGGATGACCTGGGGTCCGGTCAATTCGGGATAGACCTTGCGCATGAGGGCCAGCGCCGATTTGTAAAAGTCGTCCTGCCCATCGCGAGAGGTGTCGTCGAACAACAACAAACCGCCGGAATTGAGAACCAGACGCAGGCCTCGGGCCTCCTTGACCGAAGGTTCGGGAATGGTGTTGCTGCCGGAGATGATGAAGAACGGCGAGCTGACGGTGGCCACATCGGAAAGATCGAGCACTTTGTGCTTGGCTTCGATCGGGATGTTGCAGCGTTTCTGGACCTCGAAGCTCAGCTTGATGAGGGCCCGTTCGCGTTCCTCCCAACTGTCGCCCAGCCGAAGCAGGCCGTACTGGAACACGTCGGCATCACCGCCCAATGCGGGCATGGCCCCCGCGACCGAAGCCGCACAGAGTCCCGCGCTCCAGGTAAGGAATTCTCGGCGATCCATCAGCGGCCCCCCCAGTTCAAGCTCACCCTGGCCGCGACACAGGTTTCCACGAGAATCAGGGCGAACAGCAACCACTGAACCTGCGGCGCCAGTTCGGCCCGTACGAAACTGCGGAACCCAGCCTGTTCGAGGACGTTCTCTCCCTGATTCGTATCGGCAAGAGCTTCGAAAGATTTGAAATTCAACTCTTCGGGATCCAAGCGGACCTGAATGAATTGGGTGTTCTTGTTGACCTGACGGGTATAGATCCCCGGCAGCGGGCCCGCAATATCCAGATCGCGGTATACCTCGGGAATGTACTTGGGATTCAACTCAGCGGCGATGTCCTGTTCGAGAACCTCGGAGACGGTCATGCCCTGGTAACTCATATTCTCGTCGCGTTCGGAAAGATAGGCCACGATCTGGCGCACGAACGGCACGTATCCGAAACTCAGCGCGAAGCTGTTCCAATCCAAATCGGCCGAACTGGCCCAGACCGCAAGGCGGCCGGCACTGGCCTGGTGAGTCAGCAGCAGCGGTGTCCCGTCGGCCAGGGCGATGGGCACCTTGGCCCCCGATTGACCCGCGGTCATGATCGTGAAGCGCCCGACCGTGAACCCGTCCAGGTAACCGCGCCAATCGCTTTCATCGATCGAGGAAAACAGGGGATGGTCGTATTGTTTGATTTCGGCGGGACGCGGCGGTTCGAGCGACTTCGCCTCCCACATTTCCAAACCGTATTTCGAAAAGAACTGGTTCCAGGCATCGCGGTCCATGCGCTCGCCCATGGTGACCATCACGCCCTTGCCCGTATCCAGGGCCTCCGTGAGCATGTCGCTCTGGGGAAGGTCGGCGTTGAGCATGCAGATGACATCGGCCCAATCGGTTTTGGATCGATCCAGACCCGCCGGGGTGACCACGTTGAGGGCATATCCGTACAGGTCGCTTTCATCCAAACCCAACGCGTTTTTGAAGAAAAAGCTTTCCGAATGAATCGCTTCCGGGTGCGAATCGCCGTCGACCACCAGGATGTTGACCTTGCGATTGCTGCGCGGCGCATAGACGACCTCGTTGTCCAGGTCGAAATCGTCGGAAGGCAGACGCAACGTCAGGGTGGCGGGCACCCTTTCCTCCAGGCCGAACCGGTGAACGGTTTGCGCGAAACCGTCGACGCGCATCGGATGGGAGAGGCGCGTCCCGTCGGGCATGGACAGGATCAGGTTGGCCTGCTCCCGTTGATCGCCGCCGTTCTGGAGGCTGACCTCGATCGAGTTGGTGTCGCCGGGTGCCTGATCCACTTTGGACAACCCCAGATTTCGCAACGGCTTCTCGCCACGCACCGAGGCGTAGATGACTTCGACCGCACTGGGCTTTTCGACCGGTACCTGGCGCCATGCGCTGAGGCTGCCGTCGGTGATGATACGCAGAATGGCCTGGTTCCAGCCTTCCTCCCGCACGATGGCCAGTGCCTTCTCGTAGCCTGCATCGAGCGTGTGGCCACCGGTCGTCGGCTTGAGTCGAGGCAGGACGTCGAGAACCTGGTCGGCGGTTTTGAGCTTGGGATGGGCTTCGGGATTGCCGGCCAAGATCAACCGCGTGGGACTCGCACCCGCACGCCGCTCCAGGAGATCGCGAATCTGGAGCCGGGCTTCCTCGAAGAGGCGTTCACCACCGGGCGCGGCCATCATGGAGACCGAATCGTCGAGAAGGACGATCAAGGGCGCGTTGGTCTTCAAACCGGAATCGCCGAATTTCTCGTCGACATAGGGTTTGGCGAAAAGAATCGCCAGCAGGCAAACGATCATGATGCGGAACAGCATGAGCAGCATCTGCTCCACGCGGAACCGCCGCTTGCGCTTCTTGTCTGCCTTGAGAAGAAAGTCGATGGCGGGAAAACGATAGCGCTCGGCACGGGGCTTGTGGCGCATGTGCAGGTAAATGGGAATGGCCAGGGCCAGGAGTCCCAGAAACGCCAGAGGTGCGAGGAAAGAGATGTTGAACAGGCTCATGGACAACCTTGTGGGGCGAAACTCGGTGACGAAACCCGCTCCCAAACCCGGGAGAGCGATTTCCGCCGCGGTTGACGTTGACGGGGATTCAATAGAGTTTTCGTAATTTCTTGGCCCGCATGGGACCGTTGAGACAGTTGGCGATCACCCGCGAAGGGCTCTCTTCGGTGTGAACCGTTTGGAAATCGACGCCAATCTTGCGCATCGCCGCGCGAAGCTGGTCCTGATGCTCCTGAAGCGCTTCCATGTACTGGGCCCGAATCTGTTTGCTGTCGGCCACCATGAAACGCGGGTCTTCCATGGATTCGAAGCGGTAGAATCGGCTGAAGGGAAACTCGAGCTCGTCGCGGTGGAGGATCTGGTAGATCATCAGGTCGTGCCCACGGCTTTGGAGAATGCGAATCTTGGCCATCAATTGGTCGAGATCGACCAGGAAATCGGAAAAAAGCACGACCAGGCTGCGCTGCACGATTCGATCCTGGGCGAATTTGAGTAACTGGAGAATATCGTGATCACCGGCGGGTTTGGTATTTTCGATTATTTGACAAATCTGCTGTAGATAGGCAACCTGACTGCGCGGCGGCAAAAAAATCACGTCATCGTCGCGATGGGTGGTTACCGAAACCGCATCCGACTGCTGGATGAGGATGTAGGAGAGGGCCGCCACCAAGGTGGCCGCGTAATCGTGTTTGGCGACACCCTGGCCCTCGGGATAACTCATGGAACCGCTGCTGTCCAAAAGGATGTAGGCACGCAGGTTGGTGGTGACTTCGAACTGTTTGACGTGGTAGTGATCGGTCCGCGCAAACAGGCGCCAATCGATGTAACGCAGTTCGTCGCCAGGACTGTAAGAGCGGTGTTGGGCAAATTCGATGGAGCCGCCGCGAAACGGCGAAACGTGCTCACCGACCAAAGCTCCCTCGACCACGCTCCGCGCTCGCACCAGCAAATTCTTGATGCCCATCAGGACCGAAGGGCTTAATCCGGCGATGTGGGAGGTACTCAAATCAAGGTACTCCTTCTTCAGGATTTGCGAGCCGACAAGCAGGAAACGTACCGCAGGTAGGTATTCCCTTTTTATCCGTTGGCACCCGGCAATTCGTTTCAAATTTTTGTTTGAGGGAGAGTCATTCCTTACCGAATTAAAACAGGACCGAACCGATGATGACAAGCGTATCGGTCAGCCTGGCCGTCAAGACGTCATTTTGGCGTTGCATATTCCGATGAAATGCACCGAAACGGATTTTTCGGCGCGGACAAAAGGCCTTGCCCGGGGCAAAAGAAATCAGAGATCGAGCTGAAAAAACGAACGAGAATCGACAACGGAATCGCAAGCGGGATGGCGACAGTCGTGCCCCGCGAGAAGGAGATCGCGCCAATCGCGAACCCTTCCCGGATCACACCTCTACCTCATCATTAAATTACATTCGCACCAAAATGCCAACCGAACCGCGCGGCTCGAATCCCGCGGGCACGCTTCATTTTTTGCCGAACCCCTTGAAGGCCACCCACTTCGGTAACAAGAGGCCACGAAACTTTTCTACCGCCTCGGGGCCGGACGCGATGCCGATCTCTTCGTCGAAATTCAGGGTGTACCGAACCTTGGTGCCATCGACTTTTTCCAGATTGGTATCCGTCAGTTCGGGAACGGTCAACGCCAGTTGTACGTCCATCCCGCTGAAGGAGGCCTTCAGCATCTCCAACTGGTTTTCCAGAAGCGCGTCTTCCATTTCGCGGTAGGTCCGGGTCATTTCGTTGTCCAGGAAAGTCCAGCGCCAGACACCCTCGGTCTTCTCCAGCGCCATGAAATCGCCGCCGGCCCGGTTGACGAACGACGGGGCGTCCTTGGCGAAGATGCGCATGTCGATCACGCGAAACCCGTCTTCGCTCTTGTTGCTGTACGACCGAAGTTTCCCGTTGTTGTCGGCCAGATAGCTCTTGAGTTCCTCTTCGTCGAAAAGCGGAATCGTTTCACCGGGCTGACTGGCGGTGCCCAGCACCATTTGATACATCTGCTCCAACATCTCGATATGGATGTGCGAGGCCACGGAGCCGTCGGGCGCCATGTTCAAATCCATGCGCAATTGAATGCAACCGGTGGTTGCGAACCCGACGAGAAGGAGCGACAGCAGGAGCAGACGGCGTGCACCGGGCGAGGAGGGTTCGGCGTGAGGCGACACACCTTGGATGGAATGGGAACGAGACTGATTCAATGGAAGCTCCTTGGATGTCGCAATGCCGCACCGGGGGCCGAGATAGAAAAGGGAGGCGATCGCCTCCCCTGTTCGGTACCTCGATGTCGGATGATCCCCGATTCGACCGGAAACCCGATCGAAAGGGGCCTGCTCAGCCTCGGTCTTTGAAAAACGAGGCGAACGGGTTGTTGTTCAGCGCGTCGTCCTGCTCCAAGAACGCATCCAGGGTCTTGCCGTCGATGGACTCGCTCTGTCCCTTGAGTGAAAAGGTATAGCGGCCGCGATCGTCAATTTCCTCCAAAATCACATCGTGTTGCGATTGGGGCGGGAACTGATCGACGATTTGTTTCATGGAGGTGTGCTTGAGAGTCCGCTTGGGAATCAGGCCGCGCGCGGGATCGTCCAATCCTTGAACCAAAACACCGGCGGGAATGACTTTGATCACCTCGGCCCGCAACTCGTCGCCAGGCTTGAGACTGGAACGCATTTCCTCGTTCCAACCGGGCAGCCCCAACGCGATCTTGCGATCCTGGGTGTTGATGTCGACCACCTCCACTTCGAGTTTCTGACCGACTTCGAAGCTGTCGAGGTCCACCGAGCGGCCCGATTGCTTCATGAAGCGAAGCGGCAGGAGCCCGTCGATGGCGGGGGCCACGTTGATAAATACCCCGAAGTTGCTGATGCGGACGACCTCACCGGTCACAGTTTGACCGATTTCGAAGGCCAGGGTGTCCCAGGGATCCGGAAGCAAGGCTTTGATGGACAGGGAAATGCGTTCTTTGCCGGCATTGTCGATGCGGGTTTCCAGCAACTTGACCTCGACCTCCTGGCCGACTTCCAACACATCTTCGACGCGAGCGACATTCTGGTGACTGAGCTGGCTGATGTGGACCAACCCGGTCAAACCGCCCAGGTCCACGAAAGCCCCGAAGGACTGAATGTCGCGAACGCGACCCTGCAACACGGAGCCGGGGATCAGCTTCTTGCGTGTCTCGCGGATTTTTTCTTCACGGCGTTCTTCGATCAATGCACGCCGGGAAACGACGACGTTCTCGCTGGACTCGTCGAATTCGATGATCTTGAATTCGTAGGTTTGCCCAATGGCCGCCGCGCGGTCGTCGTCGTTGCGGAAACCCAACTGCGAAATGGGGCAGAAACAGCGAACACCCGCGATGTTGACTTCGAACCCGCCCTTGATGGCGGATTGAACCTTGCCCTCCGCCGGCTTGCCGGCTTCGTGGGCATCGCGAACGACACTCATGTCGCCATAACCCATGACGGGGTCCAGGCTCAGGCCGATCGGTTGTTTGGTTTTGGAGACGAACACCTGGATCGTCTGCCCTTCCTCCAACGCCTGATAGCGCTCATCGTCCTCGGCGAGCTCCAATTGAGCCTCGGTCCGCATGCCGATGTCCACGTACACGGTTCCCTTGGAAACCATGACCACCTTGCCTTCGAGGGCTTGTCCAGGCTGAACACGCTTGATTTCACGCGCTTCGGATTCGTTTAATAGTTGTTCGAAACTGGGTTCCTGTTGGTTTTCTTCCATCTGTCTTAGCTCCAGAGTCTAAGGCGCCGATCTTCATCCGCAGAGCACCATTGGCCACTCTCTCTCGTGTCGCGCCTCGAAAAAATTCACCGTCGTTGGATTCCGGCCCAAGCTGGGTACGTACTGGCTGCTATTGCCTTCAGACCCGTTGCGACCTGGACGTGACCATCCCCATGCGACGTCGGGAAACAAACATGGGAAAACGTCGCGCACAGACAATCGAGGCCTGAAGCCAATCGCTTCCAGCCCGGCAAACCCGCCGCACCCGGTACACCCGAGGCGAACCGTCCAACAATTAAAGCGCATTTTACCAGCAAAGTGCCGCCCAATCAGCCCTCAGGATGGCGGAAAACACCCTGATTTTGGTTTTTTATCCCGCAAACCGCGATTCACGACAATGATACACGGCGCCCGATCACCGTCGAGTCGGGGGAACGGGCTCGACCGAACCGGTCTCACGGTGCCGCCCGGCTCGGCCGGAGACATCCCATCGGCCACCGTGAACCGCCGTTTCCCATCGGGGCGCGTGAAATGGCGCGAAGTCGAGTCATCCAAAACCCCCTGGAAAAGAAGGTCGGCATGGAGAAACCACTTCCTCGGGGGAATGCCGGTCACGATTTGTGGCGGCAAGATTTCGGTGATATAGTTTTGGGGTTTGCTGAAACAACTAGATCCTGACTGTTGGGGATTGCTGCATGGCTCCTCCGTATTCCTACATTGCCTTTGAAGGTCCACTAGGCTGTGAAAAAAGAAGTTTGGCTCGCTTGGTCGCCAAGGAACTCAATGCCGAGCTGACCCAGGACCTCCAGGCGAACCCCTTTCTCGGCGATTTCTACAAGGACCGCAACGGCGCGGCCTTCCAGGCCCAGCTCTTCTTTCTGCTGAACCGCTACCAACTGCTCCAAGGCCTGCGGCAGCCGGACCTGTTCCGCCAGACGATCGTCACCGATTTCATCATCGAAAAAGATCGCATCTACGCCTATCAGAACCTGAGCGACAGCGAGCTGGCCCTCTACGAAAAGCTCTACCCCATGCTGACCGCCGACCAGGTTCAACCGGATCTCGTGGTCTACCTCCAACTTTCGGCCGACAAGGTCATGGAAACCCTCAAGAAGCGCAAGGAATTGAAATCCCTGAACATTTCTCCGGAGTACGTGGACAACGTGGTAGAGGCCTACAACCGCTTTTTCTTCCACTACGAGGCGACGCCGTTGATCATTCTCAACGCCAACGGCGTCAATTTCAGCAAGGACCGGGCGGCGGTGTCCGACCTGCTTTCCTACTTTCAGAAGGATCTGCGCGGCGTAACCTACCTGACTCCTAAAACCTCTCTGTAAAAGGTTCAGGCACCGCCGCGGAGGCGGGAGGCGAAGCCCGTGCCCGCCATGACGTACAGGCGCTTGGCACACCCGGCAGCGACCCCACCGCGTCACGAAGGGAAATCGCTCGAAATGTCGAGCCGGGCGCCGATTTCGCGCTCGCCCGGCCGATCCGTTCCAAGCTCGGCAGCATTGCCTGGACAGATTGGCACGATCGGCATCTTTCCGTGCTATACTCATTTTCCGCGCCCTTCATCACCGGTTCGGCTTGACCTCTCTCGAGAGGCCGGCATGGATCGGTCTGTTTTGGAAGCGCGCATACCGCCCGACACGGTCACGGATGCGACGCACGGAATCATTCTGCGCCGTCGCGGGGGCCGAGCCCGTGATCGAGGCGAACACCCACAAAAACACAAGTGCTTTCAAAGCCATTTGTGCGAACACACGAGACCCGCATCGAACGGGCTCGTAGTAGGAGCTGTAATGGAACAGTTGCAACATTCTCAGGGGCAGTCCGCCCCCAAGGGACCCGCGCCGGGTGCCAAGCAAAAGGTTCAACCGTCACGCAGGGTGACCGTTACCGACATGACCAGTAGCCGCGACAAGCTAACCATGCTGACGGCCTACGACTACTGGACCAGCCAATTGGTCGATGCCGCCGGAACCGACATGATTCTGGTCGGTGATTCCCTGGGCATGGTCATCCAAGGGAAGGAGAACACCCTCGAGGTGACCGTCGACGACATCGTGTACCACTGCCGCGCCGTATCGCGCGGCCGCAAACGGGCTCTCATCGTGGGCGACATGCCCTACCTCAGCTACCACATCAGCCCCGCCGAAACGGTGCGCAACGCGGGCCGGATCATTCGCGAAGGCCGCGCCGACGCCGTCAAACTCGAGGGCGGCAGCAAACGGATCCCGATGATCCAGACCATTCTGGACGCGGAAATCCCGGTCATGGGTCACGTGGGCCTGACCCCCCAATCGGTCAATGCGCTGGGCGGCTTCAAGGTTCAGGGCAAGAACGACGAATCGCGCAAACGGGTGGTGGAAGACGCCCTCGCCCTCGAAGACACCGGCGTCTTCGCGATCGTTCTCGAGTGTATTCCCTACGACTTGGCGGCCGAAATCACCGAACGCCTCTCGATTCCCACCATCGGCATCGGCGCCGGACCCCACTGCGACGGGCAGGTCCTGGTCACCCACGACCTGTTGGGCATGAGTTTGGGCAAACCGCCCAAGTTCGTGCGTCAGTTCGCCAATTTCACCGAAACGGGCATCGACGCCGTCACCGCGTTCAACGACGCGGTTCGCGACGGCAGTTTCCCCTCCATCGGTGAATCCTACAAAGCTTCCAAAAAACGCCACAACCTCAGACTCTACGGTGGCGGCGAGCTTCCCATGGCGGCATCCGGCAACTGACCGGATTTCCGCCGGCGACACGCGCGGCATCATCGCTTGCCGCCGCGCGTGTCGCATTTCCCCACGGGCCCCGTCGACAGGAACGCCAGGCGCCGGATCCGGCGCGTCGACGGTCACCGCGCGCACCGAGGAGCGATCGACAAGGCTTCGGCGAGCCCGAAACCGGTCACATGACGGCGAGCACCCCTTGTTTTTGTTCCGATTTGCCCGCAAAATCGGGAGGTGATCTCACTGCGACCACGAGGGCGGGATCGCCCAACGTAGGTTTACCGCCGTTCCGCGGCAGCACCAGATGCGCATCGCAAGGCCGCCTCGAGGCTACTTCGTACGGCTCGAACATCATGCGCCGGAAGGATTTACCCAATATGGCCATACGTCTGCACTCCCACACAGCCGAGCTGCGCCGCATGCTCCGCGAACAACGCGATCAAGGGGAAACGATCGGATTCGTCGCCACCATGGGCGGCCTGCACGCCGGGCACCAATCCCTGATCGAGGCCTCGCGCGGCGACGGCAACTTCACGGTGGTCTCGGTTTTCGTCAACCCGGCGCAGTTCGGTCCGAACGAAGACTTCGACAGCTACCCGCGCGATCACGACAGCGATTTCGAGCTGGCGGTGGAAGCGGGCGGGGATCTCATCTGGTATCCGGAGGTCGAAGACCTCTATCCCGAAGAAGCCCAGACGATGGTGCAGCCAGGCCCTCTGGGGCAGCGTTTGTGCGGGCTGAGCCGGCCCCAGTTTTTCCCGGGCATCTGCACGGTGGTGCTCAAGCTGTTCAATCTCATCCAGCCACATCAGGCCTATTTCGGGGCCAAGGACTTTCAGCAGTTGGCCATCATCCAGCGCATGGCCGCGGATTTTTATTTGGACGTGGACGTGGTGGGTTGTCCCATCGTTCGCGAGGACGACGGTTTGGCGATGAGCAGCCGCAACCTCAAGCTCGAGCCGGAAGACCGCGACCTGGCCTTGACACTGTATCGCACCATCACCCGTGCCCAGACGGCCTTCGCCGAGGGCGAGCGCGATGCCGCCAAACTGCGCGAAGCACTGGTGGCCGAATGGCCCGAAGGTCTGGAGCTGGACTACCTCGATTTCAGGGATCCCGAATTCCTGGAAGATTGCGCCCACCTGACCGAGGACACGCGCATCTTCCTGGGCGCCTGGCTGAACGGCGTGCGCCTGATCGACAACGCCCGCCTCACGCCCTGACCGCCGCTGCGTTCGGTCGCCGCAAAAGCCTTCCCCATCGAGGAGATCGATGCCACCAAACCTCGCGTCGAATCTTCAAATCGAGCGAGAACGACGGCCGCCCGCGAGCTCCGCAAGGGGCAGCGTCGCGATGGGCGATACCGGAGGGTCGTGATTCGCTACGCCTTGGATTGTCTGCAAGTCTTCGGGTTTCTGTGTTTTAATGCGAATACCGAAACCGAGGAGTGAGTGCGAAGTGAGTCAACCCAAGCCATCCCATTCGCTCGCAGACCGATCCTTCATCGCCTTCACCTTGACCCAATACTTCGGCGCCTTCAACGACAACGTGTTCAAGCAACTGATGCTGTTGTTGGCTTTGACCCTGACCCAGGCCGATCAGCAGGGCACGGCCATGATCGTGTTTTCCGCGCCCTTTTTGATTTTCAGCGGCTTCGCGGGCCAGCTTTCGGAAAAATTCGCCAAGACCACCGTGATGCGCGGCGCCAAGGTCGGCGAATTGGTCATCATGATCATGGGTTGCATCGGTTTCTACACCGCCAACTTTCCCTTCCTGCTGTTCACCCTGTTTCTGATGGGCACCCAGTCGGCCTTCTTCGGGCCGGCCAAATACGGCGCCATCCCCGAACTCCTCGAGACCCACCTGCTCGTCAAGGCCAACGGCGTCGTCCAAATGACGACCTTTCTCGCCATCATCCTGGGTATCGCCCTCGCCGGATTTCTCAAGGACATCTTCGCGGACCAACTCTACGTGGCCGGCGCCTTCTGTATCCTCATCGCCCTGCTGGGCATCGGCACGGTCTACCTGATCCTACCGCGCGAAGCCAACCGACCCAAGTTACGCATTTCCAAGGACCCTTTCGCGAACATCACCGTGAGCCTGCGCAAGATCTGGACGGACAAGGCCATGCTCTTCACCGTCATCGCCGCTTCGTTTTTCTGGTTTTCCGGCGGCGTCGTGGCCCAAGCGGTGAACAACTACGGCATCAACCTGAAGGGCCTGGACGCTTCGGGCACCTCACTCCTGATGGTCGCCCTTTCGGTCGGCATCATGGTCGGCTGCCTCATGTGTTCGCCCATCCAACACCGCATGGGAAGCAAGTGGACGGTCCTTTTGGGTGCACTCTTCGTGGCGCTCGGCGAAGGTCTGCTCTACTTCCACCTGCTGCCTCTCGGGGCCATTTACGGCCTGCTCTTTCTCGCCGGTCTCGGCTCGGGTCTGTACTACGTGCCGCTCGCGGCCTACATGCAGGCGCGCCCGCCCATGGGAGAAAAGGGCGAAATCCTGGCCGCCATCAACTTCTGCAACTACATCGGCATCGTCGGTTCGGGCGCGGTATGGATGGGCTTGATCTACCTGAAGATTCCCGCCAATATGGGTTTACTGCTGCTCTCGTTCGCCCTGGTGCTGATCATGGTCCCGCTCTACGGCCAATTGGGCCATCTGGACGAAAGCGGCATTCACGAGGACTGACGACCGCTTCCTCGAGGGAATCCAGCGAAACACCCGGCATCTTTCCTCCGGATGGATCGGAGCCAGCCATCGGATGACGCGCGACAGGGTGCGCCGCGGTGGGCATGGGCTCGGCGAAAAAGATCGCCGAAGCACCGATACCGCGCGCCGAAATCAGAATTTGGGCTGGCTCGGAAGCCGGTCGGCACCTGCCGATGGGGGTTGAGCCTGTCGTTGCTGTCCCTGTTGTGGTTGTTTACGACGCACCCAATTCAAAGCCTGTTGAAAATTCTGGCAAGCCCCCTGAAACGAATCCATCCGGAAAAACACGGAATTTGAGCCGGTTCTACTTCCACCGGCAGAGTGGAAGGTGAACCCGTTATCATCCAAGCAAATCAGTGATGCTTCCGGGAAGGCGGAACGCTTGCCATCAGACTCGAAACACATAAACATCAATTAGCCTCCCGAATGACGGATGGGGTCATTGTACAGCACCCATTCGCGTGAAAAGGTTAGATTTTTTACCGTTTCGATTTCTCGCACCGATAGGGACTGTAAATCGGACAAGGTCATCCGGGAGAACCGAGTGGCCCCGTTTCGGAGCGGGCACATCGAATTCGGAGTCCCCTCCAAGTCACTTCCTTTCCTTTTCCCATCGCGTCCCCTAACGCCGTCAATCCATTTCAGGTTACAATCGATTACGGCCTTCCCTGTTCACAACGCAATCATCCGCCTCTCCGTCGCCTCCAGTCGCCAGGCCACCTTCCTCACAAGGTTCGCGGCGGAGTCCCTTTCCTGCAGAAACACGAACCACCGCGATTTCTACCAATCCCCAGGCATGCTCCAATTCATGGAAATCAAACCGCTACTTCGCAACCAGGTCTTCAGGCCTCTCGAGTAGGTGTCATGAATCAAACCGAATCCGGACCCGTACGAACCGTCAAAGGGATAGCGCCGATGTCCTCCCCATTCGGTCTCTGTTTCGTTGCCCTCATGTCGTCTCACGGCAGTTCCTTTTGATGGGAGTCGACCTTGTCCCTCAAATCGATTCTACTACTCGGTCACCCTAGTATTGCGCGCCGTCTCCTCTTCTACATTCTCCTGTACAGCTCGCTGATCACTCTGGGCGCCACGGCCACGCAGCTCTACCTCTACTATCACGGTGACATGGATCAGCTCAACGATCGGTTCGAGCAGATCGACGCGAGCTTCGTCAAGAGCATCACCGACGATCTGTGGAACATCGACTTTCAGCAGGTCCGGGTTCACCTGGAGGGCATTCACAAGCTGCCGGACATCGAATACGTGCGCGTGGACCCGGTGGATTTCGACTCGTTGGAAGTGGGAACGCCGATGGAAACGGCGACCAAGGTGCGCAAAGTGGCCCTTTATTTCGACAAGGACGGCACCCGTAACTACCTGGGCGAACTGACCGTCGTCGCCAGTCTCGAAGGCATTTACGCCCGCCTCCGAGAAAAGGTCCTGATCGTGTTGACCACCCAGGCGATCAAAACCTTCCTGGTTTCGGCGTTCATGCTGTTCATCTTCAACTTCATCATCATTCGGCACCTGGAAAAAATCGCGGGGTTCGCCCACAATTTCAGCCTGGACAAACCGATCGAGAACCTGACCCTCGATCGCAGTGCGACCCGCGGCGGCAACGACGAACTGGATCAGGTGGTTCAGGCCTTCAACGAGATGCAGCTCGCCCTCCAGCAATCCTACGAGGAACTGCTGACCGCCAACAAGGAACTGGCGCATCACAAGCAAAACCTCGAAAGGCTGGTGGAGGAGCGCACGATCGAACTACGCGAGGCCGAGCAGACCCTGTTGGAAAACGCCCACCAGGCGGGCATGGCGGAGATCGCCATCGGCGTGCTGCACCATATCGGGAATACCCTGAACAGCCTCAATATCAGCGGTCACGTGATTCACGAGATCTTGGCGAAGTCCAGCATCGACCGCTTGGAACGCGCCAACAGCCTGCTGGCACAGCACCGCCACGACCTGGTGGACTTCATCAGCACCGATCCCCGTGGGCTCAAGCTGCTGACCTACTACCTTCAGATCGGCGAACGCCTGTTGAACGAACACGACCACCTGACCCGCGAAACGACCAAGCTGGAAGAGTACATCAAGCAGATCAAGGACGCGATTTTCTCGCAGCAGGAATACGCGCGCATCAGCTCCTTCACTCAAGCGATCCGGCTCGAGGATTTGCTGGACGAGGCCCTGCGCCTGGAAAGCTTCTCGCTGACCAAGCTCCACATCAAGGTGGAAAAAGATCTCCAAAAGACGCCGCGCCTATACGCCCCGACCACCAAGGTCCGTTTCGTGCTGCTGCAATTGTTGCGCAACGCGCGCGAGGCGCTCGACCACAAGGAATGCGAAAATCGCCGGATCACCCTGAAGCTGCGGACCTCGGGATCGGACGCAGTGTCGCTGAGCGTGCGCGACAACGGGATCGGCATCGCCCCCGAGAACCTGGTCAACATTTTCAAGTCGGGATACACCACGAAGCAGGGCAGCCAGGGCTTCGGGCTGCACGTCTGCGCCAACGCGGTATCCGAGATGGGCGGATCCCTGACGGTCGACAGCGGCGGCTTGGGCCAGGGCGCGGTATTCACCGTCACCCTGCCGGTGGTCGTCAGCCAGGCGGCCAAGGCGTCCTGAACGGAAACTCCGCGACATCGCCCATGCACCCAGGCTGCGGCCGTCAGGTGTCAGCCAATACCTTGCGAACAAGGTTTTTGCCGTTTCCTGATTCCGTACCCATCCAGACGAACCGAACCAAATTGGCGGTTACCATTCTTGCGTTTCTGGATGGGCACCAACCAACGGACCGCGGAACACCGCCGCGCGGAGCCGGAAACCCGAATGCCCGAAAGCGGGCGCACCGGCCCTACCTGCTCCAATCGGCGCGCAGGTAGTTGAGCCGGGAAGCGGTGCCCACCTCATTTTCCCGGCAGAGAGCCAACGCATCCGGTTCGAATCCGGCGATGGAGAGGATCGCGGCCAGGGTCTCGGCTTTCCCTTCCGCCTCCCGAAAGAACCGCACTCGAGCCAGAAAGTGTTTTACCTGGTCGATGCCGATCGGCTTTCCGTTGCGGCGGACCTCCACCAGCAATACCCGCTCGTCGCGCGACGCCACCATCAAATCGTACTGGCGTTTGTCGCCGATGCGTTTCTGAGCCAGGTAGCGCCAACAAACCCGAGCCACCGCAATGGGCCGCTCGTGGTCCATGCCGTCGAAATAGGCGGAAAGCGGAAATCGCTCGCGCTCGCACATGTCGTAGGCCAGTTGGAGGGCGGCGAAGCTCGGTGCCAAATCCTCGAGGCAGTCGCCCATCCCCTCGCGACCGGCCACGAATTCGTCCATTCGCGCGACCAACCAATCACGGGCCTGGCCCTCGGCATCCAACACGTCGCGGAACCGCTCCTGCAACACCAGGGACAGCGTCGGATCCGCATGTCCCTCGAAGGCGAACTCGCGCGGGGTCGACAGAATCAAGCCCGTGTGCTGCAAGTGGATGAGCATGTCGAAAATCTGTTCGGGCTCGGATTCGAGGTCCAATTCCTCGCGCAAATCTTCGGCCGCGAAGGTTCGCCCGGGGTTCTGGGTGAAAAACAGCAGAAGTCGTTTGATCTGAAGGTGATTCTCTTCGCCGAGAATGCGGTCCAAATGGACCATCCAACCGGTGGCCAACTCGGCGTCGCGATGGGTCAACTGGTGGGTAGCCCAACGCAGCACCGCCGCGGGAGAAGACAGGTCCTTGTCGGCCGCTCCCACACATCGGAACATGCAGGCGATGAAATAGGGATCGCTCCGTGTCAGGCCGTTGATCAGCAGGGCCGTTTCGTTGGTCAAGGCCACTTCGTAGGCCTGGGCGTAACGGTACACCGCCTCGACCCCCTCCTGCTCGCCCAGGCAGGGCAACCACGGATACTTGGTCAGGCAACCGGCTTCCAGAAAACTGTCCATCACACGTCCCTGACGTCCGCGCAGGGAAGCCGTGACCAGCATCGGTGCCGATTTCGATTCGCACCACTCGTGGAAGCCGTCCACGATCGACGGATCGTTGTGAAGCTTGCATTCGTCGGCGTAGACGAATCGTCCTAGATTCTGGAACTCGTCCAACATCACCAGGACCGGGCGTCCGTACAGGGCTGAAAACCGATGCGGGGCACTGATGGCGAGGCGCCACATCTGGTCGAAACGCCGCGAGGGGAAAAACGCCTTGAAATGGTCGACGTCCTCCACCATCGCCCGATAGCCATGGCGCTCACCGTATTCGCGAATCTGATCCAGGCTCATGACCTGGCTGACGCGGCTGGGATCTCGATCCAGAAACGAGATGTATTGCGACACGAAGTTGCGGTAGTAATCCTCGGCGAAATTGGGCAACCAAAGACGCATCTCCGGAATTTCCAGGTAAAAGGGCACGGTACCACCGTTGTGGGTCCAAAGCCGGTTGTAAAGCCGTTGCACGAAAGCGGTCTTGCCGCTGTTGCGCCGCCCGAAGAGGCCGCGCGATTTGGACAGCTCCTTGGGAATCATGTCGATCCAAGCGGTGAAATCGCTGAAAACGGCCTTCTTTTGCACATACAAGGCAGCCAAACCGATTCGTTCCTTCAACGGGTAATGCAATTGGTTTTCCTGTAGGGTAAGCAATGCAAACTCCTTATGACGCAGGCTCTTCCAACGACCGAACAGTTGTCGTGGACAGAGCGTGGGGGTTCGGGGAAGAGGGAAGGATGCGACGTGGCCCGTAGCCGACGTCGTGAACCGGTTATCAAATAGTTTAACCCGGCCACGGCGTTTTTCGATGCCGTGCCCAGGTGTGTCTGGCATCGGGGACGAACCCCGACCCTTTCTTTTCGACGACTTATATAGATAAGGCGGTAATGTGCGCCAATCGCTTCCCCACTTGTAACGCGACCACGGCCGGGCGTCAAGAACCTGTCCCAGATCGAGCCGAACCCGAACCGATTCCGGCCGCCGGATGATGGAGAAAAAGCGCCTGATTCAGAGCCGCGCCCTTTTCGCTCGGCCGGCTTTTTTGGGTGGCCAGGACCACGGGAACGTGGTTTGATGAATGTTCATGGAACGAACCTGGCGCCACGTTCCACAAGTTTGCGTGGCCCTCGCGGATTTTCTGAGCCGGTTCACCCCCAAACGACGCGTTATCAATGGGGAGTCAGTGGGCACGATCCGAAACCGCAAGCCGTGAAAGGCCACCACCTCGATAGGAATGTGTGTGACATTGCTTCATTCCGCCGATTGAGTCTTTTTGATTCCGGCTCTTTCGCTTGTCATCACCATCCACCGTTCCGGCACGGCAGGATGCAGCCCAAGTCTCTCATCGCCATCAGTTTCCGGATTGGAAGCGTTTTTATTTCATCGAGACTTGCCTGTGGTGTGCAAGGCTGCTCACCCCATGTCGGCCGGATTGCCCACGCATCGGCCCCATCGCCGTTCCCAAGCCCATGGAGTACCGTCCACAGATCAATACGAGGGAGTGCACATGACGCGAATTTGCTTGCCCTGCAAAGCGTTCAGTTCCTGGTTCCGTTCCGTTCCACACCTACTTACGATCGCCCTGTTTTGCCTGCCCCTGTTCGCCCAGGACGGGCGACCTTTCACCCGTTTCCCGTCCCTCAGCCCCGATGGCGAGACCCTCGCCTTCAATTTCCAGGGTGACATCTGGACCGTGCCCGTCAACGGCGGAGTGGCTCGCCGCCTCACCGTTCACGAAGCCTATGAATCGCGGCCGCGCTGGGCACCGGACGGCCGGCACCTGACCTTCAACAGCGACAGATCGGGCAACGAAGACGTCTGGATCATGGCGTCCGACGGCAGCGATCCGCGCCGCCTCACCTATCGCAGCAGCGACGACGTGGTCTGCGACTGGACCCCCGAGGGTCGCATTTTGTTCACCTCGATTCGCGACTTCGCTCCCTTCCATTGGATGCCGGAGATCTACGGCGTCTCGGTCGAGGGCGGCACCCCCGCCCGTGCACTGGACGGGCTGGGTCGCAATCCGGCCATGTCTCCCGACGGCCGCTTCATCGCGCTGGTTCGCGGCGCCACGCGCGAATGGCGCAAACGCTATCGCGGTCCCGCCGATCGCGAAATCTGGTTGTACGACACCAAGAAGAAGCGGTACACCCAATTGACCCAATTCGCCGGAAACGATCTTCACCCGCGCTGGGCCGCCAAACGCGAGCTCTGTTTCGTGAGCGAGCGAAACGGCACCCACAACATTTTCCGAGTGAGCCTCGACAATGCCGGCAAAGCCAAGGGAGAACCCCGCCAGATCACCCATTTCGAGAAAGACGGCGTGCGCTGGTACGACGTAGCCGGAAATCGCTACGTCATGGAAGCCGATACGCGAATTTTCCTCCAGGAGGGCGACACCGGCAAGGCCTCGCCGGTGGACATTCAGGTCGCCCAGGACCAGCGCTTCTCCGAAATCGAGCGCAAGACCTTCACGGCGAACGCCACCGAGATCGCGGTTTCGCCCAACGGAAAGTACGCGGCACTCGTCATTCGCGGCGAGCTGTTCCTGATTCAAAACGACAAGGAAAAGACGCGTACCGTTCAGTTGACGCGACATGCTCACCGTGACCGCGACGTGGCGTGGGCCGACGATCAAACCCTGATCTTCAGTTCCGATCGCGAAGGCCAGTACGATCTGTACGCGCTGGTCGCCGCCGACGAAGACCAGACCGATCTCTTCCGCAGCTTGACCCACCGCACGGTTCGCCTCACCGACGACCAACGCGACGAGCGTCGACCGTCGATTTCCCCGGACGGCAAAAAGGTCGCCTTCATTCGCGGGGTCGCCGACCTGATCGTGGCCGATTACGGCGACGACTTCACATTGGGCAAAGAACGGGCGCTCTACGAGGGATGGTCGCCCCCCGGCAGCCTGAACTGGAGCCCCGACAGTCGCTGGTTGGCCTACGCCCAGGAAGATTTGACCTTCAATGCCGACATCTACATCCAGCCGATCGACGGCTCGCGTCCGGCGACCAACATCACCCTTCACCCGCGCATGGATATCCGGCCGGCGTGGAGTCCCGACGGAACCAAACTGAGCTTCATCTCGGCGCGCGAGGGCGTCGACCACGACGTCTGGATGGTCTGGCTGCGCAAACGCGATTGGGAAAAGACCTCGGCCGATTGGGAGGAAGAGGTCGTCGAGCCGGTCAGCAAGGATGGCTCGAAGGAACGCGAGAAGGACGAGACCAAGGACAAGAAGGACAAGCAGACGGAGGAGCCCGAACCGATCACCATCGATTTCGAGGATATCCACGAACGGCTGGTCCAGGTGACGGCCTTCCCTGGCGACGAAAGCGCACCGCAGTTTTCCGAGGACGGCAAGACGATCTACTTCCTCGGCACCACCGGCAACAATGCGCCGCGGTTCACGGGTCGCGACGTCTTCAAGATCAAGTGGGACGGCACCAAGCTGGAGAACGTCACCAAGAACAAATTGAACCCGACCTACCTGAAAATGGGCCCCGGCTTCAAGCACCTGTTCGCGATCAAGCAGGGCGGTAAGGTGGTTCGCATCGCCTCGAAAGGCGGCAAGGTCGAGCCCCTCGGCTTCAAGGCCCGCATGGCCATCAACCATCCCCTGGAACATCTCCAGATCTTCGACGAGGCCTGGCGCGCGCTGCACGACAGCTTCTACGATCCCGACTTCCACGGCGCCGACTGGCAGGAAGCCCACGACAAGTACCGATCCTGGGCCACGTTGGCGTCCACGGATCGCGACTTCGAAGACGTGCTCAACATGATGCTCGGCGAACTGAACGCCAGCCACATGGGCTTCTACGGCAAGAACCGCTACGAAACCGCCGAGGAGAAGACCGGTTTGTTGGGTGCCGAACTGGTACCCGTGGCCAAGGGTGTCGAAGTGGTTCGGGTCCTGCCGAACACACCGGCCGACCGCGAGTCCTCGCGCCTTTCCGTGGGCGATGTCATCACGGCGGTCGACGGCGAGAAGATCGGCCCGAAAACCAACATCTACGCGCTGTTGGTGGATACGGTCAACGAGAAGGTGGTGCTGACGGTGGAGAACGCCAAGGGCAAGGCCCGCCAGGTGATCATTCGACCCACCGAGCGCCAGCGCAGCCAACTCTACGAGAGCTTCGTGAAGTCCCGCCGCGCGTTGACGGAGAAGTACTCGAAGGGCCGCCTCGGCTACGTTCACATCCGCTCCATGAACATCCCCAGTTTCGAGCGATTCGAAACCGCCATCACCGCCAGCGGCCAGGGCAAGGACGGCCTGGTCATCGACGTTCGTTTCAACAACGGCGGTTGGACCACGGATTACATGATGACGGTCCTCAGCGTCCGCCAACACGCCTTCACCATTCCGCGCGGTGCCGCGGGCAAGCTGGAGAAGGAAAAGCACAACTTCCGCAAGTTCTACCCCTACGGTGAACGCCTGCCGCTCTCGGCTTGGGTCGCCCCGGCCGTGGCGCTGTGCAACGAATTCAGCTATTCCAACGCCGAGATCTTCTCGCACGCCTTCAAGAACCTGAACCGTGGCCTGCTGATCGGACAGCCGACCTTCGGCGCGGTCATCTCGACCGGTTCGGTTGGCCTCATCGACGGTTCGCGGGTGCGCATGCCCTACCGCGGCTGGTACGCCAAGGCGACCGACCAAAACATGGAAAACGGCCCGGCCGAGCCCGACATCCTCGTCGACGAAGCGCCGGACGACTACGCGGCGGGCCGCGACCCGCAATTGAAACGCGCGGTGGACGAACTGCTGAAGCAGATCGACGCCAAATAAACATCATCCCTATCGACACGTCTCGGGGTTCCACCACGAGACATGCACATCGAGGCCTCGGTCCCACCGAGGCCTTTTTCGTGTACCAGGGCCGATCGAGCGCCGATATCGCCGCTGAGACCAACGATGCGAAGCGAATCACTTTGAGGTTCCCGCTTTGTGAGAGGGGCGTCGTCGCGGTAGGTTGGCCGGCCCGGCCGACACGTCGAAGTGCCTCAGCGCGGAAGTTCCCGAACGCAGCGAGGAGGAACCATGCCTGTAGGTGGAGCAGCCTGCTCCACCAATCGAAGCAACACATCCCTACGGTTTATCAGGATGCCCAAGAGCGAAGCCGATTCTTTCCCGAAACGCCCACTCCGGAGTACCCATCCTCGCTGTTCCCGACTACCGAGAGAGAAACCTGGCCTGTAGGTGGAGCAGCCTGCTCCACCAATCGAAGCAACGCATCCCTACGGTTTATCGGGATGCCCAAGAGCGAAGCCGATTCTTCCGCGGAAGGTTCTCCAGCGAAGTGCGTTGTCTCGTAGTTCCCGCATGCTGAGAGAAGCGTCGTCGCTGTCGGTTGGTCACGGCCGGTATGGCAGGGGCGGTAAGCCCGCCGGGCCGACATGTCGAAGCGACCCAACCTACGGTTTATCAGAATGTCCAACAACGAAACCCATCCTTCGATGAAAGGCCATCCGTCAAGGGGGGTCGTCTCGTAGTTGCCACCCCCTGAGAGGGGCGTCGTCGCTGTACGTGCCGGATCCACCCAGAGTGCCGGGCCGACACTTCCAAGTGGGCCAGATCACAAGATCACACGATCCCAAGGAGCGGAGCCAAAAGTTTCGCTGAAAGGCTTCCGTCGTCAGCGCCCTACCACCAGTTTCCGCATCGGGAACCTCAAAGCTTGGGGATTTCGACGGGAGGCCCTTCGACGAAAGGGATCGGCTTCGCTCTTGAGCATTCCACTGAAACGCTAACTGGGTTGCTTCGATTGGTTCACCAAGCTGGTGAACCTACAGGCCTCACGCCCCTCTCGCAATGCGGGAACTTTGGACTTTGCAGCTTCGCTGGCGCGCTGCCAACGGAGTGTTGGCTTCGCTCTTTGGCGCTTTCCCACTACCGCTGCCTGGGTCGCTTCGATTTGTCGGGCTGGCAGCCCAACCTACAGGCCGCACGCCCCTCTCTCGATCCGGGGACTTTGGACTTGGCGGCTTCGGATTGGGGTCGCGAGGGTGATTCCGTGCATTGCTCTTTGGCGCAATGGATTTTTGTTGCTTGAGTTGCTTCGATTGGTTCACCAAGCTGGTGAACCTACAGGCCGCACGCCCCTCTCTCGAGGCGGGGGCTTTGGACTTGGCGGCTTCGCTGGCGCGCGGCCAGCGGCGTGATCGACTGTGCTCTTTGGAAACGGGGATACCGAGCTTGGCCACTTCCAATGGCGATGGTTCCCTGAATGGTCCGGGCTCGGCTCGCGAAACCTGGCAACCAGATCAGGACCAGGTTTCGATGATGTGTTCGGCGGCGCGCAGTCCGTCCACCGCCGCGCTGACGATACCACCGGCGTAACCCGCACCTTCTCCGACCGGATACAAACCCGCCATACCCTCGGCCTCGAAGACCTCGTTGCGCGGGATCCGAATCGGCGCGCTGGTTCGGCTTTCCACCGCCAACAGGTTCCCTTCGGCCCCCGCGTATCCCTTGATCAACCGATCGAAGCGCTTCAGCCCCTGGCTGAGCGGCTCGGCGATCCAGTTCGGTAGGAGTTCCCACAAATCGTGAGGCTCGGCCTTGGGTCGAAAGTGCGTACCGGCCATACGGCCCCGCGCCCTGCGCGCAACGAAATCGTCGATGCGCATGCCCGGTGCGCCATAGGCCGTGTCCGTCGACCGAAAGGCCGCCGCTTCCAGATCCCGTTGAAAGCGAATCCCCATCAAGGGATGGTGGGCGTAGCCGTGCCGGGCCAGGTCCTCGGGCATGACCTGCACCACGATGCCCGAATTGGCGTAGGGCGCCGAGCGGTTGGCGTTGCTCATGCCGTTGATCGCCATGTGCGCGACCTCCGTCGGGCTGGGAACGATGAAACCGCCCGGGCACATGCAGAACGAATAGACGCCGCGGCGACCCAGATTCGCGTCGGGCACCTGGTGGGTGAGCCGGTAGGCGGCCGCCCCGATGTCTTCCGGCGGCGACGCGGTTCCGTATTGGGACAAGTTGATGAGTTCCTGGGGATGCTCGGCCCGAACGCCGACCGCGAAAGACTTGGGTTCCATTTTCACCCCGTCTTCCAACAGGTTGGCCAAGGTGTCGCGGGCCGAGTGACCGATCGCCAGCACGACTCGGTCGGCCTCGATCTCTTCCCCGTCGGCCAGCCGCACACCGTGAACCCGCGCATCGCGCACCAACAGACGCGACACGAGCGCGCCGAACCGCACCGTGACCCCGCGCTCCTGCAGGTGAAGCCGGAGATGCTTCACCAACCGCACCAATTTGTCGGTTCCCAGGTGCGGATGTGCATCGACCAAAATGCGTTCCGGCGCCCCGAAATCCACCAATCGCCGGTAAACCCAGCGCACGTAGGAGTGTTTGACGCGCGTGTAGAGTTTGCCGTCGGTGTAGGTGCCCGCGCCGCCTTCGCCGAAGCAGACATTGCTCTCGGGATCCAGATCGCCGTGCGAGCGGAGTTGACCGATGTCGCGCATGCGCGTCTCCACCGGTTTCCCGCGCTCCAGCAGGATCGTCGGCAGGCCGGCCTCACCCAGGGCCAGGGCCGCGAAGAGACCCGCCGGCCCCGAGCCGACCACGACTACCGGTCGCCGACCCGCTCCGGGAACGGCGGGCTCGCGCAGCGGCAAGGGCGCCGGTCGTGTGATGTCCAGCCGAGAAACAGGCTGGACGCGGACGTTCTTGGGTAGCGGCTCCGGCAACGGCGGATCGACGCGGAATTCGACGGTCACCACCCGAAAGAGATGGGGTTTTTTGCGCGCATCCAGCGCTTCGCGCGTGATGCGCGCGCGTTGGATACGGTCGGCGGTTACGCGGATCTGACCGGCAACGGCATCTTCCAGCGGTTGCGGAGAAGCGCCTACCGGCAGCTTCAAATTGCTGAGTTCGTAAAGCATGGGTTCGACATCATCCTCTTCGACGCGGGAGTCGGCGCAGGTCCGCACAGACCGCAGCGGTCTTCGATCCCATTGGAGCGCCCAGGTTCCGCGCGCCGCGACCGGAAGTATACCATCCGCAGCGGATCATCTCGGCGGGAGGATCAGTCTCCCGATTGCCGGCGTGCCACCAGACGGTCGATCTCGCCGATGAAGGGATCCTTGCCGTCCATGTAGGCCTCGATATCGTCGGGGTGCGCCGCCGCCAGTTTTCGTTTCAGGGCCGAATACCTTTGGGCCCATTCGGGATGGCGGTTCATGAAGTCGCGGAAGCCCAGGTGGCGCCGCACCTGGTCGCATCCCGCGGAAAAGACGTGCAGATGGTGGGTTCTACGGCCCTCCGGCGTTTCCTTGCGGAAATAGCGTCGCCCGGGGATCCCGAATTCGCCCAGGGCTTCGTATCCCAAGTCGGTCATTTCCGCGGCGTGGCGATCGACGGCTGCCAAGTGGCGAGCCTCGCCCAGCATGTCGATGATCGGCTTGGCGTAGATCCCCGTGATCGCGGTACTGCCGATGTGGTGGATCTCGATCAGGTCGGGCCCGAGAACGGCCGCGATTTGCCGTGACTCGTTCCGGAACATCTGCGGCCAATCGGGATCGTAGGCGACGACACGAACTTCCATGGGCATCGGTCAGGTCCTCCAGGGGCAGGCGAACCCTCCGGTTCGCATCGGCTTGCGAGGCGACATCCACCCCGAAGCGAGGAAACCCGATAACGACGGCACCGGGTTTCCTTCACGGGTCTCTCCCCTCTTCGAGCATCGATATGCTCCGGTGGGATTCACTTAATTGGCGTTGCAGAATCCGAAGTGACTCATCAGCCCGCGAAAAGCCTCGGGGTCGGCGGCGGTACCGATCACGTCCAACTGGTCGAGAGGCACACTGGGATCCGGATCGTTGCTGAACCAAACGCCGAAACGCACCTTGGGATCGCTTTCGCAATGGACGACGAACAGGGTGGAGAGGCCGTCGCGATTGTTGAAGTTGGCGTTGTTCCCGAATTTGACCTCACCCCGCTGGGTCATGTAGTGAACTTTCCCGCCTTCCATATCGAAAAAGCCGCGCTGAATGACTTGGCTCTGATCCACCTGGATCCCCGATTGGCTCAGGACATCGGACTGGTCGGCCTCCCCGGAAATGAACGCTTCCAGCTCGGATTCCTTGATATTGGCGATTTTCATTTGCATGAACATGAACACCCGTTGGCTCTGAAGCCCATCGGGACCCGGCTCTCCTTCGCTCGGCGGCCGATCGGAGAGGAACACCACATCCATCACGAAAGGCACACCCATCGCCATCTGGGCGTAATAGCCCTCGGGCAGGCTCGTCGTTCCCAAGAGCTCCAGTGCCCTGGGTTCGGGATTCTCGATTCCTTCCTGAATGGCCTTGGCCTGCTGGTACATGAAAAAACCCGCGATGCCCATGCCCACGAGCATCATGGTGCCACAACCCAATCCCGCGATCACACATCCTTTCTTGCCGTTACTCATATAGGGACACTCCTCACAAACTGTCTCGATGATTGAAGATTCACGTTTCGCAGCGTTCGCCGGGACCACGACGCAACTCGACACCTGCAACTGATTTCGGATCCAAGAGCGGATCTATGGACCAGAGAAGGGTTGTGGTGGCGATATCCCAAGTATGGAAAAAGCGCGGCGATCCGGCAAGGCCAAACTGATCCCGGACGAACCGCATTTGCCGGTCCCCTCTTTCCATGGGGCGTAAAACGGGTGCTGGAGGGTCCCGTCGCGATGGGTGCCGACGATCGGCGATCGGGCGACGACGCATGAGGCGTCCAGGAACGAGACGGAAAGGCTTTTCCCCGTCCGGGACGATCAGTGCTCGATTCTGGCGTTTTTGACGGGATGCGCCGGGAGTGCGATCCAATCACCCCACTTTTCGTGCAGGTCCTCACGCGGGCCCAACCAGGCCGTCCAACGGTGACCCGAAGGCAGCATCAAAAGACGCCCCTCGGCATCCAATCTGTAGCGTCGACCGTCGAAGGGATTGACCAATCCCAATCGATCGATCGCATCCGCCCGCGCCGCAACGACGTGCGAGGGGGCATCGGGCCCGAGCACCACGATGAGACGCGTGGCGTCCTGCAGTACCATTTCCAGCCCGGTTTCCACCATCATCCGCTCCAGTTCGTCGCGCAGCCAGCGAGGGTCGAACCGATAGCGGTGAGGCGTAATCTGGAACCAATCCGAAGGGGGCACTTTGTTCAGCAGCGGCTCGCGCATGCGATCGCCATTGTAGAAACCGTAGAGGCGGCGAACGAGCAGCAGGCACTCCCGGTCCCGCGATATGGGTTGGAACACCGAGGAACTGCGCCCCATTTTTTTCACTTCCGCCTCGATATCGCGCAAGCGGGTGTACATCGCGGTACTGAGTGCCTTCCGCAGCAGCATGGTATCGGGCACCAACGCCAGGGCATCTTCGACCGGCAAGGCCTTGCTGCGGTGAAACGCCAACAGGCTGAGCAACCGGAACCGCCAATGCCGGGTGTTGTTGAGCATCTCGGCACTGGGATTGTGCAGGGCCAGATCGCGGAGATCGGCCGACAGCATCAGGGCCTGGCGCATTTCGTCGTGTTTGCCCAGCTCGGACTCGCGAAAGGCACCGTACACCGCCAACGAGCCCGACCAATCCAGCAACAGGTCGCTGGACATGCCGCTGGTCGCCTCGTCCCCCAGGATTCCCGGTTGTCTGGAATGGTGACGCAGATCGGGATCGCGAACACGCCACTGGGTGTCGTCTTTCTGGTGAAGGCGGATCAGCCGGGTCATCGCCTCCTGATTTCGGGCGAGGAACCCTTCCACCAAGGTCAGGCTGACTTCCGAGAAGGGCATGTGCAACGGGTACAACTGTCCGTCGAAATGGGGCGCCACCGCGGAATGGATTTCCAAGGCCAGGTGGTCCTCGGGGTGGCGTGCGAGCACCAACGCGTCGTCCTCCACGGCTGGAAAGGCGGCACTTCGATCGAGGTAAACCGACCAATGATGCCACGAGAACAGGATCGACGACATCAGCAGGAGGGTAAGGATCAAGATTCTTGAGTACACATTCTGCCTCGGCTCGAAGTGGTTCTCGACAGCGGCGAAAAGGACAGGAAGCCGGCGCGATGGCGGTCTTCGGAAATCAGGTCGGTACCCTTGTTAACGGAAGCCAAGCATACAACAATGACGCTTTTTTCCAAATAAGCGGCAACCTCCCGACAGGAAGCGTCTTGCCGGTTCCGGCGCTTTGCGGGAACTTTCGAGGGCGTCGCGTTCGCGCCAAACACGAACGCGACACCGTTTCCCGGGATCGTGGGTCGGCCGCCGATTCGGGGGATCAGGACCAGTGGCGGCCACCGCGATAGCGAACCCAGAGTCCGTCGACTTCCCGCGCCGGCACCGGTTCCACCTCGCTGTGGTAACGCAACAGCCGGCTTCCGGCCGGGATGAAATGGCCGGTCAGGGAGTGCCGGGTCCGCGGCGGGTTCTTGGGTTTGAGGCTGCCGTGCAGCGTACGGGCGTGCCAGAACAAGACATCGCCTTTTTTCAGTTCGGGGGTGCGACAGGCCAGGCGGCAGCCGCGAATGACGTCAGCCAGGCGGGTGCGGGCCAATTCGAAGGCGCGTAGGTTGGCCGTGTCGCCCTCCAGGTAATACCCGCGAATCGCTTCGAGCATCGCGGACTCGTATGCCAGAAAACCCTCCACCGCATCCTCGGGAAAATGGGTGGCATCGTGAAGCCGGTGACTGCCCGGATACACGAAGAAACGGCCGGCCTGGGCGGCGATGTCCTCGAGCGCGATCCAGCAGCCGATCATCCTCCCGGTCAATTGGGAATCCATGAAGTGGGTATCGGCGTGAGGTGCCTTGCCGGTGCCGCTCTCGTGGTAGACCGATTTGACGAGAACCGGATCGGCACCGATCAATCGCCTGGCCCAATGCAGCAGGGCCGAACTGGAAAGCACGTGCAGGCAGGCATCGCGAAAGGGTCGAAAGGCCTTGCGGGTCAAATCGTGCGGGTGCAGCAGGGCGTTGACGATCGCCCCACTCTCGGAAAAGCGGTGGGCCTCGGGCTCTCGGGTGGTATCCCGAGCCATCACCCCGCGAAACGGTTTGATGTCGTCTTCGAACGCCGCTTTCAGGCGGTCGCAACTCGAACCGGGAACGAGTCCGCGACACACCAGATAGCCTTCGGTGTCGAATCGGGCGATTTCCAGTTCATCAACGGACAGCATCGGTAACGTCGCCAGTGCAGGTGACATGGACAAAACCTCGTTCAATCGACACGGCAACGCCGTGATGAAAAGGCGCCGCCGGCTGGCGGAATGCCGCACAAGCCGACGCGAACATCGGCCCGAAAAGCGGCGATTCCCATGAATGGGTGAGTCCCGTATGCGTTCCGGTTGCCAATTTCGGGAAATTGATCACCGGGACGAACACGGAAGTTGGACGAATCGCGAGGGATCCAAACCTCGTCGCAGAATCCCTTTGGATTTGCCTTCAGCATAGCAGCCGATGGCAGGTGCGGCAACCGGTGCGAACGGCGGCAAAGGGCGACGATGGCGCGCAAAGCCTTGAAGGGCCCGCTTCTACAGGACATTGCCGATTTATGTGTCCGGGTCTTTGGGAAAGATGCCTCGGCATTTGCCCGAGCCAAAGGTCCGGGCCGCCATTCGATCGACGCGTCTTACACCTCGATCGCGTTTTGGCCCCGGGTTCCCTCACTTTTTGTGATTCCCCACAAAAACGCGCCTTCATCGGTCGAAAAGTTGGCAATTCGCCGTCTCGCTCATTATTTAATTAAGGTATCGGTGCCTCTTTTCGATGTTCGGACTCAGACCGATCACCAGCGTGAACCCGCTCGTCACCTGGTAGCACGGGGCCCTTTTCATGCCAGCGATGCCGCCACCAGAATTGCCCATGCCCGCCCGGCGCCGAGGATATCGAGGTGCCGACAGGGTCAACGAAGAACCACTATAGACAATCGAACTTGGTCGCTGAGGTAGGTGTATTGTGCTGAAATGGTTTGACCGGTGTACCGTTCTCGTTTCGACGATTCTTTGGGGCCTGCTTTGCAGCCTTCCCATCCAGGCCCAAACGGAACTGCCCTGGGCCTCCTTCACGGGAGGTGCCGGAGATTTCGCCTACATGGCCAATCCCGACGAAACGGTTTTCTTCGAGATCAATGGCCGCAATGCGGAAAATCTCGGCTACCAATGGGATTTCGGCAACGGACAGACCGGTACGGGCGAAGCGCCGACCACGACCTACGCCGAGCCGGGCATCTACCAGGTCACCCTGACGGTCAGCAACGACCAGGGCCAGACCGGCACCCCCTTCCGCCGCTGGCTGTTCGTCCACGACCCGCGCATCGTGGCCAACGCCCAGGAAATCCCGCCCTGGCCCTTTTTCAACCGGCCGGCCAACGGCGCGACCTTTGCCCTCGGCGAGGAGATCTCCTTTCAGGGCCACGGCTTCGATGCCCAGGACGACGGCGTCACCCTGTATTGGGACTTCGGCGACGGCAACCTGCTTTCGGGTCAAACGGAGCCGACCCACAGCTACGGCGACGCCGGGGTCTGGTTCCCCAACCTGTTTGCCGTGGACAGCAAAGGCAACATTCAAAGCAACTTGAGTTTCGTGGCCATCCAAGTTTACGAGGGCCGCAAACCACCCAATGGAGTCATCGTGGCACCGGTTGCCAACAACGCGACCACGGGCGATTACGAAATTCAGGTCGGCGGCCAGGTGACTCTTCGGGGTCGGGTCGAAGCGGAATCGGATCTGGGCGAAATCACCAGTTACTGGAATATCCTCGACAACGACAACGGCGTCTGGTTCATGCTCGACGGCTCGGAGCCACCGGCCCAGACCTGGGAGGCCGGCTACTACTCGGCCTTTTTCCACACTGCCGCCGCCGAAGACGAAAACCTGCGCGACGAGATCGTCGACACCGTGAACATTTGGGTCCGCGACACCAATCGCCCGCCCCAAAACGTGTCCATCGTCGAACCCAATTTCGATCACAACATTCTTCTCGGCTCCGAGCTCGGGCTCTCCGGGGTGGCCGACGATCTCGACGGTGACGAACTCTGTTTCAAATGGGAAGTGGACCGCTACCCCTGGGGCAGCGAACCGCCCCTGCGTTGGGAGCAACCGTTCGTCGACAACATGGCGCTGGATCGGGCCGGCCTGTACCGCATTTCCCTACAGGTGGAAGACAGCTTCGGCGCGGCGACCTTCGCCCTGACGCGCTTCGTCCAAGTGCTCGACCCCGAAGCGGTGTGCGAGGTGCCCCATCCGGTATTTCAACCGATCAGCCCTGCCGACACCACGCTTTCGGGTCCGGTGGGCGTCACGTTCAATTTCGAGATCGGCTTCCTACCGCAAGAGGGACAGGTCATCGAAGACGTCTTTTGGGACTTTTCCGATGGGCGCGAGATAGCCGGATCGCGCCTCGATCCGGTGGGCTTCAGCGAGCCCGGCTGGTACCCCATCCGCGTGTTCGCGCGCGACCAATGCGGGCTCTGGAGTTTTGGGGAAATGTATTCGCTGTTCGTGTTCGGCGACAACATTCCGCCCGAGGCGACCATCGCGGAACCGAGCTGCAACGTTCGCGACGAGCGCAACCAGTGCGTGTTCGCGGTACCCGTGGGTCAGCCGGTCACCATTCGCGGAACGCCCAGCGACGCCGACGGCCAACTCCCCCTGTCCAGCGTGTGGTGGATCGACGGCACCTTCTACGACATCGGCGAAACACCGCCACCGTTCACGTTCACCGAAGCGGGCGAACACCTGATCGAGTATTTCGTGACGGATGCGGGCGGTGTCGGCAATACCTTCCCGTCGCAGACGGTGGTACGCGTCATCGACCCCAGCCTGGAACCCGATTCGCGCATCGTGTTCCCCGACGGAGACATCACCGTGGCTCCGGGCGATGCCCTGACGTTCGAGGGTTTCGGTGAGGATCCCAACGGCCTGGCCCTCACCTACGAGTGGGACTTCGGCACGGCGGCCAACATCCAGCGCGCCGTCGGTTCCTACGTTTCGGGCATTTCCTTCGCGAACTCCTCGCCCCCGGGTCAGCCCTACGTGGTTTCGCTGAAAGCCACCACGCCCTTCACCGCCGAAACCACCGCCGCCACCGTGCGCGTCACCGTCCAGACCTTCGAGGACGGCAATTTCGAACCCAACGACGGGCTCGATAACGCCGCGGAACTGCAGCAGGGCAACTACGATAACCTGCGCCTGTCCGACGGCGACGACCTCGATGTGTTCCGGTTCGCCGTCAACCAATCCGAACGGAATCTTCGCGTCCAGATCCGCACCGAGGACGACCTTCCCGCGACCGTGACGCTCTATCGGTTGGAGGGTGAGACATACGTTCCCGTGCGCGACCCGCAATCCAGCGAAGACGCCCTCGTCGTCCAAGATGTGGAACCGGGCGCCTACGCCGTCTCCATCGCACCCGTGAACGACGCCAAGCGCCGCATGAACCTGAGTTACGGCCTGACCATCAACACCCTGCAGCCCAGCCTGTACCTGCCGTTTCTGGTGGAGGACGGCAACCTGGCATCCAGCATCGGCCTGATCAATCCCAGCGGACAGCCAACCCAGGTCAACCTGCAAGGCCTGGACGCACAGGGCATCGTCATCACGACCATTTCGTTGCGGATGGAGGCCGGCGCCCACATGTACACCCAGGCCGCCGACCTCTTCGGCGGCGATGCCGACGCGCCCGCCGCCCGCGACATCAAATGGGTGCGGGTCAGCGCCGAAACGCGCCTGGTGGGGTATACCTCCTCGGAAAGCGAGGACGACACCCGCTTGATGAGTACCGGCGGCTTGCGTTCGCTATCGCCCGGCATCACGGTGCCCCACATCGCGGACCCCAACAACGGCTGGTATACCCGTGCGATCATCGTCAACGCGGGCGAGGTGGACAGCCCCTTGCGGTTCAGGGCACCCGACCTGGATTGGCAGGTCGCCGAGCTGGCGAAAACCAACAGCCAAACCGATTTCCGCTTCGACCAGCGCCTGGCGGGACCCCTGCCCGGGTGGGGTGAGTTCGAGACCACCAACGGCGAAGCGGGTCTGGCGGGCATCGAGGTCTTCGGCCGCACCGACCAGCAGCGGGAAATGGCCGGCATCGAAATGATCAACACGCGCCGAGAGAACCCCAACTTCGCCTACCAGGGCGACGAAATCTATTTCACCCACATTGCGCGCGACACCATCAACTGGTGGACCGGTATCTCGCTGATCAACGTGGGCGCATCGACAGCCAACTTCAACCTCGTCGGCTACGACAACGACGGCCAGGTGAAGATACGGCTCGACAACCAATCCCTGCCGGCCGGCGGCAAGCTCTTGAAGACCGCGCGGGACCTGTTCGGGGAAGTCCAGGTTGACTGGCTCAAGGTCGAAGCGGACGGCGGTCTGGCCGGCTTCGAACTTTTCGGCGACCACGGACTGAATCGGTTGGCGGGCTTCCAGGCGGCCACCGCCTTGACGGATCGCCTCTATTTCCCGCACGTCAGCTTCGAGGACGGCCGTCAATGGACCGGCATCTCGCTGCTCAACGTGGCACCGGTGGCGGTCGACATCCAAATCTCGGCCTATGACGCCAATGGCCAGTTGCTGGTACGGACCAGCAGGCAACTGGGACCCAACACCAAGTGGGTAGCGGTGGCCCAGGACCTGTTCGCACCCGAGACCCTTCCCGCGGCGGCTCGCTACCTACGCGTCGACGCCAACCAAAAATCCATCTGCGGCTTCGAACTGTTCGGAACCCTGACGGATACCGGCCTCGGCGAACAATTGGCCGGTTTGGCGGCCATTCCCTTCTGAAATTCAAAAAATGACCCCGCCCACAAGGGCGACGGTGCCAATTAACAACGTAAATAAGTCAGAAAAAAAAGGTTAGCATCATAAAGGCAACGGAACTTCCCGTTTTGACATTTCGTAAACAGTCAAAGTAAGATTTGATAGTTTCAGAACCGCGACAAAAGACCGGTCCTGCAGTCCCCATCACCGCGGAAAAGAGGGATGCCGGAACCACTCGACCCGAGACGCGCCCCGTCGAAACCCTCGGCAGGGCACTCTCGGTGCGCGACATCGGTCGACGTGCGACCGGCAACTGTCGGATCCGGAAAACTCGTGGGAATCGTGGCCAGTAGATGAAGTTTTTTTTGATGATCATGGCCGTTGGGCTTTTGAGTGCCGTCCAGATGTCGGCCCAGACCAACATGCCTTTCTCGTTTCAGCGAATCACGTCGCAGCAAGGGCTGGCGCCGGGAAAAATCGACGTGCTGTTTCAAGATTCGCACGGCTTTTCTTGGGTGGCCACGCAGGAAGGCCTGCAGCGCTTCGACGGATACGAACTGGTCTCGTTCAAGCACGAACCCTTCGACCCGCACACGCTGTCGGGGAACCACATCACGGAAATCACCGAGGATGTCTACGGCGATCTGTGGCTGATCGCCAACGGGGTCCTGAACCGCTATGCCCGTGCGGAGGACATGTTCTACCGTTACGATCTGGCGCAGACCAACACCGGTGCCGGTCAGGCCCTGGCCCTCTTCGCCGATCCGCCGAAAACCGGTTACCACGAAGGAAAACACCGGGACGAGGTCTGGGTCGGTACCCGCAATCGCGGCCTCTACCGCTACGATCGCGAGCGCGATTCCTTCGAGGCCTACCTCCACGATCCCGACAATTTCGAGAGCCTCAGTTCCAACCTCGTCTCGCACATTCATCGCGATCGACGCGGCGGCCTCTGGATCTCCACCTATGGCGGCGGGTTGAACAAGTATCTGCCGGATTCCGATACCTTTTCGCGGTTCCTGGATCCAGGCACGATCGACGTCCTTTCGTTGGTCGGCTACCACAAGATTCCGCCCAAGCGCCACCAGGCGCCAATGGTTGAGATCGAGGATCAGCTCTTCATCATCACCCACGGTGGTGGCCTCATTCGCTTCGACCTGATCGAAGAGACCTACATTCAATACCGCCACATCCCGTCGGAGCCACAAAGCATCAGCGACAATGTGGTGTACACCCTGTTTCGCGACGGCCTGGACCGTTTGTGGTTGGCGACGGAAGCGGGCGGCCTGGACCTCTTCGATCCGCGCAGTGGCGCTTTCAAAAAATACCGACACGATCCCGACAATCCCTATTCGTTGGCAGACACCAATTTCGGCGAAGCGGTGTTCGCACTCGACACCCAGGATCGGTTGTGGATCGGTACGCCGGGGCACGGCGTCAACCTGCTGTATCCCAACAGTGAACGCTTCTTTCGATTGCAGCACGACGCCAGCCGGCGCGACAGCCTTTCGGACGACCACATCACGGCTCTCGCGGTCGACCGGGCCGAAACGGTCTGGATCGGCACCAAATCCGCGGGCCTCAGCAAGTTCAGCCGCTTTCGCCACAAGTTCAGGCTGATCACCGGCGATCCCGAACGCGAGAACAGCCTGCCCAACGATCAGATCACGGCCATCACCGACGCCCCGGGAAACGACACGCTGATCTGGTTGGGTACGCTCCAATCCGGAGTCCTGGGATTCAGCACGCTTTCGGGAAGGGTGATCCACCATGCTACGGCTGAATCGAATACGTCGACCGGCTTGGCCAGTGACCACATCACGGTCCTGCTCTACGACGCCGACGGCAACCTCTGGATCGGTACACCGGCCGGATTGAGTCGACTCAATCTGAGCAATCGAACGTTTCCGAGGTTCACCCGCGCCAATTCGGAGCTCACCTCCAACTACATCATGTCCCTGGCCGAAGCCCGCGACGGCGGGGTTTGGGTCGGCACCACCGGATCGGTGCTGCATCGATTCGATCCCGAAAACCAGCAGTTCGAAGCCATCGATCTCAAGAGTGGCGACCAATCGCTCGTCGAGCGGGGCGCCATCGTGGACATCGTCAGGGACGGAGAAGGACACCTCTGGCTGGCGAATCGCGGTGTCGGCCTGATTCGTTACCATCCAGACGAAGGCAAAACCCGCCTGTTTCGCCACGACATCACGCGCCAGGACAGCCTCAGCCACGACGGCGTTTCGGCCGTGCACATCGATGGCCACGGGGGGCTCTGGGTCGGCACCCAGGGCGGCGGCCTCAACCGCTACCGCTGGGAAACCGCCGGATTCGAGCACTACACCCTGCGCGACTCGTTGGCCAGCAACATCATCTACGACATACTCGAATCCAGCGACGGCAACCTCTGGCTCTGTACCAGCCTGGGTCTGACATCCTTCGATCCGCGTCGCGGTGAAGTGATTCACTACGATTCCGGCGACGGCCTGATCGGCAACAGCGCCTTCGCACACGGTTTCTTTCGACGCGATCGCGACGACACCTTCTTTTTCGGTGGCATCAACGGCTTCAATCAGTTCAAACCCACCGAGCTCAGCACCAATCCCCATCCGCCGCCCATCGTGCTGACCGGCGTCAACGTGCTGGGCCAGCCGCTGCGGCCCTTCGATCCCAACCACATCGTGGAATTGGACCACAACCGCAATTTCCTGGAAATCAAGTGGTCGGCGCTGGACTTCACCTACACCGAAAAAAACCAGTACTACTACCAGCTCAAGGGCCTGGACACGCACATGCAGTTCAGCGGCACCAAGCGCGAGGTGACGTACACCAACCTGGATCCCGGGACCTATACGTTCCGCGTCATCGGCGCCAACAACGACGGCATCTGGAACGAGGAAGGTGCCACCCTGGCCATTCGTATTCGCCCGCCCTTTTGGCAAACCTGGTGGTTCTACGGCATCGAGGTGGTGCTTGTCATCTCCCTGTTGTTCCTCGGTTTCCTGGCGCAGCGGCGACGGCTGGAGTCCCAACAACAGGAAGCCCTGGTAGAGCTGGAACTCAAGCGCAAGACCGAGGAACTGGATTACGCGCGCCGCATTCAGCTCTCGATGCTGCCTCGCGACAACGTCGACAACGAAGTCTTCGAGGCCGTGGGCGCCATGCGCACCGCCACCGAGGTGGGTGGCGACTACTACGATTTTCTCGAGCTGGATTCCTCGCGGTTCTGCATCGCCGTGGGCGACGCCACCGGACACGGCTTCGCCGCCGGCCTGGTGGTCGGCATGACCAAATTGGGCTCCATGGTTTGGGCGCTGGGGAAGGGCTCCTCACTGGTGGACATGATCCAGGAACTGAATCGCGGGTTGAAAAAGTCGTTGACCGAACGAACCATGGGCATGAGCCTCGGCATCTCGGTTCTGGATCTGGAGAGTCGCCATGTCCAGATGGCCTTCGCGGGCATGCCGTTCCCCTATCATTTCTGCGCCAAGAGCCACACGCTCAAACCGCTGGTCATGAAGGGCCCGCCGCTGGGCTTCTTGGAGCGAATCCCCGTGGCGAGCCAGGAGTTGACGCTCGAACCCGACGATTACCTGATCTTTTACAGCGATGGGTTCCCGGAACGATTCAATCGGGAAAACCAACTCTGGGGCCAGGAAAAGGTGGCCCAGACGCTCCAACGGATCTGCCGGCTCGGCGGCAGCGCCCAAACCGTGGCGCACCAGTTCTTCGAAGCCTGCGACCTGTTCGCCGACGGCCGAACCCACGACGACGACATGACGGTCGTGGTCGTGCGCATGAAGCCCCAACCGCCGTCCTCCCCCACGAACGACGTCTCCGAATAAAAGAAGCCCCCGCGTCTCGAAGGGCAGAGGCTTTCGACCGATTCGAACCGCGAAGGCGTCAAGGAGGTGGCACGTCGAAAAGAGTGATCCATCGAGGGATCGATCTCAATCGTCGGGCGAGGTGACGAGCACGGCGTCGACCGTGGCCAACTGCTCGATGCCGTTGCCTCCGGCCAGGGCGAAGGTGCGGAAGGACAGCGAACTCTCGAGGACGAGGTGGCTGTACTGCAGCGGGTCGTCCACGAGCTGCTGCAGCAGCGTCAACTGCTTGCCGTAGGCCGCCAGGTTGACTTGGCGGGTCTCGCCGAGGCTGCCGTCGGCGCGATAGAACCCGATCTCGACGGTATTGCTCTGGTTCCAGGGATTGATCACCGCCAGGCCCAGGAACCCGTCTTCACGTCTCGGCGCATAGGGAACCATTTGGTGGGCACTGGTGGGAATGTTGCCGTTGACGGCCGTCAACACCGAGAAGCCCTCTTGCCCCATCAGCAGGAAAGAGACGACGGGAACGTTGGAGACCACCTCGATTCGCGTGAAATAGGGATCGTCGAAGTAGGGCAACACCGCGGTCAACACATTCACGAACTTTTCCTTTGCGGCGATCGAGAACGTATTGGATTCGATTTCCTGGTTGTCGGCACCGAACCCGCGCACGGTCACTTCGACGGCCCGATCGTTCTGGTTCAGGATCACCAGGCCGTTCCACCAAAGGTTCTTGAGATCGCCCACGTGGTCGTAACGCCAGTTTTTCTGCGGCTCCACGTTCAGCGGCGTCGATACCAATTGATCGCCGCGGTCCTTTCGGAAGTAGTAGAGCAAACCGGCTCCGGACTGCGACGAACCCTGAACCTGGAACCAGGGGCTGCGTTCCTCGTCAGCGACGAAGTCCTCGTCGTCCAGGACCGCCGTTCCGCCAGGGAAGAAAAATCCGCTCAACTGGCGCTCGGCCGCTCCGGGCAATTGCAGGAAGTAGCTCGTTTCTTTTTCGAGATCCGTCGAAACCACCAGCGCCTTGGTTTCCCAGGCACCGATCTGCGCCGGAAGATGCGCGCCATACAGCGTATCGACCGGACGATCGTTACTACTATAGATATCCAGCATGCTGCGGGCCTCATCCTCGATGATCCCGACCGCGGTCGCCGAATGTTCGGAGAGCAATTCGACCCAGGCCAACAGGCGATCGGCATCCGGACCGAACAACTCGTTGAGGTCGAACTCGAGGCGTTCGAAGGCGTTCAGTTCATGAGGACCGAACACCCGCAAGAGAATGCCGTGGCGATTGTAGAAATGGACGCTCACGCGGTTCTTACCGGCATGGGTGTTCACGACCTGGGCTTGGAATTTCCATTCCGTTTCGTCGAAGGCCGTGTACGGCAGAACCTGCCGTTGAAAGCTACCTTCGGATGCCTCCAGGTCGAACGTGCGGCGCGCGGAAAGATGAAGCCAGCGAAATTCCCCATCCGTCACCGTTTGGTGGCGGTAGTAACCGCTCAATTCGAGAGAGAGCCGTGCCGATTCGAGATCTTCCGCATCCACTTCGGCGTAGAGCCCATCCACCTGAAGCGTGGTATCCACCGGGAACTCACCCTCTTTGAGGACGATCTCGTAGCCGGCGAAGATCGAATCGCCCCACATGATCTTGTTCACTTCCCAGGAAGTGTCGGGAACCCCGCTGACTTCGACGTCCCTCGCGAACATGAGGATCTCGCGCGCACTATCGAAATGAGTGGTACTTTGTGGCCAGCCTTTCACGTAGCTCTCGACATTGAATTCCGGGAGAACGAGAAACAAACGGGTACCGGCCTGCCAGGGAAAATCGCTGGTATTCGAAATGTACACGGGTGGGGAGTTGATGCCGTAGGTCCGCATGCCCACCAAATCGAAGCGCGACAGCGGTTGCGGCGTCACGACCGACTCGAAATCGTCGGGTTGGAAATGGTATTCCAAACAGGGAAGACTGGAAACGCCGCGCGCCACGAGATTGTCGTTGGAGAACGCGATGGACAACACGGCCCCGGGAATCGGGCTACCCGACTCGATGCCTCGCGAAGTGCTGTCGTAAGCCTGAAAATCGAGCGTCTCGAGGGTACCTTCGCCAAAGCTCGGCGTTTCCCGGTAATCGGCGAACAGCACCGTGCTGGCGGTAAAGGCCGGGATGGTGTCGAATTCATTGCCGCCGGTACTGGTGTTGGACCGCGGATTGACCGATTCGCCGCCCCGCAGGCCCAGGCCGAAGGTCACCGGCTGCGCTTCGGATGGCGAGACACCACCCGAGCCGCCGTCGATCCACACCGAAGAGGAATAGGTCACCCGGATCCAGCCCTGGGTTTCGCCCTTGATGAGCCGCACCAATTGAACCGCGGTCGGCGGCACTCCAGGGTGCAGGGACGTCGTGCTGTTGGCGGGGGAGATCGCGAGGTTGATCGGTACGCCGTTGGAGCCGGTCCGCAAATCGACGAGGGTCTTGGACCACCCGTTGGAAAAAGCGGTATTGAAGCGAATATAGATAGGGTTTTCGGGACTGGCATTGGCAAAGGCGTCGTTGTCCACGTCCAGGAAGAAAAAACCCAAGGACTGAAAATCTCTCTCATGGGAGACTTCTTTAATATTGGTGCGAATCTCGATGGCCCCAACAGAAAGGCAAGATAAAAATACGCACGTGGTCAAAACACGTATCATGGATGACTTGAGCTGAGTCGTCATCGGGTCGGCCCCCATAGAGTATCGTTCACAGGCACCAAAGCAAGCCACATACCACCCGCGCAATCTACTGTTCCAAAACAACTTAGATCAAGGCTTCATTTCACCTTGCAGGCACCGATCTATTGGTGTGGTGGTTGTGCCCGATTCGAGAGACAAGGCCCGGATTTCTGCCTTCGAGGGAGAGACGACCTGTCGCCATGGTGCGGACCCACGAATTGTGGCTTTGGAATGAGGGAGATTTGTTTCACAATAGGCGCGGCACCCCTCCGGAGGTAGCGATGCGGACCAAACGCCTGAGAAAAATGACGCCGATTGCGACGTTGACCGAAACGCTGATACGCGAAAATGCCCTGCCAGGGTTGAAAAAACACTGCCTGACAGACCAACCTCGATTGATCTTCGGGCCCTTGATCGGCGACCGAATCGAAGAGATGGTTCTGGAAGACAACACGCTGATTCTACACGTACCTGACAGCGGTTGGCGGCGCCAGTTGGAAAACGGCCGCGGCGAGTTGCTGCGCAAGGCTCGAGCATTCAATCGGCGCATCACGAACCTTCTGATCGAGCCGTAAATCCGAGCCCGGGGCGACTGACGCCCCACCCTTGCAAAATCTCAGTCAAACTATTTTTTACAAGTGGTTTACTCCAAGACAGGGGTTTGCACGAGATCCGTTTCCCAGGGACCCGTCAGGCTTGCGGTTGCATGGGAAACCGTGTCGGGAAAGGGCCCGCTCCAACCCAATTAAATTTTTTCTAAGATCAAGGCCTTATTTTAGTTAATTTTATGGCGCAGGTGCCGATAGACGGGTTAGATTACTTTTAACACCACACGAATCACAACGAAGATACCTCCAAAACGCGACACCTCATCACGACAAAAAAGCGAGGTGAGCGAGTGTCGATCGTTTGGAGTGGGAGGACGCACTTTTTCGAAAAAAGCGCCGTAACCCATTTTTGAGGTATTGACAATTCGAAAAACGGTAACTATTTTAAAGAGAGCAGTCTAAAGAAAACTTCGAAGATCATTCAACGATCATCCTGAGAAGAGGAGCTGGGTAACCGTGTCAATGACAAAAGCAGACCTCGTTGAGGCTGTCTCGCGGTCCATCAACGTGAGCAAAAGAGATGCAGAAATGGTGGTGAATACCTTTCTGGAGTGTGTTGTGAGCGCCCTCAACCACGGAGAAGGGGTTGAACTGAGGGGTTTCGGCAGCTTCCGTATACGAGAAAGAGGTCCGCGCACCGGTCGCAACCCTCGAACAGGTGAAAGCGTGGAAGTCGCGCCGAAAAAAGTTCCTTATTTCAAAGTCGGCAAACAATTGAAAGAGCTGATCAACGCCAACAACTGATTCCCGTCCGATGTGAAAGCCATAGATCAGGCCTGAGCAGCGCGGGATTCGGTTGATGGGGTTTTTCGGGAAAGCGATGACCTGTGGTCGCGGCCGCGCCCCATGGCGACGGCCGTCCATCGCGTATTTTGCAGGGTGATCGCCGTGGTCACCGGTCGATCCATCCCGGTTTCCCCGAACCATGGCGAGCGCGCTTTCCAGCAACGCCACCGAAGGCTTCTTCCCCTGTCGCAATCCCCTTGAATCGGCAGGCCCTATGTTATGATGGCGCCCAATGATCGACCCTGTATCCCTATGACTTTTTGAAAGGGATCCCTGCTTCGACGCGTTGGGTAGTGCACACACGAAGATCGCGCAGATGTTCGGTTTCGACCGAACCGGCTGTCGTTTTGAAAACGATTCGCCGCCGTGTTCCAGGATCCGCTGGTCTCCTTCTCTCGTGAAGAGGGCATGTCCCCTGCCTGTCGAAGGAAGATTAATATTGCGGAGTCTGCTGTGAACCAATTCTCCCGACTCAAGTGGCGGCTCGAAGGCCTCGCACCGCTGTGCCTGCTCGTGCTCTTCGGAGCGCTCGCGCCACTGTCAGCCCAAGAGCTCGATTTGAAAACCATCATGCAGGATCGTTACTGGATCGGTGAACTGCCGGAGAGCCTGACGATCACCCCCGACGGCAAGACCGTTCACCTCAGTGTGACCCAGCCGCTCCCCCACCCCGCAAAACGCCTGATGATCCAACTGGCGGACGGAAAGGTCGTACCCGTGACGCGCGAGGCGCTTTCCGAGGCACTGGTTTCGGAAAATTTTTTCCATAAGGATTTGCGGGTCGCCGAAATCGAGGGCGATCTCTGGTCCTCACATGGGGACGCGGCGCTGGCGCCCATGATCGCCCGCGACGAATGGGTCCGGTTCGTCCGTTTCACCCCTGATGGAAAGATCGTTTTCCGCGAAGGCAACGATCTATTTCAGTTCGATCCCGGCCAGGGTCGCCTCGTCCAGTTGACGTCCCTGCAGATGAGCGACGAGCCAAAACCCGCGGACAGTTGGTACCACGCGGAAGAACGTCGCATGCTGACCGAGGTCGACAAACGCTACGTGGCGGAAGAGGCCGCCAAGGCCGACGCGGAAATCCGCCGCGGTGCCGGCGGCTACGCCAAGCCCAAGCCCCTGTACCTGGGTCCCGATCACCGCATCGGCCGCAAGCACGTGAGCGAGCACGATCGCCACATGCTGGACATCTCCGCCGATCTTCGCTTCGTGGCGATCGCCTTGGAACCGGAAAACGAGGGCGACCCCACCCAATACGCGGAATTCATCAACGAGGAAGCGGAAGTGCAGGCCAAGAACGCGCGCCCGCGCGTGGGCCATCAGACGCCGACCTGGAAACTGGCGATCTGGGATCGCCAAGAGGACAAACTTTCCTGGTTGGACATTTCCGATCTCCCCGAAATCGAGACCGATCGCCTCGCCGAGATCAAAGACAAAATCTCCGAAGAAGATCGGAAATATCTGCCGGCCACCCCCGAAGGGCCTCGTTCGGTGTATTTCGTGCCCTCCGGCTTCCATCCCAGCGATTCACATTATCTGGTCACGGTCTTCAGCCGGGACTGGAAGGACAAGTGGGTCCTCAAGGTAGACCCCGCCACAATGAACAAGGAAGTCGTCTATCACCAGTATGATCCGGCCTGGATTCAGTTCTTCATGCGAAACGAGGGCCTCGACGCCTGGGTCGGTGGCGCGGCGAACTGGGTGCCCGACGGCAGCCGGATCTCGTGGCTTTCGGACGAAACCGAGTTCCAGCACCTGTACACCTACGACCTGGCCAGCAAGCAGACCAAGCCGGTGACCAAAGGCGATTTCGAGGTGTTCAATCCGTTCGTCGGCCCGGAAAACAAGTACTGGTACTTTCACGCCAACAGGGAACATCCCGGCGAGCTCCACTTCTACCGGATGCCCACCAAGGGCGGCAAGATGCAAAAGCTGACGAACGGCGTGGGCCATCACCGCGTGGCGCTGGCCCACGACGGCACCATGGTCGAACTGTTCGCCCAGAGCAATGCCCCCAACCAGGTCCGGGTTCGTCGCGGCAAGCGCTGGGAGACGCTGTACGATGGGCGCTCCGAGGCATTCAAGGCCAAAAGCTGGGTGAAACCCCGAGTCGTCACCTACAAGAATCGCGACGGCAAGGAAGTGTACGCGCGCCTCTACGTGCCGGAGAATCCCAATGGCGCCGGCGTCGTGTTTGTCCACGGTGCGGGCTATCTCCAAAACGCCCACTTCGGGTGGAGCGGCTATTTCCGCGAGTACATGTTCCACAACCTGTTGATGCGGGAAGGATACACCGTGCTCGATCCCGACTACACCGCCTCGGCCGGTTACGGTCGCGACTGGCGTACGGGCATCTACCGCCACATGGGCGGCCGCGACTTGAACGACGTGATCGACGGCGCCAAGTTCCTGGTGGAAAAACACGGTATTTCGGCAGATCGTCTGGGTGTCTACGGCGGCTCGTACGGTGGTTTCATCGCCTTGATGGCGATGTTCGACCAGCCGGACGTGTTCCAAGCCGGCGCGGCCCTGCGCCCGGTGACCGATTGGGCCTACTACCACCACTGGTACACCAGCCGGATCTTGAACACGCCGCGGCTGGACCCCGAGGCCTATCGCCGCAGCTCGCCGATCTATTTCGCGGAAGGGTTGAAAGGGCACCTGCTCATCTGCCACGGCATGGTGGACGACAACGTGCACTACCAGGACTCGGTGCGATTGGCGCAGAAGCTGATCGAGCTCGGCAAGAAAAATTGGGAACTGAGTTCCTATCCCGTCGAACCGCACACCTTCCAGACTCCCTCGGGCTGGTACGACGAATACCGTCGGATCCACGAACTGTTCCAGCGCACGCTGAAATAATCGCTCGCTTCGATTGAAACGAAAGCCCGAAAGGCCGTGCCACCTGGCCGGCTTTTCGGGCTTTTTTCGGCTGGAGCCCACCGCCGAAGTGACGCACCGAGAAGTTCCCGTACGCCAAGAGAGATGCCATGCCTGTAGGTGGAGCAGCTTGCTCCACCAATCGAAGCAACTCGGAATCGAAGAAAAACAACGTCAAAGCGCGAAGCCCATCGCGATGCCGAAGGACCTTCGCCGAAATGCGCTGCCTCCCAGTTCCCGCATGCAGAGAGAGAAACCAGGCCTGTGGGGGCCGGGCCCGCCCAGGGCGCTGGACCGACACTTCGAAGCGGTCCCGGAAGCGATGAAGCGTGAGCCGAGGGTTGCCCTAAACGTCCACATCGAAGAGCTTTGCCCGGCAGTTCCCGAATGCCGAGAGAGGTGTGGTGCCTGTAGGTGGAGCAGCCTGCTCCACCAATCGAAGCAACTCAACGCAGGAGAAGACAGCCGCCAAAGAGCAGAGCCCGTCGCCATGCCGAAGGGCCTTCGCCGAAATGCGCTGTCCGCTGTTCCCGCTTGGTTGTGAGTTCATGATGACTGCAGCGATAACGCCTCTCTCCGCGTACGAGGAATGCGAGACCATGCACTTTGAGGGAGGCCCTTCCACGAAAGAAGGAGCTTCGCTCCTAGGTTTCTGTCTTCTCCGATGCCGCTGGGCTTCGATTGGTGGAGCAGGCTGCTCCACCTACAGGCATGGTTTCTCTCTCGGTAGTCGGGAACAGCGAGGATGGGTACTTCGGAGAGGGCGTTTCGGGAAAGAATCGGCTTCGCTCTTGGGCATCCTGATAAACCGTAAGGTTGAGTCGCTTCGATTGGTGGAGCAGGCTGCTCCACCTACAGGCACCTGGCCTCTCTCGGCATTCGGGGACTGCGAAACAACACACTTCGACGAAAGTGGCAGGTTTGGCAACGGTAGATTCGGCGAGCGCAGCGGAGCGGCGCCGGTACCTCGCCGACGCCGCAGTATGTCCCGATCAGCCCGAAGCCGCCGCCACCTCGAGGTTTCTCCGCACCGCATCGCCGATCGCCGCGGTGCCCGCGGCGGGGCCTGACGCCTGCATCGCCCTTCGTACCGCGCCTTCGATCAGATCCGCCATGGCCGGTCGTTGCCAAACATGGCGCACCAACAAGGCCGCGCTCAGGATCGCGGCCGCCGGATTGGCCGCTCCGGTACCGGCGATATCGGGTGCCGAACCGTGAACCGGTTCGGCCACGGCCACCCCCTCGCCCCAATTCAGCGAAGGCGCCAATCCAAGCCCGCCACACCAATGTGCGGCGGCATCGGAGAGAATGTCACCGAACAGGTTGGTGGTCACGATCACACCGAATCGCTGGGGCGCCTCCAAGAGCTTGAGCGCGGCGACATCCACCAGGAGCTCGTCCACGATCAGGTCGCCCACGCGCGGTGATTCGGCCTCTCCGATCACCGCACGCACACTGTCGCGGAAGAGCCCATCGGTCAAAGGCAGCACGTTTGCCTTGTGCACGATGGTCAGCCGTCCGCCCGAATGCCCGCAAGCCAGGTCCAAGGCCCGAGCCCCGATGCGACGCGAAGCCGCTTCGGTGATCCGTCGTTCCGCCACCGCACCACCGGGCTCGCTGCGTTCGCGACCCACGTACAATCCTTCCGTGTTTTCGCGGACGACGATCAAATCCACATCCTCGCGCGAGGTCAATCCCGGCAGGGAGCGAACGGGACGCACATTCGCGAAAAGCTCCAGTTCGCGCCGCAACGTGAGAATGGCGCTGCGATAGCCGGTCACGGCCCGGCTGGGGGAAGACACGGCCCCGAACAACCCGGCCCCGCAAGTGCGCACCGCCTGCAGCGTCGCTTCCGGCATGGCCGTGCCCGTGCGTTGAAAACAATCCCAGCCACCATCGGCCTGCACGATCTCCAGGTCCGGCAACAACTCCTGCAACACGGCAACCGCGGCCGGAACGACCTCCCGACCGATCCCATCCCCCGGAATCACGCAAAGTCGCAATGGGTTTCGCTCTTCAGGTATCGCGATCCTCCCCATCAGGACACCGCCCTTTCGCCGTCCGCATCGGGAAAGCGGCCATGCTCGCGCACATAGGCCACGATGCCGCCGGCCTCCACGATCGTGCGTGCGAAAGAGGGCAGCGGCGGCAGACGTATTTCCCGATCGCCGACCACCAGCACGCCGCGCTCGGCATCCAGCACCGCACGGTCCCCATCCTCGACGAACTCCCCGACTTCCGAACTGACGTACAGGGGGATACCGAGATTGATGGCGTTGCGAAAGAAAATGCGGGCGAACGAGGGGGCGATGATGGCGCCAACCCCGCGCCGCCGAAGCGCCAACGGCGCGTACTCGCGCGAGGATCCACACCCGAAATTGGGTCCGGCGACCATGATGTCGCCCGGCGCCGCATCGCGATTGAAGTCCGGGCGCGCCTCGATGAAGGCCGCGTCGGCTACGTCGTCATTGGGTCGCATGTAGGGCGCATAGCGACCCGGCACGATTTGATCGGTATCCACATCGGTACCGAATTTCCAAATTCTAACCATGATTCTTTTCCTTTCCGCTCCGGAAGGCACGGCCCCCCGGATGTTGTCGACCTCCTGGGCACGGCCGTCGCGGCGCTTCTCCCAGGGGACCCGGTTCCGATTCAGAGGTCGAAAGGTGCCGTGATACGGCCGGTGATGGCGGTGGCCGCGGCCACTTCCGGCGACGCGAGGTAGATCTGTGAGCTGGGCGCCCCCATCCGGCCCCGGAAATTCCGATTCCCGGTGGACAGGCAGACATCGTCGTCGCCCAGGGTGCCCTGGTGACGGCCCATGCACATGCCGCAGCCCGGAGTGGTCAGGGTGGCGCCGGCCGAGATCAAGGTGTTGAGCGTGTCGTCGCGCATCGCGCGCTGCAGCTCCTGACTGGAGGCCGGCGTGATCATCAGGCGAATCTCGGGATGAATGCGACGCCCGGAAAGCAGATTGGCCGCGGCGCGCATGTCCTCGTAACGTCCGTTGGTACAGGTCCCCAAAAACACGGTGCTCACCCGGGTTCCCTCCACTTCCGACAAGTTGCAGACCGCGTCGACCTGGTGCGGCCGCGCCACCTGGGGTTCCAGTCGGTCGGCGTCGATTTCCAGGGTTCGGGCGTAGGTGGCGTCGGGGTGGACCTGCAACCAGTCGGGCGGTGTCAACCGTTCGGCGACGACACCGGTCGGCGGCACGATGCCGGCCTTGGCGCCGATCTCGACGGCCATGCTCGCCAAGGTCTGCCGGCCCTCGAGGGGTAGCCAATCCAAACCGTGGTATTCCACCGAAGCGTAGGTGGCGCCGGCAATCGTCAGGTCGCGGCAGATGCGCAGTGCGAGGTCCTTGGCCGAAACGCCCGAACGGAATCGCCCGGAAACGCGTACGCGGATCGTCTCGGGAACGCGCAGCCAGGTCTTGCCCGTGGCCCAGATGAGCGCGATGTCGGTTGTGCCCATGCCCGACCCGAAGGCCCCAACTGCGCCATAACTGCAAGAATGGGAATCTGATCCGAAAATCAGCATGCCTGGCCTGGCCAGCCGCTCCTCCACCAGGACCTGATGGCAGATACCGCGGCCCACGTCGAACAACTGGATGCCCTGCTCGCGCGCGAACCGACGCACCGCGTTTTGATTGTTGGCCGTGCCCACGGTCGAGGCCGGCGACACGTGATCCAGGACGATCGCGATCTTGCCCGCATCGAACACGCGCTCGACCCCCAGTTGCTCCTGCATGACGCGAATGATGCTGGGCGAAAGCGAATCGTGCCCCATGACCAGGTCCGGTTCCACGACGATCATGTCTCCGGCGCACACGGCCCGGCCAGCTTTGCGAGAGAGAATCTGTTCGGCGAGTGTTTGGGCCACATCCACGGAGGCCACCCTCGACCCGGATGATTCGACATGAGATCTAACGCTGAGTGACATGGGTTACCTCCCCGGTATGGCTTTGGTGGTGTTGGGCGGCCAGAACGCAGGCGCATTCACGAATCATCTGGTCCACGTATTCCGGACTCAGGTCGCCACGATCGGCGAGGACCTTGATCCGCACCGCCAGATCACGGGCCTGGGCCTCGGACAGGTCCAATCCAAGTTGTCGGGCGCGGGCACCCACGGCGTTCCAGCCCGTCAGCTTGTGGCCGATGTGAATGGTGCGGCTCAGGCCGAACGCCTCGGGCGGGAGTACCTCGTAGGTGGCCGGATGCTTGAGTACCGCTTTGGTGTGGATCCCGGCCTTGTGGGAAAAGGCACATTGTCCGGTGATGTAGTTGTTGAACGGGATCTCGATGCCGACGATCTCGGCGACCAGCGCGTCCAGCTCCTTCAGGAGCGGGAGATCGTACTTGCGGGTCAACTCCGGGTTGGTGGCGTGCAGGCGTGCGATCAACCCACCCAGCGGTGTGATGCCGTTGCGCTCGCCGATGCCGAGCACGGTGGTGTCGATGTGGGTGGCGCCCGCTTCCCAGGCCGCGAAGGCATTGGCGACCGCGCAACCGGTATCGTTGTGTCCGTGAAACTCGATGTCGGCCCCGATGCGGGTCCGCACCCGCGCCACCAGACTGGCGATCTGTTGAGGGGTCCCGATCCCGACCGTATCGGCCAGGCCGACCCGATGCACGCCCAGCGCATCGACCGCCTCGTAGATCCGCAACAGGTCGGCGGGATCGCTGCGCAGGCTGTCCTCGGTACTGAACCGGGTTTCCACCCGTTGCGACAGCAACCACGACACCACTTCACAGGCCTGGTCCACGATGGCCTCGATGCTCTTGCCGTGACTGTGGCGTTGCAGTAATCGCGAGGTACCGATCACCACGTTGACGCCGTCGACACCCGCGTCCACCGCTCTCCGCACGTCGTCCATGTGGCAGCGGGTGTGGGTGAGAATCTTGGCCCGCAACCCGAGTCCGGCGATGGTGCAGCAATCTTCGAAGCTGCGGGGCGACGCACAGGGTGTCGTCAGTTCCAGGTATTCGACGCCGAAAGCATCCAGGTAGCGAGCGATTTCAATTTTTTGGGATGTGGAAAAGGAGGCATGAATGAACTGCTCTCCCTCGCGCAAGGTCGATTCAATGATGGAAAAGCGCGGCAATGTCATGGTCGGGCCTCCGTCGTCGCGGACCCGCCAGAGAGGGGCGCGACGAAATCAAGCCGGCATTCGAGCCGGAGTACGTGGTGAAAAACGCTTTATCGATGGAAGGAAGGGTGCGTTTCGGGCTCGTGGCCCGTCGCTTTCGATCGAGTTCGAGACGTTTCATGATGCAAAGCTCCTTTGGAAGTTGGCGCGGTGCGCGCTGGGGGTTTGTTCGGTAACGGCACTTGGGGATGTGCGAGACGGTTGGGGGAAGGTTGAGGTCGGTGGGGGAATCGAGGATTTTCGAGGTGGAGACGACCGGGGGAAGGCCGGCCCCAAAACGAAAAAAGCGGGCTTACCGTGTTCCGGTAAGCCCGCTTTCCTGTTTCAGATTCTGGCTCGAATCAGGGACAAGCGCCGCCGACCGGGTGGGATACCCGTTTGCGTTTCTTGTCCTTTTTCTTGGCGATGGTTTGTTGGATGGCGAAAGACATGTGTTTTTCCCGAGTAAATCCGAAACGGTAATGTTCGAGGCCTAAAATGAAAAAGCCCCGCTAGATTTAGCGAGGCACGTTGCAACTTCAGGCGGACAGGCCGCTACAACGTGCCGGTAGGCACCTTCTTGTTCTTCTTCAAAAGTTTGGTGGAAGGAAGGATTGCGCTTTTCATGGGGCGAATTCTAGGAGTGAAGCGCGAGCCCTGTCAACCCGTAAAAATCAAAAAAAGATCGAACCGCTTGGATTCAAACGCAGTTAGCACCCCGCTCACTTTTCGATCTGCTGGAGATCCTTGGGCGTAATCACTTTCGGAAATACCAACAGGCGACCACTGGTGGCCGTCTTGTCGGTTTCCGGAATCCGTTGGTACCCGAACCCGTTGTTGTTCAACACCACCAACAGGTTGCCGCGGTCGTCGATCTCGAAACCCTCCGCCAACCCCTCGTAGCGGGTGCGCAGGTCGGCACTCACGATTTTTTTCTTCAAGGCACTGAAATCGAAGCGCTTGGTCAACTCGAGGCGCGCCAGCTCGGCATCGTTGAAAGCGGCGATGTCGAACTCCACCAGCATCCAGCGCCGCTGGAGCAACAACAGGATGCGGTCGCCGAAACGGCGCGCTTCGGCAACCTTGACGTATTTGCGGTCGATCACCAGGGTCACCTCCTGCAACGGCTGCCACTGGCCGTTCAGTTTGGTGAGCAGGGTGACGCGGGCAGGATCGGCCGTGCGAAAAGCCAGGATACGGTTGTCGTCGAGGTGAACGACGGAGGAGAGACCGCATTCATAGGTGCCGTTGTAGCACTTCGGATCGATCTGAAGCGTCCACCGATGGTGCGGCGTCATGGTCTCGAGGTTGAGCACCGCGTAGGTGCCGAGCCAATCCGATTCCTCGGACGAGAAGGTGCGCGCACTGATCAAGCCGATATTGCCCTGCCCGGGTGCCTGGAACAGCGCGGAGAGATCCAACTGCATCGCGGGAAAGGCCAGCTTGGCCTCGAAACGGCCGTTGGTTTCGCGCAGGAGCCGAAACAGGCCGGGACGCGACTCCGGCAGTCCGGCGGTCAGGTACCAGGCCCCCTCGTGACACAGGATGCCGGTGGGCGCTTCCACGCCGTGGATTTCGTGGATCGAGAAGCGATCGGGACTGAGCCCTTCCAACGGGGCTTTGCCGGGCTGGGCCCCCAGAAGCATCAACAACATCCAAAACACGGGCGGCCTCCGCACTCGCGAATCCTCGATCCGAAACGCAGCCCCAAAACAAAAAAGGCACCCGAGGGGGTGCCTTTTTTGTTTTGAGGTGGTGCCCAAGTCCGGACTCGAACCGGAACGACCGAAAGGTCACTACCCCCTCAAGATAGCGTGTCTACCAATTTCACCACTTGGGCATCTCTGTTACAGCGGTGCATTCTACAAAAGCACCGCTGCAAAAGCAAGCTGTATTTCCAGAAACTTTTTTAGGGATCGTTACCCTCGGACGCTTCCTGCGCGCGCTTCTTCGCTTTTTCCGTTTCTTCCTTGATCCGCTGCATTTCAGCCTCGCGCAGGTCCGGCGGAAGCTGGCTGGGATCGGTGATCACTTCTTGGTTGGTGATCGCCTCCTTGAGGTTGATCGGATTGCCTTCGGCATCGATGGCCTGAATACCTTCGGGAAGAACGGTGGAAGAACCGGCATCGCCAGAGTTTCCATTCGAGGGAACCACGGTACTCTCTACCGGAGCCTGGGTCGTGGGCGTGAAGCCGGAAGCGATCCCTTGGTTGTCGGGAGAGTTGCGGTAAGCCAGGAACATGGACGAAACCATAAAGAGGATGGCGATCGCCGAGGTAAATTTGGTCAAAAAGCTGGTCGCACCTTGAGCGCCGAAAAGAGAGCTCGAATTATCGGCCACACTTACGAGCCCGCCGGTCTTCCCATCCTGGAAAAGAATAACGAGAATCAAAAGTACGCAAAGAAAACAGTGGATGATGAAGAAAAAGCCCATCAGATTCCTCCATGACATACGGGCGTGGCCCGGAACGTCGCAGTCTAACACAACAAATCATCGCTGCCAAGGCCCGGAACAGCCGGGCTGAAAGGACCGCCGAACCCGGTGTCGCTCAGGGATCGGGAACCGCCTCGGTTTCCAAGAACTTCGGACGCTCTTCCCGATCGCCGACTTCCGTCAGGAAATCTCGCATCAGCGTGTAAAAGCGCGCCAGCTTGTCGTAGTCCAAGCGCTCCCAATCGTCGGCGGGGCTGTGGTAGTGCGGGTGCACGTCGGAAAAGAAAAACAGGGTGGGTATCCCGTTCTTGGCGAAATGATATTGGTCGCTGCGGTTGTGGTACTTGTCCAAACTGCGGTCGAAGCTCCATGCCTGGCTCTGCTTGAGATTGACGGCATCGAGCACCTCGTTCATGGTGGACACGCTCTTGCCGGCAGAAGGAATCACGCCGATGGTGTCGGTCGCGTTGCGGCCGATCATGTCGACGTTGATATTGGCCACGATGCGTTCGAGGGGAATCGGGGTGTTGGCCACGAACCAGTCGGATCCCAACAGGCCCTGCTCCTCACCGGTAAAAAAGGCGAAAATCAAGCTGCGCCGGGTGGGGTTCTTGGCGAAGTGGCGAGCCAACAACAACAGCGTGGCAGTACCGGAGCCGTTGTCGTCGGCGCCGTTGAAGACCTCACCGTGAATCACGCCCAGGTGGTCGTAATGGCCGCTGATCACCAGGGCTTCGTCGCGCAGTTGCGGATCGGTCCCCGGTACGCAACCCACCACGTTTTCGGTTTGCCGTACGCGATTTTGAATGTTGAGCTTCAGCGCCAGCTTCCGGCCGCGGATCTCCATCGAGCGCGGCCGCTCCTTGGTCACGATTTGGTCGTGCGCTTCCTGAAACCGTTCGTAACTGCGGCCGAACAGTTCGGGCCACTTGTCCTCGTAGACCCAAAGGATGGGAAACAGCTTCGTTTCGAATTCGTTGGTTTCCACCAGTTCCATATCCCGCAACGCCGGCAGGTAGCTCAGGGGTTTGTCGGGGTTTCGCTTTTTCAAAATGATCAGGCCCGCCGCTTCCGCACCGTGGGCGTTGTAGAACTTGATGAAATTGGAAAACCGTTGGGCTTCCTTGGAGGAGAAGGGGCCGTCCTTGGAAGGGTTCTCGGGCAGGCCGTCGTGCACCACGACCCAGTGGTCCTTGGCCTCCATACCCGCCCAGTCGTTGTAATCGCCGGCCTTGATGCCGTAACCCAAATAGAGCATCGGTGCGACCCGGTCGTAGCGCCCGACGCCGTAGGGAATCACCTGATAGTCGCGACCATGGGCCCAGGAAGTGCCGCGTCCGCCACCGCGGAACCGCGCTCGATGGGACTCGTTTTCGGCCTCGGCGACACGCACGTCGAAAGGCTGCAAATAACCGTGGTCCGATGCGCCGTCCACCGGCTGCAAGCCGGCCAGTTCGAGCTGGGTCTCCAGGTAACGGGCGGCCAGACGTTGGCCGCGATAGCTGGTCTCGCGACCTTCCAACAGGTCGTCGGCCAGGAAGCGGATGTGGGCTTGGAGTTCACGGGCCACCTGGTCGGACTCCAACCCCAGAAGGGACAGTAACAAAAAGGTACAAAGAGGCAAGAGACCCCCCCGGGCCGCGACATTCCGAACTCGGCCCCACGGCATGGGAAATCGGGAAAGCCGCCGTGGTGCGAGCCGAAACCATCGGTCGATACAGTTCAAGGAACCATCTTACATGATGGATACGAGGTTTCGGCCCCAGGCTCTGCGGCAAAACCGCCATATCCACCGTCCCACCGCGATTTTTCCACCCGGAATCGAAGGGTTCCCATGGGTTGACGCGCGGTTCGCGGGCATTTAGGATCAGCGGCGAACCACCCTCGCCGATCGCCCGGTCCGCGCTCGCGGCCCCGAGCTTCCTCACATGAAACGAAGACTGTCCCGAAGTAATTCGATGGCGAACGAATAATTGTCCGAATCGCGCCATTCGCTGAAATCGAGGATGCCGTGCTCCCGCAAGGCCGGCGCATGATCCACTCCGGTCTCCGGATCGGGACATACCCATTCCGCGACTTCCTGCTGATCCACCAGGCTCACCGGGAACAACCGCCGAGCTCCGTCCTTGGCTTCCTGCTTGCGCAGAAAGGCCACCTCGTTCTTGAGCCATTCACTGTACATGCTGTGCGAGGAAAGCACCATGACGACCCGTTCGGTGGTCCGTGAACCCGCCTCGGCCGGTCGCTCGCTGTCCTTTTGATCGCGGCTGCGATAAGGCGATTGCCAACACCGGATGCCCTTGACCTGCAAATCGGTGTGGAGCCGCTCCACCAGTTCGGTATCGCGATCGCTGTAGCCACTGAAGGAGATGTAGCACGAGTGGTAGCCCGAATCGCGTTTGGCGAGCGCTTCGATCATGTTGTCGGGCAGACCACAGCCTTGCAGGAAGGCGACCGGCAAGGGCCAGGACTGCATCAACGTGCGGTGATCCAGACCGCAGGGCCCGCGAAATGCGCTGGTCGCCAGTTGCTCGGCATGTTTCAACCGCGAATTTCCAAAAAGCGTTTCGCCGAACAGGGTCCGTTCGAGATGGGCTCGTTCCAGATCGGCCCCGATCAGGGTCGCACCGATCAAGTCGGCCTCGCTCAAATCGCTCTTGGCGAGGGTGGCCCCGGTAAAATCCACATGCTGAAGGCAAGCGCCGCTGAGATCGGCATTGGTCAGGTCGGCCCGTCGCAGCTTGGCCCCAACCAGGTCGGCCTCGCTCAAGTCGGCCCAGCTCAGATCGGCCATCGACAGGTCGACGCGCTTCAAATTGGCGCCGGCCAACTTTCCCTCGTTGAGGGTCACTCCGCTCAAGTCGGCATCGCAGAGATTGGCGCGTTCCAGGTCCGCGTTGATCAGGTTCGCTTTGACCAGAATCGCCTTCTCCAATTGGGCCTCGGTCAGGCAGGCATGCACCATGTTGGCTTCGGTGAAGTTGGTTTCGGTGAGCACGGCACTGGCCAGGTTGACGCGGATCAGATTGGCCCCCACCAACGAGGCCTGTGCGAAATTGACCGCGGAAAGGTCGACCCGATTCAGGTTGCAACGGTCGAGTACCGCGCGCATGAGATTGGACTCCTTGAGCAGCGCGCCGCTCAGGTTGGCATCGGCCAAATGGGTGCTGATCAGGTTGGCGCGGCTGAGGTCTGCCTTGTTGAGATTGGCCCCGCTCAGGTCGGCCCGAATCAAATTGACCCGCCGCAAATCCGCACCCGCGAGGTTGACACCGCTCAAATCGGCTTTGCTCAGATTGGGCACGTAATCCGGAAAGCCCGCGCGCAACTGGTTCCAACCGGCGAGATTGGTTTTGAGCACGTGCAGCAGTTGTTCTTTGGAGAGGTTGTGAATACTGTCGACCATGTGCCACTCGAGAAAAGCCCGTAACCGCGTCCGGCCGATGCCGGTCACGACAATTCCGGGCGGACCGTCCTCGCAGGAATCGATTCCGGCCGCAAAGCGAAATAGGAAAATGAAGTCATAAACGTTGATTCAAGGCACATTATACGCACAATCCCCGCTCGGGGACACGTCGCATCCATGGTTTGCCGTAAATCGGATCACCGGTCGCCACGCAAGAGAGGTGGGAAGTGGGTCACCTCCGTGGAGAAGGGCGATCGGCGCTATTTTGCGGGCCGAATCGTCCAGGTGCGGGCCTCGGCCGGACTGAAAAACACTTTTTGAGGGGAACCCAATTCGTTCTTTTCGAGTGCCGGATACCGCCACATGAACAAGGGATCGGCCAGCACGAGGGTCGAGAAGGACACTTGAATCACTCGATCTCCACCGGCGGTTACGGCCGGGGCGGTCACCGCCGGGACACCTGCCGGCCATACGCGGGCGGAGGTCAATTCTTTGCCCGACGGGTCGCGATACGTGAAAGACCCACTGTCATCGGCCTTGTCCAAACGGGCCAAGGCGCGGCGCAATACCTGGAACAGAAATTCGTTCTGGCCCCGTACCCCGGCCTGGGTGAGAATGCCCTCGCCACCTCGACGCTGCAGCGCTTCCAATATCAGCCGAGACAATTCCAGGTCCATGGCCGTGACGAACGCCGAAGCCCCTTCTTCGAACACCTGTCCACCCAGCGCCTGACGGCCCTCGTCCCAGATCGCCTGAAGGAAATAGGCGCGAACGGGGTCCTGGTCACCCCGCAGGAGGGTGACCGCGCGTTCCGTTCGCTCGGTTCCCAATCGATTGCGCAGCGAGCCGTCCAGGTTGAAGAGCAGTAGCTCGGTGAGTTGCCGATCCAGTTCGGAGGCCTGTCGCCAACCGTTGCCACGAGCCAGATCAGCCCATGTGGCCTGCTCGGCCGACGAGGAAAAATCAAGCCCTAGAACACTCCGAAACGGGGGACTCGGCTCGACGTAAGCACGATCGAACACCCGTGGCTGGGCAGCCGGTGGGAACCAGGCCCGACCGGGAGGCTCAGGCAGGTAACGACGGTGAAACCAGCGTCCACCCGCATTGCCAAGACTCAGGGTCACGGCTGGCATTTGATGATACTGAAAGGCCGTCACCGCTTCGTCCACATTGGCGGCGTGCAGCAGGTGGTAGAAGGCGGCCAGATCCATGCTGGGACGAAATCCATCCCAGTCGTAAAAGACTTCCCGCCCCGAACTCGTAGAGACCAGGGGCGTCACGCGACGCCCGAACCATGAGTAACGGGGCGCCTCCTCATAGCGTTCCCGTCCCGGCGCATCCCGGTTCACGATGAACAAGTCCTCGCGGCCCAGCAACGAGGCCGGGTCGAACTGGTAAAAGTACTCGTCGTCGGCCAGCACGGGTTGCACGACGAAATTGACGGTCTCGGTCCTGCCGGACCAGAGAAAGGGCACGCCGACGAGACTCAAACCTTCCGCATACAGCCGTTCGGGTATTTCCAACTGGGTCGGCAAGGGAAGAAAACGCAGATAAGGGTGGCCACGCACCTGTTGCGCCATGACGCCCCCCTCTCCGGCCACGCGGACCAGCTCGATCCAGGGTCGGCGAAACAGGCCCTCGACTTCGGCGGCGAAGACCATCTCGTCGGCCGGGGAAGTCGGGACCGGATAGTCGAAGACCTGGGCGGCCCGTTCGATGCCGAATGCCGAGGCCAGGTTGCGGGCGCCCCAATCCTTGACCCAGTTGCGGCCGAACAAAAACGCGTAACCGCGATGGACCATGAGCACGTCGGCCACCGTCCAGGCTTGACCCTTGCCCATTCCGGCAGTCAGCCCGTCCGCGTAGGATTGGAGCAGTACCTGCAGATAGGGCGGATACAGCTCGCGGCAGCGCTCACCCAGGTCGTGTAGATCCAGGTAGTAGAACAACGGAGCCAGTTCGGCCAGCTCCGATGGCAAGTCCGCGGCGGGATGTCCCTGAAACAGATCGCGCAACGCTTGGAGGCGGCCCGAAGCGTGATGGGCGTGCAACAACCCCTGCAGAAAGAGCAGATCCCGCTCGGACTGAGCGGACAGGGAGGCCATGCCGTTGCCGTGCATCGCGATCTCTCCGGGCCGGCTCAATCCCTTGGCCTGCTTGGGGAACGAAGGACCGAGCAGGTCATCGACATTGCCGTCGATCAAAAAAAACCACACGGCGAAGCCGATTCCCCCCAAAACGAGCAACAGGAACAAAAACATCAACAGTTTTTTCAACATACGAGCCCGTCCTGGCTTGGAGGTTGGTTTCGAATATCCAAAGAGCCCGTCGACCGCGATCGGGGGCTACCGGGCACGCGCGCCGGGGCGATCCGAACACCGCGACGAATCCTGGCCCGGACCCTACCTCATCGATGGCTTCGACATGAACCCATTCTAACCTGAGTCGGTGCCTCCGAGACTTTCGGACCGGCATCGCGAAGTGAAAATAAACGAGTTGGCTCGAACAGCCACGAACCGTCGAAGAAAAGGGCCGCATCCCGCGCCGGCGGATCACCCGTGACTCTTCAAGTGAGGCTCATTCCAACCGATAGCATAGTTAGTGTCCGTCCAGAAACGAAATGGTGACAACACCCATGGCAGTTCGGCTGGATGGGCACGGTACCCGGTCTCAGGCTTCAGTTCTCGGCAAGATTCTTGTCCACAGATAATTAGCTGACACCTGATTACCGGTACCAATCTGCAGGGAGAACTTGCCGGTTCCGAGGAACCGTTGCAAAAAACCGCTGTATCTGGATGGGTACGCGTCAACTCCCATCCCACTTCCGCCGAACCTGCTTTCCAAGCATTCACCACTCGCGACCGGAGTCGACGTCAACCCCACACATGCCGCCGATTGGCAAATTGGAGCGTGCGATGAATTTGGAGATCAAATGCCCCGAATGCGGGAAAACATCGACGATTGCCCTGGCCAAAGTCCCCTTGGGCAAACTGAAGACCACCTGCAATAGCTGCAAAAACCAATTCTTTATGGACAAGGGTCAGTCGTTGAACTGCCAGATCCTCTCCAACGAGAACGGAAATCAGGATCTAGAAGGCTATCCGGACACCGGTTGGAAGGTCGATCACCCCATCTGTCAGGGTATCGAATACGATCTGGCCGGCCTCGGTGGCCTGGTTCGCTCGGGCCTGGTCACCGAGGCCACCCGGATCCTGCCGCCGGCCGCGACGCAGTACATGGAGGCCCGTCACCTGAAACCCTTGAAAAAATTTTTCGACCAGAAGGAAAAGATGGACAGTCGCGCCCACTGATCCGGGTCGATAGCGACGGCGTGAAACGACGCCGTCGGTCCCGTGGTGGCGGGCGCGCGACCGGTATTCGTCACCGCACCCTTTCAGTGGAAATCCCGAGAGTGGAGAAAGAGACCTGCCGCAGGATCGACCGGGCGTTCTCTCGATCGCGAACACCCGGCCCCGGGAGGTTCAGGCGAACACGCCCTGAACGCCGCGTTCCTTGAGAAACAGCCGAATTTCGTCGGACTTCTTGAGCACGTGACGGTACAACACCATGACATTGTCCTGACGGGCGAAGGCCATGCCGTGCTTGAGGTCCAGAACCAAGGCCGACATGATCGTCTTGGGATGCTCCATGTAGTCCTGATCCATAATGAACTTCAGGGCGGCTTCCGGCGACCCCTTCAAAGCGCACAGGTACATCAGCGTGGCGAGATACATCAATGCGGTTTCGCCGTGCTCGACCGATGCCAACTTGGGTTGGCGACGGGGCATGTGGTTGTCGGCGGTATAGGCGAGGTTTTTGCCCAGCGCCTGAATCTCGCCGCGCACGTCGGCCGCGGTGATGCGAGGTCGTCCACCGGTCACCGAATCCACTTCGTCGTCTTTGGGAATGCGAATGCCGCCGCCTTCATCGATGGCCACATCGACGATGGCCGCGCCTTCGCGCATCAGGCGCATCTGTTCGACGCGCGCGACCTTGGGTGTGGCGCCGCTTCCCTGCAGGAAGATGGTCAAAATGAAACCCTTGGCGCCCTGCAAATCTTCATCCGCCACGTTGCCGCTCTGTTTGATGCGGACCTTCGGGTATTCGGCGTACTGCTCGCGCAACTGTTCGCAACGCAGGGGAGACTTTTCCAAAATCAGGATTTCGCGAATGCGCTCCAAGTTCTTCTCTTCCAGCAACACGCTGACCGCGCTGGTGCCGGCGATGCCGCCGCCCGAAATCACCACCTTTTCGTCGACATCCAGGTGCTCGCTGACGTCGAGGCCCGCCAACTTTCCCGCGTATACCGACATGCTGGAGCGCAGGGGAACGGGATACTTGGGCTTGACATCGGTCTCGCACCGATAGGCGAAACCGCCCACCGCCGAACCGTCGAAGACGCCGCAGAAACTACCGCCCGCAATGAACTCGGCCAAGCCGCTATCCGGCGTGAAATCACCGGAATGCAGGGCGCCGATACGGATGAAGGCGCCGGGAATCGTGGCCTCGTACGCCGTGGATTCCTTGAGCGCGTGCACCACGTCCGGGAGCCGCTCCAATCGCGGCAAATCCTCTTCCTCGACGATTTCCGCACCGACCTCGACGTACATTCCATCCGAAAAACCGGCGCCGTTTCCGGCACCGGAAACCACGTAGAACCGCCCTTCGATACCGAGCTCGTTCAACCAACGTTTCAGCAGACCCATCTGCTCGGGCGTGATGGCCACGCGTTGTTCGCAGGTTTCGGGTTCACCGATGTGAACGTCCGTACCCAACAGGAAACTGACACTAAGACCGCCCGACGCCTGAAAACCGTTTTCCGGTGTGGGTTCCGGCAAAATACCGCGGTATTGTTTCTCTTGAGTCAAAGCACTCCCCCTTGTGCATTTGGGCGGCCAGGTTCCCCTGGCCGCGGCAAACAAGATGCGTCAAGACAAAATCTTGACGAGGTGGTAATTTTTCTTGCCCTTGCGCAGCACCAAAAACCGGCCGTCGATGGCCTGATCCAAAACGATTTTGTGGTTGGCATCGGCAACGCGTTGATTGTTGACGTACACCGCACCGCTCGTCACCAGGCGGCGCGCTTCCCCTTTCGATTTGGTCACACCACAGCTTACCAATAATTCAGGAACCCAAAAACCTTCACCCTCGAAATTTTCACGCGCAAGATCAGTGGCCGGCATTTCGCGAATAATCGCGGAAATGTCGGCGGCCGTCAGGCCCTCCACACTGCCGCCGAACATCACTTTCGAGGCACGCTGAACCTTGTCCAGCTCTTCCTGTCCGTGAACCGTCCGTGTGATTTCCTCGGCGAGCCGTTTTTGAGCTGCGCGGGAGGCGGGATCGGTCTCCAATCGATGGCCGAGCTCGGCAATCTGGTCCTGATCCAGCATCGTGAAGTTCTTCAAGTACCCCAAGACATCCGAATCCGACGAGTTCAACCAGAACTGGTAGAACCGGTAGGGCGAGGTCTTTTCGGGATCCAGCCAGATGTTGCCCTCTTCGGACTTTCCGAATTTGGCTCCCGAACTGTTGGTCACCAGCGGGAACACCAGCCCGTGGGCTTTCTTGCCGCCTTGGCGGCGAATGTAGTCGATGCCCGCGGTGATGTTGCCCCACTGATCGCTTCCACCCATCTGCAGGTAGCAGTCCTCGCTCTGGCTGAGCTTGTAGAAGTCGTAGGCCTGCAACATCATGTAGGTGAATTCGGTGTAGGAGATGCCCTCCTCGCTGTTGATGCGGCGCTTGACCGATTCTTTGGCCATCATGTAATTGACCGTGAAGTTCTTGCCCACATCGCGCAAAAACTCGATGAAATTCATTTTGCCCAGCCAATCGTAGTTGTTCACCAGCTTGGCGGGGTTTTCCTTGGTTTCGAAATCCAGGAACTTGGCCAATTGGTTGCGGATGCCTTCCACGTTCTTGGCCAGTTGTTCCTCGTCCAAAAGATTGCGCTCTTTCGATTTGCCACTGGGATCGCCGATCATGCCCGTGCCCCCGCCCACCAGGGCGATGGGACGGTGCCCGTACTGCTGTAAGCGGACCAGGCCCATGATGGGCAACAGGCTACCCACGTGCAGAGAATCCGCGGTGGGATCGAAGCCGATATATGCGGAAACCTTCTCCTCGGCCAACCATTGGCCCAGGCCTTCGGTTTTGTCGTATACCAGACCACGCCATTCAAATTCTTCGAGCACGCTTGCCTTCATGGGAGCCTCCTGGAGCATCTCTTGAAATGAGTCATTTCTCAGGGGTCGCACGCTTCCGGACCGAGTCGCTTCCGATCCATCAGCGAATCGGAACCGTGGTGCTTCGCGGCTTGGGGGAGTGCCGGTCGGCCTCATCGGAAACCCGGTCGCCCTGTGCCCGCTCCTGAGAGCACGACACATGCGACCCCGCCGAATGAAAGCCCTATTTTTACCCGCTTCCCCAGTGGATTGCCACGGTTTTCAATGGGATGCTCGGGAGTTCCGAACACCGCCAAGGCCGACTAAGGACAACAACAGCAGTCGAATGAGCGATCAGGCGCCGCACCGCCGCTTACGAGGCGGGAAGGCAACCTAAGCATTCGCCCTTCATCTTGAAAAAATTATAACAAAATTAGGCGTAACCGCAAAAACATCTTATCAAATTTTACCAAACCCGATTACGACAGAACTTTTTTACTCAATTCATATCCGTTCGGTAGTCTTCTTTGGGGCTAGGTGTCCATCCCGGCTACAGACCTCGTCATTCGGGCCGACGCCCATCCAGGAACGGCAACATGGCGACATTCCAAACGACCCGGCTGGATGGGCTCCAGGCTGGCGACCCGAGGGCGCTCCGTCGGTCCCAACGTTTTCTTCCAGATCCGGTGCGATTCTCCTATTTCCTTTCGTCCTTGCGTTGTCCCGGTTTTCCGAAAATCAGGTTCAGGCCCGACGCTACGAACCGGCTGCCCTGAGTGGCCACTTTCTGGGCCGTGCGATCGACCAGCTCACCACCCGCCGCCGAAATCATGGCGTCTTCGAAGCCGCCCTTGACCTCCTTGCGAAATTCCGGCAGGACTCGAGCGGCGCCTTCTTCGAAGCCTTCCTGAACTTCGCTCCGAAACTCGGGCAGCAACTCCCGGGCACTCTCTTCGAATGCCTCCTTCAACTCCGAACGAAACTCGGGCAACAACTCGCGCGCGGCCTCCTCGAATCCTTCACTGACCTCCTTGCGGAAATCGGGCAGCAGTTCCTCCGCCGATTCCTGGAAGCCTTCGGAAAGTTCCTTGCGGAATTCGGGGATCAATTCCTCGGCGGTCTTTTCTAATTCTTCACGAAAATCCTTCTCCGCCTCGAGCAACCGGTCGTCCAGTTCCCGCTCGAGCACCCTCCAAAGCCAGAACCGAATGACCAGAAATGCGCCACCCAGGGTGAAGGCACTGGTGAGTATCGCCGTAACCAGAACAGCAGGCAGAAGATCCCAAGACAAGAGGCACTCCTTCGGCAAAAGGCGAGTGGTCGAACGAGGCGAGGGCGAGCCTCGTTCGAGCATTCGTCGGAAATGAGGTGATGATTGCATTTTAGCCGGGACCTTCACGTCGCGCCACGCCAAGCCCGCGCACGAGGGCCGCGAACCGCCCCGGTCGACCTTGGCGGCTTCATCCACCCCCTTCGCGACGACCGGCAGTCACGGCGACTCGGGCACCGGGTCCCAGGCCCCGCAACGAAGAGCCACAGGCGAAGCAAAGCGGGTCGGGAATCCGACCAACGCCGGAGGAATCCCCCGCGGGCATTTCAGGGGGCCGCGACCAGATCGGCACGAAGGGAACCGGCCGATGCGACCACCGGCGCGCCGGAGCGTGGGCCAGATAGCGATTCGCGGCATCCGCGGCCGTGCCGTCTTCGCCGAAGTAATGGATGACCTCGTTTTCGCGAGGATCGAGGTAGGCGAGAAAACCGCCCGGCAGCTTGCCGAAGGCCTGTAACGGTAAAAAGGCCTTTTGATGGCGGCGGGGCATGTGCAGCCGGGAATAATAGCCAGGAAGAACGAAATCCGCCACATCCACACCCATCACCCGGTAACCCTCCGACCAAACGGGCGCGCAGATCAATCGAAGGTGGAACACCTCGCGCCCCGGTAGTTCCGGATGTGGCCCGCGAATGTAGCGAGGCCCACGCGGAAAGGCCACGGCCTGCAGGATCTCGCGGGAGAACACCCGGGTCCAGGGTTCGCCGGCATCGACGGCCAGGTCCGGACAGACCACCGAGAACCCAAAACCGGCCGACCGCCAGGTGCGCAATACCTCGTGCGGCATGGATTCGACCGAATCTACCAACACCACGGCGCTCTTCCCCTTCGGGCGGATGTGAAAGGGACGGGAGAGATCCAGCGATTCGACAACCACCGAGGCGCCGACCTCCCAACCGGGCGCAAAATCTTCGGCCAACTGGGCGTTCACGGCCTTGATCGCCCAATCGCGTTCCACCGGGTCCAGACTCCGGCGGGTGAAGTCAAAAACAGAAATAAGCATGATTCCTCCAAATCCGGGACAAAGGTCCCAACTCGAGCGTCAGATCTCGCGACAGGCCCCGGAGGCGGGTCCAGATCAGGAGTCGCGTTCTATTCATGAAGAACAGGAACGGATGGGAAACCGGGTCACGGTTTTTTTGCAGTCCCCACCACCGTCCGTGTCGCGTTCGCGGAACCTTCATATTAATTAGGTATGGGACCTGGCAGCCCGGGCCTGCTCCGGGGCGAAGGAGAAGACTTTTGCTTGGACACCCCAAGGCGGCGTGAAATAATGTGGCCGCCCAGAACGAGGGCTCGACCGAAGTCGCACCGCGGCCCGGGGCATCACCGGGAGGCACCGGCCAGGCAAACCGTCACGCGACGCCGACGCGCGCCCCGTTCTCGAAAGCACGCGACGATCCCCGAGGGAGGCACACCATGGTTCCGGTTTGGAAGGAAGGCACTTGCCATTGCGGGCGCATCCGCTTCCGCGTTCGCGCCATGTTCGAAAAAGCCCTCGAATGCAATTGCTCCATTTGCTTTCAGAAAGGGTACATTCACCTGATCGTTCCCAGCGGGGACTTCGAACTGTTGCAGGGCCAGCGGGACCTTTCGACCTACCGCTTCAACACCGGTGAAGCCAAACACCATTTCTGCAGCCACTGCGGTGTTTCTCCTTTCTATGTTCCGCGATCCCATCCAGACGGGTACGACGTCAACCTGCGCTGCGTGACCGACCTGGACTGGCGCAAGGTGGAGATCACGCCTTTCGACGGCGCAAACTGGGAACAGAACATCCAGAAAATCGAAGGTTACGAATCATGACACCGGAAACCAAACCCGAACACGGGGCACAGCCATCCCATCACGCCGATTTGGGAGAGAAAGGTGCCCGCATCCAGGGCATGTTCGACAAGCTCGCGCCTCGATACGACCTCATGAATCGGGTCATGACGATGGGTCAAGACCAACGCTGGCGGCGATTCGTGGTAGCGCGAGCGGAGCTGGCGGAGGGTGGCCGGGTTTTGGATTTGGCCTCGGGCACCGGCGACATCGCCCTGGAATTCAAACGGCGGCTCCCCGAGGCCACCGTCATCGCCGGCGACTTTTCGCTGGGCATGATGCGCCACGGCATCACCCGCCCCCATGCAGGGCAGCTCCATTGGATCGCCTGCGACGCCATGCGCCTGCCCTTTGCCGACAACAGCTTCGGGGCGGTCACCTTCGGATACCTCCTGCGCAACGTGGCCTCGATCCCCACCGCCCTGGCCGAGGTCTACCGCGTTCTCGAACCAGGCGGCAAAGTGGTTTGCCTGGATACCACGCCACCACCACCGGGCATCCTGCGTCCCTTCATTCGCACCTATTTGAATCACGGCCTGCCGCTGCTGGGGCGGCTGCTCTCCGCCGACGCCTCGGCCTACGCCTACCTCTCCAGTTCGACCCAGTCTTTCGAGACCGCCGAAGATCTGGCAGATCTTTTTTCCGGAGCCGGATTCCAATCCGTCGCCTTTCGTCATTTCATGTTTCGCACGGTGGCCATTCATTGGGCCCGAAAACCGAGCTGAGATCCGCGCCCAGAGCCGATTCCCGATTTTTTTTGAATTTTTGGGTTGCATCTCCGACGGATTCTGGTATCTTCTCTCCTTGTCCACGTGCCCAGGTGGTGAAATTGGTAGACACGCACGGTTCAGGTCCGTGTGCAGCAATGCATGGGGGTTCGAATCCCTTCCTGGGCACCACTTCCCCCCTTTCTTTTCCGATTGCTCAACAATTCAACAGCTCGAACCGGAACCTCAAAGGTATTGTCCTTTCGAGGCTTTTTTTGTTTATGGGCTCCGGTTGGATGTCCCTTCCCTTTTCGGGCCCCGGCCTGCAATCGCAGGAAGCCCATCGGCTCTTCGGGTCCTCTGCCCTGAACTACCGCGACACCGCAACCTGGGCCCCATCCCCGCACGACCTTCACACCCCACCCATGGGCTCCAGCCGCCCGAGCGGCCGTCAAGTTTACACGAGCTTTTTAAGATAGCATGTGTTAGTTTTGGCTTTTTAGATGGAGTCTTGAGAGGCAAATCAAGTAACCATGCAGATCGATATCACCACGAATGAAGCTCTGGCCGAGATTTGTGCATCGGCCGAGAACCAACCTTTTATAACGTTAGATACCGAATTCATTCGCGAGCGCACCTACTATCCGGTTTTGGCATTGATCCAGGTCTCTTGGCCCGGACAAGGTCCGCTTCTCATCGATCCCTTGAAGGTTACCGATTGGGATCCCTTCCACGTTCTCTTGAAAAACACGGATATCGTCAAGGTCCTGCACTCGAGCCGCCAGGATCTGGAGATTTTCTACAATCAGATGGGATCGATCCCCCAACCGATTTTCGATACCCAAATCGCCGCCAGCATGTGCGGCCTCGGTGATCAGATCAGTTACGCGGCGCTGATCTCCAAGACACTGGGCATCCAGTTGCGCAAGGGCGACAGCTTCACGAACTGGCTGCAGCGACCCTTGACCGACGCCCAGATCCGCTACGCGCAGGACGACGTGCGTTACCTGCCCGATGCCTACGACAAATTGGTGGCGCTCGCGAAGAGCCAAGGCCGTCTGAACTGGATTCGAGAGGAAACCGCGGCCCAACTGACCAACGACCTCTTCAATCCCGACCCCGCCGGTCTCTGGCGCAAGGTCAAAAAAGTCGGTCAACTCAAAGAGAAGGACCTGGTGGTCCTGCAAGGCCTGGCCATTTGGCGTGACCAGAAAGCCCGCGAGCTGGACAAACCACTGCGTTTCGTGCTGAGCGACGAGGTCATGGTCGAGCTGGCCAAGATGGACAAGCTGACGCTCGATCAATTGAAATCTCGGCGCGGCATCCATCCCAAATTCGTCCAACGCCACGGCGAAAGTCTCCAGGAAACCCACGCGCGCGCCCGCGACCTGCCCCGCTCTCAATGGCCCAAACTCAAGGAGAGCAAGAACCGGGGACCCTCCGACAAGGCCGAGGCCCTGGCGGATCTGGCCTGGATTCTCATCAAGGAAATCGCCCACAAGGCCAACATGGCGCCGGCCAACATCATCCTCAAACGGGATTTGGCCCCGTTCATCGATGCCACCCTATCGGGCAAAGACACCACCAAGTTCGCCATCAGTCACGGTTGGCGCAAGGAAATGGTGGGCAGCCTGTTGGTCAGTTTGATGGAAGGGCGTATGATTATTAAGGTTGAAAGCCAACACATCACTTGGGAAGAACTGACGTGAAGAAAACGAAGCCCAAGCCATGGTAAGGTTGGCGTATTCACCCGAACATGGAAAGGGAACCGGATCCTACATCGCTCCGGCACGTACGAATCGGTAACTCTCCGCACGCGACACATTTTTCCAGTAGCCGAGGCTGGCAGAAATGAAAACACGAATCACGGAACATACAGCCGTACTCCTGATCGCTGTCGTTCTGATGGTTTCGGCGTGCAGCAACGATCCGGCCCCTCGAGATTCGGAGCCGGTCCCGTCGATCCCGCCGACGTCCCAGACGGAACCCGAACCGGTCACGCCGGAGCCCGAGCCGGAGGAGCCGCGTCAATTGGCGATGGCGACCCCCCTGGTCCAGTACCTGGATCGCGAGGGCGACTATTGCGCATCCCACATCTTGATCGCCCATCGCGACGCCGTGGGCGCCGACCTGGACGTGATTCGCACCCGCGAAGAGGCCCTCGCGTTGGCCTCCGAACTGGCCAACCGGCTACAAAGCGATCCTACCCTGTTCGCCTACCTCGCCCACGAACACGCCAACACATCGGCCGCTTCGCCCGACGGACACCTGGGCGCCTGGAACAAGGGCGAAATGGCGGAGGCTCTGGAAGACACGCTGGATCGGCTGACCGTTGGACAGGTGACGCCCGATCCGATCGAAACACCATTCGGATTCCATATCGTTCGACGCGAGACCAAGCGGGCGCGACATTATCGGGCCGTGGGCCTTTTTATTCCCTTCGCCACCGAGACCAGCCAGGACCCTCAACTGCCGGACAAGGCCGAAGCCGAGGAGAAAGCGCGAGACATCGGCCGCCAAATTTCGCCTGAATCGTTCGAGGCCGTGGCCCGGGAGCTCGATCCCGAGCAGGGTCCGATCGAGTTGGGCGTATTCGCGGAAGGTGACCGCCGAGTCCCCCACGAATTGGTCGAAAAGATGAAGGTGGCCGAAGTGGGCGCGGTGATCGGCCCCCTGCTCACGCCCCGTGGATTCGGTTTCTTTCAGCGGCGCGAGATCGAGACGTGGAACGGCGCACACATCTTGGTCGCCCATCGCGACGCGGCCCAGGTGGGCACGGAGGTGACGCGTACGAGGGAAGAGGCGATCGCGGAAACGCAACGGTTGATCCAAGAGCTGGAAGCGAGCATGCCGAGCGATCCGACCACTTTCGCTCGGCTCGCCCGGGAGTTTTCCGACGCGCCATCCCGCGAGAGCGGTGGCCACCTGGGTCGGGTATGGCACAACGGTGACCTGATCCCCGAGTTCAGCCAGGCCCTGGCGACCCTGGCAGTGGGTGAATTTTCACGGGACGCGGTGGAAACCCCCTTCGGATTCCACATCCTACTGCGTCTACCGGTGCCCCGGGATTTTTCGACCCACCGGGAATCGCCACAGACTCCGGAGCGATAACCCAAGCCCCGTAATGGCACCGACGCGTCGAAGCAAACCAATTGACGACGGAGCGCAATACCCATGAGCGCAACCTAATGATTCGCCAACGGGCTATCACCGACAGTGGGCAGTCCCGCGGTTCCCGCATGCCGAGAGAACAGCCAGGCCTGTAGGTTGAGCCGGGCCGCGCAGGCTGTCAGCGCAACCAGTCTAGGCAACCCACACTACATCAGCACGTTACGCCAGACAGAAAAGCGCGCCCAGGCCTCGATTGCTCCCACCCAACAGGACTCGCTCCGCTCTTGCGCGCTGTACTTCATCGCTCCCTGGTTCGCTTCGATTGGTGGAGCAAGCTGCTCCACCTACAGGCCTTACGTCGCTTACGAGCAGACGCGCTCTTCGACCCTGATCTTTCAGCGAAACCTTTGACTCCGCTCTTGGAGATTGGGTGACGTCGTGGCTTCGGTTGCTTCGAAGCGTCGGCCTGGCAGGCCAACCTACAGGCCAGCGAACCACTTTGGATGCGGGAACTGCCGAGCGACGCACTTCGATCGGCAGGAAAGGTTTCCGAACCGGTCATTTCAGCGTGTAGCCCTTGCGGGTCACCACCCGAGCTCGGCGCTTGCGCACCTCTACCTTCAGTGCGTGATACCCGGTGTTCGTCGCCTTCGGCACCACACCCAGCACGTACTGGTGCTTCAGGTCCAACACCACTTCCTGAAAGAGTTTCGGCAAGCGCAGGGCCCGATCCGCATAGAGGAAGCGCCCACCGGTATCGGCCGCGATGGTTTCCAGCGCACCGCGATTGATCTTTTTCCCAAGGCCGATGGTATACACCACGGTTTCGGCGTTCTGGGCCCGCTCGATGGCCACTCGCATTTGGTACGCCTTGTTTCTGGCGAGCTCGTAGATGCTGTCGCGGCCGTCGGTGAACATCACGATGGCCCGCCTGCCGCGCTTTCGGCCTTCCAGGTCGTTCAACGCCGCACCGAGCGAATCGAAAAGCGCGGTCTGCCCCTTCGAATTCAAACCGCCGATACTGGCCGTCATTTGCTTGCGGTCGTTGGTGAAGCCCAAGACCTTGATGGGCTCGTTCTTGATCTCGAAAATGGCGACGCGATCGCTGTCGGCCAGGTTCTGTACGAAACTGTGTGCGGCCTTGCGGACGGTGGTGATGCCCTCTTGACCCAACGACGAGGACGTATCCAGAACCAAGACCAGATCCAAGGGCAGGCGCTCGGTGAAAAAGCTGCGGATCTCCACCGGATTGCCGTCCTCGAATACGCGAAAATCCTTGCGTTCGAGCCCCAGAATCGGACTGCCGCGACCGTTTTTCACCAAAGCCGAAAGGAGGAGCACGCGCGCGGTGGTCTCGAAATCCACACGCAAGGCCTTGGTCACGACAGCCGGGGACGCCACCGTTTCTCCCGACTGCAATACCAACCTCGCCACGATGTGATGCTGTTCGATCGTCTCGCCGAAATCCACGACAACGGCGGTGTGGGCGCCCTCCTTGTCGAAGACAGGCTCCTCGTTCAACAGGAGCTGGGTGCGAGTTACCACGCTCGGTTCGGCAATCTCGAGAACCACTTCGTAGCGATCGGAGACATAGGCTCCCTCGAGCGGATCCAGGATGCGTACCTGGGCGAGGAGCGACGAGCCGGACACCGCCGCGGCCCAGACCAGGGCCCAAGGAAGGAGATGAATCCATCGCATCGCGGGAAGTCGATGGTAGCTCACGCGCGATAAGTTCATGAAAAAAACCACCTTTTGGCTCATTGGAAACGTCGCTCCCGGGTAGAGCAATTCCCGTTCCCCGGCTTCAGCCCGCAAGGCCGGCGACGCTCCGACAGTTGGATTTCGCTTATCGATTCAGGTGAACGTCTCGAATCCCCCGAAAGGACGCGGCACGCACGCCGCACCCATCCCATCGCGAGGACCCTGGCTTACCCTACCACACCCAGCCGGTTACACCAGGGGCGTCGTCGTCAGGAAACAACAGGCCGTTGCCAGGAAAGGACAGTCGGCAGCGTTAGCTTTTTCTATTTGGTGCGTCACAAAAATCAATCGCATGCGTCGCATTCGGTGACGAAAACACTTATGATTAGGCCCAAATCGGGCGTTGTCAGAAGGCTATCTCAGGTCGACTTCCCAACTTCAGCCGAGACGATCGGGCAAATGGAACAGATTTTGCCGCATCTGGCGACCGCAAACTCATTCCCGAGGAGTACATCCATGAAGCAATTCGTATTTTCGATCTTAATGATCTTGACCGTCGCGGTCGCGCCACTCACCGCCGGCGAGTCAGCATCGGCCGCGGAAGCCGGTACGCGCATTGAAATTCTTTCTTCCAAAACCGGACCCTACACCCGCCAGGCCAAGCGGGCGGAAGTCCTCAAGGCGATCCCCCACCTCGCCATCAACGATTCCTGGCGATCCGCGGTCATGGTTCGCAACGATACGAACCGCACCATCACGATCGAATTCGATTTGCTGGACATCGACGGTCGCCTGGTCAACGCCGTCATTTTCGACGGTGCCGGCAATCAGCTTACACCCGGCTCGCAATACCGGGCCTTGATCGCCCCCTTCGAAATCCTGGTGTTCGAATTCGACGACATCGTCGAGAACCGCGCCAACCTGCAAGCGTTTTTCTACTCCGACGAAGCGGACGTGGGCTACAGCCTGGAAGCCATCTACAGCAGTTTCGAGAACGGCGCCAAGAACGCCACCGTCGGCGTGGCCGTCCAAACGCCGGGCCCCAATTTCCTGATCAACATCGACCAACGCATCGACGCCTATTCGGAACGCCGGAAATTCCGCGGCCTGGCCCTCACCAACGCCTCCACCCAAACCTGCGACTGCGTGGTGAACCTCTACGACGACGGCGCCAACGGCGCCAACGACCAACCGCTGTCGACCGTCACGGTCAACAGCATCCCCTCCGGCGGCAAGTGGCTGGGCACCACCTACGACTTGTTCCCGCAGATCGACACCCTGTTGGGCAACCCCGGCCTGGGCTACGGTTACCTGGAATTCAAGTGCAACCAAAACGTGGCCGCACTGGGTCTGGCGTTCGAAAACGGCAGCCAGATTTCGTCCTCGGTTCCGGTCGACTACTTCGAATTCGCCAACAAAACCACCCAGGAAGGTCGCATCCTCCGCAATCGCTGACATGATTTCGGTCGCATGCTGAAAACCGGTGCTTCGGCGCCGGTTTTTTTATGCCCGCGGGAATCGGCCAGGGTTGGCCGTCAAAAATCTGAAATTTTCCCCAGCGGTTTTTCCACGTTCCAATAATCCCCCTCCGCGGGGTGGGAGGGCGGCACGAAGATCACCACGCACACCAGGAACAGGTACAGGGCAAAAACGGTGAGCAGCGAAAGCCACCAGGGAATCGGCCCGAAGGCCATGTGTTCCCACCAGTGGATGCCCTCGGCCTGGGGGTGCATCAACAGTTTGACGGCCCAGCCGAACAGCAGAATGATGAACAGCGCCACGTAGTTGCGCAACAACCTGGTCCGAAAGGCCTGCAGATAGGTGATCTTGAAACGCGGGTGAAGCAGGTCGTCGGCCACCAGGTCACCCCAGTTGTGTTCCGGACTGGACAGGTCGCGCGTCAGAATCGGTCCGTAGAAGTTTTCCTCGATCATGCGCAATCGGGTTCGCCACACGTCGAAAAAGCGAAAGCGGCGCGCCTCCAGGGTGAGGAAGTGCAGGACCAGGTACATGCCCAATACGATGCTGCCATGGGTGTGTTCCTTGAGGTTGAACGCGAACGAAAGCAAGCCCATGGTGGCGATGATGGCCCAGTTGGTGGTCGTGTCCAGCCGCAAGCGCCAGGTGTTGGAGCGCGTGAGTTCGCCGCGATAGAGGTGTACCATGGCCGAGATGTACTCGGGCCGCGTCAACGGGTAGGTTTCGAAATCACCGCCCGCGGTGGGGTGTTCGGCCTTCTTCGAAGATTTTTGCGAGCGGACATCGGGTTCGATATCCGCTTCTTCCTCGAGGTCGAAATCTTGAAGTCGGTATCGCGTAGGCTGAGTCATAAGACACCTTGGAGAAAAACAGCGGCCGAGCCTATCGGATGGAAGACCAAACCCAACACACAAAACACAGGAACTCGTGGGTACCGCGAACCTACGCCCGCGATCAGCCCATTCGGAAGGATCATAGCTTTAACCACATTTCGGCAAAACCGAAAAACACTTCAATTTCTCGGAGGCGGCGACAATCGTAATCTAGGCGACAATCCCATCGGTCTCGATCATCGCCGGCATCATGGATCCTCACGCGACATTTCCCCGAGTAAAAAACTTCTTCACGAGACTGCGTTCAGGTTCTCAGAAGGGCTCGGAACCCGCCTGACCGGCATTCGATCATGATCCCTAACCAGTGAATGCACAGTGGTATCAGCCAAACACACCCCATCTCGTTTAACTGCTTGCGGCTTATCTGCACCTGTGTTCAAATTGACCGTAGCAAGTTCGTCGAACATTTGCTAGACTTTCCGACCATGCCCCTGTAGCTCAGTGGATAGAGCACTGGCCTCCGGAGCCAGGTGCGGTGGTTCGATTCCACCCAGGGGTACCACTACCCCGCTCCCGCCCCGGATGTAACAACTATTGGTCGTGTGGTTGTTTGAATGTTGCATTCCGCGTTGTTTTGCAGATGTTGATGACCCGGGTTGACACCAAGTGCCCCGGTCAAATGAGGAAAATGGCGGCCGACCCGTGATCGTCGGATCCGGAGCTGGGTACCGAAGGCATCGCGCTCGAACCAAAAGCCTTCAGGCCAATTTCAATACAGAAGCAAGCGTTTCAAATGTACGTTTTCCCATCCAAGCACAATTGGGCCTCCCACATGTCGTCGAGGCCCAGCCGCGCGATTTTTTCGACCACCTACATGTTTAGGAGTTGCCATGGACAACTTTAATGATCTTGGTTTCTCGGATGCGATCCTGGAAAACCTGAAGGCCAAGGGCTATGAAAGCCCAACCCCCATACAAGCTCAGTCCATTCCGGTCATCATGGAGAAGAAAGATGTCGTGATTCAATCACAGACCGGCAGCGGCAAGACGGCCGCATTCGGACTGCCCCTCCTGAATGGCGTGATGGAAGACGTTCCCGCCGTTCAGTTCGTGGTCCTGGTTCCCACTCGTGAGCTGGCCGCCCAGGTTTACGCGGAACTGGATTCACTGTCGCAGAATATGAGCGTCAGTGTGGCCGCCATTTACGGCGGCGCCAACATGAAAGCCCAAATCAACGCCTTGCGCGAGGGCGCTCAGATCGTCATCGGCACGCCGGGCCGCATCTTGGACCACCTCAAGCGGCGCACCATGAGCTTTTCCGTCGTTCGCGGCATCGTGCTGGACGAAGCGGACAAAATGCTGTCGATGGGTTTCCTTCAAGACGTTCAGCTCATTTTCAAACACCTGCCCCGACGCCGCCAAATCGTGATGAGTTCGGCCACCTTCCCCTACAGCGTCGAAAGCCTGATCCACCAGCACATGGACGAACCGGAACGCATCACCCTGAGCGAGAAGGAAATCGCGCCCAAGGAAATTTCTCACCGGTATTGCATGGTCGACGCGGCCGACAAGGAACGTGGGTTGCTGGCCTTCCTGGAAAAGGAGCAGCCGGAGATCAGCTTCATTTTCTGCAACACGCGCTCGGAAGTGAAATCGGTCCACCTGTTCCTGGCCAAAGCCGGCGTCAATGCGGAGGGTCTGTCTTCCGATCTCTCGCAAACCCAGCGGGAAAAGACGCTGGGCAAGATGCGCAACGGCCTCGTGCAACACCTGGTGTGTACCGATCTGGCGGCACGCGGCATCGACGTGCCGGCCGTGACCCACGTGTTCAATTACAGCTCCAGCGGCGATTCGGAAACCTACGTCCACCGCACCGGCCGTACCGGCCGCGCGGGTAAATCGGGCGTGGCCATTTCCCTGGTGTCCAGCCACGACCTGGCCGGGTTCCGCCAGGCATTGATCGCCAACAGCATCGAGGCCGAAGAAATTCAGATGCCCACCGAGGCCGAAGTGATCGAAGGTCGCATCAACCATCACCTGGGCAAGCTGAGCTCGATCGATTACGCCAAGGATGCCGATATCGGCGACGAATTCACCCAACTCGCCGAAAACCTGACCGCAGAGCAGGCCAAGAGCCTGTTGCCGCTGTTGTTGGAAAAGTTCCTGCGTCCGGCGATCCCCGAGGATCCCACCGAGCACTACCAGAACAACAAACCCGAACGCTCGGAATCCAGCCGCGATCGCGGCCGGGATCGAGACCGTGACCGTGATCGAGACCGTGACCGTGATCGAGACCGCGATCGCGATGGAGACGGCGGGCGCCGTCGCGGACGGCGCGGTGGTCGCCGTGGCGAAACGCGTGGACGAGATCGCGACGACGACCGCAGACGCGGACGGGATCGCGACGACGACCGCGGGCGTGGCCGTAGCCGCGACCGAGATCGCAACGAAGATCGCGCCGCACGCGGCCGGGATCACGACGCGGATCAACAGAAAGCGAACGCACCAGCAACGCCCGACACCGAACAAGCGGCTGCCCCCAAGGAAGATACGGCACCTCGTCATCGCGGTAACGAAGACAAGGATCGCCGCCCCGAAGGTCGCGGTTCACGCCATGACCGCGGACGTGGACGGGGTCGTGACCGGGGCCGGGGCCGTGACAAGTCGTTCACCACGGTCTGCCTGTCGCTGGGCCGTCGCGACGGCCTGGACCAGATGGACATTCAGAACATCCTGCGCCGCCAGGGCCGGGCCCGCATGGAGGATATCGGCGATATCTTCATGAAGGACCACGAGAGCTTCATCAACATCGGCTCCGGTTCGCTGAGAGCCGTATTGGCGGCCGACGGCAAGCAATACAAGAGCTTCGAGCTCTTCATCTCGGAGAGTCCCGTGTCCTACGTGGAGCCGGCGAACTCCTGATCGCTCCGCATCTCCGATCACCAAAAAACACGGCCCACCGAGGCCGTGTTTTTTTTTGACCCGATCCAGGACATTCGCGGAAACGGCCGACTCGTCGCATGAGCCGGCCGCTTGAATCATGGCGATGGGTGACGGCCCGGAATCAAAGGATCGCAGGCCGAACCCGGTTCAAAAGCGATAGATACCGCTCACCGTCGCATTGGTGCTCTGATCGGCCACTTCCACCGCGGCATCGAATTGGAAGTTCTCCCCGAACGACCAACCCAACCCGAGGGAATAGTGGTTCTCGTCTTCCTCGAAGAGGTGCAGGAAGAAGATGTCTCGCAATTCGGGCTGCTGCGGATCGAAGCCACCGAGAATCTGGCTGTCCTCGATGGAGTTGACGGCGGCATGGTAGGGATCGAGCCAGTAACCCAGGCGCAGGGAAAGCGGATAGGCCAGGTTCAGGAAAACCCACTCCATGCCCACGTGCAGTTCGGTGATGTCGGACATCGCCTGGGTCACCACCCGGTCGTTGACCTCGACGCCCGTGAAGTCGATCAATTCGTCGGTGACCTCCGAATAGTAGACCCGCACGGCGTCCACGTTGATCGTCAGGTTCTCGAGCGGCGCGATGCTGACGCCGATCCCCAGTGAGTCGGGAATCTTGAAGGTGCCTTCCTGAACGAAGTTGTCCGGGGTTCCGGGCAGAGGTCGTTCGGAATTCAGGGTGGCGGTGTAGACGAATTCCGGTTGGAACTTGTAGGTCACGCCGACCGACAGTTCGTTGGTCGCGCGCCACAGAGCGCCCACCATGCCGCCGAAATCCTCGTCCTCGCCACGCGCCAACTTCTCGATCCGCACCGTGTCCAGCACCTGTTCGGCGAGAATGACGGAATCGGCCTGATAGTCCATACGACTGAAGAACAGGGATGCGCCGATCGAAAAGGTGTCGCCGAAACCGTAGGCCAGCGAGGCACCCGCGTTGACGATATCCAGGTCCAGGACATCGGTGGACGGGTTGAAACTCGCGGGCCGTTCGTCCAGCTCGCAGTTGGGGTAGAAATTGGAGCCGAGATGACACACGGTGATCGGCTCGGAGGTATAACTGCGTTCCAGCTTGGCCTGCTGGTGCACGAAGAAGCCGTAACGCAGGTTGCCGTGGGGCAGCACGACCGCCAGATAGGGCACCTGGAACTGGCTTTCGGGTGCGTCGGCCGCAGTGAAGTTGTAATCGAATTCAAAGAGGTTGGTCTGCAGTATCGAGCCCGACTGAAAGGGGATCTCGTTGTCGCGCCGCTCGTAGTTCAACTCGTAGGCCAACGATCGCTTGGTGGTGCGCGTCATCCCTGCGGGGTTGGCTACCGGTGCGGTCGCGTCGTCGGCAAGAGCCAGGAATGCGCCGCCGAATCCCAGCGAACGGCCGCCGGGGTTGCCGAACCGGAACTGCAGATCCCGCGCGCTGCGGTTGTTGTGCTGAGCAAAGGCCGAGATTCCGGCCAACATCAAAAACATAGGGAGAACAAGCCGTTTCATGTCGCTTCCTCGCTAAAATCGATAAATGCCGGAAAGGCTGTAGGAACTGGTTTCGTCCGCGATATCGGCAGCCACATCCAAGGCGAAATGCCGCCCCACACTCAGGCCGGCGCCAAAGGTGATGTGGTTTTCGTCCTCAGCAAACTGCTGTAAAAACACGTTTTGTCGGAAGCTGGCCAGAAAGTCTCCGCTTTCGTCGGTGTACCCGAACAGGATTTGCGTGTCCAGTTTCTCGTTTTGCAGTGCGTGATAGGGTTCCAACCAGTAGCCGGCACGCAACGATAGCGGAAAGGTGGTCGAGGTGATGATGTACTCGATCCCGGCATGGTACTCGGTGACGTCACCGACGACTTGACGGTTGTTGGCGGGGTCCACCGGATTGGCGAAAAAGGCGGTAAAGTCTTCCGCCAACTCGGAATAGAGCACCCGGTTGATTTCCAACGAAAAGATGAACAGGTCGGTGGGCTTGAAGCTGATGCCGGCACCGTAACTGTCGGGCATCCGGAAATCGCCGACGCCGGTTTCGGTGGGCAGTTCCTCCAGCGTGTTGGTGTCGATACCGTTGGTGGTGAAGTCGTATTCGAATTTGGGCTGCTGCTTGTAGGCCAACCCGATGCTGAATCGCGGGTTGGGTGCGAACAGAATTCCTGCGTAGACGCTGACCGCCTGATCGTCACCGTCGACGTCCACCCGCGCCAGCGAATCGCCGATCAGTGGTTCGATCGCATCGAGAAAGGCGGGGTTGAAGGTTTCGTTCGGAAAGAGTGCCTGGAAATCGGGGATGAACAGATCGGTTTTGCCCTCGTACTGGAAATCGTTGTAATTGAGGGTGACCCCCACCGAGAGCCGTTCGGTCAACGCGAATCCCGCACTGACGCCCACCGTCCGCATCTGCAGATCGATGAAATGATCGCTGTCGGGAAAAAACGTGAGGGTGTTGTTGCTCAAATAGTCCGGATTGCGATAGCGCGGAATGGTCACCCCGGCGGTTTCGAAGCGCCGCTCGAAGTTGGCCTGCTCGGCGTAGAACACCCCCCACTTCAACCGAGACCGCGTATCGACGTAGGCCACGAAGGGCACGGACGTGGTCGTTTCGGGAAAGTCCCGATCCTGCAAATTGAACTCGAAGTCCTGCAGCGCCACCCGATCGATGGTTCCGCTGTAAAACGGAATGTTGTTGTCCCGGTCGGTGTTGCCCAATTCGGCCACCACGGTGGTACTGGCCAAACGCGCCAGTCCGGCCGGGTTGGCGAAGATGGCGGTGGTATCGTCGGCCAAACCGATGAACGCACCACCCATGGCCTGTGCACGGGCACCGGGGTTGGCGAACCGAAACTGTAAATCGATGTTGGCATGCATGTCGTTCTGCGCGAGTAAGCCGAACGAACTCAGGAAGATCGCACAAAATAAGATCTTTTTCATAGCCTTCTAACCCTTGATCTCAAGCGAAAATGAATGATTAAGTTTTTTAATTTCGGGGGGATAAACACCCCAGTATACCAATTGCGATGGTCACACGCCAAGCAAAGCCCCCTCGGTGACCGCGGCTACCGAATCGATGAAAACGCCCGAAAGGGCGACCGATTTCGGCAGTGTCATCGGAGATGATCTCGGGATTTCGCCGTGGATGGGGATCGGGAACCTCCAGATGGAACGGAGCATCGCCGACCCGTGACCTCGAAGTCGAACAAGCATACACGCCTCCCCCGAAGATCGCTACTTCAAACCACTTAGCGCAACAGCGCCGAGCCTGCCGTACAACCCGAGAACGCGGAGAGTCTCCTTTAAGTCAGGGTGACGAAAAACAGGGATTCGTTTCGCCGAATCGCGAATCTCACGACATTTGGATGGGGCGAATGGCCTATCTTCGGCTCGCGATCACTTCCGGTCCCCGCTCGATTCGGGGCCGGGCGGCCAATCGGAGAACAGGGTCTCCAAGGGACCGTCGCTGCAATACTTGTCGTAAAAAGCCTCGTCGCAAGCCACGAAGTTCTGGCCCGTGGTTTCCAAAAGGTGGCGCGACCAGATGGGTTGCCTGCCGTCTACGTCGACGAAATCGTATTCGAGCGCCAAGTCCCAGGAACTGAACACCCGACCCGCCTTGGCCGCAACGTTGGGATCGGCGGCCAACGCCGCGATGGCCCGCCCTACGTAGAAGGGGGTTTCGGACGCGATGAAATGCGGGTCCTTGGCCACCCCGTCGCGCCAATTCTCCTCGGTCACGCCGAAGTGGTCGAGCATCGCCTCGGAGCGAAGAAAACCCGGCGTCACCGCGAGCGCCGTGATGGGGTATTTGGCCAATTCGCGCGACATGCCGAAAGCGAGCCGAATGACCGCGGTCTTGACGAGGTCGTAGTAGAGATTGAGCCGGTAACCCATGTGATCGCCGTCGGTCACCTCGACGATCAAACCGTGATCGGCCTTGGCCAACAGCGGGAAAGCATGGCGACTGGTGAGGATGTGGCCATGGACGGCGCGATGGAACATGGTCATGCCCTTCTCGATATCCAGCTCCCAGAACATCTTGCTCCATTCGGTGAGCGCATCGCCGCCCCATACGTCGTTGACCAGAATGTCCAGGTGGGGCCGCTCTTCGGCGATGCGTTCGAACAGGGCGACGACCTCGCTTTCGACGGTGTGATCCACCTTCACGGCGATCCCTTCCCCGCCATGGGCGGTCACCATCTCCGCGGTCTCTTCGATGGTTTCCGAACGCCCCGCCGTGGCGATCCGCCCCCGCACGCTGCGCCCGGTACAATAAACGGTGGCACCGGCCTCGCCCAACATACAGGCGATGCCGCGCCCCGCACCACGGGTGGCACCGGTCACCACCGCAATTTTCCCCTGCAACGGCTTGCTCATATGGGCCTCTCGACATGCTGAATAGGATGCGATGACCATAACACGTTCTCACTCGATCGAGCCTCGGCGAATCTCCTTTTTTTGGGCCGAGACCATGCCCCATTCAGACGTCATGAATCACCGCGGCGATCCAGCGGTTCCGAAGCCGAAATCCCTTCGAGAGGCCTCGTGGTCAGAAAGGGCCAGGTAGGCCATCCAGGTCCTGGAGGAGAGATCCCCCGCGGCGACTGCCCCACCGGCTTGTACTCCCTGCCCTCGCTGCCTATACTGAGACTTTCCGGGAGCTTGCCGAGACCCGGTGTCTCGCCGGCCATTCCCGTCGAAGCCATGCCGGCCCACTTCACCCCCCTCCCAACACCTATCCCCTGGAGCTGACGTGAACCTCAGAGAGAACGTGCCCCTCGCCCCGTTGACGACCCTCGGAATCGGTGGACCGGCCCGCTATTTCGGCCAGGCCAGGACGACCACGGATCTGGTGGAGATGATCACCTGGGCGCGCAACCATCGACTGCCCTTCTTTCTGCTCGGTGGCGGCAGCAATCTGGTCTTCGACGACACCGGCTTTCCCGGCCTGGTGATCGCCCTGGCCATGAAGGGCATCGAATACCGGCAGAACAACCAGAATCGGGACGTGGAGGTCACGGCCGCGGCGGGCGAGCTATGGGACGATTTCGTGGCGGAAGCGGTAGCCCGGAACCTGGCCGGAATCGAATGCCTGTCCGGTATCCCGGGGCTGGTAGGCGCGGCGCCGATACAGAACATCGGCGCCTACGGCCAGGAAGTGTCGCAGACCATCACGGAAGTGGAAATCCTGAACCTGGAGACCATGCAAGTGGAATCCTGGGACAACGCACGCTGTGCCTTCGCCTATCGGGACAGTGTCTTCAAAGGTGCCTGGCGCGACCGCGCCGTCGTCCTTTCCGTGCGCTTCAACCTGAGACGCAACGGCAAGGCGACCGTGACCTATCCCGACCTGACCAAACGCCTCCCAAAGGACGCCTCGGTCGCAAAAGCCCGGGCCGCGGTCCTGATCGTGCGCGGCGAAAAGTCGATGTTGGCCGATCCGACCGATCCCAACGCCCGCAGTTGCGGCTCCTTCTTCACCAATCCGATACTCGACCCCGAAGCCTATGCCGCGTTTCAAACCCGTTGCCGCGAGCCGCATCCGGCCTACGCCCAGGACGACGGACGGGTCAAATTGTCGGCCGCCTGGCTGATCGATCACAGTGGCTTCAAAAAGGGCCTGGTTCGCGGCGGAGTGGGCCTTTCCCAGAAACACTGTTTGGCCCTGATCAATCGAGGTTCGGGCAGCTCGGCCGAAGTGATCGCACTCAAAAACGAAATCCAGGATGGCGTCCTCCAGCGATTCGGCGTACGCCTGGAACCGGAGCCGTTGATTCTCGCGGGCCGCGAGAAACCATGACGCCGCGCCACTTCTCGCGACAAAATGTGACAGGCATCGACTCGGGCTTGGGAGCCACCCGCGTCTCGAGTGTTAGAATGATGTAGGAAGTAGGATCCATTCCATAGCGTTATCGAATCCATGTACCGAGCGGTTCCACCCTTCCGTTCCGGCAGATTCGGCTCGGCCAAGGCCAGCGGGTGCGGCTCCTTTCCAACCCGCTGGCACCGGTGTTGCTGGGCCCAGGTCCTGTTCCAAAAATTTCTCCATTTCGACCTTCCCGATACCATCCACAAATGAAAAGGAGCTCGCCATGACGGAATCTTTGTCGTTGCCCCACCTGGCCAAAGATCCGATCATCCCCGACAACTGTTTCATTGACGTGAGCGCCCGCATCAACGGCGACGTCGTGCTCGGCGATCATTGCTCCGTGTGGTTTCAGGCCGCCATCCGCGGCGACGTTCACGAAATCCGCGTCGGCAATCGAACCAACGTTCAAGACAACTGTACCTTCCACACCAGCTACCAAACCAATCCGCTACACATCGGCGACGACGTGACCTTCGGACACGGCGTCATCGCTCACGGCTGCACCATCGGCCATCGCGTCATGATCGGCATGCACTCGACGGTCATGGATGGCGCGGTCATCGCCGAGGACACCATCGTCGGGGCCGGCAGCCTGGTCACCGAAGGCAAGGAATTTCCACCCGGCGTCCTGATCCTGGGGCGCCCCGCCAAAGTCGTTCGGGATCTCAAGGAATCGGAACGGGCGTTCCTCATCGAGCGAGCGCATCACTACGTGGCCTACGCCGCCGCCTATCGCGATCAGGGCCGCTTCACGACTTGGCGCGACAATCTGTTCCGCCGCCACCTGGAGGCGCTGAAACAGGCATGAACACAGCCTTTTCGCCAGTCGGGCCGAGGAACTTTTGCCATGGTACCGTCGTATGGAAAGGCTTAGAATGTAAAAATCACGCGAATTTGGGGGATCCATGGCAAGCTACTTCAAGAAGATGATCGCCATCGTCACCATCGTTTTGTTTACCGCAACGGCGGTCGCGGAAACCGGAAAGCTCAAATCTATCGAGTACCAGCCCTACGTGGCCAACCTGGTTTCCAATTTCCTCAGCCTTTACCACTACAGTGGTCTGAATCTAGACGACGACCTGTCCAAGCGCGTCTTCAAGGAGTATCTGGAGTCCCTCGACTACAACCGCATGTTTTTCCTGGAATCCGACATCCAGCAATTTCGTGCCTGGGAAACCCAATTCGACGATCAACTGCGCATGGTTCCCGCCAATGTCAGCACCGCCTTCCTGATCTACAATCGATTCCGGCAACGCGTGGACGAACGGGTCGAGAACATCAACGAGCTATTGGATCAGGAATTCGATTTCACGAAAGTGGAGGGTTACGTCCTGAGACGCCACGAACAACCGTGGGCCAAGTCCAAGGATGAATTGAACCAAATCTGGCGCCGCCGCTTGAAGGAAGACTTGATTCGCTTCGAGCTCCAGGGCAAACCCAAAAAAGACACCCTGGACCTGCTGCGCAAACGCTATGAGCGCCTTAGCCGGAACAACCGCGACCTGGACGAGACGGATGTCCTGGAAACCTTCCTCTCCTCGGTCGCGCGAACCTTCGACCCACATTCCGCCTACCTCAAGCCGATGACCAAGGAGAATTTCGACATCGAGATGGGTCATTCGCTGGAAGGCATCGGCGCCACCTTGCGCACCGAAGGCGAATACACGGTCGTGGCGGCCCTGGTCAAGGGCGGCCCGGCGGAAAAGAGCAGCAAGATCAAGCCCGAAGACAAGATCATCGGCGTGGCCCAGGGTAAGAAGGGTGAGTACGAAGACGTCGTCGACCTGCGCCTGGACAAGGTGGTCAAGAAGATTCGCGGCCCCAAGGGCTCCCTGGTCCGGCTGCTGATGATTCCCGGCGACGCCAAGGATTACTCGCAAACCAAAGAGGTCGCCCTGATTCGCGACCGCGTGGAAATCACCGCGATGGACGCCAAGGCGGAAATCATGGAAATGGAGGGTGAGAACGGCAATGCAATGCGCGTCGGTGTTATCGAAATCCCCTCTTTTTACATGGATACGTCCGCCAAAGTGGCCGGCGATCCCAATTACAAATCCACCACTCGCGACGTACGTCGCCTGATCGCCAAGCTGGAGAGCAAGAACATCGACGGCCTGGTCATCGACCTCCGCCAGAACGGCGGTGGCGCACTGGATGAAGCCATCGAACTGACCGGTGTGTTCATCGACGAGGGTCCCGTGGTTCAGGTTCGCGACTTCAACGGCCGCGTTCGGGTTCACCGCGATCCCGACGACGAGTTGCGCTATCGCGGCCCGCTGGTCGTGTTGACCAGCGTGTTCAGCGCCTCGGCTTCGGAAATCTTCGCCGGCGCCATTCAGGATTACGACCGCGGCGTGGTCGTGGGCGCCAAGTCCACCCACGGCAAGGGCACGGTCCAGAACATCTTCTCGCTGCAACCCTCGCTCAACAAACAGATGCGCCGGGCCTTCGCCGAAGACGTGGCCGGTGCCCTCAAGATGACCACGCTCAAGTTCTACCGCATTTCCGGCAGCTCGACTCAATTCAAAGGGGTCGAACCCGACGTGGTCCTGCCCTCCCCCTACGACGATCTGGACGTGGGCGAAGAGGACTTGGACTACGCCCTGCCCTGGGATGAAATCGACGCGGTCCCGCACAAGAACTACGGCCTCGTCCGCGATCTGGTGCCGGTACTCAAGGCCAACTCGGCCAAGCGTCTGACCAAAAACAACGAGTTTCAATACCTCGCCGAGGATTCCGCCTATCGCAAAAAGAACCGCGAACGCAACAGCGTGAGCCTGGTTCTGGCGGAGCGCCAGAAAGAGAAAGAGGAGCTCGAAGCCAAGGAAAACGCCCGCGACGAATCTCGTAAGATCCGCGTTTCCGGCATCAAGACCGACGAAACCATCATCCTGGAAAACAATAAGGCCATCGTGGCCCCCGAGGATGAGAAGCCCGACGAAAACAAAGCCGAAACAATCGCCGGTGCCGAGAAAGACGACGAAGAAAAGGTGGCAATCCCGGACTACATCCTGGAAGAGTGCCTGATGGTCATGCGGGACTACATTTCCCTGCGCGGTGAGGGCTTCGCCGGCCTGCGGACGACCAGAGGCAAAAAAGATTCGCTGTAATCCCCCGCGCCGCAACGGCGTTCGGGAACCCATTACAAACCCTTTCGTTTCAAAGAGGCTCGGTCCAGGCGACCGGGCCTTTTCTTTTTTTGGGACGGAGCGGTTTGCCCTGACCGGACCAGGCGCTTTCCCCCGACCCTCGATTCCTGGTATGCTTAGGGAGACACTTCGCGATCACCTCATCGCTATCCCTTTGCCATTATTAGAGATGACCTATGACTCGTGAACTTCTGATCCTTCGTCACGGGAAATCGTCCTGGGACGATCCCCTGTTGGGCGATTACGAGCGCCCTCTCAAGAAACGCGGTCGCCGGGACGCGACCAATATCGGTCACTACCTGCTGGACGAGCACTGGATTCCGGACATGGTCTTCTCTTCCACGGCCATGCGCGCGGCCATGACCACCAAGCGCGTATGTCGCGCCATGGATTACCCCTACGGTGACGTCATCTGGAAGAAAAAACTGTACTTCGCCGACACCGACTACATGATTCGGCTCATCCAAAAGGCGACGCCCGCACTTCAACGCCTCATGCTGGTCGGTCACAACCCCGATTTGGAGGACCTCACCCGGTTCTTGTGTGCCCAGGAACCGCCGACACCTCCCGATGGAAAACTCATCCCCACGGCCACGTTGGTGCGTTTGTCGATTCAAACGCCCTGGAAAAAGGTGGCGCCAGGCTGCGCCACCCTGTTGAGCATCACCCGGCCCCGCACCCTGTTACCAGCCCACCCCCCCATGCTCGAGGGGAAACGCGTCGCGGACGACGCCCGACGGGGTTCTATTTCGCGGTAACCGATTCAAGTTAGGAGGCATCTTTGTTGGAACAAAAGCAGGCTTCGAATAGCGATATCAGGACCTCTCACACGCTTGGCGACGACAGCGTCTCGGACGTTCAGAGCGTTCCTCGCCGCCCCGATGGCAAGAACTGGGATCCCAGTGCGCCGGAACTCTATCTGAACCGCGAAATCACCTGGTTGAACTTCAACCGGCGCGTCCTGGCCGAAGCCCAAGATCCGCGTACCAAGCTCCTGGAACGCGTGAAGTTCGTAGCCATCGTCTGTTCCAACCTGGACGAGTTTTTCATGAAACGCATCGGCGGCCTCAAACAACAGATCGGCGCCGGCCTGACCGATCTGTCGGTGGACGGGCGCAACCCGCAGCAACAGATCGAAGCGTGCCACCACATCATTCGCGATATCGAGGAAGAAAAGAACCAACTGTTCATGCACCTGACCGAACTGTTGCAGGAGAACGGCATCGAGCTGCTGGAGTGGCCCCAATTCAGCGCCGAAGAGCAGGTCTACCTGCGCGACTACTTCTACGCCAACATCTTCCCGCTCGTCACCCCGCAAGGCATCGACCCGGCCCACCCCTTCCCCTTCATTTCGAACCTCTCGCTGAACCTGCTGGTCACCCTGCGCCACCCGGGCGAGGAGCAGCCGGCCCTGGCGCGGGTCAAGGTCCCCGTGGGACCGGACGTGCCGCGCTTCCTGCGCATTCCCGGCACCTATCGTTTCGCACGCCTGGAAGACGTCATGTCCCAAAACCTGGACCTGCTGTTTCCCAAGATGGAAGTGCTCGATTCGGCCATGTTCCGCGTGACCCGCAACGCGGTCACCGAACTGGACGAGGAACAGGCCGACGACCTGCTGGAAATGATCGAAACCGAGTTGCGCTATCGCCGATTCGCGGCGATCGTGCGTCTCCAGGTTTCTCCGCAGATGAACAAGAACAACCGCGGCATGTTGGCGGCCGAGCTGGGATTGGACGAGGAATCCGACGTCTTCGAAGTCAAGGGCATGATGGGTAAGTCGGACCTGATGGAAGTGGCCATGCTGGATCTGCCCCAGTTGCGCGATCCGGCCCACCACCCGGTCGACCATCCTCGACTTCAAGAGAAGTCGAACTTCTTCCACAACCTGCGCCGCAACGGACCCATCCTGATCTACCACCCCTTCGAATCGTTTTCCTCCTCCGTCGAGCGCTTCCTGTTGGAGGCCAGCAACGATCCCAAGGTCCGCGCGATCAAGATGACGCTGTACCGCACCTCCAAGGACTCGAAGGTCATTCACTCGCTGGTCAACGCCGCGCTCAACGGCAAGCAGGTGGCGGTCGTGGTGGAGTTGAAGGCACGCTTCGACGAGGCGGCCAACATCCGCTGGGCGAACCGGCTTGAGGAAGCGGGCATTCACGTGACCTACGGCGTGGTGGGTTTCAAGACCCACAGCAAGACCATCCTGGTGGTGCGCAAGGACTACGACGGCATTCGCCGCTACGCCCACATCGGTACGGGCAACTACCACGGCGGCACCGCGCGCCTCTACACGGATCTGGGATACTTCACCTGCGATGCCCAGATCGGTCAGGACCTGACCGAGTTCTTCAACTACCTGAGCACCGGATTCACGCCCAAGCGCCAGTATAAAAAGCTGGTGGTGGCGCCGAGCGACATGAAGCGCAAGATCATCAGCAAGATCAACCGCGAGATCGAGTTCCAGAAAAGCGGTGAGCCGGGCCACATTCGACTCAAGATGAACGCCTTGGAGGATTCGGACATCACCCGGGCCCTGTACAAGGCAGGTATGGCCGGGGTCAAGGTGGAGCTGATCGTGCGCGACACCTGCCGCCTGAGACCGGGCATCGCCGACCTGTCGGACACGATCACGGTGATCAGCATCGTGGGCCGCTTCCTGGAGCACGCACGGGTCTATTATTTCCGCAACGGCGGCACGCCCGAGATCTTCCTCGGCAGTGCCGACATCATGACGCGGAACCTGGAGAGCCGGGTCGAGGTTCTGGTGCCCATCGAAGATCCCATTCTGCAGCGCGACCTGGGCAAGTTGCTGGACATTCAGTTGGCCGATCGGCGCAGCACCTGGGACATGAAGCCGGACGGCACCTACGTCCAGCGCCAACCGTCCAATCCGGCCGAGGAAAAGGGCTGCCAGGAACGGGTCATCGAAATCGCCGAAAAACGCGAGTCGGCATTGGGCAAGTTCAAGCGCGTCAAGTCCAAGGCCAAATCGAAGAAAGTCTATTGGAGTTCGTACTGAGGGGCGAAGCCGCGTCCTAACTCGCCAAGCCGCGAAGGTGCGCTCGGAGAGCAAGGCGAAGTCGGCTCTTCCACGTGAAGGCCCAAGCTCCGGCCAAGTGCTCGCGAAGCGCCCTCGACCCCATCGGCTGCGAGCCCATCCATGCCGGCCTCTCTGAAAAAAATTTCCCTACCCTATCACACGCCGCGTTTCCAGCGAATGATCGATAAAAGTACGAACCGAATTGTGACGAACCACGCACAACGCGCCGAATCCTTTGCCTCACAAGGGATTCAGCGCTAGTGTGAAGTTCGACGAAAGCCTCACACAACCCAAATTGCCGCGCCGTCTCGTGACCGGCGAATGGTCTCTTTGCGTGGGGCACGCAGCATCGAACCTTTATCACTATCGATAACCGATCATCATCTACTTTTTCGCAATTTTTATCTGAACCCAGCACCCATTTCATTCCGCTCCACCTCGACGCGCCTGCCGGATCGGCCAAGCTCGTCGCCGGTTCCCGGAATAGGTTTGCGTGGCGATCCGGCCCTGCGCTTCGCAGGCCCACGCGTCGCGCAGCCCTGTGATTGAGCGGATCGAGGCTCCCTGGCGAGCCAGGACGTCTGCCGCATTGGCGCACCCGCAATCCCGCCGGGGTGCCCCTTGGCGGCCGTGTTCGCGTTCTGCCGGTTGGTGCACGGTTTCCTTTAGAGTGTCGCCGTATGGAAAATTACAATGTCAGACAGTTTTTTCGGGGTGCGCAAAGCGGTACCAATCGACTGGTCGCAAAAAACAACAAGGTCGGCGACGGCACCAACGTCACCTCGATCGGTTCCTGGTTGGGCCGCAAGGTCAGCGCCACGTTGGCGAGCGTGGTCGACCACACCGCGCTGTTCTTTCAAACCATGTTCAACACCAGCATCGTGGATCGCATCGGCGCCGAGAACCGCGATACCCTGGCCCATTTTCAGGCGTCCTTGAAAACCGAATACGGTGCCCCCATCGCTCACCGGCTCGCCCAGGAATTCAACCTCGCCCAGATGGAGCGCAACCAGGCGCCGCTGAGTTCGCAGACGGTCGGACAGGTCCGGGCCCGAGCATTGGCCTTGAACGACCAGGAGTTGACCCAACGCTCACCCTTCGTCGCACAGGGCGTCATTCCCCATGCGGAACTGGACGCGCTGCGCAACGAATTCGGTCGCGACATCGTCGAAGCCCTGCTCATGACCGAATTCATGCAAAACAAACTCGAAGCGGGCATGCCGTTGAGCTCGGATCGGCTCGTCGACCTGGAAGCGGCCGCCGACAAACTCAGATCCCTCCAAAAAAACGGGTGCTCTTCGGATTCACTCTGCTGGCATGCCGAAAACCTGCTCGGAGAGGTCTACGATTTCTCGAATCTCCAAGAGGCGGTCGGGATCTGCCGCGAACTGGGCGACAAGCTCAACGCACTTCGTGGATTGCAAGATGAACCCAATCCGTTCGCCGGCATCGAAGCCGTACCCCGCGGCGCCGATGGGCGCAATACCGATCTCGAGTACGAAGTCTACGAACGGCTGCTCGATCGCACCGAACACCTTCTGGACAACCACGGCCAGGACCTACCCGGCTTCCATCGCGAGGTCCTCGAAGGCGTGGCAGACCAACTTCGCACCGCCGTACGGGGCCTGATCATCAAAGACGTGATGGATCAAGTTCAAAGCGAACTGACCGTCCTCGAACGGAGCGGTGGCAGCCGCACGCGCGAAGCTTCGATAGAAATCGGGGTCGGCGCGTCGATGTTCGGCGTGGATGTGGGGTCCGCCTCCTCGAAAGTTACGCTGAAATACCATCTGGAAACCGGTGACGACACCAAGGTTCGCGAAACCAACTCGGCCTCGTTGTCGCTCAGTTTGACGCTGGGCAACGATAAGCTGGCCTCGGTCGGGGCCGGCGGTTCGGCCGGAATCGGCAAGGGCACCACCTATCCCAGCCTCGAAGACTACGTGCGCAGCCAAGCGGAAAAATTGTTGGACAAGCATTTTCCCCAAGCCAGCCCGGCCCGACATCAGAAGTTCCAGGGGCAGCTCAAAATGCTGGGTGTCCTCAGCCCAGGTGACAGGGTCAACCTGGAGCGCCAGGTTCCCCCGAACTTCGTCCAAACCCTGTCGAAGAACGGCAAGGGCTCGTTGGCGCTTCAAATCCTGCGATTCCTCAATACGACCGAAGGCTCCAAAACGAAGACGACCTTTACCAAATCGATCGGTTTGCAGGATGCGCTGCGCGAACAACCGGACCTGCTCGCATCGGCCAATCCCAATTATTTTTCAGTCACCTGGCAGGGCGAGCGCCACAGCAAAACCGATGGCCAAAACCTGCTGAACGCCGTGGAATATCAGTTGACGGCGCTGCGGGGCCGTCAGGATTCGCCTTCCAAAAACCTCGAAATGGCGGCCGTTCGCGAAGACCTTCGCCAAGCCATGCATCATTTGGAAGGCGAATTCGATCATTTCTGCCATTTGGCCAAACCCGAGGAAGTCGGCAAGAGCGTCCTCCGCCAACAGCGCGCAGCCAAACGCGAAATCAAGGCCGATCGCGGTGCACGCACCACCGAGGCCTATTTGGAAGGAGTCATTCACACGTTCACGAGGCTCTCCCAGCTCTACCAGATGACCTTCGCGGACCACCAGTCCCCGGAAACCCAGGACGCCGGTTTCGCAAGGAACCTGGAACGGTTCGGCAAAAAACTGATGATGCCGCCGCTGGACATCAAACCCAGCAAACTGCCCTCGCGCAAGATGGTGATGCAGGGAACCAACGACGAAGTGAGCAACACCTTCCAAGTCAAGTTGTGGGGATCGATCGAAATGTCGGCGACGGTTCGGTTCAACCACATCGAAAACGACGCCAACCCCGACAACGACGGCGATTACATCGGTCTGGAGTTGGCGGTGAGCGGCGGCACCTCGTTGATGGACATCCTCAGCGGCCTCGAGGGCAGCAAGAATTTCAAGGGCTTCTTCGAAGCCATGATGGGCCACAAGGAGGCCGAAAGTGCGGGTCTCGACTTCGGCAAACCCGTCATCGACTTCAGCGAGGTCGATTCCGAATTGTTCAACATGAACCTGAAGGCAGGCGCCAAGATCCAGATGAGCTTCATCAAATCGGAGGAAGGTTACCGTCTTCAGTACACCCGTCTCTCGGCAACGGAGCAGCGCGGGATCGAGGTCCCGAGCGTGCCGATTCCGATCGCCCCCGGGGGAGATCTCCGATTGGGATTGGCGGCGAGCAGCGGGTCGTCCCGCAACCTGACGGAACGGCTCGGAACCGACACGCTGACCTACATCCAGACCAAGTTCAACAATTGGGCGAACGATGGAGAACTGGACAAAGGCAAGTGGGACCAGTTCGTGACCAGCCACCGCAACCAATTCAGCAAAATCTTCCAAAATATCGCCTACCGCGACGGCAACATCCGCAAGGAGATCCTGGCCAATTTCCGGGACATGGGCCAGGAGCACATGGATCCGGAATTCGATCGAGCCATGCGTGATTTTGCTTCGAATCCCAGGTTCGAGGGCGCCTTCGACCGGGCCAAGGCTGCACTCACGAAGTACCTGATGAGCCAGAACGAGCGGTTGTACGCTCCCGAAACCGCCAGGCGGTTCACGGTGAAATCCAAGCGAACGATCCGCGGACGGATCGCGAAACACCTCAGTCTCAACCTCTTCCACCGAGGCCGACCCAAAACCGCACCCTCGAACCCGCTCCACGGAAGCGATGCGGCAAACGCGACGCAAAAGGGGAACCCGACGAAGGAATCGAACCGTCGCCGAGGCTCGAGCATCGACGAAGTGGGCGGCCTCGCCTTCGAAGCCACCGGCCCGATTCGCAATCACGGGATCCCCAACGTCACCCACAACAACTGTTTCCTGAGCGCTTCGCTGAACGTGATCGCCTCGACCCCCACCTACCGGCAGTTGTTCGAACCGGAGACCATCGAAGCCAACCGTGAGGCGATCGAACGCGAATTCCCGGACCTGGATTTCGCCGATGTCCGAAGACTTGGGGCGGCGATCCGGACCATCGTGGACCCAGTCCAGGACAATCAGCCCGCCGAACGATTGAATCAAGCCGTTCGCGACATCCTGCAGGCAATGGATCGATTGGGCCTGCTGCCACCCGCCAGGAATCCCGAGGTCTCGGCCATCGAAGCCCAACACGACGCCTCCGAGGTGCTCTTCGCTCGGTTGATGCCGCTGTTCGATCCCAACGGCACCCTGACGGTGGGCGAATTTACGACCACCACCTACGACGTGGATCGCATGCGGCCCATCCGGTCGAACGATCCGGAACAATATACCGATGTGAGCGGTAATCCCAGGGTCACGGACATGACGCGGTCCTACGTGTTGCGGTTGCCGATCGGGCAGGCGCGCAGTCTCCAGGACGCACTGGATCGGTACCAATCGGCAGAGGCGCTCAGGGGTGTCCGGGCCCGCAACGGCATGCAGGCGCTGGAGGGCCCCGCGACACGCTCGATCCAGGCCTTCGGTGCGCCACCGGTGCTGAACTTCGCATTGGGGCGCGACTCGGGGCTCGGCCAAAAGGACGATCACGATGTGGAAATCCCCGACACGATTCAGTTCGGCGGCGAAACCTACCAGCTTCGGGCGGCGGTGTTGCACCACGGCGACAGCCTGGATGCGGGGCACTACACGACCATGCGTCACGACGCCGAAGGGTGGACCCATCGCGACGACAGCCGGGTGATCCCGTTGACGGATCCGAACCAGGGCCAGAACCAGCGAGCGCTGAACAAGGGGTTCTTCTTCACCTACGTGCGCCTGGATCGGGACGAACACTGATCTCGGGATGGGATGTCGATCGCGGCAGACCGAACCGCGGCCTTTTCGGGTGACGGCGCCGGGGGCGAAATACGTCCGCGAAATTCGTCCCGACCGGTCATAAGAAAAAAGCCGCCTGGCCGAAAGGGGCCGGGCGGCTTTTCATGGTTGCGATTCGTTCGCTCGATTATCGATTGACCGCCGAGAGCCCCGACAGGTATTGGCGGCTGGCGGAGCCCCGATCACCCCAGAGCAGGAAGCCGGCCCATTCGGAACCGCTCGCCTCGGCACGTACCCAGGCCGCGCGGCTCAGGGTATCGGGATTGGTGAACAGCGCGTCGACCGTGGCCACGTACTTGGTTTTGGGCGCCAACGGCACCGACAGGCTCACGGTTTCCAGAGCGGAACCGTCGGCCGCGTAGGCGGTGAAACTCAACGTCGAAGCCTCGGTGCCCAGGTTGAGCGCGACCAGGCCCGTGAACCGCGTGTCGCTGGTGGTGAAGAACGGATAGTCCAGCACCCGACTGCCGCCATAGTTGCCCTGAAGTCCGCAGAACGTATCGTTTTGCGAAATGGAGGGCGTGCCGAACAACTCGTAGCCGATCAGTTCCTGACTGGAAGAGACCTGAACCCAGGCCGTCCCGGCGGGTACCTGAACCTGGTTGGCGAAATCGAAGAACAGCGTCTTCTTCTCGCGCGGCTGGATCAGCAAAGAGTCTGTTTTGAGGACGTTGCCGTCGGCGTCGTAGTAGGTTTCGGTCACGTTGGTGGTGAACGAACTGATGTTGATGTACAGCATCCCGGTCCAGAACTGGGACGTGTCCGTGGCGACGTGCAGGAAGTTCAGGGTGCGCCCGCGTTGGCCGTTCAACCCCAAGGCCGCCTGCTGGCCGCGGTCCGGCAACCGGGTGAAGAACTCCATGGCGCCCATGGTATTGCCGGTCGCATCCACCTGGGCCCACAAATCGGGACCGTCGATCAGGTCGCTGCCCAGGTATTCGGTGATCGCCTCGGAAGAGTGACCGAAAGGCGTGGACACGCCGTCGATCGCACGCCCGGATTGTGCCGGAAAATCGGTGAGGGTTCCCGAGCCGGTTCCGGCGGTGCCGTTGAGCACGCTGAGAACGGTTTCAAATGTCTCGGTATCTTTGGCGATATGAGGCATATAGGCCAGGTTACCCAATTCCACCGCGGCGTATGCCGAACGGGTTTCCGTGTTCTGGATCTCGGCAAAGGCCGAAATCTCGCCGCTGGCGCCGATCTGGATCCAAGCGACCTCGTTGAGATTGGCCGAAAACGCCTGCTTGACGCTGAGCACGGCCGCGCCCTTGGCGTTCAAGCTGGTGACCGCGGTACTTCGGCCCAGGGCCTGACCGGCGGCATTGAAGGCGAACAGGTCCACATCCACGGCGGTATCGGCGGGATTGACGAGGCCGATCATGGTGTCGAGATTGCCGGCATCGGCTTGGATCTCGGGCAAGTGGTAGCGGAACGGTTGGCTGGTGCTGGTTTGGTTGCCGCGACTGAATTCGGCGACGAACATGCCGCGTCCATGGGTCGACACCAGCAGGTGGTTGTCACTGGGACGCAGGTCCAGGTCCGAAACCACGACCGCTCCGATTTGATCTTCCGCCTCGCGTTGCCAAACCGTCGAAGCCCCGTTGGGCGCCGTGGTCGACCACAGACCCACCGAGGTGCCCACGACGATTTCGCGTCCGGCTTCGGTTTGCAGAATGGCCGAAGCACGCACGGAAGTCTCGGCGATGTTGCCTTCGATGTTGCTCCAGGTCGGCTGGGCGGAGCCGGCATCGGTGGAGAAGAAGACACTGGGCACGCCGTAGTTGGCGTAGGTCGCCACCAGAATCGAATCGTCGAAGGGGTCGACCGCGAGACTGCTCACGATGCCGCCCTGCTGCTCGTTGGAGGTGATCTCCACGAGAGAGGTGCCGGGCTCGGCATTGGCCGGATCGTCGAGCCGGAAGATCCGCCCTTGCGAGGTCCCGATGTACAGTTTGCTGCTCGATCCGTAGGTGCCGCGGGTCACCGCCATGGAGCGGATGTCGGAACCGTCCAGATTGGTACCGACACCGGTCAACTCGGTCCAGGTGTCCGCGGTCACCCGGGCCGCATCGGTGGTCCGGAACAGACGGTTGTTGCTGGCGTAGTAGAGAATGTTGGTGTTGTCCGGATCCAGCAGGAAATAGGTGACGAAAATGCCCTGGTCGGAGCCGGTCGGTTGAATGTCGGCGTATCCGGTGACATCGTCGGCACGGAAAAAGGTGCCGAGCTGGGCGGTCATGTAGATCACCTCGGCACTGGTACCGTTGATGATTTCGTTGCGTGCGATGCCCACCGAGGCACCGTCGCCGCCGAACACGTCGAAGTGATCGGTGCCGCCGTAACTCAAGGTGGTGCCGTTGTCCTGGGCCCCGCCCATGACCCGCGCGTCACCGAGCTCGGGGCCGATGGCGCCGTGGTAGTACTGATAGGTCACGTAGCCGTTGTTCAAATTGGTCCAGACATTGGGATCCTGAGTCGGGTTGGTTTCGTGAAGGCCGCCATCGCTGCCGCAGATCATGCGCGACGAGTCGTTGGGATCGAACACCAGGATGTGGATGTCCGGGTGGTGACCGGTATAGAGCGCATAGTTCTGGTTGCTGGCATAACCGCCGATGCGGCGGACGTTCGCTGCGGTCGTGAACCCATCGGACGAGACGTGGAGGTTGGTGCCGCCCACCAGAACCTGGTTGGGATCCGTCGGGTTTACGGCCACGATCAGGTCGTAACCTCCCTGAATCGCGAATGGATCGTTACCAGTGCTGCAGCCGCCCTCGTTGGGCACGTTCGCGCTCAGGTTGGTCCAGGTCCCTCCGGCCACGTCGAACCGGAACAGGTCGGCTTCGGGACGAATTTCCCGGGTATCGTCGTCACAATCGTTGAAATGCCCGTTGTCGTAAAGCGCATAGAGCTGGGAACCGGTGCCGTCGAGGGCCAGAACCGTGCGGAACACGCTACCCGCGCCACCCCAATCTGCGGGACTCGCGGCCGCACCCGAGCCGGCGATTTTCTCCCAGGAGGCGGAATCGCCCGTGGTCGAACGGTAAACGCCGCCGAGACCACCATCGAGTCCACCGGACAAGCTGGCGTAGACGGTGGAGCCGTTGGGCGCGATGACGATGTCGGGCAGGCCGTCGACTCCGCCAAAACTCATACCCTGTCCCAACACCACGTCCCAGGTCGCGCCATCATCCTGTGAACGAAAGATTTGAGTCGGCGTCCCGGCGTAGACGTCGCCCGTGGTGGGGTGAACCACGATTTTGCTGACGAAGTCGAACGGGCTGTCGAAATCGATCGCCGAGTTCGAACGCGTGGCGGGCAGTTGCTCCCAGTTCAAGCCCCCGTCGGTGGAGCGCCAGATGCCGTCGCCGAAGTGGAAAGCCCCGCCGAGCGAAGCCGAATTGCCCACCAGTTCGCCCGTACCGTAATACCAGTTGCTGGGCGTCGTGGGATCCTGAGCGAGCGTCGTGACGCTGTGAATGGCATCGTTGGCGCTGACCTTGGTCCACGACTGACCGCGATTGGTGGAGCGAAATACGCCGGAGCTTACACCACCGGCCAACATGGTGTTGCCGCTGGGATCGCTGACGTCGAAGGCGAAGGCGCGACTGCGGCCGCCCAGGTTCCCGGGGCCGCGACCTTCCACCGATTCCACCTTGGCCTGATTGCGCAACCGGATCGGCGCCTTGGCCCGCACCTGTCGCTCGATTTTCAGGGCGCCGGCCGGAATCTTACCGGTCTTGGGGTTCTTGCGTAGGTCGTACTCCCACTTGAGTCGCTCCAAGATGGCTTCCCGACGTTTCTGTTGTGATTCCGTTTTCTTCCACGTTTTCCATTTGGGCGGTTTCGGCCAAGTGTGGCCGGAACGCGCGGCGACCTCCGACACCTTTTTCACCGGAACGACCGGTGGCGAGGAAAATTCATAAAAGCCCAATACCAGGGAACCTATCAGGCAGAGACATAACGCAAAGGCACTAATGGGGTGCCGGATCATAGGAGGCCTCCTTCAAAGTAGGTCTTCATTCCGGGTTCCGATATACGGAAAACGCTCGGGTTTGAGGATTTACTGCAAAGACCGTGTCACGAACATCGATCCACCGGATCGCGCCGTTGCCTAACGGCGCCTTGGAGCGTCGTGGAGCGCGCCGGGGCCGGACAAGGCCCCCATTGCCCCAAGAGCAGGCGGATGCTCGCGACAGGGTTATCCGAAACAAAGCAAACAAATTGTAGTCAAGTCGACGGATTCTTTCAAAGAAGTTGCTCACAGGAAGTCACATCCTTTATCGGACCCCCTGATCGAATTCCGAAATTTGGGAATCCAAGGCGGTTTCCTTCTCTCGAAAGGGCATTCGACTCGGAGAGACGCCACGGTGGGTCGATCTTCCAACGGTTTGTCGAACGTCACCACGCCGTGGAGTGGTAGTGCAGGAGAGCCAACGATGCAAATGCGGCGGTCGCTCGGACACCGTATTCGGGTAAAACGGCCGCCCTTCAAAAAACCCCCACACCTCGGGTGGAAATGAAGGACTTGGCCGCAAAAGAGCGGGTTCATTGGATCCGATAGCGCGGAGCAGGCCCGGTAGGACGGCGCCAGGCACCGTGGATCGAGCTAGCCGGCGGCGGTCAAGCGGGCGGCCAAGGCGGTCGCATTTTTCATCGCCATGCCGTAGATCGAGACCTGTGGATTGGTGCCGATGCTGGTCGGGAATACCGATCCATCGATCACGGCCAGGTTTTCCAGGTGATGGTGCATGCCTTCGCTGGTGACGACCGAATGGCGTGCTTCGCGGCCCATGGGGCAGCCACCCATGACATGGGCGCTGAAGAGGCGAACCATTTGCGGGTCCATCGGCAACTCCGCCACCGCCGCGCGCGCGGCCTTCCATTGGCTGTAGCTGCGGGCCTGGCGGTGCGCCGGCCATACACTGGTGGCACCCGCGGCGAACTGCAGTTCCACCATCGACAGCAGCGAGCGGCGGAACCCGTCGCGCACGTAGTCGGTGAAGGGATAGTCCAATTCCGGACTGCCGTCCGCCCGGAGCACCACACGGCCGCCCTGGCTCTCGGGGTGGAATCCGTCCCGACACAGCGACAGCATGGCCTGCATGTGGGCGAAATCCTTCATCAACCGATGGTGGTCTTCACCCAGGTGGTCCAACACGGTGGAGCTGAGGATCGGATGCAGAGGCGGCACTTCCAATTTGTAGCCCATGGGGCCGTCCACCCCTTCCGGCCACAGGAATTGATCCGAAAACACCGACTGCGGCGCGCCCGAGAACGGCCGAATCGGTTCCGCGAACAAGGCGGTACTGGCGGTCACGGGATGGAGAAAGGTGCGCTTGCCGACGAGATCATGGGGATCCGGAGCCTTGGAGCGCATCAGCAGCGCCGGAGAACCGATGGCGCCGCCGGCCAGGACGAAGGCCCGCGCCTTGATGCGCATGGTACGCCCGGTGGTGAACACCCCACGGCCATCCAAGGCCTGGCAAACGAGTTCGGTGACCCGTCCCGCACGGTGGGTCAACCGCACCGCGCGCATGCGCGTGTAGAGCCGGGCACCGCCATCGAGGGCTGCGGGGATGGTCGTCACCAACATCGACTGCTTGGCGTTGATCGGGCATCCCATGCCGCAATAACCCAGGTTGGCACAGCCCTTCACGTTGCGGTGCATGAAATCGAAGGACCACCCCAGCCGTTCGGCGCCTCTTCGCAGGGCTTCGTTGTTCGGGTTGGGCGGCACCGGCCATTTGTGGATGTTGAGCCGCGCCTTGACCTTTTCGAACCAGGGCGCCATGTCCTCCGGCGAGAACCCTTCCACCTCGTGGACGCGCCCCCAGTGATTCAGCGTCTCGTCCGGGGTGGCGAAGCTGCTGGTCCAATTGACCGTCGTGCCGCCGCCCACGCAGCGTCCCTGCAGGATGTTGATCGCCTTGTCCTTCGTCTTGCGGCTGGCGGAATCCTGGTACAGGTCGGGATAGGCGAAACGCTCTTCCATCTTGAAATCGGGGAGGTGTTTGAGCGGCCCCTCTTCGACGAGCACCACGTTCAAGCCCGCCCGGGTCAGGACTTCCGCACTCAAACCACCGCCGGCCCCCGTTCCGACGATCACCACGTCCGCTTCCATCTCGAGATCGCGGTCTAATTCGGAGCCGTCTTGAACCGACCAGCCGGAAGCCAATCCCTGGGTGATCACATCCTCGATCATTTGCGTTTCCCTTCCTTTGTCGCGAATCTCTCGGCCTCACGTATGCCGGCGGCACACCTCGAGTGCAAGTCGGCCACTCAGGCATTGGCCAGGGGCGGCGGCCCCTCGTATCCCAGGCCCGACCAGGATTTGGGATTGCCGTACCAGGACGCGACGGTCAACTGCTGCAGCGCGTCGTAACCCGAACGCAACAGGGCCATGCGGCTGTTCCGCCAGGAGGCCAAAAAGCCTTCCACCCGAGCCGGATCGGCCTGGGACCAGCCAGACCAGACACCGCAGGCCAGAACCCGCGTCGCGGGCAGCGTCAGTACCGTGAACAACTGGCGAATTTCCTTTTGGATGGCCGGCCGAAAATGACTCGCGGCGATATCGACCCCGCGCACGACCTCTTCGGCGAGTTCCTTGTCCCGAGCCGCGGCGGTCCCTGCCAATATCGCGGGAATCAACGCCGACACCACTTCGTGATCGGCCTCGGTGAGAAATTGGTATTGGTAATTGCCGCGCCGAGCCAAATGGGTACCGGTTCCCCAAAAGGTACCCTTGCTCATCCATGCGGACATCGTCAGCAAGGCGCCACCGGTCACGCCCAGCTTGAGAAATTGCCTTCGATCCATCGTTTGAGTACTCCCAGCGACGAACTCTCGTTCACCACCCCGTCGGTTCATCGAGTCGATTGGCCGATTTCGTCCAAATCGCAGAGATCTACCGCACGTGATCGCGGGATCTCATGTAAATGCCATGCTGCGTCAACTTCACCGAACCTTAACAAACGATACCCCGGAAGCGAACGGCGAGCAACCGAAAGCCATTGAAAAAACATTCATGGACGGGCCAGTCGAGCGCGTCGGCGGTCTCAGCGACCCATTTCGCGGAACATGTTGCGGATCGTGAAGCCCACCAACCAACGCGGGCTGAGTCGCAAACCGAAAATGGAGATCTTGTTCATCCATCCGGTGACCAAGCTGGGCTTGCCCTTCTGCATGGCATCGATGCCCTGACGCGCCACCGCCCGCGCCGACATGACACCGCTTTTCACGAAGCGCGTTCCGCGCATGTGGGCCACGTCGAAAAATTCGCTTTCGGTCTTGCCGGGCTGAAGACAGGTCGCCGCCACGTTGCTACCGTGGAGCTCCCACTGCAATCCCTCGGTGAAGTTGTTCACGAAGGCCTTGGTCGCGCTGTAGATCACCATGTTGGAGACGCCCTGGTAGCCGGCGATGCTGCCCACGTTGAGAATCCGCGCCTGATCGCGTCGCTTCAGGTCGGGCAGCATGCGGTAGGTCAGTTCGCATAGGAAACCCATGTTCAGATCCAGCATGCGGCGATAGGTCGCCCATTCGGTGTCCAACACGGGGCCGGTCGCGGCAAAGCCGGCGTTGTTGACCAGAATCGACACCTCGTATTCCTTCAAAAACTCGGTCAGGGCGACGGCTGCATCGGGTGCGGTGAGATCCATGGCGTGCACGACGGCCCTCACGCCGTATTTCTTCTCGAGGTTCGTCGCCAGATCCGTCAACAGGTTTTCCCGACGCGCGACGACCACCAGGTTGGTGCCTCGATGCGCCAGCTCTTCGGCCAACTCTTTCCCGATGCCGGACGAAGCCCCCGTGACCAGGGCCCATCTATCTTTGAATACAAATCCCATAATAGATCCTCGATTGATGTCGATTCAGGAAAACAAAAGGTGCCGTGCCCCGATCCGCGGAGCGACTCATGCCTTGCGGCTGATGATCTCGACCAGGCCCACCTGGTGTGGATCGATCTCGGCGGGCATTCGAAACTCATAGGTCATGGTCCCTTCGCGCTTTTCGCGACGCGAGCGGGAAACCTCGTCCACGGCGAACTCGGTTTGGTACAAAAGCTCGCCCTTCAAGCTGTAGATCCGGATTTTTGCCTGGGTGCCCTTGGTCACCTTGCTGAACCGAACTTCCATCGGTCGGTAGCCCTGCCCCGGCTCCCCCGCCACTTTCATGTGCTCGACGCGATTGTAGGTGAAGCCGCCCTCGGTGCTGCGCCCCCGCACATCCACGTGGCGGCACTTGAGCATGGTGGCGCCACGCGCCTCATAGGCCACCGAGGCTCCGGAAATGCGGCGCATGATGGCCGGCTGGACCTTGATTCTGGGCGCGGGACCCGGCACCAACACACTGAAGTAGTCGACCGACTTGACCTTCTGCTTTTCGATCGAGATGTAGGTCCCTTCCTCGCGCCAAGAATAGAAAAAGCGATCTTCCTTGACCTCGTATGCGGTTTTGATGACCGTGCCGTTGCGCAGGGTCAACACGGTGCCGTCGATGTAGTGATGGTCTTCTTGAAACGCCAACAAGCAATAGAGAAGACAAGCGGTTACCATAAGGCCGACTCCTTGGGGGTCACGGTCGGGCAGGGCCGACTCGCGATCATCGGGAAGAACCCAACCAGGTGCGAACCAGCCCTCCGGCATGATGTTCTCGATGGGCGGACGCACGAGACAAATCCACGGAACCCCGAATCCAGGACACCTTCGCGAAACCGCGACTCTTGCCCTCGTGACCGGATCGAAGCGATCGTTGGCTGGTCGATTCGCCCAAGTCTACCACAAGACCCAAAACGCGGAAGGCGTGCAAAAAGAGGGTAAAAACGGGGCCAAACCCGCCTTTTCCCCATGACGGAGGTGCGCCAAATCGTGTAGAATGGCGAGCCGCGGACAGGTTCGGCGCCTGTCCGAGAACGAGGCCGGAGCCGGAAAGAACGCGGCACGGAGAGATGTTCAGGCAAACCAGCGAGAAGGGTTGAATTCGGACCAATTTTGTACTATTTTAGGGCTGAATTGGGATTGATTCGGTCCCATTTCCACCGAGATCACCTTTCGGTTCACCGATTCCCCTCGCGGCGGTTCCCTTCATGAGCTTCAGTTTGACACGCAAAACCGATTACGCCCTGGTGGCCCTTTCCCGTCTCGCCAAGGAGCGCAAAGGCGAAAACCGACCTCTCAGCGCTCGCCAACTGGCCGACGAATACCAACTGCCCCTTCCCCTTTTGATGAACGTTCTCAAAGAACTCCATCGCGCCGGCATTCTTTCTTCCCGACGCGGTTCCAACGGCGGCTACTCGCTGGTCTCCCTGCCGGAGAACATCAGCCTTCGCCACATCATCGAGGTCTTGGAAGGCCCGGTCAACATCGCCCTTTGCAGCGATTCCGGCCATCAGGAAAACGAGGAGGACTGCCCCTCCTGCACCATCATGAACTGCTGCCCGATCAGCGATCCCATTCAGCGACTCAACGGGATGCTTCAAAACTTTTTGGAAAGAATCAGCCTGGCCGATCTCACAACACTTGAATCCAACTTGGAATCCAATCTCCCGCTCGCGGGACTAGGGGTGCGTGTATGACCACCGTCGCCAACGACATCGAGAATCTCACCAAGAAAGAATACAAATACGGTTTCGTGACCGATATCGAGTCGGATACCTTCCCACCCGGTCTCAACGAGGATGTCGTGCGCGCGATTTCCAAGAAGAAAGAGGAGCCGGAGTGGATGACGGAGTGGCGCCTGAAGGCCTTTCGCCATTGGCAGACGATGGAAGAGCCCCACCATTGGCCCCAATTGAAATACACGCCCACCGATTACCAGTCCATCAGCTACTTTTCCCAGCCCAAAAAGAAAGACGGCCCCAAGAGCCTGGAAGAAGTGGATCCGAAACTGTTGGAAACCTACGAGAAGCTCGGCATCCCGCTGCACGAACGCGCACGCCTGGCCGGCGTCGCCGTCGACGCGGTGTTCGACAGCGTTTCGGTGGTCACCACCTTCAAAGAAACCCTGCAGAAGGCCGGCGTCATTTTCTGCCCGATCTCCGAGGCCCTGCGCGAGTACCCCGACCTTGTGAAGAAATACCTGGGTTCGGTGGTGCCCCAAACGGACAACTTCTTCGCGGCCCTGAACTCGGCCGTGTTCAGCGACGGCTCCTTCGTCTACATTCCCAAGGGCGTGCGCTGCCCCATGGAGCTGAGCACCTATTTCCGAATCAACGAGGCCTCCACCGGCCAATTCGAGCGCACCCTGATCGTGGCCGAAGAGGGCAGCTACGTGAGCTACCTGGAAGGCTGTACGGCACCCATGCGCGACGAAAACCAACTGCACGCGGCGGTGGTGGAACTGGTCGCGATGGACGACGCCAAGATCAAGTACTCCACGGTCCAGAACTGGTATCCCGGCGACGAGGAAGGCCGCGGCGGCATCTACAACTTCGTGACCAAACGGGGCAAATGTGCCGGCCGCAACAGCCACATTTCCTGGACCCAGGTGGAAACCGGATCCGCGGTCACCTGGAAGTACCCCTCCTGCATTCTGCAGGGCGACAATTCCGTCGGTGAATTCTACTCGGTAGCGCTGACCAACAATTATCAACAGGCCGACACCGGCACCAAAATGATCCACCTCGGCAAGAACACCAAGAGCACGATCATTTCGAAGGGGATCTCGGCAGGCCGCGGCCAAAACGCCTACCGCGGCCTGGTCAAGATCATGAAGGGCGCCGAAAACAGCCGCAACTACACCCAGTGCGACTCGTTGCTGATCGGAGATCGCTGCGGCGCCCACACCTTCCCCTACATCGACGTGCGCAACACCAGCTCCTTGGTGGAGCACGAGGCGTCCACCTCGAAAATCGCCGAAGACCAGCTCTTCTACGTCCAGCAGCGCGGCTTGGACATGGAGAACGCGGTTTCCCTGATCGTCAATGGCTTCTGCAAGGATGTGTTCCGCGAACTACCGATGGAGTTCGCGGTCGAAGCGACCAAACTGCTGGCGGTGAGCCTGGAGGGCAGCGTCGGCTAGCGCGGGTTTCCGCCACCGCGCCCCACACGCGGTCGGCGAACATGGCCGATACGCATCGGCAACCCCTTCTTCCCCCATCAAACCGGAAATGTGCGACCAATCGGTCGCCTGCATGGAACGAGGATAACAACATGCTGGAAATTAAAAACCTACACGCTCGTGTCGAAGACAAGACTATTTTGAAGGGACTCAACCTGACCATCAATCCGGGTGAGGTCCACTGCATCATGGGCCCCAACGGTTCGGGCAAGAGCACCCTTTCCCAGGTTCTGGCCGGTCGCGAATCCTTCCAGGTGACGGAAGGCGAGATTCGCTACAAGGGCCGTGACCTGATCGAGCTGGAGCCGCACGAGCGCGCCGGCGAGGGGTTGTTTCTCGCGTTCCAATATCCGGTCGAGATTCCCGGCGTCAGCGGCATGCAGTTCCTGCGCGCCGCCCTCAATGCCCAGCGCAAATACCGCGGCGAAGAGGAACTGGACGCGGCCCAAATGATGAAGCTGTTCCGGGCCAAGGCCGCCGAGGTCAAGATCGACATGGCGTCCCTCAAGCGTTCGGTGAACGAGGGCTTTTCCGGCGGCGAAAAGAAACGCAACGAGATGTTGCAGATGGCGATACTCGAACCGAGCCTGGCCGTTCTCGACGAAGTGGATTCCGGCCTGGACATCGACGCCTTGAAAATCGTTTCCGACGCGGTCAACGCCATGCGTTCGGTCGATCGCTCCTTCCTGCTGATCACCCATTACCAGCGACTCCTCAACCACATCGTGCCGGACTTCATCCACGTCCTCGTCAACGGCCGTATCGTCAAGTCGGGCGGCAAGGAGCTGGCCCTCGAGCTCGAAGAAAAGGGCTACGCCTGGGTGGAAGAACACGCCAACATCACGGTCGGCTGAGCGGCCACGACGAAGACGGCAAGGACGGAAAAACATATGGAAACCCTTGAATTGCAGGATACCTATCAGCAGGACTCTCAGCAGCTCCGGAGCCCATGCGCCACCACCGGCGGCGCATGGCTGAACGAACTGCGTGGGCGAGCGCTGCAACGCTTCGCCGAACTCGGCATCCCGACGGTCAAGCAGGAAGCCTGGCGCTTCACCAACTTGCGGGCTTTGAGTCGCGAGCCCCATCGCCTGGCCGACACCGGCAATTTGGAGATCGACCCCGCCATCCTGGATCGGTGGGCCGTCGACGAGGCCAATAACCATCGCATCGTGCTGGTGGACGGTCGGTTCCGGCAGGACCTCTCCAATCTGGACGGTCTGCCCGACACGGTTCGGTTCACCCATCTCGCCGCCGAATGGGCACGCGATCCCAAGTTCGTCGAAAGTCATTTGGGTCGATACGCACCGTTCGATGGTGACGCTTTGACCGCGCTCAACACGGCGTTTCTCCAGGATGGGGTCGTCATTCGAATTGGTCGCGATTTGCGCCTGACCGAACCACTGCACATCCTTTACTTGAGCTCGGGCCAACAAGCCAAGCGCGTCAGTCATCCGCGAACCCTGATCGTCGCCGAGTCCTTCAGCGAAAGCGTGGTGGTGGAAACCTACCTCGCGGCGGGTGAGGCGGCCTACTGGACCAATGCCGTCACGGAGCTCGTGGTGGAGCCAGGAGCCCGGGTCACCCATTATCTCGCCGAGTTCGAAAACGAACACGCCCACCACATCCACACGTTGGCGGCCGTACTCGATCGGGACAGCTACCTGGAATCGCAGAATATCCTCATGGGTGCCGCGCTGGCGCGCAACAACGTGCGCGTCGCCATGAACGGCGCCGGTGCCGAAGCGCACATCAACGGCTTGTTCCTCGGTCACGGCAACCAACATTTGGACAACGACATCGTGGTCGATCATCGCCAGCCCCATTGTTCCAGCCACCAAAACTTCCGCGGCATTTTGGACGACAAGTCCCACGGCGTGTTCGGCGGCCGCATCGTCGTCCGTGAAGACGCCCAGAAAACCGATTCTTCCCAATCCAACCGCAATTTGTTGCTTTCCGACGACGCCCGCGTCGATACCAAACCCCAATTGGAGATCTACGCCGACGACGTGAAATGTGCCCACGGCGCCACGACCGGCCAACTGGCCGAGGACGCGTTGTTCTACCTTGAGTCGCGTGGCGTCGAACCACGAGACGCTCGCGACATCCTGGTCTATGCCTTCGCTCATGAAATCATCGAACAAATGAAACTGTTACCTTTGCGCAAGCAACTGGAAGCGGTTCTCTTGGATCGCTTTTCCAAAATCAGACAATTGGGTGAATGAGCGGAGCCGCAGCTCGTGAACCTCTTCGACCAGGCCTCGAAAACCACCACAACCCGCAAGTAGTGACATGGAGCGTGTGACGATGACCGGAATCACCAGTGAAAACCTGAAAGGGACGACCTACGACGTGGCTCGAATTCGCGAGGATTTCCCGATCCTGCGTCGCGAAGTGAACGGCCATCCGCTCGTCTACCTGGACAATGCGGCCTCGGCTCAAAAGCCCCAGGTCGTCATCGACACACTCGACGAGTATTACCGCGAGCACAACGCCAACGTTCACCGCGGCCTTCATACACTGAGCGAAGAGGCGACCACCGCCTACGAAGAAGGTCGCGAGGTATCGCGCCGTTTCATCAACGCGGGCTCCCTCGAGGAAGTCATCTTCGTTCGAGGCACGACGGAAGGCATCAACCTGGTGGCACAGTCCTATGGGCGCACCCATCTCCAGCGGGGCGACGAGGTGCTGATCACCTACATGGAGCACCACTCCAACATCGTGCCCTGGCAGATCGTCTGCGAGCAAACCGGTGCGACCCTCAAGGTCTGCCCCATCGACGAGCACGGCCAACTGGTTTGGGAGTCTTTCGAAGCACTGGTCGGCGCTCGCACCAAAATCGTCGCTTTCGCCCATATTTCCAATGCCTTGGGCACGATCAACCCGGTTCGCCGGATGGTGGAGAAAGCCCACGAGGTGGGCGCGGTAACCGTGATCGACGGTGCCCAGGCCGCCCCGCACCTGCGCATCGACGTGCAGGCACTCGATTGCGATTTCTACACTTTCAGCGGACACAAGATGTTCGCCCCCACCGGCGTAGGCGTGTTGTACGGCAAGAAGCACCTGCTCGAGGCGATGCCTCCCTGGCAGGGTGGCGGCGACATGATCAAGACCGTCAGTTTCGAGAGAACCGTCTACAATGCACTGCCCTACAAGTTCGAAGCGGGCACCCCCATCATCGCGGGTGTCATCGGCATGGCCGCGGCGATGCGGTACCTCGAAGAGGTCGGGCTCGACCGGATCGCGGCTTACGAAGCCGAACTGCTGGAATACGGAACCCGACGTCTCCAGGAAATCCCAGGATTGCGCCTCATCGGGACCGCCAGCCAGAAGGCCGGCGTGCTCTCCTTCGTCATGGATGTCGCCCATCCGCACGACATCGGCACCATTCTGAGCCACGAGGGTGTGGCCGTACGCACCGGCCACCACTGCGCCCAGCCGCTGATGGACTTCTTCCAGGTTCCGGCGACGGTACGTGCCTCGCTCGCACTCTACAACGATCGCGATGACCTTGACGCCCTCGTTCGCGGCCTCGAAAAAGTGCGGAGGTTGTTTGCCTGATGTGTGCCGGAACCATAGAACCCCGCCACCTGTACCGAGATTTGATCTTGGACCACGGACGACGGCCGCGCAACCTGGGCCGCCTGCAGCGCCCCAGTCATCGCGCGGAAGGGGACAACCCGGTGTGCGGCGATCGATTGACGCTGTTTTTGCGGCTCGAGGACGAGGTCATTCGGGAAATCGGACTCGAGGTGCGGGCCTGCGCCATCTGCACCGCCTCGGCCTCGATGATGAGCGAGCTCGTCAAGGGCGGGGCCAAGACGGAAGCTCTCGAATGCGCATCGGCCTTCAAGGCTTTGATGGCGGGGCAGGAGCCCGCGACGCACTTGGGCGACCTGCTCTCCCTGAGTGCGGTACGGCAGTTTCCGTCGCGTATCAAATGCGCGGAATTGGCATGGCATGCCCTGGAGGCCGCATTGGCCGGATCGAAGTCGATGGTTACCACTGAGGAGGTTGGGTCATGAGCGAAACCGAACAACAGACCGCGGACGAACTGGTTCCAGGCACGGGCGGTGACGCCGCCCTGCGCCACGAAATCACCGAGGCGCTGCGACAGGTCTTCGACCCCGAGATCCCGGTCAACATTTACGAAATGGGCCTCATCTACCGAGTCGACGTCGAGGAAGAACCGCACGTGAAGGCGGAAGTCCAAATGACGTTGACGACGCCCAACTGCCCCGCAGCTCAGGAATTGCCGATGGATGTGCAACGCAACATCGAAATGATCCCGTCGATCGGCCAGGTCGTGGTGGATATCGTGTGGGATCCCCCCTGGACTCCGGAAATGATGAGCGAAGAGGCCAAATTCGAACTGGGCATGATCTAGCCCTTAGGGCGACGCGCCTTCGGTGTTTTCCAGCGCGCCCTTTGTTCACAAAGCCGGCTAGGCGTTCCGACCCCACCCGAATCGAGTCCCGAAACGGTTCGGAAACGCGGTGCCAGGCCATCGACCCGAACGCCTCGTACAGCGCGGTCGATGCCACGAGCGAGGAAAGATCTATGTTTTTTGGATTCATGCGTAAAAAGCGCCCTGCCCTCGAGAGAGAGACCGTCCTGAAGGCCCTGGCTCGCGTGATCGACCCCGACTTGAACCGCGATATCGTCTCTCTCGGGTTCGTGAAGAACCTGGTCATCAAAGGCGATCGGGCGGCTTTCGACGTGGAATTGACCACGCCGGCCTGCCCGGTCAAGGAACAGCTCAAAGCCCAGTGCGAAGAAGAAGTCAAGGCCGCGGGCGCCAGTCGGGTCGACGTCAACATGACCGCCCGCGTTCGCCCCACGGGCAACGCCAAGCGCCAAATTCCGGGTGTTCGCAACGTCATCGCGGTGACCAGCGGCAAAGGCGGCGTCGGCAAGTCCACGATCAGCATCAACCTGGCCCTGGCCCTGCTCCGACGCGGCGCACGGGTCGGCCTGCTGGACTGCGACATCTTCGGTCCCAGCATTCCCGACCTGGTCGGCATCAACCGCCCCGTACGGGCGTTGGGCGACCAAACCTTCGCACCCCATCAAGCCTACGGCATGAACGTGATGTCGATGGGCTTCCTGCTCGACGGCGATCAGGCGGCCACCATGCGCGGTCCCATGCTGCACCGGTTCGTCCAACAATTCCTGTTCAATGTGGCTTGGGGCGACCTGGACTACCTGGTTCTCGATCTACCGCCAGGCACGGGCGACGTGCAACTCAGCCTGACCCAGGAAACGCCGATTTCGGCCGGCGTCGTGGTGACCACACCCCAGGAGGCCGCGCTACGGGATGCGCGCAAGGGTATCGAAATGTTTCGGCAGGTGAACGTCCCCGTGTTGGGTTTTATCGAGAACATGAGCTACTACAAATGCGGCAAGTGCGACAAGGAACACCACATCTTTCAAAGCGGCGGCGGTCAAAAGCTGGCGGATGAATACGGTCTGCCCCTCCTGGCCCGCATTCCCCTCGACCCCAAGATTAACGAAGACGGCGGCGAGGGCGTTCCGGTGTTGATCCGCGAGAAGGAGGGCGACTACGTGCACGCCTTCGGGAATCTCGCCGGCCGGGTGGCCGCCGAGTTGGGTCGACGCTCGCTGAATGCCGGATGGGCCGTTCCGGGGCCCGCCGCGATCGAGGTATGACATGGCAACGGGATTGACAGGCGTGAAGCATATCGTGGCGATCCATTCGGCCAAAGGCGGCGTCGGCAAATCCACGATCACCTTGAACCTGGCCGTGGCCGCGGCCCAAGCGGGCGCGCGCGTCGGATTGATGGACGTGGACATCTACGGACCCAGCCAGGCGCTGATGGCGGGCACCGATGCACGGCCGACGTACGTGGCAGAGGGAAAGAAACAGGTATTCCCGATCGAGGCTCACGGCATCAAGTTCATTTCGATGGGGAACCTGACAGGCCAGAAGGTTCCGCTCATTTGGCGTGGCGCCATGGTCCACGGCGTGATCCACCAGTTCTGCAACGAGGTGGTCTGGGGCGAGTTGGATTACCTTTTTCTCGACATGCCGCCCGGAACCGGCGACGCCATCCTGACCATCGGTCAATCGATTTCCCTGAGTGGGGCGGTGGTCGTCACGACGCCGCAGGACCTGAGCGTGACCGACACCCGCCGTGGGTTGCAGGCTTTCCAGCAACTGGGCATTCCCGTGTTGGGGATTCTGGAGAACATGAGTTACTTCGTATGCGATGGCTGCGACGACCGGGTCCAGCTCTTCGGAAGCCAAGGCGGCGCCCAATTGGCACAGGATCTGGGCCTCCCCTTACTGGGTCAAATTCCGGTGGAAGGCGACGTGTGCGATGCCGGCGACGCCGGCAACCCGCTGTTGCTGCGCCAGCCCGATGCCCCGGCTGCCAAGGCGATTCGCGCGGCGGCGGAAACGGTGTTGCAGGCGTTGGCGGAGCAAGGACCGATCGCGGCATTCGATTTTACGTGGAACTCCGATCTGTTCGCGGCGCGCCAGGCCCAGCCGCCGCAAGAAGTGGGGGGCCAGGGGTTGCCGGTATCGGCGGTATGGCAGGTGAGCAGCGACGAGTTGGGGATCAAGTGGGCCAAGGATGGTTCGATCAGCGTCCTGCCGGTGCGCAAACTTCGCCAATCCTGCCCCTGCGCGGTGTGCGTGGACGAATACACCGGCGAAAAAAAGCTCCTGGACGACCAGGTCCCCCAGGATATCTCGTTGGCGAAGGTTCATTCCGTCGGACGCTACGCGCTGGCGTTGCATTTCAGTGACGGCCACGACTCGGGCATCTTCCGGTTCGACCGGTTGCGGGCCCTGGCCAGAGAGCGCGAAGCCTCGTTACGAACCTGAACCTCGAAGTTCCCGCATCGTTGTAGGTGACGTCAGCCCAGTAGGTTGGGCCGCTGGCCCGACGCCTCGAAGCGACGCTACCCTCGAGGAAGCGCCATCCCAAAGAGCCCTGCCCATCCTTTCCCTTAACGCCCACCCCCAAGCACCCTCCCTCGTTGTTCCCGCATCCAAAGAGAGAAACCAGGCCTGTAGGTTGGGCCGCTGGCCCGACGCCTCGAAGCCACGCAACCCTCGAGGAAGCGCCATCCCAAAGAGCCCTGCCCATCCTTTCCCTTTACACCCACCCCCAAGCACCCTTCCTCGTTGTTCCCGCATGCAAAGAGAGAAACCTGGCCTGTAGGTTGGGCCGCTGGCCCGACGCCTCGAAGCGACGCTACCCTCGATGCAGCGCCATCCCAAAGAGCCCTGCCCATCCTTTCCCTATACGCCCACACCGAAGCACCCTCCCTCGTTGTTCCCGCATCCAAAGAGAGAAACCAGGCCTGTAGGTTGGGCCGCTGGCCCGACGCCTCCAAGCCACGCTACCCTCGAGGAAGCGCCATCCCAAAGAGCCCTGCCCATCCTTTCCCTTTACGCCCACCCCCAAGCGCCCTTCCTCGTTGTTCCCGCATCCAAAGAGAGAAATCAGGCCTGTAGGTTGGGCCGCTGGCCCGACGCCTCCAAGCAACCCAGCCCACGGTTTTTCAGGAAGCCCAAGAGCGCTGCCTGTTCTTTCGCCGAAGGGCCTCTGCCGAAATGCGTTGCCTCGCAGTTCCCGCAACTTGGGAGAGGCGTCGACGCTTTAGATGGCAGGCCCATCCAGGGCGCCGGGCCCGCATGTCGAAGCGGGCCAAATCAAGAGATCTCCCGATCCCATGGAGCGAAGCCAAGGGCTCCCGGGAAGGGCCTTCGTCGATAGCAATCTGCCTCCCAAATACCTCACCTGGAACCTTGATAATTGAGGATTCCGACAGGTGACCCTTCGGCGAAAGGAATCGGCTACGCTCTTGATCATCATGCCCTAACGGTAGTTGGGTCGCTCCGACATGTCGGCCCAGCGGGCCAACCTACAGGCTTTACGGCCCTCTCACGATGCGGGAACTTTGATTTTACGACTTCGGATTGGGGGTCGTGAGGGAGATTTATAGTGGACCCCGTTGTCTAGACCAAAAGGTGCCAAACTTAAGCTTCGGTGGCGTGGTACACCTCGGAGGGTTTCTGGTTGCCGAGCGATTGATGTGGCCGCTCGTTGTTGTAGTGTTCAAAGTACCTGTGAAGCCCATGGTACAGTTCCAGGCCGTTTTCGTAACTGTGCAGGTAGATGTGCTCGTATTTCACCGAACGCCACAATCGTTCGACAAACACGTTGTCCAGTGCGCGTCCCTTGCCGTCCATGCTGATCTGAACCTCTGCCTCCTGAAGGATTTCGGTGAATTTCGGGCTCGTGAATTGCGCGCCTTGATCGGTGTTGAATATCGAAGGTTTCTTGTTTTGCAGCGCGCGTCTCAGAACCTCGCGGCAAAAGGCTCCATCCAGCGTGTTGGAGATTTCCCAAGCCACCACGTACCGGCTGTACCAGTCGATAATCGCCGTCAGGTACATGTAGCCTCGCCGCATCGGCACATAGGTGATGTCGGTGCTCCAAACGTGGTTGGGATGGGTGATGGTCAGGTCCCGCAGCAAGTAAGGATACACGCGATGGGCCGGGTTGGCCGCGCTGGTGCGGGGCTTGGGATACACGGCCTCCAGGGCCATCAACCGCATGAGCCGTTGAATCCGTTTCCGGTTGACCGCATACCCTCGATCTCGCAGGAAGGCGGCCATGCGTCGGCTGCCGAAGTAGGGGAAATCCAGGTAAATACGATCGATCTCCGACATCAAGACCAGGTTTTCGGGCCTCTCGGGTCGCGGCTCGTAGTAGTACGAGGCTCGCGATAACCCAAGCAAGGCGCACTGCCGGCGAATGCTCAACCGGCGGTGATGGGGTTCGATACACAGCCGTTTCTCCTCAATGCAGGGATTCAGATTTTTTTTTGAGCCAGTCGAGCTCCACCTGGAGACGACCGATTTGTTCGTAAAGCTTGCCGATTTCCGGTGATTCGCCGGCGGGTTTTCGAGGAGCCTTCCCGCTCTCGAACACCTCCGGCAGGGACTCGATCACCTGCTTTTTCCAGCGGTTGATCAGGGTCGGGTGGACCCCGTACTGGGCTGACAGTTCCGAGACCGTTTTGATGCCGCGAATCGCTTCCAAAGCCACCCGGGACTTGAACTTGGGATCGTGATTGTTGCGCTTCCTAGCCAAAACTCGGTTTACCTCTCTCCGGCTCCGCAGTAGCTGTTGGCCGAGGGGGATATAAACGGACGAACGACCATGGTGTTAGGGTGGACCCCTGGCGCACCATGGACATCTTGATGGCGCAGCTTGCTGGGCCGTCAAGGTGTCCCCTGGGGTACGAGGGGTGGGCCCCAACACTATGGTGGAGCGCCCGCTTTATGCTCCCCCTTGGCTCTCTGCCCCGCTGTTTACCCGAGGTCCCACCTTAACGCTTTTGAAGCTTAGCTCCTGGTCTCGATTATGGGGTCCATTATAATTCTGTGCTTCGCTCTTCTGCGCAATTAATTGTCGATGCTTGGATCGCTTCGATTGGTTCACCAAGCTGGTGAACCTACAGACTTTACGTCGCTTACGAGCGGACGGGCTCCTCGGTCGCAGTCCTTTGGCGGAACCTTTGGCTCCGCTCTTTGGCATCGCACTAAGTCGTTACCTGAATCACTCCGACATGTCGGCCCAGCGGGCATACCGCCCGTGACCAACCAACTGCGGGAACGCCTCACTCAGCATGCGGGAACTACCAGGCAACGCACTTCGGCGACAGAACCGATTTCGCTCTTGGGAATCCCGATTAACCGTAGGCTAGGTTGCTTCGATTGGTTGAGTTGGCACCTCCTCCTTGCTGGCCCCTAGACCTTATAGCAGGAGCCACTTCAAAATCAGGTTTCCGACCGTGATCATGATCGAAGCCAGAATGGCGGTGCCGAAGCCCTCGATCTCGAAATCATCGAGGATCTTGTCGGTCAGCCACAACATGACCGCATTGATGACGAAGACGAACAAACCGAAGGTAATCAAAAGAAAGGGCAGGGAAAAGAACGCGAGAACGCGGAACAGCAGCATGTCGATCAGGCTATAGACCACGGCCACCTGAATGGCGGCACCGAATCCTTTCAGGTGAATGCCCGGCGTGATCCGCGCCACGCCGAAAATGACACCGCTCAAAAGCAACATACTCAGGATCATGTTCATCAAACCGGACATATCCGAACCTCCAAAATCGAATTGAGCGCGTCGTGTTTTTTCCGACGATCCGTATCGTCGATCCATGGTGAAAGGGATAGCTTAACCCATTTCCCCCTGCCCGTCCCCACGAGGAAGCACGGTCCTCGAAAAGGAGACCGACGCCTACCGGATGCGGCGACGTCCTCTACACCTCAGGCGAATTCCGAGGAACTCTCGGCCAAATGAGGGGGCGAGGCAAAGAGGAACACCTCCCCTTTACCGACCTCGACCCCTGGGAAACTTCCCACATGACACACCTCATTTTTCATATGTGAAATGAGGAAAGGACTGAAAAGATGGTAAGCTTCTTAGCTGGAATGTGAGCGTCCCGCCCTTCCATTTGCACAACCTTTCGATTGTGTACATCAACCCGAGAAGCGAGATTCCCGGCATCGGACCATGAAAATTCACAGGTCCGCGCAGCCGCAAAGAATCGCATTTTCGCACTTTCAACCTCTCGGGGAAAAGGGGACCCATGCCCGACCGACGCACCATCGCCACCGTTGATCTCGGTTCCAACAGTTTTCACATGATGATCGCGCAAGTACAGCGTGGGCGAGTGACGGTCATCGATTCCCTGCGCGAGCCCGTGCGGCTTCGCATGGGCCTTCAAAAAGACGGGAGCATTTCCCAAGAGGCACAGGAACGGGCCCTTACCTGCCTCGCTCGGTTCGAGCAACGACTTCGCGGCATTTCCCCGGAGCTCGTCAAGGTGGTCGGCACCAATGCCCTGCGCTCCTCCAAGAACAGTTACGACTTCCTCAAACGAATCGAGGAAACCCTCAAGACGCCGGTCGACATCATCGGGGGTCGCGAGGAGGCGCGCCTGATCTACAAAGGCGTGGCCCAGCACCTGCCCAAGTCGAAAAAACGCAACCTGGTCATCGACATCGGCGGCGGTTCCACCGAGTTCGTCATCGGCCAGAACCTGGAACCGCACACCATGGAAAGCCGCGAACTGGGATGCGTCACCTTCAGCATGAAGTATTTCCCCGGCGGGGCCATCACTCGCAAGGGATTCAAACGGGCCCTGATGCACGTGGCGCGGGAGTTGGAACGCTATCACAACGCCTTTTCTCGGGACAATTGGGAGCGGGCCATCGGCGCGTCGGGTACCTGCAAGGCCATCGGCAATGCGATCGCCTACCTGACTTCGGGCGACAACATCATCACCATGGATGGCCTCAACCTGATCAAGAATCGCCTGTTCCAGGCCAAGAAAATGAGCGGCGAGTTGCTGCCAGGCCTGCGCGAGGACCGCATCCCCGTGTTTCCGGGCGGATTCGCCATTCTCTACGGCATCTTCCTCGAGCTCAGTATCGAGCAGATGCTGGTCTCCAGCCAGAGTTTGCGGGACGGCGTGCTCTACGATTTCCTGGGCCGCGAAATGGACGACGACAAGCGAGTCGAGTCGGTGTCCGGCATGATGGATTTCTACCGGGTGGACAAGAACCAGGCCAGGCGCGTGCGAGAAACCGCGCTCAAATGGTTTCCCCAGGTGGCCCACGCCCTTATTCACCGCCGCGACATGGCCCAGAAAATCATCGGTTGGGCCGCGGACCTTCACGAAATCGGCCTGGTGTTGGCCCATTCCGGTTATCACAAGCACGGCGGATACATCCTGTTGAATACGGACATGGACGGCTTCTCCAAAATCGAGCAGGGGTTGTTGAGCTTCGCGGTGGTCAACCACCGAAAACGCCTGAAAACCGACAACCTACCCTACGAAAACGAATTCGACTGGCCCTTGGTGTTCGTCCTGCGCCTGGCCGTGCTGTTCAACCGCGAACGGCGAGACCAGCCGATTCCCGAGATCGAGATCGATTGGGAGCCCAACGAAATTTGGTTGGATGTACCCGACGAGTGGTTGGCCGACCATCCCCTGACCCGTTACGACCTCGAGCTGGAACAGAATTATTGGGAGCGCATCGGCTACACCCTGCGCATCAATACCGACGCCTGAGTCGCACCGCCCCGCACGACCGGGGCGGCCACTTTTTGCCCAACTTTTTTGTCTCGACGAAGCGAACCCAGCGCAGTCCCCTCCCTCGAGCGTTCGACGCGCATACCCGATCCTGGCCAGAGCGAGGCCGTGGAGATCCTTAGCCATCTGTTCTCATAAGGTTGAAGAATTAGCATCGAGTTCGTCGACAGGGGTTCGACAAACCGAAACCCGATGCTAATTCTTCAAGTAATGAGGCGAGACTCCACGGCCTACTGCCCGCCAAGGGGAGCGTTCAGGGCCGAATGGGCCGGAGCTGGATCAGAACTTGACGAATCCATTCTGAATGGCGAATCGGGTCAGGTCGGAATTGTTCCTCAAGCCCAACTTGCGGAGCAGGTTGGCGCGATGGGTATCGACCGTCTTGACACCCACGTAGAGCATTTTCGAGATTTCCCGGTTGGTATTCCCCAGGGCCAGCAATCTCATGACCTGAAACTCGCGATCCGACAACTGTTCTTCGGGGTTGCTGATGCTTTCCGGACGGACGTACTTCTCGGCGAACACACGCTGTAATTCCATGGGCAGGAACACTTTACCCTTGTCCACACTGCGAATCGCCTGCAGCACTTCCTCGACGCCCACGGTTTTGGGCAACCAGCCCATGGCTCCGGCGCGCAACATGCGAAAGGCATTGTGGGAGGTCTTGTCCATGGTGAGAATGACCACCCGGGTTTTCTTGTCGAGCCCGACCACGTCCTTGGTGAGGTCGATCCCGTCCTTCTTGGGAATGAGGGGTTCCAGGAGCAGGATGTCGACATCCTTGTCGCGAACCAGGTCCAGGGCGGCATGACCATCGGCGGCTTCGCCCACGACCTCGATATCCTCGAATTGGGAAAGGATATGGGTGAGAGCCTCGCGGAGCAATTGATAGTCATCCGCGATAGCGACTTTAATGGTTTTTTTCTCTAACAATGTTTCCTCCAGAAATTCGGCGAGCCCCTTGGATTGCAAGCTGTGGCAACACAAAGCGACGAGCAAATCGGCCAGGGTCAGCGTTGATGCTATGTTTCCGAAAGTTAAGCTCTTGGTGAATTGGAAATAACAAGATTTTGGCCTCAGAATTTGGGCCGGCTTTCACTCAGAAATTCCTTGATTCCTAACCAAGAAGTCTTGTGACTTGAATTTTGGGCGCACCCCTACGAATCACGCCCAAGGCATGGGTTTCACCGGGGCTCGACTACCGGACGGACGACAAGTACACCTGCCGCCCCGAATTTTGATTAGGTCGGGATTGGGTAATGCGTAGACGGAAATCGGGCCTTCGGGTCAGCCTTCGACCTTCCATCTTTTTTCACACACATAGGACGAAACCCGGTCGGGTTTGCGATAGACCCCGGCGAGGTGGACACGTGAATCAACACGACAGGCATTCACGCCACGGTGCCGACTTCCCATTCATTGTGTGGTGCATCGCGTGGCGGCGGATCCGCCCCGACCGCCCATAAAAACTTTCAAACAACCGCAAGACAACAACATCACTAAAAACCACAACCAAAATCATTTAGCGGCAGGATCTGGGATTTGCCGCGCAGACTGATTCTGGATGGTAGTCATACCTTGCGGCTCGTTGAAAAGCTTCCTTTTTCGGTGAGCCGGGCAACCCGTCCATGCCCCTAAATGTATCCGAAACGGGAGATGAAGTCAAGCGAAATGGTTGTATTCAGGTTGTAAAAACTCAAAAAAACTCTAACAACCGCCCTCACAACAACTTACTAAAAAACCCCTTTTTTCGCTATATCCACTCCGCCAGGATCTCAGGCAACAACCCAGTCAATCAGGAAGCATCAAACCTTCAAACGTTCCTGATCGAGATCGAACAACTCCTTAAACTCATTTACCTCTAAAGGTTTATGCAACTCACCCAAGACCCGGGGAAAGGGACCCAAGTTCTCCTCCGGCTTGGTGTGGCACACCGCCACTTTGAGGTCCGGATAGGCTTCCCACAGCCGATCCACCTCTTGCGTGTTGTGGGCCAGGTAGTAGGCTTCCACAACCAGGAAGTCCAAATTCCGATCGGAAATAGAGAGAATTTCCCACGAATGATCGAATGTGGTGGAAAAACCGGCATCGTAACCCTCGCGTTGCAGGGTTCGCATGGCGGCCAGGCCGAAGGAAGCGTTGCGGTCCATGATCAGCACTCGCGGCGAAGCGGTGATCCCGCCCACCAGTTGCTTGGGTACCGTGAAGTGGAATTCGCTGCCCTGTCCCATCTCCGATGCCACCCGAATGCGGCCACCGTTCCGTTCGACGATCTTTTTCACCAGTGCCAAACCGATTCCAGTGGAGCCCTCGTTGCGGTCGCCCTGCTCCAGCGTTTGAAAGATGTGGAAGATGCGCTCGAAATCCTGGCTAGGAATACCGACACCGTTGTCTTTCACGCCAAACTCCCAATCATTGCCCACGTTGCGGCAGAACACGTCGACCTTGCCACGACTGCCGTCCACGTGCTTGACCGCGTTGGCGATGAGGTTTTGAAAGATCTGGTAGAGTTGGGTCCGATCGTACAGGATCGAAGGAAAGGATCCCTTCAGGCTGATGTCACAGCCGTTCTCCACTTCGAGATCGGCAATCACGTCTTCGACCACCGATTTCACCGAGAGCACTTCCTTTTCCTGACGCGAAGAGCCGGCCTGGGAATAGGCCAAAATGCCCTCGATGAGGGAGAACAAACGGTGGACCCGAGCCTCCATGTCGTCCAGGTACTCTTTTCCATCGCGACCCAGGACTTGTTCGTAGTCTTCGCGAAGCCATTTGGCCAGGCTGGCGATGCCACGCAGGGGCGCCTTGAGGTCGTGGGACGTGACATAGGCGAATTCGGCCAAATCGCGGTTGGCGGCCTCCAAGTCGCGCAACAGCACCTGGAGCTGGCTCTCGGCCTGCTTGCGCTGATGGATCTCGTGCAGCAGCTCGTGGTTGGACTCCTCGAGCTCCGTCGTTCGTTCGGCAACCAGCTCTTCGAGTTGGTTGCGGTGTCGAATGACTTCCTGCTCTGCCCGAATTCGTTGGCTGACATCGCAAACGAATCCCTCGAGAGCCAACGACTCGCCGCGCCGCGAGGGCACCCCGCGGCCCCGCTCCCATACCCAGCGATAGCCGGCATCACGCGTCATGACCTGGTATACCACTTCGTAGGCGGTGTGGTCCTCCAGGGCCTGTCGAATGGCGTGGCGGAGTTGATCCCGAAAATCCGGGTGCACCCGTTGGATGTAGGACACACTGCCACTATCCATCAATTCTTCCGCAGAGAAGCCGGTCAACTCCAGTGCGCCGTGACTGACGAATTCCATGGTCCACTTGGGATCCTTGCGAATACGGTATACCATGCCGGGCAGGTTCTCCATCAAGATCGACATGGCGCGTTCCTGCTCGTGCTTCTGCGCATGGCGAACGAGAACCAACCGCAACATGAGGGCCAGCCCCAAAGCCAGCAGCCAACCCAGCAGAAACAGGATGCCGGCAGGACGGGTCAGCAGTGCGGCCTCGGCCGGGGCCTCGTGGGCCAGATACAGGGTCCAGGTTCGATTGCCGATGACCAGCGATTCCTCGACCACCCATACGGAGTCCGGAATGCCGGCCTGGCTGCTGAACAGGGGTATCTCACCCTCGCTGATGGAAAACAGGAGCTCCGGATAGGCTTCGTTGCGCAAACAGGCGCTGATCAGCGGCTTGATTCGAAACACCCCGTTGATGAAGCCCTTCAGCTCTTCGTCCTTGAAAACCGGAAAATAGGTGGCGAAGCCGACACCGCCTTGGACCAACTGCAGCGGCGGCGTCATCTGAAAGGTGCCAGTCTGTTTGGCCATGCGGAAGATGGGACCGGCATCCTTGTGGCTATTGACGTCGAACCCCAAGGCCTGGCGATTGGTCTTGATCGGCGTCACGTGTTCGATGACCCCGTCGACCGTAATCCAATTGATGGCTTGGAAACCCGCGAACTTGCGCTGGTAGGCCTCGCACATCTCGAAAAAGTGCTCGGGTTCGTGTTGCAGGTCGTACAACCAATGCTCTCGCAACATGTGAATCAAATTGAGCCGGGCACGCACGCCGTCCTCGATGCGCCTGGCGAGCTGGTCGGCGGTCAGCTCCAACCGGAGGTCGCGTTTTTCCCTTTCGCGCCGCTGGAGATTGTTCCCGATCCCCAACAACAGGGCCGAAATCAGCACGAAGACCAAAAGCGGAAAACCGTTGACGTTCTCCCAAAACCAGGTCTGCGAATTCCTGCGAGACACGAACCACTCCTGATCACGATGCTCGTTTCGAACGTTTCAGTTTCGGGTCACGAATGGTCGACAACCGCCGTTCCATGACCTCGTTGCGGACCGATCACGATCTGTTTCCATTTTTTTCAATTGAAGACATGATTTGGCGCAAGAAACGGATACCGCCGCTCGCGTTTCGCCAACGCTCAACGCAACGAAACTCCCTCCGATGGAAAAAACAGATTGACGGTGGCGCCCGTACCCAATCCATCGCTTTCCACTTCGACGCGACCCCCCAACTCCTTCATGATGTTCGCGCAATAGTGCAGGCCATATCCATGGCCGTTCTTTTTGGTAGTGAACCCGTGTTGGAACAGGCGCTCGCGAACGGCATCGGAAATGCCGATGCCCGTATCGGCGATGAGCAGTTGCACATCGCCGTTTTCGAGCAATTGGGCCGCGACCCGGACCTGCCGAACCTCCTGATCCGTTTCGCAAATGGCGTCGATCGCATTCTTGAGGAGATTGATAAGGATATGGGTGAGCTTGATTTTAGGCGCGGAGACGACCAGGGCATCCGACACGTCGACCGCGATCTGGATTCGATTGCGGACCAGGGTCGCGCGCCGAACCTTGATGGCGTCTTCAACCATCTCCAATAAATTCAAAGGCTCGCTGGCCTCGCGAACCTTGCCGTGGGATTGTTGGGTTTCGATGATTTCGCGCACCAGAAGCAACCGTTTCAAGATGCCGTCAATCTCTTCGGAGATCTTTTCGTGCTCCTCGGTCAGCTTCCCCTTGAGACCCGTCAAATAGTCGGGAATCTGTTTACCCTTGGGATGATTGACAAAGAAATCCGTCTCGACGGAAACCGATTGAAGCAAGTGATTCACCCGCTCCAACTGGCCGATTCGCGACCGGTTGAGTGTCGCCGCGATGGATTCGCAGGAGGCATTGACGCTGTTCAAGACATTGCCTACGTTGTGGATCACGGCATCGGCGAACTCGGCCAGCCCGCGATAGCGCTCCTCGGATTTGCGAAGCGCCTGTTCAGCCTCTTTTCGCTGGATGACACCGCGGATGATATTGGGCAGCATGGTGAGGTATTGCCGCTCGGAATCCTTGACGAGGTAGTCGGTTGCGCCACGCCGCATGGCCTGGATCGCAATTTCCTCACTGCCGGCCCCCGTCACGAAAATGACCGGCGTCTCGGCCAGCTCGGGAACCAAATCCAAACCGACGCCATCGCCCAGGTGATAGTCGAGTACCACGACGTCGAACTCCCGGGTTTCGATCAGTTCCAGCGCCTCCCGTTTCGAACCGACGGCATCGTAAATGTAGGGAAGCCGGCTTTTGTGAACGAAACGTTCAAAGGCCTTGCGGTCGGTTTTATCGTCGTCGACCAGCAAAATGTGAACGGGAACCTTGTCGAGACTCATGAAACGCTCCATAGGGCTGCGTGGCCGAATCTTGAATCTGCGCCAACCTCGGCCAAAACAGAGTCTGCGGCCGAGTCCAAACCCAACCGACAGAGATCATTGTACCTAGTGCCCATCCAGAAATGGAGAATTTTGAACCGAATCAAGTGGATCGGAGGGAAAATCCTTGAATCCCAACGAGGCGTCCAGACCTCCTGCGATCAATAAACCGAACGACTTCAACCTTTTACCAACCCGAAACCGCGATTCGGGTTCGAGCCGGGACGGCTCCTGCCCGAGTCGGCCCCCGAAGACAGAGGCTGTCGCCCCCGTGACGCGAAATACCCGAGGATTCACCACCGGCAGAACCTTGGTTTCCAGCCAGGGGTCAGGAACACCTTCGCCGGATCCAACCTAACGAAAAAGAGTCGCAATGGAAGTGGCGCCGCCACGCCTGCGAGACTCCTGTCGGACACATGTTCGATACACAAATGCACGCATTTTTACCACATCACACCCCCAAGCAGCTTCAGTTACCATTACTACAGTATGCACAAAGTCCGATTTCACTCGATCCACCATGTCATTTTCAACATACTATCGAGTTTTTCATTAGTATCAGTTTGTCGGAAACCCGGTGGCCCGAGCATCTTTGGAAATGAGCTGGAACGGCATGGCGGCGCCTGTCCCCTTTAAATGACACCCCATCACTTTCCAGTCGATCTGGGTCTCGAAAATACCGATCCAGCGAACCAAAATAACCCACTGAACATTCACAAAGATATATTTTCAAGATATTTATACGATAACTAAAAACCTTACAAAAAGGGTCACCTTTTTTTGGAGCGCTTGAAACCCTGTCCTCTACAGAGCGTATAAGGGGAAGAAGTACAACGCTTTTTCTATGTTTTCGATTCATTATTCCAGGCTCCGACAATCAGTTTTTCCAAACGAATTAATGGTTTTGGTTCACATTTCGGATTATGTCCTGGAATCATCTGAGGTTAAACAGGCGAACGAAAGCACGTTTTTGTTTACTCTGTGCATACAGGGTCGGTAAACGTGTATCTCACTACATATCGAAACTACCGGAGCCGAGGCTCCGCGTTTCTGGAGGAAGACAGTCATGAAACGTCACATCAGTATCTTTGTCCTCGCGCTGCTTTGCGCCGTTCTCGCGGTTCCCGCTATCGCCGGTGAAGGCCATAAATGCACGGCGGACACCCAGACCTGCATCAATGCCTATGCCGAGAAAATGGCCAATAAGGGCTTCCTGGGCGTCGAGCTCAATTGGGACGAAAAGACCGAAGCCCTGGTCATCAAAAAAGTCATCGATGAGACCCCCGCGGCCAAGGCCGGACTGAAGGTCGGCGAAACGCTGGTCGCCTTGAACGGTGTCAAGTACGGCGACAAAGAGGGCATGAAGTCGGTCTACAAGAAGATCAAGGCAGGCAACACGGTGACCTACACGGTCGGTCACGGCAAGCACAATCGCGACGTCAAGGTCACCCTGATCGCCTATCCCCAGGACTTGGCGGCCAAGTATCTCGGCATGCACATCATGGAGCACCACCTCAACGCGGTGGCCGTGAACTGACATAGCTAGAAGAGTTAACTGTTTCACTTCGAATGGGTTCCGGATCGTTTTCCGGAGCCCGCCCGGACCTGGAACCGGCCCGATCGGTTCCGCGATCCTCTCAGATCTTTTCCGAAATTCACCCCCCTACGGTTCGCAAAAAGGGCCGGCAGCCAACACTGCCGGCCCTTTTTCATTGACCGTCGAGGCGCGAGGAGCTAAATGAAGCAAAACGGTTGTCCTCAATTTGATAAAATGATCCCGTACCCGCTTTTCTCCTTGAGGGCCCTTGGCCACCAACAACGCCACATTTCCCCAAATCAAGCCTCTCACGCCGCCCTTTGGTGAATGATTCCCGCGCCGCCGGACGGTGATCAAAGGTATGCCATGCCGTCAAAAATTCTGTTCGTGGATGATGAAGTACAGACGGAAGCCATGATTCGCCAGATGTTTCGCCGTGAAGTACGTCATCACAAATATCATTTCCTGTTTGCCTTGAACGGCTTGGAAGCCCTGGACGTCCTCGATGCGCATCCCGATCTGGACGTCCTCGTCACCGACATCAACATGCCCAAAATGGACGGCCTGACCCTGATTCAAAAGGCACGCGAGCTGCGCCCGCTGATGAAATGCGTGATCGTTTCGGCCTACGGCGACATTCGCAACATCCGCACGGCCATGAATTTGGGGGCTTTTGACTTTTTGACCAAGCCCATCCAAATCAAAGATCTGCAGATCACCCTGCAAAAGACGCTGGATCACGTCCACCAGCTCAAGAAAACGGCCCAAGCCGTACGGGAAAACAACATTCTCAAGATGTACGTCAACGAAAACGTGCTCAGCTTGATGACCAAACCCGAGTTTCAAAACCAACTGATGGTCAACGAGTCGATCGAAGCCACGGTCATTTTTATCGACATCTGCGGATTTACGGCCATGAGCGAGCGCCAACCGCCCGATGAGGTCGTCCACCTGCTCAATCGGCTCTTCGATCAGATCGTCAAGGAAATCATCCGCCACGACGGTTACGTGGACAAGTTCATCGGCGATGCGGTGATGGCCGTGTTTCGGTCCGGCGATCACTTGCGCCGCGCCATCCGTTGCGCCCTGACCGTCAAACACAACCTGCGAACCGAGGAATTCAAACTCGCCCCCAATCTGTTCCCGCACGTGTCGATCGGCATCAATTCGGGCAACATGATTTCGGGGAACATCGGCTCCGAATCGCTGCAACGACTGGACTTCACGGTGATCGGCGACGTGGTCAACACCGCTTCGCGCTACGAGGCCGAAGCCCTGCCGGACCAAATCGTGATCGGGCAAGACCTGCGCGATCAGGTCAAGGACGAGTTCGAATGCGAACGCATCGGCGAGGTCAACCTCAAGAACAAGGAGCGGGGACGGGTGCTCTACAACGTCTTGGCGGCCAAATCGGACGAAACCTCGCTGTCGTTGCCCTCGGATCGAGCCATTCAACGTTGACGCACCAGTCACCATTCCCTGCCGCACCCGGACGAAACCTGCCTACATCCAGGCTTTTGACCACCTCCTACCGCCTCTCGACAAAGGTCTTAAGCGGCTTTAGCCGCATTTCCCCTATTGGTTTGAGCCCTGATCTGAGGTATGGTTAGGACCATTATTATTCCGATTTTTTGCTGACGACACGTGGCTTCCCCTTATCTAACGCATCGATTTGGTTCGATCGCGTCATTCGGCGAAGGAACCGGCAACGCGGTAACGTTCGGCGTTGTGGTCTCCGGGCACACCGAGGAAAAAACGAGGGAGCTGAAAGGGGTGTTGCTTTGAGTGAAGCTGCTTTGAATGAAAGAGAGGAGAAGATGGAGAAAATTTGGTTGAAAAGTTACGACAAGGGGGTTCCCACCGATATCGATGTATCCAAATGCAATTCGGTGGTCGACATTTTCGAGGAAAGTTTCCGCAAGTACCCCAATCACTCCGCATTTGCCTGCATGGGCAAAATACTCACCTTCGCCGATTTGGATCGGATGAGTGCCCAATTCGCCGCATATCTTCAGAACGGGCTCGGCCTGAAGAAGGGCGATCGTTTCGCACTGATGATGCCCAACATCCTGCAATATCCGGTCGCGCTGTTCGGGGTCCTGCGGGCGGGATTGACCGTGGTCAACGTCAACCCCCTCTACACCGCGCGCGAGCTGGAACACCAACTCAACGACTCGGGCGCCAAGGGCATCGTCATTCTGGCCAACTTCGCGGGGACCCTCGAGAAGATCCTCTCGAAAACCCCGGTCGAACACGTGGTGGTCACCCAGATCGGGGATCTGCTGCCGTTCGGCAAGGCGCAGTTGGTCAACTTCGTCCTGAAGTACGTTAAGAAAATGGTGCCGCCCTTCAATCTCCCGCAAGCGGTCCCCTTCAAGACGGCCCTGGCCAAGGGCGGCTCGGGTCAATTCAAGACTCCGGAAATCCAGGCCGAAGACCTGGCCTTCCTCCAGTACACCGGCGGCACCACCGGTGTCTCCAAAGGCGCCATGTTGACCCATCGCAACGTCGCCTCCAACGTCAACCAGGCCCATGCCTGGATCGGCGAGGACCTGGAAGCCGGCAAGGAGATCATCGTCACCCCGCTGCCCCTGTACCACATCTTCTCGTTGACCGCCAATTGCCTGACCTTCTCGACGATCGGCGCCCTGAACGTCCTGATCCCCAACCCGCGCGACATTCCCGGCTTCGTCAATGAACTGCGCAAATGGCGCTTCACGGCGCTGACCGGGGTCAACACCCTGTTCAACGGGCTGCTCAACAACCAGGACTTCTGCAACCTGGATTTCGGCAGCCTGAAGCTCACCCTGGGCGGCGGCATGGCCGTACAGCGTCCGGTGGCCGAACGCTGGCAGGACGTCACCAAGACCCCGCTGGTGGAAGCCTACGGGCTCACCGAAACCAGTCCCGCGGCCTGCATCAACCCGCTGAAGGAAACCACCGGATACAACGGGTTCATCGGTCTTCCGATCTCGTCGACGGAAGTTCAGATCCGCGACGACGACGGCACACCGCAACCCCTGGGTGAAGCGGGCGAGTTGTGTATTCGCGGTCCGCAGGTCATGAAGGGTTACTGGAACAGACCGGAAGAAACCGCCAAAGTATTCCACGAAGACGGCTTCCTGAAGACGGGCGATGTGGCGGTCATGAACGAGGACGGCTTCCTGAAGATCGTCGACCGCAAGAAGGACATGATCCTGGTGTCCGGTTTCAACGTCTATCCCAACGAAGTGGAGGACGTGGTGGCCAGCCACGACGGTGTTTTGGAGGTGGCCGCGGTGGGCGTGCCCGATCCGAAGTCGACCGAGGCGGTCAAACTGTTCGTGGTCAAGAAGGACCCGGACCTCACCAAGGAAGCCCTGATCGAGTACTGCAAGGAGAATTTGACGGGATACAAGCGTCCCAAACACATCGAGTTCCGCGACGAGTTGCCCAAGACCAACGTCGGCAAGATTCTTCGTCGCGCGCTTCGCGACGAGGCCAAGAACTGAGAAACACCATGACCCGCCCGCTCGCAAGGGTGTGGCGGGTCACTTCCAACCTGGCCTAGGCGGCCCCCCATCTACCTGCATTCCACCTCTCTTCGAGGTACGGGAACTCATAGTCGACACACTTGGAAGTGTAGCCCTCCCTAACCGGCGACCCGACCAAAGAGCCCGAAATTCTCGTAAGCACCTGTGGACCTGTAGGTTGAGCAGCCTGCTCGACCCTTCGAAGCAACTAGGTGTCGACATGACGCGGCACTTGAGAGAATCCAATGCCGGCTTTGCCCACAGGGTAGAATCGATCGCTTCGCTCTTTGGGCCCACAAACCCACCGAAGCACTCGTGACTTCGATTGGAGGCGCAGGCTGACCAGGGCGCCTCCCCACCTACAGGCACGACAACTCACTCTGCATGCGGGAACAGGAAGGCGGAGCATTTCAGCGGTGGCGCTTCTGCACCGCGTTGGGCTATGCCCGCATATCCTCGATGCCGGTGGAACTGACCAGAATGGTCGTGGGCATGCGGCGCAGCATCGCCTTGTAGGCCTGGTGCCAGGGCTCCTCGGCCCCCTTGGCCGGCGGCTCGAAGCCCAGGAACACACAATCCGACGAGCCCGAAGCCTCGTGCAGGATTTCGGGAAAGGGTTTGCCGGACTCGATCAACTCGACTTTCGCGTCGACCCGAGCCTCGTCGATCAGTCCATCCATCTCCGTTCGTGCCTCTTCGCGCTCAGAACTGTCGCCGATCAGGCGCAGGACGCGAATCTCGCTGCGTCCCCATTCCCAGTTGCGACTGAGCAAATGAGCCAGAATCACCATCAGCTCGCCGTTCTTGTGGCCACGCCACCAAACGTCGATTCGCTTTTTGGTACGCGGTTCGGGCATGCCGCGCGCATACAGCAGGATCAGCCCCATACCCATGCGTTCGGCGATGCGGAGGTACCTGAGCAGGACGCTCATGCGGTCCAATTCGGAGGACCAGCCGAACATGACCAGGTTCGGCCGAATCGGACCGATGGCCGAGGCTTGCAGGGTCGACGAGATGCCCTGCATCAGCTCCGGCGCCACGACGACCGAGGGGAATGCCTGGATGTTCTTGTCGCGACAGAACTTTTCGAGGCGGGTGAGCGCCACGGGACGCCGGTGCCCCAACTCTTCGAAGGTACCCACCAACACGTTACACAGGATGACGATGCCGCGGTTGGACTCCAGCCAGACGCCGTAGGAGACCAGGTACTCGCGAACGTCGGGGTTCCCGGTGAAAACCAGGACCGTGGGCCGCCAGTTCTTGGGATCTTCCTCCATCATGGTCAGCCGCAGCAGGTTCTTTCTCGCCCCGGCGAATACGAAACCGCGACGCGCATCGCCAAAGGTGGTTTGCAGTTCGCGGGTCTTGATGAACCAGAGCAGACCGCCCAGCACCAGGACCGCCATCAGGGCCGCAGCCGAATTGATCAGGAAGGCGATGCCCACACACCCGATGGCCCCCAACAGGGCCGTGCCCCAGTGAAACACGCGGAACCGCGGCCGGAAACTGGGGTTGTCGCCCACGGCTTCGATAAAGGCGGCCAGGTTGACCATTCCGTAGGTGTAGAGGAAGAACATGGTGATGATGGCCGCAACCGAGTTCAGGGCACCACCACCGGCATCGTTACCGACCACCAGCAGGACCACCACGGTCAGGACGCCGGTGAAAATCAGGCCGCGCCGCGGTTCGTCGCCCTGTTCGGTGCCCTTGGCGAAGGGTTTCAGCACTTCCAGGATGCGATCGCGGGCGACCGCCTGCAGGATGCGCGGAGCTCCCAGATAACTGCCCAGGGCACTGGAAAGCGCCGCGGCGAACATCCCGGCGACCACCAACCAGCCCATCCCGAACATGGCGTGATCCTTGAGGATTTCGAAAGGCCGTTCGATCAGCTCGGAGCGGTTGAAAGCGGCCCCACAGGCGAAGATCTGAATCAAGTAAATCACGAACCCGACCGCCACCGCCTGGAAGGTCCCCTGGGGAATGCTCTGGGTGGGGTTGCGCAAATCCCCCGACATGTTGACTCCGGCCAGGATGCCGGTCACCGCGGGAAAGTAGATCGCCAGAATGATCCAGAAGTTGTAGGACCCCTCCGCATCGGGAATCAGGGTGTACCCGGCCTCCCAATTGGCGGAAAGCGTTTCGGGCGAGAACCGCATGAAGGCGCCGCCCATGAAGACGATGATGGAGAGCCCGAGCAGAGCCATGATGAAGTACTGGGCCTTGATGGCCCAGGTCGCGCCCACGTAGGAGATCACGAAAAGTAAGGCCGCGGAAATGAGGGCGATGATTTGAAAGTAGTCGGTCAAATTGGGAAAGGTGACCACCAGGGCCTCGGTGAAACCGAGAATGTAAAAAGGAACCGAAAGCGCCTGGGCGAAGAAGAGGGCGATGCCGATGGCCCCGCCGAATTCGGGGCCCAGCACCCGGGAGATCATGAAATAGGCGCCGCCGCCGCGCACCTGCATGTTGGTGCATACCGCGGCGATCGAGGCGGCCGTGAAGGTGGTGATCAGCTTACACAGCGCCAGGATGATGATCGCACCCAAAATACCCGACTGGCCGATGACGAAGCCGGCCCGCAAAAACATGATGACGCCCAGAATGGTGAGGATACTGGGTGTGAAGACGCCGCCAAAGGTTCCGAACTGATTGCGGCTCAGAATGTTCGCTTGTTCCGTGTTGTTCGCGTCGTTCAAGGTTCCGTCCTTGTAGGCATGTTCCCGAGTGTTCCAAAGCCGTCGATGTCGATCCGGTCCCGGCGCTCCCGGCCCGCTCCTCGAGGAAGCGTGCTGACCCTGGAAGCACCCGCTTCGCCGCTACGACCCGTTCCTTCGAATGCGCGCCGCGCGGCAGCCATTGCCCTGTTTGTCTTTCTCCCGACGATCGTCCGCAGAACGACGCGGGAGCTGTCCGCCATCACGACCCAAACAGCAAGGACAGAACTCGGGACACCGGTTCCCGAGCGCGGAACCCCTTGATTGTGTTTTGGAGATCGTTGACTCTGCGAGATTATGCCAGATTCGCCGAAATCCCACCAGAGCCGGTGACCGTCACGCAATCGGGCTCACCAAACCGCGAATCCCTCCTCCTCATCGGGAACCCGGGACGGTACCGAGCCGGACGGCGCGGTGATCCACGGCCGATCCAGATTCAGGCTCATTCGGAATGTTGATCTTTGATATCCAACCCAATGCCGACGGGAATCGACAGCCTGCCGCGAAAATTCGGTCAACCGCCTCGTGATAAAGATCTTGCCGAAACCGGGCAACCACAAGTCGATGCCCCGCCCTTCCGGAGGAACCCTGGTGACCGCCGCGATCTCTTCGTTTCCGGATGGGTAGGTTCCCATGCGCCACGATCGCGGTTGGGGATGGGCGCCGGGGTTGACCCAGGCATCAAAAGGAGCCAGTTTGAATGCAAGACCCGAATTACCCGTGAAAATCCATTTTCCCGATCGCCAGTTTTCACCATCCAGGAGCCCGGAGCGTCCTCGGTCACAGGAGTCCTAAATATCGTTGCGGTGAGTCCCCGCTCGGAAAGGGCTTCAATAATTCGCGTTCCGTTAGGAATGGGGATTTTGAAATTCGAAGGGGTTCTCTATAATGAACGGCATCTTTCCCGTCATTCGGGGCAAAACGAATATCTGATTCACTTTTCGAAGCCCTCGAGAATGAGACAATTCGACCCCAAAAGAACGGCAACTCCCCGAACCCTTAGCCCAAGGGAGAACGATCGCGGTCATGCAAACGGAACAAGGTCATAGCGGGAATCGCCGCCACTTCAACCGCATTACATTGAGGTTGAGCGCTTTATGTATTATTGGCGATCAGCGGTTTCCCGCCCAAACGGTCAATTTCGGCCCAGATGGATTGAGTATCATCACCCAGGACACATTGCCGCTTGTTCACGAGCTTTCGGTCATATGTAAATTGGATGAGAAGCGCAATGTTCAATTCAACGTCGAGCTTCGCCATCGCCGCCCCGTCACCTGGAAGAAGCAGGTTTTCACGAAACTGGGTTTGCGAATTCGCGATACCATTCCGGCCGACTTCGCCATGTACGAGGAACTGACGGCAGCCAAGGCCGCGGAGCAGGAACGCAAGAAGGCCGCATCCAAGGATCCCGGCGAGGTCTCGCTGACGCAGACGCTACCCCCCTGGCTCTCGGTCAACGGCAGTGCCGACAGCTCGATCAGCGCCGACAATTCGCTGGAAGAGACCATCTTCCAGGATCGGGTAGCGGCTCCCGTCATGGCCGAACAGGGCGTTGGCGCAAAAAATACGACGATTTCGCGTTACGTGGGTGGGGCTGCCACCACCCAGGGCGAGCGAACCGCCACCGGTGCGCGCGGCCAGGGCACCGCTTCGCCCGTCAAGGAAGCCAACGGCGATTCGGAATCCCAGGCGCTCAACGAGGGGTCCAGCGGCCCCAACGACTCGCTCCCGCCGCGCATCGACCAAAGCAGCCAGGACCTGACGTTCGACCTGACCTACAACGGCTCCATGGACCTGACCGTCAACAACCTCTCGCCATCCGAAGAATCGGATGAGGACGATGGGGCGACGGGCGCCGGGACCGACGAAGTACCGGACGACGAACGGCGCCAGGCCAAGCGGGTTCGGCTCAAGATCACCTGTATGGCCAAATTCGACGACGGCAATTACGGGGGCGAGACCGAGGATTTCAGCGCCAAGGGGCTCTGCGTCGTATTCGGCAGCGATTTACCGAAAAACGGCCCCTTTCGCCTCAAATGCCGCGAGAGCGCCATGGAGGAATTCGACCTCAAGGTGGAAGAGAAGCACCGGCGCCAAGTGTGGATCGACGGCGCGTTCCGGCTCCGGGTAGGCCTGAAGATCCTCAAGTACAGTCCCAACTTCGAATCGTTTCTCGAGCGCCACAAAATCGCCCACGGCAAATCCAGCATGGACGACGTGGACCGCGCCTTGGAGGCCGGCCTGCAACTGAAACTGGGCAGCGAGAACCGACGCAGGCAGCGACGTGCCTACATCCAGATCCCCATTCTGGCCGGTGCGGACGAGCGCAAGTTCCGCTGTCGTTCGGTCGAGTTCGGGGCAAAGGGCCTCAGCATTCTGGCGCCGCTCGATTTTCCCACCAGCGAGCGCTTTCCACTCCAGTGTTTCGGCCACGAAAAGCTGACTTTCGACCTACAGGTCGAGGAAAAGAGCCGCAACAAGGTCACCACGCCCTACGGAAAGCTATGGCGCATCGGCATGCGCATCACGGCGGCCAGCGAGAATTTCCACACGTTCCTGGTCAAAAACGGGATTTTCAACCGGGGCGACCTGCCCAGCCACGTGCAGGTCATCGACAAGGCGATCGAGTCGGGTTACGGCAGTCTCAGCGCCGAGAGCCTGCCCGAGCGGCGGGCCCACGACCGGATCTTCACCAAGCTACCGGTACTGGTCAAGGTCGGCGACCAGGTCTACCGGGGCCGGAGCCACGATTTCGGAACCAAGGGCCTGTGTTTCTTCGCCCCGATCAACTTTCCCGAGAGCCAATTCTACCTGCTCAAGTGCCAGGAGGCCGATCGCAAGGTATTCAAGCTCAAGGTCCACGAAAAGAACCGCAAGTTGATCAATCGTCCCGAAGGCAGTTTTTTCAGGATCGGCGCCAAAATCATCGGAGCCAGCCCCGAGTTCCAGGGATTCCTCCACAAGCAGGGACTGATCGAGGCCCCCGACGACAAAAAGGAAAATGGAAAGGATCAGGAGCAGGATACCGGTACCCCGGCTGCGAGCGTCACCGCGGAGGCGAAGACCACGGTCAAGGGCCGCTACCGCTTCATCCGCAAGGTCGGCGAGGGCAGCTTCGCCGAGATCTACCTGGTCCACGACCGCGAGCGCAAGATCGATGCGGCGATGAAGGTGCTGAAACCCAAATTCGCCCAGAAGAAACGGGTGCGCGACCAGTTCATCCACGAAGCGCAGATCGTGTCCAAGTTTCGTCACCCCAACATCGCGCAAGAGTTCAACACGGGCGACATCACACCGGAAGAGTACCCTCGCTATCTGGATTTCCCGAAGCAGGTGATGATTCACCATCCCCAACGGATGGTGTTCTACACGATGCAGTTCATCAAGGGATGGTCCCTGGATCGCGTACTCAAGAAAGAGGGCCGGCTGTCGCAGATCCGCACGCTGGAGATCATGCGCGACGTGGCCAGCGGGCTGAAGTACGCCCACAACCACGACGTGGTCCACCTGGACATCAAGCCCAAGAACATCATGATCTCCGAGGACGGCCAGGTCCTGATCACCGACTTCGGTCTGGCCCGCATCCTCGATTACGACAGCGCCGGTGAAGACACCAACCAGCCCAGCGTCAAGCTCAAGAACCTCACGGGCACGCCCTACTACATGGCGCCGGAACAGGCCGGCGGCGGCCGGATCGTCGATTTTCGCGCCGATATCTACAGCCTCGGGGTCACCGCCTACCAGATGTCCATGGGCATTCGTCCCTTTCAGGGCAACAACTGGTACGACGTGGTGACCAAGCACCTCAAGGAAGCACCGCCCCTGATGCGCGACAAACTGCCGCAGATCAACCCCAACTTCGAATACTTCGTGCTCAAGTGCCTCAAGAAGAACCCGGAGAACCGGTTCGAGACGGCGGTCGAAGTGGCGGCCAGCATCGAAGACCTGATTCGCTACCTACAGGCGGATTTGAGCGACGTGCAGACGGAGACCAAGGCCGGGCTGGTCCAGGAACTGACGGTGCAATTCGGCAACGCCTACAAGTCGGTGTGGAACGACGAATTCGCGATCACCGAGGTCCGCAAGCTTCACCTGCTGTTCATGCGCTATTTCGAGACCTGGGATCGGTTGGACCTGGGGGTTTCGGCGATCGGGCTGGAATTCGAGCGGGCGCTGGTCTACCAGGAAGATCAGAACGACAAGAGCCTGAGCTTCAAATTCTACGAAGACGGCGTGCGCAATTTGAGCTTCTTCCGCGGGCTGCTGTTGAACGACCTGACGGCGTTCATGGAAGGCGTGGTGCGCTACCTGAAATCGGGTCGCCCCCACGGGATCGATGCGGTCACCCTGATGTTCCAACTGGATTTGCGCCGCATTCGTGCGGACTACGTGGACACGGTCTACGAGGACGACTACACCAGAGAGCACCTGCTGGAGCTGGAGAACGAACTGCGCCACGAAGCCGACTGGAACCCCCAAGCGCTGCTTGCCGCGGAACAGATTCCGTTCACCGATCTGGAACCGGTCTACCTGGATATCGAAGAGCGTTTCGCCGAAATGAAGCTGCGCCGCATTCGCGAGCAGCTCGGCCGCGATGCAGATCCCATCATGCGCCAGGAGGCGATCGAAATCTGCCTGCAGACCATTTCGGACGAGTCCGGCGGCTGCCTGGACGACCGCCAGGCCCACATGGTCAGCGCCCTGGTGGAGAACTGTGTCCTGGAAAACGATTTCGACCGCGCCATCGAGGTGCTGGCCAAACTGGATCGCTGGCGCCGCGACGAGGGCCTGATTCGGCCCGGGGTCACCGATCCGCGCGAACGCCTGGCCAACGAGGAGTTTTTCCGGGCCATCTCCGACAAGCCCGAAAAGGAGCTTCACAAGTACCGCGAGGAACTCCACCAGATCACGCGCTGGACCGAACCCGAACAGACGGTGACCGTGCTCTTCCACCTCTTCGTGGAAGAGGAAGAAGAGTTCCGCCGTCGTTTCCTCGCCGACCTGTGCCTGTCGGCCGCCGGCGAGAGCGAGGCCCTCAAGCTGGTGGACTGGGCGGGCCTGCTCAGCGACAAGGTCGCCATGCTGCTGGTCCCCGCGTTCGGTCAACTTCCCGACGAAGTGGACGCCAAGATTTTCCAACGCTGGCTGAACCACGAAGGTCCCAAAACCCGTTTGGAACTGGTCCGCCTGCTGTGCCAGCGCAACTTCCCGGAGCGCAAAACCATTCTGCACGGTTGTGCCAGCGAAGAGGGAGAACTGTACGCCGAGTCCCGCCTCGAAGCGTGGCGCGCCCTGGGCCACATCGCCCCCGGACTTCAGGAAGAGACGCTGAAATCCTATTACACCGTGCCCCGCTTCACGGCTTTGTCCGACGACGAGCGCGACATGGTCTTCGGACTCATCGAGCGTACCAGGTCGTTCGAGGGCCTGGCCTTCCTGAAACAGATCATCACGACCAAACCGGCCCAGGACGCCCAGACCCTCACCCTGGAAAACCAAAAGCACGCCGCCTTCCTGCTGAAACAGGCCGGGACACCGGACGGTCTGGCACTGATTCGCAAGATGAGCAAGAAGCTGATCGGCAACAAAGAATTGATTCGCTACTGCAAGAAACTGATGGGGTAGGTGATGGAACCATACCAACCCAAAATACAACGCAAACGCATTCAGGCCCTGGGTGAAACGCTCACGTTCAAGTTGAGCCGGCTCTTCCGGACCCTGACCCAGAACCGGGACCAGAATATGTCCTACCAGGACCTGATCCAGGAACTGGCCGAGGCCATGAAGTCCAGTTTTTCGTTGCTGAAGGGCTGCTCCCTGCGCGTCACGCCCCAGAGCGTGCACTTGGTCGAAAAACGCATCTTCATCGAACACAGCATGTTGGAATCGGTCCAGCACCTGGCGGGCCTGTTCCGACGGGCCGAGATTGGCGGGCTCTCGTTCGCACCCAATTTCGTGGAGGAAACCGATCTGCCCAAGAACCTGATCGCGCTGGCCAACGTTCTGGTCAAGGAGAACGCCCAAGGCGCGGGGGCCGTCAGCGAAGCCCTCGCCGGCTACGACTGCTACAAGGTGACCCCGCTCGAGCCGCTCGAGGAGGAGACCTTTCCCTCGACCATGATCGACGAACGTCACGCGGCCAAGTACGCCCTGCGCAACGCCCTCAAACTGATGTACTTCCTCGAGCAACTGAACGAATCGGTGGTTCACGAGATGGACGCCCAGATGGATGCCGCCTACCGCGTCATCCTGAACCTGATTCGCGTCAACGAGTCCTATCCCCGGTTCATTCGCGGGCTGCTCAACGTCGACATTCCCCGAGAGGGCATCCGCATCCAGTTCTATACGGCGATCCTGCTCCTAACCGTGTTCCGCCAGCTACGCCTGTCGCGCCAGATCCAGTTGGACCTGGTGGTGAACTCGCTGTACCACTACATCGGCGAATCGCCGTCCAGTTTGACCAAACCGGACGGTTCCGGCAATCTGGCCCTGCGCCACCTGCTGCACTCGGAATACATCGGCCGCGGCTTCTACTACCGCGTCAACTTCGCCTACTACACGCCGCGCAACGATCACCCGCGCATGTTGCTGCCCATCAACCGCTTCGTCAAGACCGTGGCGGCCTTCGTGCGCAACTGGCGCGGTGACCCGAGCATCGCCAAGACCGCGCAAGAGTGTGTCATCGAGGCCATGAACTCCGATTTGGACGAGAGTGAAAAGGCCGGCATGTTGCTGTTGGCGAAAGCCCTGGGCCTGGCCCCGGAAGGCAGCCTGTTGGTCCACCAGAAAAAGGACCTGGTGCATGTCGCCGATTTCGAGGACAGCCCTTCGTGGGTGCTGAGCCTCGATCAGGTGCGCACCAAGGACGAGCCCCTGAAACGCCGCGAGCCACTTCATTTCGAGATGAGTACCGAGACGGATCGCAAGGCCGCCATGCGCAAGTTGAGCCTGGTCAAGACCGACGAGCCGGGCCCCAACTTCACCAACCGGTTGTTTGCCAACCGCGTCTTTTGAGGATCCCTGGCGCGGCCATCACATCGCAAACAGGTTTTGCTGACCCGGCTCGTGGTTCCGTGGTATTGATGTAAGCCGAAGGGCGGTCGCCGACGAACCGATTCGTTCCGACAGGGGCCGCGCCTTTCCCGATCATTCGAAGGAGTTCCCATGCGTCTCTTGATCCCGGCGTTGATGTCGATCGCGCTCCTGGTCCAATGCACGGCGCCGTCGGCCACCGAGCGACCCGCCGCGATACAGTTCGAAGTTCTGTCCCACGGCAAGGATCTGGACTTGAATCCCCACGTGGCTCAGGGCCGTTTCACGGTGTTCGATTTCTACGCGGATTGGTGTCCGCCCTGCAAGGAATTGGATCGCAGCCTCAAGGACCTGAAGGCGACTTACGGCGATCGGCTCCAGATCTACAAACTCGACATCGTGGATTGGGAATCGGAACTGGCGCAGAAGCGCGGCATCAAGGACCTGCCCTACCTGATGGTCTACGGGCCCGACGGCAAGGAATTGGCGGCCGGTCCCTCCAATCGGACGCTGCCCGCCTTGATTCAAAACCTGAATCGATAGAAACCGGCGGTCCCGGTACCGATGATTTGGACACGGTTCCATCGGGGCCCTGGGATTGAATGGATCGGGACCTGCACACGCCCACAACCCCACGTTGGTGACACCACCTCATGCCCACCTTGAAAGAATGGCTGGCGACGCCCCTGACCGAACTGAGCATCAAAGGCCTGGGTCCAAAAACCAAAGAGAAACTGATCAACGCGAACATCGAGACGGTGTCGGACCTGCTGGCGTTCACCCCTCGCGAATATCTCGACTTTTCCGAGATCACGCCGATCCCGAGCGCGCCGCTGGAAACGCCGGTCCACATTCGCGGCAAGGTGATTTCGCGCAAGGTGAGCCGCACGCCGCGCAAGCGCGTCCAGGTCCTGGAAATCCTGGTGGACGACGGGCAGGGTACGATGCGGGTGGCCTGGTTCAACCAACCCCATATCCACGACAAGATCATCAAGGAGCAACGGCTCTCGCTGTTCGGCAAGATCCGCTTCGAAAAACTGGGGCGAACGATGAACAGCCCCAAGTTCGAGGTGCTGTCGCGCCTGGGCGAGTCGGAACCCGTCCAGACCGGCATCACGCCGATCTACCGCGAGGTGGGCGGCCTGCGATCGGCCAACATCAACAAATGGATTCTCCAACTGCTGGAAACCATGCCCGACGAAGAAACGTTGCCGAAAGCCTGGCTGGCGAAGGAAGGGTTCCCGAGCCGCGCGGAAGCACTGCGCACCCTGCACGCCCCGGCAGACGGCGCTCGCGCGAAGGCCATTCGAACGCGCCAGGATCCGAGTCTCGAGCGATTGATTTTCGAAGAGTTCTATCATTTCCAGAGGGGTCTCCAACGGCTCGCGGTCCTGGGCCAACAGGGCCATTACCACCGGTTCCATCCGGAACCCGAATCCCTGGCCCCCTTTCTCGGCCGGCTCCCCTTTCGGCCCACGCCGGACCAGATCAAGGTCATGCGCACCCTGGTGGACCAGCTCGCCCTGGGTCGCCGGCTCCACACCCTGATCCAGGGTGACGTGGGTTGCGGTAAGACCGTGGTCGGCCTGGCGGCGGCGTTCCTGTTCGCGCGGGCGGGGCTGCAATCGGCCCTGCTGTGCCCGACCGCGGTCCTTGCCGGCCAGCATTGCAAAAGCGCCAAAGCCCTGCTGGAGCCCCTGGGGATGCGGGTCGGCCTGCTGTCGTCGCAGTGTTCGACCGCCGAAACCCGGGAGATCCTGACTGCATTGGCCAGGGGCGAACTGGACCTCGTCGTCGGCACCCATCGCCTCTTTCAGAAAGACGTGATCTACGCAAACCTGGGTCTGGTGATGGTCGACGAGCAACATCGCTTCGGGGTCAACCAGCGGCGCACCTTGTTGAAAAAGGGATCCGCGCCCCATTACCTCGCCTTCACCGCCACACCGATTCCGCGATCGCTGGCCATGTCGCTCTACGGTGATTTCGACGTTCTCCAGATCCGCCAGAAACCGGCCGACCGCATCCCGCCGCAGACCATCCTGAAGCGCGCCGAGAACCGCGAGGAGATCCTGACCTTCGCCAAGCGCCGATTGGCGGAGGGTGAGTCGGTTTTTTGGGTGTTTCCCTTGATCGAAGGTGAGGAGGAAGCCAACGAACGAAGCGCGGTCACCATGTTCGAAACCTTTCGATCGGGCCCGTTCGCGGGGATTCCGATGGGCTTGATCCACGGCAAAATGGACAAAGAAGCCCAGCAAAAAGAGATGGATGCCTTCACGTCCGGGCGGTACCGCATACTGATCGCCACCAGCGTGATCGAAGTCGGGGTCGACGTGCCGCAAGCCACCATCATGGTCGTGGAGAGTGCCAACTACTTCGGCCTCAGTCAGCTCCACCAGCTTCGCGGCAGGGTCGGCCGCGGCGGCGGACACGCCTTCTGCTTCCTGGTCGTGCCCAGCGATATCGGCCGCGACGCCCTGCGGCGCATGCGCATGCTGGAAAGCTGTGACGACGGGTTCGATATCGCCGCCTTCGACCTGAAGGAGCGCGGCGCGGGACACCTGTTCGGCACGCGCCAGACCGGGGCGATGAATTTCCGTTTCGGCGACCCCTGGCTGGACGCGGCACTGATGGATCGGGCGCGCGACGCGGCCCGCGCGTCGTGGACGGAGGAAGCGGTCGCGGCACGAGAAACCCAGCCGGGATGAACCCGTTTCAAAAGTGCTCTTCGCCGAACGGCAGTGGCAATTGCAGGGAAAGCTGGGATTCCCGATGGTCGGGGTCGTCCAGGTTGGACAGGGTGATGCCGAGCAGGCGAATCGGTCGCTTGCCGGCTTCCGACAATTCCAACAGTCGCGCGGCAACCTCGTAAAAAGTGGCGGCATCGGAGACATAGCGCGGCTGGGATTCGGCACGCGTGATGGTGGTGAAATCGTCGTAACGCAACTTCAAGGTAATGGTTTTGCCGGACTTCTGCTTTTTACTCAGCCTGCGCTCCAACTCGATGGCCAGTTCGCGCAGGATCTCGCGAATGCGATCGAGCTGATCGATGTCGCGCGCAAAGGTCTCCTCGACACCGACCGATTTGGCCACCCGATGGGGCTTGACCTCGCGGTTGTCGATCCCGCGCGAGATGCGGTAGTACCAGGAGCCGGATTTACCGAAGCGCTGGATCAGTTCGGCCTCTTCGAAGCGCTTGAGGTCCTTGCCGCAGAACACCCCCAAGGCGTGCATCTTCTTTTCCGTCGCCTTCCCGATACCGAAAAAGCGACCGATGGGAAGTTGTTCGATGTATGCCTCGACCCGACTGGGCGGGATGACGAAAATGCCGTTGGGCTTGTTGACGTCGGAGGCGATCTTCGCGAGAAACTTGTTGGGGGCCACGCCGGCGGAGGCCGTGAGGCGCGTCTTTTCCAGGATTTGGGCGCGAATTTGGTTGGCCAGCCAGGTGGCCGAGGGGTTGCCACTCTTGTTTTGGGTCACGTCCAGAAAGGCTTCGTCGAGGGAGAGCGGCTCGACCAGCTCGGTATGGGCCAGGAAGATGCGGCGGATCTCGCGCGAGATACCGCGATAGACCTCGAACCGTGGCCGAACGAAAATGGCTTGGGGGCAGAGCCGAAAGGCTTGGGCGCAAGGGATGGCGGAGCGCACGCCGAACCGGCGTGCCTCGTAGCTGGCCGCGCAGACCACGCCGCGCGAATTCGGATTGCCGCCCACGACCACGGGTTTGCCCCGGAGTTGGGGGTTGTCGCGCTGTTCCACCGATGCGTAGAAGGCATCCATGTCGATGTGGATTATTTTTCGGGTCGTCATGCCGGCACCAGGAGACGCGTTGTAACGCTCGTTTTTCCAACCGTATCACAACAATCATACGACGATTCGGCCGCAACGGCCAATCCAGGGTTGAGAAAAAAGGCTACCGACGATATTCCCAAAACTACCAGGTGGGTTGGGTCACTGGGGCGATGTTTCCCGAATCGGGGGAGAATGCTGGCGGGCGGCCGCGGCGCGCTCGATCAACGTCGGTCTACGGCTCCGACGTGCGATACATCGAGCGCTTCGCGAAAACCGGTAGGTGTCCGGCCGAATTTCTTTTTGAATTGGTTGGCGAAGTAGCTCGGTTTGGCGAAACCGACGCGATAGGCGATTTCGGAAACATTGCCGGCCCGTTGGCCCAGCAGATGGGCGGCACGTGTCAGCCGTAGATCGCGCAAAAAGTGAGATGGAAGTGATCCGGTGATCGCCCTGAAACGCCGCAAGAGGTGGCGTCTCCCGATGCCCAACGCGTCAGCCAGTTCGGTCACGCCGAACAGGCAATTGCTCAGATTGGCCTCGGCCACGTCCCTTACCCGCTGCATGAACACTTGATCGCGTGGTGGAACGAGCTGTTCCCCCGGACTTTGCGAATCGCGCGTCCCACCGGTGTCGCGGAAGGCTTTCCGCAACGAAGGTGGGCCCAAAGTCCTGCGGACATCGCCGACCGTCTCCATCATTTGAGTCGAAAGGGTCGCAATTCTGTGTACTTCGCGTTTCAAATCCTGAAGTTCGTTCCATGCCGCCGGGGCCATCGCGTCAGGTCTCTCGGGAACGGTTTCCAAACGGGCCAACAGCAGCCCCAGCACTTCCAGGTGGGCTCCCATCAACCGTGTCAGGAGGCGTGAATCCCGTGCGATCATGTCGTGGCTTTGACGCACGAGACACTCGAGTTCGCGTCGCCCCGCCGCGCGAACCGGCTGATGGGTCCCCTCCTCCATGAAGACCGAGAACCGGGCGTCGTCGGGGTCCCGCGATCCTTCCCGCTCACGAAGCGGCCAATCACCGATGGTATTCATGAATCACCATGTCTTGCTGGTTTCGGTCATCGAGGGTGGCACCCGGGTAGGATCGCTACCCCAGGCGCGATTGGGTTCGGGGCCCATCTCGAAATGCAGGCTCCCGCCCACCGCGATATCGCGGTGGTAAAGGTAGCTGTAAGGCCAATCCTTGCCGTTCAGGCGCACCGACTGGATATAGATGTTTTCCGGTGAAAGATCCTCCGCCGTGACCACGAATGTTTTGCCCCCTCCCAGTTGAATGGTTGCACGGGGAAGGGACGGCTTGCCAATGACGTAGACGCCGTCTCCTGGCGCGACCGGGTAGAAGCCAAGGGCGGAGAAAAGGTACCAGGCGGACATTTGACCGCAATCCTCGTTACCGGCCAGCCCTTCGGGCCCGGTTTGATACATGACCGACAGAATCTGGGCGATGCGTTCCTGCGTGCGCCAGGGCATGCCCGCGTAGTTGTAGAGGTAGGCGATGTGGTGGCTGGGCTCGTTTCCGTGCACGTATTGGCCAATGAGGCCTGAAATGTCGTCGACTTCCTTGTACTTCTCTTCGTCGGTTTCCACCTCGAACAGGCGATCGAGTTTGGTGACGAAGGAGTGACGTCCGCCCATCAACTCGATCAACCCCTGGACATCGTGGGGCACATACCAGGAATATTGCCATGCGTTGCCTTCGGTGTAATCGCCGGCCCATGCCGCACGAAAGGGATCGAAGGGTTCGCGGAAGCGTCCGTCAGCGAGACGCGCCCTCATGAATCCAGTCACGGGATCGAACACGTTACGGTAACTTTTCGCGCGCTCGCTGAACGCCCGAAAATCGGCCTTCCTTCCCAAGGCGCGCGCCATCTGTGCGATGACGAAATCGTCATAGGCGTATTCCAGGGTCTTGGAAGCCGCCTCCGGCTCCAAATCGATGGGCACGTAACCACGTTTGCGGTAGTGATGTAGGCCGTCGTAATCCGGATGGGTGGCGGTATCGCGAACGGCTTGGTAAGCGCGCGCCACATCGAACCCGCGAATACCCTTGAGATAGGCATCGCCGATCACCGAAACGGCGTGGTAACCGATCATGCAGTAAGTTTCGTTTCCATGCAGGGACCAAATGGGTAGCTGCTTGCGCGGGTTTTCCTCGTAGTGGCGAACCATCGAACGAATCATGTCCGGCACCCGTTCGCGTTGGATGAGGGTGAACAACGGATGGGTGGCGCGGTAGGTGTCCCAAAGTGAAAACACCGTGTAATTGAGGTGGTCACCGGCGTTCCGGATGCATCCGTCCATGCCGGGATAGCGACCGTCGACATCGCAATACGTCATGGGTGCGATGGAGGCGTGGTAGAGGCTGGTGTAGAAAATTTGCTTGGTTGCGCGGTCACCGTCGATGCGGACTCGATCCAGTTCCTGCCGCCAGGCAGTTTTGGCCTCGTGCCGCACCCGTTCGAAATCCCAATGGGGAACCTCCTTCTCCAAGTTTCGACGCGCACCCGCCACGTCGGTCGGCGAGATGCCGACCTTCAAGAGAATGGGTTCGTTGGCCTCGGTGTCGAAATGAAACACCAACTTGAGTTTCCGGCCACTGAACGTTTGAGCGCCAACGGGCTGGCGCCGAACGCCCCGCTCCCGGAAGTAGTAGTGTTCGCGATCTTCCCGCGTGAGACTGTAGCTCTTGAACGGCTTCGAAAATTCGGCGGCGAAATAGATACGTCGATCCGGTGCCCACCCCGTCGTCTGCCGATAGCCGGTCACCACGCGATCGTCGTGCACCGTGACGGAAGACCAGACCACCTTTCCATCGAAATTGTAGATCGCGTGAACCAGATCCATCAGGATGTGGGCCCGTTCGGTCTCGGGAAAGGTATAGCGGTGCACGCCGACACGGGTCGTCGCGGTCAACTCGGCTTTCACATCCGGGTCGAGGAGCTGGACGGTGTAATAACCGGGCTCCGCCCGTTCGAGATCGTGACTGAACCGCGATCGATAACCCTGGTCGGGGCGATCTTCGGGCCCTGGATCGGTGTGAACCTCCCCGACCATCGGCATCACCAGAAAGTCCCCCAGATCGGAGTGCCCCGTGCCACTGAGATGGGTGTGACTGAAACCCAGAATCGTAGGGTCTTCATATCGGTAGCCGGCGCACCAGGGATAACTCTCTTTGGGATCGCGGCTGGCGGTGTCGGGCGAGAGTTGGACCATGCCGAACGGCATCACGGCACCGGGAAACGTATGGCCGTAGCCACCGGTCCCGAGGAACGGATCCACATGTGAAAAGGGCTCGTCGTCGGATGTGGGATGCGCAGGCGAACCGAACAGAACGATCAGGGGTAACAGGCAGTGAATCAAAACGGTGGCTCCATGTATGTGGTGTCGAAGATTGGGCCCGGGCGCAACTGCGTGACTCGGGAGTTTTCCATTCAGATCGCGACGTTTGCCGGCGGGCGGCGCGGGCCCGCGTGAGCGCGGTTTCGCACTCCAATCTCAGGGTCGTTCACTCAACCAGGATTGATATTCGTCCCAAAGCGTGTGGACCGAGTGACATGTGGCATTGGTGATCGTGTCTTCCCATGACCAGAACCCCCGGTTCTTCGGGTGTGCTGATTGATTCAGCACATAGGTGAAGTCATCGAATCCCCGTTCTTCCTGAATCCAGGCAAAAAAGAACGCAGTGGTTTTGTAACCGTCGGACCAATGTCCACCCGGCTCGCGAAAGTGGTTCGGAATGTAGCCGGCACGATGCCGAACCACATCGGCAATGCCTTCTACGGCGAAAGACGACATGCCCTCCGCGTGCTGGTAGGCGTGTGTCATTTCGTGATAGAGAATCCCCCGCACTTCTTCCGCAACGTCGCCGCCACCCTCGTGGTAGCGCAATAGATAGTCGGTGCTGACCGCGACCGTGATGTGCGGTGGCTCGCCCGACTTCCACGCGATGCCATCGAACTTGAAAATGCGTAGGGTAAGCCGCTCGAATGCGGGAACCTCAGCGGGATCGTGGTAGAGCATTCGACCGACGCGCCGGGCGATGTCGTGGACGTAGCGGGTCATGTCGGGAACCGCCTGTGCGAACAGGCGCCCACCTGCGCTCTGGTCGTTCTCGTATTCGACCGTGGGCGAAGTGACCTTGAGCCAGCGCGCGTCTCGGGGGCCGCGTGCCGCACCGTCCGACGGCATAGGACCGCCGTCACCCGCCATACCATCCACGCCACCGGAAAGGAGGCCGAACGCCGCGAGCCACAGAAACGAAATACCGCAAAAAGAAGACCGACTGAAAAGGAACATGTCGTTCACCTCGCAAAAGACCTGAAGGGGCCACCAGCCTGCACTTCGAACGAGGTGGAACCTCAGTCGAGACCAGGCTTCCGCCCGAGAAAAACCGATGGTGTCCGGCGAAGGTACGTCGTCGATTTTTCGAGGGGCAAGCGCAGTAGCGGCGCTGATTTTCGTCTTCGAAGCAGGAAGCAAAGGAAGAAAGCGCGTCGGATGCAAACCTTGCCTCGATGGACCCGAAGCGATTCGGTGCAAGCCCGATGCTCTACCCGAAACGCCCGAAAACAAAGGTGCGAGGCAACGTAACGCCATCGTAGCGGGCGCCTTCGAGAGCCGCCATCGACCAAAAGGACGATTTTGGGTTGTATCCGCTTCGGGCGCGTCTCCACCTCGAGACCGGGTCCCGGCCCGAATCGGATGGATCTTCGGGCGGGGAACCCCCGTTCCGAACCTAGAGCAGGTGAACTTCGCCGGCTTTGATCACCGCCTGCATGCGCGATTCGACTCCCATTTTTCGAAAAATCTTATGGGCATGGGTTTTGACGGTCTTTTCGCTGAGGAACAGTCGCTGACCGATTTCGGCATTGGAGAGCCCGGCCGCCATGGCCTGAAGCACCTCCAGCTCGCGCGGCGTCAACTGGAAGGTTTCCTGGCGCGGTCGTACCTTGACCCCGCCCTGTAACAGACGCGTCAGGAGCCGGTCGGTCAAGCGCTTTGCCGCCCAGATCTGTCCCTCCAAAACCGCATCGAAGGCGATTTTCATGTCTGCCATCGACGTGTTGGGCGCCAAAAAACCGCGCACCTCCAACTCGAGCAACCTCAATTGATCGTCTTCGGCCAACCCACAATCGATCACGACGAGCTTGGCCTCGGGAAAGGCCACTTTGAGTCGTTCCACCACGGTCTCACCGGCATCGAGCAGCACCTCGCGATGGCAGGAACCGCAAACCAGACACAAAGCGGTCTCCAGCGCAAAATCCTGGGGCCGAATCAACTCGAATCGCTTGAAGACTCGGGCCAAATGGTAATCGCCGTATTCGCGGCAAAAGGCGGTCAGGCCACCCGCAACGAGCTCACGTCGACAAACGAGAACAAGGTTCGACTTGTCACGACCCTCCCGTTCCCGTTGTGCGCGTTCGCGCTCGTAGGTTTCGACCGCCGCATGGATCTTGCCCAGGATGGTCTCGTTATCTTCGGCTTTGGAGAGATAGTCGAAGACCCCCGACTTGAGTGCCGTGATCGCCGTGTCATAACCCGGATAGGCCGTGATCATGAGGATCTTGGCGTATTCGTTCAAATCCGCCAGCCTCCGGCAAACTTGAAACCCGTCCTCCTCACCCAGTTTCAGGTCCACCAGGCAGACGACAATCGGCTCGCGGCTCATCACCGCCGCGGCCGCATCCCCATCCCCAACGGTGTGCACCCGGAAACCTTCGCTCTTTAACCAGAGTCCGAAGCTGGCCCGAACCCCTTCGTCATCATCCACGATCAACAGGTGCGTCTGATTCTTCATGATGGCAACCTCCGTCCCTTGGAATCCGGATCATGAGGTGGGCTCCTCCATGATACTGGGCATTGAGGGTGATTTCACCCCGGTGCTTTTTGATGAGGTTGTGGGAAATGAACAACCCCAGCCCGGTTCCACGCTCCGTGCGCGTCGAAGCGAAGGGTTGGAAAAGGTGATCGCTCGCCGCCTTGTCGAACCCGGGTCCGTTATCCTTGAAATGAACGATGTAGTGTCTCTCACCCGCCGCGGAGGTCTGCTCGAGATCGATCTCCAACCGGCCCCCGCCGGACATCGATTCGACGGCATTTCCGATGACGTTCATGAAGACCTGTTGCAAACTCTCGGGATTGCAATGGATGGGAAAGAAACCACCCGAAGCGACGATCGAGATCTTGGTCCGGCCGAGCCGATTACCCCATTTCAGAACCTTGATCGCGGCGGTTACCAAATCTCGCAGGTCGGCGTTCTCGAAGGCCGGCAACGGCCGTTTCGTGAAATCGCTTTGACGTTTGACGATACGGCGCAGGCGATCCATTTCCGAACCCAACAGTTGGAGAAGGTCGTCCAGTTCCGGATCCATGCCCTGTACCTTGCGGTTGATGACCCGTAACGAATTGTTCACTGCGAAAATCGGGTTGTGTGCTTCATGCGCGACGAGGGCTCCCTGTCGCGTTTGGGCGGTCAACAGATCGAGCCGTTCCAAGGCCTGGCGCCGTTCCAGCAGAAAATGCATGTGGCGCCGATACATCCAAATTGCGATCGAGCCCATGCCGATCAGGCCCGCAACACGCAGCCACCAGGTTTGCCACACAGCCGGTATAACCCGAATGTGGATCGATTCGCCCCGTTCGTCCCAGACCCGATCACCGTTGGCCGAGCGCACGCGGAACAGATAGTGGCCCGGCTCCAGATTCGAATAGGTCACGGAACGCCGATCACCGGCCTCGTGCCACGTCTCCTCCAGTCCTTCCATTTTGAATGCGAATCGATTCCGCTCGGGCGCGACGTAGTGAAGCGCGGCGAACTCGAGAGAAAGGAGCCGATCACGGTGAGTCAACCGAAGCGCAGCACCGTCGGCTGCGACAGGTGCGAAATGACCGTTTCGATCGGTCGAGACGCGAGTGATCACCGTCTTGGGCGGATGTGGATTGGCCTGAATCCAATCGGGTTCGAAGCTATTGACACCGTATTTGCCACCGAAAAAGAGCATGCCGGTGCGTGATTTCAAATAGGCGCCACCGTTGAACTCGAGGCTCTGAAGTCCGTCGCCCGAGCCGTAGTTGCGAAAAGTCTCCGTGGCCGGATCGAACCGGGTGACCCCGTTGTTCGTGGAAAGCCAAAGCCGTTGTCTCTCGTCCTGGAGGATCCCGTAAATCGTGTTGCTGGCCAATCCGTCACGCTCGGTGAAACGGGTGAAGCGCCCACGTGCCCGATCGAAACGGTTGAGGCCCCCACCGTTCGTGCCGATCCACAACGCGCCGGATCGGGCTTCGGTCACGCACAGGATATCGTCACTGCCGAGTTCACCCGGCCCGTCACGCCGGGTGAACCGCCGCGTCACCGGAGTTCCGGGTTTGGAAGCGGGATCGAGGCGCATCAATCCATGGCCAAGGGTACCGACCCAAATATCGCCCGCCCGATCTTCATTGAGGCAATAGATAAGCGGGCCACGCCCCTCGAGTGCGGGGATCAGATGCTCGAAGTCGTCGCTTTCGGGTCGATATCGATCGAGACCACGCTCCGTGCCGACCCACAGATGCCCGCGACGGTCGCGAAGCAGTGCGAAAACCCGTTTTCCGCAGAGGCTTTCGGAGCGTTTCGGGTCGAAGACGTATCGGCGCGGCCGCACGTCGGATCGCGGATTGGCCTCCAATCGAAAAAGCCCGTCCCGATTGCTGCCGACCCAAAGGCGACCCGAACCGTCTTCGGTCATACATCGGATTTCCGCACCGGGAAAAAACGATGTGCTGCGCCGTCGATCGAATTCGTTGCGAACCAATCCCATGCCCTGACCCCCGACCCACAGATTGCCCAGACGATCCTCGAAAATCAGGTGTACGTTGCGATACGTCAGCCGCTCGTCGAATTCGGCATGTCCGGCCCCCGCGAATTTGCGGCGGTCGGGCGCGAAGTGATTCAAACCATCGTCGGTGCCAACCCATACGACGCCCGAGTGGTCTTCCATCAGGCAACGCACCCGATCACTCGAGAGGCTGCCCGGTTGCCCGCGAGCCGCGCGAACAAACTCAAAGTCGCCCTGACCGCGCACCCGACGGGCGAGCCCTCGTTCGGTGCCCACCAGGAGGTCGCCCGCTCGAGTGACCCCCAAAGCGCGAACCGAACCGGCGACTCCGGTGACGGCTTCGAGTCGGCCTTCATCGGAACGTCGCCACAAACCGCGATCACTGCCGATCAAGAGCCCTTCCGCGGTTTGGGCCAGTGCCCAGACCGTCGCCCCGGCCAACGCGGCCGGGGTCGTGCCCCGATAGCGACCGAGCCGGGTATCGAACACAAGGAGACCGCCACCTCGGGTACCCAACCAGAGTTCATCTTTACCGCGCGACGCCATCACTTCCACCGCCAATTCAGCGCCTTCGAAGGTCGATCTGCGATCGGGAGGAAAATGGGCCCATCGCTCGGTACCAGGATCGAAGCGAACCAATCCGCACTCGGTCCCCAACCAAAGCCGACCCCATCGATCGGGTTCGATGTGGTGTACGATGCCACTGCCCCCGGCAAAGGCGGCGTTCGGTGGGGGTCGCACACTCTCGAACCGGTTATCCGCCGGCCGGTACCGGTTCAATCCACCGCCCACCGTGCCGATCCAGATGATGCCCGCGCCATCCTCCCAAAGTGATTTGACGCGAATGTGGCTGAGACTGTCGACATCGCCCGGGAGGGTCCGAAATACCTCGCACCGATGACCGTCATAACGGTTCAGGCCGTCCTCGGTCCCAAACCAGAGAAACCCCCTCGAATCTTGGATCATGCAGTTGACATAGGAGTGCGACAATCCCTGTTCTCGTGTCAAATATTGAAAGATCATCTCGCTTTCGCCTGAAAGAACGAAGCTACCGCCAACCAGCCACAAGAGCAACCAAACGCGACGGACCTTCGAACTCGAGGTCCGTCGCGAGAGTGTCATCCACCTCCGACATGAACGGCCAATCTGCCGCAAACGGTACGGGGGAAGTTGTCCATGACACGCGACGGCCTTCTCGATCGGGCAGGTCGGTCGATCCATATCCTTCGGTTCCTTCACTACGGATGTCGGTGTCGGGCGCTTCGGCGAGCCCGATTCACGACCCTGGCTCTGTGAAAGCCGCCCACGAATGGCCCATCGGCGACGGGAGCCGGACCTCTGCATTAATTCATGAGAGGCACATCGCAGAAATCGAGGTTTCTTTACCACTTTACCCTGGTATAAGGAGTTCATCCCAAAATCACACCTCTCCAAGTTCCGGTTTCCGGAGGGGCGCAGGCCGCCGACATCGATTTGGCCCGCACGCGGTTGACTCGATGCCGCGCGATTCCGCCGTCATTCCCGACACCTGTCGACGCGACCGCGCCGGCGAGGTTCAGGATCGCTACCACACCGCCGGCGCGGTGGTCCAAACCGAGGCGGCGGCGCCAAGAAGGCCCGCATTGTCCGCTTGCAGCTTCGAAACCGAGATGCGCAACTTACCGCGATACAGGTTGTGTAAACAATCGGCCAGAGCCGCCCTCGTCGGTTCGAGCAGCAGCGCTTCGGCCTTGGCCAATCCACCGGCCAGGACAATCGCTTCCGGGTTGGTGATCGCCGCGGCATTGGCCAATCCCAAGGCCAGCATGTGACCCGTTCGTCGAAAGGCGAGTTCGGCGATCGGATCTCCGGCCTCGGCAGCGGCCGCAATGAGTTTACCGTTCAACGAATCGCGGCTTTTTTCGAGTCTCGATGGTTGCGCCCATGTTTGATCCAGCAGGTCGATGACAGTTGCGATCAATCCGGTCACCGAGACATAGGTTTCCAGGCAACCACGACGCCCGCAACCGCAGGGTCGGCCGCCCGGCATGACCACGGTATGACCTAACTCACCCGCAAATCCGTCGTGGCCTCGCACCAACTTACCATCGATCACCACACCGGATCCCAACCCGGTTCCCAAGGTCACCATCACGAAGTCCCGTAAACCACGCGCCCCCCCGTACAACATTTCTCCCATGGCGGCGGCATTGGCATCGTTGTCCAAATGAATTGGACACAGGACCCTGCGATGTAACCATTTCGCCAAGGGAATCACCCCTTTCCATTTCAAGTTGGGTGCGTGTTCGATCGTGCCGCGAAACGCGTTGCCGTTGGGCGCGCCGACCCCAACCCCGGCCAGGGTTCGGATCTCCCGGTCCGCCAGCAATTCCAGGATCGTCCGGGCCAACCCGTCGGCGAAGGCTTCGGCAGTAGGGTAATCACGTGTCGCCAGTCGCTTCCTGGCCAGGCAGTCCCCACCTCGAGTGACCAATCCGATATCGGTATTGGTTCCTCCGATATCGATTCCGACAACCATTCCCGGTCGAGATTCGCGATCATGGGGAAGATCGAGGATCGCACTTTGGCGATTCACCATGCTGTTCACTCCTTTCGGCACGAGTCGAATGGCAAAACCTCGCGAGGTTTACCGAGACCCCTCGCAAATCGACCGTGCACTGTCGTTCGCCACCTCAGGTCAAGGCTCGATGCCCGGCGGACATAGTCATTTCGTGTGCCGCGGCACTTTTGAAGCGGCGCCCTTTCCAGCCGAAAAAAGCCAAATACAGGTAGGCCGCGATCGGGCCCCATCGGAGACAGAACCGACGAACCCGGCTGGGGGATCGTGGGGCATCCCCAAAAAATAAAGAGCGCGTCGCTCACCGGTCAACCAGTGAAATGGGACAAGCGGACCCATTTGGGACATGTCCCATTTGGGTCGGATTCCAGGCTCATCGCAATCACCGACAGGCCCTAAAATGCCGGGCAAACAGTTGCCGGAAATCGGCATAGGAGGAGCCATGAGCGAGGTACCCCTTTTCGACGAACAGATTCGTGGATTGGAACAGCGTCCCTGGGGCTGTTTCAGGGTGATCGGCGATTATCCGGACTGCAAAATCAAACGATTGGACATCCTCCCCGGGCAACGCCTCTCCCTGCAATCGCACCGACATCGCACCGAATACTGGGTCATGATTCGCGGTACCGCCACAGTGACCCTTGCCGAAGAGCAACGCGAATTACAACCGGGTGAAATGATCGTGATCCCGAAAACTGCCAAGCACCGGATTGAGAACGGCGGCCATGATTTGGTTTCACTGATCGAGGTGCAACTGGGATCCTATTTCGGCGAGGACGACATCGTGCGATACGCCGACGACTACCAACGAACCTGAATATGCGGTAGTTACCGTGCTTCGAGACACATCGGTTCCACCGAAAGCTGCATGGGACCGGCATCAATCTCCACCCCTGAATACAACTCCCGACCGATTGGCGCAGGTAGCCGCACCCTCCAGAATGATAGGACAAGCATTCCCAAGGTGAACCATTCATCACCGATCGGCCGACCCCGTTCGGCAAGGACGGTCGGCGGCCGAAGATCCGCCGTGTCGTCACGAAGCACCTCGGGTGACATGGTCACGACAGCACGTGTCCCGCTACAGCGTCCAAGAGACCGCGTCCCGAAAGGCCGAACATCCCGATGCGGATCGATGCTCCGCCTTCGCCAGTCCGATCTCGAACGCGACATCGGTCGAAGAGTTGGCCCCGACGCTTCCCCCTTTTCGGTGATTGTGGCCCTTGTTGCTGGAACTGTTTTATTTCCAGGAGGTTCGTTTTGAGACCTAGACTTTGGGTTCCTGCCTTTTTCCTCTGCTTCTCTATCGGTGTGATGGCCCAATCCCAACAAACCGGCAGCATCGTCGGCACGATTAGCGACGGTGACCGTGCCTCGATTCCGGGTGTGCAGATCTCCCTGTCATCCGACGCACTCATGCGCGATCGCCAATTGGTGACCAATGCCAACGGAAATTACACCGCCGCCCTGCTCCCACCGGGCAAGTACCTCGTTTCTTTCTCGATGCCGGGATTCAAAACCGTGCAACAGACCATCACCGTCGGGATCGGACACACGGTGCGGGCCGATGCAACCCTAGTCCCCATCGCGATCACCGAGCAGATCTCCGTGGTTTCGGCCAAGGTCAGCGCTTTGGAAGCCGAAGGCTTGGCCGTCAATTTCACCGCCGACAAGGTCGACCAATTACCCATTTCGAACCGACGCCTTTCCGGCCTGTTGAGCAACGCACCGGCGGTCACGCGAGGCGGTGCCGGTGGACAACACACGATTACCGGAGCGGTGGGCCGCGACAATCAGTTCCTGCTCAACGGGGCCAACATCTCCGATCCGGCCTGGGGCGGCGACCTGGCACCCTATATCGAGGATGCCGTCCAGGAAACTCAAGTGCTGGTATCCGGCACCTCGGTCCGCTATGGCGGTTTCACCGGTGGTGTGGTCAACGGCATCACCAAGTCCGGCAGCAATCATTTCGCGGGGACGTTACGGGTGGAGATGGAAAACGATGACTGGAACGCCCGCAACCCATTCTTGACGGGAGAGCAGACGGATGACATCCAGAAGGAGTATCAGGCAACCCTCGGCGGTCCCATCGTCAAAGACAAACTTTGGTTTTTCGTGGCGACAAAAGTACTGCCGACCAGCGACGGTACCGGTGTCCTGGCAAGCGGCGACACTTTTTCCCGCTCGCTCAGCAACGATCAATACGAAGGAAAACTGACCTGGTCGATCACACCGATGCATACCGTCTCTTTGGACTACAACACGCACGATACCGAAGAAAGCGGCTGGGCCTTCCTGCGTCCGGCTTCCGCCGATATCGTATCGAATCGCGAGGATTCACGGGACATGTTGGCCTTCAACTACACCGGCATGCTCAACGATCACATGTTCCTCGAGATCAGCGCCTCCGACTTCGAAACCGTATCGCGCTTTGGCGGCGACCCGAATGGCGGACACGTCATCACCGACGAGATCGCCGCTGGCGGGGTGGTCATCGACAACAATATGTTTTTCGGCAATTGGGCCTCGCCCTCGGTTCGCGGCAAGGAGACGCTGGCTGCCGATTTGAACATTTTCCACGATGGCCATCTGGGTCTTCACGACATTCATGTGGGAGTCCAATACGTGAACAGCATCACCGGCGGCCTCAACCGCCAGACCCCGACCGGTGGATTGATCAAACTGGGTCGCTACGGCGGCACCCGTTCCCACATCCTGTGGGAGCCGAACGGCGATACCTACTACGACATGTATTCCGGCGAAGTACAGGTTCTGCTGGAAAAATACCTACCCGACGTTCACGGCAAAAACCGGATTTTGTCGTTTTATGCCGAAGATAGCTGGACTCCCAATCCCAAACTGAGCGTTCAAGCCGGGTTGCGTTACGACCGTTTCGAATCCAATGCCTATATCTCGGACAACGTATCTGCCAACGACATATCTCCCAGGGTCTCGATCACCTATGACTGGTTCGGCGACCATGAATTGAAGCTGATCGCCTCGATCGCCAAATACGTCGGCCGCATGCACGACGACGTCGCCAACGCCGGCAATCCGGTGGGCAACCAACCCATGACCGAGTACCGCTATGTCGGGCCGGATCTGCTACACGTGACGCGCGCCGAATTCAACGATCCGCAGAGTGATGCCTACCAGGCACTCTTCGACCCCGCCAATCTCGAGTTCATCGGCGACGGCGCCCCCGAAACCTCGGCCGTCGATCCGAACATGAAGCCGCCCTATTCGCTGGAGTACACGCTGACGGCCAAGAAAGCGGTCGGGTTGAATGGCCACGTGGAAGCCTCCTACATCTACAAAAACTACAAACGCAACATCGACACCGTCATCGGGGGTTACGGCCAGGTGACGACCGAAGGGGTTCTCGGCGGCACGAGTTTGGTCGACCGGACTCTGTGGACCAATGTCCCCTTGAAACGTACCTATCAAGGGCTGATTCTGTCCGGTGCCTTGAGCGGTGAGGTTTGGGATCTGAGCGGCAGCTTCTCCTTCTCCGAAGTCCGCGGAAATTACGACAGCGAAGAATGGTGGAGCCCCAACATGGGCACGATTTATGGCGATTACGAAGGCAGTTACGATCCGGCCTTCGCCCTCCCCGAAGGTCGTCTACCCGGCGACGTACCCTTTCGCGCACGCCTTTTCGGAACCTATCGAATCAACCTGACCGGCGCCGGTCGGCTCACCCTGGGCGGCCTCGCCCGATACGAATCGGGGTCCGTCTACAGCTATACGGCGCCCGTCGTGCTTCAATCCAGTGACGCAAACGGCGATGGGATCGACGATACCCGCGACTTTCTGGGCAGTGCGCCGGGTACCTATTACCAGTGGGACTATTACTTCAACGGTGAGCGAGGTGGCCAGCGATTCCCCAGCGTCTACGATCTCGATTTGAGCTTTACCTACAATCTCCCACTGGCCCGGTTCGACTTCTGGGTCAAACTGGACGTGATCGGAGCGCTCAACAGGAAACGCGTCAGCGGATGGTCAACCTGGGTCAACAGCTTCGGAACGTTTCAAAATACGGACGGCAACCTGATCGTGAACGCTCCCGAACTGAACCTCAACAGCTCGTATGGGTTACCCTCGAGTCCGAGCCACTATTCCTCGATTCGATCCTACCGCCTCAGTACGGGATTCCGCTTCGATCTCTGATCGCGGACCACACCCGATGTCTCGGGGAAACCGGCCCACCGACCCCGCGTTCGACGCTCGCGTTCTCTCTAAAACCATCCGCCGAGAAGCGGGGTTCGCCTCCCTCCGACATCTCGGCCCCGAATCCCGACTGTCTCGATCAGCCACGCACGAACACGACCTCGCCGCAGGGGGTGCCCTCGGTGATGAACTTGGCCTCGAAATGGGTGCGGCCCTCGGTCTCGCGGATCGGGCCCGCGTAACTGGTGGCCATCTCGGTGATTTCGGGATGATGCAGCACCGCGTAGCGGAACTCGCCGAGGTAGAAGGCTTCGTTGGACGTCAGCAACAACCGTCCGCCTGGCCGCAGCAACTTCGGCAACACCGGCAGGATCGGATGGTAGGACCAACGCTTCTGGCGATGCTTGGTGGGCCACCAGGGGTTGGGGTAAAAGATGCTGACCTGGTCGAGCGAGTTCGGCGGAAGTTTGGGCAGCAGCGGAATGATGTTGGTGTGGAGCCCGAACACGTTGGGTCGGTCCGCCGCGCCCACGCGATCCAGCATGGTGCCGCCGCGCAGATTGCCCTTGTCGACGCCGAGATAGGCCCGCTCGGGGTGGCGCTCCCCTTCCCGTAAAATGTAGCGACCCATGCCGCAACCGATATCCAGGGCACGCCAGGAAAAGTCCCAAAACGGGGTCGGCACCTCGGGAATCGGGCTGGTCTGCCACCGAACCAGGTAGCGCTGGAGGTCGGCGCGACGCCAGGCCTTCTCCATCGCCGCGACGGCGTTGTCGTCGGGTTCGGGTATCGGAAAATCACGGTCTTCGATCATGGGTCCTGTTCTCCTGGCCGCCAATGGGCGAACTCATAGGGATATCACGACACCGGGCGCCGGTCAAACCTCTGGCGAAACCCTTTCGAACCGAAAAGCGACGTCTCCTTCGACCCCCGAGCAGGTCCACTTCCACTTTTTTTCGATTTCGAGCACCCCATTCGCCGCCAAGTTGGGTAAAATCAAGACATACTCGCATAGAAAACCAAGTAGGGATCGATGAGCCTAGCAGGTCACAAACCCGCCAAGGAGCTCCCGACCAAAGAAACCATGGTTTCTCTGTACTGTCGCTCCATGGTCATTCAACTTCTGGCTGGAAAGTTTCTCCACCGCATCGAAACACTTCGGCGATTGGCGATCAACTCCGAAGTGCTGGCTTCCCGTTCGCGTGCGAACGGGCGCGCCATCAGCGCGATCGCCAAGGAACTTCAAACCATCACCCAAAAAATGACCGCCATCCAGGACCGCCTCGCCTCCGATTCGTCGCAGTTGGCGACCTACGCCCTCGTCAGCACGGCCAAGGCCCGCCAGTGTGAAAAGTACCAGATGGTCCTGAAATCGGGGATCTCCGGGAAGAACCGGGCCCTGATCGAATCCACGCGCAATCGAATGGGTTGCGTCTTGATCTCCGAACTGGAAAAGCTTCGTCGCCAGCTCGAAATGACCCAAGGTACCATGCTCGATCTCACGCGGGTCTCCATCCACATTCCGATGGTCGCCACCTTTTTCAAAATCGAAGCGGCCTCCTGCCAGGCCCACATGGAAACCACGTTCCGGAATATCGCCGATCAACTGGTCACCCTCAACGACCGGCTCGCCCTGGAAATCGAGGACGTCGTGGCCAAAGTGAAGGGTGCTCTCGCCATTTTCGACAGCACCGAAGGACCCGTGGAGGAGGACAGCCTCAGTGCGTAAACACAAGATCGCAGAAATGGACGGTGTGACCTGGTGGGTCTTCGGGAGAGATCCGGAGAAATCGGATCACGTCATCGATACCAACGAATACCTGATCGTCCACGAAGGAGAGGGCCTGCTTCTGGACCCCGGTGGCTACGAGATCTTTCCCCAGGTGGCCGCCGCGGTGAGCGAAGTGATCGAGATCGAATCGATCACCCATTTCTTCTGCAGCCACCAGGATCCCGACATCATGTCCAGCCTACCGCTCTGGATGGGGCTCTGTCCCAAGGCGAAAATCTACATGCCCTGGATCTGGTCCGGGTTCATCGCCCACTTCGGTCACGAGTACGTGGACCGCTTCGTCAAGGTCCCTGATTGCGGCACCACGATCGGCGCCCAAAACGCCCATCACAAGTTCGTTCTCCTGCCCGCGCACTATTGCCATTCGTCCGGTAATTTTTCGCTCTACGATCCCGTCTGCAAAATCATTTTCTCGGGAGACATCGGCGCCGCGCTGCTGCCCGAGGACGCCGAGACGCTGTACGTGGAAGACTTCGACAACCATATCCAGTACATGGAGGGCTTTCACAAGCGCTGGATGCCTTCCAACGAGGCCAAAAACCAGTGGATCGAACAGGTTCGCCAGTTGGAGGTCACCTATCTATGCCCGCAACACGGCGGCATTTTCAAAGGCGCCCAAGTCACGCAATTCCTGGACTGGTTCGCCGAATTGAAGGTCGGCAGCGCCCTGGAAGAGAGTAAATCGGCCCCCAATGCCTCATCTTGACCCTTGCGAACCTGTTTCTCGGGACGATCGACCCGGTAGGCCCGGAACCTGCCGCCGCTATAGCAGGTAGTGGGCGGGCAGGATGTTGGTGACCGGTTGGCGCGGCGTCAGGCGTCGCTGCTCGCGGATGCGGTTGACCAGGGTCCGGATGGTTTCCGGTGGGGCGGCGCTGCGTTGGTGGAGCACCAGGGCCATTTCCAGGGTTTGCAGCGAATCGGGCGCCAGCGCTTCGGCGTGTGCCAGCGACTCGTAGGCCTCTTCCAGCATGCCCGCCAAAAGGTAGGTGTGCGACAGGCCCAGCGTCGATTCCAACGACATCGGGTTCTGGCGGCGCGCCTCCAGGAAGGCCTGCATGGCGATGTCCAGGTGGGTCTCGCGCTGCACGGCGCACCGATCGCCTTCCTTGAACATGATCTCGAACTCTTCCACCTCGAAGAACTCGGCGACCGTGCGGTTGATCGGGTAATGGCTGCCCTCGGCGCTCAGGTAAAACAGGTCCAGGAAAAGCCGGCCGAGAATGTACTGGGTCAGGTAGAAATGCTCGCTCATCGACAGCGCGCTCATCATGCAGTCCAGCGCCCGGTCCAGGTCGCCGCGCTGCAGGAAGGCGAAACTCAAATGAGCGAAAAAGATGTCTTTCGAATGGGTGCGCAGGCGCAGCAACTCCTGCCAGATGGATACCGCTTCGGTGAAGGGATCCCTGGGCAATTGGTCGGGCTGAACGGTGGTGGGCATGGCACGCGGCCCCATGGTTCGCGCCACGGAACAATCGCCCACCTGCTCCAGGTCGCGAAAGAAGAGAGCCAGGCCGCGATTGAACATCGCCTTGTGCCGCACGGTTTTGGCGTTCTTGCGTTCCGAAAAGCGGCGGAACACCTCGACCGCGCGGCCGTAATCACCCATCTGAGCCCAACAGACGCCCAATAAGTTCCAGGTCTTGAAATCGTCGGCGCCCTGATCGAGGCGCTTGCGCAAAATGGAACGGGCGCCCATGAAATCCAAGCGTTGCAAACACAGTTCAGCGGTGGCCAAGTGAGATGCGGGGCCGTGGTTTTCACGAGCTGCAGATGACGGTGACGGTCGATTCAAGCGCCCTCCTCGAGGCTGGCCCGCGCGGCGGCCAGTTTGGCGATCGGCACCCGGTAGGGCGAGCACGAAACGTAATCCAAGCCTACCTTATAAAAGAAACGAATGCTATCGGGATCCCCACCATGCTCGCCGCAGACGCCGAGCTTGATGCCCGGTCGGGTCTTGCGACCCATGTCGGCGGCCATCGAGACCAATTTCCCGATCCCCTTCTGATCGATGGACTTGAACGGGTCGCGGGCGTAAATGCCGGCGTCGATGTACAGCGGCAGGAAGCTGCCCGAATCGTCGCGTGACAGGCCCATGCCGCACTGGGTGAGGTCGTTGGTGCCGAAGGAGAAGAAGTCGGCGCTCTCGGCGATCTCGTCGGCGGTCAAGGCGGCGCGCGGGATCTCGATCATGGTGCCGATCGGCAAATCGAGATCGGCCTCGCGAACCACGGGTTGAATCGAGGCCTTGACCTTGTCCAGCTCGGCCTGGGCCCCCACCAGGGGTACCATGATCTCGGCCTGGGCGTCGATGCCCTCGGCGCGGGCCCGCACCACGGCACCGACGATGGCGGCCACCTGCATGCGGTAGATGCTGGGGTGGGAAATGCCGAGGCGGCATCCGCGATGGCCCAACATGGGATTGGCTTCTTCCAGGTCCTTGACACGGTGGCGGACGGCGGTGCTGGTGATCCCCATCGAGTGGGCCAGGCCCTCGATCAGGCTGTCGCCGTGGGGCAGGAACTCGTGCAGGGGCGGATCGAGCAGCCGAATCGTCACCGGCATGCCGTTCATCTCCTTGAAGAGCTCGTAGAAATCGTTCTCCTGAAAGGGTTGCAGGGCCGCCAAGGCCTCGTTGCGGGTGCTCTCGTCGGCCGCCAAAATCATTTTGCGCACGTGCTGGATGCGATCTTCACCGAAGAACATATGCTCGGTGCGGCAGAGCCCGATGCCCACGGCACCCAGCAGCCGGGCGATCTTGGCATCGGCCGGTGCATCGGCGTTGGTGCGCACCTTGATCTTGGCGATTTCGTCGACCCAGGACATCAGCAGGGCGAACTGCTCGCCCTCGGAACCCGGCTCGACGGTTCCCGCGCTCAATTGCTGGATCAGGGGCGATGCGGTCGTGGGGATCTTGCCTTCCAGGATTTCGCCGGTCGTGCCGTCGATCGAAATGAACGCACCCTCGCGAATGGTGCGTTTGCCGAACTGGATGGCGGCTTCCGCGGTGTGTACCACCATGGTCGTGCAGCCGACCACACAGGGTTTGCCCATGCCACGCGCGACCACGGCGGCGTGGGACGTCATGCCGCCGCGCTGGGTGAGGATGCCGCTGGACACGTGCATGCCGGCGATGTCTTCGGGCGAGGTCTCCTCGCGCACCAGGATGACGGGGATCCCCTCTTCTTGCAACTCGACCGCCTTCTCGGCGCTCAGGGTGACCACACCGGTGGCGGCACCCGGTCCCGCGTTCAGGCCGCGACCCAGCAAACGACCGGAATCCAGCAATTTCTGCTTGGCATCCTGGTCGAATTCACTGGCCAGGAGTTGGGACATGGAGTCCGGCTCCACTTTGCGGACCGCGTCGTGTTTGTCGATCAGGCCTTCCTTGTACAGGTCGATGGCGATCCGCAGGCTGGCGCGGCTGGTGCGCTTGCCGTTGCGGGTCTGCAACAGGAAGAGCCGGCCGTTTTCCACCGTGAATTCGGTGTCCTGCATGTCGCCGAAATGTTTTTCCAGTACGCCGAGCGTATCCAACAACTGTTGGTAGACCTCGGGCCAACAGGCGGCCATGCTCTCGGGGTCGTTGGGATCGTCGATCTTGAAGGGGGTGCGGATGCCGGCGACCACGTCTTCGCCCTGGGCGTTGCGCAGGTACTCGCCGTAAGGGCCCGGCTCGCCCGTGCTCGGATCACGGCTGAAGCACACACCCGTGCCCGAGCTGTCGCCCATGTTGCCGAACACCATGCTCTGCACGTTGACCGCGGTGCCCCACTTGTGGTCGATGTTGTTGATCTTGCGATAGAGAATGGCGCGATCGTTGTTCCAAGACTCGAATACCGCGTTGATCGCGCCCCAAAGTTGGTCGTAGGGATCCTCGGGAAAAGCCTGATCGGTCTCTTCCAGCACCAGATCCTTGTATTCCTCGACGATGCGCTTCAGACCGTCGAGCGAAATCTGGGAATCCAGATCCACGCCCTCGTCTTCGCGCACGTCCTCGAGAATGCGCTCGAAGTCGGAATGGCTCAGGCCCAGCACCACGTTGCTGTACATCTGGATGAAGCGACGGAAGGAATCGTAGGCGAAGCGCTCGTTTCCGCTCTGCTCGGCGAGCTTGGCCACCGTGCGGTCGTTCAGGCCCAGGTTCAGGATGGTATCCATCATGCCGGGCATCGAGACGCGCGCGCCGGAGCGAACCGAGAGCAGCAGCGGCGGGCCGTCACCGCTCAGGGATTTCCCCAGCTCGGCTTCCAGCCATTTCATCTTCTCCATGACATCGGCACGGACGTCTTCGGGAAGCTGGCCGCCCTCGTCGAGATAGGAAATACAGCAGCGGGTGCTGATGGTAAAACCAGGAGGAACGGGAACGCCCATCCGGCACATTTCGGCGAGACCGGCTCCCTTTCCGCCCAACAGACCTCGCATCGTGCCGTCACCATCGGTCACGGTTTTTGAAAAACGATAAACCTCGGACATTCCAGACTCCTTGCGTTTGGCAAATTTCCCAACCAACCCATTTTCAGGCCGATAGCTTTTTCTCTAGTAGGGAATCATTTCGGTGCTAATGTACTGATATCAGCCACCAACCCGAGTGTCAAGGCGATTTCCCGGCACATGGCCTTGCGGTTCAAACGCAACTGATCCTCGTCCACGTTGATGTAGACGCCATCGGTGCCGAAATAGGCTTCGGCCGGATCGGCCAGGGTCACCATCAGGTCCATCGCGTCGTTGTAACGGCCCTCGTCGGCCGCCTTTTCGATGTCGTGCTTGACGGTGGTGAACTGGGCCCAGAAGGTCCGTTCCGGCATTTCTTCCAGGAGCTCGGCATCGAAATCGGGCAGGCGATCGGCCTCGTCGGCGATGACGTTCTGCATGCGCTTCAAGCTCAGCGACAGACTGCGGAAGTTGTCTTTTTCCTGTTGGTCGGCGACGGCCTCGGCCCGCGGCAGGGTCTGGTCGATGCGGTCGACCCCGGCGGCCAAGACGCCCTCGACCACGTCGTAGTCGAACCCCCGCACCTTGCGCAGGTAGTGGCGAATGCGCTCGACCAGGAAGTTCCGCAACTGTTCGTGCAGGTTCTCGTCGGGCACCACGTCGTTGTCAGCCTGGCGATAGAGACCGATGGAGACCGTCAACATTTCGTCCAGGGAGAAGGGCAGTTCGGCATCCACCAACACGCGCACCACGCCTTGTGCGGCGCGGCGCAGGGCGTAGGGGTCCTTGGAACCGGTGGGGATCATGCCCGCGGCGAAACAACCCACCAGGGTATCCAGCTTGTCGGCGATCGAAATCAGGCAGCCGTTGCGATTGGCGGGCAGGTCGTCATCCATCGAGGCCGGCTGGTAGTGGCCGTAGATGGCGCGCCAAACCTGGTCGTTCTTGCCGTGATGGCGCAGCAGCAGGCCGCCCACGATGCCTTGGAGCTCGGCGAACTCGAAGACCAAATCACTGACCAGGTCGGACTTGCACTGCTCCGCCGCGAAGATCAGGTCCTGGCGTTCCGCGGAACCGTACTCCAGGACATCGGCCATGTGGGCCACCAGCCCGGCCAGGCGCCGGGTCTTCTCGTGGTAGGAACCCAGCTCGTTGATGAAGGTGACGTTCTTGAGACGCTCGCGGAAATGGTCGAAGGATCGCTCGCGGTCGGTCTCCCAGAAGAATTTGGCGTCGTAGAGCCGGGCGTTCAGCACCCATTCGTTACCCTTCTTCACCAAGCCCTTGGGATCTGTGGGGATGGATGCCACCGACAGGAAGTAGGGCATCAATTTGCCGTGATGATCCTGAACCGTGAAGGATTTCTGGTGCTCGCGCATGGAGGTGATCAGCACTTCGCGCGGGATGTCGAGAAACTTTTCGTCGAATTCGCCCAGCACCACGTAGGGGCATTCCACCAGGTCGGCCACCTCGCTGAGCAGGGCCTCGTCGGCCACCAGCATGCCGCCGATCTTGGCCAGATGGGCATCGATCTGGGCCTGAATCTTGGCTTCGCGCTCCTCGTGGCCCACCGCCACATGGCGTTCGGCCTTGGCGTCGAGGTAATGCTGGATGGTGGTGACCTCGAACCCGTCGCCTCCGAAAAAGCGGTGGCCGAAGCTGCGGTTGCCCGCATCGATGCCGGCGAAGGAAAAGGGAATGACCTCGCCGTTGAACAGGGCCAGGATCGAGCGTACCGGCCGCACGAATTGCTCGCGGTTGTGACCCCAGCGCATGTTCTTGGGAAAGTGCATTTTGGCCAGCAGGGTGGGGATCGCCTCGGCCAGGATATCGACGGTGTCGCGGCCCTTGATCTCGACCTTGCCGGCGACGACCTCGCCCTTCTTGCCCTCGGTGCGGAACAACTGGTCCTGGTTCAGGCCGGGGTTGCTGCGCAAAAACCCTTGCAGGGCCTTGGTCGCCGAGCCATCGGCGCCATAGGCGATTTTCACCGGGGGACCGAGCACCGTTTCCACCCGATCTTCTTGGGCCACCTGAACTTTGCGGCCCATGATCGTCAACTGCCGGGGGGCGCCCAGGGATTCCAGGTCGTCGAATTCCAGTCCCGCTTCGGTCAATACCTTTTCCAAACTGTCGCGAAGGTCGCGGTGGGCGCGATTCATCATGCGCGCCGGGATTTCTTCGGTGCCGATTTCAATGATCAATTCAGCCATGTTTCACGCCCTCCTGTAAGGCCACGTATTGTTCCGCCACCGCGCAGGCCATTTTGCGAACCCGCGCGATATAGGCCGGTCGTTGGGTGGTACTGACGGCACCGCGGGAGTCCAACACGTTGAAGGTATGCGAACATTTCAGCGTGTAGTCGTAGGCCACCAGCGGCAAGTTCTCGTCCAGAAGCCGGTAGGCCTCGTTCTCGTACATGTCGAACAGGTTCTTGTGCAGATCGATGTCCGCCGATTCGAAGCAGTACTTGGAGAACTCGTACTCTTCACGCTTGCGGGCATCGCCGTAGGTCACGGTGCTGGACCAGGGCAGGTCGAAAATGTTGTCCACCCCGCCCAGGAACATGCAGAGTCGTTCGATGCCGTAGGTGATCTCCACCGACACCGGGTGCGTATCGATGCCGCCGACCTGCTGGAAATAAGTGAACTGGGTGATTTCCATGCCGTCGAGCAGGACCTGCCAGCCCACGCCCCAGGCGCCCAGGGTGGGGGCTTCCCAGTTGTCTTCTTCGAACCGGATATCGTGATCTTCGAGCACGATCCCCATGGCCGCCAGACTCTTCAGGTAGCGTTCCTGAATGTCGTCGGGCGAGGGTTTCAGGATCACCTGGAACTGGTAGTGTTTGTGTACCCGAAATGGGTTTTCGCCATAACGGCCGTCGACCGGTCGGCGGCTCGGCTCCACGTAGGCCACATTCCAGGGTTCGGGTCCGAGCGTTTTCAAAAAGGTATGCGGGTTCATGGTGCCCGCGCCAACCTCGATGTCGTAGGGTTGGCTGATGACGCAATCCTGCGCCGCCCAGAAATTTTGCAGGGCCAAAATGAGATCCTGGAATTTCACAAGAGCCGCCTTTCACTGAATTGTTTGACCAATGCTTCGCGGGTTTTCAGCGCCATCGCCAAAAAGTGTTCCCACAGCGTTCCAAGCGCCCGGTTCAGCCTGGTTAAAGCTCCCCATTTTAGAGCAAATTCCAGGAAGGGCTCAATCCTTTGTTGGAAGACCCGTTCGGGATAGAGGTCGTCCTCCGGGGTCCAGATCGCCGCGTCCCGGGCGGGCGCCGCCTCGATCTCGTTCAGGGCGTGGGCCACGCAGCCCGGATGGCGGGCGAGCACCCCGCAAAAATGCAGCAGCCAGATCTCGAAATAGAGGTTGCGATGAGGTAGATGGGCCACCGGTTCGTCGCGGCGCAAGGTGGCCAACATGTGCTCCAGCAGGCGGAACACGTGGGGATCGGGATGGCCCTCGGGTTGTGACTTGTGGATCAGGAAGCTCCAGTGATGCAACAGCGCCAGACCCATGTATCCCGAGGACAGGTCGTAGGCATGGCCGCGCAGGCTGATCTGTTCCAGGGATTTCAGGTTCTGGTGCTCCTTGCCCTTCAACTGGAACTCCAGGTGATTGAGCGGCGCCAGATAGGCCGAGGGCTGCTTCCTGCCCACGCGGAGAATGCCTTTGCGGACGCCGCTCTCCGCCGTGAACAGGTGAACGATGTGGCGGCTGCTGGTGAGCGGGGTGTGGTGAATCACAAAGCCGTGGTGTTTTTCGGGAGAAATCATGGCCAAACCCGGAAGCGGAGCTTGGGGTCATTCTGCCACGCGGCGCCCGGCCGGAAAAGCGGAAAGACCCCTCGCGCGCCGGGTCGGGCAGACTTGACAGCCGGCCGCGATCGTATTAGGTTGGCGCTACGAATCTTTATCCTGTACACCTTTTCTTCTCTCTCCTGGGCATCGGCCCTATTTGCCGGCTCACCGCCAATCACACGAAAATATCGCCCGCGCGACACGTCTTCCTCCCCCACCGCGTCGCCCACCCCTATTCGGAGCCCGATCATGACCCGTATACAGGTCGCCAATCTGGGAGTCCTTCGTCAGGCCGACATCGATCTGGATCGCCGCGTCCTGCTGTTTTGCGGTCCGGACAGCACCGGAAAATCCTACGCGGCCACGACGGTTTTCGGCTTTTACCGGGTCCTTTCGGAGGGAACCGCGGCCCTGCCCGATCTGTCGGAAATGGAGCCGCTGGTCGAGAACCTGATTCACGAGCGGGAAATCGTCCGTCCCCTGGAAGAATGCTACCTGGAGGCCTTGCAGCCAATGCTGGCTTCGTTCGGCCAGGAGCTTCAGGCCAACCTGGTCACGCTGTTCGGTACGCCACAGGAACGCTTCGCCGAAACCGAGATCCACCTGCGCTGCCTCAACCCGCCGATGGCCCGGGCCCACCTGCACGCGCTCCCCCTTTCGTTGCAGCGCATGGTCGACGGCGTCTCCCTGCGGGTATCGCTCGACTGGCACGACAACCAGATTCGCTGGGTCCGCTCGGGACGCGAACCCAACCCTCGAATCCTGCGCCGGTTGGTGAGCAACATCATGAGCGAATTCATCAGTTGGTGTCTCTCCGGCATGGTTCGTCCGGCGGTGTTTCCGGTGGAACGCATGGCGATCGCCGTGTTCGGTCGGGACCTGCCGTTGCAACCGGAGAGCCTGGTCCGCCGGGCCCAACAATCGGAAACGCCCACCCAAACCTACTCGCTGGCCACCTACGAGCACGATCGCCTGTTGGAGCGGTTGGCCCAATACCTGGACGATCGCGGCGAATTGGCCGACCTGGCCGAGGAAATGGAGCGCCGCGTCCTGCGCGGTACCGTGCGCATTTCCGACGTCAAGGAGCTCTCGTTCGTGCCGGACCACGGTCGCCCGGTGACCATGATGATGGCGGGTCCGGTGGTCAAATCGCTCGCGGTGATGGTGGCCTATTTGCGGCACATGGCCAGCGATACCGACGTCCTGATCGTGGAAGATCCCGAGATGAACCTGCAACCGGAGATGCGGCGTTCCCTGGCCCGCATTCTCGCCAAGGTGGCCAACCGCGGCATCAAGCTGCTGATCAGCACCCACTCCAAGGAGATCGCCGACGAATTCAGCGACCTGGTCCTGGTGGGCAGCGGCCACCCCAAGGCGAAGAAGTTGATCCGCCGTTTCGGGTATCGCGAAGAAGAGAACCTGAAGCCGGAGGACATCGGGGTGTACCTGTTCCAGGGCGATCGGGCGGATTCGGTCCCGGTCGGTCCGGGCGGCTTCACGGTGTGATCCGCCGTCGCTGCGGGGCGCTTGTCCTGGGAAGCACGACTCATCGCTGTTCCCGCATACCGAGAGAGAAACCAGGCCTGTAGGATAGTCTGTTGTGTGTCAACCCTAAAATTGGGGGAGGAATGCGGAAATCTTGTCAGGTTTTGCACATCTTTTCCGCAGACGCACACTTTTGAAAATCCTCCTGGTACGGAACTCCTGTTTTTAGAATTGCCCGCATGAGCACCAACAATTTGCGCATGACCGCCACGACAGCGGCCTTTTTCGACTTTCCTTTGCGTATCAACCGCTCGTAGAATGTTTTCATTTGTTCGTTAAAACGGCAGGCTGTCAGCGCAGGCATGTAAAGCCCCGCTCGCAGTACCGCTGAGCCTTTGCGACTTATAATCGTCGTTTTTTTCACCGAGGTCCCCGATTCGAACTTTGACGGGTTTAACCCTGCAAATGCACCGACTTGGCGGCTTCGCGCAAATCTTCGGAGATCTCCCATTTCAGCGATGACCATTACAGCAGTGAGGAAACCGATCCCTTTTATCGTGCATAACAAGTCCACATCCTTCTTGAGTTTTGGGGTCCGGTTGAGAAGCTTTTTGATTTCCTTCTCGACCCGATCGATATGGTCTTGTAGCTCCTTGAGATGTTTTTTTCGAATCTTCTGAACCGCTTCGATTTGCAGCGGCTGACCTGCCCGATTCCCCTCGGCTACCTGGAGTTCGACATACTCCTGCCTGCATCGCCACAAGTCCTTGAGAATCTGATAGGTCCGACTCGGAATCGTTTGAATTTTAGGTTTGCGTTCTTGACCGAAAAGGGCAAGCAATCGAGCATCCACCCGATCGGTTTTATTTCGAAGACCTCGGCTTTTTGCGTAAGCGGCCGTGAGCGAGGGGGTGATCATACAGATGGATGGCCCCTTGTTCATCGACAGCCACAAACGTAATTCCTCGGCGTATCTTCCACAGTCCTCCATCACGACCCAGACATGCTCTTTGAAAGGTTCGGGAAACCCAAGAGCCTCATCAAGCCAGGTCAAGGCATCTTCTGCCCCTGTGAGAGTCCTTGGGAATTTACGAGCGGGAATGCGGTGAAATGGGATGTCTTTCTCGAATGGGACGCCTTTCTCGGTGGAAACATAAGCGATATCGAAGGTGTTTTTGCTAACGTCAATGCCGGTCCAGGCGGTTAGGGTCTTGGTCATGAAGAGCCTCCACAATGCCGAAGAGGTGAAGGACGGTACACACCGCAAAAGCCAAACCTGCAAAAACACGGACTTGAAGAATCCCAGATAGTCTGCGGTTTTCAACGGTGTGGAAAGGGTGAGATGAGCAAAATCCTACAGACGAGCTACCCACCAGGGCGCTCAGGTTGGTCGAAGGCTTCATCTCACCCGGCGACTCTGGTCGGCCGGCCGGAGTCGCCTAACCGTCTACCTAAAAAGTTTTCCACAAGATTCACAGTTTCCACAAAAAGAAAAAAAGAAGCAAAAAAAGAAAAAGGCTACGGCTGTGACGAACTGAATATTAACCATAGAGCTTGAACTCTATGGTACAGGTTGGCCCGCTGGGCCGACGTGCCGAAGCAACCCAAGCAACAGCAACCAATTGCGCCAAAGAGCGAAGCCGATCGTTCCCCTCACGACTCCAATCCGAAGCCGTAAAGTCCAAGGTCCCCGCATACCGAGAGAGAAATAAAGCCTGTAGGTTCACCAGCCTGGTGAACCAATCGAAGCGACCCACACCTCACCAACACGTTACGCCACCGGACGAAGCTCATTCCTGCCTTGCCTGCCCCCCGCCCGATAGGGCTCGCTCCGCACTTTGGCGCTGTTCCTCGTCGCTTCCTGGTTTGCTTCGATTGGTGGAGCAAGCTGCTCCACCTACAGGCTTTACGTCGCTTCCGAGCATACGGGCTCTTCGACATTCCACCGATCAGAACTGCAGGTAGTCACGTAATTTCCCGAAACGCCCACCCCCGAAGCCTCCATCCTCGCTGTTCCCGCATACCGAAAGGGGCGTCGTCGCTGTAGGTTGGCCCGCCGGGCCGACGCGTCGAAGCAACCCAAGCAACAGCAACCAATTGCGCCAAAGAGCGAAGCCGATCGTTCCCCTCACGACTCCAATCCGAAGCCGTAAAGTCCAAGGTCCCCGCATACCGAGAGAGAAACCAGGCCTGTAGGTTCACCAGCCTGGTGAACCAATCGAAGCGACCCACACCTCACCAACACGTTACGCCACCGGACGAAGCTCATTCCTGCCTTGCCTGCCCCCCCACCCGATAGGGCTCGCTCCGCTCTTTGGCGCTGTTCCTCGTCGCTTCCTGGCTTGCTTCGATTGGTGGAGCAAGCTGCTCCACCTACAGGCTTTACGTCGCTTTCGAGCATACGGGCTCTTCGACATCCCGCCGATCAGAACTGCAGGTAGTCACGCAGCATGTACACGATCGAGAAGTAGACGCAAACCGCGACGAAGTCGTTGAAGGACGTCACGAACGGGCCCGTGGCCAACGCGGGATCGAACCCGAGCCGCTTCATGGCGATCGGGATGATCGTGCCGGTGGTCGCCGCCGCCGTCAAGGTACAGGTCATCGCCGTCATGACCGTGACCAACAACCCGATGCCGCCCCAAAAATAGGCGATCAACCCGATCAGGGCACCGCAGATCAACCCCAAGGTCAATCCCACCCGCGCCTCTTTCATGGTCGAGGTGCGCGCTTCCTTCCAATTGGGTGTGCTGCTCGACAACAGGCGCGCCATGATCGTGGACGACTGAACCCCCACGTTGCCGCCCATCGCCGAGATCATCGGCACGAAGGTGAAGATCCGGGCCGCGTCCTCGCCGAAGACGTCGCGCTCGGTGTAGCGCATGATGAGCACCACCATCAAACTGCCGAAAAACGAGGTGAGGATCCACGGCAGGCGCAACGACACGATCTTCATCGTGTTGTCTCGCACCAGCAGTTCCTCGTCGGACGAACCGATCAACTGGAACAGATCCTCGGAGGTCTCGTCCTGAATGACGTCGATGACGTCGTCGACCGTGATGATCCCCTGAATCTGGTCCTGGTCGTCGACGACCGGCACCGTGACCTCGTCGTGGCGGCTGACGATGTCGGCCACTTCTTCCTGGTCCATGTCCACGTGGACGCCGATCACGTCCGTGCGCATGAAGGATTTCAATTTGGCGGTCCGCTTGCTCAGCAGGAGCTGGCGCAAACTCACCATGCCCACCAGCTTTTCCTTTTCGGTCACGTAGAGGAACATCAGGTTGACGGGATCGATGTCCTTGTTGGCGCGCAGCAGCTCGATGGCGTTTTCCACCGTCGCGCTCTGGTCCAACGAGAGGAACTCGGTGGTCATGATGCGACCGGCCGACTCCTCGGGATAGTTCATGAGCTGGCGAAGGTCCTCCTGCTCTTCGCCCGGCATGCGTGAGACCAACTGCTCGCGGGCCGGATCGGGAAACAGGTCGAGAATATAGACGGCATCGTCGTCACTGAGTTCCTGGAAGATCACGGCCCATTCGGGTGCCTTCAGATGGGCGTACATCCGTGCGATGGTCGCCGGTTCCAGCGCCAACATCAGCTCGGCACAGTAGGTCACGTCGCTGAGCAGCACGGTCCGGACGATCTCCACGATCTTGTCGAAATCGAGTTCGTCGATGACCTCCGCGATGTCTTCGGGGTGATACTGCTGGATGAGCCGCAACAGGGAGACTTTGTCGCGGTTCTTCAAGGTGGATGACAATTCCGAGAGGAGGGCTTCCCATTGTTCCTGGGTGACCGATTGAATGATTTCCGCCACGACGTCCTCCCTTCTATCTGGCAGTACCCGAACCCAGCCACACCCAGCCCCGGACCGCACACGTCAGGTACACGCCACCTGGACGGGGTCGTCGAAAAAGGAACGGAGGCTGGCTGACTCAGGGGCTATTCGAGCTAATAGGCTAAGCCAGGAAGCGAAGCCTTGCCAATAGTTTTTCCACCAAAAGTCCTTTTCTTTAAGGGACCTTTACACCGGAAATCGGAGTCGACACCAAGCCCTTCGGCCGGCAGGCACGGGCTCGGCGAAGGGAAACCACCGCACGAACCGATCGCCCACCGGCCACGCCAAACCGCGGTCGAAATACGGAAGCGATCGAACGTCACCAGAACCGCTATCATTTATATAATGGGCACACCTCACCCAGCGTCCCTTCCCGACCCAAGCGGCGAATGCCCCGCCCTTTCCGTGCCAACACCCGCCTTCGAGGTTCGCCATTGATTTTTTCGATCGATTCGTCACCCTGGCCCCACAGGCCCCCGATCTTCGCGAGCCTGGGCTCCGATTTCTGGCAGCACGGTGCTCAGGATCCCCACCTTCGCCAAAACTGGGAGGCGACATCGACCTGGCAATGCGGCCCGGAGGTCTCGGAAGAACCCCGCTGGCTGGTGATGAGCGGTCCTCGCGTCTCCGCGGCCCTTCCCTTGGCATTCGCCTCCAGCCACCCGCTGCACGGCATTCTGCTGGTGGATAACGACCCCAGTGCCGCCGCTACCCTGGCGCACCACCCACCCGCACGGCCGACCACGGCGCCGGAAGTGTTCCTCCACGTCCCCGGCTCCCATCCCGGTGAGGATCTCGCCGAGAGCATCGCCTTCCTGCAGCGCCACGACATCTCCCCGCTTGAAATCCTCTGGTTCCACCACGACGGCGAACGCCCCACACCCACGTGGGTCCATCACCTGCTCGGCACCGAGCCACTCCCGTCGCCCGATCGACTGGGTTGTCCCCTTGATGCGGTGGAGGTCTGGGCCGAATTCCTCCTGACCGCGGCGACCCCCTTCCGGGCCCTGCGCTGGTGGCTGCATCTTTGGGCGGCCCGGGATACGGGTGAAACCCGATCCGGCGTTCTCCGTTGCCTGGACGCCCTGGCTATCGATCGAAGCGTCCATTTCGATCCGCAGAAAAAAACGGTCGCAACCAGTCCGGCTGAGGCCGAAGGCGCCGCCTGGTCCCAAAACATGGAGGCGCTGAAACGCCGCGATCGAGATATGGCCGAACTTGCGAGCCGCCACCAGCCCCAACGCCCGCTGATTCCGGCATTCACCGACGAATTCCGTTGGCAGGCCCGATCGCTGCAACCCGCGCACGGGATGTATGCCCCGTACGCCCTGCCCCTGTTGGCCACCGACCTGGCCGCCGCCGCTGCCCCCCCGCCGAACGTCCTGTCGCCCCGGCTGGTGAGTCTCGTCGCACGTCTTCCGGAACTCGCCTACCAGATCGGGGTCGTCTTCTCAGGCAGCCTACCCCAGGCCGACCTGCTGAATGTCTGGCGGCACCCACCCAATCTGGCTCAGGGCATGGCCCAAGGGCTGTACCTGGTGGAGCCGGATCTGGATCGGTTCCAATTCCTGTTGCGACACGTTCCCTGTGCCGACCTGTTGGCCGACACGCGTACCTTCCTCTTCCTCGGTGCGCGGTGCACCCGCCAACTGACCGATTATTTCGCCGCCGACAGTATGCGCCAGGTGCCGGTCATCGCCGCGAATCCCACTGGCGAAATCGACTACGCCCTGCGCAAAATGCGCAGGCAACGCAAAAAGAAGGGCGATCAGGCTCACCTGCGACTGGAAAGCTCGAGCATGGATCGGCGGCTCGAAGAACTCCAGGCAATGCTTTCCGGTGCCTCCGGGAACCCAATGCGGTGGATGCTGATCACGACCCTGTTCTCCAATGTCACCCAACACTGCTGCGAGGAGATCCGCAAAGCCCTGACGCGCATGGGTCACGAGGCGGTGATCGTCAAGGAATCGCATCCCACCGAGCGCCTGTCGGCCCAGGCCATGCTGGAAACCTTCCTGGCGTTCGAACCGCACGTCGTGTTTTGCTTCGACCACCTACGCCCGGAACTCCCGTTTCCCATTCCACCCGAAATCCCATTCATCGCCTGGATCATCGACGACCTGCCCCACCTGCACGAGCCCGATCTGATCCGCCAATTGGGTCCCCGCGACCTGACCTTCGTCGTGACCCACCAAATGATGCCCACCTACCGGAGCTTGGGGTACGCCAACCCCCGTGCACTGCGTTTGGCCGTCAACCTGGAGACCTACCGCCCATCATCGGCCGACGCCCAACCGGTTCAAGACGAAGTCGCCTTCGCCTGCAACATCGGCACGGTGGCCCCGGAACCCGAATGGGCTCCCGGGTTCTACGATTGGTTTCGCAACCTCATGGAACGCGAAGGTATTACGTACCAGGACTACGGCGTCCTGTTCGAACGGGCACGGCGCGGCATCCGCGAGCTGGGCCTCATGCCGACCGAGCCCATGGTCGCGGAACTGCACCGACGCATGTGGATGGTCGAACGAGAGTTCCACCGGCTCCAACCACTGCGTTGGTTGATCGAAGCCGGTGTGCCGCTGGCGCTATACGGTCGCGACTGGCAACACCATCCCGAGATGAAACCGCATTGGCGCGGCTATTTGGAGCCCGGCCCCCAATTGGCCGCGGCGTATCGCACTTCCAAGGTCCACCTTCACATCAATTCGGTGCTCAACCTGCACCCGCGCATTTTCGAGTGCCTGGCTTCCGGTGGCCTGATCCTGATCCGTTCCTGTCCGTCCGACCATCAACCCGGCGAATTGAACGATGTTTTCGAGATCCATCGCCAGGTGCTGGTTTTCGAAGATCGCGACACGCTGCTCGGCATGGTGGATCGCGCATTTTCGGACGAAGATTGGCGCCGCCGGCACATCGAGGCGGGTCGGCGTGTGGTCTCCGAAAGCCACAGTTACGATCACCGCGTCCGCGAAATGTGTCGCGACCTGAAGGAGACGCTCGGTTCGGGCGATGGGGGCTGACGGCGATCGATGACGCGGGCTCCGCCCAAGGCGGTACTCAGCCGAACAGCTCGGCGCTGTCCAGCATCAGGGTCACGGGTCCGTCGTTGCACAGGTCGACCTGCATCGAGGCGCCGAACTCGCCGGTCTCCACCCGCTCGACGCCCGCCTCGCGCAGGGCTTGGGCGAAACGGGCCACCAAGGGTTCCGCCAACGCCGGTGCCGCGGCACGTGAAAACGAGGGGCGTCGCCCTTTCCGCATTTCCCCGTAGAGCGTGAATTGCGAAATGACCAGAGCACCGCCGCCCACGTCGCGCAGCGATCGGTCGAATTTTCCCTCCTCGTTGGGGAACAGGCGCAACGAGGCCACCTTGGCGGCCATCTTGACCACCAGCGCTTCCGAATCGCCCTCGGTGATGCCCGTCAAAAGCACGTAGCCGGCTTCGATTTCGCCGATCGTCGCGCGATCCACGGTGACGGAACCTCGCGAAACCCGCTGCAACAACACACGCATAGATGAACCCTCCTCGTCGCCAAAGATAGCACTCGGGGGTGCCGCGTCAAGAGACAAGGCAGCCTACATCGAACGGAAGAAAAGGCCGGTGGCGACAAGTCCGCGCGAAATCGCGACCCAGCGGGGTTGCCCGACGCGAAATCACCCCCCCACCCCAGCGTCGGCTACCGCGGAAAGCTCAACCTTTTTCCCATAATTCCGATACGCCAGATGAATACTGACTGGGTTTCCCTATTGGAATGAAATGACATCCTGCTCAGCAGCTCGTGACTCGATCCCACCAGGATGCCCTCATGTTACGCGGACTTTTCGGAAAACAAAAAACGCTCAACCCAGCGGAAATAGAGACGCTGCTCAAGATGGTCGTGGTCGATCGAGAAACGGCCTTCATCACCACCAGCACCTTCAAGTTCGTTTCGGACGTGCTGGATTACGACAAACGCATTTTCCAGCTCAAGAACACGCTCACCCGCGACGAAGTCCTCTACCAATTGCGCGGAAAGGACTTGGAAGTGTATTTCCCCTACGAGCTCACGCTGTACAAGGGGGCCACCTCGCTGGTGGGCTTGGGCATGACCCGCGGCATGCAAACCCTCAAGTTCCAGGTTCCGGAGACCATGGTTCAGGACGAGCACCGCGCCGCCTACCGCGTTTCCAACTTCCCCGCCAAACCGACGGTCACCTTCACCACCAATTCCTACGACATCCTCAAGGGCACCTTGATGGATATTTCCATGACCGGTGCCGGCGTGCGCCTGGACCCGCGATGGACGATGACCAACGCAAATCTCAAGAAGGGCCTGGTCATTTTGGTGGACATTCGGCTCAGTGAGGAATTGCGCCTCTCGACGTCGGCGGAAATCCGCTATATCGCCAATACCAAGATGGGTTTGAAGTTTCAGGAAATTCCCAAGAACGCTCGTGAGCTACTGTACAAATTCATCGTCAAACAGCGTCGCGTGGAGTACCGCAACCTCGCCGAATCGCAACGCAAGGTCATGGCACTCAACCGTCCGGATTCGAGCCAGCCGGAGACCAAGGCGTTGAACATCGAGAAACCGACGGGCAAGCCCACTGCACTTGTCAGCGGCGACAACTCGGATTACTTCGAGGCACTGAATTCGGCACTCAACCGCAAGTTCCACGTGCTCCAGTGCTCCTCGTCCGTAACCGACCTGCGCAACCACCTGGAATTGAAGCCGAACCTTCTCCTGCTGGAAGTAGCCTCGAAAAGCCTGGAATACCTGAGCCAACTCAAGAAGCTGAGTTCCCTGACGCCGTCGGGATGCGTGTTGATGTTCTACGGCCGGGATTTGGGCGAAGAAGTGGGCGAGCGGCTGCGCGACCTGGGTCCTCCCGAAGATATGATCGTCGATCTGAAGCAATTGAAAATGCTGATGCTGTTCAAAAAAATCCAGCATTACTACGAAAAGAAGGCGCCGAACTGACCCGATCGCCCGGCATGGGCACGGACTTCAGACCAGCCACACCTTCACTTCGCGATCACTCTCGCGATCGAAGTGGTGCAGCAAATCGCCAGGCATGAGGCCCGACGCCCGCGCCCGAGTCTTGATTTCATTCAAGTTCCAGCCTTCGGCCATGAGACGCGTGGCGAGTTCCTCACCCATCAGTACCTCCAATCGCTCGACGGCTCCGGCGGGAAATTTGAGCATCACGACCTGCTGACCCTGGCGAAAGAGTGCCACGCGCAGTTCGCGCGCCATGGACTCGTAACCCGCTCCGGGTCGGCGCAACGGCAGTTGGTAGGTATCCAGCTTGGAGCCGAGCAGGGCCAGGATCGGGCGCAACAGGATCTGCCACGACACCGCCGTGTTCAGGCGCGACAGGTAGTAGAGCAACCCCTGGAGGCCCCGCACCAGGAACAACAACTCGGGCGGACCCGCCAGTCGAAAATTCCATCGATCCTCACCGAGGATGTCGGCCAAACGCTGGTTGCGATTCCAATGGCGGTGATCGAATTTGGCGGGAGACAAAAAGGGCTCGAACAATACCGAACAGACCGCCGGCAATCGATCGCGCATGGGCTCCAACAAGTCCTCGTTGAATCCGGTAGCCACCATCCAGGGAAGGGGGTCGCCCCGACGATGAATGGTCGCACGAATCAATCCCAGCAATGCCAGCCGCCTGCGTTCCTCTACATGGGCGACCGAGCCGAAATCGTACAGAATCACCCGCGTCGGATCGCGCCGAAACCGGTAATTGCCGGGATGGGGATCGCCGTGAACGCGGCCGTGCTCGAACAGGAAGGTGAGAAAGTGGTCGACCAGGCTCTTTCCGATTTGAAAACGAACCGCTTCCGGCCAGCCGGCAGCCTCGTCGATGGTGGCACCTTGCTCCCATTCGGTGACCAACACCCGATCGTTGGACAGATGGTCGACCACCTTGGGAATGACCACGCCGGATTCGGGATAGAGCCGCGCGGCAAACTCGCGTTGCTGATCGGCCTCGTGGGCGTAGTCCAGCTCCTCTTCGAGATCGCGGATCAGCGCGCGTCGCAGTTTGTCGAAATCCACGCCGCCCAACATCAGGCTCGAGACCTTCGTGAGCAGGCCCAAATTGGCCAGATCGGCCCTCACGGCCTCGCGAATCCCGGGATAGGCCACCTTGATCGCCACGGTTCGGCCATCCAGGAGACGTGCCCGATGGACCTGCCCCAAGGAGGCGGCATTGCCCTCGGGATCGATCTCGGCCAGCCGATCCTGCCAGCGACAATCCCAGCGGGCTTCCAGGACGGGCAGCAGATCGGCCAAGGGAAGAGCCGTCCCACCTTCGGTCAGGGAGCGGAAATCACTGGGCTCTTCCAGGGCGTTCAGTGCGAGAGCCTGCCCGATCTTTTGCGGCAACCCTTTCATTTTCCCCATCCGCCGAACCAAATGACGACGTGCCGTGTCTTGGACCGCCTGGTCGGCAGCCTTGCAGCGCCGCAGGTCACGAGCTAGCAGAGCGTGGTCCAGGGTGCGGTTCAAGCGGGTGGAAGCCATAGGGTCGATACCTCCCAGGGTCGGATCGAACTGAAAAACCGATTCGGCAACGGCCGCAACCGGCTTTAGTCCCGAAGGAAACGGGACAACCGAAAACGATGAGCGAGGCATAGGGCCCGGCACCGCAGCTCGCCCCGGTTCATTCCAATAGGATGTGCTTTCCCTATTGTATCCCATCACGGACGAGGCGCTTCTTCGCACCGCGCGTAGGACCCGTTTCACCACGGCGAAACCCCAGCTTCGAAACAACTGTCGGTTCACATGTCCACGCAGGCCATGGACCGAACGAGGCTTTTTTCCCTCGAAACTGAGCGGTTCGCGTCAGGGAACACGGATAATCGAACCTCACTTTGCGTCAAACTCTCATTTTTCAAGATATGAAAACAATCGCCGATGGGGAGGGGGAGATTCCTAAATTCAGCATGACAATTCCAGGAACGGGTATCGTCTGCCAGCCTCGTAGCCGAAAAACTCGGCTCCATTCTGCACGTCTGCGTGACACGTCAGGACCCCCACTTCATGATTCAACAAGACCCCTCCGAAGACATGGACATCCTCATCGAATTCGCCGAGGACAGCCAATTGGTCCTGGAAGAAATAAGGCAGGCACTCACACTTTCTGCCGAAACGGATCAACTGACTCCCGAGACCCTGAACACGATCCACCGCGATTTGATTTCGATCATGGGAAGCGCCGAATTTCTCGATATCGGCCCGGTCTTCGAAATCGCCTCGACCATGGCGGGCTTCTTCGACAACATCTCCAACCGAGACGGCTCTCCCCACGACGCCATCGAGCTGGGAATGCAAGGGGTGCATCTGCTGCAAAACCTGCTCGAGCAATTGGTCCAGGGCAAACGGGTCACGAATTTGAACAGCGCCATCTCGGAGCTGAGAAGCGCGTTCAAGAGTCTCGAGGTTCCCGGCGAGGCCACGCCGCAACCCGCGGAACCGGAGCCCCTGCCGCCGCAGCCCGTGGCGCCGCAGCCCCCGACACCGATCAGCGAGCCGGAGGTACACGAGATCGGCCAGGATGATTTGCCGGACGAGTTCCGCATCACGATCACGGCCGAGATGCTGAAGACGTTTCTCTCCGAAGCGGAGGAACACCTGGAGGCCGCGGAATCCGAGCTGTTGGCCCTGGAACGCGATTTCAAGGACACCGAGGCGATCGGCGCGGCCTTTCGGGCGATGCACACCTTCAAGGGCAACTGCGGCCTGTTCGCCTACGCCGATCTCGAGGCCATCGGACACTGTTTCGAGTCGGTCTTGGAAGATTACAAGAGCGGAGGTCTGAAGCCGGACAAGAAAGGCATCTCCCTCATGCTCAAGACCTTGGACGTGCTCAAGTTGGCCCTTGGCGAGTTGCCCGACGGATCCGGCAAAGTGCCCGATCGCGACCAATGGGTCACCCAGTTGAACGAATACCAGACCAAGGGCCACGTGAGTGCGATCATCCACAAGAGCGACTCGGCGTTGCTCGGCGAAATCCTGGTGGAGTTGGGATACCTGGAGCGTACCACGCTGGAAAGCGCACTGCGGCGCCAAGCGCTGCCCTTGGGCGAAATCCTCCAGGACCAGGGCGCGATCGAGGAACGCCAATTGGACCTGGCCCTTCAGGTCCAGCAGGAACGGCGCCGGCTGCAGTCGGCCGATTCGGCCCGCAAAGTCACCAGCAACCAGAATATCCGCGTGGATCTGCACAAGTTGGATGCGCTCATCAACCTGGTGGGCGAGCTGATCATCGCCGAGAACATGGTCACCCACAACCCCGACCTGGAAGGCCACGTCTTCGAGAACTTCAAAAAAGCGTCGCTCCACCTCAACCGCATTTCCCGCGAGTTGCAGGACAACGCCATGAGCCTGCGGATGGTACCGATCGAAGCCACGTTCCGCAAGATGATTCGCGTGGTGCGCGACGTGTCCCAGCGCCAGGGCAAGCAGGTGACGCTGCACATGGCCGGCGAGGACACGGAAGTCGACAAGAGCGTGGTGGAAAATATCGCCAACCCGTTGCTGCACATCATTCGCAACGCCATCGATCACGGTATCGAACTGCCCGACGACCGCGAAAAGCTGGGCAAGCCGCGAACCGGCTCGGTCTGGCTGAGCGCCATGCATCAAGGTGGCGAGATCCTGATCGAGATTCGCGATGACGGCCGCGGCATCGACCCGGACCGCATTCTCGCCAAGGCCCGCCAGAAAGGTTTGGTCCCGCCCCATTTCGAACCGACCCATCAGGACGACATCTACGACCTCATTTTCGAGCCAGGGTTCTCGACCGCGGATCAACTGACCGACATCAGCGGACGCGGCGTGGGCATGGATGTGGTCAAGAAAAACGTGGAGGCGATCAAGGGACGCATCCATATTTCAAGTTCCGTGGGCAAAGGGACGTTGATCTCCATAAGAATTCCACTGACCCTCGCCATTATCGACGGCATGTTGGTGCGTGTCGGAACCCAACTCCTGACCCTTCCCCTGCTCTCGATCCGCGAGTCCATTCGTTGCCAACCCAAACACATTCACAGAACCATCGACCGCGGCGAAATGCTCAGGATCCGTGAACGGCTGCTGCCGGTCATCCGGCTTCACGAGACCTTGGACATCTCCAGCGACAATCAACGGCTGGAAGACGGCATTCTGGTCGTGGTCGAGAGCGGGAACCGTCAGGTTGCCTTGTTCGTGGACGAGATCTGCGGCCAATACCAGACGGTCATCAAAGGCCTGTCCAGCTATCTGGGCGCCGTGCGCGCCATTTCCGGCACGGCCATTCTCAGCAATGGCGACATCAGCCTGATCCTCGATATCCAGGATTTGGTCGCGGATGCCACCCAATCCGGGTGGGACGCTCACGATTTCGCCAACCATCCCTCCTGAAGATACCCGGAAACGCCAACACCACGGGAGATATCCTCATGAATCAAAAAGACCCCTACAGCCTCACCGACCAGGAGCCGGAAGAAGATACCCAGGAAGGCAAATATCTGACTTTCGTGCTCGGAGACGAAGATTACGGTCTCGCCATTCGGTACGTGACCGAAATCATCGGCATTCAAAAGATCACGCCGGTGCCCGATCTGCCCGGCTACATCAAGGGCGTGATCAACCTTCGCGGCAAGGTCATACCGGTGATGGACGTGCGCCTGCGGTTCCGCATGGACCCGCGCGACTACGACGCCAGGACCTGCATCGTGGTGATTCACGCCGAGGAGACCACGGTCGGCCTGATCGTGGACACCGTGTCCGAAGTTCTGGAGATCGATGCCGAACAAATCGAGGAAGCTCGCCAGGTGCGTGGCGGTTATGGAAACCAGTTCATGCACGGGATGGGCAAGGTCGGCGATCGCGTCAAGATCCTCCTCGATGCCGAGGCATTGCTTTTCAAGGACACGACGGATATCAAACAGATGGCAGGAAGCGCCCCAGAATGACCCTTTTCCCCACGATCACGGACGTGATTCCACAACGATTCCCGATCCCGCGGCAGACCCCCCCGCATCTCCGCAGTTTGTCCACGCGTTATCGGTGCTCATTTTCGCATCGGTCAGCCGGCATCGTTCGGCAGTTCGAGCAGAGCGGTTACAGCAAAAAGAGGAGGACATCATGAACCAAGGCTCCGCGACTGTAGATTTTGCAGTTTTGTTCGCCGAGCTACCCATCGCGACCTTTGCCGTCGACGCCGCCGCCAAGGTCGTCGCTTGGAATCAGGCCTGCACGACGTTGACCGGAAAGGCACCGGAAACCGTTGTGGGTAAAAAGGCTTGGACGGCTTTCTATTCCAAACGCAAGAGTACGCCGGTGGATCAGGCACTGCGCGATGCGGAAACCGTCGAGGAAGTGCTCGAATGGGGCAGCACCACCAATCCGCGTAGCGCGACCATGCGCGTGGTACCGACCCTCGACGAAGAGGGCGAACCCCAGGGAGCGGTCGTGACGCTCGCCAGTGCCGAGCAGAGCTCGGAAACCAGCCTCGAGGCCACCCGCATGCGGTCTTCGGTCACGGGCTCCGGCACCGCCATGATGATGGTCGATCGCGATCTCGTCATCACCTACATCAACCCCGCCACCGACAAGATGCTGCGCAAGCACCTGCCCGTCTTTCAGGCGGCCTACCCGGGATTTTCGCTGGAGAACATGGTTGGCACCTGCATCGACCGTTTCCACGAGGATCCCAGTCACCAGCGCAAGATCCTCAACGACCCCAGTAACCTGCCCTACATCACCGACATCCGGGTGGCCCATCTCATCTTCAACCTCCAGGTCACCGCCATGGTCGACGATCAGGGGGAATACATCGGCAACACCCTGGAGTGGTACGATGTCACCGAGGTTCGGGCCAGGGAAGATCAGGTCTCCCGACTGTACTCCTCGGTCACGGGTTCCGGCACCGCCATGATGATGGTCGATCGCGATCTCGTCATCACCTACATCAACCCCGCCACCGACAAGATGTTGCGCAAGCACCTGCCCGTCTTTCAGTCGGCCTATTCGGGATTTACGATGGAGGGACTGGTCGGCTCCTGCATCGACCGTTTCCACAAGAATCCCAGCCACCAACGCCAGATCCTCAACGACCCCAGCAACCTGCCGTACACCACCGACATCCAGGTGGCCCATCTCATCTTCAATCTCCAAGTCACCGCCATGATCGACGACAAGGGTGAATATTTCGGCAACACCCTGGAGTGGTACGATGTCACCGAGGTTCGGGCCAAGGAAGATCAGGTCTCCCGACTGTACTCCTCGGTCACGGGTTCCGGCACCGCCATGATGATGGTCGATCGCGATCTCGTCATCACCTACATCAACCCCGCCACCGACAAGATGCTGCGCAAGAACCTGCCCATCTTCCAATCGGTCTTTCCGGGATTTTCCCTCGAGAACCTGATCGGCACCTGCATCGACCGTTTCCACAAGGACCCCGAACACCAGCGCCGCATTCTCGCCAATCCCGACAACCTGCCCTATACCGCCGACATCCAGGTCAAGAACCTGATCTTCAACCTTCAGGTCACCGCGATGATGGACGAGAAGGGCGAGTACATCGGCAACGCGCTCGAGTGGTACGACGTCACCGAAACCCGCGCTCGGGAAGACGAGATCTCGCGCCTGACTTCGGCGGTCGAGGGCTCGGGTACGGCCGTCATGACCGTGGACCGCGACCTGATCATCCGCACCATCAACCCCGCCTCGCTCCGATTGCTGCGCAAGCATCAGTCGCATTTCCAAAGTGCCTTCCCCGGTTTCGATCCCGATAACATGATCGGCACCTGTGTCGACAAATTCCACGTGAAGCCGGAATACCAACGGGGCATCCTGAACAACCCCGACAACCTGCCCCACAGCGCGGACATCCAGGTCGGGCCGATGATCTTCGAGCTCAACGTCTCGGCCATGTTCGACGGCAACGGCGAGTACATCGGAAACTCACTGGAATGGCAGGACGTGACCGAGGCCCGCGAGAAAGCCACCCGGGTGCGCTCACTGGAATCGATGATCGAAGGGGCCGCCACCAATTTGATGATGTGCGACAAGGAATTCCGCATCACCTATTGCAACCCGGCGGTCACGCAGTTGCTGACCAAATACCAGTCCCAGCTTCGCCAGATCTTCGCCAGTTTCGATGCATCCCGCCTGCTGGGGACCTGCATCGATATTTTCCACAAGAATCCGGCCCACCAGCGTTCCATACTCGGCGACCCGCGCAACCTGCCCTACAAGTCGGAAATCACGGTCGCCGGTCTCGAATTCGGACTGAACGCCACCGCCCTGTACGACGATTCGGGAGACCTCATCGGCAACGCCGTGGAGTGGGTCGACTACAACGACCGCAGCGTCTATCGCGACGAGGTCAACACGGTGATCGAATCCTGCACGAACGGCAACCTCCGCCGTCGGGGTTCGACGGAGCACCTTTCGGATGTGTTCCGCCCCATGATGGAAGGCATCAACAACATCATCGACGCGATCGTGGCCCCCATCAGCGACCTGAAGGAAAAACTGGAGAGCGTTTCCGCCGGTGACCTGACGGCCTTCATTACCAGTGACTACCAGGGCGACCACGCCGCCCTCAAGGATTCGCTGAACCAGACCCTGGAATCGCTCAACGACATTCTGAGCAAGGTACGGGTCACCTCGGAGCAGGTCAATACCGGTGCCCGTCAGGTTTCGGATGCCAGCCAGAGTCTCTCCCAGGGCGCGACCGAGCAGGCCGCGGCGCTGGAACAGATCACCGCTTCCATGGCGGAGATGGCATCGCAGACCAAACAGAACGCCGAGAACGCCACCCAGGCCAACCAATTGGCGGCCCACTCCCGCAAGAGTGCGGAGAGCGGCAACAGCCAGATGAAGGAAATGCTGGAAAGCATGAAGGAAATCGACGAATCCAGCAAAAACATCTCGAAGATCATCAAGGTCATCGACGAGATCGCCTTCCAGACCAACTTGTTGGCCTTGAACGCCGCGGTCGAGGCGGCTCGTGCCGGAGTTCACGGCAAGGGCTTCGCGGTCGTCGCCGAGGAGGTACGCAACCTCGCGGCCCGCAGCGCCAACGCGGCCAAGGAGACCACCGCACTGATCGAAGAATCCATCAAGAAGGTCAACCAGGGCACTTCGATCGCCGGTCAAACCGCGACGGGCCTGACCGAAATCGTCGAGGGCATCACCAAGGTGACCGACCTGGTGGCCGAAATCGCCGCGGCCAGCAACGAGCAGGCGCAGGGCATCGCCCAGGTCAACAAAGCCCTGGGTCAGTTGGAGCAGGTCACCCAACAGAACACCGCCAACGCCGAACAGAGTGCGGCGGCCAGTCAGCAGTTGTCGAGCCAAGCCGTGCAGCTCAACGAACTCCTGACGAAATTCAAACTCAAGAAGAAGGAAGTCCCCGAAATCGGCGGAAACCTGTCACCGGAGATGATGCAGGCCTTCAAGCAGTTCATGGCGCAGCAGATGGGTGTGTCCACCGCGGCCGGTATCGCTCCGGGTCCGGCAGCCAGCCCCGCTCCCGTGAGTACGGGCTACGGCTCGCCGGTGAACTCGCAGAACGTCAACTACGGGTCCAGTCCGGCGCCCCACAAGGGCAGCAGCCTGGATCCCAACAAAATCATCTCCTTGGACGATTCCGAATTCGGTAAATACTGAAACCTGGCGGAGTCGGGGTCCACACCCGGCTCCGCACATCACCAACCGAAGAATCCCGGTCGAAGGCCGCGCACGCTCCAGCCGGTTATCGAAGCGCCCGCTCAAAAACGATAGGGCCGGCGCATCAGCAAGGTAAAAAAGAAAGGTGCCCCGATCAAAGAGGTCACGACTCCGACGGGCAAGCCGGACGGCGCCAGAATCAACCGCGCGATAAGGTCGCAAATCACCAGCAGGATGCCCCCGCCGAGGAAGGTGACAGGAATCAGGTCGCGGTGATCGCTGCCCCAGACCAAACGCGCCACATGGGGTGTGACCAGGCCGACGAACCCGATCGGGCCCGTCACGCTGACGATCACCGCCACCATGATCGAAACCAGCACGACCAAGCCCCGTTTCGTGGTGGGCACCGCCAGGCCGCGGGCATGGGCCAGGTCATCGCCGAGCAACAGCAGGTTCAAGTGGCGGCGATAGAGGAAGATCAAGGCGCAACCCGACAATACGACGGGCGCCAGGTAACCTACCTCGCGATAGCCCGCCACCGAAATGCCGCCCAAAAGCCAGCGAATGATTTGAAAGGACTGATAAAACGAGGCCAGTGACTGAATCAGCATCAGAAGGCTCGAGAAAAAGAAGCTGACCGCCACGCCGGCCAGAAGCATCACGTGGCGCTGATGGCCCATGCGGGTCTGGCTGAAGACCAATATCAGGATGACCGAGGTGGTGGCGCCCAAAAGCGCGCCGCTCATCACCCCGAATCCGGTGGCCAGTCCCGACATGCCGCCCAGGTAGATGGCGAAGGCGGCGCCGCAAGCCGCCCCGCTGGAAACACCGAGCGTGTAGGGCGTCGCCAACGAGTTGAGGAACAAGGCCTGGAACACCATCCCACAACTTGCCAACCCGGCTCCGGCGAGAAACGCGACGCAGACTCGCGGCACGCGCAGGTTCCAGAAGATCTGGTAGCCGGTACTCTCGGGATTGAAGATTTCCGCCAGGGGCAGGTGCGTGACACCCAACAGCGAACCCGCCAGCGCGGCGACCGTCAACAGGCCACAAAGGCCGGCCAAATGCCAGAGACGAACCTGGCGTCGACCCGAACCAAGGCGCGTCGCACCTGCTCCGGTGGTTCGAGCGGTGGAGCTCGCGTCGCTCGGATCGTCCTGCGAACCTGCTTTCGTCGCCTGAGAAGTCTGCGCCATGTATGAGTCTCCAACCGTTAACGACGGAATGTCGCGCGATGCTCCGGAATCGATCCGCTCGGGGAGGTCGCGAGGTATCGGCCGTCCATGCTCACCGGAACACCATCTATCAATAGATATGAACCCGACCGGGCCCCAAATGCCCGCCACCGGGTCCGTTCAGTCGTCACCTTCGAGGTCCGGCTGTCGGGCAGCGCGCCATCAGCCGTGGAACTGATCGATCAGGGAACACCAGGTGTGCCAAATCCATTGCTGCGCTTCTTGGATGCGCGGTGTGTTCTGGGAGGGGACGAGCAGGACGATATCGGCCAGGTCCTTCATTTTGCCACCGCTTTTGCCCACCAGGGCCACGGTGGTGACGCCCAGGGCTTTGGCGCTCTCGAGCGCACGAACCAGGTTCTCGCTGTTGCCGCTGGTGCTGATCCCGATGAATACGTCGCCGGCCTTGCCCAGTCCTTCGACCTGGCGGCTGAACACCTGATCGTAGCCGTAGTCGTTACCCACCGCGGTGAGGATCGAGGTGTCGGTCGTCAAGGCGATCGCCGGCAGGGCGCGTCGCTCCATCATGTAGCGACCCACCAGTTCCGCGGCGAAGTGTTGCGCATCGGCCGCGGATCCGCCGTTCCCGGCGACCAGGATCTTGTTGCCGCGCTCCATGCAGGTCCAGAGCTGTCGTCCCACCGCGACGACTTCACCCAACAGGGATTGCCGGACCTCTTGAAAAAGGGCGATGTGTTCGTCGATATCCGCGGCCAATTTGGTTTCCATAGTTCTTTCCTCTCTGACGCCCAAGATCGAGGATCCCGGGATAAAACCTGTGGCGCGGTCGAAATGACATGGCCAAAAAACCGGGCGCCGCACTCCGACCGCAACTCGGCTCCCATCATACCCGCTCGCGGCCCCCGGTTGAAGCGGGCTCTGGAAAAAGGCATCGGCCAGCGGCATCGTCGGAATGGGACTCGGGTGGCGGCTCCGATGGCGGAGCGAATCCACTTTTGCAGATTCGCCAACATCATTAAAAATTCGCAAACCCACCTTGCGCTTTTCGACAAGCCTGGTCCGAGACGTGCGCCGGTATGCTGGCGCCGAATCCGCTAAAAACGCACAAACAAAATAAATACAGAGACTTACACACACAATCCCGGCTTGGCAATGGCTTTGCAATTCGCCGTCTGTGTCGCGAAATAGCCTAGGAGGAACATATGGGTATTTTTTCTAGAATCAGTGAGATCATCAACTCGAACGTCAACGCCATGCTCGACAAGGCCGAAGACCCCGAGAAAATGGTGAAGTTGATGATCCACGAGATGGAAGATACTTTAACTGAAGTCAAATCATCGGCTGCCGAGGTTGTCGCCGACAGAATCCGCACCACTCGCCTGCTGGAAAACGAAACCAAACGCCAGCAGGAGTGGGCCACCAAAGCACAGTTGGCCGTGAAAAAGGGACGAGACGATCTGGCTCGCGAAGCGCTGGAACAGAAACTGGACAGCGAGCGCAAGTGCCAACACTACAAGAAGCGGCTGGACGAGGTCGATGTCCTGGCCTCTCAGTACCAAAGCGACATCTCGCGCCTCGAAGAGAAGTTGGCCAACGCCCGCGCCCGCCAGCGCATGCTCATCGCCAGCCATCAGAGCGCGGTGACCCGTCGCCGGGTCGAAGAGAAGATCTACAAGCTCAACACGACCGGCGCTTTCGCCAAATTCGAAAACTACGAAAAGCGCATCGACCGCTTCCAGGCCGAAGCGGAAGTCATGAGCATCAGCAACAACTCGCTCGAAAAGAAATTCGTCGATCTCGTCCACGGCGAAGAAATCGAAGCGGAGTTGCAGCGCCTGAAAGGTGTCGAGAACGGCGAGAACGCCAGCGAGCTGCCCAGCCGGTTCGAAACCACCTCCGACCCCATCGACCCCAAGCCGGATCCCTTCGCCGAGGAAGCCAAAGCGGCCCCCGCCAAAAACGCGAGCTGATCCTACGCCTTCCCATAGCCGTACAACACCTCGGGGAGAGGGGCGGCTCAGGAGCCCTTTTTCTCCCGAACAACCGTAAGAATCGAAAAAGCTTCGAGATCGCGCGGCATCCGAGCGGATGCCATCCACTTACCGGACGGATCCGCGCCGGTCCGATCGCCCGAAATGCTTTTGCCGAATCAGGCACCGAACGGCGTTCACCAACACAAGTCAAAGGATCGCTTGCAAGCAGAGTTGAAGATCGGAGGGGACCATGAACGAATCTTTCATTCCCATCGTGGTGCTATTCATTACACCCGTCACCATTCTCTTTATGTGTTTTACCTACAAAATCATCAATCGCGTGCTGGACGCACGCATCCCCCATACCGCCAAAAACGCCGAGAAACCCGGCAAACAGAAGATCAAAACTTTTTCCGCTGAAGACCAAAACGAACTTCGGGCTCGCGCCGAAAACCTGCAACGGCGCCTGGCGAACCTCGAAGAAATCCTGAAGGGCCACACGGAGCCGCGCTATCAGGAGTCGCAAGGGAAGGTGTCCTCATGAAAAAAGTAGTCGAAACCATCCTCGTCGTCGCCGCCGTCCTATTGGCCATCTGGTTGGCCGGAGCCGTTTTCAGCGTCGGTGTCAATCTGCTGCACCTGGTGGGCAGCATCTTCGCCATGGTAATCCACTTTCTCTTCAGCAAAAGTGTGCTGACCCTGGTTCTCGTCGGGACGATCATCTATTTTATGGTTAACCCCAAAAAGTTGAAACGAAATGGGTACCACTCCTGAGTGGACGACGTTCGCAAAGGCATCCCACTTCGACGTGAACCTTCGATGAATGAAAAGACATATAGATGAAGGAGCTTTCCCATGGCATTCAGCACAAGTAATCGCTCGTATCACAAAACGGCGTTCAGGGGGTTTGGCCGCGCCTGCCCTTACGGTAACCGGCGCATCCCGCGTTCCAGAAACGATCGGTGGTTGGCGGGCGTTTGTGGCGGCTTGGCCGCAGCGTTCAACCTGTCGCCGACAGTGTTGCGAGTCGGCATCATCATTTCGCTCATTATTTGGCCCGTCTTTCCCTTGGTCTTTATTTCCTATATCGCCCTGGCGCTGTGGATGGCACCGGGCACCTCGTCTTCGATGAGCGCTTCCGAAAGCGATTACCTTAGCGACATGCCTCGTTGGCAGGACTACAAGACCCCGGACGAGGCTCTCTGCGAATTGAATCACCAATTCGAAACCATCGAGGAACGCATTCGCGGCCTGGAGGATCTGGTCACCTCCAAGGAATTCATTTTGAACAAGAAATTCGAAAACCTCTGATCGGCCTCACGCGACGTCCATAGGGTTTCCTCGATACGGGTTCAGGTAATCCGATCGAGCGATCCGCGTCTTTTCTTACCTTCGATCAAGCCATGGAAAGTTCCCACGAGTGACCGGTCGCTGCGACGGCCGGTCCGCACGATCACCGAATGGAAGCTCGGGCTTCGCTGCCGGCGCGTCCATTCACGCCAATTCCCTCCGTTGTGCCGGTCGCATCCCCGTCCCTGAGACCGGGATGCGTCTCACGGCATCGCCTGTTCCAACTTCGAGCCGAGGATTTCCTCGGCTTTTTTTGTGCCCAAAAACGAAGGAACCGGCCTCACCGAAAGCCGGGGCCGGAGGTCGCAACCCCTGTCCCGTCAACCGGCAACCAGGGCAGTCAAACGCGGAGTTTGGATCCTGGGCATCTCAGAAAAACCACCGAAACGCGCCCGATCATGCCTCACCGCGGAAGGCGGCGTCAGATGCGGCAGGGGTTCAGGTTTCGGGTCTCGGCAGCGAACAAATGCCGAATGACGAGCCGAAACCCGATGCCTGATCGCTTTATTGGACCGTAGTCGGTGCGATTTTCCGGTACGAGACCGCAGCTTCCGGAAGCGCCCAGGGTGAGCCCCGAATCGAGCGGTACCTCGATCACGACACCAACTTTTGCGAAAATCCCAAACCGCCGTTGGCATACCAGGTATGGAATTCGGCCATTTTGACAAACCAGTGCCCCCACACCTTCACCAAACCTACTTTTTCGGGTTCCGTGAAGGCCTCCACACGCGCCGCCCAACTCTCGAAGTCGAAAGCCAAAATCCGGGCGACGTCGCGTAAAAGGAAGACCGCATCCGTTTCCAATAACCGCTCGGGATCCCAATTTTCGAAATCATCCTCATCGAAAAAGATCAATTCCAGCGATTCGGGGGCGCATACTTCCAGCTTACTGGCGTTCGTCATCTCCGTTCTCCTCTCTTCACGATGATGAGCGGGTCCATTGAAACCCGTGTCCGTGGATGGTCTCTTTCGAAATACACGAAGCAAGACGGAGGAGAAAGACGAAAATACTGGCCCTCCAAGCAAGAATGGTCTTTTATGCCAAAAATACTGGTGTCCTTTGTTAAAATGCTGGCGTTCCGAAGACCTTGGCACGTTTTTTTTCGCATGTAGGATCACCCGATGCTGATATGGGTTCACCCTACGTCCGAGGCCAGCTCAAAAATATTCCATGCCCCAGTTAGGCTCACGTCAGGGACCCTCCCCGTTATAACCTATTCGATGGTGGTCGGTTTCGCCGGCATCGCCGCGTCGCATTCACAAACGGCAGGGCCCTACCCGCAACCTGACAGGCCTCCTACCGGAGACGAGAACCGTGAACACGAAAACCGCGATGATGGCCGTCATTGTCATTCAGGCTTTGGCCATTGCCTATTTGATCGGGCTTCAACAGGGGAAGCATACCGCGCCGGGCACCACGGCCGGCAACCCGTCGGACCCCGAATCCAAAGTCATGACCACCCTTTCGCCCCAAGAAGCGGATCGCCATTACAAGGAAGGCATGCGCCTGCTGGACGAACGCGGCGCCGTCGAAGCCGAAACCTTCTTTCAGCAGCATTTCGATCGAACCGGCCACCTGAAGATGCTGTACGGCAAGGCCTGGATCAAATTCATCCGCAGCGAACCGAAAGCGGCACGGGAATTGGCCGAATACATCCTCTCGCATCATCCGGAGGAACGTCTGTCGGCCCACTGCGCCTATCTGCTGGGCTATATCCACATCAACGAGCAGCGCCCCGCGGAGGCGAAGCGTTATTTCTCGCGTGCCCAGACGATTTACGACCAGCTCGGCATCGGTCACAACGCCTTCAAGGCCCGACTGGGCCTCGCCGGCGTCCTGCTGATGAATCGCCAATACGTGGAAGCCGACCAGTTGCTGAACGTGGCCATGGATTCGGCCAAAAACGCCGGCATCACCCATTTCGGCCACTTTTTCCACCTCAAGGCCCGGGCCTCTTTCGGGCTCGGCAACCTCAAGGCCGCCATCGACTTCAGCGAGCGTGAACTGGCCGAGTATCAACGGATTCGCGATCAGGTCAATATCGGCGTCGCCCTGGGTGACGTGGGCTTTTTCTACGGGCTGACCGGCCGCATCCGCGAGAGCGAGCAAGCCACGGCCGAGGCCGAGCGGATTTTCGAGAAGCAGCGGGCCAAAGACAAGATCATACAAACACGCATCAACAAGATCATCATCGGCAAATGTCGGCAGGAAGGTGTCGCCGAATTGATCGAAGAGGTGCGCAGCTATATCGCGCGCTCAAATGACCCCTACGCGCAAGAAATGCTGGAGTACGTTCAGACCTGGGACTGCTCCGGTTGATTCACCGCTGACGAACCCCCGCGGGTTCGCTTCGGTTACATCCAGGGAGGTCAACCTTGACGACGATACAAGGTGATCGTGGTGTCCTTGCCGCGGTCTACCAAAACCCCAACCCACGAAATGCGGCCACCGACGTGGCGGCAGATCGAAACCAGCCAGGGCTCGGCGCGGATCGCATCGAGTTGAGTTCGGCATCGGAGACGCTGGCCAGATCGGCCGTGTCACCGGACCCCGATCCACCCGACCGGGTTCGAACCGGCACGCAGGCGGGGAGCTACCGACCTGACGGCCTCGTCGGTCCGGATCCCGATCCACCCGATCGCGCGCGAACCGAAGAGCAAACCCAAGGAGATCAAAGAGCCGGCGACCTGCTCGGAGCGGATCCCGATCCGCCCGACAACCGTGGTCGCATCTCCCTGTTCGCCTAGCGACATCAGGGAACCTGCGGCAAGACCCGCATCGACATGGCAGTACCAGCCCCTTCCCTTTCGGGAACGGTCGGTTCGGACAGGGAACCCCCGGCGGGTTCCAGCGTCAGCCTGCCGATACCGGAATCGATGGACGTCTGGTTGAGTTCAAGTAGGTCGTCAGCCCTCGGCGTAGGGAACCACACGGCCAGAACGGGATGATTGTGTCTGGTAACCACATCTCGTTCCCGGGGTGATTCCGCATCGCCGCTTCCAAAGCCAAACACAATCACGACAAGACTTAGAATGAGACACAGCGTGCGCTGCGGTGATCGCCGACCCATGCGGGTTCCTCTGAAAAAGCGGGAGCGCCTTCCCGAGGGGCGGGGTTCCGTTTCTGTCGGCGCCGGGCTTTCGTCCGGTTCGTGGCAGTGGACCAACCAAGCTCCGGACGGTGCTTCCGCACCCGCCTCCATCGAAGCGTTCGGTGCCGTGCGTTGGGGGGAGCCGACATCGTCGCACGCCCTGGTCGCCCGATCGGCAGTGCGATTCGGTTCAGGCCGGGAAGGACGCCTGGCTTCGCACTTTTTCTCCGGAACGCCCTCGACGTTGCCGAGTTCGTGTAAAGGCCGGTTTTCGACCGCCGCCTCCGCCGATGGCGGATCGCCCAATTCGCGGAAGGTTCCCACCTGGCCCATCTCCCAACGTCGCGCCAGGTGTAGGGTACCCGTGGGAACCATGGCCTTCCAGGCGCTGGCGGGCAAGCGACGGTCCAGCACCTCGGCCGAAGTTCGAGACCCGCCGCCGGCGCGAAGCTGGTGATGAAAGGCCGCCAACTTGACCAACAGCCGACCGCGGTGGGCGGCGCGGTGTGGGTCCAACGAGGAAGCCCGTTCGGCCAACTCGCGGGAGCTGTAGGATCTGGCTGGATTCAATCGCGAAATGGCGAGGGCGAGGCACAGGGCGTCGCGCAAGGCGTCGGCACCCGCGTGCCGGCGCCAGATGTCTCCGGCATAGGCCTCGACGCGGTGTCCATTGCGGCCGCGAACGAAACCGGTGCGGCCGTTGGACTCGCTGCGGTACCCCTTGAAGCTGTTGGAGCGCGCGAATTGAGCCAGCGTGTCGCGAATACGCCGGCTGTCGCGCTGGTGGCCGAGCGTCGCGATGGTGCTGGCCCCATAAAGCACGTCGTCCTCGAGCAGCACGATCAGGAAGGTCGTGTGCAGGTGCATCCGGGGCCCGATTTTTTTGGTTCCATTTGCCATGGCCATCGCCGCGCTCGCGATCAGTTTGCCGAAACCGTGCAAGACGCACCGAGCGCATGCGGTCCTGAAACGGTTTACCGGTGTCCCTCCATTCTAGTCGGGGCAAGGGTTTGGAACAATTTGGCCAAATCGGAGATCTTTATCAGAGTTTTTCGCACGACCTCCCCATGTTTTTCGGATCAAAGCTTTCCTTGGCGATCCTATTCGCGCATGAAAAAAGGCGGGTCAATGCCCGCCCTCCTGTAATACATTAGAAAGAATATCCTTGCTCCAAAGCCATAGAGATGTCGGGGGCAGGCCGTCGGTGACCGACTTCCCACCCGGACGAAATACTCGGTGGCCTCAGTGCCCGCCGACCTGAACTTCCGCACCCGATCCGATCAACCATTCCTTGATCGATTCGACCTGACGGTTCAGCACATCGGCGTTGTCGCCTTCCACCACCAGGCGCAACAACGGCTCGGTGTTGGATTTGCGCAGGCAGAACCACCAATCGGGAAAATCGATGCGAATGCCGTCGATGGTGTTCACGTCGCCGCCGGGGAATTTGACGGGCGCTTCTTCGATGAGGCGATCGGCCTCGGTGGTCTTGAAGTTGATTTCACCGGAGGGCACGTAGGTCTTGAACGGTGCGATCAGCTCGGAGAGAGGTTTGCCGGCCTCTTCCAGGATGTTCATGACGGTGGTCATGGTGTAGAAGGCGCTGTCGGCAAAAAAGAAATCCTTGAAGTAGAAATGGCCGGCCAACTCACCGCCGAAGGGACCGTCCATCTCGCGCAACTTGGCTTTCATGAAGGAGTGACCCACCCGGCAGAGAACCGGCGTGCCGCCATTGGCCTTGATCTGCTCGGCCACCACCTTGGAGCTGCGAATGTCGTAGATGATCGCGCCGGGCCCTTTCTTCTTGAGCATGTCGACCGCGATCAGGGTGGTCAAGATATCGGCCGGCACCACTTCGCCCTGATCATCCACGAAGAAGCAACGGTCGGCATCACCGTCGAAGGCCACCCCGAAATCCAGTCCCTGCGAGCTTACGGTTTCCCGCAGCTTGGCCAGGGTTTCGAAATCCAGCGGGTTGGCGAGGTGGTTGGGGAAGGTGAAATCCAGATCCCAATAGAGCGCCACGGCGTCCTGATCGACGGCCTTCAGAAAATCCCGAATCAGGAAGCCGCCCATGCCGTTGCCGCAATCGACGGCGAACTTGAAGGGGTGCCGCGACGCACTGGAATCGGCGAGAAACGCGATGTAATCGTCCTTGAAATCTTTTTCCGACAAAGAGCCGCGGGCTTCGTTTTTGTGGAGCGAGTCCTGCTGAATGGCCGCTTCCATGCGATCGATGCCTTCGGCATACCCGATCGGAATGGCGTCCTCGCGGCAAAACTTGATGCCGTTGTACTGGCCGGGATTGTGGGATGCGGTAATCATCGCCGCACCGTCGAATCCACCGCGAGAGCAGGCAAAATAAGACGTGGGCGTGGTGCACAGGCCCATGTTGACCACATGAGTGCCGCCGTCTCTGGCGCCATCGATAAATGCCGCCTGTAATTCCTCTGAGTGGGGACGGCCGTCGCGTCCGCACACGATGGTCTTGCCGGCTCCGATCAGATTGCTGTAGGCCAAGCCGATTTGATAGCCCATGTCCTTGTTGAGCGCGTCACCATAAACGCCACGAATGTCGTAGGCTTTGAAAATGCCCGCCATCTCTGGTCCCCTTTATCGTTTTTTTGTATTCTGAATACTGCGTTCAATCATTCGATGTGGATACCCGAAGTTTTTCACGGCCAGTATAGACGGCCGTCCTGGCCAACACAAGGGCCTTGGCTCGGCACGCTCTCCCCTACCGGGAAGCGAGACCACGGCTCGCCGAAGGGTCGGCCGTCCGACGTGAAACCAAGGGGCCCACTGGCGCGGAGGTGACCGTTCGTGAAGGAAAAATTACAGGACCTGCTGGAACGCGTCAAAGAATTCCTTCCACGCCTCAAAGAGCTGCCCGCGCTGTTGAAGGAAAAGGCTACCAACCTGGATTTCAAAGAGATCCTAGCCTCACTCCGCACCAAGGAGGGCATGCTTCGCTACGGACTGCCCGCCGCCGGGGTGGTGGTCGTCCTGACCTTGGGCCTTTGGCTCATGATCGGCGGAGACGACGATTCGCCTCCGGAGCCGACCGAAGCGCCCACCGAGTCGATCGCGGAGGCCGGATCGGGCGATCCCGATACAGCCTCACCGGCAAACCTGCCGCCACCTTCCGGAGCCTTTCTGCTGCAGCCGATGTGGCACTGGTCCCAAAGTGACCCGACCTTCCAGGGAACCGGCTTCCTGATTCGCGACGCCGAGAACGACCCGCTGGCACTCACGGCCGCACACTACCTGACGTTATCCCCCCATCCCCCCCGCCGGGTGACCTGGGCCGCGGTCAACGGCGGCCAGGTGGTCGGTACGGCGGATCACAGCCGGGGTGGCCTGGGCAAGGCCGGCGGCGGTGACCCGATCGACCTGCGCGAGGATCTGAGCATCTTTCCCTTGAGACGGGCGGAATCCGACGCCCCCATCCCCGCGGCCATGATCCTCACGCTCGATGAACGACCCGGGCCCGAGCTCGGCGAAGCGGTGTGGCTGCCCGACAAGGATTTCGAGAGCAGCATAGGCTACCGGTGGCGTGGCGGCACCGTCGCCAAGGTGGAGGAAGGGTTTATCGCGCTCGCGATGAGCGAGGCCCTGATCCCGGGTTCCCGAGCGGGGACGCCGGTATTCAGCCGGCGCACCGGCCATGTCATCGGCCTGGTTTCGCGCATCACAACGAACGAAGCACAAAAGACCGTCGCCTTCCTCACCCCGCTGGAGGCCATCAAACAGCGGCTTCGCACCCTGGATCAGGTTCCCTTGAACCCCAACGGACAACCCTGATCGCTCGGCCGCAACTCAGACACCGACCTCGACCACCGTAGCCTCGAGTGCGCGAACCAGCTCGTGAGGATTCAGGGCGACCAGGAATCCACGCTTGCCGCCGTTGATGTAGATCGTCTCGAAATCCAGAATGCGCTTTTCGAGATAGACCGGCATGCGTTTCTTGGTCCCGAAGGGCGAGGTTCCGCCCACCATGTAACCCGAATGGCGCTGCGCCACATCGGGCTTGCAGGGCTGCACCGCCTTGGTTTCCAGCAGGCGGGCCATGTTCTTGAGAGACACTTCGCGATCCCCGTTCATGAGCACGATCAACGGCTTTTTGGCGTCGTCCTCGAGAATCAGCGTTTTGACCACGCAATCTTCCGTAACGCCCAACTCCCGAGCGGAGACGGCGGTGCCCCCGCGCGCCTCGTAGCGGTAGAAATGGGGCTCGAAAGCGATGCCGTGTTTGCGCAGTTCGCGAATGGCGGCGGTGACGGGTACTTTCACGGTGACCTTCCTGTACAGTCGAAGCGTTCGCCATTGTCTACCAGATCGACACCGGCCTGGCAACCGGAGGGTTCGGCGAAGGCGAGGCCGAAACGGGAAAAACCCCTTTCAAACCAAAGGCTGAAAGGGGTTTCCCGGTGCGCTTCGAGCGCTTGGGGTCCCGCTCACCCGCCGGCTTTCACCGGCCAGGCGAGAGGAACGCGCGGTCTTAGTTGGACTGGGCGGTCAGGCTCGTGCCGGAGAAGGAAGAATAGGCGCGAACGCTGACATACCAGGTACCCGCTTGCGGGTTGTTGATGTTGCAGGTTTCGCTGTTGCCGGACAGGTAGGGGCGGCAATCGTAGCTGCTGGTAGTGGGTTGGGAGCCGAAGTTCACGTAGAGATCGGCATCGCCGGAACCACCGGAAATTTGGGCGGACAGCGAGGATGCGCCGGCAGCCACGTTGATGCTGTAGTGCAACCACTGTCCGGTGGAAGCGCCCAGGTTGGATTCGTTAATCTCGTCACCACCGGTGCCCGGATCGGTCCAGGAGGCGGTCAGGCTGACACCCGAGAAGGCGCTGTAACCACGCAGGCCCACGTAGTAGGTACCGGCCGAGGGGCTGGAGAAGGAGCAGGTTTCGTTGTTGCCGTTGCGGTAGGGGCGGCAGTCGTAGTCACTGGTGGTGGGCTCGGAACCGAAGTTCACGTACATGTCGGCATCGCCGGTACCGCCGCTGATGGCAACGCTCAGATCGGAAGCGCCAGCGGGGATGTTGATGCGGTAGTAGACCCAGGAGCCCTGGGCGCCGGACAGATCGGAAACGGTTTCGCCGTTGTCGATGACGTCATCGCCGCCGTCGCCGCCGTCACCACCGTCACCGCCGTCGCCGGAACCATCGTCGTAGTTGACGGTGATGGTTACGCCGGAGTAGGTGCTGTAGCCGCGTACACCGATGTAGAAGTCACCGGCGGCCGGGCTGGCCACGGTGCAGGTTTCGTTGTTGCCGCTCTGGTAGGGGCGGCAATCGTAAGCGGAAGTGGTGGGCAATTGACCGGCACGGGTGTACAGGTCGGCATCGCCGCTGCCGCCGCTGATGGCAACGACCAGATTGGAGGCGCCGGCAGGTACGGCGAGCTTGTAGAACTTGAAGGAACCGCTGGCACCGGAAATGGTCGCGGAGTAGCCGTTGGTGATGTCGGTGACATCGTCACCACCGCCACCGCCATCGAGGCTGATGTCGACGGCATTGAAGGCGGCCACAACGTCAGCGGCGGTGTAGCCGAGATCGTTGGCGGCATCCAGGGCGCCCTGGGCGCCTTGCTGGAAGTTGGTGCTGTTGGTCCAGTAGTCCATGTTGGCTTTCACGAAGATTTCGAACGCTTTACGAGTGTCCCAACCGTTGGTGCTGGCCAGGGTGTAGAAGGCCTTGTTGAAGACACCGGAGCTGAAATGTACGTCCATGCCGCTGGTGTAGTCGTTGGCGGAACCGATGGAGTTTCCGTCCTGGGGAGGATCGGCCATGTAGCGCAGGGCGCCACTGGATTTGAAGATCTGTGCACCGACCAGGAAGTCGTTGGTGCCGTTCATGAAAAACTCGGCAGCTTCACCGGCCATGTCGGAGAAGGCTTCGTTGATACCGCCGGACTGACCGGAGTAGGTCAGGTTGGAGTTCTGCTCGGTGAAACCGTGGCTGACTTCGTGAGCGGAAACGTCCAGGCTCACCAGGGGATAGAAGGTGTTGCGGCCGTCACCGAAGGTCATGGAGGAACCGTTCCAGAACGCGTTCTCGTAGTTGCTGCTGTAGTGAACGCGCATCGTCAACTGGAAGGTCAGCGGAGCGGTGTTGTACCACTGGGAATACATGTCGAAAACGACTTTACCGAAGTAGTGGGCGTCGTTCAGGGGAGAGTAGGCACCGTTGATTTGCTTGCGGGTGTTTCTGTAGCAGGCGTAGGAGTACGCCGAGCTGCCGCTGGTGCCGTGGTTGAGGTCGACGGTTTTGACGTTGGTGATGTCCATGCTGCAGTTGCTGCCGCTTTCGGATACTTCGAAAGCGGGGAAGTCGGTGCCGTACTCGTACTGACCGGTTTTTTCGTTACCACCGGGGCCGGTACCGTCGGCATGAGCCAGACCTTCGTACTCCATCAGGACTTCGCCGGTGTGGGCGTCGATCAAGATGGTGGGACGGGTCGGCTTTGCGGTAACCTGTCCGTCGAGGAAGAAGGAAACGTGATAGGCCAGCTTGGGCGTGCCGTCTTCCTGAACGAAGACAACCAGACGATTCACTTCGTTTTCCAGAATGGGACGACGGATGCCCTGGCGGCTGATGACGCCACGCAGCGCATTTTTGTAAACAGCCTCGGAAGCCAGGCCGGGCTCGACGGTCGCGAGTTCGGCGGCGATGCCGGTGACGGCCTGACCGTGCATCCGAACCACTTCACCATTGGCCTTGCGGGTCACGACGACTTGCTCGCCCCAGATGGGGACGCCGCGGTAGTACTGCTGATAGCGGGTATGGATCAAGTTGGCGGTGTTGTCGGTACGCTCGCGAACGACGGCGAGTTCGGAAACCGACTCATCCAGTCCAATCAGGCTTTCGAGGGAAGCCGATTGGAACTCATTGGCGGCACGAGAGATATCTCCGTGCTGACGAAGATCGACTTTTTCCGCTGCCAGCGCGAAAACGGTAAACAAGCAAGCTGCGACCACAAGGATCGACTTGCTCCAAGAACGATTCATTCTTGGATGATTCATTTTGTTCTCCTCTCTAAGATGATCGATATTTTCAGAAAATAATTAGGACTTCAGACCGAGAACTGCAGAATTCTTCTGCGAATCAAGGTTCTCAGCCTAAGAAAAGTACCAGCGATTTGAAAATCAGATGAGATGCGAGTTCTAGGATACTCACCGCGGTAAAGATGTCAACACATTTTCATTTACAAAATCGTTACATTGATCACTCTTTTTTAACCACCCCTCTCCAAACGGCTGATAAGCTTCAACTTTTCGAAGCCGTACGAACGGTCACAATTTTCTTTGAGGCCAGCAGTTCGCCCTGAAGCGCCATTGTGTGGCGGGTGGCGACAGCGGCTCATGCCCGTGCTTCCCGTCTGGTGTAAGATGAATAGAGGGACTGGACTTCCGGAGGACTCATGAGCCAACGCGAAAACAAGCTTCGCCTTTCCGACATCGCCTACGTGGTGCCGATCGTCATTTTTCTGGTGATCTTCCTGATCGCCCTGGGACCCTTCGTGTGGATGTGGCTGGCGCTTTCGCAAACCATGGGCGGTACCAAAGCCGGTCTTCTCATCGGCGGAATCGTCGCGGCCAGCCTGCTGGGTTGCGGGATCATCAAGTGGATGGACGGCAAGCCCAAAGGCCCACCCGAATGGAAGGCGATGGCCCTGATGATTTGCCTGCCGTTCGCGGGACCTCTTTGGTTCATGTTCGCCCCCAAGCGCAAGGAGACCCACTTGCATCTCGCGGTGGACCACACCGTTCAGGAGCCGAGAAAGCCCTGAAATCAGCCCGTTCACCAATGGCGCGCAGCCCGAACCGGATCTTGCTTTCCGGCTAAACCCGGCAGGCAAACGCCTTACGAGATAGACCAAGCCTCTCGAACGTGATATTTTCAACAGATACGCGATTCATCCTTTTTCCCGGGTCTTTTTTTCATTTCCGCGGTGGCCTTTTCCGGAATTCCGATTGTGGTTTGTGCTGATGAGCTCTCAATTGCAGCTTCAGATCGAAAACAAGTTCGAATCCATTCGTGAGCTTGCCGACCCGGTCGAGCGTTTCGCTCGAGACCACGGCTTGGACGAGCAAGGGACCATGTCCCTCAACTTGGCCATCGTGGAATGGGTGTCCAACATCATCAAGTACAGCTTCGACGACCACGGCGGGCACGTCATCGACGTTCGGCTCTCCCAGGACGACACGAAAGTCAAGGTCGACATCTTCGACACCGGCAAACCATTCGACCCGCTTCAGGCGCCGCCACCCGATTTAGACAGCGATATCGAGTCGCGTCCAGTGGGCGGCTTGGGCATTTACATCATCAAGACCGTGGCCGACGCCCTGCAGTACCGGCGCGAGTCGGGCAGAAATCACCTGAAGATGTGGTTTTCCAAAAGCAGGCAGGCAGATCGCCAGGCGGTGGACGAGGCGGGCACGGCCTGATTCGCGCCGATGGACCGGACCTGCGCGGTGCCGGTTCGGTGCGCCAGGGGTTCGCGAGATTCGGCCCGAGTTTTCGCCAGCGGGTCGCGCAACTGCCCGGGCATCGGTCCCGGTACCGTGCCGCTCATTTTTTGGTCGATCGGTCGAAGAGGTCACTTTGGCGACCTCGCTCGCAACTGTCTGAAAAGCCGTTCAAAATCAGAAGGCTACTGGGCCAGATACATCTATTTATATATATGGTGAAAAAAATCACCCAAAAGTTAAACATTTCCGTCTGTACGCCGATGACCTGAATATCTCCAGAAGATAATTCCCCCCACTCTCACCATCTGCCTGTTTTTGAGTTTGTTGTAAAAAACGGAAGTTCATTTCGAGTTTTCCAAGAAACCCCAAACTTGCTTTTTGTAAATCTCCTCCTCGGTAAGGAAGTCGACGTGTCGACTTCCTTTTTTTTGGTCTCGAACCAGGCAGGAGCTCCCAAGGCGCAGCCAGCAAAGCCCTGGCGGTCGCTCAACCGTCCAATTTGTCGCGAGTCAACGCAGGATAGGCGATCGTGGCCACGCCGTACAGCACCACCGCCGTCAACAGCAGGAACCTGAACCCGAACTGCATGGCGAGTACCTTACCCAACGTCGCCCCCACCACCGAGGCACAGCCGTTGACACACCACGCCCAGGGAACCGAAACGTCATCGCGCTCGGACACCCGCTGCAGTCCCGTGGGAAAGGGAATCCCCATGAAAAAGGCCGGCAGTCCCAGCAGCAGCACGCTGAGCAGGATTTTCCAGGCCTCGCCCAATCCGGCCGAAGCGGCGAACAGCGGTGACAGACCAGCGCCATACACCGCGGACACCAGGGCCAGAGCCGCGAACGTCCGGGGAAGAAGCCCCACGCCCCGATAGCGATCGGCAAAATAGCTGCCCAACCCGGCAAAGAACAGCATCGCGGTCAGGATGACCGAGACGGCCAACACCGGATAACTGAGATACAACATGAACTTTTGAATGAATGCCATTTCCAGAAACATGAACGCGAACCCCAGGGCGCCGAAATAAAACATGACCGCGGCGGTCCCTACCTGCTTCGACCCGCCGGGGATCTCTCCGCCCCTTTTCCGAAACAGACCCAATGCCGGTGCCACCAGCGGCAACAGCAAGAGCACGCAAGCGAGCAGTGCCTGCAACAGCGTGACGATCAGCGTGAGGTAACCCCACTCCACGAAGGGGATCCACTCGGTTCCCATGTGCGCCCACAGTTCCGGCAACGCCTTCCAGCGAAAGAAGCGAAAAAAGTAGGGGCGATCGTCGGTCGCGGGGCGAATGTCGAACAGGTGATTCCGGTAGAAAGACTCGCGTTCGGCCGACAGCAACCGCGAAATCGCCTGGAAATATTCGGGTGTCTCCAGGATCGTATAGCGATTGGTTTCCTCGATCCGCAGGTCCGGCAACCAACAGATATCCAGATGCCGCTCGGCGCAAAACGCTCGGACTGCCGCGATCCGCTCCGCCGAAAGCGGCACCTTGCTCAACAGCAGGGTGGCGGTGTTCCAGGTGCGAATGACGACGAGATGTCTGGCCGGCTCGCGAATACCGGCCCGTTCGGCGGTCTCGATCAGGGTGGCCGCCATTTTGATCGTGTCTCGCGGCGGCGATTTCAACCATCGGGAAATGGCCAGCATGCCCTCCGGCGCCAGGCGGTCCAGATACAACCCCATTGCTTCCAGCGTGTAGAGATAGTCTTCATTGAGCGCGCGAACCCCAGCCGAGGACGCATTGAAGGAATCCAAAAGGGACAGTTGAATCAGGTCGAAACGCTTTTCACGGGCCTGCAGGTATCCCCTTCCCTCCGCGTGCACGACGGTCACTTCCGGTCGGGTGTACAAACCCCCAGAGAACGCGTGCAGCGAACCTTCCATGAGGTCGAACAAATTGGGATCGGCTTCCACGGCGGTCACGTGCGTTGCCCGGTGGTACAGGGCGTTCAAGATTTGGGTGCCGCCACCGGCCCCCACGATGAAGACCTCGGGTCGGGTCAACAGGCGGTAGGGCAGGGCGTCGCCCACGTAATCCAGGTACACCGCCTCGCTGGGCTCGCCATTCAGCCGGTTGACCACCGACATGCCGCCACCGTCGAAAAACAAGGCGATCTGTTCCGGTAGCGGGCCCAAGCGGCCCATGGGATAGTTGGATATCTGGCCTGGCGTCTCGCGAATCATGGATGAGGAAAGGACCGTGATTTGGGACATCGGCCCGTCGCGGCGTTCGAGAACTTCGGCATCGGGCAAGGCGCCGGCATGGGAGAGTCCCTTGTACTCGGACATCCGAATCGGCCTCGGACCGACCAGGACCAAGAGAATCCCGGCTGCCGCCAACCACCGCCACGTTCGAAGCCAGTCTGCTCGCCGCTGCAGGACCAAATGGGCCACCGCGGCCGGGATCGCGAGCAGGTAGGGAACCCACACGGGATTCACCCGGTAGAGCAACAGGATCACGACCAGGGCCCCCAGGCCCGATCCGGCCATATTGACGAAATAGACCTTGCCCACCCGCGCCTTTTCGATCATGAACCCGAGCGTGATACAGGCCGAGACCAAAGCGAACGGCAAGCTGAACGCGAGGTAGATCCACAGTAGGTAGAGACTTTGGATCGGCTCGACCAGGAGCCGGAAGGATTCGAACGGCACCATTTGCCCCAAGGCGTAGCACAACGCCGGCGCAGGTACCAAGGCAAGCGTACAGCGAGAAAGCCAAAGCGCTTCTCGACCCGCAATGCGCCGCCGCACCAGGGCCAGCAAGGTCCCGCTGAAGGAAAAGCCCAACATGCAGATGCTGATGATCATGTAGGCGAAGTGGTACCACTGGGCGATCGAGAAGATGCGCATCAAGGCGATCTGATAGGCGATCCCCACCAATCCGACCAAAAAAATCGCAAGGTGGGTCATGACAAAAAACCGGGCCCGGCGCCGGATCAGTGGTTACCGGTAAGCGGCACGAAGCGCACCGACATCACCTTTTTCTTCGTAATGGTGCCGTCCTCGCGCTTGTGCACCAGCATGAGCGACTGAACCGCGAAGACCGGCCCGACCGGAATGACCATCCAGCCCCCGGGCTTCAACTGATCCACCAACGGTGGCGGAATGTGGCTGGCCGCGGCGGTCACGACGATGCCGTCGAACGGCCCCTTCTCAGCCCAGCCGTAATAACCGTCGCCCTCTTTGACGGTCACGTTGGTCATCCCGTTCTCCCTCAAGGTGGTTACGGCTCGGCGCGCGAGCGGGGCGATCACCTCGAGGGTGTAGACCCGCTTGACGATGCGAGCCAGGATCGCCGCCTGGTATCCGGAGCCCGTGCCGACTTCCAAGACCACCGAATCGGAATCGACCCGCAACATCTCGGTCATGGCCGCGACAATGTAGGGTTGGGAAATCGTCTGGCCGTGCCCGATGGGCAACGGGTGATCCTCGTAGGCGTCGTGCCTCAAGTGTTTGGGCACGAAACGGTGTCGTTCCACGGATTCCATCGCCGCCAAGACCGCTGCGTCTCTCACACCGCGCGCGCGAATCTGGTCGGCCACCATCCGGGCTCGTTCTTTCTGGTAATCGCCCTGAAACAAGAAGAGGCTCGCACAAACCATGGCGAAGATCGTGTTCATGGGCACCTCGCTAAATCCACGAAAGGCCTTTCCGCCATCCTATCAAAAAAACGGGCCCCGTCGAAAAAACTCGCACACGGGCATGGCCGGATCGCGAATCCCATGAACGGATCCGGAACACCACCAAATCACGACCGGTGCCCAGGTCACGGTCGGATTTCTACCACGACCGGCACTCCGAGCACCTGGCGCCCGAGACCCGATACCGTGCCCATGGTGCCGAATGTTCGCGTGAAGTGCCGAGCCCTCCTGGTTGGGCGGCACCCTTCAGCGTGGTTCTTCCAGGATCACGTCCACGCGCATGACACGCTCGGGATGCAGGCCTTCGAATTGGGCTGAAAAGGTGCCCGCACTGCGGAGCGGCACCAAAGCGGTCATCGAGCCCAAGGAGAGCAGGTCGCCGCGTTTGAGCTTTTTCCCTTCGGCATGCAGCGAGTCGCGCAGCCACAGCACCACATCCAAGGGATGGCCGAGCAGATTGCCGCTTTCCCCGTTGGCCAACTCGCGGCCGTTTTCGTCCGAAACCACGACCTCGATTTGGGCAAGGGCCTTTTCCGGATTCGCCATCTTGCCCAGCGGAACCCCTTCGCCGAGCACACCATAGCGGGCGCCGGCATTGATGGCGATCAGGGCGAGACCGTTGATCTCGACGCCCTTGCGAAACACCGCATCGGGCAACTCGAGAAACGGGTAGACCATGTCGAGCGCGGCCAGTGCCTCTTTGCGCCCCTCGGCGCGGTTGATGGCCTCACCGGCGACCCGCACCACCAGATCGCCTTCCAACAAGGGGACGGCCGCAAAATCCAGGGGGACCCGGGCCCCGCTCTTGAGAATCATGTCGCGCAACAGGGTGCCGCGAATCGGTTGATCCACCCCAAACCGCTTCTGGGCCGCGGAATTGGTCAAAGCGGCCTTATAGCCGACCACGGGACCCATGATCCCGCAAAGGCTGGTAATGAACTCGCGCTGAACCGCGCGGGCATCCTCCACGGATTGGCCCGGAAAAGGCTGGTCCAGGGTTTTGGCGGTGGGATAGGCTACGCGCAGGGCGCCCAGGAACCCATCTCCATCCTCGGCCTGCAGGACCGCGAATCCCGAAAAAAGCAGGCCAACTTTCAGATAAACGGCGAGAACGCCCCAAAGGCGACATCGGAAACGGCGCTTCATCAGGAATTGAGGCTTTTGCGGAATACCCATCGAAACCCTCCCTCGAGACGAGACCTTTCACCAGGGAACGCGCGAACCGCGCAAGATCCGGTCGAACGACGACCCAATCGAGATTCATGCTAAATCATTCCGCCGTGAACCCAAAGAGAGAAAGCGCACGTTGGGCGCTTGGGAGGCGTCGCCGCGATCGCGGCGACACGAATCCCATCGAACACGTGTTTGGTCAGTGTTTGAAGTGACGCGTCTCGGTGAAGAACAGGGCGATGCCGTGCTCGTTGGCCGCTTGGATCACTTCTTCGTCGCGAATCGAACCGCCCGGCTCCACGATCGCGCGAACACCCGCTGCCGCGGCCGCGTCGATCGAATCGCGGAACGGGAAAAACGCGTCGGAAGCCATGGCGCAACCGGCAATGGTCAAACCCGCTTCACCCGCCTTGGCGATGCCGATCTTGGAAGAGTCCACCCGACTCATCTGGCCGGCGCCAATGCCCACGGCACCGTCGGCGTCGGCATAGACGATCGCGTTGGATTTCACGTGGGGCACGATCTGCCACGCCATGGTCAGGGCGGCCACCTCCGCTTCGGAAGGCTGGCGCTCGGAAACCAGTTTCCAATCGGAAAAGGGCACGCGCTTGTTGTCCTTGTCCTGCACCAGGAGTCCGTGGTCGAGGCGCTTGAACTCCAGGCCACGAGGCAACCGGCCGTCCGGCAGGTGGATCTCGAGCACGCGCAGGTTCTTTTTCCTTTTGAATTTCTTCAGCGCCGCCTCACTGAAGGCGGGCGCGATCACCAGTTCGGCGAACTGTTCGTTGATGGCGATCGCCGTGGCTTCGTCCACTTCGCGATTGAAGGCGATCACGCCGCCGAACGACGAGGTCGCATCCACTTTCCGGGCCCGGCGGAAGGCCTCCTCCAACACGTCGTGACTGGCCACGCCGCAAGGGTTGGTGTGCTTGACCACGACCGCGGTGGCCCGATCGAAATCACAGGCGCAACGCCAAGCCGCTTCCATGTCCACCAGGTTGTTGTAACTGAGCAGTTTGCCTTGATGTTGGGTGACGTAGTCCGGCAGCTCGGCACCGTGCACCTGATACATGCCGGCCCGTTGGTGGGGGTTCTCGCCGTAGCGCAAGACCTCGGTCCGCTCGGCACTCATGCGAAACACCTTTGGCAGGGTCTCGTCTTCGGCCCGCGTCAGTTCCCGCTCATCGGCCACTACCGCATCCAGGTAATCGGCGATTTTCATGTCGTAGGAAAAGGTGTGCTGGAACGCCTTTTGGGCCATGGTCAGGCGAAACGCCAGGGAAGGCAAGCCGGTGGCGGGATCCACACCCTCGAGGAAAGCGCTGTAATCGGCAGGGTCGGTCAGGATGGTGAGGTTTTGGAAATTCTTGGCCGTGGCGCGAACCATGGTCGGCCCGCCGATATCGATCTGTTCGATCGCTTCGGCCACCGTCACGCCTTCTTTGGCGATGGTCTGGGCAAAGGGATAGAGGTTGACCACGACGACCTGAATCGGATCGATGCCGTGACCGTTCAATTGCTCGCGATGCGAGGCCAACTCGTAGCGGGCCAACAGGGCCCCGTGGACGTGGGGATGCAGGGTCTTGACCCGTCCGTCGAGGATCTCGGGAAATCCGGTGATGTCGGCCACTTTGATGGGGTTCAACCCGGCCTGCTCGAGGTGGCGATAGGTGCCGCCCGAACTAATGATTTCGAATCCTTTTTCAGCCAGTGCTTCGGCAAACTCGGCGATGCCGGCCTTGTCCGAGACACTGATGAGCGCACGCTTTTTCTGTTCGGCCATCATTGCTCGCTACTCCGCTTTTTTTTGGCCGCCGAACGCTGTGTAAAAAAAGTTCCCGAAAGCCCGCTCAGCCTTGTTTTTTCTTCATTTCCGCGATGCGTTCTTTCAGTAGAGGCGTTCTGGTGAGGTCCCCATTGGCGGCCGCCCAAGCATGATACCAGAGATGGGCGGAGAGTCGAGCCACATTGGAAAAGTAGATGCTGCACACCCCGTAGACGGGATGGCGCTCGTCGAAACGGAAGCGTGGGTTGCCGTTCACCTGGCGATAACCCTTTTCCAAGATGTTGCGGTACTGGGTTCGGTGACTGACCACGGCGTTCAGTTGGGCGGAGAGCCATTGCTCGTTGACGTCGGGACCTGGGTAGCCGTCGAACACGAAATGGAACCGCGACAGCTTGTAATCGAGATAGAAATCGAAGCCTTGGCGCACGGTCCCCTGTTGTTCCTGAACGGGATCGGCCAGCAGCGCGACCAAACCGGCCACGAACCCCATCTGATGGGCGACCTGGCTGAAGGCGGCCTGGTTGTTGACCAGTTCGGTGATCTTCCGCTTTTCTTCCATCACGCGCTCGACGGAGAGCTGGGCGTGGGGCGTGGACAATCCCTTTTCGAGACCGGCAAACAGGTGTTTCCCGTTCTTTTCGATCACGTTTCGAAAGGTTTCGGGAAGGATGGTGTGGGCTTTGAAAACGGAATATTTGACAGGGCGATTGGGTTCGGCACGTTCCATAAATGCACCGAAACATATTGTCGGAAAAAGTAAACATACGAAAAGGAATCGTTTCATAATAAAGGTTCCCCTGTTGGCGATGATACCCACCCGAGCGCGCGTGCGCTACATCACTATTTTCACTCAAAGCCCGCAAACCGTAAACCCGGATTCGCAGGAAAAGCCCAAAAAGTGAGTGCGTTCAAGGCTGGAAGCGGGATTCACAAAGCGTGCGCATCCCCGAGACAATCGAGGTTCGCGGCCCATCGCGTTCGGTTTTCGTATCCAAACCGGAGACAGGCCGCGGATCGGAAGATCACCGCAGAGGCCTTCCCCCAAAAAGAAAAAACCCGCGAGCGTGGATCTCGCGGGTCTTGGGGAACGAGAGGGAGTCATAGTATGTGCTTTATCGAGAAATCGAGAACGGAGCGATCGAGAAGCCAGAATGTAAAAACACTAACAGAGATGAAAGTAGGAAAAAATTTGATTGAAAGGTCGAATATGTTGTCAATGTCATGTTGAAAAAGACATTGCTTTCTTTAGCAATCCACAAGCCAACTTTTTAGCGACACAAAACAATATTAAGCTTTCCTTCGTCCAAACCCGGTTGGAAGTTTGTCGGCTCCCGATGTCTACGCGGTTCACCGATCGTCAGGACGCTTCCAGGCCGCGGATGCAATCCACCAGTCGCGCCATGGGGAACGGCTTGAGCAGCAACGCATCGACATCCAGGCCCCGGACCACCCGGTGCAGGTTCTCGTCGCGGCTGGAGGTAATGACGACCAGCCGGCGCGGCGCCAATTGCCTGCGCCGAATCTCTCGAATGAAGCTCACGCCATCGAGTTTCGGCATGATCAAGTCGACGATGCCCAGGTCGAAGCGGCCGCGTTCCAAGCGCACCAACGCGTCTTCGGGGCAATTGTCGATCTCCACCTGGAACCCGCTACGCGTCAACAGCGAACTCAGCGTGCGCGTCACCAGACGGGTATCGTCAAGCAGGTGAATGGTTTGAATCGATTGCGCCATTTCGGCCTTGCGCACCATGGCGAGGGCGCGATCGGCAAACTGGACGACGCCCAGATCGGTATCGTAGAGGCAGGTATCGACGCGTTCCAACAAACGAGGATGGCCCACCTTCACCGCCAAACTGATGCACACGCGGGTCAGTTCGGTCACGCCCTGATTCTGCTCGAAAAGCCGCAATACGTTGTCCACCAACCTTTTCTCTTCGTGAGGTTGGTTTTTCAAAAGGTGGGGTTTGTACATCAGGTTGAGCCGTCGCAAAGCGCCGGCCCGCTGGTGGTGGCAGGACGTCTCCAGTTGATCCAGCATGTAGTCGAGCCGTCTCCTTGAAGCGGGACCCTCCGGACGGGCAGCTTCCTCTACCGCGGGCTCCGCGACCGGCGGCGGCTCCGCCGGAGCGGCGGTCGCGGTGCGGGAATCGCCTTCGGCTTTGATGATCAGCACCCGCAACAGGCGCCGCTCCTCACTGCTGCGTTGGGGCTCGTCGTCTTCACTGAGACTGCGCAGGCTCTCGACCCACATACGCTTGTTGCGAGCCTGGCCCCAATCGGCGCTTTGAAGAACCTGCAACACCAGGTAGCGCAGTTGTTCGTCGCGGGCATCCTGCAGCAAGGACAACCAGAAATCCATGGCCTCCAACAAACCGGGCGGAAATTGCTCGCGGTTGAAGGTGGCCAGGCGCTCGCACACTTGGCGGACCAGTTGATCTTTCTTGATGGTCGGAAAAAGATTCAGGCCGTCCAGGAGGTATTGCAACCGCTCGGGACCGCCGGCCACCAAAAGGGTCTCCAAAGCCGCATCGCGAATCGCCTTTGGATTGCCTGGCTGGAAAAAGGGCTTCACGGCCGGACCGGTACGCGAGCCGGGAAAAGCACGAAGCGACTCGATCAGCACCAACGCCAGGGACTCGGACTCGGCGTCTTCCAACAAATCGGCCAGGCGGGCGCCGCCACCTTGAACGCGATGGCGCGCCACCGCCTGCGCGATTTCGGGGAGTCGTTCGGCAGGCGCCCCCACCAACACGTCTTCCACCAGAACGGAGCCGTATCCGGCACGGGCGAGGATGTCCATGGCCATTTCACGAATCCCGGCATCGGGCCCGGTTCGCACCACATCCAGCAAGGGCAACGGCAGGGTCTCGAACGAGAAGGCGGTCAGAGCCTCGAGGGCGCGCCGCAACACCACCTCGTCGGGCGGAAAGGAAACGTATGCCAACAACCGTTTCAGCGCGTTGGCGGAGCGGCAACCCTCCAGGTAGGCGATCAGCATCACGGGCCGGGCCGACTCGGATTCGGGAATGGCGGCCTCGATCCGCTCCGTGGCATCTTCGCCGTCACAGCGAAAACGAATCCGCCCAAGCACCTCGCAAACCTTCGTCAGGACCCGGTCCTGCTCGCCTTGCCATGCGGCGAAGGCCGTGTTCAAGCTGGCGAGCGCGCTTTCCTGCGGTTTTTCACCGGAGAGGGTGTTGGTCAGGAAGACGCTGACTTCCATCCAGAGATCGCCGTTCAAGCCAAATCCACCGCGCACCATCGAAAGCACCGCTTCGCCTTTTCCCTGTTGGATGCAGGCGTGGAAGGTTTCGCGATCCGTATCGTCCCAGCCCACCAGATCGGCCAAGGGTTGGGCGTAATCCGCCGGGCCGCGTTCCTCGTGACTTTCGGGCCGCACCAGGAAACGCCCCAGGCGATCCACCAGCTTTTTTTGCTCGATGCGCGCCGCCAGGAACTCCAGCAGTGTCGGTACCGAATCCGCGTCACCGAGCGCATCCAGACCCCGCAACGCTTCACGGACCTGGAGATCGGTCCCGTCGTTCAACCGGTCGATCAGAAAACCGGCATAGGCGGGATCCGGCTCCTTCAGCATCATGTCCAGCGTTTCCCGCAACAAATCCGGCTGGTCGTCCCGATCGCGGAAGGCCTGCATGTTGAACCGGTGGTGGTGCTTGGCGCGCAGGGTTCCGATGACGCGTTTGAAGGCGTCGCCCAGTTCGGGAACCAGCCGATCTTCGATGGATTCCAGCGGGAAGACGGCCTCGTAATGGCTGAAATTGCGGTAGATGAACAACAGGCTCTTGGCGAACAACATGTTCTTTTCGTGCACGATGGCCCTCACGAACAACGGTATGAGGTCCTTTTCGCCGTCGTCGATCAGGATTTCCATGACCTTGAGCCGATTGCGGCCGCCGATGAGCGGCAGGACCTCGTTCAGCAACCCGATGGTTTGCTGTCGGTCCGTCTTCAATCCACGCATCAAGAAGGAATGCAGCAACTTCTCGTTGCCGGTCTTCAGGATTTCCTCGATCCGTTCCTGAAACATGTCCCTGTGCATGGATTCACTCGCCAGTTTTTGGTGGAGGTGGGGGTACCTAAACGAACATAGCCTCGATGTAGGCTATGAAAGCGGGGACCGTCATACCTTCGATCTCCGTGAATTCCAGACCGATGAGAAAGGTTTGCTCGTCCTCGGGCCGCACGTGGCGGACCTCTCCCTTGACCGGAACCAGGTTTTCCCGCTGGGGTAGTTCAATGGAAATATCCAAGGGCTGGTTTTGAGGAAGTTCGCGGTCCACGCGGCAGAGGAACCCGCCACCGCTGATATTGAGCACTTCGGCCAACAAGAGCGGTTCTTCAGGGGCGAGCGGGTGAATCCATACGGCCATCTCGCAGTTGAAGCGTTCGAAACGCCGCGGTGCGTAGTGAGGCATGAATCGCGCTCCTCGAATGAGATCGTTGATCACAGGAATCGACATTCGCACCGGATAGCTTGAGCCCGGCACACCACTGCCCGGTCGGAGGCGCCCATCCGATGGTGGAATCGGTTTGAATCCGCGCTGGTTGCCACCCATCCGGAAACGGGTTTTTTAAATGATTCCATGGAATCGGCAGGTTCTCTCCACAAACCAGCGGCAAGGCCCAGGCATCAGGCACCAGTTAATCACCTGAAAGAAAGCAACTTGTCAAAACCATGGCACCCCATGGCCGCAGCCGTGCCCATCCAGCCAAACCACCACGAAAGGGGCAACCATTCCGTTTCTGCTCGGGCGCTCGTCATATCGAGCGGTAGGCGATCTCGATGAACTGATCGGGCGTGAGCCACTTGGTACCCCAGGTTGCATCCCACTCGGCCGTGATCTTGGCCGCCTTGATCTCGGACAGCTTCTTGCCCTGCTTTTTCATGGCCGAGACCTTGTCGCGCACGTGTTCCAGCATCTGGAGGTAGGTGACGAGATCCCATTTGGTACCGAGGGGACCGTGGCCGGGGACGATTTGCGTATCGGAATCCACGTGCTTGAGCACGCGCTTGACGGCCGAGATCATGCCCTTGATGGTGCCGCCGGAGCTGTAGTCGATCAACGGATAGAGGCCGTTGAAGAACACGTCGCCCATGTGGACCACGTTGCTGGTCTTGAAGAACACGATCGAATCGCCGTCGGTATGGGCGTTCGGCACGTGGTAGATCTGAATTTCCTCGCCGTTGTAGTGCCAGGTCATCTCTTTGCTGAAGGTGATCACCGGCAACGCGCCCTCGGGAGAAGCCTCCAATTCGCGTTTGAGGGCTTCGACCACGTTTTTCTTCATCATGCGTTTGCGCACGTTGCGGTGCGCCACGGTCAGGGTTCCACCTTTGCGAAAGTACTCGTTGCCGCCCGTGTGGTCGTGGTGCCAATGGGTGTTCAGAATGAAGCGCAGCGGTCCCGGCTCGATGGCCTTGATCGCCTTTTTGACCTTTTCGCTGACCGCCGAAACCTGGTCGTCCACCAAAAACAATCCGTCTTCGCCACGGCAGAGCACCATATTGCCGCCCGCGCCTTCCAACATGAAGAGGTTCGGTCGCATCTGGGTGTAGGAGATGTGGATCTCGTCGGCGGCGAACAGGCCCGCACCCATTGCCGAGATGAACATCGAAAAACAGAGAAACGCATGGCGGAACTTCATGAAGGGAACTCCTCGATCGAGAGATGGTCGCAACGAAGGCGAAATGCCGGTTGGGACAAAGGGCGGTAAAGGCTTGAATGTAACACGAATGCCACCGCCTGGTGATCCGGAGCCCATCCAGCCGTGAAAACCTCGCCGCTATCGAAGCGGCCTGGATGGGCACGGAACCAGGTCTCGGGGGACGGGCCTCAGCCGGGCTGCGCTTCCTTGGCGGCCCAGGCGGTAAAGGAGGCTTCGGCCGTGGCGAACCAGCGGTAGCTCTGATCGCGAAAGGCTTTCCATGGTTCGAACACCTTGCGATAGCTCGCATCCGCGCCCGACAGCTCTTCCATCAAATCGAAGGCGGTCTGGCGCGCCAACGCGACGATGTCCTGGGCAAAGGGGCGCAACTGCACACCTTGCTGGAGCAGGCGTTCCAGGGCCGGTGGATTCAACGCGTCGTATTTTCCGAGCATGGCCCCGTTGGCTTCGGCGGCGGCCACCTCGAAGGCGTGCTGATATTCGCTGGGAAGCTTGGCCCAGGCATCCTTGTTCACGAGAAACGAGAGGTTGGGTCCGGGTTCCCACCAGCCGGGATAATAGTAGTATTTGGCGACCTTGTAGAAGCCCAGTTTTTCGTCGTCATAGGGACCCACCCATTCGGTCGCGTCGATGGCGCCGCGCTCGAGCGCCGGGAAGATGTCGCCGCCCGCCAGAACCTGGACGGTGGCGCCCATGCGGCTCATGACTTCGCCACCGAGCCCGGGGATCCGCATCTTGAGGCCGTTGATGTCGGCGACGGATTGAATTTCACGACGGAACCAGCCGCCCATCTGAATGCCGGTATTGCCGGCGGGAAAATTGATGATGTTGAAGTCGGAAAACACCTCACGCATCAGCTCCAAACCGCCGGCATGGCTCAGCCAAGCGTTTTGCTGGCGGGCCGTGAGCCCGAAGGGAATCGTGCAATCGAAAGCCAGGGCCGGGTTTTTCCCTTTGAAATAGTAGCTGGCCGAATGCGCCAGTTGGACGGTGCCCTGCTGCACCGCATCCATGACCTCCATCGCCGGAACCAGTTCACCGGCCGGATAGGGCCGCACGGTGAACCGGCCGGAAGTCAATTCGCTCAATCGCTTGGCCAGGACGTCGGCGGCGCCGTAGATCGTGTCCAACGATCGGGGATAACTGGAAGCGAGTCGCCACATGACCTTGGGGCTGGTTTTGATGGAAGGGCCTTCGCCATTGGCGTTCGGCGAGCTGGACCCACAGCCGTGGGTCACGAGTGCGGCGCCGGTAAGACCCGCGGCTGCCTTTTTCAAAAAGCCGCGGCGTTCCATGGTCCGAGGATGGGCGGCGGAAGGTTCGGGACGTTGATCGTGGCTCATGTTGGTCTCCCTGACCTGAAGATCGCCTCTCGGCGGACGGCACCGAATTCGGAGCCCGCCCACTTCGAGGACGCTTCGATTGGAATGGGTCGGATGGGGGTCGCGGAAATCGGATGGTTCCGCCCCCGGGCATCAGACGAGGCGCAGCTCGCACGGAGTCGTTGAACACTGGATCGGATACCTGGAGTTGCGGCCATTGTAGTGAAGGAAGACGGCATCCGCAACGACCAATCCACCCCGGTTCAGCCGTGCCACGCTCGATGCTTTCGGCAGGGTCCATTCGCGATTTCGCCCGAATCACCGGGTTTCGCCGCCCCGAGCCTCGTCCCGCTTGACCTGCGTTCGGGAACTTTGCAAGAATTCCCGAACACCACCGCCTCGGGCATCCACGGAAGTGACTCCTCATGGACGTTCTCATGAACATCGCCGCCGCCATCGACGGCCTCACCGAGCGACTGGGTCGCGCCCTACTCTGGTTGACGCTGGCGATGGTCGGGTTCGGCGCCTACAACGCGGTCGCCCGCTACCTGGACCCGATGACGACCGTGGCCCTCAGCTCCAACGCCTTCATCGAGACCCAATGGTACCTGTTCAGTGCGGTCTTCCTCCTCGGCGCCGGGTACACCCTCAAACACGGCGAGCACGTGCGCGTCGACGTGCTCTACGGAAAGTTGTCGCCCAAGGGGCAGGCCTGGATCAACCTCGTCGGCACCCTGATCTTCTTTTTTCCGTTCTGCGCTTTGATGATCACGGTGTCCTGGCCCTCGATGGTCAACTCATGGAGCGTGCGCGAGATGTCGCCGGACCCGGGCGGACTGCCGCGTTACCCGATCAAGACGCTGATCCCCATCGCGTTTCTGCTGCTCATGGTGCAGGGGGTCTCCGAATTGATCCACAACCTGAGCGTCATCACGGGCAGGTCCACCAAGTCCCACGAAGACGACCCCGACAATCCCCACTTGGGTGACATACTATGACCGAATCCTGGCTCGGCCCCCTGATGTTCGCGGTGGCGTTCCTGCTGATTTTCAGCGGCTACCCGGTGGCCTTTTCCCTGGGCGGGACGGCCCTGATTTTCGCCTTCGTCGGCGTGGAAGCGGGCTTTTTCGACTGGCACCTGCTTTTTGCACTTTCCAACCGCACCTTCGGCGTCATGTCCAACTATGTACTGCTGGCGGTTCCCTTCTTTATCTTCATGGGCGCCATGCTGGAAAAATCGCGCCTCGCCGAGGATCTGCTCAAAACCATCGGCATGCTGTTCGGCCCCCTGCGCGGCGGGCTGGGCCTGGCCGTGGTTTTCGTCGGCGCGCTCCTGGCCGCCGCTACCGGCGTCGTGGGCGCCTCCGTGGTCGCCATGGGCATGATCTCGATGCCGGTCATGTTGCGCTACGGGTATTCGCGCGAGATCTCGGCCGGCCTGATCACCGCCTCGGGCACGCTGGGTCAGATCATCCCGCCCAGCGTGGTCCTGGTCGTTCTGGCCGATCAGTTGGGCATCTCGGTCAACGACCTGTTCCGCGGCGCGCTCGGCCCGGGCCTCATGCTCGCCGGCCTCTACGCCCTGTTCGCCGTCGCGGTGGCCCTCGTCAAACCCGAAGCCATGCCCGCACTTCCCCCGGAGGCCCGCGAACTTCAGGGCAAAGCCCTGCTCAAGCAAGTCGTCTTGGTCCTGATTCCGCCACTGGCGTTGATTCTCCTGGTACTGGGCAGCATTTTCGCCGGGGTGGCCACACCGACCGAAGCCGGGGCCCTGGGCGCGGTCGGCGCCATCATCCTGGCCGCGTTGAACCGCCGCCTGACCTTGACCCGCCTCAAGGAGACCATGGACTACACCATGCGGCTGACCTCGATGGTCGTGTTCCTCCTGATTGGCTCGACCGCCTTCGCGCTCGTGTTCCGCGGTCTTTACGGCGACATTTGGATCGAGGATTTGCTGACGAATTTGCCGGGCGGCAAAATCGGCCTGTTGCTCGTCGCCAATCTGGCGATCTTCGTACTCGGTTTCTTCATCGACTTTTTCGAGATCGCCTTCATCATCATCCCCCTGCTGGCCCCCGCCGCCAAAATCCTCGGCATCGACATGGTCTGGTTCGGCGTCATGATCGGCATGAACCTGCAGACTTCGTTTCTGACCCCGCCCTTCGGATTCGCCCTCTTCTACCTACGCGGCGTGGCGCCACCGGAAGTGGCGACCACCCAAATCTACAAAGGCGCCATTCCGTTCATCGGCATTCAACTCTTCGGGTTGTTGATGATCGTCCTCTTCCCGGACATCGTCACCGCTTTCATCGATTGATCGCACGGCGTGTGTCGGTCTCCCATGCAGGCCGTGCAATCCAGCCAAGTCCAATTCGGCGCCCGACTTCACATACGCTTCACATTGGTTTCAAAAGACTCCCGGCCCCTTTCACGCTCCTTTCAAACAGCCGCGCCACAATGGCGATCCCACGGAACCCGGCCTCACTTGCCAACTCGGCCGGGCTCCCATTCAGCCGTTGCCCGTAGGAGTTCCACATGAAACCCATCTTTCACTCGATCTTGGCCGTACTGGCCGCGACCTGTTTCCCGCTCCAAGCCTCCGAAACCCATCGCACGCTACCCTCGCCCGATTTCGCGAAGATCTTCGAAAACCACCAGGCCACCTTCGTCATGAAGGAACTCGAAAGCGGCCAGATGTGGCGATTCAACGACGAAGCCCTCGATCGCGGCTGCCTCCCTTGTTCGACCTTCAAGATTCCGCACAGCATCATCGGTCTCGAATTGGGCATCCTCCAGGATGCCGATACCAAAATCAAGCGCGACCCCCTCAAATTCCCCGCCGAAGATTGGTGGCCGCGCTCTTGGGAACGCTCCCCGGCCACCCTGCGGCAGGCCATGAAACACTCGATCGTGTGGTACTACCGCACCCTGGCCGGACACGTGGGCCCCAAGCGCATGCAGCAGTGGCTCACCAAGTTCGACTACGGCAACGGTGACTTCTCCGCGGGACCCGACATTTTCTGGATCAAGGGCGACTTCGCCATCTCGCCCAACGAACAGCTCGACTTCATGGAACGGTTCTACCGTGAAAAGCTGGGCGTTTCGGAGAAGACGACCGCCATCCTCAAAGACGTATTGGTACTCGACAACCAAAAGGACTACCGCTTCAGTGGGAAAACCGGCCTCTGCACCATGCCCGACAAGAAGAAGGTCGGGTGGCTGGTGGGCTACCTGGAACGCGGACCGAGAACCTTCGTGTATGTCCTCAAGCTCGAAGGCGATACGTTCGATCAGATCAAGCATGCGCGGATCGAGTTGGTCAAGGCCGTGTTGCGCCACATGAACCTGATGAGCTGACCCGATTTCGTCCGGTACGGGTGGTCCCGAGGCCGCCCGTTCCCAGAATGCCCCATTCGAGGTCTCCCATGAATCCCAATACCCTCGACCTGATGTTGGCCGACATGGCCAAGGCACCCGAACTCTTTCGTCCCACGCTGTTCTGGTCCAACGCCATGAAACCGATCCTGGCCGACCTGAAGCGACACGGCGTCACTCAGTTCCGGTCGCACATGAGCGCACTGGACATGTACGTGCCCACCTACATCAAGCGCGAATACCTGTTGAATCGCGAAGCCACGGATCAGGCGATTCAACAACTGGCCGCCAGCAATCCGGACCTGGCCCGACTCTTTTTGGGACACCTGAACGGGAGCGTGGAAGCCAAACGCGATTGGGAGATCTTCTGCGCGGCCGACAGCCACCAACCGCCGGCCTTCGATCAGGTCTTCGAGTCCGCGGCGGGCTGCCCCGTAGAACAGCACCATTTCAGCGGCAAAAGCTTCGGCTTCGCCATGTTGCGTTACCTCAAGTGCCTGGCTTTCCTCAAGAAACACGTCGACACCAAACCCATTACGAACGTCCTCGAGATCGGCGGGGGATTCGGCTCCCTGGGCGAGATCTTCCTGCGCTCCCATTCGAAAAAGTACTTCTACCTAAATATCGACATTCCGCCCACCGCCTACATCTCCAGTTGGTATTTGGAGACCTTGTTCGGGCCGAATGCGGTCGCGACCTACGACCAGACCCGCGATCAAGGAACGATCGACATCGAATGGTTGCGCGCCAACGAGTTTCGCGCCGCGGTCATCTGCCCCTGGCAGCTCCCGAAGGTCAAGGGTAACTTCCAACTCTTCGCCAACAGCTCCTCGTTTCAGGAAATGGAACCGGAAGTGGTCGCCAATTACGCCAAACACCTCGACGGCCTGGTAAGCCACTACCTGCTGCTGAAAAACAGCCGGCACGGTAAACCGTCGGCCCAATCGGAAACGGATGTCGGGGTGAAGCAGCAAACCACCCGCGACCATTACATCCAGTATTTCAGTGGGTTCGACGTCGTGGCCTTGAATGCGGACATCTTCGGGGAGACCACCGAACAGGGGTTCGAATCGGAGGTCATGGTGTTCCGCCGCAAGGGCCTCGCTCCGTAAATCGACGGGTACCGCCGACCTGCCTACTTGGGTTCGGGAACCACGGCCAAGGTGGACATCAACTTGGCGACCAGAACCTCGCGATCGGGCTCCCGCGGTGCGTAGACTTCGGCCTCGGCCACGATCAGCGACCGGCCGGGCTTGATCACGCGACCGACACAACGCAGCCAGGCGCCCACCGCCGGACGCAACAAATTGATCTTCAACTCGGCGGTCAGGACGATGAATCCCGGCGGCGCCACGGTCCCGGCCGCACCGCCCGCGGTGTGATCGGCCAAGGTGGTCTGCACGCCGGCGTGAATGAAGGCATCCTGCTGCAGATGTTCGGGCCGGATGGCGAGACGGGTCTCCACGAGGCCGCGTTCCAACGCGACCAGCTCGATGCCCAAGTGGCGCACGAAGGCGGCGCGTTCGAAAATTGCCCGAGCGCGCTCCAGGTCGAAGCCGCCCGCCTGCGGTTCGGCAGCCCCGGATGCGCCGGATGTGAAGGCTTCGGACATGGGCGGCTCGAAATCAGTGCCGCAGCAGGTAGCGCTGTTCGGCCACGCCGAACTCGCTGATGCCCTGCACCACCACGGCGGCCTCGCCCATGGTGTAGTCGGGCAGGTTCACGTTGACGAGCGCCTGTCCCGTCTGATCGGTGTGGCTCTCCCCGAGATCCTGGGTCTGCATGCCCTTGCGCATCAACTTGACCCGAACGTGGGCGTCGGGCACGGGATCGCCTGCCGTCACCATGCGGGCTTCCACCTTCAGCGCGGCATCGGTCCGGGCCCGCAACGTGGACAGCCCGTTGACCACCAGCTTCAACTGGTCCAAGGGCGGCTCGCTGTTCAAATAGTCGATGATCAGCTCGTCCAACTCGCGATGGGTCAGCACATCTTCCGGAAAGTCATCCGGCGAATCGTAGTGTCCGGTCTTGATTTCCCGAATCACCCGTTTGTGTTGGGCTTCCAGAAGCTCCATGATTTCGTCCTCGGAAAGATCGGACTTCTTTTGCTCGTAGGAGGTCTGGTAGCTGTCCAATATCTCGCCGCCCACGTACACGAGTGACTCGATCTTGGGATTGCTGCGGCCTTTGTCCTCGGTCTGGACATGATAGACTTTGGACTTGTGTCTGACGTCGGTGTTGAAGCCAGTAATCATATGCGCCCGTCACCACCCTCTGTGAGATCAAGGTCCTAAACGACCCGGAACTTTTGCGTAAAACGGTCCTATAATGGTAAATCAAAAGACCCCGATGCGAAACCTCGAATTGCGAATCGCTTACAACGGCGCTGGATTCCATGGCTGGCAGATCCAACCACGTGCCAGGACGGTTCAGGGCGAGGTCGCCGCGGTTCTCAAGCGAATCCTGAAGCTGGCAAAGATCAAAACCGTTGGGTGTAGCCGAACCGATGCGGGTGTGCACGCCCACGATCAACGCGTCTCGTTCCAAATCGAGCATCCGATTCCGCTGGAGGGGCTGCAACGGGCCCTCGAACGACTGCTTCCGCCAGACATTCAGTTGCTGGAAGTATGCGAGCGGCCGCCGGGTTTCCAGGCACGTCACCACGCCCGCGCCAAACACTACGGCTACTTCTTCCTCAATCCGCCCGGCACGACCGCCTTCAACGCCTGGCAAAACCTGGCCTCGCCCTTCATCGCACCCTACGTCACCGCCTGCGCCGAACCCCTGGACGTCGAAGCCATGGCCCGCGCGGCCGAGCAATTGGTAGGCACGCGCTGCTTCAAGGCCCTTCAATCGTGCAAGGACCACCGTCCCAACAGCGAAACCACGATTTTCGCCACCCGGGTACGGCGCCATGGCTCCCTGGTGACCTTCGACGTGCTCGGCCACCACTTTCTGTATCTGATGGTGCGCAACATGGCCGGCTCGCTGAAGCGAGTCGGTACCGGTGAATGGGCCGCGGAAGATTTCGGAGAACGGCTGAATCGCGGCAACCGGGTGGACATGGGCGAAACGGCTCCTGCCACCGGACTTCACTTGTTCGAGGTCTACTACGAAGAGGATCCGTTGGGTTTCAGCCCCAAAAGCGAGGCCTTTCAGACATTCCTGGGCGCACCCATCGGCGCGGAATCGAAAGCCCGAGCGGGCGAAAAGAGAGTCACCGCCTCGCCGGCCCCCCCATTGCCCGGACGGTCGGAACAGGACGGCTGATCGAGATCGAGGACGGACCACCTCCCTTACAGAACAAGGCCATTGAATCAAGCACTTTAAGGGGCTCCGATCAAAAGACAGGTGCAAACTGTAAAATTATGAGCTACTATTCATTTTAATTCGGTCGCGGGACCCACCCCCACATCTCAACAGCATTTGATGACGATGAACACAGCCAATGTTTCCCGCGACCCTTTTCGCTTTTTATTCACGTCGGATTCATCCATACCCTCCCACTTCGCCGCTCCCTATGCGGATCCCTCTTTTTTCGGATCCACATAGGACGGCCCGCTCCCTTCCCTGGCTTCGCCATCCTTCGGTCACCGCGGTCGTGTCGGCTTGCCGCTTCGCTTTCGGGACCGGGCGGATTTCGGGAGCACGGGTTTCCTCGTCCGGCTCGTCGATTCGATCGGGTCGATCAGGGCGGAACGAAACCCGCTTTTCCACCAACGTTTCGACTCTGTCACTTCGGAGTTTGCCGCATATGAGTTCCCAGAAATACCCCCACCTCCTCGCCCCGCTCGACCTGGGCTTCACCACGATTCGCAATCGGACCCTGATGGGGTCGATGCACACCAAATTGGAAGATCGCGCCAAGGACTACCCCAAACTCGCCGCCTATTTCGCCGAACGGGCCCGCGGCGGTGTGGGCCTGATCGTGACCGGCGGCATCGCCCCAAACCGCGCCGGCTGGGTCGCCCCCCTCTCGGGGAAACTGACGCGTCGAGGCGAAGTCGCCCGCCACCAACTGGTGACCAAGGCAGTTCACGCCGAAGGTGGGAAAATCTGCATGCAGATCCTGCACGCGGGCCGCTACGGCTACCACCCCCTGGCGGTGGCGCCCTCGCCCATCAAGTCGCCCATCAGCCCGTTCAAACCCTGGGGCCTCAGCGCCCGCGGCGTAGAAAAGCAAATCAGCGATTTCGTGCGTTGCGCCACCCTGGCCCAAGAAGCGGGCTACGACGGGATAGAAATCATGGGTTCGGAAGGGTACCTGATCAATCAATTCCTGGTGAAGCACACCAACCACCGCACCGACCACTGGGGCGGAGCCTACGAGAACCGCATGCGCTTCGCCGTGGAAATCGTACGCCGCACCCGGGAAGCCGTAGGCCGCGATTTCATCATCATCTTCCGGCTCTCGATGCTCGACCTGATCCACGACGGCAGCCAATGGGACGAAGTGGTGCAACTGGCCAAGGCCATCGAAGCGGCGGGCGCCACGATCATCAACACCGGCATCGGCTGGCACGAAGCCCGGGTCCCCACGATCGCCACGATGGTCCCCCGGGCGGCGTTCACCTGGGTCACCCGCAAGATGAAGCAGGAAGTGAAGATTCCGCTGATCACGACCAACCGCATCAACATGCCGCAAGTGGCCGAAAAAATCTTGGCCGAAGGCCATGCCGACATGGTCTCGATGGCCCGCCCCTTCCTTGCCGATGCCGATTTCGTGATCAAGGCCGAGCAGGGCCGCGAGGACGAGATCAACACCTGCATCGCCTGCAATCAGGCCTGCCTGGACCACGTTTTCAAGAATCAGGCGGCGAGCTGCCTGGTCAACCCGCGCGCCTGCAACGAAACGGAACTGAATTACGAACCCACCGCCAAAAAGAAGAAGATCGCGGTGGTGGGCGCCGGACCCGCGGGCCTTGCCGCGGCAACGGTGGCGGCACGCCGCGGCCACGAAACCCACCTGTTCGACGCGGCTCCGGAGATCGGCGGCCAATTCAACATGGCCAAGCGCATCCCGGGCAAAGAGGAATTCCACGAAACGCTGCGATACTTTCAACGCCAAATCGAGGTCACGGGTGTGAAGCTCCACCTCGAACACCGCGTCGATGCCACGCAACTGATCGACGAGAAATTTGACGAGGTCATCCTCGCCACCGGCATCAAACCACGCACGCCAGGCATCGAGGGTATCGACCATCCCAAGGTACTTTCCTACATCGACGTGCTGTATCGCGGCGCGGAGGTCGGTCAACGGGTCGCCATCATCGGTGCCGGCGGCATCGGGTTCGACGTGGCCGAGTTCCTGACGCATCCCGCCGGTCACCAAAACACGGAACCCAACGCGTTTCTGCGGGAATGGGGGGTCGACCCCAACCTGGAGGCACGGGGCGGCATCGCCGGGGTGGAGCCGCAAATCCCCACCTCGCCGCGCAAGATCTACCTGTTGCAGCGCAAGCAGAGCCAATTGGGCAAAACCCTCGGCAAGACCACCGGTTGGATTCACCGCCGATCGCTCAAAAACCGCAAGGTGGACATGCTGGCCGGGATCTCCTACCGCAAGATCGACGATAACGGATTGCACGTGGTCATGGGCGAAACGGAGGAGCGCGTTCTGGAAGTGGACCACATCATCGTCTGTGCCGGTCAGGAGCCTATGCGGGAACTGCAGGGGCCGCTGGAAGCGGCCGGTGTGCCGAACCACCTCATCGGCGGCGCCAAACTCGCGGCGGAACTGGATGCCAAACGCGCCATCGACGAAGGCAGCCGGCTGGCCGCGGCCCTCTGATCCAAAAAGGGTTCCGATCCGGTTGCCGGCAGCGCCGGCGAACCACGATCGGGACCCATCGACTTTCGAGATCGAGGTCGCCAGGGCTCTTCCAAGCGCGGCCCCGGACCATGGGATCGCTTATTTTTTGAGCTTGTCCTTGAACACCTTTTCGAATTTGTCGACCTTCGGTGCGATCACCAACCGGCAGTAGGGTTGGTTGGGATTCTGCTCGAAATATTCCTGGTGGTAGTTTTCTGCGGCGTAATAGACACCCAATGGGCTGATTTCGGTCACGATGGGATCGTCGAAAACGCCGGCCTCATCCAACTTCTTCTTGTACTTCTCGGCTTCGGCCTTTTGCTGGTCGTCGTGGTAGAAGACCGCACTGCGGTATTGGGTGCCCACGTCATTGCCCTGGCGGTTGAGAGTCGTGGGATCGTGGGTCTTCCAAAAGACTTCGAGCAGTTCCCCGAACGATACGACCTTGGGATCGAAGGTGATCTGGACGACCTCGGCATGGCCGGTCCTGCCGGTACAGATTTCCTTATAGGTCGGATTTTTGGTGTGGCCACCGGTGTAGCCGGATTCGACGGTCTCGACGCCCTTCAGGCGTTCGAACACGGCCTCGACACACCAAAAGCAACCGGCACCGAATGTGGCTTTCTCCATAGCTGTCCCCTCTTTTTGCAATTTCGATTGGGTCTCGCCGGCAATCGAGGCGCCGGCCACCATCCAAATCAGTAACCCAAACATAGGGAAGCGCCAACTCCTGGCGTCTCGCATTCTTTTCACGGCATCCCCCCTGGCGGAAAAATTTGGGCACTCGTGTTTTGGTTTCATTAAACCACGTGCCGTAGAGAAAAGAACTCTCATCGAGGGCCACACATTCCCCCGTCCTCGAAGGTAGCGGGATAAATGTCGCCAGGCTCACATCCGGGCATCGCGGACGTCCATGACGCGCGGCCTGTATGGCGGCCGGCTCGAATGGCCCGCCGAACCAGGTCATCGAGGCGGCGAAGGGCTCCGCTCCCAACGATCGCGACCCCACGCCAGTTGCCCCAGCCGTGCCGCCAACAACTCCGGAAATCGCCGGTACCACGTGGCGTTCAAGGGAGAGGGATGAGGCAAGGGATGCAACCGCAACGTGCGCGCTTCGCCGTCCTCACCTTGCAGTGTCCATTCGAACGAGGTCTCGAAGCGGTCCTCTCGTTGCCAGAACGCCTCGAGCTGTTTGCGTGCCGCGCGGTCGACACCGATGCCGAACCAGAGAAACGCTTCGCGGCCCAGGGTCACCACGTCTTCCCCGGTCCACTCGTGCAAGAGCACATCGGCCATCAGCGACCGGCCCCGCTTTTTGACGGCCTGGGACCAGGCCTTGTTGCCGAGGGGCTTGTAGGGCATGGTGTTGGCCCAGAAGACGTTGTCGCCAATGGCGATCGAGGCCTCGAAATCGGGCATCTCGGTGCCGAACCAAGCGCGGTACAGCTCGGCTCGGACCTTCTGACCGCCGGCCCCCACGAAGGGCATGCCGTGGCGAACTTCCTCGCGGCCAGGATCGCGACCAAAAATGCAGAGACGGGCCTGGGCCGGGCCGAAACCGATGATCGGCTCCAAGGGATCCTTCCCGAAGGACTCGTACACGGGAAGATCCAGCTTGTCCAACTCAGCGGCCAAGCTTCGAAAGGCCAGGCGTCGGGCTTCTCTATCCACGGATGCCTCCTTGAGCGAAGTGTACGGGGCGAAAAGCACAAGTAAACCACAAAAGGATCGCTCCGTGTTCGCCGTCCTGACACGAGGCTCTCGAACGGCGAGAGAGCCGTCCGCCTGTCCCCTGTTTCTTCGAGGTGATCACCCCAGTGATTCCCGCATCGTGAGAGGGCAGTAAAGCCTGTAGGTTGGGCTGCCAGCCATACCGGCCGTGCCCGACACTTCGAAGTAACTCAAGCAACGACAATCCATTGCGCCAAAGAGCGAAGCACAGAATCTCCCTCGCGGCCCCCAATCCGAAGCCGCAAAATCAAAGTGCCCGCATCGTGAGAGGGGTCGAAAGGCCTGTAGGTTGGCCCGCTGGGCCGACACTTCGAAGTGATTCAGGTAACGACTTAGTGCGATGCCAGAGAGCGGAGCCAAAGGTTTCGCCAAAAGACTGCGACCGAAGAGCCCGCCCGCCCGTAAGCGACGTAAAGCCTGTAGGTTCACCAGCTTGGTGAACCAATCGAAGCGGCCCAACCTACAGTGAATCGGGATGCCCAAGAGCGGAGCCGGTTCCTTCGCGGAAGGTTCTCCGCCGAAGTGCATTGCCTCGTAGTTCCCGCATGCCGAGAGAGGCGTCGTCGCTGTAGGTTTCGGGCCCGGCCAGGGTGCTGGGTCGACACCTCGAAGTAACGCAATCCTCGATGAAGCGCCATCCCAAGGCCTTGCCTACCTTTCCCGAAACATCCATCCCAAAGCATCCATCCTCGCTGTTCCCGCATGCGGAGAGAGAATCCAGGTCTGTAGGTTGAGCCAGGCCGCGCAGGATGCTAACTCGACCGATCGGAGCAACCCACACTTCATCAGTGTGTTACGCCACCAGGTATTGTTCATCCAGGCCTTTACTGCTCCCACCCGAATGAGCTCGCTCCGCTCTTTGGCGTTGCTCTACGTTGCCACAGGGTTCACTTCGATTGGTTCACCAAGCTGGTGAACCTACAGGCCTTGCGACCCTTTCACGATGCGGGAACCCTGGACCTTACGGCTTCGCTGGCGCAGCGCGAGGGAGGAAATCGGCTTTCGCTCTTTGGCGCAATTGGTTGTCGTTGCTTGGGTTGCTTCGACGCGTCGGCCCAGCGGGCCAACCTACAGGCCTTGCGTCGCATGCGCGCTCGCGGGCACTTCGAAGCGACTTTGCTCGGGGGAACCAGCACAGCCGAAGGATTCGGGTACTTCCGGGCCTCGACTACGGCGACGGCGTCGGGGTTGCGGAAGGCGTCGGGGTTGCGGAAGGCGTCGGCGCCGCCGTTGGGCTCGGCGTCGCCGTGGGCGCGGGTGTCGCGGCCGGTGGCGCGGTCGAGGTCGGGGTGGAGGCGCCCGGCGTGGCGACCGGCTCGGGCGCAGGCACCGCCGGCGGAGAAGGCGTCGGCGCAGGCTGAGGCCCACCGCCAAAGTTCACGGGCGGCGGCGCATCGATCGGAGCGCGGCCGTCGTTCATGCGATCAAGTTGATCGTAGATCTCGAGCCGTGTGCGCAGATTCAGCCAGGCCGCGAATGCCGCCTCGTGGTTTTTGATGATCAACTCCGCGGTGACTTCTCCCCCTTCCTCGAGTAGGTTCTTGCCGAGCCCGCCGCCGAGTCCGACCCCGAAATCGGCGATCAGACCGACGGTGATGCCGTGCTCGGGAACCTCGTCCCCATACACCAGGTAATCGATGCCGTCTTGGGTGAGGGTGTTGGTCAGCTCCCCGGTCCACGCCTGACGCGCACCCGACTGCATGGTATCGATCCCGTGCAAGGTCACGACCCCGCCGAAGATCATCACCGGCACGCCGGGCAATGCACCGACACCCGTTCCCGAAGCGCCACCGCCCGCGGTGACCATGGCGACCCCGGCTGCGGTCTCCAGCGCACCTCCGGCGAAAATGAGCACGCCCACGACCCGATTGGCGGTGTCCGTGACCTTGTCGGAAAAAGACATGTCCCACCAGCTCTGTTCCTCGGGAGTCAGCGGAGCCACGGGATTGGTGTCGCCGACGATGGTGCCGTCCGGCTGGATCGTGGCACTCACCGGCGGGCTCACCAAATAGGCGACGACACCCACGCAATTGTGGACACCCATCAATCCATTGCAATTCATGTCCATGGTGCTGGTGTGAAACACGACCTGTTGGCCGTTGACGAACACCGTGCGGCAGGCCGTGGACGGCCGGCAGGCACCCAGGTTCACGCCGCTCTTGACGCCGCCACCGGTGCCGGCCTCGTTGCCGATGACCGCGGGGATGAAACAGTCCATGTTGGTGGCAGCCTGGCCGGTGAATTGTACGTCTCCGGAGGCGTTGGCCACGTCCCCGAAAAAGCCGATGATGGTGTAGGGCACCGGCACCCAATCGCCGCCGATCGGGGTGAGGCAGATGTCGGGATCCACATTGATCACAAACGCGTCCGGGGTGGCCCGGCACCCCTCGTTCACTGCCATGTCACACGCTCCATCCATGTTTGGCCCGGATGCACCAGCCGCGATTCCAAAACGCGGATGGGCTCGTCCAGGGGATAATTGGCCCGCCAGGTGAGATGCACGCGGAAATCCGAGAGGCTCTCGGCACGCAAATCGAAATAGATCGTGTCGAGCACCAACGGCACGATGTGAAGACGACCGCTGCAAAAACGCATGAGCAGGCCAACCCGATAGCGGGGCAAGGCAAAATGCAGGCGACCGCCTCCCGGACAGAGCCCTTCAAGCACGACGTCTTCGTCGCCCTCTGGATAGCCCTCGTAGATCAGGTCCTCGTGCGCGCAGTTGTTGAAGCCCTCGCAGTAGTCCGCCGGCAATTTCGGTGCGCGATGGTCGACCCAGGCCTGGTCCATGGTGCCGGCACGCGCCAAGCGGGGCTGCCAGTGGCGCGCCACCGGCGCCAGGCTTTCGGGCCGCATCGGCTCGCCGGGTTCGTGGACGGGTGCTTCGGGATCCATCACCTGGGGCGCGGCCACCGGTTGGTCGCGGGGCGCCGCCTTGGGGTCGAAATACCCCTTGCCGACCGGGTTGGCCATGTAGGTGACCTGCTCTTCATCGCCGCCTGTGTAGCTCCCACCGAAGGACTGCTCATAGGTCAATGGCACGCGGTCCACCGGCTCTGGATCGTCCAACTTCCAACCACCCCAGCGACGGCGACGCCAATGGCGCGGCCCCGTGACACGTAGCCGCTTCGTCGCGGTGCCCAAGGTAGCGGCCACATCCCATTCCGGCGCCGGCAGCCCTTCGGGTGCATAGGCAGTCGCATTGAAATAGATGTCCGCCCCGGGTTTGAACGGGGCGAGATCGGTTTCCGTCAGCAGACTGGTGGTGGCGCTATCGCCGCGAAAGACATCGCGAAACTCGATTTTGGGCTGCTCGGGAACGGGCAGGATCGGCGCCCCCGAATCCCGATCGGGGAGTCGAAAGGTACCGCGTACCAAAAAGACCCCACGCTTGTTTCCATCCGGATCGCGATTCTCGAAACAGAAGATGGGAAAAGGGATGAAGTTGTGTAATTGCATAGGCTTGACACGCTCTCCATAAAAATTCGACCAACGGGACCGGGATCGATCCACGGTTCCCCACGACGCCCGAAAGGTCAGGCCCCAACGCGCGGGGCATCGTCGACCCCAACCCGCCAAGGTGAAACCCTGGGAAACTCCCTGGTACCGTACAGGGCATGGATGCAGCTCGAAAAAGAACGAAAACGCGACAACCGGCAGAATGGACGGAAGGCGGAATCCCGCCGAATCCCAACGTTCGATGAAATAGTGATAGGTGACCGAATCGAGTGAACGGCCAAAGGACATAGCATTAGCCACGAGGCCCGGTTCGCCATCGCAATCACTCGATGGTCAAGACCTCCCGACGCCCTCTATTTTAGGGACCCGGGCACCTGAGAAACCATCCCATGTTTATAGGGTTTTTAGGTCCGAAACGGGTCGAGACGGCCTGGTCTCCACCGCGGCACGAGGATGTACCGAACCCTGCCGCTCCCAAAGGGAAAGCTCGCGTCGAACCGCCCGCGAAAGGCGCCCACCGAGCACCACAAGCGTGTTAGGATCAGTGGTTTCAAAAGCAGGACAATCCCTTCGGACCGAACGGCACGCTCTCGAGCCAATTTCGCATTTCTCAAATAGGTCCCATGGCGAAGATGTGACATGCGGACCAGAACTCCATCGACCTCGTTCGTGAGGGGATCCGGACTCATCAACCAAGGAGATACAGATGTCGGACATCATTCACACCCACGAAGCTCCCGCCGCGATCGGGCCCTACGTACAGGCACGCAGAACGGGGAACATGCTCTTCACGAGCGGCCAAATCGCCATGGATCCCAAGACCGGCGAAATCGTGAGCCAGGACGTGGAAACCCAAACCCGGCAGTGCCTGGAGAATCTGGCCGCGGTGGTTCAAGCCGGCGGATGCCGCATGGAGGACGTAATCAAGACGACCCTCTTCATCAAGGACATGGACGATTTCGGCAAGATCAACGCGGTCTACGGAGCGTTTTTCGGCGACCACAAACCCGCTCGCTCCTGCGTGGAGGTGGCGCGACTTCCCAAGGACGTGCTGGTCGAGATCGAGTGTATCGCCCAGGTCCCGACAGCTTGAAGCGGTGCCCGGGTTCCCTGGCCCGGGCCCCTTGACAGCGATCGGCGAGCAAGCTAAGGTTCGACCATCGCGCTCAGCTCACATAAGGCGCCCGTAGCTCAGTTGGATAGAGCGGCGACCTCCTAAGTCGTAGGTCACAGGTTCGATTCCTGTCGGGCGCACCACCCAACCTTCGGACCCGATTGCCATCCTCCGAATCAATCGACGTGTTCTTCGTCCCGTTTGGGTGACGAGGTCGGGTTTCCGGGGTTGACGACAATCTCGTCCACGTAGAGCCAAGCCGGTTTGCCGTCACGCCCCCGCTCCCCGGGAAGGGTTCCTCGATTGACGGCGTGGACCCTGACGAATCGAGCGGTCACATCCTCGAAGCGCGCTTCCAGAAGCCGTCGTTCGGGAGAGCCCGATTCCGTGGCATCGGCCACGGGTATTTGCGCCAGGGTCCTGAAGGTTCGCCCATCGTCGGAAACAGCGTAGGTCAGTCGGATTGGAAAAAAGGCCCGCGCCCAGGCATGACGCAGAAAACCGGTTCGCAGGTGCCGAATGGCAGTGGGTGCCCCCAAATCGAGCGTGGCCACCAGATCTTCGCGTTCGTATCCTTGCCAACGTCCATCCCGATAATCGATGGAGCCTCGGGCACCATCCGTCAAGGCGGCGTCTCCGCCGGCCGAGTAACGCGGCGCGCTCGGGGTGACCACCGCCACCGCTCGTCCTCGCGCCGCATGCGGCAGCAAATTGTCGGTGGCGGAAGGCGCGCGGTAGTCCTTTCGGGCCGCAATCTGGAGCTGCGGCTGCAGTCGCCGCGCCAAGGCGCCCGGTTCGCCGTCTTTGGGGCCATAGGGACGCAGCAGGTACCGGTACCGCATCGGTCGCGGCCAGAGCGCAAACGCCAGATGCGGCGTAGCGCCCCACGAGTTGTCGCCACCGACACCCATCTGGCGGTAGTCCAGGTGCAGGCTGGTAAACGGACGCGGCTGGAGGTCGACCGAGTGCCGGAAGGTCTTGCGGTCGCCCTCGTCGAGGTCGGCCACGGTATAGGGCAGTGCGGCCGCCTCCAATCGAGGCAGGCCCACCGCCAACAGGCCGGTGCCCTTTCCGTCGTGAACCGCCATCCAGGTTACGTCGGTATGGTTTCCGGTTTCCTGGGGCCGCACGTAGGGATGCGGCTGGTCGCGAACGGCGGCGTCGTAACGGCCCAGGAAGGCGCTTCGCTCGCGGTCGATGTAGGACTCGTGCGGCCCGCGACCGTACCAGCCGACCCGATCGAAATCAGCCGCCAGCCGCCAAGTGGTGCCGAAACGCGCCATCTCCGGCAGATCGTCACCCCCAGGCACGAACTTCAGGTCGACGAGCAGGGTACCGTCACCATACAGGGTCGTCGACCAGGTCATGGTGCCGAGCCCGCGCGGCAAGCGCTCTTCGCGCACGAGGATGAAGTTGCCGGCCTTGTCGGCGCGTCGAACCCGGGTCACCTCCACCTGGCTGCCCGCATCGCGCCAGGTTCCGTTCATCCGCGGGAAGTCGGCACCGTAGTCGTTGTCGGTGGGCGGTCGCCAGAACTCGCCGAAGGGCGACCGGACCAACAAGGACTTGCCTTCCACTTCCAGGGATTCGGGCAAACCCTCGCGGAACCGTACGGTGACGGCACCGGCCTCGACGACATGCCCGCCCGCGACCTCGCGAATGGCGAGTTTGGCGGGGTCCTTTCGCTTCGGTGAAGGCTGGAGCCGCGTCGGCGCCAGCGGGAATTGATCGCGAGCGACGACATGCCCCGCGGGTACCATTTCCGCCGCGCGTTTCGTCACGAGCTGCACATCAAGCAGAAGTTCTTCGACTTCGCGCGCCGTGATCGGCGGGAGTTCGAGACGCACGGCACCCCGCCGCCCCGCTTCCAGCGAACCTGGATCGAACTGGCCCCGATGCACGACCGAGCCGTCCCGCAACACTTGAAACTGTCCGGCCAGGTGGCTGAGATCCAGAAAGTCGTACCGATTGGTCAAGTTCAGTTCGCCTCGTGCCGCACCGCGCGCGATCCCCACCGGCTGATAGACCTTCTTCACTTCCAGGGCATGGGGGTGGAGGGAGCGATCCGAAGCCACCAACCCGTTCACACAGAAATTGCCGTCGTTCCGCTGACCCTTCGGCTCGAAGTCCCCTCCGTAAGCGTAATAGACGCGGCCCTTGTCGTCCGTTTTGCGGATGGACTGGTCGACCCAGTCCCAAACAAAACCGCCCTGCAGGACGCCATGCGCTTCGATCAGGTCCCAATAGTCCCGAAGGTTGCCGCCGCTGTTGCCCATGGTGTGGGCATATTCGCACAGGATGTAGGGCCGATCGTCGTGCTCGCGGGCATAGGCCGCCATCATGTAGTCGCGGGCATACATGGGGAACACGATCTGGGTGTGGGGCTTCAGTCGGGCCTGCTCGTAGGCCACCGGTCGGCTGGGGTCGCGGTGCCGCACCCATTTGGAGGTCGCCTGGAAATTGACGCCGTCGCCGGCCTCGTTGCCCAACGACCAGACGATGATCGAGGGATGATTCTTGTCGCGCTCCACCATGCGCACCGTGCGCTGCATATGCGCCTTTTCCCAGAGCGGCTTGTTGGCCAGGGTCACGTCCGGATCGTAGCCCATTCCGTGCGACTCGATATTGGCCTCGTCGACCACGTACAGCCCATATCGGTCGCAGAGCCGATACCAACGCGGATCGTTGGGGTAGTGACTGGTGCGCACCGCATTCACGTTGAGCCGCTTCATCAGTTGAATGTCGCGGATCATGGACGCTTCGTCGACGACCTGGGCCATGACCGGATCGTGCTCGTGGCGGTTGACCCCGCGCAAGGTGATCGCCTTGCCGTTGACCAGCAAGCGTCCGCCCTCGATCTCGACCGTGCGAAACCCGATATCGTGAACCAAAGCCTCGATCACCGCACCCTTCGCATCCAAAAGTTCGATGGTCAGGCGGTAGAGGTTCGGCGTTTCCGCACTCCAGCCCGCGATCCCCTCGAACGACTGCCGCCAAGTGACCTCGGAATGGTTCGTCTCTACCTCGTCACGCCATAACCGGGCCCGATTCGCCGCATCCAGAACGGTGGCTCGCACGCGATAGGGCGCGGAAATCGAACCGCCTACGTGCACGGTCAAATTCAAGTGACCCTCTCGATAGTCGTTGACCAGCGCGGCTCGGGCCTCGAAATCTTCGATCCACATGGCCTCACGCGCGACGAGCACGACATCGCGCTTGATTCCGCTGATGCGCCAGAAATCCTGGCACTCCAGGTAGGAGCCGTCACTCCAGCGGTAGACCTCGACCGCGAGCAGGTTCTCTCCGGGGACCAGGTGCTCGGTGATGTCGAATTCGGCGGGAAGGCGCGAGCCCTGGCTGTAGCCGACCTTCACCCCATTCACCCAGAGGTAGAAGGCGGATTCCACCGCACCGAACTCGATCGTGACCCGCTTGCCGCGCCAAGACTCGGGAACCTGGAACCGATGCCGATAGGAACCCACCGGATTGTAGTCGTGGGGGATGTGGGGCGGATTGGGCGGAAAGGGATAGGCCTCGTCCAAATACCAGGGGGTGCCGTAACCGAGGAACTCCCAACAGCCCGGCACGGCGATGCGGGCCCAGGCGGCGTCGTCGAAATCGGTTCGATAAAAGTCCAGCGGCCGATCGGCCGGTTTGCGGACCCAGTGGAACTTCCACTGCCCGTTCAGCAGGAGCCGGTTGGGGTTCTCGCCTCCCTTCAGTGCCGTGTCCAGATCGGGCCAGGGCGCGAACGAGGCATGAGGCGGAAGCTTGTTCCGCTCGACCACTTCCGGGTTCTCCCAATCGGGTACGCGCTCGCCGTCAATTGCAAGCATCCAGATCAACAACCAAATCGTCACCACAACCTCCTAACCGTTCAGGCGAACGACGCCATGCCGGCGAATCTGCACTTCGCGAACGGCTCCCTTTCCAAAAACGGGTTCCATTAAGCGGCGAAAGGGTTCTACCCGATCGCTCTCCATCAAGGCCAGAACAGATCCCCCGAAGCCGCCACCATGCACCCGCCATCCCCCCGCCGTCCCGGCCTCGAAAAAGGACCGACAGAGGTAGAGCGCCAAACTGATGCCCTGCGATTCCGGATCGAGGAAGGAACTCTGCAGCCAAGCGTGGGAAGAGACACCCGACTCGCGGGTGCAGGAGAGGAAGGTCTCCCAGTCTCCGCGCTTCAAAGCGGCCGTGCCCCGCACCACGCGCTCCTGTTCGTCGAGGAAATGGAGCCCACGCAGAACCGCCCGATCTCCCAGTGTCTGGCGAAGTTTCGGCATTGCCTGGAGGAGTTCGGGTTGCGACACGTCGCGCATCCGCCGCCGACCCAGGGCTCGGGCCAAAGCCCCCATCTCCTGGGGAATCGAAGCGTAGGCGGCGTCGAGCCCCTCGTGATCGCTGCCGGTTTGAACCAGGATCATGCACTTGTCGGGAGGCGGGAAGGCGACGTCGAGAAGGGATACCCCCGGTTCGTCGGGGTTGGCGAAGTCCAACGCAATCAGGCCTCCGTGCGAAATGACCAATTGGTCCATGAGTCCGCAGGGCTTGCCGAACCAATTGGTCTCGGCATCCTGGGCGACGCGTGCGAGCTCGCCGCAGGAAAGATCGCCGCTTCCATGTAGTTCGTGAAACAGCCGACCCAGCAGAACCTCGATCGCCGCGGAAGAGGAGAGGCCACCGCCGATGGGAACCTGGCTGGCGAAAAAAAGGTCCAGCCCACCAATGCCACAGCCCCGTGCGGCGAGGCCGGCGGCGACGCCCCGAATCAAGGCCGCCACCCGGCCGCGCTCCTCCGGCAGCGGCGCCAGGTCGTCCAACCACAGGGTGAACGCGTCCCGGTAGGCGTTGCTGTGCAAGCGAACCACCTTCTCCTCATTCGCCGCCGCGAAGGCCAGCACATCCCAACCGATGGTGGTGGCAAGCACCTGACCCCCCTGGTGGTCGGTGTGGTTGCCCAGAAGTTCGATACGCCCGGGCGCGCTGAATACCGCCTCGGGATCCCTGCCATAGGTGGACCGAAAATGGCGGGCGCCCATCGCCCTACGGGCATCCTGGGCCGCCAGTCGTTCGGGATCGACGCCATACAATTCTTCGAGGGTTACCCTGGGCATCGTCATCGAATGCCTCCCGATATCACCGCCCGAAGTGTTTCGGCCGCCGTCTCGGGCGTGAGATCCCGCTGCGATTCGGCCAGCAACTCGTAACCGACCATGAATTTGCGGACACCGGCCGACCTCAGCAGCGGCGGATAGAAATGGGCATGGAGCTGCCACCAAGGCCGTGCGAGTCCGTCCTGGGGTGCGCCGTGCCAGCCGAAAGAATAGGGAAAGGTCGTGTCGAAGAGACCATCATAGCAGGCCAACACCCGTTCCAACATTTCGGCCAGGTCGCTTTGTTCCGCCACGCGCAACTCGGTGATGCGACTGATCGGGAATCGCGGGAGCAGCAGCAGTTCGAAGGGCCACACCGCCCAAAAGGGTACGATCGCCAGCCAATGGTTCGTCTTGGCTACGACTCGGGTTCGGAGTGCGGCTTCGCGCTCGACCACCTCCAGGAGCAAGGCACGGCCCCGGCGTTGGAACCAGTCGCGTTGGTGGGTATCCTCCACGTCGTGCAGCTCCGGAGGACTGTCGGTGGCCCAGATCTGCCCGTGGGGATGAGGATTGGAACACCCCATCTGGGCTCCGCGGTTTTCGAATATTTGAACGTGGGAATACTGCCGCCCGAGCGAAGCGCACTCGCGAATCCAGGTTTCGATGACCGCGCGAATGCCGTCGCGGCCCAGATCGCCCAACCCGAGATCGTGGCGCGGGGCGTAACACAGGACCCGACAACGGCCGCGAACCTCATCGGCACGAAACAGGAGGTCGTCGCCCGCAACGGGGTCGGACGCATCGAGCAGCGCCGGAAAATCGTTGTCGAATACGAAAGTTCCCGAATAGGCCGGATTGATCCGGCCATTGGCACGGCGATTCCCCGGGCACAGATAACAGTTCTCGTCGTACGCGGGTCGGGGCGCGTTGACCACCGGCTCGCGCTGCCCCTGCCAGGGGCGTCGATTCCTTTGCGGGGAGACCAGAATGCGTCGCCCACTCAAGGGATCGAACCGACGATGAGGACCCATCACGGCGCCACCTTCTCCAGCGGCGCGCCGGGCGCTGGCATGTGGCCCGCCTCCACCAGGGCCATGACCCCGAAGAGCGAGCCCCACGAGTGGAATCGATCGGATGACAAGCGGGCGTCGTCGCCGGTGCCCGTGATCGCCGAGTAGTTCTCGCTGACGAAACCCTTGTCACGCCATTGAGCGAGGAACATGTGGAGCGATTTATCCGCGAGCTCCCGTGCCGAATCGGTAAAACCGGCTCGGTGGAAGGCTAGATAGGTCAGCCAGTTCAATGGCGGCCAGATGGCTCCGCGCCAATAGCGCTGTTTGGGAAAGGTGGGGTCGTTGCGCGCGATGCTGGGCAGGATCCAATCCCCCGCAAATTCGCGCTCGTCGTAGAAGTGATCGAGAATTTTCCGCGAACGGCCCTTGTCGGCGACGTCGGCCAGTAGCGGGTAGAACAGGGTCGGCGAGAGACGAAACGAGAATTCGCCGGTGTCGGTCCTGCGGTTGAGATAGAAGCCGGTTTCCTCGTGCCACAGCGCATCCATGGCACGGGTCAACCGTTGCGCGCGATCCAGGAGTTCGCGCCGCTCGGCGTCGCGACCCAGCAGTGTGGCCATCTCGGCCAGCGCCCGGCAATCGGCGATGACCAGGCTGGTCAAGCCTACGTCCTGTAACTCCAACGTGTTCTTTTCGGCATTGAACGGCACATCGATGTACATCGGCGAATCGTCCATGCCGGACTCGTATCCCGCGGTGCGCTTGCTGCGGGTGGCGGGTTCGTGGAACGGGTTGGGCGCCTGGTGTGATCCGTAGCTGAGCAGGCCTTCATTGAGACGCTTGCGCATCCACCAACGGTTCCAGCCCAACAGGTCGTCGAAGACCGCTTCCAGAAACCAGCGCTCGGGATATTTCTTGACGATCTCGCGAACCATGATGCCGCCCACGGGCGGCTGCGAACGATCGAACGATTTGGAATCGTTGCCGCGATTGTCGTTGGGGATGAACCCCTCGTCGGTCTTGCCGTGAAGGTGTTCGATGATGTTTGCGAACGCCAGATCGCGCGAGTCGAGCGCGGTCATGTAGGCCAGGAAGAAGTTGTCCCAGCCGAAAAGGCAGTAACCGCCGTATTCGGCGTTCCATAGCCGCCCCACGGTGGACACGACCCGGTCGTGCTTGGGCTCGTAGATGGTGTTCCAGGCGATGCCGGAAGTCACGGCGAGCCACGCCTGGTCGAGATCGCCGTACTTGGCACGCGCCTGCTCGGCCAGGCGCGCCTCGGCCCGCGTCACCAGGTCGGTGACCTCCGCGAGAGTGCGCGGCTTGCCGGTGGAAATGGCGAGCGGTCCTTCGAGCGGCAGCGCCAGATAGGGCGTGCGGGTCGGGACGTAGGGATCGTCCACGTGCCGACCCGTGGTAAAGACGCGGATCTCGCGGTTGGCCAATCGCGCCACCAAAGCCTCGCCATCGCGCAGAAGATGTCCTGGCCGATTCCACAACATGGCGGTTTCGAGCACGAGCTTGATCCGGTTCTTGCTCGGGGACATCGGTTCGATCAGGACCACCAGGTCATCGCCGGCATGGGCCGTCCGAATGGTGGCGGCCAGCTCTTCCCAATGGAGGGTCAGCGAGGTGAAGGAGCCGTCCATGGCGTGCAGTCCGGGCCGAATCCGCTCGGCTCCTTCCTGTCGACGCCCGATCAAGGCTTCGCCCAAATGGCGCTCTTCGAGCCAATAGTGTTGCTTGAATCCAAGGTTCAGGGCAAACCCCTCCGGTAAAAGCACCTGCGTCAAGACCGAGGGACTGTGCCAGGTGTTCCAGCCACGTTGGAGATTGTCCTGAATGCGGCGGTAGGCAGGCCGCTCGCGCACCGGCGGACCGGCGAGCGCGGGTAGGGCGAGCAGCAGGGAGAGACAGAAAAGCAAAATACGAGAAGCCATGGTCACATCCGTCCGTATGGTTGAAAAAGCGGCCCTCGCGAAAACCATCCGAGAAAACACCCGACAAGCGGTGGAACACGGCGGCATGAAGTGATGGGAAGCATGGGAAGGGCGCTAAGCTATTATTGATATATTAAAACCATATCAACACACAAGTCAAAGCGGATCATGCAGTTGCTGCCTTTCTCGACATTTTCGGCAAGTGCCGGGCCTCGCCGCCCGCCCCATCGCGCCTCCTTTTCCCACTCCGAAACGGGTAGCCGGCCCCGTTCCGAAAACCCGCTCGGCCCGAGCGATGCGGCTTCCTGGACGGGGGCGGCGGGTCCCGTCACCGAGCGAAAACCGGTTCAGGCGACCATAGGCGAATCGGGCCGGATATGCTGTAATGGCAGATGATTTCTCGACAAGCGCGACAGTGGAAGGAGCTTTTCCGCCAAGGGATCCCAAGGCCCCCATCAGCGCGACCGGCAAGCCGTTCGGGTCGCGCCGTCTCCCTCATGGGATCGGGCTCCGTCTGTCCGCCCCAGCCCGCTTCGGGGCACCAACCCAACACACCAGTGAGGCACCGACATGGCAGTAAAATCTCTCGATCAGTTGGATCTGGCCAACAAACGGGTTCTGGTACGCGTGGATTTCAACGTGCCGATGGACAAGAACCAACAGATCACCGACGATTCGCGCATTCGCGCAGCACTCCCCACCATTCGTTACTTGTTGGAACAGGGATGTGAGATCACCCTGATGAGTCACCTGGGTCGCCCCAAAGGCCAGGTGAAACCCGAATTCTCGCTCAAACCCGTCGCCGCCCACCTCGGCGAGCTTCTGGAGACCGAGGTCGCCTTGGTCACCGACTTCGCGGACGGCGGTCGGCACGGCAAGGTGCAACTCCTCGAGAACCTCCGGTTTTCACCCGGGGAAACGAAAAACGATGCGGACTTCGCCAAAACCCTGGCCCAATACGGCGATGTCTACATCAACGACGCCTTCGGCGCGGCCCACCGTGCCCACGCTTCGATCGCCGCCGTCGCGGAACACTTCGAGGAAAAAGGGGCCGGCTACCTGCTCGCCAAGGAGCTGCACTACCTGAAAGAAGCCCTGAAAAATCCAGAGCGCCCCTTCGTCTCCATCCTGGGCGGCAGCAAGATTTCGGACAAACTGCGCCTGATCGAAAACCTGATCGACAAGGTCGATACACTGATCATCGGCGGCGGCATGAGCTACACGTTCCTTGAAGCCCAAGGTATCGGTATCGGTCGGTCGCTGGTGGAGAAGGATTTCGTGGAGGAAGCCAAGCGGCTGCTGGAGCTGTGCGAACGGAAAGGCGTGCAGATGCTGCTGCCCCTGGACCACCTGGCCGCACGCGATTTCAAAGAAGACGCGGATGCCGAGATCACGCACGATCAGACCATCGCGGAAGGGCTGATGGGTTTGGATATCGGGCCGGAAACGATCAACCTCTACAACACGCAGGTCGCGGCGGCCAAGACCATCGTCTGGAATGGCCCGATGGGCGTGTTCGAATGGGAGACCTTTGCCACGGGCACGATTTCCGTCGCCGAGGCCATGGCCGAGAATCCGGGCATGACGATCATCGGCGGCGGCGACTCCGTGGCAGCGGTCAACAAAGCCGGGGTTCAGGATCAAATGACCCACATCTCCACGGGCGGCGGCGCCTCCCTGGAACTGCTGGGCGGTCACGATCTGCCCGGTGTCACCGCATTGGAGGCCTAAATGGCGAAATACATGGTTTTGGGAAACTGGAAATCGAATGGAAGCCGTGAAGCGGCGGCAACTTTCGCCGCGGCGTTCAGCGGCGTGTCGAAAGCCCCGCCCGAGGGCACGATCTACGGCCTGGCCCTGCCGTTTCACCTGATCGACGCGGATCGGTTCGGGAAGACCTGGGTCGGCGGGCAAAACGTATCGCGCTTCGGCGAGGGCGCCTATACCGGTGAGACGTCGGCGGGCATGCTGGCCGAACTGGGCTGTCGTTTCAACCTCGTCGGCCACTCGGAACGCCGCCAATTGTTCGGAGAAACGGTGGCCGACACGCGCGAAAAAATCGATCGCCTGCTGGCGGCGGACATTTTGCCGGTGCTCTGCATCGGCGAAACGCTCGAGGAGCGCAAAGCCGGCCGCCTCCTGGAGATCCTTCACGGTCAATTGGCCGCCATCGCGCATCTGAGTTCCTCTACGGAACTGGCCATCGCCTACGAACCGGTCTGGGCGATCGGCACTGGTATCGCAGCCGAACCGGAAGACGTGGCGGACGCCCACACCCGCATCAAGGCCCATCTGGCCGGGCTAGGCTTCACCCAAACGCCGGTTCTGTACGGTGGCAGCGTCAAGCCCGCCAATGCCGCGGCACTGGCGACCCTGAAAAACGTGGACGGCTTCCTGGTCGGTGGCGCCAGTTTGAAAGCGTCGGATTTCGACGCCATTCGAAGCGCCTTCGTTTCGGGCAAAGACTCCTGAGTTCCGCATCGTGCCCATCCGAAGGCGGGATGGGCACGCTCTCCGGAGGTCCGAAGCAGAAGGCTTCCCCAGGTAAAGCACTAAAATTAAACGTTTTCTCACCATTGAGCGCACAAAGAACTGGGAATTTCGGCTGTGGTCACCGAAGTCGACAGCTCAACGACGCACCACCCGAATCGGGTACAGCTCCGGCTTGGACGAAGCCGGATCCTGGTAGTAACCGGTATCGCCGTGAACCGCGACCAGCCTGAAGGCCGTGTCGAAACTGATCCCCTGCGGCTGGCCCGTCTCCGCGTTGTAGCACTGGTAGGAAATGAGGGACCGACTGCGAATGTTGCGAAAACCCACCAGGAACATGTCCTCTCCCACGGCAAACAGGGATACGACCTCGGAGAAGGTTTCCTGGAGCTTCTGAAGTTCGCGAGGATTCTTCGAGACCTTCTTGAGTTTGCGCATATTGGCGTCCGTCCAACCTCGAGGACTGAGCGTGAAGGTATTGGTCGCGCTGAGGTTGGTATCGAATACCGCGACGGAAGGACTCAGGCTCTGCATGACCAAGAGGCGCTCACCACCTTGGGATTTGACCCGCGCGAGGAAGGACCGGCGCAGGACCGGCGACATCTTGGTCAACTGGCGGTTCATGATTTCGTAGCCGTAGCGAATGGGCTGGAACTGGGCGTCGAATCGGCCGACCAGGAATTTCTCCTTGACCAGGGATACCGGCGCGGCAAATCCGCCACCAACCTGAATCAGGCGACCGACTTCGAAAAGGACGTCGAAATTGGTGGCCATCCGGTTGACGGGTTGAAAATTGGCATCCCACACAAAAAATTGACGCACGGCGGAATCGTAGACATAAACCCTTTGGTCGGCTTCCACCCAGGTCACCTGGTGGGGAAGCTGAAGCTTGGCACCGGAAGCGGCTTGAAGCATCGCCAATTGCTTGCCGGACTTGTCGAAAACCAAGACGGCACTGTTGCCTTCGTCGGGCACGAAAAGGCGATCGGCCGACACGGACATACGCTCAAAATCGAGACCCGTTTTCTCCAGAAGAATCTTGGGCTGGGCCTCAAATTCGACCTGCTGAGCAAACAGGATCGTCAGCAGTAATGAAATCACGGTGTCTCCTTGTGGCACGGGGGAGTGGGCACGGTCGTTCGAGGATCCCCCCAGGCCGGTCCGACACCTTCGACCGAAATCGATCGCACGCAACGCGAATGAAGGCCGCGACTCCATCGGCGGCACCATTCCGTCGGCCGGCGAATGGATGCGTAATCGAGAAAAGTGACGATGACCAAACTCGCGAACCCACACCGAAAGGGCGCCCCAAACATCACCCCACGAAAATCCCCTACCAGGCGAAAGGCCGAGACAAAGGAAGCGGTGGAATCCCGAGAAACCAAATAGAAAGGGGATGCCCCTATTAGGGCTCAGAATCGGCGGCGTGTCAAGTGCGAAAGCCCGTGGAAAGCGCACTTGCCGGGTCACCGGGCGGCACTTTTCACACAACGTCAACTTTATCTTTTTCAATAACTTGATACACCCGGTAAAGAACTGCCGCAACCGGACGAAGGGCCGCGATCAAACCACACCCTGTCGATGGAAATACACGACCGCCACCTAGGCGAAAATCCCGTGGCGGCATGGGATTTCTCGGCCCGTGACCTCTTTCGGAGCCACCGTTCGCGTAGAGTTTGGGGTAGAATTTGGGACACTTTCGCGTAGATGCAAGATTTGTCGGGGGGAACATCCGATCGGAGCAGAACCCTCACGCGTCAAAGATTTACAGAGGTACGCTTTAAGATGCTGTTGTTTGGAATCATTGCCATGTTCGCTTATTCGTTCAAAGACATACACACCTACGGCAACGTGGAACAGGTGCAAACCTCCCACGTGTCGCTCGACCTCTCGCTGGACTTCGATAAAAAGGTCATCAGCGGTTCCTGTGAGCTCACGCTCAAATACGCCGACCCCAAAAAGGGCGCGGCCCACATCGACCTGGACACCCGAATGCTCACGGTCACCAAGGTCGTGGAACCGGGAACCGGTCGCACCTTGAAATTCGACTTGGGAGAAAACGAGTCACTGTTGGGTCGCCGTCTGCGCGTCAAGCTTCCCAACCCCAACATTACCAAGATCGAGATCCACTATCACACCGATCCGGCCGCCGGCGCCCTGCAATGGCTCGAGCCGCGCATGACCACCTCCAAGAAACATCCGTTTCTGTTGACTCAAGGTCAGGCCATCCTGTCCCGCACCTGGTTTCCCTGCATGGATTCGCCGGGCGTACGGGTGACCTACGACGCGGTGATTCGCGTGCCCAAGGGCATCACCCCGATCATGAGTGCGGCCCATGGCAAACACGAACCCGAGAAGGGCATCTATCGTTTCGAGCTGAAACGCGCCATTCCACCCTACCTGATCGCGCTGGCCGCCGGCGAAATCGAGTTCAAGGCGATTTCCGACCGCTGCGGGGTCTACGCCGAACCGGCCGTATTGGAAAAGGCGGCCTGGGAATTCGCCGACATGGAAAAAATGATGAAGGCCGCCGAGGGCCTTTACGGCGAATACCGTTGGGAACGCTGGGATACCATCGTTCTGCCGCCGAGCTTTCCGTTCGGGGGCATGGAGAACCCCATGCTGACGTTTGCCACCCCGACCCTGCTGGCCGGCGATCGCAGCCTGGTCAACGTCATGGCCCACGAGTTGGCACACTCCTGGTCCGGTAACCTGGTCACCAACGCCACCTGGTCGGACTTCTGGCTCAACGAAGGCTTTACGGTCTATTTCGAGCGTCGCATCGTCGAAGAACTCTACGGCAAGGAAACGGCGCAGATGCACACACTGCTCGGCCAACGCGAGTTGCATCACGAGATCGCGGAAATGGGCGCCAAGAACAAGGAATTCGCCAAGCTGTTCCAGGACCTTTCCGGACACGATCCCGACGACGCCTTCAGCAGCGTCCCCTATGAAAAGGGCGCCAACTTCCTGTTCGTCCTGGAAAAATACTTCGGCCGCCGCGCGTTCGACGCCTTCCTGATCAAGTACTTCGACACACACGCCTTTCAGAGTATGACCACCGCCAAGTTCCTGGCCTTCATGAAAAAAGAGCTGTTCCAAGGCAACGAGACGGCCTGGAAGGAGCTCAAGGTGGACGAGTGGGTCTACCAGGCCGGCGTGCCCGACAACATGGTGATCCCCAAATCGGAGAAGTTCGACAAGACGCGTGCAGCGGCCAAGGCCTTCTCCGAAACCGGCAACCTGGATTTCATCGACAAGAAGGGTTGGGTTACGGAAGAGTGGCTGGATTTCCTCAACAGCCTGCCGGAGAAGGTGGATCACGCGAAGCTGAAGAAGCTCGACGAGCATTGTAATTTCAGCAACACGGGCAACTCCGAGGTTCTCTTCGCCTGGGGCATGGTCGCCATTCGCAACACCTACAAACCGGCGCTTCCCGCCGTGGAGCACTTCCTGATGCGCCAGGGTCGCCGCAAGTTCCTCAAACCGCTTTACCAGGCGTTGTGGGACAACCCGAAAACGCGCGACCTCAGCAAGGAGATCTACGCCAAGGCCCGCTCGGGTTACCACCCGATCGCGACCGCCACGATCGACGACATCGTCAAGATCTGAGGCTCGCAAACGGACCGCCCAGGCGGTCCGTTTTTTTCTTCAGGGCTCGCCTTTTCCCATTTCAGCCGCGACTACGGCATCGGATCGACGCCCGATGTCATGGGTCCCGAGTAACGCTCGCGCAGGTGCTGGGTCAGAATGCGCTTGATCTCTATGATTGCCAAGGGATGGGTATGGGCGTCGTGCCCGCTCGGCACGACCAGCTCGGAGGCGACGTCGTCCAAATGGGCGCTTTCGTAAGGCACTACACCGTCGGAGCCCCCTTCCAACTGGCCCTTTCCACGATCCCCGAGGATCGAATGCACCGCCACGCGCCGGTCGATCGGGAGCTTGCCGAACACGCGCACGATGCCGCGCGTCGGCGAAAGGGCCTTGATGCTGGTCGGTCCACGCCGCGCGAACAGTTCGGCCGTCTCGGGTTTGACGACGCCCGGATTCCTGGCCATGATGTCGTTCAAGCGGTTCTTGAATTGTTCCGGCAAGCGCACCAGCGAGCTCCCCAGTCGGCCGATCCATCCGTCGGCCATGCGGCTCCCCTGATGGGGCACCGAAATGAAGACCACCCGTGACACGTAGGGCTTGGGTTGGAACTGGAACACGCCACTCAGAAAAGCCCGTTGCCCAGCTTCGAGATCCATATCCTCGAGTTTTCGATCGAATGCCGCGTTCCACACATCATCGCCGCTGTGGGTGACCAGCGTCCGGGTGAGCAGGCCGCCCATACTGTGGCACAGAACCACCAGGTCCTTCATGGCGGGATCGTCCCGCTCGGGATCCACCTCGTCCATAAAGGCATCCAGGGTATCGCGCATGATCTTGCCGGAGTACAAAAAGGGATACCCGGTGGGATACATGTAGTGCCAAATCTGGTAGTTGTCGCGTACGTGGGGATCGCCGTTGAGGTCGTTGGTGAGTTCCAGCCAGGTAGCGGGGGTGGAGCCGAGCCCGTGTACCATGAGGACTGGAACCTGCTCGGGATCGTAGGGTTCCATCAGGTAAACGCCCTGGTGCGCCAAGCTCTTCTGGGAGTTGCGCAGACCGCGAAATCGGTATTTGTCCAAGTCGGCGCGATCGAGCAGGTAGGCGTAGGGCGCGGTGAAATCGGCGGCCAGCGGAATGGTCCCGCTGCCGGAATCGAGATGGCGCGAGGCACGCGGATCGTGAAATTGCAGCCAGGCGCGCCGGGGCCGGCCGTCCTTGGCGTGGTAAACGCGCTCGAATTTCAGGGTGGCCGTCATCGGGTGGACGATGCCCTCGGGAGGATAGAATCGTTCCATCGGTTCCTTGCCGAGGTTCTCGCGCAGGGCGATCAACGGAGCCCCGAGGCCGTGGTGCAGATATCGATTGCGGAAGCCGCGGATGGCGACCTCGGTGGCGGGAATGAAGGTATCGAAATAACTGCGGGTGTAGACGCCGCACCAGTCACCGATATCGATGTCCACTTCCTCGAAGTAGTAGGACGCGCGGTGAGACTTCAACGTGCCTTCTTTGGCCTGGTAGAGCGAAATGTAACGTCCCACCGAAAAATTGTAGATGCGTTGCATTTGGTAGTACTGGTTGTCGAAGGCCTTGTCGACACAAAACTCGCCGGCGCCGAACAGGTAATCGAAGGTGTGGGCCGCGGTCATCAAATACAGGGAGGCGGCCAGGTCGGCACGCCCCGATTGGTCGGCCTTCCGTCCTTCGATGTAGGCGATTTCGGAGATGCAGGCCAAGAGGTTCGGTGAGGGTTCCAGCGCATAGATCGCCTTGAGGCCCGCCAACGCGTGCAGCGGTTTGTTGCGGTAAAAGTTGTCCAGGTGGTGGAGGCGCAGGGTCTGAAACGATTCTTCGCTCAAGCGCCCGGTGCCGAGGACATCGCGGGTCATGTGCGTGGCCATCTTCAGAGGATCGGTTTTCTTGACCGAAACGCTGGCGCAGGAAAGAACCGTCAGCGCGAGAAGCCCCGACAGACCGAGACGAACCACGCGCCCCGGAGCGGGACGCACCCCTTCGCTCGCACGACTACCGATGCGTGCATGACCCATGACCGACCCCCTGTGATCCAGCTCTCGAAGTCCACGAACCCGGACGACGAAGCCGACCGACCCGCCAGCCCTGGTTCGCCTTGAAAGCCTTTTCTTCACTCGATTTGTGGTGTTATCCCATTGTAATCGATAATCGTGGGGAAAAGATTGCTCATCAACGTCCGGATGCCGGGGGCGACAACTCCGAACGCATCATGATTTCACACAGCAGGTGATCCACGATCAGGCGACGATCGATGCCCGAACCCTTCAGTTTGGAATCGGCTTGGCGCATCAAGTCGAAGGCCCGCCGCAATTCACAACTGGAATAGGCGCGTTGGCGCCCCATCAGGTCACCGGCAATCTTGGGCGGCACACCGATCAGTTGAGCCATCTTCCCCTTGTCGCGAACGCCTTTGGTCATGGCGATCTTGACCAGGAACAATTGGCGCAGGAACATGTTGATCGCCGACAACAGACTGATGGCGTCGCTGCCGCTGTCGATGATGTCGTGCGCCTTGATCAGAGCTTGTGGGAGATCTCGTTTGCCCAGCATTTCGTTGAGTTCCCAACGGGTGACCATGCGGGTACGGCCCATCAAGGCCTCGACGTCCTCGGCCTCGATCTGATTGGATCCCAGTTTGAAAATGCTGAGTTTGTCCAACTCTCGGTGGACCTTGGAGATGTCGTCGCCGGCCAATTCGGCCACCAGCTCGACGGCATCGGGCGTGAGGCGCAGGCGCATGCCGGTCGCCACACCTCGTATGAACTCAGGGAGTTCCCACTGGCGTGGCCGCGGAAAATCCAGTAGACGCACGCCGGACTGTTTGGCGGAAAAAAACTTTTTGCGACGGTCGGCCTTGGTGAAACTCATGACCAGGGTGGTGGTGTCGCAGGGGGCGCCCAGGTACTTGGTCACCACGTCCAGGTCCTTCTTTTTCCATGCGTCGCAGTTTTCCACGATCAACAGCCGGCGATCGGACATCATGGGCAGCATCCCGGCTTTGTCGACCGCATCGACACCGGTCAGCTCGTTGGCGTGGAACTGCTCGAAATTGAAATCGGCCATGGAGGGATCGACCAGGGTCTTCTTCAACAGCTCCAGGAACCGCTCTTTGCTCCAGGTCTCGTCCCCGATCAAGAGGTACACCGGCGCGATGCGCCCGTCGCGCAATTCCCGAGCACCGGTCTCGTAGGCATTGCTCATTCAGCGTTCCTCTTCGGTTCGATCGGGCTGGGCTTCGGCCTGGCCTCCGCCGTCACCTTCGGACTTCGATTCGGAAGATTCGCGGGCATCGTGTTCGGCAATGGCCAGGGATATGTTTGTCACGACCAGATCGGCGACCGCTCGCAACGCCTTGTCCTGCAGGAACACCACCTCATCGCGATAGGCGCCCTGGCTGGTGGTTTTCTCGTACTGATCGGAATACTGGTAGTTACGCATGGACCAGATGACCTTGCCCTGGCGGTCGCGCAGTTCGAAGCTGATCACGAACGTGAACTGGACGGACTTGGTACGGCCATCGGTATCGGTGGCGATGATGTTCTCGCGGTATTGGCTCATGGTGCTGTGCAGCGCCAGATCGGCTTCCGAATCGACCGGGCGTAGCGCGGAGCCGGCCAGACAGCGAGTAATCAACGCATCGCGCATGCGGCTCCGAACCACGCTGGTCGGGGCCGAACCGTCGACGGGTTTCACCGCCAACGTCGCATAGGACGCGGATGACCAGTCCACCAGATGGTAGCCGCAACCGAGACATCCCAAGAGGACAGATGCGATGAGACCAGAAAGAAAAAGGCGTCGTTTCCACATAGCGCGCCATCTTACCACGATCGCCACGGGTGAGATCACAATTCCAGCCGTGCCAAAGGCCGAGCCCCCGAACGCGGACGCCGCCCCTCGCCGGACTTCTCCGCGGTATCGCCATTGCATAGGGCACTCCGCTCAGGAGGATTGATCCCCTACCGTCAAATTGGTACTCTATTACGCTTGAAGAGAGGTTGTATGCACGCTTTGGCATTTTTTCTTTTGCTGATCGCTCCGGCCACGGTCCTCGCCGGCAGCAAGATGGACCCGGAACTGGTATCCCTGATCGAAAAGATCGACGCCCGCAATGCCGCCGTCCAAACCATGCAGGCTGAATTCATTCAACGAAGGGAAGTCAGCCTCCTCAAAGAGCCGATCGAAATGAAAGGCATCTTTTATATGAAAAAGGACACGGGCATCAAATTCGACTTCGATCCCGAACAGGACATGGTTCTGGTGATCACACCGGAGGAAATGGTCTCGCTTTCCCCTAAGGCCAAAAAAGCCACGCGCATCAAAATTAAGAAGCGGCGCTCCTCCCTTTCGCAGTACGTGTTGATGGAAAACCTCAGCACCATTCTCGACTATTTTCAAATCATCCGGACCCTGAACGCCGAGGGCGAAGAAACACGCACCCTGATCCTGAAACCCACCAAACGCAAAGTCAAAAAGAAGGTCAGCGAGATTCGGCTCTGGTTCGACGAAAGCTACCTGATCAACAAAATCAAGGTGGTCTCGGCCGACGGCGATATTTATTTCCTGGAACTCAATCAAATAGAAGTGAACAAAGAGCTGGACGGCGACCATTTCACCACCGCGATCCCGGAAGGTTTCGAGCTCGGCGATCGCATGGAGTTCATTTTCGGACCCAATACGGGACTGTGATTTTACGGAACCAGCCATGATGCTCACTTACGAGAAGCGCGGATTGAGCTTCAAATACAAGCCGCGCCTAAAGATTACCGAGTGCTTTCATTCGTTGCAGGGTGAAGGCACCCACAGCGGGCTCCCGTGCACCTTCATTCGATTGACCGGCTGCGCGTTGCGCTGCACCTACTGCGACACCGAATACGCGTTTTACGGCGGCAGTTGGAAGTCCTTCGACGAACTGCTGGGTTACGTGCGCGAGAAGGGCGCCCACCTGGTTCAGATCACGGGCGGCGAACCGCTCCACCAACGCGCGGTCTGGGCGCTGATCGATGCCCTGATCGAGCAAGGGTATCGACCCCTGATCGAGACCAGCGGCGCCGTGAGCATCGCGGGCCTGCACCCCGAGGCCCACGTGGTGCTGGATGTCAAAACGCCGGAAAGCGGCGAGTTGGACCGCATGCTGTGGTCCAACCTGGACCTGCTGAAACCCAGCGATGAGGTCAAGTTCGTCTGTTGCTCCGAAGCCGATCTAGCCTGGAGCCTCGAAAAAGTTCGCGCACTGGCATTGGATCGCCGTTTCCAGGTGCTGATCTCTCCGGTGGCCGCCAGCGAGGACAAGCATCGCTACGCGGAGAAGGTCATCGAAAGCGGATTGCAGGTACGGTTTCAAGTTCAGTTACACAAGACGTTGTGGGGAGATGTTGCGGGAAAATGAAAGACAAAGCAGTGGTTTTGACAAGCGGCGGTATGGATTCTTGCGTGACGGCAGCGATTGCCCGCGAAACCTACGAACCCGCGCTGTTGCACGTTCAGTACGGGCAACGCACGGAGGCGCGCGAGCTCCGCGCCTTCCACGAAATCGCGGACCACTACGGGGTGAAGCACCGATTGGTCACCAATCTGAACCACCTGAAGCTGATCGGCGGTTCCTCCTTGACCGACGCCGACATGGACGTGGCCGACGCCGATCTCGATGCGGAAGGTGTGCCCACTTCCTACGTTCCCTTCCGCAACGCGCACCTGCTGGCCATCGCGACATCCTGGGCGGAAGTGATCGGTGCGAAACGCATCTTCATCGGTGCGGTCGAAGAGGACAGCTCGGGTTACCCCGACTGTCGCCTATCTTTCATGGAAGCCTACAATCAGTTGATCGCGCTGGGAACGAAACCGGACACGGAGATTCGCATCGAGACCCCACTGATCAAGATGAACAAAGCCGAAATCGTGACACGCGGTTTCGAACTGGACGCACCCCTATCGCTGACCTGGTCCTGCTACCAGGAAAGCGACAAGGCCTGCGGTCACTGCGATTCCTGTGGCTTGCGCCTGCGGGGCTTCGCCCGGGCGGGCCAACGCGACCCGATCCCCTATCACGACGACGCGGATCGCGACCGCTACCTTTGAGCGGGTGGCGCCGGCCCCGACGCAAAAACGGCGCTTCGATTGATTCGTCATGGAGTCACTGCTTGGACCGAGGGCCGAATTGCCGGACCATTGGGTTTCAGGTGGGTAACCAATCGAAGCAAATCGCCAGGAAGAGGCCGAGGTTTCCGCTCATTTGCGCAGGCGCCCCTGACGCTGGAGTTCATAGGCCACGAAGGGGCACTCGTTCGCCAACCAGTCGAAGGGGAGCGGCTCTCGCGGAACCCCCGATTCATTGGTCTGCAACCCATGGTACAAGTCGTGATACTCCTCGCGAGCTCGAATAAACGTAGGATCCTCGTTGAGCCTTAGATCGCGGATCGTCGTTTCGATTCTACTCCTCAGATCGTCGTCCAGAGTGGGGCGAACCGGTCGTCCTGGCTCCAGGGGTTGCCCGTCCGGACCGAGATGGTGGAGCAGACGAGTCAACAGTTGGAACTTGGGATCGTTCGCGGCCTGCCACCGGGTCCAATCGTCGATCAAGCCCGCGCAAACGACCTGCTCGCGGGACACACCGCCTTCGACAACGGTTCGCCTGAGCCCATCGAGAACCTGGTGAGGTCCGAATTGATACGCCGCGGGCGATTCCGCTTCACCGCCATCGGCACGGCGATAGATCCGATAATTGCGCGCAGGATCCCAAATGGAAAAGGAACCGTCGATGCCCGCGTAAATCACGAGTCCCGGGTTGGGGGGTCGCCCCGCTTTACGGCGCCATCGTTGGGACTTGGGATCCCATTTGGATGAAGCGCTGTACACCTTGGTATCGCCATCGAATTGGTAGGCGATGACGGCGTCACCACGCGAAGGAACAGCCGGATGTGCGTGCCAGGTGCCCGTCAAGGCCCACCAGGAGGCTTCCAGAAGGAAACTCTTGCCGAGCCCGTTGTCACCGGTAATCAAGTTGAACCGGTGCGCAACCGGCTTGAAAGCCATCCGCTCGGCGGGACCCACGTTACATAATTCGATATTCTTGAGCATCGACCATCCCTTTCCAAGCACGCCAACTCTGGGCCGGTTCGCGAAAAATTATTCGAGTATTACTTTGTGTAGCAGGCGCTTGGGTAACCTGTCAATCAAGCTGCAGCGATTTCGGATTCCATGGCGCCATCCCGAACCAGAACCGGCAAGCCGGAGATCCGTTTCGGAAGAGGTGCAAGGGATCGCCGCTTCGGTCGGCGCGGTAATACCGCAATGCTGGAGAGGTCTCAAGGTGTTCGCAAGAGCGTGAACCAGGCGATGCGCCGCACTTTGGCGGCACGGAGCACGGCGGTCATCGCTTCGAGGGTGGCGCCGGTGGTCAGTACATCGTCCACCAGGATGAGGCGCTCGGGTGGGGCCCGTCTCAAAAAGAACCTGCGGCGAGCGTTTGCGCGGCGCTCGGCGTAGGACAAACCCACCTGGCCGCGGCTGAAGGGACGGATCCCGACAACCGGAAGCACATCCAGACCGGTTCGCGCGCAGAGCAGGTCGGCCAGCAGAAGGGAGGGATTGAAAAACCGGCTCATCTTCTTGACGAAGGGCTCCGGGACCGGCACCAGCCCGTCGTACTCGAGAAAGGGAATGCGGAAAAAAGCGTGCATGCCCGGCTCCAACAGGTGCTTCATCAAAGGCCAATAACCTTCGAACTTGATCAATCGATAGAGGGTCGCCGCCTCGTGACGGTAATAGAAGCCACAAGCCAGGTGATCGGGCAGATCTCGTAGGCGGCAACACCAGGGACACGAAAGCGCATGATCCGAAACGAGGAGATTGGCGCAACGTCGGCACCCTTTGCCGGAGGCGGATTGAAACAGACCGGAGCAGTCGGCGCACACCGGGCCGCGGACACTTCGCCCGCAAAGCAAGCAATCCGCAGGCGCCACCCATTGCAGCGGATCGAGTTGGCGCAAGCGCCCAGGCCATTTCGATCCAGCCGGCCCGCTCTCCCTGGTCTTGGCGAACCATCGCCCAAGCGGGGGGATCATGACGACCTCCTCGGTGTCTTCGCGGGCCTCACGCCGGATGCCACGGAGACGAACCGCCATACATCAATAATAGACATCCCAATCCCCTTCGCTACGGTTCCACAGGTACACCCTGAAGCGACCGGTCTCACCGGATATCACCGCACAGAGAACCCGATCGCGCCCGTCGGAAAACACCACCGAACCGGAACTGGACCCTTCAGTGCCAAAAAAGAAGCGTTGCCCGTGGGTCGAGCTGATGGGATGGCGAATGGGCGAACCCGTGTGAGGATGCGGAAGCGGCCAAGCCGGCAAAGCGGCATGAATCGTCCGCCCATATCCGAATGGCCAGGTGTTCAGCGAGAGCGCACGCCAACCCCCACCGGGCCGGCGACGGAGCAGGCGGTAGCGAAATTCCCGGTCCGACTGGAAATCGAAATGGACCTCTTCCCGCATGTGGAGCGCATGACTGCGCGCCAACAACAACTGCCCGGTCAACTCCGCGGCGAATACCCCGAATTCCCGGTCCCGAAGCGGGCCCGTCAGAAGCGGCGCGGCCAGGACCCCCAACGTGATGGCGACCACCAGGACCACGCTCAACTCGATCAAGGAGTACCCGCCGATACCTTTCCCGAAACGATGACTCATCGAAAACCTCCCGCACTGTCGGGGAATGGGCCAGGCCGGATTGCACACCCGCCGACCGAACATATCCCATTGCCTCCCAAGCGGAGACATGCGCAGCCGTATCCGAGCCTGGCCCATTGGGGCTTCCAAAAAGTGTGGGCCCCAAAGGAAACGCCAATCCAAGAGGGCAAGCCACATGCCGGTTCGAATCCCACTTCAAAACGTAACTTCAATAAAACCAGCGATGCACTCGTGCCCAAAATGCGGTGGGATGAACGGTGTCAAACGGATTTGACGCCCTTTTTCGCAAGTTTCACTTAAGATTATTAGAACTAAACAGATAGAGAGTTATAGAGAATTGTCCAATCGAGTTGACGCGGCAACCTCACCCAACAATGCGACATTTTTCACCCAAACAACTCCGATCAATACGGTTACATTGTATCGAAAGAAAGCGAGCAGCTTCCTCATCCCGAATCCAGCCGACAGGAAACGATGCCCGACCAGGACCAGATTGAAAGGAACGCATTTCGATGACCCATGCCACCGCCGTTCAGGAGCCAACCCACCTGGCCTACGTGAGTGAGCCGATCACCAAATGCCCCCCGCGGGAGAAAGGTCGACTCAAGAACTTGATCGAAAAGGTGTCCCAAGCACTGGCGGGGCCGCCTTATCACACGCGGCTGTACATCCCCTCGCTGGTCACCTCGCCCGAGGTACGCGACCACATGCTGCCGGAGCACGTCTATCTGCTCGATCGGATTCGGGTCGTCGAGGCCGATTACATGTTGGTCGCGGCAGACCACACCAGCTTCGGGATCGGTGGCGAAGTGGAAATGGCCACCTCACTGGGCAAACCCGTCATCATCTTTTCACGCGACACCCAGCTCTCGCGGTTCCTGATCGGTACGCCCGCCAACATCGTGCACGCCACCGACGGTGAACGGTATTACCTGAAGTATCGCGATTGGCGTGACCTGAAGCCGCAATTGCTTCCGGTGGTGGAAACGATCCTCAAGGACCTGAAGGCACCGCGGGCACCGGGCGTGTCCTTCAAGGACCTGGGCCGACGAGTCCACGACCTGCGCATCCGCAGGAACAAGAGCGTCGAGGAGATCGCGAGCAAGGCCGGCTTGCGACCGGCGCAGATCAAGCTTTTGGAGCAGCCGTTCGACGCCATTCGCGAGGAGCTGATGACCTACCACAACAGCGCCGATCTGGACCTGGGCTCCATTCACCTGACACCACACCAGTTGGAGCAGTTGACCCACATCTCGCTGGCCGCCCTGAATCGGCTGGCCGCGGCGCTGGGCACCTCGCTGTTCGAGTTATTGGAGGGAACCGTGCCCAGCGGGCCGCCCAAAGGACCCGGCAAGGAAATCGACGAGCGTTTGAATCACCTGCGCCAGGTGCGCGAAGCCAGTCTCAAAGTGCGCGCCGCACAATTCGATATAACTTTTCGGGAATATGAGAAGCTTTACGCTATCCTGGTGGAGCAGTTCCTGGAAACGCCGGGAAAGTACTCCCAGAAGAAGAACAATCCCAGGGTGATCCCCGAGAAGGAATTCCTGAATGTGTTGGCGTCGGTACGCAGAGGCGAAGTGGATTAGAGCGATGGTGCTCGGTCTCTGTCTTTGGCTGGGCTGGCCCGCACCGGCGGAAGACCGTCCCGTCATTCATTTCAAGGACGGCGCCACGCTTCCGGTCCACGAGGAATTTCCGCACGTGTACTGGCCGCACGGGGTCGGTGAATCGGTGATCGTGGCCCGCTCTCCCGAACACGACGCGTTTTTCGTCGCCGCCGCCTTCAAAGAAGCGAACCCGCACCCCAACCGCGTGTTGGACCTGCTGATTCAGGTCATGGGCATTCAACGGATTCAGTTGGAGCCGATCGAGGAAGAGACGCGGTACCTGGGCAAGAACCCGCAAATATTCCGGCTGAAACAGGACGACCGCTTCCGCGACTACATTCTGGGCTTCGCCAGCACGAAATCGGGTGAAGGCGCGGTGTATTTCTACATGGTGGGATCGGAGGAAGACTTTTATGCCAAAACCTCCGCGTTCTGGCATGTGGTCGATCACTTTCAACCGGCCCTCAAACAGATGGACCGGCAATTGGAACCGAAACCGTGGATGGTGATCGCGGCGATTCTCATTCTGGTGGCCAATACCGGCATTCTCTGGTACGGATTTCACCAAATGGCCATCGCGCGCACCATGGAATCCTCGGAAACCTGAGCGTTCGACAGCCCCTTTCCCGACGCTACGACGCTCGGTCGAAACGAGTTCTTCCACAGGCCCCCACCTTGGCGAAAGCTTTGGTCCAGCACCATTTCCGCCCGTGCTGTGCTATCATCCGGGGTTTGGCAGGTCCGTCATCATGACGCGACACGGCAAACACATGCTTTGCGTCGGCATGTCGTGAACCCGATCGCCCGAGCCTCCCGACAAGCGCGGGTCCCCGGTCCCCGATTCGAAAGGCGACCGAAGGCGCCGAGCCAGGCGCGAAACGCTTCGCGGGCCACGGCACCAACCTCCCCTAGTCAAAAGGAAAACAGCGCGCATGACACTGGAAATAAAAGACCTCAAAAAGAGTTACAAAGATGTGGCAGCGCTTCGGTCACTGAGTTTCAGCCTGTCGCCGGGCCGCATTCTGGCCCTGCTGGGACCGAACGGAGCCGGAAAAAGTACCGCCATCAAGATCATGACGACCTTGGTGCCCCCGGACGGCGGGCAAATCCTGTGGGAGGGCCGCGACATCCTGCGAGAACCGCGCAAGATCCGCGATCTCGTCGGCTACGTCTCGCAGGAACTGGCCATGGACAAGGTGCTGACCGCCGTCGAATTCATGCAGTTCACGGCAGGCATCCTTCACTTGAAATGGCGCGACCATCGCGACCGGGCCCTGCAGTTGCTCGATCGGCTGGGCTTGAAGGAAGCCCAGGATCGACAAATCGGCAAATACTCGGGCGGCATGAAACGCCGCCTGGACTTGGCCACGGCCCTGCTGCACAACCCGCGGATCCTGATCCTGGACGAGCCGACCACCGGCCTGGACATCGAAGCGCGAGAGTTGATCTGGTCCCTGATTCGGGATTTCACCAAAGAGGGCGGTTCGGTCATTCTGGCCAGCCACGACTTCCAGGAAGTCCAGCAACTGGCCGACGAGGTGCTGATCCTCGATCGCGGCGTCGTGTCCCAAAGCGGCACCCCCCAGGCCTTGAAGGAACAATTGGGGCAGTTCGTGGTTCGGCTGCAGACGCGGGAGTACATGACCGCCCGCGACCAGGAACAGGCCGCGGCGGTGTTCGCGGGCCAGACCGGCTTGCGTGTCCTCAATCACGACGACACCTGGGTCGCCCTGGCGGTGCAGGGCGAAAGCGCCATGTCCGAAGTCCAGGGAACGATTCTTTCGCACCTGGAAGGGGCGGACCTCCCGGTGTTCTCGCTGAACGTCCAGCATCCCAACATGGAAGACGTCTATCGATTCTCGCTGCGAGGTGATTCGTGAATGCTTACCTGATGGAAATCAAGGCGTTGTCCTGGCGCTGGTTCCTTCACTCGAAACGACGACCGATCGTGCTGCTCGCGGGCCTGTTTCAGCCCTTCATCTGGTTGGTCCTGTTCTCGGCCGTCTTCAAGAACAGCCCGATGCGCACGTTGGTAGGCACCGACAGCTATCTGGCCTTCATCACCCCGGGCGCCTTGGTCTTCACCGCCTTCACCGGCGCCCTCAACGGCGGCGTGCCCATTCTGTTCGATCGCGAGCTGGGCTTTCTGGACCGTCTCTTGGCGGCCCCCCTCAAGTCGCGGTTTTCGATCATTTGGGCCACCGGATTCCACATTTTCGTAATGACGTTGCTGCAATGTGTCGTGATCGTGTTGGTTACGAGCGTCATGGGCGTCAAGTTCAACGGCGGATTGGCCGGGATCGGCGTCTTCATATTGGTGCTGGCCCTGATCACCATGCTGTTCACGACCCTCAGCCTGGCCCTGTCCTTCGCGCTCCGGTACCACTTCGAGCTGCTGTCCATCATCATGATCATTTCGTTGCCGCTGATGTTCATGTCCACCGCATTCGCGCCCTTGGAATACATGCCCGGCTGGTTGACCTGGTTCGTTTCCCTCAACCCGATCACCATGGCCGTGGAGCCCCTGCGCGCGGTGTTCTTCGACGGTAGCTGGCAAGGGTCCAAAAACCTGCTGGCGACACCCGTCGCAAATCTCAGCATGTGGGGCTGCCTGGCGGTCCTGGTCGTCATGAACCTGATCATGACGGCATTGGCCAAGGTGGTGATCGGAAAGAAGCTCGCCTGAAGACAGGGACGCGTCACCGGGCGAAGTACGATCATCCCTTCCGGTCGAAGGGATGATCGGGTCGACATGTCTCGCGGATCGCGCCCGCCAGTTCTCGAGCGCACGGGGACCATGACCTGGGAATCAGTCTTTGTCCTTCAATTGGATGATCATGTCGATATGGGGAATCAGCACCTCGATCTCGCGGATCCGCTCCCGAAGGCTCTTCCATTCCGTGATGGTGAGCTTGCCTGAATCCAAGATGGCACCTTTGATTTCTTCGATCAGGGACGTTTGCTTCTCTTCTTTTTTATCCGAAATCAAATCGTGGATTTTGAACAGCTCGTCCACTTCGTCCTGACTAATGAGGTTTTTATCTTCCGACATCAAACAACCTCCTCGGTTGCCGCCCTGGAGTGGTGATGGCGACGCGTTCGTTTCGCAGTGATGGTGGCTGGGTTTCCAAATGCCTATCGGTCACTAGGCCGGGATTCTTAACAGACCACAAACAAGAAAACCCAAAGGCAACTAGCGAAAAACCATCCGCTTACATTTACCTGTCACCGTGCCCCCACCTTAGCGAGCCGATCAACCGGGGTCAACCCCGTGACGAACCCGCCCGGGGCACGTCCCCACCCGGCCCGATCGTTTTTTGGCGCTGAACCTCAAGTGGAATCCACTCCCGGGCGATAAGGCTAAAAACAGCGTCCGTCATGACATTTCGAAGACACCGGGAACGACCCCCGGGAATCGGCAAGCTACTCCCGAATCGGGGCGCCGAGCTTTCCCGTACGACGTTTCCACCTCCTCGAAGCCTGGCTTCCGGCCCGAGGTCGAAGTCCAGGTGCGGTGTCTGTTTTGCGGACATGCAACCGGGTGGACGCGTTTGGCCTCTGGGTTTTCAATTTTCATTTCCAAATGACGAGGCATAGGGCTAGAATACCCAGATAATTTATATCTAGACGACCTAAATCGGAGTAAGGATGCGGAAGACACCCATTCAAATCCCAACCCTTTCGGCCGAGGATTTTGCAAAAATTCTTCCCCCAAGTATGAACTATCCCAGTCTCACCGAACTGTTCGGGCACTATTCTCCGATTTACCTGAAGCACATCGCTTCCAAGATGAACAGCTATACCTGGTTCCGATTCGTGGAAACCGAATCCAAGAACCTGATCTTCAAGCGCATGGCCACCCGAATCCTCTACCGGATGATGGATCGCCAGCCTTCCGACAGCTTTTGTGCGGGTAACGAGAACGGCTACGTGCTCGGCGAACGGGCCGAAGGGCTGTCTTCCCGGGGTGTGAACTACAAGGCGGTCAACGAAGACGGGATCGGCGTATTCGAGCGCGAGAACGAACTGCTGCTGGTGGGCTGTGACGGGGTCGGCGACTGCCTGGTAGGCGAAGTGGCCAGCTACGTGATTCTCAGCCAATTCGAAAAGCACCCGGAGAAATCGATCCAGGAAGTGTTCGCCGACAGCGTGGAGGTCCTACTGGATCTCGGCGACAAGCTGGAAGGCGAAGTCCCCGAGTTCGTGACCTTTCCCAACGAGATCAGCCAGGCGGCGGTTACCGCGGTCAGCATCAAGAACAATCAATGCGAGATCGGTCAGGTGGGCGACGTCCTGCTGTACCACATCCGCGACGAGGATTTGCGCCTGCTGGATCAAAACCGTCAGTGGCTGGACCTCGACCAACTGAAGAAGCAGTTCTCGGACGAGCAATACCTGGCCCAGCGGCACATCATTTCCAACGCGATCGGGCGCAACTACGATCCCTACTGGATGCCGACCTTCCTCACGCTGAAGAAGGGCGATGCCCTGATTTTGGCCTCGGACGGCCTGGAAACGCTACATCCCTGCGATATCAAGGACGTCGTCGATTCGACCAACGACGACCGCGCCCTTCTGAACGCTCTGTACAACCGCTGTATCGAGGCCAACCTCAAGTGGAACACCACGGGCTCTCCGCTGTACACCAAGCCCGACAATATCTCGATCCTCTTCTACCGCCACGGCTGAAGCGTCGCCTACGCTTCCCGGCAACGCTCCCAGATCGAACGCAACCGCTGGGGTAGGGCCAGGGGATCGAAGGGTTTCTGAATTACGTCCGCAGCGCCGAGATCCAGGTAGGGCTGAATTTCCTGTCTCTGGATCTTGGCGGTGATGAACACAATCGGCGTGGACCGGCAACAGGCCTTCTCGCGCAGGGCTCGGAACGTCGTCGGCCCATCCATGTCCGGCATCATGACGTCCAACAGGATCAGATCGGGCCGCCATTGGTCCACCCGTGCCAGCGCCTCACTGCCCCCGGAACAGATCTCCACTTCGAAATCGCCCAATTCCTCGAGAGCCATGCGCACGATCAACTGGATGTCTGGTTCGTCCTCGACATACATCACCCGTCGCAGCGCCGGCGTTGGGGTCGAACCTTCCTGAGCCTCGGTCATCGGCAACTCCTTGCACCGCCAAACCCACCCGATCGTCACGCGAGTGTCAATCTGCACGCATTTTGAACGAGCTTCTCCAAATCCAGCGGTTTTTCCATGAATTCGTCGACTCCCGCGTCGCGGGCTTCCATACGGTATCGGTAACTTTTGTAGACCCCGGTCATGACCATGATGCGCAAGTCTTTCAGCTTGGGATGGGCGCGCACCCGGCGACACAGCTCGAAGCCGTGGATGCCGGGGAAGAGCAGCAGATCGGTGATCAGCAAGACCGGCTCGTGTTGGAGCGCCAGCTCGAACCCCTGATCGCCATCCGCCGCGACCAACACCCGAAATCCGTTGTTCTTCAGGGTGTTCTTGACCAACTCCCGCATCTCGCGTTCGTCGTCCACCACCACGACGAGGGGTGCATCGGAAAACTCGTCGAAATCGTCGTCGTTCTCGTCGCCATCGGAACCTTCGACTACATCGTCCGGCGCCTGATCGTCTTCCAGATCCAGGGCCTCGGCCAGTTCCTCGGGGTCCAGATCCGCGAGGCTGTCGTCGACGACGGCGGCCTCCTCCGGCGCTTCCTCGGAAAGATCCTCGAAGGAGATGGTATTCTCCTCGTCCGTGAGTTCGATCGGCTGTTCCCCTTCGGCGTAGCCGTCCACGGAGAAATCCACCTGGGCATCGGCGGCGTGGACGTTGAACGAATCCGTGTTGAACACGAGGAAATCGATGCTGCTGTCGGGTCGGATCTCGGGTTCTTCGCTCTCGTCGCGGACCTTGAACCGCACGCTTTCGTCATCCGATGCCGGTGGCGACTGATGGAACGTCAATGCACGATCCTTGGGATAGATGAGCACCTGGTTGCGACCGCGTTCCTTGGCCATGTTCACGGCACATTCGGCCGCCTTGGACAGGAGCCGCGCGGTTTCGAAAGCGGGTGAACCGGCGAGGCCCACACTGATCGTGGCGTGAAAACCCTTGCGATCCAGATCGTGTACGATTTCGCTGAAATCCTCGCGAATCTGGTCCATCAGGTCCAGGGCTTCGGCCTCCTCGAACCCGACCAGCACGACTCCGAACTCCTCACCGCCATAGCGACCGATGATGCCCTTTTGCCGAATGCGCCGCCGCAGCAACATCGCCAGACCCCGCAGGACGCGATCGCCGGCGGGGTGACCGTACTCCTCGTTGATTTCGTGGAAATTGTCGATATCCACCAACGCGAAGGTCAGCGGGATGCGGCTCTGCGAAGCCTTGACCAGCTCCTCGCCCAAGCGGCGCCAGAGCGTGGTGTGGTTCTGTTGGCCGGTCAAGCCGTCGGCCAGGATGTGGGTCCGCAGTTGACGGGCGCGCTTGATGCGCGAAGAAAGCGAGAAATAGAGGTAGCGGTACTGGATGGGTTTGATGAGGAAGTCGTCGGCACCGAGATCCAGCGCTTCCAGGCGCTTGTTGACCTGAGTCTCGCTGGACAGGTAGACGATCGGCGTCGAGACGAAATCCTCGTACTGGCGCACCACCCGAGCCAAGTCGAGCCCGGAGCATTCGGGCATGTGCAGGTCCATCAGAATCAGATCCGGCTTGAAACGGAACATCGGCTGGAGGACGCGAGTCGGCTCGTTGATGACCAACACGTCCATGCCCGCCTTCTCCATGATGGCCCCGATATGATTCGAGAGGACCTTGTCGTCGTCGACGATCATCAGGCGATAGGGTGGTTCCTCGTTCGGCGAGACGATCTCGTGGATCTTCTCCAGAAAGCCGATTCCCAATGGTTTCGAAAAGCAGGCCCGGGCGCCGATCTGTACGGCGCGCAACCAGAAGGTGGCATCGTCCCCACGCGGTAGGAGAAACACCATGGGAATCTTGGTGTTCAGCTCTTTGGAGAGATTGTAGATCGGCTCCAGGTGGGCCACGCCGAACCCTTCCTGTGCCAAATCGAAGATCAGCACCGAAGGCGGTTTTTGGCGATTGGCCTCCCGCAACAGATTCCCCAAGTCGGCGAAAAGCGACACCTGGAAATCGTAAAAACTGAGTTGCACCCGCAACTGCTGTGAAAAAATGGGATCGAGGCTGTAGAGAAACAGTCTGGCCTGGGTCTCCACCTTTTGCGACTGCGGTTGGATCGACGTGAGCGTGACCTGCTCCACGCTGGCATCCTTTTGAAAGGCCGCCTCCCGCATGGTGTCGAACAGCTCGCCCAAGGCACTCAGGTCCTCTTCGCCGAGCGGTTCTCCCTTTTCCTCGAGCGCCAGCAAAGAGGCTTCGACCTCTTTGGCACATTGACTCAAACGCGTGAAGCCGAAGGTCGCGCCCGACCCGGCCAGACTATGGACCAAACGATATAACAGGCTCAACGTACCCGGATCACCGCTTTCCCGCAGCAAGTCCCACGTTTCACCGATTTGCTTGACTTTTCTGGGTAGAAGTCGCTCGTACTCCCGTCGGAGCGAGTCCAACTTTTCTTCCAGAATCTTTTGTGCGACCAAAGCAAGACCCCAGACAGCAAAAATTCGGCGGTAATAGATTTGAACCCAGGCTGTGCGTTCCACGAATCCCCTAGGTTTCTCGGGAAAGGGGAGTTCATCTTATCATCTTTCGGATCCCCCCTCCATGGAGCTTGAATTTTTTGCCGCCCCACCGGCAGAGCTCCGAAACGACCGTGATGCGTTTGTTCGCTGTGTTACGCGTAGAAGATTAGGATGGTATACTTTCGGTTTTGAGTCCCGTTTCCTCCGCTGCGATGTGCACGGCCGCCGTTCGGTTTCGAACCCGGATGGTGGGTGATTCGGGTGGGTGCGACGACACTGTCGATCGTGGCAAACCACGCGATTCGATGGCGCCTGCGTTCCCTCCCCCGCCGGGCCGAAGCCCGGGATCAAAGGCCGTGTGACAGATGTTTCGCTATTCATGAATGACCTATCCGAAGCGGTATCGATTCCCGATTCGAGCCATCCCCCTCCGGTACGGACCCTTTGTTCGGAAACCGCGAGGGACGAGTCGCACCCGCGCCATCGGCTCGATCAGCCGCCGGGACCACTCGTGATTCAGATCCAATTCTCCGGACCCCCACCACACGGGTCCGTCTCGCGAAACCCGAGGGTCTCGCCAACGGCGGCAGGGGTTCGATCCCAGGAGAGTGGGGTACACAATTTTTTGGAGGCCATCCTCTTTATGAACGTCCAACTATCGAACCGTTTTTCCAAGACGGGCGGCAACATCGCCCGCGCCATCATGTCGACTTTGATCTTGTTCCTCTCGGTTTTGTCCACCACCGCGGGCGCGCCCGAAAGCGACATTTCCAACAAAGCCCAGGCGTTTATCGACGAATACACCAAGACTTTTCTCGACCTGTATGCCCTCTCCGCGGAGGCGGAATGGGCCTCGAACACGGTTATCATCGACGGCGTCGGCGCCATCGACAACATCACCAAGCTCGCCAACGAAGCCATGGCCCGCCACACCGGCTCCGTTTCGGTCATCGAGCACACCAAGAAATTTCTCAATCACAAAGACAAACTGACCCCCCTGCAGGTCAAGCAGCTCGAGGTCATCCTCTACGGCGCGGCGAACAACCCCCAAACGGTTCCCGACCTGGTCAAGAAGCGCATTGCCGCCGAAACCCGCCAGAACACCAATCTCTTCGGGTACTCATTCAAAATTGACGGCGAGGAAGTCACCCCCAACCAGATCGACAGCATTCTCTACGAAGAGACCGACCCCAGCAAGCGCCTGAAGGCCTGGGAAGCCTCCAAGGAAGTGGGCAAGGAGCTCAAGGAAGGCCTGGCTGAGCTGGTAGACCTGCGCAACAAGACGGTTCAGGCGCTCGATTACCACGACTACTTCGACTACCAGGTTTCCGATTACGGCATGACCTCCAAGGAAATGATGGAGATGAACCGCAAGTTCATGAAAGAACTGCGCCCCCTCTATCGCGAGCTCCACACCTGGGCCCGCCACGAGCTGGCCGAGAAGTACGGCGCCAAGAAGGTTCCCGACCTGATTCCCGCCCACTGGCTTCCCAATCGCTGGGGCCAGGATTGGGCCGAGATGGTCAAGGTGGAAGGCATCGACCTCGACGGCATTCTCGAGGAAAAGGGTAGCGAATGGCTCGTGAAGCAATCCGAGCGGTTCTACATCAGCCTCGGTTTCGATCCGCTGCCCGAGAGCTTCTATACCAAGTCCTCCCTCTACCCGGTCGCCAAGGACGCGCCCTACAAGAAGAACACCCACGCCAGCGCCTGGCACATGAACCTCCAGAACGACCTGCGCAGCTTGATGAGCGTCGAGCCCAACGCGCGCTGGTACGAGACCACCCACCACGAACTCGGCCACATCTACTACTACATGGCCTATACCAATCCGGAGGTCCCGCCGCTGCTCCGTCGTGGCGCCAACCGCGGCTTCCACGAGGCCGTCGGCAGCCTGCTGGGCATGGCCTCCACCCAAAAGCCGTTCCTGGCCAAGCTGAACCTGATCGACAAAAACGCCAAGACCGACGAAATCCAGATCCTGCTGCGTGAAGCGCTGGGCATGGTGGTGTTCATTCCCTTCTCCGCGGGCACCATGACCCACTTCGAGCACGACCTCTACAGCCAGAACCTCTCCAAGGACGAGTACAACGCGCGTTGGTGGTCCTACGTGCAAAAGTTCCAGGGCATCGAGCCTCCTTCCGACCGCGACGAATCCTATTGCGACGCGGCCACCAAGACCCACATCAACAACGACGCGGCGCAGTACTACGACTACGCCATCTCCTACATCATCCTGCACCAGTTGCACGCGCACATCGCCAAGAACATCCTGAAACAGGATCCGCGGGCGACCAACTACTACGGCAACAAGGAAATCGGCACCTTCCTCCACGGCATCCTGAAAACCGGCTCGGTCGTCGACTGGCGCAAGGTGATGCGGGACAACCTCGGCGAAGAAATCAGCGCCAAGCCCATGCTCGACTACTTCGAGCCCCTGATGGCCTACTTGAAAAAGCAGAACAAGGGTCGCAAGCACACCTTGCCGGCCCTGTAATCGCGAGATCCGAGCGAGCCCCCATCGAGGTGGGCGGACTCGATATCCGCCATTCACGAAATCCAAACAAGGAGAGCGGTTCGAAAGAGCCGCTCTTTTTTTATTTGGAAAGGCCTCCGGAAAGGGCCCATGCGAGCCGCTTCAGAATCGTGGAGGCTCGGGGACAAGGCCGGAAAAAGCGGCCGAGGTCAAGCAAAACGAAAAACCGAACAAAAACAAACAGGAAATCGATAGAGATCGCGTTTTTTTGTTGCACTCACTGATATATCAGTGGTATCACATATTTAGCAAACGTAGCCGGACGCGATCGTCCCTTCTTCTGCGGATTTATTTGTTGCGTCACTCTGATTGACGTCCCTTCCGCCCCCAGTAAATCTTTTAGGAGTTCCATCATGCAGTTTAATTGGCACGGCGTATTCCCTGCCGTTACTACGAAATTCACCGCCGACGACCAACTCGATTCTCCCGCATTCCAACGCCATATCCAAGCCATGCTCGACAGTGGCTGCCATGGCATCATCGTTCTTGGAACGCTCGGCGAAAACAGTGTTCTTTCTCCTGAAGAAAAACGCAGTGCCATACAATCTGCCGCCGCTCAAATCAAGGGACAAGTTCCTTTGCTCGCCACCATCGCGGAAAACACCACTCAGGCCGCTTGCCAACTGGCCGCCGATGCCAAGGATCTCGGCGCCGACGGCCTCATGCTTTTGCCGCCCATGCTGTACAAGTCCGATAATCGTGAAACCGTTGCCTACCTCAGCACCGTCGCCAAGTCGACCGACCTGCCCATCATGCTTTACAACAATCCGGTTGCTTACGGGATCGACCTCACCCCCGACATCCTGGCGGAATTGGCCGATTGCGAGAATTTTGTCGCAATCAAGGAATCCTCCGACGATGTGCGTCGCATCACCGATATCCGCAACCTGCTCGGCGACCGCTACCGCCTTTTCTGCGGTGTGGACAACCTGGCTCTGGAGAGCCTGCTGCTGGGGGCCGACGGCTGGGTCGCCGGCCTCGTATGCGCCTTCCCGCGCGAAACGGTCGCCATCTATCAGGCCGCCTTGGCCGGCAATCTCACCCTGGCCCGCGAACTGTATCGCTGGTTCATGCCGCTGCTCCACCTGGACGTGTCCACCAAGCTGGTGCAGAACATCAAGCTGGCGGAGGTCAAAACCGGCCTCGGCACCGAACACGTACGCGCCCCCCGTCTACCTCTGGCCGGCGAAGAACGCCGCAGAGTGGAAGAAATCATCGACGAATGTCTCGCTTCTCGACCCGAGCTGGCAAAAGCAGCTCACAACGATCAGACCGTTCTCGCTTAGGTCATATGCGGGGCCCGACCGCGAGCGGGCTGATCAAAACGCGGTGACGTCGATCGCATCGCACCTCTTCGCGATGTGATCGACACATCCGCGTATCTTCATCGTGGGAACCGGTTCGAGGGAGCATCCCCTCAACCGCTCGTTCGAGCCGGTTCCCCTCTTTTTAGGCGCTCTCCGCATGCCCCAAGGCGGCGATCGCCCACCTATCGATCAACGACAACCGGCCTGTCACACCAAATTTCCCCCCGGCCCTCGCGATTGTTCCCCCATGCGCGACGGTCTCCCGCCGCACCGGTTTTGCGGCGGATCAAGCTTATTCGGTGTTCGTTCTCCGGGGAAAGCCACCACTTCTCCCCCTTTCCTCAGGAACGAATGCCGAATACACCACGCCCGACCAGGCGACTCCTCAGACACCATCCCCCGGCCGAACCGGGGGATGGATTCTCGACTTTTCGCCGAAAGGGCCGGTTTTCCCATGCCGAGTTGATGATCCGCATGCGATCCTTTCCCCTGGACGGATCGCCGCTTCTCCGCGCAGACGGAAAACGGTCCCATCCGGTTCCCAATCGCGGAACCCCCCATGTCGAACACCTCATCGTCCACAAGCGTTCTCTTGTCAGCTCAGCCATTTCAATCAACAGGAGCGAAACATGAAGGCAAATTACATCGACGGCGCCTGGAAAGCGTCGGACCAAAGCATCGAAAACATCAACCCGTCCGATATCAGCGACGTGGTGGATCGCTACGCACGTGCGGAGAAACGCGACACCGAAGCGGCCGTGGAAGCCGCCGTCAAAGCCTTTCCGACCTGGTCTCGAAAAACGCCCCAACAGCGGGCCGACGCCTTGGACTTCATCGGCTCCGAAATCATCGCGCGCAAACAGGAATTGGGCGACCTCCTGGCGCGGGAAGAAGGCAAGACCCTACCCGAAGCGATCGGCGAAGTGAACCGTGCCGGTCAGATCTTCAAGTTTTTTGCGGGTGAAGCGCTGCGCATGGCCGGCGATCTGGTGGACTCGATTCGCCCCGGCGTCGCGGTAGAGGTGACGCGCGAGCCGCTGGGCGTCGTCGGGATCATCACCCCCTGGAATTTCCCGATCGCGATCCCCGCCTGGAAAATCGCGCCGGCCCTCGCCTTCGGCAACACGGTCGTCTTCAAGCCGGCGGAACTCACGCCCGGAAGCGCCTGGGCCCTGGCGGAGATCATATCTCGGGCCGATCTGCCGCACGGCACCTTCAACCTGGTCATGGGTCGCGGTAGCGTCATCGGCAACGCCATCGTGGAAGATTCTCGCGTCAACGCCGTGACCTTCACCGGTTCGGTGGATACCGGTCGCCGGATCGCCGCGACCTGCGTGGGTCGCATGGCCAAGTTCCAACTGGAGATGGGCGGCAAGAACCCGCTCGTCGTACTGGATGACGCCGATCTGGACACGGCGGTCAACATTGCCGTCAACGGCGCCTATTTTTCCACCGGCCAACGCTGCACCGCTTCCAGCCGCCTGATCGTGACCGAGGGCATTCACGATCGTTTCGTCAATGCCGTGACCGAACGCCTCGCCAAGCTGGTGGTCGGCGATGCCCGTGAGGCGGGTACCCAAATGGGCCCGGTGGTCGACGGTCGCCAACTCAACAGCGTGCGCGAGTACATCGAAATCGGCCAGAGCGAAGGCGCCAAGCTCGTCTACGGCGGCGATCGCCTGCAACTGGCGCGCGAAGGGTACTACCTGGCGCCCGCCCTGTTCACCGAAACCACGGCCGACATGCGCATCAATCGCGAAGAAATTTTCGGCCCGGTGGCCTCGGTCATACGAGTCGCCGACTACGAACAGGCCCTCGAAGAAGCCAATCGAACCGGATTCGGTTTGTCTTCGGGAATCTGTACCACGTCGCTAAAACACGCATTGCACTTTAAACGCCATGCAGAAGCGGGTATGATCATGGTAAATTTACCAACGGCGGGTGTGGACTACCACGTTCCTTTCGGCGGCAGAAAAGATTCGAGCTACGGCCCACGCGAACAAGGGCCGGCGGCAATCGAATTCTACACAACGGTCAAAACCACCTATTTGGCCGGTTGAGCCGGAATCGGGAAGTCGAACATGACCCAAAGTGCCTTACTCCAGAAAAGGGCGGCCGCCAGGCCCCAACCGAAAAGGACTATGCAGAAACAGCCCAGCAGTCTAGCCGAAAAAGCCTATTCCGTTATCGAGGAAATGATCGTCACGTTGAAATTGGCACCCGGGACGATCTTCTCCGAGGCGGAACTCAGCCGGGAAATCAACATTGGCCGAACTCCTTTGCGTGAGGCCTTGCAGCGCCTGACTTCCGAACGGCTCGTCGTGACCATGCCCCGTCGCGGCATGATGGTCACCGAGGTCAACATCACCGAGCACCTCGCCCTGCTGGAAACCCGCAGAGTCCTCGATCGCCTGATCGCCACTCGTGCCGCGAGACGCGCCACCCCCGAGCATCGCGCCCAGTTGGCCGATCTCGCCGCGAACCTCGCCGCGGCCGCACGAACCCAGCACACCGCGGAGTTCATGCGCTACGACCGCGAGTGCGATCAAGTTCTGGAAGACGCATCCCGAAACCCCTTCGCCGCACGTGCTTGCGCACCGCTGCACGCCCACTGCCGCCGGTTTTGGTACCTCTATCAAGGCAATGGCGATCTCGGCCAATCGGCCACCCTGCACGCGAAGCTGATGGACACCGTTGCCGAAGGCAACGAAGAAGCGGCCGCTGCCGCCTCCGATCAGCTCATGGACTACTTGGAGCAATTCACGCGCGCCGCCTTGGAGATGTTCTAAGGCGCGTCGCATTCCATCGGCCTATTCCCAATCCCAGGGAACCTGACTCCCACCGAAGCTTTCGCAACTTCACGCCAAGCGTGGCGACCACACGTGGAGCGGTTTCCGATCGAGGAACACCAGGGGCGCCGTCCGTCTCCGGACGGTGGGTCCCGTACTCGATCGGACGGCCTCGTCGTGGCTCGCCGCACGAAAGGATCGACCATGGCCAAGCACACCTTTCTCTGCATCGACGCCCACACCTGCGGGAACCCGGTTCGGGTCGTCGCCGGCGGAGGACCTTTTCTCGAAGGCGACACCATGAGCGCGCGCCGCCAGGATTTTCTCTCCCGATACGATTGGATTCGTACGGCACTCATGTTCGAACCCCGCGGCCACGACATGATGTCGGGCACCATTCTCTATCCGCCGACCCGACCGGATTGCGACATCGCTTTCCTGTTCATCGAAACCAGCGGATGCCTGCCCATGTGCGGGCACGGTACCATCGGCACCGTCACGGTGATCTTGGAGCAGGGCCTGGTCACCCCCAAAACGCCGGGCGTCCTGAAACTCGACACTCCCGCGGGTCTGGTGGAGGCGCACTACCGCAAGGAAGGCGATCGCATCAGCGCGGTTCGCATCACCAACGTGCCCTCGTTCCTCCATTCCACCGACTTGGAAGTGGACTGTCCCGAATTGGGCCCGCTCAAGCTGGACGTCGCCTACGGCGGCAATTTCTACGCGATCGTCGAACCCCAGGAAAACTACGCCGGCATGAAGGCGTTCAGCGTCGGCGATTTGGTGCGTATCAGCCCCAAGTTACGCCAGGCCATGAACGATCGCTACACCTTCGACCATCCCGAAAACGAAACGATTCGCGGCCTCAGTCACATCCAGTGGACGGGCGAGGCACGCCATCCCGAAGCGGACGCCCGCAACGCGGTGTTCTACGGTGACAAGGCGATCGACCGTTCTCCCTGCGGAACGGGCACTTCGGCGCGCGTAGCCCAATTGGCGGCACGCGGCAAGCTCGCCGTCGGCGACAGTTTCGTGCACGAGAGCGTGATCGGCAGTCTGTTCCGAGCCCGGGTCGAAGGTCAGGCACGCGTGGGCTCGTACGACGCGATCATTCCCAGCATCGAGGGCTGGGCCCGCGTCACGGGGATCAACTCGATCTTCGTGGATGACGAGGACCCCTTCGCGCACGGATTCCAGGTACTCTGAAACAAGCGGGTGCCCCGCGTGTGGGTGCCCCACTCTTCTCTCTCGCGAATACGTCAGTCTCAGCAAACAGGATCGGGAGGCACCATGTCGGATGTGTTGATCGTTGGCGGCGGCGCCATTGGCATCTGCTCCGCGCACTATTTGAATCAAGCCGGATTTTCCGTCACCGTGCTGGAGAAAAGCGAGGTGGGCGGCGCCTGCTCTCACGGCAACGCGGGTTTGATCGTGCCCAGCCACGTGGTGCCCCTGGCCGCGCCGGGTGTGATCAGCCAGGGCCTGAAATGGCTATTCAATTCGTCCAGCCCGTTTTACATCAAACCCCGTCTGAGTTCCGATTTGATCTCCTGGATCTGGCGTTTCCGGTCGGCCTGTTCCGAATCGCGGATGCGCCGCTCCATGCCCATCATCCACGAGTTGATCCAGGCGAGCCTGCCCCTGTTCGACGAATTGGCCGCCATCGACGATCTCTCTTTCGGTTACCGCAAAGAAGGTCTCCTGATGCTCTTCGCCAAGGAAAAGGGTCGCCAGGACTGCCTCAAGGGCGCCAACTTGGCGCGAGGCATGGGCATGCCCGTGGAGGAATTGGACCAGGAGGCCCTGCGTGCGCTCGAGCCGCACGTGCCGGATGGCATCATCGGCGGCGTTTACTATCCACAGGACGCCCACCTGGACCCCGGCCGATTCGTCACCGCTCTTGCCGCCAAATTGAAGCAAAAGGGACAAACGACGATCCACACGCAAACCGAAGTGACCGAACTCGTCGAAGAGCAGGGGAAAATTGTCGCCGTGCGCACCAACCAAGGCGATTTCACCGCCGACCAAATCCTCTTGGCCGGTGGGTCCTGGTCACCCTTGATCGCGAGGACGCTCGGTCTGAAATTGCCGGTTCAAGCGGCAAAAGGCTACAGCATCACGCTTCCCGGTCCCACCGTTTCACCGCGAATTCCCATGATCCTGGCCGAGGCGAAAGCCACGGTCACCCCGCTGGAAAATCAGATTCGCTTCGCCGGCACCCTGGAACTAGCAGGCCTCGACCCCAGCATCAATCGCAAGCGCGTGGCCTCCATACTCAAGGCGGCGCCGACCTATTTTCCCGATTTTCGGGCCGAATCGGTGTCGCGCGGCCAAATCTGGTCCGGGTTTCGCCCCTGCACGCCGGACGGCCTGCCGATGATCGGGCGCAGCGATAGGTTCGATAATTTGTTGGTCGCCACCGGCCACGCGATGATCGGCATTACGCTGGCACCCATCACGGGCAAGATCATCAGCGAAATCGCCGCCGAGCAATCGGTACAGGCAACCTCCGCCCAGTCTTTGGCCGACCTTTCCGTGGAGCGCTTTTCGGCATAAATGCAGGCGAGACCAAAAGGTGGCGATTCATTCCGAACAGCGAGGGTCTAGGCCTTTTGGTCGGGATCGATAACGACTTTTCCGACTCCCGTCAAGCTGGTACTGATCGCCCTAACACCTTGCCGTATGGAGATGACTTCGAGAACCCTCGAGGGTCATTCCCACGCCGTTGCCGATCGAAATCGCGGCCACGATGTGAGATGCAGCCTTGAACCGATTGGCGAGTAACCACGCCAACTGGTCGGCCAGGAGCGACTCGTTTTTCCAACAGGGATCCGCCGCATCGATCCAAGCCTGGCACCGACTGAGAAGGTGCACACGGGACGGTTCCACCAAATCGCGATTCTGCCGAAAGACCATGAGTTCGTGAGCCAGTTGCGACAAACTCATATAACCCCCCAATAAAGACGTCGTCAAAGTTCGCTGGACGGCCCGAAGCCCAAAGTTCACCTTCGGCCTTCGAACTCGGTTCGGGTTTTTGGGTGCATCACCCAATGGCAGGGATAGGAGCTTCAGGGAACGGTAGCGCCACAAACGGGTGACGATCGTTTCCGGTGACGATTTGGTACTTCGCGTTCTGCATTTGCATGGCTGCTTGTCTCAAGCGCGAGATCCGAGGTTGTCGGGTAGTTGCAGGTATCCTTACCTATACCTTCGTAACCCGAAGGGAAAATGGCTCATCAAGTTTTTTAACGTCACCAACTTTTTTTCACCAAGCGGACCTACACGGCTGTTAAGCCCATCGCGAAAAGTTGTTACCTCGCTTATTTCCAAGGTATTGCGAACCAGTTTGAAAAACACGACTTTCATGTCGCAAGATTCGAAACCCAGGGTTGGCCAACCTCGAATTCTTCAAAACGTGGGATAGCACACAAGGATAACCAATGCGTGTTTGACGGTGAGATTCGTCATCATGGAGAATCATGCACTCGATCCAAAATCTCACCGGCTCAGCAAGTGCGTTCGCACGCATATACCTGATTTTTTACATTTCCTCACGGATGACATCACCTGTCTCCGGTTCCATAGGCGATCCTTTCGGGGAAAGGCGTGGCCCACGAGGTTGCACGCGCCATACCTCGCACTTCCAAACCACTCTAACAAAACGCGTTGAGCGCAGCGTCGTGGTGATTTAGGTTTTGAGGGTGCACTCGATAGGAACCTCGAACTAGAGCTGGATCACACCGGAGCGAAGATAACCAAGAAAAGGTTTTACAAAACCGGAGCCCAAGCATTACAATCCATTTACATTAATATATCAGTAGAATATTCTTCATATCTGCCTCTACCAAGTTTTTCAATAGAGGAGAGATCAGACATGACTCGCTTTTTGGCCAGCATTTCTATCTGCGTTTTGATGGCACTCACCGCCCTTCCGGCATTTTCCGCCTCCAGTCGTCCCACCGACCTCGCCCCTCGCGGCCGCGTTCAACATCGTCCGGCGTTTTGCGCCGAACGCGTCTCGCTGCCTCACCACAAAACCCATCCACCCCGCCCCGCGTGGACCTCCAGGGAGACTCAGGACCGGATCCCCCTGCACCACACGCCCCTGCGCGCCAAAGCTTCCAGTCCCTGTTCCGCGTACGAGTGGGGCAACCTATCCGGTCAAGCCTTCGCCGATGCCGTGGCGGACGCCGATCAATCGTGCCTCGACGTGCTGTGGACCTTCAACGCCGAAACGGCCCGTGCACTATCGAACGATCGCTTGGAGGCCGTCGCCCAACTGACCCAAAACGAAGCCCATCGGCTTCCCGAGAATGCGGTTCGCATCGAGCGGCTGATGTATTTCCAGCAAATCGCCCTGTTCCACGAATGGTACGAGGACGATCTCACCTATCCGTCCGACCTGTTTCCCGTGCTGCAGACGGCCACTGACCGTGTTGCCGCGCAAGGTGCGTTCAGAAACGAAACTTCGGCCATGTCCGCGTTGCGGATGCAATGGTCCGTTTCCATCGACAGCAACGGCGGCAGTCACCGCGTAATCGATACGGTGTACTGGATGTTGACCCGGTTTCGCGACAACCCCGATCTCGCCAAGGAGTACAGAGAACGCCAAGCGGCCTTCAATCTCTTTTCGACGCTGGCTCGGCAACCCGGCATCTACAACGGAACCCACGGCGAAAACAGCCCCTGGTACCGCCTTCTGGACGACCGTTTTCTGAATCTCGTGCAGGACTATGCCCTACAGACACAATACGACGAGAATACCGAGGCCATCGTCAACAACTCCCTTTACGCGCTGGGTAACTTCAGCGTGCTGGAACCCAAAACCTCGCAACGCGCTCACGCCATTCTCAGTCAGGCCTATTACAACCAGGAAGTCCATTCCGGTCCCTGGTTCAACGCCCTGAACTACTTGTCCTGGTATTACGAAGCCACTCTTTCCGACGGCACCCAACTCGATTTGGACGCGATCAAGGCCGAGGTCCACGCTCTGGCGCTCCCAAATACCTTCGTATTCGACGAAGGACGCGTCACGTTCAAGACCGCGATCTCCTACGCCAAGGCGGCGCAACTCTACGACGCCATGCAGGAAGTGGAAGCGCAATTCTTCCGCAAGACCACCTTCCTGGAGGAAACCCCCGGCGACACCAACGAGAACGCCACCCTTGTCATCTACGCCTCCCCCGACGACTACCAAAAGTTCCAGCCGTTCCTTTACGGCACGGACACCAACAACGGCGGTATCTACATCGAGAATTGGGCAACCCTTTTCACCTACGATCGCACGCCCGATCAATCCTATCTGACTCTGGAAGAATTGCTCCGCCACGAGTACGTCCACTATCTGGACGGTCGCTACGTCGTGGTTCCCAGCTTCGGTGAAGGGGAAATCTATCAGGGCGATCGCCTGACCTGGTACGCGGAGGGGCTGGCTGAATTCCTGGCCGGCAGCACCCGCGAACACGAGGTGCTCCCCCGTCGCATCTATGCGGAGCACATTGCCGGAGACAGCCGGCGCATGACCGTGGCCGAGATCGTGCGGGCCACCTACAGTTCCGGTTTCGACTTCTATCGGTATTCGGGTTACCTGTTCACCTACCTGGATGCCGAGCAACCGGACCTCCTGGCCGAACTGCTCGACGGAGTTCGCAGCAACCAGGCCGCCAAGGTCGATGCGATATATCTGCGCATGGCCAACGACGCCTCGTTGCAACAGGGATACACCCAATACCTCGATACACAGATCGCGGCGCTCCAGGACGGGAGCGGCCTGTTCGCCGAGGACGTCCCTACGGCACGCACGCCCGACAGTCTCCCGGCCGACAACGCCGGCGACATCGAATCCATTCTCGGCAGCACCGTGCAAGCTCAGATGACCCAATTCCGGACGTGGAAAGGTCGTTATCAAGCTTCCTTCACCCTGACCAAGAACATCCAACAATCGGAAGGGGCGACTCGGGATCAATTCGAACAGAGCATGGACGATGCCTTGGCGGCGCTGAATCCCTTGGGCAACAACTTCATCTCCGCCGTATCCTGGTTCGGCAGCCTGAATCGCAGCGGAAACCACGTGACAGCCACCTGCGTCATCGAAGGCCCGTTCAGCACCGAAGGCTCGACCGACAATACACCGCCCTCGGCTCCCACCGGCTTACGCGCCTCGGGTGAAATCGGCGCCATCGCGCTGAGCTGGAACGCGAATACCGAGCCCGACCTCTCGGGGTACACCCTACATCGGTCCGAACATGCCGAAGGCCCTTTCTCGGCCATCGCCGAATTAAACGCCGATGCGACCACCGCAACCGACACAGCGGTCACTCCTGGCCAAACCTACTACTACCAGGTGATTGCGCAGGACTTCGCCGGCAATGAATCCAATCCCTCCAACAGCACATCGGCAAGTGCTAGAGACGACGGCGGTGACGGCTCCGACGGTGGTGATGGTGGCGATGGTTCCGACGGTGGTGATGGCGGTGACGGCTCCGACGGTGGTGATGGTGGCGATGGTTCCGACGGCGGCGACGGTGGTGGCCTACCGGCTACGCCCGTCAACGTCACAGCCACTTCGGGATCGACAGGCATTCAGGTCACCTGGCGAACCGGCGACGACCCCAATCAGAGCGATCCCACCCTCGCAGGATTCGTCATCTATCGCTCCACCCCCTCGGTCGGCTGGACGCGCATCAATCAGGAGCCCATCAGCTCGACCCACTATTTGGATGGTGATCTGATTCCAGGTGAGTGGTATTACTACTCGATTCGCGCCATCAGCCAATCCGGCTCTTTGTCCAACTATTCGGATATCGCCTATGCCCAGGCTCAGGAAGGCCATGGCGACAGTCAACGGATCTTGTTAGTCAACGACTCCACCTACGGCAACGACAGCTATCTCCAAAGTTTCGCGACAATTCTCGACAGCAACGAAATCGAATACGAGGTCTGGGAGATCCGCTCCCAAGGTCCCGTCACCGACCTGAGCCCCTATCTCGGCGGGATGGTCATCTGGTCTTTGGGCTACTACCACCCCGATCAGGGCAACCACTTCGATGCATCCCAGCGCGACATGATCCGAAACTACTTGAGCCGGGGCGGAAACTTGGTTCTTTCGGGTGCCTATGCATCGCTCTACCTCGACGACACACCTCTGTTCCGGGATTACCTCCACGCCACGCATGTCGCGCATGGCGGGCGCGTGCCGGGAATCGTGCCGATCGACGGCGGCATCCTCGACACGCCCTATTGGCTGTCGCTCGACAATGTTTGGTACCAAAGCGAGGTGGATATCCAGCCGCCCGCAAAAGCCTGTTACGCGTACGACGGCTATTACGGGCAAAATCGTTCGAGCGGTACCGCGATCTTCACCGTCGAAGACGGGTTCCGCGTGGTCTACTTCACCATGCCGTTCGGTCATCTGTCTGAACTCGCGCGTGAGGAACTCCTGCTTCAGTCGGTGAACTGGATGATCCCAGGCCTGCTGGCCGAATAACCGGAAACGCATCCCCCCCTCTGATGGGGTGGTGTACCGACCAATGGAGGCCCGGGTTCCAGGAACTCCGGGCCTTTTTGCATTGTGTCTCCCATCGCCACGCGTCGCAGTGGTCGCCGAGTCGGCTTTGGAACATTATGCCGCCTTCATTCTCATGCCTGTTTGAACTAGACTGATCACAGGACCGCGAACCGCGTTCTTTGGATGGGCCATGGGAACGAACAACGCTTTTTTCACATTTTCCGGGAGTGTTCGGGACTTTCTGCCGAAAGGAACGACACCTGCGCGTATGTCCTACTCCTTCCAGGAACATCCTTCGGTCAAAGACGCCATCGAGGCGATCGGGCCTCCCCACCCGGAGGTTTGTGCCATTGTGGTCAACGGCCGGCCCGTCGACTTCGGTTACCAGTTATTCGAGGGCGACGTCGTCGAGGTCTTTGGTTGCGACGCCATCCCATCCGGGTTTCCCGAAGATGCCTTGCTCCCAAATCATCCCGGAGAACGGCCAAGGTTCGTTCTGGACGTCCATCTGGGCACCCTGGCGCGCTATCTACGCATGTCCGGATTCGACACCCTGTATCAACGCGAGGATTTGGGTGACGAACGCATCGCGGAGATCGCGGGAAAAGAACGCCGAATCGCCTTGTCCAGAGATATCGGCCTGTTGAAGAGGGGTCGTGTCGAATACGGTCATTGGTTGCGCAGTACCGATCCGCGCATTCAATTCACCGAGCTGGTCTCCCGTTACCCGATGAAAGGTTACCTGGGAACCCAAGTGCGTTGCAGCCATTGCAACGGCCGCATCGCCAATGTGGACAAGGAGCAGGTACTTCATCGACTGCCGCCCAGTGTCCGCGACCATTACGACACCGTTTACCGTTGCGAATCTTGCGATCAGCTCTATTGGCAAGGCAGCCATTACGTGAAATGGCAAGGCTTCCTGGAAACCCTCTGAGCTATCGATTACTTGAAAAGAGAATCTTCGAAGTCGTCCGTATTGCAGATACGAAGACCTCGGTGCAGCATCTTCCCGAGGAAGACATCGCCCAGTTTCTCGAAGCCCGGCACACTACTGGTACAGTCCCGCAAAAGCACAAACCGCGAAAACGCTTCCGCATCCACCTCTTCTACCAAATCCAACAGAGTGCTTGCCAAGCAATGGCTCAAGGCCTCTCCGGCCACAAAGACGCGCGTGATGTCTTCTCGGGTGAGGCGCTCGATCAACGCCCGGTTGAGCGAAGTCTCCTCATCTTGGGGATCGGGAACTTCGGCGCGTAACGCGCTGTAGTGTTCGGTCCCCACATTGGTGCCTTTCAAGATGAAATCGACCGGTCGGCCCACGTCGGATTCCCATTGTTTCAACTCTTCGAACAGCCAGGGATACACGGCGTGACCCGTGCTGCCCAGGAGACAGTGAGGCGGCCAGATCGTCAGTTGGTAACGACCGGAATCGTGCAATGTGGCCACATACCGCTCCGCATGTTCCTGCCAAGACGGTTGGGCCGTGCGCCAACGACCGGAACTCAAATCCTCGATGCCGATCTGTGAAAAGAGCTCGGGATGATTGCCCTCGGCATCCACCCAGAAAGGCGGATGGGAAATGTCCCAGTGGTGGTGGCTGTCCATGGTGACATGAATGCTGGAAAACCGATGGCGCCAAGTGGCGATAAAGCGCCCGAGCCGCTCCATGTCGTTTTCGGCGCCAGGCACGTAGAGCGCGCCGGTGGGGTCGCAAAAATCATTCTGAGGATCGATGATCAGCAGCGCACAAGTCATGGTGCCCCCCTTCAAAGATTTAGTGTATTTTAAACACTAAGGCGCGAGATGTCAATCTACCGGCCAGGAAGCGGGGCCTTCACATCCATCATCGAACGTTCGCGTCGTTCCGATAAATTTGAACCGCCAAAACGGGGTATGCCCAAACAAAAAAGGCCTCCCCGAAGGGAGGCCTTTCAAGTGATCTGAAAAGATCCTTATGCCATGCGGCGCTTTCTCATGTAGACCAGACCGGACGCCATGAGCAGGGTGATGAAGGCAATCATGCCCCATTCGCCCAAGGTGGGTACGGTGCGGATGGTGCCGCCGGCGGGATCCTGACCCTGCTGACCAACACCGAACACGGCGTCGGCGGGAATCAGGTAGCTGGCAGTGCCTTCACAGAGATCTTCACCGCAATCGGGAATGTCGATGTCGATGGTGTCGATCACGTTACCGTTCAGATCGCTGACGGTGACGGTGTAGGTGCAGCCCGGGGTACCCAGGATGGTGATGGTGCCAACCGTGCCCGGCTCACCGGAAACGTCGACCATTTCGGGAGGCGCACAGTTGATGTCGATGACCCAGGTACACTCGGCGGTTTCACCGTCGGGGTTGGTGATCACGGCAGTGATCGTTTCGTCGCGAAGCGCGGTGTGGGTAGCGGTCCAAGTGGTTTCGTCGCCTACGGTAGCACCCTGAGTCATCGCGGTACCGCCGATGGTTGCGGTGATCGCACCTTCGGAAACCAGGGTCAGGGTGATGACGGTGCCGACATCGACCGGAGTGGCGGTGGAGTCGGGATTTTGGGTGGTTGCGCCACACGCGGGAGCGACAAAGTCGAGCGTACACGTTTCGACGTCGGTGTCCGGATTACCCGAGCTGTCGAAACCTTGAGCGGTGATGGTCACGGTCGTCGCGGTGCCCACGATGGGATCCAGAACGACTTGCGTGGCATCTGCGGGCAGGTTTTGGGTTACACCATTGTAGACGACTTCCCAACCGGTCACGTTGTTACCGGCCAGAGGAATCGTCACGGTGCCGCCGATGGTGGCTTGAGGAACCGTGGCGCAGTTCACCAAGTTTTCGGGGGGATCGGTCACGAGCTGGAAGCTGTCGGTAGCGGACTGACCGTTGGGGCCAGTTACCATGACGGTGTAGAGACCCAGATCGTCCGCATCGATACCGGTGATCGAATAGGGGTCGTCGTAGGTCAGGGTTACACCGGAAGTGGAGGTAGGCGCGTTAAGATTGACCGGGCCAGTGAAACCAGGGGCAGTGGAAGTCATTTGAGCGAAACGGGAGTTACCCGCGTCGTAAACCACGTTGGACATGGTGACGTCGATATTGGTGTTACCACCCTGAACCGGCTGAGAATCGGCTGCGACCGTAACGGTCGGAGCGTTCCACTCGGTCCCCACGGAACAGGAACCACCGAAGATGGGCTCACCGGCCGGAGCGAAGAATACACCGTACGTCACTGTGTAGGTGACATTGCTGGCGGCTTGGGGAGAGTTGTCGGTAGCGGTATTGATGGAAAGCGTGGACTGGGTACCGGTAGCCGAGAAGGTGTTGTCGTAACCGTCGGAACCCTGAACACGAATGTCGGTGACGGTTGCGGCGTGATCGAAGGTGAAGTCCAAAGCACCACCGTTACCACCGGCTTGGGGATCCAGGAAGTTGATGCCTACGGCACCACCACGCAGGGTGGGGCGTGCACCGGCAGTCGCGTTGGCGTCAACCACGGAAGCACCGGAGCAGTCGACGGCGCTGAAGATATCGATGTGACCGATAGCTTCGGTGACGTCGAAGCGGCGAGACTGGGGAACGCGGCGACCAGCGGTACCGTCGTCGAACTGGTAGAGGTTGGGATCAATCAAGCCACCGTCGACGAGGTCGGATGCCTGAACGGTGATACGACCGACCGCGGGGTTGGCCACGATGGGAATCTCCAAGACGCCAACCATGATGTCGGTGTTCTGCGGACCGTCAACCAGGATGGAACCCGTGAAGCTGACAAACGTGGCGGATTTACGGGCCACGACGCCATCGGTTGCGTTGTTGGTGAAAATGGTGGCGTTTGCATTACCACTTTCGAAATCAACAGCAGCACCGCCTTCGGTGGCTTGGTTGAAGATCAACCCGCAGGAAGGCGTGTTGCCGCCACCACCGGTGTCGGTGAGATCGGTACCGGGGTTGGTGAGACCGGTCGTGGAGTTGGTGAAGGCGTTGGCGACGATCACGTCGGAACCAAAGCCACCATCGACCAGCGCTTCATCGCCGGACAACTGAACGGACCAGCTTACCTGAAGAAAATCCCGGTTGGCCTGATCAGGGTCATTGATGAAAATCGGAACCTGAATACAGGCTGCGGAGGTAATGTCGGCAGGGTCGACTTGAACGCTACCGATTCTCAGCTTAACTGTGCCTTGGGGGCTTTGGCCGAAAGCCGGCACAAAAGCCGCTGCCATCAAGGCGCAGAGAACGATTGTTCTGATTTTAGTTACCATTTAATTACCCACCATCTCTTGTTTTTTGAGGTAAAGATTCATCGTCAGAGACACACCAATAAAATGAATGATTCACTCAATGACCACTCATTCTAATGAGTTATACGCCTCAAAACAATTCAAACAGAATGTTAAGGGGCAAACGAGAGAACAGCCAATTTTATCACTCTGGGGAGGCTGCAGGTTGCATGCCAGCCCCCGTCTCCACACAAGAGACGAGCGAATAAAATTGGCTGTCCCGATTGAACCATTTACTGGTTCTTCACACCCAAATGATCGCGGTTACCGGCAACGGTGAGCGCTTCATTGCGAGCGTTGAAGTTTTGCACATCGCCCAGGGCCCAAGAAGCGGCACCATCGGTTTTGTAAGCGATGTTGAGCGCCGGGAATACGGCGTCTTCGAAATTGCTGTTGAACAGAACGTAGCGCAGAGCCTGCTCGTTGGCGTGGTACTTGGCGATCGCGTTCCAGCCATCGGCCACGGCAGCGTCGGAGAGCTTGATGTCTTCGAACAGCTCACCTTTACCGTTCAGGAAAACCACACCGGAGTAAACCGCGCCGGCACCGTCCATGGCGTCGATTTTCAGAGAACCGGTGCCTTCGTTCAGAGCTTCGAAGTTCAGGTTCTTGGACAGGCGGGGCAGAGAGCCGGCAGCGCGAGAACCACAAGGCAGAAGGTCGCCCGAGCTGACGTTACCGTCGCAGTTGCAGTCGAGACGCGTGAGGAACTCGTCGGCGCTGATACCACCCAAGGTGCAACTTGCACTCGCTTGACCGAAGAAGATGCAGCGAGCCGAGGGCAGAATGTCCGCAGGAGTCACATTGCCGTCCAGGGTGGAATCGGCCTTTACGACGGTCGTGCTGGTGTTGACGAAGTTCACTTCCAAATCGGCGGCGGTCCAGGTGATTTCACCCTGGAGTGCGGCAGTGGCGTCGCCCTTGGCGATGATGTGACGGCTGGAGCCGCTGTCGGCGGCGATCAGACGGATCACCTCGGTGGAGGAGATACAGGCCGGCTCGTCACGAGCACCGGCGTTGCTGTCGCTGTTCAGGGAAGCGCTGTAGTCCTGGCCACGAACGAAGCAAGCTTCGCCCAAAACGATGCTGCCGCTGGTGGGGCGATCGCTGGCGGCGGTCACGACGATACCGTAGCGGTAGGAACCGGCGAGGCTGCGCAGCGTGGTGGAAGTGTCTTCACCGTTTTCGTTGGCGGGCAGTTTCTGGAAGTTCTCGGTGTTCCAGCCGGTTGCACCGGAATCGATGCGGTAGGGCGCGTTGGCGGTGCCGACTGCGTTCTTGTTCGCCAGCATCAGGAAGGTAGGCGCGGTGATTTGGTACTCGGCGCCGCCCAAGGCGAATTCGTTGTTCAGGTTGTTCAACATGATCTGCAAGCAGAACGCCTCGCCGGCGGTAATCAGGCTGGCGTCGATCGTGTCGGCATCCACAAAGCCGGGCGTGCCGGTCTTGGCTCTCAGCTCCAGGCTGGGCTGTGCCATCGCAAAGGATGCGCACAGCACAACAAACAGGCATAACAGTTTTCTCATCGTCGTTCCTCCTAGTTGTGAACACAAATAATCAATTTTTTCTCAATACGGCCAAGCCACAAGGGCTCCCATGGTCGTCGTGCCCGACCCGTATAGAACGAAACCTGCTACATTTTCAGGTGATTCTACCAGGACCACGTCACCCGCGGCAATCGAGGTCTCGAAGAGAGTGGACACCAGTTGGACGAGTTTCTCTTTTGGCTCGATGGTCACCTCTTGGGTTTCCTTGACCGTTCCGTCGGCAGCAACCAGACGGGCCGTCGCCACGGCGGCGCTCGAACCGGGATTGATGATGGCAACACCGGTCCATCCCCCTTCGCTGACGCCATCTTCAGTGTGGGGAATGGCCAAACGATTAGAAAGGCCGGAAATACTTTCGAATCCTGCAAATTGATCGGCGGGCGCCCAGGTTCCGAACAGCTCGTAGCCGATCATCGGAAAGGAAGAGGTGACGCGTAACCAGGCGGCATCGTCGCCGAAGGGAATGCTGTCACTGCTGACGAGGAAGGTCCTCTTCTCCCCGGCCGCGAAGGATTCGACCTGTCCCGTTCCAATCAACTGACCGGAGGTGTCGAATGCCTCGAACTGGATATCGGCGCTGCTTTCGCCCAAATTGATCACCACGATACCCGTCCAAAAACGGCTCGTATCGCTTGCGATATGTACAAAATACAATTCCTGGGAAGCCTGGCTGCTCAAGCCCACACCCACGGACTGGCGCAGGCCGGACTGGGCGGTTCTACCAAAGACTTCAGCTCCGATCATACGCGAATCGTTGGCCTCATTCAGTGACAGAGACCCCCATCCGGGGCCTTGAATGGTGCCGCCCATGGCATCGGCGAAGTTGAAGAACGCGTGACTGCCGGACGACAGATCCTCCACGTCGAAACCGTCCGTTTCCGTCGCATCGAGAAACAGGTTACTGGTCTCGGTGGAGATGTTGGCTGCGGCACCCAGAGTGTAGAACGTGTTCAAATCGGCGGCGATATGCGGTACGTAAAGGAATTCCGCCGCGCTGCTCACCGGGTTCAAGGCCACCAGCTCTTCACCGTCGCGGGCGCGAATGTTGGCGACACCGCTGCCGGCCGGTCCCGTGTTCGAGGCATCCCAGGAAAGTGTGGCGACCGCCCAACCACTCTCCAGCGATTCGATGGTGTGGCTGAAGCTGGCGAGAGCTCCCAATTCTTGCACCAGGGGCTCGTCCACGCGAGAACCGTCGCGATCGAAGATCAAGAGCGTCATCTCCACGGACTGGTTCTCCAGATTGGTGACGCCCAGGTGGGTGATCTTCTCCGTTCCGGAATCGGCGAGCGGAAAGAACAAGTAGGATTCGCCGTTGCGCTGTTCGGCTCGCGCGACGCTCACCTGTGCGGTCGCGTTGTCGAAACCCTGAGCCTGAAAAGCCAGATTTTCGGTCACGTCTTGTCCGGGGAACAGGAAGTCGCGATCGGGAATCAAACGAACGACCTGCGTTTCACCGGCGGCCACACTCCCCTCTTCGGGCGTGATGGTCAGCCACTCCGGAGCCTGGGCCAGGCTCCAGTTGAAGGCCTGGTCGGTATTGGCGCTCAAACGGACCTGCAGGGAGCCGGTGGTCGACCCGAACGGAATCTCGGTGGCATTCAGCATCAGCGAAGGCGCACCGGTCACGGTTACCACCGCATTCGCCGACGATTCACCACCCGCACCGGTCGCGGTCAAGGTGTAGGTGGTCGTCTCGGTGGGACGCACCGTCAACGTATTTGCCGTGGTTACGTCCAGGTTGCCGGGGTTCAAGGTCAGGGAGGTCGCGTTTTGGACATCCCAGCTCAAGGTGCTCGACTGACCGGCCAGGATTTCCTCGGGGTTCGCCGTGAACGAGTTGATGCGCGGCTTGCTGGCGACGAGAAGGGTGGTCTTCACCAAAACCTCGTCGTCCTGGTTCGAAGCGAGCAGCGTATATTCGGTGGTCTCCGTGGGACTGACGATCACGGATCCTTGAGAATCCACACGACCGATCCCGTTGTCGATATCGACGGCATCGGCGTTGTCGATGTCCCAGGCCAGGGTCGCCGACTCACCTTCCGCGATTTGGCTGGGCGTGACGGAAAAGTTGTTGACGACCGGGGCTCCCGCGGAAGAGACCGTCACCGTCACGCTTTGGCGTGCCGTACCGAACTCGTTGGTTGCCGTCAATTGGTAGGTTGTGGTGGCATCCGGCGAAACGGACCGGGATGCGGAACTGTCGACCGTACCGATCCCCTGGTCGATGGACACGAAATCGGCGTCACGCACGGTCCACTGAAGGGTCGAGCTGCCATCGGGCGCGATGGTCGAAGGGTTCGCACTGAAAAGGTCGATGACCGGGGGATCGCCGGAATTGACCGGGATCACGGTAACGCGAACCGTGGCCTGCACGTTGCCCTGACTGTTGCTGGCGGTCAGGGTGTAATCTGTCGTTACGCTTGGTGACACGACTCGATTGCTGCTGCCGGGGACGCTGCCGACGCCCTGATTGATGGTGACGCTGGTGGCGTTGCTGACCGACCAGGAAAGCGTGCTGCTGGAACCCACTTCGATGGTGGTGGGATTGGCGGTGAAGCTGTTGATCACGGGCAGGTCGTCAGGGGGGTCGCCGTCTACGGTAACACTGCCGATGTTCACGGCAAGTGTTCCGTTGGCGATGTTCAATTCGATACCGCCCTGAAGGCCCACCAGCGAAGTTTGACTCTGGTTGACCGTAAATTGAATCGTACGGCCTTCTGCGGCCGCGGAAGGCACCAGGCGCAGCTTAGCGACCAAATCACCGGGCGAGGCGGCGCCAAGCGTCAGCGCCATACTTTCGTTGAAGCCCACTCCCAAAGCGGAGGTGCCGTTCTGGACTTCACTGAAATCGATGAAAAACAAAGGATTCTGGGAAGTGGTGAGGCCAGCCCGCTCCCACTCAACGCTGTCGACGAGCGAAGCGTCGAAGCTGAAGCCAATGTTGAATCCAAAAAAATTGCTCTCGGCCTCGTCGTCGGTATCGAGAACCGTGCCCTGCACATCGCGAACAAAAAGGCTCAGCTCGACGGCCGATCCGGCGTTACCGGAGCCACCTTCCAAGGTAAGTGCGTCTTGCGCGAGGGCCGAAAAGCTAAGGGCGGTAATAAGAAAAGCGAAAAAACCTAGTCGTTTACCGTAATCAATAGTCGTCATCAGTGCTCTCTTCTTCCGCTTTAGGGGTTGGCCTACACTCAGCTAAGACTCCATCGGACGAAATTATTCTCAAGATTTCTCGAAAAAATCTTCCCATGTTTCCCAACTCAGTCAGACCCACCTTCCAAAGGATGGAAACGGGAATGAATTTTCGCCAAGCGTTCCTTGGCGACTTCGGTATAGATCTCGGTAGTTTTGAGATCCGTGTGACCTAGCAACATCTGGACCGCCCGCAAGTCGGCTCCGTGATTCAGCAAGTGGGTTGCGAAGCAGTGTCTCAGCACGTGAGGAGAGATCAAGGAACGATCGATCCCCACCTGTGTCGCGTACTTCTTGACGAGCTGCCAGAACGCCTGGCGGGTCATGCCGGTGCCGAATCGGTTGAGAAAAACGTGTTGCGACGATCCCTTCAACAAACGAGGCCGGCCTTCGGTCAAGTAGGTTACCAAGGCGGATTTGGCTCGTGCACCGAAAGGCACCAAACGCTCCTTGCCACCTTTTCCTAGAACGATGAGGAATCCGGGATCCATTCTCAGTTGGGATTCCTGCAAAGAAACCATCTCGGTGGCACGAAGACCGCAGCCGTATAAAATCTCGAGCATCGCCCGGTCACGCAGGCCGAAAGGAGTCTGCGTGTCCGGAGCGCCCAGGAAGGCATCCACGGCTTTTTCGTTGATGACCTTCGGCAGCCGCTTGGCGGGGAAGGGTGCGTCCACCCACTCCATGGGATTCTTGGTGATGATCTGACGCAACAACAGAAACCGGCACAGACTCCGCAGCGCCGAAAGCCTGCGCGCTCTACTCCTGCGGGACACACCGGCCCGGCTCTGCAACTCCAGGAATTCCTTCACGTGATCGGGCGCCAATCCCCCCAGATCGCGGGCGTCATAATACTGTAAAAACAATCGGATATCCGTCGTGTAACTCTCGACGGTATTGACGGCGAGCTTTCGTTCGTAGGATAGATAATGCGTGAAGGCGGAGAAGACATCGAGATATTTCTCCGGCAACGAAGCCTCGGGCGCTCTGCTCATCGGGTCACCACTGGAACCAAGTTGAAACCAGAAGGTTACTTTACCTTAGATCGATCCGTTTTACTTACGCGGGGCGAAGAAACGTGAGGATCGCGACATGCACGCAACGTGGCGGACCCGATCCAGGAAAAGCGCAATGTGCTTGGTGGGATCGCGACGCCTCGCTAGGCCGGGAGGCTCTTCGAAGGATTTTGCTTCGTTGGCGGCGTTTGGGGAGCGGGTGTGCTTCGCTCTTTGGCGCGGATGGCCTTCGAAGCTTGGGCTGCTTCGATCAGTTCAGCCGGCGGCTGAACCTACCTGGCCCGACGCCTCTCTAGGCCGGGAGGCTCTTCGAAGGATTTTGCTTCGTTGGCGGCGTTTGGGGAGCGGGTGTGCTTCGCTCTTTGGCGCGGATCACCTTCGAAGCTTGGGTCGCTTCGATCAGTTCAGCCGGCGGCTGAACCTACCTGGCCCGACGTCTCTCTTGGCCGGGGGGCTCTTCGGAGGATTTTACTTCGTTGAAGGCATTTAGGGGGATGGGTGGGCTTCGCTCTTGGATTTGGCGCCTCCCCGAAATCTGGATGCCTTCGTTTTGGACAAAAAAAATGCCGATCCCCTGAAGGATCGGCATTTTTTTTTGTTTAGCTCTGGCGGTGACCTACTTTCCCAAGGCGTCACGCCCCAGTATCATCGGCTCTGTCGGACTTAACTACGGTGTTCGGAATGGGAACCGGTGTGACCCCAACGATCTTGCCACCAGAAATTTCTTTCGAATCGCTCTCATTGCATGACTTCATAGGCCCACAAGCCTCGCGCATTTGAAGGTTAAGCCTCACGACTGATTAGGACTGATCAGCTCCATCTGTTGCCAGACTTCCACCTTCAGCCTATCTACCTCCTCGTCTCGAAGGAGTCTTCAGGGGTTTCCCCAGGGAGATCTCATCTTGAGGGGGGCTTCCCGCTTAGATGCTTTCAGCGGTTATCCCTTCCAAAGATAGCTACCCAGCATTGCACCTGGCGGCACAACTGGTACACCAGAGCTTTGTCCATCCCGGTCCTCTCGTACTAAGGACAGCTCCTCTCAAATCTCCTACGCCCACAGCAGATAGGGACCGAACTGTCTCACGACGTTCTGAACCCAGCTCGCGTACCGCTTTAATAGGCGAACAGCCTAACCCTTGGAACCTGCTTCAGCTCCAGGATGCGATGAGCCGACATCGAGGT